>CAVZWK010000001.1:0-16198 GCA_963778995.1 Terriglobia bacterium
GGGAGAGGTAGTCCCGCATCTGTCGCTGGAGCTTCTTGACTAGAGCCTCCTTGAAGCAGGGAATCCGGCAGATGGCGTTGGCGGTACGAGACGCTATAACATTCGCATTCATATGCGAATGTTAGCACACGTTCAAAGCTGGGTGTCTCCTATTGGTGAGGTGTGCTATTGCTGACCGATGCGGTCAATTTCCTTCTGAATAGCAAGCTTGTCAAGACTCGTCAGAGGTAAACAGAGAAAGATGCTTATGCGTCGGTCGAGCATGAAGAACGCATCGCGAAAAGCTCGCGATACCTCATCGGGCGTACCATTGACAGCGGCAGGGTCAGGAACGCCCCAGTGCGCGGTCATAGGCTGTCCCGGCCAGACTGGACAGACCTCCTTGGCAGCGTTGTCGCAAACCGTGAACACAAAGTCCAAGCGGGGTGCCCCCTCTTTTGCGAACTCTTCCCAACTCTTGCTGCGAAGTCCCTCAGTTGAGAGGCGAGCTGTTTCGAGTTGCTTCAGGGCTTCTGGGTGTACAAATCCGGCCGGATGGCTACCCGCGCTATAAGCAATGAAATTTGGGAAGCCCTTACGCTTCAGAATGGCTTCGGCCATAATTGAGCGGGCGGAATTTCCAGTGCACAAAAACAGTACGTTGTAGCGTCCTTGCATTGTCGCACCTCGCAACTGCAACTAATCAAATTTTGGCTGTTTCGCGCGAAGAGTATCGTGCAGTTCTTGGCCTGCCGAGTGCAGAGTAGGGTTTCCATTCACTGACCGTGCACGAGCCCGCTGCGATCGCGTCTTTCAGACGTTCCGTGTCCCGCTGCAGCTGCTCTTCGTCCCCGAAGGCCTGGCGAAGAAAATCGAACAGCAAGCGCTTGGTCGGCTCTGCGGGGTCGGTAAGACGGTAATAAATACGGTATCCGTCGCGACGATCAAAAACCATTCCGGAGTTTTTCAGGTAGGCCAGATGACGAGAAACGTTCGGCTGCGAATTCTCCAAGACGTACTGAATGTCGCATACGCAAAGCTCACCGTGCAGCAGCAGGTTAATGATCCGCAGCCTATTGTTATCGCCTAAGGCTTTAAAGTACTGTTCCAACTCTTTCATCGATTCAACCTCTTCATCTTTGTCGGGTCACGCCGACCCCGACCAGTTGCTGCAAGCGCTCCGCTCCGACTGGAGCGTCCGGCTGCCAGGGAAGTAAGAACACCCTCTTGGAGAGTTTCTTTACCTCATTGATATAACGCACTTCGATTCCTGCCCGCGTCGCCAGGATAGGATCCCTGGTGTTTGTGGCGGCAAAACTCTGATTCACGACCCATCCGTACGGAGTTATGCCGGCCCGAGTAAGATCGCTCTGCAGCCGCGCTGCCTCGTGAACCGGAGTCGCCTCCGGCAACGCCACGATCAGGATTTTGGTAAAGTCAGGATCGCGAAGTTGGGGCAGGAGTCGGCGAACGCTGTCAGGTATGTAGGTTAAGTTCCGTTCGACATCGCGGTGATAAGCGTTTGCAGCGTCTAGCAGTAGAAGCGTGTGCCCGGTTGGGGCAGTGTCGATCACCACGAATCCGTGATTCCCTCTATCCACCGATTGGGCGAAAGCACGGAATACAGCAATCTCCTCTGTACAAGGAGACCGCAGGTCCTCTTCCAGCAGCGCTCGCCCTTTCTCATCTAACCCCTCGCCTGATTCACGCAAGACTTCCTCGGTGTAAGCGCGAGTTTCGACCGCAGGGTCGATCCGGCTCACTGTCAGACCGGGGGTATCTTCCTCAACCGCCATCGTAAGATGGTCCGCCGGATCCGTGGTGGTCAAGTGAACGGGATGGCCCAGCCGGGCTAACTCAACTGCAATTGCCGCTGCAACCGTTGTTTTCCCAACGCCGCCCTTGCCCATGGTCATGATCACGCCCTTACCGTGAGCGGCGATTTCCGGAATCAACTCCGCAAAAGACGCGGGGAGGTCGATGCCATCATAGCCAAGATCAGAGCGAGAGGGGCCACTCGGAATTGGTCCTCCGAAGGCTCGCAGAGCATCTGCCCCGATCAAAACCCTCGACACGAGCGGAATTTCCATTCGGGGCAGTTGACAGATTCCATTCGGCATCGCTGCCAGGGCAGCGTAGCTGCGACTCTCAAGCGCATCGGCCACAACGTCATTCTTCCCACCTGCGCTAAAGCAACCATTTACGATCAGGCACTGATTGCACACACCAAGACCCTCTAGTTCCTGACGGGTGCGCTCGGCCTCTGCGAGTGCGGAGCTTTCAGGCCTGGTCACCAAGTAAACCGTGGTTCTCATACCGTCGCACAAAGCGCGTACCGTGTTGTCGTATAGTTCATGCTGCGCTTGCAATCCACTCAATGGACCTAGACACGAAGTCCCACCGACATTGGTCTCGATAAACCCTGACCAGGCGGCAGGAAGTTGCAGCAGCCTAAGAGTGTGTCCAGTCGGTGCGGTATCAAAGATCACGTGATCGAATGGGGTTGTAGCATGATCGTCGCCCATCAATTTTGCGAACTCATCGAACGCTGCGATTTCGACCGTGCAGGCTCCCGACAACTGTTCTTCGATGCTCTCGACAGCAGGCCTGGGCAGAATTCCGCGGTAAGGACCGACCACCCGTTCGCGATATTCCTTCGCGGCTTCTTCTGGATCGACATTCATGGCGAAGAGGCCGGGCACACCCTCAACCGGAGCCGGACGCATCCCGAGCCTTGCAGTGAGCACCTCATCGAGATTCGATGCGGGATCCGTGCTTACCAGTAGAACGCGTTTTCCCGCGTCAGCTAACGAAATAGCGACGGCACACGCAATGGAGGTCTTGCCGACACCGCCTTTGCCCGTGAAGAGCAGATTTCGGGTCATCTCGCCTGGCAGTTTCATTTCTTTACTTCCCGCTGCCTGGACCAATACCAACAAGGTCAGCGGCGCGCGTCTTAAACACTGGCCCAGGTTCAAAGACGACGCCGGTGAACCCTGCGAGTTGTTCGCGGGTGGGATAGTCGCTTTGCGAGACCACTCGCCCATCGACAAGTAACATCGGCAAGCACTTCGTGCCTTGCGAGTTAAGAGTGTGCTTGACCGTGGTATTCGCGGCAAACGCGGCAAGATCTTGCGCTAAGTTGTACCGCTCAACTTCAACACCTTTGCTCTTTAACCATTCCAGATCCGCTGAGAAGCGTGGCAGAACTGGATCTACACTGGGCCCACAAACACCTGTTGAACAACACATCGCTGGGTCATACACCTGAAGTTTCGACATTTATGAGTTCTCCTTGCTGATCTTGCGGATCTTCCGGGTGCGAAAGCTTGCGCATCGACGTAGCGGTCATTGCGGGCCCAGGCCAAGTATTCTCCCAACCGTGGCAAACCGCTATAACCCTATATTCACATACAAGCATACACATATGATACCATGCCCCGCGTGACGTTCATCACGGATGTCTGTGACTTCGGAGAAGAACACAGCCGTAAGCCCGAAGCCTTGGCGACAGAGCACGTTGTGGTGCTTGGCAAGAGGCGGGAACCGATTTGGCAGCGCGCACTTCGGTGTTTTCGCATCTGCATTAAACTCCGACGGCACCGGGCTCTGAAGGTGCTGTTGCTGTGCGGCGCCTTGCAGTTCGTAGGTTGCGCTCGAGAGCAGCAGCCTACCCCAGAGATTGTGACCGAGATCAACACACTTGAACAGCGGACTGTCGCACCGGACAGCAGCCTCCAGAAAAGAGCCAGCATCAGGAAACAGGCGATGTCGGTTGAAGCCGACTGGCAGATCCGGAACTCATCGACAACCAAAGAATATTTCGACTGGGTAAAACAGGAGTCTGCACCTGACTACCAGGTTCTTTCGCAAACCGAATCGATCCTGAGACTACACAGAGCGCTCCCGGGCGATTCTTACATGGTTGAGTTCACAAGCAATTCTTCTGGATCGAGTATCGACGTCCACTTCTTTGCAACCGCTGATTGACAAGCACGCGGGAGGAATTCAATGCGATTGCCTTTGATACTGGGATCCGCCGAACGGCGCTGGCTCCGTTGTGGCCAGTGCCGTTTGCCAAAACCTCGTCGGAGAGGATGACGATGATGAAGGTTGGAATATATAGCGTTGACAACCTCAAGAAGTCTGGAATGCTAAGACTTCGTGTGCTTCTTGGTATTGCTCAAATGGCGGGTGTGGTTTGCACGATTACTTTGTTGCTTCGAACCGGCGTGAGCACAATGTCGCTCGTATCTGCCATGGTCACCTGTTTGCTGACCACAGTAAGCGTATTGATGTTTGGCTCCCATCGAGATCAACAGCGGGGTTCAAATTGGGCCGGAAAGCGACGCTAGCAAACGAAAACGGTCACTACCCCGGAAACTCCCTTGGCGAGTCTACAAGGGCAGGGCAAAACGACTTAGGCAATGTCATCATGAAATCGTTAATCACACTGGCGATCATATGTGTTTCCTCTCTTCTATTAATGGCCCAGACTGTTGTGAGCGGGGCCGGCGCTACATTTGTCGCACCGATCATGGCGAAGTGGGTAAGTGAATATCAGGAACAGCATCCTGACATAAAAATCAACTATCTGCCTACTGGCAGCGGAGCAGGAATTGCTCAAGCGATGCGGGGCATGATTGACTTCGGCGCCACGGATGCGCCGCTTTCAGATGACCAGTTGTCGAAGTCAACGACCAAGCTAATTCACATTCCTGTGATTGTCGGGGCCGATGTCCCTGCTTACAGTCTCAAGTCGGTCAGCCCGGAGATGAAGTTCACGTCGCCGATCTTGGCTCAGATATTTCTGGGAAAGATTAGGAAGTGGAACGACGCAACCATTGCCGCTGTCAATCCTGGCGTGTCTCTCCCGGACGAGGCTATTACGGTCGTACACCGCTCGGACGGCAGCGGTACGACCTATGTCTGGACTGACTACCTCTCTAAGGTCGAGCCCTGAATGGAAACAAAAGGTCGGCAGGGGAACAAATGTCAAGTGGCCGGTTGGTATTGAAGGCAAAGGCAATGAGGGCGTCTCATCCGCCATTCGGCAGACCGAAGGGTCGATTGGGTACCTGGAGCTTGCTTATGCAGTGCGCGACAAAGTTGCGTACGGGAGCGTGCAAAACGCGAGCGGTGAGTTTGTCAAAGCTAGTGTCAACAGCACTTCTGCAGCTGCTGCTTCCGCAAAGATGCTGCCGGACGACTTACGGGCTTCAATCTCGGACTCGACCTTACAGGGCACCTATCCCATAGCGAGTTTTTCTTGGGTTTTGGTACCAGTGAGTTTGCATGGCACCCCCAAAGGCAAAGCCCTCGCCGACTTCCTAACGTGGGTAGTAACAGACGGGCAGAGGTTCGCTGCGGATCTGTTGTATGCACCGTTGCCAGTAGCCGTGGCCCAGCAGGCTAGACGCGCTATTGAGCAGGGCAGATAATCGGTCCCGCCGCGTCGCCCATTCCGAAATCAGAGCCGACGCAGAGGAGTTTGCGACATGGAGAGCGCTACGCGGTTCCTGATCATCGGTGGTAGCGACGCTGGCATCAGCGCTGCACTTAGAGCGCATGAGCTCGACAAAAGCGTGTCAATAGCGGTTCTGCTCGCCGATGGCTACCCGAACTTCAGCATCTGCGGGCTGCCGTTCTTCCTCAGCGGAGAGACCCCTGACTGGCATCAACTGGCCCACAGCACGGAATTCGAAGGGATCGAGCTGCTTTTGTGGCATACGGCGGTGGCCATTGATCCGAAAGGTCACACCGTCGACGTTGTGGATCGAGAGAGGCACCGGAAGACTCTTACATACGATCGTCTGCTGATCGCGACCGGAGCTACACCCCTAGTTCCTGAAATTCCGGGAATTGATCTCCCGGGAGTGTTCACCCTTCACACGATGGATGATTCGTTTGCTGTAAATCGCCGACTGCTGGAGATCAATCCTCGCTCAGCCATCATCGTAGGTGCAGGTTATATCGGCGTGGAGATGGCGGATGCCCTTGAGCGTCGCGGACTCGAAGTAACCCTGGTTGGAAAGACACAATCCGTGCTTGCCACGGTGGATGTGGAGTTGGGAAATCTGATCTGCGATGAGTTGCGACGCCATGAAGTTGATGTCAGAACTGATGTCGATGTGGAGGGGATCTTCTCCTCTGAATGTTTGCGGGTCGTCGGATCGAATGGCTTCGAGAAATCAGCCGACATGGTGCTCATGGCAACGGGCGTAAAGCCGGCATCCGAACTAGCTGTTTCGGCCGGGATCGCTACAGGTTTAAAGAACGCCATTCGGGTAGATACCGGCATGCGAACGAATGCTCCCGACATTTATGCCGCTGGGGATTGTGTCGAAACCTGGCATCGCGTTCTTCAACAGTACAATTATCTGCCGCTGGGAACGACGTCGCACAAACAAGGACGAGTCGCAGGCGAGAATGCCATTGGAGGAGACAGGCATTTTGCTGGCTCTGTAGGCACCCAGGTTGTGAAGGTTTTCGATCTGGCGGCAGGTCGAACAGGGCTCCGCGACAACGAGGCGAGAGCGGCCGGCTTCAATCCCCGCACATTTGAATGCACTGCGTGGGACCACAAGGCTTACTACCCCAGCGCCCAAACAATGACGCTACGAGTTACGGGAGACATTGAAAGCGGCAAATTGCTCGGAGCACAAATCGTCGGCTATTGGCGATCCGAGGTAGCGAAGCGGATTGATGTGTTTGCCACCGCTCTGTTTCACGAAATGCGTGTGGACGAGTTGAACGATCTTGATCTCAGCTACACTCCTCCCCTGAGCAGTCCTTGGGACCCCGTACAACTGGCAGCTCAGAACTGGGGTCGCAAAATGTCAGGCCGCTAGGTCTGCGCCATTGATTCCGAACAAATCATCAGTGGTGACGCCGGCATCGAGCCCACGTGACGCTCGTCATGAACCACAGAGACGTAGCGACTGGAGCAACCGGGGGCTGATTAGCATTGTCGTCGTTGAAGGCATCAGTTCAGCTC
Organism: Terriglobia bacterium; assembly: GCA_963778995.1. Lineage (GTDB taxonomy): Bacteria > Acidobacteriota > Terriglobia > Terriglobales > Acidobacteriaceae > Sulfotelmatobacter. The sequence goes on from CAVZWK010000001.1 coordinate 6,977, forward strand.
TCTACTCCCGGCGGTCAGCAACGAATCCAGCTTTCAGAAGCGCAGGGTGCTGCCAGAATACCTGGCATTTCGGCAATTGCAGGAGCATCGCCGAGCTCACAGACGCACAGTCTTCATGTTGGTCAGGAACAGTCAAACGAGGCGAACCCGTCGTTCGTCTCCGAACGTCTTCGAGACAGAAGTGTCGGGCCGTACTATATCCAACTTTCTGCGTATTATCCGCACGGCCAGGCAGTTCTGAATATTGTCAATGATGTTCCTCCGCAACTTTACCCAGTACTTCCAGAGGTTCTCCCATGCGCCGAGTAAGGAATTCCTCTATATGCTTTTGATGTCGTTCAGCCACCGCACGAGCTAGGCTGACTGCTTCCTCGATCGCCTTAAAAGGAACCCCTAAGTCCAAGGCCTCGTTGTAGTGATCAGTGAAGCAGCATTCACACTGGCTAGCTACGGCGGCCGCAATCCCAACGAGCTCCTCCGCGATCGGATCGAGAGCTCCCATCGCTTGGTTAGCCATGGTCGCCTCCTATACATGTCTATCCTAGGCTCCTGGTTGTCTCTTGGGAAACCCGGGACGCGCCCTTCATCTTGACCAGGTCTAGCGGTCGATCCCTTTTAGTGCATCCACGTGATTTCGGGTCACTTGCAACTGTGATGTAGGTCACAGCTTCGCTTTGGGTTCATACTATAATAAGACTATACGAGTATGCGAATAGACAGAAATCATGAAACGCCTGCAGTTCTGGCCCACCTCCTTGAGGCCATTGCTGACCCGACGCGCCTTCGGCTTCTGAATGTGCTCCACGCCGGCGAATTCTGCGTGTGTGACTTGCAGGCTACCCTGGGACTCTCAGAACCGATGGTCTCGCGCCACCTTGCCCGGCTGCGGTTTGCCAATCTCGTTACAGCAGATCGTGACGGCGCACGCATGGTCTATCGCCTCACGAGAGCTGACTCCCCTACGACGATAATCCTGCGGCGTTTCCTGACCGCGGTCAGCAGGAAAGAACCTGCGTTGCAGCGAGATCTGGAAAGGCTGCGAGTCCTCATGCAACAGGGAGTAGGGAAGCGGGTGGCCAGAAAGTCGTTGTATGACACGCAAGGCATGGAGGAGATCACTCGATGAGAGTCGAACGGTCGGGGCCGGGTCGTCTGGAAGGTGCGTCATGAACCGGAGTTGCTGTGGAATTCGCGGGGTTCGTCTGCTACGCGTTGGTGACGTCGAGGTTGGGCTTACAGGCGTCGATGCAGCCATGAAACTCCTTTATGTGGAAGGCTGGTCACCGGACGATGAGGATCTGGGAAGAACCTTCGTGCAGCAGTTGCGCGACGCCGGGAACTACATACCCGCAAATCAAGAGTCATTGTATTTCCCTGTTTTGGTAGAACTGTTCCGCAATTTCTATGAGGACAACGCAACGAACCGTGCTCTAGCCGGAAGCGGCAGGAGGTCCTGAATGTTTGCGCGGGTTCTATTTCCGACCGACTTCTCTCCGCATGCGGAACGGCTCGCCAAATGTCTCCCTGAGCTGAGGGCTTTCGGAACGAGCGAGATAGTGCTGCTTAACGTGATTGAGGTCGGCCATCCGATTGGCTTTGATTCCGATCAACTAGAGCGCATCATTGCCTGGAAAGAGGATGCCGAAACTCGCCTGCAGGCGCTACGAGAAGCGATCGAGCGAACCGGCATCCGGGTGCACGTCAGGATCGAGTTGGGCGTGCCGCACCTGGATATCCTGCGCGTTGCCGACGAAGAAGATGCCAATCTCATCATCATGGGCACACACGGCCATGGCTTCATTAGGGGCGTAACCCTTGGAAGTGTGACCCACAAAGTTGTTCAACATGCTCGCGTCCCGACCCTGGTTCTGAAACAGAAACTCATCGATCAGCTAGGAACCACGGAGTGCGACTTTATTTGCCAGCACTTACTACGGAGAATTCTGGTGCCGATCGACTTCTCCGCAACCTCGGCTGAAGCCCTACGGATTGTGAAGGGACTCAGGGCTGCTGGCGCGGAGTCTGTGGTGCTGTTGCACGTGCTGAGCACAGAAAGCATGAAGTCGCGCCCCGCTGATGCGGTCGAGGCCTCCGATCGCCTTGAGCGGATGAAGACGGAACTGGAGTTCTTCGGTTACTCGACAACTGTCCTGCTGCGTACCGGTGATTCGTTCAAAGAGATCGACCGGGTTACGGAAGAGCAGGATGTATCTCTCATCGTGATTGGTGCCACCGGTCGAAGCGCGGCGGCCGACGTAATGCTGGGCAGCGTTTCTGATGCTGTCGTATGCCGGCATGCCCGGCCAGTGCTGGTCGTACGGCCGGCCGATGACCAATCACAAGCCGACCATGCCCACGACGCGGCAAATGTCACACGAAGTTTATAGGAGAAAAAACCATGAAAGTAAAAATCCTGTTGTGCAACTGCAAAGGGCTCTGCAAGTCATTCAAAGATTCGGACATGAATACCCTCCCTTTCCAGATTGAGAGCGAGCTCGATGTGGAATACGTAGCTTTGCACCCCCAGACCTGCGGTCAGGGAGGAAACGCGATTCTTACCGAGATCCTGCGTGAGTCGGCCGGCGACCCCGACACTTACGTCATCTCCGCCGCCTGTGCCCCGGAGGCGCAGGTGCAGCTCTTCAAGAAAGTGCTGCGTAACACCGAATTTGACGAGAAGCGTTTCATCACCATCGATATCCGTGGGACCGACAACGACGGCATTTTGGCTCGGATCAAGGAAAAGGTTGAGCAATTGGTGAAAGCGCGGGAGGGAGTGCCTGCCTGATTTTGCGAAAGGAAAGTGTGTGGCATTGAAGCCCTTGTGAATGGAGGCATCATGGGTACGAACGTACCGCGGGAAAAGATCACCTGGTTCCCAACCATCGATTATGACGCGTGCCTAGGGGACCGGCTCTGTTACGACTTTTGTCATAACGATGTTTTTGTGTGGGATGAGGAAAATCAGCATCCCATTGTCCAGAATCCGATTGAATTGCGTGGTGGGTTGCGAGAGCTGCGCGCAGCTTTGTCCGTCGGAAGCCATCAAGTTCCCCAGCAAAGAAGAGCTGCGAGCGACGCTTCGGCGCCTGCGCGAAGAGGCGAAAAACGAAGCGGCTGCTCAACTTGTCCCGGCTGACAGCGGGCAGCCGGCAATGGTGGGTGAGCCATGAGCACACGATTCCAGGAGAAGTTCGCATTTATCGGTGCAGGTAATCTTGCCGAGGCATGGATCGTGCGATTGATTGCCAGCGGGGCCGTGGCGCCGGACCAGATCATGGCGTGCGACCCGCGCGAAGACCGCTTACGTCAGGTTGCGATATCTATCCCTGCCCTTTTGACCAGTCAGAAAAATGAGGACGGGGTGAAATTCGCGCAAGTCGTGATAATAGGTACACCCCCTGGGGAAACATGCAAAGTGACCGCCCTCCTGCGTCCACACTTCCGGGCGGAGCAAGTCATCATTTCTCTTGCCGCGGGTGTTCCAATCGAGAAGCTGCAGGAGGCCGCCGGCAGCACCCCCGTCGTTCGAGTCATGGCCAATACCCCCTCGATGGTGGGAGAGGGCATGAACCTCGTCTGCTACAGCCCCGCGCTGGCGCCGAGCGTCCGGGAGTTCGTCATACGGTTGCTTGATTTGTTCGGCCGCTGGCTGGAAGTGGATGAAAACTCGATCGAAGCCTGGGGGTCCCTGTGCTCCGTGGGTCCAACGTACATTTTCCCAGTGATTGAAGCGCTGGCCTCGGCTGCAGCGGGGTCGGGCCTCGCACCCGATAAGGTCTTGGAGGCGACCGCCCAGGTCGTCGCCGGCACAGCGCGATTGGTTCAAAGAACAGACAGGAGCGTCCAGCGCCTGAACCAGATGATCGGATTGCATACCCTGCCCGAAGAGGACGTAAAGCGGGCGTTCACCGACGCATACAACGCGGCTCTGAGCAAGCTGCAAGGTCTGGCCCGCAGGATGTCCGCATGACCCTTGCCCAGGTTGTGAGAGGTGTTGGCCAAAATGGATCGAAAGCGGAATCATATTCATCTATGCGTATAGAGTGAAGAGGCGGACATGAACGAACTGACCGATTACTTTAAGGGACTGGCCGATAGCAATCGGCTTAGAATTCTCAACTTGCTGCTGCACGGTGAACTTTGCGGATGCGATATCCAGTACGTCATGGGAACCTCACAACCGAACGTATCCCGTCACCTGAACTACCTGAAGAATTGCGGGCTGGTGACAGATCGCCGTGTTGGATACCGCGTGTTTTACTCGCTGGCAGCGGACAAGCATGACTTGCTCAAGCCTCTGTTCAGGGTCCTACGTAGCGCATTCAATAATGAGGAAATCTTTCAGAAAGACACGCGGAGATTGAAGAAGGCGGTCGAATCGGGCTCCTGCACGGTAGACCAATGGCGCCCCTATTCGGGTCTAACGACCTCAAGACCGTTGCCCGCACGCGTTTGGTGACATCGCAGATTTCGTGATTGGAAGAAAGGCATAGTAATGGCATCTATTGCAGCAGAGAGCACTCCACGTCTCACCCAAGCCCCGAAGAGGCTAAATTTCTTTGAACGCTATCTCACTCTGTGGGTCGGCCTATGCATGGTGGCTGGTCTGGCCGTTGGGAAGTGGGCTCCCGGCCTGGTCCACTCACTGCGCGAAATGGAGTTCGGCCGGGGCAGCCAGGTGAACGTGCCCATCGCAGTTCTGATCTGGCTGATGATCATCCCAATGATGATGAAGGTGGACTTTGGGGCGATTTTGAACATCAGGCAGCGGCCTCGCGGTCTGCTGGTGACGCTTTTTGTGAACTGGCTTGTCAAGCCTTTCTCTATGGCACTGATCAGTTGGGTATTCTTCCGCCACGTCTTCGCAGCATGGATCACTCCTGGTGAAGCGAGTCAATACATTGCCGGAACGATCATCCTGGCGGCGGCACCGTGCACTGCAATGGTATTTGTATGGAGCTACCTGACCGACGGGGACCCCGCTTATACCCTGGTCCAGGTCTCAGTCAACGATCTCATCATGTTGTTCCTGTTCGCTCCGATCGTTCGCTTTCTGGTCAGCGGGGCCTCATCGCTCTCCGTGCCGTTCATGGTGTTGTTGTACTCCGTCATCGCGTTCATCGTGATCCCGCTTGTAGTCGGAACGACCCTGCGGAGTTGGCTTTCTCACGCACGTGGAACGCAATGGTTCGAGCAGGAATTCTTGCCCAAGTTCAGCCCAGTTACGATCGCGGCGCTGCTTGCCACGTTGGTCTTCATCTTCGCCTTCCAGGCCGATAACATCACCGGGCGGTATTTTCATGTTCTGCTAATCGCGGTCCCGATTCTGATCCAGGTCTATTTCAACTCAAGCCTGACCTACGGCTTGATGCGCTTGTTCAAGGTCGAGCATTCCGTGGCCGCCCCCGGCGCATTAATCGGCGCGAGCAACTTCTTCGAACTCGCTGTGGCAACGGCCATCGCACTGTTCGGCCCCGGTTCGGGCGCTGCTTTGGCAACGGTTGTCGGGGTTCTGGTGGAAGTGCCGGTCATGCTGTCTGTCTGCAGCGTGTGTAATCGGACGCGGCACTGGTTTCAGGTCACGCAGGCAATGGGTCAACCGGAACAAGCTGCGTAGGCGGAGGATATTGTGCACTGTTACGAATGTTTACAGGCGGGTGAAACCCGCGATGCGGTTGCCCTTTGCCATCATTGCTCCGCCGCTCTCTGCGCAGAGCACATCCGTGTAGTCGACGACCCGGTAATCGGGGGCGTTCCGATTGTGCGAACGGTGGTTCTCCCCAAGAAGGCCCGGGTGCTGCTGTGCGGCACATGCAAAGCTGCCTTGGAGCAACCCCGTTCTAGCGAAGCCGCGTACGCAGCGATGGAAGGAAAGGAAAGTTTTCGATGACCATAACGACACGCAAGAGAGTTCTCGTTCTTTGTACCGGCAATTCGGCGCGCAGTCAGATGGCCGAGGGGTTGCTGAGGGATATGGCCGGCGACCGCTTCGAGGTGTTCAGTGCGGGTACTCGCCCCGCGGGCCTGAACCCGCTGGCGGTCTCGGCGATGAGAGAGATCGGAATCGACATCTCCCGGCACCATTCGAAGTCGGTGGAGGAGTTTTCCCGTCAACCCTTCGATTACGTGATTACCGTCTGCGATAGCGCTAAGGAGTCGTGCCCGATCTTCCCGGGAGCCGTAGAACGCCTTCATTACAGCTTCGTGGACCCGGCCGCTGCACAGGGATCTGACGAAGAGCGTCTGGCTGTATTCCGCCGTGTACGGGATCAGATTGGCGAGCGATTGCGGGAGTTCTCACGCAGCAAAAGCTAGGAAAATTGGATGGTCCTGCGCAAGGCACTTGGGTCGCAGCTAAGGAGACGGCATCCATGAAGAACTTTCAGGTACTCGGGCCCGGCTGCGCGAACTGCAATCGCCTGGCGGAGAATGTGGAGGCGGCCGCTAAGCAGCTTGGCGTGGAGTACACGCTGGAGAAGGTGACCGACATCCAAGCTATCGTACAGGCAGGCATCATGAAAATTCCCGCCCTGATGGTGGACGGGAAAGTCAGGTTCTACGGCAAAGTTCCGAGCGTCAACGAACTCAAGAGGATGCTGGCCTGAACACGACCGCCGGGCCGGTACTTGTGTTCGCCGTACTAGTGGCAACTGGAGCGAAGTCGGTCGCTTCGGCATTTCAGAAGTTGAACCGGGGTTGCAATTCGAACCCGTCAACCTCCCGCTAAGCGATTGCTTTCATTCAGGCCGACCGCCGTGTAGCTTGACCGAAGCCAGACAGGACGCTGCTTGGCGGATCTGCTCAGGGGACCACATGGATTCGCCGGTTGAACACCCGTTGGGAACATACGCCTCCAGCAACGATGTGCCGGGCGTGATCTGCGGAATGGCAAGGTTTTCCAGTCCGGCTTCGTAGGCCATGCTCAGATAGTCGCCCAGGCGGCTGGCGCCGGCAACACATCCAACATAGGCATTCACATCTTGAGCGATGGACTCCGGCAGATCCGCAAGTAAGACGATATCGCTGACGGCAAAACGTCCACCTGGTTTCAGTACGCGGTAGATCTCGCGAAAAACCGCGGGCTTGGCAGTACTTAGATTGATCACGCAGTTGCTGATTACGAGGTCCACTGTCTCGTCCTCAACTGGTAGTTTTTCGATGTAGCCCTTGCGAAACTCCACGTTGGTAGCACCCAATTGCTCCGCGTTCGTGCGTGCCTTGGCAAGCATATCGTCGGTCATGTCCACGCCAATAACTCGGCCCGTGGGACCAACCCGGTTCCAGACAAGAAAAGCGTCAAAGCCGGCGCCGGAGCCTAAGTCGAGCACAGTCATGCCGGGCTTGATCTCGGCCAAGGCAAGTGGGTTCCCACAACCCAAACCGAGGTTGGCGTCCTTGGCCAGGGCTAAGTCCGCTTCGCTGTAACCGAGCGCAAGTGCTACGTCCGATTGGGGGCCGCAACAGCCGGAAGCTTCGCCTCGAGCGATAGCGCCATACTTCTGCTGAACTTCTGTGACAAGAATCGGCAGTTCTTTACTTGATGAGGGCACGTTAACTTCTCCTTTCTGCGGTCGCATAGGCGTTCTCCACCGGAACCGGCGGCGGTGCTCCTTCTAGGGTCACGAATTTCTCAGGCTGGCAACAAGCGCTCTCCATCCTCCTACAGTCGTTCTGGAAATCCCGCTCCTGCCCCACCCGCTCAAGTGTTTCGCGAAGAATTCTGGCGGCGACCGGGTCGCCGGGCACCGCCATCCTGTAGTGGACCCAGCGTCCGTCCTTGCGTACCGTGACCAAGCCTGTCCGGCGCAGGTACGCCAAATGCCGTGAGATCTTGGGTTGGCTGACCTTCAGGGCCTCCACGAAGTAGCATACGCATATTTCCTGGCTGTCAATCAGATGCAGCAGCCGGAGACGAGTGCGGTCGGACAGGGCCCGAAACATGTCCACCAGGGAGATGGCGTTGTCGCGCTTCGCCATGACAGAAGAATTATAGCACAAAATATTCGTCTTGACATATATGAATCCGACCCTGTCAAGTCGGCATCATATTCGCGTACGCGCATGTATTAGTCGGCGCAAAACAAAAAGGAGAACCAATATGCAATCCGCTGAAGTGAAAGCTCTGAAGGCCCATCTTGCGATCAACGTTCGCAGCCTCGAAAAGAGCCTGGAGTTCTATCAGAAGCTGTTTGGGGTCGAGCCCAGCAAGGTCAGAAGCGGGTACGCCAAGTTTGATCTCGCCAATCCTCCGCTAAATTTCACTCTGAATGAGGTCCCATTTGGCGAGCGTGGCGCGCTGTCCCACCTGGGCATTCAGGTGGGAACCACGGATGACGTCCTTGCCGTGAAGTTGCGGTGGCTGGAACAGGGGCTGATTACCCGGGACGAGATGAAGACCGATTGTTGCTATGCCATTCAGGATAAGACTTGGGTCAACGATCCGGATGGCAACGAGTGGGAGGTCTTCGTGGTATTACAGGATAATCTGCCGGAAAGGCAGGGAAGGACTCCTCTTGCTGTGCAGTTCCGGCAACCACCCACTGAATACAGCAGTGGTGGAAGCCTGTAATCCTCCTAGAAAAGCGGCGCATTCTGCGGGCCCGCAGCGCCGCTGTAGGCAGGTCAATAGAGTGACCAAGTAGAGCCGCCATTCGCAGCACTGCAGGCGCGATGACGGTCTTCGGTGGCGGAAGATTTTCGAGGAAAAGAACCGGCGGCAGTTACCTTCCAGAAGAACTACTTCGACCCTTGTTCCACGGTCACGCCTTGAAAACATACCCGAAGGCGAACCGCCGAGGACATCGCGCCTTGTACACAAAGTTCGCTTTCCTGTTTTCTTGACAACAGTCTAGGCTGCTGCAAATATCGGGTCATGGCACGGTCCGCAGCCCGGAGAGGCGTCGAGTCGAGTGGCCAAGTACGCCGGTATGCTGTCAGTCATGGGGACTGAACCACGCCTCCGCATCATGCAATTGCTGCTGTCAGCGCATCCGGAAGGCCTCGTGGTAGGTGACATCCACGAGAAGTCGGATATCCCCAATTCGACCCTTTCCTACCACCTCGAAAAGCTCAAGAGCAAGGAACTGGTCAACGTGCATCGTGAAGGCACTTTTCTGCGGTACTCCGCAAATATCGAGGCGTTGAGCGAACTGTTGCGTTTCCTATTTGCCGAGTGCTGCTTTCGTAACCGTGTACTCACGCCGGAACAGATCGTTCGAC
>CAVZWK010000002.1:0-24229 GCA_963778995.1 Terriglobia bacterium
TATGCCGAACCTGAAGCTGTCGATACTTGGTTTGGCAACGATCTGCACGAAGCAGCTGGCCGCCCAGGGTCATCGTGCGAGAATCGTGGATCGCTCAGGCTCCCTTCTACTTAGAATTTTGGCACGATCGACAAACGGGCATTAAGGGCTCCCCGACGACATCGGTTGGTCTGAGTCAGAATTAAAGAAATCAAAGTTCATCAAATTCGTTCCCCTTCTCGTTTTAATCCCTGTGGAAATCACTTGACTCACTACCGATTTCCTCCCTGACTTGCAAAACTAACCCTTGGTCCTACCATCCGCACAACTTGAAAAAAGGAGTCCAGAGCATCATGCGGCGTTTTTCAGGACCGATTCGTCTTTCGTGGGGATAACCCAAGCTGGATGAGCGTGTTGGCCTTTTGGTATCAGCCGATAAAGCTCCTATTGGCTGAATGCCTGGTTAGCCTTCCACAGTGATTCGGAGGCGCGCTCCATCAATCGGCAGACCTCGTCACATACGAACTGCGGATGTTCACTTGCGAACATCCAATCCCATTAGTGGACACCTCTTCATTGGAGAGCGTCGAAAATGTGATTGAGATCACCCAATTACGGGTGAAAAGACACAAATTCTGGTCGCCCACGTGCAGCACTCTCCCCCGAACGCTACAGTCACAGAATGTAGTGAGGATGGGAAAGATGCCCACATTCCTTCGAGACTTTCGCTACGCACTGCGCCAGTTGCGCAAGTCGCCGGGCTTCACGTTCACAGTTGTCCTGATGCTAGCGCTCGGCATTGGCGCCAACACCGCCGTCTTTAGCGCAATGAACGCGATCCTATTGCAGTTGCTGCCAGTGAGCCATCCCGAAGGGCTCTCCTATGTGCATATGCCTGCAACGCAGCACCAACTGCCGGGAACCGGGAGTACGGGAGGCACGGATGTGGTGTTTTCCGAAGCCGCTTTCGAGGCCTTGCGCCAACGCGGCGATGTCTTCGATGAATTGATCGCCTATGCGCCGTTGAGTACTAACGGCAGCGTGGCTGTGCGACATGGCGAGTTGCCCGAAGTGGCCAATGGCGAGGAGGTCAGCGGCAATTTCTTCTCCGGCGTGGGAGCGCGCCTGGAGCGTGGCCGCGGCTTTACCCGACAAGACGAAAAGGACCACACGCCGGCTGTCGTACTCAGCTACGACTACTGGACGCGGAGCTACGCGCGCGATCCCAATGTTGTGGGGCAGACGCTCTCGATCAAAGGCGTACCTATGACAGTGGTGGGCGTGACGGCTCAAGGATTCAAGGGTGTCGAACCGCACACATCCACCGACTTTTGGATTCCCTTGCAAGATCGCTTTGATTTGAATGCGTGGGGCGCGCCGGTGGAGTCCACAGGCCCGCTGTACAGATCGCCCAGATGGTGGTGCCTGTACTTGATGGCGCGGCTGCGGCCTGGCTTTACCCCGATGCAGGCGCAACAGGCGCTGGCCGGGACATTTAGCGGGGTGGTGAAAGACACCGTGGGCACGATCGATCCCAAGGAGTGGGCGCCGCTACTGGAATTCATGCCCGCGCGCGGAAGCGGCGGCTACTACGATACCGATACCTACCGCGAGCCGCTGCGGATTTTGATGGGACTGGTCGGGCTGGTTCTGCTGATCGCTTGCACAAATGTGGCTATGATGGTGCAGGCGCGGAACACGGTGCGTCAGCGAGAGTTCAGCCTCCGTCTCGCAATAGGTGCCGGCAAGGCGGCTCTCTTCCGCCAGTTGTTATGCGAGAGCTTATTGCTGGTAGGCACGGGCGCGGCGCTCGGTTGGCTCTTCGCACTGGCGGCCACGCGCATGTTGGCGACATGGTCCAGCATCGAGACGGGTCTCAGCCCGGACCGCAATGTACTGTTCTTCACGCTGCTGATCTCCGCTCTGGCGGCGTTGGCCTTTGGGCTCGTTCCGTTGTGGAGCGCCATGCGGGCCCCGGTCGCCGGCGTGCTGCGTGCGACTTCCGCCTGCACACTTCAAGCAACAGCCGCGCTCTGGGTGGACGCATCGTGATGGCCGGACAGATGGCCGTCTGCCTCGTGCTGTTGATGGCCGCCGGCCTGTTGCTGCGTACACTGCGCAATTATGCGACGCAGAACCTCGGAATGCAGGCAGAAGAGCTTCTAGTTTTTGGCGTCACGCCACAGGGGCAGACCGATACCCATGTCTTCTATCGCGCGTTGCTTGATCGTCTCCGCCAAATTCCGGGCGTCGAATCCGTTTCCATGGCAGCCATGCGCCCAGGCTCCGGAGCATCCAACAACGACGGCCAACTGATTGTCGATGGCGTCATGAAGCCCGGTGAGATGTTGCGCACGAACAACGGTGGCGCTGGACTCTTTCACACGATGGGCATTCCCATTCTTGCCGGACGCGACATCGCGGAATCCGACACACAGGGTACGCAGTACGTCGCGTGGGTCAATGAAACATTCGTCAAGAAGATATCTTGCCGACACAAATCCATTGGGCCATGTTTTGGCGGCGGCAAGTTCGCGGTCGCCATCGTCGGCGTGGTGCGCGATAGCAAGTACCAATCGGTAGACGAAAAGCCAATGCCCATGGCCTACTATGCCCAGATGCAGTCGCCCGAAATCGGCCCGATGAACATCGAAGTTCGCGTGCGCGGTGATGCGATGGGTATGTTGCCCGAGCTGCGCAAGACCGTAGCCTCACTTTATCCCAATGTGCCCATCGAGAAGCCTATGACGCAGCAACAGCAGTTTGAAGAGTCCTACGCGAACAGCGAATGTTTGCCGCAATGGGTGGGTTCTTCGGCGTGCTGGCCGCACTGCTGGTGGCTACAGGCCTCTACGGTACGAACTCGTTCCGCGTGAACCGCCGCACCAGCGAGATCGGCATACGTATGGCGCTGGGCGCAAGCCGCAGGCAAGTGTTAACCATGGTCATGCGAGAAAGCCTCTGGGTGCTTGTGGCCGGTCTCGCCGTGGGCATTCCGCTTACGTTCTTCGCTGCGCGTCCGCTCAAGTCGATGCTCTATCAGATGTCTCCATTGGACCCCGTCAGCTTCGCGCTGGCGATTGTCGCGATGTTCGTGGTCTCTGTTTGCGCGGCATATATTCCCGCCCGCCGCGCCGCTTCAATTGAACCAATGCAGGCCCTACGCAGCGAATAGCTCGAAAAGACAAATTCTATCGATCACCGGGGATCGTACAGTAGCCTCAGTTGACGCATTATCGCCATTCGCTCATCGCCCGCAGATTAGTCCTGTGAAGTCGGCATGGCGACGGGAATATTACGGCCGGGTGCCAATGAGTTGATCACCGTCGCAATCGGCGTTTTGCGGGATCATTCCCACCGATTTCGCGTAATTAGGTGTCGATGAGTGGTTTACCTGTATGCAACAGTTGACATCCAGCCCCGTGCAGTCCGATGTTTCTGAGCTGCATTGTGGCGAGTGACCTATCGCGCGCCACAAGCCTGCGACTGACCTCTCGATCAGAATTGATTGCGATAAATTCAGCGGGAGCGATCAATGGGCGGGTATGGCAGCGGACGCGCGCAAACAGTATGTCCAATCCGAAGGTGAGAGAATGAATTCTCTGTAGAGAAGAGAAGGTCGCCGTCGCTCAGGCTTTCAGCCAGGAGGATGACAATCCCGTGCCTACGCTCAACTTCCCCGAGCCGAGGACCTGCATGCGTAGACTCGCCATGCTGCTCCTCCTTCCCGCCGCACTCCCGGCGCAAACGATCAAGGCCATCTCGCCCCAGCAATGCGTCTGGAATGCCGGCGACAACCCCGCGTGGGCCGCGCCCAAACTCGATGACTCTGCCTGGCAGCCTTACTCAACGTGGAACCCGCTTTCACAGGAACCGCGGATCTGGATCCGTTGCCGCGCCGATCTTTCCGCGCTACAGAACGCCGCGCAGCCATCTCTGCAGATCGTTTTGTATGCAGCCTATGAGGTCTATGTCGATGGGCGTCTTATCGGATCGGCCGGCGACCTGAAATCCGGCGCCTTCACGATGAACATCATCCGCGAATGGCAGCTCTCCGACGATCTGGCGCCTCCCCCCGTGATTGCCCTTCGCGTAACGCGGCGGGTCGTTTCCACAGTACCCGTTGCGCCCGCGCCACAGCTCGCCATCTATGCTGGCAGCTCTGATCTCCTTCAAAACCGCCGCAGCTCCGCGATCCTCACTCAAGTGGGTCCACGTATCTTCCCCGCCGTTTGCTTCTGCATCATTGGTGTGCTGGGCGTGATCCTGCTTTCCCTCTGGTTCAACGACCGCAGCCGCCGCGAACTGCTGCTGCTCGCCATCTCTTGTCTCGCACTGCCACCCATCTACCTGGACTACACCGCCGCCGCGTCCCTCTCTCCGTTTTCCGTATCGGCCTATTTCGTCGGATGGTGCGTTCCCGCAGCCGTTGCCAATGTCGCCCGCGCGCTCTTCTTTTTTGCTCTGGCCCGCAAGCGCGTCCCTCTCATCTTTTGGATCCTCATCATCGTGGGCAACGGACTCTATTTCCCCACCCTCATCGTCCCCCTGCTACCCGCCAGCCCGGCGCTCTGGCTCGATACCCTCCGCTCGCGTCAACTGGAAGCCATCGGCGACATCTTCCGGGTCCTGGAAAGCCTCGCGCCGTTCGCCGCCTTTCTGCCCTGGAGCAAAGTGGCCCGCCGTATGAAGCCCCTGGCCGCATTGTGCATGGCCTGGGGTGCAGTAATGATGGCCTTCTTCGCCATCCGGTTGACCGGCACACACCTCCCCGGCATCCCAGACCTCCAGACGCGCTGGGGCAGCACAGTTTCCGATGCCGAAGCCGTCGCTGTCCTCAGCCTCGTCGTCGCCTTGCTTTTCCTGCTCTTCCGCGAGCAGCAGCAGACCGCGCAGGAGCGCGCCATCCTTGCCGGCGAAATGCTGGCCGCACAAAGCGTGCAGTCCATGCTCGCTCCCGAGGTCCTCGACACTATGCCCGGCTGTTGCATTGAGGTCGCCTTCCTCCCCGTCCGAGAAGTCGGCGGCGATTTCTACGCGTGCCGCGTCTTGTCCGACAATCGCCAGCGGATTCTCATCGGTGACGTCAGCGGTAAGGGTGCAGCCGCCGCCATGACCGCGGCGGTCCTGCTCGGCGCCGCCCAGCAGCGCGACTCCGACTCCCCGGCCGCGCTCCTCCAGCATCTCAATCGCGCTATGACCGATATGCAACTCGGCGGCTTCGCCACCTGCCTGTGCGCGGAGATCTCTCCGGGCGGTTCCCTGGTTCTCGCCAACGCCGGCCATCTCGCGCCCTATGCCAACGGCGAAGAGCTCCAGATCGCATCTGGCCTGCCCTTGGGCATCGGCTCTTTCGCCGAATACTCTGAAACCACGCTCACGCTTCAGCCCGGTGACCAGCTCACCTTCGTCTCGGACGGTGTGGTCGAAGCGCAGTCCGCGACCCGCGAGCTTTTCGGCTTCGACCGCACGTGCAAAATCAGCAGCCAGTCGGCCAAGGAAATCGCAATGGCTGCTCAAGCCTTCGGCCAGGAAGACGACATCACCGTTCTCACCCTCGCGTTCGCTCCCGTCGACGTGCTCCATGCGTAGACTTCTCCAGCCCGGTCTCGCAGGGCTGCTTCTCCCCGGCATCCCGATATTGATAGTTGTCTGAAGGATTACAGGGAGATGCTCGACGAAGTCGATGTGTCCGAATATCCCAGTCAGACGATCAGCACTGACCGATTCTGGCTCGTTGCAAGTGTCACTACGCGAATGTATCTCAAACTCCGCGCAAAGCCTGGATAACGCATTATCTCCAATGGGCTGATTGACAGCTGATCGGTAATGAGAAGTCGGCATGGCGACTGGGGTCTCGCGACCTACACTCAATTCCGATCGGCGTTGCCTTCGGCGTTTTCGGGGATTAATGGAGATACAGCGGTATGTTAATCTTCATCCTCACGGTTCGGCTGAAATTGCATGCGGCGCGCGTTTTTGACAGTCGCCCCTACATAGGATCGAACTTGAATCGCTATAGTTTGCTAACTCGAAATGGGCACGCGCCTGATCCGCGCGCTGTGCTACTTCTTCGGGTAACCCACGCTCTGCGCCAGCTTAATTTTTTGATCGGGACGCAGTTTCATCACCTTGGCGAGCGCCGAACGGTCCACGAGGGCGCGTACCACGACGGAGAGCCCTTCTGAGGCGCAGAAGAGGTAGACATTTTCCGCGATGACGCCCGAGTCCGCGGCGGTGTAAAGATCGCGATCCTCAGCGGAGGCACCTCCCGTTTTGGCAAGGTCCGCGACGTAAATCAAATCCACTGCTGCATCCTTCACATATGGCTGGATGCCCGTCATGGCGCGCACATCATCGGCCAGAACGGGATCCAATTTGTTCCCTTTGGCGTCGTAGATGTAGAGCCCCTCCGCCGTTGCGACGTACACGTCGGTTTCCTGCCAATTCCTGGCGGAGGGCGCGGTCCGGCCCAGTCCCGATCTTTCCGATTGCGGGCGATTGATGCCGAAAGCCGCCCAAAGCATGTTCGCGAGCACCTGCGGGGGGAGCTTCGCCGAACTGAATTCGCGTGTGGAGTGCCGGTCTCTCAGCACCTGCATCAACGGCTTGCCACCGTCTGTCTGAGGAGCAGGAAGAATGCGAGGTTTAAGTTCTTGCCCAAGTGCGAAGCTCGCACAAAGGAACATCGCAATAACAAGGAAGCGAACAGAAAATGACAAATGCGCTTTCATCGGAGTCTCCTATGAATACTTGTCTACTCATTGGTTGGTTTGGCCTCCTAAAGGAGGCCAAAACAAAGTTGGGAAAGTCCTCGAACACTAGTCGTTCTTGAGGGTGTGGTAGATGACTCCCAGGAATTTGCGCGCCAGAGCGATGTTGGCTTTTCCTCCACCCCGCCGGCGTTGAACCGAAATTTCCATTTTGTCTTTTGGTTGTGAGCCAATGTACTCCCATCTGACTCTGCTCGCAATCTCTTATGCATCCGTTTCCATCCCAAAGCCTGGAGCGTGCCCCGCTGCGCCATTGCCGAGGGGGGCAGGGGGACATGATACCCGTTCCCCCGCTCGGTGTTTCGTCCGGAAATATGGCTCGACGTGCTCACTCTTTGGGGGGAGTTGAGGATCGGTCCTGATATGTCGGCATGGCGCAAGCTTTCCCTGCGCCAACGCAGCCATGCTTGCCCGGATGCTGCGACGTTTTTCGGGAGGAATCCTTCGAGTGGCGCTTAAAGCATTTCGTAATGATTAGCTTGTAACTAGCAGTCGAAAAACAAATGCGGAATGCCCTGCGGAACTCGCTCCGAAGCACTAGTTCCCCACTTTGAAAGAGGCCCCGTTCAAGGTTGCGATTGCGGTGGAGCACCGCCTATTGACGCAATAGGGCCGGCCAAACGCTAAGGGTAGGAGCGATGTCGAACTTCGAGGCTTCGCATGACGATTAGGCGGATCCGAGATATAAACGCGGTTCGCGCTGAATCAATCCTTCTCTAGTCGTTTCGAAAAGCTCTCAGCGAAAGATTCGTCGGGAGAACCCGACGGCCAGCCAACCATCACGAGAAATACATCAAGAACGAAAAGCGCGATGGCGAGGTCGTTGTATAGCGTGGCTCGCGCTGCTTCGGGCCTGAACTGGTTTGTCGCCCACAAGAGAAAAGCAATTGCCAGCAGGACAGCCTTAAATAACTCTGCTGCGCCGGGACGTCGGACGGATTGATAAGTTAGGTAAGCGACAGCGATTAGAGCAAGCGGTAATGCGCCAAGAACAACATGGGCTCTAACAGGGAAAAGCCTCGGACTAATGTCCCACACGAACAACACTAAGACGGAGCCTAGCGTAATCACACCGAGCCATATAGGTATCAACCGATGAGCTCGGACCAACTGAGGTTTCATAGTCATGTGATTGAGGTAAACTCCGATGCGACACGGAAGTGGAAAGTTCTCTCCTATCCCTATTTGTCGCGGTGAACGAGCTCGCCAAAATCCTCAACGAAGCTGATGACTATTACAACTGCTGATCCCGCCAAGCCTATTAAAAACGCGACTTCGAGCAATCGCACAAAGAACAGCATGATGGTTTGCATCGCATACGAATGTTAGCGCCACCTGCATAAACAGTGCATAAACGATAGCTGCCAATTGGGTTCAGGCTATGCGTTTTTGGTCCGTTTTCATAGATGGCTGGCTTTTTGGTTCCGTCCGACCTGAGCCCTGGTCCCGAGGCGACCAGAGATACCTGATTCCCAATCCTCCCAACCGCATGCGGACCGACGGTGCGCGAAGTCCGGCCTCATTAAGTGCAGATCGCCGCACTGTACCTAAAGCAAGTAAGGCGCTGGAATGGAAATCGAGAACTCTTATCTCAACTTCTTCTACTTCTGGGCGTCGTTCGAGAATTCGACGTACGGCGGCCTCGAGCAAAAGTTTGTAGAATATTGGGTTGTGGTTTTGTTTGTTGGTTGAGAGGGGTTGCTTGCGGAGGGGTAGCGGGAGCAAGCAGGCGCTCTGAAGCGGCTGCGGCGATAGCTGGCTTGGGCCTGGTTGCCTGCATACGGAGGTAGATCCTCCGCATACACTCTGATTGGTCTGCATCAGCAGCGCTGCGATGAGCGCAGCAGCGATTGCTCATGGGGAAAGACGCGCAACACGCGCGTGCGGCGCTTCAACTGCTGGTTCTGACGTTACAGCATATTCGTGGTTCGCATGCGTTTGCGATGCGCCTCCGGCAGCGCGTAAACACCGAAAATCTCTGCACCGCTTGCTTACAGCAGCGGCGCCACTTGGGAGCTTCTTCTACAACTCGGCCACGGCCGCAGCGAACGCAACGGAGGCCGCTTTGCGCGTAGCGGACTAGGTCACGCTTTCATCAGCGGCAGTACGATCGGCGGTTGCTGTTGCGAGCACAAAGAGAGTGCGTTGCGCACAAAATGCACTTGGCAACGCTGCCACACCGCGCCTGGAAGTGCGGCTCGATGGCCTTCACATGCGAGCATGATCGTCGCTCACCACATAACTCACGCCACTCAGTGCGCGCTGCTTCAACTCACTGAAGACGCGCACAACTGGCCTCAGACTCACTCTCCGCGACGCAGCAGCGCAGCACTTCGCGATAGCGAGTAGCGCTGATGCGGATCGCACGAGCACTCCTGACTGACCACAGCGACACCGCGCGCACCTTCTCATAGCGCGCGTAGAAGATCAGATACGGGTAGGCTTCGGTGAGCGGCGCATGCGCACGCTCGATCTCCGCATACAGCTTGGCGGTCAGCGCAGAGACCTGGCTCTTGCTGACTTACAGCGCACACAAAGCCTCGGTTATCGCTGTCACCTTGCGCGTAGAGACGCTCTCAACGTACATCTGCAGCAGGGCTGCGACAAACGCCTTTTCGCTGCGCTGGTAGCGCTCGAACAACTCCGTCTGGAACTCGCTGTCCCGGTCCTTGGGCACCATCAGCTCCAGTTCGCGAACGCGCGTCTTCAAGGTGCGCGGCTTGAAGCCGTTGCGCCACCCGCGCCGATCACCGTTGCGCTCGTACGTCTCGGCGCCAGAAAACTGCTCATCTCCGCCTCAAGTACCTGCTGCACCGTGCGCTCGACCAGTTGACGAATGAAGTCTTCGCCGCCGATCCCGCCTTGCCATCCTGAAAGAATCTCAATCCCCTGTCCCTTGCGAGCCATCTGCTTCCTCCTTGGACTCGGTGTCCGCCATGGTCTGCTGATGGAAAGCTAATTCTCTTTCGTCAGGTGGTAGAGCGTAATCCCACGGGTGCACATCCCGGGCATGCCAGCAAATATCCAGACGAGAACAGACGCTGTCCAAAGTGAGCCCATCCGGGCGTACTTCGTTTCTGCGATTGAGAGCAAGAGCGTCATTGATGCTCCATCTGTAGATTGCACGTTGGAGTTGGCGAAAGCTTCCACTCAGAATCGGCCACATAGAATGCTCCTGTGTACAAATCTGCAGTGATGCGGGATGAACTCATAACGAAATTGCGGTCATCAAATTCAGTTGTCTGAAGGTGAACTCGTGATCTCAAAACAAGAAACCGACCTCCAGGACGCCGCGGGGTTGATTTTGTTTGGTACCGTCAGATCCAAATGCATCGCCTGGCGTGATCGATGTGGCTCGGACAAGGGAGACATCTCCGCGCACAAAGAACCGCTGACGCTGATAGGTGGGCGTTGCGGTTAGCGACCATGCGGCGCTTCCGGGGCCGTAGAGAAGATTGACAGACTGATCAGCGGCACTGCCGGAACTGGCTAGGTATTCTCCGCGTCCGGCCAGCGAAAACCCGTGGCCAAGTGTATCGGCTCAGAAGCACGGCTCCGCCTTGGGTTGAAGCTCCTTTCGTAATTCCGATTGCCGGATCAGTAGGCACGTCGCTGTATTGGTAGTAGGGCTGGACGATCCAGTTTCCCTTCGAGTAGGTGTACTCAACGGCGTACATCACGCTGTTGTTCTGTACCGGCGTTGCCGCGGTCTGGAAGGCTGTATGACCGAGGTTCCCCATACCGACAAATGCTAGGCTGTGCGGTCCCTGTGTGTAGGTGAGCGATCCGCTCAACCATGAATAGCGGTTGGAGTAGTAGCCGTCGTTCCAACTGATGGAGGCGGCGAGTTTCCCGAGTGTCTGATTGATCTGAATGCCGCGATTGATCGCGTTCTCCTGGTTCCACAGCAGTCCCCGTTCGATATTCATGTTTTGGAAGTCGAACGTGTACTCAGCGCCCATCAGTGTCGGCAACTCGCCAATCTGAATGGAGGTGTTCTTCGCTGGCACGAGCTTCAAATATGCAACGGGGACAGGGCTGTACAGATCGTCTACCTGCTTGCCGGTCGGCATGAACGGCAGCCCTACAGACAGGATGTTGTACGCGCCGGCCTGAACGTAGAATTGCCACCATCCGTCCGTCTTCTGAACGAACACCTGGCCATTGCTGAGCGCCGCCTGGCCGGTGCTGTCACCGGAAAGATGATTGCCCTGGACAAGTCCAAACCCGCTCAGAACCCCGTTCAAACTGAGCTTCCCGAGCGGACCGGCATCAAACGTGATCGGCGGACCAGCCTGTAGGGGCCCGGTGATTGAAGGAGTGCCGAGCGGGCTGGGGCTGCTTTGCGCGGGGGGTTGGGAGGTCTGTTGAGATGCACCTGAATTCTGTGTAGTGGAACTCCCGGAGTCCTGTTGGCATGGGGCTGAAACTGCGAGACCTAAAACTGCTAATCCGATAATCGATACTACCGTTCTCAAGATTGATTTCTCCATGGCAAAGACGGAGCCGGCGGAAATCCGCTCTCAGCCCCTATTTGCCGATTTCGAAGCTTTACTTCGAGTTAGCATCCTGCAGGCGCGCGTGCCATGTTGCAGCAGCGTGCCATCCGATACAGCACCACGCTGAGTACCGTGTTCGACCTCTTTGACTTGCGAGAGTCACGAATGAAGTTGAAGAGAAAGAAGAGCATGAAACCAACACCGAGAGCAAAAAATCCGATCAGAATTGGAAGTGCCATTGGTCGCTGTGCGGGCTTACAAATTCGCTCGCATCCTCAGTAACCAACGTAGCGATATATGCCTTACCAGGACATAAACGACCCATAAGCAGTTCGTAACAGGTCTTCCAACTCACCTGTGAGGTTCCGTCAAATGAACTGGAGAAGGCAGGCAGGAACTCAGATCTTAGAGCCGCTTTCGGCGATCTGCGATAACAATCACGCGGACATCTGTCGCCATCTGAACAATCTGGAGCACAGGATCAGTGCTCTGAAGGTGATCCCAAGGGCGAAATCTTCGGACGCGCGGCGAGGATTTGCGTGATCTGGTTGCGATGAGCAAAATCCATAATCTGTTCCGCAACATTATCTCCCTCAAGAATCCGCGTTTCGATGTGGAGATTGCGGGCAAAGTTCAGGTGTTTTTCCATCGCTTCTCTGGCCTTTCTCGAATCGAGTGACCGCTTTTGTGCGGAAACCCAGACCGCGAAGCAATCGGCTTCCAGGTAGTCAGCCATGCGGCGCCCCCGCCTGATCAACATGGCGGTAGAAGGCCCGGAGGTGAGAAAGATCAGAATTCTGTCGCGCCGTTGCTGCGCGCCCGCTGAAGGATTGTCCTGACTGCGCGCAGCTTCGGGCTCGGCCGCATCTCGGGACTCCAGTTCATGCGCCGTCTGCCGCAGAGCAAGTTCCCGAAGGGCAGCAAGGGTTGATTCCTTGAAAAAGTTCTCGAGTGCCCGCTGCGCTTTCTCGGGGGTGTAGATCACTCCACGCCTGAGGCGATTGAGCAATGCGCCCGTGGTGGCGTCGACCATGATCACTTCTGAAGCGCTTTTGATGAACCAATCCGGCACTGTCTCGCGTACTCGAATGCCGGTGATGCGGAACATATGGTCATTCAGGCTCTCAAGATGCTGGATGTTCATGTTCGTCATGACGTCGATCCCGGCGTCTAGTAGAACTTGAACGTCCTCCCATCTCTTTGCACGAGTCGAACCCGGAACGTTGGTGTGCGCCAGTTCATCTACGACACAGATCGCCGGATGTCGTGCCAAAATGGCGTCCGTGTCCATCTCCTGAAATACAGCACCGCCAACGGTGTTGGATCGAGTGGGGACCATTTCGAGACCGGCCGTCTTGGCCATGGTGTCTTTGCGGCCATGGGGCTCAAAGTATCCAATCACGATGTCCTTTCCCTGGCGCGCGATTTGCTGTGCATCTTCAAGCATGCGATAGGTCTTTCCCACTCCCGCCGCATAGCCAAGGTACAGGTGCAGCCTTCCGCGCCGGCCGCGGGGAGTTCTCGCCAATCTCGGGATCACCTGTGTGGGTAAACGATGACATCGATTCCCTCCGCGGCTCGGATGAGACGGACCGCCAGGCTGCCCCGCAGGCGTGTCCAGAAATCAGGCGGCGTAGAACTGCGGCCGACAAAGATCTGCGTGATTCCTCGTTGCGTTGCAAACTCGAGGATCGTCGTAACTGGATCGCTGTCGGTCAAACTGTGCACCGTCGCGCCAAGTTCGCGAGCGTGCTGTAGATTCTTTTCGAGGCAGTCTTGCTGTCTCTTTTGAATGCGGCTTGTCCCTGAAGTGGAGGACGAAGAATTCTCCCTGAAACCGATCCGCATTGCGGCGCCCGCTCTCGAGCATCTCGGACGCATCCGAATCCGCCGTTACACAGACCAAAATGCGTTCCTGAACACCCCACGTCTGATCGGTACCCTGCGAACGCAGGTAGCCCTCCAGTTGCCGGTCCACAACAGAAGCGGCAACGAGCAGCGCGAGTTCTCTCAGGCGCGACAGCTTGTGCTTTTCAGCAAGACGCGCTGAGCTTCCTTCAATGCCTCCCAGGACACTCTCTTCAGATGGAGCATCAACGACAGTGATTTCGTCGGCGCTATTGTTGAGGAATTCGCGCGGAATAATGTACGCGGCTCGCTTTCCCGTGATCCGTCTCGACCTCGTCCTGGAGATTCTCCAGGTACTGGATATTTACGGTCGCCAGTACGGAAATCCCCGCATTGAGCAGTTGTTCCACGTCTTGCCATCGATGAGGGTTCTTGCAGTCCGGCGGATTGTCGTATGCCAGGCCATCGATCAGGACGACCTCCGGGCGGCGATTCGATTACCTGATGGAGATCGATCGCTTCCCCACAATCGGTCACGATTGTGGGGATCACTTCCAGTTGATCAACAATCGCCTGGACGTCTGGCGGGTAGTCGGACTGTAACGCGCAAGCAACCACGTCTTCGCCGCGCTCGTGACGACGGCGAGCTTCGTCCAGCATCTGAAATGATTTACCGACTCCGCTGGCATAGCCAAGAAACACCTTCAGCTTCCCACGCTGCTTTCGGCGTTCCTCTAGTTCAATTTCCGCCAGCAATTCATCCGGAGTACGGCGGCGCAAGTCATCGTGCATTTGTCCGTATTCTATCCAGCTCTGTCGATGGAAAAGCGCGTTCTATGGGCGATGAGCCACAATCATCCACCAGCTCTCGTTTTCCGGGTCGCTTTCGATGAAGCGATCCGTTCGGTTGTCGATCACAAAATCCGCCTGCCTCAGGTCTGCTGCGACCTGCCCAGAAGAAATCTCGTGCTCATGCTGGGCGCTGGCCTGGACCTGCACGCCTTTTGGCGAGCGGTCGATAATGACGAGTCTGCCGCCGGGGACCAGGGATTGGCGCTAACATGGTCCAGGATACTCTGGGCAGCAGTGAACTCATGGTACGTGTTCGATATCAGCACGGCGTTGATACTGCTGGGGCGGAGGCGCGGATCGTCAAGATCGCCGAGATGCATACTGAGGTTGTGTTTTCCTTTCCTGACTGTCCTCATCCAGAGGAAGGTCAAAGAGAGGCGGCGAATGTCCTCCGCGATCACCTTGCCATTTCGGCCGATTGGATCTGAGAGTTTGAGGGAGAAGTATCCGGAACCGCACCCGAGATCGACGACGGAATCCCCATCCTTGAGATCGAGCGCTTGAATCACTTCGGATGGACGCTGCCACTGGTCGCGCTCAGCCTCGATCACGTCAAGCTGATTGAGTGTGGTGAGTGCCTGGTACGCCAACATTTGAGCCGATCAGGACCGCGAGCACGCACACCACAAACAGTGCGAGCCTCACCCAGTACTTCAGTCGGAAAGGAACCTTTTCCTGGGTGAGACTCATGGCACTCCTCTACTTTCGAGGCGGGAACTTCTGATCGAGCGCGACGTTCAGTAGAAGCACATTCACTCCCGGCTCGCCGATAAACCCCAGTGCCGGTTTATTCGTTGCCTCGGCAATCAGCGAGCGGACCTGATCGGGAGACGCTCCTCGGGCCTTTGCCACACGCGTCGCTTGAAGATCAGCATTTGCCGGGCTGATGTGTGGGTCGAGACCGGATGCTGACCCCGTCACAGCATCCGCAGGGATCTGGACCTTCGGCGCGAATGCCAAAGGCGCCTTAGTGTCGTTAAAAGCCTTGATCAGCTTCACGTCATCCAGATTGCCCTGAGCATCCTTGAACTGGTCCAGAGGCACCGAGGAGGTATATGGAATATCGTTATCGATGCAGTAGTGGACGATGCGGTCCTCTATTCCGTCGAAGTCCACGATCTCCTTGCCCTTATCGTCAGTCTTGGTCGTCCCGTGCAGCAACTTGGCGCTGGTCGGGCCAAGGTTGGAACCGCTGCTCGCTGTGGCATCGTACCCGCTTCCGGCCGACGAGGGCCTCGGGTGGAAGTATTCAGGCTTCGTGAATGACTGCCCGATCAGGCTCGATCCGACTACCTTACCATTCTGAGTCACCAGGCTTCCGTTTGCTTTGCTCGGGAACAGCGCCATCGAAATGCCTGTCATAGCGGCGGGATACACGAGTCCGGTCAATATCGTCAGCGCAATCATCAAGCGCAATCCTGGTCCAAGTTCCTTAATCATGTCTTTGCTCCTGTTATGCAAGGTGAAGCGCTGCGAGGAGTTTGTCGATCAGCCAAATCCCCGGGAACGGCGCAATGATGCCGCCTAAACCGTAGATCAACAGATTTCGCGTCAGCATCTGGCCGGCGCTGACCGGCTTGTAATGCACGCCACGGAGAGCCAGCGGAACCAGCGCAATGATGATGACGGCATTGAAGATTACGGCCGATAGAACTGCGCTCTGCGGAGAATGAAGTCCCATGATGTTGAGCTTGTTCAGCTCCGGATAGATCGCAGCGAACATGGCCGGAATGATCGCAAAGTACTTCGCGACGTCGTTCGCGATCGAGAAGGTCGTCAAGCGATCCGCGGGTGATGAGCAATTGCTTGCCGATGGCGACGATCTCAATCAGCTTGGTGGGATTGCTGTCGAGGTCGACCATGTTCCCGGCTTCCTTCGCCGCCATGGTGCCGGTGTTCATGGCCACGCCCACGTCGGCCTGGGCCAGCGCCGGAGCGTCGTTGGTGCCGTCGCCGGTCATCGCGACAAGGCGACCCTCAGCCTGTTCTTTCTTGATGTACTCGAGTTTGTCTTTCGGAGTCGCCTGCGCCAGGAAGTCATCGACGCCGGCTTCCTGAGCGATGGCCGCGGCGGTGAGCGGATTGTCACCGGTGATCATGACGGAACGGATGCCCATCGCCCGCAAAGACGCAAGCCGCTCCTTCATCCCGCCCTTTACGATGTCCTTCAGGTGAATGACGCCGAGCACCTTCTTGCCATCTGCAACGGCGAGCGGAGTGCCGCCGTTTCGCGAGATGTTGTCGGAAATCTCGGCAAGCGACTTCGGCACAACGCCACCGGATTTTGACACGAACTGGGCGATCGCTTCCGTGGCGCCCTTACGCAGATGCCGTCCGTCAATGTCCACGCCGCTCATTCTCGTATAGGCCGAGAAGGGAATGAAGTGAGCTTCGTGCTCTGCCACTTCGCGGCCGCGCAACCCATACTTCTCCTTGGCGAGAACTACGACAGAGCGGCCTTCCGGCGTTTCGTCGGCAAGGCTGGAGAGTTGTGCTGCATCGGCGAGTTCATTGGTGTTCACTCCCTCAACCGGAATGAACTCGACCGCCTGCCTGTTGCCGAGCGTGATGGTTCCGGTCTTGTCGAGCAGGAGTGTATTGACGTCTCCCGAAGCCTCAACCGCCTTTCCGCTCATTGCCAGGACATTGTGCTGCATCACGCGGTCCATGCCGGCAATGCCGATTGCCGAAAGCAGGCCGCCGATGGTCGTCGGAATCAGGCAGACGAGCAAGGAAACGAGAACCGCAACGGTGGGAGCAGTGCCGCTTCCAACCGCCGCAATCGAATACTTCGCATACGGCGGCAGAGTCGCAACCGCCATCAGGAAGATCAGCGTCAAACCCGCAATCAGGATGTTCAGCGCGATCTCGTTCGGCGTCTTCTGGCGAACCGCACCTTCCACCAGAGCGATCATTCGGTCGAGGAAGGTCTCGCCGGGGTTCGAAGTGATACGCACCGTGATGTGATCCGAGAGGACCTTCGTCCCACCGGTCACTGCGCTTCGGTCGCCGCCCGATTCGCGGATCACAGGCGCGCTTTCGCCGGTGATTACGGATTCGTCAACGCTGGCAATGCCCTCAATCACTTCGCCGTCGCCGGGGATGAGATTCCCAGCTTCGATGTACACGACATCTCCGGCCCGCAGATCGGATGCCGGCACTTTCTCGAACTTGTTATTCGGCAGGACCTTGTGCGCGATCGCGTCAGTCTTGGTCTTGCGAAGAGCATCGGCTTGCGCTTTACCGCGCGCTTCTGCCATCGCTTCAGCGAAATTCGCAAATAGGACCGTGAACCAAAGCCACAGCGAGATTTGAATGCCGAAAAACACATCTGGCGCCTTGGCGATGGCATCCTTGATGACAAACGCGGTGGTGAGAGCGGCCCCGACTTCGACCACAAACATTACGGGGTTCTTCGCCACCAGCATCGGATTCAGCTTGACGAAGGATTCCTTGGTGGCTCTCTTGAGGATCTCAGGATCGAAGAGAGGGCGCGCCCGGACTCCTCTTGAGATAAGCGCCGTCGCATCATGTTCCCGATGCTCGGCTTTGCGCTCTTGAGGCGGGATCGTCATAGTAGGCATCTTCTAGCTCCTTGTTCCTTTCGAGAGGTCAGAACAGTTTTCCGTTGAACATCTGGAAGTGCTCAACAATCGGACCGAGTGAGAGCACAGGGAAGTAGGTGAGTGCACCCACGATGATCACAGTGCCAATCAGCAGGACCACAAAGAGAGGGCCATTGGTTGGCAATGTGCCGTTGGTCACTGGAATCAGCTTCTTCGAGGCAAGGCTGCCGGCAATGGCCAGCGCCGGAATGATGAATAGAAACCGTCCCGACCAGCATGTCCAGTCCCGAGCGTCAGGTTGTACCAGGGCGTATTCGCGTTGATTCCGGCAAAAGCACTGCCGTTGTTGCCCGCGCCGCTCGAATACGCGTAAAGGATCTCGGAGAGACCGTGCGCACCGTTGTTGTTTGTATTGGCGACCGCAGGGCCTGGCGCATTCCAGTATCCACCTTTCGCAAAGGGCGTCACGGAACTGAGAGCAGTAAACACCAGGATGCAAAGGGACGTCGCCAACACGGCGATGATGGCCATCTTTATTTCCTTCTGCTCGATCTTTTTTCCGACATATTCCGGTGTTCGTCCAACCATCAGGCCACCGATAAAGACAGCAATGATCGCATAGAGCAGCATGCTGTACAGACCCGCGCCGACGCCTCCGAAGATCACCTCATCCGTTTGGATATTGAACAGCGGGACGAGACCTCCAAGCGGCGTGAAACTGTCGTGCCAGCTGTTGATTGCGCCGCAGCTTGCATCCGTGGTCACCGTCGCGAACAGCGTGGACTGGGCAATGCCAAAACGAACTTCCTTGCCCTCCATGTTGCCGCCTGGCTGGCTCTTCGCGTACGCCTGGGCCACTCCCATCTGTGTCACCATGGGATTGCCCTTTTGTTCTGCCCAGTAGCAGACGAGAACGCCGGCAAAAAACAGAGCCGACATTGCCGCGAACACAGCCCACCCCTGCTTCGTATCCTTGACCGCCTTGCCGAACATGTAGGTCAGTCCGGCGCCGAGCGAGAAGATCAGCAGCATCTGGAGGAAGTTCGATGCAGGTGTCGGGTTCTCGTAAGGATGCGCAGAATTGGCGTTGAAATACCCGCCGCCGTTTGTTCCCAGCATCTTGATCGAGAGCTGCGATGCCAGCGGCCCCTGCTCAATCACCTGCTGAGTGCCTTCAAGCGTCTGCGCCGTCACGGGCTCCTTGAAGTTCTGGATGCATCCCTGCGACACAAAGAAGATCGTTGTCAGTACGCAGATCGGCAGCAGAATGTACAGCGTGCAGCGGGTCGACGTCTGCCCAGAAGTTTCCGATCGTCTTTGTCGTATGGCGGGCAAAGCCGCGAATCAACGCAACCGCAATCGCGATACCGACGGCAGCCGACACGAAATTCTGCACCGCGAGAGCCGCCATTTGCGTCAGGTAGCTCATCGTCGTGTCGGGCGAGTACGACTGCCAGTTGGTATTCGTCATGAAGCTGACCGCGGTATTGAACGCGAGATCGGGCGTCATCGGCAGTCGCACCCGTCGGCGCCTTGGGACGTCGAGAAGTGCATCGGGTTCAATGGCAGGAAGCCCTGCAGCCGCTGAATCAGATACACGAACAGAAAGCTGAAGATGCTGAGCGAAATCAGAGACGCCGAATAGCGCACCCACGTCTGCTCTTCATCTTCCCGAATGCCGCTCACGCGATAGATGAGTCGTTCCAGCCAGTCCGAGTACCGGATGAAGGAAGGTCCGCTGCCCTTCGAAGACCCGGTACATGAACGATCCGACCGGCTTGGTGATCGCGACGACGATCGCGAAGAAGACCAGAATCTGAACAATGCCTATCAATGTCATGTCGAGACCTCAGAATTTCTCCGGTCGCAGCAGAGCATAGACCAGGTAAACAAACAGGAAAGCCGTAATGATTCCGGCGATGGCGTATTCCATTGACTCCTCCTAGAGCCGTTCGGAGGCTCTCGTAAAGCCCCAGAGCAGGACAAAAAATGCGATTGCAATTGCGACGTATAACAAATCCAACATGGTCACCTCGAACTGGATGGGTTCTGTGGGAGCGAGTCCACCGAGTGGACCTGAAGCGTTATCGCGCCCGCAGTGAGAAAAGATGCTGAAGTGATGCTTGCTTCGAGTGCAAAGCCGACCGAGCGGTGCGCTGGCCTTGGGATGAACAGTTTTGTTCTGATCGAATTCAATAGATTGTCAAGATCTTCGTGGGGCACTGGATCTCCCGGCTCTGCTTCGCAAGACAGGTTCATCGAGTACCGTCACGGACAAGGACGTACGAGAAGTCCTGGCAAGGAGAATCGCAGTGCGCACAGCGGCCAGGATATCCTCACGATCGGCCAGAGCCGAGACCGAGAAAATAGCTGAGGCGTTCGGCAGGCTCTCCGCGTGATATGCACAGCGCGTGCCGGAATCAGTTGGGTTTCCCGTTGAGAGTGAATTCGCGTTCTCATGTTCATCAAGCTCCGCTCAGAACGCCTTCGCATCGTACAAACGCGACGCTGTGGCCAGCGGAAATCGCCGCCTTGGAGAGCCGGCTCTCAGTGGTTGGCCAGAGGCGCCGACGACCTCCGATCACCAGGAGTGAGGACGGCCGAAGGACCCTCAGAAGCGTTTCAATCCGGCTCCGACAAACGTAGATGTGCAGAACATATTCGCAACTGCTTGGAACCAACTCGCTCAACAAGATCGCTTAGCAGCTGCTTCAAGAACTGAACGGAACTGAACGCGAACTCAATCGCGAGTTGGCGCGGAACCGCGATGATCGCTCGTATATGCACGGTCGCACTGAGGTCCCGAGCCAGCGAATCGGCCGCACGCAAAGCCGTGATTGTCGTCTCGGGGCCTGTATAAACCACATTGACGGACAGCGGCTGTGCTTGCTCTCCAGAGTTGGGCTCCTGTGGGGGAGGGCTGGATACTTTCCCGAAATGCTCGGCGAGATGTTCTCCGGTCAGTTGCACGATGCTTATGTTGAGGCCCAGGGGGTAAACGGCGCATAAACGGCCCGTAATCTCGGGATAAACCTGCTGACATGGATTGTTGCGGCCTGACTCTTCCAGTGAGGCCACGATGCATCCAAAGCGCAGTACAGCTGCTCAGGACTCAGGATCCGAAACTAGGCTATCCGAGGTCGTTTCAAATCAGGAAAGAATGGACGCTATTGAGGGAGATGGAAGCGGTATCCTGCCCATGCATCTGTAACCAGGAACAGCGGCTTAGATGGATCGGGTTCGATCTTTTTTCTTAGCCGGTTTACAAAGACGCGAAGGTATTCCAGCTCGTCTCCGTAGTCCGGCCCCCATACAGCTTGAAGCAGTTCGCGATGGGCAATGGTCTTGTTTGGGCGAGCCAGAAAATACGTGAGAAGCCCGAACTCCCGTGCCGTGAGTCGCGAGGTTCGTCCATTTACAGTCACTTCGCGAGAGGATAAATCGATGTTGACACCCTCAGCTGCAAGGGGCTGGAGGTCGGAGGAGCCGGGTAGCTGAGGTAATCTGCGCAAGCTCGCACGAATTCGTGCAAGTAGTTCAGGGGTGCTGAACGGCTTAGTTACGTAGTCGTCCGCTCCGGCGTCCAGTGCATCCACCTTTTGCCTCTCGGTGTTGTTCACCGTGAGCATGATGATTGCGATTTCTGAGCTGGAGCGGATGAGCCGGCAAGCTTCCATTCCACCCATACCCGGCATATTCATGTCGAGCAGAACGAGATCGTAGCTGCTGTCGCGGAGTTCCTGGAGTCCTTCCTCGCCCGAGCGCGCATCGTTGACCTGATAGCCGCGAGCAGTCAGAGTCGATCGCATTACGCGGCGAATCTGTGGATCATCATCGATAACGAGAATCTTTCCTGCACTCATTGCGGAATCGCTCCCGGCTCGATCGGCAATCCGAAGGAGAACTCCGAACCGTGCCCTGGGGTGCTGGTCAAGGCGATATCCTCGCCGTGCGCGCGCAGGATCTCGCGTGCGATGGCAAGCCCCATGCCCGTTCCTTGCAGATGCCGTTCGTTCTTTCCCCGATAAAACTTCTCGAAAATCTGCGCCTGTTCAGTCTCACTTATGCCTTGTCCCTTGTCGGCCAAATACATGATCACCTTGCCTTCGCCCAGGCGAGCGCCGATTGTGATGGGATTATCCGGAGGGGAATACTTGAGAGCATTATCGAGAAGATGTGTCAATACGACCTGGATCAATCCTGAATCCACGCGCACAGGCGGCAGGTCGTCTGGAACGATCACATCGATCTTGCGTTCGTCGATCAATGACTTCATCTGCCGGAGTGCCGCGTTGACCAAAGAACGGGGGAAATGCATGCCCAGATTGAGCCGGAATGTCCCCCCTTCAATCCGGGCCAGTTGAATGGCGTCGGTTACCAGCTTCGACAGTCGATCCGTCGATTCATCCACGATGCTGATCAGTTCATGCTGATGTGCGGGCAAGGTGTTCGGAGTTCCCGAAAGTAAATCCGTAGTCACTGCTTTGATGGATGTCAGCGGCGTCTTGAACTCGTGAGCGATGGCGTCGAGCAGAGTAGATTTCAGTTCCTCGCTTTGGCGCGCCACTTCTGCCTGCGTAACAGCTTTCTGCGAATTCGCCCGCTCCAATCCAATCGCAACGAGGTTTAGCAACGATTGCAGCGCCGCATCTGAAAGTGCTCCTCCGGTGAAAGCGAGACTGCCGATTGGTTCACCTCCGAGGCGAATCGGGATTACGATCAGGTTTGTTTCATCGTCTTTTATCACGGCGGAACGAACCGCGGCCTCACGCAATTTGGAATCAACATCGGCATCGGTGAACCCCGCGCGATAAAGCTCTCCCGTGCCCCTCACGTAGAGGGCAACATCCGGGATTTCACAGGTGAGAGCAATGTGCTGAACGATCTGCTTTGCGACCGGTTGGGAAGTGTCTATGAGGAACAAGCGCTCGGCTTAGAGCGTATAGCCTCTCGACTTCGCCCCGTCTCTCCTCGGCCTCAACGGCGCGGCGTTTTGCGCGTGCCGAAAGCTGGCTTGCCGTAAGAGATGTGGCCAAAAACGCAAATAGCGCCACCCAATTCTGCGGATCGGCGATCGTCAATGTCCCGATTGGCGGCAGGAAGAAGAAGTTGAAACACAGCATCGCCGCCACCGAAGCGATTGTCGACTCAACCAGCCCTCCCTTCGTTGCAATCAATAGGATCGCAACAAGGAAGAGAAAACCGGCCGTGGTGGGGTTTACGGGCACCACGCGAAAGAGAATGAAAGTCGTGGCAGCAATGAACGCCAGAGATGCGCCGACGCGCAGAACCAGCCTGAAGCTCTTCCGGGCAGAGGCTCGTCGGTCCGAGCTGTCCAGGACGTGCTCTTTCTCTCGCGCAGCGGCAATCATTCCGCTACCTACACTGGCTTCCTGTACCGAGAGCATACTCCCTTACACCTGGCGACCCGATGATCAAGCAGGATTTCGAGATGAACTCACTCTGCAAGAATTCCCGGATTCGCTATTTTGAATAGTACACGTGGATCCCTAAACGCCACATAAACGGAACAATGTCGATACGATTAGCGAATCGGCATGCACTCCAATCGTGAGGACGATCACGCCGCAGATGGCGACAGGAACGCCGAACGGCAGTGTGAAGAAATCGATAGATCCTGAAATAGTCGGCATGTGTGACTGAAATCTTAGCACCCGTCCTAGGGATTTGGGTCGCGTCGCTCTGGGACTCATCTGGCGTAATATGTGTTGGCTGAAGCTTCTGTGCTTTCCCAGGTGAGAAGATCGAGACATGGGACACCCAGATTCATCAATCCGCCTTTGAGATGATTCACCCGCCTAAAAAAGGAGATTCCAGATCAATGGACGATCCTCTCCGTCCGATATCTACGCTGGAACTGCTCGACAGAACTCTCAGCCTCTACTGCCGGAATTTCGTGAAGTTCGCCGGGCTGTCGATCGTCGGTCCCGTGGCCACATTCGCGTACCGGCTACGCTACGGCGGAGGCACGGTTGCCCTCGTGCGCCTGCATTCGTCGACGGCCGCGCCGGCAGTGCTTGGGGTTCTAGTGGGAATCGTGATCGTATTGGCGGGCGCGTCGATTTCCTCAGCGGCCACGGTGGAGGCGGCTGCGGCCGTCAGCCGCGGCAGCAAAGTGCGAGTCGCAGAGGGCTACCGCGCGCTCGGAGAGCGGCTCTGGCAGATTATCGGAATCGTATTGTCGGTGTTTATCCGTGCATTTCCAGCAGGCGTCCTCTTCATAGGCGCCGGCGTGATGGCTCTCGCCATGGCCGCCGCTCTTGGCTACAACTCCCGGGTGGAAGCGGGCACGATTGGTTACGTCTGTGGAGGCATTTCGCTGATCTCGGCGATCTTCGCTTCGATATGGATCTGTGCGCGTTATGCGGTAGCCGTGCAAGCCTGCGTGGTGGAAGACATCGGCAGCAGACTCGCTCTCAAGCGCAGTACATTCCTCACTGCGGGAGACCGCGGCCGAGTAACCATTGTGCACTTTGCCTTTCTCATACTCGTCCTGGCTGCAGACTTCATTTTCGGCGCGCCCACACTGTTGCTGCCCAGCCATGGGGCCGCATTCCGGATTTCGGGTGCAGTAGCTGGTTTCATCGCCGTGGCGCTGACCTCCCCGGTAGCGACGATCGGCATGTCTCTGGTCTACTACGACGCGCGCGCGCGCAAGGAAGGTCCCGATTAAAGAGCCCCTGCCGGATTA
>CAVZWK010000003.1:0-9885 GCA_963778995.1 Terriglobia bacterium
TGCCGCGCCCCGCCCCGCCCCGAGTAGTGCCAACCATTCCCGTGCTCACTGTGACTATCGGCTCAGTCAGCCTTTACTTTATCGCTCCTCGGTGGCTTCGATCGCGGCCATGAATAACGGCGAGACTGAATCATTGGTCAGAACCTCAATATGCTGCGGGAGCGCCTTCCAGCACTACTCGTGCCGCAGGGCTTCAATGGGATTCAGCCGCGAAGCGCGGAAGGCCGGAATCATCCCGCTGATCAGCCCTACCGCAGTGAGGATCAGCGTGGAGGCAATCAGCGTACCCGGGGCGATGATCAGACGAATGTCACCCGCTTCACCATTCTTGGCAAACGCGCTGTAAAACGTGAGGCGACCCACGGAAAGCGCGACCACGTATGCCAGGATCACTCCAAGGACCCCGCCAATGAAGGTGATCGTCAGGGCCTCGGCAAGGAATTGCATCAGAATGTAGCGCCGCGGGCGCGCCGAGCGCCTTTTGCACGCCGATCTCCCGCGTTCGCTGCGTCACCGAGACCAGCATGATATTCATCAGTCCGACGCCGCCGATGCCAAGCGTCAGCGTGCCGATGAAGCCCATCAGGATCTTCAATCCCAGCGTGATGATTTCGAACTGATGTAACTGGGTCATCAGGTTAAAGACCCGCACCGCCTCGCCGATCGGCCTCATTAAACTTGTGCTGGGTCGCCAAAATTGTCCGCACGGCCGGCTCGATGTGCTGAAATTCCGGAGTCTGATAGTTGAACCAGATCGTATCCAGGTAGTGAGTGCTCTTCAGATCGCTCATGGTGCTGAAAGGAATATAGACGACGCGGTTAATGTCGTCATTTCCTTCCTGCATCTTCGCCTTAAGACGCCGACCACTTCAAAGCTCAGGCCATCCAGGCGGATGTGGTCTCCAATGGCATTGCGTCCGGAAAATAGTTTCTCCTTAGCCTCGGACCCAATCACCGCCACACGTGCCGCGCTGGACCTGGTCTTCCATGTTGTAGAAGCGCCCTGGCCCCAGTTGAGTGAGCGGATGTCGAAGACATTGGGATCGTTGCCTGTGACTGTGAATGTGAAGACTCGCGTGTCGTACTGAACGTTCGCCTGCTTGTCGACGGACGGCGTGATGTGGGTGATCTGAGGAAGGTTGGTGGTGAGGGCCTCAACATCCTCCTGCGTAAATCGGATTTGCTCTCCCGATTTCTGACCTCCCGCCTGGGTGGAAGTTTTTCCCGGCACCACAATGACGAGCTTGGTGCCGAAGTTGGCAAAGATGTTTTCGAAGGCCTGCCCAAAGCCATTGCCATACGCGAGCAGCATGACCACCGTCGCGATGCCCCAGCCCATGCCGAGCATGGTCAGCGCGGTGCGGCGCCGGTTGTGGCGCATCGCGGTGTAAGCTTCGTGGATGAGGTCATGCATCATACTTGGCTCTACTCCTGCCGGAGGGCTTCCACCGGTTGCAGCATCGCTGCCTTACGCGCGGGATACAGACCGGCGATTACTCCCGCGAGAGTCAGGCTCCCAATCGCCAGTACGCCGGACATCGGAACCAGCTTCGGCGGATCAAAGCCTTGCGGCCCTTGTACGCCTCCCATGAGCCCCATGAAACCTGCCGCCAGCAACAGCCCAATCAATCCGCTTCCCAGGGTGAGCAGCAATCCCTCCAGAAAAAAATGAGAGAGGATACTGCGGTTGGTCGCGCCCAGCGCTTTGCGCAATCCGATCTCGCGGGTGCGTTCGCTCACCGCGACCAGCATGATGTTGATCACGCCGATGGCCCCCAGCGCCAGCGTAACCATGCCCACCGCCCCCAGGAACATATTCATCATGTCGAAGATCGTGCCGATCATTTTCGATTCCTGGATCGAGTCCCACTCGTCGAAGGCGTTTTGATCGTTGGGATCGAAGCCGTGGTTATGGCCGACAATTTTGTGAACGTCGTTTTGCGCGAGGACGTGATCGGCAGTCGTACTCGGCTGGTACTCCACGAAGGAAATCGAGTTCTGATGATTTTCTCCCTTGAGCGGGAAGTTCGCGGCCATCACCTCAAAGGGGATGTAGCCTCGCATGTTCAGCCACATGTTGTCGCCGCGGCCCAGATGCGGCATGCTGCCCACAACTTCAAACCGGATGCCATTCACCAGAACGAAAGCCCCCACGGCTGGACGACCGGGAAAGAGCGTCTTCAGCAATTCGTTTCCGAGAACAATGACGTTCCGTCTTTGTGCACCATCCAAGCGATTGAGCCAGCGCCCTTCCTTGAGCGGCAGATAACTGATCTCGTTGAGTTCGGGTTCTGTGCCCAGGATCTCGCCGCTGCCGGTGGCGAACTCGCTTACCTCGTGCAGGTCGTTGCGTGAAATGATCGGGCAGGCATTACGGACGTGCGGGGCCTGCCGGATTTCAAGAAAATCCTGGTAGGTGAGCAGGTACGAACGCGCGGAATTCATGTTGCCCTGTACCGCGGGAGCGCGGCCGGGAAAGAGAAACATGATGTCTTTGCCGAACTCGGCCATCTCACGCTTGTTCCCAGAGCGGAAGCCTTCGCCGACTCCCACCAGGAGCAGCAGGGACCCAACGCCCCAGGCGATGCCGAACATGGTGAGGAACGAGCGCAGCTTATGCGCCCAGAGGTTTCGGAAGATCTGCGCGAAAATATCGGTTAGAGCCCGCATCATCAGCGTCCTTCGGTTTCGAAGTTTGTTTGCAGTCCCCGCACAACCCGGCATCAGATCCCAGTAGTTACTATGTCTGACACCGTCCCTACCGTGAACGTTGCCTTACTCATACCTACTCGTACCGCAGAGCTTCAATCGGATTCAGCCGCGACGCCTTCAGGGCAGGGAAGAACCCAGAGACGATCCCCACCAGCGACAGAATCGTGAACGAGATGATCATCACGCTCATGGAGGCATGCAGGAAAATCGCGCCTTCATGATCGGCGGTTTTGTAGAACTCATCGTAGAGGGGCATGGGAGGAATCGCCCACGTCAGAAATTCTGCGACCGCCATTCCGATTGCCCCGCCCACAAACGTGAGTACGAGGGCCTCCAGCAGGAACTGCACCAGAATGTGCCGCGGCCTCGCTCCAATAGCCTTGCGCAGCCCAATCTCACGAGTTCGCTCGGTAACGGAGACCAGCATGATGTTCATCACGCCAATGCCGCCTACTGCCAGTGTGCAGACCCCAATCAGGCCCAGCACCGCTTGCAGTCCCAGAGGAGAAGCCGTTGATCATGGCGCGGTCTTCAATGGTGTCCCACTCCGGCGTGGCCTTTTCGTCTTTGGGATCAAAGTGGTGGCGCCGCGCAATCACTTCGCGCACTGCCATCAATGCCTTCTTGTTGAGTTCGGGCGCCGTGGGCTGGATGATGATCTCGTCCGGATCGCGAATGTTCTTGAGATCGCGCATCAAGGCAAACGGAATGAACCCGTTCTCGTTGTCAGGACCCTGATACATCGAGTCCTGAATTTTGTTGCGCATGGTGCCAATGACTTCAAAATCGAGCCCGCCAATGTTGACGTTCTGTCCGACCGCCGGTGCGCCCTGAAAGACTTTCTTCGCGGCGTTGTAGCCCAGAATCACCACGCGCCGGTGGTCGGCGAAATCGCTTTCGTTGAAGTAGCGTCCGTCCGCCAGATCAAGCTTGCGCATCTGCCCGTAGGGCATGTCCACTCCGCGCACCTGCAGCGGAAACCACGCGCGTGCCGATCTTGAATCCGAAGTCGCGGTCGATCTCCCCACTCACCGCCCGCACGATGGGCACTTCGTCGCGAATCGCTTCGACGTCCTCGAGTTCGTACTTGACCGCTTTGCCGGCCCGCTGTCCGCCAGCCTGCATGCTGGTTTGTCCGGGCCAGATAACGATTACGTTGTTGCCCATGTTCAGGAAGGCGTGCAGCACGCAGCCGCCCAGGCCCTGCCCGTAGGCCAGCAGCAGCACGACGGAAACCAGTCCCCATCCGATGCCCAGCATGGTGAGGGCCGAGCGCAGGCGATTGCGCATCAGCGACTGCCAGCCTTGCGAAATGAGTTCTTTCAAATACATAAAAAAGTGTCCAATGGGCAGCGGTTCGTGATCGGTGGTGAATGCCCCTGATTTTCTGAGCTCTGACCACCGAACACTGCCCTGATCCTTCACTGAATCTGTATGTCGCCCGATCCGGTCCGCACCGAAAGCAACTGTCCTCCGCCGCGAACCTTGCCGTGAATCTGATTTTCGTGACTCCTGCACGCGTCCTTGCACAGTCATTTCGAGCGGCATTTCCACGTCGATCGTTCCGGAACTGGTATTGATGTCGGCGTCGAAGGCTGCATTCGACGGCAGTCGCAGGTGCACATTGCCCGAGCCCGTTCGAATCTGCCAGGCGCCGCTCTGCGTGCCCTCGGCCGTGACGTCGCCACTGCCAGTCTCACCGCGGAAGCCACCCTGGATGCCGCGCGCAGTAATGTTGCCCGAGCCGGTGTGCAGGTCAATATCGCCCGGTCCAGTTTCTTCCAACTCGACATCGCCGCTG
This sequence comes from Terriglobia bacterium, assembly GCA_963778995.1. Taxonomy (GTDB): domain Bacteria; phylum Acidobacteriota; class Terriglobia; order Terriglobales; family Acidobacteriaceae; genus Sulfotelmatobacter. Next base: position 4,514 of record CAVZWK010000003.1, read on the forward strand.
CCCGTGCCGCCCCGGACTGCCCCTGAGATCTCGCGCGCCCGCAGGTTGCCCGAACCCGTCTGCAAGTGAATCTCGCCGGTAAGACGCGCAAGTTTCACGTCGCCCGAGCCGGTCTGCACGTCCACATTGCCGCGGGTGCCTTCCACGGTCTGATCGCCGGAGCCGCTGTGCGAGCGGACCGTCGTTTCCGTCGGCACCGTGATCTCATAGTCCACGGCGATATTGCGAACGTTCACGTAGTCAATGTGAATGCTGTTCCCGTTCTGCCGGATCGGCGGATTCTGCTCGATCTCGTGAACGCTGGTCTTCGATCGTTCTCCGCCAATCTCGACTCCGGGCAGAATATTCCAATGATCGCCTACATAGATCTTCCCGCGGATTAACACGACGCCGGACGCACCGGTTCGCACAGTTACGTCGCCCGAGTGCGTCAAGCACTTCCAGATCGACCGGGCCGCTGACCTGAAGCGTCTTTTCGAATGAGCCTTGCGGCGATCTTGCGAGTGCGGCTGTGGTGACGGTCAATACGACCAGCGCCGATCGTCAGGACGAATCCGGCAAGAGATCGGCTGGAGATAATCGGCTGGAGACTGAACTTGGGCGGACAGCTTGTTTGTTATTCATAGCGTAGTGACTCCACAGGTGTCATATCCGCGGCGCGCTGGGCTGGGTACATGCCGGCGGTCACGGTGATCAACGAAAGTGTCAGAACCGAAGCAACAATCGAAATCCAGGAAACGATGGGGTGCGGAACGAAGTCGGGCAGGGGCAGCGCCTGCAGCGCCGTGCAAATGCCGATTCCGCATGTCAGCCCGAGAATTCCGCTCGCCACCGTTAACATCGCCGACTCGGCGAAGAACTGCCGCAGGATGTCGCGCTTGGTGGCGCCCATTGCCTTGCGGGTACCAATCTCGCGAGTGCGCTCGGTCACCGATACGAGCATGATGTTCATCACGCCGATCCCGCCCAGGCAGAGTGTCACAATGGCGACACAGCCGAAGAAAATCGTGACCACGCCGAAGATCTTGTCCAGCATCTTGGCGCCATCCATCGTGTCCCATACAAACAGCGCATCCTTATCGAGGGCGTCGAAGTGGTGGACTCGGGCAAGCGCGCTCCGCACTTGCAGGACCGCCGCTTCGTGCTCCTCCGGATCGCCTACCTCGAAGACGATGTCATCCAGATACCCACGCGTAATGCCGGCGCCCTTCTTGGTTGGCGGCGGAAAATCGCGCGACACGGCTGAATACGGTGCGAACAAGTAGTCGTTGTCGGGACCGCTGTAATTGGAGTTCTGTTTCTTCTCCTGCAGGACTCCAATCACCAGATAGGGAACGCTCTGCACCAGAACGCTTGCTCCGACCGCGGGCTGTCCGGGAAATAGTTGCCGGTAAGCTTTCGATCCCAGGACCAACACGCGACGGCCTTCGCGTTCGTCGTCTTCGGAAATCAGCCGGCCTTCGGAAATCTGCAGGGAACGGAAATTTTGATACGAAGGCCACATGCCGACGACGCCGCGATTGGCCAGATTGTATTGGCTGACCTCGGGAATCGTGCGCCGCAATTCCGGGCTGACGTTCTTGACGAGATAGCACTCATCGCGAATCAACTCAGCGTCGTCGACGTGCAATTGAATCTCTCTACCCGCCGCCCTGCCGCCTACCTGCGAACTCGTGCGCCCGCCCCACATGATGACAAGGTCCTTGCCCAACGTCTGCATGTGTTTCTTTTGATCGACGCTGAAGCCGCGCCCCAGTCCCACCAGGATGATCACAGACGCGATTCCCCAGACGATGCCAAACATCGTGAGAAAGGTCCGCATCTTGTGAGCCCGGAATGTGGCGAGCGCCTGGCGCAGGATTTCGGAGAGAGTCATGGGAACCGACCTCTGACTTCAGACCCCGGACTTCAGGCCTATACAACTCAGACCTCGGAAGCCACGCCGTTTGGCTGACGTCCGAGGTCTGAGGTCTGATGTCCGATCTGTCTTACTGCAGTACGACCTGATCGCCTTCCTTCAGTCCGCTCAGCACTTCGGTCTTCGCGCCGTTGGAGATCCCGATGTTGACGGCAACTTTGTCTTTGCCATCTTTGCCCTTCGGGTTGGGAATTTCGACCGAGGCCTTCTTGTCCTTGTCGTACAGGATCGCGCCTTCAGGAATCTGCAGCACGTTCTTGTGTTCTTCCAGGATGATCTCCGCATTCGCGGTCATCTCGGCCTTCAGTTCGCCGCCTGGATTCTGGATCGATACGCGCACTTCAAAGGTTGTGACGTTGTCCTTCTCCACGCCCATCGGAGAAATCTTGGTCACCTTGCCGTCGAAAGTCTTGTCCTTGAACGACTCGACCTTGATGCGTGCGCGCTGTCCGAGATACACCTTGCCGATGTCGCTCTCGTCCACCTTGCCTTTTACGTAGACTTCGCTGGTGTCGCCCAGCGTCATGACCAGCGTCGCCGACGAACCCAACACCAGAATCGAGCTGACCGCATCGCCCATCTGCACATCGCGCGAGAGCACGATGCCGTCGATCGGCGAAATAATGTCGGTGTAGCTGAGTTGCTCTTCAAGCTGCTTGAGATTCGCCTGGTCTTGCGCCACATTGGCCTGCGACTGCGCGATTTTGGCCTTCAGCACCGTGACTTGCGCCTTCGAGACGTTCTGCTTGTTCAGGGCCATCTCGTAGTTCTTCTGCGCGTCTTCGAGGGCGGAGGTAGAAACCACTCCGTCTTTGGCCATGCTGGTGGCGCGGTCATAGGCACGTTTCAGCAGCGGCACATCCGGGCCTTCGGCATCGACTTTGGCGCGCTCGAAGTCAGCCTGCGAACTCTTGAGGTTCGCCTGTGCGGCTTCCAGTGCCGCGCGGGACTGCTCTACCTGAGCCTCGATCTCGATCTTGTCGAGTTGGGCCAGGAGTTGTCCCTTCTTGACGCGGTCGCCGTAGTCCACCAGAAGCTTCTTCACGATGCCGCTGGCCTTCGACTTCACTTCGACTTTGATAATCGGCGTGACTTTTCCGGTCGCGACCACGCTCTTGGCCAGGTCGCCTTTCTCCACCTTGGCAAGCTTCGAAGGATCAATCTTGGTGCCGCCACGCGTCGCCGCGAACACTCCCACCGCGATCAGCAGCACGATTACTAATCCCACGCTGCCCCAAATAATCAGTTTGCGACGCTTCTTCTTACCATTGCCGTTACCGTTCACAACGCCTCCTGTGGTTACCACTAAATTGAACCGCCAAATGGAGCTTTGGGAGCCATATGCCGCCCTCACTCCTTAGTACGCGGCGCTCAGTTGCTTTTGTTCCTGCGATCTTGCGTGAAGTTGTCAAGAAAATCCGACGTACCCGCTAACCCTATATGCCGCCTTCCACTTAGACCAACTGGCCATTAAAAGGATAGCGGGCAACGCGGTGGAAATTTGTGATGGCGAACACGTGGATGGTGCTGCCGGTGCTCTACCCCCGGCCACTGGCTCGCTTAGGAGACAACTGGCAAGTGTCTTTCAAATGTTAGAATTAGCCTTCCATGATCGCCTTTGTGCTGCTCCGGGTGCTGGTCATTCTGCTCCTGGTCGCGGCCAATGCCTTCTTCGCGGCGGCTGAATTCTCTCTGGTGAGCGTGCGCGATACGCGCATTCAACAGCTCATTGCAGCGGGACGCATCGGCGCGCGCATCGTCCAACGCCTCCATCAGCGCCTCGACGAGGTCGTCAATGGCGTTCAGCTCGGCATCACCATCGTAAGTTTGACGCTCGGCTGGATCGGCGAGCCCATGGTCGCTCGCCTGGTCGAGGGAACGCAGTTCGTTCACCGGGTGCCGCACGCGGCCGTGTACGCTCACACCATCGCGATCGCGATCGCCTTCAGCGTGATCACCTACATGCACGTGATTCTTGGCGAACTGGTGCCAAAGACTCTGGCCCTGCAGCGGGCTGAGCAGGTTGCACTTGCCGTAGCCGCGCCCATGGAAGCTTTCCTCACCCTTACCCGTCCGATCCTCTTCTTCATGCGCCGCTCCGGTGGACTGGTGCTGCGATTGTTTGGTGCGCAAGCCGCCCGCCGCGGAGGTGCTGTCCATTCGCCCGACGAACTTAAGCTCATCGTGACCGCCAGCCGCCAGTTCGGCCAGATCCCGGAGTTTCAGGAGGAGATGATTCACAGCGCCATTGAACTCGACAGCATCACCGTGCGCGAGGTCATGGTGGCGCGCCCCGACATTTTTTCTCTGCCTTCCGATCTGATGCTCGACGAAGCCCTGGCGCGCGTGGTCGAAGGGCAGCACTCGCGCATTCCTGTGTACGATCCGCAGCGCGGTCCGGAGCACATTGTTGGCGTGCTCTATTACAAGGACCTTATGCGCTGGATGCGGCTGCGCCTCAGTAATCTGGGCCAATCCACCGCGACCAGAATTTCGAAGATGCAGATCAGCCAGATCATGCACGACGTGCTGGTCGTGCCCGAGACGAAGGTCCTGGCGGAATTGCTGTCGGAGTTTAAGGAGCGGCGGCGGCATCTTGCGGTTGTGGTCGATGAGTTCGGTTCAACCGCCGGCGTGATCACAGTGGAAGACATTCTCGAGCAGTTGGTCGGCAACATCGAAGACGAATTCGATATGACGCCGAACGAACCTGCTCTCGAAGACGAATCGGTCCTGGTGCTGGAAGGTTCGGTGAACATCCGCGACCTCGAAGCCGAGTATGGCCTGGTCTTGCCGCGCGACGCCGGATTCGAGACGCTCGCAGGATTCATTCTCGCCCGCCTGCAGCGCATCCCGAATCTCCGCGACACCTTCGAATTCGAAGGCCGTCGCTACACCGTCGAAGAACTGGATGGCCACCGCATCGCGCGGGTAAGAATTGAGAAGACTGCGAAAGCAGAAGGCGAAGCCGAAGCCGCCAAAGGGGCGGGAGATTAGGAGAGCTGCCGTCTCGACCCGTGCCAAGGATACAATGCCTGAACAGTTGGGAGGAGGAACTGGCTGACAATGGTCCCTGAAGAACAACTACTGGCGCGTTTTTTCCTTCCGACGAAGCGCGAGCGCTACGCCGAAATGATTGGCCATCCCAAGAAGCGCCGGAAGTTTCTTCTCGAACTAGCCCACTTCAATTCACTGGACCCACGGTACATACTCCCGATGCCCCCCAAGAAACTGTTTCCAGAACAGATCGCTGCGATTCTTACTCAGAAAGGCGCACCACAAACCTGTTGGATAACCTCCGAGCACCGTGATCTCGATGGCCAGAAATGCCGCTCCTCGAGGCGTTGAAAGAGGTAGTCGGCTGTCAGATGGGTACGTTCCTCTCCTGCATCCCCGGAAGTTGGCATACTACGAGGGCGAAGCAATGGGAGACCGATGGATTCTCGAGCGTCGC
>CAVZWK010000004.1:0-255002 GCA_963778995.1 Terriglobia bacterium
TCGACGGGAAGTGGATCAAGCCTGCTGCACAGAAGGACTTTCCGGTAACGAACCCCGCTACCGAGGAAGTGATCGCCACGATTTCTTTGGGTACCGCCGAGGACGTGGGGCGCGCTGTGGCCGCTGCAAGCAGAGCCTTCGTCACGTATTCGGAGACCACCGTCAAAGAGCGAATGGCCCTTCTGCGCAGAGAAACAGGCGAAATCACGAGCAAGGGTCAGATAACGGTACGGCGCGAGGTCCGCCGCGTCCTGGGTGTACGCTTTGGCGACAGGTTGTTATTTGAGGGTGATGAAAATGGCGTGCGAGTGCGCCCGGTCAGGACCAAAAGCCCATTCGCGAAATTCAAAGGAATCGGGAACCCAGGGATTGGTTTGGGCAGGGAGGGAATTATTCGGTGGGTCCGGGAGCTGCGAGGGCGATGACCACGGCCATTGACACCAATGTGATTGTGGCGCTCTGGGATCGGGATCCACGCCTTAGCTCCGGTGCCCAGTCGGCGTTGGACACTGCTCTGGGACACGGAACCTTGGTCATTACTGCCACGGTCTTCGCTGAGTTGATGGCCGCCCCTGGCCGCAGTGAATCGTTCTTGGATTCGTTCTTCAGAGAAACCGGCATCTGCATTGATTGGGCCTTGGAAGAATCGGTTTGGCGGACAGCCGGCCGGGCCTTCCAGGGTTACGCTGCCCGTCCAAAGAAACAACGAGACGTGGCCCACGCCGCATTCTGGCAGACTTCTTAATCGGAGCCCATGCTCTAGAAGGCGGCCACTCACTGCTCACACTCGACGATCATCTCTATCGCACGGCGTTCCCGCATCTTGCTGTTGTAAGGGTCTAGTTATCGTCATCTGTCGCCCCCAAATCTCTGCCGGTGATGCACATAGCCGCGGTGCGTGGTGCAGAGTGTGATCGGGTGCTCGTCGGAGTTACGGCGGGAATGGCTCCGAGACTCTTTTTAGTGAACGTCGGAGTTTGTCATTGCACCGTAGGATTGACACCTCCGGCCACCGCGGAGCAGAACTTGCTGCCAGAGTTCTCGTACCACACCGGATCCAGCCGCAAGCCGGAGGGTCGTGTCCCACGTCTTTTTCATGAACGACGAGAATCACGCCACCATTGTCTTGTCCTTCTTCTGTCAAAGTCCTAGGCAGCAGGGGAGTGATTCTTCGGTCATAGATGACTAGCGCCAACTTCTGCATGACAGCTGCGTGTAGACAACCGAAATCTTCCTGAAATCGTGGCATGACGCTTTTTCACAGAAGTTCTCTAGAAAAAGCCTGCTTTTGGTCGGCCCATCGCGCCAGCGGGACCACAGTTTCAACCGATGAGGTGCGGAGCTATGACACTCAAAAATTCAGTGGAACTGATGATCTTGGTATTCTTCCAGAACTTGGGGAAATGGCGTTGGTTACCCGTCACCAGGTAGTCCGCACGAGCAGCGTCAGCGCATTCAACGAAGATATTGTCAGCGGGATCAGAGGTGGTTTGAGCTAAGCGCGATGGCGCGACGACGTGAGTATGATTCTTGATCAATTGCAGCAATTGCTGCCGTAAACTCCTGCGAATCTTCAGCTCCGGACGGGCTAGTACAAGTGTGTATTCCGCCCCAATGGCCTCGGAAACATACCAACGAACAGGCTTGGTCATTGCGAGCAATACTATCGTCCGCTGCAGCCCTTCCGGTTTAAGAGCAGCAGACACGACTACATTCGTGTCGATTACAAGGCGAAGTGGAATCATCGATTCTTAGATTTGCGCGCGGCTTTGACAATCTGGTCAATCTGCTTAGCGCCCAACCTGTTCGTGCCCTTTTGCTTGGATTCCTGCCCGATAATTCGTAGGACTTCGGGCTCGGGGACTGCGAGGCGCACATAATCCCTGATGCTGAGTAACACCGCCCGCGGACTGCCCCGCTTCGCTATGACGAGCGACCTGCCCTCCTCTACGCGCCGAAGGAGCTTGCCGAAATTCGACCGCGCGTCCAGCGCGGTAACAATGATGCCATAGTCCATAAACTCTCCAGTTCAATTATCTAAACTCTACAGTTCAGGTTAACAAAGTGTCAACAAATACGTTGTGCTGAGGGTTCATGAATTCACGGGAAAGTCCGAGGTCCGAACTGTGGGCAGATCGATAGGGCGACACGGACAGAGCCTCGCTCAGCGTCGAAATCGGATGAGTGTGAGAACGTCATTTCGGAACTTTCGCCTCAGCCTAGGTGTCAACGAACGCGCGGGAGCATGACGGGGCAACCTTGATCAAGCCTGCGGGTTCAATGGACTGCCTAAGTAGGTGTACTCTAGAAGAGTCTCCTCCAGCATCTTCCCGCTGCGCCCCTTGGCGTGACGGTTCCTTGCGAAACCAGACAGTACTTAGCGACACAAGGAGCCATCATCGTGGAAATACCCTCCGCTCTTCTCACTCCAACACCTCTGTTAGCTGAGGCGCAACCCACACTGGGTCCGATGACCCAAAAACAGGGCAAGCTCTGCGCTAGGCTCAGACAATTGGGTTTCAAACTAGGGGAACCGATGAAGCTCTACGGGAAACGATATGAGCTGCTTGGTGACCCGATTTTCTCGGGAGACAACTCGGTCTTTGTTGCCGTCGTCGACAAGAAATCGGGCCAGTTGAGTAGCCTCCGTATTCCACTGCTCGTCGTGAAGCATGCGATGGAGAGCGTGTCGACGCAGGAACGAATCGAGAAAACAACTCAGCCAGTGCATGTCAGTGTCGAGAAACATGAAAAGCGCGGCTACGAGCCTAGTCCTGCTTTCACGAGGGGCGCTCGTTCCCGCCATCACGTCGAAGAAGTGATGTCTCGGATTGTGGCGAAACAGCGCACAAATACGACGACATTAAGACTCGGGGATGCTGATCAAGAGAATGACGGAAGCAACGACCGCTGGCACTAATTTCGAATTGGCGAATGTCCGACAAGGGTCAATGAGTGGCAATTTATCACCATCTGACGGCGAGCCATCTTGGGCGCGACCGACATCATTGAAATGGCACAGTGGCGAGTTGCCTTCGTTCTGAGATTCTCCCGAAATCCAGTCTTTGATTTTCCTATGGATCGAGCAGCAGTGTTAGACAGGACTGTCGATGTTTGATCTAGGGTGCGGTTTGCAAGGCCGCTTGTGCCGGGACCTTGATCTTCAGCGAATCCGGCTGCGTGAAGATAGCCTTCCCCGAGGTGAGATCCAGGCCGTTCATTGTGATCGAGTTCGGACTCCGGCCCGAGCCGGGGTCGAGGGCGTGAGTCACCCGAATCCAACACACACCCGAGGGCGGGCTTTCCGCTGTTTGGTTTGCCCGCCAAAGGCAACTTCGCACTCTCTTAGCGCGGTGACGCTGCGGATTGTACATCCGTCGCGCGCAGTCGTAGCTGGGATTCGATCTTGCCTTTTTCAAGTAACGCTGTGAGCCGGGGTTAAGGTAACGGAGCGGTCGATTACGCCGTAGCGGCACATGCTTTAGTTATGGTGATGGGACTTGGCAGGGGCACCGTTCGTTGTTTTTGCTGGATTGCAGTAAGGCTGCTCTTGCGACGGCGGGATCACTGCGTCTGCTTGGTTAGAGAAGACACTGATCTTTCCGTTCCGGTTGTCGATCGCGATTGCGACGTAGCAGTAATGAACACCATTTTCGACGTAGGCGTCTGTGGACTGAATGTCGGGAACCGGCTGTTGTGTGACTCGCTGGCACTTCACGCACGGAGCGTTCGGTGGCGCTAGATTACTTTCTTGAACCCTCCCTCCCTTAGTCCGTACAGGCAATAAGAGATGTTCCGGTCGTTAGGCCCGGTCGAGGACGTGCTCGGTATCCAGGAAAGCTTTACAGAGTGGACGCTAGGTGTACTAGATGTTCCCGCTGCGTTGCCAAGGTCCGCAGGTGGGCAGATGGGTGGAGAGTTTTCCTGAACAGATGGCGCTACTGGTTTTGCTACCTGTGCATCGGTCAGCTCAATGTGAATTCGAGACTCGGATTTCCTGTTACATCCGCTCGCGAAAAGCAGTATCCCGACACCGACCCATATAGCGAAGCGAACTGCCAGGCGAAGATGCTGCGTTGCCAGATCTCTTGGACCCATAGCCGGTGTCGCTAACTCAAGCACTTAAATGTTATCCCTTAACCTCGGGAATGCAATGCCTCGTTACCTTGCACATCACCCATCGACCTAGAGCGGTGGGCCCTTCGGGCCGACAGTCTGGCAAGCGCAAATCCAAAAAGAATCAGATAATGAATGCTCCTCGGGAGAGCAATCACGTATGAGCGATCACAGCAATTTCCACATCGATGGAAAATGGGTCCGACCCGCAGCACCGAAGGACCTTGCAGTTACGAATCCGGCCACGCAAGAGATGGTTGCGAGTATTTCCATCGGCAGTGTGAGCGATGTCGATCACGCGGTGGCTGCCGCAAGTCGGGCCTTCGAGACGTATTCGGAAACCACATTCGAAGAGCGGCTGGCTCTCCTGCGCCGGATAATCGAAATATACAAAGTGAACGCCGACCAGATGGCCCAGTGCATCACGCGCGAAATGGGAGCGCCGGTTGCGCTTGCGCGAAAAGCGCAGGTGCCGGCCGGACTTGCTCATCTGACAGAAGCGCTCCCCTAAGAGTTCCCGAGTGGCGGCCTCGGTTTCAGGATACCGATGAACCCGCCCGCTCCCGGACAAGCCTGCCTGCTCCCCTTCGAATCAGGGGCTCCCACGAGTGGCGGCACTCAAAATAATTTCGATCGTAGGCGAAGGAAATCGAGGCAGCTTCTGTATTGGTAGAAAAGGAGATCTCGCCGCAAGTGTGCTTCTGAATACCGGATATAGAAATGCGCTGAATTTCTGAGGAACAACAGTATCGATCTGGTGAGAGGTAGGTACGAAGACAATGTTGAGCAGAATTGCGCGTCGGTGGTTTCATCGCTGGTGCAGTTTTTGCTTGGCTCTACAATCACTCAGACGCAGTGCTGACTAGAGTTGACATGTGCTAAACATGAAAGTATGCTGGACGCATGTCCAGGATGATTCAACTTCGAAATGTTCCGGATACCTTACACCGTGGACTGAAAGCTCGGGCAGCAATGTCCGGCATGTCTCTGTCCGACTATCTCCTGAGGGAAATCAGGGAAATCGCAGAGCGGCCAACGCTGGCAGAGATGCAAGATCGCCTCCACAAGCGTAAGCCAGTTTCGGCGCAGATTGACAGCGCCCGGCTCGTGCGGGAAGAGCGCGAAGCTCGATGATTGTGCTCGACGCCTCCGCTGCCGTTGACTGGCTGCTGCAGACCCCTGCAGGTCAACGAATTGAGAACAGAATTTACTCCCAGAACGAGACCTTGTATGCGCCTCACCTGTTGGATCTCGAAGTAACTCAAGTTTTGCGGAGGTTGGTGCTAAAACGCGTGGTGTCGGAACGCCGCGCTGGCGAGGCAGTTGGGGACCTCATGGATCTGCGGATCCATCGCTACGTCCATGTCGCTTTTCTGCCGCGGATCTGGCAATTGCGCCGCAATGTTTCGGCATATGACGCCGCCTACCTCGCTCTTGCCGAGGCCCTGCGAGCTCCCCTAATTACACGGGACGGAAAACTGGCTTCAGCTTCGGGTCATTCTGCCGCGATCGAATTGTTCTAGCTAACCAGTTTGCTGAGCCTCTTTAGTCCGATTGCTTAGGATCTGCCCGAGACTTCCAAAAAGGGATCACTGGCGAAGCATCGGCGTTACACGCAATATAAAAAGCGCCCATTTGAGATGATTCGCCTCGACAACCTAGAAATGTCGGGCCTTTCTCTCGTGAACCAAGCTTGTCAATATGCATCAGCAGGCAAACTTGATAAACGGGAAACAAGAGAGGCGGGATGCCTCCAAGAACCACCGTTTCGGGATGACTCGGAGGGTTCTGCAGCAACCTCAACGCTTACCCCAGCGGGATGCTGGACACCAATAACTCCCCGGATGTTCGGACGGGACGTTCGAGCTGAAGGCCACGTCAGCACACTCAGTGCAGCGGGGGCTTCATGCTCAGAACTGTGTTCATCCAAAGTCGAAACGAACCCAGCCGTGTAAACCGCCGTCAGGCCCAGACAACTCCTCGAGTCAGAGCCCGTTTCTTAAAAACATTCTTTTCAAGAAGCCTGGGCCCAGCCTTCACGGTAGCCGCTTCTCCAGGCAGTAAGTTCATCAATTCGTCATGCCCCGGGGTCCGCACAAGCATTCTACCCACGAAACCGGCGGAACGCGGAGGCCAGCTATGGCGATAGCCGGGAAAGGTGGAAGACCCGTGGGCCTGCCGAAGACGGGCGGTCGCCGGCCGGGGACGCCAAACAAAGCTTCTCGAGCGGTGGCCGAAAAGCTCGAAGCCATTGGCTGTGATCCGATCCTGGGCATGGCGAGCATCGCGATGGACGCGAAGAACTCCCCCGAAACCAGAGGGCGGTATTACAGCGAGCTCGCACAGTATGTCCATCCAAAACGAAAGCCGATCGACGATTCTGATGGGGAACGCACTCGCGTCGACGCAGCGCCGATCACTCCGGAGGAGGCGGTGGACCTGGCCCGGGAACTGATTTCGGTTTTCGGGCATCGCGTTACGCCGCAGCGGGAACTGTCAGCTCCGGTGATCGAGGGCAGCCCCAGCACATCGCCTGATGAGAACAGCGATGAAGACTAACCCGCGAAGCCGCAACAGTTCGTCGTTGCTCGAGCGAGCGGAAGCTATGCGTCCGTTAGTAGCTGATCATTTATCACATTCTTTTTCCGCCTTTGTTAAAAAGGCATGGACGGTTCTCCAACCTAACCGGAAGTTGATCTGGTCGTGGCACTACGACTATCTATGCGAGTACCTGACGATGGTGAAGGAGGGACGGTTGTTGCGATTGATCGTCAACGTTCCACCCCGCACCCTGAAGTCAACCATGATCACTATCATGTACCCGGTGTGGGTCTGGCTCACTGAGCCGAGCCATAACTTCATGGCAGCATGCTATAGCGCAGAGCTAAGCACTGAGCATTCTTTGATGCGACGCAAGCTGCTGCAGAGCGAGTGGTTTCAACGTCTCTGGGGCGACAAGTTTCATATGTCGGCGGATTGCAACCAAGCCGCGCAATTCATGAATGACCGAGGAGGCCAAATGATCGCGACTAGCGTGGGTGGGTCTCCATGGGGCCGCGGCTGCGACACGGGGATTCTCGACGATCCTCTCAGCGCTGATCAAGCTCAGAGCGATACCGAGCGGACCAGAGCGAATCGTTGGATTAACACCACGTTCCGCAGTCGGCTCAACGATCCCGCAACAGGGGCGATCATTTTGGTGATGCAGCGCCTTCACGAGCTCGATCCGACGGGGTTCTTGCTAGAGCAGGAACCAGGCATATGGACGCTCATTCGGATTCCGCTTGAGGCCGAAGAGGATGAGCGTTGGGTATTTCCGCTGTCGGGTCGGGTCGTTGAGCGCAGGCGAGGCGAAATATTGCAGCCTGATCGATTTACGCCGGCAGTTGTCAACGAAAAGCGCGTATGTCGTTTGATCTTTGCCGCACAATCTCAACAAAGACCGGCACCTGTTGAAGGTAACCTCATCAAACGCACTGAAGTAAAGTACTACGGCGGCATCGACCCCAGCACCGGCCAGGCGGACGAGAGACTGCCCGAGCATTTCGATTGGAAGTTGATCTCTGTCGACTGCGCCTTTAAAGACCTCGCTACTTCAGATTTCGTGGCCATCTGTGTCATTGGAGTTAAGGGCCGGAAAAAATTCATTTTAAACTTCGTCAACAAGCACTTAGATACGGCGGCAACCGAGGCCGAGATCTTACGGCAGCGGGAGGTTCATCGCCCGCTGTGCGCCGTGCTTGTCGAGGATAAGGCGAACGGGCCGGCGGTGGTTCAGCGCCTGAAGACCACCGTTTCTGGCGTTGTAGAAATCAATCCCCGGGGTGGAAAGATTGCGCGCATGTTCGCGGTTGCTGCCGAGTGGCAGGCAGGAGACTGGTTTGTGGATCGGAACGCGGCTTGGACTCCGGACTTCATTGAGCAAATCACGACGTTTCCGAACGCCAGGCATGACGATATGTGCGATTCGATGTCGCAGGCGGCTTCCTGGTTATTACAGAGAACCATCCCGACTTTCCGGATGTACAACGCCTTTACTGGAGAGCCGTTCCCCGACTCGCCTTGATGCGCTGATTTCCTAAGCCGAGGGTTGGATGACAATGCAAGCAGCAATCTATTTTCTTCTACTATAGATACTCTTTAGTCTGAGTCGCAGAATATTCCCGTGTACTTCCAAGCCGCGGATCTGGAAGAGCGGCTCGCCAAAACTTGGAACAGGGACGCGCTCAACCCGACGAGTGCGAAAGAATCTGTTCACTTTCCAGCGGACGGCCCGCAATCCGGTGCTTCGCGTGATGCCGTCCAGAAACTCCATCGCAATAAAAGTGTGGCCATGCGGGTTGTCAATCTCGTAGATGGTGCGAATGTTGGGATGGTTGAGGGCAGACGCGGCCTAGGCTTCGCGTTGGAACCGGGCGAGAGCGTGCGCATCTTTAGAAATATCGTCCGGCAGCGAACTTCAAAGTAACAAAACGGTGCAGCTTTACGTCTTCGGCTTTGTAGACGACGCCCATCCGCCCCCGCCAAGTCTTTCGACACTGTGGTAATGCGAGATGGCCTGGTCGATCATGGGGCTGAAATCTTAGGGCCGGAACTGGACCAAGTCAATGAAGAGGGAAGAGCGGGCAGGCCTCCCACAGGATAAATGACGATACATCTCAATCTCTGACAATGTCGTATGACCGAGTCGGGAAAGCGTTCTTCTGTATTTCTGTTTCACTGGAGCATCCGCGCCGAATTTGGGATCCGGTCGCTTTGTCAGAAGTGCTTCGAGCTGCTCTAAATCAGAAAAAGACGGCGTGCGTTGAGCAGTTTAGACGCTTAGGCCGGCCCCGCTTTCTTAGCTAACCACGTAGGTTTAGTGGCATCGTCACCCTGGCTGCTCCAAAGCACAAATCCCAAAAGCATTGGATAATGGATGCTCTTTTCGGGGAGAACATGTCCATGTCCGATTACCGCAACTTTTATGTCGACGGGAAGTGGGTGCAGCCTGCTGCACAGAAGGATTTTTCAGTAATCAGTCCCACTACAGAAGAAGTGATCGCCTCGATTTCTTTGGGCTCCGCCAAGGACGTGGACCGCGCTGTAGCCGCTGCAAGCAGAGCATTCGTCAAGTATTCGGGGACTACAGTCGAAGAGCGGCTGGCTCTTCTGCGCCGGATCATGGAGATCTATAAGGCAAAGGCCGATCAAATGGCAGAGTCGATTACACATGAAATGGGAGCTCCGACAACGCTTGCCAGAAAGGCGCAGGTCCCGGCTGGCCTTGCCCATCTGGCCGAAGCCGCCAGAGTACTCGAACATTTCGAATTCGATGTGGTTCGAGGCTCCACTCTGATGCGGAAGGAGCCTATCGGCGTGTGTGGACTGATTACTCCCTGGAACTGGCCGATGAACCAGATCGCGTGCAAGGTCGGTCCCGCGCTCGCGGCAGGTTGCACTATGGTGCTCAAGCCCAGCGAACTCGCGCCGCTTTCTGCCTACTTGTTCGCTCAGATTCTCGACGAAGCGGGCGTTCCCCCGGGTGTCTTCAATCTAGTGAATGGCGACGGTCCTACCGTGGGAAATGCCATCGCTTCTCATCCCGATGTGGCAATGGTTTCGTTTACCGGCTCCACTCGGGCCGGTGTGTCTGTCGCGACCGCAGCGGCGCCGACTGTGAAGCGAGTCACCCAAGAACTCGGCGGGAAGTCGGCCAACATCATTCTGGATGATGCCGATTTCGGCAAAGCCGTGAAAGAGGGGGTGCAGTCGTGCTTCCGAAATGCAGGTCAATCGTGCAACGCCCCGACGCGGATGCTCGTTCCGAAGAGCAGAATGGACGATGCCGTGTCTGCAGCAAAGCAGGAGGCGGAGGCCACAAGAGTTGGCGATCCCAACAGGGAAGAGACCACCCTTGGCCCTCTGGTGAGCAAGGCTCAATTCGAAAAGGTACAGAAACTGATCGGCAAGGGAATCGAAGAAGGTGCGACGCTCGTCGCCGGTGGATTGGGCAGGCCTGAAGGATTTGTCAGAGGATTCTTCGTGAAGCCGACCATTTTCAGCGATGTTCGAAACGACATGACGATTGCACGCGAAGAGATATTTGGACCCGTACTATGCATCCTTCCTTATGAGGATGAAGACGACGCGATACGGATTGCCAATGACTCTCCTTACGGGCTCGCGGCGTTTGTCAGTTCCGGGAATCTCGAACATGCTCGCCATGTGGCAAAGCGAATCCGAGCAGGCAATGTGCATATCAACAACGCTCGCGTAGATTTTAGTGCTTGCTTCGGAGGTTACAAACAATCCGGAAACGGACGAGAGTGGGGACAGGCCGGGTTCGAGGAGTTCCTTGAACTGAAGGCTGTCTTTGGCTACGCGGAGATCGCGCGATAGCCGAGTTGAACGGCGTAAGCGTCAGCGTCAGAAGAAACACGGGGTTGACGGCTCGTAGTTGCGTCCGCTGTCGGCGGTAGCACGCCGCGGGTCCAAATGATGGAGCGAAACGAGGCTGCCGATGATTTGCCTGCCGCTTCGCGGAGGCGTGCGATGCGGGAACGGAGTGGAGTAAGAGCGGCTTGGAACGGCTCTGAACCAAGGCTCTATTCAGTTTTCGGTTGCGCGCCAAGTTGCGCGCGCTAAGGCGTTCGCCCTATTCCAAGCCTTTGTTGTTCTCTGCTACAATTCGCCCCGCCAGCTTCGTCTGCATTTCCGTCTCACCTGTTTCGATTTGTTAGCTAGTTCACTCGGTTCTATCGCGAGTAGATAGTACCGTCGACCTTTTGCGTTCCACAGAAAACTTAAATCCCCCAGGGTTTTATGAGGACAGGTCGCACATGAGGAGATTCCTACCCGCTTCGTTCGGTTTAATCGCCATTCTGTCGTCTTCCGTTCTTTCCTTCAGCCAGTCGAATATCAGTGGACCGTCGGTCACGACACAGAATTCAAGGTCCCGTATCACGGTAAGCGTCACTCCTGGCATAACGGCGGTAGCTTCTCAGGGAAGCGTGCAGTTCACTGCTTTCGTGAGGAATACGTCCAACGTTGGGGTAAAGTGGTCGGCATCCACCGGCACAGTTTCTAGCTCTGGCCTTTACCAGGCGCCCACGGTAAATAGCAATACGAGGGCGACAATAACGGCGACCAGCCAACAGGATCCAACAAAGTTCGACACTGCATCCGCAATGATCACTGTGTCGTCGCCAAACCCTGTTAGCATCACGACTACCTCCTTACCGACAGCGACGGCAGGGACGGCCTATTCGGCCACACTGACAGCCGCGGGAGGAAAGGCGCCATATCTCTGGAGTCTCACCTCCGGAACGTTGCCGACTGGGCTCAGTCTGCAGGGCAGCGGTTCGCTCTCTGGCACTACGAGTCAGACAGGACAATTCAGCATTTCGATCCAGGTCGCCGATTCGTCCTCGCAGACCGCGTCGGCCTCTTTCACGCTCACGGTCAGCACGTCCGGCGGTGGGGGTGGAAATACGATTAGCCAGTCCTTCTTCAACGCCGACTTCAATGGTAGCTTCCCGTGGCCTCCGACAGACGGACAAGGTCAGATCGCAACACTCGCCGGCATCCGCCTATGGGATGACGGGGTGAAATGGAGCAAAATCAATACTTCCTCCGGCGTCTACGACTGGAAGCAACTGGATAGCTGGATCAGCAAGGCACAGGCGCAAAACATGGACGTGCTTTACACCATCGGGAGCACTCCGGAATTCGCCGGGACTATTCCTCCGAACAATCCATGTGGCCCATCGGGCCCATATAGTTGCTCGTCTCCGAGGGATATCAACTCAGACGGCACCGGTACCGATGCGGAGTTCTCAGCATTCGTCACTGCCCTAGTCACGCGTTACAAGGGACAGATCGCATTCTATGAGCTGTGGAATGAGCCCGATTGCACCTGCTTCTGGAGTGGCACTACAGCGCAGATCGTGAGAATGGGACAGGACGCCGCGGCGATCATACGTTCGCTCGACCCCAGCGCGAAGATCCTTAGTCCATCCGCGCACGGCCCTAGCATGGCGACCTGGTTTGATGGCTACGTTGCGGCTGGTGGCGCGGCGAATTTTGACATCGTGAACGTCCACATGCGAGGCGCGGACGCAAGCAACGCGATCCCCGAAACATTTCTGTCGATCTACGCCGACGTGACGGCAGAAACCCAAAAACGCAATCTCACCAGTCTTCCAGTGTGGGACGACGAGCATGGAATCAAGCAGAATCAGTTGACCGATCCCGACATGCTGGCCGGATTTGTCGCGAGAGAACTCATCCTTCGCGCCAGTGTTGGACTGCAACGGCAATATGAATATACGTGGGATTCCAATCCCCCTTATGGCCTGCAGGGCAGTCTTTCGGGGACGGCATGGGACCAGGTAGCCGCATGGCTGATCGGCCATACGATCAATGCATGCGTGGCGAGCGGCACCGTCTACACCTGTAATCTCGACAATGGACAGATCGTGTGGGACACCGCGCAGTCCTGTAGCAGAGGTTCCTGCACGACCTCAAACTACACCTACCCGGCGATCTATGCATGGCATACCGATCTGACGGGCGTTCGCTCAGCCTTGACCGGAAATACCGTACCGATCGGATACAAACCGATCCTGCTTCAGGCGCAATAGCTCTACACAGTCTGGAGTTCGCCGCATCGACGCAGCCTTGTCGTGCGATCTAACTTATTTCAGAGAGAGCGCCAAGCGGCAGAAAAGCGCCTGCAATTGGCTGTTAATTCCATATAGCTCTGCCGTGCCACCATAGCACGCCGGAGCCATTCCGGCGGTGCAGGGCAAGGCGTAGGTTGGTGTCGAAGTCCAAAGGAGTTGATCGTGGAGCCCGTCCCGGGCGAGATCACTTTGCTTCTGGCAAAGTGGAAAGACGGTGAGCCGTCTGCGTTTGAACAACTGATGCCACTGGTTTATCCCCACCTGCGCGAAGTGGCCGCCGCTTATATCCGGAGAGAGAAGAATCCAGGGGAACTGCAGGCGACTGCTCTGGTCGATGAAGTATGTCTGCGTCTGATTAACCAGAAGAAAGCGAGCTGGTCAGATCGCGCTCACTTCTACACTTTCGCAGCGAAACTGATGCGCATGATTCTGACCGATCACGCCCGGGGCAACGCAGCGCAAAAGCGCGGCGGCGGTGCCCACCATGTCCCTCTAAATAGAGATATTCCCTGGGTCAAAATCGGAAGCGAGTCGCTCCCGCGAAGAGATATTCGGACCCGTGTTGTGCGTCGTTCTTTATGACGATGAAGAAGACGCAATACGGATTGCCAAGGGCTCTCCTTATGGGCTGGCGGAATTTGTCAGCTTCGGCAATCTCGAAAATGCTCGCCATGTGGCACAGCGAATCCGCACAGGTTATGTGCATATTAATGGAGCGCGCGTAAACTTCAGCGCCTACTTCGGAGGTTACAAACAATCCGGAAATGCACGAGAATGGGGCCAGGCGGAATTCGAGGAATTCCTTGAACTGAAGGCTGTCTTTAGCTATGCGGAAATCGCGCGATAGCCGAGCTCAGTGCCCGAGCTGAACGCGTGTGTGACAATGCGAGCACAGCGTGATGGCTTTTTCTTCCGTTCCTTTACCAGAATGACTGCGGAACGGGAGATAGTGGATTTCAGTTCGACATTGCATCGAGAATTGCGAACGAACCCACCGCTACTCATTCAATCTGCCTTCCTAACCTGGATCTAGCATGGTCGTATCTTGCAGCAAGCTGCGAAAGACAAATTGCTAATCCTCCCGAATACTAATTTCATCCGCTGGCATCGCCAGCGCCTATTCTAGCCTTGTCTGTGCTCTTTTTTGATGTTTTCTGATCGTTCAGATCCAAGCCCGCCGCAGCCACGATTGCTTGCCCGAATTCTTCAGCGGAAATTGAGAACTTCTGAGTGGTTTCAGAATTACCGACGACATCGTCAGTCGTTTCCGCCAGGAAGCGATATCCTCTTCCGACCACGGTCTGCAGGTAGAGCGGCCTTTCTGAATCATCCGAAAGCGCTGTGCGGATCTTGCGGATTGCAGTGTTGATCCCCTGTTCGACATCGACGAATACATCCTTGCCCCATAACTTGTCGGCAATCTGTTCGCGGGTCACCAATTGGCCCTGATTTTCGAGGAGGAACATCAGCAACTGCAGAGGGAGACCTTCCAGCCGTACCGGTTGACGTTTATGGAACAACTGGAAACGGCCAAAATCGAGTTCGAATTCGTCGAACCGTACTTTTTTCCCAGGCATGTGCAGCTTGCCCCTTGCATTTTCAGCAATTCTGGGGTGCGTTCTGGCATCTGTCAAGCAAACTGGTGGCTCCTACACACAAATTCATATCACTCCATACCGGCTCCATGGACCTTCGTCATGTTTCGAGTCAGGATAGCTTCACTTCTCCCGGACGAAAAATCAGACTTGGAGGCCGCTTATGAAATACACGGTTCGAATTCTCACGCTAGTGGTGATGATGGCGCCGCTCTTTGTTTCGGCTCAGTTGACGAGCAGTCAGCGCTTGGCCGCGAACGTACCTTTCCAGTTTCGGGTCGGCAACACCCTGATACCTGCGGGCAAGTGCGTCGTGCAACGAGCAGGTCTTGATCCTCGGACACTGGTCATTCTGAACTCGATTGCAAGAGCCAGTCTGTTTTCCACTTCCACAATGGGTAGCGTCAAAGAGGCTTCAAGTGCGAATGCGATGGTGTTCCACAAGTATGGGGAGCGGTACTTTCTGGCAGGCATTAAGGTGGAGGGCAGCAACATCATCTATCAATTGCCGGAAGGCCGCGCGGAAGCCGAGTTGCGCGCTCAGAACATCCCGGCCAGGGAAGAAACGCTGCTCGCCCTGTTGCAGTGAATACATCGCGCGAAGCGGTGGGTCACGGGGTACGGAAGCTTACGCCTCCGTACCCTTTTGAATTGCATTTCCATCAATTCCGCTTTCAGAACGACGGAAATCGAGGTCGCTTACAACTGCACTGACACAGCGAGAAATCGTTACTGGCCGGATAGCACGGAGTCGTTCACTATTTCTTGATTACGCCGCCGGGATCAAGCACCAGGTCTCCCACCTGCACGGTGTACTTATAAACCTTGTTCCGATCGGCAAGAACTGCCCTCCGCGCCAAACCTGAGACTGGCGCATCCTTGCTAAACTGAAACTCGTAGAACGGAGTTTCTTTGAACTCAACAAAAAAATCCCCGTCTCCTTCGGTGCAGATCCACTTCACTTCCTGATCGAGATGCTTGTGTACGTGAAAGGTTTCCGGCTCAACACGAATCCTTCCATTCTGAACAGTGATCACAACCTCAACTCGATCCTCAGCGTGCTGGGTTGGCATCACTTGTACGTTGTTGGTTGCCATCGTTGAATCCTCCTCAGGACTGGTCTTGTCTCACGAGCCACTTCTGAAACCTGGGGTCTTTGCGCAGGTCGTCGAAGTCCGGAGTGTCTCGAATGATGGTCTTCGAAAATCCGACCGACGCAGCCTTGTCCAGCCAACTCAGGCATTGCGGCAGATCGCCCAGGTGCTTGTACACCAGTGCGGCCTTGAATCGAATTTCTGGATCGTTGGGGGAAAGCCGCAATCCTGCCTGCAAGGCGTCCAATGCAGGTTTCTTGTCTTCCAGCATTGCGTGGCAGATTGCCAGGATGCCAAGTATATACGCATCTTGAGGATTGACCTTCAAATTGTCCTCGGCGAGTAAGACAGCCCGCCGGTATGCGCCAGCGGCCTGGCTGCGCTTGCCTGGCGTCCAGTTGTACCCGTCCCCCAAATTCCACCAGAGTGGCGCAGCGTTGGGCTCCAGCTTCACTGATTGTTCATATGCCGAAGTCGCCTGATCGAACTCTCTCAAATAGAAGTAAGCATTGCCCAAGTCAGTGTAAGCACTCGATTCAGGACGGATCGTGATCGAGCGCTTCAGCACGTTGATGGCATCGGTGTACCGCCCTTGGCTAACATATGTCGTACCCAAATTAAAGAGGCCTCGAACATTGTCCGGGGCGAGGAGTGTGACCTGCTCGAACATTTTGGCTGCGTCCTGATATTGCGCCCGCTGGTAGTAGAACGCTCCCAGCCAGTTGTAGGCAGCCCAGTAGTGCGGGCGCAGCTTGATCGCCCGACGGTAAGTCGCCTCGGCCTGCGCCGGATTTCCAAGCCGGTCGTACGTCTCAGCCAGCTCCATGTAAGCCCGGTCGTTGGTGGGTTCTCCAGTAATTGCGTGCTCGAACTCCTGCGCGGCTTGCTCGTAATGTCCGGTCCCCTTGTCGAGCCTTCCGAGGCAAACGTGCGCCACTGGCAAATTCTCGTTTAGTCTCAAAGCGCGCTGGCAATCCTCACGACTGTTTTCGATCCACTTTGCGTCCTTTGTGTTCTCGTACATTTGCCATTCGGCGTCGCCCCTTCCCGCATAGGCCGCCGCATAGTTGGGATCGAGCGCCAACGCGTTCTCAAAAACACGGATTGCGTTCAGGACGTTTTCCTTCCTGTCGTAATTCTGAAGATAGCCGAGACCCTGCAAGTAGAGGTCGTAGGCGCTCGCTGATTCGGTGTTGCGGGTCTCAAGCACTTTCATTTCATCCGGGGGGACATCCAGTTCCAGCATCTCCACAGCTGCCATGACGACTTTGTCCTGAACCACAAAAGGATCCGAGGCCGATACTGTTAGGCTCTCGGCTCGCATTTGCCGACGTGTACCGGTATCGACTAGCACCATGTTGACCCGCAGATTGTCGTGGAACCAGTAAATACTGCCTTGCAGTGCAATTGTGGCGCCGAACTCGTGGCGCACGTCATCGAGTACTTTCGCACCTTTCTCCCGAATCTCGGGCGCTGGCACCACCTGGAGTCTCGGATCCACCGTAAACTGAGTCAGCTTCGCGGTCAGGGTTTCCGTCAATCCTTCACTGAACGGAACGGCGCGCTCGTCGCCGCCCACAACGGTGAACGGCAGCACGGCCACGAGTTTTTCGTTGGGAACGGGATCGACATCCATCCACCGCGATATCCTCTGGCGCACCGCAGGTGACGCAGCCAATGCAGCCACGAAGAGTACTGCGACGGCTCCGGCAACGATAAGTCGGCCTGTGTTCTTGCGGGGCCGCGGGGCGAAGCGCGCGGCGCTATCACTCTTTGGACGCTGCAACGCCCGCAGGTCCACCAACAAATCTGCGGCTGTCGCATAACGGTCCTCCGGATCCTTCTCGAGGCACTTTAGGATTACGTTCTCAAGTTGCGAGGAGAGATGGTCGTTGAGCCGCGAAGGAGGTGTAACAGGCTTGTGCAGAATCGCATCGGCCAGTTGCAGGTTGGTGTCTTCGCGGAAGGGTCTCTTGCCGGTCGCCATCTCGTAGAGGACCGCCCCCGCAGCATAAATATCCGTGCGAGCGTCGAGTGGCTCGGAACTTACCTGCTCGGGAGCCATATAAGGCAGAGTCCCCGCCACAGAATGGCCTTGGGCGGAACTGGTTGTGATATCGGTGCGAACCGGCAGCGTTATTCTGGCGAGCCCGAAATCCACAATCTTGAGACGGCCATCGCTTGCGATGCGGAGATTATCTGGCTTGATGTCGCAATGTATGATCCGGACGGCGTGGGCTGCAGCCAATCCTTCGGCCAATTGGGCCCCTAGTTGCGCAATTTCACGCTCCGGCAGCGACCCTGCAGCAATCCGCTCGCCTACGGCCTGTCCCCCGATGTATTCCATCACGAGAAAGTCCACGCCTTGTTGGCTGTCGAAGTCGTATAGCGTAGCGATGTTGGGGTGGCTGAGTTGCGAAAGAGCCCGGGCCTCCTTCCGGAATCGTTTGCGCGCAGACTCGTCCACTAGTGCGCCAGGAGGAAATATTTTTAGAGCTACGTCGCGCGAAAGGTGCTCATCGCACGCACGGTACACCTGCCCCATTCCGCCTTCGCCCACTTTTTCCAGGATGCGGTAATGCGAGATAGTCTGGCCGATCACTGCCGTCGTGAAATCTTAGGTCGGAGAAATGACCAAGTCAACGGAGAGGGTTCCAGATCGCAATGGACGACCAGGCGGAGAGGGACCTCTACTGGAATCAATAGTCGGCACAACTGTGTCACATAGTCAGGTCCTCTTCGGGGATCTACGAAGACATTGCCCTCAGACTCGTGCGTCCAACGGGGAGTCCTGCGAACCGAAATCGTCGCCTTCGGAACCTACTCATAAACTGAAAAAACGCGAGCACTCTAGTTCGCAGTTTCAACATCCATGAATGCCTCGCCGCTTTTCCAACGAAGGTTCCGGAGAAATGCGCACCTCCGCGACGTCACTCAGCAATTGCACCTTGGGCTCCTCGGAGCCCATGCCATTGTCAGCTTCGAGAGCGAATGCAACTTTGGGTGGGACGGATCTGGGAGATCGTTCCCCGACGGCCGAGAGGAAGACGAGACCGATGGTCGCGACCGCCTGTACACGAAGAGCTCTTCCAAAATGGGACGAGACTGCGTCCGAAGAGGCGAGACTCTATTGCCAACGCTCATTTGCCAGACCGCGCAACGGCGGTTTCTGCGACTGCGGCGCGAAATTCATTTGCCTTCTCGGGCTGGTGCAAGGCTTCGTACTCGCGGGTCAAATCGGTTCTGGCATTCTGGATCCAGTGCTCAAGTGCACTCTGTTGCTTCATCAAGATTTCATAACCCGTTCGGCTCTCGACCTCGGCTGCGGCGTAACGCGTGTCAAGAACAAGAGCGCGACCGAGACGTACACGCGCGATTCCCCATGAAGAGAATGGGCGTCGAACCTGAAAAAACATTAACAGTGCGTTCACAGTTACTTAACCGAGCGTTTGTATAAACATTCCTCCGTTAATTTCAGCGCCGGAAGTGGTGCATGCGAACGACTTTTCGATGTTTTCTTCTTCCTCTTCTCATAATCACCTTCGTTCTGACCAGCGCATACGCGCAGGATCATCGTGGAGTCCTCACCGGGCGCGTCATGGATACCAGCCAAGGTGTATTGCAAGGTGCCGGCATCGAAGTGCAGCCTGGCGCGATCAGCGCCGTCTCCGATGGCCACGGCGACTTCACCATCACCAGCCTGGCCCCCGGCAAGTACACCGTCAGGGTGTCATATGTTGGATTCGATCCGTTCTCCATGGAAGTGAACGTCACCAATGATGCGCCGCAACGCGTCGAGGCCAGTCTGAAAATTGGTTCACTCAGCGAAGTCGTCACTGTTCGAGGGGAGCGCGAGCGAGGAGAAGTTGAGGCCATCAACATTGAGCGCACCGCGGACAACATCATCCAGGCGCTGCCGAATGAGGTCATCACCAGCCTGCCCAACACCAACATTGCCGACGCAGTGGGCCGCCTGCCCAGCGTCTCGCTTGAGCGTGACGAGGGCGAGGGAAAGTACATCCAGATTCGCGGCACCGAGCCGCGCCTGAGCAACGTGACCATCAACGGCATCCACGTGCCCTCGCCGGAAAACGTGCGCAACGTGAAACTGGACGTGATCCCGGCCGACCTCGTCGACATGGTCGAAATCAGCAAGACTCTCTCGGCTAATCAGGACGCCGACGCCGTCGGCGGATCGGTGAACCTAGTTACGAAGAGCCCAGCGGATCAGCCTTATGTGTCACTTCTCGGGATGGGCGGATACACTCCAATCAGCGGAGGCCGCAAGCAGTATCAATTCGATGGCACGGCCGGGCAGCGCTTCGGCAAAGAAAAGAAATTCGGCGTCTTGTTTGGGGGCAGCTACGACTACAACGCCCGCGGAATTGACGACGTGGAACCCGCGCCCGGCATCTTCACTTTGCCCGATGGAAGCTCGTTCCTCGGACCCAACTCCGCCGACTTTCGCAACTACCACTACGATCGAACTCGCTACGGCTTCGACGGAGAACTGGATTACAAGATTGGCGACATGTCCTCGGTGTACATCCGCGGGCTCTTCTCAAAGTTCAAGGATTTCGGCGAAAACTGGATATACTCCCCGGGGATCAGCAACTTCATCACCGATCCCGCGGACCCGAACAATGCCTGCGGCATTACAACGAGTGGCGGCGTACAAGGCTGCGGCGGCATGGGATTCACTGATGTATTCCGCCAACCCGGGCAGCAGATTTTCAGTGTTCAAGCAGGTGCGCGCCACGCGGTCAGTAGTTGGCTTCTATCGTATGAAGTTGCGCTGTCGCAAGCGAATTTCACCGGAGGGTTCCCGCGGGCCGGCTTTGATGGCCCGGGCGCGAGCGACAACTCCGTCGCCTTCCGCGTGGACACCAAGGATCCCTTCGTACCGAAGTTTCCCGTCCTGAACGGCGTCAACATTTACGATCCAACGCAGTACACAATGAGCTACGCCGACACCGAGCACGACGATATTTTCGAGCGCGACGCCGTCGGCGATGTCTCACTGAGCAAGCAGTATTCTGTGGCCTCGCACTTCAGCACGTTCGAAGTGGGATTCAAAGGATGGGACGCGCGCAAGACCGCTTTGTTCGACCGCGAGAACTACAATGCCGCCGGCGGCCAACTGATGAGCCAGTACCTGGGCAGCTTCCGGGACAACAACTACTACTTCGGCAACTACACCTACGGACCTACGACCCAATTCAGCAAGATGGTCGACGCACTGCTGCCGGGAGGCATCTCGCCGAATGTGGTTTACAACCTGCAAAATGACTTCGACATCAGCGAGCGCATCTGGGCTGGATACGCGATGAATACTGTCAGCCTCGGCAAGCTTCGCCTGCAGACCGGAATCCGCATCGAATCCACGAAGGACAACCTCCGCGCTAACAACGTGACGCTCGACTCCGGTGGAAACTTCTCCGGCGTTACTTCCTTGATCAAGAACAACAGCTACACCGACATCTTCCCCAGTGTGCAGGCACAGTATCGGTTCACCTCCGACACCGTTTTGCGAGCCTCGTATGGAGTGGGCATCGCGCGTCCAAATTTTGGCGACATCGCCCCCTACTTCATCGACGATCCCACCAGCAATCCTGAGTTCTCGCAGGGCAATCCGAACCTGAAGCCGACCCACGCGCAGAATTTCGACCTGCTCGCGGAGCACTACTTCAAGACCGTCGGCATGGTTCAGGGCGGATTCTTCTACAAGGCGCTGACAGATCCGATCTACTCGGTGATCGTGAACTCGGGAACGCTGGGAACACTGACTAATGGTCCTAGCGCCCACATCGCAGGATTCGAAGCAGCCTGGCAGCAGCGCCTGTCGTTCCTACCTGGCGCTCTGAGCGGCATGGGCGTGCGCGCGAACTACAGCCACACGTCGTCCCAGGCAACCTTCCCGACAGGGCAAGGGCGTACCGATCATCCGACTCTTCTTCGCACCGCTCCCAACAACTGGAACTTCGACGTGACCTACGACAGGAAGGGCTTCTCCGCGCGCATGGGACTGACGCATAACGACGGCTACATCTGGTCGTATGGCGGAGGCAATGCCAAAGATCCGAGTGGCGACACTTACCTGTATCCGCACACGCAGGTGGACGCGCAGGTGAGCTACTGGATCCCGCGCAGCCATGGGCTGCAGGCCGTCGTCTCCATGCTCAACCTCAACAACGAAGTTTTCGGATTCTACCTGGGCAGCGAAAGGTACCCGATCCAGCGCGAGTACTACAGCCGGACGACCTCCGTCGGCCTGCGCTGGTCGCCGTTTTCGAAGGAGCCGTAGTCGGGGTAATCGAGTCTGCGATTCGCAATGCCCATGACCTTACGAGCGGACGATTGTAACGCGGATAAGCAGGGGTTCTGAGTGTAATGGTAATTTTGCAACAGCTAGCGACCCCTGGCTATCTCGGGCCACTGTCTGAGGAGGGCTTCTAAGAGATCGCGGTCTGCGTCTCTTGCGCCACTTGCGCTCAGTTCGTACGCCTTGGCTGCGTATTGTTTAGCGAGGTCAGCCTGTCCATCGAGCAACAAGAGTTGCGCGAAATTATAGATCGCGAATGAATAATCCTTGGCGTATGGCAGCGCCATCTCCGTGTAGCGGATTTCGCGACGACGGTCGCCCGCAATATGGGCAACAACAGCAGCATGCCGAGAGAAAATTTGTATCCAAGTGACGTGGTCCTCCTCAGTCGCTCGTTGTACTGCGCTGTCGAGGATGCTGAATGCCTTCTCGGCTTCACCCTTCTGCGCGAACTGTAGGCTATCCAGCATTACGTGTCGCACCCACCTTGGTTCCATGGCTTGCCCCATCAAATCTCAACCCGATGGTAGCACCAGCAATAATGACGATTTGTTATAACTAGGCAATTTCGCTCATTGACCTGTCGATGAGTGTAACGGGGATTTTGCGACAGTTGCAGTAGTGCGGCCTTTTCTTCTGTCAACGCAGCGAGGCGCGGAGGACCTTGCACGAGTAAAATGTCTGCGTACTTGGAGGGTGACTATGAACTGGGTGCGACTCGCTGCGATCATTGTTGGCGCCGGGATCGTGACATCGCTCACAGACTGGTTCTTCGCAGGCGATTGGATTCACCGACGCTACACCTACCCGGAAATCTGGCGTCAGGGTGAAGAAAGTAGAGCGATTGCGCTGACCAGTCCGCTGCCATTTGTGACATGCGGAGTATTTGCCTTTGTCGCCGCCCGGCTGGGTCTTCATTCTGTATCGAGCGCGCTCAAATTGGCGGTTGCGGTGTGGGTGATCGGCCCCTTGCCCCTGATGCTCACTAACGCCGCGTTTATGAAACTGCACCGGGTTTTCGTGGCGTCCTACGCGGTCGGCTGGTTAGTCAAACTCACGATCGTCGCGGTGGCAGTTGGCTGGTTCCTACGTTGACCATTCGGTCATTGAGTGCAATCGGAATTTTTCAAGAACAACCTGGGGAGTTTTTCTCACAGGGTAAACCCAACCAGATTGCGCCTCGTTCAAGGACCTGAGAATATGGCGCATGAAAATCTTCTTGTTCGTGTTTGCAGCGACTGTCTTCGAAGCAGCGGGGGATGCTATCGTACGCATTGCGCTGCACCACCAGTCCTTATCGGCCCGAGTCGGCCTCTTTTTGCTCGGATATATATTGCTTGCGTTTTACGGAACGTCCCTTAATCTGGCCCCCGTAGAGTTCGCCGCCGTCACAGGGATGTACGTCGCGACTCTGTTCGTAGTCTTCCAAGTCGTTAACTTTGTCTTTTTCGCCGTCCTTCCGACGCCAGCTATCTTGGTTGGTGGAGGGCTTATAGTCATCGGCGGATTGACTGTGGCCCTGTGGCGATGAGAGCAACAGCCCTTAGAATATCCCCCGTGACCAGAGAACGCTGGGCTCAGATAGCAATCACGGTTCAATTCCTCATCGTTGTAAGGACGCTAGGTGAGTTCTTCCGGCTCAGGCACGTCCTTGGCGCAAACTTCTCGACCGCGATCGCTGCGCCGTATGTTGGTGGCGCTTTAATAGCTGCTTGCTCCTGCTGGGCGGGCGTGACCCTGTACTTCTTCCGACGTTACACGCTGTCCGCTTGGATCGGGGTGGCGACCGTGGTCATTCTGCTCGTGTATAAAGTCACTGTAATTGGCAGGTAGTGGCGTTCGTTGTCACGTTCGACTGTTAACTTCTCTCCCTTCTGGTTATAGTCACGAAATGGACTCTCCGACTCCCAGTGGCGCAAGGCTGCCGATGTCAATGACGGCCGTGGGAGTCTTTTTGGTCTTCGGCGCTTGCATGTCCGGCCTTGCGGGAACGACGCTGGTTTGGCAGGGAACAGCTCTCGACAAAGTGTGGGACCTGAACCCAACAGCCTATCGAAAACTCGCGCCACTTGGCAGAAATGTCGGTCCACTGTTTCTACTACTGAGTGCGACGATGTTCGTTGCATCAGTAGGCTGGTTCAAACGCCGTCTTTGGGGATGGGAATTGGCTGTCGCTATCATTTCCACCCAGATTGCGGCGGACACCGTCAATCTCGTACGGGGTGACTATTTACGAGGCGGCACGGGTCTTACCATTGCAGGCGCGTTGCTGTATTACTTGCTGCGTCCCAAAGTACGAAACACATTCCGGCCCGTCAACCGACTCCGTGAAGGGTGATTGTCGAAATCAGGCGTGGCTGTTGAAAAACTCCTTCCCGCGAAATTCTCGAAAATAAAATCGCGCTAAGATGCCCTACAAACGACGATCTTAGTTTTCGAGACATTTTCTATCCCCCAAATTTCGACTGTTTGGGAGGAAACTGGAGTTTTTCAACAGCCACAGGCGTTAACACTCAAATTTCGAGTGCTTTCGATTTAATTCAGATCGGCACGTTCGGATGATGAGTGAAATGGGGATTTTTCACCAATTGAGCCTAACAGTTCGTGCAAAATAGTCGCATGGTCAGCCAAAGAATAGTTCCAGCCGGTGCAACGATCGCGGAGCTAAAGAAGAAAGCAAAAGACTGCGAAGAGCAAGCGAAGCAAACAGCCGAACCGGAAGCCACGAGGCTGAGGGAAGAGGCGCTGCTATGTCGGGAGTGGATCGCTGCACTGCGATCTGGCTTATGGCATTCGTAGCATCGTTTTGGTTATGAGTGCAATGGTGATTTTTCAACAGCTCACGGGAGGCAATGTCTCCCTTGCCATTGAACTACAATCAGTTGCGACGTGGACACCAAACACAGGGTCGTGACGCACCTGCCGCTCCAAGAATTGTGGCGGGATGACGGATTCGTAACCACCGCACGCGTCCAATCACTCATGGAAGAAGGTGTCGGAAAGCTCCTCGCTTCTGGACCCGTTCAGTTCGTCGTTGTAGATGTGGGCGCAGCCCCTCGATGGATTCCCACGAGTGAATGTTTTGATTTCTGGAAAAGGGAAGTAAAGCCTCGTCTGGCGAGTGAGGGAAGACCGCTTCTTCACGCGTTCCCCGGTGAATACTGCTATTTTGCCTCGCAGTGGGACGGCGGAGAACCAGCGGCCCCGCTTGTTGTGCTTGAGAAGCACCACTGATGCGTGGTCAATGAGTTCTATAAAAAGGGATGTCAAGAAAAAAGCTCCGCCTCGACCGGAGGAGAGAGATTATTTCTCGAGATCCAGCCCACTGTGTTTCGTTATCTCTGAAGATGTTCGGCTCTTTGTCCATCTCGTAAGGTTTCTCTGCTGCTGGTGGCAACACCGGGTGTGCAAGACGCGGCAAGCAGGACGAGTGTTAACCATGGTTCTATCCGAGGCTCGTGGCCTATCGCTATTTCTGGTTATCCGAGGGGGCATAGCGTGTAATGGGTGACTCGGTGCCGAAGCACACGGGGCCGATCTCATTGACTGATACTCACCCTCGAACCGAGCATCTGCAGAACCCGACCGTCCACCACCGGAGTACACCGCAGAGATGGAAAAGCCTGTGGCTCAGAGATGCTCAAGCTGCTTGTCGCTGCAATTGGTTGGCGTCGAAGTCCACCCCTTTCTTCCAGATGGTTAAACTGATCGCGGCCAGCTTCCGTGCCAAGGTGAGACGGGCCATGGTCGGCCGCATTCCTTTCTCTACTCGAGCCACATAAAAATCGCGCAGAGGGCCAGGACGTGTGCTGGCCGACACCGCAGCACTCTTGAACAGATTCTTCAGCTCTCGATTGTGGTTGTCATTCAGACCGCGTACCGTCATGCGCTCGCGGTTGCGTTGCAGTTTGCCGCGCACCGAGCGGTACTCGCCGCTGTCGTGGGTCTCGACTGCAAAACCACTGTAGGCCCATAGTTGGCGCTTGGTGCGGAAACGGTGCGGGGTCTGCAGCAAGGCCACCAGCAAGGCCGAGCGGATTGGACCGATCGAAGGAATCTGGCGCAGTAGCCTCACGCCCGAATGTTTGTGGCTTTCCGCCAGTAACTCGCGTCGCGCTTCCAGACGCACCGGTTGCAACAGATCCAGTTGCTGATAGAGCCGCTCGGCGCGAACCCGAACTCCTGGTTCCGTGATCTTCGACAACCACTCGGCGCGATGACGGGGAGAGTAGACGGTTGCGCCTGCGCACGGAATCGCCCAGCTGCGATACAGCGCTTTGATGCGATTCATCACGCGGGTCACATCCTGGGTGATGGTCAGATAACTTCGCCCTAGTTCCTTCAAGGTACGAACCCCATGCTCTCCGTGGTACACGGGATGGAGTTGGTTGCCGCGTAACAACTCGGCCAGTTTGCGCGCGTCGATCCGGTCGCTCTTGTTGCCATCCTTCAACCGAGCGTTCTTGCGCGGATCGCAGACTACAAGATGGTGGACACGAGGCTTCAGCAGGTCATGCAACCAGGCAGCCGAGGTTCCCTCTTCGAAGGTCACAGAAAGGGTTCCTTGCAATCCTCGGATGAAATCTATGATCGTGGCCGCCTTGGTCTCCAGCAGACATTCCATGATCAGCTTGCCCGCACCATCCATCACCGCCACCGAGATGGTGGCTTGGTGCACGTCCATGCCGATATACTTTTCCTGATTCATAAAGGCGCTCCCTTTCGCTAGGTTGGTGATCCGAACAATCTCAACCTACCGCAAAAGTGGGCGCCTTTTTATATTGCGTGTAATGGGGATATTACGCCAGTTGACTGTCTGGCCCGAGGTTGTGGCCTCTGAGTTTCGGTTATAGTGGTTCACGATTCGCAACTGCTTAGACCCATGTCCCTTCTGAGTGTCACCTCATTTTCGGCTTCGCTGCTACTGTTAGGTTTGGTGATGACTCTTCCTTCGTTTCGTTCGGAAGCCTCTCAGCAGCCCACGCCCATGCACTTCGAGATCAAGAAGATTCCGTTTCGACTGGAGAACAGCGTCACTCCGGCCAAGAATGTGCCGGAAACCATGGCGGGTGGAGTGGCCGTTTTTGACTACAACGGCGACGGACGTCTTGATATTTTCTTTACGAACGGTGGCAATGTAGCAACGCTGAAAAAGGACTCGCCAAAATACCGCAATCGCCTGTTCCGCAATGATGGGAGCGGAGTGTTTACGGACGTGACGGATGAGGCGGGTCTGGCAGGAACGGGATTCGACGACGGCGTTGCCGTCGGTGATTATGACAACGACAGTCACCCGGATTTGTTTGTAGCGGGCGTGCATCACAGCACGCTCTACCACAATAACGGTAACGGCACATTCACTGATGTCACGGTGAAATCGGGCTTGGACGCTTCGCTGAATCATCCTGATCCAGAATTTGGTCCTTGGTGGGCGATCACTGCTGTCTGGGTCGACGTGAATAACGACGGCCTACTCGATCTGTTCGTCGTCAACTATTTGCAATGGAACTATTATGCAGAACGTCGGTGCGAGTTCGATCTTGTAGGAGACTACTGCCATCCGAAACTCTTTAAAGGTCAACCCAACCAGCTTTTCCTAAACAAAGGTGACGGTACTTTCCGCGACGTGTCGAAAGAATGGGGCGTTCGCGACCATGTCGGGAAAGGCATGGGTGTGGGCATGGCCGACTATGATCTCGACGGTCGCCCGGACCTGTTTGTCACGAACGATGCTTCCTACAATTTTCTCTTTCACAACCTGGGAAACAAGTTCGAAGAGGTTGCCTTCGAAACCGGGGTGGCCCTGACTGAGGATGGGAGCTTCATCTCCGGGATGGGCGTGGACTTTCGTGATTTCAACAACGACGGATATCCCGACATTGCATTTGTTGCCCTGATTTACCAGACCTTTCCGCTCTTGCAGAATACCGGTAAAGGGAGTTTTCGGGAAATCACGAGTGAGAGCGGTATGCGTGACGCCAGCAGTCATACATCAGGATATGGCGCTGGTCTGTTTGACTTCGACAACGATGGATGGAAGGACTTGTTCGTCAGCGGGGGCCACGTTCAGTCGGTGTCTCTGCCGGGACAGCCCATCGATGAATACAACGTAGTATTCCGCAACCCCGGAGCCAGCGGTAAATGGATTGCCCTGACTGATCAGGCTGGGTTTACCGCATCCCCCGCCGCCCGTCATCGCGGATGCGCGTTCGGCGATTTTGATGGCGACGGACGAGTTGACGTGGTTGTCACAGCGCTTGAAAGAGATGCTGAGATTTGGATGAATCGTACTGAGAAATCCGGTCATTGGATCGACATCGCATTGCGGGGAACGAAGAGCAATCGCGATGGCATCGGTGCCCGCATCAAGGTTGTGACGAAACGTGGTGTTCAGTACAACCACATGACGACTAGCGTCGGGTATGCATCCTCTAGCGATGGTCCCGTGCACTTCGGTCTGGGCCCTGAAACCCGTGCCGATCTGATCGAGATTCACTGGCCATCAGGCGTAGTTCAGACAATTCACGACGTCAAGGCAGACCGCCTTTTCAACGTCACGGAGCCTAACTGATCCTTGGCTGACGAAACCAGGCCATAGCGCTCATTGACCAGATGCTGAGTGAAATGGAGATGTTTCAATAGCTACCGAAGCACTTCACAAACTGTCACAGTGATCGCCCAATATCCGGTTCGTCTGAACTAAGCTGCACCATCATGCGAACTGTGGCGCTGATCGCAATGGTTGTCGGCTCTGCTGTGAGCGGCCATTCATCGGACATCCCACGGCCCATGGCAACGTTTGACGTGTCATCGTTACTTTCAACCAACCAAGCAAAACCCGAATCGACCATGAAGACCATTGCTTTCGTATCAGATTCTTTGATCGCCGTCGGCCTCTGCAACTTCCAACACTCGCATCCGAACCCTCACGTGAGCATTCCGGTTAAAGACAATTGCACTCTAGCGCTCTTGCACTTGGAAAATGGAGTGCTTCGGCCTCTGGCACAGACTCATCAGTTCTCTCCATGTAGGTCTATCCATCTGACGAGCGAAGGGCGGATACTCACAATGCCATTTGGGAGGGCGCCGGCAGTCTTGTACTCGACTGATCTGTCCACGGCTGTGGAGCTGCTTCCTCTGCAATACAGTTCTCGATCCGGAAACACTGTCGCTCAATTGGTACCAGGAGGTTGGAAACTTTTTCACCTTGACTCGGCACTGCACCCGATTCGTAGCGGATTTGGAACGCTTAAGTCCATTTCAGACGAAGTTGTGGTGTTCCAAGATCGAGACACACTTCGGACGGAGACTCTGGATGGTGCGTCGCTCGGGGCTTTTAAGCTGAAGCCGAGTTGGTATGTTCAGGCGATAGGCAGCGACAGACTCCTCCTGAGCGAGTACAAGCGAGGCAGAGTCGCGGATTACGATGGGACAGAACGTTCGAGTTTTCGCCCGCTCGAAGGAGCATCAAGTTGGGCGGCAGATGCGAGGAGAGTGCTGTTTGACCACTTCAGTCGGAATATATCTGCCGGACAAAACGTCCGTGAGATTCTGGTGATGCTCGGAACTGTGGGACTTGGTGTTGTGAACCAAGCGCCGAACCGTGAAGACGTTGAGGTGGTCGAGATCGCTACGGGTAATTCTTGCTTTATCCTACGTCGAGCTTTCGCTGCGAACAGCGAAGCATCTTCCCAGAACGCCACGATCTCGCCATCGGGCGAGTTCGTGGCTATGTTGGTCGGTGGCACCCTCTCGGTCTATGATCTGCCCATTGCCTGTGAAGCAAAGCAGTAGCTGTTGTAATCAGGCGTGGCTGTTGAAAAACTCCTTCCCGCGAAATTCGCGAAAATAAAATCGCGCTAGGATGCCCTACAAACGACGATCTTAGTTTTCGAGACATTTTCTATCCCCCAAATTTCGACTGTTTGGGAGGAAACTGGAGTTTTTCAACAGCCACGAGATATTACTCCAACCTACCTGAACGCGATTCGGCTGCGCTGCGACACCGTGTCAATTACCTGAATTCCGTGGCATATTTTTTCAGAGCAATCTCCCTGATCTGCTCTCGCGTGAGTTGTTTTGGCGGTACGCCTGGCGGGGTACAGGTGTCACGGAAAAAGCCATCCAGGCCAGCAGGCGACACAACCCAGAGCAGGAGGAGTTCGTGATCGGGATTCTCAAACCCACGCGCACTGGTGTTTTCATGCTACTTCCTAATCCGTTCTGAAACATATCTCTCGCTGCCCCACACGAGTACCTTCCGATATTTGATTCACCGATGCAGTATGACCTCTAGTCCTTCGCCCAAACCCTTCACAAGCACGGCTTCTAGGGCACTGTTATGGCCGATCCGGGTGGAAAACGAAACCAATTTCTTCTTCGAGGATGTGTAGTCCCGGTCCTGCCTCCTTCCACTCTGCTCCCAAGAACTACTTAGGCCGCCTTCCCGACTTGGGACAATTCAGCCTCAGCCTGCAACCAGTCGTCCAGGTTGTGTCCATCTTCTCTTCCACGCCGCTCGTAGAGTTGATAGGCACGCACACGAATTTCGTCCTGCAATTCACCGCCACTGTCCGTCTTTTGAAGCTCTGTGTTGATAGGCACAAAGGGTACTACTTGAAAAGATTTCATTTCGATTTTCTCCTTTTCATAACTCCTCTAAACTGCTGCTTTCGACTACGCTTAAGCAAAACTTAGAGATGCGGTTACCGCTCGGTTTTTATGCGCTCCCCCCGGAGTGTTAATCGAAATCGCCGGAGATCGCGATACAGAGTTCTTGTCCCCATTTGCTCTTCTACCTCGTGAGCCTTGTCTCCGTAGCGTCCTCCGACTCCTGACACACAGGCGAGAACCTTAATCCAGGGCACGGCGTCTGCCAGGCATTGACCCGCGCCAAGTAACACAAAACAAAAATCAAGGACACGACCGGTATCACCTTCGAGTCTCACGCGTCAAAGGAATCGGACCCGGAATGTCCGAAGTATTGGACGCATAATTCTTGAGGTCTCCTTTCTATGGTGAGTGGCAGGGACGAGACAGGAACTCCGAAACGAGGTCTGCTCCTTTGTTCTCCGTCGCTTGGCATTTGCGTTCGACGATTGAAAACGCCGGGAGTAGAGATTCGAGATGGTTCCTCTGCCTCGCAGCGTCCCGGCACTCAACATGCACGCTGCTCCGTCGAGAGCGTCGAAGTGACACACGCACAGGAAATCTCGCTTGGGGCTGTCCAGGAAATCAGCCCGCAACCGACCTTCCTGGCACGGAAGACCTTGTCTGCCAGTTCTGCTCTCGACGGATCGCCGAAATTGTTAGAGAACATGTGGTCTGCGGTGAGACCCGGCTCCCGACTGCCCAAGTGCGAGCCGGAAGAACTGACAGGTTAGTTTTGACGGAGGTTCCCGATGAACACCGATTACATGCTGGCTTGCGGCGTCGTCCGGCGGAGAACGGCCGATCCGGAAGCAGGGTGGGACTTGGTAGACGGTCTCAAAGGGATCCAGAAGTCCGCGTCCTTGCGCAAACCCTCCTCGTTGAGAGCGGGGAAAGCTCGATGGGTCTGCTAGAAAGTGCTCTCGCGGTGGGAATCGTAGACCCAGATGTAGCGGGCGCCTGCATGGCCGAGATCTTGAGAATTCGATATGCAGAACAGTTGACTAGATCAGCTCTGAACGAAGAGTGCACTGGAGCGCCGCTTCGCTGGGACGTGAAACATTTCGATTAAAAACAGGCAGCAGATGTCCAAAAGGGAGCCGCCCCAGATGTGAATAGCAATTCTGCGCAGCAACAGCTCTGGAGAACTCCTAACAACCACGTGATGGACCAACGACTACTTCGAAGGAGGAAGTAATATGAGGTACAAGAATATTTTTCTGGCATCGTGCCTGGTGGCGTCGATGATTGCAATGCCGGCGGCACTTAAGGCTGACACTAACAAGTCCGCTCCCGATCCAGCGACGGTACGCGAGGTAGCGGGCCATCTAGCAGCGTTTGAGCAGCAGGCCGTCGACGTCAGTCGTCTTTCTGACCATCTGTTGACCCTCACACGAAATCACAGGACAAGTTGGGAAAGCCATGCCTACTACTTGAACAATCTCCGGGATAACATCAACAGTTTGGGCCGAATGTTGAGCGAGCTGGAGCAAGCGAAGCCACAAGCCAGCGAAGCACAGCAGATGGCTATTGAGAGGGCTCGACCACATCTAGTGACCCTAGCCAGCGAAACCAGCGAGGCTCTCGATTTCCTACGGGAGGGACGCTCGAACCTATGGCAGATCCAGTACAAAGAGACTGTTGCTGACCTGTCCGAGCAGGCGCACATTCTCTATCAAACCGTGGACACGATCGTGGATTATCACAATGCAGACGACCGCCTCGACAATCTGGAGCCTTCACATAGTGGATCGGGTAGTTGAAACGCTTGGTTACGAAAACTAACAAAGGGAGTTGGGGCTGTTGGCGCTAGTTGGAAACTGAGCAACCGCAGCCCTCTCCCGCTCGAAATGGAGAACGTAGGTGTAGGGACTGGAATCGCCATGAGTTTGGAGGACGTAATGAAAACCACAATGATGCTGGCAGTCTTATTCGTGAGTATGGCGGCATACACAGACAATTGCACCGCCCAAGATTCCACGAACAGTAGCGCGCAATCAACACGCAGCGTAGCCCTAAGCCAGAAGGGA
This sequence comes from Terriglobia bacterium, assembly GCA_963778995.1. GTDB lineage: Bacteria > Acidobacteriota > Terriglobia > Terriglobales > Acidobacteriaceae > Sulfotelmatobacter. The sequence continues at coordinate 32,473 of CAVZWK010000004.1, forward strand.
GTCGACCGCGTTACGAAAGAAGTGCGCCATGAGCTGGTCATGCTTCCGTACTATGGCGTGTTCGACAATCTGCTGTACAACGTGTCGCCGGATGGCACCGTGACCTTGCTCGGTGAAGCGAGCCGTCCGACACTCAAGTCAGACGCGGAAAGAGCAGTGAAAGAAATTGAAGGTGTCGAGCGAGTGGACAACCAGATCAAAGTATTGCCCGTGTCGCCCAACGATGACCGCATTCGGCGAGCGACGTATCGCAAGATCTTCGGACACGACGTGCTCTGGCAGTATCAGTTTCGTGCCGTTCCTCCGATTCACATCGTTGTGGAGAATGGCCACGTGACGCTGGAAGGTGTCGTGGCGCGCCCAATGGAGAAGCAGGTCGCTGGAATGCGAGCGAATAGCGTCTCCGGTGTGTTCTCGGTGGAGAACAACCTGCGAGTGGAAAACGACTAGAGCGCATGGTTCCAGAGGAAGTCGTTTCCCGAAGAGCTGCCTACAAGGGAGGGTGCCATGAAAGCGCTGGAAGTGAAACAGCAGATCGCACTGAAGAACATTCTGTTTGCTACTGATTTTGAGGCGTCGGCGAGCCGGGCTTTGCCATTTGCAGTCGCATTGGCAGACCGATGCGGAGCGAAGTTCTATGCTGCGCACGTCATACAACCGGGGGCCTACGCCCTTGCTCGTCCTGAATGCATAGAGCTAACTTTGGAGGAACTCCAGGCACACGCGAGCCGTGCGCTGAATCAGATCATCGACCCGTTACGACAACATGGGAAACGTTGCGGGACGCTATTTGGATGTGGAGATGTTCCCGACGTGCTCATGGAATTCGTACGAAACCACGGTGTCGACTTAGTTGTAGTGGGCACGAGTAGTCGCGGCGGACTGGGCAAAGTGCTTCTTGGCTCAACCGCGGAGGACATCATTCGTGTGGCGCCTTGTCCAGTGCTGACAGTCGGACCGCACGTGACGGCGGCGGCGTCTGCTGGAGTTCGCAGCATTGTTTGCGCCACGGATTTCTCACCTGGGTCCTTGCGAGCAGCAGAATTCGCCGTTTCGCTGGCGCATGAATATCAAGCGGATCTAACGCTGTTGCACGTGGTCGAAGAAGCTCTCACAGAGTCGCCGGATCTCGCAATACGGCCGACCGAACAGCGCTTACGCGAAATGATCCCCTCTGAACCCAAGCTACTGTACGAGCCGGAAGTGGTGGTAGAGATCGGGCCGGTGGCTGAGCGCATCCTGGCGGTTGCGAATGAATTGATAGCCGACGTCATCGTCATGGGTGTGCGGGGCGCGGGGGCCTTCGCGGACACAGTAAGCCATTTTGGCTCGATCGCGCACAGGGTCGTAGCTATCGCTCCGTGTCCGGTGATGACTGTCGGCGACCCCCGGAGGGCGGAAAACGAATAGTTGAAGGAGGCAGTATCATGGACTCGGCAACGATTCTAGTGTTGCTCCTATGCGCGGGCGTTGCGGCTCTTCTCATATGGTTCGAAAGCAACTCTCGCCGAAACGCAGCCAGCAGGAAGGCAAAGTCTGCAGAGGTGGAAACAAGACCCGAGGAAAGTCAAGGCGCTGTTGAACCCAAAGGCGACAAAAAGAAAGCTGCATAGCCTCAACCAAAGCAAAAAGGAGTTCATCATGACAGATCGTTCCATTATCGTCACGGATGGCGACGTGGAGAGGCTCAAGCGTTTGGTCCGGGCTCTTAAGTATTCTCTCTTTCGAGATCAAAGGCAGCTTGAACTTCTCGATCAGACATTGGAGAGTGCCGAAGTCAGGCCTCCCGGTCGTGTTCCCAAAGATGTAGTCAGGATGAATTCCCGTGTGCGCGTTCTCGACTTTGATATGCGAAAGAAGGGGATGTATACGTTGGTTTTTCCTGAAGAGGCAAACATCTCGCAAGGCCTTATTTCAGTTCTCGCGCCGCTGGGAATTGCACTGCTCGGCCACAGAAGAGGAGACATCATCGAGGCGAAAGTTCCCTGCGGGGTCAGGAAGTTGAAAGTCGAGCATGTATGGCATGGGTCTGAGATCAAGAGGGAGGGAGTGCCGCACGGATCAAGGCGAAGAAAACTTCGCTCGCTTGAATCAATTCCACACACCGATGTAGCCGCCTAGCACGTTTTTATGTCCGATCCAGCGATCATTCCGACCAAAACATCCATCTGGTCTGCCAGAGACACTTACATCGCGGCAGTGGCCGCGATCGCAATTGCTGCACACCTGATTCTCCGCTACGGAACCCATCTGTCAGCACCGATCTATCTGGGCCCGCTATTCCTTGCCCTCATAGTCGGAGGAATTCCAATCCTCTGGAGCCTGGGCAAGAAACTCTGGCAGCGAGAGTTTGGCTCGGACTTGCTGGCTGGAATCTCTATAGTGGCTTCCGTTGCAATGGGCGAGTACATCGTGGGGTCAATCATAGTCCTAATGCTTTCAGGCGGGACGGCCTTAGAACAGTTCGCCACGCGCAAAGCATCCTCCGTTCTGGACGCCTTGGCGAAGCGAATGCCGCAAGTTGCGCACCGCCAACGTGGAACATCGCTTGAGGACATCAAACTCGACCAGATTCGGATAAGCGATCACGTCGTTGTTTTGCCTCACGAGATCTGTCCGGTCGACGGAGTGGTCGTCGAGGGACACGGCGTAATGGACGAGTCATATCTGACGGGCGAGCCGTTCGAGATCTCGAAGACTCCGGGTGCGAAGGTTCTGTCCGGAGCGATCAATGGCGACATGGCTCTCACTATCGAAGCGGAGAAGCTGGCGGTCGATTCGCGATATGCCAAGATCATGCAGGTGATGGAGCAGAGTCAGGACAAGCGCCCACAGCTCCGCCGCATTGGAGATCGTATCGGCGCTTGGTATACGCCCTTGGCGATGGGTATTGCCGGACTGACTTGGCTGTTTACCGGCGACGCCACTCGTTTTCTGGCTGTAGTCGTAATAGCCACCCCATGTCCTCTCATCCTAGCGATCCCGGTGGCGGTGCTTGGTGCGATCTCGCTCTCCGCGAGGCACAGTATCATCATCAAGAATCCCGCAGCTTTGGAGCAGATCACGACCTGTCGCACCCTCATTTTCGACAAGACAGGGACCCTAACCTTCGGTCAGCCTCAGATGACTAGTGTGCTGTGTGGCCCCGGTTTCACCAAAGACCAGGTCTTACAAGCGGCGGCCAGCCTCGAACAATTTTCCAAGCACCCATTGGCAGGCGCGGTGGTGCGCGCCGCGCACGACGCGAAGCTGGCTTTACTAGAGGTCAGCCGGATGCAGGAAAAACCGGGAGACGGCCTTCTTGGTATGGTTGCCGGCAGAAGCATACGTATCACCGGGCGCGGGAAGGTAGCGGCCGAACTGCTGACCTCATTGCCTGCCCTTGGCTCCGGACTGGAGTGCATTGTCTTTGTAGACGAGCAATATGCCGGGGCATTTCGTTTCCACGATGCGCCTCGTCAGGACACCAAGCCCTTTGTCCACCATCTAAGCCCTAGTCATCAGGTGCACCGCGTTCTATTAGTCTCCGGCGATCGCGAGTCGGAGGTTCGCTACCTAGCGCAAGAAGTCGGAATTACTGAAGTCTACGCCGGACAAACACCAGAACAGAAAGTTGCGATTGTAGAGGAAGAAACCAGGAAGGCTCGTACCCTCTTCATCGGCGATGGAATTAACGACGCCCCCGCGCTCATGACGGCGACCGTGGGCGTCGCCTTTGGCGCTAACAGCGACATTACTTCCGAGGCCGCCGACGCAGTGATTTTGACTGCTTCGCTGGGCAAGGTAGATGAGTTGATTCACGTCAGTCATCGGATGAGATCGATCGCGCTGCAGAGTGCCGTGGGAGGAATGGCGGCCAGCGTCGTGGGAATGATCGCCGCGGCGCTCGGCTACCTGCCTCCGCTGGAGGGAGCGATCCTGCAGGAGATCATTGATTTGGCCGCAGTGGCGAACGCAGTTCGAGTGGCCCTTCCCACTCGGGACTTGGCCGACTTTTGAGGATGCGGTGCTTAAGCATATGGTCCGCTATGAGATGGTTGCGCCGGCGCTGAGCGATGGCAGTCTGGGACCGGAAACGCTCCTGGCTGGGGAGCGCGCACGATACGATCGGAGCCTGACGGCGCAGCCGCAAGATATTGTCCGTCGGAATACATTGTCGTTCAGGAGGAACTTCCATGTTTGCCTTCAAATTAATCCAACTCATCGAAACCCGCGCGGAACCCTTGTCTGAAGGACTCGTGCGCAGAATAAAGAAGGATGACAGGTGCGCGGAGCTCTTGCGGCTAGTGCCTTCGGATGAACTCAGAAGGCGATCCCACGAGATATATCGCAACCTAAATGATTGGCTTCGGAACAAGACAGAATCGGAGATCGAAGAGCGCTACATCGGGCTGGGCATGAAGAGAGCGAAGCAGGGCGTACCCTACTGTGATCTTCTCTGGGCCGTAAGCGCGACCAAAGCGCATCTGTGGGAATTCATGCAGGCGGAAGGATTATTCGCAGAACCAGTCGACATGTTAGGCGGCATGGACTTGCTCCACTCATTGGATCGCTTTTTTGACTGTATCCTCTATTTTTCGGCCGTCGGGTACCAGAACGCGCGGCAGATAGAAAGCGAACAGGCGAGGCATAGCCATGCGATATTCCACATGTGAGCTGGTCGGTACGAGGGGAAAACTAGAATTCGAGACCGCAGAATGAGGCGGAGCTGACAGTTTCGAAGAAAGTGGCTACACGGCTCAACGTCGAGAATTGATCGCACGTCGAACCATCTTAAGGAAGGATCTGTGTCCGAAAACGGCAATAAATTCAAGAATCGAGCGGGCCTTGTCTTCTTGCTGGGCCTGACAGCCGTAGCTCTCTATTTCTCGTATGTTCTCGTTGCTCCGTTTCTAAGGCCCATCCTCCTTTCCATAATTTTAGCTGTTCTCTCTCATCCCCTGCATTCGCGCATTCAACGCCGTGTCCGGAATCGCAATGTCTCTGCACTCTTGTCCACGTGTCTTGTCGTTCTATTCATCGTTCTGTCAATGTCACTCCTTGGGCGGGCGTTGGCAACCGGACTGCGCGACGTCTACCAGTCGCTAAGCAGTTCCGGCGACGGGAGTGAACGCCTGAGCCTTTACCTTATTCATCTTTTTGAAAGAGCCCTTGAAGTGGTGAGCGGTTATCTGCCGATTTCTACCGCCGATTTGAAAGCGGCGACTGTCAACCAAGCTGAGAAAGGAGTCGCGGCTCTCCTTGGTATGACGGCGGGTGCTCTTGGAAGCCTTACGGCTCTGCTCACCAATGCGTTTATTGCTCTTTTCATTCTGTTTTTCTTGCTTCGCGATGGCAAGGCGATGTTGCGCCGTGCCGTCGTTCTGCTCCCATTGCGCAGGGAGCAAACAAGAAGGCTTTTGGCGTTGGTTGAAGACACTCTCAACGCCATTGTGTATGGAACGCTGACGATGGCAGCGCTTCAAGGCGCTCTTGCAGGGCTTGCGTTCTGGTTCTTAGGTGTTACTTCAGCAGGCTTGTGGGGAATTGTCACTGCGCTGTGCGCGCTATTGCCATTGATTGGAACGGGGATTGTTCTTCTGCCCGCGGTTTCGATGCTGATGTTCAGCGGTCACTGGATCAAAGGCCTCATTCTCCTTGCCTGGGGACTGATAATTATCCACCCGGTGGATAATCTATTGCGCCCACATCTGATCGGTAGCCGCACAAAGCTCTCAACACTGTACGTATTTTTCGCACTGCTAGGAGGATTGCAGGCTTTTGGCGGACTCGGAGTGTTCATCGGCCCGATCATTCTAGCAATCACCGTGGCACTCTTGAAGTTTCTCCGCGAAGAAAAACGCGCTGGTGGCTGGAGCTTTGACCGTGAAACGGCACAATCTCCGCCTGTCCCGGCCTTGCCTTGCGGTACGAAGTGAGACTTGTCAACTGCGCGACCGACCGATCGGTAGACAATGCAGTCACGCACGTCATCTCTTGATTCCGCTGGGCTGCAGGCTCCGAGTGCCCCCTATCTACAATGGCGAAGTAAGCCTCTCTCGGCAACCAAGCGATCCGACTATTCGTTATGTCGAGAAAAAGACCTGCGAGTTTGCTGTACAAGCTGCCCGAATTGCAGACATTCCTTGGACAATCGGGGCTGGTTTCGCCGAGATCGGTTTCACTTTCGAAAGTTTAACAAGCAGTTCTTCAACCCTTCGCTGCTCATGCGGCTGGGGTTGGCTGGTGTATGTCATAGTGTAATTCTCTCACGTCAGTGGGGAGGAAGAAGCCATATAGCAGCCTAGTTCAGTGAGTCCTACTTTGCTTGTTTATACCGATAGACTCAGCGGAATAGGCATAGTTCAGACTCAGGGCTTGCCAATCGGTGTCGTCGTCAATAACCCTTACTTCACCCACGTCGGCGGCCGAGGGTTGCAGGTCGGTAACACAGTTGCGGGTCATCGATCATGAGCTGATAACGGATGGCGGCTGAGGTGAGGTCTCCGATTTCTGCCAAGGGCTTGATCGCTTCAGCAATTGCTAGATCGGTGGGCTTCTCGGTCGTTGTGATGAACGTATAGATTCCATAGCGGGGGCGGAGTAGGAGGCTGGCTACCCAGAAAGGGTAGCCAGCCTTCCCTTGTTTCAAGCTCCAAGAACTTACTTCGATGTCAGGAAGATTGGCTTATAGCCAATCGCCACCGTCTTTCCGCTCAGAGCAGTCTTCTTTCCGTCCAGGTCAGTCTGGTACTTGTAGGTAATGGGAAAGGTGTACTTTGAAGTGGTGCAGGTGCCGTGACTGCACGATTGCGCCGTGTCCCACAAAATCTGTCCATTGTCGACGTTACAGGTGTAAACGTTGCCACTGGCGACGCACGGACTGATGGAGTGGCCGATCAACCATCCGGCCACGGTGTCCCACGCCGTTCCGGAATCGTTGCCCTGCAAACCATACGGCGCCGGGCTGTCCCAGGTATAGATGTACTGGCGCTGCAACCCAACGCCGGCGCGCAGCACAACTCCTCTGGCGACATATCCAGCTAACTCATCCGGATCGGTCAGCTGATTCTTATTGATTCCATGCTCGCCATCCCAGATGGGCAGCTTGTTCAGCCTATTGGCTGCTAACTGCCCCGTCACATCGTTATAGATTCCTATGAAAGCCTCAGGGATCGCATTTTGGGAGCTGGTACCACGCATGTGGACGTCTACGATATCGAAGTTCGAACCGCCACCCGCCGCAATATATCCGGCGAACCAAGTTTTCATTGTGGGGCCGTGAGCCGAAGGGCTCAGGATCTTGGCGTTCGGATCATGAGAACGGATGATAGCGGCGGCATCTTTTCCCATGCGGACAAGCTGGGCCTGCGTCCCCGCAAAAAAGCACGTGCAATCTGGTTCGTTCCAAAGCTCGTAATAGGCGATCTGTCCCTTGTACCGGTCGACGACAGCAGTGACGAATGAGGAAAAATCCGAGTCGGTTCCGGTACCGTCTTGGTTCACATCTTTCGGAGCCGAGCAACTATAAGCAGACGGAGACGTGCATGGGTTTTTACCCGGGATGCTGCCCGCAAATTGCGGCGTGTCGCCGAACGTGTAGAGAACGTCCACGTGTTGCGCCTGCGCCTTGCTGATCCAGGTATCCATATTCTTCCAGTCGTAGACGCCGCGAGCGTTGTTGATTTGTCCCCATTTGACGGAATCATCCCAAAGCCGCAGCGCACCAAGAGTGGCGATGCGATTCTGGCCATCAGTGGGCGGCCACACCCGACCGCTGTTGAAGTCGGCTCCAAAGAAGGACTGCTGAATCGTGTTGCCCGTCGGGGCCGGAGGCTGGCTGGTCGGGCCAGACTGTTTCGCCGTAATTACAAGTGAGGCGGTCTCGGATTTCGTCGTATCCGCCGTGCTGGTTGCGGTTACCGTAACAGCAGTGTTGCTGGTAACAGCGGGAGCCTGATAGAGGCCGGAGTTCGATATCTTTCCATGTGAAACGGACCAAGTGACTGCAACGTGAGGCGTGTTCGTCACCAGCGCGGTGAACTGGACCGCCTCGGACGAAGATATTGTCGCGCTGTCAGGTATGACGTGAACGGCAACGCTGCCTGACTGAGACCCACTTCCGTCGCTGGAAGCCTGCCCAACGGAACAAGTGACCCCGAGCGCGAGCATTAGCGCAGTAAGAACGACATAGTATTTCTTCATGGCGTGATAATCCCCCAAACAGGTTGAATAAGGGTTAGGGCCAGAGCAGTGCCAATGCGATCTACTGACGTAGATCGGGCTAACTGAAACTCAAAATTCAACACGACGTGAGTGGATGATCACTTTGTATAAGAGCGCGCAAGACGCTGCAATACACCGAGGTACAAGAATGAAATCAGAAGTCTAGGAACTTTTTTGCGTAGTGGTCGTTGGATACTTATGACCCAGCCCCTGCAATTAACAGCCTGTTTTATCTCGACGTCCTGGTATGCCGGCACGATTAGAGATCGAACGAAATGAACGAGCAGATCTGCATTGGCGTCGCCTCCATCCGTGTTTGAACAGATGAAAACGAGCCATTCCGTGACCTCGGACGAATCGGCATTGGGAGCGAAAACCCGCGTCGGAGTTGCTGTTCAACGCTCGATGCCCGCGGCAGTTTTCTTACATTGCCTGGGGCGGACTGCGACACTTGCGGGGACTGCAAATTTGGAGCCGAAGCGAATAGGAGAAAACTGCATGCGAAGATCACAATCGCTCGGCTGCATACCTTGCTGGCGACAGAATAGAGTGGAAAACGACGAATGTGAATCATGGCGCATGGGGCGGGACAAGAATGACAATTCTCGCGAAATTGCGACTATGCGCTACGGTGAGATACGTCCCGCAGGATATTTTCGTTTTGTAAATCCTCTTCCTTTACACAGACGGAGTTTACGACGGAAGCGACGAGCAGGACCGGCTCCAGATTGAACGGGTGATCCGCGAGCACAAAGACGAGCCGGCGAAGAGGATTTGTAATGCGATTCTGGAACATGCGGTTAAGCAAGACGAGTACCTGAAGCAAGTTGGTGAAAAGGACCGCATCGATGACAAGACCGCTTTTGTCATTAAACGGTGGCAAAACACCGAGGATCGAGGAATTCATCGAACAGTGGGCGCATCATATCCCTAAGCACTTTGCGTATCGGTCGGTGTGATCTCTCAGAGCCCAAGAATGAAGTTCACCCGCTAAGGGGTGATCTTGAAGACGACCCCGCAGCCCAACGGATCACAAGAGAAGTCACCACCTTCTGAAGTCGTTCCATAGAGATCGCCAGCCGCGTCCCGAACAACAGGCGCTGCCGGTCGTCGCCCGTCCGCACCGCCGGTGAAGGTGTACAGTACGGTCCTATTACCGTTGGGGTCGAGTTTGAATACTTCTCCAAAGTGTGTGTAGTCGCCCTGGTACGTGGTTCCGTAGAGGTTGCCGGAAGAATCCCGGATCACGCCAGCAATGGGATTACTTTCCGCCACGCCGGTGAAGCTGTAAAGCAGGGTCTCATTGCCGACGGCATCCACCTTGAACACGGTTCCGAGGTTGTATGCACCGCCGACCCAGGTCGTGCCGTAGAGGTTGCCGGAGGGGTCTTGGATCACTCCTGTCTGAGGTAGTGTCCCGTCCGTTCCCGGGATGAAAGTGTGAAGGACGGCGAACTTGCCGGTAGGGGCCAACTTAAATAGCGTGCCGGTGTTGGAATGACTCCCACCAATAACGGCCGTGCCGTATAGATTTCCCGCCTTGTCCCGAATCAGTCCCGAATGGCCTATGCCGTCCCTCGCGTTGAAGTTGTGCAGGACAGTTTTCTTGCCGTTCTTGTCTACCCTAAAGATTGTTCCCCAGGAGAATGTTCCATCAGTCTGTGAGGTGCCGTAGAGATTGCCCGCTCCGTCTCGGGCGAGAGGACCGGGAACGTCTAACAATGCAGAGAATCGGGAAATCACGATCAGCGTGCCGGTCAGAGTCAGCTTAAAGATAGTTCCGCAACCCGACCCGGAGAAACAGGAAAGATCGCCGCCACGGCTCGTGGCGCCGTAGAGATTGCCAGCCGTGTCACGAATGAGTCTTCCGGGATGGGCGCCATCCGTTCCACCGGTAAAGGTGTAAAGCAGAGTCTCGTTGCCGGCGCCATCCAATTTGTAGATCGTCCCCTGGTTGAAAGCGCCGCCCTCGCCAGTGGAGCCGTAGAGATTGCCGGCGGAATCGCTGATTACACCATAGTAAGGATTCTGGCCATCCTGACCGCCGGTGAAGGTATGCAGTACGGTGAAGGTCTGAGCTTGAACGGAGGAACCGGCGAAGACCGCTGACAAAAGAACGATCGAGATCGCGATGAAAGGGCCCCGTGAGCGCGAGCCCACAGTAGAACTCACGCTCGGAGACTGCATTGTGCTCGTCATAAATAGTCCTCTTGTCCGGATGTTCCTTGTTCACGCGCGACCACGTGATGCGGATCGGTCGGTGTGATTCGTCTGAGCCCAACCGCTCTGGGGTGATCTTGAAGACTTGGCCAAAGGCAGATGCCCCGCCCGGTGGGAAACATAGCGCCGAGAAGGAGTGAGACACTCTACGACGTGGGGCCCTAAAGATCCTAGATACGCCAAGGAAGATGCTGATGCCGTGATTGGATGCACGGCGGTGGGTGCTTCTCGTCACCCGTTCACGAATTGAACGAAGCCATGCTCGATGAGCAAAGAGAGCGAGTCCAGCAAAAGTTCCACCCCCACTCCATCCTGCCTAGAGATCGCAGACTTAAGGTCGAAAGACAAAGGAAAGGAGCCCCAGCCCCATCCACCCCCATGTTGGAAGATCGTGACCTCAGTGCTTTCTGCTCCCCAGTCCACCATCACTCTCTCCTCCAAGGTAAATTTCGTAGCTCTGAGGTTGTACTGCCCCAATCCATGAGGAACGGAAGCCGGGTGCCTTTTTTAGCGTGGGATTCGATGCCTTGACATTCAAGAAGCTACTCTTGGGAGCAAACTGAATTGCTGCAATAGATCGGCGCGGCAACGCCTTCTACACCCATGAGGCACCATACGGATGGTCCCGAGGGTTTCAGCAGCCGGTCAAAGAGTGAAATGGGGATATTTCGGCAAGTATCTGGGTTCACTGTGCAAAATTGAACATTTTCCTTGTGCGGATTGCCGCATCATGGACAGCCATGAAGGCCAAGACGCCTACTCTCAAAGAGGTACTAGCTGTCTGTTGCCCGACTTGCGGCGCGGGGCCGGGCGACAAATGCGAACTCACCACGGGACACCTCCGTACACAGCCGCACCGTGACCGACGCTTGATCGCAGCGGATTAGTGTCGCGCCTGCGGAACATCGGTCAATGGGCGTGCCTTCGATTTTGCGAGAGTTCCCTCCGTCCCGACGGTTGGCACGCCGGATGACGGAGTCCTCACCTTCTGAAGGCCTCTGTGCGTCCGTGAAGGCGTGAAGGAACTGTGAGCATTACTGATCAGCAGAGATTCATCTCGTTCCCCCATAATTGGCAGTGATGGCACTTCCAGTTAGGACGGCCTTTGGTGAAGAAAGACACGAGCGCGAACAGAGAACCTGATTTCAATCCTCACGCCTTTCTATCAACGATTGGGAAGGGCAGGGACATGTTGTCCTTTCAAAAGAAGGACAAGATCTTCGTTCAAGGCGATTCTAGAGACGGCCTATTCTTTGTTCAAACTGGGAAGGTGCGGCTCAGCGTGGTATCGGATGACGGGAGAGAAGCAACTCTTGGTATTTTGGGCGAAGGCGATTTCTTTGGAGAAGGTGGTCTTGCCGGACAGCTCCTACGCATGTCGTCTGCAACCGCATTGACAGACTGCATACTACTGCACATCGAGCGGAAGGAGATGATGCACGCAATGAGCGTGGAACCAAAACTGTCGGCCCTGTTTGTCAAATACGTGCTGAAGCGGAACATCCGATATCAGGATGACTTGGTCGATCAACTTTTCAATTCCAGCGAAAAGCGGCTGGCGCGAGTCCTTCTGTTGATGGCGCAATTCGGCAAAGGAGGAGTCTCGGAAATGTCAGTCCCAAGACTAAGTCAGGAAACTCTGGCAGAGATGGTAGGGACGACTCGCTCGCGGGTCAGCTTCTTCATGAACCGATTCAGGAAACTTGGCTTTATCCACTACGACGTTGGGGATACCTTACGTGTGAACAATTCACTTCTTAACGTTGTTCTTCATGATGACGACGGAACAAGCGTGAATGCCGGAGAAGAGAACCCAACCGCCCGTGCCAAGAGAGGTACAGAACCTCCTTCAAGGCCCGGCCAACCCGCTGACAAAGATCGTGCCAAGAGACCGCCCCTCCTTGGCCTTACACGACGCCGCGAGTGAATTGCTGACTGCGATTCTATAGTGGCGTAACCAGGCCTAGCACTCATCTTCCCTCTAAGGCAGGGATTTTGAGTGAAATGGGGATGTTTCGTCAACCATCGCCACTAGGCATGATGCTTTAGAGCTGAATTCTCTTATACTGGCTACCGATACATCCTCACGGCGGATGACGTATGGGTATGTTTGCCAGATACCTCGAGTACTCGCGTCAGACCATAGTTCGGGCAAAACATGAAGCAGATCGATTTGGGTCACCAGAAATCGACCCCGAGCATATTCTGTTGGCCCTGCTAAACGATCCAGTCCTGACTAGTCGGATGATGCAAGGAATTTCTGAAAACGAAATTGTTATGGCAATCGAAGCCCACATTCCTCGAGGCGAACGAAACCCTTTACCGCACGATCTGGAGTTGAGTAAGACAGCCCACGAGGCGCTTGGTTTGGCCGAAGAAGAGGCGGACAAGCTTGGGCACCGAGACATTCGGAATGAACATATTTTGCTTGGAATTGTTGAATCCGGAAAAAGCTTCGCTGCGAAGCTACTGGCAAAGGAAGGGGTCTCCCCAGATCACGTTCGACGCCAAATAAAATCGCCTTCTTCCTGAGTCGTCCACATAGCTGTTGCACCCAGGCCCTAACATTCAAAATTCCTATTCCTTCCGGTTCATTTCACATTGGCCCGTTCGGAAGGTGAGTGTAATGGAGATTTTTCGCTAACTATTACCTCACTCCTGTGATCTGCATCATGTTCCACTGACCTCAGAACGCCTACCATGCGAAGTATTGCTGATCATTCTTGAACGAGAAGCGAGGAACCCCGTGAACAAGATCATCCTGGTGGTCATTATGATGTTTTCATCCGCTTACGCATGGCCCGCATCTGACACGAATCCTGCAGAATACACCGTGAACGTTCACGTTACCGCATCCCGCGTAGCGATTGAGATGCCACTAGGTCACGCATGGCAGTACCAAGTGCTGAACGTCGTCATCGAGGGAAAGAAATATGAATTGAAATGCAAGTCAACGAACGGAGTGCTCGCACTCGGTGATTACAAAGCAAAGCTCATTCACGATCAGCACAAGACTGCGTATGATTCGTCTCAAACTTACGAGTTCCTGCTGCCGGACAAGAAGTTGAGGCAGTTCGAGGTAACAGGGCAGACCGAGTGATGGTTGGGTAACAGCGTTAGCGCTCATTGACCCGATGATGAGTGAAATAGGGATGTTACGCCAACTATTCAAAGCTGCACTTTGAGTGTGGCCTTTGGCATTTCAAACGCTTGCTGCCGCAACGATTTGCACCGCAATTAATCCTCTGCCGATGCGCGACGACAAGATGAGTAGCGGTGCTTACTTTGGAATCCGCACAATCAGAACCGAGCAGAGCGCGTGCCGGGCTACAGCCTCTGAAACGCTGCCAAGGAAGAATCGTTCCAGTCCCTTGCGTCCATGAGAGCCCAGAACAATCAAATCCGCGTTCCATTCCGCAGCATTTTCCAAAATGATGCTCCTCGCGTCGCCTGTCGCAACCGATGTGGTCACTCTGAAGCCAGCGGAAGAGAGGGTTTTGGCCACGCGATCTACGACTTCGCGTGCTTGCGGGAGTCGGTCCCCCAGTCCGGATAGTATCCTGCAGACATCTGTGGGGGCTGTGAGATCACAATCGGCTCAACGATGTTCAACACTCGCACCTCGGTATCTTGAGGCCGGAACTGCCGGGCGAGGCTCTTCGCCGCAGCTTCTGAGAACTTGGAATCATCAATGGCCAGTACGATTTTCATGGTTCTCCCATCCCCAGCGAGCTCCCCACGCGAATGTTAGCTGGGCATTCGTGTCCACCACAACGCCCAGGACGCAGATGCTCTGGTATTTGACCCTGCGCTGGTTCAGGAGCCATCTTCGTCAGCTCATAGCGGGGCCTTTGGCAGCCCCAGTTATCAGTCAGCGATTGGTGCCACGGGTGGCGCTAGCATCAGTGTCACCTGTGGTAGGGCGATTTCACTGAGCACGCGCGCCCCACCTTCCCCTGGACGCGTTGTGGTGGACGCCACTTTATTTTCTCTCTGCAGTATGGTGCCCGTCAGTGACACTACTTCGTTGCCATCGTGCAGGAACGTGACTTGGACATCCTCTCCGGTTCCGCTCCAGCGCACAACGTATTCGCCAGGGTGAAGCTGCGTATCCGAGACAGCTACATGGTCAGATACGGTGATCTTGCCACTCTGTTTGGAGGCCGCCGCTGCGGTAAGCGACAGCGCAAACACGATAGCGGAAAGGATGGAGAGTAAACCGACGCGTTTCATATTGTTCTCCTTACACAATCATCCGAGCTTTGATGGCTCCTCAAGCAGTGAAGCACGGCACGGGCCGGATTGTTGATCCTCGCCAAATAGAAGAGAACAAACGGGGAGAACATAGTCGATTTCACATGCAGCCGACGGGCCGGTCAAAACAATCGGACGGCCAATGTCAAAAGCCTTGGACATCTTCACACTTCCCAAACGTGTCGGTTTATTTGCCGCACCGTTGCCCGTCACAGGAATGCTCGATCTGAACCATCTCATCCCAGCAAATTCGGGATGGCTTTTGCAATTTGCCAACGCCATCAACGACCAAGGCCAGATCGCGGGCTATGGTACGCTCAACGGCCAAACCGAGGCTTTCCTGTTGACGCCGCAGATCATCTAGACTTTCTTGGTATAAAGGGCAAACAAGAATTACAGTTTGGACGTAATCTCCGCACCGCTGACGAGGCGGCTTTTACTCGCATCACCGACGACGGTTCCGCTAACTGTCGTTAACAGGCGTGGCTGTTGAAAAACTCCAGTTTCCTCCAAAACAGCCAAAACTTGGGGGATACAAAATGTCTTGAAAGTTAAGAAAGTCGTTTGTAGGGCTTCCTAGCGCAATTTCAATTTTGCGGATTTCGGGGAAAAGAGTTTTTCAACAGCCACAGGCCATTGCACTCAAGTGCCCCGGACGCTAGTCCGGCAGTTGGATGCGATCCGCGCTTCTGTTCCCGGTCGTGTTCCTCGGCAAGAACCTTTTCGAGCAAGTGCGCTTGGCGCGCAGCAGCAGCCTTGTCCACGAGCGCGGGATCATGCCAGACGACGAACTCCTCGCCGCAGGTATCACACCGAAGCGTGCCCATCTCCCTGAAATCTGGTGCTCGCTCTCTCGTCTGCCCCTTCTTGATCGCCACCGCTTTCATCGTCTGACATTCTATCTGGCTGTGTGCCCTCCGTTCTCACCGTGACGGCCGCCGTTCCCGCGAGGACCACATACGCGGCCCCACCGATGTTCCCCAGACGGAACAGATCGTTCACCGGATGTCCGAGATTCTGTTTGCAGCCGAGGTAGCGTTCCGTGGTCTGAACAGAAGCATGCCCGAGCAGGAATTGAATCTGCTCGATCTCGCCGCCACTCGTGTGACACAACTTCGCGCAAGTCCGGCGCAAGTCATGCGGCGCGATGTGTTGCAGCCCAGCTTTTTCGCAGCAGCCCTTGACTACGTACCAGACGACATTCTGCGAGATGCCCTCGCCCCATATTTTTCCGGCGCGGGCGACTGCCCGGAAGATTCGCCCTTCGGTGATCCCCGCTGCCGCAGTCCACTCGTCCAGCGCAGCCTTGACCCAGTTCGGGATCGGCACGGTGCGGATGTGTCCGCCTTTTCCGATCAGGTCCACCACCGCCCAGTGCCCCTGGCGCATCTGCACGTCGTCCACCTCCAGCCCGACCAGTTCCGTTCTCCGCAGGCCGCAGCCAAACAACGTGGCTAGCATGGCGTAGTCGCGCTTCGCCCGCATGCTGGTGCCGAAGGCGCACCGGAGTACCTCTGAGCCCTGTTCCACGCTCAACCAGTTCCCGGCGCGGAAGCCCAACTGCTTCACGCCCTTGACCCGGCTGATCCCCGCCGCGAGTTCTGGACTCAGCAGACCCGCATCGGCGGCTTCGTTGGCCAGACGGCGCACCGCTGCCAGTTGCTGGTTGATGGTGTTGGCTGCCAGCCCTCGCGATTCGAGGTGCATGCGGTAGCGGGTGACCACGATCCGATTGAAGGCGAGGCGGGGTTCCGAGCAGTACCACGCAATGAATTGATCGAGGGCATATTCGTAGACGCGGCGCGAGCCGGGCGAGCCGAGGCTGTTGAGCACTGCCAGCTTAGAATGATCGAGGTCTGGCAGCCGGAGCGTTCTGCGACGATAATTTGGCTGGGTCTTTTTCTTGCGCATGGCGACGGCCTCCCGTGCCGCATCCCTTGGGAGTACGGCAGACGGCGCTGCGACGCAAGTACCGATAGCGCAGAGCACCGCAGGAGCACACCATGGCAATCAACAACGAAAAGGTGGATGAGATGACGCTGGCCCTACTCTACCTGACGACGTTCAAGGACAAGTATGGGCTGCGGGCGTGGAAGAGTCACGATTGGGGCGTCCTTGACCGCCTGCACGAGAGCGGCTACATTCACGACCCAGCGACGAAGGCGAAGTCGGTGAGGCTGACCGAGGAAGGGGCCGAGAGGTCCAAGCGCCTGTTTGACAAGCACTTCATGGCCGACTAGCGGGTCTCTGCTCCGCCCGGTGCGCTGGCGCTAACGGGGAACACCCTCGCCAGCCTGCCACTTGAGCGCAATCGCCTGTTTTCGTCAGTCATCGCTCATCAAGAGCGATTCTTACGACTTCGGTACCAGTATGATTGCCCAAACTCGCTGCTTTGAAAATACAAACTCGATGCCCGGATAAAACAAGACCTTGTCTCCAGCCTTGCCAACCACGACCGGACTACCATCCACTGTAGTTCCCTTCGTGAGGTCAATGTTTCCAACTTTCCCTCGGCCATGGGCACGAACAACTTCGTCTTCCGTTGCACCCACGCGAATTTGTCTATCAGTGTGGTAATCGCGTGTGGTTAAAACAATGCTGTCAAGGACGCCACTGCGGGAATATTGAAAATCGAGCCCTTTCACCTCTGGCATTGCTTGGACTTCTCGTTCTGTCGTTTTGCCGAGAATGCATGGGCCGCAACGGACTCCGGGCACAACTACGTTGTCCGCAGCGTCAAGTAGGCCAGCAACGCCAACAACAAGCGCGATAAGAATCAGGCGATGGGAACCACGAGCAAGGACTCTTTTCACACGAGTATTTTGACACCGGAAGGCAGGTCTGTGGGGAGTCAGTTGGCGAAAAATTGCCATTTCACTTATTGACCCCAATGCCACGCTCGGTGGAATCCAACAATGCAACCAACGCCTTTCTCCGCTTCTGGCAATTCGTTCAGCGTCCATGAATGGAGGGGCAGTGGCCCCGCAACCCTCCATGTCCACCATTCTGACGACGAAGCCTGGCATGTACTAGAGGGCGAACTGACTTTCCGCTACGCCGACCGAACCGAAGACGTCGGCCCCGGAACCACAGTTTTTGTGCCAGCGGGGATGCCACACACCTACACGGCGGGAGCCGGTACCCGCTATTTGATTGTTCTTACCCCCGGATAGCAAGCTCTGATCTCTGCACTGCAAACTGATCGCGATCCAGCCCATCAACACGACATTTATCAACGATTCGATTCCCAATTGCTTGAGTAGAGCCTGAGGAGACCAGAAGGTCAAAGGGACAAAATACTTACGGGGAAACATGCAGCCGCCAACTCGCTGGGCTCTCCGGCTTTGTGGGTTCGGCGGGCTTTGACGCATGAAGCTTAGCCAGCGCTTCATCCACGCCGCGGACGCATCCGCAATGGGGTTCGCCCGGATCGGACACGTCGTGTCGGGCAGCATCGCTGCGAAACCCGCAAGGACGGGGCACCCGCAGCACCGATGGCTTAGACAAGCGTCGTCACGAGTCTGGACTACCCGCCAGTTTCTCGGAACGTCTAAAATGAACGGACTCTCGCCCGAGCAAATCGCATCCGGGTGAGAGACTCTTGTCATCGAGCCGATCAGGAGCGTCCCATGAACTTCAGCGCTCTCCTCGCCGTTTCTATTTTGGCGCTGGCCGTTAGCCCGTGTGCCGCGCAGGTCACGACATCGCAGTACAGCAACTCCCGTACCGACGCAACACTGCGCGAGAAGATTCTTACGCCGCAGAACGTAAATGCGCAGCAGTTCGGCAAACTCGGCGCGTTCAAAGTGGACGGCGCAGTGTACGCGCAGCCACTGTACGTCCCGGCCGTCCCCATCCCCGGCAAAGGCACGCACGACATTCTTTACGTCGTCACAGAACACGACAGCGTCTACGCCTTCGATGCGAATCGCCCCAACGATCCTCCGCTTTGGAAAGTAAGCTTCCTCGACAAATCACGCGGCGTCACCGCGCTTTCCGAAGACGTCGTGGCGTGTCCGTTCATCCGCCCGGAAGTTGGCATCACGTCCACGCCCGTGATCGACCTAAGAACCGGCACGCTTTACGTGCTTGCCCGCACCATGATCGCGCGGAAGATCGGCGATGACGAGTACTTCCAGCACTTACATGCGCTGGCGATCACAACCGGCATGGAGAAATTCGGAGGGCCGAAGCTGATCACGGCTTCCGTTCCCGGCAAGGGCGCCGGTGCCAGCAAGGGTCAGGTCGCGTTCGATGCGCTAAGAGAAAACCCGCGCGCCGCGCTCACTCTTATGAATACCACGGTGTACCTGGAGTGGGCATCCTCATGCGACGTCGATCCTTACCACGGCTGGGTTATGTCCTACGACGCCCAGACGCTCGCGCAGAAGTCGGTTCTCAACGTGAATCCCGACGGCACTCAAGCCGGTATATGGCTCAGCGACACCGGCCCCGCCGTCGATGCCGAAGGCAACGTCTATGTCCCGACTGGCAATGGCACCTTCGACGCCGCCAGCGGGGGCCGCGACTACGGCGACTCCGTCCTCAAACTCGATGGTTCTTCCCTCGCCATCCGCGACTATTTCACGCCGCACGATCAGCAACGCATCAGCGAGGCTGACACCGATGTAGGATCAAGCGGCCCCACGCTTCTGCCCGACCAGACTGGCCCGCATCCTCACCTGCTTCTGCAGCCGACGAAAGACTCGACGATCTACGTAATCGATCGCGACAACATGGGAAAGTATCACCCCGACAGCGATGCGCTGCTCCAGGTGATCAAGATCTCTGGCCCTGCCTTGGGCGCGATCGCCTACTTCAACGGCCATGCCTTTTTCGCCACCAGCGACGATTTTCTCCGAGACTACGCGATTAAGAACGGTCGCCTGACGCTGCACGCAACATCCCGCACGAAGTTCGTCGATCCCGGCGCAACCCCTTCGATCTCCGCGGACAGCAGCAGGAATGCTATCGTCTGGGCCATCGCCACCAAAACCTGGGATGGCCCCGATAACAAACACGCCGTCCTCTACGCCTTCGACGCAACCAAGCTGGGCGAACCGATCTACAACTCCGAACAAAACAGCCAACGCGACAGAGCGGCCCTGGCCGCCCGCTTCGTCATCCCGATCGTAGTCAACGGCCGCGTCTACTTCGGCACTAGAAGTGAAGTTGAAGTCTATGGCCTGATGAAGTAGCGATCTATCGGGCTGGATAACGATGCAGCGGGTGGCACAGGCCTTTAACTTTATTCGGCACGAAGGAAATGACGGGGACCGCGCGGGCGCAGATGGCGTGCCGCTGTGGCGGCGCGAAGAAACCTTGCCTTCGAGATAGAACACGCCTACGAATGGATTGAGACTGGCCGGTCGAAATCGTTGATTGACGTTAAATTGATTGACGTTAAATCGCCTCTCTGACAATGTCGGCGGTGTCAAGCAACTTTTGAGCGTACCTATCCGTGCACTCGGAGAGGAGCGCCATTTCGCTCTGGTTGAAATGGCCTTGCCAACCACAGGCTCGCTCGTAATCGTTTTTCAGGTTCGGACTCTCGGTCCGACCCATGCATCTCTTCGGTCACGTACTGCGATCATGATTACTACTTCGAACTCCTCTTCTTCTCAAGAGGAGCGGGACGCCCAATCAATTTCTCGATGTTCGACTACACACCATGGCGATTTCCGGGCTGTCCCGCGTGCGAACCGAACTTTTTCAGCTGCTCGTAGTCCCATTCCTTGCGCATCATCCAGAACAACTGCACAGCCAAGCGGCGGGCCATCGCGACTTTCGCGATCTTCCGCCCGCGCCGCAGCACCAGATGAAAATATTTGCTGCGCCATTCCGGCAGGCTGCGCACCGTCACCTGCGCCGCTTCCACCAGCAGGAAGCGCAAGATCGAACTGCCTTGCTTGGTGATGTGACCCAGGCGCCGGCGATTCCCGCTGGAGTCTTCCAGCGGCACCAGTCCCAGATAACTCGCCACCTGCTTGCCGCAGTGAAAGCGTTCCGCATCGCCGAGTATCAGCACAAACGCTAGCGCCGTTAGCACGCCTACTCCGGGATGCGTTCTCAGCCGCTGCGCCGCAGGATAGTTCTCGACTTCGTGTTCGATCGCCTGCGACAGCTCCGCAATTGCTGGATTCAAACGATCCAGCAACTCCAGCAAATCGCGGCGTCGCCGGCTGGCCCACGGAGCCAGCGCGAACGATTCCAACTGCTGCCGTCCGCGCTCGCGCCACAACTTTTTCTTGCAACGCAAACCTTCGTTCAACGCCACCGCTTGCAGTTGATTCATGACGCGCGTGCGCGCCTGCACCATGCGATGACGATGCCACAACAGCTGCCGCAGATCCCGGTTCTCCCAACTGGGCACCCAGATCTTGGGAAAGCGATCTTCCAGCAGTAAGCGCAGGATTAGTTGCGCGTCCTGGCGATCCGTCTTCTGCTTCCGTACCCGCTTCGTACGGATCTCGGCTGCGTCCCCGATCCACAACTCAAACTGCAACTCGGCGATGAGACGTTCGAACCAGCGTGCGTGCCCGCTGGCCTCCATGCCGATGCGCACAGTTTCATTCGCGATCGCCAGTGCGCGGTAGAACTTCTCCGCCTCACCCGGATGTGCCAGCCGTTTCTCCTCGACCTCTCCGGTCGTGCTGTTGAGCAAAGCGATTTGTTGAAACTCGGGATGGAAATCTACTCCTATAATGATCATCGTTCGGCTCCTTTCTCCCGAGCCTGTTGGTTGGTTTTGCCACCTCCAACTCTAACCCGGGTGCGGGAGCCGACATTGTCATGGAATCAATTTCACTCAGCATGCCCCGGGGTGTGAATGGGAGCTAGATATCAGTTATTCAAAGTCAACTTGAACACCACTCCGTTGTCACTGGTACCGCCGGACCAGGTTGTGCCGTACAGGTTTCCTTTTGAATCCAAGGCTACACCTGATCGGGGTTGGCTACCGTCAGCACAGTTTGGAAGAGAGCAGAAGCTATACAGAGTGTTTACGACTCCAGTCGTTTGGTTGAATTCGTAGACTGCGCCGTTGATGAAGGCCCCAGACGCGTCGCGGGCTCCTATCGAGGTTCCATATATGTTGCCATTTGAGAACACGAATGGCCCGTCGGGTACGGATAAACTTGGACAGGACGACGAGGAGCAGCCGTCCGCGAAGTAGTACTCCGAGAGTGTGTCGTCGCTGCCACGAACTTCCCACAATCCCGAGTAGGACAGACCGGAAGCCGATTCGTAGCCAAACTGGCCGTAGAAGTTGCCCGCAGCACTTCGGCCGACGCTGTACAGCTCGCTGCCAATCGCACCGATGCCATTGTTGAGGATTTTGCTCTGACCGCTTGCAGTCACTTCAACCAGAGTAGTGCCATAGTCTGCCAAGCCGTAAAAATTTCCCTTGCCGTCGCGAAACACGTTGCTGGTTGGATAGGCCAAGGTGGATGGAAAGCTATACTTAACTGTCTCTACTCCCTTTGGAGTGACCTCGAAGATCGTTCCATAGCCAGAGGTCCCTCCGTAATTGGTCATGCCGTAGAGGTTCCCATCCGAAGCGAACGTTAAGGGTCCTGCTGGAGTATTGCCATCGGAGGACAGACTGCCAAACTTGTGTAGAACTGCGTACTTCTTAGTTGCTGACGAGAACTTGAACACGACTCCTCCCCAGAAGCTGCCATCAATGATCAGGCCGCCCTGGTTCGTAGTGCCATACAAGTTGCCGGCGCTATCGATCACCAAGCCCCAGGGATAGTACCCGGAGTTAGGAGTGCCATAGTTATTTGGGTTGAAGTTGTAGATGGTGCTGAACGCACCACTGGCGCTGATTTCGAATATGCTTCCCACACCGTAGGTCCCGCCGGAATAGGTTAGACCGTAGAGGTTCCCGGCAGAATCCAGCACTACATTGGACTGGGCGAGGTTGGCCGATGGAAAGTTGTACAGAACACTTTCGGTATAACTCTGGGCCAGCGAGTTGCTGGGGCAGTACAGCACCAAAGCGAAGAGCGAAACTGCCAACAAGCTAAGTGAGCAGCCTTTCATGGGATCTCCTTGAAAACGTGGACATGTTGCCAGGCAGGGACCCAACATCAATGGCACGTGAGTTTAGCACTGCTCTCTGCAATTGAAATAGCACGCGAGTGGGGGCAACCCCCATTTTGGGAATCATTGAACGAGTGGGCCAGCCCCCGATGATTCGCGAAATATCTCGATTACACATCTTCCGGTCAATGAGTGCTAAGGCCTGTTCTCGACAGTTACGCGGGAACTGGGTAGAATTCCCACCCGTGAACTGCACCCGTTGGGTATCTCTGAAGAAGTTATTCGCAGCCGGCAGCAGCTTGCCTGGTATGAGGAAAACGAGAGTGCTAGCGATTACGGGTTTCGTAACCTTAGCATTGGGCAGCGTCATTGCGCAGAATGCTGTGGGCCAGTGGCAAATGGATGTTGCGCAAAGTGATTTTGGCTCTGACCCCAAGCCAACCGCCATGAGCATCACCGTGCTTCACGACACGCCCCGATTGTTCGCGTATCGTGCCCATCGTTTGAATCGCAACGAATCTCCTTTTGCTTTTGAATGGAGTGGGCCGAAGGACGGTAGCATGCACCACGTCAAGATAGAAGGGCAGCCGCAAACTATGGCCGTGGAAGGCGTGAAAGAGGAAGATGGTGTCCTCGTGCAGCATGGCGTCGAGTTGGATGGAAGCTTGATGTATAGCCGAATCACTTTTTCCAAGGATTGGAAAACGATGACCGTTGACGTCACTTGGAAGCACTATGACGGTACCGAGGACAAACAGAAATGGCTGTTCCGTCGCGATGAAAGACGCGGACACGAATAGCTGGGCTGCCTCTGACAGAGCATGAGGCAATCGTCTCAAATGGCGAAAAATCCCCATTACCCTCATCATGCTCTGGCCCGGGGTTTGAGTGTTAAGGCCTGATTTCGCCATTTACCGACCCGGGGGCGTAAGATGCTACCTCATTTGAGGTACCGCCATGAAAACGTTTGAGCAGAAACGCCGATCCTTCCTCTACACTGTGGGCGCACTCGGCATGACCGGACTGTTACCGCAAGGCATCATCGAGGCTCAGAGCACAGCGCGACAAGGTTACGTGCTTAGCGCCACCGAAGGCGAACATCTCGTTCATTTTCGTGATCATGGAAATATCTTCATCAAACTCGGCTCAGCAACAGGCTCAGAGAATCTCGCGATGGGAAGCCAGCAGGTAATGCTCGGTACCGGCATTCCGATCCACCGTCACTTCAAGATGGACGAAGCCTTTCTGGTTCTGGAAGGCGGCGGAACGTTCATACTGAATGATGTACGCCATTCGTTTGAAAAAGGAGGAACGATCTTCATTCCAAGAAACTCATGGCATGGGTTTGAGAATCCCGATCACGAACTCCTCCTGCTCTGGGTTGTGTCGCCTGCTGGCCTGGATGGCTTTTTCCGTGACACCTGTACCCCGCCAGGCGTACCGCCAAAACAACTCACGCGAGAGCAGATCAGGGAGATTGCTCTGAAAAAATATGCCACGGAATTCAGGTAATTGACACGGTGTCGCAGCGCAGCCGAATCGCGTTCAGGTAGGTTGGCGTAAATCTCTAATCGCTCATTGACGCCGAAAAAGGCGAAGGAAAAGCGCACGCTTGTGATATGGCCTGATTGCTTCAGCCATGCGCTAAACTGGGGCGAGAAGTACGAAGAGGAGTCATACCCCACCCGGTAAGACAAGATTGTTTTCCGCCCATACGCGAACATCGGGGACCGGTCGCGGTGGTCCTTCGTGGAAAACAATCCATGCCCTGAGATCGAACCAGTGGGTGAAGTCCAAATCCTGGAGGTGCAGGTGTTCCCACAAAAATCTCTGGTCGCCCCTGTTCGGTCTTCCCTCCAAGCCTGACTTGGCGGCCTGCCGTGGACGGCACTCACAAAAGCCCAACAAGTTGTTCAGGAGATTGGGCGAGTCTATACTTCTCCACGACTGGAGAACAACCATGCCTAAGAATTTGTATTCGGGCCCCTCCAAAAAATCTATGGACACGATTGACCATCGTGTGAAGTTGTATTCTCTCGCAGCCGCAGCGGCAGGGGTGAGCGTGCTGGCCCTGACACAGGCTTCGGTCGGCGAGGTCGTCATCACCAAGAAGAATATTCCCCTCAACACCGGCAGCCCGGTTTCCATCGATTTCAACAAAGATGGCCTTGCCGATTTCCAATTCTCCATTACAAGCTATCGCACTACCCGCTCCAGCCACCTTCATGCGAAAGAAACCGTCAAGCCGCTTACGCACGGCGGCCTGATAGGAGGTCCATGGAATGCGTACCCGGGACCGTACGCCTCCGCGCTGGTTCGCGGAGCAAACATCGGACCTTCGGCACATTTCGTCGGCGGTAAGGTCGTCATTCAACGGAACAGCGAATACGATTCAGGATCGGGGAGATCCTACGGGAACTGGCCGTTCACATATGGCGGCTCAAACGGCACAGAAGTTCGTTTTCTTGGCGTAAAGTTTCAGATCAAAGGCCAGACGCATTATGGCTGGATTCGACTGGCTGTCGGCGTCGGAAGAAAGGCAGTGCCCGGCGCTGTCCTCGGTTACGCCTACGAAACGGTTGCCAACAAGCCAATCCTCGCTGGCATCGCAGGGACTGCCACCACGGACAAAACAACCGCCGAAGTTCAGGCTCCGAACTGTATTCAAAACCAAGATGGGCCATCTCTCGGCATGCTCGCAGCAGGCGCGGACGCATTGCCAATCTGGCGGCGAGAAGAAACGTCCGCGCTTCAGTAGAGCACTCCGCAACGGGATTGAAGCCAGCTAGGCTCAGTCTCGTTCTGGATGTAACATCCCCATAACACTCATCATGGGTCAATGAGCGCTATGGCCTGATTTCGTCAGCGATATGGTGCTTTCGTCAGCGATATGGTGCGCCACAACTGGAACGCTAGGTTTTGAATTTTTCCCACCAGCTTAACGGCCTAACAAAAATAATTACCTCTCCAGGCGTCTGTGAGGCTGTGGCCTTCCCGCAAGCATTTGGCGTAACAATGCCCTGCCCAACCACCTGCTTTGTCGAGATGTGCTTGATGGCCAACCACGAGTAATCGGGAGTACCGGGTTGGCAGAGCACATAGGGGGCATTGATCTCCAAATCGTCGTCGTATTTTACGACCGGGTTGATTACTACGTGTGATCCATGGCCGTCCCCACGTGGAACATTTACTTCGCCCTCCTTGTCAGTGAGGAGTAGAGACGCAACACCGTCTTTATCCGTTGGAATTACCATTGCCGATTTGCGTTCTTTCCCCACCCATACGTTTACGTGCGTACCTGCCATGGGGCGGCCATTTCGGCCATTGACAAGTCTTATTCGGATGCTCTGAGCGTGAGCGCCTTCACCCAATGAAGCAGCGATGAGGAGCAGACACAAAACGGCCTGACGACTGGAGTGACAGGAGGCAGCATCAAGTCTCATGGCGACTCGATTCTATCTCTAGCCAGTTGATTGGCGGAACATCCCCATTTCACTCATTGACCCGGTCGGTCAGAGACCACGCTTTCCCGATCCGTTCCCGGTGGCGTGATAAAAACGTGATAGTTCCATGCTCAGAACCGAGCAGAATGAATCAGAACGCTTTAGAACCCGTTGCTGGTAAGCGGTGGAAGAATCAAGTAAAGTAGAGACTTTTCCTAACCGATTAGAACACACTAGGTGTTCTTCAAAACCGGGACGAAGTGTTCTGGAGTCATAGGCGCGCTGATGCCCTTCGCCACGCTGCGTTTATGGCTATCGGGCGTTCCGTCACTCGTCAATCCCCAAAAACAGCGCACATACCCTGCACACTATCTTATTGGGCGATCCATTACTTGCCGCTTAAGTTGATAATGATGACTGATCGGCCGTTAGTCGGTGGATATGATCGATTCCCGAAACACCTGGACTCTAACTGGACCCAACAAGGGCCGAGCAGAGCTGATTTTATGAGAGGTTCCTCGCACTGTTCCCCTGCGTGGGACGAAGGGTTTGTGGCTCTGATCCTAAGATCACATCAACAATCTGGCTTGATTGCTTCGATGCTTAAGACGGCAAAAGGGGTGAACGTCGAACCGACTCCGCCTCAAGTGCTCCTCGGGAATCCCGCCTTTCATCGACAGCTCCACGTGGATGGGCTGTTAGCAATTCTCACATCTAAGCCGTGCTCTTTGTCGTGCTGGTAAGACATGCTACCAAGGCGAGACCAGAGGAGTACGGAACGCGACTTCGTCGTGCGACAAGATCTACGGTCATTCGATGTCGTACTTAGTAACCTTGTACCCTATGTCACTGCGCGATAGGCCGAGCATCCGGGCGGCCTCGGCCTGAACGCCGTTTGCCTGCTCCAGGGCCCGCTTAATGAGATTCTTTTCGAGCTCCGCAAGGGTTTCGCGCAAATCCAGAATTTGCGGCAAGGTTCGAAACCACTCCGGCAGCCCGGTGCTATGTGTTGATATATCGGCGCCATACGGCGTCTGGACCGGAATTTCGTCCGCAGCGATTTCCGGCTGCTGTCCGAGGATGTGCGCCCGTTCTAGGAGGTTCCGCAGTTCACGAATATTTCCAGGAAATGCATAGGCGATCATCTTCTGCAAGGCTTCCGCGCTGAGCTTTTTGGGGCGGACCTTCAAGTCTTTGGCGATCTGGGCGGATAGAAGATCGCACAATCCGGGGATATCCTCCTTCCGCTCACGAAGGGGCGGGATCGGAATGGGCACAACGGCCAAGCGGTAATAAAGGTCCTGACGGAAGATTCCCTGCTGAACTCGCTCTTCCAAATTTCGATGGGTGGCTACCAGTACGCGAACATCGACCGTCCTAGGCTGAGTGGAACCAACCCGCAACACTTGCCCGTCCACCAGCACACGGAGCAACTTAGCCTGAGCGGACGCCGACATTTCGCCTGCCTCGTCGAGAAAGAGCGTTCCGCCGTGCGCGGCCTCAAACAGTCCTTGCCGGGAACGATCTGCTCCCGTGAAGGCTCCGCGTTCATGTCCGAAGAGTTCACTTTCGAGCAGAGTTTCGGTAAAGGCTGCGCAATTGACTGCGATCAGAGGCTTGTGACTCCTGCGGCTGTTCCGGTGAATTGCCCTGGCTACCAGTTCTTTGCCGGTCCCAGTCTCTCCGATAATTAACACGGTGGCATCCGTCGGAGCGACACGTGCGATCTGCTCGCGCACTTGCCGGATGCCTGCGCTCGCTCCAAAGATCGTGTCCTCACCCTGCAAAACACCGACTGTGGACTTCAGTAACTGGTTTTCACGCAGCAAATTCGTGCGCTCGCAGGCTCGGCGCACCGTTGCCCTCACGACTTCCGGGTTAAAAGGCTTGGTAATGAAATCGAAAGCTCCCTGACGCATGCTCTCAACAGCGAGTTCGATGGTCGGGACTGCGGTCAGGAAGATCACTGCGAGGGAAGGGTCGTTCTCGTGTGCGACGGAGAGGACATTCAACCCGTCGCCATCGGGCATCTTCTGATCCGTGACTACTACGTCGAACTCACGGCCGGCAATGAGCCGTGATGCGGCTGCTACTCCGCTCGCCTCGTCTACCGTGTGCCCGTCAAGTCGAAGCTCCGCGCTCAACACTCGGCGCAGATTGGGCTCGTCATCCACAATCAGCAATCTACCCATGTGTGTCCACTCCGGCGCCGGTTTGTTCCAGGTCTGCAACTGTCATCGTAAAACATATGTGGCCGGGCTCATTTCGGGTCAGCGCGAGGTCGCCGCCCTGGGCTCTCGCGATGTTCTTCGAGATGGCCAATCCAAGACCGGTTCCGTTCGGTTTCGTCGTGTAAAACGGTTCAAAGATCCTGGCCAGAACGTCTTTCGGAATTGGCTCACCTGCATTCTCAACCTGCAGTTCCAACTCATTCGGCAATCCACGCCGGGCACGTAGCGTAACCCGGCCGCCGCCAGGCGTTGCATCAATCGCGTTCAGCAGCAGGTTCAGCAGAGCCCGCTGCAACTGCTCTCCATCCACGTTCGCGCGTGCCTGAACCTCATCCTCAACTGCGACGCTGATATCTCGCTTTGCGGCCTGTGTCCTGACAATCTCTGCGATATACCCCAGTGTTTCGCCTACAGACACAGTATTCCGTTTGGGCTCACTGGGACGCGCGTAGGAAAGGAAGTCGCCGGTCAGCTTCTCCAGGCGGGCAGACTCGCTGCGAGCGATGCGATACATCTCTCTTCGTTCCTGCTCGCTAAGTTCGGGGCGATCTGCCGTGACTAGTGAACTGGCAATGATAGCCACAGGGTTCCGAATCTCGTGAGCCACGGCGCTCGAGAGACGGCCCGCCATGCCCAGTTTCTCTTCGGCAAGCAGTTTTTCACGCGTGCGTTCCAGTTCTTCGAGACTATGCGAAAGCCGGGCCTGATCAGTACGAAGTTGATTGACAAGCAGCCACACCAGCACTCCCATCAGGGCATAGACAACCGAAAGAACTCCCGACTCGAGATATTCGAGTGCTTTGATAGGAGTTGGAGCATGAGATTTGGCAAAATACCAGACCCAGAAAAAGGTCAAAAAATCCGCGACAGCGATTACCGCGATGCAAGTGGGAAGCCTGAAGCGGTAGGCTACCTGCAGCACGGGCAGCGCGAGCAAAACAAAATATGGACTTTCTCCTCGATCTGTAAGCAGGGTCAGTACCAGCGCCAGAGCGATGTTCAGTGTGATTGAAGCCCATACGATGACATCTGCCAACGTCCGGCTTGGGGTCCGAACGCCTGCCCAAAGCCAGAGCAACTCCAGCATCTTTAGCAGGAACGCAGTGCCCAAAGTGATAAGAAGCGCGGGCGTAGGCGTGCCCAGCAGAGAAGAAAAAAGAGAGTGCAGAAAAAGAAGTGCGGCCAGAAGAAAGAGGTTCAGAGTGGCGAATACAATTGCCTGCTGGCGGAAGGATTCGAAGTCGAAACGCACCAGCGCCGGAATTCTTCGGGATTGTTTTCTGTATAGCACCACTTCAAGTCAAGATCTCCCGGCTGCACCTGGTAAACAAGAATACTCCCTGTATGACTCACGTCGCTTTTCGGGCCCCAATTAGCGCAACCTGTCACGGAATGCCACTCTCAAGAAGGTTTGGGCGGCGCAACTGCGCCGCCTCCCTTTGTTCATGAATTGCTCCCAATCCTCCTGCCGATGACATGGAGAACCGCAGACAATGATAGGGACACGAAGCCAAGCAGCCCTACGAGCGGCAGAATACTCCCGGTCCTGGGCAGCTCCTGAATCTTTTCTGGTTCCGCCGACGCGGTTAGCGATGGGGCCTCATTTCGCATGGGGGACTCCAACAGCAGAGGCCCTTCGAATGCGACTTTAAGCGTGGGCTCTTCACCGGTGACAACGTGGTGTCTTTCAAGGACATTCAGCGGTTCCGTCTTAATCACGGTTGCGTCGATCTTCATGCCTTTTCGTAGATCGAAAACCGTCTTGTCTTCCCCGTCGATGTGGAACACAATCCCGTCCGGGACGGTATAAGACTTGGTTTCACCACCAGGAAATCTGAGCATCAAGTGGGGGGGCATAAGTAGCCACACCTCACCTTTCACGGTTCGCAATGTGGTTACCTGTTGCGGGGTTGTAACCGTATGAATCTCCTGGGAGAGCTTCATGCCTGGTTTCAACGCATGCACCGTGAGTTCCTTTCCGTCGATTTGAAATTTGAACTCCTCATCCGGCAGGTTGAGGAACTCCATCCTGCCGTCCTCAAGTTTCACTACGATTTGGTGACTTGAAATGTGAATCACTTCCGCATTCTTAACGTAAGTTTGTTCAATCTCATGTGTTGGCTCACCCACTGTCTTCGTTTCCGAAGGATGCGTGATGTCTTGGGCGGCGATGTTCATTGTCATAGCGGCAAATACCAACACGGCGGACCCAACGCTGACGACTTTCTGCTTAAGTGGATTCATTGCGACCTCCTACTTTCGACTAGCTGTATTCGTCAAATGATCAAGCGGCTTATTGCTTCAACGACGCTTCGACGACGTAGCGGCTTGGAGCAGGGCCGAGAAAATGGAATGGATAACACGTGACGAGCGTTAGCGAACTACTCGCTCGAGGTTGCAGTACGCCGAGATCTGTCGGAGTGGTAACCCGGATCTGATCCACTTCGTAAACGTTCGTGCCACGCAACGTCACCAGTTCGATTGTTCCTCCAACGCTTATGTGTTCGAGGCGACGGAAAAAACTATCCCGGTGTCCGGCGATACCGATGTTGCCTTCCTCGCCCGGCATTGCGGTGCCGGCGATTCGTCCAACCCCGCGGTTTAAGGTAAATTCATCCGTACCCTCTAGCACTGGAACTTCCAACTGCAGTGCAGGTATCCGTAACAGCGCCAAAGGTTCAGCAAATTGCCTGGGTCTGGATGTCGGGACTTCGCCGCGCCGAATCGTTTGCGACGAATGTTCGGGATTCTGGTGGGCTACATCTTTGACCTCAATTCCCACATTGCCACTCTTGATGACACGAAGTTCTTCCTGCCGGGCTTCAAAGCTAGCCATCGCTGACTGTAGCGACATGAACCGATGAACGTGAGCCAGCACGAACACCAGCAACAGCAACGCGCCCACGGCCAACAATCCGCGTCCAAGGATGCGAAATGGTCCTGAGCGAACGATCATGCAACTAATCTTTCTCTTGCACCGTTTCAGCCGGAACAGCTGCACTGGCATCCGCGGCAGGGGTGCTAATCATGGCGCGCAAGCCGAATTCATGCACAAGCCTGCCGCCGTTATGAGCCGTGTTCAGCAGAAGCAGGATTCCTGCGCTGTACAAAACCAGAAACGCGAGCGGCAGGATCGTGGTAGTCAGCCGGCTCTCGGCCTTTGCCAGGATTCGAGGAGCTGCCAGCAGCGCGATAAAGATAACCGACAGCACCCCGAAAACAGCGCGCGTGCGTTCGGCCAATGCCTCATGGGCCTCGAGAACCCGCTCGACGCCGGGTGTACGCTCCGCGAGTTCGGCCGCCGCCTCGCCGGTCTCGATTGCAAGGAACGTCCCAGCCGTCCCGACCAGCAACAACGCCAGCGCGGCGATCAAGTAGGGCCTTCCCTTGGCGGGCGTCAGCAGCGCACCCAGCACAATAAAGAGCGGT
Organism: Terriglobia bacterium; assembly: GCA_963778995.1. Lineage (GTDB taxonomy): Bacteria > Acidobacteriota > Terriglobia > Terriglobales > Acidobacteriaceae > Sulfotelmatobacter. The sequence goes on from CAVZWK010000004.1 coordinate 64,301, forward strand.
GCAATCAATAGGAGTGCGATCGGAAAGTGAATTACCAGCGGGTGTAACGCGTCCCACGTCGGAATCGGCGGAAACTGAAACATAAGGGCTCCTTGTTAGGAAAGCGTGGGTCGCCGTTCGGCGACCCGATGACTAGCTAACCCGTTCGAACTTGTCCTTGTGGGAGAAGCACGATGGACACTTGGGGAAGTCCATCTTCGGAGTTGTCATTCCGCAGACCGTGCAGACGAAATACTCCTTTGCTTTCGAGTTCTTCAGGGTTGCCAGATTGCTTAACGCCTCGGTGTAGAGCCTGGCGTGTTCCGTCTCGGCGGTTTTCGCCAGATTGAAGGTACGGACGGCTTCCCGATCTCCTTCCGCACGAGCCTGCTTCAGGAACTCGGGGTACATCGTGTCCCGTTCGTAAGATTCACCTTTGATGGCGGCTTCCAGATTTTCCTTGGTCGACTTGACGACCGGAGTCTCGATTTTGGCTTCGGGGCTACCACCCAACTTCTTGATCACAGCTGCGTGATTCACGGCATGAACAGACTCCGCTTTCGCGGCGGCGCGGAACAGACTTGCTATTTCGCCATACTGTTCCTGATCTGCCTTTTCAGCAAATGCCAGATAACGGGCGTGAGCATTGCTCTCGCCGTTGTACGCAGCCTGCAGATTGTCCATTGTCTTGCTGGCCGCCGCTGCCCCGGTAGGCAGGGCGATCACGGAAACCACCAGAACGAGCAGTAATCGAAGCGAACTTCTCCATGTCCTTCATTTCCTTTCCACAACGTGGGCAATCCATTCGGTCGGATCGCCTCGCGATATACGAACGCACGGCATGGGCCAAATCCCTTCGCCTGCAAATTGCAGAAAAACACAGGTAAAGGAACATCGCCTCGTCTTCAACGGGCGAGCCCGTCCAAAACTTCGGACAGAAGTCGTCAAGAATCTTGGACCGGATGAATATTCCCAGTGTCTTGAAACGCTATCTCAGGGCCGGGCGCATGTGGGATGCGCTTGCGCGGCAGGAATGCAGTGCGTTTGCTCTCTTGCATTTGGAGTATTTCGACTGGACAGTAAAGGGACGGATGGTGACTCTTTGTAACCGGCCCCGGAGTTGTTGCTTTCACGGCACGCGACGTGCATCAGTTCAAGGCGGAACCATGTGGCACACGCGCGTCAAATTCGCCTTCCTGGTCATGTTCCTAATGGGACAAGCGGCGTCGCTTTCGGCGGAGTCCGAAAAGCGTCGCCAGGAACTGCAGGTGGAGGAGCCGGATAAACGGACGAAGGGGAGCGTAGACAGCAAGGACGACCTTGATGCCATCGGGAATCGCGACATTGGTGGTGGAAAGGGTGTGGGCAACTGGTATTCGATCGAAAGTGAGATCCGCATGGGCCGGGAGTATGCGCAGACGATCGACCAGACGGTAAAACTGGTGACGGATCCCGTAGTCTCGGAATACGTCAACCGTATCGGCCAGAACATCGTTCGGAATTCTGACTCCAAGGTGCCCTTCACCATCAAGGTAATCGACTCGGACGAGGTGAATGCATTTGCGCTGCCTGGCGGATTCTTCTACGTGAACATCGGATTGATCCTGGTCGCCAGTGAGGAAGCCGAATTGGCCGGCGTGATGGCGCACGAAGTGGCTCACGTGTCTGCTCGACACGCCATGCGGCAAATGACAAGGGGAAACCTCGCAAATCTGGCATCGATCCCGCTGATCGTTCTAGGTGGAGGGATCGGCTATGCGGCCCGTACCGCAGCCGGCATTGGAGTGCCCATGAGCATGATGAAGTTCTCGCGGGGATTTGAGGACGAAGCGGATTACTTCGGGCTGCAATACATGTTCAAGGCCGGCTATGACCCGCAATCGTTCCTGAACTTCTTTGAGAAGATCCAGGCGCTGGAGAAAAAGAAGGCGGGCACGCTATCAAAGGTGTTTGCCTCGCATCCGCCGATCGAGAGCCGAGTGGCAAAGATCCAGAAGCAGACGGATTCGAAGCTTCCGGACCGATCTCACTACATAGTGACCACGTCCGAGTTCGACGAAGTGAAGGGCCGCATGGCAATGCTGGAAAAGCGAGGAAAAGTCAGCAACGAGGGCAAGGAGAACATACCAACCCTGCGGCGGCAGACAAAAGAGGACGAATCTGTGACGGACAATGATCGCCCAACGTTGAAACGTCGTGAAGCTCAATAGGAGGATGCATGCAAATCCAGATTTGTGGTCGAGGGATACACGTCGGCGATCGGCTGCGTGAGCACATTGAACTTCGAGTTCGCTTTGCGCTGCAACGCTTCGCACAGCGCATCAGAAAAGTGCGTGTGCAATTGCGGGACTTGAATGGTCCTCGAGGCGGCCTGGACAAAAGCTGCCACCTCATGGTCTGTCTTACGCCCGCAGCCACAGTGTTCATAGAAGACCGATCCACAAGCGTGTACGCAGCGATCAATCGCGTCGTAGACAAGGCCGCCACCTCGATCGTACGCCGAGTTAAACGCAGCGGCGGTCGTGGCAGAGCTGGAAAGATCTCAAGGGATCGTCATCCCGAATTGCGAGGCCGGTTGGCGGCGGCCAGCCGGCCTGAGGGCTTTGCATCATGACTATGAATCGGAGAAAGATTCTGATCGCGGATTGCGATGAACATGTCCTAATCAATCTGGAGAGGCTGTTAGAAGATGCCGGATATGACACGACGACGGCGTGGAATGCAAAGGAGTTCCGACAACTTGTGAATTCAAGAGTTTTTGATCTTGTACTCGTGAACGAATATTTGCCGGACGCAGAGTGCGAAGACTTGCTGCAGACGATGCAGGAAGTCAATCGTCTGGCACACTGCATCGTCCTGAAACCAAAAGTACGCAGCTGCCACGACTTCAGCGATTTGGACTATTCAGGAACCCGCGACATTGTCTGCAAGTATGCATATCCGCAGATTGTCGACATGGTCCAGCAGCGCCTAAACGGCGGCGGGACTGAACTAGCAGTCGCATGACGACCGTGAATGAAAGAGAACAGACCCGTGCGGAGAGTTGACTATGAACCCGGATTACCTGCTGGCATGCGGTGTTGTGTGGCGTAGCACGGCTGACCCGGAGGCGGGATGGGAGCTCGTGGAAGGTCTTGAATCCCGCGACCCCCAGCTTCGCCTACTCGCGCAGACGTTTCTGGTCGAAAGCGGAACGAAGTCAATGGGCCTATTGGAAGAAGCGCTTGCAGCGGGTATGGTCAGTTCGGAGGTCGTGGGTCCATGCATGGCGCAGATTCTGCTCACTCAGCACGCGAGTGAACTGGCAACGTCCATTAGCGATCGAACCGTGTGTTGAAGCCAGGCATGAAGGAGCACTCCATGAAGATCACTCTTCCCGCGCACGATCCAGGGGCTGGACGCATCGAGGCAGCGCGCGCGCGAACCGCGGTGAAGAATGTTTTGTTCGCAACCGACTTCGAAGCTCCGGCCCGACGCGCTTTGCCCTTTGCAGTTGCACTTGCCAGCCGATATGGAGCACGGCTCTACACAGCGCATGTGATCCCACGCGAGACGTATGCCTTCGCATTTCCGAAGACGGCAGAGCAGGGGTTAAAGGAAGCTAGAGATTTCGCAAGTTACAGCCTGAATCAGACGATCGGCCCGCTGCGGCATCACGGCCTGCGGTGTGATCCCCTGTTAGGCGAGGGCGATGTTCCTGCCGTAATCAACACGTTCGTTCGAGAGATTGCGGCTGACCTGCTTGTCGTGGGCACCAGCAGCCGCGCCGGCTTTGGCAAGGTATTGCTGGGCTCCGTGGCTGAAGAACTGATTCGGGAGGCTATGTGCCCAGTCCTGACCATTGGTTCAAACGTCGCGACTTTCGCTTCGACAGGAATTCACAGCATCCTCTGTGCAACCGACTTCTCGCCCGCCTCGGAGCGAGCGACAGAGTTTGCCGTATCGATGGCGGACGAGTACGAAGCGCATATCACCTTCGTGCACGTGATGGAGGGCCTGCTCCAGAAGTCTCCTCATCTCGCTCATACCACTACTGGAGAAGCGTATGCGGGAGGCGATCCCTGCTGAGCCGGAGTTGCCCCATGAGCCGGAACTCGTGGTAGAAACCGGCGCTGTCGGGGCGCGCATCCTTCACCTGGCTTCGGACTTGTCAGCCGATCTCATCGTTATGGGTGTGCGCGGAACTGGAGCGTCGTCCCACGCGGCAAGCCGCTTTGGATCGATCGCTCATCACGTCATTTCTCAAGCGCCGCGTCCCGTGCTAACAGTTGGCGAGGCCAATAGACGCACAGCAAATGGTTGAAGGAGGTACTTATGGATGCGGCATCAATCCTTGTAATGATCCTTTGCGCTGGAGTTGTGGCGCTCCTAGTGTGGTTCGAAGTCAATTCTCGCCGGAATAGCCGGAGAAAAGCGACACAAACTCCGGCACCAGAAGATCAGAAGACTCGGGATGACGAAAACGAAAGTGCGCGTTCTGGAAAACAGAAGGCCGCATAAGTGAGGCCGGTACATTCGGTACGCGGATGGTGTCGGCGTGGCTGGCAGCCGAAAAGCACACGAGAGGAGGGGCCAATGGTGCAGCTTCCTATGATTCCGGATTGGGACGGGATCCATCCGCTTCTGGTTCACTGGCCCTTGACGCTATTCTTCCTCGCGCCTGTATTTGCCTTGATAGCAGCGTTGACCAAGGCCACGTTCCGCCGGACGTTTCTCCTGTCGTCGCTCGCTGCAATGCTCCTTGGGACGATATCGATATACGTGGCGTTTGACGCTGGGGAGAGTGCTGCAATCAACAATCCGGTGAGCGAAGCTTCCGCGGTAATGGAACATCACCACGAATTGGCCGGCCTTGCGCGAAGCAGCCTGACAGGGGCCACATTGTTCTTCAGTCTTACATTGTTGCTTTGCCTTTCGTTCCATTTATCCCTGCGAGAGTTGACGGCTGTGTTGCCCTTGGGATCGGCCATATTCTATGGATTCGGACTATTCTGGCTCGTCCATACCGCTTACCTGGGCGAAAGACTGGTACACGAGTTCGGCATTGGAGGGATCGTGCGACCGTGACGCTCCCTCCCGGCTGAAATGTCGTTTCCGATCCAAGAAGAGGCAAAACCTGTGCAAGCTAGATTTAAGAAAGTCCTGATGCTGGTTACAGGTTGGGGCTTCATTCTGGTCGGTATCGCTGGGCTATTCCTTCCAGTGTTGCAGGGAATGCTGTTTCTGTTCATCGGGTTGTTCATACTTTCGTCGGAATACGTGTGGGCTCACCGCTTGCTGCAAAAACTCCGGGATCGCTTCCCCAGACTGGATTCACGCTGGAATGAAGTGACACTCAAGGCGCATAAGTGGACCAGCAGAGTTTTTCATCGTAGCTAACAGCATCTCGAGAGCGCATTGGCAGATCACTGAGCAGTGTTTGTGGGCACAACCTTTAATCCGGTGGCGTCACAATTCCGGCAATCAGCTCATCGTGTATTTCGAGGTGAACTGTCGGCCAAACGATGACACAAAGCATCGCTGGGTGAACAGGCCAACAAGAAACAAAGACCAGGTAAAGATTGAATCAGATTGCGAACGGAAGAGGGTGGGTTAATCCAATCAATATGTGCGCATTCTTATCCCCGAACCCGATTCTGCCCAAGGCGGCAAAGGTCACAATTTCTGAACCCTCACTCGAGGAATTGCTGGCGGCCGGACAGATCTTGGGACTGTCCTCGCATGAGGCCACGCGGCGATTGCGGGAGCATGGTCCGAACGAACTCCCTTCATCGAAACCTCGAAGCGTTGCCGCCATCGCGTGGGACGTAATCAAGGAACCTATCTTCCTCCTGCTTGTTGCGTGCGGTGCCATCTATCTATTTCTCGGCGATAAGCAGGAAGCGCTCATGCTTCTCGCTTTCGTCTTTGTGGTCACGGGGATCAGTTTCTATCAAGAACACAAGACTGAGCGAACACTAGAAGCCTTGCGCGATTTGTCCAGTCCTCGGGCACTCGTTATCCGCGATGGGAAGCCTGTCCGGATCCCAGGACGCGAAGTAGTGAATGAGGACGTGATCGTCCTGGCTGAAGGCGACAGGGTCCCGGCCGACGCTCGCGTTCTATCGTCAACGAACCTCTCGACCGACGAATCATTGTTGACGGGTGAATCTATCCCGGTACGGAAGGCTGCGAGCCCCAAGCCAATGGAAAGGACGCGCCCCGGCGGCGATGACCTACCTTTCGTGTATTCCGGGACTTTAGTGGTGCAAGGCCGCGGAGTGGCGGTGGTACAGGGGGTGGGGGCGCATACGGAAATCGGCAAGATTGGACGAGCACTCCAATCGGTTCGCGTGGAAAGAACACACCTGCAGAAGGAAACGGCTCGATGGGTGCGTATCTTGGCGATCGTTGGCGGTTTGCTGTGTCTGACTGTTGTGCTCCTTCACGGTCTCAGTCGTGGCAGTTGGCTCAACGGAGTTCTCTCAGGCCTGACTTTGGCAATGGCCATCCTTCCAAACGAATTGCCGGTTGTCCTGACAATCTTCATGGCATTTGGTGCCTGGCGTATCTCGAAGCACCAAGTGCTTACCCGGCGTGTTCCAGTCGTCGAGACACTCGGTTCTGCGTCTGTGTTGTGCGTGGACAAAACAGGCACTCTTACGATGAACCGGATGTCCGTCCAATCGTTCTTCGCAGACGCAGAGTTCTACGAAATACAAAGCGAGCACCTCGAAGAGCCTCCGGAGAAATTTCATTCCCTCGTCGAATTCAGTGTTCTGGCGAACCATCGGGATCCTTTCGATCCGATGGAGCGGGCGCTCAACGAATTTGCTGAATCCAGACTCAAAGACACCGAGCATCTGCACAACGACTGGGCTCTGGTACGCCAGTATCCGCTCTCGCCGGCCCTGTTGGCCTTATCCCAAGTCTGGAAATCTCCGAGTGGTCAGGAGTTTGTCATTGCGTCGAAAGGCGCACCCGAGGCGATCATCGACCTTTGCCATCTCAGCGCGTTTGAATCTGAGAAGGTCTTGGCTCGCGTAAATTCCATGGCTGATCGTGGGTTGCGGGTGCTCGGTGTCGCCCGCGCCTACTTCCGGGAATCCATATTACCCAGCCAACAGCACGATTTCGATTTCGAATTCATCGGACTGATTGGTTTGGCGGACCCGGTTCGACCTGGCGTAGCCCAGGCGGTGCAGGAATGCTATACCGCCGGGATTCAGGTCGTCATGATCACGGGCGACTATGCGGGAACTGCGATCAACATTGCCCGGCAGATCGGTCTCCACAATCCAGAAATCTGCATAACGGGAGCAGAACTGGACTCGATGAACGATGAGGAACTCCAAGGTCGAGCGAGGGAGACCAACATCTTCGCGCGCGTCGTTCCCGAACAAAAACTAAGGCTGGTGAGGGCCTTCCAAGCAGCGGGTCAGATCGTTGCCATGACCGGCGACGGAGTCAATGACGCGCCCGCTTTGAAGGCTGCAGATATTGGCATTGCGATGGGAGGACGCGGTACCGATGTCGCGCGGGAGGCAGCTGCACTGGTTCTGCTGGACGATAACTTCTCGTCCATCGTGCATGCCGTGAGGCTGGGCAGGAGAATATTCGACAATCTGAAGAAGGCCATCGCCTACACATTCGCCAGCCACCTTCCGATCATAGGGCTAACCCTGATCCCCGTGATCATGAAATGGCCTCTGATTCTGCTGCCCTTTCACGTGGCCTTTCTGCATCTCATCATTGACCCTGCGTGTTCGATCGTGCTTGAAGCAGAACGCGAGGAATCGGCGGTCATGCGGCGGCCACCACGTGCGGCCCAAGAACTTCTGTTCGGGCGCGGAATGTTCGGCATCAGCATCCTGCAAGGCCTGAGCGTGCTCGTGGTTGTACTGGCGGTTTTCGCTGCGTCTCACTATGGCGGACGGGCGGAGGAGGAAACTCGCGCCCTGACATTCACCACCCTGGTTCTCGCAAATCTTGCGCTCATCTTCACCAACCGTTCCTGGATGAAAACGGCCCTCTCCTCGTTGCGGTCCAACAATCCCGCTCTCTGGTGGGTTGTTTTCGGAACCCTTGGATTTTTGGGTCTGGTGATCTACCTGCCTGTTTCCCGGAATTTGTTCCGCTTCTCGGTTCTTCACTTTCATGACTTCGCCATCTGCTTCGGAGCTGCCGCCGTTAGCGTTCTTTGGTTCGAGATTTTTAAATTGTGGAAGGACGACATCAACCTTCGCCCACCGAAGACTGGGAGGCATGCAAAATAACAATGCGCTCACTCCCCAATGTGTCCGAAATCACGGAGACTTGGTCCCGCAGTTATCGTTTTGATTATCTTTGGGATATAGGCGGCACCGACACCAACGGTTCCGACGTTAGCCAAGCACGCTCTTACGCAAACAAGGGGTCGTTAGGGCGGGACTGGCAGAGCCTTTGCATTCACCTCAGTTCAGCTTTTGAGTCTCCCCAGAATCGGTCGGCCGAGTAGAAATCTCAGTAACGGTGACAATGTCGAGCCACATGCCGACCGGGAATCGATTCTCGAACTCTGATTTTGTATCGTGAGTGTCGTCTCGATGAACCTGAATGGTTCCCAGGAAGAGGTTGTCTTCGATGCCCTCGATTCCGTTGGTCTGGACCTCGGCGAATTCGCCGTCGTTGTACTGAATGTCGCTTACCACCCCCTTGCGAACAGCGTGACTTCCGTGCTCCATGACTACGCCTCCTACGACGTTGTTATCTGTCCAATCGAAGCCATTGTCTGCAATCCGTCTATGTCCACCGACGCTGGGGCCAGCCTTGGGCCACGAGGACATCCGCCCAAAACACTATGTCCCGAAAAGAGTCAAACTCGTCGTACCAATGGCGACATCGCACACCCTGAATCGTCCAGAGGTCTGCTTCCACAAGTTAGTAAACACAGGCCGACTTCACAGGACTAATGTCCTCGAAGCCCGTTTAGGACTAGCGTCTCGGGCTAGTGTCCAGTTGCCGACGATACGACCGCTGACACTTATTTGCGGTCGCGTGCTTCGCCAGCACCAGAGTAAACATACCAGCGAGACCGTCTCCAAATTCGGGGTATGGTCAGGCCCTAGCTTCCTCGGATCCGACCACCTTCCACAATCATCGAGTCGGCTGTTAGCGCCTTGGTCGAGCATATAATTACGCGTACACAATGGCCCTCACCTCTGGCACGAAGCTTGGCCGCTATGAGATTCAATCCCCACTGGGAGCGGGGGGAATGGGCGAGGTGTATCGCGCTCGTGACACCCGTCTCGATCGCATCGTTGCAATCAAGATCCTTCCGGCCGCCTTCGCCTCCGATACCGATCACCTGTTGCGCTTTCAGCAGGAAGCGCGAGTTCTCAGTGCGCTGAATCACCCCAACATCTGCCATCTCTATGACGTGGGCAGCCAGAATAGTACTGATTTTTTGGTGATGGAGTTACTAGAAGGCGAGTCGCTGTCCGACCGGCTGACCAAAGGCCCCCTGCCCCTGGAAACGGCGCTGAAAACAGCTGTAGAGATCGCTGAGGCGCTCGCCCGAGCCCACCACGCGGGCATCGTGCATCGGGACCTGAAGCCCGGCAACATCATGCTGACTAAGACCGGCGCCAAATTGCTCGACTTCGGTCTTGCCAAACCTGCGGCGACGGGAACCATCTTAGACAGTCAGGCCATCACTGAAGCGACGCAAACATCCCCGCTGACGGCTCGGGGCTCGCTGGTCGGAACGTTCCAGTACATGTCGCCTGAGCAAATCGAGGGAAGAGAAGCCGACGTGCGTAGCGATATCTTCTCCTTCGGCGCGGTCCTCTACGAGATGGTTACCGGCCAGCGCGCCTTCGGGGGAGGCACGCCGGCCAGCGTTATTGCCGCCGTCCTCAGCTCGAAGCCGAAGCCGATCCTGGAGATACAGCCGCTGACGCCTCCGGCACTTGATCGCCTGGTCTGGACTTGTCTGGAAAAGGATCCCGAACTGCGCTGGCAGACTGCTTACGATATCAAACTCCATCTGGGCGCGATCCGTGAACTCGGCGGTTCGGCGATTTTGTCTTCATCACAAAGGCGCAACCTCAGCAGGAGGGCAGTCGTTGCCGTCGCGGCCGTGCTGGTTATCGCAAGCACAATTGTGTGGTGGCTTCCCCGGTCTGCGGCGCCCGGAGCTCAGGTGCACTCCTCAGTATTGCCGCCGGACGGACAACAGTTCGATCCCAACAATTTTGCCCTCTCGCCTGACGGTAGCATGATCGCCTATACCACAGTAGGTCAGCGAGGTGGATTGTGGATCCGGCGGCTCGCTACTGGCAAAGATGAACAGTTGCCTGGAACCGACCCAGCCTCCTCCCCGTTCTGGTCTCCGGATAGCCGCTCAATCGGTTTCTTCAGCAATTCCATGCTTAGGAGAGTCGATGTGGCAGGCGGCCCCGCGGTCACACTGGCCGAGGTGCATGGGGTGCGCGGTGCCACCTGGGGTGCGGACGGGACGATTCTGTGTGCTCCTGACTATGGCAAGTCGGGACTTCGCCGTGTAAGCGCAGAGGGTGGACCGCTGACCGCCGTTACGCAAGTCGATTCGGCGCGCGGGGAAGACAGTCATCGCTGGCCTTTTCTGCTGCCCGATGGTCACCATGTTCTCTTTTTCATGAGCAGCACCCGTACCCCGTTTGGCAGCAATCCGAATGACAACATTGCGGGGCTCTACCTGCTGGACCTGAAGACCGGCAGGACCAGCTATCTGACGCACTCCGACTCCGGCGCCCAGTATGCGAAGGGGTACCTGTTCTATGCGCTGCAGCACAATCTGGTGGCGCAATCGTTTGGCACCGAGGGCCGAATCCTCGACGCTCCCCAACCCGTCGCGGAACAGGTGCGGACCGACGCCAATCAGTGGCACGCCGGCTTCAGTGTCAGCGATCGGCTGATCGCCTGGGCAACTGCGCCGAGCATGACCAGTCGCCTCGCCTGGTTCAACCGCGACGGGAAAGAAATCGGTACCGTGGATGTGAAGGGTTCCCCTTACGTGGTATCGCTCTCGCCGGATGGCAGGAAGGTCGCCACCAGCGTGGGCCAGCCCGGCGGCGACGCGGACGTGTGGGTCTATGACCTGGTTCATGGCGGAGAAACCCGTCTGACTTTTGACAACAACGTCGGCTTCTCTCCCATATGGACTCCGGACGGGCAGGCGGTCACCTACATTTCGGCGGAGCGCGACGCCGGGGGCGACGAGATTGTCAGCAAGCCCAGCACGGGTTTGGGAACGGAAGCCGTGGTGGTCGCGCATGCCTCCCGGGTGGTCCCCAACTCTTGGTCGCCCGATGGGCGGCACCTGCTGTACATGAACTTCGCCGGGGGTAGGGGCCCGCGTCTCTGGGTACACGACATTGGGTCGAATCCGAGCGACCATCCGCTCCTCCACACTGATTTGAGCGCAGGGGAAGCCCGATTCTCTCCCGATGGCAAATGGATCGCCTACAGTTCCGGTTACGAAGTATATGTTGTGCCTTATCCTAGTCTATCGACTCGATATGCCATCTCGAGCGGCCAAGCTGCCCAGCCGGTGTGGGCAAGAGATGGCAGGCAGCTTTATTTCATAGCCGCAGACGGCACGTTAATGTCCGCCAGCCTCATGGAAAGGGCTGACGGTCTACAGGTCGCCCCGCCGCGGGCACTGTTTCAGACGAATATCATCCAGGTTGTCGAGGCCTACACACAGTTCGATGTGTCTCCGGACGGCAGCCGCTTCTTGATTAACACCCGCGTGGAGCACGAACGCCAGCCGATCAGCATCCTCGAGAACTGGATCTTAGGATTGAAAAAATAGTGATCATCTTTTTGATGACGAGAGCTTGGCGCCGGTTTAAGTAAGCAGGACACGGATATCGTCTTAGTCCCGTGAAACGGGGCTTGTCGCTATCAACTTCAGAACAGTTGCCACGCCGAGGTTGAAACTCGGTCGCCCATGCCGATTGGGCCCGTCTCAATTGACAATCTCAGGCTTTGTGGCCACCTTGGTTGTCACTTTTCAGATGGGCGCGAGCCGTGATCCGTTTGTGATCCGTTAGAACTGCTTACCACTGTCTTCCACTGCTTACGGTGCCCGCCGTGCGCTCTATGTTGTTGAAAATACGTCTACCCCAATTCGAATCCTATAGCGCCCACCATTCTCAACTTTCCTGCCCTTTCCGAATCTCCGGTGCGCTGTTCCGAAGTCCCGGTCTGACGGCTTGCGTCGGTTTCCTCACAGCCATAGGCCTTGCGCGCGCAACTAAACTACATTCCAGCGAAGCGCAATCCCGTTAAGCAGGACCAGGCTGCGAAGCCGTCGCTTGTTTCTGTGCCAGCGTCCGCGCGTGGCCGCTCCAAGGCGACATCCACGGCCCCTGTTCCCCAGATCCTCACGTTGGAAAATCTTCAGCGAGCTTCAAAGACTTGCAAGGCTTGCGATCTGTGGAAGCTTGGAACGCAGACCGTGTTTGGAGAGGGTCCGTCCAAAGCTCGCGTGATGTTCGTAGGAGAGCAACCGGGAGACTACGAAGATCGGGCCGGCCACCCATTTGTCGGACCAGCCGGACGACTGCTCGACGAAGTTCTGGTCGAGGTCGGCATCGACCGCGCGGAAGTATACGTGACCAACGAGGTCAAACACTTCAAATGGGAGGCGGCGCAACGAGGCAAGCGACGCATTCACAAGAAGCCGCGGCATTCGGAAATCGAGGCCTGCCGCCCCTGGCTCGACGCCGAGTTGAAAGTCGTGAAGCCGGAAGTGCTGGTTTGTCTCGGAGCCAGTGCGGCCCAGGCACTCCTCGGAAAAGAATTCCGCGTGACTCGCGATCGGGGAAAACTCGTTCCGTCGCAGCTGGCGCCTTACGTGATGGCGACAACTCATCCTGCATCCATCTTGCGCGCACCGGACAGCAACGAACGAGAGAAAGCCCGAGCGGAGTTTGCCCGCGATCTGAAGAAAGTCGCCGACTTGCTTCCAGGGAAATTTGCAAAGGCGAGCTGAGTCCGGATCGGAATCGCCGCTTAGCATCCGCAATGATCGCCGAGAGCTCACTCGCGAGTGTGGTGTGAAGCGAGTGCGCCCCCGCCATGCCTCCCAAAATGGCGGCTGTTTTGCATCCGGTGTGTTCCGTTCCGGCGACAACCTCATGAAGCGATCGATTCTCTAAGTCTCAGGAGGAATTCCATGGCGAGAAAGAAGAAGTCGTCCGGGCGGAAATCATCCGGGCGCAAGTATTCCAAGTCTGCTGGCAAGACAGTGGAAAGCGCGATGCGGCGCAAGAAGCGCGGCACTTTGAAGTCCGGCCCAGGTGGCAAAGGCGGCAAGGTCAAGAGCCGCAAGCAGGCGATCGCTATTGGGCTCTCCGAAGCGCGAAAGAAGGGCGCCAAAGTTCCACGAAAGAAAGCAGCCTAGCAGGGAACCTATGACCGAAGTTGGCTGGCAGTCGCGAATTCGCGAAGGTCTGCCCGCCGGCCTAATGTTCAAACACTTAATCTTCAAACGAAGAGGGAAGAAGTTATGAAAGCAGTCGTGTTTCACGGCATCGGCGACATCCGTCTCGAGGATGTCGATGAACCTAAAATCCAGGAACCAAACGACGCCACCGTCGCTCTCACCGCCAGCGCCATTTGCGGCACCGATTTGCACTTCGTTCGTGGAACAGTTTCCGGGATGGAGAAGGGAACGATTCTCGGTCACGAGGGCGTTGGGATCGTGGAGGAGCTTGGCCGGAACGTTCGCAACCTCTCAGCCGGAGATCGGGTCGTGATCCCCTCCACGATCGGTTGCGGAAATTGTTCGTACTGCCGGGCTGGATATTACTCGCAATGCAACAACGCCAATCCAAAAGGATCTGGGACTGCGTTCTTCGGAGGACCAAAGACTTCGGGCTCCATCGACGGATTGCAGGCGGAGAAGGCTCGCATTCCTTTCGCGCATGTCGGCCTTGTGAAATTGCCGGAGGAAGTGACCGACGACGAGGCCATTCTTCTCTCCGACATCATTCCGACCGCGTACATGGCCGCGGAGAATGCGCAGATCAAGCCGGGAAACACGATCGCAGTCTTTGGCCTGGGCCCAGTCGGCCAGTTCTGCGTGGCGTGCGCGAAATTCTTCGACGTGGGGCGGATCATTGCCGTGGACACGATTCCTTCACGTCTGGAGATGGCACGCAGGCAAGGCGCTGAAACCATCGACTTCAACCGGGAAGATCCGATAGAAGCGATCAAGGAACTCACCGGAGGAATCGGTGCGGACCGCGTGATCGATGCTGTCGGAGTGGACGCCAATCGTCCGCATAGCGGACCTGCCGCGAAAGCTGCCGAGAAAAAGCACGGCAGGGAAAAAGAGAAGATCGCGCCAGATGCGAAGCCGAAGAATGGGAACTGGGAGCCCGGCGACGCGTCGTCGATCGTGCTGGAATGGGGAGTCAAGGCTGTCGCCAAGGCGGGCACGATTTCCCTGATCGGTGTTTACGGCAAGGTGGACACCTACCCGATCGGGGATGCCTTCGAGAAGAACATCACGCTCATGATGGGCAATTGCAATCATCGACGTTACTTGCCACATCTGATCGAACTGGTACGGACCGGCGCTCTGGAGCCATCGAAAATTCTTACCCAGCATGAGCCGATGACATCCGCCATCGAGGCGTACAAGGCCTTCGATAAACGTCAGCCCGGCTGGATCAAGGTCAAGCTGGAGCCGGAATCCGTGGAGCAGGTTCGAGCCGCGTAGCGCATTCCGATCGGGTACGATTCTCATGCGCATTACGTGGCGGATATGGCGAAAGACCCAGACGTAATCATCATCGGCGCCGGCATGTCCGGGCTGGCGGCAGCTTGCCAGCTCGGACGCGCCGGTCTATCCGTTCGCATTCTCGAAGCGCGAGACCGCATTGGCGGCCGTGTACTTACGCTTCACGATGAGGTGTGCGACGCGCCGGTCGAATTAGGCGCCGAATTCATTCACGGGTGCCCTCCCGAAATACTGAATCCTCTCAAACGCGCGAAAGTGAAGACCACTGAAGTGGATGGCGACAGTTGGTGCGCGAATAGGGATCGTCTCGCAAAATGCGATTTCGAGTCGGAAGTAGATTCCATCCTCGACAAGATGGACGACTCTGCGCCGGATGAGTCATTCGAGCAATATCTGGATCGTTGCGGCGCGCGCACCAAGCCTGAGGCAAAGCAGAGAGCGACCAGTTATGTGAGTGGCTTCAACGCGGCCGATCCAGCGCTCGTGGGAGTGCACTGGCTTGTGCAAGGCATGCGGGCGGAAGAAAAGATTCAGGGCGATCGCGCCTTTCGGGCAGCCCATGGGTACTCAGATCTGCTTGGTACATTCGATGCCAAACTGCGACAGTTCAACGTGAACGTGGCTACTCAGACCGCAGTTCAGAAGCTGACGTGGCAACGCGGCAACGTGCAGATAAGGCTTCGCGACCAGAAAGGTTCTTCGCAGCTCGAGTCGCGACGCGTGCTCATCACGCTGCCTCTCTCACTCTTGAAGTCCTCTGGAGAAAATCAGGGGGCGATCGACTTCGTTCCCTCGCTGCCGGCGCATTTCGCAAATGCGCTCGACAAAATCGAGATGGGGAAAGTGATTCGCGTCGTCCTTCGCTTCAATCAGCGATTTTGGGACAACATCCATCCCGCTGCGAATCGATCAACCTTGTCTGGGATGAGCTTCCTCTTCTCGCAAGACGAGTGGTTCCCCACGTGGTGGACGCAGATGCCTCGCAAGGACCCGATCCTTGTGGGATGGGCGCCGTTTCGTGCGGCGGAGCGTCTTTCATTCCAAAGCGAATCGTTCGTTGTGGACAGAGCTCTGCAAAGCTTGGGGCGGCTCCTCAAAATCAGTACGAGCGAACTCGCCAATCTTCTCGGAAAGGCGTACGTCCACGATTGGCAAGCCGATCCGTTTTCGCGCGGCGCTTATAGCTATGGCAAAGTCGGAGCAGTCGAGGCACTCCCAATTTTGGCAGAGCCGATCGAGAGCACGCTCTTCTTCGCCGGAGAAGCGACTGACACCACCGGACACAACGGTACCGTCCACGGAGCCATCGCGAGCGGCTACCGCGCAGCAAAACAGATTCTCCGGCAATTGGCAGATTAGGCGTATCCAAAGTTTGAAACGTGCGTGGCCTTATGGCCCCTGGCGCACGGACTTGAGATAAGCGACCACTGCTTTTGCATCCGCTTCGCTCATGCGGAAAGGCATCATCGGCAGCCGCAGCGGCTTGCCATCGGTCCAGATTCCGGTGGTCAACAGCCGGACCATGTCCTGATCGCTGGCGGGGGGATTCCCTCCAATCCTCGGAGCCTTAAGCGGCCAGTTGGAATCCGCATGTGGAGGCTGGAAGAATTCTGGGGCCCCGTCGAGAGGACGCGTCAGATCAAGCGCGCCATTGCTCTCGCGCGGTGTATGACATTGCGGGCACATGGCGACGTTCTCGACAATGTATTTGCCGCGAGCGACCTCTCCCTGCGTTATTGGAAGCGCGGGGGCGGCAGTCTTATCGCCCTTTTTCTGCGGCCGCGGAGGAGCCTGTGCCCGCGTTGCTATCGCAAGGAATGCAACCGAAAGTACTGTGATGAGGAGAACGCCTGCCCAGTGAGTGGGCCCGTATTTTGACGCGAATGCGCTAGCTTTGTTGATCATTCCCGAATGCAACTTACCTGCAATTGAAAGCGAAGGGAATCAGTAGGATCGTGTACCGCACCGATAAGGCGGGACGAGCGGGGATAGCCGGCAAGACGAATAAACGGGCGGCAGCCGAGCGGCCGCCGCCCATCTCGAACTTAAGCTTGCGGGGCCCTTTCCACGTCGCGCAGGCGGGCCGCCTTGCCGCGCAGTCCGCGCAGATAGAACAGGCGCGCGCGGCGAACTTTAGACGAGCGCACGAGATCGACTTTGTCGATCACTTTCGAGTGCAACGGGAAAATGCGCTCAACGCCCTGGCCGAAGCTGATCTTGCGGACTGTGAAGCTGGCCTGCGGCCCGTTGTCGCGCTTGATCACCACGCCCTCGAACACCTGCACGCGCTCTTTGTCGCCTTCTTTGATTTTCACGTGCACGCGCACGGTGTCACCGGGGCGGAACGCGGGAATATCCGTTCGCTGGGTCTTGGCCAGCAGCTTTTCAATAATCAGGTTTGACATGATCTTTTCCTTCGTTAGTTCAGATTCTTTCCAGCCCCTCAACCCTGGTTCGACTTGATGCGGGCCAAAATCTTGTTGTCTTCGTCGCTGAGCTTCACAGTTTCCAGCAAGTCCGGACGGTTGCGCAGCGTCTTCTTTAAAGCCTGTTCGCGCCGCCAGCGCCGGATCTCGGAATGATTCCCGTTGATCAGCACCTCCGGCACCTGCCAGCCGCGAAACTCTGCGGGACGCGTGTAATGCGGATAATCGAGTAATCCCCCCGATCCGCAGGTCGAATCCGCACCGTCAGTGTCTTCCACCTGAACATGCGCGGTGAAAGATTCCTGCCGCGTCGAGGCTTCATTGCCAACCGCGCCCGGCAACAATCTCGTGACTGCTTCCACGATCACCGCAGCGCCCAACTCTCCGCCGCTCAGCACGTAATCGCCGATCGAAATCTCGCGGTCGGCAAGATGCTCGGCTACGCGCTCATCTACGCCCTCGTAACGGCCGCAGATCAAAACGATCCGGTCCAGGCTCGCGAGCTCGGTTGCGACCTTCTGCTAAGCCGCTCGCCTTGCGCAGAAAGCAGGATGACACACTGCTTCGCGCGTCCCGCGAGCCGGTCTTCGCGCGGCGCCAGCTGCAACGTCTCCAGACATTCAAAGAGCGGTTCCGGCTTCAGGACCATCCCTTCGCCGCCGCCAAATGGGCGGTCATCCACGGTGCGGTGCTTGTCTTTCGTAAACTGCCGCAGATCGTGGACTTCAATCTGTGCCAGGCCCATCTCGCAGGCCCGGCGCGTAATGCCGTGATTCAAAGGTCCGCGAAAGAAGTCCGGAAAGATCGTGACAATGTCGGCCTTCATTGCGAACTCAAACCCTTAATCAAACACAGAGGACGCACAGGGCGCAGAATTATCGAAATTCTTAGTTCTTGCTCTTACTTCTGTATTCTCACTTCTTACTTCTGACTTCCCCTCTGCTCCCGCTTCTCTTCGTCGGTCATGGAGGCATTGATCTCCAGCATGCCCTCGGGAAGGATCATTCGAACTTCTCTGCGCTGAACGTCTACGCCTTCCAGGTACGCTTCGGCAAACGGTACGTCCAACTTCTTCCGTTCGCGGCTACGATCAGGAGCGGCGCTTCTCCGGCGCCGAACTGCACATCTTCAATCGTCCGATCTCGCGACCGTGATCGAAAACTATGCATCCGACCAGATCGCTGACGTAATTCCAGCCTTGCTCCAGTTCCGCGCGTTCGGCCCTCGGAACCTGCAATTCAGCGCCGATCAGCATCTCCGCGTCGGACATCGAATCGACTCCGGCGAACTTTAGCACCAGCAGGCCCTTATGCGGCCAGAGATGTTCGATTTCGACTTCGCGCCGCTTCTCGCCGTCTGCTCGAGCGCCAACAGCTTCATGCCCTCGGAGAACCGGTCCGGAACATCGCTGTGAACTTCCGCCGCGACTTCTCCGTGCCGCCCTTGCGTCTTCACCACCCGGGCCAGCGTGATGAATTCGCCGCTTGATGTCAGAGCTCACGGTCGGGCCTGCCCGCTACTCGATGATCTCGAGCGTGTAGCGCTTACGTGCGCGATGTCCCGCAGCGTTCAACAGGCAGCGGAATGCGCGTGCTGTTCGCCCCTGACGCCCGATGACCTTGCCCACGTCGCTCTCGGCGACCTCAAGCTCGATCACGCCATCGTCAAACTTCTCGACAAAAACCTCGTCGGGGGCATCGACCAATGACTTGGCGATCAACTCGACGAGCACACAAACATCTCCAGAAGACTCAGTCATAGATTCTCACTGTGGACGAGAGCAAAAACGAGGCCTGCGTCGAACGCCGCCTGCTACTAGGCAGCGGAGCCAGCGGTGGCGGGAGCCGGAGCTTTGGAGTACAGCTTGTTCACCCGTTCCGACATCTGCGCGCCCTTCGACACCCAATAGTCCACGCGCTCGCGCTTCATATCGATCGTGGCGGGGTTCGTGCGGGGATTGTAAGTCCCCACCACTTCCACCGGCCGGCCGTTGCGCGCGCGCGCCTTCTCAATGACCACAATGCGGTACTGCGGTTGTTTACGCGCACCCATGCGCGAAAGTCGAATCATTAACACGAGACGTATATCCTTGTTCCGGAAGAGTCCGGTGAGGTCAAGACAAACTCTTATTATGCCGAAGCTTAGCTCGATTGGCAAGCGCGATCGCTGCTCACCATTGCCGTCCGCTGCGCCCCGGACGTACGGCAATTGTGAAACTCAACTCCAAGAGGATGGGCACTGACGAACCCGCTGGACGCCGTCCCCGTCTTATCATTGACAGGACCTTGCAAGCAACATACATTGGCGCGTTCTTCTTGCGGAAGGAGCACGATATGCGCAGTCTAGCGGCGGTAGCGGTGCTGTTTCTGGTGTTTCAGGCGGCCATGGCTCAAGACAAGTCTGGCTCATCTCTGCAGGTCCGCCAGGACGAGGGCGGTAGCGTCGCCGTTCGCACGGCGAGCGGCTTTCTGAACCAGGATTCATCCCTGAAACGCACGTTTTACAGCATTGATGACCCCAGCTCCCCGGCCGGAATTGAGCATGCTGGCGTCTTTCCGCGCCTTGAGGAGAAAGAGAAGGCAGACTATCTTCTGCCGTTCGGGACCGTTTCTCCGAAGCAGGCAGTTTCGGCGGTAGAGGTCCGTTACGTTCTGTTCGATGTCTGGGGAGAGCGCATCCGAACCCTTTCCTCCACCCGTCTGGTGGACTCTTCCACTCACGTCGATTTCCGCGGCAGCAATAAATGGCTGGCCCTCGAGTCGGAGGTGGGGCAGTTGGTAACGGTCGTGAGTTTCGTGACGAGGGTCCGCACCGCCGAAGGAGGAGTTTGGACCTTCGACCCAACTCGCATGGCATCGCGCATGGAATCCCTGGGATTGAACGTCGCGCCCCCGGATCTCATCCCCGATGAGCAGCGCATGATCAACCCCGGCCTGATCTACTGGACCTACTCTGCCAAAACCGGAGAATCTGTAAGAGCCGCAGGAGTGCTTCGGCCATGAAGATGACGGCGATGGAAATGACCGTTACCGATTGGCCGGAGATTGCCGCAACTGAGCATCCAGGGGATTCAGGATTGGCTCTCTGGAGAACCCGTAACTTTGGGGATATCCGCGTGAGAATGGTTGAGTACTCACCCGGCTACGAAGCTGACCACTGGTGCTCAAAAGGGCACGTTTTGCTTTGCCTGAGCGGATCCTTGACCATTGAAATCCAGAACGGAAGCAGATTCGAACTGAAACCCGGCCAAAGCTACCATGTAGGCGACGGTGACCCTCCACATCGTTCTCAAACGGCAAAGGGCGCCACGCTATTTATCGTCGATTGACGGACTGAAATAAATAAGAGCACCCGTTGCGGTGCCCTTCGCGGAATCGATACTTACGCGACTGCTTCTTCTTTTTCTGCCCTGCTGCCGGCCTTCGCCAGGAACGTCAACAGCGTGGCGTTCACTTCTTCCGCATGGGTCCACGCCACGTTGTGCGGGCCATCCTTGATGACGACCAACTCAGCGCCTTTTACCAGCTTGGCCGTGCGTTGTCCTGCTGCCGAGATAGGCACGATGCGATCCGCATTGCCGTGGATGACAAGTGTCGGAACATCGATCTTCGCGACGTCCTTGCGAAAATCCTCATGCCATGTCGGGACGCATGCCAGGCTGGCCACTGGCGAAGAGAATGCGGCCACATTCCAACTCGCCTGGATCGCCTGCTCGCTGACTCGTTTCCCGAGATACACATCCGTGTTGTAGAAGTTCTTGAAGAACTCTGTGAAGAACGCATAGCGGTCGGCCGCCACAGCTTTCTCGATACCCTTGAAAACGGCTTCGTCGACTCCTTCCGGATTATCTCCCGCCTTCAAAAGGTAGGGCGGCACTCCTCCAATGATGACTGCCTTGCTGACATCCTTCGATCCGTACTTGCCGATGTAGCGTGCGACTTCTCCTCCGCCCATCGAAAATCCGACCAGCGCGAAATTCTTCAGCTTAAGATGGGTGATGACTTGACGCAGGTCTTCGGCAAACGTGTCATAGTTGTAGCCGGTGGATGGCTGGCTGGACTTGCCAAACCCCCGGCGGTCGTAGGCAATGACCCGATACCCTGCGCCCAGAAGCACTGGAATCTGCTTCTCCCAGGATGAGCAGCTCAGGGGATATCCGTGGATCAGCACAACCGGCTGACCCGAACCGTGATCTTCGTAGTAGAGACTAATGGGAGTGGAATTCTCTTTTCCCACATCAATGTGCGCCATAGAACCTCCTGGATTCTTGCGAGCGAATTCGTGAAATTATGGATGGTGATTGCGCTGCTTTCATTGTAGATGGTGGGCAGGCGCCAGAGGATTCATGCTCATCAGTTCTTCGTGGGCAGACCCGTCACGCGTGAATCCTTCGAACCGCTCCCGTAAACTGACGAGTCTGGAGGCAGCACGGTGCAACTCAACAAGGCAGGCAAAACCGCCGAGGCGCTTGCCGAGTTTCGAAAGTCGTTTTCTTCATTCCAACAACTCGCCACCGCCGATCCTCAGGACGTCGACGGAAAGCTCTGCGCTTCTTCCGCACAACTGGATATGGTCGCCAACTGCTGCTCGCCGGTGATCTGGAAGGAGCGGAAGGGAAGCTACAACAGAGCCTGTCTGTGGCCGAACCGCTGGCCTGACCCCCGGTCCCTGTCGTTCGGATCTAGACCAACCAACCCTGCGCCCGCTCACTCAGCGTTGACGAGCCTGTTGCACCATCTCGACTAAGACCTTCCGAGTCTCTGCAGAACTCTTCACCTCCCTCAGAAATGCGATGCGGGCGCCACGCATACCGTCAGGAGTCTTCAAGCGCACATGGAACCCCAGGCGATCGACCGCCGTCATCGTCGCTTCCTGCGATTCAATGCCAGCAAATTCCCGAGCAAGCAGGACAAGCGCATCCTTGTGGTCGGCGTTCATGTGCTGAATGATTTCGGTCATTGAGTCAGCCAATGGGTCGGGTTGGCAGCCCAGATATTCGGAGGCGGACACCCAGCCCATCACTCCGAAGCCCCCCACGTAATAAATGTCCAGCACATCCATGTGATAGAAGGAAAAGTCTTCAAAATCCACCCAATAACGGCTATTGGCATGGCGTCCTAAATAGAGGCTGCGAGCCGCACCTACCTCCGTCTCCGTCGTGGGCACCACATTTCCTACTAACGTAACTCTGGATGCTCCGAGCGGATCGCCGCCGGAGTCATTCTGGGTCACGAGCAAGCTGGCGCGAGCGTCTGCTTTTAGGTTCTGCGTATGCATGGCCATTGTGCTTATCAGGAAGATTGGGCGGCCCTGTTCGTCCAATCCATAGGGCATCACGGACCCAAATGGAAACCCCGGCTGCTTGCGCGAATGCGTGGAGAGGGTACCCACGCGGCCCAAGTGCATCAAGGTACGCGCACGCTCAGCGTACGAAGGCTCCGGAATAGCGGACTGGTTGCTCGCCGCGCCGGTGCCCGCATGTTTTCTCAAGGATGAAGTCACGAATCTCTCACATTCTGACGACTCGCTCGGTTCAGATCTACCAATTCAATAGCGTAGTCGGACATCTGCGCCTAGCCAGTTTACCCTCGATGCTGCTGAATCGTCGGCGAACCTGGAGGCTCCTCATTTTGGGTTTCTCGCGTATCGCAAATTTGCAGCACTTTAGCACCGCCTTCGCGTGAAATTGTGAGTGCTAGGATTATTGATTACCCGGATGCGGGCCCACACCGTCGCTTGAAGATACCCCGAATGTATTCGCCAACTTCCCAAACGAGCAAAGGCGCGATCGGCATCGACTTTGGGACTACGAACAGCTCAATCGCCTTTGCCGACAGTACAGAGGAGGTTCAGCTTGCCAGGTTCCCGCACTTCGGAGGCCTGACTGACGCCTATCGGTCGCTGTTGTATCTGCAGCAGGTGAAGGAAGGTGGTGTGAATGCCCTGAAGTCGTGGACCGGCCCAGAGGGCATCGAGCACTATCTTTCCGCGGATGTGAAGGGTCGCCTTATTCAATCGCTCAAATCGTTTCTGAGTAGCCGGAACCTCCACAGCACGGAGGTTTTCGGTCGACGGTACACGCTGGAAGACCTAATCGCGAGGATTCTCAGGGACCTGCGGGAAAAGGCGGAGCATCAGTTCGGGATCAAAATCACCTCGGCAGTAGTTGGAAGGCCGGTTCATTTTGTGGGGGCAGAGAACCAGGAAGATGACCGTTATGCGGAGGGCCGACTGCGGTTGGCTTTTGATTCAGCTGGCTATGAGTCCGTACAGTTCGAGATGGAGCCGGTGGCAGCTGCTCACTATTATGAGTCCACGCTTGACCATGACGAACTCATCCTCATTGGGGATTTCGGTGGCGGTACGAGCGACTTCTCATTGGTTCACGTTGGCCCTACCGTCCGTCGAGGAGGCAGAGTCCCCAGCGACATCGTGGGCAACGCGGGAGTAGGCATAGCAGGAGATTCCTTTGATGCCAAGATCATCAGGCACCTGGTTTCTCCCGATCTCGGAGCCGGATCGCAGTTGCGCTCGCTGGGCAAGATCCTAACGGTTCCAAACTGGGTTTATATCAGGCTAGAGCGCTGGCATCATCTGTCCCTGTTGAGAGGCAGGGACGTGCTGAACATGCTAAGGGGCGTTCACGCGCAGTCGCTTGAACCAGAGAAAATCGGAGCTCTCATTCATTTCATAAAAGAAGATCTGGGATTCCAACTGCATCGTGCCGTGCAAGAAGTTAAGTGCGATTTGTCGAAAGACCCGGCGGCCACATTTCAGTTCTCGGACGGGTTTGTGGATCTGAGCGCGATGGTGGAACGAACATGCTTCGAGGAGTGGATTTCTGAAGAGCTTGAACAGATCGCACGATGCGTCGATTCGCTCCTTAATTCTTCCGGCGTTCTTCCCCAAGACGTGGATATGGTCTTTCTTACAGGGGGCTCTTCATTTGTTCCAGCCGTGAGGAGAATCTTCGAAGCACGATTTGGGGCGAAGCGAATTCGAGGCGGAAACGAGTTTACCTCTGTAGCCCGCGGCTTGGCGCTAAAGGCGATGGACTCGCATGTATCGCGCCTCGGTTGAGCAGTCAGTGAACAGAAGCGTGGGGCAACTGGGAACAGGTCAATACGCGAACTGGCCAGCGGCAAGTCCATCCGCGCCGTAGCGCGAAGTATGAACGTTAGCCATAGTCTGCTATTGAAGGGGCTGTCACGCAGTGACGAACGGCGAGGTTTTCAACACTAAGAAGGCGTTCGCCCAGTTTTCGGGCTGGCTCAAAATCGCATAAATCCGCGAGATGCGGTGCGTTCGGGCGTCAAAGGCTTCATACTCTTGTGAGGTCATACGGACGTAAATTTCGGTCTGACGGACCGCATCCTGTTGCTTATTAAGCGATGCAAGTTCCTCCGTCAAAGTCTTGAGTTGGACTGCACTAAGCCTGCCATTGCTTTCCATCGCTGGGTTGACCTCCAGCACTGCTCTCACACTGCAGTAGCCTTGGACTTCAAGATACTCTCACATCTTCAAGAAAAACTGTTCAATACTGCTCAGTTGCGAGGAGAGGCGTTCCGGTTGCGGAATACCAGCTTGCGTCATGCTTCTTTAGCTCATCCCCCGGATCAGGGGGCCGGCCCAGACGAGTCGGAAACGCCGGGACGGATGGAACGTACCCCATCTTTTCAGCCAGCACGTTTTCCACAGCTGAGAGCCGGTTTGCTGTGACAGCACTCTCGTCCGCGAAAAGCGCCAGACTGTTCCCATGCGCGGACGGCTCTCATTCCAACTCGCACCCACCCCTCGGTGTCCAAGTAGTGGACGACGGCATCTGGCCGGTCACTTCTAAGGGACGAACTCGGCAATATCGATCTGAAGGAAGGAGAAAACTTTGCAGCCCTTGCAGAACCCCTTCGGGCCGAAAGTGTAACCTTTGTCTCCGGAACGTTCTGTTACCAATGTCTTCGGAACGGACAACAAGAAATTGGTCGGGGCGATAGGATTTGAACCTACGACCCCCTGCGCCCAAGGCAGGTGCGCTACCAGGCTGCGCTACGCCCCGACTTTCGTGTGACTTCCTGATTATAAATGACGAACCACCCGTCACCCGCCTCGCCCCACAATCCATGCTTCTCCCCCACCCCAACCGCCACTCTGCCCCACGCCCTTTTCCCCTCGCGGTATAATTTTTCTCCAGGTATGCAGAAGCCCCGTTATGCGCTGGTCGCGTATCTGCGCAATTCCGCCGGAGAGTTCGTCGAGAGCCTCCGCCGCGAGCTGCATCCCGACCTCCCTCATCTCGCGGCCCACCTCACCATCCTGCCGCCCCGTCCTTTGCACGGGACCGAGGCCTCGGCCCTGCAGCTTCTCGAACGTATCTGTGGGGAGCACGATCCCTTCGACGTCACCCTCGGCGCCGTCGAAACCTTCATCCCCGTGACGCCGACCATCTATATAGGCATCGCCGCCGACGCCTCGCGCATGAGCGACCTTCACCAGGAGCTGAACACGCAGGTCCTCGCATTCGAGGAACAGTGGCCATATATCCCTCACCTGACCATTGCCAAGATGGGAGAAGAACACTCGGCCCGTAGCGCCTTTGTCGTGGCCCGCGAGCGCTGGCACGACTACCAGGGATCCCGCCGCATTCTCCTGGAGAAGCTCACCTTCGTACGCGAAGACGCCCCCAACCACTGGACCGATCTCGCCCCCGTAGTCCTCGGCCGCCGCCTCGTCTCCCGCTAAGAACCCAGTAATCCGCCTCGAGGTTACTGTTCGTCATTACTCTCGTCGCATCCGCATGGTCCTAGGTACATCTCCCTCCCGTGCGTTGAAATGGCCCCTCGGCCCCTGTAGATAAAGAGTAGGCACGCATCCGGCTTCCCCCGCCAGACGCCGCTTTTCACGAGATTTCCGCCATTAGACGGGAGCGCACATGCAGATCGGGGTTTACGGTTCGGGCTATCTGGGGACAGTCATTTCAGCCTGCCTGGCGGATTTCGGTACGCCGGTCTCCTGCTGCCATCCTGACCGCACCCGCATGGTCGAAATGGCCCAGGGCAATATCCCGTTCTTCGAAAAGAACCTCAAGGAAATCATCCGCCGCAACGTTCGCGCCGGACGCCTGGCCTACTCCACCGATATCGAATCCTTCGCCCGCAAAACGGGCATGATTTTTCTGGCCGAAGATAAGTCCGACAACCTGAGTGACATCGTCCTGCGCATCGCTCGGCTGGCTCCGAAGCCTCCGATCCTGACCGTGGTCACTCCGGTTCCCGTCGGTACCGCAATCGCTCTGGAAAAGACTCTGAAGGACGTCAATCTTCAAGCGACCATCGTTTCGCAGCCCATGTTCTTCACCGATGGCTGTGCTGTCGAGGATTTCAACTGGCCCGATCGCCTTATCCTGGGATCCTCCTCGAACGAAGCCGTGCAAATGCTCAAGCAGATCTACCATCCGCTGGTCATGCGCGGAGTTCCCGTCATCGTCACCAACAACTCCACCGCGGAATTGGTTCGCGAAGCGGCCACCGCTTTCGTCGCCACAAAAATCTCGTTCATCAACGAAGTTGCCGCACTCTGCGAACGCGTCAATGCCGACGCTGTCAATCTCGCGCTCGCCCTTGGACTCGACAAGAAGATCGCGCCGCGTTGCCTCCAGCCTGGAGCCGGCATGGGCGGAGTCTTCGCCGAGTCCGACATGGATTCCCTCGTTCAACTCGCGCAGGCCAATGGCGTGTCGCTGAAGGTGCTGAGCGCCGCACGCGACGTGAATCATTACCTCGCAGAGCGCCTGGTCGAGAAGATTTCGCATGCATTGAACTCCGTCGAGAATAAAGAAGTCGGAATCCTGGGCCTGGCCTTCAAGCCCAATACCAACTCTGTCGCCGGATCCTCCTCGTTGCGCTTAGCCGAATCTCTCGTCTCGAAGGGCGCGCACGTGCGCGCCTACGATCCCGTGGCGATCCCCGAAGCGAAGACGCATCTCAACGGCTCCGTCCGATATTGCGATTCCGCCTACGCCGCCGCCGAAGGCTCCGACGCTCTGGTAGTCGGCACCGGATGGCCCGAGTTCCGCGCCCTCGACTTCGACAAGATCAAGCACCTGCTCAAGCAGCCTGTGATCGTCGATACGAAGAACCTTCTCGATGCCACCCGCCTCCGTGCCTTAGGCTTCGAATACGTAGGCGTGGGCCGCGGCTAGGCGACCTTCCCCACCTCTAATGAAAGCGGTGTAAGCGTTGTCATTCCGAACGTCCGCAGACGCGCGCATCGCGGAGAGGACGCAAGGAATCCCGCCGCCGCAAGCCTCTCCACAAGCATGGAATGCGACTTCCACACGCCTGCCTGCGACACCCTGCAACCGGAACCGCTGTTATAATAAAAATCCTGCGGTGGGAATAGCTCAACTGGCAGAGCACCGGACTGTGGCTCCGACGGTTGCGGGTTCGATTCCCGTTTCCCACCCCATTTTCTTTTGATCGGATAGTTTTGGCTTATGTGGGGACAGCCGCCTCGGCTGTCCAGTCGAGCAAGGCTCGACAGCAAACACCGGCAGATTTCAGATCGAAATCGGAAAGCACGAACAATCTGCAATCTGAAATCGAAAATCTGCAATCTCACTGGCCCCGTAGCTCAATTGGATAGAGCATCGGTCTTCGGAACCGAGGGTTGGGGGTTCGAGCCCCTCCGGGGCCGCCACTAAATCCGCAATCCGCCCTCCCTCACTTCGTTCTGGCCCCCAGCCCCCCGCTCAGCTAGAATTCTCTCTTTACTATGAAACGCACTTTTCACTTCCGCACCACTTCTTCCGAGCTCGGCCCCCTTGAGGAGCGCCTGCTCGAAACCCTCTGGCAGCGCGGCAACGGCACGGTTCGCGAATTGCTCGACGATGTCTGCCCCGACC
Source organism: Terriglobia bacterium (assembly GCA_963778995.1). Lineage (GTDB taxonomy): Bacteria > Acidobacteriota > Terriglobia > Terriglobales > Acidobacteriaceae > Sulfotelmatobacter. The sequence continues at coordinate 92,358 of CAVZWK010000004.1, forward strand.
TGGCCTACACCACGGTGATGACCACCCTCGACCGCCTGTTCAAAAAGAATCTCCTCTCCAGAGAGGCTGAGGGACGCGCCTTCCGCTACACTCCGCGCTTCACTCGCGAGGAACTCCATCTCGATGCCGCCGGAGAAGCTTTCCGCCAGATGCTCAACGCTAGCCCCGCATCGTCGCTGCCGCTGTCCTATCTCGTCGAAATCGTCACCGAGAAGGACGCCCAGTTACTCGATCGCCTTCACGATGCCGTCGAGGCCAAGCGCGCCGAACTCCGCACCGCCGCCAACGGATCGCAGCCGAAGGACAAGAACTGAATGTTCGCCCTCCGCGGCCTCGCCGTCTCCTTCTCCGTTTTCGTCGTGATCTACGGCATGCTATCGCTCGCGGTCGCCCTCACGTGGCGCACGATGTACGGCTTGACGCAGCACTACCCGGTCCACCGCGTCTCCACCTTTCTCTTCGCCTTCCGAATGTTTCCGTTGGTCACCGCTGCCGTCATCACCGCAGCCTTTACCGTGCCATCATTTCTTCTGCTGGAGCCCAGGGCCGTCAACGAGCCCATGGAAGCTCCGCTCGCACTCGGAATCGTCGGCGCCATCCTCGGCGTTGCCGGACTTTGCAATGCCGTGATCGCGATGATTCGCGCCTCCCGCACCGTCTCCGATTGGACCCGCGAAGCCGAGCCGGCCAGGTCCAGCGCTTCCGTGCCCGTTCTCCGCATTCGCCGCAACGTCCCGGCGATGACCGCGGCAGGCATCCTTCGTCCCAGGATTCTGGTTTCCGCCACCACGGAATTTCTTCTGAATGAGAACGAACTCGGCGCGGCCTTGAATCATGAAGTGGCGCACGTGCGCCGCCGGGATAATCTCAAGAAGCTTTTTCTGCGTTTCGTCCCGTTCCCCGGGATGCGCGGCCTAGAGCTAGCTTGGCTCCAAGCCACAGAAATGTCCGCCGACGATGCCGCCGTCGCCAGCCAAGCAGAAGCGCTCGATCTCGCCGCCGCGCTCATCAAGCTCTCGCGCGTAGCCCCGGCAGAAGCCCCGGCAGAAGCCCGGCAGAAGCCCCGGCCAACCTCACCGCAGCCCTGGTGCACAGCCCTGCCTCAATGGTCAACGCCCGCGTGGAACGCCTGATCTCGTGGAACGAGGATCGTCGCGTCTCTTCGCACCGATCGCCAGCCTACGGACTCGCCGCCGGCCTGGCCACCCTCACACTGTTCACCTTCACCTACAGCCATCTCCTGCTAAAAGTCCACACCGCCACAGAGTGGCTGATGCATTGATTTCCCCCTGTGGGTCCCGGGTGGTGGAGGCTCTGTGGCTTCTCTGTCTCCTCTGGGGTGAAAGCTTTTTCTGCTTAACGATTTCGGGGTGTAGGCTAAAATCGCTCGCGATTTCCCCCTGTTAACCCATCGGAGATTTTTGGATGATACGAACTATCGGTATGTGCTTGCTTGTTTCTCTCGCGATCATGGCCGAGTCCCAGACTGCCCCCAATCCACCCCAGCCAGCGGAGCCATCGCTCGCTGATTTCGGTCTGGTTTACCCCCTCTCGAACGAATGGGTCCGAGCCACTGAATTGGTGCGTAAGAAAACAGAATCGGCGAATTCATCGCCAAATTTCGACGTCCTGCTAGCCGCGGTTTATGTCCCTAAATCCGACATCTCGGTGAGCAACCCTCTCTTTACTCTGTTCGGTTACCGGCAGCCGGCAAACGACTGCAAAAAAAGTCTCGAAGCGATGATCGCCCGTTCTCAGGATACGAAGGAGAGACCCGAGGGTGGAGTTCTCCAATTTTCCGCTGCAGGGCGCGACTACTTTCGCGTCAATATGGCTCATGGACCTTGGGGACGACGCCATTCCACCGTCTGTACCGTCGCCAACAATCGCTTGTTGATCTGGAATGCAGGGGCTCCGAACGAAAAAGGGATGGACGAGATCCTGGCTACTCTCAATTCGATCACACCGGCGCCTCCGCGGACCGCAACAGAAATGGCGCCATCCCTTGCTCTGAAAGACACCGCACCAGAAGGTTCGGCTTCAGAGCCCGGCTCGGACCGGCCGCTGACAGCGAGAGTCTCCAGCGGAGTGATCTCAGGCCTTTTGATCAAAAGGGTCGCCCCCCATTATCCCGACGACGCGCGACGAGCCTACATTCAAGGCACGGTCCTCCTGAAAGCCGAAATCAGCAAGACCGGAAACATCACCGATCTTGAGTTAATCGACGGACCAATTGAGCTTGCGGGCTCTGCCGTATCGGCAGTACGCCAATGGAAATATAGGCCCTACCTACTGAAGGGACAGCCTGTTGTCGTCCAAACTCAGATACAGGTCAACTACCAGCTTCAGCGCTGAGGCTCTTTCGCTAGAAGTTCACCCTAACCCCCAACTGCGCCGCAAAAGGAATCCCCACGGTAGTCCCCGGCCCGAAGAAATCCCCCAGCGCTCCAGAAGGGAAGAGCAACTGCTTCTGCAGATTCGTCACCGGCACCAGCGTCGTGCAACCAGGCCCCGTATACACAGCCGTAACATTCGCAAGATCGTCCACCGGACACGGCAGCGCCGAAATATCCGTCACGTAATTCGCCCCCGGATTATTCCGGTTGAACACATTAAAGAACTCCGCAAACGGAATCACCTCCCACCGCTCGCGAAACCGAATCGGACGCATCACCCGCAGATCAACCTGAACGAACGGAGTTCCGCGGAACTGATCCAGCGTCGTCTTCACCCCGTTCACCAACGCCCGATCTCCCGCCGGCGTCGTCAACGTAATCGGACGCGCCCCCTCCGCCTGCGTCATCGTCGTCACCTCTACTCCGCCCGGCAGATGCAGCGTCCCCGCCAGCACAAACCGGTTCTTCACATCTTCCCCGGACGGCCCGTAATCCCCAGCCGCAAACGGATTCAGCGGATCGCACACGCCATTCACATAATCCCAAAGCTCTCCCAGCAGGCATCCCCAGGTCTTCGCACTCGAGAGCGTGTAGTGCGCAATCAAGATTGAATCGCCGGTTCACATTCCCCTGCGCCACCAACATCAGAGCGTCATAGCTCGATCGGTTGTCCGACTTGAACAGCGACAAGCTCGGCGCATTCGCATCGATGTTCACCCCCGGAGTAAAGCTGTATCCGCGGTACCCATGGTTCCCCTGCTCATGCGTGTAATTGGCACTCACGACCCAGTGCGAGTTGAGCGCGTGCTGCACGCCAGCGGTAGCGTGGATCGCATACGGTGTCTTGTAGTGCGGATCGATCAACGCGCCCGGATCTCCCGGATTCAAGCAGCACATGCCCGCCGACGAATTATTCACCGCCTGAAACGCCGGAGCCCACCCGTTCTGCGCCAGATCGTTGTAGAACATTCCAAATCCCGCGCGGAACACAGTCTTCCCACTATCCCCCGGAGAATACGCAATCCCCAATCGCGGCCCGAATTGCCGCCGGTAATCATGTGGCGCGCCATTGACCAGCGGAACTCCCAATGCCTGCAACGTCAGATATGCCGGATTCTCCAACTGGCTTCGCCCCGAAGCCGCAAACAATCCAAACGTCGTCTGCCAGCGCAATCCGTAATTGAATGTCAGATGCCGCGACACCCGCCACGAATCCTGCGCATACAGTGCCAGCCGTTGCACATTCTGCGAGAACCGCCCATCACTCGCCGGAGTCGTCGACGCTCCGGCCGCGTAGTCGATCGGAAACTGCCCCGGGTTCGCCACATAGAACGTCGGATCCTCCGGAAACGAGTACAGCGTCTCCTGATTCCCCGGAAAAGCCCCGCCCAGCACCGGCTCATGTATGAAATTCACGCCGACCTTGAACGAATGATCTCCCGTCGCATGATCCACGTCATACCGAAATTGATATTTCTCCTGATTCCTCAGCGAGGGAAAGAACGTAATTGGAGTCGCAAACTGATTGTCCCCGTACGTCTCGAACCCGGATACAGTCAGCGATGTCGCGCTGAAGGGAAACGCCAGCGCAAATCCCAACGTCGAATTCCGCTGCTGTGTCAGATGCAGCGTGCTCGTATCGAACACAAACGTCCCCACCCACGTCGGACTGAACGCGTACGTATTGCTCACCACACTGTTCCAATAGTTGTTGTGCGTGGTCAGTCCGGTTGAAGGCAGCGTAGCCTGCTGTACCAGATTGTTCCGCGTCAGATAACTGTCTTGCGACACGCGCAAGAACCACTGCGACTTTTGCGACTGCGCCCAGTCAAGCCGCACCGACCCAAGGTAATCGCGAAAGGGAATCGGAACGCTCGATGGAACGGCAATCGACGGTACTTCCGGAATTAGCCCATCCGAAGCAAGCAGCGATAGAGCCTGGAACTCCGTCGTGTTAGCCGGGCTGTACGCGATGCTCGCGTTCTCGTGCACATATTCGAACGACGCAAAGAACCACACCTTATCCCGTGCAATTGGCCCACCCAGTGTCCCGACATAGTTCTGCCGCGAAAACGGCTGCTTCGGATTATTCACGCACCCCGAAGCGTCACAACTCTGCGCCGGATTCTCAATCGGAAACCGCGCATTCAGCCCCGCCGTCCGGTCGTAAAATGCCCCCGTCCCATGCCAGTCGTTGCTCCCCCGCTTGGTTGTAATGACCACCGACCCGGCCGTCGTCGCTCCCGTATCCGCATCTTCCTGCGCCGTCCGCAACGCAAATTCCTGGATCGCGTCCGGCGAAAAATTCTGCAGGAATCCTCCAATCCAGTCATCGGAGTTGTCCCCGCCGTCCACCGACATCTCATTGTTCAGCGCCGAACTTCCTCCGCTCGAAACCGCCGTAATCCGCGCCTTCGTCGGATCCGACGGTTCTACCGGCTCTGTCCCCGGCACCAGGTACGCAATGTTTGCGAAACTCCGATTCGCCAGCGGCAACGTTTGGAGATCTTGATTGCTGACAATCCCCTGATGCACCACGCTCACCAGGTCAATCGGTTGCGTCGTGATCGACGATGCTTGTCCGCTTCACATTCACACTCTCCCTTGCCCCCACCGGCGTCAACGTCACCGTGACTTCTCGAACCGAACTCACCAGAATGGAAACGCTTGCTCGCGCCTCCGCGAATCCCGCGGCCGTCACCATCACCTGATACTTCCCGGGGGCCAGATCGTCCACCCGGAACTCACCCCTGTCTTCGCTCTGGGCCTCCCGCACCATCGCAGCATCCGCCGACTGCACGGTCACTTTTGCCGAAGGAATCCGCGCCCCACTCGCATCCTGCACAGCCCCGCGCAGCGATCCCCGAGGATTCTGCGCAAAACCCGGCACAATGATGGTTGTGATACTGAGAAGGACAAGCGCGACTGTCTTGAACACAGAATCCCTCACCTTGAAGTTGTTCCCCAGACAGATCGGTCAGGGAGGAAAAGCAATGACCGATTAGGAAGTGAGGGTATCGTGCAGAAAGAAGCTACTACCAGCCATCGTAGCCCAAAAGGGCCGGTGGCACCATGGAAGAGCGGCGCTTTAGCGTCGCGTAAAGTGCGATTAAATGGGCTTCAGTCCCTGCAAAGTGTCACTAAGCCGCCCCAGCGCCCGTTCATTAGCTTCGAATCGCTGTCGAAGCACCTACCAGCCGGACGGCTGCCGGCGGGGGACGAAAAAAGCGCCTGAAAACTGTGTAGACGGGTCAATGAGCACTATGGCCTGATTTCATCAGTCTGACTAGCAAATCGTCGCATCTTGGAGTAGAAAGTGGTCTCGTGGGCACCTTCTTTGGAGGACTGCCGTGAGAGTTGCGCCCGATTCGGTTCTTGTCTCCAGCATTTTTCATACGATTGCTCTTCTTTTCTTCGTCCATCCAGCGCTGTGGTATTACGGTGCTGCGAGTGACCCCGCTGCGGTGGCGCGATTCGATATAGGCTTTCAGGAAGCATCCTATGCGGACCACCGTTTCGGGGTTGCGTCCTTGGCAATTATTCTCATCGGGCTAATTGTTGTATGGGCGGGCTATGCGAAGCGCTCTCGCCTTGCGTGGTGCGTGATGTTTGTCATCGTGTGGTTCTGGGCGTTTCCAGTTTTCATCCGTCCCCTTGTTGGAGCGCTGGCACGTGGGGAACTCATGCTTACGTTCCCTGAGTTCTTTTTCGATGCGATTTCAGGACCGGGAATGACCACACAGATGGTCAGGTCGATCCTGATGTTTTTGATCATGGTCGTGGGATTGGCGCTGCCGATGGGAAGGTTCTTCATAGCCCGGAAGGCAATCGAGCCGATTCATCTACCTTCGAGGAAGCTTGCAGTCTCTTTGCTGATCGGCATTCCGGTAGCTGCGCTCGCGTTGTATTGCTGGTTGAGGGTCGGCGTCCTCTACGAGCTTCCAACTGCGCAGTTGAAAACGTCGCTATTCCAACTGCCGCCGCCACCACCGCCACCTACTCCTAGCAAATGCCCTGACGGAAATTAGGGCGTGGGTTGGTGAAAAATCCCCGTTATACTCAAAACCCCTCGATGAACGGTAGCGCCTGATGGCTTCAATCCCGGAACTTTAGCGGGGACGCGGAAGCATCTTCAGCCACAGTCACAAACGTTGCGTCCATCCCGCCTGTCTTGCGTGCAATGAAGTTGAAGCAGAGCGTTAGAGCGACACCCGTTATCCATCCGCTCAACGCATAAGACAAAACAGCTCCGATGCACAGGAAAGCATTGTGCAGAAAGAAGCTAATACCAGTCATCGTAGCCCAAGAACGCAATCAGTTATCAGTAGTCAGTCGTCAGTACTCGGCGCTCAGTGCTCGCGGTCCGTCGGGATCCGGGCAGGGGCCTCCGGATCCGGGGCTACTGATAACTGACGACTGACGACCGCTAATCCGACCACCGCGTCGGCCGCCGGTCCCACCGATACTTCTTCAACTCCGCCAGCAGACTCTTCTCGAGCGGCCCAGCATCGCTGGTCGCGATGTTCTCCTCGACGTTTCGCCGCTTCCGCATCCCCGGAATCGTGGTGCTCACCGCCGGATTCGACAGGATGAACCGGAATGCCATCTCCGGCAGCGTCATCCCGCGCGGCACAACCTTTTTCAACTCCTCTACGCGCTGGATCGTGTTCGCCAGGTTCTCCGGACCAAAATATCCCGCACGCCAGTCCCCCGCAGGAAAACGTGTTTCCAGCGTCATCTTCCCGCCGAGGCTGCCCTCATCCAGCGGAACGCGGGCGATCACGCCAATATTCAGTTCTTGGCAAACAGGGAAGAGTTCATCCTCCGGCGCCTGATCGAAGATGTTGTAGATCACCTGCACCGCATCCACGAGCCCTGTCCGCAGCGCCTTGATCCCGTTCTCCGGCTCCCAACGATTGATGCTCAGCCCGAAGAATCGGATGATTCCATCGCGCTTCAACTTCTCCACCGTCGAGCGAAATTCCGGCTCATCGGTCCAGGTATCCGACCACACGTGAAATTGCAGGACATCAATCGTATCCACCCGAAGCTGCTTCCGGATAAGGTCGGCATACTTGAACACATGCTCGGCCGAAAACACGTCGCGGTACTTATAGGACGCCAGCGCCGGCCACTGCAGGTTCGCTGGAGGAATCTTCGACGCCGCATACAACCGCTTTCCCGAATTCCGCTGCTTGATCTCGCCCAGCAACCCATCACTCTTCCCGTCGCCATAAGCCCAGGCCGTGTCGAAGAAGTTGCATCCCAGATCAGTCGCGAGCTGCATCGAGCTCAGCGACTCGGAATCATCCGACCCGCTCCACCCGCTCATCCCCCAAAGTCCATACCCGATCTCGCCAACCTCAAATCCAGTCCGTCCCAGCTTTCGATATTTCATGCATTTGTCCTGTGGATAAAGCCGGCCTCGATCAACAGCATATATCCCGAAGAAGTCCTTAGTGAACCTTAGTGCCCTTGGTGGTGAAAGCCTTGGCTTGCCCGCGAACGCCCCGCAATTTTTTTGATAGCTCCCATCAAAATTATTGCGTCTCCCAAAGCCCCTCGAAGGTGTTTAATAGCCCTTAGATCATAGTCGAAGGAGTTTCTCATGAACTCACAGGTCCCATTTATCCCATCTCCAGGTAAGAAGAATGAAGAAGCGAAGCCGGTTCCTTCCCGCTTCATCGACGAGAAAATCTCGGATGAATCGGGCACCGAAACCAAGTCCGACAGCGCCTTGGCCCCGGCAGGTTTGAAGAACCCTTTCTGGAACTAACCGAGATCGAGAAAAGCAATCGCCGGACGCAGAAAGCGCCCGGCGATTTTCTTTCGTAGCGCCGGCGTCCCGCCGCCATACCCAACGCAAAAGCCGCTGTATCGGGGAACCAATAACAGAAAAAGAAGAAAAGGACTAACGACCAACGACCGACGGCGGGTTCCTTACCGCAAAATCGGCAAGCACAAACAAGGCCGCAACATGAACTCCAGCCCCGCCATCTTCTCCAGTGCCGGATGCAGCATCGAATCCCGACACGGCTCGAGCGTAATCACAAACGGCAGTGAATTCTTATCGAACCCCGGCTTCTGCAAAAGCGAATCAATATTCAAATGATGATCCGCCAGGATCTGCGCCAGCCGCGCCACAATCCCCGGCTGATCCCGAACAAAAAACCGTAAATACCACGGCGTCAAAAAATCAGCGCTGACGCCAGCCGCAGAGACGTAGCTGGCTACGTCTCTCTCGCCACGAGCAATCCCCTGCGCCACAAACATGACGTCCGACACGACGGCGACGGCCGTCGGATCCCCTCCAGCACCAGCCCCGAGGAAAGCCATGTCCCCACCGTACTGCCCCGAGGTAAGCACAAGGTTCAGATTCCGCTGCACGCGCCCAAAGGGAGAATCCGTCGGAACCAAGCACGGCCCCACATCAGCAAACAGCGTGCCATCCTTCACGTCAGCCCGCGAGATCTGCCGGATCGTACAGCCCAACTCCGCCGCATAATCGAAATCCACCGCATCCAGAGGACGAATCGTCCGCGCCCGCACCGACTCCGGCGTGACCCGCGTATGCAATCCTGCCAGTGCCAGGATCGCCAGCTTCGCCCGTGCATCGCCGCCATCCAGATCTTCGGAAGCATCCGCCTCCGCATACCCGCGCGCCTGTGCCTCTTCCAGCGCCTCGCTGAACGGAATCCGCGCCGTCTCAATCCGGCTCAGGATGTAGTTGCACGTGCCATTGAGAATTCCCGAGATGCCGTGCAACCGGTCTCCGCACAATCCCGTGCGCAGCGACGGCAACACCGGAACGCCTCCCGCAACCGACGCGCCGAATTCGAGCTGGCATCCATGCTGCGCCGCCAGTTGCAGCAGATCCGGCCCATGCCGCGCGATCAACTGCTTGTTCGCTGTCACCACGGATTTCCCGGCTTCGAGCGCCCCGCGCACAATCTGCTCCGCCGGATTCAGCCCGCCGATCAATTCGATGATGATGTCCGCATCCGACTTCAACACCGATTCCACGTCCTCGGTCCACACTACTTCTTTCGGCACCCAATCCTGCTTCTTGCGCGCAACATTCCGGTTGCAAATGTGCGTAAGCTGCAGCGACTGCCGCTTGGTCTCGCAAAGAATCTTTGCCACCGCGCGTCCCACGGTCCCAAAGCCAATCAGTGCAACGCGGCACACAGCTCCGCGCTCCCGGACTGGAGTTGCACTGGTGCTCGATGCTGGTATTGCCTTGGCCAAGTCTCGCTCTCTATGAAATGGAATTCATTATCATACGTGCCAACCGCGCATCCCGGAAACTCAAAACGTCGCTTTCCTTCGTGTACCTTTGTGTTCTTAGTGGTTTATGCCGTTGCGTCCGGGCACCATCGCAGGCCAAGTTCGCATCAAAGTTGATAATATGGTGCCTGCCTGCTGCGAACGCATTTCGGCGGGAGCATCGCGGACACGCTCTTTTCCAGGCGCCTCTCGCTTTTTCGAGCGCTGCGGTCCGAACGCCCGGCAGCGGGAGGAGAATGAATGATTCCAAAGTTCGCCAGGATTTCCAGCTTTAGCTTCGTCCTGCAGTCGATTCTGCTGACAGCTTTGGCGGGGGTCCCTTCTGTCCACGCTCAACAAACCCCCACGCAGGATCCTGCTGCACAGCAATCTCAACAACAGCCGCAAGCCGACCAGCAATCCAGCAGTAGCCAGGAAACCGAAGAGGTCAGTCCTCTTCACAAGAAAGCTAAAGCTCACCCGTACAACAAGTGGACTTTCAACGCAGGCGGCGGAGCCAGTCTCACCAACGGCAATACCCAGAATTTCGTTCGCGGCGGTGGAGGCATTGGCGCAATCGGCGTCGCGCGCAACGCGAACAGCTATCTCGGACTTCGCCTCGACTTCCAGTTCGACAACCTGCCCTTGCGCACTTCCGCTCTGCAGGCCGCGCAAGCCACCAGCGCCAATGATCACGCCTACACGCTTATGCTCGATCCCATCATCAACATTCCCGTCACCAAGAACTGGGGAGGATACGTGCTGGGTGGTGGGACCTTCCTGCATCGGTCCGGCAAGCTCGACAACTCCAGTGCAATTCCCGGCTCGGCCTGCAACAACTTCTTCCTGTGGTGGGGACACTGTTTCAACAACAGTCTGCCAATCAACGGAAACTTCGCGCACGCCAGCCAGAACGAATTAGGCTACAACTTCGGCGGAGGTATCACCCGCAAGCTCACTCCGAAATTCGAACTGTACGCCGAATTCCGCTACGTACACGGCAAGCACAACGGCATCACCACAGATTTCCGCCCAATCACAGTAGGCCTGCGCTGGTAATGCGAAATTGCAGATTGGAGATTGCAGAACTAAGATTTTAGATTGCAGGTTTGCATCAACATGCTCGCGTACGCAGAGTTCTTAAATCTGAAATCATCAATCTGAAATCTGCAATCTCAAACGTCTGCTTTCTTAGTTCTGACTTCCCGCTCATTCCGGATTCGTGCGATAGCTCCAAAACTCCTCGGCCTGCTTCTGCAGCTGCACAAACGTTCCTGACATAGGCTTCGCAGTCCCGGCCGAAGAGTTCGCAGCCTCGACCGCAGCTTCGACCAGATTGTGTGTCGGAGCGAGCGAGCACGCCGGATCCGTAACGTTTGCATCTCCGGCCAGCAAGAAAGCCTGGCAGCGGCACCCACCGAAGTCTTCTGTACGGCGCTCGCAGTTGCGACACGGTTCCGGCATCCAGTCCTCTCCACGGAAGCGACGAAACGAATCGGACTCCTGCCAGATCCATACGAGCGACTTCTCGCGCACGTTCTCGAACAACAATCCTGGCAGGATTTCTGCCGCATGACACGGCAGCGCCTTCCCGGACGGATTGATGAGCATCAATCGTCGTCCCCAGCCTCCCATGCAGGCCTTCGGATACCGCGCGTAGTAGTCAGGGACGACGGAATCGATGCGCATGCGTCCAGACAGCCGCTTTTCGGCTTTACCGATGATCGCAACCGCTTTCTCAAGCTGCTCGCGTGTCGGCATCAGGGCTGCGCGATTGGCGAGAGCCCATCCGTAATATTGCGTATGCGCGATCTCCACGCGCTCAGGATTCAACTGCTCGATGAACCCGATCATCTCCTCGAGATGATCCAGATTCTGCCGATGCACCACTAGATTCACAGTGAAGGCAATCTTCTGCTTTTTAATGGCGCGTGAGAGTTCGATCTTGTGCGCGTGCGCCTTCGCTCCGGCAATCCAGTTCGCCGCTTCCTCGCGCGAATCCTGAAAGCTGATCTGGATGTGATCTAGCCCAGCGTCCACCAGCGCCTGCAATCGATCGTTGTTCAATCCAATTCCGGAGGTAATCAGGTTGGTATAAAGTCCCGCAGCGCGCGCCGCGGCAATGAGTTCATTCAGATCCGCTCGCGCCAGAGGTTCTCCGCCCGTGAAGTGTGCGTGTAGCATTCCCAGCTTGCCAGCCTGCTGGAAGACGCTGGTCCACTCGGCAGTAGAAAGTTCCGACTCAGTTCCCGCAAGCTGCAACGGATTCGAGCAATACACGCAATGCAGCGGGCAACGATGCGTAACTTCGGCAATCAGCGCAAGAGGATTAGAAAGCATTCAGCGATTCGGCCATTCCGGTCATTGGGATTGAGCGATCGGGCGATAGAGTGATTTTCGAATGACTCAATGACTCAATCACGCAATGGCTCAATAGTCCACGATTCGTTTCTTCTGTAGTTGCTCCAGAAACATCCCGATATCGGCGCGGATCTTCTCCGGATCGGTTTTGCCAAATTCTTTCCGCAACTCCGCAATAATTTCTGCGAAGGTGCGCTGGCCGTCGCAGCGCTCGAGCACCTGCCGCCCCGTCCCTTGCAGCTTAATGGCGCCTTCGGGGAAGAGGATGACTCGATCCTCTTCGCTGCCGCCCCAGCGGCAGCCTGCCGCCAGTCTCGGTTGGCTCGTGTCTGCAGGAGCAGCCATCTCTATAGGCCCTCGATCCGGAATGCGCCCGGCGGAGGCCATCCCGGCTGCACGTAGGCGAAATAGAGCGCGTCGAGTTGCGCCCAGAGAATGTCGCACTTGTCGCGGAGAGCCTGAATGGCGAGTTCCTGCTCGGCGCGCGTGTGCGCGTTCTCGTACACGTAGTTGATAGCGAACTTCGCATCTTCCGGCGCTTGGGTCAGCCGCGCTTCGAAGTAGTCGAGACCCCCGGAGAGCCACGGATAATGCTGCCGGAGCTTCTCCATCCGGAGCGAGATCAGGTCACGCGAGAACAACTCGGTCAGAGACGACGCCACTGCTTCAAGCAGGCTGCGGTTGCGGACGATGTTGAGATATTCGTTTACCGCAAAGCGCGTTGCCGGCAGAATTCCGGTTCCGGCCTGCACCTGCTCCGCATTCAGACCTGCGGCTTCGGCCAGTTTCAGCCAGCGCCTGATGCCGCCTTCGCTCTGCGCGTCGCCATCATGATCGATGACGCGCTTGCGCCAGGCGCGGCGGAATGCCGGATCTGGTCCGCGCGACAGAATGATCGAGTCTTTAATCGGGATGATGGCCTGGTAGTAGTAGCGGTTGAGGGCCCAAGCCTGCAGTTGCCCGCGGCTGAGGCGGCCTTCGTGCATCATCAGGTGGAACGGGTGCTGATGGTGGTAGCGTTCTTCCCCGACGCGCCGCAGTTGCGCGCGCAGCGAGTCAAACGAAAGGAGCGCATTCTCGGGGGTTGCGACTTCTATAGGTCGAACTGCCATCCATCCTCCGCGAGTTCCCAGCCTGCATCGCGCATCTGGCGATGTTCGGCGCCAGCTTCATTCAACACGGGATTGGTGTTGTTGATGTGTATATAGATTCTACGTGGGCGCTTCACTTGCGCCAACCGCGCCAGGCTTCCGTCGGGTGACGAAAGAGGAACGTGTCCCATCTCGTGAGCAGTCTGTCCCGAACCCTGAATGCCGATCAGTTCGTCATCGCTCCAGAAGGTTCCATCAAAGAGCAGTATGTCCGCGGAATCGAACTCGGCGAGCAGTTCCGAGGTGATCTGCGGAACGGCAGGCATGTAGGCAAGGCGCTTTCCGGAAGGCGAGTCGATGATCAATCCTAACGACGCTTCGTTCGGACTCAGTTGCGACCGCCGCTGCGATGAAACATAAGCCGGGAAGTGATTGGCCAGCGAGATTGCGCGGCAATGGATACCGGAATCCTGTCCAGCGGAATTGCACAAGGTGAAAGTCGCACCTGGGTGGAAGACGTTCCACGACACCTGCTCGGGAACGCGCTGCAGCATGGCGAACATGGAGTTGTCTTCCATCACAATCTGGCGAATCGAGTCGGTCCCATACACGCGAATAGGTTGCAGTTCGCGCATGAGCAGCAGTCCGAGAACGTGGTCGATATCGGCGTTCAGCAGAACAACTCCGGCGATGGGAGACTGACGCAATCCTTCGCGGGGATAAAGTTCGGGAGTCGATTCGATTTGCGCGCGAAGGTCTGGAGAAGCTCCAAGGAGAAACCAAGACCGAGAGTCCGCGCTGATCGCAACCTGTGTTTGCCTTCGAGCCTTGCCCTGAAACGTTCCGGCACGAACCGCGCGGCAGTTCGGACAGGCGCAGTTCCATTGCGGAAATGCTCCACCAGCCGCCGAACCGAGAATCTTCACCTGCATGCAGGGAGTGTAGCAGGAGGAGCTTTCAGCTCTTTAGCTTCCGAGATGCGGTTCTCTTCTCCGCGAGACCGTCATTCTGCCAATTCGAGGATTGCCAACTTCAGTGGCTTGGCCGGAGGGGCTATCTCGTTGGGTGTTTCGCAGTTTCGGTCTGACGGATTGTTACCAGAGGTTGGCAGCGACGGGGCACTCTGTCCGCGCGACCAGGGTGATGGCCTTCTCTTTGCAGACTGCTCTGCAGATGCCACAACCGTAGCAACAGCGCTGATCGATGACCGCTTTTTTGTTCGAGGCGCTCCAGGTCAGAGCTCCAAACTGGCATTGCCGGATGCATTCGCGGCATCCGTTGCAGGCGTCGGGTTCAATCTGTCCGACGTATTCCGCGCGAAACATGACGGGGATGCCGTGCGACAGGGTGAAGCGCATCGCCCAACAATCGGAGCGGTCGCAATTGCAGAGGCCACCGATGAACGGGGTCTGAAATGTCCAGACGGTATGGCAGAGACCTTCGCGTTCGTGCCTGCGGAATGACTCGAGGGCCTGTTCGCGCGTGAGGTTCTCGAGTCCGACAGTATACGGGCCGGCCAGAAAACTGTCGCCGAGGCCTTTCACGATCTCGGCGATCCCGGTCTCGGGCGAGAGGCTGATTCCGTAGCAGTAGCGCCTTTCCTTGCCGATGGTGTTATAGCGGCAATAGCACGCGACGCGCACGATGGAGTTCGTCAGGTTAAAAATCTTTTCGACGTCCTCCATCGGCACCACCTGTCCGTAGTGGATCTTCTTCTGCTTGCGGGTGATGAGGTAAACGAACCAGTCACGCACGAATTTGGGAAGAGTCTGCAGCCGGTCGGCCTTGGCAACGAATTGGGGTATGGCGTCCTGGTGCTCGAAAAAATCCTTGACCATTTCGCGGCGTTTGATGTCGCTCGCGAGATCCTCGGAGTAGTTTCTCGCCTCCAGATACCACTTCTTGCCTTCCCCATGTTTCAAGCAGAATTCGCACATGGTTGTCTCTCCGGCGGGCAATCTCTCGGATGAGGTACCGAGAGACGCATGAGAGCGTTCGCCTCAGGGGGTGCTGCGTCCCGCATGGCGGGAAGTGCTCTCGGGGAGGCGGGCGTCTGCGAAATTATTCTCGCGGGGGGCACAATGGGTGTCAGTGACGTCGGTCACCGCCAGTTTACGAGCGCGTTAACGCTCATTGACCTCATTGACCGGAGGATGAGTGTAATGGCGATGCATTATGAGAGAGCGGCCTGGTGAATATCGAGTCGAGCAGTCGAGGACAGCAGAAGGAAGCTAGAAAGAACTCCTAAAGAATGGCACTGTACCTTGAGGGAAAGACTCCGTTGGATGCGAATGATCTTTCCCCCAAGGAGGCAACTAAATGAGTCGCGACATCAAGTATATCGGCATGGACGTGCACAAGGAAGCGACCGTTATCGCGGTGCTGAACGGCAGTGGCAAGCTGGTGATGGAGTCGATCGTGGAAACCAAAGCCAGCAGCATTCTGCAGTTCATCCACGGTCTGCGGGGCGAGTTGCATGTGACCTGGGAAGAAGGGACCTGGGCAGCTTGGCTGTACGATCTGCTGCAACCCCAGGCGGCACAAGTGCTGGTCTGCGATCCGCGGCGCAATGCCTTATTAAAGGAAGGCAACAAGAGCGACAAGATCGATGCGCGCAAGCTGGCCGACTTGTTGCGCACGGGAATGCTGCGGCCGGTCTACCACGGGGAACACGGGCTGCGGACGCTGCGCGAACTGGGGCGCAGTTATCAGACCATCAGCCAAGATCTGAATCGAGTGATGAACCGGATCAAAGCTCTGTACCGCGGCTGGAGCATTCCTTGTGCCGGGACCCAGGTCTATGCTCCGCGTTACCGGGAAGAGTGGCTACAGAAGATCGAGCATGCCGGGGTACGCCGGCGAGCCGAGCTACTCTATCAACAGTTGGATGGATTGCAGACGTTGCGACGAACCGTGCGTCCCGAGTTATTGGCGGAGAGCCGGAAACATAAGGCCTCGAAACTGCTGCGCCAGATACCCTGCATCGGACCGATTCGGGCCGCCCGCTTGATCGCACTGATGCAAACGCCGCATCGCTTTCGCAGCAAACGGCAGCTGTGGACCTATAGTGGGCTGGGCATTGAGACCCGCGATAGTGCGCAATATCGGTACGTGCACGGACAACTGCAACGTACGAAAAAACCACAACAGATTCGCGGTCTCAATCGGAACCACAACCATGAGATGAAAGATATCTTCAAGGGCGCCGCCACCCGAGCCAGCTGTGGGGTGGGTCCGTTGCGCGACTTCTACGTGGCCCTGCTGGACAAAGGCATGAAGCCGGAGATGGCGCGTCTGACCTTAGCCCGCAAGATCGCGGCCATTGCTTTGACACTTTGGAAGAAGGAGGAACGTTTCGACACCGAACAATTGAAGCCACAAGCAGCTTGAGCGTCGCACAGAACTCAGGGGGTCTCCCAGGTTTCACGCCTCGGTGGTGACCCATCGGTTCTGCGATGCTCGGGTTCGAGGGAGAGTATCCATTCACTCATTAGGCACTTCGTGTGCTGCTGCATGCAGCACCGAGTCTCCGGGTCGATCCTATGCCCCCTCGCACGACCCAAAAAAGCCATAGGCCTTGAGCCTCACATAGGATGATGGTTGGCACTTAAGCCAACGGTTGGCTTGCGCAGCTTCGCAACGATGGTGTCGGGACCGCGGCATGAGACCACTCAAGGCAGACCAGCCACTGCGATCCGTAACTCTGTCGTGCTCTGTGACGCTCCAAGCGTTAAAACCAAAATCCTCTCCGCGTAGGAGAAGGGGCCTGGAAGCATGCACCGATCGAGGTCTCAAGGAGAGAATGCGGAAGTGTTTGTGCTTGACATCCTCTCTCATAGGATGAGTGATAATGGCGAGTAGAGTCGAGAACAGGCGCAGTGACTGTAGTCTCCCGGTGGTTAATTGACTTGGCTTTCGCCGAGCCACCTCAGTCCGGTTTGGCTTGGCTCTGTTTCCTGTTCCCGCTCATCGAACCGGACAGGCAGATTTCCCGCATCCGGCTCTCGGAAAAGACACACGATGGTCCGTGTGACGCCGCCTGCAACTTCTGAACACAACTCGGGGTGTCTAGACTCATCGTCAATCCCTCGGTCCTTCGTTGCTTCTTGCGTCCGTCTTTAACTGAGGCCCCTTCCCTCCACCGGCATTACCCGGCTTCATCAGTACTACGAGCCTCTCCGCCACCCCACACGGCCCGGCCTGTCTCTCGCGAGCTGCCAGGTGATCCTTATTATGATCACCGCTGGGGTTTCCCGTGTTGCGTCTGGTCTCCTATGCGTACATGCCATCGCCATTACCCCGGCAGGTTCGATGAAGCTTGTCCGCTCGTTTATCTCCATCGACTGCGGCCTTCCCTGTGTAACAGTCAGGTCGGCTCCTGCAATTATTGTTTCGGGGCCTGCTCAGCGTTCACTCACGTTATGGCCTGCACGCTCGCCGAGTCGCCTAGCGACCCTCTACATCGAAAGCTCCGACAGCTTCGTTGCCTCTGCCGCCGTCTCGATTGTTACCGGGTGGAGCGAACCAGTTCCCGGGCGGGAGTTGCACCCGCTGAAGCCCAGCGCCTTTTCACGGCGCACTGTTTCGCCAGTTGGCTTTCCCGGCATCAGTGGCCTAGACTCACCGAATGGAACGAGCGCCCGACACGCCCCACTCCAAGTACCCGCATGTCTATCCGATAGTGAGAATCGACACACCGATTGACAAGTCCGATCCTACGCAAAGATCACGGTGGTGAAGGTCCTGACCTCGCAGTCGGACGCGGAGGCCGAAGTGTCACGTTTAAGTCACGCCAATGCAGACAAAAGCTGCCTGTACTTTTACTGCACGAGCAGGCTAATCAACAGGGTCAATGAGTGCTATCGCGATATATTACGGCAACTGGCGCGGAACAGCCTCTTGCACGGGGCGAGATAGGAATTGCCGTAGGGGCGAATCGCACTAGCGGAGGGGATTGGAAAATCGAGCCAAGACTTCGGCCTCCGCCTCTAGCCAATCCTGAACAGCAAAGCCGTTTCCCTTTCCGCGTTGTTCGTATAGCTCGTACGCGCGGACCTGCACTTCTTTTTCGAGTAGCGGCTCCAGTGGCTCGTTCTTGGCGAGGTCGGCAAGAGAAATCCAATTCATCATCGCTCACTCACAGTGTTTTTAGGCATCGTGCCTTTCGGTGGCGGGCATCGCGGCTAGGTTGAACTCCACGGGATGCTTCAGCTTAACGTGTATGCGAAACGCTTCATCGAGCCTTTCATTGGTTTCTTGCCCAGTGCTCGGCCCATCTGTAACGGCCTTTTCGACGCAGATGGTTTCATGGCAATCAGAGCACTTGCCGAAGCGGTGACTGGCGCGATCCATCTCGTCCCTTGGCCCAAGCCAACCTACGTCGGTCAATTCTGGCTTTTTCATGCCGTCAGCTCCCCACAGACCGGACAGCTTGATCATCCCCTGAACGCCTGACAGTCGCCAAAGATTCACGCGACATGGCAGATTAAGGAGTTTTGAGTGCAATGGCAATTAACGTCAGCTACGAGCCAACCGCGGGTTCCGAGTCGCCGATCACACAGTGATTCATTCGCTACTCCGATGAACATTGCGCACAGGCTACTGCTAACCGAACACCGAACATGAGAGCCTCCTGCACAGCCGAATTCCATGGCTCCTTCGACATTGCCACCCTCCCGCTCCTAAGGGCGCTTTTCCGATCTAAGAGTAATGCTCACGAAGACGGAGGACTGTTCAGAATTGCTCATTCCTTCGTCCTGCAAACCCCTCAGGTCTCCACGCATAGTGTGCTTTCCCCTCGCCTCCGTCGAATGCCCCAGGTCTTAGACAGGCGTTGCTGACCACTTAGCCGCCGCCGTTATCCACTAGCGAGTGGACCGCCCAACTCGTGGCTCACGTCGAGAGTGACAGGCCTTTGGAAGCAATTGCTGTTAATCGGCGATTTCACTCATCCTATGAGAGAGGATGTCAAGCACAAACACTTCCGCATTCTCTCCTTGAGACCTCGATCGGTGCATGCTTCCAGGCCCCTTCTCCTACGCGGAGAGGATTTTGGTTTTAACGCTTGGAGCGTCACAGAGCACGACAGAGTTACGGATCGCAGTGGCTGGTCTGCCTTGAGTGGTCTCATGCCGCGGTCCCGACACCATCGTTGCGAAGCTGCGCAAGCCAACCGTTGGCTTAAGTGCCAACCATCATCCTATGTGAGGCTCGAGGCCTATGGCTTTTTTGGGTCGTGCGAGGGGGCATAGGATCGACCCGGAGACTCGGTGCTGCATGCAGCAGCACACGAAGTGCCTAATGAGTGAATGGATACTCTCCCTCGAACCCGAGCATCGCAGAACCGATGGGTCACCACCGAGGCGTGAAACCTGGGAGACCCCCTGAGTTCTGTGCGACGCTCAAGCTGCTTGTGGCTTCAATTGTTCGGTGTCGAAACGTTCCTCCTTCTTCCAAAGTGTCAAAGCAATGGCCGCGATCTTGCGGGCTAAGGTCAGACGCGCCATCTCCGGCTTCATGCCTTTGTCCAGCAGGGCCACGTAGAAGTCGCGCAACGGACCCACCCCACAGCTGGCTCGGGTGGCGGCGCCCTTGAAGATATCTTTCATCTCATGGTTGTGGTTCCGATTGAGACCGCGAATCTGTTGTGGTTTTTTCGTACGTTGCAGTTGTCCGTGCACGTACCGATATTGCGCACTATCGCGGGTCTCAATGCCCAGCCCACTATAGGTCCACAGCTGCCGTTTGCTGCGAAAGCGATGCGGCGTTTGCATCAGTGCGATCAAGCGGGCGGCCCGAATCGGTCCGATGCAGGGTATCTGGCGCAGCAGTTTCGAGGCCTTATGTTTCCGGCTCTCCGCCAATAACTCGGGACGCACGGTTCGTCGCAACGTCTGCAATCCATCCAACTGTTGATAGAGTAGCTCGGCTCGCCGGCGTACCCCGGCATGCTCGATCTTCTGTAGCCACTCTTCCCGGTAACGCGGAGCATAGACCTGGGTCCCGGCACAAGGAATGCTCCAGCCGCGGTACAGAGCTTTGATCCGGTTCATCACTCGATTCAGATCTTGGCTGATGGTCTGATAACTGCGCCCCAGTTCGCGCAGCGTCCGCAGCCCGTGTTCCCCGTGGTAGACCGGCCGCAGCATTCCCGTGCGCAACAAGTCGGCCAGCTTGCGCGCATCGATCTTGTCGCTCTTGTTGCCTTCCTTTAATAAGGCATTGCGCCGCGGATCGCAGACCAGCACTTGTGCCGCCTGGGGTTGCAGCAGATCGTACAGCCAAGCTGCCCAGGTCCCTTCTTCCCAGGTCACATGCAACTCGCCCCGCAGACCGTGGATGAACTGCAGAATGCTGCTGGCTTTGGTTTCCACGATCGACTCCATCACCAGCTTGCCACTGCCGTTCAGCACCGCGATAACGGTCGCTTCCTTGTGCACGTCCATGCCGATATACTTGATGTCGCGACTCATTTAGTTGCCTCCTTGGGGGAAAGATCATTCGCATCCAACGGAGTCTTTCCCTCAAGGTACAGTGCCATTCTTTAGGAGTTCTTTCTAGCTTCCTTCTGCTGTCCTCGACTGCTCGACTCGATATTCACCAGGCCGCTCTCTCATAATGCATTGGCCCCACCCTACGCAGCGACCGCTGCCGCCGCCTGCCCGGACGACCCCCAGCAATCTAATGGGCAAACTTATGTAACTCCACTGTAACCAGTGCAATGTAATCTTTCATGAAATTGGCCTAAACCGTAATGTCGTCTTGTGGGCTGAATGATTCGCAGGAAAGGTGCATCTGATCTCCTGTTCATCGTTGGCCCGAGAGGCGCATTTCGGCCTGAAAAGGCGCACTGCGCCAAAGGACCAAGGAACATGAGCCCAGACTCAATCACCGCGATTACCGCTTGGACACACCGGTCGAGCAACGAGAAGATTCGGCAGTACGGGCGCGGCGAGGAGCCGGGCCTCAGCGAAGTTGAGCGCTACCTGACCGAGCACGGCATCACCGCCAAGAGTTTCCCCATCAAGGGCGAGGATGGGCGCGAAGTCACCTTCCGCGGTGAGCGGAAGAAACTGAAGAGTCTGGTCAAGGATCTGCTGGGAGAGGCAATCGACGATTCGTGGGAATGGGGTACGTTTCACTGATCTGCCGAATTGAACGAAAGATCGCGAATGAAAGTTATCCACAAGTGGCGCGCCTGGAACAGGTGAAGGGAGTAGGGACGCTGATCGCGCTGACGTTCTTGCTAACGCTGGAAGATCCGCACCGTTTTCGCAAGAGCTGCGACGTGGGGTGCTATGTGGGATTGCAACCGGGACGACGAAACTCGGGGCAGAGTGAACCGCAGATGCACATCAGCAAGGAAGGCGATCCATATCTGCGAACCCTGCTGGTGCAGGGTGCGCATCCCATTCTGGGACCGTTTGGAGCAGACAGCGATCTGCGGCGCTGGGGTCTGAAACTGGCAGAGCGTGGCGGAAAGAATGGGAAGAAGCGAGCGGTGATTGCCACGGCGCGGAAGCTGGCGGTTTTGCTGCATCGGTTGTGGATGAGCGGAGAAGCCTACGAGCCGCTGCGCAACAGCCATCCGGTATCGATGCCGGCGGCCGCATAAAGTCAAAACACTTACACCAAAAAGCCCAAGCGCCGAGTTCCGGTGACTGCGTCTATCGCCTGGCCCAGCTTCCATCGTGACGATGGAAACAGAGGTCGAAAATCAGGTGGCAGCACCGGCTGAAACGAGAACACCCAACTTGCACCGGGCGAAACAAATCGCTCCTCGAAGAGTGCGTATGGAAGGGTAGCGACAGTGGCGATTCGGCGGGAGAAAAAACCTTTGTCCCACGAAAAAACAAAAGAACCCACTTGACTCCGACCGGCCTTCTCATGGAAGGCCATTCCGCTCAAGTTCCCCTGCCCGACACGAAGATGAGTGAAACAGGGATGTTTCAACAGTTACCCATCCGCTATGGGGATTCTGAGGTTGCCCCGCTCGCCTCCAACATTCCCGAAGAGCGAGGCTTATGTGACTATTGACTCACCGCCCTTTTTGGAAGAGAAGCGATTTCCGCTCGGTGGTTTTTCAAGGCCAGATATAGCGCGGCCGTGCCCGCGTCGTCTGGGGCACGGCAAACCTGTGATTTGAATCACAAATCTGGGTAGAACAGGTCACACGCGATTTGCCGCCGAGCCTGCGAAACTTGATGCATTCATGAGCGACTTTGGGATCCTCACCAACCGCAAACGGGCATTCATCGCGCTAATTCATTCAGTCGTCTTTCTGGGCATCGCGATGCGTGGGTTTCTATCGCCGAGGCATGGGGTAGTACACGGTTCCGGCACGGGAGACTACATTCTGATCGCGATTTATTTGGTAGTTGCCACGATCCTGGCCTGGCTGATTAGCATCTCGCGATGCGCGCGGGAGCGGATCTATTTCGCGCTCTGTACCTGCAGCGCGAGTTTTGGACTCCTGCGTTCAGTTTTTGGGGACACTGCCCTGCCCATTGCACAGTACATGCGTGTGATTATGCTGAGTTCCGCTGTGGCGGTTGGGATTGCGATTTTGCGCTCCTTCTCGCGTCCGGTCGCTGAAGAAGCTCTTCCTGAGTAACGTTCCCTCTGAATCCAAATAAGAAACCGCCCGAGAAGGTTCGCCCGGGCGGTTGTTCGTAGCAGGCGAGGTTGCATCTCTCCTCGACCAGAGCTAGGACAGGAAAAACTCTCTTGTGATCTCGGCCCAGCCTTCGTTGGGCATATGGGCGGTGAGATCATCGACCGCGACTCCACCGTCCTGAGCCATCGCGCCGGCGAGCATCGGCATCTTGTTGCGAAGTTGCAGTGCGGCGGATTCGGTCCAGAGGCGGGCCAGCGTGCCGCCCAGCAGGTTGCGGAAATTGAGTTTGGAATCGGGAGCCTGCACCGTAACGAGCCAGCCCTCTCCGTAAGGATCTTTGCGCGCCAATTCGGGGTTCTTGGCTACGGATTCGTTCACATCCGCAATGGTTCCTTCGATCGGGGAAACCATATCGACCGACTTGCCGTCGCGGAAGATCGTCCAAATCTTCTGTCCCTGGCGAACCCAGCGTCCCCGCTGCGGCAGCGAGATGCTGTCGATCTTGCCGATCAGCTTGGAGGCGAAATCATCCATGCCGACGCGAACCAGTTCGCGGCTCTCGCTCAATGCCCAGGTGTGTCCGGCATGATAGCGAACATTCTCGGGAACCTGAAATCCGGCAACCATTGCGGGAACCACGCGCGACGTCGATTCCGGACGAACTGCCTGAACTACAGGCTGTTTTGCCAACTGCTTTTGACCGCGGATGTAATCAATCGTTAAGAAGATTGCGAACGTCAGCAGAACCATGATGACTGTCATAACCCACCTCGCCTGGAGTGCCCCTTCATTTCCGGTTCACTCACACTCTGCTAAAGGCAATCAGTGGACCAAACCCGTGTGCGGGGTTGGGAACATCGGCATTGTGCTCGCATGTCATGCGTAGTGAACGAGATAGCGATAGTGGCTCCGCTGTGTGTGATTGCGCTGCGAAGAAACGCAGCAGCGGGATTCGATGAACATCACAACATGCATCGCGAGTGACAGATGCCATGAAACACGGAAAGCTGAGTGCAATGGAAGTGTTTGTAACGACTTACATGGCCCACGGGGCCATGATGAAAGATGCAGCACTGCATTGCTGCAAAAAGCAACTACTTCGCGGTGAATTCAGCCCAAACAAACATATTGATGGACATCACGCGGAAGGGTGATGGAAGTCACGGCTGAGTATTTCCTGATTGTTGAGAATCTTAGCTGTCTGAAGCTGCTGAATTTCGCGACAGCCTCTGATCTGATGAGGTAAGCAGCTTGTGCGCGGGCCGGTTTCGTCTGCGGTTACGCCGGTAATCGCTCGAACGTTCCTCTTCAGCTCAGGCGTCGGTCGAAAGGATTGCCGTGGCAAGCGCTGGTCGGCTCGATTCGCGCTGTCCGGGAAAAGTTCATGAGCAAAGCACTTTTATATGACTCCACGCAGTGCATCGGATGTAAGCAGTGCGAACAGGCCTGCGCCACGCAGAACGGCCTTTCTTATGACGATGTCATTGCGTCTGAGGAGTACCAGTCGGCCCACAAACTGACCTGCATCATGACTCGCGGCGACAAGTTCATGCGCCGCCTGTGTATGAACTGCGAGGATCCATCCTGTGCGTCGGTGTGCCCGGTGGGCGCGCTGAAGAAGACGGCACTCGGTCCGGTTACGTATGACCCTTCGAAATGCATGGGATGCCGCTACTGCATGGTGGCGTGTCCATTCAGCGTTCCCAAGTATGAATGGGGGAAGCTGATTCCGAAGGTGCAAAAGTGCGTCATGTGCCCCGATCGGGTGGCTGCGGGGAAACCCACTGCGTGCGCGGAGATCTGTCCCACGGGTGCGACGAAGTTCGGCGAGCGCGATGAGTTGATTGCCGAAGCGAGGAAGCGGATTCAAGACAATCCGGGAAACTACGTCAACCACATCTACGGGCTCGAGGAAGTGGGCGGGACCTCGGTGTTGCTCTTATCGGCCGTTCCCTTTGAGACGTTCGGCTACCCCACGAATGTCTCGAAAGATCCTCTGCCGATGCTTACGTACCGGATCCTCTCGCACATTCCTGACTTTGTCCCCCTGGGCGGAATGGCGCTGGGCGGCCTGTGGTGGATTACGCACCGGCGCGAAGAAGTGGCAGCGGCGGAAGGTCGCGAGATCCCGAAGAAGAAAAACGGAGGCAAGTAGAGATGGTCCGCGACACGAAATTCCGCTTCACATTTTGGAAGCTCGTTTTTCTCTTCTTGATGGCCGCGGGCCTGTATGCGACATTCTTGCGGTTTACGCGCGGCTTGGGGGCGTCGACCAATCTGTCGGATCAATTCCCGTGGGGAATCTGGATAAGCTTTGACGTGCTGTGCGGAGTGATGCTGGCGGCCGGAGGATTCACGCTGACAGCAGCAGTGCACATTCTTAATATCAAGCGGCTGCACTCGATCATCCGGCCAACGATCCTTACGGCGTTCCTGGGATACATCCTGGTTAGCGCCGCTCTGATGTTTGATCTGGGAAAGCCGTACAACATATGGCATCCGCTGGTCATGCGGAATCCGCACTCCGTGATGTTTGAAGTCGCGTATTGCGTAATGCTCTACACTGCCGTACTGGCACTCGAGTTCTCGCCCATTGTGCTCGAGCATTTCAAGCTGGAAAGACCGCTCAAGGTAGTTCGAACCATTCTGATTCCGCTGGTGATCTGCGGGGTTATTCTCTCCACGCTGCATCAGTCGTCCCTGGGAACCCTGTACCTGATCATGCCTGGGAAGTTGCATCCGTTCTGGTATAGCCCGCTTTTGCCGGCGTTCTTCTTCTTGTCAGCGATTGCCGTTGGCTTGGCGATGACGATCTTTGAATCGTCGCTGAGTTCCAAACATTTCGGGCTGCAACTGGAGTTGCCGGTACTGCAGGAACTCGGACGAGTTCTGCTGGTCGTTCTGGGCGTTTACGGAATTCTGCGTTTTGAGGATCTGGCGAATCGCGGCGCCCTGAAGCTGGCGTTCCATCCGGGATATGAGATGTACCTGTTCTGGCTGGAGATCACGCTGGCGATCATCTCGCCCATGATTCTCCTCGCTCAGCGGAGAGTCCGAAAGAGTGCGAACGGGCTTTATTTCGCGGCGGTGCTAGTGGTCCTCGGATTCATCACGAACCGGATGAATGTGAGCATCACGGGATTCGAGGGCTCCACCGGCGTGCGTTATTTCCCGAAATGGTCGGAACTGGCGGTGACTGGAATGATCATCGCCGTTGGCTTCGCGGCATTCGGCTTGGCAGTGAAATATCTACCGATTTTCCCCAAAGAAGAATTTGAAGAAGCGCGTGAGCCGGAAGTAGAGGCGGGGGTTCCGGTCGATGCGGCGGTATTGGAACATGCCGGAAACTGAGCGAGGCCGACGCGGTTGGAAGGTGACACACAGACTCAGTGCCAAGCTGAACGTGCTTCTGCTTGGGGCGATGGTTCTGATTTTTGCGTTAGTGGGATATTTGAATGTCCGGCTACACCGGCATCACCTGGAGCAGAACACGCTGCTTAGCGCGGAGCGCATCAGCGATGTGGTGAAGCGCGGCACGACCGATTACATGTTGCGCAACGATCGCGAGGGGCTGTACCGGTCCATTAAGACGATGGCGGATGAGCCCGGGATGGAGAAGATCCGCATCTTCGATCAGGAAGGGCGGATCACCTACACCACGGATGCAGCAGAGCTGAATCATGTCGTCGATAAGACGGCGGAAGCCTGCTACGCCTGCCACGCACAGTCGCAACCGCTCACCAAGGTCAACCGCCCGGACCGGTTCCGGATTTACCGCAAGGCGTCTGCGACACGGGTGCTGGGAATTATCACGCCGATTGAGAATCAGCCGAGCTGCTCGAATGCGGCGTGCCATGCGCATCCCGCAGAACAGAAGATCCTGGGCGTAATCGACACGAATCTGTCGCTCGCAAAAGCTGATGTGCAACTGGCCGAGAGCAGCCGCCAGATGATCGGCTATACGGCCTGCGGGCTTGTGCTGGTTGCGGTTCTGAGCTGGTTCGTGATCTGGCAGGTGGTCGGCAAACCGGTGAAGGCGCTGCATGACGGTACCGAGCATCTGGCCGCGGGCGACCTGGGCTACCAGATCGATGTTCACTCCGGCGATGAAATGGGAGAACTGGCACGATCGTTCAACGATATGAGCCGGGAACTGGAATCCGAGCATAAAGAGAATACCGCCTGGACTCACACTCTCGAACAGCGCGTGGAACAGAAGACGCGCGAACTGAAACGGGCGCACGAGCATGCGCTGCACACGGAGAAGATGGCGTCGATCGGAAAGATGGCGGCAGTGCTTGCGCATGAGATCAACAATCCGCTGTCAGGGATTCTTACGTACGCGAAGCTGCTGCGGAAATGGACGGGGCGCGAGGATGCCGGACAGAGCCGGCGCACTGATATCTCCGAGGCGCTAGACCTGATCGCGACCGAGAGCCGGCGCTGCGGCGATCTGGTGAAGAACCTGCTGACCTTCTCGCGCACGACTCCGATGAACCTGCAGCCCACGGATCTGAACAAGGTGATCGAGCGTTCGTTGCGGCTGGTGCAACATCAGTTCGATCTGGCGGGAGTCGAAGTACAGCTGCAACTCGATCCGGACCTGCCTCTGGTGGTGTGCGATGGGGCGCAGATCGAACAAGTGCTGCTCGCGCTAGTTATGAACGCACTCGATGCCATGGCCCAGGGCGGGAATCTGTGGCTTACGAGCAGATACTCCGGGGAGGAGAATGCCGTCCGCCTTGTGGTGCGTGACGACGGTGCGGGCATTCCACCGGAGATTCTGCCCCGAATTTTTGAGCCGTTTCTTACCACGAAGGAGACCGGGCGCGGGGTTGGGCTCGGTCTTGCCATCAGTCAGAGCATTCTGGAGCGCCATAACGGAAGCATCGAGGTGCAATCCGAGGTTGGGCGAGGCACCACATTCACGCTGACGCTGCCCTGCGAGGCGGCGCCGGAGGTTGCACATGCCCCCTCGAAGAACGACATTGCCGCTGTTGCCAGCGGGAGGTGATTGCAGTGGAGACCCAAGGGAAGCTGTTGATTGTCGATGATGAGTTGAGCGTGCGGGATTCGCTGGGGAAATGGTTCCGCGAAGAGGGCTATGAAGTTGGAACAGCGGAAAGCGCGAGCGACGCGCTCACGCGCATGGCCGAGAACAAATGGGAAATTGCGTTGCTCGACATCAAGATGCGCGGAACGGATGGCATCGAGTTGCAGCGACGGTTGCATGAGCTCGACCCGGACCTGATTGTGATCATGATGACCGGGTATGCCTCGGTGGAAACGGCTGTGACTGCGCTGAAGAATGGCGCCTACGACTACGTGAGCAAGCCGCTCGATCCCGATGAGATCGCGCATCTAGTGAAGAAAGCTTTGGCGCACAAAAGAGCCGAGAAGGAGAATGTGCGGCTGCGCGAGACCGTTGCGGAGGCTACACGTCCCGGGGATCTGGTGGGGCAGAGCGCGGCGATGCGGAAAGTGGTGGAGGCGATTGAGACTGTCGGACCGACGGATGCCAACGTCCTGATCACGGGGGAGAGCGGAACTGGAAAAGAACTAGTCGTGCGTGCGATCCATGCGGCCAGCATGCGAAGATTTCATCCGCTAGTTGCGATTCATTGCGGAGCCCTGACGGAAACTCTGCTGGAAAGCGAACTCTTCGGACATGAAAAGGGCGCATTCACCGGCGCGCAGTACCGCAAGAAAGGCAAGTTCGAGATTGCCGAAGGCGGCACGGTTTTTCTCGACGAGATCGGCGATATCAGCCTAAGGACGCAGACGGATCTGCTGCGCGTCCTGCAGGAGCGCGAGATCACGCGGGTGGGCGGAAATCAGGTGATCAAGGTGGATTTCCGCTGCGTGGCGGCTACCAACAAGAATCTGGAATCGATGATCGAGGAAGGAACGTTCCGGCCGGACCTTTACTACCGGCTGAACGTATTTCATATGGAACTACCGTCCTTGCGTGACCGCCGCGAGGATATTCCTCTGCTGGTTGAGCATTTCGTGCGGAAGTTTGCGCTGGCGATGAACAAGCACATTACGCGCATCGCCCCTGGAGCAATGGCGCAATTACAGCAACAACCGTGGCCCGGCAATGTGCGGGAGCTAGAGAATTCGGTCGAACGGGCGATGGTTGTGGCCCAGGAGCCGGAGCTTCATGAACAGGACTTCATCTTCAAGCAGCCAACGCCGGAATCGGGATCAGGTAAGAGCCTCGATGAGATTGAACGCGCCCACATCCTTCGAGTGCTGGAAGAGTGCGGCGGGAACCAGAGCAGGGCGGCGGAGGTTCTCGACATCGATCGCGTGACGCTGCACCACAAGTTGAAACGTTACGGATGGAGCCGAAGTGTCGCTGGGAGCAGGAATTAGGATTGGCGCAGGCAGGCCTTCATGAATCGAGTTCACCTGCTCCGAGTTGGGTCGATCGACCCGTCGCTGCTGGAAAGCGTGCGAGATGCGTTGCCCCATTCCCTGCCCGTACAGTGTGAGATCCTTCCCTTTCAGTTTGATCCTGCTCCGTCGTACCACCCCGAACGGCAGCAGTTTCATTCGTCGGAGTTATTGCAGCGGATGCAGTCGCTGGTAGAGCACAGAGACTTCCGCTTTTTGGCGATAGCCGATGTTGATCTATACATTCCCATTTTGAAATACGTGTTTGGGGAAGCACAGATTGGCGGGCCTTGCGCGATCGTTTCGGCGTTCCGCTTGCGGCAGGAATTTTATGGACTGGATCGTGACGATGGTCTCCTGAGCCAGCGGCTTCTCAAGGAATGTGTCCACGAGTTGGGACACACGCTGAATCTGTATCATTGCCAGGACTATCGCTGCGCGATGGCGTCGTCTCATGCCGTGGAGTGGATCGACTTGCGGGAATGCACGTTGTGCGGGGCCTGTCGGTCGCTCGTAGAAACAAGAACGCCTAGGGATGAGAAGGTCGGCTGAGCCGGAGGAGCGAACCTCAGCTGCCAAAGCCGCAGTCCAAAAGGAACGCTTAGCCACGACTGAAGTCGTACCCTTCCCGAACGCTTCACGGCCGGCATGGAAAGATCAAAATCCCCGCTCTAACCGCCGCAAAATGCGCGGCGTTTAGAAACGGGCACCCTCGAGTGTTTTTCGTAATCTCTGAACTCGGGCGCTTTCCGAATTCTCAAACAAGCGAACGCGCATTCCAGGAACAAGCGGCTGACTGGCATGGCCAATCCCATAATTTCTCAGCATTGCTTTAAAGTTCGCTATGATTTTGGGGCTTGAAATTTGGATGAGGTGAACATGGCCAGGGAACGAACAGCGCTGGTGACCGGGTCGAGCCGGGGAATCGGGAAGGAAATTGTGCTTGAACTCGCGCGGAACGGGTATCGGGTCGCCGTAAACTACCTGGGCGACCCTGCTGAAATGGTACGCGATACGCTGGCCGACATTCGAGCGGCTCAGCCCGTGATGCGGGGCGAAGTTCTGTGCATTGAGGCTGACATCCGATCCGGCAAGCAGGTTGTGGCGATGTTCGAGCGCGTGCTTGAGACGTTCGGGCATCTCGACTTGCTCGTCAACAACGCAGGAGTGCAGACGTTCAAGCCGCTGCTTGAGGTGACCGAAGAAGAATGGGACCTGGTCATCGACACCAACTTGAAGGGTTGTTTTCTCTGCACCCAGCAGGCGGCTCGGTACATGAAGGACTCTGGCGGCGGATCGATTGTGAATCTTGGTTCCGGCTGCAACAAGCTCGCGTTTCCCTCGTTGGTTGCCTATACGGCAAGCAAAGGCGGGATTGAGATGTTCACGAAAGAGGCCGCCGTGGAGCTAGGACGGTACGGGATTCGCGTGAACTGCATCGCTCCGGGATCGATCGAATCGGAGCGCACTAAGTTGGAGGATCCGGACTATGCCGGCACGTGGTCGAAGCTGACTCCCCTGGGCCGAGTGGGGACGGCGGGAGATATCGCTCCAACCGTCGTGTTTCTGGCGAGCGAGGGCGCCTCGTTCATCAGCGGGCAGACGATCTGGATCGATGGCGCGCTATTCACCAAGGCACAGTGGCCCTACACCGCCGACAAAAAGTAAATCCGTTGAACGCCGGCAAGAAGTTGTTGGTCGTAGTACACTTTCGGCCATGATACAAAAACGATTTTGTTCCCTTCTCGTCATTGCAGTGACTCTGATGATCTGCGGGGCGCTGGCACAAGCGGCGACTGCAAAATCCGGCGTTGAACAGAAGTCTTTCGGCACGCGGGACGGGAGGCCCGTCAACTTGTATACGCTTACGAACTCACACGGCGTTGTAGTAAAGGCCATGAACTATGGCGGGATCATCGTGTCCATCCAGGTGCCGGACCGCAAAGGCCAGATGGCCGACATTGTGCTCGGGCACGACACGATGGAGGGATACATTCCGAATCCGCCATTTCTGGGCGCAATCGTAGGCCGCTACGCAAACCGAATCGCCAACGGCCAATTCACCCTCGATGGCAAGACCTATAACTTGCCGAAGAACGATGGACCGAACACGCTCCATGGCGGACTCACCCGCACCTTCGACAAAGTCGTCTGGGACGCCGAACCGCTTAAGGGCAAGACTGGTGTGGCGTTTTCTTATCTAAGCAAAGACGGTGAAGAAGGCTTCCCCGGCAATCTTAAGGTGAAGGTCACCTACACGCTGACAGATGCGAACGAGCTTGTGCTCGACTACGAAGCGACGACCGACAAGGCGACGCCCATCAATGTAAGCCAGCACAGCTACTTCAACCTCAAGGGCCAGGGCGACGGCGACATCCTGGACCACGAGATCATGATCAACGCGGATAAGTTCACGCCGGTTGATAAGAACTTGATCCCAACGGGTGAGCTTCGTCCGGTAAAGGGCACCCCGTTTGATTTCACAAAGCCCACGAAGATTGGCACGCGGATTGACGAATCGTATGACCAGCTGCAACTCGGTCATGGCTACGATCACAACTTTGTCATCAATCGCAAGGGCGCGGGCATGGTGTTAGCGGCCCGTGTCTATGAGCCGACCACTGGGCGGGTGCTGGAAGTTTCAACTAC
This sequence comes from Terriglobia bacterium, assembly GCA_963778995.1. GTDB lineage: Bacteria > Acidobacteriota > Terriglobia > Terriglobales > Acidobacteriaceae > Sulfotelmatobacter. The sequence goes on from CAVZWK010000004.1 coordinate 124,136, forward strand.
TCAGCCGGGCGTGCAGTTCTACACGGGCAACTTCCTTGATGGCAGCGTTACGGGCAAGGATGGAAAGGTTTACAAGCGGCGGTACGGACTCTGCCTGGAAACGCAGCACTTCCCAGATTCACCGAACCATCCGGATTTCCCGAATACGATTTTGAAGCCGGGAGAGAAATTTCACCAGACAACGGCATTCAAGTTCTCGGCGAAATAGTTTTTCTGCTGAGAATTGGCCAGCGTTGGGGAATCTGCTGATTGCTTGCCCAGAGAACTGCATGGATCCTGAGGCCCGCAGAAAACGCGGCCTCAGGATTGCAACCATAGCGCGTGGGGCTTTTCTAAACGTAACGCTATCCGCCGCGTTGGAATATCAAACTGCGACTATTCTGCCTTCAATTCCTCTGCGAGGGCCTTCTCCACTTCCCTGCAGTGCTCAGCAGTGAGCTTCTTCCCACTCGAAGTCAGGTAAAAAGTGTCGATTGCCATTTGGCCTTCGGTGTCGATGAGAGCGATCTCAATATTGCATTGCTGGGCGGATAGCAACGAGGAGATGCGGTGCAGCAGGCGGGGGCGATCCTGCGCAATGAGTTGGAGGATCGTGCTGGTGGGAGAACTCGCGTCATCGAACTCGATCTGCGTCTCGATCTTTACCTTCGCGATGGCAGCTTTATCGGAACGATGGCGGTCGCGCAGCATCTTCTCGAGGTCGGCTTCTCCGATGAGCACGCTGGCTACGCTACGGCGGAAACGATCCCACTCGGAAAGATTCAACTCGAGCGTGCGGAAACGATCGGTGAAGTAGAGCGTGTCCACGACGATGCCGGCGCCATTCGAGAATGCGTTGGCCTTCACGATGTTCATGCCCCAGGCGGCAAGGACGCCTGCGAGTTTCGCGAACAGAGATGGACGGTCGCAGGTTACGAGCGTGAGTTCGTACCAGTGGCGCCCGCGTTTCAGTTCGACCTGCACCGGATCGCCGGCCAGCTCATCCGTCATTTGCAGGTGGCGCATGACTTCTTCCGCCGTATGCACCAGCAAGTATCTTTGCGGGAAGCCTTCGAGAAATACCTTGAACTTGGTTCCCGTGACCGGAGCAAGCGAACGCAAGCGCGCCAGTTTTTCGTTATTGAAATCGGTGTGCACCCGCTGGTCAGCGCTGCGGTTGAGATAGTTATCCGCCCCCATGAATAGCTGCCAAATGTTTTCCGCTTTCCAGGGAGTCAGAGCCTCAGGGTTGACGGCCTTGATATCGGCATAGGTCAACAGGCAAAGCATTTTGAGGCGCTCGGGAGTGCCGACTTTCTCGGCGAATGCCGCCACATTGGATGGATCGAAAATGTCTCGCCGCAACGAGGCGGAGAGCTCCAGATGATTGGCGATGAGGAACAACACCTCTTCCCGCTCTTTAGGATCGACGTCCAGACGATCCATAGCGCCGTTCGCGATCTGGAGGCTGCCCTCGACGTGGTTGTCCTCAGGAAGGCCTTTGCCGGTATCGTGCAACAGCAGCGCTAAATAGAGCAGCTCCGGATTTTCCAGCTCACTCAGCAGTTCGGCGTAGCGTTTGTCCCACTCGGACTGTGACTGCTTCAGGCGATGAAGACATTCGATGGTCAGGAAGGAATGCTCGTCGACGGTGTAGCGGTGATAGAAGTCGCGCACCACGAGCGAATCGATGAGCTTGAGTTCCGGCAAAAGTAAGGGCAGCAGGCGGAGGGAGTGCATGGCACGCAAGGCGTCGGCGGCAAAAGGCTGCAGGAGCGTTTCCTGCAGATAGAGCCACAGTTCCGCGCCACGGGGAGGAGTCGCGGCGAGGGCTGGAAGCGCCTGCTCGATCCGGTATTCCGTGGTGGCGCTGAGTTTGAGCCCGTGATGCGCCATGAAATGGAAGAGGCGCAGCAATACTTCGGGATCCTGCAACGCGGAGGGCTGCTGCAAAAAGATCAGGCCGTCCACCACGGAAAAATCCGCGGTGGTCAGCCGTGAACGCCAGCTCTGTACCTGCCGGTACAGAGCGGACCAGGCCTCAGGAATTTCCTGCAACAACTGGGTCACCGTGCGTTGCACGGTGCGGGCGTGACCGAAATAGATCCGCATCCAGTCGGCGGCGGAAACCGAGTCCGCATCGGAAACACCAATCTTGCGCGCCGCGGCTTGGTCTTGCGCTTCCCAACTCAGCGTGTTGTCGTCACGCCCCTGCCGGAAGTGCAGGAAACACCGCGCGGACATCAGAAACTCAAGCGCCGCGTCCAGTTGTTTGCGAACCGGTGCGCGCAGAGAACTGGCGTCGGGCCAGTCGTGCAGCTTGTCGATTGCTGAAATCAGGGCAAGCCAGTTGGCAACATTGCAGTCGCGCAGACCACCGGGAACCTCTTTGATGTTTGGCTCCAGGTGATACAGGGTCATTCCGTGCTTGGTGTGACGTTCTCGAGTGACTTCGGCCAGTCCTTGCAACAGGGCCTTGGATTCCTTCATCACCAATTTTGGGATGAGCTTGTCATGCAGGCGACGGAATAAATCGCGATCGCCGGCGAGATAGCGGCAATCGAGAAGCGAGATGGTGAATTCGGTGTTGTTCGGATCGTAGCGCTCGCATTCTGAAATCGTGCGTAAGGCAGGGCTGAGCTTTACGCGAAGATCCCAAAGTTCCTGAGAAAAGCGGCGGATTGGATCTTTAAACGTCTGCTCCGACTCGCGGTCGCCGAACAGGAAGAGCAAGTCGATATCGGAGTATGGGAACAGCCATCCGCGGCCGAAGCCTCCCGTTGCCACGAGGGCAAGGTTGGCAGGTTTGGCATCATCGCTGGAGATGATGTCGCACCACAACCGCGCAAGAATGTCTTCGATAAGGTGCGTGCGTTCGGCAACGGCCGCGCGACCGTCGCCTGTAGCTTCGAAGTTCCGGTGAATGCGGAGCGACTCTTCGGCTAGAGAAGTGCGCAGCTCGCTGATGAGTGAGGACGCCGCCATGATGAAAGTGATCGATTCCCTGAACCAGCTAGGGATAGCAGCCGACATCGCTGCCGGTCATAATCTCCGGTTGCGTCCCAAGCAACTGACGGGCCACCGACGAGGCTAGAGCGCTCCTTCGCCGCGTTCGTCGTTACGAATGCGAACGGCTTCCTCGACTCGTGAACGAAAAATCTTGCCGTCACCAATTTTGCCGGTGCGGGCAGCGTTCAAGATTGCCTGCTCGGCCTTTTCCACCATCGCATCCGGCAGCACCATCTCGAGCTTGGTCTTGGGTATCAGGTCAACGCTATACTCGCGGCCCCGGTAAACCTCAGTGTGTCCCTTCTGCCGGCCGTGGCCTCGAACCTCGAGAACCGTCATGCCCTCGACGCCAATCTCCTGCAATGCTGTCTTAACCGCTTCCAGCTTGGAATTCTGGATGATCGCCTCAAGCTTCATCATGTTTTTGCGGATCCTTCTGCGCGCTCGTGGCGCGCCACGGAATCGTCGGTAGCATTAAGCCGACGCTTCCCAATAGTAACCCTCTTCGCCGTGTTGCGAGAGATCCAATCCCTGAACCTCTTCTTCTTCCGAAACGCGCAAGCCGATGGTGACATCCACCAATTTGAGAATCAGCAACGTGCCAACAATGGCGAGCACCCATGCAATCGCAACACCCACCAACTGATTCAGCAACTGCCGGATATTTCCCTCGAACAAGCCTGAAGCGAGGATATTTCCTTGTGCATCTTTGAAGATCGGGTTGACAGCGCTCACGGCGAATATGCCCGTCAGCAAGGCGCCGAGGGTACCGCCAGCTCCATGGACTCCAAACGCGTCCAGTGAATCGTCGTATCCGAATTTTGCTTTGACCTTGGCCACCATGGCATAGCAGAAAACGCCAGCAATGAGGCCAATGGCCAGAGCCGACATGGGCTTCACGAAGCCAGCGGCGGGAGTAATTGCGACGAGGCCAGCCACTGCGCCGGAGATTCCGCCGAGAACGCTGGGCTTGCCGTTCCGAATCCACTCCGCTGCGGCCCAGCCGATCGCAGCAGCGGCGGAGGCGAAATGTGTCGCGACGAATGCGCTGGTAGCCAGGCTCCCCGCGCCCAGGGCGCTGCCGGCGTTGAAGCCAAACCATCCAACCCAGAGCAAGCAGGCGCCTACAAAGCTGAGAACGACGCTGTGCGGAGGCATCTGCTCCTTCGGGTATCCGATACGCTTGCCCAAGTAGAGGGCGCAAACGAGTGCGGAGACTCCCGAGGTGATGTGCACCACTGTACCGCCGGCAAAATCTAGGGTCGGGAACCGGCCTCCAAGGGATGCGTTCAACAGTCCGCCCTTGCCCCAAACCATGTGGGCCATCGGGTCATACACGAGAATGGACCACAGGACCGTAAAGGCCAGCATCGCGCTGAACTTCATGCGCTCGGCAAAGGCTCCGGCAATCAGGCCCGGTGTGATGATGGCGAACATCAACTGATACACCATGAAGGTCTGGGCCGGGATGGTGGCTGCATAGTCTGAGTCAGGAGAGGACCCAACGCCCCGTAGAAATATGTTCTGAAATCCTCCAATGAAACTGTTTCCGGCGCTGAAGGAGAGGCTGTAGCTGAAGAGTCCCCAGAGAACAGTGACCACGGCCATCAGTGCGAAGCTCTGCATCAAGGTTCCGAGAACGTTCTTTTTTCGGACCAAGCCGCCGTAAAACAGTGCTAAGCCCGGGCCCGTCATCATGAGAACGAGTGCAGTGCTAGTGAGCATCCAGGCATTATCGGCGGCGCCTTTGGCTTCGATCGCCTGCTTTTCAAGTTTCGCGAGGCGAGAACTGATGTCGGTCGCCGGACTCGGTGCTACAGGCGTGCTTTGTGCGGAAAGGGTGTGCGCGAAGATCACAAACATAACGCATGCCACCACAACGGTGATCAGCGTTTTGGGATTGGACACTTAGACTCGGCTCCTGTGCGGACTGCCCCGCTTACACACAATGACGCATCACTGTAACGTTCCGAACCTACTGCCGGAAATCGAAACTATTTATGGTGGCTATCAGGTTTTGTTATTGAAAAGGCTGACCCTCCGCTGCTCTTCCCAATTCTGGGCGTTACAGGGTTTCCTGTATGGCGCATACATGGAAGCATCCAGAATACTTATTCAACAGCCTGCCTATTATGGGAAACCCGGCAGGAGTACGGCGAGATTTTCAGAAGTTAGAGGAGCGGCGGTTGTTGGGGGCGCGGCTGTTGCGCCAAGGAGTGCATCCGGCGGAAGTGGCCCGGCAGGTCGGGAGTACACCGGCAGTCGGTCAGTCGCTGGGCCGCACAGTTGAAGCAGGGTGGAGTGCGAGCGCTGAAGAAGGCCGGGCAGGCCGGGCGTAGAGCCCGCTTACGCCCGGAGGATTTGCGGCGCATCGAGCGTGGGCTTGAAACGCGGGCCGAGGCGCTGGGTTACGAAACCAGCTTGTGGACTTCGTGGCGCGTGGCCCATCTGATCGAGCAGGAATGCGGAGTGAAGTATCACCCCTCGCAGGCCTGGCGGATTCTGCGGCAACTGGGATGGAGTTGCCAGCGTCCGGTAGGGCGCGCGCTGGAGCGCGACGAAGACAAGATCCGGTCGCTGGAAGCAGCAGCGCTGGCCGGAGATTAAAAAAAAGCCCAAAAAGAAGCGGCGCACCATCGTCTTCATCGACGAAAGCGGACTGAGCGAGCGCCCGCACCGCTGCCGCACCTGGGCGCCGAGGGGACAAACGCCGGTGCTGCAATATCACTTCAACTGGAAGATGCTGTCGGCCATGGCGGGGGTGACGTGGTGGAACTTCTACTTCCGGCTGTTTCCTGGGACCATCCGCAGCCCGCAGGTCATCGAGTTCCTCGCGCACTTGCTGCGCCACATTCCCGGCAAGCTGCTGATCGTCTGGGACGGATTGACCGGTCATCGCAGCCGCGTGACCTGGGAGTTCATCCGCCAGCAGCGCGGGCGGCTGTGGGTGGAGTTTCTTCCCGGCTATGCGCCGGAACTGAATCCGGTCGAGTACCTGTGGTCGCACTGGAAGCAACACGAGCTGCCGAATTTCTGCCCGCAGAACTTTGGCCAGTTAAGCCACTATGCCCGCAAGGCTCTGCGCCGGATGCGGAAGCGGCCCACGCTGGTCATTGCCTTCTGGCGGCAGGCCGAACTGTTTCCGTTGTAACTATATTATGCAATGCTCAATAGAAACTAAGTCCGACAAAAAGCGGTCCAGGTGGCATTTCGGGGGTATCACAGTCGTGTCTTCAAAGAATCGGAAAGCCAGTACAACACTGCCGGGGAAAGTGGAGAAGGTCATCCGCCCGCACCCGAGTACCGGGGAGCCTGAAAAAGCTCAGATCGGGGTAGAAGGGGCAGATCACCTATATCGCGAGATCCGGGTTCCCAATAGCCTTGTCGACTCGGAGGGCCACACAGTGAAGCTGGAAGAAGGCGCGGAGGTCGAAGTCAAGATCGAATCTGACGTAGCGTCCAGCAACGGGGCTCATACCCAGCATAGTCCCGCTCGGCCGCGCGCATAATCCATTCAAGCGCGGCGCATTCGCCCGTGTGCGCGGATGTGCCGTTCCGCTTACTTTTTTACTTTCCTGGAGTCTTCGGTGGCTCCGGCGGGGATGGCGGTTTTGCAAACTTCGCATCATCAACCGGCACATTCTGCTGCATTTCGCTCACCTGAATGGTGAAGCGTCCATTGGGCCGGGCAAGGGTCCAGCGATAGGGAATCTTCACTCCATTCGCCTCGCGATAATCCGCATAGTCGATCTGGGTTGGGAGCCATCCCAGCGCCGTGTCTCCGTAACGCAATAAGCGAACGAGCAGCCCGGAATCTTTGTCGAAGTACAGGATGATCGGCGTGCTGTTCTTGCGTTGCCCGACTACCACATAAGTGTCTTTGTCGCCAATCTTCTCGCTATCGCGCAGACGCATCTCGGCGAACATCTGTTTCAGGCGGGCTGGGAGATGAAGGTCGGCATCGATAGCGGCCGCGTCGAGATCGCTGCCGTGCATTTCGCGAATCGGGCGGCCGGGCGATCCGAGCCACCCCTCCTGACCGTTGAACGCCGTCACGCTGTCGCCGCCGGGCATGTGGGTAAAGGAGATGCGCTTTTCGGGATTTTTGCAGTAGATGTCGATGGGAAGAGACTTGCCTCCGAAGTCGATCGTGCCCTTCATCACGCGGGTGGTGATCTTGTCGATCGCGGCTGCACCCCCGGAGGCCTGAACGAATCTTTCAAGGAGCTGATCGGGGGCCGGTCCGGCAGGCGTGCTCGCTTCTTTCGGCTTAGCGTCGGCTCCCAGATGAGGGCCCTCGGCTTCTTTGGGCTCATCGGTCATGACAACCGGGATGGCTTTCGGGGTCGGGCTTCCACGATGGCAGGAGTAGCAGGTGACCTCGCGATGTGCGTCGAAATTGTCTTTGTTGATGGCGAACATCATGTCCATCATCTTGCGGGCTGTTTGCTTGGGCTTCTTGTCGTCCTTCTCAAAGGCGCCCTGCACGTGGCAGAAATCGCACTCCACGCCGAGCGAGGCACTGATGAACTGCATGGTCGGGAACAACTGATCGGCGGGAATTCCTTTCAACACCTGGATGTTCTTGAACTGTTCTTCCGCTTTCTTCGGTGATCCGGCGCCCGGCGCCTGGGGAGTGGCGTGAACTGTCGTCGTGGACTTTGCATTGACTCTGCCAATCAACAGCGCACAGGCCGCGAGAACGACTGCGGCGGACAGCACAGAGACGATATTACGTTTCATTTCTTTGCTTTGCCTCCCGGGGAGAAGCAAGAGTGTAGCAGACCGCTCAGGGGCGATTGCTATACACGAATTCTCCTGAAACTTCCGGCGCGAGTTTGTTGCTCTGATGCGAGGGACGTGGAAATAGCGCTCAATTCGATATAGCCCCTTCAAGTGTTACAGAGGACCATCCGGTCCGACAACGGAATGCTTTGTCCAGAATCAGGTTTCCCTAAAATAGTGGGAGGACTATCCTGTTCCGTTTGATGCCTGACATGGTCAGCTCGGAGACCTTGCGATTGCGGACCGGGGAACCGGCGGAGGTCGCCGCGCAGATTCGCCGCGAGCTGAAGGACGGCGGCTCTGCCGAGCATGCCGCCGGCGTGCAGTGGTTCTTCAAAGAAGAGATCAAGTCTCACGGATGGCGTGCCGCCGATCTACGGCGCACAGCGCGAGCATTCCGCAAAACCATTCTGCGGGAGCACGATTTTGAGTTCCTATTGCACGTGGCGGACGATCTGTTCTCGGGAATGGTGCTTGAGGAGAAGACGTTTTCCGTCCTGTTGCTCGAGAATCTGGATGCGCAATTTACTGATCGTGAGTTTCGCATGTTCGAGCGCTGGCTGAACCGGGTCAGCAGTTGGGCAGATCATGACGCACTGGTACATTATTTGATCGCGCCTTCGATTGTGGAAAGGCCCGCACTCATCAAGCGAGTCTTTGCCTGGTCGAAGTCGCAGGACCGGTGGCATCGGCGGGCGGCTTGCGTGGCTTTGATTAAAGGTACGCGTAAAAAGCTGTTCTTCCCTGAAGTCGTAAAGCTCTCGGATTCTCTGCTGGCAGACTCGGATGACATGGTCCAGAAGGGCTTGGGCTGGCTGCTGCGAGAGACGGCGAAGTTCGATGCGAGACGGACTGTGCCGTACCTGATGAAGATCCGTGCGCGGGCTCCCCGGCTGGTGCTGCGGACGGCTTGCGAAAAGCTCTCTGCGAGTGAGCGGGACAGAATCCTCGAACGGGCGTGAGTATGAGTCTTCGGCTTACCTACGCAAATGGACTTCCAGAGTACAACTCAGGATCCTTCAGGCGCATAAGCCTGTGTCTTTTGCGAGCCAAGCGGCACGGCTTCTGGCGGTCATGTAGGCGAGTGGGAGGCGACCAATTCGGGCTCTGATTCGCGCAAAATCTATCCCTTGTTTACAATGAACATTCGCCCGTATGAACCTCTCTGCCATCCAGTCTGCCCTGCGTGAACGCAATATTGACGCCTGGTTGTTCTGCGATCATCACCATCGTGACCCCATCGCCTACCGCGTTCTGGGATTGCCGCAAAACCTGATGGTCACTCGCCGCTGGTTTTACCTGATCCCGGCTGAGGGTGAGCCGGTGAAGTTGGTCCACAAAATCGAAGCTGGGCACCTGGACTCGCTTCCCGGCAAGAAGAACCAGTATTCCGGATGGCAGGAACTCTTCGACAAGCTGAAGGCGATGCTGGCCAACCATCGCGATCTAGCAATGCAGTACTCGCCCAACAACATCGTGTTTTACGTCTCGCTGGTGGATGGCGGGACGATCGATCTCGTACGCGGATTGGGTAAGAACGTCGTCAGTTCGGCAGATCTGGTCGCCCAGTTCGAATCGACCTGGACCGAAGAGCAGATCCAGTCGCACTTCGCTGCGCGAGACAGCATTGACGCGATTGTCTCCGAGGCTTTCAAAGAGATCGGGAAGCGCGTGCGCAGCGGTGGTACGAAGGAACACGAGATCCAGCAGTGGTTCATGGAGTCATTCCGGCGAGAGAACATCGTCACCGACGATCCTCCGATCGTGGCTGTGAATGCGAATGCCGGTAATCCGCATTACGAGCCGAACGCGAGCCATCCCACGCCGATCCGCGAGGGCGATCTCGTTCTGCTCGACGTCTGGGGTAAGAAGAACACGCCGAACGCTGTGTATTACGACATCACCTGGATGGGATTCGTTGGCGGGTCACCTTCCAGCCGCATGCACGAGGTCTTCGAAATCGTACGCGACGCGCGGGATGCTGGGGTCAAGACGGTGCTGGACGCAATCGGCGCCAGCCGCCGCATCGCGGGATGGGAAGTGGACCGCGCCACTCGTGGTCACATCAAGAAGGCCGGATACGGTGATTATTTCATTCACCGGACAGGACATTCGATCGGCACAGACGTCCATTCCAATGGGGCCAATATGGACGACCTTGAGATCCACGATGAGCGGCAGATTCTGCCGAATTCCTGCTTTTCGATCGAGCCGGGCATTTATCTTCCCGAGTTTGGAGTACGCAGCGAAGTAAACGTGCTGGTGCGCGCGAAATCCGCGGAAGTCACCGGGAAAATCCAACGCGAGATTGTGATCATCTAGATGGCAAATACGAGTACGAATAAGGCAAAAGCGGTACCGGCCGAGACTGTAAGCGCGATGTCGATCCTCGCGCCTGCTATTGGCTGGCTGATTCCGGGCGCCGGACACATGATCCAGAAACGGTGGATTCGCGGCCTGCTGCTGTTCTTATCGATTGCGAGCTTGTTCCTGTTGGGACTCGCCATGCAAGGGCGGGCTTACAAGGCAAATGGCGGCGACATCCTCGACATTCTGGGATTTGTGGGCGATATTGGCGCGGGTGCGCTTTACATTCTGACTCTGGTCAACGACTGGGGCCAGGGGGCGATTGCGTTTGCCACGGCCGACTTTGGCACGAAGTTCATGATTGTGGCGGGCCTGCTGAATTTCATCGCGGTCGCTGACGCTTATCACATCGCCATTGGAAAGAAGCGGTAATCCATGACCATCACGCTTACTCATTTCAGCGCGGCTTTGGTGTTTTCTCTTTGCGCGTCCATCGTTTTCGGGATCACTCATCGCGATACCACGCGAGAGATGGTTCGTTACGGAGCGTATTGCTTTGTGATGTTTCTGGGCGGAGTGTTCGCGGCCGGCTGGATCATGTGGATCCTGCGAAGATAGCGCGCCGGGCCATTCCCGTTTAGATCTCGCAGTTGTAACTTGGCAGGAGAGAGGTTGCCAGCAACGTCTCTCATGACAGGTTCTCGGGAAACAAGAGTTCCCGATTTACCCTTCCCAGACAAACGCGTCGAACACTCTCTTCGAATCGAAATTCAATCGCCGGTAGAGCGCGACGGCCTTGGTGTTGATCTCTGTCACGGTCAGTGAAAGAGAGGCAAAGTTTCGCTTGCGCAGGTTGGTTTCGGTAGCGGCCAGCAACGACTCTCCAATGGCGCGTGAGCGATACTCCGGCAACACACAGACCTGCGTCACGTGCCCTACATCGCTCCGCACGCGAGAGCATAAGATGAGGCCGATTAGGCTTCTCGTTTTTCTGTCGAGAGCTACGAACGACGATTCGGGATCGAAGGTCCCACATCCCGGAAAGCGCACGATGTTGTTCAGGAAACGAAGCGATCCGCTGAGGGTGTGGTACTGGTCATTGATCTGGGCATCCACGTGGCCCCGATACGAGGCGGTGATAACGGCAGCCGAGGGCTGGTAATCGCCCTCGGTCCACGGGCGGATCTCGACGTCCGGGTGGATCCCGGGCTTGCGCGACGGAGTCCGGCCGAGCGGCAGCACCATAAATAGCCTAGGGTGGCGCTGGAAGCCGGTTTCCAGGAAAGGGCGTGAAACCGCATTCGCTTCATGTGCCAGCAATTGCGCCTCAACCCGGTGAATGCCTGGCGATTGCTGGAGCGTCTCGATGACGTGGGTCAGGAGCTTGATCTCGACCTGACGCGCGTCGGGCAGACGGTTTCCGTTTATCACATAGAGGTCTCCGATCACTCCCTTGCTGCCTTCGTATACGAAAAAGGAATATCCAAAGACGCGGCCACGATCGACTGCGGCATAACCGGGCAGTATCTTCGCGTCGACGTAGCGAAGGATCATCTCGGCCGAACTGGAGTAATCCCACGAGAGCAGGCGCCCCCAAAGCTGCGTCTCGTCCTCAAGCAGTGGACGCAGGTCGAGGGACGAGAAATGCCTGAGGTCAAGGATCTCCAATGGACTCCTGCAGCAGCGGACGCCGGAGACGGCAAATATCGCGGCGAAAACCCGAGTGTAGTGGGTTCGTTCAGCAGAGGCAAACCCGGCGAACACAGGGCGGCAACAGTGTGCGCCGGTTATCTACATTTGCTCTCTGCTGGTGATCTCGGTCACTCGGACGGATTGGTTCTCGGTCGAGTCTGCCCCAAAGACACGCGCTCAGAATACTCGCAAACGCAGCGTTTACAGCCATATACGCGCCACCGACACAGGCAGTTATCGTGCTTCGCCTCACCGCAATCTGTGACCGCAATCACACCATGCCAACACATCCCAAACGCATAATCAAATCCTGCGTAGTTGAACAGCCGGAGTGATTCAGACTCCTTGTCTGGGGGCTTTCGTGGCAAAAGGACGTGTTTCGGTTGTAGTTGAGCGTTGCAAGGCTTGCGGCTTTTGCGTGGAGTTTTGTCCTACGCACGTGCTGGCGCTCTCTTCGGCTTTCAATTCCAAGGGCTACCATCCGCCGCACGTGGTCCATCCCGAAAAGTGCAGCGGTTGCGACTTGTGCGGGATGTACTGCCCCGACTTCGCCATCTACGGCATGAAGGTGCCGGGCGCGAAGTCTCCCGGTGAGATGAAAGATCAGGAGACTGCGGGAGGTAAGCAATGAAAGCCGATCCCCATGGCGTCCTGACCGGCATCCACTTCATTGATGGCGATCACGCCTGCTGCGAAGGAGCGCTGGCCGCGGGCGCAAGATTCGCCGCGGGATATCCAATTACACCTTCGACGGAGGTCGTGGAACGGTTCGCCGCGCGCGTTCCCACCGTCGGCGGCACCTTCATCCAGATGGAAGATGAATTGGCGGCTTCGATCACGCTGCAGGGCGCGGTTTGGGGTGGCGCGAAGGCGTTCACCGTAACCTCCGGCCCCGGCTTCTCGCTGATGATGGAGCACATTGGCTATGCCGCCATGACCGAGACGCCCTGCGTGTTCGTCGACGTGCAGCGAGGCGGACCATCCACCGGATTGCCAACTCTTCCGGCGCAGGCGGACATGATGCAGGCGCGTTGGGGATCGCATGGGGATTACGAGATCATCGCGTTGTGTCCGAACTCTCCGCAGGAATGCTTCAACCTCACGATCAAGGCTTTCAACCTGGCCGAGGAATTCCGTGTACCGGTCATGTTCATGATGGACGAAGTCGTCGGCCACATGACGGAGAAGGTCGTGATTCCTCCGGCCGACCAGATCGAAGTCCTGCCGCGCAAGCACACGAAGAAATCGATCGAAGATTACCTGCCGTACGGCACAAATGGCGACATGGTACCGGAGATGGCCCATGCCGGTGAAGGTTACAAGTTTCATGTGACCGGACTGACACACGACGAGCGTGGTTATCCCAACATGACGCCGCAAGTGCAAGACAAGCTGGTGAAACGTCTGCAAAACAAGATTCGGAACGCAGCCGACCGCATTTGCCTGGTCGAAGAGGATCACCTGGAAAACGCGGACGTGGTGGTCGTCTCGTATGGAATTACGTCGCGTGTCGCGCAGCGCGCCATCGACATGGGACGGGAACGCGGCCTGAAGATCGGCAAGCTAAGGCTGATCACCGCCTGGCCCTTCCCGGAACGCAAAATTGCGGATCTGGCACTGCGGGTAAAAGCTTTTGTGGTCCCGGAACTCAACCTCGGACAAATGGTGCGCGAAGTTGAGCGGGCTGCAGCGGGGAAAGCGCGGACCTTCGCCGTCCCGCACGCCGGGGGCAGCGTTCACAATCCCGAAGAGATCCTGAGGGCCATCGTGGAGGCAAGCCGATGCTGAACGTACTCAATGATGACACGGTGAATCCGGTCGAACCATTCCTGCGAACGGACCGGATGCCTCATATCTGGTGCCCGGGATGTGGCATCGGGACCACGGTCAATTCCTTTGTGCGGGCATTGATCGAATCGAAGATCGATCTGCAATCGCTGGCCCTGGTGTCTGGTATCGGATGTACGGGACGAGTGGCCGGCTATGTAAAGCTCGATTCCTTTCATACGACGCATGGCCGGGCGATTCCATTTGCCACAGGGCTGAAGCTGGCGAATCCCAAGCTGAACGTTGTGGTCTATTCCGGCGATGGAGACCTGTCGGCGATTGGCGGCAATCATTTGATCCACGCGGCGCGGCGCAACATTGATTTGAAAGTCATCTGTGTCAACAATCTCATCTACGCCATGACCGGCGGGCAGACCGCACCCACCACCCCGGGGCACGCTACCACGTCTACGAATCCCTATGGAACGTTCGAACCGGCGTTCAACCTGCCTCATCTGGTCGAGGCTGCAGGCGCCGTTTACGTTGCGCGCTGGACTACCTTCCACGTGCGGCAACTGTCGCGCTCCATCAGCGAGGCATTTCAGAAAAAGGGATTCTCATTTATCGAAGTCATCTCGCCCTGCCCGACACTCTATCAACGGCGCAACAAGATGGGTGATGGCCTGGACACGATGAAGTACTACAAAGAAAAGAGCAAAGTGAAGAACGGAGCTCCCTACCAGCGAAGTAGGGCTCACGTTGAATGGCGAAATCGCGGTCGGCAAGTTCGTGGATCGTGATCGTCCCGACTATCAATCCATGATGCGCGCACAGTATGTCGAGTCGTTGGGTGAACGCTATATCGAAGAACCGGAAATGGAGTGCGTATGCGGCTAACCGAGATTCGCATTGCAGGATTCGGAGGCCAGGGAGTCATCCTTTCGGCCGTGATAATAGGCAAGGCAGCGTCGATTTATGAGAATGGCTTTGCCACGATGACGCAAAATTTCGGCCCCGAAGCCCGTGGGGGAGCATGCAGTGCCCAGTTGATCGTTTCGGATTCACCCGTACTGTACCCATACGTGACTCACCCCGACATCATGGTGATCATGTCGCAGGAGGCCTACAATCGCTTCGCGCATGAACTGAAACCGGGCGGCCTGCTGATCGTCGAAGAAGACCTGGTGCGCGTATCCAACCTGAACCGGGACAAGAAGGTTTACAGCGTCCCGGCAACGCGCCTCGCCGAAGAGTTAGGGAAGCGCATGGTGCTGAACTCCGTCATGGTTGGGTTCTTCACCGCAGTCACAAAGCTCCTCACGGCTGACTCCGTGCGGAAAGCTGTGGCAGATTCGGTTCCACCTTCGTTTCGGGAGCTGAACTTGAAAGCGTTCGAAAAGGGATTTGCATACGGGACGACGGCACTAGCTTCACCCCCGGCTCGGCCCGAACTGGAAGAAATGGCGTACTCCGAAGAGTAACGAGTAAACATCGAGGGACGTTACTTCGGCAGCCCGGGAGCCTGGCCACTCCTATCGAAGAATTTCCATTTGTCCATCGACGCCGCAACGGCCACATCGAAGAAGCCGACCATCATCTCGTCAGAAGTCTGATCTCCCCAGGTGACCGTTTTGTTGGGATCGGGATTATGCGGATTATTCTTCGAATTGTCATACCAGGCAATCGCTCGCAGCTTCGTCCCCGCTTTCAACAGGCGAGGCTCAGCGAGTCTGTAACTTAGTTGCCAGTGGAAATGGTAATTCACTCGGAGCAGGACTTCTACGGTCCTGTCATCGTGCACGATGTCGTATTCAAAGCGCTTTCCGCGCAGATGCATGTGCGGAAACAGGCTCAAAAGCGTGACATCGTGCGGGAGTGTGCCTTGCACCTCCACTCGGAAGTCATCTGCTCCCGGCGGAATGATGAGCGCATGGTTGTTGAGTTGCAGAGTGATGACGCGCTGCTTCGGGGGAGTCTTCGCGAATACCAGCCCGATCTCAGTCTGATCCTGATCGGCCGTGCCATTCGTCGTGTAGTGTATCTGGAAGACGAGATCTGAGCCTGCGGGAACGAACTTCGCCATGCCGTCGGGCCACTGATCGGGGGAACTGCCCGGAGCGTACACAAGCAATAAGTCGCTGGTGGTCTCATGAGCCTCTCGTTGCTCGGCGGGATCGGTCAGAGTCGATGCAGTGAACGGCCTACCAACCGGGGCGTGCCGCAACCACTCGGAATTCGGCGGCCGAATATAGACCACGGCGTGATGCACGTGCGCAGGACTTCCGGGACGAAACTCGGACATCTGTACCCAGCGGTCTTCCGCGAAATGCGTGCGAACAATCTCGTATGTGTATTCGATTTCACCGTGCGCCGGAATGGGCACCGGCTGGGGCATCGGCACAACCAGATCAGGATGCGGAATATTCCAACCGATGGCGCGGTTCGGCGGCGGGGGCGCATCGTGTGCGTCGCCGGGAGGCGCTCCTGCTTTGGCCCAGTCTGAAATTACGGCGATCTGCTGGTCCGACAGCGAGATGTCATTCAGGAAATGCCCGAATCGCGGGTCGGCAAACCAGGGCGGCATCATCCGCATCTGCACCGCGTGGGATATCGCATTCGCCCAGGGGCGCGCCTGCGAATAGGTCTCCAGGGGCATCGGTGCAACTTCCCCAAGGCGATGGCAGCTCTGACAATGGTTCTGCAGGATTGGCAATATGTCTTTGTAGAAGGTGGGAACTGGCGCCGCGATTGTTTCAGAAGTCGGTCCCTGCCCCGCTGCACATAGAAATGTGAAGCAGACTGCCGCGACAAGAATCCCGAGGGTTTTCACGAGCGCAAGAACTCTAGAGTCAGTGCCCACGACTGTCGCGCGGCATCCGGATTGTAGGAGGATCGCTCATCGCAGAAAAAGGCATGATCGGCATCTGAGAAGACCACGTTCACGTACGTCTTCTTTTCAGCATCCAGTGAGTGGGTTACCGCGCTCCGGTGATCTGCGGTGATGTGCTTGTCGAGCCCTCCCCAGAACAGCAAGGCGGGGCCATGAATCGTTGCGGCGCGATCAAGCAGAGTCTGTGCGATTCCGCCGCCGTAATACGAGACTGCTGCACGCATCGGCACTACCGCGTTCGCGAGAAATGCGACTTTACCACCCATGCAAAAACCAACGCACGAAATCCGATCGGGATTCACATGACGATTGGAATGGAGCCATTCGTATGTGGCCCGTATGTCAGCTTCGGCAGCTTCATTGGTTACCGCCTGATAATGCGGCGTCACGGAGGCGAAGCTTTTATAGTCCCCTTCGAATCTCGGGGGCGCCGTACGGTGAAACAGTTCGGGAGCCACGGCAACGTAGCCTTGCGCCGCGAATCGGTCAGTAACGTTCCTGATGTGCCGGTTTACCCCGAACGCCTCTTGAAAGACGATCAGACCGGGATGGGGCCCGCCGCTGGAAGGGCGCGCAACATAGGCGCGCATTGGAGGAGCGCCCGGAACGTTCAGTTCGATCGTCTCTTTCGCGATTGCAATATCAGACATAATGAGTCTCTCAACAACTCCGGCGGGCACCTCTAAGTAATGATTCCAGTTTCGCACAGGTTTGGAGGAGAGGTTCGGCACAGCGAATTTGTCGCGAAAATGCTACATTCAATGATTCATGTCTGCCCCTAATTCCAACTTCGTCCGCGCCTGCAAGTCACAACCCACGGACCGCACTCCTGTATGGTTCATGCGACAAGCCGGACGCTACATGGCCGAATATCGCGCCGTCCGCAAGCAACATTCTCTACTGGAAATCTGCAAGAAGCCTTCTTTAGCCGCTGAGGTTACCATCACTGCGGCCGAGTTCCTCGGAGTCGATGCCGCGATTATCTTTGCCGATTTGTTGTTACCGTTCGAAGTGATGGGCCTGCCTTTTCATTTCTCTGCCGGCGAAGGCCCCGTCATCGAAAAGCCGGTCCGCAGCAAGGAAGATATTGCCAACCTCCGTACCGACCGCGCTGCCGATCTGGGATACGTGTCCGAGGCCGTGTCTCTGGTGGCAAAGCATTTCGCAGATAAGGTACCCGTTATTGGATTCTGCGGCGCTCCATTCACTCTCGCCAGCTACATGATCGAGGGCGGCGGTTCGCGCAACTACGTGCACGCCAAGCAGATGATGTACAACCATCCCCACGAGTGGGACGCGTTGATGAGCAAACTGGTTGCTGTAACTAGCGCGTATTCAGCCGAGCAGGTGAAATCGGGCGCGGATGCCATTCAGATTTTCGACAGCTGGGTAGGCTGTCTTAGCGTCGAAGACTATCGACGCTACGTGCTCCCCCATGTGACCGGCATGGTGAACCAATTGCAAAAGACGGGCGTCCCAATCATCTATTTCGGAACCGACAGCGCCACTCTTCTTCCCGCAATGAAAGAAACTGGCGCGGACGTGATCGGCCTCGACTGGCGAATTCCGCTCGATGAGGGATGGAGCCGGCTGAATCACGAAACTGCCGTTCAGGGAAATCTCGATCCCGTGCTTTTGTTTGCGGACTGGAAAGAGTTGAAGTCCCGCGCGGAGGGCATCCTCGCACGTGCAGGCGGACGGCCCGGGCATATCTTTAACCTTGGCCACGGCATCCTGCCGGAAACTCCTGTCGAGAACGTGAAGAATCTGGCAAAACTTGTGCAGGAGTATAACCAGCCATCCTCCGGCTCTCGGCGGCCGGCTTCTGGAACCCGCTCTCGATGACGCGGATTGCCATCATCGGAGGAGGCATTTCCGGCCTTTCCGCCGCCTACACGCTGGAAGAAAAACGCCGCGCCGGATTCCCTGTCGAATACACGTTGTACGAAGCGTCTCCACGGCTTGGAGGCGTACTTCGCACGGATTATCTTGCCGGTTGCGTGATTGAGGCTGGACCCGATTCTTTTGTGACGGAGAAGCCGTGGGCTGCGGACCTTTGCCGCTCGCTCGGATTGGGCGACCAACTCATCGGATCAAACGATGCCGACCGCAAAACGTATATCCTGACCCGTGGACGTCTGGTCGAGATGCCCGATGGCCTCATGTTCCTGGTTCCGACGAAGGTCCTGCCCACGGGAATGTCTCCGCTTTTTTCCTGGAAGACAAAGCTGCGCATGGCGCAGGAGTTGTTTCACCCTCCGCGAGCCGTGGAGCACGACGAATCCGTCGCCGCGTTCGTGGAGCGGCATTATGGCAGCGAGATGGTAGATCGTCTCGCGGACCCGCTGCTCTCGGGAGTTTACGGCGGAGAAGCCGCGAACCTTAGCGTACGTGCCGTACTGCCCCGCTTTGCCGAGATGGAGCGGGCTCACGGCAGCCTTGGCCGTGCCATGCTCGCCGCCCGCAAGAAATCGAAATCAGGACCGCGGAGGCCACCGCCTCCTCTATTCACGTCTCTTCGGAAGGGCATGGAACATCTCGCCGATAGCGTAGTGGCCCAACTGACTCCCTCGTCGCTGGTGACCAACGTCCCGGTGCAGGCCATTCAGCCGGAGAATGGCGGCTGGGTGGTCTCAGCCGGGTTTCAGTCGGATCACTTTGATGGCGTCATCGTGGCCCTCCCCGGCCCAGCAACAGCAGACCTGCTAAGAATGGCCGGCTCGGAACTTTCTGCGGAGATCGGCGGCATTCCATACAGCTCCTCAATTACGGTCGGCCTCGGATATGACCACGAAGTCCGGCGCTCGCTTCCTCCCGGATTTGGGTTCCTCGTACCACGGAGTGAGGGCAAGCAACTTTTAGCCTCCACATTCGTTCACAACAAGTTCCCGCATCGCGCGCCCGACGATCGCGCGCTATTGCGTGCCTTCTTCGCCGGATCAAATGCTGAAAACGTGTGGCATCTCGTCGACGATCAGATCATCGCAATCGTCCGCAACGAGCTGCAGCAAATTCTCGGACTGCGCGCCGAGCCGATCTTCGCGCGCGTGTATAAATGGAAGTCCGCCATGGCGCAGTACGGCGTAGGACATCTGGAGCGACTGGAACGAATCGAGCGATTGAGGCAGCGACTGCCGGGGCTGATGCTGGCAGGCAACGCGTATCGCGGGATCGGCGTGCCCGACTGCGTGCGATCGGGACGAGATGCCGCTGAGGAGCTTACCAAGGCCTAGCTGGCCTGCGAGGCAGAATCGTTTTCTCCGCGGGCATCCGTCCGGAGCTTAGCCAGAACCAACCGGATCTCGTGATAGCCGATCTCAGGGGGAAGGACGTCCTTCAACGGTTTCAGTTGAGCGATCTTTTTCACTCCAGTCCGCTTGCAGGCAGCCTCAATGACAGAAAGATTGTTGGGATTTATCCACTCTGCGCGGAACTCCACTTGCCGGGTCTCAACCAGCGTCGCGACCGTGATGACGATCGTGCTCAGTTGGCGTTGGCGGATTTGAGCAATCTCCTCCAGGGTTTTTCCTTCTGCAAGAAGCCGCAAAGTCTCCACAGCTGGGGCGGTCTTCTTTTCGGTAGAAACCGTGGCCCGTGCGCCCTCGCGATAAGCTCTCAGCGCCGCCAGAATCTCTTGTCCGAAGGTTGCGGCCTTGCGCTCCCCGATGCCGGTGATCGTGAGCAGTTGAGCGATGGAAGTCGGCTGCACGCGGCAGATCTCCTCGAGGGTCGAATCGTGCAGGACCATAAAACTGGCAGTGTTATTTTCTTTAGCCGTATTTCGACGCCATTCGCGCATGTACTCCTCCAACTCCAGATCGACGGGCGCTGCCGCCTTCTGTCGCGCGATGCCAAATGACTTTGCGGTAGCGGTCTGCTTCACTGCAGCCTGGCTCATCCCGATCGTGAGCCATTCCGGTTGGCTTCCACATACATCGCAAGCTCCACAGGACTCCCACTTCGGCGTCTCGCCGAAATGCGTACAAATCTGACGGTGCCGGCATTGATTCGATTCCGCGAATTCACGGATCTTGTGGTATCTCTGCCATGCGCGATCGCGTTCGGCTGCGTCGGTAATCTGGTTGGCGAAGTATCCCAAAATGCCTGCGTCCTGCTTGCGCCAGAGGAGTACGCAATCTGCAGGATTGCCATCGCGCCCGGCGCGCCCGGCCTCCTGGTAATACTGCTCGATCGACTTCGGCAGGGACAGATGAATTACTGCCCGCACCGTCGCCTTGTTGATCCCGAGACCGAACGCAATCGTCCCTACCAGCACGCGGACTTCATCCGACATCCACCGTTCCTGATTGCGCCGGCGGTCGTCAGTCTGCATTTTTGCGTGATAAGGCAACGCCGAGATGCCGCTATTCTCCAGGAAGTCCACAGTCTCTTCGACGCGGTTGATGGTTGGCGAATAGACGATCACATTGCCATCGCCATAGTTGCGCAGCGCGGTGAGAAGCAGTTGTGACTGATTCGAGCTGTCGCATTCGCGAACCAGATACCGCAAGTTAGGACGATGAAAGCTGGCGATGTACTTGTCGGGATTGCGTAGTTGCAACTGCGCCAGGATGTCGTGCCGCACGTGGCGCGTCGCACTCGCCGTGAACGCCGCGATTGGCCGATCAGGAAAGCTCCCGCGTAACCGGCTCAACTGCCGATACTCCGGACGGAACTCGTGTCCCCATTCGGAGATGCAGTGCGCTTCATCGATGGCGAACAAAGAGAGGGGCACCTGCTGCAACCATCCGATCGTATCGGCACGCTGCAGGCGTTCGGGCGAAAGATAGAGCAATCGGTACTCCCCTTCACGGCTCTGCCGCATGACCCGCTTCTGCTCCTGGTTGGCCAGCGTGCTGTTCAGAACCGCAGCGGGGATCCCCATTTGCGCCAGTTGCGCCGCCTGATCCTGCATAAGTGCAATCAATGGCGAGATCACGACCGTAGTCTTTCCTGCGATCACCGCAGGCAGTTGGTAGCAGAGAGATTTACCGCCGCCGGTCGGCATCACCACGCACGTGTCATGCCCCGCAAGCAAGCTCTTTACAACATTTTCCTGTAATGGACGAAACGCACTGTATCCCCAGTACCGTTTCAGCGGAGTCAGCAAGTCGGCAGTCGGGGACATAGAACCAGTATAGGGTGTGACTTGAGGAACACTCGGCGGAAGAACGGCTCGCGGCCAGCCTGGCTCCCAAACTGGAACAACGCCCTTCGGAAATCTCGCTATTCTAATTGCTTCTTCGGAATTTCCTTCGCAGGGTACACTCGCGCGAACACGATCCAAAGTAGCGCGATGACAAGAAAACAGAGAATACTACCCTCCGGTCCTACCGATCCTCCACTCAACCAGCCAGGTCCGCGTAAAGTTGAACTGAGCAGGTGTCCCGGGGCAGTGGTCCCGCTGTCTGGAACAGAGTAGAAGAACGTCTCGCCCCAATCCCAGGCAGCGTGAAATCCCACGGCGAACCACAGATTCCCGGTTCGCTGCAACGTAAGGCAGAAGAAGAAGCCAATGGCTGCAGCAGCCAGAATGCCGCGCCAATTCTCTCCTCCGTTTCTGACGTGGATCAGTCCAAATAGGCAAGACAACGCGATCGCGGCCGGCCAGAAGCCCATCCCGCGAGCCAATGTGAATTGCGAGTATCCGCGCAAGAGGAATTCCTCAAACAGGCCGACGAACAGAAACATCACCGCCCAGAATGCCGCGAATCTTGCCATACGCATCCCGTGCAAGACAATGCCTCCAAAGGTAAAGCAGCGTGCCCCGTATAACGCCATCATGAGCACCGTGACTGCCGCGAAGCCCCACAGTATTCCAATCCAGAACAGTTTTCCGAGTACACGCCTCAGCGGAAGCCCGTATGCGCCCCAATCACGATGCTCGATGCGGGCCAGCAGCAATGATGGAACCACGGCCGCCACGAAATTCCCGATCTCTTCGAGCAGCGCCGACCACAAGCCGCTTGCGCCCAGATCGCGAGACCATGCGAATTCGGAACTAACGTGCTGCAGGACCAGGAAAACCACGACAAAGAATGCAAACCCCCAGCCGGGACGCAGGCCGTCCGGGCCCAGAAACAACGTTCGCGCGTAGGATGGATTGGTTGCGGCGGAAAAATCTGGAGCGATGGACGGAGGAGCTTCGGAATCGCGCTGCGCATTCACCTCGATATCATTCATTGTAGAACTTTCCCCGCTGCAGCCTCCGACATGGTAAAACACTCGGCTCGACCTTATGCGTCCATATTTCACACGCGAGCGCTTCGGCCGTCCACAATTTCTCGCCGGATTGCTGCTCCTGGTATTTCTTGCGCAAGCTCTCTGGCTTGTTCACGCCGAGTTAGGAGCCACGCAGGGATTGGAGAGCCGCGAAGCCATGCGCATCGGAGAAGGATGGAAGCAGTGGCATGGACGCGGCATCGCTGGTGCTCCCCTCATGGAGCCTGCCGAGAGCGTTCTGCATAATCCTTTCGAAAACGATTCGGGCGGTTACGACGTCGAGCATTCGCCACTGATCTACCTGATATCCTCGGCTCCCCTCTTGATCTGGCCTCACGACCTTGACTGGGACACGGCCGCATACTGGCGCTGGCTGCCCCGTATCCCGTTTCTCGCCTGCGGACTCTTTCTGGGAGCTTCGTTGTGGTACGTCGCGCGCCGGCTTTGCGGGAACACCGGCGGATTCGTCGCTCTGACCTTCTACTGCTTCTCGCCATCGCTGATTCAGGCAACCGCTGCGTGGCATACCGAACCCGAAATCGTCGCCGCATGGGGAGCGTTCGGAACCATATTCACCGCAATTGCCGTCGCGCACACGTTGTACGCTCCACGCGAAGTCATCCTATGGAATTGGCGGCGCATCGTTCTGCTCGGAGTCTCGCTGGCAATTGCGATTGGATCTCAGTTCTCCCTGGTGGTTCTGATTCCGATCGCACTCGCATTTCTGCTATATGTAGCGCCTGTTCGTCGCGGCGCCGCAACGGTGATATGGATTTCCGCTGTGTTGGTTGGGTTCGTCCTGTTCGTCGCGCTGTACTTCTTCCATTTCGCTGCTTTCGGCGAGAGCATGCGCCATGCATTGTTCTGGGGAGAAACTTGGCGAGGGTTCACCGTCCTCGGAGTTTACAAACAAGTCGCCGTCCAGATCGGGCGCTCTTGCCCGGCACTGGCGCTCGCTCTTCCAGTTGCGGTCGCTACATACATTGCGTGGCCGCGCACGCGTTACTTTGGCAATACTGGCCCTCTGTTCGTCTCGGTACTGTTCATCCTGCTGGGAATGGCAAATCCTCATCTCGCTGGCGCGGGACTTCTTTTGGCGGCGACCCCGTTTCTCTTCATCTTCGTATCGGGAGTGCTGGCCGATCTGCTTGAGACCACCTACCGCCCCGTAGTAATGGCCTGCATTATCGCGTTGCTTCTGACTTATGTCGCTCGCACGGTACTGGCGCTGGCCGAGGTACCCCGAGGATAGGTGGTATTTGCTAACAGGCTACGGCTGGGTAACGCTGCGACGCTCCCGCAATTGCACGGCGAGAAAATCCAGATAGTCCTGCATGCCCTCTCCGGTCTTCGCGGATAGCCGGAAGATCCGCATGCCGGGCCGTACCGATTCGATGCTCTTGCGGGCAGTCTCCCAGTCGAACTCCACGGCGGCTGCCAATTCATTCTTCGTGATGACGGCAACGTCGGCACTGTTGAAGATCGTCGGATACTTCA
The DNA here is from genome assembly GCA_963778995.1 of Terriglobia bacterium. Classification (GTDB taxonomy): domain Bacteria; phylum Acidobacteriota; class Terriglobia; order Terriglobales; family Acidobacteriaceae; genus Sulfotelmatobacter. The sequence goes on from CAVZWK010000004.1 coordinate 148,284, forward strand.
GCGGCTTGTCTTCGCCTTCCGTGACGGACATGAGCACAAGCCGCAGACTCTCCCCAAGATCATACGAAGACGGACACACCAGATTCCCGACATTCTCGATAAAGAGAAAATCCAGTTGAGGCAGTTCCCAGCCTTGCAGCGCGTTCTGCACCATTGCCGCCTCGAGATGGCAGAGCGTTCCAGTTGTGATCTGCTTGACTGGAGCCTTGCTGCGCGCCAGGCGCACCGCATCGTTCTCGGTCGCCAGATCGCCGACAAGCGCGGCGACACGGTATTGCGGCTGTAACTGCGTCAGCGTCTTCTCGAGGAAAGTGGTCTTCCCTGACCCCGGGCTCGATACCAGGCTTACTACAAATACTCCAGCACCACGGAACTGTTCGCGCAACGAGCGGGCGATCACGTCATTTTGCTTTAACACATTCCGCCGTATTTCGACCAGGCGCGGCTCGCTCATTCCTCCACCTCCAACGCGTACACTTCCAGTTCCTTTCCCCGCAGGATATTCATCGTGGGAGTACCACAGGCAGGACAAGCAAAAGATTGTACGGACGCAAGAACCTGCTCCTTCTGGCACTGCGAACAGAACACGGCGACCGGAACATCTTCGACGATGAGCTTTGATCCCTGCAGCGGAGTGTCCTGGCAAGCAACCTCATAAGAGAACAACAGCGCGTCTTTGACCACGCCCGACAGTGCCCCCAGCCTGAGATGGACCGCGCTCACCCGCACGCCGCGCTTGTGCGCCTCGTCCTGAGCGGCTTCCACGATTCCCATCGCTATCGAGAGTTCGTGCATCCTCTACTGGCAGTGTAACCCTTCTGCGCAGGAGATTGCTTATGGTGCTCGAGTGTTCAGTGTGCAAAGTGCAACGTCACCTTTTGCGAGAGGTAAGAATCGGCGGGACCGTCAGAGAGGCGAATCTCGAGTTTCCCCGCTTTTGTGAGCGTTGCGCCATCTACGAAAGCGATCTGGCTCGGATTCCAGACCGATAACTCGTACGTGTGGGCCGGCAATCCTGAGATGGACAGCGTCAGTTGGTTCCGGGAGTTGTTCCATTCTTGAGAAACGACCCGAAGAGCCTGGCTTCCACTTCCCAGCGGCGGCAGTTGGTTCGTCAGGGTAAGACCAAAATCATTCTTGGTGCGAATGACAATCGAGTCGGAAGGTCCATCCAACTTGAAGCGCACGCTCAGGTGCTGGTCATTGCGGTTCGGCAGCATCTTAAAAGGTATGCCATGGCCGTTCCTCTCTACACCGACCACCTGCGTATGCAGGCTAAATGCGGGAGAGAACTCAATCCAGCATTCACCGATGCCAGCACGCTTGGTTTCCAGCACGACGGAATCCGCGGTCTTGCGATATTGAAAACTCACGCTGCTGCCCGAAAGTCGTACATTTCGCATCGCGAATGAGGTCCAGTCTGAAGGAATATGCGGCGCCAGCGTGATCTGATGTTTCTCCGCATCCGTCTCAAGACCGAACATTCCGCGCAATATCGGGCTGATTACCATTGCCGCCGACCATATCTGATGCGGAGAACTCGTCGAAAACGACTGGTTGTAATCACCCGAAAGCACTTCAGTGAAATGCCCCAGCGCGCCATCGAACCCCAGCAGCGCATTCGCCCGGAGATTGGAGTAAGCGGGAAAACCCCGGTGATAGCGGTATTCCGCAACCGATGCCCATCCGGTAAACAGCGGCCACACTGCCCCGTAGTGATATCCCGAACCGTCATATACCTTCGAGCGATTCGAAATGATGCGCATGCCCCAGTCGGTCTGATGATCCTCTTCCGCCAGGCGCGAGATGGTCTGATCCGCATGGCCCTCATCGGATAATCCAAACCACATCGGCACCGTCGTCAAAACACTGGCTTCATTGGAACGCTGGCCATCCTGCTTCTGTGCGAAGGTGTAGCTGTTGATCTCCGGAGACCAGAACTCCTGCTCAAGCACCGGGCGCGCGTGATCGAATTCGCCCTCGAGTTGCTTACGGACGTCTTCCTTGCCAAGCATCCGGGCCAAATCGGACAACGCGCTCAGTGCCTCGACACCCAGTCCCGACTGGTAATACTCGTTCTTGACTGGGAGCAGCGGACCGCCCTCGACCCAGCCGTGACCTACTCCGAAGTTCTTCGCAAGTCCTTGTGAATCGTAAGTGGATCGCAAGAATTGATACGCCCGCCAGGCGTTGTCCCATTTTTCACGCGCGAAAGCCAGATCGCCGCTCTGCCGCACGTAGTCGTCCATGGCGATGATGAGCAGCGGCGTCGCGTCGGCGGAAACGTACGCGTACGGATAATCCTTGAACCACGGCACCAGGCTCGCACTTTGCGAAATCTCGTGCGGAACCTTGCCATCCGCCCGCTGATACTTACTGATGAAGTCGATGGCCGTGCGCGTCGTCGCGTAATCGCCTTCGGCATTCAGGGCGAAAGAGGTCCACAAAGAATCTCGTCCGAAGAACCATGCGAACCCCGGACGTTGTCCCACGCCGGAAGTACGGTATCCCGCAACAAGGCCCGTCCCGAGGTATGGATTATTCACCAGCCCCTGAATGGTGCTGATGCGTGCCCAATCGTATGCCTGCTGTAAACTCGGGTCCGGCAATTCCAGGCTTACGGTTTTATCGAGATAGCCACGATAGTATTCGGCAGCTTCATGCTCCGCATCGCCGTATGCTGTAGACAGCTGGCGGTAGCTCTTCAGCGCATCATCCAGCCCGGCAACAGATGCGGCGAGCACGACCGCTTTTCTCTCCTTGCCTCGTTGCGTAATGCCCAGCCGCATGGAATTCTGGTTGGACGAAGAATAGTTCGTCTCGTACGCAAGGTGCGCGTCAGCGCCGGTGGGAGATCCCACCAGGGCCGCGAATTTTCTCGTTTCTTCACCAAAAACAAAGGCGCGCTCGTGAGCGTCCCAATTGACGTACGTTCCCCCGAGCGCTGCAGGCCATTCCAGCTGAAAATCCGGAGTAAACGTAGCCTCAATTTCCAGCGGCTCCTCCGTTTCCACATCCAGCAAAATGATCGCCGCACCAGCATTCACCGGAACGAAAAGCGTCTCTCTCACACGAAACGAGTCTCCTGCATACAGAATCGACGCCGACTCCGGATGCACGGTCAAAGTCCGAGAGAGCGACTCCGCCGGCAAAGCCCGATCACCAACATGAAATATGAGGTGAAATCCGCGGAAGACTTTGAGCGGATACACCCACGCTTCGAACCGCCCAGTCTCGTCGCCGAAAAGCCCTGCCCGCGAACCGACGACGGGAAGAAACTCCCAGGTACGTACGGTGCGGGTCAGTTCGAGTGTGCTCACCGATTGCTGGGCCGCCAGGAGGGGGACCAGCAAGGAAAGCGCAAGAATGGTTATGAGAGACCTAGTCGCGCAGGAGCGCAACAATCGGGGACGAAGGCAGTAAACATTCATGACGGTCTTTCCACGAAAACCGGGAGTCGAGTCCCGCCCGGGCTCTTGCAAAGTCGCGGTTCCCTGAATATAAGAGGTAGGGGCGAATTCAGCACGAGCCAATCGGGTCAGGTAGCAACCTCTTGTTTCCTTCACGCCGCGTTTTTCTCAAATCACTCAGCCGTTCAGCCCTCGTGCTCTCCCTCGAGAGTGTACTCGAACTTGTCCGGCCGAAGTGGTTACGAGCACAGCAGAAACCAGAGTCGTCCAAAGAACCACCTTCTGCAAATCCGGATCTCGGAATCAGCTTCCTTAACGTGGGACGCGAAGCCGGTCTCAACGCGAAGACTATTTTCGGTGGCGAGCACAAGAACAAATATCTGCTCGAGACCACCGGCTGCGGCGTTGCGTTCTACGACTATGATAACGATGGTTGGCTCGACATCTTTCTCGTGAACGGTACGCGTCTTGAAGGATTCCCCGCAGGCAGCGCTCCGACCTCTCATCTCTTCCGAAATAATCGGGACGGCACGTTCACCGATGTGACCCTGAAAGCGGGCCTTGCTCACTCCGGTTGGGGCCAAGGCTGCTGCATCGGTGACTATGACAACGACGGATGGGACGATCTCTTCGTCACTTACTTCGGCAAGAACGTTCTGTACCACAACAATGGAGACGGCACATTCACAGACGTAAGTGACAAAGCCGGAATCGCTGGAAATGGCAAGCGCTGGAACACCGGTTGTGCTTTCGTGGATTACGATCGCGACGGCAAGCTCGATCTGTTCGTTGCCAACTATATCGACATGGATCTGGCAACCGCTCCCGTTCCGGAGTCGGGCCCGTGCCTCTATAAGAGCATCATGGTCGCGTGTGGACCTCCTGGGCTGCGGGGTGGAAAAAACATTCTGTATCACAACAACGGCGACGGAACCTTCTCGGATGTTTCGGAGAAGGCCGGGATCCTGAGCGCGAACGGCACATACGGGCTCGGCGTCCTCACCGCGGATTTCGACAACGACGGATGGCCGGACATTTACGTCGCCGACGACTCCACGGCAAGTGCGCTGTACCAAAACAAAAGGAATGGCAAATTTCAAGACATCGCCATCGAAGCCGGATGCGCGCTGAGCCCGGATGGCAAGCCCCAGGCCGGCATGGGAGTCTCCGCCGCTGACTACGACATGGATGGCAACCTCGATATCGTCAAAACAAATTTCGCGGGCGACACTCCGTCGCTCTATCACAACCAGGGCGGAGCGAATTTCGAGGACACAACCTTTACAGCAGGACTGGGAGCGCATACACAATTTCTCGGCTGGGGCTGCGGCTTCTTTGACATGGATAACGACGGATGGCCCGACATTCTGATTTGCAACGGCCATGTCTATCCCGAGGTCGAACAGCTAAAGACCGAAGCGGGCTATGCCCAGCGCAAGCTGCTCTACCAAAATCTACGCAACGGACACTTCGCCGACATCTCATTCCAAGCGGGCCCAGGCATTTCTGAGGCCAGCGCATCCAGGGGTGCAGCATTTGGAGATTTCGATAATGATGGCGATATCGATGTCGTGGTGAACTGCGTAAACGACTACCCGCAACTGCTGCGGTGCGATTCGAAGCTCGACCACAACTGGATCAAAATTCGAACCATAGGGACCAAGTCGAATCGCAGCGGCATCGGCGCGCGCATAACTTGCGTGACGCATCTTCCCGGCGAACCCAAGCCGCATTCACAGATCGACGAAGTTCGTAGCGGTGGAGGGTATTTCTCTCAAAACGATCTTCGCCTGCATTTCGGGCTGGGCAAAGCTGGAAAAGTAGATGTGCTGGAAATTCGCTGGCCCAGTGGCCAAATCGATACTTTAAAAGACGTGAAGGTAAATCAGTTGATCTTCGTGAAGGAAGGCGAGGGCGTCACGCGCACTATGCAATTTTCCAAGAGCACTAACACGAGGAGGTAGGGCTACTTCCCTTTCTTCGTCTCTGGTTGCAATGGATTACCGGTGCCCTCCCTCAGAGCCTGAACCTGATCTATAGGAAGATTCGCGAACCGTTCCGCACCTCCGCTGGGCCAATGAATTTCAGCCCAGTCAATCTTCGTCGCGGAGCCCAGCCCAAAATGAATCCGCAGGTCATTGCTCGATATGTAGCTCGACCCGCTGCGCACTTCATCTACGAGCGTGCGAGCTGCGGTTTTCACAAGAATCCGAGCGCCAATCCCGTCTCGATTCGATTTAGTTCCGACGGCATGAATCGCAATCCAGTGATTGGAATTCCTGATCTGATTCACGAGCAGGCTAGGAGCCGCGTTCATGTTGTTAATCACCGCTGACATCCTGCCGTCGTTCCACAGATCTCCCACCGCCAATCCGCGCGACGAAGCCGCTGTCGTGATCGCCGGACCCGCTGAAGCGGAAATATCGCTGAATGTGGCGTCCCCATTGTTGTGGAACAGGATGCGAGGCTCGTTGTAACTGCTGCCCAGGTGCTGGCTGTCGACTTCCGGATACACGTGCCCATTCACTAACAGCAAGTCCGGCCAGCCGTCATTGTCGACATCAACAAACATCGTTCCCCAGCCGAGATATTGCGTATAGAGACCCAGGCCGGCCGCAGTCGTAGCATCCGTGAACGTTCCATCGCCGAGATTCTTGTACAGCGTAGACGTGTCGTCTGAAAAGTTTGTCTTGAAGATATCCAGGTGCCCATCACGGTTATAGTCGGCGATCGTCGATCCCATTCCGGCCTGCTCGCGCCCGTCTTCGTTGAATGCCGCTCCCGCAGTCACACCCACATCGGTAAACGTCCCGTCATGATTGTTGCGGTAAAGAATGCTTGGTGTGCTGTCGCAGGCGATGTAGATGTCGGGCCAGCCGTCTTCGTCGAAATCGAGGGTTGAAACGCTAAAGCAGTAGTGCCCATCCGTACGGTCGATGTGCGCTTTCGTGGTCACGTCTTCGAACGTTCCATCCCCGCGACTGTGGTAAAGGATGTTTTTCGCTCCCGCCAGCCCGCGGGGACCGCACATCACAGGTACGCCTTTCCAGATGCAGGTGGGCCGCTCTCCGGGCGCAGGCGCCGTCGAGAGATCGAAGTCCACGTAATTTGCGACCACGAGATCAAGGTGTCCGTCGCGGTCGTAATCGACAAAGGCGCACCCGGTTCCCCAGGCTTTACCGGATCCAGCAACTCCAGCCATGTCGGCAACTTCAGTAAATACCCCTTGATTATTGTGATAAAGCCGGTTCTTCCCGTAATAGGTGACGTAGATGTCTTCCCATCCGTCGTTGTCGTAGTCTCCGACACAGATTCCCTGTCCCCATCCGGTTGAGCCGAGTCCTGCTTTCGCAGTGACGTCGGTGAACGTACCGTCATGATTGTTGTGATAGAGGCGATTCGTTGGGCCCTTGCCAGCCGGATATCCCTCAAGCTTCGTTCCATTCACCAGAAAGATATCGGGCCAGCCATCGTTGTCGTAATCGAAGATCGCGACCCCATTCCCTGTGGTTTCGATGATGTATTTCTTGGTGTCAACTCCTCCGAAGACGTTGAGCGCAGTCAGCCCAGCCTTTTCAGCAATGTCTGTAAAGTTGGCCACCGGAGGAGCGGCAGGCTTGGCAGCCTGTGCGACAAGCATGGCGCCGCAAGACAAGAGATATGCGCAGGCGAGCATGCGCAATGCATGCGTGAGCACAGCAGAATTGAAAGATGACATGGGCCCCAGTCGATGTTAGGGGGGCGGAAGCCGAGGGTCAAGCGAAACGAATAAACGAATATCCACGTCGGATTTCTATTACTCCATCGCTGGTTCGTTGGGCTTATGGCGCGTTTCCCCCAATCCCTTTATGATTGCCTCGTCCCAATTAACATCAAGATATTCTCTGCAAGGGCGGTTCTATGGCTTCAATTCAAGCGCCTGTTTCTCCCCAGTGTCCGGCGGAACTCAACTCGAACGTTGTGAATGCCGTTAGCCTAAACAGCGTCCGAAAAAGCTACGACGAGTTTGTCGCAGTTTCGGATCTCTCTCTGAACATCCGCTCCGGCGGGATTTACGGTCTCCTCGGTCCAAATGGCGCGGGCAAAACGAGCACCATCCGGATGATTATGGGAATCATCGTACCCGATTCAGGGTCGATCTCCATCTTCGGTCATCCTTTCAGCCGTGCCCACATGGATCAATTCGGATATCTGCCCGAAGAGCGCGGACTTTACAAAAAGATGAAAGTGCTCGAACACCTCGTCTTCCTCGGACAGTTAAAGGGACTAAGCAGAGTCGATGCAAACAGACGGGCTCTTCGCTGGTGCGAGCGTTTTGAACTCACTGCTTGGACCGACAAAAAAGTGGAAGAGCTTTCGAAAGGGATGCAGCAGAAGGTGCAGTTCATCGGCGCGATTCTTCACGATCCGAAGTTGATCGTCATGGACGAGCCCTTTTCAGGCCTCGATCCAGCAAACGCAGTCGGGCTGAAAGATGCCCTGCTGGAGCTTGCGAAAAACGGCACGACAATTCTGCTCTCCACCCATCGCATGGACCAGGCCGAGCGGCTCTGCCAATCCATCTGTCTCATGAATCACGGCAAAGTCGTGGTAGAAGGCGACCTTAATCAGGTCAAGGCAAATTACGGACGAACCAATGTCCAGATCAGATACCAAGGCGAAGCGCAATTTTTACGGGAACCGAACCTGGTGCAATCGTTCAACGATTACGGCAATTATGTAGAGGTCAGCCTTGCGCCCGGCGCCGATCCGCAGGACCTGCTCCGGCTGGCCTGCTCGCATGCCCGGCTGAACAAGTTCGAAGTGATGGAACCGTCGCTGGAAGAAATCTTTCTAGAGGCAGTAGGTAAATCGAATGCGTAATACCTGGCTGATCATCCAACGAGAGTATCTGCAGCGCGTGCGCACGCGCTCGTTTCTTGTACTCACGATCCTCGCTCCGGCTATCGTAACCGCCTTGATGCTGCTTCCCGCAAAGCTTGCGACTATGAGCCAGGGACCGCAACGTCTGGTCATCGTGACTTCGAATCCGCAATTCGGCGAGAACGTTCGCCAGCAACTCCTGGCGGCTCCGGTCACAGACGAAGAAGAGGAGGGTAGTCCCGAGAGCAAGCAGGAGACAAAAGATCAGTACAAGATCGAAGTTGACACTAACGCCACCGAGACGGACCGGAACGCGTTGCGCGACAAGGTCGGCAGCCGCGAAATCGACGGCTATCTATGGCTCACGGACGATGCCATTGCCGCTCATGAAGTCACGTGGTACGGCCGAGAAATCGCTGGACTCCGCGAACGGGCCTGGCTGGGTAGCGTCCTCAACCACATGATTCAGCAACAATGGCTTTCCAGCAAAGGAGTAGTGCCGGCTCAGGCACAAGAACTACTACAGCCGATCAAGGTGCAGCCAATCCGCGTCGAACGCGGGCGGGAAGTCAAAAGCGCGGGCACTGGCCGTTTCCTGGAGATCGTCGTCATGGTCATGCTGATCTACATCGCTGTGCTGCTGTACGGCATTTCGGTGATGCGCTCCGTCTTGGAAGAGAAGAATTCGCGGATCATGGAAGTCCTGCTATCGTCTGCAACTCCAACCCAGTTGATGACCGGCAAAGTTCTTGGTGTGGGCGCCGTTGGACTCACGCAGATCCTCGTTTGGATTGTGATGGCTGGAGCGGTCGCTTTGCCTTCGCTCGCTGCGCAACCGAATCTTAGCGAGTTGCAAATCTCACCCTTCGTGATGATATCTTTTGCAGTTTTCTTCCTTCTCGGATATCTGCTCTACAGCACGATGTATGCCACCATCGGCGCAGTCACGACCACCGAACAGGAAGGTCAGCAGGTGCAGTTCCTGATTGTGATTCCGCTGGTACTCTCGGTGTTCATGCTCATGCCGACTTTGCGCACACCGGATTCAGCGGCCGTCGTATGGATCTCGATGATTCCGTTCTTCGCGCCGATTGTGATGTACGCGCGAATTGTAGTGCAAACGCCGCCGTGGTGGCAGATCGCGCTGTGTTTAGCTGTGATGATCGCGACGATTGCAGGAATGACCATGTTGTGTGCGCGCATCTACCGGATCGGCGTGCTGATCTATGGCAAGCGAGCGACCCTGCCCGAGATTTTGAAGTGGCTGAAATACTCGAACACTTAGGCTGCGAGGATCAGGCACGCACGCGTGTTATTGAAGCGCAGGGGCTTCGGCTACTCCCACGTATTTGTCTGCACCGCCGTAATAAAACAAGTAGCGCCCTTGCCGCTTCACCATGCCTTCGACAAAAACGACGTTTGGGACTTGGCCCACCTTCTCCCATTCCTTCTCAGGAGCGAATATCGGTTGATCGGTGCGCCAAACCAGCTTCCGCGGATCATTCCGATCAAAAACAGCAATGCCTGTCCGATATACCAGGTTTTCATCCGCACCGTTGTAGATCAGAACGATGCCGTCCTGCGTTACGATGGGAGCCGGGCCAGGTTCCGCGACGCGTGAGTCGAAGTGTCCAGGCCTGACCGGTAAAGCAGGAGTCTTGGTCGCCTCCGTCCAATGCAGGAGATCAGTCGATTCCGCAAGACCCGCTTGATCTCTGTTATCGGCACTCGTACCGAGAAAATACATCCAATATTTGCCGTTGATTTTTGCAGGAACGATCGCTCCTGACTTCGTCCATTTCACATTCCAGTTGCCCTGGTTTGCCGGAACGATGACGCCCTTCCGCTCCCAGTGAATCAGGTCCGTCGACGTTGCCAGGCAGAGTTGAGCGTCTTTCTTGTTGTAACCGGTATAGGTCAGGTAATAGGTATCACCAAATTGCACCAGCCGGGGATCCTCGACGCCGCCATCTTTTTCGTAATCCGCTTCGGGACTGAGCACCGGCTGATCACGAGGCGTGAAGTGCAGTCCATCCGTGCTCTCCGCATAACCCAGACTCGAAGTACCCTGCCTATCCTGCGCACGATAGAGCATTACAACTTTGTCGCCACGTTCAATGACAGCCGGATTGAACGTTCCCGCCGACTCCCACCCGGTACCGCGCGGAACGATGATGGGCACATTGGAAGCGCACCGCCATGCCCCAAAGGGAAGGTGGGGATTTTGCGCTGCGACAGCAGCAACGAGAACTATGAGTAGAAGTATCCTCTTGAACTTTGCAACGGACACGATGCCGCTCCCGTAAATCCAAAAAGCAAAAACGGCAGGGCCGACCCCCTGCCGCTTTCAAATGCATGTCTTTGCTGCCGGACTACTTCTTATTGACAGCCTTCTTGAGTTCGGCCCCAGGAGTAAACTTCGCGACTTTGCGGGCAGCGATTTTGATCGTAGCGCCGGTTTGTGGGTTGCGGCCGTTACGGGCTTTTCTCGCCGAAACGGAGAACGTGCCGAAGCCAATCAAGGCCACGCGATCTCCCTTGCGGAGTGCTGACGTGATGCTGTCGACAGCAGTATCAATAGCGGTCGTGGCCGACGCTTTGCTGATTTCACAAGCGCCTGCGATCTTGTCAACCAGATCGGCTTTGTTCATAGACTCTCCTCGCAGGTCTCGTTCGTCCCAGCCTGAAGCGGCAAGGAAAATGGCTTATGGCTGAGTTGGGAAACCTGACCGCTCGTATTGTGCTCCCTCTGCGGCGATTGTCAACTGTGAAAATCCGCGCCGGAAGCCCGTTTCGCACCTCCTTCGCCCCATTCCGGGCTACCGGAGCGGCTTGGCGGACCTTGCCCTGCGCGTTTTCCTCCGCCCTCCACAGGACGCGCCCGTCCTGCACAGGATGTACACAGCCAGACACCGATTCCGGCTTGCGCGAATCCTGCTCCCGGGTGCAAAGTCAAAAGAGACTTTTTCGCAAGCAAGGAATGTTGATCGTGATTAAGGCCCCTGCAGACGTTTGTCCCCTATGTGAAGGTACTGGCTGGAAAACCGTTCCTGCCGGCCCCAAGGCCGCCAGCGCCAATGACCGGCGCGTGACCCGCTGTGACTGCCAACTGCGCGCCCGCGCGCACTCTCAACTCGCAGCAGCCCGCATTCCCCGCCGTTACGAACACTGTGAACTTACGAATTACGATACGGACTTCCCGGGCGCGCATCCGTCACTGGCGGAGGCTCACTTCATCGCCTCGAATTTTGCAAGGAACTGCGATCCCCGCGGCGACAAAGGCCTGCTGATCATCGGAAAAATTGGCACGGGCAAAACCCATCTGGCAGTCGGAATCCTCAAGGAACTGATCGTGAATCGCGGGATCAACTGTCTCTTCTACGATTACCGCGAACTGCTCAAAGAGATTCAGAACTCGTATAACTCGACGGTCCAGACGACAGAACTGGACGTTCTACGCCCTGTATTCGAGACCGATGTGCTGGTCCTGGATGAGCTAGGCGCCGTGAAGCCGACCGAATGGGTTTGGGACACCGTCAGCCTGATCCTGAACACCCGGTATAACGACAACCGCACCACGATCATCACGACGAACTTTGACGATCAACCCGCTGCCGCCGTGACTAGCTCTCTTTCGCCGGCCAAAGCAGCAACTCGGGGAGAAACTCTCGGCGACCGTATCGGCGAACGCATGCGCTCCCGATTGCACGAAATGTGCCGCATCATCACCCTGGACGGCTCCGACTTCCGGCAAAAGTTCCGCAGCGCGAACTTCCGGTAACTTCTTCTCCGCAGATCACACGGGGTACACGCGGATTCCAAACGATTTGAGCTTTCCGTCTTGATACTTCGTGTCCGTGGTGACTGATCCACTAAACTGGACCTAGTGCTGACTGAGCGAATCGAATTTACGCCAGAGCAGGATGCCGAAGGCTTCGCGGCTGTCCCCGCCGGACCTTCTGTGTTTCTTCTGCGAGGCGAGGATGCGCAAGCTGAGCCTTACGTCAGCAAAACCGCTAATCTACGCCGCCGATTGCATCGCCTTCTCGGCCCGGTCACCGAGCGTACGAAGAAACTCAATCTGCGCGACCGGGTTCGGTCCATCGAATACACGCCCACCGGATCAGATTTCGAATCCGGATTCCTGCTTTACCGCGTGCTCCGGGAAGACCTTCCCCAAGACGTATCAGAATCGCCTGCGGTTCCGCTTCGCGCCCTTCGTCAAGATGCATATGGAGAACGAATTCCCGCGAGCATCCGTCACCACTCGCATTGGCAGGCTCGACGGACGTGCGCTCTACTACGGCCCCTTCTTTTCGCGAGTTGCCGCCGAGAAGTTCATGAACGACTCGCTCGACTTCTTCAAAATGCGGCGCTGTGTGGATGACCTGCATCCCGATCCTGCGTTCCCCGGATGCATCTATTCCGAGATGAAGATGTGCCTGGCTCCCTGCTTTAAAGGCTGCACGGATGAGGAATATGCCGCCGAGGTAAGCCACGTTCAGACATACTTCGATTCGGGAGGCCAGTCGCTGATCCGGGAACTCTCAGAAGAACGGGAGAAGGCGTCAGCAGACCTCGCGTTCGAAGATGCTGCCGCAGTTCATGTGCGGATCGAAAAGCTAAAACCGATCATCGGACAGCTTCCCGAAATCGTGCACAGGCTCGATCGTTTTTCCGCGCTCATGATTCAGCCCAGCCATCATGAGGGATGGGTCGAGTTCTTTCGAGTTGAAGGCGGCCACATTTCGCACCCCATCCCCTTCAGCATTCAAGCCGCCGAACACGCGAAATCGCAATCCATGGAGGCACGGGTGCAGGAAACACTCCAATCCGCGCCTCAGACCAAAGCGAAATCTGCTCTTGAAATGATGGAGCACATCGCGCTCCTGAAACGCTGGTACTACCGCGGAAGCCGTACCGGAGAAATCTTCTTCGCCGATGCGCATGCCGAGTTGCCCATGCGGCGAGTGGTACGAGGTATCTCGCGCGTGTTTCGCGGCGAAAAGGAAGATCCTTCACCACAGAGTCCACAGGGAATCTCATAGCAAACGCAAAGAACTCTGTGATCCTCTGTGTTGAATGTTCTTCTACTTTTTTACTCGGTACAAAACGCTCGCATGAGGACGCAAGCTCGAAGCCAGGGTTGCAAGGGAACCTAGATCCTTGCGGTTCCACAGATCACGGACGTCCGTCACTGGCCCGGTGATGCCCAGTTCATCCCACGTGAGATCTACATTCTGGGAAGTTTCCCCGAGATTGAACACTGCGACATATTTCTCATTTGTGTCCCGACCATTCGCCACCCATGCCCGGATGTTGCCCTTTTCCAGCGCCTGATGTCCACCGCTGCTGTGCTGGTTGACCGCAAGCACCCCCTCGTTCGTGATCAGCGTCGTTGTGGCCTCATCGTTGCTCGGCAGATCTCCGCCAAAGATCAGCGGCGAACGGAAGATGCTCCACAGTGTCATCACCGTTTGCTGTTCGTCCGGAGTGAACTTGGTCGGTGACCCTCCGCCTTCAACGCTGGTCACGCGCAGCTTTCCCAGCGGAAGCATGTCTGCATCGGGCCAGGTATTATTCTTGCCCACGAGCGGGGCCCAATCCCGCGTGAACTCGAATTGCTGGCGCAGGAGTTTCCAGTCGTCCCAGAAGTCATCCGAGATGCGCCACATCTGCGCGTACTTCTCGAAGAACTCCGCTTCCGAAAGCGGCGCCGGCCCGGGAGAAATGCTCAACACCATCTCGCGTCCAGTCTTCCGCATGGCCATGGCTCAGCGCCTTCATCTCCGCCGGCTGATACAGATGGCTTCCCATATCGTCGGCCTTGATGAAGTCCACGCCCCATGACGCATACAACTCAGCAATCGAATCGTAGTAAGCCTGCGCGCCGGGCTTCGTCGTATCGACGCCCCACATGTCGGGATTCCAGCGGCAGCCATTCTCTTTATCGGCGACATCAGCCGCGTGATAACGTGTCCCCTTGATTGGGAGATTCTTCTCGACTGCCTGCCGCGGAATCCCGCGCATGATGTGAATACCGAACTTCAGCCCCTTGCTGTGCACGTAATCTGCCAGCGGCTTGAACCCTGCTCCCTTCGCAGAAGAAGGGAACCGGTTCACGGCAGGCATCAACCGGCCGTATTCATCCATGGTGAGCGGCGCTCCGGGCTTGTAGTCGTGCCCCTGCGCATTCGGTTCGTACCACTGGATATCGACGACGATGTACTTCCACCCATACTTCGCCAGATGCATCGCCATCCAGTCGGCATTGGCCTTCACGTTTTCTTCGCGAACGGTAGTGCCGTAAGAATCCCAGCTATTCCAGCCCATGGGAGGAGTCAGAGCCGGAGTATTGACTGGCGCTTGGGCAAACAGCAGTGAAGAGAGGAAAATGGCCGCGCACGCCGCAAGAAGGTGTTTCAGCTTCATAGAGGGAATTGTAAGCGTTCAACTCCCTCACTGCGCCTCTTCATCCCTGGACTGGGTTTTCGACTGCCGTCCAATGGGACCAGCGCCGCCGCACCCATTGCACCGCTCTCCATCCAAATACAACCGACAAAAGAATCGTTCCTGCCCACAACAGCAAGGCCGGCAGGTTGAAAAGAATAGTGGCCATCACCATGCCATAATTCACCACTTCCTGCAGACCCTCGGCGGCCGCAAGCTTCAACTGATAGAGCGGGTGCCAATTGACCCCGAAGACTTGTTCTTCTCCCTCAGTCTTGAGCGAAATCGCAATCACGACTGTTTCGGTCTGATGCAACATGGAGGTGAATTCGGCTTCCTGCTTCTCGATTCTGCCCCGCACCTCAGTGAGCTTCTGGCTCACGTAAAGCATGTCGTTCACAGTGCGCGCCTGCTGCAGAATTCCCAGATACTGCGCCTCCTCGGCATGTAAGTTTCGCAAGGTGGCTTCCTGATCGACGGATTCCTCGGTTACATCCTTCGCATCGAATTTCTCGCTCTCCACGCGCAAGCCCAGTTTGCGAATCTCCGCTCGCGCCTCTTCGAACTGCTCCACCGGAACACGAATAACCAGGCTTCCGGTCGTCGCACTCTGGCCGCCGCCGTTTGCGTTGACGAGATACCCGCCGAGCTTCTCCGCGAGATCGGTTATCTGTTGTGCGACCTCCGCCGGATGCTGCACGACCATATCGATAGAAGCCGTCCGTACGATCCTCCGGCTTTCGACTGCATCCGCGGCACCCTTCGCCGCGATGTCCGGCTGAACGACCATTTCTTGTTTCTGAGAATAAGCAGCCAGCCGAGGCACAAACGGGGCTGCGGAATACGCCTTCACATTGGCTATATCGATTTGTGACTGCAATTGCGCCCGTTCCAGTGATTGTGGTCGTAGGACGGTTTGAGGGTGGTGGTTCCGGTTGGATAATGCAATCGAAGCCAATAGCAAGGCAACGCTAAAGCCAAGAATGTAACCTGGCCGTGGCCTCTTCATCTTTCGAACAGCGTCAACCAATGTCCCGAGATTCTCAGCCCATGTCTGCATGTACGTCCCTCCTTACATCAAGGGAACGTACGATCGTCTTCTTCTTGCGCATCCCGCATGGCACCGCGATGGTAACTTGCTGGAGGTTACTGATTCGCTAAGTATGTAGTCAGACAAGACTGCGCCAAAATGAGAACAAGGCGGCCCGATGCCGCCCCGTTTATTGACGTCTCAATCCGTGGAGAGAAAACCTCAGATGTCCAGGTTCTTCACATCCAGCGCGTTCTCTTCGATGAACTTGCGCCGCGCTTCGACGTCCTCGCCCATCAGTGTGGTGAAGATCGTCTCGCACTCGGCGATGTCTTCCAGCTTCACCGAGAGTAGCGTGCGCCGCTCCGGATCCATAGTAGTCTCCCAGAGCTGTGGAGCCGTCATTTCGCCCAGTCCCTTATATCGCTGGATCGCAAACTCCTTGCGCCCTTCGTTGATCACATAGTCGCGCAGATCCCGGACGTTCGTCTTCTCAACGATCTCGACCTCTTTCCGCTTCGGAGTCTTCGCCGCAGCCTTCTTCTCGGCTTTGTCCTCGACTGTCTCAGCTGGACCTTCATCGCCGTTCGCCCCAGCCGGAGCAGCCTTCGTGACACTCTCGACAATGAAAGGTGGTTCCATGTAGGGCTCGATCTGCTTGTACTTGGTAATCATCTGCCGGCACTCAGCCGTCGAAACCAGTTCCCAGCTGATCATGTGCTCGGCGCCGTGCTTGTTTACGAAGGCCACTTCCCAAAGGTTATGCTCTTCATCGAATTTAGCTTCTACGCTCTTGAAACCCTCTTCTTTCTGGAGTTTCTTGAGTTCCTTTTCCAGCTTTTCGATCTTCTTCGGCGGCTCTTTCTTTTCCCCTTCGAAGTCCGCGCGTTTGGCAAGATCAAGCTTCGGAACCAGCTCCGTCACTCGCTCGTTGCGCACGCGCTTATCCACCTTCTCGAAAAACCCGAGATACTCGTCGAGCACGGCCATGAATCGAGCGAGGTCTTTACCTTCAATCTTGGCGGCTCCTTCTCCGTAACGAATGATCAGTCCGTCGGCTGCGCGCTTCACCATCACCTTGACGAACTCGCGTTCGTCTTTGATGTACTGCAGCGACTTGCCCTTCTTCAGCGAGAACAGCGGCGGCTGCGCGATGAATATGTTTCCGCGCTTGATCAGGTCCTGCATGTGCCGGAAGAAAAACGTGAGTAGCAGCGTTCGGATGTGGCTGCCGTCCACGTCAGCGTCGGTCATCAGGATGATCTTGCCGTACCGCACCTTCGTCGGATCGAAATCGTCTTTCGCAATACCCGTACCGAGCGCAGTGATCATCGCCCGGATTTCTTCATGCGCCAGCATCTTGTCGTAGCGCGCCTTCTCCACGTTCAGGATTTTTCCTTTGAGCGGCAGAATCGCCTGGAAACGCCGGTCGCGTCCCTGCTTCGCTGTGCCGCCTGCGGACTCGCCCTCGACCAGGAACAACTCACAACGGTTCGGATCGCGTTCCGAGCAGTCTGCCAGTTTGCCCGGCAGCCCTCCTGAATCCAAAGCGCCCTTGCGGCGCGTGAGATCGCGGGCCTTGCGGGCTGCTTCGCGAGCACGCGCCGCATCCACCGCTTTGTTGATGATCTTTTTGGCGACCGTCGAATTCTGCTCGAAGAACGCTCCGAGCTTTTCGTTTACGAATTGCGTTACCGTGCCCGCGATATCGGAATTCAGCTTGCCCTTGGTCTGCCCTTCAAACTGCGGCTGCGGCAGCTTCACGCTGATCACGGCGACCAGACCTTCGCGAACATCGTCACCGGTCAAATTCTCTTTGACGTCCCTAAATAACCCCATCTGCTGGCCTGCGTAGTTGATTGTTCGGGTCAGGGCCGTGCGGAACCCCGAAAGATGCGTGCCGCCATCAATCGTATTGATGTTGTTGGCAAAGCTGAAAATCGTTTCCGAATACGCATCGTTGTATTGCAGCCCAATCTCCATGTGGACGCCGTTTCGATCATCCTCCATGTAAATGGGCTTATCGTGCAATACCTGCTTGCCGCGATTCAGGTGCTTGATGAACTCCGCGATGCCGCCGTTATACTTGAACTCGCCATGCTTGGCTTCGCCGGTCTTTGCATCAATCGTGCGCTCGTCTGTCAGGGTGATGAGCAGTCCCTTGTTCAGGAACGCCAACTCACGCAGACGCTGCGCCAGAGTGTCATAGTTGTATTCGGTCGCGGTGAAGATGCTGCGGTCGGGCAGGAAGTGAACCTTCGTTCCGGTTTTCACCTTCGCCACGCCCGTCTTCTTCAGCTTGCTGGTCGGATCACCCTTCGAGTAGGTCTGCTGCCAGGTAGCGCCATCGCGCCAGATTTCAAGTTCCAGTTCTTCGCTCAGCGCATTCACGCACGACACACCCACGCCGTGCAATCCACCGGAAACTTTGTATGTGGATGAATCAAATTTTCCGCCCGCGTGCAGCGTTGTCATGACGACCTGCGCGGCGGCAACTTTCTCGCCATCAATCACCATGTCATCGACAGGAATACCGCGTCCATCGTCCACCACCGTGATGGAGTTATCGTCGTGAATGATAACGTCGATCTTCGTGGCGAATCCGGCGAGCGCCTCGTCCACGGAGTTGTCCACGACCTCATACACGAGATGGTGAAGTCCAAGGTCGCCGGTCGAACCGATGTACATCGCCGGACGCTTGCGCACAGCTTCCATCCCGCCGAGAACCTTAATCGAATCGGCGTTGTAGTCGCTGTTGCCGTTACTGTTGCTTCCGGTGATCGGAGTTACATTCCCGTTTTTTGTTTTGATATCTGCGATGGGAGTATTAATCTCTTTGGTGGCCATTCCGCTCCGCGAAAATGTCCTGAATTTTATCTGCTGCGCTCGTGCGCATTTTGTCTTGGAACAAGGCTGGAAACCGCGTCTCGATCCTCACCTCCCCGAATCCCAAAACTGGACTCAAGTTGTTGAAATTACTTATACTTAGGATCGATTACGACTAGGTAAATTATACCACAGAATGGTTACTTCTTAGATGTGGGGAACCTCGGGATGTATCTCTTGCAACCCCTGCTCTCGACAAGGTTTATCCGGCTCTGCAGGGCGCCAGCAGGACGAATACGGCGGCAAATTGCACCCGCGACTTACTGCGGGTCGATCTGGGTCCATTCCGTGCCCATGTTGTCGTCGGTGATGACGCGCGCCTGAGAGTAATGCGCCCAGTCCGGAGAACGAAGGTAACGTCTTCGTACCGGTTCGAAATCAGGATGGCACGAACTGCTGGACAAAACTAAGCGGCCCTTCGATGGACTCGAAGGGCCGCTCCTAGAATCACCCTGACCGTGTGAACCGATCTGCTTACGCCGTTGCCGGCCGCTCCCCGCCCTTCGCACGCCCAGGTTGCAGGTCCGGCTTGATAACGTGCTGTACGCCATCATCGGGCTTCGACGGAGGCGGCTGCATCGGTGGCAGTTCCTTGCCCTCGACCAGCAACTTGATCTCGTTGGCATCGAGAACTTCCCGCTCAATCAGCGCCTTTGCTACCCTCTCAAGCGTGTCACGATTGTCCGAGAGAATGCCCTTTGCCGTGGTATATCCGGTATTGACCAGCTTGCGGACTTCCTGGTCGATCTTGATCGCGGTATCTTCGCTGTAGTCGCGATGCTGAGCAATCTCGCGGCCCAGGAAGATCTGCTCTTCCTTCTTGCCGAAGGTGAGCGGGCCGAGTTCGCTCATGCCCCACTCGCAGACCATCTTGCGCGCCATATCCGTGGCTCGCTCAATGTCGTTGCCTGCGCCGGTGCTCATCACATTCAGGAACATCTCTTCCGCAATGCGCCCGCCCATCAGGATGGCGATCTGCGTCTCGAGATAGTTCTTGTAGTAATTGTGCCGGTCATCGGTAGGCAGCTGCATCGTCACGCCGAGCGCCATCCCGCGCGGAATAATCGTCACCTTGTGCAAAGGATCGGAATGCGGCATCTTCGCCGCCACCAGCGCATGTCCAGCCTCGTGATACGCCGTGTTCCGCTTCTCTTCGTCCGTAAGCAGCAGCGATTTGCGCTCCACGCCCATCAGGACTTTATCTTTGGCCAGTTCGAAATCGTAATGCAGAACGGCCTTGCGGTTCTGCCGGGCAGCTGCCAACGCAGCCTCATTGACCATGTTCGCCAAATCAGCGCCCGAGAAGCCCGGTGTTCCGCGAGCCAGCACGGAAAGATCGACATCCTCGGCGAGAGGAATCTTGCGCGTATGCACCCGCAGAATCTCTTCCCGTCCGCGCACATCCGGACGGCTTACCACCACCCGGCGGTCGAAGCGGCCAGGCCGCAGCAACGCCGGATCCAGAACGTCAGGCCGGTTCGTCGCTGCCATCAGGATGACGCCTTCGTTCGATTCGAAGCCGTCCATCTCGACCAGCAGCTGGTTCAGTGTCTGCTCGCGCTCATCGTGTCCACCGCCCAGTCCGGCGCCACGATGACGTCCAACCGCGTCAATTTCGTCAATGAAGATGATGCAGGGAGCATTCTTCTTGCCCTGTTCAAACAAATCGCGGACGCGGCTCGCGCCCACGCCAACGAACATTTCGACGAAGTCCGACCCAGAGATCGAGAAGAACGGAACATTGGCCTCGCCCGCAACCGCACGCGCCAGCAACGTCTTGCCAGTTCCCGGAGGTCCGACGAGCAGCACGCCCTTGGGAATGCGTCCGCCCAGCTTTTGAAACTTCTGCGCCTCGCGCAGGAATTCGATAATTTCGCGAAGTTCTTCCTTCGCCTCTTCCACCCCAGCCACGTCTTTGAACGTGACCTTCTTTTGCTGCATCGAGAGCAAGCGCGCCCGGCTCTTGCCGAACGACAGGGCCTTGTTCCCGCCCGTTTGCATCTGGCGGATCATGAAGAACCATAGCGCGCCCAGCAGGATAAGAGGCGCCCACGTCCCCAGCAATTGCAGCGGCAAGCTTCCGCTATTGACGTCGCTGAAGGTCATTCTGCACACCCTTGTCTGGAGCGTCTTCAGCATTTCGGGAGTAAAGTAGTTTGCGGGCAGCGTGGTGTGAAACACGGAGCCGTCTTTGTACTTGCCGCGCACCTCCATCCCGTTGACCGTGATCTCCCTGACGTTGTTCTGGTCGAGATCACTCATGAACTGAGTCGACGTTGATTTCCTTGTCTTTCTGACCGTCGCGGGCACCCTTAACGACTTCCCACAGAAGCAGGGCCGACACTCCGATCAGCAACCAGAACAGAACGGTCTTTACAGTTGAGTTCACCTAGAGGACTCCTAAATTCCACGCCGTCTACACCAAACCTGCAGGGCGCCACAGCATTTAGATGCCCCCAGCAAGCAATTTGACTGACGAAAATGCTTAAGCTTTTATTCTACCTGTTCTACCGCAAAAAGGCTCTCTGATTGGTTCACAACCTAAGTCATGGCCGATCTTACGCTTGCGGCTGCAAGGTAGGCGAGATTCCGATTGGTCTGCTCCTCCGCGCCCAAGCCGTATCCAACCAGAAAAGTCTCATCCACCAGGAATCCAAAATAGTCCGGCTGCAATGACACCCGCCGCGCTGACTGCCGGTCAAGCAGTGTCACCAGCTTGACGGACGCTGCCCCTCGCGAGCGCAGATCGCTCATCAGGAACTCGCTGGTGATCCCCGAATGCACCAGTCCTTCGACCAACAGAATATGCTGCCCTTTGATTTCTGGCTGGTGGCTGAAGAAGATCTCCGTGATATCACTCGGCGATCCCGCTTGCGGACGGCTGTATCTCGGCTTGATGAACTGACAAACCACCGGCACATCCACAGCCCGAACCAAATCCGCCAGGAACATGAATGCATTTTCAAGGACGGCCAGCATCTGTATCGTCTCGCCCTTGTAATCGTCAGAGATTTGCCGGCCGAGCTCTTTCACGCGCTTTTGGATCTGCTCGGTTGTGATGACCTGTCGAAGTGGCTCGACTCTCGACACGTTCATGAAGTTGTTCTTTCTTCGGGTCTAGTACGTGCCCGATTCGCGCTGAGTCCTTGTTTCCACGATGGCGAGGGCTTTCCGCCCCGGCTTCGCCTGTAGCCGGCTCGGCACAGCAAACCCCCGTACCCACACAATTTCATCGCCGTTCAACACCACGGGCCACAACTTGCGCTCCACCTGCGGCACATGATGTTCCTGGAGCAATTCCTTAATCTTCTTGGGGGACTTTGTATGGGACGGCCAGAATCGATCTCCCGCACGCCAGTTTCGCACCCTTAGCAGTCCGGGCACAGAATCCGCATCCAGGAGTTGGCCCGGATTATACGCTGCTGAGTCCGCATCAACGCTTCGAAGTTCGAAACTCGATCGCAGTTCGGGAATCTGCACTGGCTGCTGCAGCCGAAGCTCGTGTTCGTAATCGCGCGATTCCTCGCCCGCTCCCAAATCAGGAGTGACGAACACCAGATCGTGCTGCTCGCGCCGGACAGTCCATCCCAAGGGCAGGGAGAGTTCTTTGCCGCCGTCACCCTCGTAGACAGCAAAGTTCCGGATCTCCTCGACATGCTTGAACTCGAGGGGGATGCGGGCTTTATCTCCAACCGCCTTGACGATCCGTCGCTGGACCGGAGTTGGCTCCCCGGCGAACCACAGCAGGTCCACCGAGGCGTTCATTACCAGCCATGGCGCATTCTCGATTCTCGACTGCAGGTCATTGACACCATTCCCTTCTCCCACTCCCTTGGTTGAGCCAAGTCCGATCTGCACCAGGGACCCCGCCGCGCGGACTTTTTGCGCCCACGCGGGCTCCGACCAATGCACCCCGGTCCCCATCCACCCGGCAACTTCGTTGTCCCAGTAATCCTCTTCTCCACGGGCGATTTCCGCCAGTTCGGCCAGGTTTTGCGCGATCGAAGGGTTGAACTCTCTCTCCAGCAGTGGAACCAGCAGCTTGCGAATGCGGTTGCGGGTGAACTTCACTTCGGCATTCGTCGCATCCTCGCGCCACGTCTGCCCGATCTCTTTCAGGTAGGCTTCCAATTCGTGCCGGCGAACTTCAAGCAGAGGCCGCACAATCTCGCCGCAGGTCTCCCCCTCATCCTCCACCGGAATCCGCGGATGAATTCCACCCAACCCGCGCATCCCCGCGCCGCGGATGAGTCGCATGAGCACTGTCTCAGCTTGGTCATCCAACGTGTGCCCAGTGACGATTTTGTCGAGCTTGGGATTGATCGGCTGTACCGTTCCGCGTTCGTTAGACATATGCATTCGGCCGCGGACTTCCTGGAAGAGCGGCCCTTCAGGGCCGGGCAGCGGCTCTCCCTCCGAACTGGGCTTTAGCCCCCGTGTGTCGTTCTCGCGAATCAAATGCCGGAAGAACCCATACCGCAACTCCCGCGCCGCCGTTTCCAGGCTGACGCCCTGCTCGCCCGCATGCCCCGCCACGTCATCGCTGTCGCAATAAAACTCCAATCCGCGCTCGCAGGCCATTTCCGCGACGAACTGCTCGTCCGACTCAGACTCCGCTCCACGCAGCTTGTGGTTGAAGTGAATAACAGAAGGGACGATCCCGAGTTCGCCCCGCAGCTCCAGCATCAAACGCAGTAGAGCGACAGAATCAATGCCGCCCGAAACGGCTACTCCGACGCGCTCTCCGGGACGCAGCAGTTCGTTACGCCGAATGTGTTCGAGTAAACGTTGCGCGAGTGAATCCACGCGAACATGGTAACGCAGCATAGGAGATGCTCATGTGGGACAGCCGTCTCGGCCGTCCTGTCGAACGAAGGTCGGCCGACCAGGCAACTTTGAAATAAAAGCAAAGGCGAGCTTACGCCCGCCGGACAGCCCAGGGCCGCCGTCCCCACATGCTCCTTTTCACCCTAATCGAGCCCGGCCTTCTTCTCCCCGATCAGCTTCCTGATCTTCTCCACGAACTCCGTCGCGAGCATATCCTCAGTCTTCTCTTTCCCTCTCGTCCGGACGTTCACCTTCCCAGCCTCAGCCTCTTTATCCCCGACCACGAGAAGGAACGGCACTTTTTGCATCGCATGTTCACGGATCTTCGCGTTCATCTTCTCGTTGCGCGCATCCACTTCGACGCGCACCCCGATGGACTTGAGCTGATCCGCTATTTTGTTCGCGTAGTCCGCATGTCGCTCGCTGATCGGGATCATCGCCACCTGCACCGGCGACAGCCATACCGGAAATGCTCCCGCATAGTGTTCAAGCAGCACGCCGAAGAACCGCTCCACGGACCCGAACAAGGCCCTATGCACCATCACCGGCTGCTTGCGCGATCCATCTTCCGCTACATATTCCAGCTCGAAGCGCTGCGGCAGGTTGAAGTCAACCTGCACCGTCGAGAGTTGCCACAACCGCCCGATTGCATCCACCAGCTTGATATCAATCTTTGGACCATAAAACGCCGCTTCGCCGGGGATGGTTTTGTACTCGACATTCTTGCGCTTCAGCACATTCTCGAGCGATTGGATGGCATGGATCCACTGCTCTTCGCTGCCCACAAAGTTCTTTCGATCCTCAGGATTCCAGATCGAAAGCTCCGTCTGGAACTTCTCGAAGCCAAAATCCTTCAGCACATCCAGGGCAAAATCCAGGCAATTGCCAATCTCATCCTCAACCTGCTCTGGAGTGCAGAAAATGTGGGAGTCATCCTGCGTAAATCCTCGAACCCGCAACAGGCCGTGCATCACGCCCGAACGCTCGTACCGGTAAACCGTGCCCAACTCACCTAGCCGCACCGGAAGATCGCGATACGACTTCAGCGAGTCCCGGTAAATCAAAATGTGGCCGGGACAATTCATCGGCTTCAGACGATACTCGGCATCGTCAAGCTCCATCGCGTCGAACATGTTCTGCGAGTAATAGCCCTCATGCCCCGACGTATAGAACAACTGCCGCCGCGCCACATGCGGCGTATACACCAGCGAGTATCCGCGCTTCAGATACTGCTCACGCATCCAGTCTTCCATCTCTTTGCGGATGATCCCGCCCTTCGGGTGCCAGAAGATCAGTCCCGGCCCAGCCAGTTCCTGAATCGAGAATAGATCCAGTTGCTTTCCCAGCACTCGATGGTCGCGCTTCTTCGCCTCTTCGACCTGGTTCAGATAGGCATCGAGATCTTTTTTCGAATAGAACGACGTCCCATAAATCCGCTGCAGTTGCGGATTCTTCTCATCCCCCAGCCAGTACGCGCCGGCAATATTCAGAAGCTTGAACGCCTTGATCTTTCCCGTCGAAGGGATGTGCGGCCCGCGACAAAAATCGGTGAACTTCCCCGTTCGGTAGATGGAAATCTTTTCATCGGGCTTGGTGAACTGCTCGATGAAATGGCACTTCATGAAGTCGCCTTCTTTTTTGAACTCCGCCAGCCCCTGGTCGCGTGGCAGAAACTCCCGCGCATACGGAATGTTCTGCTGCACCAGTTCCTGCATCTTTTTCTCAATCTTCTCCAGATCTTCGGGCGTGAACGGCGTCGGTCGATAGAAGTCGTAAAAGAATCCACTGTCGGTCGCCGGGCCGTGACCCAGTTTCGTCTCCGGAAACAGTTCGAGCACCGCCGCGGCGAGCAAATGGGCCGAAGAATGCCGAAACACTCCAAGCGCCTCCGGATTCTTCTCGGTCAGCAGCGTCAGATCCGTATCCTTCTCCAGGGGACGCGTCAGGTCGATCAGGTCGCCGTTCGTTTTAGCCGCAAGTGCGGCATCGGCCAGACGCGGGCTGATACCCTTCGCAATATCGAGCGGCGTCGTGCCCTTGGGGACTTCCTTCACACTCCCATCCGGGAGCTTCACATGAATGCTGTCAGCCATAGTTTGAAACCTGCAGGATCGGTGAATTCTTCAGTCTAAAGAAGCAGATCAGGAGGGTCAAACTCGCGCTGGTATCGAAGCAACGTCCCCCCGTTTCGATTCGCAGAACGCGCGGGAAGTGTGAAAGGCCGTGATAGTGATCCGGTCTGAGAGATGGTCGGTAAAAAGGGATGGTTATGCAGCACAAAGGGGCGGATCATCTCCGCCCCTTTTTCATGCCGCGCGCTACCTCACATCCTTGACGTGCGTCGCGATATACCACTTGTTCCCGAACGCATCGGCCACGCCCGCATTGCGATCCCCATATGGCTGGTCCGTCGGCTCCTGGAATGCCTTAGCTCCCGCTGCCAAAGCGCGACGGTATACGGTCTCCATATCAGGCACATATAGATAGAACATCGCCGGCATCGGCTGATACTTGTCATGCGCCTCGCCCATTTCAAGCACCGAGTCGCCGACGCGAACCACCGCATGGTTCACGACGCCATCAGGCGACGCGTACTTCGCCACTTCCTCGGCCCCAAACGCGCGCTTAAGAAAACTGATCAACGGCTCAGCCCGCCGCGGGTGCAGATACGGATTCACGCTATGCAATCCCTTCGGCGTGTAGCTTGCTCCTTGAGCAGTCGCGATATACCAGAAATTCCCCGCCTGATCTTTGATGCTGGACGAGCGCTCGCCGTACTCCTGATCGCGGACATCATCGACCAAAGTCGCACCGGCCGCGACCGCCTTCTTTGTCACCCCGTCAACATCTTTGACATACACGTGCAAAGCGGCTGGCTGCAGCGTTCCCGGAAACTTCTTCCCCGGAGTCCCGCCGCCCATCATTACGATAGAATCGCCGATACGCAACTCACCGTGCACGCCGCCGATCGGCATGGTGACTCGTCCCATCTCTTCAGCGCTGAAGACGTCACGCGCAAAATCAAGGAGCGCGTTACCGTTCTCGGCCACCAGGTAGGGCGTAACCATCCGGAAGCCCGAACGAATCGGTGAGACCCCGCCACCTGCTCCCTTCGGTATCCGGACGCCCTCCGGCCCCCTGCTCATCCCCTGCATCCGACGGTGCATCTCCTCGACCGACATCTCTTCCTTCACCGTGTAGATGCTCCAGGTGTAGCCGAACGGATCCTTCAGGGTCGCGTCTCGATGCCCATAAAACTGATCTCGCGGTGCCAGCACCAGCGTCATGCCCTCAGCTTGCGCATGCTCGGCAAATGCGTCCACATCCGGCACCTGAACCGCCATCGAGATTGGGGAACTTCCCAGGGTTTCGGCGCTGAACCGCCCACCCTCGGGCCATTCACCCGTTACATTGATATGTGAATCGCCGATGACAAGTTCGGCGTGCGGAATCTGCCCGCCCACCTCGAAGCGGAACGCTTCTTTCGCTCCCAAAGCACGTTTGTAAAACTCAATCGCTTTGGCAGGATCCAGGAAAGCTAATCTTGGCGTGGCACTCGTGCGGACAGCTGCGACGGGCTCAGCTACGGTAGACATGCGTGTTCTCCCTTCAAATTCCGATTTCAATCGTGCCTTGAAACTCGCACTCGGCAGATTGCGCAAGTCCGCCGCGATGCGCACTAACGGCTCGATCTCCACCCCCGCCTTGCCCACCCGGCCATCGTTGCGGGCCAGCATTGCCTCGATTGCCTGGTTCAGTTGCTCGACCTTCTTCGAATCGCCGTTCCCGGGTTGTAGAGAGCGCTTAGGCATTCGCACCCTCCATGCGCGCGCGTAACGTGCTCAGCGCGCGAAACTGTAACTGCTTCACCGCTCCCTCAGACTTTCGAACTTCCTTCGCGACTTCCTTGATG
Source organism: Terriglobia bacterium (assembly GCA_963778995.1). Lineage (GTDB taxonomy): Bacteria > Acidobacteriota > Terriglobia > Terriglobales > Acidobacteriaceae > Sulfotelmatobacter. The sequence continues at coordinate 175,663 of CAVZWK010000004.1, forward strand.
CTTTTCTGCTCCAGAAACCGCAGCACCACGACTCGCTTCTGCTCAGCCGGAAGACTCTCCACCAGGCGAAACAGAGTGGCGCGACTTTCCACTTCCTCAATCTCTGCCGGGCTGACCTGCGCGGATGCAATCTGTTCCTCATCCGTCACTTCCCGGCCCGATCGCTGCCACCGATCCGAAATCAGATTCGCCGCAATCCGGTAGAGCCACGCAGAAAAGGGAATGCCCCGCCACTCAAATCTCTTTAAATGGGCCAACGCCTGATGAAACACGTCGGCGGTAAGGTCTTCCGTCTCGGCACGGTCCTGCACTCGCCGCGCGATATACACATAGACCCGCTCGAAGTTCATCTCATAGAGCTCCGCAAAGCGCGCAGGATCCTTCTGCGCCGCCTCGATCAGAAGCCGCTCGTCCGCTTCTCTCTTCAGAGCCTTCAACACATTCTCCGCGGTTTGGCCTTACACAAGACTAAACGGTGAGGCCGGGAAAAGGTTACGAACCTTCCTCCCGGAATATCTTCCGTAGCTGTCTGACCCGATTCTTGCATCAAAGCTCCGTTTTCCTCTTGAGTCTCGTCAGGGCACAAATGTGCGACAAACGGAGGTGTCACCGATGGAAGCAATCACTGGAGTTTTCAACACACAGAATGAGGCAGATAAGGCGGTTCAACGCTTACGACAGGCGGGCATCGGCGAAGACCACATAACCCTTCTTACTCCCGGCACTCACGAGCAAGTCGTCGCCGAAATGCGAACCGTTCCCACCGACGCGACCGAACAGCCCGGTATGGGTGGGGCAGTGGGCGCACTGATGGGCGGCGGAATCGGCCTCGCCGGAGGTGCCTTATTGATGGCCATGATACCGGGTGTTGGCCCTATTACCGCCTTTGGACTGCTCGGAGAAGCAATCCTCGGTGCGGCCGGTGCAACTGTCGGTGCATCCACCGGCAACAAGGTCGAAAAGGCCTCCGTCCAGGGAGTTCCAGAAGATGAAATTTATGTCTATGAAGACGCGTTGCGGAAAGGACGCAGTGTTGTAGTGGCCCTGGCTGATACACCAGAATCGTCGTCTCAGATTCGTGACCTGTTGACGCAGGCAGCGGCAGAATCGGTCGATGCCGCACGCGAGCAATGGTGGATCGGACTGCGTACCGCCGAAGAAAGCCGGTATCCGAAATCCTCCAGAAGCTTCTCCGAAGATGAGAAATTCTTCCGGCTTGGCTTCCAGTCCGCCATGCATGCCCGCACTCGCTGTCTGGAATTCGACCAGGTTTCTGCCGCGATGGATTCAGCCTTGGAAGACGTGAAGCGCAAATATCCCGATGCCGATGTGGAAGAACCGTTCACTCGAGGCTACCAGCGCGGACGCGAGCATTATCAACAACTCTGCGATGAAACGAGGAAAGCCGCTTAGAATTGCCCCGGCGATTGCAGGCTCACCTAATGCTTGTAATAAAGAGCTTCCAGCTCTTTCTGCACTCGCGCCGACAGGCTCTCCATGTCGCGCATCGTCAGGCCTGAGGTAGAGATCGGCTCGCCTACGCGCATTTCCAGGGGCCGGCACTTGATGTGGTACGTATTCATGGGCAGCAGTTCGTACGTTCCCACAAGCGCGACGGGAACGATATCCACCTGCGCCTTAATGGCGAGAAAGAAAGCTCCCGGCAGGAATGGTTTGATCTCGCCATCCGGAGACCGCCCGCCTTCTGGAAAGATCACTAGCGGCAGGCCTTCCTTGAGCCCCTTCAACGCCGCCCGAATGCTGCTGATCGAGTGTGAAGGATTCTGCTGATCGATGCAGATCTGCCCTGATCGCTTCAGTTGCCATCCCACGATGGGATACGAGAGCAATTCTTTCTTGAACGCAATCCGGAATTGAAACGGCAGATTGTCGTACAGAACAGGGATGTCGAGCGCGGACGCATGATTCGATGCGTAAACGTGGGGCTTGGTCGTGTCGATCTTATCGAACCCGCTCACCTTCACCGGCGAGAAGATCGTCTTCATGATCAGCCACGACCACGTTCGCGAAAACCAGTGCAGGCGTCGGCCGCCCCGATCGAACAATCCGCCGGGCAGAGCGCCCAGTCCCATAATCAACGTGTAAAACCAGATCAGCGGATCGAGGATCAGATAGGAACGAAGATGGCTCAGCCACCCGTACCTTCGACCGGGAATTTCATGCAGACTCCGCCTCGTCTGGGGAACGAGGATCGGCTTAGAGTCCCCGGTGTCTTCGCTCTGCACCTGATCTAACGATGAATTCAAGTCCGCCACATTCCCAATGTTAGGAGAAAACTCGCAATGCTCACGCGCCCAACCCAAGCACGCGCATCGCTTCCCCCACCAGATAGATGGATCCAGTCACGACAACGACGCAATCTTTCGCGACCTCCCGAGCACGCTCCAGCGCCACCTTAACCTCTGGCGCCAGCTCAATTTCAGCTCCGGTTCTGCTTGCCGCCTCTCGAATCTCTTGGGGAGTGGCCGACCTCGGGTTCTCCGGCTGCGTAGCAAATACCCGCTGCGCGATCGGAAACAGGATCTCCGTCATCTCTGAGATTGCCTTGTCTCGCATCGCCCCGAAAACAAAAACCAGCGGACGGTCGTCATACCGCTCCGAAAGGGCAGACCGGAGGGCCCACGCTCCCGCCGGATTATGCGCGACATCGAAAACAGTCTCCGGCCAGGCACCACGGGCAGGGAGCACTTCAAATCTTCCCGGCCAGCGCGTCTCGCGAATTCCCATTTCGATCGATTGGGGCGTGATTCCCCTCAATCCCTTCTTTCCAATTTCCTCCGCCGCAGCAATCGCGAGCGCCACGTTCCGCAACTGATGCCGCCCCACCAGAGGACTCTGCACGATGATGTCGCGCCCCATCACGCGAAGCGGGTACTCGTGGTGGTGAGGCGTCGCTTTCTGCTCCTCCGTGCTCTCTGTGCTGGAAGTCTTTTCCCGCGGACTCATCACGAGGTACTCGCGACTCTTAGGCGACAGCGGAGGCACATATTGAACGGCACTCACGCCCACGGCATCCAGATCGAGAATCGCATTGCCGATTACGTCGTTGGCCTCAGGCTGCTGCGGGAGAGTAACCACAATCCCGCCTCGCCGAATGATCCCCACCTTCTCGCGGGCAATCTCGCCAACGGTATTGCCCAGGAACTTCTGATGATCGAGGGAGATGTCCGTAATGACGCTGACCAGCGGCTCGACGACATTCGTCGCATCCAGCCGTCCACCCATTCCGACTTCAAGCACAGCGATATCCACCTTCTCACGCGCGAAGTGCGCAAACGCAATCGCCGTCATCATCTCGAAAAAACTCGGATGCCACGGCAGATCCCCGCTTCCCACGAGTCGCTCGGCAATGCCGTCGATCTCGGAATGAAGGGCTGCAAACTCCTCATCCCCAATTTCTTCTGCATCGATTCGAATGCGCTCATTGATCCGCACCAGATGCGGCGAGGTATAAAGCCCGGTTTTCAATCCAGCGGCGCGCAGGATGGATGCCAGCGTCGCAGCCGTCGACCCCTTCCCATTGGTTCCTGCGATGAGCACACTCGGGAAGCTCCGCTCGGGATGCTTCATCGCCCCCAGCAGCACTCGCATATGCGCGAGATCGAACTTGGCCGACGGCGTATGTGCCAGTTCGTGCCCCAGCGCAAACATGCTCGCCACCGCGGTTTCGTAGGACATAAGAAGCTTCTAGCTGCTAGCCTCTAGCTCCAGTTTCGGCTTTAGCTTGAGTGGATGTATTCCAGCTTACCAAGATTCGCGATGCTCAGAAGGGGCGACGGAAAAGGGTTGGCTAGAAGCTGAGAGCTAAAAGCTAGCGGCTGCTTTTACGCCATAAAAGCCAGGGCCCGCGCGATGTAGGGTTTGAGCTGCTTGCGCGGAACCACCGCGTCCAGCATCCCGTGCTGCAACAGGAATTCGCTTCTCTGGAAGCCTGCCGGCAGTTTCTGCCGGATTGTCTGCTCAATGACGCGCGGTCCTGCGAATCCAATCAGCGCCCCCGGTTCCGCGATATTCAGGTCGCCTAACATCGCGAATGAGGCGGTCACGCCCCCGGTCGTGGGATCAGTCAACAATGAGATGTAAGGAACCTTGGCCTTGTCCAGCCGGGCCAGCGCCGCCGAAATCTTGGCCAGTTGCATCAGGCTGATCACGCCTTCCATCATGCGCGCTCCACCCGAGGCCGAGACAATAATCAATGGCGCTTTCGCCTCCGCCGCCCGCTCCACTGCCCGGGTGATGGCCTCTCCAACGACGGCCCCCATGCTGCCGCCGATGAACGCATACTCCATCACGCTCGCGATCACGGGACGGCCCATCAGCTTGCCCTGAGCATTGATGACTGCGTCCTTCAGGCCTGTATCCTTCTGCGCCTGCTTCAAGCGGGACGAATATGGCTTCAAATCGACAAACTTCAGAGGATCGGTAGAGGCGATATCCGCGTCGAGGATCTCGTACTGGTTGTCGTCCATCAACTGGGCGAGCCGCGTGCGCGCGTCAATCCGGAAATGCTTCTCGCACTTCGGACACACGTTCATGTTCTCTTCCAGATCCTTTTTCCAGATGATCTGGCGGCAGTTCTCGCACTTGACCCACAACCCTTCGGTACGGATTTTCTTCTCGCCCGAAGTATCCAACTCGCCGGATTCGCGCTTAAACCAAGCCATAAGGATTTAGCGATTGTGCGATTTAGCTATTGAGCCATTGAGAATCCATCCAGATTCACTCAATGGCCAAATGACTCAATCACAAAATCTCAGTACTCGATTCCTCTCTGTGCCATTACGCCCTTCTCGTACGCGTGCTTCACTTGGCGCATTTCCGTAACCGTGTCGGCGATGTCAACGATTGTCGGGTGCGCATTTCGCCCCGTCAAGATCACATGCACCATCTCCGGCTTCTTCTTGAGGCCCTCGACCACCTTCGCCGGATCCAGCATCCCGTAGCTGATGGCGTAGTTGATCTCATCCAGCACGACTAAATCCCACTCGCCGGACTGGATCCCCTTCTCCGCTTCCGACCAGGCGTCTTCGACCATCTTCACATCTTCCGGATCCGGCTTCTCGGTCCCGACCTTCACGAAGCCCCGGCCCATCTGCTTCATGACGAACTTGTCGCCGAATGCCTGCACAGCGTCCAGTTCCCCGTAGTGCCATGAACCTTTCAGGAACTGCAGCATCAGCACACGCATTCCCTGGCCCACGGCTCGCAAAGCCGTTCCCATGGCGGCCGTCGTTTTACCTTTGCCCGGCCCAGTATTCACGATGATGAGACCGCGCCGGATGTCAGCCATTCCTGATGACCATCGATTCTACTAGACGTCTGGCACTTTTCGATTGCGAATCACTCGGCCCCAACACGAACTCTTCCTGTCCGAATGTGGACAGCGCCGTTTCCACTTGGACAATTCTGTTTCGCCTTGCCGTTCTCAGGGCAATCTTATCAAGAATTTACACAGGCCCACCGCGGCAAGACAGTTGCACCCGCAAGGGAATTCACGCTCCGCTCCTTCGTACGCCTTGGGGACTTTCACGTTATGATGGACCGAATCTTTACTACCCTGTTTCGGGATGAATACAAATATTCATCTTCTTGGAACTTTTCAACGGAACTCAAGCATCCAAGTCTGCGTAGTCTGGCACAGGCGGATCTCTGTCCCCTCGCATATCGCGGAGGTCTCATCGTGATGAACAAGTGTTTCCTGTTTATGTTGTGTTTGCTTGCGGCGCTTCCCGCGGCGTCTGCTCCGCAGCGTACGGTTCGTGCTCGCCCCACGATTGACTCCGCCGGAGACCAGGAGACGATTCGCGAGGTCATCGAAGTCGAGCATCAGGCAAGAGAGGCCAGTCTCCGGCGCGATCCGGAGTTCCCTCAGAAAATGCTGGCTGACGACTACGTCGCGATCTCTCCTCTCGGACAGATAACGACCAAAAAAGAAGCGATCTCTGCCCGTAAGAGTGGCCAGCTGCGCTATGACAACATCGATATCAGCGACATGGTCGTTCGCCTTTACGGCGACACCGCCATCGTAACCGCACGCGCCGATGTGAAGGGTCATCAACTAGGCGAAGACTTCAGCGGTCCGTATCGCTACACGCGCGTCTGGGTCCGCAAGGCCGGACGCTGGCAAGCCGTAAGCTATCAAGCCACCGTCACACAGTAGGCTCGTTCCCAGTTGCTTCCACACAGCCAGTCGCGGAAAATGGCTGCCTATGAATTTTCGCTTACGCTCCCCGATTCCGCGCACCCTTATTCTTGCTCTGCTTTGTGCCGGTCTCGCCAGCGTCTCTGAGGCCCAGGAGCACGGGCTCACCCTCCAGAAACGCACCCAGGTGGAGGCCGCTGTTTCGAAGTTCATGGCGAGCACCCACGTTCCGGGAATTTCCATTTCGATCGTCGAAAACGGGGAGATGGAATGGGCCTCCGGATTCGGCTTAGCCGATCTGGAAAACAATGTTCCGGCGACCGAACACACCCTGTTCCGCCTCGCCTCTATCTCCAAATCCTTGACTGCCACCGCGGCGATGGAACTAGTCGAGGGCCGTAAGCTCGATCTCGACACTCCCGTGCAGCAATACTGCCCAGCGTTCCCGCAGAAGTCCGCGCCGATTACCACGCGGCTTGTTATGGGACACCTCGCCGGCATTCGCCACTACAAATCCGACTCGCAGGACGATCCTGAAGTTGGTAACACCAGGCACTTCGACAACCCGATCCAGGCCGGACTCGACTTCTTCAAGAATGACCCTTTGGTCTCCGACCCTGGAAAGCAATTCCACTACTCCACCCAGGGATACACTCTTGTCGGATGCGTCATCGAAGGAGCCGCAGGCGCGAAGTATACCGAGTACATGCAAGAAAAGATCTTCCGTCCCGCGGGTATGGAGCACACTCAAGTCGACGACCGCTTCGCCATCATTCCGTACCGCACCCGCTTCTATCAGAAAACGAAGTCAGGTACGGTCGAGAATGCTGACTTCCTCGACTCCAGCTACAAGATCCCCGGCGGAGGATGGCTGTCTTCCGCAGAAGATATGGCGAATTTCGAAGTCGCGATCCTCGCGGGCAAACTGATCAAGCCTGCAACTCGTGATCTGATGTGGACCCCGCTGAAGCCCTCTGACGGTTCCAAGGACAGCTACGGTCTCGGTTGGGGAGTAAGAGAGGAGAACGGGATAATGCTTTTCGGCCACAATGGCGGACAGCAAGGCGCAAGCACAGCCTTCCTGATTGCACCATCGCAACATGCGGGAGTTGTCGTCCTGACGAATATGGAAGACGTTGGTGCCAGTGACCTGGCGCTGGAGATCATGCAAATACTCGTGGGCGCCCCGAAGAAGTGAGCCGAACAATCGACGATTCAAAATACGCTTTAGTGCCCCGAGTGGTACGGATGTCCTTTGAGGATCGTGAATGCCCGGTATACCTGCTCCAGAAGAACAACCCTAGCCAACTCATGTGCGAGTGTCATCTTTCCAAGGGAAATTAGCTGTTGTGCGCTCTTTCGCGCTGCATCACTGAAACCGTCCGTTCCACCAATCGCGAAAACGAGCGGTAAAGGATTTCGGTCCTGATAATCTCCCAGGAATTTCGCGAACTGCTCCGATGAGCACTCTTTGCCTCTCGAATCCAACAGGACGAGAGTCGATTTGGCACCCGACTTCGCACCGGATCCGAACTTAGCCAGCAGGTCTGCCTCGTCCCGAACCGTCACGCCTTCTACAGGAACGTAGCGCGAAATCCGCTTCAGATATTCCTCTGTGAGCGCTGCCATCGACGATTCCTTGGTCTTTCCGATCCAGGCAATCTTGATTCTCAAACGGAATCACCGTCTTCACTTTGTCCCCGACGCCAATACTACCGTGGCCCCGAACTCGATCTTCTCCCCGTCGTAGTACTTCGCCACGGCATCGCACACCTCACCATTGATCTCATGCCATTGCTCCGATGCAACCCGCTCCAGCATCGGACGAAAGGGCACTGCGACCGCTTTCGCTTGCTCCCATACTTCTTCGGGCGATCCGGGCCATACCCACGAGAGAGTCCTCGTCTCTTCCTCGACATCGCTGAACCCGGCCGTCTTCAACACTGCTGACAAACTTCCCGGCTCCGCGAATCGAAACGGATTAGGCCCGCCCGCGTCCAGCAATAGTCCGCCGACGCGGCGGTGCACTACGCCCATCATGCTTCGCCAATACGGCTGATCAAAAGAACCCCAGGCAAGCAGGCACACCCGCGCCCCGGATCGCAGCACACGGCGCACTTCACCCAACGCGACTTCGATTTCGCGGAAAAACATCACCCCAAAGCGCGAAGTGGCAAGATCGAAACTGTTATCGGGAAACGGCAACGAATGCGCGTCGGCCTGCCGCAGCGCGAGGTTCTCGAGACCTCGAGACTTGGCGCGCTTCTCCGCGATCTGCAGCAACTCGGCACTCAGATCCAGGGCAGTGACATGGCCGGTGGGTGCGATCCGGGAAGCAATCGTGATCGCCGGCTCTCCCGTTCCGCTCGCCACATCCAGCACCTGCATCCCCGCAGCCGGTCGCGCATACTCCACCAATGCGTCGGTCACAGGCTTTCCCATGGCCGCAGACTTCGCCTTCCACTTTTCTGACGCAACAAGGCGGAATTGCGATCCCCAACGGGCCTCGGTTTCTCGCTTCGTTGTCATGGAATTAGTGAGGCGCGAGGAAAGCTACGCTTTTACTTTCCGTTTCTTCTTGGCCGTGGCAGGCTTGGCCGCACTCTTCGGGGAACGCGCCGCCTTGCTCAGATCCCCGGCTTGCAGCCGTTTCGCGGACTTCCACAGCCGCTCCAGATCGTAGAACTTCCGTGCCTTTTCCGAAAATACGTGGACCACGAAATCTACGTAGTCCACCAGCACCCATTCGGCCTGGTTGTATCCCTCGACATGCGTAGGACGGAGCCCAGTTTGCTTCAGCCGCAGTTCCACTTCATCCGCGATGGCCTGCACCTGCCGCGGATTGCTCCCGCTGCACAGTACGAAGTAGTCGGTAAATGCTCCCGACCCTTTTTCCATCTCGAGAATGCTGAGTTCTTCGGCCTTCTTGTCCAGGCAGGCTTGAATGGCGGCGGCTACTTGCTTCTTGAGATCGCTCTTCTTCATCAATGATTAGTCGCTGGTCTTTAGGTGTGAATTGATTTTGTGTCCGGCTTCCGTGCCTTCGAGCACTACTTCGCAGAACTCTTTGCCTCAGCGGCTGCGTGGGCACGCAACTTCGCCATGGTGGCTTGGGAAGGATCCTTCCGCTTGCCGCTCTTATTACGCCGCTTCGTCTTGGTTACGTAGTGATTCTGAGCCATACAATCTCCTTAAGTTTTGGCCTTAGCTGTCAAAAGCTGCGGCATGGGCTGTCGCACAAGCGCGATTCCATTGTAACCGACGCTCTCGCCGAAACCCGTAAGCAGCAAAGACACGTAGGTCGAGCGACAACCAACAACTAACGGCCACCAGCGTTCTTATACAATCCTGCTTTTTTGATGTACTCCGCAACTGCCGGATCGAGGAATCGCCCTAGCGCTTTCCCCTTCACCGCAGCCTCGCGTACCGCCGTCGCCGAGGCTGGTTGATGCAGGTCCCCCATCAAATGGATCGTCACACCCGGCAGCACCAAGTCGCCAGTCGCTGCCTGCTTATGGAAGGGCTTGGTCACTTCGGCGCGAGGTCGGAGCTTTTCCGGCAAGGCATTCGCCATGTCGGCCAACGAATATCCTGGCCGTCCCGCCACAATAAATTCGCATTCCCGAAACAACGCGTCGGCCTGATGCCATTTTGCGATGTCGGCAAACGCATCCATGCCAATTAACAAGAACAGCCGGTCACTGCCCTTGAATGATTGTTTCAGGCGGCGGATCGTGTCGATCGTGTAATTCGGCTTCTCCTTCTTACCCGTCAGGACTTCCTCTGGCGCTTCCAGCAGCGAAGGCACAAATGCCTTCTCCGTCGCTGTCGCTAGGGCCAGCATCGCGAACCGATGCGCAAACGGAGCCAGGGGCCGGCTTAGCTTGTGCGGAGGTACATTCGCCGGAACGAAATAGATCCTATGCAGATGGCAGCGCTCCATGGCCTCCCGCGCCAGCGCGAGGTGCCCACGGTGCACAGGATCAAACGTCCCCCCGAAGAGTCCGATATTCATGCGATAGGCGTAGCCAGCTAGTGTCCAGATTCACGAAAGAACTTGCAAGTGGAATCCCCAGCCTCGTCCGATCGGCCGTCGCAGAATGAGAAAAGGGACAATGTAAAATTCTCCCCTCGCCCCCTCAAAATGAACTCCTGTAACTATCCTGTTTGCCGATTGGATACTAGGATATTGCCATGCGAGTAACCCTCCCCCTACTCCGCATCCCGCCTGCCCGCGCGCCCATCCTGCGCTATGGCGTCGCCGTACTCAGCACGGCGCTCGCCCTGATCCCCACGATTCTCCTGGCTGACGTATCCGAAAGCCGTCTCGCTCTGTTCGGCGTGGCTGTCATGGTGAGTGCCTGGTATGGTGGCTGGAAGCCGGGCCTCGTCGCGACTTCCTTCGCCCTTACGGTCAGCGCCTATTTTGCGCTTGTCGGCGAACACACACCGGACCAGCTACGCACCGCCATCCTCCGCCTCTCGCTGTTCTTCTTCGTAGCGATGTTGATCTGCTGGCTCAACGCGGCTCTGCGTGCCGCACAGGAGAGCCTGCGCCGTTCGGAGTTGAATTTCCGTTCCCTAGTGACCAATGCTCCTTATGGAGTCTGCAGTTGCGATTCCTCCGGTAAGATTCTCGACGCAAATCCTGCATTTCTGGAACTGCTGGGGCTCAGTTCGTCGCAGGAAGTGATCGGAAAGCACATCTACAGTCTGTATGCTGACACCGACCAGTGGTTCGATCTAGCCGATTACCTGCACGCCGGTTCCCCCTTCAAGGGTCTGGTCGCCGAATGGAAACGGAAGGGCTCCAACAGCAATACCGCAGTCCGTGTCTCCGGACGCTCGGTTTCCAACATCCGCAAGGAAGGCACCATTTTTGAGCTTTTCGCCGAAGACGTAACCGAACGCCGTGCCCTCGAACTGCAACTCCGTCAATCGCAGAAAATGGAGGCCGTGGGCCGTCTCGCTGGCGGGATTGCGCACGATTTCAATAACCTGCTGATGGTGATCTCCGGATACTCGGAGTTCCTGCTCGAACGCCTCGGAGCCGAACCCCACCTGCGGGGTCCAGCGCAGGAAATCGCCAGCGCCGCCGAACGCGCATCTTCCTTGACTCGCCAGCTGCTGGCGTTCAGCCGCAAGCAAATGCTCGCGCCCCGAATCATCAACCTCAACGATATTGCGACTGAAAACTTCAAGATGCTCAATCGCATGATCGGCGAGGATATCGATCTCGTCATGATCCCGGGCCAGAACCTCTGGCCAGTTCGCGCCGATGCCGGTCAGATCGAGCAGGTCATCATGAACCTTGCAGTCAACGCCCGTGATGCGATGCCTTCCGGCGGCAAGCTCACCATCGAGACCTCCAACGTCACTCTCGACGACGATGATGCACGAGTCCACGCCCCGCTCAAGCCCGGCGATTACGTGATGTTCGCAATCTCCGACACCGGCGTCGGAATGGACGCGGAAACTCAGTCGCACATCTTCGAGCCATTCTTCACCACCAAAGGAACCAAAGGCACCGGCCTCGGTCTCTCCACTGTATACGGCATCGTCAAACAGAGCGGAGGATATGTCTGGGTTTACAGCGAGATTGGCCGAGGCACCACGTTCAAAATCTACATGCCTCGCGTCGCGGCGGTCGGCGAATCCATGGCTCAGGTCGCCGCGCCGGCACAATTGCAGAAAGTTGAACCGGGCACGGAAACGATTCTTCTGGTCGAGGATGAGGCCAACCTGCGTTACTTGGCTCGCCAATATCTCGAGAAGCAAGGGTACAAGGTCATCGAAGCGGCAGACGGCGCCGTCGCCGTGCAGATTGCCGTCGCCCATGAAGCTGTCATCCACCTACTGTTGACCGACGTCATCATGCCCGGCATGAATGGCCGCGAACTGGCGCAGCGCATCTCTGAAATCCGTCCCAACGTGAAAATTCTCTACATGTCCGGCTATACCGAAAATGTAATCGGACACAACGGCATGCTGGAGCCCGGCGTACGCCTGCTGCAGAAGCCCTTCAACCTTCGCGATCTCAAGAACATGGTTCGCGAAGTGCTCGATGCAACTCCAACTCCCCCGGAGGTCGCCATGTCTTTGCAGTCCGCTGAACCACAACCCGCCGTGCGGGCCAGGGAGGTCGTTCCTACCCGCGCGCAACGATTCCAACTTCACTTGCCTCTGCGCTATCGCCGCCTCGGCGAGACTGCGTGGCACGTCGGCACAACCGAGAACATCAGCCGTTCTGGACTGCTCTTTCAGGCGGACGAATCGCTGCAGCCCAACTCCCAACTGGAAATCAACCTGGTGCTGCCCGCAGAGATCGCCGGACTGTCGGGGACCGAAGTGGTCTGCCGCGGAGAAGTCGTTCGGACCGTGGAACCGCAAGGCAGTATGAGCCCGGCGCTCGCAGCCCGCATCCTGCAATACCACTTCCAGCACGGCCCGCTGCCAAGGGCGTAAGATACTCGACGGGTTATGTGGGTTTATCTGGGGAAGGCGGCCTGAGGGCCGCCTTTTCTCCTAATCTACGGAAGACGCGTTCCTTCGATAGGAGTATGGGCAGGAGAGGAACTCCGCTGCGGTTTACGAGGCTTCCTGTTCTGCCTCGGCGTTTTTCAGATCCTTCTCCCGCAGCTTCTGTACTTCCTCTGCGATTGCGTACTTCAATTCCTCGATTCCTTTGCCAGTGACTGCTGAGATTTCGTACAGCTTCAGCTTTTTCTTTTTGCAGTATTTCTTCAGTGCTGCGAGCTTGTCTTTGTTCGCCACATCGATCTTCGACGCGATCATGATCGCCGGCTTATCTTCCAGGTGCGCGCCGAAACTTGCCAGTTCCCCCGTGATCACTTCCGCGTCTTTGACCACATCGTCCCGGCCGCTCGCGTCGGAAACGTCCACCAGATGCACCAGCAACCGCGTTCGCTCAATGTGTCGCAAAAACTGGGTGCCCAGTCCCGCTCCCGTGTGCGCGCCTTCGATCAGCCCAGGAATATCAGCCACAACAAAACTGATCTCATCCCTGGCATTACCGACCGCAACCACGCCAAGGTTCGGCTCCAGCGTTGTAAACGGATAATCCGCAATCTTCGGACGGGCCGATGAAATCCGAGAAATCAACGTCGACTTCCCCACATTCGGATATCCCACCAGCCCCACGTCAGCCAGCAATTTCAATTCCAGCCGATACACATGCTCTTCCCCGGGCCGTCCTGCTTCATGTTCGCGAGGGGCCTGATGTACCGATGTCGCAAACCGCGCATTTCCCCGGCCTCCACGGCCGCCGCGCGCAATCACGAATTTCTGATCAGCCTGCGTGAACTCGAACGCCTTTTCCCCGGTCTCATTGTCGAAAACGATCGTCCCGACCGGAACTTTCAGAAGGACGTCTTCGCCCTCGCGCCCAGTTTTGTTGGATCCTTCGCCGTGCCGCCCGCGCTCAGCTTTATGCTCCGGGTTAAATCGGAAATGCACCAGCGTATTGTGTCGCTCGCTGGATTCCATCACTACGTCGCCACCTTTACCGCCATCTCCACCCGACGGCCCGCCCCGCGGCACAAACTTCTCCCTGCGGAACGCCATGCAACCATTGCCGCCATCCCCAGCCTTAACCCGAATTTTTGCTTCATCAATAAACATGGAGTTGTGTGTCCAACCAAGCAAAAAAAAGAAAAGCCCCGTCCGAAAGGCGAGGCCATGTGGAACCAGCAATGTGGCGCGGGCGCCCTCGCCCGCGAATCCTGACCAAGACCCGAGACCTACTTCGCTTCCACGGGCTCAACCATCACGAACTTGCCCATCGATCCCTTGTCCATGAACTTGATGCGGCCCGTGATCTTCGCGAACAAAGTGTCATCCTTGCCCCGGCCCACGTTCAGACCGGGCTTCACCCGCGTCCCGCGCTGCCGCACGATGATGGTTCCGCCGGGCACAAGCTGCCCGCCGAATGCCTTGAATCCAAGCCGCTGCGCGTTCGAATCGCGCCCGTTTCGTGATGTTCCTTGTCCCTTTTTGTGCGCCATATCAATATCCTCAAAAGTAGCGGCATCATGCCGGCTGTCGCAAGGGCGTCCCGCCCTCGCCGTCAAAACTATTTCTTCTTGGCGGCCTTCTTGGCGGCTTTCTTCGGAGCAGCCTTCTTACCGGCCGTCTTCTTGGCCTTCGGCGTCGCGTCGGATTCTTCTTCCGCCGCCTTCACCTTCTTCGGCTTGGCTTCCTTCTTCGCAAGCTCGGGAGCCTTGAAGCTCTGCCCGCCGAACGCAATCTCCGAGATCCGCACCGCCGTGTATGCCTGCCTGTGCCCTCGCAGCTTCTTGTACTGCTTCTTCCGTTTGTAGTGGAAGACCAGGATCTTCGCGCCGCGGCCCTCTTCCACCACATGGCCGACCACGCGCGCGTCCGATCCATTTCCAACCTGACCTTCTTCGCCGGAAACCGCGAGCACCGGAAACTCCACTTGTCCGTCCGTGCCGGTTCCGACCTTCTCTACCCGAATTACGTCGCCCGGCGCCACCCGGTACTGCTTCCCACCGGCGCGGATAACCGCGTACATACGTCTGCCTCCGTCCAATATCGTTGAAAATTAAACCTGAAATTCAGCCCGTATCTCGGAACTCTACCTCAGCATTCACCCCGGTAACCCGGGACGCACACGGGCGCTCCCACGGGACCAGCTGATTTCTTTGCTTGCTGTGTTTCCGCCACGGCGCTTCAGCAGCCAAGGCAGGCGTCCCCAGAACGGGTCGGCGAGTACAGTCAAACTCAACTATTTTATCGTGCGTTGTGGAAATCGGTCAATCAAACTCGGAATCCAGCAAATAGGAATGACCATCGCCAGGGCAATCAACCGCTCACCAGCCGCGCAATCTGACGCTCGCTCTCTTCCACCCCCGCTTGCACATGGACTGATTCATATAGCCCTCGCGCTTCCTCCCACAACCTTCGGGCCTCTTCCCTCTCTCCACGGGCGTCCTTTAGCAGCGCAAATCCGCGGATGGTGTTGGCCAAATCGAGAACAGACCTACCCTCGTCTTTCCTATAGATCTGCAGCGCCTCTTCGTAAAGTGGCGTTGCCGCATCCGGCGCGCCATCTCCTCGCAGGATATCCGCCAGATGCCGGATCGTGTGGGCCAGCCTCAACAAGTCAGCCCCGCACGTTCTAAGTACGGCAACGGCTTCCTCGTAGCATCGCAGCGCGGCCTCCCTGTTCTTCAGATCGCGCTCGATCTGTCCCAAACCCGCCAGCGAACTCGCCAGCAACGACGAGTTCCCGTCTGCACGACACAACTGGACCGAATCAGAAAAGCGCTGCCGAGCCGCATCCAGACGCCCTTCTTGGCGTGCCTCATACCCCGATCGAATGAGTTCGTCAGCCCTGTAGGTCACGATGTCCATAAGCTAACAGATTGAGTACCCAGTCCTTTTATGCGAAAATTCCGCCGGATTTCCAGGAGAACCAAAATCATGATGAAACGATTACTGACGATCTCCTTCTGCCTGCTCGCCCTCACCCTGTCGGCGCAAACCAAGAAGTCTCCGATGAAGAAGTCCGCCGGCGCTGCCCCCGACAAAGCCTACCTCCAGAAGATTTGGGACGGCTGGTCCACCCTCGACCCCGCGAACACCGCCAAATTCTACGCCACCGGTCCTCACACCTTCTTCGATATCGCTCCCCTGAAATACAACAGCTGGGATGAATATCAGAAAGGCGTCAAGACCGAACTCGCTGGATACAAAAGTGCCAAATTCACAGTCAACGATGACGCGGCACTCCATCCTCATGGTGACTTGGTCTGGGCCACCGCAACCATCAAAGAAGAAATGACAACAATGGCAGGGAAAGTCAACATGGGAAACTTCCGCTGGACGGTGGTCTTCGAAAACGAAGACGGCAAATGGCTGATCGTCCACGAACACGTGTCAGCGCCTCTGCAGTAGGTAAAGCATCAGGGGTCGGCGAGGCTGGCCCCTGTTCACTGATTCCTGTCTCCTGATTCAGTAGGCCTTCCAGAAGAAATAGCCGGTCATCCCCGCGCCCACCATCACAACAAATCTGCGAATCCATACCTGCGGCAACTTCATCGCGTAATGCGCCCCCAGGTATCCTCCCGCAATCGCCCCAGCAATCATTACGATTCCGTGTCGCCAGTACACCGCGCGCGCCAGGATGAATGTGACCACTGCGACTCCATTGATGACGAATCCCATCACGCTTTTCAAAGCATTCATCGCATGAATGTCGGTCATTCCGAGCGTCGCCAGCATGGCCAGCATTACAATCCCCATTCCCCCGCCGAAATATCCTCCATAAATTGCGACCCCGAACTGAAACAGCGTCGCTCCGGCCAATGCTGCCGATGTGGTCTCGTGCTCGATGACCGATCCGCGCTTCCCTGCCAACTTCTTTCCGAACGCGAAAAGCAACGTAGCGCCCAATGTGAGCCAGGGCAGCACGCGCATAAACGTATGCGCCGGAGTTCTCAGAAGCAACAGCGCTCCGAGCAGCCCTCCAGCCAAACTCGCGGTCAGCAGAGGGACCATGACCCGCCGCGGCACATCGAGTCGGCCGCGGTACGCCCCACCACTAGCCGCCTGTCCCGACCACAAGGAAATCGTATTGGTCGCATTCGCCGGGATCGGAGGCACACCCGACCACAGCAGTGCCGGGAACGCGATGAAACTGCCACCGCCCGCGACAGCATTCAACGCGCCTCCAAGCACTCCCGCAACAAAGAGGAAAAGGATGGTTAGCAGGGTCAAGCAGTCAGGTGTACCAGAATCCGGGACGAGCCGCCAATCACTCACCTTTTCAGAAGGCCGGCGTCTCACCCATATGACAAATAGGGCCCGAATTGTGTTTGCTCTCGCTGTTGTCCTTTTGTCCACCTCAGGACTTACTGCTCAACAGCCCAACGCCGCTCCCAATCCCTGCACGCTCCCCCAGCAAAAACAACTGGGATTCTGGGTCGGTGAGTGGGATCTGACGTGGCCGGGGCAAAACGCCGGCGAGACCGCGCACGGCACCAACAGCATCAAGCGCATCATGGACGGCTGCGTCGTGCAGGAGAACTTTTCTGGCGGCGATTCGATGCCTTTGCGCGGCACAAGCCTCTCAACCTTCGACGCCAGATCCGGACACTGGAAACAAACGTGGGTCGACAACCAGGGTGGCTACCTCGATTTTGTTGGAGACTTCAAAGACGGACAGATGATTCTGCAGCGCGAGGCTGTTCGCCCGGACGGCACCCATATCCAGCAACGCATGGTGTGGAAGAACATCTCCGCCAACGAGCTCGACTGGAGTTGGGAATCCTCGAAAGACGGCGGTAAGACGTGGCAAGTGAACTGGCCGATTCACTACAAACGAAAGAGTTGATTGGCCTGACGGGCGCCCAGTATCGATCCCAAGTCGCGTCAGAACTTTTCCACAGCTAAAATCGCGTTCTTTGTGACATCCAACCTTGACCCTCGCCGTCAAACGCGCACAATAGGAGCGTGCGCATTCGCACCGCAAATCATCCGGCGGGCCGCAACTCCGGGTCTTGGCCCCTCGCTCCAACTCAGGACCAGGGACCTAAGACTCAGGACTAGCTAAGTCCTTATTTCTGGATATTTTGCGTGTAAGTCATTCTTTGACAATATTTTGCGAGGCATGATGGCGGTCCGACCCAGTAACTCTCTACGAATCAAGAACTTGAGGAACATGTTCGATAGGACGTCTCTGTTCATCCTGGTAGAAGTAGTCCACTAAGTCCTTATTCTGGAATATTTTACCTGTAAGCTCTTTGTTTTTAATATTTTGCGGGAACATCGTAGACCAGAAACCCGTAACTCTTTTCATTGGAATATTTTGCGCTGATGACCCGAAAAAAATAGCATGCAGACAGGCCGCAGGTTGCTCGCGCTCGGTGCAGCTAAATTTCAAGTCCATCATGGGAGCGAATCGATGAAAAAGTCCGGCCCGGTGGAATCTGGCTCTGGCATCCTTGACGCAAGAATTAACGAACTCCCGGACTGGCGCGGGAAGATGCTCGCGAAAGTGCGGGAGATCATCCACGACGCAGACCCGGAGATCGTCGAAGAGTGGAAGTGGGTCAAAGCGACATCGCCGGGGGTTCCCGTCTTTTCTCGCGGCGGCATCGTCTGCACGGCAGAGACTTACAAGAACGTCGTCAAGATGACATTCGCCAAGGGCGCATCGTTGAAGGACCCTAAACGTCTATTCAATTCGAGCCTCGAGGGAAATGTAAGGCGCGCCATCGACATCCACGAAGGGGACACCATCCACGAGGAGGCACTGCAGGATCTCATCCGCGCTGCCGTGGCGCTCAACCTGAAGAGCAAAAGCAAGGAGCAACCCGCGACACGGCGTAAACGTTCCTCGTGATTCTGAAAAGGCCGGCGGTAAGGTCCTCGAATTTCCGCAACCGCGGCTCGTTGTAAACTCGCCGCATGCCTTCTTACCCTTCTTCGATGAAGCACCTCTTTAATGAGCGCGAAGATCCTCCAGCGCACTTTCTGGTGGCGCACAGCGATGGCGGGGCGCGCGGCAATCCGGGGCCCGCGGGATACGGCGTCGTCCTGCAGGACGAAACCGGACGCAAGGTCGCCGCGCTCAGCGAGTATCTCGGGCATCAGACCAACAACTTCGCCGAGTATCAGGGACTGATCGCCGCACTCGAGTACGCCATCCAGAACGGGCCGAAGGCGCTGAAGCTGATCAGCGATTCGGAATTGCTGGTCCGCCAGATCAAGGGCATCTACAAGGTGAAGAATCCCACACTGCAGGATCTGCATGGTCGGGCAAAGCAGTTGATTGCACAACTCGAGTGGTTCTCGATCGGGCACGCCCTCCGCGAGCACAATCAGGAAGCCGACCGCCTGGCGAACGAAGCAATGGACAAAGGCATGGGGCGGCCGCGGAGTGCGCCGGCAGTTCCGTCAGCGCCGCAGGAATTCGAGGGCGTTGTGCGCGACGGGAAGATTGAGATATCCGGAGTGACCTTGCCCGACGGCACCCGCGTCCAAGTGCGCGTAAAGCGCTAGGCGAAGTTCGCGGATGTTGTGCCTTCCTTCGTGCTACTTCGTGTCCTTCGTGGTGAAAGATCTTCGATGGCACAACGCGGCAGGGACGCGATCTGGATTCACTCAGCAGCTGACGTGTGGTCGTGAATTATCTTCCAGCCGTTGGGGAACTTGCGAAAGACCAGCGTAAACAGGCCGTGAGGCGACTTGCCGTCCGACATCGTCAGCTTCCATGAGCCGCGAGCGAAGACGGCATCCGCTGCCAGCGGTTCGATGCGCAGTCCGGAGAATTCCAGTTGGCCCATTTCGTGTCCGGGACTCGCGTAGGTCGCTTTGTAGCGGTCGAGCGTCGCCTGCCATCCGCCGGTTTCTTTCGCTCCCGAGAAGAATGTCAGGTCGGCAGAGTTCCAGTAGCCGTCCATGAACTTCTCGACGTCATGATGGTTCCAGGCGTCCTGTTGCGTGCGGAGCACTTGTTCGACTGCGGATGTGGAATCGCCTGCGGCGTGTGCGATTTCCATTTGGGCGATTGCACAAACCACGATCATGGACAGCAGAATTCGCAAAGCCATGGGGAAGGTGCGCATAGGTTCTCCGAAACATTTTTGTTACAACGGGGGGATGATAGAGGATTGCGGCGAATCAGAAAATGGCGCGTTCGTGGATGGCACGAAGGTGCACGAAAAATTCAGTGCGACTCTTCCGCGGCAGGAGCGGCGTCGGGCGTGTCGATTTTTGTGGCGACTGCGTGTGGCATCTGTGGCGGGGGCTGGAAGTCTCCGGGATCTTTGCCGGCCATGGCGACGGTCATGAAGTTCATCCAGATGGGCAGCGCGGCATGGGCTCCGGTTTCTTTTGCGCCCAACGATCGTTTTTCGTCGTAGCCGACCCAAACTCCGCAGGTCATGCTGGGGGAGAATCCGACGAACCAGGCATCGGTGAAATCATTCGTGGTTCCAGTTTTCCCGCCGACCGGGAAGGGCAACTTCGCGGCGGCGATGCCGGTGCCGTGCAGCACAACTTCCCGCAACATGCTGGTCATGATGCGGGAGGTGCGTTCGCTGATCACGTCTTTGACTTCGGGAAAATCTTCTTCGAGGACACGACCTTCGTAGTCGGTCACGCGGGTGATGTAGCGCGGGGTCACGCGCACTCCGTCATTCGGGAAAACGCTGTAGGCCGCGGTTTGTTCGAGCAGAGTGATCTCCGCCGAACCGAGGGCCACGGGCAGGTACGGGGGCAGCTTTGAGGTGATGCCAAAGCGTTCGGCATAGTCGATCACGGTCTTGATGCCGACTTTGGCGGCGAGTTTCAGGGCGGGGATGTTTCGCGATTGCGCCAGCGCGCGGCGCAGTGTGATGATGCCTTCGAACTTTTCATCGTAATTATGCGGCGTGTATGGACCGGAAGGCGTCTCGAAGCTGACGGGCTCATCCAGGATGGTGTCGTCGGGAGTGGCGCCTCCATCAATCACCGTCGTGTACACGTACGGCTTGAATGAAGAACCGACCTGGCGCAAAGCCTGCGTGGCGCGGTCGAACTTGGATTCGTTGAAGTCGCGTCCGCCGACTAGAGCCTTGATGGCTCCCGTGGTGTTGTCGATGGCGAGCAGCGCTCCTTGTGCTCCCGAGTCTTGTTCGAGGCTGACGTGGGCCGCGCCGTTTGGACTGAGCGTCTGGATCTTCACGTAGCAAACGTCCCCGGTTTTGAGCAGGTCCGGAATCTTCTTCTGAGTCCAGGCGACATCGGCCTGGGTCATGGCAGCGGTGTAGTGGCCAAACTTCAGCGTGGCGATGCCGGGTCCGGCGGACGTGACCAGCGCGTGAATGTATCCATTGAGTTCAGGCTCGTCGTCCCAATCGGGATGGTAGTACTTGTCGATGGTCTCGCCTTCGTCGAGGATGTTTTCGAGATGAGCCTTCCATCCGTGGCGGCGTTCGTAGGCGGCGAGTCCGTCGAGAACTGCCTGATTCGCAGCTTTCTGCGAGTCCACATCGAGCGAGGTGTAAACCTTCAGGCCACCTTCATGGACCTGGTCGGTGCCGTATTTGGATTCCAGGTAGCGGCGGATCTCTTCCACGAAGTACGGAGCGAGTGAGTTGGGATCGTGCGCCAGGTGAAGAGTGATCGGGGCCTGGCGCGCGTCGGCGGCCTGGGTAGCGGTGATCTTGCCGTCCTCGAGCATCGCGTTGATCACGAGATTGCGGCGCTTCTGTGCGCGATCCGGGTGATTGATAGGCGAGTAAACCGAGGGACCCTTGGGTAATCCGGCGAGCAGAGCGGCTTCGTCGAGCGTCAACTGCTTTGCGGGTTTGCTGAAGTAGAACTCAGACGCCGCTTCGAAACCATATACACCGTGGCCAAGAAAAATCTGATTCGCGTAGAGAGTGAAGATCTGCGGCTTGGTGAAGCGGCGTTCGATCTGAATGGCGAGCATGGCTTCCTGCACCTTGCGCTGCCAACGCCGGTCAGGCGACAGGAAGAGATTGCGGGCAAGCTGCATGGTGAGGGTCGATGCGCCCTGGACTTTGCCGCCGGACTCGATGTCGCGATACGCCGCACCTACGATGCGCCAGAAGTTGATGCCGGAATGTTTGTAGAAATCTTTGTCTTCGATGGAGACGAGCGCATCGCGCAAGACGGGTGGAAAATCTTCGTAGCTCGCTACCACCCGACGCTGCAAGGCAAAGGAGCCGATCACACGGTTGTGATCATCGTAGAGTTCCGTGATCGAACTGGGACGGTAGGCTTCAAGTGCGTCCACCTGGGGAAGATCCGTTGTATAGACGAGGAGCAGGCCTGCTGTCGCGCCGACGAGAACTGAGATGAGGAGCAGAAGTCCGAACAGAACGCGGCCGACGAGACGACGGCCTCCGATTTCCACGTCGGGAAGATTTTCGTAGAGAACCTTCATGTACGGATGAGGTCAGGATAGCACTTTGGGCAATGACGCCGACTTTGCGCAGGGAGCGAAAATCAGGATCGTTCAACACAGAGGGCACAGAGGAACACAGAGGAGGGGCGGGGCACTTCTGCCAGATGCAAATGGAAAAGGCATGCTTGAGGAGCATGCCTTGCTTTTAACTCGGTTTGAATCTGGAATTGTCAGCTGGTTTTGCTTTTCAAGACTTCGACAGCTTTGTTCAGCTGGTCGTCCACCGTGTTCTTCGGCTTGCTGTCATCCTGCGGCGTGGAGGGATTGTCCTCGTCATCAGGGCTGGTAGCGTCATCGAGCACATCGGCCACGGCTACGTTCGGCGTCACTGCGACATCCTGAATGGCTTTGCCGCTGGGCGAGTAGTACTTCGCGACAGAAAGGATAAGCGCGCCACCGTCGGGCAGGTCGATGGTCTTCTGCACCGATCCGTCGCCGAAGGTCTTGTCACCGACAACATCGCCGCGAGCGTTTTCAAGAATTGCGGCGGCAACGATTTCCGCCGCTCCGGAGGTGCTGCGGTTCACCAGCACTGCGAGAGGCAGAGTCGTGACCGCCTTTGCGGGATCAGCGTTGAAGGCTTCCCGCGGGAACTTCTGTCCCTGCAGGTAGGTAATGGTTCCGTGATTGAGGAACAGGTTCGCGACTGCAACGCCTTCCGTCTCGTCCCCTTCGGCGCAGTTGCGGAGGTCGAGCAGAATCTTCTTTGCGCCCGATTTTTCGAGCGACTTGATCTTGGCAGCGATCTCCTGCGCCTTGCCCTTGGTGAGAGCTTCGGCCTTGATGTAGCCGATATTCTCGTCCATCACCTTGTCGGTGGTTGCAGGGATGGTAACTATGTCGCGCGTGATGACGACCTTCTGCGGCTCGGCCTTGCGGGCGCGAACAACCTGAACGTTGAGCGTTGAGCCCGGCGCGCCATAAAGGTGATTGTGGATTTCCGGAAGCGACATGTCGCGCGTGCTCTGTCCTTCAATCGATTCGAAGATGTCGGTGGCTTCGATGCCAGCTTTCTCGGCGGGAGATCCCGGGAGAACGGCCACGACCGCCGCGTATCCGAAGCGTTTCGAGACTACGGCTCCGATACCGGCTTTCCCTTCTGCTTTGTGGGCCTTGAAGGCTTTGTAAGCTTCCGGCGTCAGATAGCTGGAATTCGAATCCAGGGACTCCAGCAATCCGTGAAGAGCGCCGTCGGTCACCTTGGGAATGTTCGGCTCTTCGACGTACTCGCTGCGCACGCGCGAGAGCACCTCGCTGTACACCTGCAGTTGACGATACGAGCCATCATTGGAGGAGGCGTGGACACCGCCCATCGATCCGACGACGACAAACAGGAGTACGGCAAAAGAGGTGACGAGGATCGCTACTTTGGTTTTCATTGACATCGGTTGTGATCTTCTTCTTCCGGAAGGAACTGGCGAACTGAATTCATTATATCTCTAGATGCTCCGTAGGGGTCCCCGGCTGCTTGATTTGTGCCCCTTCGGTAACGCGGGTTCAGGCCACTGAAGAATGCCGAAACACATAACAATCTAGGAGCCGGGCCTAAAGGTGATGGATAGAGTCGTCTGGACTGATACAGGGCGTCCGTTCATGGCATAGGGCTTGAACCTCCACTGCTTCACGCCCTCAATGGCAGCGCGGGCAAACGCGAGGGAGCCTTGCAGGAATTTGGCGTCCTGAACGGTGCCATCACGACCGATCAGGACTTGCAGGACGACTGTACCCTGCTGGCCTTTGGCGGTCGCAGGATACTGCGCCGGGGGCTGACTGATCAGTAAGGCGCGCTCCTCATTTTCCGAGACGCTCACAGGCTCAATCGAAGGGAGTGCGGCATCGGGCCGCTTGAATCCGCCCGGGTCGGGAGTGCTGGGCGCCATCTGAGATCGAATGCTCTGGGGGATATTGCCAGGCATGGTTGGCTGTCGTGGCGGCGACTGAACCCTGGGTGCAGCCGCCGGAGCCGGGTTCGATGTAGTTGGGACGGGTGTATCGCTATGCGCCGGAGCAGTGACCGGCGGGGCCGTTGTAACTGCGGATGGGATCGCCGGAGCGATCGCTGCCGGGGACGCTTCCGTCGCCGGTTGCGGTGGAGTTTCCTTTACCTGAATTGGAGCTGACTGCGATTGATCCCCAGGAGCAGCCGGCTGCGCGGGTTGTACTGCCGCTGGATCCGGATTGGCCACCGGGTCGGTGCTTGGCTTCTTGGCCGTCGGATCGATGACGGGCAACACCTGGATCTGAGAAGGATCGGTGGTGGCGTCGGGAATGGCTTCGGCGACGGGGAGCTTGTATTCATCTCCGGGTCTGGCAAAGCTCTCATGCGCCGCGGGCGTAGGCGCCGTAGTCACAGGTTGCGGGTTGAGCCAGGCATGAAGGGCGCGTTGTCCTCGAAAGAGGAAGGCTCGCATTTGCGGATGCCAGGGCGCTTGTGGAGCGGCCGCTACGGCAATGCTGGCGAGCAGGAATGCGGTGAAGATCGCCCCTTTGCCCAGGCGGAATCCTCTGCGAGGTGTTTCATCCTCCGGACGCTCACCCTCGATGTAGGCGAAGAGTTCCGCTTCCTTCTTGTGCTCGCCTGACTCCGCAGCATCGGGCACGGGCGGCTTCGGAGGAGCCGGAGTCTGGTCATAGCTGAGCAGTTCCGGTTTCCCGCGTGGCGGAGGTGGCGGTGCGGGTGCAGGTGCGGACTGACGGGTTACACCGCGAGCTTTGAGGTACCACTCCAGTCCGCGAGGCTCGTCCCGAGTGCGGTGGGGGGGAGGGGGGACTTCCTGGGCGACAGAGGCAGCGACAGGCTCCAGGTCCTTGAGTGGATCGATGGGCGATTCGGTGCCTTGCTCGAGCGAAACAGGAACATCGGCCTCGGTCACGAAGGATCCGCCCGGCGCCACGGGGCCGGATTGGAGGAACTCCCCGGAGCGGAGGGTATTCTCGGTCTTTTGCTCCATGCGCGGCAGGGGGGCGGAGCCACCAGCCGCGGCTTTGGCGCTCATGGCCGCGGGCGAGGGTTCGATGCGGGTACGAACCAGATCGCGGGCGGTGGTCAGAGTGTCTTTGATCTGAGAGACAACGGCAGGTTTGCGCAGGATGGAGTTGGCGCCAGCCTGCAAGGCTTTGGGAACGCTGGAGTCATCGCTCACGATGGCCAGCGTGATGGGCCGCTCCGATGCTTTGCGTTCTCGGGCCGCGGTAAGCAGCAATGCGGCTTCGGGCTGATTGTCCCAGTCGATGATAACGATGTGAAAAGGCTGCTTAGATATGGTTTCTGCGGCTGAAACGGCCTCGGCGCAGAATTCTACCTCCACTTCGAGAGTGGCGAGCACCTGGCCAATCGTCTCTGCGGTTTCCTCATCCGAGGTGAACAGGAAGCAGCGGAGGTCCATGTTTCCAGAGTAGGAGCACCGGGTAACCGCGGCAAGTTACCGAGGTGGACAACCGAGAAACCGGCGCGCTCCCAGGGGTACATGTACCAATGCGGTTCGGTACGCTAAAATGCTCGGTTTCTCCTAGCATTGTTTGTTTCTGTGAATGTCCGCACACCTGGGCGGATCGAGGCACGACTATGCTTATGCAAGAACAGAACTACTGGCTCACCACCGTGGGATTTCCGACGACAGATGTGTCCCGGCCATTGCCGGAGACTGTGGATGTCGCGGTCGTGGGTGCAGGTTTTACAGGTCTATCGGCGGCGCGCACGCTGGCAAAACGAGGCGCCCGCGTGGCGGTGTTGGAGAGCGAGACCATCGGATGGGGAGCGAGTTCGCGGAATGGGGGAATGGTCCTGACTGGGATGAAGCTGGGCGTCAACAAACTGATCTCCCTGTACGGACGGGAGCTTACGCGTCGAATGTATGCAGCGTCGCTGGCCTCGATGGACTGTGTCGAGCAGATTGTGCAGGAGGAAGGTATCGACTGCGCCTTCTCGCGGTGCGGGCATCTGGAAGTCGCCTGCAAGCAGAAGCACTTTGATGACTATCAACGGCAAGTCGAGGTTATTGAGGTTGAATTCAATCACAAACTGCGCGTGGTGCCGAAGGGTGAATTGAATTCGGAGATCGGATCGACGATCTATTATGGCGGAATGGTCGATGAGGTAAGTGCCGGATGCAATCCGGCGCAGTATGTGGCTGGATTGGCGCGATCGGCTGTGAAGGCCGGGGCAGACATGTTCGAAAATGCGCGGGTGCAGAGCATGAAGCGCGATTCGCGCCAGGGCGAGGCGGGATGGAAGATCACGACCTCGCGTGGGCCGCTTTGGGCGCATGAAGTGTTTGTCGCGACCAGCGGATATACGGGACCGGCGACTCCGGGATTACAGAAGAAGATCATTCCGATCGGATCGTTCATCATTACGACCGAGGTGCTGCCCAAGGGAATGGCGCAAGAACTCAGTCCGCGGAACCGGATGATCTACGACTCGAAGAATTACCTGCACTACTACCGGCTGACACCGGACGGGAGAATGCTATTTGGGGGACGAGCGGCGTTCTTCCCGGAAAACGAACAGACGGTGAGGCGCAGCGCGGAGATTCTGCGACAAGGAATGATCGGGGTCTATCCACAACTGCGAGACGCGAGAATCGAATACGTGTGGGGAGGAACGCTCGACTTCACCTTCGACATCATGCCACATGCGGGGCAGATGGATGGAATGTATTACGCGATCGGGTACGCCGGGCATGGAGTGGCGATGGCGACCTATCAAGGACAGAAGATTGCGGAGATGATGGCGGGGGATCAGCCGGAGAATCCGTTTGTGGGGATTTCATTTCCGGGTGCGCCGCTTGGGTTGTACAACGGGAAGCCCTGGTTTCTGCCGTTGGCGGGGGCTTGGTACAAGGTTCTGGACTGGATCGCGTAGATTCCACCCTGTCTGGAGGCTCACGACTACCAGGGCGAACACGATGGAGATTTTTCTATTTCAATGATCACACGCTCAGACGATTACGTTGAGTACTGCCGTGAAACGGCGAGGCACGCGCGCGACCTCCATGATCTGGCTTTGCGCGGCCGTTGGAATAAAGAGATCACAAAGCGGGTCCACGAGCAGATTGTCAAAGCGGTTGCACTTGCGAAGAAATGACGACCTGGTTGACATTGGTTGCGGCGACGGCACGCTTCTCAGGATGGCCAGCGACCTGAGAGTGCAAAGCAGCATCGGCTTTTTGGCCACCGAGGAAGAGGTCGCGCTCGTTCGGAAGACAGGAGTGGACGTCCGGCAGGCATTCACAGATCGATTACCACTCGAGGACGCAAGCGCGTCGGTGGTCGTCTGTAATAGCGTGCTGTTGATCGTCGCACGCGAAAAGATTCCGGCTTCTCTGCGGGAGATGTGGCGCGTCGCCAAGCCCGGCGCCCGGATCTTCATCGGGGAAATCCCGTTTGTTCCACAGCAGGATCCGACGCCGACATTCAGCAGCCGCCGCGAAACGCTCTCGTATCTGTACCGGAAACACGGTCTGAGGACGTGGTTCGGAATGTTGCGCCGGATGGCTTGGTGGCAGATCACCGGGAAAGCGCCGGTCATGGTGCCGGGAACTGCAGTTTCTTTCTATGCCACCGCGGAGGCGTTCATCGGGATGGCGAAATCCGCCGGGCTGGAACTGGTCTCGTACTGGCAGCACGAAAATCCTGCCGATCGCAATGATTATCTATTTCGAAAGCCGGAATGAAGCACGCTTCCCTAGAAGACCTGCACGACTAAGCCTGCATGGCGCCCGGCATGCTTCCGGCCCGTCGTTGCGATCGCCTTTTCGAAATTCCGAACGCGGAATAGATCGCCGGCCCTAAGAGTATTGCGATCGCACCGCCGATGGTAGCAAACGAATCGCCTCCCAGCAGTGCCACAATCGCCATTAAGACCGGAGCGCCAACCACGTAGAGCAATCCCGCATTCCCACCCGGGACGAGAAACGAACGAGGCAGATTTGGCTGGGTGCGGCGGAGCTTCCACGCTGAGAGCACCGTCAGCACAGTGGTCGCGGAGCGCAGCCAGATATACACCGAGATGAGTTGTCCCAGGCTCTGCCATGCCAGCAGCGCGTAGATTACGGCGGAGGCAACAATCGCGAGCACGGGAGTCCCATAGCGAGGGTGTTTGCGGGTGAGGATGCCGGGAAGGTATCCGTCTTCGGCCATGGCGAAGGGCATGCGCGTCGTGGTGAGGATCGTACTGTTCAGCAGAGCGACGTTGCCGATCATGGCCGCGACTGTCATCCACGTGCCCAACCAGGGGCCACCGATCATGCGAGCGGCATCGGAGAAGAATCCCGTGTGCCACTTTTCCCAGTTGCCCGCGGATGCGAGTCCAGCGAACGCCGGCAAGAAGTATGCCGCGATGGAAAGAGGGACCACGATGGCCAGTGCTCGAGGGTAAGCTTTTTGCGGATTCTCGACTTCCTCGGCGACGGTGGACAGTTGCTCATAGCCGGAGTAGAGCCACAGGCCCAAGGCGAGCCCAACGCCGAAGACTTTGAATGTGCCCTGGTGCGGAACGACCCAGGGGTGGAAGGGGTTCTGGTGCCAGTGCGCGAGTGCCATTACGATCATCGTCATGACGGGGACGAAGATGAAGATCTCGAGCGCGGTTGCGACCTGGCCTACCATCTGAATTCCGCGCACATTGATCCACGTAAGGAGTGCGATGAGCGCCAGGGACACCAGGTAGTGTTCCCACCAGGTCATTTTGGGGAAGTAGTAAACGAGGTAATCGGTAAAGAGAACTGCGTAGGCGCCGCCGAGAAGGAAGGACGCGGACCAGTTCCACCAGCCTGCAAGGAATCCCCAGAAGTCGCCGAAGGCAGCGCGCGTCCAGCGGTAGAAACCTCCTTCGACGGGCATGGCGGTGGTCAGTTCGGCAGAGACGAGGGAAACCGGAATGCACCAGAAGAAAGGAAGGACCAGGAGGTAAAGCAGCGTGATGCCGGGGCCCGAAGTCGTGACCATGTCTTCGAGGCCGAAGGGGCCGCCGGTGGTGTAGGAGAACATGACGAAGACGAGGTAGAACAGCCCCGCCTTGCGGAGAGCGGACGTTTTCGTTTGGTTCGTCAAAGAAATTTCAGATTATTGATTTCAGATTGCAGATTTCGGACGGCAGGAAGAAGTGGGACCAATCTGCAAGCTCAAATCTCAAATCTGCATTCGCTCACGCGGCGAGCGTTCCGCTGAGCGCGCCTTCTAACTCCAGCAACTTTCGCTTCACGTCCAGCCCGCCGCCGTAACCGCATAAGGTGCCATTCGAAGCGATCACGCGATGGCAGGGGACGACGATTGCGACCGGGTTGCGGTTGTTGGCCATGCCGACAGCGCGAAATCCCTGAGGACGACCAACGGCGCGGGCAATGTCGGCATAGGTTCGAGTCTCGCCGTAGGGGATCGCGAGCAGAGCGCGCCAGCAAGCCAGTTGAAAGTCTGTTCCTCGCAGATCGAGCACAAAGCTGAACTGGCGGCGATCGCCTTGAAAATATTCCTCAAGTTCGCGGATGTAAGGTCGCAAGGCCTCGGCGGATTCGTGGAATTGGAGGCGGTTCGTTTCAGTCCGCAGATCGCGCGGATTAGGACGGATCGTCTGCTGTCCGGGGAGGCGCTTGTCGAATTCCAAAGCCACTAGACCACGCTGCGAGGCAGCCAGAAACAGGGGTCCGACAGGCGAGTCGATGGTGACGGACTGCAACGTTTCGGTCATAGGCCTGAAATCGCGCGGCGTGGAAATCGCCGGGCACTACGATAGCATGCGGGGCCGTTCGAGGTCCGATTGACAAGGAGACTGGTTGACAGAATGGCGCCGATGGCCCACAGTAGGGGGCTGCAAAAGTGCTTGGGAATCTGGCGTTTGAAAAAGGCCCTCCTCATTCTGGCGGCGGTTGTGCTTGTGCCCGTGCTGGCCGTTAGTCTATTGCTTGCGGCGGGCGAATGGCGCAGCGTTGGACAGACCGAAGCTGGAGATAAGGTTTCAATCAGTTCGGTGCGTGTGCTGAAGAATAATCAGCGCAGCGCGCTGGTGCGGGTGGAATATAGGAATCCGACTCAACTTCCGCAGGGTGGACCTTTCGTCGAGATGCGCGCGCGGGTCCGGTTCAATTGTGCGAACGGTCAGGCTACTCCCACGACGGAATGGTTTTACTCCCGTGATCGCAGCGGACGATTTGTGGTGAGCAAGAAGGCCAGCCGCGATGACCAGTTCGGCAGCGCGGCCGAGGGCGGATTTCTCGAGCTGGTGAGTAAAGCAGTTTGCAGTCCGAGTAAGTAATTTCTTTCCAGGTTTCGTTTCAGAATTTTGCACAGCTCCTGGCACCTCCGTAACCTAGGAACTACTTCCACGCGTCCGGCTTTGCGCTTATCCTGAGAGAGAAGTTGGCGAGTCCCACGCCGAGTTCACCTCACCTTTTATGGATTCAGTGCGACTTTATGGTTTAGTTGCCACAGGCAGTGTTGCCCTGATTGGCGCCTACGTATTTCTGCGTCGGAAACCAAGGAATCCGGACGACTTGGAGAAGGAGCGGCGCGGATGGCTCGAGAGTACGGGCCGCATCACGGATGGCACAGTGATCGACGTACAGGAGCTCGCTGTGGCGGCCAACAATCATCATTCCGCCGTCATGCTCATCTACAAGTACGACGTTGCGGGCGTTTCGTATGAATGCTCGCAGGACGTCACGTATCTGCGGCAGTGGATCAACCTGCATTCGTGCCGTCTCGGGCTGCACACGTCGGTGAAGTACGATCCGCAGAATCCGGGGAATTCTCTGGTGGTCTCGGAGAATTGGATGGGGCTGCGGCAGTAAGGCCCGCGCGCGAAACCTGTAAAAGATCACTAAACCTTGCGAGGCGTCGGGCTTCGGAGGGATTCCGTGCCTGCCCAAGTTAGCGGCAAGGCCAATGCCTGAAAATCTCCACTTCAATCATCAACCGCAAGTCAGAACGGTCTCCCTCATGCTCATTTGCGCTAACGCCCTCTTTTCACTCGACAGGTCAGAACGTGAAATCGCTGATTACAACACCTAAAGGCCGTCGCTGGTCAGTGACGTGGGCCACACCTGTGATGTGCGACCGCCAAGAGCTAGCGGGAACGTTTGACTTTTGACACCACGGGTGGAATCATCAGTAGTGTCAAGTGGATCGCAGTTGTATCCGCGAACCCGGCACTGTTTTCGCTCTCATCCGCAATTACTTATCCTTGTCATCCTAGGAAGTTGCCTACTGCGCATGTCGGAACTCTTGAAAGGGGGCCGATCATGAAATCCGTGGTACCGGCTAGGAATCTCAGTAAATTTGATCCCAAAACATTTCTGTCTAGCATGGATGGCGGTAGGAAGATCACAGCTTTTTCCAAGAAGCAGATCATCTTTGCTCAAGGCGACTCGTCCGATGCTGTTTTTTATATCCAGAAAGGGAGGGTAAAACTCACCGTAGTGTCGAAGATCGGGAAGGAAGCCACAATCGGCATTCTGAACCAGGATGATTTCTTCGGGGAGGGTTGCCTCACGGGGCAGCCTCTGCGATTGTGCTCCGCAACCGCGATGACTGATTGCATCGTGATGCGAATCGATAAGAAGTCCATGACGGACGTGCTTCACCGGGAACACGCGTTATCCGATATGTTCGTGGCATATTTGCTGAGCCGGAACATCCGATACGAAGAAGATTTGGTCGACCAGCTTTTCAATTCAAGTGAAAAACGACTAGCCCGGATATTGCTATTGCTGGCTCACTTCGGCAAGGACGGAAAGCCCGAAACTGTAATTCCCAAGATCGGTCAAGAAACGCTCGCAGAGATGATCGGTACAACCCGCTCGCGGGTGAGCTTCTTCATGAATAGGTTCAGGAAATTGGGATTCATTGACTATCACACCGGCGATGAATTACAGGTTCACAGTTCACTTCTCAACATTGTTCTCAACGATTAGCTGTCCTTTCCTGCGCTGAACGGTGGTATAGGCGAGGATTCTAGGAGGAAGCGGAAATGGAGCATCCATTCGAGAGTCTAGCGAAGAAGGAATCGAAGTCTGACGCCGAACTCATAGCGTTCTTGGCGGTCACGAGAATTTCACATCAGCTTCCGATAGGCGCCGTCCTATCTCTGCCGGCGAGCGAACTGACGCCGGAGCAAGTGTACGACTCCCTCTTACGCGAAGCGTACACGTTCTTGGAGTGGCACCAAGGGCATGTCGAGAGAAGGTCCCGCAAGCGGTCTGTCTTGACAGGACTGACACAGACGACCAGAGGGCGAGTTTTTCCTGAATGAAGTGCTGCTGCTGCCGCGTCCCGCTATTGCCAGGCGACGCGGATGGCGGCGTTGTGTTTGTCGAAGGTGAGTTGCAGGGATTTGGTGTCGCCTCCGACGAAGTCGGCGGAGACGGTCTTTGACAGATCAACGGTGTGGTCGGTCGCTACGGCGCGAAAGCGCAGGACGTGCTTTCCAGCGGGAATCTTCAGGCTCTCGGAATCGACTCCGCGAATTCCGTTAAAGACCACGAGCTTTTTCTGGGCGCCACCATGCAATGGACGTGTCAGTGTCAACTTGTCATCCACCCACACGAATAAAGTCGCGTCTTTGAACTGATGTTGGACGGACAGGTCGAGCGTGGAGGACGGTATGACAATCTGCTTCGCTACATTGGATGGTTTCGCAACGACATGCTTTTTGCTTCGGGCTGGCACAGCTGCGATCGGCTGGACGGGTGTTGCTGGCGCCGCCTGAACCACAGGAGCGGCAATTGCCGGAGAAATGTTCAGATCCGCGGCGGAGGTATTCGAAGCCGCTTTGGGCGCACTCACGAAGACTCTGGATTGCACGGCAACGATGACCAGCAAGACCACTGTGACTGCGCCCAGGATCAGGTCGCGAATCGGGGCCTTCAACAGAAATTGCCTGAAGTCGTTCTGAGCCTGGGCGACGGCGAGCGCGGGACGAGTGCCGGAGCCGCTTTTTGTGGCGGTGCGAAGTCCCGTGGATCCTGTGCCCAGAGCGGTGACCGCCTGCAGCGAGGATGTGGTCGACCCTGGCCTATAGAGCTGAAGAAGCTGGCGCAGGTCTTCGGCAAATTCAGCACCCCGCTGGTAGCGTTCCGCTGGCTCCTTAGCCATTGCTTTCGAGATCACCGCATCAAGCTGTGGAGGCAGATTCAGATCGAGGGCACTTGGAGCCATCGGTTCGCGATTGGCGACTTTGAAGCACACAGTTGTGGCACTGGTGCCCTGAAAGGGCGACATGCCCGTCACCATGACGTACAGAATCACTCCGAGCGAGAACAGATCGGAGCGGCCATCACAGCCTTCTCCGCTCAACTGTTCGGGGGCCATGTAGGCTGGCGTTCCGAGCACGCGTCCGGGCACCGTAAAGTGGGCGAGATTCAGTTTCGCAATGCCGAAGTCGGCGATCTTGGCATGCCGGTCCTCGGTAACCAGGATGTTGGCAGGCTTGATGTCGCGATGAACCACTCCTTGCGCATGCGCGTACTCGAGGGCATCGGCAATCTCGATAGCCAGCTGCAAGGCAGTGGGGAGCGGAAGTTTCTTTTCGCGTCCCAGGACCCGATTTAAAGTTTCGCCGGAAACATACTCCAGAACGATGTAAGGATCGTTGTTCTCGGGATTCTCACCGACGTCGAAAACTCCGACGATTCCTGAGTGGTGCAGGCGGCCAGCGGCCTGAGCCTCATTGGTGAAGCGCAGGCGGAACTCCTTCTCTTCATCCGGCTCCTGGCCCCACATCGAGACGGTTTTGACGGCGACGAGACGCTCGATTTGCGGGTCGCGAGCTTTGTAAACAACGCCCATGGCTCCGCGACCTAGTTCGGCAACGACCTCGTACCGTCCAAATCGTTTGGTTCCGGTATTTTCCATGGACAGAAACCTCCACCTGCAGCCGCAATGGAGCGGCATGCTGAAGAAGGAGTGTCAGTATGTTAGCGCCTCGAAGACAATGATTTGGTGCACTGTTTGAGTGAATTCATTACGCTCGTAACGCTCCATTTGCGATGGTTTGGCACAACCCCCGTAAACAGACTTCTCTGTTGAGAATCGAGGTAGTTACAGCAATCACTGCCCGCTGTGACTTCGGGCACTTCCCGATGTGACCTTGGTCTGTAGCATTTTTGGGAGGTGTGTGTCTTTCGTGTCCACGTTGCAGGTAATTCCCGGTCAGGCGGTGTCTCACTACAGGTTGATGGATCGCCTCGGCAGCGGCGGCATGAGTGTGGTGTACAGAGCCGAGGACCTGCGACTGGGCCGCCACGTTGCGCTGAAATTCCTCTTGGATGACCTGGCCGGGGACCCTCTGGCCTACGAGCGATTCCGGCGAGAGGCGCGAGCCGCGTCGGCCCTGAATCATCCGAACATCTGCACGATCTACGAAGTGGGAGAACAGGAGGGAAACCTGTTCATCGCGATGGAATGCCTGGAAGGGCATTCGCTGCGCGAGTTGCTTCGCGGGAAACCTTTGGAGCTGGACCGGTTCCTGGAGCTTGCGATTGAGGTAGCGGATGCACTCGACGCGGCTCACAGCCGGGGAATCGTCCACCGCGATATAAAGCCCGGTAACATCTTTGTGACCGAGCGGGGTCACGCCAAGGTACTCGATTTCGGACTGGCGAAAGTCAATTCCGACACTTTCGTGGGCTCGCAGAGCACGGTGAGCAGCAGCGACCTGACGACTCCCGGGACGGCGCTGGGAACGGTTTCGTATATGTCTCCGGAGCAGGCACTGGGAAAAGACCTTGATCCGCGTACGGATCTCTTTTCGTTTGGCGTGGTCCTTTACGAGATGGCAACGGGGAGCCTGCCGTTTTCGGGGAGCACCTCCGCGGCCATATTCGACTCGATCCTGCACAAACCGCCAGTTGCTCCCGTTCGCCTCAATCCGCTGCTCCCTAGTGAATGTGAACGGATCATCCACACTGCACTGGAGAAAGACCGGGATGTGCGTTATCAGAGCGCATCCGAACTGCGGGCCGACCTGAAGCGGCTAAAACGCGACACGGATTCCGACAAGATCCTGGCGGTCGATGGGCACGCCTCGCGGAGTACGGGGGTGCAGCGGGGAGCGAAACGGGCGTGGGGCAGATGGATCGGATCGGCTGTAGTAGTTGCCGCCCTGGTAGCGGCGGGCTGGTTCCTGTTGCCGCGCCCGGCGGCGAAGGTTATGGCGGTCAGGCAGATCACTCGCGACGGGAATTCGAAAGAACAGATCGTAACCGATGGGACAAGGGTCTATTTCTCGGAGTTCTCCGGCGGACACTCGATCCTGGCACAGGTGGCCGCGTCCGGGGGAGAGACTTTTCCCATCCCCGTCCCAGTGCAGAATACGAACGTGTGGAGCGTGAGCGCAGACCGTTCGTCGCTGTTGATCTCAGAGGCAAGTGGTGGAGCACCGTCAAAGTTCTGGTCACTTCCCTTGCCGGCGGGATCTCTGCGGCGTCTGGATAACATCGTCGCAAAAGAGGCGGTCTGGTCGCGCGATGGACGTCAATTGGCTTTCGCAAACGGATTGGACCTGTACGTGGCCGATCCCGATGGGAACCGCTCCCGGAAAATCAAGAGTTTTTATGAGTTCCCCGGCGCCTTGCACTTTTCTCCGGATGGACGCCGCCTGCGCTTCACCCTGAAAGCTCCAGGGCACAATACCGCTTCGCTGTGGGAAATCGGAACGGACGGATCCGATCTGCATCCGTTATTTCCACGCTGGAAGCCGGATGCGGCTCAGTGCTGCGGCGATTGGACCTACGACGGCCGCTATTATGTGTTCCAGGTACAGGCTCCGGGTGGAACTGTTGATTTGTGGATTGTTCGCGACCGATCCCGCGCGTTCGGACATGATGAACCGGTGCAGCTTACGAACGGACCAATGTGGTACATGGGCATGGCCGCCAGTCCAGAGGGCAATCGAATCTTCGCCAATGGCACTCTTCTGCAGGGAGAACTGGTTCAATACGATCCACCCTCGCGGCAGTTCGTCCCATTTCTGTCGGGCGTATCGGCGGGGGAAGCGGATTTTTCACCGGACGGGAAATGGATTGTGTATGTCCGCTATCCGGAGCTGACACTATGGCTGTCCAGAGTCGATGGCACACAGGTTTCACAGCTCACATATTGGCCGGTGTTTGCGACACTGCCGCGCTGGTCGCCTGATGGCAAGCAGATCGCGTTTGTCGGTACGGTGAATGGCAAGCCGTGGAAGATCTACCTTATGCCCGCGCAAGGCGGAACGCCACAGGAGATGATTCCGCAGGACCGGGAAGAGGCAGACGCATCCTGGTCGCCCGATGGCAAACAGATCGCGTTTGGAAGACCTTCGTACGGAGTCGATCTCGGTTTGGAGATTCAGATCTTCGATACTGGCACCCGGCAAGTCACTGTTGTTCCAGGCTCGAAAGGTAAGTTCAGCCCGCGATGGTCGCCGGATGGACGCTCCCTTGCCGCACTCACGTCCGACTTCCGGACTCTCGTCAGATTTGATTTCACGACACGGCAGTGGTCCGATTGGCTACACGTGGACGATGGCACTGTGGGTTATCCGGTATGGGCGCGGGATAGTAGATCGATTTACGTCGAACGTTTCTTCGGCAATGAACCCTCTCTCCACAACCTGAAGGTGGGCGAGACAACTTCGAAACGGTTCCTCTTGTGGAATGACCTGCACCGTTTCTCGGGGATGTGGGGAAGCTGGTCGGGAATGGCGCCGGACGGTAGCGTGCTCACCGTGCGGGATGTCAGCTCGCATGAGATCTACGCGCTGGAGCTGCAACTGCCGTAAGAGGCTTTCATCTTTCAGTTCCCAGATGTCAGCTCTCAGCTAATACTTTAGCAGGTTCCAAGCAAGCCTACACCCCCGCCTCGATGAATCCTCGGTTAGTTGGCTCGCGGGATTTAGGTGGAATTGAAAAGCTGATGGCTGAAAGCGAATGGCTGAAAACTGCTTTCTAGCTGCCGCTGGAGAAGCCGCCACTGTGGGCTAAGGTCAGGCGGAGATACTTGTAAGGATTCACGGGAGTGTCGTTGATACGCACTTCGTAGTGGAGATGGGGGCCGGTAGAGCGTCCGCTCTCGCCGACGAACCCGATCAGGTCGCCGCGGTTCACGTGCTGGCCCGCGGTCACGGCGAATCCGGAGAGGTGCCCGTAGCGGGTACTGATTCCGTTGCCGTGGTTGATCATGATGGTCTTGCCATAGCCGCCCATGGTTTCGGTGATCGTGACGACGCCATCAGCCGGGGCGATGATGTTCGCACCGTACCTGCTGCCGATATCCACGCCGCTATGGAATGCGCCTTCCCCGTTGAACGGGTCGATGCGCTCGCCGAAGCTGCCTGTGACCTGGCCTTCCACGGGCCAGAGGTTCGGAGCGGAATTCGCCCGAATCCAGTCGGCTGTGGTTGCATTTCGGGTCAAGCCCATGGTGAGTCCGACCATGGTTGCACCCGTCAGTGCCGAGGTCCGCAGGGCGTGCAGCTGGTCCAGCGAGGAGCTCACATCTGCATCATGAATCTGGTCGGCATTCGCGGTAACCAGAGTTGGCTCGGACTTCAAGCCGTAGAGCGCCGAAACTTCTCCGGCGATCGAGCCCAGTGACGCGACCTGAACGTCGCGCTCTTTGGCGACCTTTTCTAACTGGGAATAGCTGACTTTGAGCTGATCTTTTTCGCTGCGGAGCTGATTGAACTGAGAAACCTTTAACAGCATCCGGGTATAGGAGCTTGCAATTCCGGTCAGGCTGAGGAATCCAATCGCAGCGCCAATGACGAAAACGTACAGATAATGCACGGGGATAGAGATTTTGCGCAGCTGGCCGTCGTCCCCGCGGGCCACGAAGAGGATGTAGAAGCGCTTGTGCAAACGTTCTCCTCTAAAATTTTGAAGCATCAGGTCCGGAATTTCAGGCCTAGTTCTTCTGCAAGCAGAATGCCCGTTCGGACCACCTGATTTCTTAGGGCTGCGATCCCATCTTGGGAATGGAAACTTGTTTCGCGCCCTTTGCCTACCGGAACCGCACGCCGGAGCTCTAAATCTTTCATTCCGCAACTTCAACCGTCAGCGGAGCTTAGCTCTGGCCAAAGGATTGTGAATGACTGGTTAACGGTAACAAAGTGGGTTCCCCCTGTCAACGAGTGGAAAGGCGTATGCGCGGTTACCGAAGGTGCGTAACCCATAAGGGACCATAGGGCAGATTACCGGGGAGTACTTGCGGTCTCCTAGGTTTCAGAGTTTCAGAGTTTCAACGTCTTAACACTGCCGCAGGCTTCGTGTTTCTGGCGTCAACTGACGCACCCGGGGATCGGCGGGGTTATAGTGGTGCCGCATGCCCCTTCCTGAACGAGCGCTCATTGCCGCAATTCGACGCGCGAGTTTGTCGGCGAAAGGGCGGGAGCCTGGGGCATCCCGGTTCGTTATTCAGGGAATTGGTGACGACTGCGCCGTGCTTCGTATTCCGGCTGGGCAAGACACCCTGGTGACCACAGATTTCAGCCTGGAGGGGATTCACTTCCGCCGGGACTGGCACTCGGCAGAAACGGTCGGGCACCGCTGTCTCACGCGGGGGCTGAGTGACATTGCCGCGATGGGCGGGCGACCGGTGGCGGCCTTTCTGTCGCTTGCGCTTCCTCGGGAGTTGCCAGAGAAATGGGTGGACAACTTCGTGCGGGGGCTGATCCGCCTGGCTAAGAAACATGGCACCACACTGGCGGGCGGCGATACCGCTGAATCGACGAATGGAATCCTGGCGGACATGGTAGTGGTCGGGGCGGTGCCGAAGGGGACGGCGGTTATGCGTTCCGGGGCACGTCCCGGAGATGCGATCTATGTGAGCGGTTCTTTGGGTGGATCCGCTGCGGCGGTGGTGGAACTCGAGGCAGGCCGGAACGAGACCCTGAAACCGCGCGATTATCGGCGTCACTTCAATCCGGAGCCCAGGCTGGAACTCGGGTGCGTGCTGCGGGAACGAGGACTGGCTTCGGCGATGATCGATACCAGTGACGGGCTGTCGGTCGATCTGGCGCACATCTGCAACGAGAGTGGAGTGGGGGCCGACGTCGAGGCGGATGCGATCCCGCTTGCCAGTGTTGGGAGACCTCCTCATGCCGTAGATCTCGAGCTTGGCTTGCACGGGGGCGAGGATTATGAACTGCTGTTCACAGCGCGACCGAGCAACCGGATTCCTGCACGCATAGCAGGGATGTCCATTACGCGGATCGGTTACATCAAGCGTGGGAGGAACATTTTCTTGTTGAATGGAAAGGGCGGCGGGAGCGAACTCCTGCCTCGCGGATGGGAGCATTTCCGAAAGTAAGCCTCCCTTCCGCTGCCGAAAAAGTGCAGAGAACCTGCGCGCAAAGAACGCGCGCAGGATGACAAAACGTTCCAGAGAGTTGCAGGGTGGACGGATTTCGCCCGTTACCTCCGTCACTAGTCTGTCTCTACCAGCGTACAGAAATCCGGACTAGAGTAGGACCATGTCGTCCCGAAGATTCTTGCTCCTCCCAGCGCTTTCGATTTTGTTAACGATTGCTGCATTTGCCCAGAAGAAACAGCCGCCTCCGCCGCCCGCACACGCGACCCATCCGTCACCTGCGGTCACAGATGAGTACCTTCACAAGCAATTTGGCGACAACTGCTCTTTGGTGGCGGGACCGCAACAGTTCGTGGCCGATCTCGACGGGGATGGCGTGGACGACCTACTGGTCGCGGCCCGATGCAAAAACCCTATGGCCGACAAAGACGAATACAGCTTTGTCGTTGCAGACCCTTACAACACGTTCCTGGGATACAGCGATGTGAAGGTCACGTCAACCTTTGCGTCAGACGAGCCGGAGCGCCGCGGACTATCGCTGCTCATTGTTCACGGATCAGATCAGGACGGGTGGAAGGCCGAGACCCCGAAAGCCAAGTTCCTGCTGATCAATATCCCTTTCAAAACTCTCACCGTGAAGCGCCTTGCCATGAAGAAAAAGACTGTGCTGGGAATTTACGTGGAAGAGCGCGGCGAGGGAGAAAATACCTCCTCTGTTCTTTTCTGGGACGGCAAGAAATACAAATACCAGCAACTCGGCTCCACCCTGGAGTAGGCGTCGCGGGTTCACTTCGAGCTTACGGTCCAGAACGGCTGCTTCGCGGCGACGAATTCAATCGGAACTGCCTTGATGAATCCCTTCAGCCAGCGCGAGCATTCTTCCATGCCGGGCTGCTCGCTCGGGATATGCCCGATCACGATGAGCGCTTTCAGCCGGCCCTCGCTCACCGCGTCCGCCACGTACTCGACAGTTTCCCATTCGCGCGTCTCCCCCACGAGAAGGACCTGAACATCGTCCTGCTCCAGCGCGTGGCTCTCTCGCTGAAATCCTGCAGCGCCCGGACTCAGACCGAGTTTCGTCACCTTCAAGTTCGGGTCTCCGACGACACGCACGACCGCTGAGTCCAGCTTCTTTGCTACTTGCTCGGCAAGCTGCTTCACGGTCATTTCCGGAATGACGAACAGGTACTGGTTATCGGGATTTTGATATTTCTCCCATCCGAGCGCGCGAACCACCCCGGTCTCGATGCCGTCCGGTTTTCGCATGTGCCAGTGATCGTGAAAGCGCCAAACGACCATGCCGTGCTTCTCGATGAAGGCGCGCTTCTCCGCCCAGACTGGATCATTTTCCGGCAAGCCATCCGGCGTATCCACGTGCGCATAGAACGTCGGCTCATGCGTGATAACCAAGTTCAGTCCCTGGGCCGACGCGCGTTGTAGCACATCCATCGTCGCCATCATGGTGACGGCGATTCCGGTGACGGCTGTATCGGGATTCCCCGCTTTGAATGTGTCAACGGTATCTTTCTTCCACGGCACGCCGACCTGTGACTGGATGGCGGCGACGATATCGCGGGCGGTGATTCGTTTGTCTTGCGCGGGAGAAGTAGTGGCTGCGCCGAGGAAAATGGCGAACAGAAGAAGATGAGTTCGTTTCATATTTATTATCCGCCTCGTTTGTACCAGGGAAACTCCGGGCTGCCCGCCTTGCTGACGTTCGCTTCTGCGAACGCACATATCCGGTCGAGGCTCGCCTGAAGTTCGGCCGAGTGGCGTTCGAGCCCTTCATCGCTCGTATCGGCAGGAACCGGAATCAGCTTGCCGACTCGCACCAGCACGCGCGAGAACGGCTTCGGAATCATCATGCGGTCCCAGCTGCGCAGTACCCACGCTTTCTCAACAGCGGCGTGGAACGTCGTC
Organism: Terriglobia bacterium; assembly: GCA_963778995.1. Lineage (GTDB taxonomy): Bacteria > Acidobacteriota > Terriglobia > Terriglobales > Acidobacteriaceae > Sulfotelmatobacter. Next base: position 216,990 of record CAVZWK010000004.1, read on the forward strand.
ATGGCCAGGCCCGAGGAGCGGGCGAGCCCGGCAGGCCCCGGCTTCACTTTGCGACGAGGGCCCCGCGGACCATCCAGCGTAAATGCGACCGTCCACCCTTCTTCGAGGGCGCGGCGTAAGCCAAGAAGAGCGCGTATGGGATTCCGGCTGCTCGATCCCTTGACCGCGACGAAGCCGAAGCGGCGAATGATGCGTCCCATATATTCGCCGTCATAGCTGAAGCTGCTCATCACGCGGATCCCCATGTGGCGAAACAGGTAGGTCGCGGGAATCATGCACTCGTGCCAGAACGAGGCGACGAGCGGGCGTTCGTCCAGCGTTTTCTGCGCGCCTTCTTCGTAGGACACACTCACGCGCAGCGTCGGACCGAGAAGACGGATAAGCCAGTAGCCGGCGAACACGATCAGGCTGAGTTCGATGCGCTGGCGGAGGTTCCACCGGCGAGGGCCAGAGCTTTGCTCGGCAGTCGCGGTTCCCGCAGAAGTGCTGGCTTCGGGCACGAAGCTATTGTAGCGGGATCAGAAGCCATTCAAGGCTCGACCGCTTTTCGGTGGGAACTTAGTTCTTCAATCACAAAGAACACTAAGGTTCACGAAGGAAGACGCTCACCACAGGGTGCACCGGGTCTCACAGGGAAAGTCTGGAGATTGCTAGTTCTCCAGGTACGAGTGGATCCAGGTCTTAACCTTCAGCCGCCGTTCGTCGTTTGCATCGAAGCGTACACCGATGGACTTGGGTTTGTTCCAACTGACGACTCCCCGCACGTTGACGCGAGGCAGAGTCATCAAAGCAAATGACACTTCAATATTGGTACCGACGGTGAAGTCTTCGGCGCTCTTGATCGACATGCCTCCGGTGCTCATTTCGATGCTGCTTGCGCTGACGCGGCGGCCATCCCCGACCAACAAGACCTCGGTCATTACGGGGATGCGCACGTAGCGGCGGAACTCGTGCAGGACCAGCATGCGAGTAGCGCGCACCAGTTTCAACATGGCTGGGCGCTCCAACGGTTCCTGAAACATGGCATTGACACCGTATTTCGAAAAGCGCATCGCCTGCTGCGCGTTTCCTCCAACCCCATAAATGACACAACGGCTGTTGGACTTGGAACTGCGGGCCGCCTCCATCAGTTCTTCTGCGGTCTCGGCGAGCGGCACCACACAGGCCTCGAATTTTTCCTTGTGCAGGCGCTCGGCTGGATTCTCATTCACCGGCACCGTGTCGATATTGAATTGGCGAAAGCATTCCGAAAGAAGCGCGCGGTGCGGTTCATTAAATCCGACTAAAGCGGCGCGGGCTGCCGATTTGCGATGGAGTTGCAATGCAGGAAGTGCGGTCGTGAAAGCTTTATCCATGGTCGGGGAAGACTCCACTTTCGAAGACATTGTGGAGTCTGCGTGGACACGGCGCAATGACCCAAAGGTCAACTCGCGGAATAGCGAAGGGACATTACCGAATGCAAGCGGCACGAGAAAGGACATTACCCCGAAAAGCCGCGTGGAATAAGGGCTTGAAGCGTTCTTAGACGGCGCTCACCACGGACTATTCACTCCAGCGACGGAATAGGAGCGCGCCGTTGGTCCCGCCGAAGCCGAATGAGTTCGACATGGCATATTCGATTTCAGCTTTGCGGGCGTGATTGGGGACAAGGTCCATGCCGGCGGTGTCGGGATCCGGATTCTCGAGATTGACCGTCGGCGGCAAGATCTGGTCGCGCAGTGCAAGGACGGTGACTCCGGCTTCGAGCCCGCCGGCGCCCCCAAGAAGATGTCCGGTCATCGATTTCGTTGAACTCACGGCGAGTTTATGCTCGCCGAAGAAGTTGCGGATGGCATGAGCTTCGAGCGTGTCGCCGATCGGAGTGGAGGTTCCGTGGGCATTCACGTAATTGACCACGTTCGGCGTCACACCAGCGTCCCGAACGGCATTGCGCATCACGCGGAAGCCGCCCTCGTGCTCGGGCGCGGGCTGAGTCATGTGGTAAGCATCGCCCGACATGCCGTAGCCGGCGACTTCAGCGAGAATTCGAGCGCCGCGTTTCTTCGCGTGTTCCAGTTCTTCCAGAACGAGGATGCCTGAACCTTCGCCGATCACAAATCCGTCGCGGCCCTGATCCCAAGGCCGGCTGGCCTTTTCCGGATCGTCATTGCGGGTGGAAAGCGCGCGCATGGCAGCGAATCCGCCCACGCCCATGGGAGTAATCGCAGCTTCGGCTCCGCCCGCAATCATGACGTCGGCGTCGTTGTGCTGAATAATACGGAAAGAATCTCCAATCGAATGTGCGCTGGTGGTGCAAGCGGTGGCCGTGGCTTCGTTCGGACCCTTGGCCCCGCAGCGCATGGAAACGTGCCCGGCGGCAAGATTGATAATCGCGGACGGAATAAAGAAAGGAGAGATTTTGCGCGGTCCACCTTCGAGCAAAGCCGAGTGTTCGCGTTCGATGATGTCGAATCCGCCGATGCCGGACCCGATGTGCACGCCGACCCGCTCGTCATTCTCGGGCGTCACCTTGAGCTCGGACATCTTCAGCGCTTCATCCGCGGCTGCAATCGCCAGGTGGATGAAGCGCCCCATCTTCTTGACTTCTTTTTTCTCGATATACTTCAGTGGGTCGAAGTTCTTGACCTCGGCGGCAATCTGGCAGGCGAAGGCGCTGGCGTCAAAACCGGTGATTCGCCCCACGCCACTCTTGCCCGCCAGCAGGGCCTTCCAAACATCGTCGGTGGAATTCCCTACGCCGCAGATCAAGCCCAGGCCGGTAACTACGACCCTGCGTCCCAATCTATTTGCCCGCCTTTGCGTGCTTGCCGATGTAGTCGACGGCATCCTGCACGGTGCGAATCTTCTCTGCGTCCTCGTCGGGGATTTCGATATCAAACGCTTCTTCGAAAGCCATCACCAGTTCGACGGTGTCGAGGGAGTCGGCGCCCAGGTCGTCCACGAACGACGCGCTCGATGTGACTTCACCCTCGTCCACTCCCAACTGCTCCACGATAATCTGTTTTACCTTCTCGTCAACGGCTGCCATGTTTCTCCTCGCTTGGCTCGATTAAATTTGAATTCTCTTTTGAGTTCCGGAATCGCAGCTTCAGTTTGCTGCCTCTTCATTTTCCTGTCACCTTTGCACACGCCGGTACGAAAAAAGGCGAGTCTGTAGTGTAATGGTCCCGATGAATGAGTGTAAAGGAAGGGGCCATGCCACTTCCGGTAATACTTTGCAGAACTTTGGATTTTACCAGTGAATCGCACGGTTGGCGATTCTTGAGACTAAAACTATCGGCCCGATCAAAGGCGCCAACCACCAAGGGCACTAAGGTTCACGAAGGAAGAGCCCCACCACACAACGATTCACAAAGGAAACCGGCTGAGATGAGAGCTGTCGTGCAGCGCGTGAGCCGCGCCAGAGTCAGCGTTCAGGGATCGATCACAGGTGAGATCGGTCCGGGATTGCTTGTGCTGCTGGGAGTCGGCCACGAAGACGGCGAAGCCGACCTGAACTATATGGTCGCGAAGGTCTGCGGACTGCGCGTATTTGAAGATGCCGACCGCAAGATGAACCGAAGCGTGCGTGAGGTTGGCGGAAGCGTACTCGCAGTCTCACAATTCACGCTGTACGGAGACGTGCGGCGCGGCAAGCGTCCTTCGTTTGATGATGCTGCGCCGCCGGAGCAGGCTCGCCATCTCTATGAACTATTTGTGGCGGGAATCCGCGCCGACGGCCTGCGCTGCGAGACGGGCCACTTTCAGGAAATGATGCAAGTGGAACTGGTGAATGAAGGCCCCGTGACGATCCTGCTGGATTCCAAAAAACTCTTCTGAATGGGCAGGCAAGGGCTGTGGCGGGAGCGACCTGATAAAATCGGGAGGAATGGCTGGTTCCTCGCAACTGATTCAGATTGAGTTGACGCCTCCGCTGCGTACGCCCAAGCCGCAGTGGCTGCGGGCCAAGGCTCCGGTGGGCGATAACTTCCATAATCTGAAGAAACTCGCGCGCGGGCTTTCACTCCATACCGTCTGCGAATCGGCGCAGTGCCCCAACATCGGCGAGTGCTGGAATCACAAGACCGCGACCTTCATGTTGTTGGGGGACATCTGCACGCGCCGTTGTGGGTTTTGTGCGGTACCAAAGGGACGCCCCCAACCGATCGACTGGCAAGAACCGCAGCGCGTCGCCGAAGCGGTGGCGACCTTGGGGCTTAAGCACGCGGTAGTCACCAGCGTGAATCGTGATGATGACAACATCGGCAGCGCCCGGGTATTTGCTGAAACGATCCGTGCGATCCGCGAACGGACAGCGGACTGCCGGATCGAAGTCCTGATCCCCGATTTTCAAGGGCTGGAAGAATCGCTGCGCATCGTACTCGATGCCAGGCCGGACGTTCTCAATCACAATACCGAAACGGTGCCGCGGCTCTACCGCGCGGTTCGTTCTGGTGCACGTTACGAGCGCTCGCTCAAACTGCTGGAGGATGCCAAGAAGTTTGCGCCCGGCATGGTCACCAAGAGTGGGCTGATGGTGGGACTGGGAGAATCGAGCGACGAACTGATCGAGGTCTTTCGCGATCTGGGCACGCGCGGAGTGGACATTCTTACCGTCGGTCAGTATCTGCGTCCATCCAAAGACCATCTGCCCATCGCGCGGTTCTACACGCCCGAAGAATTCGTTTACCTGCGGAACGAGGCGCTCCGCTTTGGTTTCCGCCACGTTGAATCCGGACCGATGGTTCGGTCCAGCTACCACGCGCACGAGCATGCCGATGCCGCCGCGACGCCCCGGGCGGTGACCTAGTTTGCCGCGGACGGGATTTCCCGCCCATCTTTTTCCGAAGCAGAACACGGTCCTCAGGCTGAGTACCTCAATCGAGCTAATGGACAATGCGGGGCTGTCCGCATGGTGACGGTACTCCTGGTCATTTTGGGGTTTTGCGCCGGACTGCTGGGTGCGCTCACCGGGATTGGCGGCGGTGTTCTGCTTACACCGATTCTCGCGCTGAACTTCGGCATTCCCATTCGCGAGGCTATTGGGACAAGCCTCGTCGCAGTGATCACGACTTCCGCAGCAAGTTCCTCGGTGCATCTGCAACGGCATACGACTGACATTCGCCTCGGGATGACGCTCGAACTGGCGACGGCGCTGGGGGCCGCAGTCATGGCTTACCTGGTTGGATACTTCAACCGCAACGTGTTGGAGGGATTGTTCGCGGCATTTCTGCTGTACAGCGCAATCACGATTCTCAGCAAGGGCGGAAAAGTGAAGGACGAGGAAACGTTGCCGCCCGCCTCGAACGGCGAGTTGGTGATCCCAGCGTACGAGCCACAGCGGTATCCACTGGGACTATCCGCTTCGCTGGTGGCTGGCGCGCTCTCGGGATTGCTGGGGATTGGCGGCGGACCGATCAAGGTTCCGGTGATGTTTATCTTCATGAACGTCCCGCTGATGGTGGCAACGGCGACGTCGAATTTTATGATTGGGGTGACGGCTGCCGCCAGCGCGATTGTGTACTATCGGCGCGGCGACATTATCCCGGAGATCGCGGCCCCCCTGGCTGCGGGAGTGTTCGTAGGTTCGCTGCTCGGAGCGCGGCTCGCGCCAAGAATTCACACGAAGATTGTGGTGTACCTGTTAGTCGCTGTCATGCTCTATCTCGCCGGACATCTCATCCTTCACCTGTTGGGAGTAAAGCTATGAGCCAGATGCGAGAACCCGCGTTCGATCGTATTGTCGCAATTGTGCTGCGAACCGGGGCATTTGGATGCTTCTTTGTGATGCTTACGGGTTTAATTACCGGTATCTTCGTTCATGGCAAGATTCCGGGCGAAATCGAACGCGCCGGCGTACTCCTGATGCTGGCCACTCCGGTCGTGCGCGTAATCGTGGCCTGTTATCTCTTCTTCAAAGAAAAAGACATGAAGTACGGATGGATATCCCTGGGAGTCTTACTGATTCTGATGTTGGGCTCGGTCTTCGGTATCGGCGAGCACTGAGCATCAGAAAACGTGCAGCTTGATGCTGAGATACTTCTTGGGATTCTCGCGGATGGACTTCACCAGGTTTCGCGTCTCGACCAGCATTTCGCTGGCATTGTTGTAGAGGGTGTCGTCCTTGAACAACTTGCCTGCGGTGCCCTGACCGGCTTCGAGCTGCGTAGTCAGCTCTGAGAGCTTCGTGACCGTAGTATCGATCTTCTTCGCCAGTTCGTCATCTTTGGACAGTTTGCCGAGAGTGCCCTTGCCGGCGTTGATGTCATCGGTGACCTTCTTGAGGTTGGCAATCGTGTCGTTCGCATTGTTATAGAGAGAAGGGTCTTTGAGGAACTTCCCGGCTGTGCCCTTGCCTTGCTGCATGTCGTCGATCACGGCGTTCATCTTGTCGAGCGTGGAGATGAACTTGTCATAGGCATCGTTGCGGCTGATGAGGGCACCGAGACTGCCCTGTCCGTTCCCGACTTCTTCCACGATCTTCTGAAGATCGGCGACCGTTACGGATAAACGGTTGTACAGCGTGGGATCGTAGATCAGTTTGCCGAGAGAGCCTTTACCGCTTTCTGCGAAAGCCAGAATGCGGTCCGCGCGCTTCAGCAGCGCGTCCATGTTCTGCAGCGTGCTTTGACCGGCGCGAACGACCTGATTGAAGTCAGGATGGATCTGGGTGGGAAGGGTATCCCCTTCCTGTACGGGACCGCCGGCTGCCTGGGTGCTGTCGATGTCAACGTAGGTCTCGCCGAGCACGCCCGCCGTTTCGAGCGAAGTCACAGAATCCCGGCGCAGACTAAAATCGTATTTCGTGCTGATCTTCATCAGGACTTCGACGGGAGTCTGCTGCTTGTCTTTGTCGCGCACGACGAGAATTTGTGTGACATTGCCCACATCGACGCCGCTCAAGCGCACCGGTGCGCCCACCCGCAGTCCCTGGGCATTATCGAAGTAGGATTTGATCGTAATTCGGGGCGTGAATAGTCCGGCGGTTCCGGACATGAGGAACAGCAGAACTCCCAGGGTCACACTGGCGACAATGACCGTGATCCCAACCTTAAGTTGCGACCACTTGAGCTGCTTCTGGCTAGGCAAATGATTTCCTCATGATGCCAGGTGGAATGCTCTGCGCCGGCCGCGGCAACAGCTCAACACCGCCGCCGGAGACTCGCTTGCACCCCCATGGCTGCATGATAACAAAATCGCAGCAGGAGTTATGCTCTTGCGACGCAAGGCAGGTAACGTAGTTAGCGCGAACAGATACGCCGCGGCGCCACACGCAAGCGTCACCGTAAGGCCGAACTGGATGGCGATGACCATGGCGAGCACGGATCCCAGAACGCTGGCGGCAGCATTCATCGCCCAAGCCCATTCGACGGCGTTGTCGGAATCGCCTTCCCCGGCGGGAAATGCCGGAGCGGGAAGTGCGGCGAGAGCCCGCAATCCCGTCGGGAATGGCATTCCCATCAGGAACCCCAGCGGGATCAGAAGAACTCCGCAGATCAGCCGCTTATAAGCGAAGGGAAGTCCGACAAGAGCCGCCAGCCGAAGCGGGAGAAAAAACACATACGCGGTCAGAGTGACGATCACCAGCAGGAGCGGAATCCATCCCATTTCCGCCCGCGGTAGCCACAGGCGTGAGAGAAGGCTTCCCGCGCCGCTCGAAAGCATCAGCAGAAAAATCACGACCGTCAGCGCGTAGGTAGGATGTCCCAGGAATAAGACAAAGCGCTGGATAAACGCGATCTCGACGAGGATATAGCCCAATCCGACTGCGATGAAATACAGAAGTGGAACCGGCGATTGGCGGTACTGGCTTTTTCGCAGCGCAAGCGGCAGCACCAGGAAGACCACAACAGCAATGGCGGAGATGACCAGCACCAGAAGAAGAACCAGAACGCCCAGATTCACCTTCCAGTCGATCCCGTGACGGAGCCCTTCCTCGCCCAGAATCTGGCCGGGTTTCAGGGTAAAGAAGAAGAAGGGCGCATTATCGCTGACTGGAGCAACGTTATAGGCATAACCCTTGGCGAATGCGTAGGGGTCATTGCTCGCAATGAGTCTGGAGAACTGATTCTGCCCCGGATTCGATGGCAGGTACATTGGATCCAGTTCGGTGTAGCTGTCGCAGTGCTGGGCGACCGCATCCTCTTCCGCAGAGGTAAAGGCAGTCTTCTTCGCAAGCACGACGACTGGAATGCCGTCTTCGTCGAGTGAGCCTTGCGAGGCCACGATGAAGTTCTTTGAGGGATCCGCTATGCCAAGCTGATGCAGCGCCTCCATGGCAACTGCAACTACTCGCAACGCCTCACGTGGATGCTGGAATTCCCATCGAGTGATGGCGATCATTCCATCGGGCTTCAGATGGTCAAAATATTCGCGGAAAGCTTCGACCGTGTACAGATTGTTCTCGCTGAGCGCAAACGCACCCGCCGCCGTCGAGGCCCAGGTATCAACCAGCGTCATCTGCACCACATCGAATTTCTGCGACGTGGAGCGAATGAACGAGCGCCCGTCGGTGACATGGATGTGAACATCCGGCCGCTCGTAGAGATGCTGAGAGTAATCCGCGTATCGCCCGCGCATGATCGTGGTCGCGATGATCGGATTGATCTCGATCCCCGTGACGCTGGGACTGCCGTTCGCGACCGCCCGCAAGACGTCAACTCCGCCGCCCGGCCCGATGATGGCGAACTCTCCATGCGGCCGCAGTACGTTGGCGAGCGCGGGTGGCGCGGACATCAGATCGCGCTCCCACTCCGTCTTGTGCCACAAGGACACATCCGCATTCATGATGTACGTGGACGCATCCGCGTCGATGACGATCGCCTTAGCCTGACCCTGGTTATCGACCTCCACCCGCGAGAGCGCATTCCAGCGGGCGAACTCCACCCATGCCGGATTCCGGAACATTCCCTTCGCATACACAATGTCGATCAGGCGTCCGGAGTGGTTCGCGGCGATCAGCGCGACAAGAGCTAACGCCAGCAAGCCTGCGTTCCTGCGGACGTTCCGGGTATCTGCCCAGATCATCGCGGCCGCCGCCACAGAAATTCCCGCGAAGAGGATCGCGTTCGGGCCGCCAATCCAGTTCAGTAGCGGAACCACGGCGAGGCAGGCGAGAGCGCCTCCGCAAAGGTCGGCGCCATAAAGCCGCGGGATGCGCGTGCACTCACGCGCGAACACTACCGAGAACAACAAGCCCGTCAGGAAAAAGGGAATGGCGGTGGACAGGTAAAGAATTGTCAGCCGGAGAAAATTCTTGCCGGTGACGTCCAGAGCAACCGGGACGTGCAACACAATCTCCAGCACGGCGAAAATTAGCACGGCATTTGCGATGCAAAGACGAGCTGCCAGTTTGCGCGTCGGAATATCGGCGAGCTTCGGCTTGAGCAGATAAGCAAATACTCCTCCCGCGCCGAGCCCGAGCAGAGCGATGGAAATTGCCAGAAAGGCGAAGTGATAAAAGAGGACGACCGAAAACAGCCGAGTCAGGCCCAGTTCCAGCAGCAGCGTGGCGAAGCTGGTCAGCGCCAGACCCGCCAGTAGTGTCTTTTCCGGGATTCCTGTCTTCGTTGTGGAGACGGGAGCAGGGGCGATCACAGCCATATATAGTTGACGCGACAGTCTAGCAGATGAGAAGGCGCAGTCCGCGCCCGCAGCCTCTCAGCTTTCGAGAATCACCTGCGCGATCGCTTGCTCTTCGGTATGCGAGATCGACAGCGCGGCATTCTTCACGCCTAACTTTGCGGCGAACTCTCCTGCCCGGCCGTGAAAGGCAATCGTCGGACGCCCTCCCGGCATGCGAACGACCTCGCAGTCCACCCAGCGGACACCGTGGTTCCAGCCCGTCCCGAGAGCTTTCATGGCTGCTTCCTTGGCCGCGAAGCGTGCGGCGTACCGCTCCACGCGGTTTGCTTTGGAGTCGCAATAGCGCATCTCGCCGGGGGTGTAAATTCGCGCAAGAAAGCGAAGCCCAAAACGCTCGATGGAGTGGCGGATGCGTGGGACTTCGGCGATGTCAATACCTGTGCCTACAATCATTGCGCTTGCATCTTACAGCAAGCGGTCGCCGCGATAGATCAGACGGCCATCCATCATGCGGGCCTCAGCTGTTAACTTATGCGGCTTCACTGGACGTTTGTCATCGATGTGCAGGACCTCGTGTCCATGGGCGACCAGCCAGTCGGAAACCAGCATGCGATGACAGCGGAAGTACACACGTTCGGCACACATATAGGCGGTGCGGGATTGTTCGGCTAAGGCGACCAGTTGTGTGATCGCCTGCTCGAACTCCGGAGTCAGCATGTAGTCCGCGTAGTTACGGAAACTTTGATTGCGGAGGCCGATGTTGGGAGATTCGTCGAGAACTGCTTTGCGATATCCGCCCAGGGCTTTCATCCATATATATCGGATTCCGGCAGCCCGCATGCTCTGCTCCAGCGAGTCGCGATTGAACTGCGGCAGGCGACGCGACATGGGAAATGCTCTTATGTCGGCCAGGTTGCGGATTTCATGTGAGGTCAGGGCGGCGATAAACTCTTCTATTGTGCGGGTGGAGTGTCCGATCGTGTAGAGCGTCGCCAATGCTTCTTCGATGCAGAATCTGGTTCAGCGGATGCGGCGGAGAGCCTCAGCAATGATGGCATCCTGATTCGGAAACACGGTTCGCAGGTCCAGCAGTACTCTTCCATCCTCCACGCGAGCGATGATGGGCGGATCGGAGTTGCGCAGACGGGTCGCTATTTCCTCGGCACTTAGATCCAAATGCGTGATAGCCAGAAGCTTCGTTGCGAGGACGGAAGATGGGGCTGCGCCGCCCCCGATCAGCGAATCGCCGTCGATGATTTCCATCTTCACGCGTCGCGCCGGAGAAGGCGCAGCAAGCTGCGTCTCTGCGAGGGTCTTTGCACGAAGATCAATTTCTGCTTTCGTCAGGCTCATCATCTTCAGCGTGGGAATTTCGTCGTAGCTGTGCTTGACGTACGCGAGGAGCGTAGCTTCCAACGTCGCATAGGTAAGCTTGTCAACCCGTAACGCGCGAAACAGTGAGTTGCTGCGCATCGCGCTGATGAGATCCGTACGGCCACTGAGCAGACCCGCCTGCGGACCTCCGAGCAGTTTGTCGCCGCTGTAGGTGACCACGTCCACGCCGGCGCGAAGACTGTCGAGAACACTCGTCTCTCCGTTGATTCCGAAACGCTGGAGATTCACCAGGGCGCCGCTGCCCAGATCTTCCAAAAGGGGCAGATTTCGTTTGTGCGCGAGAGCCATAAGTTCGGCGGTTGACGGTTGCTCGGTAAATCCGGTGATCTCGAAGTTCGAACGGTGCACGCGCAAGAGGAGTCGAGTGCGATCACTAATTGCGCTTTCGTAATCGGAGAGGCGCGTGCGGTTCGTGGTGCCTACCTCGCGCAACACGGCTCCCGACTTGCCCATCACGTCGGGAATCCGGAACGATCCGCCAATCTCGACGAGTTCGCCCCGCGAGACGATGACCTCTCCTCCTTCCGCGAGCGTGTTGAGCGCGAGCAGAACAGCGGCGGCATTGTTGTTGACTACGATCGTCGAGATATCGTGCTCGGGCTGAGACTCGGCCAGGAGCTTGCGAAAGAGACGATCGACGTGTACGTCGCGTTTGCCGCGCTCTCCGGCTTCAATGCTGAATTCCAGATTGCTGTATGTCGTCGCGGTTTCACGGAGGTGCTCGATCGCTGACGCGGATAGCGGCGCCCGCCCGAGATTCGTATGCAGGATCACGCCCGTTGCGTTGATCACCGGGCGAAGTGAAGGAGCAAGCGAGCGTAGAAGTTGAGCTTCGATTGCGCTGGCAATTCCACTGACGGCTACGCGAATGCCGGACTCATCCAGAAGACCGGAGGCAATCTCAGTGCGCAGCCGCGCGAGAACGGTACGGGTAGCATCCGCCACAACTGCGGCACCCTGGGCTTCGACAAGCGCGGCAACGCCAGGCGTTCGGAGGGACTCGTCCACTGATGGCAATTCGCGATACAGTTCCGACTTGGCCATGCTCTTCATGCGGCGGATTATCCCACCTCTGGCAGTCTTCGGCCTACAGGGTATGCAGGTATGCGAGCAGGTCCTGAATCTCCTGCTGGCTAAGTTTCTGCGCGTATCCGGGCATCTCATTCCTGCCCAGGCGGATGATGTCGGTCACACGCTCATCGTTTGCCGGCAGACCGCTCAGAGAAAGATACTTGCGCTGGAAAATTCCTTTGAGACCGGGGCCCTTCTTCCCCTTAGTTGAGTACGGCTCGTGACAGCGGTCGCACTCGGCATCGTAGATTTTACGTCCGGCCGCCTGCTGAGAATTGAGTCCTAACTCGGCATCCGACTTTCGCCGCTCAACATCGCAGCCCAGAGCCGAACCCAGCACCAGTACAGCTGCTACCAACATGAGCACGATGGAAACAGCTTCGCCACCCCGCGCCGTCGCGGAACCGTTCTTGATTGATCGCATTGCCGCCCTTCGAAGTACGCCATGCGCGGCGCTGCTCGCCGCTTTACAATGATAGAGCATAGTTCCCCCGGACATGACAGTTGCGATCAAGCGCGTGTACGAACCTCTTTCCCGCACGGACGGCACACGAGTTCTGGTGGACCGACTCTGGCCTCGCGGATTGACTAAGGAGCGCGCGGAAATCGACGAATGGCTGCGGGATCTCGCTCCCTCGAACGAACTCAGGCAGTGGTATCACGCTCACAGCGATCAGTGGACATCCTTCCGCAGCAAGTACCTGAAGGAACTGACCCAGCCCGCATATCAGGAAGCGCTACAGCGGCTTTATGAACTGGCCCACCAGAAGAAGCGCCTGACGCTGCTGTTTGCCTCGAGAAATGAAACGCGCAACAACGCTGTGGTCCTGAAAGAACTTCTGGATGGAGTCCGCAAACCGCCCAAGGGCACCGGCCCCGCAGGGGCGTACGGCGCTCGCGAGCGGAAGGCCGCGGTTCGGCGCCGGTGAACGTCCAGTCGAGGTCCAATAGAATCATGCTCTCATGAGACCTGCCTTCCAATGGAGTATCGGTTCGCGTTCCCTGGAACTGGGCAAACGAACGCTCATCGTGGGTATCGTCAATGTTACGCCGGATTCTTTTTCCGATGGTGGGCAGTTCCTGGATTCCAAGAGGGCTGTCGAACATGCCGAACAATTGCTTGAGGAAGGCGCTGACATCATCGACATTGGAGGAGAATCCACACGACCGGGAGCACGGGTCAGTCCATCAGGAGAGATCAATTCCGGCAATACCCGGACGACGGCCGTCAGCAAAGAAGAAGAACTCAGGCGGATTATCCCGGTCATTTCTGATCTGAAGAAGAAACATCCTGCAAGCGTCATCTCGGTTGATACCTACAAGGCTTTCGTCGCTCGCGCAGCATTTGATACGGGAGCAGAGATCGTCAACGATGTGAGCGGCTTTCGATGGGACGCACAAATGCCCGAAACCATAGCCGAACTGCGATGCGGCGCAGTGTTGATGCATATGCGTGGCCGACCGGAGGAATGGCGTACGCTGCCCCCTCCGCAGGATGTCGTACAACTGGTCTCGAACGCATTGAAGGTTTGGGCTGATGAGGCCGTAGGAGCGGGCATTTCGCGCGAGAAGATCGTGCTCGATCCGGGATTTGGCTTCGGCAAGAGCTTCGATCAGAACTACCCGCTGATCGCGCACTTCGATGCGCTGCACGCACTGGGATTTCCTCTATTGGCGGGAACTTCGCGGAAATCGTTCATCGGGCGAACCGCCGGACAGCGCAAGGATTTGCCGCCGCAGGAACGACTCTACGGTACTCTGGCCAGCGAAACGGCACTGATTCTGCAAGGTGCGCACATCATTCGGACCCACGACGTGAAGGCCACTGTGGAAGCAGCGCGCATTGCCGACGCAATTCTGCATGCGACCTGAAGTCTGCCGGACTTTCTCCGCAGGAAATTAATCCGCCACGTTTTGAACGCTAGTACACCAGATGCAGTTTCTTCAATTCGCAACCACCAAGCGCACCGTCGAATGACCTCAGTATTAAGAAGAATGAGTTGATTCCTGAGCGCTTCTGCATGGACTTGCTGAACAAACTTTCGGGCGATCCGCGAGTAACCATCCGGCGCTCCGGGCCGCCGGCCCCGGAGGGAACCTGCGTTGTTTACTGGATGCAGCGTGCCCAGCGCGGCCTTGATAACGCGGCTCTCGATGTCGCGGTCGAAGCCGCCAACGCTCTGGGCAAACCCGCCATAGTTTTCTTTGCGCCCGTGCCGTTTTATCCGCACGCGAATCTGCGGCACTACCGCTTTCTGAACGACGGAATTCCCGACATCGCGGTCAGCCCTGGCCAAGCGAAATGTTGGATTCGTACTGCGGCGCTATCCCGAGCATAGCTTGCTGAAGTTTTGTAATGAAGTGAAAGCTGCCCTCGTCATTGGCGACGAAAATCCGCTGCGGGAACCCGAAGCCTGGCGCCAGACTGTTACGAAGAAACTGAGAGTCCCGCTATGGACCGTCGATGCCGACGTGATCGTTCCCTCGAAATTGCTCGAAAAGGCGCAGTACGCAGCGCACACCATTCGTCCGCGGCTAGAACGACAGCTGAAAACGTTTCTCGTTCCTTCTCGAAATCCGCATGCGAAAGTGGGTTGGAAAAGGCCGATGCATGTTCATTCGCTGCCCAACGTGGACATTACTGAGGGCTGGAAACTGGACCGGTCGGTGTCACCGGTTTCGAGCTGGCGCGGAGGCACTACCCAAGGGTTCCAGATCCTGAAGGAGTTCGCATCGCAAAAACTGCGAAACTACGCCACTCAGCGCAATAAACCGGAAATCGACCATACCAGCCGGCTCTCGCCTTACCTGCATTTCGGGCAGATCAGTCCGATCGCGGCTGTACTCGCGGTTCAGAATGCGGACGCCCCAAAGGCCGACAAAGAATCGTTTATGAACGAGATCATCGTCTGGCGCGAGTTGGCCATCAACCTGGTGCGGTTCAATCCGAACTATGACAGTTTCGAATGCGCTGAGCCATGGGCACATCGAACACTCGCGAAACACGCGAGCGATCCGCGCCCTGTCGTCTACACGCAAAGCCAGCTGGAGAATGCCAAGACTCACGATCCTCTGTGGAATGCCGCGCAGACGCAGATGGTCACCCAGGGCTGGATGCACAACTACATGCGGATGTACTGGGCGAAGAAGATTCTGGAGTGGAACCGCTCTCCGGCGGAGGCTCATCGAACAGCCGTTTACTTGAATGATAAATATTTCCTGGACGGCCGCGATCCCAACGGCTACGCGGGAATTGCGTGGGCGATTGTAGGAAAGTTTGATCGTCCGTGGTTCGAGCGGCCGATCTTCGGACAGGTTCGCTACATGTCGGGAGCGAGCACCGAAAAGAAGTTCGACAGCAGGAAATACATCCAGCAGTATCTGTCTTCAGGGCTCTCTTGAAGCTGCCCCACGGGACTTCGGAGCAGGCCCGCCTTGGTCATCTTCCGCTTCCAGCTTCTTTTCTTTTGCTTCACGCACATGTTGTTTGGAGGGGCAAAGCATGGTCTCGACCTCAAATAATCCGCGCCCGAGCCCGCGGGAATAGTTCTTGAAGTAGCCTCGCTTCTCCAGTTTGTAAGAAAGCCAGAGCAGGCCAAAGACGGCGACGAGGTCCGCAACTCCCACTACTTTCCCGATCCACGGCACATCCATCCACAGCGCATCAAGGATGCTCATGAGAGAAAGCTCCGTTACCCAACTTCCACCAAGCCATAAGTGTGTTGCCACCGGGCACGCATGTACACGAGCGCACGGCTAATCTCTTCGGAGGAGATTTCGGAATTCGGGCCGTCCAGCGCCGCCGCTGCTTCCCGTTTTGCAGCTTCCAGCAATTGCGCGTCGCGGATGATATTGGCCACGCGAAAGCTGGGCAGCCCCGCCTGGCGCGTTCCGAAAAACTCTCCCGGCCCGCGGAGTTCGAGATCCAGTTCGGCGATCTTGAATCCGTCATTTGTGTCCGTCATGGCCTTCAGCCGCCGCTGGGCTTCCTCCGTGACCTTGCCGCCCGTCATCAGGATGCAGTACGACTTGGCCGCGCCCCGACCGATTCGACCGCGTAACTGGTGAAGCTGTGCCAATCCGAAGCGATCGGCGTGTTCGATGACCATGACCGTCGCGTTAGGCACGTCGACGCCGACCTCAATCACAGTCGTCGCGACCAGAATCTGCAACTCACCTCTCTGGAACATGCGCATGACCTGATCCTTCAGGTCTGCGTCTAATCGCCCGTGGAGAAGTCCCACTTTCAAGTCCGCGAAGACGTTGCCGCTCAGTTCGCGATACATCTTGATTGCGGCTTTGAGTTCGCTCTCTTCATTTTCGGCAATGACGGGATACACAACGTAGGCCTGATACCCCGCCGCAACCTGTTTGCGCACGAAATCCCAGACCTTCGGCGATTGATCGTCAGCCACACTCTTCGTGATAATGGGTGTGCGTCCCGGCGGCAACTCGTCGAGCACGCTCAGGTCGAGATCGCCATACAAAGTAAGCGCGAGCGTGCGCGGAATGGGAGTGGCTGTCATGACCAGCACATCGGGTTCCGCCAGTTCTTCTCCCTCCCCGGACTTCTTCATCAGCTTCAGGCGCTGCAGCACACCGAAGCGGTGCTGCTCGTCCACAATCACCAGCCCTGGCTTGGCAAACTCCACCTTTTCTTCCAGCAGCGCATGTGTGCCAATCACAAGCTGTGCGGATCCCTGCGCAATGTGCCTGCGAACCTCGCGCTTGCGGTCGCTCTCCAGCGACCCGGTCAATAGAACAATGCGATAGCCCGCATTCTCGAGAATGCGTCGCGCCGAGAAGTAATGCTGCTGGGCGAGGATTTCGGTGGGCGCCATCAGCGCGACTTGATATCCATTCTCAATGGCAATGATTGCGGCTTCGAATGCCACGATGGTCTTGCCCGATCCCACATCGCCCTGCAGCAAACGCCGCATGGGATAAGGCTTTTGCATGTCGGCGGCGATTTCTTTCAGCACGCGCTTCTGTGCTGCCGTGGGATGAAATGGCAAGATCTTCTTGATCGCCGCGCGGACCCGATCGTCGAGCTTGAACGCAATCCCGGTTTGAGCCCGCAATTGGCGCTTCTTCAACTCGAGCCCCAGTTCGACGAAGAACAATTCGTCAAAAATCATGCGGATATGGGCCGGCGTTCGTGAGGACTGCAGATCGTGCAGGCTCTCGCCGGGTTCAGGCCAATGCACACTCCACAGCGCCGCCCGCGGAGAGATAAGTCCCAGGTGGGCGCGTACGGTGGCGGGAATTGGATCCGTAAGTTCTGGAGTGAGGTTATCGAGCGCGCTACGGATGATCCGCCGAAACCACTTCGCAGTCAGCCGTCCTGTGGCCTCATAAATGGGAACAATCCGGCCGATCTCCAGAGACTCTGCGACTTTCCTCTCGGGCCCGTCCTCGCCAGCGTCAGTGGGGTCACCGAGCACTTCGAACTGCGGCTGAACAATTTGCAACTCGCGACTACGCGGATCCTCTTCCACCTTGCCGTACAGCGCGATCATCTGCCCTGGGATGAACTTATCTTTGAGATATGTCGCGTTGAACCAAAGGCAGCGCAATTTGGCGCGTCCCTGCCCCACGGTGAGCTGAAAGATTGGTATGCTCCGCGTGCGGAATAGCCCCGAGTTCCGGACCTCCCCGACCATGGTCGCCATCTCGCCGGGCCGGAGCTCGGATATGCCCCGGGGATTCAGCCGGTCTTCGTAACGAAACGGAAGATAATAGAGGAGGTCACCGACGGTGTGGATACCCTTGGCGGCGAGCACCTCGGCAATGCGCGGACCGACGCCCTTGACGTACTTTACCGGCGTGGAGAGTTCGAGCATGCGAAATCCTGGAGGAAATCATCCCTTCGCAACCATCGGAAAGGATGGGGCACCGAAAGCATAGCAGGAGCAGGCCAGGACCCGCTTGAGCCAACGATGACTCTGCATCCGAGCGTTCCATTTGCGAACGCGTGTTATGACAGCCCGTTCATTTTGACCGCCGGAGGGCTCTGCGGTGTCTAAACCATCAGTGCTCATGAACTTTTTGCAGGCATTGTTCGCGATCATTCTGGGCAATATTGTTTATTTCCTCCTGGTTCCGTCACTGCCTCCGATAGCCCGCCATCGGCCGTTGCGCATCGATCTCGGCATGGTGGTGGATTTCTGGTTCTGCCTGGTGGCATACGGTCTGATCCGCACGGCGCGAAGATGGCGCTAGCCGCCGCCCTTCGCCTCGCAGTTACTTTCGGAACATAAGCGGTTACCTTGCACGGCGATAGAATCCGTTTGAATGCCGAAAATGGGGCTGCTGTACAAGGCAGGCCAGGCAGTTCTCTCGACCTTTGATCCGGACGAGGTGCTGCAGCGAATTCTGGCCATTGCCCAGGACGAATTTCGTCTAGCGAGAGTCGCCATCCTGCTGCTCGACAAAGACGCGCAGCAGCTATGCGTGCGTTCGCAGACCGGCTGGGACACCGACAAGGGGAGCCTCCGTTTCGGCATGCATGAAGGACTGACTGGCGCGGCTGCCTCAGGAAAACACCTGGTTTACGCTCCTGATGTAAGCATGGATTCACGCTACATCTCTTCCGCCGAATCCACTCGTTCCGAGTTGGCGATTCCGCTGATCGTGCGCGACGAAGTCGTCGGGGTGCTGGACTTTCAAAGCGATCAGATCAACTTCTTTGATAACGAGACCATCGAGCTACTGACCTTGTTCTCAACGCAAGCTTCGCTGGGCCTGCAGAATGCGCGGCTGTATTCCCTTGAGCGCCGGCGGGCGCGACAGTTACAAGCGATCAATACAATCGCGCAGCAAAGCACGGCGATCATGGATCTGGAGGATTTGCTGACTCGGGCCTGCTCGGTCATCCAGCAAGCTTTCCAGGTGGCGCACGTCTCGCTCTGTTTGCGGGAAGATCAGGAAATGGTCATGCGTGCGCATTGCGGGACGCTGACTCCTTGCTTTCCGGCAGGCGGGCGCTTTCCAGCAAGCCAGCAACCCTGGTCCGACGTCATCGCGACCAGCGATAGTAGTATCGAGAACGATCTCTCTGCCTCTCCTCACTTCTTTCGCCTGTTTGAAGAGTCTTTATCGCGAATGAGTATACCGTTGATCTCTTTTGGACAGACGCACGGCGTACTCTCTCTGCACAGCTCCGAGAGAAACGCGTTCCAGGGAGGCGATCTACAGCCGCTCGAGTCAGTCGCGGACATCTGTGCCAGTTCCATCCAGAATGCGCATTACGTGCAGCGTGTCAAACAACTGGCATATCTGGATGGCCTCACAGGGATTTTCAATCGCCGCTACTTCGAGTTACGAATCATGGAAGAGATCGAGCGAGCACGCCGCTTTGGCACCGGGATGTCTGTGGTCATGGCCGACATCGACCATTTCAAGCAGTTGAACGACGATTTTGGACACCTGCTGGGAGATGAGGTGCTGCGCCAGACATCCTCCCTGCTTCAACAGCAGCTACGGAAGATCGACGTGGTGTGCCGCTATGGCGGCGAGGAGTTCGCGATTCTGTTGAGCCAAACGAATGAACAGCAGGCCGCGGCAATCAGCGAGAAACTGCGCCGGCTGATCGCGGAATGGCAATTTCCGGGAGTGCCGCGCAGCGTGACCATCAGCGCCGGCGTGGCGGCGTTCCCAAGTCATGGAAAGACTCGGGATGAGATCATTCGAGCGGCAGATGCAGCGCTCTATGCGGCCAAGCAAAGCGGACGCAATCGAGTGTGCATCGGCAATCTCGGCCAGGCGGCTTCCAACTCGCGCTAGCCGTGCCGGGACCTTTCTAGATCCACTCCTGCTTCATGTGCTGCAGTTGCTTGCGCAGGCTTTCCATGTCCTTACGCATCTGTTCTCTTTGCTTCTCAGTTTGCTGGCAGAATTCTTCTTGTTCCTTTTTCAGAGCCTGTCGCATTTGCTCGGCGGCCCGTCGCGAATTCTCACGCGCCAATTCCATCTCAGGCCTCAATTTCGCCATCAGCTCGGCACGAGCTTTGGTGAGTTCAATTGTTGTTTCTGCCTTGATAAGCGGCTCGTCTGAAAAGCTCTCTTCCTCGATAAGGTCACCCGACTCTTTCTTTGCGGGCAACGACAGGGTAAGGATCTGCTCCTTCTTATCGCGCATGACGCCCACCTTGACGGAGTTCCCAGTGCGCGAGCGGACGGCATGGGTGAAATCGCTGGTATCGTTCACCTGCTCGTCGTTTACTTTGACGATCAAGTCTCCTGCGCGGAAGCCGGCTTTTTCGGCTCGGCTGCCCTTTTCGACCGAGCGGACCAGTACTCCGTTGCCGTTCTTCACGCCGAAGAACTCACCCAACTGAGGCGTGATGTTCTCAACCATAAGCCCGCTGCGGGCCGACGATGTGACAACAACCATGTTCATCCCCGGAATATCGATATCGGGTACGTGGATCTCCGGCATGCTGAAGTTGAAGTCCTTGGTCTTCGGGGCCACGAATGCGAACTCTTTGTGCTTGTCCGCGAGCTGGACTTTCATGGTCAGCGGCTGTCCGTCGCGGCTCACGCCCAAGGTGACCACGCGGCCCGGAGGCGTCTCATGGATCATGCGGCGAAGCTGGGCTCCGCTTTCGATCGCGGTGCCGTTCATGGTGAGGATGACGTCGTGCTCCTTGATGCCGGCCTTGCCGGCCGGAGCATCCTGGTCAACCATCGTTACTTCGACGCCCTTCTCGTCCTTCAGCTTCAGGGCGCTAAGGCGTTCGGTGGTGACATCGGCGATATCGACACCGAGGTAAGCGCTGGTGCCGCCCTCCTCGCTCGAGACGACAAACGCCTGTCCGGGCTGATCTACCGAGTAGTTCTGGGCCGCGTAGGAAAAGCTCAGCAGTAATGGACAAATCGCAATTGCCGTCAAAACGTGGTGGCGCATGGCAGTTCCCCCGACAGTAATGTTTCATGAAGGCGCGCCCTGAATGCGCGCCCTCTTCAGTTCTTAATTCTTAAAGCTCTTAACGGCTGGCTTTCCGGATACAGATATCTCCTGCGGACGTGTGCACCTTGACCAGCGGTCCTCCGCCGTTCAGCGCGCCATCGGCAGTGAGACTCTTGCTCCACTGATCGCCTTCGCTGCGGACGTGAATCTCCGGAAAATCGGACGTGATGTGATGCCCGTTGCCCATATCGACGCTCGCCCGGACGTTAACGGCAACATCGGGAGCGATGTAAAGCGTGATATCGCCAGCCGCGGTTTCCAAATCCGATTCCCGCCGCTCGCCGCCGGTATTGACCAGCTTCACAGTGATTCCGCCGGCGCCGGTTTCCGCTCCGGCTGAGGGGACACCATACAACTCAATGCCCCCACCACCGGTTTCCGCGTGAACATGCCCTTTCGCGGAGGTCAGGCGAATGCTGCCGCCGCCGGTTTCGATCTGCGCAGGGCCGCCGATATCGCTAAGCTCCACGCTGCCGCCGCCGGTAGATACCTTTACGCGTCCCGCACACTGCCGCACTTCGATGCTGCCGCCGCCCGTCTCCACCACGGCTTCCTGCGATCCTGAGTCGATGCGCACGCTGCCGCCACCGGTTTCAGCGACGACCTTGCCGTTGGCCCGCCGAATCACAATGGAACCGCCGCCCGTATGCAGTCCAAGATCGCCGCTGACGGTACCTACATCGATGGATCCGCCGCCGGTTTCGGCGCTGACCCCGCCACCGATGTCATCGAGACGGATGCCGCCACCGCCGCTTTCCGCTTCCACTCGCCCTGCGATGCCGGTCGTATCGACACTGCCGCCCTCGGTTTCGAGTTTCACGAGAGCCATTTCACGGGGAACGTTGATGTTGAATTCACCTGAGAAGTGCCGCGGTCTGTGACCGCCCTGCCAGTCGCCGATGATCCAGGCGGTATCTCCCTTGACGTAGGCGGTGACTTTGAGCTGCTCAAACTGCCGGCGGGCGTCCTGCTCTGAAGAATTGCCGAATTTCGTATGAACCACGTAGTTGATGCTTTGCTGCTGCCCGCCACGAACTACTACGGAGCCCATATCTACTTTCACCCTGAGATTCTTCACCGCAGCCAGCGAGCCTGTGATTTCCTGGCCCCAGGCTCCTCCTTCGCGGGATACTCGTGCTTCCTGCGCTGCGCTCTGAGAGACGAAGCTCAGCGGCGCAGCAAGGGCCAGCACTAAGGCAAGCCCGACGATTTGTAGCGCTTTTTTCAACGTAACCACCCCTTTTCTCCCCGGACCACTCGACTAATCAATCTCTGGCAACTGCGCCAGCATGGTGCGCGCCTGCGACTTGATGTACTGGCTTTGGTCCTTCGCCGCTAGAGCCATCAGCACTCCCCGCACGCTGCCGTCGGCCTTGACCGGCTCGATCAGGCGCAAAGCTTCAATCCGCACCCCAGAAGTCGTGTCGTTCACGAGCGCGCGCAATACGGCATCGCGGACGTTCGTATCGCTCTTTACGTAATTTCCCAGTGCGGTCAGGGACTTCAACCGCACACCAGGATTCGTGTCATTCTGCAGAGCGTAGATCAGGGCTTCACGCACCTGCATTTCGCCGCTCTTTTGCGCCAGCAGGTCGACGGAATCCACCCGCACGCCTGAGTTGTAATTGCTCCGTGCTGCGTACAGCAGCAGTTGCTGAATCTGCAGATCGTTCAACGACCCTTGCGTTTGCTGCGTGGAAACCGTGTTGTATTTGATGGTGACCTGGTCAGTGCCTGCGACCGGAGTGATGGAATCGATGCCGGCGATGGAAGCGTTGACTAGATTCTGCCCTTGAATATTGCTCGCCGTGATTGCAGTCCCTGCGGTCAGTCGACCCTCATAAAACTTGTACGTGCCGCCTACTCCACCCGCGAATCCAACGATGAGGATTGCGGCCGCCAATGCGGGCGAGAACCGCACCTGACGGAGCCAGTTCGCCGGATCGAATGCTAGCCGGTTCCACACGCTGCCCTGCTGGGCTGTTTCCAGGCCCTCCTGCAGCCGCATGCGCGAGGACGCCAGCAGATTCGGCGACGGGTCACTGGCCCGATCCTGAGAAAGCAATGCATGGAAATCCTGCTCTGCTTTCAGTTCGGCCGCGCAGTCCGCGCAGCGGACCACGTGCTGCTCTAGTTCATGACGGGCATCATCTGCCAGTTCGCCATAAACGTGAAGCACGATATTTTCTCGCACCCATTCACACTTCATAATTCACCTTTGAGTCCTGAGTTCCGAACTGCTCACGACTCGCTCACCTCATGTCCGCCAGGGCTCCACGCAATTTCTGCGTGGCCCGGAAGAGTGTGTTCTTGGCGGTCTCTTCCGTCGTATGCAAAATCTCGCCCACGGTTCGCAGCTTCAGCCCGTGATAATGCTTCAACTCAAAGACCATCCGTTCGCGGGGCGTCAGCTTCTCCAGTGCTCCGGCGATCCTCGCGCCCAACTGCCGCCGCATCAAATCCCGCTCGGGATTTGCGCCTGCCCGCGCATCCGGCACCTGGTCCAGCAGGTCGTACTCGCCGCCGTCCGGATCCTTCGCGACCGGCGCATCCTCCTTACGCACGGTCTTCTTGCGCAGGTGGTCGAGACACAGGTTGGTCACGATCCGGTAAATCCAGGTGTAAAAGGAGCACTCGAAGCGAAAGCTGCCGATGTTCTTGTAGGCCTTCAGGAAGGCGTCCTGATAAACGTCCTGGGCGTCGTGCTCAGTCCCGGTGAGATGAAAAGCGAGCCTCAGAACCGCCTGGTCGTAATGACGCACGAGTTCCTCGAAGGCGGCGCGGTTCCCGCGCTGCGCCTCTCGGATCAACATCGTGTCGTCGATTCGGCGTTCTTGCCCAGCCATGCAACCCCGCGTGGGGTTCTGGTTCCTGCTGACTCTCTCTGTTAACTCACTCTCTCTCGAGTGGGCCCGTCCGCCAACCGCAAGTGATACTGCCCATACACCGGCCGGCATTTCGTCGCGTCCTCTGCGGCCCGGCGTTTAATTGTCTTCCGGGCTTACACAGGAATAGACGTCGAATCAGGAGAACCGTGAGCAACGATTATAGGTCGTACAGCGAATTTTTTGAGGGTCTAGGTCGTTCTAAGACAAAGATTTAGAGGCAAACAGAACATCGGCGCACCGTGCTGCGATCCGTTTTGGCAGGGCAAGTGCCTTAAATCTGGTGCATCCCGCGGATCGCCGTCTCGCTACCCACCGTGCGCCCTCGGCATCCAAGCAGTGTTCTACACTCGGTCGGCACGGACGCATGACAAAAGAAAGACCTGGGCAAAGGCGAAGCGGAATCAGCTGGCAAGTCGTGCTCCGTGCGCTTCGCCATCGAAACTACCGTTTGTTCTTCGGAGGGCAAGGCGTCTCCCTGATCGGTACATGGATGACCCGGGTAGCCACCGGATGGCTCGTCTATCGTCTGACCGGATCTGCCTTCCTCCTGGGCTTGGTCAGCTTTGCCGGACAGATTCCCATCCTTTTTCTCGGCCCCTTCGCCGGCGTGTGGGTCGATCGCCTGAACCGTCACCGGGTGCTGGTCATCACCCAGATACTTTCCATGCTGGAGTCGTTTGCCCTGGCTGGTCTCGCCCTTGCGCATATCATAACGGTCCGCGAAGTCATCTGGCTCAATCTGTTCCAGGGTGCGGTGAACGCGTTCGATATGCCGGCGCGGCAGGCATTCGTGATTGAGATGGTGGAGGATCCCGCCGACCTGGGAAATGCGATCGCGCTGAACTCTTCTTTGGTGAATGCCGCGCGGCTGATCGGTCCCTCGGTCGCTGGATTGCTCATTGCGGTGGTGGGCGAGGGCTCCTGCTTCCTGATCGATGGATTCAGCTATATCGCGGTGATCCTGTCACTGCTGGCAATGGTTGTCGCCGCTCGGCCAGCCAAGCCGAGGGACCAGAGCGTTCTCTCGGAACTCCGCGAAGGGTGGGCCTACGTTCGCGGCTTCCGGCCGATCTCGTCGATCCTGCTGCTGCTCACCGTGATCAGCCTGGTGGGGATGCCCTATACCGCCCTCATGCCGATTTTCGCCGGGAAGATTCTGCACGGAGGCGCGCATACGCTCGGCTTCCTCATGGCAGCGGTTGGGGTGGGCGCTCTCATCGGAGCCATCCGGCTCGCCGCAAGGCAAACCGTGTTGGGATTGGGGCGGGTAATACCGATGACCGCGGCTGGATTTGGCGCTTCCCTGGTCGCCTTCGCGGCTTCGCGCCAGCTATGGCTCTCGCTCGCATTGCTCGTGATAACCGGTTTCTGTTTCATGCAGCAGATGGCCTCGAGCAACACGGTGATTCAGACCATCGTGGAAAATGAAAAGCGCGGTCGGGTCATGAGCTTTTATGCGATGGCCTTTCAAGGTGTAGCGCCCTTCGGAAGCCTGATCGCGGGAGCCGCCGCCAGCCGGATCGGAGCCCCGTACACTCTGATGGTGGGAGGAGCGGTTTGCGTGGGCGGCGCAGGGATCTTTGCGCTGCAGTTACCCGCAATCCGCCAACTGATCCGGCCGATTTACGCGCAGATTGGAATCATCCCGGAGGTCGCACAAGGCCTGCAGGCCGCAAGCTCGGCCCAGCAACCCCCAGAACAGTAATCAGCTTGCGCTGGTCAGAGGTACGCTGATGTTCTCCAGCGATTGCCCTTCGGCCTTCACACCCAGCTTCAACTCCATTCCTGCAGCGATGATCATCAAAGCGGCCCCGAGCAGCTGTCCCCAGAACATTTTCGTCCGCAATCCAGTGCCGATCAGCACCCCAAATAACGCGGGAGCGCCGATTCCTCCGGCCAAAGTCCCCGCAGCATAAAAGATGAACATCGTCATGGCACGAATCTCAAGCGGGAACACTTCGCTGACCGTAAGATACGCAGAACTCGCAGCGCAGCTCGCGATCGGCCAAGTGCGACGAAATCTTCGCCATCTGGACTCAGTACGAACTTGGTCGTCCCGGACGGATGACTCGCGGAAGCACGATTCGCGATAGCGCTTCGACTAGGGCCTCGGTCGCGCCGCCTCCGATCGTTAAGGCTCTCGCGTCCGCATACAGCCGCCCGATCCGCTCCTCCGCGAGGAACCCTCGTGCGCCGTGCGCCTGCGATGCACGCTCTAAGACCTCTCGGCAAGCCTCAGTGGCCGCGATCTTCGCCATTAACACGAGCGCATGATCGGGCCTTCCGCCTTCGAGGCTCCCGGCCGCATCTTTCACGATTCGCCCCGCGCCCTCTATGAGGACATAATCCTGCATGAGGCGATGACGCCAGGGCGAATGTTCGAGGAGAGTACGATCACCGGCGCTGCGCGAGGCGAGAAAGCGCACCGCACTCTCCCACCCTGCTCGCATCGCGCCCATCGCGATGATAGCCAGCGCGACACGTTCGTAAGCGTTCGCGACGAGGCCTTGCGGGATAGCCAAGCCAGGACGGCCAAGGACGTTTTCATTTGGTACGAAGCAATCGTCGAACAGTATCTCGCAGTTCGGGGTGGCGTGAAGGCCGATCTTTTCGAGTTGTCGCACGATGGAAAAGCCTGGAGTCGTCGCTTCGATGAGCAACATGGTCATGCGAGGCAACTGCCCCTCTGCTTGATCCGACGCTCGGCACACGACGCAAAACGCATCTGCCAGCGAGGCGTTGCCGATCATCCATTTCCGTCCGGACACACGATAGCCGCCGTCGACCAGCGTAGCGGTGGTTCGTAGGTTCCCGAGATCGGAGCCTCCTTCGGGTTCGGTCATGGCGATGGCGACGATGCAGGTGCCAGAGATCGCAGGAGCGAGGAAGCGCCGCTGTAGCGCCTCGCCTCCGTAAAGCGCAAGGTGCGGTGTTGAGAATTCCGATTGCAGGGCGAGGCTGAGCAGGCAGCCCATCGATCCGGATCGACCGAATTCGTCGAGCATAACGTGAGTGAAGGCATAAGGACGGTTCAAGCCACCCCATGCGGCGGAGTACTTTAGCCCCAAAAGCCCTGCTTGCCCCGCAGTTGCGTGAAGGGCTCTTGGAACGCTTCGCTCACGAGTCCACTGATCCGCATGACTCGCGATTTCTCGGTCGATGAACGCGCGCACATAGATGCGGAAGTCTTCGAGATTGTCGGGAGGCTTCAGAAATTTAGTATAAATCTGACTCTCGAATCATAGTGACCGCAATCGGATGGTGGTCAATTATCGCCACTGCCCCGGTATCTCGCAACTATATCGTCTCGATTCTCATGTCTTGAGGCAGAGACAAAACCTAAAATCAGCGCTGCCAGTCGTTGAGGCTACAAGCCAAAAAATTGAGAACAAACAGAAAACAGCACTAGCCTAGTTAAGGCCAACGCGGCGGAGCAGATCTGCAAATCGAGGGTCGTTGCGGAGAGAATCGAAGAAGGGATGAACTTTGAGGAATTGCAGAATGGCTGACCGTTCGGTGTAGGCCTGCTCCAGTGCTGCAAAGCCTTGGTCGCGCTCGTCGAGTCCCAAGTAGGCGTTCACGAAGGCTCCTGCAGGAACATAGCCCTCCTGCTTGCGTTTTTTCAGTTCCGCGAGGAGTTTGAGAGCATCCTCCCGGCGCCCAGCGTGGGCGTACGCTCGGATCAGCACACCGATAACCCCCGGACTTCTGTCAGAAAGAGCGAGCGCCTTTTCGAGCACGGCGACCGCATCCTCTGGTTGATTCTTGGCGATGAGTACGAATCCGAGAAATAAAAGAGTGCCCGCATCGTTCGGAGCAATCTCCAGCGCGCTGCGCAATTCGCGCACGGCCTCGTCATAGCGCCGGGCGTGGAACAGTATCCATCCAACGTCTGCACCCGATACCGCAAGAGGATCGAGGGTCCGCCCCCGCTTTGCCCAGGTCAGAGCCTCATCGGTGCGCCCCTGACTCAGCAGCCATCCCGCGAGTCCTGTGTGGGCGGCGGCGTTGTTTGGATTCAGTTGCAAAGCCCGCCGATATTCTGCCTCGGCATCTGTCCAATGCCACTGTTCCTGCTGAATTCGCGCCAGAATCAAGTGCGCTTCGGCAGAATCGGGGTCAATCTCCAGTGCCTTTCGAGTCGCGCTCATCGCGGCCTCGCGTGCTTTTTCTGGACGAGCGCCAATGAAGACGCTGCTTAGGTCGGAATTTGCATTTGCCACACCGACGTAAGCCGGTGCAAACGTTGGGTCTCTCGCTAGCGCCTCATCAAAGTAACTAAGACTCTCCTCAATCTCAGCCTTGCTGTTGCTTTTGCTCAGTACGAATTGGCCTCTTAGGTAGCTTTCGTAGACCTCGGGAGAGACAGAGGGCGCTTTCCGAAGCCTCTCGTGTTCCTCGCCAGTTACGGTGACCTCGACCTTCTCGGCGATGGTTTGTGCTACCTCGCTCTCGAGAGCGAGCACATCGTGCAGGTCGCGATCATAAGTTTCCGACCAGAAATGTCCGTCGGTTGTACCCCGAATCAACTGGGCGGTGACCCGAATTCGACTGCCCTCTCGGATGACTGACCCCTCGACAATTGCATCGACATCAAGGATTCTTGCAATCTCCGGCACCGAGAGGCGAGTTTGCTTGAAACGCATCACCGACGTGCGGGAGATAACCCGCAGATCGCGGATCCCGGCGAGGCGTCCGATGAGGGCCTCGGTAATACCGTCGGCGAGATATTCCTGTGCCGGGTCGCCGGACAAATTCCCCAAGGGCAATACGGCGATGGACTGGATCCGCGGTTCCTCTTTTCTTCTGGCGCTACGATTTCGAATCAGCGTCACAGCCAGAACACAGATGCCCAGCGATAGAACCATAACTGCCGCCACCATCATCCGCCGATGCTGAGAAGTGGTGGGTTGTGGCGCAACCGCAATTACTTTTTGTGGGCCAGCTACCGTTTGTAGGCCGCTGATTGGAATGCTGACCGGAGCCAGGAACCGGTACCCCCGGCGCGCCACCGTTTCGACAAATTTGGGATTTTCTGCCGAGTCGCCAAGCGCATCTCGCAACCGGCGAATAGCCGCGTTCAAGCTGTGGTCAAAATCGACGAACGTATCGGCTGGCCAGAGCTCCTTTCGCAACTCCTCGCGGCTGACAACCTCGCCGGGTTGTTGGAGGAGTAGGGCGAGCACGCGAAACGGCTGCTCCTGGAGTTTGATCCGCGAGCCATCCCGACGGAGCTCGCCGGTGCGCAAATCAGCCTCAAAATTTCCGAACTGGACGGTACGGGAGCCGTTATCGCCGGTTACTGCCATCGCATTTTCTTCAAGCGTGGCGCCAGTTTAGCAGACTGAGACAGTTTTCGATGCACGAAGCTGTTCCTCTAAGCACATGAGACACAAAGACTTATGTCGGTGACCGAGGCGTGACCTGCAGGTCACCCGCAAAGCCTTGAAATACGCAGGCGCCGAACCGAACGTACCAGAACAGCGGGAAACTGATGAAGATCCGAATTGCCACCCCAAACCGTCGCCCTGATTCACTTGGGTCGAATGTGGCCGTAGGGACAAATCTGATGTCGGTAGGGGTGTATCCATTATGCCGGTCCTAATTCCCGAAACGCTCGTGGATGTCGTGAAGGATCGCGCGTCGTCCCTCGGAGACACAGTTTGGCTCCGCTACCTCACCACGGGCGACGTGTCTGGTCCCATCGTCGAGTTGAGCTACGCCGAGCTTGCGCGGCAAGCGACCGTCATCGCCGCTGCGCTCCAGGGGCAATGCGCCGTCGGCGATCGGGCGATGCTCTTGTTCCCGTCGGGGATCGATTTCGTGACGGCCTTCTTCGGGTGCCTCTTCGCAGGTGTGATCCCAGTTCCCGCATATCCGCCAAGTCTCGCGAAGCGCGAACGAAGTTTGGTAAAGCTTCATACGATCGCCCGGGATTGCGGTGCCCGGCTGGCGCTGACCACATCGGAGTCCCTCTCCACCTTAGAGGTCGTGGCGCCGCCCGGCGTTCGATGCCTGGCAACCGACGCTTGCGATGCGGGGATCCGCGCGTCGTGGCAGATGCCCAGGATCTCGCGGGATACGGTCGCGCTCGTACAATACACCTCTGGTTCCACGGGCGCGCCGAAGGGCGCCGTCGTCCGTCATCGCCAACTCCTTGCAAACGAACTTTCCATCGAGGCGGCCATGGGACCGGTGAAGCTCGTCGTAGGGTGGCTTCCAGTTTTCCACGACATGGGATTAATCGGCAATGTACTGCAAGGGCTTTTCGCAGGATCGAGCCTGGTGCTCATGTCGCCTTTCATGTTTCTCAAGCGTCCCGCACGTTGGCTCGAAGCTATCTCGCATTTTCGAGCGACGACCAGTGGCGGCCCTAACTTCGCCTACGACCTATGCGTGCGTCGCGTCTCCGAAGAGGAGAAAGCTCGGCTTGACTTGAGTAGCTGGGAGGTCGCGTACTGCGGTTCCGAACCTGTGCGCCCAGCAACCTGCGAGCGCTTCTCCCTGTCGTTCGAATCGCGAGGTTTTTCCCGTTCGGCGTTTTTTCCCTGCTATGGGCTCGCGGAGGCAACGCTTTTCGTCTCGGGATCGAGGCGCGGTATTGGTCCGAAGATCTGTGCGTTCCGAAGTTCGGCACTCGATCGCGGAGACGTCGAGGTTACGACGGCTGCCGACGATCGCCGCGTCCTGATGAGCTGCGGCAAGCCTTCCCCGACTGAAGAAATTCGCATTGTTGATGCGGAGCGGCTCGTGCCTACAAACGGAGTAGGTGAGATCTGGGTGCGAGGTCCGGCCATTGTGAGCGGATACTGGGGACTGGACGACGACGCCACCTTCGACGCTCGCCTTGCGGATGGCGAGGGGCCGTTCCTCCGCACGGGCGATCTCGGATTTCTCCACGACGATGAGCTTTACATCATCGGGCGTCGCAAAGACATGATTATCATCGCCGGTCGCAACCTGTTTCCGCAAGACATCGAAGCCACGGTCGAGGAGGCAGTACCTTCGATTCGGAAAGGATGCTGCGTAGCCTTTTCTGTCGAGTATGAGGACGGAGAGAGACTTGTCATTATGGCCGAGCACGACGGCCCCTCGTCATCAGAAGTTGTGGGGACGATCAAACAGGCTGTGGTCGAGCATCACCAGGCACCTGTGTTCGACGTGGTCCTGGCCAAAAAGGGCGCGATCATGAAGACCTCGAGCGGAAAGCTCGAACGATATGCCTGCCGCCAGTCCTACGCCCAGAGGCGCAACGCTCCCACCGAGAAGGAGATCCGCGAGCGCCTCCAGCGGGAAGTTTCTTCCGCCGCGAACATCTCGATCGAGCGCGTGGACATTCGCGAACCCTTCGCGAGCTACGGCCTCGCATCGGTCGAAGCGGTGCATCTTGTCGGCGTACTCGAGACCTGGCTCGGGCTCAACCTCGATGCCACGCTGCTCTGGGATTACTCCACGATCGAAGCGCTCGCCCGCCTTCTGGTGCAGAAAGTTGTCGCGAAGTGATGGAACCGATTGCCATCGTCGGAATTGCCTGCCGTCTTCCCGGTGCGGAGAGCCCGGCGGCCTACTGGGACCTTCTCGTCCGAGGTGTCGAAGCGGTTCGCGAGCCTCCTTTTGAACGCCCGGAACTCGAGCCACCGCCCTGGCTCGTCGAACAGGCGCCGCATTGTCGCCGCGGAGGTTTCCTCGAGAACCTCGATCGCTTCGATCCCGGTTTTTTTCGGATCTCACCAAGGGAAGCAGCGCGAATGGATCCGCAACAGCGGCTGCTCCTCGAGGTCGCGTGGGAAGCGCTCGAGGATGCCGGCCAGTTGGTCGCGCCGCTGTCGGGGACCAACACCGGTGTGTTCGTCGGCATCATGAACGCCGATTTTGCAAGACGGCACGCGCAGGATCTCTCGCAGATCGACGCCCAGTTCGGCCCCGGATGTTCGCTCGGGATCGCGTCGAATCGGATTTCGTTCTATCTGGATCTGCGCGGTCCGAGCATGTCAATCGATACTCTATGCTCCTCTTCGCTCGTGGCGATTCACCTCGCCTGTCAGAGCCTGCAGACCGGCGAGTCAAGCCCGCTCGCGATCGCGGGCGGTGTGAATGTCATACTCGATCGGACGATGGATGTCTTTTACGCGCGGGCGGGCCTGCTCTCCGCGGACGGCCGATGCCGCGCTTTTGATGCCAGTGCGCGTGGCATCGTGCGCGGCGAAGGCGTAGGGCTCGTGGTGCTGAAGCGTCTCTCCCGCGCACGCGCGGACGGCGATCACATTCACGCCGTAATCCTCGGATCCGCGGTGAATCAGGACGGACGCTCCAATGGGCTAACCTCACCGAGCCGCTGGTCGCAAGAAGAAGTGCTTCGCACCGCGTACCGACGCGCGGGTGTCGCGCCGAGCAGCGTCCCGTACATCGAGGCGCATGGCACGGGCACGCTCATTGGCGATCCGATCGAGATGGCAGCGCTCGGTGCGGTGTTGGGCGAGGGACGTGCGCTCGGGCAATCGTGTGCGATCGGGTCGGTGAAGACGAATCTGGGGCACCTCGAATCCGCGGCTGGCGTCGCGAGCCTCCTTAAAGTGGTGCTTTCGCTTGAACGCCGGACGCTCGCGCCTAGCCTGAATTTCGAGACGCCGAATCCGTATTTGTGCCTCAATGAGAGCCGGCTTAGGGTACAGACGCGAACGGAGCCTTGGCCCGACGCTGAGTTCGTGGCCGGAGTCAGTTCGTTCGGCATGGGGGGTACGAATGTGCACGTCGTGCTGGGGGCCGTCGATCTGCCCGAGGCGTCGCGGACCTTAACCGAGCGAGCGTGCCTGATTCCGATCTCCGCGCGGAGCGTTCCGGCGGTCGATGCGCTCGAAGTCCGCTACGCGGAGCTACTCTCTTCGCATGGAGTGGCGCTCGGCGACGTAGCGCATTCAGCAGCAATGCGGCGCGATCATCACGATCACCGCCGCGCGAGGGTGATGCGTTCAGCGACCGACGTCGCATACTCCGTGTCGGGAAGCGTCGTGCCGGGGCGGACACACAAGCTCGTGTTCGTGCTGCCTGACAAGGTAGCGTGCGAACGCTCGAGCGGCGATGAGCTTGCCGAGAGCGAACCCGTTTTCCGTGAAGCGATGCAGCAGAGCCTCGCCGAAGGCGCGACGCACCTCGTCGCTTTCCAGAGCGGGCTTGCTGCCTTGTGGCGTGCGTTCGGATTCGAGCCCGACGAGGTGCTCAAGGTCTCAGGTGACGGGACGGGAAAGATCGCGGCGAGTCTTGGTCCGGACGGCACTGTCTTCGTCGAGTTGAGCCCGTGTCCCGTAATGCTCGGCACCCTGAGGGGAATCTTTGAGCGCGCCGGCGTTCCGGGTGCAGCGATACCGTCGGTGGTGCCTGGATTCGGCGAGCGTGCGTCCATCCTGCGAGCGATCGCTGAGATGTATTGCCTCGGCTTCAACATCGACTGGAAGCGGCTCGACGAGCGGAACGGGCGGTTCGTGCCACTCGGAAGCTACCCCTGGCAGAAAGAATACTCATGGCTCGACCTCGCAGCGCCGACGGGAGCATCGGTGCTGCCCCAAGGTGTCGTAGTACCGAGCTGGGTCCGCGCGAGCATACCGACTTCGAGCCCGTCCCCTTCGCGCGCCAGTGAGGGAGAGTGGCTTGTGCTTGGCGATGAAGGGACCACCGCCAAGGCTCTCGTCACGAGGTTCGGGGATGCCGGATACCGCGCGCGAATGGTGCGCGCTGTGGAAGAGCTGGCAAGTTCGGCCGCGCTGCAAGGCGTCGTCCAGTTCTGCGGGCGCGATCTCGGTCCTACCGTGCGGCTGGTGCAAGCGCTCGGGCAGCGAAGCGAGGCAGGGTCGCCTCGTCTTTGGCTTGTCACGCGTGGCGCATGTGTAGTTGACGACGACACGAGCCTCGCGGCGCTCGCGAGCTCGCAAATATGGGGGCTCGGCCGCGTTGCAGTGAACGAACATCCTCCGCTTCGCCCCACGCTCGTCGATTTGTCATCGACCGAACACGCGACGGACGCGGACATGCTCTTTGCCGAACTTTCGTCCGACAGTGGCGAGCTCGAAGTCGCCATCCGCGGAATCGATCGGTACGTCGCTCGGCTCGGTCGTCAGCCGCTCGCGAGGTCGAAATCACCCCTGCAATTGCGAAGCGATGCGGCATACCTCATCACCGGCGGACTCGGTGGGCTCGGGCTCGCTGCCGCGGCGCGGCTCATCGATCGCGGCGCCCGCACGGTCGTGCTCCTCGGTCGAAGCGGCATCGCGAGCGACGAAGCGTCTGCTGCCGTCGCGAAGCTAAGTGCTCGCGGTGCAAACGTCATCGTCGAACGCGTCGACGTATCCGATCGCTACGCGCTCGCCGACGTGCTGCGTCGGCATCGCGTGCGCGGTGTGATCCATGCAGCGGGCGTGATGTCGCCGGCTATGATCATGGCGATTGATTCCAACAATCTCGCTGCGTCGATCGCCGCGAAGGTTGACGGAGCACGTTACCTCCACGAGCTGTTAGCAACGGAGCCGCTCGACTTTTTCGTGATGTACTCCTCGGTCGCAACTATCCTTGGCATGCCCGGGCAAGGAGCCTACGCGGCCGCCAACGCGTACCTCGACGCGCTCGCCGAGCACCGGCGTGCGATCGGGCTTTGTGCAACGAGCATCGGGTGGACGGTGATTGAGAACACCGGCATGGCGGCGAACGCAGGCGAAAAGGCGATGGGTCAGCTCGCGGCTCGAGGCGTTTCCAGCCTTCCCATCCGCTCCGCCACGGATCTTCTCGAGCATTTCCTCGGCGCCGAAACGCCCGCCCATCTCGGCGCCGTGAACTTCGACCTGCGGCGGTGGACGGCGTTCTACCCTCACGCGAAATCGATACCTCGCCTCCAGCCTCTTACGGACGGGGATGCGTCGCGAACAGACGGCGCGCTCGCTCAGAACTTGCGGGCCCTCAAGCAGACCGATCGGATTCGACCACTCGAGACGTACTTGTGCCAGGTGGCCGCCAAGGTGCTGCATCATTCTGAGGCGATTTCGCCAGATCAATTACTGTTCGATCTCGGCATCGACTCGCTCACCGCACTCGAGCTCCAGACGATGGTGGAAGATGAGCTGGCGATTACTCTACCCACCGAGCGATTATTGCTCGGTCCTTCGGTGCGCGAGCTTGCGACGGAGATCGCGGCAATTATTGGCGGTGAGACGTCGAGCATCGAAGCAAGTGCTCCCTTGTCGTTGCGCGCTGAAGTGGATCTCGAGGAGGCGATCACGTTCGCACCTCCTGAAGGCGCGTCGTCGCGGACGATCTTTCTCACGGGTGCGACCGGATTTCTAGGCGCATTCGTTCTCGCGGAATTGCTCGAGCACACCAGTGCGACGATCTGCTGCCTAGTGCGCGGACAAAGCGCTGGAGAAGGCATGCATCGTTTAGAGGGCGTCCTCGGGCGCCACCATCTTTCCGCGTTGAGCCTGACAGCTCGTGTCACGTGCATTCCCGGCGACCTGGCGAAACCGCGGCTCGGCCTCGGGGCGAACGACTACGATCGCCTCGCCAGCTCGGTCGACACCATCTTCCACAGTGGAGCGTTGGTAAATTTCGCTTTCCCGTACCAGGCACTCAAAGCGAGCAATGTAGGCGGCACGCGCGAGGTGTTGCGCCTAGCGTCCGCAGCGCGCTCGCGTCTTCATTACGTGTCCACGATAGGCATCTTCCCCGGCGGACCGGGACATCTCGACCGTGTGTTCGAAGATGCTCGACCCGAAGAGCCCGACCAGCTCGCGCTCGGTTACATGCGCGCGAAGTGGGTCGCCGAGGCACTTGTGATGCAGGCGCGCGAGCGGGGGCTCAACGTGTCGATCTACCGGCCAGGAACAATCTCCGGTCACTCGACATCGGGAGCGTTTAACCCCGACGACTTCGTCTGCGCGATGATCAAGGGCTGCGTCGAGCTCGGTCTTGCTCCACGCGTCGACACGATGATCAACCTTGCGCCCGTCGACTACGTGAGTCGCGCGCTTGTTGGGATCGCGCTCGGAGCGGGTGGATCTTCGGGTGAGTATCACCTAGTGGGACCGCGGCCGGTCGCTTGGACGGATGTCGTTGCGTGGATCCGAGCGCTCGGGTACCGCCTAGAGGAAATGCCTTACGCTGAGTGGCGACAGGTTCTCGTGGAGCGGGCCGAGATCACCGGGAACGCGCTCGCACCACTCTTGCCTCTGTTCGTCGATCACGACAGCACCGACTGGCTTCAGCTCCCGCCCTACGACGATGCGAGAGCCGCGCGTGCGCTCGTTGGGACCGGCATCGCGTGTCCCCCAGTTGATGCGTCGCTGGTCCGACGCTACGTTGAACGGTTCGTTGTGAGCGGTTACTTGCCGCGACCGCGCTGATCGAGATGTCGCGCGATGGCGTCACAAGATAGAAGCATGTTGTTGGTTGTCAATTCGAAACACCTTTGCATTCGGAATCAATATGTCCAGATGATTGACAAGGAGGAGTTCACATGTTCGCACTGGTCGCTCTCGCTGCATTCGCGTTCACGCCGGTGACGGTTCCCGGCGGGGCCATCTTTAACTTCTATGCACCGAATGACAAGGGACAGATCCCACTCAGTACGACCATCGGAAGCGGGATTTGGCAGAACGGGAACTTCACACTGTTGCCCCCTCCCCCGCAGGGTATCGCATTTGTCACAGCGACAGGGATCAACAACGAGGGAGTCGTGGTGGGGATCGCCTGGACTGCAGACAATCACGAAATGGGCTTCCTTCTGGTCGACTCGAACTACACACTGTTCTCCCGCCCCTCTTGGGACAATACAGAACCACGCTTCCTTGCAGGGGCTGGACTAGTGACGGGAGATAACTTCAGCGATGCCGGAGACCGCTCTGCTGGCTTCGTCTACGATCCTGCCACGGACGAGTTTACCGACGCGACTCCAGCCGGTTCCGACGCGACCATCGTGCAAGGCATGAATAAGTTCGGCGTCATCAGCGGCAGCGGGCATGATCCCAACCTCGGAGACTACAGCTTCACCTGGCAACAGAATACGTCCCCCAGAGGACAGCGCGCGGCATACCTCGATCGTTTTACCGTCGATAACAAGCCCAGCAGGGTGCGCGGCATCAACGACGCCGGTGTCGTTGTGGGATACACTTCCGACGGAACGGCGGGCTTCGTCGGCAATTCTGCAATGGGTTTTCGCTTGCTGCACCTGCCCGGGACTGGTAGCGACTCGACGGTGTGCGAGGGCATTAACAATTCGGGCCAGGTGACCTGCGCCTACTATGGCGCCAATAACATTGAGCACGTGTTCATCATCACGCCTAATCCTTAGCTGCTGATGGGCAAGCGCGAGGGCTTGCGGGTCTCTTCCGACTACACGGAACTGGGCAGAGCGCTGGAGAAAATGAAGCATCGTTCAAGGGCGGATGGTCTCTGACGAGGGAATTCGACCAAGTCCTCTGAGGAGCGAATCCTCCGAGTCCGGGTCATGCGATTGCCTTGACGATCAAGAAGGGGCCCAACCGAAGTCGCGCTAGAAGGACGAACTCCAGCGCAAGGGGCTCGGGCGTCGCCTTTGGCCCTGCCCGAGAATGGCGAACACTCCTGCTGAACTAGCATGGGAGATTTTCCAACACGCTTCTGCTAAATCTCACCCGCTAATCTCAGTGACTTTTTCAACACCCACAGACGGAGATGGAGGAGAAAAGTTTCTCCTAATTCTTACGGGAACAAAAGCTGTGGTGCCTATCACCCGCACTATGGTACGTAGGATCTAAACTATGGGTCGCATTCGTAAGGAAAAGTCCTGGTTGAAGGTTGGTCTAACCTGCCCCCTGTTGGTGATTTGGCTGCCTTTTCTTCACGCTGAGCCACCCAACATTCATATTCCGCGCATTCAGACTCCACCGAATCTGTCTGACTTTGAAAGCATGCAGCCCGGTGCCCGGATCCGCGAGCACGTGGTTAAAGTGACAGGATTCGCGTACGCGAGCCAGCCGATGGAGCAGAGCCCACACAGAACACAGATGTATATCTGGCGTACGATGAGCACAATCTCTACGCCGTCTTTGTGTGCTGGGACAAGGAACCGGACAAGATTCGTGCTCGGATGACCCGCCGCGAGGA
>CAVZWK010000005.1:0-20142 GCA_963778995.1 Terriglobia bacterium
TAACCGAAGGGTTGCTAGTTCGAATCTAGCCCGGGGAGCCATTCTTCCTCTTTAGTTTCACTCGCTTATACGGAAGTTGATAACAACACTGTTTGGGTGCAGTTGGGTGCAACTTCTATTCTTGGCGCCAGAATTGTAAACTCGATCCTCTCGTAATCGGCAGGAAACAGTGCGTTTAGAATTCGCCACATTCGATTGGCCCAATTTCAGACTGTGGGCAGGCATCCGTCGAAGACCCAACCTTAATTTTCTCAATGACTTGGAAAACGACAAAGCATTCGGCAGACTACCGAATGGTCTCAAGAAACCATTTCTGGCCGGGGAGACTTTGGCCTCTGAGCGCACGACTGAGAATCTAGTTTCCTGGAAATCAGGAGACGCAGCGTCGTTAAGGAGGATCTCGTCGCCGCGAATCCGGCGAATCCCAAACTTCCCCCAACGGGACTTCGGGACAGATTGAGCAACGGGGCTTGGAGTTCGGAGCAGAGAATATTCATCAGAGTTGGTTAGTTACTGCAAGCGGAGATGAGGGCTTCAGCCTGGGATTGCCGCGAATTTGTCAGGTAGCGCGAACAGCGGCTACGGGGTAATGTTGCAGAGAAGAACTTTTTATCATCGGGATGGTCCTGGCGCTTGCCGGCAGTGACGCGCGATCTGTTGTTCTTCCTGTGCGGGGATAATCTTAATCTTGACCGCGGGGAGGCCGAGAGATTCCAGGCCATCTGTAGCAGCGGATCGAATGTAATTACTGTGCTCGCCGATGCCGCCGGTGAAGACGAGCAGGTCCACACCACCAAGCAGGAACATGTACGCGCCGATGGCCTTGCGCACGGAAACGGCAAAGGCATTGAGGGCGAGAGTGGCCTTCGGATCGTTGGCACGGGAGCGTTCTTCGAGCGTCTTTACATCGCTCATGCCGCAGGATAGAGCAAAGAGGCCGCTCTGATGATTGATCAGCTGTTCGACATCGTCGGCTTTCAGCTTCTCCACGCGCAAGAGATAGAGAATGACGCCAGGATCGAGATCGCCGGAGCGCGTGCCCATGGGAATCCCCCCGGTAGGGGTGAGGCCCATGGTGGTGTCGATGGAGACGCCATTGCAAAGAGCGCAGAGGCTCGCTCCGTTGCCAAGATGCGCGAATATAGCTCGAGCCGGAAGTTGCGCGCCGAAGTGATGGACAAGCGATTCGT
Source organism: Terriglobia bacterium (assembly GCA_963778995.1). Lineage (GTDB taxonomy): Bacteria > Acidobacteriota > Terriglobia > Terriglobales > Acidobacteriaceae > Sulfotelmatobacter. The sequence goes on from CAVZWK010000005.1 coordinate 1,191, forward strand.
AGGATAGGCCGTGGAATCCATAGCGTCGAACACCCGCGTCAAAGTATCGCTGCGGGAGCGGCAAATGCGATGCCACTTCCGGCATACTGCGGTGAAACACATCATCAAAGCAAGCAAACTGCGTCGCTGCAGGGAAGATCGATTGAGCGGAAGCGATCAGCTTCAAGGCCTGCGGAATATGCACAGGGGCGAAATGCGTGGCGGCGCGAAGTTGCTCCACAACCTGCGGAGTGATGGGTTGATGCGCAAGGAGATTGGGTCCGCCGTGCACCACGCGATGGCCCACCACAACTGGTGAACCAGAGATGTGTTCGCGGATGGCCTCGGCGACAACGGCGAGGGCATGCCCTTGCGTTTCGTGGATGCCTTCGCGTTGCACGAGAGTTTTCCCATCGGAAGAACGGATGTGCAGTGCGCCGCTGCCAGAACCGATGCCGTCTGCGCTGCCGGTCAACAGAGCCTCTTCGTCGTTTGCCCCGCGGCGATATATGCCGAACTTCAGCGAAGAAGAACCGCTGTTCAGCACGAAGATCAGATTTTCTTCTGGCGATCCTGTCTCCGTCATGTTTATCCTGGCCATTTCCAGTTGCGATACTCCGCTTTATCGATGCCTTCCTGGTGGGCATAGTTGACGCTTTCGATGATCTGGCCCTTCAGCCATTCTTTGACGTGCGCGCCCACGGAGGTTAAGCGTGGAACTCGGTCGATCACATCGATGGACAGATTGAAGCGATCCACTTGATTGAGGATGGCCAGTTCGAGCGGCGTGTTGATGTTGCCCTTTTCCTTATATCCGCGCACATGGATGTTCTCGTGATTCCTGCGGCGGTAGGTGAGCTTGTGGATCAGCGCGGCGTAGGAGTGGAAATTGAAGATTACCGGTTTATCGATGGTGAAGAGCGAATCGAAATCGCGGTGAGAAAGTCCATGAGGATGTTCCGTGTCGGGCATCAGGCGGAATAGATCGACGACATTGACGAAGCGAATCTTCAAATCGGAGAAGTGTTCCTTCAGAATCGCGGCTGCGGCGAGTGACTCCATCGTGGCAATATCGCCTGCGCAAGCCATCACCACATCGGGTTCCTTTTCATCGTCGGTGGAAGCCCAGTCCCAAATGCCTATGCCTTTAGTGCAGTGCGTTACCGCATAGTCCATGTTTAAGTACTGCAGGTGATCCTGTTTGTCCGCGACAATAACGTTAACGTAATCCCGCGAACGGAGACAGTGATCCGCCACGCTCAGCAGGCAGTTGGCGTCCGGCGGTAAATAGATACGAACCACATCGGCGCTTTTGTTGGTGACTACATCCAGGAATCCCGGGTCTTGGTGGGTGAATCCATTGTGGTCCTGCCTCCAGACGAGGGAGGTTATGAGGAGGTTGATCGATGGAACGGGTGCGCGCCAGGCTACTTCCCTCTTCGATTTCTCGAGCCATTTGGCGTGCTGGTTGAACATCGAATCGATCACATGCACGAATGCTTCATAGGTTGAAAAGAAGCCGTGACGGCCGGTAAGAACGTAGCCTTCAAACCAGCCCTCCAGCGTGTGCTCGCTGAGCATCTCCATCACGCGTCCGGAGACATCCAGTTCGCCGCCGTCGGCATCTTCCGGTTTGAATTCGGCAAGCCAGGTCTTCTTGGAAGCAGCGTAGATCGCCGTGAGCCGGTTCGAGGCCGTCTCATCGGGACCAAAAACGCGGAAGGAGTTCATATTCCGTCGCATCACCTCGGCAAGATAGTGCCCAAGCACATCGGTGGGCGGCGCATACAGCACCCCGGGGGTTTGGAAGTTCACCGCATAATCGCGAAAGTCCGGCAGCTCAAGCTCTTTGCGCAGAAGACCGCCATTGGCATGGGGATTGGCCGAGATGCGCCGCTCGCCTGCCGGTGCAAGCTCCTGCAGTTCGGCTACGAGCGTTCCCTTCGCGTCAAATAGTTCTTCGGGTTTGTAGCTGCGCATCCAGTCTTCCAGCAATTTGAGATGGGGGAGACTCGTGACTGGATCCAGGATCGGAACTTGATGCGCACGCCAGAAATCTTCCACCTTGTGGCCGTCCACCTCTTTTGGCCCGGTCCATCCCTTCGGCGAACGAAGCACGATCATGGGCCAACGCGGGCGCGCGGTGTCTCCCGTTGAGCGGGCGTGACCTTGGAGAGAACGAATCTCCAGGATGCACTGTTCTAGCGTTGTGGCCATTTTCCGATGCATTTCTAAAGGCTCGTGGCCTTCGACGAAGTACGGTTTGTGCCCGTATCCGGTAAGCAGCGCCTCCAATTCTTCTTTTGGGATGCGCGCGAGAACGGTGGGATTGGCGATCTTGTAGCCGTTGAGGTGGAGCACTGGCAGCACGGCGCCATCGCGAATCGGATTCAGGAATTTGTTGGAATGCCAGGATGTGGCAAGTGGGCCGGTCTCTGCCTCGCCGTCGCCCACGGCGACGGTGACGATGAGCTCTGGATTATCGAATGCCGCTCCGTACCCGTGCGAGAGAGAGTACCCGAGTTCACCGCCTTCGTGAATCGAACCGGGCGTTTCCGGCGTGCAGTGCGAGCCTATTCCACCCGGAAAGGAGAATTGCCGGAAGAATTTGAGCATGCCTGCTTCGTCGCGGCTCTTGTCCGGATAAATCTCAGAGTAGTGGCCTTCGAGATAGCAGTTGGCCAGCGTTGCGGGTGCGCCATGACCAGGACCAGAGATATAGATGACGTTCAGATCGTATTTTTTGATGAGCCGGTTCAGGTGGACCCAAATGAAGGACTGGCCGGGGTCTGATCCCCAGTGGCCAAGAAGACGGTGCTTGATGTGCTCCGGCTTGAGCGGTTCGCGCAGAAGCGGGTTTGCGCGGAGATAGATCATCCCTGCGGAGAGATAGTTGCAGGCGCGCCAGTACGCATCCATCTTTGTTAACTCTTCGTGTGAGCGAGGAGTGGGAATTTCTGTTGTGGTAGGCAAGGCGGTTCTCCGACAATTCAAACTGTGCTGTGCATGACGGCATCGCGCCTGGCGACGCCCCTCTTTAGAGCCTAAACTCTTCTGTGCAAGAAAACACCTGCGGTAACAATATTTTAATTGTGCCTCATTGTCCGACTGGGCTGAGTCTGCATGCTCGATTGTCGCTGAGTCCGACTTGCAATGGAAATATGCTTGAGGGATTGTGACACTTCGTCAGTAAAGGTTTGTAGCCGAACTGACAATTGGAGATCTTAGAAAAATCTCAGCTCTTTCTGTTCATAGGTGGTGAGGTGCGAGGCGGGCGGAACGAGAGGGTTCGTGTCTGTCCGATCTCCGATTACGCAATAGTTGGATTCAGTAAGGAGTTGAGCAAAGAAATTGAAACTGCCCTAATGCAAAACAGCCCGTTCATCCCTTCCCGATTGCAGCTGTGATCTTTATTGGTATCGCCAACTTGCCGCCAGTCATTAAGAAGTTGGTCGAGTGCTAGCCACTGGCCAGAGACGGCGTTCGACAGGAGCATCACGAGAACGCAGACTACGCCGCATGGTCTCGAGGAACTTCGCGCCGATGCCCACACGCGCTGCGAATGAGGCCCCCAAGATGAACCAAAAATTTTCATAACATTACCGATGGAGGCGAATTCCTTCAGCGACGCTGAACTTCTATTCTCCGAGAGCCTTCTCCACTCGGCTGATTTTCTTCTGCACTTTCCCACCGATTTCTTCGACCCGGCCTTCGGTTTCCAGGCGGAGGTTGTTCGTGGAGCGTCCCACCGTTTCCTTCACCTTGCCCTTTACCTCGTGTAGCGTTCCTTTTACAGTGTCCTTCGTGCTTCGCCTCATGGATCGTCTCCTTTGCTTCGATTAACTTGCTAGTGCCCGTTTAGTTTTTTAACTTGACCAGGTCAACGCAGGAACCCGAGCAGGTATAGGATCAGCGCGATGAGCAGGACCGTTCCTACGATCCCCAGGCCACCGTTTCTGCCCCATCTGGAATAGCCGTAATAGCCGCCACCGGTGCCGAACAACAGCAGGAGAATAATAATCAGGAGCAACATGGAAGTTCTCCTTTCAGGATTTCAAGTTTGCCAGCGCAATCTTGAACGCATCGCGGTGGCCCATCTCGTCATGGCGAATTTCCTCGAAGCGAACGGCCGCGGCGGCATCTCCGGCAAGGGTGGCATTCTTGGCGAACTCCAGGTACATGGTGTCAACCTCGTAGGCCTCGCCTCCGATGGCGTCTTGCAGGTTGTCAGCGTCGCTGCCAATTAGTCCGGCGAGTTCCGCTTCTTCAGCGAAGTGCTCGAAGCGCTCGGTCTTGGCGGTCTTCTCGAACAAGTCCGCAAGTTCCAGGTTGCCGCTCTTGCGGGCGTGTTCCGCGTAGAGCAGATACTTCACATAAGCGAATGCTTCGCCGTGCATCGCAGTGGAGAGATTGTCTTTCGTCTTCTTATTCAGAGTTCCACGAGTCTCTGAAGTCTTTTCAGTCTTGACCATCGCTGTTGCTGTCGCATTCTGCTTTCCTGGTTCGGGAATCATAGGAATCTCCTTGAACGAATTTGTTGCGCTGATCCGGGACTGGTCCTGTTTTTGGCTTTCGCCTGGCACGGACAAGCGAAGGGTCTTTTTAAGCGAGACCGTCTGTGCCTATGAAGCTATGGACAGGGAGCTGATTTGGCTTCGCCCACTGTGAAGTTTTGGTTGCAATCCACTCCATGGGCCTTTAGTTCAAAGACACACTGAGTGCGACGCGGTCGTCGGGATACCGACGGTTGAACAGATAGTAGCCGTCTCCGGAGTAGTCAATGTACACATCATCGTTGTCGTACCAATCGTCTGACCAGTATTCGGGCACCGGATCAACAACGCTGAATGAAAAGCCACCGTACTGGAAGCGGGGATACCCGCCAACTTCCATCACGGGATAGTGGGACATGCGGAAGGTGTGAGACGGACCAAAGTAGCTGTAGTAATGGTCTGATGGGAGACGGTAGCCGTTATAGCCGCCGCGTTGCTGCCAGTCGCGGTGCTCGGATTGCCAGTTCTGCGCACGATGATCTTGCCAGACACCGAGTTGAACACCCTGCTGCGCGTCGTTCACGTAGACGCTGACTGCAATGCGATCCTGGGGATAGCGGCGGTTGTGCAGATAATACCCGTCTCCCGAGTAGTCAACGTACACATCATCATTTTCGTACCAGTCGTTCGCCCAATACTGAGGCCACGGGTCAACAACGCCGAACCAAAAGCCGCCGTACTGGAAGCGAGGATATCCGCCGACCACTATCACGGGGTAGCTGTAGATGCGGAATGCGTGAGACGGACCAAAGTAGCCACGATAATGGTCGTCTGGGATGCGGTAGCCGTTGTAGCCGCCGCGCTGCTGCCAATCGCGGTGCTCAGACTGCCAGTCATGGGCGCGACGCTCCTGCCAGACGCCCCGCTGCTCACTTTGCTGAATGCGCTGCGCCTGTTGTGATTGCATCTTCACTGGCTGCGTGCGGTACTGTTGCTCCCCGTGTTGTTGCTGCTGCCTGTTGGCATTGGCCTGCTGCTGTTGGTTCTGCTGTTTCTGATGCTGGTCCTGCTGACCCTTCGCCTGCTGCTGGGCGTGTTGTTGTTGCTGTTTGTCAGCATTGGCCTGCTGCTGTTGCTGCTTCTGTTGTTTCTGTTGTTGGTCCTGCTGCCCCTTGGCTTGTTGCTGGGCGTGTTGTTGTTGCTGTTTGTCAGCATTGGCCTGTTGCTGTTGCTGCTTCTGTTGTTTCTGCTGCTGGTCCTGCTGCCCCTTGGCTTGTTGCTGGGCGTGTTGTTGTTGCTGTTTGTCGGCATTGGCCTGCTGCTGTTGCTGCTTCTGTTGTTTCTGTTGTTGGTCCTGCTGCCCCTTGGCTTGTTGCTGGGCGTGTTGTTGTTGCTGCCTGTCGGCATTGGCCTGCTGCTGTTGCTGCTTTTGCTGTTTCTGCTGCTGGTCCTGCTGACCCTTCGCCTGCTGCTGGGCGTGTTGTTGTTGCTGCTTGTCAGCATTGGCCTGCTGCTGTTGCTGCTTTTGCTGTTTCTGCTGCTGGTCCTGCTGCCCCTTGGCTTGTTGCTGGGCGTGTTGTTGCTGCTGCCTGTCGGCATTGGCCTGCTGCTGTTGCTGCTTTTGCTGTTTCTGCTGCTGGTCCTGCTGACCCTTCGCCTGCTGCTGGGCGTGTTGTTGCTGTTGTTTGTCAGGCTTCGCCGGTTGCTCCTGCTGCGGTGGTTTAGGTTCTTGTTGTTGTGCGAACGTTGGAGTAAACGCACCAGTAAGAAGGAGCAGAACTCCCGTCCCGATAAGTCCAATTGATCTCATAAGTGTTGCCTCCTTTACGGCGATTTCATGCGGCACCTCGGATACGGTTAGCGTTCCGATTCGATCTGCGAGCCCTCCCTGAGAGCCCTTCAGCGGCATTAATTTTGCATACCGCTTTCTTTCGACTTCATTACAACCCTGTGGATGCCGGCGCGACGCGCCAACCAAGCACAGGAACCCGGGCTAGGACTTGTTCCGCGCGCCAACCACCAACAAGATCGCGCCCCCAACCAATGCCAACCCGCCAAGGATTGGCGGAAGGGGAATGTGCTCGTGAGTTTCCGTAGTGACATGCACGGGCCCCATATCGACGACTTGTTTTTCACGGGTGTAGTTGATGCCTTGATAGGCGAGAGCCAGTCCACCCAGAACAATTAGCAAAATGCCGACCCAACTGATGGATTTCACGTTTCCACCTCCTCACTCAGACAACTCTTCGGCCTTGAACAAGCCGGATGACAAGAAAAATGACGGCCAGGACCAACAGGATGTGAATGAGTCCACCCAAGGTGTAGGAAGTGACGAGTCCCAACAGCCAAAGCACAAGCAAAATTACGATAATTGTCCACAGCATGGTTATCTCCTCTCATCGCCGGTTGGGGATTCCGCTATTTTCAGTCTCAACAGGCGCAAGGCCGTCTCTTGGCTGTCGTTGCCAGTCCCGCTGAGTCGGCAGCGTTCATCTGCCAACATGGATGCTAGAAAGAGAATGAAAGAGTCCAAACACGTTGAGCAGCCACAAGACAACGGCGATGATCACGACGGCGTTCAAGATGGACTTGATCGTCCCCTGCATCGGTATGAAGCTGTTGACCAGCCAAAGCAGAACACCCACCACGATCAGAACCAGCAGTATGTGAAGTAAAGGCATGAGCTTCTAACCTCCTTACTCCTTGCGGGCGTGCCGCCTGGCAGGCCCGAAGGCGCTAACCGCGGTCCGCCTACTTTCCAGACTTGTTCCTGGGCGACTTTTTGTTCAAAGTGGAAAGTAGCAATTTCGCCGAGGCAGGCGGACGAATCTTGCTGTCGATTACGATTTCCTTCGATGTAATTCCCTTTCCATAGAGTCTGTGGTTGCCATCGTTATCGGGGCGGAGGGTTGAGCCCTCTAGAGAGACGCCCGCGAACAAACCTCGCGACCGCGAGTAAGACAGAATTTCCGCGCGCATAGTGACATCCGTTGAAGCTGCAGCGTCGCGGCCTTTCGGTCCCGCTGCGGCAGCCACGTCACCGCCCAGCTTGACCTGGCTGGTGAGAATGGAATTCGCGCCGCGCTTGTTCATCACCAGCAGGACGAAGTCGGTGGCCTCGCCGCCAATCTGAAAGCCAACGCTGCCGGCTTCAAGCGCCATCATGGAGGGTGCGCTCCAAGGTCCGCTGAACTCCTTGCCGCTACGGCAGGTCATCACGCCACGACCGTAGCTACCGCCGATGACGAAGGCGGCTTTCATGACTGAAGGCAGAACGATGACGCATTCCGCTTTGTCCAGAAGATCTGCCGGAATGTCATCGGGGATATTGAGAATCTCTGTCATCACCGTGCCGGAGTTCTTAATGCGATTGTTTTCATCCTTCTGCGCATACGCAGGCAGGCCAAGAAAGACACCAATGACCATTAACAAGAGAAGTTTTTTCATAGGGGTGCTCCTTCGAAAGCTACCTTTTAATCAGAGAAATGCCCTTGGAGCATTTGAGCAGCTTCAGGGTAACAAGTTCATCCAGGGCGCGCTGTTCAAAAACGTACAGTTGACTGATAGCTGTGGATTTGTATCCCTGAATTTGGAAGAGAGACTGGCCTGCGCGGAAAAGAGATGCGGCCATACGGAAGGATTCAAAGTAACGGCATCACGTGGACCGGTTGTTGAAAATCATGCGGGCCGGAAAGGACCTTTTATCGAGAGGGACTAGCCGCGACTGGAGGGGCGCTGAGTTTCGCGAGCTCCGTCGCGAAAAGGGGGTTTTCGGGGAATTCCGCAACGAGGTCTGTAAGCTGCTTGCGAGCCACATCTTTCTTCATTTCACGCAAGGCCGCCAGCGCCAGCAAAATTTTTGCAAACGGCCGCAGATAGCGGCCATCATCGGCGGCGGCCTGGAGCTGCTGGATGCCTACTTTCTTGTCACCATGGATTCCCGCGAAGGCCAGGAAGAATTTCTTGTATCCCGGCAAACTGCCGATGACGTAATTCGCGGTCCCCAAGCCAAGATACGCGTCAGCGGCGCCTGGGACGACAACTAACAGCCTCCTGGCGTACTTATCCGCTTCGCTGATCATTTTCAGGCTCTCGAGCTGCTCCTTATCAATGAGGCTGGCATAATCGGCTTGCATCCCCAGGCTTAGGGCCATCGCGAACAGGGCGTTTGTATCGTTGGGATCCGTCTGCAATCGCAGTTTTGCCAACGTCTGCGCTTGCTTGTCAGCGGCGAAGAATGCGGCGCGGAGTCTGGCGTCAGGTTTCAGCGGGATCTTCCCAAGAAATCGTTTGTCATTCAGAAAGAACTCGGAGGTCAGTACGCCTTGCCGATAGCACTCCTCAAATAAATAGCTAGCCGCTTCCGCAGCGCTCCCGAGCGAATCGTTGGGGTGGGATTTTTGCCTGACTGCAAATTGCTCGCGAGCTTCCACAAATTTCAGTTCATAGAGGAGGTGAAAGCCCGCGTCGAGTTCCGGCACGTGCAAGGCTTCAACCACAGTCTGTCCGGAAGTCTGTCCGGAAGTCTGTTGCGGAGTTTTGGCCTCAGCAACAAGTGCCATCAGCCCGCTGCATAGAAGCAACCAGACAACGAATACAGATGCACCCCTGCCTATGTCCGCATTGCAGCGGCTCGACTTGCTATTTCTGGTGCCTGACAAGCCCATGGTGTTCTTTTGAAAGTTCCGAAATCTGAGTGTTTCAACTCCAAGTCAAATCCAAAACTCCGATTCAGAGCATTTTGTTCCTGCTCGGGGCATTAGTCATTCAGGACAACGCTCAGGAGCGAATTGTTGATGTGAATCACTTCGCTATAGTCTAGGAAACCCAGGCTCCTGAATTTATTCATAAAGAAATTGACCCGAGCGCGCGTTGTGCCAATCATTTCGGCCAGCGTCTCTTGCGATATATTCGGGAGCGCCTTTTGCGGTTGCCCAGGCGCGCCATACAACTCGTTGGCTCCAGTAACAGCCAGCGGGTCTCTTCCATTTTCGATCCCAGCTGCCTCGGGGACTAAGTGGTTTTCTTCGAACAACGCCATATCGTCTACACTCGAGCACTCTTCGCAAGAGTCACTTTTGGCATCACTATGTCGAGTCTGCCATCATTGAATGTTGCTTTGGCCTTCGAGGGATCAACCTCACAGGGCAAATCCACGACATGGAACATCAGTCGCGCGTGCCTATGCGAATGGGGGTGCTTTTCAGCTGTGTGTTTTTCGAGAGGCTCGGTTTTTCCGCTGATGCTCAGTCGACGCGGCTCAAGACTTACCTTGATCTCCTGCTTGTGGAATCCAGGAACTTCGGCGCGTGCCGTAAGCTGTTCTCCAGATTCCGAGAGGTGGAACTTCACAGGCGTGAGTAGCTCCGATTCCGCCAGAAACCAGTCCCTTTGGTCGTTTCCGTGAACGCCTCCACGGCTCTCGAAAATCTCGAAGGCGCGCTTGGCAATCAAATTCAATACGTCTTGTGTATGTTCGAAAAGTTCACCAACGGACACGAGATTCACATCAGGGCTGATTTCGATAGATGACTCATGTGAGGACTGGTCTTTCATGGCTTCCTCCCTTTCTACGGAACAAATTCTCATTCCTGCGCGCGAAAAGACAGAGGCACCGTTCGAATGCACCAGTTCTCGGCGCGATCACGCTGCTCCGGCCTTGTCACACCGAGAGCAGGCGGCCGAAAAACGACCTGTAGCGGCGCAGCGCAAGACGGAGATCCTCAGTTGAAACATCATCTCCTCGATCCCATTGGCCCTCGAGTTTCGCTCTTTCAGCCGCGAACATTTCAGCCAGGCGCTTCATCGCACCTGCGACGAGACTGTCAGCCTGCTGCACTGCCTGTCGAGGCTCGTCAACAAAACCCACTTGGATGGCATCCCACCGTGCGCGAAAATCTTTCGCTTCCTCAGGCGAAAAGAGGGGCGCCGCCTGTTCGTCGAGAGCCGGAGCGGTTGCGGCTCCCGCAGATGAAGCGCCGCCAACGCTGAGGCGTGACGCAGCGACAGTTCGTACCTCTGGTCGCGCGTCGGCACCGGCCAAAGTCGCCGTCGTCAGTCCTACTTCCGTCGTTTCGTCTTTAATTTCCTTGGCTTCGTTCATCGGATTGTCTCCTCTTTCAGATCTTGCTCCCGCTGATGACGTAACACACTTTTCTCACTTCTGGACTAAGGTTTATTATGCTGTCTTCGTGTGCGCTAGTTCTGGTTCGCCGACCAACTCCTGAAAAAGTGCCCGGTAGTGAATCATGGCTTGGTGCAAGTCTTCCGTGCTGGCCTGCCGCTGCGTTTGACGAACGGCGATTTCGTGAGCTGATCGGTAATGTTCGAGAACCAGTGGATGATTCACGGAGATATCCGCTGCGCGCTCTTCAAAGTCACTTACCGGATACCCTCACGTTGACATCACATTGCGCAGCAGTTGATCGGCTTCCGTTACGCTCCTCCGGGGCCATCAACGAACCGCGCCTGCACGCCGCGCCAGGACTCTACGTAGCGAGCACGATCGCCAATACCGAGCGGCTGTATGTGGAAACTCTCCACTCGGGCGGCGCGCTTATCTAACACCGCTTCTGCTTTCTGCCGACTCCCGCCTTCTTTCACAGCGCGGTTATACTCAGGACCTCCGAACCGGGTGCGTAGTCTCTCCGTCTTGCGTTTACGAATGGAAAACACAATGCCGATGCCTGCCACCAATGGCACGACGACAGCGATGATTATGGCTATTTGCACTGTGCTTAACGCGGATAGATTCATAACTTGCCTCTAATGCTTGCTCGATTTTTTTGAACAAAACGTAATAGTCGTCACGGTTCGATCGTGCAAAGCGCTATCGGTTCACGGCTTTTCAACGACTTTTTCCACCTGGCCGATTTTCTCCTGGACCTTCCCGGCTATCTTTTCGCCCAGACCTTCGGCCTCCAAGTCCGGATCGTTCGTCATTTGTCCCACCTTTTGCTTCAACTTGCCCTTTACTTCGTGAACCTTCCCCGCGATCTCATTCTCAGTGCTTGGTTTCATCTTGTTGCCTCCTTCGAAACGAATTGAGCTCAAAGTGCTCATGAATTGCGCCGTTGCTTGCTGGCTCTGCCGTAGAAATGTGAGTGATTCCGCATTGATCAGGCGTCTCTTGCCGTGCGGTATGCTTTTTGACCAGCTTCAACCGCGCCGGCGACGTTAGCCTTCACATCGTCTACTGTTTCCTGGGCGCGTCGAGACCATCGCTTGCCCGCCGACGTAGCAGCATCTAAACCGTGCTTCGTACTGCTAGTGATGTAGTGGCGTGTTTTCTTTCCTGAGGCTGGCGCAAAGAGTAGTCCAACAGCAGCGCCGATTCCAAGTCCCACGGCAAATGTAGTGAACTTGCCAGACCAATTACGCTGATTGACCTGATCCATCCTCGTCAGCGAGCCTGAACTGTCCTTGCACTTGCTCCCTGCTTCGTGAACATAGCTTGCAGTTTCATTGTCAGTGTCTGGTTTCGACATATTGTCCCCTTTGTCGAGATCTAAGTTCCGGCCCAAGGTTCATCTGCGCCGTCCCGAGTTAACTTGCGCCCAGCGGTGGTTAAAGAGCTTCCCCTGCCGATGACACAGAAGTTGCTGAGCAATTTAAACGCTTGCTGCACCGCGTCTCATGAAATGCAGCACAAGCAGAATCACGCCTACAACTAAGACCACGTGAATGAGAGAGGTAGTGACATGAAATGCAAAAAATCCGAGCAACCAAAGAATGATCAATACTGCCGCTATTATCCCAAGCATTTGTTCGTCTTTTTTTCCTCGACGGAGGTCTGCCAACTCATCTCTTAACTGTGCGAAGTGTTATTTGCGTAGGCGGAAACAGCGCAGAGTCACTAGTTTAGCCAAAGACAAATCCAGCTTCTGTACCGTTGTGAACACTTTAGCTCTTCTCTGAGATCTAAGTTCGCCTGTGGATATCCGATTCGGTACACACTCGCGTTTTGTTTGAGTTTATTCGCCAATGGTGACGCTCATCACACCAGTCAGTGATATGCCCCACACTCTTGTGATTACAAGCATGCTAGCTTGCAGCGTCATGAACCACCCAGTCCAGCGCGTCCCCCGCGAGGTCCGCCGCTTCCGCCAACAGGCAAATTTGAAAGACAGTGCGTTTAATATGCAATCGTCTCTGGAATCGGTCGGCCTAGGAAGAAAAGTTTGCAAGTTTAAAACAAACGAAACCATCTTTAGGCAGGGCGATCCCGCCACCTACATTATGTACATTCAAGAAGGCGGCGTGAAGAAAACGGTGGTGAACGAGTCCGGCAAGGAAGCGGTGGTGGCCATTCTCGGACCCGGTGATTTTTTTGGAGAAAAGTACCTGGCGGGCCAGCCCGATCGCATGGCGAGTGCGACCACAATTGCACCCACTACGGTACTAATGATTGAAAAACAGAAGATGATTCGCGCGCTCCACGAGGAGCACGAGTTCTCGGACCGCTTCATCGCTTATACGCTCACGCGAAAAATCCGCGTGGAGGCGGACCTGGTTGACCAGCTCATTAATTCCAGCGAGAAACGCTTGGCGCGCACCCTGTTGCTGCTCGCACGATTTGGCGCGGAAGACCACCAGTCTCAAAAAGTGCTTCCCAAGGTATCGCAGGAGACGCTTGCCGAGATGGTTGGAACAACACGGGCACGAGTTAATTTTTTCATGAACAAATTCAGAAAGCTGGGTCTCATCGATTACGACGGCCGGATTCATATAAATAGGCCCCTCCTGAATGCTGCCGTGTACGAAGAATAATTCACACTTAGCTCGATACGAAGGGGTTCAACGCTGCTTTTCGGACTACCAGAACCGAGCTTTTGGCATGGCGGACCACTGATTCAGCTACGCTGCCAAGCAAAAGACGTGCCAACCCCTTGTGTCCATGAGAACCGACAACAATCAAGTCTGCTCCCCAGTGCTCTGCGAAATCGATGATCGTCGAACGGGCCTCCCCAGTCACGAAAGCGGTGTCCACCAGGAAGCCGGCATTTCGAAGCCTCTTTTCCGAATCGTCCACAATGGAGCGGACTTCTTGTTCTAACTCTTCCATCTCTGGCGCATACCCACGGGACATTTGAGGGGGCGTTGGGTAAGAAGCCGGGGTCAGAACATGGAGAATCTTAATTGCCGTTGTTTGTGGGCTGAAGTGAGTAGAGACTTGTTTGACCGCTTCTTGTGAATATTCTGAATCGTCAATAGCCAGCAGAACTTTCATAAGCCCTCCAATTGCTACTCCAATTGCTATCGTATCTTTGTGCGGATTCGTAACTTGGTTCCTCTGCAATCGTTCGAACCGAATCCGATATAGGGCCATCAGCCGCGGATCGTCAGGACCGGACAAAGGGCTTTTGAAACTACCTGATGAGCTGTTGGCCGGGAAAGATGTGTAGCGATACCCAGCCGGCCTGGGGCGGAGCGAGCGCACTGGATAGTGGTCGGAGCCGTCATACTCCTAGGCGTTGGCATCCTGACCGGTGTAAAGGCTACACGCCAGAAAGATCCTGTTGGATAACGGAACGTCCATACCGGATTTTGCAGACCGAGTTGAACAAGTCTCTCGCCAGGTAATGAATTGACGTGCGAACGATCCCGCAAATGTGATGAACATGGATGTTGCCGAGATTCCCTGCCGACCGAAATCACCGGGAGATTGAATTCACCGCGGAAACACGGAAAACTGCAAATGGCTTCCGCATTCCGGATTACTCCTCGTTTGCCCCATTTTGCACCCCCCAAGATTAGAGACTTGTTTGGTATAAATTGCGTGCCAAGGAGACTACCAGGTAAGAAGCCGCGCCGTGGCCTTTTTATTTATTGATAAACGTATACAATTGAACAGTATTATAGCTAGCCGACCCTGATACTCCATCTTGAGGTCTTAAGAAGGAGACTCATGTTCAAGATATCTACTATAACTTTGGCAGCTGCAATGACGATGGGGATTCCGACGCTGGGTTTCGCGCAGTCACCGACTCAAACACCTGCTCGTGAAGTGAATCCGGGACCGTCGTACCGCATCAATGTAGTGAGTCGTACGACCCCGGCAGTAACCTATAGGCATCGCAGTGGCGCCACAAAAATCAATTTTCAAGGAACCGATTTGATGCTGGGCGCCGCGGGAGAAGCTAAGGTCGAGAGCAAACGCGGCGCACTGGAAATCGAAGTCGAGTTCTCTGGGCTGGACAGGCCCACGATCTTTGGCACCGAATATTTGACCTACGTTTTGTGGGCAATTTCGCCGGAAGGCCGGCCTGTGAACATCGGTGAAGTGCTTGTGGGCGAGAATCGCCGCAGCAAACTGGATGTCACCACCGACCTTCAGTCCTTCGCGCTGATCGTAACGGCGGAACCTTATTATGCTGTGCGTCGTCCCAGCAATGTCGTAGTCCTCGAAAACTCGGTACGTAGAGATACCGAAGGCGCTACCGAGATCGTTGAAGCCAAATATGAGTTGATTGATCGCGGCGGGTACATTCCTACGGGCTACAAGTTCGATCCCGTGGTGATGAACGCAAAATTGCCACTCGAATTTTTTGAAGCGAGAAATGCTCTTCGCATCGCGCAATCTGCCGGCGCTGAAACTTACGCCGGGGAAAGCTACCAAAAAGCTGTCAGTCAGATGAATGAGGCGGACGCAGTTGCCACGACCAAACATGAAAACAAGAAATCCTTGATTGCCCTGTCACGGGAAGTTGTGCAGACGTCTGAAGACGCTCGAGAAATCGCCGTTAAGCACATCGATGAGGAACGCGCCGAAGCGGAACGCAGCGCCGGAGCAAATCGTGAAGCTGACGCCAATGATCGTGCAAACGCCGAATCACAGCGCCGACGTACCGCCGAAGCCGCCACGAGTAACGCTGTTCATGAACGCAACGAGGCAGACCGCCAAAATCAGAACGCCCAGGTTGCGGCTCAAAAAGCCGAGGACGCCCAAGCAAATGCTGAAGATGCTCGCAACGACGCTCAACAAAGCCAGCATATCGCCGAAGCGGATTCCGATCGCAACCGCGCCGCCGCCGACTCATCTGATGCGCAGCTTCAACAGGCCGTCCATGATCGGGAGGAACTTCGCGCCCGACTCCTCCAACAATTCAATCTGATACTGGAAACTCGCGACACCGCTCGTGGATTGGTTGTTAACATGTCGGATGTGCTTTTTGATTCCGGTCAATATACCCTCCGTCCCTTGGCGCGCGAGAAACTCGCCAAGATATCCGGTATCGTGCTTGCTTATCCTTCGCTCATGCTGGCCGTCGAAGGAAACACCGATAGCGTTGGCACTGAGGCATACAATCAGGAACTTTCTGAGCAGCGTGCCGAAGGCGTCCGCAGCTATCTAACCCAAGAAGGTGTTCCCGAATCTTCGACCACGGCAACGGGCTTTGGTAAGACACGGCCCATCGCGTCAAACGATACCGCCGAAGGACGTCAACAAAATCGCCGGGTCGAGTTAGTGGTCTCAGGTGAAGTGATCGGCACCAAGATTGTCTCCATCAGCTTGCAGCCTGTCGCCGCTGCGACGTCCCCTCAATAACAAGGCTTGCGTAATGCAAGCGAAAGGATAAGAGTGAAAATTTCCAGCGTGGTCCCAAACGGTAGCTCAGAAACTGACAACAGGGCTGCAATGACTGGTATTCAAAATCTCTATCTTGAGGTGAGGGCTCAACAATGGATATCCTGGCGATATATATCACTTTCGCATTTGGGCTGGCTGTCTTGGTGGTGTTCGCTTTGGGAATCGCACCAATTCCGTCTAAACGCCCTAGCCATTAAATCGATGATGGGCGGAAGCTCGTCCGAATTTCTGGTTGTCGCTGCCGGAAAAATGGAACGGACTTGTATGTTTTTCCGAGCTAAAACCGGCCCTCCTAGCTCGGATACCAAGAGAATTTCTTCTAGGCTGTACAAAAGCGAACAGCGAGCATTCTCCGCAGTTCCTAGGATGTCTAATGGGACGGCGAGAAAGAACAATATTGACCGGCCTGGAGGGATAGGACTGTATCAGTCTCCTTGCCGCCCGTCCATCTCCCGGTTCTTCTTGAACAGAGTAGTTGTGGTCGTTTGCCGTTTGAAAGGGCTTCGGCCCCATTGCGCCAGCCTTGAAGGCAAAAGTGCCGGACCTGACCGTGCTGGCGAAGAAGAATGGAGGACAGTTTCCCACTGCCCGAGTTGGCCAAACCATCATGGGCGACGAGGCGGTGGTGTCTCACGGCTCACGAGAGATGCTGATTTGGGGTCCCATTTTTCATCAGGTCGAATCAGATCAGGATTTTGGCGCTGTGAGGTTGCAGAACCTTGTGAAATATCTTGAACCCATTCAGATCAAGTAGCTGGACGATGCAAGTCGTAAGTTGCATTCCTGCAAGATTCAATTGCGACCACGGGTTTGATTGTTCCGGAACACCGGAAGGAACTGCTTATCCCTTGGCGAAATCGAGCCTCGTATTTTGGTCAATTGGACTGAAGTCTAAAATCCTAGCCGCCCTAAAGTTTCCTGTGGAGGCCTTTGATGGTAAGCCGATTTATTCGTTCCGCCGCCATATTGGGCGTGCTACTTGGATTCGTCGCTGGACTGTATGCAGCACAACAAGAACAGTCCAAGAAAGCTCAGGCAACAGGCTCCGATTCTCCGACAGGAGCAGAACTGTACAAACAACATTGCGAAGTCTGTCATGGAAGCGATTTGAAAGGAGTTGTTCCGGTTCCTGCGCCGTACAGAGTGCCCCCAGACCTGACCCTTTTAGCACAGGGTCACGGAGGCAAGTTTCCGAACTCCTATGTTCAGGACGTTTTGCGCAATGGTGTGACCATGCCTGCGCATGGCCCGGCCGAAATGCCCACATGGGGAACAGATTTCAAAGAGTCGGGAGGATTAGATGGCACTCAAGTCAAATTGCGGATTGTCCGTCTGAGCAACTACCTTAAGTCACGCCAGACCAGATAAGGTGGTTGATCCCGAGATTGCGTATCGGCTGCATTCGGAAACATACGAAAGGTGACAGATGAAAACCCTGCTTGCGATCGACGATTCCAAATTTTCCGAGGCTGCTCTCCGAGCGGTCATCGCGCAAAATCATTCGAAAGATACGGAAGTAAAAGTACTTAATGTTGTCGAGCCGCCTTCACTCCTGGTCGCCCGCGAAATGGGCGGATGCGATGGGAGTCTTGAAGCAGTTTGGGACCAAGAAACAAAACAGGCACAAACATTGGTTGCGAAAGCCGCTGAAGCGCTTAGCACACACGGGTTCAAGGCGACCGTTGTCGTGAAACAAGGCGATCCCAAATCCATGATTATTGATGTTGCCACGGAATGGAATGCCGACTTGATCGTGCTTGGGTCGCATGGAAGAAAAGCATTGGATCGCTTTTTGATGGGCAGCGTTTCAGAAGCGACCGTGCGGCATGCTCCTTGTTCCGTGGAAGTCGTGCGTATTTCGGCCAGTCGCTGAGACGTTCCAATCCTGCGGGGTCAGAACAGATCGTTTCGTCAGCGAAAAAGTCACTTGAGATCCGGCTCGGTGGAGGATCGCGAAAGGGATATCGTGGCGCTCAAAAGCATCGAACGGCACCGCACTGGGCGCATCGGGTGGTTGCGCGCGGCGGTACTGGGCGCGAACGACGGAATCCTGTCAACTTCGAGCCTCGTGCTCGGCGTAGCAGCTTCACATGCGAGCCGCGGTAGCGTAGTGGTGGCGGGAGTCGCCGGACTGGTGGCAGGAGCGATGTCCATGGCTTCGGGGGAGTACGTCTCTGTCCATTCGCAGGCTGACACCGAAGAGGCCGAGCTGGAGCTTGAGCGAACGGAACTCAAAACTAACCTGAAAGGCGAGCACGATGAGTTGACGGCAATCTACGTGGCTCGTGGCCTCCCGCCTGCGCTTGCGAAACAAGTCGCCGAACAACTCATGAGCCACGATGCCTTGGGAGCGCACGCGCGCGACGAACTGGGAATTTCCGATACCTTTCGAGCGCGTCCTATTCAAGCCGCCTTAGCATCGGCCGGCAGCTTTGCCATCGGGGCCGCAATGCCGCTTGCAATCACCGCTTTGGCATCCGCTTCTTTGCTGATCCCCTTGGTTTCGGGTAGTTCCCTCGTTTTCCTTGCACTATTAGGTGGGCTGGCCGCGCGCGCGGGTGGGGCGGGAGTATGGACTGGAGCTATTCGAGTTGTGTTTTGGGGAGCCTTGGCCATGGCGGTAACCGCCGCGGTCGGGTGGATATTTGGCACTTTCGTCTAATGGCATGGGCCGCGTGCCATCTTGGATGATGAACCTACTTCTAAATGGATTTACTATCGCCAGTCTTCAATACTACTTTTAGGGCCCCCTCTTTCGCTGCATTCCCAAAGGTGTCATACGCCTTCATGATGTCGCCCATCGCAAAACGGTGAGTCACGAGTCGCTCCGGCTGTAGTTTCCCGGACTGCACAACCTTCAACAGCATCGAAGTGGTGACCGTATCGACTA
>CAVZWK010000006.1:0-244932 GCA_963778995.1 Terriglobia bacterium
GTAGGTAATTGCGAGTCCGAGAATTGTTGCGACCAGCAACCAAACTGAGTGGCGTAATTGGTAGAACGCGGTGCGAGAAATCATGCGGCCGACACTGCCGAATGTCTGGTAGCTGCGGATGCTGCGCGTGTTCGGCGTTAATCCCAGCCATACACGGCCATGTTGCTTGATTTTCCGGGCCAACGCGCAATCGTCGATCAATTCGTTTCGAATGGCGGCGATCCCTCCGACCTCGCGAGCGCCTCGGCGCGAACAGGATGTCACCACCGGCAGCTGCCGCTGTCTCGTGTTTGGGGTCGCTCACCCATTTCGGCGGATAGAGCATAAAAAGAAGAATACGAATGCCGGATGAGCGTGCGCTCGGCCAGCGACGAGCACCGTAACAACGCCATCAACGACACCAGGTCAAGGTTGCCTGTTTGTGCGCGCGCAACCAGACAAGTGATGCTGTCGGGTGCATGGACGATGTCTGCATCGGTGAACAGGAAGTAAGTGGGATTGAACTCCGCCGCTCGCTCCACTCCCTGCGCCAGCGCCCACATCTTTCCCGTCCAACCCGTTGGCAAAGGCGTCGCCCAAGTGACCGTGAGCTGTTCGTCCTTGTCTGCCGCGGCCTTGCGTACCACACTCGCCGTCCCATCCGAACTGTGGTCATCCACCACAAAGATGTGTAGTCGTCCGACATAATCCTGCTCGAGCAACGACTGGACCGACCGTCCAATGACATCCGCCTCATTGCGCGCTGGCACTACGACTGCAACGGGAGGTGCTGACGAGAGCGGCAGTTGCACGTCGGTTGCGGCGCTCGTCATTTGCCAAAATCGGCCCCTGGCGGCGAGCAAGTAGACCCATATACAGGTGGACAACGCGCCAATCCAAGCTGCGGTCATAGGGTGGTGTCCGCACAAACCGTCGTGCGCCAACTCACGACGACGAGTGTGTCGACCTTGTGTGACGCTCGTTTTGCGGGAAGAGTGGCGGTGAGCAACGAGTCGGAGGATGACTTGCTCACGCCGAACTCGCCTCTACGCAGATATGACCTCGGTCAATGCCCACTCAATTCGATCCACCTCTTCCCTAATTACCCGAATGGCTTGTTGACTGCTCGGATGCGGGACGGGATTGATCGCCTCTACCGCGCGACGAATCTTGTAATTGCGATCCCGAATCAAGGTGATTTTCGCGGATGTTTCCATTCGGTGCTCGTAAATTCTGCGGGCAAGTTTCGTAACCATCCATGCGAAAACTAGCCCAAACAATGTCTCGATTGGAAGACGATCAGTTGCTCCGTCGAAATCGAGGAACACGAATCGATATACGGCTTCGCCCATACCCAGTGCGGCAAATATCACTCCAATTGCAATTAATCCTAGCGTCAAGCGGTCACTCAGTCGAAGTTCCGCAGACGATTGTCCAGTGTCACAGTTTTGCGCGATCGCCATTTTTTCCCCCGTATGATTTGAATTCCCATTCACAAGAGCATCATCCTAATGCATACCCAATCAATCGAACTCCGATTCAGTGGGATGCAGCGAGCGACTCCGCTGCTCAATGTTTACGCCCTACAGCTCAAGTTCGTTCCAGACCGGATCGCGTCTGACACGATGGGTGCGGGAGGCGCGATGTTATTGGTGAACATCATGCGGATTCCGTGCTTCGGCCGTAGGATAACCATGGGACGAGCCTCGATCGTTTCGTCCGGAGTCAACTGAAAGTCGTACTTTCGGAGCAGATCGCTCAAGATCATCAGAATCTGCAGCATCGCGTAGTTTCCGCCGATACAGCCTCGCGGGCCTGCCCCGAAGGGAAGGAACGTGCAAGGTGTGCGCAGCTTGTCGTTTGCTTTGGTGAAACGCTCCGTATCGAAACTCTCCGGATTCGGCCAGTAGCGCGGAGCATGGTGCGCACCGTACACGTACACAATCACCATTGATCCGCGGGGTATAGTGACGTCGCCCACGCGGTCGTCTGCGACAGCCATGCGGTCGACCATCCAAAAGGGCGGGTACAGGCGGAGCGCTTCGCAAATGACCTGCGTCACAAATTCGAATTTGGGGACGTCGCTGTAGGTCATCGGCGCATCGCCGAGTACGGAATCAAACTCCTGCCGGACCCTTTCCAGACAATCTGGACGCGCACTCAAAAGATAAAAAAGCCACGACAGTGCATTCGAAGATGTTTCATGGCCGGCCACTAGAAGTTGCATGCTCTCGCTCAGAATAAGTTCATCGGGCATGCCTTGGCCATCGCTGTAACGGGCATCCATCAAAGTCTGCAGCAGATCGTGGCCGGGCGCTTCATTGCGGCGCTTCTTGATGTATTCGAGCAAAACGGAATCCGCTCGGGCTCGCATGGCTTCGTGTTTGCGCAGTTTGCCTGAGACGGCGAACCATGGATTGAGATAGGGCTGAAGCGTTTGCCGGACGATGAACTCTTGGACGGTGCAAATGGTGTGGCTGACCAGATCAATATCTTCATCCTTCAACCGTGCGCCAAACAGCGATCGGGCGACCATGGTGAAGGTAATTTTCATCAGGTGGGTGTAGATGTCGATGGGGCCACGACGGATCTGTCTGTCGAAATCGAGGAGCGACTCGGCAAGAGAGTCCTGCATGGTTGACGACAGCGCATCAAGTTGCTTTCGCTCGAAGCCCGTCTGAATGAGACGCCGCTGGGTGCGCCAGGCCTCGCCGTGGGTCGTGAGCAGACCTTTGCCCAGGAAGTGGCCCATCCGCTTCACTTGAATTTCGGATTTTTGGTAGTTCTCCGCGTTGGTCTTCAGCACGTGCTGAATGACCGCGGGATCGATGGTAACCATCGCCTCTTTGAGGCCACCGATATGGAGCCAGAATGTGTCGCCGTAGATTTCGTTGTACCGGGATAAAACCTGCACAGGATTGCGGGCCATTGCGCGAGAATCCGCAAAGCAGCGAAATCGGGGCACAACGGGGACAGCCGCTGATGAGCTCATATCCAGGCGTCCTGATACTTGCCTTGTACCAGAGAGGATTTCATGTCACCTTGTCAGAAGTGGTAGCCGGGCCATATAAAGATAAACGCTCAGGATCAGTTTTCGTTCCCAAGCTGCTTCAAAAGTATCAGATGATGCAGCACCGCGGCCGTCATGGTGGAGTTCTGCCGATAGGAAACACCAAACTCCTCGGCAGTCTCCTTCACGATCCTGGTCAATGGAGCATAGTGGGTATGGCACACATAGGGGCATAGGTGATGGACGACGTGATGGTTGAGTCCGCCTACCAGCCAACCGACGAGCGGACTCTCCGTCGCATAATCGGCCGTGGTCGCGAAGATGTGATACACACCGCTGTCAAACTCATCACGGTTCGAGGGAAAGTAGGTGCTGTCGATGGTGTGCGTCGACTGGAACACGAGCGTAACAGTTAAGCCGATAATCAAATTGACCAGGAGGAACGATCCAGCGACCAGCCGAGGCGATTTCCCCAGCACCATCACCGGCAGAACAAGCATGTAAGTGAGGTAGAAGCCTTTGCCGGTAAAGAGAATCGCGTATTCGCGCAGGGAATGTTTGGTACGTCTCAGATAGTCGTGTGTCGGAAAGAAAAAGCACTGGAAGTCCCTGAAAAACACGTAATCGAGTGAGAACATCGCATAAATGAACAAGGCGTAGATGTGCTGGAACCGGTGCCAGGGCAACCGGGATTCATAGGGTGTAAAGCGAAAGATGCCGCGTCCTGAAAGAGCGTCGTCTTCGCCGTGGAGGTTGATGCAGGAGTGATGGCCTCGATGATGGAGGATCCGCCACATGTAGGAACTGATTCCGCACAGATCGAAGACGTAGTTCAGGGTTTTGTTGACAGCGGACCGGGACGATATGGCGTTGTGATTGCTGTCATGGGCTATGTTCAGCAAAAGGAATGTCTGCGCGAGGCCGCCCAAAAGATAGAGCGCAACAAATTTCCATGAATTGGGCCTGAGCGCGTACAGGGCAATCCAGCTGCCCCCCAGGATTGCCAGACCGGCAGCGATCTTGACCCGCATGGTCCGGTCCGCCTTGGGTGAAATGTTGTGGTCGGCAAAAAACTGATCCAGGCGCCTACGTAAGACTTTCGGGAAGGAAGAAGAACCGCCGACGGGCTCTATAATCGGCGCGGCTGATTCCGAGGGTACGAGATCCGCTATCTCGTGCTCTTGGGGAACCACTGCTTTGGTCCCTAACGTCACCGGCGCCTCCGCGATCATGGTAATTGAGTCCGGCGCGTTCCGCATAGCGCATCCGTGACCCTGACCCGCAGCAAAATGGTCGCCGGGTCGTCGACAGGCTTGGGCGAAATTCTAGTGCGAGCCGGTAAGCGCTATCAAGAAAATTCGGCAACGCGGACAAAGCCCAAGGTTACGGCTGATTCGTGTTTGCGATGAGGCATGGTATTTTCCCAATGCTTTGCTAACATACATCCACACCAATGAACCGTAACGAGCGGGTCCTTCTTGTATCGTGCCATGGAAGCATGGCATTGGTTTGCCAACTGTCTTTTGCGCCCTGTGCGGCAAAAAGGAAGACATCCGTTCTCCAGCGGTTTGGGCGACAGTTATGCTGGGAAAACAATTACGTGTACATTCTCGCAATCGGACATTTCAGGTCTGCACTTCGAAACTCAACCGTGTTTCACCGTGCTCGCTGGGGCGAAATGTTCTACACCATTCAACCCTGGAGGATCGCTGATTGATGATGGCATCAATTTTAGACCAGCTGGATAAGCTGGCGGACGAGCACCCAGACAAACTCCTCTATTCGTACCTGGATGTAAATGGCGATCCAATCGAAAGCTACACCTACGCGTCGTTTCTGCACCGGGCGCAAACGATTGCCGGACATTTGAGGAAAGGCAACCGTTTCGCGGCAGGCGACCGGCTACTCCTAGCTTATCCGCCGGGGCTCGAAATGATCTGCGCATTCTTTGGGTGCGTGGGCGCTGGATTGATCCCTGTACCGGTCTATCCTCCAAGTTCGCATGGCTTCCAGAGCGCTCTGTACAAGATGGTTCACATCGCTAAGGATTGCCAGGCCGCTGGGATCTTAACCAGCAGAGACTACCAGGCATCCCTCAAGACGAATCTTGCCAGAAGTGGAGTTTCGGCATCCGGCGTAGACGTAGACTACATTTCCGGTCTTCCGTGGATCGTCACTGAAGATTTCGTGGATACGATTTCTGGCCAGCCGCCCGTCGATCCGTCGAAAATCTTGTTTCTCCAGTACACGTCGGGTTCGACGATGGAACCCAAGGGCGTAATCGTAACGCACGAAAACATCCTCACTACGTATCCGCTCGTGATCGATCATCCCGCGCCGGTCGTCGTTTCCTGGCTTCCGCAGTATCACGATATGGGGCTGATCGGGTGCTACTTATATCCAGCGCTGAAGGGCGGCACGACGTACGGCTTCGCTCCCATGGACTTCATCCAGAGGCCGATCCTGTGGTTCGACGCGATGTCGACCTATCACGCGACTGCGACGGCTGCGCCCAACTTCGCCTACGACTATTGCTTGCGCGCCGGTAGGCTTTCCAAAGATAGCCTGGAAGCCTGTGATCTCAGCTCACTGCGAGTATTGATGTGCGCTGCCGAGCCCGTAAAGCCGGATACCTACACCCGGTTTCTAGAAGCGTTTCAGCCCTATGGACTCAAGTCCGAGAGTTTCTACGTCGCCTATGGCCTGGCCGAGAATACTCTGGCGGTCACACTGGGCGGTCGCAATATCGTTTCCGTCAACAAGCGTGCCCTCGCGCTGGGCAAGGCCCGTATGACGACCGAGGTCTCAGAAATCGGCGCGGCCACGCAGATTGTCAGCTGTGGAACTCCACTCCCGGGGCTGGACGTTAAGATCGTAGATCCCGAAGGGCATTTCTCTCTTGAGCCAGAGCGCATCGGCGAAATCTGGGTTGCCGGAAGCGGCAAGTGCCCGGGTTACTGGAACAATCCTGAATTGACTCTGAAGCAGTTTCGAGCGCGGATTGTGGATGACACTCCCTATGACGACGGCTATCTTCGGACCGGCGACATGGGATTCCTTCACAACGGCGAACTCTATGTCTGCGGCCGCATCAAGGACATGATTATTCTCCGCGGGCAGAACTATTATCCCCAGGACATTGAGCACGTCGTGGAGAAGTCGTCCAGTCTGGTCCGGCACAATTGCGTCGCCGCGTTCCAGGTTCAGGAAGAAAGCGAACCGGCCCTGGCGATCGTCGCCGAAGTGAAAAATCCAAAGGCGCCTCCCGAAGCGCGAAAGATTGCCGCCGCCGTCCGGAATTATCTCAACGTGGAAGTGGCGAAGATTTGTCTCATCGCTCCTCGTGCGATCCCGAGGACGAGTTCAGGGAAGATCATGCGTCACAAGGCCAAGCAGATGTGGCTGCAAGGTCAATTCACTGTTCTCTCGGACTTTTCCCGAGAGAAAGACGAAGGGAACTCCCCCTGCGATTCCGGCATTCATTCCCCCTTCGCCGAATTGAAAACCAGGTACAGCCTGACCGGCGCGGAATCGTACAACCTCGTCGAAGCCGGTCTGGATTCCCTGGACCTTGTTGTCTTCATGCACGAACTGAAGGAACTGCTGAAAGATCATGGGGCCAAGATGCTGGCGAGGCAGGTTGATATAAGCGTCATTCAGCGCGTCAGTGTCGCCGAGCTGTTTGGACTAGCCGAACAACTGGAGCGTGCTCCTGAAGAGGCAATGGTCCATCTGCGTAATTCCCTGGCGGCTTTCCGCAAAGAGCAGTGCGCCGCTGAGAAACAGATGATGAGCAACGACAAGAAGCTCATCTTCGAGCCTCCGGCGCCTTCGCCCACGCCGGAGATACCTGCGCCCAATCAGGTGCTGCTCACGGGTGGGACCGGCTTCATTGGGCCATTTCTGATGAAGAGCTTGCTGGAACAGACGCAGGCGAAGATCTATGTTCTCGTCCGGTCTTCCGACGAGAAGCAGGGCAGGCAAAGACTGAGATCTGCGATGGAATCAATGGGGCCTTGCACGCCAGGGCTCATGGAGATGTTCGAGGCCCGCGTGTTCCCCGTCTGCGGTGATCTTGGGCAGCCAAATCTGGGCCTGATGCAGGACGCGTGGGATTTCCTGGCGAGTGAAATCGATACGGTCTTCCATAACGGCGCAACCGTGAACTACCTGTTCAACTACGACCTGATGCGGGACGCGAACGTGCTGGGAACCAATGAGGTCGTTCGGTTGGCGTTCGAGGGACGGCCCAAAGAGTTCAACTATGTCTCGACTACTTTCGTGTTTGGCTGGGCGGTCAAATCAGTGTTGTACGAGACTGACCTGAACGAGAATATGGAGCTTCTCGATTTTGGATACAGCCAATCGAAATGGGTAGCGGAGCAGGTGGTGGTTGACGCGCGCAGCCGGGGACTTTCCGCGCGTATTTTCCGCCCGGCTCTCGTAAGTCCTTCCGTCACGGGCGGCGGGAACAACTTCGATATCGCGGTTCGCCTGGTTGCTTTCATGGTGAATCACGGCATCGGCGTCGATACTCTCAACCAGGTCAGCTTTGTTCCGGCGGACATCGTTGCCAACAACATCGTTGCGATCTCGACCACTCCCGGTACCGCAAATAAGACCTACCATGTCGTGCGCGACGATTATTCGAACATGACGGATATTACCCGGCTGATTACCAGCGCGACCGGGCGGCAGTTCGAAAGCTTCAGCCTTCCTGATTTCGTTCCCGAATTGATCCGGAGGTGCCGGAAAGAAGATCTGCTTTTTCCGCTGCTGGATTTTCTGGTCGGCTCCGTCGACAACATTTCCGCGATGGAGTTCAAACGCTATGACAACTCTTCTTATCAAACGGCCCGGGACGCGTCGGTGTGGGGCAAAGCAGATCCGTCTCTGGAAGATACGGTCAATGGCATTCTGAAATTTATGTACCGCAAGGGGATCATTTCAGTCGCGGCTCGTGAGGCCATCGCGGTGCCACCGGTCGTCTCACAGAACGATGACCGCGAACTGAGCATCCCTGCGAGAGTCGAAACCCATCGTAGGGGGATGGATTGCGGTCCGGATTGCCTCAAATGCCTGGCCGTTGCTGAAGCTCCTGATTGCGTCGAGGTGACTCGGAAGATCGGAGCCGCGGAGCAGTTGTGAGAGTGTTGCGTGGTCAAGGAGCGAAATGGCGAAATCGCCAGCACTCATCGGACGCCGAAGCGGTTGGCGTCCGGACTGCACAGATGCGCTCCGCTACTTCTTAAACACGAGCTTCTCGCTTAGCTGCTGCCCGGTTTCTAACATGCCTGTGCTGGTAAGGGTCATCTGCTGCCCATCCGCGGAAACCAGCCACTGATCTTTTTGAGCAACTTGCTCGTCGCGGCGATAAATCGCATCGACCGTGTGCGGATCGACAAGGTGTAGCGTCACGGTATCATTGCGCGAGTTCTTCAGATCGTATTGCTTTCCATCAAAACGGGCGGTGTAGCTATAGTCGCCGACAAAACGTACTCCGCCGCTTCCGTCCGCGTCGATTTTGAGCACCAACCCTTGTCGCAAACGAGTCTTGCTGAGGTCTTGGGTCCACTCGCCCGCGAACAGGTCATTGGCAGTCTTCGTACTTCCCGTTCGCGTCCACACGGTGATGCGATCGGGATGGCCCACGGCCGCAGTCGTAGCCGTTAGCTCGTTTCCATCCTTTGAAAGTCTTTCGCGAATCGTCGCCACAACGGCTCCGTCCTTTTTCTCCTGGACCTTAGCCTGCCTCTTATCGATCCTGTGCAGCTCAATTTGATTGAAACCGAGATTGCCTGGCGCGGACGTTTCGTGTCCGTTGCGATTCGCGATGAAATCGACCTGGGTTTCGCCGGACATGACTACATGTGGCCCGTCTTGCGAACGTGTAATGGAAAGCCGGTTCGGAGGATTCAGGCTTGACTCCGCGGAGACGAGGGTCCAGACGCCAATGCGCGGGTCTGACACTCCAGATTGGGTCACGGCAGCTGGGACGACGGCGAGCAGCCCGAGCGTCAGTCCGAAAAACAGCAGAGTGCGAGTTGATCTTCCGAAGCCGATGGGAAAAGTTTAGCAGATTTATATAGCTACTTTTGTCATTCCAGCGCGAGTGTATGCTCGCGGAAAGTTTCCGTGACGACGCTCTTGTTATGACATGATGAGTGCGATGCAGATACGGCGTTTTTGGATCTCCGGGATCGTCCTCGCAGCAACGGTCGCACTTCTCCCATTCTCTTTTCACGCTGAGCGCTACCTCGAGACCGCCACCCGTGTCGAGGGAAGCCAGGCTGCAACGGTTCAGCAGGAATTGGCCACTCGTTTTCGGTCGCCGTTCGTGGACCGTGTGGTCTTGGTGATCCAGGGACTCCCATCAGTGGATTCCGAGGAAGGTCAGCAAGCCTTAGAACCCATCGTGACGGGACTGAGAGAGCAACCCGGCGTTTCGGGCGTGGTGTCCTATCTCGAGTTGCGCGATCCGATCTTTCTGGGCCGTGGAGGGGGAACGTTTGTACTCGTGGGACTCTCATCGGCCAACGGTCCCGTCGAGTCGCTGGTTCCGAATCTCCACCAGTTGGCAAACTCGCTGGCAAATCAACTGCGGAGTCGCTATCCAAGGACGAACCTCGAACTGACCGGCGAGATACCACTGAATTTCGATATTCGAAAAGCGAGCGCCGACGACGTACAACGCGGCGAAACTCTGGTGATCCCCGCGACTCTCGTACTTCTGCTGGTGGCATTCGGAAGCCTGATGGCTGCCGTGATTCCGCTGGCGGTTGGCCAGCTTGCCATCGCTACCACTCTGGCGATTGCCGGATTTCTGGCCCAGCGCTGGCATTTATCAATTCTGGTTCAGAATTTGGCCACCATGCTGGGCCTGGGTTTAGGAGTCGACTATGCGCTTCTCATGGTCAGTCGCTTCCGCGAAGCGATTTCCGCCGGGTCCGACGGACGCGCGGCGTCGGTCATCGCGGCACGTCAGGCAGGTCGCACGCTCTTGATTTCAGCTTCGACGGTGGCCATCGGATTCCTGGCTCTGTTGACGGTTCCGATCAGCGAAATCCGTTCCATCGGCATCGCGGGATTCCTGGTGGCGGGAATCAGTGTGTTGCTGACAAATACGCTGGTTCCGGCAGTGCTGGCGTTGCTCGGTCGGCGGATAGATATTGGCCGAATGCCCTTTACTCCAAAGCTGGACGCACGTCGCGCCGAGCGTACGGGAAATCGCTGGCGAAAATGGGGAAAGGCGATTGTCGCGCATCCCTGGCTTGCCCTGTTCGTGGCAGGCGCTCCTCTGCTTCTGCTTGCCTGGCAGGTCCGACAACTCGATACCAGCATCCCCCAAGGCGACTGGCTTCCTCCCGCGGCGGAATCTGTCCATGCGCTCCACACCCTTCGGCAGATGGATCGGGAGGGCGTCGTTGAATCGATTCGTGTTATTGTCGACCTTCCAACAGATTCCATCGCGCAAACAGATGCGGAGTGGAATGTGCTGGATCGACTCACCAAGCACCTTGCGAGCGACCCTCGGTCTGGCCGCGTGATTTCTATTACTTCGATTGCCGAGAGCAACCGTGCGAACCTTCCTCAACTGTCGCGGGAGACGCGCCGAACGTTCCTGAGTAGCGACGGACGAGCGGCCTTGCTTGAAGTTTTACCCGCGAGTTCGGTCTCCCTGCGCGACCAGGTCAACTGGGTGCGGGAACTCCGCAAGACCGGCGCGCGAGCTTTAACCGGAGTACCCGGCGCAACTCTTCTGGTTGGAGGCATTCCAGCACTCAACGCTGATTACGAAACGATTATCCGGAACCACTTTCTGCCGGTAACAGCGCTGGTCGTCGGGGGGACGCTGTTTGCGCTACTCTGTGGGTTCCGATCGTTCTTTGCCGCCCTGAAGGCCATTGTCCTCAACCTGGTCTCAGTCGCGGCGTCTTTCGGAGCATTGGTTTTCGTATTCCAAAACGGACATGGAAGCAGGTTCCTGGGAGTTCCTAAGGGAACCGGTAGCGTGTTTCCTCTGGTTCCGATCGTCACCTTTGCCATCGTCTTCGGATTAAGCATGGACTACGAGGTATTTCTGGTTGCACGGGTTCTTGAAGCCAGGAGGAGCGGGCTGAGTGAAATGGATGCGATCCCCGAGGGAATGGCCAGAACCGCGGGCCTGATAACAAGCGCCGCCGCGATCATGATCGTGGTGTTTGCGGCGTTCACTTTCGGAAGTTTCCTGGTGGTCAAGATGATCGGATTTACGTTGGCGGTCGCGGTGTTGATTGATGCCACACTCGTCCGTATCGTGATCGGTCCCGCGCTCCTTCGCATTGCAGGTGATTGGAACTGGTGGCCCGCCGGGTTGCGAAAGGGGGAAAGCCAGATGGACGTCCAGTCGCGGAATCGATGAATGCCCGCTTCCGGAATGAGAACATCAGCGCTTTACAGACTTTCTCTGCAAGCACGGATCGTAGCATCCAGTGCATCCAGGAACTCATGGGGTGTAGCGTAGATATGATCGACGGAAGCGAGTTTTTTCCGCAGCTTCTGTGACGGATGCGCCGGCATGTCTTTCTTCCTGCGTGGCACCCACACGGTTTGCATGCCCGCTTTCTTTGCACCCGGCAGGTTGCCGATCGTATCTTCTGCCATGATTGTTTCGAAGGGCCTAATCGGGTCCGCAGGGTCGCGCATGTTGTTTATAGCCGCCAGCGCTTTCTCAAAGACCTCCGGATGCTCACCCTTTTTATAGGGAGAAATCTCTTCCAGCCCAAAAATATTCTGCTCGGGAATCACCCCTTTGAGACCCAGCTTTGCCAACTTTTCCATCGCTTCCCCCTCTCCCTGCTTGAACGAATGCGTGAGCACTGCCACCACAACCCCGCTTTTCGTCAGCCGTAGTATCTTGTTCGCCAGTCCGGCATCGGCGCGCAGGAACCCTGAGCCCATGTGCCTATTCCACAGCCGCGTAATCCCCTTTTCTCCTGGCAGGATTTTTTCTTGCAGTTCGCGGCGTGTGAGCCGGGTCCCTTTCCTGCTCTTTTGGTCCCGAAGCAGCCTCAGATTGAAGGCCATAGCGATCATGTCTTTGTAAGGTGGATCCAGGGGCTGATCATGCTGAATGTTTTTTTCCGCACGCGCTGCCCTCGCCTTGCGATAGTAGGTTTCCAGCATGCCGATCAGGGAGGCGCCGGGCAGGCTCCGGCTCTCCAGGCGTCGCGCCAGTTCGGCGATGTGCTGGCATAAAGCGTCATCCGGATTCTCATTCGCTTCCTCTTTTGCCTCTTCAATCAATTTTTGCGCTACCTTCCTTCGGAAGATGGGAAGGCCGTATTCCTTTCTTATCGCCCGCCAGGCTCGCAGGACGGCATTTCGATATGCCTGGTCGTAAGGGTAAAGAAAGGCGTCCAGGTCCAAGATGACGAGCCGCACGTTCTCGGCATAAGGTTTAGGGTCAGGGTAGATTCTTGCTTTCATGGACTCAGGCGCACGGGCTTAGGATCGCAGGCAGAATGGTCATCCCTCATCTCCAGCTATTCTATGGGGCGGAGCAGATCTCTTCGATGAACACTTACGAGCATCACTTAGCGGCCCTCTGTCGGCTTCACACGAATTCGCAAAGGGATTGGCAGTTCCCTAGCCGTCTAGTCCAAAGTCGAGCATCCTTCCCACACTGAGTACGATCAGGCCACTGAATCGATCGGATCGCGGGCCCTGAAGGCAGGCGCAGCGGACTCAAAATCTGCCGACCTTCGGGTCTTGGGGGTTCGACTCCCCTCCCGGCACCACCTGCGCCCACAGAATAAGCAGCCTGAATGATGGCAGTTCAGCGCGCGACATGATTTGTAACAGAGGCAGCGGATTAAGATCCTGTATCCCCAATTGTAAGCAGCTATCAAAAGGTCGGCGCTTCAAAACCGCCCGCAAGCATGAACGCCACTGCTGAAAAGCAGTGGCGTTCGCCTGATTGAATTGCTGTTATTCCTGCCTTACCGCAAGCTTCCGGTGGTCGCGTTGACAGGCTTACCAATGGCTTCGCCCGAAACGAGAAGTTCCACTCGGCGATTCTGCTGCCGGCCCGCGGAGTTATTGTTGGAGGACACCGGCAAGGTGTTTCCGAAACCTCTAGCCGACACCGAATTCGACGATACTCCTTGTTCCACAAGATAGTCGCGCACAGAGCCGGCACGATTCTCCGACAGCGTTTGGTTCATGGCATTGCCGCCCATGTTGTCCGTGTAGCCGCCAACTTCGATATTCAGGCCAGGATACGAGAGCAGAATGCCAGCGACCTTCGCCAACTTCTCTCGCGCTCCCGGCTTCAAGGAGTACTTCCCGGTATCAAACAGAACATCGGACATGCTGACGATAAGGCCGCGTGCCGTGTCGCGAGTCTGAAGAATGGAATTCAGCTGCTCGGACAGCTTCGCGCGGATCGCTACCTTGTCAGTCTCCGCTTGTTGCGCGGCCTGCTGTGCTTTCAGCGTAGCCGCCCGCGATTGGTCGGCATCTGCTCGCGCTGCGGAGAGCGCGGTTGCAGAGGAAGCCTGGCTGGCCGCCATGTCGGATTGGGTCCTGGCGGTTGCAGCCTGTGCGTCCGCAGCGTCATTGCGTGCTTTGGCTGCATCAGACTGGGCCTGAGCATTGGCGGCTTGAGCATTCACCGTGTCAGATTCGGCCCGGGCTTTGGCAGCTTGAGCTCTTGCCGTATCGGACTGAGCCTGCTCTTCGCGCCGCGTTGCCGCGTCGGCCTGGGCGGAGAGCGCCGTTGCGGAGGAAGCCTGGCTGGCTGCCATGTCGGATTGGGCCTTCGCGGTTGCAGCCTGTGCCTCCACAGCGTCATTGTGCGCTTTGGCTGCATCAGACTGGGCCTGAGCGTTGGCGGCTTGAGCATTCACCGTGTCAGATTCCGCCTGGGCCGTGGCAGCTTGAGCTTTTGCCGTGTCGGACTCTGCCTGCTCCTTGCGCCGCGTTGCCTCATCGGCCTCGGCCAACGATTTCGCCTGCGCGTCCATTGAATCCTGCCGTTCATTCGCCAGACGAACGTCGTCCATCTTCTTGACTGCGATAGCGCGCGCGTCTTCCGCAGTCTGTACTGCTTCACGAGAAACAGCAATCAGCGACTTCTTGTCGATATGCTTATTGGTAGCGTAGGCATCCGCACTGTCCATCAGCTTAACGGCATGCTGATAACTGTCCGATGCGTACTGTTCGGCCTCTTCGGATTGAGCGATACGTAGGGCATTTCTCGCTTCGAAGAATTCCAAGGGCAACTTCGCGTTCAGAACCACGGGGTCGAACTTATAGCCGGTGGGAATATAGCCACCCCGTTCCATCAATTCGTACTTTGCGTTCACCGCCTCGGTCGTTCCCTTAGTTTCCTCGCGAACCACATTCTCGAGAATCACCACGTTGCTGGGCTGGCGAACCGCATAGTAAGGTTCCGCAGTGACAATCAGAGCGAAAGCCTGAAGGTCGGTGGTCACGTCAAGCTTGCTGCGATGATTGCCGCCGAGCAGGACCTCGCCCAGGTTCACGGCACGTCCTTCGGGTGAAATCGCCCACAGAACGTAGGTTAGATACTCATTGCCGAACGTCTTCGGGTTCTGCAGATTGCCAAATTCCACTTCGATTTCGGTGTAGCCCTTCTTGCTCTCTACTTTGGCTTGGCCGTTCGCCGAAGGCATAAGGTCCGTGCCCGCGAAATCCAGCTTCGAACTTCCGCTGCGGTGCTGGTAGTTGACGGCCCGCACGCTGCGACTAATCACGGTTACCCGGAAGGTGGGTGTCTTACTCATCGGTTCGACGCTTAGGTTTTGAGAACTGGTTTGAGCAAATGCGCTCAAACTGAGGGAGATTCCTACTGCTAATATCAGCCTCGATTTCAAGATGACTCCTTGCGGCAGAGACCTGCTGCATCTGGTTGATAGATTTGTGTGGCGTCTTCAGCGTTACGGCTGACCTGCTCTACGGGATCAGCAAAGTTCCGACGTGGATCCGGGACAACGAGTGAAAGAGCCCGAATATGTTCAAAAGCCACAACACCACGGCGATGACCACAACGCCGTTGAGGATTGACTTGATGGATCCTTGCATGGGGATGAATCGGTTCACCAGCCACAGCAGGACACCCACCACGACGAGAACTTCCAGGAGTTGAATTAAAGGCATGTTGTTAACGACCTTCCTTGTTTCGCGAGCTAAGTGTCGCGGGCTAACACCCCCTATCTATAAGGAGGTGTAGGCCCTGACTTCGATTGTTCGTAACTTTTAGGGTCGAATCGTGCTCCCCCGCAGGGTTTGGCGGCAGCCGCACGGATGAACAGTGCTGATTCGCTGGATGTGGCCGCCACGCCGGCGACCTCAAGGTAAGAGCTGCGATTCAGCCTCGCGGCTCCATCTACACACTCAGAAGATAATTAAGAATGACAGATGTGGGATAGTGCGTCTGAGCAAGATAGCTCACATGAAGTGCAGCCAAGACCGATCAAACGACGGGGCGTCAGCGCACGTAATGAGGATTCATCGATTTATTTCCAAACGGATGCCTGGAGGAGCGTCAGGCCGTATTGGGGCTTGAGGGCCAGGCAAGTCAAATTCCCGTCCACAGTCGAAGCAGACCTTGTAGGTACGGCGTTTGATCGTGAACACGCGGCTGACATGTCGGTGCCGGCAGCCGAAGATGAACTGGAAAAGGTTGAGCAGCAGTTTCATCAGTCCCGCGCTCGCTGGCGCCGCTCGCAACTTCCATTGGCGTCCAACCATTCGAGTAGCGAGTGAACGCTGGCCCGAGCCAGGGCAATCGCGCAATCCGCTGCTCCGTAATAAATGTTGAGGGTGTCACCGTCGGCGTCCATCGTGTATCCGCATGGGAACACGACGTCATCCACGTCGCCGTGGCGCTCGTACTCCGCTTCTGGCCCGAAAATCCACGAATCTCCTCGGAGGAGGCATTTTTCAGGATTCTCCAAGTCGAACAGGGCCAAGCCCAAACGATACAGACAGCCCGAAGGCGTGTGTCTTACTCCGTGGTAGAACACCAGCCATCCTCTGGACGTCTCGATTGGCGGCGGCGATAATCCGATTTTGTTGGCATCCCACCAGGCCCCGCGGCGAGCTTCCAGCATGAGTCTATGGCGGCCCCAATAGCGCAGATCAGGTGAATAGGAAATCCACATGTGCGACCCGAGCGTGGTCATGGGTCGATGAATTAGCGCCCAGCATCCGTCGATTCGCCGAGGCAGAAGTGCCGAGTCTTTGTCATCAGGCGGCATAATCACGCCGTAGCGTTCGAAGGTGCGGAAGTCTTTGGTTAGAGCTAGCGACACGCCGGGGCCGCCTCGCGAATAGGACGTGTAAGTGACCACGTATTTCTGCAGTTCGGGAACGAACGTGATGCGAGGATCCTCAATGCCCCAGATTTCCTCCGGATAGTTCTTGTAGTCGGACATCAATGTGGGCTCACTGTCGATCTGCCATCCATCGACTCCGTTGGGAGATCGCGCGGCGCAGAGATGCGATAGGCCCCGTCGATCTTCCACGCGGCAAAGCAGCAGAGTGGTTCCGTCTGCAAGGAGTGTTGCGCCCGCATTGAAGACGCTATTAATCGGATAGGGCCAGTCCTTACTCGTCAGGATCGGGTTCGTGGGATGACGATGAAGTAGCGGTTCGAAGCGAGTACTCAGCAGGCTTACCTGCTTTTCTGCGGGTACGGTCATGAAAGGATTTCCTTTTGTTCTGGCTCTTGCAGCGAGCGCATTTCGAGGAGTGCCATCAAGAACGACAGCGTTGACTCTGCTCCCTGGTTTTCATTGGCGCGGTCGGGGTGCAGACCGTCGCGGCAGCCGCCGGTGACGGAGTCGTAGAGAGGTAATTGCAGATCGTTGTCGCCGAGGAACCAGTTGAAAGCCGACCAAGCTTCGCCGCGCCATCGGCTATCGCCAGTAACACGGTATGCTTGCAGGCACGCAGAGACGGCGCCGGCGGCCTCCAGCGGTTGCTGATCGAAGCGAGACTTCTCACCATCCTGGCGATAGAAACCTTGCGAACCGATCGGAACAAAGTGGCGATTAATCTCGCAGTGTTGCTCGGTTGATAGCCAATCTAGCGATTCGAGGCCGGCAGAAACCATGCGGTCATCCGAGCAAGCTGAGCCTACCAGCAGCAGGGCTTGGGGCAATCTCGCATTGCCATAAGCCAGAACGTTCTCAAACCATTTCCAATCCGGTCGCCGGATCGACTCGTACATTTCGAGCAGTCGGCGGCTGAGGGAGGATCGGACCTTCTGCGCATCGCGATCTCCCGGATACGAATCGAGGTATTCTTGAATTCCGAGCAGCGTGTATGCCCAGGCTCGCGGACTGCTAAACTCCACCGCCGCGGGAAGAGAGAATTCAAACAGTCGCCCGGCTGCGCCCCTGAGTCCTTGATCTTGGGATCGACCCAAAACCGTTCCAAGGGCCCACAGGGCGCGTCCATGGGAGTCTTCGGAACCGATAGGTTCGTTCCACCGACGATCATAGCGAAGGAAATTCCTGAATCTACCCTTCGCTGCGTTGAAGGCATGCTCCAGGAATGCTGAGTAACAGAGAGCTGACGTTTCCGTAGATGGATTGACCTTTCCAGAAAGATGCTTTTCCGTTTGCCCCAGCAGCACCGCAAAAATGAGCGCGCGCGCATTGTCGTCCGTGGTGTATCCCTCTCGGCGGTTCGGGATCGTGAAGATCGAGTGCTGCAGCAATCCGGTGTCGTCGGTCAGACGATGCAGGTGATTTAGCTTCAATTCCGGTAACTGATCCAACGACTTGGGAATCATTCTGGCGGCGAACTGTACTTTTGGAGCATTCCATGCGGTCACTCCGGACCCGCGCAAAACTTTCCATGTAACCTTGCGCCACTCGCTTCCATACCATCTCCCGCGCGAACAGGTAAGCGCGCTTCCGCATGGCGTGACGAATCGCAGGAGTGTCCAGGAGTTCGATCGTCTTATGCGCAATCGCGTCGGGATTCTGGAATGGGACCAGCGCGCCCCTGCGGTCATCCAGCAACTCGATCGCGTGCCAATACGGAGTCGAGATGATCGCCTTGCCCGCACCCAGCGCATAGGCGAGCGTTCCGGAAACCACCTGAGCTTCGTGGCGATAGGGAGTGATATAGATGTCGGCGGCGCCAATGAATTCGAACCATTTCTTCGGGGCTGACGAAGCGGTTGTGGAAGATCACCTGCGATTCCACTCCTATGTCTTTCGCCAAGGCCTGCAAACTGGCTCGATACTTGTCTCCCTCGCGGCGCAGGATGTGAGGATGAGTCGCGCCTGCGACGATGTACGCAACATTCTTGTGCTTGGAAAGAATCTGCGGCAACGCCTGAATTACGTTCTCGATTCCTTTGTTCGGTGAGAGCAGGCCGAACGTGAGCAGAACTGCTTTTCCTTCGACGCCAAAACGATCCTTGTAGAAGTTGGGGTCCAGAAATGGCAGGTCGGGAACTCCATGCGGCACCATGTCGATCTTGCTGCCGGGCACCTTAAAGATTTCTTGCAGGAACTGGGACGACAACTGGCTCATGACAATGAGGCGGTCGGAGAGTTCGGCTATCTCTTCCATGACCATCAACTGGTTCGGGTCGGGCTCGCGCAGAACCGTATGCAGCGTTGTCACGACGGGCATCTTCAGGCCACGCAGCAGATGCAGGATATGGCTCCCGGCTGGACCACCGAAGATTCCATACTCGTGCTGCAGGCACACCATGTCGATGTTGTTGAAGTTCAGGAAGTCAGCCGCTTCTTTATACGATCTCACGTCGTCCTGGGCCAGCGACCATCGCACGCGCGAAGGGTAGTCATACCCCTCATCGGTGTCGTTTACCGGAAGCGCCAACAGCCGAGCGGTCCCATACTCTGCGGAAATCGCGCTGCACAGGTCGGTGGTGAACGTGGCGATTCCGCAATGCCGCGGAAGATAGTTCCCGATCACTGCGATTCGACTCGGCAGAGATCCCTTTGAGTGCGATCGGACGCGAGATGGTATCGCCTCCTCGCGGATAAGGGAGCGCGACCTGACAACTTCCAAAAGGGCCTTCGGTACTAAGGTATTCGGTAGCGACATTGTGTCCGTGACTCGATGAAAAGTGGCATATGAAATATGGGGCCAATTGCTGGATGGCCAAAGAACAACACCAGCGCTGGTTGGAATTTCTCTGCGCAATTATTTAACGAAAATGGAGTTACGGACTGGTCACTATTGACCATTTTATTGGGGCGCAACGGTCCATTGTGTAAGCCATGAAAACCACAAAGAAACCGGCCATGTCGGTTCGTTGCCCCACGTGCGGCGCAAAGCCCGGAGAAAAGTGCGAACTGAGCACGGGCCTCCCCCGCACAGAGCCACATCGGGATCGCCGTCTAGCCGGTTCGGAAGTCAGTTCGGAGGAATCAGGCCAGAGCGGGTTCGGCCAAAGCTGAACCGAGACGATCGAAGGCGTCGCGAATCCACTCGCCAGCCGCCAAGCGGTCTTCTTCGGTGGGATGTGGGAATCTGAAGCAGTCCCTGTCGACCCATGTTCTCGGGAAGCACAAAGACGGTCTGGTGTTGCATCACGCGTTCCAGAATGTTCGACAGGCTTTCCGATTCGTATCCATTGTCGAACCGGACGCCCGCGCCGTGGAAGGTGGACTCTGACATCCAGTACTCACAAGCCAGCAGCCAGTGGCCCCGGGTCAGGGATGACCAGATCTTCAGATAATCCAATGTGCCAGTTGGAGCAAAGCCGTACTCAATGTGAATCAAGCCGGTTTGGGCTTCATGTATCAAATCTGCCCAGGACACAATAACGGCATACTCAAGGGTTCGCTCCAGACTTTGATTTACTTCAGATTTCATCGTCACTCCCGCAGTACCAAGTTGCCCTTAACCTCTTGCCCACGCAGCGTCATTCTGAGAGGTACGCCGCGCTTCGGAGCTGTCTAGATTGCAGCTCTGTTGCATGATGTCGAGAATGCGCCGAAACGGTCACGTAGGGCACGCCAAGGAAACGCCGGGCAGCGATTTTCGTGACCTCAAGACCATTGAAGTGCTGCGGATTGACCTTTGCCAAGATCCGCTTCAACGCGCTCTGTATCTTCTCTTCCCCAAGAAACCCGAAACACATTGCCTTGACTTCCGTAGCCATGAAAAAGAAGTTCCATCCTGCCGCATGGATCGTGCGATCGAGAGCGAATGCATCCGGAACCTTAACCACGCTCCACTCCCCGAAGCAGGGTTCAGTTTCCAGCCCCGGACAATGAGGCACTCCGACCCACTCTTTCATCTTCATCAGAATCGTGCCGACTTTTAGGGTTTGGGGCATGAATCGTTGTCTCTCCGTTGCTCTGTTATCAATGATGGACCGACTAGCAGCCAAGAAACTGCTCAAAAGTGACCACTCTTATTTGAGGGTCGCGATATAAGTTTGGATCGTTCCAGAAGTGAGAGTATTGGCGATTTGTGCAGTTGCTGTTCCATCCGCGGACTATACTTGTTGAAGATGCCTCCCTCGATAGCAGCCAAGAAGAACGGTGGATTCGACCCCGATGTGTTTCTCGCAACCATCGGCGACGGCAGGAAGATTCTCGCGGTTCTCAAGAAGCAGACAATTTTTGCGCAAGGGGATGAGGCCGATGCCATTTTTTACGTGCAAAAAGGCAAAGTGAGGCTCACCGTTGTGTCGAAGATCGGCAAAGAAGCAACAATTGCGATCGTTAACCAAGGGAACTTCTTCGGGGAGGGGGCGCTTGGCGGGCCAGCTGTTAAGAATGGGCTCAGCCGCGGCAATGACAGATTGCGAGATTCTCCGCGTAGAGAAGAAGACCATGATGGACGCTCTTCATCGTGAGCCCGCGCTGTCTGAAATGTTCGTGGCCTATTTGCTGGCGCGGAATATACGTTACGAAGAGGATCTTGTCGACCAACTTTTCAACTCCAGCGAAAAGCGCCTGGCCCGCGTGTTGCTCTTGCTCGCTCACTTCGGCAAGGAGGGCATCCCCGAAACCGTGGTTCCCAAGATCAGCCAGGAAACGCTGGCTGAGATGGTCGGGACGACTCGTTCCCGTGTCAGCTTTTTTATGAACCGATTCCGGAAGCTGGGCTTCATTCACTACGCCGGTGGCTCGGAGGGCGCTCTGCAAGTTCACAGCTCACTGCTCAATGTGGTTCTTCACGACTAAAATCAAATGAGGGCACCCTCGAAAAAGTCGAGGATTCCCAGTCTATAAATCTACCTTCGTCAGACCGTCGTTATCGACCTTTCTGGTTACATCTTTCGCGTCGGCCTCGACTGTCAACTCCAGTTTGGCTCCCACCTTGAGTTGGACTTCATTGCCTCTGGCATCGGTAAGTGTATTTTCGATACGGAGTTCCTTGTAAAGGTGGTCGGCTCCTTCGACGGCAATCTGCGCCCTTTCGGGTTCACTCGGAACGCGGGGTTTTATGATCTTTTCTACGGTTCCAATCATGGTGATACTTGGGTTTTCTGTCATCCTGGTCCTCTGAAGTCTTAGTGTTAAAGGCCGCCGCTACTGCGAGCAAACAAAGCGAACGAATAGAGGGCTGACCCTCAACGTGGTTCCTTTTACCCGATGATCCTTCACGTCCCCGGTGATGCTGTGGTGCTGCCCGCTGCGCGAATGGAGAGTGGTGATTTTCCGGCCGGAGACGTACTGGGAACCCGGTCTCGTCTGCAAATGTTCTGATAGAGACCTTCTCAGCTTCGAGAGGTCAGGGTCTGAGCAAGATAGCTCAGTTCGAGCCTTTAGCTGTTTTCATTGGCCGATTCAATGCCGTTCTGCGAGATTGGGCACTTCCACAAAAGCGCTTGTCAGGCGAGAAGCCTGGACTATATCCGCGGGTGCCCACTCCATCGGCATCAAGTGACGGGTGCGCGCCGGCTCGGTCGCCGCAGACTGCCGATGTCCGCACGAGAGACAGATCGCTCCCACTTGCCGGAGATCGGTTTCTTTCGATATTTCATTCTCGCGCACACCCAGCGCGCCAGCGACGACGGGGCCGGCGCAAGCGTCACACGGGTATGCGGAGAGGTGAAGGTATTGTTTCCTCATTGTGGGGTTCCTCGGAGATCAAGAGTCAATGCGCAATGTTAAGCCCTTGTGGTTCCGATATCTGGTCACAATTGCTCAGGCCTGCAGGCCATCGGACCAAGAATGCGGGGAATCATTATCGATTGGGGCGATGGCTTCTGATCAGACCAATCTCCTCCGTCTACCCTTGTTTTGCTTCTATCCTCTCAAGGGAAGCGGCACTAAGCGACTTCCCGCATTCGAGACAAACTCGCCTGGCTGTTGGCGTGATCAGCCCGCAAAACGGACACATTCTTTGTGATCGAACTTCTTGGCTCGGCGGCTTAGAGATTGTCAGCAGCTTTCCAAGGAATTCTCGCAAGGACGCGAGGCGCCGGCGGAGGGGAGGACGATACGGTTCCATTCGATTTCACCTTTGCGGGAGTCTCGGCTAATTGCGCTAATCTCCGACAACTACAACGATGACAGCGCAAGGCCTTGGATTCTGTGCAGGATTGCTCACATGTACACTAATTCTTCAATCAGCGGCTGCAGAGACGTTGATCTGCCCCGTTGAGAACTGAGCAATTCAGACCAGCTATCGCTTTCTGCCTGAGCGATCATGATTACAGAGACGAGCACCTCCTCTCTCTTTCAGGTCCTCTGAACTAAGTCCGCCCCAAGGGCGTTTTCGCTGGCCTGACGTTGGAGGGTGCAGTGGTGGAGCAGGATAACGACTCGACTCATGCGATCTACGGCAAGCACATGATGTTCCGCAATATCCTCTCGGGGAAAGCCACGACTCCCCACAGCGCTGATGCATTCTTGAAGGCCGTTTCAGAGGCAGGTCAACAGGCAAAGATTGCCGAAGCAAAAGAAGACACGAAGTAGCTGTAAGAGGAAACTGTCGGCGGGGAGGATTTGTCGACTGGCCGGAGCGCATGCTGGTTCCGGCCAGATCAACAAACATTTAGCTGGTGGAACGAATTTTTCACAGGCGAAAAACATGGAAACTATTCTTCGGAAACATCTTTGGGCTCGCGTAGGTTGTCTTAGTCTCTGCCTCTGGCCGATTCTGGCGTTTGCTCAGTCGTCTGACGTCGCGCAAAATCTGGACGCCTGCAAGACGGGCCGCGAATCCTGCGATCCATCCAAGTTGAGCGCGGCGCAGTTGGCGGATGCAGCCCTCGCGGCTCATGGGCGCAATGTCGCGAACTGCAGAAATGGATACGATTCTTGTGATCGCTCCAAACTTTCTGAACCGGAAACGATTGCGTTGGCCGTCGCTGACCACCAGAGGAATGTGACCGACTGCAACGACGGAATGCAGTCTTGCAACCCATCTAAACTGACGTCTTCTGAGTCCCGTGAGATGGCGGCAGCAGGGAAACAGCGGAATCTTGCTGCCTGCAAAGATGGGACTGGTGCTTGCGATCTCTCTAAACTGACTGTGTCGGAGACTGCGGAAGTGAACATCGCCAGGCGCGAGCTCAACGCATCCGATTGCAGGAACGGTTCTGGGCAATGCGATCACGCCCAGTTGTCTCCTGCGCAATCCAAGGATGCCATGGTCGCGGAAAACCAGCGCAACGCGCAGAATTGCAACAACGGCTGGAACGAATGCGACCACTCCAAACTCACTCCGTTGGAGGCAAAGCAAGCAGACTATTCAGAGCACCAGCGCAACCTCTTGGCTTGCAAGAACGGCGAAGAAACTTGTGAGTACGCAAAACTGACTATTCCCGAAGCCAGGGTGCTGGCCGAAGCCGAACAAAAGCGCAATTATGCGGCTTGTCTGAAAGGCTATGGCTATTGCGACCCTTCCCGGCTTACCGCTGAAGAGGCTCGGACGGTCCACCCCAGCAGGTAATCCTTCAGAGCGCAAAGAGAGAGGTTTCTTCTGCGGAGGCTTGTGATTCAACGACAGTGTCCACGGTGCAATAGCGAACTGGTGAGAGCCAGGCGCACGGATCGGCAGCCAGTGCCAGCAATCGTGCACGCCACATCTCCGGGCTGGCGCTGCAGCGTTTGCGGAGGGGAGTTCACTACGGAGCAAATCCGCGAAAGCAAACGTGCAAGGTCGTAAAGAAGTCGATGTTGAAAGGTCGAATTGTCGAAGTTACATGAGAACGGATCGGCCGCCAGATAGGTCCCCGCGGGGAGTTTCAACAGCTGGCGAGACAGTCAAGAAACCGGACGGATCAGCGCAACTCACGACAAACTGAGGCTCTTTAGTGACGCGCGAGCGACTCCGCCACCGATATTCGGCTTGATGATCAATTCGAGCACCGTAACATTTGAAAGGTCGACCCGATACTCTTCAACCTCACGTGTCGATTCTGGCGGGCTGAAAT
This sequence comes from Terriglobia bacterium, assembly GCA_963778995.1. Taxonomy (GTDB): domain Bacteria; phylum Acidobacteriota; class Terriglobia; order Terriglobales; family Acidobacteriaceae; genus Sulfotelmatobacter. Next base: position 24,387 of record CAVZWK010000006.1, read on the forward strand.
TCCATTGCTGACGTACGATCTCTCGGAGCGGGCCTTCGCCAGTCGGAGACCACTGCAAAACGAACTCCTGGGTGCGTCCCGTTTCGTTTTCTTCGAAAACAAGGTATATGCGCTTGAGCCTTTGGGGCTGATCGAAGATCAGCCGAATGGTTTGATTCCCCGGCGTCTCCGCGCGCCAACCTCGCGTATCGCCTGACGTGAATGCCAATTCGACAGGAAAATTCTCGTCCTCCGACGTGACCTCGACTACCGCTATACGCTCTACGTCCAAGGAGCTTTCTCCGCGGGCTCGAATTGTTTCTGGAGTCGGAGAGATGAGGCGCTTTCGCATAAGAAAAGTTTACTCCTGTCAGATGTATCTAAGAGACTCTCAAGCAGTTTGTCCGTACCCGGGCAAGCCGCGATGGATGGTGCCGTGCAACGACTACGCCCGAAACTGATGACCGTGACGGCCGTAATTCTCAGTCTCGCACCCGTACTCTGGGAACGGGGATCGGATCGGACGTCATGAAGCCGATTGCTGCTCCGATCGTTGGTGGGATGATTAGGTCCACCATTCACGGTCTTATTCTCGTGCCAGTGTTTTCTTGCTCCTCAAGAGACGGGCATTGCGCAAGGGAACGCTTCAGAGGATGTGAGAGCGATGTTAGGTCTTTATTTTCAATTAGAACCAAGTTTCTACAGCCGACTCAAAATCCGCGGGTACTTAGCACCCTGGGGGCCTACGGCACTACGCAACTCATTCCCATAAATTCTTTCAGGTGTCACGCCCACGCCGCGCGCGGCATCTGGCGTGCTGGTGAGTGTACCTCTGGTCACTAGTTCTTGGGACGGTCGCTCGTTACACTGCGGGCATCGCCAGTCTCAGCGGACGATAAGTTGTCTCGCGAGGGTGAGGTGCAGGTCCAAAGGGTCGAGCCAGGGCAGTTTCATCCAACTTCATTAGCCAGACCGCACACGTGGGCAGACGCGCGCGTGTTGGGCTTTACCCTGCGGGTGCATTTGTTCGCGGTCTGCCTGTTTATCTTCTTTTCTTCGGTCGCTGCCCATGCGCAGATCTCGCCGGGACCTCTTTCCCGACCGCACCAGTCTCTTAATGGATCCACGAACTGCGCCACTTGCCACAAGTTTGGCGGACAGGCAGCGCTGAAGTGCGTCAGTTGTCACACCGAAATCGGCGCTCGAATCTCGGCGCATCGAGGGCTGCACGCCACCTACAACATTCCAGCCGGATCGAGCCAGGAGTGCGCTCGCTGCCACTCCGAGCATAATGGCGAAGATTTCCCGCTCGTCAAGTGGGACACCAGAACCTTCAATCATAAAGAGACGGGGTATCTGCTGGAAGGCAAGCACGCGGGACTGGCCTGCAGCAAGTGCCATATCTCAACGCATATCTCGCCACAGGAACGCGCTTCGATCAAAACCAAAGATCTGAACCGGACATTCCTGGGCCTGACTGCGGCCTGCCTCACCTGCCACGAGGACCAGCACAAGGGACGCCTCGGAGCGAATTGTCAATCGTGCCACAACTTCCAGGATTGGAAGTCGGTGAACGTTGGACAGTTCGATCACTCCAGAACGCGTTATCCACTGACTGGCATGCATGCGCAGGTGCAGTGCGCCAAGTGCCACACCAACGGGGCGGATGGGAAGCCGCAGTACGCCGGTATTCCCTTTAATCAGTGTTCGGATTGCCACAAGGATCCGCATCGCGGCAGCTTCCCGCAGGGTTGCCAGACTTGCCACAACACGAGCGGATGGAAAAGGGTTTCGCTGCAGTCAGTAGGGCTGCGCTTTGATCATTCCAAGACAAAGTTCCCATTGGAAGGGAAGCACGCGTCGGTCGCGTGCGGGCAGTGCCACGCCAATGCGGATTTCAAAAAGACCATTCCATTCGCCAAGTGTGCGGATTGCCACAAAGATGAGCACAATGGCCAGTTCGCAAAGCGTTCTGATGGCGGCGAGTGCTCTTCGTGCCACAACGTGCAAGGGTGGAGGCCTTCGCTCTTCACCGGGAAGGAGCACGCATTGACCGCCTACCCGCTGCAGGGCGGACACGCGCGACTGCAGTGTACGCAATGCCACGTCCCGAAGGGCAAGGACACGCTGTTCAAGATCAAGTTCGAGCGCTGTACGGATTGCCATACCGATCGGCACGCGGGACAGTTTGCCGCCGCTCCGTACTTCAATGCCTGCGATCGCTGCCACAACGTCGAAGCGTACAAGCCTTCCACGTTCTCTCTTGCCAAGCACAAGGAAACGCGTTTTGTGTTGACCGGCGGCCACCTGGCGATTCCATGCGCCGAATGCCACAAGGAGTCTGCGGAATTCCAGCCGAAGCCGGCGGTGGTCTATCACTGGACGAACCTGAACTGCACCAGTTGTCACAGCGATCCGCACAAGGGGCAGTTTAGAGACCGCATGCAGATGGTTCGAGCAGACGGCAAGGCGGCGGGATGCGAAGCTTGCCACACCACTAAGTCGTGGAAGGAACTATCCGGATTCGATCACTCCAAGACGAAGTTTCCTTTGTTGGGGGCTCACCGCGCAACGGCTTGCGTGGATTGCCATAAACCGCCGAATCTCGAAACCAATCTCCTGAATGTGGACTTCAAGGCGGCGCCGACGCAGTGCGAGGACTGCCACGAGGACATCCATGGAAAGCAGTTCGCAAAAGCGGACGTAACCCGCTGCGCGGAGTGTCACAACAGTATGAAATGGAAGCCTTCGCTTTTCGACCACGAGAAGCGAACGGAATTTCCGTTGCGTGGCGCGCACCAGAACGTGCGCTGCGCCGAGTGCCACAAGTTGACGAAGTTTGTCGGCGCCAAGACCGTACTCTTCTACAAGCCTACTCCGAAGGATTGCGCGACGTGCCACGGTCCGACGAATCCTGTGCCCAAGAAAAGCTAGACATCGAGGTCGCGATAAACATGCTCACCTGGGTCTAAAAGCAACGGGTCAGATGAACCCGGTTGCGTGAAGTTGTACAACTTCTGCGTACGGACAATTCTGTCGTGCTCCTGTATATCTCTGAGCGTAGCGGTTGATAAATCCACGGCATCTTTATCTTGAAGCATGCGAATGCATTTGGGGGCGGCGCCACTGAGTGAAAAAAGTGCAGGCATAGCGCATAACTTACTTTCGCTTACAGCCAAGAAGTTTTAAGGAGCAGGAATCGGGACAATGACGAAAGCAACCGCCGAGTGATACCTGAGTAACTTTCGCACAGGCTGGGAAAACCGATAAGGTGATTGGATAGCAAATTGCACATCCGCATTCATCCTGCTGGATGTTCAGTTGATGCCGGGTATCAAAATTGGGGCACCACATGTTCGAGTCTGGGGCCGTATCCAAACTGGTTGCTGTCCTGGTGTTGACGCTGCCTGGAATTTCGGGAGTTGCGCATGCGCAGGTTACTGGCGGCACGCATAGCCCGCACGGCAACCTGAACGTTCCGTGCCAGAACTGTCACACGGCGAGCGCGTGGAAGCCGATCCGCGCGATTCCGGAATTCGACCATAACCAGACAAAGTATCCGCTGCGGGGCATGCATCAATCCGTGGCCTGCACGCAGTGCCACGTGAAGCCCGTATTTTCGAACGTAGGCCAGCGCTGCCAGGACTGCCACGCCGACATTCACAAGCGCCAGCTCGGAGCAAATTGCGAGCAGTGTCACACGGTTCGCGGGTGGCAAGTTTCGATTCAGCAGGTGCAGCAGCACAATAACCGGTTCCCGCTGACTGGGGCGCACGCAGCGGTAGATTGCGACTCCTGTCATAAGGGCGTAGCCACAAGCCAGTTCCAGACGATGTCGACCGAGTGCGTCTCGTGTCACCTGAATGAATTCAAGACAACGACGAATCCGAATCACGCCCAGGCCGGGTTCTCAACGACCTGCACGAATTGCCATGGAACGGATACCTGGCTGAACGCGAGCTTCGACCACAATTCAGTCGGATTTCCGCTTAGCGGGGGACACGCGGTTCCGCCACGCCAGTGTGCCGACTGTCACGTCAACAACAACTACAACCTGACGAGCACGACTTGCATTAGCTGTCACCTGAAGGATTTCCAAAGCACCACGAATCCGAACCACGTGGCGGCGAATTTTCCTTCGAATTGCGCGCAATGCCACACGACGGTCGCGTGGCAGCCGGCAACCTTCGATCACTCGCTGGTCAACTTCGCGCTCACCGGCGCGCATACGGTTCCGCCGCGGCAATGTACCGATTGCCACGTGAACAACAATTACAACCTGACGAGCACGACTTGCGTATCGTGCCACTTGAAAGATTTCCAGGGTGCGACGAATCCGAATCACGTCGCCGGTGGGTTCGCACAGACCTGCGAGATGTGTCACAACACCAGCGCATGGCAGCCTGCGACCTTCGACCATTCCAAGTCAGGATTTCCGCTGACCGGTGCGCACACCGTGCCGCCGCGGCAATGTACCGATTGCCACGTCAATAACAACTACAACATCACGAGCACCACGTGCGTGAGTTGCCACCAGACGGATTACAACAACGCCACCACGCCTGTGCCGCATACGGGATTTCCAACCACCTGCCAGCAGTGCCATGACACAGTAGCTTGGACGGACGGAAAGTTCGATCACTCGACCACTGGATTCACGTTGACCGGAATGCATACTGTTCCGCCGCGCCAGTGTACCGACTGCCACGTGAACAACAACTACACCCTGAACAGCACGGCCTGCGTAACCTGCCACCTGAAGGATTACCAGGGCACGACGAACCCGAATCACGTGACGGCAAATTTCCCGCAGGGCTGCGATCAGTGCCACAACACGAGCTCATGGCTGAACGCGACGTTCAATCACAACAGCACCGGATTTACGCTGACGGGATCGCACACGGTTCCGCCGCGGCAGTGCACCGACTGCCACATCAACAACAACTACACCCTCACCAGCACGGCGTGCCTGAGTTGCCACCAGACGGATTACAACAATGCCACCACGCCTGTGCCGCATACGGGATTCCCGACGACGTGCGAGCAGTGCCACGACACGGTTTTGTGGACCGATGGCAAGTTCGATCACTCCACGACTGGATTTACCCTGACGGGATCGCACACTGTTCCGCCGCGGCAATGCACCGATTGCCACGTCAACAACAACTATTCGCTGAACAGTACGCTGTGCTACTCGTGCCATCAGAAGGACTACACGGGTACGACGAATCCGGCCCATGCCGCAGCGGGTTTCCCGACGACGTGTGAACTCTGCCACGATACGGTGGTCTGGACAGACTCAACCTTCAATCACAACAACACCGCGTTCCCGCTGACGGGGTCGCACACCGTGCCGCCGCGCGTCTGCACGGATTGCCACGTTAACAACAACTACACGACGCTGCCGACAACGTGCATCGGCTGTCACCAGACGGATTACAACAACACCACCAATCCGGGCCACTCGGCGCAGCCGCAGTTCTTCCCGACCACGTGCCAGAACTGCCACAACACCACAGCCTGGACGGGCGCGACGTTCAACCACACGCAGTACACACCATTCCCAACGAATCACGGGAATGCAAATAACGTTTGCGCTACATGCCACACGAACTCGAACGATTACTCCGTTTTCCAGTGCACCGGATGTCACGGGAATAACAATCCGGCGAACTTCCAGCACGAAAACGTGTCTGGCTATGTTTACAACAGCATCAACTGTTACCAGTGCCACAAGAGCGGTCAGGGTGGCGGATAGGTTTGGCCCTGCAGTTGCTTTAGACAAGAGCGTACGGCTAATTCTCAGGCGGCTTCGGAGCGCCAGCGAGTGTTGACAACGAATGACGGCAGTGCAGAAACATGCAGGAATGCTATTGCTCTTGTTGTCTTGTGCCGCGGCGCAGAATGCCGCCACGGTACAGACGGTCACTACGTCGCGCGATGGAAGTGATCTCCGCGTCGAAATCACGCTAAGTTCTCCGGTCAAGCCCTCGATTGAAACTGCGGATAGCCCTTCCCGTATCGTGCTTGATTTTCCCGGCACAACTTTCAGTGAGCAAGCCAAAAGTGTCCTGGTAAATTCCAATGGCGTTCGCCGCGTGCGCACGGGGCAGCACAGCGCGAGTCCTCTGATTACGCGCGTCGTGATCGATCTCGATCAGGAACACCCCTACGTGGTCAATGCGGAAGGCACCCACATCGTTCTCACGATCGGCGCAGTGCAGAAGGTGCGCTCGAAGTCACACGGTGCGGTCGCGGCCGCGTCATCCGGGAGCCTGATTGGAGTGTTTCGAAAGAATCGCGACACAAAGATTCCGCCTCCGCCGGACACGTCAGCGGAAGATTTTCCGCCTCCGCCTCCGCCGAATACATCGGGGCCGGCATTCGAGCCCCCGGGAGAGAAGCAGGCATCGCTGCCGCCACCGCCGCCGGTCCAGCCCTCGTTCAATCCCCCGAGCCCGAGTGCTGCGGCTTTCTCCGCTCCGACGGCCGCCGGGCGGAGTTCATTGGATCAGACGCAGATTGCGAAGGCCGCAGATCCGGCCAGCGCTGGCGCTCCGGCGATTACGCCTGTTCCCGCCGTACAGCCTGCAGTGGCTGCGGAACCACCGACGAATTCAAAATCGGAGGGAACCTCGGCAACTGTACCTGCTCCGGCTGTGCCATCAGGCGCGTCCATGGAATCCGTTCCGGTTGAGCTTTCGAAATCCGAATCACCAACCGCAACCGCCGAACCGGCTACCCTGATTGCGCGCACTGACGATCCCAGCCTGCGGACGGTATTCAAGGTGAAGTATGTGGCGGAGGGTGTCGCTTATCTCGAAGGAGGACGCTCTCAGGGATTAGCCGAGGGGATGAAGTTGTACATCGAAGATTCAGGCCTGCCGGCGACGCAAGGAGATAGCGTCCACCCGGCGGACCCCAGAGTGGTTGCGGAACTGGAAGTCACGGCCCTGGCCGAGACCTCCGCAGTAACAGATATTCACACTCCGAAGCGCGCGGTCAAAGTCGGCGACCTGGCATACCTTTCGGCGGGCGATGCCGAAGCGCTGGTGCAGCAGCGCGCGCTCAGCGCAACCCGCCAGTACCCGGCGGTGATCTCGTTCACCGAAGGAGACACGCTGGATGAAGAAGCGCGCCAGGAAGTTCCGCGCCCGCCGCTGCCTTCGGTCAACCGCGCTCGTGGCCGCATCGGATTTGATGACATCGAGACTTTCAGCCATGGCACGAGCAGCGTGAACAGCTCCAACGTGGGGATGGTGTTCCGGGGCGATATAACGCGCATAGGCGGGACCTACTGGAACCTGAGCGGCTATTGGCGCGGTGAACTAACCAAAGCCTCCGCCGCCAGCCAGCAGACGCTTCAGAATTTGATCAACCGCACCTACCACCTGAACGTGACGTACGATAATCCGAACTCCACGCTGGTGGCGGGATTTGGCCGACTGTATCTGCCATGGGCGCCGAGCCTCGATACCATCGATGGCGGATATTTCGGAAAGCGGCTGGGTCGTGGCGCAACTCTCGGGATATTCGGAGGTTCGACACCCGACCCAACATCATGGGACTACAGCCCGAATCGCGTAATCGGCGGCTCGTTCATAAACTTCCAGGGCGGAGACTACAACGGATTTCACTACACGGCGACCAGCGGAGCCGGTGTCAGCATGGTGAACTGGGCGATTGACCGCCCATTCGTATTCCTAGAGGATTCGCTGTCTTACGGGCGCACGATCGCGCTGTACGAATCGGCGCAGTTCGACAGCCCTCGCGGAAACACGGTAACCGCCGCGCCTGGTCCGGGCCTGGGCCGCAACTTCACTACGTTCCGCGTGAATCCTCATCCGCGAGTTGAGCTGGATCTCAATTACAACTACTTCCGCGATATCCCGACCTTCGACACTACCCTTGTCGGGACCGGACTGCTGGACAAATATCTCTTTCAGGGATTCAGCGCCGGGGGCCGCGTGGAAGTCTGGAAGCAGATCTGGTTATCCACGAATCTGGGGCGCAGCAGCGGCACGGGAGATGCGAAGAGTTCCTTGAATGAGATGTTCGGGATCACCTTCAACCGGTTGCCGGTGATCAGACTCCGCGCCGATGCGCATTATTCACGGTTCAACAGCTCATTTGGCAAGGGCTCTTACGAATCATTCTCTTTGTCGAAGCAGATGAGCGACCGGCTGCGCCTGGAGGTTCTGGTCGGGCAGCAGAACTTCGCCTCGACGCTGACCACCAATAACCGGAGCCGATTTGTCACCGGCACAATCGAGACAACGCTGGGGCCGCACTATTACCTGCAGAGCAACTTCACCACGAACCGCGGGGACATGAGCTACGACCAGATCATGTTCTCGATCGGATACCGGTTCGATAACAGGAGGAAAGGCGAATGATCTCCCCCATGAAACTCGCCGTCCGTGTATGGTGCGTGCTTGCAGTTGCGGGAGCGCTATCGTCCGTTTGTTTCTCTTCGGCCGGCAACGGTGCGCCAGAAGCACAGAAACTGAATGATTTGCTGGGGCGCACGGCTGATCGGACTTCCGTTTTTCTGGAACAGTTCTCGGACGTGAAGTGCACTGAACTGGTCCGTCAGGAAAAACTCGGCAAGGACGACAAGGTGGAACTGAAAGAGGATTCCACCTACGACTACCTGGTGATTCTCACGAACAGCAATGGGGAGTTGAACCTTTCAGAATCGCGTTTGCCGATCCATGAGGCGAAGAAGGACCGCAAGAATACCTCGATGTTGTTGAGCAATGGATTCGCGACACTCTTCCTGGTATTCCACCCGTATTACTCGGCTGCATTCACTTTCAACCTGGCGGGGGAAGAGGCGGTCGGCGGGCGGATGCTGGAGAAAATCACGTTTCAGCACGTGCCCGGGATGAAATCGCCGGCGGCCCTGGCCCTGCGGGGAAGGGAATACCCGCTGGAATTGACGGGCACAGCATGGATCGATCCGCAAACCGGTTCGATCGCGAAAATTGAGGCAGGAGTTGCTGATACTTTGCAGGATGTCGGGCTGAAGGCCCTCAGTTCGGAAATCGATTTTGCACCTGTGAAGTTCACCGATTCCAAGCAGGAATACTGGTTCCCGAGCCAGGCCCGCGTGGAAGTCGAAACTCCGCGGCAGCACTGGCGTAACTTGCACCAGTTCACTGCATACAAGAAATTCTCAGTAAGCACAGAGGAGCAGGTAATCAACAAATGAGTGCGACAGCCACAGCCCGAGTCACCGATCGCGCGAAGAGCGTCTCCAGCGAAGACCGAGCCCACAAGTTGCGACTCTACTCGCTCTACGTTCTCGCCATTGCGACGAATCTCGCCATCTTTATCTATGGCTTCGACTACTACAAACTGTCGTCCATCGACCGGCCTTTTTCCCCCAAGCATCATATGCTGCGCCCTAGCGGTCCCATTGGTCTGTATCTCGGATTTATGGGCGTGGCGCTGTTTGTCGGAATTTTCCTTTATCCGATCCGGAAGCACTGGGCGTGGCTCGGTCAGTTTGGCCTCACGCGGCACTGGCTTGATATTCATGTACTGATGGGGCTGACTGCGCCCTTCATCATCGCATTCCACTCCACACTGAAGTTTAAGGGAATCGCCGGCATGGCTTTCTGGATCATGTTCGCGGTATCGGCCAGCGGCGTAGTTGGACGTTATCTGTACGCGCAGATTCCGCGCCAGGTCACCACGGCGGAACTTTCGATGAAAGAATTGCAGGAATTGCAGGAGAATCTTTCGCAGCAACTGGCGGCTCAGAATCTGATCCCGGAGGCAGATCTGCGTGCCTTCCTGCGCATGCCGGATGCGAATCGCGTTTCCAGGCTGCCGATTGTGATCGCCATCGTTTACATGATGATTCTCGACGTGGTGCGTAAGTTCGGGGTTGCGAGGCTCCGCCGCCGCGCGTTGTCGTTCGGCGAATCGATCAAAAGTCTGGGAGGGCTTCTTCCCACCAGTCACCGTGAACTGGAAAAAGCGATTCGCGCTGCCGCCGAAGAAGCTGCTCTGTCAAAGCGGGTGCTCTTCTTGTCGCGGTCGCAGAAGGTATTCCATCTCTGGCACGTTGTGCATAAGCCGTTTAGTTATGCTTTTGCCTTATTGGCCCTGTTGCACATCGGGCTGCAATTCTTCCTGGGCTATTTCTAGATGTATATGGATACTCTGATCACTTTTGGTATTGGCGGCATCATCTGCTTCTTCTTCCTGATGATCTATCTCAAGGGCCTCAAGAAGAGGGAAGCCAGGGCACGCGAGGCGGTTGAGAAGGGCAAGCTGTTCTCCGAAGGTCCCAAGGCACAACATCCGCATATCGATACCGCGTACTGCATCGGATGCGCTACTTGTACGAGCGTGTGTCCTGAGGGCGACGTCCTCGCAATGATCGGCGGCAAGGCTGTCATCGTAAATGGCCACAAGTGCATTGGGCACGGGTTATGCGCTGATGCCTGTCCCGTGGGTGCGATCCAGATGGTGATGGCAAGCCCAGCCATGGCTGCCGACATGCCTAAGTTGACCCCGGAATATGAAACCACGGTGGGCAACATGTTCATCGTCGGCGAGTTGGGCGGACTCGCTCTGATCAAGAATGCCGTAAACCAGGGACGAGAGTGCGTTGATACGATCGCGCTCCGGCTCAAAGAGAAGCCGAAAATGTCTGGCGTGTTCGATCTGATCGTAATTGGGGCCGGCCCTGCGGGCATAAGTGCGTCGTTGCGGGCGATCGAACACAAGCTGAACTATCTCACCATCGAGCGGGACGAAGTTGGAGGCACAGTCGCCAAGTATCCGCGGCAGAAACTTGTCATGACCAGTCCCGTCGAGTTCCCGATGTACGGGAAGTTCAAGAAACTGCAGCTTTCGAAAGAGAACCTGCTCGCCTTCTGGGACATGATTCTGAATCGCGCAGATTTCAACGTGACTACGGGCGAGAAGGTGGAAGATATCAAGAAGGGCGAAGACGGCGTCTTCACCGTCATGTCTGCGACCAATCAGTACCGCGCCCGCGCCATCATCCTCGCGCTGGGCAAATCCGGAGAGCCGCGCAAGCTTGGCGTGAAGGGCGAAGACCTGCCCAAAGTGATGTACCGGCTGATCGAAGCCGATCACTACATCAACAAGAAGATCCTCGTCATCGGCGGCGGCGATAGCGCTGTGGAGGCTGCCATGGGCCTGGCGAACCAGTCCGGCAACCAGGTGACGCTCTCCTATCGAAGCGAACGCTTCAGCCGCATCAAGGAACGCAATGCCAAGCGCATTGAAGAGTGCAGCAAGTCCGGCAAGGTGAAGGTCCTCTTTAATTCGAATCCGGTGGAGTTCACGTCAGAGTCTGTCATTCTTGATGTGAACGGCGCGCGGCAGGAGATCCCGAACGATTTTGTGTGGATCTTCGCTGGAGGCAATCCGCCAAACGCCTTCCTCAAGAAGATCGGCGTCGGGCTTGGAACGAAGGATGTGACGCTGGAGGCAAGTAAAGAAGCCCAGAGGGCCGACGCTGAACGCAAGCAACTCGCGCAGGCTGCCGCTCCTTCTCTCTAGAAACAGCCTGTGGCTACTAGCCTTTGATCGCGGAGCGGATTTTCGGCGTGCCCGAAACTGCACCCTTGAGGCCCGCATCCGCGTTGACCAGATCCAGCACGGTGCGAGTCATCTGTTCGTCGATGTCCGGCGCTCTCCGCAGTTCCACGGGATATCGCACCAACAGTTCCAAACCTGCATCCGCAAACTGGAGCCTCGCTTCCGGACGTGGGATCTGGACCTGAATATCGACGCGGCGCTCGATGCCGGCATGTTGGCGCTCGATCTCTTGCCGGTATTGCGAATAAACGGAATTGACCGCAGCGACAAGTTTGTCCTCCGCTTGCTTGTGATTTCCGCCCGGCGTGATCATCACGACCACTTCATGCCACGAATATTCGGTACCCGGGATCTGCTTGAACAACGGCGTCCCGGTCTGAAAAAGCACAGAATTCGAGAAGACGACAATTCGTCCAGTGGGATAGAAGTCCAACCCAGTGCCGGCCAGTTCCATCAGATAGAGCCTGACCAGCCCGATATCGACCACGTCTCCGGTTATTCCGGCGACGCTGATGCGGTCTCCGACGCGAATGCCGTATCGGCCAATAATGAAGAAGTAAGCCGCAACTGAAAGCAGCACGGCCTGAAGGCCGACCGCAATGCCGGCGGTGATGAATCCCGCGAATGTCGCCAGGGAACTGAACTCGCTCACAAAGCCGAGAACGAGAACGATCACGATCAGGAACCCGATCACTACGCGCCGCAAAACCAGGAACTGCCTGCGCCTTCGTGGATCGCCAATGTAGCGGAAGGTCACGCGCCGCCAGACCTCCGATAACACCAGGATCAAAGCCAGCGCCAGTAGAATCCCTCCCACACGAAGCAAGACCGAACGCAGCACATACCGCGACTCGCGCGCGATGGAGCTGCGCCACTCATCAAAATTCGTTTTGGCATCGTCCAGTACGATCAATTCCTGGCTCAGCGGCATCATCGCGGTCGCCAGCTGTTTGAAGCGTTCGGTGAGTGCCTGAAATGTCTGCCGTTGTGCCTGCAGTTGTTGCGGGTCCGTGGCCGGAGTTTGATTCGCCAGGTCCTGACTCTGGCGGATCGTCGCCCGTAAGGCATCCCGAAACGGAGTGCGTAAATGGTCCGCAAGATCGCGTGTGGAGTTTGTTTCCTTGATGAGCGCGTCGATCTGGTGCACCGCGCTCATATAGTCGTAGAGGGTAATAGCCTCGCTGATCAGTCCGCCTGCGTTGGCTAGGGTCGGTTTCGCCGTTGTGGTGGGAGTCGCTACTGGTTTCTGTCCGGTCTCAGTTCCGAGAACCTCCGGTATGGATTTTGCGAGCCGGTCAATGTCGCCTTCGAGCCCGCCGGCAATCTCTCCATTGCTGACTACGAATGCGGACATCTTCTGCACCGCGTCGAGAAGTGCCTTCTGCAATTCCAATTGACTTTGCAGCGCATCGCGTTGGGAGGTGAGCCCAAGCCGCTTGGACGCCGGTGCCCTTCGGAGTTCTGCTTCCACTTTCTGAAGTTGTGCTTGCAGCTGGTCAATCTGGGCGGAAGTTCTCGCCTGTATCTTCGCAAGTCGCTGCGCCTGGGTGGATTCGCCCGGTTGATTGGACCCGCTGTTTTTGTGGTCCGCGGCGATGATTGCGCTTTCTGCCTTTGCCGACTGGAACGCCAACTTCACAACTTGTGCGCCGAGGTTCTTCGCGTTGTCTTCATAAATGGCATCGCTGGGCAGCCCTACCGACCGGACATTCGTCGTGGAATGCCGGTACCAATTGATCACCTGATTCAGATGATGCAACGCAACATTCCCGTCGAGTTGAAGTGGCGGCAGGGGATTCGCCGTGGAGGTCGAGTTCGCTTCGGATGCGGACTTGGCGGGCTCTGGCGGTTTCGGATTCTGGGCCGGAGCCGATGCCCATAGGGTGCTCGCGACCGCAAGCCCCATCACATGGGCGAAAACGCATTTGGACCGAAACACTCTGGCGTTCTGAAAAGGTTTCATGGGTTCTATCAGGGTGCAGATGCTTTGACGCACTTTGTGCCAGATGCGTCCAGTGTTTTTTTGTTTAAGAAGATGTATCGGCGCGGTCATAAGGATGGCAATCAAGCGTCACGAATGCGCTCTAAAAATAGTTCAACTGCTAGGATGAAACCGAACAACTTGGTAAACTCCACTACTCGTTGCGAGATTGCCCTGTGAATCCGCCTCACATCGCGGTTGTCGGCAGTTATGCGACCGGCCTCACCATGAAGGCGCCGCGCATTCCTGGATCCGGGGAGACGCTGCTCGGCACTGGATATCGTGTTGACTTCGGGGGGAAGGGCTCCAACCAGGCTGTCGGCTGCTGCCGGCTTGGAGCGCGCGTCGATTTTGTGGCCAAAATTGGTGAAGACGCATTCGGCGATATGGCCTTGGGCCTCTACCGAAAAGAAGGTATCGACTGTGTCTACATTCAGCGGACCTCGGACGCTCCTACTGGTGTGGGATTCATCGTCGTCGAGGCCGAGACGGGTCATAACGCAATCGTGATCGATCCTGGAGCAAACGAACTCCTCGCCCCAGCGGACATTTCCTCCGCGAGATCGGTGTTTCGCTCTGCCTCCGTGGTGCTAACTCAGCTCGAGATTCCGGTGGAAGCCGCCGAATGCGCTCTTGCCATGGGGCGAAGCGCCGGCGCCATCACAATCTTGAATCCTGCGCCCGTGCGCCCGTTACCGGATTCCGTTCTCCATCTCATTGATGTGTTGACGCCGAACGAAAAGGAGGCGCGTGTTTTGGCAGCACGCGAACCGGAAACCGAGGTTGCGCCGGAGGTGGTCGCTCGCGAACTGCTGAGTCGCGGCGTGAAGCAGGTCGTGATGACCTTGGGTGAAAAGGGAGCCTTCCTGTTCAGCCCCTCAGTGCAGAAGCAGTTTCCCGCAATCAACGTTCATTCCGTGGATACGACCGGGGCCGGAGATTCCTTCAACGCAGGATTAGCCGTGGCTCTGGCCAACGGCGAAAACATCGAAAGCGCGATTCGCTTCGCGATTATCACCGGAGCCATGGCCGTTACGAAAGAGGGAGTGATCCCGTCTTTGCCCCGGAGCGGGGAAGTCCTCGAGTTCTGCCGGGCGCATGAAGTCGAGGCCCCGATGTGGCTCAGCAACAGATTGACTCCGGCAGTTCAAAAGTAGTCTCATCCGAACAAGGAGCAGCGAGCAGCGTGTCTCTGACCGAATCTTCGAATAACCAGAAAGCCAGTCCTTCCGACGCTGCGTATCTCGCCTCGCGGATTCAGCACACGCTCATTTCCAACGTGCTGACCGAATCACGGTGGGCGCGTCATATCGACGAATGTCTCAAGTACCGCTTCAATGCGGCGATGATCCCTCCGGCTTGGGTCAGGAAAACAGCTGAGCGTCTTCAAGGGACCGGCATCTGCATCGCCTCTTTCGTTGACTTCCCATACGGGACCATGACGAGCGCAGGGAAGTCCTGCGAAGCGAAAAATCTGATCGAGGCCGGCGCTCAAGAGATCGATCTCATGCCCAATGTCGGATTTCTGCTTTCTGGGATGGAGAAAGAATACTTCGACGACATCCGAGGCGTAGTGCGCGCTGCCGGGGACGCGCCGGTGAAAATCATGCTTGAACTTCCGCTGCTGAATGAAGAGCAGAAGCAACGCGCAGTGAGTCTCAGCATTGAAGCGGGTGCCCTGTATCTGAAGAACGCCAGTGGCGGCGCCGTTGGCATTGCCACTCCTGACGATATGTGCTTCCTGCGCCGGCTTGCTCCTCCCCACGTACATGTGAAAGCTTCCGGTGGGATCAAAACCGCCCAGCAGGTCCGCGATCTTCTCGCAGCCGGAGCCGACGTGGTCGGCACCAGTTCCGGTGTGCAGATCTTGCAGCAGCTACAGATGGGCGAGCCTTCCCATCCAATTCCCAGATCCGCATATTGATGGTCCTAAACACGTGCCCGCAAGCTTTCTGCAGGAGCACCTCGAACTCCTGCCTATGGCGAAAAGCCGCCGGCACGCCATAACGAACAGTGCTGCGCAGCTATAATTCTTTCGAATCCAAGACTTGGCATCCGATGCGGCCGAATGCATTCACGATCGTCCTGCTGGGAGGAGCAATCCTTAGTTCCGGCAGCACACTCAGCCAGGCTGCGTCCCCGGCACAAGCGTCCGGATCAGAGAGCGCGGAATCCCATCTGGGCAAGGGATACGATGCGCTGAGACAGGACCGCTACCAGGTTGCTGAAGAGGAATTCCGTGCCGCCCTTGCTCTCGATCGCTCGCTGGTGCTCCGTGCACAATTCCCGCTGGCCGTCGCTCTCTTTGAACAGCATAAATCTGCCGATGCTCGCCGGGAGTTTGATGCCGTACGAAAGGCCACAGGAGATCACCCGAACGTCTCCTACTATCTGGGCAGGCTGGACATCGACGACCGCGACTTTGCGGGGGCCATCAAGAACTTCAGTTCGGCTATGTCCAAACCTCCATTCCCTGACACTGCTTACTATCTGGGCTTCGCCTATCTAAAGCAGGGAGATCTGCCGAATGCCGAGAAGTGGCTGAAAGAGGCGCAACAGTCGAATCCGCGTGATTCCCGGATTCCGTACCAGTTGGGCCTCGTGTACCGCAAGCAGGGCCGCGAACAAGAGGCGGAGAAAGCGTTGAAGGCGTCATCCGACCTGCACCGTCAGGACGACACCGAAGCGCAGTTGCGAACGGCTTGCGGAGAGAGATTAGATAAAGGCACCCGCGAAGAAGCACATGCTGTTTGCGACAAACTCTACCACGAAGACGATGCCGATCGACTTACGGCGCTAGGGATGATCTACGCCCAGCACGGCGATCTCGAAGCGGCTCTAAAGCCGTTCCTGAGGGCGGCAGGACTCTCCCCGCACTCACCGCAGGTCCAGTACAACCTCGCGCTGACCTATTTCCAGCTCAATCGCTTGCAGGATGCGCGTCCGCCGCTGGAGGCGGCTCTCAAACGTTGGCCGGATCTGTTCCCTCTCAACGCTCTATACGGCGCCGTACTCATGAAAAGCGGCAAAGAGGAGCGGGGGTACGACGTGCTGATGCATGCTCACGAACTGAACCCGCAGGATACTGCGACTCTCGACACGCTCTACCTGTTGGGGCTGAAACTGGCTGAGAAGGGCCAGGCCGCGCAGCAGTACTCCCTCGCCTTGCAGTACTTGAGTGAAGCGGCAAAGCTTCGTCCGCGAGAAGCGGAGCCGCACAAGGCCATGGCTGAGGTTTACGCGAAACTTGGTCAGGCGGCCAACGCAGGCAGGGAAAAAGCAGATGCCGAGCGCTTGAGCGGGAAGCAATAAGCAGTAGAACTGATCACTTGAACTGAAAGCCCGGCTTCAACTCACACCGGAACACTCGAGTCCGATCGGGATTCTCGCTGGCGCTGCAGTTAGCCCAGCTGAGACGGTAATCGGGCCCCAAGGGAAAGAAGATTCTCTGCTGGTCCACATCAGCCACAACCGTAACTCCTTCCACGGCTGCGGGGAGGGTAAAGCTCAGTTCGCGTCCGAAAATTACAGGGTAAAATTCGTGCCCGATGTTCGTCGGCATCGGATGCAAAACCTCGGCTTCCAACAAGAAAGTCGCTGTGTCGGACCAGTTGCGCGCGGAAACCGAGATGACCTGCCCGCCTTTCGTTGACCGCTCGGATTCAATCTTCGTGAAAGGACAGGGGCCTGCAATGCACGACACTCGCGCGTCGCGGAATTCGTTGCCCGGTCCGGCGTCGAGCGTTGCAGAGGCCAGGGCAGCCTTCCACTTTCCGTCGGGCGAGCAAGGATGCTGGTTTTTGCACGGCACATTTCCTTGATTCTCCACCTGGAAGGTCTTCACCGCGCTTCCGATATTTACGTCGCTGGTTGTTTTTACCGAATAGCGTACCGTTACGTTCCCGATTGCGGTGGCCGGTCGAGATTCCTTCGACGACGTGGCGGTCCGGGGTACCATCTGCACAACGTAGAGCTTGTCGCCTACATACTCTTGCAGGTCGAGCAGAAAATAGTCGGGATGGCGGAATTCCAGGGTAATCGGTTCACCCCGCTTGGTGCCCTCGTGCAGCGGGATAAGAAACAATCCGGAGGAGTCGGACTTCACCGTCTGAATCTGCAGACTGTCGATCGCTGTGACCTGAACTCCGGCAATCGGGCGCTGCTTGCGCACGTCGGTGTCCCTGACCGTGATCGCGCCTTGCAGCACGATGATCCTATGGCTGCGCCAGCGCAGGTATGCCAGCACCCCCGCGGCCATGGCGACGAGCACGATGGTAACCAAGCCGAGCGCAAATATGCGTTTCTTGCTCACGCTGAACGTACTTCCGTCCGGTGTCTAAATTAATGAATGATGGTAATTTAAGCAACGAGCGTTTGTTTCATGGATGAGAAGCAGCATCTATCTCTTGGGGCAGCGCATCTGTTCGATGTTGCTGTCTAGCGCTCAGAGTATGCCGGAATCACGACGCGGATGACAGAATCCCGGTCTAACAAAATGTCGCGCCGCGAACTCTTGCGGCAAGGTCTTGCTGCCGGCCTTTCCGTCCCTTTTTCAAGGGCCCTCTGGTCCCAGAACTCTCCGCAAAGTCCAGCAAATCAGCCGGCGGCGCCGGGTCAATTTGTGCTCAGCGCGGAAGACGACCAGTTCCTGCAAGAGCTGGAAAGCGCAAGTTTTCAATTCTTCTGGGAGCAACAGAATCCGAAGACCGGGATGGTCCAGGATCGCTGCGATTTGCGAGGTGGCACACAGGGTGTCGTGGCCAGCATCGCTGCGACAGGCTTTGGCCTCACGGCCTTGTGCATCGGCGAGAAGCGTGGATTCGTGACCAGATCGGCGGCTTTGGAGCGCTTGTTCCCGGCCCTGAACTTTTTGTGGAGGAAGCTGCCGAATCATCGAGGATTCTTCTACCACTGGGCCAACATCAATACGGGCGAGCGGGTCTGGGACTCCGAGATTTCGTCCGTCGATACGGCAATTCTGCTCTGCGGTGTTCTGACCTGCCGCCAACATTTCCGACATCCCGCGGTCGTGAAGCTCGCGGATCTCATTTTCAGCCGCGTCGAGTGGACCTGGCTCTCTGAAGATACCTCGCTCCTCTCCCACGGCTGGAGCCCCGAGATCGGCTTCCTGGCCTCACGCTGGGACTATTACAGCGAACTGATGATGATGTATCTCCTGGGGATTGGATCCACGGCGCATCCGCTCAAGCCCGATGCCTGGAATGCATGGAAGCGCCTGACCTTCGAATACGACGGGATGCGGTATATCGGTTCGTTCGCGCCGCTGTTTGTTCATCAGTATTCGCAGGCATGGTTCGATTTCCGTGGAAAACGCGACAAATACGCCGATTACTTTCAGAACTCTGTCACAGCCACTGAAGTACATCGCCGTTTCTGTCTGGAATTCGGCAAACAGTTCCCGGACTACAGCGAGGATCTGTGGGGCATCACTGCCTCCGATGGCCCTAACGGGTATGTCGTGTGGGGAGGGCCCCCTGCTGTTGGTCCCATCGACGGGACGGTTGTCCCCAGCGCCACGGGCGGATCCTTGCCATTTCAGCCCGCAAATACGCTTCGGGTGCTCAAGAATATCCGCAAGAACTACGGAGCCGCCTGGAGCAAGTATGGCTTCGTGAACGCATTTAACCCCCTCAGGAACTGGTATGACCACGACGTAATCGGCATCGACACGGGGATTACTATGGTAATGGCCGAGAATCTCCGGACCGGCTTCGTCTGGGACACTTTCATGAAGACCCCCGAAGCTCAACGTGGCATGCAGCTCGCAGGTTTTGTAAAATACTAGTGATCAAGCCGCCATTCCCCTGCGGCATTACGGACCAACCGTAAGTCTCGACTTTTCATCAAAGAACGCGTTCTGAGGGGGTTCCGATGTATAGTCGGGAAACTCCTCTTGCTGGGGCAAGTCGGCGGCTTTGGGTTCTGACGCCGAAATGATTCTGCAAAACCGAAGGCCGAAACGTTGACTTCCGATCGACGCAGCTTTCTGAGCAGTTGGCAGGAGAGGCTGTCTGCCCTCCGCAACGTCCCCCCTGTTCTCAAAATTGTATGGGAGTCGGGGCCTGGAGTGGTGTTGTTCGGGGTTCTTTCCCGTGTTGTGGCTGCATTGCTGCCTCTGGGGCTAACCTTCGTTGCCAAGCTGATCTTTGACCTTGTCGCGAACTCTATCAAAACGCATCAGGTTCCCGAGCGCCTCTGGTGGCTGGTGTCGGCCGAAGCGGGCCTGGCCGTCGTCAGCAGTATCCTGACCCGGGGAATCGACTACTCTGACGCTCTCCTGGCAAATAAGTACACGCGCCACGTCAGCATCCAGGTGATGAAGCACGCTTCAGAACTGGATCTGACCGCGTACGAAGACCCGGTCTTCTACGATCGCCTGGAGCGAGCGCGCGTTCAGGCCACGGATCGCCTTGTCATGATCCAGTCCATTGGCCGGCTGGAGCTGCAGGTGATCACGGCCGTCGCATACTCCGCTGCCGTGATGTTCTATTCGCCATGGCTTATGCTGTTGCTGGTCGCCGCGGTTGTGCCCGCGTTCCTCGGAGAGACGCACTTCGCTTTCCTTGGTTACGCCAAGAATTTCCGTCAGACTCCCATCAAGCGTCAGCTCGATTACCTGCGGCAGGCTGGGGCAACCAAGGAAGCTGCCAAAGAACTCAAGCTCTTCAACCTCGCTGGATTTTTCACCAGCCGTTTCGCGACGCTCTCCGACATCATCTACGAGCAGGATGTTGAACTCGCCAAAACCCGGCTCAGCATCGGCTCGATCCTGTCATTCATCACGACTGGCGGATATTACGGCGCCTATGCGTACGTTATCTGGCGGACCGTGGTCGGCAGGCTTACCATCGGCACGTTTTACTTCCTTATTACGGCCATCATGCAGGCCAGCAGCAATATTTCCCAGGTTTTCTCGACTCTGTCGGGAATTGCCGATCAGGCCCTGTTCCTGACCGACCTGCTCGCGTTCTTCGAAATGAAGCCGACGATTCAATCGAAGCCCAACGCATTGCCGGCGCCCCGGCCCATTCGGCAGGGATTCGAATTCCTCAATGTGTCTTTCCGGTATCCCGGCAGTGAACGCCTGGTTGTGAATCGCCTGAATTTCCACCTGCATCCGGGAGAGCGCGTGGCCCTGATCGGCGAGAACGGCCAGGGGAAGACCACGATCGTCAAGTTGATCACGCGGCTGTACGATCCGACCGAAGGCCAGATCCTGCTGGATGGAATCGACCTTCGTGAGTACGACCTGGAAGATCTCTATCGCGAGATCGGCGTCATCTTCCAGGACTTTATGCGCTACGAAATGACCGCGCGTGAGAACATCGCTGTCGGTAAAATTGAGGAAATTAAAGATATTGACGCGATCCAATACGCGGCAGAAAAGTCCCTCGCCAATGAAGTGATCGCAAAGCTCCCCGGTGGACTTGAACAGATGCTGGGCCGGCGTTTTGAGGGTGGTGTGGATCTCTCAGGCGGGGAATGGCAGAAACTCGCTCTGGCCCGGGCCTATCTACGCAATTCGCAACTGCTGATCCTGGACGAGCCGACTGCTGCGCTCGACGCCCGCAGCGAGTTCGAGGTCTTCCAACGCTTCGCCGAGCTTACAGCCGGCAAGATGGCTCTCTTTATCTCGCACCGCTTCTCTACCGTTCGCATGGCGGACCGCATCGTCGTGCTTGAAAACGGGCGCATCGCCGAAGAAGGGAAACACGAAGAACTAACCAGTCTCGGAGGACGCTACGCTGAGATGTTCGAATTACAAGCTGCGAGTTATCGCTGAGGACCCCGATGCCTTCCAATAATGAATCTCCGGCTCTTCTCGCGGACACGCCGCGGACCAGTGATCTAACGGTTGACGAGGCCGAGTTCTCGACATTGCAGAAGACCGCGGCTGATCTCGCGACGCAATTGCCGTGGTTGCCGCGTGTTCCATCGTCGAATATCTTCGAATTTCGCATCCATCAGGTGCGAAGGAAGATCGTGTCGGTCATGTCTGCGGTTGATGCCGCATTCACTCGCGGCCCTTTGACGGACGACTCCCGCTGGCTGCGCGATAACGCGTCGCTCATGTATTCGGAGCTGGCGACCGTGCAGGGTGACATCAAACTCCTTCGGCATCTGCCGCACGTCCGGACGGTGACCGGCGAAACTGTGCCCAGAGTTCTGGCGTTCGCCCAGGCATGCTTCCGCGAGACGACGTACCACTACCAGGACCAGACTTTCGCAGCGTTTTGTCGCGGTTATCAGGAGACCTCACCACTTGAACTGAGGGAATTCACGATTATCGGTGCCGCTTTGAAGCTGGTGCTTCTGGAGGAGATTGCAGTACGCGGGCTCAAGGCGATCAACGAGAAGTCAGGACAGTCGTACGAAGTCGGGGTTTGCGTCCAGAGCCTTCGGGAAGTCAGCCAGACAACCTGGAACGAAACCGTGGAGCCCCTGATTCGTTTCGGCGATGTGCTCCGCCAGGATCCAGTCGGCGCATACGCTCTCATGGACGCGGACAGCCGGAATATGTACCGCAAGAAAGTCGCGGCAATGGCGGCCCGATCCGACTTCACCGAGATTCAGGTGGCGAGAGAGGCGCTCCGGCTTGCACACGAGGCGCAAGATCGAAAATGTCCCGACCCACGCATCGCGCGGCGCGAGTCGCACATCGGTTATTATCTCGTGGGGGAAGGGCGTGAAATCCTCGCCCAGCGAATCGGGCTCCGCCCGACGCCTTTGCAACGTCTTCGTTCCTGGCTGTTGGCCAATCCGGACGAATTTTTTCTGCCGGGCATCGCCATCCTGACCCTCTCGATCATCACCGCCGTCCTCCTGTTTGTGACCACGCGCGATAGTTCGCCCTGGCTCATTCTGCTGGCCATGCTGCTTTTCCTTCTGCCCAGCTCGCAATGCGCCATCCAGATGATCGACAGCATCATCACCCAACTTCTTCCCGCCGAGATTTTGCCGAAGCTCGATTTCTCGAAAGGAATTCCCGCGGATTGCGTCACCCTTGTTGCCGTTCCCACACTGCTGCTGAATGAAAAGCAGGTCCACACTCTGGCTGAGGATCTCGAGGTGCGCTTTCTCGGCAACCACGATCCCAATATTCATTTTGCGCTCCTCTCCGATCTCGCAGACTCCGATCACCGCGCCAGTGAAGACAATCCTCTGATTGAGCTGTGTTCCTCGCTCATCCAGGAACTGAACCACAAATACGCCGACCAGAAGAAAGGCTCGTTCCTGCTGCTCCACCGTCATCGCATCTACAATCCGCGCGAGAAGGGCTGGATGGGCTGGGAGCGCAAGCGCGGAAAATTAATGGATTTGAACAAGTTTCTGCGCGGCCAGTACGACAGCTTCCCCATCAAGGTCGGCGATCTCTCCATCCTGCCCAAAGTCCGCTACGTTCTCACCCTTGACTCGGATACGGAACTTCCACGCGGATCTGCGAACCGCATGATAGGCGCGATGGCGCATCCGTTGAACCAGGCGATCATAGATCCCCACAAGAACATCGTCGTCGCCGGATACGGCATTCTGCAGCCCCGCGTCGGCGTGAGCGTATTCAGCACGGTGCGTTCGCGGCTGGCTGCGATTTATGCTGGACAAACGGGACTGGATATCTACACGCGCGCGGTGTCCGACGCCTACCAGGATCTCTACGGGGAGGGCAGCTTTACCGGCAAAGGCATCTACGAGGTCGATACTGTCCATGCGGTTCTGGATCAGCGATTCCCCCGCAATGCTCTGCTTAGCCACGACCTGATCGAGGGAGCGTACGCTCGCGCTGGACTTGGCGAGCGACATTGAGGTCATCGAGGATTATCCCTCGCACTACAGCGCCTACAACCGCCGCAAACATCGCTGGCTGCGCGGCGACTGGCAGATCGCGGGATGGCTGTTGTCCGACGTGCCGGACGAGACTGGAGCGCGCGTTTCCAACCCGATTTCTCTGATCTCCCGCTGGAAAATCCTCGACAATCTGCGCCGAAGTCTGGTCGAACCCGCCACGTTCCTGCTCCTGCTTTTCGGCTGGCTCATGCCCGGGAAGCAGCCTGTGCATGGACATTCGCGACGTATCTTTACTGTTTCTGCCGGCTTGTTTCAATGCTGATTGTCAGCGTCGCCAAGGCAATCGCGCTCGATAAGCTTTCGACCATTCGGGATGCAGTGCGCACGTTCCTGACGACGGTCACACGGTATTCCTGAAGCTGATTTTCCTTGCGCACCAGACCCTGCTCTCACTGGATGCCGTGCTGCGCGCGATTGTACGCGCGTACCTTACCCGCGAGCGCATGCTGGAGTGGGAAACCGCGGCAGAAGCGGAGTTGGCGACTCGCGTGGTCCTGGGGACCGTTACCTGAACTGGATTCCGGTGTTGCGGATCGGTATTGGTAGGCTGGTATGGTGGCTGCGGCCGGATCGTTCCGTTGCGCTGCCCATCGTGTTGCTGTGGGCATCGAGCAAATTGGTATCGTCATGGTTGAATCGGCCAACGGGGGTTCCTCGCAAAGAACTCCCGCGCAAGGAAATCATTTCCTCCGGCGTACCGCGCTGCACATCTGGCGGTACTTCGCGCAAGTACTGCACCGAGGAGCACACTGGTTGATCCCCGATAACGTGCAGGAGGAGCCTCCCGCGGTCGCGGCGCGTGTCTCGCCCACAAATCTGGGATCTGTTCCTCAACGCGCAACAAGTTGCATGCGAACTCGGCTATCTGACGCTTCCCGAAATGCCGGTGCAGGCGCAGCGCACGCTCGCCACGCTGGCAAGGATTCCGAAGTATCGCGGACACATGCTGAACTGGTACAACACGCGAACTCTGCAGCCGCTCACGCCGCGCTTCATTTCGTCGGTGGATAGCGGCAATCTGGTGGCCTCCCTGTGGACTCTGCGGCAAGGACTGCTTGCCCGCATCAAGCAGCCAATATCGCAGGCGAGCCTTGCCGAGGGATTGCTCGATCATCTGCGCGTGTTGAACGAGTTGAAGCGATTTCCCAGCAAGTCAGCTCTCCCGCTGCGAGGAAGGACCCTGAACGGACCAGTGGCTTCCGCCAATGCTTTCGTTGTGCGAAGAGGAGATCTTCGACTGGCCGGTCTGCCGTCGAGACCGAGCGGAGGCGAATGAGATCGAATGGTTCCAGCAGCAGACGCGCGCGCGGTTGCAACGGGATGCAGGATCTAGTGCGTTCTTACGCTCCCTGGGAGCTGCCGGAGTTCGCGCGGTGCGTAATGACATTCAAGTGGCGCGCGAACTGGAAGAACGTCCATCGCTTCGGCAGTTGCCACTCTTCGTTGACGATCTGCAAGTCCGGCTGGAAGAAGCGCGATTCCATGCGATTTCCCGCGGAGACCGGAGCGGTTTACGAGAAATTGCTTTCTCTGTTGCCGCAAGCCCGGTAGAATGCGGTGCGTTGATCGAGACTCTTCGATCGATCGCGATGGAGGCGGGAAACCTGGCGGACGCAATGGATTTCAGCTTCCTGCTGAACACCCGCCGCAAGCTCATGTCGGTCGGTTTCAACGTGGATAAGCAGAACTCGAGCCAGCGTGCTATGACCTGCTCGCAACCGAGTCGCGAACGGCAGTGTTCGTCGCGATCGCGAAAGAGGACGTGCTGCAGGAAACATGGTTCCGTATGGGGCGGACCCATACCTCGCGAATGGCAATCCCGTCTTGCGGTCGTGGACGGGCACGATGTTCGAATACCTGATGCCGACGTTGTGGATGCGCTCGTATCCCAACACGCTGCTGGATCGCAGCCGCGTCGCCGCGGTCGATTGCCAGGAGTCCTACGGAAATCGCAAAGGTGTGCCTTGGGGGATTTCGGAATCCGGCATATTACAAACTGGACGAAGCAGGGAACTACGCCTACCACGCGTTTGGCGTTCCCGATCTCGCGATGATGAAGGGCGAGCTGAATCTGCTCGTGATCTCGCCCTACTCAACGTTCCTCGCCCTGGCAGTGGATTCCGCTGCGGCGCTAAGCCAACCTGCATCGGATGGAGAGAATGGGCTGGTTCGGTCCCTGCGGATTCTACGAGGCCATTGATTACGGCCCTTCGGACCGGCCACGCAGATCCGATGGCGAGATTGTTCGCTCGTGGATGGCTCACCATCAAGGGATGGCTATTCTCGCCTTGGCGAATTTCCTCTGCGACAACGTAGTGCAGCGCTGGTTCCACAACAACCGCCGCGTGCAGGCAACGGAGTTGCTGCTCCACGAGAAGCCCATTTCGCACGTAACCAAGCAGGCTCCCTCCGCCAATACCGCGTAGAGTGAGGCTCAGCGCGTAATTCATAGAGTTCGTTTCGTATTTGTACAGGGCCTGCTTGCGGTTCGTACCAGGCGAGCCGACAGCATGCCGCCGCTGCTGGAAAGGCGGGGCTTCAGCGGCTGCGGTCCGCTGGTCCCCCGCGATTCCGGCCCGGCGATGTATACTCTGAATTCTTCCCGGAGTAGTGGGATTCTTCCCGCTTCACATCAAAGTCTAGGAGACCTTGCCATGCAGAGCCGTGTCAACCGGCACAACGATGCCAGTTCTGGAGTTCATTCTTGATCCGAACGACTCCATCATCTCCGAAGCCGGAGAGCTTTCGTGGATGAGCAGTTCGATTCAGATGACGACGCATACCCAGTTCGGTGGGGGCGGAGGGCTGTTCGGCGTGCTTAAGCGCGTGGCCGGCGGCGGATCGATCTTCATGACCGAATACCGCGCCATGGGCGCTCCAGGAGAACTGGCCTTTGCAACGAAGCTCCCCGGCCACATTGTGCCCGTCGAGGTCTCGCCCGGGCACGAGTACATGATTCATCGCCACGGATTCCTCTGCGCTACTCCGCAAATTCAGATCGGCGTTGGGTTCCAGCAGTCGCTCGGCGCGGGCATCTTCGGCGGCGACGGTTTCCTGCTGCAGAAAGTCAGCGGGCAGGGAATGGCGTGGCTCGAGCTCTCCGGAGAACTGGTCGTACGCGATCTCCAGCCTGGCGAGACGCTGCGCGTGCATCCGGGCCACGTCGGCGCGTTTCAAGCCAGCGTCTCGTTTCAGATCACGACGGTTCCTGGCATCAAGAACATGATCTTCGGCGGTGACGGAATCTTCCTCGCCGCGCTCACCGGCCCCGGAGGATCTGGCTGCAGACTCTTCCGATCGCCAAACTCGCCCATGCGATTGAAAAATATATGCCGCGCGAGGCTCCCAAGCAGGCGGTGGAAGGCGGAGTCGTCGGCGGAATCGTCGGATCCATCCTCGACAACATGCAACAGGTGCATGTGCCCCGGTACCAAAGTCTGAGCATCAACGGACTTCGTAGAAGTGCCGGGGATCAGGTCCTTTCGGGTAAACTATCAGCACTCTGCCCATGATCAACGGCAAGCGCATCGCGGTCGTCATGCCCGCCTACAACGCGGCAAAGACACTGGTCGCAACGGTGGGCGAATTTCCCGACCTCGTGGACATCCGCATCCTCGTGGACGATCACAGTCACGACGAGACGGTCGAGGTTGCGCACCAGCTGGGACTGCAGGTTTTCCGAGCACGACCAGAACTACGGCTACGGACGGAACCAGCAAACTTGTTATCGCGAAGCGCTGGCGGCCGGAGCGGACGTCGTCATCATGCTCCATCCGGATTATCAGTACACGCCGCTGCTGATCACGGCGATGGCCAGCATGGTCGCTTACGACGTGTACGACGTCGTCCTCGGATCGCGCATTATCGGCGGCCGCGCTCTGCTCGGCGGCATGCCCTTCTACAAGTACATCTCCAATCGCTTACTGACGGCGTTCGAGAATCTGTTCCTGCGGAGTAAAGCTCTCGGAATATCACACCGGCTATCGCGCTTTCAGCCGTAAGGTCTTGACGGAGTTGCCGCTGCTGGAGAATTCTGACGACTTCGTTTTCGACAACCAGATGCTCGCGCAGTGCGTGCACTTCGGTTTCCGCATTGGAGAAGTTTCGTGCCCCACAAAGTATTTTGAGGAAGCTTCTTCGATCAATTTCCGCCGCAGCGTGAACTACGGCTTCGGCGTACTGGCGACCACCCTGCAATTCGCCCTTCAACGGATCGGCTTGCTTCATCTGCCACGCTTCAGCCAGCAAGGGCGCAGGCTGGAGTCCGAACGTGAGCCCTACTACGTCGCGGGCGCACAAAGGGTGCGTCCCACATAAGTGCGCTACTACAGAAAAACTCTTATATTGCTGGTGCTGTTGACTCTCATCGGAATCCTGATCCAGGGATATCATCCCGGACTCGAAGACGACGCGTATTATCTCGCTGCTATAAAACATGATCTGAATCCTGCACTATTCCCGCATGACGCAGATTTCTTTCAGGTCCTCTTTCAGGCCACCATTTTTGACAAATTGGTGGCCGCTTCCCTGCGTTGGACTCACTTTCCTCTCGGTTGGGGAATTGCAATTTGGCAGTTCGCCGGCACATTTCTGGTTCTGTGGGGGTGCTGGCGCATTGCCCGCCGCTGCTTCGACGAAGAATACGAGCAGTGGGCCGCCGTGACGATGGTCGCTGTATTGTTGACCTTGCCGGTCTCCGGTTCGGGCCTTAGCCTTACCGATCAACACCTGCATCCGCGGGCGCTGGCAACCGCTCTTATCCTGGCTGCGATCGTCGCCATTCTCGACGGGAATAGGGTTCTAGCCGGCGTTTTGCTGCTGGCGGGGTTTCCGCTGCATCTCAACATGACTCCCTTCGGAGTTTCATACTGTGTGTTCCTCGCGTGGAATCCCCGATTGAAGTCGGAACCGGTTGCCGCGGTCGCTGCGCTTGTTTTCCCGTTGCATTGGCTCTTCGAACCAGCCAATGACACATGGCGCCGGGCCGCGGCCACACGCGACTTCTACTTCTTACTGCGCTGGCATTGGTACGAGTGGCTGGGCATCTTTGGCCCGCTCGTCCTGCTTTGGTGGTTTCGGCAACTCGCTAAGAGTCGAGGCTCCACAGTTTTGGCCCGTGTTTCCGAACGAATGGTCTGGTACGGCACCTTCCAGTTCGCGGTTGCGGCGGTTCTGATGCTGCCCCCTCGCTTCGAACGTTTCCGGTCATTCGAGCCCATGCGCTTCCTGCATCTCGTCTATTTATTGTTTGTGCTATTGTCCGGTGGGCTGCTGGCGCGCTATTTTCTGAAGCGGAGTGTCATTCGCTGGTTGGTGTTGTTCCTGCCGTTGGGCGCGGGGATGTTCTATGCGCAACGGCAGCTCTATCCCAATACGGTGCATCTGGAACTGCCTGGCGTACCCTCGCATAACCCTTGGCTGGAAGCTTTTCATTGGATCAGTCGCAACACTCCCGTCAATAGCTACTTCGCGCTTGATCCGGATTATATGGAAATGCCGGGTGAGGACGCCCATGGCTTTCGGGGCCTCGCCGAGCGCAGCGTTCTGGCCGATGCGATCAAAGACCCATGCATCGTGATCCGCGTGCCCAGTCTCGGTCCCCGTTGGTCGCGCGAGGTGACAGCGCAACAAGGCTGGAGGAGTTTCCAGTCAAAGGATTTCCTTCGTCTCAAAGAGCAGTTCGGAGTGGATTGGGTGCTAGTGCCGGCTCCGGGCGTCCCAGGAATGGCCTGCCCTTACAAGAATGGAATGCTGGCGGTCTGCCGCGTAGATTGAAGTCGAGAGCCCTGTGGCTTTGGCTGAGCCGTGGGCGTGTAACTCAGATTACCCTTCGCTTGTGATACGGCTGGAATTTCGCTCAAGCCGCAGCAGTGATTCTTCGGCCCGTGAGAGCGGAGCGTCAAAGCCCAATGTCTCGCGAACGATGTAAAGAGGGCGCCGCTTATTCTCGCCGTAAATTCGACCGAGATATTCCCCAAAAATTCCCAGGCATACCAACTGCGCCCCGCCGAGAAGGAGTACAGCCAGGAAAACCCACGCCCACGGAGAGAGCCATTTCCCCTCGATCACCCCGATCGCAACGCTAACGCACCCGCCGATCCCTGCGAAGAACAGACTCGCAATTCCAAATAGAGTCGCGAGTCGCAGCGGCGCAGTAGAGAACGACAGAATACCGTCGGTGGCGAATCGAGCCATCCGCAGGAGCGTGTACTTGGAATCCCCCGCCTGCCGCGCCGCGCGCTCATACGGCAGCGAAACCTGTTTGAATCCTGCCCAACTCACCATCCCGCGCACAAATCGGTCGCGCTCCGGCATCGCCAGCAATGCATCAACCACTTTACGATCGAGCAACCGGAAGTCGCCGGAGTCTAAAGGGATTTCGATCTCAGAGATGCGATTAATGAAACGGTAAAACCACTTCGCGGTCAGCATTTTGAATGCGGTTTCGCCATCGCGATGACTGCGCGTACCATATACGACGTCATTACCCTGCCGCCAGAGTTCGACCATCTCTCCGATAATTTCCGGAGGATCCTGCAGATCGGCATCGATCAGGACGACCGCCGCCCCGTGAGCATATTCCAGCCCTGCACTGATGGCGATCTGGTGGCCAAAGTTCCTGGAAAGTCTCACGATGCGGATACGCGGGTCAGCCGCGTGCAGGTCAGTCAGCACACGTGGCGTGCCGTCCCTGCTACCATCGTCCACCAAGATAATCTCAAATGACCGGCCGATCCGCTCAAGACTTGCTATTAGCCGCCGTGAAGTCTCCGGCAGTACCGCTTCCTCGTTGAAACACGGAACAATGACGGTCAGGTCCGGCTTTGGCCCGAACGGCGCTAGATGCATTCTCTGGAAACTCCGTGGAAGTCCGATTATTGACAGTATCTCCTCATGATACGCTAGGAATTCGCGTTTTCACTAGGGAGACCGAGCCCCCGGTTAACCGATCGGGCGCTACGCCCGGTTTCCGCACGCCGAAAATCCAACGCCGTTTTAGCGAGGCTGCAGCTGTCGTGTGCAGCGATGAGCCGCTATCCTGGAAATGGAAATATTGGGAGAGTCCAAAAGAAAAAGTGTACTTGCGTCGTGCGTGCCTGCAATGGCCGTGGGGTTGGCGGCAAGGCTGGCGGTCATTCCGTTTCTTTATCACGAGTGGATGGACCCCTTTGTTGTCGAGCATTGGGCGTTTGGGAGGGTAGCGCGATCACTCATCACAGGACACGGGTTCGGCAACGTATTCGCCGATACCGGGGCCACCTCTGTCCTTCCACCCGTATATGCGTGCTTACTAGCAGCGGTTTTCAGGCTTTTTGGCGATCACACGGCGAGTTCGGTCATCGCGGCATTGGCAATTAACAGTCTGTTTTCAGTTTTGACCTGCGTTCCGGTATTTTTGCTCGCGCGGCAGGTTTCGGGGGACCGCGTGGCTAAATGGGCCGGCTGGGGATGGGCACTTTCCCCTTACGGTATTTATTACGGGGCCGATTGGGCGTGGTCCACTCGCCTTGTGACGCTCGAGCTTGCCTGGCTTTTCTTCTTTGCGTGGAGACTCGAGAATTCCTCCCGCACCCGCGACTGGCTCCTCTTCGGCCTCTTCGGAGGTTTCGCCGCACTCACCGAGCCGGTGGTGCTCTCGGTTGTTCCGCTGCTCGGCCTATGGACCCTTTACCTCCGATATCGTCAACGCCGCACGTGGAAGTTACCCATGATCGCGGCGGCGGTGGCCGCGCTCGCGATCATGTCCCCGTGGATTGCGCGCAACTACGAACTCTTTCACCACTTCATCCCTGTCCGTAGCGGCTTCGGGCTCGAACTCTATATCGGCAATAATGGATATTCCGAGCGCTGGGTGAACAGCAGCCTGCATCCGAATCATAACGACGCCGAACTCGCCGAGTACGAGCGGGACGGCGAGATCGCCTACATGGATCACAAACTTCAGCAGGGGAAGGCATATATCCGCAGCCCATCCAGGATGGTATGCGTGGATGACCGCCCGCCGCATCATCTACATGTGGACCGGATACTGGAGCTTTGATCGCGCCTACCTCAAGGAAGAGCCGCTTGATCCGCCGAACATCTTCGTGGACACGACGATGACGGTCCTTGGCGCTTTGGGCTTGTGGCACATGTTCAGGCGCGATTCGTCCGTGGGCGTGCGCTTTGCGATTGTGCTTCTCGTCTTTCCGCTGCCCTATTACATCTCGCATCCGGAAACATACTATTTCCGCCCCGTCGATCCGATCATAGTCGTACTGGCCGCGGTCACAATAGTTGAAATCAGGCGCCGCATGGACCAGAGAAAAGCCGCGGTGGCGTCCGCCTGAATGGCAGGCCCTCGGCCCTTCTCGACCCCAAATCGTCCCGGTAGACGGATTAATCCTTGCATTGCGGGTCTCGAAGCCGGGGTTTAACATCTAAATATCAAGATGGCCATCGCGACATCTACAGCCTCCTCGCAACTCAACGCCGCTTCACGATCGGACTGAGCGAGATCCTCAACTTCGCCTACGACGCGTTCTCCAGCAACAAGCTGCAGTTCACCCTGACCTCGCTCGCCATGGCGGTGGGCACGGCGTCGGTCATCCTCGTCGTCACGATCGGCATGACGGGCAAGCAGTACATCCTGCGGCAGATACAGTCGATCGGCGCGAACATGATCTACGCCGATTACCAGGGCGGGACGCAGCGCATCGATTCCACGCCCGATCCCATGACGGCCGAGGACGTCAGCGCCATTCGCGAACAGGTGCCCAGCGTCGTCGCGGCGTCTCCAACAGTGGCGCTGAACGACCGCATCAGCGTTGGAGGCGGCAAGCAGAGCGACATCCTGGTGTTGGGTGTCGATCCTGAGTACCGGCGGGTACGAAATCTGAAGTTCTTGCCGGACGATTTTTCGACGCCGAGGACTCTGCCGGGCGCAACAAAGTAGGAGTCATCACTGAAAGGCTGGCCAGAAACTCTGTTCGGATCAGCTCTCCGGAGGCCGTCGGCCAGATCATCAAGCTCAGCGCAGGCCTGCCGTTTCACGATCATCGGCGTTTTCAAGGAAAGCGTCGACACGTTCGGCCAGTCGGAGATCCAGGAAGACACGATGCTGATCCCGTACACGGTCAGCCGGTTCTTCACCCCAACCTCCGCGGTGTACCAGATCTATTTCTCGGCGGCCAGCCCACAGGACGTCGTTCCCGCCACCGAGGCCATCAAACGCGTGCTGCAGTCGCGACATCGCGCTGAGTCGGTTTACAGCGTGCAGAACCTGACGCAGCTTCTGACCGTGGCGGGAAAAATCGCCGACGCTCTGACCTTGGTTCTGATGCTGGTGGCGTTCGTGACGCTTGCTGGTCAGCGGCATCGGCATCATGAACATCATGCTCGCGACAGTGACATCGCGCATCCGAGAGATCGGAATCCGTAAAGCCATCGGTGCGACCAACCGCGAGATCCGCTTCCAGTTCATGGCAGAGGCGATGCTGATTTCGTTGACCGGAGGCATTGCAGGCATTGTGACCGGCCTGGCCTTCCTTACTCGGTCCGCTTCTTTACTGATTTCCGCCTGCCCATCTCCGGCCTATCGGCGATCATCGCCATCATGGTGTCTTCGATTGTCGGGATCATCTTCGGAACGGTTCCTGCCACCCGCGCCTCGCAACTGGATCCAGTCGAAAGCCTGCGCTACGAGTAAACGCTGAATCTTGCCAAAGACCACAAAGCCGGGCTGGTTTGCCCGGCTTTCCTCTGTGGAACTGGTTCGTTAGTCTTGTTTCGATCAGCGCGCCAGAATGTCTGGAACCGGTGTGTGCTTTCCCCCGCTTGACTGCTGGAATTCTTTCCTCGTGTTGCGGATCACCGCCCCCTCACATCACCATTGCCAGGTTCTCCAGTTCGTGCTGGAGCACCGGCATGGCACATCCGGCCATTTCGACACGGCCTGCTGCATCCAGCGCAGCCTTGGGTGAAACCCCATAGCCACGGCCCATCAGGAAAACCTGGAGCAGTTCGGCGGCTTCGTAGGAGTCGACCATCCCACCCTGCAGCAGATCGTTCCTAAGCGCCGCTAGTTCCGTCATCGTGAATCTGTCTTTCATTCATTTGTTTCACCATGGCCGTCATCACCTCCGATTCCGACCTCTAGTACTGCTGTACCCCATTAGACTCATCGGCAGTTGTTGAAGTTGCATGCAATTGGACTGCCGTAATCCAGTATTTTCCAATACAGCCCCTAAAAGCCCTTACTTCTATAACCCTCATGAATATCGGAAGTTGCGGGCAGGACTGTAGGCCGGAAAGCCGAGTACGGAGGTGCCGATCGTACCCAACGGTAATCTCAAAACTGACACAATGTGTCGTTTTCAGACGATGTGACAAAAAACGTGCCAGCCGGTCGGCAGCGAGCCAGGAATGAATTCGGGGCAAAGCAGGAATAAGCCAATTCTGCGAACGAAAAGTAGTGAGCCGCCGGCACTCTGATTACGCGAGCGCCGCCTCCGCCGCCTTCTGGTCTCCATAGAAGCGGAAGAACTGTTCAACCCGGGTCACGGTCAGCGCGTCGCGAACGCGTTGGCAGACTCCTACCAGCGCGAGACTGCGGCCATCCTTCTGGTGATTGACGTAGGCGCCCACGAGCGCGCCAATCCCGGCCGAATCGATGTAGGGAACTGCAGTGAGATCGAGAATCAGGTGGCGTGACGTATTTCCCCTCACCAGGCCTTGGAACTCAAAGAAGTTCGAAATTGTAATGGGACCCTTCAGGATCAGCAGGCGCTGACCATCATTTTGGACGTCTTCAATCCTCAGAGGCTCCAGTGGCATCGGGCGATTTTAATACGCCAATGTGAATGCCATGTAAAAGTGCCACAGTGTGCCATTGCAAGCCCCTTGGTCGACATCCGGCAACAGCCTCGCCACTAATCAGGTATCGAAGGTGGTTCTTACGCCGGCTGCAGCAGCCCTTTCATGTACCTGACCCATCAGGCTTTCAAACTGCTGCTTCCAGGCACACGGCATGCTGACCGTACCGCGCTTCTTTCCCGGTGACGTGCCAGTAAGGCATCCAGCAGAACTGCTTCTGTTCGGCGCCACCCTGCAGGATCACGAGAAAGGGATAGAACGTGACCTCTTCCTGTTCTTCTCCCAGCCACGATTCGAGCTTGTCGGGCAGAAATGCCGAAACGACTTTGAAATCGCCATCGCCGACGCCAAGCTGGAAGTCGAGGTTCACATGGAGCTCACGGACTCCACCGCACGCGGGACATTGCTCCGGGGCCGCTTTCGAGAAGCTGTAAAGCGTTTCAAACAGCTTGTGGTGGGTAGGAAACTTCTTATGACACTGGAGGCAGTAAAAATACGGTGCAGCCATGACTGACCTCCTCTACCGATATTCGGGTCTGTGGAGTCCAGCCGCCGCTACTTCGGGGCTCTAAGGTTCGATCGTCGCCTCATCGACCAGCATGATGGGGATATCTTCCTTAACCGCGTACACCCGGTGGCACTGCATACATCTCAAGCTCTCCGGGCTTTGTCGGTATTCGAGCGCCTGTTTGCACGCCGGGCAAACCAGAATCTCCAGAAGGTCTTTGCGAGCATGACCTCCGCATTGTATACGACAGGCCGGAGGCATCGACCTGTGATGCCACGCACAGTAGGAGGGGAGTCGGGATCACCAGCGGTCTGCAGGATGTAAGATCGTATTTCCGGGGCAGGTAAGAGTCCAGCCGGAAGCCAAAAACCATGTCAGCTCGCATCCTCGACGGAACGAAGATCGCGCAAGAGATCCGCACCGAAGCTGCTGCGGAAGTGAAAGCAATGACAAACGCGGGTGTTCGTCCCGGGCTTGGCGGTGGTCCTCGTCGGCCACAATCCAGCCTCCGAAATCTACGTCCGCGGCAAAGTCAAAGCTTGTGAAGAGGTTGGATCTATAGTGAGAAGCTCACCCCACCCGAGTCGGTCACGACCGACGAACTCCTGAACATCGTTGAGGACCTCAACCGGCGGGATGATATTGACGGCATCCTTGTGCAACTTCCGCTGCCCTCTCAAGTGGATTCGAAGAGAGTGTTGTTGGCGGTCGATCCAGCCAAGGACGTGGACGGGTTCCATCCCATGAACGTGGGGTTCCTTTCTACGCAGCGAGCCGGGCTCGTGCCCTGTACCCCGGCCGGCGTAATCGAAATCCTGAGGCGAAGCACGATTCCAATTGCCGGGCAGGAAGGCGTGGTCGTGGGGCGCAGCGATATCGTCGGCAAACCCGCCGCTATGCTGCTGCTCAACGCGAACGCCACCGTGACGGTCTGTCATTCCAAGACTCGCGATTTGCCCGGAGTCTGTCGACGTGCCGACATTCTGGTGGCCGCGATCGGGCGCGCCGGGATGATTACCCGCGACTACGTCAAACCGGGCGCAACCGTCATTGATGTTGGCATGAACACCGTGACCGATCCCGCAGAGTTCCAGAAGTTTTTCGGCGGAAATACCAAGCGCGAAGAGACTTTCAAGAAGAAGGGATCGACCCTGATCGGCGATGTACACCCGGAGGTCGCTGAGATTGCAGGCGCCCTCTCCCCCGTACCGGGCGGAGTCGGCCCGCTCACCATCGCCATGCTGATGTTTAACACGATAAAAGCTGCGAAGATGCGGCGCGGCAATCGAGTCCCAGAGCTCTCGCGTGCATAAGCACGTCCCATATCGATGCTGAAAGTCGGCCTTACAGGCGGTATCGCAGCAGGGAAGTCCGTTGTCGGAGAGATGTTCGTCTCCTTGGGGGCCTATCTCGTTCAGGCGGACCGCATCGCTCACTCGCTTATGCAGCCCGGCGAGATTGTTTACAACGACGTCGTCCGCCATTTTGGCCGCGAGATCCTCAACCGCGATGGCAGCATCAACCGTTCCAATCTAGCCGAGATCGCTTTCGGAGATCCGAGGATGCCTGCGGCCTCGCGTGTGTCTCGCATTGATGAACTGAATCGCATCGTCCACCCAGCGGTCATCCGAAGCCAGGACGACTGGATGACCGCCATAGGCATACAAGACCGCCACGCCATTGCGATTGTGGAAGCCGCGCTGATCCTCGAAGCCGGGCTCTCCGCGCGCTTTGACAAGCTGGTTGTGGTCACTTGCGCGGAAGAACAGCGGGCGGTCCGGTTCGCGGCGCGGCAAAAAGTAGATCTAGAGACGGCCCGGAACGAAGTACACCGCCGGATGGCAGCACAGCTTCCGGACGAAGAAAAAGTCAAAGCCGCCAACTACGTCATAGACAATTCCGGGTTGCTCGAAAACACACGCGAACAAGTCCGCAAAGTCTGGGAGGGGCTGAAGGCCCAAGCGTGATCCTGAGCCCAGATTCCAGTGCCCTGACCGCTGATTTAAAATTACCCATGGGGATCTTCCTGCTCCCCAAACACGTACTTATCTTCGAAACAAAGAACGGGATGGTCGAGATATGAAACTGTTGCGGCCCTTGGTGCTTGCGATGGCGATTGCGGGTGCATTCTTCTACTTCACCACCTGGCGATCCAATTCACGCGGCGAGCTGCGCTCAACCAACTGGTTTTCCCGCCCGGATCGGGTGGAAATCACTGAAGCCGCTCCCAACGAACCCCTCGACGGAGAAGAGCAGAACAATATCTCGGTTTACAAGAAGAACATCCCCTCGGTGGTGAATGTCACCTCTCGCGCCATGACTTTCGATTTCTTCTATGGCCTGGTGCCGCAGGAAGGCCAAGGCTCCGGTTTCGTCATCGATAAGGAAGGTCACATCCTGACTAACTATCACGTCATCGCCGACGCTCGCCAGGTCGAAGTCACAATGCACAACCGCAAGAAATACAAAGCTACCGTCGTGGGTACAGATCCCTCGCACGACCTCGCCGTGATCCAGATCAAGGCGCCGGATGTGGTTCCGGCTGTTTTAGGCGACTCCCGTAACCTGCAAGTCGGTCAGAAGGTCTATGCCATCGGCAATCCCTTCGGCCTCGCCGGAACCATGACGCGCGGCATCGTCAGTTCGATCCGCCCCGTCCGCGAGCCCAACGGAGCCTACATCGACGAAGCCATCCAGACCGATGCCGCCATTAATCCCGGCAACTCCGGCGGGCCATTAATGAATTGGCACGGCGAAGTCATCGGTATCAATACGATGATCCTCTCGAACGTAGGGCAGAACGCCGGCATCGGATTCGCCATCCCCATCAACACGGCCAAAGCCGTGTTGAACGACCTGATGACTCTCGGTCGCGTTCGCCGCCCCGCCCTCGGGGTTCGCACCATTCCGATCAGTCCCGAATTAGCGGGCGAAATCGGGCTTCCGGTCGATTACGGACTATTGATCGTGCAGGCCGTGCCCGGAGGCTCTGCAGATCAGGCGGGACTTCGCGGCGGCACCGAGCGCGCCTACCTCGGCAATACTCCGATCATGCTCGGAGGCGATCTGATCGTTGCTATTGACGGACAGAAAGTCGAGTCCGAGGACGACCTCGCGCAAATGATGAACGACCACCGCGCCGGCGACTCGGTAAAGATCACCGTCTATCGCGGAAAGAAGAAAATGGACGTGACCGTCTCCTTAGGCGAATCGCGCCAACAGGTCTAGGCGAAAGCATCAACTGTGAAGGACGCGAAGTGTTCACGAAGGAGAAACCTTCAAGCAAGTTCCTTCGTAAACCTCCGTGTCCTCCGTGGTCCAAGCTTTGTGCCTTGAAAACCTATAAGCTTCGCGCTACTCTGTCCCCCTGCCTATGACCGCCGTCCTTTAATCCCGGCCCCTGCATTCCTGAGCGAACCGCGCCGACGTGTGCGCGCCGCTTCCCTTGAAACTCGGTTCAAAATAGAAAGGAATCTACCCATGCAATTCGTGGATAAGGCATTCGCCCGACGCTTGGAGTCGGTCGAGGAAATGCCGCAGGTGTATTACGCGCGGGCGTTTCAGGAAAGTCGTCCGGAGATCGGTGCGGCAGAACAGGAGATTTGCGGCGGGCATATGGTCTTCGCAGGATTGGGTTCGCCCATCGGGCGGGCCACTGGCCTTGGACTCGATCGTACATTCACGCCAGAAGATGTTGACCGCATTGAGCAGTTCTATCGCGCGCACAATGCTCCTTCGCAGGTGGATCTCTGTCCACTGCACAGCCCCGAAGTATTTGAAATCTTCAAAGAGCGCGGATATGCGATTGCCGAACTGAACAATGTCCTCTACCGCAAACTCGATCCGCGCGAACAGTTTCCCGAACCGCCGGATCACTGTACGATCCGCCGCAGCCCGCATGAGGAAGCCGGGATCACCGGAGCAATCGTCGAAAGCGCTTTCTTTCCCGATGGTGCGCCCGAGGCATTTCGCGGCCTGATCGCACCGCTCTACCAGATGGAGGGAGCGCTGGCATTCGTGGCTACAGTCGGCGGCAAACCGGTAGCCTGCGGCACGGGGCTGGTCATTCCCCAGCACAGGGTTTATGCGCTGTGTGGCGCGGGCACTCTCACCGAGTATCGCAAACGCGGGCTGCAAACAGCGTTGTTGCGCGCCCGCATGGCCG
This sequence comes from Terriglobia bacterium, assembly GCA_963778995.1. GTDB lineage: Bacteria > Acidobacteriota > Terriglobia > Terriglobales > Acidobacteriaceae > Sulfotelmatobacter. Next base: position 63,327 of record CAVZWK010000006.1, read on the forward strand.
CAGCCGTTTCCGCCGGTTGTGAATACGCCGTCGTGGTCACCAATGGAGGCTCACAATCCCAACGCAACGTAGAGCGCCTGGGCTTTCGAGTGGCGTACAGCAAAGTAACGGTGGCTAAGCGGCTATGAACGTAGCGCCGGCGTCTCCGCCGGCTGTCGAGCGGGTCTCACCCGCTCTGCCAGAGGCGTACGGACTGCCGCCGCTATTGTTGAGATTGCACCTGGCTGTTCTTTGTTGGATATTCAATAGATGAGAATGGAAGAGATCTCTCTACGCGGCGGCTCACATTCGCCTCGATCCCCTTGGATCGCACCACGTCGACGGACTGGTCGCCGCCGCAACGAATCCAGAACTCTATCGCTGGAGTCCCGTCCCGCAGAGCAGAGCCGCGGCCGAAAAGTACGTACAAACAGCCCTCGCCTGGAAAGATGCCGGTACCGCCCTCCCATTCGCAACGATTCGCCAGGAAGACAATTCCGTGATCGGTTCCACGCGCTTCTGGAACATCGAGCGCTGGGCGTGGCCCGAAGGCCATCCGTCATTCGTCAGGAGCACGCCGGATGCATGCGAAATCGGCTACACCTGGCTCGCGCCTTCGGCAATCCGCACACCGGCAAATACCGAAGCCAAGTTTCTAATGATGGCCCACGCCTTCGAGGTTTGGAAGGTGCTGCGTGTCTGCTTTCATACCGATTTGCGCAATCAGCGCTCCAGGGCGGCACTGGAACGTATCGGCGGGCAGTTTGAAGGAATTCTCCGCGCCCACCGCATGGCGGCGGACTTTATTCCGCGCGATTCAGCGCGCTACTCGATTCTCGCGGCAGAATGGCCCGTCGTGAAGCAACGATTGCTGCAGAAACTCGAACAGTGAGGAAAGCTCTTAGCCGAACCAGAAAGAACACAGAAGCACACGAAAGAATCCTCCCGAGCAATCCTTCGTGATCCTTAGTGTCCTTTGTGGCTACCGGTTTTAATTCACCAGAGGGCCGGATCAGACCGCCGTCTGCACGAACAATTCCGCGATCTCAAGAATCTCGTCCCCAGTCAGACGCAGATCCCCCGCGCGCATTACACCTTCCGCCTGCCTGGCGTTGCGAGCCCCTACAATCGCTCCCGTCACCGCCGGATTGTGCAGCGTCCAGGCAATTGCAACCTCTCCGGCCGGTCGCCCGTGATCTTGCCCAATCTGCTGCAATCGGTCCACAAGCGCCAGATTGCGCGAGAGATTCGGTTCTGTGAAGTCCGGATGTCCTTTCCTCCAGTCATCATTCGGAAGCTTGTCAATGCGGGCCCGCGTCATCGCTCCCGTCAACAGCCCCGATGCCATCGGCGAATATACAATCACGCCAATTCCTTCGCGCTGGCAGTAAGGGAGTACCTGCTTTTCCATTTCGCGATGGATTAATGAGTACCGCGGCTGCAGCGACGTCACCGGCGCAATCGCCTGCGCCCGCTGTAACTGACTGACGTTGAAATTAGAAACCCCAATCCAGCGCACCTTTCCTTCACGTTTCAACTCCGCCAAGGTGCTCCAGCCTTCTTCAAGTTCGGGCGAATCCGGATCGGGAGGCCAGTGAATCTGGTAGAGATCGATCGCTTCGACCCCAAGCCGCCTCAGACTGGCCTCGACCTCGCTGCGTATGGAATCACGCTTCAGGACTTTCTGTACCTGTCCCTGCTCATTCCACCGCAAGCCGCACTTGGTAAACACATACGGACGTGCTCCGCTCCAGTTCTTCAAAGCGCGCGCGACAACCTCTTCCGAATGCCCCAGCCCATAAACTGCGGCGGTGTCGATCCAGTTCACGCCCAGTTCGAGTGCGCGCTGGATGGCCGCAATCGAATCGTTGTCGTCCTGCGATCCCCACGCGAACTGCCAGCCCGAACCTCCAATCGCCCAGGCTCCGTACCCAACAGGAGTAATCTTTAGGTCTGAAATTCCAAGAGTGCGAAGTTGCATTCCTACCCCCTTTGGCTTTTGATTGGTGGCTCGGGGATTCCGATTCAGAAAGAACTGCATGCATATCGACGCGATTCGCAGGTACTGTCTCGCCTTTCCGCACGCGACGGAGAAGCTGCAATGGGACGACGCCCTGTGTTTCAAAATTCGCGGAAAACTGTTCGCTGTCGCAGGCCTCGACAATCCGCGACTCACCTTTAAATGTACCCCCGAAGCATTCGCCAATTTGACCGAGCGCGAAAACATCCACCCATCGCCCTATCTCGGCCGCTACCACTGGGTGATGCTCGCCCGCCTCGACGCTCTTCCCGAGAGTGAAATAAAAGACTACATCCGGCAGTCGTATGAAATGGTTGCAGCCAAGGCACCCAAAGCGAAGGCTGTCAAAAGTACAAAGAAACCAACAAAGGCATCGCGTAAACGGAAGCAGGTGAAAAGTTCGGATCGCGTTGCGGGTCCCCGTCCTGTCCGCCGGACCACTGATCACTGACCATCTCCCGACTCGCCACCAAATTTGACTCCCCCAGCACGCCTCGGCTAGCCTCAAGAGTCTCATCCCATTCTGCCAAAGCATGCGAACCCCGCAAAAATTCTGGAGCATTCTAGTTATCTTGACTGTGGCGAATTTCGCCGCGGGCTCCACCGAGCCGGTGCACGCCCGTCACGCCATGGTCGTCAGCGTTCATGGAATCGCGGCGCAGGTCGGAGTCGACATCATGCAGCGCGGGCGGCAATGCGGTGGACTCCGCCGTTGCTACGGGATTTGCCCTCGCCGTCGTCCATCCTCCGGCAGGAAACATCGGTGGCGGAGGGTTCATGCTCATCCGCATGGCCGACGGCAAGACGCATTTCCTCGATTACCGCGAGAAGGCTCCCGCCGCAGCCAACGCGAACATGTACCTCGACGAGCAGGGAAACGTGATCCCCGGCGCCAGCGAGATCGGATACAAGTCGATCGGCGTGCCCGGATCGGTCGCCGGCATGGTTTATGCCGAGCAGAAATACGGCAAGCTCGGCCTGAAGCACAGTCATGGCTCCGGCGATCAAACTTGCCCGCGATGGATACGCGCTGACCTGGGACGAAGCCGCCGATCTCCACGATCGAGTACCTCGCGAAATTTCCCGAGTCGCGCCGCGTCTTCCAGCGCAATGGCAACTACTACAAGCCGGGAGAGATTTTCCGCCAGCCCGACCTCGCCCGCACGCTCGAGCGCATCTCCGAGAAACCCGACGATTTCTACCACGGCGCACTGGCGCGCGAACTTGCCGCGGCAATGCAAAAAGGTGGCGGCCTGATTACCGCCGAGGATCTGGCGAACTACGAAGTGAAGGAGCGCGAGCCCGTTCGCGGCACCTATCGCGGATACGAAGTCATCAGCGCGCCTCCGCCGTCCTCCGGCGGTATCGTGCTGATCGAGTCCCTGAATATTCTTGAGGGCTACGATCTTGGCGAACGCTATGCAGAACCGGTCGGCGCAGTCGATACATTTCACCGTCGAAGCATTCCGCCGCGCATTCTTCGATCGTGCGGAGTTCCTCGGGGATCCCGATTTCTCCAAAATTCCGGTCGCTCAACTGCTCGACAAGAGATATGCCGCCGCGTGGCGCGAGAGCATCGACCCTGCAACATGCCAGTCCCAGCAAAGAACTGAAGCGTCCAGCGGTATTCAGCCAATTGGAGCAGTACGCGGCCGCCCATCCGCCGGCAACTGCCGGCACGAATCGAATCACACCACGCATTATTCGGTCGTCGATCAGCGAGGGCAATGCGGTCGCTGTGACGACCACGATCAACGATTGGTTCGGATCGCGCGTTACCGCCGATGGCCTGGGATTCCTGCTGAACGACGAGATGGACGACTTCTCCGTCGAAGCCAGGCGTCCCGAATTCCGATGGCCTGATTCAAGGCGCGGCCAACGCGATCGGCCCGGGCAAGCGTCCACTCTCTTCGATGACTCCGACCATCGTCGTCCACAACGGCAAAACCGTGATGGTCCTGGGCTCGCCCGGCAGCTCCAAGATCATCACCACGGTTGCCAATGTCTTGATGGGTGTGGTGGATTACGGCATGAACATCCAGGAGGCGGTGAACGCTCCGCGATTTCACAACCAATGGCTGCCAGACGTGGTCAATGTCGAGAAATGGTTCTCGCCCGATACACGATTATACTGCCCTCGAAAACATGGGATACAAGGTGCAAGATCGGATTGCGCGACGGCGACGACGCGCGCCATACTGGAGCGATGCCGAATGCATCGCGATCGACGAAAAGACCGGCGAGCGCTCGGCGCCACCGATGGTCGTAACAGTAACGGCAAGGCTGTGGGATACTAGGAAGTGATTGAAGATTGCTGACTATTGATTAGAGATTGCATGATTGTTGAAGTTGAAGACCGGTGCCTTGCGTTGTCAATCTGACAATCTGCAAATACGTACAATCGCAATCTTCAGGGCTCTGCATGCAGAAAGCGGTCTCAACCTATCTCTTCGTGAAAGAGCGCCTGCACCCGGGCATTCTCGACGGACTCGCCCGCGCCGGCGTGCAGGCGGTCGAGATTTTTGCCGCCCGCCAGCACATGGACTACGCCAACCGCAAGGCGCACGTGAAGGAGATTGCCGAGTGGTTCCGCGGCAGCGGCGTGCCCCTGAATTCCGTGCATTCGCCGCTCTATGCGGACTACGAGTGGGGACGCGCCGGCGCGCCTCCGCTCAACGTCGCTTCCACCGACCGCGCCAGCCGCATCGAGGCGATGGACGAGATCAAGCGCGCCCTCGAGATCGCCGAGCAGATTCCGTTCCGCTTTCTCGTGCAGCACCTTGGCACTCCCAACGAGAGCTTCAGCGACAAGAAATTCGAAGCGGCCATGACTTCGATCGAGCATCTGCGCGCATTCGCGAAGCCGCTCGGCGTGCGCATTCTGCTGGAGAACATTCCCAACGAGACTTTCGACACCCGATCGGCTGGTGGAAATGATTCGCACGGCGCACTTCGATGACGTTGGAGTCTGTTTCGACTTCGGCCACGCGCACATGATGAGTTCCGTCGCAGCGAGGCATTCGAGATGCTGCGCAACTACATCTGCTCCACGCACGTCCACGACAATAACAAAGATAAGGACACGCATCTGTGGCCGGGGGAGGGAACTATCGACTGGAAACAGGCGATGGAGTTATTGCGCTCAGCGCCCCGCAAACTCCGCCAATGCTGTTGGAACTTGGGCGAAGACGAGAAAGTGAACCCGCTCGAGAAGTTGCAGCGAGACATTCGACAAAGCTGGAAACAGCCTGAAGAATTAGTAATTGTGTAATTTGGTAATTGAGTAATTCGACTCGCGTGGTTACGCCGCTTTTTCAAATTACTCAATTACAAAATTACGCAATCTACTCAAATGCCTATGTCTCCCGTTACCACAATCGCTGAAATCGGCAAGCACGAAGGCCAGACCGTCACCATCCGCGGCTGGCTCTATAACCTGCGCGAAAGCGGCAAACTGTTGTTCCCGCAATTTCGCGACGGGTCCGGAATCATTCAGGGCGTCGTCCCCAAGAACGCAGTTCCTCCGGAAGTTTTTGAAGCCGTCAAAACCCTGACGCAGGAATCCGCGTCATCGTCGAAGGGCAAGGTTCGCGCCGACAAGCGCGCTCCCGGCGGCTACGAGCTCGACGTCGCCAACGTGCAGGTCGTGCAGCGGGTTCCAGAAACCGATCCTTACCCGATCACTCCCAAGGAGCACGGCACCGATTTCCTGATGGAGCATCGCCATCTTTGGGTGCGCTCGCAGCGTCAGGCCGCGATCCTGCGCGTCCGCGCCGAGATCATCAAAGCCGCTCGGGACTTCTTCGACGAACGCGGATTCACGCTCACCGATCCGCCGATCATTACTCCCGCCGCCTGCGAGGGCACGACCACGCTGTTCCCGGTTGACTATTTCGACGAGCAGGCATTCCTCACGCAATCGGGCCAGCTTTACGTCGAAGCCACGGCGATGGCGCTGGGCAAGGTTTATTCCTTCGGCCCCACGTTCCGCGCCGAAAAGTCGAAGACCCGCCGCCATCTCACCGAGTTCTGGATGGTCGAGCCCGAAGTCGCCTACGCCACCTCGACGACGTCATGGAACTGGCCGAGGGCTTGATCAGCTTCATCGTGAAGCGCTGCCTCGAGCGTCGCCGCGCAGATCTGCAGACGATCGGCCGCGACATCTCGAAGCTGGAGAAGATCGAGCCGCCATTTCCGCGCATCAGCTATGACGATGCGGTAAAGAATCTGCAGGAAGGCCACGCGAAGGGCGCGCTCGAAACAAAATTCGAATGGGGCGGCAGACCTCGGTTCGCCCGATGAAACTTATCTTTCGGCCCAGTTCGACAAGCCGGTGATGGTGCATCGCTATCCGGCGAAGGTGAAGGCGTTCTACATGGAGCCGGACCCGCAGCGTCCAGACCTAGCTCTCTGCGTCGACGTGCTCGCTCCCGAGGGCTATGGGGAAATCATCGGCGGCTCGCAGCGCATGGCCTCCCACGAACTGCTGCTGCAGCGCATTCACGAGCATGGCCTGCCGGAAGAAGCGTTCAAGTGGTATCTCGACCTGCGCAAATTCGGCAGCGTGCCCCACGGCGGCTTCGGCATGGGCATCGAGCGCGCCGTAGCCTGGATCTGCGGCCTGGAGCACGTGCGCGAAACGATTCCGTTCCCAAGAATGTTGTACCGGCTTTATCCGTAAACCGAATTGAGTGATCGGGACTTGATAATGTCGCGATTGATGCCGAATAGGATCTTGCTGTGTAAATTACCAGATTACCCGATTACCAAATTACAAAATCAAAACAGTCCATGACGACTACAAACGCTCCTTCTGCCAGTATCTCTCCTCGCAAAATTCGCGTGATCGGCGTACCTCTTGACCTTGGCCAGTCCCGCCGCGGCGTTGACATGGGCCCTTCCGCCGTCCGTGTCGCCGGTCTCGAAGCCCGCCTCGAAGCACTCGGCCACAAGGTTGAAGACGGCGGCAACGTCGCTGTCGCCATTCCGGAGCAGAAAAAAGAAGGCGCCGCCAATGCCAAATATCTGAAAGAAATCACCGCCACCTGCACCAAAGAAGCCGACTTGGTCTTGAAGACCCTCGAGGCCGGAAAGGTCCCCCTCTGCCTCGGCGGAGATCACTCCATGGCGGCCGGCACCGTCTCCGGCGTGGCCGAGTTCTATCGCCGCCAGAACCAGCGCATCGGGCTCATCTGGATCGACGCCCACACCGACATCAACACTCCCGACTCATCTCCCAGCGGCAACGTTCACGGCATGCCGCTGGCGGCGATCATGGGACTGTGGCCCGGCGAACTGGCGAACATCTACGACTTCTCCCCGAAGGTGAGGCCCGAAAATTGCGTGCTGGTCGGCGTGCGCGACATTGATGCCGTTGAGAAAGAAAACGTGCGCCGCGCCGGAATCGGCGTCTTCACCATGCGCGACATCGACGAGCGCGGCATGCGCACCGTGATGGAAGAAGCCCTCCGCATCGCCGGACGCGGCACCGCCGGCTATCACATCTCGCTCGACATGGACTGGGTCGATCCCGAAGACGCTCCCGGCGTCGGCACTCCCGTCCGCGGCGGCGCGACTTACCGCGAAGCCCACCTCGCCATGGAGATCATCGCCGACCACGGCCGCATGCTGAGCTTCGAAATCGTCGAAGTGAACCCCGTGATCGACGAACACAACCGCACCGCCGATCTGGCAGTAGAACTGGCACTGTCGGCATTCGGGAAGAAGATCCTTTGAGCCTCGCATGCGCTGTGCTTCCTTCGTATTCCTTCGTGGTGAATCGTTGACTTCGCGTGTTCCGCGCGGAACCTATCCCTGCGATTGACGCACAATCCTCTCCACGTCCACACTGGATCAGTCATGGAAAAGCTTCGTGTAGGCATCCTTTTCGGCGGTCGCAGCGGTGAGCACGAAGTCTCGCTTCTCTCCGCTGCCTCGGTCCTCAACGCAATCGATAAAGAAAAGTACGAAGTCGTGCCCATCGGCATCACCAAAGATGGACGCTGGCTCACCGCCGAGCACGCCGAGAATCTCCTGACCGGCAAACTCGTCCTCGAGCCCCGCAACCTCCGCGCCGGAGACCCGCAGAATACCGAAGCTGCTGCCGTCCTCGCCCGCGGCGAAGCCGTCGTCGTTCCGCCCGAGCCCGTCCATCGCCAGAGCGGACTTGATCCCGTTCCAGACTGACGCAGCCCTGCTGCGTCGCGCCTCCGATCGCGCCATCAACGTGGACGTGATCTTCCCCGTACTTCACGGCACATTCGGCGAAGACGGCACAATCCAGGGACTGCTCGAACTCGCCGACATCCCCTACGTCGGCGCCGGCGTCCTCGGCTCCGCCGCCGGCATGGACAAGGACATCATGAAGTCCCTGTTCATCGCCGCCGGAATTCCCATCGTGAAGCACGTGACGATCCTGCGCAGCGAATGGGAAAAGGATCCGAAGAAAGTCGAGAAGCTGGTCTCCACCAGGGTGAAGTATCCGGTCTTCGTGAAGCCCGCGAATCTCGGCTCTTCAGTAGGAATCAGCAAGGCGCACGACCGGAAAGAACTCGGTCCCGCGATCGAAGAAGCGGCGAAGTTCGATCGCAAGATCGTCATCGAAGAGGGCGTCGGCGGCAACAAAGAGAAGGCCCGCGAGATCGAATGCTCCGTGCTCGGCAACGACGATCCCATCGCCTCCGTCCCCGGAGAGATCGTCCCAGTCAAAGAGTTCTACGATTACAACGCGAAGTATCTCGACGAAGGCTCGCAGCTGATCATCCCCGCGAAGCTCACAAAATCGCAGACGAAAAGAGTTCAGGAGCTGGCCATTCAGGCCTTCAAAGCCGTTGATTGCTCCGGCCTCGCCCGCGTCGATTTCCTGATGGATCCCAAGACAAGAAAGATCTACCTGAACGAGATCAACACCATGCCCGGTTTCACCGCCATCAGTATGTATCCGAAGCTGTGGGCAGCCTCAGGCCTGGGATACTCCGACCTGATCGACCGCCTGATTCAACTCGGCATCGAGCGCCACGAAGACAAGAAGAAGAACCAGTACAGCCGCTGAAAATCAGATAACATTGAGGACTGTTCGAAGTCGAACGAAGGTCGAAGAGTATTCCCTTCGTGAGCCTTCAGTGCCCTTCGTGGTTAAGCTCTTTGCTTTCCCGCACACAAAATTCGCTGCCTCCTTCGTATCCCCGCGACCCTTGATACTTCGCCACCTCCGGATACACGCACAAAGGACGCGTCATCATCGCATGCGTCCGGTCCTGACCCTCGTACTTCGACGCGATAATCGTGCCCGGTGCCTTCCCCTTTTCCACCCATTGCTCCAGAGCCGCATCCACACTGTGCGCGGATCGTCAAAGTTCAGAACCCCAACCTGCCCGAACGAATCCGGCCCCGGCTCCGCCATGCAATGCTGCATTCCCGGAACCATATACAGCCGCACAAACGAGTCCGCATTCTTCTTTCCCATCTTCTGCATCGACGCTCTCGTAGTAGTTGATGGTATTCAGCGCCGAAATCGCCGGATCGTTCCACCCGTGATACAAAATCAACTTTCCACCCCGCGCCTTAAATGCCTTCAGATCCGGATCGATCGCATTCAGCGCCTCCGCCGTTTTCTCATCGGCTGCCTTTAATCCTGCGTCCACCGTGAATGTCTTGTAATCCCAATCCGCCTTCTCGTACACAAAGTTCGAAAAGTATCCAATTCCGAAGTATGCCATCAGACTCTTCGCGGGTGCGGTCCCGTGATCCACAGGCCCCAACCTCCCGGCCCGTCTTCTGCTCCCGGCAAGTATCCAGGAAAGAGCAAGTCGCCGTGCGAATCAGTGCATCCCGGCGTAAAGTTTCTTCAACGCCGCGACTTGCGGGGCAGTGAGGCACTTCTCCGCATCCTGCCCGCCTGCAGGCAATCGTTGCCGGATCAAACTTGCACTCCCGTGGATCGTTCAGCACGCCGTCTTTCACTCCATCCTTCTCGTCGCAGGCTGCATTCACCGCGGCGGCAATCGTCGCAATCTTAACCGGCGGAATGAAACTCGCGGCATCCACCGTCAGCGCCTGCGTATCGACTGCCGCATCGACAGCAATCGCGTCCAGTAGTTCGCCGGAGCCCCCGCCAGAATTCCGTCATAGTCCTCGGGATAGCGCTGCGCCTCCATCAGCGCCTCGCGCCCGCCATCCGAGCATCCCGCAAAATACGAATGCTGCGGAGCCTTCGAATAAAACGCCTGCGCCACAGCCTTCGCCACACGCGTCATCTCATGAATGCCGCGATGCCCGAAGTCCACCACCTTCTCCGGATGTCCCATCGCCCACGCCGCATCAATCGGAGACCCCGTGTGTCCGGTGTCGGTTGCAGTCGCCGCATATCCGGCCTTCAACGCCATGCCGATCTGCATCGTATCGATCAGCCCGGCAAATCCGCCGTTCCCGATGCCCTGCAACTTTCCATTCCATCCGGAAACTGGCAGCCACACCTCCATCTTGATGTCGGAATCTGAAGTAGGCTTCACCGTAGCCACCACCCGGCAAAACGCCGGCAAAGACTTGTACAGCGCAGAAATGTCCACGCCCGAAAATGGCGCCGGAGGCCCATGGAACGTCCCTGCCGCTACTGGCTGCGCGAGCGTAATCGTCGTATTCGGAATTTTCGCCGCCGAAATCTTCTCGCACGAATCCTGCGCCGCCGCCTCAGCGCTGAGCGAAACTGCAATTGCCAGGAATGCGAGCAACATCAGAAAAGATTTCTGCATAGGAGTACTCCTTTGCGGACGAAGTGTTAGGCAGGAAATTGTAACGTGCGATGACCGGGAAAATGTCTGGATAAGAAACAGGGAAGATTCCCCTCCCTCTTCCGACAAGCGAAAGAGGGAAGGGTCTTAACTGAGAACTGACCACTGACCACTGTTCTACGGCTGGAACTCCCAGATATCCTGCAGCGAGTCGAAGCCGTCGTGCACGCTCTTACCTGACGGCAACGATCCCAGCCCGAACCCGCCGAACAGCCACAGGTTCCCTTTGGCATCCACCCAGGCCGCGCCTTCCTGCCGGCTGCCCGGCTGAATGGTAGGTGAGGTCTGGCCGACCGCCGCAGGATATATGCCCAACTGATCCACGGATTGCGATCCCGCCATCCACGTCCACTGGCCGCCGCTGTACTTCCACAGATCGGTTAGGAACGCTCCGCCCAGCCGTTCTCCGCCGAAGATCCAGACATCTCCCGAAGGAGCCTGCCAACTGGTAGAGAACGAGCGCGACCCCGGAACGTTGCCTGCAGTCGGAATGCCTTGCGAGCCATAAACCGGCCCCGCTCCGTTAGTTGTGGACCCGCCGACAAATGTCCACTTCGTCCCTGATAACGGGAACTTCCACAGATCATTCATCGGACCGGCATTGTTCGCCGAATCAAATGCATCTCCGCCAAACAGCCAGAAGTTGCCCGAGGAGTCGATCCACGAGTTAGCGCCAATGCGTCCACCCGGTACCATGGTTCCCGAGTACACACCTTTCGGGTCGATCGTGTTCGATCCAGCCACCCAGGTCCACGTCATTGCACTGGGATCAAACACCCACAAGTCGTTCAGGTACCCGAAATTGTCATTCACGTCGTACCCGTATCCGCCGAACATCCAGAATTTCCCCGTAGATGGATCCACAGCGCCCGTAGACCAGTAGCGTGCTCCGGGCATTCCAGTTTGACCCAGGCCATTGTAGGTGCCCGCCGTGAACGGTGTCCCGACTCCACCTTCCCAGTTCCACTGGCCCCCGGTGTATTCCCAAAGGTCGTTGAATGCCGCGGCGCTGGGGCAGAATGCCGGGACGTTGAACGCCACGTATCCGCCAAACATCCAGAAATTTCCAGCGGAATCGGTCCAGCTCACGGCATTCGATCGCGCACTCGGCGTGCCAGGACCGAACGTAGCGGGATAATCGAAGCACTGGCCGGTGAGGGTATCTCCGTCCTGGAAACTCCACCCGCTGCTGTTGTACTCCCATAGATCGCTCAGGACGCTCTCGTTGCTGCCTCCAATTGTTTGTGTGATCTTCGGGCCGTTGATGTCATAGCCGAGCCCTCCGAACAGCCAGAAGTTCCCTGACGAGTCGGTCCAGCTCTGTGTCCCGTACCGCGTTCCCGGATACAGCGGGCTTCCGTTGCTGTTCCCAGGATAAATTCCGCCAATCGCCACCACATTCTGTCCAGCCACCCACGTCCATTCACTAATGCAGACCACCTGGACGTTCGTAACATTCGCAGTCGCCGTCCCCGTGCCGTTGCTGACTGTGCAGTTTTGCGCCGGAGACCCGGGTTGCGTCTGCACGGTCACGGTGTACGTCGCACCGCTAGCGATCGGATTCGTGAACGTGAACGTACCATTCTGCGTGAATGTCTGGCTGTTCGCGTTGTTATATTCGAGCGCGACACCCGTGCTCGTGGGATTGGTGGACAGATCGTAGATTGTTCCGCCAATCGTGAAGGTGTTTCCGTTCGCCGCGCACGTGGCAGTGACCGTCACGTTGGCCGTGATCGTTCCGGCGCTATTACTGCTCAGCGAACAGGTCTCTCCCGTTGGCTGTTGCGCGATCGTAACGCTGTACGGCGCTCCGCTCACGTAGGTATTTGCGAACGCCTGATTGCCGTCTGCCGAGAATGTCAGGTTGGCTCCAATACCATCACTTACGATTAGCGATCCGCCACCCGAGATTCCGCTCGCATCGACTGTGATAGTTAATGGAGTCGCGGTCGCGCACGTAACCTGCACGGTTGTAACATTGCTGGTCACCGTGCCCGAACCTCCGGTTACGGTGCAAGCCTGTCCTGCCGGTTGCGTCAGCACCGTCACGTTATACGAGCTTCCCGTAGCCAGCGGAGTTGCAAATGTGAAAGTTCCGTTCGCACTGAGTGAAAGATTGTCGGTGCTGTTGTCCTGCAGGACTACAGTCCCGCCGCTCAGACCGGATAAAGTTCCGCCGATCGTGAACGTCGTGGCCGCGCACGTGACCGTTACATTGGTGACGTTCGCGTTCGCCGTGCCGCTCCCGTTGGTAACCGTGCAGGTCTGCCCAGTTGGCTGGGTCAAAACCGTCACTGTATAGGTGCTGCCCGCCCCGATCGTGCGCGTGAACTGGAACGCTCCATTCTGAAGGACAGGTAAGCTCTCATACGCCCCATTGTCCTGCAGAACTACGCTTCCACCTGTCACCATTCCCGTGACCGTTCCGCCAATCGTGTACTGCGAGACGCAGGTCACGACGATGTTGGTAACGTTTGCATTGGCAGTCCCGGTTCCGTTCGTTACGGTGCAACTTTGTCCATTCGGCGGGGTCGAAACCGTGACGCTGTAGGTCGTGCCGCCCGCCAGCAATTTACCGAACTGGAACGTTCCATTCGCGGTCAACGATAGCTGGTCAAAGCTGCCGTTATCAGACAGGACTACCGTAGCGCCGCTCGCCAGGCCCGAGAGTGTTCCTCCGATGCTGAATCCGGAGGCACTGCAAGTGACCGCCACATTGGTGACGTTCGCATTCGCCGTGCCGGTTCCATTCGTCACCGAGCAGGTTTCCCCGGTCGGTTGCGTCCCGATCGTGACGTTGTAGTTCGTGCCCGCTGCAATTGCCGTTGCAAACGTGAACGCTCCATTCGCAGACAGCGATAGATTGTCGCCGCCATTGTCTTGCAGCACGACTGTCCCGCTGGCAAGGCCCGACAGTGTTCCACCGATGGTGTAGGTCGTAACGATTGGAGCGCAGGCCACATTGACGTCCGTGACATTGGCATTCGCTGTGCCCGCGCCATTCGTGACATTGCAGGTCTCGCCTGCGGGTGGGGTCAACACTGTGACCGCGTAGGTGCTTCCGGCTGCCAGGGCCGTGACGAACGTAAACGGACCGTTCGCACTTACGGTCAAATTGTCTCCGCCGTTATCCTGCAATAGGACCGACCCGCTGGTGAGCCCGGTCACATTTCCGCCGATCGTGAACGTGTTTGTCGACGATGAGCACGTCACAGCGACATTCGTCACATTCGCATTGGCGGTGCCGCTTCCGCCAGTAACGGTGCAAGTCTGTCCCGACGGGTTCGTAAGAACTGTCACGTTGTATGCGCCGCCTGCCGCTACCTTCGTGGCAAACGTAAAGCCGCCGTTGGCACTGAGTGTCAGGTTGTCGCCGCCATTATCCTGCAACACGACGCTGGTGCTGGCCGCAAGCCCGGACAGATTTCCACCAATGGTATATGTCGTAGTCGCCGCCGAGCAGGTAACTGTCACGTTTGTGACGTTCGCATTCGCCGTTCCGCTGCCATTGCTGACCGTGCATGACTCGCCTGGAGGCGGAGTTTGTACGGTGACGGCATAAGCGCTTCCACTGGCGATCTGCTTGCCGAACGTGAAGCTTCCGTTCCCGCCGACCGTGAGCATGTCCGTCCCATCGTCCGCCAGGATCACGGAATCTCCGTTCGGGATACCTGAAACCGTTCCCCCGATCGTGAACGTGGTATTGAAGGTCTTCGTCCCAATGCTGCCGCCCCCACAGGCAACAAAGGACACCAACGCCACAACGGTGATCGCTAACAGGGAAATGCGGGAACTCATGATCGTCCTCCAGCCCGGATCGACATCAAGGCCAAATCAAGGCAGCTAAGTTTTGTGGTTCAAGAACCCCAGTGGGCCAGAGTGGTTGGGGGACGGAAGGGCACAAAATGCACTTCGGCAGCGCTCTCTTGCCTGGCACGCTTCACAAAGGCGCGTCGGGAATTCTACCCCACTGCCGTGCCAAGACAATGGCCAGAATGGGCCATGGAAGAAAAGACGAAGAACTTGTGTGCGGCTCGGACGTAGGTATTGAACCCACGTGAATGAATCAAGTGCGGCCAAGAACTGACGCAGAAACGTTGCCAGCCTATCCAGCAAACCTTCATAACCCTTTATTATTGAATATTTTGCCTGTAAGTCATTTGAATGGAATATTTTGCGAGTAGACCGCGTTACTCCCGCGAGCCAAGTGCAGCAGAATCAATAATTTGCGGACTCGATCCATTGCTCTGATGACAGCCCCAATCCGCCGGCGGCTCCGAAAGGTGGAACCCCGTTTATAATTCCCCTTCCTCACCAGGAACTAAGGAAAGCTCTTTGGCACTGGACGAAAACATTTACGAGCTGCGGCGCGAGAAGCTGAAGAAAATCGAAGCGCTCGGGCAGCCGACGTATCGCAGCAAGTACGAATTCACCCACACCGTCGATCAGATACTTGCAGAATATTCCCCGAAAACAGCCGAGGAGCTCGAGCACTCGCGCGTCAGCGTGCGCGCCGCTGGACGGGTCATGGCCATTCGCCTGATGGGCAAGGCCGGGTTTGCGCACATCCAGCAGGATGGAAAGAAGCTGCAGATCTACGTCAAGAAAGACGCCGTCGGTGAAAAAGGATTTGAGCTCTACAAGTTGCTCGATCTCGGCGACCACATCGGCGTCAGCGGCTATCTCTTTCGCACCCGTACCGGCGAACTGAGCGTGCACGTCGAAGAAATTACGTTCCTCAGCAAAGATCTTCTGCCGCTGCCCGAGAAATGGCACGGCCTCACCGATGTCGAACTGCGTTATCGCCAGCGCTATGTCGATCTGGTGATGAATCCCGACGTGCGCGAAACTTTCCTGAAGCGCACCAAGATGATCCAGTCGTTCCGCCACACCTTCGACATGCAGGGATTTGTCGAAGTCGAAACCCCGATGATGCAGCCCATTGCGGGCGGAGCGGTTGCGCGTCCGTTCGTTACGCACCACAACACTCTCGACATGGATCTCTATCTCCGCATCGCGCCCGAGCTTTACCTGAAACGTCTGGTCGTGGGCGGTTTTGATCGTGTGTACGAGATCAATCGCAACTTCCGCAATGAAGGCCTGGGATGGCGCTGGAATCCCGAGTTCACGATGCTCGAGGCTTATCAGGCCTACACGAATTATCAAGGCATCATGGACCTTACGATGGAGTCGATCACCGAAGCCGCCAAGGCGGTGAACGGCAGCCCGAAATCGAAGTGGACCCGAATCGCCGATGGGAAAGAAGTCGTCGAAGAACTCGACTGGTCGAACTGGCAGCGCTTCACCATGCGCGAGGCCATCGTGAAATTCTGGCCGGAGCAGGCTGGATCCAAACCGGAGACGAGCGACTTCAACAGTGCCGAAGGCGTAAAGAAGTTGGTTGATCGCTTCAACGCTGGGCACTCGCACATGGCGTACGATCCGAATGCGCCCACAGGGAAGACGATTGCTGCATTGTTCGAGGCCTGCGCCGAAGAGCACCTGATGCAGCCGACGGTGATTTATGAATTTCCGACCGCGATATCGCCGTTGTCGAAGCAGAAACCGGACGAGCCCGACTGGACGGAGCGCTTCGAAATCTTTGCCGGACAAATGGAGATATCTAACGGATTCAGCGAACTCAACGATCCCGAAGACCAGCGCCGCCGATTCGAAGCGCAACTCAAAGAACGCGAGCGCGGCGATGACGAAGCCCATCAGATGGACGAGGACTACATTCGGGCCCTGTCGTACGGCATGCCTCCAGCCGGCGGAGTCGGCATCGGCATGGACCGCGTTTGCATGCTGCTAACCGATCAGCACACGATTCGCGACGTAATCCTGTTCCCCCTCCTGCGCCCGGAAAAGCAGGTCACCGCCGAGTCCGCAGAGAACACCGAGGAGAAGAAGTGATATCGGTTGGGAATCTGAGCTTTGGGAAGAGCACGATTTCAGAGGCAGTGAAGAAAGATGTGCGGATAGCGTTGTGGGGAGGGGCCCGATTTCACTCGTGCCGCTCGGGTGGATCATTGACCCGGTTTTAGCCGCTGAGGTTCAGCCCGCATCAAGATTCGTTATTAACTCCGAGTACCTAGACATGCACTATTAAGAGTGCATCCCTATTTCTACAATCGGGCCATCAGTTTGGGTTCCGTAATCAGCAGCGCTACCGTAATGTCCGGAAGCTGGGGGACATTGGGTCGGTAGCGCTTTGCCATCGATAACCGATCCGTTATTATCTTCCAACTAAAAAGCGAGCTGAATGCGGCTGGTTAGAACGTCTTCGCTATGCAGGGGGCTCGCAGTATTCGAAGCCATCCTGAACGTAGTGTGCTCGTAATCGGTCAAGACTTTGACGTAGCGGTTCAGGTGCCAGTTCAGGCCAATGCCGGTTGCGTGTGCCTGCTGCGCGGCAGCGGACGGATTGGCGAACAAAGGGAAAGCATCAAGATCGATGGCGACACGGCTGTAGCGAAAGGCAAGTTCCACCGCACCCAAGTGATGGATTCCATACTTGGGTTCGAAGGAATTACGCGGGCGGAATCCCGAGTAAGAGTTCTTGTCGCCGGTGAGCATGACGGATCCCTGGACTTGCCAGGATTCATTTCTCATTCTGCCCGTGGTGCCTTTGTTGAAGACTTCCTGAGATGAGACAGCATATTCCCCGATGGCGCCAAATGGTCCAAAGTAGTAGTACGCCTGTGGTGACAGCCGATTATGCTGGCCGTCTGCAACCGTGCTCGCAGAATACTTGAAGAACGTCGTCTGCGCCGGTGTCTTAAGGCCGGCGATCGTTCCGTGTTGGGTCCCGGCGGATCCTCCGATACCGAAGCCAAAGTTCTTCAGCGAGTTGAGGGGGGTTCTGGCGAAAGGTAGCAGAAAAACGCGGGCTGCGGCCTCGTTTCCGCGCGTCCATTGCGTGAAGACTGCGTTCGATCCGTCACTGGAGCCATTGAAGTAGCCGCCTTCGTAGGTGATGGATTTACCGAGGACGGAGCCGGAGATCTGTGCGCCAATGTAACGCAGCGGAAGCAAATCGGATGCGATCGACCGCTCGGTGAAGATGAGATCACGATCCTGGCGCAGCACTTCCAATCCAATGGGTTCCTTGAATTTTCCTACGCGCAGCTTTGCGAAAGGCAGAGTCTTCAGCTCCAGGTAAGCTTCCTGGATCTGCGGATTGTATTGGCCGAAATCCGGCATGAAGCGAAAATCCACCTGATTGAAGAGCGTTCCTTCAAACAGCGGGCGGATTCGCCGGAACAGGAAAGTATCCAGATCTTCGCCATGTGTGTTGGCGAAGAACATGCGGTTGTCCGCTTGGGTGTATCCGTGAACCTGCAGATGGGTGCTACCGTCGTGTGTTGAAAACCAGAGACCATCGCGACGGAACGAAATTGGACGTGGCTGCTGCTTCGCGCGAGTGGTCGGCAGCACGGCTGGAGGTGGCGAGTCATCGGACACTACGGCTTGCACGGATACCGGAACCTGTGGCGATGGGATCTGTGCCGGGGCAGACTCGGTTTGGGCCGGGGCACCAGTTGCAAAACTCGCCATGATCAAGAGGGAAGTTAGGGTCACTACGCGCTTCATGTCTTTTTCGCCTTCTCGGTGTGTAATGCGTTTAATTTTTGGGTGCATCTGCTTATAAAACTAAGTCTATTTACATACTTCTTATTGCTCGGACTCTTTTGGTTCTCACTTGTCATCCGATCATTCGTTGTCGTTGGGGAAGGTGACTGGGGTACTCGCGCCTGACTCGATCTCAGGCGGCCGGCGCTAATCCCCACTTGTTCTGCAAATGACGTTCCATGCCTTTAAAGACAATGCCATCGACCATGTATCCGATCGCAATGATCAGGAACATGACCGCGATCACGGCGCTCATGTCGTTCAGGTCGCGGCCCATCATCAGCACCTGGCCGAGTCCGAGACTGAGGTAAAGCATCTCCGCGGTAATCAGAGATCGCCAGGCGAATGCCCATCCTTGCTTCAGTCCCGAGACGATGAAGGGCAGGCTTGCCGGCAGTAGCACGTACCAGAACAGCTTGAATCCTTTGGCTCCGAGGTTGCGTCCAGCCTGGCCGAAGATCTTGGGCATCTGCTTGCGTCCGTCTTCCATGGCGAGCGTAACCGACAAAAGCGATCCCATGATCACAACGAAGAGAATGGCATTCTGATTGAGCCCGAACCAGAGCAGCGCCAGCGGCCACCAGCAAATGCTGGGAAGGCTCTGCAGGCTCACCAGCAGTCCGCCCATGGTTTCTTCCAGGAATTTGTTGCTGGCGACCCCGAGGCCCAGGACCATGCCGAGCACGACAGAAATTCCGTATCCCAGTAAGACGCGCACCATGCTGACCCGGATGGCGATCCAGTAGGTGTGGTCGGCGAATCCGTTATAGAGAGCTTCGCCAACGCCCCACGGAGTAGGAAACAAATACGGGGGCCAGATCTTCAGTTCGGCAAGCAATGTCCAAAGACCAAACAGTGCGGCATAGAAGATGACGTAGCGTGCGGCGCGTTTCATGCGGAGACTCCGGGCGCGATATGCGGCTTTACGCCCTCGTTGTATTCGGCTTCGAGGGAGCGGTTGATTTCGTCGCGCAACTCGTCGAGCACCGCGCGCGCGGCCAGTGCGACTTGAGGATCTTCAAGGCTTCGCGGGCGCGGCAGTTCGACTGGGAATTCGCTTTTCACCCGGCCAGGACGGAACGTGAGAAGAACGACGCGATCGCCGAGCCGGACAGCCTCACGGACGTTGTGCGTAACGAAGATGATGGTGCAGCCGGTTTCGCTCCAGATGCGCTCGAGTTCGTCGTGCAGCAGGTCGCGAGTCTGCGCATCGAGAGCGGCGAAAGGCTCGTCCATCAGCAGGACATCGGGTTCGGTGGCGAGGGCGCGCGCGATCGCAACGCGCTGACGCATTCCTCCTGAAAGTTGATGGATGTAACTCTTTTCGAATTTCGCCAGATGCACGAGCCGCAGGTAGTGGCGGACCTTCTCTTCGCGCTCGGCCTTCGGCAAGCCTTTCATCTTCATGCCGAACTCGACATTCTGTCCGACGGTGAGCCAGGGAAAGAGGCCATGCTCCTGAAAGATCAGGATGCGATCCGTGCCCGGACCCTGCACCGGCTGTCCATCGACCAAAATCGCGCCCGAGGTTTGCGAGTGCAACCCGGCGATCAGGTGCAGCAGTGTGGACTTCCCGCAGCCGGAGGGGCCGACGATGCAGACGAATTCTCCTGCGCGAACTTGCAAATTAATGTTGTCGAGAGCGAGCAAACGTTCGCCGCTCTGGGTCCGGTAGCTGAGAGAGATGTCGTTAAGCCCGACCTTGGGAATCTCGAGGGGCGCCGTTCGGCGATCGCCGACTGAGACCAAGCCCAACGATTCGTAGCGACTTGCCTTGCGAGGATCCCGGGTCGTCGGTGGGGGTGGAAGTTGTTGAGGAACGCTTTGGGTGCTCATTGGATCGCCTTTCGCTTCTTCTCCGCGAGAACCTGGTTCAGGATGGTCAAGTCGTACAGGTGAGAGAGGTCGGGCATCTGGCGTCCGAGGAAGCCATCTTCAAAGGCTTGCTGGGCGGCCGTGTTCAGTGCGTTATGCAGCGGATCGTAGGTCACCTGCATGCGCGAGAAAGCCTCATCGAGAATCTGCGAGGAGAGAGCTTTTCCGGTCTCACGCTGAATTTGTTCGTTGAGGAGCTTCTTCGCCTCCGGTGGATGAGCGTTGATCCAGTCGGTCAGATCGACGTTCGCGCGAATCCAGTTCTTGACGAGATCGGGATGCGCGTTGAGGAATTTCGTATTGACGATCAGCAGTCCGATGACGAACTGGCCGTTGGGCCAGAGCGTTCGCTCGTCAACCAGCAGGCGTCCATTGCCTTCGTGGATCAGGCGTGTCGCCCAGGGTTCGGGAGCCCACGCGGCATCAAGGTCCTTCTTCAGGAAAAGCGTGAGTTGGTCCGGATTGGCCATCGGGATAATCTGGACATCGCCGCCCTTGTTGTTTGTTTTGAGACCATTCTTGTTCAGCCAGTTGCGCAGCGCGACATCCTGCGTGTTGCCAAACTGCGGAGACGCCACGCGCTTCCCGTGAAAGTCTTGTGGTCCATTGATTCCGGCATCATTGCGGACAATTAAGGAGGCTCCCCCGCTGGCGGCTCCCGCAATCACCCTTAGCGCTTCGCCATTGGAACGTACATACCCGTTGATTGCCGGATTCGGCCCAACATAGGTCATATCAATAGCTCCGGCGAAGAGAGCCTCGATGGCTGCCGGACCGGCGTTGAAACTCGTCCACTGCACTTTGACTTGTGGTCCCATGGCTTTGTCGAAAAAGCCATTCGCCTTTCCGACCATCGCCTGAGCGTGGGTGATATTGGGGAACGCTCCCACGCGAATGGTCGCGGGACGGCCTTGTGCCCAACCGGAGACCGTAACGAACACAAGCAGCAAAATCCCTGGAACGAAGGTCTTAGTCATCCTTCTGTCCTCCAGCCACCATGGGGAGAATGGCAGCTTCCTTCTTGGACCGCTTGTGGTTCTTACGGAGCGAGCCGCCGCGGGCGACAAGGTCGGCTAACGTTGTGTGATCGAGAATTTTGGCGGCGGCATCGCGAACATCCAGAAACACCTGGTACAGGGCGCGGTGGCCAAGATCGCGCTCAATCAGTTCGCGCAGGTGCTCGGCGTCTCCGAATGGCGCCAGCGGGCCATCGATCAGTCGAATGATCTCACTGAGTCGAATATCCGCGGGGTTGCGGCGCAACTGGTATCCGCCCTTCGCTCCGCGAACGCTGTCGACCATGCGGGCGTTCTTCATTTCGAGAAGGATCAGTTCCAGGAACTTTTCGGGCAGACCCCCTTCATAGGCAATGTCGCGAATCTTGATGGCGCCCTGCTGATGATGGCGCGCGAGCATCATCATGGCTTGCAGGGCGTAGAGTCCTTTTTGAGAGATTTTCATAGCCAGAAGCGAATTAAACCATAAAGTCCATGGAAATAATAGACATTATTACCATAACGGACATAGCAACCAATCGGCCAATTGGGCCTGGAGCGTTTCTTGATGCAAGTTCCAGTGGAATCAGAAACTTGGCAGGGTTCTAGTCCTTGGGAAGATGGGAGTGATGTGAATCACATTGCACTTCCAGGTTATAAAAAGTCACACCTAAGCTGTGGAAAACAATGGAGTTTGCAGGTTCTTGCATACTGCACACGCAACGGAAAAGTGGTCAGCGCGCCGCTACGCGGAGAACGATGATGGTGATGTTGTCGGGACCGCCCCGTTCCAGCGCTGATCGCACCAACTGTTGACAGGTATCGGTAGGAGAGTTGGCGCGCGCGGAGTGTGCAATTTCCTGCTCCGTCACCACGCTCCACAGGCCATCGGTACAGAGGATCAGGGTGTCGCCATCCGAAAGAGAAACAGGCTGATCCGGCACGTGCGGAATAACCTCGCGCCCCGACCCAAGGGCCGCAGTGAGGATGTGCCGTTGCGGATGCGACTCGGCATCTTCGGACCGCACAATGCCGTTTTCGACGAGACGTCCGACATAAGAGTGGTCACGCGTGAGGCGAGTGATGGAGTCAGGACGAACCAGATAGAGCCGGCTGTCGCCGACATGGGCGAACCAGAGCTGCTGATCGATGATCGAGAGGGCCGTGCAGGTCGTGCCCATCCCATAAAACTGCGGATGCTCGAGGGCGTAGCGTTGAATGGAGTCGTGCGCCGCCTGGAACGCGTTGAGCAGAGTGTGCTGCGGGTCACCGTCGAAATCGCGGTCATAGATGTGGCGAACGGTTTCCACCGCGATGCGGCTGGCTTCCTGTCCGCCTTCGTATCCGCCCATGCCGTCGGCAACGATGGCGAGGCGGCCTTTGCGGCGAAAGTCGGCGTCAGACTCGGGCTCCCAGTAAAGCAGCGAGTCTTCGTTGTTCTCGCGCAGCAGGCCGACATCGGTAAGGCTGGCGGCCGTGATTCCAGGCTTGGGAGTTTTGCTGTCAACCGGCATAGATAAGGCTAGGTGTGGAATCGGTAGCGAGGCCGTTCAGGTCCCGGTCATTATAAGGGAACCGGCGAGAACGCGCCCCTCGGTACAGATGCCCCAGACAGAATTGAGTAGCCTACCATTGATTAACGCGAAATAGACAACGGATTTGGTTCATCCACAAAAAAGAAAAAAGCCGCGAAGGCAAGCGGCTCTCTCTTCCACCAAATTCTCAGAACACGGGATCAGCAGGCCTACTTTGCAGTTTTTGCGTTGTGCTTGTCCTTATAAATACGCCTGCTCATGCGGTTCGATTCGCGGTTAAGCTGGCGCTGGTCCTGTTTGGTCAAGTGGCCGTTGTCCTTTGCCATGTCTTTCTTTTCGTTGCTCTGCAGGCGGTGTTCGCCGCGTTCCAGACGCCGCGTTTCGCCGCGGGTGAGTTGACCGCTCTTCGCGCCTTGAGCAATGCGAGCCTGCTGCCGAGTTTCGCGGCGGTTGACCTGATTGACCCGCGGATGACCAGGATCTACCTGTCCCGGGCCGGCGCCAGATGTGTTGCTGGTTTGGGTTTGAGCAGCGGCTGATCCGGCAACCATCAGACCACCCACTGCCAGGATGAGGAGTGACTGCGTGAATTTGTTGGTCATGTGCAAATTGAACCCCTGCGTGGGAGTTTAGTTTTGAAGCCTGACCTGAGGGAGGTTACGAACGTGAGAGTGAAATCCGGCCAACGAGCCAGGTAATCAACAGGGGGTTACTATGGGTGGGTTGGCGCGAATGCGAGTCAACGATGAGAAACGTTGCGACTATTCTTCCGCGAGACCGCCTGAGCAAGACGATCTGCGATGACAGCATAGACGGAGGGGTTATACACCAAACCGATGTGCGTGCCTGAAACCTGGAAGTTGCTTTCGGCGCGCTCGGTCTTGCAATAACGCCAGTCCACCACTCCGTCGTCCTCGGTATAGACAGCGGTTTCTACAATGGACGCTGGCATTGTATGACTGAGCGATTCCAGGAAATCGCAAGTGCACTGCCCAGTGTAGCAATCGGGAAGAACACGGTTGCCGTGTTTGGCCAGGATGCGCCGGCGAACCACCCTGGCGGCGTGCAAGATGCTGGCGTGTGCGACGGTTCCTCGAAAAGGTGCGGCCAGGGTTGTAACAGAAGCAATATCGGATGGCCGCTGGGCTGCGATGGCACGGGCAATAATGCCTCCCAGACTGTGCCCGATCAGGTGAACTTTTTTCCCCGACTTCGCGAGTGCATTTTCGACTGTCTCGTTCAGCTGATTCCGAATCAGAAGGTTGGGGCACTCCGTATTGAAACCTATCCCGGAGAAGGAAGGTTCATACCCAATTCGCGAGAGCCATTGATGAAGTGGCGTCAGGTAGATATCCGGGCAGAGAAAGCCGGGGATGAGAACGACGGCGGAACCGTCGCCATGCGGTATTCCGAAGCCGTAGTACAGAGGCGCTGCATGCAGCATCACCAACTCGGCGGCAAACAACACCTCGCTCAAAATCGGAACGTCAGCTTCGATGGACTGATGAGTAAGGACGGGAGGATTGCAGAGCCGGGGTGCGATGCTGGTCCGTTTCATTCGAGGCTGCTTTACTCTACGCAACATAGAGAGGTTGCACAATGACAAATATGTTGTAACTCGCCACCCTTTCGGGCCGGGTCTCGTAGGGGCGTTCCTATGAGTTTGCGCCGCTATCAGCCAGGACGGGACTGCCAAGCCGGTGAGGCCGCAGTTCGGAAAGTCAGGGAAGTTTCAGCCGGAGTGGTTAACGCGGGCGGCCGAAAAAGATCACGTATCCGTCGGGATCGGAGATCTCGAATCCACGCAGGCCGTCGTGAGTGTCGGCTAGCACCCCGCTGAAGGTGGCGCCTGAGTCGGCAAACTCTGCAGCGAGTAAGTCGGGAATCTGGTGTGTAGACGTAAGCGTCCAGCGTATCGAAGGATGGCGCTTCGGGTTTGGCAAGGGCGCTACGTTTCTGTCCGATTTGACGAACCACCGCGCGCCTCCGCGGCCTAGGATTGCGAAGAAGGGATTACGGGCGGGCTCCTGATATTCTTGTTTCGAAACCCAGCTTGTCGCGATAGAAGGCAATCGTCTGATCGACATTGCTGACGATAAAGAAGGGGGAGATGTGTTCTGTCGCGGGCGGCATAGGCGTCTGTTGACGCCGATGATAGCACTTGCCGCTACTTCAATTTGGCAACACCTCTTCTGAAGTTGTAACATTCGACGACCTTCCAAGGGACCCTTTTCTGATGACAATCCGCGCGCGTTTTATTCTGTGCTTCTACGGATGTATCTTAGCGATTTTTGGCATTCTTCCATCTGCTTTGGCCCAGCAGCCAGCCTCGCTTCCGAGCGAGACTCCTGCGAAACTGGAGCCCGTCACCGACAGCTTTGATTATGTGAAGCGCGACGTGATGATCCCGATGCGCGATGGGGCGAAGCTGCACACGGTGATCGTCGTCCCCAAGGGTGCGAAGCATGCGCCGATTCTGCTGACGCGCACGCCTTACAACGCGAGTTCGCAGGTGAGCCACAATGACAGCTCGCACATGGCATCGATTCTCGCTGGATACGACAATGCCGTCGAGCCGATCATTACGGGCGGTTACATCCGCGTGGTGCAGGATGTACGCGGCAAGTACGCATCGGAGGGCGATTACGTGATGACGCGTCCGCTGCACGGGCCCTTAAATCCGACGAACGTGGATCACTCGACGGACACGTACGACACGATCGACTGGCTGGTGAAGAACGTGCCGGAGAGCAACGGGAAAGTCGGCATTCTCGGAATTTCCTATGACGGATTCCTGCCGCTGATGGCGCTGGTGAACCCGCATCCGGCGCTGAAGGTCGCTGTGCCGATGAATCCCATGGTCGACGGATGGATGGGCGACGACTGGTTTCACAACGGCGCCTTCCGCCAGCAGAACATGCCGTACATCTACGAGCAGGAAGGGACGCGGGACAACACCGCGCAGTGGTGGACGGATCACTTTGACGACTACGACGCCTACATGGAAGCGGGATCGGCGGGCGAGTTGGGACGGCGTCATGGAATGGAGCAGGTCGGTTTTTGGCGAAAGTTGCTGGAGCATCCAGCGTACGACTCCTGGTGGCAGCAGCAGGCGATGGATAAGATTCTCGCGGCCCAGCCGCTAAAGATTCCTGTGATGCTGGTGGATAGCCTCTGGGATCAGGAAGATATTTATGGCGCGCCGGCGGCGTACAAGGCCATCAAGCCGAAGGACACGAATAACGACAGAGTATTTCTCGTGATGGGACCGTGGCATCACGGGCAGGAGATTGGCGATGGCAGTTCGCTGGGCGCGCTCAAGTTCAACAGCGACACGGGATTGTATTTTCGCGAGCACATTCTGGGGCCATTCCTTGATCAGTATTTGAAAGATGATGCCCCGAAGGCGAACATCGCCCCCGTGACGGCGTTCGAGACGGGTACGAATGCGTGGCGGCGTTTGCCGTCGTGGCCTGCGGGATGCGAGTCCGGCTGCGCGGTGCACCCGAAGCCGCTTTACTTGCACGCTGGATTGAAGCTGAGCTTCGATGCTCCGAAGGGCGGCACGCCGGAGTACGAGGAGTATGTGTCCGATCCGGCGAAACCGGTGCCGTTCCGGTCGCGTCCGATTCAGCCGGTGGGATACAGCGGTGAGTCTACCTGGGCGCAGTGGTTGGTGGATGATCAGCGCGAAGCTTCGGGGCGTCCGGATGTGCTGGCTTTCACTTCCGACGTACTGAAAGAGCCGGTGAAGATCAGCGGGCAGCCCGTGGTGAATCTGACGGCCTCTACCAGCGGCACGGATTCCGACTGGGTGGTGAAACTCATCGACGTGTATCCGGACGAAGTAGCGATGCAGCCGCATATGGGCGGATATCAGCTGATGGTTTCGGCGGACATTTTCCGTGGACGCTATCGCGAGAGCCTGGAGTATCCGAAGGCGATCGAGTCAGGCAAGCCGCTGCTCTACAAATACACGCTGCCGACGGCGAATCACGTCTTCCTGCCCGGGCATCGGATCATGGTTCAGGTCCAGTCCAGTTGGTTCCCGCTCTACGATCGCAATCCGCAGACCTTTGTGCAGAACATCTTCTGGGCAAAGCCAGGCGATTACAAGAAGGCGGTGCAGCGCGTCTATCACTCGGCGGATCAGGCGAGCTTTATTGAACTACCGGTCGCGGATGTGAAGTGAGCGAAGTCATGCGTAAAGTATCGCGCTTCGGTTTCATTCTTCTGTTCCTGACATGGCCTGCGCTCGCGCAGAAGCACGTGTGGGTGCTGCGCGCGCCGGGAGAGATGGTCGAATACGATCCGGCGACCTTCGCGGTCAAGCAGACGGTCAAGATTCCGGCTGAGCTCATGAAATATCCCGGCGGCCTGGCGGTGAATCGTCTGGGGCAGATTCTGTTTGCATCCGCCGTGACTCTGCCGTTGTCGGAGGATGACGCAGCCGGGCGCAAGCTCTGGTTATGGGACGGGCACGCTGCCACTTCTCCCGATCAGGGTGTGTCACGCAAGGCCGTTGAAACCGGATCAAATCAGGCGGTCACGGAGCTGGCGCCCACTCCCTTTCTCGCCGCCGATGGAAAGCACTTGTTCTGGTTCGCGAACGAACAGCGCCGTCTCGAGCGCGAAGATGTGGACCTTTCCACCACGACAACCTGGGACGCCTGGACCACCGACCTGAGCGGCGGTGGACGTGAGGATCTGGTTTCAACGAAGTTTCCGGAGTGCCGATGTACCACCGGATCCTGCGAGGAGACGTGTCCCGTCGGAACCGTCTGGGTTCCGGAAACTGGCGTAAGCAATTTCTTTCTGATGACGCAGTTTGTAACCGGGCAGACGACTCCAGCCTACAAAGCGAGCGCCCTCTACAAAGAAGAAGGCGGCAAATGGAGCGCGACTGCGCTCAGCGATCCGCTGCGGCGCGTGCTCGATGCATCGGCGGATGGTTTGATGATCGTCGAGGCCATTCCCGACACAGGATGTTGTGGATGGTCGAATCAGAGCAACGATCAGACGGTTGTGCGCGCGTCAGGGAAGAACCTGGTCGTGTTCGACGAACAGATCACTTATAAGAATCCCGATTACGACGTGAGCTTCTACACAGCGAATGCGCGGCTATCCCCTGAACTGACGCACGTTGCAATGACGATAGCCGCGACGGCACAAGCGAATAAACCCATTCAAGAAGCACAGCAGGGGCAGGCGAATCCGGAAGAGTCGCAGCGGATTCGGAAGTCGCTGGCGGAACTGCCGGCGGTTTCCGTGAAGACTCTGGAGGACACGCCGCAGCAAGTTATCTTGCTCCCGCATGCGGCTTTGGTGGGATGGCTCAGCGACAAGGAATTGCTGCTCCTGGAAGATCATCTACTCGTCATTTACAACCTCGCGACCAAGACACGGCGGAAGTCGGCCGTGCGAGTGGAAGATTCCTTAAGCGTATACCTCCGGTAAGAGACGGCTCCGGTGCCACTCTCAGCAACCGTCGATGCATCGCCACTGAAGGCGATGCTACTTTGCCTCCGCATCGCTCGCCATATCAGCGATCGATAGCCGCAAGTTTCCGGGATTCGTCGCGTAGGCGAGTCCCGTATTCAACTCCACGATGCCCGCCCTGATCAGTTTTTCGATCTCTCCGTCGAAGAACTGCATTCCTTCCGTCTCGCCATCCGCCATCGCCTCCAGGAGTGTCTTGCCATCCTGCTCTCCCTTTTCGACATATTCACGGGTTCGAAGCGTGGATTTCAGAATCTCCACAATGGCCACCCGTCCGTTTCCGTCGCCTCGCGGAATGAGCCGCTGCGACACGATGGCCCGGAAGCTTTTTGCCAACCGATTGCGAATGATGTGTTGTTCTCCCATGGGAAAGGCGCCGATGATCCGCTCCACGGTCTTCGAAGCGTCGATGGTGTGGAGCGTGGACAGAACCAGATGGCCTGTCTCCGCCGCTTCCAGTGCAATCTCGATGGTTTCCTTATCTCGCATTTCGCCCACAAGAATTACCTTGGGAGCCTGCCGCAAGGCCGCGCGAAGAGCCAGCGCAAAGCTTGGAGTGTCGCTGTGGAGTTCGCGCTGATGAACGATGGAAAGCTTGTGCCGGTGCATAAATTCAATCGGATCTTCAATCGTCAGGATGTGGTAGGAGTGCGTCTCGTTGATGCGATCCAGCACAGCGGCCAATGTGGAAGATTTACCCGAGCCCGTGGGTCCGGTCACCAGCACGATTCCGTTCTTAAGGTCAGCAATCTCGGCAAGTTGCGGAGGCAGGTTCAGGTTGGCCAGTGTAGGAATCGTCTGCGGAATCACTCGCATCACAATGGCATGGCTAGAGCGCTGTTGAAATATGTTGACCCGGAACCGGCAGTGCCCGGGTACGCGATACGAGATGTCACACGATCCTGAGCTCTGCAGGCACTCGGTGGCCTGTTTGCTGTCACCGATCAATTCGCAGGAGATGCGGCGGGTATCCTCGGGAGTGAGCGGGCCCATTCCAGAAATCTTGACCGGCTGCAATTTGCCAGACAGTTCCACCATCGGAAAACTTCCCGGTGACAGGATGAGATCGCTGACCTTGTCCGAGACGCCGAGCATAGCCAGCAGCAGGGCTGGGGTGGGGACGCTCTTCTGTACCGGCTTGGCAGGCGTCGGGGCTTTCTGGACCGCAGTTTGCACTTCGGAGTCCTTTCTGAACGGCTGAGGTTTTCACTAATATTCCGAGCTAAGGGGAAAGCGCAGACACATCTCCTTGCACGCGAGAAGCCTTTCTCGGGAGATGCGTTCGCCAATGAAATTGCTCAATTGTGAAGAATGAGCGAGACTATTCGGCTCGATTTCCTCGGATAGGCGACTGCACGGCTTGCAAGTGTCGGCTTTCCGGACGGTTGTCCGAATTTGGAACATTCGGCTTCAGGTCTTCGGTCTTACGTCCGATTTTAGAAAAGACCTGAGAAGTTAAAATCTTGGACTCTTGCGCGTCCCGTCGAGGGGCCCTCTTCCGCTGGCCGGCGGCATAGACGATGCAGCCCACGAGATTCATTCCGAGCACGACCCCCGCGATCTTCGCCGAATATCGCCACGAGTTTCCTACATGGATAATCGGGAACACCGAGAGCACCACGAACAGCAGAGTCACCAGGAATCCCGCGGCTGCGGCCGCGCGCACGGCCCAATGAGAACGAAGACCTCGCGAGCCGCGTGAAAAGATGGGTATCGCGAACAGCGCGAGATAAGCGATACCGTAAAAGCTAAAGCTCCAGGTCAGCAGCAGTTCATACGATTCCTCATGGCCTACGCCGGCCAGTGCGGCAAGAGCTACGACTAGAGTTGCCGCCCCGAGGAACAAGACTGAGTTCAGTGGAGTCTTGTAACGCGGATGCAGGCGCGAGAACCATTCAGGCAGAAGATGATCCCACCCAGCAACCATGGGAAGGCGAGTGCTTACGGTGAAAAAAGCACAAAAGGTCGCCAGGTAATAGACAAAGAGAAAAATCACGGCCACAGGCAGCAACATTCCTCCGGCTCCAAGTGTGTGAAAGGCGCGGCTGAGGGCCTGCGGAATAGGCGCCACGACATCTTCGGCCGAGGGAGGCACAAAGATGAGGATCGCGCTCGTGGCGAGGATGTAAATCAGCGCGATCGCCGGTCCAGTGAGCCAGATGGAACGGGGCAGGTCACGCCTGGGATTCCGGCATTCACCTGCGAAGACGGCAACGTATTCAAATCCGGTCAGGGCACCGAATGTCATCTTGCTGAAGACACTCAGGCTGAAGAGAGTCAGCGGGGGCATGGCCAGACGCAGCGGGTGATACTCGCTTAAAGTCCCATGCCATCGGTTCAGGAATGGCATGACGATCAGCACGGCAACGGTGAGCAGGAAGACGACCGCGCCAACGTTGTTAATCCACTTGCCGATCCCGAGTCCTAGTCCGGCGATGCACATCGTCGTCGCGATCACAAGAAACGACGCGGCGATGATCAGCCATTTGCTGGACCCCATCCATTCCCCTCCCGGGATCACGTAGGAGGCGAATGAGACCGTCAGCAGCCCGCCGAGTCCCACGTACAGAATTACGTAGAGCCAGAGATTCCATGCGACCAGGAATCCGATCTGATCGTTAAAGGCAATGCGCGCCCACTCGTAAAGACCGCCTTCAACGGGAAGCAGACGGCTAAGGTGGATCACGACGAGCGCCTGTGGAATGAAGAAGGTCAGGATCGCGATGATCCAGAACACTACGTGGGACGCACCGGCCTTCACCGCCGTTCCCATGTAATCGGCCACAATGATGATCAGAAGCTGCGCAAGGACCAAGTCGAAAAGGCGGAGTTCCTTGCGGAGTGCGGTACCGTGCGACCGAACTTCAGCCTCAGCTTGCTGGATGGCCGAGTTTGGGGTCGTCGTTACGTCGTAATCTTCCACCACAGAGGGGCACCGTTTACCCGGGCGATTGAAACCTCCTACTTCTTTTCTGGTGCAACCGCTGGTTTCAGCAGCAAATCCTGGTAGTCGAAGCTAAAGTCGGCGAGTGGCGAGACCGCGGCCATCTTTGCGCTGTCGATCGAACCATCCGGCTTCAGAGCAAAGGTGATGAACGCGTCTTCGATGGTTCGGCGGCGCCAGTGGGCTTTGAATGTGTCGTATTGCCAGTGTTGCAGGTCGCCGATCATGCCCGGACTGTGGTCGAAGCTGATGGTTAATCCACCGTTTTCGGCGCGAATCGTGATCGGGCCGTACCATGCATCACTGTAAACGCCCGCATATTTTTCGAGCGGAAGGGAGGGCTTGGAGTTGGCGTCGCGCGCTCCTTCTGCCTTCTTCATGATCTCGCCCGCGTCTTTCTCTTCTTGATCCTTGACCGCCTTGAACGCGGCAATCCAGTCTGTCGCCGGCAGGTGGAAGTAATAGTCGAGGACATGATAGAGAATCGAATCAAAAGCCCCACCCTCTTCTGCATTCGTGAGCACAATTACACCGAGGTTTTCGTCAGGCACGAGCATGACGCGGGACACGAATCCGCCGACTCCGCCGGTATGACCGACCAGCTTGCGCCCGTGATAATCGCGCAGTCCCCACCCCAATGCGTAATCGGCGAAGTTGGCCTTCAGTCCCGCGAGCTGCGGCGGAGGATCACCCACCGGCAAAATGGTCTGGGCAGACCACATTTCTTTCGACCGCTGCTCCGCGAACAGTCGCCCTTCGCGATCGACGAACTTGCCGCGATTTAGTTGCAGCTGTGCCCACTTCGCCATATCCGCAGCGCAGGAATTGATTGATCCGGCCGGACCGGCATTATCGAGATCCTCGAAGGGAATCACCTGCAATTTGCCGTCGACGCGCGAGTGGGGATAGGCAAAGTCATCGCCAGCCTTGTACTGGCTGGTGCTGACGTTGGAATGGTTCATGCCCAGCGGCGTGAAGATGCGCTGGCGAACATAGTCGTCCCATGCAATGCCGGTCATGGCGGGAATGATCTGGCCCGCGGTCATGTAGAGAAGGTTGTCGTAGGCATAATGGCTGCGAAAGCTGGACTGCGGTTTCATGAAGCGCAGCCTGTAGATGACCTCTGCCCGCGTGTAGGTCGTGTGCGGCCAGAAGAGCAGGTCGCCTTCCCCGAGTCCCATGCCGCTGCGGTGGGTCAGCAGATCGCGGATCGTCATCTCGTGCGACACGTACGGGTCGTACATCACGAAGCCCGGCAGGCGCTGGTACACCGGGTCGTCCCAGTTGAGCTTGCCTTCATCGACGAGAGTCGCAAGGGCGGCGGTGGTAAATGCCTTCGTATTCGACCCGATGCTGAACATAGTGAATCCATCGACCGCGGTCGGATCGCCGAGCTTGCGGACCCCATAGCCTTTGGCGACAAGAATCTTCCCGTCTTTTACGATCGAAACCGCCATGCCCGGCACGTCAAAGGTCCTCATAGAGTTCGCGACGTAGGCATCCAGGTCGGGAGGCGTGCTCGTGGACTGGGCCAACGCGCAAGTTCCTGAATTCACCGCAAGCAAGATTGCCATGCAAACCTTGAGGCGCGTCTGGGACATGAGGTTCCCTCGTAGCAGAAATCAGATGGGCGAGAATATGCCGCGAAGATTAGAACACAGAAGCGGAGGAATTCAGAACTGACCAGGCATGCGGAGTTTGCGGGCAGGTGCAGGTGCAGATGTAGGAAAGAGTAGTGGTCCCGAGGCGGACCAGGACCACTACGCGTTGATTCAGTTCATGCGGTTCGAGACGACAGCGCTGAGGTACTCAAGAACGTATTTGATGTCCAACTCGCAGTCGATCAGCGAAGCCACCTGAGAAGGAGTAAACCCAGTGCGGTACGAAACCTGCTCGATCAGTTCCGACTGGGTAAGATGCAGTATGGGGTCGTGTAGAAGAATCATTCATATTCCTCAAGAGTCGCTGTGAAGATGATGGACAACAGAATCGAACCCGGTTTGGTTTCCTGGAAT
The DNA here is from genome assembly GCA_963778995.1 of Terriglobia bacterium. GTDB lineage: Bacteria > Acidobacteriota > Terriglobia > Terriglobales > Acidobacteriaceae > Sulfotelmatobacter. Next base: position 96,610 of record CAVZWK010000006.1, read on the forward strand.
TGCAGTTGCCGATAGCCGCAGGCAATCGACGGGAGGACGAGCTAGCAACGGATGGAGCGGAGAAGAATAGGCCGGAAATTAGGATGTATGTGCGAAACACGCGTACGGGCTTGGTATGGAAACCGCGTAAGGTGCTCCGAGTCGGGGGCGTGCAGAGGCGCTGCCGCGTCGATAGCAACTGGGGCGCTGGTGGCGTGGGCATGAACGACCACCGGCGCGTTTCCGCCGTTAAACGCAGCATCGGGCAGGTCCACATTGGGCAAGTAGAGGATCAGCAGCATCAGGAAGATGAGGCAGCCGAGTATCACCAGCCCAGACGGGTTGATCTTCCATTGCGACATGGGTCCATTCTTTTCTGCCAGAGTACCGTTACGCCTGTCAATCACTAAGAGGGCAGCCTACGGGGGACTTTGACAGAACCTCTATTGCAATTGTTGCAACTGGGGATAAAGACGTTGCCTGATTGGCGGCAGGGGGACTGATAATTTAACCGGATGCACTCCGATTGCCCTCGCACATACTTGTTGGAGCGGGAACAGTGGCTGTCTCGTCCAATCGCACAGGTTTTCGAGTTCTTCTCGCGGCCGGAAAACTTGCAGGAAATTACTCCTCCTTGGCTCGATTTCCGGATGGTGCACTCCCCACAGACACTGACGGTTGGATCGCTCATTCGATACCGGCTGCGCTGGCGCGGAATCCCAATCCGCTGGACTACGGAAATTTCGGAGTGGAATCCTCCCACGGGATTCGAGGACCGGGCAGTGGCGGGTCCCTATGCGCTTTGGAATCACGAACACTTCTTCCTGCCACAAGGCGGCGGCACCACCATGCGCGACCGGGTGACCTATGCCCTGCCCTTCGCGGCCGTCGGACGTTTGGCGCATTGGGGCCTGGTTAAGCGGGATATCGAACGTATTTTTGACTTTCGTGCCGAGACCATGCGGCGGCTTTTTCCAGCTTGAATGTCGGCTGTACAAACCTTCATGCTTCGTATACAACCTCTGGAAGCGCTGTGCGGTGGGTTGTTCGGGGGAATCCAGTCTTGTACGTCAAGCCCAAATCCTTGCAGGATGCGGTTTCTGTGCTTGCGGCATCCGGCGGGCAGATTCTCGCCGGCGGGACGGATTTCTATCCGGCGCTCGGCGATCGTCTGCCGCAGGGCGACGTCGTCGATATCAGTTGCTTGCGCGAGCTTCGCGGAATCTCATTCGAAACAGACTGCATTCGGATCGGCGGGCTTACAACCTGGACTGATATTGTGCGGGCTCCGCTGCCGCGATGCTTTGACGCGCTGAAAGCTGCGGCCCGGGAGGTCGGTTCGGTGCAGATTCAGAATCGCGGCACCGTGGCAGGGAACTTGTGCAACGCGTCTCCGGCCGCCGATGGAGTGCCTCCTCTCCTGGTGCTGGATGCGGAAGTGGAACTGACTTCCTCCTCCGGGACACGGCGGATGCCTCTCGAGCAGTTCATTACCGGAAATCGCAAGACGGCCCGTCGGGCGGACGAGATTCTCGCCGCCGTATGGATTCCCCGAAAAATAGAGAATGCGTCTTCTTCTTTTCTGAAGCTCGGTGCGCGGCGGTATCTGGTCATTTCGATTTCGATGGTGGCCGTGTTCCTGCAGGCCGATGACTCGGGTCGCGTGGCCGACGCGCGTGTTGCCGTTGGATCGTGTTCGGCAGCAGCCAAGCGGCTGCGGGATCTTGAGGCGCATCTTGCCGCCAAGCCGCTCGGTTCAGGCATTGGGGCTGGTGTGCGTCCTGAGCATCTCTCTCCTCTTTCTCCAATTACGGATGTTCGTGCCACGGCGGAATATCGCCGGGATGCATCGCTGACGCTGATTCGGCGAGCGCTTGAAGCTTGCCAAGGGGCTTGTTGACATGGCCACGACGGAGAAAATTCCGGTCGACGCGGGCACTGAACCGATCGCGTTTTCCTTGAACGGCCAGCCTGTCGGGGTTTCGACCTCTGGCACCCGGCGCCTGTCCCGTGTACTGCGAGATGATCTCGGGCTCACCGGGACCAAGGTTGGGTGCGACGCGGGGGACTGCGGCGCTTGTACCGTGTTGCTCGATGGAGACCCGGTCTGCTCATGCCTGGTGCCGGCGGGACAGATTGCCGGCTGCGACATCACCACCGTCGAGGGACTGTCTTCGCGCTCTCCTTTGTTCGACCAACTGCAGAGGTCGTTTCTGGCCCATGGTGCGGCGCAGTGTGGAGCTTGCACCCCAGGCATGCTCGTCGCCGCAACAGCCTTACTTGAAAAGAATTCCCGTCCTTCCGAAACCGACGTGATCGACGCGATCGGCGGTGTGCTCTGCCGCTGCACCGGATATCGGAAAATTGTCCACGCCATTATGGATGCTCACAGAGACCTGCCCTCGGGAACTTCGCCCGAGGCAGGATCCGCCGTGGGTGCCCGGCTCGTGCGTTTAGACGGTCAGAAGAAAGTCGATGGCCGCGAAATTTTCGGTGCAGATGAAATGCCGGCGGGAGCCTTGAGCCTGAGAGTAGTGCGGTGTCCGCATCACCGGGCGAGGTTTCAGTTCGGTGATCTTGATCAGTTCGTATCGCAAAATCCCGGTGTAGTTCTGGTGCTGACCGCGAAAGATGTGCCGGGCACGGATTACTACGGCGTGATTCCGCGCTTTGCGGACCAGCCTGTCTTTGCGAATACCGAAGCGCGCTACCGGGGAGAGGCGATCGCAGCCATTGTCGGAGATGCAGACGTCATCGAGCGTCTCGATCCGACTTCATTTCCGGTACGCTGGGAAGAATTGCCGCCTCTCAAGACCATCGACGAAGCGCTCGCCGAAAATGCGCCCAGGATCCACCAGCATCGTGAGCAGAACGTTCTAGTGCGTGGACGTGTTGTACGCGGGGACGCCGATAATGCGCTGGCTGAGGCCGAATTCGTGGTGGAAGACGAGTACGAAACGGGATTCGTCGAGCACGCCTACATCGAGCCCGAGGCGGGGTTCGCGCGGCGAGTTGGCGATACGGTCGAGATCCAGGCGTGCACCCAGTCTCCGTACATGGACCGCGATGACATCGCGAAGATACTCGGCATCTCACCGGAGAAAGTACGAATCATTCCGACGGCGGTTGGCGGGGGATTCGGATCGAAGCTCGATTTGTCGGTGCAGCCGTTCATCGCGCTCGCGGCCTGGAAACTGGAACGTCCCGTGCGCATGATCTATTCGCGAACCGAGTCGATTGTTTCCACGACCAAGCGGCATCCTGCGCGGATGAAGTTGCGGGCGGGCGCTAACAAACAAGGAAAGTTGATCGCGCTCGACTTCGCGGCGGACTTCAACACCGGCGCGTACTCTTCGTGGGGACCGACCGTGGCAGGACGCGTCCCCGTGCACGCCTCTGGGCCATATTACATTCCTCACTATCGCGCGTTGACGCGGGCCGTGCATACGAACATCGTACCCGCAGGCGCATTTCGTGGGTTCGGAGTTCCGCAGGCCGCCATCGCGCAGGAGCAACTCTACGACGATCTGGCTGACAAGGTGGGGATCGACCGCCTCGAGTTTCGCATTCTGAATGCCCTCGAAGATCACACGCCAACGGTGACGGGGCAGGTGCTGGGAGAAGGCGTTGGGATCCGTGCCTGTTTCGAGGCGTTGCGTCCGAAGTGGAAGGAGGCGCGGGAGCAGGCAGCGGAGTTCAACGCCCGCCAGATTGGCCCGTTACGCCGCGGAGTCGGAGTTGCCGGAATGTGGTACGGCTGTGGGAATACATCCTTGCCCAATCCATCCACGGTGCGCATTGGCTTGAAGCGTGACGGGCGCATTGCCCTGCATCAAGGCGCGGTGGACATCGGGCAGGGTTCGAACACCATCGTGACGCAAATCTGTGCCGATGCCGTGGGTGCTCCGATCCTCCATTTCGATCTCGTTTCCGCCGATACAGCAATCACTCCCGATTGCGGCAAGACTTCGGCCTCGCGGCAAACATTCGTGACCGGGAAAGCGGCGCACATGGCCGGAACCAAGTTGCGCGAGGAGATCTTGAAGCTTGCAGGGGCCTCGAAGTCCGGCTCCATTGAATTCGACGATAACGCCATCAAGATCTCAGACGACGGCAAAACAACAGAGATTGATTTGACAGAAATGCCGCTCGACATCTATGGATACGTGATCACCTGCGAAGCGACGTTCGATCCGCCGATCACGAAGCTGGATGAAAACGGGCAAGGAATTCCTTACGCTGTTTTCGGATTTGGCGCGCACCTGGCCGAAGTGGAAGTCGACACCGAACTCGGAACCGTCCGGGCACTGAAGATTACCGCGGCCCACGACGTCGGGCGCGCGATCAACCCCACGCTGATTGAAGGACAAATCGAAGGCGGAGTCGCGCAAGGCCTCGGCATGGCACTGATGGAAGAATTTTTCCCCGGCAAGGGAGAGAATCTGCACGACTACCTCATTCCCTCTGCCGGAGATATTCCTCCTGTGGAATCGATCTTGATCGAAGATCCGTCTTCCATCGGGCCCTTTGGCGCGAAGGGAATTGGCGAGCAGGCGGTGATCCCAACCGCTCCGGCCATTCTCAACGCGATCCACGACGCGACGGGAGTGCGCATCCACAAAGTTCCTGCCACTCCCGATCGAGTGCGCTCAGCCATTCTCGACAAGAGCGTTGGAGGCCCGCGTGGCTGACGACGCCATCCGCTGCGATGCCTGCCCGGTGCTGTGCTATATCAAGCCCGGGCGGACCGGATCATGCGATCGCTATGGCAACCATGAAGGCAAACTGGTGCGCCTCGATCCGCATGTGGTGCTCGATCGCGCGCTGGAGCGCGGGGAATCGGTCGTGCCGTTTCTCGAACGCAGCCGCGACTGGGACGGTACGCTCGTCAGCCACGTCGAAACATTCGTCACTGCCATCGGCGCGGGCACGACCTATCCCGACTATAAACCGGCTCCCTTCATTATCTCGTCGCAGGTCGATGGCGTCGATATAGTCACCGTCGTAACCGAGGGAATCTTCAGCTACTGCGGCGTGAAGGTGAAGATCGATACCGACCGACATCTCGGCGCCGAATGCAGCACGGTGCGTTCTCAGGCCGAAGTCGTCGGGCACGTGACCACCAGCGAATACGGTTCGCAGATGCTCTCGCTCGGAGGCGTGCGCCATCTCACTGGAGGCAGTCGCCACGAAGGCACAACCACTTGCGATGCGCTTCTCAATCTCTGCAATGGGAAGGCCGTCGAGCTAACCATCGACGAAGGCGCGAAGGTCGTTGTCGAAGCGGGAAAGCCTCCGATTGTCGATGGCGCGCAGGAAGAGCGCATGCGCGTGGGCTGCGGGTCGGCCACCATCGGAATGTTCGCCAAGCAGTGGTTCGGCAAAGTGGACGACGTGGTCGTGGTCGACGACCACATTACCGGCGTGCTCTCCGAGCATCAGGCCGGAAAGCTGCTCGGCGTGCCGGAGACTGGCATCAAGCTGGAGGGCAGGCGATCGACTCCAGGCAGATATTTCCAGGTCGCCGAACCGGGCACATCCTGGGGCGGAACGAACATCGACGATCCGCTCTCGATTCTCGGCAAGTTCAACGCAAAAAAGGCGTGGCCCGGACTCCGTCTGCTAATGGTCAGCACCACCGGGGAGCACCATGCATATTTCGAATTGGGCGAAGACCTGAAGCCGCAGGAAAAGGAATTGCCAGTGGATCTCCGGCAATCGGTCGCTCGGATCAAAGAAAACTGCGAGCCGGCACTCTGTACGGTCCTGTTCATGGGGGGCGCTGGCGGATCTCTGCGCGCAGGCGTGACCGAAAATCCGGTCAGGCTCACGCATTCTGTCCGCGATGCGCTCACCCGCGTGACCTGCGGAGGCGCCCCTGTCTATGTCTGGCCCGGCGGCGGCATAACCTTCATGGCCGACGTTACGCGCATGCCGCACAACGCATTTGGCTATGTTCCGACTCCTGCGCTGGTCGCGCCGATTGAATTCACGCTCAAACTGAGCGATTATGCCGAACTGGGTGGATACTTGGAGCATGTCCGCCCGTTGAGTTCAATCATCGGTGAGCCCGACAACCAACGGCGAGTGACGGCGCACATCGACAATCCGTGGCCGCTCGAATCGCAAGCGGCGACGAAGAAGAAATGAATCACCGCGCACAAATCGCAATGTTGCCGGACGGACGCCGCCTGCACTTGCAGGATGGCCCCATCGATCTGATCATCGAGGCGTTCGGGGAGCAGCATGAAATCGAAAATGCTTATCGCGCTGCCGCGGAACGGTTTCAGACAGTGCTCGATGAACTTTGCGCCGAACTCACTTTTCTTCGGCAGCCTTGTTGCGCAGAAGCGGCGTGGCCGCGCGGCCCGGTGGCAAGACGCATGACAGCCGCAGTCAGGCCGTATGCCGCGGAATACTTCATTACTCCCATGGCAGCGGTTGCGGGCGCTGTCGCGGAAGAAATTCTGGCGGCAATCGTGCATTCCTCGCATTTGTCTCGCGCTTATGTGAATGATGGGGGCGACATTGCCTTCCATCTTTCCGCCGGCGAGAAGTTTGTCATCGGGATGGTGGACCAGTCCGGATCGTCCGTCACTGTTTGGAAGCACCACTGTGAGTGGATCAGATCCGGTCCGCGGAATCGCCACCAGCGGCTGGCGCGGCCGCAGTTTCTCGCTGGGGATTGCTGACTCGGTCACAGTGCTGGGAGATCGTGCCGCCGTAGCCGATGCCGCCGCTACCATCATTGCCAACGCAGTGGACCTGCCCGGACATCCGGCGATTGTCCGCGTTCCCGCGCTCGAACTCGCTCCGGATAGCGACCTTGGCGAGCGCCTTGTCACTCAAGACGTTCGCGCATTGAATTCCGCGGAAATCGATCAAGCATTGACCGCCGGAATGAGAACCGCTGAACAGCTGCGGCGAATTGGTCTGATCCGCGGCGCTGCTCTGAATCTCCAAGGCGAAACCCGCGTTGTAGCAATGCAAGAAGCCAAATCGATTCCGACTCCCTCTGACGAAAGGATCCTGGTTCATGCCTGAGGTCGCTGTGCGAAAGAAGCTGACCTGTGTCGAGGAGATCTTTCACGAAGGCGGCCCGGTCGCCGACACTCCCTTGCGGCGAGCTGCTGCGCTTGCGGTCATACGCAATCCATTTGCGGGAGCGTATGTCGCCAGCATTGAAGGATTCATGGGCGACCTGAAGCCCCTCGGCCTGGAGATGGCGCACTCGCTCGTGAAGGCGCTCGGCGGCGATCCTAAAGTAGTCGAGGGCTATGGCAAAGGCGCGATCGTCGGCTCCGCGGGAGAACTCGAACACGGCGCGCTCTGGCATGTCCCCGGCGGGTACGCCATGCGCGAAGTGCTTGGCGGAGCGAAGGCGATTGTCGCGTCCACGAAAAAAGTCGGCGGACCGGGCACGCGGTTGGACATTCCGATCACGCACATCAACGCGTCCTACGTTCGCAGCCACTTCGATGCGATGGAGCTCGGGATCAACGATGCCCCGCGCGCCGACGAAATCCTCCTCGCACTCGTAATGACCACCGGCGCTCGCGTTCATGCACGGGTTGGAGGGTTGAAGGCGGCGGACATCAAAGGCGAAGACGGGCTGAGGTAAAGAACCAACATGAAAGCCAGGATCCGGAAGATTGCCACGTTCGTGGAAGAGACCCAGCGCGAGATGGACCGCGAAGTATCACCCCCAGCGCGGAAGGCCGCTGCCGTTGCCGTCATCGAGAATCCGTGCGCGGGGAAGTACGTCGAAGATCTTTCGGAGTTGATGGCCATCGGGGAAGAGCTTGGCGAACTGCTCACGTCGCGCGCCGTAGCCGCACTCGGAATTCCGGGCGCCTCGGCAGAGAGTTACGGTAAGGCGGCTGCCGTCGGCGAGAACGGAGAACTTGAGCACGCCGCTGCCATTTTGCATCCGAAACTTGGGACGCCCGTTCGGCGCGTTCTGGGCAAGGGGGCGGCGCTCATTCCGTCTTCAAAAAAGCGCGGAGGGCTGGGAACCGTGCTCGACATACCTCTGGGCCACAAAGACGCGGCGTTCGTGCGCAGCCACTTCGATGGAATGGAGGTGCGCCTGAACGATGCGCCGCGCGCGAACGAGATCATGGTCGCAGTGGCTGTGACCGACAGCGGTCGTCCGTTGCCGCGAGTGGGCGGATTGACCAAAGATCAGATCAAGGGCGAAGACGGCCTGCGCTAATGCGCCGACGCGGGGGCTCGCATCAGGAAAGAGATATCACCCACTTTGTACAGCACTTTCCCTTCCGATTCCGGAGTACCCGCGATCTTGCCTGAGCGCACTGCGGCGAAAGCCAGGACAAGCCGTGTAAGCACGATTGGCGGTGCTATCGGAAGATTGTGCGCGCCGAGAACGAGTGTGAGACCTGGCGCGAGAGCATTCAGTCGGCTAATCGAAGCGGCGTAAGCCTTGAAATCGGTCTCGGGACGAAACAACCAGATCGGCCCCGGATAATATGTATCTCCGGTGAAGAGAAGACCATTGGACCGATCCAGCAACGAAATTGCGTCCGGGGTGTGGCCGGGCGTCGCGATGACCTCGATGGTGCGGTTCCCAAGCTCAATCTTGTCGCTGTCGTGAATGTAGGCAGTGATCTTCCAGGGACGGGTCGAGTACGACTTGGTGTCGAATTCCTTTGGGAGTTCGCCGCAAATCTGACCGGGCGTGATCTCGGCCTGCGCATCGTCCCGCGAGCCCTTCGCATTTTGCCGGGTAAAGTCTGTGTCCATTCCGTACACGGTATCGAATTGCCAGTTTCCGCCGACATGATCGTTGTGGGTGTGCGAGTTCAGCACAATGACAGGTAGCTTCGTTAGTTCTTGCGTAACCTTTTTAATATCACTGATCCCCATGCCCGTGTCGAAGAGCAGCGCCCGATTGGTGCCAACGATCAGATACCCGATCGTTTCCTCCGACTGATGCGGTTCATAGATAGCGAAAACGCCGGCTGCGGGTTTGTACACTTCGAACCAGGGATCGCTGACTTTCACTCGCTCGAGATTCTTGTATGCCGACCGTGGCAGCGCGCGGCACCATTCGGGAATGGCGGTTTGTCCGAACACCGCCGATGCGCCGAGAAGTGATAGAGCAAAGAGCGCACGACTAAGCACGAACGACCTCGGGAACCCGCGTTGCCGGCGGAGTGTTGCGGCTGCGCTGAATGCTTACTGCGCCATCCGTGATCACCATCCCTACTCCGGGGAGGTCTCCCTTTTGAATGCTGTCCAGCAGGTTCTTTCCGGCGGATTGCTGCGCGGTATCAAGAAGAACAAAGTTAGCCTCTCGCCCTCTCGCGATCAGGCCGCAGTCCAGGTTGCGCATCTTCGCGGTATTGCCTGTAGCCAGACAGATGGCCTGTTCGGCAGGAATTTCACCGAGCGACGACAGCACTGCGATCATTCGCAGAATGCCGAGCGGTTGTACGCCCGATCCCGCTGGAGAGTCCGTCCCCAGAATCACGCGATGGAGTTGCTTCAGTTCTCGCGCGGTTCGAAGCGCAAGCAATCCCGCGCGCTCGTTGCCGTTGTGCACGATTTCCAGTGCCCGCGGCGAACGTTCGCACAAAGCAACGATCTGATCATCGGGAAGAGCGGTGTGCCCGCCGTTCACATGACCGATCACGTCCGCATCGGTTTCAAGAACCATGTCTTTGTCGATAAGACTTGATCCGGGGATCGACGGTCCACCGGTATGAATCGTGCTCTGGATGCCGTATTTCCGCGCCCATGCGACCATGCGGCGGCCGGTCGTGCCGTCCTTCACGCTGCCAAGCCCGACCTCTCCAAGAAACTTCACGCCCGCCGCCGCCAGTTCTTTGAAGTCGTCTTCCACCATACCTTGTTCGAGTACAGGCGCTCCCGCGTGCACCCTCATGCCTCCGGGACGAAACGCCTGAAACGCGCGCTGCGCGAAGATCGCCATCGCTTTCAGGCCGACAATATCTTTCGGCCGTCCCGGAGTATGGACTTCTCCGGCAGATACCATCGTGGTCACGCCGCCATGAAGACAGCTGTCAATCCAGCCAAGCTGGTTCTGGCGTGGCGTCCAGTCTCCGCAGACTGGATGCACGTGGCTATCGATCAAGCCCGGAGCGATTGCGGTGCCTTTCGCGTCAATCGTGATCGTCGCTCCAGCGGTATCGATGTCTTTCGCTTTCCCGACAGCTTCGATTACCCCGCCAAGCGCGACGACCGTATCGGCGTCGAGAATTGGATTGTCGAGATCCCCGCTAAGAAGGAGACCGATGTTGCGAATTACCAATCTGCTGGTGGCGGAAGCTACAGTCGCATCGTGGCTCATAGAGTCGGTCCCGAAGGTGCTCTCGGGTCCACAATCATACGCGACACAAAACGATTTCAGATTGCAGATTTCAGATCTCAGATTTGGACGAGAGGAGCGTGCGCGAGAGCTGCTAAAAAATCTGCAATCTAAAATCTAAAATCTAAAATCTAAAATCTAAAAGTGCGGCAGTTGTCATCATCAAAGCGTGGATGCTACGCTCGGGCCTTCGCATCTAAAAGGAGAGTCATGGTTTCACAGGACTTCGTCTTTTGGGAAGTGGATGTACAGCGCGACTTCATGCTTCCGGGCGGCAATCTCTACGTGCCGGGAGCAGAAAAATTGCTGCCGAACATTAGACGTCTGACCGACGCCGCTCGAGAGGGCAAGGTGTTTCTGGTGTCTCATGGCGACTTTCATGCCCCGAACGATCCCGAATTCAAGGTTTTTCCGCCACATTGCATCAAAGGAACTCCAGGCGCCGACCTCGTGCCTGAGGCGATCACCGACAGTGTTGTGCGTGTCCCAAACGATCCCGCAGCGAAGGTCCCGGAAGACTTGTCGAGCTACAAGCAGATCTTGCTCGAGAAGCAAACGTTGAGCATCTTCGAAACCCGTCATGTGGACGAACTCGTGCGCCGCCTGGGCGAAAAGCCCGAGTACGTGGTCTTCGGTGTCGTCACGGAATACTGCGTGAGCTGTGCGGTTAAGGGCTTGATTGAGCGAGGACGGCGTGTTGCTGTAGTACAGGATGCGATTGAAACTCTCAAGCCGGAAGAGGGAAGCAAGACCGTCGCGGAATTCCAAAGCCTGGGGGCAAGACTCACGACAACAGACCAGGCTCTCGCGGCCTTAAGCCGCTGAGAGCCTGTTTGAATCTTCAAGTCTAGTGATGGTCACGATCATGGTCGCGATCATGATCCCGATCGTGATCATTATGATTGTGGCGCCACGTCCAGTATTCCTTCTGCTCTGCCGGGCGCAGTTTTCGGAAGTCGCGATGCGGGTTGCGATTCGTTTCGGCGGCCCAGCGGTGATAATAGACCTCTTCGTCAGCATTCCATTCGTGGTAGTCCGTATAGTACGGATCGTAAGCGCGATAGTAGTGATGGTTCCCGCAGGCAATCCCTGCTACGGATGATGCCAGCGCCAACGCCAGCAGCGCTGAATTTAGTCGATACAGACCACGGCTCATCTTCTCTCCTTGAAGTGGCGAACCCACGCGAAACATAGTTAGTTGCGATTGCTCGGATTCTGGTTTTCAGCCCGATCGCTGGCAAAACGACCCGGAGTTTCCCGGGATTCGCGTAACCTGCGTTTTCTTCCGAATGTGATTTCTTTTTCTTTCGAAACCTTTTCAACGGGGATTCTTTGTAATAGACTACCTTGTCCTTGCGGAGGAATTCTTGAGCGATCCCTTATCGCAATTGCTGCAGCTTTCTCAGCACGAAAAAAACGAGCGCGGACTGCTCCACACGCCGCGTGAGATCGCACAACAGCCCGAGACCTGGCTCGCTACTTATAAGCGATGCGCCGGCTACGCCGTCGACTTGAAGAACATGCTTCGTCAGGCTGGAATCGGGCGCGGCAGCACGTCTTCTCCTACGGTGTATCTGGTGGGCGCTGGTACTTCCGATTACTCCGGTCGCGCTCTCGCTCCACTGCTTCGCCGCCAGTGGGGTTGCGATGTCTGGGCGATGCCCAGCACCACAATGCTCACCGACTTCGAAGATTATCATCGCGCTGGTAAGGAGTATTTGTGGATTTCATTCTCGCGCTCCGGCCAGAGTCCTGAGGGTGTTGCGCTCCTGGAGCGGGCGCTCGAGCGTTGTAAGCATATTCGGCACCTGGTCATCACCTGCAATCCCGAAGGCCTGATGGCGCAGATGTGCGCGCGGCATCCTGATCGTGCTTACACCTTGCTGCTCGATGACGCGGTGAATGACCGTGGCCTCGCCATGACCAGTTCGTTTACCAACATGTTGCTGGCGGGGCAGTGTGTTGCTCAACTCGAGGATCTCGAACGTTTTGGAGAACTCGTGCAGAGACTGTGCGACGCGGGCACGGCGTTCCTTCCAGAGGCAGCCGGAACCGCCGCTGAAGTGACCATGCTTGGATGTACTCGCGCATGTTTCGTCGGTGCGGGGGCATTGCGCGCCGTCGCCGATGAGTGTGCGTTGAAGGTGGTCGAACTCAGTTCGGGGAAGGTGACAACGCTGGCGGAAACGCCGCTGGGATTAAGGCACGGGCCGTTATCGAGCGTCGATGTGCAGACTCTGTTCACGGCGTTCCTGTCGAGCGATCCGCGCAAGCGTGGCTACGAACTGGATCTCCTGCGCGAAATCGATCGCAAGCGGCTGGGCCGAGTGCGTATGGCGGTGACCACAGGAGACGGTAGCGATCTTAAGGATTTGGCCGATTGTTGCCTGCCACTTTCGCTGCCGACAGACTTTGACGATCACTATCGTCCCGTGCTCGATGTCATGCTGGGACAACTGCTGGGACTGTTCGCTTCCATGCGCTGCGGCCTGAAGCCGGACGCGCCGAGTCCCACCGGAGCGATCACCCGAGTCGTGCAGCCGATCCAGTTGTACTCCTGATGATCGGCGTCATTCTGCGGGATGTCCTACTTCATCCGCGTGCGGAATGATTTGCTGATAGATGACGTTAGGGATTTCGCCATTCCAGTATCCTGCCGTCTTCGCGTAACCCACGATTCCAAGAAATAGGACTGCGATTCCAAGGGCCATCGACCAGGCGGGGAGTCGTCCATGGTTCGGAACCTTCGCCCACTGAGGCAGCGACATATCCAGCGCGCCTTCTGCTGGACAGACTGCGATGCACTCCATGCATCCGGTGCACTCGGCGGACTTGATGGTTATCAGCTTATCCACCGGCAAGTTTGATGGGCATGCTTTCGCGCACTTGACGCAGTCGATGCAGGCGCTCTCGGTGCGACGAATGCGCAACGGGCTCAGCAGGGAAGTGAGGCCGAGCAGCGCGCCATAGGGACACAGATAACGGCACCAGAAATTCTGGATGAGCAGCGAAGCGATGACCAGGATTCCGAGAACGATCGCGGCGGTCTCGCCAAGATAGCGGAAGAAGTTCAGCATGCGGACATCGGCGATCAATCCGTAGGGACTGCGCATGAACTGCTCGACTGCTTCCGCCGACATATTTCCAACCGCCCAGGCGAAAAATCCGAGCAGCAGGTATTTCAATCCGCGCAGAGGGATGTCGATCCAGCGGGGCAAATGGAAATTGCGACCGAAGATCTGGCGACCCGCGCGCCACAAATACTCGGACAATGTCCCGACAGGACACAGCCAACTGCAGAAGGCTTTGCGGAACAAGAATGCGATCGCCACGAATGTGATGAACAGGAACATGGCTGCGGGATGAATCACCGGCACATGTCCGGTGGAGAGCCAATACTTCGTGTTCATCAGGCCAGCGATTGGAAGCCAGCCTTCAACTCCTGCGGGGCGCGCAGGACCTGGATCGACGCCACCAGATTCGAAGTGCCGAACCCAGAGGTAGAATTTCGCGCCGACCCAACCGTTCAGTAGCAGGAACGCAATCTGAAATCCGCGGCGAAGCAGTTGCGAACGGTCCGGCCGAGTTCGCCGAACGAGCCTCTTTCGGGGTTTCGTTGAGCGAAGTTCGGATTCCTCGACAGCTCTGCTGATTGACGAGAAAATTGTTTCGACTTCTTCGACTTGGGGCAGAGTTGCCACGGCTCTCCCCCGCCTAGTGTTTCACCGCGTGCGGATTCACCGGTTCATAAGGGCAGAACGGATCGGTGCCGAGCGGATCGCTAGTGTAGGCGAAGGCGCGGGCGCGAGATCCTCCGCAGATGTGGCTGTATTCGCAGGCGCCGCACTTGCCATGGAACTGATCGGGCGAGTGCAGGCCCCGGAAGACTTCCGAGTTGCGGTAGATGTCGACCAGAGAGTCCTTGCGTACGTTGCCACAGTGCAGCGGCAGAAATCCCGAGGGATAAATCTCACCGAGGTTGGAGACGAACACGATGCCGTGTCCGTCGCGGACCTGGAAGCCCTTGTACACGGACGTGCCTTTCATGTCGGGCTTGGCCATTCCCGAGGAGCGCATCATGTCGATGGCGATGCGGCGGTACGACGGGGCTTCGGTCGTCTTTACGGCGAAGGGCGAGTGCTGCGATAGCTCGAAGACCCAGCGCATGATGCGTTCGCCTTCGGCGGGCGAGACTTCGTTGAGAGCCTTGCCGCGTCCGACGGAGATCAGCATGAACAGGCTCCAGCGCATGACGGGGAATTCGCGGCAGAGCAGGTCATAGATCGCGGGCAGATCGTCTGCAGTTTCTTCGGCAACCAACGTGTTGACCTGGATGGGCAGTCCGAGGCGTCCGCAATGGCGGGCAGCTTCCATGGTGTGGTCGAACGTTCCCGGGACAGCGCGGATGGCGTCATGCTTCTCGGCGCATGATCCGTCGAGGCTGAGGCCGAGACTTTGAATCCCGTGCGACTTCAGCTTGGTGATGGCGTCGTTGGTCAGTTCCGGCGTGGCGCTGGGAGTGATGGAGACTTCGAGCCCGAGTCCGTTGGCATAATCGATCAGTTCGTAAATGTCTTTGCGGCTGAGCGGATCGCCTCCGGTGAGGATCAGATGTGGAAGAGGATCGCCGAAGTCAACGAGTTGGCGGAGGAAGCGCTTGCTCTCTTCGGTGCAGAGTTCGAAGGGATTGGCGTTGGGCATGGCCTCGGCGCGGCAGTGTTTGCAGGCCAAGCCGCAGGCCTGGGTCATCTCCCAGTACACCAGCATTGGATTCTTAGAAAAGTCACGAGCCTGCATCATGCGGCTCATGTTTGGAGTAGTCCCAGCGACTACCATGATTTCCCCCTTACGGCTAGCTATGAAAGAACACCCACAGGCAAATTCAGGTTACTTTTGGGAGCGGGGAAAGGCTGTGATTTAAATCACAGGGTAGGGTGACGAACTTCTCAAAACTGGTGGTGAGCGGGTCGCCGACGTAGCGCGCGTGTTTTCGGACCGCAACTCTCAAAATATAGATTGCAGAGAACTTAGTTGGCGCCGATCTGCATTTCTCCTCGCAAAATCTTGAGCCACTGAGACTTATACGTAAAATATTGTCTAATAAGCACTTAGCTGCTGGCCGGGAGACCTGCGCCACGCCTTTTGGATGTGGCAACGATGGGCATGTCCACGTTAGTTCCGTATGTGGTGGTTGCTGACATCGCACGCGTTTTTGGATCGCAACTCTCAAAATCTAGATTTCAAAGAGCTTAGTTGGCACCGATCTGCATTTCTCCCCGCAAAATATTGAGCCGGCAAGACTTACAAGTAAAATATTGCGGAATAAGTACTTAGCTGCTGGCCGGGGATCTGCGCCACGCCTTTTGGCTGTGGCGATGATCGGATGTCGGGTCTGTGGAACGCAAGGGCAGACGTCACAGGATTGAGTGTTGGCCTGTGGAAAAGTGCGGGAGAGAACCATGTCTGTGTGAAGCTTAGGTTCGCGGGCGGCACACTGGGGCTGAAGCCCGGTCATGATTGGGCGCGCTTACGCGGCGCTGAAAGCGCCTGCTCTCCCACGGTTGCTGATGCAGTTGGGGATGGGAAGTTGTGACGTGGAGGTCAGAATCCGTGTCCCAGGCAGGATTTACGGTGCGGGAAAATCGCTGCAAGCGAATCAAGATATCAATGCCCTTAACGGCAGGAATGCCGACTCTTCGAAATCACAAAGCGTGGGGCAGCCAGCAGCCGGCTCATCCAGGGCGAATGCGTCCCGATTTCCAGCGCGATGCGGCTGTGCGGCATCTCGCCGAAGACTTCGCGCAACGCTTTCGCGTTCGTGCGGACGCGCTGCTCGAGTTGTATCTGGCCGGCTTCATCCAGCACACAGAACCAGCTGTTGCGATCTCCCAGATCCAATCCAACGGTTAACTTCTGCTGAGAGATTTTCTTGCTCGCCTTTGGTGCTACGGTGCTAACCTTCTTCATTGCCGGTCTCCTTTCTATCTGTGCCTTGAGCACGTCGATAACTTGGGAGCGTACACCGCATCCCGTCCGGAGACCGGCCTTCTCATCCCATCTGGTTTCGTCATTCTCTTGAGTTATAGATCATCCGAAGGGTTGACGAGCAAGCCGGAGAATTTTGAGTGTAAACGCTGGGAAAGAAGCAGGTAAGGTGTAAGTCGGAGGAAAAAGGCGGATGCGACAGCAGACTCTGGCGGCGCAATCGGGGTTCGAGAAGTACGGGCGGAAGACGAAGCGGGAGCGGTTTCTGGAAGAGATGGAGCAGGTGGTGCCGTGGGCGGAGTTACAGACGTTGGTGGAACCGCACTATCCGAAGGGAGAGAACGGACGGCCACCGGTGGGACTGAGCATCATGTTGCGGGTGTATTTTCTGCAGCAGTGGTTCAACCTGAGCGATCCGGGCGCCGAGGATGCGCTGTATGAATCGCCGGTGCTGCGGCACTTTGCGGGAATCGATCTGGGGCGGGCGCCCGTGCCGGACGAGAGCACGATTCTCGGGTTCCGTCATCTGCTGGAGAAACACGAACTGGGCGGGGCAATGCTGAACGCGGTGAACCAATATCTGGAAAGCCGGGGCATCCGCATCACCACAGGGACGATTGTGGATGCGACCATTATTCATGCGCCCTCGTCGACCAAGAACCGGAGCGGAGAGCGCGATCCGGAGATGCACCAGACGCGCAAGGGCAAGCAGTGGTACTTCGGGCTGAAGGCGCACATCGGAGTGGACTCCAAACAAGGCCATGTGCATTCGGTGTGCACGTCGGCGGCTTCGGTAGCGGACAAGCACATGCTGCCGGATTTGTTGCACGGGGAGGAGCGTAAGGTGTGGGGCGACGGTGGATATCAGGGGCAGGGAGAAGCCATCCGGCAGGCGGCTCCGCGAGCACAAGATATGACCAGCCGGAGAGTGCGCTACAAGAACTTTGTGGACGAGTTACAAAAGGCCAAGAACCGGGTGAAGGCTCGAGTGCGAGCGAAGGTAGAACATCCGTTCCGGATTCTGAAGCGCATTTTTGGTTTCGAAAAAGTGAGATACCGCGGGATCAAGAAGAACCATCATCGACTGTGCGCCAGCTTCGCGCTGGTGAACCTGTATCTGCACCGCAAACGGCTGGCAGTGGCAGGGGCGTAGTGTCTCTGAACGCCGCGTGAATGGCGGGTTCCGGAGAGAGGTCACAGAGAATACTGGGTTATTCATCGCCGGTGCAGCCCATGGAATTCCCGGCCACCTCAAAATCGATGGTTGCTCAGAGATTCCCTAGGACGCAAGACGAGAACGACCCGGCCCCTGCCCGTCGCCCACGATCTTGTGATAGCCATACCGCCCTAGGCGTGCAGCGCAAATCGCCAGCTCTTCTTCAGAAAAAAGCGCATGCCACTTGGGATTGTCGTGTATCAAGGCTTCCAGCGTGAGATCCAGACGGTTAACTGCACTCAATGCCATGAACCCCGCACCGAGTTCCTCGCTGTGTAGGCACTTCTTCGCCGTCTCCAAGCCCCCGTACTCGCGAATCTCCATCCCAAGAGTACCGGCGGTATACCCCAACAACGGAACCTCGGCGAGGGTCCGCCGCCAGATGTCGAGCATCGCCTCGTGGAACGCTCTGACTTGGTCTGCATCACTCATATGTTTTGCTTTGGGAGAATACGTCGAAATTCTCTTCCGAGAATCGGACGAGATCAGTGACAAGGGTCACAGTTGTTGAAAAATCGCCTCTCTGACAATGTCGGCGGTGTCAAGCAACTTTTGAGCGTAGCTCTCCGCGCACTCGGAGAAGAGCGCCATTTCGCTCTGGTTGAAATGGCCGTACCAACCACAGGCTCGCTCGTAATCGTTTGTCAGGTTCGGACTTTCGGTCCGACCCATGCATCTCTTCGGTCACATACTGCGATCATGATTACTACTTCGAACTCCTCTTCAAGAGGAGCGGGACGCCCAATCAATTTCTCGATGTTCGACTACACACCATGGCGATTTCCGGGCTGTCCCGCGTGCGAACCGAACTTTTTCAGCTGCTCGTAATCCCATTCCTTGCGCATCATCCAGAACAATTGCACGGCCAATCGACGGGCCATCGCAACTTTCGCGATCTTCCGTCCGCGTCGCAGCACTAGATGAAAATATTTGCTGCGCCACTCCGGCAGGCTGCGCACCGTCACCTGCGCCGCCTCCACCAGCAGGAAACGCACGATCGAACTGCCTTGCTTGGTGATGTGTCCCAGGCGCCGGCGATTGCCGCTGGAGTCTTCCAGCGGCACCAGGCCCAGATAACTCGCCACCTGCTTGCCGCAGTGAAAGCGTTCTGCGTCGCCGAGTATCAGCACAAACGCTAGCGCTGTTAACACGCCTACTCCAGGGTGCGTTCTCAGTCGCTGTGCCGCAGGATAGTTCTCGACTTCGTGTTCGATCGCCTGCGTCAGTTCCGCAATCGATGGATTCAGACGATCCAGCAACTCCAGCAGATCGCGTCGCCGCCGGCTCGCCCACGGAGCCAGTGCGAACGATTCCAATTGCTGCCGTCCACGCTCGCGCCACAACTTTTTCTTGCAACGCAAACCTTCGTTCAACGCGACCGCTTGCAGTTGATTCATGACGCGCGTGCGCGCCTGCACCATGCGATGCCGGTGCCACAACAGTTGCCGCAGATCCCGGTTCTCCCAACTCGGCACCCAGATCTTCGGGAAGTCATCTTTCAGCATCAGTTGCAGAATGTGCTGCGCATCCTGGCGATCCGTCTTCTGCTTCCGGCCCCGCTTCGCGCGGATCACCGCCGCGTCGCCGATCCGCAACTCAAACTGCAACTCGGCCACGAGACGCTCGAACCAGCGTCCGTGCCCGCTGGCCTCCATGCCGATGCGCACGGTCTCGTTCGCACTCGCCAGAGCACGGTAGAACTTCTCCGCCTCGCCGGGATGTGCGAGCCGTTTCTCCTCGACCTCTCCGGTCGTGGTGTTGAGCAAAGCGATTTGTTGAAACTCGGGATGGAAATCTACTCCTATAATGATCATCGTTCGGCTCCTTTCTCCCGAGCCTGTTGGTTGGTTTTGCTACCTCCAACTCTAACCCGGGTGCGGGAGCCGACATTGTCATGGAATCAATATCACTCATCCTATGAGAGAGGATGTCAAGCACAAACACTTCCGCATTCTCTCCTTGAGACCTCGATCGGTGCATGCTTCCAGGCCCCTTCTCCTACGCGGAGAGGATTTTGGTTTTAACGCTTGGAGCGTCACAGAGCACGACAGAGTTACGGATCGCAGTGGCTGGTCTGCCTTGAGTGGTCTCATGCCGCGGTCCCGACACCATCGTTGCGAAGCTGCGCAAGCCAACCGTTGGCTTAAGTGCCAACCATCATCCTATGTGAGGCTCGAGGCCTATGGCTTTTTTGGGTCGTGCGAGGGGGCATAGGATCGACCCGGAGACTCGGTGCTGCATGCAGCAGCACACGAAGTGCCTAATGAGTGAATGGATACTCTCCCTCGAACCCGAGCATCGCAGAACCGATGGGTCACCACCGAGGCGTGAAACCTGGGAGACCCCCTGAGTTCTGTGCGACGCTCAAGCTGCTTGTGGCTTCAATTGTTCGGTGTCGAAACGTTCCTCCTTCTTCCAAAGTGTCAAAGCAATGGCCGCGATCTTGCGGGCTAAGGTCAGACGCGCCATCTCCGGCTTCATGCCTTTGTCCAGCAGGGCCACGTAGAAGTCGCGCAACGGACCCACCCCACAGCTGGCTCGGGTGGCGGCGCCCTTGAAGATATCTTTCATCTCATGGTTGTGGTTCCGATTGAGACCGCGAATCTGTTGTGGTTTTTTCGTACGTTGCAGTTGTCCGTGCACGTACCGATATTGCGCACTATCGCGGGTCTCAATGCCCAGCCCACTATAGGTCCACAGCTGCCGTTTGCTGCGAAAGCGATGCGGCGTTTGCATCAGTGCGATCAAGCGGGCGGCCCGAATCGGTCCGATGCAGGGTATCTGGCGCAGCAGTTTCGAGGCCTTATGTTTCCGGCTCTCCGCCAATAACTCGGGACGCACGGTTCGTCGCAACGTCTGCAATCCATCCAACTGTTGATAGAGTAGCTCGGCTCGCCGGCGTACCCCGGCATGCTCGATCTTCTGTAGCCACTCTTCCCGGTAACGCGGAGCATAGACCTGGGTCCCGGCACAAGGAATGCTCCAGCCGCGGTACAGAGCTTTGATCCGGTTCATCACTCGATTCAGATCTTGGCTGATGGTCTGATAACTGCGCCCCAGTTCGCGCAGCGTCCGCAGCCCGTGTTCCCCGTGGTAGACCGGCCGCAGCATTCCCGTGCGCAACAAGTCGGCCAGCTTGCGCGCATCGATCTTGTCGCTCTTGTTGCCTTCCTTTAATAAGGCATTGCGCCGCGGATCGCAGACCAGCACTTGTGCCGCCTGGGGTTGCAGCAGATCGTACAGCCAAGCTGCCCAGGTCCCTTCTTCCCAGGTCACATGCAACTCGCCCCGCAGACCGTGGATGAACTGCAGAATGCTGCTGGCTTTGGTTTCCACGATCGACTCCATCACCAGCTTGCCACTGCCGTTCAGCACCGCGATAACGGTCGCTTCCTTGTGCACGTCCATGCCGATATACTTGATGTCGCGACTCATTTAGTTGCCTCCTTGGGGGAAAGATCATTCGCATCCAACGGAGTCTTTCCCTCAAGGTACAGTGCCATTCTTTAGGAGTTCTTTCTAGCTTCCTTCTGCTGTCCTCGACTGCTCGACTCGATATTCACCAGGCCGCTCTCTCATAATGCATTGAGGGTCGTCAATGAGTCTACAAGGGAGGGATGACAACTTCCTCCTCGATATCGCACTTAGGGCTGACAGACACCGAAATTCTTGGTCCCCTTGCTTGCTTCCCATACGAGCATCTTGTCGGGGCCTTTCGACTTTTTTTTCTTGCCCTGCAACCTCATTCGATCGCCCGGCTTGATGTTCGTCATGTCGCCAGACAGCACGTAAATCTGCTTGTCTTTCTCGTCGGTGACTGTCATCCCGTCTGCTCCCGGGTTAACGCATCCCGTAATGGTTCGTTTTTTCGAATAGTGAATGGCAATGATGGCGACAACTGCCACTCCCGCGACCACTCCCACAATTACTGCGGCGATTGCCCCGTTGCTGACGATTTTGCCTGAGTTCTGCGCTTCCACGGGGATGGAGAGAGCGAAAGTGAGCGCGGCAATCAGAACTGCCGAGAGTACTTTGGGGCCCATGCTGTTCTCCTGTTCGAACAAATCTCCCGGCCCATCGTTTTGGCGCTGCGCGAGAGCGAGATGGTTTGACCGTATCGTGAAGTCGGGCCATCGTAGGCGTGACGCGAGGACAAGTCAATGAAAGGCATGGAGTTGGTGTTTTTCTAGAGGATGGTTGGGGCAACCTTCTGTGAAAGTCCAGTCGATGGCGGTGTAACGCCGCGCTTCACTGGGTGGATCGTTCAACGGGAGGTTGGGATAGTGTCTTGCTTTGCATCTTGAGGTATGTGGTGATTGCTATTTTTTTGGATTGATAGCCTCGGCTGCGGTGATGTCGTGTACGCAAGCCAGCCATCCATCAGGCTGACCGTCACTATTGGCAGTTGCTTTATAGGCGGCGTCAACCTTGCGGCGACCGATGATGTCGAACTCGGCCTCTTCTTCGTAAGTAACGTCCTCGCCACTGAGCACATGGTCGAAATAACGGTTTAAGGTATCAAATGCACTTTTTCCGAGAACGTCGAGGATTGAGCAGCCGATTATCTTGTCTAAAGGCTTTTGCAACCAGTTGGCGTACTGCCAGTTCGCCCAACGATACTTAAGATCACGTCCGCAATGAGTGAGAGGCGCGCCGAGCGTTTCGCTCAGGATCTCCAGACGTCTGATGTCAATCTTGTGGGAACGAGCGCGGGAAAGGGTTGCGTCCACTACTTCAGGTTTCGGACGCAACAACGTGCGAACTTCTCGAAGCAGCGCATCCAGTCCATCAATCTTGGGGATGACATTGGCCCCGAGGATGGAGGCAGTCCTCTGGCTGATGCTGTCGGCGTACAAGGTGAACAAGACGGTCTTGGTGGCGGGCAGGCTTTGCTTGACGATGCCGGCGACCTCCGCTCCGCTGAGACCCGGCATTTTGAGATCGAGAATCAGAACATCCGGCCGTAGCGCCAGCGCAGTCTGTACGGTTTGAGTGCCGTTTTCTGTGGCGGCACAGACTTCCATGTCGGGCTGCTGCTCCATCATCCAACGAACCACTCTGCGAATGGCTTCGCTGTCGTCGGCGATGAGTACACGTTTCGGCAAACAAATCCGGGGTGGGCGGACCACCATTAAGGAGATAAATTGAAGATAAAGGGTGAGGTTGGAGAGTGACATACACAGAAAGCCTGAGAAGAAGGTGGTGCTTTGCAAGGAGCCGGGTCTCTTGCCGAGGCAAGGCAGGATTGGGCAACGACAAGTGGCTGATCCCGATCGCAAATTGCTCCGGACCGGGGCCTGATGGTGGCGCGATTATGTGGCGCTCGGCAGTCTCAGGATCTGCCTCGCGTTTCCGGCTGCGACCTGGGCCCGCTCGGTCTCAGAAATTCGTGCCTGCTCGATGAACTGGGCGGCAAGTTCTGTTTTCTCGAACGGATAATCAACGGAGAACATGACGTTACCCGTTCCCATCGCATCGAGCGCGCAGCGTAACGAAACATCCGAGCAAACGCCGGATGTGGTGATCGCAATGTTCCGTTTGATACAGAAGGAAGGGGGTTGTTCGAGAGTGCGAGAGCCCCGGTTACAGACGAGCCAACGGCTATCGAAGCGCCACAGGTTCAGGGGCAGCGTTTCTCCCATGTGGCCAAGGATCAGCCGCGCTTTAGGATAACGCTCGAACACTCCTGCGAAGACAAGGCGCAAGGCATGCGCGGCAGTTTCAAATGCCCAACTGCATAGAGAGCCCCAAAGCTCCGTGTGCCCGGCATAGACGGCGGGGTGGTCCTTGGGATTTCCGGGATGTAGATACACAGGAGCTTCCAACGCCGCTGCCCGCTCCCAGAACACTCCATATTTGTCGAGATCGAGATACTCGCCGTTGGTCTGGCCATTGATCATGGCGCCGCGAAATCCGAGATCGCGCACGCAGCGTTCGAGTTCGGCCGCGGCGTCGCCCGGATCCTGCATGGCGAGATGCGCGAATCCGCCATAGCGCGCAGGGCGTTTGCCGATCTCGCGGGCAAGGAAGTCGTTCGCCGCTTTTGCTCTGCGCTTTGCGACCGTAGCGTCTCGTTCCACCTGCACGCCAGGACCGGCGATCGACAGGACCACATAGTCAATGTGATTCTTGTCCATGACGTCGATGCGCTTGTCGCCGAGATCCTGCAGGATGCCGGTGCCGAATCCGCGGATGGCAGGGCTGATGTTGGGGTAGGTTTCGGCAAAGTAATCCAGAAAGTCAGGAATCAGGAAATGCTCTTCAAGCGCGATCTTGCCGATCGGGTGAGTTGGGGACGGCGGCTTATCTTGTGGCGCCTTGCCTTCGAGGGAGAAGGCATGGGTGGCTGTAGCGGCAGCGGCCAGCGCTGCACGTTTGAGAAGATCTCTACGCTTCATTGGGTGTGACCTCTGGCGCCAGGGTGTGTTGTCACTGCTTTGTCGCGGTGGTTAATCCGCTGACGTGTTGCTGCAGGAATTGGCGCACGGCGGCCCAGGCTTTCTGATTCTGCTCGTAAGTGAACCCGCCGTGATTGGCTCCTGGGACCGTGAACAACTGGTTCGGGACGTTGGCGGCGTCGAGCGCCTTGTGCAGGTGGACTGATTGCTCATACGGAACCAGCGCGTCCTTGTCTCCGTGGATGGTGATGATTGGAGGCAGGCCGGCGGTGACGTAGTTGATGGGGGAGACGCGCTTGGCGATTTCGTCGGCGTTGGGCTGGTCGCCTAGCCAGACGACGGCGTATCCCTTGGCATTGGGACCGTGGAGTTCGTCGAGAACGTCGCTGATGCCGAACCAGTTGACGATCGCGGCGACGCGAGGATCAGCGTTAGTGCCTGGATCGGCGCTCCAATAGTTGTCCATAGGAGTGCGGCACTCGCGATCGAATCCTGCCGCGGGGGTGAGCATGCCGGTCATTAGGGCGAGATGGCCTCCGGCGGATCCGCCCTGGAGGACGACGCGGTTGGGATCGAAGTTGAATTTCTTGGCGTTGGCGAAGACCCAGTGCAGAGCGCAGCGGCAGTCCTCGACGGCGGCGGGAGCGAGGGAGATGCGTCCGAGGCGGTATTCGACGTTGACGGCGGCGAAACCCATCTGGAGGTAGGGCATCATTTCGAGGACGCGTTCTTCTTTTGTGCCCTCGACCCAGCCTCCGCCATGAATGACGATGACGACGGGTGTCGGCGCTTTGGCGTCGGCGGGCGTGTACACATCGAGCTTGTTCTCGTAGTTGTTGGCCGTGTGATAGACGATGTTCGGCTGAACGTGGTAACGGAAGACCTCAGCGGCGAACGAGCCGGAGTCGCCTTGCGCCAGGCACAAGGATGCGAGAAGCAGGAGAAAAGCGATGAGAAAGAGTTTACGCACGGGATCCTCGGAGAAATTCGATTTCGTCTGATGGCACTTGCCTCCGTGCCGATTGGCACAGAAGAACAGTAGAGACTACTGCTGCGCCGGGAGTGCGTCAAAGGTTCACTGGGAATCGGAGCGGCTGTCCCTGCGAGGCGGCGAGAGTTCTGTTCGCGATCAGAGTCGGTGCGTGACCATGAGAGTTGCGATGTTAGAATGCCGCGCATGGGGGGCAACCCGATAGGCAACGTCATTGGAGCCAACTCTTCGAGTGCGGAGGCAGCGACCGGCCCCGACCTGCTGACGGTTGTAGCCACCGCCGTCGCCGCCACCGTGATCACGAGCGTGATTCATGAGGGACTCGGGCACGGAGGCATGTGCATGGCTACGGGAGGTGTTCCGGTTGTTCTTTCCACGGTGCACTTCCAGTGCAGTGCGGAACCTCGCCTGGTGGCGGCAGGCGGGACCATTGCCAACTTGATTTTGGGTTTGCTGTTCGGGGCCGCGGCACGCGCCGTCAAGGGATCGGCATCGTGGCGCTACTTCTTCTGGCTGCTCATGACTTTCAATCTGTTCGACGCAGGAGGATATTTTCTATTCTCCGGCGTCGGGAACATCGGGGACTGGGCTGAAGTCATTGCGGGATGGCGGCCCGCAGGAGTATGGCGCGCCTCGTTGATCGTGCTGGGAATCGTTACGTATTTCGTTTTATTTGTGCCGTTGTGCCTGCGCGCATTGCGTCCATTTGTGGGACGGGACACAAAGATGCGGGTGCGGCGGGCGCGCCTGCTCACGCTCACGCCGTACTTCACCTGCGGAATTCTCTCGTGCGTTGCGGGCGCGCTCAATCCTGTGGGGCCAATCTTGATTCTGATCTCGGCGGCGGCTGCGTCGTTCGGCGGGAAATCGGGGATGGCATGGATGTGGACGTTGCTCCGCAATCCCAGAATCCCCAGCAGCGAATTCCAAATGCCTGAGATCGAGCGCAATCGGGGGTGGATCGTTGCCGCTGTGATTCTCGCGATCGGATTCATCGCGGGCCTGGGACCGGGTGTAAAGCTTCACTAGACGGCCGGGTTAAACCGGTAGGCCTTTGATAAATTTGGCATTCCGTGCCAAGATTTATCATCCCCTTCCTTCAATGAACATTCTCGAATGTGGGTTTCAGTGGAAGCAAGTATGTCTGCTGGGTGAGAGGCTGTGCATGCTGGGCGGAACTGCGCTCCGCCGGACAGCCGGGGCGGCTGTCACCACATGTATCTGGATCGCCATAGGCATGGTTTTACTCTCGCCGGCGGTCGCGCAGAAAAAAGATTCCGCTGGGCCGGTTGTGGTGCAGCCCGGGGCTCCGGGTGCGCCGACGAAGGCTTTGCCGCCAACGACTAAGGCTGTTCTGCCTCCGCCGTCTCCTGCTGATGTGGATTTCATGCAGGGCATGATCATGCATCATGCGCAGGCGGTGGAGATGACAGCGATGATTGCATCGCACACGCAGAACAGGGAACTGCATTCGCTGGGGGCGCGTATCAGCAGTTCACAGACGGACGAAATCAAATTTATGAAACGCTGGCTGGCGGCCCGGGGGCAGCCGGTGATGAAACCGATGCCGGACATGCCAGGGATGGATATGTCTCAGCAGGCCATGACGCTGATGCCCGGGATGCTTACGCCAGAGCAGATGGAAGCGCTGCGGAAGGCGAGGGGAGCGGAGTTTGACCGTTTGTTCCTGGAGGGAATGATCCAGCATCACGGCGGTGCGCTGACGATGGTCAAAGATCTGTTCGACACGGCAGGCGCGGGACAGGATGCTGAGTTGTTCGACTTTGCGACCGATGCGGACAATTCGCAGCGGGCCGAGATCCTCATCATGGAATCCATGTTGAAGAAAGACAAACCAGAGGAGAAGCGATGAATCGACAGCCAAGGCTTGTGCTGGGCGCGGTTATGGCCGTGATGGTATTTTGCTTTTCTGTAAACCGTATGCAGGCGCAGGCGGCTCAGCCCGCGACTCCGCCACAGGCAGAGGGGCAGAAGCCTGCGAGCGCGGGGGATGCGAAGGAAAAAGAAAAGAAAGACGAAGAAGGCGAAGGGGAAGATCCTTTTGCGCCACAGCCAGCGCCCACGCTTCCGCCGGGCATGACGGGGTCGGATACAAATGATCCGCGCGCCAAGCTGTCGCCCGGAATGTACGACGCTGGAGAAGCGGCAATGGGGATCAAGCACCTGCTGCTGCTCAAGAAGCCGGAAGCGTTTCAACTCGGGGCGGATAATCCCGATGATCCGAAGGTACAGACCATCATGGGGCAACTCGGAATTGGGAATACGGCGAAGATTCCGAAGCCGGCGCACCTGGTGATTGCGCAACTGGCCTTCGCCAATTCGGATCTGGCGTTCCAGGGAACGCATCTGTTTCAGGGAAACTTTTACGGCGTGAACATTTTCGACATCTCCGATCCGGAGAAGGCGCACTTGCTGACGTCGATGGTGTGTCCGGGCGGGCAGGGCGACGTGTCGGTGTACAAGAACCTGATGTTCATGTCGGTGGAGATGCCGAACGGACGGCTGGATTGCGGGGTCGAGGGCTTTCCGCCGGAGCCTCCGCCGCCAGCGGATGAGAAGGAGAGCAAGGATAAGCCCAAGAAACGTCCCCTTCCGGCAGCGCAGAAGGATCGTTTCCGGGGCGTAAGGATCTTCGATATTTCCGACATTCGGAATCCGAAGCAGGTTGCGGCGGTGCAAACCTGCCGCGGGTCGCACACACACACACTGGTGGTTGATCCAAACGACAAGGACAACGTGTACATCTACGTATCGGGAACCTCGTTTGTGCGGCAGTCGGAAGAGCTGGCCGGGTGCTCCGGCGAGAAGCCAGACAAGGATCCGAATACGGCGCTGTTTCGGATCGACATAATTAAGGTTCCGGTGGCGGCGCCGCAGGAGGCAAAGATCGTGTCGAGTCCGCGGGTGTTTATGGATGCGCGGACGGGCGCGATCAAGGGCTGAATAACGGTGGCACGCATGGCAAGAAGGGCATGGAAAAGCCAGCAGACACGAACCAGTGCCACGACATCACGGTGTATTCGGCGATTGGACTGGCGGCGGGCGCGTGCTCGGGAAATGGAATCCTGCTCGACATTAAGGATCCGGTGAATCCGAAGCGTGTGGATGCAGTGAATGATCCGAACTATTCGTACTGGCATTCGGCATCGTTCTCGAATGACGGGAGCAAGGTCGTATTCACGGATGAGTGGGGCGGCGGATTAGGAGCTCGCTGCCGGGCGAATGATCCCAATAAATGGGGCGCGGACGCGATCTTCCGGTTAAAGGATGACAAGCTGAGTTTTGTGGACTACTACAAGTTGCCGGCGGCGCAGGGCGATACGGAGAACTGCGTGGCGCATAACGGTTCGCTGGTTCCGGTGCCGGGGCGGGATATCGAAGTGCAGGCGTGGTACCAGGGCGGGATCTCGGTCATGGACTTTACCGATCCGGCGAAGCCGTTTGAGATTGCCTACTTCGATCGCGGGCCGATCGATCCGAAGATGCTGGTGCTGGGCGGCGACTGGTCGGCGTACTGGTACAACGGCAACATTTATGCTTCGGAGATTGCGCGGGGGCTGGATGTGTTTGAACTGACGCCGACGCAGTTCCTGACGCAGAACGAAATCGACGCGGCGAAGTCGGTTCAGGTCTCTGAACTCAATGTGCAGAACCAGCAGAAGATTGAGTGGCCTGCCAATCTGGTTGTAGCCAAGGCCTATGTGGACCAGTTGTCCCGGTCGCAGGCGCTGCCGACGGGTCAGATTGCCAAACTGCAGAAGGCGATTGACAGCGCCGAGAGCTCGCACATGAATAAGAAGAATGTGGCCAAGCTGAAGAAGATGGCTCCGTCGGTGGAGAAAAGCGCGAGTGGGGCGAAGAGTCCGGCGGACGCGAACCGGATGCATGGATTGGCGGACGTGCTGAAGCGGCTGTCGGCGGCTTAGGTTGAAGGGCAAGGCACGAGCTGGCTAGGAACCGGGGACTTGGGGGACATCCCGATCGTCCCCGGTTTTTTGTTGCGGCGAGCTAGAGTCACCTCTGCTTCCAAGTCTCACAATCCAAACAGGTTTTGAAGTCAGTGCCAGTTCATTTGACCCTGGCTCCGTTCTGAAGTATTTCTGCGGGTGTTGTTGACCGGGAGGGCGAGAGGAGCTGTGTATGAGAGCGCGGATGCCTGCCAGGACGCTTTTGTTGTTCCCGCTAATGTTGTTCTTCTTATCGTGCAGTTGTTCTCGAAAGCCGGCCTCCTCTGACCAGAAGGCGGCGACAGGGACGCCGATGACGAGCTCATGGGGAATCGACCTGGCAAAGCTGCCGGGGACACGCTTTCAGGCGACCTTCCAGGATAATGTCGTGCGGATTGATGCCGATACGGTAAAACGTACCGCCCGCGGCGTGAACAAGACCCACGATATCTACTTTTTCGATAACGTGCCGGAATTGCGAGACAAAGTGGTTCCCGGGAAGGTGGTTCTGTTCGAAGGATTCACGTTCAAACGAATTCAGGCCGTGGCGATTGACGGATCGCGACTCATCGTGGGAACCGAGAATGCTTCCCTGACCGAGCTGCTTAAGAATGCCGACATCGAGTGGCACGCGCCCATCCACTTCCAAGAGTTGCATGCGCAGAAGATGCGGGCCAAGGCGGCGATGGCGCGACCGCCGAAATCGAAGGCAAGGGAGCTGGCAGAACGCGGATGGGAGGTGATTGAGCCGCGTGTCTATGCGGGCGAAGGAGAAAACGAGGCGCCGACTGAGAAGGAAGAAGACGGATGGGCCACGAAGTTCACTCCCAAGTTCAGCCCGGATCGGCTTGATTTCCAGGTGGACATCAAGAGAAAAGGCGGACTCTTCGGAGTTGCGGATATCGATGCCGATCTCAGCGGTAAGGGTTACATCCAGAACTTTGAGACTTCGCTCTCCATGGCGGTGAACAACGGCAACATGGACCGTTTTGATTTTTCAAACAAGAACGTCAACGGAACGGTGGATTTCAACTGGACGGTTGGAGTTCCGAATAAACCGGGCGAGATGGGGGAAGAAAGAATCAAGCTGCCCTCGTTGATGACGACGCCGCTGATCATCGGGGGAATCCCGTTCACGTTGGAGATCGGCGAGGCGCTGCTTTTCCATCCTGCCTTCACCACGAAGCTCCAGATCGCAAAAGGCGCATTTCACGTGGACTACAACGGCGTGACTGGATTGAAGATCAGCTCGGGTAACGGATCTGCCGAAGGGCAGAATGAGAGCCAGGCGACTGCGGATTCATCGATTCAGACCTCGACGGCGAATTCGCCGCTGGCGGCATTTGGTCTCGTCGTAGCCGTCGCACTGCCGAGATTCGAATTGAAGACCGGAGCCGAAGAATTTGTGGAACTCGTTCCCGATTCCGTCGCGGACTACGCTGCACAGTTACTGGAGAAAACTACGATCGGACACTACATTCACAAAGCTGTGAAGAACGTGCTGGAGACGGGAGCGGCAGCAACGTTCCAGGTGATCATTTCTACGACCGCATCGCATTCAGGTAATCTCAGCCTGGTGCCGTGCCAAAGATTCACCATGCACGTAGAAGGGCAGCTCCGCGCGGAAGCGAAACTTCTCGGCATCAGCGTGCCGAAATTGCCGGAGGTGCCGTTCGAGAAGCCGTTTAAGGTCTTCGAAAAGGATGTGGACCTGCCAATCCCCAACGCGAAGATCTGTACCGGGTGACGAGTGATGCTCGCGGAAGTTCAGACTGAGGATAAGGAACTATGAGCACAACCTGCAATCGTTGCGGAGCGGCAATCTCAGAGGGACAGCGGTTCTGTAATTCCTGTGGCGCGCCGCAGAGCCAACCGACGGTGCCGGCGCGGCAATTCTGCGTCACGTGCGGCAGTCCGATGACGCCGGGAGCCGCGTTCTGCAATAAGTGCGGAGCGTCCGTGACGGCTGCCACGCCCGTGCCTGCAGTGCTTGCGCCCATTTCATCGCCGCCAGAGCCGAGTGCAGCGCCCGTAACGTCGGGTGCGCCTCCGGCTGTGGTGCCTGCACCCGCTTCAGCGGAGCCGAGTCCGGCGGCCATCAGTGAGGGCGCTGGCGTGACGACCGGCACGTCAGCAGCGAGCGAGGCCGCACAACCGGAGCCTCCGGCAACGCCTCCACCTTTTGCGCCCGTGCAGACCATCGTTGCGCCTCCGACCGTTCCGCCACCAGCTACACAGACGACATCGACAAAGGGCGGGAAGGGGTGCATCACCGCGCTAATCGTGACTCTGGCGATCATCGTGGTCATTGTGCTGGCGATCATTGGCGGGATGATTTACGTGGCGCACAAGGTCAAGAACAAAGTCCAGGAGTACGCGAAAGAGGTGCAACACATCGGCGACAGGCTGGCGCAGCCGGACCGAAACACGAATGCAGATTTCAGCGATGTGCCGGGAAGCTTTAAGATCGGCGAACAGTTGGCAACTTCTTGTCCACAGGTGGAGGCTAACACTACCAAGGAGACGACGGCGAAGGTTCCGCTGCGGGAAGGGCTGACCTGGGTACACGCGTGGCGCCGCTTCAACGGCGATGTCGAGGTCATTCAAAAGGTGACTGCCGTTAGCGCCGATCGTATTGAAACGTCGTCTTCAGGCTTAGCATTTTCCAGCGACAAACAGGTGCAAGGGAATCAACTCGACACGACCCGCGCAGTGTGCCTAGCGGACCTTCAGGATGCGCACGAGTACTACACTGAGTATCGGGCATCGCTTCCTCATATCATTCCGCATACCACCACGTTTTCGATGTCGCAGAAGTCTATCGAGGAACTGAAAACGACCGGGAAGCTCACGCTTACGTACGAACAATTTGCACTGGCCGGGGGGCGCGGTTTGCCGTCGCCGCGAACAGCCGAGATGACGCGGGTTGAAGCGGACGATGTGAACTATCCCGTGATCCTGAATGGGCAACCTACGAATCTTCCTGCGATTCACGCTCGTGGCCACTTTAAGTTTGCGGGCGCGGACAAGGTAAAGAACCTGTGGTCCGATCCCTCGGTTCTCGAGGGCGATGGCGACCTGTTTGTTCTGGATGACGCGGCGAACCCAATGACTCTGCAGTTCGGGTACGGTCCTATCTTTCAGATCCGGGTGATAAGTATTACGTTTCCGGAAGACAAACCCAAGCCGCAGATCGAAGACCAGCTTGCCAAGCAGAAGAAGGCCGTGGTCTACGGAATATATTTCGATTTCAATCAGGCCACGATCAAGAAAGAATCGCAGCCGGTTCTGAAAGAGATTGCGGAGGCGATGAAGAATAATCCGGATTGGGTTCTGACCGTGAACGGACACACCGATAATATTGGTGGCAACACGTACAACCTCGAGCTGTCGCAGAGGAGAGCGGCGGCGGTCAAGAAAGCGCTGGTGGACCAGTACGCAATCGCTCCGGAGCGGCTGACAACCGGCGGTTTCGGGGCGTCGAGTCCGGTGGACACGAACGAGACTCTGGAAGGGCGGGCACGCAACCGGCGGGTGGAGCTGATTCGGCAGTAATCCAACGTAACGGGAACCGAAGATATCGAATCGAGAGCTCGATAGCAACCCGCGTCCCTAAACGGAAATTCCGGGAACGTCTCGCCGCGTTTCCGGGTGATCAACGTCACATACAGCAAAGTGATCTCGGTTTACAAAGAGCCTGCCATCTGTGTCCGAGCACGGCCCTGATCTTCCGGGCGTGTGCCCGCGATTCGATTAGGAGGTCACATGCGAATTCCGATTCGATTGATGTTGGTATGCCTCGCGTCATTTGTTCCTTCCCTCTGGGCGCAGGCGCCCGCTGCCGACGCCAAGGGCTGTACGGAAAGCAAAATCGTAACCCGCATGCCTGGATGTGTCATTCTCCGATGCAGCCGCAAAGATTACAGCCTTGCCGAGATGCCGCGGACCAAAAGCGAGAGAGGCCATCAGGTCGAGGGGGAGTTCGAATACACGTCATACCGCTGTCCAAGCAACAAGTCGCCGCTGGAACTCGGGAGAAATACCGAAGCCGCGCTGAAGAATGCGGGCTTTAACATTTTGTACAGCGATGTCTATATAGGCGGCGCCCGGTTCTGGATGACGGCTCAAAAAGGCGGCCAGTGGGTGAAACTCGCCGTGGTTTCGGACAACTACGAATTGACCACGGTCAAAGAGAAGCAGATGGAGCAGGTGATGACCGCCAACGCCGACGGGTGGGCCCAGCAGATCAACCAGTCTGGACGAGTAAGCGTGTACGGAATCAACTTCGACACCGGCAAAGTCCACGATCCGCGCCGACTCGGAGCCGGCGCTGAATGAGGTAGTTAAGCTCCTGAAAGCGAATCCGTCATGGGCGATGCTGGTGGCGGGCCATACAGACAATGTCGGGAGCCGGCCTACGAACCTCACGCTGTCGCGGCAGCGCGCGGAATCTGTGATCTCGTGGTTGTCGAGTCATGGCGTGGAGCAATCCCGGCTGGTAGCGGCTGGTTTCGGAGATATGCGCCCGGTCGGCGAGAACACAAACGAGGAAGGGCGACAGAAGAACCGCCGGGTGGATCTGGTGAAGGTGTACTGAGTCCGCCGGAGCACCAACGTCCGGCGGTTGGTCTGCCGAAAGCTAATCTGACGTTTTCTATCCCGGTAAGAGCTTTTGCACGATGGAATCTGCGTCATAAACGCAACCGCCCCAGACTCCGCCGCTAGCCTCAATCAATGCAGCCCAGATGCGGGTATCGTCCGGCAGGTCGGGATGAGGGGCCAGATCATCGCGTGAGGCGCGGGCCGCGAGACGGGTCTCGCCTTCTTTGGCCGAAAAGCGCTCGCCGCCTTCTCCCACGAGGTTGATGGAACCGTGGAGGTTCGCGCGGTCCACCACGAGTTCGATGATGTCGCCGTCGCGCACCTTGCCAAGGGGTCCTCCGGCGAGGGCCTCGGGGGAGACGTGGCCGATGCAGGCACCGGTGGAAACTCCGCTGAAGCGGGCATCGGTGATGACCGCGATGTTCTTGCAGTAGTGCAGCGTCTTCAGAGCCGAAGTGACCTGATAGATTTCCTGCATGCCCGCGCCGAGCGGACCTCCGCAGCAAAGGACAACGACGTCTCCGGCGCGAAGAGCGGATTGCTTGATGGCGTCGATGGCCGCAGCTTCCGTGATGAAGACGCGCGCTGGACCGGTATGCCGATATACATTCGTTTCGTCGATGAGAGAGGGGTCGATCGAAGTACTTTTCATGACCGAACCTTGAGGGGCGAGATTGCCCACGGGGAAGCAGACGGTGGGCGTCAGGCCGCGGCTAAGCGCCTGTGCGGGACTCAGGATGACATCGGAGGAATCGATTCCATCGCGGGTGAGAAGTTGCGCCTTCATTTCGCGACGCATCGCTGAATCGGCCCACCAGTCGAGATTTGTTCCCAGAGTCTCTCCGCTGGCGGTGAGGACATCGCAATCCAGCAAGCCCGCTTCACGGAGCTTGAGCATGACCTCAGGGACTCCGCCGGCAAGAAACACTTGCACGGTAGCAAAGCCCCTCGGCCCATTCGGCAGGGCATCGACGATCCTCGGGACCTGGCGGTTGGTGTGAGACCAGTCTTCCACCCGAGGGCGGCGCAGGCCTGCAGCGTGGGCGATTGCCGGAATGTGGAGGAGCATGTTGGTTGAACCACCGAAAGCCGCATGCAGCACCATGGCGTTGCGAACAGCGGCATCGGTCAGGATGCGGTTGATGCCAATTCCGAGTTGATGAAGCCGCAGGAGCGCACGGGCGGATCGTGCGGCATTGCCCAGCCAGACGGCGTGGCCCGACGGCGCAAGTGCAGTTGCCGGCAGGGCGAGACCGAGAGCCTCGGCCGTCACTTGGGAAGATGCCGCGGTTCCGAGAAACTGACAACCTCCGCCGGGAGTTGCGCAGGCGCGGCAGCCAACGTCCGCGGCATACTCCAGCGAGATCTCCTGTTGTGCGAAGCGTGCCCCAATCGTCTGAGCCTTGCCGGCATCTTCTCCTTGCTCGGGCAGAAGCGTGACGCCGCCGGGAACGAGAACGGCGGGATACTCTCCAGAAGAGGCGAGCGCCATCATCATTGCGGGCAGGCCCTTGTCGCAGGTGGCAATGCCCATCACTCCGCTGCGTGTAGGAAGCGAGCGGATGAGGCGGCGAAGAACCATCGCGGCGTCGTTGCGGTAAGGCAGCGAGTCGAGCATGCCCTCCGTGCCCTGAGACCGGCCGTCACAGGGATCGGTACAGGCTCCGGCGAAAGGGATTGCCCGGAGGCGGCGAAGCTCGCGGGCTGCTTCAGCGACCAGGAGCCCGACCTCCCAGTGTCCGGTGTGAAATCCGAGAGCCACGGGTGTGCCGTCTTGGGCGCGCAGACCGCCATGCGTGCTCAGAATCAGGAATTCAGGATCGAGCAACTGCTCTGCCGGCCAACCCATGCCTGCATTCTGGCTCAGCGCGAAAAGATTTCCCGATGGCTGGGTCAGAAGCATGGTTGGCGTGAGAGGAAGCTTTCCCGGCGGCCCAGCGGCATGAGTCCTGAGGTTCTGGAGGAGTTCGGGATCAACTTCAAGCACTTCTATGGTGGAGATGGTGGTCATTATTCAGTTCCTGCCGGGAGGATCGCGGACGCTGTTGGCCCGGCGCCGAACAGCGAGGATAGCGGAAGCAGGGGACGGTTGCCTATTGGGTGTACTGGAAAGCAAGAAGCCCGGGTCTGGGGGTGAGCACCGAGACCCGGGCCAGCTGTTCCCTGGGGCTTGCGAACAGAGAGGGGTTATCCGGCCGTCCGGCGTATCGCCAGAGCCTACCGGTGAGCGGATGACTCACCCTCGCGTGTCTCGCGCTCGTCCTGGTTTGGCGGCGCAGGGTTCGCATTCAGGAACAGCGATGTGATCGAAATGGGCTGCTACTTCTTCTGCTGTTCGCGAATGTACGAAACCACCATCTTGACCTGATCGGGACTCATGCCCTTATTGGCGTATGCGTGCGCGGCTTTCTTCTCCTTGCCACCATTGGCGATGGCTTCGGTCAAATCTGCATCCGAGGCTTTCTTGCACTGGTCGGAGACGAGGCTCGGAGCCTTGGCAGCCGGCTTTCCGGCGAGATCGACACCGTGGCACATCGCGCACTTTGCTTTGTAGACGGATACGCCGTCATCAGCGGCCCAGGACAGGCTAGGGATAATGAGGAATAACGCTAGCGCGATCATTGCGATCAGGATCACGATCTTGGTCATCTTCATAATTGCAGTTCCTTTCAGAGCTTTATGTCCTGATGCTTCCTCTGCGCTGGAACCAATCAAATCTCGCAAAGGAATCCCCAGGGAAAAATAAGAACCTACTAACCGTCAGTCAGTTTCGATGGCGAGGTGCCAAACGGTCAGTGATCAGGATCACTCGCGGCGGTGATTGTGGCGAGGTGCTAAGTCTGTGAAAGTGGAGCAGATCGCGTGAAAAGACTCCAACTCGGCGTGATATCCCGCAGTCGGGGACGGTTGAGCGGGTGCATAGTTTCTTATCACTGCCGTAATCCCTTCAAAACAAATCGGATGCTGTTGTTGCGGAAAGCTTTCATTTGGCAGCGGGCTTGCTTTTGTAAAAGCGCAACCTGCGCCCGAGGTGCTTGTCTTGGAACCGACCCTGATGGTAATCGGAGTGAACCATCGCACCGCACCGCTCGCCATGAGGGAGCGCTTCTGGATTGGAGAGACGAAGCGCTACGAAGCGCTGGGGCAGCTGAAGAATGCCGAGGGAATTGAAGAGGTTGTGGTGCTATCGACCTGCTGCCGAACTGAATTCTTTCTGTGGGCGAACGAACCTACACTGGCGGCAAATTCGTTGCTGCAATTCCTCGGGTCCGAGTACGAATTGAAGCTCACGGAATGGCAGCATTTTTATAGGCTGCTGGATGAGGCAGCCTTGACGCACATCTTCCGGGTCGCAACCGGTTTGGATTCAATGGCACTGTGCGGTCCGGAAATTGTGACTCACGTGAAGACTGCGCAGGCACAGGCACAGACGGTGGGAGCGGCGGGGCGGTTTCTGAATGCCGTATTCGACCGGGCGTTGCAGGTTTCTGAGAGAGTGCGAAGGGAGGCGGGATTGGGGAATGATTCTATTTCAATTCCCCGGGCCACCTTCGAAGTCACGCGCCAGATTTTTGGAGATGTGCAAGACCGTCGCATTTTGTTGCTGGGAGCCGGCGACCTCAGCCAAGCCTCGGCGCGTTACCTGGTAGAACGCGGAGCCGGGACGGTGATCGTTATCGACCAATCGGTCGCGCGCGCCGATGAAGTAGCGGAGAAGTTGGGAGGCACTGCTGCGACCCTGGAGGAGCGGTGGAAATACATGCTGCAGGCCGACATCGTGATCACGGGCACCGGATGTCCGCATGTGGTGCTGACTCGGGAAGAAGCCGAGAGGATTGCCGCGGAACGAAATCGAGTGGCGCTGGTGATCGTGGATATCGGGATGCCGCGGGACGTCGATCCGGAAGTGCGCAGGGTGGATGGCATCCTGCTCTACGACTTCGATGGGCTGGGACGTGCCGTATCGGGCGAAGTGAGTGAACAGAGTGGGATGGTAGTTCAAGCTGAGAAGATCCTGGCAGCGGAGGCGCAAGCCTTCCATACCCAATTGCAGGCGCAGAGCATGGTGCCGACCGTTGTGGCGCTGCGCCTACGCCTGAACGAGATTTGCCGGCAAGGTCTGGAGTCGTTTATGGAAGAGCGCGGGCCGCTTTCGCGGGAGCAGGTTCAGTTGCTTCATGCAATCACGGCACAGGTCATACAGAAGATTGCCAGTTCCCTGGCTCGCGCACTCAAGGAAGTTCCAGAAAAGGAGGAGCAGGACCGGATGACCGCAGCGGTTACCCGCCTGTTCCATCTGCAATCGCCGGAAAAGGCGCTTGCCGGCACCAATTTGGAGAAGCAGACTAATGAGCGAAGTAAGCAAAGAGCCGTTGCAATCAACTACTAACCCGGCACCCACGGCGGCCTGGACCAGCACGCAAGCATATGTGTTCGCGGCGTTCTGCCTGATCCTTGGAGTGGCGCTGGGCTACTTATTCCGCGGATCGGCATCGCCCGCGGCCAAGGCGGTTGCACCCGCGTCCGTTCAGCAGGGAAGTGGGCAGAAACAGGCGACCGCGGCGGAGATGCAGGCCGCGCTGGCACAGGCGACAGCGCCTCTGCTGGATGCGGTACAGAAGAATCCGAACGATTATGACTCGCTGGTGCAACTGGGGAATCTCTATTACGACGCGCAGCAATATCCGAATGCGATTCAGTACTACGAAAAGGCGCTGGTGATCCATCCGGAGAATCCGGACGTGCGGACTGATATGGGGACGGCTTACTGGTACTCCGGCAATGCAGATAAGGCAGTGGCCGCGATGGAGACTTCGCTGAAGTACAGGCCGGGGCATCCGCAAACGCTGTTTAACCTGGGCTGGATCAAGTGGCAAGGCAAGGCCGATGCCAAGGGTGCGGTAGAAGCCTGGGAGAAGCTGCTGAAGTCGAATCCGGACTATCCGCAGAAGCAGCAAGTTGAGCAGTACATCGCCAAGGCGAAAGAGCACGCGGCGAGGGGATAAGTTAAGTTCGGCGCCATTTCATATTTCTCATAAAGGCGTCAGTGCAGGGCTTCCGAAAGGAAGCCCTGTGTTTTTGATCACATAGAGAGTTATATAAGGATACCGAGACAATCTTTACGATTCTGAACAAATCAAGACGGCAGTTGACAGTGCACCCAATATCATAGTTCCGCTGTAATTCGGACTGACTGTGATTACGCAGTCCTTAGTCATCTCGGATCTTCCCGAAAACGTCCGCTCCTGGAGGAATCCATGTCATCCGCCCTCTCGTCGTTTTCACGCATTCCTGCCGCGTTCTTCCTGGTAGTTGCAATCTCAACAATCGCCGCTATGACAGGCTGCGGTTCTAAAGGGTCGTCGACGGCTGGGGGTCCGACCTTCAGCGGGAACACATCGGTCAACGTCTTGATTTCGAGTACCGCAAATGATCAGTTGAGCCGGTTTGATATCGAACTGCAGAGCCTCAAACTCACCGACCAGTCCGGAACTGTCATCGAGTTGCTTCCTGCGACTCAGGGACTCGAGTTCATGCACGTCAATGGCGGGATTGAGCCGCTGCTGACGGTCCGTGTTCCGCAGGGTATTTACAGCGGCGCAACCGCAACTGTGGGTACAGCAGAGTTCACTTGCGTCACATTAACACCGACGGGTGGCCTGGACACCAGTATCTTCGCCTATGGGCAAACGCCGGCGGAGAATATCAAAGTGAACCTGCGGGAGCCTATCACGATAACTGGAACGAATATGAGTGTAGGGCTCAACCTGCTGGTTTCTGAGTCCGCTGCTTTGTCCAGTTGTTACGCTGCGCAGGGTCAATATACATATTCGATTACGCCGACTTTCGAGCTAGCCCCTATCTCGCTGGCGTCCCAGCCCACGAATGCGACGAATGGGAAAGTAATGTCCCTTGATGGAAGAGTCACGTCCATCGACTTGGGAGGTAATACCTTTGCGCTTTCGCTGCCTCAGGATCTCTACATCGCGCCGACCGAGGTATCTATTAAGAGCGGCAATGGGACCACATATGACGGGATCAGCGGACTGTCAGGATTAGCGGCGGGCATGCTGGTTGATATCGATGGGGCGATTCGGGCAGACGGATCGGTGGCAGCGACACGGATTGCGGTGCTGGATGCCGATACGACGAATCTCAGCATGCAGACGGGGCCAGTGATGCAAACGAATAGTTCGGTTCCGCTCGTCGTAGCCTTCGGGCAGCGACAGCAGGGTTATCTCTACGATATGCGCCTGGATCCCATCTGGATTCCGTACGATTACTCTGGAGCGGTGTTTGAGATCTCGGGCAATTTCAGCAATCTGCTAAACCTGCCGTTCCTGCCGTCGTTTAACTCGTCTAACATGGTGGATGGCCAGAATGTCTATGTCACATCCCATGCGTCTCAGGTGACGGGCAATCCTTATACTCCAACCTCGAGTATTATGCTGTTTCCGCAGACGATTAACGGCAGCGTTGTGGCAGCATCGACCAGCGGCGGGTTCACCGTCTACACGGTCACTCTCGCTGACTACAGCCTATTCCCACAGCTAGCGGTCCAAGCCGGACAAGCGACGCTGCTCAATAATCCCGGCGAAGTGCAAGTGTACACAGACAGCAATACGCAGAAAGTGAATACGACACCGCTTGCGCCGGGGAGCACGCTACGTTTCTACGGACTGGTATTCAACGACAACGGAACGTTAAGAATGGATTGTGCGCAGGTCAGCGACGGTGTGGCATCCACGGCTCAGGCGAATTCGCGCACTCGAATGCGACCCGGCTGCGGTGCAGACAGTTACTCGCGACGCCGCGGGGGTAGTGCGGCAATTGATTACTTCCTTCCCGCAATAAGGGTTGGCCACGAACGATAGTGAATGTGCGGGCGATGGGAAGGCCGGCATCTTTTCTCGGCGAAGTCTTTGTCGCGGGTGATCGGTCCGGGGGCGAAGAAGACGAACCTAGTCGGCCGAGTTCTCGGAAGGAACGGACTCGGCCGAACCCTCCTCTTCTCCGGCGGCGCCCAGTTCGAATTTCTTCAGCTTGTAGCGAAGGGCGTCGCGGCTGATATCTAGTAAGCGGGCGGCGTGGGTCTGGTTGTTGTTGGCCTGGCGCATGGCAAGTTCGACCATGGCGCGCTCGACTTCTTCGAGCGAGGTGCCTTCTTCGGGAATGTAGAGGCGGGGCAGGACGCGTCCATTGGGAAGTTGCTTGCCGCTGCCGGCGCCGTCGCCAGAGGCGCTGCTGGCTTCGAAGGCAGTCAATCCGCTGCGGGCGGCTTCGCCGACGGCGAAAGGCATATAGACCGGGCGGAGAATCTGCTCGTCTTCCAGAATCATTGCGCGCTCAATCGAGTTCTTGAGCTCGCGGACGTTTCCGGGCCAGTTGTGCGCGAGCAGCAGGCGTCTGGTTTCGGGGCTGATCCCCTTTACGTTCTTCTTGAACTTACGGTTGTACCAGTCGATAAAGAAGTCAACCAGCGGAAGAATATCTTCGGTGCGCTCGCGCAGTGGTGGAATGAAAATCGCGATGATCGCGAGCCGGTAGTAGAGATCCTGGCGGAAGTGACCTTCGCGGACGGCTTTTTCGAGATCGCGGTTTGACGCTGCGATGACCCGGACGTCTACCTGCATGTCGCGCACTCCGCCAATGCGCC
The DNA here is from genome assembly GCA_963778995.1 of Terriglobia bacterium. Classification (GTDB taxonomy): domain Bacteria; phylum Acidobacteriota; class Terriglobia; order Terriglobales; family Acidobacteriaceae; genus Sulfotelmatobacter. Next base: position 137,757 of record CAVZWK010000006.1, read on the forward strand.
GGATCACCTGGTCTTCCAAAACTCGCAGGAGTTTTGCTTGCAGCAGGGGAGAAAGCTCGCCAATTTCATCGAGGAAGAGAGTGCCGCCGTTGGCGGTTTCGAACAGGCCTTTCTTCATCTGCTTGGCATCGGTGAAGGCACCCCGTTCGTGGCCGAAGAGCTCAGCCTCCATCAGGGTTTCGGGGATGGCCGAGCAGTTGATGGCGACGAAAGCGCCGTTCTGGCGGGAGCTCTCGTAGTGGATTGTTTTGGCGATCAGGTCTTTGCCGGTGCCACTCTCTCCCTGAATAAGTATCGTGGTGGCTTCACTGGCAGCGACTTTCTGCACGAAGCTCATCAACTCGGTGGTTTTGGGTGAGACGGCGACGACTTGGTGATAGCCGGTATGGCGACGGACTTCTCCGCGCAAGGATTGGACTTCACTGCGCAGGCGAGTGGCCTCGAGCGCGTTCTGGATGGTGACGCGTAACTCCTCAAAATCCAGAGGCTTACCGATGAAATCATAAGCCCCGAGCTTAAGGGCGTTCTTGACGTCATCCAGTTGCGGGTCGGCCGTGATCATGATGACGGGCGGGGCGTCCGGAGCCTTCTTGATGTGCTCCAGAACCTGGATGCCGTTCATGTCGGGCATGCGGACGTCGAGCAGGACGAGGTCGGGAGACTCCGTCTGGGCCAGGCGCAATCCGGGCTCTCCGGAGGGCGCTTCAACGACCTGATATCCCCATTCTTCACATTTCTGGCGGAGAGACCAACGCACCAGGCGCTCGTCATCTACTACCAGAATCTTCTCGGCAGGCATGCTTGATTAAGCTTACTACGGAAGGGAGGGAGAGGGCACGCCGGGCGTGGCATAGGACGGAGGGATTGCATTCACAGGCGGATACAATGGCGTCGATGATTGCGGGAAGGAACGAAATTTATCAATGAGTCATAGGAGCCATCCATGTTGAGACCGGACGTAAATCGCCGTGAATTTCTGAAGGTAGCCGCCGGCGCTGGAGCTGCGTTGGCTATGCCAATGCCCGAACATGCGGCACAGCCTTCCAAAATGATCGGCATTCAGGTGGGAGCCGTGTCGTTTGTAGACGAAGGGACGGAGAAGGTTCTCGATGTGCTGCAAGAGCGCGCTTGTGTGAATACGTTGTTTCTTGCGGTATTCACCTACGGGCGCGGTATTGCGGGAAGACAGATCCCAGGGCAGCCCCTCCCGGACCACGGCAAGCAGGAATACGATTTCAACTTCCACGGGGGAAATTTCGCGACGCCGCATCCGCAGTATTACAGGAACACCGTACTCAAGGATACGCGCGCTCCCGATCACGGCAATCTAGACATTCTGGCGGAGGTTCTACCTGCGGCAAGAAAGCGCGGCATGAAAGTCATCTGCTGGCTGGAGGATGTGTTCCGCACCGACTTGCCGAACATCGAAAAACTGCAGGAGCGGGATCTCTATGGACGCAATGCCGAGACGCTTTGCGTGAACAATCCGGGCTATCGCAATTTCTTGACTGGCCTGGTCGAGGATTATGCGCGGTCGTATGACATCGACGGAATCATGTGGGGATCGGAGCGACAAGGTGCGCTCTGCGATAGCTTGGGGGCTACGCACGACACGCCGCCGGTGGATCCGGGCCAGGTGACGTGTTTTTGCGAGTTCTGTCAGGCGAAAGCGAAAGAACGTGGCATCAACGTCGATCGTGCAAAGCACGGGTTTTTGGAGTTGGAGAAGTTTGTGCGAGCCTCGCGCGGCGGCAAACGCCCGGTAGATGGCTATTATGTCCAGTTCTGGCGGCTGTTGTTGCGATATCCCGAATTAGCGGCCTGGGAGATGCTGTGGACTGACAGTCTTCGCGACACCTATGCCGCGATCTACAAAACGGTCAAGACGGCGAAGCCGACAGTGCCGGTTGGCTGGCATATCTGGCACAACAATTCGTTCAACCCGATTTATCGCGCGGAACAGGATCTGCATGAACTTTCCAACTATTCGGATTTCATCAAGGTTGTGATGTACAACAACTGCGGTGGCGAGCGCATGGCGTTGTATGTAGACAATGCCGGGTCGACTCTATACGCCGATCTCTCCAAGCAGGGACTGCTTGATTTTAACTATGCCGTAATGGGATTGAAGGAGGGAAGCTACGAGCAGATTCCTCACACGGGGCTCTCGGCTGATTATGTTTACCGTGAGACGAAGCGCACGCTTGAGGGTGTTGCCGGAACGAAAACTCTGATCTGGCCTGGTATCGATATCGATATTCCGACGGAGCCCGATCACAGCAAATGTACTCGTCAGAGCGTGAAACGGGCTGTGCTGGCGGCGTTCAATGCGGGCGCGCCCGGTGTGATCCTGTCTCGCAAGTACTCGGAAATGAGGCTGGCAGATCTTAGCGGAGCAGGTGATGCGATTCGCGAGTTGAAGATATCCAACTGAGAATTGACGCTCCGTTTATGTCAGCGCAGAACGGACGAGTCTTTCCCAGCACTACCGAGATTTTCTTATGATCTGGCGGGCGATTCCACGCCGGACATGAGGTTCGCAATTACGTCAGCGGCCGTATAGGTCGATGTCCCGGGCGACATGAAACGGCCGATTTCGGTCAGATCATTCCCGGAGGTAACCAGAGCCTGCTCGACGTATTTCCCGTTTCGTGACTGAGGGTGTCCGATGTTCGCCATCAGGGCGTTGCAGAGGCACTTCTTTCCCACGGTATCTTCCGGTTTTCCGCCCTTTGCCATGTACACCGTTACTGGTTCTGCGGAGCAGCGGTAGTCGATGGTGCCGGCCGGCGTCCGGTACGCCTCACGCAGATAACCCAAGTCACAGATACGGGGCCGAGCTGAATAAACCTCGTCCTCGGAAGCTGACCCATTCAGTTGCGCAACCTTGAATGGAAAACTCGTGGGTGATGCTACCGGGTCGGTGAATACTCGCGCCGTGCCGGAGACAACCTTTTCAAGAAGCGCCCGCTTGTGCTTGTTCTCTAGTCCGGACTCTTCGCAGAATGCAAAGGCTGTACCCACTTGTACCCCAGTGGCTCCGCTGGCCAAAGCTTCTGCCACTTTCTCTGGCGCGCCATATCCTCCGGCAAGCCAGAACGGAACGCCGAGCGTGCGAATTTTTTCGAGATCGACAATGTCGCGCTCTCCGTAGATCGCCTCGCCTGCTTCGTCAAGTTGCAATTTTCCGCGGGGCGGCGCGTTATGTCCGCCGGCGGTGTAACCCTCGATTACGAAGCCGTCGACCTTTCCGTCGGCTTTCCTCAGCATCGTGGTCGCCAGCGTGTTGGAGGCGATGATGGCAAGAAACTTAGGCCGGGTAAGCTGCGGCAGTTGGCCCTTCATGAAATCCCGCGGCACGAACCTCATCGTTCGGTCGTCACCATCCTGTGCATCTGTGACCTGCAACAGATAGGTTGCGGGCTCGTGATCTGCGAAGCGATCGAGTACACCAGGAATTCTCAGTGGTACGCCAGCCCCCATCAGAATGTATCCCACGCCGGCAAGCATGGCACCGTAGATGGAAGGCAAGTGAGGTAATTGGAGCTTTTCCAGATAGTTGATTCCGACTGGATTATCGTGCCCTTCGCGCGCCAGAAAGACTTCCACGAAATTAGCCACGACGCACAGTTCCGTCTGTTCGGGCGGAGCATCCTTGACATGCGCTCGCACGCTCTTGTACGGCGCTCTTTCCTGCTTCCCGCCGGGAATGTAATACGTCTGCCAAATACGCTCGGCGACGTCTGAAATGGGAAATGCGTCAAGACCTCGGCGCATGTGGCCTCCGGGGTCACCGTCCTGGAGTCTCCTGGCAAGGATCATATCGAGCGCTGTTCCAGACACGACGCCCAGTTCTCCGCGTTGGGATACGGCTCGGGCGAGCCTCCAGCTGGAGACGCCCGCACCCATTCCGCCTTGAATAATGGTCGGCAGCTTACTCATAAATGCACATTCGCAAAGACGGATTGTTTCATGGGCGCTCGACTTTTAATTGTCTGAGTTTTGTAATAGGACCCTGTAATTCCCAGTACGACAACTCGGGAACGAGACTCCGAGCTTTAAGAGACAACGGGCTGCGAGGCAGCCCGTTGCAGTGGCAGGACTACAGCAAAGGTCGTTCCTTCTCCGACAGTGCTGGTTACGTCAATACGTCCCTGGTGGTCTTCGATAATCCGGCGAGCGAGCGAGAGTCCCAGGCCGGTGCCGTCGCCTTTGGTGGTGAAGAAGGGGCGGAAGATGTTCGGCAAATTTTCTGCAGGGATGCCGCGCCCGTTGTCGGCGACTTCGATGACGGCGGTTGAGCCTTGTCGTTCTACGCTTACCGTAACCTCGCCATTGCGATCGATGGCTTGAATCGCGTTCAACAAGAGATTAAGCAGCACTTGATGAATCTGATCGCTGTCATGCTCGACTTCGGGGAGGAACGGGTCCTTCCGCAAAGCGATATCAACGCCCTTCGACAGTCCCTGCTGGCGTCCAAGCATGACTGCATGTTCGACGGTGATGTTCAAGTCGCTTTTGCCGACCTTGGGCGGATGAGGCCGCGCCGTGTGCAGCAGGTCGGTCACGATGTGGTTGATGCGATTGATCTCCTGGCGCACGTCTTTGACGACGGTGCGCGCCGGGCTGCTAGCGGGGAGATCGCGGCCAATGATCTCAATGACACCGGCAATTCCAGCGAGCGGGTTACGGATCTCATGGGCCAGTCCGGTGGCCATCTCGCCGAGAGTGGCGAAGTGCTCGGCGCGGGACATCTGCGTGCGATGCAGGCGTTCGATCTCGGTGCGGCTTTCACGCAGTTGTTGCACCATCCGGTTAAAATTGCGGCCCAAGTCTCCGATTTCGTCGTTGCGATGAGCAAAGCTGACTGAAACGCTTAGATCCCCGCCGCCAAGCTGCGCGATCTTCTGCTGCAGTTCGACCATGGGACGCTGTACCGTGTAGGTGAGCACGACAAGAAGCGCTCCGCAGATCGCGACCGCACCTACGCCTGCGACGAGCAGTACCATGTGGCGTTCCGGATCGCGCCACGAGAGGGTTGCCAGGAGGAACAGCAGCATGCCTCCGAGCAGCACGAAGGCGATCGGAACCAGGGCTTTTATCTCCCAATTGATGCGGAACCAGGGTAGCTCGGCGTCCACGGCCGGAAGGGCATCGGAGACGTAGCTCTCCGGCGGTGAGGAGGGCGAACCCTGCGTGCTGTAGAAAGCTTTCCGTGGCTGCGGAGCATCAGCAGGCGTATTCGGTTCCGGAGGTGTTGGCACCGTTGCGTTCTCCCTCGCGATTTCAGGCATAAGCGTGTAATCCTGGGAGCAGGTAAGTCACTCCGAAAAAGGTGAACATTACGACTGCGAACCCGAGAATTGCGAAATAGGCGGCGCGGCGTCCCCGCCATCCGCGAGTAACGCGCATGTGGAGGTAGCCGGCATACACCAGCCAGGTGATTGCCGCCCAAGTTTCTTTTGGATCCCAGTTCCAGTACGAGCCCCAGGCGCGATTCGCCCAGAAAGCGCCGGCTGCGATCATCAGGGTGAGCAAGGGAAAGGCAATGCAGATCGTCTTGTAAGTGATCTGGTCGAGAGCATCGGCGTCGGGAAGGAGCCGCTCGAGGTCTTCCCGACGCCATAGCAGCAGGAGGTACAGCAAATTGGCAAAAATTCCCCCGACCAGGGACGCCAGAATAAACGGGCTGGCAGCCAGGCTCGTGGCATAGAGGCCTTCGGCATCGAGCGAGGGATACTGTCCGTCACGCGCGCGCAGGATGAAGAATACGAGTGCCAGCGCCTGCAGGAGAATGCTGACGAACACAGCCTTGTTTGCCGTGTCGAGGAACGCGTCGTTCTTTTTCACGCGAGCAATAACATAAAAGATCAGCGGTGCACAGACTGCGGCAAAAACCAGCAGCATCAGCCAGCCGAGTTCGGGGATCGTGACGAACATGCGCACGTTGCGCGCGATAAAAACTTCTGTCTTGTTTTCCGTATCCCAGGCGATGACGCTCAGGCCGCCCCAGCGTTCGAATCGTCCGAGGATCGCGCCATAGATGCCAACTGTGAAGATGCTGGTTGCGGCAAGGAAAAGTTCAGTTTTCACCTTGTCTTGAATCAGGAACATCATGGCGAGGGCGAAGCTCAGGGCACAGGCCGCATAGGCCAGCATGGCCAGCGTGACGTGCACGTGGAGCCATGTCGATTGCAGGGCGGGCACCAGGGGACGAACTTCATTGGGGAGAAGCTGCATCAGAACCACGCCTACGATAGCGACTGGCATGGTCACGGTGCCGATGACTTTTACTCCGTATCGCTTTTCAGCGATGAGCGTGAGCGCGGCCAGGGTCCATACAAAACTGAGCAGCATTTCATAGATGCTGGCGAATGGGGGATGGCCGGCCTCATACCAGCGGTGAGCGACTGCGCCGGTATTGGCGATGAGGCCGGCCCAAGTGGCCAGAGACGCGAACTTGACGTACGAATCGGTCCCGGTAATTCCGAATCCCAGATAGAGCGCGCCGGCACCCGCGTAGAACACCAGCGCGGCATAGAGCAGGTTGGCTTCGCTCAGAATGTTTCCGGTTTTGATGACATTCAGAAAAGCAATGAACAGCAGGAAGGCGATGCTCAGCCCTACCATAACGATCAGCGTCATGCCGGTCGCGGGATGCTGTTCTACTTTGGCGCGTGCCATACGTGCTTCCTTCCTTTTCTCGCCGGGCTCAGCGTCCGGCGATAGATGCGGCCGGATTCTCTTCAGCCACGGGTTGCGGTTTCAATTCGCTGCGAATCTGCTCAACTAATTTCTTAAAGGTCTGTTCGAACGCATCGCGATTGCGGTTAGCGGAGCCACCGATCCACAGCGCCAACCCTCCGGTAGAGGCATCTTTCACCGGAACGACCCACAGACGCACGTGAACGACGTAAAAGACAAATGTGAGGCCGATGGCCATGAGCACGACGCCTGCCCAGACCGACCATTGTCCCGGTTCATGGGAAACCTGCAGTCCGGTGAACAATCCGGTCTTCAGGTCTTTCGGCGTGAAGCTATAGGGGGAGGAGGCATTTTCGGCGACGCCCTGGATTTCGGGTAACCAGACATTCACCGTCTTATTCGATTTCTTTGAGATCACGATCATGTGGACCGCAGGATTTGTGATTTCGTTGCTGCGGGCATAAACGTGTCCGTCTTCGACCACGAAGTCAGGGATGAACTCGAGCAGTTGCACACTGGTGTCGGCATCAAGCGCGACAGTCTGATTCAGGGCCAGCGAGATTTCCTGAGCTGGAGATTTGCCGTCTGCCGGAACTGCGTTCAGAACGAGTTTCTCGAGCTTTCCAGTGCGGCCGTAGCTCGCCTGATAGAAGCGCACTCCGTGATAAACGAGGGGATCGTTGACAACGATCTCTTTGCGGAAAATCTCGCGTCCGCCGTCGATGACGGCGAGCTTCGACCACCACTTCTTCGGAGTTCCGTCGGTGTAGGTCTCTTCCCCGGTGCCGTCGCAGCGGATGGCGAAGGGAAGCGTACGATTGGTGCCCGTCCTGATCTCGATCTGATTGCTGGCGGATCCAGGCGTAAGCGTCACAAATCCCCGCCAGCCGTAAATCGCGTCAACGATGCCGCCCAGGAAAATCAGCAGCAGGCTGGCGTGCACGATGTAGACCGCCATTTCGGAGATGCGATGCTTCTCGGAAAAGAGCGAGAAGCTATTGGTGCGGACGATGTGTTCGGACCTGTATCCCGAGCGACGTAACGCTCGCTCGGCGGCACTTAGCGCTTGTTCCTCATTGCTGATTGGAATCTGAGCCTGGATCGGGAGCACACGACGGAAGCCCTCGTCCGGACTCTTGTAAGGACGCGCAAAGTACCGCCAAGCATTGGGGAAGCGCTGCACAGATGCCGCGATGATGCTGAAGCTGACCAAAATCATGAGGGCGACAAACCAGCGCGCGTGAAAGACGTCGGTCAGGCCAACTGCGTCGAGGAAGCGCAGCATGGCGGGCGAATAGGCGCGCAGCATGTCGTCGGGGTCGGTCATCGGCCGCTGGAGGATGACAGTGCCAGCGGCAGAGAAGATGACGACTAAGATGATCAGAATGACGCCAGTCTTAATCGAACTGAATGTCTGCCAGATATTGCGGACCATGGAGCGAAGTGACAGGGCCATATCTTGCGAATTCCTCGAACAGCCTTAGTGCACGTTCCGCGCCAATGTCGTGAAGGCAAGGAAACTGCGCCAATTGCAACGGCTTGAGCGGCACGAGCTGGTTTGTATAGCGCGTGAAATGAGCCATAACACTCACGTTAGAAGCGGGCGTTTGGGATTTCGCACACCGCAAGTCTGTGATTTCAATCACAAAAGTGCCTTTAGTGCATGCGTTATTTCACCAGTGCCACTGCGGGAATAAGCCCAGTTTTCTGAGAAATCGGCTCTGTGGAAAATCACAACACGTTATGGAGTCGCTCTGAACTCATTGTGTTGTAGTTACTTACAGTTTTCCACCGGTGCAGTTCAAGTTGGCGCAAAGACGGAGAGGGTCGTGCAAAAGCCAAGGTGGCATGGTCCCAGAGAACCGAAACCGCACGATCATAACCCGGCAAGTCCTCCCCAAGTTTTTTGCACTGGTAGTTTATGTCGTTGCGATTTCGGTTCTGCCGTCTGCCGCCAAGACTCACCCGGTTCCGCTCGATAAGAACGTTGACGCGAAGAAGTGCCTCGAGTGTCACGAAGACAAGAGCAAGGGCAAGGCGGTCCACTCCGCGATAGCTACCGGATGCCTGAGTTGCCATGAAGTGCGGGTGAACCGCGATGTCACGCGGGTAAAGTTGACGACTACCACCACCCAGGCACTCTGTCTCAGCTGCCACGACGAAAAGAAGGTGCAGGCCGGGCAGACGATGCATCCTCCGGCGGTACGCGATTGCGTGAAGTGCCACGATCCGCATCAATCGGACAATCCCAATCAATTACTGAAATCCACGTCAGGAGCGACGCGGGAAGACAATCTGTGCCTGTCCTGCCACAAGGTCGGCCTGGATGTTCCCAAGGGCGGCAGTCGGCACGCGGCGCTCGACATGGGGTGCGACACCTGCCACGTCACGCATAAGAATGGCGATCGGGGGAAGATCGAATTCGCCGCACATCTCAAGAAGGCGGCCCCGGCGCTATGCCTGGACTGTCACGACGCGAAAGACGAAGCGCTGCTGAAGACCCATCAAGGACAACCGTTCGGAACTGCGAATTGCCTGCAATGCCATAACCCGCACGAGTCCGCGAAGCCGAAGTTGATGCAGGCGTTCCTGCACGCTCCCTTCGAAAGCAAGATGTGTGACAGCTGTCACCAGCCGGCAAAGGACGGCAAGGTGGTGCTGACGAATAGCGACAGCCGCGCGCTGTGTCTGACCTGCCACGAAGATCAGGGAAAGAAGATTGAATCCGCGAAGGTGCAGCATCCAGGAGCGGCGGGTGAATGCATTGCCTGCCATAACCCGCACGGAGGCAAGAGCCCCGGTTTTCTGCAACCAGATCCCGTGAGCGCCTGCCTGGCATGCCACAGCGATCAAGCGGACCAGATGAAGAAGGCGCACCTGCATCAGCCCGCCGCAGTGCAAGGTTGCGCGACGTGCCATGAACCGCACGGCGGAGAAAACCAGCACCTTCTGCGCGCCGCGAGTCCGAACAAGCTGTGCCTCGAGTGCCATGGACCGGATGTGAATCCGCAGAAGCTTGAGGCCGAACACCTAGTGACGATTTTCGGCGGCAAAGTGAAACTGCCGGAAGACTACTTCCGCAAGGTCTCACTCCTACCGATCAAGTACGGGCGAGGGCATCCGACCGAGAAGCACCCGGTCAGCGATGTGATGGATCCATCGGATGTAAACAAGGTGCTCAAGCCAGTGAATTGCCTTTCTTGTCACCAGCCACACTCTTCAGCACAGCCGGACTTGCTGGTGAAGGACCAGGCGAACAACATGGCGTTCTGCATGACATGCCATACGAACTTCACGGGAGCCAAGTAGGGATTGCAGATGAAGAGAACGATGTCCAGTGCGATGCGCAAAGCGATTTGTTTCGTAGCCGCGACGGCTGGGCTGTCGCTGCTCCTGACCCTCGCCGTACCTACGTCGCTTTACGCGGACAAGAAGAAGAAAAAGGAAGAAGCTCCGAAGCAGCCGAACATCATGGAGCGGCTCGACTACTCGAAGATCGTGTGGCCGAATCCACCCGCGATCACGCGGATCAAGTATCTGAACTACTTCTGCTGCGACAAGTACGTTCCCCAGGCCGGGAAGAAGAGTTCGTGGATGGACCGCATGGCGGGCGGCGAGACGGCAGCGCAGAAGATGTCGGACAAGCCGTTGTTCGCGCTGTGGACGCCTTACGGCGTCGCCGTCGATTCCAAGGGCAGTGTGTATGTGGCTGACGGGAAGGTTGGCGCGGTGTTCATCTTCAACACCGAAACGAAGGAACTCTCGATGATCAAGCACGGAGTGCAGGCGCGCTTCGGCGACATCATCGGTTTGGCGATTGACGATTCCGACCGCCTGTTCGTATCGGACACCAAGATGCATCGCATCCTGGTGTTCGATAAGGACCACAAAGTGGAAGGGACGATCGGCGAAGGCCTGGTGGATCCGGGCGGAATGGCGGTTGATAACGAGAACCGATTCCTCTATGTCGCCGATGCCGCTTTGGATCAGGTGCTGGTGTATGACGCCGACAAGCTCACTTTGATCCGCAAGATTGGGACGGCCGGCAAGAAGCACACCCTCACGGAAGCGGGACAATTCTCAGTTCCCACGAATGTTGCGGTGGATGCGGACGGGAACCTGTACGTCAGCGATACCTACAACAACCGGATCGAGATCTTCGACGCGGACGGCAACTTCATCCGGGAATTCGGGAAAGCGGGCGACCGTCCTGGGACGTTCTCGCGGCCCAAGGGCATTGCGGTGGACGTGGACGGGCATGTCTGGGTAACCGACGCCGTACAGGACCGGGTGCAGTGTTTCACACCGGAGGGCCAGTTACTGATCTGGATGGGAGGCCACGGCATGCTGCCGGGGCAGTTCCGCACCATCGCGGGGATCTACATCGACAAGAACAACCGGATTTTTACGACGGAGCAGTATCCAGGACGCGTGCAGATGTTCCGCTACTTCACGGATGACGAAGCCAGAGCAGAGCTGGCGCGGAGGAAAGCGGAAGGCGATAAGAGTGCAGGTGGCGCGAAGCCAGCAGGCAGCACGACTGCGACTACGCCCGAGAGTTCTGCGGAGAGGAAACCGCAATGAGTTTTGGACGTCCGCGGACGGCCGAAAGGGAGTCTGGACTTATTACTTCTTACCCAGCTCCGGTTCATAGCAGTCGAGGTAACAGCTGTTACACACAGGAGGTTGTTTACCCTTTATGAGAAAGCTGATGTTAGTAGTCCTGGTACTTCTGCTGGGTGTCGGTCTCGCCAGCGCGCAGACCTACACTTCTGGCACTGGGTTGACTGGCATCGATGTCCTTGGTGCCCATAACAACGGCGGCCGCGGTTGCGCGGGCTGCCATGCCCCACACAGCGGCGCGGCAGGCGGCGGCGGCAACGCAGCCACCAACGCCGGCGCATTCAACGATCCACTTTCCGGCAGCAACGCACTGTTCGGACAGGATGTGACTCCTCTCTATAGCCAGACGCTGACTTTCGGCAACGGCTATGTGGAGAACACTCCGTCAGAAGCTGCCGCATATACCACCAACGAAGAAGAGCTGCGCGGTATCATGTTTTGCCTCGCCTGCCATGATGGTCAGATTGCAAAGGGCCAGATGATGACAGGTCAATCGTGGGAGCAGACCACTGGTCTTCTGCCCGCGAGCGTATACGGCACGCGTCCGATACCCACGCTGCTGGCGAACGACAGTGGCAATGGCAACACCTCTGGCTACGGCAACGATCACCCGGTGGGCACGCAAGCCACGTTGGGCGCTCTCCGCCTGGTCACGACCAATGCCACCACCTCACCGCTGACCGTTGTTGTCACCAACGGCGCGATCACCAGCATCACCCCAACCGCTGGCACAGCGTATGCCAATTTTGCGGCGAATTACGGCTATCCGGCAATCGCGGGCAGCCCGTGGTCTTGGGGTGTAACTCTTCCCGATGGCGACAGCAATCCTGCTGATGCCTTCATTACCTGCACCACTTGCCACAATCAGCACGTGATGTACGTCTACCAGGCCCCACGCGGAAAGCAAGCCGGAAGCGCCATTGCTGGCGGAACCTATCCGACTTACTTCTTCGTGAATGGCCCTTACAACCCGGGCGCTGGCAACACCAACCCGACGACGGCGGCTTCGGCAACGCAGTTCTGCCGGCAGTGCCACGTCGCCGAAGCGAACGAGACGTTTGGCGTCAACAACGTACAGACACAGTTCTAGTCATTGCCGGGGGAGAGCGAACTCCTCTCCCCCAATTTTTCCAAACCTGAGCGGAGGAAGCGAATGAAACACCAACTTAAGCGCGCAGCGGTAAGCGGAGCGGGAATGCTGCTTCTGGCCTTCTCGTGCAGCGCGCAGATCGTGGCTTCCCACGCTCCCACTGCGGTGAACGTACCAGCGCCTACCGCGGCTGCAACCCCAGCTTTTAGTTCCGCTAAACCTGTCGCGAGAGTCAATGGCGCCGTGCTCACGGACCGCGACCTGATGCGCGAGATCCAAGCCATCTTTCCGTACGCGAAGATGCATAACGGCATTCCGAAGGGGATGGAACCCGAGATGCGCAAAGGCGCACTCGACATGATGATTTTTGAAGAACTGCTGTACCAGGAGGCTGTGCGGCGGAAGATGACGGTTTCGCCGGAGCGGATGAAGCGGGCCGAAGCGGAATTCCGCAAGCAGTTCGCCACGGAGCAGGAATTCAAGCAGGTGCTTGACCTCGAAGTGCATGGATTGCGGCAGTTGATGCGGGAGAAAATCCGCCGCTCGCTGCTGATTGACGACCTGATGAAGAGCGATGTTACGGATCGAGCCAGGGTGAGTCCGGCGGAAGCGCGCGGGTATTACACGCGGAATCCGAAAAAGTTCCAGCATCCGGAGACGTTCAGCATTCAGACGATTTCCATCATTCCTCCAGCGAATGCGAATCCCGACGTTGTGAAAGAAGCGCGCAAGCGTGCCGAGGATGCGGCCAAACAGGCGAAGGCGACCAAGACCTACCAGGAATTTGGGCTACTCGCCGAGCGCGTTTCGGACGACGACTGGCACGTCAAGATGGGCGACCGGAAAGCAGTGGAACGCGACAAGTTGCCGCCTCCGGTAGTCGCAGCCGCGCTGGGCATGAAGACAGGGCAGGTGAGCGACCTAATTCAACTCGGCTCAGCTTACACGCTGTTCCGCCTGAACGCGCACGTGCCGGGGGGAGTGACTCCGTACGATGAGGTCAAGGCGAAGCTGGCGACAGATCTGCAGAAGCAGAAGTACGAGCAACTCAGGTCGGAGTTGAACAAACGGCTGCGGAAGACGGCCAAAATCGAGGTGCTGTGAATTCGCGGGCAATCGCCGTGTTCGCCGAATTTGTCCCAGGTTCGTGGCGCCCAGAGATCAGGTGGGGAATGTGGGTGAAATGGTTTCGAAAATCATGCCTTTTGATTGCCGGCACTTTTTTCTTAGTGCTGCCGTCATTCGCTCAGGTGGAGGTGGGCGATACGAGCATGACCTTGAGTGGGGACATCGGATTCAACTATAACGGCAACATCAATCAGGGAGTTTCGGGGCACAGTCTGGGATTTACCGGCGATGCGAACTTGAACGGCAGCTTTTACAACCCCAATTTTCTGAACTTCAATGTCCAGCCTTATTACGATCGCATGCAGTCGAACTCCGGATTCGGGACTCTGACCAACTCCAGCGGCGTGAATGCCAGTGCTAATCTTTTCAGCGGTAGCCATTTTCCGGGCGCCATCAACTACAGCAAAGGAATCAACCACATCGGCCAGTTTGGGATCCCCGGCACCGACATCGGATTAGCCCAGCAAGGAGATTATCAGGGCTTTGGCGTGAGCTGGAGCGAACTGCTGCCGAACCTGCCGACCCTGACCGCGAGCTATTCGATTGGAGACAGTTCGTCTTCGATCTTGGGTACGCAGGAAGAGAACAAGCAGAACGATCACACGTTTTCGTTGCTTTCGACGTATCACGTGGCGGGGTTCCGGATGGGTGGCGGCTACATCCGGCGAGATGTGAATTCCAACTTTGCCCAGGTGCTCGACGGATTGCCTGAGCCGGTGCTTACGAATACCAATACGAACAACTACCAGTTCAACTTGCAGCATGCCTTCCCGCTGTCGGGCTCGTACAGCTTCGCATGGAATCGCACCGACTATGCGTACAATGACCGGGACTCCCACACCGCCAACAACTCGGGGACTTCCGACACGGTAAACGGAAATCTGACATTCCGTCCTTTGAACAGGCTCAGCGTCGCGTTCAACAGTTCGTATTACGACAGCCTGATCGGCGCGCTGCCGGAGACGATTGTGAACGGCAGCACGTTTGTGCCTTCAGAGAGCATCGGGACTTTTCGCTCATTCCTCACCGGTGCTGACGCGAACTATCAATTGCTCCCCACGCTCAACCTGCACGCGTTAGTAAACCATCAGCAGCAGATGTTCCTGGGACGGGATTACTCGGCTACGCAGTTCGGTGGAAGCGTGAACTACAACCTCAACCGGAAGCTGCTGGGATCGTTGACGTTCTCGCTGGGCGTTTTCGATACGATGAATCAGGAAGGCAATGCGGGCGTGGGATTCACCGGGAACGTGAACTTCGACCGCCGGATGGCTGGATGGGAAATTAACGCGAACTACAGCTATTCGCAAAACGTGCAGACAATGATTCTGGTGTACACCACTTCTTCAATGGGTTACGTCACCAATGCGCGGCGCCGGCTCGGGAACCGAACCTTCTTCATGGCCGGGTTCAGCGGGTCGCATAGTGGAATCACGGCGCAATCCGGCTCCTCCAGCAAGGCGAACCGGGTGTCGAGCACGTTCGTGTTTCACTCTTACAGCCTGAACGGGTTTTATTCAAAGTCGGATGGACGAGCGGCCTTCACCGCGACCGGCCTGATTGCGCTTCCGCCGGACCTGCCGCCAGGACTCTTCGGGCCGGATGCGGCAATCGTGTACAACTCCACAGCGTATGGCGTGAACGCCAGCCTTGCCCCCATTCGCAGGCTGACGATCAGTGCAGGTTATGCCAACAGCAGAGGCAGTACAGCCGATCCGCTGGTGAGCGCCTCGACCAGCAACCAGCTCTACAATATTGTCTCTCAATACAGGCTCAGAAAGATCTACGTGAACGCGGGCTTCACGAACCTTCGGCAAACTGTGGGATTGCCGGGCACGGGGCCCGTGCACGTGACGACTTACTACATTGGAATTTCGAGATGGTTCAACTTCTTTTGAGATCCGCGAAGTGCGAATCGCGACGCTGCATGGCGGCGGCAGGGATCCTGTTCCTGCTGCTGGCGCCCGCATACGCCTCGAAAGTCCGAAAAGCGAATCCTCCTGATCCGCCTCCACCGGACCTGCTGCTTGAGGGAGGCCGCAAGCTGCAATACGAGCGCAGCTTCAGTTCCGAGCGCGATACGGAGAAAAAGCCCGGTTTCTGGACCAAACTGGTGGACGTAATCATTGGAGAGCCCGATCATCCGCAACTGGTACGTCCGTACAGCATAGCCATCGATTCGCAAGGGCGAGCCATTGTCACCGATCCGGGCGCGAACGGGATCCACATCTTCGACCTCGAGCAGCACAAATACAAATTCATCGAGCGGCGAGACAAAGATCGGGATCCAATGCTCGCGCCGCAGTGCGTGGCCGTGGACGCGAAGGACAATTTCTACGTGACCGATTCGGAGTCGGGGAAGATCTTTGTGTTCGACGAAAAGGGCAAGTTCCGCCGTACCATCGGCAGCCTGAAGGGCGGGGAAGGCTACTTCAAGCGCCCCACGGGCATTTCGGTGGATTCTGTAGCGCAGAGGATTTACGTCACCGATACGCTGCGGAACGAGATATTCATGCTCGATATGAACGGCAGCGTGCTGCAGAGAATTGGGCGCAAAGGCAGCGCGAACGGTGAATTCAACGTGCCCACGGAAGTGCTCGTCCGCGATCAGAATCTGTTCGTCGTCGACGCAATGAATTTCCGGGTGCAGTTCCTCGATCGCTCCGGCACCTTCCAAGCCGCAGTGGGAAAGGTGGGGGACACGTCAGGCGCGATGTTCCGGCCGAAAGGAATCGGTATCGATTCTGAGGGACATCTTTATGTGGTCGACGGGTTGTGGGGAGTAGTGCAGATCTTCGATCAGCAGGGACGGCTGCTCTACTACTTTGGCAGCCGCGGCACGCACAGTGGGGAGTTTCAGTTGCCAGCAGGATTATTCATCGATCAGAACGATCGGATTTTCGTAGTCGATTCCTTCAATCGCCGGGTACAGGTCTTCCGCTATTACGGATTGCCCAAGCAGGCTATGGGAGGGCAGCGATGAAACGCATGCTGTTCATTTCCGTAGTGCTGATGCTGGGAATTGGCGCGCATGCGCAGGGCTCGCTCAATGGAGACGTGCTGGGAGCGCATAACCTCTCTGCGAGCGGTACGGGGCCAGTAAAAGGCAACATGGATCCCTGTCTCTACTGTCATGCGCCGCACTCGGGCATCCAGAATACAAATTCGGCGCTGTGGAGCCAGACGCTTTCTACCCAGGTGTACACGACCTATTCCAGTACTACGATGCGCAATACTTCGCAGCAGCCTACGCTTGGGGCCTCAAGTAGTCTTTGCCTGAGTTGCCATGACGGAACGGTTGCGGTGGGGCAGACGCAACCGTACGGGAAACAGACCATGACGGGCAGCATGAATCCCGCGGATGTATTCGGGGCGAGTTTGCAGGGATCGCATCCATTCAGCGTCAAGCTGCCGATGGCGGATGCGCCTGACATTGTGTCGTCACTGACCACAACGCACACGACAGCGGATCCGCTTAAGGCGGTGAATCTGATTAACAATAACGTCGAGTGCACCAGCTGCCACACGCCCCATGCGCAGGCTGTGGATCAGCTTTCGCAGAACTTCCTGGTGCGCGACGGAACGAGCGGTCAACTGTGCCTGGCATGCCACGAAGTGAATGCCCGGACAGTGGGCGGTCAGAACAATCCACTGCAGCAGTGGACCACCAGCATCCACGCGCAGGCTGGGAACAAGATCGCCAATGCACCGGTGCTGGGCAGTTACACGAATGTTGGGCAGAACGCGTGCATCTCGTGCCACATGCCGCATAACTCGCTGGCGGGGCCAAGGTTGCTTCGTGGACCGGTTCCGACCGTCACGAACATGGATTCGTCCACCCAGAACTGCATGACCTGCCACAATGGCGGCAGCAATATCTCGCCGGCGATCCCCAATGTGTATTCGGAATTTGCGAAGATCGGCCACCCGTATCCGGCGGGAAACAATACGCACGACACGGGAGAGGCTGTGCTGCTCAACAATAACCGGCACGCGACCTGTGTGGACTGCCATAACCCGCACGCCTCGACGGCCGTGACTTCGTTCACTTCGGCCGCGCCGCCAGTATTACGGGGATCGCAGAACATGGTCTCCGGAGTCAGCGGGACGGATGGGACAACGCTCCTGAATCCTGCGGTCAATCAATACGAAAACTGCCTGCGTTGCCATGGGACGGGCAGCGGCAAGCAGACTCTGGCGGTCTATGGGTATCTGCCGATCTGGGCAGTGGCAGGAGGCGATCCGCTGAACGTCATCGCGCAGATGACAACGACCTCGACGTCCAGCCACCCGGTGATGCACGACCTGAATAGTGCGCTGCCGCAGCCCAGCTTGCTGCCTTACATGTGGAATCTGGATGGAAGAACGCAGGGACGGCCGATGGGTACGCGGATCTTCTGCACTGACTGCCACAACAGCGACGACAATCGCGAATTCGGCGGGACGGGTCCGAACGGGCCGCATGGTTCGACGTACCTGCACATCCTGGAACGCCGCTACGAATTCAGCCAGGTGGCGCCTGCTCCGGCCGGGGGACCGGGAAGTGCAATCACCAATTTGTTTCCGAATCCGATCCTGGATCCGGCCGCCGTTGGCCCGTATTCGCTCTGCGCGAAGTGTCACGATTTGAATCAGGTCGTGTCCAATAGCAGTTTCACTGAGCACGCGCGTCATATCAATGACGGATTTTCCTGCTCCACATGCCACACGTCCCATGGGATGGGCGGGATTTCGGCTAGTATTTCCGGAGAGCGCATGGTGAATTTTGATATCAACGTGGTCGCGCCGAACGGTTCCACTCCGATTTCCTACAGCCGCGCGACGAACTCGTGCAGCCTGACCTGCCACGGCCACGCGCACTCTCTGGCAACGCCGCTGCCCGCGCAGAAGAGGCTTGGCCGCTGAGGTGGGCGCCAGCACTCTTGAAAAGCTGAGATTCCAGCCTGCCACATCGCGCTCCTTTGTTCGGATTGCAGGGCTCATAATCTTGTTTTCAGCGGCACCTGTCTGGGAAGCGACCCGCCTCACGGGGTTGGCGAATACGGACGTCTGGTGGCATCTCCGGACCGGGCTCTGGATCCTCAAGCAACACACCCTGCCGCACACCGGGCTCTTCTCTCAGCACTCCGCCTTGCCCTGGCACGACTTTGGCTGGCTGTATCAAATCATGCTGGCTGCGACCTACAAGGTTTTCGGGTTGCGAGCGATCGTGATGGCGCTGATGGCCTTGCGGATGCTGTTCGCCGTTCTTACCTACCGGCTCGCGAGGATTGCGGGTTCACCTTTCTCGATTGCCGTCCTTCTGTCTGCTGTGGCACAGTACGTGATCCCGGGTCTGCAGCCCACTCCATCGTCGCTGTCGGTTCTTTTCTTTGGAATGGAGTTGCTTCTTATCTTGCAGAGCCGGCGATCGGGTTCGTGGCGGCTCTTATGGTGGTTGGCGCCACTCTTTGTCTTATGGGCTAACCTGGATGTCGAGGCAGTCACCGGAGTGGGCCTGTTGTTGATCTTTCTGCTTGCATTGGCGATGGAAGAGGGCAGTCGCCGGGCAGGAATGACCTTTGTCGATCGGACGAATGGGTTGCTTCCACTGAAAAGGGTCGGTCTGATTGTCGGATCGTCCGCAGTTTGCACGATGCTGAACCCGTACACGTTCCACATCTTCGCGGATTTTGCGCGGGGCCTTTACAGCAGCGTGGGATTTGAGTACTTCGCGGAAATGCGCGCGATGTCCTTTCGCCGTCCACAGGAATATTTGCTGATGTTTCTGGTGATGACGGCATTTCTAGTTCTCGGGCGCAGGCGTTGGCTACAGATTTTAGAAATGCTCCTGCTCATCGCGAGCACGGTGCTAGCCTTCCGCATCCAACGCGAAGCCTGGGTGGCGGTGCTGGTTGCGGTAGCGATCATCGGAACAGCATTTCCAGCGGAAGAACCAAGCCGAAAATCCGATAAGAGGTGGAAGTGGCAGATGGCTCTGGCCGCGACGCTGGCCGGCACTGTCTTCTTGATGGCTGCCCTGCTGCTTCCATCCGCTCCGGCGTTGATGAACAACATCGGAAGAAGTTATCCCGTGCAGGCTTGCGACTTCATCGCAAAAAATCGTTTGCCGCAACCGCTTTTCAATGTGTACTCTTGGGGCGGATTCGTGACGTGGTACTTGCCGGAGTACCCCGTAGCGATCGACAGCCGAGTCGATCTTTATGGAGACGAGATTCTCGATCAGTACTTTCAACTGATCAGCGGGAAGGGGCGTTTGGACGCTGATCCGTCATTTGCATCGGCTCAAACGTTGTTGCTCGAGCGGCAGTCGGGGATGGCGAATGCGCTGAGTAAAATTCCGGCGCTCAGTTCGCGTTACCGGATGGTCTATAGCGACGATCTTGCGGTCGTATTCGTAAAGCAGTGAAGCTCAATTGCGCGCGAACACCGTGGCGATCTGATCGTGGTAGATCACGCGGAAACGCTTATCCGCCGGCAGTAGCTTTGCGAGTGGAACTGCGTTCTTCAAAATGACCAGCCCCGCCTCGTTCAGATAGGGATCGTCCGATAACGGCGAGTTTGCGTCTTCCGTGTCGTATAGCTTCTTGCAAAAATCGTCGCCATAAAGATCTGTCCGGCCATCCACCACCACCGGGTACTGGGGCATGTAGAAGATGAGGAATCCGCCCCAGTCGAAACTGTTGTACAACGGCCCTCCCACGGGATTTCGACGGACAAAATTTACAGCGTCAACCGGGAACTGACTGCTCACGAGTTCATTCAATCCGCTCGAGTTGAAGGCCGTATTCCGGGCCACCAGAGCCAGCAGCAACGCAGCCGCAAGCGCGGCTGCGGAGAGCGCCGGCAGACTGAAGGCACGCTCGCATCTTTCTTTTTCAGCAGGGAAGTCGGCGAGGATGGCGGCCGCGGTGATGCATAGAAACCAGGCATCGCGTGTTGCGCGAAATGCAAAGGCGCTGGCGACTGCAAGCAGGACCAGTTTGAAGACATCGATCTTCTTGTTCCATCCAAGAACGAAAAATGCTGCCGCGGCCAGCAGCAGCTCGAGAAAATGACTGATGCCTTGAAAACTGAGGGCCTGCAACTCAGTGATCATCGAGTAGATAACCTTGGAACTCGAATACCCGAACAGCACCCGGTAAAGATGAAACGAGTAGGGTCCGATACAGGTCGCTACAAGACAGCAGGCCAGAACCACGAATGGAACCGCAGCGGGGAGCGTGGGAACGAGCAGGGAACTGGGATAGCGACGAAAGCGTATCGCAATTGTCTGCAGCAGGTTGATCCCTGCGAGCAGACCAAGAGTGATCAGCCCGTAGACAAACTGTATGTGGAGATTCGCCCACAGCAAAAACACGAGCGGCAACCAATAGAGCAACCGCACCCGTCCAGTGCGTTGCGCGTCGAAGGCGAGCGTGAGCACTACGGTGTAGAGGAGCATAGTGAAGAACACCGGGCGGGGCATGATGTTAAAAAGGAAGGCGGAGAAGACCACGATACTGAGACACCACGCCACCCAAAAGCGTCCAGAGAGCCTGTGCAGCATCCAGAAGAGTGTGAGGGCGACTGCGAGGGTCAGCGCAGTCCCAAAGAGAGCCATTCCCAGCAATCCGAGCCATTCATACGAGCGTGCCAGCAGAACTTCGTAGCCCCAGCTGTAGGCCATCCAGGAGCGGTCGGCCGCCGTGCGCGAAAAGATTCCAGTGTGCGGGAAGGCATGGTGTTGCCAGATCCAGTCACCCACGCTGACGTGCCACCAGACGTCGAGGTCAAGAACCGAAAGTTTGGTGATGAAGCATTCGCTGCCCACGCCGACGATCAACAGGGCGAGAGCGAACAGCTGCACAGCCCGGAATCTGAGCATTCCGAGAAGATCATCTTTCAGGGTCATCGCGCTGGTGTCACTCCGCCGTGGGCTTGTCCGTCCTGGTTCCGGGGGCGATGTTCAGGTGCTGCCTGGCCTGGGCAATCAGATGCTCGGCTTCGGGCCGCTTCGGATCATTCGGATTCATCTTTACGAACTTTTCCCATGCCGCGATCGCTGCCTTCGGGTCGGACTTGCCGTGCCACTGGAACATGCCGAGGTTGAACAGAATCTTAGGATTCTTAGGATCGATTTTGAGAGCCTGGTTCAGAGTTGCAATGGCCTTGTCTGCGTCTCCCATTGCGTAGTAGACGAAGGATAGTTCGTTCAGGGAGTCCGGACTCGGCTTGAGTGCGACAGATTGTTCAAAGTACTGCCGGGCATTCGAGTACTGCTGAGCGGCCATGTACCCACGGCCGATCTTTTCCAGCAATTCCGGGTTCTTGGGATGCTTTTGCAAATCGGCGAGTAGCGGAGCCACCTGCTTGTCCGCCATCCGCTTCATATCGTCAGCGCTGGGCATGCCACCCTTCATACCGGTCATACCGGCTGGCACCCGCTGAGGCGCTATGGCAGCCTGTGGCACGCTGGATTTCGCGGGGGAGGGCGTGTTCAATAGATAGCCGACAACGGCGCCAAGAATGAGGCAGATTGTGGCCATCGTGTAGGCCTGCACCGCCGTCCAGGACTTCGGAAGAGAATCGCTCACGTGCGTGGATCTCCTTCGTTCGAGAGTAGATCTGCAGGTTGAGTACCAAAACAAGTCGGATCTCTGGCCAGGAACATTTCTGTTTTCAAGGGCTTGCTGGTATTTTGCGGCGGCAGGACCATAGAGCCCCGGCGGCGGCTTGGATTTCACGCAATGCGGGTGTGATTTCACCCAGCACAACATGGGGACTTCGGAGGCCGTTTTTTCCGAGCGCACAAATAAGTGTGATTTGAATCACACTTCGGTTCCGATGATCACGGGAGAATCGTTGCATGCGGGACGGGGTGGTCAACGTTTCTGATTCCACAAGATCAGTGGCGAAGTCTTCGATGCGCCGCTGGATTCTGCTTGCGGCAACGACGCTGCTGGTGCCGGTCTTGGTACTCGCAGTGTTGGAAGGCGTTCTGCGGGTTGCCGACGTCGGATACAACCCGGATCTGCTTGTTCCTTGCACGGTGAATGGAAGCCCGGCCTCCTGTTACAACCTGTTTTTTGCGGCGCCGTATTTTCCCGCGGGTATGGTGCAGACGCCCCGGTTGTACGCCATCCCTGCAATAAAACCGCCGAAGACTTACCGGATATTCGTGCTTGGAGAATCGGCAGCGATGGGCGATCCGGATCCGGCGTACGGATTCAGCCGCTACCTCGAAGTGATGTTGCGTGAGCGGTATCCTTCGATGAAGTTTGAGGTGGTGAACACAGGCAGTGTGGCTATCAATTCGCACGTGAGTCCTGCCGATTGCGAAAGGGCTCGCCAGCCAGAAGCCGGACCTGTTCATCATCTACTCGGGGAACAACGAAGTCGTCGGACCATACGGTCCGGGAACGGTACTCACGGGCACAGGCATGAGTCTTCCTGTCGTGCGCGGCAGCATCTTCGTTCGATCGACGCGAATTGGGCAGCTGGTGACGAAGTTGGGTACACAAAAGCAGGAATGGCGGGGGATGGAGCTTTTTCTGGACAAGCAGGTCGCTGCCAACTCTCCGCTGATGCGGCAGGCATATTCCAACTTCGAACAGAACCTGCGGGGGACGATCGCGGTCGCGCGCAAGGCTGGAGCCAAGGTGATCGTCGCGACCGTCGCCACGAATGTTAAGGACTGCGCTCCATTTGCGTCATTACACCGGGCTGACCTCCGAGACGACGAACTGCGGTCCTGGTCGGCATTAGTTCAAAAGGGAAGCGAACTCGAGGCGGCGAATTCCTACGGCGAGGCGCTCAAGGCTTACACCGAGGCGGCGGACATCGATAACCAGTATGCCGAACTGGAGTTCCGCATCGCGCGTACCTTGGAGAAACTGGGCGACGACAAGGCAGCCGCCCAACACTTCTCACGCGCGCGCGATCTCGATACGTTGCGTTTTCGTGCCGATACCCGGATTAACGAGATCAATCGCGCAGTGGCATCCTCATCAGGGACGAGCCTGGTGGACTCAGATGGGATCCTTTCGGCTGCGAGTTCCGGTGGGGCTATTGGCACTGATCTTGTTTATGAGCACGTGCATTTGACTCCGCAGGGTAGTTATCTGCTAGCACGCGCGATGTTCTCTGAGATCGTGAAGAATGTTGCGGCTGATGCGGGGCAAGCGTCCACGACGGAGATTCCATCTGAAGCCGAGTGCGAACGGCGTCTCGCGCTGACCCGGTTCGATCGGGCGCGCATCGCCTCGGAAATGCTCCGCCGTTTGCAGAGGCCGCCGTTCACGAACCAGCTCAACCATTCCGAGCAACTGGCGCGGCTGATATCAGTTGCCGGACCGTCAGGCGAGAGCCCAAACGAGACGGCGCTGCAATATCAGTGGGCTATCGGCCAGTGGGCGGATGACGCAATGCTGCACTATCACTTCGGCATGTTTCTGTTCGGCTACAACCGCACGGCAGCGGCGCAGGAACTGGTATTGGCACAACCATGGGATGGCTATCCAGTCTTTCTGCCGGATGGAACACAGATCAAGTAACGGCATTGGCATCAAACCGCAGGAGCTTCGTGCTGGAGCGCGGAGTCTAATCGGCGGACGCGACTGTCATCCTTCAGAACTGACGATAAATAAACTGCGCTGCGCCCCCGTCCTGAGTCCAGGTAATCATCAGAAGAAAGAGCAACGTCAAGGTGTAAAGAGGAAGGATCCAGAACCATCTTCGTTGTGCGATAAAAGAAAGAAATCCATGCGGTTCCGCGTCAGCGTGCCGATTTAGAAAATCTGCCACGCCGACCACGACCGCATATCCGAGACCGAGAACGGCCACGAGCAGGTACAAACTGGTGTTCAAATAGTGCGAAGCATATGTGGCCGGCGAAACGATCTGGCTGAGCATCTCGTGTGCTTGTGCGAGCGAATTCGCCCGAAAGAAGATCCATCCGGCGCTGATGAGACAGATGGTCACGATCCAAGAGACAGGAGTCCACAACCCGGGAGGTTCCCAATCGAAGCGACTCTCGATCTGCTGCACCACTCGATGCAGCACAAGCAAGATGCCGTGATACGCGCCCCAGATCAAAAACAACCACGTAGCCTTGTGCCAGAGGCCGAAAACAACCATAGAAATAAGCAGGGCCAGGTTGCGCCACCACATCTCGCGCCGGGCCATGGCCAGCGGGAGAAAGAGATAATCACGAATCCAGAACGACAGCGACCTATGCCATCGTGTCCAGAAGATTGAGGGACTTGTCGAGGCAAAGGGTCGATTGAAATTCTCGGGTACGATGATTCCCAGCGTCTTTGCTGCTCCGATTGCGATATGACTGTATCCTGCGAAATCAAAGAAGAGTTGTAGCCCAAAGCCGAATGCGAGACACCAAACGTCCGGTCCGCTCCAGTGGGTGATGCGATCGAATCCGCTGATAATCCCATCTCCTCCGAGAATGCCGCGTCCCAGCAATTTGGCAAATTGCATCATGAGCACGCCCACGCCGATACGACGCAGGCCCACTCCGATTTCACTGAAAGCTGTGGTTTGTTGCGAACGGAATTGCGGGAGCATGTCGGGCATGCGGCAGACAGGCCCCGAGATCGTGACCGGGAAGAAACTCATGTAGAGGAGGAACTCGAAAAATGTTGGGTCCAGTTCCTCCTCGCGATAAAGGTCAAAGAGGTAGCTGAGCGCCTGGAAGGTCCAGAAGGAGATTCCCAGAGGCAGCAGCAGATGTTTGAGGATGTCGTACTGCGCGAGCGGGCCTGGCACCCTGGCTTCGGGAAGATATTTGAAAATCCCAAGCAGCACGAGATTCAGAATGATTCCCATCCACAGCGGCAACCAGTAAGGCCTGCGTCGAAGCCACGCTCCAACCAGGAAATTCATTACGGTGGAAAATAGCAGGACTGCCGCGAACCATGGGGTCCAGGTGAGGTACAAGCCCAGGCTGGCGATCAGAAGGACAGTTTGCCGCACGCCGCGCGACCGCGTCTTCGCAAGCACGATGACGCAAATCAGGAATGCGACGACATAGCAAATGCCCTGGAACACGCGTCCTCCACTGGATTCACGGACCGTTAAGGATACTGGCAGCGCAGGGAAGCGACAAGAACGGTTGATTTCATCGACTACAATGGCCGTTTGATTCCATACGCCAATCTGATCGAAGCGTTAGACGCTGCTCCGGAGACGCGTCCGTTCGTGACGGCATGGATCGATGAAGACGAGCGGGAGACGGTCAGCTTTGGTGAGTTCCGCAGACTGGCTCGTTTGCAGGCCGATGTACTCGCGGAGCACGGACTTGTGCCAGGCGACCGCGTGGTCCTGATCATGCCGCAGGGAATTTCCGCGATGACAAGCTTCGTTGCGGCGATGATGCTCGGAGCGGTGCCGACGTTCCTCGCGTATCCCAACTTCAAGGTTGAGTCCTCGAAATACCGTTCTGGACTGATTGGAGTCACTGCAAATCTGGCAGCGAAAGCGGTAATCATCGACCAGGCATTTCCGGAAGAGATGCTCGATTGCGTGAATCTGGGGAGTGAAGCGAGGTTGATTCGCGCCGGGGAAGAGATTCGATCGACCGAACATTCTAAGGCGATTGCGGACATAGACGCGGAACATCTGGCCTTCATTCAACACTCGGCGGGTACGACCGGACTTCAAAAAGGCGTAGCCCTCACGCATGTTGCCGTGCTGCGCCAGTTGCAGCATTTGTATGAAGCACTGAAGATCGACAGTGAAAGTGATTGCGTTTACAGTTGGCTGCCGCTGTATCACGATATGGGGCTGATCGCGTGCTTCATGCTTCCGATGGTGTGGCACATTCCAGTTGTGATGCAGTCCCCGATTGACTGGGTCATGCGTCCAGAGACGATGTTGCAGATCGTCAGTGAACACCGATGCACGCTGGCGTGGATGCCGAACTTCGCGTTTCAGTTCATCCCGCGGCGCACTCCACAAAGCCGCTGGAACCAGTACAATCTCTCTTCTCTTCGACTGCTGATCAACTGTTCTGAACCAGTTCGCGCCGCCAGTATGAATGAATTCCGGAGCGCATTTGCAGTCCGGCCGGGCGTGCTGCAGTCGTCGTACGCCATGGCGGAAAACGTTTTTGCCGTCACGCAATCGGACATCAACCACGAATCCGGTCCCACGACGCGCTATGTCGATGCCAAGCAATTCCGGACAGATCACCGCATTCTTCCGGCAGAGCAGGGAGCTTCCGGAGCTTTGTCGTTCACGTCTTCGGGGCGGCTGCTTCGCAATCAGCAGCTTCGGATTGTCTCGGATTCTGGTGCCGTGCTGGGTGACGATTGCGTCGGCGGAATTGCGATCCGGAGCGATTGCCTGTTTGACGGCTACTACAACCGTTCCGACCTCACCGCGCTAGCTGTTGTCGACGGCTGGTATCACACCGGCGACCTGGGATTTCTGCATGAAAACGAACTCTACGTCGTGGGACGGAAAAAGGATCTACTTATCGTTGGCGGGGAGAATGTGTATCCGCAGGATATCGAGGAAATTGTTTCCGGACATCCCGCAATCCGCGACGGACGCGCAATTGCGCTCGGAGTTTACAATCCCGACCTTGGAACCGAAGACATCGTAGTCGTCGCGGAAGTCGGACATAAGGAAATGTTGAGAGATGCGGCACAAATCGAGCAGGAACTGCGGGCACGTGTCGTTTCCAGCATGGGTGTTGCAGTCCGGTTGATTTACCTCAAGCCGCCGAAATGGATTGTCAAAAGCACGGCAGGCAAGCCCGCGCGCGCTGCGACGCGAGAGAAACTCTTGCAGGAACATCCCGAGCTGAATGGAGATCGCTCAGAATGATGGCCGAAGCTCAAGAAATGATTCAACACATTGTGCAATTAATCCGTAAGCCTGGCGTAGCGATCGATGAAAACACGCCCTTGGTCTCGTCGGGTCTAATCGATTCGATGGCACTCGTAGACCTTCTGCTCAAGCTTGAGGACCTGACGCACAAGCGCATCCCAGCAGGGAAGGTGCAGCCGAAAGACATGGATACGGTCGCGAAGATGTTCGCGACCGCCGAGCGTGTTGGCAAGCCCAGAAAGTAATCCGCTAAAGTGCCGCTCACGGGCGCGTGCGCAAGGCTATCCCGTTGTCGGTAGACCGCAGCGAGGTGCTCAACTGGTCGGCGATGTGCCGCTGGATGAGGTCCCACTCAGAACGCAGAATCATTTCTTTGATACTGAACTTTGTCTCGTGCTTGGCGTCGTCGACCCGAACGACCAGTTCGTTATTCCGAAGCCGGAAGTCAATTACATCGGCCAAGGGCACGAGTTGATTCGAGGATTTCCCCACAATCACGTACACAACTTTGTCGGAGATGAGTGTGTATTCGGGGCAAGAATCGGCCGGAACCGCCGAGGCAGGCCCGCCGAAGGTGGTGATGAAGCCATGATGCGCGGGCAGGCAGTCTCCCATGCGCATTCTGACAATCGTTCCGTGTTGATACACTCCAGCCCACGCCAGATTCGTGCCACATAGAACGACCAGAATCCATAGGTTCCTGCAGCGTTTCGCCTCAGCGAACATCCTCATGGTAGTAGCCCCTTCTGCAATGAAATTGCAGGTTCAGGTTGTGTTTGGGAAGAATTCGGAGCGCGTGAAATCCTTTTTGCCGGAGCGGCGCCGCATAAGTGACCACGTAAGAAGCGTGCTGCTCGGCCAATATTTCATCCAGAACATTGCTGTTTTGCGCGGCGAGTACGCGTCCACCCGTGGCCTCGGCGATGTCTCGCAACGGGCTGCTGGACACGTCGCGATCCGGATTGAGGTTCATGGCATAGAGGATCGCTCCGCTCGTCATGATCGAATCGAGGCATTCGCGAGCCGAAGATCGGCTGATTGTGTCATTGCCGTCGGAGAGCAGAACGAGAACCTGCCGTACCTCCGGTTGGTGGCGGCTCGGAAGCTCTCTGGCGACCCCGGCCAGTGCGTCGTAGAGTGGAGTTGCTCCGTTCGCCTGAACGATCTGGAGCCTGCGTTCGGCGGATGCGGTCTGACAATCCCCCGCACAGAGTACGTGCGACTGCAGTCCTGAAAAGGTGACGACGGACAACCGACCGGTCGCAGAGAACTGCTGCTGAATCATAAGTCGCCGGACGATTTGCAGCGTCTCATCAAAGCGGCGCTGCACCGATTCGCTCGCGTCTATCAGTAGGACGATATCCAGCGCGGTTTCATTCGACTGGGCAAGGCTGCGAAAGTCGCGGATGACAGTTCCGTTGTCCACGACCGCAAAGTCATCGCGGGTCACGGTGGTTACGAGGCGATCGTTCTCATCCGTTGCAAAGAAGGCGACGCGCACTTCAGAGGCCGCAGTTCGGTAAGTGATCTCGGGAGCATCGTTCGTGCTTGTGGCGGAGAAAATGCAGGGAAAAAGAGAGAGCAGAACTGCTAGAGACCAACTCTGCCGATGGGACAGCAGTGCCATTGCTGAACACGTCGGCGAGCCCTGTTCGTAGCTCCAGCAAGCGAAGGTAGCTCCGCATTACGAACGTCATGGAGAGGGCAGCACTAGTTGACGGGAATCACCCCGCCCTGTGAGTGCGAACACAGCCTGCAGGAGCCCCCCTGCCACTACAATTCACCTGTCCTCCCCGTATCTTGAGCTTTAAGACTCGCAAGCTGATTTCTGGTTCTTCCCTCTGCGACAAGTGAAGCTCCTGGTAAGTCCTTGTGTTTCAGGCAATTCGCTCGTTCGACTCAATTCGCCTTACAGGAGGCCGGGATATGTTGCGGCGCTCTTTTCTCCTCGTTCTGATCGTGGTTTTCTGTATTCCGTCCTTCGCAAGCAAGCCGACTGCGGATCCTAACCAATCGATCGACCGGATCTTTGCCAACGAACGTTCTCTAGCAACCACTATCCGCAACTACAGTCCCATGGTCGAGACCTATCTTCAGCGGATGCAGCCCGATACGACTTTGGGCTTCGTTCCCAGCGAGGACCATTACTTTCTCGGGCGGGTACGTTTCGAGCAGACGAATGAGGAGTTCTTCCTTGACAAGCGGCTGGTGGAGCGCATGGCCGGCGCCTTTTCGAAGTTCTACTCCATGAGCCCGGTTGGGTTCTCCAGCATGATCTTTGTCGATCGCACCGGGTTCGAAAAGAAGAATTACGATCTGCGCTTCATGCACAGCGAGTTCCTAGGGGAGATTCGCTGCCAGGTTTTCGAAGTGAGCCCGCACAAAGACAAGGCTACTCGCTTCAAAGGTGCGATCTGGGTCGAGGACCAGGGTTATCACATCGTCCGCTTCAACGGGAGTTACGGCACATTTCATATCGATAGCTGGCGGATGAACTTGAACAATGGCGA
This sequence comes from Terriglobia bacterium, assembly GCA_963778995.1. GTDB lineage: Bacteria > Acidobacteriota > Terriglobia > Terriglobales > Acidobacteriaceae > Sulfotelmatobacter. The sequence continues at coordinate 167,640 of CAVZWK010000006.1, forward strand.
GTGGATGCCGGCGGTCGTGTACTCAGAAGAGTTCGATTCCACCAAGCCGCAGACCCGCGGACCAAAGTTGAAAGCACAGACTCGCCTCTGGGGATACAAGCTCGGCACCGTAGGAGCGGATTCGGAATTTACGGATATCCAGGTGGATCCTGAGGCTGCAAAAGACTCGTCAGAGAAGCCGGACAAGAGTCCACTCGACATTCAGCGCTCTTGGGAGCGCCGGGCCGAAGACAACGTCATCCTCAAGCTGGAAGAGCTTGGACTCATTGCGCCTCTTGGCGAGGTAGACAAGGTGGTGCAAACGGTCATCACGAATCTTGAGGTTACGAATAATCTTGCGCTGGATCCGGAGATCCGCTGCCGGACGATGCCAACCACGCCGATTGAAATCGGAACGATGGGGCACACGATTCTGGTCAGCCGCGGATTGCTCGACGCATTACCGAATGAACCGGCGCTCGCCGCCGTGCTGGCCCATGCTTTGGCGCATGCCGCGCTCGGCCACGATGTGGACAGCAGTTTCGCCTTCAACGACCGCCTGGTTGTCCCCAGCTTGAAGCAACTGCCACTCTTTGACTTCAAACACACACCAGAACAGGAGCGGGAGGCCGATGCACTGGGGATGAAGCTGCTTCTCAATTCCCCATACAAGGACAAGCTCGGAGAGGCTGGACTCTTCCTGAAGGCACTGGCCAAGTATGGACGGCGCGTGCCGAGCCTCGTTCGCTCCAACCTTGGCGAGAGCCTGGCGACCGACAATCGTGTTTCATTTATGAGTGCGTTGGCCGAGAGTGCTCCGCCTTTGGAACTGGACAATCCGCAGCAGATTGTCGCGTTGCCTCTTGGAAGCCGCGTCAAGCTCGAGCCCTGGGCCGGACAGTTGAAATTCGTGAAGGCTTCTCCTCCGCACATCTATTCGGCGAAAGACAAGCTGGCGCTGGAAGTGACTCCGTTCTCTCCCTACCTCGTGCGGCAGGAGGCACCGGGCAAGACCAGGATTGCGGTGCAGGAATCGAATCAGGCTCGCTGATGACGAGGCTTATGAACGCACCGCGGCGTTGCTGGTGGCCGGTTTTGTTGTTGCTGCTGGCGCCAGTTGAGTGCTCCGCCGGGATGCATCCGACACGAGTCGATGCAAGCTCCAACTGTGTCGAATGCCATGCCGATCTGACTACCGGGGCGTATGTACATCCTGCGCTGAAAAAGGGTTGCATGGCCTGCCACTCGATTGAAGAGCGAGAAGACGCGAGCTACGTTGTTCTCAAGCCGTCAAAGACCGTCCTCTGTGCCGAATGTCATCAACTCGAGCACCCGCTCCGCGCGCACTTTCCTTATGGCTCCGCGATGTGTCTGCGGTGCCATAATCCGCATGCCTCCGAGGATTCACGCCTGCTGCGGGCCAAGGTCAATGAGATGTGCCTGGAGTGCCATCTGCGGACAGGCAGTAGTGGCACATCGCAGTACATGCCTCTGATCTCGCTCTCGCTGAAAAACAGCATGGGACATCCGTACGAGCGGCACCCCGTAAGCGGCGTGATCGATCCGCTGACCGGGAAGGAGATGTCCTGCAGCAGTTGTCACCTGGCCCACGGCGGCACGATGGTGCACTACCTGAAGATGGGATCGGAAATCCCCGCAGATGCCCTGAATCAGAATGTCGAGACCAAAGACATGTGCCACAAATGCCATCTGCGGCTGTGGGGGCTGGATGGCAGCGCAGCGAAAAAGAAGAAGACGCGACACTAAATGCGGGGTCAAGTCTAGGAATAGAGGTGTACTACTTCGGTGATGATTAAGCGGTTGCTAAAATCTCCGTGGACGGGAGTAGTTTTTGCAGTGGCCTTTGTCTTTTGGGATGCCTTTTGGTTGATCGGTCCTCCCATTGGCCTAGAGGACAAAGACTGGAAGAAATATTCTTCGTGGGGGCTTTTCGCGATTGTTATGTGCATCGCCCAGGCGCTGTTCGTATTAGTCAAAGAAAATTTGGCTCTTAAGGATCCGCGGATGACGTTTGTCGTGAGTCACACCACGACAGTCCAACGCGATCCCACTCTGCACGCAACCTACAAGAGAATAGGGATTCGCAACAGCTCACGAGTGGTTGCTACGGACTGCCGGCTAACCATTGAGGATTGGACATTCGATGCACCAGACCTGAGCCCGGATACGGCGCTTGTGGTTAAGGATTGCCATCCTACGTCGCGTCAGACGGACATTAATCGAGACGACACTCAGCAGTTCGATTTGTTCATCACTAGATTGCAATGGGGCGGAAAGTTTCCAGAGGAAATCTTGGTTGGAGCTCCGAACTTTCCGCGCATTCAGCCACCTTCAGCTGCCAATGTGTTGTATCAGAATAGTGAATCCGAACTGACTCTCCGCCTTACCGGGTCCGACTTTCATGCTAGGCGATGGAGAGTATCTCTAGTCCTAAAGGACCGGGATGTGTTCATTAGCAAAATCAGACTGCTCCGTTCGGATAAGGAAGATTAGAAGATTGCGCACAGTTGACGCGGAGTATTGATCAATCTATCGGGCGCAAGCATCTGCGGATCTAAGTGATGCTCACTTCGGTGTACGTGCCGTACACCTGCCGTAAAGCTTCACAGATTTCTCCCACCGTGGCATAAGCACGCACCGCATCCACGATGTAAGGCATCGTGTTCGCGGAAGAGATGCTGCCATTCGCTCCCGGTTTGGGTTCGTTGGCTGCGGCCTTCTTCAGCGCATCGAGCGCACGGTGCACCGACTCGTTCGACCGGCGGCTTCGGAGAGCCTCTAGCTTCGCGGACTGCTGCTTTGCGACGTTCTCGCCAATGTAGAGGATGTGCGGCGACTCTTCTTCGATTACGAAGTCATTCACGCCGACGATGACTTTTTCTTTCGCTTCCGCGGCGCGCTGGAACTGGTACGAAGACTCGGCAATCTCCTTCTGCGGATAGCCGCGTTCTATGGCCTTTACCATGCCTCCCATCGCATCCATCTTGTTGAAGTAATCGAATGCGCCGTTTTCCATTTGCAGCGTGAGATTCTCGAGGAAGTACGATCCCCCCAAAGGATCGACGGTCTGTGTGACTCCGGACTCATACGCGATGATCTGCTGGGTGCGGAGCGCGATACGCGCCGCTTCTTCGGTAGGGAGCGCGAGGGCCTCGTCGTAAGAATCCGTATGGAGGGATTGCGTTCCGCCAAGAACCGCAGCCAGAGCCTGAATCGCGACACGAGCAATATTGTTCATCGGCTGCTGCGCCGGCAGCGACACTCCAGCGGTTTGCGTGTGGAAGCGCATCAGCCATGTGCGCTGGTTCTTCGCGGCGAAACGATCCTTCATCACGCGATACCAGATCTTGCGCGCCGCGCGGTATTTTGCGATCTCCTCGAAGAAATCGTTGTGTGCGTTGAAGAAGAAGCTGAGCCGCGGACCGAACTCGTCCACATCGAGTCCGCGGCAGCGCGCCCATTCCACGTACTCCACGCCGTCGTAGAGCGTGAACGCCAGTTCCTGCAGCGCGGTCGATCCGGCCTCGCGGATGTGGTATCCACTGATCGAAATCGTATTGAAGCGCGGCGTGAACTTCGATCCGTACTCGAAGGTGTCGATCACCAGTCGCATCGATGGCGCCGGAGGATAGATGTATTCCTTCTGCGCGATATATTCCTTCAGGATGTCGTTCTGAATCGTCCCGGAAATCTTCTTCCAGTCCGCACCCTGCTTCTCGGCTACGACTAGGTACATCGCCCACAGTACCGAGGCCGGAGAATTGATGGTCATCGATACGGTTGTCTTCTCCAGATCGATTCCGTTAAAGAGAATCTCCATATCCTCCAGCGAATCGATAGCGACGCCGCACTTGCCGACCTCTCCCTCGCTCGCCGGGTGATCGGAGTCGTACCCCATTAGCGTCGGCAGATCAAATGCTACGGAGAGTCCGCTGCCTCCATGCTCGAGCAGGTACTTGTAGCGCTGGTTAGTTTCTTCGGGCGACGCGAACCCGGAGAACTGGCGCATGGTGTAGAGCTTGCCGCGATATCCGGTGGCATGAATACCACGCGTGAAGGGCGGCTGGCCGGGATATCCGAGATACTGTTCTTCGCTCCAGTCAGCCGGCAGATCAGCTTGCGTATAAAGCCGGCGGATGGGTACACCAGAAATCGTCGTGAATCGCGCATGCCCGTTCTCATCCACATTGAGGCCGGTCGCTGCTCCAATCGGACGCTCCGGAGTTTTCTCGAGCGTAGGCACAAGAGTCTTCTCCGCCCACTGCTTCTCGCCCTGCGAGGGATGCCGGTTTTCGAATACATCAGCGATAGGACTCTCGACGACAGGCTGTTTCGAAGGCTTCTTTTCCATGCGAACCCCGGTGATCTAGTTCGATGATAGGGAAGCCAGTGCGGTTGGAGCAAGGTGTGACGCGGGTTCCGAAACGACCGGTCGGTCAGTGGCGCGAGAATGCTTTTGCTTCGTGAACCTTCATGCCGGTCGTGGTCAAGGCTTTATGAGTGCAGCGTCTCTACGTCGTGTGCGCGAGAGTTCCCATGCCTTTGCATATTTCCAGGAGACGTACACGGCGTGGTAGAGGTGGAGCAGCAAACCCTCGCGACCGTCGAGGAATCCGAACCGGAAGAAGTAGTTGTAGACAAATGTAAATAGCGGCCGCAGCACGATGTTGATGAAGCTGAAGCGCACCTTGCCTTGCGTCACGACCATCTCCGCCCCGAGCGAAGAGTAACGGTTCATGTGCTCGATATAATCGGAAAGCGTGGGATAGGAATGATGAAGGATAGTTCCGCTTTGAATCTGACGGGTTAGGCCGTCAATCTGAATGTCCTCGTGCACCGTTCGATTCTCGAAGCTGCCTTTCCCGCGACGGAAGAGGCGCAGCTTTGGATCAGGCCAGAATCCGCCGTGTCGGATCCACCGGCCGAGGAATTCGTTCTTTCTCGGAATCCAGATACCGTCGAACTCCGCGCCCAGCGGGGCGTTTGAAGAGGATGCATTATCGCCCGCGGTGGGTGAATGAGCAGGTGCCTGGCCGGCCAAGGCCGACAACCGCGCTAAGGCATCAAACATTTCGCTGAACGCGTGTTGCAAGTCGGTGTCGATTTCTTCGTCCGCGTCCAGGCTCAGAATCCAATCGCCTGTCGCCTTATCGATGGCTGAATTCTTCTGCGCGGCATAACCCTTCCAGTCCTCTACGAAGACTCTCGCGCCCTGCGACTCCGCGATCTCCACCGTGCTGTCGGTCGAACCCGAATCAACGACGATGATCTCGCCCTTCCCATCGGCGACAAGCGACCGCACGCTGGCCAGCGTGCGTCCCATGTGGCCTTCTTCGTTAAACGTGATGATGACGACCGAGAGTTGCATATCGCAGATGCGACTACGCGAACCCGGAATTGTCTCATACGCGAATGCAGAAGGAAGCAGAAGGACGAAGTCAGAGTGCGGAATGGAGAATCGTCGCAATCTGCATCGGACTGCTGTTGCGTATGCCGCGACTCTCAGCCTACATCTGTCCTCCCGGCTGAACCGGTTGAACAGATCCCGTCGGTGCCGGAATGGGCTGCATAGCGGGCGCGTCCTGCCTCGGAGCCACGTACGGAATACTTGGCAGATGTGTCACCTGACCGCGCGTTGCGTCGGCCACGTCAATCCCGGCATGGTCGAGTAGTAACCCGGTGGCGCGGTCGAGTTCGATGCGTGATTTCTCGTAAGCTGCCTTGGCAGAAACCAGGTTCGACTCGTTCGTAGTGAGCGTTGCCGCATCCTGAAGGATCGTGACTTGCGTGGTCAGGCCGACCTTCAGTTTCTGCTGATCGGCCTGCAGCGTTTGCCGCGCCAGATCCACTGCCGACTGCGCGGCCTGCACCGCAGTGCGGTTCTGCTTGACGTCAAATTGCGCGTTGCGGACTTCGATCCGCACCTGGTTTTCGAGTTGATGCTGGCGCACCTGGGCCTGACGATACTCGAGTTCCGCGCGAACCTGGTTCGACTGGGCAAGCCGGTTGCGAATTGGAATGTTCAGTGCCAGTCCAACTCCTCGGTCTGGCGCGGTCGAGTTCACAAGTTGATTCAACGTTCCGCCGTATCCAACAGATGTGCTGGTGCGGAATGGCGGCGGAGCTTTTGCAGCGTCAAAACAAAAACTGGTGGTGGGGGGATTGGTGCAGGCTGGCACCCCCGGATTTACGTCTCCTCCGATTCCTGAGCCGCCGTAATACGCAAATGCCTGCAAGGTCGGCAACATCGAGTTGCGCACGGCTTTGTTGTTGATGTCACGCGAATTCAGGTCGATGCGTGTTTCCACCAGTTCCGCCCGATGCTGCAGCGCATCGTTGATCAGGTCCTGAATCGGAATCACGGCTTCCTGCTGCGGCACCAGCATCGTCGAAGTCGGAATAACGTCGGCCTCCGCAAGAATGGGGTCTTCGATGCTGCGGCTCAGCGCATTCTTCATCAGGAGTTGTTGCAGTTGCAGGTTGTTCTGGGCGACGATCAGGTTTTGCTGGTTCGTCGCGACGACGCTCTGCGCACTCACCACCTGAATCGGTGGTACGGTTCCGACTTGCGCCTGCCGCTGCGCATCTTCCATCGCTCTTTGGCCGTAAGCCAGAGACTCCTGCTGAACCCGCACGTTCTCGAACGCGTAAACCAGATCCCAGTACATATTCTCGATCTGATCCACCGTTGTGATCACCTGCAGGCGAAAGGCGACATCCGAGATTTCACGGTTGTTCTTCGCAATCCGGATAAAGCGCGTGTTCGGAAGAAAGCCGAAACCCTGCAGGAGATTCTGCGTGAAGCGGAACTGAAAATTCGATCCGAGTTGTGGAGTCAGCAGACTGGTCGGATTGTTCGTGGTCACGTGAGTATTGTTAAAGACGCCGGTCAATGCGCCTCCCCACTGGAATCCCTGCGTATACCCGAAGTTCGAGGTATATGTGTTTTGGGCAACGATGGGCACCGGGCTGAACACGCTTGTGGACTCGGTGTTGTTCTTGTCGAGCTGCGTTGTTCCCGTGAGCACCGGGTCGAAACTGGTAATTGGAGGTCCAATACCGAGCGTGGAACTAACCAAGCCGTTCGTGCCGGTCCCGACACCGCCGGCGGCAACAGTCGTTCCGCCCGTGCCCGATCCGACTGTTCCGCCCAGTCCTCCCACGCCGCCTCCGGGCGTGTTCTGCACAATCCCTGTATTGACGCCGAGAATGTTGGCGCCTGACCTGGCGCGCAGCAGATCAGCCTCGGCGATATTCAGGTTATAGCGCGCGATGTCGAGATCGAGATTGTTCTCCAGCGCGAGCGCGACGGCGTCGTCAATGGAGAGATAGATTTTGCCTTCGCGCATCAGCGAATCGATGCGAGGCGAGTTCCCCAGATTCGGTTGCGCGACGTGCTGCGGCTTGTAGGGCTGGAGAAAACGAGGAAATGCCGAACGCGGCACGGAATAGTCCTTGAGATGAACAAGCTCAGGCTGCGCAGGCTGAGGTACGCTCGGGGTGTTCGACTGCGCGGGTGTTATCTGAGCGCAGAGTATTGCGGGAAACAGCAGGCAAGCCGCGGTTAGTACCGCACGAACAGAAACCAGCCGCACATCGGAATTAAGACGGTGAAAGAACATGCACTTTCTCCTTGGACGACGGGCACGGACATTGTGCCGGGGAATGCAAAGATGCCGGTGTTGGATGCAACACACCTGAATCTGTCACTTCATCTTAGCGGGAGAAGTTCGTCGGAAGGCGTCGAGGATTGTAAAGAATTGTTGGAATAGATATTGAGGACAAAAGCGGAAGCCCCATTTTCTGCACGGGGTGCGTGCCGAGAATGGGACTCTGTCGCCTTGAATGAGAATTTACTGTTGGGGCTGTGGCGCAGCCTCTGGTGCAGGTTGTGTCAGGGAGTTGATGTCTTTCCTGGGCGCAACGTAGGGAACGTTTGGCATGTGCGTGACCTGGCCGCGCGCGGCATCGTCCACGCTGATGCCGTTGTGCTCGAGGAGTGTGCCGGTGGCGCGGTCAAGTTCGACTCGCGATTTCTCGTAAGCCGCCATGGCCGACATCAGGGTGGATTCGGCGCTGGCCAAAGCACTGCGCGTTTGCAGGACCGCCGTAGTCGTTGAGGTGCCGAACTGATATTTCTTTTGCTCGGCATCCAGCGATTGCTTGGCATAGTCGACGGCAGCTTGCGCTGAAGCGACGCTAGCCCGGTTCTGTTCGACGGCGAACTGGGCCTGGCGAACTTCGATGCTGACCCGGTTTTCGGTCTGCTGCAGCGACAGTTGCGCCTGGCGGTATTCGAGTTCACCGCGGATCTGGACAGCCTGCGCGGCACGGTTCCGCAGCGGAATGTTGAGTTGAAGGCCGACCCCCTTGTCGGGAGCGGTGGAGTTTATGAGTTGATTCAGGGTGCTGCCGTAACCGACCGGGGTGGCCGGTGTCGTGGAACAACCGAAGCCTGGATTGTCCGGATTGCCGCAGAGATTAGTTGGGTTCTGAGATCCACCCAAACCATAGCCGCCGTAGTATGCATAGGCGTCAAGTGTAGGAAGAAGGGAGCTGCGCAATGCTTTGTTGCTGATCTGCTGGCTGTTCAGCTGAATGCGTCCTTCGACCAGTTCCGCCCGATGCCGAAGTGCTTCGTTCACCATTTCCTCGGTGGGCTGAACCTGCTCGTTTTGCGGAGCTTCCATCGTAGAAGTGGGAACAACATCGGCGTTGGCCAGGGCGGGATCGTGAAGTGTGCGGCTTAACGCATTCTTCATGATGAGTTGCTGCAACTGCAGGTTCGTCTTCGCTACTGTTAGAGCCTGCTCGTCGGCAGCCACGGTGCTCTGTGCCCGGACCGCTTCGATCGGTGCGAGACTGCCGATCTCGACCTGCTTCTTGGTGTCGGAGAGCGTCTTCTGCGAAAACGTCAGCGATTCTTCTTTCACGCGTTGGTTCTCGTAGGCGAAAACCAGATCCCAGTACATATTCTCGATCTGATCAACGGTCGTGATGGTCTGGAGGCGAAATGCGACGTCGGAGAGTTCACGATTGTTTTTGGCGATGCGGATGAAGCGGGTGTTGGGAGCGAAACCGAAGCCCTGCAGCAGGTGCTGGGTCAGTTGAAAATGAAAATTGGAGTTCAATTGCGGACTCAACACGCTGAAAGGAGCGTTGCCCACAGTTGTGCGGGTATTGTTGAAGCCGACGGACACATTGGTACCCCAGTGGAATCCCTGCACATACTGAAAGTTCGCAGTCGTCGTGTTCTGCGGCGAGGCAGGACTGAACGTGCTGGAAGGCAGGATGTTGAAGTGATCACTTTGGTAAGACCCCGTTAGAACTGGGTCAAAGCTGGTGATGAAGGGGCCGAACAAGCCGCCAGCGGTCGAACTCACGATGCCGCCCGCGCCAGCGCCGGCTCCGCCCGCGCCAAGCGAGGTGCCACCGGTACCGGACCCGACCTGGGAGCCGATCCCGCCCACGCCGCCGCCAGGAGTGTTCTGAACGATACCGACGTTCACACCCAGAATCTGAGCGCCGGCCTTGGCGCGGAGCACGTCGGTGTCGGCGATATTGAGGTTGTAGCGCGCGATCGCGACGTCGAGGTTGTTTTCCAATGCAAGCGCAATCGCGTCATTCAACGACAGGTAGAGTTTGCCCTCGCGCATCAGGGAATCGATGCGCGATGTATTCGCCAAGTTGGGCTCATCGACGTGTCGCGGCGTGTAGGGCGCAATAGGATTCGGAAAATGCGCCGCAGGCTTGGAAAAGTTCAGGGCCGGCACCGGCTTGGTTTCCGGCGTATTCTGCGGAGTGGGCTTGTTGGGTAAGTCCTGCGCCCAACACGTAAGCGTCAACGCTGCGCCAAAGGTGCTCAGTGCAGCCAGCCGGGTGATAGAGGCTAAACGGGCGAATGGCATCTACTCTTCTCCGATCGTTGAAACCAGTTATTAAGGCTTGCAACCAAAATGTTGGGTTCGCCTGAGACAGCCGTTTCAATCCGAGTAAAGTCCTACTCAGGCATTGGTACGCAAAGGAGTGGCGGAAGGTTCCTGAAAATTGGGACCCGCGAACCTTCTCACTTCCAAGGCTTCCGTCGCCCGGAGACTGCTTCTGGCAGAACGACCCTGCCGTCAAACTGCAAATCCGGGTCTGGAATTCGGCGGAAACCATCTAGTATATCTGACTGGAAATGCAATCCAGTGCGGATTACAGCGGTTATTCACTACTTGCGTTACCCGAAATGGTTTGGATGACGCTAATCCGGCGCAGGACTCGAAAGATCGCTTGATGCGAAATCTCAAATTGATTCTCTCCTATGACGGAGCGGAATTCTCCGGATGGCAGGTGCAGCCCGACATGCCGACTGTACAGGGCACACTCGCTACTGCGATTGGACGAATCACCGGCGAAAAGGTATTGCCACAGGGCTCCGGACGTACTGACGCAGGAGTACACGCGCTCGCGCAAGTGGTGACATTTGTCACGGAGTCTTCCGTACCCACGGAAAACTTCATCAAGGCGCTGAACGACATCTTGCCCGCTTCCGTGCGAGTACTGGACGTAGAGCAAATGCCTGCAGACTTCCACGCGAGGCATTGCGCGAGGGCGAAGACCTATCGGTATCGGATCTATCGGGACGCGATCTGCCCGCCATTTCTGGCACGGTATGTGTGGCATTACCCATACCCACTGAACGAACAAGCGATGGCCGCGGCCGCATCGCTCGTCGTGGGCGAAAAGGATTTCACCTCATTTGCAGCTGTCGATCCGGGGCGCGGGAAGGACGGCGAGCCGGTCTCGAACGTGCGCACCATCTTCTCGTCCGGGTGGGAGCGCACGGAAGACGAGTTGACCTATATCGTCCGTGGGTCGGGATTCCTGCACCACATGGTCCGCAATCTGATCGGGACGTTCCTGCTGGTTGGCCGCGGAACTCTGCAGTTGGACGATGTGACACGCGTTCTGCAGGCCAAAAAACGCTCGGCGGCCGGTGCAACTGCGCCGGCAAGCGGGTTGTATCTGGTCAGTGTGGAGTACTGACGTATAACCAATGTGACAGGACGTCTCGACCTGCCTGTCAACGTCCACGGGGCAGCATTGGGCTAGCACGTGGGCAGCGGGAGTGGCAACCAGGGTCCCTCCGGATTACGATGATTGCCATGGCCACTGATCTTCAAGTCGCGACAGGGAAGATTGTTTCGGCGAACCCGGCCACGGGTGAAACTCTGCGGGAGTTCGATTGCGCGGGCGAATTTGAGATCGAAGCCGGTGTGACTCGCGCGCGTGCCGCTCAACCTGCATGGGCCGCTCTGGGACTGAAAAGAAGGATCGAGCTGCTGCGCGAATTTCAGCACAAGCTTTACCTGCGCAAGTCAGAAATCGCGGCGACAATCACCCAGGAAGCCGGGAAGCCGCTTGCCGAAGCGCTGGTGACGGAAGTGCTGGTGGTGCTGGATGCGGCGCGATTCCTGATCGACAACGCCTGGAAATTGCTGCGGGACGAGCCGGTGCCCCATGCCAACATCGTGACCAAGCTGAAGAGCGGATGGCTGGTGCGCGAGCCGCACGGGGTCATCGGGATCATCTCACCCTGGAACTATCCCTTCTCGATCCCCGCAACCGAGACGCTTGCGGCTCTGGTCGCCGGGAACGCTGTTGTGCTGAAGCCGTCGGAGCTGACACCCATCGTGGCGACGGAACTGGCTTCTTTACTGCATTCGGCTGGCGTTCCGGCAGATGTTTTTCAGGTGCTGGTGGGTGAAGGTACAGCGGGTGCCGCGTTATTGCGCTCTGCGATCGACAAGCTGGTATTCACGGGCAGCGTCACTACTGGAAAGCGAATCGCAGCCGCTGCGGCTGAGCGATTGCTCCCGGTCGTACTCGAACTCGGCGGCAAGGATCCGATGCTGGTGCTCGAGGATGCCGACATCGACGTCGCGTCGAGCGCCGCGGTTTGGGGCGCGTTCGTCAATGCTGGGCAGGCCTGTCTCTCTGTCGAACGCTGCTATGTACACCGGCGCTTGTATGAGCAATTCGCTCAGGCGTGCGCCGAGAAGACCAAGCAGCTGCGCGTCGGCAATGGTATGGACGCGCATACGGACGTCGGGCCGATGATCCAGCTACGCCAGGTGCAGATCGTCGAATCACACGTGGAAGACGCGAAGGCTCGGGGGGCTCGCGTGCTGGCGGGCGGCAGGTGTCTTCCTGAGTTAGGGCCGAATTTCTACGCGCCCACGGTGCTCGCCGACGTGAAACAGGACATGCGTATCATGCGGGAAGAGACATTCGGGCCAGTCTTGCCGATCATGCCTTGCGACGACGACGACGAGGCGGTCCGCCTCGCGAACGATTCAGAGTATGGTCTAGCCGCGAGCGTGTGGACTCGCGACGCCAGACGCGGTGAGCGTCTCGCCCGTCGCATTCATGCCGGAACGGTCATGGTGAACGACGTGATCTCCTGCTTCGGTATCAGCGAGGCTCCGCATGGTGGAGTGAAAGCCAGCGGCGTCGGCCGCACTCACGGCCGTTTCGGGCTGGACGAGATGGTACGCGTGAAGTACCTCGACATGGACCGCATGCCCGGCATGAAGAAAGTCTGGTGGCACGGCTATGGCGAGAGTTTCCGCCGGCAGATGGAAGGATTTCTGGACATGCAGTTTGCCCGCAGCATAAGCACGCGTATGCGTGGAGCCCTCCAGGCGGCAGGAGTATTCCGCCGAAAGCAGTTGTGACGGCGCTGCAACGGCCGGTGACTTCACACGTCAAACCGGTCGCCACGGCTAGCCGGCTGCGAGATCACCAGAAACCGCACTGGTCCCGAGGAGGGATTGCGAATCTGATGCCGCACCCCCGGCAAAATCCGAATGCCATGCCCCGCTGGAATCAGAGCGTTCTCGCCATCCACCTCCATCAACACTTCACCATCGAGAATGTAGAAGAATTGTTGCGCGTGATTGTGGTAATGACGGATCTCAGCGGAGCCAGGCGGCATGAACTCTTCGATGACGCTGAGTTCCTTGTCGTGCACCAGATGCCAGCCGTCGCAATCCACGCCCCAGCGGTAGTGTTCGGCATTTTCGCGGCTGACCAGCGGAGATCTCGCCGCAGCGGGTGTCATGCCCAGCTTCGATTCACCTGCGTTCGCTTTCTTCTCCATAACGATCTCCGTTCAGCCGATGCGATTGCGATAGAGGGAGGAGTCCACCTGCCGGCACATCGCGTCCAGAATCAAAGGAGTCCCAAGAAACTCAACGATTTGTTGGCTGATTTCTTTCGGCTGCTTGAGAACATCATGATACGGGAGGCGCAGTCCCTTGACGTAGGACTTGCCTTCCATCCACGCATAGACCTCGCGCAGATGTTTTTCAAACGCGGCCGCCATCACTGCGGGATTGCCGCCCGGCTTTAAGGTTCCGCGCCGCCGCATCATCTGCTCTTGAGATGCCAGGACTTCCGATAGCGGCCTCTGCATAAAGATGACTCGATATTCGTGGCCTGCAGGCAGAGAAAGCAGGAGCCGAGAAATGACTTTGACGACTTTGCCTTCGGCCTCGGCGATGCAGGTCGGGTCGGTGGGGAGCGTTTTGATGCGCTCCCATTCCAGGTATCCGCGAGGATTGTCGGTGTCCGCCGCGCGCTCGCCGTCGGATAGAGGCTGCATGCCTCCGGCCACCAGCATTTGCATCATCAAAGAGGTTCCGGAACGGGGAAGGCCTGAAACAATCGTGATCATGGGTCCCTTGTTTGTCTGGTGTGAATACCAGACTAGCAGAGGCATGCCCGCGAATGTTTCGGTTACAATGGCGTCGTAGGCCGAATCCGGCGGCCTTTGCGCCGCCCGTATGAGGGTACGTCCTTTGGCGACCAGCGAAGTATCCGCTTCCAGCACCCACGAAGTTCCGAAACTCCCTAATCACAAGGTCAAGGTCAAGAAGGGTGGCCAGCGCGCCTGCAATGAAAAAGACGCGAAGGGCAAGTTTTGTGGCGGTCACCTGAAACTCTGGTTCTACATGACGGACGTGAAGGAGCGGGAGTGTGGAGACATCGAGAAGGCGTGGGGACCGAAAGCCGAGGTTTACCGCTGCGAGAACTGCAAGGCGCTTTACCTGCCTGCTCCTGGGGAGAGCACGGTAAACGTCGCCGGGCAGGGAATGATTTCGGTGTTTGGACTGACGCTGCCGCCGAAGGAAAAATAGCTGCTAGCTCCCAGCTATTAGCTTTTTTGACAATCGTGGGACCGGGATCTGGGGATCCGCAAAGTTGCCGTTTTATCGTGTCTGATGGTTTGGCTAGAAGCTAGTAGCTAAGAGCTAAAAGCTTTCATGAATACCTCTGACCTCATCTACGACTGGAACCGTAATTTCCCGCCGGGCCTGAAGCCTCCAGGGCCAGTGCTGCTAAATGATGAGAGCCTGCGCGACGGCCTGCAGTCTCCCTCGGTCCGCGACCCCTCGATTCCAGAAAAGATCGAGATTCTTCATCTGATGGAGGCGTTGGGCATCAATGCCCTTGACCTCGGCCTGCCGGGAGCAGGACCGCGAGCCGTTGACGCGGTGACTGCGCTGGCGCGTGAGATCGTCGCGCATAAGATGAAGATTCAGGCGAACTGTGCCGCGCGCACACACGAGAATGACATTCGCCCAATCGCTGAGATCGTGCAAAAGACCGGGCTGCGCATCGAAGCCGCGACCTTCATTGGATCCAGTCCGATTCGCCGCTTCACCGAAGGATGGAGCGACGAGTTTCTGCTGCAAACGACCGAGAAGGCGATTAAGTACGCCGTGTCACTTGGCCTCGATGTGATGTATGTGACCGAGGACACGAGTCGCTGCGATCCCGAAACGGTCAAGCGCTTATATGCCACCGCAATCAACTGCGGGGCTCGCGCAATCTGCATCTGCGATACGGCCGGTCACGCGACCCCGATGGGCGCATTGGCGCTGGTGCGCTTCGTCATTGAACAGGTGGTCAAGCCGTCCGGCGAAAAGATTCGCGTGGACTGGCATGGCCACAGCGATCGTGGGCTTTCCATCGCCAACTCGATGGCGGCAATCGTCGCCGGAGCAAACTGCATTCACGGCTGCGCAATAGGCTTGGGCGAGCGCGTCGGCAACACGCAGATCGATCAAATGCTGGTGAATTTGAAGCTCATGGACATCGCGCCCTGGGCCCAGCAGGACTTGACCAAGCTGAAGCGTTACTGCCAGGCAGTATCCCGTGCCACGGGAGTCCCGATTCCGGCGAACTATCCTGTGGTCGGCGATGATGCCTTCCGTACTGCTACCGGTGTTCATGCGGCCGCAATTATCAAGGCGTACCACAAGAACGACATTGTTTTGGCAAACACCGTTTATTCCGGCGTACCCTCGCACGTGTTCGGCCTCGACCAGATCATCGATGTAGGTCCTATGAGCGGGAAGTCAAATGTGCTTTTCTGGCTGGAGCGCCACGGGATTCCGGCTTCGGACGATGTGGTGGACCGCATCTACCAGCGGGCTAAACAGAGCGATCACACGTTGAGCGAAGCGGAGATCCTCGAATGCGTGCCCGCGTCAGCCGTCAGCAAGAAATAACTCCGAATGCCCAACTCTCTGCGACACGCGATCCTTGGTGCAGGCGGAGTCGGCGGGCTCATCGGGGCCTGCATCGCCCATTCCGGATCGCCCGTAACAATGGTGGTCCGTCGCCAATCGGTAGCCGAATATCCGCAGAAACTTCATCTCGAGAGCCCGTTCGGAGACTTCCGCGTCCCGATCTCGCGCAGCGTTGAAGTTGCGGCATGCGATGTTCTCTGGATTACGGTAAAGGCGACGCAACTCGATGCCGCACTCAATGCGATTACTCAGGCAGACGCTATCGGCGCCATTGTCCCGCTGCTGAACGGGATCGAGCATCTCGCAGTGCTGCGAGCAAAGTACGGCTCCAAGAAAATCATTCCGGCGACGATTGCGGTGGAAACAGAGCGCATCGCGCCCGCCTACATCGTTCATCGCTCCCCATTCGCGCGCTTGAATGTTTTATCGAGCGGACGATCTCTGCTCGGATCGACTCTGGAGGACCTTCAGAAACTTGGTTTCGAATGTCGCTTGATCGATGACGAGCCGACGCTCATGTGGGGCAAACTGGTATTCCTCGCCCCATTTGCGCTCTCCACGACGGCGGCAGGACAAGCGATCGGCGGGGTTCTCAGCAATCCGGAGTGGCGTGAACTAGCCATTGGGTGCGTTCGCGAGGCATGCGCCATCGCTCAGGCGGAAGGCGCCAGAGTGGACGCCGACGCCGTCATTGCCGGATCGGGCAAGTTTCCGCCGGAGATGCGCAGTTCCATGCAAAAAGATGTCGAACAAGGAAACGCGCCAGAATTGGACGCCATCGCCGGGCCGATCCTGGGTGGAGCCGCCCGACACGCAATTTCCGTGCCTGCTACCCAGAAGTTGGTGGCCACTATCGAGGCAAAGATACGCAAGTAGCAGTATTTTCCGTCACTTGCTGTGTGTCTTCCGTAACCCGGTTCCTCATTTGGGCAATCCCGAATCGCCGTATAGCATTGTAAACTGACCCATACCGCTTCCATGAGCCCGAACCCCCCGCGTCCGGATCCGCCAGATCTGGCTCCTGCGCCGAAGCAGGATCTGCAGCAGGAAGTGGCCTGTCTCGCCGCATCGCCTGAAGTTCGGTCCGCCTTCAACTGGTTTCGCACGCAAGATCCGCAACTGCTCCACTGGCAAATGGAAATGGCGCGTATTCCCGCACCGCCCTTCGGCGAATCCGCCCGGGCCGCATGGCTGGCCGAGCGCTTTCGGGAGGTTGGTCTGGACGACGTCCGCATCGACGACGTAGGAAACGTGTTCGGCACACATCCTGGATTCGGCCGTCGCTACATTTCACTGAGCGCGCACATTGACACAGTGTTTCCGGCGAACACGCCGCTGAATATCCGCCAGCAGGGAAGCCGGATCTACGGCCCCGGCGTATCCGATAACGGAGCGGGTGTGGTTGCGATGCTTGCGATCGCATCGCTGTTGCGCAACGTGCGCGTGCGGCACTCGATGCCCTTCGTATTCATCGGCAACGTCGGCGAAGAGGGCGAAGGTGATTTGCGCGGCATGCGCCACATTTTCTCCACGCCGCGATGGAAAGATTCCATCGCCTATAGCCTCGTGCTCGATGGCGCCGGAGCCGACACCATCGTTGCCGAAGCCTTGGGCAGCCGGCGCTTCGAGGTGATCGTCCGTGGACCGGGGGGACACTCCTGGAGCGACTTCGGCGCGCCGAATCCCATTGTGATCCTCGCAAAAGCGATTGAGACGTTCACGGCGACGACGGTGCCAACTACACCCAAAACAACCTTTAATATCGGAGTGATTCGGGGAGGCACTTCGGTCAATTCAATTCCCGAGTCCGCCAGCATGAAGGTGGATATCCGCTCGACGTCAATGGCCGAGATGGAGCGCCTCGAACAATCGCTACGCCTGGCGCTCAACCGCGCCGTCGAAGATGAGACGATGATGTCGGAGATGCGTTCGTCCGCGCAGAAGCGCCCTTCGGGCGTGAGTTGCGAAGTGGTGGTGATCGGAAGCCGTCCAGCAGGCGAACTGCAGCCCGGCGCGAAGATCCTGCAGGTCGTGCGCACGGTGGACGCGCAACTCAACAACGCGGCGCAGGTGCAGCGAGCATCAACTGACGCGAATGTCCCGCTTTCGCTCGGACGCGAAGCGGTGGCCATCGGTGGAGGTGGTTCCGGTGGAGGCGCACATACATTGCAGGAGTGGTTCGATTCCAACGGACGCGAACTTGCACTGAAGCGGATTTTGTTGACTATGCTGACGCTCGCGGGGGTGGGAGAATGAATCTGATCAGAAAAGCAGGATTCTGCATAATCATGCTCGGCTGCCTTCTCAGCTCTCCATTTGCCTCGTCTCAAACTGGGGCAGCGGACGCAAAACCCAAAGCTGATCTTCTTTTTGTTCACGCCAACGTCTATACCGGCGTGCCTGCTAATGCCCAATTCAGTTCCATCCTTCGT
This sequence comes from Terriglobia bacterium, assembly GCA_963778995.1. Lineage (GTDB taxonomy): Bacteria > Acidobacteriota > Terriglobia > Terriglobales > Acidobacteriaceae > Sulfotelmatobacter. The sequence continues at coordinate 185,656 of CAVZWK010000006.1, forward strand.
GAGCAGGCTGTTGCTGTCCGTGGCGATCGCATCCTGGCAGTCGGTAAAACTGCCGATCTCGACAAATTCAAGGGCGCTCAAACCCAGGTCATTGATGTGGGCGGGCACTTCCTGATGCCGGGATTCAACGATGCCCACCTGCATCTCGATGATGCCGGTGCAACGAAGTTGAGCGTCGATCTGACCGGCGTCAAGTCGTTGGACGAGTTCCGCGATCGCATCCTGAAGAAGGTGGAACAAGCTAAGGCCGGCGAGTGGATCCTGGGCGCCGGATGGGACGAGACTCTCTGGCCAGTCAAAGTGACGCCCACGCGTTGGGACATTGACGAGGTTTCGAGCGGACATCCCGTGTTCCTCAAGCGCATCGATGGACACATTGCCGTCGCCAACACGCGCGCTCTGCAACTCGCCAGCATCACTCTTGCCAGCCGTGATCCCCTAGGCGGCCACATCGACCGTAATGAAAATGGAGAGCCCACCGGAATCCTGCGGGAAAGTCCGGCACAGGATGCCGTCCTGAATGTGATCCCCAAGCCGACTCACGAGCAGATGCGGCAAGGAATCGAACTGGCGCTCGCCGATCTCGCGCAGCACGGGGTTACGTCAGCGCAGGACTATTCGCCCAATTGGGAGATTTTCCAGATCTACGAAGAACTTGAAAAAGAGGGCAAACTTACCGCGCGGATCTCGGAATGGCTGCCGTTTGATGATCCCGTCGAGGAGTTGAATCGCAAGCGCAATTCGCATCCGCAGACAGATCTCATGCTGCACACGGGGATGCTGAAGGGCTTCATGGACGGTTCCCTGGGATCGCACACAGCGGCGATGCTCGAGCCCTATGCCGATGATCCCAAGAATTTCGGCCTGCCGCGCTACGAAACCGCGAAGCTCAATGAGATGACGAAAGAGCGCATGCTGGCGGGGTTCCAGATCGGATTCCACGCGATCGGCGACAAGGGAGTGCAGATGGCGCTCGATGCCTTTGCCGAGGCCGAGAAAGCTGCCAAAGAAGGCCATATGAAAGCCGCTAACGGCGGAGATGACTACCGCCTTCGCATCGAGCACGCACAGGTCACGACTCTTTCGCAGTTCGCCCAGTTCAAACAGCGGAAGGTCATCGCGTCCATGCAGCCCAACCATCTTCTGACTGACATGCGTTGGGCGCAGGATCGCCTTGGCCCCAAGCGGGCCGCGACTTCGTACGCGTGGCTGACTTTCTTGAACAAGGGCATCCCACTAGCTTTTGGAACAGATTATCCGGTTGAGCCCGTGAATCCATTTAGGGGTCTGTACGCGGCCGTGACCCGCAGGAGCGAAAATGGCAAGCAGGAATATTTCCCCGACCAGCGCCTCAGCATAGATCAGGCAATCGCCGCTTATACCGCCGGTTCGGCATTCGCCGAATTTGAGGAGAAAGATAAGGGGAAACTCTCCCCGGGAATGCTGGCAGATTTCGTAGTCCTGGACCGTGATGCAACCGCAGTCTCACCCGAGAAACTGTTGCAAACCAAGGTGCTACGGACGGTGGTAGGCGGTAAAACTGTGTACGAGGCGAAGTAGGCCTCGCCGAATTAAGTCCAAGGCGATCAAACGCTTTACCCCTTTTATGCGTCTAACCAGCAGACGCCCGCAAGGCGTTTGTATACATACTCACCAACGCTCTCATCTCCCGTTCTGGTTGCGTAAATAGGTATACTAGTAGGGGTTTACAAGTTCTGGAGGAAGTGGACATATGGATTCGGGCGCAATGTGGATGCGCATGAAGGCCCATCGTTGGGCCTATACGCTGAGTATCCTGGCTACGCTTGCGGTCGGCATTTTGATCGGCACGGTCATCTCCTACGGAGTGAAAGGCAAAGAAGGCCAGAAGAGCGACGCGACGCCGCTGACCATGCCTTCGCCGCAGCAGATGTCGAACGCGTTCTCGCAGATCGCGAAGCAACTGGAGCCCAGCGTCGTCAACATCAATACGGAATCAACCATCAAGAACGTTCACCGGCGCCGGGGCACGCCCAACAGCCCGGACGATGACGACAACGGCGGCGGTGGAATGGAGGATTTCTTCAACCACTTCTTCGGCGGCCCGGGCGCTCAAGGCGGTCCTGACACAGGCCCGATCCGCGAACGCTCGCTCGGTTCCGGTGTTGTAGTCGATTCCAAAGGATTCATCCTCACCAATCGCCATGTGGTCGAAAAAGCGGATCGTATTCGGGTCCGTTTCCAGGACGATGCACCAGGAGTTCAGCACGACGCCAAGGTGGTCGGCACGGATCAGGAAACAGATCTCGCCGTCATCAAAGTCGACGTGGACAAGCCTTTGGCGACGGCAAAGATGGGCAATTCCGACAGCATGCAGGTCGGCGACTGGGTTCTGGCAATCGGCAGTCCGTTCGGACAGGCCGGCACTGTCACCGCCGGAATCGTCTCTGCCAAGGGCCGCGACATCGTTCCGGGACGCCAGTTCCAGACGTTCATCCAGACCGATGCGGCGATCAATCCTGGAAATTCCGGTGGACCGCTGGTCAATATGAGCGGCGAAGTCATCGGGATTAACACCGCGATTCTGAGCGAGACGAACGCATACGCAGGCATCGGATTTGCGCTGCCTTCGAAGACGGTTGTTGAGGTCTATAACCAGCTCACCGGGCCCGAGCACAAAGTCTCGCGCGGATCGATCGGCATCATGTTCGATCAGGTTGAGAATCCCGCGATTGCCCGTGTTTACGGTTCAGGTGCTGGCGTGACCATCTCCAGTGTTGTGGCAGGAAGCCCGGCGGATCAGGCTGGCCTGAAGGTCGGCGACACCATCACGATGGTTGATGGCAAGAAGGTCACCAAGGGATCCGATCTCGTCGACTATATCGCCTCGCGCAAACCCGGCACGAAAGTGCAGCTTGGCTTTGTGCGTAACGGCAAGACACAAGACGCTACAGTGACCACGGCCGATCGCGCGAAGCTCTTTGCAGCGCGGTTGGGCGAAGATCAGGGCAACGAAGACGAGAACACTCCGAAGCCGAGCAAATTTGGCATCACGGTTCGCAAAGTGACGCCGGAGATAGCCGACCGCCTCGACATTGCTTCAGGCAAGGGAGTCATCGTCCAGGACGTGAAGCCCGGCTCGTTCGCTGAGGACGTCAATCTGGCGCGCGGGGACATTATCCTGGAAATCAACAAGCAGGCGGTCAACAGCGAAGACGATTTCGCCAAGATCGAGTCGACCTTGAAGAGCGGCCAGGACGTTGTGTTCCTGGTGCGCCAGCGCGGATCGTCCCGACAGGATGGCACGATCTTCCTGGCCGGTACACTTCCGTAACGCAGTTCTGCCCAACGGGGACTGGCACTGTCCGTCAAGATCAACGATGATGACAGTGCCAGATCTGTTGGGCGTTGTTCTTAAGGCAGCCAGTCCAGGAATGGATTTCCGGTTCTTCCATCAACGGGGACGTCGCAAGGCACTGCTAAGCGCGGTGTGCGTGATTGCCATGGGGTGTGCTCTGATGCCCGCCCATGCGAGACAGAGTGCATCTTCCAAGGGCAGTGCGAAGAAATCAACGACATCGAAGTCTACGAAATCGAAAGCCACCACTGCGAAGGCTACCACTTCGAGACTCACGCACCGGCGTCATAAGGTGACAACCGCGTCGTCCAGATCGTCGGGCACGATGTATAACGCGTCCTCAAAGAAGTCGTTGCGCCGCAAGAAGTCCAGCCGCGTGCGTGGACAGCAGAAGATCGATCCCGAACGTGCGCAGGCGATTCAGGAAGCCTTGATTCGCGAGCGCTACCTGACTGGAGAGGCTAGTGGCACATGGAATCCGGCCAGCGAAGAAGCCATGCGTCGTTACCAGGCGGACAATGGCTGGCAGAGCAAGACAGTTCCGGATTCCCGCGCATTGATAAAACTCGGACTAGGACCGAGTAAAGATCATCTGCTCAATCCGGAAAGCGCGATGACTACGGTTCCCGATCCGCCGAGAGCAACCTCCATACCGCCGACTTCGAGTACCACGGCTCCTCTAGCCAATACCACCGCACCCACCCAGGCAACGACCCCAGCGGCGGCCGGCTCCGAAGATCCGCAGTAGTCTCTACCCAGTGTCTTTCTGATTCTTATGTTGGGATTGGCCTATTTCCCAGCTTTGCGATAGGTCGTGGCTAAGGGACGCGGGAAATACGGCAAGGGCTGATTGTTGACAATCGCCTGTGGATTGGTTTCGACCAAAGCGCTGGCGATTTCATCGCCAAAGAGCTGCTCTACAGCTTCCCGCGCTCTCGAGAGAATAGGCACGCGTTTCTCGAGATCGTGAGCGTCCGTGGCCAGGACATGCACGGCTTGGCGCTCCAGCAGCCAGAGTGCTGCGCGCTGCGAACGTTCTCCCCAGAAGCCGGTCAGCGCCGATCCGGTCACCTGCACCACACAACCCTGCTCGGCCCATTCCAGTACCCGCTGCAGGTTCTCCCGCAGAATGGGGTTTCGTTCCGGATGCGTGAGTATCACTGTGAGGCCGCAGTCTCCCAGCTTCGAAAACGAATCCGTAGTATGTTGCGGCACGCTGTAATTGCTGAATTCCACCAGCATGTATCGGGTGCTGTTGATGACGTATCGCGATGGATGCGAGAGCGCGTCCTGGATATTTTCGTAGGAGAGATGGAAGTCGCATCCCAGGCCGATCTGTAACGCTTCCCCGACTTCTTCCTGCAGGCGCGCTACCATCGTTTGGAACTTCTCGCGGTCGTACGCATAGCGGTCGTTGGCATGCGGCGTCGCGACCATGTGAGTGATGCCGTCGGCGGCGGCTCGGCGGCACATCTCGATGCTGATGTCCCACGTCTTGGGACCGTCATCGACTTCTGGCAGGATGTGCGAATGAATGTCGACCACAATGATTGGAACACCGCTACAGTCGCCGTGTTTCTCTAGTCTCTGATTTAAGCAGATTCGCGTCCAAAGAAAAAGGCCGGAACTTGCCCCAATTATTCTTACAACAGCAAATCCAGCAGGAATAACAGGCCGCCAAAGAACTGATGGCGATCAATTGTTGCGTCCAAACCGCATTCTTATCCTCGAATAAGCTACCGAAGCCAGACACAGCGCCATGATTGCGATGACGCCCGATCCAAGTCCAAGGTAAACCCGAAACGCCATTCAGGTTTCCACCGGAAAGCTACTCTTCGCCGTACCTTTCGCGTATAAACTCCGCAATTCCCGCGTAGGCTTTCGTCAAAGTCGCCTCGTCCGGCAGGAACACGATCCTGAAATGCTGCGTCCCCGGCTTCTGCCCGAAGCCCGATCCATGTACCACCATCACATGCTTCTGACGGATCAGTTCCTTCACGAATGTCTCATCGCTCTCCGGAATCTCAATCCGCGGATACGCATAGAACGCCCCGCGGGGAGCTACGCAACTCACGCGCGGCGTCGCCTCGCACCACTTCTGGGTGAGATCACGCCGTGAACGCAGCTTCCGCTGCACTTCGACCAGATGATCCTGCGGTCCCTCAAGTGCCGGCTTAATGGAATACTGCTCCGGATGATTCGCGCATAGCCTCGCGCGCAACAGCCTGTGTATGCCCTCGGTATAGCTCTTCAGCGCGGCAGCATTCCCGGAAACGATGCCCCAACCTATGCGCCATCCTGGCACCAGATAATTCTTCGACATCCCACCAAACGTGACGCACGGCACATCCGGCGCAACGGATGCAAACGCGATGTGCGGGGTCCCATCCAGAATCAGCTTGTCGTAGATCTCGTCCGAGAACACGATCAGGTTGTGCCGCCGTGCCAGCTCCGCAACCTGTTCCAGCATCTGGCGCGTGCACAGAGATCCTGTCGGATTATTTGGGTTGATTAGAACGATGCCACGAGTGTGCGGAGTGAGTTTCCTTTGGATGTCCGCCAGTTCGGGCTGCCAGCCATTCTCCTCGTCCAAGTCATACGCATTCAGCCGGATTCCAAGCTTGCACAGCACCGCCGAATACAGCGGATAATCCGGGCTCGGCGTGAGCACATCCTCCCCCGGATTTACCAGAGCCGAGAGGCAGAGATCCACGGTTTCGCTTACTCCCGATGTGACGAATACGTCGCGCACCGTCGTGATTGCCTTACGCACGGCTTCGCCCCGAATTGCCTCCAGCGCTTCCGGAATTCCCGGGGAAGGGGCGTACCCGTTCTTCCCGTCACGCATGGCCTTATAGACGGCGTCAATAATGTGCGCCGGCGTCTGGAAGTCGAAATTCAGCGGGTCTCCCACGTTGAGCGGGAGGACTTTGTGCCCTTGGGCGATCACTTCATCGGCCACGCAGGCGAGATCGCGAATCGCGTAGCGGACGTTCTGCAGGCGAGAAGCGGAAGCGATGTCTTGCGTTTGAGTGAGTGGAGTCATGCAGAACCTTGCCGCCAAAGATGTTGCGAGCGGCTCAATTCAGATTCTAACTGGAACGGGGACGGATAAACGATGAAAGTGTCGCCGAGCCTAGATGCGCTTTAACTGGGCTCGATTTTAGCGATAGGCATCGAAGTTGAAGATTACTTCTTCCACCGTCTGGGCAGGACCGGGAGCATACTTCCACTTCATCACCGCCTCAGCCGCGTATTGAGACAGCATGGGATTTCCGCCCTTAATCTCCACCTTTGTAACGCTCCCGTCAGCAAGTACTGTCGCATTGATGCGAACCTGCCCTTCAAAGTGCCCATTCTTCAATACGGCCGGGTAATCGGGCTGGACCTTTACAATGGCCTTCCGGTGTGGCTTGACCGTAGATTGAGCAGAAGCAGCGGAAATACTGGCAAGAACCAGGCAAAGAGCGCTAGCTGCAGCGAGGATACCCCGTTTTCGCACGATGGCAGGCATTTGATTCGCTTTCACAAGGCGGTTCAGAGATGAAATCACGAGACTTGGAGGAAAGTCTCATTTGGACAAGGTAGGCTGAGGGTAATGAGCGATCAAGATTACCGACGTACCCGCCAGACAGCATTCAGAAATGCGAGAGCCTCCATAGGGCAAACAAGAGGGGATCACAAGCTGTGTGATCCCCTGTGTCATTTTGGGTTGGAGGTTCTTTACTCCGCCCGGTCGATCTGAGCCTTCTGCAATTTATCGGAGTAATCGACATAAACCGACTTCCATTCGGTGTAGAAGTCAATCGCTCCAATGCCGCCTTCGCGGTGTCCATTGCCAGTTGCCTTCGTGCCGCCAAATGGCAGATGCACTTCGGCTCCGATGGTGGGCGCGTTGATGTACGTAATCCCGGCATAGAGATCGCGCATCGCCACAAAGGCCTTGTTCACATCCTTGGTGTAGATGGCGGACGAGAGTCCGTACTCGATTCCGTTTGCAATCTCGATTGCATCGTCCATCCCGTCGCAAGGAATGACAGAGACGACAGGCCCGAAAATTTCTTCCTGGGCGATTCGCATCTTTGGAGCGACATCGGAAAACACGGTTGGCTCCATGAACCAGCCGTGTTGATAATCGCCTTTATCGAGTCGATTGCCGCCGCAGAGCAACCTAGCCCCTTCATTCCTTCCGATTTCAACGTAACTCAGATCCGTCTGGAGCTGCTTCTCATTGATTGCTGGACCCATCTGCACCGTTTCGTCCAGTCCATTGCCAACCTTCAATTTCCTGGCGCGCTCGACGAGTCGCTCGACGAACTCGCGATAGACGCCCTTCTGCACGATGATGCGACTGGTCGCGGTGCAGCGCTGTCCGGTCGTACCGAACGCGCCCCAGAGTCCACCCTCGATGGCGAGATCGAGGTTTGCATCATCCAGCACGATCATCGGATTCTTGCCGCCCAACTCGAGCGAGCAATGCTTGAAGCTCTGCGCCGCAATACCCCCGACAATGCGCCCAACGGCCGAAGACCCGGTCAACGAGATCGCCCGCACATCCGGATGCTCGGCCAGCGGCGTTCCGACCTCCGCGCCGAATCCAGTCACAATATTGATCACGCCCTTCGGAAGCCCGGCGTCATAGAGTGCGCGCACCAGGTTGAAAGTAGAAAGAGGGGTATCCTGCGCCGGTTTGATGACGCAGGTATTTCCGCAAACGACGGCGGGCAACAGCTTCCAGGATGAAATTGCCATCGGGAAATTCCAGGGAGTAATCATGCCGCAGATGCCAATCGGCTGCCGCACCGCCATGGCAAACTTGTTGGGCATTTCGGAAGGCACGGTTGGCCCGAACAGTCGGCGGCCTTCACCCGCGTTGTAGTAGGCGGCGTCGATGGCTTCCTGCACGTCGCCGCGCGTCTCCGCCAGTACTTTGCCCATCTCCCGGGTCATATCGCGCGCGTAATCTTCCTTGCGCTCGATCAGAATCTCAGCGGCGCGAAATACGATTTCGGCGCGCCGGGGAGCCGGAACCAGCCGCCATTTCGCAAATGCCCGTTTCGCCGCATCCACTGCGGCGTTGACGTCGGCCTTCGCGGATTTCTGGAAGATGCCGACGAGATCCCGCGTATCCGCAGGATTGCGATTCTCGAAAGTCGCCCCGGTCGAGGCTTCCACCCACTCGCCGTCGATGAAGTTCTTGAAAACCCGCGTCTTGCCCTCACTGAGGGTCGCGGGAGCCGCCCATGTTTCGGTCGCCATAAGGTCTCCTTGCCTTACTCGATAAACGATGAATGCCCAAACCTTTTGATGCTACAACCTGCAGGGAAGAAGCGGCAAGGACGCGGCTAACGCCAGCGCTTTAGGTGTGGCCAGACATTCGCCCAAGAAGGGAACTTCTTTCCTTTGCACAGAAACACTGGAATCTGCTGCTCGAGCGCCCACTCATTCGGCGCGGACGTGCCGACATACTCCACATCGTCCCAGTAGCGTTGCAGAACTTCTTTGCGGTCATCCAGCACGATCATGCAATTTCCACTGTAGCCCCGCGGACCCCAGAGCCAATAGGTACGATCTCCGCTCATTGCACCAGGCAGGCCGCGCGCACGGCCGAAGAAGTCAATGGCTCCAGCCTGGCCGTAATCCTGCGCGAAAATGCCGCAATTCGGGCGCGCTCCTCGGGCGGAACTCGGTTCCAAGCCACCTCTGTCTGGTCCGCGATCTCTTTCCAGCCAAACTGGTCGGAATACCATTGGGGCAGAGCGGCTCGGGCATGCGAATGCTCAGTCACAGGCAGCTTGAAGGGAAGTGTCTTCATGTATGCGAGAAATCTCTCCGGCGACAACACGGGCACGGTAATCGGAACGAGGTATGCACCGTTGGCCAGCAGCACGATAGCGATCGCAGGCTTCAACCACTGCAGCCGCGGCTGGGCACTTTCAGGAAGATCGAGCGCCTGCTCAATCACTACCGCTCCTGCGGCCAGCAGCATGGGATAGATCGGCGCCAGATAGTAGGACTTCCCGTGTAGGACATCGAACGTCACGTAGCACACCAGAAAACACCAGCCCAGCGCCCGATAAGGTCGTAGCCGCTTTTCGAACAGCAAGGCGAACAGTCCCGCGATCCAGATCGGTGCCAGCAGTGGGCTCAGCAACAGCACTTGCTGCAGAAAGAATGCCGGGTGACCTAGCACGACGTCCCGTCCCTCGGCGCGAATGGCGTGCATCAACTGCACAAATGGCCAGTCATAATGCATGTTCCACAGCAAGTTGGGGAGGAAGAGGAGAAATGCGGCTAATCCTCCCAGCCAGATCCATTTGTTCAAGAAGGTCCGGCGTTGCTCCGTCAATAACAAGCCAACCACCATCCCCAACCCGAATACGGTGATCGAGTATTTCTCCTCCATCCCGATTCCAGCGACCACGCCAAACCATAGCCAGTACTTCGGATTGTTCTTGATCGCGAGAATTGCGAAGTAGGCGCAACCCATCCACAAATTCGGTTCCAGACAGTTTGTCGTCAGTAAGCTGCCATTTGACAGATATTGCGGAATGACTACGGCGCACACGGCGCTCAGCAGGATCGCGTACCGGCGCCCACGGAGTTCTCGCGCCAATACCGCTGCCTGCACTACCAAGAGGGATGACGCCAGGGCTGGAACAAATCGAATCGCTCGCAGTGAATCGCCCAGCAGGATTCGCGAAAAGTGAGTGAGGAAGGGAATGAGCGGCGGCTGATCGACATATCCCCACTGCAGGTGGTCGCCGCACGACATGTAATCGAATTCGTCGCGAAAGTACCCATAGCGGTTATTGAAATATATGTGGAAGAGCAGCTTTGCGATTGCAATTGCCCACACAATCGCCATGCCGCTGGTGAGAAGAGATCGTTCAGTCCGCTCTGGAGCCGCTAATGTCGAGGACGCCGTCATCGCCGTTTAGGATAGCCCAGGCGGAATGCCACACACCAGCCATACTGAATTCCGTTGCATTGCTGTGGAGTTGATTTCGCGTGCGCCGTCTAGATTCGCTTTACACTTGCTTCAAAGGGTCGAGTTCTCCTTCTGCTTGCCCAGATAGAAATAGAAGGTGGCCCCCTTCTCCACTGCGCTCTGCGCCCACACCTCGCCGCCATGCCTCCTCACAATGCGCTGCACAGTTGCCAGTCCGACCCCATTCCCCGGAAACTCCTCCGCCGAGTGCAGTCGTTGGAATGGTTGGAAGAGGCGGTCCATCGATCGCGGGTCGAATCCGACACCATCATCCCGAACGAAATAAACCGTGTTTCCATTCTTCTGCACCGCCCCAAACTCGATTCTTGCGGTTGCATGCTGGGAGGTGTATTTCCAGGAATTGCGCACCAAATTCTCTAACAAAACGCGTAGCAGCCTTGGATCTCCCTGCGCCATACCCACATCTGTGAAGACGAACTCCACCTTGCGTTCAGGCGCGCTGCGTAGAAGGTCTCTGCAGATGTTCTGAACCATCTCGGTAAGATTTACATCTCCGAATTGCATCGCGCCGCTGGTCACGCGCGACAGGTTCAGCAAATCATCGATCAACTGCATCATCCGCTTGCCGGAGCTGCGGATGCGGTCCACTATTTCCTTTCCTTTCTCATCCAGCTTGCTCGCATATTCACGATTTAATACATAGGCGAATCCGTTCACGGCCTCAACTGGTCCCCGCAGATCGTGCGACACGGAGTACGAAAAAGCTTCCAATTCCCGGTTGGCCACCACCAGTTCACGGGTCCGGTCCTCGACGCGGCGTTCCAGTTCGTCGTGCGCATTGCGCAATTCATTGTCCCGGGCCTGAATCTGCGTAAGCATCTCGTTAAAGGCATGGACCAGCAGAGCTACTTCATCTTGTTCTTTGCCGGGCACAGCGCGGACTGAATAGTTCTTCTTCTGCGAGACATCTCTTGCCACTTGCGACAGCGCAACGATCGGCGCGACCACAGATTTCATGAATACGTAAGACGCGAACGATGCTGCCAGCAGGCTGAGGAAAAGCACCGCCAGGGTAATCGCTCCATAGCGCTTCAGCCGCCGGTCGAGTTCCCTCAGGTCGGATCGCACGTAAACGAATCCAAGGAATTGCCCCTGGAAATTGATTGGCTCCACCAACACCAGGTGCGTACTGCCGAATTGGTATGTTTCCTGCTGGGTATCGGGCAGGGCGGGGATGTTCAGAGGCACAGTCCCACCTGACCTCAGATATTCGGCGAATGGACTACGGTTTTGCCGGAAGATTCCAGCCGACTCAATGTTGGGAGAACTCTTCAGCGCCGCCAGCGTATTCTCGGCCGCCTGCGGGTCATTAAACACCAGGGCCGACACGCTGTTCGAAGCGATGATCTGCGCTTGTGCCGAGAGTGCATGAACAAGGCCTTGCCGGAACGTGAACTGGTCATAGGCGAAGAACGCAGATGCGGCGAGCAGCAGCGCGGCACCGCTCACCAGCATGTTCATCCACGTAATCTTTGCCGAGATTGACTTTGCGGTGAATCTCACCGGCCAGTCTCCTTCGCCTGATCCATGCCAATCACCCGGATGGCAACCTTCAAAAGTTCCGAACTGACGGTGAGTCCCGCCTCGTTTACTGCGGTCAGGTTCACTTCAAACCGAATTTTTCCGCCAACATTTACCAGTCCGATCATCCCTCCATGCTCGGCAAATCCGGGAATGTCGCTGACGGTCAGCGAATTGGCGCGCTTAACCAGCGGCAATACAAACTTCAAGCGAGTTTCTTCAGATGTGCTGATGAAGAGAATTCGACACCGAGAGGCTTCGGCAGTGCTGGGTAAATCTCGCACCACGATCTTCTTCCCTGCAAAGCGCTCATTGGCGACAGTATTAGTCAGCGCGGGGCCAAATGGATCCTTGCCGAGGATGCAGATATCGAAGGAATCTGTCTCCGTGGGAGTCTGCCAGCGGACGAACTTCCCAAAATTGTAGAGGTAGGCTGCCTTGACTTGCGCCTCCGTCGGGCGCTCCGGTAGTTCGGAGCAGTACAAAGCGCGGCTCAGAAAGCAGAATGCGAGGCCGAGTGCCGTCCAGACCTGTATCCTCGATAGCGTGTACCCCGACTTGGTCCTGGGACGTCCGGCTTCTGTTTGCATGCTCTGTTGAGACCGCGTCACTTCTGCCACGTGATCTGGCCGTAAGCACTCCGCTTGATTCCTACGAGGGGGCCCGGGTCTCCTCCGAACTCGGGGTGGTGGGGTTGCAGCAGGTTCTGCCCAACGACCGAGAACCGGAAGTGGTCAGTCATCTTCCACCCGAGCGAGACGTCTCCCGTGGAGTATGCGCGCACGCCTTGCGCTGGCAACGCGCTTTCATAGCGATAGATGAGATCGAGTGAAACGTTCCTCGGAAGATCGAATCCCGACTGCAGCGAAACCTGGTGCTGGGGACTCGATCCTTCAATGGAGGGCGCGCTTCCAACATCGAGAGAGTTAGTCCCTTTCCTGATGTGCATTTCAAGAAATGAGTACGAACCCCGCAGCCGCCAGAAATCGGAGACCTGCCATTCCGGCGCAATCTCTCCGCCGGTGGTGGTTCCGACCAGCCCATTGCCGAAGTCCGCCGGTAGCAGGTGATGGGTGGGGGCGGGATCGGTTTCGACATAGGCTGGCCCGGTGATGTCTTCGCTGAAGAGATTTCCGTAATGATTGTAAAAAGCAGACGCATCGACAAACAGCCGCTTACGCAGCAACTGCCGATATCCCAGTTCATAGCCATTCATTTGTTCCGAATGAAAATTCGGGTTGCCGTTGAAGCGTGCGAAGAACGGCAATCCGTCGGGCGCGATGTCAATGAACCCGGACAAAAAAAAGCTTCTCTCGGCATCGCTTGGGGTGCGCACCGCATGGGTGAATGCCGCCCACCAGGTCTGGCGGTTCGTGGGCGTGAACATGAGACGGACGCTCGGCTGAAATTGTGCGGGACTGAAGTTTGTTTCCAGAAGCTTCGTGCCCAAGGATAGGGAGAGCTTTTGGTCCACCAGTGAGATATCGTCCTGCAGGAATCCGGACAACAGCCGGTCGGTTCTCCGACCCGGCTGAAACGTCAGGCCTGAAACGACTACAGGGTTGTAACCATGGCTGAACCGCGCTCCAAAGCCCCACGAGATCTCATGGCGCGGCAATTGCACGCGGTCGAGAAAATCAACATCGAAAGTATCGCGTAAATCGGCCACATTCGGTTCGTGGCGGTCCGCGCGATCGTAATAGACCTGGAGTTGCAGATCGTTGCCCTGGCTGAATGTCCGCGTCCAGCGGCCCAGGACGTTGCCACCCGAGAGCCGGGCATCATTATCGATGACTTGTGAATACGGCGGTGTATAGCTGGTCGCGACTACGCTCTCTCCGAAGCTCTGGCCATAGATGTCGCCCTGCAGTGTGAACGCATCAGGGGTACTCTCGCCCCAATCCATCCGAAACCCGCCCTGTAATCCCTGCCAGTCATCGAAATTCCGCCCGTCTGGATGGTACTGTGGCCCACGGTTGAATGCCTTTGCGTAAACGCGGTAATTAAGGCTTCCTGTCTTTCCTCCGTGCCGTGCCACCAACGTGCCCTGCTCGACATCTCCGCCCCGTGCTTGGACCATCGTGCCTTGGGTATCCGCGGAGTTCTTGGTGATGATGTTGATGACCCCGTTCACCGCATTCGGTCCCCAGATCGTTGCTCCCGGACCCCGGATCACCTCGATCCGGTCAATGTCGTCGATTACCGTGTCCTGCGTTTCCCAGTACGTGCCTGCGAGTAATGTCGTATAGACCGTCCGCCCATCCATCAGGACGAGAACGTCCCGATTCAGCCGGCTACCAAATCCGCGAATGCCGATCGACCATTTGTTGGTATCGATGCGCGCGACCTCTACTCCCGGCGCCAGTCGCAGCGCTGCAGGAATGGTCGTTGCTCCCGAGCGGACGATCGCCTCGTGCGTGATCACGTAGATTGCTGCAGGAGTTTTCCATATAGCTTCAGGCGTTTTGGAGGCAGTGGTAACCTGCAGATTGCCTAATTGTTCCAGCGTCATCTGCTTGAGCGAGTTGGTCTCTTGCTGGCTGCTATCAGGGAAAGCTACGCACTGCCGGACGAGGATAAATGAGAGCGCGGCAGCAAGAAGGTAAAAGACACACAGCCTCACATCTGCTACTTGCGGTAAGGTTCTCATGGAAAGGAGCCCAAAGCAGATTGGAGCTAACTACGCTGATGTACAGCGGAGGGAGCCGATCCCTTCCGCTCGATCAATTTCTCCAGTTGTCGAACCACTTCTTCAACATCTCTCTTCTGCAGCCACATATCGACCAGCCCGATTGTCTCGCCGGGCAGGGATGCGAATCCCGATAACACGATAATCGGAACATTCGGACGCAGATACTTCATCTCACGGGCTACGGAAAGACCGTTCATTCCTGGCATGAAATAGTCCAGCACCACGGCGTCCACCGCTTCGGCCCTAAAAACGTCCAATGCTTGGGCGCCATTTCGTGCTGTGAATACTTCAAAGCCACATGACTCGAATACCATCTTCCGCGCGGCGAGTTCGTTGATCTCATCGTCCGCGCACAATACTTTCTTCTTACCCGAGCCTCCGTTCGTCCGGATATCGGTCGACGCAGAGATCACCCGCGCGATCGTCGATAGCAAAACTTCCACGTCCTGGCCCTTCTGTACGTACGCATCGATCGACTGAAGCATGTCGGGAGGCAGACGGACTGCCGAGACCGCTATGACAGGCAGCCGCGGATGGTGCGATTTGAGTTCTTCTGCGATCTCGTCGCCCTTGGCGCCGGGCATCATGTAGTCCAGTAAGACCACATCAACCGGCACCCCGGACGACGCAACCTGCATTCCTTGCTTCCCGTCCAACGCCGTCAAAACTTCGTAGCCGGCACTCCGGAGCACGCGCTCACGCACCTCCAAGGTATCGCGGTCGTCATCAATGCAGAGGACTATGGCCACAGAGCGGCGATTCCGATCTCGTTGGGTTGATGCGAATAGCGTCCTATTTTGGGGGCCGACGCTCAGGGAATCCATACCGGATTCCCCCTATAACTCAGGAGTTACCACTTAGGAGTTTCAACGTTTTGCAGTAAGGGACGTTAAAAAGGACCAAGAATGGCCGACCCTTTTTGTTGTTCACGCATTACTGAGTTTTGTCTTCTACTTTATCCGCGCCCTCCCGGGTCTTGCTTGCCGCCTTGTGCGTTGTTTTCTTCGCGGTTGTCTTCGTCTTGTGCGCGGCATGCTTTGTGGTCTTCTTAGTCGCCCGTCCAGTGTCCTTGGCTGCGTCTTTGGTCGATTGACCGGCGTCCTTGATGTCCTGTTTCGCACCCTGCGTATCCTGCGCAAATGTGCTCGCGGGCAATGCCGCCATCCCCAGCAATAGCAACCCAGCCACAGATCCCTTACGTAGATTCATGAGAACCTTCCTTTCGGTGATGCTGCGCGGTTACAGCAGATTGATTAGGCGCTAAACAGGCGCAAGCCACACCCTCGTATAGTTCCCGGCGCCGGCCTAACGGTCCTAACGCATGTCCGTCCCGTTCGCGTAAGCCTCGCTTCGGCCCGTAACCCTGCTGCCGATGTCCTGAACTTTGTCGGTGATGGTATTGCGGAGTTCCTCGCCACTCGAAGGGGCCAATAGCATTCCCGCTCCAACGCCGACGCCTACACCGAGGAGGAAGGTCACGAAGTTCCGGAACCCGTGGTTCTCCCGCGGCGCAACCATGTCTCTGGCGTTATCGGCAATCGATGAAGCGCGTTCGGAGACGCGGTCCATCTGATCCGCTGTTTCATCCATGAGGTAGACCGCCGTCTTCAGTGCTGATTTCAGAAGCTTGTTGAGTTTCATAGCATCAATCCTTTCGCTCGACAGGCGTGAATCCCGCCTGGTTGACTGAAATTCTGTTGGTGGCGCTGATCAAACGAGCGCCCTTCCGCAACTCGACCGAAACTTCTCTTCGAGCGTACGAGGGAGCTCGATTGCGTGTCATTAGGGCGAAGATGGTACGGCGGCCCAGACGTCCATGTATCTGAATCATGTATCCGAATGTTCACATGGCGGACGGCAACCTCAGACCTCAGCCGAATGTCTAACAAACAATATCAGCGGACGTTGTTTTCAGCGGGGTCTTCCAACGAAGCCAAAACTTAGATCGAGTCAGCGATTTCTGGCAGTTTGCCTGCTTACTGTCGCAGTCCCATGTTTCGGCTCACTCGGCGATGACGCCGGTAGTGTGCAAAAGGATCAGGTGCACATGCAGGCAAGTCTGCGGGTCACTCAGACATCGGCCTATACCTTGCACGAACTTCAGACCCCCGCTGGTGTAGCTGTTCGCGAATATGTCTCCCCGGTTGGAAAAGTCTTTGCGGTGGTGTGGCATGGGCCCTCCCGTCCGGACTTGAAGCAGTTGCTGGGGAGCCATTTCGAGGCATTTCGGCAGGCGCTGCAAGCGCGCGGCCCCGGGCACGGCCCGGTTCTCGTTCAATTACCCGGGCTGGTGGTGCAACTTGGAGGTCACATGCGGGACTTCGTCGGCCGTGCCTATCTGCCTGATGACATACCGGCAGGAGTGCATACCGAGGAGATTCACTGATGGTTCGGCAATTTACGGTGCACCTGTATACTTTGCCGTTAGTGTTCATAATCGCCGCGTTATCCGCCGGTTGCGGTGGAGGAAGCGCGCACGTAAACAACAGCGCGACGGTCCCACAACCGGCCGGGAACAATGTTCAGCCGATCGCGGTGAATGCGGGTCCGGCCAAGAATTACGCGAATGGCGTATTCACGACTGTTACGGTTTGTGTTCCCTCCAGTTCCACCTGCCAGAGTATTGACGGGGTTCTTGTCGATACGGGTTCCTACGGCCTGAGGCTCCTGTCTTCGGCAGGGGGAGGCGCGCTGACGCTGTCGCTTCCGCAGCAAAAAGGGCCATCTGGTAGTCCAGTCGGTGAATGCGCTGCTTTCGTCAGCGGCTACACATGGGGGCAAGTCGCGGCGGCTGACATTTCAATTGCTGGAGAGCACGCCGCGAATGTTCCGATCCAGATGATTGATCCAACGTTCTCCACGGTTCCGTCAGAATGCGCAAACACCGGCGTTCCCGAGGATGACTCGCTGCAAACCTTGGGCGCCAACGGTATTCTCGGCATTGGTCCTTACGTCGCCGATTGCGGCGGAGCCTGTGAGCAAAGCGGCGGTATGAATCCCGGTCTTTACTACGAATGTGCGTCCTCCGCTTGCCATGTCATCTCACAAACTGTAAGCCGGCAGGTGCAGAACCCTGTGGCCCTTTTTGCATCTGACAATAACGGTGTGATGATCGAATTGCCTCCGCTGTCAACTTCCGTCAACAGCATCAGTGGATCGCTCATTTTCGGCATCGGCACGCAATCCAACAATGGCTTGGGCAGCGCGACCGTGTTTCCCCTGGATGCAAGCGGCGAGTTCAGCACCAGTTACAAAGGACAGTCGTATCCAGCATTCGTAGACAGCGGGTCCAACGCGATCTTCTTTCTGGATGCAGCGTCGAGCGGTGTCGCCGTGTGCCCGGATAATTCAGGTTTTTACTGTCCTCAGTCGCAGACCACGTTCACGGCAGAGACGACTTCTGGCAGCGCCTCCGCGACGCTTAAATTCAGCGTGGACAGCGCCGATAAACTCTTTTCGACCTCAGCGAACTTCGTTTTTCCGACGCTTGCCGGTCCTAATCCTGGAACTTTCGATTGGGGGTTACCCTTCTTTTTTGGACGAAACGTATTTACTGCGATCGAATCCCGCTCCACCCCAAAAGGTTCGGGCCCGTTCTGGGCGTACTAAGGGGGAACCAGCGGAGTCGCGACTTCAATATCCCTAATTTGCTGTAGGGTTTACCAAATAGGCTGGATGGACTTCGCGAGGGTCTCCCGTTACGGTCAACGACGGCCCGTTTTGATGCAATAGCGCATAGCAAGCCCAGAAAGAAGGACCGTCCAGATGCGCGAATTTAAGCTCTTTATCCTGCGTCTTCTCGCCGCTGCATTCCTGGTGGCGTTCTGCATGAGCATGAGCCGCGCCGCTGATACGCAGTCGCAATCCGATGTCAGCAAGCGTCTCGCGGAGTCTTCCAAGGTACTCAACGAGATCTTGGCCAATCCGGAGAAAGCGATTCCCACGGGAGTAATCAGCCGTGCACCTTGCATTGCGGTGTTTCCGTCCACTGTCCAGGTTGCGGTTCTAGTCGGCGCCAAGCACGGAAAAGGATTTGGAACCTGCCGCACTGAATATGGATGGAGCGCTCCGGCGCCTCTTGATATTTCCGGTGGCAGTTGGGGCGCTCAACTCGGTGGGCAGGAGGTCGATCTCGTCTTGGTCGTGACGGACAATAAACGCGGGCAGCAACTCGAATCGGGAAAATTCAATCTGGGCACAGAAACGTCGGTGACCGCTGGGCGGTCGGGAACCACGACATGAAGATCAACGCAGATGTCGTCAGCTACTCCATGGTTCGTCAATCACGGAAGACCGGGCCGATGCACGCTCTCATTACAGTTCCGAGGTCTCGATGGAGGACATCTTTGCGGGCAAAGCGAAGCCCCTGAGACCAGTCATCCGTTTCTACAGACTGTTCAAAAGGACGCCTGCAACGGCAAGGAGTAAGCCCTGTCACTGGAAGGAGACCGATCCGGAGTGCGGGTTGACGGGAAGGGACTCTGCGCGCTCGACGCTGAACGACAACCGCTGCTTCTTCTTTCACATCCAAGGATGCCATGGCCGAGCCTCAGCACACGCCTGTCCCGGAAACCTCTTCGGAGCCGCTGGTTATCCCCGCGGAGCAGCAGACGCTCTTTCGCGAAATCCTGGAACTGTTTGAGCGCCATCGTCTTCCTTACGCTGTGGCCGGTGCCTTTGCGCTTCAGGAGCACACAGGAATTTGTCGGGATACCAAGGACCTGGATCTCTTTCTGACCGCCGATACGGCGGCTGTAGCCTTAAAGCTCCTGCGCGAAGACGGATTCCAGTCCGAAATCTGCGATCCTGTTTGGCTCTTCAAGGCCCATCGCGATGGGTTCTTTGTCGATCTGATTACAGGGATGAGTAACGCGACAATCGTGGTGGACGATACATGGCTTCAACGCTCCAAGCCAGCGACGGTACACGGCGTTCGCACCCGGGTCCTGGCGGCCGAAGAACTCCTAGCCTCCAAGCTCTTCGTTACCCGCCGCGAGCGCTTCGATGGCGCCGACATTGCCCACGTGATTTACGGGACCCGTGGCCAACTGGAGTGGCAGCGCATCCTTCAACTCGCCGGGGAGAACTGGGAAATGTTTTTTTGGGCTCTGCTGCTATTCCGCTATGTATATCCGGCGCAGACGCATTATGTGCCAATGGATGTCTGGTGCGACCTTTTGACTCGCTTCCAGAACGTGCTGGCTCATCCCGATCCCAACGCGCCTTTTCGCGGCAGCCTCATCGATGACAAAATGTTCGCGATCGACCTGAATGAATGGGGGCTTGGGAACCTGATGCAAGCCTATCGCGAGCGACGCCTGCAAAGCGTTCCGCCCACGTGCCAGAACCCATGAGAATCGCAGCCACCGCGGATCTGCACTTTTCTCCCTCGCGCCATAATGCGCTGCACGAGGAGCTCAGCCACGTGCGCGACGAGGCGGATATTCTTGTCCTGGCTGGGGATCTCACGAACTATGGCACCACGCAAGAAATGGATCCGTTACTTAACGTGGTAGTCCGGTCGCGGGTTCCCACCGTCGCTGTCCTCGGCAACCATGACTATGAGAGCAACAAACAGGCCGAGCTCATACACATGATGGAAGGGGCGGGCATTAAGGTCCTTGACGGCACGGCCTATGAACGAGACGGAGTCGGCTTCGCTGGCACCAAAGGATTCGTGGGCGGCTTCGGCCGCGGCGTCCTCACCGCGTTCGGAGAGCCCGAGATCAAAGTATTCGTCCAGGCCTCCATTGACGAGGCTCTGAAACTCGAACGCGCGATGGCGCAACTCCGCACCCCCAAGCGCGTCGTAGTCCTTCATTACTCACCCATCGCTGCGACCGTGCAAGGCGAGGCCCCCGAGATTTTTCCCTTCCTTGGAACCACCCGTCTGGCAGAGGTAGTAGATCGCCACGGTGCGGATCTGGTGGTACACGGCCACGCCCATCACGGTCAGTTGGAAGGGAAGACCACTGGCGGGACGCCTGTCTACAATGTGGCCATCACTTTGTTGCAGGCGCGGCAGCCCTCGTGTGCCTATCGCGTCTTCGATGTTTAACAACTTCCTGGGATCCTGACATGTCAACGATGAGTACTGCAATCCATCCGGCCCGTATCGGCGCCCACCGCCTTCCTGACGGCGCATGGGAGTTTCTTCTTTGGGCGCCCAACTCGGAATCCGTGGGGCTCAAAATATGTGACCGTAAAGACCTCGTTCCAATGGAGGCTGAACCTGGGGGCTATCATCGTTGCGTCCTCGACCAGGTTCCGCCGAACACGCGATACGTCTACCGTCTCGATGACGGCCGCGAACTGCCGGATCCCGCGTCCCGTTTTCAGCCGGATGGGGTGCACAAGCCGTCCGAAGTAGTTGACCCGCAATCCTTCCAGTGGACCGATCAGAGGTGGAAAGGAATCCGCCTTGAGGACAGCATCTTCTACGAACTCCATGTCGGCACGTATACGCCGGAGGGAACATTCGATGCCCTGATCCCCCATCTTCGCGATCTTGTTGATCTGGGCATTACAGTCGTAGAAATCATGCCAGTAGCTCAGTTTCCCGGGGCCCGCAACTGGGGATACGACGGCGTCTATCCCTTCGCCACGCAGAATTCCTACGGTGGCCCCGATGCCTTCCACCGCTTTGTGGATGCCGCCCACGGCCATGGCCTGGCCGTGGCGCTGGATGTCGTCTACAACCATCTTGGACCGGAAGGCAACTATCTCAGCGCATACGGCCCCTACTTCACCGACCGGTACCGCACCCCTTGGGGCCAGGCCATCAATTACGACGGCGAAGATAGCGATGAAGTGAGGAGATTTTTCATCGAGAACGCACTCTATTGGCTGGAGGATCTCCACATTGACGCGCTCCGCCTCGACGCCGTGCATGGGATCTTCGACTTCGGCGCTCGCCACTTCCTGGCCGAACTCAAGTCTCGCGTCGACGAACTTTCTTCCAGTCTTGGCCGGCCGTTTCAGATCATCGCGGAAAGCGATCTCAACGATTCACGCCTTCTCCACGCGCCCGATCATGGGGGATATGGCCTCGACTCGCAGTGGGCGGACGACTTTCACCATTCCGTTCACACCCTGCTCACAGACGAAAATCGCGGCTACTACACCGATTTCGGCGGCATTGCCCCGCTGGCCGAAACCCTCAAGGATGGCTGGTTCTACCGCGGACAATATTCCGTCCACCGCAAACGCCGGCACGGCAATTCACCCAAGGGTCTGGCGGCCTCAAACCTTGTCGTGTGCAACCAGAATCATGATCAGGTCGGAAACCGCGCTGGAGGGGATCGGCTGAGCACACTGGTTAATTTCGAGGCGCTCAAACTGGCAGCCGGCATCACTTTGCTCTCACCTTTTCTTCCGCTTCTGTTCATGGGTGAAGAGTACGGCGAGCCTGCTCCGTTCCAATACTTCACCAGCCACGGTGATCCCGCGCTAGTCGAATCCGTCCGCCGCGGCCGCCGCGAAGAATTCGCCGCCTTCGGCTGGCAGGAGAGCGTCCCTGATCCTCAGGACGAAGAAACGTACCGAGGCTCGCATCTTAACCTTGCACTGAAACGAGACGAGCCGCACAGAACGCTATACCGCTTGTATCAGGAGTTGATCCAGATCAGAAAGCATCTCGGTTTGGGACACAAGCTGCCGCACCACGTCCGCGAACTGGGCGATTGCGCTCTCGCTTTGTCCTATGGAGCCGATTTCAAGACCACATGCGTGTTCAACTTCTTGGATTCACCCGCAACCGTCAAAACGCCAGGGTTGGACGGGGAATGGAGCGTCCGGCTCAACTCGGCTGCCGGATTCTGGGACGGAACCGATCAGAATACGCGACAATCGATAATCCTCAACGCCGATAGCAGCTTACGGATTTATCCTTATTCTTTTCTTTTGCTGCAACGTGTTGAATCAACTACGGAGGCGTGAGTGAAATACGTCTGCATACACGGCCATTTCTATCAGCCACCACGCGAGAACCCTTATCTCGAAGCCATCGAGTTGCAGGATTCCGCCTACCCGTACCACGACTGGAACGAGCGGGTCACCGCCGAATGCTATGCGCCGAATGCCGCCTCCCGCATTCTCGATCCGGAAAACCGCATCCTGAAATTGAAAAACAACTACAGCGAGATCAGTTTCAACTTTGGCCCTACACTCATCTCGTGGATGAAAGAACAGGCCCCACGCGTCTATGACTCGATCCTTGAAGCCGACAGAGACAGTCAGGAGAAATTTTCGGGACACGGTTCCGCCCTCGCTCAGGGCTACAATCACATGATCTTGCCTCTCGCCAACCGGCGGGACAAGGTCACGCAGGTAAAGTGGGGCATCGCCGATTTTGAGTGCCGCTTTGGCCGCAAACCAGAAGGCATGTGGCTGCCCGAAACCGCCGTGGATACCGAGACGCTCGAAGTCCTCGCTGAAAGTGGAATCAAGTTCACAATTCTCGCGCCCCGTCAGGCGAAGCGTGTTCGTTCCAAAGCCAGCCATCGATTCCACGATGTCAGCGAGGCCAAGATCGATCCAGCTCGCGCGTATCTGGCGAAGCTCCCTTCCAAGAAGCGATTGAGCCTTTTCTTCTACGATGGCCCGATCTCGCAAGCTGTTGCGTTCGAAGGGCTGTTGAGCGATGGAAAGCGTTTCGCTGACCGCCTGATGAGCGGGTTCTCGGATGCACGCGAGGGCGCACAACTGGTCCATATCGCCACCGATGGTGAGAGCTACGGTCACCACCATCATTTCGGCGAGATGGCCCTGAGCTATGCGTTGGACGAGATCGAAAGCGGAGGCATCGCCAAGCTAACGAACTACGGCGAGTTCCTCGAAAAGTTTCCAGCCCAGGAAGTCGTCGAGATCGTCGAAAACAGTTCCTGGAGTTGCGTCCATGGAGTCGAACGCTGGCGCAGCGATTGCGGTTGTAAGTCCGGCGGACATCCCTGGAACCAGCAATGGCGCGGACCGCTTCGCGCGGCGCTCGATTGGCTTCGTGATTGCCTTGCGACAATTTTCGAATCGCGTCTTAAACTCTTCTTCCGCGATCCGTGGGCCGGCCGCGACGATTACATTCGAGTCATTCTCGATCGTTCGGACGAATCCGTGGAAGCATTCTTCGCAGAACATGCAAGTCGTCCGCTTACTCCCGACGAGCAGGTAATCGCTCTGAAACTGCTGGAGATGCAGCGCCACGCCATGCTGATGTACACCAGTTGCGGATGGTTCTTTGATGAACTCTCGGGGATCGAGACCGTGCAGGTGATCCATTACGCCGGCCGCGCACTGCGTCTCGCGGAGGACGTGGCTGGCGAATCCATCGAACCAGGATTCCTTCAGCATCTCGCCAACGCCAAGAGCAACCTGACTGAGCACGGAGACGGCGCCCGCCTCTACGAAAAATGGGTTAGGCCTGCGGTTGTCGACATCCCCCGCGTTGCCGGTCACTACGCAATCAGTTCGCTATTTGAGAGCTATCCTGACAAGACCCGTATCTACTGTTACGAGGTCGATCGCCTGAAGTACTCCCTCGAAGCCGAAGGCAAAATGCGCCTGGCCACCGGGACCGCCCAGTTTCGTTCGGCAATTACAAAGGAATGCGCCGCTCTCAGCTTCTCTGTCCTTCACTTGGGCGATCACAACGTGACGGCTGGCATTCAGTCCTTCGAAAAATACTCAGAGGAGGAGGAAAAGAAACTCATCGGAGCATTTGCCCAAGCCGATACGGCCGAGGTGATACGGTTGCTGGATCAGGCGTATGGCAAGAACATCTTCTCCTTGCGCCAACTGTTCCGCGATGAACAACGCAAGATTACCAGCCTCATTCTTAACGATTCGCTGAGTTCGGCTGCAGCGGTGTATCGGACCGTATTCGAGAGCCAGGGTCCTCTCATTCGCTTTCTCAATGGCCTGGATATCCCTGTACCCAATGCGCTTAAGTCCGCGGCTGAGATTGCGCTAAACAACCAGTTGCAGGAGTATCTAGCGCGGCCTGAACTCGACACTGAAGCAATCCAGAGCCTGTTGCGCGAGGCCGCTGCCAGCAAGATTGCGCTCGACAACACCACCCTCGAATACAAGATGCGAAAGCGCGTGGAGAAAGAAGCAGCCAAGTTCGCTGCGAATCCAATTGATCCCGCAGCAGCCGGGAGGATGATCAAACTCCTCGACCTTGTTCCATCATTGCCGTTCCAAGTCGTCCTCTGGGAAGCCCAGAATGTCGTCTATCGCCCGCTTCTTACTGCCTACCAGCAGAACGGCTGGCATTCTCCGAATCCGGATCCATCTGCCAAGCAGCGTCACGAAGAACTGAATCGCCTGGCCTCACAGATGCACATCTTGCTTCCACAAGGTTAGACAATGCCGCCAACCCGTTTGCCCTCGGCGACGTATCGCATTCAGCTCAATCAGAATTTCCGTTTTGCCGACACACTGAATATCCTCGATTACCTTCAGGATCTCGGCATTAGCGATCTTTACCTGTCTCCGATCCTCGCAGCTCGCAAGGGAAGCACGCATGGCTACGACTTAATCGATCCCAGCCGCATCAATCCCGAGATTGGAACGGAAGAAGAGTTCAATCAACTCCAGACAGAACTCCAGAACCGCGGCATGGGCCTGCTCCTCGACATCGTTCCCAACCACATGGCCGCCAGCGCCGAAAACCCCTGGTGGATGGATGTCCTGGAAAACGGATCGCAGTCTGCCTTTGCCGGCTTCTTCGATATCGAGTGGCATCCCGCATCCCGCTCGCTCGAGGGCCGCATCCTTCTCCCCGTTCTCGGGCGTCCCTTTGGCGAAGCTCTGGAAAGCGGCGAAATCAAACTGGTTTTTCAGGACGGCCGCTTTTTCATTCAGTACTTCGAGTTGCTGTCTCCGGTGGCTCCCCGTTCGTACCACTCGATCTTGAATCTCCACGCCGGACGGCTGAAGAACTTTATCAACGAGGAGAGTGCCGCGTACCACGAGTTCTCGGGTATCCTCGCGGCCACGCTCGAACTTGCTCGCGGAGATCGCCGCATCGGAACCACCGCTGCGGAACAGCGGCTTCGGTTCGAATCCACACGAGACCGTATCCGCTCGCTGGTTGCAAGCAGCCCTGAGATCGCCCGGCTGATCGAAGAAAATGTTGCCGAATACAATGGCAAACATGGTGATCCGCGCAGCTTCGGTATTTTCCAGCGATTATTAGGCGAACAGAATTACAAGCTGTCTTTCTGGCAGAACCTCAACGACAGCATCAACTACCGCCGCTTCTTCACCATTGCCGAACTGGTCGGGGTGCGCGTCGAAGACCCTATCGTTTTCGAAGCGAGCCATGGATACATCCTGCGCCTTATGTCCCGCAATCCCCTTGCGGGGCTCCGCATCGACCACATCGACGGCCTTCGCGATCCCGCTTCGTATCTCAATCGCCTCCAGGAGCGCCTTGCCGCGGAAGAGAATCGGGCTGGGACACAATCCTATGTCATCGTCGAGAAGATACTCGCTCGCGGTGAAGAGCTTCCCGAGGACTGGCCCGTGAACGGCACCACGGGGTACGACTTCACCAATGAAGTGAATGGAATATTCGTGAATCCCGATGGCGCCCGCCGTATCGAAGAAATCTATTCGGGATTTATTGGCCGCAAGCAGGACTTCACCGACGTTCTATATCAGAAGAAGAAGCTCGTAATGAGCACGCTCCTGGGCGTGGAGATGCGTACTCTCGGTCGCCAGCTCACCGAACTTGCCGCACAAGACCGTTATGCCCGTGAACTCGATCGCCCGCAACTCATCAATGCGCTGATCGAAGTCACGGCTTGCATGAGCATCTATCGAACCTACACCCGTAACGTCGAGCTGCCCCCAAGTGCCATGCAGTACATTGAAGAAGCCGTCGCAGAAGCCCGGACCCGGGCTCCCCATCTTGGCGCGGCCTGTTTCGATTTCGTTCGTGAAGTGCTGCTGCTCGAAAATCCTCCACAGGTGCTCGCGGACCAGCGCGAAGCGCGCCTGAACTTCGTCATGCGGTGGCAGCAGTTCACCGGACCCATAGTCGCCAAAGGCTTCGAAGACACCGCGCTCTATGTCTATAACCCGCTGCTCTCGCTCAATGAAGTAGGCGGCAATCCTCGCCCCTCCGAAGCTCCTTCGCTCGAAGAGTTCTACAAGTTTTTGGAGGCCCGCCGCCAGCGCTGGTCCGGCACACTCGACGCGACCACCACGCACGATACCAAGCGCAGTGAAGACGTCCGTGCCCGCCTCAATGTTCTTTCAGAAATTCCCGAGGAGTGGCAAGAACACCTGGAGCGATGGGCCGCTCTGAACGCGCAATACAAGGAGCAGAACGGAGGTCCCGCCGCCCCAGACCGCAACGAAGAGTATTTCATTTATCAGACCCTGCTGGGAGTGTGGCCGTCCCACGGAAAGGCCGACACCACGCTTCTCCAGCGCGTGCAAGAGCACCTGATCAAGGCTACGCGGGAAGCGATGGTGCACACCCGCTGGACTCGTCCCAACGAAGCCCATGAACGTGCGCTAAGAAACTTTGCTGCGAGGATCCTGGCACCGGAAAACGCCGAGTTCCTGAACGACTTCCATCCCTTCCAGGAAAAGATTGCGTACTACGGAATGGTGAACGGCCTTTCGCAGGCGCTGCTGAAGATCACGTCACCGGGCGTCGCTGATTTTTACCAGGGATCTGAATTCTGGGACTTGCGCATGGTGGATCCTGATAATCGCAGTGCCGTCGAGTTCGACTCCCGCAGAGCGGCATTGAAGGAAATCGCTCAATTGGACTCCGCAGATCCAGTCGCCGTACGCGATCTGATCGATCGATGGTACGACGGCAGGCTCAAGCTGTATCTGATCCGGAAGGCACTGCGATTCCGTCGAGACCATGCAGACGTGTTCCATCAAGGAGAATTCGTTCCGCTCCGGACCTCCGGCTGCCATAGCCAAAATGTCGTCGCTTTTCTACGTCGCTCCGCACAGGCCGCGTTTTTGGTCGCCATTCCTAGATGGCTGACACAAGTCGGCCGGAAGGGAAGTCCTGACCCTGCAAAGCCGGACTGGTGCGACACACGAATTCATCTACCGTCCGACGCCCCGCAGCAGTGGGCCAGTGTGCTCTCGCACTCGCACGCAGAGTCCCAAGTGCGAGAAGGCACATCTTGCATCCTATCGAACGACATCTTCCGCGAATTCCCGGTTGCGCTCTTTCGTGCATAGGTCCTCTGAAGGTGTCGACCCGCATGCGCCGCGTTCATTACCCCGTTACGTAGAATGCCGGGTATCTGCGACGGAAGGTCCAAGTCCGCATCAGCGGACGCCACTGTTGCCGCCACTCCGCTAAAATGATGTCTCGACTTCGTGAGATCCCCAGCCACATCCACCGGCCTCCGATACTGGATGCTTCGCGTTCTCGAAGAATGCGACAAAGCCGCTGCTGACTTTAAAGCCGATCCTGTCCACGACCTGCGCGTTTCACTCCGGCGTTGCCGATCGCTCGCCGACGGCATGATGGCCATGGACCCCGATCGCGATTGGAAAGCCATGAAGAAAGCGGGCAGGCAATTGTTCCACAGCCTTGGCAACCTTCGCGACGTACAGATCATGATGGACTGGCTGGAAAAGCTGTATGGAACTCACGATATGGAGCGGATTGCAGCGCCCGCTTCTGTGCGGGAACAAACTGTCGCAGGTAACGATGTACCCGCGACGGAACACAAACCAGAAACGCATGATCCCATTCAATTTCTTTACCAAATCCTGAGGGTCCGAGAGTCGACGCACAAGCATGAAGCTCGCTCTGCCCTTGATGGTTTTGACCGGAAACGATGGAAGCAGTGGAGTAAATCTCTGCCCCAGCGTGCCGCCCGTATCCGCCCCGCCAGCGCGGTGTTCAAGCATCTCGCCCTCGAGCGCTGGACGGCCGCCCGCGAACTCCACGTCCGCGCTATGCGCACGCGCTCGAAAATCGCGCTCCACGCGCTGCGCATCGGCATAAAACGCTTCCGCTACATCGTTGAGAATTTCCTTCCAGAAGAGCACAACCTCTGGAGAAACGACCTCAAACGTGTGCAGGATCTCCTCGGCGAAGTTCACGATCTCGACGTCCTTTGGGCGACGGCACTGGATAGCCAGATCTTCCCCGACGAAGGTTCGCGCAAGCTCTGGCACACACGCATCGAGGAAGAACGCACCAAGCGAGTCGACGAATATCGTGAGAAGACGATCGGTCCCGATTCTTTATGGAACACATGGCGCGCCGGACTCCCGCAAGGCAAGCAGATCCACGACATCGCCACGCGCCGGATGAAGCTTTGGGCCAGAGCCCTCGATCCTGACTTCGTCCACTCACAGCGCGTCGCCCGCTTCTCGCTCCAACTCTACGACGGACTCGCCGCAACCGGATTGCTGGACTCAAGACCCTTGCACTCTTCACAGCACATCAAAGATGACGGCGATGCGCGTGAGGTTCTATACGTGGCCGCATTGCTCCACGACGTAGGTAGGTGGGAAGGGAGCAAGGATCATCATAAGGAAGCATTCGAACTGATCAAGAAGCACGGTACACCGCTGGGCTGGAAGCCTGAGACGATGGCGCGCGCTGCGCGAGTCGCTCGCTTCCACTGCAAAGCTCTGCCCACGCGCCGCCACAAACTAATGCGCGACTTGCTCCCCGGCGATCAAACAGAAGTAATCCGCATGACCGCGATTCTGCGCTTGGCAAATGCCCTCGATAACGACCATGGCGGCCATGTCCGCCGGATAAAGATTGAGAATCCCCACTCCGCAAAAGGCCGGACCAAGGGATTCCTCCGCAAGCCAACGCCACTGGGAAAGAACGAAGCAGTAGTAATCGCGGCAGAAGGCTATGTGGAAAGAAGCTCAACAGCCCAGGCGGTGGCCGCTGAAAGATATTTATTGGAGACAGTTCTGCGCCGGCCTGTGCTAGTCAGAGCCATCACCAGCCACGGGTCCCAAAGGGGGGAACGGTAAATTTCTCATTGAGATCGTCATCGCGAGCGCAAATGCTCAGGGCAAGATTTCGGCTTGGGCTGGCGTGCCGCGGGATGAGTCGGGACTGATCCAGACGGTCAACTTCGACGGCTCGACCGCGAAATGATTTTGATCGTTCCAGATCGCGAAGGCTTCGGGCTTCAGCTCAAACTTAACGTTCTTGGTTTCGCCAGGAGCTAGCGCGATCGTTTGGAATCCCTTGAGCATGCGGACTGGTTCCGCGACGCTGGTTCCCTGCAGGCGGATGTAGAGTTCGACGACTTCATTGCCGGGACGGGAGCCGGTATTGGTAATGTTGGCTTCGGCGGTGAGGGCGGGAGATCCGTTCAGATTCTGGTTGAGATTCGCGGCGCTTAGTTTTTGGGTGCTGATTGTAGTGGGACCGTAAGAATAGGTTGTGTACGAGACGCCGTAGCCGAAGGGAAATTGGGGCGTGTTCTGCTCGTCGATGTAGCGAGTGACGTAGCGCTGTTCGGCGTTAGTTGGGGGATGCAGGAGATCGGTGTCGCCGGCAGGGCGTCCGGTGGCAAGCGCGTTGTAGTAGAGGGGCTCTTGTCCGACAGAGCGCGGCCAGGTGACGGTGAGTTTGCCGGAGGGAGTGACATCGCCGAAGAGAGTGCGGGTGAGGGCGAGTCCGCCGCGGGTTCCGGGGAACCAGGCCTCCATGACCACGGGCACGTGCTGGAAGGCCCAGGGCAAAGTGAGGGGGCGTCCGCTGAAGAGGATCAGGACCGCGGGCTTGCCAGTTGCGATTACCTTCTCGAGTAATTCCTGCTGGCGTCCGGGAAGGCCGAGGTGGGCGCGGGACGCGGCTTCTCCGCTCATGTCCTGAGTTTCACCGAGAGCGAGGATCACGAGGTCGGCTTTTTGCGCGCCTGCGACGGCAGCAGCTATGCCGGCGTCGTTGGCGTCGAGGATGCCGGTGCCCTTGAAGCGCGAGATGTGATCTTTGCCGATGCGCTGCGCGAGAGCCTCAGCGAGTCCGATGCGAGGACCGCTTCCGGCAGGTGCGCCGTCCGGATAAGTGGAGTCATCGCCGAGCGGGCCGATGACGGCGATGTTCCGGGTTGTGCCGGTGAGCGGGAGAATGGGATTGCCTGCCAGGTTGTCGTTCTTCAGCAGGACGAAGGAGCGCTCGGCGGCGGTCTGGGCAGCAGCAAGGCTGTCGGGAAGGTAGAGAGCTTTAGGAGCGGCGGCTTCGTCCACGTAGGGGTGCTCGAAGAGTCCGAGGGCGAATTTCACACGAAGTACGTGGCGGACGGCTTCATCGACATCGGCCTGACTCACCTGACCGGACTTGACGAGGGTGGCGAGATTGTCGTGGTAGAGGCTGCTGACCATGTCCATGTCAACGCCGGCATTGAAGGCCTTGCGGGCTGCGGTTGGGGCGTCGTTGGCGATGCCGTGCGGGATCAGTTCGCCGATGGAATTCCAGTCACTGACGACGAATCCCTGGAAGCCCCATTCGTTGCGAAGGATCTGCTTCAGGGTAAAGGGATTGGCGCTGGCCGGGATGCCATTGAGCGAGTTGAAGGCGCTCATGACGGAGGCGACGCCGGCATTGACGGCAGCGTGGAAGGGCGGCAGATAGAACTGGCGCAGAGTGTGCTCGGAGATTTCGGTGGAGTTATAGTCGCGTCCGGCTTCGGCGGCGCCGTAGCCGACGTAGTGTTTGGCGCAGGCGGCGATGCTGTCGGGGGCATCGAGGTGGGATCCCTGATATCCGCGAACATAGGCGGCAGCCATGGCGGATCCGAGGAACGGGTCTTCGCCGGAGCCTTCGGCCATGCGTCCCCAGCGAGGGTCGCGGGCGATATCGAGCATGGGATGAAATGTCCAGCGAATGCCATCGGCGGAGGCTTCGATGGCGGCAACGTGGGCGGCCTTTTCAACGATGCCGGGATCCCAGGTGGCAGAGAGTCCGAGGGGGATGGGGAATTCTGTTTTGAATCCGTGGATGACGTCGAGTGCAAAGAGGATGGGGACGTGAAGGCGGGTTTTGTCGATGGCGATATGCTGGTATTTGTTGATGAGCGGCGGCTCGATGACGTTGAGGAATGATCCGACCTGCTGGTGCGCGATCATCTCTTCGTAGTCGGTGCGTCCGGTGCCGGGGCCGGTGGGCTGTCCGGCGGAATATTGGACGAGCTGGCCAACTTTTTCTTCCAGCGTCATCTTCTGCAAGAGAGCGTTAACGCGCGCTTCAATGGCAGGATTGGAGAAGGGCGATGCAGGTGTGGCGGACTGAGCAATGGCTGAAACAGCAACCATCGCAAACACGGCGGCTGCGAGGAACCGATGGGCGAGAGCGGGGACCAGGGGCCGGGTGCCGCAGGAAAAACCTGAGCGATGAGAACGAAAGAGATCAGAAGAGAACGGCATCGAGCAAGAGCCTCCGTCGGAGCGTATTATACCCTCTACTAAAACGAATTAGTAAAAACTATGCGCACCCGGCCCCTGCTTCTCCGTCAGGCAGTATAGCTGGTAGTTGGCGGCAGGCTCCACAGATGCGGGGCAGGAATCTGGCGGCCCGGCGTTCTCGTGGCTGGGTTGTACCGCGTACAATAGTTTTCTATTTATGAAGGCAGTTCCTGGGGAGAATGTTCATGACTACGACACATCCAGTACGTCCGCAGGTGTCGGCGGAAGTGCCTGCAGTGCCGCTTACAACCGAAGGCTACAGCGTGCTGCATCAGATGATGCGGGTGCGGTGGGCGGCATGGCGGGGGCTGCCTGCCGGGGAGAGATCGGCCATTGCGAAAGAGGCTGGCGACGCGCTGGCGGCGATGGAGAAGCACGCTCCGGGGCAGTCGGCGCTGTATTCGCTGATTGGACACAAGGGCGATCTGATGCTGATTCACTTCCGTAATTCGTTTGCCGATTTGAATCAGGTCGAGTTGCAGATTGCGAATCTACGATTGAGCGAGTACCTGGAGCAGACGACGTCGTATCTGTCGATTATTGAACTGGGGCTGTATGACTCGACGCTGAAGATCTACAAGGAACTGACGGATCAGGGGATTGAGCCGCATTCGGATCAGTGGAAGGCGGAGATCGAGTGCAAGCTGAACCGGCATCGGGAGGCGATGAAACCGCGTCTGTTTCCGGAGATTCCGCCGAACCGGTATGCGTGTTTTTATCCCATGGACCGCAAGCGGGGCGAGGACAAGAACTGGTACACGTTGCCGATTGAAGAGCGAGCACGGCAGATGGGCGAGCACGGACTTGTGGGGCGGCGATATGCGGGCGAGGTCAAGCAGATCATCACGGGATCGATTGGATTTGACGATTGGGAGTGGGGCGTCGATCTGTTTGCCGATGAGCCGCTGGTGTTCAAGAAGTTGATTTACGAGATGCGGTTCGATCACGTCAGTGCGGTGTATGCATTGTTTGGGCAGTTCTATGTGGGAGTGCGGGTGCCGGCGGCTGGGCTTGAGGAATTGTTGAGCGGGAAATTGCCGGAGTAGGAAAATTCAGTTTTCGAGTTTCGAGGTTTCAAAAGCAGAAACCACTAAGGACACTTAAGGTTCACGAAGGAAGAACGGAGAATTCATGTCGACCCTGGGGCTGATCGAGTATAAGGATGCTTCGCCGGAAGTACGGGCGGTATATGACGACATCATGGCGACGCGGAAGACGGACTGGATTAATAACTTCTGGAAGGCGATTGCACATGATCCGGCGACGTTGAAGCGGACGTGGGAGGACATCAAGCAGATCATGGGGCCGGGGGCGCTGGATCCGCTGACCAAGGAATTGATTTATGTTGCGGTCAGCGTCACCAATCAGTGCCATTACTGCATTGCATCGCATACGGCATCGGCACAGAAGAAGGGCATGTCGGATGCGATGTTCAAGGAACTGATAGCGGTCGTCGGGATGGCGAATGAGACGAACAAGATGGTGACCGGGTACCAGGTGGAGATCGATCCACAATTCAAGAAGTAGAGGACGTATCGAGCAAAGCACTTCTGGGCGCGGGAGTGAAGCGTATGATTGCATCAAAAGCTCAGAGGTGCTGAGCCATGGATACTGTTCCGTCCGTGAAACAGCGGATTTCCCTTGCTGTTGTGGCCTTCCTTGTGGTGTTTGTGGTCGGTTACGCATCCGACGCAATGATCAATCGACATCCTACGTGGCGCCTCGCGGATGAAATCTCGCTGGGGATCGCAGCGGCGGTCGTGGTGTACGGGTACGAGAGACAGCGCAGCCGTATGCTGGCCGAGAAGGTGCGCGTAATCCGGGACATGAATGCGTTTGTGCGCAATGAATTGCAGGTTCTGTATGCGACATTGAATGCTCCCGAGAAGGCGCGGGTGCCGGCTGTAGAGCGCAGCGTGGAGCGGATCGATTGGGCGCTGCGGGAGTTGCTGCCGGGGGGACAGGCGGGCGAAATTTCCTCCACATCCGGGAAAGCGAACGAGGATTCAGGCAGCTCGCAACGTTCTGCCTGATTTTGTGACGCGCCGACACGGAGTAGGGTTCAAGATCTTGACCACGTGGAGCGGGGGAAGCGCCATTCGCAGGACTTAAGGTCAACTTTGCGACCGCGGAAACGGACGCCTTCGGCTTCGAGGCGGATGCGCTGTTCGATGGCGTTGTCCCCGGTCAGCTTGATGGCGCCGCCGGCCCCGAGGACGCGCTGCCAGGGCAATCCGTAACTGCGGCGCAGGACGCGGGCGACGAGGCGCGCAGCT
The DNA here is from genome assembly GCA_963778995.1 of Terriglobia bacterium. GTDB lineage: Bacteria > Acidobacteriota > Terriglobia > Terriglobales > Acidobacteriaceae > Sulfotelmatobacter. Next base: position 219,924 of record CAVZWK010000006.1, read on the forward strand.
CCGGGACATCCGGCGGCACGGGCGACGGCACCGTAGGTCGAGACTTTTCCGCGAGGGATGGAGCGGATGGCGCGTTCGATGCGAAGGCGCATGGCGGCGATTTTGTCGGGATTGGCGAGAGATTTTTTCATGCCGGGACTGAGGGGCTGGGGCGGACGAGGTGTTCAGTCCCTAGAGTGGGCCTGCTGCAATTAATAGATTCGCTGTGTGGGCAAGAAGCGGGCCGCGCACCCGCTTCACACGTGCCGATTCACGCTTGATGCTCCACCCTTGCTGACCCGCACCTATTGAGCTATCCCAATCAGGCTACCTGGCGAAAGGCCTCGAGGGCATCATACTCGGAGTTGTGGACTTCGAATACGGTGAGCAGTTTGGTGACTTGCAGCAGATCGCCGACGCGTTTTGTGAGATTCGCCAGCTTGATGCTGGCTCCGGAGTTGAGCGCAGTTGTGTGCAGAGAGACGAGAGTTCCGAGCCCACCGGAATCGATGTAGTTGACTTCACCGAGGTTGAGTACGATGCGCTTGGCGCCATCTTGAATGGCTTTCTTCACTTCTTCGCGCAGCAGGGACGATTCTTCGCCGAAGACAATCCGGCCGCTGCATTCGATGGCGACGATGCCGTCCACGGTGCGCCTGGTCAGTTTGAGTTGCATGGGAGCCTCCTGTGCGGCTAGGTGCGCGCCGCTTTCCACATAAGATTTGGCCAAACCAGCGTACCGCTAGCGGGATGGACGCGCAAGTGCGCCAGAGAGCAAAGATGAAACGTGGGAAAGGCAGAGGTGTGCCTGCGGCGGGAGATGATCCCGTATAATCGAGACTTCGCTCTCATGAGTTATACCGTTCTAGCCCGCAAATATCGTCCGCAGAAATTCTCCGAGGTCATTGGACAGGAGCACGTGACGCGCACCCTGCAGAATGCGATTGAGCAGGGGAGGACAGCGCACGGGTACATCTTTTCGGGACATCGCGGAATTGGGAAGACGACAGTGGCGCGAATTCTGGCGGCGGCATTGAATTGCCGGTCAAAGGATCATCCGGTGCCGGAGCCTTGCGGGGTGTGCGAATCCTGTGTGGAGATTCGCGCGGGAAATTCCGTGGACGTGATCGAGATTGACGCGGCGACGAACCGCGGGATCGATGAAATCCGGGAGTTGCGGGAGGCTGCGCGGTACCGTCCGGCGCGGGACCGGTTCAAGATTTACATTCTGGACGAAGCGCACCAGATTACGGATGCGGCATTTAATGCGCTGCTGAAGACGCTGGAAGAGCCTCCGGACCACATCGTGTTCATGCTAGCGACGACACAGCCGGAAGACATTCCACAAACGATCCGGTCGCGGTGCCAGCATTTCAGTTTCCGCGCGGTGAAGTTCGACGCCATCGTGGGGCAACTGCGCGACCTGGTGACGCGGGAAAAGATCGAGGCGGATAACGACGCGCTGGCGTTGCTGGCCGAGGCGGGTGACGGATCGATGCGCGATGCACTGTCGATACTCGATCAGGCGATCGCATCGTCCACGGAGAGGCTGACGGCGGATTCGGTGCGGAACCTGGTGGGCGCGGCTCCTGCGCACATTCTGGAGCAGGTGATGCAAGCAGTTTCGGAATCGAAGAGCGAAGAGATCTTGCGCCACGTTGATCATCTGATCAGCGAAGGACATAGTCCGACACATTTTGCGCGGCAGATGGTGCGGTTTTTGCGCAATGCGACCGTGGCAAAGATTGCGGGGAAAGACTCTTCGCTGCTGCAGATTTCGAGCGAAGAACGCGAACGCGTGGTGCGGGTGGCGGATATGTTTGCAGAAGAGGATCTGACGCGGCATCTCCAGATCATGCTGCGCACCCACGGCGAGCTGGGATACAAACAGGAACAGCGGTTCCACCTGGAGTTGGGACTGCTGAAGATGGCGCACGCCCAGAAATTGATTCCAATTGAGCAGTTGCTGAGCGACGTGGCTTCGGCGCCGGCGAGCGTTAGTGTAGGTCAGAGACCTGCTTCGACGCGTCCGGCGATTGTGGGCAGCGGACCGGGTTCGGAGCGTCGGCCGGAGGCTCCTGCGCCGCGTCCAAATTTTGTTTCTCCGTTTGCGGCGGACTCGGCGCGGAAAGGGACTCCGCGGCAGGAAGATGCGGGTTCTAGTCCGGCGGCGCCGCCTGGGCCGCGGATTGTGGCGCAGGCGAGCCAACCGGAGCCGATCATTATGGGATCGGCCGCTCCCGCGACGCAGCGGGAAGTGAGTCCTGTTGAGCGGAAAGAGATTGTCAGCGAAAGTTCGGCGAGTGCGGCACAGATGCCGGCGGCCGCCCCTGGAGCTGCTGACGATATTGGACGGCTGCAGAGCGCGGTGCTTCAGACTCTGAGTGACAACAATCAACGGATCCTGGTGTCGATGCTCTCCGAGGGCGAATGGAGCATCCAAGGGAATGAGGTGGTGATTAAGATCGGCGAGTCGCAAACGATTCTCGACATGTCGATGAGTAACGAAGCGAAGCGGATGGCGATAGCTGCCGCGAGCGGAGTGCTGGGGCGGGCGGTGAAGTTGAAGGTGATCCCCGGGGCGACGATTGATCCGCAGGAGAAGAAGAATGGGGCGCCGAAGCTGGCGCCGGGACCGGGCGGACGCGGTCGGGCGGAACAGGATCCAGTGGTGCGGCGGATGCAGGAGAAGTTTGGGGCTGAGATCCGGACGGTGATTGACTATCGGGAGAAGAGATGACGAGAAGTTTCAAAGTTCCAAGGGTTCAAAATTAAAGTCGAGGATTCGGGCATTTACTTGGAAACCTTGAAACATTGAAACCTGGGCATTGAGGTGTTATGGGCGGATTCAATTTACAAGAGCTGATGTCGAAGGCGAAGGCGCAGTATGATGCGCTGCAGAAAAAGATGCAGGAGACGGTGGTTGAGGCCACGTCTGGGGGCGGCACTGTGACCGCGAAGATGGATGGACGGAAACAGTTGCTGAATCTGCGCATCGATCCGGAGGCAGTGAAGTCCGGAGATGTCGAGATGCTGCAGGATCTGGTGCTGGCGGCCGTGAATGAAGCGGCGCGGAAGATCGATGCGCAGATGCAATCGACGGTCGGGGGCATGCTCGGCGGACTGAATATTCCCGGGCTTTAGGTTTTGGCGTGATCAGCTACGCATTCTTTCAGGACATTCTATGATTTTTTCAGCGCGCATCCTTGCTGCAGTCGTCTTCTTGTGTATGACGACGGCGATTCCCGTTCGGGCACAATCGACGGCAGCACCGAGCGCGACGCCGCAGAAAGAGGCTCCCGTGACGAATCATGCATCCGGTCCGTTTGATGTCAAAGTGGTCAAGCAGGAGGATCCCGGCGGGGATACGTCAGTCGGGCGGTTCACGCTCGACAAGCAGTATCACGGAGACTTGGATGCGTCCGCAAAAGGGCAGATGCTGACCGCAAGTACCGACGTGAAGGGCTCAGGTGCGTATGTGGCGATTGAGCGCGTGACCGGTACGCTGAAAGGGCGCGAGGGAAGTTTCGCCTTGCAGCACATGGGGACAATGACCCAAAATGTGCCGCAGTTGACCATCAACATCGTGCCGGATTCGGGTACTGGGCAGTTGAAAGGGATTGCAGGAAAGATGAATATTGTCATCGCGGCCGATGGGAAGCATTCGTATGAGTTGGAGTACACGCTGCCGTAATTGGGTGATTTGGTGATTGCGTCATCGAGCGATCGAACATCGACAATGGTGCTTCCGGTTCTTACAATCATTAATCACCAAATGGCGCCATCGCTAAATTGTCTTTATGTCCAAATTTGCTGAGCCGATGTCGCGGCTGATTGACGAATTGAAGAAACTGCCGGGAGTGGGCGCGAAGAGCGCGCAACGGCTAGCATTTCATATTCTGCGCTCCAGCGATGAGGATGCCGAGGCGCTCGCAGTGGCCGTGCGCGATGTGAAAGCTAATCTGCGGCTCTGCTCGGTGTGCAACAACATCACGGACGTGGATCCGTGCGCGTATTGCACGAGCGCGACGCGGAACCAGCGTCTGGTCTGCGTGGTGGAAGAGCCGACTAACATTGCTGCGATCGAAAAGACGAAGTTCTTCAACGGTGCGTTTCACGTTCTTCACGGGGCGATTTCGCCCCTTCACGGGATTGGACCGGAGCAGTTGCGGATTTCGAATCTGATCTCCCGTGTCGAGTCGGGTAATGTCGATGAAGTGATCTTGGCGACGAATCCGACGGTGGAGGGAGAGGCAACGGCGGTTTATCTGTCCCAGCAGTTGCGGCGATCGGGAGTGAAGGTGACGCGGATCGCGATGGGGATTCCGGTCGGCAGCGATATCGAGTACACCGACGAGATCACGATGCTCAAGGCCATGGAAGGGCGCCGGGACATGTAGGTTCTGGTTGCGATTTCCCTTTTGTGCTTCAGTAAGGTGTGAAAAGATTTGCTCATTTCCCGGGCCGACCGAAGTGAAGTCCATGTCAGCTGCGGCTGCCTACCGCCTTATAAGCCTCTTAGTAGTCATCTAGTTATCGCATCCTTGCCGGAATTGCGGTCGTTGGAACGCAAATTGCACATTTGTTGAGGTCTAGGGCAGCAAGTTATGGCTGACCCGGAAGAAACGAGACGGCCAGCCGCGCCGTGCTGAATGTAACCGCATCCAACTCGACGCAGGAAACGCCGGGCCAACCAGCCCGGTTTTCTTTTGCTCGCAACCCAGGTTCACCTCGAGGCCGACGAGGAAACGTATTCGCGCGCGAGGACAAGTTCCGGCCGGGTGGAGTGTTCATTGGCGCAGTTGGCTATGAGTTGGCGGTAGTATCCACTGGCTTTTTCGGGTTGCTTTGCCAGTTCCGCTGCGCGCCCTGCACCGTAGAGAGAATTGAAGCGGTTGGGACTGACTTTCAATTCCGCTTCGTATTCGGTCAACGCCTGTTGCGGACGGTTCATATCCACCAGCATGTCCGCGATCATCTCGTGCGCAGGGGCGTCGCCGTCGGTGGCGAAGAGGCCTCCATCTTTTTGGACGATGGGCTGTAGCAATCGGAGCGCCTCATCATTATTTCCCTCGGCATGGTCAATCCAGGCTGTGACGATGGCCGCATCATCCGCAACGGCATTCGCTGGAACCATTTTCTTCTTGTTGAGCAGGCTCTCATGCAGGACATGGATGGCCTGCAGGTTCTGCCGGGCGGTCTTTAAATCTCCGAGGTGGGCCGCGCCAATGGCACGCGCTTTGAACGTGAGCGAACTGTCGCCGTCCTCATTGTCCGTGAGCAGAGGCAGCTTCACGGCATCGTTCCACCTGCGCAACTCCGTTACGTAGCTAGCAGAATATTCGACCTGCGCCGAGAGGTTCGGATCGAAGTCCGCGCCGTACATGTTGTTCATCCTGGGAAGGTCTTTGAGTCCGTCGATGACACGCTCGGCTTCGTCCTCACGTCCCGACTGCAGGTACGCGTACACGAGATATTCCATGGCGTGATACTGATGGCCCTGATCCCCCATGTGAGTGATGGAGGCATTGCGGCTGGCTGCGATGGAAGCGAGGTTGGAGTCGATGTCCTCTTGCCACATGCCGAGCCGGGCGAAGATGTGCGACGGCATATGCAACGCGTGGGGCGCTGCCGGAGCGATCTGCGCATAGCGGCGGGAAGGCCAAGTTGCGCCATTCCCGGGACGTCGTAGGTGTGAATGAGGTAATGCGCGACGCCGGGGTGATTCGGCTCGATGACAAAAAGTTTCTCGAGAATTGCGGCGGCCTGCTTCCGTTGCGCATGCGTGGGGTCATCGGCGGGATCGGATTCTTCGAGTTCAAGAGCATAGAACGCTGCCGCTTCGAGATCATCGGGATAGTCGTGGTAGAGCTTCGCCATGCGGCGCAGGTACTCATCTCCGCGGTGAGGGTCGTCTTTTGCAGGGTGCTCGTAGATAGGTCCTGGTTGCGATTCCCCAGTGCGCCATCGCACAGCGGGGATCTTGCTGCACCACCTGCCGAAAGCTCGCTTCGGCAGTTTCGAAAGCGAAGGAGTGCAGGAGTGCAACGCCGCGCTCGAAAGTTTTTTGCAAGCCGGGATCGCAGGAGATTGGGAAGTGCACTGTACCGACTTGACTGTTCGGTAAGTTCGGCGTGTTGGTGCTGGGCGGTAGCCGAGGAGAGAAAAGGGCTGCCTGCAATTAACAGTCCGAGGAGCACTGCGGTGAACGTCATAGGTATCTCTGGCAACCGATTGTACGTTTGAGAAGAGGGGCTCGTTACATCGGGAACGTACTATTCAACAAACGAACACCTAAACGATGGGGTCATTGGCCAAAAATTGATTCATTTCTTCGTCTATTGATGTCAGGCCTTCGGGCAGGGTTCCTCGATTATATTCGGCCATGCGGTTCTTCCACTTGAGGAAGTCCGTGATGCTCTGGGGCTCGATACGGACTTCTACGCGGCGGAGGCTGGCCAGGAGCAGGTTCATCTCGTACCGGAACCCGGTGGCGGTACGGAGATTCTTTGCCGAGGCATGGATTATTTCAACGCGGCCCCGGCGGATTTCAAGGAGGCCCCAGCCTGTGGGGAGTTCATCGACCTTGATGAGGCCCGGAGCAGCCAGGTAGAACCGCTCGCTGCCGACACCTTCCTCTGGTTTCTGGCGGAAGGGCTTGGCGCGGTCGGCGAGGAAGTCAGCGCGAGTTACCTTGCATTCGACGAGGACGGAGTGGCAGGCTTGCTTCCATCCAATGGCGTCGGGCATTTCTCCACTGCTGCAGGCCTGTTCGGAGAGAACCACGCCGCAGCGATAGTAGCGGAGCCAACGGACAGCGCGTTCGACTAGTTGGGCGTGGGTCATGCGAGGCTCCGGGAAAACGATATCAGGCATTTTCGTGCGAGTGGGATTGAAAAACAGTTGGAAGTACCTCGGCAGTGACCTCAAGCAGATTGGCACCAAAATCCAGTTGTCTCTCGCCAGACTTGCGTTCCGTTCGCCTTTTTGCAACTGCGCATTGTTTCAAAACCTCAAGTCTCGCCACACAGCGCAGTGATCCAAATCACGGACGCCGTGTCTCGCCGCCTCTAACGTAGGTTTCAGAGTCAGCGGAGGCCTATTTACGATGAGTAGCGTTGTCGATGTTGAAGTTCGTCCTTATGCCCGTACGGAATTCAAGTGCAAGGATTGCGGCGTGACCTACCGCGTGGACTACGAATTCAGTGCCGGACCGATTGTCGGGCGAGGTGACCGATATCAGCACTGTACGCGGGATGAATCCCGCCAACTTGGCGGCCCGATCGTTGCCGTCTGGGAAAAACAAAACGGCGCTTGGGTCCTGATAGCAAACCGACAAACCGTCCCGCACTGGAAGCGCTGATTTTTGCTACCTGGAGCAACGAAAAGCAGAACACTATTGCAGGGTCATCATCGTGGCAATGATGTCCATCGCCCAATGCGCCAGGATCAATGGAGCGAGGCGGCGGATGCGCAAATAGATCAGCATCATCGCCACGATGCCTGGGATAAATGCAAGAAATCGCCAGATGAAATTGCGCCACTCCGGAATAAAAGGCAAGAAGCTGTGTTGGATTGCCCATACCAATCCAACGATTACCACTGCAACCCACGTCCGGTGTGACAACGCCTGAACTCGAGGCAGCAGGTATCCGTTGTAGGTAATCTCCTCGGTGGGCGACCAGATGATCCACCACAAGAAGCGGCTATAGATCACCGCCCAAAAAGGCAGGACGCGTCCTCCAAGAATTCCCGGAAATGCGTTGACTTGATAAGCGCCGTAAATCAGGCGGCAGCTGAGCAGTCCTCCCAGGACGAACAGAGGGAATATTAGCAGGAAGCATCCGATGCCAAGAAGAATGTCTCTTCCATATCGAAGGCGGATCGGACCAACCAGATCTCGGATTGTCGTCCCTTCGCGACGCGCATACTTCCACAGAAGCGCCAGGCAGCCCATATCGATGAGCGTGGCATAGACGGTCCACCATGGCGCAGCCGCAAGCCAGGGATGCCCCGTACGTCGCAACAGTAGGAAGATCGCTGCGACCAGCGCCTGCGCCAGCAGCATGAGAACGATTCGCGCGGGAAGCACAACCATTGGGCCCAACCAGGAAAGCCGTTTTTCGGCTATTCGAGCTTGCAACTGCGATGGGGAATTCGCCGCGCAGGGTGCCGAAGGAAGAACCTCCGACACGTGGTCCAACTCGGCATTGACAGTCATGAGGTCTCCGATCAGACACGAACGCTATGCTTCGAAGAGATCACGCGCAATGATCCAAGTCACCAATCTTTTCGGGGATAAAGAGGCGAGCAGTGTGGATAAAGACGAGAGCAGTATTGTGGAGGCTACCGCGAGCAGAAACAGCTAAGGCGGTCGAGAAAGCCCGAATCCCGGTGAACCACCGGCGCTAGCCTATGACCGCCTTCTTGCGAATCGAAATTTGTCTTGCCTGAAAACAATTCTACGCAGACCGGCAGTCAAGAGAATCGGGGGAATCCTGTAGGAAATCTTACAGATGGATCTCACGCGCTCAAGACGAGCTTCGCCAGAACCATGACATATCCAGCGATAGCGACAATTCCGTGTGTCCTGATGGCGCGGTGACTCGCAGGCCAGGGGAACATCAGCACGCCATACAATCGCATGAACCTGTCAGGCCACACCAGTCCCGCGATTCCAAAGATCAGGTTTAACTGCACAATAAGGCAAAAGATTAAGTTTTCCATCTGGATGAATGTTGCGAAGGCTAATTTTATTAGAGGCACGGGGCTTCTGGAAACAGAAAGATGGAAGGAATTGTACGCAGGTAACCAAAAAAGTGTGGCGGTATTAATACCCGTGGCGGACATTCGGCTGAGCCAGGCGTCAGGATGCTACTTTCACCGCGTTTTCAGATATAGAGACGTTCTGCAGGATAGTCGCCGGAAGCGTAACCCGGATCGCAGTGCCGGGCTGAAGAGAAGAGACTTCGAACGTTCCGTTTAATTCGCGTACGCGTTCCCGCATCCCTGAAATGCCAACTCCGGATTTGTTGTTGGTGCCCTCCAGCTTGCGAAGGGATTCTTCAGAGAATCCTGTCCCATTATCCGAGATCTCGAGATGAAGCTCGCTGGCTTGGCGGAAGAGTCGGACAGTGGCGGCCGTGGCCTCTGAATGCCGGTGGACATTAGTCAGGCTCTCCTGCAGCACGCGAAAGAGAACCAGTTCGCATTCGCGTGGAAGGCGCTCCAACTTATCCGGGATCTCACATTGCATATCGATCCCGCTGCGCCGGGCGAAGCCTTCGACAAACCAACGGGTTGCCGATGCAATTCCCGCTTCATCGAGCAGCGGAGGATGCAACAGGTACGAGGTTGTCCGCACTTCCTGCAACGCTTCGTCGGCCAGGGCATTGAGATCGTCGATCAAAGCTTCCAATCCCGCCGGGGCGCCCTCGATTTGGCGGATCAGAGCGATGGACATCTTAATGGCGGCGAGAGTCTGACCCGCGGAGTCGTGCAGGTCGCGCGCAATTCGCCGTCGCTCCTCGTCTTGAAGGGTCATAAGCCGCAGCGAGAGACGTCTAAGATGCAGTTCAGCCTTCTCACGAACTGAGATTTCACATTCCAAGCGCACGAGGGCTTCCGAGAGTTCTGCCGTACGCTCGATTACTCTCTGTTCGAGTTCATCGTGAGCTACGCGCAGCGCGGTTTCAGCCCGCTGGCGAGAATTGGCTTCGTTGGTGAGTGCAACGATCGACTGGTTCAGACGCGACTGCTTGCGGCGATTGGTTTCACCGAGAATGATCAAGACGGCGCTTACCAAAAAGCATCCGATTATGCCGTGAAGATCTTGGCGATTAAAAAGTAGGGCACCACGAGGGTCGACGAACCAGTAGAAGACTCCGATGAATCCCACTACACCGCTCACGATTGCAGGAGCATACCCGCAGAGGAACGCACAATAAGCGATTGAGATATAGATGGTTACGTAAAACGCGACGTGCCCGAGAACCGGGTCGAGAACCCAGCGCAGTAGTATGGCCAAGATCCCCGTGAGAAACGCGAGGATGTATCGCTTCGTGACGCTCTGGTCCGGGATCGGAGTGAAAATCGCCAGATTACGCAAAGTGAAGTGCCTGCCGACACTGCGACTGTCGAAAAAACGGGCCGTGCCGACCGCTGCCGAATATGTCAATTTTAATATATCGGACTACGAGATGCCAGAGAGACTCCAGTAGTTACAAGATGCGTTGCGTCGCAAGGAAGTTGTAAGGTTGTAAGAAGGACCGAAAAGGGTCGGGTTGGTTCTGGCATTCGGGGATGGAAATCCAGCACCACGCCCGCCGTTTGCCTTCTCATCAGTTCCGCCCGCACTAGTTCATTTTCTGCCAAAGACTTCCTTCAAAAGTGCTGTAGTCTGAGCGGCAGGATCCTTGCGGATCTTAGTTTCCTGCTGCCCCAGCATGTAGAACAAGCCATCGAGAGTTTTCCCGACCACGTAATTATCAAGATCGAATTCCTTTGCGAGAGAGTTGCCGCCCGGAGCTGTCTGGAGCAGACGATCGTACTGCTGCACGACTCCGACCTTTTGCATGGAGGCATGGACGATGGGAGTGAACGCGGTCGTGAGATCCGCGGAACTTGTGCGCCTGAAGTAATCGGTTGCGGCCGTGTTGTTGCCGGTCAGGATGTGGCGAGCATCATCGAACGTCATCTTGCGGAGTGCCGCGAGAAAGATCTGCTTGGCTTGCGGAGTTGCCTGTTCAGCAGCGCGATTCATTCCGATCTCAAGATCGTCAACCGTGCTGCCCATCCCGAGCAGTCGCATTCCCCTGCCGACGGTCTGCAATCTGGGGGGAAGTGGGATGCGAATCGCTTCATTTTTCAAGAATCCATCAGGGCGCCCGGTGAGCGCGACTGCTTTTCCCGTGCTCACCTGCAGAGCTTGCTTGAGACCCGCAGTAATTTTGTCGTCAGTGAGGCCGGAAGTGTCGCGATGTGCGAGGGCGGCGTCCGCTTTCTTGAGAATGTCGTCAAGTTGTGCAGCAGCAGGAAGAGAGCATAGCGCTAGAACAACCGCGAGCAAAGAGATTCGCATGGGGTCCTCTTCTACGACGCACGATTGTAACAATCGGAAGAAGACATTCTGCCATGCCGAAAGTATGCGGAACCTTCGACCAGCACAAAATGACGGAAACTGTGTTTGGACGATACATTTGAGAGCAAGGTTGTTTCATTGTTTTGCATTTCCTCTTCTTCTTGCTGACTGTTGTGTACGTACGCGCACAACACAAAAAAATCTACAAACTTGTGACGTAAGCCTGACACTGCATAGCTCGTGTGCACCCTAGGATCAATTCAATCCAGCGAGTGCGGTGAGTTTCTTCCGCGAACTTTGCTCGCCTGATAGACGAGGGGATTTCACCTGCAGCTACGCAGTCTTTTTCTCTTCATTGCGGTCAGTCTGGTGATGAGCAAAGCGGCACACGCGCAGACGCTCCCGCTTGGAACGGTTGCGAACGTTCAAACTGTATCGTGCCCCAGCAGCTTTTCCCCCGGATCGAGTTGTCAGCATCTGATGATTCATGGATGTCCGAACGTCCGCGATATTGGAGTGACGACCGGAACGTTGCCGGGGAAGTTGGGCACGATCGTGCTGTTTACGGGAGCGACGGGAACGCGGCCCACCGGAGGCTCGTTTGCAAATGATTATCACAGGGCCGGATACACGGTGATTGACACGGATTGGGATCTACCGGGATGGGAAGTTACGGGAACCACTTCAAATCTGCTGGCAGCATCCTGCCGCGGAGCGACATTGTTGAACTTTCTTGCTTCGAGGTCGACGGCGCCGTTTTGCGCTCAGGGGAGCAGCGCGGGTAGTGCTGAAATCGCATACGCCATGTCCTGGTACGGATTGGATACGAAACTGACGAATGTCGAATTGCTTTCGGGGCCGGTCCTGTCGGATCTGAATCAGGGATGCGAGGTGCCAGATGTGCGTCCTGTAAGTGTGATTCCCACGAATGGTGCGCCCTACATGAACGCACCGCAGTACGTGAATCAGTTCATACCCACGGTGACACACTTTACCGGGCAAGCGTGCCAGCCATCAACACCGACGCCGTCGACCGCAAGTTCTTCCTGGCTGGAGCAGAGCATCGTGCAGCCCACAACTCCGAAGTTGTCCTTTGCGACGTCAGTTTCTGGATGGTTGTGCGACAACGGATTGAACAACTCGGCTGCACAAGGAGCGATCTTCTATTCCGCTTTGGGGTCGAATCATTCGCTGACCAGAATTTCGGGATGCCTGGGATCCGAGGGCGTGCCGCAGGGAATCACGCCACAAGGTGCGAATGGTCTGGTGGCCATTGAGGCGGACATGAAGGTGCAGTGCGTAACCCGGAGGTGAACGAGGGGTGTTATTACCGCGGTGAAGAAGATCACCGCCGTAACGCCGAAGATCCGCAGAGTCGCGCCGGAAAGAAGCTGAAACAAGCAATTCAGCTTTGCTGTGAGAACGCAACAAGGACACGATTGGTTTCTAGCGGGTTCCCAAATCGAACGAAAGGGCCGAGAAATCAGCGGGACTAGAACTAACTAGTTCGCGACTTCGCAACCTAAAGTGAAATACTTTCATCAGAGGACTGCAGTTTCACTGCTTCAATCCGCATACGCCACCCGTCGGGATCGAGCAGAAATTAGGCAATCTGCACGACATCTCCATCAAGTTGTGACGCAGTACTGAGGCCCTGAATTCACATACGAATAGAGATTGCTCGCTTCGTGTGTGCGCACCGTCAAGTGTTCTCAGGGCTTCGAAATCAATCAAGAAGAAGAGAGGAATGTGAAATGCAACTACGCACTATTTTTCTTACTGTCATAGTCAGTCTGTTCCTTGGATTAGCAGCAAATGCACAAACGCGGCAATTAGGAAGTGTCACCAACGTTCAGAATATGGCTTGCCCGACCGGCTTCGCCACCGGTTCCAGTTGCCAGCACCTGACGATTCACGGATGTGCGGGTGTCGCCGATCTCGGCGTGACAACAGGGACCCTCTCAGGTAAGGCAGGCACCATCGTGGTATTTGGGGGCGGCGGAGGAACGCGCCCGACCGGAGCAGGCTTTGTTACCGACTATCACAATGCCGGCTACGCTGTAATCGACACACAATGGGATCAGGGTGGATGGGACATGAACCAGAAAGCGCCAAACATCTTGGCCTCGGCATGCCGCGGAGCGACATTGCTGAACTATCTTTCGTCAAAAAGTACCGGAGCATTCTGCGCACAGGGCTTCAGCGCGGGCAGTTCGGAAGTAGCGTACTCCATGTCGTGGTATGGGATGGATCAGAAACTGAACCACGTTGAACTGTTGTCGGGCCCGGTCATGTCGGATCTCAAAGCAGGTTGCGAGGTGCCGGACGCGCGGACCGTGACTGTGATGCCTACGAATGGAACGCCATTCACGAATGCGCCGCAGTACGTGGACCAATTCATCACGCAGGTATCCACTCTCACCGGACAAAGCTGCCAGCCGCCGTTGCCGACGAATGCAACCGCGAATACTTCGTGGCTGGACCAGAGCATCGTGCAGCCCATCACACCGAAGCTGGCCTTTGCGACGTCAATTTCGGGATGGGTGTGCGACAACGGGCTCAATAACTCCGCTGCGCAGGGCGCGATCTTCTACTCTGCATTGGGATCGAACTACTCGCTGACACGGATCTCGCGCTGCATCGGGTCGGAGGGCGTGGCGCAGGGAATTACTCCGCAAGGTGTGAAGGGTCAGGCGGCGATTGAGGCCGATATGGAATTGGAGTGCGTCAGTCCGACGCGGAAGTGATCGCGCCCAATTCCACGAATTAACGATCGGGGAGCCCACCCTTCGCAAAAAACGCTAAGGGTGGCGCAGTTTGCGCTGGGCCAATGAATGCCGTCTTCTCGCGGCCGGTTGAGTTGTCAGGGTAGCTGTTCAATCCGCAAAAAGATTCAACTGTGTGTTCTTCCGGTGGCGGGGCTTGTGGTCGAAGATGGTGCGTCCACCAATTGATTTCGAGATTGTCCGTTCATGATCGATCGTTGATTTGAAGTCGGCTACGGGCTGGCGATTTTCTTCCACTGCCCGGGTGAGGCGATCGAGGCGGCGGAAGCCTTTCATCTTTTCCGTGTTCCCCAAGCGCGCCGATTCCAGAGAGCGGCGGAGCACACCCAGAGATTCGTCGTAGGTTTTGAGCGGAACGGGGAAAGGATGCCCGTCTTTACCTCCGTGGGCGAAGGAGAAGCGCGCGGGGTCGGTGAAACGCGTCGGAGCGCCGTGAACGACCTCTGCGATCAAGGCAAGGGATTGCAGCGTGCGCGGGCCGAGTCCTTCCAACAGGAGCATCGAAGCGAAGTCCCGGAGATCCGACTCGTGCGCGACGGCGAGAACTGCGCCGAGGCGTTTGAGGTCGACATCTTCGGCGCGAACGTCATGATGGGCCGGCATGATCAGCTTGCGAGCTTCATCCAGCGTGCTCATGATTGGCTCGTGCGCCATGGTGAGCAGGACGGTTTGCGCCTGCTTGGCGCGAGCGTCGACCAGGTTGAGAATCTCTCCTTGCGGCTCGCCGACGATTGCGGCGTGGGGATTGGAAACGAAGTCGCGCACCGTAGCTGAGTGCCAGTGATAGCGGCGGGCGAGATTGTTGGCCGGGTTCATTCCTTGCTGCACGACCGCCCATTCGCCTGAGCCGGTAATCACAAACGAATGAAGATAGAGTTGAAAACCGTCGGCAACGGCATTGTTGTCGATGCGGGCGGTGAGGCGACTGGTGCGAGCGAGAGATTCGCCATCGAGGCCCGTGTGCGACGATAATTCGCGGAGTTCGTCGGGGGTGCGGCGGGAGTGGCGTCCGCGACCGCCGCAGACCATCAGGCCGAGGTCGTTGAAACGTGGATTGAGTCCGCGTTTTAGCGCACCCATCACCGATGTCGTGATTCCGGAAGAGTGCCAGTCCATGCCCATGACTGCGCCGTAGGCCTGGAACCAGAACGGATCGCTGAGTCGCGCTAGAAATTCCGACCGTCCGTAGTTGAGGACGATCTGTTCTGCAATCGCCGTGCCGAGGTCCGTCATGCGATTGGCAAGCCAGGCGGGTACACGTCCGCCGTGGAGCGGGAGGTCGGCGGTGCCGGAGCGCTTCATAGGCAGCTACTGCGTTTCTTTATAGTCGTCGTTTGTGCGAGCAGATGCAAATCCATCGCCGCTTTCAATCATGCGCCTGTGGTCTGCGTCGATGATCGGAAGATATTCACGATGTCGTTTCAAATAGTCGGCAACAAACGGACAGGAGGGAATCACCGTGAGTCCCTGTTCGTCCGCCAGGCGAAGTACGCTTCTTACTAGATCGGAGCCGACGCCTTTGCCCTGAAGCGCGGCGGGCACCTCTGTATGAACCAGGCGCAACGAACCTGGCGTTCTTGTGTAGAGGATAAATGCAGTCTCGTCGCCCTGCTTGAGTTCGAAGCGATGCAATACCATATTGTCGAGGATTCGCGGCTCGGGCATACCTTCTTGATGCGGCGAGCCCGAAAAAGTTGCTTTCGGTACTTACGGTTATCAGTTCGCAAAGCTTGCGAGTACACGCGAGATCAGTTGCATCAAGTACAATCCCAAAGTTCGACGCATGAATTCGATTACACGAGTGAAATTCGCGTCAGCCTGATTCCTATGAGGTGTAGATGATCTCGAGACGGAAGTTTGTTGCGGCCCTGTCCGCTTTGCCGGTGGCACGCTTGTTTGGGAGCACATCCCTGGCGCCGGTGGAACCAACAGTAGCGCATTCGGCGATCAAAGCCGGCGGAGAAGATTTCACAAAATTCGTGAAGATCGCCATCGGCACCGGTGGCCACGGTCACACCTATCCCGGAGCGACGGTCCCATTCGGGATGGTGCAACTCAGTCCGGACACGTACAACGACGGCTGGGACTGGTGCTCGGGATATCACTACTCCGACAGTTCGATCATGGGATTCAGCCACACGCATCTGAGCGGAACGGGCGCGTCGGACATGCTCGATTTCCTCTTGATGCCCGGAACCGGTCCGGCGAAGCTGGATGCCCGGAGCGCGCCAGAATCCCGGCGAAGGATACCGGTCGCGTTTCAGCCACGAGGAAGAGATCGCGGAGCCGGGCTATTACTCGGTGATGCTGCGGG
The DNA here is from genome assembly GCA_963778995.1 of Terriglobia bacterium. Lineage (GTDB taxonomy): Bacteria > Acidobacteriota > Terriglobia > Terriglobales > Acidobacteriaceae > Sulfotelmatobacter. The sequence goes on from CAVZWK010000006.1 coordinate 236,083, forward strand.
ACTATGACATTCGCGCAGAGTTGAGTGCGACGGAGCGCGCCGGGATTCATCGCTACACGTTTCCGCAAGAGCGACAGCAGCCACTTCATCCTCGACCTGGTTCATGCGTACTGGAATACGCCGATGATTATGGGCGTATCTCAAGATCGTGGGCAACTGACACGATTGTCGGCGGTCGCAGCATGAAGGGATGGGCTCCGGGTCGCGAAATTTACTTTGCGATGCAGTTCTCGAAGCCGTTCGCCGACGTTTGAGATTGTTTCGGACGACAAGCCGCTCGGATCAGAGTCTCCAGCGAGGCCAAAGGGAACCACACTCAAATGCCTCATGCATCTTCGAGACAACGAGAAGGAAGACAATCCTGGTGAAGACCGGGCTTCTCCGGCGTCAGCGCCGAAGGTGCGCGGAAGAATGTGCGCGCTGAAATTCCTGCATGGGATTTCGAGAAAGTGCGGCGCGCCGCGCACGAAACGTGGAACGCAGCAGCTTTCGAGCATCAAGATCGAGACCACGAATCTGCGGCACAGGAAGATCTTCTATACCGCGCTTTACCACATGATGGTCGCTCCGACACTCTTTGACGATGTTGACGGGCAGTATCGGGGCATGGACGGTAAGGTTCACCAGTTTCCCGCCGGCGCGCACAATTACAGCACCTTCTCGCTGTGGGACACGTACCGAGCGGCGCATCCCGATGTACACGATCTTCCAGCGAGCGCGTCCCGGATTTTGTGAATTGCCTGATCCGTATGGCCGTAGAGAGTCCGGCGGGAGTGCCGATCTGGCCGCTGCAGGGAAAAGAGACATTCTGCATGACGGGCTATCACTCGAGTTCGTTGTATGCGGAAGCGGTCAAAGGCTTCAAAGGAATTGATTTCAGCAAGGTCTATCCTGCCGCTTCGGCGACGCGCCATGGATGACGACTATCGCGGCCTCGGCTATTACCGCAAACTCGGATACATCCCATGCGACAAAGAAGAGGAATCCGTAAGCAAGACGATGGAGTACGTCTACGACGACTGGGCGGTCGCGCATATGGCTAGGGCTGTCGGGGCGAGGACAGATTACAAGCTCCTGATCGAGCGCTCCAAGAATTACAAGAATCTGTTCGATCCGGCAGCACGGCATTCATGCACCCGCGCCTGGAGACCGGGCAATGGTCTGAGCCGTTCAGCCCGACCGAGATGGGATACTCGAAAGAAGTGGCGCGACTACACGGAATCCGACCCTTGGGAGACGACATTTTCCATTCAGCACGATCCCGACGGGATACATGAAACTTTTCGGCGGCACAAAAGCGTTTATCGGAAACTGGATGACATTATTCACGACGAACTCTCAGCTCCCTCCGGATGCGCCTCCCGATATCGCCGGCATGGTCGGACAGTACGCGCATGGCAACGAGCCCTGCCATCACATGGCGTATCTGTATTGCTATGTGGGTGCCGCACAAGACCCAGGCACGCGTTCGCAGCCTGCTTGAGATGGAATACGACGATCAGCCCGATGGGCTCGCAGGAAACGAAGATTGCGGGCAGATGTCGGCATGGTACGTCATCAGTTCTCTCGGCTTTTATCCGGTAGATCCCGTGAGCGGCAATTACGTGTTCGGGACACCTTTGTTCGATCATGCCGAGGTGGAGCTGGGCGGAGGAAAGAAACTGAAAATCGAGGCTAAACGCGGTTCGCCCGGCGATGCTACATCCAATCAGTGAGCCTGAACGGCAAGCCCCACCAGAATCTCTGGTTTCGCCATGCCGATATCGCAAATGGCGGCACTATTGAGTTCACGATGGGACCGCAGCCGTCGCAGTTCGGAGTCGATGATGATGCAGTTCCACCTTCCTTGAGTGCCTAAATCTACAATCTGGAGAGCCACAAGGACATAGTTTTGATGGGTGAACCTGAGGCAGCAGTATGCGTGACGCAATCGGACGCGATATTGGGAGCGGCCAGCATCGTTTAATCGCTGCGACTGAATGTGTTACATTCAAAAGATGTGGGCGCGTAGCTCAGGTGGTAGAGCAATGCCCTTTTAAGGCATGGGTCGCAGGTTCGAGTCCTGCCGCGCTCACCAAGATTCCAAAATACTTAGCGGATTTCGACAGGGTTGAGTTCGGGCACCCCCGGACACCCAGAACAAGCCGAACTCTACTTTCTACGCCGTTGCGGTAACGGTCCTCGCCTTTAATTTCTCTGAGAACGCCGCAGGAAGCATCATCTGAACGACCTTCTCGTGCGCGTCCTGCTGATCGGCTGAAACGGCCTGTGCGTAGAGTTCCAGGGTAATCTTTGGGGTTGTATGACGGAGTTGTGACTGTGCGACCTTCACATTCTCCCCGTTTGAAATCAGCAACGTTGCTAACGATCGGCGCAGTGTGTGCCATCCGATCGGCGCTTCCTTGCTGCTCTTGATTCCAGCAACTTTCTCGATCACGGGACGAATGTGTCGTCGGAAGAGAATTTGATAGGTGTATGGAGTCTTGCCATGATAGTGCGGGCTGGCAAAAATCCAATCGTCGTCCGATCGATAGGCCGTGTTTTCGCGCCAAAGACGAAGTACCTGTAGAACGGACTCGGCAAGAGGCAGGGGATTGTTCCTGCTCTTGGTTTCCTTCAGTTCCCCTTCGACTAATGCGAATTCGGACTGAAGTATTCCCGTCCCCCACCCGACGTTCCTCCACTTCAATGCGATCAACTCTGATGCGCGTAGAGCCGTGACTGCATCTACGAGAGCCATCGTAGCCTCCCGTAGCGGCAATTGCTCCAGAGTTTGACGGACGACATCTGGCCCAAGTGCAACACGCCGGATTGATACTCTGTTCCTTTGGCGAACCCCCGTAGAAGCACCGCGATGTCCCGGACTTCCACCTTGGCCACAGACTGGATTGCGTTGTACTAACTCCCAGCGGACCCCGTGCGAGAAAATCGCCGATAGCACATTCTTGATCTTCAGCTTGGTTCCGTCCGGGCGCTGGATCTTGTCCAACCATTCCTGAATCTGCATGGTCTTCATGCTGCAGGCAATATGACCGTGCCAATTCGGTTCGATCCAGTTCTTGATGTACGACCGGTTTCCCTTCCGAGCAGATTTCGACAAACGTGGAAGCTCGTGGTCCACGTAGTGGTTGATGAGTTCCCCAAACGAAATCGACTTCAGGCTCAAGTACTCTTTGTTTTCGTTGAGCCGCCATCGTAGCCGATCGGCCTCCTTGTTGGCTGCCGCCTCGGTAGGGAATCGCTTTGTTGTGCCGATGACAACTTTGTGCTGGCGCCGCTGTCCGTTCACTTCCTCGCTCCAGCGAAACACCCACACCATTCCGATTGCTCTTTTCTCTTTGCGAAGCATGCCGCGGTTGTAGCGGACAGGCTTCGATTGATCGTGACTCAAATGACCCTCCTCTGCGTCCTGTCACGACCAGCTTCTCCATGAGCGGAATTTACCTGACCCCGAAGATGTTCCGCAAGCTCTGAAATGAGGAAGTACCATCTCTTGCGAGTGCCTGTACCGAACGGATGGGCGGGGATTCTTCCCTCTCGCGCCATCTGTTTGATTGTTCGAGAAGAGTAGTTGAGGAATTCTCCCGCCGCGCTGGCTTCTACAAAGGGTTCGAGAGCGGGTGGACCTTGATAAGACGAGGACCGTTTGCTGGGCTTCCGGTTGTTTGTGTCCCATCCTGTGTCTTCGAAATGTGGGTCCGGGAATTTTCGTATTCGATTTGGCTGGACCATGGCGGACTACTCCTGGCTGAATTGCTCTTGACGCTATCGCAGATGTACACATATAGTCAATATGTAACGTTACACACGAGGAGAAAATTTGAGCACGAAGCCCGTTGTCGCTGAGAAGTCAGCACTGGCACAGCAACCTGTCATCTCCATTCGCATTTCCGATGCGCTGCGTTCAAGGCTCGAAGCTCTGAAGGTACTCATGTCTATGAAGAGCGGCGAACCGGTCTCCACATCGGAGGCGGCAAAGCAACTCCTTGAATCCTCGAAAGAAGAGCGACTTGAGCTGGTAAGTATGCTCACAGAGCCGACGGATTCTCTACTGAATATCCGCCGAAAAGCTGGCTCAAAGCTGCTACTTTCGCGGGCGGAATGGACCTTGATCGCCTATTACTGTCTGCAGGGGACAGAGGGATTTGGCGACACTGCACAGACGGAGATTTCCTATGAATCTCTTGCCGGAATCCTCGCCGCATTCCAGGCGGTTTACGGACTCCTTCGCAAACAGAACAAAACGCATTTGGACTCCTTTTTCGTCGCACATCTCCCACCAGATCGGCAAGCCGAAGCGAAGAAGCCGGAGGAGATCGGAAGCGACGATGTGCGACGAGCAGTAACCCGCACGATTCGAATGTTGGAGAGCCCGACAGAAGAGCGGCAGAGACCGACATTTGTCGGCCGGAACCTTTACTTTCTCCTCGACGAACTGGAATTCCCGAATGTCGAAAAGTTGAACGAGGCGCTTCGCCCGTACTGGCCGATCCTGTGGCGGGTATGCGCTCGCGGCCACTATTTCCTGCACATGCAACCCTTGCAAGATCCGAATTCTTCGGCGAGTGAAATCGACGCGCCATTGAATCCGCCATTACCAAGATTTGAAGAAGGCGACTACCGGCTCGAATTCGTGCGCTCGCCGAGAGAAGGTTTTTCCGTTTGGCTGTACCTCCCTGGAATACTTTCGCCGCTTTATCCGGTGGAGGGATACCCAAAGATTTCGGAATTCAAGACGATCCTGGAACGGCTGGATGTAAAGCGGGTGCTGATCGCGTGGAATGGCCGCTATTTTCTCGCCTATACGGTGGCTGACGAGAAAGATGCGGTCGGCGTGAATTTCCGCGCTCGTGACAACGGAATTACGTTTAACTTTCGTAGCAACGACTGGCAGTCCATCAAGAAGCTGTTTCGACGCGCGTGGCAGGATCCACAAGTACGCCGCATTTGGGATGCCTTGGCTCTTGAGTATGGGGAACTGTGAAAGGCGCGGTGCTTCGCACCGGAAGAATTATGGACACGTCACCCCCAATTTGGGAACTGCGGAGCGCTCGCGAGCGTCGAAATGTTTACGGGCGTGAACTTGTTTTAGATGAGTATTTTGCTTCGCGTAGGAGCGCTCGCACTCCCCTCGTGTTTACGTTCGTAAACGAAAGAGCACCCCTAAGTCCACCTGGCGTAAACATGTTGACCCGCAAGCGGTTCTCAAACTGTCGCAACACGGCTACTGGCGGACCATTTTCCATGAACTATGAATAGGATTTCCCATGAGTACTCCCGAACTTCCTTTTCCGACTCGGAGCGATGCACCTCTAAGAGATGAGACTAGGCCCGGCTTTCGCACCAAAACGATAGCTACACGCCTGACTCCAGGAGAACTGGCTGAGGTCGAGGCCACCGCGGAAAGCGCCGGCCAATCTCTCGCCGAATGGCTCCGCGAGAATGCGCTGCGAGCAGCGCGGCAACGTCCTGCCGATCCGATTGAATTGCTACTTGCCGAGCTCTGGGCCTTACGGTACACACTGCTGAATTTGTTTCATTCAAATGCGAAGGCGGCATCTGAAGGTATTCAATTGCTCCCCGATTCCATCGTGAAAATCCGCGATCAAGCAGACGCAATGAAGCTCCAGAAAGCACACAAAATCCTCGCCGACTTCCTCGCACTGACCCATGCCAACCGAGCCCACAAATAAGGCGTTTGTGTAATGCTAACCATTTCTAAACCGCTCTCGGCCAGCCAAGCGCGAACATATCACGAGCGTGAGTTTACCTCCGAGAAACAGAACTACTGGAGCCGCAATCAACCGGGCCACAGCGAATGGCAAGGCAAGCTCGCACAGCAGTGGAAGCTTGCCGGGGCCGTGGAATCGGTACATTTCGCTCGGCTGAGTGAAGGGCAGCATCCGCATATGGCCGATCAGCTTGTTCGCCACCAGGTCTCGAGAACCTACGAGGGCAAATTCGGTAAGGAAGTCACCAGCGCTGAGCATCGCGCCGGGTGGGACGCTACATTTTCTGCCCCCAAGTCAGTGTCCCTCACGGCACTTGTGGGAGGGGATGAACGAGTCCGGGACGCCCATCGCGAGAGCGTCCGGACAGCGCTTCGAGAACTAGAAAGATACACACAAGCCCGTATCGGCAATGTTCACCCGCCGGAGACCACCGGCAAGTTTGTTGCTGCTACTTTTGAACACGATACTGCCCGTCCCGTCGATGGCTACGCTGCCCCGCAGCTTCACACCCATGCTGTCATCTTCAACGTAACTGAGCAGGCGAACGGAACAACGCGAAGTCTCCAGCCCCACGAACTCTTTGTTTCGCAGCGATACGTGACTGCCGTTTATCGATCCGAACTGGCAATGCGGCTGCAAATGCTTGGCTATGAACTGGAGCGCGGGAAGCATGGCCAGCCGGAGATCCGTGGCTACACCAAAGAGTACTTGGAGGCCTCCAGCCCACGGCGCGAACAGATCAAAGATCATCTCCGCGAACAAGGAATCGACGGGGCAGCGGCAGCCCAGATCGCTGCCCATCACACGCGGGATCGGAAGGAACTCTTGTCCCAGGGCGAGGTATTGCAGCGACACCGCCAACTGGCAGCACAGCACGGAAATCAGGCCGATCGGGTCGTGGCCCACGCTCGCCAACACGGTCACCAGGGAATGCCGGAGATTAAGGCTCAGGCGCAAAGCGCGGTGACTTGGGCACGCGATCAGGTCTTCGAGCGCTCAGCGGTGCAAGATGGTCGTGCAATCTTGGAAACAGCTCTGGCACGGAGCATGGGAGAAAGCACCTACACCAGCATCCGGCACGAGTTCCAGCGCAGAATCAACACGGGAGAGTTCCAGGAACTCTCGCAGATTGGCTCACGCAGACAGTACACGACGAGAGTTATGGCCGGGATGGAACGCGAGATCGTGGCACGAATGTTGGAAGGCAACCGATGGGATTATGGCGATCCAATGCTGGTTTCGCCCACGGTACGTATTGCTACCGAAGACCGTCATCCAGAATTGAATCCTTCGCAGCTCCAAGCGGTCGACGAGATTCTTCTCTCGCGGGAAAAGATCGTGGGTCTGGATGGTGTTGCCGGCGCGGGCAAGACCACCACGCTGACGGTGATTCGCGAAGGCGCAGAGCTCGACGGCTACTGGGTCAAAGGGTTTGCCCCAACCTCCCGTGCAGCGCAGAAGCTTGGCGAAGCTGGCATCGAGACTTCGACTCTACAGAAACATTTGGTAAGCGGGCAGCAGGCTGACACGGGTGAGAAACGGCTCTACGTGATCGACGAGTCTTCACTCGCTTCCACTCGGCAACTGCATGAATTCATCGAGCGGCTGCGTCCGAATGATCGAGTCTTGTTGGTCGGAGATCGGCGGCAGCATGAAGCGGTCGAGGCTGGGCGTCCGTTTGCACAACTGCAAGATGCTGGCATGAAAACTCTAAAACTGGAAGAGATCGTGCGGCAGAAAGATCCCGAACTCAAGGAGGTGGTTCAACAGCTTGCACTGGGCAATGTACGGGAGGCTATCAACAATCTCGACCAGCAGGGCCGGGTCCACGAAATTCGTGGACATGAGGAGCGAATTTCGGCCATCGCGAAAGAGTATGCGAGATCGCCGGCGAATACGCTCGTTGTGTCCCCGGATAATCGCTCCCGGATAGAGATCAATGAACGCATTCACGCGGAATTACAAAGCAAGGGTCTAATCAGCAGTGAAGAGCACCAAATTCGCATCCTAGCGCCCCGCCAGAATCTTACTGGGGCGGATCGGACGTGGGCAGCGAAATATGAAGTAGGCGATATTCTGCGCTATTCCCGCGCGTCGAAAGAGACAGGCATTGGCAGGGGTCAGTACGCGCAGGTACGGAGTATCGATGCTGCCAGCAACCGGCTCACGGTGCGGCTGCAGGACGGAACCGATCGCACATACGATCCCCGCCGGCAGCGCGGCGTCTCTGTCTTCCGCGAGGAGGTACGAAGATTCTCAGGCGGCGACCGCATTCAATTTACCGCGCCTGCCAATGACCTGAAAATTGCAAATCGTGAATTGGGGATGATCACACGCATTGGCGACGCCGGACGATTGAGTCTGCAGATGGATTCTGGCCGCTCACTCCAAATCGATTTCAATAAGCACCCGCACTTGGACTACGCCTACGCGATGACCAGCCATTCTTGCCAGGGACAAACTGCTGATCGCGTACTGATTCATGTGGATACGGAATTGACCGCCAAAGATTTGCTCAATCACCGAATGGCTTACGTGTCAGTTTCGCGTGGAGCGTTCGACGCGCAATTCTTCACCAATGACTTCGAGAAACTGCCGACGGCCCTCGCTCACGATGTTTCAAAACAGACCGCGCACGCGCTCCACACCAACGTCGAGCAGACAATTACTCCGCAACAAGAGATTTCCACGGGTCGACAAGAGCACGATATAGGTTTCGGACTGGGACTTTAGAAAACCTGCCTGCCCCGGATGATGGCAGCATAGCGCGGGCACAAACTCTGTCAAGGCGCGTGCCCGCGATAGCGGCGACCTTCGGTCGGCCTTGACAGAGTTTGCTCGCCCGGCGCCAAAATCTCTCCGCCATTCGGGGAAGGCAGTCGATGGGATCCTGAGCAAAGCAGCGAGAAAGTCAGTCCGGCGGGAAGTTGTACAGGGGCGGAACGCACTCCGGGTATCGAAAGCTGTAGCCGGTAAGGAGAACCTGCAGAAATCAAAAGCTCAAAGGCCTACCAGTTCGACTCACTCCGGCCGCACCAAGTTTGTTCCGCAGTGACCTGGCCTTCACTCGCATGTGCGTTTCTTGAGGAGATTTGCTTTCTTCAGGTTCACCTGTGTC
>CAVZWK010000007.1:0-31909 GCA_963778995.1 Terriglobia bacterium
CGCTTTCCACCTTGAATCAGAAAATCAAGCGACTGGGGATTGATGTTCGCCGGCGCGGTCGCTTGGACGAAAGCCAGGTCGCATTGCAAGGCAAGTGAGACCGAAATGCCACGTTGCCAATGCCCATGCGAATTGTTCCTTGCCTTTGACTGAGCACAGGGACTTCCAATGATTCTCTGGGTGCCAGGTTCTCGTTAGAAAATGTTGATTCTCGCTTTACCTTCACAACTGCGCAGGCAGATGCCGACGCGATACCGGATGAATCCCCCGGGCACCACTGGCTCCCTCATCCGCTGGGAGTGAACGAGAATTCGGGTTGGGTCGAACGAGCCGGTGTTCGCTCCCCACGGAAATGTAAAGCCGGAATCGCGTCGACTACAGCTGGATCATGAGGGAGAAAACTCTTGGAGCTGCCGGATCTATCCGACATCGCTTCGTTTCGGGATGAATGGCCCATGCTTCTTGAGTGCGCCTCACCCGCATTCGACGCCACGCGCTTTGCGAGGCTAGCCCGATCTGCGGATTGGTCTCGATTGCTCATCCTTGCGGAAGAACACGGAGTCCTCGGGCATCTCGCAAACCGCCAACGTGAGCTTGAGAGGAATCTTGTCTCTGCGGAGATAAGACGGACGCTGACAGAACGGCACCGCGAGCATGTTTTCTCGACACTGAGAATGACCGCGGAGCTATTTCTTCTCTTGGAGCTCTTCGCAGCCAATGACATTCCTGCGCTTGTCGTCAAAGGCCCGGTGCTTGCCATGCATGCTTATGGTGATCCCACTATGCGCAGCTATGGCGATCTGGACTTGCTCGTCCGCCAGCGCGATATCCGGCGCGCCACGGAGTCGTTGCAGGCCGTAGGTTATCAGGCAGCCGTTTCCCTCAGCGCCATCGACGCCGGCAAAATTCCCGGCCAGTATCTTTTCTCCAAGCCGGCCGCAAATCTGCTCGTCGAACTGCACAATGACTTCACGTTGCGCTATTTCCCTCGTCGGCTCCCCATCGAAGATTATTTCGGTCGTCAGATTCGTGTGTGCTTCGATGCCCACGAGGCCCCAGCGCTTTCGGTGGAAGACGAGCTCGTACTAATCTGCATTCACGGCGCAAAACATCTCTGGGAACGGTTGATCTGGATTGCCGATGTCGCCGCACTGGTTTCGCGGCAAACTAGCATCGATTGGACTGCAGCGACGACTTCGGCAAAAGCAGTGCGAGCCGAGCACCTTTTATACACGGGGTTACGCCTCGCTATGGACGTGCTGCACGCACACCTCCCGGAAGATGTTTCCGCGCTCGTGCGACAGGACGCTGTCGCTGCGAAACTTGTGACGGGGATAGTCCGCTGGCTCCCCGCTGCCGGTTATTCGCCACCAGGACTGCTTCAACGCGCAGCGTTTCGCCTGCGCATGCGCGGCGGAGGGCTCTCCGCTCCGGCCTATCTGTTGCGACTTTCTCTTTCTCCCACCGAAGAGGATTGGCAGGCTGATGGCAAAATCAGCCACAACCGTTTACTCGACGTATTGCGTCGTCCATTTAGACTTGCACGGAAGCACCGCAGTAGCGGTAACCCCTGAGTAGCATCTTGGGTCGTCTTAGCATCTGGGCAAAGGGTTCAGGATACTCACAGAGGTGCGAACTAAATAAAATAGAGCGCGCCGCGCGCAGGCAGCACGCCCTATTTTCTGATCTGCAGCTTCTAATTGACCGTCACTGCCACAGTTGACGAGTGGCTTACACTTCCCGCTGTGCCGGACGATGTACCAGTAATCGTCACACTTCCCGTAATCGGTTTAGGGTGGCTTGACGAGCAGCCAGCCAAGAGGAAGAGCAGGACCACGGTTGTTGCCATCCCCAAGCGCACGCGAAGCCCCTTGACTTTCGGAAGCAGGAAGAGCAACAGCGAGGCCAAAATCAAAGGAATGATCTGCCAGATCGAAATCGGCGGAGTATAGATCGTTGGTGGCGGGACAGAGATACCATGGACGCTTCTCGCTACCATCACTTGCACTGCCTGTGGGGTCATTCCGTCAGCAGCTGTGACTGATGGTGTGATGGTGCAGGTTGTGCCCGCGGGTACCCCGGTGCAAGTGAACCCCACACTTTGGTTAAATCCGCCAAGTGGGGTCATGGTCGCGTTGAAGGTGATCGAATTCACCCCTGATTCTGACGAAGGTGCCGTCACCTGGAAATCCCATCCGGTGCCGGTCAGCGGGATCGTCTGCGGGCTGTCGGCGGAATTGTCTGTGACCGTCAGCGTTCCTGTCCGGACACCTACCGCTGTCGGTGTAAATCCTACATTGATCGTGCAAGTGCCACCGGCAGCCAGTGTAGCAGGGCTGATCGGGCAGGCAGTACCGCCAGTACTCGTCGCCGAGAAGTCGCCGGAGGCGGCGATTGAGTTGATCGTCAAGGCGCTGGCTCCAGTGTTTGTCAGTGTTACGGGCTTAGCCGCACTTATGCTTGTGACCATCTGAGGATTGAAAGCCAAGCTCATTGGTGCGAGTCCGACGCCCGGTGCTGTCGTAGTACCTGTGCCAATAAGGCTCACGTTAAAGACCTGTGTGCTCGCTTGCCCGCCATTCGTAACCACAGCGGTGATGATGAGTGTGGCGGACTCGGCGGCCGAGACGGACGGGGTAAATGTCACGGTGACCGTGCACGGAGGGGCCCCTGCCGCTATGTTGGGACTGCACCCGTCGGACGCTATGGCGAAATCCGTGTTGGCTGCAGGCGATACGCCTGTGACCGCAATACTATTGAAAGTGAGGTTAGAACTCGTGTTATTGGTCACCTGAATCCCTTGCGGGGCAGACATAACACCAACCTTCTGGATTCCAAATGCTAACGACGAGGGAGAGACGGACCAGGTGGGCATTAAGGCCAGCTTGGCCACGTAGGCATCGGATGACCCTTGCAGACTTCCGCCCGCCGGGAGTGCTGACAGGACGGGCAAGTCGGTTGAGTACGTTTGGCCCGTGATGTAGGCATTTGGAGGATTCGCGGAATCGATTGCCAGTCCAAATCCCTGATCCGCGTCAGCTCCATCCCCACTTCCCCCGTAATAGGTTGCGTATAAGAGGTCGCTTGAGCTCTTCCCAGCGGGATTCAACTTGGCAATGAACGGGTCGCCAAGTGAATTAAGCAGAGTCGCCTGAAGCGGGCCCGGGGGCAATGGAAAGTCCGACGCAGCCGTCGACCCCGCTATGTAGGCATTTCCAGACGAATCCACACTAATGCCATAGCCAGTGCTTCCGCCCGTTGTTCCTCCCAGATAAGTTGAGTACGGCACGGAAGCCGCCCCGGATTTTGTGCCATCCACGACCACCAGAGCTATGAAGGCCTTTCCTGCCGCTGCTCCCGTCGTGTCAAAGGCCCCCGGATTTGGGGCCACCGGAAAGTCGTTTCCGTCCGTCGTACCCGTCACGTAGGCGACATTGCTAGGTCCCAGAGCGATGCCAAATCCTTGAGATTCCGCAGACCCTGATAGATAAGTCGAATACACGAGCGATCCAGCTGTCGTATCAATGTTGGAGACAAATACACTCGATGAGGTATTTCCTACAGGAGGGGCTGTCTGATAGGCGGTAGCACTCGTGATGAACGTAGCGGGAGAATTTGTCGAACTCGTAGCACCCACAATGTAAGCATGCTGAGAAGAGTCGGTCGCGACTCCCGACGCTGTATCGCCATAGCCTAAATAGTTCGCTGCATTGACGCCATTTCCACCAAAATAGGTGGAAAAAATCAGCGATCCCGCTGCTACCTTAGTCGTATCAATTCTTGTGAGAAAAGCGGTTCCGATGGCATTGCTCGGAGCACTCTGCAAAGGATTCGCAGTGGGAAAATCTGTTGAATCCGTCTGCCCGACAACATAGGCATTGCCCGCCGCGTCCGCCGCAACACTATTTCCATAGTCCCCGCCAGTTCCTGCTAGATACGTGGAATATATCAAAGAACTCGTGCCACTCATCGTGGGGTCAAGCTTGGTCAGATATGCAGTGCCACTGGCATTGGCAATAAGAGGACCGGGGTTGAAGGCATTCGCTGATGTCGTCGGAAAGTCGATCGCAAGCGTCAGTCCTGTCACGTATACTTTTCCGGCCGCATCCACTGCTACTCCGAACGCGGCATCTGAACTGCTGGTTGTTGAACCAGCTAGGTAGGTCGAGTAGAGGAGATTCGCTCCCGTGGGGTCTAACTCCGCGACAAAAGAGGCACCTAAGTTGCCCGCGGGAGCCGCGATCACGCCTCCATTCGTTCCAGCAGGAAAGTCCGTGGAGAACGTCTGACCCGCTATAAAACAATTCCCCGAACCATCTACTGCAATCGCGTAGCCGACATCGTCTGAAGTTCCGCCGAGGTACGTCGCATAATCAAGCACTGGATCCAAAATCAGCGGCGCGCTGTGATCATAGCTCGGGACTGAAAAGGATAAACGGTTAAAACCAGCGATGGTGTAATTTCCCGCGATCTCGCGCCGCTCGTCTCCCACCTTCTGGTAGATGTGCGGTTTTTGAAGCTCAACTTCCCCACCGGTTATGCTCAGAACTAAATCGCCGTGTGAATTGATGCGCATCTTGTGCGCGCCATCGATCTTCAGTTGAATGGCTTTCGGATCGGCTCCCGGCGCGACGATGAAGTCATATTCGAGCCGCCGCTGGTTGCCGTAAAAGACTAAATCCACCCCCGGGTAGACTTTCTCATACTTCACACGGGCAAAGGCTGGTACGTCCGTGTGCCATTTCTTCGGATCATTGCCGATAAAATAATTCACTCGCGTTGGTAGGTGTTCCAATCCGGCGATATCCGGGTGCGGATTTGCTCCCTCCAGTTGCATACGCACCGCGGTGATTTTTGCCGCTTTTCGTGCGTTCCGCATTGCTCGAATGGAAGCTGTGCGATGGCGCGGCGATAGGTCGTAATGTTGTTTGGGGCGAAGTGCAAGAACGACCTCTTGAGGTTCCAGGAAAAGCTCGTAACCGCTTCCATGAGAGACATAACGAACTTCAGGCGCAGTTTGTCCCCGATTTTCTTCAAAACTCAATGGCAGCTTGCCGTAAGCTTTGGCCCCGAGGGTAGCTTCGCTCGCGGCTCCCGGCTTCGCCAACTGGCTTGCTGTCACTTTTGTGCTTTTGGTTTTGCCAGAAACAATGTGCATTCCAGCTCCAAGCAGAATGCTCAGAAACAGGCTACTCAAGACCAGTTTGGCCAGCCCCGTGTGTTTCGCCGGACTTCCCCAATCGCCCTTCGTCATCATGGTACGTATCCTCCTAGGAACTGGAATCACTGTGCGCTATCACTGCGGACTGGGCCCGAAGCTGCGTCTCGATTACTGTGAACTTCCACTTTTCAGAGCTAGAAGGGAACGTAGCTATTCGGGTTAGATAAAAGTTTGAAATAATGGAGACGGGGAGCAAGCATGTCGCGCAAAGGTAACATAGTGCCCCAGAGCGGAATGATCGTTATCTGAAGAAAAACTGCAACTGTATCGTACCAGATAATTCGTGCAACTCAGATGCAGATTTAGGACTTACCGTAACAACCAAGGCCGGTTTCGCATTGAGTCTCGTAGGGACGCAAAATCCTCGCGGATTACTCGGCAGAGATCAGCAATCCGAGAAGGGTCGTTGTGAGGTATGACCCGGCGGACCGGAACAGTTGCAACCAACCGACCTAACACTTCAAATTCCCGTGCGCGCATCTCTCGATCCAGAGTCTTGTTGGCGAAAGTGTCCGCGACTAGGGTCAGAAGCCCAGCTTTCAGCGGTAAGGTCTCCACTGACGGGGCCATGTCCTCACGCCTGTCTGCGAGGAGGTAGATAGCTCCCAGTGGGAGAGACCGGCACTCAAACCGCGTTTCGCGGTCCCCCAGAGCCAGACGGTGCTTCTCCCCTGGCTTGTTGGGATGAGAGCGCGTGTCCTTTGTACCATATAGCATAGCCACCGAATCCGGCCAAAGACAGAGACGAGGGTACGCAGGCATCACGAGAAAGTCAGTCTCATTTTCTCTGAGTGCTACTACGTCGTCAGAAACAACACTGTACCCTTCCCGTGCAAAGGCCGCTGCGGTTGTAGACTTCCCCGCTCCTTCTGCTCCCACAAAAGCCACGCTGTGATCTCCCAATGCCACCGCACTGGCATGTAAACAAGTAATGCCGCGCAGCCGTAATGCGAGTCCCAGGACGGGCCCGAGCAGATAAAGGTTTGCATTTTCGAGCGTCGAGATTTCCGGCCAGGTTGCCCAGATTTCCTTGCCTCTTCGCTCTAGCCAGAATTGCGTCCCATCAGAGTAAGCAAGGCGCAAGTACAAGCCGTCCGCGGATTTCCAGATTCGCAGTGCAGGGTTGCCAGAATCATCCGTAAAAGAGCTCTCGTAGCTGAGCTCTTCCAATCCGCTCGGAATTCTACCCTTGGAATAGGGAGAAATACCGAGCTGCACCACGAGGTCCGCAGCTGCGCCCGAATCGTTTAGAAGGGCCAATTCTGGAATGGGAATGTTCGAACGAATTTTCAGACCGAAAGCAGTGTGAAAGGGATCCACTTATGTTCGACAGGGAGGATGCCGGAATCCCGGAATCCTGAGTTAATTTTTCAGTCCTTGATCAACTTTGACATACTACTGATGGAATTTTCCAGCAAGCCGAATAATACGTCTGGTTAGAATAACCAGAATCTAGGCACTTGGAGGCTGCTATATCGCTGTGTGCGCCGGTGCACGATTCGTAACTTTATCTTTTTTACCTCTACTGCCTCGTCTTAACGTGATTTCCTGCACCGTTCCGTAAACGGTCAACGCTGGCTTGACATAAGGTTTTTTTGGTTCCGGTTTTGCCGTCTTAGCCATTACTCGTCTCTTGTCATATCTTATACCGAAGTCTTTGCGACGCCTGCAACCAAACATTCAGACAGTGGGGCCTCAAGCACCCACTCGCTTCTTCTTGATTCATCTTACCATGTGGCGCAACCATCGCCGAGCGATCAATGTAGCGATCTAAATCCGCGCTCCAGGGGATTTCTTTCAGCCGGTCAACTCCTACTCGTGCTAGTTGTGCTGATATCGGATCGCCCTGCAACGGTGTCTTCGGCCGCGTTCGTATTCGCTCCGGCAAGCGCCCCATCATAGCTCTGCGTACCAGCGTTTTCCTATAGAACCACGGAAATGGCGGCAGTGCCAGCAGATAATTTACCATCCGCAAATCGAGGAAGGGGTAGCGTGTTTCCACCAGACAGCGCGACGCCCCAGGGTCGTCCTGCTCAAACAGGTGTGTCCAAAGAGGTGTTGCTAGGGATCTATGTCCCTGCGGATGGATGGGATGCACCGGCCACGATTCAGGCGATTGGTTCTCTTCATCCCACCGGGCTTTCAGATTCGCGCGTCGGCTGAACTCTGAGTTGAGCCACTCCGGAAAGACAGGCTCTTCCGGATCCCTCCCAGCCAAGCGCAACGCCCGGGCACGGATGCCCCGCCACGGGAAAGGTCTGACCCATAGGTAATTCGCCAAATCCATCAGGAGCTGCCGCCATTGCCCTCTGCGGCGCAAATCCTCCGCATACGGCCATATCTGGAAGTGCATCAGATCATCACATCCATCTCCGGATAAAAGAACACGGCAGTCCCCAGAGATGTTGCGGTAGGCGTCTGAAATTTTTGCGAGGAAAGGATCCTCGACGGGCTCGGGGGTGCATAGCTCGGGATCATTCCAGCGCTCGAAAAGCTGCGCCTCGTCCATTGCTATGAATTTGATCGGGACGCGAAGGAACTCTCCCACTTCCCGCGCGTAATCTTCTTCCCGGTCAGGGATCAATGACTTGTAGACGAATGTGTAACCTCTAATTTCT
Organism: Terriglobia bacterium; assembly: GCA_963778995.1. Lineage (GTDB taxonomy): Bacteria > Acidobacteriota > Terriglobia > Terriglobales > Acidobacteriaceae > Sulfotelmatobacter. The sequence continues at coordinate 7,840 of CAVZWK010000007.1, forward strand.
GTGGACGGTGAGTACTTTCCGGCAACCTCTTTAGCTGTCGCCGCCACCGCCGAGGAATCCAGGCCCCCGCTCAGCAGAATACCAAGACGATCCGTACGCAGCCGGTCGGCCACCGCAGCACTCAGAAGCGACTGGAAATTTTCGACATACTCCTCGGGCCTTGCGTAGCGGATCCAACCGTCGGTCGGCGGTGTCCAGTAACGCCGGACCTGCATCCCGCGGGGTGAGACCGTCAGTGTATGTGCCGGCGCCAGGCGTTGGATGTCGCGAAAGCTCGTCGTCGCGCTATCGTAGTTCAGCCCGAACAATAGGAAATCCCCGATCGCGGCATCATTCAATTCGGCCGAGACGCGTGGGTGCATTCGAATGCAGCTCAGGGTATTGCTGAACAGAAAAAGTTCTCCGACTTGCACATAATAAAAAGGCTTGATGCCGAAATGATCGCGTACGCAAAAGAGTTGTTTGCACCCCGCATCCCATATCGCAAATGAAAAATCACCTCTCAGATGATCGACACACTGTGTGCCCCATGCGGCATAAGCGTGCAGAATCAGTTCGCAGTCAGGCGCATTAGAAGGCACCTCTCGCTTGGCTCGCTGCAACTCCGCAAGCAGTTCTGTCCGGCAATCCAGCCGCGCGTCAGCAACAATCCAGTAGCGGCCATCCAGATTGGCCGGTTGCCGCTCGTCACTTGATTCCCGCGTGGTTCGCAGCAAGGCGTGAACAAGCCCGATGGAGCCCTCCATCCAAGTACCCGTGGGCATCGGGACCACGGTAGGCGAGAGAATCCACCAGCGATTGCAGCACCGCCTGCTCTATCGGCGCATCGTCCCGATGGAAAATGCCAGCAATTCCGCTCAATCAGTCACCTTCGCATCAAAAGGCTGTGCTGCGAATTCGCGAACGTGTTTTGTTCCGATGACAGAATTGAAATTTGAATCGAGGCCAGCCTGCGATTCCATTCTACGGGCAGCCTTCTTCCCCAGCAAATCTGTCCTCCCCAGGAATTTTTCCTCGCGGGGGCAATAAATCGAAGATGTCAAATGTATTTCATGGATGTTTGCCACTACGCACAAATGCAAGCATGAGCAACATCTGGTTATCCGTACGGGTACTTTTAGAACAAAGGGCTCATCCGTAACCCGGGCGTCGAATTCGAGTTACGCACATAAGGAGTACTGCACACCTCTGGGATTGCCACGCCTAACGTTCATGGCAGGGAACCATAGACAGAAGGTGGAACCTCCTGGACCCCGAAAAGACACTGAGGAAATTTCAGTTAGTTTGTTCGCACTCCCCGCGACCAGAAGCTAATTTCTGGCGTTTACAAGGTGGTGTTTAAGTACCGGCGCGGTGAAATTGTGTCAACCTGTTGCACGGAACCAGGGAGAGCATCGCAGCCTGACGTAAAAAAAGCAAACTTTAGCCGTGACGTATAACAAGTGCAGGCCCGGAGAGGCCCCCTGAGCAAACTTTCTCCGCAAACCTACTCATCTTGGCTCGGGTGGCAGCGACGCGAAGGCTGCGTCAAATGCTGCGTAGTGGTGATGCTGCACTTCTGGATCGTTCAAGGATTGTCCTCCGCACTCGACCCAAGCATGTGCTTCAAACGTTTCTCCGTCCTTGCGAACTCCCACGCGCAAGTCGGACGCAATTCCCTGGCGCGCTAGTAGCCACCAGAGTGCCAGTGATCTCTCGAGGCAGGCAGGATCGCCGATTCCGTGGCGTGCCGCGGCGTGCACCAGTTTCGCGGTAAAAACGGCGCGGGCTTGTGCGTCAGGATTTTGCGATCCGTAGGGAACAGAAAGGAAATGCTGTAGGGATGCCTTGGTTTTACGAAATCCGCGCCATCGCAAGCTCACGGTAATCAGGGGCAACACAACGGACGCTCTCAGGAAGAGCCCCCTTGCCCCGTGTTCCAGCGCGTTAAATCGTTGGATCCACTTCCACATCAGCATAATGAACTCTAAGCAAACCAAGATCTGCCAGCCGCCCGAGGAGGGTTGAAAGGTGCTGATGAAGCACCTCCGACTCGACGTCGAATTCGCACAGTAACTCCGCAAATGCATTTTCGATGCTCGAGGCCGTTGTGACTACTTGCCACATCCGCGTGCCAATCTCGTCCAGGCCGTAATAGCATTCCGTTTCCAAATTCAGTAGCACGGTTTCTTTCTCGAGAAGGCGCACCAGCACGTGTTTGGGGACTTCGACACGATTAGAGAAAGAAAACTTCACCCTAGCTCCTCAGATTCGAACACAAAGATAGCATTTTCGAAACGCACGCGGACGATAATTTTCTTCGCCAGCACTCTACGAGAGAAGGAAATCGTCTGCGAGTCTGGCTCGTGGAACTGCTCCTTCCGTTGCCTCGCTCTTACTGCGGGCCCTGCGCGCGTGGACCTGTTCCATTTTAGCGACGAGCCTCTTCCTTTGTTCCCGTCAATTTATTCTTGCATCCCCGAAGCGGGCTAGGCAGAGTTACATTTGATGATCCTGAGCCTGTCTGATTCCTTCTCGCGTGGACTAGTGGCTGTCTCAGCCTTGTTAATTGGGCTTTGGCTCTCCTTCTTCGGAGTGCGTTCGGCGATCGCGCGCTACGGATATGAAGGAACCACCAGAGAGAGATTGGAACTGGCAGTACGTCTGGAACCGGGCAATCCCAATTATTTGTATCGCTTGGGTCGCTTTGAGCAGTACAACCTGGAAGAACCAGACTTTGCCCTGGCCGAGAGCTCCTTTCGAAAGGCAATTGCGCTGAATCCCCTCGATACGGACGCCTGGCTGGATCTGGCCACAGACTACGAATTAGAAGGCAAGAACGCACAAGCCCGCGAAGCTTATCTACAAGCCAAGAAGAGTTACCCCACCTCCGCTGATGTGTCCTGGCGCTATGGAAACTTTCTGTTGCGACAGGGCGACCAGCTTCAAGCCTACGGGGAATTGCGACGCGCCATCGACGCAGATCCGAAGCGTGCCTCGTTAGCGTTTTCGCTTGCCTACCGGGCTAATCCGGATATCGATCAGATTCTGAATCGGCTTTTGCCGGCGAAACAAAGCGCGTATTTGGGCATGATCAATGAAGCAGTCAGTGAGCAGCAACTTGCGGTGGCGCAAACCATGTGGGCTCGACTGTTGGCACTGCATCCGATTTTAGAAGTGAGGGACTTCGAACCGTTGGTTTCTGGACTTTTGGCCGCTGGAGAATTTGACGTAGCCCGCCGCGTCTGGGATCAGGGCACGGCCACGCTGAGCCTCGCTCCACTTCTGCAGGCTCAAGGCTCGGTTGTGTGGGACCCCAGTTTTGAGTCAGGTATTAGCAGTTCTGAATTCGCATGGCAATTCAAACCGGTCGTGCAGGGAGTGAGCATCGGCTTGGACAAGACGGAGAGGCATTCCGGCAGCCAGTCACTACGGCTCTCATTTGACGGCAAACACAATCCAGATCTGGAGGCCGCTTGCACACTTGCCGTCGTGCGGCCCGCCACGACGTATCAATTTTCGGGGTGGATCAAGACGAAAGACCTCACCACGGAATACGGAGTCGGCTTTCGCCTTCAACCGTTGGGCGCTTCCGGTGGTCCGACGGTGAACACGCGGCAGATTTTCGGCAACCACCCATTCACCAGGATTGACCAAGTCTGGACCCCGACACCTGAGGTTCAGCGCGTTATGATCTGCGTTACTCGCGAGCCGAGTGACAATCCCGACGTCCGCATCTCTGGAACTGCTTGGGTAGACGACGTGAACCTTGTCCCTCAGTCCGCGGAGCCCCGCACACCATGAAACTTTTCCGCGTCGCTATCTCTTGTTTGCTGGCGTTCGCCGTTTTGGCCTTCGGTGCAGTCGAAGAATGGTCTCAGGCAGTCCTGGAGGTTGGCGCCAGTCTTCTTCTCGTGCTGTGGGCTATTCGCCAATATCGGCAAGGAACGAACCAACTGTTTATCTCCCCGGAATTTCTGCCGCTCTGCGCGTTTGCTCTCGTCGTTGTTGCGCAATTGGCATTTCATCTGACAGCTTCAACCTACGACACGCGCATCGAATTACAGATCTTGCTGGCCTACCTGATCGTACTATTTCTGATCTCTCAGGCTTATACCCGAACGAGCCACTGGCGAGGATACATATGGTTTCTTATGACTCTGGGCTTTTTCGTGTCGATCTTCGGAATTCTTCAGTACCTGACATTTAATGGGAAGCTTTATTGGCTTCGCGAGATGCGCTATGGAGGCCTGCCATTCGGCCCGTATGTGAACCGAAACCACTTCGCGGGATTTGCCGAGATGGTGATCCCGGTGGCTCTGGTGCCGCTGATTCTGGGGAAGGTGCGCCGCGAAAGAATTTTCCTGGTGGCTCTGTTTGCTTTAGCTCCGATCGTGGCCCTTCTTTTGTGTGCCTCTCGCGGAGGAATAGTCAGCTTCGTCGTGCAGATGCTCATCCTGTCTTTGGTGTTGCTGGTCCGGCGGGTCCGCAGCAGACACGTGATGGTAGGCGGGCTGGTAGTTCTGTGCGCGGTCATGGCGGTTTCCTGGATTGGGGTCCAGCAAGTGTTGGAGCGTTTCGCGGGGATCCAATCGCTTGAGGTCTCTGCCGGAAAACGGGCGGCGATGCGACAGGATACGTGGCGGCTCTTCCTTGACCACCCATTGCTGGGAACGGGACTCGGGACATTCGAGATGGTTTTCCCTCCGTATGATTCCCTCTATGACGGGAAAATTGCGAATCACGCCCACAATGACTATCTCGAGGCGTTGGCGGAAACTGGTCTAATAGGGGGGCTGTGTTGTGCGTCGTTTCTGGCGCTTCTCATCTGGAACTCGCTAAAGGGAATGACAGAGTTGGGGAGTTCGTTCAGTTCAACACTGAACCTGTCCGGCTTGCTGGCGTGCTGTGGGATCCTGGTTCATAGTCTGGTAGACTTTAACCTGCATATACCTGCGAACGCCCTGCTCTTTTTTGTCTCCGCCCACTGTGCTACGGTCCGCCCCGGACCGACCGAACAGGGTGTGGCGGACAACCCACCGCAGGCTAGACGCGATCGAAAACACTAGGCAAGCTGTTGCTTCGAGATTGTATAATTTCGCGAGGGAGAATCTATCAAGTTGAAAGTTCTGGCTAGACTCAGGGGCCAACTCTTGTTTTTGTCTTTCGTTGCGCTTGCATTGCTTTTCCATAGCGTTCAGTGTGTGTCCGCGCAGGATGTTTCAGTCGTTAGTACCCCGCAGCAGGCAAACGAGCGAATCCGTGACCTCAGCACAGCATCAAAATTGACGCCGCATGAGTACACTATAGGAAGTGGCGACCTTTTGAGTATTTCTGTGTTCGATGTTCCTGAACTGACGCGAGACGTTCGCGTGAGCCAAGCAGGCACGATCAGCATGCCGCTGGTTCCCACGCGTCTGCATGTTTCCGGACTCACAGAGACCCAAGCCAAACAAATGATCGCGGATGTCTTGCAAGCAAACGGATTGGTCAGTCACCCGGAAGTCGACTTGATTGTTAAAGAACACAAGAGCAGGCCTGTCACCGTTGTGGGAGCGGTCCTGCACCCCATGGTCTATGAAGCCGATTCCGATGTAACGCTGTTGGAAGTACTCGCCAAAGCAGGTGGTATCAGCAACGATGCCGGCGACACGGTCATCGTCACTCGCGATGCATTCCTCCAACTTTGTCATGATCCCCAATCCTGAGCCAAACTCATCGTCCCCGCCGGGTGCCTCGAACTCTGTTCCGGACACGGGTGAAGTCGGTACCCGGGGCTGGCGATAAGGAAATCGCGCCGACTGCAAAACCTGAGGCGTTCCCAGCGGCAACTGAAAAGGCACAAAGCCCTTCCGCACTTGTGAATTCGGAAAAGACGCCGGAGACGGCGACACCCCTCGGGAACATCATTACCATAGATCTGAATGAGCTACTGGAGAAGGGCGACACACGAAATAATATTCCCCTGCAGGCGGGTGACGTGGTAACCGTTCCGCACGCAGGCATCGTCTATGTCTTGGGTGCCGTGAATCGCCCAGGTGGATTTGTCATGTCCAACGATCGGACCCAGTTTACGACCATGAAAGTGCTTGCACTTGCGGGGGGAATCACGAAAATCGCTAAACTCGATCACGCCGTTATCATCCGCAAGGACGAACAGGGTAAGCAGATGGAAACCGCAAGTTGATCTTAAGAAGGTGCTGGATCAGCAAGCCGAAGATATTCAGATGCGCGCCAGCGACATCCTCTACATCCCGCAGAGTCGCTCGAAAGAATTCCTGCTCCAGGCGCTACAAATGTCTTTGGCCATTGCTACGTCCGTTGCGATCTACCGGATTGGCTCATATTAGAGAGTGCAAATGGCTGACAACTCCAAAATCGTGCCGCGAGAATCCAGTTCGAACGGGAGATTAGAGGTGTTTTCCTCCACTTCTCGATTTCCCGTAATCGACCTCTCCCCACGTGAGCGCCATCTATACGACTACCTGCTGATCCTGCGCAAGCAGCAGTGGCTGATCCTCACGTTTCTCGTGACTGTTGTCACGATCGTGAGTGTCGCCACGTTTCGGATGAAGCCGGTCTACGTCGCCAGTGCAGAGATCGCGATTGACCACGAAAGTACTGGATTTCCTGCCCTTTCAGGGCATGGATCCCTATGACTACGTAGTGGATATGGACAATTACATCGAGACCCAATCGCGCATTATGACGAGCGAGACCCTGGCCCTTGAGACCATCCGAAGCATGGGACTTACGGGCAATCCGGAATTTGCAGGTGGTGGTTCGGATGCGATTGCCACTGGAAGCCTGAAAAACCAGAAACTGCCGTCGGAAGTCGCCACATTACTCGGTGGCCTAAGCGTCCATCACATCCCCAATACCAGTTTGATGCAAGTCAGTTTCGAGTCGACAGATCCCCAACTTGCCGCGCGAATCCTGAATGCTCACCTTGAAAATTATATCGCACAAAATTACAGGAGCCGTTACGAGACCGCCGAAGGCGCGACCAAGTGGTTGCAGTCGGAACTCGATGAACTCAGTGTACGAATGCGCCGCTCGGAAGATGCCCGCATCCAATACGAACGCAACAATCAGATTTGGGCTGTCGACGACAAAAACAATGTTACCACGCAGCGACTCGCCGATTTGAACAAGGAGCTGACTGACGCGCAGAGCGATACCTTGAAAAAACAAGCTCTCTACGAGTTCGCCAAAGCTGGCGAGTTGGATGCTGTCCCGCAACTTCGCGACAATGGGGTCCTGCAGGAGTATGCAGAAGAGTCGGAACGATCTCTCCATCCAGTACACGGATGCCGTCAACCAGTATGGTCCCAATTTTCCAAAGGTGCAGCGGCTGCAGGCGCAGATAAAAGCGCTGGATGAGCAGATGACGCGGGAACGCAAAGGTATCGTGGCACAACTCGAAAGTGAGTATCGCGAGGCCAACCAGCATGAAGATCTTCTGAGAAGAGCTCTTGACGAGCAAAAGGCCGAAGTCAACGCGATGTCCGAGAAGATGATCCAATACAATATTCTCAAACGCGAAGCCGAGGCCAACAAGACGCTCTACGACAGCTTGCAGACAAAGCTCAAGGAAGCGCAGATTTCTTCTGGATTGAAGTCCTCCAATATCCGGATTGTGGATCCTGCGCTGGTACCTTCGACACCCGCCCGACCGTCCAAAACCAAGAATATCGTCCTGGCGTTTCTTATCGGGCTGGTGGGTGGCATTGGCCTCGCACTTCTCCGCGAGTATCTGGACAATACAGTGAAGACGCCAGACGATGTGGAGACCCTCGCACGCTTGCCTTCTCTTGCGGTTGTACCGGCATTCAGCAATGGCGTCGGTCTGAAGAGTAACGCCAAACTCTCGAATAGGATCTCGCATAACGGTAATGATAAGCGGATTGAGTTGGTTGCCCAGCACCTGCCCAAATCGCAGATGTCGGAAGCCTTCCGCTCCCTTCGAACAGCCCTGTTGCTCTCGCAGGCGGATCATCCGCCACAGGTCATCCTGGTGACCAGTGCCCTGCCGCGCGAGGGGAAAACGACCATAGCGGCGAATCTTGCTGTCACTCTGGCGCAACTAGGTGATAAGACAGTCCTTGTGGACGCAGATCTGCGCAAACCCGGTGTGGGCCGTCTGCTGAACCTCGGCACAGGCAAATTTGCGGGTCTGAGTTCCTATCTCGCCGGTGTGTCGACGCTTGATCTAGTCACCGTATCTCATCCCGCGATCCCGAATCTTGCGGCCATTCCGACCGGACCCCTGCCGCCGAATCCCGCCGACCTTCTTTCGTCTCACAAATTGGCAGAGGGCATCACTGAATTGCGGAAGAAATTCAAATTTGTGGTGATTGACTCGCCTCCAATTCTTGCTGCCACGGATGGCGTGATTCTTTCCGTCCAGACAGATGCTGTGCTTCTCGTCGTGCGAAGTGGTCAAACTCCTAAGGAAGCGTTCACCCGCACCAGTGACCTGCTCGCCAGCGTTAAGTGCCATTTGTTGGGGGTTGTGCTGAACGCAGTAGATTCCACCGCTCCGGATTATTACTACTCTTACCGATACTATCCCTATTCTTATGGCCAAGGTCCTCAGGATGCTCTGGAGCCGCCATACGAAGATTCACCGGCCCATGCGCCGACTTCTTCTCTAAACCCGGACGATTCGGACAAACTTTGAGGGGGCTCTGTTGCGATATCTCATCACAGGTGGTGCGGGATTCATCGGTTCTCACCTCGCGGAACGACTCCTAGAGAAAAGAGAACGAGTTACGCTCTTAGATAATCTCTCCACCGGGAGCATGGAGAACATCCGCCACCTGAAGGGTGCTGAGAATCTGGAGTACCACCTCGACGGAATTGAAAATAGACACCTCCTCGCGGAACTTGTGGACGATGCCGACGTGATCGTTCATTTCGCCGCGGCCGTCGGGGTAAAGCTCATCGTTGAAAGCCCGGTGCGCACGATTGAGACCAACGTCAACGGCACACAGCTTATCCTCGACGCCGCCTCGAAGAAAAAAAAGCTTCTTCTGCTGGCCTCCACCTCTGAAGTTTATGGTAAGAACACCCAAGTGCCGTTCCGCGAAGATGCAGACCTAGTTCTAGGCCCCACCACGAAAGGCCGCTGGAGCTATGCAGCTTCGAAGGCGCTCGACGAATTCTTGGCGATCGCTTATTGGAAGGAGAAGAAGCAGCCGGTGATCGTGGTGCGATTCTTCAACACGGTGGGACCGCGCCAGACCGGACGGTATGGCATGGTACTGCCTAATTTTGTGAAGCGTGCGCTTGATAATGCTCCCATTGAGGTCTACGGCGACGGAAAGCAGTCTCGCTGTTTCTGCGACGTGCGCGACACGGTAGAGGCGGTGCTTCGGCTGATCCCACTAGATCGTGCCGTGGGCGAGGTGATCAACATCGGAAATACCGAGGAGACCACCATCGAAAATCTCGCCAAATTGGTCAAGCAGCGGACCAACAGCGGCTCGTCGATCCAGTACGTTCCGTACGAGAAGGCCTACGAACCGGGATTTGAAGACATGATGCGGCGCGTGCCCTGCGTTGACAAACTGCATACCCTGACAGGCTTCCGCCCGCAAACAAGCTTGGGCGAAATCATCGACAGGGTAACTGCTTACTACCGGCAGAAAGAAGGGCCCTTGGCGGTGCTGCAGCCAAACGCTCGATCGCCTGAGCCGGTTCTGCGTCAGGGAATTTTGCCACTTGAATAGGTTGTATTATCGCTCTGGCAGATGAGATAAAGTTGCTGCCTCAATGATTTGGGATGGGGGATTCACGCGGAAGGCATCGTTCGGTCCACTTAGCACATCGCGAAGTCAATTCTGCTGTTTTCTCGAAAAGCTCAATGAGACAACTGCTCTACTTAAGGCAACTTCGTAACAAGCTGCACCAAACCGAAAAGTCCTTTCTGGTTATCGCAGCAGTGATAATCGCATTCTTGGGACTAGTGGTTCGAGTCGCCCTTGTTTTTCTTGCTGGAAACCGTCAGATTGGCCCGTTAAGCGGTGTCGGCGACCAAATTCGCTATCTGACGCTGGCAGACAGTATCTTGCAAGGTCGAGGCTTTAGCTACGCGGGACAGCCAACGGCTCTTCGTCCTCCTCTTTATCCTCTGTTTTTGGCAGGGTCACACATAGCATTCGGCTCCCATTATCTGTTAGCGATGAGAGTCTCTCAATTACTGGGTGGCATCGCGGTTGCGTACGTTTGCTTCTTGATTGCCAAGAACCTTTTTGGGGTCGAAGCAGGCGCAATGGCTGGCGCGGTCGCCCTAGCGCTTCCAACGTTGCTCCTGATTACGACTGAACTTCAGACGGAACAATTCTGTACCCTATTAGGTGTTCTCTTTCTGTTTTTCCTTTTTAGGGAGATTAATGACAAAGACCACGGTGCGGTAGGGATGGGGATTACTTCAGGGCTTGCGGCATTGATTCGTTTCAATTGCGCAATCCTGACTATCATCGGAGCTATTGCGTGCCTGTGGTGGCGCCGCAACATAAGAGATGCCCTCCTTGTGTCTTTCGTCGCTGCTTTAATTGTTGCTCCTTGGATTGTTCGTAACATACAAGTGTTTCACGGCAAGGTCTTATTTTCTACACACGGAGGTATCAACCTCCTCGAGGGCGTCTTGACGCCCGATGGTCGCGCTCAAAATGGAGAAGACGAGCGAGTTCGTACCGCTGTAGGATGGTTACACACGGATATTGAGCAGAACAATTCTCATCGGTTGTTGTTCACGAGTGAGGACCAATTAGACCGGCAAGCTCGCGTCGCTGCAATTAATGCTTGGGAGAATCTAAGTTGGCATTCCCGATTGAATTTGTTGGCTATGAAAATTGTTACTTTTTGGCTCAGTAAAGACCAGCTTCTTGATACAAGTAGCTTTCCCCCTGCCCAAAGAATGTTGCGGGCCGTGGGAGTAATGATCTACTGGTTCGTTTTGGTCATCGCTCTTCTTGGGTTGGTGAGCCTTTTCTCGTCATCTAGAACTGCGGCTTTTGTGATCGCGTTTTACGTGGTCGTTGTTACTTCAGCGCACGTTCCATTCGTAATGAATACAAGACTGAGAATCCCTTTCATTGACCCGCTATTAGCTGTGCTGGCCGGAGGTGGGTCTAGCTTTTTGATATGCAAAATTCACCTGTATTTAGTTGGAGATTCGCGGACACCGGGGAGTCCGGTGGGGCGGATTGTTAACTAAGCTGCTTCGGGTTTCACCTCCTTTCGGTGCAGTTGGGCAACTCCTTCTGAGAAAGTTTGAAACGGCGTGCGGCCCTGGGTGCGATAGCCCTGGTGGGCGCGTTCGCGGTTATAGAAGTTGACGTAGGCGTCCAGGTCGCGCTGCAGCTGGTCGAGCGACTCAAAGAGCGTCTTGCGGAAGGCCACGGCGTAAAATTCGTAAGCGTCCGGTCACTGACGTGTGGACGAAGTGTGGGTGTGTGTGGAAGATGGTCCTTGTGGGCACATCGGGAAGTGTCCACTTGGAGAATCGTGGACACTTCGGAACGGATAGTCGTTAAGAGAGCGCCGCGCAAACGGCGTTCGGTAGCGGAGAAGCGGCGGATTGTCGAGGAGACGTTAGAGCCGGGTGCGTCAGTGGCGAGGGTGGCGCGGGCGCACGGAGTGAATGCCAACCAGGTTTTTGCGTGGCGGCGTCAGTATCGGCAGGGGCTGTTGGGCGAGGGGCATGCGGAGACAGTGAACTTGCTGCCGGTTCATGTTACCGGAACGCGGACAAGCAAAGCGCATCGCTCGGGCCGCCGGCAAGCCACACACGGAACCGCGGAAGCAGCGGGCGCGATTTACGTGGAACTTCCGAAGGGACATCTTCGTGTGACAGGCCGCGTGGATGCGGAAACATTGCGTGCCGTGCTGGAGCAGTTGCTGGGATGATCGGGCTGGCGGCGGGAACGCGCATCTGGATCGTGGCGGGCGTGACGGACATGCGGCGCGGATTCGTGGGGCTGAGCGGGATGGTGCAGACGGCGCTCGCGGAGAATCCGTTTTCGGGTCAGGTGTTTGTGTTTCGCGGGAAGCGCGGCGATCTGGTCAAGCTGCTATGGTGGGACGGTGACGGGCTGTGCTTGTTCGCGAAGAGACTGGAGCGCGGCAAATTCACCTGGCCGCAAGCGGCGAACGGAACGGTTTCGCTGACGCCCGCACAGCTGTCAATGCTGCTAGAAGGAATTGATTGGCGGCGGCCGGTGCGCAGTTATGCTCCGCAGATGGCCGTGTGAACAAAATAGTTTTGTTTTCCTGTGGATTTTAATTTTGCTGTAAAGAAACTCTGCTAGATTCGCGGCGATGGTTGCCGCTCATCGCGTTCTTCCTGATCTCGCAACGCTCCATCCCAACGAACTGAAAGTACTCATCCTCGCGCAGCACGAACAGTTGTTGTCACGTGACAACGAAATCGAGCATTTGAAGCTGCTGCTGGCCAAGCTGCGGCGGCAGCAGTTCGGGCGCAAATCGGAAAAGCTGGATCGCGACATTGAGCAGTTGGAGCTACGGCTCGATGAACTGGAAGCCACGCAAGCGGAGAAGATGGCTGCTTCGCAAACGCCGGCTGTTGTCGCGCCTAACGCAAATGCAGCAAAACCCGCGCGGCGTCCCCTGCCGGAGCATCTGCCGCGTGAAACACGAAAGTATCCGCCGAAGCAGACTGCCTGCCCGGACTGTGGCGGAGAGTTGAAACACCTCGGCGAAGACGTCTCGGAAATGCTGGAGTACGTGCCCGCGCGATTCAAAGTGATCCGGCAGGTTCGACCGAAATTGGCGTGCGCTTGTTGTGAGCGCATCGTACAGGCGGAAGCGCCGAGCCGTCCGATCGCGCGCGGCATTGCCGGGCCGGGACTTCTGGCGCATGTGCTGGTCTCGAAATACTGCGACCACTTGCCGTTGTACCGGCAGTCGGAAATCTATGCGCGGGAAGGCGTGGAGTTGGAACGCTCGACGCTGGCGGACTGGGTGGGCGGCACGAGTGCGTTACTCGCGCCGCTGGTGGAAGCGCTGCGGCGCCACGTGATGGCCGCGACGAAGTTGCACGCGGATGACACGCCGGTTCCCGTGCTGGCGCCAGGCAACGGCAAAACAAAAACCGGACGGCTGTGGACGTACGTGCGCGATGATCGTCCCGCGGGAGACGCAACCCCCGCGGCGGTGTGGTTCAGCTACACGCCGGACCGCAAAGGCGAACATCCGAAAGCGCACTTGAGCAACTTCACAGGCACGCTGCAGGCGGATGGCTACGCGGGCTTCGATCAGATCTACGAAGCAGGACGCATTCGCGAAGCCGCCTGCTGGGCGCACGTGCGCAGAAAGTTCTACGACCTGCACGCCGCGCACAAATCGCCGGTCGCGGCACAAGCCCTGGAACGAATCAGCGCACTGTATGTCATCGAAAAGGAAATTCGAGGACGCTCGCCCGAAGAGCGGCGCGAGATCCGCAACGAGAGGGCTCGGCCGTTGCTGGAATCGCTGAAGCGATGGTTCGAAGCCACACTATGTAAACTATCCAGAAAATCGGACACCGCGCTGGCGGTTCGTTATGCACTCGGACGCTGGGAAGCGCTCCTGCGCTACGTGGACGATGGACGAATCGAGATCGACAACAACGCCGCGGAACGCGCCTTGCGCGTCGTCGCGCTGGGCCGGAAGAACTACCTGTTCGCTGGTTCCGATGCCGGCGGCGAACGCGCCGCGGCCATCTACAGCCTGATCGGCAGTGCCAAACTGAACGGCGTTGATCCCGAAGCATACTTGCGCGATGTGCTTACGCGGATCGCCGACCACCCTATCAACCGCATCGAAGAACTCTTGCCCTGGAACGTCACCTCAGAACTTGCTCCGTTAACGTAATCCGCCGTCAAGACGGCTAGGACCGTACGCTTACCTCCCTTCGGGTAACTGGATTGATGTAAATGGTAATGCGCATACCATGTCCATCCCATAACTTAATAGTGGACCCAGTTTTGTTTCCAACGATTGGCTTGGAAGGCCTGGTAGCCTCCCCGACATCTGTCGTTCACGTATGTTGGGCAAGAAACCCGCAATGGAGCCAGCGTCCTTCACATCAGTGCCTGTCAGCAATCCCCGAATATCTCGCCTGATGTCGCAGCTCAAATGAAGCATTTTACAGAGGTTGAAATCTTTCTAGACCCTTCCACTTTCTTGCCAGTTTCGTATGTCTATAATTTGCACCCCGACAACAATGCGTTAGTCGATATCCCCATCGAAATTCGATACTCAAATTATCAAAGTGTTGCGGGGCTCCAAATCCCGTTGCACGTCCAGAAATTTATCAACAACACCCTCGCTATGGACGCGCAGTTCCAGAATGCCTCCCCAATATCGGCCTTACCACTGCGCAGATCACCGCGCAATGAGCCAGCAAAGGAGAACAAGCTAATGATCCGCCAGGACTCGTTTTCTCTCCATGCTCATTCTCATCTTGCTAGTTGGCAGTGGCCTGAATGCTCAGGTACAGACTGGGCACACCGCCTTTCGGCTCTTTCGGCGGGGATACTGAAATTCTCAACCTCGCCAACTTGAAACATCATTTTACCGTTCCTCTTCTTCCTCACAAGCCGGGGCGCGGCATGGGCTTTAATTACGCCCTCACCTATGATTCTTCCGTTTGGTACCCAGTCACGTCGGGCAGCACGACAGCGTGGCAGCCAATTGGCAATTTCGGTTGGGCTGGTGTGACACAGCCTGTTACTGGTTACCTCAGCAACAATTCTGTAGTGCTCCCCGCTAATTTAGACAGTCAGGGCCTCTTTTTTTAGTACAGCTGCGAAAGCCAAGAAGGCCTCGTGCGGGGTGCGATTTCCGACTCCGCGGTGAGGCCGGTCGTGATTGTACTCCTCGATCCAACGAGCGATCGATGCTCGTGCTTCTTCTAAGCTCCGATACTCCGCCGTCCAGACTTCCTCCTCTTTCAAGCTGCGATGGAATCGTTCGATGTAGCTGTTGCCTTCCGGGTGATGATACGCTGTCCGCCGATGGGTGATGCCAAGCCGGTTGAGCGTCTCGATGAACCGCGTCGAAGTGAACTGTGTCCCATTGTCTGTGGTCATCGTCAAGCGAGCCTCCCGGCTGCCCTCGGGCAGCCGTTTGAGCACCGCCTGCTCGACTGCTGCAAGCGCGTCTTCGGTCCGACAGCGATTCGAGAGATTCCATCCCACGATCTCCCGCGTGCAGCAGTCGATCACGCACACCAAGTATGCCCAGCCCACTGCTGGACCCGCCCAGATCTTGGTCATGTCCGACTGCCAGATCTGATTCGGTTCGGCTGCTTCCACGCGGCCCCACTCTTTCTTCCTTCTTGCGCGCAGACGACGCGAGCGCACCAGCAACCCACGTTCTCGCATCACTCGTAACACTCGCTTGCGATTCACGGGCAGCCCTTTCTTCCGCTGCAGCCACCACGCCACTCGCCGATAGCCGTACGCCAGTTTCTCTCCGCACGCCATCACGATCTGCTCATCGTAGGTTCGGTCAGCCCGGCTGCCTCGTGGCCGCTTCTGGTAATAGAGACTCGACCGACTGATGGCCAACGTCGCCGCCACCAGCGTGGCCGTGAAGCCCTGCGTCACCATCTCTCGTGCCTGGGAGTGAACCGCACCACAGCTCACTCCCCCACGACGTTTTTTAGGATTTCGATCTCCAGCGCCTTCCGCCCCAGGGTTCGTTCCAACTGCCGGATGCGATGGTCTTTCTCGGTTTCTGCGGCGGCAGCGCTTCTCCCCCCAAGCGCTGCCTTCGCTCCCTGTTCCGCTTCATCCTTCCAGCGATAGAACAGATTCGGAGCGATCCCGTGACGCCGACACGTCTCCGAGACGTTCCCGCTCTTGATGCCTTCCTGCACGATCTGCCACTTCTCTTCCGGGGATCGATCTACGCGTGGTTTCCTGCCCATGTTGCCTCCTGTTTCGGAGGCCCTGATTCTACCTAAGTGAGGTGTCCAGTTTTAGCGGGGAGCACTACAATTCGACACTCTCGGCGGAGTGCGGCTTTTGGAAATATTTGGAGGTGGTCAACAGATTTTCATTGTTACTGGATACACCTACCTTCTCACAAATTGGACGTATTTGGACACTGTAGGCACTGTTGATCCCTTTAGCGGATCGAACTACTATTCGACAGGTTCGTGCACCAACACTACCACCCTTGAATCAAACGACCTCAGATGGTTCAGGCTATCAACTGCAGGCAAATGGGCAAACGGGCACAATCATCTCGAGCGGCGGCGCGGTCGTGCACACGCTCGCGTCCTACACGGATACCAATGGCAACCAACTCACCACTGATGGAAGCGGTCATTTTTACGATACGCTTTCCAGCACAACCCCTGCACTTACCGTAGCTGGTTCTGGGACCTCCACGAGCCCGATCACTTACTCTTATACAGCTGCTTCAGGGGCTGGAGCCTCCTACACCATGAACTTCACCAACTATACTGTGGCCACGAATTTTGGCGTCTCTGGAACCAGCGAATATAAGTCCAGCGCTGCTGTACCACTCGTAACGAGCATCGTATTGCCTGACAATACTCAATACAGTTTCACCTACGAAGCCACTCCGGGGACATGCACGCCGTATTCAGGCACTACGTGCACTACCGCTCGGCTCGCCTCAATCACACTACCTACGGGTGGTGCGATCACCTATTCCTATTCGGGCGGGAGCAACAACGGCATTCTATGGAGCGGGTCCGCGGCTACACTGACTCGAACCACCCCCGACGGCACTTGGACCTACGCGCATTCCGAATCGGGCACCGCCTGGACCACCCTGATAACAGACCCTCAGAGCAATCAGACGAACATCAATTTTGAAGGCATTTACCAGACTGTTTAGTTCAGTTCAGGGCTCATCGCGGCCTCCAATGAAGTCTTATTGGAGGTCTTATTGTTTGTATTTGTGATGTTTAGGAGGGCAGCGATGAGGCGATGGGACCGGCTAGTGGATTCCTACATGGAGGAATACCGGGCGAGGGGAGTTAGTCCGCAGACGATTGCGTATACGGAAGCTCGGCTGAACAAGTGGGGGCGGTGGCTTAAGGGCCAGCGCCCCAGGATCGGGATCGAGGAGATTGATGCGGAGATGCTCACGCAGTACATCGGGAAGCGTGCCAGTTTTCGTTCCAAGGCGACGGTGTACGCGACGCTGAGCACGATGCGGGGATTCGGCGACTACCTGGTGCGCCAAGGGTTGTGGAAGATCAACCCGCTGCGATGGATGAAAGGGCCGAAGGTCACACCGTACAGTCGATTGCCGAAGCGGATCGATCACTCACACATGGAAGCGATGTGGCGAGAAGCAGCGAAGCGTCACGGCAACTACAGTGCGCATTTGTGGGTCACGGTGCTGGCGATGCTTTACGGCAGTGGGCTGCGCCGCGGCGAACTCGAGCGGCTGAATCTGGAACATTTTGATCGCGCCGAAGGAACGTTGCGTATCGATGGGCGCAAGACAGGTCAAGAACGTTGTGTGCCATTGCCGGAGATGGTGTTGCGATGCCTCGAAGCGTACCTTCCTCTTCGTCACAACCAGTTGGAAGCAGCAGGAAGTTGTGGTGAGCCCGCCTTGCTGGTGAGTCGTGTGGGCCAGCGTCTATCGGGCATGTCGATCAGTCATGGAATACACGCCATCGCGCGACGTGCCCAAGTCCCGATGCACAGTCTTCATCAGTTTCGGCATAGCTGCGCTTCTGATCTGCTGGAAGCGGGAGTGCATCTGGCGGAAGTGCAACGCATTTTGGGGCATTGCATTATCCAGACCACGGTGCGTTACACGCATATCGCCGATCCGCAGCGCCGTGCCGCGATGATGCTCCATCCCATCAACGATTGGCTCTCGGAACGAAGGGGGATCGCATGAAAACAACGAAGAAAGCGGCCACGATGGACCCGTTGATCGAGGGCTATTTAGGTTATCTCGATAAGGTTGGGCGCAAGGTGCCGCGCACGATTGTGGATGTTCGTTGCACCTTACGCCGCGCCATCTCGGGACTCGAAAAAGTGCGTCCGGGCGTGGAGCTGTGGCACCTCAAGCTGGAAGATTATTTGCACTGGCTGGAAGCGGAGCGACAGTCCGGCTGCACCGAGAGCAGCTTGGCGAAGTATCTCAGTCACGTGCGAGGGCTGCTCGATTACGCATGGCGCAGCGGCCGCACGGAACGCAACGTTCTCGATGGATTCAACCTTCAACATAACCTGCGCCGCGGAGGAACCAAGGTCACTGAGCCTGGAGGAAGCGGAACGGCTTGTGAAAGCCACGGAGGCACCCGGGCCGTCCGCACGACGAGATCGCCTGATCGTTTTGCTGCTTTACGGCTGCGGGTTGCGCACGCACGAACTGTGCGCGCTCGATGTGGCACACGTAAACCGCGAGCGCCACGAACTCCTGGTCTTGACTGCGAAGGGAGATCGGCCGCGTGCGGTTCCTATTCCAGAAGCGATTTACACGGAACTGCTTGCCTATCTGCTGGAGCGCGGAAAACGCGGCCCATTGTTTCGTACGAACATTCGGAAACGGCGACTCCGAGTAAATGACGTATGCGAGATCGTGAGCACCGTTGCAGCACGAGCTGATTTGTCCGCCGACATCACACCCCGAACGCTGCGGCACAGCTTCGCAACGCATTTGATGGATCGCGGCGTCGATCTTGCCGTCATTGCCTCCTTGATGGGACATCGCAGTCCACAGGAGACCGGCGTTTACCTCCATGTTTTGCCCGGACGGCCACAAGCCGCTGTGCGCACTTTGCCGATCGGAGGCCGCTCATGAAATGGTCATTCTGGATCGAGCTCTACATTCGCACCCACTGCGTTGCGCGAGGATTACGCCCGCTCACCCTGTCGGCATATGAAGACGCGCTGAAGCAGTTCCATGAATGGGTGCGCGTCATGCGCGAGGATCTTGCGCCGGATCAGATTATCGCGCGTGATGTACTCGCCTATGTACAGCATTTGCGCGAAGTGCGCGGCAACGGCGATTCATCTGTAAATCGCGCCGTAGTTATCCTTCGACGTTTCTATGGCGCGATGGTCGCCATGGGATACCTCGACCATGCGGCCAACCCCCTGGTCGGATTTCCATCGATCAAGGCCGTTCCTCGAAAACTGCCGGTCGCGCTTTCTCCCGAACAGGTCAGTCGATTGTTGACCGAACCTGAGGAAGATACCGTAATTGGCCTGCGGGATCGCGCGTTACTCGCGTTGCTCTACGGCACCGGCATCCGTGCATCCGAATGTTCTTCACTCTGCAACGGACAAGTCGATCTCAGTCAACTCACCATCAGAGTACGAGGCAAGGGTGGTCATGAGCGCGTGATTCCGTTGAACCCGCAACTCGCGGAAGTGCTGCGAATCTACGTGCAGGCTCGCGGGCCGGCTCTTCCGACCGCGCCTTTTTTTCGCTCACGTTTCGGGCGTTCGCTGTCCCGCGGCAGTATCTATGAGCGCGTGCGCACCTGGGGACAACGCAGTCGCGTCGGCATCACTCTCTCTCCCCATCGCATGAGGCACACCTTTGCCACTCACTTGGTGCGCGCCGGTGTTGGACTTGTGACCATTCGCGATCTTCTCGGTCATCGGCTGATCACCAGCACCCAGATTTATTTGCATGTCACCGCGGACGATCTCCGTGCCGCGGCGGCACGTCACCCCATCAGCAGGTTGCTCGATACCGTGAAGAATCTGATTGCCGTCGGGCCATTGCCGTTTCAAAGGCCACGGCCGATTTTTGGCGGCGGATAGCTAGCTATCCGTTCCTCTCAACCACCTACAACGCGATCGTTCGCAGCACACTGAATCTTCGGTGAAGGATCTCTCTGCCCAGACGAGCCCTTGACACAGAAACAACTTTGGTACTTGGCACATTGGTGATCGAAGAGTAGTATCTGGGCCAATGCTAGCCTTGAGCGGACCACCAAAACCGCTTGTCGGAATAGTTGATCGAATGAGGCTGGCACCGTGACTGAGCTCCAGACTCGAACTAAATACACCTACGACGGCGACGGGCGCCGCGCGGCTAAGGTCGGCAGC
Organism: Terriglobia bacterium; assembly: GCA_963778995.1. Lineage (GTDB taxonomy): Bacteria > Acidobacteriota > Terriglobia > Terriglobales > Acidobacteriaceae > Sulfotelmatobacter. Next base: position 27,894 of record CAVZWK010000007.1, read on the forward strand.
AAGCTCTACTGGTATGGCTCCGGTGGTGAAATCCTTGCGGAAACGAACGCCTCCGGAAGCACCCTGAACGAATATATCTTCTTCGGTGGAAAGCGCGTCGCTATGCTACCGTCAGGTAGTGCCGCCCAGTTCTACGCTGAAGACGCGCTCGGCTCTTCGCGCACAGTTACCACCAACACTGGTGTTGTCTGCTATGACGCAGACTTCGCGCCCTATGGCGCGGAGAATGCCATAACCAATTCCTGCACGCAAAATGTCTACAAGTTTGAGGGCAAAGAACGCGACGCAGAAACGAGCACGTTACCTGGCGACGCCAACGGCAACGACTACTTCGGCGCCCGCTACTACTCCAACCGCTACGGCCGCTGGCTCAGCGCGGACTGGTCTAATGTGCCGGCACCCGTCCCCTACGCGAACTTGACCAACCCGCAGACCCTCGACCTCTATTCTATGGTGTCCGATGATCCGGAATCCTTCGCCGACCTCGACGGTCACGAGCGTGAACACGGCCTTCCGGAAGAAGCAGCCGAGGCCTGTGCAAGAGGAGTCGTAGCAGCCTGCGACACCGACGCCGAGAAGCAGCAGGCAATTGCACTCAGTAAAAGTCAGGCGCAAAATCAGCCGAACAACAGGACTGGGTACGATACACAGGACCAGGCTGCGGGTGGAGCACTCAGAAATTCGAACGGGGCCTCAATTCAAAGGAACAAAGAGGAGGCCGGACTTATCTACAAGAAGGATGGAAAATATCACTTCACGGGTCCAGTCGAGGGCACGGACCAAGGCGCAAATCCACACGATGCTAAGGCTCCAAGAGGGTCGAGAGTCGTCGGCGACTATCATACGCATGGTGACTATTCGATCATGGGGCCCAACGGGGAAGCTATCAGAACCCATGATCCTCATAGAGATGATTTTAATAGCGCTCATTTCTCCGGGCCTGACAAGACGGGTATCGCGCACGACGCGATAGGAAAGCCTGAGTATCGGGGCTACCTCGGAACTCCTAGCGGAAAATTCCTAACATACAATCCCGCAACAGGGCAGGAAGGGGAATTGCAATGAAGACACTCGTGTGGGGCATGATAGCGGTTCTAAGTTTAGGGTGGAGTGTAACGATGGCTCAATCGAATCCTCCGAAAGTTTTGGCGGAGTTTCCGGGTACTTCTCTGAAGTGGATACATGCTGCAGAACCCATACTTCAGGACAAAAAGCTCGACTTGGACAAATACACCATCTCGCTGCTCGAACAGGCCGACTCCGTAACGGTAATACTGAAATCGGAAGACAGTGCACCAGGAGGGAGGGGAAACACGGGGAAAAACCCTAGCTTCGAGGTGGAGATTAGCAAGAAAGACCTGAAGGTCTTGCGCTCCAACTATATCCGATGACGAAGCAAGTTCGCACCGGGATAATGGGTGGTGTGAGGCACATTGTTGCGCTCATCGTTGCTGCTCTTACGTTCTGGCTCTGCCTTCCTCGGGTGAGCGCGGCGCAGGAAGAGCCGGTTTTCCGGGCTCCCTTTGTCCTGAGACTGCGTGTAGCTAGTGACCGCTACTACGAGGAAAAGATTGACCGAGTTCCTTACGTAGCGGAGAACGAGGTGTACATCTTCGCGGGAGAATCCTTCGGGATTACTGCTGCCATCGCTAAAAACGAAATATCACGAATAACGTATCAACAGGACACGAGAAAGGCCGACGTTGAGTTCAAGTTTACTCAAGAGAGTTCGCCAAATGGCCCGATGATGCTGTTGGTGACCCGAAACAAACTGAAGCAGAAGCTGTTTTTTGACGCGCTGATGACGGTCCCCCAAGAAAAGGAAATCTACAAGACTACCGTCCTACCGGTCAAACCAAGTCTGAGCACTGTCGAGTCTTGGCCTCATCCCATCGTTCAGCTAGTGCTTCGGAATTTCCGTTTCTCCGAGAAGCCGAAGGAGCCGACCGAGACCGTGGACCCGAAGACCGGTAGTGTCCATCTGACGATCCCGGTTGCGGCGGCGGACAACCCTAAACAGTGAGTCTACGATTTGAAGGAGGTACTGGTACGACAGAGGCGGTCGTGAGTTCGCGCGACAGCAGGAAGACGCCGCAGACAAGCCCGCACCTTCGTGGGACAAAACCAAACCGCTTCCCGAGCACGATCCTTCCAAGCTAGGCCCTGATTGGAAGAAGAATCCCGGCTACGAGAACCCCAACGGCGAGGAATACACAAACGACAAGACCGGCGAGAAAATCGAATGGAACAAGGGTCGCCCGGGCCCCTGGGGACCGAAGGCAGATCGTGGTAGGGATGGTTGGCACTACACGCCGCCCGGGTGGAGTAAGGGGCAAACAAATGGACCCGGGCCAAGTGCTCAAGACGGCCGCTAAGGTAGGCTTCTGGGGAGCCGCTGGGGCGGTGACCGTCCGCGCCGGCGTTGCCGTGGGGCGGGCGATCGCAGCCGCCGCCGAGGCGTGCGCTGAGGTCGGTTGCGAGGCGTGGTAGAGTCAGGGGCTTGCGAAGCCATACCGTAGGGCGGGATTTCTTGTGCGAAGAGGGAGCCATGACCTTCGAGGAACTGGACGCACTCTATCCGAACGGCTTCGATGACGCGGAGGTAGTCAGCATAAGTTTGGACTACCGGAATTCACGGCGGAGCTACAGCTAAACCTCCGTGGGAACCCGCCCGACAGCCCCAATGAGGATGAGTACCAGCAAGCGATCCTGGTGTTGAGCGGCTTCTATTATTTCGTGCTAGAGCCGCCGGACGCCGACCACCTGTGGTACCCGGAGCGGTTGGTACAGGTGAATGGCTATCCCGAAGATGCCAGTCAATTTCCGCTGTTCGAGCACCTCAAGCCAAAGCTGTCCGCTGGTGCATTTTGCTGCCGATTGTACGTTCACGACTGGAACTCCTTCATTCACGTAGCTGCCAGGGATGCTCAGCTCTCATGGGTCAAAGACAGCGGGCGAGCTAAATCTGTGGCATCCGAGTCCTAAACTGCTGGCCCTCAGCTGCCCCGGTAGCTGCCGGTTAACGCAGAGCGCCGGAGAGCGCCGGAAGAGCCATGCCTTCGGCATGGGAAACCTGCAGTCTGCTTGAAAGTGTGCGCACTTATTTGGGATGCTGAGGCTGCAGGGGACGTCGCGGCCCGCGACTTGGGCTACAGACTTTGCGATGCTCGCCTGGATAGCTGCTTACAAAAAGCCGGAGCTCCGCCGCGATAAATTCCTTCTTCGGCGCTTTGGCCTTCGGCTTCTCCGTCGCAGCTAGGAAGATGAACTGAGAGCCGATGCAACGCATAGGTGAGAATATGGCAAGAGATTATTTGGAGAAAAGTACATCTTCCGAGTGGTAGGAGCGTTCAACATATTTTTTGCCATTATCGGCTTGGGCGCATTAGCGCTACAGTCTTGGGCTTTCTCTCTTTTTCCCGGCCGAAGTAACAGGAGGGCAAGGCGACCCTGTCAAGTTAGCTTTCCGAATTGGGCAATTCTCCTCAATCGTACTCCTTCCTCTTTTGGCCTACTTCGGCCTACAGCTAATACGGTTACGCACAAAGCTGATAAAACCGTGTGCCTTTCTGTTCGTAGCAGAGATGATGTATCTCGTTCTAATCAGACTCGTTTGGCCATGGATTTTTTCACCGAACATCCTAACAGCGATTAGGAGCGGCCTGTTGAATGCTGGCTTGGGATTGCAGATTCTGACTGGATACCCACTCTTGCTCTAATCGCGCTCTACGTCATCTACAGGAAATCGGGAGAGAATCTAGGCAACCTAAAATGATTGGATGACGGCGTCGGCTCCTCCGACCGAGTAGACTTCGGGAAACTCGGGGACTGACGGGCGGGTGGAGCAAGCTTGGGCGACAGAGCAAGGTGTGGGTGCCGCATGCTTCCGAGCGGCTCCCCAATTTCTGATGCATTTTGAGAGTTAGTTTCCGGTAGAAGCGCAACCTGAGAGCGAGTACGTTACAGACAACGCTGGTACTGGAACCAAATGAAGAGTTCTAAGATCGTCCCCTAGG
>CAVZWK010000008.1:0-75299 GCA_963778995.1 Terriglobia bacterium
AGCCTTCGGCTTAGGTCGGTGCAGGCCGTCCGGGGCTAGCGAACGCTGCTCGCACGAAGTCGAACAGTATTCGAGTCCGTTCGAATTGCGTCCGATTCTCATTCGAACGGATATGAGTAATCTGAACTGCCGATTTAGATTACTCAACGTTCGCCGCAGACAACTCTGGTTCGTTGGCCGGTTGACACGCTTACGCAATATGCGTAATAATGTACGCATTATGCGTAACTCTTCCGTGCTGACTGCGCTGTTCCCACAAGTACGGCAGGGCGTGCTCGCGGCTACGCTCGGCCAGCCAGACAAATGGTGGTATCTTTCGGAGCTCGCCGGCCGTTTGAGCACCAGCCCGTCGAGCCTTCAGCGGGAGTTATCATCTCTGGTGGCAAGCGGAATATTGGTGCATCGTCGGGAAGGCACAAGGGCATATTTCAAGGCGGAAACCCAGTCCCCGGTGTTCCGAGACCTGCAGCAGCTCTTCGAAAAAACGGCTGGGCTGGCTCCGATCTTGGAGCAGATACTAAAACCGTTTGGGAGCAAGATTCAGAGTGCTTTTATCTATGGTTCTGTGGCACGAAGCCGGGAACATGCGCTGAGTGACGTGGATGTGATGGTCATTGGCAGAGCAGGTCTTGCTGACCTGTCTCCAGCGCTCCGCAAGGCGGAGGCGCGGCTGGGAAGGGAGGTCAACGTCACGGCCTATTCCCCAGAGGAGTTTCGGGAGAAAATCAAGTCGGGCGACCATTTCCTTGCCGCCGTTTTACAAGGACGGAAACAGTTTGTGAAAGGAGGCCAGAGTGACTTGGACGAGCTTATTGGCAAATAAGGAAGCCCAGAAACACAAAACCTCCAAGAAGGAATTAGACAATATGCGGGCCCTGATCGCCCGCGACCTAGCGGACGCGAGTCTTGCTGGCCTCTCAGCAGATCGGAGATTCGCCACTGCTTACAACGCAGCACTCCAGGCCGCCAACATGGCGATTGCCTGTGCGGGATATCGGATCATGAGCAAGGTGGGACATCACCGGGTGTCGCTAGAGAGTACGAAACTTGTGTTGGGCAAACCGGCGGACAAGTACGCCGACTATTTTGAAACCTGTCGGCGAAAGCGAAATACTATCGATTACACCTTCTCCAACGTTGCGACGGATACGGAAGCGAAGGAGATCCTAGTCCAGGCCGCCGAGTTTTACAGCCAGGTCGAATACTGGATTACCAAGAACCATCCCGCTCTTAAGAAGTGAGACGTTCACCCACGAGCTGAACACGATGCACACGCGGCCACCTACTACTACGGTGTGACAGCATCGCGGCCCAGCAGTGCGATGACAGCGACTCAGATTTCGAAGTTGAACCCTTGCTCCGTCGCCTTGACATACTTCGCCTCGTTGAATCGATAAAGACGTGCTGCTCGGTGGGCTACATCTTGTTCCACCTCGTCCAGTTCCTCCAGCATGTCCAGCTGTAGCACCTTCTTACGGAAATTGCGTTTGTCGAGGGGACGTGCCAAGACCGTCTCGTACATACGCTGTAGCTGCGAAAGTGTGAATTTTCGAGGTAACAGCTCGAAGCCAATGGGGCAGTAGCGGACCTTGCTCTTCAGACGCTTCAGAGCCATTTCGATGATGGCATCGTGATCAAATGCTAGGCGTGGTAAATCGACGATATCAAACCAGGCGGCATTCGCTGCATCCGAGGCGGCCTTTAGTCGGTGATCATGAAGATTGATCAAGGCATAATAGCCGATCGTTACCACCCTTTCCCGCGGGTCACGGTCGAGATCACCGAGAGTGTAAAGTTGCTCTAAGAAGACGCGCTGAAGGCCAGTCTCTTCTCGAAGCTCGCGTCGAGCGGCTTCGTCCACGGTCTCATCGATATGAACGAAGCCACCCGGAAGAGCCCAGCGGCCGCGGAAGGGATCGAGGCCTCTCTTGATCAGAAGGACCATCAGACCTTCGTTGTCGAGACCGAAGATGACGCAATCTACCGTCAACGCCGGACGCGGGAATTGATAGCTAAAGGACACAGTAAACTCTTCAGATTCAGATTTTGAAGTTGTTGCCTGCACTATTTGCGACTAGGTCATGAAGGCACGTTACGATCGAAAGGTCATTGCGGCGTGATCCGAAGACAGTAGCGGGGACGGAGAGAATACCGTGCTCTTCGAGTAGCCGCATGAACGGAGCTGATACCACCGAAAAATAGCCAGTGGCCGGCGGCTGCCAATCGGGGCTTGCGGAGCGGAGGCATGGGGCCAGCCGGCGCCATTCGCGGTCAAAGGCTTCCTGTTGCATTCGGGGAAGGTCAGGGCGGCCTTCCAGAATGGCAATGACCCTGCCAACCTCGATATCAGAGGGAAGAGAAACGCGGCTCCGCAGGCCCGGCGCAAGACTGGCAGGCACCTTCGCTAACCCCAAGACTCCTGGATAGAGCCATGACTTGGAGCACGACCAGAGCACGAGGCATTGATTGTCAGCGAGAAGCGAATCCGAAAGAGCACGCCCCACGCTGAAGTCGAAAGTATAAACAGCGTCGATGATCAGGAGCCTACGTCGGGAACCTCTCAGCCAGCGGAAAAGAGCGTCAATTTCGGCGTCGGTTGGCAAACGGCCGACTGGCGACAGAGGAGCCGGAACCAAAACCGCGGCGCATTCACCAGTTTGCGCGAGAAATGTCCAGTCGGGTCTGGGGAGCGTCGTAAATGCCCGCGCACGAACATCGGTATGTTTCGCAAGCTCCCAGTAGACCGGATAGACATCCTCTGGCAGCCATAGTTCTTGGTTGCGTTCTTGCACACAAGAGAACGTCGCTGAAAGGAGATCGCGAACACCAAGAGCGACGACGGTCTTCTCCCGATCAAGAATGATTCGTGTGGCTCGCGACCATGCGTCAACTGCCCCCATCGGGCCCGTTGGTAAAGGCTGGTCCAACTCCGGCCTTTTTGCCCAGTCCGCGAGCGCTTGAACCGGATTCATGCAGTCAAGCCGGAGAGGGCATTTTTCGCCGAGCACCTCGTCACGAAACTGTTTGTAAGTTGCGTAGTTCATTGACGAGCACCTCACTCTTCCGATCTTCCAAAGACGCCAGACACCGACCATCAGCCATGAGGTTCCAGCTGCGACAGATTCCGTTCGTCAACTCCCACAAAAGGCTAGGCTCGGTATAAGCTGCCACGCGCACGCGGCGGCCGCGCCAATCTCCCTTAAAAATAGGGGCTCCCCAAGGCAACTGCTCTACCAGGGACCATCCCGCATCCTGTGCGAGGTCTAAAACGAGGCGAAGAGGGACCTGGTTGTCGGCGCTCCAGTCGTTCGAAGCCCGGTCATAGTACTCCGACTCAACACTGGTCGATACATACAGTTCCTTGAAGCAGATCTCCTCAACCCCTCCTTCCACTGCCCAATCGAGGTACTGTTCGAGTGAGTCCCGGTCATTGATTCCTCCGCGTTGCAGAACGCAGATCCACCGAAGCTTCAGCCGACTGAGATTCGGCAAAGTCGTCGACCACGTTCTTGCGATCGCCTCACTCCTAGTCGGGAGATTCATGAGTGAGGAGTTATGCTCGGAATCAAAATGGTGTCGAGAGATCGCCAGCACCGAGAGCCCAGCGTCATCAAGATCATGCATCGCAGTTGCTCGGGCCTGGTCAGTCATGTGTCCCCATTTGAACCCGTTGCTAATGAATACAACCTTGGGGAAGACTGCAGCTGCCTCGCGGATCAGACGATCGAGATCACAATCTCCGAGCAACGAGGGTTCGCCTCCGCCCGTAATTACTGCTCTGCTGGCTCCGCGAACCCGACTCTGGTGAAGAACTTCGGAAACGCGTCGCCAGTCAATTTGTTTCGACTCCGTTTCTGCTGAGATCGACGCTTTCGAAAAGCAAAAAGGGCAATGCGCCTGACATGCCCTGGCTACCGGGAGTACTGACAGCGATCGTGGTGTTAACTGCTCGTACTGTGCTTTTGTCTGGATGTGAAGCCTTACCGAGCGAGCACATGCTTCTTCGAGACGGATGCTGGTAAGATCCCCGCAATTATCTACTAGATGCACCGCGTCTAGCGTGATGTAACTCCGCTCCACGAATCGCCCTCGCCCAGATCCCTGATTCGGATAAAGCTCCTCAGCGCCGGCGTGTGTCTCAAGCGCGATAAGCTGATCGCCAAGAAGTCCGGTTTTGTGAAGGAGTCGAGATGCTTTGGCGATGCCCACACCGATCTCATGCTTCGACAGCAGGAAGAAGCGATTTGGGTAAGTACTTTCGAGAATATTGGATTTGTCGTAGATACCAGCGTACTTATCGTACCCGCGGACTAAGTTCGAGAGCACGGTGATGTAGTACAGACTCTCGCTGGCGCTGCCCGAGGGGCAGTTTACGATGCGATCGCGGCGATCAAGAATTGGCACCACAATCAAGAGTGTACTTCGTACACTAAGGTTAGTCAATCCCAATGATCCCAAAGCGTACGGAACATCCTGCAGTTAGGGATTTCGAACGACGCAGCACGAATGCTTAGTTCTTCTTCTAGTTCGATGAGTCAATCTTTTGCTGTTCCTTTCGGATGGTTATTCGATTGCTCATGAGCGAACTGATTTCGTCGAAATGCCACGGCTGGAAATCGTGAGTGTCAACGCCGACATCCATCGAAAGGGAAGTAGGTGTGTCAGGGAGGTTCCCATGAGAATGTCCGTACAGGTGCCACGCTCCATGATGGGAGCGATTCCAGACCCGCATGGCGTAGTGACAGATCACGACGGGCTGGCCATGTATGGAAATTTCCGCAAGGTTGCTGAGCCAAGAGAACTCCTCGGTCAGCTTGAGAACTTGTTTGTCGTGATTACCCGGCACCGCAAAGATTTTCTTGCAGCGAATCTGCTTGCGGTGCTCCAAAGCCTTCGCCTTGCTCCCGATGCAGAAATCCCCAAGGAAATAGAGGATGTCATTGGCCTTAACGGAGGCGTTGAGACGGTCGAGGATCGTTTGATCCATTTCCTCGACGCTTCGAAACGGTCGATTACAGTAGCGGATTATGTTGTTATGCCCGAAGTGAAAATCCGCCGTGAACCATATGTTCGGCATGTCTCTTGTGAACTCCTTGGAGACCTAGCCCCGTCTCAATGATGCTTTGCGTTCCGCTGCGGAACGACTTGCTGCGCAGGAGCTTCCGGCATTAGCATCTGCTGTGATTGAGCGGCACTTGACGCTTCCGGCGTTCCTTGTCGCACGTTGGCAAACCACGTGCCTAACGCGAATCCCAGTGCTAGAGAAGCACTGGCAATGACAGGCAGCCAAATAGCCCAGACCTGCTTTTCCAGCCCAACAAGGAAATCGTCCATCTGCTGCGCCCTAGTAGTCATGCTCCGCAGGAGCGAGTCATTGGCGCTCCTGACCTTTGCGATTACTCCGATGTCAGGGTGAGCAACTTCTCGCAGCACGTTCACCAGTTGTTTTTGAACGGAGTTCATTTCAGAGCAAGACTGGTCAAGCGCTCTTGCGGCATCCGGCAAACCCGACTGCTGGAAACGCTGTCGCAGACTCTCTCCCAACAACTTCGCGATTCGAGGCGGGTCCAGCCCTGTTTCCAATTCCTTCGGTAGTTGCGCAACGCGTGACTCAATCTGCGACGTGTATGCTGCCACTCGCTTCTCAACTTCATCGGCCTTAGATAGGGCATTTTCTAGAATCTTCTGCAAAGATTTCCGTTCTGCCGCGATGGCAGCGGGCGTTTCCCGGGTGAGAAGCGCCAGGATGCCCATCGCTTCCAGTACGCGGAGCACCTCGTCGTTTGGGCTGAGGGTGCGAGTGTGCGCGATGACTCTGTAGTATTCCGTCTGCCGTTCAGGGGGCACTAGTCCTGCCAGTTCATCGAACAGAGTTTGGCTCTCGGACTCCGCTCCCGCCAGATTGATGACTTCCTGATCGGCGCTCATGGGAGGCAGATCTCCTTTGCCCTGTCGAACTCGGAGAAGAGCCGCCGCCGATAGCTTTCCGCACGCATTACGATCGAAGCACGCTTCAGTTCGTTGATCGCATTCTGCCTTGCAGCAACCTGGCCAAGGCGGATGCCGTGTTGCCGTGCGGGGTTCTCAAGTTCTGCCAAGCGAAATTCCATCCGAATCACGGTCGGCGATAGTGCTTCGCGGAAGCGAATAGCTTGCTCAGCCGAGTCCCAATAGCTGAAGTCTGCTTGAGGACTTGTCGCATTCTGGACAATCAGATATTGCGCCCGACTCTGCAGTCGGTGCGCCCACGCGAGGACACTCTCAACACTTGCCGGGTCTGACGTGACAACACCCACAGCGGTGAAACGCGCGCCGGTAGCCGCGACATCCTCATACATCGCGTCGAACCAGTCACTCGCTACTTGCCCCGAACCGGCTCCCATGTCGGCGAGGATGATCGCCGCGCCGGATTCGAGATGATCCACGAACGCGTCGAGGCCGGCTGGCGTGTGAATATTCACCTTGGCTACTGACCCGTTGAAGAAGTGCTTGAGCGATCCCCGTGCCTTGTTTTCGGTATCGAGGTCGAGCAGCGTAAACGGAATCTCATTGGCTTCGAACCACTCAGCCAGGGCGACCATCAGGCCGGTTTTGCCAACTCCGCCTTTGCCACCCATGGTGAAAACGACTCGTTTGTTTCTTGGTTGTGTGTTCATCGCGATCCTCCTTGGCCGACGAGTTTCAACGGCTCGCTTTCTTCGAAGTGAAAATGTTTGGGTTTTGCTCTCTGCTCGACTGGCTTTGCCTTGAGCGCTGCAATTCGGGAGGCAACGTCTTCGGGATTCGTGCGGGCGGTCACGGGCGACGCTGTGAACGCTCGCGCCTCGCTACTAAACGAACCGTATTCTTCTGTTCAATCCTCTTCGATCGAAGTGCATGTGCCTCGGAGGTGAACTGCCCAACTCGTGTGGCAAAGCGGTGAAAGCCAAGCAGGACGCTGTTGCGACCGAGTAGTGAACAGGCTTATCCACATTTCTCGTTGAAAAGGGGAACGGGACGGCAAACAATCCGCGTCAGATTTGGGCTGTCTAGGGGAATGGCAGATGGCCGAAAGATTTGTGCCGGAAAATAGGAAAGGCTGCGACATTGGTTATGCTCCAGCCATCTGCTCCTGCGAGGAAGCTAACAGCGTGGATACATGCACCGTCGCAGCCCTTGATGCGATCACTGCTTTCGCAGTTCCGAACCCCAACTGCTCCTCGCAGAGTCAGTCGGTTTTTTCGGGTCCGGTTGCTCTCCAGGTCACCCCGTAGAGCAGATCACTCAGCCTACTTCGGACTGGTAAGGTTTATTTCGCCAATCCTTTCAGCCGTCGACGTGAGACAAAATAAATAGTTGCTTGATCGGTGTCAACGCAATTCTCAGCGTGAAAACGAAATATCTGTGCACGGAATTGTGGAAAACGCGATCCAAATCTGGTCAGTTGCTGCGGTGTGCGGCCTTCCACTTCGCCCATCGAGCGCGCTGAGCTGCCGCAATTTTCCTGCGTGCAGTAGCTGAGAGAGGTTTCCGTCTCTTGATTGTGCCGACTCGCCTCAATCCTCCGCTCTGACTCCCGAGATTTCCCAAAGCCATCAGAGCCGCGTTCAGCCGTTCCACCTCCCTCTGCACTCGATCTCGCTCTGTCTTCAACTGTTGGACTATTCCCCTCAAATTAGGCATCGTGTTCCCCCTCGGGCGAGCATTGTAACAGCGTGCATGACGAATGACGCGGCGTGCCGAATCGCAGAGACGGCAGGCGGTGATCAACCGGAATGGACTACTGACGGCCGATCAGGCGGAATCCGTATTTTCCTGAGGTCTTCAGCGATTCAGTGTGCTGGTTGTGGGCCAGATGTCGACTGCCACCTGTCCCGAAATCCCCATTTTTCGCGTATTCCAGCGGCTACTGGAAACATGTGACTTAGGGAAGCTCTGAGCAACCAGTCGCCTGTGAGTGCACGTCCGGTGGCAGAGCGCACCATGCTGCAGATTTGTCTGAATTCCCTGCGATCTTGCTGAAACCCGCCATGCACACGGATTTAGAGACACTTCCGCCTACGCGACCGCCAGCCGTTTCCGGTGCAGATACAAGTTCACCAGGGCGAAGCAGGTGCACAGCCGCTCGTGGTTCTTCTTTAATCCCCGATATCTGACCTTCTCGAAGCCGAAGATGCGCTTCAAGATCCGAAACGGATGTTCCACTTTCGCTCGCACTCGCGCCTTCACTCGATTCTTCGCTTTTTGTAACTCGTCCACAAAGTTCTTGTACTTCACTCGGCGGCTGGTCATATCTTGCGCACGCGGCGCTGCCTGCCGGATCGCTTCGCCCTGCCCCTGATACGCGCCATCGCCCCACACCTTGCATTCGTCCCCGTGCAGCAGGTCCGGCAGCATGTGCTTGTCGGCTACCGAAGCCGCCGACGTACACACCGAATGCACGTGGCCCTGCTTGGAGTCCACCCCGACGTGCGCCTTCAGCCCGAAGTACCACTGCTTGCCCTTGCGCGTCTGATGCATCTCCGGATCGCGCTCCCCGCTGCGGTTCTTCGTCGACGACGGCGCATGCAGAATGGTCGCGTCCACAATCGTGCCCCGGCTAATGCGGATGCCCCGGCTTTCCAGATATTCATTCATCGTCTGCAGCATGGCTCCGCCCAGGTCGTGTTTCTCCAGCAGATGGCGGAACTGTAAGATTGTGCTTTCGTCCGGCGCCGGCGCTCGCCCCAGGTCCACCCCCGCAAACCGCCGCAGCACGGGCGATTCGTACAGCGCCTCTTCCGCGCCCGGGTCGCTCAGGTTGAACCACTGCTGCAAAAAATACACCCGCAACATGATCGACAACCCCACCGGCGGCCGCCCGTTCTCCCCCTTCGGATAATGCGCCTGGACCAAGGCTTGTAACTCCGCCCATGGCACGATCTGCTCCATCTCGTCGAGAAACTGCTCCCGCTTTGACTTCCGCCCGTACTTCTCGAAGCTTGCTTGCGCCGCCAGAGTCTGTTGTCGCACTCGTGTTTTCCCTCCGACTTACACACTACCCGCGCAGCTTGTGGATCGGCGAGTATTTCAGAGGTTCCTTAGCAACCACGCAAAACCGCAGGCAGGCGTTGTACCGAAATCTACAGTTTCAGGTACACAGCGTAGCGGCTTAGCCGGCGGCCAACGACTGGAGATCCTTACGCAGCCTTCCACGACAGACTTTCATGCTGATGGTGTGGTCGTAAAGCCGCTTAACAATACGTCGTTGTGCTTCAAGACATGCGTGATCCTGAGAGCCGATAACACCTCCCGCCGATATTCCTCCCAATGCCAGCCACCAAAGCAGGTGGAATTGTCAGCGACCGCTCGAGTCTTGGACTGGAAACACCAATCCCGCCATCGCGCCCTTGAACCGTACGGAGTTGGCGGCTCAAGTCTGGCACCTGTGTAGGCTAGGCTCGGGATTCCTTCACGACTGGCTCTGTTGGCACTATGAGGTGAGGCGCTTCGTACGTCTTCGCTTTGTTGCAAGGAAATGCTTCCGAAAGAGCAAGCCAAACCAGGATAACCGTCCGCTCATTGCTGGTTTCAGGATGCTCCGCAATATACTTCCTGACGATTTGCACGAGGCTCCGCCGTTGAACCGGCTGGTCAGGCGCGCAGAATCCGTGTGGCCCTTGATGCAGTTTCTCCGAAAGAGACATGCTTTCAAAGATCCCATTAGCGTAGCTCAGGCACTGAACATTGCTAAGGGTTTCGTAGGAGTTCAGTTGTTTGGCCGGCTTGTCAATGGACGAGCATCCATCTAAGAAAGCCTTCCCGGACACAGTTATATCCTTGGGGGTGTCAGGAATCGCACCGGCATCGTGTTGTCCCTTTTTTTGTGCCTGCAAATTTGAAGTGGTCATTGCCAGCCGCTAGATCCTAGACTGGACTGCCTATTGTTTAAAGACCAACGGAGGCCCACTGACCCGCTTCACCTTAAGGTTGACAGTCACCTCGACACGGTCGGCGATCTTGACGAGGGGAATGCCTTTATTCATCCCGTAATCCTTACGATCGAAAGCCATTGTCCCTTTGACCTCACCTGAACCAGAGCCCTTGGTGCCACTAACCGTAAATGTCAGCGTCTCGGGCTTGGAGACCCCGCGAATGGTAAACGTTCCAGGCAAATCAAAGCTCATGGGACCGGTCTGGACAATCTTGTCTGAGTGAAACGTTATCAACGGATCCTGCTCGACATCGAAGAAATCTTTGCTCTTCAGTTTGCCGTCTTTCATTCCGCTTCCGGTAGTCACGCTAGCGGCCTGAATCTTGATATCCAGAACGCCGACGGTGACATCGGGAGATGTAAATGTTAGAGCGGCGTCCCACTTTTCGAAAGTACCATTTAGAGCCACTGACGCCTTTACGTAGAACGTAATCTTACTTTCTTCCGGAGTAATCGCAAAAACCGGAGCCTCCTCTTGGCTTAGTGCAGGGAGCACGGCTGACGCTAAGAGGCAGAGGACGGCTAATCGTATACTGCAGAGCATGGATCTTTCAGACATAAACTTCCTCCCACCAGTTGCCATGAGAGCAACCCAGTGGATCCGAAGGTACTCTTGGATTGTCATGCTTGATAACCGCTCGCGACACTGTCAAAAGCGACAGTCAGGCCCGCCTAACCCTCAAGTCGGCAATGGCACTCGTCACAGCCCGCAAGTGTAGTGTAACTGAGCTGGGCGGTTGCCAAGCAACCCAAGGCATGCGAGCGGCATACTCGCAGAGCACACGGTCATCGACCGGATCGCTTTTGCTGCGCTGACCGAGCGATTCCGCCAAGAGTCGTGCCCGACGCGGATTGATGACAGCGATCTCCACTTGGCGGTGTGCTTGCAAGGTCAACGCCAGATCAAGGTTGTAATTCCCGCTGGCCTCCAAGCAGACCCGCACTCGCTGGCCGCCCCGAAGCAAGTGGCCTTATGTCCGGAGAGATGGCTCGAGTCCGGACTCGATGGGCTCGATACCTACCATCCGGGCCAGAAGGCCAGAGTTCTGACGCCCGCGTTGCGGGCCCGGATTCTATCAGCCACCCGCAAGGGACCCGCGACGGTTCCACCCATTGGAGTTGCCATAAGCTGGCGACCGCGCTCGGAGTCAGCAAAGACGCTGTGCATCGGGCCTGGAAAGAAGGGGCCTGAAACCGCATCGTCTAGAGCGTTACTTGGCCAGCGACGATCCCGAGTTCGAAAGCAAAGCGGCCGACATTATCGGCTTATATTTGCGGCTTCCGCAGCATGCCGCCTTGTTCTGCGTCGATGAGAAAACCGCCATCCAAGCCTTGGATCGGCTCGATCCTGCGCTGCCGCTTTCGCCAGGACGAGCGGAGCGTCACGGCTTCGAGTAACACCGCCACGGAACGCTTTCCCTCTATGCCGCGCTGGACACCAAGACCGGGTGCGTCCAAGGAAGAATTACGGCCCGCCACACCAGCCGTGACTTCATTGCCTTCCTCGCAGAAGTGGTATCGTTGTGCTCGCCTCGGCAGCAAATTCATATCATCCTCGACAACCTCTTCGCCCACAAAACCCAACTGCTTCGACTCCCTGCAACAGCACCCGCACGTGCAGTTTCACTTCACCCCTACCTATTCCTCATGGCTCAACCAA
The DNA here is from genome assembly GCA_963778995.1 of Terriglobia bacterium. Lineage (GTDB taxonomy): Bacteria > Acidobacteriota > Terriglobia > Terriglobales > Acidobacteriaceae > Sulfotelmatobacter. Next base: position 11,613 of record CAVZWK010000008.1, read on the forward strand.
GTTGAGATCTGGTTCTCCAAGATCGAACGCGAGATCATCGCCCGCGGCATTTTCACCTCAGTAGTCCCGGACCTGCCTCGCAAGCTCCGTCGCTACATCAATGCCCATTCCGCCAACGCTCGCCCGCAGAAGATCTTCATCCACGGGTGGGCAGTGTTATCGAGCGGAGAAAACTATCACCCGATGCCTGCCTTTGCACTTGCCAGCTAGACGAAGTGACTTTGAAGTCTGCTTCTCAGAAGTTTGCAGAGGAACAGGAGGGGCGAAAACGCGGTCAAATAGCGTGCCCGAGAATCTGCGTTGAAATATCGGTCTTTTGTTACCGTCGTGGTAACAAGGACTCAGGCACGTGCGGATTATCATCATGCGCCGGGGGGAGAACTTTTCACTTGAGGCCGGGTACATTTTAGCCGACCGCTTTTCGTCTAACCCAATCCTTCTTGCCGCGGAGGGCCATACATAATTTCAACAGTTATCCCATTCTATGTCTGGAAACTGCTGACGTCTTAATTTCATCCTCGCGCAGGTGCACTGAACCGAAGATTAGCAAGGAGGATATACACGCTGATCAAGAACACCCATAACGGAAAGATTAGCGGAGCCCAGTAGAGATGCGGGCTGCTCAGCAGCAGCGAAACTGCCAGGGCATAGCCGAGGAATGCCATCCAGCGCGGGAAAATCTCGATGCGGATCGAAAGCGTGCAGGTTGACATCATGAATACTCCCGCCATCTTTATTGCGAAGACGCTTCCGAATTGGTAGGCCAACGCCCGAGCGAACGTATAGATACCAGAATCCATCAATTTACCTGCGATCACTTCGTAGGCCGTCATGGAGGCTCCGGCAATCGCCAAAGAGGCGAAGGTCATGGCGAGAAACAGGAGCCCGCTGCCGAGGAACACGGTGGCAAAGAAGCGGTCCTCTTGTTCCCCCATTCGGTCGCGCAGCACGCCGATGAACCACAGGAAAGCGATCCCTGCGAACGGTTGCAGCACCAGGGCCACATGGACACTCTTTTTGTCAGCGGAGAGCCACGCCCCCACATCTCCTGGCAAAGCAGGGACGGAAACCCGGAAGAGCGCCTGAGTGCTGATGAGCAGGATGGAGAACACAATACCGGCGATCGCACCGGCGCGCGGAGCTTTCAATTCAGCGCGGATCCTCTCCTCTTCCATTTTTTCCTTCATGCAACCGGCAACTTACGCTGCTATCGTGAATCACGGGCAGTCTCGGCGATCGAATACGGATAGACAACTGTCAGTCGATACAGTCAGTCCTGATGGTGCTTGCGTAGCGCCTCTCGGAACGAATCTGCGGGAGTGGAAGGGATTCTAAGTTCCCCACTAACGAAGAATTAACGATTTCCCGCGCCACACACAACAACAACCAATTCCCCAACGAACAGTCTCGGAGATATCGAAGGAATTCAGCGCACACCCCGCGGATCTCCAAGCATCAGCGTTCCGGTGGTGCCATGGCGGACCTAAACGGGCATAAAGCTGGAAACAGGGGACACAGCCAAGGAAAGCCTACAGCCGATCGGGACTCCTCTACTCGGAGAGAGACTAGTAGAGTCGAGAACAGGCGCAGTGACTGTAGTCTCCCGGTGGATAGTCGAATTGGCTTTCGCCTCGCCACTTCAGTCCGGTTTGGCTCTGTTTCCTGTTCCCGCTCGTCGGTAGGGTCGAGGTCTGGCGCCGTGTCCCTTAGGTTCGGCCTACCTGGGGCTCCCCGTTTCCTCTGGGATTGGACTCACTAGCCCAACCGTAGACCGGTTTCCAGACCCCGCCGCGTCAAACCGAGCGTGCCCATTTCGGTCACTCGGCTTTTCTGGTTGTTTCGCATCAAGGGTTATGAGACCTATCGTGCCGGGGCGACTTTCGGGTTGGGCGCGTAACCCCGCACTCGGTAGTCTTTGAACAGCCCGAGCACTTGATAGAGCCACTCCTTACTCCATCGTTTCCAGCCGAATCCCTTGCGTTTCTTTGCTCGCATCATGTGCCGCCGGATTTTCTTTTCTACCCAGTCCTCGATAAACGCAAAGCACCGACTGGAGTGGCCTACCGCAAAGTAGTTCACCCAGCCCCGCAGGATCGGGTTGATCTGTTCGATCAGCTGTCCTACCGGTTGGCTCTTGTTCCGCCGGAAGATTTCCCGGAGTTTCGTCAGTATCGCCGTTCGCTTTTTCAGTTTAGGCGTGTACTGCGGTCGCCACGCTCCCTTCAAGCTACGAACGAGGCGAAAATCGAAGCCCAGGAAACCAAAGCTTTCGCCTTTCCTTAGGTCCACGATTCGGCTCTTTTCTTCGTTGATCTCGACTCTGAGTTTTCCTATCTCCTCCCGCAATCGTTTGGTCACCGCCGATACCAGCCAGTCATGCCGCGGATGAGCATCCACCAGTATCACGAGGTCATCCGCGAATCGTGCATATTGGACGGCCGTGTACTGTTTATAGCGGGTCGCCTTCCTTGCCCGTTCCAGCATCCGGTCCACCTCATTGAGGTAGAGGTTACTGAGCACGGGTGAAATCACCCCGCCTTGTGGAACCCCTTTCTTCCCCGTTGCCTTGAGAATCATCTTCAGGAGCCGCATCACCTGATCATCTCGGACTCGCTTCGCCACCTTGTCCAGCAGTAGAGAATGCTGAACCGTGTCAAAGTAGGCTCGCAGGTCCAAATCGATGATTTTGGTCTTTGTCTCCACGATTCCTTGGGCCACGCAGTTGATCGCTTCATGAGCGGTTCGCTTCGGTCGGTATCCGTACGATCCCGGTTGGAAGTCAGCTTCGAAAATCGGCTCCAGGATGAGCTTGAGGGCCCCCTGGACCACGCGATCTCGGATAGAAGGAATGGAGAGTACTCGTACTTTGGTTCCTCCATCTTTTGGAATCTCCTTCTTCCGAACTGGCATGGGTTGGTACGTGCCGGTGATTAGTTCCTCCCTAATCCGTTCGAGAAAACTGTCCTTCCCGCTTTCCTCAATGGCCTCGAACGTGACTCCATCTATTCCCGGAGCCCCGTCGTTCTTCTTGGCCATCTCGTAGGCTTCCTGAAGAGTCTCCCTTTTGCAGACATGGGCGTACAATCCCCAAAAACGCCAGGTTGGTTCAGTCTTCGCTTTGATGTATAGGTTCTTTCTCAGGTCCTGCACACTAATGGGTGTTTTTATCATTCACCCGTGCCTCCCATATTGTTCGAACCTCGCAAACAGCAGGGTCTCTTCGCTCCGCGGACATTACTCCGCTTCTTCGCTACTGTTGACCCCTCCGACTCCCTCTCGTCTTCCACCGATTTCCCGGTGTTCCCGGTTATACGGCTTCCTGCTTCCGCCCATTTCTGGACCGGGACGAGGAGGGTCTCTCCAGTTGCTTGGTATACCCTTGCCATCGTGCTGTCGCTTCAACCCCGCCTGAGTGGTCCGGCGCATCAGTCAGTTTGCGCCGTCCCATGCTGCCTTCACCCTCCGGCTGAGAGCTCGGCTTTCTCTGGAACTTCGCCTTTTCGAGGCCAAATCTGCGTTCACTTTCGTTACGGCCCGATGACTTGCTCACCATCCTGAAGATGGCTTTGTCGATAGGCATCAGAAATTCGATTTCTCTCCTCTCTGCTATCCAAGCTACAAGGCCTCTGACTATTACCTTGGTGGGTCTATCTCCCACTGAGCACACTAGCTTTTCCTGGACACGCAACCGGACTGGCAGATTTCCCGCATCCAGCTCTCGGAACAGACACTCGATGTTCCGGGTAACGCCGCACCGCGCGGGGAATGAGAAGTACTGTGAAGCAGGAACGCTGAAAAGGCCCGGATGATTTCTGTGCGGCTGTCAGTTCTGCCAGTTTCCGGGAGCAGCTCGGTGCTTTTACCCTACAACGTTGCGCCAACCCCGGCTTATACGCCCATCGGGCGACGCGAACAGACAGGACTGAGCGACCTGTTGTGGTACCTGCTTGCCGGTGTTTGATGACGTTCTCGGCAAGACTTGAGTCTGAACTCGTGCTTGTTCTTATCAAGAGGAGAAAGAAATCATGGTCGAGTCAATCGCTTCAGTTCTGGAAAAGAAGGGGCACGCGATCCACTCGGTTGCTCCTGATGCAACGGTATATGACGCTATCTCACTTATGGCCGCGAAGAATGTGGCCGCAGTCCTGGTCATTTCTGGCTGCAACCTGGTCGGCATCATCTCTGCCCGTGACTATGGACGCAAGGTGATTCTGCCAGAGAAATCCTCGAGAGACGTGCGAGTGCAGGAGATAATGACAACTTCTTTGATCACGGTAACTCCGGAGATGACGGTCCTCGATGCCATGGCGCTCATGACACGGCACCATATTCGGCACCTACCGGTGTTGAAGGAGGGTAAACTCGATGGATTAGTGTCCATGGCCGATCTGGTGAGCGAAGTAATCTCAGGACAAGCGTTCACCATCGATCAGTTGCACACTTACATATCGGGATCGCAACATTGAATCTCTTATCGCCTGGACTGCGATCGAGCTCTTAGTGAAAGTCTGGGTGTTCTCATTCCTCCTCGATCCTTTCGTCTGACCCGCTGCCTCCTTCGCAGGAAAGGTGCGAGTCGAAGTGGTCAGGCTACAGGAAAGCTCGCGCAGACAAGCGGGCGTCATCTCTTTACTGGCATCGGCAGCCGTGGTCGGTGCAACACCGCCGCCACATCCGATATCGCAGCCGACGCTGCCCTCAAGAACCGCTTCGTCGTTGCAGCATCAACGCCAACAAGCGGCGTTTGTACGGGGTCGGCCAAGCCCTGGCTCTCGCGGACCGTAATCCAGTTCACCGAGGCGTGATCCTGTCAAATCTCGTACCATCATGAACGCGCGCAGCTCTTACGCATCACGGTCGGCTAGTTGGTCACACGTGAGGGAAGCCTCTTTCGACGCTAATTTGATTCGAATTTCTTCCACAATCGCCTCGGGTGACTGATCAACATTAACCACCACAGCGTCTTCGTCTACCGGCTCTTCCAACGTCGCCAGTTGGCTTTCAAGCATGCGTGCCTTCATGAAGTGGCCGACCCGCTCACGAAGGCGCTGGTGGAACAGTTCCGGCGTTCCCTTCAGATAGACGATTCGGACTTCCGTTGCGACACGCAGGCTATCTCGATAGGCCCGCTTCAACGCGGAGCACGCGAGAACACCATTTTTCTTTCCCGCGATCCATCCGGCGATCAGTGCTCGCAAAGCCTTAAGCCAAGGCGCGCGATCGGCATCGGTTAAGGGAATCCCACTGCGCATTTTCTCTATGTTTGGTGCGGAATGATAGTCGTCGGCGTCGGCGAACTCCCATCCGAGTTGCGATGCGAGCGACTGGCCGACTGTCGTCTTGCCCGAACCAGACACGCCTATCAGCAAGAGAACCACTCGCCCTCCATCGGTCTCGCCTTGCAAAATAGAGCTCTTACCCCGATCTGTTGTTTAACTTAGTGGCCTATGAGACGGCGGGCCACTGACAGAAATGCCAGTGCGAACGTGCAATCCGCAGGTCACCGTGGTGCGAAACAAGTAAACCTCTTCGTCCTTACGGTAGTTCGTGCGCAAGAGAAGCACGTCAGCCCGCAACTCAGTTTCTGGAGTTCGAAGAAAAAAATTGGCCGCACAAGCTTTGCACGATTCGAACGATGACGCCGTTTGGACTTCGCGGAGTTGAATTCGGCGGACGCGCCGCTGTCACTTCTGCCAGTATCCATGCCAAAGACTAGCCCTCAGTATTTTCTGTTGCCATCTACAATTTTTGCAAAGGACAAACGTATGAGACCACATAGCAGTCGACACATCGTAGCCTGCACCGCATGGCTGTGCATTCTGAGTGTCGGATTTGCGTTTGGCGCGTCGAACGACAAAAAAGTCAAAATTAGCGGGTTGATCGTTGGCCGAGACGGGGAAAGTGTGACTCTCAGAGCGACCAAGGGGGCAGCCTCCATAGTTGTGGTGCTCACCGATGAAACCAAGGTCCAACAGCCCAAAGGTTTGCTAAAGATTCGGCACTCGGAGCAGTCGATCACCGCTCTGATCCCTGGACTGAGGACATGACGATCCAAAAGTCCGATGCCCTAGTTTTCTTCGGCGCAACCGGAGACCTGGCGTTTAAGAAGATCTTTCCTTCGCTTCAGGCGATGTTGAAACGCGGCAACCTCAAGGTGCCTGTTATCTGCGTCGCGAAAGGCTCTAGTATCGATCAACTTCGCACGCGGGTTCACGACAGCCTCGAGACACACGGCGGAGGCTCTGACCGTTCCGTGTTCGATCAGTTTTGCAATTTGCTCCGTTACGTCGATGGTGACTACAAAGATCCTGCGACGTTTCGGGCGATCCGCAAGGAACTTGGGCCGGCGGTGCAACCGGCGCACTACCTCGCGATTCCGCCTCTTCTCTTCGGTGAGGTTGTCGAGCAGTTGGGTAAGTCGGGTTGCGCCAATAGCGCCCGGGTGATCGTGGAGAAGCCATTCGGAACGGACTTGGCTTCGGCGCGGGAACTCAACCGCATACTGCTTGGAGCTTTTCCCGAAACGTCTGTCTTCCGGATCGACCATTACCTAGGAAAGCGGCCCATCCGCAACATGCTGTATTTCCGCTTTGCGAATTCGCTCCCGGAAACTTTCTGGGATCGCAATCACGTGGAGAGTGTCCAGGTCACGATGGCCGAAGACTTCGGCATCCAGGGGCGTGGCGGTTTTTACGATGCAACCGGCGCTATCCGCGACGTAATGCAGAATCACGTTTTTCAGGTTGTGTCCAACCTCGCGATGGAGCCGCCCGTCAGGGTCGACAGCGAATCCATTCGCGACGAAAAAGTCAAGGTCCTCAAGGCCATCCCGCCGCTGGATGCGAAGAGCATCGTCCGCGGTCAGTTTCGTGGATACAAAGCGGAGAAGGGTGTAGCACGGGATTCGACGACGGAGACCTTTGCGGCGATGCGGCTCGAGATCAACTCCCAGCGTTGGCACGGCGTTCCTTTCTTCCTCCGGGCTGGGAAGTGTCTTCCCCTGACCTGCACGGAGATCCTCGTACGGCTTCGCCAGCCCCCAACAAGGAGTCTTATACCCGGCCTATCGTCGAATTATATGAGGTGGCGGCTCGGCCCAGAATTGGCTCTTGGATTTGGCATGATGGTGAAGTCTCTCGGAGACGAGATGGTAGGAGAACCAGCGGAAATGCTGGCGGTCCGGAGTACCCACGCGGAAGAGATGGACGCCTACGAACGATTGCTCACTGACGCCCTGGACGGCGACGCCACACTCTTTGCACGTCAGGATTACGTCGAAGAGGCGTGGCGCATCGTAGACCCGCTATTGAAGTCGCGCACGCCAGTCTTTGAGTACAACCCGGGTACCTGGGGACCACTAGATGTCGACAAGAGAGTGTTACCGCCGGGGGGCTGGCATAACCCGGCGACCACTCCAGTGCGTGAGGCCGCGGTCGAGGCGGCGTGAGAACGGAAAAGCGGATACTGCGATGAAGATCCAAGTGTTTCCGATGCCGAGTCGGTTGCCAACAGTTACCCGTTCGCGTGCCAGCCTGCTCGGAGACGGCTCACTCCATCATCGTTCCAGAACCGAAGCGAGCCTTGCCCGAACCGGTCTGTTTCTGGAGACAACCCTAGTGCCGACTCGAAGCCTGCACAACTAGGAAACTTCCTAAGAGTGCGCCTCAGAGCAGCAGAAGCAATAGGTTACGGGTACTCGGCTGCATGAATTGACAGTTCCCCTGCGACGCGATCACCCACCATAATCCGGAGTTGCAAACGAGAATACCTCATGCAACGCATCGATTTAACGCCGGGCTTGGCCCTGACAATTTGTCACTTAAAGCAATGCGTGAGGAATTGGCTGGCTGCGACTGCTCTCGGGCTGGTCACTCTCACCACGGCATCCCAGGCGCAGGTCAGAAAAACCATACTTGTGATCAACGAGTTCGGGCAGGCCTCTCCTGTCTCAGTGCTCGTGACTAATCAGATCCGTTCAGCGCTGCACTCCGACCGGCGTTTTCAGGTCGAGTTTTACTGGGAGAACCTGGATGCGATTGATCTCTCGAATGATGCGCTGGATGAACAGCATCTTTTAATTGCCAAGAGATATCTCGGGCAAAAGCTGGACCTGATTGTGCTGGTTGGTCCGGATCCGATCCGACTCCTGGCGGCCGGGTCGAAGGCATTTAACCCCGGTATTCCGGTCGTTTTCTGTTGCTCCACTCGAGGTCAACCTGGGCAACCCGTCGTTGATTCCCGATCTACCGGTTCGTGGTTCCAATTCGATCCCGGAAAAACACTGGATGCTGCCCTCCGGCTGCTGCCGGAAACACGCCAAGTCTTCGTCGTCACCGGGCAATCCAGATTTGACAAGGGTGTCGCAGCACTCGCGAAGCCGGGGCTCACATCCTACAAGGCTAGGCTTGATGTCACGTACCTGACCGACCTTCCGATCAAGCAACTGCAAGAAAGGCTGAGGCATCTTCCGAGCCATTCCATCGTTCTTTTTCTTACCTTCTTCAAGGATGTGCAGGGTCGGGAGTTCCTCAGCACGACAGAAGTCCTTCCTATGGTCGTAGCGGCCTCGAATGCTCCGGTATTTGGTGTGGTTGACACCTATCTCGACCGCGGCGTCGTCGGCGGATTCGTGGTTAGCGTAGAAGAGCAAGGCAAAATCGCGGGCCGCGATGTCCTGGAGATCTTGGGGGGGAAGGCGCCACAGGATATTCCCGTCGTACAGGGTCCTAGTTTTTACATGTTCGACTGGCGTGCATTACGCCGATGGAATCTAGATGAAGGCAAGCTCCCAGCCGGGAGCACCATTCTGTTTCGCGAGCCGACTCTTTGGGAACGATATAAGTGGACCGTGCTCGCAGCATCACTATTCATTGTGGGTTTGGCGTTGCTGATCGTGTACCTGTTGTACAAGCAGCGGCAGCTCAAACTGGCGCGGAAGGCTCCAGAGCAACTGAGCGGCATGCTGATCGACGCCCAGGAACGGGAGCGCCGAAGGATCGCGGCGGAGATTCATGATGACTTCAGCCAAAGGCTGGTAGTGCTGTCTATTGGTCTGGAAAACGCCGCCAAGACCATTCCGGCGTCACCTGACGAAGCAACCCTCCAATTGCATGCACTTTCGAAAGGAGCTGGCGATCTTGGCTCCGACCTTCACACGCTCTCGCGTCGGCTGCACTCAGCCAGTCTCGAGAACCTAGGCCTTACCTCGGGTGTTACTGTGCTGTGCAAAGAGTTCGCCAGTGATCAAGGTATCGAGATTGAAGGGAAGTTGGACACCGTTCCTCGATCGGTGGACTCGGACGTCGCGCTTTGCATTTTTCGGATCCTGCAGGAAGCCCTTCGCAACGTGAAAAAGCACAGCGGCGCATCGAGAGCCCAAGTCATCCTCCAATTAGTTGACAGTACTATTCACCTGTCTGTGTGTGATCAGGGTGTGGGCTTCGATCACAAGGAGATTACGAAGAGCACAGGTCTGGGCATCCGAAGCATGGAAGAACGCGCACGCTGGTTGGGCGGGCACTTCGAGATTCACTCAGAACCAGGACGCGGCACGAAAATCGACGCGCGCCTGCCGCTGCAATCAAAACGACAGGCATCCAGGGCATCCTGACTGACCAGTGCAGTACCCGGTAGGAAGAACCGCGCTACGACGCAAGTCTGGTAGTTCGTTCAAATAAGGTGTGATGGACTCCGGGCGTAACCGAGATCAGCCCATTCTTGACGGCGAACAAGACCAGATCTGCGTTCGTCTTCAGGTTGAAAGCCGCCATGATCTGGTACTTGTGAAATTCAGCCGTTTTCCGACTCAGGTTGAGGATCGCTGCTATCTCTTTCATCGAATAGCCTTCCGCGAAAAGCTGCACGAGGTCGCATTGGCGTGAAGTCAGGTCCTTGACGAATTGCTCGGCTCGCGATCGCTGCTCCACCCAATCCTCGGACCCAGCCTTCGGAGAGACGTAGGACTTTCCGTGCCACACCTGGTCGATGGCGGTCAGCAACTCCTGAGCTGCCGAATTCTTGAGAACGTAACCCACATCTCCCAACTCAAGCGTAGCGGCTGCCAAGTTAGGATCGTCCTGCATCGTCAGAAACACCAGAGGAACCTTTGGGAGTTGCTCCCGGATTCGGCAGGCAGCGTCAAACCCATTCAGAAGTGGCAGACCGATGTCGACGATGATCAGGTCAGGCTTGAGTCTGACGGCTTCAGTCACTAGAGCTCGGCCGTCCGTCACCGCGCCGACTACCACATGCGTTTTCTCCAGAAGCTCTCGGAGCGCGTCCAAGAGGATCACGTGGTCGTCGGCGATCAGAATGGACGGATGGGCCTTTTCAACCCACCGGCTCATCCTCCCGCCAGTGATGCATTTGTTGGGCATTAGCAATTTTTAGCCGTTCGCTCCGGTCTATGATGTGAGATACGTCACAGGGTCCTGTGATCTAAATCACAAATGTCGTTTCAGCAGGCTCAACAATGCTGCACGGGCCTTGGCCAAGTATCCATTAGCAATCAGACGATGACCTTCAGCGCCGCTAGTCCAAATCTTATTTCTTCTTGGGCGGGTAATTCTTTAAGAGCTTAGCAACAGCCTTTGAAATGGTCTTTTGTTGCTTTTCTGGCTTGGCCTTGGGGTCGGTGGTTTGGGACGCAATTCCTCGCCACACCAAGTCCTTATTGGCACTGTCATACATGTCGAGGCCCAGTTGTCCGACATAGATCGTGGTCGTCGTCCCGGTTGTTGTCGTTGAAGTCATACCACCGCTATACCCATACCTGCCGCCCCCGTATCCATACCAGCCGCCGCCCCAGCCTGGACCATAACCCCAGCCCGTGTTGTACGAAGTAAACTGCTTCTCCGTGCCGATTGCAGTTTGAATATCGATGTACAGGTCGGCCGTATCAGAATCGGTTTTCTGCAAGCCCTTAGTTGCCAGCTCAGTATCAATTGCTTCCTTGATTTGCTTCTCTGTCAGTTGATTCGCGTGATCGACGCCCTTCACGTCGACCCAGTTGTAGGTCTTGTACTTGGTAAAATCTGCGCTGCTGGCAAAGTTGTAGCGAACATCTTGAGCTACGGCGGCTGTGACGCCACCCAACAAGAGTGCGACAGCAACAATCAAAGATTTCTTCATGGCCATTTCTCCTCTTTACGCTCAAAGTTCAGTTCCGCGACGAATCGCGACTGGGCAACACGCCCCTCAGACTTGAAGCTTCAATTGTCGGTATCTCCTGCGAGCAAAGCTTGTTCCCGTTCCGCAACGGTGGACCGCGAAACGCCGCAATCCAAGCAGACCAAAAGCGTTGGGAACACCAACACACCGGGATTGGCAAGGTGTTTGACGCAGGAGAAATGGATCATCATCTCGGTGGTAAATTCCGCCTCGCTGACCGATGCGCATAACGCACAGTGCCCCACCCACACAATCTAAGCACCCCAAAAGCGCGCCTGCCTGCCCAAAACCAAACACTTTCCGTAAGAAGTAAGAAGCCCCATGGCGTGATCGCTTTGGGAGAACGACAATGAAGGCTAAGTCAATGCTGACCTGTGGACACCCCGGACTCGTGAAACCATCGTTGATCTCTAACCCACGAACCGGCGGAACAGGACGTTGTAGTTGAGTGCCCCATCAACAGCCGGTCGCTGCGCACCGAATAGAACACCCGCAGTAGTAGTGCCCGCCGTAACCGCTGGCGAGCAATCGAAGGCCCCCATCCGCGAGTACTAGGAGAATTCCTATGAAAGAATCGTTGTGCCGAATGACGACATTCGATTTGAAACCTAAATCGGTTCTCAGCCGATGGAACTAGGAATATTCCTAGTTGTTGTATTCCAGCATGGCGCTCATTCTCAAAAGTACTTCAGCTTCGAAACCCCGTGATTCGTACTCGCATCTTACTTGCGGACGACAACAGGCCACTCATGGAAGTGACAGCGAAGATACTCGCTTCATCTTTCGACGTCGTGGGTATGGCACACGACGGGCAGAGTCTGGTTTCCAAAGCTTTGCTCCTGACTCCAGACGTCATTGTTGCAGACGTCACAATGCCCATTATGACTGGAATCGAGGCCGCGCATCAGCTTCGAGAGGCTGGGCTAGCCAAACGGTTCGTGTTTTTGACGATTCACGGCGAACACGAATTCATTCGCGCTTGCCTAACAGAAGGAGCATTGGGCTACGTTCTTAAAACTCATATGAATGATGATCTTGTTCCTGCTATCCACGCAGCCGTGGCCGGCAAATTGTTTGTTTCGCCCGCTCTTTCGATGGCGGAGGATCTTCCCTGAACCCAGTTCCCCTCAATCGGCAAGTCCACTTTCCCGTTGGCATCGCACAACCGCGGTAAACGCGGGAGGCGCATGGAATAGGAGAGGCACGGTGCCGGGGGCTGGAAAGCTGCGCTCAAGCGTGTAGGGTGAGTCGGTGGGGAGTACAGTTTCTTCGAGTGAGATTCCCATCGCTGCGTCCGTATCAAGCATTCAGTTTGATCTTTTCTTCGCACCTGCTAGCGCACGGGTCATAAGCACTGTGCGGCCGGCATCTTTGACCGAAGTTACAACTCGGCTTGCCCTGGATTCATGTTCATGACCTCTTTGCGGTCGCGTCATACTTTCGGATCTGGGGATCCAGTTTCGTGCGGGACCTCTTTCGAATCCGGCAGATTCGACGGTCGATGAGCTTGCCCACCAAGTCGTTGCCAGAAAGACTTTCCAACCTCTTGGCTAGCGTGGAGCAGTGCTTTCGGATTCGGCCGGGCGCTCCCCAACAGGGCGACGGCGCCCACCACCAGGAGCCAGAATGGAAAGATGTTGACGCCCGGAATCGCCTCCAGAATCAAGCCGGGCAACATGACCCAGTGCCAGCCCAGCACGATGAACAGCAAAAGGGCTGTCACCAGATCGAGCGCCCACTGAAACGGCGGCGTAAACGTCAAGAAAAACGAGAATCCGTCGGAGAGTACTGCCAAGGCGAAGGCTAGGGCCAGCCTCTTCTTTGAAAAGCCTAGGCGCGGCTGCGGACGATTCATAGTTGAGCTCTTGGCGCGTGGACTCTGGTCTAATTCTTCGTACACGCGACCTTTCAAACTATGACGACCTGTGCCGCCCGGCAACTGTCAAAATAGACAGCGGCGGTGATTTCACTTCTTGAAGTTAAAAGTCAAACTCAGACTGACATAGGATTTCGATGGACCCCAGACGATGCGCTCGAATGGGAAAGGATCGGTGGGGAGGGCAACAGTTTCAGTCGTCTGGCTCGTATAGCCGCTGGCGAGTAGAAGGTTGGCTCCGATTGACATGCGGTCTTCGAGAAAGGCGCGCAGAACCGCTCCCCGAATCTCTCGCACAGAAACGCCGTGAAGCCGTCGGCAAGGGGCTTGGCTTTTACATATTCGAACTCGCCACGCGCTTGCAGGTGAAACGGCAGTTGATTCTCCGACGCAACTGCGTCCCAGATCGAACGTGGAGCTTCCGGCACCGTTCTCTAGTCTGTGTGTCTCTTGCGTCCGCGTGCGAATAGGAGATGTACACCGCCCCCCGACGGAAGTTCCGTTGGACAAAAACCACAAGTACTTTATTGAGAGAAGGACCGACAATCTCCTGCAGGCCCGTGTCAGGATCGATTTTGGCTAGTTCTTGCGAGTTCGAAACGTGTCGGAGAGTGACATAGAGCTGCGTCTGCTTGATCACCTTGGAAAACACAAGCTGATATGGTGCACATCGAAGCCCCCCCCACTATTTATAGTCTTGCCCCTTGTTGTGTCCTTGTCCTTCTTTTTGATCGCCGACATTGACAGTCCGCGTGGAGGCGTGATTCGCGTGCAGTCGCAAAACTTAGTCAGGCCCTCTCAGACCCTGCATGAACGCTAGGCTTACAGCAATTCCAGTGGCACGATCCCGTCCCTCAGTGATCACCACAAAACGCGGGAAGCCCTGCTTATTCTCCACCAGCACTCCGGGCACTGACTGGGAATTTTCCTAGTTGTCCAGGCCTCGAGCCAAACCTAGGATTGGTTTCGGATAGTGTCAGTGTGTTGTCGAAACCTCGTTCACCAACAACTCCAACCTGATGAAACGCAACCCGAACGACAAATAAGGAGATAGTCATGTCGGTTAGAAATCAAGGAGAACTTTTCGTAAAGTTGCTTAGCAACCTCCGCCAGGGCACAGAGCGCAGCACAAAGATTTATCAGGAGCTTAGTCAGATTGCGGAGAATCCGGACGTAAAGGAAGCCCTCGAAGCGCGCGCTTTCGTCTCTGCGAACGTCCTGGCCACACTGGACCAGTGTTTCAAGCTCATCGGCGAGCAACCCGTTAAGGCCGACTCGCACCTTCAGGAAATCTTTGTTGAGGACTTTCGCAGCGAACTCGCGGAGATACAAGCTCCAGCCGCAAAGGCCCTCTTCGTCCTCGTGAAGACCATCCACCTCACTCACCTTCGTATTGCGGAGTACGTAGCTCTAATCGCGGCAGCGGATGTAACCGGCCACTATGGCGTCGGCGTACTGCTTGAAAGTTGCCTAGCGGACAAACTTGCGTTTGTTGAACGAAACCGGCGCCTGATCCGGAAACTCATCGAAGCCAAGGTGGACAAGAAGATTGCTGAGAGAGTGGCCGCATAGAGGCCTTTAGACGCAACGGCGCGCCGGCGAGTGTATGACAGTGAGATGCAAGGAGAGTATTTGACAATGGCTGAGCCCCGATGGAGGCCGGAAAGCAAGGGAAAGGCAGGAGAACATTATGGTGACGTGTCTTAAATCAAGTCTATCCAGGAGGGCGGGCCTGGCTTTTAAGAAGCGCCATGACCGTCGCTAGGTGATGCGCAGCAAAACATCGACGAGGTACTTTTCAAAAAATTAACCGACAGGAGAAATCAAATGGCAACGGCAGAAATGGTAGAGACAGTAGAGACAAAGGATGCAAAGAAGAGTTCCACAGGGCGAGTCACGGTCGATATGGCACGGGTTGATCGGCTGAAAGAGCAGTACCTAAGCACGCCGCAGGCCATCGACCACGAGCGGACCGTGATCATGGCCGACGTCTACGAGGGTACGGCCGGCTACCAGCAGATCATCCGGCGTGCCAAGTTCTTCGCCGAGCTGCTCGGGAGGAAGAAGATCTACATCGACGAGAACCTCTTCGTGGGCGCCATGGCGGGTTCCGTCAACGCGATCTACACCTATCCGGAATGGAACGTGGAGTGGATGAAGGCGGAGAAGACCGTCGAAAAGTCAAAGACCCCCGAAGAGAAGAAGGCGAACCAGTGGGCGCTCGATCACTGGGGCAAGTGGGCGCTGCGGCCCCGGGCCGACGAGATCTTCATCACCAAGTATGGCTTTGATCCGGACCCCGTCTATAAGGCCGGTCTCGTCACGGAGTTCCTGTCCTGGCCGGGTGGCGGCGGCAACCTGAACTACCCCCAGGTTTAC
This sequence comes from Terriglobia bacterium, assembly GCA_963778995.1. Lineage (GTDB taxonomy): Bacteria > Acidobacteriota > Terriglobia > Terriglobales > Acidobacteriaceae > Sulfotelmatobacter. The sequence goes on from CAVZWK010000008.1 coordinate 27,037, forward strand.
AACGAGGGTCTGGCCAGCATGATCAAGGACGTGAAAGAGCGGCAGATGGCTCTCGAAATACGGCTGCCCAATGCCTCCAAGTTCTACTTCTACGAGGCCTGTATGATCACGATGAAGGCCGTCATCCGGCTGGCTCACCGGTATGCCGAGCTCGCCCGGGAGATGGCGGCGAAAGAGAAGAACGAAGCCCGCAAGGCGGAGCTGATCGCCATCGCCGAGACCTGCGAATGGGTTCCCGAGCATCCCGCCCGGAACCTGCGAGAAGCCATCCAGAGCCACTTCCTCTGTCACATCGCAGCAGAGATCGAGCAGGTGGGTTGCGGCTACTCGGAGGCCTACCTGGGCCAGAACCTGGAGCCGTTCTATCAGCGTGACAAGGCGGCGGGCCTGGTCAATGCCGAGCAGGCGACCTTCATGCTCAAGAACCTCTTCATCAAGTGCAACGAGGTCGGCTACTACTTCGGAGAGGTGGTGCACCTGTCGAACTCCGCCGACCTGGCGCAGAGCATCTCCCTCGCAGGGTTCACCGAAAGCGGCGACGACGCCACCTGTGAGATGGACTACCTGATCGTCGATGCGGCCACGTATCTGAAACTGCCACAACCCCCGCTCACATGCATCTACACGAGTAAGACGAGCAGCAAGTTCCTGGAGAAGGTCCTCGACATGGTCGACACCGGTCTCGGCATGCCCCAGTTCATCAACGGCAGCCTGCTTGTGGAACGAGCCCTCTATCTCTTCGGCGGCTCCGAGATGGGCTGCACGCTCGAAAAGGCAAGGCGTATGTGTATCGGCGGGTGCGTGCCCTGCTTCATCCCCTACGAGACCGGCCACCCTGTCGAAGCCCAGCCCAACCTGGGGAAGGTCCTCGAGCTGACGATGAACAGCGGCTTTGACCCTCGCACCAAGAAGCAGATCGGACCCCAGACCGGAGATCCCGAGACCTTCAAGGACTTCGAAGAGCTGTACGCAGCTTTCGAGAAGCAGCTCCAGTTCTGCCAGGACGTCGCCCGCCGCGAGTCCTGGATAGGCACCATCCTGTGCGCCGAGTACCTGCCGGTCACCTGGCGCTCCATCCTCACCAAAAGTTGCATCGAGCGCGGCCTCGAGAGCTGGAATGGCGGGGCCAACTACTACACGGTCGCCCATGTCGCCGTCGGGGGCGTCGACGCCGCGAACGGCCTGATGGCGGTGAAGCACCTTGTCTTTGACGAGAAGAAGCTGACCATGGCCGAGCTGAAGAAGGCGCTGGCCGCCAACTTCGAGGGCGAGTACGAGAAAGTCCGGAAGCTGTGCTACGAGGCTCCCAAGCATGGCAACGACATTGACGAGGTGGAAAAGTTGGTCCGCAGAGTGTACGAGAGCCTCCTCCAGGCCTTCCAGAACGTCGATGGGGGTGGCAACTACCTCAGCCGGGACATCAAATCGACACTTGACACCTACACCAAAAGCTTCCACAACCAAATGGGTAAGATAACGGGGGCGCTGCCGACCGGTAAGAGGGCCGGCGTGGCACTCACAGATGGAAGTCTGTCGGCCATGCCCGGCACCGATACCCACGGGCCGACCGCGCTGGTGATGTCGGCGGCCAAAGGTCAGGATGCCGTCAAGTTCACCGCAACGCACTTGAACATGAAAGTCCCTCCTGATCAGCTCAAGACCCGCAAGGGCCGGGACAACATACTAAATCTTGTCAAGACCTATTTTGACAACAACGGCTATCACATCCAGTTCAACGTGCTGAACACCGACATCCTCCGGGATGCCCAGAAACACCCGGAGAATTACCGCGACCTCGTGGTCCGGGTGGCTGGTTTTAGTGCTTTCTTCACCAGGCTGCACGTGGGCGTGCAGAACGAGATCATCGAACGCACCCTGCAGCAATTCAACTAGTGCTGAGATGCAACCTAACCGGTACGGAGTGGCCCTCCGTCACGCCGTACCGGAGGGTTGCTTGATGAGCACCCACAACGTCATTGTCGGGAAGGCCATGTAGACAGTCGCAAGAATGATTTAACTTCCTCGTCATAACATTTGTGAAAGATAACCTATGGCATATTTTGTTTCTCTACACACGCTGTATCACCTGGACCGCCGGGCAGCACAAAACCTGGCTGAGCGTTTCCGCGCCGCGCAGGGTCTTAAGGTTCAACGCGCTTTAATCAACCTGGTTGAGGGCAAACTGTTGCTCGATTGGGAAGCTCCGGATCGTGAAACCATCGAACGCTGGATGGCGGCAGAACACTATGAGCCTGCAGATTGGCTTGTCCCAATGGAATACGAAGTCAAAGACGGACAGCTGTTGACGGTCTAGGCCGTGAAAAAGACATGTCGGCGAGAGCCAAATGACTCCGAGAGGGTACCAACCCGCGCGTCAGGGGGAGCGGCCTAGGTATTCTTGAGCCCACTTCGAAGATCAGTTTGCGGCAAATCCTAGTGCCCGAAAAGGGAAATGTTCCGTGAAGCGAAAGCGATGTTCCGTGGAGCAGATTGTAGGAGTGCTTCGAACAAAAACAAACACGCATTAATAAGGAAGGCACACTATGAGCATAGAAGCCGGTCACGCCAGCTTAGTCAAACGCATTGCCATCAATGTGGGGGCCGATTACGTTCCAGGGATGAATGCTGTGATTATGGGAGCGGCTCTGGCGGCGGGCAAATTAGGATGGGAACTTGTCGGCATCCAGGACGGGTTTGACGGGTTGCTGCGCCCGGAACGTTATCCCGAGGGTGGGTTGGTGACCCTCAACTCCCAAGTGGCTGAGGGCCTGGATCCGGCCGCCGGCGGCATCCTAGGCCAGGCGGTGAGGGTGGATCCTTTTCAAGTCCGCAAAGTCAATGACGACGGCATGGTGGAAGAAGTGGACCTGTCCGATCTGGTTTTGAAAAGGCTGGGGGAAAAGAGGATTGATGCCCTGATTTCCGTCGTGGGCGGCCGGGGGCTGAGTATTTTCCATAAACTGCATCGCAAAGGGCTCAACACGGTGTGCATCCCACGGTCGATCGAGAACGACATTGCCGCCACCGCGTTGTCCTTTGGGTTCAACAGCGCGTTGAGTTTCACCATCGAAATGCTTGACCGGGTTCGGCAGGCGGCCCAGTCTGCCCACAAAATTGGTGTAGTGGAGGTCCTGGGACGGCAGGCCGGATGGTTGGCGCTTCAGGCCGGCATTGCCGTGTGCGCCGATGTGGTACTGATTCCCGAGATTCCCTGCGACTTGCAAATAGTGGCAGCGAGGTTGAAGGAAAAGATATCAGCCAGGCGGTCTCGCGGGCTAGTGGTAGTGGCCGAGGGGACGAAGTTCGTCGAAGGCACGCCTGCCCAGGCGGAGAAGAAATCCGTCCACCCACTCAAAGCTTCGCTGTCGCCGCTGGCTACGGGAGAGGCCAGTGACCACGTCATCCAGCGATCGGGTCAGGCCGCCGAGACCGTGGCGACCAGGCTGCAACTGCTGATCGCCGAGGAAACCTATCCGCTCGTCCTGGGTCCCTGGGCCCGGGGCGGTGCCCCCACTGCCGTTGACCGCCAACTAGGGATGGCTTACGGAGCTGGGGCGGTACGGGCTCTGGGTGCCGGCAAAACTGGCGTGATGGTGGCTTTGGCTCCGCCAGATATAAATTTCGTGCCGCTGGCGGATGCGATCAACAAAGTCAGAACCGTGCCCACGGACAGCCTATTCGTGAAGATCGCCCAATCGCTTGGCATCTTTCTGGGGAGGGAACTATGAAAAACCAAGGCATCAACCCATCCGATATAACCGGCACGGTGCTGAATATCCAGCGATATTGCAGCCACGACGGTCCGGGCATCCGCACAAATATTTTCCTGAAAGGCTGCTCTTTGCGCTGCAAATGGTGCTCCAATCCGGAGAGCATCGCGCCGAAGCCGGAACTGTCCTACGACCCCAAAAAGTGCAAAGGTAAGGAGTGTAGCCTGTGTCTTAAGCCACCCTTCCCGGAAGGCGCCTTTTATTTTGCAGAGGGCGACGATGAACGCGTAAAAGTCAACTGGCACCTGGCCATGGAATGCGATGAGGCATTGGCTTCGCTCTGCCCGACCGGCGCACTAGAAATGTTCGGCAAACCGATGACGGTTAACGAAGTGCTGGACGAGGCGGAGAAAGATGCGTCCTTCTACCGCAATACCGGGGGCGGCATCACGGTGAGCGGCGGCGAGTGTTTGCTCCAGCCCGACTTCACCGCGGCATTACTGGCAGGAGCCCACGAGCGTGGCTTCAATACGGCGATCGAAACGGCGTGCAACGTGCCCTGGCGGTTCGTGGAAAAAGTGCTGCCCCACGTTGATACTATGCTGCACGACCACAAGATGACGGTCCCGGAGCGGCACAAGAAGTGGACCGGGGTGGGCAACGAGCGGATCCTGGCGAACTTCAAGAAGGCCTACGAAACCTTCCCCAACACGGACTTCATCGCCCGCACGCCGCTGATTCCCGGGGTGAACGCGGATGAGGAGCATATCCGCGCCGTCCTGGCGTTCATTCGCCCACACAAGAACGTAATCGACTATGAGCTGTTGCCGTATCACCGCTTTGGCTTGGGCAAGTACGAACTGTTGGGCGAGGTGTATGAGCTGGACGATTACAAAACCCCGTCCGATGAGGTCGTCCGGCATCTCCAGGCCATCATTGACGAAGCCTTCGGCCGAGGCGGCCAGAAACCCGCGGAGTGAACTGACTTTGCTTCGCGAAGAGAAATTAGGAGGTAGGTAACGATGTCAATGTATCCAAAGAACATGTTTTTCACGTCGTAGTCGGTGCGCGAAGGTTCGCCCGCGAATATTGTTTTTGCCGCCCTCCTATCATTATTAGTGATTCAGAATCTTCCTAGGCAGCAGCTTAACTTAGCACCTCGATCTTCATAAGTCTGGCGGGCATCACGAATCGCCATAAGTATCAAGAAGGAGAAATTATGAATTTGCACTGCAAGAACATGGGGCCGTTATATGCCGCAACGCTGACCCTGCTATTTTGCACATCTGTCTTCGCCCAGGGGCCGGCAGACTTGACGGTCGCGGGCCCGCCTGCCGCATCAAACGCCGCCCCCGCGATTCCGGACGCACCCGCGCCGACGCCACCTCAGGGGCCTGGTCCGGTGTCACAATACCCGACAGGAGGCACTCGGGGTGATTGGCGCGTCGGGATCACAGTTTACGGGTGGTTTCCCGGAGTGCACGGGACCGTTGGAGCGCTGGGCTATAACGCGAGCATCCATGATCCTTTCTCCGATGTCTTTCAAAGCTTAAAAGGGATCATTCCGATCGCGGTCGAGGCCGATAAGGGCCGCTTTGTGATGCCGGTGGATTTCCTATGGATGAAGTTAGGTGTCGACAACGGGCTCCCCATTAACGAGTTGGGCCAGACATCGATCAATACTCGCTTTACACAGTCGATCTTGACACCGAAGGTGGGATATAGGCTCTATGACGGCGACAAGTTGAAGATCGACGCACTCGGCGGAATTCGCTATTGGTATGTGAGCCTGAACAACACTCTGGACCCCTCTGGGCTAAGCCATTCACGGTCGACCAATTGGGTCGATGGCCTGGGCGGCGCCAGGTTCATAGTGCCCTTCGGCGAAAAAGCGGCCTTGACAGTTGCCGGTGACGCGGGGGCAGGCGGATCCAACCTGGACTATCAAGCCATGGGCCTGCTGAACTTCAACGTCACCCCCAAGTTCGGACTGGCGGTGGGCTGGCGCTATCTGTATGAGGACTACAGACCGACGAATAACCAGTACGTCTATAACCCTACGATGAGTGGCGCGCTTGCGGGGTTCTCGTATAACTTTGGCGGCAAGCCACCGGTTCCACCGAAGGCTTCGTGCTCGGCTTCGCCGACGCAAGTCTTCCCGGGTGAGCCGGTCATCGTGACGGCGACCCCCGAAGGTCTGAATCCGAAGATGAACACGTTGTACTCGTGGAGGGGCAACGGCGTTACCGGCACTGGAACAACGGCGAGCATTGATACCAGTGCTTTGAAACCTGGAACCTACCAGGTGGAGGGCACCCTGAAGGAAGGGAAGCCAGGTAAGGAAGGGCTGAAGCCTTGGCAGGTTGCCAACTTCTCGGCCACTTACACCGTGAAGGAATTCGAACGGCCGACACTGAGCTGCTCGGCGAACCCGACCGATCTCAAGCCGGGTGACTCGTCGACCATTACGGCCCAGAGTGTCAGCCCACAGAACCGTCCGCTCAGTTACAGCTACCAGGCTTCGGGTGGCACGATGCGCGGCAGCGGAGCAACGGCGACTTACTCTTCAACAGGCGCTTCCACCGGTCCGGCACAGATCACCTGCAGCGTTTCGGATGACAAGGGCCACACTGCGACGGCGAACATCAATGTCACGATTCAGCCGCCGCCTCCTCCGCAAACCTCACCTGAGCTGATAGGTCGGCTGACATTGCACAGTGTGTACTTCCCAACCGGTCGGCCGACGGAGAAGAATCCGGAGGGCGGCCTGGTGGAAACCCAGCAGGCAACTCTCACCGCGCTCGCGACCGACTTCAAGAGCTACCTGCAAGTCAAGCCGGATGGGCGTATAACCTTGACCGGTCACGCGGATCCGCGTGGTACTCCGGAATTCAATCAGAAACTGTCCGAACGTCGTGTTGCTCGTGCCAAGGCTTTCCTCGTTGAACAAGGTGTTCCCGAGGCCAACATTGATACGCAAGCGGTGGGTGAAGAGCATCAGCTCACCGAGGACGAGGTCAAGAATCTGATCGATACCAATTCAGACCTGACCGACGAACAGAGGAAGAAGATTCTGCGCAACCTGAAAGTGATTGTTCTGGCTCAGAATCGTCGCGTAGACGTCAGACTGAACGGATCGGAGCAGGAATCTACGCGGCATTATCCATTCAACGCTGCCGACGCCTCGACTCTTCTGGATCTGAACAAGCCGGTTCACAAGGCCGGGCCGAAAAACAAATAACCTCGACCCCCGGAACACGCCTACCAAGACCTGTTCCGGGGGTTGGCTGTCATCAGAAGAGGTTGGCCAGATACGCACATCCGCTGATGCTGCGAGCCATCGCGGCCGCCACACCGAGTTGACGCCAGGGCGGGTACGGATTAGACACTGTGCACGGGCATCGAGATTGTCCGCTGAAAACGAAGCGTCCTCGTTGTCGGGTAAATTACCATCTGCCGAGGCTGTTGTTGCGACAATACAGAGCGTGGGTTTTGGGAAAGCACCTCGATCCGCGAGTTCGGAACGATTGCGCGACTCGATGAGCGCGGCGAGATTGCTGCACACACCGATTCAGGAAGACTGGTGGAATTCCAATTGAGAGACCACCCTCATCTCGACTATAGTTTTTGCAAAACGATCAGGCTGAGCACGAACGCTACTTCGATGTTTTCGTGGAATATGCCAAGCTGTCGCCGGAAGACCTCCTCATCCAGATCAGCGTGAGTAATCGCGGAGCGAAGCCGCCAAAATAGATGTCTTGCCGACCCTGTGGTTTCGCAACACTTGGACATGGTGACCGGGCACTCCCAAACCGTCGCTGAAGTAGGTTTCCGGCGCAAGTGGCTCGCAGGCCATCGCAGCGTCACACGCCGAACTGGGAGAGCGGTATCTCTACTGCGAGGGAGACTGTCCCGTCGTTGAGACCGGCTTACACGACCAGCGTCGGTCGGGGCAAGAATAGCGCTCAGGATTCCCGCTTCCTAAATCGAGAGCTGCGGAAACACCAGCCGCGCGACAACCGCCCCCAGAAGTACCGTCAACAACATGCCTACGCTTAGCAAACGCGCCGGCAGGTTTTTAATACTGCGCAAAACATTCAGGTGTGTGCGGGTGGGCATCCGTAAAAGAGCAGCATCACCAAACCGACTTCGGCAATACGAAGTGCGACGTTGGCAGTGAACCCTGCCCTCAGAATCCCTTGCAAGGCTGGGAACCTAAGCAATCCCGCGACCGTGAACACGATGGGCGCGGTGACGATCGTCTGTTCGATGCGCCGCGATAGCAGACTCTAGAGGAAAAGCAGCAACACGAACCAAGTCACAGGAATCATGGGCAGTACTTTTCCAACATCCAGTTTGGCCGTTCAACGTCGGACCCAGCACGTTAGTTATACAAAGATCGGCAGAACAAAACACCGCGAGTCGCTGTTTTCCTAACGCGATCTCTCAAAATGTTGACGAACTCATCTCCCCGGATTGCTTTTCACATAACCTTCCGATCATTTGCGATCTTTACTCCCGGAGCGGGACGATCAGCCCGCAGACGCGCACACGACTGACAAAGTTCGCGCTCCTGGACCGCCACCATGTGACCCTGTAGTCGACGTTTGATGAACTCGCGATGTGCAGGCGTCAAAGTTGGCGCGCCGCATTCACTGCAGACCAACACTGGCTGTTCGCGAACGACAGTTCCCGTGATGATGGTGCGCCGCACACCGTCTATATCCTCGATGCGGATGGCGCCCGTCGGGCAAACCTGCGTGCACGCGCCGCACCCAATACACAGCTGCGCCGGTCGCGTGAAGTCGAAATAGGCGAGCCGGCCAGCAGTCGTGTCCGCCATGCGCAATGCCTCTATACCCAATTCGCTACAGGCGGCCATGCAGAGGCCGCAACCGATACAGAGATCGCAGCGCAAGCAGCGGCGGGCTTCGTCGTGTGCCATCGCATCGGTAAGGCCCTCCTCAATCCGCACGTAGTTTCCTTCGCCGACTGTCTCTTCAACACTCCGCTCGGGCATCGCGGCTCGGCGAAGGTGCGTGCGATCGCCAGCCAGAACGGTGAGGGGCACTACCTCAGCACGACGCACGGCTTTGCCGACGGCGTCCGTGGACTTCCGCCGCAACCAGGCATCCATGGAAGCAGCAGCGATCTTTCCAGAGCGGATTGCCTCCACCGCCGTCCGCGGTCCGTACTGCCCATCGCCTCCGGCGAAGACGCCAGGAACATTGGTCATCTGGGTCTTCGGATCCGCAAAGATGAAGCCACGTGTATTCGTGACCTCACTGCCTTCCAGGCATGCGAGGTCGCTTCCCTGGCCGACGGCGAGGATCACGTGATCGACTTCGAGCTTCAGCAAGCGATTAGGATCGAACTTCGGATCGAACTTGCCGCTCTCGTCCTTAACGCGCTCGCAGAACTGGAAAATGATCTCGCCGTCCTCCTCGACGCGGACGGGGCCCCAGCCTGGCTGTAGCTGGACCCCTTCGGCGACGGCAAGCTCGATCTCGTGCGTGCTCGCTGGCATCTCGCGCCGCTTTTCCAGCGAGACCATGTCTACGTGCTTCGCTCCCTGTCGCAGAGCCGTCAGGGCTACATCTATGGCGACATTCCCGCCGCCAACGACAACCACTCGCGGCCCGACTCTTATCTGCTCGCCACCGCGAACGGCGCGGAGGAAGTCGATTCCACCCAGAACGAAGGACAGATGTGCGCCCTCAATCGGGATGAGGCGTGTGCGTTGGGTGCCGAGTCCAAGGAAGACAGCGTCGTAATTCTTACGGAAGGCTTCGACACTACTGATCGGGGCACTGGTGTGAATCGTAATACCCAACACACGAATCTGATCGATTTCCTGTTCGAGCAGATCGGGCGGCATGCGGTAGGCTGGGATGCCGTAGCGTAGCATCCCCCCTGCCTTCTCCTGTGCCTCGAAGACTTCGACATCATGGCCAAGTGTCCGCAGGTAGTAGGCAGTCGTAAGGCTGGAGGGACCTGAACCGACAACGCCTATCCGCTTGCCCGTGGCCAGGGCAAGCTCTGGCTTCGGGTAACCACCCTCGGCGAGGCAGTGCTCGGCGGCCTTGGCCTTGAGCGGGCGGATAAAAACGGCGCCATCACTGCCGCCGCGAACGCAGGCGGATTCGCAAGGCGCGGGGCAAACTAGCCCGCACGTTAAGGGCAATGGGTTGTCGCGTCGGATGACCTCAATGGCGGATCGATAGTCGCCATGGCCGAGGTGGGCTATGAAGCCGGGGATATCGATGTCGGCCGGGCACGACCTGTGGCAGGGCGCCGCATTGCGCTCCAGGCAAAGTCCTTCCGGGCAAGACTCGCGCCTCACATGGCTTTCCCACTGGTCGCGAAAGTAGCGCAAAGAGCTGCCCAGCGGCCACGCGGCTGCCAGCCCTTCGGTGGAAAGCTTCAAAGCCAATTCATCGAGAGCTGCGAGATGTTCCGCGTCGCCCCGGCCGAGCGTGATCTCGGCCACGAGACGGCCGGCACGTGCGAGCAACGCACGCACATGTATCGCTTCATCTTCGGCGATCTGCCAATGGCGGTAGAGCGCACGTCCGGTCTGCTTGACGACGCACACGCCTTCCGCTATTACCATCAGGCTGGAAGGCACCGGGTTGATTGCTGCAGAGGCCAGAGACAGCGGGTTGCACGACAGATCGGCCTTCGAGAGCGGCATAAATCCGCCCAGACCGTCGTCGAACAGAAGCACAGGATCCTCGCCCTGCACCTCTACGCCGCCGCCCCAGCTCTCGATCTGGCTGCGCAGCTTCTCGGTACGCGCAAGCTCGACCAGGCCCCGCTGTTTCATGCCTCGCCGGAGCGTCAGCAAAGATGCATCGCGACCCGTTGTGCCGGCGAACAACATCGCGATCCGGCACCAGGTTTCCGGCGAGTGAATCAGCCGCGACCTGTCGGTGGCATGTCCCTCACACCAGCAGCTTGGGCGGCAGTTGCGCAGCACTTCCAGCTGTATGCGAGGATCGGCAACCTGTGCGAGCGAACGGATTGAATCGACCACATTCAAGAGAGCCGCATCGTGGCCGGTCAACGCGGACGGCAGGCACAGCTCGACCTTGCGGCTGTCGCGGAGACCAGCAGCGATCAGCACTCCCTCAGCTAGCAGCCAGGGGGCGCCATCAAGAACGGCGGTTGTTCCGCGTGACCGCAAATCCAGGGAGGTAGCGTCGATTACCAGAACTGAAGGCCCATGCCCGCGCAGGAATTGTCGCCATGCGAGATAGATCGGTTCGCCCGCTGCTCCGCACTCGGCGAGACCCGACTCCTGCAGTCGCTGTAGCCGCCGCAGGGGCGTCATCTCTTGAGCCTGGGCAACGCCTGGCAGCGCGTCCTTGAGAGTCGCTGCTGGTACAGCACCCGATTCGAGCCAAGCCGGTAGCATCTGGAGTTCGCTCATCATCTCTCCTTATTGCTCGGCGATGATCTGGCGCGCATAGCGCTCGCGGCGTGGGTCCGGAAGTTCAGTGGCGACGCCGAAGGAGAGGCAGCCCGTTACACACTTAGTGACACAGGCGGGTGCCAGCCCGGCATCGAGGCGATCCATGCAGTAATCGCACTTGACTACTTTGCGCGTGGCCGGATTCCACTGCGGCGCACCCCATGGGCAGGCAGCAATGCAGCTCTTACATCCCACGCAGAGACTGAACTGGGAGAAGACGATGCCGTCTTTCTCGCGACGCTGCATTGAACCGGTCGGGCAGGCTTTGATGCACCATGCGTCTTCGCAGTGGAAACAAGGCATGAAGACAAAGCGCATGCGCGGCTTTCCTCCAACATCGATGGGACCTATTGTGACAATTTTGTTCGGTGCGGGGCCGGGGCCGAGGTCTTTATTGGTCCTGCAGTGCACCTCGCAGGCCTGGCATCCAATGCAGTTGGCTTCGTCGTGACGCAAGATATATTTGCTCATTGCTTGGCGCCTCTGTTCGCCTGGCGCGTAATTTGAACAATGGATTCGGTCAACGCGTTTCCACCGCCAGCTGGATCGAATTCGAAGAGCTTGCCGTGCTGCAGGCGCTGGTCGGCGACGCCGAGGCCTCGGGCGCGAGTGGCGAGGGGTACAGTGGCGCCGTAGCCGTGCAGCATGAAGACTGCTTCGGGATGGATCCAATGCGTCACTTTGGCCACAATGTCGCCCGAGTGGTCTCCACCTCCATTGATCGTCACATCGTCACCGTCTGCGATGTTAAGCGGCTTGGCACGATCGGGATGGATCCAGAGGACCTGTTTCGGTGCGATGTCGTTGAGTAGTGGATTATTGAGGGACTGGCCGTGCGCCAGTGTAGCCGGCCTTCCGAACAGCAAATAGAAGCGGTCGCCTGTTGGCGCAGCTTTGGGCTCGAAGGGTGCGAGGCTGGGGAGCCCGGCCTTCTCAAGAACTTCGCTTTCGATTTCAATTTTCCCGGAGGGCGTCGGAAATTTGAGTTCATTATGAGGAGTCAGCCTCGCCTTGTCGGCCAGGTTGGCGATGCCCGCCTCGCGCATTTCGGCAACGGTTACGCCGGTGCCCTCGAGCTGATAATTCCAGAGTTCCTCGATGGTCTCGAAGTCGAGCGCCTCCTTCTTACCCATGCGGCGCAGAATCTCGCGGAAGATCCACCATGCGGGACGACTGTCGAAACGCGGCACGATCGCCTGGTCGCGCATGGCGAAGACCGGTACCGGAAGATTCATCTGGCACAGGATATTTGCACGCTCGAGGTAGGTTGCCTCGGGGAGGATAACGTCGGAGAACCAGCCTGTCTCCGAATAACGCACGTCGATAGAGACGACAAGCTTCAGTCTGTCGAGCGCACGTTGCGTAGCCTCCGGATCAGGCATGCTCGTGAGAGGATCGTGACGGTAGGCGAAGTAGGCGCCGACAGGGTATGGTTTTCCAGTCTCAGCGGCGGCGAACAACTGGTGCAGCATGCCGATGGCCGGATCCCACTGCGGCCGGGTGCTTCCGGCACCGTCCACGCGCGGCTCTTCGACCTTGGGAACGCGGTCAGTCAGGCGCTTTAGACCCTTCCGGCCGTAATACTCCGGTGACTTTGCCAACACGCAACCACCCGGGATCTCAATGTTACCCATCAAGGCATTGAGGATCAGCGCCGTGCGGCTGACGTAGAAAGACTGCTTGTGACGCGCTGTCATCCAGCCCGGATGGAAGATGACGTGGGGCACATCGGCAGCGATCTCCTGAACGAAGTTGCGAATCTGCTCGGCAGGAATACCGGTGTGCTTCTCCTGCCATTCCGGCGTCGTGTGCTTTATTGCTTCCTGCAAGTAATCCATCCCGGATACGTAGCGGGCAACGAATTCCTTGTCGTATGCGCCCTGGTTAAGGACTTCGTGGATGATAGCGAGGTTGAGTGCGTAGTCGCTGTTCGGCCGCACTTGCCAATAGCGGGTCGCCTTACAGGCCGTGATGCTGGCTCGGGGATCGATGTAGGTGCAACGCATCCCATTCGCCAACGCACCCATGAAGACTTTGGCCTCCTTGACCATGAGTGATTCGACGATGTTGCGGCCATAGAGAACCAGGTGTTTAGTGTTTTTCAGATCGAATACGAGCCCGGCATGGCTGAAGCCGAAGATCGAGCGCGCGGCGTTGTGGACGTTGCCGCCGCAGGAGGCATCATGATCGAAGTAGTTTGGCGAGCCGAGTGCGTTCACGAAGGTCTTGGTCAGGTCCGTGAATAACCCGCCGCGGTCGGAAACTGCGATGCCGCGTTCGCCGAAGGCCTCGATCGTCTGGTGCAGCTTGTCGGCAATGTAATCAAGGGCTTCGTCCCAGGACGCGCGCCTCCATTGGCCGGCGCCACGCGGGCCTGTGCGGATCATCGGCGTGTGCGGCCGTTCGTCGTCGTTTTCAAGGGAAAGGCCGGCAGAGCCCTTCGCGCAGAGACTGGTACCGAGGATTGTGTCGTGTGGATTACCCTGCAACCATGCCACCCGCCCGTCTTCAACCGTGACTTCGATAGGGCACCGCACCGCGCACATGCCGCACATGCTGTAGACCGTTCGTCGGCCGGGGGCGCTCACGCCGCTTACGTTTGGTGCCATGCTGGAACTCATTGGAGTCTCCTCTTCCCTCTCCGGCTTCAGGGCGCAGACGAAATTTCCCGATGCGGCATTCAGCCTTGTTATCCTGCCAGCCTTGCTGCGGTAACACGAAGCGATCCGCGCATAGGCCTGTATTACAGCGAGGTAGAGCGTCACACGGATTCTGCTATGAAAACCTCGCTCTTAAACCAAGCTTAAAAGTGGTCCACTTAGCCCACAAACACATGGTTCCGGCAAATGTGCCATTCCTGATGCTCTTTCTTGGGCCGAATGAGAGTGAAGAAATTCTAGAGTTTTCTTTTAGGTTCTTCAGTGACGAGCATCACACCTGTAACCTATAACCTAAGGTCAAGACCTCTGTCTTCGTTTAGTGATGAGAGGAAAAGTGTCCGATTTAGCTTCGTGGACTGGAAAGGAGAACTGAAAATGTCACGGCTGGCGCCGTATCTACAGCAGTTTTCGGGACGGCCTTGCGCGTCGTGAACGATCCATTATCCGTGTTTTTTCATCATCTAGCTAGAGTCGGGTCTGAATGCGAAGGTGGAAGAGCAATGTTGAACTTCTGCCGGTATTGCTTGACGACGTCCTCCAGCCTGTCGTAATGGGCATCCTCGCCAATCAACTCCCACATCTTGTAGCTTGCTCTGGTATTTAGGTCATCCATGATTTCCGCAACGACCAGCCGTATTCCTCTCGCCTTCAACTTCTCGTAAACCGACCGGAGCGTCTCCGCCGCGGAATAGTCGACATCGTCCACCGCGGACGCATCGATGCAGAGCCAGCGCAAAGGCGGCTCCACGGTATTCGCGAGAAATGAGATCTCATCCGCGAGCTGCTGGCAATTCGCGTAATACATGCTGTGGGTGAATCGGTAGACTACAAGTCCCGGTGCCGCCGAAGCGGCCTTGGCTACTGGCTCCGCGTGCCAACCACCCGATTCGCTCGGCCGAAGCACCGCGTTCTTTGGTCGATACCCGTACCGGGTGTGACCAATGAGCGACAACGCGATGGCGAGCAGTATCCCCTGTTCGACGCCGACGATCACGACCGTCAAAGCGGTGATCATTGCCAACCAGAACTCCGATCGCCTTTGATCGAAAACCCTCCGCATCCCAGCGACATCGATCAAGCCGACCCCAATCAGAAACACGATGGCCGACAAGGCCGCTTCTGGCAGGTAGGTCAGCGCTCCGGTCAGAAAAAGCAGGATTAGCGCCACTATCGCCGACATCACCAGGAGCGACAGTTGGCTGCGGCCGCCGGCGTCGTCGACGATTTGCGTCTTCGTTGGGCTGCCGTTGACGACGAAGGTACCGGATAGCCCGGCACCAATATTGGCCATGGCCAAACCGACCAGGTCGGTGTTCTCGCTGAAATTCTCGTCATAGCGCGTGGCGAAGGCACGGGAGGTCGCCGCGCTCTGTGCCAGGATCACAACGAACATCGCGAAGGACGTGGGAAGCAATGTCGCTAGGACTGTCCAGTTCCAGTCCACCTTGGGCAGGCCGAGAAGTGGCAGACCACTCGGAACGGCTCCGACTATATGCACTTGCTTGTCGAGTCTGAGCGCCCAACTTACGACCACGGCGCCGACCGCCGCGATAAGGGCTCCCGGAATCTTCTTCGAAACCATTTTGAGGCCGACGATGATCACCAAAACGCTAAGCGCCACCGTCAGTTCGTAGCGGTTGACCTGCCCAAGCTGTTGAAGGTCGTTCCAGAACTTCCCCAAGGCGCCATGGCCGCCACCCTTCAAGCCCAACATACCGGCGATCTCCCCCAGCGCGACCTGAACACCGACCCCGGTCAAGAATCCGATCAATACGGTGCGCGAGAGGAAGTCCGCCAGAAAGCCCAGGCGCATGAGGCGCGCCAGAATTAGGAAACCCGCGGCCATCAATGCCAGCACGCCGGCCAATGCCATGTATTGCTCCGATCCGATGGCGGCGATCCCCACCATGGCGCTGGCAAGGATCGCCGCCGTTGCCGAATCGGCGCCAACCACAAGGTGCCGCGAGGAGCCGAACAAAGCGAACAACGCCGTCGGGATGAGCATGGTGTAGAGACCCGTGATCACCGGCGTGCCGGCGATCTTGGTGTAGCCCATCACTTCCGGGACGGCAATTGCGGCAAGCGTGATACCAGCAAGAATTTCGGCCGGGATTTGAGCGGGCGTAATCGGCAGCACCCCCTGAAGGATCGCGAAGCGATGGCGAGCGGGATGATCGTGTACTGACGTCATGGCAGTCCCCCGATTGAAGAGATTCTATTCCGCACGGAAGATGACCGGCGGTGCGTACCAACGTTGACTCGGACCGATACCGCGATCGACTCACTTTCCTTCCTCGAATACAGCCTTAGCCTCTCCGGCGCGAATGGCGCGTTTGAACGCGGCGTAGTCCTCTCATCCTGGTCGGCGTAAGCAACCGAGAACGCGGCCAGAGACTCGTCGAACAGTTTCTAAATCTTTATTCGAGGACAGGGTCATGCACAACTGGCAGAATTAGCAGTCTCAGGCCGAATGGGCTGTGATCGCAACCGACTTGCGGATGGAAAGGTGGAGTGCTAATCGGTTCCCGCGCCGTTAGCGTCAGCGTCGACGGCTTGCAAAACGTTGTGACCGCATGTAGGCAGGGGCCGACAGAATGTCTTGGGATGCAGAAAGATGGAATCTATCGAATCTAAGCTCACATTCGCAGAGTGTTCGTGCGATGGCGTCATTCCGAACATGACCAGTCTGAACAGACAAGAGTTTCTTGCCAGGGCTGTCGATGAACTCAACGCGCTGAAAGTGGCGATCACAGAGGGAGAAGCCAAAGGCAAGGGAGTAGGCAATTGAGCGTTCCGCTGGTGTCAGAACGACGGTCCGACATTGTGAGGAGGGGTCTTAATTATTATCACGGTTGAAGCCGCTTAGAACGCACTCCTGTCCACACACGAACAGGAAAGGCGCACTCCCCCCGCGCCTTTTTCCCCTTCAAATCCCAAGAGAAATCCGTGTCTTACACCTCACAGCAAGCTCGCGACCCGGTCCGGGAGCGCTCAAGTCCCGGTTCGGTTGCACCCGCTCCCGCCGGAGACTAAGATTCGTTACACCATCAGCGCGAGGAGATCTGTGATGCGCTTCGATAATTTCTCCTTTGGCTCCCTCCAAATCGACGACACCACCTACGAGCGTGATGTGGTCATCGACCGCGGGGAGATCCGCGACCGCAAAAAGGAGCCATCGAAGAAATTCCGCGATGAGTTTGGACACACGCCACTCTCCGTTGAAGAAGACATACCCTGGAAGTGCGCTCGGCTCGTCATCGGCACTGGAGCATATGGCAGCCTGTCCGTGAGAAAGAAGTGAAACGTGAGGCGAAGCGTCACAAGGTCAAGTTGCTGATTCTGCCGACGTGCGAGGCTATAGAGGTACTAAAGAAAGACCCCGAAGACACCAACGCGATCCTCCACGTGACATGTTGAGCGCTTTGAGCGCTGCAGCGATCATCTTCTGGGATTTCGCTTCGCTGTGAACGTCCTACTTGCCACGACGATCGTGTGGTTCACTCTGCGGAAAATCGGCGACAGCAATCCCATCTGGGCGATCGCCTCGATGGTCGCGGCCGCGGATCCAAAGCCATTGATAGTAGGCTGCGCCGAAAACGACAGGGTATTTAACAGCTTCGGGAATTCCGGCTGGCAGTTCGGCGGACAAACAACAGCCGCTGCCAAAAAACTGGGGCAAGGGCGCAGCGCTGGCGGGAGCGGCGTCGGTATCGGATGGTGTTTGGATGCATCAGCTCACTGACGAGGGCATCGCCCTTGAAATCACCGCTAAGAGCACCAAGTATTACAAAGATGATGACCTGAATCGAGGCGCCGGTTCCGGCGGAGGGTTAGAGTGACGGAGAGTCCCGAAGGCGATCCGAGAACTGCATTGCCTATTGAGCGCACCAGTTTCGCGAAATTTCGTAGTGATCGAGAGGAACAATGAAATCGGCAGTCAAGGTCGTGACGTCAATATCCCACATACCCGTCAACAACAAGATCCCGGCCTTCGTGGCACACCGCTCACGGACCGAGCAACATGCGATGGGAAAGACGTTGCGGGAGAAGTTTCCGCGAACCTCGCAGGCCGAGTGGAAGCCGCCGCATCACCGGCCGGATCCGGTCAGGCTGGTACTGGAGGCCGACAAGGGACGTCTCCCCGAGCTACTTCCTCTTCGCCACGGGCGCATGGTGGCGTCTCCCTTCACCTTCTACCGGGGCTCGGCGCTCGCCATGGCGGTCGATCTGGCGAGCATTCCGTCCACTGGCATTCGCGTGCAATGCGGCGGAGACTCCCACTTGGTCAACTTCCGAGGTCTTGCCACCCCGGAGAGGCAAGTCATCTTCGCCATCAACGATCTCGATGAGACCCTCCCGGCGCCCTGGGAGTGGGACCTCAAGCGTCTCACGACGAGCTTCGTGATTGCCTGTCGCGACAACGGCCTCAGCGAATCCGACGCCAAAGATGCGGTCCTCTCTTGTGTCCGGTCCTACCGCGAGCACATGGCCGAGTTCGCAGAGATGAAGGTGCTGGAGCTGTGGTACTTCGCGGTCGCGGCCGAGATGCTGATCGCGGGCGTCAAGGATCACGGGATCCGCCACGGCGCGATCAAGAACTTGGCGAAGGCGCGTGAGAGCAGTAGCTCCGAAGGCCTCTTCCCGAAGCTCGCAGGCGATTCGGGAGGGTCGCCGGTCATCAAAGACCAACTCCCGGCGATCTACCACTGGAAAGGTCACACCGCCGGGGAGATCCATCCGGACGTCAGAGACGCCTTCGTCGGGTACCGCGAAAGCCTGGCACCTAACTATCGCATGTTACTCGACCGCTACGAACTCAAGGACGCAGCCGTCAAGGTCGTCGGCGTCGGGAGCGTCGGCACTGCCTGCTGGATGATGCTCTTTGTGGCCAGCGAAGAAGATCCTCTCATTCTGCAGGTCAAGGAGGCGCGGGCCTCAGTTCTGGAGGCCTATGCGGGCAAGAGCGTCTATCCCAACCACGGACAACGTGTCGTGAACGGTCACCGGCTTATGCAGCCGGCCAGCGACATCTTTCTGGGCTGGACTGAGGGTAAGCCAGGAGGACGTCACTTCTATGTCCGCCAGCTCCGCGACGTCAAGATCAAATTTGCCGTCGAGACGTTCGACACGGCCAGGATGATTCTCTTCGCCCAATGTTGCGGTTATTCGCTGGCGCTCTCTCACGCACGCTCCGGAGACGCCGCGATGATCAGCGGTTACCTGGGCAATAGCGATGCGTTCGACAAGGCGCTCGCCGCATTCTCCGTTGCCTACGCCGATCAGAACGAAAAGGACCACGCAGTGCTCAAACGCGCGATCCGGGATGGAAAGGTCGAGGCCGTCATCGAAAAAGCGAAGTGAGTCGCCCGCGCGTGAAGGAAGCGCGATGGAGAGGGGAACCATGACCCGGCCCGAATCTGCTTTTCGCTCCCAGGGATCACGCGATCACAACGAACACGTTCAGCAACAGCAAGGGCGGAATCAGCACGCCTTCCTCTCCCTAAAATCCGGTAGCGCAGCCCGCCGATGAACCACAGGAACGACGGACGAGACTCAGAACTCGAACTGCTATTTAGTAGACCGTACGTCCATTACTCTTGGGCATAGCCCGACTCCTTGGGCTTCTGACAGGCGGAGTTCTGAACCCAAGCAATCGGCGCATCCGAAACCCGACGCGGCGTGCCTGAACGCGGTAATTCTCCTAAGGCCGCCGGCACGCCAAAGCGAAGGCATTTCTCGATGCAGAGTATCACCGTGGTTACGGTTCATCCGATGGGCCCGCGCAATGGCTTGATCACTCAGACCGGCGACCGAGTCCAGCAAGATCGCCGCGCGCATCGTACGCCTCTTCTGCTCGCTGCGCGAGTTACGCAGGAGCTCCAACATGCGCTGCTCGTCCTCGCTGAAGACCAGGAGCCGACGTCTCCTCTGAAAGGGCATGCCCCATTAGAACATCGCTGAGTCATATGTCTAGTTACTTATAGAACCCTTATCTAGTAGATAGACGTGGTGTAGGCGCATCGCGCCGATCCGGTTACTGGCAGAACTGACAGGCCACACTGAAGTCGTTTGGCCTTGCGATTTTCCTGAGTTTGCAGGCGGCCAATTCCGCCAAGCGGATAGAATCCCGCAGCTGTTCCAGAGCCATGTCTCCGGAACTGAGCCGCTCAAGGCGAATGTTCTAGGGTCTTGTGCCCTGTCGTATCCGGCTCGAGCCTCTGACCACAGTTCCTGCAGCAACCCGACGCGCTGACCAGAATCGAGTCGCTCCAGGTGATTCGGTTCACGATGTTTTTCCGGCAGAAGGCGTAAAACTCTCGTAGAGAGTCTGCTTCATCAATTTGTGTGACTCGAGGCGATGACTGAGTTTGTACTCTTCGAGGTAGGGCTCAAGCGTGTGGCCCACCATGATCGGGATATCCTGGGTTTTGACTGGCACTCCTGCATGGATGCCACGCATGTAAGACTCTTGGAAATCCGCCCATCTTCTTCCAAATCCGCTTGCCAGATTGCTCTTGGTAGTAGGTGTAATAGGAGGCGTCGGGAAAGTGCTGCTCGACACCATTGATCAAAACCCAAGCCGGGCTTAATCTTGCGGTTTTTGTCAATGACCGGACGGCCGTAGTCGACATGGGCAAAACCTAGTAAGATTTGCACGCATGAAGTCGACCATCGGCACGATTGCTTCGGCGTTGTTCGTCATTCTCGGTTCTTTGGTGCTTCTGTTCGCCCAAGGGCCTGTCCAACAGCAACGGGAGTTCGTCGAACAAGGCCAGCAGTTGTTGCGCGAAGGAGAGTTGCCAAATGGGTTGGCGCTGTATCGCCAGACTCTTCAGACTTCACCGGATTCGCTTGTCGCCATGTTGGCTCCCGCCTCCTCGCAAACCGTCAGTTTCGCGGTTGCCTCGGCACAAGGCGAGGTCAAGGAGCTCCGGGTAGCCGTTCTCCTTGCTCCGCCGATGGTTATGGAACAAAACGGGTCGCTGACCGGATTTAGCATCGATCTTTGGAATGCAATTGCCACGAGGTTGAAGGTAAAGACGAGCTATCAGATCATGCCTGACGTAAGAGCGTTGGAGGAGGTGCTACGATCCAAAGGCGCCGACCTCACTCCCGCGATGTTCATAACGTCGACACGGGATGCGGATTTCGATTTTCGTATCCAACATTTGAGTCAGGCCTGCAAATTATGGTGCGAGGGCCTGGCGCAAACGGAGCGGACCCCAAGCCGCATAAGTCCGGTATTAGAGATGGTCCGCCCTGCTGTTTTCGCGAACGACCATTGAATGGTTCGGCGTAGCCTTGCTGCTAGTCCTCATCCCGGCCCATTTGGTTTGGTGGCTCGACCGGCGGCGGCAAGACGGCATCATTTCGAACCAGAACTATTTCCCGGGCATCTTTGAGGCATGTTATTGGGGGCTAGCGACTCTGGCGGCCCAGGCGGAGGTAATGCCTCGTCAATGGTTAGCGCGTGGTCTGTCAATTTTCTGGCTGTTCGTCAGTGTGGTTTTCATTGCGTCCTATACCGCCCAGCTAACGACGACCTTGACAGTCGAGCAGATTCGCGGGGCTATCGAGGGGCCGGACGATTTGCCCGGTAAACAGATCGCCACGTTAGCGTCTTCACCTGCAGTTGATTACCTTCGGGAGCAACATGCACAGGTGCAGGAGTTCTCGACTCCTGACCAACTGTTTAAGGCCCCGCTGGACGGGAAAGTGGATGCCGTGGTCTCCCCCGCTCCGGTGCTCCTTTATTATGCGGCCCATGACGGAAAGGGACGGGTAAAGGTGGTCGGTCCCGAATTTGACAGTAGGTCGCTCGCCATCTTAGTGCAGCTGGACAGCCCCCTGCGCAAGAAGATTGACCGTGCGTTGGTCACTCTTCGTGAGGACGGCACGTACCGGCAAATCTATGAGAAGTGGTTCGGCGACACGGCCCCATGAGCCCAGGCGTTCAGCGCTTCTGCGCGATGCTTGTCGCCGCCGCTGCCTGCCTGGCACTCGCTGGCCCTGCAAATGGACAAAATTCGACTCCGCAGGACGCGACGCAATCTCCCGCCAGCGCACCGGTGAGTCCGGCCGAAACCGAGGGACAGCTGGCGGAAGAAGTGCGGAATCCCCTCGCTGACCTGACTCAGGTTCAGTTTTCTAACGATTTCGATTTTGGCGCTGCGGGAGGCAACGGTTTTCTATACACCTTCACGCTCCAGCCGATCATCCCGTTCAAGATCACCGACAATTGGACTCTCATCACGCGATCAGCGTTCACGGTCGCCAGCGTTCCGGACTCCGAAGGATCGGGCCAGACCGCCGGCACGGGCGATTCCAACATACAATTCTACTTTTCCCCCAACCGGGCCAGACCGTTCAGTTGGGGCTTCGGCCCGGTTCTTGGGATTCCGACCGCTTCGGATTCCCTTCTGGGATCGGGGAAATGGACGCTCGGGTCCGGGATTCGCCACCGTCCGGCAAACGGAAGTTTGGACTTATGGCGCGCTCGTCAACCAGTTCTGGTCTTTTGCGGGAGGCAAGAACCGCGACTCCGTTAACGTGACGCTCGTCCATCCCGTGCTTTTCTATACCTGGAACAGTGGTTGGTCGCTGGGGCTCGATTCCGAATCCACTTACGACGCGAAAGCATCCAGCGCTGACAGGTGGACTGTGCCTGTCCAGATATCCATCAGTAAGGAAACCAGTTTCGGGAAGCACCCTGTAAACCTCAGCTTTGGTGTAGTTCCCTATGCGGTTGCGCCATCAGGTGCTCCGAGCGTGGGGGTGAATTTCACTTTCACGCCGTTATTCCCAAAAGAAGGAAAGTACCGCTAGCGTGTCTCGACCAAGAATTCCGTCCGCGCTCGCCGCGGAAAAATTATGGCTTTCCATCATCGTGCGGCCGTTCGTCGGCTGGATTGGCCGCGGGTCGTGCGGATAAATCTGGCAAACGCGGTGATCCCTTCCTGCGACAGTTCTTAAGGCGTCTTACGAACAAACCAAGTCACTTCTTCGCTGCACGGGGGTATCGTCAGCGATCCGGCAAAGTTGTGATGCAAGTCGTTTTTATTTGACCACTCTCCAGGATTTGTCCGGGTTGTAGGCCGACATCTGCTGAGCGAGCTCAGCAGTTTGCTCACCTAGGTCTTTTTGCTATCGAGCGGGATGCGACCTATCGACTTAACCGTTTGGAGTAATGACCGCGCGGCCTTGAATCTTGCCGTCGTGGAGAAGGTGGTATGCCTTGTCAGCCTGCTCTAGCGGAAAGTGCTCGACCAGCATCTTGATTTTTCCAGCCTGAGCCAAGTCGACCACCTCCATCAGCTCGGTGATATATCCCCAGTAAGGTGATGAGACCGAACACTCCTTTGCCGGGCTGCCGAACTTCACCGGAAGGGCTGCATTACCGAGACCTACAATCGTCAGGTGGCCCAGCACCCGGGACACTTGTGCGGCCATCGCGAGAGTCGGGTTCACGCCTACCATGTCGAGCACGAGCTCGGCGCCTTGCCCTCGTGTGATGTCCTTAATGCGCTTGACCGCCGCATCACCCGAGAGCAGCGTCTCGTCGGCGCCGATGCGTTTGGCGATTTCGAGCTTGTCGACCGAGGTGTCCACCGCGATGACGGTCGTCGCGTTGCTCAGGGCTCGCAGGATCTGAATGGCCATTTGGCCGAGCCCGCCGGCTCCGATCACCACGGCGGTCGAGCCCGCGCCAAGCAGGTGGAGTGACCGCTTAACGGCGTGGTAGCTGGTGAGCGCCGCGTCGGTGAGCGGGGCGGCTTCGCGGGGATCGAGGGTCCCCAACGGAATGAGGAATCGCGTCGACGGGACGAGCAGGTACGGAGCCATGCCACCGTCGGCCCCTATGCCGCCTGCCTTAATGTTCCCTCGGTTCTGACAATAGTTCTCCTTACTCTCCCGGCAGTTCATGCATAGCCCACATCCCCACGGGCCATAGACGATCACCGGGTCGCCCGGAAGAAATCCCGTCGTACCTGGGCCGAGTTTTTCGACCCAGCCGGCATTCTCATGGCCGAGGGTGAAGGGGGTCGGCGCCGGCCCCGGCATCGGAGGGGCCTCAAGTATGTGCAGGTCAGAGTGGCAGGCGCCAGCGCCCCCAATCTTGACCACTACCTGACCCGGGCCCGGTGTGGGAACTGGTACTTCGCGGAGCTCGGCTGGTTTCTGCGCTTCGACGAACTGGAATGCTTGCATGGTTTGTCCCTTCAGTCGCTGATCCGATCAAAGTCGATCAACACGTGTCTCGGTCCGCGGAAGACATTACTCTGCCTGTACGGCGGCGGGTCCACGACCAGCCGCGGGTTCTCCACCCTGCGAAGGAATGTCTCGAACGCGAGGTTTACCTCCAGCCGCGCGAGCGGACCGCCGAAGCAGGTGTGGATGCCGCTGCCCCAGCCGAAGTGCTCGTTGTCGCGACGTTCGGGGTCGAATTTGCTCGGGTTGGGGAACCGGCTCGGGTCGCGATTCGCGGCACCGTAGAGGAGGAAGACGGCCGAACCTTTCGGGATGACCGTCCCCCCTATTTCGATGTCTGCCAGGGCGGACCGCGTGGGAAAGAACTGAACCGCCGATTCGACGCGAAGCACCTCCTCGATGGCGGCGGGGATCAGCCCTGGCCGGCGGCGCAAAAGCTCGATCGATCCTGGGTTTCGCAGCACGGTCAATACGCAGTGGGCGATCGTGTTGACCGTCGAATCATGACCCGCGACGAGCAGGAGTATCGCATTGTTCGCGACGTCCGCGGGCGCCATGGGTCCATCCGGGCCGTCGTCGTGCAGCATTTTCGAGAGGATGCCTTCGCCGGGCTTTCGGACGAACTGCTCGGTTAGCTCCGCCAAGTACTGTTTGAGCGCCGCCGTGCTTGCTTTCCCCTTCTCAGCGCGGACCTTCCCTTCTTCGGTGGCTATCTCCGGGCCCATGTCCATAAGGCCCGCCATAAAATCATGGATCCAGCCGTGAAACATGGGTTCGTCCTTCAGCGGAACGCCCAGGATCTTGCAAATCACCACCACCGGCACTGGATAGGCGTAATCGTCGACGACGTCGAGCCGGGTCTTGCCCTTGGCCTTGTCGAGCAGTTTGTTGCAGAGCAGTTGGATATCCACCCCCATACTCGGAATAAGGTCTGGCGTGTGGGGAGGGCCGAATTGCCGCATCGCCTGGCGTCGGATTCGATCGTGCTCGGGCGGGTCGGACGCGATCATATTTGTCCCTTCACCGTACGCGTTCAAATGATCGGCCTCGGAAGGGGGCGGCGCGGCCTTCTTCCCGGCCCCCATCGTGGCCCCCAACGGGCTGTGACTCCTGTCGGAGCTTATTCGGGGATCGTGGGCCAGCGCTAGGAGTTCCCGGTAGCCCGTGACGGCGTAAAGGCCATTTGCTACCCGCGCCACCGGCGTCTTCCGGAGCTCGTCGAAGAAAGGGTACGGGTTGGCGCGGTTTTCGTATTTCATAGCCTCCGCGTAGGCGGTCTCTGGTGTCATGGTCTTTTCCAATTCCGTAGACTCCACGTAGGCGGTCTTAGGTGTCATGATGGTCCTCTCTTCATCTTTATGTCGCTTCTTCTTTAGGCCACGCGCTTCACGGCGTCCGCCCCTCCGCGCTGTTTCGGCCGGTATTCTGCGCCGCGCTCAGTCGGGTCGTGGCCGGACAATACGACATCGGGAAACCCTGTCGGGACGCGCGGATCCGGGAACCGAGCCGGGATTGGTTTCATGTCGCCCGCCTGATCGTAGCCCGGCGGTGGGGGCGGGAACGGAGCCGATCGTTCGATCAGTGCCCCGTAATACTCCAGCCACTTGCCGTGATTGAAGGTAACGGCGGCCACGATGCGACCCCGGCGACCATACGCGGCAGCGAAGCGGCGATCCTTTACGGAGCCCTGCGTAATGACGATCTCGTCGCCGAAGGGGCCGACTCCAACGCCTTTTATGTTGACGCCGAACTGTCCGGACCAGAATGCGGGCAATGGGAGGTGCGGCCGGCGGTCGGCCTCAAGGCTCACCATGTTGTGCGCCGCGACTTTGCCTCCGAAGACTGCATTGTCCCAGTGCTCCAGTGAAAGAAACTGGTACTCGTACAGCACGTGGGGGGCGCGTGCGATGTCGCCAGCGACGAAGACGCTGTCGGTCACCACCCCGTTGATGTCGAAAACGCGGCAGCCCGCGTCGCACGCAACGCCCCAAAAGCCGGTAGCGAGCCCAGCACCCTCCAGCCATTCGGTGTTGCGGATCGAACCGAGCGATGCCACCACCACGTCCACGTCGAGCGTGGTCCCGTCGGAGAGTCGAGCGCGCCGCACGTGTCCCTTCGCGTCTCCCTCCAGCGCTTCGACTGAGACGCCGGTGCGGAGGTCGACTCCGTGGTCCCGCTGCATCTCGGCGGCGATGTCGCCGATCACGCCTCCGAGAGCACCGACAAGTGGGGCGTCAGCACGCTCGGCGACAGTCACGGCGAGACCGAGATCGCGACAGACCGAAGCCATCTCCGAGCCGATGAAACCGGCGCCGACGATCAAAACCCGCCCCGGCTTGGCCGCCAACGCCGCCTGTAGCCGACCCGCGTCATCGGATGTTCGCAACGTAAACACGCCTTCCAGCGCAGCCTCCTTCGGGTTGAACCATGGCCGCGCGCGCGTGCCGGTCGCGATCAGCAGGCGGTCGTACGGAACCTGGTCGCCGTTAGCCAGTCGCACCTGTTTGCTGACCCGGTCAAGACCGGTAGCCGCCACGCCGAGTCGCCAGTCCGCATCGACCTCACGCAGACGCGGAAGCAAGGTGTGGTCGGCTCGCACCCACCCCTTGAGCACCTGCTTGGAGAGTGGCGGACGATCGTACGGCTCGTGCTTTTCATCCCCGATGATGGTTAGCTTTCCTTTGAAGCCCTCGTCGCGCAAGGTTTCGGCGGCGCGGAGCCCAGCCAACGAGGCGCCAACGATGACGATCCGCCCGTTAGTCTTAAATTCCGTTACCAGGTTTGCTACGAGTGCCGTAGTTTTCACAACTTTCCCCCTTTGTCCTCAAGCCGGTCCACAATGATTGCTTGCACCGGGCAGGACGCCGCGGCTCGCAGAACCTGTTGGCGCAATGAGTCGTCGGGGTTAGGGTCGTACATGAGAAACTCCTCACCGCTCAGTTTGAGGACAGTCGGCGCGAGCGGCACGCATTGCGCATATCCCTGGCAGCGATTCAAATCAACCACAATTCGCATATCCTCCCCCTCTTTCAGCTTATGTCCCTTTCAGGCGCGGCAATATTGCAACGCTCAGCGGCTTTACCGATACTGTCAATAGTGCCAGTTTTACAGCGCCAAATTTATCGGCATACTGGCGGAGTTTCGATGAATACGTTTGGGGGACCAGCGGGACTACAACGCGGAGGAATTCATGAGAATCACCTGCCAACTCCTAGCAATAGGCATTCTGTACGTGATGCCCTCGGCGTCCATGGCTCAAGATGTCGTGCCGTACCCGACGTCTGAAGTTAAGGTGGGCTGGGTGCATGGAACCGACTTTTCCAAGTACAAGACCTATGCATGGGGAACTAGGAGTCTGATGACTCCGGACCCGAAACATACCCTTGAAAACGCAATTGACGCCGCTCTGCAGGCAAAGGGATTGCAGAAGGTGGAGAGGGACGCAAGTCCCAGCCTCCTTGTCGCTCTTAGCGGCGAAAACAAGCTCGTATATTCGATTCGGGGCTACGCCAAAAATCCGATCGTGAAACAAGGCACTTCTTCTAATACAGCTTGCTGATCCGCAATCGAAAGAAGCCGTCTGGTGGGGCTTCCGGCAAGACCCAGTCGCCGACACTCCCGACAAGTATGCCGCTGCGGTGCAAAAAGCAATTCCGAACATGTTCAAGAAGTACCCGCCGCCAACAGGAGAATAATGCACTGACAGTGAAGCGTCCGGTGAGTTGTGTAACCAGTCAAGTGCCGGTCTCTGGCCATCAAGAGAGCACATCCGAACCTCCCCGCTGCATCACCCCTAACTCAGAGACCTGGGGCGCTTCCGTGGGGGACTGCCAGTTCTAACATTTGGCCGGGCAGAACGACGCGCATAGACTGCGTTGCATCAGTTGCCGGTTCGGCTGAGCCACCGTCACGTCGCAAAATAGACGAGGTGAGATTGGGCAGTAATCTCAAAACAGTTAGGGTCCAGGAAACTCGCCCGAGCAGAATCCTTTGCAGGAAATGGGGGTCCTGCCTGAGCATCGTTGCAGTGCTCGTCGCGCTCTTCCCTGCGACCACGAGGGCTCAACAGGCGCGCGACTATCTCAACACACCTGTAAATGCAGCATTGTTACAGTTCGATTTCCTAGAGAGCAACACGCAGACGGCGAGCGCGTCGGATGTTCCCTTGCCCAACAACGAAGTGATCAGCCGCGTCGGGTCGTCCAGCATCACGTGGTCGTTCCCGCTAGGCGACAGATACGGTGGTGTAACGCTGACTGGGGGCTACATCACCGTCAAGGGCACCGGGCCTCTCGGACAAATAAACAAGTCCGGATTCAGCGACCCGGCGATTTTCTTCCATGTAAATTTTTTCGGAGCGCCAGCGCTCCGTAAGGATCAGTTTGCTAAGGCGATTCCGCAAAACTACGCGAGCTTTCACCTCACAGTTAACCCTCCACTCGGTTCCTACGATCGCAATTCCCCGGTGAACACAGGAGCGAATCGCTGGGCCTTCAACCCTCTTGTGAATCTGGACATCACCCCTGATAAAGGCGTGTCATGGTTCGACTTTTACGCTGGGGGACGTTTCTTTACCAACAATAACGAGTTCCTGGGAAGCAATACGCTCTCGCAAAACCCGCTGGGGACATTCTCGGCGTTTTACAGTCACAACATCGGCAAACGGATGTATGCAGGAATCGGCATGAGCTACGACAATGGCGGAAAGACATACGTCAATAACATTTCGCAGCACAACGCTGCCAACGGCTTTCGACCCGGGGTGTCCTTTAGCAGGGCGAGGACGATCTGGAAATACCGACTCACCATGAAATATGAACTCACGGCGACGACGCCGCACGCTGCGCCCACGAACTCAGTGCTGGCGATCAGGCTGGTCGGCCCGTTTCCCTGAGTGAGCGGGAATCTGTTATTTCCCGCTCGCGTAAATCACCCGCGTAATCCCTCGGTAGATGAGCCTGCGAGACCGCGCAGACGACGGGGGTTTTTTAGCTCGCCGTTGGCGTTGACCATCTAAGGATGGGTGTAGCTCGGTTCCGGCATTGCGAGCACGGATCACGACTTTGCGAGAGACACTCCCAGTCCTGCACCGTGCTGGTTATGATGTTTACATCTGCCTCAGCTCCACCAAAAAGCGTGGAAGCCATTCCTCCCAAAAATCGGCCTTGCGGTCGCTCTTTAGCAGTTCCATATAGTTCGCGACCGCATCGCTGACTGTCTTGACCGCAGCAGCCCAACCAGCATCAAAGCTCGCGGCGTGGAAATCATATTGTTCGGTTGCAATTGCTCCTCCTGAGCTACGTCAAGAGGCGGGAGATTTTGTGTGCGTCACGCACGCGCCGCCCTAAACACCTAATACTGCCGCCACACTTTGGGATAGCGTTTTTTCCCCATGGCCAACCCAGCCGGCTGATGATCACCGCCGATGGCGGCGGCAGCAACGGCACTCGTCTGCGTCTCTGGAAAATAGAACTGCAAACGCTGGCCAATGAGTTGCGTATTCCCATCACGGTTTGCCACCTGCCGCCCGGCACCAGCAAATGGAATAAAATTGAACACCGCCTGTTTTCCTTTATCACGCTCAATTGGCGCGGAAAGCCGCTACGCAGCTCTAAAACCATTGTTCAATTGATCGCGGCAACGACCACCACAACCGGACTCGCGGTGCGCGCCGAACTGGATGAAAACAAATATCCCACGGGCCTGAAAATCTCGGATGCCAAACTGGCCGCCATCTATCTCGCGCGACATGCCTTCCACGGTGACTGGAACTACACCATATCACCACAATGACTTGAAGCGTTTATTTATGCACGAATCCTTAGTGCTCAAGGGGAGTGTCGCGCAGATTCCCAAAGTACACGCCAGCCGCTTTAGTTGCTCTTTCACAGACCATACCCTCATAGTTCGTTGAAGTTGGGAATCCTCGAGTGTCTGATCACAGCTGGAGGTCACCTGCTCGTCACATTCGGCCGGCTCATCCTGCGAAACAGCCTGTCGTGGTCGTTTTCGAAGTAATACAGCTTCGCTACCGTGATTCGCTTCGCGAGAAAACTGCAGACCAGGCATGCCGCGATACTTCCGATCAGCGGACCGACCCAGTCGATCCACCAGCCTTCCCACTGTCCCGAGACGATTGCCGGTCCTAAGCTGCGCGCAGGATTCGTGCTGGTTCCCGAGATTGGCGACTCCACGTACACCATAGCCGCATACAGGAACGGGAACATCGCGGGAGTGAAAGGACGAATTTGAGGAAAGCCAAGAAACACAAACAAGCCGGCGACCATGGCGAACGTAGTAATCACTTCCCCCAGCAAGACAGTCTTGATGGCATAGCCTTCTCCCGGCAACGTGGCACCGAACGCCACGCTTCTGCCCATCGAGCCCCATGCAAGGAGCGGAAGAGCCCCCAGAATCGCGCCTGAGAGTTGCGCCGTGATGTAAACGAGTGTGGTCCGTAGATTGAGCTTGCCCATCAAGCGAAATGCCAGCGTGACGACCGGGTTGATGTGCGCCCCACTCCGCCTCCCAACCGGCGAAAGCGCAATCAGTGCGCCGGTGGTACCGAACAAAAAGCCGGTGATCAGCCGCCGCCATCCCTCGCTGGGCAAGACGTTTTTGATCGGGCTGCCTTCCCCGAACATTAAAATGACCAACGACAGACCCACCAACACTAGCAGCGCCGTACCAACCAACTCGGAAAAGAATAGTGGCCAAGGTAAAACGCCGATGGGTCCAACGTTCTCTTCGATTTGATCCTCACTTGCATGCCCAACCAGGGACACATCTGATCCAGATCTGCTCATCGTAATCATGCCTCGCTAAACTGGATGACGACCTTGATGTCTTCCGGCTCGCGCTGGAGAGCGCGCATGAACTTCTCCGGCGGCTCCCGACGCGTGACCAGGCGTGCAAGCCAAGAGCGGTCCGCTCTGGCTAGTACATGTCCGGCCTTGTACCAGTGCCGCTTGTTGGCGTTGACGCTGCCTACCACGACGTTGTTTTTGAGCACCGCCGCTGCTGCGATGTCAGCCACGGCAGGGCCGACCGTGGATCCGCCCCTACCAACACCCGTGAGGCACACCACACCTCCCGCACCAATTCCCGTTACCGAGTCTTTGATGACCTGACCGGCGCCAGTGCATTCGATGATCACGTCCGGCTCGAAGCCCACTCCCGCGACCGTGCCGGTGTGGTAAATAGCCCCTAGTTCACGAACAAGATCCGGCTTGGGTCCCGATGCTGCCCGGTCGAGGACGTGCACCTCGAGCCCGCCCTGCTTTCCGATGAGGGCGGCAAGAAGACCGATCGGCCCAGCACCGGTCACGAGCACGGTACGAGGCTCCCAAAAGGCGCGCTGACCGACCGCGCGGACCTGCTCCCACGCCTTGGTGACAACTGTCGTGGGCTCAAGCAGTACTCCCAAGAGGCCGAGTGAGCTGTCGACCTTCATGGCGTACTCGGGCTCGATCCGCCAGCGCTCGGACATGAAGCCGTCTATCTCCTTGATTCCGCGCTCCGTGTACTGGCCGTTCCGACACATGTCCCACTCACCCACCGCACAGTTGGGGCATGGCGCGGGGTCGGGACGCCGGACGATGCCGACCACGAGATCGCCTTTCTTCAGCCCGCTGACCGGGCCAGGGTCGAGAACGCGGCCGAGCGATTCGTGGCCCAGCACTATGCGTTTCTTGCCTGGAGGGGCCCAGCCGTACTTGCCCTCCACGATTTCGACATCGGTGCCGCAAACGCCCACTGCGATGGCTTCGACGAGCACCGACCCGCCACGCATGTCCGGCTCGGGGATGTCTTCCAGGTTTGCGGTTGTCGCTTTGTGCGGTTCTACGGTAATAGCCTTCATTTCGATCTCTCCATGGTGGCGCGTGGTGCCGGCTCCGGCTGAAAGGCTTTATCGATTCGCAGACCTACCATCGTCGGACGAGCTTTCTCGGCAGTAGTTTTCCCGTGGACCACTCGTTCAGAGTCGTGGGCGGCGAATACTTACATGATCCTGGCAATGACTCCCGTCCAGCCAGCTTGGTGGCTCGCGCCCAGGCCCCCTCGGTTGTCGCCGTGGAAATACTCTTAGCTGCATCATGCGGAAGGTGGGGTGCCGGTAGTTCCTATAATCAGGTCTTATCGCAAGTGAGCATGAAGAGAATTATAGAGCAAAAGGCGTTTTAAGACGGCTATCAGTTTATTGCTCACCCTGTTGGTTTTGACAGTATCAACTTGGTCTGTCGTTTATTACTCTCCGAATGAACTCGAAAACTAAGAAGGCAGCGCTTTGTGAGGCCGAAAATGCCAACCGCCGCACCAGCTGCACTAAGCCGTCAAAAGGAAAAAACACACCCCGACCAAAGGGGCGTAAGCCGGTCAACCCCAGCTGGGTCGGGCGCGTCCCCCAACTCAAGCCGGGGCAGTACGCCGATAGGCCCATCCATTCGTCCGAATACATCTGCTGCAAGCTGATTCTGCGGCCCAACAAGTTCCATTCGCGAGAGAGCTTCTTTGACTTCGGCAAGGTCATGCGCGAGCCAGCCAAACAGGACGGCGTGAAATGCACGACAGAAGGCTTCTTGGAGCAGCTTATTGATGACCATGCCAGGGGCGACAGGAAAGGGAGACGAATTATGAAAGTCATCATCGTTGGCGCAGTGGCCGGTGGTGCGTCGTGTGCAGCGCGCCTTCGCAGGTTAGATGAGAAGGTCGAAATCCTTATGGTAGAACGGGGGCCTTATGTGTCGTACGCGAACTGCGGCCTCCCCTACTATGTCGGCGGGGTGATTCAAAAAGAGTCAAGCCTCCTGGTCGCGAGCGAGCAGTTATTCCGATCTCAGTTCGCCATCGACGTGCGCACAAATTGCGAGGCGATCTCCATCTCGGCGAAGAAGAAGACCGTGGACTTGCGCAATGTCACCAACGGGCAGGTCACGACCGAACCCTACGACAAGCTAGTCCTGTCACCCGGCGCTCCTTCGATTCATCCGCCCCTTCCCGGTATAGATCTGCCGGGCATCTTCCAGGTTAGGACCGTGCCTGACGTGAGGACAATCCGCGAATGGATTGAGGGAGGCACCACGTACCTTTCCGGGATGTACAACTACACCGGCATCCAGATGCTGAAGCCCGCGCGGCGCGCCGTGGTAGTTGGAGGCGGCTTCATCGGCCTCGAAATGGCGGAGAATCTGGTCCATCTCGGGTTTGAGGTCGTCCTCGTCCAAACGCTTGATCAGGTTCTGGGTCCGCTGGATCAGGAAATGGCTCGGCTTGTTGAAGGCCATATGACCAAGCATGGCATTCGCCTGGCGCTGAATGACGGGGTGGCCGGGTTTGCACAACTGGACGGAGCGCTCGAGGTCCAGACGATCTCCGGCAAGAAATATCTCGCCGACATAGTCATTCTCGCGATTGGCGTGAAGCCCGACACAAAGCTGGCCAAAACGGCCGGCCTTGAAATCGGGGAATGTGGCGGGATACGGGTTGACGAGCACATGCGCACCAGTGATCCGGACATCTTCGCCGTTGGCGATGCGATCGAAGTCAAGGATTTCGGGACCGGACAATGGAGTCTGGTGGCACTGGCCGGCCCGGCTAACCGGCAGGGCCGCATTGCAGCGGATGTGATCGCCGGACGTAATTCCCGTTATCGGGGCACCCAGGGAACCGCCATCATCGGGATGTTTGGCGGGGCGGCAGCGTGGACCGGCATCAGCGAGAAAACGCTCAAGAAGAACGGCGACAAGGACTATGAGAAGATCTACCTCTTCCCAAATTCCCATGCCGGCTACTACCCGGGCGCAAAGATGATCGGGCTAAAGGTTATCTTCCGCAAGTCTGACGGACGTGTTCTCGGGGCGCAGGCGCTGGGGGAAGACGGACCGGCGGTCGACAAGCGCATCAGCGCCCTGGCCATGGCTATCCAGATGGGCGCGACGATCTACGATCTTGAGGAGGCCGAGCTCTGCTACGCGCCCCAGTTCGGTAGCGCGAAGGACCCGGTCAACTTCGCCGGCATGGTTGCCGGGGATGTCCTTCGTGGCGACATGCCTCTCACTCACTGGGACTCTACTAACGGTGCATTCCTTCTCGACGTGCGCGAACCGATGGAATTGGTTGTCGAGAGCGTGCCGGGCGCGGTCAACATCCCGGTTGGTCAGCTCCGCTCACGGCTCAGAGAACTCCCTCGTGACCGCGAGATCAACGTCATTTGCCGCTCCGCCCAGCGGGCCTACATCGCAGCACGTATCCTCTTGCAGAATGGCTTCAAAGCGAGAACCATCTCCGGCGGAATGCTGTCACGCGCGATGTTCTCGCTCCAGCGAGTCGATGAGAATTATGGGGATGAGGTTTACGATGAACGAAGAGCGGTCAAGGCTTAACGAGGCTCGGAACCAGACGACGTTGTGGAAGAAATGGGGGCCTTACGTCAGTGAACGGCAGTGGGGAACCGTGCGCGAGGACTACAGCGAAGGAGGTGACGCCTGGAACTACTTCACCCATGATCAGGCGCGGTCGCGCACCTACCGCTGGGGAGAGGACGGCTTGGCAGGCATTTCCGATGACAAACAGCAACTCTGCTTCGCGCTGGCCCTGTGGAACGGCAAGGACCCAATCCTGAAGGAACGGCTCTTCGGCCTTACCAACTCGGAGGGTAACCACGGCGAAGATGTGAAAGAGTACTATTTCTATCTCGACTCCACGCCCACTCACTCCTATCTGAAGTATCTCTATAAGTATCCGCAGCAGGCCTACCCTTACGCGGATCTGGTAGAGACCAACCGCCGCCGCTCCCGGAACGAGTTTGAGTACGAATTGCTCGACACTGGCGTCTTTAATGACGATCGCTATTTCGACGTCTTTGTGGAGTACGCGAAAGGCGATGCCGAAGACATATTGGTACAGATCACGGCTGCGAACCGGGGGCCGGAAAAGGCTGAGTTGCATCTCTTGCCGACGCTGTGGTTCCGAAACAACTGGGCGCCGTGGATCTCCAAAACCAATCGGGTCGACAACAAACCAAACCTCAGGCAGATCGAGGGCCCGGTGGGCACGCGTGTGGTTGCGGCGACGCATCCGTTGCTGGGCCAGTACACGTTTCTCTGTGAAGGTGACGTGCCGCTTCTTTTTACTGAGAACGAAACGAACAACGAGCGACTGTTTCCTGGGCATTCCAACGCTAGCCCCTACGTAAACGACGGTATCAACGACTGCGTTGTGCAGGGCAATCCGGCCGTAGTGAACCCCGACAAGCAGGGCACCAAGGTTGCCGCACACTATCGGTTGACGATAGATCGTGGCCAGTCGGCAACCGTGCGGGTGCGCCTGACCGGCACGGCTGGTGCTGACAATAGTGGAAAAACTAGAACCATTCCATCTTCGGCCCGGACTTTGCCAGAACTATGGAATGCCGCTTGCGTGAGGCCGACGAGTTCTACCGTTCTGTCACGCCGCCATCGTTATCCGCCGACGCGGCCAGCGTTATGCGCCAAGCCATCGCCGGCATGCTCTGGAGCAAGCAGTTCTATTTCTTTGACGGTGACAGCTGGCTCAAAGAACATGGGGCATACCCTTTCCAAGCAGGAAGCCGCCAGTCTCGGAACTCGGAGTGGTTCCACATGGTGAATGAAGACATCATCTCTATGCCCGACAAGTGGGAGTACCCCTGGTATGCGGCTTGGGACCTCGCCTTCCACGCGCTCCCGCTCTCGATCGTCGACCCGGATTTCGCCAAGGAGCAGATGGAAATGATGCTCCAACCGTTCTACCTGCACCCCAACGGGCAAATGCCCGCATATGAGTGGAACTTCAGTGACGTGAACCCGCCGGTTCACGCCTTTGCGACAATGTTCCTCGATCGCGCCGAGCAAGGTCAGCGGGGCGAGCCAGACCTCGAGTTCCTCAAGTCGGCATTCGGAAAGCTTTTGCTGAACTTTACCTGGTGGGTGAACCGCAAGGACCGCTCCGGAAAGAACGTCTTTGAGGGAGGGTTCCTCGGCCTCGACAACATCGGCATATTCGACCGCAGCGCGCCCCTTCCCACGGGCGGCCACCTTGAGCAGGCGGACGGAACGGCGTGGATGGCCCTGTTCAGCCAGAACATGTTCGAACTGGCGGTGACGCTCGCTGCCTCCGATCCGGCTTACGAGAGCTTTGTCGTGAAGTTCACGGAGCACTTCTGTTTCATCGCTGCCGCTATGAACCGTTCCGGTCAGGAAGGCATGTGGGACGAGGAGGATGGTTTCTACTACGACCTCTTGCGACTCCCCGACGGTAGCGCCGCACGGCTTAAGGTCCGGTCCCTGGTGGGACTTCTCCCCTTGTGCGCCACTTCGGTGACCGAGTCGTGGGTTAGGACTCGCCTTCCGAACGCGATGGCTCACATCTTTGAACGCAAGCGCCGAATGCCCGAACTGATGGAGACGATCCACCCAACTGGACCAGGACACTTTGGCGTCGCGGACCGGGGGATCCTGGCTTTGGTCAACCCGAACCGACTCCGCCGGATTCT
Organism: Terriglobia bacterium; assembly: GCA_963778995.1. GTDB lineage: Bacteria > Acidobacteriota > Terriglobia > Terriglobales > Acidobacteriaceae > Sulfotelmatobacter. The sequence continues at coordinate 63,601 of CAVZWK010000008.1, forward strand.
CACGAAAATGCTCGATGAGAGCGAATTCCTGAGCCCTCACGGCATCCGCTCGCTTTCCAAGTTCCACCAGCAGCACCCTTATGTCCTCAGAGTTGGAGGCCAGGAGTACCGGGTGGACTACCTCCCGGCCGAGTCCGACACCGGCATGTTTGGTGGGAACTCCAACTGGAGGGGGCCGGTTTGGATGCCGATGAATGTGCTCATCATTCGAGCGCTGGAGAACTTCTACCTGTACTACGGTGACAACTTCAAAATCGAATGTCCTACCGGCTCGGGAAACGTGATGAACCTCTTCGAGGTGAGCAGGGATATCCGTAACCGGCTGACTCGGATCTTCACCCGCGACGAGCGCGGACGTCGCCCTGTCTACGGCGGCAACGAGAAGTTGCAGACTGACCCCCATTGGCGCGATTACCTGCTCTTTCACGAGTACTTTCATGGCGACAACGGTGCCGGCTTGGGTGCAAGCCATCAGACAGGCTGGACCGGGCTGGTGGCAAAACTTGTGCAATTTGACGCGATTATGGATCCTAAGCGCGCCCTGGATGTGGGAAGGCAGGCCGCGTTCAGCAGTGCTTCCGCAGGAGTGAAAACAAGATGAGGCACAGTGGACTCTGCGCGTAAGAGCAGTATCTTTCGCCGCCCCACGGCGGCGCCAACAAAAACATGCTAGACGGAGGAACTTATGAGAATCAGTCACCAACTCTTAGCAACAAGCATTCTGAGCCTGATGCCCTTGGCATCTATGGCCCAGGATGTTGTCCCGTACCCGAAATCTGACATTAAAGTGGACTGGGTGCGAGGAACGGATTTTTCCAAGTTCAAGACCTATGCATGGGGACCCTCGCATCTGGCGACACCGAGCCTGGAGCATACCGTTCAAGGCATGATTGACGCTGCTCTGCAGCAAAAGGGATTGCAGAAGGTGGAGATGGACGCAAACCCCAGCCTCTTTGTCGCTTTTAGCTCTGGAAACAAGCTCGTGTATTCGATTCAGGGCTACCTCAAAAATCCAATCGTGAAACAGGGCACTCTCGTCATTCAGCTCGCGGATCCACAAACGAAAGAAGCGGTCTGGTGGAGCATTGCGAATGACACAGTGACCGATAATCCCGATAAAGATGTTCCTTTGATTCAAAAGAGAATTCCGAAAATGTTCGAGAAGTACCCGCCGCCACCCAAAAAATAATGAACTGACAGCGCGAGTGCCGCGTCAGTGGTGTAACCAGCCCATGTGTCCGTCTCTGTGATTGTGATTGCGGGAAGAGGGAATTCGGGAGGAGATGCCGTTACAAAAGGGGCGCGCTGAGTTGCTCGGACACCTACGACACCGAACCGAGAATCCAAGAAACCTGCGACAAGCATGCTGCCCTGTCGCTGACACTGTATGAAACCCGATCCTAAGTCTTTGACTCGGGCCCTCACAGCTAGAAGTGCCGGAGCGCCGGTGGGAGACAGAGCGCGTTCGCCGCTTTGGAAGTGATCACCGAGCGATGGGGATCTTGCCACCGGAATTCCCATCGGCCGAGTGTGCATGTAGGGTGTGAGAGAGCCTAAGCAGATTTTGCGGCTGCACGCGAATGACGCCCCCGCGCGGGCTGTCAATGTCAGCTATTAGAAAGAAGGAAAGAGACACAGCCAGAGGAAAGACTATTAAGAGCGGGCTAGCGCGATGTACTCCATATCCGATCAACAGGTTGCAGCAGACGGAGACTTCTGCCAACAGAATCCAGCTCTCGGTTGGAATGCGGTTCCACCAGGCGGCCTGAGTGTACCCCTCAGAGTTCAACACATCGTTCATGCCGGTAGTGGCAACGAAAGTTAGGAACGTCGGTTGAGCTACAGCGCGAACCTGGACTGCGGACCACAGTTCGTCCTGCAGTTGGGCAGTGTCGGCATCGATTTGCTGAAGGTGCTGCGCATCGCGGGTGGTGTAGAACAGCACACGCTGGTCGAGATAGTTCCCCAGTAGACCTCGCAGTCTTGTCGCATCTGCGGCAGGCAGCAAACCGACGCGGACCTACTCCGTACCGATCGCATTCGCCTCAGCCTCTTCGTAGTTCTTGCGTTGTTCGTACCGATTCATGGCCATCGAAAACGTGAACCCGATCAGAAGGCCCAGTAGTGTCAGAGCGCCGCCTTGGATAACGCCGACATCTTGCCGCCCGTCGACGGCTAATGATCCCAGTTTCTTGCGCATGACAGTGCCGAAGTAAGCCGAGAGCCAAAGTTCGATGAAGGAGAACGCGAAGAGTGGAAATGGAAAATCGAAGAGATTATTCATTTTTCCCCCGTGGACAGAGTGCGAACTCCACTGCTTTCACTGACATGATGTGGCTGATAAACTTTTTGCCTGTCCCACTCTTTCGATGTCCGAAGATCTCCCGTGAACCCAGTGCTCGACGTCCATCGTGTGCCATACCCACGACGTCAAAAGATGAAGCCAGCATCTTCGCTGTTGCTTCCAGGAGTAGCCTCTTGTCGTCAGAGAGTAAAATGCGGACACGATTCACGCGTGGTCGCCGCTGAAGTGCTCCTTGAGAATGAGTCCTTCGCTGGAAAGGAACAGCAAAAGTATATCCCTAGCTCAAGCGGTTGAGTACCCATTTGGGCTTGCAGAACTTGACTTTCGTGGTTTGGAAGTGTCCATCAAATCTCCGGAGTTCTCTCGGAAACCCAACGGTTGCTGAAATCGCTTGGCCGCACCGCGACAATCGCGGCATGAGGATTAGTTTCTCGATCTTGGATTCCCAAGTTGGAGTCACATAGTTCTCGGCTGTCTTCCAGCACCCCAGTACGCCTCGCAATCTGGCAGCTTGGGCGTTGGTTCTCGAATCGACCCAAGTCTATCATTAAGAGTCCGGAACTCTATCTCGCTGACACCGGACTGCTTTGCGCTCTACTGAATGTTCGGTCCGGAGAAGCTCTTCCGCAATCACCGGCGGTAGGGGCGGTTTGGGAGACGTTCGTTTTTTGCCCAGGGTTCGGGTGGTTTAGGTTTAGAAAGCCGCGCTACAAATATCGATGAGATGGGGATGTCTCGCCAACAACCAACGCACACGTTGTAAATTAGGGAGCGGGAAAATCGGAAAGCGAGCAGCTTGACAGTCCCCGCGCATGAGACTAGGGTCGTAATTGAGGTGGTTTACACCTTCTCCTCATTTCAGGTCTCCTGAACTAAGTCAGCCCATCTGAAGTCCCCCCCTTAGCAACCCCAATTATAAGGAGATTACTCATGTCAGTTCAAAACCCGAAGGAACTCTTCGTCCAGTTGCTTAGCGGTCTCCGCCAAGGCACAGAGAAGAGCGCAAAGTTCTATCAGGAACTTAGCCAGATTGCCGAGAATCCGGAACTAAAAGAGGCCCTGGAAGCGCGGGCTTTCATCTCACAGAAAGTCCTCGCTACACAAGACCAGTGCTTCAAGCTCATCGGCGAACAACCCACGAAGGTCAGCTCGCGTCTCCATGACATCTTTGTCGAGGATTTTCGCAAAGAACTCGCCGAGATACAAAACCCAGCCGCAAAGCGCCTGTTCATCATGGTGAAGGCCATCCATCTGACTCACCTTCGCATTGCGGAGTACGCAGCGTTGGTCGCAGCGGCGGATGTAACCGGCCACTATGGCGTCGGCGTCCTGCTGGAGAGCTGCTTGGCGGACAAACTCGCGTTTGTTGAACGAACGCGGCGCATGATTCGGAACGTCGTCGAGGCCAAGGTGGCCCAGAAGATAGCTGAGAGAGTAGCGGCCTAGGTGTTCTAACGGACGATTGAAGTGAATTGAGTCGCGCCGACCTGCACTGAGCAATCTGTGCGGGTCGGGGCGCAATCCCCCTGTAACTCTGAGGTTAGGTCTGACAAAGCGGGCTTTTGGTTTTGCGATTCTGCCCGAGTGACTACCCAACTCGGAAGTTGAAGTTAATGTACTTGGGCCTGCTGAAGTAAGAGATTGATTGTTGACGTAACCAGGCGTGGCTGTTCAACAGCCACGCGATTTATCGTTAGTTTGAGACACCGCCAAACCGTATTGCTGGGAATAAGTCGCAGGCTCAACCGCCATCGACCCAGGGAATGAGCATCAGTATCTCCGCCAGGCGCTCACTACTTCACTTCTTCGAGATCATGAGATTCGTCAGTTTCCATGGGTTCTGATACGTCTCGACCTTGACTCTCGTCTTCTTCCTCTCTCCCCAGAGTCGTCAGGTTCTGCCGGCGATACTGATACTCTTCCCCGAAGTAGTGAGCGCCTGGCGGAGATACTGATGCTCATTCCCTGACCTCTGGTTTGTCAGTTCGAAGCATGAGTCACGTCTTTGAGGCGCAAGGCTTCTTTTGCGACGATTTCTTGCCCACGGATTCCGACCTATCGCCCGGTGCCCTCGTGCGCGCGGACGAGCTAAAACACACGGCCCAGATTAAAGAACCACGTGGCATGTCCTGTGTCTCCGACACTTCCGCCAAGGAACAAAGGGCCCGAGCGGCGTGCGCGCGATAAACCCTGCCGCACCGTCATTGGGAAGTTTGCTCACGCCCGGATCGTTGTACATTTTTCCTACCTCATACAATGCCGTGCCGTAGATGCCCCCGCCGAGGAACGACGGGAGGGTGAATATTCTGTGGAGGTATCCCCCGCGGAAGAGGAAAAATTGATTTCCGCGCAGCTCATTCTGGCCATAGGCCAACAATCCGTTGGTTGCCCCAAGGTAGTATTGAGGAATGCCGGTCTGTTCGTAGCCCAGAGTCGACCCTCCCTCGGCAAACAGGAAGACTGAAGAGCTATGGGAGATGGGTTTGAAATACTCGGTTTTCAATTCAAGAGTGGGAAACGCTGCCGGTGCTCCTGGGCTCGTATCCACCCAGTGGAAATTCAACTCTCCCGAATAACCGTAGTGCGGAACGATCGGATTGTCCCGGTGGTCGGTGATGAAGCGAAATCGCGAAGCGCCCACCCCCCCTTTCACCGATGAGAATTGCGGTGTGCCCAGCTTTAGGCTTGCATCCAGGTAGCCGATCTCGTAGCCGGCGCGGACTTCGCTGAAGCGGTTCACTGCGTAGCCAATGTCACCTCCAACTCCTGCCCTCCCGATCCGGTAGTCAGCTTGTGGGTTGCCATTGGAATAGAACCAATCCCCGCTATTGCTGGCATTCACGTGTGGCGCGTAGAACCATTGGGACGTCTGGGTAAATCTCTTGTAGAACTCGGTGGAGATCCCGTAGGTGCTTCCAAACGCAAAGTCCATACGCAGTTCTGAGCCAAATCCTGCGATGTCGAGGAACGTTAAACGTCCACCCATCCCGAAGGTGACGTTGTCGGGTTGTGTGCCATTCACGTCGGCAGCGAGTTGCAGAACAGGCGGCGCATAGTTCTTCTCATTAACAGTGATCAATAAGCCGACTTCGCCGTCATTCTGGGTTAAGCCATAGGAAGTGCTTTCGAATCTGCCCACTCCGGTCAGGCGGGTCAGGTAGGTGTCAAGCACACGTGTGTCGATGGGCTTGCCTACCAGAGGCTGGAGAAATTTCTCTACTTTTTGCTCCGCATCGGCGGTGGTCCCTTGCACTTTTACAAATTGTGGAATGCCTACGGCTCCTTGCTTCCGCGCATCGCGACGAGCCACGTATTCCTTCCATCCGGCCTCATCGAGAGCATAAGTCTCCAGAAGTTTAGATTTCTCCTCTGCCGCTTGCATTCCTTTCTGGATGAGAGCATCGGCCTTCTCAAAGTCCAGGCTGGTAAATTTCTGAACGTCAACTTTGACGACGATGTCTGCCGCCTCCATTCCACGCAACTCGGTGGCCGCGCTGTCGACAGTGATTGACCGGCCAAGAACACTGAAAAGAGATTGGATTTCAGCGGGGGTAGTGGGAGCAACCTGAAGATGAATCGCAATGACCACATCCGGGCCCATCTGGCGCGCTAAGTCCGTAGGCAGGTTGTCCACTAGAGAACCATCGACATAAATGCGGTCTCCGTCACGGATAGGAGCGAAGATTCCCGGCAGCGACATGGAGGACCGCATAGCCAGACCAATCGGACCGGTAGAGAACACATGCGCCTTTCCAGAAATCAGCTCGGTGGACACGCAGCGGAATGGGATGGGAAGGTCGTCGAACGATTTCACCGAGGAGTAGGCCAGTGTTTCCCGATCAATCACCAGGTTGATTTGGTGTCCCGCGCTGAACCCGGACGGAAGCGCCAATCCGTGTTTGAAACCGATGACCACCTCGCTTTGAACCGCGGCCGCATCCTCCTTGCGTCGGAATGACAGGTCTTGGTAGGGGGTGCCGCCCCCAAGAACGAACGGCCAGTCGATTCCTTTAACGACTTGTTCGAGTTCACCCGGGCTCTTTCCGGTCGCGTATAAGCCGCCCACCAACCCGCCCATGCTATTTCCGGCGATATAGTCAATGGGAATGTGGTGCTGCTCAAACCACCGCAGAACTCCGATGTGGGCTATTCCGAGCGCACCACCGCCTTCGAGCGCAACTCCGATCGTCAATCGCTTGGGAGGGACCGGTGGCTCGTTCTGCGCAACAGCGACGAGTGACGACATGCTCACAGTGAAGAGAACGAGCGCGATCGTCAACGGTGGATAAGAAGAACGACGGTGCGTGGCTTCCAATGAACAAATGCGTTTCATGGCGACCTCAATTTCTTCAGTCTCGATTCCTCAAAACCCGATCCGCCCCGCTCGAATCAGCGGGGAAAAGTCAGGAGACTGGCCTGCCGCATGGGCCGCGGCGTTGATGTGCTCACGCTGCTTCAACTCTGGAAATGGAAGCCCACCGGTGACCAACCGTCCCCGGTCATAGAGCAACTCATCCAGCGTGCCGTTGAGTAAGAATTGGTAGTTCCAGGGCTGCGGGTTGTTAGTGTCAGCAGCAAGCGGTTTTTGGAGAGTGGTCGTGCAGTTTCTTGTCACTTCGTTGTACCACTCGGGTTGATCTTTCAATTTGTTCAGATAGGTGACATAGGTGTGGAACATGGCCCGCGCTACTTCTGGCTGCACATGGATTCGGTACATGTAGACTTCTTCATCTTTACGGTAGTTGGTGCGCAATCGAATCACGTCGCGCTCATCCGCCGCGACAAAAATCAGCCCGTACTGGCGAAAACATCCAAGAATCGTCGAGTACGCTTGACCAACTTTGTAGCGTGCTTCAATGGAAAATGCGACATGCTCGTTATCTCCAAATTGAAAGCTGACAATGGGATGGCTCGCAAAGCGAATCCCCCAGTTCGTCAGAAACAAGTCGGCGGCCCGGATCCGTGAAAGATAGAGTGTCCGGTCGCTCCAGCAATTCGAGTAGTCGGTTTCGGTGCGATAGTCGCAGTTGCGCAAGTTGTGAATTGTGACTCGATCTCCGTCCATTTCGACCCAGGCTGTTCGAGCGCTGTCAGCTTCCCAATTGCCTTCGTTTGAGGGTTTTAGGGTGAGCCACCAGGCGAGCACACAACAGAAGCCCGCGAGACACAGGATGGCAGTCCAACAGGATCGTTTGAACTTGAATAAAATTGCGACGATCCCGAGAACGTAGATCAAAGTCACCGGAACGCGCAACGCTTCAATCCGACAATCGACGTAGAGAGCTGCCACTGCCCACAGAGTAAGCAGCGCGAGAATGGACCAGACAATCGTGATTCCAATCGTCCGCAGCACTCTCAACCGCCACGGCGATGGAGCAGGACGACCAGGGATACGATCCACATCGTGGCCGGTTGAGGATTTCTCGCGTGAACTCATAACATTAACCAACCGATCTCGCGCCTTAGGCGCGCAGCATGGTTTTCATGGTTGTGTTCTTTCCGTGGTGGAGACGGCGGTGGCTTTAACGTGCTGCGATTGACGGATGTGGCTCACGACAACGAAGAAGTAACCGGCGGACAAGCCGCACATGAGGACACCCATCAGGCTCTCGATCGGTCCGAGAATTCGCCACGGTTTCGCCAACACTACATCCCCATAGCCAGGAGTGGTGTAAGTGGCTCCGGAAAAGTAGAAAGAAGCCTCGGCATCGGGCAGGCATCCGCGCCACAAATAGAACGCCCCCCAGACCGAAATCTCTGCCAGATGGATCATGAGCAGCCACCAGATCATGCGGAGCAGCGTTCGGATGATAGGCCAGACGCCCGTGGGTGCCAAAACGTGCGACCTCATCATGCCCCGCAGTAGCACCGCGATACCAGCAGCATGCATCCACATTATGACGGCTGCCAGAACGCACGCGCTGAGAATTATTGTGTCTGCTACTGAGTTGGGCCACCATCCCAAACTACTTGTTTGCTGGCGGGGGGTATTGCTTGAACATTTTCGAAATTATTTTCTGAGCCTTAGGCAAATCTTTCTCGGGTTTGTCGGTAACTATGTCGTTAGCAATACCCGACCAGACGACCTTCTTGAATTGCGAGTCCACAAGTTCCACCACCAGAGTGCCCTCCTTCACCTCCTTCACTTCAGTCAAGCCCTCAATCGAATATGCGGGTTGACCTCCGGTGTCATAAGCGACGATGAGGTCGGGCTTCCCGTCCATCTCCACCTTATGCAATCCCTTTGCCTGCAGAGCCGCGTCAATGTCCTCAATGAGATGTTGATTCCAAGCCGGGTCGGGAGTCTTCTGATGCGACGTCCCCCATGCGTAGGTCCTGTACTTGGAAAAGTCTGTGCCTCTCACCCAATTCACTTTGACGTCATGCTTCGCTTCGACATCCTGGGCTACTGCGGTCAAGGACACGAGGCACATAATGCCTGCTGATAGGAGCTGCCAACTGATTTTCATTGCTTCCTCCAAGTCGGCGGACATGGCACGTCATTGATGAAGAATGGTTTGCTTTGCATCCAAGGCGGGTCGGCTTTGTGCGGGAGGTACATCATAGAACGCGAATCGCCGTACACGTCAAATGAGAAAGCGGCTGGGGCGGATGCCTTCTGAGCGTGGACACTGCCCGGCAACACGCCGAGTGCAATGCTAACGATACAGGCTGCGACCTTAAGGTTGGCGAGAAGTGATTTCATGCGGTGTCCTCTTTGAGGCGAACACCAAGGCTATGCGTGGCATCCCGCTCGGTGAACTGGCAGAACAGACAGTCCTGCCGTAACTGTTGTTACCAGGCCTTTACACAAGCATGCGTTTTTCCTTCGCCTTTTTGCGGGGATGATGAGTGCAATAGGGATTTGTACGAAGCCGCTGGCGCGGCGGACGCTACCGCGTGTTCGAGGATCGGCAGTTGGTGAGGGATTGAAGTAAGAAGTAAGTTGGGTCACGGAAAAAGGAGGTCCCCGTGACCCAACTACGCCAAAAGATGCTGGAGGAACTCCAGCGTCGAAATTATTCCCATCGTACCGCAAAAACCTACGTCCGAATCGTCCGCGAGTTCGCGACGTATTTTCACCAGCCACCGGACAAGCTCGGGCCCGAGCAAATTCGGCAGTATCAGGCTCATCTGTTTCAAGCCAAGAAGTTGGCTCCTGCCACAGTCAGTCAGTATGTGTCCGCGTTGCGCTTCTTGTTCGTAAAGACACTGCGTCGGCATTTTCTAGCTGAGTACATTCCGTTTCCGAAATCCCGCCAGCGACTGCCGACCGTGCTCAGCCCGGAGGAAGTGACCCGACTGATCGACGCGGCCTGCAATCTCTATCACCGCACCCTGCTCATGACCTTATATTCCACCGCCATGCGCCGGGCCGAACTCTGCCGGCTGAAGGTTCACGACATCGACAGTCAGCGCATGCTGATTCGCATTAACCAAGGCAAGGGCGGCCGCGACCGCGATGTACCCTTGAGTCCCAAGTTGCTGGAGACCCTGCGCGTCTACTGGCGCTGGATGCAGCCCACCACCTTTCTTTTCCCGGGTACCGTCAAGGGAGTGCGCGCCGACGTTCCCATCAGTGTCAACACCGTTTGGTTAGCCTGTCGGCAAGCCGCTCAAAGGGCCGGCATCACCAAACGTCTTTCTCCTCACAGCTTGCGGCATAGTTGTGCTTCCCATCTGCTCGAAGCCGGCGCCGACCTGCGTACCATCCAGGTCTTACTCGGTCATTCCCGACTGGAGCACACCCTCCTCTACCTGCATCTCTCGCCCAATCATCTGCGCGCGATCCCCAATCCGCTCGATGCTCTGGAAGTCTCCGACCTCGAGGGCGTCAAACGGTCGCGGAGGCTTAAGAAAAAATGACTCGGCCCCTCCTCGAGGTGGCCGATATCGTTCGCGCCCAAGGCGATCGCTTCATTCAGCACAACTTCCGCTGGTTCCACTGGGCCCATCGGAAAGTACTGCGCGCCATCGCTCGCTGCCGCACGGCGGCACTCGGTGGGCATCGCGATCAGTGCCCGCGCTGTGGCTATCGCACCACCTCTTATAACAGCTGCCGCGATCGCCATTGCCCAAAGTGTCAGAGCGGCGCTCGCGACACCTGGATTATGGCTCGGCAGAACGAACTTCTGCCGGTTGCCTATGTCCACGTTGTCTTTACTCTGCCTCACCAACTCTCCCCACTGGCGCTGCAGAACAAGAAGATCCTCTATGACCTCTTGTTCCGCGCCAGTGCCGAGACCCTGCTCGAGGTAGCCCGAGATCCTCGCCACCTGGGAGCCGACATTGGCTTCCTTTCTGTTCTGCATACCTGGGGGCAAAATCTACTGGCTCATCCCCACGTCCACTGCGTCATTCCTGCCGGTGGCCTCTCGCCCGACCGCACCCGCTGGATCCATCCCCGCTACCCATTCTTCCTGCCCGTTCACGTACTCAGTCGCGTCTTCCGCGGCAAGTTCGTCGCCGGTCTAAAACGCCGATTCCAGCAACACCAGCTCACCTTCGCCGGATCTCTCAAGCCGCTCGAAAACGAGAAGGCCTTCCGCTCCTTCCTGCGTCCCTTGTTCCGTGAGAACTGGGTCGTCTACGCCAAACCACCTTTCGGCGGTCCCCATCATGTGCTCGGCTATCTCGCCCGCTATACCCATCGGGTCGCCATCACCAACCATCGCCTCGTGGCTTTCGAGCAGGACCAGGTTACTTTCCGCTGGAAAGATTATGCCCACGGAAATAAGAAGAGAACCATGCCGCTCGATTCGCAAGAGTTCCTGCGCCGCTTCCTGCTCCACGTCCTGCCTCGCGGCTTTGTCCGCATCCGCTTTTTCGGCTTCCTGGCCAATCGCCAGCGCGCCACTCTCCTCCCCCTCTGTCAGCGCCTGCTCGCCGACTATCCCACGCCGCACACGCCCGCAGCCGTCACTTCTTCCCCCACTGAGCCCACTTGTTTCCGCTGTCCAAAATGTTCCACTCCCATGCTCATCGTCGAAAGATTCTCTGTCACTACGGCTTGGCAACTCTCGCCCAGGAGCGCAATCCTTGACTCTTCCTAATCATCCAACCATCCCGCTCTCCACAGCGCGAGCTTCTGCTCCGACACTCGTAGTGTCTCTACTCACCGAAATCCACCTCCATCCACCACTTACTTTCCTAAATTACCCGCACCGGTTCGCCTCCTCGGACCCACCAACACTCTCGCCGACATCTTTTACCAGTCCGCTCAACCCAACCCTGCCACGAACAAATCGCGAATCGCGCATACAAAACCCATAGCTCCCCCGCGTCCGCCGCGCCAGCGGCTTCGTACAAATCCCCCTATCGCAAGTGCCCCGGCGGGAAACTCTCGGGTCCACGCGGAAGCTCACCGCCGGCGCACTTGTCGATAGGGGTCTAA
>CAVZWK010000009.1:0-53605 GCA_963778995.1 Terriglobia bacterium
CTACAGACAGTCGGAATGGCTCGACGTTCGGCATTCGATTCAAGTCGCAACCGAGAGGAATTAACTGAGAGAACTCGTCGAAGGTGGTGGCAACGATGAGGGTCCCGACTGAAGCCAAATAATCGGCGATCTTTGGATTCATAGCCTCATCGTAATTCTCAGGTCGCCCGGTCAGTCGTGTAACGACAAGATTCGTTGAGTGCTTGGCTGCATGAACGGTTGGATGGGAAAGGGCCGAGAATGCACTCCAACGCTTTGCGAGTTCGGTATCGCCGCCCCCGATCTTCTTCACAAACTCTTCGGTTTTCTTGTGGCGGGCTCTCCATGTGCTATCGTTCAGTCCTTTGAACCACGTCTGTATCGTGTTGCGGATACCATTGTCATCGAACCTGAAAGTCAAGAGAAGGTCTCTTGTTTCCATGAACGATCTGACGAGAACATCCCAGCTATCGCGAGTGGCAGGCTCCAGAAGAGATTTCATTCCCCAGAGCAACGATGTCGAACGGAATCCGAGCAAGAAACACGCGCTTATTGAAATTCGGGTCGATGTCCATCGAGCGACCGCCGACTCTATAGAATTCCGCAGAGAGTTCTGTTAAGACCAAAGGAACCCGCGCCAATAGGTCGTGAAGTGAAACGGAGCTTTGTTCCATACGCGTAATGGTAACTGTTGTAATCAGCGATAGCGCGTTTTGACCAGCGTGAGCGTAATCAGATTGATCCACACACGCAGAGCGACGGCTTACCATGGAGCCATGAAAACCGCACTGCTCTGCGGCCCAATCGTAAACGCCGACGGGCCTGTTCCCTCCCACCTCTACGTTCTGGGTGAGCGCGCGGGCGCGAAGGAGTACCGCGAGGGCCGTCCGTTCGTCGGCAGGGCGGGCGACACTCTCCGCGAGTGGTTCCACTGCGCCGGACTGACCCTCGACAACTTCCGCCGCTGGAATGTGTGCATCGACTACCATAAGGGCAACCCTCATCCGCAGCCTTTGGAGATCGAGCGTGATCGTGCGGAAGTTACGGCGGACATCGTCAGCTGCCAGCCGCGCGTGATTGCGGCCGTCGGCGTCCATGCGGCAGAGTGGTGCCTCGGACGCGAAGTAAGACTCGTCGACGAACATGGCCGCGAATTCGAGGTACAGATAGGCGACCATAAGGCGGTCTGCATCCCGGTCCATCATCCTTCCACTTACGGACGGCCTGAGCGAGCGGAGATGGGGAAGGCCGACGTTCTGAAGGTGGCGGATTGCCTGACGCGCATGACACCCAGAACATAAGCCCCCAGCACTTTGAGTGTAATGATTCCATAACAATGTCGGCTCCCAGGCCCGAGTAGACTTTGGAGGCGCAAACCAACCAAAGGGCTCGGAGGAAAGGAGCCGAACATGCTGATTATAGGTTGTGACTATCATCCGGGCTTCCAGCAAATTGCATTTGTGGACACGGAAACAGGTGAGTGCGGCGAACGGCGGCTGGCTCACCGCGAAGAAGCCGAGCAGTTCTACAGCGAGCTCAAGGAGCGAACTGAGCGTGCGGGTGGGGATGGAAGCCAGCGGGCACGCACGCTGGTTTGAGCGTTTGCTGACGCGAGCTTGCAGTTTGAGTTGTGGATCGGGGACGCGGCGGAGATTCGCACCAAACGAGTGCGCAAGCAGAAGACCGATCGCCAGGATGCGCAGTTGTTGTTGCGGCTGATGATGGAAGACCGCTTTCCGCGGATCTGGGTGCCGGACGCAGAGAATCGGGATCTGCGGCAACTGCTGTGGCATCGGCATCGGTTGGTGCAGATGCGCACGCGGGTGATGAATCAGTTGCATGTGGTGGCGCTCAACGAAGGACTGCGGCGCAAGAAAGCGCTGTGGCGGCCGGCGGGTCGCAGCGAACTGGAGTCGTTGGTGCTGGCTCCCTGGGCCAGCCGACGACGCCAAGACCTGCTCGACTTACTCGACCAACTGACTCCGAAGATCCAGGAACTGACGCGAGCGCTGGAAGAGGAAGTGGAGAAGCGGCCGGTGGCGCGGCGGCTGATGACGCATCCCGGAGTCGGGTCCGCTGACGGCGTTGGCCTTCGAGTTGGTGATCGGAACTCCCGAACGTTTTCACTGCGGCAAGCAGATCGCCAGCTATGTGGGGCTGGTTCCGACGGAAGAGTCCAGCGGCGATCGGCGCCGACTGGGACACATCAGCAAGCAAGGCAACGCGCTGCTGCGGTTTCTGCTGGTGGAAGCGGCGCAGGTCACGGTGCGCAGCCAACCGCGAGTGGCGCAGCAAGTTCTTCCACCTGGCCATGCGCCGAGGACGGAAGATCGCGAAGGTAGCGATGGCGCGGAAGCTGGCGGTGCATCTGTACTGGATGTGGCGCCAGGGCTGGGATTACGGCCAGTTGCGAAAAGCTCGGTTCGCACGCGGGAGAGCCCGGAAATCGCCATGGTGTGCAGTAAATCACCGACGTAATGATTGGGCATCCCGCTCCCCTTCGCAGGGGAGTTCGAAGTAAGTAATCATGATCGCAGTTGGTGATCGAAGAGATGGCTGGGTCGGACTGAGTTCCTGACCCCAACGATTAGAAGCGAGCCCAGGTTGGAAAGCGCAAACCATCTACGAGAGCGAAATGGCGCTCTTCTACGAGTGCATGCAGTAGTGTGCTCGAAAACTGCTTGACACCGCCGACATTGTTAGAGATGGCGATTTTTCGACAGGATCAGATTCCGGGAGCATAGAATTGCCCCATCGCCATGTGTATGAGGCTTTTGCACGCTGTTCTGTTGCTGGCAACGACTGCAGTCCCATCACGTTCGTATGCGGAGAAAAAGCATTGGGTTGGATTGGACTCCTCAGGCGATTTGGTCTACCGCACGTTGCCAAAGGGCGATCAGATAATTGATTTTTCCTACGCTGGATACATGGCCGGAGGAGTTCCGCTCCCATCCGTTCCGACAGTACTGAAGCTTGCTCCCTCGGGTACTGATGACAGCGTGGCGATCCAGCATGCGATCGACCAGGTTTCATTGATGCCGCTCAGGAACGGCTTTCGAGGTGCAGTTGTTCTAGCTCCGGGCACATTTATTTGCAGTAAGGCTCTCAGTATCACTACATCGGGTGTTGTTTTGCGCGGAAGCGGCCCGCTTGCTGGAGGAACAACACTCAAGCTCACGGGTGAACCTCATGCTGCGATCACTGTTGCGGGCAAGGAAGAGGTTCACAGTGTAGGTTTTGCTGCGCACATTCTGCAGGCCTACGTTCCCTCTGGTGCCCATTCCATTACCCTCGACAACGCTTCAGGGTTTCGAGCAGGCGATGCCATTCGCATCACGCGGTACACGACCCCACAATGGCTGCATTACATGGGGATGGATAAGATGATGCGCGACGGAGAGCCTGAGACTTGGGTCGGAGACTCGATCTCAACGTTACGAGTCGTGACTGGTCACGATGGAAATAGCCTGAATCTCGATGTTCCAGTAGCAGATTCTTACGACCGGAAAATTTGCCCCCCGAAGGTGCTGAGGTAACAAAAGTTTCCATTGAGGGTCGCATTGAACAGGATGGGATCGAGGCATTGCATATAGAAGCGCCAGCCCGGAAGGTCGCCTTCACAGACGAGCTATTCCGGGCTGTGAATTTTAGCGGCCTTCGCGATGGGTGGATTCGAGACGTGCTCGTTGACGACACTACGGAAGGAATCGATGTTAGTGGAGATACATCCCGAATCACGATTCAGAACGTGCTATTCAGGCACACTACGACAATCACTAGTTCGGCAAAGCCATCCGACTTTGCTCTCCGCGGAACGCAAACTCTGATGCTGCGTTGTGGTTCTGTTGGCAACGATCTCTTTTACGTGATTACTGGTCCTCGAAACCAAGGCCCCAATGTCGTGCTGGACTCAAGGTTCATCGGAGACGGGCATGTACAGCCTCATCAAAGGTGGTCTACCGCACTTCTCGTTGACAGCACGCAGGTGCCACAAGGTGGAATCGACATGATGAATCGCGGAGAAATGGGTTCAGGCCACGGCTGGACGATGGCGTGGGGAGTTGTCTGGAACAGTTCCGCAGCCACCCTCACGATTCAGAATCCACCTGGTGCCGCAAATTGGTTGATTGGTACATCCGGGGATGAGCTGACCGCACCCATGAAGATTTTTGGCGTGCGCCGTCGTGACCTCCCTGACCTACCACGAGGCATTAGCGAATCGGCCAACCATCGCGTCTTGCCTGAGAGCCTTTACCGTGCTCAACTGGCCGAGCGCCTTGGCTCCGAAGCCTTAAAAGTCCTCTATCCGTAGCTGTGCGCCTCCACTCAACTCTTCAATTGTTGATAACAGGCGTGGCTGTTGGAAAACTCCTGTTTTGTCAAAATAGCTGAAATTTGGGAGATAGAAAATGTCTACCAAAACGGAGATCGTCGTTTGTAGGGCTTCCTATTGCAAAGTCTTTTCGAGCATTTTCCGGTGAGTGAGTTTTTCAACAGCCACAGGCCATTACACTCAAGTGCCCCGCGCAAGACCAGACTGACCACCCAAGCTCCGGATTCGCCTGTCACTGCGGAAGTTGCACGGCGTCAGCTTCACGGACTGACTCCCGTGCAGCTTCGGCGGTGCGATAGTAGCGGCCACACATAAGGTAGTCATCCTAGGGTTAAATCGAGTTCGACGACGTTGGGATTGAAGGGAGCGATGCCGACAGCGGACTGCTCCAAGGGATCGAAGGGCAAGGGCAACTGATACTCGGCGTCGGGATGTTGCTCACGCCACAGGATGACGAGTTGCGGCGGGAGCCATACATCGAGGACTTGCAGGCGCTCGACAATGGCGTGGCAAGCGGCGCAAAGAGAAATCATCAGCGCGGGTTGAGAGATGCCGGGGACGCGATGATGGACGACGATCCAATCGCGGTCTTCTTGAGCGGGGCGGTAGAAGCAGCCCTGGCAGGTCCATTTATCGCGGCGCAAAACGGTTTCGCGATGCCCGCCGAAATATTCCTGATCGTGATGTTGGCGAGCGAGACAGCGTGGACACATGCCTCGCGCCGCGATGTCGAGTGAGCCACAGGCGCACACGAGGACGGCCTGAAGGCGCTGGCCGCGCGGTGCGTCTGCGAGATGTGCGAGAGATGTGCTCACGGTTTGATTCTGAGTATTCACGGGGTTATCAGGAAGTTGCAAGTTCTAGTTTGGTGCGTCGCGCGATTCGGATCTGGCGAAGTAATTTGAAGAGCAGATAAGGCCCGACAATCCAGCCGATGGGGGAAGCCCCGACCAGCAAGGCGAGCAGCGGTTTGAGCACGAAGTACAAGAGCCAAAAGGCAGGAGTCGCGAGCAGGACGATGCGGCGACTGCGAATGTGGGCTGCCAGGGATTTCCACACCAAATAGGTAAATGCCAATTGCAGGCCAATGATGCTTTGCAGAAGGATTGCTGGGCGTTGGTCGGCGGGTGGATGAATCGCTTCGCGTTCTTTCTTCACGGATTCGGATGGGCGCACGGCTGGCGCTGGTGGCAATAGGCGTACGGACGAAAAGGAGGGAAATGTTGAATGGACCTTAGGGGATCCAGGCTTGGGGCCAGCCGCGAGCCAGACGCCGGCGAGGCAGAAGCCGACAAGGAAGAAGATCACGGAGACTGCAAGAGTCCGATATGCGGTTCGGGCAACGGTTGCGTTCTCCTGGGCGACGCAGTGTTGACAGCGAAGTTGGGCAAAACGGGCAGAGCAGGAAGGGCAGAGGCCACAGCCGCAAGAGTGGCAGGTTGCGGTGGCAGGAGTAGCGGGATGAAGGTTGCAATTCATTTGGCGTTTCTCCGAATCGTGCCGCCGTTGCTAATTCGAGCTGGGCCGGGAATCGAGTACAGGATCTTGCGCGGCCGGTAATTGGAGTTGGGTTCCATTCTTGATCCAGACGGAAGTGATCAGTGGGCTCTGGGTCTGGAAGCGCAAGACGGTCTGCGGCTTGACCTCGATCTGTCCACTGGGCGCTACGTTGCTGCCGTGAGGTTGGCCGTTGTTGGTGAGGTATTCGGTTACCACGGGAACATCTCTGCTCTTGCCGTCGAGCTGGGGCAGGCGGAGGGTGGTAATTTCAAGCGCCATTTTTGCTTCCGCGATGAAATGGCCTGCGGGCTTTGCAGAGACGACGCGGCCAAGCACGGGCGTTCCCACCGGGATCGCGAGTGCGCCGTCAGCAAAGACGACGGCGGCAACGGTGCCGTGGAAGTGGTCATTTGCCTTCGCGGTTTTCGATGTCAGTGGGTCGGTGATGCGAACCTGAATGGAGGTGTTTGCAGGTATGGTGATTGTTCTCTCGACTGGGGCGCCTGGTGCCGCGGCGGTTGCGGGGTATGTGCGGGCTTCGGTCGAGAGCTGCTGAGTCTGCGCCCCGTTGGGATTCGCGAGAGCGGGAAGATGTCCTTCGGTCGAGGCGCTGGCCTTGACCTCAAGGTTGTTGATGACCGTTTTTACGCCGTTCCACGTTACCCACTTCGAGGCCGGCAAGTACCTTGTCGCCTTCGCTCGAAACAGTGCCGGTCAAAGTAACGATGCCGCGTGAAGTCTTGGGGACGATGGTGAGTCCCCGGAATGCCTTTTCATTTTGCAAGACGGCTTCCACGTCGTGCATGAGCTTGGCATCGCTCGGGGGCGGTGTAGTGCGCTGTGCAAGGGCGTGGGGAAGGAGGAAGGTGCTTGCAGTGACGGCAAGAGCAACGGAAGCAAGGGAGAGTTTGTTCATGACAGAGACTCCAATTCTCAATTCTTATCGGACGGCACAAACGATTTAGAGACTGATCCCGTGATTGATGGTGGTCGCGGGATTGGTAGGAGACTGTGCGTTTTCTGCGACGGACTGCGTGGGCGAGTGGCCCGGCTTGCTCAAGCGCATTTTCGCGGGTGATGGGCTGGGCGTGGCGGTCAAAGAACTGGCCTTGGGTGTCGATGTGTAACCAGCGGTGGGTTTCAGGATGTTGGTAGCTGTGGATGCCGTCGGTTTCGCGTTGCCACTTGTAGCCCTGGGCTTCCGTTTGAAGAGCTGTTTCGATGGGGCCGTACTGGCGGTTGCGCTCGGCTTGTTCGGGCGTGAGCTGGGGTTGTTGTTCCGGTTTCAATTCATTGTGGTGTTGCATAGTGTGCTCCTTCGGAGTTTGGGAGTGTGAATGCGGGGCGGGTGCCTCGTGAAAATCGAGGGCGGAGGTTTTGGTCACATCGGTGCTGAGGCGCTGGGCAAGCGTCGCGGCATCATTGGTGTAAATGTGGGCGTCCTGGGACGCGCGGGAAATGGAGACGTAGGCAAAGCGGGGGTTGAGGAGTTCGGAGAACGAATTCGTGTCCATGTTGACGAGGACGCGGTTTTCGGTCAAAGACTGCGAGCTGTGGCTGGTGACGGCATAGCCGTGATCGAAGTGCCGCATCCGAGCGGGGTCAAAATTGACGGTTCGTCCGTCATCCATTTTGACGGTCAAGCGATTGTCATTGCCGATGGCTTCGATCCGGCCGCGATCACGGTTGTGTACGTCGAGATCCTTATTATTATGCGTGAACTGGATGCGATCGCCGGTCGAGAACTCGCGCGGAAGGTTGGTGTAAACATTCACTCCGCGCAAGCGCTGCGGATCGTAGGCCACCTGCTGGCCATCTGCTCTGGCAACGGTCAGTAGATTGTTTGCGGGGTCGGTCGCGACGACCGTGGCGTAGCTGTTTTTTTCCAGGCCAAGCTGTTGGCTGCCACGAATGTACTGCACGGTGTCGCCGGGGTTGTACCTGGCGGCCCACGCTCGATCTGCGCCGGTCATGTCGTTTCGAGCCACGAGCACCGGGAAAGAAACATTCTCTTTGCCGAGTGCGCCAGAGGCTTGTAACTCGATCCTCACGGCCTGATTGATGTCTCGCCGGGAAGCGTTGTCGGGAGAGACGATCAAAGTCTTTTCGGGGTTCGAGGCGTAGTCCCTGGCGATGGCGGCGATGCGCTCTTGGGGATTGGAAAGCTCGGTGACGCGCCCCTGAGATTGCAGCAGGGAGATGCCGGTGTGGGTCTCATTCCTGGCAAGATGTTCGACCGCTTTGAGCAGTTCGGGGTCTTTCTGCCGCACGATCTGGTCGAGTTGGGCGGTTCGCATTCCGGCGTCCTGCAGTTGCTCGAAGGGTTTTCCCGCGTCTACGGCCTGATGCTGGCGTGTGTCGCCGATAAGCAGAACGCGATCCTGGGGACCTAGCCGGTCGAGGAATTCCTTCATCTGCTGGGTGCTGGTCAGACTCGACTCATCGACCAGGAAGAGGCGGCGGTTTGCCGGGTCGTCGCGGTTGGTCTGCGCCTGCTCGCGGGTTCCCATCGCCAAATAGGCTTGCAAGGTGTCGGCGGAGATGCCGGCAGCCTCGCGGAGCTGGTGAGCGGCGCGCGCAGTGGGGGCGAAGCCCGCGACGGCGTAGCCGTTGTGCTGGGCAGCTTCGCGGATGGATTCGAGCGTGGTCGTCTTGCCAGCCCCCGCGAGTCCCTGCAAGCCGTGGATTCGATCGCGTGAGGTCAGTATCTCCTCGATGGCACGGCGCTGGGCCGGGTTCAAAATCTCGAGCGCAGCGGCGTGAGACGCAGCGCGTTCTTCGCTCATGATGGGCGCAACGCGTGTTCTGGCCGCGCTGCATGTGCTCAACTGTCGCTCGTTCGGCGGCGATGGTTTCGGGCGTCGTCAATCGTAGGCCCGGTGTCGTGCTTCTGAGCGGCTACGGTTTGGAATTCGCCGATAGCGTGGCGGTGCTCGAAGTTGTCGCGCACCTGGCTGAAAGTGAGGTCTCCCATACCGCGGCGAAGCGCGTCGCGCATGATGTCGCGCTGGTCGATGACGGCCTCGCGCTCGAAGTTGCGTTCCTTGGCATAGGAAACGGCTTCCTGCGCGCGTTGCGGCGGGTCGGGCACTCGGTTCTGTTCCTGCGTATGGGCTCGTTCGCGGGCCTCCGCAACGACGCGATCAGCTTGATTGCCGAACTTCGCGGCGAGCTGGCGGTGAGCTTCCATAACCTCAGCGGGCGTATGAATTTCTTTTTTGTCGCGGGTGTTGTGGGCGGCGATCTGCGCGGCCTCCGGCCCGCTGAAGCCGCTTTTCGCCATGGCCTGCTCGATCTGCTGGCGGCGGGGACTGGAAGCGTCCAGATACTCCTGCGAATAGCCTTTGATCTCCGGTGCGCCTCTCTTCCCTGCCTCGATTTCATAGCCGAGATTGCGAAGCTGATAGGTCAGTTCCGCTTGATAGACAGCGGTCGCGAACTGCTGGCTGTCGAAGAGACTCGTTCGGCTGGATGGCGCGCGTGGAGCCATCCTGGCGCTCCGTCATATTGAAGATGACGGCGTGGGTGTGAAGCTGGGGAGCGGCGTAGCCATTGACCGGGCGGGCGGTGTCATGCTCGAACTTTGCCGCGATGAATTTGCCGGTGGTTTCGGCGGCGTGGTTGCCGCCGATCCGCGCCTGGGTGTACCGCTCCAACTCTGTGAGGGCGGTTGTCACCGCGTGCCGATGGGCTTCTCTCACCCGCTCATCGCCGCCAACTAATGCCGTCAAGGAAACGGATTTGGGAGCGGAGAACGTCGCATCCCAACCGGCCCGGTGCTCGACCGGCTTGACGGTGGTTCCGTCTGCGGTGGTGTAGGACTGCCCGCTGCGATGCCGCACCAGTTGCTCGCCAGTGATGGGGTTTTGGCCTTCGCTCAACCGGGCAAAGTGCTGCGCGTCGACCGCTCCGGCAAGGCCGAATCGCTCGGCCAACTTACCCTGCCACTCGCCGACGACGGCGCCGTCTTGCTTCCAATAGTTTTGCTCGGCAGACGTGAACTCTTTGGCGTGGTAGGTCTGCGCCTGGGCGGAGCTGAGGGGTTTTGAGATGGTGAGCAAATGCGCCTCTTAATTCGTAATAAAGTCCAAGGTCGTTTGTGTCGGCTGCTCGGCGTTGACGATGTTGTCGGAGGCCTCCGCGCCGGTGTTCTTTCCGGCGTCGGGCGCAGCCCCAACGGTGGCAAACTCGCTATTCGACGAAGTCGCCGCGGCGTTTGTTTCTTCGACCGGCTTTGCCTCAAGATCAACTGCTGCGCGAGGCGCTGCTGGCACAGCGGGCGGCGGCGCGGCGGTGCCGTTGCGGGCTTTGGCCTTTATGTTCTTGGGATCGAAGGTGAGCTTCTCGTCCGGCAAATGTCTGCGCTCGAATGGAATCTGATGCCCCTCGATATCGAGGTAAGGAAACGAGA
Source organism: Terriglobia bacterium (assembly GCA_963778995.1). Taxonomy (GTDB): domain Bacteria; phylum Acidobacteriota; class Terriglobia; order Terriglobales; family Acidobacteriaceae; genus Sulfotelmatobacter. The sequence continues at coordinate 10,224 of CAVZWK010000009.1, forward strand.
AACCCGTGACGTAGTTCTCGTATTTGAGGAAGGCGTGCAGGTCGGGCAATCCGGAGATTTCTGATTCCATCACTGCCGGCTCGACCTGGATGTCCAGCGCGAAATTTCTGCCCGAGCGCGTTCCGTCGAAGTGGCTTTCTTTCATGCGCTCGATTTCGACTTTGCCGATCGCCTTGCTGACCCACTCGCCGGCATTCGGCTCCTTGGTTTTCAGGAAAATGCTGGTCGTCGGCATGGATAGCATGACCTCCGCCAGGTGGCCGTAAATCACTTCCAACTGAGCCTTCCCCTGAAAGCCCATGATGATGGGATTGTTGCTTTTGCGGTTCTCGGTGAGGGCGGTGTGAAACTGGGGAAGACGCTGCAAGCTGGCCAGCTCGTCGAGCACAAACCAGACCCGTTTCTGGTGGGCTTTCGGTTCGTTCAGCAGGCGGAGCACGAGCATGTCGATCCATACGCTTTGCAGTGGACGAAGCGCCTCGCGCTCGGCTGGAAGCGAGGTGATGAAGATCCATCCCTGGCGTGTTTCCGACCACTCGGTTGCGGTCCATTCTCCGTTGCCAGCACCCTTGTGCGGCAAGAGCCGAAGGCTCTTTGCCACCTTGCTGAGAGAGGCCAACACGCCAACTCTTTGCGGGGGCGCTGTGTGGTCGATGAAGTTGGCGACTTCTGTGCGAGCGACTCGATTGTCGATCTCTTTTGGGTTACTCATCCATTCGATAAGCTCCTCCGGGGTCGGTCCGTAGCGCAACAGATACGCGAAGATCTGCTGCGGAATCTCGAAAAAGAACTCGCCCTTTTTGTCTTGCGGGGGCTGGAATAGCGATACGGCAATTGCGTCCGCTTCTGAACTTGTCCGCAATTCTTCGGCTGGTCCCCAGTAGGGGCATCGCCGGTCGAGCGGATTGAGAATGATGTCGTGCTTCGGGTCGTAAAAGCGGCGCGTGTACTCCAGCGCCGGATCGTAGACGATGGCGGAATCGCCGCGGCTTCGAATCTGCCGGAGCATCTGCATAATAATGGTGGTTTTGCCTCCACCGGTGTCCGCGATGATCTGCACGTGCTGCGCCTCGGCCTTGGCCGGGATGCGAAGCATCTCCTTCAGCCCGTCGATCTTGATGCCAATTCCCTCCCCCTGCACTTTGCGGTTGAACTCTTTCGGCGTGACCCGCTCCGTCCCTTTGAGCCGCCGCCCGTACCTCATTTGCTTGCGGCGTTTGATGTCCTTCCGGATGGAAAACGGAAGCTGGATGAGCAGGGATACCAGACCGAAAAACAGTGGCAGCTGGTAAATCTCGGATAGGCTGTCGCCACCGTAAATCGCACTCTTGAGGTAGGCACTCAAGGGCGCATCGATGTAAGTGCGTTCCGGGTCCTGGTAGAGCAAATCATAGCCAGCGTGCAAGGCGGACTGCGAGAGCGCAAGCGGGAGCGGTTTCGTTCCCGGTTCCGGTGTGTTGCCGTCTGTCACGTCCGCGTCCGTGGCCGGTCGCGGTCGGATTCCGCGAGCGCCGATCATCACCAGGCGGTACTTGTCTTTGCGGCTGGCGGAGACGCCGCCCGCAACGCTCGACCGGATGTAGATCGGCGTGTAGAAGCGCTGCAGCGGAGTATTGCCGAAGGTGAAGCGCAGGTAGACGAAAAGTCCGGTGAGGATCACGGCAAAGAACACCGCGCCATAGGTGTAGACGGCGCCGTGAGGCGGGAAAATGATCGTTTCTTTTCGCCCCCAATGCATGGTTGCCATTACGCTTTCTCCAAGTCTGTCCGCGTCTTGATCGCCAAGCTGCGCTTGTGCTTTTTGACCTCGGCGATAGTCCCGTCGAAGACTTCCGGTGTTATCTTCTGCCCTGTCGTGAGTGGTTTGAGAAGGTTCGTGAGCATGAGCCGAAGGCCGATAATTTCGACCAACTCCGGGCTCACGGGCGGATCGCCCGAGTCGCGCGCCAGCTCGTCAAGAATGAGCTGCCGGATGAATTCGCCGGGTGTCGTTTCTCGGTCCCGGCAATGGTGTTCGAGCGTTGCTAGCTCGTCCGGGCTGAGCTTCGTTCCAGCGGTTTTGACCCGACAACTTTGCATTCTTCGCCGCGCTTTCCGCTACGCTGTCATCACCGAGAAGCGACATATTTTCCTCCCTGGAAACCCGGAGCGCTCTAAAGCGCTTGGAGCGCCCTGGAGCGCCTTGCGGCGCGTAACTTCTTTGTTTTCTGTACGTCGATTGGAGCGCCCCAGAGCGCTCTAGCACGACCCTTGGAGGGATGGAGTGTCATAAATAAACCGATGCGAAGCATCGTCCTAATTCCATCCCGACTGCCGGCCCAACAATTCGGATTGCATAACCAATTCCTTTGCTGATTCCGTGTGCATGTAATTCGATAAGTCATGTGAATGTCACGCGCCTTGGTGCTGTGCTTTTGCTGCTGGCTTTCGGCCACGCTTTGTCCCATTTTGATTTCGAATGCGTAAACATGCTGGTGCTTTTTTGCCATCGGGTGACTCTAGAAACTTCTGAAAGTCCTTGTCTCTGTTGAACACATAATAAGCGCCTGGGTTACAACATCGTCGGCATTGGCATTGACGAATGCAGCGTATTTATCCACGTTCTCGGCGGTGGACTCTTCGAGCGTGATGGTGGCTACAACCTTCTTTGTCGGGGCGATTTCAAGCAATGGCATTGGCAGTCTGTCCTTTCGGTAATTTCGTTCTTATCTCAGAAAAGGCAATTCCTCAGAGCTTTCCGGTGGCGTGAAGAGTTGCGGATAAATCGGCGTGCGCTTGCGTTTCTCGGCAAGGTCAAAGATGACCTCGTGTTCCTGATATTGCGTGGCCCGGTTGTAGCCCTTCAACCGGATAAGACCGCTGATCTTGCGGCCTTCTGCGAAGCGCCCGCACTGCACGACATAGGACACGCATTCGCCGATTTCCGCCGCAATATCATGCAGGTTGGATTGCTGGTGCGAACGCTTCGCCAATTCCGCGAAACGTCCCGTGGCTTGTAGCGGAGAGCTGGCATGAATCGTTGCCATAGATCCGGCGTGCCCTGTGTTGAAAGAATCCAGCAGGGTCCGCGCTCCTTCGCCGCGCACTTCGCCCAGGATGATTCGATCTGGACGCCAGCGTAATGACGCGCGCAAAAGGGCGTCGAAGTCGACGCGCCCTTCCTGCGTATTTTGACACTCGGCGCACACCACATTCGGCTTATTGATTCGCAATTCGGAGGTATCTTCGATCACAACAATGCGCTCGGAAGACGGAATAAAATCGGCCAAAGCGTTGAGCAAAGTCGTCTTCCCACTGCCCGTTCCGCCGCTAATGAGCATGGTGTGCCCGCCCTCGACAATTTCCTGCAAAATGCGTGCAACTTCGCGCGTCATCGCGCCGTTGTTTATCAGGTCTTCAACGGTGTACCGCACCTTAGAAAACTTGCGAATTGTTACCGAGGGATTCGGCCGGACAACCGGTGGATTTACCGCCGCGAGACGGCTTCCATCCGGTAGCTGGGCGTCTAAAAATGGGTTGGCTTCATCGAATTTCTTGCCCAATTTGTTCGCGATAACATTTAACCCGGTAAGCAACTTCTTCAGCTCAAATGTCACGCCCTCGGCGCCGAGAAGTTTCCCGCCGCGCTCGAACCACCACGTGCCATCCGGGTTCCCCATGATTTCGGTAATGCTGTCGTCCAGCAGCAGCTCTCTGATCGGCTCCATGAAGGACATCAATAGCTGTAAGTCTTTACTCACCGGATAGCCTCAGTGTGATCAATTCGTCGGAGCATCGAATGCAAAATCGTCGGGTGACTTCTAAATTTCCATCTGAAAATAGCTTGCAAATTAAAACGCCTGATCGCTGCGGAAACGGATGATGGTGAGCCCTAGCGGATTAACCGCAAGCTGCTCGTTTTTGACCGTTTCCCGGAAGACATAGGTAACGCTGGCCACCCACTTTTCGCGCTTCATTTCCGTGTGATCGTTGGCATTGACATATACTTTGTCGAACTCAATCCGTGCGGAATAGGGCGACTGCTGCAGGTCGTCCAGGATGACGGATTTCACTTCCACATCGACGTAAGGCAGGGTGCTGTCTTGCGTGTACAAAGCAATGGTTTTGTCCTTCCGTTCCGCCTCCACAACCGAGTGCTGCACGTCGCTGTTGAGGAAATAAAGACTCTGCGTCTGATCCCGTTCCAGTGTGTATCGGTTGCGCGAAAAATAGAGGCTCGCCCAACGGCTGAGATAGTATTTGTTTTCCGCCTCCTGGGGCTTGTACTGGTAATTCCGGTAGTCGATGGCTTCCGCGCGGCCGACGTCGTTAATACGCACGATCAGTGGGTGCATGTTGGCGAGGGCCTTTTGGCTTTTGAAGGTCAATGCTCCAAGCATCAGACACACAACGCACAACACAAGAATCGTGATCTTGAGGTAGGTATTCATGACCAGCGGATCGCCGTACTGCTCAAGATAGCGTTCGGCCGCGCGAGTAATTTCCGGGGTGGCTTTCGTCTCTTCGTCCATCTTTTCTACGCTCACACCTGGCCTCGTTTCTTGTCTCTACTAGGGTGATTACATCGCGGCGCGTATCGCCATGATTGCCGCGCCAAAGCCTCCATCGTGTCCACCAGTACCGCCACTGAATAGCGCGTGTACCATGGCGGGGATCTTGATGAGGAGGAACGCGGTTATACCCACCAAGATGATCAGAAATGGAAATGCGGCGATCATCATTTGCGGGTCTCCCAGATTCTGTCCGAGGCCGACAAAATACTGTGTCAGCAGATGAGAGAGAATATTCAAGGTCGCCGCAGCGATCACCTTGTAAAAGCTGAATCCCAGATAGGCCTTGAGCCATCCCCAGAACAACCAATCGAGCTTCTCGAACACGAGAAAAGGGATAAAAATCGGCCCTAGTAGACCGATGATTGTCGACGCGACTACTCCATATGCGACGATGGCAGAGATCAGCAGACTTGCCACACACAATGCCATCTGCACCATGAAAAACACAAAGGATTTGTATGGGGATAGAAGAATTGAGGGCATGGACGACCCCATGTTTTGCGCCGCGGCGTCGATCTCTCTCGTCATCGTGTTGTAGCTGTCTTGTCCGATGATCTGCACCAGATTCGAGGTTCCGCCATCGATGAATCCTTTCAGCGATGTACCGATGCCGGGAATTGCGGTGTTGTAGAAGTTCACGAAGGAATAGGCGAAGGTAATCAGAATGAAGAAGCTGATAAACCTCCTCATGTCGAAACCCGGTCCCCCACTGGCGGATGCGAGAGCCTCCTGAACTCCAAACCAGACCATCATGATGGTTGCCAGAGCGAGCACCATGTGAATTCCGAGGGTTTGAACTGAGGGTGCCACCGTCGTTGCAAGCGACTGGCACCCTTGAGCGATGAGATCCAACAAACCGATACCACCCATATGCTTGTCCTTCTGCGCTATTCCCGCTGCGCTTTATCCGTTCTCAATCTCAATAGGATTGAGTCAGCAAATTGGACGACGACTGATTGGCAGGTGCGATGTTGGTTTGGTAGTAGGTTCCATAGTTTGCCGAGTCGCTGAACGCGGCCTTCATGGCGTCCTGTTGTTGTTTTTGGGCGACGATCTGCTGCAGGGCTAGATTGGCGTTGATCTGGTTCGCGTCCTGTTGAGATCGCAGCTGGAGCAGGAGGGCCACGTTGATGCGTTGCAACGTGGCCAGCTCGGTCTGTTGCGTGGTGTCGGTGGTCTGCGTCTGGCTTTCAAGGTTTGCGATATCCGCTTGTCTCGCTTGCTGATTGGCTCGAATGGTTCCGAGGGCTTGGAGATTGGTGCTCGTGACCGAGTCGCCGATGTCGATGGTCGCTCCCTGGGCGGCGATTTGCTGTTGTCCGGCGATGGTCAAGTTGTTGTATCCCGCGATCGTGGAGGTTGTGGTTGGAACGCTCACCTGCTGCCAGGCGGCTGCGGCCCCGGTCCCCGTGTTCGCGGAATTGACCCAGCCCATCGAGTTGCCATAGGTATTTCCGATTTGCTGCATCAGGAATAAGTCGCTGCGCGGGGACAGAAACCGGCTGTACAGCATCCTTGGCGACTGCACCATTTGGTGATAGAGGTTGTACTGGCGCATCACTGTGCCGTAGGTGTTAAGCGCTGTTGTCGCCATTTGCACGGCGTTGGTGTAGAGGCGGGTTCCCTGCTCGATCTGGGTTGCTTCATGTTCGAGGGATTTGCCTTGTTGAATAATCTGCTGGTAGGCGTGCGCGGATTGCGTGGGATCGTAAACGATGCCGGAGCCGAACTGCGCGTGAGCGGCAGGAACGGCAAGGGCAAGGGCAAGGGTGAAGATGGATGCTGAGGCTGTTTTCAACATAGGGTATCTCCTTCAATACGCTTCGATGGTTGACGGTTCATGGGTTTTTCGAGGTGGCGCCAGCCGCTTGTTGTTCGGCCTTGCCAAGGAGTCGCTGGATCTGGAGGTATTGCTCGTCGAGAGGTTTGCATTCCGCAGCTCTCGCCTTCGTTTTCGCGACATAGTCTGCGCGCTCTTCTGCGGTCACCTTCCTCCCCGATAGCAGGTTGGTGGCGTCCGGGTCCTCTATGTCGTCGTACACTCCAACAGTGCGGCTGTGAGGTACACACTTCGCCTGGTAGTCAGGGTGAGCTTTGTTGAATTCTTGCAGCAACCGCTCTGCTTTTTCAGTCTTGCTTTCACAGCCTGCTAAAGCCATCGTCGAGAGCGCCAACACAACTGTGACCGCAACCCGCATTGGAAATTCTCCTTAGAAAGTCTGGGGAATGGTGTGGTTCTCGTACGCCGGGAGAAGCAAATCCTGGCTGAAATAAACCTTCACCCGATGCCCTTCCCGAATCGTGATCGTCGGTGGAATCTGAATGAAGCGGTCGAGGATGGTACTCGCACTCTGGGATACTCCTCCGGCTGCTCCATTCGTAAACGCCTGCGATCCGCTGGTGGTGATGGTGCCGCCGCCCGCCGTGATCTCGCCGGCTCCCGCGATGATTCCAAGCGCGATCGATGTCCCGAAGATCTGAAGGTAGTGGTTGTTGACTTTGTCCTTGAGCCCCTCCTCTCCGATCTGGTCCAGTCCGTGGAACTGGTCGAGATCGACGGAGTAACCGTCCGGCATGATCAACCGATGGAACACGACGGCCATGCGCCGCTGTTGGCCGAAGCCCGCTGCGCCAATCTTTTTAGCCTCGCCCAGTACAACCGTCCCATCGGGGATGATGACGTGTTGGTGGTCGTGGGAATACAAAGGATTGGACACGAGGACTTTGACCGGCCCTGAGGAGTCTCCGTCCAGCCGGTTCATCAGTACGGTATCGAGGAATGTTCCTTCATAAATTAGGTACGGCTGGCCGGTGGCGGAGTCGATGTTTGCTTCTACGGGCCGCTTGTAGCCTGCGGGCTCGACCGCTGGGGGATCTCCGGGCGCGTGCGGATCAACAAAGTTGCTGGGCCTCTGGTGCTGAACGTTTGGAGTGTTTTGGGCTGCGCTTTGATATGGCCCAAGTTGTCCCGGTTGTGCTTGTGCTTCTCCTTGTTGGCGTTGCTGCTGTTCCGATTGCTGTTGTGATCGGCTGTAAGCGATGCTCGAAGAGAAAAGGGAGCTGTGCGCCAGCTCTCGATCCTTGCTGGCGATCTGCATTTCCTCTTGTTGCACGGGAGTAAGCTGCTGCATGTCGGGGTTTGAGTTCGTGCCATAGCTTCCCTGCCCCGGTTGTGTGTCCGCTGCGAGATACGTGCCCGGCCGATACTGGCGCGCCGGTCACTGGATTGATGCGATTCGCGCCGGTTCCCATAGCAGCCGCCAGCGCGGCATCTTGCTGCTGCTTCGCTCTCTCGGCCTCCACCTGGCTGCGGAGTGCCTGCACGTTGTTGTCGGTGGTGTCCTGCACGAATGGTTGCGGTGGCTCGCCTTTCGTGCCCGCCTTTTACGGGCTGTTTCCCCCTACTGCTCAAAATACTGGCCGCGATCAGGACCCCGGCAGCCCCGAGGTAAACCAACATTTTCAGGTTCTTCTGGAGCACCCCCTTCGGCAGAGGAATCTTGTTCTGAAGCAGCGGCTCTGGGGCCGGGGTGGGGGTCGGAACCGTGGCGCTGTTGTTGAATTGATCTGGCATTGTCGGTTACCCCTTTCGTTCAAAGTCCATGCGCTTTTTCCCGATCTCGACGTAGCCCTTATCCACGACCTTGGGGATGATGTACGTGCCTTCGCGCAGGTCGTAATTGATGAGGTCCGGTTTGCCGTCTTTCACCTCGTACACGCTGAATTTCTCCGTCGCACTGGTTTTGATGTAGGTGAATTTGTCGTCGTGATAGATGGACTGAATATGGAACGGGTTGTTGTCGCTTTGGATTTTGTAGACATAGTCGAATACGAGCTTCATGGGATAGGAGCTTCGATAGGCATCCACCGCCGTTGAGACTGCAGTCGATGCGTTGTTCTGGAGCTCGGTGAGCTGCTGCTGCGTGGCCTGGAGTTGGGAGGCGGGCACAAATCTAGCCGGACCCGCCGCGGCGGCGATGGAGGACTCGTCAGCCGGTATCACGATCACCTTCAGGTCCGGCTCCGCACCGGAGACCGTCACATCGGTAAGCGTAAAACTGTAGATGTTGCCGTGGTCGGTGATCAGGTTCAGATTCGAGTTGATCCCCGCCTTCGCCGGATGGACGAAACAGAAGTTGCCAACTACATCAACAATCCAGAAATCTTTGTCGCCGGTCGCCGCCTCCATGATCTTCTCGGTTGCCGGAACTTCGATCAGGGTGGTGTAGCGGAGCTTGGCTTTGATTCCCACAATATCTTGCGCGTGGTAGTGGACGGTGCGGGCCGACGGCTGCGCTTCGCCGGCATTCCCTTTGATTGCCACAATTTCTTGAGCATGGTTTGGCGTGAGGCGGTTCGCCTGCTGCGCCTGACTTGTAAAGGCGGAAAGAGCAACGGCTACAGTTACTGCGAGGGGGAGGACTTTCATTGGACAACTCCTGTCTGTATTTCTGTATCTGTGAATGCGGTTCGGGGCACGGTGTGAGCTGCGGCGGGCCGTGGCTCTTTGGCGGGAGCAGCGGCCGGCCGCAGCCCGGTCGTCGGCTCCGACGTCCGGTGGGGGGAGAAGGAATAGTCGCGGGCAAGGCGGCGGAGACCTTCCGGGATGCCGTATAGCTGGAAATATTCGCGCTTAAGCAGGTTGTCTTTCGCGTTGTTAGTCGCCGTCCAGTACGAAATGGGGTCCACGTTGAGCTGAACTTTCTTCGACGTTTGCGCTTTTCGGATGAGCATCTGCCCTGGGGGCAGAAAGTCCGAGATGATCCCAAGCTCCGTGTCGTTGAGATGAAACTTTTCGCGGTACAACTCCCGGTTCATATCCGGGTTAGCCAGAAAGATTTTGGTAGGGCAGCTTTCCGAGACGATCTCCAACATGCCGGATTCTTCCAGCTCCTTGATGGATTGCGTCGCCAGAATCATGGCCGCATTGTGCTTGCGCCAGGTCTTCTGCGCTTCGACGACGTAGTTGCGGATGGTTGCGTTCTTGATGAACAACCACGCCTCATCTAAGAGAAACGTCTTGAAGGTGGCGAGCCGTTCGGGGTCGACGATCTCGTTCGAGGCGCGGTGAAGAATGTAAAACAGCAACGGTTCGAGCACGTCGGGAGTGCTGGCGAAGCCTTTGAAGTTGAACGTCTGAAAGGTCTTGAAGGAAAGCGTGTCCGAGACGTTATCAAATACATATCCGTATTGGCCGTCCTGGGTCCACTTATGCAGCCGCTCTTTCAGCTCGCCGATGATCGCAGCAAACGTGGACACCGTGCGTTGACTGGGATCGACGACGTACATGTTCTCGATGGCATCGTAGAGCTTGCGGTCGTCCTTGAAGTCCATCTGGTAGCGGCCCTGGTTGCCCTCGATCAACACTCGGAAAAACGAAAACAGAAAGTCCAGGTTTTCCTTCGTTGGTGGCAGGGAAAACGGGTTGATTCTGAAGTCCTGCGATTCCTGCCCGACATTCAGGTAGCTGCCACCGTAAATGTTCGTGAGGGACTGAAACGAACCTCCGATGTCGAAGATGTACGTGAGCGGTTTATATTTCTGCGTGTTGGAGAGAAGAAAATTACAGAAAAAACTTTTCCCACTGCCCGTAGCGCCGAGAATCAAGGTGTGCGCAACTTCCCCATTGTGCAGGTTGAGGTAATAGGGGGTATCGTTTACCGTTTCGAGAACCGCCAGATACTCGGTGCCGAGATGAGGGTTGGTTTTCTCGCCGGGAAGAATCGTAAAGAGAAAAGACAAGTCGGCGTAGTTCGTGTTTAGCAGGTATAGCTTGCGGAGATTGACTTTGTAGTTGCCGGGCACGATCGCGAAATAGACATTGAGCTGGTTGTAGGTTTCGGCAAAGAGCTGGCCGCTCGCGTTCGTGAAGATGCCGGCGAACTCACCCACTTGCCGGTTTACCGCTCGCTGGTCGAGGTCGTAGAGCACCAGCGTGAAGGAGAATTCGCCGAGGGATTGGCCATCGCCCAGCTCGCGCAGGCAGCCGCCCAGATTCTCGATGTCCGCCTGCTTGCTTTCGTCTACCAGCACATCTCTCTGGTTCAGCTTGCTCGGATCACTGGTGGCCTGAGAGATGAACCCAGTCTTCGACATGTTGAAATGTTTGCGGCGTTTGTTGACTTCCCTTCTGGCTTTCTCGTTGGAAACGGGCGTCCACTCTGTCACGGCATAGAAGTTGGACGGAATCTTTAGGAGCTGGTCGAGCACCAAGGGCCGGGTTTCGGCAATGGCCTCCTTCATCGTGAAGAGGCGGACGAAATGATCTCCTACGCGCAAGTGATCGCGTTCGGCCTCGATGTTGGAATTGACGACTTGATAGTCGAGAAATTGCCCCGACTGTGGTTTCCCATCCACGCGCCACTTGTCGAAATTTAGAAGTCGACGGAAGAAAGTAAACTGCTCGTTTTTCGGGAGCGTTTCGACCTGCATGTATTCCGCGAGCTGCTGGGCAAACATCTGTACCCGCTGTTCCAGCAATGCCACGTCCGCCTCGATCTGCGTGCGCAGCAGAACTTTCATGACGTCGGCGGCAAATTGCGCCTTCAGCTCGTGGATCGCGCCGCTAGGGTCGCTCGGGAGCCGTTTGAGCGCAGCGCCGAATCCCTGCTCTGACCGTGAGCCTTCGAGCACGATGGCATAGAAGATCTCGATCTCGTACAGGCGGTCGCTTTTCTCCGCAAAGAACTCGCGCCGCTGGTCGATGGCCGCGTCGATCAGCGGGTCGCCGTACCGCGCAAAAGGGATGGTCGGACGATTCGTTTTGAAAAGGTACTGGTAGACGTGGAAGCCGGGGCCGAAGGCCTTGAGGGCGGATTCCAGCCGCTTCACGGTGCGTTCCTGTTCGGCGTGATCCAGACTCTCGTAATCGACTCCGGGGATGCGAAGAATGACGCCGGGATCGCCGCTCTTCGTTAGAAACACCGTGTCGCTCCAAAACCCATAGAGGTTGATGTGGTCGTTAAGGGCCGCCGCGTCTTTCCACGGTTTGATGACTTTATCCAGACGGAACATCAGCGGATCTCCACATTCGGCAATTTCTGTTTGGCGGCGTCGTAGCGCAGTTTGAACTTTTCGCTCTTGGCGAGAATCTGAAGGAAGGCCGGGTCTTTTTCCGTGACCCAAGCGCCGAATACGTACCCGCCGATGAACACCGCGACACCGGCCAGGATGCTGTTGAAGATGTTGAACACGCCGACTGCGCTAACGCAGATGATGAAGAAAAGGGAGCGCTCAATTCCCAGATAAGTGAGGGGCTTATGCAGGCTTTTGTAGACGCGGTTGACTCGTTTCGTGATTCGCTTCTTGCATAGGCCCCCACTGGTTTGTTTGTCATTCGGTTCCGGGCGGTTGCAGCTACACTCCCCAGAGCCACGTAAGAACGTTCACGGCGAGAACCGCAATCCCGGTCCCGGCTGCGACACCGGCGAGATTTTTCTTCGCGCCCGGATCACCATGCGCGAATCCGTATCCACCCATCACGATGGCTACAAGACTGGCGACTTTCGCAACGGTTCCGGTGAATAGAGTCTGGATGGATGTGAGACCGCTATCGAACGGCGATCCCTGGGCGTGTGCAAGGGCGGGAAGAACAAGCAGCAATCCCATGACGTAGAGAACGCGCATGGTTTGCTCTCTTGTGGCTGCATTTGGCGGTTTGTTGGTGGTTTTCATGCTCATTTCTCCTCACAGGATTGAAGTGATATTGTCGCTCTATACCAAGTTGGAATAATACCAAGTTGGAATATATTACCTCAACTTGGTATACATGCCCAGAAAAATTTGCCAATTTCGAAGTTCGCAGCGAGGTCCCTACCTGAAGGACAAGGCGTACAGAAGGCAGTACAAGCAGTTTTTAGCCAAGTTGCGGCGCGCTCGGAAGGAAGCAGGCTTGAGTCAGGCGAAAGCAGCTCAGTTGCTTGGCCGCCCCCAACCATTTCTGTCCAAGTGCGAGGCCGGGGAACGCCGTGTCGATATTGTGGAGCTTTGCCGCTTTGCCCGAATTTACAAAAAACCGGTGACATACTTCGTCGAGCCAGATGAAGCGTGAAATTCAGTTCCTCAGCGAGGATATCGACAGCGAGAAGGTGGCGGACTTCAACGTTGGGGAACACTGCTCCCACCCCCGTTTAAGAGTCTGGTTACAGCGAGAGTTTCGTGCTGCCATACGAGTGAAACGACGAGTGGTTGCCGTCTTAGAACCCGGTCGGTTGTGAAAAGTTTCTTCGAGAGCTAACAAATATTTGGATCGTCAGCATCCAAAAGCCGCTAAGGACAACGGACGTCCGGGTTCACTGTCCCCAGATTTCTGAGCCAAATGACTGAGTGATGCCCGAGTCTATGGGCACGTTGCCTGTGATTGAAAACTCACAAGTGCAAGGCTGTACTCTATTCAGTTACTTCGTCAGTCGCTTCAGTCCCGCAGAAGATAGACCGGCACGGTCAGGTAATACATGAAGTAATTTCTCGTGATGTAACAAAGCTGGGGAATATCTGGGCGGACTTCAACGAGGCGATGATGGCCGCAGAACCCGATCCTCATCACAATTATTTATTTCACCAATCGAAGATTCCGCGCCCTGCATTTGCACCCGAGAATTGCTAGATCCGTCCGAATCGGGCTCTCGGCGGGCTGTTTGGAGAGTGGGGGATGATCCTGGGAGAACGCCTCAACTTCCTCGAATGTGCAGAGGGTGATTATGGAGTCCTGGAGCCAATGAGCACGGATGCGAAGGTAGGCCGAGCCGAGCACTAGACCCGGTCTGCCATAATCTTTTCGTGTGCGGACGGCGCTTTCCGCACAGAAGAAAAACTCATGAGCAACGAGGGCGAAAAGGCGACTGGTCTCGTACCGTCAACATCCTCTGCCCTTTCGCGCGTTGGATCGAAATCCCTTGTGCAGCGAGGAATGCAGGACTGGCTTGCGGCGGAAGACGCCGAGCAATGTTTCAAGAAGGGATGGGATCTGTTACATCAATCGCGACAGGAAGAGGCGGCTCTATGGTTTCGCAAGGCAGCCGAACAGGGTCTCGCATCTGCGCAAAACGAAATCGGCTTCGCCTACGAGTGCGGACGCGGTGTTCCTGAGGATCACGATCAAGCGGCGTTTTGGTATCGCAAGGCTGCCGACCAAGGCAACGCCGACGCACAGTTCTGTTTGGCCGTGATGTACAAGGAGGGACGGGGCGTTCCCCACGACCCAGATCAGGCCGTTTCGTGGTTTCGCAGGTCCGCCGACCAAGGGAACATTGGTGCAAAAGCCGCCTTAGCCGAATTGAAGCAGCAGGTGACTCCAAAAGGCTAGAGAGATCCCACGCTGGCCGTCCTCGGCGACATGGTTCAATGCGTTTTTCCCAATTCGGCCTACTCGTGATGCTCCAATTTTACGCGACGATGCTCCAAGGCGCGACTGACAGCATCCAACAACTGCTCGCGTTCAAATGGCTCCCGTAGATACTGGTAAGCACCGCTGCGAATGCAAGCCTCTGTGACAGCATCATCGTGTATCGCACTCGCGATGACGACCTCCACCTTTGGGAATGTCTGCTTCATGCGTTCGAGCAAACTGAATCCATCCAAAGGTAAATTGAGGAGATCGGTGAGCAGGAGATCGCATTTTTCACCAGATTCGAGCGAAGCTATCGCCTCAAGCCCACCTGCAAAGGCAGTGCACGCGTAGCCTGCTGATGTCAGCATCGAGCAAATAACCTCTCGGAGAGATTCTTGGTCATCCACCACAAAAATCCGCCCCTCTTGCTCCACGGCCTTGAGATCACGGAGGCCACGGACGACCAGAGCGTCGGAGCGTCGGGCAAGCGTATTACCTGCGCTTGGAACGAGATAATTTCTCTCGGTTGATTCGTCTTTGTCGCTCATGTTCTAAGGTGCTGGTCGCGCGTGTATGAAGGAGGCAACATTGTCCGCGTGCCATTCCTTCGCTAATTGTTCAGCGTCCGCGATCCGAAAGGGACTAAGCTCTCTTTGTACCTTGTCACAGCCGCGCTGGCCTCTAGGGCTCCCCAACAATGCCGCTACCCTGAACCACATGTACGCTTTCATCAAATCCTTCTTCGAGGGCAAGCATTTTCTCACGTCGTAGTAAATCAACCCCAGTTCTATTGCAGCATCAGCATCCCCGTGTGCCGACGCCCTACGAAACCAACGCTCCTCTTCTTCGTGGTCTACTGGCACACCATGCCCTTGGTGGTAACATCCCGCAAGACAACACTCGGCTCGGACTACTCTCTGCTCAGCCGCTCTGCGCCACCACTGTTCCGCTTTGGCCTCGTCATGCTCGACCCCTAAACCGTTTGAGTACATCAATGCAAAACTCGCTTGGGCCTCTCCATTGCCCCGCTCGGCAGATTCGCGGATTCTGGCCAACCATCGCGCTGCCTCTTCGGGATTGTGGTTGACGCCTTTACCTGTTAAATACATTTCACCCAAGTTGAACTGCGCTTGGGCATGACCAAGTTCAGCAGCTTTGCGGTAGTGCACGGCTGCCTGTGCAAAGTTGTCCGCCACTGCACATTCAAGGCCCCTCTCAAACTCACTCATCGCAAGCAGGTGCTCTGCTGCTTCCAGTTCACAGATGCCACGGATGACCAAAGCATGAGATCGCCGAGCAAGGGTTTGGCCCGAGCTTGGAACGAGATCATTGCCTGCGGTCGATTCCTGCTCGTTGTCCATATCAGCCAGAAACTTTGCTCAACCGTCCGCGAGCCGCAGCAATTTGACTCTCAACCTGTTGCGTCATTTCTTGCAAGAGATCGCGCCCCTGCCGTCCGTATTCCTCTGCCTTAGCCTTCAGTTTCGCCAAGTCGGAACTAACCAGTTGCTGGACTTCGGGCTCGATTTCGCTGAGCCGCCTCTTGACTTGTGTAATCTTTCTGATGACCCGCACTAATTCAGCACCCACCCCTTCACCCTGCACTGCCTCTGGACAGCTTTCGTACTCTTCAAGGATTCGCTTGAGCCGTTCGAGATCACCCCTCTCGTAGGCGCGGTTGGCTTCTGCCATGAGCCTTTGTCTTGTCTTCCGATCCTCGGGATCTGTGCTAAGAGCGTCTAACAAAACCTCAATTTTCCAGCAACCCGCGGAGCGAAGCGACCATCCCTACGCAGAGGAGTTCTCATATGGCGGTCGTACTCTTGCCTGATGAGTTGTGGGATCTCGTCGAACCGTTTATCCCGGTGGCCAAAGCGAAACCAAAAGGCGGAAGGCCGCGCTTGGCGGACAGGGCATGTCTAACGGGCATTGTGTTCGTCCTACGCAGTGGGATTCCTTGGGAGATGCTGCCGCAAGAGATGGGCTGCGGCTCCGGAATGAGTTGCTGGCGACGACTGCGCGACTGGCAGCAGAGCGGTATCTGGCAATTGCTCCATTTCGTTTTGCTGGACTGGCTGGCCCGTTGCGGACAGATCGACTGGTCACGGGCCGTCGTGGATGGAAGTTCCGTGCGAGCAGTTTTTGGGGGCTTCAGACAGGTCCCAACCCCACTGATCGAGCGAAGCTCGGCAGCAAGCGTCATGTAGTTTGCGACGGACACGGAGTTCCGTTGGCCATCCAGCTCACCGGGGCCAATCGCAACGACTCACAGCAAGCTCTCGCACTGGTTGATGCCATCCCCTCCTTGCAGGGCAAGCGAGGGCATCCGCGCCATTGTCCCGATTGCCTGCTAGGCGACCGTGGTTATGACGCGGAGGCGATCCGGCAAGGTCTGCGTGCCAGACACATCGTCCCTCTCCTTGCGAAGCGCAACACAGAAAACGGCAGCGGGCTGGGCCAATGGCGATGGGTTGTCGAGAGGACTTTCGCTTGGTTGAATCAGTTCCGGCGCCTGCGAGTTCGCTACGAAAAGCGGGCGGACATTCACGAGGCGTTTCTATCCCTGGGATGTGCTCTGATCTGCTGGCGCTTTCTGCGAATTGTGTGGGTGGCGGATTGAAGCAGCCGAGCTTTCATTGCAGTTGGGTTTCCAGATGAGCCTAAACGTTGGCGCGAGGCCCGATCAGGTTGAAGAGGGCACCGGCACAGCCAACCTTCGCGCACTCGGTATTGGTGAGAGCCGAGGTCTTGGTAGTCCTTGTGATCACTGTCACATCACGCGGTGATCCCGGTCTCTTGACTTCCCAAGAGAGAGACGACTACAAACGCTGCATCGCGAAAATGGAGCGATTCCTTACCGAGGGGGCTTTGTAAGGGAATTGCTTTTGCGCGATACGTTCTTCCCCACAATCAGCGGCATCTTGACCGCACATATTTTGATTGCGGAGGAGACGTATGTATCGCTTGACTTTTGGCTTTCTGCTCTTAGTTCCTCTTTCTTTGGTCGCTCAAAATCCTCCTCCCAGTGATCCTACCGCCGTCTCTCTTGCTCACAGCGCTGTCGCGGCGCTGACAGGAGGCGGAACAATCACTGATGTGACCCTGAATGCAAGCGTCACCTCCGTTCTAGGTGCTGACAATCAAGGCGGCTCGGGGACGCTTATGGCCAAGGGCACGAGCGAGAGCCGGGTCGATCTAAATCTGAACCATGGTGAAACTCGCTCGGACGTTCGCAACCTTGCGAACGGACAAGCTGCCGGTGCCTGGAAGAAGAACAGCGGCACCCCAGTAGCATACGCTGCTCACAACTGCTGGACGGACGCTCCTTGGTTTTTCCCAGCGTTGTCTTCTCTGACTCAGACGGCGAATCGAACATTCGTCTTCAAATACATCGGGAAGGAACAGCATGAGGGCTTGAACACACAGCACATACGTGTATTTCAGGTTCCCGCAGGAGGAGTCTCGCTGCTCCGGCACCTGAGTACAGTCGACTTCTATCTCGATCCCGCATCTGCGCTTCCGCTCGCGATTGCGTTTCAGGTTCACCCGGATAAAGACGCCGGCAAGGACATCCCTGCCGAAATTCGACTCGCTGACTATCGGCCCGTTAATGGCATTCTGGTTCCCTTCCGCATTCAGCAAATCCTGAATGGCGGCGTCATCCTCGACATCACAGTCACAAGTGCCGTCCTCAACAGCGGCTTGCCAGATAGCACCTTCAACCTTCAGTAGCACAAAGAGGACTAGGACATGAAGCGAATTGCCTGCCTTTGCACTCTCCTATCAGCTTTGCTGGTGATGCCTCGGATCTCGTTTGGACAAGCCGCGATCGGAATGCAGTCCTTCGGGAGTTTTGGCGGCGGCCCGTTCGATAACATTAATCTCGGAAACCTGAACAGCCATCTGGACATTCCGATTCGGTATAAAGCAGGACGAGGAATGCCGTTCACCTATGACTTGACCTACGATACGACGATATGGACTCCGATCGTAAGTGGCAGCAGTAAAGTGTGGCTACCTTCGAGCACTAGCGGCTATTGGGGTTGGCAGAACCTTCTGACGCCAACAGGCGGCAACATAACCTATTCCACAACAACACTGAATGGCAACTGCGGTGGCGGCCCATATCCACCCGCCACTTGGTCATCCACAACATACAACAATTTCGTATACACGGACTGGACCGGTCCCCACCCTTTTTCACCGGCAGCTCAAACGTACTTTATACAGGTGACCCCCTCTTCATCGTCGGGCGAGGCTTGCCCGACAGCGGGGTCGAACCTCTGTCAAACCAACCTGCGCTCGACAACTCCGGGCTCACATTGAATGCGAGTGCAACCTCATTGAGTTCTGTCTCATGGAGCGTCGGAACGCCCAAAGGCTACCAGCAGGGGTATAGCGGGGGAGGAAATTACTGGCAGTCGGATGCAAACGGCAACCTCATCACAAACGCCGGTGGAGTATACACGGACACTCTAGGACAAACAGCACTCACGGTGGCGGGCGGCACGCCCCCAACCGCTACAACGTTTAGCTACGCCGCCCCGTCAGGTGGGTCGGCAGCCTATACCGTAAGCTACAAATCCTACACTGTGGCGACTAATTTTGGCTGTAGCGGTGTGGCGGAATATAACCAATCCAACATCTATCTCGTAGACAAGATTACGCTTCCCGATCAAACATATTATCAATTCCAGTATGAACCCACGGTTGGCGGTGGCTCGAACACGGTCACCGCCCGGCTTACTTCGATAACGCTACCCACCGGCGGAAGCATTACCTACGCGTACCCGACAGTCAATGGAGGCGCGAACAATGGGATCAATTGTTCCGACGGAACCGCCCCGGCCGGCACCGCCGCCAGTCCCAGCCTTACGCGCACCGTTAGCCCAGGCGGTACGTGGACCTACTTCAGAACGCAGGTGTTGGGCAATCACTGGCAAACGACCGTGACGACTCCCGCCGATCCGCTCAATCAAAACTGCGGTCAGAATTGTGGCGACCAAACGGTCATCGATTTCCAAGAGGACACCAGTTCCTACACTGCTAACTTCTTCGAGACTCAGCGGTTAGCCTACCAAGGAACCACGAGTGGCACTCTGCTCAGCACCGCGATTACATGCTACAACGCAACAGGGACGATTACCGCTTCGACCTGCCCAACCACCGCAGTTTCCTCTCCCCTGGGTCGTGTGACGAGTTTCCTTTACCTGCCCAACAGCTCAGGTCGCGTATCCGAAAGGGACGCGTATTACGGATACGTAAGCGCGCCTGGATATGAAACGGAGGTAGACAGCTACGATTATGGGGCGGGCGCGCCGCCGAGTACCCCGCTCCGCAAAGTAGTCACTGCCTACAGTTCCTTTGGCAGTAAAGTCCAGCCTACGAGCGTTCAGATTAAGGATGGGAGTGGGAACGTCAAGGCCTCGACAACATATTCTTACGACGAACAAACGCCGACAGGAACCACCGGAACACCGCAACACAGCGGCCCC
This sequence comes from Terriglobia bacterium, assembly GCA_963778995.1. Taxonomy (GTDB): domain Bacteria; phylum Acidobacteriota; class Terriglobia; order Terriglobales; family Acidobacteriaceae; genus Sulfotelmatobacter. The sequence continues at coordinate 29,600 of CAVZWK010000009.1, forward strand.
GTGAACGGAGGCCGTGGAAATCCGACGACGGTTGCTACCCAGGTTTCGGGCAGCCTCACACTTTACCGCAAGTTTACCTATTTCGACACCGGCAACGTCTCCACTTCCACGGATGCGAGTAAAACGAACACCGCCGGTCCCAACACGACGACATATACCTACGGCGCTTGTGGAAATTCGTTTTTGACCTCGATTGCTGAACCCCTAAGCCTTACGCGAGGATTTACGTGGGATTGCGGTGGCGGAGTGCAGACGTCGGTCACGGACGAGAATATCAACACGTCGACACTTTACTATGCCCAAACCAGCAGCTACGGATCACCCGATCCCGACTTCTGGCGACCTTACGCGACAACAGATCAACTTTCAAATGCCACGACCATTTCATACCCCAGCGATACTGTCACGGAAAGCGCAATGCTGTTCAACAGCAACAAGTCGGTCGTGGACCAGCGCACGAAACTTGATCCGCTGGGGCGTGTCATTCTGAGCCAAACAAAAGAAGGGCCGAGTTCTTCAAACTACGATTCGACACAAAGGGATTACGATATTTTCGGCCGGCCGACTAAGGGCTATTTGCCGTTTAAGAATACCGTCGACGCGACCTGCACAGGCACATGCGCAGGAATCGTTACAACATATGATGCTCTAAACCGTCCTTATACAGTAATGGATGGCGGCAACGGGACCATCACCTACACCTACACCAACAACGATGTCTATCAATCTGTGGGACCACCACCAAGTGGGGAGCAAGCCAAACGCAAGCAACTCGAATATGACGGACTGGGGCGATTGAGTTCCGTGTGTGAGGTCACGAGCGTGACCGGAAATGGAAATTGTGCACAATCTAGTCCGCAAACTGGCTTCTACACAACCTATACATACGATGCTCTCGGTGACTTGACGGGCGTCACCCAAAATGCCCAGGCCGGGAGTAGTGGTCAGCAGACCCGGACGTACAGCTTTGACATGTTGGGCCGGACGCTTACCGAGAGCAACCCTGAGACAGGTACGATTACCTACGTATATGACTCTTGGGACTCCTCTTGTGGTTCTTACACTTCCGCCGGTGATCTTGTGGAGAAAAAGGATGCGGTGGGCAACGTCACCTGCATGAAGTATGACGGACTGCATCGCCTGACCCAAACCACCTATCCTTCGGGAAGCTACGCTGCCGCGACCCCCACAAAGTGCTACGTTTACGATTCCGCCACTGTGAACAGCCAGAGCATGGCGAACGCCAAGAGCCGGTTGGCCGAAGCCTACACTACGTCGGCAACGAGTTGCACAGGTTCAACTACTGTAGATGAAGGCTTCAGTTACAGTGTGCGTGGAGAAGTGTCCGACGTTTGGGAAAAGACGCCCGATTCGGGTGGCTATTACCACGTCAATGCCACATATTGGGCGCACGGGCGGCTCAATGTGCTAAACGGTGGCACGAGTCCTTTGCCCGGATTGCCGGCCATCACCTACGGCGCCAGCGGCGGAACAGGATTGGATGGCAAGGGCCGCATCACAAAGGTTACCGCTGCGTCGGGCCAGAATCCTGCGACGACGATCAACTGGAATGTGGGCAACCAGGTTACGGGAGTGACGCTGGGCTCGAGTGACAATGACGCCTATCAATATGATCCCAAGACTGGCCGCATGACCCAGTACAAGTTCAATATGGGCACTGGCCCGCAGTCTCAGACCGGCGCGCTTACCTGGAATGCCAATGGCACTCTGGGCAAGCAGCAAATCACCGATCAGATCAACACGGCGAACAGCCAGACCTGTACGTATAGTCATGACGACCTTACGAGAATCACGAGCGGGAGCTGCGGATCAGTCTGGTCGCAGACCTTCAGCTTTGATCCCTTCGGGAACCTGAGCAAATCTGGCTCCGCCAGTTTCCTGCCGACGTACACCGGTACGAGTGGCACGGGGACGACTCCTTCGAACCAGTATTACCAGATCCCGGGCGGCAGTACTGGAGCTTCGAGCTACTACGACTCGAACGGGAATCTAAAGTATGACGTGACGCACACTTATACATGGGATGCCGACGGAAACATGTTGAGCACCGACGGGTCGACCGTTACCATGATGTATGACGCCTTCGGCCGGATGATCGAGCAGACTCGGAGTTCAGGCCACACGGAAATTGTCTATGGGCCATACGGGCTGAAGTTGGCGCTCATGAATGGGCAAACGTTGGTCAATGCGTTTGTGAAGCTGCCGGGTGGACCGCGCGCGGTGTACGGCGCGACCGGCCTGGCATACTATCGCCACTCCGATCACTTGGGCAGCTCGCGGTTGGCGACTACTCCAAGCCGGACGAAATACTACGACGTGGCCTACGCTCCTTACGGCGAGGACTACAACGGCTCCGGCACTACGCAAGACTTGGCTTTCACAGACGAAAATCAGGACACGGTCAAAGGCGGCTCGTCCAGTTGGTCCTCGAATCTTTACGACTTCATGCTCCGCGAATACCGCACGGCGCACGGACGATGGACGTCGCCTGATCCCGCGGGGTTGGGAGCCGTCGACCCGACGAATCCGCAGAGTTGGAATCGGTACGCGTACGTATTGAACAATCCGATGGCGATGGTCGATCTGTTGGGCGACCAGTGTTACGACTCCGACGGCAATGGTGTAGCGGGTGCAACATCAGGCGAGTGCTGGGATAATGGTGGGAGCAGTTGGTATGACCCAAATACGGGCAACTGGTCGATACCACCTACGACCGTAAACGTAACACCCGGTGATACCTGTAACCCAGGAAGCGCATGCTACATCTCGGTGACGAGTTCTATTGTTCAGGAGCCGGGGAATCCGGGTCCGAACATTGACGAGCAGGTAGCCAACCAAAACGCCAACGCGTTGGCGCAGGCAGTCAAGAAGACCGGGGTGCAGACGCTCAATAATCCTTGCACGATTGGAGGGTTTTATGCGATTTCTGCAGCTGCGGGTGCCGCAGGGGTATTCGGCCCGCCAGCGGTTGTGGCGGCTGCAGAGAATCCCCTCACAACCGCCCATGCGTTCTTGACTAACCTCATGCGTCAGGCAGCGACAGCTGCGCCGGGTATAGGTATCATGATCAGGGGTTCTATCGCAACCGCCAAGTACATCTATTCTCAGTGTTACGAGTAGTATTGAGGGAAATACTAGCAATGATTCAATGCCCCCAATGCTTTGCATCGATTAACGTCTCCAAGGCGATCTTCCACGGAGACTTCCAGTGCCCGCGATGTGGTGCAAAGCTACGAACTGCCCCGACATACTCACGCGTGCTCTCGGCCCTAAGCCTGCTAATAGCTGTGGGTGTTCTCTGGGTGGTTCGTAACCGAGTGGACTTCATCCTCTTCATGCTCCCGGCGTGGTTTCTAGTTTTGTTCGTGATGGTGAGGGTCGTTCCATATCTTGTGCCACCTAGATTGGAAGGTCGAGACTCCTCGGGTATAACCACGCTCGGTCTTGATCAGCCAGAGTCCGATTCTGCTAACGAATACGGCCCTGCATCTCACAAGAATCCTACACAGTCCGACGAGGCGCCTCGCGGCCGTGTATGACTTTTCGGGGAAGGGAGGGGCCGGCCCAGCCGATGTATTTCGTACAGTCTACGACGAGCTGGATGCCCCACCCGTGGCGGTTTCACGGGTGGGCCGCGATGCCGATGGGATCAGGAGATTTTGCGGATGTGAAGCTCCGCTTTTTGGGTCTGATTGACTAGACCCGGGCCGCGTTCGCCATCGGCGTGGTGTCGGAAGCTGCTCCATAGCCACTCCTCGGGCTTCAGAACTAAACCCCGCTGAACGGGGCGGACTTCACGCGGACCGATCTTCGGTCAGCATGATCTGTGATGCGCAGAACCATGGTCACTCTTGGCTCAACTTCCGATGATCCGATCGCAATTTCTTAACGTTCGCTTCGGCCCGTGGTTGTTAGGGACCGTCACAATCCTGGGATGTTGGCTGATTTCCATCGTCGTTCAGAAACCCGTTCCGCGGCTTCACGATGAGTTCAGCTATGTTCTAATGGGCGAAACCTTCGCTCGTGGACACGCGGCAAATCCCTCGCCTCCGCTCCCTGAGTTCTTCGATACGTTCCACGTTCTCGTCCATCCCGTCTATGCCTCCAAATACTTTCCAGTCCAGGGAATCTTTCTGGGGTTAGGCGAAAAGCTGGCTGGACATCCGGCAGTCGGGCTCTGGCTGAGTTCCGCATTGGCCTGTGTCGCTCTAGTCTGGATGCTCCAAGCCTGGATCAGCCCGGGCTGGGCCCTCCTCGGCGGATTCATCGTCGTCATCCAGTATGGAATCTACAGCTACTGGAGCCAGACCTACTGGGGCGGCATGGCAGCAGCACTCGGCGGAGCACTGTTTTTCGGCGCAGTCCGCAGACTTTGGGATCGCTTTTCCTGGCAGAATTCAATTTGGCTCACGCTGGGCCTGGTGATTCTGGCGAACAGCCGTCCGCTCGAAGGGGCACTTGCCGCGTTACCTGCGACGATCATGCTTGCGTATCAGATCGTCAAGAACCGGCGCTGGCGTGAATCTCATTTTGCGAGCCGGTTCGTGATCCCGTGCCTGGTCGTAGGTGCGCTTGGTGGATCGGCAACGGGCACTTACAACCGAGCTGTCACTGGCTCGGCTCTTACTCTTCCGTACATGCTGCACGAGCAGCAGTATCAAGTCAGTCCGCCATTCATCTTCCTGTCGCAACGCCCTGCTGTAACCTACAGCTCGATCTGGCTGCGTTACTACTATGAATTCCGGGAACTCCATGCTTATGACGGGCAGCGTATTCCCAAATATTGGTTCCTGGCTGTAGGGCGGAAACTCGCCACCTGGTGGGATTTCTACTTTGGTCTCTTGCTGAGTGTGCCTCTGATCCTGCCAGGATTGCTCAAAAAAGGCCGGATTCGAGTCTTTCAATGGATTCTCGTCGCCGGTTATCTAGCGTTGGCCCTGATTTCAGATCACAAGATTGCGTGGAGAGTTCTGGTTGACGTGCTGACGCCATTTCAGTTCGCTGTGCTTTGGTTCGTTTTCGACGACCTTTGGTCCCGACTGGCAATTGGCACAAGCGCACTCGTGCTGATAGAGCTCTTTTTTACCAAGTGGTCTTTCGCACACTACTTTGCTCCGGCAGCGTGTCTCACCTGGTACCTGGAAACGCAGAGTTTGCGACAAATCTGGCTCTGGAATTCTCAGACGGAACCGGATCGTCCTCTGACACGAGCAGAACGCAGAGGCATGGCCCGAGAAAGGCAGTCTCAGCCCAAACGCACTCTAAACCTTCGAGCAGTGGTGTATGCGATTCCTGTCCTGTGCGTAATCTCCCTTGTGCTTCGAGTAGAGAACCGGTTGAACGGCGGCAGTACCGACGCGCATGGGCCCGATCGCGGTACGCTCTTCCTGCATGACTGGGCGATGCGGCGGGCGGAACTTGACCATTGGATGGAGCAGCAGCCGAATCCACAGCTCGTCTTGGTGCGGTACTCTCGTTGGCACAACGTCAACAGCGAGTGGGTCTACAACCACCCGGACATCATGCACTCGCAAGTGATTTGGGCCCGAGACTTGGGAGTGGATCACAATAAGCTGTTATTGAATCTGTTGCCCGATCGCACGGCATGGCTATTGGATGCGGACGTCCGGGAACCCCAACTGGTGCCGTATGCTCAAGCTGCGATGGGGCCGCCATCTCAAGAAGCACCACGAAATGTACGACCAGGAACTGAGCAGGACGAGCAGGCGGACTGGTGAGCTTAGCGTTTGATCTTTGGAGCTTCAGGTTCCCAGACTGTGGGAAGGATTTGACCATTGAGGATCTTTGATTGCGGGCACGGACAGCATGCGGGTCGCGAAGGGGGATTTACTCTCCTGGAGTTGATCGTTGCAGCGACGATCTTGTCGATTCTCACCATGATGGCGTTACCGTTGGCGCGGCTAACGATCAAGCGAGAGAAGGAGAAGCAGTTGCGGCATGCGCTGTGGGAAATGCGCGATGCGATCGACAAGTATAAAGAGGCTGCGGATCGGGGCAGTTTTCAGATCAAAGCGGATTCATTTGGGTATCCACCAACGCTGGATGATCTGGTTAAAGGCGTCGATGTAGGAGGAAAGAAGATGCGCTTCCTGCGTCGGATGCCTACAGATCCGATGACGGGAAACATGGAATGGGGTTTGCGTTCGATGCAAGATGACCCAGACGCCGACGCCTGGGGCGGTCAGAACGTCTTCGATGTGTACACCAAGTCTGGAGGTGAAGGCTTGGACGGAACTAAATACAAAGACTGGTAATTGCTCCAGCGCTAGATTAGAGGAGGGCCCTCGTAGAACGGCCGATTCCTCACAGTAACATGTAGACGTTCTTGCGGCGCTTATTGCATTCGTTCAATGCAGTTCAATCGTTCAAGTGCCCGCCCCTAACTGATTCTCCTTCAATGACTTGTGATCTACCGAATCCAATGAAGTTCCACCACAGCTCGAACCTGGTTGGGGGAGTAGTGGTCGGACCGTTGCAGTGTGCCCTATACGACGAGGTTTTGTTAGGGGCTCTAAGGTCTGGATGCACTCTCTTCGCGACTTCTCTATAAAGGCTCTTTAACTCCTTAGACGGGAGCGCTCTCGATTGATCTTCAGAAGAGCGGGCCTCAGCCGCAGAACGAGATTCCTCCGCGTGCCTGCGGGCTTTTTGGGCAGCATCCTGAAACTGGGTGTTGCCCGACTGTTGTCGGGCAAGTTGCTCTGCGATTTGCGCGTCAATCTCGTCAAGCTCGGCGTAGCGCGTGCCCACGATCTTTAGATATTGCCGTTCGAATGCCGCCAACTCCGCACGAAGCGTGGCAATATACAACTCACGATCCGCCAACTCTGATTCCAGTTTGGCTAGTTCGAGCTTCTTCTTAGCGAGTTCCTCGTCTTCTGGCTTGACGCGGGAGGAAACGATTGTGCTCATCTCTGTTGAGCCTTTACTTTCGCCCACCTTGCCCGCTGCGCCGCCGCTATCTTCCTACGGGCTGACGCTGACATGGTACGTTTCACTGGGGCCAGGGTAGTCTTTGTTGCGGGCTGCGATTGTTTTCGATGCCGCGCCCATCGCGCCTTTTGGGCCTGCGCCATTTTGCGCCGCGAAGCGGCCGACACGATTCGAGTCCCTCGCGTTCCCTTGCGTGATACTCCTGAACCGTTGAGAGACTCGATGACGGAAATTGCTTCGTCCAGCTTCTCAACTTCCGCCTGCGCTCGGCTACGCTCTTGCCGAAGCTGCTGCAGCGCATTCGATAGGTTTGCCATTCTTCCCCCCTAGGCAGTTAACAGCGGACTCATTGTATAGGATCAGAATTACTTCCCGCTCCGTGGGTTATTTGGTCGAGATCAACAACGGCGAAAGCGTGGAGCACTGTCGCGCACGATCTACTCAGCGCTCAAAGAGCGAAGTAATGACTTTTACTCTCTTGCCAGTACATTTCATAATCGTTGCTTTCAACGTGTACTTGGCTACATCCGGTACGCCGCCTTCAACAGCCAATTCAACCACTCTGCCGTTGTAGCCGGACTTTGCTCTCTCTTCGAAGGGATAGTCCCGCATTCTCATGAATGTGTCGGGGCCGCGTGGGTGAGCAAAGGGTTGGGTATTGCCTGTGTTCATGGGAGCAAGTGTGATCTGTTGTTGGTAGGCGTTGACAAGGGCCAAAGTATCTACAGTGAGGATCGTATGTTCCTTGCCGGCGTACTCCCTGGCACAGATGAGAGTTTTCAGCCGATCTTCTGTCAGCCAGAAAAACACGCGGCTGTTTAGGAGGCGGTACCACTCTTCGGGCGTGCACCCGCGCAGCGACTGTAGCAGTTTTGAGTGAATCAGGGGCTTCTGATCTCTTACTACCGCACGACCGTGCCGGGCATGAGTAAGGGGGACAGACTCAGGACGCCTTTGTGCTTCGATTTCGTTACGGGTTCTGTCGTCCACTTCGAATAGGGTGAGCAGACTAGACGTACTAAGCAAACCATGCTTCCGAATGCTGTCCCAAGTCCCAGCTTCAGCCATGTGGTAGAGACGTGGGTACAGGTCTGCGAGCTCCTTCGAGGTGACACCCATTTACCACGCCCTCCTGTCGATGATGCTTCGAAAACCGAAACGGGTAGATATTAGGGATACGGGGGCGCCAGCAACCCTTTGAACCTCCTCGATGAAATGAATGGTCTCTGGTGTCAGTTGCTCGAAACGCCTTGCTCTTTCGTTATCAGCACTGAGGTAGTCTACGAACGTCAGAGCGATGTCTGTGGGCCCGTTTAGTGCCGAACTACGACGCAGCAATTCCCAGCTAAACTCGGCCACTCGTCTATCGCGATGAGTCGTCGATGTCTTCTCAGTCTTGACCAGCTGATCAAGAGGCAGACCTGAACGTTCGGAAATGACTTGCCAATTGATCTCACGTCCGATCGGACCTGATGTCCCTCCGGGCGGATTCTGAACTCTGATCGGATAAGTTCTGCATACCATGACTACCCTGCGCAAACGACTTGGTGGAATCCCAGCTTCCGACAGACATGCGGGCACGCTCGTATCTCTAGAAGTCACGTATGGATATGAGCCATGATAGAGGCTCAACCCGGCACCTTGAGTACCTTCCAGCATAACTTTCTTGCCCTCGCGATAGGCCTGATCTAACAGCGGCCAAGTCTCCCGAACAAAGGGCTTGAGGTCCTTGACGTTTTTTGCGAGGGAAGTTTCTGACAATCTATGGGTGATCCTTCTCGCTGTGGCAAAACCGACACCTTGACCAGTGGACCCTATTTTCTTCACTAGCTTTGCCTCATCCTGCCGGTCTTTCGGACTTATGATCATGGCTTGCGGATCGATCGACAAGCGACGCGAATCGACGTTACACTCGGCAATTTCTTTCATGAGCTGGAGAACGTCCAAAACGCAACCCGGAGCCAGGATCAGACTCGCGTTGGGGTTACGGAGAGTGCCGGAGGGCAAAAGATGATGGGTATAGGGCTCGGGCTCAAGAAAAACTTTGTGCCCAGCATTTGGCCCTCCCACCCTCACCAGTAACTGGTACTCCCGTGCGAGGTAAGAAACAACGTGCCCTTTTCCTTCGCTTCCGAACTGGCCGCCCACAATGACGTCCACGCACCTGTGGTGATCGCCTGCATACAGGTTCAGATGGCTAGCTGCACGGACCAGTACACCCTCGGGCGTGCACAGTTCCGTATCAATAACAATGTCGGCGATTTCCGCCAGCTTGTGAACCGCGGCCTCGGTCTTGCTCTTCTTCACTTCTGAGTACTTTGACAGTTCGCGAAGGCCGCTGTCCGTTCGTCTCTTGTATCTTTCCGCGAGTGCTACGTCCGACGCTGTCAAGTGAACATGCGCGACCGAGTAGCCATACGCTCGGCGAATGATGCGAATCTGATCGCGTATTCGGACCGCATCGACAACAACGCCACTGCTCGTGTTGGGGATCATCCGGAGAAGTTTGGTTAATGCGGTTTCGACCCATCGACCTTTCGTCTGACGGTCTAGTCGTTGCCCGAATGACTGCATGGCAGTGCGGTTCGGATCGATTCCCTTGCGAGACCTTTCTAGCGCAAGCTGCTCCATCACAAGTTTTGTTTTTAAGACATGAAATCCGAACCTCTGTTCAAGATAGCTACAGAGCGTCGACTTGCCAGACCCGATCTCGCCAGAGAGAAGAACGATCTGCATGTGTGAAGGTTGGTCTCCAAGCACTGGACTACGCGGGCCGGCCGAAGAGCCATCCCGATGATCGACTCGTTGAAGCGTGGCCCAAACCAGGAAGATCGTAAACTGCTACGTGAACGCCAGAGCGACAGAGGGTCTCGTCAACGATGTCCGAAACGACTTCCCAGTTGCCGCCGGCTTCACCACATCCAATTCTTGGCATGTGCACCGTTGCGCTGACGGCACGTGCGCGTTGCGAAAGTGTTTCGAGACAGCTTTCAAGGGCCGCATATCGTAACCTGAGTCCAGGCGCCGGACCATATCCGTGCTGAGCGACGAGGCTTGCCAATTCCAGATTCTCACCCAGGGTCGCAAAATGGACACTGCCCAAGCGAGAGTCTGTTTTCTGGGTCACTATCCATTCTGTAAAGCGTTTTTGCGCGTCCGGCCACTTCTTCCGCACTGCAACTGTAAATCCTCTACCCCAAGTAAGGGCTTTATCGTTCACAAGTTGAGCTATGATCTTTTTGCCCTGACCTCTGGGGGACGTGGCATCGCCACTTAGGTACTTGAGCTCCAGAGATTCTGAGGTCGCAGTGTTCCTTGGCTTCAGAATTCCCACGACGCGCGGATAAGTATTTCCCGGGTACGGAGGAACACCTAAACATTCAAGCCGGTAGGGTCCATCGGATAGCTGCCAGGTTTCCTCTGATTTCGCGGTGAAACCAATGCCCGTGCATTCGCTCGCTGATGTGTCCGCAGGAAGGCGGAATCCTGTTCGAAGAGAGGTCTTCCAGGTCCGCGACGAGACCGCGTAATCAATTACATATCGGGAAGAAGCAGCACTCTCGTCTCGGTGCGCAGTGAAGATTGCACAGGGGTGAGGCGTTAGTTTCACATATCGCAGCAGCGTAGCTTCCGTGGAGACGGCGAATTTGTTTCGCCACTTCAACACTTCCTCGATCGAAACGTTGTCGCTTTCTGACAAAGGGAAACTCCCCACTGGCATTAAAAACTCTGCCGCTGCAAAGTTGCAAAGCATTTCAAGCTGCCAGTCGTCAGCTTTCATTTGTGCATGAGTGTACCGATTCCGGATGCTTTGAGCACAGTCCGGAAAGAGCGTGTGAGCGATCTCGTGAGCTAGTGAATAGTTAATACGCGCGCGAGGCCGATTTGGATTGAATTCGATTACGAATCCGCCCGTCTTTGTAGGTGCCGTACGGGCGTCTAGGACATCTTGAGTAGGTTCAACCGAGATCTTCAGGATGTCCGCCAACATGAAAGGGTCATAAGGAGGCCCTGACCAGCCAGCTTGGATGGCTTCAAGAACTGTTTGACGCGCGCGGGACGCCATCACTTGCAGCGGATCAGAACCAGCGGCCAAGGAGAGCGCGGATGGATTGGTCCAGACCATTCCGTGCTTCGGTGACTTCTCGCACACACTAGCTGCCAACATTGGGTTTCCTCTTCTCCAGGAAAAGCGGCGCTCTCGCCCGAACGCAGTTTATATCGCAAATAAGTTGGGTCATCATTGATATTGAGATTCTGTTTCTTGCGGTTTAACTAGCAACCCCATCGGGAGCTGCCTCCCTATCAGTCTTATGCTTCGGCAAATGACTCGAATCGAGTGGAGTCTTTTAGGAACGTCAATTTCACTTTGCCGGTAGGCCCATTGCGCTGCTTGGCCACGATGATATCGGCGACGCCGGCCAGATCGAGATCGTCCGGCTTGTACACTTCTTCGCGGTAGACAAACATCACCACATCTGCGTCTTGCTCGATTGACCCTGATTCTCGCAGGTCGGATAGCTGGGGACGGTGATCTCCGCCGCGGCCCTCGGTAGCTCGGCTCAACTGTGAAAGTGCAATGACTGGTACTTGCAGCTCCTTCGCAAGGCTTTTGAGGCCGCGCGAAATTGCGGAAACTTCCTGCGTCCGATTCTCATACCGTCTAGCTCCTGGCGACATCAGTTGCAGATAATCGACGATTACGAGGTCCAGCTTTCCAGTCGTTTGCTGCAAGCGCCGCGACTTCGCTCGGAGCTCGCTGAGTGAGATTCCTCCCGTGTCGTCGATGTAGAGCTGCGCCCGGACCAGTTGTTCCATCGCAGTAAGAATCTTTGGCGTATCTTCACGCCACAACGTGCCTGTCCGCATTCGGTGAGAATCGACTCGGGCGCGGGAACAAAGCATTCTCTGTAACAGTGCCTCTTTGGCCATTTCAAGCGAAAATACAGCCACAGTCTTCCCATCCTCGATCGAAGCATTTTCCGCAATATTCATGGCGAAAGCGGTTTTTCCCATCGAGGGCCGGCCGGCAATAATGATCAGCTCTGATGGCTGTAAGCCGCTGGTCATGTCGTCGAGACGGCCATAGTGCGTTTCGAGCCCGGTGATTTTTTTCCCGCGCTGAAGCAGCGCATCAACCGACCCGAACGAGGTGTTGACAATTTCCTCGACGCGAAAGAACCCGCGCCCAATGCGCTGTTCCGATAGCTGAAAGATAGCTGACTCTGCTTCATCCAAAATTCTCTCAGCAGGCTCGGACTGGTCGGCGGCTCTTGCAATAGCCGCGGTGGCGGTGTGGATTAAACCGCGGAGCAGCGCTTTTTCTCGAACGATGTTGATGTAATGCGCGATGCTGGGTCTGTCCGGGACGCCGTCTAGCAGACTTGAAACGTAGCCTACATCGCCGACAGGTTGCAGATCTTTGTGCCGGTCCAACTCCTCAATCAAAGTAATCATGTCAACGGGGCGCGAGGATTCAGCTAGATCCACCATTCGCGCGTAGATCCGGCGGTGGGAATCGAGCGAAAAGTCCCCAACTTTCAGGTGCTGAGCTGCTTCATTGAACGCGGAATTGTCGAGCAGGATAGCGCCCAAAATGGCACGTTCGGCGTCTATGTTGGTTGGCAGCGTGTCGGCGATCTTGTAGTCAATAGTGGCCATGACAGTCTTTTACTCGGCTCTCGGAATCTTCCGGTTGTTGCTAATTCTGCAGTCCTCGAATCATCTCCTGCTGTACAAGATCCTCGATTGTCTTTGGCGCCGAACGTAGTGCGTTTGGATAGCGCGCTAGAAACGCACTCTTCGTCTTCTCGTACATTGCCTGATATTCAGATGGGGACATTGCGTCGAGCCTTCTCTTCCCCAGCTCTAGCGCGTCAGCTTCTTCCCTTCCCTGCTCTTGAATCTGGCGCAACCGCTCTTCCTCGCTCCGCCGTCTATTTCGTTCTTCTTCAGCCTTTCGTTGTTCCTCCCTTCGGAAATTGGCGAATGCTGGACCCTCAAAACACTTCGGTACTGTCGTTAAGAGGAACCCGACAGGATTTTTAATTCTCCCACCGGCACAAACGCTTGCTTTCCCTTGGGCGAAGTAAAGTACTTCGTCAGCCCGACAATCGGGTACGCGGAATCGGCACTCGTTCCAAAGGAGTGTTGCGGCTTCGGTATCTACGAAGTCCACTAGCTGTTGTAGTCCAGAGATCAATTCTGCAGGAGCCGTCGTCGTCGTCGCTTCTGAGCTGAGTGGTATTGTTGATGCTGACGTTGGTTTTTCTAAAAGGTTCTTGTCTATAGATCTTGTGGTCTGCTGGACCACAGTGGACTGGTTCTTGTTAGCCCCGGTAACAGGTGTCTCTGTGCCTCCAGTAGACAAGTCAGCGGGACGTACAGTGGACATGTTCATACTGGCCACTGTAGCCACGCTCAACGTTTCAACGGAAGTGTGCCTGGGGTCGTCGATGGGGCGAGCATAAGTGAAGCCTGGTCCAATCTTTGCAACGTGGGTACGACCCTTCCGAAGATGGTGCGCCAGGATCGCCCGGTAGTCGAAAACCCGGTAAACAGTAGGAATCCTTCTATAGATGTCTGCCGGCTTCTCAATCGCAATGAAGTCTTTGTGAATCAACCGATCAATTACACGTTGGATCGTCTTCTTCGAAAGACGAGTGCGCCTCATTAAGTAGTCGTAGCCAGCTTGTACGATTCTTGCTGAGTCCCCGGACGCCGCGGTGTCTTGGGCCGTCTTGGTGTTCCATAGGGTGTCGTAGACCGCCTCCTCGGCCGAGTTCACGACATCCTGCGCGATTCGAATCCGCCGTACGCGAGATTGCGAGACCAGATCGCCATCGTCTGTGACCCAGAGGTTGACGGGAGATCTTCGGCTGAGTTCCCGACCGATGGCTGTGTCCCCATCAGACGTGTCCACAGTAGTCAAGTCGGAATGCGACTGCGCAATCCGTGCACTTCGGCTCCTGGCAGATTCAGCCACTGTCGGCGCGTGGTGTTCGTCGAACCGATCAGACGTGACCACAGTGGCCGTGTCGAGCGTGTCCACAGTAGTCTGGCCAATCTCGTCTACAGTGGTCAAAGACGAAGCGTCAGCGTTGGCCGACGGCTCCGGTGACGGCGTACTCCTTGCAGCTGATGGATCGAACGTGACCACAGTAGCCACGTTGATATCATCGACAGTAGCCACCTTGATTGTGTCCGGGGCAGCAATCGTCTCCTTTGTATGGGTCTTGCTAATTTCAGTAGACATGTCCACAGTGGTCGTATCAGGCGTGTCCACTGTAGCATCTTTATGCAGTACCACTGTGGACCTATCATGAGTGACAACTGTAGTCATGTCAGACGTGTCCACTGTGGCTATATCCGACACGGCAGTTGGCGAAGCATGTCCGTAAATCGAATGATCTTCTAGCTTTGCTGCGATGCGATTGCGCTCTTCCACAGTGGACGTGCCTGTATCGTCCACTGTGGTCGTGTTGAACGTGTCCACAGTAGTCTCCGTGTCCACTGTGGACTTATTAGGAATGACCACAATGGTGGGAGTAGCAGAACCTGGACGCGTTGATTCAGGCGCATCACCCAGAGGAGACATCGCGGATATCGGGGCAGGGAAGGGAGGGGTGCGCTCCATCAAATGTGAGCCGACACCTGTTCCTACAGCGGGCGAGAAGATGAGATCATCAAGCTCACTAGGATCAAAATCGGGTTGCTTGCGACTAGACCGCGATCCTCTCGGCATTTGGCGTTTCTTGTAGTGCGTCTGCCTTTACTCCGTCAGCCCCGAAAAGCTGCAACAGCGCGGTAGTTGCTGCTTCGTAGTCCTCAAGCGCTTTGCCTTGCGGGTCCAAGTCCACGAGCATTTTGTGGGCTCGGGCGGCCTTGCCAATACTCTGGTCAGTCCGTATCGCATTGAGAACAGGTATCTTATACTCCTTGCTCAGCTGCTCTATCATTTTCATCACAACGTCGGTCAATCCATAGCTGCGGTTGACGATCGTGGGAAGCAGCGCAAGTGACCGAATCGGGACCCGAACATTGTCGCCGATGCTCTGAGCGGAGAAGATGGTGGCTCCAGCACCCGACACACTCAATGTATCCATCGAGATCGGTATGAGAACGTTCTGGCAGAAGACCATCGAGCACGCCTGGAGCAGGGAAATGGAGGGCGCGACATCAACGATGACGGCGTCATAGTTGTCCTCGTACATCTGAAAGGCATTCTGGAAGACTAGCTCGCGCCCATACATGGTGAAGATGCGCTGTTCCATGGCAGTCGTTTCGCGATTGCCACAAAGGACATCGAGCCGCTCGGCGACCTTTACCACGCAGTCTGGCAGACGTAACTTGTTGAGAATAAAGTCAGATATGTACGCCTCCGGCTTCAGGCGTAAAGTCACCGCGATTGAGCCCTGCGGGTCACTATCGATGAGAAGCGTTCTCTGTCCGCGGTCGGCCATGCAGCGTGCCAGCGCTATCGCTGTTGTGGTCTTTCCAACGCCGCCCTTTTGATTGCTCACGACCAGCTTGATCATTTTCCTAGCGCCTCCCGAATCGCTTGTATATCGACCTCTGTCCAAACTCGGTACCCGTTCTCTTCCTCTCGCATCGGCTCTGGAATCCGGCCGGCTGCGAGCATCCGATATAGGGTTCTGACACTCACACCCAATATCTTGGCCACTTGCGAACTGCGGTACAGCCTATTGTGTTCCCTCATTGGTTTGCGGGCCAATGCTAACTCCTATCGATCTCGACTTCAAGTGAAAACTTATGACATGTTTTGGGAAAACGCCACACAAACCACATGACTGGAACACGGATCGTCAACACTATACCCAAGGCAGCGCGACCGGAAACCTATGACAAGTACATCTCGAAGAGGCGGAAGAGCCCTAAAGAACCGCTTTCACTCTTCTTGGCAAAGGTTTGTCATCGAAACGAGAATGAGAGAGACTCGACCGATAGTGGGGGAGGCTATGTACCGGTTCTTGTTCGCATTTTAGCTGCGTCCGGATGAGACTTTTGGTCGAGTTTTCCCTCGCTTTTTTCTTCGAGGATTTCGAGGTCTCTGAACATTTCAGCCACGGCAATTGCTTCCTGGGAAGTTGTTGTAGCAGGCTGGAGGTTGCTTTGGGCAATCCCCGGCGCGCTGAATTTCTCCCATTCGTCTTCGAGGGCAACCGCGACCAGGGCAAGTTGCTCGGCCAAGTGATTTGGACTCGTGAAGTCTATTTGGAGTCGGCCCGGACTCAACTGAAGGGTCGCTGGCCATGCCTCGCGGCCTTGGGATCGCTGTCGGGGATCAACCCGTACCTCAACGCGCCGGTGCTTCAAGCGCTCGCGGCTTTCCAGCAGGGAAGTAGCCAACTTCTGTTTCCGGAGCCGTGTTCGCTCAAATTCCTCAGTGTTGAACAGGGCCTCAAGCCGGGCGACGAGCTCGTCGCGAGTGAGCACAAGAGTGCGTCCGCGTCCGCTGCCGAGCTGGTGGGCGCCGAACTCGGCCATGAGTTTGTGGGCTTGGCGTCGCTGAACTTGGAAGATCTGTTCGACGACGGAGCGATCGATGACCGGGGAGGGAAGACCCTTGATCTGAGCGACAATGTCGGGTAGGCGGTGAAGCCAGGTGAGCTGTGGCGGCAAGATCGCACCTCTGCGGCGACGGACCCCGGAAGGGGGTTATGTGGTTGGTGGGCTGTCCCTTACGTGTGTCCGCAGAGATATTTTTAGCAGAAATCTCTTTGAGGGTGTTAGTGCCCGATCAGGCACTCGAACCATGTGAGTAACTTCCTATAATGTCCGTTATGGTGTACTACCTTGTTTTTGGACATTTTGCACGTTTCTTTTCCGTATGCCCCTAAATCCCGGAAAACCGGCCGTGCTCACCCCAAAATCTGAGGGAAAACCCAGAAATCGTCGTCGTCGACGTTTCCTGGGCGGATCGCTTCCTGGCTTCCACCTCTTTGGGTGGTCCCCTGAGCGCGCCCTTCGGGCTTCCTCGGGAGACCGTCATGGACATTAATAATGATGACCGAAAAGATGTCCAGCCCTATCCGGTCAAGCTGTGCCCGAAGAGCCGCGGCGCCGGTGGGAAGGGAATTCGCCTCTTTCGCGAAGGGGAGGACCACTTGGCGACTGACCTGGTGCTGGTGGTGCCCGAGGCCGGCATGGATATAGACCGGGTCGAGTGGGCGAAGCAGCTGGTCGCGAATGCCGTGCGCTCGCCGCACACCCGGCAAGCCTATCTCTACGCCCTCGAACAATTCTTTCAGTGGGCGGCGGGCCGCGCGATCTCGCGCGAGTCGGTGCAAGGCTACGTCACCTGGCTCGGGGAAATGAAGTTCTCGCCTTCGACCATCAATCAACGCCTGGCGGCGATCCGCAAACTGGCGACCGAAGCCGAGCGCTGTGGCTACGTGGACAGCGCGACGGCCCAGGCGATTGTCACGGTCGCCGGCGTGAAACAAAAGGGCAGACGTCTGGGGCGATGGCTGGCCTGGGAAGAAGCGCGGACATTACTGCAGGCGCCGAACCCGCACAGCATTCGCGGAATGCGGGACCGGGCGCTGCTGGCGGTGCTGGTTACGTGCGCCCTGCGCCGCGGGGAATTGTCGCGGATGAACTGCGAGCATCTGGCGATGCGCGACGGCCGCTGGGTGTTTCTGGATTTCCTGGGGAAGGGAAACAAGACGCGATCGGTGGCCGTGCCGCTGTGGGTGAAGCAAGCGATCGACGGGTGGCTCGATACGGCGGGAATTGAGAAAGGACCGATCTTCCGGCGCGTGGCGGCGAGCGGCCGGGTGGGCGAGGACGCGTTGACGGAACGCGCGGTGTGGCAGCTGGTGCGCGAGTACGCGCAACAGGTCGGGATCGGGGAGCTGGCGCCGCACGATCTGCGGCGCACGGCAGCGAAGCTATGCCGATCGAAGGGCGGGGAGTTGGAGCAAATTCAGTTTCTGCTGGGGCATGAGTCGATTCTGACGACGGAAAGGTACTTGGGCTCGGAGCAGGATCTGAAGAATGCGGTCAACGACGCGCTGGTGTTTGAATGAAGGCTCGTCCGTGCAAGGCATTCCGCCGAATACGACCGATTACGCCGGTTCACCCCAGTTCACGAAGCACTCTATCTACAAAACACGCAAGCTGCCAACGATTTTTCTCCGAATTCGGAAAGTAGCCGCTGGACATCTTCCGAAGAACAAGCAAAATTATCTCGTGAGGTTCTGGTCGGATCGAGTCGTTTTGTATATTTGCTCTTGAAGTCCTCGCCTTACTGGCACTGAAAGGATGCTCTAACATTAGCAAGTGTCTCGCTTGCACCATTGCTAGTGGTCCGAATCGACCATGTCTCACCGGCGTTCAATGTAACGGTGTCGGTGGTATCGTGGCATGACGTGGCCGTTCCCAATGTACACTTCAGCGATGTGACGGTGCTGCCGTTCTTGTAAAGCGTCGTAACACCGCTGCCTGTCCCATTGTTACCCGCAGTGCCTGCAACAACATAAAGATTTTTTGCCGTACAGGTGTAAGGCATCGGTACTTCCACAGCCGTGGTCGAAGGTCCACTGCAGTTCGCTACTGCGGAGCCCGGCAACAGTGGGAACGTTCCTGCAGTTGTTCCAACATTTCCCAAACAGAACGCCACTTCTATCGTTGAAGCCTGAATAGCGGTCCCATTGAATTGATACCCTGTCGTGGCGTTTACGGTCGGGGCGGTCACGCTGGTCGCGAACGACGGCGCCGTCGAGGAAACTCCTGAGTCCGCCAAGTTAAGGCCCGAACTATCCGCCATGACAATATGATTACTTGAAAATGTGTGACCGTTTGCCGTGACAATTGTTGGTGTCGTGTTGCTCGTATCAGTGAGCGAGCCATAACTCAATGCCGAAGAGATACCGCCTCCCGGATTCCCGACAACCAGTACGCTGTTAGCACTATTTGGGCCGGATGGAGACAGCCAACCAAACGGTGTCGCTGGAAGGGGATAGTTCGCCGAAATGAAGAACGAATTTTGCTGTATACAGGGTTGAGGTTGAGTGGTCGAGCATGCCGACAGCGCGGAACCTTGCACCCAATCACTTGTACCTGCACCGGTCCCGCTCGCAACAAAGTTCATTGCTGTAACCGTTCCGCCCGCAGCGATGCTTCCCGTCGTGTTGCCACCAGGTGGGCCTGAGCCATCGAGGTTGGTATTAGTATCCAATATCGCGCCGCCGCAGGGAACAGAGCCCACTTTCCCCTTTAACAACCCTGTCGAGGGTAGGGTGCGCCACACGATACACGATGTGGCCCCTGTGACCGCAGACGTAAAGACAATGTTAAACGTTGTTGTTGTATTTAGCGACGCACATCCGCTCGCGGTTGCGCTTGGGGAGCTTGGCAAAGTCATTCCGCCCGCCGCGTCAACACCAACGTACTCGTATGCGTAACTGGTGCCCACGCAGGTGCCCACAACTTGTACCGTCGGTATAATTCCAGGTGTTCCTAATTGATTATGGATAACGCCCGAGACGGTAACTGGACTAGTTTGAGCGCTGGCCTGAACTAAGGACAACAGAAGCAGAGAGGGAATTATCAGTGTGCTATAGCGCATGAGCTTTCCTGGGACGCGCACACTATAGAACGCACATGAGAGAAATGCAACACGAAGAAATGGGCGGTAATCAGTTTAGAACTGATCTCTCCGAACGAGCCGAAACCAGAGTAAATAAAATTCGAAGCTCTGGAAGTCAAGAATCTATGGTGTAACGCTATAGACTACTCCAAAGCCGTACTGCCCACCTCCAAAGGTATCGCCGTAAAGAGATCCGTTATGACCAACGATATTGCCATACGTCGGACCGGAACCATCGGCGCAATTCGGGAGCGAGCAGAAGCTGTGCAGAATCGTCTCATTCCTGCCTTGGAGCATATAGACATTCCCAGGGCCCACAAGACCGATGGTTCCGTAAATGACGTTGCCTCCTCCCAACATAACTCCGCTTTCTGGGTTCCCGGCAGCCTGCCCTCCATTGAAATAGAAAACATACTTCTTCTCGCCGCTACCAGTCTGAGGAACCAGTTTGAATACACCTCCGCATGTGCCGAGGTAACAACTCCCTCCGCCGCCAGTCAAAAACGTCCCATAGAGGGCTCCATTCCTATCGATAGAAACGGGGGAGAAGGGATATTCTCCGACAACACCATCGAACTTATAAAGGGTCGTTTCCTGCCAGGTTCCGTTCGACGGGCTAAGCTCGTAGACCACCCCACAGCCCGCAGAGCAGATCGATTTTCCGCGTCCGCCGTTCTCCGTGGTTCCATAGAGGTTTCCAGCCGTATCGATCGCCACTCCATAATCCGGCGTGGCCCCGTCGAGGCCGGAGAAGCTGTGCAGGATCGCAAATGAATACATACCGTTCCCAAACGGGAGGAGCTCAAAGACGGTGCCCAAATTCTTAGCTCCGCCATAGATTGTGGTACCGTAGATATTGCCCTGCGTATCCATGTTAAGTTTTCCGTAACCGGGAAAATATCCATTGCCGAGTCCCTTTGCAAAGTCCCAGAGCACTGTCTCGGTCCAGCTTCCGTCTCGGCTTGGGCTTAACCGAAAGACTGTTCCCCATTGCCCGGTGCCTCCGCTTGCTGTGGTTCCATAAAGATTCCCTGCTTGGTCGATAATTAGTCCCGCAAAAGGGTGAGCTCCGTCGGGACATGTGAACTGGTCTCCTGTAGTGCAGAAATTGTATAAAACTGTCTCAATCCATCCACCGCCAACCAAAGGACTCAGTTCATACACGGTCCCGCAACCACCATCGGTCTGGCAGTACTGGCCGCCACCGTTCGTGGTTCCGTATATGTTGCCTGCAGAATCGAAAACGAGGCCGCCGGTTGGCCCAATCCCATCCACAGCATACGCGCCAAAGCTGTATAGGACTGTCTCGGTTTGGCCGAAGGCCGATCCAAATACACCGGCGATAATCGCAAACGCAAAGAGGAACTTCATCTTTCACCTCCTCCAAGAGCTTACTCAATGTATTATGTTTCCGCTATCTTGCGATAGGGTCTTTTTGCCCTTCCCGGAAGGGGCAGTCCCGAATCGAATTCAGAACGGGGTGACAATCTTGCGAGCGGCTTTCAGTCTCCCTTCATTTGCTTTTCTCATCCTTGCCGGTTGCGTAACAAGCGGAGCTCAAATTCCGCTTGTGATAGCATGGCAGCCCCCCGCCGGACCCGATGCCTTATATGGGAAGGACGGTACGAAATGTAACAATACGACTGTCCCATGCCTCAATTGTCCCCCTAACTCAACCAAGTTCTCGTGCTTCACAACAAACATATTGCCTCACATTTCTGGCATCGGCCTGAGCGTTCCTTGGGGCGAAGTCGACAACTGTGGGACGAATCAATCCAGACCCTGTCAAGCGGATGACACACCGGGAGGTTGTGGTAGTAACTGTTACATCTGGTCTTGGATCGACAACGGGTTGATGGACTTCATAAATAGCAGCGCTTGGGCTAGCGGCTGTGCTGGCGGGAGGGCGTGCAAGATCGTATTGATTCTTTCATTAACGCAAGACGTAGGACCTAACAACGTTTTTAACAACAGCATCCCAACTACTCCTGCGTATGTTTTTACGCAAGACTACGCAAATTCGGTCGGCCCTGGCAGTTGCAGCCCAAATTGTGCGCCGCAAGACGTATTGGTATGCAAAGGATGGGCGGGCTCGAAGGTTCTGGGACCGGTTGGCAAGGTCAAACTCCACCTATCACAGACACTTTTGCCGGCTCATGCGGAAATGACCACGGGCTCTGGAACTTCGGTGGTGCTCATCAACTGAATGCAGCTACAGGGTGTATGACGGTGTCAAACTCAAGCGGGTTCTTGAACTACTCCGGATATCCGGTGATGTACGAGAATCCGATACTTACCGCTGCCAAAGCCTATATTCGGGCAATTGCGCTCCACTACTCGCCGGCATGTACATACGCTTCATGTGGCAATGGCCCGAAGATCGCCCAATCAATAGCCTACATTCGGATTGGCCCGTCGGGTGGGGAGAGAACTATCCAAACTGTGCGTGCGGTAGACGCACAGGCGGATCCCAATGCGACAATTTCTATTGGCCAGGACCTCCAGGATACAATCCCACTTCGCCAACCTATTATAGCGATCAGGGCTACCTGACCATGTGGCCCTCTTCTTCGGGCGGCGGCACCGGTTACGTTGCGTCGCTGTACAACTACATTCAATCTCTGAACTGGTATTTCCCAATTGACAGTCCGACCGAGCACGGTCCGCCGGCCAATCTGAATTATAGCTATCCAGACATCGAGGCCTCACTCGCAAGCCAATATGGGCTGGGAATGGGGATGCAAGCTGCCAGCGTTGGCGATATCGTAACCTATCCCACACAGGTATTTCCCTCCACCTTGGAAAACTGGGCGGTGCATTTCCGTGACGTTTCCAATGTCCCGGTTCACCACTTACAAACCATGATTCCCCGGAAGCTCGCCACAGGCAGGGCAGTTCGTGATAGGCACGATCGGAACATCTGGTACGGGTGTAATTTCGTGTACGAATGGTGACTGTAGTGTATTTTGCAACTCACCTTGGGTTTTTGTAAGCGGCACTTCCAATCCAACGTTTAATGGAATTTGGCAAACTTTCCTGGGAAACTGGCAGACACTAGGCGTGGGTAATGGATGCGCCATGAATACTATTCAGATCCCAGGATATCCATCTGGCACGTCATCCGGTGGAGTCGTCTTTTCTCCAGCACACCTTCCGTTGCTTCTGCCCTCGAGACACAGCAATGTCAGGGCTCGTGGCAAACTATTTGTTCGGCGGAATTGTGGGAGGCAACGCTCGACTGGACCTATGGAACGTATACAACGTCCAACATGATTGGCACCACGCCATCCGGTTCCGGTGATCCCACGTATCAAACGGCAATTCAAAACTTTTTCGCAGGGCTTCCTTCAGCGACGAGCGTTCATATGCACATGTCGACAAATGCGAAGCATTATTGAGGGAGGTTGTGTTGTTGGTAGGAATCGCCAGACTTCGTGTAGAGCGCAGCCTGCACCGATCTCCATTGCAATTGCGAGCCAGGATCATCATGAGTTGTAGGAGGGGGATCGTCTTCTCATAAAAGGTGGTCTCCGCTCTGAGCGGGCTGAACCTGCTGGCCGTCAATGACAACAACCGCGCGGCTTCCGATCTTGTCTCCTCCGCCATCCGATTTCCACGAATGGCGGCGAGGAGGATGAGGCTCCAGAACTTGCCAGCGCAGCTCACGAACGCTAATGTTTTCAAGCGCACCCGTCCTTTCCACGGTTCGAGGATGTACTCCACGAGGAAGGGCGAAACAATGGCAACGGCTGAGCAGTGAGCTATGCCTTCAATCCCCATCGGAACGGTTCCACGCCATAGAGTGAGAACACATATGAGGCGATAACGAGCACAAGTATTGCGCGATCCACAAAATGCGCACCGGGATGGTGCGGGTTTGTAGCTTCAGGCGCAAGAGAACAGCCCTAGCGGAGGGATTTGCTTTTGGGGAGAATGAAGATCAATTCATTTCAAGAGTAGGTTCTGCTTCGAAGGGATCTTCCGGAGCGACGAGGGCAACGAGTTCGGCGATGCCTTGATTAAGGCTGTCAGCTTATCGAGTAATGCGTTCAAAGTTCGATGTACCCCCTTGGCAGCCCGACCATCTGTATCGATTGTGCGATTTGCAATCTCGTTGAACGGAACCGCAAAAGCAAAATGAATGTTTTTTCGGTCTGCGGTGCAGTTCGAAGGTTACGATTTTTGAGGAGTCGGCGCCTTTTCTCAGCAATTGGCGTTTGATACAAGGAATATGCGCTTTCCGCAAGTTGGAGGAATTTCTGGACTTTATCCGGCAAAGAGGACGATCCCAAGCGAGCGTCTCTCAATTGTTCTTCAATTGTCCGTTTTTCGAAAAGACAAGCAGCTTTCCGTTCGTCATAGATTTCTCGCTCCACTGCGCCATCCACAAACGCATCGGTCAGGCGCTTCACGCGTTC
>CAVZWK010000010.1:0-257866 GCA_963778995.1 Terriglobia bacterium
ATTCCGCGCGATGAGAACCGCAAGCTGCGCGACTATCCAACCTTGGCGCACGTGATCCGCTTCGTGTATGAGAACCGGCCAGATTTGGCAGCAACTCCAACGACGGCGAAGCAAGAAGTCAAACCTGCAGCGCCCACAATCGCTGTGGTGTCGGAGAAACCGGCACCCATGCGACATCTTCTCAAGTCGTCGCTGGCGATGGCGCAGTGGTCAAGGAACGCATTCTGGCGCTGGTGGTGGAGAAGACCGGCTATCCGAAGGACATGCTGGATTTGGATCTCGATCTCGAAGCCGACCTCGGGGTCGACACGGTGAAGCAAGCGGAGATGTTCGCGGCCATCCGCGAGATCTACAACATTCCGCGCGACGAGAATCGCAAACTGCGCGACTACCCGACGTTGGCGCACGTCATCCGCTTCGTGTATGAGAAGCGTCCAGATTTGGCCAGTGCGACTCCGATCGCCGCAATACCCGAAGCCAAGGAAGAAGTCAAGATCACGCCACCGGCGCCTAGGTGATTTCCACGAATCAAGCTGCCGCCGACGCGGTCAAGGAGCGCATTCTGACTCTGGCGGTGGAGAAGACCGGCTATCCGAAAGACATGCTGGACCTGGATCTCGATCTCGAAGCCGACCTCGGGGTGGACACGGTCAAGCAGGCCGAGATGTTCGCGGCCATTCGCGAGATCTACAGCATTCCGCGCGATGAGAATCGCAAACTGCGCGACTATCCGACACTGGCGCACGTCATCCGGTTCGTGTATGAGAACCGACCCGACCTGGCTGCCGCCCCGGCGGCAAAGGAAGAAGTCAAACTCACCACGCCTAATATCCCTATGGTAGCTAAGAAATCAGCTCCCGCGCGAATCACACCAGCGGCGCCGAGCGGTCAAGGAACGCATTCTCGCACTGGTGGTGGAGAAGACCGGCTATCCGAAAGACATGCTGGACCTGGATCTCGATCTCGAAGCCGATCTCGGGGTTGACACCGTCAAACAGGCGGAAATGTTCGCGGCCATCCGCGAGATCTACAGCATTCCACGCGACGAGAATCGCAAACTGCGAGACTATCCCACATTGGCGCACGTGATCCGGTTCGTGTATGAAAAGCGTCCGGACTTGGCTGGGCACCTGCCGTCCATCAGCGGCGCCTATCAGTGAGCCAACCGGGCCATCCCGCCACCCGTCGCAGCCCAAGCGACCACGGACGACGCGATCAAAGAAAAAGTTCTGGAGATCGTGGCCGAGAAGACGGGCTATCCCAAAGACATGTTGGACCTGGATCTCGATCTCGAAGCGGACCTCGGCATCGACACCGTCAAACAGGCAGAGATGTTCGCCGCCGTTCGAGCGGCATATAACATACCGCGCGATGAGAATCTCAAGCTGCGCGAATTCCCAACCCTGGCCCACGTGATCAAGTTCGCTCGCGACCGGCAGCCTGGTTTGCCAAAGCGCCGCTGGAAGCCCTTCGCGGTGCAAGAGAAGCCAGAAGCGCAGAAGAAACCAGCGGCACCTGCATCTTCGCCTTCGAAGGCGATTGCCATTGCGCGTCCGGCTGCCGCCAGTTTCGACGCCGCCAATCGCATTCCACGCCGCGTACCTGTTCCCAACTTGCGTCCGCCACTTGCCATTTGCAAGCCAACGGGTGTGACGCTCGCCCCGGCCGCCGAGTGGTCATCATGCCCGACAGGTCTGGCGTGGCAGACGCGCTGGCGCAACGGCTGCAGACGATGGGCGTCGAAGTTCTGCGCATCGAGGAGACGCTGGATGCCGACGCGTTGCAGAATCGCCTCAAGAACTGGCTGGCTGCGGGTCCGGTGCAAGGGGTGTACTGGCTGCCCGCGCTGGACAACGAGGGAGAGCTTATGCAATGGATCTCGCCAGCTGGCATGAAGCCCTGCGCGTGCGAGTGAAATCGCTTTACACCACCATGCGCACCCTGTACGAGCAGATCGCGGCGCCGGGCACGTTCCTCGTGTCGGCGACGCGGCTGGGTGGACAGCACGGCTACGATGAGGCCGGAGCGGACGCCCCGCTAGGCGGTGCGGTCACGGGTTTCACCAAAACTTATAAGCGAGAGCGGATGGACGCTCTGGTCAAGGCGGTCGACTTTGAAGCGGAACGAAAGCCATCGGAAGTCGCCGACATGCTGATTGAGGAAACCCTGCGCGATCCTGGCGCGGTCGAAATCGGCTACAAGGAAGGGTTGCGCTGGACGGTCGGGCTGCAAGAACAGCCCGCAGCCGATGGCCAACCCGGTCTAACTCTGGACCACAACACTGTCTTCCTCGTCACCGGCGCGGCCGGCAGCATCGTCTCGGCCATCACCGCCGATTTGGCGACGGCATCCGGCGGCACGTTCTATCTGCTCGATCTGGTGCCGGAGCCTGATCCCGAGAATCCCGATCTCAAGCGCTTCGTGAGCGACAAGGACGGCCTCAAGCGCGATCTGTTCGCACGCATTCAGGCACGCGGCGAGCGCGCCACGCCGGCCCTGGTGGAAAAAGAGCTGGCGGCGCTGGAGCGAGCACAAGCAGCCCGCAAGCGCGATCGACGCGGTGCGAGCCGCCGGCGGTACAGCGCATTATTTCAGCGTCAACCTCACGGATGCAGATGCTGTGACCAAAATCATCCAGCAAGTGCGCGAACGCAGCGGACGCATCGACGTGCTCCTGCACGCCGCCGGCACCGAGCGCAGCCACTTCTTGCCGGACAAAGATGCGCGCGAATTCGATCTGGTCTTCGACGTCAAGAGCGACGGCTGGTTCAATCTTCTGCATGCGATCGGCGACATGCCCCTTGGGGCGACGGTGGCGTTCAGTTCGATTGCCGGGCGCTTCGGCAACGCCGGACAAACGGATTACAGTTCGGCCAACGATCTGTTGTGCAAGATCACGTCGAGCTTCCGCACCAACCGTCCGGCTACGCGCGGCATCGTCATCGACTGGACGGCATGGGGCGGCATCGGCATGGCCACGCGCGGCTCCATCCCTAAGATGATGGAACTGGCAGGCATCGACATGCTGCCGCCGGAGGCGGGGATTCCTTTGATTCGCCGCGAACTGACCGCTGGAGGGACACGCGGTGAAATTGTCATCGGCCAGCGTCTCGGCGTCCTGCTGAACGAATGGGATGCCACAGGCGGACTGGACACATCAGCAGCGGAAACCCTGACGCGATCCGGACAAGGACCAATCGATCGGCAAGATCGCAAGCGTGGGGCTGCAGAGTGGCCTCAAAATCGAGACCACGCTGGACCCGGCGATTCAACCGTTCCTGCACGACCATCAAATTGACGGCACACCGGTGCTGCCTGGGGTCATGGGCATCGAGGCGTTTGCCGAAGCTGCACTGTGCCTGCTTCCCGGCTGGCATGTCGAGGCGATCGAAGACGTAAATTTCCTCGCGCCGTTCAAGTTCTACGGAAGGAACCGCGCACAGTGACGGTCGAGGCAGTCATCCATCCGGAGCGCGACACGTTGCTGGCGGACTGTCGCTTGACCGGCCGCCGGTCGCTCCCCAATCAGGCCGAGCCACAAGTGACAACGCACTTCACGGCCGGGTGCGGCTCACGAAGCAGACGCCCAAAGCGGAGACCGTGCCAGCGCTGTGCTTGACTGACGGACACATCATCGAAGCTGCCGACATCTATCGCCTCTACTTCCACGGGCCCGCATACCAGGTTATGGAACGGGCGTGGTGGGACGGACACCGGATTGTCGGGCTGATGGCGAAAGGCTTGCCAGCAAACCATATGCCGTCCGAACTGCCGACGCTTATGGCGCCGCGTCTGATCGAGCTTTGCTTCCAGACTGCCGGGGTCTGGGAGATGGGCGCGCAGGGCCGCATGGGTCTGCCGCAGCACATTGATCGCGTTTCATCATTTTATTACCGGCTCCGGATCGGCCGACACTCGCTTATACGCCGTGGTCACTTCGACAGGTTCGCGGCAACTTCGATGCGGAGGTTGTGGATGCGAAAGGAAACCGCTACTTGCAACTCAGCGGGTACCGCACGGTAGCGGTTCCGAACGCGGTGGATGCCGAGCGGTTGAAGGCACTACAGGCTGCGATGTCACTGGAAGCCGTCGCCGCATGAAGAAGATGAATTGATTGTCCTGACGATCTTGTCCTGACGATCTGCGGATCGGGGACCTATGAAACACGAATTTCAACGCGTGGCCATCGTGAATCGCGGCGAAGCCGCCATGCGTTTCATCCACGCAGCCCGCGATTTCAATCAGGAGCACGGCACATCATTGCGCACCATCGCGCTTTTTACGGAGCCTGACCGCCATAGCATGTTTGTGCGCGAGGCGGACGAGGCAGTGTGTCTCGGTCCCGCTCAGGTACTCGATCCAAACACTCAGCAGCTTAAGAGCAGTTACGTCGACTATGGCCGGCTCGAACGCGCGCTGGCGACCGCACGCGCGGACGCGGTCTGGGTGGGATGGGGCTTTGTGGCCGAGCACGCTGCATTCGCCGATCTTTGCCACGAGTTGGGCGTCGTGTTCATCGGCCCGGATGGCGATATGATGCGGCGCGTGGGCGACAAGATCGCCTCGAAACGATTGGCCGAGCAGGCGCAGATACCAGTAGCGCCCTGGAGCCATGGGCCGGTGGAAACGCTCAAGGACGCCCGGGCTCATGCTGAGCGTCTGGGTTATCCCCTCCTTATTAAGGCGACGGCCGGAGGCGGCGGTCACGGGATTCGTCTGGTGCGTTCGGCTGACCAACTCCCGCAAGCCTTTGCGAGCGCCCGGGCCGAGGCATTCAAGGCCTTCGGGGATCCAACCGTTTTCATGGAGCAACTGGTGCAAGGCGCGCGTCACATCGAGGTCCAAATTATTGCCGACCACTACGGGACGACATGGGCCGCCGGCGTGCGCGACTGTACCATCCAGCGACGCCACCAGAAAATCCTCGAAGAAGCACCCTCGCCGGCGCTTTCTCCAGAGCAAGATCGGGCGCTGCGCGAGGCGGCGGTGCGCTTGAGTCAAGCGGCGGGCTATCACAACGCCGGCACGGTCGAATTCCTGTACGAACCGGAAACCAACCGCTTCTCGTTCATGGAGATGAATACCCGGTTGCAGGTCGAACATCCGGTGACCGAATGCACGACCGGGCTCGATCTCGTGAAACTTCAGATCCACGTCGCGCGTGGTGGCCGCCTGGAAGGCGAACCGCCGCGCACCACCGGCCATGCCATCGAGGTGCGGCTGAATGCGGAAGATCCGGACAACGGCTTTGCTCCGGCTCCGGGCGTTATTGAGCGGTTCAGGATTCTGCCAGGGCCGGGAGTGCGCATTGACACCGGAGTAGCGGAAGGCGATGCCATCCCCTCGGAGTTCGACTCGATGATCGCCAAGATCATCGCCTACGGCAAGAACCGGAAGGAAGCGCTTTCCCGTCTGCAGCGGGCGCTGCGCGAGAGCGTTGTCGTCATCAAGGGCGGTGCCAGCAACAAAGCGTTTCTGCTGGAATTGCTGAGCCGCCCCGAGGTGCAGCGTGGAGAAGTACATGTTGGATGGCTAGACCACTTGGCGGCGACCGGTGAGCACATCTCTAGGCGTTACGCCGACGTAGCTCTGGTTCAAGCCGCGATCGAGACCTACGATGCCCAGTTAGCCGTGGAGCAGACGCAGTTTTATGCATCGGCGGTGCGCGGGCGGCCGCACGTCCGCTGTGAGGTAGGCCTGACTGCGGAACTACGCTATCGAGGCCATTGCTACTCGCCGAAGACCTATCGCCTCGGCCCTCAGCGATACCGTGTGGAGGTCAATGGGGCGCGCATCGATGCCCAGATCGACCGTTTGGGTCAGTTCGAATGTTGGCTCACCGTCTTCGGACGGCGTTTTCGTGTCGTCTCCGTAGTCCAGGGGATCAGTTACAGGATCGAGGTGGACGGTGTGTCGCACCAGATTGATCGAGACGACGGGGGCGTGGTGCACGCGCCGGCGCCGGCGGTAGTGGTTTCCATTCTCGTCAAACCGGGCGACACGGTTGCGGTTGGGGACCGCCTGGCTGTGCTCGAGGCCATGAAAATGGAGACGCAAGTCGTGGCTCCATTTTCCGGAAGAGTTCGGCAAGTGATGGCCATACCCAACGTTCAGGTGGACACTGGAGCCCCGCTCCTGCAAATCGATCCCGACGCCGGTGGAGACACGGTTGCGGCCGCGGAGCAAGTGGTCTTTGGCACGTCGCTTGCGTCGGATGGAACCGCAGAAGCCACGTTAGCCAGCAGCTATCAGAGCCTGGATGAACTGCGCCAGCTCATGTTGGGCTTTGACGTCGATCCCAAGCACACCACGCGTCTGCTCGCCGAGTGGAGCGAGAATTGCCCGGTGGACAGCGAGGAAGTAAGACAGCGCGAAGATGAGATCCTCAACATTTTTGTGGACATACGTTCCCTGTTCCAACGCGAGCCGGAGGTGAACCATCGGGCCAGCGGTGAAGAGCCCACCGCCGAGGCCTATCTGTTTTCTTACTTGCGCATGCTGGAGACGCGTGGTGAAGGACTCCCGCCAACCTTTGTCAGTGCGCTGCAACGTGCGCTCGCTCACTACGGTGTGCAGACGCTGGAACGCTCCCCTGAACTAGAAGAGAGCTTGCTCTGGATCTACAAGTCGCATCAACGCGTGGAGCAGCAAGTCGCCCCTGTTGTGGGCGTCCTCGAACGGCGTCTGCGGCAGGTCCAGACGCTGTCGCCGCACGCTGAGGAGTCCTTTCGGACACTCCTCGACCGGATGGCCTCCATGACCAAGGGGCTCTTTCCTGCGATCACCGACCTGGCTCGGGAAGTGCGCTATCGGTACTTCGACCAACCGCTGTTTGAGCGGGCACGTCAGCAGGTCTACGAGCAAATGGAGGAACACCTCGCCTATATGGCTGTCAATCCCGATGCTGCGGACCGCTTCGAGAGAATCCGCGCGTTGGTCGAATGTCCGCAGCCGCTGTTCAATCTAATCTCCGGCCGGCTCGCAACCGCTGACGAAGCCATGCGCAAATTGATGTTGGAGGCGCTTACCTGGCGGTATTACCGGATTCGAAAGCTCACGAACTTTCGCTCCGTGGCTGTGGACGGACAGTGCTGCGCATCGGCGGAGTACGATCATGAGGGGAAGCGCATTCACGTGTTCACCACCCACGCTGAGTACTCCCGGCTCGCGGAGGCGGCGCGGACACTGTTTCCAATGATCGCGGAAGTCCCGGCAGACCACGACGTCGTCATCGATTTTTACGTTTTCCATTCCGGCAGGTTGGGCGACCCGGAAGCTACGCAGCAGGAAGTGCACACCGTGCTCAACCAGGCTGGCTTCCCGCGCTCTATCCGGCGCATTGTAGTGACAGCCGCCGGCACCGGTCACGGCCAGGGTATGGCCGGCATGCATTTCACCTATCGCCCCAGCGGGAATGGGTATGAAGAGGAGAAGCTCTACCGCGGAATCCACCCCATGATGGGAAAACGGTTGCATCTCTGGCGGCTTAGCAATTTCAAGATCGACCGCCTGCCGTCCGTCGAAGATGTCTACCTGATCCACGCCGTTGCCCGCGATAACCCGAAGGATGAGCGGTTGTTCGCGTGCGCGGAAGTGCGCGACGTAACTCCGGTGCGAGATAAGACTGGTCGCATCGTGCAACTGCCGCATCTGGAGCGCATGTTAACGGAAGCGATGGCCGGCATCCGGCTATTCCAGTCGCGGCGGCCGATCCATCAACGCCTCCATTGGAATCGCATACTCCTCAACGTGTGGCCGCCGTTCAATCTTGGGCGGGATGAATTGCGTGATCTTGTGCGCAGACTTGCGCCTGCAACCGAAGGCCTGGGGTTGGAACAGGTGGTGGTGCGCGTCCGCATTCCCCATCCGGCGACCGGCGAGCTGCGCGACATGGTGGTGCGCATCTCGAGCCCAGGCGGCAGCGGTATGCTTACCACCTTCCGACTCGCGGACAAACTACAACCAATCAGACCGCTGGCCGAATACGACCAGAAAGTCGTTCGCATGCGCCAGCGCGGGTTCATCTATCCTTACGAAATCGTCAAAATGCTTACACCCGCTCCGGAACACACGCGGGCAGAATTTCCCGCCGGCGATTTTGTCGAGCACGACCTTGACTCGGAAGGCCGTTTAGTCGCTGTCGATCGTCCCTATGGTCAAAATAAAGCCAACATCATCGTTGGTATCATCCGCAACTTTACCACCCGGTATCCCGAGGGCATGACACGCGTTCTCATGCTGGGAGATCCGAGCAAGGACCTGGGCGCTATAGCCGAACCAGAGTGCCGGCTCATCCTCGCAGCTTTGGATCTGGCCCAAGCGAAGGGTGTTCCCCTGGAATGGTTCCCCATCTCGGCCGGCGCCAAGATCTCGATGGACAGCGGAGTGGAAAACATGGATTGGATTGCCCGCGTCCTGCGGGGCTTGGTGGAGTTCACGCAAGCCGGCGGGGAAGTAAATGTGGTGGTGAACGGAATTAACGTCGGCGCGCAGCCGTACTGGAACGCCGAGGCCACCATGCTCATGCACACTCGGGGCATTCTGATCATGACGCCGAAAGCGGCGATGGTGCTGACGGGCAAGCGCGCGTTGGAGTTCTCCGGCAGCATCTCGGCCGAGGACAATCAAGGAATCGGCGGTTACGATCGCATCATGGGTATCAACGGCCAGGCGCAGTACTGGGCACGCGATATCGATGAAGCCTGCCACATTCTGTTGCGCCACTATGATCACACTTACGTGGCTCCGGGCGAGCGTTTCCCGCGGCGGGCCGCGACGGCCGATCCCTTTAATCGAGACGTGCAAGTCTATCCTCTCGGCAGGAACACCAATGGCGAAGAGGGATTCGAACTGATCGGCGAGATTTTGTCGGACGAGACTAATCCTGGGCGCAAGAAATCCTTTGATATTCGCAAAGTGATGATGGCCGTCATCGACCAGGACCACGCTCCACTAGAGCGCTGGGCTGGCATGCGCGCGGCGGAGACCGCGGTCGTGTGGGATGCCGATCTCGGTGGCTATCCAGTTTGTCTGATCGGCATCGAATCCCGGCCCCTGCCCCGGTTAGGATTTGTTCCCGCCGACGGGCCGGAGCAATGGACTTCCGGCACGCTCTTCCCGCAATCCTCCAAGAAAATCGCGCGCGCGATCAACGCGGCGAGCAACAATCGACCGGTGGTGGTCCTGGCCAACCTGTCGGGCTTTGACGGTTCCCCGGAGTCGATGCGCAGGCTGCAACTTGAGTACGGTGCCGAGATCGGGAGAGCTGTGATCAACTTCAAAGGTCCCATCGTCTTTTGCGTAATCTCGCGCTATCACGGAGGCGCCTACGTGGTTTTCTCGCGGGCGCTGAATGAAAGCGTCGAAGTGGCAGCCTTGGAGGGAACGTATGCCTCGGTGATCGGCGGTGCTCCGGCGGCAGCCGTGGTTTTCGCCGGCGAGGTTGAAGCCAGGGCCCGCAAAGATGCCCGCCTGCAGCCGCTGAGCCAGGCGATGGCCCAGGCTGGGGGCGCAGAGGAAGGTCGGTTGCGCGCCCAGTGGGACGAACTCTTCAAACTCGTACACTCCGAGAAGCTGGGCGAGTTGGCCGCCGAGTTTGACCGTGTACACACTGTGCAACGGGCTCTCGACGTGGGTGCTCTCAATTACATTATTCCGCCCGCCAACCTGCGGCCATATCTCATCGATGCGGTCGAACGCGGTATCGGAAGAGAGGAGAAATCCGCAAAGTCGGGAACCAGGATGAGGGAAGCGGCCTAGTCTCCTCCAGGGTGAATTGGATGAACGTTTATTGGTTGGAACAAACCGAAGCAGATGTACCAGCGGAAAATGATTGGCTGAGCGCAATGGAAACGGTCTGCCTGAACAGCATGCGCTTTGCGAAGCGCCGCAACGACTGGCGACTGGGGCGCTGGACGGCGAAATGCGCCCTGTCCCTTACCCTGAATGTGCCTGCTCATGTTCAGGCCCTTAAGAAAATTGAAATACGCCCGGCGCCGTCCGGAGCGCCCGAGGTCTTTTTCGACAACCAACCGGCAGCGGTCACTATTTCACTCAGCCACCGCTCCGGTATCGCGGCTTGTGCCGTGGCGATCTCCGGAGTGGAGATTGGTTGTGATCTGGAAATCGTCGAGCCGCGTAGCGATGCTTTTGTCGCCGACTATTTCACCATCGAAGAGCAAGCGCTGGTTGCGCGCGCGTCTGCGGCGGACCGGGATCGGATCCTGGCGCTGCTTTGGAGCGGGAAAGAGAGCGCCCTCAAAGCGCTGCGTGCAGGGCTTCGACTCGACACCCGGTCTGTGATCGTCATCCCTTGCGCGTCATTCGACCTTAGTGGCTGGAACCAACTCCGAGTTCGTTACACCGGCGGTGGTTGTACCGAAGGGCAAGTCTTCCACGGCTTGTGGCAACATGCAGACAATATCGTGCGAACCGTGGTCGCCGCTCCGCCGCCGGATCCGCCGATTCCCTTAAAGATCCCGGCCAACTACTTCGACAGTGCATCGCCGGTGGAGACCGGTTCCGTGCTGAATCAGGGACCGCTTCCCTGTTGGGATTTTATGGCACACTGCGACAACCAATTCGACTTCGACTTCATCGTCATCGGTTCAGGCTTCGGCGGCAGTGTTTCCGCCCTTCGGCTGGTGGAGAAGGGATATAAAGTCGCGGTCATGGAGATGGGTCGACGCTGGACGCCAGACACTCTGCCGCGCACCAGTTGGTCCATCCATCGCTGGTTTTGGCGTCCCAACCTGGGCCTGCGTGGCTTTTTCAATATGCGATTCTTTAGGCACGTGACCATTCTGCATGGTTGTGCTGTAGGTGGCGGGTCCATTACCTACGCCTGTACTCTGCTTTCTTCCCCGGAGAAAGTGTGGGAGACGGGCTCGTGGACGGGATTGGCTAATTGGAAGGCGGAGATGCCACGGCACTATGAAACTGCCGCGCGAATGCTGGGAGTCACTGAAAACACGATCCTCGGATCTGCCGACCATCTCCTGAAGAACATTGCCGAGGCCGTGGGATGCGGGCACACGTTTTACCGCACGAAAGTGGGCATCTTTCAGCCCAAGCAGGGAGAACCCGGCAACCAGATCATCCCTGATCCATTCTTCGGGGGAGAAGGCCCCGAGCGAACCACCTGCATCGCCTGCGGTGGCTGCATGATGGGCTGTCGCCATGGCGCGAAAAACACCCTGGATCTCACCTACCTGTATCTGGCGGAAAAGCACGGCACACGCGTCTTTCCTGAAACCCAGGTGGTGAGCGTTAAACCACTGGGTGCGGTGAGTGATGGTGGCGCCGGATACGAAGTGCGCACCGTGAATTCCACCGCGTGGATTCGCCGACAGTCGCGGCGCTTCACCTGCCGTGGGGTGGTCTTCTCCGCATCTTCCCTGGGCACAATGGAACTGCTCTTTCAATTCAAAGAGAATGGTTCATTGCCGGCCATCAGCCAGCAGCTGGGCAAACATGTGCGCACTAATTCCGAATCGCTGATCGGTGTACGCATGCCGGGTTACCGTGAAGATTTGTCGCAGGGCGTAGCCATCGGTTCGGGCATCTACATTGACCAGCACACCCACATTGAAGCTGTCCGATATCCGCGTGGCTCCGATGCCATGGGCCTCCTGACCACGATCCTGACGAATGGCCAACCTGGGCCGAGGCGGATTGCGCTCTGGCTGAAGAATGTCGCCAGCTCTCTGCTACGCCACCCGTTTAGGACCGTGCGCGTACTGCAACCGTTGGGCTGGGCGCGAGAATTCGTGATTCTGCTTTGCATGCAGGCACTCGATGGCGAGA
Source organism: Terriglobia bacterium (assembly GCA_963778995.1). GTDB lineage: Bacteria > Acidobacteriota > Terriglobia > Terriglobales > Acidobacteriaceae > Sulfotelmatobacter. The sequence goes on from CAVZWK010000010.1 coordinate 11,806, forward strand.
TTGAGATGCGCTGGCAACGTCCCTGGTTCTGGCCGTTCCGGAAGTTTCTTGTTAGCCGGGGCGAGAAAGTCCCTACCTACATTCCTAAGGCGAATGAGTTTGCCCAGAAGTTCGCGAAGTTGACCGGGGGGGTGCCCATGAGCATGCTTCCGGAGATCCTCTTCAATGTTCCGAGCACGGCTCACTGCATCGGAGGTTGCGTCATTGCAGATTCTGGCACCCACGGCGTCGTGGATTCACACCATCGCGTTTTCAACTACAAGAACATGTACATTTGCGACGGATCGGTAGTGGCGGCCAACCTCGGCGTTAATCCGAGCCTGACCATTACTGCGCTTGCCGAGCGAGCCATGAGTTTCATCCCACCAGCGGCGGACACCGCTTGGAACGATACAAGCCTTGGTTCTTGATCATGTGGAGGGGGGAATGAAAAGTGGAAATAGCCACTTTGATAGTGTCTGCATCAAATCCACCGGTTCTTACGTTCCGTCCAAGATTCTGACCAACGAAGAAGTAATGGCAAACTTGCCAGACTCTCCGGAGTGGGTCGTCGAGAAGTTGGGGATTCGCGAGCGGCATATCGCTGAACCAGACGAATACACGTCGGATCTGGCTGCCCGTGCCGGGCTGGATGCAATCGCTTCGGCGGGGCTTGAACCAAACGACATTGACTTGATCATCGTTTCCACGGCGACACCCGACCGCAAGATGCCCTCCTCGGCATGCATTGCCCAGAACAAAATGGGCATTCGCAACCGCTGCGCCGCGTTCGATGTGGCGGCGGTGTGCGCCGGGTTTGTTTATGGCATCACGATCGCCGGCCAATTCATCCAGAATGGTATGTATGAGCGTGCGCTGGTGATCGGCGCCGATACCTTCTCCAAGGTCACGGACTGGAACCGCCGCGACTGCGTCATTTTCGGAGACGGCGCCGGTGCCGTGGTGCTCGAGAGGAATGATCTGAAGAATGGGCTCTTTTCAAGCATTCTCTTCGCCGAGGGCGAGGGGATGAATGATTTCACAGTCTACCCTGGGGACGCCTACTTCACAATGAACGGTAAAGCGGTTTACGAAAAGGCTACAACCGCGGTACCCGAATGTATTCAGGAGATTCTCCGCATAAACGGGCTGGGACTCGAAGATGTCTCGATGATCGTTCCGCACCAAGCCACTGCTCGCGTCCTCAAGCGCATCGCCGAAGTACTCAACGTTCCTTTTTCCCGAATCCAAACGAACCTGGAGTCGTTCGCGAACACCGCTGGAGCTACAGTTCCGTTGCTCCTGGACCAAGTAAACCGACGCGGTCTCCTTCGCGAAGGCGATCTTCTCTTGCTCGTTTCCATCGGCGCAGGCTGGACCTGGGGCGCAAGCTTATATCGATGGTAAGGTCCGATCCACGGTCAGCAAAACGGATTGTGAAGGGTCTAGCATGACCCGCTTCCCAATTTGCAGAAACGTCTGGAGCCTGACCCATTCGAGGATATTTTACGGTATGCCGACAAATTCGCCAGCGTCGATGCTGCGGTTCCCTAGCCGAAGAAGTTGTTGAGCCAAATCTCGGTTGCTAACCTTGCGACGGTATCGAGAAGGACCTAGCCGATGGGTCGCAAAGGAAGACAACCTCTTCCCTTCTTCGTCATGCAGTTGGACTGTCTCCTATCCCGGCTGGCGATCACTGCCGCGGGATTACAGACATTCGTTCCTGCGAACCCGAGATTTTCCTCCGATTCACCCTCTCCAAGTTCAGCCCGAGAGTGGTAGGGCTCTTAGGATCAAGAGCGCTACGGAGTCGACATCTCGAACTAAGAGAGGGGAGCAAGATGCAGAAAGGAAGCGTGATCGAAAGCATCGAAAACTGGGTCCAGACGTTTGGAGTTGCCGGTTTCGGAGCTATTGGATCGGAGGGCTTTTTGGTGCCCCGAAACAGACGGGCTTCTCGCAAGCCCCACCGCGATACCACCGGAAGGCTTACGTGATTATTTGATGGAGGGGAAAGTAGGAATACCTGACAGGGCAGCGTTCTAACCGAACCGGTTTCGGTAGCCGACGATGGCAGGGAACACCTGATGAAAGCGGACTTCCCTGCTTGAACGACGGCGTCAGTCTTGTGCTTAAAGTCTGGCGGAGAGAGAGGGATTCGAACCCCCGATACCCGTAAAGGTATACACGCTTTCGAGGCGCGCGCCTTCAGCCACTCGGCCATCTCTCCGCGCCCACCAGTTTCGCTTTTATCTTATCAGGGGAGCTCTTGGCTTCGAATTTCCCGCCCATCTCACTGAACTGAGCCCGGCTCAACCTCCTCACCCAAGCCAAGTATGCGGTTTGTGACTTGGTTCACCATCCTGGCTACTTCCGGGTCCGAAATCTGCGTATAGATGTCCAGGGTGGTACGAATGTCGCTGTGTCCGAGTTGGGCCTGCATCTCGGTCGGGTGTGCTTCCTTCTTGCCATGCGTGGAGAAACTCCTCCGGAGCACCTGAAACGTAGGATGAAATGCGATTCCCAGTCTGTTCGCGACCGGGTACAGGCGCAAGCGTAGCCAATTGTCCGAATGGATCGGTGTCGCCAGTGGCTTTCGTGCCCGAGCTTGCATCCCCGGGAACATGAGGGCGCTTGCGTCCGGGTTCGGGCACTTCGCTCGCCACAACTCAATAGCCTTGCGCACGGCTTGGGGGATAGCGACCAGCCTGCAATTGGTGCGTCCGTAGCGGTTCTTGCGTTTGATTTTCTTGCGCTGCAGGCGGCCACGCCACGCGGTATTCACGATAGTAAACACATTGCCAGCGCAGCATCCCCAGGTCAGCCCGAAGAGTTCGCTCGGTCGCAGGGCGCAGAAACATGCAATCAGGAAGATGGCGCGGTCACGGATGTCATCAAGACCTGCCAGCAGCTTGGCGTACATCTCGACGGGAAGCACCGGCTTGTCGGATTCCTCGATCTCGGGAATGACGGTCTTGCGCGCGACATTTCGCTCCAGGACTTCCTGGTCCAAGGCCTCCGCCAAGGCCGCTTTGATCAGATCGCGCACATGATAAACAACCGTGTACGAGTATTCTTCCGCAGCCAGCCGGTTGAGCAGCATCTGCACCTGAAACTTGGTGACGTCTTTGAGCGCGACGTGTTCGAGGGCTGGATAGACATGACTGGTGAGGTAGTCGAGGTTTGTGCGGCGCGTTGCGTCCCGCCAGTTGGCACCGCGCATGGGGATGTAGAAATTCCGCATCCAATTGCCAAATGTGATGGTCCCGTCTGCCGCTCGGGTGACTGGACCGCCGTTGATGCCGGTCAGTTCCGCGGCCAGGATCTTCTCGGCGTCGGCCCGGTGCATCTTCGGCTTGTAGCCCACGACGCGGCTCCGGTGATGTCGCTTTGGTTTACCGGTTGTGGGATCGGTCAGGTAAACGTTGTAATGGATCTCCCAGCCCCCGCCCTTGGTCGCGACCACCCGGCCTCTTTGGTAACGCGCACGTCCGCGTGCCATGAATCCTGCTCTCTGCGCTGGAAATTGTTGTTCAGCTTTCGATTTCGCGCAAACGCGCGACGAAGAGCTGTCACCCAGCCGAAAGCGGCGCCCCGCGGGCGAAGTCGGCAGTTGCTTTCGAGAAAATCCCTGACGAAAAATGGCTGCGAGTTTCTTATTTGCACCCTTACTGCACCCTTCAAAACTCTAAGCCATTGACGTAGAATGGTTTATCGACGGATTACGGGCCGCCTCGAAAGCGGACATACCTTTACGGGTATCGGGGGTTCAAATCCCTCCCTCTCCGCCATTCCTTCGGTTGCCGAAACAACTCGACATCGTCAACGCACTCACACGGCGCTTTGAGTGTTCCTGCCGGCGAAATACCTCAAGAATATCGATAGGAAGATAACCTCGCAGACAACAGCCCTTCCTGTAGGCGGCATCTCATGTCCCGCTCGTGCGAAGGGAGTATGCGCAGGATGTGCTGCTATTCCCCGTAGTCTCCCCTTACGGGCGAGGAGGTTTCTCACCAGACGGTCCTCGCAATATTCGGATGCACCCTCGTTGTTGTGTCCTGCCTGAATTCCTTGTGAACGCGGATGTCGTTCGTGTGATTTCTGCCCTGCATTTATCCAAACCATGTCGTCGGAGGTCCGTATGCAGTGCTCTCAGGCGCGGGGCGGAGTCGGTTCGTCCGCTTTCCCAGACATTCCCAGCTTCCTTCACTTCTGTTATTGGTCGTTGTTGCGTTCGTGAGCAACCGCTCCGTTGCGCAGCAGTTAACTCAGGCAACATTGTCGGTGCGGTTCGAGATCCCTCGGGGCAGCCATTCCTAAGGAATCTCTGAGCAACCATCGATTTTGAGGTGGCCGGGAATTCCATGGGCTGCACCGGCGATGAATAACCCAGTATTCTCTGTGACCTCTCTCCGGAACCCGCCATTCACGCGGCGTTCAGAGACACTACGCCCCTGCCACTGCCAGCCGTTTGCGGTGCAGATACAGGTTCACCAGCGCGAAGCTGGCGCACAGTCGATGATGGTTCTTCTTGATCCCGCGGTATCTCACTTTTTCGAAACCAAAAATGCGCTTCAGAATCCGGAACGGATGTTCTACCTTCGCTCGCACTCGAGCCTTCACCCGGTTCTTGGCCTTTTGTAACTCGTCCACAAAGTTCTTGTAGTGCACTCTCCGGCTGGTCATATCTTGTGCTCGCGGAGCCGCCTGCCGGATGGCTTCTCCCTGCCCCTGATATCCACCGTCGCCCCACACCTTACGCTCTTCCCCGTGCAACAAATCCGGCAGCATGTGCTTGTCCGCTACCGAAGCCGCCGACGTGCACACCGAATGCACATGGCCTTGTTTGGAGTCCACTCCGATGTGCGCCTTCAGCCCGAAGTACCACTGCTTGCCCTTGCGCGTCTGGTGCATCTCCGGATCGCGCTCTCCGCTCCGGTTCTTGGTCGACGAGGGCGCATGAATAATGGTCGCATCCACAATCGTCCCTGTGGTGATGCGGATGCCCCGGCTTTCCAGATATTGGTTCACCGCGTTCAGCATTGCCCCGCCCAGTTCGTGTTTCTCCAGCAGATGACGGAACCCGAGAATCGTGCTCTCGTCCGGCACGGGCGCCCGCCCCAGATCGATTCCCGCAAAGTGCCGCAGCACCGGCGATTCATACAGCGCATCCTCGGCGCCCGGATCGCTCAGGTTGAACCACTGCTGCAGAAAATACACCCGCAACATGATGCTCAGTCCCACCGGTGGCCGTCCGTTCTCTCCCTTCGGATAGTGCGGTTCCACCAACGTCTGTAACTCCGCCCACGGCACCACCTGCTCCATCTCTTCCAGAAACCGCTCCCGCTTCGTCTTCCGCCCGTACTTCTCGAACCCCGATTGCGCCGCCAGAGTCTGCTGTCGCATCCGCCTTTTTCCTCCGACTTACACCTTACCTGCTTCGCCTGTGGATCGCAGTGTTCTTCAGAGGTTCCCTAATGCATTTGGGAGCTAGCCTCGTATTCTGAAGTCGCTCACCGGCATATTGCCTTTGCTTCACGCAAGAAGCGGGCCTGGTCAAGTCTTAAGACTTACCAGGCCCGGTTTACCTGCTCGCGCACTTGCGAGCTGCCTACTTACTGGTTCTGGAGCAGAATGGGCTCGATGCCTACTGTGACCGAAGCTCCCTTGGCGATGGTGTGCTTCACCCCGCTAAGATCGAGGTAGTTGATGTACTTTGACGCGGGTGTATAGGTCTTGTTGCTTCCAGGATGCCAAACAGCCTGGGCCACGTAACCGTTCGAACCCGTTAGGCCGCAAGTCCAGATGCCGGTCGATGTGGCTTCGGCGCACAGGGTGCTCATGGTACGCCCTGACATCCAGTTTTCCACCTGAGTGTAGGCAGTGCCAGCCGTGTTGGCCTTGCCGTTTGCCTCAAGCGTCCCAGTATTTTCGTCGTTCCAGTCGTACCAGTAGTGCCGGGCTACGCCGCTGGACCAGAGCAGCAGGTACAACCGGGACAGGAAACCAGCCTGATTTGTTGCTCCGGGCAAGCTGCTGTTCGTACCCCATGCCCCCTCAGTTGACCAGAGTGGCAGAGAGCTGATTTTGTAGGTCGCCATCGTGCTCTGGTAACACTGCATCACAGACACAACGTGCTCCGGCACGGTGTCGTAATAAGTGTGGAGCCCCACGATGTCGATCCACTTAGTGCCTCCAGCTGCCAAAAACGATCCCAGCCGATCGGCCATCGTGCAATTCCCTCTGGGATAAGCCCAACCCATCTGCCCGTTCGCAGGAGAGATGATCTTCGCTCCGGGGATGTACTTCTTGATTGTCTGGTTCGCGTCCTGCGTCATGCGCACAAGCTGGGCGTAGGTACCAGTCCACTGCTTGATGTCGTGCGGCGTATTCCACATCTCCCAGTACGTGATGCTGGGATAGCGCTTCGCGATGGCAGTGACGAAATCGATGAAATGCTGATCTGTGCCGGTCCCATCGGAATTCAGGTCGTTAGGCGGATCGCATGCTCCATTTGCCATGTCGCAGCTGCTATCATTTGACTTCGAACTTGCCCAACCTGGGGTCCATCCGAATGTATAGACGAGAGTGTTGCCGTGACTGCTGGCGTGACTCGACCAATTGTCCAGGGTCGACCAGTCGTAAACACCTTTCGATGTATTAATCTGTCCCCAGCCCACACCAGAATCCCAGAGCCGCATCCCCGTAATCTTCATCGTGGGCCAAGGCGTTGAGTAAAGCACACCGGAGTGCGCCGACATTCCAAATAAGGTCGCTGGAATCGTTGTAGTCGTTACTGACGGAGCATCGATGGAGCCCACGTTCGCATCGGTTTGGGCAGCAAGCGAAGCTGCCAGGATCAGGACGAGTACGCCAACACAAAGCGGGCAGGGCGCGTGAAAGTTCTTCCCTTTCATCGTAACTCCTTGATTTTTTTAAATTGACGGGAGACGAATGGCGAACCGGGACCCTAAACCTTACGAAGCCGATACTACAACTTTCTTCTCTACCAACCCCTAGTCGGCGGTTGTACAACCCGTGAGTATTGATTCAGAGCTTCGCGACCCCCAGGTCACGAAAACCTTGGGACTCTCGACTAGGCCAGATCTGCTATTTGCCGCTTCTGATTTGCGTTACAAGATAACCCTAAAGCAGTTCTGAATGCAAATGGAACAGCCCCATGCTCACAACTGGTGCCCGAATTATCAACCTGGCTACAAACCTCTGGGTGTTGTTACGGGCTCCCTTTGGATGGGTCCTAAGACCCTAGGCCGGCGCCCTCTGCGGGGTTCAGGAGCTTGCTCGCGCCCAAGGACACTCTTCAGGAGTGTCAATCCTCTGCCGATCCTTAGACAGACCCTGCACCTCTGTTGTGATCCTGAGACCCTGGATCACGTACTTCGTACTTTTTTTCAGGCTGACGCCCTTCAGCGACGCCGCGCCCTTACAGCAAATCTTCGCGGAGACTTCCAGTGAATGCCCGATAGCCCCACCTCATTCCAGAAACTAGGCTGGTGATACTGCCTATCCCGACTAACGGAGTCTACCGTGACCCTATTCTCAAAGACATTCTTGATTGCTTTTTTCGGTAGCGCGCTCGCAATGCTACCCGCATCGGCTCAGCACACAACCCAGGGAGATCAGTCCTCTACGACGTCTGCAACCAATCCAGGAGACCAGACCTCCACCAAGGGATCAGCAGGAATGAGCGCCGCTGATACCAGATTCATAAAAAAGGCAGCCCAGGGTGGAATGGCTGAAGTCGAACTCGGGCAATTGGCCCAGCAAAAGGCTTCCAGCGAGGAAGTGAAAAAGTTCGGCGAACGTATGGTGACTGACCACAGCAAGGCGAATGATCAACTGAAGCAGGTTGCCGCCGAGGAGCACGTGGACCTCCCGCAACAATTGAATGCGAAAGATAAGGCTACGAAGGCGCGGCTCGAGAAACTCTCCGGCCAGGAGTTCGATCAGGCTTACATGAAAGATATGGTGAAAGACCACAAGACCGACGTCGGCGAATTCGAACACGAGAGCAAAGCCGCGAAGGATCCCGCGGTGAAGAACTTCGCTTCGCAGACTCTTCCCGTGCTCCAATCGCATTTGCGAGAGGCCGAGAAGATCGCTCCGATACAAAAAGCCGCGGGCAGCTCAACCAAGCCCAGCGGCCAATAATCGTTCAAATCACAATCCTCACAGGGCTGTGGCGCAAGCCGCAGCCAGTTCATCCCTCAATATGAATACTCGTTCGTTGATAGTTGGAGCAGGAATCGCCACCGGCATCGCCGCGACAGTATTGAAGCGGCGTCGCCCAGCCCTTGATTTTCGGAACAAAACCGTATTCATCGCCGGAGGCTCCCGCGGATTGGGCTTCCTGCTTGCGCGAGAGTTCCTGCGCCGCGGCGCCAATGTAGCCATCACAGCCCGCGATGCCGAGGAACTCGCCCGCGCCGAAAAGCAGTTAAGCACCAACGGCGGAGAGGTTCTTACGATTGCGGCAGACATGACTATGCGCGAGGAGGCCGAAGCCGCAGTGGCCCGAGCCGAGAACCATTCTGGCAGCATCGACGTCCTCATCAACAACGCCGGAACCATCGCTGTCGGCCCGCTCGAAACCATGACCATCGATGATTATCGGGATTCCCTCAATACCCATTTCTGGGGACCGTACTTCGCTATCATGGCTGTGCTTCCCGAAATGCAGAAACGCCGCGCCGGACGCATTGTCAATATTTCTTCCATTGGCGGAAAGATCAGTGTGCCTCACCTGCTTCCCTACAGCGTCGGCAAGTTTGCCCTGACCGGGTTCTCCGAAGGTCTGCGCTCTGAACTCCTGAAGGACAAGGTGTATGTGACCACAGTTTGTCCAGGCCTTATGCGCACCGGCAGTCCGCGTAACGCATTCTTCAAAGGGAACAACGAGGCGGAATACGCATGGTTCAGCATCAGTGATGCCCTGCCCCTGATCTCAATCAGCGCGAATCATGCAGCCAAAAGCATCGTGGATGCTTGCGCCCGTGGTGACGCCGAGGTTGTGCTGTCGGTCCCGGCCAAACTGGCGATGCTCGTGCACGGCATGTTCCCCGACATGACCATCGACATCCTCGGGTTCATCAACCAGCTCTTACCGCCGCCGGGCGGAATCGGCTCAGACGTCCGTACCGGCACGCAAAGCAAATCGAAGAGTACTCCATCTTGGATCACCGCCTTGAACGAACGCGCGGCCCAACAGAACAACCAAATTGCCTAGTAGATCAGGAGGCGCAATGGCAGAAAGAAATTCGGCGGAAAAGCTTAGACCCGCCTCAGTATGAATTCACCTTGCGATCGCGTGGTAGTGCCGTTCACCATTTCTTGCGGCAAATGTTATTACTGTGAGAACCAGCTTTGGTCGCTCTGCGATAACTCGAATCCGAACTCCTGGGTGGCAGAAAAGCTCTATGGATTTACCTCATCCGGCTTATTCGGCTACTCCCATATGATGGGCGGCTACGCTGGTGGCCAAGCCCAATACGTGCGCGTCCCGTTTGCCGATGTGGGACCGCTTAAGATTCCGGAGTCGCTGCGCGACGAGCAGGTCCTTTTTCTGACGGATATTTTCCCTACCGGGTACATGGCGGCCGAGGTCTGCGGGATAAAACCCGGCGACCTGGTTGCAGTATTCGGCTGCGGACCCGTGGGGCAGTTCGCCATCCGCAGCGCCTACATGCTCGGTGCCGACCGCGTGCTCGCGATCGACCGCATTCCCGAGCGCCTGCAACTGGCCCAGGAAGGAAACGCCGAGGTCATCGATTACGATCAGGTTGACGACGTCGTGGAAGTGCTCAAGCAGATGACTGGCGGACGCGGCCCCGATCATTGCATTGACTGCGTCGGTATGGAGGCTCATGGGCACGATTTTGTCGCGGCCTACGACTACTTCAAACAGAGAACGAAGCTCGCGTTCGACCGGCCGAAAGTGCTGCGCCAGGCCATCCAAGCTTGCCGGAAGGGCGGGACCGTCTCGATTCCCGGAGTTTACGGCGGCATGTTGGACAAGATCCCATTTGGCGCGGCATTCAGTAAGTCGCTCACCTTCAAGATGGGCCAAACCCACATGCATCGCTACCTGCAACCGCTGTTACGCAGGGTGGAGCAGGGAGACATCGATCCCTCGTTCGTAATCACGCACCGCCTGCGTCTCGATGATGCACCAAATGCCTACCGTACCTTCCGGGATAAGCAGGACCAATGCATCAAAGTCGTCCTTGATCCATGGCGCGATGGAGTGGCGGCATAAACCACGAAGAACGAATCGCGGTGCGTCGACTGGCGCACCGCGATTTTGTTTGCCTGCAGATTCACGCAGCCGGGAAGGTCCGCGTGTTTCGAAGTTGTATGCCGTCCAGCATGTGCGCTAGTTCCATTGCGTTTTGCACGGCGTACCCGGCCTGGTCGTTATCAAAGTAAAAGTACACGCCGCAGCCGTGGCTCACCCACCTTTCAACCTGCTTCGCCCAGCCCTGCAGATCGGCTTCCGAATACTTCCCCTGGTATGCCCTCTCTCCCGGTCCATGCAGACGCACATAACTAAAATCCGCGGTGAGTTCGACCGGAGATCTGAACCCGGCAATCTCATAAATGCAAAGAGCGGCATTGAAGTTCCGTAATGCGTCATAGACCTGCGGCGTCAGCCAGCTTGGATGGCGAAACTCAAACGCATATTGATGATGCTTGGGGAGCAGAGCCAGGAATTCCCGCAACCGATCAACATTTACGCCCCATTTTGGCGGCAATTGAAAAAGGACGGGGCCCAGCTTCTTCCCAAATCCCTTGGCCATCTCCATAAACTTGGCGACAGTCTGCTCCGGATCATTGAGCTTGCGATTGTGTGTGATGTAGCGGCTAGCCTTCACAGCAAACAGGAAATCGTCTGGCGTTTGCTCGACCCAGCTACGCACGGCTTCATCGCTGGGGAGCCGGTAAAAAGAATTGTTGATTTCAACCGTATCCAGGTGGCGAACATAGTAGGAAAGCATGTCGGACACATTGAACTTCTCGGGATAGAAACTCCCTCTCCAATGCTTGTAATGCCAACCGGAGGTTCCAATGCGAGTTCGCGCGCTCATCGCAGGATTGGATGAGGTTTGGTGGGCTAAGTCTTTCTCTAAAACGGAAGCAGGGAGCTCATGAGGTGCGGAGGAAAAACCTCGGTTCGTTCAGGCTGGACAGAGATCACCGGAGCAGCATTTGAAGGGCGTTGAGGGCATGAAGCGCATCTTTCAGTGCGCGGCGTTCCAGCGCGGTGCTCGGTCCCACAAGTATCTCGCGCTGCCGGTTGCTGATCAGATTCACGGCTGATCGGATCGTCGCCGGCATTCGCGCCGGATCGTGCTCGAACAGCGCCTCCATATAGGCTTCATACCAGGGCTGTGTGCGGTGCACGATGACGTGTGCCTTATTGTTGTGTTCGACAATAAAGTACGTACCTAGTCCCACAGCACGCCTCCGGTATCGGCCGATATGTGCTGCAGCAGAATGCCGAGATACAGCAGAGCGTTGCACAGATCCTGCGGTTCGCGCGGACTGCTGGGCGACTCCGAGCGAAGTTGGACCAGGCGGTCCTGGATCGCTTGTTGGGCGCGATCGATTTTTGTCATCGCTTTGTGACGGTCGCCCTCCACGACGGCAAGGTAATAAATGCGGTACCAGTTTGGCTCGTTTCCTATGGCTCTGCTCGCGGCGCGCGTTGCGGTGTGGGGCATAAGACAACTCACTTCTGCGTACTGGGATGTTTTGCTGGATCAGTAAAGCAATAGGTAGGGCGTGCGGCAATACAGGGAAGCATGTAACGCTAGGTATAACGTAAACGTTATCGAGAACGTTTACGGAAGAAAAGCTGTGGATTTCATCTGGAAACTATCTCATTCCGGATGCGTGTGACCAGTCCGGGAATCGTAAACTCCCTCGCCTGTATGTCAGGCCCCAGGCCGTATTCACGTAACGTGGCAGAGGTCACCGGACCAATCGAAGCCAGGAGCACTCCTGCGAGCAGGCGAAACAAGCTCGGACCCTTTGGGCTGCCAAGCAATGCGAAGAAATTTCTCACGGTTGACGAACTCGTGAACGTTACGACGTGCGGTCGCTTGGCAGGATTGTCTAGAAGAGTTCGCAACCGTGCGCGCGAGGACTGGGGGACTACCGTTTCGTACGCTTCGACCACATCGACCTGCGCTCCGGCAAGACGCAATTCCCGCGGAATCACATCGCGCGCCACCTTCGCACGGACCAGCAGCACGCGCTTGCCTTTCACCTTCGCGCGCAGGCTCCGCACCACCGATTCCGCAACGTATTCCTTCGGCATGACCTCGACCTTCATACCGTGCTCTTCGATTGCCTTCTTCGTCGCCGGCCCGATCGCAGCGACCCTCACTTTACCAGCGCCTAACTCCATACTCTTTGTCAGGCCCGTCTTCTTCCAGCGTGTCCACATGGCATCCACGCCATTCACGCTGGTCAGAATGAGCCAATCGTATGCCTCCAGGTTCCTGAGAGCAGAATCGAGTGGCTTAAACGAGCGCGGTTCGCGAATCTCAATAAACGGGATCTGAATCACCGATGCGCCCAGCTTGCGCAGTTCCGCCGACAATGCTCCCGCCTGATGGCGAGCGCGTCCGACGAGCACGCGGACGCCAGCCAGTTCTCTGCCCCGATTCCCGTTCTTCATTTCTCGTCCTTCGACTTCACCGCGATGTCCCGCGTCCCCAATCCGTGCTCGCACATGAGCCGTGCGGTTCCCGGAGACTGCACTATCCGGTGCTCCCCCAAGTGCATCGATCACCCGCTGTTGCTCCTCACGCGTGCGGTTTTGACTCAGCTTGAACTTCGCTTCCGTCTTCGAAACCGCAACTTCGAAGCCCACAATGTGGCTCAGCATGCGCGTGCGATAGGCCTCACTCAGGCTCTCCCACTGCGTCTCGTAGGCCGCTTCGAATGTGGTAATCAGATCGCGCAGCATGGCCAACAAATCCGGCGCCTCAGAGAAGACGCGTGCCGCCCCGTAGGCATGCACAGCTGCGTAATTCCACGTAGGCACGTTCTCGCGCGTCGCGTAGTTTGAAGGAGAGATATAACTGTGCGGCCCGTGGAAGATCATGAGGACGCCCGATTGCTCCTGCAGATAACGCCAATGCGGGTTGGCCTTCGCCACATGCCCCCGAATCCGAAGCTGCTCTCCGGATTCGCGAATCACGACTGGGACGTGCGTCGCGAAAGGCCCGTCAGTCGAGGTCGAGACAAGAATCGCGAATGGATTCGCGCGCATGAATGCAAGCGCCGTGTCGCGATCTTCTACGCGAAAATGCTCCGGAACGTACATGTGTCCCTTCCCGATCCATTTCTATCATGAATGTTCGGGGCCATGTCCTTCGTGAACCTTCGTGCCCTTCGTGGTGGATGCCTTGGAACCTGCAACCAGAATGACGTCAGGGCTGCGGAGGAACCGCCAGCCCGCGTCCGTAAACCGACTCGAGAATTTGATCGCCCCCGCGCCTCAGCAGCTCCGCCCCGGCGGCATTTCCGAGTTTCTCAGGATCGTCTCCATCGCGGGAATCGCGCAAGACCTTGGAACCATCAGGGTCCGCCACAATCGATTCCAGATGCAGCTTCCCGTTCTTCACTTCCGCAAACGCACCAATCGGCACCTGACATCCTCCGCCGAGGCTGTTGAGCAATGCTCGCTCGCAAGTCGTCGCGGCACGCGCGTTCGGATCATTCAGGAAAGCCAGCAGTTCGCCCGTCTTCGCGTCACCTTCGCGAATCTCAATGCCCAACGCTCCCTGTCCCGCCGCGGGACACATGACCTCCGCAGGAATAATCTGCTTGATCAGCTCCGTCTTGCCAAGGCGCTTCAGACCAGCAGCAGCGAGAATGATCGCATCGTATTCTCCCTGCTCCAGCTTCCGCAGCCGCGTATCCACGTTCCCGCGCAGCGGATGAATATCGAGATCCGGACGGATCGCTTTCAGCTGTGCCTGGCGTCTCAGACTCGAAGTCCCCACGCGCGCACCGTTTGGCAAGTCTTCAACCTTAGCGTAGTGACGTGAGCAGAAAGCATCCCGCGGATCCTGGCGTTCCGTGATGGCGGCGATTTCGAATCCCGCAGGCAGTTCGGTCGGCAGATCCTTCAGCGAATGCACGGCAAGATCGACACGCCCGGCCGCAAGCGCTTCTTCGATCTCCTTCGTGAACATTCCCTTGGTCCCAACCTTCGCCAACGCCACGTCGGTGATCTTGTCCCCGGTCGTGTGGATAATCTCGATCTCAACTTCGTGCCCACAGGCCCGCAACAGCCCAGAAATATGGTTCGCCTGCCACAGCGCGAGTTGCGAACCGCGGGATCCGATGCGGAGCTTCGACATTAGTGTCGCGTCCCCACTTCGTCTTTCTTCGCCGCGCCATCGGCCGGCACATCCTTTGACTTCACCTGCAGATTGAACAGCCGCCGCACCACATCGACAACTGTGGTCGCTTCTGATTCCTTCGCGGCGCTCTTAAGTGTCGTGATCGGGGTATGCATGACTTTGTTGATGATCCCCCGGGTTAAGGCTTCGAGCGCCATCTCCTGCTCGGGAGTCAGTTGTCCCATGCGGCCTCGCACACGATCGATCTCCGCCTGGCGAATCGTTTCCAGATGATCCTGCAAAGACACAATCGTCGGAACGACATCCAGCGTATGCAGCCGCGCCTCGAAGCGTTCCACTTCGCTGGCGATGATTGCTTCCGCCTGCTCCGCTTCTTTCCGGCGATCAGCAACATGACTTGAAACTGCCTGCTGCAGATCATCGATGTCATACGCGAAAATGCCATCCAGCTTCGCCATCTCTGGCGACACGTCCCGCGGCACCGCAATATCAATAAAGAACATGGGACGGTTCTTGCGGCGCGCCAGGAACTGCTCTCCATGTTCCCGCCGAAAGATCGCATGCGGAGCCCCAGTCGACGTGATCACAATGTCCGCCTTATCGCACGTCGAATAGAGATCCTCGAACTTGATCGCCTGCCCATCGAACTTCTGCGCCAGTCCAATCGCCCGTTCGTAGGTACGATTCGCCACAAAGATGGAGGCGCAGCCATGAGCCATGAGATGCCGAGCCGCCAGCTCGCTCATCTTCCCTGCCCCGATAATGAAGACGTTTTTCCCTTGCAGGGTCCCGAAAATCTTTTTCGCAAGTTCCACCGCAACCGACGCAATCGAAACCGACGACGATCCCACCGCTGTTTCGCTGCGCACCCGCTTCGCCACCGCGAATGCCCGCGAGAAAAGCTGATCCAGTTGTCCTCGCACTGCCCCCACCGCCCGCGCGGTCGCATACGCTTCCTTCACCTGCCCCAGGATCTGCGCCTCGCCCACAACCATCGAGTCCAGGCTCGAGGCCACCCGAAACAGGTGCCGCACCGCGTCCTTATCGCGAAACTCATACAGGTGCGCATCCAGTTCTTCCGGCTTCAACTGAAAGTGATCGTGGAGGAATCCGCGCAGGTCGGCATGGCCATTCGTCGTGTGCGTCACCACCTCAACCCGGTTACAGGTCGAGATCACCATGCCCTCTTCGATTCCCGGATAAGCCGTCAGATCGCGGCAGGTATCCGGAAGACGCGCCTCAGGGATCGCCAGCCGCTCCCGCACTTCCAGCGGAGCGCTCTTGTGGTTCACGCCGATGAGCTGGAATCTCATAATGCCCCAAACCTGTGCATGGCCGAGAAGTAGTTCGCCGCCCACGCCGCCAGCGCCGCCATAAACGCAAACGTCGCTAGGAATGCCGCCCGCCGCCCGCGCCATCCCGAATTCCAGCGCGTGAAGACCATCACCATATACACGGCCCACATCAAAAGAGACAACAGAATCTTCGGATCCAGGAAGTCGACGCGCCCATACGTCGTCATCGCCACGATCGAACCGGTCAGAAGCCCCAGCGTCATGAACGGAAAACCAAGCAGCAGCGACCGGTATCCAATCTGATCGATCACCTCAAGCGCCGGCAGAAACGAAATCAGGCTCGTCGGCTTCTTTGACTTCAGTCGCCGTTCCTGTAACAGGTATAGCAAGCTGGCTCCGAAACTAAGAACCAAAGCCGCGTATCCCGTGAAGATCAGGATGATGTGGGCAATCAGCCATCCTTTATGCGACACAAATGCAGTCAGCAGCACCGGCTGCTCATCGACGGCCGCCACGAACGTCAGAAAGAAGACGACCGGGAAAACCACCACCCCGGGTGACGTCGTGTGATAAATCGCATAGATGACCATGAAGAAGGCCATCGAGAAAAACGCAAGCAGCGATTCCCCGTTATGCACCGATGCCCACACAATGTGTCCGGAAAGGAAAAGTTCGGTCAGCGAGACGAAATGAAACACCATGCCCATGCTCGCCGCGTGGAAGGCAATACGGCTGAAAAGATCACTGGTGCGCCTCAATGCCACGAAGGCGTAGATCAGTCCGATGAAGTAGCACCCCAGTGCAAACCGCAGCCAAAGCAGTGACATAGACCCCATAAAGTCCGGAATCCCTTGAGTTTACCCCAAATCCAGGGCCCGGCAGTACCTCTCCGGTACTACGCTCTGATTGTCCATCTGGATTGGCCTAAGACCAACAAAGAGCCTCACTTAGGTGTGTGATTAGAATCACAGACCGAGAAAACGCGCGCCTCTGCCTCAGGGCGCAGATGCAATGGGTGAGGGATCGTTGACCGCTCCCAGGTACAAGATCGTTCCGGTCTCATTGTCACAGATCACAAAAAAGAAGGGATGATCCACGATCATTCGAAACGGTTCCGGCTTCGGATCCGATGAAATGCCACCGATCACGCCGCCCGTAAATGTAACGGATGCTGCCTCGGTTCCCTTTTCGTCCACTTTGATTGTGACTGCCTGCACAACCCGGGTTAATGCCGCTCCCTCGGAATTCTGGACGAGCAGGCCAAATGAGAAGAAAGGCTGAAAGGAGTGCAGCATTCCCAGATTCGAGAGATCTTTCGTCAGTTCCGCGCGATACTCCACGCTGAAACGCGGCAGCTTCAAGACGCCCTCCTGCTCTGTCATATTCGACAACCATTTTGTCCAGTTGTCAGCATTCAGGCTGCGCTCGAATTCCTGAAGATTGGAATCTGCGTCGGGAAGAAAGACATACATCGCCGCGTGGGAATACGGCAAGCGCACCACCTGAAATTTTGGTCCGCGTAGATAACGGTACCTCCCGCCCTGAACCATCATCGGGATCGCTTCTTGGACCCCAACGGGAGAGCGAAATCTCCCGGGCGGGTCTCTGACTCGTAAAATCGTCGTGTCCATGAACCCTTGAACGAAGTCGTATCGACTAGGAGAAAATCATCATCATGCCAGGAATCCAGGGCATTATTCAGAACACCTCCGGCCTGCCGTGCTACCCACGCGCTAACAGCCTTCGTGGCAACCGGTCCCTTATTCGGCACTGAAACCAGTTGGATCGAGTAGAACTTCTTGCTGATTTCGAGGATTTTGGGTTTAAATGCGACGCCCGGCTGCGCCCAAAGCGAACCCGCCAAAGTGAGATGCTCTGGAGGAGGCGCGCAGCAGATCGGTGGTGGCTGGATGCCTCCTTTTGCGGGCAGATGGTGAGGAGCTGTGCGTGGCGGATCGTAAACGAGGGCTTTTCGCAGCGACAGACTGCGTTCGTTGATTGCTTCGGGGGAGAGTTCACCGAATTCGAATGTCGAAAGGATCTCTTTTCGCGCCTCTTTTTCCGCACCATTCTGTAGGAGAGCAAAATCGAGCGAGAGTGAAACAGGCGATACCAGCACATTCTCATTGGGCGTTCCTGCAGCACTCACTTGGAAGAGCTTGAAGGCAAAGCGTGTGTTCGAACTCACCAGGTCAGCATAGGAGGACGTTGGTTGCAGAACGCTTTGGGCGATACCCGGAGTTGCGAGAATCAGAACCAGCGCTGCTAGCCGTGGAATCACATTCGCTCCGTCGCGGTCCAAGTTCCTCGATGATTACAAAACCTCCGAGTCGACGCGAGATTACGACGGAGCGGGGCCTGATGGTGAACTGCGGCCTGACGCTACTTCGATTTCGGCAGCGCATGCGGGTTCGGCATCCCCGGAGGAACCGCCGTATGCCCCGCCCCCATCGATCCCATGTCCCCCGGCGCAAAGCAGGTCACCCGTCCACTGGACGCGACCCTCAACTGCGATGGGCAATCTCCCCCCGTGACCGCCCCATTCTGCGATTCCGCCGTAAACAACTTCCCCGCAGCATTCCCGGCCACGCCCACCGACATCCCCGGCATGTCATAGGCGACATAAAAAGCCTTCTTCCCCTGACTCGCCTGCATCGCGCAATCGCTGGCACCCTTCGATTCTCCCTCGTTCGCATGCACATCGAGCCGTCCGCAATTCGTCGCGGATGCTCCCGCATACTCCTGCAGTTTCTGCTGCACCGCGTCGGACTTCATCGGGGTCGAGGACGCCGCTTGCGACCCGCCCGGCGCATTCGTCGGGGCACTCGTCTTATTACACGCCAGCGTGAATGCAAGCAGGGCTGCAACAACGATCAATGAGCTTTTCATAATTATGTGCGATTGTAATTGCTGTTTGCGGCAAGCGCCCGAAATAACGCGGCGCGTGCCCTATCTACTTGATCACCTGGTTACTCGCACCCGTCAGTTGCCGGATCAACTCCACCTCTGCCTTCCGATACGGGGTCCCATCCGGCCGCAGCACCTCGTGAAACCACACCGGCGGATCGCGCAGGATGTACGGATGCTGCCACGATTCCCACGGATAATACGTCTGCGTCTTCCCGGCCACGAATCCCCAGTTGATCGCGCCCACATGCTCCTGCTTGGCGAGCGGCAGAATCGTATCGAACGTGCTTCCGACTGAGCGCGCCATGTACTCCGTACAGATCACCGGCCGATGCAGTTTCCGCAGCCACGCAATCTCCGCCTTGAATGACTCCGGCCAGCTGTAGTTGTGGAACGTGATCACGTCCGACTCATGCAGCTGAATCCGTTGAATCTCATCGGGCGCTTCGTCTTGGTTGCTGTCGATATCCCACACTCCGCTGGTCAGCGGCTGTGTCGGATTCATCTCGCGCGCCCACGCGAATGCCTGCGGCAACAACTCCGCCACGCGCGCCAGCTTTTCCGGCATCTTCATTTCCGTCTTCGGATAGCTACCCGTGGTATCCGATCCCGGCTCGTTCCATACGTCCCATCCCAGAATGCGATCGTCCCTGGCAAACGCTCCCACCACGCCCTGCACATACGCCTTCAGCCGGGGAACCTGCGTCGGATCGGCCAACGCCCGCGCCCCGGGACTCTGCACCCATCCCGAATTGTGCACGCCCGGAATCGGCGGATGCTGCGGCCCCAGTTGCGGCAGCGGATCCCAGCACGAATCAAACAACACCAGCAGCGGCCGGATATGATGCCGCGCCGCAATCGCTAGAAATTGATCGAGCCTCTTCTGGAACCCCGGCGCGTCCTGTTGCCACAGCAAATCATGCAGGAACACGCGCATGGTATTCATTCCCATGCTCTCGGCCCACCCCAACTCCTTATCAATCTCGGCCGGATCAAACGTATCCGCCTGCCACATCTCCAACTCGTTAATCGCATCCTTCGGAATATAGTTACTCCCCACCAGCCACGGCTGCTTGGCGTACCAATCGCTGGCCTTCTGTTCAGACCAGCGAGCGCTCTGGGCCGCAGCCGCTGCGACAAATATGAGGAATACGAGTAGACAGAAAACTGCGCGTGAAAGATTTGACCGAAAAGTTTCCACTGAAGATCTCCGCCAGAATTTATACACCGAACCCGGTTTATGTGGGGACAGCGGTCTCGGCTGTCCGGCGGAGCGCAGCTCAGCCCAGACCACGTGAAATCCGGAATCAAATTGTTTTGAAAGAGTGCGGCTTGCAGCCGCACCGTAACAATTGCAGGATGAATGCGCCTTTAGAGTGTGCGTAGGGCCTGCGGAAGAAAGCTTGAGGGTGCCCCGTTCTAAACGGCGCGTACTTCACGACGTTTTAGAGCGGGGACTTTGACTCCCTGTACCTCCCCAGAATTGCAGGGAGTGGCACACCTTCAAGCCGTGCCCCAAAACGTGAATTACTAATCTGGGCTTTAATTCTCCGCGATTCTGCGGGCTCGGCGGTAAATCTCACTCCACCCCCAAACTCGCGAGAGCCTCTTCCAGTAGCGCACTATCGATGCTCAATCGCCGCCCGGTCGCCTTCACGTCCTCCAACTCATCAAACGCCCGAAACAACCGCATTTTGACCGCGGCATACTGCTCGGCATCATTCAGCGCACGCCCATGCGCAGTTCCCCACTTCTCAATCCCTGCCTGAGGCAGGAACACACTGACCGCATACGTCACCTTCCGGTCCGAAGTCACATCGAACACAAACTCCGTCGCCGGAGCCTCCCGATCATCCGCCAGCGCCGCGCGCTTCCCCACAAAGTAATACTGATACACGTACCCCTGCGCTCCGGTGTACGTCTTAAGCCGCCGAACTGTCATCCCGATCTACCTCTCTGCGCTTACTTCACCGGCCACTCGATGACTTTATTATCCCCGCTCATTTCGTGATAGCGAATCACGGTCGGCTTCTGCCCCGACGTGACGGCGAAGTCGAGCCACCCGCGCACACACTGTTTCGGCTTCAGCAGGGTTCTCTCCAGCGTAGGCTGCTTCTTCGAGCCATAAGCCCCAATCGCTCCTCCGTCCGCAAAATGAACCTGGAAAAAGGACGGAAACGCGAAACTGCTGGCAGGAGCATTCGGACCGGCGCAGACCTCCACATCCGCACTGACAGAACTCACCGGAGTGGGCCACGAGATCGAGTAAACCGTAACGATGTGTCCGCTGGTGGTCGTCTGTTTCTGCCCGAGTTGTTGTGCCAACACGGGAGAAGCACTCCACATGAATAAGACGAACGCCGTCGTCAAGCTAAGTGCAATCGAGTCCAGTGCGCCACGGACCTCGGAGTTCGGTTGGTAGTTCTGGCGACTGCAGGCATCTTTCTTCGACATAGTTTTGATAATAACCCGGTCCGCGTTCGGGCCGGGCCAACTAATCTGGACGCTCAAATCGAATGTCAATTGGCGATCTGGCGCGATGATTCACTAACAAATTGCAGAGCGGCATACAGTGCCAAGAATGGCCGGATCATTGCCCGAATTCGTGCGTGACGGACATCACTGACAGCATCTCGCTCTGGAGAAGAGAGTAGCCCGCAGTGTGCAGCAGCGCATGGCAGCTCCAATCCCGATGATGGATCGGTCTCAACGCTACGCAGCAAGGGTGTTCGGAATTACCTATCCTCTGAGCCTTGCAGTGATCATGGTGTCGTTCTCGCGATTCTATGCTCCCTATCTGGCTTGGGGGAACGGGGAAGAAACTGCCCGCCACTTCATCGGTCACGAACACGCCATTCGCCTCTATCTGGCGGGTTCATTTCTCTATGGAGTAGGCACAATCGTTCTGCTCACCGCACTGTACATAATCCTGCGACCGGTCAGCCGAGGGGTTGCGCTGTTCGCGGCCTTCTCGAAACTGACTTACGCACTATTTTGGTTTGTCGTGTTGCTGGATCTCTTCGGAGTGCTGAGATTGCTGGGAAGCACGGGCGCGTTGCGAACACTCGGGCCGGACGGATTGGCAGGCCTGGCTGGCATGCAATTCGACTCCAGTCGGGATGCCTATTACATCGGCCTGGCTTTGAATGGCCTGGGGTCGGCTCTCTTCGCCTGGGTATTCTTCAAATCACGCTACATTCCCCGCATCGTCGCCGTGTGGGGCATTGTCGCCTCTCTTTACGAAGCGTTCTGCGGATTCGCATATCTCATCGATCCTGGGTTCGGCTCCGTGCTGTCGCCGAACTGGTATGAGTTGCCACTGATGACCTTCGAGTTGCTTCTCTGCCTATGGCTGCTCTTCCAGGGATTCCGACCGTTGCAGACAACAGTCGGCGCCGCTCACGGCTAAGGGGGAGTATCCGGTACGCATCGCCCAAACTGAACACGTTTTCGCCTCCATGAACCAAATAGCTATTTAACGATAGAGCGTTCATTCACCCTGGCACCCCACCCATATTCGTCCACACTCCACAACAGTCATACGCCCATCGCTGTTCTCCAATCCTTGCGCAAACCTCTTAGGAGCCGCGACAAATTCCCCAAACAGGCATATCGTTTCAGACGCCAGTCCACTTCAGTTGGAGAGACGTCCTCATGTTGAATCGCAGAAATTTCCTGAAAGTCGCCGGAGGCGCAACCGCCGCCGCCGCTGTGGGTGGAAAGATTCATGCCTTGTCAGTCCAGCCAGTGCCCGCTACGCCCGTCAGCCCCAACGATCACATCCAGATCGCCCTCATCGGCGCCGGCGGCCAGGGCCAGGGAGACACCAAAACCGCCGTCGCAGGTTCCCGGCGTCAAGCTCGTTGCCGTCGCCGACTGCTACAACGGCCGCCTCGAGCACTGCAAGGAGCTCTGGGGCAACGACGTCTTCACCACCCGCGACTACAACGAGATCCTCGCCCGCAAAGACATCGATGCCGTCATCATCGGCACCCCCGACCACTGGCACAAGCAGGCCTCCGGTCGACGCCATGAAGGCCGGCAAAGACGTCTATTGCGAGAAGCCGATGATCCACGCTCTACTCCGACGGGCCGGAGATGATCGAGACCGCGCGCGCCACCAAGCGCATCCTCCAGATCGGCAGCCAGCGCGTCAGCTCGATCATCTACATCAAGGCCAAGGAACTGCTCGAGGCCGGCGCCATCGGCACAGCTCAACATGGTCACCGCGCGCTGGGATCGCAACTCCTCCATGGGCGCGTGGAACTACACCGTTCCGCTCGACGCTTCGCCTGAAACCTGCGACTGGCCGCGCTTCCTCGGCACCGCTCCGAAGATTCCCTTCAACGCCGAGCACTTCTTCCAGTGGCGCAAATGGAAGGCCTACGGCAGCGGCGTTGCCGGCGACCTGTTCGTCCATCTCTTCAGCGGCACGCACTTCATCACCGGCTCAAAAGGCCCCACCCGCGCCATGGCCACCGGCGGCCTGCGCTTCTGGAAAGACGGCCGCGACGTCCCGACGTCATGCTCGGCCTGTTCGACTATCCGGAAGGGTTCAACCTCAGCCTGCGCGTCAACTTTGTCGATGGAGGCGAAGAGAGCGAAGGCCTTATCTTCACCGGCTCTGAAGGCACCATGGAGATCGGCGGCAACACCGTGACGGTCAGCCGCGTCCCCCGCGAAAAAGAGCCCGGACATATCATCGAACAGTTTCACCGAGGCGATGCAGAAGCAAGATGCTCGCCGAGTATGAAGCGAAATATCCGCCACCCATTACTCGGGAACCCCTCGGCAGTCGGATTCGAGAAGTATGTCGCTCCCGAACGGACTACTGCGACAGCTACGACCACTTCAAGAATTTCTTTGCCTCCGTCCGCACCCGCAAGCCGGTCGGTGGAAGATGCGGTCTTCGGCTATCGCGCCGCCGGCGCCGCATTGCTCAGCAACCTCAGCATCGAACGCGGAGCAGGTCGTCAAGTGGGATCCGGAAGCGATGAAGCTGGCGTAAGATTCGAGGGATATATCTGAACCGAACCTTCGAATTCAAGCTAGTCGCTGAGCGCCGCTGTCAACTCACGACGTCATATACCAACCGCCGTTGACCGAAATGGTCTGGCCGGTCATGTATTCATTGGTCGCCAGCATCACGGCTATCGAAGCAACGTCGTCCACTGTTCCGAAGTGTCCCATCGGGATCAGCCCCGGATTTGCGTTCGGATTGCTGGTCACCATATCTGTCTCAATCAGGGCAGGAGCAATCGCATTTGCGGTGATGCTCTCTTTCACGAACGATGACGCGCAGGAGTGGGTCAGGCCGATGATTCCGGCCTTTGACGCTGCGTAGTGCGCTCCCACCGCACCGCCCGTCTGCGCGGCAACCGAAGACACATTGATGATCCGGCCCCACTTCCGTTTTCGCATCCCGCCGATTACCCCCTGAGTCATCAGGAAGACCGATTTGAGATTTGCGGATTGGATCTCATCCCATTCTTCTTCGGAAATATCCTCGAATTTCCGAGGCTGGGCGATCCCGGCGTTGTTGACGAGGATGTCGATCCCCCCGAGGGACCCTTCAACCTCTGTGATCATTCGTTGAACTTCGCCGCGAACGGACACATCGGCCTGAACCGCGATTGCTTTCCGCCCCATTCCCGTAATCTCTGTGCATACGGCTTTGGCTGCATCCGACCGCTGATGGTAGTTCACTGCGATATCCGCACCCGCCCGAGCGAGCGCAATCGCAATGCCGGCTCCAATTCCGCGACTGCCTCCGGTCACAAGCGCAACCCGATCTTTGAGATCCTTCATCCCGTCATTTTATGCGCCGCAAGCGGTCGTAGGACTGCCGTAACCTTCATCGAGATGTTCGCGATTCGCCACTGAATACGGTAAGCGCTGTATTGCTGCCGGAAGGCACGTAGGTGTATCGAAGATTTATCGAATTCATTTGCGTTTACCGGGCTTCAGGGGGGTACTCTGCGTAACTCGCCTGGGTATCGCAGTGGGAGCTTTCAAAAGCTCGGGGCTTTAGGGAGTCGACGCGATAGATAGGGTGCTTTATCCCTCTCGTATTGGCCTGTCTGGACGTTGTTGATCTCGCCTCGTGTGGTTATCGTCAATCGGCCGTTCGGGTTGCTGCAATGGGGACTTGCTTTCGTGACGAAACATCGTCGAGTGCGAGTCTTGCCCGTGCAGCCGCTCTCGGCGCAGAACTTCATCGAACCCGCGGTTTGATACTCAAGCGGCGCTGTGCGCTCACTCTCAACCACGCGAATTCAACCAATCACACACACATCATCCTCGTCGAAGATGCAGTTCAATGTTTTCAAAACACCTTGATCAAGAATGAAGGAGAAGCATTATGAAAATCGTAGTAATTGGCGGCACAGGACTTATCGGATCAAAACTTGTCAAAAAGCTGCGTGAGCAGGGACACGATGCTGTAGCGGCTGCACCCAACACAGGGGTCAACACCCTCACGGGTGAAGGACTGGCCGAAGTGCTGAAAGCTGCCTCGGTGGTCGTCGACGTATCAAACTCTCCCGACTGGGAGGACGCAGCCGTGCTGAAGTTCTTCGAAACATCAACTCGTAATCTCCTCACCGCTGGAGCAACCGCAGGCGTACGGCATCACGTCGCGTTATCTGTTGTGGGGACCGACCGGCTTTCCGAAAGCGGTTACTTCCGGGCCAAGATCGCCCAGGAGAAATTGATCAGAGAATCTTCAATCCCCTACACCATCGTGCATGCGACGCAGTTCTTCGAATTCCTCAAGGGGCTTGCCGACATTTCGATGATCGGGGAGAAGGTGCATTTGCCTTCTGTGCTTTTCCAGCCAATGGCTGCTGACGACGTGGCGGCTGCCGTTGGCAGGATCGCAGTGGGCCCGCCAGCAAATGGCATCATCGAAATTGGAGGTCCGGAACAGTTTCGCGTGGATGACCTGGTCCGTCGGCGCTTGGCCTCTCTCAAAGATGCACGCGAAGTCATCGCGGATCCAAATGCGCGTTACGCTGGAGCTAAACTTAGCGAGAGAACTCTGGTTCCGGGTAATGACGCCCGACTCGGCGAAACCCGTTTCGAAACCTGGCTGAGTCAGTCCGCGGCACAAATCCCGAGCGCGCATCCTCAGCCCACAGGCGTCGCAGTGGTGACCAAGGAGAAAGAGAGTCATAAAAAGGCTAGCTGATATCGCTACCGCGCTCGACAACTCTTCAGTGCTTCTCGTGCGCGCCGGTGCTGGCTGCCCGTGTGGATACCGGTCGCTGCTGCTGTTGTGCAACGACGCGTTTCATAACGGCCTCAAGGCTTCGAATACGATCAGAAACATGGTGACGGCCGATGCGCCTTCCCAATTCGAAGCTCTCTGCAGATTGACTGTCATACGGAGGCCACTCAGGCGCGCCGCCGAAATTGGGATCCCCCGTTCTTACAAATTCGGCCCAATACCCCTGTACGAAATCCGCCAAACGTTTGTCATTGTCAGTGGCTTGCCAATCCGCAGGAAACGAATCGCTGAGGAAGAAGAGCTCTTCGCCATGATGCGCACCCAATCGCGAACGTTTCCCCGGATCGACATAAGTGAAGTAGTACAGGTAGGACTTGACTCCCACTTTGCTCATCGCTTGCACCATCGAATAGGCGCCGCACGCGAATTCGTCGCTTTCGAGTTGTATCGCGCGCGTAGGGACTTCGGCGTCAGAGCCCACAGGGTATGCCCTGAACTCTTCCTCAGAGTACTTACCTGTATCTTGCCGCAAGTGCATTCTGTATTCAGTCACGGTTTTCAGATTATTGTGACCGAAGACAGTCGCCTCGTCGGCGTTGCTCCCGATAAGAACCGGAATGCGCATTTGCTTTCCCTCGCCAAAGATCTCGGCGGGCTGTTGTGGAACCACCCAACCGTCGACGATGGCGTCGAAGTGCAGCCCGGAATCGTTCTTCCATGCTTTCAGGATTTCATCTGCCGGAATCTGGCGCAGCTTCTCGAGCGCGTCAGGACCGCTGGAAACACCAAGATCTCTCGCCAACCGCTCTCCCGAGCGCTCGCCAGTCGTGTCCATGAAGTTGTACTCAATCGGCACGCGGATGTCTTCGTTCAGCGTGTCCTGGCACTCGCCGCTCTCCAAAATTGCGCCGCGAAACAGTCCCTTACTAAGCGGCGATGCCATCAGCAGGCACACATCAACCGCTCCTGCCGATTGACCCATGACCGTAACCCGGTCAGGATCGCCGCCGAATTCCCGAATGTTCTCCTTCACCCACTGGAGTGCTTGCAGTTGATCGAGAAGGCCGTAGTTTCCTGAAGAGTGATGCTCCGATTCAGCGGTCAGAGCAGGATGAGCCAGAAATCCAAAAGGACCAAGCCGGTAGTTGACGCTCACTACAACCAGTCCCCTCCGCGAAAACGTCGGCCCAAGCGGCGTCATCTGGCTGTAACCTTGCGTGTTGCTCCCGCCGTGGAAATACACGAGCACCGGGCGGTTCGCAGTAGGTCGAACCTCAGTCGTCCAGATATTCAGGTACAAACAGTCTTCGTGCCCCTCGATGTACGGAAACCATCGCGCCGGAAGTTGGGCGCAAGGCGAACCGTAGTTGAATGCCTTACGCGTTCCACTCCAGCGAGGCGCCGGCTCCGTAGGCTTCCATCGAAGTTCCCCGACCGGCGGTGCCGCATAAGGAACCCCGAGAAACGCGGCATCCTTCGGGTTTGAACTGAAAGCAGTGCCCTCAAGCCAACCGCTCTGAATCTTCACCACCGGTCGTTGCCCGCTCTGTGCAGCAGAAGTGCCAATGCAACCAAGTTGCAGGCAAATCAGATATATGGCAGTCCGTACCGATCTCCGACCCATAACATACCTCTCGATGCCGTTGCCTTAAGGATTCGCTCGCGAATATTCTCCGCGGAACACCAGATTCCAAGTGGCCCCGTTGTCTTTGGATTTCTCCCAACTCTGTTCGACCTTGTTCGGACTGAGCCGTACCACTTTCACGCGGTTCAACACACTCTCCCCGTTGGGCCCGCGGCTGGTGCCTTCAAATTCCGCTGTGCCCGACGCGACCTTGCCAGACGTGAACACATGAACGCGGCCTTCGTTGTCGGCGAATAAGCCATACCAGCTCTTGTCGTCCGCGCTGTATCCAAAAACGTTCTGGCCGCGGTGGCCTCTTCCGCCATCCCAGTTCTCGACCACGAGACACTTGTCGAGCGAGAGCGTCACGGAGCTGTGAGCATTCCCCGAGGAGCCCTCGGCACCAATCTTCCAATCGCCGAGCCAATAATCGAATTGCCGATTTGCCGAATTCGTAGCGCACGAATCGGCATCACTGGCAGCAAAGCCGTTCGTTGCGAGCGCCAAGCCGAACAAAACGGCAAGAACGATGGATTTCGTGGCCCCACTCTTGAGAATCAGGATTAGTTTGTTCATATAGCTCCTCTACCGATCGAGTCACCCCTCTGGATCGTTTCATTCCCCGATTCGTCTTATGACCGGCGACGCTGAGTGGTCGTCGAGCACGGAATCGAAAAGATTGCGAGTTCTTCTGCACCTCCAACACTTCAAACCCCGCACTCTCCAATCGCGCGCCGAAAGTATCGGGATTTACCGGAACAAGCGTGTCGCCCACATGAATGATCCTCATAAACCAGTTCTGAAGACTGTCGCTGCCCACAAAGAATCCTCCAGGCTGCAAAACGCGGAGCACTTCCGCGAGGACCTTGTTTTGCAGTTCTTGAGAAGGAACGTGATGCAGCATGGTGAACGAAACTGCGCCCGAGA
Source organism: Terriglobia bacterium (assembly GCA_963778995.1). GTDB lineage: Bacteria > Acidobacteriota > Terriglobia > Terriglobales > Acidobacteriaceae > Sulfotelmatobacter. The sequence continues at coordinate 40,165 of CAVZWK010000010.1, forward strand.
ACTCGGACTCGCCGAAAGGCATCTTCGTCGCATCCCCTTCGATGATCTTGACGTTGCTGCCTTCGAGCCGCGAGCTCAGTGCACCCGCCAACCTCGGATCAATCTCCAGTGCAGTCAGTCGTTGCACCGAGCCTCGCAACAGATCCGTCGTCAATCCGGGGCCAGGGCCAATTTCCAGAACGTTCGGTCCTAGATCGGTATTCCCGATGGCCCACGGTAGTCTCTGTGCGACGGTGCTGCGCCAACGTTCGGAGCGGCATAGCCAATGATGTATGCGGTTCATGTTCCCCACGAAGTGCTGAAAGTTGATCTACAGAGTACCGGTTGTCAGTCGGGCGCGCTTTCGATAAAGTGACAATCCATGTCGCAAAAGCGCCAAAGCAGGTTTCTTTGATCGATCTCGCGATCGTAAGTCCCCTGTCACAACCCTCACCCACGACTACCCCGCGGACTTCGTCATCCCTTTGCACTTCCATGATCGGGATCAACTCGTTTATGCCTCCCGCGGCGTCATGACCGTTCGCACCGGGGACGGCACCTGGGTTGTTCCACCCCACCGGGCCGTATGGATTCCCGCGAAGATTTCGCACACCATCGCCATGTCAGGTTTGGTGGCCATGCGGACGCTGTATCTAAAGCCGGGACTGGCCAGACGTCTGCCCAGAAACTGTTGTGTGGTGAATGTTTCAACCTTGCTGAGGGAACTCGTTCTCTATGCCTGCACCACCGGCGTTCTCAAGAACACGGTGAAATGGCAAAAGCAATTCACCGCCGTCATTCTTCACCAACTGGAGGCCGCAGAGACTGTCCCATTGCGCCTTCCGCATTTATCGGATCCGAGGCTCGTGCGAATTGCGGATATATTTGCGAACAATCCCCGCGATGGCCGCACGCTCTCTCAGCTTTGCCGCGTAAGCGGGGCCAGTAAGCGATCCATCGAAAGACTATTCCAACGGGAAATTGGGATGCCCTTTGGAAAATGGCGACAACAACTTAGGCTCATGGAGGGCATGCGCCTCTTGGCGGATGGCGCGAAGGTGACGCACGCGGCCCTGGAATCCGGGTACAGCACCCCAAGCGCCTTCATTTCCGTGTTCAGGAAGGTCCTTGGAACCACCCCAACGGAATATTTCAGTTAACCAGGACGTTCTTCTTCAATACGGGCAGCGCTCAACGCGGCAACGAGCACGAATGCGCTCAATAAAGTGCTGTAGCTTGGCGGTGCATTCCATCCGCCTGTCCTCAGTTTTCTGGCACGTCATCCTGAGCGAGGGGTGCGTTCCAGGCCCTGCCCAATTGTCATCCTGAGCGAGGATTGATCTTTGCGCGCCAAGCACAAAGATCAACCGCAGTCGAAGGATCCCTACTCCTCTACAGATTAACTGCGCGGATGCCGGCCCGGGTGGCCCACCCTTCGGGAGCGTATTTTCTTCCGGTTTTGAGACTGAGGGTGGCCCCATCCTTGCATTGTTCGCAAGGGTGGATGGCAATGCTGCTCGAATCGTTAGATTTCGGCGCAACCAAAATCGGCTCTGTGTGCCGCATCGTACCCAGCCTTCGCAACAAACGCGAAGACTAGGGCACCCACCGCAACGACTCTGTCGACAAGTTCAAAGGCTGGGCCACCCGGCCGTATCCGCGCTGTTCAGAAACGAACACTTCGATCCGAATGCGAACGTGTTTAGACGGTTTGCGTGCGCGTCTGCCAGTGGAATGTTACATTTACGCCGCGCAGCCTTGGTAAGCGATTTGCATGCTCAAATAGGATTCATCGCTGGCGATCTGGGGAAACACCCGCAACAATTCAAAGCCTTTCAGGAGACTTCATGGCGTCCCTTATGAGCCAACTCAAGCAGGTTTTCCGCAGACTCGGCCGCGCGCCACTTTTCGCGGCCGTAATTCTGATCACCGTGGCGATTGGCGTTGGTGCTAATACGGTGATCTTCAGCGTGGTGGAAAGCGTCCTCCTCAAACCGCTCCCATACCAGCAGCCCGAGCGCCTCATTGGCGTCTGGTATAAGGCGCCCGCGATCAACATCCAAAAGATCAATATGGCGGAGTATCTCTATTTCACGGATCGCGAACAAAACAAGACATTGGAAGATATCGGTCTCTATGCCTTCTTGTCGTTTCACATCACGGGCGGCGCTCAGCCGGAGCAGGTCCAGGGATTGCAAGTGACAGACGGCACATTGCCCATTCTCGGTGTTCGTCCTGTCCTAGGCCGCCTATTCACTAGGCAGGATGACTCGCCCAATACGCCGCAGACTGTCATTCTTACTTACGCTTTCTGGCAACGGCATTTTGGTGGCGACGCTGCGGTGGTCGGCCGCACTCTGAAGTTAGATGGGGCGATGCACGAAATTATCGGCATTCTGCCCGCCCAGTTCGTGTTCATGGATCGTTCCGATGTGGATGTAGTCGTGCCAGGGCAAATTGATCGCACCAAAACGACGCTCGGCAGCTTCAATGTCAACGGCTTGGCGCGCCTGAAACCGGGAGTGACTTTGCAGCAAGCTACGGCCGATTTGACCCGCCTGGTTCCGATTGCAACGCACAGTTTTCCCCCGCCAAAAGGATTCAGCATAGCGCTGTTTGAACAAGCAAATTTCACTCCCACTCTTCAGCCGCTCAAGATTGATGTCATCGGCGACATCGGCAATGTGCTTTGGGTCCTGATGGGATCCATCGCTATCGTTCTCTTGGTAGCCTGTGCGAACGTAGCGAACCTGCTGCTGGTGCGCATCGAAGGCCGCCGTCAGGAGCTTGCCATTCGCGCGGCTTTGGGGGCAGATCGTAGAAATATGGTCGCCGGACTGCTGCTGGAAAGTTTGGTGTTGGGTTGCGCCGGCAGCGCCATCGGGCTGGGCCTCGCTTATGGCGCACTGAATTTGATTGTTGCTGCCGCGCCTACGGGATTGCCGCGCCTGCACGAGATCGGCATTGATATACCTGTGCTTCTTTTTACGGCAGGCCTGGCGGTTTTCGTCAGCCTTGCCATCGGTATGATTCCGGTTCTGAAATACTCAGGGATCAACGCCACAACCGGTTTGCGTGAAGGCGGACGCGGCCTCAGTCAAAGCCGCGAGCGGCATCGCGCGCGCAAAACGCTGGTCGTGGTCCAGGTTGCGCTGACACTGGTCTTGCTGATTTGCTCGGGGCTGATGATTCGCACCTTCCGCGCACTCACCCGCGTTTCTCCCGGATTCAGCGATCCGAATACCATTGCATCCTTCGACATCTTTATTCCCACGTCGCAGGTTCCTGATACAAGCCGGATCGATGTTTTGCGCATGCAGCAGGCCATCGCGAACCAGCTCGCTGCTGTCCCCGGAGTGAGTTCAGTTGCCATTTCGTCAAGCCTCCCCATGATCCAGGACCGCTCTCTTGATCCTGTTTATGCCAGCGACCGCACTTATAAAGATGGCGAGCTTCCACCCTTGAGCCTGGAAAAGTTCGTATCGCCGGGTTTCTTTAGGACCATGGGCATCCCGTTGATCGCGGGACGAGATATGACCTGGCCGGAAGAGCTTGAGAAACGTCCAGTCGCCATTGTCTCGGAAAATCTTGCTCGCAAGTACTGGGGCTCGCCGGCCGCTGCCATCGGAAAACTGGTACATGTCGGCTTGCACGATCCATGGCACGAAATCGTTGGGGTGGCTGGTGATGTGTACGATAACGGCGTAAATGAGGATCCGCCCACAGCCATTTATTGGGGGCTGATCCAGGACAATTTCGTGACGCAAAAAGAACTCGTGCGCCGTTATGTGCACTATGTAATTCGCACGCCGCGCGCGGGGTCTGCGTCATTCTTCAGCGATAGCGAACGTGCCGTGTGGTCAGTGGATCACGACCTGCCGCTTGCCTATAACAAGACGATTGGTGAGCTGTACATCAAATCGATGGCGCGAACTTCGTTCACTCTGGTCTTGCTGTCGGTTGCAGGCGCCATGACGCTGCTACTAGGCATCATTGGACTTTACGGCGTGATCGCATATGCAATCTCGCAACATACACGCGAAATTGGCATCCGTATGGCTCTGGGTGCGCAGCGTGCGGCACTTACCCGAATGTATATTCGAGAAGGACTGCTACTCACAGTGATTGGCGTGATCGGTGGTGTTGCCGTTGCTCTTGCAACGATGCGTCTGATGAGTTCGCTTCTGTATCACGTGAGCCCTGTGGATCCGTGGACTTATTTTGTAGCAACGGTTTCAATTATTGTCATTGCGTGCATTGCGACCTACGTGCCGTCGCGGAAAGCTGCAATCGTGGATCCGGTGCATGCCCTGCGAGCGGAATGAGACCGTTCCAAGAGTTGTTAATGGAAGCTGCGGGTGCCCCTCGATAAGAACGAAGGCTCTGTCAGGTTGGGCGAACCCATGCTTTCTCACAGAGGGGGCTGGCCCAGACCTGTCGACGCTACCAATGAATGGCTGCCCCAGACTTCGTGATGTTCGAAGTCTGGGCATTCCGGACGCTTGCACCACGGGATTTCACTCTCGACGAACACCGGGGACAGGCGAGGAAACCGGTGACTGTGATGATCCATATGTTCCTACTTTCGTGGATGCTGCCGACACCTTACATCACCGCAAACGAATCCACTCAGGCAGCGCGCTTCGTCGCCGAGCGTAGGCATGTCGAGACCTCGCGGAGAACCTGCTCGTAATCCGCTGCGACCGCCCGCTCCACATGAATCCGGGCGCCCTTCACTCCCGCTTCCTGCGCCAACCGCTTGAACTCAGTCTGCACGAAAACTTCCAGTTGCTTCGGTGTCAAGACCGCAATCTGAATCGTCGCCGAGTGGCCGCTCGCGGTCTCGATCTTCACGCAGTATGGGGACTCGAATTGTTGCGTTTCCTGTGTCAATCGCTTCCTCCTGTGAGCAACGAAGGTGGTCGGCAGAGTGGAAGCATTCTAGCCTGTTCGCCTCTCCCCGCGAGATTCGAAGGTGCAGGTCCACTCCATGGCGTCTCCCCCCAACGCTGGGCCGTTGATCACCCTCACTGGGGACGAATGCGGGACGGGCATATCCCCCAATTCCGCAGAGCAGTTCGGAAACTCGATCAGTCTTCCACAGCCTCAGCCCCGCTCGTGAATGGGCTTCAGTGGACCGACGCCTCCTCGCGGCGCCAGAGGGCCAAGCCTTCGGCGCCTAAGGCTAACGTCCCAAGAGAAGCGCGGCGCGGAGGTTCGGTCATCGTCGCAGCTTGATCATCGGCGGAGTTTGTTGACGCCAAGCCCGCGCCGAGACTCTTGTTGGCGATAGTTTCGTAGCCGTATTCGGTGATGGTAGCGGACATCAAAGTGAACGGGTGAGTTATTGAGGAATTCACCGTGATGCGTATCCAGCCATAATGAGTTTTGCCGCCGATCTTGAATTTCACGCCGAGAAAACGGTTGGGGTGATTGCCTCCCCATTTGCCATAAAGCCGTTTTTCGGCGGTGTAGTAAGTGTGATAGTTGAAATAGGTATCTTCGATCGTGTCTTTGCCGCTCAGAAAGTGATCCGACGCACCAATCTTTGCCCCGCGCAACAGAGCCGAGGCATAGGGACCGCGGTTGCCGCCGGCAGTACCCATGACACCTCCGCCGTTATGCGGCGTTACTCGGAGGAACTCAGTGCCTGCAAAGTACCCGTAGGCCGAAAGCGTTGAGAGCAGAGAAATCTTGAAGTCGTTGACGCCGTCGCCGTTCAGATCGAGTGAAACGGAGCACGGAGAAAGGGCGAGGTTACACGCAGGAATAGGTATGTTCTTGTTGGTGATGACGACCTCCGCATCGGCGGGTTGAGACAAAGCCAATGTGGTGACGCCGGCGGCGGCCGCGGCCAATACATACGTTCTTATCCGCTGATCGAGACAGGCGGGGCTGAACGATTGGGCGACAAATGTGTTTGACACAGGAAACGAACCTCCGAGGAGGACCGAGTTTATCCACGCCGCGATTTGCGTCAAGATGAAATAATCTGCACCCCATTCGCGGAACTGGCCCAGACTTCGTGATGTTCGAAGTCTGGGCATTCCGGACGCGTGCACCATGGGATTTTGACTCTTAAGTTGACCACCTCATCCTCGGGACGGTCCCGCGCGGTTTCCCCACCACGCCTTGATCACATTCACGGAAGTTATCCACAGGTTCCCACTCAGAGTGTGACATCTGCCCTTGCGTTCCACAGGCTCGACGCCCGATCATTGCCTCAGCCAAAAGGCGTGGCACCGATCTCACAGCGTTGAGCTAAGTACGTATTCCGCAATATTTTGCGTGTAAGTCGCAGGGGCTCAAGATTTTGCCAGAGTCCATAGAGATCGGTGCCATCTAAGTTCTTTGAAATCAAGATTTTGAGAGTTGCGGTCCGAAACACGCAAAAACGCGGGACACCCCGGTAAGATCCCAAGTCAAGCTTGCATTTAAGTGGATCTAAGTCCATAGTTTGCAATATCTTACTGGCAAGACCTGCAGAATCAATATTTTGCAGTCGTGAACCTGGGCTTTCAGCCAATAACTCGTGTGAATTCAATATTTTACATATGGGGCGCGAAAAACAAACGCGACGTGGCACCACACGCGTAAGTCCAATGTTTACAAGATTTTACCCGTAAAATATTGAGCCCCATGGACTAATCTGAGATTTCCCTCTAAGTTAATGATTCCATTAGACCAGGGGGAGGGGGGCATCCCCGGGTACAGACGGGGAAATGCCATTCCCATTTCCGTATTTCTCTGCCGTCAGCATTCCGGAAAAGTCTGCAGTCCACAGACGTTCTGCCGATGACTCCTCTCAGGAGTGCTCTCGATGCCCGAATGGGTTTGGATCGCGTTGGCGGTTTTGTCGATCATCCTCCTTGCTCAGCAGTTCCTCATTTTTCGGATCCGCCGTGAAGCCAGAAGGAAGGAAGAGATCTTCCAGGTCGTCACCGAAAACGCCGCCGACATGATCGCGTTGGTTGACGTCAAAGGCCGCCGTTTGTACAACAGTCCTGCTTACAAACGGATCCTCGGCTACTCTCCTGCCGAACTCAGCGAGACTTCCTCCTTCGAACAGATTCATCCCGACGATCGTTTCCGCGTCCTCGATGCCGCCCGCGAAGCCCGCGAGAGCGGAGTTGGAAAGCGTCTCGAATACCGCATCCGGCACAAAGATGGAAGCTGGCGCATTCTCGAATCGGTTGCCAGTACGATTCGCGATTCCCACGGCGAGGTTGCGAAGTTGGTCATCGTCAATCGCGACATTACTGACCGCAAGCGCGCCGAGCAGGAACTTGAGCACAACTTGTTCCACGATCCGCTCACCGGATTGCCCAATCGCCGTTCCTTTCTCGATCGCATGCACACTGCATTCGTCCGCTCGCGCCAGAATTCCGGGAAGTCTTACGCCCTGTTACTCGCCAATCTGGATCACTTCAAAGTGTTCAATGACACGATGCGCGCTTCGGCCGGCGATCAGATACTGGTGGAGATTGCGCGCCGTCTGAGCACACACCTGCGCCAGGATCGAACCATCGCTCGCAAGGACTCCAACGATCTGATCGCCGAAGCCGCCGTCTTTCGCTTGGGCGGAGATGAATTCACTATCCTGCTCGAAGGCATCACCGATGCCAGCGACGCGATGCGAGTGGCAAGGACGTTGCAGCAGGTTGCGGCCAGTCCGATTGATGTTCAATCCAAAGAGATCCGCGTCGCCCTCAGTGTCGGTATTGCGATGAGCGCTCCGGCCCACGAACGTCCCGAAGACCTTCTGCGCGATGCTGACGTAGCTCTGCGCCGCGCCAAGTCGCTCGGAGGTTCCCGCTGTGAAGTGTTCGACGAGGCCATGCATGCCCGCGCCGTCGGACGCCTCGCCCTCGAATCCGATCTGCGGAGCGCACTGAACCAACGCCAGTTTCGCGTTTATTACCAGCCGGTAGTTGAACTCGCCAGTCGCGCCATCGTGAGCTTCGAGGCCCTTCTGCGCTGGGAACACCCCACCCAAGGACTGATCTCTCCTTACCGCTTCATTGAAGCGGCCGAAGATACCGGAATCCTCATCTCCATCGGTCACTGGCTCGTGCTGCAGGCATGCCGTCAATTGTGCGAGTGGGAGATGGCGAATGCATCCAGGACGCCGATGAACGTCACGGTCAACGTCTCGGCGCGTCAGTTTGCGGACGCAAGGCTGGTGAACGATCTACAGGATGCTCTCGAACAAACGGGAATCGATCCCTCTCGGCTGCAACTGGAGATCACCGAATCCATTGCTGCGGCCGATCCAAAGCTCACGGTCACCGTGTTGTCCCATCTGAAGCACCTCGGAATCGGAGTCGTTCTCGATGACTTCGGTACGGGATCGACGTCATTGCGTGCGTTGCGCCAGTTCCCTGTTGACGCGCTCAAGATCGACCGGTCGTTGGTGCGCGAGATGCAGAGCGACCGCGCCACCGAGGACATCGTGAAGATGACGATCACGCTCGCACACAACATGGGCCAGAAAGCGATTGCAGAAGGAATCGAAACGGCCGCGCAAATGAATCGTCTGCTGGAATTCGGATGCGAATACGGGCAAGGCTACCATTTCTCCCAGCCACTCGAGGCCAAGGCCGCTCTCCCGTTTATGCGGCAGCAAGTCGCGAGAGCGCACGCCACCAGTTCAGGCTCTTAGCCGTCGATCTTGGCGTCACGCAGTTGCTTCACGGCCGATTCTGAACTCACCGGCGAGTAATACACCTCTTTGAAGGTGTACGACTTTGCCTTGGAAGGAACTACGGGAAGGATCTCGATGTGCCAGTGATAGTCCTCATCGATCGTCTTCCAATAACCCAGGTTCTTTGAGGGATGGATGCTGCTCGGAGCGGTATGCAAGACGAGATGGAAGTCCTCGCTCACAGAGCGCACACGCTGCAAGGTTCGACGCAGGAGGGCCGCCAGATTGACACGCAGGCCTGGACGGTTCAGTCCGGTGCGCTCGAATGCCGCATCGTGGCTGCGCGGCAAAATCCAGGTCTCGTAGGGAACACGCGGCGCATACGGACAGAGCGCCAGGTAGTCCCCGCGAACTTCGATGACGCGCAGGCTCTGCTGCTCTTCCTGCTGCAGGATATCGCAGAAGACACAGCGTTCCTTGCTGGCGAAGTACTCGCGTCCGGCACGAAGCTCGTAGAGCACGCGCCGAGGCACGAACATGGTCGCCGTGATCTGCGATGTCGGATGCGCGAATTCCTGGCCGGCGTTCTTGCCGTAATCCTTGAAGAAGCTGACGTACTTGATGCGGGGGTCGCGCTTGAGGTCAAGAATGCGTTCGGCGGCTACGCGAAGAAAATGTCCGATCTCTTCATCGCTGGCATTCCATAGATGGCGATCATGGCGTGGATTCTCGACCAGCACCTCATGCGCGCCGATGGAGCGCATGTGGTCGTAAAGCCCATCGCCACGGCGCTCCGGTTCGCCTTCAATGCGATAGAGCGGCTTCGGATGGACGACGGCCCGCGCCGACCACGCGCTTACCGGAGCATTCGGAGACCTGGCGATGACCTGCACCGCAGACGACGATTCGCAGAACGGACAGGCTGAGTCGAGGCGCTGTCCCGCGTCCCCGGGATCGTCTCCGATAATAACCCACGAGCGAGTGATTGGGTCTTTGCGCAGTTCCATAGGACAGCAAATCAGAACACCGGAAGAAAGCGCCGTCAACATAGATTTGAATTAGTAATTCGACTTCGACGTGTTCGAAATCACGTCCATGCGCAATGTCGCGCTTTGTTATAATCCGCCGAAGCCCGCCCGATGACTGAGCCGTCCACTCCGCTGATGCGGCAGTATGCTGCCGTGAAGAAAGAGCATCCCACCGCGCTTCTGTTTTTTCGACTGGGAGACTTCTACGAACTCTTCTTCGAAGATGCCGTGGTGGCTGCGAAGGAACTGCAGATTACTCTGACCTCCCGCAATAAAGAGAAAGGGATTGCCGTGCCGATGTGCGGCGTGCCCTATCACGCGGCTGAGGGATACATCGGCAAACTGATCCGCAAGGGATTCAAAGTTGCAGTCTGCGAGCAGATGGAGGATCCGCGGCTCGCGAAGAAACTGGTTCGGCGCGAAGTCACGCGTGTGGTCACTCCCGGCACCGCGGCGGATTCTTCGCTCGGTTCGGAAGAGAACAACTTCCTGGCTGCGATTGCGCAGGTCGGAGATCGCGTAGGTTTCGCGGCGCTGGATCTTTCGACTGGAGAGTTTCGCGCCACCGAGTTTTCCGGAGAAGGCGCGCTGCGGCGTGTGCAAGAAGAATTGGAGCAACTGCGGCCGAAGGAGTTACTGTATGGCTCGAGTGCGCCGCTGTTTGAAGGGGCGCAGACAGCCCCGCCCAGCCTCGCTCGGCCAGACAGCCGAGGACGGCTTTCTCCACATGGCCCGCGGTTGACGGAAACACCCCTGGACGATTGGATCTTCTCTCCCGATCATGCCCTTCCGCTGCTCGAGAACCACTTCGGAGTACTGTCGCTAGAAGGCTTTGGTCTTGCGGGCCGCACCGCTGCGGCCTCTGCTGCGGGCGCCATCCTGTACTACGTGCGGTCAACGCAGCGGGGATCGTTGCACCATGTGGATCGCATCGGCTGGTATGAGCGGCAGAATTGCCTGGTGTTGGATGCGGTGACGGTGCGAAACCTGGAACTGATCGAGCCTCTGTTTGCGGGCACCGACTCGGGAGTCACTCTGTTCCGCAGCATCGACGCGGCGATTACTCCCATGGGCAAGCGCCTGCTGCGCGCGTGGCTGCTGCGGCCTTCTTTGGATGTGGCTGAAATTCAGGGCAGGCTCGACGCGGTGGAAGCGGGCGTGAAGAATCTCGTCGCGCGAGAGGAACTGCGGCGAGCGCTGGACGGCGTGCTCGATCTCGAACGATTGCTCAGCCGGGTCACACTGGAAACCGCGAATCCGCGGGATGTGTTAGCGCTCTCTGCATCGCTGGCAAAGATTCCTTCCGTCAAGCGAGCCGTCGCGCAACTGGCGGCAAAGCGATTAGCGACGCTGTACGCTGCACTGGATGAATTGAGCGACCTACGCGAGCGGATCGACACGACCATTGTTCCGGAGCCACCGCTGACTTTTGCCGATGGCGGAGTGATTGCGCAAGGCGTGGATCGCGATCTGGATGAATTGCGCGAACTGTCGCGGAACAGCAAAGCCGTGCTGGCACAGATTGAGCAACGCGAGCGGGACCGGACCGGGATCTCTTCCCTGAAGGTGAAGTTCAACTCCATCTTTGGGTATTACATCGAGGTTTCGAAGGCGAACCTGCAACTGGTTCCGCAGGACTACGAACGCAAGCAAACGTTGGTGGGGGCGGAGCGGTTCACGACGCCAGAGTTGAAGGAGTACGAAGCCAAGATCCTCGACGCCCAGGAAAAGATTGTTGAGATCGAGCGGCGGCTGTTCACGGAATTGCGCAGTGCGATTGCGGGTGAGGCCAAGCGGATCAGGCAAACGGCGCTCGCACTGGCTGAGGTGGACGTGCTCGGCTCACTGGCTCACATCGCGGCGCTTCGGAACTATTGCCGTCCTCAGTTTGTGAACGGTGCGGGAGAGTTGGAGATGATTGAAGGGCGCCATCCAGTCATCGAGCAGCAGGAACTGGCGGGCGGTACCGACAGGTTTGTCCCGAACGATCTATACCTAAACAGCACCACGCACAACATCCTTCTGCTGACCGGGCCGAATATGGGCGGCAAGTCGACCTATCTCCGGCAAACTGCGTTGATCGTCATCCTGGCGCAGATGGGATCGTTTGTGCCGGCGCGATCGGCGAAGCTGAGCATTGTGGACCGCGTATTCACCCGCATCGGCGCCAGTGACAATCTGGCGCGCGGGCGATCGACGTTCATGGTCGAAATGACAGAAACCGCGGCAATCCTGCACACGGCGACGGCGCGATCTTTAATTCTGCTCGATGAAGTTGGCCGCGGGACCTCCACCTACGATGGGCTGGCGATCGCCTGGGCCGCGGTGGAGTACCTGCATTCGCGGGTGCGGGCCAAAACTCTGTTTGCCACTCACTACTTTGAATTGACCGAATTGGCCGAGCAATTGGAAGGTGTGAAGAACTATCACGTGTCGGTGAAGGAGACGGGCGGCGGCATCGTGTTCCTGCGCAAGGTTGAGACCGGTCCAGCAAACCGCAGTTATGGAATCGAAGTCGCCAAACTGGCGGGACTGCCCAATGAAGTGGTCGAGCGGGCGCGCGAGGTGCTGGCCGAGCATGAATTCGCCGAGCAGCAGGCCACCGCACATCTGTCGCCTGGGTCGAGTCCTCCGCCAGCCCAGTTGACCATCTTTACTCCCCTGTCGCAGCCAGTGCTCGACAAATTGCGCGAGGTCGATTTGAATCGGCTTACGCCACTGGAAGCGTTGAACCTGCTGGCGGAATTGAAGAAAGAAATCTAACCACGGAGACACAGAGTCACGGAGGAATTCCTGCTCCATCACCTTGGACAGCTACTAATCGTCGGGTTTGATGGCACCCGAATGAACGCACGGCTCGCATCCCTGCTGAAGCGTTTGCAGCCGGCAGGCGTCATCCTCTTTGCGCGGAATATTAAGAATGCAGAGCAGACCTGGACTCTGCTCCGAGAGTGCCAGAAGTGCGTCGATACACCGCTATTTACATGCGTGGATCATGGAAGGCGGGACGGTGGACCGGTTTCGCGAGGCGCTGGAGCCGACGCCCTCTGCGGCTGAGGTGTTCGCCACCGGCGATCGCAGAGTCTTCCGCGAGCACGGTCGGATCATCGGCGAAAACTGCCGAGCGCTCGGCTTCAATGTGGATTTCGCTCCGGTGCTCGACCTTGCATTTGAGGCCTCTCGCAGCGTAATGGGAACGCGGGCGGTTTCGTCGGATCCGCGGCAGACGGTTCAATATGCGCGAGAGTTTCTCGCCGGGCTTACGAAGGCAAACGTTCTCGGATGCGGGAAGCACTTCCCTGGTCTGGGCGAGGGGAAACTCGACAGCCATCATGAATTGCCGGTGATCGACAAGCCGATGAAGAAGTTGTGGTCCGAGGACCTGGTCCCGTATCGCACCTTGCGGCGTCAGCTTCCGATGGTGATGGTGTCGCATGCGGCTTATCCCCACGTGACGAAGGCAAACACTCCTGCTTCACTCTCGAAGGTATGGATCAGCGATGTCCTTCGGAAACGCGTCGGCTATCGCAACCTAATCGTGTCGGACGATCTGGAGATGGGCGGCGTGCTTTCGGCTGCCCCGGTCGGGCAGGCGGCGGTCGAATTCATCCGTGCCGGGGGAGAACTCTGCCTCGTCTGCCATCGCGAAGATTACGTGATGCAGGCTTACGAAGAACTAACCCGGGCCACGGAATTGGACAAACAAGTTCGCACGAAAAGTCACGGAATCTCTTAAGCGCGTCGGAGCATTCAAGAAGAAATACGCGAAGGTCCTGCGTCCTTCGAAGGCGCCGTCACCAGCGGTGATCGAGCAGTTGACGCGGAAGCTCTGGGAGTTCACCGAGAAGGTCCGACTGGAAGATATCGACCGCGAAGAGGACACGCAGCGCCCCGCATGAGAAAGAAATCCATGGTGGTCGCCGGCGTCATGAGCGGAACTTCCGCGGACGGGATCAATGTCGCGCTGGTGCGAATTCAAAGTTCGGCGGGCTCTCGCAGACAATGGGTCTCGGCTTCTGGCACAAGCGGGCAAGGGTCCCTTCGACTGCCGCTCAGGGCAGGTCCGCGCCACACGATCACGCTCATTGGCCAGGCCGAGTATGCTTATCCTCCCAAAGTTCGCAATGCCGTGCTCTCTGCGATGAACGCCTCCAAAGCCAGCGTAGCGGATCTCTCGCGGCTCAACTTTCTTTTGGGAGAACTGTACGCCGACGCTGTGCTCGAAACGCAGCGAAGATTCCGCACCGAGGTGGATCTCGTCGGTTGCCACGGCCAGACTCTGTACCACCAGGGAGAGAAGCGATTGTTCCTGGGCCGAAAGGTTGCAACTACATGGCAGACTGGCGAGGCCTCGGTGATCGCGGCGCGAGTCGGAGCGCCGGTGGTTTCAGATTTCCGTCCTGCGGATATGGCTGCGGGTGGAAAAGGTGCGCCACTCGTTCCTTATCTGGACTATCTGTGGTTTCGCGATCCGCGAGTCGGCCGCATTGTGCAGAACATTGGCGGTATTGCCAATCTGACAGCGATTCCACCCGGAGCGCGCGCCACGCGCGTGCTTGCCTTCGATACAGGCCCGGGCAACATGGTAATCGACGCCGTGACGCGGAAACTGTTCGGGCGCCAGTTTGATGCCGATGGAAAGATCGCCGCGAAAGGCGCGGTGTTGCAATCAATCATTGCTGGCTTGCTGAGGCGGCGATTCTTCCGGACTAGGCCTCCGAAGACGGCGGGGCGCGAGGAGTTTGGGCGGGAGTTTGTGCAGGAGTTTTTGCGTATGTGCGGGCGGGCGCGGAAGGAAGATGTGGTCGCCACCGCGACGGCGCTGACGGCGCAGTCCATTGCAGATGCGATTCGCAGGTTTGTCATTCCGGCGAGTTCCAGGAAGAGTTTTCAGGAGCTGATTGTCTCGGGTGGAGGAGCGCGGAATTCGACACTGATTGCGATGCTGGCCGAGCAACTTGCTCCTTTGGGGATTGTGGTGCGGTTCTCGGATGAATTCGGCCTGCCTTCTGAGGCGAAAGAAGCTGTGGCCTTTGCGGTACTGGCTTACGAGACGTGGAACCGGCGTCCTTCAAATGTGCTTTCGGCCACCGGCGCAGTCAGGCCCGCTGTGCTGGGAAAGATTTGCTATGCGTGAGCAGCACGCTAAAGGCTCTCACCACCAAGGACACGAAGGTGCACGAAGGAGAATCTCTTTATTCCTGCGCTCCGCATGGATGTTCTTCTTTCTGGCCACGGTCTTCCCTCTTCTTTCCTGCTCCAGCAAGCCTGACGCAAACACGTTGGTGATGATCATCGAGTCGAGTCCGACGAACCTCGATCCGCGGGTCGGGATCGATGCACAGTCCGAACGAATCGACAATTTGATCTTTGATGACCTGCTGTCCCGCGGGGACGACCTGAACGTTGCTCCCGGACTCGCCGAGCGCTGGGAAATTCCTGATCCTCTCACGTATGTGTTTCACCTTCATTCCGGGGCGAAGTTCCACAACGGGCAGTCACTCACTTCGCGCGATGTGAAATGGACGTTTGATTCCCTGCTGCAGGGGAAAATCCGCAGCACGAAATCGGCGGTGTACAAGTATGTGGATTACATCGAGGCAGCCGACGATTCCACCGTGATCTTTCACATGAAACAGGCTGATTCCACTCTGTTATCGAATCTCTCTGACGGGGCGATGGGAATTGTGCCGTACGGCAGCGGCGACGAGATGACACAACATCCCGTGGGATCGGGACCGTTCAAGTTCGTCAGCGCCGAGACGGACCGCGAAGTTGTGCTCGAGCGCAATGACGATTACTGGGGCGAGAAGGCCAAGATTCCCCGCTTGCGATTCGCGGTCGTCCCCGACGAAACTACCCAGGCGCTTGAATTGCGCAAGGGAAGCGGCGACATCGCGATCAACTCACTAACGCCCGACACTGTGGTCGCTCTGGCGCGAGATCCGAACCTGGCGGTAGAAAAGGGACCGGGCACACGCCTGGCTTATCTGGGCTTCAACCTGCGCGATCCGATTCTAAAAGATGTGCGGGTCAGGCAGGCAATCGCATACGCGTTGGATCGGACGCCGATGATTGAGTATCTGTGGCGCGGGCAGGCGGAACCGGCGCACAGCGTGCTGCCCACGCAGAGCTGGGCTTACAACGGAAACGTCCCGGCTTACGATCACGATCCGCAGAAAGCCAGGCAATTGCTGGATGCGGCCGGGTATCCAGAGGTGAATGGAGTTCGATTTCACATCGCGATGAAGACCTCGACCGACGCGAATACGCGGCTGATGGTCGCAGTCATGCAGCAGCAGTTGCGCGAGGTGGGCATTGCGCTCGATATCCGGAGCTTTGAATTTGCGACGTTCTTCTCCGATGTGCAGCACGGGGCGTTTCAGATGTATGGGTTGCGGTGGATCGGCGGGAATGAAGACCCGGATATCTTTGAATACGCATTTCACTCGTCCAAGTTTCCTCCCAATGGCGCGAACCGCGGGTATTACCTCAACGCGAAGCTCGATACTCTGATTGACCGCGCGCGCGGAGAGATCGATCCCAAGGTCCGGAAGCCTTTGTATGGCGAGGTGCAGTCGGTCCTCGCCGAGGATCTCCCGTACATCAACCTCTGGTACCTGGATAACGTGCTGGTGCATACGAAACGCGTTCGGAATCTGACGTTGAATCCTGCCGGGAATTATGACTTTTTGCGGACTGCGGAGTTGGTGCCGTAAGATGCGCTTCTCGAGGTATGACAATGAGATTTCGATCACACTGCCGTCCGATTGTGATTGCGGCGCTTTTGTTCGCAGTTGTTTGCGCACCTGCATGGTCAGCCGATAAGAAAGATGTGCTGCGGCGGTCGGGCGCATCTCTATACAACCTAAAAGCCGATGGCCTGGTCGAGTTCAGTTGCCAGGCGTCCCCGGATTTCGATACGGCCTACAAAGACATAAAGATGGACGAGGTTGGGCGCACGCAAATGCTGCCGGCGGCTAAGAACATCCGCTTTCAAGTTGCAGTTGGGCCAAGCGGGGCGGCCAATGTCTCCCATCAATTTGCAGAGGCTCCTCCTAACCAGGAAATTGCCGACAGGCTTCAAAAGGTTGCAGGGGGCATGGAGCAAATCATCGGTGGCTTCTTTAAAACCTGGTCGAGTCTCATGATGAATTCGCCTTTTACCGGCTCACCTGATGATTACCAAATGGACGAAGTTGCGGATGGATACCGGGTTACGGCGGACGCCGGCAGCACTCACGTGGAAATCTTGCTTGATCATAGCTACACTCCGACTTCAATCTCCGCCCGGAGTACCAATTTCGACGGTACGGTCCGTCCAATTTTCATAAAGCGCAAAGACAAATCGCTCCTGCAGAGCTACGCTGGCAGCTCCAAAACAAGCGGTCGCGCTTCTCAGGACTTGTCGATGAAGATCGAGTATCAGGATGTCGAAGGTCTCGCAATTCCGCGCACGATAGAGGCGATCATGATTTTGCCGCAAGGACGCCTGGATGCCCCCATCACCCTCAGCAATTGCCAGGTAAAGAAAAGGCCGTAGCAGGCGGATCGCTGCAAAGTTGACCATTACGCGCGTGTTACCATCGAAATTCACATGCGCATCCTCTTTATTGGCGATATTTTTGGGCGGCCTGGACGCACGATTGTCAAAGATCGGCTGCCGGGGATTGTGCGCGATCGCGGCATCGATCTCATCATCGCTAATGGCGAGAATTCTGCCGCTGGATTTGGGATTACTCCATCCTTAGCCGAAGAACTGTTCGAGATGAATATCGATGTGATTACCACCGGCAATCACATCTGGGACAAGCGCGAAATCGTTGACTACTTCGAGATGGTGGCCGGTAATGGACACGGTCCGGCGCGCAGGGTGTTGCGGCCTGCAAACTATCCGGCGGACATGCCGGGATCGGGCTTGTATCAGGGCTTCAAAGGCAAGGTGCCTTATGCGGTCATTAATTTGCAGGGACGCGTGTTCATGGCGTCGAATGACGATCCCTTCCGGGTGGCCGATCAGCTGCTGAAGAAGATTGAGGCCAAGGTGATTCTCGTCGACATCCATGCCGAGGCCACATCCGAGAAGATTTCGCTGGGATGGTACCTCGACGGACGCGTGACCGCCGTTGTCGGCACGCACACGCATGTGCCGACGGCGGATGAACGGGTGCTGCCGAACGGGACAGCCTACATCACCGACGTGGGGATGAGCGGGCCTTACGATGGTGTCATCGGGGTGAAGAAAGAACTCGTCGTGGGTAAATTCTTAAATGGGATGCCGGTACGGTTTGAGCCAGCCACCGGGGACGTGCGGCTGTGCGCGGTTGTGATCGACTGCGATGAGGATACTGGCCGGGCTCAGAAGATTGAACGGCTGATGGTTTCCTAGTGCTTGCCTGGCTGAATCTCATATCGCTGCGAGCTGAGACGTAGCAAGCTACGTCTCTACGGCTGCAAGAAACGCTTCCTTTTCCGTTCTTCTTTTGGTTCTGAAGACCTGGGCATTGAACCCGAAGGTACTAGGTCCTATTGGCCCGTCCGCGAATGGCAGAGAGCACGTTAAAATCGAGAGCGATGGGGCGTCGGTCATTCATTGTTGCAGTACTGGTGTGCGCGGGCTTGTATACCATGCCCGCAGTGTGCAGCGACACTTCGCCTGCGCCGCCGATCTCGTGCGCCAACGGATTGATCGGCAGCATCAACTGCATTCCCACTAAAAAGGATGTGAAAGAGGCGCGCCAAGCATTCGACCGTGGGGTAAAGCTGCACCACCGGGAGAAACTGGAAGAGGCGTTCTCCGCGTTTGATGAGGCTACGCGTCTGGATCCCCGGGAATTGAAGTTCTTTACCGCTCGCGAGATGGTCAAGGCGAAGCTGGTTTACGAGCGCATACAGCAGGGGAACCTACTGCTGGCATCGAACGCGCGGCTGCGGGCCGCGGCTGAGTTTCGAGCGGCGCTTGACCTCGATCCTGAGAACACTTTTGCGCACGAACGACTTGAGGAGGCTACCCGCGTCACGGATCCAGTTCCCACGCAAGCGCCGGATCAGCCCTGGTCCAATTCCTCGGAGATCGTCCTGCAACCGCCCGACAGCGTCGCGACCTTTCATTTCAGCGGTGATTCCAAGTCTCTGTTCACGCAGCTTGCGGCTGCGTATGGCATGAAGGTGCAATTTGACGATTCGGTGCAGCCCCGTCCCGTGGTTTTCAACGTGGACAACGTAGCTTTCTTCACCGCGTTACGCCTGGCGTGCCAAGTCAGCAAGTTGATGTGGACGCCGCTGGACGCACATCAATTCTTCGTAGCCGCCGATAGCGCCCAGAACCACCGGCAATACGACCGTATGGTGCTGCAGACGTTCATCCTGCCGCCCCACACCACGCCGCAGGAAGCTACGGACATGGTGCTGGCTATGCGGAACATGTTCGATCTGCGCTTCATCACCTCAGGGCAGACGGCAGACACGGTCGAATTGCGGGGCCCCGCGCCGGCAGTTGAGGCGTGCGCCAGGATGCTGCAGCAGTTAACCAACGGACGGCCGCAGATCCTGCTCGACATCCGTGTCATTCAGATTAACCACCAGCTCACCCGGAACATCGGCGTGCACATTCCGAATACGTTCAACATGTTCAACATTCCGGCAGCGGCTCTGGCGGGTCTGGCCGGACAAAATATTCAAGACCTCATCAATCAGCTGATTGCGTCCGGCGGCATCAACCAACTCGGGAGCACGGCATTGTCGGGCCTGCTGTCGCAACTGGGAGGCCAGCAAAATTCCATCTTCAGCCAGCCTCTGGCTACCTTCGGAGGCGGGCTTACATTTATGGGATTAAGCCTCGATAAGTTTGCGGCGGCGCTTTCGGTCAATGAATCCTGGGTGCGGAGTCTCGAGAACATGACGATGCGGGCGGGACAAGGCACCGATGCCACATTCCATCTGGGTGAGCGGTTCCCGATCCTCAATGCCAGTTACGCGCCAATCTACAATTCGCCACAGATCGCGCAGGTGCTGGGCAATCAGAGCTATATTCCTCCGTTCCCATCGGTCAGCTATGAAGATTTGGGGCTGAACGTCAAGGTGAAGCCGGCGGTTCATGGCGACGGCAGCGTCACACTCCAACTGGAACTTCAGGTACGGTCCCTGACCGGCCAATCGGAAAATGGAGTACCCGTGATCTCGAATCGCGAATACAAAGGAAGCATTCGCGTGAAGGATGGCGAGCCGACATTCGTCGCCGGAGAGATCTCGCGCTCGGACACGCTTTCAATGAGCGGGATCCCAGGCCTGGGTGCGATTCCAGGTCTTAATCAAGCTATGGTCAGCAATTCGAAGCAGCAGAATCAGGACGAGTTGATGATCGCCATCACTCCGCACGTGGTATCGAACTTCACCCGATCGACTCCGGAGATATGGGTCTCGGAGCGATAACGAAAAACCCACCCGCCAAAGCCGCACCTAACCACGCGAGTAAAGAGGTTGGCCCCCTGAATGCCGGTGGGGCCCGAATGCCATCGCCATCGCGGATGCCGGCACTACCGTGGAAGAGCGGCACTTTAGCGCCGCGTGCAGCATCCAGAATCAAAGCGGACTTCAGCCCCGGTGGTCGCCGATCGCGGCTATCGAAGTTCTCCGCGCCTCCGCTAATTGTTCTTCGCGGCGAACTCCACCAGGCTCTTGTACACATCGGCCAGGCGCGGATCGAAACTCCCAATACGGCGGCCGTTAATGAACAGGGTGGGCGTGCTACTGACTTCAACTTCCTTACCCAGCTTAATTGACGCTTCGACGTGAGCCTTGGTTTCTGGCTTGGCTGCACAGGCAGCGATGTCTAAACCTTTCAGGCCCGATCCGTCCGCAATGGCCGTGAGCTTCTCGTCCACATTGTCGGCGGTAATCTCCTGCTGGGTCTCGTACGTTTTCGAGACGAACTTCCAGAAGGCGTCATTGGAAGCGCGCCCGACGCAATCGGCGTATTCCGCGCCCTTCATCGACCAGTTATGCATTTCAAGCGGGAAATTCTGAAATACGAAGCGGGCATTGGGCTCGGACTTCACCAGTTGTTCGATTGGCTGCTGTGCCTGTTTACATGCCGGGCATTGCAAATCGCCGAACTCGACGATCAGGACCGGAGCGTCCTTCGGCCCGCGGGCTGGTCCGGTCACACCCTTCTCCAGCGCTCTCTTAATCGGCTCGAAAGGGCGCGCGCCGAAAGGAATGACTTCGCCGACGAGTGCGTGCTTTTCGTCCGCTCCCACGTAAAACTTCGAGAGTTGCTGACCCTGGGGATTGGCGAGAACCACGTCGACCTCGGCCAGTCCTGGAATCAGCGACGGTTTGATGCTGGAGATCTTCCAGGTCACATCAGGTTCATAGCCAAATTGCTGATGCAGGAAAGACTCGACGGTAGCTTCGGAAGGCAGATTGCCCGCCGCAGAGGAGGCGGGCTTCGGCTCGCTTGCGGGCTTGGTTCCGGCAGTTTGAGCACCGGCCAGGGTAAGTGTGATCACAATGAAACAGACCGAGTTAAGAACACGACGCATGGTTTCCTTTCGCAGCAAGGACTGTGGATGTTGGAACAGCGAATTCCGGGACTCACAACAGAATACTTCAGAAATCGCGATTACACCTCAGGCTTCGCGGCAATTGGAAAACGGCGGCCGTAACCGAACGCCTTGGGCGAGATCTTCAAGCCCGGAGCAGCCTGCTGGCGCTTGTACTCGGCGCGATCGACCATCCGCACGACCCGGCGGACAAGATCAATATCAAATCTGTGATCGGCTGCGATCTGTTCGATTGGGTGCGAGTCCTCGACGTAGTCTTCCAATATCGCGTCCAATACTTCATAAGGCGGAAGCGAATCGGTATCCTTTTGGTTTGGCCTTAGTTCCGCTGACGGCGGTTTCTGCAGCGTGGCCTGGGGGATTACCGGCCGGCGCGAATTCACGTATTCGCTCAGCCGATACACCAATGTTTTCGGGACATCTGAAATGACGGCTAGTCCGCCGACCATGTCGCCATAGAGAGTGCAGTAGCCGACGCCGAGTTCGCTCTTGTTGCCGGTAGAAAGCACGATCGCCCCGAACTTATTCGAGAGCGCCATCAGCAGCATACCGCGGGCTCGGGACTGCAGGTTCTCCTCGGTAACGTCTTCGGGTTTCCCGGCGAATACCTTTTCCAGCATTCCGCGGTAGGCCTGGTAGGCGGGTTCCACCGAGATCAATTCGAAGCGGATACCCAGATTCTTGGCCAGTGCCCGGGCGTCATCGATGGATCCTTGCGAGGAATACGGACCGGGCATGCCCACGCCGATCACGTTCTCCGGTCCGACGGCATCCGCGGCAATGACGGCGGTGAGGGCGGAATCGATACCACCACTCAGACCGATAATCGCCTTCTGAAATCCGCACTTGTGCATGTAGTCGCGCGTGCCCAGCACGAGGGCCGAATAGACGCTGGCTTCTTCTCCGGGGACTTGTTCGTGCATCTCGCCCGTTAAGCTCTTCGAATCGAAGAAGATCAAGTCCTCTTCAAAGGACCGGCCCTGTGCAACGACTTCTCCCTCGCGATTCAGTACCAGGCTGGAGCCGTCGAAGACAAGGCTGTCGTTCCCTCCCACCTGATTCACCAGAGCGACCGGAACCTTATGGCGACGGGCGATGCTGGCCAGCAGGTCGCGCCGGAATTCGCGCTTGCCGATCCAGAACGGCGAACCGGAAATGTTGAGAACAAAATTCCCGCCAGACTGGATCAGTGCTTCCACGGGATCGACCGTGTACAACCGCTTCCGCCAGAATCCCTTGTCGTTCCACGCATCTTCGCAAATCGTGAGCGCCATCTGGTTGCCGCAGAATGGGAACAGATCTTGATGCATCGCGGGAGCAAAGTTGCGCATCTCGTCGAACACGTCGTACGTGGGCAGGAGCATTTTCGATTGAATGAAGGCAATCTTGCCATCCTGCAACAGGGCTGCGGAGTTCATGACGTTACGCCCTGCTTCTGGTGGAGCCGCTGTGACCAACCCGCAGATCACGGCCATTCCAGTCGTCTCGGCGGCGATGCGCTCAGCTGATTCACGGTTCTGAGCGACGAACGAGGGACGATCGACTAGATCGCGCGGAGGGTATCCGCAGATCGACAATTCAGGAAAAAGGATAAGCCCCGCACCAGCCGATTGGGCGCGCCGCGCGAAGGCAATAATCTTGTTAGCGTTGCCGGAGAAATCTCCGACCGTCGGGTTGATCTGCCCCAGGGCAATCTTCACCCTTCCAGTGTAAAACCCCCATTTGGTTCTTGCACGAAGGCGCGCGTTCCGCTATTTGGAAGCCAGATTCCGGGTTTCACTCGGGGAACCCCAGAGCAACTGCTACAATATCGATTTTGCCCAATTGGAGGAGTTCGATGCGCCTGCCTGCAGGACTATGTTCGAAACACGCCCTTATTTTTTCTTTCTTACTCGCAGTTCTAACCCTCATGCCCTCTTCTGTCGCTGCGCAGAGCGACAACAACCAGCCTTGGATGAACAAGAGCCTATCGCCCGACGAGCGGGCGTCGCTCGTGGTCAAGCAAATGACCCTCGACGAAAAGATTTCCATGCTGCACGGCACAGGGTTGAAAGGGTTAGGCCCGGTCAGCCCGCTGGCAGCGCAGTCGAATGGCGGCGCGGGCTATGTGCCGGCCATACCGAGGCTAGGAATTCCAGCTATTCAGGAGTCGGACGCCGCCTACGGCGTTCGCAATAGTGGCGAGAACGGCCGCTACTCCACGGCATTGCCGTCCTGTATCGGCGGCGCAGCGACATGGGATCTCGAGGGCGGTCACGAGTATGGCGCGCTCATCGGACAAGAACTTCGGGCCCAGGGCTATAACATGTCCCTCGGCGGAGGCGTTAACCTGACTCGCGAACCGCGCGACGGGCGCACCTTCGAATACATGGGCGAAGATCCCGTTCTGGCCGGCAAGATGGTGGCGGCCGTAATCAAAGGCACCCAGGCGCAGCATGTCATGGGCGACATTAAGCACTATGCGCTCAACGATCAGGAGAGCGGACGCAACGCCGTCAACGTGAACATCGACGAGCGTGCAGCGCGCGAGAGCGACCTGCTGGCGTTTGAGATTGGGATTGAGGAATCCGATCCCGCAGCCGTGATGTGCTCGTACAACCGCGTGAATGGCGACTATGCCTGCGAAAACAAGTTCCTGCTGACCGATGTTCTCAAGAAGGACTGGAACTATAAAGGATTCGTCATCAGCGACTGGTCCGCTACCCACAGCGCGGTGAAGGCATCGGCCGCTGGTCTGGACCATGAAGAGCCAGGGTGGATCTTCTACGGCGAAGAATTCAAGAAGGCAGTCGAAGCCGGCACGATTCCGCAGGCCCAACTAGACGATCATGTGCACCCCATTTTGCGCGCCATGTTCGCGACGGGCGTGATCGACGATCCGCCAGAAAAGAGCGTAGTGGATGTGGAGCGCGGATTCGACGTGGCCCAGAAGCTGGAGGAAAGCGCAATCGTCCTACTGAAGAACCAGGGAGCGCAGCTTCCGCTGGATGCCTCGAAGATCCGCAGCATCGCGATCATCGGTCCGCATGCAGACGTTGGAATGATTTCCGGTGGCGGCTCCGCCCAGGTGGATCCTCCTGTCGGAAATGCCATTCTGCCTCCGGGTAAAGGACAGACGCGATGGCTGGAGCCGATGTGGTTTCCGACTTCACCATTGAAGTCGGTTCAAGCGAAGGCGCCGGGAGCGAACGTGCAGTTCAACTCGGGCTCTGATGCGGCAGTAGCGGCCGAACTCGCTAAAAAGTCCGACGTAGCAATTGTGTTCGCGTACCAGTGGGAAAGCGAGGGCATGGACCTGCCGACGCTTGCGCTCCCCGAAAATCAGGACGAGTTGATCACCAAGGTTGCCGCGGCAAATCCGCACACGATTGTCGTGCTGGAGAGTGGCGGCCCCGTGACGATGCCCTGGATGGGTCAGGTCAGCGCGATCCTGGAAGCATGGTTCGCTGGCAGCAAGGGATCGGACGCGGTCGCGAACATCCTGTTCGGCTCCGTGAATCCGAGTGGAAAGCTCCCGGTGACCTTCCCCAGAAGCGTGGAAGATCTGCCGCATCCGAATATTGTGAAAGCTCCGAAAGAGTCGGTGCCCAACTACAGGCAACACGAGGTCTGGAGGCAGATTGCCGCCGGGCTCCCGCCATTTCAGGTCACCTACAACGAAGGAGTGAAAGTCGGCTACAAGTGGTATGACGCGGAGCATAAGCCGGTCCTGTTCCCCTTCGGGCACGGTCTCTCCTACACCACCTACTCGTATTCCAACCTAAAAGTGACGCCGGGCAAGACCCCTCGCGTGACATTCACTGTGGCGAACACCGGAAGCCGCGCCGGAGCCGAAGTGGCCGAGGTGTATGCTTCGTTGCCCGCATCGGCAGGTGAACCTCCGAAGCGGCTCGTGGGATGGAGCAAAGTACAACTCGATCCTGGCCAGAGCAAAGAAGTGACGGTCGAAGTCAATCCCAAGTATCTTTCGATCTGGGACGTGAAGGGGCACGGCTGGCAGCTTGTGCCCGGGGACTACGGCTTCATGGTGGGAGGATCGTCTCAGAGCCTGCCGCTGAAGGAATCGGTGAACCTGCACTAGAAACTGCTCGGAGCTGGCTGCGGAGGGTTCATGCTACTTCCCTGACTGCGGCCAGCACCTCCGGAAGCACGCTGTCCACATCGGCGTCGCTGGTGCGATGGTTTACGATGCAGGCGCGCAAGCAGAACTTCCCAGCGAGCGAGGCATTCGACAGATAAACCTTTCCCCGCTGCGTTGCGCGCTTCAGTACGGCAGCGTTGAACTTGTTGCAGTCCTCTTCGGACATGCCGTCTCGCCCGCGATGGCGGAAGCAGACCGCGCTGAGTTCTCCGGCCGCGACCAATTCCAATTGAGGCTCACTACTGATCGCGTCTGCCAGGCGACGCGCCTGCCGCAAATCCTTGCGAATCGATTCGCGGAATGCAGAGAATCCGTGATAGCGCAGAGACAGCCAGAGCTTCAGGGCGCGAAACCTGCGGGAGAGCTCCAGTGATTCCTCGAAGAACGCAAATCCTTCCACGGGATCGGTGGTCAGTGAACGGGCGTATTCCCCGCTATGAGAAAACGCCGCCTGCGCCGCTTCGGCTGAACGGTAGAGCAAGCATCCACAGTCAAGCGGCTGGTAGAGCCATTTGTGCGGGTCCAGCGAAATCGAATCTGCCAGGTCGAGTCCCGCGAACTTCTCTGGCTCTGCCATGGCGGCGAGCGCCCCATAGGCACCGTCCACATGGAACCATAGGCCGTGACGCTCGGCGATGTTCGCGATTCGCCCCAGCGGATCGATGGCTCCTGTGTTCACCGTGCCCGCAGACGCAATTACCGCGATGGGGACTCGGCCCGTGCGCTTGTCGTTTGCAATCTGCTGATCCAGATCCTCGGGGATCATACGGAAAGAATCATCGACGCGAACGGGGCACAGGTTGTCGCGCCCGATGCCGAGCAGCGCAACGCTCTTGGGAATCGACATGTGAACTTCTGTGGAGGCATAAACCACTCCACCGGGCGCGACTCCCTTCTCGTTCGCAGCGGCTTTTGCTTCGCGGGCCATGGCCAGTCCCATCAGGTTGGCGGACGAACCTCCTCCAGTCAAATGACCGCGGAATCCGGGACATCCAATCGCCTGAGCCAGCCAACTGACCACAGTTCTTTCGATCGTGACCGCGGCGGGACCCGATCGCCATGCCGTGACATTCTGGTTCAGTACACTCGCGAGGAGATCGGCAGTGGCGCCGACCGGGTCCCCCGAACCGAGGACGTATCCGAAGAAACGGCCGTTTTGCGCGCGCGAAAACAGCGATACATCTCGTAAGGAGTCGAAAGCCTGTTCCGCGATTCCCTGCTCCGGCAGGCGCGATGCAAAGCTCCGCAGTACATCGTCACCCGTTGTAATCGGCGCGATGCGTTGCTGATCGAGGCCCTCGAGATAGTGCGCGGCTATTTCGGTGACTCGAGCCGCCAACTGGCGGAATTGTTCATTTGAGATCTCGAGCGGATTCATGGGCTCAGTCTCCGCCCCCCGGAATTACTGTATGACGCGGTTTTGGCATAGGCGCGGAGCCTTTCTGATCCTGCCACAACACGCGGTTGAGTTGCTGCGCGCCCGCCGCATCGGGCCGCGAGAAGTTCATCTTCTCCGAGATCTTCGCACCCGGAGCGTCTTTTCTATTGCGCTCATAAATCAGGCCGTTTCTCTGGTTGCGGTCGTCGGCCTTATACGCAGGCTGGTCGCCGGATCCGGAGAACAGCCCGCTCATCACCGGAGCATACGCATCGTTCTGATTCATCGGTGGCAGCCCGAGCAGCATCTCCATTGTGTGGATCATGTTAACTGTCGTGTAGAAACGATGTTCGACATTGGGGTGCGCTGCGGATCCCGGCGAATACTTGCTGATCACGAAGGCGATCGAGCGGTGTGCATCGACGTGATCCGCGCCGTCCTGCGCATCGTCTTCAAGAACCATGATCGCGGTGTCATCCCAGTAGGGACTGTGCGAAACCGCATCGACCACGCGGCCGAGAGCGAGATCATTGTCGGCGACGTTGGCAGCAGGACGCGCCTTCTCCGGACGCGTGCCCCCTGTGTGGTCGTCAGGCAGGTAGAGCAGGACAAACGCTGGCAATTCGAAGTCGGCTCCCTCGTGGGTGTCACGAGCTTTCACGTAGGCGCCGAACTCGTTCAGGAATTCGTCCGCGCGCATCTGGTCAGGATAGTCCGTGTTGAAGTCAGGAAAGAGCGGATCGAAGTGATCGCGCAGTACGGCCTTGGTTGGTTTCACTCCGCTGAACAGCGGCACAGCCCAGGGCCACGGACTCGGTCCTCCGTGAGGATCTCCGACATTGGGAGGGAGTGTGTCGCCCTGATGCAGTTCGGTTCGCGGGCACTTCGCCTGCTGTCCGGAGGGAGTTCCCTGCTTGGGGCTCGCGGCCTTGCGACGCTCGTTGCACCACTCGGCATTTACAAATTCCCCATAAACGCGGTAAGTCAAGTGATTGCGCGCCAGATTGTCCCAGATGAAACCCGTGGAAGGATCGTCGATATCGGGCAGGTTGTGCTCGAGCGGATACTCGTCGGCGTTCTGTCCCTGGAAGTCGTAGGTGCGCTCTTTACCGCGATAGGCAATCTGCCAAGTCTTCTCGTTGTAGTCGCTGGTGATTGCGGCCGTGGACCAGAGGTGTCCATCGCCAGAAACCTCTCCGCTGTCGTAGAAATTATCGAGCACGCCGAATTGCAGCGCCAGTTTGTGCTCGTTGGGCGTGATGTCCTCCCCATACATGTTCAGCGACGGATCGCCATTGCCATATTTCAGGTCGCCGAGGATCTGATCATAGGTCCGGTTTTCTTTGAGCACGTAGATGACGTGCTTCATCGGATTCTGGCCGGAGGCAAAAGTAATCTTTCCCGGATCGCTATGGAAGAGATTGTCGCGTTCGACGGTTTGCGTCAGTTGCGGAAGCTGCTTCAGCGTCGCAGGAATGTTCAGGCGCGCGATCGACCCCTTGAGCAGCGTTGGGATGTAGGCGTGATCGTGGTGCTTGATCTCGTATGGCGTCTTCCCCATTTCTCTGTTCGGCCCGGCACCTTCGCCCTTGGCCGTGGCGATGAGGAGATCGTCGCCTTGAACAGCGAGTGCGCTCGGGTACCAATCGGTCGGGATGAAGCCAAGAGGTTCTAACATCATCGGATTGCCTGAAGCGAGCGCCTCCGCGGCATCGAAGACGGCAACGGCATTCAGGGAAGCGACACTGACAAAAAGATAGAACCCGCTGGAATTGACTGACGATAGCGCCATCGCGATCGGTTGGGTTCCGCTGTACTTCTGACCTGGAGCGTGCGTGTCCAGGATGTGGTGAAGCCCCTTTCCGGGCACGATGACGTCCACCATGTCGGTGTTCGATTGTGCGACAAACAATGCCTTGTCATCCGGAGTTAGGAGCATCGCCGAGGGATGAGATTTAGGGATGAGGGGATCTAGCCGGAACGCGCCAATCCAGTCCACCACCTTCCCGCTGGTGAGATCCAACTCGACAACCTTGAATGTGTTCCACAAGCTGCACCACGCCCGCCGCCCGTCTTTCGTCGCCACGCACGTGTACGGATAAGACGCCGGGACCAGATCACTCGTACTCAAATCGAATGTCTGCAGAATCTTTCCGGTCGTCGTATCAAGCAGCACCACGTTGTCGGCAAGATTATTCGCGATCAGCAGCTTGTCATGACCCCCGTCGGAGATCACCGCCATGCCAGCGGGATACGGAATGGCAGTATGCCGAGGCGACTTCAACGCGACAGCGTGCCTCTTACCGGTCGCAAGCGGCTGCAATCCGATGGGAATGAACCGCTCCGCCGCAACCTTCCCCGCCGAAAAACTGTAAACCGCAATGCCGTTCCCCGTGTCGCCTGGACGTTCACCCGTCGGATCAGTAATCGAACCAACCGACGCAAACAGGTGCTTGCCATCGGAACTGAATGCCAGCCCAATGAAATAACTCTGGTGCGCGTGGTCGCTCAGTCGATCATCCGGAAAATCGGCGATGCGGTTCGTCTTGAGATCCCAGATGGAAATCGACTGACGCGCCAGCGTTTCCTGCGTGCCGTAGCCGTCGTGCAGCAAAGCAGCATACTTTCCATCCGGACTGACCACCATCGTCGCCGGAAAGCTGTTCGTGCTCGCGATACGCCCTGGAGCCGGCACCGTGAGCTGCTTGCTCGTAGGCAGATTGATGGGAGCACGCTCGTTCGATGGCGCCTGGGCGAAAGCCCATCCAGTGAGCATCAGGAGCGGAAGACACCGGCGCAACAGGGACACCACAATTCCTCCATGCAATTTCTGTGAGCAGTTCAGTGCAAATGAGCGTAATCGAATCGGCGAGACGCGGTCAAAGTGGAGAATTAACTCTATCTATGCAGTCTGCGTGCACTACCAGAAACAAGAATGGCACAGAGCCTGCGCCCTGCGCCCTCTAATTCTTCTCCATACTTTTAGAATATCAACTCGACCACCGCAAAGTGGACATTTTCCAAAAGTTATTTCTCCGCCGAAATCAGCAGCTTACAAAGAAATGTGATTCAAAACCCCCTTGACAGGTTTCAGCGTGGTCTCATGTGGGGACAGCCGCTATCGGCTGTCCGCCGGAGCGAAGCTCCGCTACCCTCACAGTCCAGAAGCCCGCGTTGCCGGACGTTCCGATTCCTCATCTTCCGGATGCACATTGTGCCGAACATCCGAACCCTGCACCCAGAATATGACATCCTCAGCGATATTGGTGGCGTGATCGGCTACGCGCTCGAGATTGCGGGCCACGAGCAACGCGTCCAATGCCTGCCTGACCACTTCCGGGCGCTCATTCATGCACTTAACCAGTTGGATGAAGGCGTCATCGCGCATGCGGTCGATCACGTTGTCCATCTCCAGGACAGCCTGCGCGAGTTCGACCTTGCCTTCGATAAACGATTCGAGGGCCCGCCGCACCATGGCGCTAACGGCAGTTCCCATTCGTGCGATATCCACCGGCAGATCCGACGCCGGAAGTTCGACCATGTCCATCACCCGCTCGGCGATGTTCACCGCCTGATCACCGACGCGTTCGAGATCGGAGTTGATCTTGGTCACCGCGAGAATGAATCGCAGGTCCACCGCCATCGGTTGCTGCATGGCGAGCAGGTCGAATGCCGCTTCGTCAATTTCGCGCTCAGCAGTATTGATGAGACCTTCCCCTTCCAGCACCATCTGGCAGCGGGTCAGATCACGCTCGACGTAGGCCTGTCGCGCGCGATCTACGGCCTGCTCCGCCAGACCTCCCATGCGAAGTAGCCGTTCCCGCAGATCATCCAGCCCTTGTTGAAAACGCGTGCGCATGTACTACCCTTTCTGTCCCGATGTCGCTTAACCGAATCGGCCGGTGATGTAGTCTTCCGTCTTTTTGTCGGATGGCTTGGTAAAGATCTTTTCCGTCTTGTCGAACTCGATCATCTTGCCCAGCAGGAAGAATCCGGTGAACTCCGCCACACGCGCGGCCTGCTGCATATTGTGCGTCACGATCACGATGGTATACCGCTCTTTCAACTGAAAGATCAACTCCTCGATCTTGCCGGTTGAAATCGGATCGAGCGCCGAACAGGGCTCGTCCATCAGCAGCACTTCCGGTTCAACCGCCAGGGCCCGCGCAATGCAGAGACGCTGCTGCTGTCCGCCCGAGAGGCTGGCTCCCGACTTTTTGTGGAGACTGTCCTTCACTTCATCCCACAAGGCAGACACTTCGAGCGAGCGTTGCACGATTTCATCGAGCTTGCGGCGGTCGCGGAATCCATTCAACTTCAATCCCGAAGCCACGTTGTCGTAAATTGACATCGTGGGAAACGGATTCGGCTTTTGAAACACCATGCCTACGCGACGCCGCAACTGCGTCGGCGAAGTCCCGTTATACACATCAATTTCGCCGATGCGAATGCGTCCGTCCACCCGCGCTTCGGGAATCGTCTCGTGCATGCGATTGATGCAGCGAATGAACGTGGATTTCCCGCAACCGGACGGTCCAATCAGAGCCGTGGCGTGATTGGCAGCCACGTTCAGATTGATGTCGTACAACGCCTGGCCCTTACCGTACCAGGCATTCAGGTGCTCGACCTGGATTCCGACGCCCATAGATTATGCCGTTCCAAAGGAGCCGCGCCGCACGACGTAACGCACGGCTGCCACTGACGTGACGATGAGGATAATCAATACCAGCGCGCCGGCCCAGGCCTGACGATGCCATTCGTCATATGGTGATATCGCATAGACGAAAATCTGCAGCGGTAATGCTGCCGTTGGCTGGTTGTAATGAAAATTCCAGAACTGATTGCCGAACGCTGTAAATAGAAGCGGAGCAGTCTCTCCCGCGACACGCGCGAAAGCCAGCATGACACCAGTGATCACACCCGAAGTAGCGGTGCGCAGCGTAATAGAGAGCGACGTTCGCCAGCGTGGAACACCGAGGCCGTATGCCGCTTCCCGCAAAGCCTGTGGCACCAGCAGCAGCATCTCTTCAGTAGTGCGGCAGATGGTTGGAACCATCATGATGGCCAGGGCAACGCCTCCGGCGAGCGCCGAAAAGTGCTTCTGATAAAGTACTACGATCGAGTACGCAACAATTCCAACCACGATCGACGGGACGCCATTCAGGACATCGGCAGTGAAACGGATGATGGAACCGAAGCGATTGCGTCCGAACTCGGCGAGGTAGATGCCGGCTCCGATCCCCACGGGAACACCGATGACGCTGGCGATTCCCAGGATGAACACGGAGCCCATAATCGCATTCGCCATGCCTCCACCGGATTCTCCGACGGGCTTCGGCGTTTGCGTGAGGAACGCCCAGTTGATGGAACCCACGCCGCGATAAACCAGATAGCCGAAAATGGCGATCAGCGGCGCCAACACAATCACCACGGTCGAGATCGCCGCTAACGTCATCATGCGATCGGTCACGCGGCGGCGCAAACTGATTCGCTCTACGCTCTGGACTGCCGTGCTGGCCTCAGGCATGTCCCCTCGCAGGCTGGCCCCGGGTTACCGTCCATACCAGGAGTTGCGCCAGTGCATTCACAATGATCGTCACCAGGAAGAGCGCCAACCAATTTCGATGAGCGCCGAAAGGTAAACATCGCCGGTCGCTTCGCTGAACTCATTGGCCAGCACGCTCGCCATTGTGTATCCGGGAGCAAAGAGAGATTTGGCGATTTCCGGCCGATTGCCAATCACCATGGTCACGGCCATGGTTTCTCCGAGTGCGCGCCCCAAGCCGAGAATAATGCCTCCCATAATTCCGGCACGCGCATTTCGCAGGACGCCAACCCGTATCATCTCCCAGCGGGTAGCACCCAGAGCTAGAACGCCCTCGCGTTGGTTCTGAGGTACGACCATCAGCACTTCGCGCGTGATCGAGGAGATGATCGGAACGATCATGATGGCCAGGATGATTCCTGCGGCCAGCATTCCAATCCCGTACGGCGGCCCCTCGAACAACCCGGTCCAGCCCAAGAGTCCTCGACAGGAACGGCTGCACGTAATTACTCAACAGCGGCACCAGGACGAAGATGGCCCAGAGGCCATAGATCACACTGGGAATGGCCGCCAGCAGTTCGACAAAAAACGAGAGCGGCCCGCGCAGCGCCTTCGGACACATCTCCGTTGTAAAGACGGCGACTCCGATTGCAAGGGGCACAGCGATAACCAAGGCCAGCAAGGATGAAACCAGGGTCCCGTAGATGAACGGCAAGGCCCCGAACTGCTCGTTAACTGGGTCCCAATCAGTGGCGGAAAAGAATTTGAAGCCAAAGGCATGCCACGAGAGCCCTGACCTGGACGCCAGCTCGTAAACGATCAGTACCAGAATACCGAGTACAGCCAGGCCGCAGGCCGTCATGGCGGACTTGAAAACACGATCGGGGATCTCCCCGTCAGAGAGGTGCCGCAGAGGAGCTGTGCGGGGTGCCGCGAACGCTTCAAACCTCTTGGCTTCAACGGGTTGCGGTCGGCTCATATCAGGCCGGGGGAATGCAGAATGGGCCATCGGCTCAACCGTATCAGAGCGTTGTTACAACGGTGTTAAAATGGGTAGGCATTTTCAGCTCTCCGCAGTACCCCCTCAGCGAGGCTGAACGTGGATCTGGTGACTGCCTGATCGCCTTACGATCGTTTGGGTATTGTCGCCGCTCTCCCTTTCCCGGGACTTTTACATATTTTTATGGCCATCACAAGCGATCGCAGCAAGCTCATTTTCAAGAAAACAGAGCGAAACCTCCTCACGCTTGGCGAGGGATATCGGCCGGACGTGGTCCACAATTTTCGGACGACTACCCGGCGATTGCAGGTTCTTATCGAGGAATTGATTCCGGGCTACGGCCGGAACGAGAAGAAGTTGTTGAAGCAGTTGGGCCGTATTCGCAAACGAGCCGGACGGATTCGGGACATCGACGTCCAATTAGCCGCCTTGCGGAGTCTTAAAGTACCACTCGAACCTCGCCGTAAAACAGAGCTCACGCAGCACCTGCTCGAACTTCGACGGAAACAAGAGAAAAAGCTGGGCAAACTGCTGAAAAAACGAACTGTTTCCGAAATGTCAAAGCGTCTGCACCGCTCCTCCAAAATAGTATCCCTCAAAGGCGCGAATGATGCTTTGCAGAGCGCACGCCGGATGCTGGCGTCGGTTGCTGATGCCAACGCTCGCGTGGACGAAGACCGACTGCATCTCTACCGCACGACCGTGAAGCGCGCCCGGTATGCGGCTGAGTTTGCGCCAAGATCCCCAGAGGCCGACAGGCTGATCGCTCAGCTTAAGACATTACAGGATGCGCTCGGTCGCTGGCACGACTGGTTCACTCTGACCCAAACAGCCAAGGAACATCTCGGGGACATTCATCAGTCCTCGCTGGTCGCGGCGTTGCATAATGTCACTCGCGGTAAATTCCGCGAGGCCTCCACAGAGCTCTCCGCGATGCGACTCACACCGGGGTCTCTCAGTCTTGTCCCAACCCGCAAGCAGAACGCGAAGAGTCCCGATCCCAAAGCACAACCAGGCACTGCTGCATAGCGTCCCCGAACTGCGTCAGTTCGTGCAAAGTCCCCGGATACACACGTTCGCTTTCAGCATGTAAACTGTGAAGCTTCCATGCCCACGTTCGCCGCGGTCGATATCGGCTCCAATTCCGTCCGGCTCAAGATTGCGCGTCTGCAGGGCGGGCGTCTGCGTCCCTTGCATGAAGATCGGGAGGTAACGCGGCTGGGACAGGGTGTCTTCGGGACGGGCTTTCTCACTCCTGATTCCATGGCGGAGACCGTAAAGGTCCTTCGCCGCTTTCACCGCGCTACACAACAGATCGTCACAGACTCGGTGCGCGTGGTCGCCACCAGTGCCCTGCGCGATGCCAGGAACTCGCAGGCTTTTCTCGAATGGGTGCGGTCCGCGACGGGCTGGAGAGTCGAGATTGTCTCCGGCGTCGAAGAGGCCCGGCTCATTCATCTAGGACTAGTGTCAGGGCCGCGCGTGGACAACACGCCCATGCTCATGATGGATCTGGGCGGCGGAAGCTGCGAACTGACAGTCTCGCAGTCCGGACACATACGCGATGCCGTCAGCCTGCCGCTTGGTGCAGTGCGGCTCAGTAATGAGTTTCTGCGACATGATCCACCGCGCAAAGGCGAACTGAAACGTCTCCGCGGATTCGTGACACGCGAAGTGGCCCGTGTGGTGGATCGAATCGCGAAAGCAAAGGTAAAGAACGTGATTGCAACCTCGGGCACGGCCGCAGCATTGGCGGAAGTCGCAAGCCATCTGCGCAGTGGAAGCGGCCGCCAGCGCCTGATCGTCTCCCGCCCGGAGATGACTCGCATCGCGAAGCGACTGGCACGTCTTCCCGTCGCCGAACGCCGCAAGATTCAAGGGATCGGGCCGCGGCGGGCAGAGATCATCGTGGCTGGAGCCGCCGTGTATCACGAACTGCTGGAGCGTCTCCACCTGAAGGGCTTTCGCTATTCACCATTGGGATTGCGCGACGGCATTCTCGCCCAGATGGCGGCAGACTATGATCGCAGCACGCGCTCCGGCCGGCAGATCGAATCCGAACGCTGGGAATCGATTATGGAAGCCGTGGCCCATTACCACGTGGACAAGAAGCACGCACTGGACGTGCGAGGTTCCGCTGAATTTCTCTTTGCCGGCCTGCGCTCCGTACATGGGTTGCCCATCGAATATCGAGAATGGGTGACCGCTGCCGCCATGCTCTACGAGGTTGGCGATTACGTAAACCGCACCGGCAGACATCGCCATACGAACTACATAATTTCCAACTCCGAGATTCTGGGTTACACGCCGCAGCAACGGCGAGTTATCGCCGCGATCGCGCGTTACCTGGGGAAGTCACGTCCTTCCGATGAAGACGGACCGATAAAGGCGATCGAGCCTGGCGATCGTGCCGATGTGGAGAAGGCAATCGTGCTGCTGCGCCTGGCGCGCGCGCTGAATCTGGGGCGAAGCCGGGCGGTCGAGAAGGTTCGGATCAGCGTACGCTCGGCCGGAGTCAAGTTGACGCTCTCTCCACGACGGCGAATGGGAGTGGACCTGGAACTCTGGGCGGTCGAAAAGGAGCGGGATTATTTCCGCGAAGTGTTTGGGCGCGAGCTTTCGACGGCCGCATCGTAGAGCGTCCGAATCACTTTCGGAGTGACACACCATTGTAGAGTGCCCAGGGTGCGGCGCATGTCCACTCTGGCCACCGCTCCCTTCTTCAACTCGAAAGAAGCTTCACAGCCCGAGTCGCTGATCGCGGCGCCGAGGAACTGGCTGAGATTCGGGTTGTGTCCAACCACCAGAATGGCTTCCTGCCGCGAATATTTCTCCAGCAACTTTCGGAAATCCGCGAATCCGGCGCCGGGACGCAATGCGTTGTCAATCTGTAGTTTTCCCTCATAGCCGAGTTCATTGCCCACGAGCGATGCGGTCTGCGTGCACCGCTTCAGCGGACTGGAGACGATCGTGTCCACCTGTACGTTCAAGGCAGTGAGGGCGCGGCCGACGTAGCCACACTGTTCGATTCCCTCTTTATCGAGGGCACGCTTCTCGTCCTTCTTTGGATTGGCGAGGTGTTCGCCCGCGCTGGCGTGCCGCAAGAAGTACACGATCATGAATTACCGTTCCTTCCCACCGTTACTCTACGCCTGGACGGAGTGGCAGGCGAAGGCGGCACCGGGCCCGATGCCTTGCCTTCAGCGACACTCATCAGGAAATCCTGCGCGCTGAAGGCGGCGGCCCCGGCCGGCGGACGGCGGTTCCGCTTACCATGAACTGGCTGCCACGCGGGGATGTACGTCGCATCTTTGAGAAGGATTCGCGCCTTGCGGTTGTCGGCGAGATAGGCGTCGAGAATCTCGTGACGCACCCGGTCGCGCAGCATCTCATCACGCAGCGGCACCAGTACTTCGACGCGTTCGTAGAGGTTGCGCGGCATCCAGTCGGCGCTGCCCATGAAAATTTCTTCGTCGCCGCCGTTCGCGAAGTAGTAAATGCGGCTGTGTTCGAGAAATCGTCCGACGATGCTGCGAACACGAATGTGGTCACTGACGCCACGCACGCCGGGCCGCAACGCACAGATCCCGCGCACAATGAGATCGATTTCGACTCCGGCCTGCGAAGCGCGGTAGAGCGCCTGCACCAGGTTCTTGTCGAGCAGCGCATTCATCTTGGCGATGATGCGCGCGGGTTTCCCCTGGCGAGCGTGATCGACCTCCCGTTCGATGAGCGCGATGGTCTTCTCCGCCAAATCGAGCGGAGCCACCAGCAACGGATCGTAACTGGGATTCTCCGCGTAGGCGGTCAGGAAGCTGAAGACGTCATGAACCGCACGCGTGGTCTCGGGATTTGCCGTGAACAGGCTCAGGTCCGTGTAAATGCGC
The DNA here is from genome assembly GCA_963778995.1 of Terriglobia bacterium. GTDB lineage: Bacteria > Acidobacteriota > Terriglobia > Terriglobales > Acidobacteriaceae > Sulfotelmatobacter. The sequence continues at coordinate 77,331 of CAVZWK010000010.1, forward strand.
GCGGTCGTGGCGTTGTAGTTTCCGGTGCCGATATGAGCGTAACTGCGGGTCACACCATCCGGGTCGCGCCGCACGAGCAGTGAAAGCTTGCAGTGGGTCTTCAGACCGACAAGCCCATGAAAGACCTGCACTCCCGCATCTTCCAGATCGCGCGCCCAGCGGATATTCGAGGCCTCGTCGAATCGAGCCTTCAACTCGACCACCGCGGTAACTTCTTTGCGCGACGCAGCATCGATCAACGAGGGAACGATCAGGGAATGTTCGCTGGTGCGGTAAAGCGTCTGCTTGATCGAGAGGACATTAGGGTCTTCGGCAGCCGACTCGATGAACGACACCACCGCATCATAGGAATCGAACGGGTGATGCAGCAGGATGTCGTGCGTTCGCAACTCTTCGAAGAGATCCTTCGATTTCGACGTGAGCCGCAACTCGCGCGGAGCGAACGAGCGATATTTCAAGTCCAGGCGCTTGACCTGTTCGTACACATTGAACAGCCGAACCAGGTTGACAGGACCGTTCACGGGAAACACCTGCCAGGAATCCAGCTCGAAAACGGTTCGCAGGCGCTCAATGATCTCGGGGTCGGCATCCGCCTCGATTTCCATGCGGACGGCATCGCCCTTACGCCGATTGTGCAATTCAGTCCGCACCGACTCCAGCAGGCTGCGCGCCTCTTCTTCTGCGAGGTAGAGATTGCTGTTGCGGGTCACGCGGAATGGCGCCGAGGAGACGATGTCGTAGCCGTGATACATGCGCACAGCATGATGTGCCACGAGGTCGGCGAGGAAGATGAAGTCTGCTGTGTCCTGGGACGGCAATCGGATCAGGCGCGGCAATGCCCGCGGAACGGAAACCACTCCCGTGTAGGTCAGCGCCGAACGGCGGCGGCGGCGCAACAGAAAAGCGAGGCACAGCGCTTTGTTGATGACGCGCGGAAAGGGATGCGCCGGATCGACAGTGATGGGCGTCAGGAGCGGATCGAGTTCTTTCTCGCAGTATTCATTTACAAAACGTTGGGCTTCGGAATTCAGCTCGTGCAGCCCCAACACTCGAATCCCATTCTCCGCCAGCGCCGGACGCAGGCGGGCATTCCAGCAATCGTACTGATCGTCCACGAAGTCGTGCGTCAGCCTGGCAAGAATGTCTCTCTTCTCGGTGAGGCTGAGCCCGTCGGCACCAGCTTCGTTGTAGCCGTCCTCGATCTGCTGCATCATGGCAGCCACACGCACCTCGAAGAATTCGTCGAGGTTGCTGGCCGAGATAGAAAGGAACTTGAGGCGCTCCAGAAGTGGATTGCCTTCGTCTTCAGCTTCCTCCAGAACACGCCGATTGAAGGCGAGCCAGGAAGTATCCCGGTTAAGAAAGTACTGAGGGTTGTCGAGCGCTATGCGAGCCATGGTGCGCGGTTACGAATCGTTCCGTGTTGATGTAATTCGCGAACGGGCGAGCCTTCTGCGGGCTCTTCTTGCGGAACGCAGGCTCTCAGTATAGACGAAGCAGTTGTGGATCGTCCGAGAGCGACTCGACCGTACTACTCTCAAGAAGAAAAACCGGCACTGAGGGTTCCCAGTGCCGGCGAGTCTTGTCAGCGTACATCGATTACGGCAGGTAATAGCGGAACGAGGTCCAGATCATGTTGTCCACAGCCTTCGGCGAGATGCCCGCTCCGGTAGTGCCATTGTTCCCGGACCAACCCATCCTGCTGAAATAGGAGTACTGAATTCCCCAGCGGAGGCCGCCTTTGTCTCCTTGTGTGATCTTGTGCCAGAACCCAAGTGTTCCTTCGACGATGAGACGGGTATCTCCCGCACAGGTCCCGCCGCCAGAAGGAGTTAGTTGGTTGGTCGGCGGATTCTCGGTGCTGCACCCCGAGTTATTGGCAAAGGGCGAACCGTATCCCCCAAATTGGTTGAGTTTGAATGTGGTCGTGGTGGTTGCCGGAATCGCTGTACTCGTGCTCGTGGCCGGAATCGCTGGAGTCTTAATAATCGAGATGCTGTCGTAGCCTTGGTACGCCGTTCGCCATCCGTACTCGCCGCCAAAGTCAGCGTAGATGTCCCATTTTGAATTGGGATGGAGGACCAACTCGGCAAGTGCATGCGACGTGCGGATCAGGCCTTGCGTCCCATCCGGCTTCAGCGTTAGATCGGCAATCTGCGCACTCGCGTAGCGTCCGATGCCGTCCCCGAACGCTCCCTGAAGGGCGAATTCAGCCTTTTTGCCAGCTACGGGCAACCGCAAGCTGCCTCCAAACCCGCCTCCCGGTCGCGTATCGTTAAATGCTCCCACAGAACTGGATGTGGTGGAACCGCTGATGGGACAAGCAATCGTCGTTGGGGTTCCCGGGGGAGTTGTATCGGTTGCGTTCGTGCCTACCACCGCGCATGGGTACACTCGATTGCGGAAGGCGCTGAAAACCCCGTACAACTCGTAATGGCCCCACCCGGGGTCGGCCGCCGCCTTGACGATAAAGTCCGGACTTTTGTTAAAGGAATATCCCGTCGTGTCGGAGAAGTTCAACAAGCCTCCGCCGGAACCCGGACCATCGACGAAGGCATTACCGACAGTGGTGACCGTGGCAGTTCCCTGGTTCGTGGTTGAGATGCTTGAAAATCCGCGTCCGCCAATGGTTGCCTGCGGACCTTCCACGGAAAGACCCAGAGCAAACTTGCCGCCGAAGTCCTTGACCACCCGTAAGCCATACTGGCGCGCCCAACCGAAGCCCACCTGGTACTGCGAATCAATCGTCATGGGCAGGACTTCTGTGCGGTTCGTGATTCCTTTTCTGGTCTCAGTCAACAAACTCCATTGCTGACCGCCCGTGAATGTCCAACCACTGGCTAATGCAGCCTGGGCGAACAGAATCCGCTGGCGCATCACGTAGCTGTTGCTCTGCCGGTTATTGGAAGTCACGCCTGTTCCCAGAAAGTCGGCTTCATAGTAACCCGTGAGTTTCACGGGCCCAGACTTGCCTTCCGCCAATAAAGAAAGGCGGCTCTGACGAGCGGTGAAATTGCTTTCATTGATGTGGGCCAACGCATTCCCTTGATACGGAATGCTATTGAACGGCGTATTGATGTCCGATTCGGTCGCGCGTTGACGGGTCACCGTTTCTGCCGCCACAAATCCGCCTGGCGTAAGTGTGATTCCCTTGAAGTGGATGGCGGTGGGCGGCTCAGACATTTTCTTCTGCGCCTCCTGCACCGTCACGACCGTGTTTGCCATGTTGCTCTTCAGGTCGGTGACGTCACTTTTCAGTTCAGTGACCGATTGTTGCTGCTGAGTAGCAGCTGACTGCGCCGCATCGGCCTTGCTGGCGGCGTCGCTGGCCGCCGTCTGGGCCTGCTGTACGACCTGATCTTTCTGGTGGAGTTGGTTCTCCAACTGCTTGATTTCCTGCTGCTGTTGCTGCAATGCCGCCTGCTGCGAGGCGAGGGCATCTTTCAGCGCCTGCACGTCAGCAGCGGTGATTGCTGTCGATCTCTTCTTTGTTGTTTTCGGCGCCGTGCTGGTTTGTCCCACCAGTCCTGTCGCCAGAGTGAGAATCAAACACACGTTCAACGCTGACTTCATTCGTCCTCTCCTTTTATCCCGCTTGAATGAAAACGCCCCCCGGGCAGGCCGGGCTTACTTGATCTGTTTGATTGCTTCCTTCTCTTTTGTAACTACGTTTTCCGGCAGTGGCGCATAGGACAAAGCGGAGGTCATCGTCTGCCCGTCAGCGACCATCCAGTTGAGAAAGTCGGTCAGGATCTTTCCGTTCGCCGGGCTCTTGGACTGCGCCGGAATCAGCAGCCAGGTAAAGCTGGAAATCGGATACGCATCCTTGCCGGGGCAGTTCGTAATGGAGACGCGGAAATCTGCCGGCATCTTCGGCGCGGAAGCGGCGCACGCGGTTACGCTCTCCAGTGACGCCTTCACGAAGTTGCCCGCAGCGTTCTTCACGATGCCATAGGAGATTTTGTTCTGCAGGGCATAGATGAGCTCCACGTATCCAATCGAACCTTGCAGCTGGCGGACCATTCCGGCAACGCCTTCATTGCCTTTCCCGCCCATCCCGATCGGCCACTTCACCGAGGTGTCGGCGCCCACGGAACTCTTCCATTCCGGACTGACCTTTGACAGGTAGTCGGTCCAGATGAAGCTGGTGCCGCTGCCGTCGGAGCGATGTACAACGATGATGTTGCTATCGGGGAAATTGACTCCGGGATTGGCCGAAGTGATCGCCTTGTCATTCCACTTGGAGATCTTCCGAGGAAGATTCCCGCTAGCGCTTCGGGGGTGAATTTCACTTCCCCGCTCACGCCGGGAACGTTATATGCGGGCACGACGGCGCCGAGGACTGTCGGCAGATTCAGAATCTTGCCCTTGAACTCCGCCAGTTGCTTGTCGGTCATCGGCATGTCGCTGGCGCCAAAGTCGACAGTACCCGCCGTGACCTGGCGAATTCCGCCGCCGCTTCCAATGGACTGGTAGTTGATTTGAATGTCGGAATGAAGCTTGTGGTACTCGCTAAACCACTTCGAGTAGATCGGATAAGGAAAAGTAGCGCCTGCTCCGTTCAGCGTGGTCTGACTTAGGACCGGCATGGCCAACAGGACACACACCAACAGCAGCACGATTTTGCGCATTGAGAGAGTATTCCTCCTTTGAATTGATGTGTACTTTCTATCGCCGGAGTGTTAAAGGACAGTTACAAACGGGTGAATTTCTGATGAACGGGCCACATGATTGGCAACTATTTTGTTGAAAACGTCGTCGGAGTAGACGAAGGAACTGTCAACGCGCGGCTTGCAAGCGAACGATTTCGCGGGGGAAGAGCGTATTTCCGGGGAACTCCTGACGCAATCCTGACAGCATCTGAATGGCAGCCGGCTTGTTCTTCTCGCGCACGTACGCGATGGCGAGCAGAACGCGCGCGAAGGGAGCGAGATAGTGGCCGTGCTCCGCCGTCATCTGCAGATCGGCGATGCCGCCTTGCTTGTCGGAGGGCAGACCTCCCATTTTGAGGATCCAACGAACCGGGGCCGCCATGCTGCCGATAATGTACTTGCTGAATCCAGTCGCGAGCAGCGCGTCGTAACAATCGTGGCAGATGGAGAGAAGTTGCTCGGCGTTGGCGGATGCTTCCTTGGTGAAGCGCAGCGAGGCGAAATTTCTTTTTTCGATCAAGGCCGCATAATCAGCCTGCAACCCAGAAGACAGCGTCAGGGCAAAGAGCGCGTCCCGATCTTTCGCGTCGGTCGCCAGTCGCGCATGCGCCAGAGTATCGGAGCGCGCAATGGCCTGCTGAAAACTGACCTTCAGGACAGGATCGGGCGAAAGCTTCGGCCTCTTATCGAAGGCGGAATCATTCTCGTAGAACTGGGCCTCGAGAACACCCAGGCGATTGAATTCGGAGAATAAGAATCCTGCGGCTTCGCTGGCCGGTCCCATGGGATCGTCGGGATGCAGTTTCTCCCAGGTGACGAAATCCTTCTGCGCGCCGGGGAAGTCGAGGTTATACAGACCCGAGAACCCGCGGTCGAGGGCAGACGGAACGGTATTTCTCGGCGCATCCTCCGCGACCGAAGGCAGGCAAGATGCCAGAGCGGCCAACACCAGGATTGCAATATTCAGGAGATGCGAATTGAGGGTCCGATGGATCATTCGACGTTGAACGATTATCCCTGATTTATATTGGAAGGCAATCCAGGGGTTACCGAACTACTACATTAGATGGCTCCGGCCGCCGAAACAACAGCTTCTGCTTGTAAAAACTTTGTCAGTCTTAGCGGCCGAGCGATCGGGGCCGAAAGAACGGAGATTCATGGCTGATTCTGGAATTCGATATGCGCCCGGCTGGCCTGGCATTCCGCCGCGCTGGACGTCTAGCAATAAGAGCGGAATCGGCACTGCGCTCAACCAGCACAGCAAGGTCTGGTTCACCCTCAGCCACGGAATCCTGAATGAGGTGTACTTCCCGCGGGTCGATCAGGCGTGCACGCGCGATATGGGATTCATTGTCACCAGCGGCACGGATTTCTTCTCAGAAGAGAAGCGGCACTGCCGGTTTGAAAACCGTCCGGTCGAGCCTGGAATCCCCGTATACGGGATGACGAATACCTGCAATTCCGGGCGTTATCGCATTCACAAAGAGGTTTTCAGCGATCCTTACCGCAGTGTCGTCCTGCAGAAGGTTCGGCTCGAACCGCTGCAGGGGCAGCTATCGGATTACCGGCTGTATGCCCTCTTGTCACCGCATCTGGCGAACTGCGGATATGGAAATACCGCTTGGGTTGGCGATTACAAAGGCGTTCCCATGTTCTTTGCCGAGCATAACGGGACCGCGCTGAGCCTGGGAACGACTACGCCGTGGAAGAAGATGTCGGTAGGATTTGTCGGCGCCTCGGATGGCTGGCAGGACCTCTCCGAGCACTTTCAAATGGAATGGGAGTACACGAAGGCGGAGAACGGAAATGTCGCTTGCACGGGAGAGATCGATCTCCAGGCCTGCAATGGAGAGTTCGTCGTGGCGCTCGGATTTGGCGCGATCTCGACGGAAGCCGGGCAACAGGTCCGGTCGACTCTGCTTGAGGACTACGAGGAGATTCGTCAACACTACGTCTCGCAATGGCGCAAGTGGCAATCCACGTTGCTGAAGTTGGACGAGCCCTCGCGGCAGAACGATCTGTATCGCGCATCCACCGCGGTGCTGCGGACGCATGAATCGAAGGACTTTCTGGGCGGAATCATCGCGAGCCTGTCGATTCCCTGGGGATTCAATAAAGGAGACGAAGATCTAGGTGGATACCACCTCGTCTGGCCGCGAGATCTGGTGGAGACGGCCGGCGCTCTGCTCGCGGCCGGCGCGGTTACCGATGCCATTCGCGTTCTGCGTTATCTGGAGGCAACGCAGGAGGCCGAAGGCAACTGGGCGCAGAACCTGTGGCTGGATGGGCGTCCGTACTGGGGCGGGATCCAGATGGACGAGACCGCTTTCCCGATTCTGCTGATCGATCTTCTACGGCGCGAGGCTCCGGAAGCTCTGGGAAAGCTGGATCGCTGGTGGCCGATGGTGCGAAATGCGGTCAGCTTCATCATTCGCAACGGACCGGTCACGCAGCAGGATCGATGGGAGGAGGACGCGGGATATTCTCCATTCACCTTGGCGGCTGAGATTTCGGCCCTGCTGGCCGGGGCCGAAATCGCGGACTTGACCGGAACATTCCGAGCAGGCGCAGACCATGCGCGACGCCGCCGACGCGTGGAACGACAACATCGAACGCTGGGTGTATGCGAGTGGTGGCGATCTGGCGCAGCAACTGGGGGTCGGGGATATTACGTGCGCATCGCGCCTCCGCAAGACAGATGGTGCGGCGTCGCCGACGCAGGGATTCGTTCCGATCAAGAATCGGCCGCCGGGACAGGATGGGGAACGCGCGTATCACGTCATCAGTCCGGATGCGCTGGCGCTGGTGCGATTCGGGTTGCGTGCGCCAGACGATCCCAGGATTCTGAATACGCTGCGCGCGATCGATGCGTTACTCGCGGTCGAGTTGCCGCAGGGACCGTGCTGGTATCGCTATAACGGCGATGGATACGGCGAGCACAAAGACGGTTCGGCGTTCGACGGAACGGGCATCGGACGCGCGTGGCCGTTGCTGGCCGGAGAGCGCGCGACACTACTCGGTGGCTGCGGGACATCGCGACGAAGCCGAGGCATTGCTGACAGTGATGGAGAATTCAACGGCGGGACAGAGCCGACTGCTTCCGGAGCAAGTCTGGGATGCGGCGGATATTCCCGCGCTGGAACTTTTTCGCGGAAAGCCAACGGGATCAGCGTGTCCGCTGGTGTGGGCGCACTCCGAGTACATCAAGTTGCGCCGGTCGATCCGCGACGGGAAGATCTTCGATCAGCCTCCGCAGACTGTGCAGCGATACCTGGTGGAGAAACCCGTTCGGCAGATATTCGGGTGGCGATTCAACAACAAGCCGCGCACGATTCCGCGCGATAAGACGCTACGCATTGTGATGCTGTCTCCTGCCTGGTGCATTGGAGCATGGATAACTGGAAGACGTCGCACGATAGCGAAACGCACGACACCGGACTCGGGATCTACACACTCGATCTGCCGACGGCTTCGCTGCCGGTGGGAGGACAGGCGGTGTTTACTTTCTTCTGGCCCAGGAGAACCGCTGGGAGGGGACGGATTATCCGAGTGACCGTGGAGTAGGGCGAGACTATTTAAAATCAGTGAACGCCGCGGTCACGAAGGACACTACAGGGACCTTCGTTTACTAAGGAAGTCTTGCTCAAGAAGGTCTTTGAATTTATCGGTGGAGGTGTAGCAGAGTTCTACTACCGTGCAGTCGTCGCTCAATGGATTGCCGGCGCAGAATTCAGTGACTGCGGAGAAAATGCCTTCCAGCGTTGGCGACTTCGAGGCGGCAGCTTCCAGGCGGAAATCTTCAAAGAAATCGCCCATCGAATTTTCGGCTTCGGTGACACCGTCGGTGACGAGGATGAAGCGGTCGCCGGATTTCATCTGACATGTCGAGCTCTCAAAGGTGGCGTCGGCGAGCAGTCCCACCGGGACATTGCCATGCGGGGGACGAATGACCTCGCCTCCGCAGACCAGCAGCGGCGGGACGTGTCCGCAATTCACGTACTCGAGTTCGCCATCGCGACGGAGACGGACCAGCAGACACTGTCGCATATTTCTCGCCGATAAGCTTGTCGGTGAAAGAAGCGGTTGACCGCCGCGATGACATGCAATAACGGCATGCCTGCGGTCAGAAGGTGGGAATAGATCATTCCCTGCAGCGTGGACGCTAAAAGCGCGGCGGACACTCCTTTACCGCTGACGTCCGCCAGCACCACGGCCAGGCCTTCCTTGGTATTCACGGCGTCGAAGAAATCTCCGCCAATTTCTTTACAAGACAGATTTCGTCCGCGCAGGCGTGCGAAGGGCACTTCTGGAATCTTCACCTGCATGAGCCGCTGCTGAATGCTGGCGGCGATGCTGAGTTCCTGCTGGTAACGGCGGGACTCTTCTTCGGCTTGCACCAGACGCGCGTTCTCGATCAGGGAGGCAGCTTCTGTCGCGATCGCGTGCAGGATGTCCTGGCTCACGCCGCTGATATCGCGCGAGGCGAAGCGCGAATCGACATAGAGGACGCCCATGGCTTGCGCTGCACTGGGCGCAGGCGCGGAGTCTGCGCATCGCGGGTCTGCTGCACCTGCAACTTGCGCAACGGGATGCACACGACGGTTCGCAGATCGTAGGCAACGATGCTCTGGCGTCCGGCCAGATCGAGCGACTGGCTGGTATCGGTCAACAGAAATTCAGAGTTGGATCGCATCGATTCTTCGAGGATCGAGTGTGAAATGGTTTTATCGTCGAGAAGAGGCTCTTTCTTTGCGTTGCGGCCCGGCGTCAGGCGCAGCTTGCCCTCTTCGTCTTTCAAGAAAACGTAGGCGCGTTCGGCGCTCGCGTCAATTGCAGAGTGACGTCGAGCATGGTGATCAGGATTTCGTCGAGCACGCCGGCGGTGTTGAGCTTGCGGGCGGCTTCCAGAAACAGGCGAAGGGTTTCCAGTTCGGTGGTTTCGGGCTTGATGCCGATGACCGGAGATCTGGCTGAGGAATTCGCGGGCGGTATTGGAGGTGGCCGATGCGCCGGATTGAACAGGACGTAGGCGGAATCGCGCGCGCCGAATTCCAGACGGTCTCCGCGCTCCAGTTTCTGGCGCTCGATACGTTCGCCGTTGACGAAGGTGCCATGCTTGCTGCCGAGGTCCTCGACGAAAGAAGTCCTGCCCTTCCTGCATGATCTGGGCGTGATCGCGGGAGACGCGCGGGTCGGCGATGACGAGATCCTTGTCCACTTTGCGGCCGACCGTGAAAGGAGTGCGATTCAGAACGATGTTCTTCTGCTCGCTTCCCTGCACGAAAACAAGGGCGGGAAACACTCCGGAAGTGGAGCCGTGATGGCTGTGTGAGTGATGGTATTCAGGGCCATGAAAGGTAATTGGCGCGCTCTTACATTCCTGCGAGGAACAATTCCGGCGGCTCTTCTCGCAGGCAACAGACTACTCTGACGCTGCTTGCGACCGCAAGGTGCCGGACCTTAGTTCGGCAGCGCCGGATCAGGCTCCGGCGGCGGAAGGGAGCTTCTGGCTAATCCACAGCAATGCGAGCACGGTCAGCGGGAATAGCGAGACTTGGATAGAACGGCAGAGCCCCACGCCTTCTGTACGACCGCGACCGGCAGGAACAGCAGCGCAATCACGAGAAAAGCCGCGCTCAGCCATTGCTCGAGTACGGCCGCCGCTGTGACCACCACGAAGAAACGCGAGAGCTTGTTCTTTTCCCATGTGCATCGCAACGAACGCAAGATGACCATCAACGCCGGAAGAAGCAGAAGTTGATTGTAGGGAGCGAACATCGGGATTACAGCGAGAGTGATTGCCAAGGCAAGGGCAAGCGACCACTGGAATTCCGACGAGTTCTCCGACGCCCGGCGGAGATGCCATGCCACGATCAGGAATCCAGCAACCAGAAGGCCCGTGGCGATACGGCCCGACGAGTGGCGAAAGAGCCACATCGAGCACCGAGTTCCCGCCACCGGTGTACTGATAATAAGCGCCGAGAGCGGAGCGGAACTCGCCGATCCAGCCCGGGAGCAGCATTTGCCCTCCTGCGACCAGCACAGCCATGCTGACGGCGAAGCTCCAGAACGCGCGCTGCCGCACTTTCCAGTTTCCCAGCACCCAAATGAAAAGCCACAGAACCGGCAAAGCAGCAAGCTGTGGCTTGATGGTCGCGAACGACAGAAGAATTCCCGCCCAAACGAAACAGCGCCGGGCAAGCAGGGCCGCGAACGCCGCCAACAAAGCCGCAACCACGATGGAAAGCTGCCGCAGTTTGATTCCCTGAATGGCCGGGAAGCAACTCAGCACCAGCAGGATCCATAGAACTTTCGTTGTAAGAGATGTTCGCCACGCAAGGGCATCCATCCAAAGCCATACCGATGCTGCCGTGATGAACAAGAACGACCAGAAGAATATCTTTTGGACCACCATGAACGGCAGGCCGACGGTGGGCGCGAGCAGAAAAACGACGTAAACCGGATAAGCGAAAGCCTGTTGATCCTTAGGATCGTGGGGACGGGTGGGATCAAGAGGGCGTCCGTAGTAGCCAATCTGGATCTCACGCGTAATGCCGGCGCTATAGGGATCGCGATGATGCAGCAGCAACTCGCGGGCTCCGAGCCATCGCGGATAGAGGTCGGAGAGGTTTCCGCGGGGAGCGTCCAGAGCGACGGACTCGGCTTGTTGGTGAGGGACCGCGATCTTCTGCACCCAAATCCACATGGACAGGGCAAAGAATGTCGCCGTCACCAGCCATAGAATTCGTTTCATTCGCAATTCTCAACCGACCGCGGATGCGACTTGCGACGCCGGCTGTATCGCCCGGACTCGCATAAGCTCGTGCCGGATGGCGAATACCCACCAGACAAGAAACACTGCAATTAGGTTGATCCGCTGCCACTTTAGCCAAAGCAAGAACCAGAGTGGGCTGACTAGCAGCGGAATCACTGGCAAGAAAAGATAGATTTTCGCTGGTCTGTCATCTCGCAGACGCCGAACACCGTAGTCGGCAACCAGGAGTAATGGCAAGACTAACAGTGAAAGGTCGTAGGTGTTTGTACTGTATCCGGCCAGCAGAGCGGCCGTCACGGCAGAGGAGAACGACAATTTCAGACCGTCTTCGCTGCGGGCCGCATTACGCAGCAGAGAAATACCGAGGAGGAGCAAGGCCGTACAGGCGAGCACCGCAGCCTGCAGGGGCAATTTCAGTGGCTGCAGGCCCGGCCATCCTGCGACGAGTCCCAAGAGGTTGGGCAACTGGCGCGGGGGAATCCCGCCCAACTCTGGTCGGGTGACGACGTTCCAGGCAAAGCCCGGATACTGGAGTGCGCCATGCCATCCCACCATGCCAAGCGATACCAGCGCCAGCAGGAATGCGACGGTGAGGAATCCCAAGATGAACTTTCTGCCCTTCCAGATGGCAAGCACCAAGAACAGGGGAAGGATCAAGTGATACTTGAACATTGCCAAGGCCAGCCATGATCCAGTGGCGAAATATGCATTCCGGGCCAGAGCCTGGTAGCTCAGGGATACAAGTAAAAGAAGAAGAATCGAATCCTGTCCCTGGTGAAAGTTGGCAAAGATGGGAAAGAACGCCAAGCCAACCAAGACTCCCTCCCACCAACGAACCTTGCGGAGAAACCCCACCTGCGGCTTCAGCACCACGACCAGTGTGCCAAGCAGACCGAGGTTCAGCACATTCCAGGAGGCAAACGCTACTGGGTAGGAAAGATAGGTGAACGGGACAAAGGCCAAGACCTCGAAGGGTGGATGAATGAACGGCAGCGGCCCGCTGCGCAGGTCCGAGTTGAGGGCCAACTCCCGCTGAACGTCCCATTGCGTCCGACTGTCGTAAAGCTCCGACGCGCGCCCCTCGCGGAGAATCTTGCCTGCCGTATAGAAGACGGTAAAATCGGGGTCGCCGCGGGCGATGCGAGTGCGTACCGTCCACAGAAAAAAGAGGTGCGCGGCAATCATGGCGACAACAAAGACCCGACGAGCGGTTTGTAGGATGGCGCCGGAATGGTGGTCTCGGATGGGTTCAAATGCGGACCGAACGCGATTGTACAGTTTTGAGAGCCCTCATTTCTATTCAGTGACCCAGCATCGCAACTGTTTTCGCCGAAATACGACGTGCCTTCGGGAGCATGTGTTACCCCTGGCGGAGGGGACGAAGAAAAACCTTGCCCAGCAGTTACTTGGGGTGGTCGATTTGTGCAAGAATTTGTCATTTCCGCGCGAGTTGCGGGTATGATTACGGGTAAGTCGAGTGGCGGCGAGCCATATCAATTCCCAGCTTGGGCTCGTGAAGCACGATTCCTATTGATTCAATTAAGCACGAGGGGAGAACAAGACAATGCTCATAGACGGTGTGCGTAAGCTGTGGCGCGAAGAGCAAGGCCAGGATATTGCGGAGTATGCAGTGATGCTGGCCGTCATTCTGGTCATCGTTGTCGGCACGATCCGGCTCATCGGGTCCAATGCAAATAACGTCTTCTCCAACGTTGCCAGTTCCATCCAGTAGCAGGCAAGCAAGGCTCGCATCGGGACGCACAGGGAAAAGACATGAATCGTACACGGCTGTTGATGATTGGAGTACTGGCGATCGCGCTGGGGCTCCTGGCAAGTGTTTACGTTTACAAGACCTTGCAGGGGAATCGCGGGGGTGGAGGCGATCCTGGCGCCGACGTCATGGTCGCAGCCAACGACCTGCAAGTCGGGGCGCGCGTCGAAGAACGAGATATCAGGATTATCCGCATTCCAGCTCAGGCGCTACCGCCGAACGCGCCACGAAAAAAGTCCGATGTGATCGGGCATGGGGTCATTCTTCCGATCGCCAAGGGTGAATTTATCCTGCCGAACCACCTGGCCCAGGAGAATGCCGGCTCCGGGCTGCCTGCCCTCATTCCTCCGGGAATGCGAGCGGTGTCCGTCCGAGTGAATGAGGTCGTCTCGGTCGCGGGATTCGTCACTCCGGGAACGCGAGTGGATGTTCTGTTAACCGGTACACCGGGAGCGGCGGGCGACCAACAGACCACCACCGTGCTGCAGAACGTGTTGGTGCTGGCTTCCGGACACACATTGGAAAGAAACGCCAGCGGCGAGGCGCAGAATACGGCGGTGATTACTCTGCTGGTCACTCCGGACGACGCACAGCGCCTGACGCTGGCCAGCTCGGAGGGACACATCCAGCTTTCGCTTCGTAATCCGCTGGACACCAGGCAGGACGAAGTGCCCTCCTCCAATTCTCGTGGATTGTTCAAGGGCACGGCTACTCCGGTAGCGCCTGTCGTGCACACGGTCAAGCATGTGGTGTCGAAAGCAGCTCCGCCGCCTCCGGCGGCCACCGGGTTTAGTGTTGAGGTGTATCAGGGCGACAAGAAAGCAGATGTGGTGAAGTGCAGTGACAACGGCTGCGAGGGCAAGTGATCGCTACAAACTTCATTCCGCCATTCTCTTCAGGAAGCTCCGGCCAGTTTTTGCAGAGGGAGATACATCCGAAAATGAACGTCCGTGCGCGTTTACTCGCAGGTTTGCTGATCGCAGGGTTGTCCGTGTTTCCGGCTTTCTCCGAGACCGCGCAGCAAGCAGACTCTGCGGGACAGGCCCCGGCTCAGGTTCCGACGGGAACGCAGACGGCCACGCTCCCTGCACAGCAACCGACGCAAGGATCGGCACCGCTGCGCGTGATGGTTGGAAAATCCCTGCTCATCAACACCACGGAACGACTGAAGCGCATCGCGCTCACGGATCCCGCCATTGCTTTTGCCCAGGTAATCACTCCCACGCAGATTCTGGTGCACGGCAAATCGCCAGGAGAAGTTTCACTGCTGATCTGGGACGAACTGGAGCGGTCGCGCAGCTTCGATCTCCGGGTGGATGTGGACGTGAGTGCGTGCGCGGATGAAGAACGCCGCGTGTTTCCGGACGAGCAGATCACCGTTACACCGTCGCGCGCCGCGATCGTGCTCTCGGGACACGTTTCCACCGAAGATGTTTCGAAACGCGCCGCAGAACTCGCGAGTGCGTACTCGCCCAAGGTGGTCAACGTATTGACCTTCGGTCCGCAGGGCGCTCAGGAAGTTCTTCTGCAGGTGAAGTTCGCGGAAGTGGATCGCTCGGCGCTCACGCAACTCGGCGTCAACTTTATTTCGAATGGCGCTTCCAATACGATTGGGACCATCACTACGGGACAGTTTGGCGGCTTCGGTCCTCAGACCATCAACCAGAATGGCTCGGGCACTTCTGGGACGGGCGCTACCACCACCGGGCAGACCATCAACAACGTTCTGAACCTGTTCGTATTTCGCCCTGATATTAACTTTGGTGCGGTGATCGAGGCTCTCGAAGGGCGCAATCTGCTGCAGATTCTCGCCGAACCGAACCTGATTGCCGTCAACGGCAAAGAAGCCAGCTTTCTTGCCGGCGGCCAGTTCCCTTTCCCGATCGTGCAACCGGGAAATGGCTTCACGGCAGTGACGATTTCATTTAAAGAGTTCGGCGTGCGCTTACAGTTCACCCCGGTGATCATGCCGAACGGCAACATTCACCTGAAGGTTGCACCAGAAGTCAGCACACTCGATTTTGCCAATGCGCTTTCGATTTCTGGATTCACGGTACCCGCTCTGAGTACGCGCAAGGCGGAAACGGAATTCGAGCTTCAGGATGGGCAGAGCTTTGTGATTGCGGGCTTGATGGACAATCGGGTGACCGACATCTACAACAAGATCCCCGGGCTCGGCGATATCCCGATCCTGGGAAATTTCTTCAAGAGCAAGAGTCTGCAGAAGAGCAATTCGGAACTGATGGTGATGTGCACGGTGCGGCGCGTTTCGCCGAGCAACGAAACACCGCCCCCACCGAAGGCGCCCAAACCCTACTTGGATCAGGGCAAGTTTGACAAAGGTAAGTAGCTGAGGTTTGATCGAAAATCGGCTCCGTCTGCGCGAGTTGATCGCCAGGGTAAACGCTAGAAGGATTTATGGCAGAAGTTGCAGTCGTGATCGTAGCCACGGACAACGAGCAGCGCGCGTTGCTGCAGGTACTCGTTGATGGCACCAGTGTGGCCCGAACCGCCCACACCTGCGCCAGCTATCCCGTAGCGGCGTCAGATCCGGTGGCGCGCAGAGTGCGGGCGGCCAATCCCGATGTGACGATCGTCGATATTCCGGCCGACAATACCGGGCTGGCGCTGCGAGCTATTGAATTGATGCATCAGGAGATGCCCGACACCGCTATATTTGCGATTGGCACGCTCAATCAGCCACAGGTAATTGTGAACGCCATGCGCGCAGGGGCTCGCGAATTCATCGAGCGGCCCACGTCCACCACGGATCTGCTGGAAGCTTTCGTCCGCCTTAGTACGGCCCAGCGCCGTGGACGACAAGAAGGAATACGAGGCAAGGTCTTTTCGGTCATCAATGCGAAGGGCGGAAATGGCGCTACGACGGTAGCCGTGAATTTAGCGCTGGCACTGCAATCCGCTTATAGTCAGACGGCATTGGTGGATCTGGCACCGCTGGGGCATGCGGCTTTGCACATGAATTTGAAGCCGGTCTTCACGGTGGCGGATGCAACCCGGAACCTGCACCGCATGGACGCTTCTCTACTCGAGAGCTTCATGACCCGTCACGGCGGCGGACTGCAACTGCTCGCCGGCACAAACGTCCCGGCAACCGTAGATCCGTCAACGGCAGAATTCGTACGGCTCTTCGACATGCTCGTGACCCACTACCGCTACGTGGTGGTTGATGCATCATCGCGCTTCGATGCGGCGACTCGCCTGATTGCGAGCCTTTCGGAAACCGTTCTACTGGTGGCCTGCACCGATGTTGCGTCGCTGTGGAGCGCGGCCCGCGTCCAGCAGTATCTGGGAGAGACTGGCAGCCGGGAGCGGGTTCGCCTGGTCTTGAACCGCTATCGCAAGGTGGCTGGGTTCAGCGAGGGCGACGCAGAGGCCGCGGTGGGCGCCAAGCTAATCTGGCGCGTACCGAATCAGTATTTTGCGATATCCAATGCAATCGACCGAGGGACGCCGGTGATGGATCAGCGGACCTCGGAAATCGCGCGCTGCTTCGCCGGATTGGCGCAGGAGTTGACGCGTAACGATGCGGACGTGAAACGCGCCGCATGGTCGCTATTCAAGTCGGTTTAGGATGTAAGGGGCAATGGCAAATCTTCAATCATTCGAGCGCACCGATTACCAGCAGGTAAAGGCCGATCTTCACCGCAAGATTCTGGATCGCCTCGATTTGGAAAAACTCGGAAAGACATCCGGCGACTCGGCGCGCGACGAAGTGCTGGTTGTGATTCGCAGCGCGGTCAATGGCGAAGTGGTGCCTCTCAGCTTCGCCGAACGCGAACGGCTGGCGCGCGAGATCCTGGACGAAATCTTCGGACTGGGGCCGCTCGAACAGCTGCTTAAAGATTCGAATATTTCCGACATCCTGGTAAATCGCTATGACCGGGTTTACGTCGAAAAGGCCGGGAAACTCGAACTTACAACGCTTGCCTTTAAAGACAATACGCACTTGATGCAGATCATCGAGCGCATCGTGTCGCGCGTTGGACGCCGGGTGGACGAATCATCTCCCATGGTGGATGCTCGACTGGCGGATGGCTCGCGCGTGAACGCGATTATCCCACCGCTTGCCTTGGACGGTCCTTGCCTCTCGATCCGGCGCTTCGGACGCGAACCGGTGACAGCGCGCCAGATGATCGAGAACCAGACCCTGACCGAATCGATGCTGGAATTGCTGTCGGCCATGGTGAAGGGCCGGTTGAACATCATCGTCTCCGGCGGAACCGGCGCCGGAAAAACCACTCTGCTCAACGTGCTGTCCGGATACATCCCGAACTCCGATCGCGTGGTTACGATCGAAGATGCCGCCGAACTGCAACTGAAACAGGAGAACATTGTGCGGCTGGAAACGCGTCCGCCAAACATTGAAGGCAAGGGCGCGGTGCGCCAGCGACAGCTTGTGATTAACAGTTTGCGTATGCGGCCCGACCGCATTGTGGTCGGCGAGGTGCGTGGTGAAGAAGCCTTCGATATGTTGCAGGCGATGAACACGGGCCACGAAGGCTCGCTGACGACGGTTCACGCGAACTCCCCCCGCGACGCCATGGCCCGTATCGAGAACATGGTTTCGATGGCCAATCTCAACATTCCCGAGCGCGCGGTGCGGCAGCAGATTGCTTCCGCGATTCACGCCGTCATTCAAATCGCGCGCCTGTCGGATGGAACTCGTAAAGTCACGAATATCTCCGAGATCACCGGCTTGCAGGACGAGTCCATTGTGATGCATGACATCTTCACTTTCGATCGCTCCGGCATTGACGAAAACGGAAAGGTGCGCGGAGCGTTCCGGGCGACGGGCACCCGCCCGAAGTTCGCGGAGCGTCTGGCAACATCCGGTGCGCGGCTGCGTCCCGCGCTATTCGAATCCAAGGCTGAGGTCTAGGCATGTCGGCAGCCCTCATCGCGATTCTGGTCTTCGCAATCGTAGCCGCCGCGGTGTTCGCGGTGACCTCGATCGTCGATCAGCGCAGTGCCCGCGCTCGCCTCATCAAAGAACGGCTGGCGAACGAAAAGAAGGCTCCCGAACTTGCTGCGGAAGAGGAACTCGCTCTTGTACGGGACGAGCAACTCAGCAAGATTCCAGCGCTGGATACGCTTCTGCGGCGCTCCGGCCGGGTCATCGAACTTCAGAAAGTTCTGGCGCAGGCTGGGATGCCGGAGATGCGCGCCGGCAACTTTCTCGGTATATCCGCCGTGAGTGGAGTCGTCGCCGCAATCCTCGCCTATATCGTGGCCAGCCGCGTGGATGTGGCGTGGGTTGCATTGTTGATCGGCTTCATCATTCCCTACTCTTACGTTTCCATCCGGCGTAACAAAAGGTTCGAGAAATTCGAGGAACTATTTCCTGAGGCGATTGATACTTTGGCCCGAGCCGTTCGCGCCGGTCACGCCTTCACCACTGCGCTGGAAATGATCACCAATGAGATTGCCGAGCCGATTGCCAGTGAGTTCCGTCAACTGTACGAAGAACAGAAGTTCGGCATGCCGGTACGAGACGCACTGCTCAATCTGACCGAACGCGTGCCGCTAGTAGATGTGAAGTTCTTCGTGACCGCGGTCATGTTGCAGCGCGAGACAGGCGGCAACCTGGCTGAGATTCTCGACAACCTGTCGTACGTGATCCGGGAACGGTTCAAAATCCAACGACAAGTTCGGGTTTACACAGCGCAAGGCCGGCTCACGATGGCTTTACTGATGGGAATGCCACCCATCATCGTTACCGTGATGCTGATCTTGAATCGCAGCTTCATACAACCGTTGTTTTCGGATCCGATCGGTCACACATTGCTGGTTGCGGGAATCATGTTGCAGACGATTGGGTATTTTGTGATCCGGAAGATCATCCGGATTCAGGTGTAGCTGTCTATGACACTTCTGCTGATTATTCTGGTATTTGCGACTGTGGTCCTGGCGGTGCTCGCATTTGGCGCAGCAGCGATCACGCCTAGTTCGGTTCTGGGAGCCCGCCTGCGCGCTCTGGGCGGGCAACAATCCCAAGCCTCCGAGAACAAGCCTGCCATTCGAGAGAGAATCCAGCAGGCTCTGGACCCGATCAGCAAGGCCATTCCGCTCTCACCTTCCGACGTATCGCGCACTCGCAAATGGCTCATCCAGGCGGGATTCCGGGACGCGATTGATGTTAACTACTATTTCGGCGCTCGAGTGCTGATGGCCGTAGTGGGGCTGATCGGTGTCGCCGCGTTTACCGGTTTGAACAACCCGTTCCTTCTTCTCGGCTTAGCGGGTTTCGGATTCTTCCTGCCGCGCTTCATTCTGAAACGAATGATCCGCGACCGGCAAAACCGGATCAGACTAGGACTGCCCGATGCCCTCGACCTGACCGTCATCTGCGTCGAAGCCGGTCTGGCACTGGACCAGGCTCTGATGCGAGTTGGACAGGACCTGCATCATGCTCACCCTGATCTCAGCGACGAGTTTCACCTGGTAAATCTCGAACTGCGAGCCGGAAAGCCCCGCGCCGAAGCCCTGCGGAATCTAGTAGATAGGACGGGTGTTGACGATATCCGCTCCCTTGTTGGTACACTGATTCAGACCGACCGCTTCGGCACCAGCGTCGCTCAGGCTCTGCGCGTCCATTCTGACTCCCTCCGCACGGAACGGCGGCAGCGCGCCGAAGAACAAGCTGCAAAAACCACGATTAAGATGGTTCCCCCACTGGTGATCTTTGTTCTGCCGTCCATTATTTTCGTCACGATCGGTCCAGCCGTGATCGAACTGATCCGACAACTGGGACCGGTCGCCGGTCACTGAAGCGGCGAATAAAGTACGCAGAACAGACGGGATGTTCATGGCGGTTCTTTCAACACAGGCTCAGGCATTCAATCTCACGCGGCAGGCCTATTTAGCCAAGTCGCTTGCGGTCGCCGATACGCATTGGACGCGCCTACGTGGACTGTTAGGACTGCGGCCGGATGAGTTCTGTGCCGGTGCCGGACTCTGGATTGTTCCCTGCCATGGCGTTCATACCCTCGGTATGGGGTTTCCGATCGACGTCGTGTATCTTGACCGCACGTTGACCGTGATTCACGTGGAGGCGGAGCTGAAACCCTGGCGCTTCGCTCCGGTTCGGCGGCAGGCGACGTCGGTACTGGAACTGCCGTGCCGCTCGGCGGCCGAGACGAATACCGCAGTCGGCGATAAAATCAAAATCACGCTTCCAAAGGGTCCCAGTCCAACCTCGGCATGAGTGGAGTTCTCCAAATCGAAGAGCCTGTCCAGATGCGCGAGTCGCATGCGGAACCGCAGTTGCTCGTGCACTGGTCGTCTCGATGGCAGGAGTTCCTTACCTCGATCAAGCCCGCACTCTCCCGGTCAGAGTCCCGACTGGCGGGGGAGGCCCCGTTCGGCCTGGTGCCTTTCAGGATCATGCTCCCGTCGTACGTGGTGGAGGCATTTTTGATCATGTCGTTGATCTTCGTGAAGGTGAAGATCGACGAGTTGCGGCCGTTCGTAGCACCCAGGCTGTCCAGTCACGACGTCATCTACTACAGCGGGGACGAACTGCCTCGCACCGAAGATCTGGGAGGCGCGGAAGCGGGGACGGCAGGCCGTGTGGGTGGCGATGAAGCGCACCATCGCACGCAGACCATCAAAATCGCTCGAGGAGGCTCTCTCGTTCCACAGGTTGTGGATGCGCCCAATTTGAAGCTGCCTTCGTCCACCGACGCTGTGGCCAATTTGCTCGCGGTGAGGCCGAATCCCGGGCCGCCACCAGCCGAAGGACTGCGCTCCGCCCGCTCCGCTCCGAATCTGAGGGCAAGCGTGGTTGCGCCCGCACCGAACGTGATTCGTGACTACACTCGCAATGGCATTCAGCTGGAATCGGTGATTGCTCCCGCTCCCAACGTGACGCGGGATCGTACACTGACCGCACCGGTGTTCAGCGCGAACCTGATCCCGCCGGCACCCAGCGTGCCCAACGATCACGCGCTGGTCGCTCCAGCCTTGGCGCCGTCGGTGGTTGCACCCGCACCGCGGGTTACGCGAGATCGAACCTTAGGCGCTCCGAGGCTCGAGGCCTCTGTTGTAGCGCCGGCACCAAATGTGACTCGAGACCGAGACCGATCAGGGCCAGCGCTGGCGGGGAATATCATTCCTCCAGCTCCGGGCGCAATCAGTCGCCAGATCTCAAGCTCTCCGGTACAGATGACGAATGCCACGGTGGTTCCTCCGCCAGTGTCGGCGCCCGAGCGCGCTTCGACCCGCAATGCGAGGCTCACCTTGCCGGCGGCTTCGGTCGTAGCTCCGCCGCCTTCCGCCGATATCTCCGCGGATATGCGCCATCTCTCGGGCGGAAGCGTTCCTGATCCTGCCAGGACGGTGGTTCCGCCTCCTCCGTCCGCTTCGGGCAGCGGTTCCTTCATGAGCAGTATCATCGGAAAAATCTTCGGAGCGAGCGAAGTAGTTCCGCCTCCCCCGAGCGTCGATTCGCACGGAGGCTCCGGGAAAGCGGGCGCCTCACTTGCGGCGAATGTGGTTCCTCCGCCGCCTTCTACGAACGCGGCCAGTGCAACTGGAACAGCGAAGGGCAGCCGCACAGGCTCAGGCACATCCCTCGGCGGGAACGTCGTCGCTCCTCCGCCATCTGTAGGAGTCAATGGCGGAAGCGGCACCGGGCGCGGCTCCGCGCCGTATCTTGGAAATCCAGGGATCGTGCCACCTCCGCCATCGCTTTCGGGAGCAGGCGGCGGCACGGGTACAACGGCAGGAGGCGCAGGCGCTCCCGGTGGCACGCTGCTCGCCAACAATATCGTTCCGCCGCCGCCATCGGTAGGCGGTGGATCGAGTGCAAACGGATCGGGGCTGGGCCGCAGAGGTGCTGGACTCGGAGCGCCCATGGACGTCGGATCAGGTCCGGTTCCGCCGAATACAGCGGGCAGCGGCTCCAATGCTGGCGCGGTGATTTCTACGCAGCCGGGATCGAAAGTCGGCGTTCCCACTACGGGAGGATCCGGCTCCCTGGCGATGTCGCCGTCGGGCGGCGATCATTCGGGATTAGGCGGCGCTGGAGGAGGTACCGGGATCGGACGCGGCAACGGACCAGGCAGCGCAATGTCGGGTAACGGAGGCGGCGCAGCCAAGAGTGGCACGGGACGCGGAGCAGATCCGAATGCGCGAGGAGGAATTTCTCCGACGCCGGGACCGGGCGGTGCGGGGAATCTTCCGGCGGGAAATCCGCCGATTCGTGGCGTCGATATCAGCGGCGGAAGCAGCATTGTTACCCTGCCGGGATTCGGCTCGGATCCGGCCGCGAGCAGCCCCAGTACACCCGGACGCACCAATCTCAATCAGCGCGATGCTCTGGGAGTGACCGTCGTGGCTACCGCCAGTTCCGGAGGAGCGTTCGAGCCCTATAAAAATCTTCTTCGCGGCGAGAAGTACACCACTTATCTGGACACTTCCGCGGGCACGGTGGTGATGGAATTTGCTGATGAGAACACCGCAGCGCATGCGTTTGGGAGCACCTTGACTGCGCCCGTGGGGATGCGATTGGACCTGGCGGAGGGATTGCCGCATGCGCGCATGGTAGTCACTTGCAAGCTTGATGCTTCCGGCAACATCACGAATATCGGGGTGCTCGAAGCCGGACCTGCGCAGATGACAGCAAAAGTGCTCGCGTCTTTACGGAGTTGGAAATTCCAACCTGCCATGCGCGGCAAGCAGCCAGTCGAAGTCACGGCAATCATCGGCTTCGGAATCGACACGAACGACCGATTCTAAGGACTGAACCTCCCATTCCAAGCGGCGCGTGCGAAGCCGTTCTTGCGGTCCTATTCAGAAATTTTGCTTTGACTCGCTAATCTTGCCGCTTACTTTGCGCTGCGGCGTGCACGTCGGCGCAAGGGCGGTCTTAAGCCTTTCTCGGGAACTTCCCTTTCGATCTTGTCCGTGAGCTTATGAACGGGCCAGTCGAAAGCCGAAGACGATTGGCGTCCGGATAGCGCAGCAGTCAGGCCCTGCCCTGTGTATATCGCCTCGTTGTAGTTAGTTCCCGAGTTGACCTGCGCCACAGCGAAGACGCCATGAGGAACTCCATTGGTGAATACCGTGGCAATGTAGTCTCCGACCATCAATCCGTTCTGGGAATTGGGTAGCCAGCCAAGCTGCATCGCGCCCGTTAGCGCCGTGGCGGCATTCCACGTCGAGCCGCCATTCGACGACGATATGTAGCCGACAAAAAGCTGGCAGGTCGCGACTGTGCAGGCACTTTGCGAATAGTAGTAATAATGCAGCCCGAGGTGCGCCACGTTGCCGGAGGTGGCTGGGTCAATGCCAATGCCCGGGATGAAGTGATCGACGGTGCTGGAAGCGTCGTCGATCGGGATCCGCGCGACTGCACCCCAATTGACACCGTCGGTTGACGTGCTGTACACGAGATCGTTGGTCGAACAGCTCACGCGAAAGCGGCAATCCTCCCACACGACCCAGACGGTGCCGGCTCCATCGACTGCCGCGGACGGAAGTGGTCCACTGCGAATTCCTCCAGCATCGGCGTGGAACTGGATGTTCGAAATCGCAACGGGAGCGGTCCAACTCGCTCCGCCATTCGACGATGTGAACGAGGACATCCTATTCGTCTCGATGGGCACGACCACTGTTCCGTTGGGCTGGACGAGTGGCTGACCAGCCAATTCCTGTGGCCATGTTGGCGGTGGGTGTGGCGGCTCCCCAGGTTAAACCGCCATCGGAGGAAGTGCTCATGAGAATCAAGTCTGCATTAGCTGGGTCGTCCCACTGCATGTAGCAGTTGCCGTAATAGGAACTGCTCGCCCAGTTGTCGCAAACGATCCAGTTCTTGTCGGAGCTCAGGGCGGCGGTATCCACACTGATTGGGCTCTGCCAGGTGAAGCCGCCATCGGTCGAGCGGCTCACCGCGACGGCTGGAGTCTGTGAGGTGTTAGACAACGGAAGAGAGGCGATCATCCACACAGAATGTTTGGCGTCGTAGGCGACTACGGGATCGCTGGCCGCATCGTAAGGTCCACTTCCCTCTCCCTTCGTCAGTCCAGGGAGAAAGCCGTGGGTCCACGATATGCCGCCGTCGGTGGAAGTGGCCCAGCCGATATTCGTAGCGCCTCCGGCAACGATGCGCCCCGTCTGAAAAGCCGCGACGAGCGTCGAACCATTGGCGAACATGTGAGGCTCAACCTGCGTCGCATGCTGGCCCGGACTCACGGTGTAAGGGTCGGAACTGATCTGGGTGAGATTGGCGCCCACTGGATTTCCGGTCGGCGGTGGTGTGGACGTAAAGGATGTCGCGGCAGGTCCCGAACAGCCCGTGAGAGAAATCACCAGCACAACCAGCAAGCAACCGGGAGCCGCTTTACAACCATGGTCATTCATGAGGGGATGCATCCCATCATCGAAGCTGGCGAGCCAGCGGTCAATTATCTGTTGGTGTTCCTTCTTGTGCCACAGATTTCTGAAGGTTCGCCCCATGGAGATTGGACAGCTTCTCCGAGCTCTTCACGAACACAATCGCAATATCATCGGCATAAACCGACCGCCAGTCCGCACTGTTGCCGAGAATTGTCGCCAGCGGAGAATTGCGCGGAAGCAGCACACAACGCGCCGGGTGATCCCGGAGGAAGTCATCCCATCCACGTTCTACGTGCATCATTCGCAAATAGGATTGCAGGAATTCAGCTCCGTAAAGATCGTGCCGGTCGTCCACCACGACCCGCGCCTTAGGATAGAGCCGGTAAATGAGATACCCGCCCCAGTAATCCGGGCTCAGGATTGGCCCTTGCAGATCGCGGGAGTCCAGATAATTCACGGCCTGCACCGGCATGCGCCTGGCGTCGAAATGGGCGTCCATCACGCTATGCGACCCGATCCAGCCTCCACTCGCAGCGATAAGGAAAGTTGCGATCCCACAGAGAATAGGCCACAGGTGAGGCTTCAGGTTGAGTTCTGTCGCGCTTGTTCTTAGCGAGAAATTCCTCAGCCACTTCGGATCGGGCAGCCACGGGCCAACAATCATCGCGAGCAGGACCGAAGCAACGGGAATGTTCCGCGAGGCATAAAGGCCGGCGTAGGTAATGAACAGCACAAGCAGTCCTTCGCTGGTCCTGAGTTTGCGACCACTGGTTACCAGGACGGCCAACGACAAAACCAGCAATATCAGGAAACACTTCTCGGCAATACCGTGGAAGTTCGGCGATTGAAACTCTTCGATGTGATCCATCAGGAAGCGATCGGTGAGGTAGGAGTAGATGTGGGCGTGCAACTTCCATCCATACGGATTCACCAGACTCGCCGCCAAAGAGGCCAGCCCAACCCGGGTCAGATCACGTACGCGCCTTCCCGCCGCGATTTTGTGCAGCACCTCCTCAATGCCCGTCCCCTTGGTTCTGAACCATGTCCAAACCGATCCAAACCAGAAGACCGCGATCAATACAAAACCGAGAACAAATCCACCGTGTACGTTCACCCAAACCAGCATCACCAAGGGAAGCGCCCAGAGTTTCCGGTGACGTCCGACACCTTTGAAGTAGTTGCGCTCCGTAGAATCGAGCAGCCAGAAAAAAATCAGCGTGAATAGCCAACTGAGGACATGAGGCCGCGCCAGGAAGTGAATCGTCGATGCCGACATGGCAAGCAGAACCAGCAGGAATGCGAAGATGAAGTTCATGTCCCGCCTGACCAGCAACCGGAACATCCAGGCAAAAACGCCCGCAATCACGACCGCGGTAAACCAGCGATTCCATTCAGTCCTGCGATGCGATTGAGTTCACCGACGAGGATGTCGTAGAGCCACTCCCAGGCGAACCATGGTTTTCCGGCCATTGTCGATGAGAACGAATCCGTTCGTGGGATCGCGTGGGTCGCGAGAATCTGCTGTCCGGTTCGGATGTGCCATCCGATACCAGCGTCGCCCAACAACTTCATGGCCAGTGGGGTAAACACCAGCGCAGAGAGGACGCCAACGAAGATGAGGTCGGTGGCCGACGGCAGGATCCACCGAATCCAGGAAGGGATCGATTTTTCTCTAGGAGTGCCCGGCAAAGAACTTATGGAACCGTCAGCCATCGCGTGAATCTTATAGAGGTAAGGCTAAGGACGGCAAGATGAGCGATCAGACGGTACCAAGGGTAGTAATTGTAGGAGCGGGATTCGGAGGGCTGAATGCCGCGCGCGCTCTGGCAAGAGGCTCCGGTTCAGATCACGATCATCGATCGCAGGAACTACCACACTTTTCAGCCTTTGCTGTACCAGGTTGCAACGGCCGGACTTTCCCCCGGAGAGATTGCGGCGCCGATCCGGTCCATTTTGCGGTCGCATAAGAATGTTGAAGTTCTGATGGCCGAGGTCACCGGGTTCGATCTCGAACGCCGAATTGTGGAGACACGCGGAAGGCAGAGTTCCTTACGACTACCTGATCGTGGCTGCGGGAGCGGCTCACTCTTATTTCGGCCACGACGATTGGGAGCCGTACGCGCCCGGCCTGAAGACCATCGAAGATGCGCTTGAGATTCGCCGCCGCGTGCTGCTGGCATTCGAGTTGGCAGAACGGCAGGCCGCTGCGGGAGAGAGGACCTCGGCCGCTCAATTTCGTGGTCGTGGGCGGAGGTCCGACGGGAGTTGAACTGGCGGGCACTCTGGCCGAGATCAGCCGGCACGCACTGGCGCATGAATTTCGATCGATCGATCCTGCGCGCACCCATATTTTGCTCATCGAGGGCGGCCCGCGCGTGTTCCCTGCCTATACCGAAGATCTTATCGCGCAGTGCGCGAGCAGCAGTTGAAGGACTGGGCGTCGAGGTCCGCACATCGACACTGGTGACCAGAGTCGAACCGGAGCGGTATATCTGGGCGAGACGCGGCTTCGATGCGACCGTGATTTTGTGGGCAGCAGGGGTGGCCGCTTCCCCGCTGGGCAAGAAGTTGGGAGTCCCTGTGGATCGCGCCGGACGAGTGCCTGTCGCAACGGATCTGAGTGTGCCCGGACATCCGGAGATTTTCGTGATCGGCGATCTGGCTGCGGCCAAGAGACGAGCAAGGAAAGATGCTTCCCGGAGTTGCACCCGTCGCCATTCAGCAAGGAAATTTCGTAGGCAAAGTGATTCGGCAGGAGATCGAATCTGGGATATCCGCGCACACTGCGCCAACGAATCCACAATCGCCTTCGGAAGAAAGGATGGCCGGTACGCCGGTCGTCCCGCGTTCCACTACTGGGACAAAGGTAGTCTGGCAACGATCGGGCGTGCGGCAGCGGTCGCGCAATTCGGGAAGATTCACATCTCCGGATTCATGGCGTGGCTGTCCTGGCTATTCGTTCACATCCTGTTCCTCATCGGCTTCCGCAATCGTTTACTGGTGTTCATCCAATGGGCATGGTCATATGTGACTTACGAACGCAGCGCGCGACTGATCACGGGAAGCACTTATCTGCCGGGTTGGACGGCACCGATCCCGGCGCATGAGCGCGATACCCCTGAGGCGACCGAAGAAATTCACGCCGATGCCCACAAATAGGTAGAAAATAGGAGCGTGAGGCAGGAGCGTCCCAACTGCCTGCTTCTTTGGTTCAGCGCATCCATGAGATTTCATCTAGTGCGTCTTGCTCTTTTCTTGATTGCTATTGGTGTCTGTTCGCGACCGCTGCGGCTCAGGTCGTCAAGGTCGTGGTCGATGACACCATTCAGCCGATCAGCGCAGAGTACATCTCGCGCGCCATCGACAGCGCAGCGCGAACCGGGGCGCAAGCGGTATTGATCGAGATGAACACTCCTGGCGGCCTGCTCAGCTCAACCCGGGAGATCATCGAGAAGATTACCAGCTCTAAAGTGCCGGTGATTGTATATGTCACGCCGACAGGAGGACACGCGGGTTCCGCCGGAATTTTCATCCTTGAATCGGCCGACATCTCCGCCATGGCGCCCGGGACTACCGCCGGATGCAGCGCATCCCGTTACGCTGATCGGTCCGGTTCAGGTCAAACCTGATGATGAGATGAATCGGAAGATCGAGAACGACGCCGCGGCCTTGATTCGTTCGTTTACGGCAAAGCGCGGAAGAAACATCGAGGCCGCCGAAAGCGCGGTACGCGAGTCGAAGTCTTTTACCGAACAAGAAGCGCTCACGCAACACCTGATCGATTATGTCAGCCAGTTCACCGGAGGATCTGTTCCGGCAGATGCAGGGGAAGGCATTCAAAAGGTTCAATGGCACTACTGCCGTACTCGATCTCGTGGGCAAGCCGATCATTCCGTTCGAAATGACTTTGAAAGAACGCATTCTTGACGAACTGATGGACCCGAATGTCGCGTTCCTTCTCCTGGCGATTGGGGCGCTGGCGCTGTACGTAGAGTTCAATCATCCTGGCGCAGTCATTCCGGGGACCGTGGGCGTGGTTTTCATTCTGGTTGCGGCGTTTGCGCTGAATCTACTGCCGACCCGGTTTGCCGCGCTCGTTCTCATTCTCGGAGCGTTTGCTCTATTTGCGGCAGAAGCCAAGTTTGCCAGCCACGGAGTTCTCACTGTCGGAGGGATCGCACTTCTCGACACTTGGCGGACTGCTTCTCGTAGATGCGCCGATTCCTGAAATGCGCGTGCATCTGTTAACTGCACTGGCCGTGAGCATTCCGCTTGGGATCATTACCGCGTTCCTCATGACGATTGCGCTGAAGGCACGCCGGAACAAGGTCGTCACGGGAGAACAAGGTTTGGTTGGCGAAACCGGTGTTGCCCAGACCACGCTGTCGCCGCAAGGAAAGGTCTTTGTTCACGGCGAGCTTTGGGATGCGCTCGCCAGTACGCAATCTTCCCCTCGGGCAACTTGTGGTAGTGCGCAAGGTGGATGGGCTGACGCTTCAGGTGGAGCCTCTTGGCGCCACGCCGCCCCATGCCGATCCCGCGCCCGCGATTCTCTGAACGGTTGAGTTATTTCAGATTGAAAAGCGCATTCACGTGCGCGGTTACGCTGACCGTCTGTGGAGTGAATTCTTCCGTGGGCGCTGCAGGTGCCGCCGCGGCCGCCATAGCCATCGGACGCGCAAAACGTGGCATCACCGGCCTGACATTCTCAAACGTATCCACAGAAGCGTACGAAAGATCTCCTAATACCCTTCCACTGGCGCGCGCGATGGTGTCGGCCGAGTTCCGCGCTCGCCGATATGCATCCTCCACAGCATGGTTCTTAGCCTCGTCCATATTTTCCAGAATGTAGTTCAGCGTCTGGGTTTCGCTCACGTTAGCTTCGGCGAGCTGTTGCGTGATGGAACCAATCTTGGAAAAATCTTTCAATTTCAGAGTGACGTCTGTGGTCACTCGATAGCCAACGACTTGCTGCTTAGGCTTCCAGTCGTAAACCGGCTGCACAGAGAGGAATCCGAACGATGCCATCTTGGGATCGATGCCATTGGCTCGCAGCACCTGGCGCACCTGTTCCACGTTCCTTGACGCGCCCTGATACGCCTTCTGAGAAGTGTCGTCTTGCACGGAGACACTGAACTGCAGTTGTGCCGTATCGGGCGCGGCCTCGTATTTTCCGTCGGCGCTCACGTAAACAGTGTTCGGCTTGGGCATTGACTGAGGGATGTTCCTGAGAAAATCCAGGAATGACTGACAAGAGAGTGGCAAGCAGCAAGAGCCCCGCAGATTTCATGCTCGGCCTCCGAAGGAATTATCCCACGCGCCGCAGATTCATTCTCTGATAGAACGATGCAAACGGGATCAACCGCGATGCGGACCAGCGGTGGCGAGTAGATCGACTTGCAGAGTCGAGGAATGGAGGCCCGATACTGTGATTGCGGAGGCTTTGCCACTGGCTGGGAGCATTCCTACCGCGCAATTCCTGCCGTCTTGTTTGGCGCGATTCAAGCCGCGATCGGCAATGGTGAGCACTTCCTCATAGCTCACCGCTCGAGGATTCTCAGTAAACCAGGGAAAAGCGGCCCACCCGATCGAACACGTGCGGTAAATGGATTTTGCCGGGCCGTCGATATCGAAGGGCGCATCTGCAATCGCGGCAAGGACTCTCTGGGCCAGGAGTTGCCCTTCAGCACGCTCCGTGTAACGGGACACGATGAGAAATTCTTCTCCGCCCCAACGCACAAGAATATCGGAATGACGAATCGAGGAACTCAGCCTTCGCGCCAGCTCTATCAATACCCGGTCGCCGACGTCGTGACCGTACTGATCGTTCACTTCCTTGAAATTGTCGATATCGATTAAGTAGAAGACGAGATCGCGCGTGTGCAGTTGATGATCGTCGGTGTACGAACGAAGAGCCTGTCCTACATCGGCTTCGATGGTCGCGGAGAAATAGCGGCGATTGCGCAACCCGGTGAGGGGATCAGTGAGCGAAGCCTCCTGTAGAACAAGATTCGTACGCACCAATTCCAGATTAAGCCGCCGATGCTGAATGACCAGCAACAAGGTCATCAGAAACATCGTGGCGAGCGTCACCTGCACCCGAAAGCCGGAAATGACGGCGGGCAGGCCGGGATCAAGCAGAGCATAGAGAGCAAGAATAGGTAACGAGAGCACTGCGGCTGTCGCCAGCGTCCGCATCCACGAACTGTAACTGTCGTCGGCTCGCTCCGGTAAAGGGATCAGGCCATCTCCGAGCAGCGCCGCAACGGTGAAAACGGCAAAGGAACCCGAGTACGGAACGTCATACCAGCTTCCCGTGAAATACACATCCTTTTCGATGGCTGCATTCAGCAGATAAAAGGAGATGCCGTTGAAGGCGACCGCGATCCAGAAGGCGGCATAGAAACGTCTCCATTTGCCGCGACTCTGCCAGCAAAACACGGCCAGTACTACAGCCAGAAGCGCGTTCTCTACCGACGACAGGCGGACAAAGTTGCGACCGTATGCCTCCGCATGGGGAACGATATATTGCCAGCACACGATCATCGCGATATAGAGATAGAGCCACCACAGCAGCACGAGGAAGAAATCTAGAATCCCAAGCCGGGCGCTCTGGGTTGACGGCTCACGATGTGGCCGCAGCAGCAGTCCAGCCATCATGGGTGCAACGGCGAGAAAAAGCAGCGCATCAGCAGGATGCATGGGTGGCATCTTCTGCTTCAGGAACAGGTCGTAATAAATCCACACGAGTTGATCGCCGAGCCACAGGGCCCAACCGGCGGATTGCAGGATCCAGAACCACCGAAGCCGTCCCTTGCTGGCAGCGGCATTCAGGCCGAAGGCGGCCAATGCGAGCAACATCAGCAAGGCGGCAACAATATCGCTGATGCCGGTGAGTAGCAGGCCGCGGCGCAGCCACCCACACGAAAGCGCCAGCAGCGCCGTAAGAAATACGGCGGCGAATACCAATTTCTTCTGGTGTAGAAGCGAATTCACATTCCCGCCTCGGTTCGCGGTCGAATTCACGGAGACTTGCTGGTATTTCGGGCTTACTGTGGCAGCTTCGTCCTTGGCTCCGGCGGAAAAGGTCCAAGTGGATCACTTTGCGCGCCGATGGCCCGCCGCAACTCTTCGAAAATGTCATCCGGCATTTGCTGGAAAACCGCAACCACCTCCGGGTCAAACTGGGTTCCGCAGCAACGCTGAATCTCGGCGCGAGCCGCCTCCATGCTCTGCTTCGGGCGGTACGGCCGGTCGGAAGTGATCGCGTCCAGTGTGTCGGCAACTGAGAAGATTCTGGATCCCAACGGGATGGCGTCGCCTCGCAACCCATTGGGATAGCCGGTGCCGTCATACCGCTCCTGATGCGAGTAGACGATCTCGGCCGCTTCCTTTAACACGGGAATTCTCTGCACCAGCTTGTACCCGAGGTAGCAGTGTTCCCGCATGATGGTGACCTCTTCCGGAGTGAGCTTGCCGGGCTTGTTCAGAATGATGTCGGGGATTGCCATCTTGCCGATGTCGTGCAGAAAAGCACCGCGGGCGATAATCTCGATCTGCTCTTTCGGAATCCCCATATTTTTGGCGATCGCGATGGTATAGGCGGTGACTCGCTTGGAGTGACCTTCGGTCTCGCGATCCTTGTAGTCGAGCGCTTCGCCGAGTACTTCGAGCGTAATGTCGTAGGACCGCTGCAATTCCCGCACAGTCGCCTGCAACTGGTCTGTGCGCGCCTTTACCAGTGATTCGAGGTTGGTCTGGTAAGCGCGGTTCTCCAGCTTCAGCCGCCGATTTTCCAAGGCGCGGCTAACAGTATTGAGCAGTTGCTCGCGCTCAAACGGCTTCAGCAGATAGTCGTAAGCCCCATTGCGAATGGCTGCCAGCGCCACGGAAATATCATGTACGGCGGTAACCATCACGACCGGCATATCTGGATACTTTTCCTTGGTCCGCTCCAGCAGGCCAATGCCATCCAGGTCCGCCATCATGAGGTCGGACAGCATCAATTCGAACTCCTCGCCGGAGGTGAGGACGGCCAGCGCCTCCATCCCCGAAGCCGCTTGTTTACATTGATATCCCGCGGCGTGCAGCATGGAGGCGACAATGTCCCGAATCGGTTCCTCGTCGTCCACTACCAGAATACGATCTGCCATAGGATGCACGAAAGTCTATCGGCGATTGTAACCGTTCCACGAGATTCCGAAAGTAATCATTGAGGTCCGGAAACTCCATCGAGAATCCGACTCTCCGTGATATTCAAAAGCAGGAAGAAGTACGTCCGCCCATGCGATGAACGCATTCCTCTGGTCGACTTGGAACACGGTTACGAGGCTTGGGATTCCTAAGCCTTCGGCAGCGGAGCTGGCTCTGCTGATCCTGTTGGGCGCCTCTGTGCTCGCCCTGCGTTCGCTGCGCGAAAACTATCTGAAGGTCTGGGTCTTAGGATGGCTCTGCTTCGCCGCGTCGCGGCTCTCCGAGCATTCGCTGTCGGCCAAAATTCCGGCTCCTTTCGACCTGGTTACGGTGCAAGCGCTCTTTGTGCTGGCAGTAGGGCTGCTGGCCGGCGCAGTTCTGGTCTACACCCGGACTCGTGACCTGCTGCTGCCCCTGATGGTGATCACTCCCATCCTGGTGGGCTTTGCCGGAGCGCGCGTTCTTTTGTGGCCGGATTCTCTGCCCTTGCGAATGGCGCTGGAACTCGGCTATCGGCTCGTGCTGTTAACGGCATCGATCGCCCTCCTCCGCGCCCGGCGTGGACGTTGGGAACCGGCGGCGTGGCTGCTGGCGATCTGCCTGCCAACTCTGCACCTCTCCTGGCCGTCATTTACCGATGCCATTCCTGCGGGAGCTTATCTTGCTCTGGAAATCGCATTGGGAATCAGTGTGCTTCTCGTTGGGCTCGATCACGCGCGGGTGCGGGCGGGGCGCCTGGAAGCCATGCAGAAACTCACCGAGAGCATCTCCAGCGCGCAGCAGTATGGAAACGTAGTCCAGAGCGCAGTCGAACAATTGCGCCGGCTGATGAGCGCGCGCGGTGTGTGGTTCCGATTGTTGGAGAGCGGGAGCCTGGTCGCGACCCACGCGGCCGGCCTGTCATCGGACTTCTTGCGCGACGCCGGGATCATTCCGACCAACGAAAACACGTCGAAGCTACTCGAAAAGACTGCGGCCAACATCAGCACAGGGACAAAATCTTCAGAGCCGGAAGAAGCTCTCGGGTCCGAGAAGATTCATCAGTTGGTCACGGTTCCGGTGATTGGCAACAAAGCTCCAGTCGGACTGCTGATGCTTGGAACTCGCAACGGACGCGGCTGGGACTCCGAAGAACTGGAATTCCTGCAGGCCTATTCCAAACAACTTGCGGTGGCGGTGGAGAACTTCCGGTTGCTCGAACAGGTTCTGCGTTCGCAGCGCCAGTGGATGAACACGTTCGACTCGGTCCACGATGTAATCCTTGCGCACGACGCCGATTTCCGCATCATCAAGGCCAATCAAGTCGCTGCTGGAGCAACTGGGCAAGGCTGCTGCGGACGTGATCGGCAGCACCTGCGAGTCCACGCTCTCGCACACATTCGGAGATTGGAAAGGATGCCCATACTGCGCGATGGTGGGCGAGGAGGAGTTCACCGAGGGCGCCGACCCGTGCTTCGGCGGATTCTCGGTGGTCTCGACTTCTTCTTACACCGAGCAAGGCAGCCCGCAAAAAGGCACGATTCACGTGGTCCGCGACACCACCGAGCGCCGCTCGCGCGGAAGAAAAATACCGGATGCTGTTCGAGCAGGTGCAGGAAGGTGTTTATGTCGCGGCTCCGACGGGAAAGCTGCTCGACTGCAACGATGCATTCGTACAGATGCTCGGTTACAGCAGCCGCGCAGGAATTGATGGTTCTGAACCTCGATTCGGAGATCTGCGTGCGATCCCGAAGCAGCGCGAGGCATTCCGCCGCGAGATCGAAGCGCACAACTACGTGCGCAATTTTGAAGTGACGCTCCGCCGCAAGGACGGCACGCATGCTGCTGGCGGTCGAAAGCAGCTTTGCCACCCGCGATCGGCTGGACACATCGAGCGCTATCAGGGATTCGTTCTCGACACGACCGAGAAGAGCCGCGCGGAAGATGAGATGCGCCGGCGCAATCGCGAACTGAACGCGCTGAACGCGATGGCCGTTGATCGCCGCGCAATCGTTCGATCTCGACGAAATCCTGAACCTGACCCTGCGGCAGGTGGTGACGCTGTTCGGGGCCGAAACTGGAACGGTTTATCTCTCCGACACGGACCAGGCGACGTACCGGCGCCGGGCCGGTGGGGGCCGCGCAGCCGCGACAAGGTAAGGCGCGGCCGAGATGTTCTTTCCGGACGGATTCGGCGACCTGGTGATGCGCTCGCGCGCAGAGGTCATCACCGCCGAATATCTGCCCCACCTTCCACCGAGCGTTGCCGATTTCTGCGTCTGACGCCGACCGCTCCTGGATCTGGGTTTTGCTTCTGGGGCAAGGATAGTCCGATCGGCATCATGGGCATTGTGCAAGCACCTGGGCTACGAGTACTCCAGCAACGACGAGAACCTGCTGGTCGCCATCAGCCGTCAACTGGCGACCACCATCGAGAAGGTCCGGCTGTACGAAGAGACCTGCCGCGCCTACGAAGATCTGCGCAAGACGCAAGAGCAACTGCTGCAAAGCGAGAAGATGTCGGCGGTCGGACAGCTGATTGCCGGCGTGGCGCACGAACTGAATAATCCCCTGACCGCGATTCTGGGTTATGCGCAGTTGCTCGAATCGGAAGGCCTCAACAGCCGGGCGGCCGAATACGTCGGCAAACTGTTCAAGCAGGCGCAGCGAACGCACCGCGTGGTGCAGAACCTGCTTTCGTTTGCGCGGCAGCGCAAGCCGCAGAAGCGAGGAAGTGGATATCCGCAGGGTGCTCGAAGAGACGCTTAGCTCTGCGCGAATACGACCTGAAGGTCAACAACATCCAGGCTCGAGCGCGAAGTTCCGTCCGAGCCTGCCGTCGGTGGTCGCGGATCCGCACCAGATCGAGCAGGTATTCCTGAACATCATCAACAACGCGGTGGACGCGATTCTGGAGACCGGCCGCAGCGGCAGGCTGAAGAGTTCGTGTCTATCCACAGAACGGCAACATCTGCGCGTCGAATTCGCTGACGACGGCGCCGGAATCAAAGATCCCAAGCGCATCTTCGACCCGTTCTACACGACCAAGAGCGTGGGCAAGGGCACGGGACTTGGTCTGAGCATCTGCTACGGCATCGTCAAAGAGCACGGCGGCGACATCACGGCCAACAACGCTCCGGAAGGCGGTGCAACGATCGAAGTCAGGCTGCCCGCAGTCGAAGCAGCCCAGCCCGAACCCGAAGAGGTCAAGTTTGTAGCTCGTGCACATGAAGGTGCGATCCACGGACGCGTTCTGCTGGTCGAAGAAGAAGAGGCCGTTCTGGAATTCGAGCGCGACGTACTGATGGGAGCCGGTGCTGCGGTGGTTACGGCCAAGACCAGTCAGGACGTAAAGACCCGCCTGCTCTCCGAACCCTTCGACGCCATCATTATGAATGGCAAAATGCCCGGCCAATGGAGCGCGAAAGAGTCGTATCCATGGCTCAAAGAGAACTGCGTTGGCATGGAAACGCACATTCTGTACACGTTTTCGAACGGCATGGAACAGGGCGATGATCGCAGCTTCCTGCAGGAAAACAACGTTCCCTACCTCGTGAAGCCCTTCGAAGTCGCCGAACTGATCAGCCAGGCACGGAAGCTGCTGCAGAAGCCGCAAGCGGCGGCAGCGGGCGCCGGGGCGGATTAGGGTTATCAAGAGATCCAGATTAACTGCGGCCCGTCAACTGCAGCACCTTCCGTTTGATGTAGCGCAATTCCCGGTTTTCCTCTGCCCACTGTGCGCTAGACTAAAGCTGTCCCCATGTCCCAATTCGTTCACCTGCACCTGCACACCGACTATTCCCTGCTCGATGGCGCTTGTGACGTCGAAAAGCTCTGCGAACACGTTCACCAACTAGGCATGCCTGCCGTGGCTATGACCGACCACGGCAACATTTTTGGGGCCGTGCATTTCGTCAACGCCGCGCACAAGCATGGCGTCAAGCCCATCGTTGGATGCGAACTCTATGTCTGCAAGAAGGACGACCACCGCGCCGCTCCGGAAGGCGACACCTACAACCATCTGCTGGTGCTCGCTGAAAACGAAGAGGGCTACCGCAACCTCGTAAAGATCACGTCCGAAGCCTCGCTGCACGGCTTCTACTACAAGCCGCGCGTCAGCAAGAGATTTCTGGCGGAGCACTCCCGCGGTCTGATCGGGCTCTCTGGATGCTTGAAGGGCGAAGTTGCCGAACGCCTGGTCGAAGGCAACTATGAGGCCGCGCGAACAGCCGCCGGCAGCTTCGTCGACATCTTCGGCAAAGGAAACTTCTTCCTCGAAATACAGGACCAGGGACTCGAACTCGAGCACCGTATCCATCCCGGGCTGTTCAAGTTGGAAAAAGAACTCGGCCTGCCTCTGGTGGCCACGAACGACAGCCACTACCTCTGCGAAGACGACGCTCATGCCCAGGACGTGATGGTCTGCATACAGACCGGCAAGTCCATCCGCGACACGGCGCGCATGAAGTTTGACGGCACGCAGTTCTACGTCAAGAACTACGACGAGATGTACCGCGTGTTCAAGGACTCGCCCGAAGTCCTTTCGCGCACGCTCGACATCGCCGAACGCTGTCACCTGAAGATCGACAAGATCCCGAATCCGTTTCCGCAGTTCGAAGTCCCGCCCGGATACACGATTGACAGCTACTTCGTCCACGTGACCCGCCAGGGCTTCGCACGCCGGCTGGAAACCCTGCGTCCACAGTCGGAGCAAGGAAGGCTGAAGCATTCCATTACCGACTACGAGCATCGGCTGGAGCGAGAGCTCGGCATCATCCAGCAGATGAAGTTTCCTGGCTATTTCCTTATCGTTTGGGACTTTATTCGCTACGCGAAAGAGCGCGGAATTCCGGTGGGACCGGGCCGTGGGTCCGCCGCAGGATCTCTCGTCTCCTACGCTCTGGGCATCACCGACATTGATCCGCTGCAGAACGAATTGCTGTTCGAGCGCTTCCTGAATCCGGAACGCGTGTCCATGCCTGATATCGATATCGATTTTTGCATGAACCGCCGCGGCGAAGTCATTGATTACGTCACCCACAAGTACGGCCGCGACAATGTTGCGCAAATTATCACCTTCGGAACCATGGCCGCAAAGGCCGCGATTAAAGATGTCGGCCGCGCCATGGACATTCCTTATGCCGACGTGGACCGCATTGCGAAGATGGTCCCGGCGCAACTCAATATCACGCTCGACAAGGCGCTCGAAGAATCTCCGCTGATGCACGAGGCCTACGAGAAAGACCCGCAGATTCGCGAACTTCTCGATACGGCCAAGAAACTGGAAGGCCTGGTCCGTAATTCCGGAGTCCACGCGGCCGGAGTCGTGATCTCGCCGCGCCCGCTGACTGATCTTGTTCCGCTGCACCGCACGAAGAACGACGAAATCGTGACTGCCTACGACATGGTCGCCATCGAAAAGATGGGCCTGTTGAAGATGGACTTCCTCGGGCTGACCACGCTGACGATTCTCACGGATGCACTAAAGCTGATCCAGCAGAAGCGCGGGACGCCGCTTACGCTGGAAGAGATCCCGCTGCAGGATGAAGAGACTTACCGCGAAGTCTTTCACAAGGGATTGACCTCTGGTGTGTTCCAGTTTGAATCGCACGGCATGCGTGACGTGCTGCGCAAGTACCAGCCAAATACCATCGAAGACCTGACCGCTCTCAACGCGCTCTACCGTCCGGGACCCATCCAGGGAGGCATGATCGACGACTTCGTCGACCGCAAGCACGGCCGCAAGAAAGTGGAATACGATCTGCCGGAGTTACAGGAGATTCTCCAGGAGACGCTGGGCGTGATCGTGTATCAGGAACAGGTGATGCAGATCGCGAACCGCATTGCGGGATATTCCCTCGGTGACGCCGACCTGCTTCGCCGGGCCATGGGCAAGAAGAAGGCTGAAGAAATGGCGCAGCAGCGCGACCGCTTCGTCAAAGGCGCTGCCGAGCGCAAGTTTCCGCCAAAGAAGATTGAGAAGATCTTCGACCTGATGGCGCAGTTTGCCGGATATGGCTTCAACAAGTCGCACTCTGCCGCCTATGCCTTGCTGGCTTATCACACGGCGTATCTGAAGACGCATTTCCGGTCGAATTCATGGCCGCGCTGCTGACCTCCGTCACGGGGTCAACCGACGACGTCGTCAAGTACATCAACGAATGCCGTGAGATGGGCATCTCGGTGGAAGCGCCGGATATCAACGTTTCCGACGCGAACTTCACGCCGCATGGCGAATCGATCCGCTTTGGACTGGCCGCGGTCAAGAATGTTGGCGGAAATGCGATCGAATCTATCGTCGCCGCGCGCAAGAAGCTGGGACGATTCAAATCGATCTTCGAGTTTTGCGAGAACGTCGATCTGCGTCTGCTCAACAAGCGGGTCATTGAGTCGCTGGTCAAGAGTGGTGCGATGGACGCTTTCGGCCGCCGCGCCCAGTTGATGGCCGTACTCGACAAGGCCATGGAGCAGGCACAGAAAGCGCAGCGCGACGCCGAATCCGGACAGCACGGATTGTTCGGCGTCTTTCAACAGGAAGAAGCAGCGGCCAACAACGACATACTGCCGAACGTCCCCGACTGGGACGAACACACGCGTCTTACCGCCGAAAAGGAAATCCTCGGATTCTTCATCTCCGGGCATCCGCTGGAGAAGTACAAAGACAAACTCCAGGACCTGCAAGCCCTCAGCATCGAGGAGATTGCAGGCATGACCAAGTCCACGGGTAAAGACGAGACCATCGTCACGGCGGGCATCATCAGCAACCTGCGCGTCCTTAAGTCGAAAAAAGGAGATTTCTATGCGCAGGCGAATCTCGAAGACATGTCCGGCTCGATTGACATGATCGTCTTCCCCGAAGCCTATAAGCGCCTCGGCGACAAAGTGAAGCTGGAGGTTCCCGTCCTGGTGAAAGCCGGCGTGCGCATTGAAGAAGGCGCCAATCCGAAGATCACCGCGGCCGAGATCATGCCGCTCGAAGACGCCAAGGTTCCTCTGCCCCGGGCGATCCGCATTCGCGTCATGGTCGAGTCGGACGGCGAAAAGACGGTGGATGAACTCCATAGCCTCTTCGTGGAGCGGAAAGGCGAGGCCCAGGTATTGTTTGATGTGGAGCGGCAGGGGGATTTCATGGTGGTCATGGAGGCGAAAGGCTATAATGTGCTGCCAGACAAAAACTTCATCGCCCGGGTTGAGAAACTCTGCGGGCGAGGTAGTGTCCGGGTGATCAGCTGACTTAGCGCATGACTTCTCTCGAAAAGGCCCAACAGGAACTCGAACAAGTCGAACGGAAGGTCGCCGAAATGGAGGCGGCCAGTCCTGACGAAGCCACCCGCCGCCAGATCACTACTTTGCAGGAGCGCATCGAAGCCCTGCGGCAGGACATTAATGCTCCGCCCACAGCCTGGCAAAAGACCGAACTAGCGCGGCATCCGCAGCGCCCTCAGAGCCTCGACTACATCGAGCGCGTGTTTACCGATTTCAGCGAGATCCACGGGGATCGCGGGTTTGGCGACGATGCCGCTATCATCTGTGGCATGGCCCGCTTCCATGGCGATGAAGTACTGATCGTGGGCACACAAAAGGGCCGCGACATGAAGCAGCGGGTCTTCCGGAATTTCGGGACTCCGCATCCGGAGGGCTATCGCAAGGCGATCCGCGTCATGCAAGTCGCCGAGAAGTTCCGCCGCCCCATCTTTACCTTGGTTGATACTGACGGCGCGTACCCTGGCATTCACGCCGAAGAACGCGGGCAGGCTGAAGCGATCGCGTATAACCTGCGGGAGATGGCGCGGTTGGAAGTCCCAATCATTGCCACTGTGATCGGGGTGGGGGGCAGTGGCGGCGCTTTGGCCATTGCCGTCGCCGATCGCGTCCTGATGATGGAGAACTCCATCTACTCCGTGATTTCGCCCGAAGGCTGTGCCGCGATCATGTGGCGCGATGCCACGAAGAAAGAACTCGCAGCGGAGGCGATGCGCATTACCGCGGCCGATCTCAACGAACTCGGATGCATCGACGACATCGTCCCTGAGCCCGAAGGCGGTGCGCATAAAGATCACGAAGCCGCCGCTAACCTGCTCGATGTCAGCCTGCAAAAGCACTACGCCGAGTTGAAGAAGATGACGACCACTGAATTGGTCGCAGCACGATATAATAAGTTCCGCACGATCGCCCAGTTCTACAAGACCGAAGCCTAGTCCGAAGGCGCTCTCCGCCGTTTTCTAAACAGGTTCCTCCGGGCCACGGGCGGGCGATTTGCAGCCACTCGCCGTATAATGAAGTGTTTCCTCCTCCGCAATCCACAAATCGGGACGAGTGGGATCGCCCCGCAGACTAAAAGGAAGGTGTAGGGATGGCCACATCGGATGTCGTGCCCCGGGAATCCACCGGCGGCACGGGCAAGCAGCGCGTCGTCAACGACATGAGCATTCAAGTCGCGACGGTGAACGGCTCGGGATCTCAGAGTTCAAATACAGTCCTGCTTCGCGGCAATCTTCCAAATGGGCGTGCCGGTTTCCGGCAAGAACATGTTCCCGTCGAACATCGCCGGGCTTGCCCACCTGGTACACGATTCGCGCCAACAAGAACGGCTACATCGGACGCAAGAAGGAAATCGATTTCCTGGTCGCGATGAATCCGGAGACGGCCAATGAAGACACGATGTCGCTGGCGCCGGGAGCTTCGGTGCTCTACGACGAGCCTCTCGCGCTGCACAAACTGCGCAACGATCTTGATCTTCTACGCGGTTCCTTACGACAAGATCGTGGCCCAGGTCTGTCCGGAAGCCAAACTTCGCAAGCTGGTCAAGAACATGGTGTACGTCGGCGTGGTGGCGAACCTGCTGACCATCGACATGGGCGAGGTCGAGAAGGCGATCCGCAAGCAGTTCGCGAAGAAGGTCAAGGCCGCGAATCTGAACCTGGCGGCCGCCCAAGCCGGATTCGAATACGCCAAAGCGAATCTCGAGAAGCGCGGCGCGTTCTACATCGAGCGCATGGACAAGACCGCCGGCAAGATCATCATCGACGGCAACTCCGCCGCCGCGCTCGGCTGCATGTTTGCCGGATGCACGGTTGTGACCTGGTATCCGATCACTCCGTCGTCGTCGCTTGTTGAGACGATGATCGAGTACATGAAGGAATACCGCATCGGTCCGGATGGCAAGGCGACGTTCGCCATCGTTCAGGCGGAAGACGAACTGGCCGCCATCGGCATGGTCATCGGCGCGGGATGGGCTGGCGCACGCAGCATGACCGCGACAGCCGGTCCTGGCATTTCGCTGATGGCGGAATTCGCCGGCCTGGCGTATTACGTCGAAGTGCCGGGCGTGATCTGGGACATCCAGCGCGTGGGGCCTTCCACCGGACTTACCGACGCGCACGTCGCAGGGCGACATTCTGTCGACTGCGGTCTTGTCCCACGGCGACACGAAGCACATCATGCTGATTCCCTGCTCCGTCGAGGAGTGCTTCACCATGGCGACGGAGGCCTTCAATCTGGCCGAGCAATTCCAGACGCTGGTGTTCGTCATGTCGGATCTCGATCTCGGAATGAACAACTGGATGTCGGATCCGTTCCCGTATCCCGACGACTCCGATCAAGCGCGGCAAGGTTCTGGGCAAGGAAGATCTGGAACGCCTCGGCGGATTTGCACGTTACAAAGATGTCGACGGCGACGGGATCGGCTACCGCACACTGCCCGGCACGTCGCATCCGGCAGCGGCGTATTTCGCTCGCGGCAGCGGCCACAACGAGAAGGCGCAATACAGCGAGCGCGCCGACGATTTCGAAAACAACATGGAGCGCCTGAACCGCAAGTTCGAAACTGCGCGCTCTTTCGTTCCGCGGCCTGAACTCACCAAAGGCAACAACGCGAAGATCGGCATCATCGGCTACGGCACGTCGCATTGGGGCATCACCGAGAGCCGCGATCAGCTTCGCGCGGAATACGGCATCGAGACGGATTATCTCCGGCTTCGCGCTTATCCGTTCACGCGCGAGGTGCACGAGTTCATCGAGCAGCACGAGCACGTGTATGTCGTCGAGCAGAACCGCGATGCGCAGATGCTCAGCCTGCTGAAGCTCGATATCAAGCCGGAACTGACGCCGCGCCTGCGCAGCCTCGCACACATCACCGGACTGCCGCTCGATGCGCGGTCCATCACCGACGAACTGACCAGCATGGAGGGCAAGTAAATGTCGTCCACGACCGTTGAGCCCGGAGCCGCCGCTCCGGGGCCAAAGACAAACCGCATCGGC
The DNA here is from genome assembly GCA_963778995.1 of Terriglobia bacterium. Lineage (GTDB taxonomy): Bacteria > Acidobacteriota > Terriglobia > Terriglobales > Acidobacteriaceae > Sulfotelmatobacter. Next base: position 120,319 of record CAVZWK010000010.1, read on the forward strand.
CTCACGGTAATCGACTACAAGGGCGGCAAGACGACGCTGTGCGCCGGATGCGGCCACAACGCCATCTCCGAGCGCATCATCGAAGCGATGTACGAGATGGGCGTCGAGCCCGAGTACGTCATCAAGCCGAGCGGAATCGGGTGTTCGTCGAAAACGCCAGCGTATTTCCTAAGCCGCTCGCACAGCTTCAACGCCGTGCATGGACGCATGCCTTCCGTCGCCACAGGCGCTTTACTCGCAAACCGTAAGCTGGTCTGCATTGGGGTTAGCGGCGATGGCGATACGGCTTCCATCGGCATCGGGCAATTCATGCACCTGATGCGCCGCAATCTGCCGATCATTTACATCATCGAAGACAACGGAGTGTATGGACTTACGAAGGGCCAGTTCTCGGCCACGGCCGATCTCGGATCGAAGCTGAAAACCGGCGTGGTCAACGATCTGCCCCCGATCGACACCTGCGCGCTCGCGATTCAACTGGGCGCGACTCTCGTGGGACGCTCGTTCTCGGGCGACAAGCGTCAGCTCAGCGCGATGCTCAAGGCGGCGATCGCCCACAAAGGCACTGTGATGCTTGACGTCGTTTCTCCGTGCGTCACCTTCAACGATCACGAGGGTTCGACCAAGTCCTACAAGTACGTCAAGGAGCACGAAGAGACTTTGCAGGAAGTCAGCTTCGTGCCGCACTTCGAGGACATCAACGTGGAATACGATGCCGGGTCTACGATCCAGGTCACGATGCATGACGGATCGCGCCTGAATCTGCGCAAGCTGGAAGAAGATTACGATCCGACCGATAAAGTTCGGGCGATCACCCGCTTGACCGAAGCGCACGATAAGGGCGAAGTGCTGACCGGAGTGTTCTACGTGAACCCGACGGCGCCGAACTTCATCGAGATGCTGAATGTCGTGGACCAGCCGTTGGCCACGCTTCCCGACTCAGTCACGCGTCCCGGGAAGGATGTCCTCGATGCCGTGATGGAGGAATACCGCTAGAATCCGGTACACAATAAACAAGGCCTCCGTTGGAAACCCGGAGGCCTTTCTCATTTTTTAAAGTTCTGGACTAGGCGCTTTTTCGCTTCGGCTCGCCGGTATGTTCGGGACTTTCTCCGGGTTCGGGGAAATCCGAATCAGCGTCCTTCAGCATCGGGTCCTGATCCCGATGCCCAAGCTGCTCCTGGAATCCGACGTTACTCTCGCTCTGACGGTCGTCCGCTTCCTTCGCGCCCTTGGCCGCATCCTGATCCCGAGTGTTATGTATCATGACTTCACCTCGCACATAATTTCGAGGGGAAAGCGCTGCTGCCTCATAGTAGACGCCCCTCTGCCAAACAGTTTATGCTTCCTGAGACCCGAGTAGAATACGTCTTTCCGAAAGGGCGGCAACTCGGGAAAGGGAGTACATGAAACGATTTCTTGCCCTACTCATGCTTTGTCTGACCTGCAGTGCGCTGTCTTTTGCAGATGCACCACACGCCTCGCTCGTCCTGGCCAGGCACCATGTGAAGCATCACCACGCCCATAAGGCGACAAAGCACCACGCGCCGAAACATCGACACAACTCCGTCTAACAGTCCTTGAGATTATCGGGCGCTGACGCCCAACTTGCGAAGCCGCTCCCGCGCTTGCAGGGCCTCGGGAGAATGCGGATAGCGCTGAATCAGGTGCTTCAGTTCGGTAGTCCCGTCATCCTGCTTGCCCAGTTCAATCAGCGCGAACCCTTTCTTCAGTTGCGCTGAGGCAGCTTTATTCCCGCTGGGGAAGTTCTGCAAAACCTGATCGTAGCTCTGCGCTGCCGCTTGGTAATTTCCACCGCGGAACTGGATCTCTCCCAAGTAGAAGTAGCAGTTCCCTGCCAGGTCCGTGTTCGGATAGAACTTTACGTAATCCGAGAACTCCTGGGTCGCGAGATCGTTCTTCCCGCCGTTGTAATCGCGGAGAGCGTTGTTGTAGAGAACGTCGGGGGGCGGAGCGTTCTTCATCGCGTCCTGTTGGGCCTGCTGCGTGGATTGCTGCGCGGCCAGGCTCTGCTGTGCCGACTGCATATCTTCGAGCTGTTTCGAGACTTTGGCCAGGCGCACCTTCAGTTCGTCCATCGTGTCGTTCAGTGCCTGGATTTGGCCTGAGAGCTGATCGTTCTTCCCGCCAGCATCCGCCTGCTGCTTCTGGAGCGTGGCCTGCAACTGATTGATCGCATTCGCGACCTTGTTCACCGCATCAGTATCTTTCTCGACGAGGTTATTCATGACACCCATGCGCTCGTCAAAGCTGCGCTGCATGGCTGTCATTTGCTCTTGCAGTTGCTGAACCTGCGTCTGCAGTTGAATGATCTCTTTGCTCACACCCCAAGCGGGTGAGACTCCGAGCCAAAGCACTGACAACAGGGCAAGAGACACAGAAACACGTCGTGTTTTCATAAGGATTTCCTGAACGTTAGATGCTCCGATTGTCCCATACGCAGGGACGATTCCAAACAGAAAGGACCTTGAGGAACCCCAAGATTCACGGGTAGGGACAACCTTCGGGGCACAGTTCGTCGTCGCAACGGCAAAAGAAACCTGGGGGACGCACGAAGCGTCCCCCATTCAGTTACTTGGTTAGAACGATGTGGCCACGACGGTTCTGCTGCCAGCAAGCTTCGTTGCTCTCTGTGCAGAACGGCTTTTCTTTGCCGTAGCTGATGGTCTTGATGCGGCTTGCATTAATGCCGGCCGCCGTCAAGGCGCTTTTGACCGCGCTGGCGCGCTGGTCGCCCAGGGCCAGGTTGTATTCGGTGGATCCGCGCTCGTCGCAGTGTCCTTCAATGGTAATGCTCATGTTCGGATGCTGATTCAGGAACTGTGCATCTGCCTGAACCGACGCCTGCTGATCGCCACGAACGTCCGACTTGTCGTAATCAAAGTAAACGTCCTTCACATTCTGATTGAACAAGTCTTCATCCGTCACGGTCGGAGTCGGGGGTGGCGGTGGTGGCGCCTGGGTTACGGTCAACCGCGCCGTGGCTTCCTGCGAGCCGCCCGCGCCTTTTGCGACCAAGTGATAGGTGGTGGAGTCCGACGGAGACACGCTCTGGGACCCGTTGGGCTGCACTGCGCCGATGCCATCGATGGAGACATCGGTCGCGTTGCTGGTCTGCCAAGTCAGCGATGCCGATTGCCCAGCCTGAATCGTTGTGGGACTGACTGCCAAGGACGCCGTAGGAGCCGGCGGCGGAGGCGGTGGTGGCGGAGGCGCGGGAGCGGCTTTCTTTCCGCCGCAAGCCCCGAACATCAACAGAGCACCGAGTGCGAGGACCAACAACAACCATTTCATATTGAGTTGCTTCACTGTTTTATTCCTCCCTACGACCCAAGGGCTCGCCCCGGGCCCGACGAAGTGTATTTACTATTTCCAACTCCAATTGGGCTGCGAATTTCGCCCGGTAAAAGTCAACTGTTGAACTTTCGTGCCATCGGCAAGCATCGACCAGATCTGCAGACTGCCAGACCGATTCGACTGGAACACGATGTGCCGGTTATCCGGCGACCAGGACGGAAAATCGTTTCGTCCGCCATCGTGTGTTAACTGCACCCACTGCTTGCTTGCGATATCCATCAGATAGATGTCGGACGAACCTGGCGATCCGGGGCCGTACTTGCGAACCCAGGCAAATGAGAGGAACTGCCCGTTGGGCGACCAGTTCGGCGAGACGGCGTATCCCTGGTCCGTCATGCGCTGCTGATTCGTGCCATCGATTCCCATCGTGTAGATCTGCGGAAGCCCGGTACGTCCGCTAACGAAAGCGATATCGGCATTGGTCTTACGATTGAAAACGGGAGAGACATCAGGGCCTTTACCAGTCGTGAGACGTTGCAGGTTCCCGCCTGACGCATCGGAAATGTAAATATCAGGCTGGCCACCACGCGAGGAAGAAAACGCGATCTTCAGTCCGTCGCTCGACCATGCCGGAGAAAGATTCGTGCCACCGAAATGCGGGAAAGAAACGGGCCGGTTGATCTCGAGGGAGTACATCAGGATCTCCCACCCGCCTTTGGTGAGGGCGCTGAAAGCCAGGCGTGTGCCGTCCGGAGAAACCCGGGGCGAGAGTGCGATCGAACCGAGGCGGGTGATCTGGTGCTGGTTGGACCCGTCATAGTCCATGCCCCAGATTTCCTTGTGCCCCGTCCGGTCACTCACGAAGAAGATCTGCGATTCCGCAATGCCCTGAATTCCGCCCCCCAAGCGGAAGATGATCTCGTCGGCGAACTTGTGAGCCATGACTCGCGCTGAAGCGTCACTGGCCGCATCGGCATACTGCTTCCCCAGGATCTGCGGGGCTTGAATATTCTTTACGTCGTAAAGCCAGGCCTGTACGGTAAGGCGTCCGGAAGCGACTCCCAGATTCCCGAAGGCAAGCATGGCCGCATTCGGCGGCGGCGCGTTCCATGCTCCGTAATTAATCTCGGGAGGCTGCCCGGGCACCTGCAGCGGATAGAAACTCTTCGAAACGAGATCAACCACTCCGGAGACATCCAGATCGTTCCAGAGGGTATCGTTGAAAGTTTTCAACAGCGCTGCGTTCTGCGGATCGCCGCTCGAAGGCTTGAAATCAGGTACGGCTAAACGGACCCTTTCCACGCCCAGACTGGTGCCAGTCTTTACCCAATCCTGGCCAAACACTGTCGAGGAAATGAAGATCAGACACAGCAGCAGAGCACCCAGGTAAACCCGGGTCGCCGATTTCGCAGACACCAATCCAGCGGATTCGTCCATCCGTGTAGTAGTAGAAATTTTCGGGTACATCAATATCGTATTCCGATAGGTATGACTTTGCAAGAGTTTGTCCGTGGTTCCAAGTCTATTCATTACTGGAATTCCTATTTTGCGCTCCTTTTGGCGCTTCGCATCCTGCGCGTACCAAACTGGTCACGCGCCAGAAGTGCATTTCCGCTATTTCTTGTAATCAAACCAGTACTCAACCGAAATCTTGTTACCCGAATAATCCGGGGGCAGCGGTCCGAACGTGTCGATCCGCTGCAGCGCCCGCACCGCAGAAATATCCAGCGACGGCACGCCGCTCGACTGCTCCACCCGCACATTGGAGGGATGGCCATCCCGTGCCACATCAAACGTGATGTACGCACGTTGCGCGCTCTTGATCGAGGGATCGATCTCGTACTTCAGCCAGTTGTCGGCGACTTTGCGTTGTAGGACCTGCACGTACCAGGCGTACTTATTGCCGAAATCTCCACCACCGCCGGTGATTCCGAAACCGCCCTTCGCACCGCCGGCGCTGAAAGACCCGTAGGGCCCGCTGACGGGACCGCCCTCTCCAAATGCAACCTGGTTGGTTTCCGGCTCTGGTTCGACCGGCGTCGATTTCTTCGTGACCGTTTCTTGCTTTTTCTTCGGCTTTATTTTGGCGTTCTTGCCCTGAATCTCGATAGCGTCCGGTTCCTTTTCTTCGATCTTTGGTTGAGATTGCGTGATGCCCTTGGATTCGTTCGCCAGAACATTGTGCGTCTGGGCGGGATTCGCCGGCAGTGGAACCGTGCTCACCAGAGTGGCACCGATGGCCTCGCCGCCCCCACCGCCGCCCCAAGTGTCGCCGTTGGTCCGATAGAAAACCGTGGAGTAAGCCAGCAGCAAAAGGGTGATACCCACGTGGAATCCCGCCGACCATGCCAGCGCGCGACCCCAGCGGTCATGCTCGAAATAGATTTCAGCGTTTGCTGCCATTCGATTCCAGAGGCTGCGTCACAATGCTCACGTTCGCGAATCCAGCCCGCTTTACTGAATCCATTACGGTCGCGAAAGCGCCGAACGGAACGTTCTCATCCGCACGCACAAAAATAGACTGGTTCCGCGGATCGCGAATCTTCTGCCGCAGCTTTGCGCCAATCTCATTGATATTGACCGGGTCATTCCCGAGGAAAACCCGCTGATCCTTGTTTATCGTAATAACGGTCCGCTCTTCTGTGATTTCCTTCACCGTCCGCGTTTTAGGCACGCTGACGTCAATCCCCGACTGCAGGACGGGCGCGGTCACCATGAAGATGATCAACAACACCAGGACTACGTCCACCAGCGGAGTGATGTTGATATCGGCGAGGGCGGTCTGCGTCCGGCCATTGGAAGTGGTGAACGCCATCAGCGCCTCATTTCCGCGGGCACGGGCGCCTGCGCCTGGCTGTGCTCGACAGCGTTCAAGACCTCGAGAGCAAAATCATCGCTGCGCGCCGCAAATTCGCGGATGGACGCGCCAATCAGGTTGTAAGCAATCACAGCGGGAATCGCAGCCGCGAGACCAGCAGCGGTCGTAATCAGAGCCTCTGAAATTCCGGGGGCCACTGCGCGCAGAGTAGCGGCGCCGGCGGTGCCGAGCCCGTGAAAAGCATCGATGATGCCCCACACGGTCCCGAAGAGTCCCACAAAAGGAGTTACGGCCGCTGTGATAGCAAGCCATGGCAGATTGCGCTCCAGTCGCGTGACTTCTTCGGACGCTCCGATCTGCATGCCGCGCTGAATCGAAACCAGATTCCTGAATCCGCCCGTAGCGGCAAGCTGGCGGCGGTATTCTTCGTATCCGCCCTCGAACACCCCGACCAAGGGGCTGGGTTTAAACTGATCGGCCACGGCGGCAATATCCTGCAGTCGCTGTGCCTTGCGGAACGCGCGCACAAATCGCCCACTCTGGGCTTTCGCCCTCCGCAGCAGGGTCCATTTGGTGAGGATGATGGCCCACGAGACCAGACTGAAGGCGAACAGCGCAAGCAAAACCAGCTTCGCGACCGGGCCACTGGTGGAGATCATGTCGACGATTTCGCCGCCGACGAACACTGCCAGCAAGGGGAAAAATTGCATTGGTTTTATGGAGAATGCCTATTGGGATTATAGATGATCGATGGCCTGGAGTTTCCCACATGTACCGCATGTGGCAATGAAAAAACCGCATTTGGAACACATATTTTCAGATCGCCGCCGAGTTTCGTGGTTTTGAGGTGGGCTGATTCGCCAGATCGCGAAGTGCGTCGCAGAGTGCGCGTGACGCGCGGTTGCTGTTTCGCGCCAGTCTTAAGACCTGTGGCCAGATCCATGGACGCAGAGCAGCAAAAAGGCCAAAGGCAAATTCGGAAAATGTCCCATCTGCCCTAACGAAGCGCTCCATGGGCGGCAATTGGAAATCGCTTGGGTCCGAGATGGCTTTCACCGCTCCAAAGGCAATCCCGCGGGCCTCGGCGGCACGTGCCACTGCGGCAGCTTCCATGTCCACGGCCACTGCGCCGAAGGATTCTCGTAATTTCGCCTTTTGTTCCGGCGTCGCTACCGCCCCGAAGCTGACCAGCAACCCGGCGCCTTCCGGCAACGGGACGCTGCTGCCATCGCCAGCATTGATCACTCGCGCGGGCCGGAGAATGTCGCCAACCTTCAGCGATGAATCCAGTGCCCCTGCGAACCCCACAGAGTAGATGACTGCAGGTAGGTACAAGCTAGCCACAGCCTCGGCCGCCCGTCGGGCGGCCTCCGCGCCGATTCCGCCGCAGACGACGATGACATTACCCCGCTCGAAGAATCGGAACCCTCGCCCCGCGTGCTCCTTCCAACTGATGGTCCAACCTTCAATCAGCGGTCGAACCTCGCGCTCGAGGGCGGCAACGATCGCGATCCTACACATACTTGTTTGCTCGGAACCACTCCACGGCACGCCGCAACGCGTTATCGACGGGCACCATCTTCCAGCCCAATTCCCTTTCCGCTTTTGCCGAACTGGCAAACATCATTTTCTTTCCCATGCGGACGGTGTCGACGGTGGCCCGCGGATCTCTGCCCAGTAGCCTGCCCGTGATGTTCTCGTCCACCACCCCAGCCATGAACGCAAAGAAGTACGGCAGTTTCACGCTTGGCGACGGCAGTCCGGTGATCACGCCCAGCTTGTCGAGAATCTGTTTCAGACTCAGATTCTCCCCACCCAGAATGTAGCGCTCGCCGGTCTTCCCTTTCTCGAGCGCTGCAACGTGACCGCGCGCGCATTCCCGAACATCTACCAGATTCAATCCAGTCTCAACATAGGCGGGAAACTTGCGTTTGAGGAAGTCCAGTACGATCCGCCCGGTCGGCGTAGGTTTCACATCCTGCTCCCCGATCGGAGTCGTCGGATTCACCGTGACCACGCGCATCCCGCCGTGGCCAACTTCCAGCGCGATCTGTTCGGCCATAAACTTTGACCGTTTGTAGTGCCCGATCATATCGGCGAGAGACACGGGTGAATCTTCATCCGCCGACGACCCGTCCTTCGCAAATCCGATCGTCGCTACGCTCGAGGTGTAGACGACACTTTGCACGCCATTGCTGCGTGCCGCTTCCAGGATCGTCCGCGTACCCTCCACGTTCGAGCGGTACATTTCACTCGGATCCCTGACCCACAAGCGATAATCCGCCGCCACGTGAAACACCGTGTCGCAGCCGGACATCGCCTTTTGCAGCGACGCCGCATCCCGCAGATCGCCGGTTGCGGTCTCCGCACTCAGCCCTTCAAGGTTTTTCAGGTTGCTGGTGGGACGAACGAGCAAGCGCAACTTTGCGCCCCGTTCGGAGAGTACACGGGCAACATGTGAGCCCAGGAATCCGGTAGCGCCAGTGACGAACGCGATCATTCAGCACTCAGCATTCAGCACTCCGCCCGCATTGTCAAATGCCCCAACTGAGTGAAACCGCATTCCTGCTGCTGCCATTCTGCACAGCGAATCCGCGAGGAATCTGCTGTCGCCCTCGAATGCAGGCCTGAAGCCGATTCCTCGCTTTGCTCGCAAAAAACAGGGTTATTGGATGATCAACTGATACGTATCGCTGACGAATGACGTGAACGTCAGCGCCGCCAAACATGATCATCTGCTTGTTTTGGTAGTCGTAGGCCATTCCCTGAGAGTTCGTCGCAGGAGGTGGATTCTGTGCCGGAACTTCACGCCAGTCGCTCCCCAGCCAGACCCAGGTCTCGTTCACGGCAGAGCCGCCGCCAAAGGTGACGATGGCTTGAATGCCCGGATAGTAGGACGCAGTCCGAATAGTATGTCCAGGGTGGCTGGGTCGTAGGATTCTGCATCGTCCAGTTCACGCCATCCCATGTCCACGGATTGACCGGGTTCAAGTCGGCAAGGCCGCCGAATATCATGACGTTGTTCCGGTGGAAGTCGTTCGCGACAATCGCCGCGCCACGGGCCCAGAGCACGGTTGCCGGATCGAGTGCGACCCAGTTCGTCCCTGTCCACTTCCATGTCGTGTTCTGGTAGAGGAAGCCATCGCCCCCCCAACCATCTCCGCGTGTCCGCTCACCGGATCAGTGAAAAGCATCGGCAATGCCACCGGTGTTGGCTTCGTGGTGGGAAATTCTTGCGTCCATTTTTGAGCGATGCTATCCCACACCCAGGTGTCGCCCATGTAGTTCTGGCCGTTGTAGCCTCCGAACATGACGATCTTCTATTTGCGAATAAAAGTCGCGCAAATACAAGACACTCTTGAAATGTCTTATACAGCGTTAAAGTTATGGCAGTGACGATGCGAGTGTATCGATGAGAGGCTATTTGCTGGCATAGTGATCCGCACCGAGAAAGTGCAGCGAAACGTAGGGTTCGTTCCCCACTACCCAGCTGTCATGGCCGGGAGGTCCAGGCGGGATATAGAACAGCATGCCGGCGCGGAGTTCGTGGATCGTGCCATCTTCCATCGCGGCAGTGGCACAACCGGAAAGCACCATGCCTACATGCTCCACATTACAGCGGGACGCGCCCATAGAGGGACCGACATGAATCGACCACTTCCATCCCGGTTCGTACGTCGCGCGGCCGATTGACATACCGCCAATGCGTACGATCTCGAACTTTCCTTTTTCGAAAGTACGTACCTCGTCCGGTTGCTCAAAACGCTTCAGGACTGTGTCGGGGACCTGCATATGCATATTTCAGAGTTAATTGCTAATTGCCGATCTTCTCCATTACCTTCGCGTACGTCGTCAGCGCGAGCAGCGGGAAGTACTGCCGGTAGAGGTGATACATGAGATAAAACACCCGCGGGAAGCCGGTGCCGGTGTAGAACTGTTCATCCCACGAGCCGTCCTGGCGCTGGGTGCGCATCAGGTAGGCGATGCCGCGCGCTACCGAATCGCTGCGCGTATCGCCGGCCGCCAGCAATCCAAGAATGGCCCAGGCAGTCTGGGACGGAGTACTGTCCCCCTGTCCGCGCAAATTCGGGTCGTCGTACGAGCCCACGGTCTCGCCCCATCCACCATCGGCATTCTGTACCATCCGCAGCCACTCGGCTCCCTGCTGGATTGAGGGATCGTGCAGATCCATGCCAATCGCTTCCAATCCACGCAGCACCAACGCCGTCCCGTAGATATAGTTCACGCCCCAGCGTCCGAACCAACTTCCGTCCGGCTCCTGTTCGTTGCGGATGAACTTGATCGCATTCTTTACCGCCGGATGATCTTTGCTGTAGCCGTAGGTGGCGAGCATCTCCAAAATCCGGCCTGTGATATCCACCGTCGCCGGATCGAGCATGGCGTTGTGATCGGCAAATGGGACGTACTGGAATACCATCCGGTCGTTGTCTTTATCGAACGAAGCCCAGCCGCCGTTCTTGCACTGCATGGAAAGAATCCAGTCAATGGCGCGCTGCACCGACTCCCGCTGATACCGTCCGTTGGGATGCTCCACGCGGCTGAGGGCCAGGCAAACCATTGCACTATCATCGACATCCGGATAAAACTCGTTGTTAAACTCGAAGTACCATCCGCCAGGCTGGCCCTTTTTGTTCTTGACCTTCCAGTCGCCGACGTTGCGCACCTGCTTCTGCAGAATCCAGTCGGCGCACTTTACCATCTTGGGATCATTCGCCGGAACGCCGGACTCGCCCAGCGCAAATAGAGCGTAGGCGGTGTCCCACACGGGAGACATGCAGGGCTGCATGCGGAATGTGTCTTCTTCTTCGATTCCGAGCTTCTCGAACTCGTCCATCGCGCGAATCACCTGCGGATCGTCCAACGAGTACCCGAGGCAGCGGAGCGCGATAATCGCATTCATCATGGACGGGTAGATCGCGCCGAGTCCGTCGCTCATCTCGAAGCGCTCCAGCATCCACTTCTCTGCGCTCTTCAGTGCCACAGAGCGCAATGGCCGCACGTGAATCCTCTCGAACCAGTGAACCAGACGGTCCAGCACCAGGAAAAAGTTCCGCCACGAAACCAACTTCTTCGCCCAATGCAGATGCATGCGCGATTTCTGCATTCCACCGACGAACAATTCTTCCACGCCCATCTCGCGCGGAATCTTCTTGAACGGTTTCTTGGCGTAGCAAATCGACAGCGGAACCAGGATGGCACGCGACCAGGAAGAGATCTCGTAGATGTTGAACCAGAACCAGTTGGGAAACAGCACGATCTCCGGCGGAATCGCCGGGACCGCGTCGTAGTCATACTGCCCAAAGAAACACAGATAAATCTTGGTAAACGTATTGACTTCGGTGACGCCGCCCATTTCAAGGATCTTCTTACGGGCGCGCTCCAGAGCGGGATGATCGGCCTTGTATCCGGCCAGTTTCAGCCCAAAATACGCCTTCACCGAAGCGCTGATGTTCGATGGACCAGCGGCGTAGATACCCCAACCGCCATCGTCGTTCTGGTGGCGCAGAATCCAGTTCGCCGCCTTTTGGAATCGCTCCTGATTTCCCGTCCCTAGCAGCGTGTGCAGCAGGATGTAGTCCGACTCGAGCGTCGTGTCGGCCTCGAGTTCCCCACACCAGTAGCCCTCTTCGTGCTGCTCGGAGAAAAGGTACTTCCGCGCCGCCGCAACCGCGGCGCTTACACGGCTACCCAGCTCCTCGATTTTTCCGAAACGAAGCTCAGGATTGGAACCTACTCCGGAAGAAGCCATATGGGACTCGGGGGAGTTGCTATCCATTCCTCTACTCCAAACGACATCTCTATTTTGTCGAAGAGACGAAGCTTGACAAGTCTCTGTCGGCTGCATTGGCAATGCTGCCATTCCGCAGCGTTGCCAGCAAGACGTTGCAAGCAACGTCCCCACCACTAATTCGCGGGCGCACTGGCGATTGCCTCAACGATCTCCGGCGGCAGCCCAAACCGTACGTTCTCCGGCATTACTTCCAATTCCTCGACGTTACCGAATCCTTTGCCTCGCAGGAACATTACCGTCTCTTCCACCAGATGCTCGGGCGCCGAAGCTCCCGCCGTAAGCGCAATCGTGTTGACGCCTTTTAACCACGCCGGCTCGATATCGTTATAGCTGTCGATCAGGTGAGCGTTCGTGCCCAAATTCCGCGCGACCTCCACCAGTCGGTTCGAGTTGGAGCTATTCTCTGAACCGACGACCAGCAGGAGATCCGAGTCGGAAGCCACCTGCTTCACCGCTACCTGGCGGTTCTCGGTTGCGTAGCAGATATCCTGCGCTGCGGGCCCTTTGATGTTCGGGAACTTCTGCTTCAGAGCCGCAATGATGTCCTTGGTCTCGTCCAGGCTCAGGGTGGTCTGCGTCAGATACGCCACACGGTTCGGGTCGGGTACATCCAGCTTTGCGACCTGCTCCGGCGATCCCACCACCTGGGTTACGAGCGGTGCCTCGCCCAAGGTTCCAATGACTTCGTCGTGGTCCTTATGCCCGATCAGGATCAGCGAATACCCTTCCTTCGCAAACTTCACCGCCTCCACGTGGACCTTCGTCACGAGAGGACAGGTTGCATCGATAACGCGCAGCCCGCGGCGCGCGCTGTGCTCGCGCACCTCAGGGGAGACGCCATGGGCGCTGTAAATGATGCGTTCGCCATTGGGGACTTCGTCTTCGCTATCGACGAAGATCGCGCCCTTGCCCCGCAGTTCCTCCACCACAAAGCTGTTGTGCACAATCTCCTTGCGCACGTAGATCGGAGGCCCAAACGCCTCCAGCGCAATGCGGACTACGTCAATGGCGCGAACTACGCCCGCGCAGAACCCTCGCGGCTTTAAAAGAAGTAGCGTCTTGCCTTCGCTCTTTACTGGAACTCCACCCACGTTATGTATCCGTTCCTCAGATTCCTCTATGGTATTCGGGACTAAGCCCAACTCCAATGTTGGAATCTGACCTCCGTCAGTTAGGATGCAAACCACTCATGAATCGCGCCCACTTTAAGTAACTAAATGGTACACGAACCCCGATGTGGCGATACTTATAAACTATAGAAAAGTATCCGGATGGTCAACGTAAGCCGCAGAAACAGCGAGGATTAGCAGCGAAGTGCCACATTTCGCCAGCGAATGGAAACCTTCAGAACTCGTGCATCGACATGTAGCTCAGTTGCGAGAGTCGCCGGGATTCCAGCGCCGCAATCGTCCGTTCACAGATCGCATCCGGACTCCCAGTGGCCGGAATCTGCACCAGCACTCCGACGTTCCTGTAAAACTCGATCAGAGGGGCGGTGCTTCGGTTATAAGCCTCGAGCCGAACGGTGATCGACTCAGGCTCGTCGTCTTCCCGTTGGAATAACTTGCTGCCGCACTTGTCGCATTGCCCGGCAGTCTTCGGGGGCCGCTCAGCCACGTGATAGACGGCCTTACACTTTTCGCAGGTACGGCGTCCTGCCAGCCGGGCCACAATGTCTGCCAAAGGCAGTTCGTAGCTAACCACCGCATCCAGGGCGATCGCGTCTTGCTGCATGAGGTGCTGCAACGACTCGGCTTGACCCAAGGTCCGGGGAAAGCCGTCTAGAATGAAGCCTCCGGCGCAATTCAGGCAGGCCTGTCGCTCACGCACAATCGCCCATACGATCGTATCCGGCACCAGTTCACCACGGCGCATATATCCCATCGCCTCTCGAATCGCGGGGCTCTGCTCACACTCAATCCGGCTACCTGCGGTCCGGAACACGTCCCCGGTCGAGAGATGGCACGCTCGCAACTGCTCATTCAGCAACTCCGCCTGAGTTCCCTTGCCTACGCCAGGAGCGCCAAGGAGAACCAGCCTCCAGGGAGTCTGATGCGCTTCGGGGATCAGCTTGCATGGCTCGGACGGGCCGTGCAGCCACAGACTACGGTCTTGCTTGCAAATGTCAGTCATTGCCTGAATGTAGCGGCCCCGGCGACGGAGCTGACCGTGACTCCCGTCACACGTAAGTAGGTTTCAGAACACCAAGTTGCCGTATGGCCCGGTCGTGCCCCCTCCTCACCGCGCCGTGCCATTGTCATTACTTCGGTAATGCTCCAATCTATGTGCGTCGAACGGTTCCCAGGTCCCAAAGATAATGTTCGAAACCACCCCCAGAACGATGATTGGCACGACGCAGCGCCGGACCGGCGCCGCCAATCAGCAACCCCGCAGGCTGGCACTCGCACTTGCGATCCTGATGATTGCCCTGCTGGCGTTACTGGTTAAGGATCGTCAGTTCTGGTTTGGCGCCGAGCAGACGACCATCGAGTCCGACCTGCCCGAGACCACAGGACAGGTTCAGAACCCTGCTGCAATTCCAGCAGCCAGGAAGATCCAGCCTGTAGTGACAGCGTCGGCGAAGAGGCAAGCCCGCATCGCAGTCGCAGCGGAAACGAAATCCGATGACGCTCCGGTTTCCGTAGTCCGGACCGTGTTGCCTCCCCTTGATGTCGAAGTAGTCGCTGGCGAGAAGCACCACAGAGTGCATCCGCCAACGAACGCCACCCACGTTGAGCTACAGAATCCGAGCCAGGATCTTGCCGCTGCAACGAATGCGGCCGAGCGCGAGCCTCTCCCGTCTGCGGCGACTGAGCCGCAAACTTCGATCAAAGCCTCTTATCCCCTGTTAGCCCAACACATGAGCGTGCAGGGATCGGTGATCCTGCAAGCCATCATCAATGCAGAGGGTTTGGTAGAAGATCTGAAGGTATTGAGCGGCCCATCGATTCTGACCACGGCGGCGAAGCAGGCCGTCCGTGAATGGCGTTTCAAGCCGATCCTGCAGAACGGACATGCGGTCGAGACTCAGGCTCGCATCACCGTGAACTTCTCGATCAAGATCGCCGACAATTCCGCCAGCACCACGCTGGCTGACAGTCGCGCTTCCGACATCCTGATCGTCAGCCGCTAATACCTAGGCATTGGCTTTAATCATCTGCTCCGCGTGCTTGCGCGAAGTCTCCGTCAGCTTCGCTCCACTGAGCATTCGCGCCACCTCGTCCGTTCGCTCGGCACCTGTGACGGTACGAACGCTGGTTCGCGTGCGTCCGCCGGACTCCTTCTTCTCGATCACGAAATGCTGATCGGCAAAGGTAGCGATCTGCGGCAGGTGCGTGACGCACAGAACCTGGCTGGACCGTGCGAGGGATTTAAGTTTGCGGCCCACAGCCTCAGCCGCCCGCCCGCCGATTCCGGTATCAATTTCGTCGAAGACAAGGGTCTTCTGTGTTCCCCATCCTTGCCGCGTCGTTATGTGACAGGGTGGCGCTTTTTACTTCATGACCGGTCTTTCGAGAAGCCGCAGTCCCGCCTGATTCGACACTAACCTTCAAAGCAAGCATCACGCGCGACAACTCACCTCCAGAGGCGATGTGCTCCAACTGCCGCATCGGCTCCCCAGGATTGGTGGAGATCATGTACGCCACTCGATCGTAGCCATGCGCCGTCCAGTTGCTCTCCTGTTCGGAATGCGTGACTTCGATGCGGAACGCGGATTTCATCGCCAAATCGTTGATTTCAACCTCAACGAGTTTCTCTAATTTTTTCGCGGCTTCAACACGTTTGTTGGACAAGGCGCCCGCGGCTCGCAGATACTCACCGGCACCCTTTGCAAGTTCGTCGCGCAATTGCCGCAAAATCTCGTCCTTGTTCTCAACTTCGGACAACTTGCGCGAAACGTCAGCGCCAAACTTGATCACATCGTCCAAAGCTGGGCCGTACTTTCGCTTTAACCGGTCGAGCAAGGCTAAGCGATCCTCGACTTCCGCCAAATGCTCGGGAGACGCCTGAATTCCGCCCGCATAATCGCGCACGGTGGCACCCACATCCTCCACGCTGATTCTGGCGAACTCCAGCGCAGTCAGCGCCTCCTGGAATTTCGGCTCATAGCGCGCCAGTTCCTCGATCTGCTTCTGCGCCGCGCGTAACGAGGACGCAGTAGAGCCATTCCCTTCATATAGGAGGTCGAAGGCGTTCATCGCCGCGCCGTAGATTTTTTCTGCATTGGCGAGCACCCGCTTTTCGGACTCGAGTTGCTCGTCTTCTCCGCTTTGCAGCTTTGCCTCTTCGATTTCGCGCTTCTGGAATGTCCACAGATCCACGAGCCGCAAGCGATCCTGCTCGCCGCGCTCCAGTTCCCCGATGCGTGCACGAATCTGCTGCCAGGAATCAAAGCTCGTCTCCACCGCTTCGAGTTGGCTGCCCGCGAACGCATCGAGCAATCCGAGCCGGGCCGGCCCATCAAAGTTCAAAATGGATTCGCTCTGCGCGTGGATGATTGCGAGGTAAGGCGCCAAGAGTCGCAATACGGCGACGGTGGCAGGCTGGTTGTTCACGAACACGCGACCCTTGCCCCCGGCCGCAATCTCACGCCGCAAGATGAGCGTCCCATCATCGGATTCATCGAGGCCATTGGCCGTAAGGATCGTACACAGGGATTTCTCACCCGACCCAGCAGATTCAAACACTGCGGAAATCACCGCTCGATCCGCGCCCGCCCGAATCACATCGCTCGATGCCTTCTCCCCCAACAGCAGCGCAAGGGCGTCTATCAGGATCGACTTCCCCGCCCCGGTTTCGCCCGTGAGCAAATTTAACCCGGGACCGAACTCCACCACCAGATTGTCGATCACCGCGTAGTTCTCCAGCCGTAGTTCAATCAGCACTGGGAGTCCTGGAAACCATGAGTTTTGCGCAGCATAGCATGAAATGATGCGATCCTCTGTGAACACTCAAGATGATGGGTTGTTCAAAAGCGGGTACTGCGGGAGCAACTCCTCCAGTTAGCCCGGGTTCCCTGGTATGCACCAATTTCCTTGTCGCGATCATCTAAAATCGTTCTCATGGCCCTTGCTGGACAGTCTGCCGTCGAAGACCCACCACATTCCATCCCAGCCACCATGCTGGCTGCGGTGTACCGCGGCGTTCATGACGTGCGCATGGAAACCGTGCCTGTTCCGAGAATCGGCGCAGGCGAGATGCTGGTTCGGGTACATTCGTGTGGAGTCTGCGGAACCGACCTCAAGAAGATTTCCACAGGCTCTCATTCCGCTCCCAGGATCTTCGGTCACGAGACCTCTGGCGTAGTCGCCGCGGTCGGCGAGGCTGTGACGCAGTACCGTCCCGGCGATCGCGTCATGGTCTTCCATCACATCCCTTGCCGGACCTGTTTTTACTGCCAGCACAAGACGTTCGCCCAGTGCACTACGTATAAGAAAGTCGGCTGTACTGCTGGCTTTGAGCCTTCTGGCGGCGGTTTTGCCGAATATGTCAGGGTGATGGACTGGATCGTGGATCACGGCACGGTCCGGATTCCGGACGGAGTTCCCTACGAACAGGCATGCTTCGTGGAGCCGGTAAACACCTGTATGAAGGGGATTGAGGCGCTGGGACTGCACCCCGGCGAGAGGGTGCTTACAATCGGGCAGGGCCCCATCGGCATCATATTGAGCGTACTGGCGCGCCGGGCCGGGGCCAGCTTAATTACTTCCGATTTGTACGCGGAGAGGCTTAAAATAGGTGCAAGTTTCGGACTCGACCAAACCATTAACGCTTCGCAAGGAAAGGTAGTGGAGCGTGTCCGCGAAATGACCGAAGGACGTGGAGCCGACGCGGTAATTTTAGCCGTGGGCGGGAACTCCCTTATTCGAACGGCCATGGACGCGGCCCGCCCGGGGGGTCGAATTTTATTGTTTGCGCAAACGCAACACGGAGAGGCCATTATCGATCCTGCAGCCGTCTGTGTTGACGAGAAGACGCTGGTTGGTTCCTACAGCGCCTCCGTTGACTTGCAGGATGACTCTGTCCACTTTGTCATGAACCGGGAGATGGATCTGGAACGGCTGGTAAGCCATCGCTTTTCACTCGGGGAAAGCCCGAAAGCGCTGGATCTCGCGGCCCATCCGCAGCCATCGTCCATGAAGGTAGTGATCCAGCCCGGGAGCAGTTGGGAAGGAAGCCAGCAGTGAACGGAAAAATGACCGCCGCCGTTTTATACGGCAAAGAAGATCTGAAGATCGAGAAAGTTCCAATCCCACGTGTTGGAGAAGGCGAAGTTCTGGTCAAGGTCCAGGTCGCGCTGACCTGCGGCACAGATCTCAAGGTATATCAGCGCGGATACCATGCACGCATGATTGTACCTCCGGCGCTTTTCGGTCATGAGCTTGCCGGTGTCATCGAAGAGGTGGGCGCCGGTGTTAACGGGTTCAGGAGAGGAATGCGCGTTGTGGCACTCAACTCCGCGCCCTGCCAGATGTGCTTCTACTGCTCCAAGCACCAGGAGAATCTTTGCGAAGATCTCCTCTTCAACAACGGAGCTTACGCCGAATACATCCGCGTACCGCGCCGCATCGTGGAAGCCAATATGCTGGTCATCCCTCCGAATGTTTCCTTCGAAGATGCGGCGATGACGGAACCTCTGGCTTGCGTCCTTCGCGGGCTCCATGAGACGGGAGTGGAGATTGGCGACACCGTCACAATTCTCGGCGGCGGGCCGATCGGACTGATGTTCGTTCAAGTCGCCCGCGCGATAGGCTGTAACGTGATCTCTGTCGTGAAGCGCGACGGACAAGTCGAAGCCGCCAAGCAAATGGGTGCGCACGAGATTATTCAGACCACCAAGACGCAGAACGTAGTCGAAGCGGTGCGCGCGCTCTCTCCGCAGAAGCGCGGCTGCGACGTGGTGATCGAAGCCGTGGGTAAGCCAGAAGCCTGGGAATGGGCCGTCGACATGGTCCGCAAAGGCGGTACCGTGAACTTCTTCGGCGGATGCGCCAGCGGAACCAAAGTCCAGCTTGAGACCAACCGCCTGCACTATTCCGAGATCACGCTGAAAGCGACATTCCATCACACTCCAGAAACCGTCCGACGCGCTTTCGGATTGATCGCGGCCAAGAAAATTCGGCCAACCGACTACATCACCGGCGAGGCGCCGCTTTCACGACTGCAGCAGGTTCTGCGGCACATGCTCAACCGCGGAGGGGACATCAAAACCGCAATCATCCCCGGCCACTAGAAGTGCATCGGCGCTCGAGGGTTCCGTCATCTTGAGCGCAGTCAGGCGCTGAGCGAAGACATCGGCTGATGAAGTTGAAGGACCCCTACCCTGTTCGTGCGCAGTAAACTCCTTGAGGAATTCTCAGGGTACCCTTGTAAGGAGTACATTGAACGGGATTTCGTGCAAACATGACGCAGGTCGCATCATCCAAGCCGTCTCATTCTGGCCCCGCAGCCTTCGGCTGGAGCCGCCTTCCGGCGAGTTACGCGATTCCATCCTCAGCCCCGGCTCTGGAGGAAGCCCGCGCGTATTGCGCTCATCTGGCAAGGTCGCATTACGAAAACTTCTCGGTTGCAACCTGGTTTTTACCGGCGCGTCTGCGCCAGCATTTCTATAACGTCTACGCCTACTGCCGCATTTCCGACGATCTCGGAGACGAAGTCGGCGATACCGCCGCTTCGCTCGAACTCCTCGATCAATGGCAACGCGAACTCGACGCCTGCTACGACGGCAGTCCCAAACATCCCGTCTTTGTCGCGCTTGCTGAAACGGTCCGCAAGTTCGAAATTCCCCAGCATGAATTTTCGGATCTGTTGATCGCCTTCCGCCAGGACCAGAGTGTCACGCGCTTCGAATCCTTTAACGACGTCATCGGTTATTGCCAATACTCAGCGAATCCGGTCGGACATCTGGTTCTTTATCTCTGCGGATACAGAGATGCCGAGCGCCAACAGTTGTCGGATGACACCTGCACCGCTCTCCAGCTCGCGAATTTCTGGCAGGACGTCAGCGTCGACTACGAGAAGGGGCGCATTTACCTCCCACTCGAGGACCTCCGACGGTTCGGAGTGACCGAAGGCGACATCGCTGCCAAACGCAATACGCCCTCATTCATCGAGATGATGAAGTTCGAAGTCGATCGTGCCCACGACTGGTTCCGACAAGGGCTACCGCTCATCGGCAAAGTGGATCACGAACTCGCGGTGGATCTGGAACTCTTCACCCGTGGCGGCCAGGAAATCCTCCGCGCGATCGAGAAGCAGGGCTACGCAGTTCTCGGCAATCGTCCTGCGATTTCCAAGCCGCGCAAACTCGCCTTAGTCGCCCGTGCCGCACTGGGCAAGCTCACCGGAGGCTCCAGGTGAGCGCCGGCACCCATCAGGTCCCCATTCCCTGGACGCCCGCGCCGCCACAGTTGGTGATGGCCTACTCCGTCTGTAAGGGCATTACGCGCAGCTCGGCTAAGAATTTTTATTACGCGTTCCTCGTTCTTCCGCGCCGAAAACGTGAAGCCCTCTGCGCTGTGTATGCTTTCATGCGGCGTTGCGACGACATCACGGACGATCCCAGCCTCAGCTTTGCGGAGCGCCGCCAAAAACTCGACGACTGGCTCGATGCCCTGCACCAGGCGCAACAAGGACAGCCTACCGATGACGCCATTCTGCTAGCGCTGACCGACGCCCAACGCCGCTTCACGATTCCCGCCGGATTGCTCGATGAACTCGCGCACGGCACGGCCATGGACATCGAGGATTCCGCAACCTCGCATTCTGGTAATACCCCCAGCCTGCGTGTCCAATACAAGACCTTCGACGATCTCCGCCTCTACTGCTATCGTGTGGCCTCGGTTGTGGGCCTCGTCTGCATTCACGTCTTCGGATATCGCGATCCCGCCGCCGAACGATTGGCCGAAAACTGCGGCTTGGCCTTTCAACTTACGAACATCATTCGGGACGTGAAAGAAGATGCAGCGCTCGGCCGAGTTTATTTTCCGGAAGAAGACCTGGTGAACTTCGGCATGGCGCCACAGGATTTTCTCGCGGCCCCGGACCTGGCTCGCTTCCGTCCGCTCTTGACACTCCAAGCCGATCGCGCCCGTGAATTCTATGCGAGTGGGGACGAGTTGATCGCATACGTCTCGGAGGACAGCCAGCCGGCACTGTGGGTGCTGGTGAACATCTATCGCAACCTGCTCGATAAGATTGCCGCCAGGCAATATGATGTCTTCACGGAGAAAGTAAGGCTGAGCACGTGGGAAAAGTTGCGAGTCCTGGGGAAAGGCGTCCTGAAACGCATCACCTAAACAAGATTTCAGATTGCAGATTGGAGATTGGTGAAGACCTATAATCTGAAATCTGCAATCTACAATCTGAAATCACCTCATGAATGCATCTTCTCCCACAGTAGCCATCGCTGGAGGCGGTCTTGCCGGACTCGCCGCCGCGTGCGCTCTTTCCGATTTGGGCTTCCGAGTCACGCTATTCGAGAAGCGCCCATTCCTCGGCGGACGGGCCTCTTCCTACGAGCACCCCGGCACAGGGGAGGTCGTCGACAATTGCCAGCATGTCCTGTTCCGGCTCTGCACGAACTTGATCGAGTTCTACCAGCGCATCGGCGTCGCCGATCAAATCCGCTGGTTCGATGAGATGAACTTCATCGAGCCTGGCGGACGGCTCTCAGTGATGAAGTCCTCCATGCTGCCTGCGCCCCTGCACACCGCTCCATCGTTTTGGAACTTTTCTTTTCTCAGCGCGCCCGAAAAGCTTTCCATCTCCCGCGCGCTAATCCCGATCACGCTGACCGAACTGCACGACACGGGACAATCCTTCCAGCGGTGGCTTGACGCTCATCACCAGAGTCCAGCAGCTGTAGCCCGCTTCTGGCGGCCGATCCTGGTCAGCGCACTCAGCGAGGAACTCGATCGCATCTCGATCTCTGCCGCGGCGCAGGTGATTCGTGAATCGATGAAGTCCCCGGGAGCGCGTCAGATGGGCGTTCCGATGATACCGCTGACCGATCTCTATAATGCTGCCGGAAATTATGTTCGCGCGCGCGGCGGCGTGCTGGAATTCCGCTGCCCGGTGGAGTCCTTCTCGGCAGCACTTTCGCAAGTGGAAGTTCGCAAGCGGGGAGGCGAAGCCTCCAGCTTTGACTACCTGGTGGCTGCCCTTCCATTCGATGCGCTGGATCGCGTTCTTCCCCGGACACCGGAGAGCGATCCCATCCGCGAGAAGATCTCTCATTTCGAGAACTCTCCCATCACGGGCATCCATCTCTGGTTCGACCGCCAGATTTCCGATCTGGATCACGCCGTGTTGCTGGATCGCACCATCCAGTGGATGTTCCACAAGTCGCGTCTGCAGCCAATGCGCGCACAGAATGTTCTCGCCACAGTCGCCGCGGGTAGCGGACGAAGTAGTGGATCTGCTGATGTCGATGGGAGTCCGATTGCTGAGGGCAGCTACATCGAACTGGTGGTCAGTTCATCCAAAACACTGATCGACAAATCCCGCTCCGAAATTGTCGATCTCGCATTGGACGAAGTCCGCGAGTTCTTTCCGGGCGCTTGCGGAGCAAATCTGGTCAAATCGACGGTCATCAAGGAAATCAATGCGACGTACTCGCCGCAACCGGGCATCGACGCCCACCGTCCAACAACCGTGACACCGTGGCCACGCGTATTTCTTGCTGGTGATTGGACTGCCACGGGATGGCCCGCAACTATGGAAGGCGCAGTGCGCAGCGGGTACATCGCGGCAGAAGGTTTAGCTCGCGCGAGTGGAATGAAAGAGGCCCGATTTATCTCTCCCGACCTGCCTCCGACAGGCCTCATGCGCCTCTTTGCATAGACGAAATATAGAGCTGCAGTCGCAAGGTTCGCTTGTTTGACTACGTGCCCATCGTGGTTCAAGTTCTGCGTTGCTCTTACGTCCCCAAGTAACTTCAACTCCCGAACGGTTCCGCCGATACTGATGGCATGGACGGGCGTAACATCGAACCGAGAAAGCCCATGTGGGCGGTGGCCGAGGTCTCGTGGCAGGACGAGTCTGGCCAACCGGTGCGGGCTCGGGCAACGCTCGAAAATACATCACGCTCTGGAGCGTGCATACGACTCAATGCTCCGGTTGAGATCGGCTCTCGGGTCCAAGTCAGATGGCAACGCGAACTTTTCTCGGCAATCGCCCGCAATTGCCGGCGCGATGGCAGAGACTTTCTGCTCGGACTGCGCCGAGAAACTGCGGTTGTCAATCCGCCGAACGTGAGCCCAAAGCAGCTGATTCCGTCAACGTCTCCGACCTCTCTGGAAGGGCCGCGCGATAACGAACGGCAGCAAAAGGATGTAGTTCCGGAGCCGCACGGTCCGCCGCACCCGCCCGCACCGCTCGTTGCCGACGAAAGGAAACCCATGGAACCCAAGACTCTTTTTCCGAAACTCTGGGGCCGCCAGCCCGCTGGCGATGCCGCCACAAAAACGATATCTACGGAGACTCCGATGAATAACTCCAAGACGCCCGCCGCAGAGCCGGCCAGCGCCGCTCGTACCGATATGCTCTCCTATGAAGACATCTACCGTGCCGCTGGAATCCTCACGCCCCCATCCGGCTATGGGATCCAGAAAGTCGTGGACATGCTCAATAGCGACCGGCTGCGCGACTTGTCCAAAGACATCAAGCGCGCATCTGTCCTGATGGCACTCGATGCCGCAGGCACCTCAGTCGACGACTTGCTGCAAGACGCTAGCCGGCGTCAACATGCACTTGATTCCTATGAAGCCGGGCGTCGTCGCCAGTTGGAAGAGTTCGAATCGCGGAAATCGCAAGAGAACGCGCACATCGAGGCCGAGTTGGAGCGCCTTAAATTGCACTACGCCGAACGTATTCAGCGGAATCGCGAACAGATCGAGCGGGAGAAGGAGACCTTGCGCAACTGGCAGATGGCTATGCAACACGAAGCGCAGAGAATTTCCGAGGTGATGGAACTCTGCCGCAAGCCGACCGCCTCGGCAGCTGCCGCGTCGGCGACGTCATCCACTTCGCACAACCCGATCAAAGCGGGAGGAGAACCGAGTTCGAATTGAGGGCGAACTACTTCGCCCGGCGGCATGCCACCAGCAATCGCGTCCACGGATCTTCGTCCAATTTGCTGATCTGCACCACCGGATGCCCGTTCGTCACGTCATGGATGAACTGTCCATCGCCGATATACATTCCGGTGTGATCAATCTTCTTCGCTGACGAACCGAAGAACAACAGGTCTCCCGGCTGCAGATCCTTGCGGTCCACAGCCACCACACCAGCCCAGGCCGCCTGCTTGTCGGCGTCGCGCGGCATATTGTAGCCTCGCTCCCGCATCAACATCTGGGTAAACCCGGAGCAGTCGAACCCAAAGCTCGACGTTCCTCCCCACAAGTACGGCAGCCCAAGAAATCGCTTCGCCAGTTCAATTGACTCCGGGATCGTCAACGGCTTCGGATCCGTAGCCACGTCACCGGACTGGATCCATGCATCGGTCTTACCCGGCAGACGAACCCTTACCCACCCCTCGGGAATCGCAGTGCTTCCCTTCGTGCTCTTCGCATCGGGATCGGGGAAAGAAACCTCCAAGCGCGTTTCAAAAGGAACGGTGATGACCGGCTTGTGCTTGGTGATGTCGGGCTCGCTGTAAACATTCGCAAACAGGCTCTCAACCTGCACCGTCGGCCCCGCTGTGGCGTATCCATTCCCGCTCAACACGATGCGGACGTGCCGACTCGGAACCCATCCCTTGTAATGATCGGTCGTCTGAATCCGGGACCATTCCCCGCGAGCGACCAGCAATGTCACGTTGCTGCCATAAATGGCTTGAGAAACTACATCGGTCTTGTCACTCGGCCCCGAATACATGTTGGCCACGGGAACCACCACGACCTGCAGGTTGTTTTTGGAAAATGCAGGAAGAATGAGGGCAGCGACAAAGGTGAGCGATAGGGTGCAGCGCTGGATATGTAACTTCATTGAGCATCATTCTAGCGAGAGGGTGAGGCCGAAGCCAGCAATTCGGAATCTATGGAGTGTGTGGGCTGATTGGATCGTCATCATGACAGATGCCGAAGCAAGCTATCGCGCCGGCGCCCACGCCGGCAGCCAGTTTGGCCCAAGGTGAATTCAAGATGGCGTCGTGCGCCGGGGTCGCAGCGGGTTGAGTGGTATACCCGGCTCCGCATCTTTCTTCTCGCGACTTCTGCTCCCCTTCGCGCACGATGGCTCGTTTGGACTCCGCAGATTTCTTTGCAGGCCTGGCATGGTTCGAATGCTCTTCGATGTATACGTCACTGGTAAGGGCCGAAATCGTAACCTTCCCATCGACATCCGAGACATCATATCGGGTCCAGGCGCTGCCGTTGATGGGGGTGACGGTCAGGCATCCAACTCGTACCTTCAATCCGACCGAGGTATTCACGGAGAGGATTCCGTGGTCCAGGACCAGTTCCTCCTGTTCAAACTGCACCAGGCTGCCAGAGTGGATATCAGTCGCCGATCCGGCACTCTCGATCCGCGCAGCAGTATTGTTGGCGGTTTCAACCAGATCGTCGCGGTACAGCGCCGCAGATTTGGAAGCGGGTTGCGAGTTCACCAGCACCCCAGTCCCGCCGGTCCGCAGAATCGCGCCCGGGCTATCGAGAGCTGACAGCACTCCCGACGGATTCAGCATCAGGCAAAGGCAAACGATTTTTCGGCAACCGAACAGTTTTCGCCCCGATCCGCATTCTTTCTGCTCCTGTAAGGCTACGCGAGCGCCCGCGTACAAGCCTATTGGCTGTCTTGATGACCAACATTCCCATTGACTTGATCGTTCTGGGAGCTTCTCGCTGCACGCGTACTTTAAAAGTCGTATAGCGACACAGTAGGTTCCTTGCCTTGACTCTATGCACCCGCCCCCCTAACATTTCAAGCTAAGCTGTGTCGGCTCTTTATGATTGGTCAGTTGGTAGGGCATTACCGGATCCTCGAGAAGATTGGTGCTGGGGGAATGGGAGAGGTATTCCGGGCGCGCGACGAGCGCCTCGGCCGCGACGTTGCCCTGAAGCTGATTCGGCCTGCATCGAGCGATAACCCTGACCACCTCCGACGCTTTGAGCAGGAGGCCCGCGCCGCCGCTGCCCTGAATCATCCCAACATTCTGGCCATCTTCGATGTAGGTTTCGAAGGCAAGACACCGTATATCGTCTCCGAACTCCTCGAAGGCAAGACTCTGCGTAATCGGCTGGCCGAAGGTCCCGTTCCGGTGCGCGAGGCAGCAGGATATGCTCTGCAGGTAGCGCAGGCTCTCACCGCAGCGCATGACCGGCACATTGTTCATCGCGATCTGAAGCCTGAGAATCTGTTTCTGACAAACGATGGACGCATCAAGATTCTTGACTTCGGAGTTGCCAAACTCCAGCCAACTGCTGACGAAAATCGATCCATTGAAAACCTGACCACGGTGACGAAGCACGGTGCCGTGATCGGCACGGTCGCCTACATGTCTCCCGAACAGTTGCGCGGCAAGACAGTGGACCACCGCAGCGACATCTTCAGCTTCGGGGCGATTCTTTACGAGATGATGTCGGGGCACCGCGCCTTTCGCGGCGAGACCGAAGTCGATACCATGACCGCCGTCCTGCGCGAGGAACCTTCTGGTCTCGTGCTCGATCAAGCTGCAATTCCCCTCGGATATCAGGACATCGTTCGCCACTGCCTCGAGAAGGAGCCAGAAAACCGCTTCCAGTCGGCCCGGGATCTCGTGTTCGCCCTGCAGACGCTCTCCGGCTCTTCTCAGGTAAGTACAGTCCCACTCTTCCGTCCCAAGGCCAAGTCACGCCCATTTCTTCCCTGGGCGATCGCATTGTGCTTAGCCATCGCAACGGTGATTCTGGTTATCGTGCAGGTCTTCCGCGCCCCTGCGTCCACTCTGATCTACACGCGCATCACATTTGAAGCTGGTACGGTGTATGCTGCACGATTCACTCCGAACGGCGACTCTGTTCTTTACAGCGCGGCGTGGAACAACAAGCCCACACAGTTGTTCTCCACGGTCGCCAACTCTTTGCTGTCCCAGCCTCTCGCCATAAACAACGCCAGTTTGCTGGCGGTATCGCCGAAGAACGAACTCGCCTTGGCGGTTGGTGGAATTCACTCCGGTCAAATGGAAACCGTGAACGGCATGCTCTCGCAAGCGCCTCTAGCCGGAGGCTCGCCTAGAGAACTTCTCGCGGACGTTCGTTGGGCCGACTGGGACTCCCAAGACAAGCTGGCCGTGGTTCATTATGTTAACGGTCAGAGCCGCCTCGAATATCCTCTGGGGCACGTACTTTATGAGAGCGGCGGATGGATCAGTGATGTCCGGCTCAGTCCCAAAGGTGGTCAGATCGCCTTCATGGATCATCCCGCTCTCTGGGATGACCGTGGCATGGTTCGCGTGACCGACTACGCCGGCCACGTACGGAGCCTCACGCGCGAGTGGGATACAGAACGCGGCCTGGCATGGCGCCCCGACGGAAAAGAGATCTGGTTTACGGGCGTTGACAGGGGCCATGATCTGAATCTTCTCGCCGTCGATTTATCCGGCAAGATACGCGAGGTCCTGGATCTGCCCGGGGCCATTTCACTGCAAGACATAGCGCCCGATGGTCGCGTGCTGATCTCACTGAATTCGCAGCGGCTCGCCATGGGATACACAACGCTCGATAGCAACCAAGACATCGATCTGTCATGGCACGACTCTAATTCCGCCCGAGACATCTCTCACGACGGCCAATTCCTGTTGTTCGAAGATTCCAGCGAAGCTGCTGGTCCGGGCTACGCAGTTGCGATTCGTAAGGTGGACGGCACGCTTCCCATCCGACTGGGGGAAGGCAGCGCTGGCGGGCTCTCGCCCGACGGGCAATGGGCTGTCTCGGTATCGACAAGCCAAACGCGACAGATCACGCTGCTCCCCACTGGTGCGGGACAGCCGCGGACGATCCCAGTGAGCGGTCTCGACCACGTTCAAAATGGATGGGCCCGTTTCCTCCCCGATGGAGAGCGAATCTCAATCAATGGTGATGTTTTGAATCACGCTCCTCGTTGCTATCTGGTGGATGTCTCGAGCGGCAAAGCAACGCCCGCGACTCCGGAAGGTGTGGTCTGCGGAGCCATTTCACCGGACAGTCACTACATGGTTCCCGCAAAGTCGGGTAAGACTGTGACCATGTATTCGTTGGCAGGAGGTCCCGACAGAGATTCTAAACCTCAAAGACGACTTTAATCCGGTGCAGTGGTCACAGGATGGAGCGTCAATATATGGCTACCATTGGGGCGAATTTCCGAGCAAGGTCTACCAGTTGGAAATTGCATCGGGAAAAGAAAGAATGATCCGCGAGTTGAAGCCCGGCGTTCCAGCCGGTGTCGTGCTTGTGGCTCCGATCGTCGTCAGCCGTGACGCAAGATACTTCGCATACACCTACAATCAGACTCTTTCAGCCCTCTATCTGATCTCGGGCCTGCGCTGAACAACTGCCCGGTCAGTCCAGGGGACCCGAGAAGTCGGTCGCGACATAATGAAAGAAGATCGAGGTTGAACTCTGTCCCTGGCCGAGCGCATCGCGATAATGCGGTAGCCTGGTTCCACGGTATACCAAGCCGTCTCCGATTGCCTGATAGACAGTCACTCTCCCTGAGGAAACATCCAGATGGATTGGCCACGGTGTCGCAACCTGTGGCTCTGGAGAGAAATCCACACATAGTGTCACACTGAACTCGCACTGTTCCCGATCCGTATGCTTCTTCAATTCGGCGCCGCTCAGGTACGACGCGAGATACACGTAAGAGGGTTTGAGCGGCTGACCGGCAATGGCCGTAAGCGTGGCCGCGATCTGATGATGGAAGAACCGGGCCACCGGCTCGTTATGCGCCACGTATCGGCGGGCGCTCTGCTTGTCTCCAAGAAGAATTGCTCCCGTGCGAATCTGATACCGGTAATAGCGACGCAATGCCGCAATATGCAACGGATGGATTAAGTTCGCGATGGGCGCATAGCCCTTCTCGCGAAACGACCTAGCCGCTTCCGTCACCTGAGTTTCGCGCTCCATCCGTCGTTGCTTTGTACTGGAGCCGACCAATATCCCGGCTCGGTGCAGCAATCGTTTTCTGTGCACCGGAACAGAATGGGGGACCGTTTCGCCTTTTGACAAAGCCGTGACCAGAGACTTCAACTCAGGCCCTAGCCAAAAGGGCAACAGCTCGCCGCTGCTATGGTCGCGAACCCAGGCGATCGTTCCTTGCTGCGCGAATCCCGAAAGCAATTCCTTTCGCGACTGCAACTCCGAGGGGATGTCTTCGGCCGGACAAACCAGACATTCCTCGTTCAGTTGCAGAGACTCATCTTCCCGGTCCGCTTCCCAGCCAGCGCGCGCGCTCCGGCTCAACAGATGCATGGGCAATTCATCAAGCAGGCAGTAAAACCGCTCGGGAGGAAATGCCGCGGCCTGTGCCTGCCGTGGCACTCCTCCCATAATGGAGGTCATCCACTCCACCCAGGCGGTGTCATTCATCGCCGCAGCCATCCATTCAACGTGAAACGGCTGTCCGCGAACGATCTCGATCGGCACTCCACCGGAGTGATCTCGTGCAGAAGTTCACAGGGAAAGAAAACGATCTGGTTCTGCCGCGGAGTCACGCTCTGATAACTGCCATCAGTCACGTACTTGCCGTCCTCAAGGTGCGCATCGTGCAGCCGAAGCTCGCCACCTTCGAATTGCCTGGGTTCGCGATGGAAGAAATATACGAACGTCAAGTGCCGCGATGCCACGCGATCTTCTCCATTGTCGCTGTGAAAATGGAAAAAGTCGCCGTCGTTGCTGGCTGTAATCTGCATCTCGACTGCCGAAATATCGAATTCCGGCATGCCCAACTGCTCGAGCACCTCGGGAAGAACTGTCTTGATGCGCGCCAGCATCAAACCTTGATACCGGCTCAGGTCCATCAGCACGCGAGATCGTCGATGATCGTAGTTCACCTCCCCCCGTTCAGAGTTGGGGGACACTACTTCGCTAGATTGAAACTGGCTCTCATTCTGCAGCGTGAAGCAGGTCAGTTCTTCCACTTCCTGAGGTGCGAGGAATTCGTCGAGCACCACGCATCGGGCTGCAAGTCTCGCCGCCTTCTCCTCTACCGCGAGAGCGCCCTTGGAAACAACGGTTGTGATCTTCCCATGGCCCGGAGTCTGCGGTCCGGTCGAAGGCGGAGGAACGACCGGCGCGCGCAGCGGGGATGCCGGAGGTTGCGGTCCCGGCGCCGGTGCCGGAACTCCCGGAGTGCGCAGGGGCGAAGCCGGGGGCTGGGGACCCGGGGGCGTCGGCACACTCGGAGTTGTCTTGATTGCCGATCGCGCGTGGATCGAAGCGTCCGCGAAGCTGATACCGCCTTCGCTTCGTGACGCCGCCTCTCCTCCGAGAATACGCTCGACGATACTGCTGCCCAGTACAGCGAATGCGCGCTGCGCAACGGTTTCGCCCACCGCCGAGGCAATCACCGCGCGGACTGCATCCTGAGTCTGCTCGTTCCCGCTGCTTGCTGTTTTTGCATGTTGGAGCAGGTTCTGCAGCAGCGCACGCTCGCGCGCGTTCAGAATCCGCTCGTCCCGCATCAAGGTTTCGGTGAATGAATCGAGAATCTGCTTTGGTGTCATCTGAAGACACGCCTCCCCGCGTGTGCTTAGCGCCCAAGAATAGACTTTTAGATGGCCCAGTTACAGGGGAAGGAGGTGACAATATAACGGAAAGCTGTTGATTTCCAAGAGAATTCTGCGCAAATGTTGAACTCCGCTGATTACCTGGAAACCAGCGCGCCCACCATCGACTGGAATATCTTCACCCCATCGGTACAGCCCAGTTCGGGTTCAGCCGAACGTTCCGGATGAGGCATCATTCCTACGACGTTGCGGCCCGGACTGCAGATGCCGGCAATATTCTCCAGGGAACCGTTGGGATTGGCGGCTTCCGTGATTTCGCCCGAGGGTGAGCAATAACGAAACACAATACGGTTGTCCCGTCGCAATTCTTCGAGAGTAGAGGAATCACAGAAGTAGTTCCCTTCCATGTGCCCGATGGGAATGGTCAGAACTTCTCCCTGCGTGCATGCGTTCGTGAACGGCGTATCCGCATTTTCAACGCGAACCTGGACCGGCTTGCATACATATTTAAGCCCCACATTGCGCATCAGCGCGCCGGGCAGCAGACCCGATTCGCACAGGATCTGAAATCCATTGCAGATTCCCAGTACAAGCCCTCCTGCAGCAGCCAACTTGCGCACTGCTTCCATCACCGGAGAGAACTTCGCAATCGCGCCCGTCCGTAGATAATCGCCGTATGCAAATCCGCCGGGAACAATAACTGCGTCGCAGTTTTCCAGATCGTGCGATTCGTGCCATAAGAACGTAACCGGTTGCTTGGCAACCTGCTGAATTGTCCAGAACGCATCGTGGTCGCAATTGGATCCTGGAAAAATGATGACGCCGAATTTCATAGAATTCCTCGATTGTGTGGGATTAATTCCAGTCTAGCATGGGTTTGAACACCATATTGCTGACCGAGCCAGAGCCGTAATCAGTGCATTGTTCAAGATTAGATTGGTAACGGTGAAGTAACTTCCAGTGGTACGCCGACTGACGTCATTTACCAATCCCTCAAGCCTTCTGTAACAATACGATGTGATCCTGAAACTCGTTTCCAGAGGCTGTGATCCGTGCCATAGACAATGATCTACTTTTGTGATTCCATCCCTCTGTATTTCTTGACACCAACGGCCGGGAACTGTATTGTCTCGGCCCATAAGTGAGCAGATCAATCCGGCATAGCTCGGCCACGCGCGACTTTTTCCGGCCTATGCATTCCCCCTCTGGCCGGAGGCGGCGGTACGAATGTGTTCCATAAGGTGAAATGCGCCAATGTCCACTCTTCGTCGAGGGTCCCTCTACATCTTCGTTTTCGTTCCTATTCTCGCCACTCTTGGCCTGCTGACGCCATCAGCCTGGGCTATCGGGTTCCAGCCAGTTTCTCAGGACGAGCTCAAAATGACGAGCGAGCCCAAAGCTCCTGGCGCGCCCGCCATCATCTTGTTTCGTGAGGTGGACCGCGACGATCGCGGCCTGACCGCGCATGAGGATGTTTACTTCAGAGTCAAGATCCTCACAGAAGAGGGACGGAAATACGCAGATGTCGAAATTCCTTTCTTCAAGGATGAGGGCAACGTGGTCGGTGTTCACGCCCGCACCATCAGGCCCGACGGCACCATTGCCGATTTCAACGGTAAGGCATTCGACAAGATGATCGTGAAGGCCCGCGGCGTGAAGTATATGGCTAAGACCTTCACCCTGCCCGACGTGCAAGTCGGCTGCATTCTCGAGTACTACTACACGACCGACCTCTCCGAGCACTTCATCGTCAACTCGCACTGGATCTTGAGCGATGAACTGTTCACGCGCAGCGCGAAGTTTTCCTTGAACCCCTACACCAGCGACTACGATCCTGTATATCTGCGCTGGACTTGGAACCGTCTGCCCGCCGGCACCACGGAGCCCTCCCAGGCTCCGAATCATGTGATCAATCTTCAAGCCAGTAACATCTCCGCGTTTCAGACAGAGGATTACATGCCTCCGGCGAACGAGATGAAGTCGCGCGTGGACTTCATCTACAGCGACGACGCCTTCGAAAAAGACCCGGACGTCTACTGGAAGAAGCTGGGCAAGAAGAGGAGCTCCGCATTGGAGAGCTTTATCGGGAAACATTCAGCCATGGAGAAGGCCGTTTCGCAGATCGTTTCCCCCAGCGATTCTCTCGAAGAAAAGCTGCGCAAGATCTACGCTCGCGTACAACAGATTCGCAATACCTCCTACGAGCAGGAAAAGACAGATCAGGAACAAAAACGGAATAAGGAAAAGGCACCCGAGAACGTCGAAGGGATATGGAAGAAGCAGTACGCCGATGGCGTTCAATTGACGTGGCTCTTCCTTGCCCTGGCGCGAGCCGCAGGTTTCGAGGCTTCGGGTCTTTGGGTTTCCGATCGGGCCAATTACTTCTTTATGCCGCAGACAATGGATGGACGGCGCCTCGACGCAAATGTCGTCGTCGTCAAGCTCAACGGAAAAGATATGTTCTTCGATCCTGGCGCGGCCTTTATCCCCTTTGGGATGCTCCCCTGGTCCGAAACCGGGGTGAAGGGACTCAAACTCGACAAAGAGGGCGGAACGTGGATCGAGACGCCGGTCCCTGCCTCGGCGGATTCGGTAATTCAGCGCAAGGCCGATCTCAAGCTCACCGATACAGGTGACCTCGAAGGTAAAGTAACAGTGACCTATTCCGGGCTGGAAGCGTGGCAGCGCCGGCTCGAAGAGAGATTGGCGGATGACGTCGATCGCAAGAAATACCTTGAGGACGGACTGAAAGAAGCCATCCCGGTGGCTTGCGACGTGGAACTCACGAATCAACCGGATTGGAAGAGTTCTTCGCCCAGTTTGGTCGCCGAGTTTTTGGTGAAAGTCCCGGGATGGGTAGCCGGTGCCGGCAAACACGCATTGATGACGGTAGGGCTTTTCAGCGCTCCGGAAAAGCGCCTCTTCGACCACGCCGATCGCGTGCATCCCATCTACTTCGAATACCCGTTCCAGCGGTCTGACGATGTCAGCATCAACTTGCCATTAGGCTGGCAGATCTCTACCGTGCCTCAACCCCAGAACCTCGATGCCAAGGCGGTCACCTACGTCGCCGATGCTAAGAACGACCAGGGCACTCTGCATCTGAAGCGTGCCCTGAACGTCGACGTTCTGCTTCTTCCGCAGGAGAATTACGGTACATTACGGAAAATTTTCCAGATTGTGAGGACCGCCGATGAACAGCAAGTCATGTTGCAGCCTGGCGCAACTACTGCGAGTAACTAGGCCGCGCGCGATCTCGCAGTTGT
The DNA here is from genome assembly GCA_963778995.1 of Terriglobia bacterium. GTDB lineage: Bacteria > Acidobacteriota > Terriglobia > Terriglobales > Acidobacteriaceae > Sulfotelmatobacter. Next base: position 154,218 of record CAVZWK010000010.1, read on the forward strand.
TGTTCGTCATTGCCTCCGTTCTTCTATCTCTACCTGCGGCAGCTGGCGATGCGCCGCAATGGATGCGCTCGGTCGCCAATGCGCCGTTGCCCGAGCACGACGAAAAGACGGATGCAGTTCTTCTGTACTCCGAGAGAAACATCAACGTTCAGTCCACCGACAAGATTAAGTCGCACGTGCGGGTTGTGTACAAGATCCTCAGGCCCAGCGGCCGCGATTATGGCGTGGCCTTCGTCTCTTTCAATGCACACAGCAAGATCAACGGCCTGAAGGGATGGTGTATTCCGGCGCAGGGCAAAGACTACGAGATCAAAGATAAAGATGGTCTTGAGGTCTCTCTCCCCAAGGTCGAAGGCAGCGAGTTGGTCTCCGATGTCCGCGCAAAAGTTGTACAAATCCCCGCCGCCGATCCCGGTAACATCGTGGGCTATGAGTACGACGAAGAAGAGCAGCCCATGGTCTTGCAGGATGTCTGGACCTTTCAGCGCGAGATTCCTGGCCGTGAGCTTCATTTCTCCCTCCAACTGCCCGCCGGTTGGGAATACAAGGCCACCTGGATCAATTACCCAGAGAGCAAGCCCACACTGGGCGGCAACAATCAATGGGAGTGGGTCGTCAGCAATGTGAAAGCAATTCGCAAAGAGCCGGAGATGCCGCCCATCGAAGGCATCGCCGGGCAAATGGTCATCTCCTACTTCCCTCCCGGTGGAGCGTCCCTCAACGGCTTCAGCAGTTGGCAGGAAATGGGCAAGTGGTACCTGAATCTGACCAGCAACCGCCGCGATGCTTCCCCGCAAGTCACCCAGCAGGTCGCGACCCTTACCGCCTCGGCGAACACTCCGCTGGTGAAAATGAGAGCTCTGGCCAGCTTCGTCCAGCACGATGTCCGCTACGTCGCCATCGAACTCGGCATTGGAGGCTGGCAGCCCCATCCCGCATCCGAGGTCTTCACGCACCACTACGGCGACTGCAAGGACAAAGCCACCCTGCTCAGTTCAATGTTGAGCCAGATCGGCGTCGAATCCTTTTACGTGGTAATCAATTCCGAGCGCGGCTCCGTGAATCCCACCATGCCAGCCACCGTCGGAGTCTTTAATCATGTGATTCTGGCGATCAAGCTGCCACCGGGCCTCTCCGACTCTTCTCTCGTCGCCACGATCCAGCATCCGCGTCTCGGAACCCTCCTCTATTTTGATCCAACGAACGAATTAACCCCGTTTGGCGAAATCGGGGGATATCTACAACAGAACTACGGCCTGCTGGTCACTCCCGAAGGTGGAGAGCTTGTTGAGTTACCCAAGCAGCCTCCCGCGATGAACAGTATTGCCCGCAGCGGAACCTTGACGCTTGATTCGAATGGCAACTTAAAGGGTGAGGTCAACGAAACAAGATTGGGAGATCGCGCCTCCTCGGAACGCTGGCGCCTGCGCAATGTCACCAAAAGCGCCGACCAGATTAAGCCGATCGAAGACCTGCTCGCGGGATCGCTGTCCCTGTTCCACATTACCCAGGCCTCGATTCTCAACCTGCATCAGTCCGATCAGCCCTTTGGCTTCCACTACGCCTTCGAAGCTCAGAATTACGCGAAGAACGCAGGCGGATTGTTGCTTGTCCGGCCACGCGTACTCGGAGTTAAATCCAGCGCCATACTCGAAACTAAGGAGCCTCGCAAGTTTTCCGTCGAGTTCGAAGGACCTTCGCGCGATACCGACTCCTTCGACATCGTCATTCCCGCGGGCTATGTCGTCGACGACATCCCTCCGGCAGTAGACGCCGACTACGGCTTCGGCAGCTACCATTCCAAAACCGAGGTGAAGGGCAACCTCATTCACTACACTCGTACTTGCGAAATCAAAGAACTCAGCGTGCCGGTAGCGAAAGCCGATGAACTGAAGAAGTTCTACCGGATCATCGCGGGAGATGAGCGAAATACGGTTGTACTGAAAGCCGGAGCGCAATAGGCAAGAAGCGTTTCTTCCTCACCTATTGAGGTTGCTGCTGCGCGACCGGAGCAAGCTGCGGAGTCGATGCCGTGACGGGCACTGACGCGGGCTGAGCGGGAAGCTGTCCATGGTTCGCCGCTGCAGTCACCGCGCCCCCGGACTCCTGCGGCGGATATCCCTTCGCCTGAACGATCGCCCAGTGCCACTCATCGCCCGGCCCAATCTCGAGATTTAACTGCGCGCTAAACGCGGCCTTCATCCAGGGAGGCGCAGCCGCACGCATCTTGTAAATGATTGTCGTATCCTGCTTCTTCTCCGGACGCAGCTTCCTGCATTGCGATCTGCCGGCGTGATCGTCCAGGACCGGAACCATCCGCAGCCACCTTCTTCACCAGCGTAAACGCCACCGCGATCTCGCTCACGTGCCAATTGGTTGCGTTGAAAAGCGTCACATTGAGCGCATCACCCTCGATCGTCGCCGGCCCTTCCAGCTTCGGCAATTCCGACACCGGAAGGTCCATCTGTGAATACTGGGTACTGGACAGCAGTGATTTCACATTCGCCGTAAACGCCAGGCTGCATGTGACGTCTGGCGCGGCCATTTGAAAGCCCTTGCGATCTCCGGACATCAGGTACCGCAACACGGGGCTGCCGTTTTCCCGGCTGTCGGCCCGCGCCATCACATCAGACAGGTTGTCATCATCGATCACGGGGTTTGCGGGCGCGGCATTCTTCCGCAGACTGCGTGCGACGTCGCCCAACGGAATCTCGCCGGAATCAACCTGCGCCAACAGCACAACCGGCATGAGCACCGCCAGCAGAAGCATCAACGCCAACAGCAATCGAATTCCCGGGGTTCGGACCATACAGAAAAGAATGAGCAGACTCCCGCGAAGACACGCATCCGCATGGGAAGAGTCTCTGCCTCGATTGTATGGAGGGGCGATGAAAACGTAGAGGGTGGAAGAAAACCTTAGTAACAGTACTTAGGGTGGAGACTGTGGGCGCGCGTTAGACGAAATGGAAGCGCAACGGGTGCGCGCGCCCAGAGACTCGATAGACTCTTTACAAAAGTCCTTGCGAACGGAACCGGCTGACCGGGTCTGCCACTGCCAACGCTTGCCGCTTGAAAATCCAACGGGCCACCGCAAAGCCAATTGCCGCGTAGCACAGGTGCATAACTCGCATAGAACACCTCCCCAGTTCGGCTCGCTCATTCTTTCAGGGGAGGAATACATTACAACCCTATCGGCACAATACCAACGTACCTTAGAACCGAACAAGGCACAACAGTGCCATAGAACTGGCACAGAAGTAATAGAAGTAACCAGAATGGTCAGTGTTCAGTGATCCGACCAGCGAACAAAAGAGTTGTCGTCTTGAAGAGCGCTCAGTTTGCGTTCCTCAGGATCTATGCAGTTTCGCGCCGCAGTCACGGATGCGTCTCTCGTAATTAAGCAAAGCGACAAGACCATCAAGGATGGAAAATCAATGCGCCGCCACCGGTTCGTCCGTGGCGCGCCCCGCCGGAGGCACCACCACGGTGGACAAACTCCCTTCGGCCGTCAGCTTCTGAAACGCCGCCAGATCCCGCCGCTGAATGTCCTCCCAGCGCGCAATGAACTCCCCGCTCTGCCGCTTCAGCTTTTCAAACTGCCGGTACTCCGATTCCGTCGGAGCCGAATCCGCCGTGGCCACATCCATTGCCAGGTAGGCGAGCTTCGCGTCCAGCTGCGGTGGATACGCCAGCGAATCTTCATCCGCGCTAATGTCCAGATTGATCAAGTCATCGCGCACTGCGACCAGCTTCTTCTCCAGATCATCAGCCGCCGTGGAAATGACCTTGGCGCTGGCGTTCTCCGGCAGCCGCCGCTTCAGTCCCGCCAATTGCGCCCGCACATCCTGAATCTGGTTCACCGTGTCATAGACTCGGCTTAACTCGTCGCGTGTCTCCAGTTGGAGCTTCAGTTGCGCCTCCAGATCCTCCTGGCTGACCTTCACCCGCGGATCCAGCTTCAGATCGAAGCCGGCTGTCTGCGTCTGCGCACCCACAGTCAGCCGCACCTGGTAATGTCCCGGCACCGCCACCGGACCGCGCCCCCCAGCGCCGTATTCGTAGAGGTAGTAGCCCGGAACATGGTGCGCCTCTTCATAGCGCAGATCCCAGACAAACCGGTTCAGTCCTGCCTCCGGTTTGATCTGCTTCTCCGGCTTCTTCTCATCGGGATCAAGAGGCTCTTCGAGGGAGTTGTACTCCGCGCTCGAATACTTGCGGATCACCTTCCCTGACGCGTCCAGAATCTCGATCTTCGCCTCGGTTTCATTCTTCGGCGCGTCTTTGAGGAAGTAATAGATCACCGCCCCCGCCGGCGGATTCTGGCCTACGACTTTGGAGACATGCTTCGCCCCGCTGGCTCCAGCCTGAATGCGATAGGCTGTCGATGGCGTATCGAGGAATGCGTCCTTCTGCGAAACGGTGTCGCTGTACTGCCGCAACGGACTCACATCATCGAGAATCCAGAACGCCCGCCCGTGGGTCGCCACCACCAGGTCGTCATCCTTGATCACCAGGTCGTGCACCGGAGTCGTCGGCAGGTTCAGATGCAGCGGACGCCAATTCACCCCATCATTGAACGAAACGTAAATCCCAGTCTCTGTTCCCGCATAGAGCAGTCCCTTCTTCTTCGGATCTTCGCGCACCACGCGCACAAACGTGTTCTCCGGAATTCCCTGCCCTAGCTTCGTCCATGTCTTGCCGTAATCGTTAGTCTTGTAGATGTAAGGGCGAAGATCATCGAACTGATGCCGATCCACAGCGGCGTACGCCGTTGCCGGATCGAACGGAGATGGATCAATCTGGCTGATGCGACTCCATTCGGGCAAGTCTTTGGGCGTGATGTTGGTCCAGTTCTTGCCTTCGTCCTTCGTAAGCTGGATCAGCCCGTCATCTGTCCCGACCCACAGCAGTCCTTTGGTAATCGGCGACTCCGCCAGCGCAAAAATGGTGTCGTAATACTCCGTACCCGAATCGTCGATCGTAATGTCCCCGCCCGACACCTTCTGCTTGCTCTTGTCATTCCGTGTGAGATCAGGACTGATCGCCTGCCAGTGCACGCCGCCATCGGTCGTCTTAAACAACCTTTCGCCCGCGTGGTACAGCGTATTCGGGTCGTGCGGAGAGATCATCACCGGTGCCGTCCACTGGAAGCGATGCTCCAGGTTGGCCGCGCCATGCGCATCTGAGAGCTCCGGTTGCTCCGTAATCGCTTTCACCTGCCCGATTCGCCGGTCGTATCGCGTGATGCTTCCCTGATAATCCGCCGCATAAACGATGTTCGGGTCCGGAGGATAAGGCGCAATGTATCCCGCCTCGCCGCCACCCACGTCATACCAGTCGCTGCGGCTGATCGATCCATCATCGCTGCGGCTCGCGATTGCCACCGTACCGCTGTCCTGCTGCGCGCCATACACCCGGTACGGAGCCTCAGTGTCTGTTGTCACATGGTAGAACTGGGCTGTCGGCTGGTTGTCTTGCGGAGACCAGCTCTTTCCTCCATCAAGTGTCACTGTGACTCCGCCATCGTTGGACGCAATCATCCGCTGCGTGTTCTGCGGATCAATCCAAAGTCCGTGATTGTCGCCGTGCGGAATTTTGACCTTATTGAAGAGATGTCCACCATCCGTGGATTTGAACGCCTCCACATTCATGATGTAGAGCGTGTCTTCGTCCTGCGGATCGGCAATCACGTGCATGTAGTACCAAGGGCGCTGCCACAGGCTGTGACTCGCATTCACCAACTCCCAGGACTCACCAGCATCATCGGATCGATAAAGCCCGCCCTCCGGATTGCGGGCTTCAATGAGTGCGTACACGCGGTCGGAATTCGCTGCCACCGCTACGCCAATCTTGCCGTACGGACCCTTTGGTAGTCCGTGCTCCTCGATGTGCTTCCAGGTGGTGCCGCCATCGTTCGATCGATACAATCCGCTGCCCGGGCCACCGCTTGCCATGCTCCATGAGGTACGCCGCGCCTGCCAGAGAGCTCCATACAAAATGTTAGGATTGTGCGGATCGAACGCGACGTCAATCCCGCCTGTGTTCTCGTCTTTATAAAGAACCTTCTCCCAGGTCTTGCCACCATCGGTACTACGGAAGATGCCACGCTCGGGGTTCGGCCCAAACGGATGCCCCAGAGCCGCCACGAACACGATGTCCGAATTCAGCGGATTGATGATGACCTTGCCGATCGCTCGTGAATCCCGTAGCCCAATGTTCTTCCAGGTCTTTCCGCCATCGAGCGATTTATAAACACCATCGCCATGCGAGATATTGCCACGAATGCACGCCTCTCCTGTCCCGACGTAAATGACATTGGGATTCGAGCGCGCCACCGCGATGCTGCCGATTGCCGATGTTCCTTCCTTGTCGAACACCGGCGACCAGGTCATCGCGCCATCTCTGGATTTCCACACGCCTCCACCTGTTGCGCCGAAGTAGTAGGTCGTGGGATCGCCCGGGATGCCCGCAGCCGTAAGCGACCGCCCGCCACGAAATGGTCCGATCAGCCGGTATTTCATTCCCTTGAAAGGCTTCTCTTCCGGCTTCGACGCGGCTTCTTCCTCTTCCGTCTCCGTGGTCGCCGTCGCGGTTGGCTGAGCATTCTGCGCTGTCTGCGCTGATTTCACGGCTTTGGACTGACGCTCAGGCTTGGTCTGCGCAAAAATCGTGCCCACGAATAGTGCTGCAAAGATCAGGCAGGCAGAAAAAAACCTGTGTACGCGCATATTCAGATCATCTCCGGGAGGTTGCGAGCGATTGAGCTATGGTAATCCGACAGAAGCCGCATGGAAAGGGCAAGTGCAGCCCCAATGCTGGAACCTGTCCCCTGGTCATAGTCCTCTGCCTTACTTCTTGTCCAGCAGTAATGCCTTAGCTCGTTCCAACTCTTTCATCTTGGCATCCGGCACCTTGGGGTACGACAGCTTGAGCGACTCCAGGGTGTCCACGATAACGGTCGAAATCACCAACCGCGTAAACCATTTGTTGTCTGCGGGCACCACGTACCAGGGCGCATGCTCCGTCGCCGTGTTACGGATCATGTCTTCGTAGGCTGCCTGATAATCATCCCAGCACTCCCGCTCTTTCACGTCATTCGGCGAGAACTTCCAGTTTTTCTCCGGCTCTTCCAGTCGTTCCAGAAATCGCTTTTTCTGCTCTTTTTTGGAAACATTCAAAAAGAATTTTCGAATGGCGGTTCCGTTCCGCGCCATGTGCCGCTCGAAGCAGCGGATATCCTCGAACCGCTCTTCCCATATCTTCTTTCCTACGAGTCGCGGAGGCGTTCTCTCATTCTTCAAGATCTCAGGATGCACCCGCACCACCAGAACCTCTTCATAGTATGACCGGTTAAAGATGCCGATATGTCCGCGTTCCGGCAGGTTCCGCGTCGTGCGCCAAAGATAATCGTGCTGCAACTCCTGCTCCGACGGAGCCTTGAACGAATACACCTGGCAGCCCTGCGGATTCACGCCCGACATCACGTGCTTGATGGCCCCATCCTTCCCAGCCGCATCCATTGCCTGAAAAATCAGCAGCAGCGCCCAGTTGTTCTGCGCGTATAGCATGTCCTGCAGTTCGGCAGTACGCGTAATTCCCTTCTCGAGCGCGTCCACGGCGTGCTCCTTCGATTTCCAATGCCCCGTGTCCGCGGGATCGTAGTCCTTTAGGCGAAAATGCTTGCCACCATCAACCCGGAAAGTATTCGCCAGCTTGTCTGTCTTCATACGAGTGCTCCATGGAATGAAATGACTCGCATGTATTGAAACACATCTTCTGCCAGTTCTTGTGGGAAGATAACCCGTCGCCAATTTGTTCGTGGCGCGTTGATGCTTTCTGAAGAGGCTCCATTGTTCGAATCGGAATTCTTGTCCACCGCGATAAAGAGCCGGCGTACCTATCAGCGGCTCATCTCCCACGCAGCGACTCTCGTGTCAGAGTCGTTGCCGGCCAACTCCTACAGCGGACGTTCTCCCCAGAAACTCGCTTCGCTCATTGACGCAAAGCTTCTTGCCAGAGATCCGGCACCTCCGGCTCGTATCTCGGCTACTCTGCGCAAAGTGGTCGCGAACTCCATCAACGTTTGCCATCCCCACACAGCCGCACATCTCCACTGCCCTCCATTGCTCGCTGCTCTCGCGGCAGAGGTCGTCATCACCGCGCTGAATCAATCGATGGATTCGTTCGACCAGGCTCCCATCGCAAGCATCATGGAGCAGAAGCTCATGCATTTCCTCTGTGACCAGGTTGGTCTGCCCTCCAGGGCTGACGGAACCATGACGACTGGAGGCTCGCAATCGAACTATATGGGCCTGCTGCTGGCGCGAGATGCTTTTCTGCATCGGCGATGGAACTGCAACGCGCGGAAATCCGGCCTTCCCACAAATGCCCGCAAGCTTCGAATTCTCTGCTCGGCGGTCTCTCATTTCACGGTCGAGAAGTCCGCCTCACAACTGGGGCTGGGCACAGATTCGGTGATCCGCATTCCCGTAGATTCACACTTTCGCATGGATGTCGCGGCTCTCCGGCGCGTGGCGCAATGGCTGAAAAAGCAGTCTCTCTTTCCCATGGCAATTGTGGCAACGGCCGGAACTACGGATTTCGGATCGATCGATTCCTTGGCTGAAGTGGCAGAAGTGGCGCAGGAAACCGAAACCTGGCTCCATGTAGACGCAGCCTACGGCGGCGCCTTGCTTTTTTCTGAACGTCATCGGAGAAAAGTTGCCGGGATCGAAGCGGCCGACTCGATCGCCATCGACTTCCACAAGCTCTTTTGGCAACCCATCCCCTGCAGCGCCTTCTTGCTGCGCTACCGGCCAGACTTTGACTACATCAAAATGCATGCGGACTATCTCAACCCCGAGTCGCTCGAAGCTGACGGCGTGCCCAATCTCGTTACCACATCCCTGCTCACCAGCCGCCGCTTCGACGCATTGAAGCTTTGGATCTCGTTCCAATCCCTCGGCCGTGCAAGACTCGCCGCCATGATCGATCGCACCATCGCACTGGCGACGCACACGGCCAAAATGATACGCGGCGAAGCCCGATTGAAGCTATTGGGCGAGCCGCAACTCAGCACCGTAGTCTTCCGCTACGTGCCTGCGACCGCCAGGCACAATGCAGATCGGATCAATTTCGCTATCCGCCAGCGCCTCCTGGAAGATGGAAAGGCAGTCCTCGGACACACTCGCGTCCGCGGACAGCAATGCCTGAAGTTCACCTGCATGAACCCGATGACAACCGAAGCCCAGATGAGGGATCTTCTGAACCTGATCCTGGAACAAGGACGCAAGTGCGAAACCAGCTACCTTCGTGGGAAGGCCGCAAGTCTTAATGCAACCTGAGCTGTTGACCCTTCAGTATTTCTCGCAACTACTACACTCGATGTGTACGTACATCTCTGTCTATCAGAGTGTTCCTGCAGGAACACTTTTTCCACAGCCGTATCGTCTCAAACTACGACGCTACTTGCAGCGACTGAAGGCATTCCGGCTTGCCATGAGGAATCCCCCCCACGCACGCAGCGATGTCAGCTCCAATCATTTCTGAAATGCTCTCGGAGGACAGGAGTTGACTAGGCAGGCAGCGGAGTGATGAATTCCAACCCAAAGCAGAAACCATTGCGCGAGCGAACGATGGCAGGAATACGCGAAGGCACGGGTGTGTCGAACTCAATCTCGAGCAGGTCGCCAGGATTGAGCAGAATGCCGGCATACAGCATCATGCCGCCTTCGCTCATCTCTGTGCCGCGTCCTTCGACCACAGTGGTCGAAAAGCCTTTGGAGGTAATTACCCGGACCGGCATATCGACCGGCAGGCGTTCCCAGCGGCGTGTGTTAGGTGATGTTGCCATCCGCGGCCATCATCTGCTATGGGACGCTTTCATGGCAAATTACCAAGGTGAAATACCGGGAAAACTAATGCGTACAGGGAGATACCGCTAACCCTGCGCGCTGGCGGACTGTTGGTGCTTCGGCCGGTACCATTTGAAGTAGACCCAAGCGCCGATTCCCCCGAGCACGCCCAATCCAATCAGCGTGTAAAGAAAGGGTTTGTAGTAGCGGCTGAGCCATCCCAGGATTGCAGTTCCATACACGTGCCCCAGGTAGGCAACAGCCATAAAGCGAACGCCCCGACCTAGGGTCAGAGCAGCTATGAATTTCTTGCGGGAATATTGCAGAACTCCCGCCGCCATCAGCACCGGAACGAGAGGAAATGGCGGTGGAATGATGGAGCCAATCGCGACGCTGGAAAAGGCGCCCTTTCCGAACCGTTTGTAAACCTTTTCGGCGCGTCTCTTGCCAATTTTCTTCTCCAGCGCTTCCTTTCCGCCCTTTTTGGCCAGCCGATAAGTGACATACCCGCCGACGACAGCGCCGACGATTGCCATAATGCCGTAATACCACCACATGTCGCGGTCGCGGGCAGTCAGGAGGATGACGAAGAGGTCCATGCCGCCGGGGATGGGAATGACAGAGTTGTCGACCAGTCCCACGGCAATCAATCCCGGGCCGCCAAGATGCAGCACCCATCGCGAAACGCCGCCTGTAATCAGGATCGACCCTATTCCTCTCAAAGCCCCTCGCCTGGTGTCAATCCTTAGAAGCTAGATTCCCCACTTGCGATGCTGGAGAAATGACGTCGTAAACTAGAAAGCGGGATTCGTACGGACGGATCTTACCTTTGCGGTTCGGGACTCTTGCCCTCACATGGCTGCCCGAATCTGATACGGAAACGGGTAGAGGATCCTTGATGGATGGCGTCGCAAACCAGAAGCAGGAGCCGGCATCGGCCAGGGGTATTGATTGATCGTCTCGGCCGCTGCGGGGCACATATTCATCCCGCTCATTATTGCCGTCAGCATCGTTCTGATGCTGATTCGCCCTAAGAACATTCCTGAAGTGTACTGGATCGCCGGGGGCGTCGCGCTGCTGCTGGCGCTGCGGCTGATCAACCTCCAGTTAACTGGCCGCGCGCTGGCGAAGTCAGCGGACGTGTGTCTCTTCCTGATCGGCATGATGCTGCTATCAGAATTGGCCCGCGAGCATGGGGTCTTCGACTGGCTGTCGTCGGTAGCGATCCGCAGGGCCAATGGATCGTGCTCCAGGCTGTTCACCCTGGTCTATGCGATCGGAACCGTGGTGACCGTGCTGATGTCGAATGACGCCACGGCGGTTGTGTTAACCCCAGCGATCCTTACGGCAATGCGCAAAGCGAAGGTACAACCGCTGCCGTACTTATTTGTATGCGCATTCATCGCGAATGCGGCATCGTTTCTTTTGCCCATTTCGAATCCGGCAAACCTGGTGGTGTTTCACGATGCCATGCCCCCGCTGGCCAAGTGGCTCATGGCGTTCGGTGTTCCTTGCCTGCTCTCCATTGCTGCGACATATGTGATCATGCGGCGGATCTTCCGTTCGGAACTGAGCGAGCGGATTAGGCACGAAGTCCCGGCCATCCGGCTTACCAATAATGGCAAGCTAGTGGTTGCCAGCGTGGGCATGGTGGTCGTCATCCTTCTCGCGGCATCGTCGAGGGGAGCGGATTTGGGATTACCGACGTGCATGGCCGCGGTCGGGATGACGGCAATCGTCTGCATCAAGGAGAAGAGTAATCCTCTCATTCTGGCACGCGAGATCAGTTGGGAGACTTTGGCCCTGGTCGGCGGTCTTTTCGTCATGGTCGATGCCATGGATGCCATCGGAGCGATGAATTACACGCAACAATGGCTGGCCGAGGCGCAAAGCATGGGGTCGATTGCGGGCAAGTTTGTGACTGGATTCGGCGTGGGCGTTGCCAATAACCTGGTGAACAACCTCCCGCTTGGACTCATTGCCGGGAGCACACTTCATGTGTCCCATTCGAGTCCTGCGATCACGGATGCGGTGCTGATTGGAGTGGACCTGGGACCCAACCTCTCGATCACCGGGTCGCTGGCGACCATCTTGTGGCTGATTGCGTTGCGACGCGAGCAGGTTGACGTCAGCTTCTGGGATTTCTTTCGCATCGGGGTGGTCGCCATGCCGGTCGCGATGCTGGCATCGCTGGGCGGATCGCTGCTGATGGAGGTCTTGTTCCACGCGCAATAACGAATACGAGCACAGAGTAGTAGCGGCGGACGAAAGTGTCCGCCGCTACACGAACTGGGACAGCCGAAGGCGGCTGTCCCCACATATGCGCTCTTCTCAGTCGCCCGAGCGCACGACGTCCAACTCTTGCGCGGCGTATTTGCTTTCTTTTTCCTGAGTGGATTTCTCGTAGGAGTGTCCTGTAACCAGTCCGAGGACAAACCATCCGAGTACGAGCGCTCCAAAGGCAAAGAGCGAGTCGCCGAACATGCGCATCCAGCGGAGACGCGTGAGCAGAGGCGTTTGCAGGAACTCGGCGGAACGCGCATACCAGGTACCAACTTCCACCGATGCCCACGCTTGCATCAGGCCAACTGGCAGCATGCTGAGCAGGACCATCGCAGCCAAGCCGATGTTGATTGACCAGAATGCGATCGCGAGTGGACGCTCTTTCCACTGCAGACCGGGGCGAAGCGCGCGCAGGCAAAACAGCATCAGTCCGAGCCCGAGCATGCCATATACGCCGAACAGAGCGGTGTGTCCATGGACTGGGGTGAGATTGAGTCCCTGCACGTAGTAGAGCGCGACCGGTGGATTGATCATGAAACCGAACAATCCGGCGCCGACGAAGTTCCAGAAAGCGACTGCCACGAAGAAGTAGATGGGCCACTTGTACGCGCTCACCCACGGACTGTCGGCGGTGCCGCGCGAAAGTCGTATGTTCTCCCAGGCTTCGAACCCGACGAGCACCAGCGGAACGACTTCCAGCGCGCTGAACACCGAACCCAGAGCCAGGACTGCGCTCGGCATCCCGGTGAAGTACAGGTGGTGGAAGGTTCCGATAATTCCGCCAGAAAGGAATATGACGGTCGAGAACAGAACGGCGCGGGTTGCAGTCGAGACGGACAGCAGTTTCAGCCTGGTAAACAGGAATGCGATCACTACCGTGGCGAATACTTCGAAGAAGCCTTCTACCCAGAGGTGAACCACCCACCAACGCCAGTACTCAGCAGTGATGAGAGGACTGCGCTGGCCGTACATCAAGCCGGCGGCGTAAAAGACGGGAATCGCGATGCTCGAGACCAGGAACAGCATCAGCAGCGAGTAGTTGTCGTCGCGGCGGGCGAGGGCCGGCTTAAGTCCCCGATACATCAGCCACAGCCAGAACACCAATCCCCCGAATAAAAGGATCTGCCAGAGGCGGCCGAGATCCACATATTCGTAACCTTGAGAGCCGAGCCAGAACCACAGGTTGCCAAGCTTCTGCTCGATGCCCATCCATTCGCCTCCGAGGGAGCCGAATACGACAGCGACTAGAGCGCCGAAGAGAATGTTCACTCCGAGGCGCTGCCCCTTCGGTTCGACACCGCTCACTGCGGGTGCGATGTAGAGTCCGGTGGCGAGCCATGACGTGGCGATCCAGAAGATGCCAATCTGAAGATGCCATGTGCGCGCGACGGAGTATGGCAGCCATTTTGCGAGGGGGATGCCGTAGAAGCCTCCGCCTTCGACACCGTAGTGCGCGACGATTGCACCCAGGGCGACCTGCAGTACCCACAATGCTGCGACTACAAAGAAGTATTTGATCGTGGCTTTCTGCGAGGGAGTCGGCTTCAATCCGAGCAAGGGATCGCGATGCGGCATCGCGCCCGACGATGGGTTGCGTTCCTGGGAGGCAAAATACCAGACCATCCCGCCCACACCGGCCAGGAGCAGAACGAAGCTGATGACGCTCCACACGATAATTGCGCCCGTGGGCCGATTGCCGATCAATTCCTCATGCGGCCAGTTCTGGGTGTAGGTCACATTCTGGCCGGGGCGATCGGTGCTCGCGACCCAGGCGGTCCACCAGAAGAACGCCGCCATCTGACGCTGCTTGGTTGGATTCGTCAGCGCTCCGGCGGGAATGGCGTACTCGTTGCGTCCATTGCCGTACACGTCGGCATAGTAAGCCGCGAGTTGATCGAAGGCATCCGCTCGATCACTGTCAAGAACGATGGTGTCTGTGTCGGCACGATAAGTGTTCCGCCGAGTCAGTTCGGTGAGTCTGCCCTGCAGGGCCGCACGCGATTCGGCCGGCATTGCGTTGTAGTCAGAAAACCCCTGTTGGCGCGCCCAAGTGTTGAGCACAATCTCAGACTGGCGGTGAAGGTAGTCGGCGCTCCAGTCGGGTGCAACATAGGCGCCATGCCCCCAGATGGTTCCGATTTCTTGTCCGCCCGTAGATTGCCAGACGTTCTGGCCATCACGAATGGTTTCGCCTGTGAACAGCACACGACCGTCAGCGGCGACTACTTTGGATGGAATCGGCGGCGCGCTGTTGATGGCTTTGTAGCCAACGCCTCCCAAGACGGCGAACGACACGAACATGACGACGCCCAACGCGATCCATAATTTCCTGTATGGCATCTATAAGATCCTCCCTGAGCCTTTCCTGACGCAGTACGGTTTTATGCAACCTGCTGCAGGTTAGCGGGCGGGCGGACGAGTGCCTATGACTTATGTCACGGCCAGCACGGATTGAGTTGACCGCCTTCCTTTGCGTTGTTTCCAAAAAGTCAAAGTCCGCACGCTAAAATCGCAAATGAAAGCAATTTAGAGAGGGGCACCCTCGAGAAGTTTTCAAGAGTGTGAAGTTGTGCCTTCCCTTCAGCAATTCACGCAAGCTCCTGGGACTCTGGGCGTTTCCGTTACAATAAGCGCCGATGCCCGACGTCAAATCCTCCATTGGCCAGACGCTTACGCGAGTCCCAATCTTCTCCGGGCTTTCGGAAACCGAACTTGCATTCCTGGCCCAGCGCACTGTGCCGCGGCAGTTCTCGGCCGGTGAGACAGTGTTTTCCGAGGGCCAGCCTTGTTCCGGGCTGTATGTCGTAGAGTCGGGGCACGTCCGCATCTTTAAGAGCTCGGCAGGAGGACGCGAACAGGTTCTCAGTATCGATGGACCAGGCAGTTCGGTGGCCGAGCTGCCGGTATTCGATGGAGGGAACTATCCTGCGTCGGTTGCCGCGATAGAGGATTCCACCTTATTGTTCGTGAGCAAACAGGATTTCCAGGCATTATGTCTAGCGCATCCTCAGGTAGCGCTGAAGGTGCTACGGGTCGTGGGAGCGCGACTGCGGCGGCTGGTGGGCATCATTGAAGAGCTTTCGTTCACTACGGTTCGACACCGGCTGGCGGCATTCCTCGTAAGGTTGGCCAGGACATCGGGCAGCGAAGACCCCTGCCGGCGTGGAGTTCATGCTTTCTGTGAGCAACCAGGAAGTCGCCTCGCAGATCGGGACCGTCCGCGAGTTGGTATCGCGGAATCTGTCGCGTTTTCAGGCCGAAGGACTGCTCAAGATCGACGGGCGCACGATCATCATCCCTGAATTGAAGGCGCTCGAAGCTGAACTCCAATCTGCAGACTGACTTCCCTTCTTCCATGTTTTTTCCGCCTGCCGTGACATAAGTCATCGGCATGCGCTGCCGTCTCACATATCTTCGAACTGTGAGCGGCAGAGAGTGCCGTCAGGAGGAGAGTGCAATGCATTTAACGACAGAGAAGACGGTGCGCGAAGTAGCGCTGGAGCATCCGGCAGCGACACGCGTGTTTGAGAAACTTGGGATTGACTATTGCTGCGGCGGCAACCGGTCCCTCGAGGAAGCATGCCAGAAGGTGAATGTACCGGCGTTCCTGGTTCTGGACACGCTGGAAATGGCAGAAGAGTCGGAGCGGGCAGCCCGCACGGTGCGCGAATGGCAGGAAGAGCCTCTATCTGAACTCATCGCGCATATTGAGAAGACGCATCACAAATACGTTCGAGAAGAGTCTGTCCGACTGACGGCATTGCTGGAGAAAGTCTGCTCGGTGCACGGAAAGAATCACGCTGAACTGTTTGAGATCCGCACCACATTTGCCGGATTGGCACAGGAATTGACGCTGCACATGATGAAAGAAGAGAAGATCCTGTTCCCTTACATCGTGCGGATGGAAGAGGCCGTGATTCAAAAAGAACCAATTCTGCCGGGGCCGTTCGGAAGCGTAGGAAATCCCGTCGCGATGATGGAACATGAGCACGATTCCGCGGGGCAGGCACTGCGCGCGATACGTAAATCCAGCAGCGGCTATAAGGCTCCGGCCGACGGCTGCGTCAGTTATCAGACCCTCTACAAGGCGCTCGAAGCGTTCGAGGCGGACCTACACCAGCACATCCACCTGGAAAACAACATTCTGTTTCCACGCGCCATCGCGATGGAGAAAGGGCGCTAGGGAACGCATCATGTCTGCGCTGGCAACACGCATCGAAAAAGAAGCGGGCCGTCCGCTTACTCCGATTGAGATCTTCAATATTTCGGCGGCGCGAGAGGCGACGCTCTCCCGGTTGCTGATGCTCTACATCGGCACCGGGCTGGCGTTCATGCTGGCGCCAGGGACGTTTCTCGGAGTGTGGAACCTGTTGGCGATCAGTAATCACCGCGCCGCGAACACTGCATCAGCGGCATGGATTCAGGCGCATGGGCACGCGCAGATCTTTGGCTGGATCGGGACCTTCATCCTGGGGATTGGTTTCTATTCGATTCCGAAGTTGCGGCGCCTGAATTCATTCGCATTGTCCGCAGTGGTTTCTGCCTGGGCGTTATGGACGGCGGGAGTGAGCCTGCATTGGCTCTGCACGGTATATGAATGGCATTGGCGCGTGCTGCTGCCGGTTTCTGCCGCGCTTGAACTTATTGCGTTTGCGATATTCTTTCGCACAGTTTCGGGACATCGTCCGGCGGATTCAGAAAAGAAGCAATTGGAGCCGTGGGTGTTTGTGGTGATTGCCGGTACCGTGGGACTGATGCTGGCATTGCTAGTGAACCTTGGGGTTTCCGCTTTCCTTGCGCTACGAGCGACGGCCCCCGAAATTCCGGCAAGTTTTGACCAGAAATTCCTGGTGCTGGAGACTTGGGGATTCCTGGTGCCCTTTGTCTGGGGATTCAGCGCAAAATGGCTTCCTATATTTCTTGGGTTGCAGGCTCCGCGCGGAACATTACTGCTTTGGGCCGTGGGCGTAAATGCCGTCGGGGTGGGGACCGCGTTAGCCGGCTGGGCCCGCATCGCGGTCCTCTTATTCCTGATTGCGGCAGCCGTGGCCGTTATCAGTTTGCAATTGTTTGTGCCGGGGGAAAAACCTGCCAAGGTGAAGGGAGTGCATTCGTCTTTTCCGGTGTTCGTCCGGTTAGCGTATGTGTGGACCTTCATTGCGGCGTTGCTCGCCGTCTGGGGTGCTTCTTCGAGTAACGCCGCAGGAATCTGGGGAGCATCGCGCCATGCGCTGACCGTTGGATTCCTGGCTACGATGGTGTTCGCGATCGGGCAACGCGTGCTGCCGGCATTCTCGGGAATGAAGCTGCTCTTCAGCACGAAACTGATGTTCGCGGGCCTGGCACTGCTAACGCTGGGATGTTTTCTGCGGGTCAGTTCCGAAGTGCTGGCGTACCAGGGATTCCTGCGATCCGCGTGGTCGTGGCTGCCCGTATCGGCGATTATCGAGATGACCGCAGTGACTGTGTTCGCTGTGAACCTGCTTGCCACCTTCGCGGGCAAAGCTCCTGCTTCGCGGGTGTAATTCTCCTCCCTTTTGACAAGTCTCCCGTGACACAAGTCATCGACCTCGTGCGCCGCCTTGTCTATTGTGGTAGTTAGAAGAGGCCAAAGTGACAAAGCCGAAAATAGCCCTGAATCCGAAGCATCCGGAACGCATTTGTTGGGGATGCGAGAAGTACTGTCCGGCGAATGAGCTTCGCTGTGGAAATGGAACGATCCGGACGCAACATCCGGTGGAATTGTTTGGCG
The DNA here is from genome assembly GCA_963778995.1 of Terriglobia bacterium. Lineage (GTDB taxonomy): Bacteria > Acidobacteriota > Terriglobia > Terriglobales > Acidobacteriaceae > Sulfotelmatobacter. The sequence continues at coordinate 172,107 of CAVZWK010000010.1, forward strand.
AGGATTGGGTCGAGTGGGAACTCGCTGGAACGGACCCGGACGTCAAGCAAGAAATGCGGTGAGGGGTCCATCTCAGATAGGTCCCTTACGACCATTCGTGCTGGGGCAGCCCCTCGCAAGCGCGATATCAGCCTTCATACAGCAGACTTGTTGGTCCTGTAAATGCACCGAGTCCTGCGCAGGCAGTAGCTGAGTGCGGGAAATGTTAATTTCCGCTGTTGATTCGTGTCCAAGTTGTGGAAACCGTCTGTTTCTGAGACAGAGTGTGTTCACCGGAAGGGGACGTTAGCGGCTTCTTAATGAAGACAAGGAAGGTAGTCCTCAACACTACGGGCGCGGCGTTTCGGGTGAAATCCATTCACTTGCGCTGATCGCAATTCTGCAAACCTGCGCGACAGACAGCCATTGCCTGACTACTTCGCCATCTACGAGGTGTTCATGAGCTTTTCTGGCAGTCCACGAGCTGCAAGGGCGTGCTTGTGGATCTTCTTTGCCATCTCGAACTGCTTTGCACAACAGTCCAGCGATGTAGCGGACACGAGTCTGGAAGAGTTGGGACGCATCAAGGTCTACGCGGCGTCCAAACATCTGCAGTCTGGAACCGATGCCCCATCTTCGGTGAGCGTCATCACGGCGGACGAAATCCAAAAGCACGGGTACCGCACTCTGGCCGACGTGCTGCAAACGGTGCGAGGATTCTTCGTGACGTACGACCGCAACTACAGCAGTGTCGGAGTGCGCGGATTCGCACGTTCGGGAGATTTCAATACGCGCGTGCTGTTACTGGTGGACGGCCACCGATTGAACGACAACATTTACGATGAGGCGATGCTCGGAACCGAGTTTCCGATCGACATCGACTTGATCCTGAGGATCGAAATTGTACGTGGTCCTGTTTCTTCGCTTTACGGCAGCAATGCCCTGTTCGCAGTCGTCAACATCATCACAAAGCACGGGCCCGATCTGAGGGGACTGGAATTGTCCGGCGAGGCCGCTAGTTTCAACTCCTACAAGGGAAGGATCAGTTATGGCGGGAGGCGACGCGGGCTGGATTTTCTGATCTCCGGCTCGTTCTACGGGAGCCGGGGACAAGAAAATATCTTCTTCCCCCAGTTGAATGCTCCTGACACAAACTTTGGAGTGGCCAATTACGGGGATGACGATCAGGCAGACAGCGGCCTGGCTACAGTGTCATTCCGGGATTTCACCGTGCAGGGCGTATATGGCACTCGCGAAAAAGGGATCCCTACGGGTGCATACGGAACTCTGTTTAACGTTCCCGGCACGCGTACGACCGATTCACACGGATATCTGGATTTGCGCTATCAACATACATTTGCGAATTCGTGGGATGCCCTGGTACGTGTCTTTTACGACCGCTACACGTACCAAGGGACATACATGTATGCGTCGGAGACTGATCCGAGCCAAATCAGCCCCAATCTTGATTTTGCGGATGGCAAGTGGTGGGGAACCGAACTTCAGGTTACCAGGACTGTCCTGAATCGCAATCGCGTCACAGCGGGAGCTGAATTCCGCGACAACATACGACAGAATCAGAGCAACTACAATCTCCATCCTTTTGCGATTCTCTTGGAGGACCGGCGCTCGTCGTTAGTGGCAGGGATATACCTGCAGGACGAGGTTTCGATCAGCAAGACCCTTAGCCTCAATGCCGGGCTTCGATACGATTATTACGATCGGAATGCCGCAAGCGTCGACCCCCGGGCTGCCCTCATCTGGCGTCCGACAAGATTGAGTGCGCTGAAGCTCCTTTACGGCGAATCCTTTCGCGCTCCGAACGTTTACGAGATGTATTATTCCGTTCTGCCCAATTTACCTAATCCTGCATTGCAGCCAGAGCGAATGCGGAGCGTTGAATCGGCATGGGAACAAACCGTCACCCGGAACCTGTGGTTTTCCACGTCCGTCTTCTTTAATGACATCGACCGGCTCATCACGGAGGTTCCTACTGCCGACGGATCCCTGATCTTCCAAAGTTCGCAGAATGCCAATTCCGCCGGCATCGAGGCAGAACTGAGGGGCCAGATTTCCCAGGGTCTGGAAGCGACTGCCAGCTACAGCTTCCAAGAGACGAAGGATGTGGCAACCGGGCAGTTCTTGAGCAACTCTCCCCGCAACCTGGTAAAGTTCTCCGCGACTCAGCCGCTGCTTGGCAAGAAACTGTTTTTAAGCCTGGATGCGCAGTACCGAAGTGGAATCCGGTCGCTGGATAGCGGCTATGTTTCTCCCGTCACGGTGGTCAACGCGACAGCGCTGGGGAAACACTTCGGAAAGCACGTTGACATTTCGGCCAGCGTTTATAACCTGCTGGACAAGCGTTATTTTGATCCGCCCTCGAGCGCCAATCTGCAATTGCCCATTCCGCAGTACGGCCGGAGCTTGCGCTTCAAGCTGACCTGGCACTCAGGAGAGCGGTGAGCGATGCGTGCCGGACCAGTTCGCACGATTTGCCTGGCGGTCGTTTTGCCGGTCTTTTACGTGCTCTACAGCCACGCTCTTCCCAAGCCAAAGACCAGTGAAGCCAGAGTCGAAGCTGCATACATTTACAACTTTGCGAAGTTCGTCGAATGGCCTGCCACCAAATTTGCGGGTCCCACATCGCCCATGCGGTTCTGCGTGTTGAATGACTTTTCTTTCGAAGCTGACCTGAGCCAGATTGTGAACGGAAAATCCATCGCTGGTCACCCAGTGGAGGTCGTGCAGGTGCGCGATGCGACGGAGTCTCTGAATTGTCACATCCTGTTCGTGAATTCAGCGCAGCAGAGCCAGACCAGACACTTAACCGAGGTGCTACGCGGTTCAGGTGTTTTGACGGTTGGGGAAACGGACACATTTGTGGAGGAAGGCGGCATCATTAATTTCTTTCTGGACAATGATCAGGTGCAGTTTCGGATCAGCCGTAAAGCCGCGCAGCAGGCCGGACTGTATGTCAGTTCGCGTCTGCTCAGCGTCGCAAAACGGGTGTTGGACTAGGGGCATTGTTCGTGTCTATCAAAAAAGCGTTCCGGGATTGGTCGATTCGGCGGAAACTGGTCGTCCTCTTCGTGCTGATGTCTCTGGTGACGGGGATTACCGTCGCATTGCCAATGGTAGCCTTCGACTTTGTCGGACTTCGTGAGGCGATGACGCGCGATGTGGCGACGCTTGCCGATGTTCTAGCACGCAACAGCACGGCGGCACTCATGTTTCGAGATGCCAGGTCATCGGAAGATATTCTGGATGCGCTCCGCGCGGAACAGAGCGTAACTGCAGCGTGTATCTACGATGCTGACGGGCAGCCCTTCGCCAGTTACGTCCGAGCAGGAAACGCATTCAGCTTTACACCACCGACAGTGGAGAGAAACATCTCCAGATTTGAGAGAAACCGGCTCATTCAGTTCCGTGAAATCTCATTGAACGGCGAGATTGTCGGCGCGATCTATATCGAATCCGATCTGCAACGGCTGAATCGCAGGTTGCGGGAATACTGCATGGTCTTCGCAGGAACGTTCGGTTTGGTGCTGGCCTTGGCCTTTGTGCTGGCGCAAGGCCTGCAGCGGCCGATTTCTCGTCCACTCTCTGCTTTGGTTTCGACGGCACAGGCAGTTTCGACTGCCAATGACTACACCATTCGGACGAACCTTTCGAGTCTGGACGAGTTTGGGCTTCTGGGGTCGGCGTTCAACGGAATGCTGGAGCAGATCCAAAAACGAGATCAGCAATTGCTGCAGCATCGGCAGCAGCTCGAACAGACAGTAGCGAATCGAACTGCCGAATTGATTTCCGCAAACGCGCAGCTCAGACGCGCAGAGGAGAAGTACCGCTCGATCTTCGAGGACGCGGTAATCGGAATCTTCCAGGCGACTCCCGATGGGCAACCCGTGAGCCTGAACCGGGCACTGGCTCAAATCAATGGCTACGAATCTCCGGAGGAATTCATGGCGGAGGTGCACAATCTTGCGAAGGAAGTGCTGGTCAATCCGCATCGGTTTGAGGAGGTGACGCGCATCCTGGCGCAAGGAGGTGTGGTGCGTGGCGTTGAGCTCGAGATTTATCGGGGAGACCGGACGAAGAAGTGGGTATTAGCGAACATAAGAGCCGTACGTGATCCGGACGGCAGCATCGTTCTTCTGGAGGGCACGATTGAGGATATTACTGAGCGCAAGACCGCTCAGGAACAGGTGCACTACCTGGCTTATTACGATGCGCTCACCGGCCTGGCCAATCGGACGCTGTTGCAGGACCGAATGCAAAAAGCACTGGCGGCCGCAAAGCGGCGCGGAGAGCGGGTTGCTCTATTGTTTCTGGACCTCGATCGATTCAAGATTATCAACGACTCGCTGGGACACTCGTTCGGTGACCTGCTGCTGCAGCAGGTTGCAGAGCGACTGAAGAAGTGGGCGCGCGCGCAGGATACGGTCGCACGTATTGGCGGCGACGAGTTCTTGATCGCCCTGACCGCGGTGAAGGAGGTGACCGACGTTGCGATCGCTGCCGAACGAGTCATGGACGCGATGACCGCGGAATTTGTCATCCAGGACCGTCACTTTCACGTAAATTGCAGCATCGGCATGAGCATCTATCCCGATCACGGTGCCGATAGCGAGACGCTGATCAAGAATGCGGACGCCGCCATGTATACCGCGAAGGAAAATGGCCGCAACGGATATCGCTTCTTCTCCGAGGACATGAATGCGCAAGTGATGGAGAGAATGACGCTGGAACACGGTTTGCGCGCGGCATTGGAAAAGAAGGAACTGTTCTTGATGTACCAGCCACAAGTGGAAATCGCGACCGGCCGCTTGATCGGACTGGAAGCGCTCATTCGCTGGAAACATCCTTCGTTGGGCCTGGTGGCACCCGATCGATTCATCCGGGTGGCCGAGCATAGCGGGCTGATCGTTCCGATCGGGGAATGGGTGCTGCGAACGGCTTGCGCGACAGCGAAGAGCTGGCAGGAACAAGGCCTTCCGGCGGTGCCAGTGGCGGTGAACGTATCTGCAATACAGTTCCGTCAGGAAGGTTTTCAGGAAGCAGTAAAGCGCGTGCTACGCGATACAGAACTGGCAGCCGAGTATCTCGAGCTCGAACTTACGGAAAGCGTCCTGCTCTCGAACGTAGATGTAACGCAATCCGTGCTGCGTTCACTGCAATGCATGGGGGTGAAGTTGGCGATTGATGACTTCGGGACTGGCTATTCCAGCTTGGCATACCTCAAGCAGTTCCCAGTCGGCAAGCTCAAGATTGACCGGTCTTTCGTGCGCAACATTCCCGGAAACAGCGACGATGCTGCGATTGCTAGTGCCATCATCGGCATGGCGAGGAGCCTGAACCTGAGAGTCATCGCGGAGGGAGTTGAAAACGAAGCTCAGCTGTTGTTTTTGAGCACCCACGGGTGTGACGAGGTACAGGGTTACTATTACAGCCAACCGCTGATGCCGGACAAGGTTTTGGAGAAGCTAGGCTCCCTGAACGCTACGATCTTACCAGTCCAGCGATCCCAAACTGCCAGTGCCGCGCGATAGGTGTGATCCACAACTCAGAGTTTTACCTTGCGGAGGCGGAGGGCATTGGTGATGACCGAAACGCTGCTGAAGCTCATGGCGGCGGCGGCGAAGATCGGGCTGAGCAGGATTCCGAAGAATGGGTACAGGATTCCCGCGGCGATCGGCACTCCGATGGCATTGTAGATGAAGGCGAAGAAGAGATTCTGGCGGATGTTGCGCATCGTGGCCTGACTCAGGCGGCGGGCGCGAAGGATTCCGGTCAAATCTCCTTTAACCAGCGTAATGCCGCCGCTTTCCATCGCGACATCGGTCCCAGTGCCCATTGCGATCCCAACATTCGCTTGCGCGAGAGCGGGGGCGTCATTGATGCCGTCTCCAGCCATGGCAACGATTCTTCCCTGCTGTTGCAGTTTCTTCACTACCTCCGACTTTCGTTCAGGTAGCACCTCGGCTTCGAACTCATCGTCTTTAAGGCCCAGCTTGTGTGCGATTGCCTCGGCTGTCGCACGGCTGTCTCCGGTGAGCATCACGATATGCATCTTCTGCTCTTTGAGACCGCGCAGAGCTTCCGGCGTGGAGGACTTGATCTGATCCGCAACGGACAGATTTCCAGCGTACTTGCCGTCAATGGCGACCGCAAGGTTGGTACCTTCAAGAACATTCGCCATCAAGTGCGCGGCCTGCGTGCGGCGGAACGCACCGACATCGAACATCAAGGCGGAGTTTCCGACGGCAATGGTCTTCCCTTCCACCGTTCCGCGAATCCCCATTCCAGGAACGTAGGAGAACTCTGAAGGATCCGAGAGTTTCAGAGATCGCTCTTTCGCGGCGTTGACGACCGCCGCTCCGAGCGGATGTTCGCTGGCTTTTTCAAGGCTGGCTGCGAGGCGGAGGACTTCATTCTCTTGGCCGGGCTGAAGCGACGAAATAGCCGCGAGTTTCGGCTTGCCTTCCGTGAGGGTGCCGGTCTTGTCGACGATGATAGTGTCGACTTTTTCCAGTGTTTCCAGCGCTTCGGCGTTTTTAATGAGAACGCCAACGTGGGCGCCCCGTCCGGTGCCGACCATGATTGCCATCGGAGTGGCGAGACCCAGCGCGCACGGGCAGGCAATGATCAGGACGGCGACTGCGTTCACCAGCGCATTGGCGAGCCGCGGCTGCGGGCCGAAGAAGAACCACACGAAAAAAGTAATGACTGCAATGGCGACAACCGTGGGCACAAACCATGCGGCCACGCGATCCGCAAGGCGCTGAATAGGGGCGCGGCTGCGCTGAGCTTGTCCAACGAGCTGCACGATGCGGGCTAGCAGCGTGTCGGAGCCTACGCGTTCCGCGCGCATGACGAATGATCCAGTGCCGTTGATGGTCGCGCCGATGACTTTGCTGTTCTGCTCCTTTTCGACGGGGATGGATTCGCCGGTGATCATCGACTCGTCCACCGAGCTGCGTCCTTCGAGCACGACGCCGTCCACAGGAGCTTTCTCTCCGGGGCGAACACGGAGCTTGTCTCCGGGATGCACCTGATCGAGAGGGATATCTTTTTCTTCGCCGTTGTCGCTGATTACGCGGGCCGTTTTCGGACTCAGGTCGAGCAGTGCACGGATGGCAGCACTGGTGCGGCTACGGGCGCGGAGTTCCATCACCTGACCGAGCAGGACGAGCGTGGTGATCGCGGCGGCGGCTTCGAAGTAAACGTCCGGATATCCGCCCATCTTGCGCAGCGACTCGGGGAATATTCCCGGCGCCAGGGTCGCGACGACGCTGTAAACATAGGCAACGCCTGTGCCGAGTCCTATCAACGTGAACATGTTCGGGCTGCGGTTCACCAGCGAGGTCCAGAAGCGCTGGAAGAATGGGAGTCCACACCAGAGGACTACCGGACTAGCGAGGATGAACTCAATCCAGGGGAGAATCGACTGGGGTGTCACGATGTAACGATCACCGGGGCCGATATGGAGTGCTGCCATGAATTCGTTTGGCCACAGCATGCTGCCCATCGCGATCGCGAGCAGTGGGGCCGTGAGCACGACGCCGATCCAGAAGCGGCGCGTCATGTCACGCAGTTCGGGATTCTCTTCCTGTGTCGCCGTCACCGTGCGCGGCTCCAGAGCCATGCCGCAGATCGGGCACGATCCGGGCTCGGGCCGGACGATCTCCGGATGCATCGGACACGTGTATTCGGTACGGGTGGCAGGGAGCGGATTCTCCGGATCGAGCGCCATACCGCACGAGGGACATGGGACCGGCTTCGTCTCGCGGACCTCGGGACACATGGGGCAGACGTAGTACGTCGCACCTCCGGCTGCCGGCTTTCGGCTTGTGCTCACTGCCACGGGCATCACAGGTGCTGCATGGGTCAGGTATTTTTCTGGCGACGTTTTGAACTTCTCTACGCAACCTGCCGAACAGAAGTAGTACTTCCTGCCTGCGTATTCGTGAACGTGTTTCGCCGTGGCGGGATTTACGTTCATTCCGCAGACAAGGTCGCGATGCGGCGTGGCAGTCAATCCCGAAGCCGATGCCGGGGGCGCACCCAGAGTGACCAATTCTGATGCGGATAGTTTCGCTGGCGCACCTAAAGAAACTAATGCCGAGGCAGGTTTGTTCAGAAATGCCTGGGGATGCGCGAGAAATTTGTCGGCGCAATGTCCGCAACAAAAGTAGTATTTCTTGCCTGCGTGTTCGGCAGTGTATTTGGCGGTCGCGGGGTTGACGTTCATCCCGCAGACGGGGTCGCGTTCAAGAGTTGGAATAGTCTTGGAGTCCATCGATTTCAGTCATAATCAGTGGGACGTTTCTTTCGTCCCTCCGGCGCTTACACCTGTTACCACCGACCCATGGCTTGCGCCATTGGCTGCATTCTTGCGCCGCTTCGCGGCTCTAGCATGATTCTCGTGCTCCGTCATTAAGCTCAAATTCGAGCCTTGTTGCTTTCAGATTCGACGTTAGCCTCCGACTTGAACCCGATGATCTGTTCGGTTCGATTGCTGATCGTCTATATTGGATTCACCCGGCAGAATGGCCCGGGAAGTCCAAATTCATCATACAGAAGGGTTCCGAGCGATGACCTACCTGGAGGTGGTTTTCAGCTACCAGACGCTGCCTGGGGAAAACGAACTGCGGGCGATCGACGGCATGCGCGAGGTGTATGGGATCCAGCGCGTCCGGTTCAATGAAAAAGAGAGGACCGTCCGGGTGCTCTACGACGCGTCGCGCATGAAGCAGGATGCCGTGGCGAAGCTATTGCGGCAGGCGGGGATCGATGTGCGGGAACCGATGGCGCTCGCGTAGGGAGCAGTGAGCTTTGAGTAATGAACGCTGAGCCAGAGCCCGGTTTGGACGCGGCTTGGCCGCTATCTACAACTGACTTGGGAGAATAACGAGGGTGGGGAGGGCCGACGACCTGGCGCGATAAAGCAAGGGGTGCTCACAGAAAACCTCTGGCCGAAGTTATTCTCTGAAGCACCCCGTTGCGCGCCACTTCGTCTGCCATACACTAAAGCAAGCGGCGTGCCGTAGCTAAGTCATTGAAAATACGGGATGCTGGATTTGGGGCTCTGTAGGATTTGCCGCCGACGGAGCAAGATTTACTTCGGGGTCCAAGGCAACAAAAGGGCCAAGGTCGACTGTTGAAAAGAGGTCATCGAATTCCGGCGGATGGAGCCCGATTTCAGGACGGAACATCCCCTGCAATTTCCGCAAAACGATTTCTTCGCTATAATCGATTTTCAGTTCCATCCTTCGTCAGAATGCGCCCTTAGCTCAGCTGGATAGAGCGTCTGGCTACGAACCAGAAGGTCGGGAGTTCGAATCTCTCAGGGCGCACCATTCTTCAAGCAGTTGCCGAGAAATTCCCAGCCTCCGTTTTGGGTCCAAAGTGCTGATCTTGGGTCCAATAACAGAGCCAAGCCCGATGCGCTGATCGTGAAACGGGCCAAGGTCGCGACAGCGTAGCAGCACAGCGGTACAGTGTAACGGCAGGGCAGCGATGCTCTGCCGTTTTATTTTGTACCGAGCAATCGCGCTGCCATACGGGAGGGCAGATCGCTTTCTAAAATTTAGAACGAAAATGCGATGCGGCTGCGATGCCTTTAGACACGCATTTTGCGGCGCGCGCGCGCTGCGCTGTGGACATGATCGTGCGCGGGAATTGCCGTGCGGGTGGGCATAGCATTCTCCTGAGCATTGCATGTCAAGTATGCTTTACATCACTTTTGGCTCACATTTGGCGCTAGTGGCCACTGGCGTCAGTGGCAATGTCTCTCGGATGACATGCGGGCCTGTCTATCGGTGAGTGGGAATAGTGACTTTGATTGTCTGTCGAATTCGGACCTCTCGGATCTGTTTCTCAATGAGAGGCGTTACCTTTTGAATCTGTTTCCGATAGCTGTTCCACCAGTTCCCGTATGAATACCGCAGGAACGATGATTCCAATTTCTGGGTCCGTTCCCTGCTGCGGGCCTGCTTTCTCGACAACCATGCCAAATAGTCCTCGATATATTTTCGCGATCCTGAAGTCGCCTCTAACCGTCCGGTTAGGGTATGAAAAGTAAACAGGTCCTCCACTATTTCCGGGGTATACGCGAAAATCAAACAACGGCTCACTAAATATCTTCGTGGGGAAAATCGGGTACGACGCAAGTTTGCCGCTTCGCAGAATAGGGTACCCTGCATCATTGGCACCTAGACAGAAAGGAAAACCGAGGGTCAACATCTCATCTCCCGGATGAATCTCGATACTTTGAAGGTAATCATCCGATACCAAGAAGTTCAGACCTAGGCGTTCAGTATTGGCTAGCAGAGATTCGTCTGATTGAGTCAAATCGATAGCGGCAACATCCTCCGTCGCATGTGATAAATAGAGAGGTTTACCGTTCTCGCGAATTTTGACTGGCACATCTTTGATAACGACATGAGCACCAGATTTACTTCTGAGCTTTAAGGTAGCGGCATCCCCCTTAATATCCTCAAATACGTGTTTGGCGGTGATAAGCACAGGCTGATAGCTAGTTCCTTTGGATCGAGAGATAACAAACCCAGTGCCAACAGCGTTCCTTATGCTCCTCACCAAACCTTGCGGATGGCCCCGTGATCAGGAAAGTTGTTTCCATCAAAACGGTATTGATGTCGATTGTACTGATCTGGGTTTTGTGCGGCGCATCTCAGAAGCACACCAAACATGAGGAATATGACGGTGTAGGCTCTCATGCGAGTCATTCTACGCCTACGCCTTCAGAGGCACTTACTTCGGAGGTAATCGGGTTTGTACAGAGGCGATCTAGCGGCTTTCTGTTGGCAGAACCATCTCACAGGGCATCTGAGGAATTAAACGCACTCCCAGTGACTGCTAGGCCACTTGCTGACGGTGTGTGATAGTGGGGCGGAGTCACAAATATCAATGGTCACTTACTTGGGTCCAAGTTGGGTCCAATGGACTGTTCAAAATGGTTCGTAAGTTGCGCCGTATCAACGACTGTGAAAAGGCTACGAACCAGAAGGTCGGGAGTTCGAATCTCTCAGGGCGCACCATCTCTTCTAATCAATAAACATGAAACATGCGGCTTCCAGCGAGGTCAGCAACGCCTCGCCACGAAAGGGACAATTCGCTCTGTACTATGGATTTACTAGGTGCTGATTCCCGGGCCGGCGACGCTGGCACCGGTACCGACGACTGTCCAGACGGAGATCGGATCGTGCCAATTGATCATCGAGGCGCGGTGTCCAACCGGGGATAGTAGCACGGAGTGAGGGACGCCGCAGCTAGTCAACCCTTTCCTAACCCTCCCACCTCTCCCGGTTTGATTCCGCCCACAGCCTTGAACCCACTATGGAGGCATGGATTCAGGGTGGGGTTTGTGTTAATGGTAGCGCGTCCACGGAAAAACGCTGGGGGAGTGCCGAAAGGAAGATATGAGATTTGAAGAATTTGAGAAAGCAAAACTGACCGATCTAACGCGGGAAGCAAAAAGCCGCTTCAGTGAATACCAAGACCCAACTACGGGAGGGCTGGATAAACCCGCGCTCCTTCTGGAAGCACAGTTCTATATGACCGAAATGGACCGCCGCCACGACAATTCGATAGCGAGGCGTGATCTTGTTCTGGAACTGATTGTTATTGGGTTGATCGGCATGGAGATAGTGCTCGGATGGAGCCAAGGCAAGGTCATAGATAAACAAGCGAAAATCTTGCAAGACGTATCGGCGAGCAGCTCGGCTACGGTAAAGGTCCTGCAAGATCAACTCGATCTGTTTTACGAGCCGTCAGTTGCCGGTTCTTTCGTGCCGACAACGAAGGAGTTCAACATTCTGAACACCGGGCGCACCAATATCGAACTATGGGGAAGCAAACTAGCAAACGGTAAGCCGATACTCTTCAACGGCGCACAGGTGCTTTCGCTTAATGCGGGCTATAGGTTCGGGGCGGATTCTCTTTATAGCCAGCTCTCGCAGCTCGTAAAGCGAGGATCACAGATGTACCTTCCGTACGATATCTATCTAAGAAACGAGCGCGGGAAAGAATATATTGCGCATTTTCAATTGGCGGTGTTCTGGCAACAAGGTACGCTGACGATCTTTACCCAGCTGAATGGAATCGAACCTGAGAAATGGAGTCAGTAACGACTAGGTGGACTTGTGACGGGGGGCTGGCCCAGACTCCCCCGCGAGGACGCTACCACGAAAACGGCTGCCCCAGGCTTCGTGCTGTTCGAAGCCTGGGCTTTTCTGCTGCCTACGTCGGGAGATTTTTCCCAACTCGCGCCTCAAGCATTTTATAGTTCGTCGATTCTCCACTCGACCTCATGCATGGTTAAGCCGAGTGGAGGAAACTGCCCAAACACTCACCCGCTACGGCGGCTTCCAGAACCAGTCCGCACCTCACGGGATTGTTGATCTCACGGATAGTTTGCGATTGCGCTCCATTGGAACAATGGCGGCGGATTAAACCGAACTCGAGAAAATCTCCAGCCTCCACAGCACGATTGCCCAGGCTTCGAACATCACGAAGCCTGGGCAGCCGCTTTTTGGTGGTGCTCACTACTCTGGATCAACCGCAAACGCATAACCGGATCCATCCCACATTTGAGCCAGACTCGATAGGCCCGAGTCACGCCTATAATGGCTACCAGGCATTCCTACCAGCATCCGTCTATGGCGACGCCGATAGAACTGCGCGAGATTACCATCCGGCAGGGACGGGTCAAGAAGCGAATAACGCAATTGCCGCAATCTTATGCGGAGCATTACCTGCGCTGCTGCTGAGCTTTTATTCCCCTTCTCATGGTTGGACACCCGGTTGGGGACTTTGGCTGCTTGGGCTCACCATCGGTCTAGTCTGGGGGAATGCATTCGAGTATTCGTATCATCGCTGGCTGCTACACAGGCCTCGCAACCCGCACGGCTCAGGACACCTCGAGCACCATGCGCACACCGGTACTCCCGACCAAGCAGAACACGTGGCACTGATCAGTTCCCCGATGAATGTTGTCCTGCTGTTCGCCATCAATACAGTTGTAGCGTTGCCGATTGCTTTTCTGCTCGGACTGCGAGGCTTTCTGCCGGGAATCTTTATTGGTTGGACGGTTTACTTGATTGCGGCTGAGGAAATCCACTGGCGGATTCACATGGACGGCTGGCTTCCACCTGGGCTTCAGTCTGCTCGCGCGTATCACATGAGCCATCATGATATCCCCAACAGCCGGTATAACGTCTTCCTGCCTCTGTTTGATATGCTGTTCGGAAATACAGAAGTCCGGAAGCGCAAGCTTCCTGCCTAGGTGGGGATCGCCTTGGGAATACACCAACTTCGTCGCAAAACCGGAGCAGGCCCTGCATTGCCGGTTCAGCGCTGAGGCTGCTTTCCTACATCTTGTATCTGCCGAGGTCCTCGTCGTTCAGTCCCTCGAGCCACTTGCGCAGTTCGTCGCTCGTAACCCGATCTGACATGTTCGCCGCCAGTTTCGAGGTCTTCAAAACAGTCTCGTCCACGAAAATTGGACAATCCACCCGAAGCGCCAGCGCCAGAGCATCCGACGGACGCGAATCAATGCTGATCACCTCGCCACCACGCTCCAGCCAGATAACCGCGTAAAAGGTATCTTCCTTCAACTCAGTCACGACTATTTTGTGGACCTGCGTCTCCAATCCCATCAGGACATTCTTGATGAGGTCATGAGTCATTGGCCGCGGAGTCGAAACCTTCTCCATCTCCAGCGCAATCGCATTCGCCTCGTAAACTCCGACCCATATCGGCAACACAGTCTCCCCACCCACATCCTTCAAGATAACTATGGGCATGTTGCTGACGGGGTCCATCAATAGGCCGCGGATTGTCATTTCGACTTCCATCGTGACCTCCGAAATCTCCTTATACCACCAGTTCGCCTGCGAGGCTGTTAGGAAAGATGCGCGTTACCAGTACCTGAACGTAGCTTCCGATCAGAGGACTGATGCCGTCCGAGGCAGTGAAGTTTAGCGTTTTGTTTTGCGAAGTGCGCCCAATCCACTGGGCCTTTGGTTCATTATGAGCTTCAACCATCACTTCAGAGATAGTCCCGATGTACTTCTTATAGCGGGATAGTTGGATGTCTTTTTGCTTGTCATCAGAAGTTCCAGGCGGCGCGATTTCTCTTCCTCCGGGATCGCATCCTCCAGGTTCCGAGATGGCGTATTGGGCCTCGCGGAATACTTAAAGGTGAACACGCCGTCATAGCCTACTTCCTCAAGCAGGTTCAAGGTTTGCTCGAAGTCTTGCTCCGTCTCTCCCGGGAACCCCACAATCACATCTGTTGTGATGCTGATTTCGCGTTTGGAGGCCTTCATCCATGTGATGCGTTCGAGATATTGTTCGCGAGTATAAAGACGCTGCATGGCATCGAGCACGCGGGTCGAGCCGCTCTGAACGGGCAGATGCACGTGGTCGCATAGCGTGGATACGGACTCAATCGCTTGCACGATATCGCGTCCGAAGTCGCGTGGATGCGAGGTGGTGAAACGCACTCGCCGGATTCCCGGAACTTCTCCGACAGAAGCGAGCAACTCCGCAAAGGATTTCTTGCCCTGCGGATCCTTATACGAATTCACATTTTGCCCAAGCAGCTGAATGTCGGTATAGCCGGAATCGGCCATCTGGCGCGCTTCGGCGAGTACCGATTCCGACGTGCGGCTGCGTTCTTTTCCACGCGTGAACGGAACGACGCAGTAGGCGCAGAACTTGTCACAACCTTCGATGATCGTGATGTATCCGCGATGCGGGTTGGTGCGGGCCGTATATTCGGTTTCGAAGCACTTGTCAGTCTGGCGATCGTCCAGCCCAGTGATACGGACCAGGGGATTGGCAACATGTCTGGCGGCTTCCGACTCCCGAACTCCGGAGTTCTGGATTGCGGACTTCCCTTCCAACTGCGACAGCATTTGCGGCAGGTTTGTGTACGATGCTGAGCCGCACACCAACGACACGTGCGGAGCGCGCTCGAAAATCTTTTCGGCTTCCTGCTGGGCCACGCACCCGAGCACGCCGAACTTCTTTCCTTGCTTCTGAAGCTTCTTGTAGTCGGCAAGGCGATGAAATACCTTTTGCTCGGCTTTATCGCGAATCGAGCACGTGTTGTACAGAATCAGATCGGCCTGCTCGACGCTCTCCACCTGGCGATAGCCCTCCTGCATGAGCGTCCCAATGACTTTCTCCGAGTCATGGACGTTCATCTGGCAGCCAAAAGTCTCCAAATAGAACGTTTTTTGCGAATCCCCAGACATATGGCCAGTATAGCGGTGGAGAGCGGCTGGGAGCTAGCTGGACCAGGCTCGACGGCGCCGGTAGCCAGCCCCAGCCCCCGGGTAGCCGCCCAAGTGTTGGAGGCTCCGTCCTATACCCGCGTTTCCAGAGTACATCAGTAACGTTTGCGCGCAGATCGGGGCGTTCTAGACTTCATTGATCCGTGCAAACGGTTGGGCATCGCTGTCTTCGTGCGGCTTTTTTACATTTGAGTAATCGGTGACGAGAGGACAAATTCGTCCAGCGGACAGAACCCGAGCTTTCTGTCATCGAATGAGAGGTTTTGGCCGGCTTCTAACGTTGAGGGAGAGCGCTTGGAGACAGAACGCGACCAACAAACCCGCACTGAGCCCAAGGCGCGGCTTGTTGAGCAGATCAAGGGCAGCCTGCGATCCGGCTCCTACTCCCGCGCCTTGGATTTGTTGCGAGGGGAAGCCGCCGAATTCCACAACGATGCGGAGTTGTCCGGACTGGAAAAGCGCGCTCAGGATGGGATCAAGCGCAAGGCGGAAGCTGACCGCCTTATCACCGAAAGCCAAGACTTGTTCGCCCGGCAGAAAAGCGCTGAAGCCATTCAGTTGCTACGCCAAGCCTACGAGCTCGACAAGAACAACTCTCTTGCCCGCGCCATTCTCGCAAATGCTCTGGTGGAACACGCGCAATCCATTGCAGAAACTGATTGGCTGGAGTCAGAGAAGCTGGCCAACCAGGCGCTCAGCTTGAACCCCGCGCATCCCACGGCCAAAACCATCCTTGCACAAATCGTTGATCAAAAAACAGCAAGCTCGGTGGAACCCTGGGTTACGCAAGCGAGCAAGCTGCAGTCCTCCGGCGATCTGTTCGGAGCCTTGGCTTGGGTTGCAGAAGGATTGGCGGTTCATCCCGAGGATCCCAAGCTGCTTGGAATTCAGGATTCAATCCAGCGCGACCAAGGCGCGCGGCGCCGCCAGGCCCGCCGGCGCGATCTGGAAGACTTGCGGCGCATGGAACTTGAAATTGGGGCCGCGGAGTTTGCGGCAAAACAAGCATTAGCTGAGCGCATACAGGGGATGGCCGCCAAATATTGGACGGATGGAGAGATGTTATCCCTGGCTAATGGCCTTCTGAACAAGCTCGGATTGGCCCCCGACGAAGGGCCAACTGCACCGTCGCGGAGCAAAGGGGCAGCGATCATTTTTCACGTCCCGCGCCCCGGCCCTCCAAAGACTCCGCTGCTGCCTGCCAGTTCGGTTGCGTCAAGTTCCCTCTCGGCAAGTCCGGATCTACCGAGCCAGAGCCCACCGAGTTCGGTTACGCCTAAGCCGATTCCGCCCGCAAACACTTCGAGTGATGTTGTTCCGCCGAACATTGCTGCCGCAAGCGAGGTTCCGCGCAGCACTGCGACGTCCACGGCAAGAAAACGAATGGACTCGCCGCCACCCACAATCACTTCGGCCACCAATGCCTCTCCGGCGACGCCCCCGGTCACAACTCCGTCTTCCTGGCCAAAATCGGCGCCGAAGTCGAGTTCCACAACGTTGATCATCGGCTTCGCCGCCGCAGCAATCCTACTCGCAGCGACCTTTCTCTTCATGCGCAAACATCACGCCCCGCCAGTGGCGAAGACCTCATCAGCCGTTCCCAGCGTCTCTGCGCCAGTCGCATCGCCGCCCACCATCTCTGCCCCCGGCCCGGTGGCCGCCCCCACGGAAACGATTCCCGAATCATCTCCGCCTGGATCTTCCCCTTCTTCCGATACAGGCGCTGCAAAACTTACCGGTGGTGATCACCCGCCTGTCGAATCCGTCCGCGACTTGGGCACCTTGCTAGTTATTGCCGGTCAAGACGACACGAAGGTTTTTCTCAACGGAAAGCTTCAACCGCAAGTCACGCACGCCGGCCAACTGCGCCTGTCGAACCTTGAACTCAAGGACTACGTTGTACAAGTCTCGAAGGCCGGCTTTCAGGATCCTCCGCAGCAAACGGTTCAAATTCGCAAACGCGAAGAAGCTAAACTTGTTTTCAATCTCCAACCCCAGCCTCGGCTCGGCTCGCTTACTCTCCAAGGCGGCCTTTCCGGAACCGCGGTTCTTATCGATCAAACTCCCGTTGGCACCATTCAGCCCGATGGAACGCTATCCGTCTCCAGCGTCACCCCCGGAGACCATACCGTCGAACTCAGCAAAGCAGGATACAAGGCCAGGCAGTTCCAGAGACACTTCGTTGCGGGAACAGCCATATCTCTCGCGACTGCGGAAACCGCGCTGGAAGCCGCTCCTGGCGAATTGAAGATTACCTTCTCACCCGCTGACGCCAAAGTTGCACTGGTGAAAGGTGACCATCTGACAATCGTAAGCAGTGGCGTGCCGCTGAACCTTGCTCCCGGCACCTACACGCTTACCGCGCGAACTGCCGATAGGTACACGCGCTCGTCCACGCTCGAAGTCGTCGCCGGGCAATCAAAAACTTTGGATTTGTCGCTCGCTCCGACCAGTATGTCGAAGTGGGATGACACTGGAGCGTGGAAACAGGAGAAAGATTCTTTCGTTCACAAAGGTGGGGACTTCGTCCTTTACGGAGTCGTTCCGGCCTCGGGTACGTTCGTATTTTCCGCGATGCCTGGCAAGGGGCACCTCCTGCAATGGGTGCTCAACTACATCGACCCCCAGAACTACGTCCTCTTCCAGATGGATGACAATAACTTCTACCGGACCGTCATTCGCAACGGGCAGAAAACGGACACGATAAAAATACCGGACAAAAGTGACAAGAAAAGTTTCCGCGCCCTTCACATCCGCGTAAGCCCGACGGAAATCGTGCACCAGATCAGGCACGGGGACAGTTGGACCGTAGTCGATCGCTGGACGCAGCCCGCAGCGAATCTCAGCCAGGGCAAGTTCGGCTTCTACATACCGGGCAATGACGAAGTAGCGCTTTCCGGCTTCGCGCACTACGCTGACCTGAACATCCGGTAGCGGCTAAGGTCCATTCAGCTTTTACCCCGGATGTCATTCTTTACACTGCAATCGGGTGCAGTTTCTCCTTGTCTTCGTGGGTTTCAATGTCCTCCAATTCCTGCTTGCGATGCAGAAATACGTAAGCCGCCAACAGCGATAGCAGCAACAAGGCTAGAATCATGACCAGCAAAGCAAACACCGTCGTGCTGTGGACAGCAGCCGTGACTTCACTCGCATCCTGACTGGCCAGAACGATCCATGGCAAGTTCGGGTACGCTTCCTTCAACCCGGTATCGGCAAAGGCGATCAAGTACGACTCTCGGTTCGAGAGGGTAGCATAGAGATAGCCCGCGCCCCGGCCCTGCACAGTGCCGAGAGCGTCCCGGATGGCCACATACTCCTCCGATTTCATCTTCATGGAAGGCGTGATGCCGGGCGCCTCAATGACAGTTCCGTCATCGCGCAGGAGAAGGAGCCGTCCGGTGCGTCCCATCTGGTGGCGGTTCAGTTGGGCAAACAGCGGCGACATGTCAACGGTTGCTGTGACCGCACCCATAAATCGCCCAGTACCCTCCTGCAAGATTGGATAGGCGATGCTGAGGTAATAACGCTGGCTCTGATCGTCATAACGCAAGTCAGAAACGCGGATGGCGCCACGTCCTCCGGCAGATACCCCTTGCCACAACTCGCGGTCCGTTTGCGCGTAGTGCGCAGGCCTGTCCGTAGCGGCAACAGTGGCTCCGTTCACATCGGCAACGGCGACCTTTAGAAGCGTGGGATTAAGTTCGCGCATACGGCGCAAGGTCCGAGCCAAATCAGAGGTGAGTATCTGGACAGAGAGCCGGTCGGTCGCGGGAGTGTCCCATGTCTGGTCAATGTCGGTGACTTTTGTGAGCGCCGCATCTTCCGACAGATGCTCGTACTGCCGATTGGCTGCGCTGACCGCCTGAACCGGCCCGGGAGCATTGGCGAAGAAGCTGACGTCCTTGACGGATGCGGCGATGAACTCCGAAGTTGACTCCGCCGCCGTGAGAGTGAGAGACCGAATGTTCTCGCCGCTTACCTGGCGAATGTGATTGTCCCCTTGCAGCGTGACATAAAAACCGAACACGGTGAGGGGAACAAGGATCAATATGAGCCCGACGAGCAACCTCTGCAGGGATGTACGGAATTCCAGGCTATCGAGGGGCACGGGGGACCTCCTCTCTTTTGTTTGCCGCGAAAGACGATCGCGACAGTTGGCACCCCGGTGGGATGAAGAGTGCCGTTGGATATGAACTACCCTGTGAAGGTTAGTTTGAGAGCCTTTCTTTGTCAGTGATTCATCGCACAATGCCAGGTGCGCTTGGGAGGTAGCGAATTTACTTGCTCACAGGAAGATTGGGCTTGCGGCGCAGCAATAGGGGCAGGTCCCTGCACCGGCGAACAACCGGAACGTCGTTCCAATCCACCGCCCAAGAGGATAATGACCCGACTCTAGACGCCATTCGGCCGTTGTCGGATCAGGGAGAGGAATTCGGAGCGCGTTTCCTGCTCCTCGCGGAAGCAGCCCAGCATCGAACTGGTGACCGCAGCCGAGTGCTGCTTCTCGACGCCACGCATCATCATGCAGAGGTGGCGGGCTTCGATGACGACTCCGACCCCTTGGGGTTGGATCACCTTCTGGATCGTCTCCGCAATTTGCGTGGTCAAACGCTCCTGAATCTGAAGGCGGCGCGAGAATAGCTCGATGAGTCGCGGGACCTTGCTGAGCCCGATTACCTTGCCATTCGGGATGTACGCAACATGCACTTTTCCGAAGAACGGCAGTATATGGTGCTCGCACAGGCTGAACATCTCGACATCTTTCACGATGACCATCTCGTCATAATTAACGGTAAAGAGAGCGCCTTTGAGCAGGGCCTCGGGATCTTCGTCGTATCCCTTGGTCAGGAACTTCATGGCCTTGTGGACGCGCGCAGGGGTGGCTGAGAGCCCTTCGCGAGAAGGATCTTCGCCCAGGCGAACCAACATTTCACGGACCAGGTCTTCGTAACTGGCGCTGGTCAGGGTCGGGACTTCCTTTGATTTCTCTAGCTCGGCTGGTTTCATAGGTAAGGGTCCGCGGCTTCCCTTTCTTCGTGCGCGTTCTTGCAACCGGTGGCAAAATGCATAGATCCTGAGGCCCACATGCCTCAAATGACAACTCCTATTTTGCGCCTACATTCTCTCCAGTGTATTCGAAGGAATTCATCATGGTTTCTTCCAATCTCACTCTTTCCAGATGCGCATAAGGAAAGGTACGCTGCAATATTTCGTAGACCTCAATACATAGATTTTCCGTGGTGGGAACGGTTACAGCAAATTCTTGAAGATTATTCAAATTCTGCACGTCATAGCGGTCGAGGACCTCTTTCCTGACGCATTCGTCGAGGTCGACCAGGTTGCAGACCATGCCGGTGGACTGGTCGACTTTGCCGCTGACCGTCACTTCGAGCGTGTAGTTGTGGCCATGTCCGTGGGGATTGTTGCATTTACCGTAGGTGGCGAGATTCTCCTCGGGTGACATGTCCGCGCTGTGCAGGCGGTGAGAGGCGGAGAAGAGATAGCGACGGGTCAGGTACGCTTTCATCGCAATTCCATGGCTATTCCTCTCCGTAAAAATCTACGAACAGGTCTGGAGTTTCGTATACACGCACGCGGTGCAGGCGGGCTTGCTGGAGTTTCGGTGTGAGGCGCTGCCACACGGCGATGGCCAGATTCTCCGTCGTAGGGATTCGCGTGAAGAATTCGGGGACTTCTTTGTTCAAGAATCGGTGATCCATAGCGTCGAGGACCTCCCGGTTCATGATGTCCTTCAATTTCTTCAGATCAACTACGAATCCAGAGCGCGGATCTACTTCGCCTTTCACCGTTACTTCCAGTGTGTAATTGTGGCCATGTCCGTTCGGGTTATTGCACTTGCCGAAGAGGCGGAGGTTCTCTTCCGGAGTAAAATCCGGATTGTGATAGAAGTGCGAGGCGGAGAATTCGGCTTTACGAGTTAAATAGACCATAGCTCTAAGTTAACTTCCTGGCCACGGACCTGCGCGGCTATCGACAGGATCCAACAGGTTAGATAGTGTCTCGTCTCATTGCGATTCAGGGCTTAGATCGACCGGAGGCTCGAGCGCGCCTGGCCTGATGGGCTGCCATTTGTTCGAGTTTGTCTTTTCCTGTTCGGGGCAGAATTCCTTATTAGGTTCGAAAACGATCACTTTATAAACATACCGCTTGCGGTGGGGACGGTCGTAGGCAAAAGCGAAGGCGATTCCCTTCTTCTTGTCGATCCAGAACACCAGGGGACGAGAGCCTAGCGCTGGGCTTGGCGGCGTCAGCAGGACGAAGGAACGGATATCTTTGTAGGCTTCCGCGACTTTCTCGGGAGACTCGAAGGTGGTGATGCCTTCAGCCGTCTGAAACCGTGTGGTCGAAGATTCAATCTGGAAAATTCTTCCCTTCTTATTGAGACGGACGTAGACGTCTCCGTGGCCCATGCTGTTGGTATTGTCGACCCAGTCGAGCGTGGTACCGCAAGGGTCCTCCCATTCCTGATCAATATCTTTCTTTGGGAACAGTTCGAGAGCGCGGTCGCGAGTGTCTCCGAGTTTCAGGGGACCCAGTCGGGAGCCCGACTCGATGGTCGTGTTGGTGAAATGGGGTTCGTCCTCCGGAAAAGCGGCATGAATCCGAACTGTGGCCCAGAGCGCGACGACGAAGATTGGCAAGGTGAGGGTGACGGCTCTCTTCATGCGAGTTTTCCCGTGGGAACTGAAGTCTCCTGAGGTGCTGAATCTGAATTCGATTTCGGTTGGTACGTTCGCCCTTTCCAAGATACATCACCGCGTGCGTGGGCGTGGCGCGAACGAAGGAGAAGGTAAGCGAACATGGGCATTCCGAAGAGGGCACCGTTGATTAGGCCGTCGGACCTGAAGTTCGAACGCCGCAGTCGCTGGCATAAATAGACGAACACCATGACACCAGAACTGCCCGTCCAGTAAGGCCGAAACAAAGTTTCCGTGGCGGCTATCACGACCCAGAGGCTGGTCCAAAGTGCGAACGTCTTCAGCGCAAGTCTGCCTGGGTTCGGAAATAGCAACGCGAGGTTCTTGGTCCAGCCTTCGCGGAGTTGGCGGAAATTGCGATACATGCGGGTACGGACGGCGTCGGCGGCGTAGCGAAACCGAATTCTCTTCCCTGCTGCCTTGGCAGTGCGGGCCAGGGCGACGTCTTCCAGGATGCTGGTCGCCACAGCGGTGTGGCCTCCGATGGTGTCGTACGCTTCACGTTTGATCAGGAGGTACTGGCCGTTGGCGGCCGCTTCGGGAGACTTGGGATCGCTGACTTTCTTCGGCGGATACTGGCGAGCTAATTCCGCGAAGACCACGGGCAGAACGGCCATTTCCCAAAAGGTAACGGCGATCTGCTCCGGCGAATAGGAGAGCATATCCGCGTGATCTTCTTCGGCCTCTTTCAGGGCGCGGGCCAGCGATCCGGGGAGATGAACCGTATCGGCATCGGTGAACAGGAGCCAGTTGCCTTGCGCGGCGCGCGCTCCGGTGGTGACGGCGTTGTTCTTACCGGTCCATCCTCCCGGCAAAGGTCCGGCTTCGATCACGCGAACCGCTTCGAAAGATCGGGCGATTTCTTTTGTGCGGTCCGTGGAGTGATCGTTGACAACGATGATTTCGAAGGAAGCCCCAGATTGAGAGACGAGAGATTGGAGGCAGGATTGAAGGTTGGCTTCTTCGTTCCGAGCGGGAATGATGACGGAAACTTGCGGCCCGGAAAATGGCGAGGTCTCGGTCATGTATCGAAATCCGCGTACCACTGAGGCTAGAGCCTCATTTCATTTAGAACCCTGACGCCCGTGCTGAAGGACTGCAGTTCCACGTACGCACGTGAAGCCCCATCCGTATGATTGCGAGGCTATTATTATAGCTGCGTGCGACGGCTTACATCTCTTCCCTATATTGCGATTGCGTTCCTGTTGGTTGGGCTCTCAGCTTGCTACAGCGGGACGCGACCGCCTCGCATCGGGGCTGCGGCTCCGGATTTTACCGTTCAGGATTCCGATCGGACATTGACTCTCAGCAAGTATCGGGGGCAGGTCGTGGTGCTCAATTTCTGGGCCACGTGGTGTCCGCCTTGTGTGGAGGAGATGCCGTCGCTAATCGAGATGCAGCGGCGCATGCGGGCCAAGGGCATCACCGTTCTCGCGGTAAGTGTAGATGTAGACGAAAAGGCATATCACCAGTTTCTGAAAGATCACAACGTGAACTTGATTACGGTGCGCGATCCTTCACAGAAGAGCGCCAACATGTATGGAACGTTCAAGTTTCCGGAGACCTATGTCATTGATCGTAACGGCGCAATGCGGAGAAAGTTTCTCGGCGCGGTGGATTGGACTGGGCCGGATATTGCGGAATTCCTGAACAAAGTCCAATAAGCAGCATTCCTTAGAGCCTAAGCTGAAAGGAAGTCCTTAATGCGGCAACTCTCCTCGTCATCTAAGAGACTCGTAACTCTCCTCACAGTCATTCTCGCGTGTGCTGGGGCTTCCTCTGGCGGCTTCCGGAGGGCTTATGCCGCCTCGGAACCAACATCCGCGCGGCTGCAAAAGGTGGAGCAGGTTGCGCTCGAATTGCCCGGATCGGCTGGGCAGGCCCCGTCCATGATTAGCCTGACGGATCTGATGAAGGCGCTCAATGTGCCCGGGCTGAGCCTCGCCATTATCGAGAACTACAAGATTGTGGATGCGAAGGCATATGGCGTAATCGAAACGGGATCGACGACTCCGGTGACCACGACGACGCTGTTTCAAGCAGGATCGATCAGCAAGCCGGTAGCGGCAACAGCTGCTCTGTATCTTGTCGAACATGGGCAGCTTTCGCTCGATGAAGACATAAATCGGAAACTCAAAACATGGAAGCTTCCAGAGAACGACTTCACGAAGACAGAGAAGGTCACGCTGAGACGGCTGATGAGCCATACCGCTGGGACGACCGTGCATGGGTTCCCTGGCTATGACGTGGATGCGCTGAAGCCTTCGATTGTGCAGGTGCTTGATGGAGAGCGTCCGGCCAATACGGAGCCGGTTCGGGTGGACACTGTGCCGGGTACGAAATGGCGGTATTCGGGAGGCGGAGTCACCATCGAGCAATTGCTAATCACGGAGGTTGCTGGCAAGCCCTTCCCTGCCCAGATGCGCGAGACCGTGCTCGACAAGATCGGGATGAGCAACAGCAGCTATGAGCAGCCGCTTCCTGCGGCGCGCGCGGCAATGACCGCCGGTGGGGCGTACGCGGATGGGAAGCCAGTGCACGGGAAGTGGCATGTCTATCCAGAAATGGCCGCCGCCGGATTGTGGACCACCCCAACCGATCTGGCGAAGTTTGCCATTGAGATCGCGCTCTCGAAACAGGGGAAGGCGAATCACATCCTCTCGCAGAATATGACGCAGCAAATGCTCACGCCTGTGATGAACGAAGTCGGGCTTGGACTTTTCCTGGAAAAAGACAATCCGGGGCAGTTCGGCCATAACGGCGCTGACGAAGGATTTCAAGCGCTGCTGACCATGAACGCTGATACCGGCAGCGGGATCGTCCTTATGGCAGATTCCGACAACGGCATTTCCCTGATGACCGAGGTTCTAAAGCGAGTAGCTAAGGAGTACAGCTGGAACTACAAGATGCAGGACGATCCCGCCGACCAGTTGCTTCTGATTGCGAACCTCAGGGGAACGTCGGCAGCCCTTACGCAGTACGACGCCTTGAAACGACAGGACAGTTCCAAGGTCAATGAGTTCATGCTGAATTCGCTTGGGTATCGACTGTTGTATGGCGGCAAAGAGGCCGACGGCGTCACGGTGTTCCAGAAGAATGCGCAGGAGTATCCGCAGTCGTCGAACGTGTACGACAGCCTCGGCGAGGCTTACGCAAAAGTGGGGCAGAAGGACCTGGCGATCCAGAACTATGAAAAGTCGCTGCAACTGAATGCTAAAAACAATAATGCCGTCGAGCGGCTCAAGAAACTGAAAGGAGAGGCGATGAATCCGAAGGTCGTTCAGCAGGATGGGTCCACGGTAATCGGTATCTCAGCGCGGACTAGCAACGCCAAAGAGATGACGCCGGACGGAGTGATCGGCAAGATGTGGATGCGCCTCTTTCAGGAGGGCTTGATTGGGAAGATTCCCAACAAGGCCGACTCATCGATTGTGGCGGTGTACACGGATTACGCCAGCGATCACGACGGGGAGTACACGTATGTTCTGGGGGCGCGGGTGACTTCGGATGCGGATGTGCCGGCGGGGATGGTGGCTAAGAAGATTCCTGGCGGGAAGTTCGCCGTCTTTACATCGGAGAGAGGTCCGGCACAGCAGGTGGTGCCTGCACTGTGGATGAAGATCAATTCCTTGCCGAAGGATGCAGTCGGTAGCGATAGGACTTACCGGGCGGACTACGAAATCTATGACGAGCGGGCACGAGACCCCGGGAACTTGCAGTTGGATGTGTACATCGGGATTCGATGAGCCGCGCGTCGGCCGGGGGGCGGAACCTACGGCAAAGAGTTACTGGTCGTAGTTCGCCCATACGCGACGAATCTTTCCTGACGGACTGACCTGCATCACTTCCGCCGTTTTGCTTCCGCGGACATTATTGGCGTAACACAATACGATCGTCTCGACACCCCAGAGAACATCCCTTAAATCGAAGCGGAGCTGTGGATATGCGTGAAGCCCGCGAGCGAAGTAATCTCGCAGGGCCGTTTTGCCCTGTATCACGCCGTCAGCATTCTTTAGCATGCTGAGGGCGACCGGGGAGGTTAGTGCCACATCCTCATCGTAATGAGCCATGATCAAGTCCAGATCGTGGCTATTCCATGCGTTTACCCAATCTTGAGCGAACTGGCGGGCGAAGGAGCCCTGCAGCGGTAACGGCACATTTTCCATGCCTTAAGGTAGCATTATTGGGCGCTGATCACGGCGAGATCAGGTATCCCAAAGGCACACCTGCAGCAGTCTTCGGGCGTGTTGGCGACCTGGCACCCTTGCAACTTCTTGCACGATTGACTGGCTAAAAACCCTGCAATAGACTTTCCTTCCCTCCCTTTGTAATTCCATAAACGACGCTGTCTCAAATCCCAGTAGTTCGCACATCTCCGGCGAAGGAACGCTCCGGAGATATGTCGGAGGTCCGAAATGAAGGTTCGCAATTTGCTGCTCATGGTTCTGGGCATCCTCGTTTTCACCCTGCACGTCACATACGCCGCTGCCGTGAATTACTCCATCAGCGTGGCGGTAACGGGGCTGAACGGTGGGACCCTGGTACTACAAGACAACAAGCTGGATACCCTGACCTTCACCTCCGACAGCACTCAGACCTTTGCCAAGACCTATGGCAGCGGCGCGAGCTATCAGGTACGCGTCCAGACGCAGCCTTCGGGAGAGACCTGCACGTTGAGCAGTAATGCCAAAGGGACGATTACGTCGAATATCATCGTGACTGCGACGTGCGCTGCGACCGCGAACTACACGATCAGCGTAGCGGTGAGTGGTCTCACCGGCGGGACGCTGGTGATGCGCGACAACCAGGTCGACACTCTCAATTTCACGACGAACACGACTGAGACTTTTGCCAAGACGTTCGCCAGCGGAGTGTCGTACCAGGTAGCAGTCAAGACGCAGCCTACGGGCCAGACATGCACGGTCGGCAGCAACGCCAAGGGCACGATTACTTCGAACCTCACGGTTGCCGTAACCTGCGTGCCGAACACCACGAATTTCACTCTCAGCGTAAGTGTCAGTGGACTGACTGGCACGCTGCTGGTGCAAGACGACAAGACCGATCAGTTATCGTTTAATGCCAACGGAACCCAGACGTTTGCCACAAGCTATGCGAGCGGATCTACCTACTCCGTTACGATCCAGTCGCAGCCCTCGGGGCAGACTTGCACCTTGACGAATGCGACGGGAACCATCACGGCCAATACAACCGTAACGGCCACCTGCACGACAAACACGACAAATTACACGCTCAGTGTTGCTGTGACGGGACTCTCGGGTACCCTTTCCGTGCAAGACAACAAGAGCGACGGCCTAACCTTCACCACCAACAACACGCAGAGTTTCGCGACCCAATATGCGAGCGGATCTGCCTATTCGGTGACAATTTCCTCCCAACCATCTGGACAGACTTGCACGCTGAGCAACAACGCCAGCGGAACGATTACGGCGAATACTACCGTTACAGCAACCTGCGTCTCGAATTTCACGATCAGTGTCAACGTGACTGGACTCAACGGAACGCTGGTGATGCAGGATGACAAGAGCGACACTCTGAATTTCACGACGAACAATACGCAGACGTTTGCGACGTCGTACGCGAGCGGGTCATCTTATTCTGTCTCGGTCCAAACTCAGCCTACGGGGCAGACTTGCACCCTAAGCAGCAATGCGAGTGGAACCATCACGTCGAACATCACCGTGACGGCGACTTGTGCGAATACGTCCAACGGTTTGACCGTTAGCGTTACGGTAACTGGGCTCTCCGGATCGGTGCAGATGCAGGACGATCAAGCCGACACCTTGACGTTCACCAACAACAGCACCAAAACGTTCACGAAATCTTATACCAGCGGAGCGAAGTACACGATGTATGTCACGAGCCAGCCTTCGGCGCAGGCTTGCACGCCGACGTACTCCACGGGAACGATTACCTCGAATGTCACCATCAACGCGGCTTGCGCTACGGGAGCCACGCGCGCGCTGGGCACCGTCAGTGGCGTGTCGAGCATCGCCTGCCAGGGGGCAATCAAGAATGGGGTCTGCCAGCAGATGACGGTTTCGTGCTCAGGTGTTCCGGATGTTCTCGCCTACGTAAAAACGAACGCGCCGACGGGAACTCCACTCGGAACAGTAACATACAACACCGGAACTGACGGGAATGGCTTGTACGAGAGCATCTTTACCTTCGGCAGCACTGCGGTGCAGAACGTGCTGAATGCCGGATTTACCACCGTCCAGATTTCGTGGGGAACTCCGTTCAATCAGAATCAGCCGGACGGATGGGCGCTGGGTCCGGGCGGCGTGCTTGCTTCTGCGTGTCGCTATGCAACTGTGAACCAGTGGATTTACGACAACATTCAAGCGAATACGAATGTTCCGATGTGTGCCACGGCGAACAGTGGCGGCGCAGGAGCACTGGCATACGCGCTCTCCCAGTACCCAACAAGCAACATTCTCTCGATGGCCGAGGTGACGAGCGGTCCTCCGACGGGACGGTTGGATTGGGGCTGCGGCTGCACGCAAGGCAAAGTCGCGGTGCAGTGCGGATCGAGTACGACGTTAGGAACATGTTTTGGGAAGGCGGACGCGCCGGTGTGGGATGTGTCCTACGATCCCACCGCCACTTCTGGGCTCTGCACGAACGCGGTGACCGGCACTCTTCCCCCCGGAGGACTCAACTTCTTCCTCGGAGATAGCGTGGAAGCACCTGGCGCCAATTACAACCTGTCGAAGACTCACGTGAACCTCGTGTTTGGCGGCTCGGACAGCAGTTCGGCAATTCCGATCGGGCAGGATTGGTTCAATAACATCACCAGCACGAAGTCGCAGGCGTGCGTCGCGGGCGGGGTGCATTCTCTGGCGAATACCCAGGCTGGGGCGCTCCAGATTGCGAATGATCTGATCGGCATGTGCAAGCTGCAGTAGGTCGCGGCTTCCCCAGCCACCGAGCCACAGACACTTTTGGGAGACTCCAATTCCCTTCGGGACGCAACACGGACGTGCTGGCCGCCTTACGGGAACTAAGCGGGCGGGAGCACCCGACGATTCGGCGTAGACGACTGGCATTATCGCGTCTCTGGCAGACGAGTCGCATTCAGCCCATCGACTCAACAACTCTGTTACCCGGCAGGAAGAAGGCGGTTGCATATCACGCCCCAACTTAGGGACTGAACGGTATCGAACTCACAACCGAAAGTCACCCCCCCATTTAGTCAGCACATTAGCGATTTCCGGCGGTGGGAAGTGCCCAACTCAGCTGGAATATTGACGCGATATCACAATGCTAGTGATCCCCGGGTGCGGCCTGGCTAACGATATCGATGACCCTAATTGCTCATTCTTTCCGCTTTTATAAGTGAGCGGATTGAATGGCATTTCCCATGACATTCCGCGGGATTCTGCGGTGGGCAAGCGCGAATGTCCGTAGCAGATGTAGTTCAAAGAGGAGAATTACTATGAGTAGCAAATTTCACCGTTCACCACGCGTGTTCAGTCTTTTGGCCGGCCTGCTGGCAGTTGCAGTCATCACCTTACAATTGGGAACAGCCCAGGAGCAGGTCAAAAAAACTGTTGTTCCGACGGTCACAATAAAACAATTGAAGGGGACGTGGTTCGCTACGCTTTCGGGAGTCACGGGTTGTGGCACCACTACCTACACGGCCACGTTCACCTTGGACGCAACCGGAAATGGAACCCAGACCTCCGCTACCGAACATACCGCCGGGTGCGGGGATATCGATCAATCCGGTCAGTCTGCGCAGGTGCAGAGTCTCAACTCGAATGGCAGCGGTTTTGTGGCTCTCGGCTGCGGCGTCGGTTGTGGCTTCGGTTTCAACATTCAGGTCAGCAGAGATCACAATTCATTCAATATGGGAGCACAACCGGTGACCGGGAACTACCTGGCCGGCATTTCGCTTCGTCAGTAGCTGAAAACCATCCGACTTCCCCCATTGCACCCGAGTCTCCGCCGAGACTCACATTTCAAGACCGCGCAGAGTCTCTCGACGCACCAGACGATTGCAAGAAGACGGAGCCGGGATGCGCGAACGCCCGGCTTTCGTGTTCAAGACTCCTGTGAATATCCCTGATCACTAACGCAGCGAACGCAGGCGACCCGAAGTGGATCGCGGGCAGGCAATGGAAGATGCGTTTTGCTGTACTTGATACACGCAAGTTCCGATCGAGATTTGAGGTTCAGTCGGGATCAATTAATGACTCTGAAGCAGATTTCAGGCCTCATGACTACCCTCGTACCAATCATCCGGAGGGAATGACAAGCCCCAAATATTCTCAGGTTTCTCTAGTCCGATTCCGCAGACGCGTGGCCGATCAGGATCAATATAGACTACGGTTGCGGCCGCGTGCTTGTCTGTGAGAATGACGTAGATCTCGATTCGCATTCCCACTCGCAACGGCACCGTACTCAGAATCAAAGCGCCGTGGCGGTTGACCACAATGGTCTCCCCGTCACATGTGAGAGGCTCGCTAAGCCCCTGGGCCGAGATGACAAGTTTCAGTGGAACCCGTGTACTTCTTCGAGATTCCACCGAGCCGACTTCCGGCATATTTTCCCCGATGTCACAGGCATCATAGTTGGTCCGCAACGCGGACACTAGTGCCTGAAGCGAGCAGGACGTATCTTCAACGCTCGAGCGAGTTCTGCGCTATCCTAAATCACATGGATCACGTTGAAGTGCTTCGGGAGAAAATCGCGCGTCTCCGGTCGGAGATTGCGGACATTCAAGCGCTAAACGAACGCTATCGCTTCGGAGCGCAAAACGGAACTGAGGACCAGATTGCTCACGGGCAGAGGCAGGAGAGACTGCTGGAAATTCAAGGAGAGCTGGTACAGTTGGCCAACCTTAGCCAGAAAAGCCTGTCCATCGAGCAGGCGAAAGAGAATCACCGTTCACGGCTTAATCTGACCAAGAAAGTTTCGTAGGCGTAAGGCGTGCTCTCCTGTGCCAGAGCGCGAGATTAGCGAAAACAAGGTATCTGCCCTCCACGTTCGCGGATGGAGCACCATCTTTGGAAGCTTGTCGAGGATGTCCAAAGAACCTTCAGACGCCGAAGTCACGGTGACGGCTCTCGTTCGAGCACAAAACTTCATTGGAGCACGGCGCTGAGAGTGGGCACCACCAAGGTGCGGAATACGTTATCGATTTCAGCCGGCGTCAGGCGGCTCCGACGGTCTAGCCACCACGTCAGTACTGAAAGGAATGCCGTGGTGAAGTAGCGCACAAAAAGGTCCACTGGAACTTCCGAATCAGCGCTCTTCAATCTCTGGATCTCGGTTTTGCATTCTCGCCTTATGATTTCATCAAATATTTCCTCCAAGTGTTTCCTGAAGACCGGCCATCCTTCCGTCGACATCCTTGGACTCGATCCAGATGAAAGGGCGCTGGCGCGAGCGAAGCAAAAAGCCGAACGTGCGAGAGTGGAAGTCCAATTTCAACCCGGATTCGCTGATTCTCTCCAATACCCTGCAGAGACATTCGATGTGGTCTTTTCGTCCTTCATGTTTCATCACCTCGAAGGTAATGACAGAGAGAGAACACTACGAGAGGTGCGTCGTGTTCTTAAGCCTGGAGGGACTTTCTATTTGCTTGATTTCGAAATTTCCCAACAATCACGTCATGGATTCTTCAGGCTCGTTCATACCAGCGAACGCGTGCAAGACAATTCGGAAAGCCAGATTCTCGCACTTATGTCGAAGGCGGAGTTCTCAGACGCGAAGAAGACTGGAACCCGACCGGTCCTGTTTGGATTGGGACGTGCCGGGTATTACCGAGCATGCCGCTGAGCAGCGTGAGCCAACAGATATTTCGGTACCAGTGACGAGGTTGAGATTGAAACGAATTCTTGCATTTGCGGGATGCACGAATCAGAAACTGCGCCGTTCACGGGATTCTAATCCCGTGTTATCGACCCTTTTGAGGACATCCTGAGGGTACACCAGCTGCCAGGTACGCCCGCAGAAGAGTGAAGGACGTAACCGAGCGCAAGAGCGCCGGTAATGAAAAGAAGACGTTGACTCCAGCGAAGAATACTTCGGATTCGCGTCGGGAGCACCTCGCCTTCAGTTGTGAGCGTCATGATCGATCGCCTTTGCCGCTGCTGACGGAAGTGCGGATGGTGCGAACTGACCCGCCAGGGTACGGAGCGACAACGCGGCGGCGATAACGTCGCGACGCTTCGGACCCATGATTCCACTGTTATCGACGATTAAAACCGACCGTTACCGGAATATCTTCATGACTAAACTATTCGATTGGTTGAAGTGCTCAGTCCTCATAAACCTGGAAATTGTCTTTGTGGAGTCCGGAAATAAGAGTGTTTTTCCGGTCTTGAGCGGATAAAGAAGGCTCAATCATCCGTCGATTTCTTTCATGCACTCGGAGTCGTGCACGGCGGAAGCCGGGCGGTCACGTTGCTACGTTCCGCCCGGCAATCATCCCGTTAACTCACATCGATCCGTCTGCGCCTTGATCCCATTTTCCTTTTCTTTACTTGGTTCGCACCGCTCGCTTCGAAAAGGCCGACAGACCAAAACCGGCAACAATCGTCAACAGCCCAATCAGTGCAATCAACGGCAGAGGACTGGCTGTTTTAGGTAGTAATTCGTTAGAGGCCACGGTGGCTGGTGGCGGAGCGGCTGCAGGGGGAGGTTCAACGACCTGAGCCAATTCCACTGGTTCTCCAGTTGGGGCAACAGCCTCGACGGGCGCCGTCTTCAAACCTTCAACTGGCACTGTGTCCAGTTCCGTGGGGGTCGCGAGCACAGGCGTATTGGTTTCCTTCGCCAGTTCGATGGCTCTCGATTTTGCGTACACGAATTCCTCGCCCCACGAATGTCCTGGGTAAAACCACGCCCTCAAAGCCTCAGGCTCGCCGGCAGGTCGCTCGCGGAAAGTGATAACCGTTTTGTCAGTCGTCTTCAAACGGTAATTTGGAATCGCAAGGATCGTCGTGAGCACTTGAGTTTCGTCTTGATTGAAAATCTGGACGATGTGACGGTCGGATTGTGAATCCAGAATTTTGAAAACATATGTGCCGGCAGGCAAGTTGTGTTTACCCACACCTGGAACTTCGACAGGCCCACTGAAGGTGATAACGGTCTTTCGGTTCCAGTCATCTGCCCTCGCGGTGGGCACAACGAATACACAAAGCACAGCGAGGCAGAGTGCGATTCCTAGCCCTTTAAGCAGTTTCATGATCTCTCCTGTATTTTTCTCCGACGAACTCGCTCGGCTGTGGTTGTGCTACAAGAGCTCCTGATGCTGTCGGCTTCACAAGAGATCTACGGCCGGAGAGTCCGGCTGGTTTTTCAGAACTGTGGAAAGCTGTTCGACGGCTAGTATCGGGCACTTGCATTTCGATTACTGATCAATATTGACCGCGGTGTCTTTACGAGTCTGGAGCCGAGACCCCGGGGCTGGCGTGACAGATATTTGTTAGGGTTGCAACCAACGGCCCGAGCCCTCTCCATCGCGTGTGCAAGGAGTGCCTCCGCTTCGGCAACTTGATCCGGCCCTTGCACCTGGCCGCTTCTCTTCGCTGTGTGTGAGCTATCTTGCTCAGACGCCAAAGCCCTTACCTGTCATTCTCTATTCGGTTGAGTGGTCAGACGATGCCTCCACCGCTGATTCATAGCTCATATTCTTGGTTCGCTGCGGGTCGAATCCCTATCAAGCTACCGCGAAGCGACTACATTCGGCCAATCGACATTCTCCATGCGGATTCGGCAAGGCATGCCGAAGAACGCGATTCGCCGTCAAAAGCGAGCGAGCATTGCTGCGTGAGGCACGTCTCCCATGCGGACGAAAAGAATTAGCCCGCACAGCAGGAAAGGTCACAGATTATGCCGCTACTTCAACTACTGGAAGTCTTGATCGTTGTGGGTGTCCTCCTCTGGTTAGTCAACCGGTTCATTCCAATGCAGAGTTCCATCAAGTCCATCTTGAACGGCGTAGTAGTTATTGCCGTGGTTCTGTGGATCATGAACGTTTTTGGACTGTTTCACTCTCTTTTAGGGATCCACATAGGAAAAGCGTGAGTAATGAGATGCAGCGAAGAACTCGACAACCCGAAGCTCACTCTAGAGCGAGCTCGTGTACCTGGAAATACGAGGTGATACGAATGCAAACAATAGGAATCACTGGCACAGCCATTCTGTCTTTGCTTTTAGGAATCGCTGCTCCGGCTTTGGCACAGCACGAGCAGCAGGGCGACAAGCAAGACCATCCCCAGCAGCAACAGAGCAAACATGAGCAGGCCAAACCCGAACATGGTCAGCAGCAACAGCATGCCCAGCAACAGCAACGGCAAGACCAGAACAAGCAGCAACAACATGTCCAGCAACGGCAGCGGCAGGAGCAGAACAAGCAGCAACAACATGCCCAGCAGCAGCAACGGCAAGAGCAGAACAATCGGGAGCAGCACGCGAAACGTCGGGGCAACGACCATCCGCAGCGCAGCCCGGAACAGCAGCGGGTCCAGCACAGCGCATGGCAAGAGCATCGTTCACAACGCTGGGACTCTGAGCACCGCAACTGGCAACAACGTGGCGGCTATAACGGCTACCGAATCCCTGACAACCGTTACCGCGGATACTTCGGTCGGAACCATGGGTTTCGCATCTACGGACTCCCGTTCATGGTTGTTGGCGGTTACCCACGCTTCCAGTACCAGGGCTATTGGATCAGTCTCGTTGACCCGTGGCCGGAATACTGGGGAAACGACTGGTATGACCACGACGACGTTTACGTCACCTACGTAGACAACGGCTATTACTTGTACAACCGTCGCTATCCCACCGTCGGAATAGCAATCAGCATCTCGATGTAGCGGCGTACGCCGTGCACCCTCGCTAGAGGATGCATCCCTTGATGAAGTTCCCGGTCTGAGGACAGGGAAAAAGGAGCAAGACAATGCTTGGAACTATATTGATCGTGATTTTGATTCTCGCGCTTCTCGGTGCACTTCCACGGTGGTCGCATAGCGCAAACTGGGGTTATGCCCCGTCCGGAGGACTAGGGTTAATTCTCCTGGTTGTGGTGGTTCTCCTGATTCTCGGACGCATTTGAGCCATGTGGCACACCTCGATATCGGAAGGCGCCAACGGTAGTTGGCGCCATTTCGTCACGCGTGCAGGAACAGTTCTGCTTATCGTGCTCTTGTCCTACAGTAGTTCGTCCGCATATTCGGTGCTGACGCACGAGGAGATCGTGGACCTACTCTGGACCGATAAGATCCAACCCCTCCTGCTCAAGCGGTATCCAGGACTGACCAAAGACCAGATCAGAGAAGCGCATGCCTACGCCTACGGAGGCGCGGTCATCCAGGATCTCGGATACTACCCCTTCGGCAGCAGAGAATTCAGTGACTTGGTGCACTATGTCCGGAGCGGAGACTTTGTCCGTGAGTTGCTGGTCGAGAGCCAGGATGTCAACGAGTACGCTTTCGCCCTGGGGGCCCTGTCACACTATGCGTCCGACATCGCCGGCCACCCAGCCGTCAATCAGTCTGTCGCCATCCAATATCCGAAGCTGCGAGCGAAGTACGGCAAGTCCGTTCGGTACGCGCAGGACAAGACCGCACATTTGAAAACAGAGTTCGGCTTCGACACTGTGCAGGTTGCGAAGAATCGATATGCGTCGCAGCAGTATCACGATTTCATCGGATTTCAAGTGTCCAAGTCTCTGCTTGAGCGAGTTTTCCCGGTTGTATACGGAGTGGAGCTGAAAGATGTGCTTACCCACGAGGACTTGGCGGTCGGTTCATATCGCTTCGCGGTCAGCCGGATGATTCCTCAAATGACGAAGGTCGCGTTGCAAACCCACAAGAAGGATCTGATGCGCGAGATGCCTAATTTTGCGAAGAGGAAATTCTTGTACCGGCTTTCCCGTTCTGATTACGAAAAGCAGTGGGGGAAGGACTACAAGAAGCCGGGCGTAGGCACGCGGATTCTGTCAACGCTCCTGCGCTACATGCCGAAATTCGGCCCGTTCAAAGGGCTGGCCTTCAACAACCCGACCCCGCAAACGGAGGATCTGTATATCAAGAGCATCAATACGACCGTCGACCAGTATCGGCGCCTTCTCGAAGAAGTGCGCATTGACACACTCGTGCTGGCCAATTGCGATTTTGATAGTGGCCAAGCAACCAAGGCGGCGGAATACTCGCTGACCGACGATACCTTCGCCAAGCTGCTGGCCAGGCTGTCGGAGCGGAAGTTCGATCTGACGTCACCAGAGCTGCGCGCCAATATTCTCGACTTCTATTCTGACCTCTCAGTGCCGATCGAGACGAAGAAGGACGGGGTTCGCTGGCAAGCCGTGCTGACCGAGTTGAACCAGTTGAAGGTCGTGGCTCCGGCGCCGACTGTCGCGATCAGCCCTGCACAGTGATCTCCCGTGCGGTTACTTTACTTCAAGAGCGCTGCGGTCAACGTGGTTCGCGACATAAAACACCATGGCATTCGCTGACTTAACCGCGTAAAGGGGAGGAATATGGCAGCCCAAGAGTGGACAGTAAAACAACTAATAGAGGCGCTGAAGAAGTTCCCATTAGATGCCAAGGTCTTCTACGAGATGGGGCCGAACGGCGCAGGAACAGTCGGAAAAGCGCAATATGTTAGGGCCCGCGGCGAAAATGATGAGTTGGGAGTGCTGCTGGATCGATAGGATGTCGCTCGATGGATTTGGGGACCCTGTTTATCGTTTGCCGGGTTTTGTTTCCACGGCCTCAGCTGCAGAAAGCTTCCGATCTCGGTGTGGCTCGGTGCGTGGGGAACCCGTCTTCCCACAAAAACAAATAATCTTCGCGCAAGGTGATTCGGCTGACGCGGTGTTCTACATCCAACAGGGCAAGATTAAGCTCACTGTTTTATCCACGATTGGCAAGGAAGCAACGCTGGGCATCTTTGGTGGCAGTTTTTCGGAGAAGGCAGCCTGGCCGGACAAGCTTTACGAATGGGGTCTGCAACCGCAATGACGGATTGCGAACTTTTGCGCATTGACAAGAAAGCATGATGCTTGCGGTTCACCGGGAACACACTTTCTCCGATCTATTCGTAGCCTATCTGCTGGCACGTAACATCCGCTACGAAGAGGATTTGGTCGATCAGCTCTTCAATTCGAGCGAAAGAGGCTGGAGAGGCTTCTGCTGTTGCTTGATCACTTTGGCAAGGAAGGGATACCAGAGACTGTGATCCCCAAAATCAGCGCAGGAGACCCTCGCAGACATGATAGGCACAACCCGGTCCCGGGTCAGCTTCTTCCTGAATCGCTTCCGAGAGTTAGGCTTCCTTGACTATGGCGAGAGGCGGGCTTAAAGTTCGTAGTTCACTTCTGAACATTGTTCTGCACGATTAGCTTCGCCAATTCCACGAAACAACTCCTTTGCCTTGAGCCAATCAGGCATTTGCCGGGTCAAGTCCGACGAGTGGCCCCATTCTAGTCGCCACTAGCACGTCCAATAGAGTTGCTGTGTTGCGAACGCTTCCTGAGATGGTAATGAGTGCTTCTGACACGACGGGATGTTCTTCTGCCAACACGTCAAGACGGTCACTCACGTTGTGGAGTTGCTGAGCCTCGAGCAGGATCGCATTCGAATGCATTGGTACGCCGCTTTCTAGCGATCCTAAGGAGAGATAACTTCAGATGGGCTGACTTAGTTCAGGGAACCTGAAAGAGGGGAGGGTGGTAACCACCCTCACTTACATCATACCATGCGAGGACTCCCTGGAATATTGCAGTCCGATGGTGAGTTGACCGTGAGCCAAGTAAGGCGATTATACCGGCACAGGCACTAATTCAGGGCAGCACCGGGAATTCTGAATGGACTTGACGGCGTCTTCGGCGGTGAATCTTCCCATCATCAGCGCCAGCTTGCGGTTGGTCGTCATCTGGACGGGAGTCCGATCAATCCGCCGCACGTAAGAGGGGGCGAGAGCACCGCGGGTCACTTTCACCACAAATCTAATGGTTTTCATGATTTCTCCTGTCGGCTTGCTGCGTAATACGACAAATGGGAAGCGATATGGAACGCCTCCCGTTTCTCTCACCAGTTACTGGCTCTAGGCGGCCTTGTTGTTAACTTTGGCTTCAAGCATTTTTTCAGTGCCGACATTCACCTTAATCTGCTTGGGCTTGGCCTCCGCCTTCTTCGCCAACCTGATCTTCAGGATGCCCTTGTCACAGTGGGCGCTCACTTGCCCTGTATCCACGGAACTGGGCAGCGTGAACGAGCGGGTGAAGCTTCCGTACTGCCGCTCGACGCGACGGAAGTTCTCCTCTTTCTCTTCTTTCTCGATTTTGCGCTCGCCGTGTACGGTCAAAGTATTGCTCTCGATGCGGACATCAATGTCTTTTTCGTCGACGCCCGGGACTTCCATCTTCACAGCAATGGTGTGCTCGTCCTCGTAGATGTCCACCGGCGGTGCGAAGCTGGTAGTCGTTAGCACTTCTTCCGGGCCTTCGGGGCTATGCGACTCACGAACGAATCGGTTTAGGCGATTTTGCATGGTGGTCAAGTCACGGAGAGGATCCCAACGGGTCAATGAGGTCATAGTTCCTCCTTCGGAGGACACACTAAGAGGAATAACTTCAGATGGGCTGACTTAGTTCAGAGGACCTGAAAGAGTAAGAAGAGGTAGCTCGCTCAACTACAATGCTAGGCCTCTGCGCAACCGTTGTCAAACTGGGGCCACGGGTCAGCAGCCTCGCACTGGTCGGGA
This sequence comes from Terriglobia bacterium, assembly GCA_963778995.1. GTDB lineage: Bacteria > Acidobacteriota > Terriglobia > Terriglobales > Acidobacteriaceae > Sulfotelmatobacter. Next base: position 210,868 of record CAVZWK010000010.1, read on the forward strand.
AGACTCAACATCACGAGGACTGAGGACTGCTCGACAGCGGGTGCGTCCAATGTCGCCAACCCGACGCTGTCCCCTCCCGTTGCTTTAAAGGCGGTCTGCATTCTCGGTAATGGACCGCATTAAACCAGAGTGGAAAGCAATGGTTTCGGGACGGTCTCGGCTGTTCGCAATTGAGCCCTTTCTAGAATCAAGAAGAGAGCTGCGCATAGCGCGCCTTTAGATGAGGCTGCAGACAAAGGAACACTGCGGGACGACGGTAAGCAGCAGAGCAGGAGTGCGCGATTTTGACCATCTTTATTCGGTGTCTTCGTTCCATGATGGAAATTGCAGGTGCCGACTGACTGCGCATTGCAGAATTTGGGCCGTTCGCAGCGTCAGCCTCGCGGAGGAACGACTAGATGCACACCTCGTTCAAAACACGTCACATGGTGTCGTCGCCATCGACTGTTAGACCGCTAACCGGCATCGCAGCCCTCATCCTTACCACCATTCTCCTCGCCCCGAATGCACTCTCCCAATCCGGGCCCAAAAAGGTCGAGATGGCGGCCGTCGACTTAGCACGAAAGGTTGTCATCAACGAATTGAAAGTCCAGAATGAGGAGCAAAGCCATTGGATGTACCGACTCGAAAAGGCCGAGTCCGGCAGACAACAGATTCGGAACATCCTCGAGACGAAGAATGGTTCTCTCAGTCAACTTCTATCGATTGATGGCCACCCACTCGACGCCAAACAGCGGCGGAAAGAGATCCAGCGCATACAGAGGCTTGTCAGCCATCCGGATGAGCAGAAGGCATTGCAACAGTCAAGCAAGAAGAAAGCGGAGCAGGGTGCACGTTTGTTCAAGATACTGCCTGACGTTTTTGTGTTCCGCTATGCCAACCGTCATGGCGATCTCGTAACACTGAACTTCAGCCCCAACCCGACTTTTCAGCCGTCTTCGCTTGAGGACCGGGTTTTTCACGGCATGGAGGGTGAGATGACGATCAATACCAAGCAAGAGAGGTTGGTAGCGATCAATGGCCATCTCATGGAGGATGTCAAATTCGGATATGGAGTATTAGGACACCTGGACAGGGAAAGCACATTTGAGGTTGGGCAGACGGAAATTATACCGGGGCACTGGGAGATGACTGCTCTGCGCGTGAACATGAAAGGCAAAGCGCTGCTCTTCAAGGCAATCGGAGTGCAAGTGACCGAGAACCACAGCGACTTCCATCGAGTGCCTGATGACCTGACACTTGAAGAAGCCGCGAACATTCTCGGCCGGCAGATAGTCGTAGCGGACAATCGCTAGCGCGTCGCAAACACTTCCCTCGAGCCGCGTCCTTTATTTGGCACCAAAGACATCCCCGAGTTTGTCCAAGACCTAGGGTACGTCGCCCAGTTGGCGCTGTTGCGATAGTAGCAGCAGTTACGCTGCCGCTGACGCCCTCATGGCATTCATGTAGCTGTCCATCGATTGGGTCAACTGCGCATCCACTTCGTCCGCGATTGTCATGACATCGGGCAAGAGAAGGCTGAAATCCAGGAGGCCTAGATTCCTTTGCAGCGTTCCGAAGAGTGTCACCTGTAGTATTCGTGATTCGTGCACCAGCATCGCAGGAGTGTAGCCTTGTTTATGTCGCAGCTTGCCATGAGCTATGGCTGCAGCAGAAAAAACAGCATCGGTGTCCTTCGTAGTGGCACTGGGTCTCGCCAGGCGGACCACCAGATCTTCAACCAGCTTGGGAAGATGTCCAGTCCGCTCCTCGTCGCTGAGCGGAACGTGGTTGAGTTCTCCACTCTGTTTAGCCCGGACCAACCAGTCTTCGACGACATCGGTAATACAGCGCCGCAATATCGAACCCACTCTTTCTTTATCAACCCTCGCGGCAGGTCGACGGGCGACCATCTTCTCTCGGATGAGATCAGCGAGTCTCCCGACATCGAACGGCTTTACGATAATTTCATCGGCTTCCAAAAGGATAGCGGCCATGGCACTCTGCACGTCGGGGTAGCCGCTGACTAGCAGCGTAAGTGCATCCGGTTGGGAGTGGCGCATTGCGGTAACTACGGTGAAGCCGTCGCCGGGATTCGGCATATGCAGATCCGTCAAGAGCACGTCGAAGCTCTCAGTAGCGATGTGTTTCAGAGCTTCTGTCACGTTGGCCGCAGAGACCACCTTGAACCCTTTGTGCTCAAGGGTCAGAGCCATCATGTTGCGAACAGCCGCGTCGTCATCTACGAGTAATACCTGGTAAAGCGTAGAGGGGCTGATAGGATCCATAGGGCATGATCTCGACTAACGTACTCTGAGTGTGGCTTAGGTTTATTGAGAATAATGTATAAAAGTGAACAGTTGCGGAATCCGTGGTAAGTAATACTTAGCCAGAAAGCTTAGTCGCGGTCATGGGTTAGCGGCGGGAAACCGACCATTCAGATCCTCACCACCGCGATGATTGTGTCACGATGTCCACACTTTTCAGGCCGGGCTCACATCGAGCCTGGCTTTTTTGTTGTCACGGAGTCCGTGCCCGCTGTAGCTTGCCCGACCGAGCTATCAGCGTAAGGCTTCTCACCCCTGCATTTCTCGTCCTTCGATGAGCCCGGCTGATTGATGCACCACCTTCACTGCGCGGAATGGTTGACGATCGCAAACTGAGCGTTCTTGCTCAGACTCAACCATCTTCGCGGTGAGAGAGTCGCATCAGACCACTTCGGACGAAACAGCGTTTCCTCCGGCGGTCGCGCCGTTCAATCCACGCAACCCGGAGCTGCAGAGCAGTACCGGGCACGCGAAGGATCATCGGGCAAGAGGAAGAACAATGCGCATCAGATCCTCCATTCGTTCTGCGTTGTTTGCAGCCGTACTGCTGGCCATAGCAGCGGCAGCTTACGCGCAAATCAGCATATCGGTTTCATTCGCTCCGCCAGAACTCCCGGTCTACGAGCAGCCTCTCTGTCCTGGCGAAGGTTATCTCTGGACGCCCGGGTACTGGGCTTACGCTAACGATTACGACGATTACTACTGGGTGCCAGGTACGTGGGTGATGGCTCCCGAGCCCGGCTATCTCTGGACTCCAGCCTATTGGGGCTGGGGCGGCAATAGTTATGTCTTCTATCAAGGCTACTGGGGTCTGCAGGTCGGATTCTACGGCGGAATCAGTTACGGCTACGGATACTTCGGTGAGGGTTATCAAGGTGGCCGGTGGCAGAACGGACAGTTCTACTACAACCGTTCGGTGAACAACGTGAACGTCACCAACATCCACAACGTTTACAACACAACTGTGATCAACAACACCACTACAGTGAACCGGATCAGTTATAACGGTGGCAATGGTGGCGTCACTGCGCGCCCGAGGCCCGAAGAAGAAGCTGCGGCGCGTGAAAGACATATTCCTCCGGTGGCTGTTCAGACGCAACATGCACAGGCTGCGCGGGCGAACCAAGAGCTACGAGCCTCGGTAAACCACGGCACACCGCCAGTCGCGGCTACTCCTAAGCCAGGAGCGTTTAACGACCGCGCTGTCACACCGGCCAGAGCGGCAGGGACGCCTTACAATCCTCCACCGAATCGAGCCGCCGTTCAGCCATTGGGCAATGCTCCAGTCGCGCAACCAAGAAATGGAGCGGCCGCACGCCCCGACCGGCCATTGCCGAATAGTCGGCCGGAGCCCAGCCGTCCGCCGTCAGCCCAACCGAATAACCAGCCTGAGCCTAATCGTGCGGAACCGAGCCGGCCCGAATCGAACCGTCCGCCCACAGCGCAGCCCACTGATCGGCCGGAGCCTAACCGTCCGCCGTCAGCCCAACCGAACAAGCGGCCGGAGCCTAATCGTGCGGAGCCGAGCCGGCCCGAATCGAATCGTCCACCCACGGCAGAACCTAACGATCGGCATGAGTCCAATCGGAATGAGCCTCAGCGGTCGCAAACTGCTCCGCCGAACGAGCGTTCTCAACCCCAACACACTTCTCCTCCTCCGGAAGCGCGGTCTGCCCCGCAACAACGGCCACAGCCTGCTCCAATGAAGGCGGAAGAGAAAAAACAGCAGAACGAACAACCGAAGCGGGATGAGAAGCCGCAATGATGACAGGCCCTCAGACTGGCTTTGTCCAGTTCGCTCTCAAACTATGAAAGGAGGGGACCATGTCCCAAACACTGTTAGACAGAACCGCTGAACGCATCACTGAATCGGCTCGCCAGGCTTCCCGCGCAACCAGTGGGGTCGCCGATGCAATCATAGAAGATGGCTTCGGAGTCATGAGTCGTGCAGCAAAACAGGGCGGCGATGCTGCTGAAGAATTTCTGAACGAAACAAGTCAACGCATCCAGCGACACCCTGCACTGACTGTAGGAGTCACATTTGCAGTAGGCTTCACGGCAGGAGCATTGATCGGCTGGATGATCAAACGAAGATAGCGGACACACTCGGAAGACAAGATTGCTCTTTGGCGTGGGTGTACCGCCCTAGCTCGCAAGTGGCTTGTCGTCTCACCGATAGCGCCTCCACGTCATGCGTCAAACAGGTGTGGAGTCGCCGGGCCGCGTCCTTGTAGTTGTGCAATGGCCGGCACTAAATGGCTGCTCAACCGATCTTTCGCTACAAAAGCGTCCACCCACTCCAGGACTTGCTCAGGAATATCCACTTCTCCCGATAACATGATGATCGGTGTTTCGGGCCTCAGCCTTCTCATTTCGAGTACAACCGCTTGCCCGTTCATCTCAGGCATGAGGTAGTCAACGATTACCACGTCAACCGGGTACACGGCTGCCAATTCCAATCCCTTGCCGCCGCTTGGAGCGGTCAGAACGGTGTACCCGAAGCTCTCGAGAAACAATTTCTCGCATTCCAGCACGTCCTCGTTATCGTCGATGCAAAGAAGCACGCCGCCCAGCAGTTCCGCATAAGTGGATACGGGCATTGGGTTTCACCTTCACCGACCAATTCTCAACACCCAGGTTGAAGAAACTGTTCAATATTGCTCAAAGTAGGTCTTTTACGAAGACTACTCGTGGATCAGCTAGTCACCCACCAGTCGTGATATGGCCGACGGCCGCCCAGCGAACTTCAGCTGTTTGCTTCTTGTGGAAATGCAATCAGAGAATGGCTTAGTCATGCAGAACTACATTGAGCAGCGAGCTGTGGACTTGTAGCCCACCGTTGTAGTGAATAAAACCCAGCTTTCTGAACCGGTTCATGAAGAAGCTGACCCGCGATCGGGTTGTGCCGATCATTTCCGCCAGCGTTTCCTGACTGATCTTGGGCACTACAGTCTCGGGCGTCCCTTCCTTGCCAAAATGAGCGAGCAGCAAGAGGATCCGTGCCAACCGCTTTTCGCTCGAATTGAAAAGCTGATCAACGAGATCCTCTTCGTAACGGATGTTCCACGCCAGCAAATAGGCCAGAAACAGATCGGAGAATTCGTGTTCTCGGTGAAGCGCGTCCATCATCACTTTCTTGTCAAAGCGCAGAACAGCTGTAATCCGTCATCGCGGTTGCGGAGCCCATGCGGAACGGCTGGCCTGCGAGAAGAACCTTCGCCGAAGAAGTCTCCTTCCTTTAAGTATCTCCGATCGTCGCTTCCTTTCCAGCCTTGGATACAACAGTGAGTCGAACCTTGCCCTCCTGGATATAAAACACAGCGTCAGCTGCGTCGCCCTGCGTGAAGATTGCATGTTCTTGGAAAACCCTAGCAGCCCGTGGTGCAAGTCTGGTACGTGAAAGAAAAAGGGATGTGATCCACAGGGGATAGTTCGTAGAATGCGCGCATGGCGATGAGCAAGAGGAGCGGCGGGGAGAAGCAAGAAGACATCTGGATCGCGCATAGGGAGTTGGCGGTAGCGCCCGGGCATCCTTTCTATAAGCGGTTGAATGAGTTACTGGAGAGTGCAGGGTTCGATGAGTTGGTGGAAGGATTGTGTGCCCGTTTCTATCACGCGCGGCTGGGACGGCCATCGCTGCGACCTGGAATTTACTTTCGGGCGCTGCTGATCGGATATTTCGAGGGCATCGATAGCGAGCGTGGGATCGCATGGCGGCTGGCTGATTCGCTAGCGCTACGACGGTTTCTGGGGATTGGCCTGGACGAGCAAACCCCGGATCACTCGACGATCTCGCGGACCCGGCGCTTGATCGACATCGATCGGCATCGCGAGGTGTTTGGGTGGGTGCTGGGATTGTTGGCCGAACGGGGATTGCTGAAGGGACAGCGGATGGGCATCGATGCGACCACCTTGGAAGCGAATGCGGCGATGCGGTCGATTGTGCGGCGCGATACTGGGCAGACCTACGACGAGTTCTTGCGGGGATTGGCGAAGGCGTCCGGGATCGACACGCCGAGCCGCGAGGACCTGGTGCGGTTGGACCGGAAGCGCAAGAAGCGAACCTCGAACAAGGAATGGAAGAGTCCGGCGGACGGGGACGCGCGGATAGCGAAGATGAAGGATGGGCGGACCCACTTGGCGCACAAGGCGGAGCACGCCGTGGACATGGACACGGGAGCCATTGTGGCGGTGACGCTGCAGGCCGCCGACCAGGGGGATACGACCACGCTGGATGAAACCTTGTGCGAGGCCGGTGAGCAGATAGCAGAACAGATCCGACGCGAGGCCGAGTCGCGGCCCCAAAACAAACCGAAGGTCCATTTGCAGGGGATCGAAGAACTGGTGACGGATAAGGGCTACCACAGTAGTGCGGTGGTCCAGCGGATGAAGAGTTACGATGTGCGCAGTTACATACCGGAGAAGAAGCCGAAAGGGCGGCGCGACTGGCAAGGTCAGCGTGCAGAGCAGCAGGCGGTGTACCAGAACCGGCGACGGGTGCGGGGCGAGTACGGCAAGAGCTTACTGCGACGGCGCGGCGAGTTGATCGAACGCAGCTTCGCGCACTGCTACGAGACGGGCGGGATGCGACGCTGCCATCTGCGAGGGCGGGAGAACATTCTGAAGCGGCAACTGGTCCATGTCGGAGCGTTCAACTTGAGTCTGATTCTGCGCAAGTTGCTGGGAGCGGGTACGCCGCGGGAGTTGAAAAACCGCGCTGGACAAGTATTTTCGCGACTCTTACGCTCTTTGTCATGCTGGATGGCGGGCGGTTTCTTCACCCGGCAGCCTAGTCGCCCGACTAGCCTGCGGATGGCACCCTCTTTCCGGTGCCGTACACCTCGTCACCGCTCGCGCATTTTCCATAGTTCTGCCACGGGCTGCTAGGGTTGTGTCCCATAAGTAAGTGGCATTAGTATTGCAAGGAAAATAGGCGTCTCTGATGCACAATGGAGGTGCCTATGGCGATGGGACGACCGAAAGCGGCGTTGGTTTTGAGCCCGGAGCAGCGTGCGCAACTAGAGAGTATGGCCAGTTCCCGTTCGCTGCCGGCGGGACTGGTGACCCGGGTACGGATCGTTTTGCTGAGTGCGGCGGGAAAGATGAACCAACAGATTGCCCGGCAATTGGGATTGACCAATGCCACCGTGGGCAAATGGCGGCGACGCTTCGTGGAGCAGGGGGTGGCGGGACTGCATGACGAGTTGCGCCCAGGCCGTCCGCGACCCATCAGCGATGAACGAGTGGCCCAGTTGGTGCGCAAAACACTGGAGACGAAACCGAAGGGCGGCACCCACTGGAGTGTGCGACAAATCGCAGGTCAGACCCGGCTTTCGAAATCCACGGTGCACCGCATTTGGCGGGCCTTCGGGCTGGAGCCGCACCGGCAGCGCAACTTCAAGCTCTCGACCGATCCGTTTTTCGTGGAGAAGGTGCGCGACATCGTGGGACTGTACTTGCATCCACCGGAGAACGCGGTGGTACTGTGCGTGGACGAGAAGAGCCAGATTCAGGCGCTGGAACGCACCCAGCCCATGCTGCCCATCGGGCTGGGGTACGTTGAAGGCGTAACCCACGATTATCGGCGTCATGGAACCACGACCCTGTTTGCCGCGCTGGACACGGCCAAGGGCACGGTGCTCACGCGGTGTCGGCAACGACATCGGCATCAAGAGTATCTGGACTTTCTGCGACAGATCGACAGCAACGTGCCGCCGGACTTAGACGTGCACGTGATCGTGGACAATTACGCGACCCACAAACATCCGCGCGTGAAACGCTGGCTGGCAACGCGACCCCGCTTCCATGTGCACTTCACTCCGACCTATGCCTCTTGGCTCAATCAGGTGGAGATCTGGTTCAACCGGATCACGCAACGAGCTATCCGGCGTGGAACCTTTCGCAGCGTGAAAGAACTGGTGACCAAGATCGATCAATTCGTCGAAAACGATAACCAGAACGCCCGCCCCTTCGTCTGGACGGCGACCGCAGATTCCATCTTCGCCAAAGTCCAGCGACTATGCGAACGTATTTCCGGGACAGGACACTAGGGAACCTCTGAAGAACACTGCGATCCACAGGCGAAGCAGGTAAGGTGTAAGTCGGAGGAAAAAGGCGGATGCGACAGCAGACTCTGGCGGCGCAATCGGGGTTCGAGAAGTACGGGCGGAAGACGAAGCGGGAGCGGTTTCTGGAAGAGATGGAGCAGGTGGTGCCGTGGGCGGAGTTACAGACGTTGGTGGAACCGCACTATCCGAAGGGAGAGAACGGACGGCCACCGGTGGGACTGAGCATCATGTTGCGGGTGTATTTTCTGCAGCAGTGGTTCAACCTGAGCGATCCGGGCGCCGAGGATGCGCTGTATGAATCGCCGGTGCTGCGGCACTTTGCGGGAATCGATCTGGGGCGGGCGCCCGTGCCGGACGAGAGCACGATTCTCGGGTTCCGTCATCTGCTGGAGAAACACGAACTGGGCGGGGCAATGCTGAACGCGGTGAACCAATATCTGGAAAGCCGGGGCATCCGCATCACCACAGGGACGATTGTGGATGCGACCATTATTCATGCGCCCTCGTCGACCAAGAACCGGAGCGGAGAGCGCGATCCGGAGATGCACCAGACGCGCAAGGGCAAGCAGTGGTACTTCGGGCTGAAGGCGCACATCGGAGTGGACTCCAAACAAGGCCATGTGCATTCGGTGTGCACGTCGGCGGCTTCGGTAGCGGACAAGCACATGCTGCCGGATTTGTTGCACGGGGAGGAGCGTAAGGTGTGGGGCGACGGTGGATATCAGGGGCAGGGAGAAGCCATCCGGCAGGCGGCTCCGCGAGCACAAGAGATGACCAGCCGGAGAGAGCGCTACAAGAACTTTGTGGACGAGTTACAAAAGGCCAAGAACCGGGTGAAGGCTCGAGTGCGAGCGAAGGTAGAACATCCGTTCCGGATTCTGAAGCGCATTTTTGGTTTCGAAAAAGTGAGATACCGCGGGATCAAGAAGAACCATCATCGACTGTGCGCCAGCTTCGCGCTGGTGAACCTGTATCTGCACCGCAAACGGCTAGCAGTGGCAGGGGCGTAGTGTCTCTGAACGCCGCGTGAATGGCGGGTTCCGGAGAGAGGTCACAGAGAATACTGGGTTATTCATCGCCGGTGCAGCCCATGGAATTCCCGGCCACCTCAAAATCGATGGTTGCTCAGAGATTCCCTAGCACTTTTCTGCCCTCGCCGATTGTCGCGAGGAATACATGGGGATCGAAATCACGCTGCCTCTTGCCCACTCGCCGTGGACCCGCAGCATTACGAGTTCTTTGGCGGCTGCGGGTCGATTGAGTCTTGGCGCCCAACTTTCCTTCTTCCTGGAGAACCGTTGGGTTGGCGAGCAGGAGACATAGGCACCTCCTTCTGCTCTAACAATAGACAGGACTATTTTACCGTTCTCCCTGTCCGAGGCGTGGGTTCAAGAACCACAGCCCACCCCGAGTTTCGACACGTTCCAAATAACGCTAAGCACGGATTGAGGAGAGACTGTGTCAACGCCTACGACCTGAGTCATTGTGCACAGTAATGTTGAAGCGCGTCAGCGATTCTATTGCCGGGGTTCAGATTCGAGGAGAAACAATGTTCTTAGTCAGCAAAGCCATATGGGCAGGGATCATCTTCATACTGTTGACGACCTGGATTTCCGGACCACGCCGGGCGCCGGTCTCTTCGGGACCCAACTTCACCAAGGAACTGCCAGCTGGCGAGCACTGGAACGACGTCAAGAACATGCAGCAAACTCTGCAGGACACAGGACACTACAGCGGGAAGCTCGATGGTGTGCTCGGTCTCCGAACCCGCGCGAGCATTCGCGGATTTCAGAAGGCGGAGAATCTGCCAGTCACGGGCCAGCTCGATACCCAGACGGCCGGACGACTCGGACTCACACCAGAGAGTCATGACAAGACTAGCCACCAGATTACTCAAGGCAAGCCCTCGGCAGGCAGAAAATGGGCGGGCCGAAGAAGCAAGCCAATACGGAAAGCTGTCAAGAGAGTCGCCTCTTCTGACAGCGGCCGCGCAGACCGCGAGGAACCGCTTCAGAGCGAGAGCGACAAAAACCCACAATAGTTTGAATTCTTTATCGTGCGGCGTTCAACTCTGTGGTTCATTTCCTGAATTGCCTATCCAGTTTTCTTTAGCTCTGCCCGCTGTCCTTTCAACTTCGCAACGGCTTCTTTGGCATCGCCCATCCGCTGTTGAACCTTGCCGCCCTTCTTCTCGGCTTTCCCTTCGATTCTCAAATCGCGGACGTTCGAAGCCTTTCCGATCTCCTCCCTAATTGTTCGCTTCATTTCGTGGAAGCTTCCCTCGATCTTATCTTTTGTGCGTGTATTCATACTCTTCCTTTGCCCTCGCGAAATGCGGATTGCGGCTCTTCTGAACCTCTGTGAGGCTGCCACTTTCTTAACCGCGTCACATTCTGAGGTCTGAGCAGAATTAGATATGTCAGGGCCTCGCCTTCATTCCGAAACGGACCGGCAGCATGCCGGGCCGTAGCATCAATGTGAGCTCCCACACGAGTTCACAGCAACAGGATAGATTTCCTCCGACAAGTTCGCCGCCACTTCTGCCGTCGCGGGTATGAGCATTTTTGCTCAGACCTCTCGAGGCCTGATTTGCTACGGTTGCAATTGTCCTGGTGCGCTCAGCCACCTACGCGGATTTGCGTGCGAGTGTTAACACGGCACGAACCCGAAAGCTGGCGCCTTGGCAACAGAAATGAGGCTGTCCCCATGAGAAAAGTGATTTTCGTACTTGCAATGTTGGGCCTCGGCACGCTGTGCTGGGCAGGATCGGGGCGAGAAGACGCCACCGAGCGGCTAGACAACGCCAAGCAGGTGTTACACGAAATTATGGGAATGCCTGACAAGGGAATCCCGGAAGAAGTGCTGGAGCATGCGAAATGCATCGCCGTTATTCCGCACATGGTCAAAGGCGGGCTTTGTGTTCGGCGGTAAGGGAGGCAAGGGAGTAGCCACCTGCCGCACGGCGAATGGCTGGAGCGCGCCCGCGTTCATTACCATTTCGGGCGGAAACTGGGGACTGCAGATCGGTGTCGAAGCTGTGGACCTGGTCATGATCATCCAGAATGAAAAGGGAATGCAAAAATTGCTTGAGAGTAATTTCCACCTGGGAGCGGACGCTTCCGCCGCAGCGGGTCCAGTTGGACGACATGCTGAGGCTGGTACGGACTGGAAGATGGATGCGGAGATTCTGACCTACTCCCGTGCCAAGGGTGCGTTCGCTGGGCTGACACTGGAAGGTGCATCGATCCGCCAAGACAATGATTCCCGACACGCGATTTATGGACCCAAGGTCACAACTCGGGCTTTGCTGTTGGGCAAAGTGACGCCTCCAGCCGTAGCCGAGCCGTTCCTCGCGGAAGTTCGTGGAGCAAAAGCTCAAGCCGTAGCCGAAGAAAAAGCTGAAGCCAAAGAGGAAGCTAAACAGAAAGACAAGAAGTAGTGCCTGTAGCATGCGGTGCCGCTGCCGGCCGACTCAGGATGTTCGAGCAGCGGCACAGTACATCAAACAACCTCTGCTCCATTCGAGCGAAGCCGTTTCTCTCGCGGACGTTGAACGAGCATCTGCATTTAAGCGCTTCGCGATTTAGTACTGGAGGTTAATATGCTTTGGACCATCTTCATCGTTCTCCTGGTCTTATGGCTTCTGGGCTTCACACTTCATTTTGGTGGCGCCCTGATCCATTTACTTCTGGTTGTGGGATTGGTGGTTCTGATCATCAATCTACTGAGCGGACGACGAACCGCAATTTGAAGGTGAGCGGTACGATTGCTAGCACCCGGAGGTGGCCACTATTCTGACCTTCGCATATCCTGTTTGACGCCGTCTTAGCGCGCTCCTGGGCTCCAGTCTGTTCCCTAAGGAAGCGAACTGAGCAACCCAGATCTCTCGAAGGAGAACTTATACGTCAAAGACTTGGGAGCACTATCATCACGCTGCCCGTCACCATGAGCAGGCGGCCTACCACTATAAACAGGCAGCGAAATACGACGAGGCCGAGGAGCACGAAAAGGCGGCGCATCATGCATACCTGGCCCACGGGCACAATCAACACGCAATTCATCACGACGCCGAGGCCGCCACACTGCACGCCGAGCAGTGCGACAACCACGGCAACGTCCGCTTCAGAGCAAGGAGCCAGGAAGAAGATCGCCGCTTAAGAGGGGCTCATTCCGGCATATCTCTCTTACCAAGTCTGATTGAGGTCACGCTATGGGACAGTGAACGATTTGGGTGTTTGCATCGAAGCGGAACAGGGTTCGGCAGAGAGTCCTCTTTCCATGCAGGATCCGATCCGGCCAGTTGTAACGTGCGATCTGGTCGATAGGCTGATTTGCCTTGCTCACTTTGCCGGTCTGCCATGATCGAGGCACAGTGCAATTAGTTCGGAGACATGCGCTTCGCCCACGCACATGACGGTATCTGCGCCTCCCCAGTAGATTTTCACGGTTCCATCAGGCTCCGCAACGGCCCCACAGGTGAACACTACGTTGTGAACATATCCAGTGATCTCCCAAGGATCCTCCGGTTGCAAGATCCAGGAATCGCCGACTCCGATGATCTTCGCCGGGTCCCGGAGGTCGTGAAGAGCAACCCCCAAACGATAGACCGATCCATCCATAGTCCGGAAGACTCCGTGATAGATAGACAGCCATCCCTGATCGGTCTTGATTGGCGGCGCGCCTGGACCGATTTTCATTTCGTCCCAGTGATATTGCACAGGCCTCATGATGAGCTGCGATTGGCCCCAATAGCATAGATCCGGAGAATAGGAAATCCAGATTGACCAGGGGGCGATCTCTGAATGAGGACGGTCGAGTCGGGCGTAAAGCCCATTAAATTTCTCAGGAAAAATTACGACATTCCGATAATCCGCCTCTGTGATCAGAGAGAGCCTTTCAACCCGAGTGAAGTCCTTCGTCTTGGCCAGGGCGATTCGCACTCCATTTCGCGAGTATGCGCTGTAGGTGATGATGTACTCCCCGTCGATCCGGGTCACGCGCGGGTCTTCCACGCCGAACTCTTCATAGGCAGCGAAAGGTCCGTCCAGGTCGGGAGTCAGAAAGGGCCGTGGATCGGCGGTGAAGCGGAACCCGTCGGGACTTCGTGCCAAGCCAATGATGGATCGTCCGGTGCGGAGGTGAGAGCGGAAAAGCATGATGTATTCGTTCCCGTGCTTCACGACCGCGGCGTTGTGAACGGTTTCCACTGGATAGGGGATCTCGGCCTTGGTGAGGATGGGGTTGTTGCTGTACCGCCTGACAATGTCGGTCTTCATGTTCGTCTCTTGGCCTCCAGATCAAAAATCATCGAGTAAACTCGCTCGTATCCCTCCACCATTGTTTCGATCGAAAAGTGTTGTTGGACTCGGCTGCGGCAAGCATGTCGGTCGAGTTCAGAAATTCGCCCAACGGCCCGAACCGCTTCAGCGACATTGTTAACCAGAAAACCGGTCTGCCCGTCCTTGATCACCTCACGGCAAGAGCCGAGGTCCATGGCGATCACAGGCACGCCAGCGGCATTGGCTTCGACCAGCACAAGTCCGAATCGTTCCGGTATGGTGTTCAGGTGCAGGAGAACTCGAGCCCGAGCAAACAGTTCGTTCTTGCCCTCCACGTCCACCGGCCCGATATAGATAATGTTCTGATCGTCGAGATGGGGTTGGATTTGCTCCCGGAAGTAGGCTTTGTCTTGAACAATACCAGCGATGATCAAGCGCATGCCGCTCAGACGAGCTACCTCGATGGCCAAATGAACACCTTTGTCCGGATGGATCCGACCGAGGAAAATCAGGTCATCGCCGCCGCATTCCTGAAGCGGGTACAGAGAGAGATCGATGCCGTTGTAGACGGTCGCCAGGTAATTGAGCCCTGGCGCCCGGTCGGAGTCACTGACGGAAACGAAATATCCGTCACGATACTTCTGATAGATGGGCATGATTTTGGCTGATGAGAATCCGTGGATAGTGGTGAGGACCGGTGTTTTGATCAGCCGCGTGTAGCTCAAAGGCATAAAGTCGTAGTGGCTATGGATGAGATCAAACTCAACAGCGTGCTCAAACGCTTCTGAGATGTGAAGGTATTCAGCTACTTTGGAGTCGACGGCGGAGTCCTCTTCATACCCTTGGTCAACGACGGCATGCAAGTGAGCGCTGGTCACAGAATCTCCGCTAGCGAACAAGGTCACATTCCAGCCACGGGAGACGAGCCCCTCGGTGACATTGCTAGCCACCGTCTCCCAAGCGCCATATTGCCGAGGAGGCGTTCGCCATGCTATTGGCGATAGGATCGCCACTCTTTTGTTGGGGTCTCTCATGCTGTTCGACGGTGACTTCCTAGTCCATGGCAGCCAGCACTTCAGCGAGGGGTGCCGTGGCGAAACCGGTGGCGTGATCGGCCATGGCATAGGGAATGATCAGTTCGCCGTTGTGCACGAGAGCACCGCAGGTATAAACGACATTCGGAACGTACCCCTGACGCTCGCTTTGATTCGGCTTGAGCAAGGGTTCACGCAGGCGGCCGATCACTTTGCCGGGATTGTTGCGATCAAGGAGGAATGCGCCGATGCAGTACGTTCGCAGGGGGCCGACACCATGGCTGAGGACCAGCCAGCCTGCTTCAGTTTCAATGGGGGACCCGCAGTTCCCAAGCTGGACTAGTTCCCAGGGGTAACATCGGTTTGAGCAGTAGCTCGCGTTCATGCCAGAAGTGCACGTCGTCAGAAAACATGATGTAAATGTTTTCGTTGTCCTGGCGGGAAAGCATGGCATAGCGGCCATTTACTTTCCGGGGGAACAGAGCCATTCCCTTGTTTTCGGCTGCCGGACCATTCAACGTGATGAACCGAAAGCGGAGGAAGTCGGTAGTCTCCACCAGTTCGGGCAAAATCACCTTGCCATCGAACGCCGTGAAGGTGGCGTAGTAGATGTGGGATCCGTCATCTTTCTGGAAGCAGACGAACCGTGCGTCTTCGATACCATTGCGTTGTGACGGCGTGGCTGGGAAGAGAACTCGCTCAGACAGTTGCTGCTGAGGCTGAAACTGAACCTCATAGTTAGACTGGGCCAAAGCCAACATACCTCGGATTGTGTCCCGATCCGACACACGGGACTGATTGGTTTCACTTGCAAGACTGGCGTGAAGTTCTTCCAATGAAAACGACTCCCCATGCTTGGCCATGGCCCGGTGTGTGAATTCGTTGGTCAATCGCAGTTCAAAAAGCTTTCGCTCAAAAAGCGCCTTGTCATAACGAGGGTTCGGAATCTGACGCGGCTCGGTAAGGAAGCCTGTTGGGGGTAGGATTTGGATCCGATGGTCGGAGTGGATGATGCCCGTTCGAAAAGTGATGGAGGAAATATGCCCCTCCCCCGTGGCGCGCAAGCTGAGGATAAAACGCAGAGCGCCCTGAGGCGTGCCAGACTGGTCGGGGTGCGGGACGATGGAAGGGTTGAACAGTGCTGCAGATTCTAAGGAGTATTCGCAAACGAAATAAGAACCGATCAACAGCTGTCTCTGTTCAGAAATCCCGTCATCAGTCATCACAAGATCGCGGACCTGTTCGAACCGCTCCAAGAAGGATCTGTGGATTTGCTGGTGTCGCTGGGAGTATTCAGCCGATACCTCATTCAAAAGCGGCCCGACTTGATTTTCCGGAAGAGACATGATCCTGGCGATAATCCTGCGAGATCGCTCGGGATCCTCGTGTCTGAAGGGACGGAGAAGAACTCGGGATTGGTCAGGGCGGAGGATCGTGGACGTGCGCTGGACGCGAATCGAGGAGGCGGTGATCATGGATTGGTTGCTCCGGAGAAACGAGCCCGGAAGCCCGCAACTATTTTCAACGCGAACTCTCTTCGTGGTCCTGCCCGGGACACCCCGGAGTCGTTCGGCTGCTTCGAACCGACTTGAAGAGTCCACGGCGAGAATGAGTATCGCGTTGCCCGTCCTTGTGGATGTCGGGTCTATATCTTAGTACTCATTTCCCATGCCGCCACGCCCGCCAACCGGGGTGCCTATTGCTTCTTCCTTAATGTCGGCAACTAGAGCCTCTGTGGTCAGCATCAGCGCCGCGATGGATCCGGCATTGGTGAGAGCCGTACGCACGACCTTGGTGGGATCGAGTACCCCGGCTCTAACCAAGTCTTCAAACTCTCCCGTTAACGCGTTGTAGCCGAAGTTCTGGTCCTTCGATTCGAGAACTTTGCCTAGAACGATGGCGCCCTCTTCGCCGGCGTTTTCGGCAATCTGGCGTAGCGGTTCCTGCAGAGCGCGCTTGACAATGTTCACGCCGATCTGCTCGTCGCCGTCCAGTTTCAACTTGTTAAGAGCTGTAGCACACCGCGCCAGAGCAACTCCGCCTCCGGGGACAATGCCTTCCTCCACCGCAGCGCGAGTCGCGTGCATGGCGTCTTCGACGCGAGCTTTCGTCTCTTTCATTTCAGTCTCGGTCGCTGCACCCACTTTAATTACAGCCACGCCACCCACGAGTTTCGCTAATCGCTCCTGTAGTTTCTCGCGGTCGTAGTCGCTTGTCGTCTTTTCAATCTGGCCGCGAATTTCTTTCACGCGGCCCTCGACGTCGCCCTTCTTGCCTTTGCCTTCGATGATGGTGGTGTTGTCCTTGTCGATGGTGATCTTTTTCGCTTGTCCGAGATCCTCAATCTTCACGTTTTCCAGCTTGATGCCGAGATCTTCGGTGATAGCCTTCCCGCCGGTAAGGGTTGCGACGTCCTGCAACATGGCCTTGCGCCGGTCACCGAAGCCGGGCGCCTTGACGGCCGCGACCTGCAACGTGCCACGCAATTTGTTGACGACTAGAGTCGCCAGTGCTTCTCCCTCTATGTCTTCGGCGATGATGACCAGCGGCTTGCCACTCTTGGAGATCTGCTCAAGCAAAGGGAGGATGTCCTTCATCGAACTGATCTTCTTCTCGTGGATGAGGACGTAGGCGTTCTCGAATGCAACCTCCATACGCTCAGGATCGGTGACAAAATAGGGCGAGAGATAACCGCGGTCGAACTGCATGCCTTCGACAACTTCGAGCTGGGTCTCGAGAGTCTTTGACTCTTCGACGGTAATGACGCCGTCTTTGCCGACCTTCTTCATGGCGTCCGCGATGATGTGGCCAATGGTTTCGTCGTTGTTGGCGGAGATACTGCCGACCTGGGCGATCATGTCACCGGTGACTGGCTTGGAAAACTTGTCGAGATCACCATTCTTGCGCTCGCCCGTCTTAGGATCAATGTTGCCACAAATCGCGTCCACAGCTTTCTCAATCCCGCGCTTCATGGCCATCGGATTAGCGCCGGCTGCGACAGTTCTGACGCCTTCACGGTAGATGGCCTGAGCCAAAACAGTCGCGGTTGTCGTACCGTCACCGGCCACGTCGGACGTTTTGCTCGCGACTTCGCGGACCATCTGAGCGCCTATGTTCTCAAGCCCGTCCTGCAGTTCGATCTCTTTTGCAACCGTTACGCCGTCCTTCGTGATCGTGGGAGATCCGAACTTCTTCTCGATGACCACATTGCGACCTCTGGGACCAAGAGTTACCTTCACTGCGTCTGCCAACAAGTTCACGCCACGCAAGATCGCCTGCCGCGACTCTTCTCCGTGTACGATCTGCTTTGCCATGATGATTTCTCCTTTAAATAAATGTCGTTAAAATCTGTTGCTGAAGGCTCCGAGCTTCGCGCCGTGTGCAGTCATCGGCTCTTGCGACACGCGAAATCGGACTGCACCATCGAGGGAGACCACGAGGCAGCGATCCTACTTGCGAGCACCGACGGTCTCGCGAGCGCTGACACTCTCTTTCTTGGCCGTACCCGTCACGATGCCAAGAACTTCTTCCTCTTTCATAATGAGGAGGTCCTCGCCATCAAGTTTGATCTCGGTTCCGGAGTACTTGCCGAACAGAATGCTGTCGCCTTCCTTCACTGCAAGTGAGAACAACTTGCCTTCGTCGTTGGTCTTGCCCTTGCCCACAGAGATGACTGTGCCCTCCTGTGGCTTATCTTTGGCAGAGTCGGGGATGATGAGGCCTCCCCGCGTAGTTCCCGCTTCTTCTACGCGGCGCACCAGAATGCGGTCATGAAGTGGAGTAAATTTAGTTGCCATAATTGCCTGCTCTCTTGGTTATTGTTGTGATCGAGACATGAGACTAGCCACGGAAGCGAATGAGCGAGTCGTTCTGAGATCTGTAGGAAACCGGTGCCCTCGCTTAAACTTCATTCGTTGTGGTCTTTCGAGGGCAGGAACGAACTACTCCGCCCCGAACACTCTCTCTAGCCACTATGGTCCTCGTGGTGATCCCAAAACTGGTCAAGATTGACCACTACCCACCCCCACCTTCTTTGAACCCGCGCTGGCCGCTGCTTGCCGTAGGCAGATATTGGTGGCGAACTCAAGTGGCAGTTTCTCTAGCTCAAATCAGTGCACTCGGCTTCTATTTGCGCTCGTTTCCGGCTTGCAAGGTGGACCGGAACGGTCCGATCTGAGGGCGGGACTCCTCTCGCTCAGCTCTGTATAGCTTGTGAAAATCACATGAAGCAAAGCGGCGCTTTCCTCGACACCGAAGTTTTCATCTTTCATCGCCTCACCTCACAAAAAAAGG
This sequence comes from Terriglobia bacterium, assembly GCA_963778995.1. Taxonomy (GTDB): domain Bacteria; phylum Acidobacteriota; class Terriglobia; order Terriglobales; family Acidobacteriaceae; genus Sulfotelmatobacter. The sequence goes on from CAVZWK010000010.1 coordinate 229,848, forward strand.
CCGCACCCATGAGGTGTCGGCCTGAAACGAGCATTCCTTAGAACCGCGAAGGCCGTGAGGGTCAAACGTCCGCTTGTCCGCTAACCCATGACCACGTTCATTTCGGAACTGATAACACAATACCCGTTGACGATTTCAATGACTGTTCAATTTTGTACATTTTCCACAATGCGAGTAAGTCACACTCTAACTACTGGATGGGGCAGTACCCCTATGACACCGACCGAACGACACATTGTTCCATTTCCGAGTATGGTTCCGGGCGAACCAACCGCTAAGCACAGAGTCCTGCTGGTGGATGACGATGATGCCGTTCGCGACATGATGATTGCGACCCTCGAACACAAAGGTTTCGGCGTGGTCGCTGCAACCAATGTCACAGAAGCTCTGAAACTAATCACCACAGAAAGCTTCGATGTTCTAATTACGGATTTGCATATGCCCAGTCCCGGCGATGGCTTTGCTGTGGTTACCGCGATGCGCCATTCCCAACCAAATGCCCTCACGCTGCTGGTGAGTGGCTACCCCGACGTGCAGAGCGCCATGGCCGCTATCCTTTTGCAAGCAGACGAAATCATCGTGAAACCGTTCGACGTCGGAAGGCTCGCCGAACTCGTTCACAATAAGATCCTCACTCGCAGACCTGTTGCCAAGCTGAAGAAAGAGAGGGTGGCAGCGATACTGCATCGCTGCATCGCCGGCGTCGTCTCAGACTGGTTGGCGCGAGCAAAAGAGAGCAGCGAACTCAACCACCTGTCGCTCAGCAATGACGAGCGCACGGGACATCTTCCTAAGCTGGTTGGCGACTTGGTCGTTCGCCTCAGCAGGCCCAGCGCCACCACGAAGGATAGCGATGCCGCCTTCTCGGAGGCCGCCATCGCGCACGGCGAGCTGCGATACCGGCAAGGCTACACTCCGGCGATGCTGGTGCACGAATCACGAATCCTTCAGGTGACGCTCTTCGGGACGTTGCAGAGCAATCTGAACCTTCTGGATTTCAGCTTGTTGCTACCCGATGTCATGACCATTGCGGATGAGGTGGATGCGCAGTTGACCCAGTCAATGGACAGCTACATGAACGCCATGCGGAAGGCAGCGGCAGCATAGCCCGACCATCGCATCGAAAGCGCGGATCGGAAAGTTTAAAAATCCTCACAGCTTTTTCAGTCGGTGAGCGCCACAACTCGTCCGGAATTCCCTGTAGTCTTTGAAGCCGGCGTTCGTGATCGCCTGATACGCCGAGTTTGTTGTGGCCGCCGTGGCATAGGGGAGTCTCTGGCTGAGGAAATCATGCACCAAGAATCGCAACCCAGGGTGGGATTGCTGTTTTCAAGAGGGTTTGTGAGCTTGAGCGAAAGGTAGGTCAATCTAGGCGCTCGAAGGCTGCTATAATAGATCTTGGGGCGGTTACGTTCTTCTCCTCTTTCAGGTCCTCTGACCTAAGCCAGTCCATCTGAAGTTCTCTCACCTTAGGCTTTTGCGAAAGCGGCCTGCCCATGCCTTTTGCAGCTATTTTGCGTGAAGTCGATCAACTCCACAGTGTCAGCACGCGGCTTGAAGGACTGGCCGAACAGCATGCGCCCATAGCGGATGCACTCCTGACGATTGCGGGAAACGTTCGCAATACAGCAACCGTATTGGCTGTGCTAGTTGTGGCAAAAGGCTCGAAGCCGATCTGAGCACAACAGGCATCAGTCCAAGAGCCAATCGTTGATATCGCAACGTTCCCGCGGTCGAAACTCGCAAAGAAAGGTCGATTCCATGAACGCAACCAGTATCGCCTTCGGTCTGCTGATTGTGCTACTTACGATTTTGCTGGCGCACTGGATCCGCAAGCTCAAACCGCAATTAGCGGGGTTTCAATCACAAATGATGTGCCCGTCTTGCGGATTGATCACGTCGCGACTAAAGGCGCGTTGCCTGGAGTGTGGCAAGCCGCTTGCCGTCGTGTACTCAACTTCAAAGAAATGAAACGCCCCCTGTTCACGTTTGCCCGAAAGGACATAAGGAAATGAGAACCATCAAATTTGTTGTCAGACTGAACCGAGGCGGTCGCGGCGCCGAATATGTTCAGCGAGTTGAACCCGCTCCCATCCACATGACAACCAATCCCAAGCTTGCATTGCTCATGGGCAGGCTCACGGCCGAAGACACCATCGAATCACTCGGAAACTCCCGGTGCAGCCCGGAGTTGTTGTCAGTGCCCGTTGCATAGTATTTGCGCAGAGGATAGTCACCCGTCTATCCGACTTCGGGCGCACTCTTACTCCCCCGTTTAGGTCGAATACAAGAAGGTCTCGCCGCGCGCCTTGATCTTCCAATCCCAACCGGATACCCGTTGGACTGGCTCTGGGAGATCGCAACACCTGGTACTGCGTGCCGGACCAATCCGGCCAGATGCAACTGGGGCGCTCGTCCGCCCGAATGCGAAAGCGTTTCGCGAAGCCTTCGCCGAGATGCCGCACAACCGTATCGCGCTGGAAATCGGAACGCATTCGCCCTGAATCGGTCGCTTACTCCAGCGAGTTGGGGCATGAAGTGATCGTAGCGAATGCGCGCAAGGTGCGGTCAGTTCCCATTGGACACGCGCGGTGGTTCAGCGTAGTCTGAAATGTAATGAGTAGTGAGCGAGCAGTTCCTCTCCTCTTTCAGATTCTCTGAACTAAGTCAGTGCATCTGAAGTCTCTTCCCCCTTAGCAGAACACCTTGAAAGGTGCCCTATGAGCTTCAAGGCTCAGAAACAAGCGCGTCCACAACCCGCCGTCGAAAGCAAGAACTCACCCAGCAAGATGATCATGATGCCAGTTGCTGTCTCATCAGCAGACAGGACAAGGGAGCGGGCCTACGAGTTGTATGAAGGCCGCGGCCGAGAACCCGGCCAGGACGTGCAGGACTGGCTCCGCGCGGAACAGGAAGTCCTGAAACGAGAACGATAACGGCATCGCATCCGCCCCGAATGTTTGTCGGAAGGATTGAGGAAGACCCGTGGATTGTCTAATCTGCAAGGAGCTGAAACGAGATTTCCGGTTCAGACGTAGTGCATACATCGAGGCCCGTGCCGCCGCGTACTATCGCGTCAGCACGCAGCTTGCGGCCTGTAAGAATGTCGATATGGAGCGCGCAAAGAACGGCCTGAAGGAACATCAGTTGATTTGCGCCTCCGCTACAAAACGCGCCGTCTGGACCACCGGACACCCTCACGATGTTGCAGCCTGAGCTGTCCCCTGCAGAAGCGGGAGGACAACGACGAATCTAGTTCCTCTTCCGACCTCGCTGGCTACATCAATCCGGCCCTGATGCCCCTCGGCGATCCGGCGAGCCAGTGAGAGTCCCAAGCCCGTGCTTCCGCCCTGGAACCGATCGCTGGGCATTTCACGATAACGCTGTTCGTATGTGGGATTGTAGGCACGAGTTTGCGGTGTTTGAAAGAATTCAGAAGTGCGTCTCGAAAACCGAGGATTCCCCGTCGAGCGGCTCTGGCAGAATGCCGCATCGTGAGATCGATCGCGCTTCTGTGCAATGTTGACCAGTTTTGATGCAACGAATCGTCGATCATCGTCTTCTGGGTCTCGCTAGACTTCAGGACATGCTCTGCGCGAGCCGTAACTCGAGCTCAGCGGCTTGCGTAGTCGCGACGGAGATGCACAGGAGGAAGGTGTTCATCATGGCTACGAATCTCAGCACTTGCCATCCCGGTGATGGCATCGCGGCATTGAATCGATTGCCCGGGTTGGCGGAACCTCTGCTGCAAATCGACTTGGACCGAGAACTGCAGCAACTGCGACGTGAAGACTCCTGGCAGCGGGAGACTGGGCGAAGTTCCAAAACTCTCGCGAAATATCCGGATTTCCGAATTGTTTTAATTCTGATGAAGAGCGGCACACGAATGCGGCAGCACAGAGCAGAGGGAAGGATATCCATTCAGCAACTGAAGGGGCAGGTCTGTATCCACTTGGCCGACCGAAAGGTGACTGTGTCGGCGGGCCATTTGTTGGTGCTCGACTGCGGAGTATTGCATGACGTCGAAGCGCTGGAAGAGAGTGCCTTATTGCTGACCATCTCTTGGCGAAGAGAGAAGGGTGACACCACAGAATCGTTTTCGTCCGCTCAGCGGCACTTAGATGAAGAAGCTGTGTCACGAATGGATGATGAAGGTGGCGCCCCTGGCGCTGCCATAGCCCGGCCGGTGCGGCAAGGAAGGCCGGCCCCGGCAACTAGACGTTCTTCATGAATCCCGCAATTGAGACCCCTGCTGCAGAAGTTGGCGAGGTGGCTGTAACCGCACGACCGATTACTACACTCTATTAAGGACGGCCGTTACACCGGCGAGACCATCGTGAAGCAGACCGATTTCGGGATCAAGCCTCCTGCGGAAAAGCGGGCGTCAGAGCCAAAGACGAAGTGAGAATTGAATTCGACGTTCGGCTGGCATCGTAAGGCGAAGGACGGGTGGTCCTATGGCTACCGAGGCGGTCAAAGCATGGCTGCTAGAGCAAATTGCGACGTCGAAACGTCCAAGCTGTTGCGTCAGAGTGAAGTTGCGGAAGGTACGATGGCCTTTCACTTCGAGAAGCCGTCCGGATTCAAGTTCAAAGCAGGGCAGTTCGCCGATGTGACACTCATCGACCCGCCGGAAACTGATGCCGAGGGAAACACCCGCACTTTTTCCATCGCGAGTCCTCCGTTCGAAAACGAGTTAGTTTTCACCACCCGGATGCGGGACACCGCTTTCAAGCGCTCGCTGAAGAAAGTGCCACTGGCCACGGAAGTGAAAATAAGCTCAGCCGCAGGCTCTTTCACCCTACACAAGAATCGTGCCAAGCCGGCCGTGTTCCTCGCGGGCGGAATCGGAATCACACCTTTTCTCAGCATCGTGCGGCAAGCCCATCACGACCGCCTCCCGCACAAGTTGTATCTTTTCTATTCCAATCGGCGGCCCGAAGACGCACCTTTCCTGGACACTCTGCAGACCTTGGAGAAGACGAATCCCAACTTCCACTTGATCTGCACCATGACAGAAATGTCAAAGTCCAAAAAGGAATGGAAAGGCGAGACAGTTCCGATAGACCAAGAGATGCTGTCCAGGCATTTGGCCAACACTGCAGGGCCCCATCTATTACAGTGCCGGACCGCCCGCCATGGTTGCCGGCATGAAAGAGATGCTTGTGAGCGCGGGCATTGACGAAGACGACATCCGAACGGAAGATTTTGCCGGATACTGAAGCGTGTCCTTGCCGGGGGGAGGATGTTGGTCGGGCATAACAAAAAGGGAGGGTTTCTCAAGGTGAGCAGCATGCTGACAAATAAGCCTAAGACAAAACTTCTTGTAGACGGTGGAGATCCCGAAGAAACCCTCCGGATTAAGAGCTTGATCGGGTTTGTTGATGGGCAGACCACCAATCCGTCTCTGATCGCAAAAAACCCGGAGATTCAAAGGCGCCTCGCCAGCGGTCACCAGTTGAGTGAGCAAGAAGAAAAGGACGCGTACAAGAAGATTGTGCAAAGCATCTCGCCACTTGTGGGAGATGCTGGCGTGTCCATTGAGGTATTCGCAGATCTTGATAGCCGTGCCGAGGAGATGCTTGCCCAGGGCCAGGAAATGTTCACCTGGATTCCCAATGCCTATGTGAAATATCCGTGCACCCACGAGGGTTTGCGGGCCGCAGAAATGTCGGTGCAAAAGAGTATTCGGGTCAACATGACGCTGTGCTTTTCGCAGGAGCAAGCCGCTGCCGTATATGCCGCAACCGGGGATCGAAGGAGCCGGTGTATGTATCACCGTTTGTCGGCCGGCTCGACGATCAAGGCGAAGACGGCATGGACCTTGTCCGAAATATCAAGAAAATGTACGAACGCGGCGATGGCCATGTGCATGTCCTGGCCGCAAGTATACGCACCATTAACCATTTGCTTTGTTCCTTCTTTCTAGGTGCTGAACTGGCAACCGTGCCGAGCAAGGTTCTACAGGAATGGGCAGGAGCAGATTTTCCTATGCCGGAGCAGGATTTCAAGTACAAAGCGGTCGACGCGAAGGGCGAGGCCCTGAAACCGATCCCGTACCAAGAACTGGATTTGGACCGGCCGTGGGAGAGCTTCGACCTTGCACACGAACTCACAACCAAGGGGATTCATAAATTTGTGGCTGACTATCAGAGCACACTGAAACGATCGGCGTAGTTTGGTCTGCAGTCTCGTCGTAGCTATCGTTGTTACTACGACGAATTGAGCCCGTTCGTTTTATGCAGCTTTCGGATCATGGGCTGTGCTCCCTTCGTCTCCTTCCGGATTGTGCCAGCCGCCTACGTCCAGAGCTAAGCGGTCAGCCTCACGAGGTCCCCAGGAGTCTGGCTCGTATTGATGCAGGGCTGCTTCATTTGCGAGTATGGGATCGACGATCGCCCACGCAGCTTCCACTGCGTCTTCGCGAACGAACAGCATGCCATCTCCATGCATAGCATCTCCCAAGAGACGCTCATAGGCATCAACCTCGTCCGCGGTGGGCTCCTCGACTATCGAAAGATGCGCGGGCTTCGAGACAAGTTCTTCGCCTGGTCGTTTCACTCGGGCGCTGAGGCTAAGCGAAATTTCTCCTGGACCCAGGCGAAAGCGGAAATGATTGCTCGATTCGTCCCCCAAAATCTCGAGCGGAGGCTTTCTGAGTTTGACCAGTACTTCCGTCGTTGTAACTGGCAGGCACTTTCCGGCGCGAATCAGGAACGGGACACCTGACCACCGCCATGACTGAACCTCCAGACGCACGGCCGCAAACGTCTCCACCTTGGATTCAGGTGCGACTCCCTTCTCCTTTTTGTAGCCATTGAACTGGCCTCGCACCAGATGCTTCGGGTCCAGCGGTGGAATGTTGCGGAATACTTTGACCTGTTCATCGCGGATTGCGTCGCAATGCAGGCCAGTCGGAGGCTCCATGGCCAGAAAAGCCACAACCTGAAGCATGTGGTTCTCGACCACATCGCGGATCGCCCCGGTGGCGTCGTAAAACTGGCCCCGCCCCTCGATGCCGAACTTTTCCGCCATCGTGATCTGCACACTCTCGATGTAATTCCGATTCCAGATCGGCTCCAGAAAACTATTGGCAAAGCGAAAGAACAGAAGATTGAGGACAGCCTCTTTACCCAGATAATGGTCAATCCGAAAGATCTTAGATTCCGGAAGCGCCGCATGAAGTGTGGCATTCAACTGCTGGGCCGAGGCAAGGTCGTGTCCAAAGGGCTTCTCGACAATGACGCGCGCATTTTTGATGCAGTTCGATTTGGCGAGAGACTCGACGACACTTGTAAAGAGATCGGGTGGAATTGCCAGATAATGCGCTGGGCGACTGGCGGAGCCAAGCGTTTTCTTCAGTAGGTCAAAGGTTCCAGCTTTCTCATAATCGCCACCGACATAGCGCAGCAACTTCAGCAGCTTGGCCAAGGCTTCTTGATCGACCTCCCCACCTTGCTGCTGGATGCTGTCGCGCACGCGTTCTTTAAGATGTTCGTTGGTACGACCGGCCCTTGCAACCCCGATCACGGGTACATCCAGGTGACCATGCTGGACCATATGATAAAGCGCAGGAAATATTTTCTTGTGAGCCAAGTCCCCCATGGCTCCGAAAAGAACCAGAGCATCGGCTGGCGCTGTATCTTCCGTGCTCTTTCGCTATTGCACAACCTTGTCTGAGATCCGGCATGAACTTCTCCTAGTGCTGAATGGACCGACTCGCGTCGTTCAAATCTGGCTCCCCAGTGTTCGGTCCAGATTGAATGCGGCGCTGATCAGTGCGAGGTGTGTAAAAGCTTGCGGGAAATTGCCCAGCGCCTCGCCTTGCGGCCCGGTTTGTTCCGCGTAGAGTCCGAGATGATTGGCATAGCCCAGCACCCGCTCCAACAGCAGCCTGGCTTGATCCAGCTTTTCGGGATCCGCCTGGCCGGCGCGGGTCAGCGCCTCGACCAGCCAAAAAGAGCACATGTTGAAAGTGCCTTCCTCGCCGGGAAGTCCGTCGATGCGGGGTTGCGGCGGATAACGATATACCAGGCTGTCGCTGACGAGTCCGCCATCCCGCGGATTCTTGAGAATGGCGCTCTATGGTGCTGAGCATCCGCGGATCGTTCGGAGCCATGAAGAAGACCAGACGGCATGATCAGAAGCGATGCATCCAAATCCTCACTGCCGTAAAACTGGGTAAACGCGCGGCGTTTCTCGTTCCATCCTTTGGTCATCACTTCTTCGTAGATGCGGTCTCGCTCGCGCATCCACTTGGCGCGGTCGGCTGGAAGCGCACGCTTGTCGGCCAAGCCGGATGCCGCGATCCAGAGCAACCCAGTTCATAACTTTTGAGTAGACGAAGTGTTCCTGGCGATTACGCATCTCCCAAATACCGGCATCAGGAAGCTGCCAGTTTTCGCAGATCCACTCAAGACGCTCGCGGATCTTCACCCACACGTCGTATGAGGTGGGACTCACGTACTTGTTGGACAAGTAAAACGCGTCCATGAGTTCGCCATAGATGTCTCCTTGGAACTGCGAAACGGCGTCGTTCCCGATGCGCACTGGGCTGGACCCTCGATATCCTTCCCAGTGATCCAACGTCTGCTCGGGGAGTTGGTTGTCGCCATTAATCGTGAAGACGACTGCGCCGCGCTCCCTCGGGCGTGCGTGCTTGGATGCGTAATCTTCGATCCAGCCCATGAAGGCAGCCGCCTCGTCTCTGAAGCCGATGCGAAGAAATGCATAGACCGTGAAGGCGGCATCGCGCATCCAGGTGTAGCGGTAATCCCAGTTGCGAGCGCCTCCGATGACTTCAGGCAAGCTCGTGGTGGGGGCAGCAATAATCGCTCCGGTAGGTTCAAAGGTCAGAAGCTTTAGCGCCAAGGCTGATCTGTGCACCTGATCTCGCCAACGCCCGTGGTAAGTACAGGCGGAGAGCCAGTTTTGCCAGAATTTCACAGTGCCCCGCAGCAACCTCTCAGCCTCTTCTTCGGACGGCGGACATGGCACGCCGCCCTCGCTGGCAGTCGTCCCTAAGAATGAAGACCTGTGATTTTCCTTCCGACAGAACAAACTCGGCGGACACCCCTCCGCGTCCATCATTCCTGAGCGCCACTGCAGTTGAGAGGGCCAAGGTCAGGCTGCCCGTCTTGAATGTCGCTCCGTTAGCCTCTATCAGCGTCTCGTGGGTCTGTCGTCCATAGTCGAAAGCAGGACGGCAAGTGACGGAAATACGCACTGATCCTCTGACGCAGCGAATGCGGCGGTAAACATGGCGATACTCAGGTGAGTCGGAAGGCAATCCCACCGGCATGAAGTCTTCTAGTTCAGCGATTCCGTCGGCCAGCAGGAAGCGCGTAACCAGGACGTTCGTGGAAGGCCAATAGAACTGCTTGTGCCGCACACCGTCAGCATCGGCGGATATTTGGAAGCAGCCTCCCTTTTTTTCATCCAGGATCGCTCCGAAAACACTGGGCGAATCAAAGTGTGGGTAGCAGTACCAGTCGATCGAACCGTTCATGCCCACCAAAGCAACCGTGCGCATGTTGCCGATGATTCCGTAATTTTCTATCGGCTGATACGACATCGGTTCTGTTCCTTCCCCGTAACGAAGTTGATTCGATTCCAGCCCATGTTCATATTCTTCGCAAAACTGGCGGGTTTTGCAAAGCCGAGCTACATTTCTCGGACTTCTCCCAAAGCGCGCACTTCGCTTGCGGGTCAGAAACCTCGATTGTGTGCAAAACTGAACATATTTCGTGATCACGATTTTGCGATAATTCGGTGGAGTGTATTTATGCAGTTTGGAGAATCTTTGGCGCCACCAACCAAATCGGGCACAAATCGGGCACAAATCGGGCACAAATCGGGCACAAATCGGGCACAAATCGGGCACGAATCGGGCACGAATCGGGCACGAATAGGCGCGACTTTGACCCTAAGAAGTTTCTTGCCACCATCGGCGAGGGTAGGAAAGTCGTGGCTTTTCTCAAGAAACAAATAGTCTTCTCGCAGGGGGACGCGGCTGACGCGTTGTTCTACATCCAGGATGGCAGGGTTAGACTCACTGTCGTATCCAAGATTGGGAAGGAAGCGACTCTCGGCATATTGAGCGAGGGCGATTTCTTCGGAGAAGGTAGCCTTGCAGGACAGACTCTACGCATGGGGTCTGCAGCCGCCATGACGGATTGCGAACTCATGCGAATCGACAAGAAGGCAATGATCCGTGCGCTTCATCAGGAACATACATTATCCGACCTATTTACGGCATATTTGCTGGCGCGGAACATCCGATACGAAGCAGACTTGGTTGACCAACTCTTCAATTCCAGCGAAAAGAGACTCGCGCGCACTCTTCTTATGCTGGCTCATTTCGGCAAGGAAGGGGTTCCGGAAACCGTAGTCCCAAGAATCAGTCAGGAGACCCTGGCGGAAATGGTCGGCACAACCCGGTCGCGGGTAAGTTTCTTTATGAATAGGTTCAGAAAGTTAGGCTTTCTTGACTACGGCGAGAGCGGAATGCAAGTTCATAGTTCCCTCCTGAATGTCATTCTTCACGATTAGCTTCCGTCCGAAATCAAGACACCTTAGCTCAAAAAGACTGCAAGGAAGAATCAGGCGTTTGCTGGATCTAATCCAGAGAGCGGCGTCATTTTTGCGGCAACCAACACCTCCAACAGGGTTGCTGTATTTCGAACGCTGCCCGAGATCGTGATAAGTGCTTCTGAAACGAGCAGGATGTTGCTCCGCCAATTCGTCAAGACGGTCACTTAACTGTAGAGTTGCTAAACTTCATGCAGGGTCGCACTCGGATGCAGGGGGTACGCAGCTTTCCTGAGAAATTCAAGGAGAGAACAGTTCAGGTGGGCTGACTTAGTTCAGGAAACCCGCCAGCCGCAGCACGCCCGTGTCGCCAACTAATTGTTAGAAGTGTGCAGTTCAGACCTGCCGAGCCATTCTTTCCAGGCCTATGCTGTATCTATCTGGGGATTGTGAGTCGCGGCGAAGCGCGCTGATCAGGCCTCCGGGAAAGAAAACATTTATGAGCCATAGCACCAGCAAACTGGTACCCAAACTGCGCAATTCTCCCCAACCACCTTTGTCACACGCTGGCGCGATCCCTGACTCTGACCGTGCCAAGAGGCCACCGCTCTCCGAACCCTCTGCCACCGGCGAGGAATTGACTCCAGGAGATCGTGTCGAAGGTTTGGGCAATTTCGGAAAGCCGACTGGAGAATTCGGCACAGTTGAGCGAGCCAACGAGGAGGACGCAATCGTCAAGTGGGATGACGACGGTCGCATGAGAATCCACCAACCCTCGCTCAAGAAGATTTAGAGGCCGCCCACTGTCGTTTATATCCGTGATTTTTAGCCATTGGAGAGACCATATGTCCAACTATGCGGTGTGATGGGCTTACTACTCGCTGTACTAGTTCGTCAACGTTACCTGACCGATCCTTTTCAAAACTCCATCTCTTTGTGAGGCGGTCGATGAATTGTCAAGGAGTGGACGAAATTGGACAGATTGAACTGTAGTAGTTCTGCCACACTCTGGCCATGACAACGAAAACGATTCCCGAATACCTCCATGTCACGAACAAGTACCTGCAGGCGACATCGAAGACCAAACGATTGGCGCAGGACAAATTGGTCGACGCGATTTTGCCGACGGGTATTTTGCCGAAGACAAACCTAATCCAATGAGCGCTGTTGGGAACCGTTTTCGGATGGGGCCATTCTCGTTCGGCGCTTATCGTCCCCTAACATCCCCTGATTTGCCGGACGCTAGGATTGCAAGTGCTTGAAAAGAATGGCGGGGACGACGGGACTCGAACCCGCGGCCTCTGCCGTGACAGGGCAACAACGACGTGTAACTTATTGGATTTCAACGGTACTGACAGCCCGTTCTTTATCTTCTAAGGAGTTTTCTTTGACCAGGCGTACCAGACCCAAATCGGACCCAGATTTGGAGAGAACACCGCATCCTAGGGACCTTGTCGAACGCGGAACGGAGCCGCGGACTTGTAAAGATCCAATCGGTCAACACGAGGGTGAAATAGATCCACGTGAAATAGCGGTCGCGATGGTTTGTCGGCAATCCTTCGTTTACCGATTAGGTAAGAGTTGCCTGTCATCCGCCCCGAATAATCTAGCCAGTCCGGGTCATTTGGCGCTGCGGTAAGATTAATTCCATCTTCTAAAACCGAGAGAAGGCGTTCCTTGCGGACCAGTCGAACTACTGGAACTCCTTTTGGGGGATGGCCTCCGTTCCCTCAACACGGCACATCACTGAGCAACCTTCGAACTGTGGCCGGTGTCGCGCAAGAGAATGACATCGGAGACAGAACTAAAACGCAACATGGCCAGAGACTTGCCGTCGGGGGACCAACGGAAATCCTGAATTCTTTCAGAATCATGGAAGTTAGTCAGCTTTCGCCCTTTTGATCCGTCGACAGGCTGCATCCAAATGTTGTCCACCCCCGCGTCGTCGATCACGAAGGCAATCGATTTGCCGTCGGGAGAAAAGCGGAATCCGGCACTGTCGGGCGGTCCCTGAGAACGGAATACCGCGTGCAGAACGGGATTGAGGTCGATGTTCCGCACGCCGGAGTCCAGGCCGTCGAGCACAATCCGGTTGGAGTAGGTCTTAGATTCGAGATTCAACAGTTGAGTAAATATCGCCAGCATCTTGCCGTCGGGAGAAAGTGCGGCCTGCACCGTGAGCGAATTCGGAGGGCTCGCTCCTGGCACTACTTCCGGTTTGCCACCGCCAGAAGGGATTCGCGACACGCCGTTCGTGCTTTGCTCGCTGTAGTAGAGCCACTTTCCGTCCGGCGAGCATCCCCAAAGGCTGCCGAATTCTCTGGAGGTGAGCGGCACAGCATCGGAGCCGTCAGGATTCGCCCGCCAGATTCCGTTGCCGCTTCCTTCGCCGTGAACCATCCAATTCAAAGCAATCCAGCGGTCGTTGTCGCACGATACCGGATCGCTGATCCAGGCCGCCGGATCGCTCAGAATGGTTACCGCGTGGGTGCCATCGGTGTGCAGCCGGACCAAGCGATCGCCGTGCGAGATGAGCAATTGCCCATCCCCTGTCCACGAGAAGCTCGGCAGGGTTTCGCGGGTTGCGATGCCGGGCACCGGCGTAAAGGGCCCTACTCCGCTGGGCGGCATCAGAACGATTTGGGAGGAAGTCTCCTTCTGCACCGTTGCCAGCGTATGGCCGTCGGCTGAAAGCGATAGGGAGTTGTGGTCTGTCAGATCGTTGGTAATGGGACGGAATGCACCGTCGGGATAAGAGAACAGCCCGACTTGGAGCTGAACCGACAAATGCTCTCCGCGGGGCACATAGGCGACAAAGATTCCTCGTCCATCCGTAGCCCAGACATTGCCCAAAATGATCTTGTCCGCGGGTGCGACGAACGGTTCCACGCTCCCGCGCGCAAAATCAAAGAATCGAATCTGGCTGAGAGATTTGCTGTTCGAAGTCAAATTTGAAATGGAGATGCGTTTGCCATCGGGAGACCATGAGAGCTCGGCGGCGGGACCGCTTGGCGCAGTCTCGGCATACAGCACTTTCTCGTTACCACCGTCGGCGTCGGCCTGCAGCAATCGCCACTTGTTCAACTCGGGGTCGTTGTACCGCGAATACACGATGCGCTTTCCGTCTGGTGAAAATATCGGGCCTCCGTCCACGTCCTTGGCAAGCAAGGTGGGTGAACCGCCGAGAAGCGGAGCCCGGAAAAGATTAAACGCTGATGCGCCGCCCCCGGTCTCTCGGAAATAGAAAGAGTTGCCGTCGGGAGAGAAGACGAGCGAAGCGAACGATTGCCCCGACGCCGGGAGCACTTGCGTGTTACTGCTGGTGGGAATATTTCGCAGCCACAAGCTTTCGTTGCCGTTGTCGGATTGCACGGTGAGCAGAAATCTGCCGTCCGGAGAAATTGCTGCGTTCTGCACTTTGCCGGTATTGGTTAATTGGGTGATGGAAAAGTTCTGAAAAGGAGTGACCGCCGGGCGTCGCAAAAGGGCGTATACGCCGTAAACGGCGGCGGCCACGATCAGTAGGCCGGCGAGCAGAGCGGCCCCGGTGGCGGTCTTGTGCCGCCGGATTGCGGCAACGGAAGAGGATGATGCACTGGATGGCGCTGATGGGGCAACGGCCGAACTCGCGGCACCGGAGAATTGTCCGGCGGATGCGCTGACCACCGGGACTGCCGAGGCTCCGGAAGAAACCGACGATTCGCTGTTGGAGGCGAACTGGCGCGCATTCGAATCCAGATCGCGCTTGATGCGCTGCAGATCCGTCCCCATTTCGGCGGCTTGCTGGTAACGCAGGTTGCGATCCTTTTCGAGCGCCTTGTTGGTGACCTCTTCCAGCCGGGCAGGCAGATCAGGGTTCAAGCGAACCGGAGCGACCGGGGATTTGTGGAGAATTGCGTCAAAGATCGCAGCCGAAGTCTCGCCGCGGAACGGCAGCGTCCCCGTGGACATTTCATAGAGCACAGCGCCGAAGGAAAAAAGGTCGGTGCGATGGTCCAATTCCTTTCCCAGCGCCTGTTCGGGCGACATATACGCAACTGTGCCCAACGTTGTGCCGGGACTCGTGAGGTGCTGGTCGGTGCCTTCCACGGTAGCCTGCAGTCCCGCGAGGTGAGAAGAACCGACTTGATCCGCCTTCACCTTGGCCAACCCGAAGTCGAGCACCTTCGCATGACCTCGCTTGGTGACAAAGATATTGGCTGGCTTGATATCGCGGTGTACGATTCCAGCGGCATGCGCCGCATCGAGCGCATCGGCGATTTCGATGCCCAGGCGCAGAATGTCGTCAATTTCCATCGAGCGCCCGCCAATCCTGTGTTTCAGGGTCAACCCTTCGAGGAACTCCATCGCGATGAAGGCATGGCCATTCTCTTCGCCAATGTCGTGGATCGTGCAGATGTTGGGATGATTGAGGGCGGAGGCGGCCTGGGCCTCACGCCTAAATCGCGCCAGAGACTGTGCATCTCCCGCCACTTCGTCCGGCAAAAACTTGAGCGCGACGAACCGGCGCAGTCGGGTGTCCTCAGCTTTATAGACCACGCCCATGCCCCCGCCGCCCAGTTTTTCCAGAACGCGGTAGTGCGAGATGGTTTGGCCGATCATGCCTATCGCAGAAACCTCAGGTGGCCGTATGTTAGGGCGCTACTGCTGAGGAAGTCAAAGCGTTCCTCCGTTCAGGACGGACTTTTGGTGGCTTGTCGGCAATACGCAAGTAATGCCACCAAATCGGACCCAATATTCCGCGACAAAATACTCGCAGGCGATGAAGTCGGGCGGCGCGTCCACTTCTTCAGGCTGGAAGAACCGACATCCGAAAAACTGAATACTTCTAGTTGAACCACTACAGATCGATAGTGAGAATGTGGCCCACGGTCTTGTCCAACTTCACAGCGCGCTGTCCAGAAACGGCCCTCTGGGAAATAAAGATCTTCTGCGGCCAATTCGGAAGTTGAACTACCCAAGATCGAAACGCCAGAAGTCGGCGCGTGGTCCACCTCTCAATTCAGCGCATTACCCGGACGATCAAGCAAGAACTGGTCCACCATTACTGTTTTATGCATCTAGATGTACAATACACCTGTACAAAGTGCCCTGCCGAGGACGCAGATGTGTAACCGCAGCAGTAGATTGAAAACACGTTCGCCTCGGTACCAGGATGTTATCTCGACATCCGACTTCAATGGGGCACAGCCCGACTAGCTGCCATCGAGAACTGGCACCAATGCACTGATGACAACAAGGAAGTCAGACCAACATTGTGTAGCGTCGAGAACAGCCGAGGATGCGACGTCCGATGATGATCGCCCCGGCGCTTAAGCGCCAAGACAATTAAATCGGTGCCTCGGAAGCGTACTAATCGGAAATACTCTCCGGCTGGAAATGGGCTTCGGCCCGGGAGAGCCCGGGAGGAAGTAAGGAGCGTAATCATGAAATCCTGGAAGTCGCTACTGCTGGCAGTAAGTTTCGCGTTCACATTGGCAAACACGGCCGCCTTGGCTCAAGGCCCTGGATACGGCACCGGAAAGTCCAAGTATGACCCAAAGACTGAAGTAACGGTCAACGGAACAATTGAGAATGTTCTACAACAGACGGGCAAAGGAGGCTGGAGCGGCATGCACCTGATCCTAAAAACCGACACCGCAACGTTCGACGTCCATCTCGGCCCCTCTTCCTATATCGCCCAGCAGAAGTTCACGTTTGCGAAGGGGGACACGATCGAGGTCGTAGGGTCCAAAGTCATGATCGCCGACAAGGAAGCCCTGCTGGCGCGAGAGATCACAAAAGACGGGAAGACTCTGGTTTTGCGGAATGCTCAGGGCGTCCCGCAGTGGTCGCGCGGACAACACCGCAGCAATTGACGCAAGCGGCATCGGGGACGGTCGCCCGTCCTCTCCTGCCTCATCACAGTAAGGACGAGTCCGCGAACGTTGGGTCGGTAAGTTTCAGCCTTCCTCACTATTTGTGAATGGTATGGCGTCGGCTGACCTCTGTTGCATGAACGGGGAATCACTGCCTCCAAGGGTTTCCCTTGCACTGCTTCCCTGGCTGTTCACTTCGACCGGATTAGGCAGGGATTTTCACGGACGGCGAGAAACGTCGTCGCCGCGGCATAGTAAACGGACTGTTATAGCAATGATTGATACGAGATCGTTCAGGGTTATCGGGTGTCTTTTTCTGGGGGCGCCCTTGGAGGAGAAATCTACTCCCGCTATCGTGGAAGCCAAGCCGGGACACCAAGAAACTTACCGACGGGTCGCCGTAAGGTTCGATGCCTTGCGGCCCTAACTGGGTTGAGCTTCGACTCTTCGCGCAGGGATTCGGATCACGGGCCGAAGTGTTGCGGGTATTCTTCAATTCAAAAACTTGTCGGAAGCCACTCGCCGGACAAATCGGGTCATCGAACCGGCAACCTTCGTCAGAACTTGCCCCCATTCCCGCAGGTGTGCTTGGCCGTCTTTCGTAAGGGTATATACCCTCCGCGCAGGTCCCGGCTCTTCCATATCCCAATCAGAAGTTACATAACCGTTCTGCTCCAAGCGCCGAAGCGTGCGGTACAGGACTGCCTTCTCGATCTCTGCGTCGGTGAAGGCATACTGAGCCACACTTGCGGTGAGATCGTAACCGTACGAACGGCCCTTGTCCCTGAGTATGAGTAGCAATACAGGCTCTACAAACCGATAGAGATGTCCCATCGCGCACGTACAGGGGTAGTCGTGCCGGGAGCACCTGTTCTTCAGCTTTCCTTTCCTGGCAGTTTTAGGCAACTTGATCTTCTCCGTTCGTGATGATCGCTCAATGACCGCAACCATGGCCTGAGTGATCGCAATGGTTGGCACCTGTCTCCAGTCTACCGTTGATGAACTCGGTGACCAACACCTCCGGATCTAAGGCCGATACGCCGGTGAGCACCTGCAACGAACTTGCGGCTAGCAGATCTCGCGCGCGCGTGCCCATTGCCGACGCGATCACCACATTGACGCCGTGCTCCGCAAGCCATTTGGGGAGCACACCAGGAGCATGCTCAGGGGCCGTCTCCACCTTCTTGCCCAGAACCTGTTTCTGCTCCAAATCCGCATCGACGAATAGGAACTGTTTAGAATGCCCGAAATGCTGCGACAACCGGCCTTCATCGAGTGGAACTGCAATTCGCATTAATCTTCCTCCGAGCAGATCGAGACGTGTTTCTTAACCTGCATATAGGTGTATACTACACCCATCTAGAGAACAAAAGAAGCGGCTTCCGCTGGGAGCCCGATCCAGGGAGGAATCATGAATGCCAAGATAAATGCGCTCCTGTTCGCCCTACTCCTCATTCTTGCCCCTTTCGTTCGCTCTCAGGCGCAAAATGGCACTTGTAACGTTGAAGGGCATCGTGAGTGAGACATCTCTCCTATCCAACAATGACCTCCATGTTTGGCTGCAGAGTGACCGAGTCGGATCTGAAGTGTTGTTTAGGTTCATCGGGCTTCCTTGGCGATCAAGGTTTTCTCCCTAGGGTGGGCGACAGTATCGAGGTTACTGGCACGCACGTCGGCAACGGATCCTTTCTGGTGGCCAATTCCCTGCAAATGGGAGGCAAGACTCTGACGCTACGCCGGGCCTCGACAACGCAAGGCTGTCCAGATTGCGGCGGCCACAACTGCGGCCACCACGACTGCGGCTACCATCACGGCTGTAACAATGATCATCACGGACAATGCTGCGACCATGAATGACCATCCGCAGAAAAGACTTAGATTGCGTTCAGTCGTCGTGGCCCTGCTGATTGCATTCACGACGGTGGTGGTGTGTACCCCAGTCGGCACTGCGCAGTCAAATAACCTGGACGCATTCGCCAGATGCTTGGGGGAGAAAAACGCGACCATGTACGGCAGTTTTCTCTGCTCACATTGTGAGGATCAAAGGAAACTCTTCGGGCCCTCGTTCCAATACGTTCCCTATGTAGAGTGCTCTGTGCGTGGCAGTCGCCAGATGACATTCCCTTGCATGGCAGCGCACATCCGCCTTACCCCCACTTGGATCTTTGCGGATGGCGAACGGCGCACCGGCGTGCAACCGCTGAAGGATTTAAGCGTGAAGACAGCATGCAAGCTCCCATGAAGGGCCACGTAATCCGCTATCTGTCGTTCGGATGCTGCACGATCGGGGCAGTCTTGTCAGGCCTCTCACTGCATAGCCACTATGGCACTTCTGCGACCGACTATTGCGATCTAACCACTATGTTCAACTGCGACTTGGTCAACCGGAGTGTCTACTCCGAGTTCCGTGGTGTGCCGGTCGCCTTGATCGGACTGCTTGGATACTTCTTGCTCTTCGCATTGACTGCACTGGAAAGCCGAATCATGACGATACTTCGCCTCGTGGCCTCGACCGTCGGACTCTCATTTGCCCTTTACCTTGCTCACATCGAGGCATCCGTACTTGGGGTTTGGTGTCTGCTTTGCATCGGGTCCTTGATGATGATCTCCGCAATTTCGGTGCTAACTGGCATCGCAGTGTTTCGAAAATGGAAGATGGAGCCACAAACCTCATGCACGAGGATGACCCATCCGCCGAAGTGCTGGCAAAGTCCGGCGTTCCGTCCGCTTTTCAGTCTGAAAACATCGCGTGTGCTGATGGCAAAAGCGCAAGCCAGAACTTCTCTTCTACCGGTTACGCGACGTTATGCACAGCTCAATCCAAATTGTGTGGTCTGCGGGGCGCACAACCCAAAAGGACTTCAAATCGAGTTTCGGGAGGGAACGAATGGAGTTGAGGCACACTGGGTTCCCACGGAGGATTGGGAAAGCTTCCAGGGAACCGTTCACGGAGGCATTCTCACTACCGTCCTGGACGAGGCCATGTCGAAGGCAGTCATCGCCCGCAACTGGGAAGCGCTCACCGTCGATCTGAGAGTCCGGTTTCGGGATCGAGTATCCCCTGGCGAAGAGCTTCGTGTGCGTGGTTGGGTAGTCGAGAAGCAGCGGAGAAGAATATTGACGGAGGCCACTCTTGTGACCAGCGCCGGTGTCGAACGCGTCCACGCGTGGGCGACATTTCTGGTGCCAAGGGCTTAGACCAGTTTTGTTGAGGTGCGCTTGCACGTACACAAGCATCGGAAGGCCAAACGAACCGTTGCCGCACGTTTGCTGACAAGGCTCTGTCTCAGTGCTGCAATCGCCCTCTCAGAGATCATCGCAGGAGCACTCGCCGGCAGCGCCGCACTCATTGCGGATGCAGTGCACAACCTCGGCGACGTCTGTGCACTGGCGCTCTCGGTTCTTGCCAGCGCTCTCAGTTCGCGGCCAACAAGCTTTCGACACACCTACGGCCTGAAACGATTCGAGGTACTAGCGGCTTGTCTAAACGCGGCAGTGTTGGCCGTGATCTCGGTCTTTATTATTAGGCACGGCTTCCAGAGACTGTTCCATCCGGAGCCCGTCCAGGCGGGTATCACGATGGTTGTCGCGATGGTGGCGCTCGTAGCCAACAGTGCCTCAGTCCTACTCTTGCGCCATCACGATCGTCATGACCTGAATGTGCGAAGTGCATTCTTTCACCTTCTTCAGGACGCCCTGTGCTCCCTGATTGTTCTTATTTCGGCAGCCCTCGCGAGAACTCGTATTGGACCATACCTCGATCCTATTGCCGCGATGATCATCGGCGTTGCGGTGCTGATCGGGGCGTTCTCGATCATCAGACAGACTTTCGCTACTTTGCTCGAAGGGGTCCCAGACGGAATCCAGGTGCAATCCGTCGTCGAATCTGTGGAACAGAGGTTCAGCGCAGTTGCCATGCACCATGTACATGTATGGCAAGTCGGCCCCAGCCAACGTGCCCTGACGGCTCACCTTTTGGTCCGCAACATGGACGTCGCTGAGGCCGAGGTCCTATGCAACGACATACGTTCGCACCTCAAGGAGAAATGGGGCATTCAGCACGTCACGCTTGAACCAGAAGTGAAAGGATGTGGGTCGGAAACAGTGCTCGGCACCTGGAACGCGGTTTTTGATGATGGCGATTAGATCGAGGCAACAGATAACCACTACGGAACTCGAATTGAATGGAGACTCGAATGCGTTACAGAATGCTTACTGTCCTAGTTGTCTGCGCGGCGCTGGCGGCAAGTGCCACATCCAGCAGTAAAGCGACGACAAACGGGCCGGCAGACATGCTCGTCCAAACAAGCTGGCTCGCCGCTCACCTTGCGGACAAGAACCTAGTGATCCTGCATGTGGGAACCGACCGGAATTCCTACGATGCTGCACATATTCCGGGAGCGCGTTTCCTCGCGTTGAGCGAGATTGCAGTCACTCGCAACGGTATCCCCAATGAATTGCCACCTGTAAATGACTTGAAAGCCACGTTCGAGCGACTGGGTGTTGGGGACCATTCCCGTGTCGTGCTATACGGAGATATGCTCGGCCTGTTTGCGGCGCGGGCGTACTTTACACTCGACTACCTTGGCCACGGAAGCAGCACCGCCTTACTCGACGGCGGACTGGAGAAGTGGGCCAGAGAGTTCGGAGCTGTGAGAACCATTCCAGCCAATGTCGCTGCGGCCAAATTGACGGTTCATCCTCACCCAGAACTCGTCATGGAATTGCCCGCGCTGAGACCGATCGTTTCTAACCACACTGGCTGTACTGATCGATGCCCGCCCACCCGCAGACTATTCAGGTGCAGCCTCTGGCAATGGCATTCCGCGCGGTGGACACATCCCAGGGGCCAAAAACGTGTTTTGGGTGGAAAACCTGGTCAGCCGGGAGAATCCCGTCTTTAGACCGGCCGCAGAGATTCGCGCGAAATATATAGCCGCTGGCGCAAAACCCGGCGCCAGAGTGATCGTCTATTGCCAGACGGGCATTCAGGCTGCACACGACTATTTCACTCTTAAGCTCAGCGGATTCCGTCCTGTGCTGTACGATGCTTCATTTTTCGACTGGAGTAATACCTTCGGCACTCCCATCGAAACGAGAGCCGGAGGACGACACTAGAACGCGTCTTTCCCGTTGCGCTGTTTTCCGAAGAATGTGTTTGATAGTCTGCGATGCGTTTATCAAGACCGTAGTATCCAAGTCAGCCACACGTCATTTCCGGCAGATCATGACCTTGGATCGCCCAGCGGGGGCGACGACTTTCTCGACGCTCGCGAAATGCCGTTCCAGCACTTCCTGCTCGCGACGAAGGAAGCCGATGGCCTGTCCAGCGCCGATAAAGGTGAGGCGCAGGTAAAAGAGGGCTCTCACGAAGGGGTTCGCGGGCACGTCGTGCTCCATCATGAGAAAGTTTCCCCCCGGCTTGAGGACGCGAACGATCTCCTGCAATGCCTGGTCCTGCGTGTCGCCTTTGAGCTCGTAGAAGGCATGCGAACAGGTGACCGCCTCGAAAGCGCCATTCAGTGAAGGGAAGGCACCCTGCGTCGGCTTCCACCAAACGGATGTTGGCCAAGCTCTTGTTCTTGTCCTGGGCCACCTTCAACATGCCATGGGAAAAATCCACGCCAACAACTTGGCCATCAGGTCCGACCTTTGCCTGCATGTGGGTGAGAAGCGTACCCGTACCGGTGCAGAGGTCGAGAACCGAACCAGCGTTCTGTACGGGAATCTGGTCAACCAAAAACTTCCTGGCCAAGCCCTGCTTGTCGCGGGAATGAAGAGCGACAAAGCGATCATAGAACCTCGAAAACTTGTCGTAGTAAGCCCGTCTCCCGCGTCTCATGAGTCTTCACTCGCAGCAAAGCGGCTTTTGGACACGACGTGTGCGACATCGGTCACGGTATCCAGTATGCGCTTGTTGTCGGATTGTGGGCACTGAACCTGCCGATTTGACCGGACGGAGATAGCACGCCTCGCACAGAAAGGAACGCCGCACGTACGGCTGCCGTACGGGCGCAACGGACGCGCTTTGTTGTAACAAAATCCGCGTTTTCTGCATTCTTTCTCCAGAGGCCAAAAATAGAAACCGTGACCGAGACTCTGGCAGATTTCGTGCGCTATGGCTACGTAGCCCTGCCACTCTGGGTGTTCGCCGAGCAGATCGGCGTCCCGATACCGGCTGCACCAATCCTATTGGCGGCGGGCGCCATAGCGAGCACGGGCCGAATGAACCTGGTTTTCCTCACCGCATTGGCCCTGGCCGGGGCACTTACTGCCGATCTGATTTGGTATCGTGCCGGGTACGCGCACGGCTCGCGGGCACTTGGCCGATTGTGTCGGGTGTGCTTGGAGCCGGATTCGTGCGTCCGTCGCGTCAAGAATCTTCTGGAGAAACATGGGTTGCGTTCGCTCCTGGTCGCCAAATTCGTACCGGGCCTGAATGCGATGGCAGCGCCCGTCGCAGGTACTATTCGCATGCCTTGGTGGCAGTTTGTGGCTGTGGATGGCCTGGGAATCATTATCTGGGCCTCGACATTTGAATTGTTGGGGCTTGTCTTCTCGAAGCAACTTGAAAGACTGGCCGTCTACGCATGGCGGATGAGTGCATTCTTCCTGGTCACTTTGGTCATCGCTGCACTGACGGCTTGGTTGGTCCGCAAGTATGCGCGGCGGCAGAGGTTTCTTCGGGACCTGCGAATGGCCCGCATCACTCCCGAAGAGTTAAGGCAAAAGCTGGACCAGCATGAACCAGTCACGGTGATTGACCTCCGACATTCTCTCGATTTCCTGCCCGAGCCTTACACGATTCCGGGGGCGCTTCGGATTCCCATGGAAGACTTGGACAAGCGCAACCACGAGATTCCCAGAGGAGAGGAAGTGGTGTTGTACTGTACCTGCCCGAATGAAGCCAGCAGCGCCATGACTGCGGTCAAACTACGGAAATACGGCGTTAGTAAGGTTCGTCCATTGCACGGGGGCTTCCACACGTGGCGTCGACTCGGATTTCCTCTGGAGTCCGAGTTTGGGCCGGTGCCTCCGACCATAGGAAAGCCTGCTCGCTGTGCGACGTGTGAGGAAAGTTCCGCTCCCTGAGTATCGGGAGACGGCGCCAACATGTCCTTGATGTGTGGTTATTCAGGATATGAACTGAGGCGAGAATCTATGTCATCTCAACCAGGAAATGCGTTTGAAGCAATGAACCGCGAGGATCTATTGCGGGCACTGGAAATGTTCGCCAAGAACTGGCTCGCCCACGATGGCTGCTGGTTCCTTGCGGCAGAGGAGCGTTTCGACATGGAGACGGCCATCGAACTGGACGCTCGCTCCTGGAAGCGCTTTGCCTCCGCGGAGGCCCGCCGCATCATGACCACATTCAACATTCCGGCTGGTGGTGGGCTTGAAGCCCTGGAAAGAGCCCTGAGTCTACGCCTCTACGCCGTCATAAACTCGCAGCGCGCCGAATGGTCCGACGACCGCAAGCGTCTGCATTTCTTCATGGATGTCTGCCGAGTGCAGGAGGCCCGGCGCCGCAAGGGTCTGGCGGATTTCCCTTGCAAAAGCGTCGGCGTCATTGAGTTCGAAACGTTCGCTGCGACTATCGATCCGCGAATTCGTACAGCCTGCTTGCAATGTCCCCCCGACGCTGCTCCCGGCCAGTATTGTGGGTGGGAGTTCACGATTGCGTGAATACAGCCATCGCGTAACCGCGCCAAGACTGTAGATTCTGCGCTCCACGCCGCGTGATTAAGGTCACGAAGGCAGGGGGGCAGTCAAGGTACATTATCCGTAGATGATTAGACCGAGCAGGATCAGCTTCGGCGGAACGGCAGGAATCGTAACCAGTATGGCTCTCATTGCCGGCCTCGACGCCGCGAAAACGGGAAGAGCCAGCATGGTCGGCGCTCTTCTGATTGCAGCCCATCGGCCGTTCGCAAGAACCAGGAGTTCGTGATGCCCCTTTATGAATACCTTTGCCGCAGCTGCGGCAAAGGGTTTGAGATGCTGCGTCGCATGAAAGACGCCGACACCTTGTTGGAGTGCCCGAATTGTCACTCCAACAAGGTTGAGCGCCAGTTTTCCACGTTCGCTGCCGGGGGCTGCGGCACGTCCGGTTCGCGCGGTTTTACCTGAGCGCGATAGTCCGCGGCCGGTCGGTCGCAACATCAGCCCTAGAGTACGGTTCCCTGCTACTGCGGCTTGGTTTCGCTGGTTCCAGTCGGGGCTGGTTTCATCGGGTTCATGCCGCCACCCATTCCCATGCCGCCCATCATCATTCCGCATCCCATGCCTTTTGCCTGGGCGTCTTCCATGTGTTTCAGCATCTGGTCGTGGTGGTCCAACATGGACTGCCACAGGTCAATATTCGCCTGCCAGCGTGCCTTTTCATCGGCATTGCTGATGGAGGCAACGCTGGCGTTCATTTTGTCAAAAGCGGAATGCATTTTTTGCGCATCCGTCTTCATGGCTTCGATGTGTTCCTTGCACATCGCCTGCATCTGCTCATGCCGTTGTGCCCGCTGGCCCGCCCGCACGCCAGGTGCAGGCGGCGTTCCCGCTTGCGCCCCGCTTGAAGATTGCTGGCCAGACGGTGCGCTCTGGGCCAAAGCCAACGAAGTCAGCATCAATAACAGAATTGGTAACAGTTTGCTACGTTTCATGGCATTCCTCCCTTTCAACTCTTGGATTTATATAACTCCGCGAAATTCGAATGATCATCTGTCCTCATTCTCAGGGTTGCACGAGAATGCTGAGCTTGGTCGGCCGCGCCGCGCTTAAATAATATGGCCTTTAGCTCGTGCGACATCCGCATGGTCGCCACGCAGGAGGCAACAGCGCGCAGATCAGGCGGCACAGCTCGCAGAGGCGCGAATCCCAGCGCTCATAACACTGAGCCACGTGCAGTCGTTTCCAAAGTCGAACTGAGAACCGCGAGATCCCAGGCGCATCGCAGGCCAAGTCTTCTACTAACGGACGCACGTTGGGGTGGGCATAGCCCAGTCTGGCCCCTGAGCCAGAAAGCCAAGCCAGCGTGCGCCGGCCGGTGTCATCAACCTCAACTACGTCTCCTAGATCAAGGATGGCTTTGCGGCCTTTGAGTCGGCTTCGAACCTCTGCCCAATGTTGGGTAAGCAGAGGCACAGTCTCAGCCGTGAGCCTCCCTTCCAGGCGCAACTTAACCGTATACGGTTCGTCGAAAACAAAGATTCGCAGCATGCTTCGTTACCTCTGTGGCATAAATGGCAGAACAGCGCGATCCGTTACACGCAACTGCATAACGACCGCCTTGCTCAGGCCCCCAATGGCCTATTTCTTCGCTGCCAATGGACACGTGCTCAGCCCCACCAGACGGTAAAGCGGGCAAAACCGGAACGCCGCGGTCATTAGAGGTACGATGCCGATAAGGCCCAGCCATCGAGCGTCCCCGTTCAGCACAAATGGCAGGCTCAGCAGAGCCAACCCGATGACGACACGCACGCCGCGGTCCAAGCCACCAACATTAGCTTCCATAGCGCCTCCAAGTAATCGATCTCTGATCAGCCAACGCCGAACTCGAGAATCTGTCACTCTCTCAAGATTGACGCAACCCACATTTGCGAAGCAGGAACATCGCTGGGCACCAGTTCGTCAGCCCAGATTGAAACAGGTTCAGTCCCACAAACGCAGTGAACAGATACCAGTAGGGGCTCAGCCAATATCCCAAAGCGACCGAAAGGAGAATGAACGCCCCCGCCATCAATCGAAGCCCACGTTCTACCGTCATACTTGTACCTCCTCAAGATGAGATTCTGCGACGCCCGGTTTCGTCTGGTTCCTCCGCTCGCTCATGTAATAGAGAACGGGCACCGCCATGCGCGAGAGCACTGTGGAAGCTACTTCGCCCGCCATCAGGGAAAGAGCGAGACCCTGGAAAATGGGATCGAACAGGATCACGCTGGCGCCCACGACTACCGCAGCTGCGGTCAGCAGCATGGGCCGGAAGCGCACCGCGCCCGCATCCACGACGGCTTCTTCCAGCGGCATACCCTGCGAACGCCGCAGTTCGATGAAATCAACGAGGATGATCGAGTTGCGCACGATGATCCCTGCGCCGGCGATAAACCCGATCATCGAGGTCGCGGTGAAGAAGGCGCCCATCATGGCGTGGGCCGGCAAAATGCCGACCAAAGTGAGCGGAATCGGCGCCATGATGACCAGTGGCGTAATGAACGAGCGGAACCAGCCCACGACCAGGACGTAGATCAGCACCAGAACCGCGGCGAAAGCCAGTCCGAGGTCACGGAAGACTTCCACCGTGATGTGCCACTCACCATCCCACTTCATCGAGAAGCGGTCGGTGCGCTCCGGCATGGTCGTGCCCTTGTATTGCTTAACACCGTAGCCATCGGGCAACTTGATCTTGTCGATCGCGTCGCTCATCTTCATGATGGCGTACACGGGGCTTTCTTCGCCACCCGCCACATCTCCCGTCACATAGACCACTGGCTGCAAATTCTTGCGATACACACTGGTATCGATGGTGGTCTGTTCCAGGTTCGTCACCTCTTGCAGCGCGATTTGACCGCCGGAAGGAGTAGGGAGTTTGAGGCTCTCAAGGTCCTGGATGCCGGAACGATCGGGCCGTGAAAGGCGCACCTCGATCGGAACATCCTCGCGCGATTGAGGATCGTGCAGCAGCCCGGCATCGGCTCCACTCAGTCCCACTTGCAATGTACGAGTAACATCCGCGGCGGAAATTCCGTGCAGCGACGCCTTGTCGAGGTCCACTTTCAGGTCGTACTTGGTTTGCGGGTCTTCCACATACCAATCAACGTCCACGACGCCCGGTGTCTGCTGAAAGACTTTCTTGATCTGAGCTGCCAGTTCAATCTGGCCTTTGTAGTCGGGTCCGTACACTTCGGCGACCAGAGTCTGCAGCACCGGCGGACCGGGCGGCACTTCGGCGACTTTGATGCGAGCGCCAAAAGGCGCAGCGAGCTTGTCCAACTCCGGACGTAAGCGGCGCGCTATTTCATGGCTTTGCGCTTTGCGGTCATGACGGGACAAGAGATTCACCTGAATGTCGGCCTGATTGGGCTGCCGTCGCAGGAAGTAGTGTCGGACCAGGCCGTTAAAGTTATAAGGTCCTGAGGTACCCGCGTAGATCTGGTAGTTCGTGACTTCCGGCTGCTGCGTAAGATAATGTCCCAGCGTCTGTGCTACCCGCGTCGTTTGCTCCAGCGGCGTGCCATCGGGCATATCGATCATGACCTGAAACTCGCTCTTGTTATCAAAGGGCAGCATCTTGACTCGTACCCACTTCAACGGGACGAAAGCAACCGCCGCGAGCAGCAGAACTACTACCCCACCGAAAAACATCCAGCGGCGTCGCGCATCGAGAATCAGCGGGTTCATGATCCTGCGGTAGAGGCGCGTGGTCCATCCCTCGGACTCGTGGTGGCCGTGTCCACCGTCTCCAGCGTAATGCCGCAACAGCCGCAATGCCGCCCAAGGTGAGACCACAAACGCTACGATCAACGAGAACATCATCGCGGCCGACGCTCCCACCGGGATCGGCCGCATGTAAGGACCCATGAGGCCGCGGACAAACGCCATCGGCAGAATCGCCCCAATCACAGCGAATGTGGCCAGAAT
>CAVZWK010000011.1:0-31406 GCA_963778995.1 Terriglobia bacterium
CAACGCAATCATAGAGTTACGGGCAATTGGGCACTTGCAGCGACTGTCCAAAACTGTCCAATAAGGGGAACTGCCACACAGTTCCCCTTATTTATTGAATGGAGACCTCTTGATTGGCAGGCCTTTGCAAGAGGCGTTGCACGATGGGCCGATTGGCCTTGCGCTTGGCCAAGGCCGAGGCATTGCCGTACTGGTCCATCGTGGTTGAGACGTGCGCGTGTCGCATGAGTTTCTGCTGTACGCCCACGGGTGCTCCGGTCTCGTCCAGCCACGCACGATATGTGTGACGGAACGTGTGAAACCCGATTCTGCCAAGTCCCAGTTTCAGGCCCGTAGGAACCAGGTAGTCGTCGCGCATCGAGTCGGCATGATACGGTCGACCCGTCACCGGGCTCGGGAAAAGCCAGCGCTCTTCGGTATCGAGACAGAGCGCTTGCCATTTCTTGAGTTCGAGGATAAAGCCCCGTTCGATTGGAACCTCGTCCTGCGAATACTCCGTCTTCAACTTGTTGAGCCGCTTTCCGACCGCTGATCGTTGAACCAGAACCACCGATCGCTTGAAATCGAAATCCGTCCAGCGCAAACCCAGGATTTCGCTGATTCGCAAACCGAAACACAGGCCAATTAGCACGATGGTTCGAAAAGGCTGAACCAGCGCGTCGAGTATTTGCCACGCATCCTTCACCTGAAGGACGCGAGGACGTTTCTTGCGCTTGCTGATGCCCTTCACTTCGACCAAGTCCATGGGGTTTCGTTCCACATTCAGCAATTCCCAAAGCATCGCCTTGTCGAAAAGACGATACATCAGGGATCGAATATGTCCCTTGTACTTGGGCGAGAGGACGAGCTTGCGAAGCCAATCCTGTACCAAAGCGGGCCGAACGTCTTCGAGACAGCTGTCGCCCCACTTGGGTCGGATGTGCTGGCAAATCATACTTCGGTAGGAGGCTAGAGTATTGTGAGTGATTTGTTCGGCATCCTCTTCCTGCTTCTGATCGAGCAGGAAACGGTCGAGGATGCCACAGAAGAGAACCGGTTCTCGGCGCAAGATCCCATCGTTGATCATCAGCCGCATGCCTTCTGCTGCTTTCAAGGCGTGGGCCTCCGTCTTGTACTTTTC
Source organism: Terriglobia bacterium (assembly GCA_963778995.1). Classification (GTDB taxonomy): domain Bacteria; phylum Acidobacteriota; class Terriglobia; order Terriglobales; family Acidobacteriaceae; genus Sulfotelmatobacter. The sequence goes on from CAVZWK010000011.1 coordinate 1,121, forward strand.
GACGGTTCCGACGGTGAACCCTCTTCGGGTCCTGCGACCGTCTGAAGTCGGTTCCCACCAACGATAGAGCCATATGTCCGGTCCTGTTACGCGTTTGTTGATCTCAACACTACCGTACTGATACCGCGTTCGCTTAGCCAATGTAATCTCCTTGGGGTTGGCGACGCGGGTGGCTGCCTGAGATTACCTGAGAACGAAGCCAATGGTCTAGCTCCGAGAGATAGAAATGCCAGCGCTTCCGACATGTCCCAACCGGATGCGCGGGAAGCGAGCCCTCACGAGCCTTGCGGAGTACGGTCTTCGGATGCAGGTTGAGGAAACGTGCGGCGTATTGTTGGTTGACGGGTGCTTCCCGAACCGAGCGTAGCCGCTCGCGTGGGGGAATTCGAGTGGGCTGGGTCGACATAAGCGATCCGTGCAATGCACAACAGACCTCTAACGAAAGGATTATGCCAATGAAAGAATTTGAAGTGACATGCGTTACCAAACCTGATCGTTACAGTGCTCATGAGCACATCACTCACATCGGCAACATAGCGGGTCAATGGCGTATCACACGCGAATTGGCCATCAGGAAAATCGACTCCAAGGAAGAAGCGTTCTATACGACTGATCGCTCCACCGGGAAGAAAGTGTACGTCTATGTTGTGAGGGGAGATGGAAGCAAAGCCCCCTACCTTCGCACGTATGCTGATGGCAAATGGCAGGACAACCTGTTGGCTTTGGCCGAATGTAACGGAGTGTGCAAGCTGATCGGCTAGCGTGGGGGAACGTACGAAATCGGAGGGCCACCTTCGAAAGGACGGCCCTCCTTTTTCTCGCAAATTGGTCTGACATCGAGCAACGAACAGTGGTGCGGGCGGAGGGACTTGAACCCTCATGGGCCGTTTATGCCCTGCGGATTTTCATACCGCCTACGGCTTTCGCCGCCCGAACGTGGAGGGCTCGCGCCAGGTTTGCGGTCTGGACTATCCCTTTACCATCCTCCAGAAACTCCGAAGCTTAGGTGCTGCCCGCCTAGTCTCTACACCTTCCCGGCTTGTGTCTCTCCGGGCTTGGCTCGGGATTGCCATTTGAGGTTTCCCCGAATTTGAGCAGTTCTGCATCACCGGTTTCCCAGGCGAGCGCTCAAGTTTCCTTAAGTCCGCTGCGTATGCCATTCCGCCACGCCCACGCGCCTGCCTGACTGCATTTCTATCATAGGGCAGACTCGCCGCGATTTATATACTCCACGTGATTTACAGATTTTCGCGAAATCGCTCGCATCGAACGAGGGACGAAGATGGCGGAACAACACACGATCCTTGGCGGAAAAGTTTATGTCTACAAACGGCCGAACAGCAGCCGCTGGCAATGCTCAAGCTTCTTCGCGGGTAAGAATCGTCGTACCAGCACGAAGGAAGAAAGCCTCGCCAAAGCCAAGGAAGTCGCCGAGGACTGGTATCTACAGCTTCGGGGAAAACTTTTCACTGGAGAACTCAAAGCCGAAAAGACCTTTCGCGAGGTCTCTGAACAATTTTTACGCGAATGCGAGATCATGACGCGTGGAGAACGTAGCAAGGAATACGTGAAGGGCCAGTATTTGCGGTCGAGCGTTCACTTGGTGCCCTTCTTCGGAAACATGGACATCTCGAAGATCACCACGGGTAAAATCGTGGAGTATCGAATTCACAGACACCAACAAGCAATTGCGAAACGCGGCAAGCCGCCGGCACACAGCACCATGCACCACGAAATCGTGACTCTGCGCCAGACCTTGAAGACCGCGCTGTGCCACGGATGGCTCGACCGGCTTCCAGATTTCTCTGAGCCGTACCGGCGATCATCGAAAGTCTCCTACCGGGCATGGTTTTCGCCAGACGAGTACGAGAAACTCTGTGAAGCGACTCGAAAACGCGCACTAGAGCAGAAGAAACGGCGTTTCAAATGGCAAGCGGAGCAACTGCATGACTATGTCCTCTTCGCGGGCAATACCGGGCTGCGGCCTGATGAGGCACGGCGCCTGGAGTTCCGTGATGTCGAGATCGTTGATGACGAGCCTTCGGGCGAGACGATTCTCGAGATCGAAGTGCGCGGAAAACGCGGATTCGGATACTGCAAAAGTTTGCCCGATGCAGTGAGTCCATTTGAGCGACTTAGAAGTAGGCTCCGTCCGAGGCGCGTTGATGGCGTGCGTGCCCCCAGCGAAGTACCCGACAATTCGGATGTTCGGGGGAAGGAGTGGCGCACGCCCGAACCGACCGACCTCATTTTCCCAAAATGGCAGAGCGAGCTCTTCAAGACCATCACTGAGGAGGAGAATCTTCGGTTCGACAGAGACGGCCGACCGCGTACGGCGTACAGCCTACGGCACACGTATATCAGCATGCGGTTGATGGAGGGAGCCAACATCTATCAAATCGCTAAGAACTGTCGCACGAGCGTCGGGATGATCGAGAAATATTACGGGGTGCACGTCAAAAACTCGCTTAACGCCGCTGCCATCAATGTGGTCAGCTCGGGTAAAGACGAGATGGCGGAAGAAGAGCCATGAGCGCAAGAACCGATTGCCCGTCTTTCTTCCGAGATCGTGACTGCTTTCCCCACCCCGATAGCGCCATCAACGCCCAGTATATTAGGCTATTTTAATGCATTACCAGTAAAAGCCTCGTATATTAGGCTCATGTTGCCCCTGTTTTCACTAGGCGAGCAGATCGCCATCAAGCCCCTGTATCCAGATTTATTGGAATGCTTCTTCAATCGCGAACTCACCAACCGAGCCATAGTCGAACTTCGATAATACCGGTGAGAATTCAAGGGCGTCAACAGGCCGATTATTATTAGATCTATTCGATCATTGTCGAACTTCGACATCGGCCAGGAAGTTTTTCTGCTGCCGAGTCTGTGACGGGCCTATCATTGAGCAAAGTCTATCGATACAGGAGCGTTGACCGGTATGGATACACAAACTCATTGGGAAAAGATCTACACAGAGAAGGCCCCGGATGCAGTCAGCCGGTACCGTCCGCACCTTGAGACCTCGCTCGCTTTGATAGAGCAAGCGGCTGCTGGTTGCTCTGCGTCGGTCATTGACGTCGGCGGCGGCGAATCCACATTGGTCGATGACCTTCTCGGCCGTGGATACGAGAACATCACCGTCCTCGATATCTCGCAAACCGCTATCGACGCAAATAGGAAACGACTGGGGAAAACCTCGGAGCGGGTGCATTGGGTTGTTGCCGACATCACGAAAGTCAATCTAGAACTCTCTGCCTACGATGTGTGGCACGATCGCGCTGTTTTTCATTTCCTTACCTCGCCGAGCGATCGTCTCGCCTACGTTCGCCAAGTCACACGCGCAGTAAAGCCGGGAGGCAGTGTGATCGTCAGCACTTTCGGGTCGGAGGGGCCAACCAAGTGCAGTGGTCTGGAGGTTGTTCGGTACGATGCGGAATCGTTGCACCTGGAGTTTGGCGTGCGGTTTCGGCTGCTCGATAGCTGCAAAGAAATGCACCGCACACCGTTTGGCACAGTCCAGCAGTTTCTTTACTGTCTATGCAGGATCGAATGAACCGCAGAAACGCACGCTCGGGTAACGTCGTCTTGGGGTTGTGGCCAGTCGCAGTCCGGCCTCTGAACACGCATCACTGCTGGATCCTGCCATCGGCAATCCGATAAACCCGGTCAAAACCCTCGACCATACGGACGTCGTGGGTGACAACAATCACGGCTGCTTCTTTCTCCCGACTCAGCTTGCGCAGAAGGCCCATGGCAATTTTGCCCCGCTCTGTGTCCAACGCGGCGGTGGGTTCATCGGCCAGCAAGACCGTTGGGTTGTTGGCCAATGCGCGCGCAATTGCGACACGCTGCTGCTCGCCGCCCGAGATTTCGCTCGGGTAGTGATGCCAGCGATGGGCAATCTCCAGGTAGTCGAGGAGTTCCAGAGCGCGCGCTTGCGCTTCTTGCCGGTTCACTTGATTGAGCGTGAGAATCAGCTCCACGTTCTCCAGCACGGTCAGGAACGGAATCAGGTTGTAAGCCTGGAAGATGACTCCCATTTTCTGGCGGCGGAGCGCACGGACGTCGACTCCAGTCCAACCGTCGTCATACACCAGCGTGCCATCCAGTTCGATCCGGCCCCGGCTGGGCTCATTGATGCAACAGACCGAGGTCAGCAGAGTCGTCTTTCCGGAGCCACTGGGACCTAGCAAGGCCACGAGTTCGCCTCTTTCGACGCTCAGGTTGGCATCGACAAGGGCGACCGTTTGCGCATCTCCCTTGCCATAGATCTTCGTCAGGTTTTCGACACGAACGACTTCCATGAGCTTATCCCCCGCTTAACGCCGCTGCGGGATCTACCTTCAACGCCCGCCCGATCCCGAGAATGCTGGCGAGGACACAGATCACCACTACAATGAAGAAGAGAACCGCCATGTCCAAGGTCTGCAACACCACGGTGCGCGGATAAAGGGTATAGGTTCTGCTGATCACTGCATATCCGACCGCAAATCCGATCAGTCCCAGCAGAAGCGCCTGTTGAAGAATCATGTTGACGATCGTACGGTCGGCGGCGCCAATGATTTTCAGGGTCGCAATCTCTCTCAACTTGTCCATCGTGAGCGTGTAAATGATCAGTGCAATGATGACTCCGGACACGATGACCAGGATTGTGCGGAATAGCCAGAGCTGTTTCTGCGACTTCTCGATGAACCCCTTAAGCAGCAGGTCCCGCTGCTGGTCGGAGGAGAAGACCTGGTAGTGATTCCATCGTCGAATGGACGCAGACACTTCAGAGATCATCGATGGATTCTCCAGTTCGGCCACAATCGCATTGGCGAAGTGTGGGTTCTCGGCGGCAGCGAGTGCTTTCTGGGTAGCTTTCTCCCTCATAAGTGGGCTCATGCTACTCAGCTGCTCATAAGTGGCAACCACGCGCTCGCGATTGTTCCGGATGGCGTCATTGTCCAATTGAAACTGGATGATCTGGGCATCCGCCAGTGAGAGGAAGGCCGCCGGGTCTCCAGAAGGAGACGTCATCCCGCCGGTGAGGCCGACAACTTTGTAATCTTCCAACCCAAGATGAATCGTGTCCCCGATGGCGTATCCCGACTTGGTATCTGCTACTATTTCATAGTGCTTCTTTGTGATCGCACGACCCACTATGACTGACGATGGGGCGCCAATCCCGCCTAGCTTGTAGCCGATCAGAAACAGCCGGACGGGTTTCCCGGCACGCGGGATCTGGACATACTGAAACGACACAGGTGAAGCCCGCCGCACGCCTGGGACCGCAGAGATGGAGTACTCGATGTCCTCAGGCAATCGAGAACTCTCGGCAAACGGCCCCTGCGTGTCCTTCTGTACGACCCAGATTTGTGCTGGGGTTAGTTCGATGACTTTCGTCGCATCGTCGACAAGTCCACGGTAGATGCCGCTCATCGCCATCACGACGGTCAGCAGGAGCCCCAGGCCGACACAGGTGAGTACGAAACGCATCTTGTGGCGGCGAATATCACGAAGCGCAAGGTTCATGCCTTATCTCCCATCGCCTTCGGCCATTCTTAAGAGACTGGTGCGAACACGTCGGCCGTCGGCCGGTGATAGTCCCGCAGCATTCGCCTGAACAAGTACTGTCTGAGAATCGGAGATGCCGTTCAGGATCTCGACGTACCCCCGCTTATCCCGGGTGCCGAGAAGAACCGGACGCAGATGCAGTTTGCCCTGCGCTACTGTCCAGACCGCGGTGCCATCGCGACCGGAAACAATCGCGGTTTGAGGAAGTACCTTGGCCGCCTTTTCGGACTTCAAGATGCGAACCTCAACCGTTTCGTTGAGCTTTAGGTCCGGCAGTTTTTGAGAGAAGGCAACATCGACCAGGACTTCTTCGGTAACGGGATCCGCTTCCTTGGCGATTCGGGCAACCGCCCCTGGAAGCTTGCGGTTGGGCGTTGAGCGCAGGGTGATCGTGGCGGGTTGGCCCACTTTGAGTTGGTCCATCTCTCTTTCGTCGACGTTCACCGACGCCCAGATCACGCGTGATTCTGCGATCGTGAAGATCGAGAGTCCGGGGACAACCGTTGCTCCCTCCTCCAAATCACGGGTGACTACGTAGCCGTCCACCGGGCTGGTGACCACGCTGAACTGAAGGTTCGCCCGTTCCAAACGGACAACCGCTTCGGACCCGGCAGCGGTCTGTTCCGAAGCTGCCACTTCCGCCTCGGCGGCCCGGACCTGCTGTTCTGCTGAGTCTCGCAGGGCGTCGGCGTTGTGCACATCTTCCTGTCCTTGAAGATAGGCCGTCTCCGCGGAATCGAGTGCCTCCTTGGACCATACTTGGCTCTCGTACAAAGACCTTGCGCGCTGAAAATTAATCTCCGCAAGGCGGAGCCCAGCCTGCGATTTCCCCACGTCGCTGATGCTGGCTTGAAGACGCGCCTTGCTCGCCGCCAGGTTCGCGTGTGCGGAACGAATGGCGCTCTGCTGCGCTTGCGACAGGCTCGCAGCTTGTCCAAGTTGGCTTCGGAGATCCTGGTTTTGTAACTCGGCAAGCACCTGACCCTTCTTCACTACGTCACCCTGGTCGACAAAGGTCCTCAGGATTACTCCATTAATCTTGGCACCAGCCCCGATGGTCACTTTGGCGCGCACGAATCCAGTACCCACGGCTTCGTCGCGTATGTTCATTGTGGAAAGCCGCACAACAGGGACTTTGGGAGGAAGAAGAACTAGAACGACAAGAACTACGGCACCGATACCCCCGGCGAGCAACCATGCCAAGCGCCGGCGCGCAGACATGGGGGTGGGTAATTTGCGAACCGGCATCACTCGCGTTCGAACTGGAGCCTCAAGTGTTTCCATAATTCCTCGTCTGCCTGCTTACGCCTGTGTTTCGTCTCTCGCTCCTGCCAATGCCGAATAAGGTCGCCATTCGCTCCGGGTACAAGAACCCGCCCGGATCGATCCTTTCAGCTTGTCCGTGTCTTGCTGCAGAAGTTCTTCCCCCTTGAATACCTGCCGAAGACACTCAAACAGGCACTTGGTTGCGCCTGACCTGGCCTCCGTGAGTCGGTAAAAGATGCGAGGGCCATCTCGCCGGTCTAAGACCAGCCCACAATTCTTGAGATAGGTCAGGTGTCGCGATACATTCGGCTGGGACATCTCCAGTACGTAACGGATATCGCATCCGCACAGCTCGCCATGCAACAGCAGGCTAAGCACCCGCAAGCGAGTTACGTCGGCTAGCCCTTTGAAGTACTGTTCGAGCTTCATATCTCTTTTCACCTCGCGAGACTTCGGCCGCAATTTCTCTGTCCCACCTGCGACGCGCTTAGCGGTCTGTAGTAGCCGAGGACACCGCTAGCCATCCTCTGACCTCGCCTTCTTTAGGAATACGGCCTGAGACTTTGACAACTCCATTGACTGTGACCGCCGGGGTGAGCAACACACCCGCCTTTGCCATGGCAATCGGATCGTTTACCTTGTGTACCTCTGCCGTGATACGCATCTGCTCTACGACGTTGCGCACCACTCTTTCGGTTTCCACGCACCGCGAACAACCAGGACCATAAACAACGATGTTCAGCATTGTTTCCTCATTTCAGCGATCCACAGGCGAAACCTGCTCCTCCGTGCCCTTCTCGCTAATGACAATTTCGGGCTCGACAATGATTTCCGACTTCACCGAATTTGCGACCAGGCTGTACTTTTGCGCGGCTTGTACCGCCCGGCTAACCCTGTTTTCCACTACCTCCCGCGACTCTTCTCCGCAGGCGACACGGATTACTGGACGAAAGTGCAACCGCGTGAAGAGTTCGGTCCGGTCCAGCTCGATCACCTTCGTACCTTCGGTGCAGCACTCATACGACAACAAGTTGAGGTGGAACCGCTCGGCAGCCCAAATGAACATCAGCATCACGCAGGTGTTCGCCGCCGCAACAAAAGCGTCTTCAGGAGTCAATACGCCCGCATGTCCCTGCGCATCCGGAGGAGCCGAGAACTTCATCTCGGGACCGTTCCCCAACGTCAGGTGCCCCCAGTGCTCGCCCGTCCAGCGAACCGTGGTGTGATATGTGGCCGTTCGGCTCATCGTGATTCCTTGCGGGCGCAAAACGCCGCGTACTCGCGAAGGATCGCCTCGCGGTAACTCGCCTCCGCTTCCGGCGGAACGTAGTTGTAGATCTTCACGTTTTGGACCAGATATTCCCCCGCATCTTCCGGCGCGCATCCGTTTTTCCGGCAGTGCTGAAAGATCAGTGGCAGCGCCAGCAGTTCAACGGTTTCTCCTGCAATCAGGACCTTGCTGACCTCAACCCCAGATCCGCAGGAGCACGTAGCGACTTTGGCCTCACTCGTTAGCGGTACAGACTCCGTGGCACGCCCGCTCGTCTCTCCCTTTCCGACGAATTGATCGACTAGTTCCGCCAATCTCTGAGCAGTCACGTCCACAGCTTGCTTGCCGGCCTCATTCAGGCGACGCCGTCCCTCGATTTTGCCTACCCCGCGCTCTGCTGCGAGTTCGTTGACCACGATGCTTGCGGCGGGCTTGCCGGAATACATCTCGGTACCGCGCGCAGCGCAGCGAAGCTCACATCCATCGACAGTGATCGTCGGGTGAAAGCGGGCGAAGGCCCGATCTCCTTCGCCGCCCGCAAGAAATAGCGGCAAGCATATGGTGACCGTGTTCGCAGGCCGCAACTCATGCAACACCTTCAGAGCCGCCAGTCGAGTCACGGTGCCCTCAGCCAACTCCTCTCCTGAGCAGGCGACGATCCCAGCCTTTCTTCGCGGCAGATCAGGCATGGGAACCTCCTTCAGCGATCTCATCGATATCGGCGGCAATCTCCTCGGCCAGGGCGCGGGCAAGTTGCATGCCGGCTGCATTCAATTCCGCGATGCCTTCGGGCTTCAGTTCTTTGTAGCGGCGGAACACCTCGAACACGGCGACTTCCCGAGCGATCTTGCCTCCACTGTGCTTCACCAGTTTGGCGGCGCACATCTGCTTGCATCCGTCGATGGTCACCGCCAAGCCACTGCGCACTCGCTCCCGCGCCTGTTCTTCGCCGAGCACCAGCTTCGAGAGGGCGACCAACTGGGTGCGATCTGGGCGTAAGGTGTCGCAAAGTTCGTAGGCGGCTTCGCGAGTGACCGATCCTAGCGACTTGCCGATGCCGCTGCAGGGGATGACTGGCACCTTTCTGGAACTCATGATTTCAGCTCCTCCTCGGCCTGCGCTTGCATCACCGTCAGATAGGCTTTCGCGTCGAGCAGCTTGGCACGATCTGTTTCCCAATTCGTGGTCTCAATTTCGGCCAGCCACCCTTTGCCATATGGGTCTTCGTTGATGGCTTCGGGCTTGAGAATGAAGGCCTCATTGACCTGAACGATTGTGCCTGCCACGGGTGAGGCAACGCCGATCGTTACCTTCATCGTCTCGATGTCGGCGAATTCGTCGCCGACCTTGATTGCAGTTCCCGTAGGCTTAAGAGAGACAAAGGCCACATCGCCGTTGTGCTGTTGCATGAAATCGCTGACGCCAAGCCGGACCCGGTTCACCCCTTGTAGCTGGATCCAAAGAGCCCATACTCCCTCAGCCGTGTATAGGCGGTCGGTCGCTACTATAAACGTGAACTTGTCGATGGTGGTGCGAAGAAACTCAGGTATGGTTTGCATCTTTCCGACCACTCTCAGAGACCATGAGATATGCATATACATGTATACGCATGAGCTAGAACCGACGCTGTGATCCGGGTCATGGTCCTATGTGATCCGGGACGGAGGAAGCGGAAACGCAGTAAGGTTAGGTGCTCTGGTTGTACACCGGAAACTCAACCCCAGGCTGTGACGCTCGAACTCAGCATTATGGAAGTATCGGAGCGGTTCCGGCTGCAGTGCCGACGGCCAATACAAGCGCCTGGATGCACTCTCCACCGAATCAACACCAGGAGAGCAAGAGCCGCAAACACAAAGGCTCGCCACGAGTGGAGTGTTGCGGAGGCCAGGAGTATGGCGGTGCTCAGCACGAGGCCAATCACTGCCGGGATGACACCCGCCAGATCGACCAGTTGCGCCAGAAGGAGGCGGATCTCGCTTGGAGTCAGCACGCGCGGTATGCATCGGCGACCACCCCGCTGTCGTACCAGGTCGATGGGATTTCGGTCGGTCAGTTCCCACCTTCGTGCGTGCTCATAGATGAGGTGAAACAGGCTTCGAAGGTTGACCTTGGTTTTCGGCGCAAGGGTAAGCGACCGCAGCCATTCTTCGACCGCCACCGGTTTGACCTCCTCCAGCAGGAGGTCACCCCAGCGAGGAAGAATCCAGCGTTTCAATGTCGAGGAATGAGATTGTTGTGTTGAGTACCGCCGTTCCGGCAATTCGCGTTCAATATAGTGATCTATCAGAGCACCGATTGAAATGGGTCGTCCAAACCGATGATGTAGATTCAATCGGAGGCGAATTGGCTCAATGATCCGTAAGGCGTCCGTCTTGGTTGGGTATTGGGCTATGGTGCCTATCGTTGTTGACCTCCGGTACCGGCGTCCTTCTTGTGTCGTTTCATAAAACCGAAACTGCCAAACGTCTTCCGAATGTCTGTTGTTCTTCTTGGTCAAAGATCCATATTGATATCTGCGCCGCTTCATGATTCTCCGACAGTCTGAGTTGACACGACGGCATGAAGGGAAAAAGTCTAGCGGGAAGACCATTACTTTCAACCAATAGGTGCGGGGACATTCTCGGGGAACCAAACCGAATCTATGAGTCTGATTCTGCAGTGGTTCCGAAAGGGCTCTTTGGGCATGGTACCCAATTTGCGAGTCACAACTTGGCGGCCAAACACGCACGGCTGAAAAGATAAAAATGATACAACACAATTAGGATAATAAACGTACAGCACGATAGTATAAGTAAGGCTTTACGAGGGCAAGCTTCTGGTTCGAAGAGTTCCCTCTTATTTCGTTTTTGCAGTCTGTTGATGGCTGGTCGGAACGCAGTTCTCCAGGCTGAAAATCTCAAATACGGTGCGCCCTGCGAGGATCTCGTCCTTGACCCTATTTTCCTTCCTTACGACTTCGGAGGCCAACCCAATCGCTTCGCGCACACTGGCACGCGGGATACCCGCTATACCATTCGCATCGGCAAGCACGTAGTCCTTCGGGCTTATCGACAGCGTGCCGATCCGGACCGGTACGTTAATACGCCCATAATTTTCCTTCGTTGCCCGACGTGGGTTAAAACGCCGGCAAAATACCGGGTAGCCGAGCATTCGGATTTCCAGAGGGTCCCGAACTGCTCCGTCCACGATAGTTCCCGCCACGCTTTTTGATTGGGCCGAGATCGACATCAGTTCACCCCATAGCGCCGCACCGCAATCTGGTGAACCGCCAACAATCAAAACGTCGCCAGGTTGAGCGAGATGCAGCGCATGGTGGAGCGTGAGGTTGTCTCCCGGTGCACATTCGACCGTCAAAGCGGGCCCGCAAATACGAAACTGAGGATCGATTGGAAGAATCGAGGTCTCGATAGAGCACGAAGCACCCAGCGCATCCGAAAGCTGGCACACTGTGAACTGCCGCAATTGTGCGATCGCGTCAGATGCCTGCATACCAGGCATAACCTTGTTCTGGAGATATGGAGCCCAGGCCCTTACCGAATTTCTTTACGTCGTCTGTGACAATCAGGCGGTTGAGAAATTTCACGCTCTTGTAACCGAGTTGCCGCGGCAGCCGTATGCGAAGCGGTCCGCCGTTGCCTACGGGAAGATCGTCGCCATTCATTCCGTAGGTGAGAAAGGTCTGAGGATGCAGGGCATCAGCCATGTCCATGCTCTCCCACCAATCGGGCTCGATTGAAAAGTAAAATACGTACCTGGCCTGCGGATGTGCTCCGACGAGATTCAGGATGTACGAAAGAGGCACGCCGTTCCATTCGGCGATGTACGACCAGCCCTCTTCGCACACAACTTCCGTGATCTGGCTGTGCGACGGATAGCTCTTCAACTGGTCCACCGAGAACGTAGTCGGACGCTCGACCATGCCGTCGACAGTGAGGCGCCAGTCGATAAATTTTCCTGCCTGAAAACGCTTGAATTCTTCGCTGAAGGGTGCAACTTCGTTCTGCAGTGGGCGGGCCGAGATCTGCCTGTGCGTAAACTCCCGCGCCATCGAATGCTGTGTCAATAGCCGCAACGAAGCATAGGTCAAGGTTTCGCCTGGACCATAAAGCCCGTCGTGATCCGGAGGCACCAATCCATATTTCCTGGCCAGGTGCGCAGCTACGCCTAACGCAGAAATACCGGCCGCGGCTGCGACTCCAGTCGTGATCATTTTGCGACGCGAAAGTTTTCTCATGCGCGATCCTTTCCAGTCACTGTTCGTCCAGTGATCATCGCCCGCATGCGCCTCACGAATCCCTCCCGCCAAACCATCACCACATGAACGAAAAGAAAAAGCATCAGCGCTACCGACACGAAGAAATGAAGGGTCCGGGCCGATTGCCGCCCTCCCAACCAATTCACAGTTGCCGGAAAAGCCGCATCGAACGCGGGGGACATGGCCAGACCTGTCCAGATCACAAGCGGAAAGAGCATAAACACGACCGACAAGTACGTCAGCCTTTGCAGCACGTTATAGGATTCATGGCCATGGCCACCCTGAGTTTCTTCAATCCGCAAATGATGAGTGATCACTCCCACCATGTTCGGCCAGGAGAGGTCCCTCTTGCGCGGTAGTAAGTCTCGTCGCAGATGGCCGCTCAGGATCCCGCCCACCACGTATAGCAATCCCATCCCGACGAGGACCCATGAACTCTGAAAATGCAAAGCCCTGCTCCATCCGTTCTGATCCGGCAACACGTAGCCGTAGCCGGTGGGAACTAGATTTCTCGAAGCAGGAATCGGAACCTTGAACAGCGGCTTGGTCAGTACGTTGCCGGTTTCACCCCAATAAAAACGCGGATGCGAAACAATGATTTCGCCGCCACTCAGCACTATCGCGAAAAATGACAATGTAGTTACCCAATGAGTCACACGGACGAGGGCGGAGTGTCGGGGTGTACTTGTGGAAACTGGCGCTGTTCGCGCGATGGGAGCTTCGAGCGGAACTTGCGCGGATGGCAGCGTCGACATTCTTCCCTCCTCTCAGTCCGGCCTGCTTCTCGATCACATTTGCGGTGCAACGATTATCATGTGAAACGTTCCCGGCGTGAATTCGGGCAGATCCCCAGGATCCGGAGCTTTCGACCCAGGTTTGATTTGCTCAGAGGGCAAGAAGAGTTTGTGGCTGACCGGGTCGAGAGCCATTGTGCGCGCTTCCCTTTCCGTTTTCAGAGTCTGCACGACTTTGTAGTTGTCGGGACTTTCCTGCCTTACCACCGTCAGAGTGCCGTCGCAATTGGAAGAGAACACGAGTTTCTTTTCGACGTCGTAAATCGCCGCATCCGGTTCTACCCCGACAGGAATCTGAGCGACCTGTTTTCCTGTGTCTGCATCCGTAACAATCATGAACTTGTTGTCGCACACAGAAAACAGACGCCTTCGCTGCGTGTCCATGGACAGACCAGACGGCCCTTTGCAGGGCGCCAAGGACCACTCGTTTTGCACTTTTGTCCCATTCGCGTCAAAGCGCACGAGCGTGCTTTTGTTTTCGATATTTACAAAAACGTTTCCCTTGCCGTCGGTCGCCGCGAACTCGGGAATTCCGCTAAGTGGAACTGTCGCCACAATCCTTTCGGTCTGGGCGTCGATCACGCTCGCACTGTGGCTGTGCGCATTGAACGCATACACGCGCTTCTTCGTCGGCTCGTACAAAACAGCGTCTGGAGCATTGCCGACTGTAATCTTATTCGTCACCGCGTTCGACTTCAGATCGAACACGACGATCGTATTATCTCCACCGTCGCTAATGAATCCCTTATTGAGTTCATGCGCCAGCGCAACTCCGTGGACGCGCTTCAGGTTCGCAATGGACGCTACTTCCTTCCCGGATTCAATATTGAGGATCAGCACCTCGTTACCGCGCGTCACATACAAGTGGTGGCTGGAGACATCCGAGGTCAAATAATCCCAATACGTTTGATCACCGCTGAAAGGGATGCGGTCGACCACCGCGTACTGTTGTGCAGTTACAGAAACCGAGGTTAGGAGACAAAAAAGAAGTCCCTTAAAATTACGAATCCCCACCGAATGACCTCCACGAACCAGACTGCTTTTTATCTGACAAAAGCGACATCAAAGTTACTGCTACCCGAGGCTGGCACTCTCCACAGGCTTGCTGCGTTGCGTTGCCATCTTTTCGATCAGCGCGAAGTGCTCCATCATCATCTTGGCTGCGGCTACGGAATCTTGCTTTTCGACTTCCACGTAAATGTTTTCGTGAGAACGATAAGAACTTGTGTAGTCGGTCAGAAGCCGGACCGTCTCTTTCCTGCTCTCCATCAGCATTTGCGAAAGCATCTCGATGATGGTAGTCATGACTCCGTTGCGGGCAGCCCGCACGATGCAACCATGGAACTCGGGCTCGGTCCGGCACCACGCTTCCGGATCACCCATCGCTTTCTCCATCTCGCGCAGAGCGTGGCGCATAGCTTCTAAATCGTCGCCGGTCCGCCGCTCGGCGGCGAGGCTTGCCAGTTCCACTTCGAGCGTACGCCGGGTTTCAAACAGGTCAGTCTTGGCTACGTTCTTCAGGGCCAACGCGAATTCCAACGGAACCCGCATGATGTCGCTGGCGGAATCTGCCAGATATGAGCCAGAGCCCTGCCGCGCCTTGATCACTCCCATAATCTGAAGGGCTCGCAACGCCTGCCGCAATGTTGGACGGCTTACCGCAAGCGCCTCCGCGAGGTCGCGTTCGGGCGGCAACCTGTTACCGGGAACAAAAACTCTTCGCTCGATCAGATCCTTGAACCGTGCGATTAATTCGTCCGAAATAGCCACCTTGTTAATACGGGGACCGATATCCAGCGATATAGGCATACGGCAACTCTCTTCCACTCCCAAATGACCGCAAATTTATATCGCTGTATGCTGCACTTGTCAATTGGTAAATTGGTAAAGTGGTAAGAAAAAAAAATAGTTGACAACATTACCAATTACAAGATATACATTCGTCCGCTTACCCCGCCCCACTAAAACCTCGTTACCGGAGAAGCGGATGCGAACTGGAAAACTAGCCACATTGCTCGCTTTCATCACCCTTGCCGCCACTGCCTGGGGCCAGACCGCCAGCACGTCGCTCAGCGGCACCGTCGCAGACCCAAGGGGCGCCGTCATTGCCAACGCAACGGTGACCTTGGCCAATCCCGAAACTGGCTTTTCCCGCAATGTGAAGACCAATGCACAAGGCGTATATCAATTTCTGCAAGTGCCTCCGGCTACCTACTCTTTGACTATCGCCGTATCCGGCTTCGCGACGAAGAAGCAGACCAACGTCGTGCTGATGGTGAACACACCTGCCACTCTTGATGTCGCCATGCAGCTAGCCAGCATGCAAACGATCCTCGAAGTCGTCAGCACTGCACCGCTGGTGAACACTCAAGAAGCCAGCCTCGGGCATGCCTTCAATGGCGATCAGATTTCGTATTTACCTTTCGAAGGAAGAGAAGCGACGAGCATCCTCAGTTTGCAGCCCGGCGTTACATTCACCGGCAACGGTAGCAACATCAGTGCAGCCTCGGATAGTCGCAGCGGCTCCGTCAACGGTGCGCGCAGCGATCAGACCAACGTCACCCTCGACGGTATCGACGACAACGACCAAACCCAAGGCCTAGCCTTCACTGGAGCCCTTCGCCCCACGCTCGATTCGCTCCAGGAATTTCGCGTCACTACCAGCAACGCGACGGCTGACGCAGGCCGTTCCTCCGGAGGACAGGTAGCGCTCGTCACCAAAAGCGGCACCAATAGCATTCACGGCACCGCTTATTGGTACTATCGTCCACCGTTTGGAGCCGCTAACGATTGGTTCAACGAAAATGCTGAGGTCTCTCAAGGGGTGCCCAACAAGCCGCCATTCTTGTTGCGCAATACGTTCGGTGCGACCTTCGGCGGCCCGATCCAAAAAAATCGCCTTTTCTATTTTCTCGCCTATGAAGGCCAGCGTACTCGCGAAAATCTTCAGGTCACGCGCGTCGTTCCCAGCGCCGATCTGCGCAATGGATCGATCAGCTACCCTTGTACGCAAGATCCAACTTGCCCATCGTCCGGCACGTTCACCTTGTCTGCGGCAAATCTCGCTACGATGGATCCCAATTGCACCAGCTTGGGAACTTGCCCCTTGGGCCCAGGTGCGAATCCTGCCGTCATGCAACTCTTCCAGCAATATCCTCAGCCCAATACCACCACCGTCGGCGACGGCGTCGACTTTCAAGGCTTCACATTCTCCTCTCCACTGCCGACGAAGCTTGACACTTACGTCGCGAAGATCGATTACAACCTCACCGCCAACGGAACGCAGGCGCTGTTCGTCCGGGGCGGACTCATGAGCGATCGCGGCGCCTCCAGAGCAGATTCCACTTCCATCACAGGCACGGGCGGATCCGAATTCCCCGGCCAGCCAGCTAACAGCGCGTCTCTCAACGCTTCGAAGGGTCTCATCGCCGGCTTTACCAGCGTCCTGCGCCCAAATCTCCTGAACAATCTCCGTTACGGATATATCCGCCAGTCCTTCGCCGACATGGGCCGCCAGTCGCAGCACTTCATCAACTTCCGCGGCCTCGACAACCTGACTGCACAGACTCCCAGTACCAATACCACCGTTCCCGTCCACAACCTGGTCGACGACCTCTCATGGACCAAAGGCGCACACACCCTCGAATTCGGTGGCAATCTCCGCATCATTAACAACATTCGCGAATCCAATGCCACTTCCTTTTTCACCGCGCAAACTGATTCTTTCTGGCTCGCCGGCTCCTGTATCTCCACCTGTTCGACTCCGGTGAGCCTCGATCCCGCCGGATTCGGCTTTCCCGCTGTGGATGCCAGTTTCGGTCCAAGTTACGATTTCGCCGTCACAGCGCTGGCCGGGCTCGTCACCGTCGTAAATTCCAATTACAACCTCAACAAATCGCTTACCGCGTTGCCAGAAGGAGCTGCGGTCCCGCGCCATTTTCGTAATCATGAATACGAGTTCTACGCGCAAGACACGTATCACCTGAAACCTAATCTCACTCTCACCTACGGATTGCGCTACACGCTCCTCCAGCCACCTTATGAAACTAACGGGACGCAGGTCGCCACCGATCAGAGCCTCGACGGATGGTTCAAACAGCGCGGCGCCGCCATGCTCCAAGGCCAAGCCTATGAACCGCTGCTGACTCTCAGCTTGTCCGGACAGGCAAATGGCAAGAAGCCCTACTGGAATTACGACTACAAAGACTTCGCTCCGCGCATCTCCGTCGCGTACGCGCCCAAAGCGGAAGATGGATTTTCCAAGCGCATCTGGGGAGGTCCCGGTAAGAGCTCCATCCGCGCCGGCTAGGGTATGTACTACGATCACTTCGGCGAAGGAATTGTAAACAGCTTCGATCAACTCGGATCTTTCGGTCTGACGACCACACTAAGCAATCCAGCTGGTGTGCAAACCGTCGACGGCTCTGCGCGCTTCTCCGCTCTGAATACAATTCCTACCAGCAGCGCGAGCACCAGCGGAGTTTGTCCCGTCGCGCCTTGCCCGCTGGTTGAGCCTGCGCCCGCCGGCTCGTTCCCCGTTACTCCGCCTGCCGGCATCGCCTCCGGGTATGCCATCACCTGGGGGCTCGACGATCACCTCAAGACTCCTTACTCGCATCTTCTCGATTTTTCGATCACTCGCGAGTTACCCAAAAGCTTCGTCTTCGAAGCGTCTTACGTGGGACGCTTCGCACATCGCTTGCTTCAGGAAGAAGACTTTGCAATGCCGGCCGATCTATGGGATCCGAAATCCCACATGGACTACTTCACCGCCGCCACCATTCTGGCCAAGCAGTACCGTGCCGGCGTGCCGATTCAAAACGTTCAGCCGCTCCCTACTGGGAGAACATCTATCGTCCGCGGCCGCGGTCCGGCGTCGACACAACTCGGCGGCGGAGTGCGGCAACCCCGGCGCGCTTTGCGGTGCTCCAGACCACAGGCGGCGTTCCCGCCAACGTTGACGGCGACGCAAGCAATGTATGACCTCTTTGCCTTCAACGCCGGCAATGAGACCACGGCTCTCGAATACGCCGATGTCCCCGGATTGGTCAGCGCCAATAGTTGCTACCCGGCTTGCGCCAGCGATCAACGGACAGCAAACTCCTTTCACTTTCTACTCGCCACAATATTCTTCGTTGTACGGATGGAACACCATCGGCAACAGCGCTTATAACGCCGGCCAATTCAGCCTACGCCGCCGAATGTCCGACGGCCTGCAGTTCGATCTGAACTACACTTATTCCAAATCGATCGACATCGGCTCGAACGCGGAACGAATCAATCACTTTCAAGGCAGCGGATTCGCCAGCCAGGTTCTCAATTCCTGGTTCCCCAACCAACTTCGCGGCGTTTCAGATTTCGATAACACGCATCAGTTCAATGCCAACTGGGTCTATCAGTTGCCTTTTGGCAAAGGAAAGCGCTTTGCCGGCGGCGTGAGTCGCCTCGTCGACGCCGCTATCGGCGGATGGACTGTCTCCGGCCTCTGGCGCTGGACGAGCGGTTATCCTTTCTCCATTAGCAGCGGATTCGGTTGGGCCACCAACTTCGACGAACAATCCCTTGCCGTGCTCGATGGCAAGCGCCCGCGCACTGGAACGTACATCGTCAACGGCACTCCCAACGTCTTCAGCAACCCGAACAACACCAGCGATCCCAATTCCGCCATCAATCAATTCCGCGCCGCCCTGCCCGGCGAATCCGGACAGCGCAACAATTTTCGTGGCCCCGGCACATTCAATATCGATCTGTCGGCCAGCAAGAACTGGAATCTTACTGAGCGGCAAACACTACGGTTCAGCGCCGAAGCTTTCAATCTGACAAATACTCCGCGCTTCGACGTCGGAACCATGCAGTTGAACCTTGCGGGCAACAGCATCACCAACAGCGGTTCATTCGGAAACTTCAGCTCGACGCTCTCCAATCCGCGGGTGCTGGAGTTCGCTTTGCGCTACAGCTTTTAGCTCCTGCGGCAACGCAGGTCGCTTCCCCTGCAGTACATGAACATCGTCAACTAGAACGATGAGAGTAAGGCCGACATTGCGGAAAGAGTTGAGTAGAGGCAAAGCACGGTGACATTGTTTTCCCCTTACTACTTTTTCCGCGATAGTCTTTCTTAAACAACCATGAATCTCGGGCCTCGCTCTCGCCGTCGCATCTTGCTCGCACTTTGTCTGATTTCTCTCACCAATTCGCTCCCAGCACAAAATCAGCAGGCACCGCAACAGCCTTCCTCTGCGAACGCCGAAGCAGTTGTCTCCCGAGTTGCTTCATCAGCTCGAAGCCATCAAGTCCGCAGCTCTGAGACGATGACTATGCTTACCGGCAGCTCGCGCATTTGACGGAAAATATCGGCCCGCGGCCTGCCGGATCAGCGGCGGCCAAAGCAGCCGTCGAATATGTTGCCGCGCAAATGCGCGAACTCGGGCTCGACGTTCATCTCGAAGAATGCAAGGTGCGTCACTGGGTGCGCGGCACGGAAACCGCGGAACTCGTCGACTACGCGGGCCATGCGACCGGAATGCAACAGAAGATCGTGCTCACTGCTTTGGGCGGGAGCACATCAACGGGCGCCGATGGAATCACCGCCGATATAGTCGTCGTCAACGACTTCGATCAGCTTAAGAGCACTCGGGCGCGACCGAGTCGCTGGCAAAATCGTCCTGTTCAACCAGAAGTTCGATAAGCAGAAGGCGTAACGCGGGCTTGGGGTTTGCCGCCTACCGCGAAACGGTTGGCTACCGTGAAACCGGTCCTCAAGCTGCCGCCCAACTCGGCGCCGTGGCCGCCCTTGTCCGCTCCATCGGCAGCGCCGATTACCGCTTGCCGCATACTGGAGACAGCGACGCCGCCGGCATTCCCGCCGGTGCTGTCACCGCCGAAGATGCCGAACTTATTGCTCATCTCGCCGCTGAAGGTCCGGTC
The DNA here is from genome assembly GCA_963778995.1 of Terriglobia bacterium. Lineage (GTDB taxonomy): Bacteria > Acidobacteriota > Terriglobia > Terriglobales > Acidobacteriaceae > Sulfotelmatobacter. The sequence goes on from CAVZWK010000011.1 coordinate 21,183, forward strand.
CGCATGCACCTCACGCTAACGCCGCAGAAGTTGCCCGATCAAACCAGCTACAACGTAATCGGCGACTTGAAAGGAAGCGAGCATCCCGAGCAGATCGTGATTGTGTCCGGCCATCTCGACTCGTGGGATCTCGGCACCGGCGCGATCGACGACGCGGCCGGCGTGGTCATGGCAATGGAAACGGCGCAATTAATGCAGCAACTTGCATCTGCATCCCAGGCGCACTCTGCGAGTAATTGCATGGATGGACGAGGAGACGGACGGCGCCGGGAGTATTCAGTATAGAAAGGAGCACAAAAGCGACTTCCCAAACCATGTCGCCGCCATCGAGAGTGACGTCGGAGCCGCGCATCCGCTCGGATTCTTCACAAAAATGAGCAATGCCGCAGCTGACGCACTGAAGCCGGTGCAAACGGTTCTCAGCAGCATCGGCGCAAACGTCTTGCAGGAGGCTTCGCATCCGCCCGGCGATTACCGATATCGCTCCGATGTCCGAAGAAGGCGTGCCGGTCCTCGGCATCATGCAGGATACGCGCAACTACTACGACTATCATCACAGCGCGGCAGACACGCTCGATAAGGTTGTCCCGTCCGAGTTGCGCGAGAACGCCGCCGCCATGGCCGTGATGGCATATACCCTCGCGGATATGAAGAACTCCTCTGCCTCGCTAAGGTAGAGGCCGCGTAAAGTTCAAGAAAGTATCAGGAGAATGAAATGGCCGGTCTCTTCGCCACGAAGCCGTTAGACAAGATCCTTGCGGAGGCGAATGAGACAGGCGAGCACAGCCTGCGCCGGGCCTTGGGTCCGTTTCACCTGATTGCCATTGGGATCGGCTCCATTATTGGAACCGGCATTTTTGTTCTGACCGGAACGGCCGCCTGCCCATTACGCCGGACCCGCCATTCTTCTCTCTTTTGTTCTTGCCGCCGTGGCATGCGTCTTCTCTGGTCTTTGCTATGCGGAATTCGCATCGATGATTCCGGTGGCGGGCTCCGCATATACCTATGGATATGCGACCCTGGGAGAATTTATTGCCTGGATCATCGGTTGGGATCTGATTCTCGAATACGCCTTAGGCGCCGCAACGGTGGCTAGCGGGTGGAGTGGTTACGTACTCAGTTTTCTGCAAGACTTCGGGATCCTTCTTCCGCCTAAGCTGGCTGGCGCTCCTGGAACGGCGTTTGTTCTATATCAGGGCCACTGGGAACGGTTGACTGCGCAATTGCAGAAGGCGCTGGCGACTGCGCACGTTAACGCCGTCGGCCTGCCCCATCAATATTCTTCGTTTAATCTGTTCGGCTTTCTGGGAATCTTGTTCGTCACCGCGGTTCTCGTCATCGGCATCAAGGAGTCGGTCACTCTCACATCTCTGGTTGTGATTGTTAAAATCTGCGTTCTTCTCGTTTTCATCGGCCTCGGCGCAAACTATATTTTGGGCCACCGCGCTGAAGCGGTAGCAAACTGGACCCCTTTCCTTCCCTCCAATACTGGCCATTACGGCGATTTCGGATGGTCAGGAATTGCGACGGCTGCGGGAGTGATCTTCTTTGCTTACATCGGCTTTGACCAAGTATCAACGGCGGCCCAGGAATCCAAAAATCCGGTTCGGGACTTGCCCATCGGCATACTTGGATCGCTGGCGATCTGCACAGTTATCTACATCTTAGTTGCGGGCATTCTAACCGGACTGGTGAAGTACACATCGCTGGACGCTCCTGCTCCCATCGCCATGGGCATTGAAATTACGGGTATTCGATGGGGCAGCACACTGGTCAAGCTAGGAGCGATTTGCGGACTGAGTTCCGCAATGGTCGTGACGCTGCTTGGTCAGTCGCGCATTTTCTTTTCGATGTCACGTGACGGTTTACTGCCCACGTGGGCCAGCGCCGTACACCCTCGATTTCGCACTCCTTATATCTCGACGATTCTTGTGGGCGTATGCGTGGCTTTGGTCGCGTCCGTCACTCCTATTAACGTGATGAGCGAATTAGTTTCGATTGGGACGCTCCTGGCATTCGTAATTGTCTGCGGCGGTGTTTGGATTCTAAGGAAACGAGGGACGGAGGTTCCCCGCGCATTCGTGGCGCCTTGGATTCCGTTTACTCCCATCATGGGCATCGTCGTATCTCTTTTAATGATGTTCAGTCTGGGATGGGAAACATGGTCCCGACTGATCATTTGGTTGGCCGTGGGAGTGATTGTTTATTTCTCCTACGGTCGCAAGCACAGCAAAGTGCAGAGATTAAGCACCGCCGAACGCACCCCCTAAGTGATGGCATCTCGACTCTAACGGACCATCACTTTTGCGATCACGAGAGAGATTCTGACTACGTGGAGACTGCTCTGAACGATTTGAATCCAGATCCGCAACCCCGCCCTACGGTCGGCGTTTTTGATTCAGGCTTTGGCGGACTGACCGTTCTTAAAGCGTTGGTCGAAATCGTTCCAACGGCTGACTACATCTACTTTGGCGACACAGCCCGGCTTCCCTATGGGTCGAAATCAGCTGAGACTGTCGGACGATATGCGGTCGAAGCGGCCAAATGTCTCGAGTCGAAGGGCGCACAAATACTGGTGATTGCATGCAATTCGGCTACAGCTCTGGCGTTAGACCGCATCATGGCGAGCACTCATGTTCCCGTTGTCGGAGTTGTGGAGCCAGGAACTCAGGCCGCTGCTAAAACCACAAGAAATCGAAAGATCATAGTGATTGGAACTGAGGCAACAGTCTCCAGCAACGTATACCTGAAAGCTCTAGAGACTCGTGGACTTCGAGCACGAGAAAAGGCTTGCCCTTTGTTGGTGCCGCTGGTGGAAGAAGGATGGGTTGAGCATTCGGTAACTGAGCAGGTTGCACGAATTTATTTGAACGAGGCCTTCGCCGATGGCTTTCAGGACGCGGACACATTAGTGCTGGGGTGCACGCACTATCCTCTACTCAAGCCAGTCTTGCAGCGAATCATACCCGGCTACGTAACGATCGTAGACTCAGCGCAGTCAACGGCCGGTGCGGTAGCTTCACAGTTAGGACAACTTCTGCCTTCCTCCGCCGTCACGAATGAGGAGCGACGTGGAGATCCTCGGTTGAAGTTTTTCGTTACTGATTCCACGGAAACGTTTCGGCATTTGGGACAGGGATTTCTGGGACAGGTGATTGATGAAGTAACGCACGTGGACTTAAAGGAATAGGCGGACCACTGTTTGATGGGAGGACACTAAGCTGCGTCGAATCTCCCGTATCTCGGAGATTTCGCAGAACTCGACACACCGTTTCACCAGCTTCAATTCGCTCACTGGCATAACGCTATCCTCTTAGCTCGACCTCAATCTCTCATGCACTCCCCTCGGACTCAGAACGTGCCGCTCTGACTGTTTGTGTGCATACGGGAAAAACCGAAGCTGCCCACATGGAGATAATGAAGCTGGCATCACTTCGCGACACACTCTCGCCGGGATAAACGATGAATAATGAGACAATCTCATTTCAAATCGGAGTGGCTTATCCGAGACGGCTGCGCTAAACAGCGAGCGCATCTCGCCATCTTCCAGACCGGGGGCAGCATAGCAGACCACGTCTCATATACGTCGGGTCTCGCCCAAGACTGCATTGCTGACCGCCAGAATACCCCAGATCGGACAACGATTTCGAGCGATCTACGGACTCCGGAGAATCCACATTTGATCGTCTGAATCGTCCTCGTCATTGGGCTGGCACACTAGGTCGCTCGACGCGTCGCTAACGTCGGACTTTCTCTGGTACACGTCGGATGCAGAATTCGACGTGTGAGCGCGACGCTTGAGTGAAAAAGACGCGAGCATTTTCGGAATCCACAGCAAAGGTCTGCTATCCGGCGGAGCACCTGGAAATGCGATGTCGCCCTGGTCGACGGACTCGGGCTGGCGAAGTGGCTCGCAGCCAACGGCGTTACGGCAAATCGGCCATGCTACAGATGGCCAACCTACCCATCATCGACCAACCGCATTGGCCTGCGATGGATGCGGAAAGTAATCCCGCATTTCTGGATTTCCGACTGGTGTTCACAGCGACCGATGAGCTGGTTAAGTACGAAAACGCGATGCAGCAGTACCGATTCGAAGGCTTCAAGGCAAGGACACAGCTCGACGCAACGGTCCGCGTCCCAACGATCGATTTCAACTTCAAGACCGATCCGCTGGAGACTTCAAAGTGTGATTTCGCAGTTACGGGCGACGAAGCCAACGGTAGGTATTACGAAGCATCCCAAGGCTGAAAAGAAGCGGGAGCGAGGAGTTTGGTCGCCTGATCGGCCAAGGGATATAGAAAGGCGGTGGCTACAAACAGATGGTATTATCGCGGCGGGAGTCATCAATGGAACCGACAACATCCAAACTTCCAAGCGAAACCATCGAGCTCTACAACGATTTCATTCACGGTGAGATTAGTCGCCGCACTTTCATCGAGGGCGTGCAGCGACCTAGTGGCCTGTCGCAGAGTAACCATTACTAGACTGTTAGCATCCAAGCTGTCATGTCCACTGGCAGCGAGATCTTGCTCACCAAGCAACAGCATTCCGACCTAAGCAGCATCGCCCAATCCCGTGCGCTGCCGGCCGGATACGTGTTTCGCGCCAAGTTGATCCTCATGTTGGCAGAAGGCTCCTCCTTCAACGCGATCAAGCGACAGCTCCAGACCACGGCGCCCACCATCGTTCGCTGGAAGCAACGCTTCCGGCAACACGGACTCGCGGGGCTGGACACCTATCATCCCGGTCAGAAGCCCAGTGTGCTGACTCCCGCGCTGCGTGCCCGCATCCTGTCCGCCACGCGGAGAAAACCCAGCGACGGATCTACGCACTGGAGTTGCCGCAAATTAGCCTCCGTGCTGGGTGTCAGCAAAGACGCCGTGCATCGCGTCTGGCAGGAAGCCGGCCTGAAGCCGCACCGCCTCGAACGCTACATGGCCAGCGACGATCCTGACTTCGAAAGCAAAGCCGCCGACATCCTCGGCCTCTATCTGCACCCGCCGCAGCACGCGGCCGTGTTCTGCATCGATGAGAAGACCGCCATTCAAGCCCTGGATCGTCTCGATCCCGTTTTACCTCTCTCGCCGGGACGCGCCGAACGTCACGGCTTCGAGTACTACCGACACGGAACGCTCTCTTTATATGCGGCGCTCCATACCGCCACCGGTCGAGTCCACGGCAAAACCGCTGCCCGCCATACCAGTCGTGAGTTCGTCGCGTTCTTGCAAGAGGTCGTATCCTTGTGCCCGCCTCGGCAACAGATTCACATCATCCTCGACAATCTCTCCGCGCACAAAACTCAAGCGGTCCGCGAGTTCCTTCAACAACACCCGCGAGTCCATTTTCACTTCACGCCCACTTACTCGTCCTGGCTCAATCAGGTCGAGATCTGGTTCGCTAAGATCGAACGCGAGGTCATCGCGCGCGGCATCTTCACCTCGGTTTCCGATTTAGCTCGCAAACTTCGCCGCTACATCAACGCCTACTCCGCCAATGCTCACCCGATCCAGTGGAAATACTCTGACCCCACCCGCCGCGTCCGCAGTAACGAACTCACTGCGACAGGCCACTAGCAGGCGGTCTGGCGGCAGCCACGGTTATCAATGCAATGATGCCGAATTATGCGCTGGGCCAGCAGGTTTCCCGCACCGATGACCGGATCAAGGCCACTTACGAGACCGTACCTTCCTCGAAGGGCAACGGAAGCATCAAGGGATATCTCGTGCGACCTGTCAGCGCCGACACCCGCTCCGAGACGGTGACGAAGTTGCCCGGCGTAATTGTGATCCATGAGAATTGGGGCCTGAACCCGCATATCGAGGACATCGCGCGTCGGTTTACTCTAGCAGCCCGTGGTGCAAGGATCTGATTTCCTGCAAGAGGGGCGGCGCAGCCGGGTGCGCGATCTTGCGATGGATGTGGCAGGCCGAGTAGAGATACCGCTGCTACCCCAACGCGGCTGACCGTTTCCATGCCAAAGCAGCCCCAGAACGCACCCAATGAGCTTGCCAAAGCGGTTTCTCAGCTCCCGCGGCGTGCCCGCGCCCAGCAACTTGCGCAGGATCAGGCTCAGGTTGAACGCGCCCACATGCACCAACTGCCGCTTCAGAATGTTGTCGCGTCCGCGCAGATGGCAACGCCGCATCGCGCCCGTCTCGTAGCAGTGCGCGAAGCTGCGCTCGACCAACTCGCCCCGCCGCCGCAGTAAACTCTTGCCGTACTCGCCCCGCACCCGCCGCCGGTTCGCGTACACCGCTTGCTGCTCGGCCGGTTTGCCCGCCCAGTTCCGCCGCCCCTTTGGTTTCTTCTCCGGAATGTAACTGCGCACGCCGTACGCCTTCATCCGCTTGACCACCGCACCGCTGTGGTATCCCTTGTCGGTCACTGTCTCTTCGATGCCCGCCATGTTCACCTGCGCCGCTTGCTTGGGCCGCAACTCCGCCTCCCGCCCGATCTGTTCCGCCACTGCCATTCCGGCTTCGCACAACGTTTCATCGAGCGTGGTCGTGTCACCCTTGTCCGCTCCCTGCAGCGTGACCGCCAGCACCGCGCCCGTGTCCAGATCCACCGCGTGCTCCGCCTTGTGCGCCAGATGCGTGCGCCCATCCTTCATCTTCGCAATCCGCGCGTCCTCGTCCGCCGGACTCTTCCACTCCTTGTTCGACGTGCGCTTCTTGCGCTTGCGATCCAACCGCGCCAGATCTTCGCGCGTCGGCGTCGTGATGCCCGAGGCCTTGGCCAGCCCGCGCAGAAACTCCTCGTAACTCTCGCCCGTGTCCCGGCGCACAATCGAGCGCATCGCCGCGTTCGCCTCTAGCGTCGTCGCATCAATCGCAATCCGCTGTCCTTGCAGCAGCCCGTGATCGGCCAGCACCCCCAACACCCAGCGGAACACTTCCCGATGCGTGTCCAGATCGATCAGCCGCCGCGTGCGTGAGATCGTCGAGTGATCCGGCGTGTACTCGTCCAGCGCGATGCCCACGAAACGCCGCAGCGCCAGCGAGTCCGCCAGCCGCCAGGCAATGCCGCGCTCCGCTCCGATGCCCTCGAAATACCCGATCAGCAGCGCCCGAAAATAAATCCCCGGCGTCAGCGACGGACGCCCGTACTTGGCCGCATAAAACTTCGCGCACCGGCTCTCGACAAACTCGTCGAAGCCTTCGGCCTCCAGCAACTCATTCAAACGCTGATAAAACGGATGCCCCGGAGCGGAGGCCAATTCCGTGTGCGCAATCCAAATCTCCTCTTGCTTCTCCCGCTGCTTGCGCCTGCCCATCGCCATGTGCCGATTCTACAAACAGAGCCTGTGCATCCTTCAGAAGTTCTTGCTTTGCGAACCCAGACTTGCACCACGGGCTGTTAGGGTTTCGCGAAACTGCTGCAACCGGCGCTCCAGTCGGGAAACTCGCGCCGATGGGAAGCCAATTATTTCCGGTACTCCACCAATCGGAGCCAGCGGTCCACCAATCGGTGTAGACAACGCCATTATTGCCAACAATGAACAGGTCGAGTTGGTTCACATTCCGCGAAATTGACACAATTCCACGGGTTGGGAAAGCTAGAAGATTGTCGTAATAGACTTCGAAGTGTTGAGTTCTTCCGCGCAGAGTCGCCATATAGTTTTAACCGAAACCTTAACCGCCAAAAGCATAGGTCCTCGCGCACGAATCTGAATCAGAATCACCACGCCGTCAATAAAACTGATCGTTAATTGTGCTTTAACCAGCAATACTCACGTTTTCAGTGTCTTGAGCCGATAGTTTAACGAGAATTTTCGGTGGCTCGAACGCGAGGTGGCCTCGATGCGTCTGAAGTTCGCAGTAGTTCCGAGAGTCCGTGAATGAAATATCCAACGATTATTGGAAGGGCAGGCGCTCAGCATGCCAAGTAGAGACTAAGGCTGCTTCTTTTGAGATGCCACAACGACAAGCAACTCGCTAGTGTAGTGCGTCGCAAGTAGCAACCTTTATCCATCGACGAGCGTCTTATGATGAAGGAGACGCTTGCGGATGCGAATCGCCCCTGCCATTACGTTGAGTGCGGAACAGCGGACGTTGCTGGAGTCCCAGGTCCGGAGCCGATCTCTCCCGGTGCGGGTGGCGGAACGCGCTCGCATCGTGTTGTTGGCGGCCTCCGGCCAACAGGATAAGGAGATCGCTGCCAGCCTGGCGATCACGCCGAAAAAGGTTTCCCGCTGGCGCAAGCGTTTTCTGGCGCTGGGCGTGGCCGGGTTGCAGAAAGACGCGCACCGGCCGGGACGCAAGCCCATCATCGGGGCCCGCCTGACCAAGCGCGTGGTGACCATGACCACGCGCCAGCAACCGACCAACGCCACTCACTGGAGCACGCGCACCATGGCTGCGGCGGTCGGCATTAGCGAAGCCAGCGTGCGGCGCATCTGGCGCGCCCACGGATTGAAACCGCATCGCGTGGAAGCGTTCAAGATCAGCAACGATCCTGCGTTCGCCGAGAAACTGGAAGACATCGTTGGCCTGTATCTCAATCCGCCGGAGCACGCGCTGGTGTTGTGCGCCGACGAGAAGAGCCAAATTCAAGCCTTGGATCGTACCCAACCCGGCCTGCCGCTGAAGCGCGGACGCGGCGCCACCATGACCCACGACTACAAACGCAACGGCACGGCCACTCTGTTCGCCGCTCTGAATGCGGCTAACGGCGAGGTCTTTGGCCTGTGCCAAGAGCGGCATCGCCATCAGGAATGGCTCAAGTTTCTCCGCCTGATTGACCAGACCATACCCCCCGACCGGCAGCTGCACTTGATTTGCGATAACTACGCCACCCATAAGCATCCCAAAGTGCAGCGCTGGCTGGCACGACATCCGCGCTTTCACCTGCACTTCACTCCCACCAGCGCGTCGTGGCTGAACATGGTGGAACGTTTCTTTCGCGACCTGACGCAGAATCGGCTCCGGCGCGGCGTCTTCCGCGATCTGGAAGAACTCATCATGGCCATCGGCACCTACATCGACCGTCATAATGAAAGCCCGAAACCCTTCATCTGGACCGCGCGAGCCGCCGACATTCTGGAAAAAGTGAAACGTGCTCGCCGCACCCTGAATAAACGTCGCTCTGTTTGACGCACTGCACTAGTGGCCTGTCGCAGAGTAACCATTACTAGACTGTTAGCATCCAAGCTGTCATGGCCATTGGCAGCGAGATCTTGCTCACCAAGCAACAGCATTCCGACCTAAGCAGCATCGCCCAATCCCGTGCGCTGCCGGCCGGATACGTGTTTCGCGCCAAGTTGATCCTCATGTTGGCAGAAGGCTCCTCCTTCAACGCGATCAAGCGACAGCTCCAGACCACGGCGCCCACCATCGTTCGCTGGAAGCAACGCTTCCGGCAACACGGACTCGCGGGGCTGGACACCTATCATCCCGGTCAGAAGCCCAGTGTGCTGACTCCCGCGCTGCGTGCCCGCATCCTGTCCGCCACGCGGAGAAAACCCAGCGACGGATCTACGCACTGGAGTTGCCGCAAATTAGCCTCCGTGCTGGGTGTCAGCAAAGACGCCGTGCATCGCGTCTGGCAGGAAGCCGGCCTGAAGCCGCACCGCCTCGAACGCTACATGGCCAGCGACGATCCTGACTTCGAAAGCAAAGCCGCCGACATCCTCGGCCTCTATCTGCACCCGCCGCAGCACGCGGCCGTGTTCTGCATCGATGAGAAGACCGCCATTCAAGCCCTGGATCGTCTCGATCCCGTTTTACCTCTCTCGCCGGGACGCGCCGAACGTCACGGCTTCGAGTACTACCGACACGGAACGCTCTCCTTATATGCGGCGCTCCATACCGCCACCGGTCGAGTCCACGGCAAAACCGCTGCCCGCCATACCAGTCGTGAGTTCGTCGCGTTCTTGCAAGAGGTCGTATCCTTGTGCCCGCCTCGGCAACAGATTCACATCATCCTCGACAATCTCTCCGCGCACAAAACTCAAGCGGTCCGCGAGTTCCTTCAACAACACCCGCGAGTCCATTTTCACTTCACGCCCACTTACTCGTCCTGGCTCAATCAGGTCGAGATCTGGTTCGCTAAGATCGAACGCGAGGTCATCGCGCGCGGCATCTTCACCTCGGTTTCCGATTTAGCTCGCAAACTTCGCCGCTACATCAACGCCTACTCCGCCAATGCTCACCCGATCCAGTGGAAATACTCTGACCCCACCCGCCGCGTCCGCAGTAACGAACTCACTGCGACAGGCCA
>CAVZWK010000012.1:0-121540 GCA_963778995.1 Terriglobia bacterium
AATGTTCCGGGTCAACAAATATGCGACGAACAGATCGGAAAGAGTGTGTTCGCGGTGAAGCGCGTCCACCATAGCCTTTTTCTCGATTCTCAGAACAGCGCAATCCGTCATTGCGGTTGCAGAGCCCATGCGAAGAGATTGGCCCGCAAGCGAACCTTCGCCGAAGAAACTCCCGTCACTTAAAATGCCGATTGTGGCTTCCTTGCCATCCTTGGAGACAACGGTGAGTCTCACCTTGCCTGTCCGCAGGTAGAAAATGGCGTCTGCGGGATCCCCTTGGGCGAAGATGGTTTGCTTTTTCGGAAAGAGCACAGCTTTCCTGCCTTCGCCGATGGTGTCGAGGAACACCAGGGGGTCGAATTTGGGGACGTTCTTGGGGGATGGGGGTGGACGCGTAGAATTCCGCGTGCGTCGCGATTTCTGTTCAATCGGCGCCGGGACGGCGATTCTAGTTGAACCTTTGGATTCGCGAGGCGAAGCCATGGGGACACCTCCGCTCACTCCACGTTCCTAGCTATTATACCGCCTCTTGCGCTGGCGCGCATCGCAGTATTGCGGGCGTCGTGGACGTTTTCTCTTGAAAGCAACCGCGCATGAAGCCTCCGAGCGGGTTGCCGGCAAACAGGAAGTAATCCAATCAGCCAACTTGTGGGCAATCGTTTTAATTAGCGAAAATCTATGGTCCGCCGCTGAACTGCAAGAAGAATCGGTTTGGACGAGAACAGTCTGCGAAAATGTATCCGGCCTCTGAGTGGAGGGTGACCTCCGGGCGCATGATGATGATCTGCGCGTGCCTGTCCTTGCTAATCGCCACGGTCGTACAAGACCTCGTTACGCCACAGGTTTTCAGGCACGTCGTTTGACTGTGTTTTCGTCTCCTTTTCTTGTGTAGACTTCTGCGATACGAGTCTCAAAAACCACTTCGTCTAGTTGGAAACAGCGAGTGCGCTGTACCACGGATGATAGTCGTCCCCGCTAGCTAGAACTGCCCAACTGATCCTGGCCAACTCGTTGGGCGGTTTTCAGATCAAAGTGGAAACGAATGGCTGCCCGCCGACATTAGATGAGCTCTCAAGGGAGTAGATGTGCAGGGAAAGAGAAAGTACTTTCTCCGTCGAAGCTATCGATTTCCATGACAGGGACCACCGAGTGGGGTTGGCGATCCATGCAGGATGATCCCGGCTCGATTCATGGGGCGGGGCAGAGCGTCTTCGACGTTTATACGAAGTCGCAAGGACCCGGATTGGACAGAACAAAATATAAGACTCGCAGCCGGTAGGAGAACTTGAAGGTGCCCAACCCTGCTCCTAGGTTGGAAAAGGATGCGCAGAACAGGAAAGGGTCCCCTGAATAGTCTGATGTGTTCAAAGAACAACACTCATTTTAGCCAAGGGGTTCACCCCCAATGAGGTGTGCCATAAGTGTGCCGTACACTTCGATCCGCTCCGCGCCGATTCGGGCTTTTTCGCTACCTTGGAGTGCTGTTTCCGTGCGGGAATGCGCGGTGTGCGGCCTGCCGTCGCAACCGAAGTCGTTTTCCGATTGTCAGCCTGAAACAATGTCGCACCACCTTAATACGTCGGTCATCGATGAATTCTCCTTCCGGCATCAGTTTCTTGGGATGGATTAGTGCTCCAGCGCTTCACCTGATCCTGACAACGCATAGACGAGCTGTGTCCTGCTTTCTCTTCGGTCTAAACCGAGAGAGTTCGCGTAATGCAGGCTGTTAATCGCATCCGTCACGGCGGGCACATAACTTCGAGTTTCCGCCGGCAGCAACATCCTGTCGCTGATCGATCTAAACTCCCGAAATCCGCTGCGATCCATAGCAGCGCGCACAGCCCGCTCTCCGGCGTTATAGGCGGCAAGAGCGAGTGACCAATCTCCGAATTGGCCGTAGAGGTCCCTCAAATAGTGAGCAGCTGCACGTGTTGATTTTTCAATGTCGGTGCGATCATCACGGGGTCCGTTTACGACCAGGCGATAGCGCCGCGCGGTGTCGGGCATGAACTGCCAGACACCGCGTGCGCCCTTGGGGGAGAGAGCCGTGGTTAGGCCGCCGCTTTCGACCAAAACGACCGCGCTCAGTTCGGCAGGTATGCCTTCTTTGCGCAGAATGGGCTCTATCGTCGGTCGAAGATCGTTGACCCGCTTGACGGCAGCACGCAGCCGACCAACAGGGTCTGCGCCCGTCGATCCACTGTTTGCGTTGCCCGTCGCGTTATCCGAAGCTTTCATCCGCGTTTTATCCGCCAGCGATGCTGCGAGCGCCCTGTCAGCAGCGTCGCTCAGGTCCTCGTGGACGACGGCGAATACCTCCTGACGCACCGGTTTAACCTGATCTGCTTGGCTCAAAGCCATGCCCGAGAGCATGACTATGAGTATCGCGAGAGCAAGTGCTGTGGCGCAGGGCCTCGGTTTACACATGGACCAACTCCTGCTGCGGCTGCGCAGTGGTTTGCGAAGGCGTGTTCTTGCTCAGCCTCGGCTTCACCTCGAAGTTCCATTTCCAGATGGCGAAGATTGGTGGATAAATAACCAACTCCATCAGGAAGGAGGTCAAAATGCCGCCAATCATCGGGGCAGCGATACGCTTCATCACGTCGCCACCCGCTCCAACCGACCACATAATTGGAAGAAGCCCGAAGAGCATGCACGCCACGGTCATGACTTTTGGCCGCAACCGTTTCACTGCACCATGGACGATGGCTTCTTGCAGATCATCCCAGCTATTCATCAGGCCCTTGCTGATCGCGTCGTGGTAGGCAAGATCGAGGTATAGCAACATGAATACCGCCGTTTCGGCATCCACGCCGAGCAAGGCGATCAGCCCAACCCAGACAGCAATGCTCATGTTGTAATTCAGCAGATAGAGGAACCAGATCGCGCCGATGGCGGAGAATGGTACCGCGAGCAGGATGATGCCAGTCTTCACGGCGGAACCAGTATTGAAGTAGAGGAGCAGGAAGACAATGAAGAGCGTCACGGGAAGCACGATCTTTAGCCGCTCCTTCACACGCTGCATCGATTCGTATTGGCCGCTCCAGACCAATTGGTATCCAGCGGGAACGCTGACCTTCTGTCGCACGGCGTTCTTGGCGTCGGTAACGTAGCTACCGATGTCACGACCACTAACATCCACGTACACATAACCGCTCAGGCGGCCGTTTTCGTCGCGGATCATCCCAGGTCCGGTCTTGAGCGAGATGTCGGCGATTTGGACCAGAGGAACCTGGGCGCCAGTCGGTGTACTCACCAACACGCGTTGGAGCGCATCCAGATCGGTACGGTAATCGCGAAGGTAACGGACATTCACGGAGTAGCGTTCGCGACCCTCAACGGTAGTAGTGACGGGCTCACCGCCGATGGCCGACATCAGTACTTCGTTAGCGTCGTCGATAGTTAGTCCGTACCGTGCCAGTTGATCGCGCTTGAGGTCGAAATCCAGGAAATAGCCGCCGGTCGTGCGTTCCGCGAATACGCTCGTCGTTCCTGGGATGTCCTTAAGCGCAGCCTCTACTTGTTCGCCGATTTTCTCGATCTCGCCCAAATCTGAGCCCAGAACCTTGATGCCGAGAGGCGTGCGAACGCCGGTCGTGAGCATGTCGATGCGCGCCTTAATCGGCATGGTCCACGCGTTGGTGACACCGGGGATGGTGAGCGCTTCGTTCATTCCGCCCGGACCGTAGATCAGCTCCTGCGTAGTTTTGTGATCGAGCCAAAAGCGACGAAAAATGTTCTGGGCCCATGCAGGTGCCCATTTCGAGTAAAACCGTTCGCGCTTTGGCCACTGCATGTGCGGCTTGAGCACGACGACGGTTTCCATCATCGAATAAGGGGCCGGATCGGTTGCGCTTTCCACGCGACCTGCTTTGCCGAATACGCTCTCGACCTCGGGAAAGCTTTTGATGATCTTGTCTTGGGTTTGCAACAGTTGGGCCGCTTCCGACACCGCCATGCCGGGCAGCGTCGTCGGCATATAGAGCAGTGTGCCCTCATCGAGTGGCGGCATGAACTCGGACCCGAGTCTGAAGAACACAGGAATCGTCGCCACCATGGCGATGACAGCCACAGCGATCGTCTTCCATTTGTGCTGCAGGACGAACTCGACGATCGGGTGATAGAGCTTCATCAGTGGTCGGCTGATGGGGTGGTTGTCTTCACCATGAATTTTGCCCACGAGCAGCCCGTTGACGATCTTGGCCAGCCATCTTGGACGGAACTTGAAATTGTCCATGCGGGTGAACAGCAGCCGCATAGCCGGGTCAAGCGTGATCGCCAACACCGCTGCGATCACCATGGCGAAGTTCTTGGTGTACGCCAGCGGCTTGAACAGGCGGCCTTCCTGAGCTTCGAGGGTGAAGACGGGCAAGAATGCGACAGCTATCACGAGTAGCGCGAAAAAGCTCGGCCCACCCACTTCTTTCACGGCCGAAATCACAACGCGGTGATAATCTCCGGGCCGCCCTTCCGCGTTCCAGTGCTCCAGCTTTTTGTGCGTCTGCTCGACCACAACGACCGCAGCGTCCACCATCGCGCCAATGGCGACCGCCATTCCACCGAGGGACATGATGTTCGCGGTCATGCCCGACATTTGGATTGGGATGAAGGCCAAGATGATGGTGATGGGAATGGTGATGATCGGGATAATGGCGCTCGGGAAATGCCACAGGAAGACAAGTATCACGAGGCTGACAATGATCAGTTCTTCCACCAGCGTGTGTTTCAGGTTTTCGACCGATCTATCGATCAGGTCCGAGCGATCGTACGTGGGCACGATCTTCAGTCCTTTTGGGAGCGTCGGTTCAACTTCCGAGATCTTCTCCTTGACTCGCTCGATGACCTTCTGCGCGTTTTCGCCAAAGCGCATGATGACAACGCCACCGACGGCTTCGCCTTTGCCGTTGATTTCCGAAACGCCACGGCGAATATCCGGCCCGAATGTCACGGTTGCAACATCGCGCACCAACACCGGAGTCCCCGTTTGCGAATTCACCATCAGGGGAATGCGGGCGACGTCGTCCAGCGATTTGATGTATCCACGTCCGCGCACCATGTATTCACGCCCGGACTGTTCCACGAGTCTCGCGCCCACATCGTTGTTCGATTTCTGCACTGCAACCGCAACCATGTTGATCGGGATTTTGTAAGCAAGCAGCTTGTTGGGATCGACATTGATCTGGTACTGGCGGACAAATCCTCCGACCGGCGCAACTTCCGCTACGCCCGGTACTGACTGCAATGCATAGCGCAGATACCAATCCTGATAGCTCCGCATCTGGTCCAGGGAATACGATCCCGTGTCGTCCACCAGGGCATACTGATACACCCAGCCGACCGCAGTGGCGTCCTTGGCTAGTTCGACGTTGACTCCCTTGGGAAGGCGAGGCGTGACTGAATTGAGGTACTCCAGCGTGCGCGAGCGGGCCCAATAGATATCAGTGCCTTCTTCGAAGATGATGTACACATAGGAGTAACCGAAATCACTGAAGGCGCGAATGTCTTTCACCTTCGGCATACCCAGCAAAGCTGATGTGATTGGGTAGCTGACCTGGTCCTCCATGATGTCGGGGCTGCGGTCCCACTTGGCATAGACGATAACCTGCGTGTCAGACAGATCGGGAATGGCATCGAGCTTCGTGTTCTTCATCGATTGCCAGCCAAAAAGGACACCCACTCCGATGAACAGGAAGACGAGGAATTTGTGCTTTGCACAGGTTTCAATAATTCGGTCAATCATTGTTTTGCCTCCCCGGCATTGACGCCGGCGAGCATTTCGCCAAGACTCTTAACCGCCCCGCCATTCTTTGCCGCAAATGAGTCGGCGTCCGCCTGACTTGCAAACGCGAACGTTCCCGGCGAGCAGCGGTCGAAGGTCGTTGTTGCGACCTGCTTCATTTCATTCATGGGAGTCATGTCATGCGTGCACGCAACGATACGGCTGCCGTCGACATACCAAGCGTGAATGGGATCGAGCTTGCGGCCACTGTTGTAGTCGGTCACTTCGATCAGCTTTACGGGCTTGTGTTCTTGAAGACCTTCTGTTATTGCGCAGTGAGCGCAGCAAACGTGATGGCGCCTGCCACCAATCTCGGCGACGACTCCGGCTTGCCGATGGATATGGCGTGCACAAATACCGCATACCTCCTCCGAGCGGCGATGCAGGGTCCACTCGCCAAAGATCAGAAGTCCGCCGATCACCAGCAGCAGCGCCAACGCGGCGTATGAACTTTTGTGTGCCATCATTCCCCCTTAGTGCTGCATTGAGCCCGTGGCGCTCTTCAGCCGGCTTTCGGAATCAACAAGGAAATTGCCGGAGCTGACAACCGTCTCCCCAGCTTTCAATCCAGAAAGAACGACAACTCTGCCATCCAGCTTCGCGCCCGTTGTGATCGCGTGCGGTTCAAAGTAGCCGTCGCCTTTGGCGACAAACACCCTCTGTTCTTTGCCGGAATCGAGCACCGCCTCTTGCGGAACGACGATGTGACTGCCGTAGTCGATCTTGAGCTCGACATCGGCGAACATCTGCGGCTTCAACTTGAAATCGGGATTCGGAAACTCCATCCGCACCTTCACCGTGCGTGTGGTGGGATCGACGGTCGGGTAGATAAACGAAACGCGCCCGTTCCAGGTCTTGCCAGCGTAGTAGCTGAGTTGCATTTCCGCCTGTAGGCCAACCTTCACGAACGGCACTTCGTACTCAAAAATGTCAGCGTTTACCCACACGGTTGAAAAGTCGGAAACCGTATAGAGCTCGGTGTCGGGCGTAACTGAGGTCTGTGGGAACGCTTTGCGGTCCATAACAAACCCAGTGATCGGCGAATAGAACGTTAATGTCCGACTCACCTCACCGGATTGGTCGAGTTTCTTAATCTGCTCGTCGCTGATATCCCACAATTTCAGCCGTTCGCGGGTAGAACGCAACAGCGACTGCGATCCTTGCGCGACCTCGGGAAAGCTCGATGTACTGAGGGTCTTCTCGCCACGTTTTGCGATCAGATATTCCTCTTGGGTCGAAACCAGATCGGGGCTGTACAGCGTGAATAGAGGCTGGCCCTTCTGCACGAGCTGACCAATGTAATCGACAAAGACTTGCTCGATGAACCCGTTGATCTTGACGTGCACGTGCGCGATCTTGGTTTCGTCAGTGGTGATTTGACCCGTTGTGTGCACGTCCCGAACCAAGGTCTCTCGCTTGGCCTCGGTCGTCCGAACACCGATCAGTTGTTGTTTGCTGGCGGAGATCATCACCGACCCGGGAGCCATGCTTGACGCCTGCTCATCGGCATACTTGGGGACCAAATCCATGCCGCAATCGGGCGCCTTCCCTGGTTTGTTTACCTTGTACTGTGGATGCATCGGGTCATACCAGAACAGAATCTTGCGTTCGGTGCCCTCTACTGTTCCTGCGCTGTTTGCAGGCGGAGTTTCTTGCTCCGCATACATGGGAACCCGATCCATACCGTCCGGAGCTTTACCGGGCTTGTTGTAGTGGTGCTGCGGGTTCATAGCGTCATACCAGTACAGGACCTTTCGCTCCCCGTTTGCGGCCAGTTGCGGCCCGTGATCGTGCTGGAATGCTGCACGCACCTTGCCTCCATACATGACGCCGACGACAGCAGAGATTGCCAAAATCAGCGCAATGCTTCGTAAAATCTTGTTTGTCCAAGACATGGGTTGCTCCTTCATTTCTTCTCCGACCGCGCAGGCGCGCTCGGGAGTGATTGCGGGCTGGTCAGGTCAGCGCCGGTCAGCGCTTCCATGCGTGCAAGCGACGTCTGGTAATTGGCCAATTCGCGGTAGTAGTCAGTCTCGTAGTTCAGAACTGTTGTGAAGTTCCCCATCACGGTCAAAAAGTCCACGCTACCTACCTGGTAGGCAGACATCGAAGATTCGAGCGCGAGCGACGATTGCGGTACCACTCCCTGCGAAAAGAGCTTCAGAAGATTGTCTGAAGCTTTCGCTGCCAGGTAGTTCTGCTTGAGGTCGAAATAAAGCTCGTTCTGGCGATTGTCGCGGGCCCCCGATGCGGAGAGCTCCTCTTGCTTCGCCTGTAGTACTTCCTCGCGCTGCTTGGATTTGTAGAAGACTGGGATATTCACGGTAAGCGTGAATCCGTGCATATCGGGCATCGCGGGACGCTGTTCATACATGTACCCCACACTCAGGTCCGGCAGGTAATCCTTATGTGCCAGGTAGATGGCCAGCTGATTGCGCTCGACCATCTTCTGCATACGCTGATACTCGGGATCGTTTTCACGCGCCACCTTGTATAGATCTTCAAGCGAGTAATTCAACGGAGATGCATTCGTTACGTCTGCGGCTGGCGGTAATGGAGCATCGGGATCACGCGCCAGAAGCGTGTTTAAGCGCGCTTGCGCTGTCGCCCGTTGCTGTTCCAGCGTAGTCAACTTCTGGAGCAACATTGAAATCTCAACCTGTGAACGAAGCACATCCGCTTGTATGCCTTTGCCGACGCGATAGCGGGCTTCTGCGATCTGAGAGAGCTTGCTTAGGAGGTCGCGATTCTGCTCGGTGGTGTGAAGTGCCTTGTCGTAATACCAGTAGTCGTAATAACTAGCTTTCACATCGGCGACCACGCGCCGGCGAACTGCTTCCAAGTCCCACTGGCTGGCGTCGACTTCCTTCCCGGCAATCTGCCCACGAAGACTGCGTTTGCCAGGAAAAGGCAGCGTCTGCATGGCGCTTACGCTGCGATAGCTCGATGGGTCCCCGGTTTGTACGCTGAATGGGCGAGGATTGCCCATCCATCCAATACCAAACGTGGGGTCAGGTAAGGCACTGGCCTGCGGAACCTTCGCTTTCTCAGCCAAAATAGCGTGCGAGGCGCTCAGAACCGCGGGATTCTTCTCCAGGGCGATCCTAACAACCTCATCGAGCTTCAATACCGATTGGCCAGTAGTCTGATTCGTGCCTGGCTCAACGATTTGTGCTGTTACCTTCCGCCCGGCAAGCCGGTCTTCCGCGGACAATCCCGCGGAAATGACGGCCACCAGGGCGAGGTGAAATACCTTCCTCATCATGGCAATCTCGCTTGTAGCTAAGGATCTGTTTTTGAAAGACAGGCGCTACGGCCTGACTGTGGACAGAGCAAGGTGGGACAGAATCAGATCAGGAACGTGCAGAGGAGAGTCTGCGAAGGAGCAAGCATCGGGTGAGTAGCCGCGCTCGATTGAATTGCAGCCGGACGAATTACGAGATTCAAAGAGACTCTCACCGAAAGCTCGATGATGCTGGAAGAACTCTGTGGCCCGGTCAACTGCAATGCTGATTCCGGACGACTCGGCGAAACGCTACAGCACGCCGACATTGGAACCGATGCACCGATACTGCTCGGTGCAGTTTCGGCCATGGTCTCCATCATCGCGGCCATCTTCGGGCAATGTGGCTCACATGGTTGGCCGGGATTCGCGGACCCGTCTGTCCAGCAGCCAGCCATCGCCACTGCGGGCGGGGCCCACAGGCCGAGCAACAAAAAGAGAGCTACGAGTTTGGAGCGTATATTCACGACAAATGCTGAATTGAGCCTACAAAGATCAAATCCAGATGAATGTGATCTGAATCACATCCGAATGTTGAAGCGATCACATCTGGTGATAACGGTTCAAAAAACAAAGCAAAAGCGCTCTATAAATGAAGTTCGATCGATTTTCTCGATGCGTGCCCAAACATAATTCCGCTCCACAAATCGAAGCCGCGAGGACGTTGCTGGTCGAGAGCCGCACATCTGCAAATAATCCTGTGATGCCATGCGGGTATTTGGACCACCAATTTATGGCGTCTCCGCCAACAGGAAGTTCTGATGCGGTCATCCAATCGCGAATGAACGTACCCTATCCTGAATGGTTGCCCATTCTTTCCTGGATCTACGGCGATCCCATGGGGGTCCTTGCATTCCGCTCCGCTATAGCGGAGTATCTGGGCACGTTTCGTGGAGTGCGATGTGGTGCGTCTCAAATCTTGATTACAGTGCGCCGGGCTAAACCGGCTTGAAGTAGAGGATGAAAGTTCCTTACGAGAAAGGAGTAGCGATCCACTCGGCCTCGAGTCTTGCGCTGCTACCGCGAGGGACCCAGCGAAGCGTAGATAGAGGATAGGTGGGGTGGGTATTCAGCTCCGAAAAGATGCAATCCGGACGCCGACGCCTTTGTAATGTGCGGAAGGCAACATGAACAAGCGCGATAGCGCGAGCTCTTGTTCAGTCCGGCGTAGTCGAAGACCCCAGACACGCCTAGAAGCTTCAAGCGCGAGAACCGGGAGACCTCGGAGACACCTGCGGCTCAACCAGGCCGGAGGTCGGCGGGCGAAGGCTTAGGCCGCACGGCTCGCATGCAAGTCACCGAGGAGTCACACCGCGGCATAGTACCTATGAACCATTCGAACAAAGACGGGAACTCGTCAGCGGAGAGTGGGGAGGGAAGGCCGCTGATCAAGGAAAACGTCCGTCAACCTAACACGTCCCCGACACAGAGCGGGGAGCGCGTGTCACAGGGGCTGGCGGGTGTGCGGAAAGCAGCAGGGAATAATAAGGAGATGAAGTTCACGCACTGCTCCACCACCTGACCGTCGAACTGCTACGGGAAAGCTTTTACTCGCTCAAGAGAAAGGCCGCACCCGGAGTGGACGGGGTCACTTGGCAGGAGTATGAAGACGGACTGGAAGATCGGCTGACCGATCTTCACGGCCGGGTTCATCGCGGAGCTTATCGAAGCGACACCCTCGAGAAGGGTGTACATAGAGAAAGCAGATGGACGGCAACGTCCACTTGCGGTCCCGGTTATCGAGGACAAACTAGTCCAACATGCCGTGGTGACCATCCTCAACCAGATCTACGAGGAGGACTTTCTCGGCTTCTCCTACGGGTTTCGCCCGGGGCGCAGCCAGCATCAGGCGCTGGATGCGTTGTCGTATGCGCTCCTGAAGAAGAAGGTGAACTACGTTCTTGATGCCGACATCCGAGGATTTTTCGATAACCTCGACAAGAGTTGGCTGATCAAGTTCGTGGAGCATCGCGTCGCTGATCCCCGCATCCTGCGGCTGATCCGGAAATGGCTCAACGCGGGAGTGATGGAGGACGGCAAATGGTCGGGCACGAAGACAGGCAGTCCGCAAGGCTCGGTGGTTTCACCGTTACTCGCGAATATCTACCTGCACTACGCTTTCGATCTCTGGGTGAACGTGTGGCGCGAGAAGTGGGCACACGGCGAGGTGGTGGTCATCCGCTACGCGGACGATATCATCTTGGGATTCCAACACCAAGCGGACGCGGATCGTTTCTTGGAGAACTTACAGGAGCGACTGGGAATGTTCGGACTGGAATTACATCCGGATAAGACGCGCCGGATCGAATTCGGCAGGTTTGCCGAAGAGAACCGGAGACGTAGAGGAGAAGGTAAGCCCGAAACGTTCGATTTTCTAGGGAATCTCTGAGCAACCATCGATTTTGAGGTGGCCGGGAATTCCATGGGCTGCACCGGCGATGAATAACCCAGTATTCTCTGTGACCTCTCTCCGGAACCCGCCATTCACGCGGCGTTCAGAGACGCTACGCCCCTGCCACTGCCAGCCGTTTGCGGTGCAGATACAGGTTCACCAGCGCGAAGCTGGCGCACAGTCGATGATGGTTCTTCTTGATCCCGCGGTATCTCACTTTTTCGAAACCAAAAATGCGCTTCAGAATCCGGAACGGATGTTCTACCTTCGCTCGCACTCGAGCCTTCACCCGGTTCTTGGCCTTTTGTAACTCGTCCACAAAGTTCTTGTAGCGCACTCTCCGGCTGGTCATATCTTGTGCTCGCGGAGCCGCCTGCCGGATGGCTTCTCCCTGCCCCTGATATCCACCGTCGCCCCACACCTTACGCTCCTCCCCGTGCAACAAATCCGGCAGCATGTGCTTGTCCGCTACCGAAGCCGCCGACGTGCACACCGAATGCACATGGCCTTGTTTGGAGTCCACTCCGATGTGCGCCTTCAGCCCGAAGTACCACTGCTTGCCCTTGCGCGTCTGGTGCATCTCCGGATCGCGCTCTCCGCTCCGGTTCTTGGTTGACGAGGGCGCATGAATAATGGTCGCATCCACAATCGTCCCTGTGGTGATGCGGATGCCCCGGCTTTCCAGATATTGGTTCACCGCGTTCAGCATTGCCCCGCCCAGTTCGTGTTTCTCCAGCAGATGACGGAACCCGAGAATCGTGCTCTCGTCCGGCACGGGCGCCCGCCCCAGATCGATTCCCGCAAAGTGCCGCAGCACCGGCGATTCATACAGCGCATCCTCGGCGCCCGGATCGCTCAGGTTGAACCACTGCTGCAGAAAATACACCCGCAACATGATGCTCAGTCCCACCGGTGGCCGTCCGTTCTCTCCCTTCGGATAGTGCGGTTCCACCAACGTCTGTAACTCCGCCCACGGCACCACCTGCTCCATCTCTTCCAGAAACCGCTCCCGCTTCGTCTTCCGCCCGTACTTCTTGAACCCCGATTGCGCCGCCAGAGTCTGCTGTCGCGGTATCACGTGAGTGGTATCCCTACCGGGATCGGGATCTCAGCAAGCACTTCAGATCTCTGCGCAGGTCCTCCTGGAATCGGGGAATCATGTGATGATAAAAGACTCGGGCTATCCCCGCGCGCGGGTGGCGTTTACGAGTTCCGGACTCGAGATAGTGGAAGTTCCAGTAGACGAGCACGGGCTGATCGTTTCAAGGATCCGCGATCATGATCGAGCGCCGTGCGTGGTATATGTCACTCTTTCTCATCAGTATCCTCTGGGAGCGACGATGAGCGCCGGCGCGTATCACTCCTCAATTGGGCCGGGAGCAGGGATTCGTGGATTATCGAAGACGACTACGATAGCGAATACAGATTCGACGTTCGCCCTATTGCATCTCTGCAGGGCTTGGATACCGATGGCAGGGTAATTTATGTAGGGACTTTTAGTAAGGTGTTGTTTCCCGCGCTGCGCCTTGGATACATAGTTGTGCCAAAGAATTTGGTGTCCTATTTTATGGCGAGTTCGCTGCCGACACATATTTACATCACCCTCTATCACGCTGTCTTGGCTGACTTCATCCGCGAGGGTCAATTCGCACACCATATCCGCAAGATGCGAATCATTTATATGGAGCGCCGCACGGCTCTGATCAACGCGATAAGAAGAGAGATGGGAAAAACTGTGGAGGTGACTGGAGTGGAAGCGGGGATGCATTTGGTTGGCCTGCTACCGAGTGGCATCAAAGACCGTTTGGTTTCGAACCAAGCCGCACGTAACCCCATTTCCGCAATGCCGTGGTCCGCATGTTATCGAAAGCCGCCGAGCAGAGGGGGCTTGATCCTTGGGTATGGCTGTACGAACCAGCGTTAAAAACCGCACGATGATCGGTTGTCCATTTAAAGGCGTCTTTGCCCTCGAAGACCTCCCACGTTGCCGTTGAATTTCCCCACAACTGGCGGCTGGATTTCGCCGTGGGAAAACTGGTTGCCGTAAATGAAATCGAAATCGTGTTGTCCGTTGTGCTGACTGGTTTTTGCTTGTGGTGCTGGATTCCGACTACCCAATTCATTTTGGGCGAGCACACAAACCGTGTACGCGACAAAGATGACAGCAGCAGCGAGCAGGAAGCAGCTTCGCACGGATCTCTGATCATCCCCTCCGCAGCTTCCATTTCATCTTGGAGCCGGGCTGTTTTTCGTAACGATGCACGTTGAGAAATACACTCCCCAGGATCTCCTTAATTAGCGTGCAACTATCACCCGGCAGTGTGCGCACGATCACATCGGGCAGGCCTGTTTCGGGAGGGATAATTGCAGTAGCTTGCCAAGGAACTAAGGAGATGACCATGCCGGAGAGCATACTGGCGGAACCGATTCGTGGCGCGAAGGAAGTCTCGATAGCGGCTCCTGGCACTGCTACCAAATCCTCCAAGGCATTCAATTCATTCCAGATCGCACAGGCTCAGTTCGATAAAGTAGCCGAATACTTGGGACTTGACTCGGCCACCAAAGATCTACTGCGCTATCCGCTACGTGAGTTTCAGTTTGCCATCCCTATACGCATGGATGACGGAATGGTGAAGATTTTTCGCGGTTTCCGCGTCCAGCACAATGACGCGCGTGGACCGGGCAAGGGTGGCATCCGCTTCCATCCGCAGGAGACGATTGATACAGTGCGCGCACTATCCATGTGGATGACGTGGAAGTGTGCCGTGGTGGATATTCCTCTTGGCGGGGCGAAGGGTGGTGTAATTTGTGATCCGCATAATTTAAGCGCCCGGGAGCAAGAGCAGATCTGCCGAGGCTGGGTGCGTCAGGTAGCAAGGGAGATTGGTCCGGAGACCGACGTACCGGCTCCGGACGTAATGACCGACTCGCAACACATGCTTTGGATGCTCGACGAGTTTGAGAAGATCCATGGCGGTCGGTTTCCTGGCTTTATTACCGGCAAGCCTGTCGGCATGGGCGGTTCGCTTGGCCGAACCGAGGCAACGGGCTATGGCGTCGTAATTACGTTGCGCGAGGCGCTCAAAGAATTGGGCATGCGCCCCGAGAATACCCAGGCGAGCGTGCAGGGTTTCGGCAACGTGGCCCACTACGCGATCGAACTCTACCAGCGGCTGGGAGGAAAAGTGATCTCTGTCTGCTGCTGGGATCAAGCGGACCAGTGTGCCTACACCTACCGAAAGAGTGAGGGAATCAATCTCAGTCAACTATTGTCGATCACGGACCACTTCGGTGGGATCAATAAAGCGAAAGCGAAGGAGCTGGGCTACGAAGTGCTACCGGGAGAAGCATGGATAGAGCAAGATGTCGACATTCTCATTCCCGCGGCGATGGAAAACCAGATCACCGGCGACAACGTTGGCCGGATTGGCCCCCGCGTGCGCATCATCGCTGAAGGCGCCAACGGTCCGACGACACCGGAAGTCGATGCTCAGATTCAGAAACGTGGCATTTTGCTGATCCCCGACTTTCTGGCGAACGCGGGCGGCGTGACCTGCAGCTATTTTGAGCAGGTGCAGAGCAACATGAACTACTTCTGGGAGAAAGATGAGGTACTCGGAAAGCTCGACGTTAAGATGACATCTGCGTACTTTGCGGTCTCCGATCTGGCTCGCCGGGAGAAGTTGTACATGAGAGATGCTGCTTACGCCATTGCGATCGGTCGCGTGGCCAAAGCGTGTCACGAACGCGGCTGGGTGTAACAGGCCGCGGCGAACCTCAGGATAGATGGGCTCACTTTGACCGGGTGCGTTAGGAACGTCCGCCGTCCGATACGATGAGGTTGGAGGTGTCGATGAGTGGTCTGAAGCCTCTCGTTGGTGAGTTGCCGGTCTTCGACCGTAAGTTCTGGGATGGTACCTTCCGGTGCACGCAAATCGGTTCTGGGGCAATCGGTGGCAAGGCCGGCGGATTGGTGTTCATCAACGATCTCCTTGCCGCGCAAATTGATCCCGCCTCCTTCCCCGATGTTGAGATCAATGTTCCGACCATGGCCGTCATCGCGACGGACTGCTTCGATGAGTTCATGGCGCGAAACAGTCTTTACGAGCTGCGGTTCGACGAAATGTCCGACGATCGAATCGGTCATGCCTTTCAGAAGAGCGAGCTTCCGTTTGAACTGCTCGGCGATCTCCGCGCGCTGATTGTTCAGATCAAGAGCCCTCTGGCGATCCGGTCGTCGAGCTTGCTGGAGGACGCGCTGGAGCGTCCGTTTGCCGGCGTCTACGCCACAAAAATGATCCCGAACAACCAGCCCGATCCGGACGCACGATTTCGTCGGCTGGTGGAGGCCATCAAATTTGTGTACGCGTCGACCTACTTTCGCGAGGCGCGAGACTACCTTCGTACTACTGGGACAAATCCCGGCGATGAGAAGATGGCGGTAATCATCCAGGAAGTGGTCGGCCAGCGCCGTGGGGACCGGTTCTATCCTGACATTTCGGGCGTAGCGCGTTCCTATAACTTCTACGCTTTTGAACCCGCCCGTCCTGAAGAGGGCGTGATCACCCTAGCACTCGGGTTGGGAAAGACCATCGTGGACGGAGGCATAGCCTGGGCGTTTTCACCAGCCTATCCGAAGAAGCCACCACCTTTCGATTCCGTGGGGGAACTACTGAAGGGCACCCAAACCGAGTTTTGGGCAGTCAACATGGGCAAGCCGCCCGGCTACAGTCCAATCAGCGAAACTGAATACATGGTGCATGCAAGTCTAGCCGATGCCGAAGCTGACGACGCGCTGCATCTACTGGCCTCCACGTATGATCCCGAACGCGACCGAGTTATCCCCGGAATCGGATCTCGGGGGACGCGGGTCTTAGATTTTGCTCCGCTTCTCGTTCAAGACCAGTTTCCCCTGAACGGCCTCGTGAAAACTCTGCTCAGCGCGGCGGAGAAGGCCGTCCAGTCTAAGGTTGAGATCGAGTTCGCTATCACGTTGCAGGGACGCCTCGGGGAACGGCCCCGGGTGCGTCTGGGCTTCCTGCAGGTTCGCTCCATGGTGGTTTCCGATCAGGTGGTAGATGTCACGGTCGAGGACCTGTCCGATCCGTGCGCCATTGTTGCGTCGGACATGGTGATGGGTAATGGTGCCGCGGATGACATACAGGATATTGTCTTCGTGCGGCCTGACACATTTTCCCCAATGCACACGCCTGCTATTGCAGAAGAGTTGGAATCGATCAACCGTGACCTCCGAGATCAGAAGCGGCCCTTCCTGCTGATTGGCTTTGGCCGCTGGGGCAGTTCGCATCCGTCGCTGGGCATTCCCGTCGACTGGAGCCAGATCTCAGGGGCGCGAGCGATCGTGGAGACGACACTGCCGGAAATGAATGTGGAACTTAGCCAGGGTTCGCACTTCTTTCACAACCTGTCGAGCTTTCGGGCAAGCTACTTCATGGTGCGACACGGGCGCCACTTTGGAATCAACTGGGATTGGCTGAACCGGCAACCCGTTGTGTACGAGTCGGCTCTTATCCGCCATGTGCGCCCCACCGAAAGGCTCACGGTACGCGTCGATGGGCGGACCGCGAGAGGAGTAGTCCTGCCGCACTCCCGAGACAAAACGAGCCAACCGAAGTGAAAACGGACGAGAACCAATTCGGTACTATGCTCCACGCCCTGCAAGAGCGGGCCAAGGAATTGAACTGTCTGTACCAGGTTGGCGAACTCCTGAGCCAGTCAGCCCGGCCGCTTGAGGACGTTTTTCGTGACATCATCGAGGTCCTGCCGGCAGGCTGGCAATATCCGCATGACTGTCAAGCGCGGATCCTCTTTGAAAACCGAGCGATCCAGCCCCCGGATTTTCAAGTGACACCCTGGATTCAGAAGGCCAACATCGTCGCGCAAGGCGAGACGGTCGGAACGGTCGAGGTTTCGTACCGAAGAGAAATGCCGAGATCGGACGAGGGCCCGTTTCTTAAGGAGGAGCGCAGGCTCATCGACACGATTGCCGAGCGAATTGCGAGCGCAGTCACACAACGCCGACTGAGGGTCGCTTTCGAAGGTTGGTCGGCGGCGGACGCAACCGCGGCAGCTCAAGGGGAGTGGCGCATCGTGCTCGAGTTTCTGCGCGATACGGATCCTGCTCTATTGAAGCGGATTTCGCGCAAGCTGATCAATCACTTGAGCTGGAGCGGAGTTCAAGAGGCCAAAGAGCTACTGCGGCGGGGAGCGGCGATATTGGCTGTCGAGTCGGGCAGTTCCGCCGATGAGAACCGGCCTCTCCCTCACGATGCTCCCGGGCGTTCCGCCGACTTGACCACTCAAGCACTCCGGATCGCCGGGGAGCATATGAGCGAGACCGAGATCCTCAATTGTGTGACTCGATGGATTAAGGAGGACAAGGCCAGCTTTCTGGTACGAGCTCTGGAAAATCAGGACACTTCGCTGGGGGAGATCATGGAGTGTGTCGAGCGCTATCGGCACATCGGCGTGGAGGAAGACGAACTTTCGCTCTACACCCAGAAAGGTCTCCGAGTATCGCTCATTCGTCGCTTTTTTTCTGAAAGCCTCGACTTCATCAACGTCGCCAAGAGTTTCATCGACGTTAAGGATTTCTATGATCTGTTGGGTAAGGTCATCTTCCCGCCCGGCTGCCACGGGAAACTGGGTGGTAAGAGTGCCGGTTTATTCCTGGCCAAGAAGATCATAGAGAAAGCCCCTGATGCAAGTGCACTTCTGCGCGAAGTGAAGGTACCCCGAACTTGGTACCTCACCTCCGATTGGATTCAAGACTTCGTGCACCATAACGATCTGGAGGATGTTCTCAACCGGAAGTACATGGAGATCGACCAGATTCGGCAGGAGTATCCGCACCTAGTGGCTCTATTTAAGAGATCATCGTTCCCTTCAGAATTTGCAAAGGGGCTCGCGCTGGCGCTCGACGATCTCGGTGATGTTCCTCTTATCGTCCGAAGCTCGAGTCTGCTGGAAGATCGTCCCGGGTCGGCTTTCTCCGGAAAGTACAAGAGCTTGTTCTTAGGGAACTGCGGAAGCAAGGAGGAACGGCTGGCGGCATTGATGGATGCGATTGCAGAGGTCTACGCGTCGATCTTCGGGCCGGACCCGACGGAATACCGGGCCGAACGCGGCCTGCTAGATGTCCACGAAGAAATGGGGATTATGATCCAGGAGGTCGTTGGCCAGACCGTCGGCAAGTACTTCCTGCCCGCGTGCTCCGGAGTGGCATTCAGCAATAACGAGTTTCGATGGTCCGCCCGCATCAAACGTGAGGATGGGCTCATACGCCTCGTGCCTGGCTTGGGAACACGTGCGGTAGATCGCGTGGCAGATGATTATCCTGTGCTGATCGCTCCGGGTCAGCCGAATTTGCGCGTCAACGTCACGGCCGACGAAGTACTCCGGTATTCGCCAAAGCGTATTGATCTCATTAATCTAGAGACAAACGCCTTCGAGACCGTGGACGCCGCGGAACTCCTCCGCAATTCTGGCGCCGCATATCCCCAGATTCGCAATCTGGTTTCGTTCGTGAGCCATGACCGGATCGAACCAATCATCGGACCGATGCCCGACTTCAGTTCTCAGGATGCAGTCTTCACCTTTGAAGGACTGATTCGCAAGACGCCGTTCGTAAATTGTATCCGCGAATTGCTGCTGTTACTGCAATCCAAGTTCAGAACACCGGTTGACATGGAGTTCGCCTACGACGGGAAGGACTTCTACCTGCTACAGTGCAGACCGCAGAGCTATGGAGCTGACGCGGTTCCGGTCGCGATCCCGCAGAACTTGCCGTCGGACAAGGTCATCTTTTCAGCCGCCCATTTTGTTTCAAACGGCAAGGTGCCAGAAATCACGCACATCGTCTATGTCGATCTCGAGGGCTATAGCCAACTTCCAGATGAGACGGCCATGCACGATGTCGGGCATGCAGTTGGCAGACTGAATAAATTACTGCCGAAACGGCAGTTCATCTTGGTCGGGCCAGGACGCTGGGGCAGTCGCGGAGACATTAAGCTGGGAGTTCCGGTGACCTATTCCGATATCAACAACGCAGCAATGTTGATCGAAGTGGCACGCCACAGAGGAAATTACCTGCCAGAGCTGTCATTCGGAACCCACTTTTTTCAGGACCTCGTGGAGTCCTCGATCCGTTACTTGCCGCTCTATCCCGACGATCCAACGACAGTGTTTAACGAGTTGTTCTTTCGACGTTCCCGCAATGTACTTAGGGAAGTACTCCCGGAATTTTCGCACCTTGCGGAGACGCTTCGGGTAACTGATGTACCCCTCGAAACGGGAGGACTTATTCTGCGGGTGCTGATGAATGCCGATTTGGACCAAGCGGTTGCATTCCTATCATCCCCGCAACAAAAGAACACATCAGTTGAGTCCGAGGCCGAGACTATTGATCGGGGAGCGAATGAGCACTGGCGCTGGCGTTTTCGCATGGCACAGAGGATCGCAGCCGATCTCGATCCGCAAAAATTTGGCGTGAATGCCTTCTACTTAATTGGTAGCACTAAGAACGCAACCGCTGGGCCGGCGAGCGACATCGACATTGTTTTGCATGTTCATGGGAACGAAGAACAGACGAAAGAACTGACGCTGTGGCTCGAAGGTTGGAGCCGCTGCCTCGCGGAAATCAACTTTCTGCGGACGGGCTATCGTACCGATGGTCTACTGGACGTGCACCTCGTTTCGGACCAAGATATGAAGGAACGATCGAGCTTCGCCATCAAGATCGACGCGGTCACAGATCCCGCGCGTAAACTTCCTATGAAAGACTCGCAGGCCTCAACCTAGAGCAAATCCCGCGTAGCGTTCTCAGGCGATTCCAGATCGAAACGTACCAGTGCCAGTTCAGGCCCATCGTGAGCACCGTTGATACAGACGGTTCGCCCGATCCTGATTTTCCATTGGCCGCTCAAACGCGCAGACTCGTGTATATGGCCGTGCAAAGTCAACAGTGGTTGCCGCTCCTCGATGAACCGCTTCACCGCGATGCTGCCCACGTGCACATCCAGCGGAACGTGCTCGTACATCTTCCCATCGAGTGCCGCTCGGTCTAAGGGCGTATCGCAAGGTGGTGTGTGGAGAAGAAGAACGGCGCGATCAAGAGAATCGTCTCCCACAAGGGACGCGAGATCTTTCTGGATCGTGGCCCATTTAATCTCGCTTTCTTCCGTTGGCACGGTTCTGGTGCCCTCCTCCGGAGAGACACAGCCCGGCGGGACGCACCGGGAAACGTCATAACGCTCCCAATCCTTCAGCAAAAATGGGGTCGGTGGAACGTAGGCCAGGCCATAGATGGCGAAATTCCCCAAGAGGCTCTTCTGCTCGTGGACGTAGTGCCAGAGGCCATTGCCTGCCGCCCTAACGAAGTCTTCCTCGCAACGACGTGGGTCGTCGTTACCGAGGATGAGGAAGATGTCGGGATAGTTCGCCCCTAAGGCGTTGCAGGTTCTTGTGAAAGCTCGGACAAGATAGTCGTGAACAAAATCTTCTTGTCCGAATTGCATTGGAGACAGCGCTGACCGAGGCAGCAAGTCTCCTCCAAGGAACACCGCAGCGGGACGATCCTTAACGATCGATGCAAGTAACTTCTCGTACCGATCGGTACGTCCGTGCAGATCCGTGGCAAAGAAACAGGTCCGCGGGCCCGCATTCCTCACGCTCTGGAGGTTCGGTTTAGACACCAGACAAGGTTCGTGTGCCAGTGAGGCCTGTGTCCCACGTCAATCATTTTCTGACCCCAAGTTGGGATTCTACGCCTTGAGTTCAATGTTCGTCGGAATTGGCTTCGATGCCTGAGACCGCCCCGACCTCGTGGTGCGACAAGATCCGCGGTCATTCGATCGCGTATTTTGTGACCTTGTACCCCATGTCGCTCCGCGATAGGCCCAGCATCCTGGCGGCCTCAGGCTGAACGCCGTTTGCTTGCTCCAGAGCCCGCTTAATGAGATTCTTTCCAAGCTCCGCAAGGGTTTCGCGCAAATCCAGAATTTGCGGCAAGGTTCGAAACCAGTCCGGAAGCCCTTTACTCGGATGGACAACATCTTCGACTTGGACATTGCACCCTTGGAAAAGCACACCATGCTCACACTCGGATGGTACGCGAACGCCGACGGCGGAAGTTGCTTTCCAAGTGTCACCACCGTCGCCAAGAGGTCCGGTATCACCAGAAGGGGCACGCAGAAAATTCTGAGGCGGCTCAAGGATGCGGCGGGTGTGAGTTCGCTTCATGATCGATAGCCTCACTGCCATCGATCAAACCCTTAGAGTCCGCCAAGTAGGTTCAACTTCAGAGTCAACCAAGCAATCACGATCACTCTCGGAATATTGATCGGTTCGGCGACCCACCCAAAGGGTCTCCGCTTCACGATCACAGCGTAGATCTGGCGTCCAGACGAGCATGGGGTGGTGATCCAGATCACACTCGCCGGTGATCGACTGCAAAGAAATAACTCTTCAGTTCGTTCTCTCTCAAATCCCGTGAGCAGCCCAAATTCAGCTCCGATTCGGCAGCTTACGAAGAACATGGAAGACGGTGGTCCACGAATAGAACCCTGCTAAACCTTGCAGAAACATGCAGATGCCGTCGGCGGTTGCTTTCTCGGATTGCCAGGACCGGGCAGATTTTCGGCAAACAACCTCATCCTTCCCTGCGGGAACGGGCATTTTGCGCCAGGCCTAAAACACTGTGATTGAAATCACATTCGAGTGTGATCTCCGACCCGGAAAGCCTCTACGAGCGCCGATAGTATGCCCTCATCCTGAACTGGACTAGAGGCCAACAAACCTCGTCGAAATCATATTGGAGGCAAGTGGGATGAAAAGACTGGGGATATTTCTGTTCACTGTTGTTCCTGTCCTGGTGTTGCTATCGCTGGCGGCAATGAACCCGCTAAAGGTTTCAGCGGTTCCGAGCTATGCACGACAAACAGGTCTCGCCTGCAGCGGCTGTCACTATACCCCTCCGGAGCTCAATCCGGCAGGCCGAAGATTCAAGTTACTCGGCTATGTCGATAAAGCAGACGAGACCAAAGTGATAAAAACGGATCCGGGAAAAAAGCGAGCTCCCCTCGATCTTCTTTCGTCACTCCCGCTCTCCGCATGGTTGGAGACATCGTTCACTTCCACAAAATCATCGGTCCCGGGAACACAGAATGGCACCATCGAATTGCCCCAGGACATATCCCTATTCCTTTCCGGCGCGTGGACCACGCACGTGGGCAGTTTCATGCAGGTGACTTACAGCACGCAGGACAATCACTTCAGCATGGACAACACAGACGTCCGCTACGCGAACAAGACAACGGTCGGTGGTAAGGAACTAGTGTTCGGTCTCAACGTCAACAACAATCCCACCATAGAAGATCTTTGGAACAGCACACCGGGATGGGGTTATCCTTTTGTGGCCGATGATCTTGCGCCGACTCCGACGGCTGCGCCCATCATCAGCAGTTTGGGCCAGGATGTCGCGGGTTTCGGCGGCTACGGGATGTGGGACAACCACCTTTATGTGGACGCCACACTCTACCGATCCGCACACGTGGGAGGCGTTCAGCCGAATGACGGAGTCGGTTTCACTTACAATATCCGCGGACTCGCACCATACTGGCGTGTTGCATGGCAGCAATTGACGGGCAAGACGCAGTATGAGTTCGGCACGTACGGCATGCATATGCGGTCGAGTCCGGGCGCCATTACAGGATTGGAGGATGACTACACCGATTGGGCCATCGACACTCAGATCGATCGCACGCTGTTCAGAACGGACGTGCTTTCGTTGCGTGGCACGTACATTCGCGAGAATTCGAATCTGGCGGCCAGCACCGCATTGTTCGCTGCATCTCCGGGCAGTCATCACTTGAATACTGTTCTCGCCAATGCCGAATACCATTTTGGCAATCGTGCGTCGGGTGCTTTCGGTTGGTTCAATACGACCGGCACGGCTGATCCTCTTCTTTTTACTCAGGCAGCTGTGAGCGGAAGCGCCAATGGAGATCCCCGGGGCGCGGGTTACATTGCGAACGTCTCATACTGGCCGTGGCAGAACCTGCAACTTTCGGGCCAATACACCGGATATACGCGGTTCAATGGCGGCAGTACGAATTACGATGCCGCGGGCCGCAATGCAAATGGGAATAACACGGTCTACTTGGTTGCAAGATTCATTTTCTGATTCAGACGCAGACATTCTAAGAACGCAAGCGCAAAAGGAGAAAAAGGCAATGAGATGCAAAGGATTCGTAATGAT
The DNA here is from genome assembly GCA_963778995.1 of Terriglobia bacterium. GTDB lineage: Bacteria > Acidobacteriota > Terriglobia > Terriglobales > Acidobacteriaceae > Sulfotelmatobacter. Next base: position 23,732 of record CAVZWK010000012.1, read on the forward strand.
GCTGGTGGTCAGCGCGTTATGCACGGCAGCATGGGCGGGCGACGTCGAGGGCAAAGTGAGTGGCATGAAGGGAAAATCAGTAGTTTACGTAGATGCCATTGCGGGAAAGACATTCCCCGCGCCTAAAGATCACCCAGTCATGGATCAAAAGGGACTCATGTTCACGCCGCACATTATGGCTGTCCAGCAGGGGACTACGGTGGAGTTCCTCAACAGCGATACCGTGCAGCACAACGTTTTTTGGACGGCGATCGGCGGAGACAAGAAAGCGGGACACAACCTCGGCACCTGGCCAAAAGGTGAAAAACGTCCATTCACATTTGACAAGCCCGGCGTCGTGCCGGTGCTGTGCAATGTCCACCCGGAGATGGCGGGATACATTGTGGTCAGCCCTACCCCGTATTTCGCCGAAACGGATGACAGCGGAAATTACAAGATCAAGGACGTTCCCGATGGAAGCTACACGCTCGCGGTGTGGCACGAGGGCGCAAAGAGTCAATCGAAGCCGGTAACCGTATCGGGCAGTGCGAAAGCCGACTTCACAGTTAGCAAATAAGGTGTGTGTGACAGCGGGGAGCGGTCCACTTGGGGCGCCGCTCCCGAGCTTTCCGGTTTGTTGCCGTTCTTCGGGGAGGTTTAGGAGTTCGTTACTCAGGGAAGCGCTGCGATGCTGAAACGATTCAAAAACAAGAAGGTCGATGCCGATTGGCTGCACACGAACTTCCCCTGCATGATGGCTTGTCCGGCTCACACCAATGCCGGACGCTATGTAGGCCTGATTGCGGAGGGACGTTTCGAAGAGGCCTACCGGCTGGCGCGGGATCCGAATCCGCTAGCCAGCATCTGTGGGCGGGTCTGCGCTCATCCTTGCGAGACGGCCTGCCGCCGCGGCGAGATCGATCGGCCCATTTCCATCCGCGCGCTCAAACGATTTCTCACCGAGCAGTTTGGGCCCGAATCGAAGCGTCCCATCCATATCAATGAAGGACGCGGACAGAAAAAACTTCCTTACAAAGTTGCAGTGGTTGGCGGAGGGCCTGTGGGGCTCTCTGCGGCGCATGATCTCGCGCTGATGGGCTATTCCGTCACAATCTTCGAAGCGGCCCCAGTGGCGGGTGGGATGTTGTACCTGGGCATTCCGGAATATCGGCTGCCGCGCGATGTAGTCGAGGCACAGGTGCGCGAGATTCTCGACACCGGTGACATCACACTCAAGCTGAACCATGCGGCCGGGCGAGACTTCAAGATTTCTGATCTGCGCCGGCAGGGATTCGACGCAGTGCTGTTGGCCGTGGGCGCCCATCGCAGCCGGGATTTGAGTATTCCCGGGGTCGATCTCGATGGTGTCCACAAAGGCATCGATTTTCTGCTCAATGTAAATCTTGGTTATAAATTCACGATTGGCAAGAAAGTGATTGTGATTGGTGGCGGGAACGTGGCCATGGATGTGGCTCGTTCCGCCGCACGCGAGGTCGTGCGGCAGCATGCGGGAGGAGTTCAGGACGCTGAGCCTTCTGCCGAGAACGTGTCCGCCGTCGCCGCCCGGGAAATGGTGGACATCTCGCTTTCCGCTTTGCGCATGGGCGCGCGGGAGGTGAATCTGGTCTGCCTCGAGCGCCGCGATGAGATGCCGGCGGCTCTGGAAGAAATCGAAGAGGCGGAACAAGAGGGAATTCGGATGTATCCGGGGTTCGGGCCGAAACGAATACTCGGGAAAGACGGCAAGGTTCAGGCTCTCGAGGTACTCAAGACCAAGTGGGTCTTCGACCAGAATCGGCGATTCAATCCTGCGTTCTATGACAACAGCGAGAGCCAGATCGAGTGCGACACCATCATCATGGCGATCGGGCAGGCGCCTCGTCTCGACTTCCTCACGCCCGACGATAAGGTAGAGATTTCCGCTCGCGGGCTCATCGCGGTTAATCCGCAGACTTTGATGACTTCGTCTCCGGGAATTTTCGCTGGCGGCGATTGCGTGTTTGGGCCACGGCTGATCATCGATAGCGTCGGCGACGGGAAGCGCGCGGCGGTTGGGATTGATGAATACCTGCGCGGCGGAAAGCATCCTGAGCCGATCATTGAAGTCGAAATTCTCAAACGCCATGCCATGCCGTTGGGCTACTTAGATATCGATCGTCAACCCGTACCCATGCTTCCGCTTGAACGGCGCACCGGCGTGACAGAGGTTGAGATCGGTTACGACGCGGCCTCAGCCATGGCCGAGGCCCAGCGGTGCCTCCACTGCTGGACGAACACAATCTTCGAAGGAATTCCGGAAGACGGCAGCATGTGCATCCTGTGTGGCGGGTGTGTGGATGTGTGCCCGGAGAAATGCCTGGAACTGGTTTCGCTCGATCGAATTGGCTTTGAAGCGCAAGCGGTGCAGCACATCCGCGAGAACCAGGATTGTTTCGGCGTGGAGTTCGACGAGGTGGCCGCCGACGAACTTGGAGTTGTGACCGGCGCGGCCATGTTGAAGGACGAAACTCGCTGCATCCGCTGCGGTCTATGCGCGATGCGATGTCCAGTGGGTACCATCACGATGGAGTCATACAACCTGCTTCCGGCTGAACCGACTGGACTCATCTCGGTGGCAGCGATTGGAGCGGGATTGCAGAGGTGATCAAAGTCCCGATCATCGCAGTCTTGGATCCTCGGATGAATTAGTACGAGGCGCTTATGGCAGAAGAAACGAAAAAGACGGACGACGTAAGTCGGCGGCAGTTTTTTGTGAAGCTCGGTTTGGGTTCGCTGAGTATTGCGGCTGCGGGAACCGCAGCATTTGCATATCAATACCTCGAACCCAACGTGTTGTTCGAGCCTTCCCCGGTCGTGAATGCCGGCAAACCCGACCGGTATCCACTGGATTCGGTCACGTTGGATGTGAATTCTGGGATCTACATCATCCATACGCAGGAAGGATACTTCTCGCTGAGCGCGGTGTGCACGCACCTGGGATGTCTGACGGCGTGGAAGCCTGAGCTCAACATGATTGCCTGTCCGTGTCACGGCAGCAAGTTCGAGCGGAGCGGGAAGAAGATTGAAGGCCCGGCGCCGAAGCCGCTGCCCTGGAAGCGAATCTGGCTCAATGACGATGGCGATCTGCTCGTGGATCGCTCGACTGACGTCCCACCGCTGGCGCGGGACTCGTTTGTGAGGGTCTGATATGGCGAAGACGGTAGAACGGTATTTCGATGATCTGCGCGATACGCGCGTTTGGCGGTCGATCTTTCGCAGTGGGACGGGATCGAGCACACTGAAGCGAGCTTTGGCGATCCAACAGAACGTATTTCTGCACCTGTTCTCGACCAAGGTGCGGACGCGGATGTTGAGTTTCAGCGCCACCTGGTACTTAGGAACACTGACGCTGGGCACATTTCTGATTCTAGTCGCGACCGGTATTCCGCTGATGCTCTATTACCATCCCTCGGCACCGCAGGCGTACGCGGATACAAAAGACCTTCAGTTCGTGGTTTCCTCCGGACTATTTCTGCGCAACCTTCACCGCTGGTCAGCGCACGCCATGGTCTTTCTGGTTTTCGCGCACATGTTCAAAGTGTTTTATCGCGGAGCCTATCGCCCTCCGCGGGAATTTAATTGGGTGATTGGCATTGTCCTTCTCCTTATCACTCTGCTGCTCAGCTACACCGGCTACCTGCTGCCGTGGGATCAGTTGGCGTATTGGGCGATTACCGTCGGATCCAATATTGCTTCCGCAGTTCCGGTGATCGGAAATAAGATCCACTTCCTCCTGCTCGGTGGGAACGCGGTGAACGCCAATGCGCTGCTTCGTTTTTATGTGCTGCACTGCATGATCCTTCCGCTGGCCGCGATGTTCTTTGTGGCGATTCACTTCTGGCGCATTCGCAAAGATGGTGGTCTGTATGCGCATTCCAGCGAACCGGCCGTGGTGCGAGGGAGGGCGAACCCTGAGTGGGGCACACCCGCGGAAGCTACGGAGGTGAAATAGCCATGTCGGAGGCCAAAGACTTCATCGCAGGTGTAGATTCGAACGCAAAAAAGTCTCCGCGACGGATCGTCTTTATTACCCGTCGAACGTCTGCGCAGGTCAAAGTTGAGACTGAAGACCAGGTGCAGACTTTTCCGGAAGTGCTATTCCGCGCGGCTGTTGCAATCCAATTACTGGCGATCGTTCTGGTCTGGATTGCGCTGCTATTCAATGCCCCGCTGGAAGGACTTGCTGACCCCTCGCATACTCCGAATCCCGCAAAGGCGCCCTGGTACTTCCTCGGATTGCAGGAGATGTTGCATTATTTTCCGCCTGTGGTTGCGGGCGTCCTGGTACCGGGGTTGGTTGTGATGGCACTGGTCGTCATTCCATACTTCCGGGTCAACATCGAAGCAGATGGATTCTTCCTGAAGGACAGGCAAAGGCGGGTGCGGATCTTCTATGCAGTGACAGTCCTCCTCGTCATCTTTCTGGCTCTGTTTCACGTCATTGTGGCCTTGGTCCCTACTCTCATCATGGCAGGGCTGATGTTGCTGGCATCCCAGAGTTCTCCGGAGTCGCCATCACGACTTCGGCGCTATCTGGCGGCTCGACCGCTTTCTTATTGGGTGATGACTTGGTTCTTATTCGAGTTGGTGGTGCTCACGGGCATCGGGACGTTTTTCCGCGGCCCGGGGTGGGCATTTATATGGCCGTGGCAAGGCTCATAGAAATCCTGAGGGTGCGGCGATCATGAAACAAAAACTTACGTCGCTGTGGCAGAAGTTGTTCGGGGAAAGCGTGCGAGCGTTCGGCGTCGTCAGTCTGATTTTGCTGGGCTCAATGGCAGTTGCACCAGCCAAGAATTTCTTCAGCGAATGGAGACATTATCAGCGGGGCTACCTGCGCATCATCGCCAATCGCAGCGACGCCAACACCCTGCGGCGGCATTTTCAAGGCGGGATTCAGCAGATCTGGCTGCCTGAACTTGGAGTGGTGGATCGTTGCACGAGTTGCCATGTGGGACTGAGGGAGCCCGCGCTCGCACAGGTATCGACTCAGCCCTACCGGCCGCATCCAATCATCCCACACAAGTCGGAGCGGATTGGATGCACTGTTTGCCATCGTGGTCAGGGCGCCGCCACGACGGTCGAAGAAGCGCACAATAGCACGCTGGCGTGGGAACAGCCGATTCTTCCCGCCAAGTACATCGAGTCATCCTGTGGCGAATGCCACCGAGGGCCGCTGCCCGGCACACCGCAGCTGAATCAAGGACGGAACTTGCTTTCCCGCGAAGGATGCGTACGCTGCCACACGGTAAAGCTGCCGGACGGCAGCACAATGAAGGCTACCGACGATCCGCCTTCGCTGTCGCACATCGCGGACAAAACCACACGGGAGTGGATCTTTGCCTGGTTGAAAGATCCACAGGCTTACGCCGCCAGCGCCACGATGCCGAATTTCAAGCTGAGCGATGACGATACCCGCGATATCTCAGCGTTCCTGATTGCGAACAGCACGCCTGTCCAGGGAGACGCCATCACTCTGGCAGCGAAAGCATCGTCTGATCCCACGACGGGTGCAAGCCTCTATGGAGAATCGTTCTGCGCATCCTGCCATGCTGTGCAGAATGCGGCTGGAAACATGGTGGGAGGAGACGTTGGCCCCGAACTTACCCGCGTGGGTAGCAAGGTCAAACCTGAGTGGCTGCAGGCTTGGTTGAAAAATCCTCGTGCGTACGATGCGGAGACTGCCATGCCGCACTATCGCTTCTCGGATGTTCAGTTGGCGACGCTCTCCGGGTTCCTGCTGGGCAAAGCAGATTCCGATCTGCTGGCCAACGTGCATCTCGATCCAGGGACGCCCGACCAGATCGCACACGGCAAACGGCTGATTTCAGATTACGGTTGCGCTTCCTGCCATGAAATTGCCGGAATCAAGAGGCCAGAGAACTTTGCTCCGGAACTGAGTCGAATTGGGAGCAAGCCCGTGACGCAACTCATCTTCTTGCCAGGCATGGCGCACACCTTGCCGGACTACATTGCAGGCAAGATCAAGCAGCCACGGGCATTTGCTGCCGGGCTGAAGATGCCGCAATACACCTTCACGGCGGCTCAGATCGATTCGCTTACGACCGCACTGCTTTCGTTGAATGAACGTTCCTTCAACTTGCCCCCGTCGCTTGCCGTGCCTGCCAAGCCGGAATCGGATTACCAGCCAGCTGGCAAAGCAGGAAAGTTGATGGCAGATCTGGCTTGCTTCAGTTGCCATCGCATTAACGGTCACGGCAGCGACATGGCTCCTGACCTGACTGGGGAAGGAAGTTCGGTGCAGCGCGAGTGGCTGGTGCAATTCCTCAAGAACCCCGGGACGTTGCGGCCTGCCCTGATCCGCCGCATGCCGCGTTTCAACGTCAGTGATGCCGAGATCAATGAACTGACTGATTACATTCTGACCGTGTATCAGAATCCAGCAATCGATCGCGATTCGATGCCATTGAGCGGTTACCCGCAGGGGCAAGTCGAACTTGGAAAGCAACTCTTCTATGGAAAGTATGCCTGCCAGGGCTGCCATATCGTCGATGGAAGAACCGATAAGGGATACGTTGGACCCACGCTAACCCACGTTGGCTCTCGCCTGACCGCGGCTTGGATCTATGCGTGGCTGAAAAACCCGCAAGCCCTCCGGCCAGGAAGCATCGAGCCCAATCGTGCCATGAGCGATCAGGATGCGCAGGCGCTGACCGCCTTCTTAATGTCACAAAAGGGCACACCCCCACTTCCCGCAAAGACGGCGGGCAGTGCGGCAGCATCCAAACAGGAGGTCGCAAAAAAGTGAACCGCCTTGCCCTATTCTCAGCAATTCTGACCATCGCCTTGATGGCGGTTTCCTGCTCGCGGAAGTCTGCTTCCGCACCGATGCTGAACCCGATGCTGAAGCCGACCGCGTTCGGCGCCGCGATCGTTGAATCCAGCGGAGGCAAGCAGGTCGCGCAAACGGGAGCACCGTTGCCCCAGCCAGTGATTGTGCAGGTCAATGATGCCCAGGGAGCAGCAGTCCCCGGTGCGCTGGTAGAATTCGCGGCCGCGCCCGGCGTCACGTTTGATCCGGCTCAGGCACTTACAGATTCAAGCGGACAGGCTACGACTAACGTCTCTCTTGGAGGAATGGCTGGGAGATACCAGATCGAGGCCTCAACTTTCGACAAGGAGCATAAGGGAATTGGGCTCAAGATCGAAGAGATTGCTTTGGGATATCAGCAGACACTGGGACAGCGCTTGAACGATCAGTACTGTGAACGATGTCATAATCCCGAGTCGACAGTGGAACGTGTGTCTAACTATGACAACCTGGAAATAAAGCCGCATCCGTTCACAGAAGGGGACACGCTGAACAAGATGAGCGATGAGGATCTTACTGCCATCATTAAGCATGGAGGACCAGCGCTTAGCAAATCGGCGTTGATGCCGGCCTGGGGAAACACGCTGAGCAACGCCGATGTGCAGGCGCTGATTTCCTATATTCGGGCAATCTCCGATCCCCCATCGCGGAGCGCGGGCCCGGTGTATGCGAAGAATTAGCTCTGTTTGCAGTCCAAGTCATCCGGCACTAGGCTGACCGTAAACCGATCCGATGGAAGATTGCCGTTCGCGGAAGCGCGAGCGTGCTAGCGGTGTTGAAAACGAACCGCCCGAATGCCAGGATGAGGCACACGATAAGGGCGGCGGAAATATTTCGACCGAGTATTGCGTTGCTGTATCCGTCGCGATCACGTTTCCCAGTCCGACGATACCCCATCGAGTGCAGTCGGGTGCCGACGCGTAAACGACCCCGAACCCGGCGAAGTCGCAATTCCTAACCCTGAATCCAACGTTAGTTCCGAGATCAGGAACCAGCCCAAGCCTGGCAAGGCTTCGTAGGCCTGCGGCTGACTGATGCCCGGGTTTGGCAGAATTCATTCGGCCCGGACCCAGTAGATTGCGCATTTTCAGCGAGCTGGATAGGTCCCCCGCAACTCAATCTCAGAAGTTCAAGCACTGGCTCGTCTGACCAATCCGATCTGATACGAAAGCACTTGACAGTATTCGTAAGCGAAAGTAAAAGTAATCAATCGTAAGAATGCGTCAGGTTAGATCCCAAGGTTGGGTTTCTATGCTGCAGCCAGTACGAGTGTGGAGTCGCCGAAGGAGGCCTGCTATGAAGAGTCTGCGTACGTCTCACCTTTTCGTAGTCGTGATGTTGTCATGGCTGTGTCTCTTGCTTTCCATGCCGGCAGCGGCGCAGAAGGACACTGGGAGTATTGTGGGGACGGTGAAAGATGGCAGCGGTGCCGTTGTGTCCGACGCGGCGGTCGAAGTCACAGACATTGAACGTGGTCAAACCTTCAAGACCACGACCAGCGATTCCGGCGAGTTTGTGGCAAGTCCGTTACATGTAGGTCGATACAAGGTGTCGGTAACAAAGGCGGGCTTCAAGAAGGCTATCTCTGAGACCGTCGATCTGAACGTCCAAGGACGCGTGGCGGTGAACATCGCGCTGCAAGTGGGGCGGATCTCCGAAGAGATGGTGGTGACCGGTGCCGCACCCCTGCTGGAAACTGAGACTTCGGAATTGGGCCAGGTCGTGGACCAGCAACGTGTCAGCAATCTCCCACTCAACGGCCGCAACTTCGCGCAGCTCGCGCTGCTTAGTACGGGCACGGCGCCGAGCGAACCCGGAGCTCGCGACGAAGGTGGATACGGTTTCAGCGCGAATGGAGCGCGGTCGCTGCAGAACAATTTCCTGCTCGACGGCGTGGATAACAATTCGAACCTGCCTGACTTGCTGAATGAGACGAACTTCGTGATCCAGCCTCCTGTCGAAGCGTTGCAGGAGTTCAAAGTCCAGACGAATGCGTATAGCGCGGAGTTCGGCCGCGGCAATGGGGCGGTCGTCAACGCTGTAATAAAGTCGGGAGCCAACAAGATTCACGGGTCGGCGTGGGAGTTCCTGCGCAACAATAAGCTTGATGGCCGCAACTATTTCGATGATCCGACCAAGCCCGTTCCGCAGTATCAACAGAACCAGTTTGGGGTGACGTTTGGCGGTCCAATCGTTATTCCGGGTCTGTACAACGGGAAAAACCGGAGCTTCTTCTTTGTCGACTACGAGGGGTACCGTGTGCGGCAGGCGCAGACGCAGACAGGCTTTGTGCCTCCGGCGGAGTGGCGTCAGGGAGATTTCTCGAGCCTGATCGACTACACCACTGTCACGGGAACCGATTGCAATGGGGCGCCAACGTATGCCGGCGAAATTTTCGATGCGCGTCTGGCGCAGGTCAATGGGAGCACGCCCTGCGGCGTACCCTTTCAATATGACGGCACCGGTAAGCCCCTCAACATCATCCCCGCGACGCCTGTGGCACCGGGAGGCGGCTCACTGGATCCATTGGCTCTGCGGCTAGCCGCACTCTATCCGACGGCAGGCACTCTGCAGGCGAGCGGCAATAACTTTCTGGCGAACCCTGTGCGCCGGGAGACCCGCAACAATTTCGACGCCCGCGTCGACCAAAGGTTCTCCGATGCGAACAATGCGTTTGTGCGAGTCAGCATCGAGCACCAGCCGAGCTTTATCCCGGGCACCTTTGGAGGCTTGGCGGATGGAGGAGGATTCTTCAGCGGCGATGAAGACTTCTCCTACCGAAGCGTAGCCACCAGTTGGACGCACATCTTCAAGCCTGAACTGATCAATGAGTTTCGACTGGGTTACAACCGGGTGAACGCCCAGCGCCTCGAACTCAACGCCAACACCGACGTCTCCGGCAGTCCTGAGATCGGCTTTCCAGGTGTCCCGTTCTCTCCCGGCATCGGCGGACTGCCACAGCTGACCTTCAGCGACGTGGCAACCCTGGGTAGTCCGACATTTCTCCCTTCGAGGGAACTGCAGAATTCTTACACCCTGTCGGAGAACCTGACCTTAGTGCGAGGACGACACACCTGGAAATTCGGAACGGAAATCCGGCGGGAGGAATTCACGATTTTCCAGCCTGCGGCGGCGCGCGGCACTCTGAATTTTGACGCGACGCTGACCGACAATCCGCAGGACATTGGCAGCGGTGGCACCGGATTCGCTTCGTTCATGGCGGGCCTTACGAGCGGTGGAAGCATCAACAACCTGCATAACGTCGACTACTTTCGAAATACGTTTGCCTTCTATGCGCAAGACGACTGGAAGGTCCGGCCGAATTTGGTGCTGAACGTGGGACTTCGATACGAACTGTTCGGAACCGTATCGGAGAGGTTCAACGATACAGGCAACTTCGATCTCAGCAATCCGGCTGATCCCACCATCATCGTGCCCAGGGGGAAGAATGTCCAATTAACTCCGTTCATTTCCCAGTACGTGAACATCAGTGCTACTGGGAGCCGCGGGCTTATCAACTCTGATCTGAATAACTTCGCTCCACGGTTCGGATTGGCGTGGGAGTTCGTGCCGAAAGCAGTATTGCGAGCAGGATACGGGATTTTTTATGGCGGACAGGAGAACGGGCCATACTCGAATCCGAGCCCTGGCTTCAACCCGCCGTTTTTTGTGAACCAGTCATTGATCTCGCCATGCAGCGCGCCATCCGCCAATCCTGCGACATTAGACTGCCGAGTCACAGGGATACCGACCTTGGCATCGGGCTTTCCCGCGAATGCCCTGACCGATCCGAATACGCCGATCTTCTTCTCCGTCGACAAGAACCTGCGCACGCCCTATATGCAACAGTGGCATTTGGGGATTGAGAAAGAATTGCCGGCGAATAGCGTGTTCGCTGTGACCTATGCCGGGTCGAAGGGCACGAAGCTTTATACTTTTTTCAACGGCAACCAGGCAGCGCCTACGGCAGACCAGAGTGCCCCGACGGCGCCTCGGCGTCCTGTGAAGAGTGCGGGCTGCACGCTGGCAACTCCCGACCTTTGCAGCCCGGTATTCGATACAGGAATCGACTGGTTCCGGTCCACTGGTTCGTCCGTCTACCATTCGCTGCAGGCGCGATTCGAGAAGCGATTTTCGAAGGGATTGCAGTTGGAAGGTTCGTACACATGGGCCCACTCCATCGATATTGCTTCTAATGCCAACCTCGGTCCGACCCAGAACAACAGCGACTTCCGGTATTTCCTCGATCCGGCGGCGGAGCGGGGCAATTCGGACTTCGATGTGCGGCACCGATTTGTGCTGAATTCGATCTATGAACTGCCGTTCGGGCACGGCAAGAAATTCCTGGGCGATGCCGGCGGAATTGGCAATCAAGTCGTCGGCGGCTGGCAGATCGCAAATATTCTCTCGGTCTCTACTGGCAACTGGTATACGGTGCTCGATTCGAACGGCAACTTTGCCAACACGGATGGAGGTGCAGGCGGAGTTTCTCAACGACCTGACCAGGTCGGAGATCCCACTAAGCCAGGGCCGGTTGCGGGCAACCCGGGTTGTGTCGCTCACACCAAGCTTCGCACGTCGACTGCATGGTTCAATACCTGCGCCTTCGTGGATCCAGCTTTGGGATCGTTTGGAAATGTTGGCCGAAACACCATCGAATCGCCGGGCTACACGACCTGGGATTTTTCGGTGTTCAAGAATTTCCGGACGACCGAACGAACGAACCTGGAGTTCCGGGCAGAGTTTTTCAATGTTCTTAACCACACGAACTTTTTGTTCGCGAACAGCGGGCCGCAAAATGGGAATAACGCAACCAATCTGGGTACTCCGCAGTTCGGAGCGCTCACAGCGGCGCGAGCTCCGCGACAGATTCAGTTCGCACTGAAGTTCAGTTATTAGCGGTCTTCTGCGAAAGGCAGTTCCCATATCAAAAATGCCACGGCGAGACTCAGACACTTCGGTCCCATGATTCGAGTGCGCGACTGCAGGATGTGCTGCGCCACAATCGGCAGTCCGGTAGAGGCGGCTCGTATGCAGTCTGCTCGGCTCATCCGCAGGTAATTGCCGCAGCCATCGAGCGGTCCATCGAGGACGATTCGCTTCTACATCTGGAATCAACCTCGAGCCAAGTGAATCAGTTCGGCGGCTATATCGGACAGACGCCGCGGCAGTTCGCAGACGCTGTCCGGTCCGCAGCTCAAAGCGCGGGACTGCATCCGGAGCATGTGCTGTTCGGTGGAGATCACCTTGGCCCGTTTCCCTGGCGGCACGAAGCATCCAGTTCGGCGATGCAAAAGGCCGGCGAACTCGTGCGTGAGTGCGTGCTCGCAGGGTATGTCAAAATCCACCTTGACGCCAGCATGCCTTGTGCTGACGACCGAGCCGCAGAGTTCTCGGAAGAAACCATCGCGGGCCGGGCTGCAACGCTCTGCCAAGTTGCGGAGAAAACATATGCGGAACTGCCGTCGGGCTCTCCAAATATTCTGTATGTTGTGGGAACCGAAGTTCCCGCACCAGGCGGAGAGTCGCTCGATTCAGAGGCTCCGACCGTAACTTCGGCTGAACACGTTCATCGGACGTTGGAGGCTTTCCGGCGCGCGTTTGTGAAACGCGACCTGTTGGCCGCCTGGGAACGCGTGATTGCACTCGTAGTTCAGCCTGGAGTCGAGTTCGGCGCCGATATGGTTTTCGACTACGGCAGGGCGAGGACGAGTTCCTTATCGGCGGCGCTATCGGCACACCCAGGCATCATCTACGAGGCTCATTCCACCGACTACCAGAAAGCACAATCACTTGAGGAGATGGTGCGCGACCATTTCGCGATTCTCAAAGTGGGGCCATGGCTGACTTTCGCTTTTCGGGAAGCCATCTTTGCTCTGGCAGCGGTCGAGCGTGAGTTGCTCGATCGACGGGCGGGGCCTCGAATATCAAATGTGCGCGAAGCCCTTGAGCAAGCCATGTTGCTCAAGCCCGCTCACTGGAAACCCTACTATCACGGGGATCATAAAGAAGTTCACCGAAACCTCACATATGGATATAGCGATCGCTGCCGATATTATTGGAACGAACCTTCCGTAGAGGCAGAAGTTGCTCGACTATTGGCAAATCTGTCAGCGCTACAGATTCCGCTCACACTTCTAAGCCAATATTTCCCGCTGGAGTATGAAGCAGTACGGAATGGACAGTTTGAGCCCAGTCCTGAAAGGCTGATCCAAAGCCATATCCGGCACGTTCTGCGCGTCTACGCTCGAGCCTGCGCCAAGTAGAGCGCTTTTAAAGATCGGACTAGATCATGACAATAACCCGTTCATTCATTCTGATCGTTCTCCTTACGAGCTTGTGCGCGGGAATCCGACCGACAGCACGACGCAATCCGCCCGCGACAAGGAGTGATGCAGTTGCTGGTGAGTTGCCGCGCATTCAGAGCCCGAGCTTGCGCATCGAGTTTGACCGGAACATGCGCAGCTGCGTGGTTGCGCGAGTAAACGGCGGGGAAACTTCCCTGGGCCCGTTTTCGGCATCCGAGATCGTCAGCGGAAAGGAACGGTCATGGTATGACTTCGCTCTGGAGTCGCAGACGCACGAGCACATAGCCGACGTCTTCGGCGGAGGAGAAAAGCTCACCTTGATCGGTTCGTCCGGTGCTCTTCGCAAGGTTGTAGAAGTCACCATCTACGACGAATTCCCAAGCCTCGCGGTTTTCGATGTCAGTTATACGAATACTGGAAAGTCGCAAATCGAGATTCTCGGCTGGAGCAATAACGGATACCGAATCGACGCACAGCAGGATTCCGGGCAACCACCTTTTTGGTCATTCCAGAGCGGGTCGTACGAGCGCCGTCCCAACTGGGTGGTTCCGCTACACGCCGGGTTCTCGCAACAGAACTATCTCGGTATGAATGCAAGCGATTACGGTGGTGGCACTCCTATTGTCGATGTGTGGCGCAAAGATGTTGGCATTGGTGTGGGCCACATTGAACCAGTGCCGCGCCTAGTGTCCCTGCCAGTCTCGATGCCCAATGCCCACCAGGCTCGGGTGAGCGTGCAGTATCGTCATAAACGATCGCTTGAACCCGGCGAAAGCTTCCATACTTTTCGCACGTTTGTCTCCGTGCACACTGGAGATTACTTTCAGACACTTCTTACTTATCGACGATTCATGTCTAAACTGGGTTTTCACATGGCCTCAGCCCCAGAGGATGGCTTTGGACCGATCTGGTGTGCGTGGGGTTACGGACGGAACTTCAGGCCTCAGCAGGTTTACGACACGCTGCCGACGGTTAAGCGAATGGGGTTCAAATGGGTGACGCTCGATGACGGTTGGCAAAACAATTACGGCGACTGGCAACTCGATCCGAAGAAATTTCCCAACGGCGATGCCGATATCAAGGCGATGGTGGACCGGATCCATCAGGAGGGATTTAAAGCGCAGCTGTGGTGGTCGCCCCTGAGCGCGGCTCCTGACTCCAAGTTGCTTCTAAACGAGCCTGACCTGGCATTGAAGAATCGAGATGGTTCGAGGCGCAAGATCTCATGGTGGAACTCCTACTATCTATGTCCTGCGAACAAGCGGGTCGTCTCCTATCACAAAGAACTGGTGCGGAAGATCCTGGTGGATTGGGGATTTGACGGTCTGAAACTGGATGGCCAGCACATGAACGGCGTTCCGTCCTGTTACAATCCGGCCCACCATCATCAGCGCCCGGAGGAATCCGTGGAGGCTCTGCCTGACTTTTTCCGCGAGATCTACGATGCTGCTCAGAGCGCAAAGCCTGGATCGCTGGTCGAGTTCTGCCCCTGCGGCACCTCTTTTTCATTCTTCACCATGCCGCACTTCAACATGTCGGTAGCATCCGATCCGACAAGTTCATTCCAGGTACGCTCCAAGGGCAAAACGATCAAAGGCCTCATGGGGGATGATGTTCCGTACTTTGGCGATCACGTTGAGCTAAGCGACCATCACGACGATTTCGCTTCGACTCTTGGTGTAGGTGGAGTGGTTGGGACGCAGTTCGTATTGCCCTCACTGGTCGAGAAGCACGGCCAATTCGATCTCACGCCCGACCGCGCAAAAGTATTCCAGAAGTGGCTGGAGCTTTACCAGGAAAAAGGACTCTCCCGTGGACAGTATCTGGGAACGCTGTACGACATCGGCTTTGATCTGCCCGAAACTCACGTCATCCGCAAAAATCGGAACACGTATTACGCATTCTTTGCCAGCAGGTGGAAAGGCAACTTGGAATTGCGCGGACTAGACGATCGTGCGTACCACGTCGTGGACTATGTGGACGGGAAAGACTTCGGAATCGTGCGCGGCCCAACCGCGCACCTTTCTGCAGAGTTCTCGAGACATCTTCTGCTGGAAGTAACTCCACAATAGGCTGCGCAGGAATTCGTTCGGTCGTAATGAAGAATCCAATCTGTGTCCGCATATGTGCCCATCTATTTACACAGCTGTCCAAATCCGGAACATTTACAACTTCTTGACAACAGCGTGACAAGGCATTCGCCTGCTTTGACGAACATGACTTGATTCAACGCGGAGTGGCTCTATTCGTTCCCTCGCGGTCATGAATGCGTCAGCCGATGTGCGCTCTCGTGATTTTCTGCATAAACATGCAGAGACTCCTCTTTGCGAGCAGTACATAGCCGCAGGTGCGCCGTTCAGTCTTTCCAGTAATTCGCAGCAGGTTCTCGAAACAGCCCGGGAAGTCTTCCGGCGAGTTGATTCACTAGATGGATTTTCGCGCACCGGGTTTTCCCTTCGGGTATGGGTCGACGAGAGTGATACGACAGAGCGCCCGTGGCCGCAACCGTACGTCCGCGGACTCGATGACCTGGTTTATGTTGGTCTCGATTCTAAGAGTTCGCTGCTTGTGGATCTCTCGGCCCACCGCGGGATTGGTCGAGTCTCGGCTGGGGTGGCGGCCGATTCCAGGTATTGGAGGACGACAGTCTTCCCGATTGTGACGTCGATCATTGCCGGATCTGTAGGACTGGCAGAACTTCATTCCTCTTGCGTCGCAAAGGAGTCGAGTGGTCTGCTGATTCTTGGTCCGGGGCGTTCCGGAAAATCAACGCTCGCGATGGCGATGGGGAGGACAGGGTTCCGAGTGCTCTCGGACGATCGGATATTCTGCTCAATTCAAGACGGCAATTTGCTCGCTCATGGGCTGCCAAGACCGATCAAACTGCGGCGAGATGCAGGATTGTGGTTTGACGAGTTCCGGGATCTCGAACCTCGTGACCGGCAAAATGGGGAGCACGTCTTCTACTCCGATCTCAATGCTGGCAGCTCAGAGCCATGCGAACCGAAGGCCATCGTCTGTCTTGACCGATCTGGAGAGGGTTGCCGAGTTTTGCGAATGAGGCGATCGGATATCAGGTCGCGAATCGAAGCAGACTTGCTGGCGGAAAAGCCAGCCGTCGTTGAGCGTCAGGCGCTGGTTATTGACCGACTCGCCGAACTTCCTTGCTGGGGTGTTCAGTACGGAGCACGGCCAGAGGTGATTGCAGAACAAATCGTAAGGCTATTGCCGAACACGGATGATCGGAGCAGAGAGCTAATTGTAGCCAGCGCATGAGCACTTACGGGAACTGTATTCAGCAGCGTCAGGAAGTGGAGCCAAGTGCCTACGACGGCAGCAAAGGCCAGTCCGTTAGGCGGCAAGACTTACTGCGGCGTTTTAGTTCGACTCCACATAGTACGAACCTGCAATTGATGGGAAGAACCGTTCGCATCGAATCCAACAATGATTCGTTATTGCAGCTTGCACTTCAGTTCTTCAAGTCCCACCAACATGGCATTCCGGGCGTACACGAATTTGTCTGGCGAATCATGTGCGAACCTGACGTGAAAACGCATTCCACTTCTGTGCCACTCTCTGCATTTTCGGGCAGCGACTTGAGGTATGTGAGCGTCGGACAGAGGGGATTCCTGGCAGTTGATATCGACAAGCGCGAGGGAGTGGGGTTCCTTCCCGAGGTATTTCTCGAGGGAAATGCCAGGCTTCGGCACCGGCCTCCGCTTGACATTTTGTTCTGCATGACTGCCGCGAGCCTCGGCCTGACGTCGTTATCCGGCGGCTGCGTTGGAGTGGACGGTCGAGGTGTGGCGGTGTTTGGCGCACCCAATTCAGGTAAAACGACGTCCTGCTACCTGGCTGCACGATCCGGGCTGGAGTTTCAAGCTGACCAAGTGCTTTTTCTTGATGCCAGAGGTCATTGTGCGTGGGGAGATCCTTTTCCGGCGGTCTTTCGTCCGGCGACGCTGCCATTTATTCCCGAACTGCAAGAGCAAGTTCATCATTCGACGTACCAGGATTCATCCTTCTATTACTTCGATAAATCGCCTTTCCAACCGCGCGAGGCGCGGCCAATCATTCCGGTTTGCAGCGTGTTCTTGGACCGTGGCACCGGCTGTGAAACCCGGCTGCGCGATGTTTCGCGCACGGAGACTGTCTTTCGTCTGCGCGAAAGCGTGCTGTTCGAGGAAGACGAGCAGTTTGACCAGCAAATACTCTCGACCCTGAATTGCCTAGCTGAAAAGCCAGCGTACGAGCTGCGATACGACAGCGATCCGAAGATTGCTGCGGGATTTATCGAGAAGATGCTGCGATGAGCAAAGCGTTCTACAAAACTCTCCTCGCTTCGATGGGATACCTGTGCGTTGCGATGGCATGCTTGATCCAGTGGAATAGGAGTCACCCGTGGTTCAGAGTGGACTGGTTTTCAGGCGGGTATTTTGCTTTACGCTTCGCCGGATCATTGCACTCCATCCTCTCAAGTATGGGTGCGTTCCGGTCAAAGCCGGTTCGCGAGGAGTGGTGGGCACTGGACTCGGATCCCGAAGGCCCACGATGGGTCATGCTGCTGATGGTTTTGGATCTGGCTGTCTTCCTCGATTACGGCCATTGGCGGGTAGTTCCGCCGTTGGCAAGACCGGCGCTGCAGAGCCTAGGCCTGTGTCTTTACGCCATCATTACCGGCTGGCAGATCTGGACCGATGAGTATTTGGCCAGCTACTTCAAAAGAGCCCAGAGCTTTCCGCTGCCGATGAATGCAGGGCCGTATCGCTACGTTCGGCACCCCCGCTACGGCGCAGCGATCGTGGGCAAGGTTGCCATGTCGCTAACCTTCGGCAGCATCTTCGGATGGTTTCTCGTGATTCCCTGGGCCGTTATCCTTTTGAACAAGATCGAAGTCGAAGAGAGACACCTGAGAAAGTTCTTCGGTCGAGCCTACGACGCGTACATGCAAAGTACGGCAAAAGTCATTCCCGGGATTTACTGACCAAAGATCGATCATTGCGAACAGGGTTTCTGAGGGATTGCTTGATGAGCGGCGAGATCACAACACACGCTCGCGCCGAAACGCCGAAGAGGGCAGCGTTCGCTTCCGTGTCCAAAACACTGCATTCTGCATCCGGCGTAAAGTTGGAGCTCCTTTTGCTTTTCATCCTCGCTGGGGGATTTATCGGGACAGCAGTTGTGCCGGCCTGGCGACATCTAAATTCAGATTTTCCCAACTACTACCTGATCGCACGACTCTACCGCGAGGGCTATGCGCTGGATCGTGTATACGACTGGACTTGGCTGCAGCGAGAAAAAGATCACAAAGCAATCGATCAGGGGTTGGTCGGCTTTGTACCGTCAACCTTACCGTCTGCGATAGTGGTTGAGCCTTTAACTTTTCTTCCACCGTTGGCGGCCAAGCGTTGCTGGATCATCGCCAACGGCATCTTCCTAATCCTCACAGGGCTGTTGTTGACTCGAATGACTGCTCTGAGTGGGAGAAGAGTAGCCATCATAATATCGCTTGCTTTTGTGGCCCTACGTAGCAATTTTCTTCTGGGTCAGATGCACCTATTGGTATTACTCCTGCTGACGTGCGCGGCTTGGCTGTTCTTCCGAAGATGGCATTTCCTGAGTGGGTTCACTCTCGCCTTGGCTGCCGCTCTGAAGGTCTACCCAGCACTGTTCTTGCTTTTCTTCATTCTTAAACGGCGATGGCGTGCGGCGTCCGGCCTCGTTGTGGGGCTTCTGGGATCTGCCCTGGTTTCACTGTACCTTTTCGGATTCGATGCATGCCTCGTTTATGGCCGCGAAGTGCTACCCGCAGCACTTCGGGGAGAAACAATCGATCCCTACAATGTGGCGTGGGGCTCATTGACTACCCTGTTGCGTCGGTTGTTCATCTTCGAGCCTGAACTCAACCCTGTTCCGGTTGCGCATCTGCCATGGCTGTATGCCTTCCTGCAGCCTGCAATCCACAGTCTCGTTTTGGTGCTGTTCATGTGGGCCATTGGCTCACCACGCGACGGCGAGCTGCAAGAAAAGAGAGACTGGGCGGTTTATCTCTTCCTGTTGCTGTTCCTGTCATCGCAGCCGGCGGGCTACCACTTCGTGGCGCTGATCCTGTCGGCCGCCTTAATCGTGAATGAAATGGTCGTCAGGAACAAGGAGCAATGGGCGAGAGCGCTGCTCGTGATTTACGCGTTGATTTGTACGGCGACGTTCCGGTTGCCCTCGGCTGCGGCGAACGGCTGGTACACGCTGGCCTTCTTTCCGCGACTCTGGCTAATGTCGATGTTTGGGGTAATCCTGCTGCTGTGGATGGTCTGGGAACCGACGAGATCCCTCAGGCGATACGTTTCTTTGAGAAGCATCGGAATCAGCTTAGCCGTGTGGAGCGTGCTATCCGTAGGAGGATTTCTGTCTACGAAGCGTCACCTCAGTGGAGAATTCGAGAATTACAACCATCGCGTACTGAGTACCAAGGCGTCTCTATTCGCGGCTTATCCGAGTGTCACACTCAACGGAACCGTGGCGTCAGTCATGACGAGAGGAGGATACACAATCAGGGAGGAGACGAGCGGTGCCGTTGCAGAGATAGGAAGGCCGGATGGAGATTGGTTTCATCCAGTTCGCTCGCAATCAGGGTGGATCTGGGCCGAGCATGCGTCTCGAAACGGTTCACGGATCGTTCGCTTGACAGGTCCCGGTCCGGCTGCTGCCGGGTCGGAGTCCACAGCAGAAATTATGGATGCGGAACAGCCGGTCCTATCGAGCGACGGGAAGTTGCTGGCGTTCTTCAGAGCGAAGCAGGGACGCAATAGCCTGTGGAGCAAGTCAACAGAACCGTCCAGCGTCGGCGCGAGGGAGGTTGTGGGACCTGAGTATGATCCGCGAGACGCCGCCTTTCTGCCGGATTCCACGCTGATTTTCAGTTCGAAGCGCAATGGCGCCTATGCCCTTTACAGAGCTTCTTTACCGCACAAGGTGGAGAAACTCCAAAAACCGGTGTGTTCGGCTCGCTATCCGGGCATTTCGCCCGATGGCCGCTGGTTGGCATTCAGTTGCGCTGAGAATGGGAATTGGCAATTGCACGCGATCGAACTAGATGGAACTGAGGAATTACGGCTTACACACGGCGAATGCAACTCTATAACTCCGGCTTGGACGCCGGACTCCAAGAGCCTCATCTACGCTACAGACTGCGGGCGGGGACTCGGGCTGACTGCACTGGCAGAGATCCGCGTGCTTCCTTGAGCGAACGGAAGAGGTCAAAAACTGGGCGCGGTCTCTGGTTGCAGACGCTTCGCATCCACGCTCGGCTTTGGTAGCTTCACGATATTCTTCAGCTGACGGTTAATCCAGAGCTCAACCGGGAAACTGTAGAAATCGTAGTTCAGCCGTACCCGTGCCGGATATGCGGTGAGATGCTGCATCGCTTTCGCGAACTTGTCCCGTGACCTGTTTTCGCGATGGGTGCGCGGTCGAAAGCGATGCGCAGGTAATCGCGCATGGTCTGCACTTGCTGGTGATCGTTCCCTTTCAGCCACGGCAGGACGGTGTACCGGGGAAGTAGTCCGCCCATCCTTCCAGCGACGTCGGGACTTCAATTCCCAACTTTGCGACGCTCGACTGAAGATCGGAGAGCCCGGATATGGCGTAAAGATATTGGTCCAGAATTCTGCCCCGGGAAACTTTCCGGCAAATGTCCATCATGAAATTAACAGTCTCGCGCCGCTCTTTTGGGCCCTCGCCCGGAAAGCCAAAGATGATGTTGAAAGACGGAATGACTCCTGCCCGGATGCAACGCTCGGTGGATTGGTAAATGTCGCCCAGAACCTGAAAATCTTTGTTCATCAGCTTCATCACCGTAGGCGAGGCGGTTTCAATTCCCTGGCAAATCTGGTGGAGGCCGGAGCGCTTCAGCAGAGCCAATTCCTCGACAGTCAGCCGCGCTGTAAGGTTCGTCGTGGCCTGAATGCTCCACTTGAAGTCTGCGCCTGCGCGCACAAGACCCTCTGCAATTTTCAGCGACGCGGTCGAGATCAACCAGAAAATTGTCGTCCGCCATCCACAAGAGCTCCAGCCGGTAGCGGCGCGTGAGTTCGATGGTCTCTTCCACGACCTGCTCGACCGGCAGCGCGTTCCACTTGCGTCCATAAACCCCAGCGTTGGTGCAGTAAGAACAGTTGAATGGGCACGCGAGACTTGAAACATACATTGCCCAGCGACGCCCGCATATGCTCTTCGTAGGCATCGAAATCCGCCAGATGATAAGCCTTGGCCGGCATCTGTTCGAGTCTCTTCAGCGGACGCTCTGGAGTGAAGTGCAGCTTGCCGTCGCGCTTGAATCCGATCCCGAGGACATCGTCGAGTGGAGCATCGTCCCGCAGGCGTTCGGCAACCGCAAGCATGCTCTCTTCGCCCTGTGCACGAACGATGATGTCAACGTACGGAGCCTCCAGAGTCTGAGTTGGCAATAGCGAGGGATGCCATCCGCCGAGGATGATTGGGAAGTCCGGGTCCCATTTCTTGATGGCTCTGGCGACGTCTACAGTTTCGCGGATCATGGGGCCGGTCACGACGAGAGATACCGAGGCAAAGAGCGTCTTTTACTTCTTCGAGGATTTGCTTCTTGTAGTCGGGAGCGATCGAGGCGTCAATGATGCGGAACTCGTATCCAGCCTCCAGCAGAGGCGTGGAAATGGCAAGAATTCCCAACGGGGCAGTGGCCTCAATGCTGGAGAACGAGGCAACAAAGAACACGATCTTTTTCGAGGATTTCACCTGAGTGCCTTTCGTTCTTTCAATTTGTGACGAACGGCGTGGAGTTCAGGCTGCGTGGCGGACGCGCGCCTTAGGAATGAAAAACTATCAACTGCACACTGAGGGTATGTCTCCATTTTGTTAAAACTCTGCAAAAACAGCGGCTGCATAGGGATAGCGGATATTACGTGACGAACCAACCTCTCCCAGTGTGACGAATTCGTGACGTTGGTGCGACGATCCACACTTAGTCTTTGAGTGCCCCATTACGATCCGAGCAGCTGCGCGAATGCCTGCCACGATCTCGGTCGAGTTTCGGCGCGGTTCCACACGCTCCACACCAGCATCGTGCCGTACACCAGAGCTCCAGTTCCGACCTGCATCATGACAGCGATGTAGCTACTGGATGGAAATTCATGAGCAATGAACCCGAGCACGCCGGCCATCGGGATGCAGAGAAGTACCGGCAGTTTATAGGCACGGGCTAAGAACGTACTGAGGGGAAGGTCCAGAATGTGGCAGACGTGGTGCGGAAGGAACAAAACACTTGTCAATGCCATGGGGATGGCGGTACCCAGCGCTACGCCAAGGATCCCGAAGCGACGGACCAAGAGCAGGCTCAAGATGAGATTGGCAGCGCCCTCAAGTAACAGAACGGACGCCAGCACTCGATGGCGTCCCATGCCGAGAAGAAGTTTCGTCGAGGTTGCTTGAGCGGCGTAAAGAGTCCGCGGAATGATCAGAACGACCAGAACCGAGTATGCAGGTACGTACCGGCCACCGACCCAGGCTTCAATGATGGGTTTGCCTAACATCACCAGAACAACGCATAGAGGGAACATGATCAACGCGCAGGCCTGATTTCCGGCGACGAATACCCGCTGTAATCGGCGCTTGTCGCCGAGTGCCTGCAACTCGCTCGACATCGGAGTAAAGATCTGAGCCATACTCCGCACCGCGTAACTTGAATACTCGACCAGCTTCGATCCGATAGAGAACAGAGTGATTGCCGTGGCAGGAAGAAACGCTCCAATGACCATGGCATCGGACTGCAAGCGAAGCTTTTCCGCCGCGAGAATGCCAAAGGCAAATACACCGTAACCCGCCATCTTCTGGAACGCCCTGATGTCTACCCGTTTCATATTCAGGCTGACTCGCAGATGTCGGATAGCCAGCCAAGTGAAGAAGAGGTATCCAAGCAGGTTCACGATGACAGTGATTGCGCCGATCGCCAACAGGCCTCCGCTGTGAATGATCGCAAGGACGATCAGGACGGCACGGAGTAGTGTGATTGCTATCTGACTCAAGTGAAGCCAGGCAAACTTCTGTAAGCCTTCGAGCACCCCGGCGAACACCGAGAATGGAAAGGTGAGAGCAACGCCGATGCCCGATAGCAGGAAAAGGACACGTGCCACACTCAACAGGGATACCGGAATCTTGAACAGAGAAGGTAAATGGAAGCATCCAAGTATCGTCAGACACAAAACAACTCCGGCAACCGCTCCATAGAACGCGAGGCTGGTGCTGAGGTACGTCGAGAGTTGCTGCCTATCGCCGCTCGCAAGAAATCGGGCCGTGTATCTCACGATGGATGATCGAATTCCGAGATCCAGAAGACCGAAGTATCCGGTGAGAGCGAAAATCAGAATCCAAACACTGAAAGCCTCGTCGCCGAGGTGGTGCAGAATGAACGGCGAAAGCAGAAAGCTGACCACGCCCTGGACGGCTAGCCCGAACCAGGTGGCACTTATGTTTCTTAGAGCTCGTTTCGCTAAGGTCATTGGCCCTCAGGCCTGCCACATTCTGCAATTTGAGTGATGCTCGTAGCTGGTGGCGGAGCGGCTCTGCTCTGCATAAGCCATCTCCATCGGGGAATTTCGCAGATATATCGCAATCCGGCAAGGCCGTGAAATAGCGTTCGTCGCACAAGGCGCTGCTGTCTCCACCAGGCTGCATTCAGAAGCAAAGCGGGGTCGCGCTTTATCGCCGACAGAATGCGCGCAGGGCGCGATGTTGATGTGCTCGTGCCCAGTGGCGTGCTCGGTTCCTTCCTGACGTTGTGCCAATACTGCTGATGCAGGAATAGAACGAGTTTGGATGCCGGGAACAGATCGAACTGGACGACAGGAAGATCAGAAAACGCCCATGTCCGGCTGTATCGGTTGAGCCAGAGCCGCACACCTGGACGAAGATGCTCGCTCCAAGTCTGAATGAGGCAGGGCGCAGGACATCCAAAGAGTTCGGCAGCCAGTCCAGCCACAATCACTACGAATTCCCGTAGAACGGGGTTCGAACTCACACGGTCCTGGACACGACTCCACAGCGGCGAGTCTGGTGCTCTCCGGCTCATGAAATAGGCGATCTCAAACAGAGAAGACATCCGAATCCAATGGGTGAACAAGTGATGGCAGGTGTGTACCACCTGCAAGAGAAACGCATCTTCCTCATTAAGCGCGGGAAACAGCAGGCCGTTGAGTCGACAGCCGGTTGCTCTTTCTGGCGAGAAGAGCTGGGGCAGTTCGGGAAGCCGATAAAGCTGCGAGTCCCAAACGTCGAGATGCAGCTCGACAGCGTGTGGAGCATGGACAGAATACTGCCGTCCATTACGGTAAGGTGCTGAAGCCCCCGGGCACAGGAAAACCGATTCCAGGCTGGACCTCGAGTTTCTGTGCGTGTAACCAAGCGCGAGGAGAATCTCTCGCGCGGTCGGGAGTGCATCTTCGTCCACGAGATAGTCGAAATCGCTTTGGTGGCGCAGCGAAGACGAAGGGCAGAATTCCGGAACAAGCGAGAAGCCTTTCAGTACAGCGAAGGGAATCCCCGCAGCAGTGAATCTCGTATTGATTAGATCGAAGCGTTGCAGCAGGTCTTCAGTCCGCTGCTGATTCATTTCGTAACTTGTCTCAAGCTGTGAGATTACCCACGACGGCAACAGCCCGGTGCTATCGCTGGCTTGAAGTTTCTGCAGGAAGTAAAAGGCTAGGCCGGAGTCGTTGAGCCATTGCAGAATCCCCTTCCATTTTCGTGGGCTAAGGTGCCGAAAAGTAGCACATCTCTCTCCGCGATCGGAGAAGCTCAGGAAATTAACGATATCTTCTGCTGGTTGCCGACTCATCGCAATCTCTCCCGCAATTCAATGCGGACTACGGCGGAGATCTACATTTACGTCTCCCAGATTTCGGTCACGGACTGTGGCCTCCGCCAGTGGATGGCGATGATTGCCGGTATCTGGGATGCGCCTGCGAATCGGTCATCCTTGCCGGCGACAGCAAAGATGCTCCGTTCTGGGGTTTCGAGCCATAGCGATTCATGGCTGACGCATTTGAACCCTCCGGCCGAAAATACAGAGATGATTTCTCCTGCCTGACGGGGAATGGTTTCGATCTCGACTGCAGCTCTCTCGTCGCGAAATCCCACTCGCCAGCCATGGTCATAGGCGGCGGGGTGAAGGTCGGTCAGGAATAAATCAGCTCCCGGCCTGCTCACGCGGAACACTTCGGCCGCGAAGTCCTCTATGTTTACGATATGGTTCACTGCAAACGAGCAGATCGCAAGATCGAACACCTCGTTTTTGAAAGGTAAACCTTCGCATGTAGCACGAGTGAGGCGGCCAGCAAGGTGTTTTGCATTGGCCATACCCAGCATTGCAGCCGAGCAGTCAACGCCGACGCAAGATTCGGATCCGTGCGCCGCCAGCTTCTCCAGCCATCTTCCTGTGCCGCACGCGAGATCGATGATTCGCTTGCTGCGCACGTCTGCGAGCAGGGGCAACAAATACCTTTCTTCGCGCGCCAGCAGAGGATTAGGAGAACGATCGTAGAGAGGTGCCCATCGTGCGTATCCTTCTGCAGCAGAGGTTAGCAAGGGTGCCGAAGGACTTGCCAGATTGTTTGGTGTGATGGTCAATGGACCTCCCGGCGGGGTCAACTGTGTTTCACAAGCTCTCCGCCTTTGGCTTGCGCAACTCGATGACCTGCTGCATCCACTTCAGTTCCCACGGTGATGCATAAATCCCGAGTTTGTACCGCCAACTGCTCAGGGCCTTTAGGGCCATCCGTCCCCAGTTGGGCAGGCGTATGTCTTGTACCGTGGGCCAGCGCGAAGAGACCACCAGCTCAAAATTGTCAATGAGTTCTTTCGTCGGCCTTCGCAGCCAGGGTGTTTGCGGATCTTTCTGCGTGGCGAACCGCTGCCATCGATCCGTCGCCCATTCGTCCGGTGTGGTGGGAAACTCGACCTGATTTTCCACGTCTCCGTACATCCGTGCCCGCTGAGGGACGGGCGTGTAGTGTTCGACGATGATTTCCGCGTCCGCGTTGAGGCGCTTCAGTCGCCGAATGAAGTCAATGCATTCGCGTGTGTCACCTTCCGGATCCTTAGGATTGCCGAAGATGATCGAAAATTCGGGGATGATGTTAAACCTGCGGATGCGCGAGGCCAGGGCCAGCGTGTCCTCGGCACGGAGGTCTTTGTTCATCTCTTTCAGGCGATCGTTCGAGCCTGATTCTGCGCCGAAGAAGATCATGGTGCATCCGGCGCGCCGCAAGGTCTCGAGCGTAGCATCGGAGTACTTCATGATGATGTCCGCTCGTCCTTCGCACCACCAGCGCAGGTTCAGTGGCGCCAACCGGTCTGCGAGTTCGCGGGTGTGTTCCTCGCGCAAGAAGAAGTTGTTGTCGTAAAACTGCACGGCATCCACCCCATACGTGTGCACCAGATGCCGGAGCATGCCCTCAGTGCGAGCCGGGGCTTCCATCTTTTCGCGGCTTCCGGAGAATGTGACTACGCCGCAGAAGTTGCAGCGATAAGGGCACCCGATGCTCGCCTGATGTACCGCCGTGCGCTTACCCAGGAACGTAGGAAGCAAGTATTTCTCGACTGGCAGCCTATGGTAGGGATACCAGGGAAAATCATCGAGGCCCCTCATCGGGCGCTCCGGATTGTGACGGGCGACTCCTTCCGGAGTCTTGTACGACAACCCTGGGATGTCTTTGACATCCCGATTGCCGCGGATTGCGTCGAGCAGATCGAGGAACGTTTGTTCCCCCTGGCCACGAACAGCGTAATCGACGTACTCGGCGTTGAGCACAGTCGCGGTGTAGTTCGAAGCGAAATAACCTCCCCAAACGATCGGCAGCTTCGGGAACTGTGCGCGAACTTCCCGGCAACTTGCGACCGCGCCGATCGTCTGCGGACCGGGCATCACGGTTACGGCCAGCAGTTCCACATTTCGTTCCCGGATGATGGAAAGCAGACTCCTGGTTGGATCTGGATCCAGATTGCCATCGACAATGGCATAGTCTTCCTTGCCTTCGATGACCGCAGCGATGGCCAGGATCGATAGCGGAAGTCGTCGATTCTTTGCTCTCGTGGCCTTCGGATTGTAAAAAAGGATCATTCCCAAATGTGATATTTCGTCGCGCTGGTGAATTTGCCTGCAAAGCTATCAATCGGGAAATTGTTGATTGTCTCTACATTGTCAAAGTTCTGCAAATTCAACGCGGGCGCGGGTTTGGCGACCGGAACAGACATTCTCGCGCCGCAGTGGTAGCCCTCCAGAAGTGACAGATAATTAACAATCCACTGACAAGTCTGCAGTGCTCGACAACCTAAATTGCTGTAGCCGAAATTTCACAGCGGAAGCGATTTGTCTGGGACCAACAAAGTCGTTCTGTTCTATCCACCTTACGACGGCCCGCCGCTCGGTGCGCCTCTTTCGCTGCTGTGTCTCGCATCTCCGTTACTGCAAGCTGGTTTCGATGTGAAGCTGGTCGATAATCTGCTTTGCCCAGACTATGAGCAAGTCATCATGCGAGAGACAGAAGATGCGCTCTGCCTGGGAATATCCGTTCTGACGGGTCCCCATATCGGAGCAGCGGTCCGAGTTTCGCGAGCGGTCAAAAGGGTCCGTCCGAAACTGCCGATTATTTTTGGAGGATGGCACTCCAGTCTAGCCACCCACCAGACATTGAGTGAGCCCTTTGTAGACGCGATTGTAAGGGGGCAGGGTGAACTGACGCTGCTCGAACTGGTTCACCGGATCGCTGCAGGTCAATCTTGGCATGGGGTGCGCGGCATTTCCTTTAAAGAGGGGGACGGGCAAATCATCCACGAGCCCGAACGTCCTGTCGCCAACATCAATGACTTACCGGCACCTGCGTATCATCTTGCCGACCCGGGTATATATGCTGCCGCGTCGGGCTTGCGGCAACTTGCGTATACCAGCAGCGTGGGATGTCCGTACCAGTGCAACTACTGCACTGACATGGTCTTTTACAAGCGCCGCTTCAACGCGTATCGCGTGGAGCGCGTGGTGAGTGAACTTGCCGAGTTTGTCCCGCGCTACAAAATCGAGCATGTCCCGCTGTTCGATTCGAATTTTCTTGTGGATCGCAAGCGCGCCGTGGCGATCGCACAAGGCATCATCGCGAGCGGAGTGAAGTTTCAGTGGGACTTCCAGACTTCCACTGACTTTCTCTCACTGATGAGCGAGGACGATGTGCGCCTGCTCGCAGAGAGCGGCGTCCAGCACATCGGATTCGGAACCGAGTCTGCCTCCCAGGAGGTGCTCACGATGATGAACAAGCGTTTCCAGCATGTCGAGCAGATGGTCGAAACTGCGCGGAAGACGCATCTCGCAGGAATTCACGTCGTATTCAACATCATTTTGGGCTATCCAGGAGAGACCGACGCGCATCGCGAACAGACATTTCGCGTCATGAGCGATATCGCGAAAGATTATTCGAATGTCAGCTTCTCGCCGAACATCTTCACTCCGTATCCCGGGATTCCGATATGGCCCCAGTTGAAGGAAATGGGTGTGCGAGAGCCACAATCACTTGAAGAATGGGAGACTCTCGCGCTGGGCACAAACGTCCTGCCATGGTTGCGAGGGGAAGACCTACGCAGGCTCCGACGCAGTCTCGACTACTTCCTTTTGAACAATCAAATCCGCAAGGTAACAAAAAGAATTCCGTGGGCGAAGCGCTCGGTCCGGCGAGTTTTAGGGGCGCCGGTTCGCTGGCGTATCGGCAAAAGCCGCTATTCATTTCCGTGGGAGCTTTGGGTCTCGCGGGCGGTCGAGAAACTTGTGAGAAAGCGATCGCTTCTCACAGGACGGGCACTGACAGAAGGGACAGAGCAAGCATGTTGAGCGCACTACTTCGAACCAGGAGAGGCAACTGACGTGGCTGACGTGCTTCTAACTCATTCCTATCACCTGTACTACGACCGCAAACAGTCGCGGAAGATGCAGCCGTATCCGCCCCTGGGCACGTTGTATGCCGCCGCGCTCCTTCGAAGCGCTGGAGTATCGGTCGCCGTATTCGACTCCATGCTCAACGATCCGGATGCGGCGTTTCGGATGGCTCTCGAACAGCATCGTCCGAAGCTGGTTGTGGTCTATGAGGACAACTTCAACTTCCTGTCGAAGATGTGTCTCACTCGCATGCGGGAAGTCGCGTATCAAATTCTGGAATACTCGCAGCGAACTGGAGCAACCGTCCTGGTGAATGGATCGGACTCCTCCGACCACGCGGTAGATTACCTGCGGCGAGGCTTCCGCTGCGTACTGCTTGGCGAAGCGGAATGGACTCTGCTCGAAACCGTCTCGCATCTTTTGCAGGGAACTGAACAAGCCCTTCAGCAGGTGCCCGGCCTTGCGTATCTCGATCATCATACGGGCGAGGTCGTCCGAACGCCGCGCCGCGAGCTCATGCGAAACCTGGATCAGTTGCCATTTCCATCCAGGGACCTGATTGACGTCGATCAGTATCGAGCCGCATGGAAAACCGCTCACGGCTACTTCTCCCTGAATGTCGTGGCTAGCCGTGGCTGTCCGTATCGCTGCAACTGGTGCGCAAAGCCAATCTATGGCGATTCGTTTTCGGTGCGTTCTCCGGAGTCCGTTGCGGAAGAGATGCGGCAAATCAAGTATGAACTCGGGGTCGAACATCTCTGGTTTGCCGATGACATTTTCGGGCTCCGTCCGAAATGGCTTCGCGAACTAGCCTTCGAGGTCGAAAAGCGGGAGGCTGCCATTCCGTTCAAAATGCAGACCCGCGTCGATCTTATGACGCGAGATAACGTGCGCGCGCTTCGCCGCGCCGGTTGCGCCGAGGCGTGGATGGGCGTGGAGTCCGGGTCACAGAAGATACTGGATGCGATGGACAAGGGCACTCGAGTCGAGCAGATCGCGAAAGCTCGCGAGAATCTGCGCCATGAAGGCATTCGCGCCTGCTACTTCCTGCAGTTCGGATATTCCGGCGAGACCTGGCACGACATTCAAAGCACGATCAGGCTGGTTCGGGACACGCGGCCGGACGACATTGGCGTGTCCGTGTCCTACCCATTGCCCGGCACGAAATTCTACGATCGCGTGCAAGCGCAGCTTGGCGCTAAGACGAACTGGTCGGACAGCGAAGACATGGCAATGATGTTTCAGGGAGCTTACACCAACGAATTCTACCGCGCCCTTCACGATGCCTTGCACGCACAAGTCGACTCCTGGAATTCAGGTTTCGCTGGCCGTCCTCAGGAACAGGAACGCGAGCACGGCCAGCCGGACGAATTATGGAATCGAGTTATGCAACTCGAAAAGACTTGCCGCAATCCGCGTCCGACTGTACTGAGCAGTTTCCCAGGAGAAGCTTTGGTTCGGCTACCCGCGCCGATTTACGCGACAAGCTTCGACGAACTTCTCGACGTTCTCGCCAGTTAACCTGCCATGGATATCTTGCTCACTCACGGCTACTTCCTCTATGAAGATCCCAAGGAGCTTCAGATCATGAAGCCCTATCCTCCGCTAGGGATCCTGTATATCTGTTCCCATCTGAGGGAGAAGGGCATCAGCGTTGAAGTCTTCGATTCAACTTTTTCCTCGCGAGCGGAGTTGTTCGATGTGTTGCGGAGCGGTCCCCCGTCGGTCCTGGGCGTGTATGCCAACCTCATGACGCGGCCCAATGTGGTCGACATACTCCAAGTCGCGAAACAGGCAGGGTGGAAGACGGTTGTCGGTGGCCCCGAGCCGGGAGCCTACGTCGATGAGTATCTGGCAGCCGGAGCGGATGTAGTCGTCATGGGAGAGGGAGAACTTACGTTGCAGGAACTCGTCCCAGCGCTACAGAACTCGCCTCGCAGTCTGGACCACATAGAAGGCATTGCGTTCCTGGGCTCGGATGGCTTTGTTATTCGGACGAAACCTCGCCAGCAGATCAAGGACATCGACGCCCAGCCGTGGCCTGCACGAGAGTCCATCGACATGGCTCGGTACGTAGATGTTTGGCGGAAGCACCATGGAATGGGATCGGTGTCTCTCATTACCGCACGGGGATGTCCCTACCACTGCCGCTGGTGCAGTCACGAGGTCTTCGGAAAGACGCATCGTCGCAGGAAACCTGCCTCCGTCGCGGACGAACTGGAATGGCTCATCGATCGCTACCGGCCTGAGATGGGATGGATGGCCGACGACGTCTTCACCATTCATCACGGCTGGCTCTTTGAGTACGCTGGCGAGTTGAAGCGCCGCGGATTGCGATTGCCCTTCGAGTGTATTTCTCGCGCCGACCGGCTGAACCAGAAGGTTGTCGATACGCTGGCTGAGATGGGATGCTTTCGAGTCTGGATCGGCTCTGAGAGCGGGTCTCAGAGGATTCTCGACGCCATGGAGCGCGGTGTCACCGTCGAGCAGGTGCAGTCCGCAGTTTCTTTGTGCCGTGGCGCAGGCATTCAGTCTGGAATGTTCCTCATGTGGGGATACGAGGGAGAAGAACTCACAGATATCGAAGCTACGGTTGATCACGTGAAGAAAACAGATCCTGACATCTTCTTCACCACGGTTGCTTACCCCATCAAAGGCACGCCGTATTTTTCAGATGTGGGAGATCGTGTGGATAGCGTAAAAGCGTGGAGGGAAGGCTCTGACCGTGACTTCCGCGTTCGCAACCGCCATTCGCGCCAATTCTATCGGTTTGCGGACAAACTGCTCAGAAGTGAAGTCGAACTAAAACGGTTAGGCATCAAGCCGGATGCAGATGATGGTTCCATCGCCGCGCTACGAAACGGAATTGCTGAAGCGCGTGCGGGTATGCAGGCAACTTTCAGGGAAGTGGAGGCCTAGCAGATGGCCGCTACCCGGCAACTTTATCCCGCTCCGTTCGATGCCGTTGCAGAGCGATACGACGAGACGTTCACGTTTTCAAGTATTGGCCAGATGCAGCGCAATGCAGTTTTGCGGGGGCTAGAAGATACCTTTCGCGCCGGCGACCGTATCCTCGAAGTTGGCTGCGGCACTGGTATTGACGCCTGCTTTCTCGCCAAACGCGGAGTCCGCGTTGTGGCCTCCGACAGTTCCTCGCAGATGATCGCGGTAGCCGAACGAAGAGTCCAAGAGAATCGGCTAAAGAAACTTGTGCAGCCTATTGTTCTCCCGGCCGAACACATCGGAGCTTTGCAGACGAGTGAACTGTTTGACGGAGCATTCTCGAATTTCGGCGCATTGAACTGCGTAGAAGACATGCAAAAATTCGCGATCGACCTGGCCAGCCTGCTCCACCCCGGGGGGAGGGCCTTGTTGTGCTGGATCGGTCCGTGCTGCTTGTGGGAGATGCTTTGGTATCTAAGTCACGGCCAAGCGCAGAAAGCCTTTCGTCGTTTCAACAGAAATGAAGTGACGGCAAGTCTGAATGGGGGGGCGAGCTTCTGCGTGCGTTATCCAACTATTCGCCAGTTGCGGCGGGCGTTCAGCAAGGACTTCCGTTTGCGGAATATGCGGGGTATCGGAGTTGCCGTGCCTCCCAGTTATGTGGAGGCTTGGGCCATCCGGCATCCTCGACTGCTCCGCGTTTGCGAGACGGCGGATTCCTTTCTTGGAACCGTGCCGGGATGCCGCACGCTTGCAGATCACATCCTGCTCGAGTTCGAGCGGAATGGTACGAACCTGAGGAGTGCATGAAAAATGAGCACTCTGGTTTCAATCACCGCGAAGCCTGATCCTGCGAGAATCGGTCCGCACTGGATCCGCTCCCTTCCAGTCCTGGTTCTTTATCCGCACAACCAGTGCAATTGCCGCTGTGTGATGTGCGACATCTGGCGGATTCGCGAAGCCAGTCAGATTACGCCTGCAGATGCCGCGCAACTGTTGCCTTCGTTCAAACAGTTGGGTGTGCGCTGGGTTGTGCTGTCCGGAGGAGAGCCTCAACTCAACGAAAAATGGAGTTGGCTGGCACAGATGCTGCGTTCGGCAGGCAGTCGCGTAACTTTGCTTACGAGTGGCTTGCTGCTGAAGCCGCAAGCCAAAGCGGTTGCTGAAAACATTGACGACGTCATCGTGTCGCTCGACGGCCCGCCGGCAGTCCACGACAGTATCCGTCGCATTCCCGATGCGTTTGAGCAAATGGCGGATGGCGTCAGAGCGTTGCACAAAATTCGGCCCGAGATGGAAATCAGGGCGCGGTGCACGGTGCAAAAGGCGAATCATCACTCGTTACGCGCGGTTGTTGCGTATGCCCGACAGATTGGTCTTACTTCAATATCTTTTCTAGCGGCAGATCTCACATCCAGTGCATTCAATCGGCACGAAGGCTGGTCTCCGCATCAACGAGATCGGGTATCTTTGAATGCTGACGAGGTTGAGGAATTAGGACTGGAAATCGAGCGGCTGATCACACAGGAGGCGGCAAAGATCGCGCCAGCTTTTGTGGTGGAACGTCCGGAGAAGTTGCGGCGAATTGTGCAGCACTTTCGCTCACATATTGCGAAAGCTCATCACACAGCTCCTCGATGCAATGCACCTTGGGTCTCGGCGGTGATCGATGCTGACGGCGATGTTCGCCCCTGCTTCTTTCATCCTGCTCTCGGGAACATTCACCGCCAGCCACTTGCAGATATTCTGAACAGTCCGGTGGCGCTGGACTTCCGATCCAACCTGGATATTGCCAGCAATGAGACGTGCCGCAGATGCGTCTGCTCCCTCTATCTCTCACGGAGTGACGAACTCTCCGCCTTGACCGAAGCTAAGAGCAGTTCTTCCTCTACTGCTTGAAGCTGAAATCGAGCGTCTTCGCTTCGCCTGCTCCGACTGTTACCTTTTGCGTCTGGGGCCCGAGTTTCTCCTGCCACGCCGTGATGGTGTAGTTGCCCGGGGGCAGATCCTTGATCTCGAAGTGCCCAGCCTTATCCGTTACTGCAAAATAGGGATGTTTAAAGACGGCGATATAACCCTTCATCCACGGGTGCACATTGCACTTCACAGGAATCGCGATCTCCTCGCGGGCGAATGTCTGTTCGAGGGGCGCCCCGTGAGGCTGAGTCATATTCCACTCGCGATTATTGCTCGGGCTAGGATGGATATTGTGCGTGGTCTCGTCGCTGTTCACGATATCCAGCTTCTGACTGGCCTGCATTGCGAGCACGTGAGGCTTGTACTGGCACCCTTTCTGCTCGAATACGGCCGCCTGTTGCGGCGGCTGGAAATTGTGCGTCGTTAGTCCGTCGGAAATGTAGACGACCACGTTCTCAAGTCCTCCGTTGCCACCGACAACAATATCCTCTGTCGTGGCTGGGGTGGCGTGAGCCTTCGCGCACAGGGGATCTTGGGACATATCAATGCGAGCTGGCTTGGGTGCGGTTCCTTCGAATTTCACTTCACCTTTGAGGGAAGAGCCTGCTTCCGCAGGGCGTCCCAACACAGCTGCAACTGGGTGCAAAATCGAGAACGCAAGAATGGCGAGAGTGACGAAAAAGAGTCTTGTCATAGATATTCACCTTTGCTGCGAGCATGCCGCAGCGAGTATTTGCAAAATTGAGCGGAGTCGAAAATGTATTCGGCGCTACAGGAATACGAGACCGGGAGCCTCACTGCCCGACAGCGTCGCTCTTGGCCTCAGAGTGTGACTTCGAGTTGGCGAACGTGCGAATGTAATGCACCACATCCCATCGCTGATCCGCCGTCATTGCTCCAACGAAGGAAGGCATCGGAGTTCCATCCAGTCCAGTCACCAAGTCCCGGAACATATCCCGATCCGTCTCGCCGCACTTGAACTTCCTCCCGCTAGTGAAGTCGAATGGCGTGATCGGATTTCCTTTATTGTCCATAAGCGTGGCGGCAGAGGGGCCGTGTCCTCGCCCATCTTTGCCGTGGCAAGACCAGCAGTTCATGCTCTGGAACAGTTCTGCTCCGCGCTTGATGCTCTCCGCGTTTGCCGGCGGTTCGGGAGGAATCTGGACCGGTTCGCCCGGCTTCTCCTCCTCGAAGGCGGACGAAAAGGTCTTGATGTACGCGACCAGGTCCGCGCGTTCTTGGCGCAACAAAGGCTTCCACGATGGCATTCCGCTGGCGTGAACTCCGCGGGAAATTGTTTCGTAAAGATCGCTGTCGAGCGGGAGACTACCGCTTGGCGTAGACCTGCATTTGAATACAGCCTTCGTAAAGTCCCGCGGTTTCGGATCAAGATAGGGCGCGCTCTCTCCGCGTCCGTCCCCCTGGGCCCCATGGCAGAACACGCAATATCGCGTGTAGAGAACCTTGCCGTGTTTTGCATTGCCGGTCAGCTTGCCAATATGAGCTTCCTGGGAGGCCGCACTCATGCTCCACAGGCAAGCAAGGATCGCAGTCGCGCCGACTATTCTCATTCGTGTGCGCAAGATAGTGTCCTCCTCAGAAGTCGAAATCAAAGCCCATCAGATAGCTATTCCGTATGTTGTCTAAACCCGAGATCGGGGCAGCACCTGCGTTGTTGATTCGGGAGTATTCCTGCATCCAAGCCAGCCCAGCGCGAGAACTCATAATCGGATACCAGCGATAGCCAACGGTCCAGGTGTCAAGATTTCCGGCATCGCTTCGGATCGAGGGATTCGCCTGTTGCGACATGCGCGCGAGTTCGTAGCGACCCAGGACTATCCAGCGAGGTGTTGGGTTGTAATGACCCTCTACAAAGCCGCCGTTCCAGCTGGGGCCCACGGCTCCGACCGGGAGATTCTGTGGCTGGTTCGCCGCTACTGCGTTTCCGAGGAAGACGTTGTCCGACCCGTGTAGGAACAACGTATAGAAGTCGAACTTGTCCAGGTACCAGTGCCCGTAGGCTCCGAGCCGGTAGAAGGTCTTGTTTCCCAAACCTGTACCTGGGATTGGATTACCTCCGCTGGTCTGGTAGTAGGTCGGAGACTCTCCGAAATACCCGTAGACACCGAACTGCTGCCGTCCCAGGTGGGGCACTTCGAAGGCTTGATTGAAGTTCGCATAAACGTCATAGGCTTTGTTCGAGGGGAGTCCCGGGGCTCCATTGCTGTTGCTCACCACCGCGACCGAGTAGCGGGTGTAGTCGTTCTCGGAATGCCCTGCGACTTCGACTCCGAGTTGCGGGAATCCGATTCCTTGAAAGAAGTTGTTATCACCGGGAGGCGTGAAGAAATAGTTGTAGTAGAGACCTCCCGTGTTGTTGAGGATCAGCGATCGCTCTTGCGAAATTGGTTGGTCCAGTTCGAATTTACCGAGCTTCAGGTTGAGCCAGCGCGATCCCGCGATGTTGTCGAGTCGCGCCCACGCCTGGGAGAGAGTAATGCTGTTATTCCCGATGAAGGGCTGAACGAAGAACGAGATGTTGCGGTAGAGGGTACCGGCGGTAATGAAATCCACTCCCGCCATATCGAACCCTGATGTAGTGATCGATGACTCCACCTGTCCGCTTCCCGCACTTCCGGGAATGGCATCCACCGCCTGCCGATTACTATTCTCACGATGCCAAAACGCCTGCGTGCGAAACATAACCGGCCAATATGAAGGTTCCTGATAAATGGGAGCGTCACGCCCGTTCCCCAGTTGATAGCCGTTGTCTTTGAAGGTTTGGCCGAAGTTATTGAGCATCGGCCACGCTTCATGGCAGGCAGAGCAGGGCAGGCCGTACTTGCGCGCGAATGCGGGTATTCCGTACGCTTGCTGGACAGCTCCGAAGAGTCCGGCTAGCAGGAGTACTTGCACTCCAATTTCTCTCATGCGTCTTCCCATATTTCCTCCGATTCCTTAGCTCGCGGCGACTCTGTCGTAACCGGTATCTCTTGCTGGGGAACGAACTTGTAACCCACCCCATGGACCGTCCGAATGAAGACCGGACACTCAGGATTGTTTTCAATTTTCTGGCGAAGTTTCGCGATACAGTTGTCCACAGTTCGATAGCTAGAACGCTCGCGTTTGGGCCAGACCGAACTAATGAGCTTTTGCCTTGAGACGACGATCTTCGGTCTGCAGACCAGGAACTTCAACACTTTGAACTCGCGCAGAGTCAGCGCAATCG
This sequence comes from Terriglobia bacterium, assembly GCA_963778995.1. GTDB lineage: Bacteria > Acidobacteriota > Terriglobia > Terriglobales > Acidobacteriaceae > Sulfotelmatobacter. Next base: position 60,928 of record CAVZWK010000012.1, read on the forward strand.
GCGTCTCGGCGCGACAAAGTTCCATCTTCCGGAAGTCGAGCGAGAACTCACCGAATCGCGCCATCTGGTCTGTGCTTCGATCCTGCAAATCATTCATGAGCAAAACTGAATTGCCGGGAACTGGCTGGAAATAACTTAAGATTTCCGCGAGGGAGGGCTTGTCACGGATCAGTCACAATCTTGTTAATTTGCCGTGGTATGTGCTTGATTCGGGTGTCGGCGGAGACAACGGGCAATTGGGCCATGAATGTGCCCGGTGAATCGTGCCGAGTCGCGCGGTGACCAGGGATCAGGTGAGAAGGATGAGAAAGACCGCCAGATATCGTGTTTGTGGCTGTCAGTCTTACAGACGAATTTCCATGCCTTCGGCAGCAGCCCGGACGTTGGGATAGTAATTGCGCGCATCCATAACGACCTGATCGACGATGGTGTCAGTGTGGTCGGGATCGTGGTGATAAAGGATCAATTCCTTGGCGCCGCTTTCCATGACAATGTTGACGGCTTCGCGCCAGTGAGAGTGTCCCCAGCCGCGGCGGCGGGCCGCGTACTCTTCTGGAAGATACTGCGCGTCGTAGATCAGAATGTCTGCGCCTTCGGCCAACTTGCGTACGCCCTTGTCGAAGTCGGCATCGCCCGGTTCATTGTCGGTCGCATAAACGAGCACACCATCCTTCGTCTCGATGCGGAATCCCAGGCATCCTTGTGGATGATTCAGCCAAGCGGTCTTGATCCGGACGCCATCTTCCATGTCCATGCATCCGTTCTCGATATTGCAGAAGTCGCGTTGCGCCCGCATTTTGTCAAGGTTTACGGGGAAATAAGGCGATGACATCTGCTCGGTCATGACCTGCTCCAGGCTGCGCGTCCGACTGGAGGAGTGGAAGTAGAACTGGCTGTGGGGGCTGTCGTACAGAGGGCGGAAGAAGGGCATGCCCTGGATGTGGTCCCAGTGAAAATGCGAGACGAAGACATGCGCTGCGAATGGACGGTCGCCGAATTCGCGCTCCAGTTCGTGTCCGAGCACGCGAAATCCGGTGCCACAGTCGAAGACGTAAATCTGGTCCCCGACTCGCACTTCTACGCAGGAGGTATTGCCTCCGTAGCGCATGTTCTCGGCCTGTGGAGTGGGCGTAGAGCCGCGCACGCCCCAAAACTTCACGCGCATATCTTGATCTCAGCCTGGCTCAGCAAGCCGAAACTCTCCTGAAAAGACTCATATTACTTGGGATATACCCAATTTTATCGGCTGGGTACCTGCCAACAAGTGACTAAAGTTTCGGTTTGAATTGCGGAATGGAACGAGTGTTTCGGCCTCCCTGCGGTCCCGACCAACTGGTGACATCTGATCGGTTCGCGGTCGCCTATAATGGTCAGCCCGCAGCTATTCCCGGATCTGAGTAAAGAACCGTCCACCGCTGCGGTACCCAGACAGATGCTGCAACCTGATTTCAAAGAGTTTTCGCGTCTGGCACGCGAGGCCACACTTGTACCGGTTGTGAAGTCGGTAAGCGCTGACTTGCTCACTCCGGTGTCCGCCTTCCTGGCAATCGCCCAGCATGAATCCCACGCATTTCTGCTGGAGTCCGTGGAGCGTGGAGAGCAGATTGGGCGCTACACCTTCCTGGGCGCGAACCCCTACATGCTGGTCAGGGCCAGCCAGGGGGCAGTGGAAATCCAGCGGGGCAGGAAGCGTCAGGTCGTCCACGAGAATGTGTTCCAGGTCATGAAGCGACTTCTGCGGGAGCGTCGGCCGGCCAGTGTTCCTGGACTGCCGCCGTTCCTGGCGGGAGCCGTCGGATATTTCTCTTACGACGTCGTCCGCGAACTGGAGAGAATTGGCGATCTGGCGAAAGATGACCTGCACCTCCCGGATGCCGAGCTGATGTTCTTCGACCGACTGCTGGCCTTTGATCACCTCCGTCATCAAATTCATATTGTCGCGGCCGCTGATGTGGCAGCCACAACTCCCGAGCGTGCCTATCGCAGCGCGCTGCGCGACATTGCTGCCCTGGAACGGAAGCTTGCTGGTGGCCTGAGCCCTTCCGTTTGGATGAAGTCCGCGAAAGCCAAACGGGGCAAACTCAAAGTCCGCTCACGAACCACGCGTGAAGCTTTCATCAAAGGCGTTGAGCGCTGCAAGGAGTACATCGCAGCGGGAGACATTTTTCAGGTCGTCTTCTCGCAGCGGCTGGATTTCGAGCCGGAAGTCGAGCCCTTCGACCTGTATCGCGCACTGCGGCAGATTAATCCGTCGCCTTATTTGTACTTCCTGCGCAATGGCGATACGCACATCCTGGGATCGTCGCCTGAGCTTCTCGTTCGGGTTACCGGACGCAAACTGGAGTACCGGCCGATCGCGGGCACACATCCGCGAGGTGCCGACGAGGCTGAAGACGCGCGGCTCGAGCAGCAGATGCGCAACGACGAAAAGGAACGCGCGGAGCACGTCATGCTGGTGGATCTCGGACGCAACGATCTGGGCCGCGTCAGCGAGTACGGATCCGTCAAGGTGAAAGATCTGATGTATGTGGAGCGCTATTCGCACGTGATGCATCTGGTGTCGGCACTCGAAGGAACGCTGCGCAAACATCTCGACGCGCTGGATGCTTTTGCGGCGTGCTTTCCTGCCGGCACGCTGAGTGGGGCGCCGAAAGTGCGTGCTATGCAGATCATCGAGGAATTGGAACCGACGCGACGCGGCATCTATGGAGGCTCTGTGCTTTACGCCGACTTTGCCGGCAATCTGGATTCCTGTATCGGCATTCGCACGATGCTGATGCAAGGGAAGAAGGCGTACTTACAAGCCGGCGCCGGAATTGTCGCCGACTCTGATCCGAAGACTGAATATCAGGAAAGCATGAACAAGGCGCAGGCTCTGCTGAGAGCTGTTGACCTTGCGAGAAACAGGGGCTGAGGCCCGGTTCCGCTTACATCCGGAGAAAGTTTTCGACGAGCTTCTTTCCCGCGTCGGTCAGCACGCTTTCCGGATGAAACTGCACGCCCTCGACAGCACACTTCTTGTGCCGCAGACCCATAATGGTTCGAGTGCCGTCTTTCTCGGTTGTCCAGGCGCTCACTTCTAAGTCCACCGGCAGGTCTTCGGCTTCCACAATCAAAGAGTGATACCGCGTCGCTGTCATCGGCATCGGCAGTCCCTGAAACACCGTTTTGTTGTCGTGCATGACTGCGCTCGTCTTGCCGTGCATCAGATGCGGAGCGCGAATGATCTTGCCCCCAAACGCTTCTCCGATCGCTTGGTGCCCCAGGCAAACACCAAGCACGGGAACCTTACCTGCAAAATGCCGGATTAGATCGATACTGATGCCCGCTTCGTGCGGAGTACACGGTCCGGGAGAGACCACGATCTGACGCGGCCGCATCGCGTCCACCTGCGGCACCGTTACCTCATCGTTGCGGCGAACCTCAACTTCTTCGCCCAGTTCACCGATGTACTGGACCAGGTTGTAGGTGAATGAATCGTAATTGTCCAGGACGAATACCAAGGTGCTTGACTCCTCTGTTGAGCTTACCTCAGATGCGGCGAGTGCCGCCATTGGGAGAGAGGTCTGTGGTCAGTGGCCAGTCGTCAGTGACCAGCCATTCGGTCTTCGATTTCCAGTGAATTGCTGGCGCAGTCTGGGTTAACGCCCGATGACGGCCCACCCGTCTTCTCCCCTGAATGGGCCACCCGCTGCCCAAGCGTGGTATTGACCGGAATGCTGCGATGGGCGCATCCTTCATCTTCGCAATCACTTCGGAGGATACATGGCCGAGCCCCAGCAGGAGAAGCGGGCAGCACGACGATTTCCCCTGCGCGTCCCAGTTAGCGTCAGCCGCGATCAGACATCCGCGAACGAGAGCGCGCAGCTCCGTGACATCAGCGCGCGCGGCATCTGTTTTTATCTCGATTCAGCCGTTTCGCAAGGCTCCAAGATCGGTTTCACGCTCACGCTTCCGCCGGAGATCACGCTTACGGAAAGTATCCGCGTCCAGTGCAAAGGCCGGGTGGTCCGCGTTGAGGACGGCCGCGATGACGGTAAAGTAGGCGTCGCCGCTGTGATTGAAGAGTACGAGTTCCTGCCAGAAGCGTAAAAGCAGTGATCAGTGATCAGTGCCCGGCCACCGGATTACTGACCACGGACCACTCCGTTTCCCCGCCGCTTCTCTCCAGTGCTAACTAGTGGTATGTTTCCTGTCAGACTCCTCGAAACCCATGGCCGTGCTGCGAATTGTATTCCGATTTGCGTCTGCTATCGTCCTCCTTCTGATGCCCGGCGTGATCGCGGCTCAGAATTTCGGACCTCCTCGGACCATCAGGAGCGTTCGTATCGTGCATGAAAAGGGCGTCCCCGCGGTCGAAATTATTTCCAGCGGAGCGGTGATTCCACAGATTCAAACGCTGGACTCGCCGCCGCGCCTGGTCATCGACCTGCCGAACTCGCGGCTAGGCCTGGGAACCAACCGCATCGAAGTTCAGAAAGAGAACATCACGGCGATTCGGGTACGGCAGTTCCAAAACAAGCCGCCCGTGACTCGCGTGGTCCTCGACCTGCTTGCGCCGTATGGGCATTCGTGGGATGGCTCCGGCAATCGGCTCATGATCCGCCTAAAGCCGCCTGAGGATCCGAATGCCGGAAAGAAGTCGTCCTCTGCTGAGCCGGAAACTGCTTCGGGATTTGCACTCACGTCGGATGCCGCCGTCGTTCCCGTGGCCGCCGCGAGTGGCGCTACCGTGATGGATGCGAGTCGCCTCGCAGCGGGGTCTTCGGTTACCGCCGGATCGGACACGACGATCCTGCACCTTCCGCGAGGCGGGGAAGTGCGCGTTTGTCCTGGCACCACGCTGTCGGTCACGCCATCCCAGAACAAGCGCGATCTCATGTTCGGCATGAGTACGGGAGCGGTTGAGACCCATTACGCCCTGGCATCTTCGGCTGATGCCGTGCTCACCCCGGATTTCCGCATCATGTTTGCCGGGCCGGGAGAATTCCATTACGCCATCAGCGCCGATTCGCACGGCAACACTTGCGTGCGCGGATTACGAGGGAATACCTCATCCGCCGTGGTTTCTGAGCTGATGGGAACTCGCCTTTATCAGGTTAAGCCGACCGAGCAAGTGGTATTTCGATCCGGACAAATCGACAAAGTGGATACAGATATCCCGCTTGAATGTGGATGCCCTCCGCCGCCTCCGCCGGTGTTGCGCACGAGCAATGAGCAACCGACGACGGTCTCAGACGCGAACTTGCCGGCCAAGGTTCGAGTGGGAGAAGGTTCGATAAATACGGTGGCGCAGGGCGCTTCCTCTTCGGGTGAGCAGCTTTCGAATGGCCCGGAAACGGCTCCATTGCCCGCGTCGCAAGCAAAGGAAGTTCACGTTCAGGTGGACGCTCCGTTCGTTTTCAGAGCGAAGAACCGGGCGGCGACTCCGAAACCAGCGCCTGTCGAAGCCATTCGCGGATTGCCGGTCGATGACTCCCCCGTGCCTAACGTTCATCTGGATCCCGTCATTCAATCGCCGCCTGAAAAGCCGGCCGATGCGCAACCGAAAAAGAGGCCGGAGCACCGTGGATTCTTCGGGCGTATCGGTGGATTCTTCTCATCGATGTTCAAATAGCCCGGTCGGGAGTCAAGTACATTCAAGAACCTTTCGCGACCGAGGCGGAAATCCTTTTTCGCAGTCGCCGCGTCTTACGGCAAGTTGGGCTAAACACAACGTCTGCCGGAGCGCGCCATGACCGCTGCATCTCTCGGACCGGGCCCTAGTCTGTTTACGTTTCTCTCCCGCAAAGACACTGGTTCTTACCGTCGAAGGGAGACGTTTGTTTTCTCTCTTCTCGGGCAAACGGCCATTCTGGCTCTGATTATCTATCTGACCAGCGTCGCCATCGGTCCACCGACGGATCTCGCGCGTCGGTTTCCTATTCCCAGGGACTTGCCGCTGATCTTCTCCGGCCAGAATGGAGGGGGCGGAGGCAACTTCGAACTGCTGCCCGCTTCGCGCGGGAATCCTCCGAGAGCGTCGCTCGATCCGCAGATCGTTCCGCCAACCGTTGTGGTCCCGAAGGAAATGCCGAAGCTTCCGACAGAAGAAACGGTGGTTGTCGCCCCGGAGATCAAATTCCCGCACGGTGGGCCGATCGGCGATCCGTCGTCGTTGTTTTCGAATCCGTCTGATGGACGGGGTGGTCCTGGCGGCATAGGGGATGGCTGTTGCGGGGGAATTGGAGACTACGCTGGACCACATATTGGTTCCGGGCCGCCGGGGGTTTATCCCGCCGGGAAAATAGGTGTGACCGTACCGGAGCCGATTTACAGCCCCGAACCGAGTTTCTCGGAAGAGGCTCGGAAGCTGAAGGCGCAAGGAATCGTGCTGCTGATGATTGTGGTGGGGAAAGACGGACGGCCTTATGACATCCGAGTCTCGCAGAGCCTCGGGTTGGGACTTGATGAGAAGGCGATCGAAGCTGTGAACCGCTGGCGCTTTCGTCCAGCCACGCTAAACGGGCAGCCAGTCGCGAGCCGGATCGCCGTTCAGGTCGACTTTCATATGTATTGAAAGCTGGTCAGTGGCCAGTGATCAGTAGCTAACGACTAAGCACTGACCACTGAGCACGGACCACTGTCTTCTAGCTTCTCCGGATAGCCTTTCGAATCGGCTCGCTTCTCTCTCGCAGATCATCGGCGATCTCTGCTCCACGGGCGGCTACATCGCGGATCCGCTCGCCCATTTCGCGTGCGCGATCCTTTGCTTCGTCCGCCCAGTCGCCGAAGTTATCCTTGGCGTCTTCGTAGCCGCGCTGCAGATCTTTGCGAAATTGCTTGCCAGTCTTCGGCGCCAATAGAAGCCCGGCGAGCGCTCCCGCGCCCAATCCGATCAGAAGAAAAGTGATGGCAGTCCCGATATGGCTGCTGCCTTCCGAAGAAGATTCATAACGTCCGCTGCTCATGATGAAGACCTCATTTTCCGCCCGTCCATAAGGCGGGCTTGATTTGCGGCAAGTCCCGTACCTGGGGTAACTGATTCTAGTCCTACTCCACAGGTTCAGCGGATGCAAGCTGTGCGGGCACTCCGCCGTTCTTCGATGACCACATGCTGGGGAAGGTTTCTTTTCCGGTGCAGCTCAGTGTAAAATAACGCTTTAGCCCTCGTGGCGGCGGAACTTGTGGCTTGCCCGCCTTCCGCCTGCGTCAAACCGCAATCGTACAAGGAGAGTTTCTTAAGCGATGTCGATCCCTGCCACCCAGCTACGTCCCGGCATGATCATCAAGCACAACAATGATCTGCACTCCGTTTTCAGCGTTGAGCACCGTACGCCCGGCAACCTGCGCGCCTTCATCCAGGCCAAACTGCGCAACCTCCGTACCGGCGCCATGTTCGAGCACCGCTTCCGCTCGCCCGATCCCATAGAGAAGATCAACGTCGACGAGGTCGACATGCAGTTCCTTTACGCTGACGGTGACAGTTATTACTTCATGGACACGAACAACTACGAGCAGACTCACTTGACCAAAGATATTCTTGGCGATGCCGTCGAATATCTGATTCCGAATCTTGAGATCAAGGTCGAATTCTTCGACGGCAAGGCCGTTGGGATCGAGCTACCCCAGACAGTCGTTCTGACCGTGGTTGAGACCGAACCCGGACTGAAGAGCGCCACCGCCTCCAGCGTGACCAAGGCCGCGAAAACCGAGACCGGCTTGGTGGTCCAGGTTCCGCCTTTCATCAACGAAGGCGAGAAGATCAAGGTCGACACCTCGGAAGGCGCGTACCTGTCCCGAGCGTAATCAGGAAATCGATTTTTGATTTCAGATTTGAGATTGAAGGCCGCTACAGGGTGGTGTGCAATCTGGAATCATCAATCTGCAATCTAGCTTCATCCGATGACTTCCCCTGACAAGCCGGTACAGGCCCGCCGCTTCATTGTCCGCGGACGCGTGCAGGGGGTCGGCTTTCGCTGGTTCGTCGAGCGTGAGGCGCACATCTTCGGCATTGCCGGCTGGGTCCGCAACAATCACGATGGCAGCGTCGAAGTTTTGGCGCAAGGAACGCGCGATCAGCTTGCCGGACTTCATTCGCGTTTGCGAGAAGGCCCGCGCGCGGCTCGCGTGGATGCTGTCGAAGTCACCGAAGCATCCCCGCTAGCGGGCATGAGTTCATTTCGCATTGAAGGAGCGTGGTAGAGATGTCTTCCCCTGCGGCAGTCAGTGCAAGTTACCTGAAATCACTCATTCGTGAAATTCCTGATTTTCCCAAGAAGGGCATTCTCTTCTACGACATCACCACGCTTCTGAAGGACAAGACCGGATTCGCGACCCTGATCGACAAACTGTCCGAGCATTACATCGCGGAGGATATCGACCTGGTTCTCGGCATGGAAGCGCGCGGATTTATTTTCGCCCCGGCCTTGGCGTATCGACTGAACGCTGGATTCGTCCCAGTGCGCAAGCCCGGCAAACTGCCAGCCGAATGCGTGAAATATGACTATGCCCTCGAATACGGGACCAACAGCCTGGAGATTCACAGGGACGCCATCCAGAAAGGCCAGCGCGTGCTGATTGTGGACGATCTGCTGGCGACCGGAGGGACCGCCGAAGCTACGGCGAAACTGGCGGAATCGCTGGGCGCGAAAATCGCGGGCTTGGGATTTGTCGTGGAACTGGAATTCCTGAAAGGCCGAGATAAGCTTAAGAGTTACGAAGTCATGTCGCTGTTGCGCTACAGCAAATAGCACATCAGCAAAAGAATAGGGCGGCGCAAACTGCGTCGCCCATGATTATTCGAAAAACTGGTTATCGCACGATTCGCCCGATCAGTATGGCGATGCCGGTCCAAAATCCGGCGCTGATCACGGCGGAGAGCGCCAAGCCGGAAATTGCGCCCCAATTTGTGCGCCTCTCCGGATTTCGCTCTTCTGGTTCCAGCCAGACTCGCAAGAAAGCTACTTCGGGTGAATACAACTGCGACCCACTCCACTGCTCCGGGATCGCTCGCATACGTAGCACTCGGTTGCCTGTCCGGGGGGAGAACGGCAGCAACTTACTCACGAAGCACCTCCGCTTCTTGGCGGTAGCAACTGTTATACCATCCCGCAGAGCGGCGCAAGTGATTGAAAATAAGAAGCACCTGCTCTCTCAAAGGTTGTAATACCGGTGCAGTGGGTTAAAATTCCTCAGCACCCCGAAAATTCATCGAGAGATTTGCCCCTTTTTTCAAACCAAGCAGCGTCTGCACCCGACTGAACAGCATCACTTCTGCGTAGTTTTGACCGGGATTTCGTTCTCCGCCAGTGCCAAGTGCGAGTCCTTGGGGAGATAGCCCTTGCGCCGGAACCAGTCCTCCATGGAGTCCTTGAGTTCATCCAACGGAACCGCCGAGCCAATCTCCATCTGACCGTCGGAGACCGGCAGCGTGTCATCGAATACGCTGGCATTGGTGAAGTTGCGCATGGAGAAGGAATCCAGCCACTTCAACGGGCAGGGAATGCGGCGGCCATGCTCTTCGTATTCCACACGAATCTTGTGGGCAAACATGGTTCGATTTAACCACAACCTCCGATATGACTGCTCTGCCTCAGCCATCTCCCGCTGCAGACTCCGCATCCATGGCTGCAGATGTTGGGCCCGGTGTCTAAATGCTCGAGGTCCGCTTCGTCCCTGCCACAGCAGAGGCGCTGATCGTTCTCTGTTGAGTTGTGCCGTTCGCCACGCGGACTCTCACTCATGGAGGATTCATGCGTTGCATGACCACCGCTGTGCTGTTCTCGCTCTTAGTGTCGGTTTCTTCTGGCCAATCGTCCCCACCAGCGACTAACGAGACCGAATCAGCCGCCCGTCTTCCAGTCACGCGCGTGATTCTGTACAAGAACGGCGTCGGCTATTTTGAGCATGCGGGCCACGTGCGCGGCAGCCAGGACGTCAACGTCGACTTCACCACCGCCCAACTGAACGACGTGCTGAAATCTCTCACCGTGCTCGATCTGGGTAAAGGACACATCACCGGAGTGAGTTACAACTCCACGGCGCCGCTGGAGCGCCAGCTCGGATCCTTGCGTCTTCCTGTTGGAGAGAATCCAACCACGACGCAATTCCTGGGTGCGCTGCGCGGCGCGCGTGTCGAGATCCGGAGCGGTTCGCTCTCCGTATCTGGCCGCCTCCTGAGCATCGAAGAGCCGCAGACCGGGAAAGGCGACAGCAAAAGCGACAGCGATGATTCCGCCCCAGCGCGCGGCCGCAGAATGGCCGCACCGCAAATCTCGGTCGTGAGCGACGCCGGCGAAGTACGAGTGTTCGACCTGACTCCCTCGACCAGTATCCACATCCTGGAGAAAGAAGTTGGCGAGGAAGTTGGCAAGTACCTCAAACTCGTTGCCTCCACCCGCGATCAGGACGTTCGCCGCATGACCATCTCCACTGCGGGCAACGGAGATCGCGATCTCATCGTGAGCTACATCAGCGAAGTGCCCGTCTGGAAGAGCACCTACCGAGTCGTGATCCCGAACGAAGGCAAGCCGCTTCTGCAAGGCTGGGCGATCGTCGATAACACGGTCGGAGAGGACTGGAAGAACGTCGAACTGTCGCTCGTGGCAGGCTCACCGCAATCGTTTGTGCAGGAACTATCACAGCCCTACTACACGCGGCGTCCCGTCGTGCCTCTGCCTGAGAACGCAATGCTCAGTCCGCAGACTCACGAGGCTACCATCGAGACGCAAGTAGAGAACGGTCCTCCGCCAGCGGCCCCGGCCGCAGGAGTGGTCGGTGGTGTCCCGGGAGGTGTTCACGGGCGTGAGTTCGACAAGCTCGAGCAGTTCGCAAAGTTGCAGAGCCCCGCGCGTGTCAGCGGCGGTGGGGGCGTCGGCGTTGGCACCGGAGCCGGACGGGCATTTGGAATTGCACAGGCGCAAGCCATTGCGCTCCCAGACGCCACAGAAGTCGCCGAAGCCCTCGAAGAAGGGACGTCCGTCGGCCAGAGCCAGGAGCTCGGTGATCTTTTCGAATACAGACTCAAAGACCGAGTTACGATCCGCAAAAACCAGTCGGCCCTCGTGCCCATTCTGCAGACTCGCATCGATGCCGAGAAGGTTTCAGTCTGGAATCCCTCGGAGAGCGCAGTCCTTCGCGCGCTATGGGTGAACAACACGAGCAATCTCACGCTCGACGGCGGCAGCTTCAACGTGCTCGATGACAATGCCTTCGCCGGCGAGGGATTGCTCGATGCGCTCAAGCCGGGCGAGAAGCGGTTGCTCTCCTACGCTGCCGACCTCGGCCTGCTGGTCGAGGCCAAGCTGAAGACCGACAACCAGCGGGTCACGCGCATTTCCATTTCGCACGGTGTCATGACGCAGAATACGCAAGAGCGGCAGGAACAGACCTATACCATCCGCAACCGCGATACCGCTCCCCGGGTGCTGGTGATTGAGCATCCGGCACGGCCTGGATGGAAGCTGACGAATGACGAGACTCCCGCCGAGAGTTCCACGTCCTATCACCGCTTTCGCGTCTCTGTGGAGCCGAAGAAAACCACAACGTTGATAGTCAGGGAGTACCGTCCAATCTCCAATCGCTACGTTCTCACCAATATCAGCGACGACGAGATCAAGTTCTTCCTCAACCAGAAGATGATCAGTCCCGACGTGGAGAAGGCCCTCCGCAGCGTGGTTGCACAGAAGAATGACATTGCCGCGATCGACGCGGTCATCGCGGGGAGCCGTTCGCGACTGACCAACATCTCCGACGATCAGCAGCGCGTGCGCGAAAACATGAAAGCTCTGAAAGGCAGTGCCGAAGAGAAAGCGCTGATCGAACGATACGTTCGCGAATTGAACGAGCAGGAAGATCGGGTGCAGGCGCTGCGTCGCGAGATCACCGAAATGCAGCAGAAGCGCGACACGGCTCAAAGCGCGCTCAACACGATGGTCGAGAATCTGCAGATGGAGGCTACATTATAGAGATACGGGTTTGACACAGCCGACGCACTGTCCTACCCTCCTTCCCACGCTTTCGCTTGAACTAAGGGGTGGTGGCGGACGGAGGCAACGTGCTTATCGCGATTCTCTGGTGGATTATCGTTGGGCTAATTGCAGGCTGGGCGGCAGGGAAGATCATGAAAGGCGGCGGCTACGGGCCCGCGATGGATATTGTTCTTGGAATCGTGGGAGCGGTCGTCGGCGGCTGGCTCCTCGGATTGCTCGGAATCCACGCCGGCGGCTTGATCGGGACGATTCTGGTCGCGATCGTCGGCGCCGTATTCCTGATCTGGCTCAGCCGTCTTCTCAAGCGGGCCTGAGTAGTCTCAAACCGAGTTCTACTTCTGCGCCTTGGGGCCCGCCGCTTTGACCTCAGGCGGCGCGTCGAAGTTCTCGAAGTTTTTCACGAAGCGGTTTCTCAGGTCCTCTGCCGCTTTGTCATACGCGGCTTTGTCGGCCCAGGCATTCCGCGGATTCAGGATCTGCGGCGGAACTCCATGGCAGGTTTTCGGAATGTTGAACCCAAACGTTGGTTCGATCTCGAACTCGTGACGGATCAATTCTCCCTCGACAGCGGCATCTACCATGGCGCGGGTGTAAGGAATGCTCATGCGCTGGCCTACGCCATACGGGCCGCCTTGCCATCCGGTGTTCACCAGCCAGCACTGCGCGTTGTGTTCGCGCAACCGGCGCCCCAGCATTCGGGCATAAACTTTTGGCGCCAGGGGGAGAAACGGCGATCCAAAGCAGGTTGAGAACGTCGCCGAAGGTTCTTTCACTCCTGCTTCTGTTCCTGCAACCTTCGCCGTATATCCCGAGAGAAAGTGATACATGGCTTGCTCTGGACTCAGGCGGGCGATGGGAGGCAATACGCCAAACGCATCCGCGGTCAGGAACACAACATTCTTCGGATGCCCGCCGATCCCGGGGATCACGGCGTTCTCGATGAACTCCACCGGGTATGCGGCGCGCGTGTTTTCGGTCTTGCTATCGTCGTTGTAATCCGGGATGCGCGTCTGGGGATCGAGCGTGACATTCTCAAGCACGCAGCCGAAGCGCAATGCATTCCAGATCTGCGGTTCATTCTTCTGCGACAATTTTATGCACTTCGCGTAGCACCCGCCTTCAAAGTTGAACACGCCGTCGGCGCTCCACCCATGTTCGTCGTCCCCGATCAAATCCCGGGATGGGTCCGCCGACAGCGTGGTCTTGCCCGTTCCCGAGAGCCCGAAGAAGAGCGCGCTTACGCCGTTGTGCCCGACATTAGCCGAGCAGTGCATGGGGAAGACATTCCTGGACGGCAAGAGAAAATTCATAATGCTGAAAATCGTCTTTTTCATCTCCCCGGCGTACGACGTTCCGCCAATCAAGACCGTGCGCCGCATGAAATTCAAAATGACAAATACTTCCGAGTTCACCCCGTCACGCTTCGGATCGGCCTTAAACTCGGGCGCCGAAATGACCGTGAACTCCGGATGGTGATTTCTCAATTCCTGCGTCGTCGGACGGATGAACAATTGCCGCACAAACAGGTTGTGCCACGCATATTCGTTCACCATGCGTACGGGCAGCCGATACGCCGGGTCCGCACCGCAGAAAAGATCCTGCACATAAAGCTCCCGGCCACGCAGGTGCTCCATCACGCGCGCATAGAGGGCATCGAACTTGGCCGGTTCAAAAGGAACATTGACCGCGCCCCAATTCACGGTATGCGCCGTCATCTCGTCGTGCACGATGAACTTGTCTTTGGGGGAACGGCCGGTGCGGTTGGTATATCCGACAATGGCTCCGTTGGAGGCCATCTTCGCTTCGTCCCGCCGGATCGAATGTTCAACCAGTAATGCCGGCGATAAATTGAAGTGAGTACGGCCTTCGCTCAGCAACTCGGCTACGTCGCTGACGTGCATGGTTGTCGCCATTGGGGGATCTTCTCCTAACCGGGCCCGAAAATAAGGCTCAGAGCAAAAACGGTCTATTCTCGCGCAAAAGAGCCTCGGTTGCCAAGGAACCGAACCTTTCAGTTTAGGAGAATCGTTATTCTTCGACACATGGGAGAATCCCTGAACTCGCGAGGGAAGATGCGGTATGGGAAAGATGCTGCCATCGACGGCGAGGTAGTTAGAATTAGGGCGCCCTCCGAAGTGACCCAGAGCAGCTAGTCGGAGGTCTTGTAGTCGCAGGCTTTGCGGCAGGGCTCGCAGTACATTAGCCCATCATCACAGATGCGAACGTCGATAACCGATTGACATAAGCAGCAGTACTTCTCGCACTGGCACTCTCGCTCAACTTGTTCGCACTGCATGCAGCGATATTTCGCTTGACCGGTTCCGGTGCTCATAGCGCTAATCTAGCGTGCGATCCCCATAGGCGGAACATGACCGAAGTAATAACCAGTGTGAGTCCGTGCACCGGGATATCTCGATCCATGGGATGTCATCTCAGGATGAAGCGGAAGAGTAATCTGTGCCGTCCCTCGGGCCGTAAAGCCCGCATCTGGCGCCGGCGTGAGCGGCATGCCGGCGCCGGGCGCTTCCCAAACGAATTGGGACACAACTTCTCAGAACTGATCACCGCGAACTGAGAACTGCATCACTCGTGCAATAATTTCCTGCAATGACTTTCCAAAATCTTCTGGATGGCGTGGAGTTTCTCAGTCAATCGGGAAATCCGGACGTCACCAGTGTGGAATATGACTCGCGCCGCGTGAAGCCCGGAAGTGTATTCGTCGCCATGAAGGGTGAGAGTTCCGACGGGAACCGCTTCATTGACCAGGCGATCAAGTCGGGCGCAGTGGCAGTCGTTACGGAGTCCCCCTCGGAAAAGCCGCGAGAAGGAGTGGCCTGGGCCCTGGTTCCTCACGGCCGCCGCGCCCTGGCGCGTGTCAGTGAGAATTTCTACAAGCATCCGGCTGAACGCATCGCAATTACCGGCATCACCGGGACCAACGGGAAGAGCACAACCGCGTTTTTGGTCGAGGCGATCCTGAGCGCTGCGGGCAAAAAGAGCGCCCTGATCGGGACGATCGAATATCACGTCGTTGGACGTGTGTATCCCGCGCCGCACACAACCCCCGAGGCTCTGGAACTCGCTCGTCTGTTCAGCGAAGCGGTCGGACAGGGTGCAAGCGATGCCGTGATGGAAGTTTCTTCCCACGCTCTCGCACAACAGCGCGTCTTCGGAATTCCATTTGACGTCGCCGTTTTCACGAATTTGACGCGCGATCACCTCGATTATCACCGCACGATGGATGAGTATTTCGCTGCGAAGAGAGTCCTGTTCGAAGGATGCGGCACGGACCCGCCGCGCGCCGCAGTCACAAATCTGGATGATGAATACGGCGTGAAGCTCGCGTCCTTCAGCCGCAAGCGAAGCTCGGTGCTGTTAAGTTACGGCTGGGATCGCGGCGACTTCCATGCAGAAAACGTCGATATCGCGCCGCGCGGTACTCGCTTCGATCTGGCCACTCCTGAAGACAACATTGCGGTCTTCTCTCCTCTGATCGGGCGCGTGAATGTCTACAACATTCTGGCGGCGGCAGCGGCCTGTTTTGCCCGTGGCTGTACGTCGCGGGACATTGCCAGCGGAGTGGGCTCTCTTCAGCACGTCCCCGGCAGATTCCAGCGAGTGGACTGCGGCCAACCCTTTACCGTCGTCGTTGACTATGCCCACACAGATGACGCGCTGCGCAATCTCACCTCTCTGGCCCGCGAATTCGTTACGCGGAGTGGAGGGACGGCGAGAGTGATCACGCTCTTCGGATGCGGCGGCGATCGTGACCGCGCCAAGCGCCCCTTGATGGGCGAGGCCGCTGGTAAGGGAAGCGATTTCGTCGTGCTGACCTCCGACAATCCCCGCAGCGAAGATCCGCGCGCCATCATCAACGACGCTCTCGTCGGACTGCAGAAGACTGGAACGAAGTACACCGTCGAAGTCGATCGCCGCAAAAGCATCGCTCTCGCCATCGGAGAAGCGCGTCCGGGGGACATCGTGCTGCTTGCGGGGAAGGGGCACGAGAAAACGCAGGTCACTCGGGAAGGCTCGCATCCTTTCGATGATATTGAAGTTGCTCGCGAGGTCCTCAAAGCGAACGGATACGATTGCCAGGCTGCGGAGCCGAACGCATGAAACTCAGGCTCTCCAAAATCGCGGAATTTCTCGGCGCTACGAACCACGGAGAAGCGGTAGCGGAAGGATATTCCATCGATTCCCGCACCATTGGCCCAGGGCAGCTATTCTTCGCGGTCAAAGGGGAACGTCTCGATGGCCATGATTATGTTAAGGCGGCTCTGGAGCGCGGAGCCGTCGCAGCGGTGGTGCGTACGGATCAACTGCAGCGATACAAAGAACACATTCGGCTCCTGGCAGTCGAAGACACACTTACTGCCCTGCAGATGTTGGCGACAACAGTTCGTCGCCTCTGGGGCAAACCGCTGATCGGCGTTACGGGTTCGGCGGGGAAGACTACGACCAAAGAAGCGATCGCGCACGTCCTCGCATCCCAATTCCACGTTCTAAAATCCGAAGGCAATTTCAATAACCATTTCGGCCTGCCGCTCATGCTGCTCAAGCTCGAACCCGAACATGATCTAGCCGTCATTGAGATGGGCATGTCGCATGCCGGAGAGATTCGCGCGCTGGCGAAAATCGCGCAGCCCGAAATCGGTGTGGTCACGAACGTCGCTCCCGTGCATCTCGAATTTTTCGATTCGCTTGCCGGAATTGCCCGCGCCAAGTACGAGCTGATCGAATCCCTTCCAGCAAACGGCACCGCCGTCCTCAACGCGGACGACGAATACGTTTCGCAGTTTGGCCGTGGCTTCGCCGGCAGGGTGATCACCTACGGCAGGCACGCCACTGCGGACGTGGGTGCCGAGAACGTACGATCCTGCGGAGCGGACGGTACCGAGTTCGACGTCATCACGACCGGTGGGCGCGAGCACGCGACCCTTCCGCTGGTCGGTGAGCACAACGTCCTGAACGCACTGGCGGCCGTTTCCGTTGGGCTCGCTCGCGGTATGAAACTTGCCGATGCCGCCGCAGCTCTTGCGAGCCTCGTCCCGACTGATAAACGCGGGCAGGTTCTCCAACTGGGTAACATCACGGTCATCAACGATTGCTACAATTCCAATCCGAAGGCGCTCAACGCAATGGTCGATGCTCTGGCGGGAATGAAGGCCGCACGTCGCATCGTGGTCGCGGGAGAAATGCTCGAACTTGGACCGGCAGGGGAGAACCTTCATCGTGAGTCCGGCCGGCACGTTGCGGAAAAGAAGATCGACGTGCTCATCGGAATCCGCGGCTTGGCGCAGGCGCTGGTGGATGGAGCAAAGCAAGCAGGAACGCGAGCAGAATTTCTTGCCACTCCGGAGGAAGCGGGCGAGTGGCTAGCCCGCGAAACACGCGAAGGTGATGTGGTGCTGCTGAAAGCCTCGCGCGGAGTGAAGCTCGAGAAAGCTCTGGAAACGTGGAAAGCACGGATCACCAATCGGAATTAGATACGAATGAGTGTTACTGGCCTAATGCCAACCGCTAACCGCGCGTCATAGCTGATGGCTGAGAGCTTGTGTGTCGTCGGAGGCTGATTGCTCTATTGGCTGTTGTTCTTAAAACTGCAACACTACGTTGCTCCGTTCCGCATCTTCCGATACGTAACGTTCCGCACTGCCTTCGCCAGTCTCACGGCACTTTTCACCGCACTTATCGTGGGTCCGCTAGTCATCAATCGCCTGCGTGATTTTCAGATCGGCCAGTATATTCGCGAAGAAGGACCGAAAGCCCATCAGAAGAAAGCCGGCACGCCGACAATGGGCGGATTGCTGATCGTGATCGCCATCGTTGTTCCAACCCTGCTTTGGGCCGATCTGAGCAACCGTTTCGTGTGGATCGCGGTATTCGCGACCATCGCTTATGCCGCGATCGGATTCACCGATGATTATACGAAGGTTGCACATCGCCGGAACCTGGGCCTGACTGCGCGCGCGAAACTCGGACTGCAGATCGCGACCGGAATCGTGATCGCGTCCATGTTGATCGCCATGCAGACGTATGGCATGTACTCCACCAAGCTGATCGTGCCATTCTTCAAGCAATTCCATCCTGATCTTGTGGTCGGAGCGTTGGAGCGCAACCCGCATCTCTGGCCGCTGGCGTTCTTGCCCTTCATGATTTTTGTGACGCTGGTGATCACGTTCTCGAGCAATGCCGTGAATCTCACCGATGGGCTCGATGGCCTGGCGATCGGATGCACCGTGATAGCCGCCGGAGCCCTGACCGTCCTTACTTACGTGAGCGGTCACGCGACATTCGCCACGTACCTGGAATTGCAACGCATGCCGCAGGTCGGCGAATTGACGGTCTTTTGCGGAGCCATGGTCGGTGCTTCCATCGGATTCCTCTGGTACAACGCACATCCGGCTGAAGTGTTTATGGGCGACGTAGGGTCGCTGGCGCTGGGCGGAGCGATCGGCACGATCGCTGTGATCATCAAGCAGGAACTCCTCCTGCCGTTCATCGGTGGAGTATTCGTAATCGAGGCACTCTCGGTGATTCTGCAGGTGGGATCGTACAAGCTGCGCAAGAAACGCATCTTCAAGATGGCCCCCATCCACCATCATTTCGAGCTGCTGGGGTGGTCGGAATCGAAGGTGATCGTCCGCTTCTGGATTGCCTCGCTGGTGTTCGCCCTGTTCGCGCTGACGACCTTGAAACTGAGATAGGGCCTGGTCACCACAGAGACACGGAGTCACGGAGGAAATACAATAGAAAGTTCTTTCTCAGTGACTCGGCGCCTCTGTGGTGAAACTGTTTTGATAGAACTGAACGGAAAACGCGTGCTGGTCGTGGGCCTCGGCAAGTCCGGGGTCGCATCGGCTTTGTTTCTCAAGAATCGCGGCGCCAGGGTGGCTGTCTCTGATACCAAGAGCGGTGACGAACTGCGCAACGAAATTCCCGTACTGCTTGACCATGGCATCACGGTCGAGACTGGTGGACATGGCGAGCGCACCTTCCGCGGCCAGGATTTGATCGTCGTCTCGCCGGGTGTGCCGGTCGATGCGCCGCCGCTGGTGCAGGCGCGGTCGCTCGGCGAAAGTGTCATCGGAGAAATCGAACTTGCGGCCGAGTTCCTGCCGGGACCGATCGTGGCCATCACCGGGTCGAATGGCAAAACTACCACCACGACACTTACCGGAGATATTATGGCCGCTGGAGGATTTTCGACACTGGTCGGCGGCAACATCGGGACTCCGGCGATCTCGCTCGCGGAGCGCGCCAAGCCCGAGACCGTGATCGTCCTCGAAGTGTCAAGCTTCCAACTGGAGACAATTCAGAATTTCCGTCCGAGGGTTGCGGTGGTGCTCAACGTCACGCCGGACCATCTCGACCGTCACCGCACATTCGAGATTTACGCCAACGCCAAGGCCCGCGTTTTTGAGAACCAGCAGGAGGACGATTTCGCGGTACTGAATGCGGATGATCCGACTTGCGTGGAAATGGGCGCGCGCACTCGCGCGAGACTGTTCTGGTTCAGCCGCCAGGGTGAAGTCCAACGTGGGGCGTGGGTACGCGAAGAGAAGATTCTTTTCCGGGACAAGAGCGGTCAGCGCGAGATCCTGCACGTTTCCGAAATCCCACTCAAAGGCGCACACAACCTTGAAAACGTTCTCGCCGCCGTGTGCACGGGACTGCTGATGGGATGTGCGCCAGAAAAGATCCGTCAGGCCGTGCGCGACTTCAAAGCAGTCGAGCACCGTCTGGAATTCGTGGCCACCATCAAAGGTGTGGACTACTACAACGACTCGAAAGCCACCAACGTCGATGCCACAATCAAGGCCCTGGAGTCATTCCCGTCGAACATCCATCTGATTCTCGGCGGCAAGGACAAGGGCAGTGACTATACCGTGCTCAACGACCTGCTGCGCAAACGGGTGAAGCGCGTGTACACAATCGGAGCGGCGGCAGCCAAGATCGAATCCCAGATCGTTACTGCGAAAGACGGCGGTCCGGAACTCGTCCATGCTGAAACCCTCGAGAACGCGCTGCGCAAGGCCAACGCCGTAGCCCAAGGCGGAGACATTATCCTGCTCGCCCCCGCCTGCGCCAGCTTCGACCAGTTCAAGAGCTACGAGCACCGCGGCAAGGTCTTTAAAGAAATTGTGCAGAGCCTCGCGGAGGGAACCCAGTAGCCTGAAGAGCGCCCGGAACCAAAACCGTTAACAGCCTCCACTTCACAATCACAATCCTTCCTCAGCGCTCCGTGGTGAAATAGGTGTCCCATGGCGAAGCGCGTGAGTGTCGACCGCTGGCTGTTTACCGTCACCATGCTGCTGGTTTTTGTCGGACTCGTGATGGTCTTTTCCGCTTCGGCGGTCATGGCACGAGAGCGCTTCGGATCGCCTTACGCCTTCCTTTCCAAGCAACTGATCTGGGCCGTCGCGGGGCTCATCGCGATGGTGGTCACCATGAAGCTGGATTACAAGCGGTACAGGCATCCGGCGCTGGTGTTCTCCTTTATGGGGCTGACCACGCTGTTGCTGATTTCGGTCTTTTTCCTCGACCGCTCGCACAATACCCATCGTTGGATTCACGCTGGCGGTTTTTCGTTCCAGCCGTCGGAGCTGGCAAAACCCGCGCTTATCTTGTTTCTGGCATACTTCCTCGAGAGCCGCCTCAAAACGATAGACGACGTGCGCAACACGCTCGTGCCGGCGGCTGCACCCGTGCTCGTCTTTCTCGGACTGATCGTGTTGCAGCCCGACCTCGGAACGGCGATTGCCTGCGCCGGAATCGCCGCCTGCATTCTTTACGTCGCGGGCATGCGGATTCGCTACTTCGGATATGCCTTCGCCGCCTCGCTACCGGTTCTCTATGTCCTGATCTTCCACGTGGCCTGGCGGCGCGATCGGATTCTCGCGTTCCTCAATCCCTATGCGGACCGGCAGAAGACCGGATTCCACATCATCCAGTCGCTGATCGCGGTGGGCACAGGCGGCATTACGGGAACCGGGCTGATGGAAGGCAAGCAGAAGCTGTTCTATCTTCCCGAGCCGCACACGGATTTCATCTTCGCTGTCACGGCAGAAGAGCTTGGCCTGGTCGGCGCGCTCTTCGTGGTCACGTTGTTTGCGATCTTTCTCTGGCGCGGAATGCGCGCTTCTTGGCGCACGGGCGACCTTTTCGGACGCTATCTCGCAGTCGGAATCACCAGCATGGTCGTGTTGCAGGCCTTCATCAACATCAGCGTCGTACTGGGAATGATGCCCACCAAAGGCATCCCGCTGCCGTTGGTCTCATACGGCGGATCGTCGCTGTTTGTCACCCTCGCCTGCATCGGCGTGCTGCTCAATATCACCAAGCAGGCCGAGTGAAACCGATTTCAGATGCCGACTGTCGATTGCAGATTTGATTACCTGCGTATTCAACCTGCACTCTGAAATCTTCAATCTGAAATCTTCAATCTGAAATCAAGCGTAGTTTATAGTCAGCACATGCGCGCGATTATTGCAGGCGGAGGCACGGGAGGGCACGTCATCCCGGCGCTCGCCATCGCCAATCAGCTGAAGAAGAGCTATGCCGCCGAAGTGATGTTCATCGGGACGGCGCGCGGCATTGAGAACCGCCTGGTTCCCGCCGCGGGATATCCACTGCAACTGGTTCGAGTGGGCGCGCTGAAAAATGTCAGCCTCGTCACTCGTCTGAAGACTTCGTTGGATCTGCCGCGCGCTCTTTGGCAAGCCGGAGGCATGCTGAACGAGTTTGCGCCCGACATCGTGATCGGGGTAGGCGGATATGCTTCAGGCCCGGCCATGCTCTCGGCTGTCCTGAAGCACATCCCGACGCTGGCATTCGAGCCGAACGTCGTACCGGGATTTGCCAATCGTATGGTCGCGAAGTTTGTCTCGGGCGCGGCGGTGCACTTCGAAGAGACGGCAAAGTATTTTCGGCACGCCGAAGTGACAGGCGTGCCCGTGCGGCAGGCGTTCTTTGAGATTCCACCGAAGCGCGGAGGAACTCCCACCGTTCTCGTATTCGGCGGTAGCCAGGGCGCGCATGCCATTAATGACGCGGTGTTTCGGTGTTTGCCGGTGTTACAGCGAGAGGCACCGGGAATTCACATCATTCATCAGACCGGTGAGCGTGACTATAATGACGCCCTGGCCGCGTACCAGTCGCACCCCGAGTCGGCGGAAGTGTTCAAGTTCATCGAAGACATGCCGGGAGCGTTTGCGCGAGCTGATCTGGTTGTATGCCGCTCGGGTGCGAGCACGGTCGCGGAGATCGCCGCAGCAGGGAAGCCGGCTGTTTTCGTTCCTTTCCCGCGCGCGGCAGATGATCACCAGCGCGTGAATGCCGAAGTTCTGGCGCGGCATGGTGCGGCAGTCGTCGTGGAAGAATCGAAGCTGGAAGGAGTATGGTTAGCCGAGACCATTGCAGCCTTGCTGCAGGATGCAAGCCGATTGCGCCAGATGAGCGAAGCCGCCCGAGCCCTATCGCATCCCAACGCCGCGAGTGATATCGCAAAGATGGCGGTAAGGGTCGCGGGAATCGAAGAGGCCATTAGCATTGAAAAGTTTTAGTAGCCACTAACCACTGGCCACTTTCTTAATATGTTTGCAAAAATTCAGCGCATTCATTTCGTAGGCATTGGCGGCATCGGCATGAGCGGCATTGCCGAGGTCTTGCTCAATCTCGGTTACAAAGTCTCCGGCTCCGACCTGAAGAGTTCCGCTGTCACCCAGCGGCTTGCCGGTCTTGGCGCAATTACGTACGAAGGGCACCGCGCCGAGAACATCGTCGGTGCCGAAGTCGTTGTAACCAGTTCTGCGATTGCCAAAGATAATCCTGAGGTCACGGAAGCGCACAAGCTGCATCTTCCGGTCATTCAGCGCGCAGAAATGCTGTCGGAGTTGATGCGCCTGAAATACGGCATCGCGATCGCCGGCATGCACGGCAAGACCACGACTACTTCCATGGTTGCGGCCGTACTCGCCGCGGGTGGCCTCGACCCGACAGTCGTTGTCGGCGGGCGCGTCGATGCCATGGGTTCCAACGCTCGCCTGGGAAAATCGCAGTATCTCGTCGCCGAGGCCGATGAGAGCGACCGGTCGTTTCTCAAGTTGTCTCCAATTCTTTCGGTCGTGACCAACATTGACCGTGAGCACATGGATTGCTACCGCAACATGCGCGACGTCAAGAATACGTTTATCGAGTTCATGGATCGCGTGCCGTTCTACGGCATGATCGTGGCTTGCAACGACGATCCGCTGCTGCGCAAGCTTCTGACCCACATTCAGCGTCGAACGGTGACGTACGGCACCAAGCGGGGCTCGGATTTTCTGATCAAGTCGGAGGAAACGAAGCGGGACGGCAGCGGCGATTCGCGTCCGTATAGCCGCTTTCATGTCACCTATCAGAAGAGGGACCTTGGTGACTTCACGCTGCACGTTCCTGGCGCACACAACGTTCTGAATGCGACGGCGGCAATCGCCGTTGGTGTCGGCCTCGATGTGCCTGTGGATGCGATCCGCTCGGCCCTCGATCAGTTCCGTGGAGTCGATCGGCGTTTCCAACTCAAGGGACGCGCTGCCGGCGTCAGTGTCATTGATGACTACGGACACCATCCGACGGAAATCAAAGCCACCCTCGCTGCGGCGCGCCAGTGCGGATTTCGCAAGATTCACGTGATCTTTCAACCCCATCGCTACACCCGCACTCGCGACTTGATGGAGGAGTTCACCATTGCATTCGGCGATGCCGATTCGGTCTCAGTGCTCGATATCTATGCGGCCAGCGAGCAGCCGATTGAAGGGGTCACAGGCGCTATTCTAGCGAACCAGATTCGCGAAAAGAGCGGTAAGACGGTTCAGTATGTGAGTTCATTTCCCGCTGCTATCGATGCCGTATCCTCTTTGGCGCAGGAAGGAGATATGGTCCTAACACTAGGCGCCGGCAGCGTTTCGCAGTTGGGCCCGATGATACTGGAGAAGTTGCAGGATGGGCAGCCTGTACCTTCGGAGTAGGCAAGCGCTTAGGAACGTTTCGCGGAATCGCGCCGTGACGTTCATCACGCCCGATTGTTAGACGCTATGCGGCCTTAAAGAAAAGCGCCGATAGTGGGGGCAAGGTCAGCTTCAATGAATAAGGCCGCCCGTGCATCTCTACGGCTTCCGCGTGAACGCCGCCGAGATTGCCCATGCCGCTGCCGGCGTATTCGCGGGCATCGCTGTTGAGCATCTCGCGCCAGTAGCCGCCGTGAGGCACGCCGATACGGTATCCCACACGCGGTACCGGGGTGAAATTGCACACTACGAGGACCGTGTCCTGTGCGTTCGTGCTCTTGCGCAACAGGGAGACCGTGCTGCTGGCATTATCGTTGGCGTCCACCCATTCAAACCCAGCCGGATTATTGTCGAACACATGCATGGCAGGTTCGGTGCGATAAAACCGGTTCAATTGTTCCATCCAGGCCTGCACCCCGCGGTGAACCTGATACTGCAACACGTGCCACTCCAAGCTTGTGTCGTGCGCCCACTCCCGCACCTGCCCGAACTCGCAACCCATGAAGAGCAGTTTCTTGCCAGCTTGGGCGTACATATAGCCGAACAGCAGGCGCAGGTTGGCGAACTTCTGCCACTCGTCGCCGGGCATCTTCCCGATCAAGGATCCTTTGCCGTGCACCACCTCATCATGAGAAAGCGGCAGCACAAAGTTCTCATGCCACGAGTACAGCATGCGAAACGTGAGGTCGTTGTGGTGATACCTGCGGTGAATGGGATCGCTCTGGAAATAGCGCAAGGTATCGTGCATCCAGCCCATGTCCCACTTCATGCCGAAGCCGAGGCCACCGAGATAGACCGGCCGTGAGACCATAGGCCAACTGGTGGATTCCTCGGCAGTCGTTTGAATCTCCGGATGCTCTTTATAGGCTTCCTGGTTGAAGCGGCGTAGGAAGTCGATGGCCTCGAGATTCTCGCGACCACCAAACTTGTTGGGAATCCATTCCCCCTGGTTGCGGGAGTAATCCAGGTACAGCATCGACGCGACGGCATCTACGCGAAGCCCGTCCACGTGGTACTTGTCGAACCAGAACATCGCGCTCGACATCAGAAAGCTGCGAACCTCGGCCCGTCCGTAATTAAAGATGTGAGTCTTCCAGTCGGGATGGAATCCCTGGCGAGAGTCGGCATGCTCGTAGAGGTGAGTGCCGTCGAAGTACGCGAGACCATGCGCGTCGCTCGGGAAATGCGAAGGGACCCAGTCAAGGATTACGCCGATGCCATGCTGGTGCAGATAATCCACCAGGTACATGAAATCCTGCGGGGTGCCGTATCGCGACGTAGGAGCGAAATAGCCCGTCGTTTGATATCCCCAGGAACCGTAGAAGGGATGCTCCATCACAGGCAGGAATTCGACGTGAGTGAATCCCATCTGGCCCACATACTGAGCGAGGCGAGGAGCCGTTTCGCGGTAGGTCAGGGGACGATTGTGCTCTTCGGGCACTCGCATCCAGGATCCTAGATGGACTTCGTAGGTGGCCTGCGGCGCACTCAGTGAATTGCGTTCGGCGCGCTTCTGCATCCACTCCTGGTCGTTCCATTCATAGTCGAGGTCCCATACGCAGGAGGCGGTACGTGGCGGTTTCTCGTGCCATAAGCCGATAGGATCGGCTTTGTCGACGCGATATCCGTGACGGTTCGATTCGATGTGGAACTTGTACATAGAACCACGATGGGCGCCCGGGATGAAGCCTTCCCACACGCCCGAAGAGCCGCGCGGCTGAAGCCGGTGAGTTTTGGGATCCCAACCGTTGAAATCTCCGACGACGGCTACCGTGCGCGCGTTCGGCGCCCACACGCTGAAGATGGCGCCATTCTGGCCATTGTGCGAGGCGAGATGCGCGCCCATCTTGTCGTATATGCGATAGTGGCTTCCCTCGTTGAAAAGATAGAGGTCTTGTTCTGTGAGCAGTTGTGGGCTGGCGGCGATCGTGGAGCTTTCAGGCGACATGGTGAGGAGGCTAGTTTACCGGAAGATTACTGGTCGGCGTCACTTTAGAACGAATTCAAGGCACGGTCAATTTCGGCGAACGGGTATTCCGCATGGAGGAATACCTTAGGCGTCTTTGCAGGATTTCGCCGTCGAGGGGCGCCGCTTCGATTACAGTATCCCGTTGCTCCCCAAGCAGGGAAAGTTTTCGTCGGAAGCAGTTCGGCCATTTTCAGGGAGGCACCATGAAAACTCGGAACGGGATGGGCAAGGGCTCGACCAGGCGTGAGTTCATCGGACAAGCGGCGGCTGCCGCGGCAGGAGTAACCATTGTGCCGCGACGTGTTTTGGGAGGCGTGGGCTTCATTCCACCGAGCGACAAGGTGAATGTCGCGTTCATTGGTGTCGGAGCACAGGGATTTCGCGTCATGTTGAAAGTTTTGAAGGAGCCCGATGTCCAGGGTGTTGCAGTCTGCGATGTGATGAAGAGCGCCTCAGACTATCCGCAATGGGATTCACATGAGTTCTGCAAATCGGTGCGCGAATTGTTGGGCGCGAGCAGCGGGTGGGACTGGTTGAGTCCTGATCAGCCCATCTCGCTCACTCATGCCTTGCAGGTCACCGGCGGTGTTGCGGGACGGGAACCGGCACAGAAAGTGGTCGAGGCGTACTACGGCACTCAAAAACGGTCGGGACAGTATCACGGATGCGCTGCGTACAACGATTTCCGCGAATTGCTGGAAAAGCAGAAAGATGTGGATGCGGTAGTCGTCTGTACCACCGACAATCTGCATGCCGCTGTTTCTGGAGCGGCGATGAAGAAGGGAAAACACGTTTTCTGCCAGAAGCCCCTGACGCACACCATTTACGAGGCAAGACGGATCGCCGAGATCGCGAAGGAGACGAAAGTCGCCACGCAAATTGCCGTCGCGAATCAAGCTTCAGAAGACACCCGCTTGCTCTGCGAATGGATTTGGGATGGCGCCATCGGACCGGTGCGCGAAGTGCACAACTGGTCGAGCCGTCCGTTCTGGGCTCAGGCGGTGGAACGTCCGAAGGAAACACAACCGGTGCCGGATGACCTCGATTGGGATTTGTGGCTTGGCCCGGCCCCTAACCGGCCTTTCAATCACGCCTATCTGCCTTTTGCCTGGCGCGGCTGGATTGACTTTGGATGCGGTTCCCTGGGTGACATGGGATCGTACAGTTTCGACACGATTTTTCGGGTGCTGAAACTTGAAGCGCCAACGAGCGTTGAAGCGAGTTCGACCGACCTCTACCCCGAAACCTATCCCTGGGCGACGATGATTCACTACTCGTTTCCTGAGCGCGGGAATATGCCTCCGGTGAAATTTACCTGGTATGACGCGGGGCTAAAGCCACCGCGACCGGAGGAACTGGAAGCAAATCGCCCCTGGCAGGGAAGTGAAGACGATGAAGAAGGCCTGCTGTTCGTTGGCGATCGCGGCAAGATCCTGTGCGGCTTCAACGGCGCCAAGCCGAAACTGATTCCCCAGTCAAAGATGGATGCGTATAAGCAGCCTCCGAAAACTCTGCCGCGTTCGCCGGGAAACGAGCGCGAGTGGCTGAATGCATGTAAGGGAGGCAAAGTGAAGCCGGGCGGAAACTTTGAATTCGAAGGTCTGGTCACAGAATCTTTGCTGCTGGGGAATGTGGCTGCCTTGACGGGGGAGAAACTTGCTTGGGATCGTGCCAACTTGAAGGCGAGCTTGGACACAGCGCAGAAATATGTGCGTCCGGAGCGGAGAGCGGGCTGGGATCTGTAGGGGAGTCGCGGGCGATTTCATTCATTGGTCGTGTGGAGGGTCTCATGTCAGAAATTACAAGAAGGGATTTCGTAACCAGTTCTGCTGTTTGTGTTGCAGCGGCCAGTTTGGCGTCAGCCGGTATCCTCGATCTGCGCGCGAATCCATTAGGCATGCCGATCGGGTGCCAGACATGGCCGGTGCGGGAAAGTATTGCCAAAGATTTTCCCGGAGCGATTAAACAGCTCGCTGCTGCCGGCTTTCAGACGATCGAACTGTGTTCCCCGGCGGGATACGCCGAGTTCGGCTTCGGAGGACTCGCGAAGTATTCCGGAGCTGAGTTGAAGAGGATTCTGAGCGACGCGGGCATGTCGTGCATTAGTTCGCATTTCGGCATGGACGAACTCAGGAAAAATCAGGATGCCAGCATTGCATGGGCGAAAGATGTAGGGCTTAGACAAATGATTGTGCCGAGCCTCGATGGGCCAGAGAAGCCGACGATCGACGATGTGAAACGCGCGGCCGATGAATACAACAAGATGGGCGAGAAGGCCAGCGCAGCCGGCATTCAGCAGGGTCTTCACAACGAAAGGTTCGAGCTCTCGAAGGTTGACGGCAAACGGACATACGACATTTTGTTCGAACTGCTCGATCCGAAGGTGGTGAAGTTTCAGTTTCAGGTTTCCACGATCAGCGAGGGCTACGACGCCGCGGAGTATTTCACGAAGTATCCCGGACGATTCATCTCGATGCACGTGCAAGGATGGGATGCCAAGGCCAGGAAAATTGCGCCGGTCGGACAGGATTCGCTCGATTGGAAGAAGATATTTTCTGCTGCAAAGACGGGTGGGATCAAGAACTACTTCGTGGAAATGAACTTCGACATGATGAAGGCGAGCGTTCCGTACTTGGGATCTTTAAAGGCCTGAGAAGCGCCCATATTTTCGTTTGCCGCTTTGAGCTGAGAAGAGGGTTATCCGCTTAAGGTCCATGCTAGACTGACTGCGCCAGTCATGCCGTCCCTGCGTGTCATCCTTCTTTGGCATCAACACCAGCCGTTTTATAAGGATCTGGTCACGGGCGAATACCGTTTGCCATGGGTGCGTCTGCATGCGCTTAAGGACTACTACGGCATGGTCAAACTGCTCGACGAGTTTCCCGCCGTGCATCAGAATTTCAACCTCGTGCCATCGCTGATGGTGCAAATTCAGGATTATGCGGGCGGCACGGCGCAGGATCCTTTCCTGAGGGTTGCAGCCAAGCCGGCGAAGGAACTGTCGCAAGACGAGCGACGTTTCGCGCTGCAATACCTGTTCCAGGCGAATGCGCAGAATGTGATCGGGCGGTATGCCCGGTATCGCGAGTTGTGGGAGCGGTTCCGTGAGCACGGAAGTGATCCGGAGCGCGCCGATCGTTTCTTTCAGCCGCAAGATTTCACAGACCTCCAGGTGCTCTCTCAGCTTGGGTGGTTCGACGAATTCTTCCTCGAAGAGAAAGATATCGCTGCGCTGATCACGAAGGGGCATCACTACTCTCTTGATGACCAGAAGTTGGTGATCGCGCGCGAGACGGAATTGATCGGCCGCGTGCTGCCTGCGCATGCCGAAGCGGCGAAGAAGGGCTCAATTGAGATCTCGGCCACGCCGTTTTACCATCCGATTCTCCCGCTGTTGTGCGATACGAGCGCTGGAGCAATTTCGACGCCAGGTTTACAGCTACCGCAGAACCGATTTCGGCATCCGGAAGATGCGCGTGAGCAACTGGCGCGCGGACTGGAACTGCATGAAAAGGTATTTGGTGTCCGCCCAAAGGGAATTTGGCCGTCGGAAGGAAGTGTGTCGGAGGAAGTGCTCGCCATTGCGCACAATCTGGGAGTGCAGTGGATGGCGACCGATGAGGGTGTACTGGGGCGCAGCACGGGACTGTTCTTCGCCCGTGACGGGAACGGCTATCTGCCATCGCAACTCGCGGACAGGCTCTACAACATTCATCGCTACGAGAATGGTTCGACTGCGATGCATCTGGTGTTTCGCGATCACACAATTTCGGACCTGATCGGATTTGTGTATTCGGGTATGCCGCCGGCGGAGGCTGCCCGCCATCTCATCAACAACATCAAAGAGGCAGCGCGTCCTGTGCTGGCCAAGGGACGCGACGCGGTGGTTTCGATCATTCTCGATGGCGAGAATGCCTGGGAGTATTACCCAAAGTCGGGCCGCGAGTTCCTGCGGCGCTTTTACGACGGGCTGCAACGCGAGCCGGGCATTGAAGCCGTGACGATCTCTGAAGCAATCGCGCGGCACAAGGACTTCAACCGCATGAGTTCTATTGTGCCGGGATCGTGGATCAACGCCAACTTCAACGTCTGGATCGGCGCTCCAGAAGACAATCGCGCGTGGGATTACCTGCATCATGCCCGGGAGTTCTATGCCCAGAATGCGGCGCGAGCTACGGAAGCGCAACGCAAGCTGGCCTTCGATGAAATTCTGATCGCAGAGGGGAGCGACTGGAACTGGTGGTACGGCCCGGAGCATCATTCGGCCAACGATCGCGATTTCGACGAACTCTACCGAAAACATCTTTCGAACGTCTATCAGGCACTGGGTGCGACGCCGCCGGATTATCTGGCGCAGCCGATCACCGGGGCGGAGGTTCGTCCGGCGTTTGTTCCGCAGACGGCTTACATCCATCCCAGAGTCACGGGCGATAAGGTCAGGTATTTCGAGTGGATGGGCGCGGCGGTTTACACGGCCGATCAGCGGGCCGGCGCCATGCATGGCAAGCAATTCCTGCTGGATGCGGTCTACGCCGGCATTGATGCCGAATGCTTGTACGGACGCCTGGATTTCACGGGGAAAGTGCCCGAAGAAGATTTTGAAATCGTAGTAAATATGGAGTCATGGGCCCCGGGTGAACCGCGCCCACGGCGAACGCTTAGGTTGGATGTTTCGGCTCGGGGGTGCCGAGCGGCGGAGTGGAAGCTTGAAAATGGGTCGGCGGAGCGGGAGTTGGCTTCGTCGTCGCAGCCCGATGATCATGTGAAGATTGCGTTGCTGCGAAATTTCGAATTCAAGTTGCCGCTTGTATGGTTGCTCGCAACTCCGCAACAGGAGCGGAGTTCCGCGGCTACTTCCGCGGCGACAAGCCGATTGCGGCTACGCTTCAGCCTGTGGCAGAATCGCCTGCCCGTAGATTCCCTGCCTCTGGAGGGATGGATCGAACTGCAGGTGGTCAGCGAAGGGGAGTTGTTATTCGGAGCATAACGTCGCCGAACCGTGGCGAGCATCCTGGGTGAAAAATTTGCGTCAAATCGACTGCAGGCCCCATCCTTGTAGCGTGAGACATTTCGAACCCGCCAGTCAGACTGGGCGCCCGGCGCGCCGCTGTCCTGTGAAGGCCAACAAATTCTTATCTTCCCATCTGGCAGCCTTGTTTCTTCTGTTTCTTTTTGCGCTGGCCGCTCTGTCGCAGACCGGAGATGGTGGCAAGAGTGAGGTAACGAATTCTCGCGTTGGCCAGTCCTCCCAGGCTCAAATTGCCGGTGATCATGTGCTGGCGGAGCCGCCGGGATTGCGCTATCAGGGAGTTCCTCCCGCAATTCCGCAGGATCAAGGGCTCACCGGCTTGCATTTGGAGTTGCTGCGGTTGGGCACGACTGCGCGGCTCATGCAGGTTGTGGCGCATCCGGATGATGAAGACGGAGGGATGCTGACGCTCGAATCCCGCGGCTATGGCGTAGACACGCTACTGATGACGCTAAACCGGGGCGAGGGCGGGCAAAACAAGATCGGAAGCAATTTGTCGGACGTACTGGGCGTGTTGCGGACCGAAGAACTTCTCGCCTCGGATGAGTACTACGGGGTGCAGGAACGCTTTTCGCGTGTGGCCGATTTCGGCTTCTCTAAAACTGCCGAAGAGACATTTCAGAAGTGGGGCGGCCACGATGTGGCTCTCGGCGACATGGTGCGCGTGATCCGAACATTCCGTCCGGATGTGCTCGTGGCGCGTTTTTCCGGCACGGATCGTGACGGGCATGGAAATCATCAGGCCTCGGCCATTCTGGCAAGGGAAGCATTCCGGGCTGCTGGAGATCCGAAGCGCTTCCCGGAACAGATCGCGCAAGGCTTGCAGCCATGGCAGCCCAAGAAGTTCTACCGCGGGAATGTTTGTCCCTGGGGTGCCATGACGTGTCCGGATGGGCAGTGGACCGTGAAGTTCAATACCGGCGAGCGTAATGATGCGCTTGGAATGTCATACATACAATTTGCCATGCAAGGATTGCGGCACCAGATGTCGCAAGGAGCGGCGAACTGGAGTGTCGAACCCGGAGATCGATTCACATTTTATAAGCTCGATGACTCAGTGATTCCGTCAGCTGCCGGCAAGGATGCGCATGAGAAGAGTTTCTTCGACGGAATCGATCAGACGCTGCCAGGTTTGGCAGCACGGTTGGGCGCGGAAGAGAAAAAGCTTCCTCAACTCAAACAGCAGTTGAACGAGATTGCGGGGCAGATTGCGGGCGCGACTTCGAACTCCGATCCGACGCCGGGGCTGATGCAGGTTGTGTCTGGACTGAGGAAAGTGGAGTCGGAGATCCTGAACAGCTCTGTCAGCGCGCCGGCGAAAGGCGACCTGCTCACGCGTTTTGCGTCGAAACAACAGCAGGCCGAGACTGCACTCAATCTGGCGCTGGGCGTCGCAGTAGCAGCCAATGTCTTCGCCCATGATGGCCACAACACCCATCTTCCAAAAGAAGCCGATGCCCTTACCACTGTATCGCCCGGGCAGGAATTCGTGGTCGCAGTAACATTTCATAATGGCTCAAAAGTCCCGCTGCTGATTGACCACGTCGGGCTCGAAGTTCCGACGGGATGGACCACGATTAACGGGAAGACCAAGGCTGAGACAGTCAAGCCGGACGGCGATTTGCATGCGGATTTTCGGTTGCGTGTGCCGAAAGGCACCGCCTACACACGTCCATACTGGCACAGAGACGATCCGAATACCGAAGCCATCAATCACATCGACAACGAGAAGTATGCGACACTGCCGTTTCCACCTCCGGCCCTAAGAGCGCGCGTGGACTATTCGGCGATTGCCGCGGGTGGGCTTCACACTCGCAACGGAGTGACCGCGGCTGTCGTTACTCCTTTTCTGGATGAGTCCGGGAAAGAGCGTTCCCGCACTCTGGCCATCGTCCCTGCATTTTCCGTGATGTTGGAGCCGGCAACGCAGGTGATCTCCACGCAAAACGGTTCCAGTTCCACCGTCAGCGTCGGGGTGACCAGTAACATCGATAAGAAAATCCACGGCGAACTTCGGCTTGAACTGCCAAAAGGCTGGCGATCCGACCCTGAGCATTTCACGGTTGACACAACCGGCCGCGGCGAGAAGAAAGGCCTGCGCTTCAAAATCTTCGCCGCAGGATTGCAGCAGGGCCGCACTACCTTACATGCGGTGCTCGAAGCGGAAGGGCAGAAATACGCAGAGGGTTACACGCTGGTCACTCGAGAGGATCTTGGGAGTTTCTACTACTTCCAGCCTGCCCGGCAGCGCGTGAGCATTGTTGACGTCAAGGTGCCGCATGAGTTGAAGGTCGGTTACATCATGGGCGCAGGGGACGAGATTCCCGACCGTGCTGCAGCAGATCGGCATGAACGTGACGATGATTCCTGCCGAGAAGCTGGCGAGCGAAGATCTCAGCCAGTACGGGACCATTGTCCTGGGCATTCGCGCCTATGACACGCAGAAAGAAATTATCGCGAAAAACCAGAGGCTTCTGGACTTTGTTTCCGCAGGTGGGACGGTGGTCGTGCAGTACAACACCAGCACTGGTGATTTTAATGAAGGAAAGTTCACGCCGTATCCCGCGGACTTGAGCCGGGCGCGAGTTTCGGTAGAAGAAGCTCCGGTGCAGATTCTGGAGCCGCGACAATCCAATCTTCCATTATCCAAACACGATTACGGAAGAAGACTTCGAGGGCTGGGTGCAGGAGCGCGGATTTGTACTTCATGGATAAGTGGGACGACCATTTCAAGCCGCTGCTGGCCTGTCACGATCCGGGCGAAGCCGAACAGAAGGGCGGATTGCTCGAGGCACAGTACGGCAAGGGGATTTACATCTACACGGGATACGCATTCTTCCGGCAGTTGCCCGCGGGAGTGCCGGGAGCGGTGCGGTTGTTTGTGAATCTGGTGAGCGCGGGCAGACGATCGCAATGCCGTGGAGACGTAGCTTGCTACGGCTATGCTTCGTCGGATGAGAAGACGTTGCGGGCAACGTCTCTACGAACATGGACTCCATCGAAAAATCCAGTGCTCTCCCGGACTCATCCGCGGCATGGGCCTGTGGAGCGCCACCGCGCTGAACATGATTGACATGATCGGCGTGGGGCCGTTCATCACCATGCCGCTGGTGGTGGGTGCGATGGGCGGCCCGCAGGCGATTCTGGGATGGATCGCCGGCGCGCTGCTTGCCGTGTGCGACGGCTTGGTTTCGGCGGAGCTGGGTGCGGCCATGCCGGGGTCGGGCGGGTCGTATCGCTATCTGCGAGAGATCTACGGTCCGCAGAAGTGGGGACGGCTGATTTCGTTTCTGTTTATCTGGCAGGTTTCCTTCAGCGCTCCGCTCTCGATTGCTACCGGATGCATTGGCCTCGCCGGATATGCCGCTTATTACTGGCCTGGCCTGGAAACGGTGTACGCGCATCACGATGCGGCAGTTGCACATTCCCTGGGCCGGGCACCTGCAGATGAGTTGGATCGTGACTCCTGGCACTGCCTTTGCGATTGTCATTTGTCTTTTCACAGTGTTGCTTCTGTACCGGCGGATCACGGCCATCGGCGGCTCTCGAAGATGCTGTGGTTTGGAGTGATGGGGACGATCGGGTGGATCATCTTCGCCGGGCTGACGCACTTCAATGCCGCGCTGGCATTCGATTTTCCTCCCGGCGCATTCAAGTCTGTCGCACGAGTTCTTCGTCGGCCTGGGCGGGGCCATGCTGGTCGCCACTTACGATTATTGGGGTTATTACAACGTCTGCTTCCTCGGAGACGAAATCAAAGATCCGGGAAAGAACATTCCGCGCGCCTTGCTGCTTTCCATTCTGCTTGTCGCCTGTCTATATCTTGTGATGAACGTTTGCATCCTGGCGGTCGTGCCGTGGCGGGAGATGCTGCACGCGGGGACAGAACAACACCGGATTGTATGTTGTGTCTTTGTTCATGCAGCGCGATGTATGGGGCTGGGCGGCACGGCTGGTGACCGGACTTGTGATCGCACGGCATTTGCCTCGGTATTCTCGCTGATGTTGGGATACTCGCGCGTGCCCTATGCGGCGGCGAAAGATGGGAATTACTTCAAGGCATTTGCGCGGTTGCATCCCGTACACAGGTTTCCGCATGTTTCGTTGCTGGCGCTGGGCGTCGTGGCGGCGGCATTCTGCTTCCTGCGGCTGAAGGACGCGATTGCGGCGCTGGTGGTGATTCGGCTGATTCTGCAGTTTCTGGTGCAGGCGGTGGGGCTGATCGTCTTGCGGATTCGGCGCCCGGATCTGCCACGGCCGTTCCGATGTGGCTGTATCCGTTACCAGCGATACTGGCGTGCGCGGGGTTTCTCTTCATATTGTTCAATCGGCAGAACTGGCAGAAAGAAATGCGGTATGCGGCAGTCATCTTGCTGACAGGTGTCATCATTTATCTGATCCGGGCGTGGAAGGATTCGGAGTGGCCGTTCTTGCCGCTGGCGTTGAATCAAACCGCAGAGGAGCCGAGGAAGTCCAGTATGGCAGATCAATTCACAGTACCTGCGGTCGGGAAGTATTCGTCGGGTCGGATCCGGCATGGGCCCCACTCGGTGAGCCGCTGTTTCGTTCCTTGTGGATTGCCGCCGTGGTTTCGTACACCGGCACTTGGATGCAGAACGTGGGCGCGGGCTGGCTCATGACTCAGTTGTCGGTCTCACCCCTGATGGTGAGCCTGGTGCAGGCTGCGGCGGCCGTTCCGGTTTTTTTAGTGGTCCTTCCCGCGGGCGCGCTTGCCGACATGGTGGACCGGCGGCGCCTGCTTCTCTTTACGCAGAGTTGGATGGTTGTCGCGGCTTTAGCGCTCAGCGTATTGACGCTGTTCAATGCGGTGAGTCCGTGGATGCTGCTGGCTTTTACGTTCCTGATGGGCGTGGGCGCGGTGATGAACGATCCGGCGTGGCAGGCGATCACGCCAGATGTTGTATCAGCCGAGCGGCATGCGTCGGCCGTGGCCTTGAATTCAGCTGGATTCAACGTAGCGCGTGCAGTCGGCCCGGCTCTCGGTGGTCTCGTCGTCGCGACTGCCGGTTCGGGATGGTCGTTCCTGCTGAATGCGGCATCGTTCTTTGGAGTGATTGTGTTCCTGTATCGATGGAAACGTCCCGCACATGAGCCTTTGGAGACACGCGGAGTTTGGCAGGCGATTGCAGAAGGATTCCGCTACGTGCGCGGGGCACCAAAAGTGCGATCGGTTTTGATTCGCACGGGAGCATTCAGCTTTGGTGCTACCTCGTTGCTGGCATTGCTGCCAGTTGTATGTCAGCCCCATGGGGCGCAAGGATATGGGTTCCTGTTGACCTGCTTCGGTCTGGGCGCTTTGTCTGGTGCGGCGATGTTGCCCCGGCTCCGATTGCGCTATTCCCTCGACGGTCTGGTCGCGGGGGCCACTATCCTGTTTGCGATCATGACGTTCGCAGCCGGGCAAGTGCATATCTTTGAATGGTTGTGTCTGGTATTGTTTACGGCGGGTGCGGCTTGGATTGGCATTCTGGCCTGCTTCAACGTGGTGGCACAAACCATGTGTCCGTCGTGGATGCGCGCCCGGGCCTTGTCGATGTACCTGCTGGTATTGCAAGGCGGAATGGCCATTGGCAGCGCGGTTTGGGGAGAACTGGCCGCACGATACGGCGTACCGGAAGCGTTGGCCTGGTCGGCGCTGGCTATGGTGGTGGGCCTCGCAAGCATTCGGCGCCATCGACTTACCGGGGCGGAATTGGCAATGACTCCAGCCGTGGTGCGGGATTGAGAGGGGGAGCTATGAATACAACGATGAGATTGATCGTTTGCGGACTACTACTGGGAACAATTGCATCCGCACAGAGCAATAAGCCGCCAAAGGAAGAGCGGCGCTCGGTCACCGAGTTGCTGCAAAACAACGTAAAGAACTTCGAGCATGAATTCGTGCCTGCGGCGGAAACGATGCCCGAAGATAAGTTCAATTTTGCTCCGACAACCGGGGAGTTCAAGGGCGTTCGCACCTTCGCACAGCAAATCAAGCACGTCGCTGCCGTGAATTATGAATTGGGCGCCGCCATCATGGAGCAGAGGCCCCCGGTGGATATCGGAGATGAGTCAGGGCCGGCATCGATGACAAGCAAGGCTGAGATTATCAAGTATCTGAAGGACTCCTTTGAATACGTACACAAAGCTGTTGCTACCATCAATGAAAGCAATCTCACGGGCACGGTGAAGAGCCCTTTCGGCGAAGGCTCCGTCTCGAGACTGGGACTGATTTTGTCGGTCCCGGCGCACGGTTTCGATCATTACGGGCAGATGGTGGTTTATCTGAGGATGAATGGCATTATCCCTCCCGCAAGCAAATAGCGGTTTTCGAGGACTGATTTGTTACACTCAGCCCTCGAACCATGTCCATTGACTGGCAAACCTTCCGGCTGACACTACAGTTGGCGATCACCGTTTCTGCTGTTCTCCTCGTCTTAGGGTTGCCGATCGCTTACTGGGTGGCTTTCTCTCGGTGGCGGTGGAAGTTCCTCGTAGAAGCGGTGGTGGCATTGCCGATTGTGCTTCCTCCGACCGTGCTCGGTTTTTACGTTCTGGTCGCGCTCGGCCCGCGCAGTCCTTTGGGGCGCTGGTGGATTTCACTCACCGGACACACTCTCGCCTTCACTTTCACGGGGCTCGTCATTGGCTCCATTCTTTACAGTCTGCCTTTTGCGGTTCAGCCTTTCGCGGCTTCATTCGCTGCTGTGGACCGCAAACTTATCGCCGCGTCCGCAACCCTTGGAGCATCCCCGTTGAGGACGTTCACGCGAGTCATTGCGCCACTGTCTCTGCCCGGGATCGTCACGGGCTTGGCGTTGAGTTTCGCGCACACCATGGGGGAGTTTGGTGTCGTATTGATGGTTGGCGGCAATATCCCGGGCGTCACGCGCACGGTATCGATTGACATCTACGATCGGGTGCAGGCGTCGGACTACGCGGGCGCGAATCAAACGGCGCTCCTGCTGCTGGTTCTCTGCTTTGTGCTGCTTGCCATTGTTTATGGCCTGAATCGGAATGCATGGGCAGCCCATCCCGTAAAATAGGGCGCAATGACTCAGACGCGCGCGCCAGCCGAAGACCGAGCCGCGGCATCTCCTGTTCCAGGACCGGCGCGGACATCTCTCCGTTGCGAGTTTCGCAAACGGTATTCGAATACGGCTCCGCAATTCTCTGTGGATGTTTCTTTCGAGGCTGCACCCGGATTCACCATTTTGTTCGGCGCATCAGGGGCAGGGAAGACGACGCTGCTCGATTGCATTGCCGGCCTCGTTGGGCCAAGCTCCGGACGCATTTCCGTCGGCGACCGAATCCTCTTCGACTCCTCTTCCGGAATCAATATTCCGGTGGCAAACCGGCGTACTGGTTACGTCTTTCAGTCGCTTGCGCTGTTTCCGCATATGACCGTCAAGGACAATGTGGGTTACGGTTTGAATCACCTCAGTGCCGCAGACAGGAGTGGGCGAGTGGCCGCTATGCTGCGGGTGTTCCGGATCGATCATCTGGCGGAACGGGGCGTTCGCGAGATCTCCGGAGGAGAAAGCCAGCGCACAGCACTGGCGAGAACCCTTATCACGGATCCCGACGTTCTTCTTCTTGACGAGCCGTTGGCCGCGCTCGACGGACCCACCAAGGCACGCATTATTGGCGACCTGCGCGCATGGAATCTAAGCCATCAAATCCCAATTCTTTATGTCACGCACAGTCGCGAAGAGGTATTTGCCCTTGGGGACACGGCGCTTGTGCTGGAAGCGGGACGCATCGTAGCCCAGGGCCCGCCGCACCAAGTGATGGCAGCGCCGCGACAGGAGAGTGTCGCGCAACTTGCAGGGTTTGAAAATATCCTGGATGCCGTGGTCGAAGCGGTGCACCCGGAGCGCGGGACGATGATGTGCAGGCTGGTAAAGCGGGGAGACGCCCATGGGGAAGCGCTGCGTGGTCCGACGATCGAGACCCCTCTCCTACGGGCGCAGGCCGGATCGGCCTTGCGCATCGGGATTCGCGCCGGTGACATACTTCTTGCGATCACTCCGCCTGCCGGACTCAGTGCCCGCAATATTATCGGCGGCCGCATCGTCTCTGTGAAGCAGCACGATGTCATTGTCTCGGCGCGCGTAGATTGCGGCGTCGAGATGGAAGTCCATCTCACGCTGGCGGCACGAGATTCTCTTCAACTGACTGCTGGTAAAGACGTATGGCTAGTCATCAAGACGCATTCCTGTCACCTGATGCAGAAGTAAGAACTGAGAATTAAGAGCGGCGCGCCCCGGTGCAGCAACTCGGAACACCGGCGGCGCGCCGTCATTCGTCATGCAACATTGCGAATCGGTTGAACGTTCTTTTCCACAGTTGTCTTCTGTTGCGCACCCGATGAGGCTCCGCCCATGGCTGCCAACCATCCGAAGAACAGCGACAGAAAACCGGCCCAGCCCAATCCGGATGCTACGTCGAGCAGATACGGGCTATGTACCGCCGCTTCCGTGCCGGTGCTGCTCACGCCATTTCCGGCGAGCACGATGATAACCAGGGCTGCCGCAACCGACAAACCGAACATTGCCAGGCCATGCAACACTCCTTCGCGCCGGTTGGCGATGCTCGTCAGACTACCCGTCACCCGTCCGCCAACATACATCGCGATGATGGTGAGCACGATTGCCCAGATACTCATACCCCATCCCATGCCTGTGATAGGCTGGGCCGCCTGCGGATTGGCCGCGCTCGCGAAAATTGCCGCGCCCAACAACCCGAATACTGACCAGATCCCAATAAATGCGAAAACCCCGGCCCAGATCGCGCCCCAGTCGACTCGCGATCGCACAATTACCGCATTTTGGTTTTCGAATGATACTGCTGCCATAAAATCCTCCTCTGCAAGTTGGATGTGTATCGACTTTTCGGAGGTTTACTAATTAGTATAAATATCGTAATGCGATATAATTCTTATACGACGGAGTATCGATGTTCCGCAGTTAGCGGGCGCTGGGATGCGAAGGAGGGACCTGCGTTTTCGCATTCAGAATCTCTGATTGTTCCATCTCAATCACGGCGATCCACTGCCCTTTGCGCTCCTCAGTAAACACGATGTGGCCGCCGAGAACGCGCGCTGCAAACGCGGGCGGGATGTCGCGATGAAATCCAAAGAATCTTTGCTTCAGCCCCACCCAACCAGACCAGCGCTCGAATACGGGACGCGGAGGTTCGTACTTGGTCGAGAATACGAGTGCGACCTGGAAGTGCGAACGGTAGTCAGCGGAGGAGAGCACCTGCTCCAGCGAGAAATCTTCAATTCTTACGACTTGCATCGGCCGGGTTGTATAACCGAGCCAGGGGCGCGTGAGTTCGTCCGACGCAGGCCACGCCGTGAGTACGTGAGCCATTGGGTACCGCGCTTCGAGGAACCTTTCTGCATTCTGATGCAGGACGATATAGTCGCGGTACGCGAAATTATCCTCGGGCGAGAACCCGTAAGGTGGGTTCCAGAACCAGGCGGCTACGAAGGCGGCTGCGACGATCCCCACAGTTGCTGCCCAGTAAAGAAGCCGACGCCGCAGCGTGGATACGGCAAGAATGATGACGAGTGGCACCGCCGGGAGCATGTAGCGGGCCAGCACTGCGCCGCCAATCAGACCCATGGAGAGCACATACGTGGCGATCACCACGAAAAAAATAGCCTGGACCGGCATTGCTATGCGAAGCCGGTCACCCTCCATATCGCGCACTGGCGGGAGCAGAAGCAGGAGCAGCATCGGAAGCGTCAGCACCCATAGGTGCATGTAGCCGAATGCCTGCCAGAGACGCAGCAGAACAGCCAAAGGAAACCGAAGGGGGCTAAGCGTTGCCGCCACATTGTAGCGGAAGAACTCCGGATTTCCGAAGACGTACCCGGTTCGGGAGTAGTGGTAGGCATACCACGCCACGAGCGGCAGCGTAGGGAACAGCAGGCTGAAGATCCGATGGCCGATCTTTGTAGTGGGATCCTGCCACAACTGAAGCATCGGGTGCTTGCCCGGCGCCAGTGCGCGCACTGCTTCCCAGCAAGCCAAGGCAAGCGGAGCTAGGATTGCGGTCTCTTTTGCGAGCGAAGCCAGGGAGAACCAGAGTGCCGTGAGAATTGGGCGGTCTTCGAGGTAAGCCCACAATCCCCAGAAGATGAGGCCCGCGGCGGGGAGATCCACCTGGGCGAGAGAGCTTTGCGCGAAGAACACGGGATACAGCGCCGTGCAGATCGTGGCGCCGGTTGCGACGCGCCAGTTCGCAACGCGTTCGGCCAGACGAAAGACTCCCAGCAACGAGAATGCCGCGACAACCAGCATCGCCGATCGAGTCACCAGAGGCGCGTAGCCGACGACCTTCCACCAAAGCGCGATCCAAGCCATGACCAGCGGGGGATGAGCGTTCGAAACCGTGGTGTGCGGAATCAGGCTGCCGGTGAGCAGAAGGTCGCGTGCGGCGGGGACGTAGTAACCGGCTTCATCCCAGAAATAGGGAAGCTGCAGCAAGGGCGCATGGAGCAGGAATATGACAACCAGGGTGACCGCGAACACCAAGGCCGGGTGCGGGTTCGAGCGCGTGCGAGAGATCATTCTGGATGTGGCGCTACTGAGGATTCGGCGTCCCAAGCACTACGGGCAGAGACGTAGCAGCGCTACGTCTCTACGAAGACATTAGTGCACGGGGCCTTGCGGACCCATACGGGGATCGAGTTTGATCTCGCCGAATGCCGTTTCGTATCCGGCTACGTTCTGCTGCAGAAGTCCGAGGAGAGCTTTAGCCTGCTGCGGACTGAGATAGATGCCTTGAAAATTGCGGATTTCGACCTGGGTTTCGCTTTGCTGCTGCAGTGTGCCAAAGGCGAGAAAGAAATCCCATATGTTCACGCGCATCTGCACGCTGTTCGCGTAATTCTCCCGGTAGGTGGAATCGGTTGTGAGCTTGACATTGGGCTGCGTCGGAATAGTCATACGCACAAGAGTGTATCAACAAGAAGGAAGAGGCCATGTGGGACGTGACAAAATCTGTCAATCAGTGATGTTTTTCGTCGCGCCACTTGGTGCCAGGCATCTTGGGAAACTGCGCCTGCAGTTTGCTTGACTCCTGAAAACAAAGGCTTTAGTTATGGCCCGTTCGTTACTTTGGGAAGTACCTTGTGGCGTGTAAAGTGCGGTAGATTGAATGTTCTCCGGAAAGACACGGAGTCGTGCGAGCTATCTATGACCCAAGATAACGATCAAACGATGATGGAAGAAATCGTCCTTCCTGAGCACCTGCTTCCGCTAGGGACGGTGTTGGGCCAGGGAGTGTCTGCCATGGACCTGTGCATGGTCCTGGCTAAGATTTTCCGGGTGCAATATACAGAAGTCGCGCTCCTGCGGCTTGAAGGCGGCCTGCTCCGATTTGTGTTCCCGGAGCATTTGCGGACCACTGGGGCAATTCCGCTTTCCAGCAAGGCAGTGGCTGCTCATACGGCGTTGAGCAAGAAGGCCGAAATATTCAACAATTTTGCGCGCGTGAAACACGCCAGCATCTTCGAAACCATCAGGCCCGATGCGAATGGATTGGATGAGCCGGCAGCGCCCGCTCCGATTCAGAAGCTGATGTCGGTGCCCATCATGGATAAGGATTCTGCTGTTGTGGGCGTGATCCAGATCTCGCGCAAGGGGCTCGATCCTCGTTTTGCGCAGGACTTCAGCCGCGAAGACCTTCACGATCTGGAACTCGCAGCAGGGTTGCTGGCTACCGCTCCGGCATTGATGTCGAACTAGAGAGTTTGTTCACCACAGAGGGCATTCGTGCTCGGGGGAGGGCACGGTGCCCCCTGTGGTTTGTTTTCTAGCGCGTGTTCTTCGCGAACTCCCGCAGATCCGCGCCGGTCATTTCTTTCGGCTCATCCAGCCCCAGCATCCCTAACAGGGTCGGTGAGATATCACGCAGGGACCCACCCGGCTTCAAGGTGAACTGCTTCGAGTTCTCGGACACAACGATGAATGGCACCGGGTTCGTGGTGTGCGCTGTATGCG
This sequence comes from Terriglobia bacterium, assembly GCA_963778995.1. Lineage (GTDB taxonomy): Bacteria > Acidobacteriota > Terriglobia > Terriglobales > Acidobacteriaceae > Sulfotelmatobacter. The sequence goes on from CAVZWK010000012.1 coordinate 103,965, forward strand.
GCCCGCCGGTAGCCGGATCAATCATCATTTCCGCATTGCCGTGGTCTGCAGTGATCAGCATCGCTCCGCCTTTGGCCCGGACTGCGGCTTCGATTCGTCCCAAACAGTAATCTACCGTCTCGACAGCCTTCACGGTGGGCTCGATCTTTCCGGAGTGGCCGACCATGTCGGCATTGGCAAAGTTCACGATCACCACATCGAAGGTCCCGTCTTCGGTAGCTTTTACCACAGCGTCTGCAATGCCGGAGGCGCTCATCTCCGGCTTCAAGTCGTAGGTCGCAACCTTCGGCGATTGGATCATGACTCGGTCTTCACCGGGGAAAGGCTGCTCGACCCCACCGTTGAAGAAGTAGGTGACGTGCGCATACTTCTCGGTTTCCGCGACGCGCAGGTTGCGCATGTTCATTCCGCCCATCACGTTGGCCAGGATGTTATTCATTGACTCGGGTGGGATAACGACGGGCAGGCTGAAGTTCTTGTCGTACTGCGTCATGCAGACGTATTGTAGATTTTTCGGAACGCGGTCGCGCGGAATGGTGGCATCGAGATCGGCCGCGCCGGGAAGGTCGCTGCCCCCCTTTTCGTTCAGGCCGCTATTCCGGGTGAGCGCTCGGGTGATTTGGCGGACACGGTCCGCTCGAAAGTTGAAGCAGATGCAGGAATCGTCATCGCGGATCGCAGCGAGCGCCTGGCCGTGACTGTCGGTACAGACAAACGGGATCACAAATTCGTCCGTGACTCCCTTGTTGTAGGAATCTTTCATCCCCTGCACCGGATCGATCTGCTTGCCGCCCTCCGCATCAGCGAAGACCATGGCGTTATACGCCTTGGCGATGCGCTCCCAGCGGCGGTCGCGGTCCATGGCATAGTAGCGGCCATTTACTGTGGCAATCTTGCCGCAGTTGTATTCGCGCATCTTCTGTTGTAACTGCTCGAGATATCCGGCGCCATTAGTGGGCAGGGTATCGCGGCCATCCATGAACGCGTGCACAAACACGCGTTCCAAACCGTTCTGTTTCGCCATTTTCAACAGGGCATAGAGATGCGCCTGCTGTGAGTGGACGCCGCCATCAGAGATGAGCCCGAACAGATGCAGCCGCCGCTCGCCTTTTTGGGCATTCTTCATGGCTCGGAGCAGCACAGGATGCGAGAACAATTCACCGTTCTGGACCATCAGGTCGATGCGTGTAATATCCATGTGCACGATGCGTCCGGCGCCGATGTTTAGATGACCCACCTCGCTATTGCCCATCTGTCCTTCCGGAAGTCCGACAGAAGGACCACTGGTATGAATCAGCGTGTTTGGATATTCGCGCAGCAATCGGTCGTAGGTGGGCTTGCGGGCGAGAGCGATGGCGTTGGCCTTGGTTTCGGCGCGGTATCCCCAGCCGTCGAGAATGATAAGAACAAGAGGTTTAGGACGGGACAAGATAAGCTCCTGGCTTTTAGCTGGCTGCCAGCTAAAGAAAAAATTCTTTGCCGCGGATTTACGCGGATTCACGCAGATAGAAAAAAATTACTAAACGAGTGTTCAGAACCCCATCCTGTCGTCAGCCGAAGGCCCATACGTCGCGGGTAGAGGCGTGTCATTCAGGCGCAGATACACGCCAAGTTGAGCGCGATGATGCACCAGATGATTCACGAACATCTGCCGGTACGCGAGGAATCGGGATCCGCTGAAGATGGGCTTGCCCTGAAAGCTGAGCTTCCAGGGCTGCGTCCATGCGTCGTCGGTCGTGTTCTTCAAAGCACTGCGAACCTTGGCGGCGCCATCTTCGAATACCTTTACGAGTTGGGCGGGGGATTCGAACGCGACCCGTTCACGGGGAGCATTGCCGAAATCCAACTCCGGAGTGGTCAGGATCGTGAGGCCAAACCCGGCCAGTTCTGCCACGTGCGAAGCGAGTTTGCCAAGCGGCATGGATTTCGCATGGGGTGTGTATTCCGCCTTCAGGGGAACGCGTTCGAGCATCGCACGCGTCTTCTTCGCTTCCTCGTCGAATTCACTGAGAAGGAGATCGCTGATCATTTTATCCTCGCGAAATAGTCTGGATCCGGCTTATCCGTGGTAGTTCAGAGCTTTGAGTCCCAGGAAACGCGCGGTGTTCCCCAACTCTTCTTCAATCCGCAGCAACTGGTTGTACTTGGCGATTCGGTCGGTACGTGACGCGGAGCCGGTCTTGATCTGGCCTGCGCCAGTCGCCACCGCCAAATCGGCGATGAACGTGTCTTCCGTCTCTCCGGAGCGATGCGAAATTACCGAGGTGTATCCGTTGCGGCGGGCCAGATCGATGGCGTCCAGGGTCTCGCTCACAGTCCCGATCTGGTTGACCTTCACCAGGATCGAATTGGCCACACCCTTGTCGATGCCTTCCTGCAGGAACTGAATATTCGTCACGAAAATGTCGTCGCCGACCAATTGGATTTTGCCCCCCAGTTCGTTCGTCAGATTCTTCCAGCCGTCCCAGTCGTTCTCGGCCAGGCCGTCTTCGATTGAAATAATCGGATAATCCTTCACCCACTTTGCCCACCACTTCACCATTTCGTCGGAACTCTTCACCGACTTGTCCGACTTCTTGAACACGTATTTGCCATCCTGAAAGAACTCGCTCGCCGCAGGATCCAGCGCGATTCCGATCTCTTCTCCCGGCTTGTAACCCGCCTTCGTAATGGCTTCGAGCACCACTTCGATCGCTTCGACATTCGACTTGACCGAAGGCGCGAATCCGCCCTCGTCGCCGACTGCCGTGTTGTAGCCGCGCTTTTTCAGTACGCCCTTAAGCGTGTGGAATACCTCCACGCCCCAGCGCAGCGCCTCAGAAAACGATGGCGCGCCGACCGGCATGACCATGAATTCCTGGAAGTCCACGTTGTTGTCGGCGTGGGCGCCGCCGTTCAGGATGTTCATCATCGGCGTGGGAAGAGTATTCGCGCCGGCACCGCCGAGATAGCGATAGAGCGGAACGTCAAGGCTCTTGGCCGATGCGCGTGACGCCGCCATCGACACCGCGAGAAGCGCATTCGCGCCCAGCCGTCCTTTGTTCGGAGTGCCATCGAGTTCGACCATCCTGGCGTCAAGGCCGCGCTGATCGAATCCGTCCCAGTTGGCCAGCGCTTCGGCGATCTCGCCGTTCACGTTCTCCACGGCCTTGCGCACCCCCTTGCCGACGAACCGGTTGTTGTCCTGATCGCGCAACTCGACGGCTTCGTGCTCGCCGGTCGAAGCGCCACTAGGGACAATCGCCCGGCCCATGGAGCCGTCGGCCAGGAAGACTTCTGCTTCTACAGTAGGATTGCCGCGGGAATCGAGAACCTCTCGTGCATGAATCGCTGCGATATTCGACATGTGCTGCTTACCTTTCCTGGATGGATATAAAGTGCGCGTATCGTCATCGACTCGGACTGCCGAAACTGGAGCCTCGGAATGGAACCTTAGCCGCCGCCCGGTCAGATAACCGATGCCTTGGTACTACTTGCCCATCGTGTGTTGTGAAACTCACGATTATATCGGAATAACGTTATGGCAACGTGAACGGCTGCCCACTTCTTTTGCCCGGTTTTCCGTCCGCGGAATCGTCCATTTGGCCACAGTCAGCCCTCGTATCTTCGCTGGTTCCCTATGTACTGTCTGCTGCTTGTGACCGACTGCCGCCTGGACTACAGTCAAAACAAACATAGGGATTTGAGGAGGTTTCGATGACGAAGTGGATGCTATTGCCCTGCACTCTTCTGGCCAGCGTGCTCGCAGCCCAGACGAACTCCGTGCCGGCAGGAACCGCCATGATGGTCCGGTTAGATACCACACTGGCCACTTTCAGCAATAAAGCGGGCGATCCGTTCCGCGCAAGTGTCACTCAACCTATCGTGATCAACGGCCAGACCGTGATTCCGGCAGGAGCCACGGTGGAAGGTCGCGTGACCAAGGTCAGCGAGCCACGCCGCATCTCGGGCAAGCCGACCATCGGTATTCTCCCGGAGGCGGTGATCTTTCCGAACGGCGAACGCTACTATCTCGATGCGACACTCACGGATACAAACATCCATGGCACGGACGTGAATTCTGAAGGCCAGTTCAAAGGCTCAACTCATGACCGAAAGGATACGCTCGAAGAGGGCGGGGGAACGGCGGGCGGCATGTTGATTGGCGGCCTGGCTGGAGGGCCGGTTGGAGTCCTGGTCGGGGGCGCAATTGGAGCGGGCGCAACCACGGGGCATTGGCTGGCGAAGCATCGTTCGGCGACTCTGCCAGCTGGCACTCAGCTGACGCTCGAACTGAATCGCCCGCTGTCGCTGACGAACACGCCGGCGGCAAGCAGCGGCGGAAGCAAGTAGATTTCTACCCGGCTCGGGAATGCTGTTGCTTCATCCCGAGCCGTTCGTGTCCCTACACGTCACACAACTCGGCAGCCTTTTTCAAACTGTCGAGCGGATCGGGCGCGGCCGGCACAAATTCGTGCGCCACGTAGCCCATAAATCCCGTGTCGGCGATGGCTCGCATCACTCCATCCCACTGAACTTCCTGCTTGTCGTCCAGCTCGTGGCGTCCCGGAACGCCTCCCGTATGGAAGTGGCCGATCCACTGGATATTCTTGCGGATCGTCTCGATCAGATCTCCTTCCATGATCTGCATGTGGTAGATGTCGTACAACAGCTTCACGTTGGGCGAACTTACTTCGCTGACGACGCGAACGCCCCACTCCGTGTGATCGCACATGTAGTCGTGGTGATCGCGCTTGCTGTTCAGCAGCTCCATGCAGATCGTCACGCCGTTGTCTTCGGCGATTTTCTTGACACGGTTGAGACCGGTGATTGTGTTGCGCGCGCCTTCATCGTCCGACATTCCGGCGCGATTCCCCGAGAACGTGATCAGGTTGGGAACGCCCGCTTTCGCCGCCAGCGGAATGTTGGTGCGGAATGCCTGCTCGATGGCGGCGTGATTTTCGGTGCGGTTGAGGGCGCTTTTGATCTCTCCGCCGCCGGCATATCCCATGGTGCAGATCAATCCATAGCGGCGCGGGATCTCCCATTCGTCTACCTTGAGCAAGTCAACGCCCTTCAATCCAATCTTGGCCGAGTATTCCGCGAGTTGCGGAATGGGAATCTTCTCGTAGCACCACTGCGAGACGGATTGGCGAATGCGTCCTTTACGCGGTGTCGTGGATGTCTTTCCCAGCGATAACGGCAGGAGTTGCGATGCTGCAATCCCTGTCAACGATGATTTCAGGAGCGACCGGCGGCTTAGCCCACGCATAGGCCAAGAATTGTAGAAGAGAAGCACGACTGCATGCGATTCTTTCGCGAGAATGGACGTGGCACGGAATAGGACGAAGTAGGACGTGGAAGGGGGATGTGCGAGAGCGGATATTAGTCGCCGCTGGCGTGAGTCTGCGTGGGGACTAAGACCAGGCGCGGCCGAGAGGATTCAGGCTGGGCAGGCCGGCCGAACGTGGAGAGTATTCCGAAAACAACAGCATAAGCAGCAAGGATTCCGAAGCTCACGGAGGCGACGACGGTGAAGCAGAGGATGAAAGGCATCAGAAGCGAAGTCACACTCAACCAACCTTTACGGCGCGGGTATCAGATGCAAAGTTCAAGAAACCGTTTACCTATATTTCGTCTTGTAGCGCAACAAACTTCAATCTAACCGCGTTGACGCTCCCTGCTATTGACCACTAAGATACGCAGTAGAGTTGTGCATTCCTACTTTCGAACAATTCTGGTCACCTGTCGACATTACGGAAGGGCCACCACCCCGAAGGAATAATGGCGATTACCGAGATTTCTGTCCGGGGAGCCCGGCAACACAATCTGAAAAACATCAGTGTCCGGATCCCACGTAACACCCTCACGGTGGTTACCGGGTTGAGCGGATCGGGGAAGTCTTCGCTCGCTTTCGATACCATCTACGCCGAAGGCCAGCGTCGCTACGTGGAGACGCTGTCGGCCTACGCCCGGCAATTTCTGGATCAGATGGAACGTCCGGATGTCGATGGAATTGATGGACTTAGCCCATCGATATCGATTGAGCAGAAGACCACCAGCCGGAGCCCTCGTTCGACCGTCGGAACCATCACCGAGATTTATGACTATCTTCGTCTCCTATTCGCCTCGATTGGGGTGCCGCATTGTCCTAAGTGCGGGCGCGCCATTAGCCGGCAGTCTGCGGATCAGATCGTTCAGCGGGTCATGGCGCTTACGCCCGAAGACCGGGTGATGGTGTTAGCGCCTATCGTTCGTGGACGGAAGGGCGAGTTCAAGAAGGAGATGGAGACGCTGGTCAAGCACGGCTATCCACGCGCCCGGATCGACGGCGAGTTGGTGAACTTGGACGAGGATGTCAGCATCAATCTCGACAAGCGAAAGAACCACACAATCGAAGTGGTCATAGATCGCCTCTTAGTGAAGCCCGGAATTGAGCAGAGGCTGGAAAAGTCCGTTGCGCTTGCCATGAAACTTGCCGGAGGCCTAGTACTCGTGGCGGTCGTCGAGGGCGAAGAAACTCTGTATTCCGAAAAGCTGGCCTGCCCCGATTGCGGCATTAGCGTTCCTCAATTGGAGCCCCGGTCATTTTCGTTTAACAGCATGTATGGAGCATGTCCTGAGTGCCACGGACTGGGCAGCAAGTACGACTTCGATCCGGCTAAGGTGATCAGCGACTGGTCGAAGCCTCTGCTGGAGGGCGGTCTTGGTCCGGGGTCGGCATCACAAAATCTGATTCATCAACTGCAGATTGTCTCCACCACGCTAGGGATCGACCTGAAAACCCCCTTCGAAAAGTTTCCCGAGAAGGTTCAGGACTTTTTGCTGAATGGCGAGCAGGGACGCGGTGCGCGTACCGGCTTCCACGGAATATTCGGATATTTGAAGCAGAACCTGGAGGAATCGACATCCGAGGGCTATCGCGACTGGCTGATGGATCACATGTCAGCTACCGAGTGTCCCGTGTGTCACGGCAAGCGGTTGCGGCCGGAGAGTCTGGCCGTCAAGGTGAGCGGGATGTCCATTGCAGAGTTCACGGCGATGCCGGTGGTCCGGGCGCTCGAAGTTGCACAAGGCATAAAGCTAGCGGGGAGAGAGGCCCTTATCGCGGGCCGGGTAATGCACGAGGTGGTCGAACGGCTTCAGTTCCTGAACGCGGTGGGATTGGGATACATCTCGCTCGACCGTTCGGCCGCGACTTTGTCGGGCGGGGAAGGACAGCGCATCCGCTTGGCGACGCAGATTGGTTCCAAGCTGCGCGGTGTGCTCTATGTCCTCGATGAGCCATCGATCGGGCTGCACCACCGTGACAATGGCCGCCTGCTCAATGCGCTGGAAAACTTGCGCGATCTGGGTAATACCGTGCTCGTTGTCGAGCATGATGAAGAGACGATCCGGCGGGCGGACTACGTCATCGATCTTGGGCCCGGAGCCGGACGGCACGGCGGAGAGTTAGTCGCACACGGCACGCCAGCCGAGATCATGCGCGACCCTCAGTCGCTGACGGGAGCGTACATCTCCGGCAGAACGTCGATCGCGATGCGCCCCGAGCGCCGTCAGCCCAACGGGACTGTGCTGGCGATCCTGGGCGCGAAAGAAAATAATCTAAAGAATCTGGACGTCAGCTTTCCTCTCGGGGTCATCACCGTGGTGACCGGAGTGTCAGGATCGGGGAAATCCACGCTGGTGAATGACATTCTGTATCGCGCCCTTGCCCGGCAGCTTTACCGCTCGCGCGAGAAGGCCGGCGAACACAAGGCAATCTCCGGCGCTGAAAACATCGACAAAGTCATTCGGATCGACCAGTCGCCGATCGGCCGCACGCCGCGCTCCAATCCAGCTACATACACCGGGGTGTTTACCGCGATTCGCGACCTCTACGCCATGCTGCCCGAATCCCGGGAGCGCGGCTACAAGGCGGGACGGTTCTCGTTCAACGTTTCCGGTGGGCGCTGCGAGGCCTGCCAGGGTGAGGGGCAGCGGCGCATCGAAATGAATTTCCTGCCCGACGTGTACGTTCTTTGCGAAGTCTGTGGTGGTCGGCGCTACAACTCGGAGACTCTGGCGGTGAAGTACAACGGGTACTCGATCGCTGATCTGCTCGAGATGCCGGTCTCTGACGCGCTGCCGATTTTGGAGAACATCCCGCAGGTCAAGCAAAAGCTGCAGACGCTGGTGGACGTAGGTCTTGGCTACATTCATCTGGGACAGTCGGCTGTCACGCTCTCGGGAGGCGAGGCCCAGCGCATCAAGCTGGCTCGCGAATTGAGCAAACGGCAGACTGGCAAGACTCTTTATTTGCTCGACGAGCCCACAACGGGATTGCATTTCGACGATGTTAAGAAACTTCTGGATGTGTTGCACCGTCTAACGGACTTGGGAAATTCCATCATTATCATCGAGCACAATCTGGATGTAATCCGAAACGCCGACTGGATCCTTGATCTCGGGCCTGAAGGTGGAGAGGAAGGCGGACGGATTGTGGCGCAGGGAACGCCGGAGCAGGTGGCACGAGTGAAAAAATCATATACAGGGCAGGCGCTGGCCGCCTATTTTGCGAACGGGAAGAAAGCAACGGCTGCCGAATTGCGAGTGCCGAGCACCGAGCCGTCGTAAAGATCGAGAAGGATTCCTACTTGTCATCTTCGGATAATCCGCAGTCGGGAGCGGCTTCCAGCGAGCCTGGAGAGCCGCAATCCCTTACGCCCCGCGTGCCTCCGACCGGCTCTCTCGCAAATTACCAGGATCCACAAGCGTTTCCAGTTGAGCCTGTTCCTGTGCCGCGGGATCCGGTCTGGAGCGGCTGGGACGTGTTGCTGCTGGCCCTCCTCACGCTGGTGACTTTGATGGTCGCCGAATTTGCGACGGTGTTCGTTGCGATGTTCCTGGTGCACCCCCGCTCGAATTTTCGCGACCTCCTGCAGCGGCCCTCGCTCGATCTGATCGGGGAAATCCTCGGGTACGTTGCCGTAGCCGCCTTCATGATCATGCTGGTGGAAGGGAAGTATCGGACGCCGTTCTGGAAGGCAATCCACTGGAATTGGCGGAGTCAGGCGGTGCCAAAGCTCCTGGGAATTGGTGTGATGACGGTCTCGCTGGATCTTCTGGGCCGTTATCTTCCCATGCCCAAGAGCACTCCCTTCGAGCAATTCTTCTCCCGCCCCAGCGATGCTTATTTGATTGCGGTTTTTGCCGTGACCTTTGGTCCGTTGATGGAAGAGTTGTTCTTTCGGGGATTTCTCTATCCCGTGATTGCGAGACGAACGGGTATTGTTTTGGCTGTTCTGTTTACTTCGATTCCGTTCGGGTTCATGCATTATCTGCAATACAGGTCGTGGTCGGCCGTGCTGGTCATCACGATGGTGGGAGTCGTGTTGACAGTAGTTAGGGTGATCACCAACTCTGTGGCCGCGAGTTTTGTTGTGCATGTCGGGTACAACGCGACCCTGATGGTCTTGACAGCCGTGGCAACGGACGGCTTCCGGCATATGGAGAAGATGTCGTCTGCTGTGGGCTTGAGATGAGTTGTTCCGGAATTAAGAAACCTTTCTTCGGCTGGGGAATTCTCACGAGTTTTCGCGTATATTAGCCGGACTCGTCTGTGGGTATTTGTGGTATGCAGTCTCCGTATTCGGATCCAACAAACGACAATCCGTCGGCTGACAAACCTGTGGCTGAAACGCTGCTCTCCTCTCCCATTCTGGAGGCGATCCCTGACGCCGTCGCCGCGGTCAACCAGCAGGGGGTGATCATTCAGATCAACTCCCAGACGGAAACGTTGTTCGGCTATACCCGCGATGAATTGATCGGTCAGAGAGTTGAAATACTAGTCCCTGAGCGACAACGCATGCCGCACACGGGCCACCGCGATCGCTTTCACCAGGAGGCGAAGATTCGCCGGATGGGATCCGGTCTGGACCTCTATGCCAGGCGCCGCGATGGATCGGAATTTCCGGTGGAGATCAGCCTGAGCCCTATCGTAATGGGCCACACCACAATGGTGCTCAGCGTCATCCGCGACATCAGTCATCGAAAGCGGATCGAAGAGGAACTTCGCGGAGCCAACGAGGAATTGGAGCGCCGGAAAGCGCGGGAACTGCGGGACGCCCAGAATCGCCTGGCCCTCATTGTGGACTCGTCGCAAGATGCCATCATCGGGAAGAATCTCGACGGGATCATTACCCATTGGAACAAGGGCGCCGAGCAGATGTACGGGTACACCGCGCAGGAGATGATTGGGCGGAACGTATCAACCCTCGCTCCGCAGGACCGCAAGGACGAGATCGACAACATCCTCAATAAGATCCGCCAGGGGCAGAGGGTGGAGTACTTCGAGTCCATTCGGGTCACCAAAGACCAGAAGAAATTGAATGTCTCTCTTTCCGTTTCCCCAATCATCGACCAGGAGGGCCACGTGGTTGGGGCCTCGACCATAGCCCGCAACATCACTGCCCAGAAGAAGACGGAGGATCAACTTCGGCAGTCGCAGAAAATGGAGGCCATAGGTCGTCTGGCTGGCGGAGTGGCGCACGACTTCAACAACCTGCTGGGAATCATTACTGCCTGTTCAGAACTGCTGAGCAGTCGGGTAGATGCCGAGGGACAGGACTATATCGATAACATTCGCGAGGCGGCGAAACGTGGCGCCTCGCTCACCCGTCAACTGCTGGCGTTCAGCCGGAGACAGCCCGCGAACATGCAACTGCTGGATCTGAATGATCGTCTCAGGGAAGTCAGCAAACTTCTGCGCCCCCTTATGGGGGACGATGTTGAAGTCGCCTTGGTCCCGCGCTCATCCAGCGCGATCATTGAGGCCGATGCCAGCCAGCTGGATCAGATTGTGCTGAACCTCGCCGTCAACGCGCGCGACGCCATGCCAAAGGGCGGCCGGCTAGTGCTCGAGACGGGAGTGGTCGATTTCGATGAACTGTTCGCCCGCGAGCATCCCTCCATGGGCACGGGCCGTTATGTGATGCTGGCCATCAGTGACAACGGGCTTGGCATGGATGAGGCCACCAAGTCCCGAATTTTCGAACCTTTCTTTACGACAAAAGAAGTCGGCAAAGGGACCGGTCTTGGCCTGGCTACCGTGTACGGCATCGTAAAGCAATGGGGTGGACATATTTGGGTGTACACCGAAATCGGGCACGGAACGACTTTCAAAATCTATCTGCCCTCTGCCGAGAAGAAACTGGATAGCGCCGCGGAAAAGGATGAGGTTGCTCTTCCTCCGAGGCGCGATGGCGTAACCGTGCTGCTGGCGGAAGACGACGTGGCGATGCGGCGTCTGACGCGAAAGATGTTGGAGGCGCACGGATACACGGTGCTTGAGGCGGAAGACGGTAGAGCTGCCCTCGATGCGATGGCTCGCACCAGCACGAAAATTGATCTGACCCTGACCGACGTGGTGATGAAGGGAATGACAGGGCCGGAGTTGGTGTTGCATCTCATAGCGTCCTATCCGGAGATGCGCGTCGTCTATATGTCCGGATACACTGGCGAACTCATCACGAATCAGGGTCTGGACAGCAGCATCCGTCTGCTTGAAAAGCCCTTCACGCGAGCATCGCTGCTGAGAATGCTGGACGCAGCATTGGGCTCCTAAAGCTTAACTAGCAGGGCTAGTATGTGGACATCGGAGGCTTTACCGTTGCACCCTGCCTCCTCGTCTGCGATACTCTCGGCCCATGAAGGGAAATCCTAAAGTTTTAGCCGAATTAAACAAGGCCCTGCGGGAAGAACTGACCGCCATCAATCAATACTTCCTGCACGCGGAAATGTGCGAAAACTGGGGCTATCACAAGCTCGCAGACTACATAAAAAAGCAATCCATTGGCGAAATGAAGCATGCCGAAGTCCTCATGGAAAGAATTCTCTTTCTCGATGGAACGCCATCGATGATGCCGCTGGAACTTAAGGTCGGCGGTACTGTGAAGGCAATGCTCGAGAGCGACCTGGCGCTCGAAGTCTCGGCCGTGAAGCAGTACAACGATGCCGTCGCAATTGCAACCAAAGAGAGCGATAACGGATCACGCGACCTTCTGGTTCAGTTGCTCAAAGACGAAGAGGATCACGTGGACTTCCTCGAAGCGCAGATGCACCTGATGAAAGAGCTAGGCTACGAGCGCTATCTGACGATGCAAATGGGCGAGCAGGAAGAAGAATAGGGTTAATTCTGTGGCAGCGGGCAGGAATGCCCGCGCCACATGAACCACTGTTATTTTACGGTCACAGTGAGCAACTGCGCTCCACTGACAACATAATCCAGGGAAGGCGTGGCCGTCTCATCCACATTCGACTCGCCGCTGACAATCATCTCCTGATTGCCCCGCATCCCTTCCATTACATTCATGACGCTGATCGGCAACGTAGGCATTACTTTATCCGCTACGCGGGCCTCGGGGTCAGCCTCGAGCAGCGACACATACAGACGATTATTCGAATGCTCTTTGTTCAGTAGGGCAATAGTCGAGGCCAAGTCGAGCTTGCGTCCGAATGCCGGATTCCCGCGGTTCACCCGGTCGAGCGTATCGCCGTCGCTGACCAGGATCCGCAGTGTTCCCTTGCTGGCTGAAGTCGGGATCTTTACCGGAATCTGGCGCACCACCCGTTCGCCACGGTAGGGTGCCAGAACCGTCTCCACGATGATCTGATCGCCGGGACGAGCTTCCGTCACGTCCGTGCGAGCGCTTTCGAGACGCGCCCAGCGGCGCTCACGTACGAGATCGAAATCGAGTTTCACGCTGTTTACCGCAGGCGCGTTGTAAGGATTGTCATAGATACGCCCGAATCGCTCGCCAAGCGAAAGCGCAGCCGCCATCGCAGCCGGCTGACCATTTTCCGCAGGCGCAAACATATTCCGCAGGCCGACTGCCGGGAAGCCTTTCACATTGATGCTGCCATTCAGGCGATACGTAATCTCCTCGCCGTATTCGTTCACCCCATGCAGGGCATTGAATACCGTAGCCATGATCGCCACAGGGCTGAGCCGCGGATTGTTCAGAACCTCGTAGTGAAATTCCTTGGTGAGACTGCCGCCGTGAATGCTCAAGGTCACCGGAATCATGTCGGGCTGCTTGTTGAACACGCCGAGAATCCCCGTGTGGCGGTCCTGAACGAAAACTCCCGCGCGCTCCGTCGTGTTCACGATCTTGAATGCGTTCAGCGGGGACGGAAGTGTCGCCAACACCTGCGCCTTGTTCATCGGCAGATCGACCGAGCCAAATTGCAGCAGCGGGTGTCCGCAGGCGAGCAAACGTTGCGGGTCGATATAGGTGACCGTGCAGGTGGCGGCGATATCCATGTCTCCGCGTACCAGAATCGCGCTGACTGCGGAACCGGCTTCCAGCGGTTCGGGCTGCTTCTCTTCACTCACAGATCCGGCGCCCATCACAGGCACGATTCCAGCTGAGGCAAACTGAGGGGCGAACTGCCGCACTGCGTCTTCGGAAAATCCGTTGAAAACCAGAGGCGTTTCGATCGGCTTGAGATAGTGGGCAAAATTCTGGGTCGAACCCGGAAGCGCTGTCTCCAATCCCGGAGCTGAGGTCTTTCCAGCCGCATTCGCGATCGACGGTTTCGTTGCCGAAGCTTCCTCCGCCGGCGTCTTGTCGAGCGCATTGATCTCGAGCATATCGGCGATCGGGGTCACTCCGGCGATCGGTTCCTTCGAGAATTCGCCGATGCGAAACGCCAGTGCTCCCGCCAGTTTGCCGTCCAGATATACGGGACTTCCGCTCATGCCCGCGACAACACCCGTGTACTCGACCTTTGTTCCATGCAACCGCACCAGAATGATGTTGCCCTTCGGCCCATTGACGTTACGCAGGACGCCCAGGACCTCGACATCCATCGGTTCCGGCTTCACGCCTTGGAACACGGTGTACGCCACTCCCCGCATGCCGGCATGGATCTGGTTGACCGGAATCGTCGGCTGCGATGTTTGTGCGTTCAGGATTGCAGTGCAAAGAGATACACCTAGGACGAGAAGCGAGAGGACAACTTTTCTCATGTAATGCCCCGACGGGGACCCAACTGAGGCCACCTTGTACTTTGATCCGGACCAACTGCGACACGTTGCCCGGGGAGAGATCTGGGACTAGGCAAAACATCCCCAATTGCGAATCCGTGCGTCTATACTAGCACAGAGGGGTTTCGGTCACCATGTTCAATCAGCAGAAAAATTCAACGGTTTCAGTGCCCCATCGCGCTTCTGGCAATCGGCGGCTCTTTGCTGACTCTGTCGAGCGTATTCCCGCTCGCGGCACAAGATCAGGGTCGCGCAGCCACGGCGCCCAGGACAACGGCAAGCCGAAACAGGATGTTCCTGCCGAAGCCGGAGGCCCGACCGACAACATCGGTCCCTATGCGATTCCCAAGAAGAAGGCCGAGGACGCCGCCGCCTCCCCCGCCCGTAACGCCCAAGAAAGTCGATGACATGCCGGACTATTCGCTGAAGGTCAACGTCCCTCTGGTGAACGTCGATGTACTGGTGACCACGAAAGAACGGGCAGTTCGTTCCGGGACTGAAGCAAAGAGAATTTCCGCGTCGATGGAAGATGGCGTTCCCCAGACAGTTAGTCGCATTTCGCGTGTTTCCCAGGCGCCGATTACGGCTGTGTTGCTGGTCGAATTCGCTTCGACGAACTATCGTTTTCATGATCGGAAGCGCTGCAGTGCCTCGTACGCATTTGCCAATTCGCTCAAGAAAGACGACTGGGTCGCCGTCGAGTACTACGACATGCAGCCTCACATCCTCGTCGACTTCACGCAGGACAAGCGAGCGGTTTACGGCGCGCTGAATCAGATGCGCATCCCGGGATTCGCCGAGACCAATCTGTTCGATGCCCTCTACGAACGCTGGATCGCCTCGACCGCGTGGAAGGCAAGAAGTACATCATCCTGGTGACCACAGGAATCGATTCCTTCAGCAAGATCACGCTACGACAAGATGATGAAGAAGATCAAGGACACGAAGGACATCACGATCTTCCCCATCAGCGTCGGATTCATGGTGCGCGAGTATTGCGAAACCCATCCCAGCTACTATTGCCGCAACATGGCGCACGGCATGGGCATTCGAGTCGACAAGATCGACTACCTGCAGGCCGACAACGAAATGCGGACCTTCGCGCCATGACCGGCGGACGCGCCTACTTCCCGCGCTTTCAAGGCGAACTGCCGGAGATCTTCGGCGACATTTCCAGCGACATCCGGAATCAGTACATTCTTTCTTATTCTCCGACGAACACGAAGCTGGACGGAACTTACCGCAAGCTGAAGGTGCAGGTCGTTGCGCCCGACGGTGGCCAGTTGAAAGTCCGGGACCAGAAGGGCAAAGACGTAAAGATCGAAGTGGTCGCGCGCGAAGGATACACGGCGAAACACACAGTGGACTAGCTCTAGTTCAGCCAAAAACACGTCTCTTTCAATAAAGGACATGTGGGGACGACCGCCTTGGCTGTCCGGCCCCTGAAGGCCGGCGTCACAGTGGAAGAGCGGCGCTTTTAGCGCCGCGTGAAGCGCGCACAATCAAGAACGGGCTTTAAGCCCCTAGGTGAACGATTGTCATCTCAGAGACCATGTGTGAAACCACTTCTCAATATCTAGCGGCGCTCAGTGCACGTGCAAGAGACGGTCCAGCAGGAAAGACACGCCTGCACCCAGAAAGACGAGCAGGGCCATTGCGTCGCCGGCTCCATTGACTTCGGGATAAGATTCGAAGCCGCTACATAGATCGTGACTCCCGCCGATAGCGGCAGCCCGGAAGCGACCTGGTGGCGGAACACGGCCATCGTCAACACCCCTGCCGAGGTCGATCCTCCCCAGCGATGCGCCCTGAAGCTGTACCCCTGGTCTTGCGGCCGCCCGCGAGCATGACGGAACGACGGTAAACCTCGGGGATCTTGTGCAGGAAGACGGCGAGAAAAATCATCCAGCCGAGCAAGTTCGAAACCATAAAGCCGGAGGCGATCGCGATGCCGTCGAAAAATGTATGAATATCGGCGCGAAGGACCGAGTAGACGCGGTGCCAGTGAACGAAGTCGTCGTGATGTGTCTCCTCGCCGAAGTGGAAGCGGGGTCAACCGTATGTCGAAGAAGTGGATGATCAGATATCCAAGCAGAACAGGAGGGGCCTTCCCGCCGCTCAGCTTGAGACTCTCCGGAAGACCTCGACGATGGCCGTGGCCAGCATGAATCCTGCGCCAAGGCGACAAAGTAGTGAAGATAGGGCCGCTCCCAACGCCGCTGGACGATGATCGCTCCGCCAAAAACGTTGGCGCAGCGGCAGTAAGGCCTGAAGAGATGTGAGGGAATTGGGTCATATCCCGGATCATACCAGCCCCCGCCGTCTATCTTACAGAACAAGAAAAAAATCCCACACCCTCTTCTTGGGAACTGGCGATCGAATTCAGCCGCTATGCCGATGTGCATCACGTCGCCGTCCTGCACGATGTAGTCTTTGCCCTCAGGCGCAACGTTCCTTTGGCGCGGGCTTCGCTTCTGAGGCGGCCTCCAGAGGTTGTTCCAGCGGATGGTTTCGGCGCGGATGAAATGTTTTTCCAGATCGGAGTGGATGGCTCCTGCCGCTTCCTGCGCGGCGAGTGTTGGCGGGAATCTGCCACGCCCGGCACTCGTCTTCACCCGCAGTAAAGAAGGAGATCAGTCCGAGCAGTTGATAGGTCGTTCTCGATCAGGCGAAGAGACCACTTTCTTTCAAACCGTAGCTGGAGAGAAATTCTGCAGCGTCCTCATCGCTCATCTCCGAGAGTTCGGCTTCAACCTTGCCGCAGATAGCGGTCGCACCGGCATTCGGCCGAGATGAAATATCGGGCAACCCGTACTTCGCCACCGCGTCTTCGAGTTGTTTTCCCAAGATCGGTGATTGCCAATGTTCAGCACGTACAGAATCGGCTTTTCGCTCAGGAACATAAATCCGCGGAAAGCGTTTTTTAGCTTCGGGTGTCATCTCTATTTCGCGTAGTGGGCTCTCGGACTCGAGGTGGGCCTTCGCTTTCTTCAGCAGCTCGAATTCTTTCTCCAAATCGGGAGCTTCATCTTCTTCATATCTTTTTCCAGCCGTTCCATCCTTTTCTCGATCTGACGACATCGCTGACCATCAGATCAAATTCTACGTTCTTGATGTCGCGAAGCGGATCGATTTCGCCCACATGGGGGATCGCCTCATCGTCAAATACGCGCACCACGTGGGCTAGCGCGTCGACTGGCGAAGATGGCCCAGATACGCGGATTCCTTCAGCGCTTCTGTCCAATCGCGCCGAGGTCCACGTATTCGACCGAGGCATGGGTGAGCTTCTTCGGGTTGTAAAGTGCGGCGAGCCTATCAAGCCGATCGTCAGGAACCTTGGCGACGCCGATATGCGCGTCGCGCGGATTGCGTGGGCCGGGCGGAAAAATGGGCCTTTGTGAGAATTCGAAACAGAGACGTTTTGCCCACCTGAGGCAGTCCAATGATTCCAGTTTTCATAATCGTTGTTATGTTCTCAAGACCTTGCCGTGAGGACCAGCTCAACCGCATCGTTCAGCGAGCGTCAGGCCAACTTCTGAGGATAAACGAAGACCGCAGATATCGCCAA
>CAVZWK010000013.1:0-101390 GCA_963778995.1 Terriglobia bacterium
GGTAGCTCCAATGTATTGACCTCTGCCCACGCGGTGAGAGTAAAAGGCAAGGCCGCCTTGGGAACTCGTGTCGGAGAGACCGGGAACTTGGGACTGATTTGGATAGTGAAGATTTGAAAACGTTCCACTGGCCCCGATCATGTCGTTCAGTGCGTACTGGTAGCTCAGTCCGACGTTTCCGGTATTGCTGAGCCGGTCTGCGACTGGCGCAATCACCGAGAAATTTGCCCCTTGCGCACCACCGGACACTACTCCCCCGGCAGAAAGATCCGGTGGCTGATTGAACACATTCGAGCTCTTCTGAAAACTATCCATCGCACTGAACGTCACGTGCGGACTCAACCGGTACTCGAATTGGATCGAAGCGTTGTGATCGGCTTCGTTACGGGAACTCGTGTGCTGGTAAAACGTAAATCCCGGAGCATAACTCAAAACCGTATGCATCCGCGGAGTGGTCTCATCCAGCGAGATCAACGGCCCGATCGAGTAGCTCTGATCGCTGACTGGTTTTCCCCCTGCTGAACTCCCCAACACGTTGTCACTATAGGCACCGGTAAATACCAGCCCGAGCTGTAAATAGTTCGAGCGCTCTTCCGAAGTCAGCATCACCGGATAGGCCTGCCCACTCACCGGAGGCGGCATCACCATGCGATCGCCGCTCGTGTCCGGATTGTAGGTCTCGGCAGGGGCTGTGCTGTTGTTTACGCCGACCATCGCGGGACTGGCTGCTGCGCGGGCGAGGCTTCCGTTTGCGACCAGAGCGGAAAGGCCGTCAGAACAAGGAGTACGAATACGGGTAGCTTTGACATGACCAGCCCCCCCTGGGAGAAGCGGGAGCGACTTATCTCACGGTACGACAATGGTGTCACGCGCCTGCAGTTTGACATTCTGATTAAGGTTCTGGCCCTTGATGACATCTTTATAGTTAAAGGGCAGCCGCGTCTGTGTTCCGTCCGCATTCTGACGCAAGACGTAGATGGATTTCTTCTTGGCAAAGTCCCGGAAACCACCAGCGAGTGCAATCGCATCCAGCACGGTGGCAGAATTCGTTAGTGGATAAGAACCAGGCTTGACGACCATTCCAAGTATGTTTATTTTTTGACTGTTAATTTGCTGGACGATAACCGTGACTTCTGGCTCCGAGATGTAATTCTTGAGCTTGCTCGCGATGTCTTGTTCTAGCTTCAACGGGGTTCGGCCGGCAGCCTCAACCTCGCCAACCAGGGGTAGCGAAATCTTCCCGTCAGATCGCACCGGAACCGAGCGCGAAATGTCCGGCTCCTTCCAAACGTTGACGGCGAGCACATCGTCGTTGCCGATCACAAAGGTGTCGTTGTGCGGCTGAGTTCCACCCGAATTCTGGGCCGGAGTGCTGACTGCCTGCTTTGATGCCGCAGTGTCCGACGTTGTTTGCGCGCATGCTCCAGCGGAGAACGCAAGACAACTGAAGAGCACGACCTCTCGCCTAAACCGTAGATTCCACGTATTCACGCTTATCACTCCTTTCCGCTGCCTCTGCCCACTGTTCCCTGGAAGGACAACTTGCCGGCTGAAAGCGGCGAAAGGAAACTTTCGGAGGAATTCATATGATATTGATCAATTTTGTAAAGCAGCGTGCGATAGCTTACTTGAAGCAGACGCGCTGCCGCCTTGCGGTTCCAGCCCGTCTTTTGCAGCGCAGTGCCAATCGCGTTTCGTTCAGCTTCCGATTTTACGTTCTGAATCAAGGACTTCAGTGATCTCGTGCCGGCCTCTTCGCGCACTCCGCTGCCCGAGCCGATGGTCGATTTGCCGTTCTGCGGTGAGTTGAGTTGTGCCAGGCCGCCGACAACCGACAGCTCGTCTCCAAGATCATTAAACGCCAGATCCGCGTCGCCGGATACCAAGTAGCGCTTCACGAAGCTCTCGAGCTCGCGCAGATTCCCGGGCCACGAGTATTGCTGACAGGCTTTGAGAACCGAGGTTGAGAACTCGCGGCTCGGCAGCCCGTAGTGCCGCGCCAGCCGATGGATCGCGTGCTGCAGGAGGATCGCGATCTCGCTCTTTCTCTGACGGAGAGGCGCGACCTGAACGGTAAAGGCGCTAAGCCGATAATACAAATCTTCCCGCAGTTTCTTTTCTGCGAGTGCGCGGTCAATACTGGCACTCGTCGCTGCCAGAATGCGCACATCCACGGATCCTGTTGTTTCATTTCCCGGTCGTGGCAGAGCCTTGTCCTGCAGAATCTGCATCAACTTCGCCTGAACTGCCGAGGGCATTTCGGCGATTTCGTCGAGGAGAATCGTGCCCTTCTGCGCGCGCTCGATCTTGCCTGAGCTGTTGCGGCTTCCGAAGAGCTCATTCTCGAGGAGATCGCCCGGCATGTCGGCGCAATTCACTCGTAGAAATTGGAATCCGGAGCGGACCGACAATTTGTGGATCAGCCGCGCGACCGTCTCTTTGCCACTGCCTGGCTCTCCCAGGATGAGAACCGGGACATCCGCTTCTGCAAGCAGCTCGGCTTGCGCACGGAGCTTCTGCGTAATCGGGCTGGCACAGACGAAGAAAGAGTCTGGACCAACCTGCTCGATATACTCGCTCCCGATCTGCGGTTCCGCATCGCCTGCCACCAACAGATGGCGCTGGATTGCGGATTCGAGCCGAGCTTCGTCAAATGGCTTCTGCAGAACCTCTTGCGCTCCCAGACGGGTAGCCTCGCGTTGCCGGCCAGCCTCTTCCGATGAGCAGATCACGATTACCGGTAGATCAGGCCGCAGGCGGCGTATCCAGCGTAGAACGTGGAGACAATCGTTGTCTCCGCGCGGCAGGTCCAGCAGGAGCAGGTTCGGGGCTGCGCCAGACTGCACGCGTTCCATCGCATCCCAGGCGCTCGCCGCAGTTTCCACGTGCCAGGAGTTTGACTCCCCCATGGACCATAGAGGACGAAGTACAGCCGATTCCCGGCTAATTACGAGCAAGCGCGCAGTTTCAGTTATGTTTTCTGCCACGGAAATGTGGCTCCTTCAGCGGTAAAGGAGAACGAAATGGTTGGAATGCTTAGGCTGCTTCGACCTGGTAACCTTCAACACGCACGGCCAGAGATCTTTGGATCGCATCGATCGAGATCACCAGAGTTTGACCGCCGTTTCGCGCGACCAATATGCCCTCAAGACCCTCGAGGGCGCCGCCGCGGATACGAACCCGTTGCCCGATCTTAAGAAAAGGATGGGACGACCAAGGAATTTCCCCGTCGATCAAGGCGCGCACGGAATCAATCTGCTCACTGGGGATTGTCGTACCTTCGCCGCCGCTACCGATGAGTCCGAGAACGCCTCCTACGCGCAAGACATTCAAACGCTCTGTCCGCTTCGGTAAGAACTTCGCGAAGACATAGCAGCTGAACAGTGGCAGTTCCACTTTCTTCTTACGATCACTCCAGCGGTGCACTTCGGTCACGATTGGCAAATACGTCTCGACGCCGCGTTCCGCAAGCCGCTGGACCACGAGCTTCTCGTGACGCGGCCGCGTGTGAAGTGCATACCAGTTCTCTGCTGCAGCGCTCATAACCGGAATCGGATTTTCACTCTGCCAGACGGGACTGCTGGTGGCCATAGCTTCGCCCTCTAGGTCACACCTCTTAGGTTGACCCCGAACAACGGACCTGAAATTTTGGCTGCGATCTCAGAGAGATCGTAGGGGGATTTACCGAACAGACGCTCAGGGGGGAGAGATTTCAGTGCTGCGCTGTTCTACGCAGACCACATTTCATTTTTCATCCAGCTAGTTCAGAAGCTAGTCATCGGTTGACAACTCTGGGGGGATCGAGACGCAGTCGACTCACTTGCTCGTTCACAGCTGGGTCTACAAAGCTGAAACAGGTTAAACTTCGCTGCGCAAAGACGTCTGTGATCCAGGTCACCCGTATGTGTGATTGCAACTTCCTGCACACATGTCAGAGAAACTGCAACTCTGAGCCGGCTTTTAAACCCAAAACACCACTAATTCAATAGACATAATGCCAATAGCGGGGGCCCATGTCAATACCACTATCGAGAGGAACGTCGCACTTTCGGGGTATCTGGCCTACCTAAAACCTTGTCGTGGACTCGACTTGGTACGAATACCTCTGGGGATCGCACCGATGCAAGCGACGTTACGACCGATTGCATCGCTCTGCAAGAGGCACATACTCTCGTAGGCTTGTTATCCCCAGTCGGCAGAGTCGAAGATCCTTTTGATAGAGTTACCTGGCCTAGAGACGATCTTCCTGTTCGCCAAGCCTAAGTTGCTGGCTTCAACCTCTCGCCTCCAGAAATGTACTATTCCGCTACGTAATTGATTTTATTGGGAATACCAGCGTGGTCGCAGTGCGAGGTTTGTTTTCAATCGATACTACGGTCGAGACGAAAAAGGTGATGGGGCTTCCCGTAGGACGAGGAAATGCCATGTGCAGCGGCTTGCATACCCTGTGCAAGTATTCCCTTGCCCCGGACATTCCCGTTGGTTATCATATTTGCCTACCGTTTCCCCCCCGTTAGGAACGTTCCCCAGGGTTTTAATAATTTGCAGCATGGAGTAGCTGTGATTTCCGAAACGATTCCGATTGAGCGTCGGGTTCGCGTCCTTGTCGCTGAAAGCTCGCGCATGCACACTCGCCTGCTTGCCGATGCCCTCAGGCACGATCCATTGCTGGAAGTAATTGCATATGAATCTGACTCCGCGGCGCTGGTCCGGACGGTGCGAACAGAGAGAATTGACGTTCTGGTTCTCAGTTCAAATGTAGACGAGCAGCCATTGCACGGACTGGAACTCTTACCGGTACTTCGGACGGAACATCTGCAGACCCGCACGGTGCTGCTACTGGGTTCGTCGAAAGAGGAACTCATACTTCGAGCATTTCGCGCTGGCGCTAGAGGTTTATTCACCAAGAACGATTCTCTCGAGTCCTTGAGCGAGTGTGTTCGCAGCGTTCACCAAGGGAGAGTATGGGCCAACGCTCACGCATTAAGCATTGCAGTGGACGCTCTGGCGAGTTCGCCTGCTGTACGAACTTCCAATGCAAACTGCATGAATCTTCTCTCCAAACGCGAGTTGGAAGTTGTTTGGGCACTCGCCGAGGGACTCACCAACCGGGAGATCGCAGAGCAATTGAAGCTCAGTCCGCATACGATCAAAAACTATCTGTTCCGGATTTTTGACAAGCTGGGCGTTTCAAGTCGCATCGAGCTTTTGTTTATGGCACTCAGCCAACCGGATCTCGGCGACGCGCAGAAAAGCGGGATCGGCATGGGGAACATCAGCACTAGCGGTCAGTCTCCGAATGAGTCCGCATTGCTTGAAAAGTCAGCCGAGGCCGGACTGCCCGCGGCTCAGATGGCACTGGCGCAATTGCACTTCGCCCGGAGACGCGACCCTACCGACTTGGTCCAAGCCTACATGTGGTATCTGGTCGCGACCGAACGAGCCTTGCTCGCCCGCGGACTGATCACGAAGCTGCTCACGCCGGAACAGATCGAAGAAGCAAAGCAAAAAGCGAGTGTTCGGCTCTCGAGGCTGCAGCGCAGTTCGTCTGACCCGCTCAACGCCGCATCTCCTCCTGCGCTGTCGAACTGAGCTGGAGTTTCGGAGTATTTCTCGCCGCAATCTAGCTCACGAATATAGACTTCCATTTCAGCGAGACGGTCACACTTGACTGCCATCGCGAATGCGGCCCCACCTTCCTGCGCTTCGACACGGACCGCCCCTCCCTCTCCTGGCAACTACGCCAGAGGTTTATCGCTCCGTTGTTGTTTTGTTCGGTTTTCGTAACGCGGATCATTTA
Organism: Terriglobia bacterium; assembly: GCA_963778995.1. GTDB lineage: Bacteria > Acidobacteriota > Terriglobia > Terriglobales > Acidobacteriaceae > Sulfotelmatobacter. The sequence goes on from CAVZWK010000013.1 coordinate 5,801, forward strand.
GCTCTCGCTTGTGGCATCCGACATGCGTATAGTGCCCTGCATCTTCCCCTCGGGCGTGTCGTCTACTAGTTGAAAGATTCCCGGAGAAAACCATGCGCTCTCCAGAGATCGCCGCGCATTGGGGAAATCCCCTTTTGGTCGGAGCTCCTTCGACTCTGCATGGACGTCTCGCAGCTCTGCACCGTGAACTCTCGCCCGGTTCCTGCGCTGTCATGGCAAATTCTGCATACCGCGATATCTTCCAGACCATGCTTCAGCAACCGGAGGGAGACCCGGCGGACATCCTGCAGATGGTGCGCTGGCAGAAAACACTCTATTCGAGCAAACCGCAATTGCAGAAGCTTCGCGCCTCCCGTCGCGTCGTGGAGGAATCTCAGGAATTCATCGAGCATTATGGCAAGCGCAAACGTGTCGAAGAGGACTACCACGAACCGATGGAAAGGCTCTTGTCGAGCCTTCATCAAACGGCGGAAGATCTGGAGAAGCTTGGTGTGCGTGTCGAGCCGGAGATCCACAAAATAGCGGAACACCTGGGCTCAGCGCGTCAACCGGAAAAAGCGCATCGTGACTACCTCGTGAAGCCGCAAGTCATCTGGGCACTGAGCAACCCGATGCGAGGACTAGGAGCTAGGATTCTGTTCGGAAATCTTTGAACGCTTAGCATCACTGAGGAGGCTCATCTACCTATGCCGCGTGCCCGCAAAACGTCTGATCCCCCAGACCGAATCCTCCGGGTGTATGCGTTCGACCCATCGCGGGGCGCGCGGCTCGAGAACCATCTCACGATCCGCATACCTTACGAGAAACTCGCCAAGGGCCCGGTTGGGAAAAAGATCGCAGTCATCGACTATGACGCCTCGAACCGCTGCTATTACGAAGGCGTCGACCTGGATGCGACCGCAGTGCTCGGTCAGAACGGACTGGCTCCCTCCGAATCAGATCCTGAGTTTCATCAGCAGATGGCGTACGCCGTCGTGATGGATACGATCCGTCGCTTCGAATTGGCCCTGGGCCGGCCGGTGCGCTGGCGTGCGGACACCTCATCCGCCGCCACATCCTTTCACGGCCTGTTGAAGGTTTATCCGCATGCCATGCAGGAGGCAAACGCATTCTACGATCCTTCCCAGCACGCACTTCTCTTCGGCTATTTTCAGGCCTCCGACGTTGACGCGGGCATCAACCTGCCGGGTCAATTGGTCTTCACCTGTCTCTCCCACGACATCATCGTCCATGAATCCACTCACGCCATCCTGGATGGAATTCGCAGCCACTTCAACGATCCTACGGGACCCGACGCTGCGGCCTTTCACGAGGGTTTTGCCGATATTGTGGCCCTGCTGCAGCACTTCAGTTTCAAGGATTCACTGCTCGAAACCATTCAGCGAACCGGAGGGGTGATTCACCGAAGACAACTGGCGCCGACGGTAGCGGCGGATAAAACGGGACCCATGATCCAGGCTGAGATTGGCGAAGACAATCCCATCGTCGATCTGGCGCGCCAGTTCGGCGAGGCAATGGGCAATCGTAAAGCTCTGCGCAGCGCGCTGGGTACACCGCCTGATCCACGGATCCTGGAGCAAACCTTTGAACCCCACGCACGCGGAGCCATTCTGGTGGCGGCGGTGTTTGACGCCTTCTTCTCCGTTTACATTAACCGGACTCGCGACCTGATCCGCATGGCCTACCCGGACGGGCGAGAAATTGTCCCCAATTTTCTTCATGCCGACCTGGCCAATCGACTGGCCGAGGAAGCCGCCAAGACGGCTTTCCGGATTCAAAGCATCTGCCTGCGCGCACTCGACTATTGCCCGCCAGTAGACATCACGTTTGGTGACTATTTGCGTGCCCTGGTCACTTCCGACCGGGAGGCCTCGTCAGACGATGGAGTCGGCTATCGCACAGCATTAATCAACGCCTTTCGCGCCCGCGGTATCCGCCCCGCCGCGGTCCTTTCCTATAACGAGGATGCGCTCAGCTGGGACCCCTACGAAGGAGCTTCCGCCACCGCTTCCAATCCCGATTTCTTCAAGCTGTGGAAGGATCTCAATGCCTTCGAAGATGAACCGGATCGCGAGAACGAGCAACAGCTCTACGAACGCCTATGGGGTAAGGCCGAGACTTTTCGCATGCAGCTCGGTCTATCTTCAACCTTCCCGGTGCAGGCAAAATCGATCAATGCCCTGCATCGGGTCCAGCCCGATGGATCGCTTCGCCGCCAAATTGTCGCCGAACTGGTTCAGAAGCAAGATAACGTTCCGATTATTCCGAGCGATCCGAGCGCGGGTACATTCACCTTTCGGGGTGGGACGACCTTGATCATCAACCGGCAGGGAGAAGTCCGCTTTTCGATCTCGAAGCCCATTGACGGTCCCGCTGGTGACGAGCGGCGCCAGAAGCAGTGTGATTACCTGACTCAGATGGCAGCTTCGTTTTCTCTTGCGCCCTATATCGCCTTCGATCCGGTACACGATTTGAGCTTCCGAGGTATTCATCGCGGGTATTGATCATGGCCTCAAGCATTCGAGTTCGCATGTATCGTCCAGGGTTTGGGGATTGCTTCCTCATCACCTTCGGTACAGGGGTAGATGCCCACCATGTTCTCGTCGACTTTGGTGCGCATATGCATGGCGAAATCGGGACGATGGGACGGATCATGGACGACCTCGTGACGACGACCGGCTCCAAACTCGGGGTCATCGTAGCAACCCACCAGCATCGCGACCATATTTCCGGTTTCGGCCAATTTGCGGCACGGTTTTCGAACTTCAAGATTGGACAAGTATGGCTGCCTTGGACAGACAATCCACATGACCCGGATGCAGCGTCCCTAAGGAAAAAACACTTGGCGCTGTATGACGCTCTCGAAACCCATTTGAGATTCGGTTTGGGCGCAACAGAAGCCGATCCCAAGTATGCAGCTGCCCTTGACGCTCTCTCCAATTTGAGAGGCAATGAAACGGCTGTAACGGAACTGCAGCGCGGCTTCGGAACCGGCGCCAATGTGCATTTCTTTGAAGGCAACGCTTCAGTCCCAAAAGTCGGCGGAATAGCGGGGCTCTCTGCGGAGTTTCTCGCTCCTCCCAAGGACACCACTTTCCTATCGCGGATGGATCCCCCGGCCAATCAACATTTTCTTACGGCTCCCGGGGTCCGCGCGAATGGTGTACGCCCCTTCCCCAAGCTGGAAATCAATGCCGAACCACCTGACGCTGACTATCTAGCAATCGTGAAGGAGGGACAACCGGTTCTCTCCCCTGAGACCATGAAGGCGCTGCAGGACATCACGGAAGCGCCGGCCGAGAGGCTCGCTCTCGCCCTCGATAGCGTTCGCAACAACACCAGCCTTGTGATTCTGTTTCGCTACCAGGGGAAAGTCTTGCTCTTTCCCGGGGACGCACAGTGGGGTAATTGGCAATCCTGGATCGGAACCGATCGAGCCCGGCAGTTGTTGAGCGAAGTTGATTTTCTGAAAGTGGCCCATCATGGCAGCGAAAACGCGACCCCCGTCGATGTGGTCCGCGGATTAAAAGCCGCAGGATTAGCCGTGATGGTGCCGACGCAGATCACGCCATTCCCCACCATCCCCCGCATGCCACTGCTCCAAGAGTTAGCGCAACACTGCCAGGGCACGGTGGCGGTCCGCAGTGACTGGATTGATGTCCAGAATGCGCCCGCGGGTCCCGTGCCGAAACCGGTGTTCCCGGCTGGATTCACACCCGGTGACGTCTGGATCGACTACGCATTCTGAGGAACCAGCGTGGCGTCATGGTGGCGGATGCGGACCTCGTTTGGGAGGTGTGGGGCTAGTGAGGCGGAATAGAACCCCCGTCGGTCAATTCCGACCTGCTCCGTTTGTCAAGAAAGCCTTGCAGCAACTGAAGAGCAGGCACCTCATGACGCGGGTCTTTTTTTGATTCCTGGCGTCCATCGTGTCTTTCCGCGGAGAAAAGGTCTCTCCGCCATGTCATTCGCTCTCCGGTATCACTAGTATTGCCGATATCACCTGAATATCAGCGAGAGAGCAGGTCTCTACGCGTGCCTATCACTGCCCGACGAAACGGGACCTGTCTCCAACCGCGCCTGCCTGCATCTCAGTGACCCGTTCGCGGCTTGGAAAAAATACTGTGGCTGAGCATGGAACACTCAGAGTTTTGGCCGAAGAACGAATTTGCCCTTGCAAGCGACCACATGTCTTGAGCGAAGACTGATTTTAGTCAGCCGACGTGCGACGGCAGAGCTTACCCGGGCGAATTCAGCCTGGGGCCGCAAGGCTTAGCCGTTGTCTTGCCGTGAGTTATCGGGGAAGCTCCCGGTGGCCCGTCCCGAGAGTGCACCGGTTTACACCGGTATAAGGCTTGTCAATCCGAAAACAGAATTCTGTTACAAAAAACGAACAAGGGAAAAGGAAGTGGTCTGTTCGCGCAGGTTTTTTCGCGGGTGGTACTTCAGGGTTTCAACAACAAATTTTCACAGGTTTCCATCGATTTTCGGAAAGAGACTTCGCTACGAAAATGTGCCGTTCGGGGACAGGTCGTCAAGCCAGGGGCACTTCTCATCCACCTAAGTGGTGGAAGAAAAATAAAGTTTCTAGTCTGAAACACCCTCTCACAGAATCTCTTCGGGTTCGTCCATTTCTTCAGATGGAGGAGAACAAAGGTTTCTCCACCAAAACTGCCGATTCGATGTTCCGTGTACTTGGCACAACCTCGAAACGATTGCCGTTCGCCCACTGCCTGATATTCTTACCTTGATCGTCCCGGTTTTGAAGATCACATACTGTTGATCTGAACTGTTAAGGAAGTTCTCTATTTGATTTCGCTACTCTGAAGTGGCCCCACTTCGATCATTACATTTGGCCCCACCCCCAACCGATAGATCGGCCTACCCTGTCTGCGAAGCGGACGGGGAGGGCGATGGACAGGAGACGGAAGGTGGAGCTATTCGAAGAGATCAGGCGGGAACATGCGCATGGAGCGGGCACGATTCGTGCGGTCGCGAAGAAACTAGGCGTGCATCGGCGGATGGTGCGACAGCCGCAGGCGGTGACGTTCCCGTCCTGGCTCGCATTGCGAGTCATTGTCGATCACGACAAAACTGCCCACCCCGTACTTTGGCCGGATGCCGCCGTAAGGGCTCCATGTCTCCATGTCCCCGGAATAGGCGGCTAGCCGATGTTCGTAAGAAGCTATCCATCTGAACTGAAGTCTTGTTTACAGGTCTCGCAAATACTCGGATTCGTTGCCACATGCCTTAACTATGAGACATAGGTACCCGATACTCGCCATTCACCGTTTTGTTCTTTTTGATCTTTCACCAGTTGAGCGGATAGGCAGCTGCGTCTTCCTGGTCATCCACTTTTCATCGTCCGACATTTTGTCATTGCAGATCGTGCCCTCATTTCAGACCAGCCCATTTGTTTGACGGCCACGAAAACCCCTTAGATGAGCGCTTGGAATGATGCCCAAGAGAACCATGGGGCATGCGAGGAACGGAGGTCGAACTGGGCCTTCCGGAGGGAACGCACGACATCGTGTCCATTGGAAAAATGGCAATAGAACCTATCCGCAAATCGCCGAGCGTCAAGATCGCTTATTGGCAGCAGGGAGGGCCACAAGAAAACTGCGCGCCATTCCGAACGATCCATCACATGTGATGGAGGAGAAGCCGCTACCAACGCATAGGGACAAAAACACAAATTTAAGGTGATCTAGTTTCATATTTGCAACAGTTGCTCCTGTGAGCAGTGCTCGTTGCGCAAGAAGTCTCTCATTCGCACCGGCCAGTGCAATATTTGCGCGGGCAAGAAGTTGTCGCTCGACTTTGAGAAATGAATCCGGATCAGCCACGTCACCACATTCACCTATGACACGAACGGGAACCAGATCTCGGTACGCCGATCCGCACGTCCATTCCGGCAGCCGCCTTTCTGTTGGGAATCGACCTGAGGCGCGGGACTTATCTACTTGGCAGGACAGTCCTGAATTATATATTGTCCATTAGTAATGGACATGTAATAATAGTGGACACAATGCAGCTCAAGCCGACCATTCAGCCGTTTCTCGAGCAGTTGCGGGCTCTGCCGTTCGTCACGGATCTCGATTTCTCCGCGGAACTTCGCCGTAATGACCGGAAGGTCGACGGCATCCTCAAAATCAGAGCCCCCAAAGGAACATACCGCTTCCTCGTCGAACAGAAGAGGTCCTATCTCGATCGGGGAGTACTCAACGCGCTGATCGCTCAGGCCAAGCTCTACGCGGCCGAACGTCGCGAACCCCTTCTTTTGTTCGCACGCTACATTCCCGGCCCTTCCGCTGAACGGCTGATGCAATCGGGGATCAATTTCGTTGACCAGGCGGGCAACATCCATCTGGTTCTCGGCCGCAACTATGAACGCACGGTCGTCGGGACGAAACAAACTGCATCCGGGACCAAAGATCCGCGCATCAGTCCGGCCATCTCGCAACTGCTATTCGCTTTCGCCACTGCGAAAGATGCCGGAAACTCGTCCGTACGCAAACTGGCCGAATTTGCCGGGCTCAGCAAGAGCAATGTCGCGAAGGTCGAGCAACAGCTAGTTGCCCAAGGAGTCCTCGTACCGTCAGAGGAAGGCTTTCGCCTGAGAGATCGATCGAAATTGCCGGAAGAACTGTTGCGGGGATACGAACTCGCGCTGCGCCCGAAGCTGCTGCTTGGCCGTTTTCGCTCACCCTCCAGCGAAATCGATGAAATGCTGGCCGCCATCCGGGATTCGCTCGCCAAAGACTCAATCCGATGGTCGATAACCGGCGGTCCTGCTGCCTACCTGCTACAGAAGTTCTATCGCGGACTGGAGTTGCCGATCTTCATCGAATCCCTCAACGATCAACTTCGGCGACGATTACGGATCATTCCCGACAAATCCGGACCGCTCATCTTGCTGCGTTCCTTCGGCAGCATTCCCTTTTGGCGGGAGTCTGGATCATTCCCCATTGCGCATCCCGGGCTCATCTATTCCGAGTTAATGTATTCTTCCGATCCCCGGGCGCATGAAGCTGCGGAAGAAATCAACCGCGAGTACCTCTCAGAATGATGCCCGAACTCACTGCGGGCCAAATCGCTGATCTGCGCGCGCTTCGCGACCATTGCGCTGCGCTTGGGGCAGACCTTGTCATCATCGGTGCCATCGCATACCAGGTACATTTCCCCGGCGAACTGCGGCATACCGGAGACATTGACTCTGCCGTGGCACTCGATCTCAATGAGTTTGCGGAACTGGAGCGGAGACTTCACGAGGACGGATGGATTCGATTTGCAAACCGGGAACACCGCTGGCGCAGCGCACAGGGAACGATTATGGATCTGCTCCCCGCCGGACCGAAGCTTCGCGTAGCCAACCAAGTGACTTGGCCCGTCAGCCAGTTCACCATGAGTCTGGTGGGATTCGGGCATGTGTTCACGGATGCCCAACCGGTTGAGTTTTCGCCAGATCTCACGCTCACTGTAATTTCGCCAACCACTCTGATGCTTTTGAAGATTGTCGCCTTCATGGACGATCCACAGCGGCGAGTGAAGGATCTGGATGATATCCGCGGCCTGCTCACACAATACGAAGCCGACAGTGAACGATCCTTTTCCGATGTCGTGCTAGACGCCGGACTCGCGGACTTCGGGCTGGCGCCGGCCTTTCTGTTGGGAATCGACCTGAAGGCGCTCTGCACTCCCGCAGAAGCGGCAATCGTAAACGCATTTCTCGGTGCAATGAACGAAAACAATCCGGCGTGGATGTCCTTCGTTCGGGCCAGAGGCGTAGGCGATCATGTCGAAGAAGACGCACGGGCTCAGCTTGACGCCTTTCGAAAAGGTTTTGAACAGATTCCCCATTAGCCAGCTCGTCTCTTGCGGCGAACCTGAAGGCCGTCCCATCTAATTCAGCCGAATATCCTCGCGCGCCGCCGCATCCAATTCGCGCAGGAACGATTAATCGGGCCGGGATCACGGCTCGGATTGCCGGGCCTGCACGCCCCTTTCGCAAAGCCATGTGACGGACGACACGGCGGCGACAACAGGAATCAGAGTCGCTGCGTGGCTAGGGATTCCCCGCCAGAAAACCCAGACCCAAACACACCAGTTCAACGCGACGATGAACCAGACGTGCCAGCCGAGGCCGCGCGTCTTACGAGGCAGGTAGAACGCGCTGAAAGCGCAAATCGCAGTCTCGACAGCGAGCAACGCACCGCCGACTAGTGAATGACCGGCAGCCATTAACAACCAACATAGCCACGGAGCCGCGAACGCCACAACCCCGAACCAAGACTGAAGGAAGGTCTGGGTCAATCGAGATCGTGCGGAAGAGCCCCGCAGGAGCAAAACGAGTGCCGCATACATCAACCCAGTTGCCGCGAATGCAATGTCACTAGCGAGGTTGAGTCCACCGGGATACGTGAGCACAGGGGACAGAACACGGTAGATTGGTACAAAGGGCTATGCATTGTTGGCTTCCTCTCGGAATGACTGCGCACGTCCTCGCGCCAGCGTCTTTGCCCGATTCGGCGGCTATAGCGACAAGTTCGGCAATCGTGGAGTTCGAGAGAGTGTTGGCGACACGAGGCTTAAATGCTCGCGCTCGGATGTCTGGCAGTAACGAGAAGCTGGGGTTTCACTGGACCCTGTTCTTGAAAGGAGAGTATTCCATTGCATTCTGTCGGCTCCCGTCCTAATATTCGCCGGACGGAGGGTCCACGATGATCCTCGCTACTCAACTGAATAAGCGTCTTCTGCTCTTTGCCGCGATTGCTCTCGTCGCAACCGTCGCGTTTTCCCAGGCGCCCACGAAATACGACCCTGCCACCGAAACCACCGTTAAAGGCACCGTCGAAGAGTTGAAGCTTGTTCCTCCCTCAGGCGGCAAGCCCATCGCCTACCTAATGACGAAAACTGGCCCCGACAAAGAGAGAGATACTGTTCAGATCTTTCTTTGTCCGAAGAGCTTTCTCGATCAAATGGGTATTGCTTTCAAACCCGACGAAGCGATCGAGGTTAAGGGATCCAAGGTCAAACAGGGTGGAACGGATCTGATTTTGGCTCGTGAAATCGTGAAGGGGGGCGAAAGCCTCACACTCCGTTTCCAAGACGGCAAGCCCGCTTGGTAGCGTCTAGAGTGTCCGATTTCCAAGCCACAACAAGATGGGCTATCATCGCGCGAATGGGCAACGCTCTTCAGCGCATCGATATCGGCATGTCTGGATTTGATTCCATCTCGCTCAACTATCTCTTGCACTGCCTCCCTGGTAATTTGGCGAGCAAGAGCATCGTATTTGAGAACGTGAAGCCTTTGTTAAGAGATGGCGGGGTAATATTCGGCTCTACGATCCTGGGCGAAGGTGTGCGGCACAATCCACTGGCCAAACAGCTGATGAAGATTTACAACGCGAAGGGAATTTTCAGCAATTTGTCCGACCGGCAGTCCGATCTTGAGGCAGGGCTCAAGGCACATTTCGATGAACACACGATACAGATTGCAGGGTGTGTAGCGCTGTTCAGCGCCAGAAGACGAGTGGCTAGGACGGTTACCGGGGATTGCCGTGCCGTATCCGCTGAAGTTCCGCAGACGCACGGGACAGGAAAGGGACTTGGTGAGAGTCGCCACCTTCAACATTAATAACATCAACAAGCGGCTCGACAACCTCCTGGCTTGGTTAGCGAAAGCTGAGCCGGATGTGGTTAGTCTCCAAGAGCTCAAGGCAGAGCAGGAAGCCTTTCCCGTGAATGCCCTTCGGAATCTCGGGTACGAAGCAGTCTGGCACGGGGAGCGCTCGTGGAACGGCGTGGCCATTCTCGCGCGAAACCACGTTCCCGTGCTGACTTGCACAAGTTTGCCGGGAAATTCGGAAGATCATCAAGCTCGCTACATTGAAGCCGCGGTTCAGGGAGTCCTGATCACTTCCATCTACCTCCCCAATGGGAATCCGCAGCCTGGACCGAAATTCAATTACAAGTTGGCCTGGTTTGAGCGCCTCATTGCCCACGCCGCCGAACTCATGGCGAGCGGCGCACCCGTCGTGTTGGCCGGTGATTACAATGTCGTGCCGACTCCGCAGGACATCTATCCGACTCGATCGTTGGACAACAACGCGTTGATCCAACCCGAGAGCCGACAGGCCTTTGCGCGTTTGCTGGCTCAAGGCTGGACTGACGCCATGCGGAAGCTACATCCGGACGGGCCGCTCTGGACATTCTGGGATTACAAATTTGAACGGTGGCAGAAGGACAAAGGCATGCGACTCGATCACTTTCTGCTCTCGCCGAATTTGTCGGTCCGGCTTGTGGACGGCGGTGTTGACCGATGGGCGCGTGGGCAGGAAAACGCGAGCGACCATGCCCCAACATGGATCATGCTCGATCTTTAGAGGCTCTCAAGCTTCGTCGTCCACTGTATCGGCCCAGCGAGTCAAACTTGTCCTGGCAGCCAAACCGGTCTGTCCGTGACGTTACAGGGTTTCGCGGGGCGTGGGCTAAGGTCGTTTGCGAACAGAAGCACATGGGGTCGCGTGCGGTAGTCGTGATCTGCCGTGAGCGGGCCGTTTGCTCAGGCCGCCTTAAGCGAAAGCGCGATACCCTCCTTCCATTGCTGGAGCATGCGATTGCCTACCTCCATGAATTCCGCGTGCGCTTTAATGTAGGCTTGCAGTTCCTTTGAGGCGTCCGCAATCGCAGCTTCTATGCGTTCGAGTATCTGCCGGACGCGTGAAGGAGTAGCTCCCATCCGCGTCTCGCCCAGTCGCTGCAATTCCTTCGTGCTCGCCCATTTCGTCGTGTCGTTTAGGGTCAGCGCCATGCTGTCCTTCGGCAGATAGACGGACGTAGTCACAAGATCATAGGCGGGCGCGAGTATCGCTTCGCCCTGAACGTCGTCGTAAACCATCCCAAAATTCTTGAGATGCGCATCGCCATTACGAAGCGCGCAATTCATGGCAATCAATGCGAACAACTTTTCCATGTCCTCGCCCACATGCGTCGAGTTGGCAAACTGCCCAAATCGCTTCATGACCGAGGTCTCATAGCTGCCGCGATATTTCTCGTCGGTCCTGCGGCCGTTCAGCACGCAGAAATCCTCTACCAGTGACTCGATAATAATCCTGAACTCGGTCGTTTCGAGTTTGTAAACAAAAGCTCAGGTGCGCTACTTCTTATCCCTCTGAAAGCTGAGCGTTCCATTATTCCCGATCCCTCCCGAAACGTTACCAAACTGATTCGCTGCAACGCCTTTAGCAGATTCAATCGCACTTGAGGCAAGCCGTTGACGTCGCCCTAGATTTAGTTGCGAGACCCTCGTCCCATTCCGTCTCTTCCCCGACCTACGATGCGGGGTATTTCGAACACGAAAGACAAATCCGTTTTCCCGCGGGGAGGCATCTAACATCAAGAGCCTTGAACAGGAGGACTTATGTCTCGTTTGCGGATTCTGCAAGCTTGGATAGCGACGGCTGTGCTGAGCACCGGACTGGCTGTTGTGCCAGGCATGGCTGCGGGTAGCAGCCAGACCTTTACGGGAAAGGTTAGCGATGCCATGTGCGGTGCGAAGCACACGGAGGCGGGAATCACCCCGGCAGATTGCGTTCGTGCGTGCGTGCAGAAAGGTGCCAACTACGCTTTGGTCGTCGGCGACAAAGTCTATACCCTTAAAACATCTGATAAAGCCACATTGGACGAACTGAATAAGCTGGCTTGGGAGCAGGCCAAAGTCACGGGCACCGCCAGTGGAGATACCATTTCAGTGAAGTCGGTCGCTGCCGCCAAGTAGGAGGCGGGGAATGGTGGCACCATCATTTGCGCTTCCGAGTTCACTCGGATGTTGTGAAGACTACGGCAGAGGAATAGCAATAGCGCCCGCGCACTGAGAAGGCTTCTCGCTGCAACACGCTCAAGTGTGTGCGTACGTAGTCAAGACAGGCGGAGACTCTTAAGCGAGGCGCGAGCCGTTCCACGACTGATGTCTGGCACGATGACCAATTCGAGAACGGTGACATCCGAGAGTTGAACGTGATATTCCTCGTGCTCGCAAGTTGTGTTAGGTGGGCTGAAATTCCATTGCTGGCGCACAATTTCTCGAAATGATCGACCGCCATCGGGAGACCATCGCAAGACAAACTCTTGCGTACGCGGCGTCGAGGTTTCCTCGAAGACTAACGCGATGCATCTGAGCCTTTGCGGTTGATCGAAGAGTAGCCGGACCGTTTGAGTTCCCGGACTAGCTGCACGCCAACCCTGCGATTCTCCTGAGACCAGCGCACCGTCGATCTCGTGATCCTTCTCTTCCGATGTGACCTCGATGGACGCGGCACGGTCGAGGTCTAGCCAGCCTTCGTCACGCGGTCGGGTAGCCAGCGGAGTTGGCGTGAAAACGCGCTTACGCATATCCGTTAGTCTACCCTCGGCGCTGGTCTCAATGTTCTGCGAGGGAGGAAATCTTCTGAAGTGGCGCTAGGCGTACGATTTAGCATGAGCAGAATAGGTTCAGAATATCCTGACGCACGCCCCCCTGGCCAGTGCCCGCTTTCGAGAAGAACCAGACGAGGAAGAAGAGGAAGAGAAAAAGAAAGACGAAGGTGACACCGAAGAAGAGGTCGATGATGATGACGAAAACAGCAGCTATTCGGTGTGAGCGTGCCCCTTGCTTAATAGAGTGGGGTGAACGATGAAGCGCGAAGACTTCATCAACGTTGCTGAAGAAACATTGGATTCGCTTCCGGAAGAGTTCCGCAGCCGCATCCAGAACGTCGCGATTCTGGTCGAGGATTTTCCTCCGAATCAGCCAGCATCAAAGCGGGGCAGCACAGGCGACTGCTTCTCGGCATCTTTCAAGGCGTGCCTGCGACGAACAGGAGCGTCTTCAACCTCCCTACGGGGCCGGATCACATCGTGCTTTATCAGAAGAACATCGAAGCGGTCTGCTCAAGCGAAGCCGAAGTGCGTCATCAAATTCGCCAGACTCTCATACATGAACTGGGGCACTACTTCGGCATGACGGAGGAGCAACTGAAGGATGTTTAGATGCCCCCAATTTCACTTGCCAACGGTTCAAATGCGGCTTTTGAGTCTTATATTAAAGGAGGGAAGAAGCCATGAAATTTAGCGTGAAGGGTCTGGCTCTGGCGTCTGCGATCCTGTGGGGATTCGCAATGCTAGGCATGGGTCTGGCGAACTTGGTCTGGAGCGGCTACGGTCAGCAATTTCTCCAGATTATGGCGTCGGTTTATCCCGGTTACCACGCAACTCGCAGCGTTGCCGAGGTCATCGTCGGAACTCTCTACGGATTCGTGGACGGGCTTATACCCGGAGCGGTTTTCGCTTGGCTGTACAACCAGTTTGCTAAGTCGGGTGCCTGAGCTAAAGCCTGCCCCAAGCTGCAACTGCTAAGATTCGCGTGTGAGCGTTCGCGAGCCAATGGATCGTTACCTCTCTCCCGTTAGACAGTCAATCGTTGCCTTGGTATGCGAGTTGATGCGGGAAAAGTCGTTTGCCGACCGCTGAGAACCCTCCGGGGCAAGACCCGTTCAGCGATCTGGCAACTGGTTTTGGGGGTCTCTTGGTGTTTCGCTGGATGACTCCGGAGTCTCATCGACGTTGAGCGTCTCGGCGCATTCACCTTGGTCATCGTAATCGCAGGCCCGACCCGGATGCGCCTGCTTGCATTTCTGGCAGAATTCGGTGGCCATCTTTGCCTCCCTGCTTCCCTACGAGGCACGTTCCTGCTACGTCACAATGCCCCGTAACTAAGATCACATACGGACTCAACCTTGCATGGGATTCTCGCACAGAATTGCCGCTGGGGGTACGGCTCAATGGCAACACCATCATTGATAAAGGCTATTGCGAAGCTGGCGGTAGCGGGTGAACAAGCAGGATTTAGCGTCGAACAAATGATCGAAATGCTAAACGCTGGAATTGGCGTCGAGACACTTATCGAACTGATCTCGTGCCGACTCGACCTACTCCAAACATCAACACGACCACTCCCCTCATCGACGTGCTGGGTGATGTAAGTGCAGGTGCTTCGGTTCCAAAGAATCGAGGCACCTGAATGCTTTTCGCAGAAGCGGGCGAACCCGTAAATCCAACGCTCAGTGAGCCATTCCACGAATTTCGCGCCAGCTATGGCGGTATCAGGGCTGCCTACACTGTAATCGGTGATCTCAATCAGCGTCCCGCCCTCTTCACGATCCACAAAGCGGATCGTGCGGTGCGAGGCGAAACCACTGTCAATTACAGGCTTATGAGGCGTCCGGAAACAAGAAAATGGCTCTTCGGAATCCGGACCACTATCACGGTAGTAAACGTCATAGCATGATACCGGCACGCTGATAGCAGTGCCCCGTCTAAGTGCTTTGTCTTTAGTCGCCGGCGTCGAGCGCTGGATTCAAAGCTGATAAAAGAACACGGCCTGAAGGACATGGCCATTCGGACTCCTTCCTGCAGCACAGCAGGTCCCCGTTCCAGGAGTTCATGTCCTTTTCCACTGTCCTTATGCGCCTTGCAACACATACCACGGTTATCTACCCGTATTTCGGCGGGGCGGCAACACTGGAGGGGATAGGTCGTCCCCCGGTCAGAGAGCTTGGAGCCACAGCTTCTTTGGCCCGACAACATGAAACACAAAAAGTTCTGCTCCGCACAACCTGCGAAAGTTCTAAGCACGCTGTTCCTACTTGCAGGTCTGAGTCTCCTGACAGGTTGCCTAGGTCTCAGCGCCGGCGGAACCGGCACTCAGAATTCTCCAGGCACCCTGGGCTCTGATCTCGCCTCGATTAGCTTCGGCAGTGTCACCGTCGGCAGGAAACAGACGCTCTCGGCTGTTGTCACCAATACGGGTGGCTCGAACGTCTCGATTTCGAAAGCTTCGATCAGCGGCGCCGGATACACCCTGAGCGGGCTAAATGCGGGCACCAGCCTGGGTGCAGGTCAAAGCACCACCGTTAACGTCCAATTCGCTCCAACTACAACGGGCACTTCAAACGGAATTTTGACAGTGACGTCCGATGCGTCGAACGCGACCATGACGGTCCCCGTGTCGGGCCTAGGCACAGCGGCCGTTGGACAGTTGAGCGCGAATCCCGCCAGCCTGAGCTTCGGCAATATCACTGTCGGCCAGAATCAGTCTCTGTCGGAGACCGTAACGAACTCCGGGGCGGCGAGTCTGACCATTTCACAGATCTCGATCAGCGGTGCAGGTTTCAGTCTGGTGGGTGCCACATCCTCGGTAACCTTGTCAGCTGGTCAAAGCACAAGTTTCAGCGTGAAGTTCTCTCCCACGTCGTCCGGCAATGCAAGTGGCACTGTAACAGTGACCTCGGATGGCTCGAATCCGACGCTCACCATCGCGCTGTCCGGCACCGGTACAGCAACAGCGGGTCAGCTCAGCGCCAGTCCGACATCTCTCAGTTTCGGAAGCGTCACTGTCGGATCGAATCAGTCGCTTTCAGGAACGATCACCAACACCGGTGGATCCACCGTCTCGGTTTCCAACGTACAGATCAGCGGCACCGGATTCACCCTGAGCGGAATCAGTTCCTCATTCACCTTGACTGCCGGGCAGAGCACTACGTTCACCGTCAAATTCTCCCCGACCACAACCGGAGCCGCCAGTGGAAGCGTAACGATCACCTCCAACGCATCAAACCCGACACTCACCATCGCGCTGTCCGGTACCGGTACAGCAACAGCGGGTCAGCTCAGCGCCAGTCCGACGTCTCTCAGTTTCGGGAATGTGACGGTCGGCTCGAATCAGTCGCTGTCCGGGACCATCACCAACACCGGTGGATCGACCGTCTCGGTTTCCAACGTTCAGATCAGCGGCACCGGATTCACTCTCAGCGGAATCAGCTCGTCATTCACCTTGACCGCCGGGCAGAGCACTACGTTCACGGTCAAGTTCGCCCCGACCACAACCGGAGCCGCCACTGGCAGCGTTACGGTCACGTCCAACGCGTCGAATCCGACACTGACGATCGCGCTGTCCGGTACAGGTACAGCAACCGCAGGACAGCTCAGTGCAAGTCCGACATCTCTCAGTTTCGGAAGCGTCACCGTCGGATCGAATCAGTCGCTTTCAGGAACGATCACCAACACCGGTGGATCCACCGTCTCGGTTTCCAACGTACAGATCAGCGGCACCGGATTCACCCTGAGCGGAATCAGTTCCTCATTCACCTTGACTGCCGGGCAGAGCACTACGTTCACCGTCAAATTCTCCCCGACCACAACCGGAGCCGCCAGTGGAAGCGTAACGATCACCTCCAACGCATCAAACCCGACACTCACCATCGCGCTGTCCGGTACCGGTACAGCAACAGCGGGTCAGCTCAGCGCCAGTCCGACGTCTCTCAGTTTCGGGAATGTGACGGTCGGCTCGAATCAGTCGCTGTCCGGGACCATCACCAACACCGGTGGATCGACCGTCTCGGTTTCCAACGTTCAGATCAGCGGCACCGGATTCACTCTCAGCGGAATCAGCTCGTCATTCACCTTGACCGCCGGGCAGAGCACTACGTTCACGGTCAAGTTCGCCCCGACCACAACCGGAGCCGCCACTGGCAGCGTTACGGTCACGTCCAACGCGTCGAATCCGACACTGACGATCGCGCTGTCCGGTACAGGTACAGCAACCGCAGGACAGCTCAGTGCAAGTCCGACGTCTCTCAGTTTCGGAAGCGTCACTGTCGGATCGAATCAGTCGATTTCAGGAACGATCACCAACACCGGTGGATCCACCGTCTCGGTTTCCAACGTACAGATCAGCGGCACCGGATTCACCCTCAGCGGAATCAGTTCCTCAATCACCTTGACTGCCGGACAGAGCACTACGTTCACGGTCAAATTCGCCCCGACCACAACCGGAGCCGCCACTGGCAGCGTTACGGTCACCTCCAACGCCTCGAACCCATCGCTGACGATTGGCTTGTCAGGAACGGGAACCGCAATAGCGGGTCAGCTCAGCGCCAGTCCGACGTCTCTCAGTTTCGGCAGTGTAACAGTCGGATCGAATCAGTCATTGTCCGGGACCATCACCAACACCGGTGGCTCTACCGTCTCGGTTTCCAACGTTCAGATCAGCGGCACCGGGTTCACTCTCAGCGGAATCAGCTCGTCATTCACCTTGACCGCCGGGCAGAGCACTACGTTCACCGTCAAATTCGCCCCGACCACAACCGGAGCCGCCAGCGGCAACGTCACGGTCACATCCAACGCGTCGAATCCGACACTAACGATCGCGCTGTCCGGCACCGGTACAGCAACAGCGGGTCAGCTCAGCGCCAGTCCGACATCTCTCAGCTTCGGGAGTGTCACCGTCGGATCGAATCAGTCTCTGTCCGGAACGATCACCAACACAGGCGGATCCACCGTCTCGGTTTCCAACGTTCAGATCAGCGGCACCGGATTCACCCTCAGCGGAATCAGCTCGTCATTCATCTTGACTGCCGGGCAGAGCACTACGTTCACGGTCAAATTCGCCCCGACCACAACCGGAGCCGCCAGCGGCAACGTCACTGTGACGTCCAACGCGTCGAATCCGACGTTGACGATTAACTTGTCAGGAACGGGAACCGCCACACCGGGTCAGCTCACGGCTAGCCCGACTACACTCAATTTCGGCAGTGTAACGGTCGGATCGAATCAGTCGCTGTCCGGGACCATCACCAACACAGGTGGATCGACCGTCTCGGTTTCCAACGTTCAGATCAGCGGCACCGGATTCACCCTCAGCGGAATCAGCTCGTCATTCACCTTGACGGCGGGGCAGAGCACTACGTTCACGGTCAAATTCGCCCCGACCACGACCGGGGCCGCGAGCGGAACTGTAACGATCACCTCCAACGCATCAAACCCATCGCTGACGATTGGCTTGTCAGGAACAGGAACCGCAACACCGGGTCAGCTCAGCGCCAATCCGACATCTCTTAGTTTCGGAAGCGTCACCGTCGGATCGAATCAGTCATTGTCCGGAACAATCACCAACACAGGTGGATCCACGGTCTCGGTTTCCAACGTACAGATCAGCGGCAGCGGATTCACCCTTAGCGGAATCAGCTCGTCATTCACCTTGACCGCCGGGCAGAGCACCACGTTCACGGTCAAATTCGCCCCGACCACAACTGGAGCCGCGAGCGGAAGCGTAACAGTCACCTCCAACGCATCGAACCCGACACTATCGGTCTCGCTATCGGGAACAGGCGCCGCGGCGGTTGGCACGCTCAGCATCTCGCCTTCGACTCTCAACCTCGGAACTGTAACGGATGGAAACAGCGGCTCTGCCTCAGGACAGTTGACTGCCTCCGGCGCAAATGTCACCGTCACTGCCGCGTCGACGAACAATTCCGTATTCAGCGTCGGCGGATTCTCGCTGCCGGTGACGATTGCGGCAGGTCAGAGCCTTCCCTTCACTATAACTTTCAGTCCACTCACCACTGGAACGGTAAACGCTACGCTAACCGTCACCAGCAACGCTCAGCCTTCGACAGCAACAGAAGCGCTGACAGGCATTGGCGCAGCGGCGTCGACTCATTCAGTGAATCTGTCCTGGAACGCCAGCACATCCCCGAACATTTCCGGCTATAACCTCTATCGGGCGCCATATACCACATCGTGCGGTTCGTACGTGAAGATCAACTCCCTATTGAACACCACAACGCTCTACACGGATTCAACAGTGGTCAACGGTAGCTTCTACTGCTACGCGGCAACGGCAGTCGACACTGGCAACCAGGAGAGCAGCTACTCAAACATCGTGAGCGACGTTCAGATCCCGTGATCCACTTGATGATCTGGCGGTAATCAGACGAATCAAGGAATCTCTGGACGATCGCAGGAACCTCGAAACAGTTGGGGTTGGCGCACCTTTGGCGCCGTCTCGATCATCGTCGTGGTTTCTGGGAGCAGCGCGGAAGCAATCGAGGAAGCAAGTCAAGCAGGGCGACTATCGATGACTGCCCTCTGCGCAATCAACATTTTTCAGTCTGAGGAAAGACTGGTCCTGAAACTGGCTCAGCGGGGCATTGCACTTGACTGCAACGGCGTATTCAACTCCGGTACGTAACGTTTCCACCCGAACCACTTCCCCTTCCGCCAAGAGCCGCACGGGATAACGCAGTCGCGGGCCTTGCACCTGCAAAGTAAGCCTCACGTGGGAACGAAGCGGAAGCTCCTCGTGCGTGTTGAGAAGCAGTCCTCCAACACTTACGTTCTTGGTAATTCCTTCGAGTTCACGCGCCACCTCGCCTGTAGGAAAGCTCAGCGATACCGGAAACTGGAGGTCGAAACGACGGTGCTTCCGCACTTCGCAATACTGCGCTTGGGGCCCTTGGTTCGAACGCATGGCTTGATCGTACCCGTTCGCGAGTTCAGTTCGAAAGTCCCAGAAGGTGCACGACCGGAAGGACATGCCCCGACGGTCCAGTTGCTCTGCTATCGCAGTCCAAGTGACGAACGTTCACGTCCGTTTGCTAGCTCCATTGTGGGGTTTCGCAGCATGTACCACGGGTATCTACCCGAATACCCAGCGGACAGGTGACACTGGTCGTGGTGAGCCGTCCCCCGGTCATGGAACCTGCCGGTGTGGGTTCTTGGCTCAACTGAATGATGAAAGACAACGTTACTAAGTACTGCTCAACGAATCTCTTGAAGGCCGCCGGAGCGCTGCTCCTGTTCGCCGGGATCAACCTTCTGATCAGCTGTCAGGGAATCAGCGCGGGAGGCACCGGCATTCAGAATTCTCCAGGCACATTGGGCTCGACTCTCGCCTCGATCAGCTTCGGCAATGTCACTGTCGGTAAGAAGCAGACGCTCTCGGCAAGCATCATGAATACCGGCGGATCGAACGTATCGATTTCGAAAGCCACGATCAGCGGTGCCGGATTTACGGTGAGCGGACTCAGCGCGGGTACAAGTCTGGCTGCGGGACAAAGCGCCACCGTATCCCTCCAATTCGCTCCAACCGCGAAGGGCACCTCAAATGGAAGTCTCACCGTAACTTCGGATGCATCCAATGCGACTCTCACGGTGCCGGTGTCGGGCGTGGGGACTGCGGCGGTGGGCACACTGAGCGCCAATCCCACAAGCCTCAGTTTCGGCAACGTTACAGTGGGTCAGAATCAATCGCTCTCCGAGACAATCACCAATTCCGGCGCTGCCAGCGTCACCATCTCCGGCATTGCGATTGGCGGGACGGGGTTCACGCTGGTGGGCGCGTCCTCATCGGTCACTTTGTCAGCGGGCCAGAGCACGAGCTTTAGCGTCAAGTTTGCTCCGACCTCGACGGGCAATGCGACTGGCAGCGTGACTGTGACCTCGGATGGTTCCAATCCAACTCTGACGATCTCACTCTCGGGAGCCGGCACAGCTTCGTCGGGCCAGCTCAGCGCGAATCCAACCTCTCTCAATTTCGGGAGCGTCACGGTTGGATCGAATCAGTCTGTTTCAGGCACCATCACCAACAACGGCGGGTCCACCATCTCAGTGTCGAACGTCCAGATCAGTGGTACCGGATTCACTCTGAGCGGCATCAGTTCCTCGTTCACATTGACCACAGGACAAAGCACCACGTTCAAAGTGAAGTTCGCGCCTACCACAACAGGACCTGCGAGCGGAACTGTTACTGTCAGTTCGAACGCGTCGAATCCGACCTTAACGGTTTCTTTGTCGGGAACTGGTACAGCGACCGTAGGCACATTAAGCGTCTCGCCTGCGACCCTCAGTCTCGGCAGTGTCACTGTCGGAAGCAGCAACTCGGCGACAGGCAAGCTGACGGCTAGCGGCGCCAATGTAATCGTCACAGCCGCCACGACCAACAACTCCGTATTCAGCGTCGGCGGACTCTCGTTGCCGGTGACGATCTCGGCCGGTCAGAGCATTCCGTTCACGATCACCTTTAGTCCGCAAACCACCGGAACAATCAACGCGACACTGACTGTCACCAGCAATGCTCAGCCTACGACAACGACGGAAGCTCTGACAGGAGTGGGCGCCTCGGCATCCACTCATTCTGTGAACTTGTCATGGAACGCGAGCACGTCCTCGGGCATCAACGGCTACAACGTATATCGAGCGTTGTATACGAACTCGTGCGGATCGTACGCGAAAATCAATTCCCTGCTGAACACGACCACGCTGTACACCGACTCCACGGTGGCGAACGGAAATTCGTATTGCTACGCGGCCACCGCGGTGGATACGAGTAACCAGGAAAGCGGCTACTCCAATATCGTGAACAACGTTCAGATCCCGTGATGCCCGGAGAGATGGAAGCGCCTGGTCGGCGACGATTGGCGGACCCACCGCCGAATTGCCAACCTTTCTCCAGGCATATTGAGGACAGATCGTGTTCGGACGTTTTGGTGAAAGCGAACCGCCTTCGGTTTCCAGTTCCAGTCGGGTTCGTGGCTCACTCGCACCGTTGAACCCGCGAAGTTCACGTGGCACTAGTATGTGTACATAACTTCTTGCTCTCTTAGGTCTGTCATCAGCCGCTCTTCCTCGCTGCCGGCCGTGAACGGCCTTTCGAGTTCTTCCTGCTCATACATCTCGGGCTCTCCCGCAATGCAGCGGGACCAATCGTTTTTGCCCACCAGTCCACGAATTCCGTTGCCTCAGGAACGTCATCACGGTTTCGAACTTGTTGTCGACAGATCGTGGCGATTGTTTCTTCTGAGGATAATGGCAAGCGAGAGGCTCTTCCGCAGCGAGCAGTTGGGACACACTATTATTCTCGACCGCAAGATCCGTTCTTCGTTGGCCTTGGTTGCTCAGATGCTGGGCTTAGCGAATTGATTGTAAAGCCAGGCAAAAAACACCGCCAGCAATGAAGCCATCTACCACTCCATAGAGCGTCCCGACAACGACTTCCGCGAAACTGCGAGTTGCATGGTAGCCGGGGTAGACCGACGACATTGTCTGGAGGAATTGCTGACCATAGCTCCCCCAGATCAAGTTGGCGAGAGTCATCAGCAGCATGGCGAACCCCCACAGGATCGCCGACGCGAGGGCCAAAGCCTTGGTGTTGAATTTCATAATTGGCCTCCAAATGTTTCAGTGCACAAATAATGGGATGCTGGCGAACTGGCAACACGTTTCCCCGATGGACTATAACGTGGATGCGAGAGTGACGGAGCATGTGATCGAGATCACTGCCGCAGCTATGCGAGGGTGGAAGGATCAAAAAGAACGATGGGCTAGGAGTCGCGTGCTTATGCGACGCAAATCGCGGTATGTCTTTCGGCATTAAGCTCATCGTGCAACGGGAACCGATGGAGAGTCTGGAAACCGCAAAGAATGGAAGCAAGTTGTACCACCTCCTGAAGGGGGTGTTCAATGAGTTCTCCGGTTGCATCAATCGGCGTTTCACTCCGAAACATCCTGCTTGCTACTGATTTCTCGCCTTGTTCAGAAACAGCCCTGGCGTATGGGGCTGGCTTGTCCCGCCATTATGACGCCACGCTGTACACGGTGAGCGTGGTGCCTGAAGAAATTACCGACTATATTCAGCCTCCGGACCCGTTCTACTTCCGGCATTCGGCCGAGAAGAAGATGGCGAACCTTGCGGGGCTGGAACTCTTGCAAGGGATCAAGCATCGCGAGTTGGTCAAAGAAGGCTTTGTCTCAGAGGTACTGTCGGACTTGATCGACAGACTCGGGATTGATCTGGTAGTGCTTGGCACGCATGGTCGCGGTGGAATCAAGAAGGTTGTGCTCGGCTCCGTGGCAGAAGAAATACTTGATTCCACGCCTTGCCCTGTGCTCACAGTTGGACCCCACGTCCCCCCGAAATCGGTGCCGGAACTGAAACTGGGAAGAATTCTGTACGCGACCGACCTGCTTCACGGTTCAACGAGAGCGCTTACCTACGCACTATGGCTGGCGGAACAGG
Organism: Terriglobia bacterium; assembly: GCA_963778995.1. Classification (GTDB taxonomy): domain Bacteria; phylum Acidobacteriota; class Terriglobia; order Terriglobales; family Acidobacteriaceae; genus Sulfotelmatobacter. Next base: position 28,695 of record CAVZWK010000013.1, read on the forward strand.
AGCACGCTCATCTGACATTGCTTCACGTTCTCAAGATGTCCACCCATGTTGCTAGGGGATACCCACAGGCACAGAAAGAGATGGCGATGAAGCGTCTCGTGCAATTGCTTCGACTCGAGACGGCCGGTTCCCTGCAGACCGAATTCATCGTGGAGATCGGCGCACGGGGGGAACACATCCTGCAGGTGGCTGAAAGTCAAAGTGCAGACTTGATCGTGATGGGGCCGCACCATACCGCTTTTGCACGGGCTTCGACGCATCTGCCGTGGGTGACATCTCACCAGGTGCTCTGCCACGCCCGATGCCCTGTCCTAACGGTGCGGGACTGACGTTTTGAGGCTTGGTTCGATGCATGCCGTTGCAGAGGAAGCCTGTCAGGACAATGAGCTCCGTAAAGAGCCAGAGGAAGGTTGGTGGGGAACCCCGCGTAGAGTCGAGAACAGGCGCAGTGACTGTAGTCTCCCGGTGGTTAATTGACTTGGCTTTCGCCGAGCCACCTCAGTCCGGTTTGGCTTGGCTCTGTTTCCTGTTCCCGCTCATCGAACCGGACAGGCAGATTTCCCGCATCCGGCTCTCGGAAAAGACACACGATGGTCCGTGTGACGCCGCCTGCAACTTCTGAACACAACTCGGGGTGTCTAGACTCATCGTCAATCCCCATGTCCTTCGTTGCTTCTTGCGTCCGTCTTTAACTGAGGCCCCTTCCCTCCACCGGCATTACCCGGCTTCATCAGTACTACGAGCCTCTCCGCCACCCCACACGGCCCGGCCTGTCTCTCGCGAGCTGCCAGTTGATCCTTATTATGATCACCGCTGGGGTTTCCCGTGTTGCGTCTGGTCTCCTATGCGTACATGCCATCGCCATTACCCCGGCAGGTTCGATGAAGCTTGTCCGCTCGTTTATCTCCATCGACTGCGGCCTTCCCTGTGTAACAGTCAGGTCGGCTCCTGCAATTATTGTTTCGGGGCCTGCTCAGCGTTCACTCACGTTATGGCCTGCACGCTCGCCGAGTCGCCTAGCGACCCTCTACATCGAAAGCTCCGACAGCTTCGTTGCCTCTGCCGCCGTCTCGATTGTTACCGGGTGGAGCGAACCAGTTCCCGGGCGGGAGTTGCACCCGCTGAAGCCCAGCGCCTTTTCACGGCGCACTGTTACGCCAGATAACGCCGCTGCAGCAACGTGAGAATCAAGTATTCCTTCTTCTAACACTGGCGATCGGTGCCTTAACTGGCCTGGCGGTTGTCGCTTTCATCTTGCTGACTGAACGATTTGGGATGCGGCTTTATCCCGTGGGTAGCGCAGCGTGGCGACGCGTGCCAATCCCAGTCGGGGGCTCGCTGGGCATTGGGTATCTGCTCTTCCGCTACTTTCCGGACGCACGCGGCAGCGGCGTACCTCAGACCAAAGCTGCGCTATTCGCCCACGAAGGTGTGATTACGGTAGGCACGGTCCTCGGAAAATTCTTCAGCACATCCGTCACGCTTGCCAGCGGAATTCCGCTGGGGCGCGAGGGACCTGCCGTCCAAGTTGGTGGTGGCATTGCCTCGGTGCTGGGCCGACGCCTGGACTTGCCGTCTTCCTCGACTTTGATGGAGCCGTTGAAGTGATGGGCCTCCACGTAATCGCGAATGAACTGTGCAAACTCTGCCGTGCTCATATCTCCAACAGTGGCATGCGACGTTGTGTCAGCAAGGGCAGCGTGGAACCGCCCAGAGTCATAAAGGCGAGAACAATGACACCGCACCAGGCCTTCCAACGGTCAACTCTTGGCATCGCGAGCCTCGTGGGTATACCCTTTTGGGATTGCCCCTCTCAAAGGAGCAGTGAGGTATGGCCGAGCAATGGCGCAATATCGTCGGATATGAACGCGTCTAGTGGGCCCAAAATCATCCGCTCTCTGCAAATTGCTGCCACTGGGACTTTCGGCCAGAAGCGAGTGCTAATTCTGGTCCCTGGCCATGCGGTTCCGTTCACCACGTGGAGAAAGCCGGAACACAAAACTTGAACCCAAACGAATGCCGTTCTGCCCCTGCACGGTAGCATTCGAGCTCATAAAGTGCGTCCGCAGGTAATCGACATTAAAGCGAACGGCGTAAGATGGGGACAGATTGCGTTCGATTGCGGCCCCGATTCCCCAGGAAAAGCGTGATTGCCATCCCCTGTAAAACACCTCATTCACCGGAACGGAGCCATCCACCAAGCTCATGCCCGCAAGTCCACGAACGAGCAATCGCATGTTCCGTTTTCTAGCCGCAATAAACACTGGACCTGCGAAGGCGCTCAGCACGGAGCTGCTATGTCCGGACTCGGGATCCCTTCCGGCGCGAACATAGCTGGAATCCAAAGTCGCCGCCCAACTCGGATTCAAGCTGATCATTCCGCTGGCCTCAATGCCGTTCAAATGCACCGCCGGCTTTCCTGAAAAACCCAAGTTAAGGTAGCTGTAGCCTACAGCGATGTCGGCCGGAGTGGTTTCGGCGGCAGGCGCGGGATCGCGTTGGTCCTCTTGCGCGAATAAATGAGCCGCGAGCACGACCGAGAGGATGGACAACTTTATTAAGAGTCGCAAGGCGCTCCTTTAATCTTCATCGTAATAGTCGCAATCGCGCTGCCTCATCCGTGTGGGCACTTTCAGTGCACGCTCAGAACAGCTGTTCCGCTCAGACCCTTCATGGTTGCGGTCACAGCGGTTCTTCCGACACCTGCGCTTCGTGTGACGCCCGCTGCGGTGACAGTCGCCACGTCCGGCTCGGACGATGTCCAGGTTACCCACGGCGTGACATCTCTGGTCGTACCATCGCTGAAACTGGCCACTGCCCTGAACTTGGTGGAACCGCCTTGTTCCAGAACGGCAGCCGCGGGCGTTACCACCAGCGACTTGGCCGCTGCGCCTGTGACGCTCAACTGAGCCGTTCCGGCCTGCCCATCGAACAGTGCCACGATGGTCGAGGTTCCGGGCGTGAGCCCGGTCGCATCCCCAAAGAAGACGGTCGCAACCGAGGGCGCTGACGACGTCCAATACGCGAAATTTGTCAGGTCCTCAGTATTGCCATCTGCAAATATTCCCATCGCGGTGAAAGCCACTCCGGTTTGCGCGGGTATGCTGGCGGCTGGCGGCGATACCTGTATCCCCGTCAGTTGTGGGTTGACCACAATCGTGCTGTTGCCCGTGACTGCGCCGAGTTGTGCGGAGATCACCGCATTTCCTCCGGCGATTGCGCTCACGCTGCCCACGTTGTCGACCGAGGCGACGGCCGGGTTCGATGAACTCCAATTGACAATACCCGTGATCACCTGGGTTGTGCCATCGCTTAAGGTGGCCGTGGCAACGCAGTTCAAGAAAGTATTTGGGACCAGTTCGGCAGTAGCCGGGGTGACGGCGATCGAAGAGATCGTCGCAGTGGTGACGGTAAGCGGCGCTGAGCCCGAGACTCCGTTAAACGTGGCAGAAATGTTGGCTGTGCCAGGACTGACCCCGGCAGCCGTGGGCGGGGCTGCAATCGTTGCTACCGCAGTGTTGTCAGAACTCCATGTGGAATCGTCCGTGATGTTCTGGACGGTGCCATCACTGAACCGGCCGGCCGCGCTGAAATCCAACGTGGTCGACACTGCAATGCTCTGCGCTGCCGGAGTGACATTGATGGATACAATCGTGGCATTCGTAACGTTGAATGCGGTGGAGCCAGTGACCGAACCAAGGGTTGCTGTGATGGTCGTCGTTCCCGCAGCCACACCCCTCGACAGGCCAGTGTTAATGATCTGGGCCACGGCGGTGTTGGATGATGCCCAGGTGACCTGGCGGGTCAAATTCTGAGTGGATCCATCGGAGTAATTCCCGAGCGCATGAAACTGCTGAGTCGTCAAACGCGCGATGCTCGCGTTTGACGGCACGATCGTTATCGAAATTAACGTAGCAGGCTGAACGCTTACCGACGTGCTCCCGGTGATAGAGTTGGAGGTCGCCGAGATCGTAAGCGAACCCAGGGCGAGAGTCGTTACCAGTCCGCCAGCGCTAATCGACGCCACGCTACCGTTCGAGGAACCCCAGGTGACAGACGTAGAAATGTCCTTCGTGCTTTGATCGGAAAATGTCCCGGTGGCCGTGAATTGATTCAGAGTGCCGAGGAGCAGCTGCGGATTGGCTGGGGTTATGGCAATCGAGACCAGAACTGCGTTGGTAACAGTGAACGTGGCATTACCCGCAACTGCCGACAACGTGGCCTTAATGGTAACTGAACCCGTGGAATGGCTGGTCGCGAAGCCGGAGCCCGAGATTGTGACTACGTTGTTGTTGGAGGAAGACCAGGCGACCGAGGCAGTAATATCCTGGCTCGATCCATCACGGTAATGGCCGGTAGCGGTGAATTGTTGGTTTTCTCCCAACGGAACCGAGGGCCCGGATGGCGTGATTTCGATCGATTGCAGGTTTCCACCAACGCCCGGGGCGAAGCTGCCGGAGCCGCAACCGCTCAGCAAGCCGAGGCACAACAAAGCGGCGCAGGCCGCATGCGTCTTCATGAAGTCTTTCCATCTGTTCGATACGAAGAATTTGAGCATTTCAGATGAAGGGTCGGGAATCATTATCGCAGCCAAAGGCTTCGGCAGAAACCTGTCAAATCAGAGATCCTGTTCCGCCCCATTGATTGGCGGCGAGTGTTCATTGTAGGCCGGCTTCTGGTAGCAAACAATCGCCCGAATGTGTAGGTTACTTCGGATTTTCGAGGGAGTTCTGAAGCCTTCACTTCTATCTGATTCGATCCATAGAGGTGGGGGAGTCTTTCGTTTTGCCTGTGACTTTGGGAAGCTTTTTCGGCGCCTTAAACAGACCAATCCAACGAAAGGCCGTTCCGGCCAGGGAAACGGGATAATGGTTACTTCGCGACAGTCTACTAGGGGCTAGTCTTCAGCCTTCGGAGGTATGGTGGCAGGATGGGGCAAGTGGCCGGCTTTCGACATTACTGTACTGCGTTCAGCTTCTGGTAGAGCCACACCGCCGTGAGCACCATCAGAAATACCCCAGACCCGATGCTGAACCGGCGTGCCAACACGACCGGGTTGTGGTAGGGCATGTCCAGCACGCTGGTCCCCAGCCTGATCTTCTTCGTCTGGGCGGCCACGTAAGTAAGTGCGTCGAGCGGGTCAAGCGCTTGCTTGTAAATTTCAGGCAGGTGGCCGTCCGGCGTGCCGGGATAGGGTCTCTGCAGCTTGAGTGGAAAAAGTAAACGTTCGATTGTCCACAAGCTGCTGTATCCAAGAGCCTCGGCGCGTTGCGCGACTTTCGTGATAGCTTCCGCGGTGCCGATGGGTCCGATGTTAGGCAGGGAGAAACCAATCTTCATGGCACACCCCCTAAAGCAGTGATGGCGGGTATTTAACCACAGACGGGCCACAGTCTCAAATGGGTGTGGACTGGCGCATCAGGGCCCGGGCTATTGCAGCGCCAGTTGCCCGCAGACGCTCGCTACGTCGGATTAGACATCAGCACCACGATGGTCTCGCTTGCGCAAGAACGTCTGAAGCCAAATGGTCAGACGTGCATGCGTCTATTTGAGCGACGGTTCCCCTCGCATATATGAGTCTGATCGCAGTTTTGACCGCTTCGTTTCGACCTACCTGTTCGACCTTCTCTCTCCCGACTTCATGGATCAACGCTTGTCGGAGGGTCGCCGCCTGCTTGTGCCAGAAGGCAAGCTCTGTTTGCGGAGCATGACGTTCGCTGCGAACCATTGCCGCGTGCGATTTGCTGGGCTGGCAACGGTTGTGTCGGATCAATCCGACATCGGCGGCGCTAATCGTCGCTGTCGTCCCGGCTCATTCATGTCGGACGATCGCCATCGCCCCGTCCTTGTTGCGGTGTGAAGCACGTCTGAGGGAAAACCTGTAGATAGCAGACCCACAGATAGCGAACGCCGCCAAAACACAAGAAGAAATAGTGCTACTCCAATAACGGTTTTGTTTCCGAGCGATTGGAGAGTGTTGTTACAGACGATTGTAGTCTACCTTTTTCAGCTGATTGCCCATCTTATTCATGGGAAGCTCGTGCAATGTTGGATTCCCAGAGGACAACTCTACGGCAACCTAGTTCAAGCGTGAGGACAGGCGGGAGCAAGCTTTGACGCGGGAAGGTGAGCCGCGCGTGTTGTTGGAATCAGCGTTTCTTGGGGTCGTGGGCGCTCTCAGCGCGCAGCTGTTCATGTGGATGCTGCGGGCATGCAACCATATTTTCCTTTACGCGTTGGGGGGCTATCGTCCTCCTGGACTCGAGGGCGGCGGCACGCTCCAGCAAGCTATCGGTCCGCACGGTCTATGGATTATTCCTGCAATCACAACCCTTGGCGGTTTGCTATCAGGAATACTGGTCTATCGCTTCGCACCGGAAGCCGAGGGCCATGGCACGGATACTGCGGTAGAAGCATTCCATCGCAGAGAAGGCCTTATTCGCCCTCGAGTCGCGCCCATCAAAATGGTTGCGTCAGGCATCACTATTGGTTCGGGCGGCGCCGCCGGGCGGGAAGGCCCGATTGCGCTGATCACTGCCGGCCTTGGCTCACTTTATGCCCGCCTGGCACATCGTACAGAGGAGGAACGCCGGCTTTTGCTTCTTGCGGGAATGGCTGCCGGCCTGTCCGCAATTTTTCGTTCTCCAATGGGAACCGGGGTTTTCGCCATTGAGGTTCTCTACGGAAAGATGGAATTCGAGGTGGGAGCGCTGCTCTATACAATGCTCTCCTCAGCTGTCGCTTATACCATCAATGGTCTGTTTGTGGGCTTCCGTCCGTTGTTCCACGTTCCGGCGATTCCAACGCCGGTGTTTGCAGATTACGCTTCGTATGCAGTCTTGGGATTAGCGGCAGGTTTAGTCGCGACCATTCTGCCCCAAGTCTTCTATTACGTGCGCGATTTGTTTCGGGCGTTGCCGGTTCCCGTTTGGACGAAGCCGGCAATCGGTGGGCTGGGAGTAGGTCTCTTGGCGCTACGCCTGCCCCAGGTTTTGGGAGGCGGCTACGGGTGGATACAGCTGGCGATCAATGGGAGCCTTCCACTTTTCCTGCTTCTCGCGCTCATATTCGCCAAGATGATCGCGTTTTCTTTGACCGTCTCCTCCGGCGGCTCAGGTGGAGTATTCGCGCCGTCGCTGTTTGTGGGGGCAATGTTAGGGGGGAGCTTCGCGATCATACTGCATCAGCTTCCCGCAGTGTTTGTCGTAGTCGGGATGGCAGCGGTCTTCGGGGCGGCTGCGCGAGTGCCAATTGCTACCATGCTGATGGTTACCGAGATGGCAGGCGGCTATCACTTGCTCGTTCCTGCAGGGATGGCAGTGATGATCAGCTATCTGCTTCAAGTCAGGCTCTCGTCTTTCACCAGGTACCGAAGCCTATATCAGGGCCAAGTTCCAACTCGACAGGATTCGCCGGCACACTATTTAGAGCACATCCAAGTTGCGCTAAACCTTCTGGGCAAGCGGAATTTGCCTCTCATGGATAAGCTAGGTCATCTCGACTTGTTGCGCCTGCTGCGTTCAAGAGTCCAGTTCGATTTGCCCGGTGGTCGACAGCTCACTCTGGGTGAGTTCAAGGAAGACAGTCCTATGGTCGGGAAGACGATACGGACCCTCTACCAAGAATTAAACATGCACGACTTTGAAATTGTGGCCATCATGCGACGTGAACACGTGCTGTTGCCGCATCCTGGCACCTTGATCGAACCCAAGGACCGCGTGATACTGATTGCGTCTCGATCGGCTCTGGAGCCGCTGCAGAAATATATTGTGCCGATACCGCAAGTTGCGGCGAGTGGAGTGCAGACAGCGGATGCTGCCGCTTAGGAAGGAGGAGATGTATCCGCCGAACCAGGAGTGAACACAATATGGACTCCGTTGAGAACATTCCGATCCGATTCGAAAGGATTTTGCTCAGTAGCGACTTCACTGATGTCTCCGCGAAGGCATTGCCTTATGCAGCGGCTATAGCACGTCGTTTCGGGCCCGGCTTTACGTGGCGCACGTCATTGCGACAGAAGACTATGCCCATATCCAACCTGGAAAACGTGATGCCGCGGTGGCCGAAATGAAGCAATACGCTGAAAGGCAGATAACGGCTCTGCTAGCCACCTCTCACTTCGCAGGCATTCCGCACGAAATTGTGCTCGATCACGGCGATGTGTCGGCTGCGCTTTCAACGATGGTTGAGCGACACAATATAGATTTGATCGTGACCGGCACACACGGCAAACATGGACTGCAAAAGCTTTTGTCAGGGTCTATCGCAGGAGAGATATTCAGACTCGCAAGCCTTCCTGTGCTGGCGGTTGGGCCAGAGGTAGCGGTCGAACCGCAAGCCGAAGTCCGTGTCGAAGGGATCCTGTACGTTACTGATTTTTCACCCGGATCCAAGCGAGCGTTGCGCTATGCGTACGCACTCGCCAAAGCCTACCGGGCCCATCTTTATTTTCTGCACGTTGTTGAAGATGTCTGGAGAGAACCCGCGTCAACCAGGATGCCCGCCGAAGCCTACTGTCTGCTACAACTTCGAGAGAAGGGCTTGCCAGAACCGGAAGAGGGCGTTCGGCCAGAATTCTTGGTCGAGTTCGGATTAGCAGAGTCGCTGGTTCTAGAGATGGCGGAAAAACAAGAAATTCAGTTAATGGTTCTCAATGTGCCCGGAACAGCGCACCCCGCCTTAACAGCGCATCTACCCGGGCCGTTAGCATACAACATCGTCAGTCACGCTCGTTGTCCTGTTCTCGGGGTCCGTGGTGGCCCTGAAATAGTCGAGGGCGAGGCAAGGTCTGAGCCGGGCCTCGGAACGCGCCGGTCCCAAGGAGGAACTGAATGAGTTCCTATGACGGTCATTCAGCCATGGTGTTTAGCGGCGCGGCCTGTTGAGAGGGTATAGGAAATGAACTGATTCTTACCGCTGCCAAACTCGGATTACTTGATGCAAGAGACCAGTGAGCCAAACCGTCCACGGTAAACAAAGTCGGGGGACGGGCCCGTTCCAATTGTCCCCGTGAGGAGATCGCATGAAGAACTTCTTTGGAGGAATAGTCTTCGCCATTATCGCGCTCGCTTTGGGTGGCTGGCTCTACCTCCGGTTCGGATTTGCGGACGTGTGCGCCAACGTCCCGCTGTCGCGGTTCGATTCGGAGATTGCCAGTACAGCCTTGCACGCTTCAGCTGCACGCCACGCGCCCAAAGACAAAAACCCGATCCAGCGAACAGATGCGAATCTCTTCGACGGCGCCCGCCTGTACCGAGATAAATGTGCCGATTGCCACGGGAGACCTGACAATCCCGAGAGTGACTATGGTGAGTCTTTTTATCCGCCGGCTCCCCAGTTCATGAAGGTGCATCCCCATCTGTCCGAAGGCCAGAACTTTTACATCATCCGATGCGGCGTGCGCAGAACGGCAATGCCGGCATGGGGCAGGATCATGGCGGACAGCGAAATCTGGCAGGTAGTCGCGCTTCTCGACCACCTCGATAACCTCCCGCCCGCAGTTAGCCATGAGCTTCACAGGCCAGCTCTGAGTAATCCGTAACCTGTGTTGTTAACGTCGCACCCTTATCGCCGACGGCGTTTTGCTTGGCCTCTTCGACCGATAGCGCGGATCGGTTGCAGGTCTCGTCTTCGGCTTCACAGGCTAAATTGTTCCGTTGTGCGGCGGCGACCTCCTTCGAGTCGCTTGGACCCAGCAGCGAATCGTCGCAGTTGGAGATTGGCGATGTCACGCGCTTGTGTGCTTGTCAGGAGTGACCGATCACAAGTTCCAAATTCCGATTTTCGGAATTAACTCAAAGCGCGATAGCAAGATCATCTTTTCCGAGTGTTCAGCCTGTCGAGGACGCTCTTCAACTGCTCAAGCTTTTGTCCAGCTTCGCCGAGTTTGCCTTCCGCCGTCAGGCGCTGGTAGTCGGCCAGATCTTTGGCGGCGTCTGCGATCAGCGCGTTCAGATCCGGTGCGGGCTGCGCTCCGGTCTTGCGCTGCGACTCTGGTCCCGGGGCGCGCGGTTATGGAGGGCGCGGTCAGCGATGAAACCGCTCCCCCAAACAGTGAGGCCATCGCGGACTCAAAGGTTGGTCCATATGCCAGCCGGTCTTGCAGCGCGAGCACAACCAGACGCAACTCCGGCATTGGACTGCGCTCCGCCTGCAGGTAAATCGGTTCTGCATACAACAGCGCTTTCCCGGTCGGAATCACCAGCAGGGCTCCGCGCCGCACATGCGAGCCCTGCTGGTTCCATAGCGTCAATTGCCCAGAAAGCTGTGCGTTCTGATCGATGCGCGCCTCGATCTGCAGAGGTCCATCAACCAGCTTCGTCTTCGGGAAGTTGTACACCACCGACGTGCCGTAATGTGCGCCGTCGCTGCGCCCGGCAATCCATCCGATCAGATTGTTGCGGTTGGCAGGGGTGAAGGGCAGAATCTCGACGAACTCCTCGCGGTCTTCGCCCGGAAGTTTCATCAGCACGAAATTCGGCTGCATCGTCTGTGTGTTTTGCTCACCTCCCGCTCCAAGGGTAACTTCGGTGGCCACCGTCCACAGATCCTCGCGGTTGTAGAACGCTTCGGCATCTGTCATGTGGTAGAGACTGTACACTTCGGCCTGCAGCCTGAGCAGCATCTCCGGGTAGCGCACGTGCTTGCGCAACCCGGCCGGCATCATGGAACCGTCTTTGAACAGACTCGGAAAAATCCGGCGCCAAGCGGCGATGATCGGATCCTGCGAATCGAAGACGTAAAACGTGGTCGTACCATCGTAGGCGTCGATGACCACCTTGACGCTATTGCGCATGTAATTGATGGAATTGTTGTCGAGCTGATAGTGCGTGGAGTAGGGATAGCTGTCGGACAACGTGAAGCCGTCCATCATCCAGGACAGACGGCCATCGTCGCCGAGGACGAGATATGGGTCAGGATCAAAGGTGAGGAACGGCGCCAACGCCGAGACACGATCGCGAATGTTGCGCCGCATCAGCAGTCGGCTGTTATTGTTGACATCATCGCTGAAGGGCAGCTTGGCAAGGTCGTCGCGATCGAAGGCGATGATGAGTCGGCGCAAAAAGCTGTCAAGGACGATGCCGCCATTACCTTCGTAGGAGTTCAGGTTATTGGTCTGGCCTTGCGGGTAGTTGAACTCCTGCTGCCGGGTCTTCACGTAAACGTCGGTATTGGTCAACTCGCCGAAATAGATCTCCGGACGCGTCACTTTCAGGCTGCTCACCGTACTCTGCACGGGCATGTTGCTGAGAATGAGAGTGGGTAATCCTTCCGACGTGAAGCCATTCACCGAATTCATGGTGAGTCCATAGCCGTGGGTATAGATCAGCTTCTCATTGATCCAGTTCTGGCTGCTCTCGGGGAGCTTGTCGACGTTCAATTCGCGCGCAGCCAGCATCACCTCACGCGTGCTTCCATCGATGTCATAGCGATCAATATCGATATCCGGAAAGTCGTAGTAGGTGCGGATTTCCTGAAGCTGTCGCAGGGTGTCCTGCAGCGCGTGCCAATCCCACAGCCGTACGTTCTGCAGCGTGGCCTGATTGTTGGCGGCGTCGGCCGCTTCGACTGTGGTCTCCGCCGGGAACTCGCGCTGCGTGACCTCGTTGAGGCCGTAAGCCTGCCGTGTCATGGAGGTGTTGAACACGATGTAAGGTTTCTCGCGAACCAGTTCATTGGGTTTGACAATGAAGCTGTTGACGTACCAGGCGACCACCTGAAGGACGACATAAACGACTATTGCGGGAACAACCGCGGCAGCGACCAAGCTTCCACGCGGTACTCGTACCGCATTCACAAAAGCGACGAGCGCACCCAGAACGAGAGCGGCGCTGACTCCGAGCATGCCGGTGAGAATGACGTGAGCGTCGGTGTAGGTTACGCCGCCGAAGATCGTGTGATCATCCAGCAATCGCTCGAAGCGGCTGATATATGCATTTGCCGCCAGGATCAGCAATAGAAATCCAAAAGTGATGGAGAAGCTCCGCCAAGGCAGTAGGACTTGGCGGCTGAGACGTCCAGAGAGCATGCGCGCCCCTCCTGCGATCAGGAGAAAGAAAATCGCAAGAGCACAAGTGATTATCGACAGCGTAAGAAGCCAATTCAGGAGCACCTGCCACGCGGGCAGCGTGAACAGAAAGAAGTTGAGCGGCTTGCCAAAAATCGGGTCCACGATGCCGCCTGTAATGTGAGGTGCATACCAAAATAACGCGAGGGTCGGCCATTCTGCCATCATCGCGGCCCCCGCTACAGCGGCAATCAAGATTGAGATACCGAGCGCGATGAGCCGGAGGACCGGCTCCACCGGCAATTTCAACGGCTGTCCGCCGATAAGGATCGTGTGACCGTCCGGCAAGTCGGGGAGATGTGCTCGCTTCAGAGAAAGAAACGATCCGTACAAAATAAGAAATGTGGCCGCTGCGAAAGCCGTAAAGACTTCCCAGTGAAGACTCAGTGTTTTCCAAAAGACGTCCCCATAGCCGAGCGATCTAAACCAGAGCACGTCCACGTAGTACGACAACGCGGTCCGACCACCGAAGAAAATCACGGCCAGCACGATCAAAATGAGAACGAAAGGGCGGCGGCGAGGTTGCGATCGGCCCGTCCGCGGCCAGTCAAGGGACTGGGGCATTGCTCTCCTCTTCTTTATCGACTGTATTCAGTTATCCGCATAATACTCCCTCCGCTTTTCGCAGGTTTCTTATGGCTTGCCCTTCAACGCATCGTTGCACGATAAGAACATTGTCACTGTCGAAAGGAGCCTTTACGAAGTGGCAGGTGTTCGCGATTCCGCCGGAGTTGATCGTGTTTCCTTCCGGATCTAAGCTGTCGTTCGCCAGACGGTCGTAGGCACCGTAGTTGTAATTCATGCCGCCCGCCGGCGGCAGCGTCGAGTTCAGCGCCTTGCGGTTGTCTACCGAGTCGTAGGAGGTCAGCCCCAGCGCATTACAGGTCTGCTGGGCCAGCTGGAACTATGTAACTCGACCGCTGAATCCTGAATGACGGACGCTGCTTGAGCAAGACCTCGACAATTCTTGGAGCAGCTTTCCCGTCCCACAGTTCGGGAAAACATCGATGGTGAGTTCGGGGAACGTGCTGCCGGATTGCCGCGGCAATGGAGTCGCGCTTCGTTCCACCAAGCACGTTGGTCCCAGCCGTCAGAGTGATCGGCCGCTCTGTGTTTTCACGAACCGTAATGCAGGGCACTCCCAGGCAGGTAGTCTCTTCCTGAATTCCGCCAGAATCCGTAACGACCAGTTCAGCGTTTCTCATCAGACAAAGAAAGTCCAAATAACCGAGCGATTCGATCATCCGGATACCCGCCTGCTTTCGCGTCTTCACAGCATCGACACTATCCGCAGCAAAATAGGATTACAGTTGATGCTGCTGGATCTTCTTCTGCGTTCGTGGGTGGGCAGGAAAAACGACGGTCTGAGCGGCCGCGACCTCTTGCAGTCCTTCGAGAATTTCGAGAAACACGTCCCGGCTATCGACATTCGCTGGACGGTGAAGCGTGAGTAGGGCATATGGCTTGTTGACGCCACACTCCGGCACGAGTCCGAGGCGGTTGAGGATTCTCGAGCGCTCCGCCTCTTTCTCGTACGCCAGCAGCGAATCGATCATGGTGTTGCCCACGAAGAACACCCGCTCAGCGGGAACACCTTCCTTCTCCAGATTTCGCACCCCGCTTTCTTCGCTCACAAACAGCAGATCCGACAAATGATCGCTGATAACCCGATTGCACTCCTCTGGCATGGTCCGATCAAATGAACGCAGTCCAGCCTCCACATGAGCAAGCAGTGGGCGGCTACCCTTTGAGTCGAACGACATTTTCGCCGTCACGAGAGCGCAGGCGACCGTGGAATCTACGTCTCCTACGACGATGACCGTATCGGGACGCTCATTCTCCAGAACACCTTCGAACTTCCCCATAATTTCGGCGGTCTGCGCGGCATGCGAACCGGAGCCACGCCCAGGTGAATGTTGGGGCTGGGCAGACTCAGATCGCTGAAGAACGCGTCTGACATCGTCGAGTCGTAGTGCTGTCCCGTGTGGACCAGTACGGGCACAATAGCAGATCCATGCGCGTTCGCATCTGCGATTGCGCGAAGAATTGGCGCCGCTTTCATAAAGTTCGGACGAGCACCAACCACTACGACCACTTTCATCTCGAGTTCCTGATCAAGTGTTTTTAACTACCTCGACACAGGCAGCAGGCTTCGCCGTGTGGCAGAGACAAAGCGAAACGGATGTCCCATTGTATCGCTGCAATCTCTAAGCTCCGGGTCGATACGAGATTCTGTCCCGAATCGGCCGTGTCCGGGTGGACCACACGCCCGTTCTGGATGCCTGTTCCCATATTGACCTTCTGGTCCTAGTGATATGTCCTACTGAGACCTTCGCGAAATCCCCGAAACTCTGCAAACTGACCACATGCGACTCCCCCAGTCCATCGCCCTCCCCTTTCGACTTATTTCCGCGTTCATCGTTGTGACGCTTTCCTCCCTGCTTGCCTTCGGATCCCACGGAGGCTATCAGCAGTTGCGGAGTACACCCCGGAATCTCGCTTTCGGCGCGGTGGAGGTGTCTCAGTCGCTGACTCAGACCGTGACATTGACCAACACCGGAAAGACGAGTACCACGGTTTCGTCGCTCGTGGCCAGCAACCCGGCATTCAGCGTATCGGGATTGGCGCTGCCTGCGACCCTCGCTGCAGGCCAGAGTGCGACTGTAAGCGTGACTTTCGCACCTGGAACCGCTGGCTGGATTACCGACAACATCACGGTGACTACTGCCGCCTCAACCTCAAGTCTCCAAATCGGACTCCAAGGGAATGCGGTGAAGAAGGATCCCTTGAGTGCAGCCCCTTCGAGTCTTTCATTCGGACAAGTCGCCGTCGGCAGTAAGTCAACGCTGCCCGTGGTCGTCACTAACTCTCAGTATGGAAAAGTAATTGTCACGTCCTACCAAACTTCAGGAAACGGCTTCTCGGTGAGTGGGCCGAGTTTGCCCCTGACCCTCTCCCAAGGACAAAGCGCGACACTCAACGCAACGTTCTCGCCGGGGGTCTCCGGTTTAGTCAATGGAAGTGTGCTCCTTGCCGGCCCAGGCCTGCTGGTTGCCTTCACCGGGACGGGAGCTGCAACAACGGGTCAGCTCAGCTCGAATCCGAGCACTCTCAGTTTCGGAACCGTCACGGTTGGCTCGAACCAGTCTTTCTCAGGAACCATCACCAACACCGGCAGCTCGAGCATATCCGTTTCGAACGTCTCAATCAGCGGGGCAGCATTCACGCTGAGCGGGATCAATTCTTCCTTCACACTTGGCGCCGGCCAGAGCACCACGTTCAACGTCAAGTTTGCGCCCACAACGACAGGAAACGCGAGCGGCAGTGTTACTGTCACGTCGAATGCTTCGAACCCAACCATGACGGTCCCCTTGTCCGGGACCGGAGCGGCAACAGCGGGCCAGCTTGGTTCCAGTCCGGCTTCGCTCAATTTCGGAAGCGTCACTGTAGGCTCGAATGAGTCTCTTTCAGGAACCATCACCAACACCGGCGGCTCTAGCGTCTCGGTATCAAACGTACAGATTGGCGGCACGGGATTCAGCCTGAGCGGAATCAACTCTTCCTTCACGTTGAGCGCCGGACAGAGCGCGACATTCACCGTCAAGTTTGCGCCGACGTCGACTGGAACTGCGAGTGGCAGCGTTACGGTAACTTCGAACGCCTCGGATCCGACACTCACCACCTCCTTGTCCGGCACGGGAACCGCCACAGCCGGTCAGCTTACGGTCAGCCCGAGTTCTCTGGGTTTCGGCAACGTGGATGTGGGAAGCACAACCACTCAGACTTCAACAATTAGTGCCAGCGGCGGCAGCGTCACAGTGTCCTCGGCCGCCAGTAGCAACGCACAATACGCGATCTCCGGGGCATCATTTCCCCTAACGCTCAATTCAGGCCAGAGCGCGCAACTGACCGTTTCTTTTGCTCCGACCAAGAGTGGATCGTCGACCGCCACTTTGACCTATACAACTTCCACCAGCGTCAAGAGTTCTGAGTCTGCGAGCGGCACCGGTGTCAGTCCGCAATACACGGTCAATCTCTCCTGGAATCCGAGCACATCTTCGGTGAGCGGATACAACGTGTACCGCGGCACAACTTCTGGGGTCTACACGAAAATCAACAGCAGCCTCGATCCCGGTACTAGCTATGCCGATGGCACGGTTGTTGCCGGAACCACGTATTACTATGCTGCGACTTCGGTTAATTCCAGCGGACAGGAGAGTACGTACTCCACTCCGATACAGGTTGCGGTGCCGTGAACGGGTGATTGCTTCAGTTAAACGAGGGCAGTGAGATCCTCAGTCTGCGCTTCCGACCACGGTAATAACCACCGTTCTCTGCCGTCCGCGAACGTCACATTCGAGATGGAAGATCTGCTGCCAGGTACCTAGTACCAGTTTCCCTGCGGAGATCGGCACGCTGAGCGAGGGCCCGAGCAATGTTGCCTGCAGATGCGAATGGCCGTTGCCATCATGCCACGTCTGTTCGTGGCCGTAGTCGCGGCTTGGCGGGATCAGTTTGTCCAGAATTGCGGGCATGTCGGTCCGAAGTCCGGGCTCAAACTCGATCGTACCCACGGCCGCCGTGCTTCCGACATTAAAGACGTTCACAATTCCTGTCTGTACTCCTGAGGCATTCACTGCCCGACCCACTTCCTCGGTGATGTCGTGCATATCACCATGCCCTTTGGTGGTGATCGTGATCTCCTGCTGATAGCTCATCTTGATTCCCTCTGCTGTCAAAATGATATTGCTCCATCGTAGGCCGAGTATCCGCGGTTCCGCCTGTAGAATCAGCCCATGTCGTTCGTGCGCACCCTGGGATGGCTTGTCTGCATCGTCTATTCGACGATTCCGTCGTTCTGGCTGATGGTGCATCCCCGCGCCCATCGCTGGCGTGCCCGCGTGCGCTCCCCGTTTCGCTTCCTGCTCCCGGCCTGGATCACGACGTGGATCGGCATTGGCGCGTTAACGGGCCCCTGGCGTCACGTGCTCCTCTACGGCAGCGACTGGACTTGGCTTGCGGCCTTTCCCCTCTTCGCAGCCGGAATCTTCCTCTACGCAAAATCCGGAGCGCATTTCAGTTGGGCCCAACTCGGCGGCCTGCCCGAGGTCCGCGCTGGTCATCGCGACGACCGTCTCATCACCACGGGCATCCGCTCCCATGTCCGCCACCCGGTGTACCTGGCGCATCTCTGCGAAATGCTTGCCTGGAGCATCGGCACCGGACTACTCGTGTGCTGGCTCCTGACAGGCTTCGCAATCCTGACCGGAGCTGTGATGATCCAAATGGAGGACACCGAACTACAGAGAAGATTCGGAGAGCAATTCCGAAACTATCGGGCCAGCGTTCCTGCTTTATTCCCTCGCATATGAGATTTCGCCGCCCCGTCCGGCCGGCGATATCCGCATCACAGATATAATCGCAGCTTGGCTGAAAGCCTCATAGCTCACTACTCATTGCTCTCATGCGCTTCGAACTTTTTATCGCAAGCCGATATCTCCGCGCCAAGCGTCGTCAGGCCTTCATCGGCATCATCACGGGCATTTCGATCGCTGGCGTAGCTGCTGGAGTCGCCTCGCTCGTTGTCGCGCTGGCAATCAACAACGGCTTTCGCCAGGATCTGCAGCAGCGCCTTCTCGGCTCCACCTCGCACATCAGCCTTCAGCGAGTTGCGGATGACGGAATCCGGGACTGGCCCGCCGTCATGCAGCGTCTCTCGAAGGAGCCTCACGTAATAGGCACCGCCCCTGCGATCTTTGAGCAAGTGCTGATCTCCCGTGGCCCTCGCGCCCGCGGAGCCGTCTTGAAAGGGATGATCCCGAAATATGAGCGTAGGGTTGGAGATCTGCTCGACTCGGTGAGACAAGGGTCGGCTGCTGCGCTCGATGAAAATGCACCCGCTGGTTCGGAGCCCGTGAACTCTGCCCATACCCCAAGCACGAGCGCACCAGAGGGAGACAAGTCCCCTGATTCCCTCGAAGGAGTCCAGCGGCGGATAGCCGCCATGCCGCCAATCGTTCTCGGTAAGGAAATGGCGGACAACCTCGGCGCCAAAGTTGGAGACACCGTCCTGGTCACCAGCCCTCAAGGCGAACTCACTCCATTCGGGATGGTCCCGAAGTACAACCGCTTTCGCGTCGTCGGAGTCTTCAACTCTGGTTTCTATGACTACGACTCGAGTTGGGCGTTCGTGCGTCTCTCGGACGCGCAGCGTCTGTTCGGACTCGGCGACCTGATCTCCGTTCTCGAATTCAAGATCGACGACATCTACAAAGCGGATGCAGTCTCTCGCCAACTGGAGGACGCCGCCGGCAAAGGCTTCATGACCACGAATACGCTGAACCAGAACAGCGCGCTTTTCAAGGCTCTGAAGACTGAGCGCCTGATTACGTTTATCACCATCGGCCTCATCGTTCTGGTCGCCGCCCTCAACATCCTGATCAGCCTGATTATGATGGTGATGGAGAAGACCAAAGACATCGCTGTCCTGATGTCGATGGGCACCCGGAAGGCACAGGTCCGCAACGTTTTCATTGCCCAAGGCGTCCTAATTGGCGTGGTCGGTACGGTCATCGGACTGATTCTCGGTTTTGCAATCTCCTATGCCGGAGGCCACTATCACGTCATCTCCTTGTCGCCCGAGGTTTATTCCATCGATTATGTCCCCTTCGCGCCGCGCGCGGTCGATGGTGCCTGGGTCGCGCTGTTCGCCGTAATCGTTTCCTTTGTTGCCACGCTTTATCCGTCGTGGTCTGCCTCCCGCATTCTTCCGGCAGAGGCATTGCGCTATGAATAGTCTTTTGTGTTCCTCTGTGTACTCGGTGGTGAATGTTTTTGCGCATTTCTCCCGTGAGTTCAGTCACATAGAGGCCGAAGCATTCCGATATACAGTTGATAGAAGCACGAGGGAGCCCCTGCCGGATACCGTCCCGACTGTACGGCTTCACCTTGCAACCTGCAGCAAAATCGCGGGTTGGAACGAAAGAGACGCATAGTGCATCTAAGGAATGAAGACTTAATCCTTCGAGTAGAAGGTCTGAAGAAAGTTTTCCGGTCCGGCGAGTCGGATCTGGTGCTCTTTGAGAATCTGTCGTTTGAGGTGAAGCGAGGAGAAATGCTCGCCATCGTGGGCGAATCCGGCGCCGGCAAGAGTACTCTTTTACACATCCTGAGCGCTCTTGATCGTGCTTCTGCAGGTGACGTATACTGCGCCCACTTGCGAGTGAATTCGTTGTCTCACGACGAAGCCGCCGCCTTTCGCAATCGGGAGACCGGCTTTGTGTGGCAGTTCCATTACCTGCTGCCCGAGTTTACGGCGGCAGAAAACGTTGCCATGCCTCTGCTGATGCGGGGTCAGACATGGCAGCAGGTCGAGCCGGAAGCTTTACGTTGGCTTCGCGAGGTCGGGCTGGAGCAGCGAGCGCATCACCGCTCCGGAGAACTCTCAGGCGGAGAGCAGCAGCGAGTCGCTCTCGCCCGGGCGCTGATTACCGGCCCCAAGTTGTTGCTCGCCGACGAGCCCACGGGCGACCTGGACGGACAGACGGCGGAAGCAGTTTTTTCATTGATCGCGCGACTACATCGCGAGCACCAACTCACCTCCCTCATCGCTACGCACAATCTGTCGTTTGCCCGGCGTTGCCATCGCGTGTTGCGGTTGCAACGGGGACGCGTTGAAGAGATTTCGCCGGAGTCACTTCCGGCATAGAGATTTCGGATCTGATGAAGCAGAGATTCTGGTCCGACGAAGTGGAGACATCGGGCCTGATGAAGTGAAGACTCTGGATCTGATGAAGCAGAAATTCTCGGTCCGATGAAGTGGTAGAGCGGCCCGCGTCAGAGGGACCTAAGAATTAGGGGCTTTAGCCCCGGAGGCAAGATAAGGTAAGAGAAAGTGCAAGGAACTGGCAGAAAGCAGGTTCGAAGGAGATCCCCGGAGGATTCCTTCGGTAACGTGCTCAAAGGGATTGCGATTTATTTCAGTACTTGGGTTTCGCGGCCCTTTGATTGCATAATAACTAAGGATAAGGGGCCACGGTTCGCTGGGCGGGGTCTTCCCGGCCAGGAACATCAGGGGGAAGAGCATTATGTTTGAACGCTATACGGAGAAAGCCAGGCGCGTCATCTTTTTCGCACGCTACGAAGCCAGCCAGTTCGGGTCTCCTTATATTGAGACGGAGCACCTGCTACTCGGCCTCCTGCGCGAAGACAAGGCTCTGACCAACCGGTTCCTGCGCTCGCATGCGTCTGTCGAGTCGATTCGCAAGCAGATCGAAGGTCATACCACCATCCGCGAGAAGGTGTCGACCTCGGTCGATCTCCCGTTGAGCAATGAATGCAAACGGGTTCTGGCCTATGCCGCGGAAGAAGCAGAGCGCCTGTCGCACCGTCATATCGGAACCGAACATCTGTTGCTGGGTCTGTTGAGAGAGGAAAAGTGCTTCGCCGCCGAGATCCTGCACGAGCGCGGCCTGCGTCTCTCCACCATCCGCGAAGAACTCGCCCGCACCACGCAGGAAAAGGCTCAGCCGCAGCGGCAGCGTGAAAGTTCGCTTTTGGCGGAGTTTTCGCGTGATTTGACCCAAGCCGCCATGGACAGCCAACTCGATCCTCTGGTCGGTCGCGAAGGCGAAGTCGACCGGGTCATCCAGATTCTCTGCCGCCGCACCAAGAACAACCCGGTGCTGATCGGCGAGCCCGGCGTCGGAAAAACTGCCATCGTCGAAGGTCTGGCCCAGCGCATTGCCGACGGTGAAGTTCCGTCGTTCCTGGCCGATAAGCGAATCCTCGCGCTCGATCTTTCGCTGATCGTCGCGGGTACGAAGTACCGCGGTCAGTTCGAAGAGCGCCTGAAGACCATCATGAAAGAACTGATGGAGTCCCAGAATTCCATCATCTTCATCGACGAGTTGCACACTCTGGTCGGAGCCGGATCTGCAGAGGGTTCGCTCGATGCGGCTAACATCCTGAAGCCCGCGCTATCGCGTGGCGAGATTCAGTGCATCGGCGCGACGACTCCCGGCGAATACCGCAAGTCAATCGAGAAAGACCGTTCGCTCGAGCGCCGCTTTCAGGCCGTCAAGGTTCCGCCTCCGAACGAGTCGGACGCAATCAAGATCCTGTTCGGAATCAAAGATCGCTACGAAAAGTTCCATGCGGTCACCTACACCGACGAGGCTATTAACTTCGCGGTCTCGCATTCGAACCGCTACATTCCGGACCGTTTCCTTCCGGACAAGGCCATCGACTTGGTTGACGAAGCCGGCGCGCGAGTAAAGCTGCGCCAGACTTCCCTGCCCGAAGAACTGACCGAAGTGCAGAAGCGCATCAAATTCATCGTGCATCGCATGGAAAATGCCATCGCGAATCACGAGTTCGAGAAGGCACGTTTCTACTCCGACGAAGAACGCAAGGAGCGCGAGAACCTGCGCGCCCTGCGCGAGAAGTATCATCTCGACGAATCTTCGACCGGCGTGGTCAACCGCGAGGACATCGAAGATGTCGTCTCGCGGTGGACCGGCGTGCCCATCACCTCGATCAAGGAAGAAGAGACGCAGAAGCTGCTCCGCATCGAGGAAGAACTGCACAAGCGGATCATCTCGCAGGATAAATCAATCAGCGCTCTGGCTCGCGCCATCCGCCGCTCCCGCGCTGGCCTGAAGAACCCGAACCGGCCGATCGGTTCGTTCCTGTTTCTCGGACCTACGGGCGTCGGCAAAACCGAAGTCGCGCGTACCCTGGCGCAGTTCATGTTCGGAACGGAGAAAGCCTTGGTCCGCTTCGATATGTCCGAGTTCATGGAAAAGCACTCGGTCTCGAAGCTGATTGGTTCGCCTCCGGGATACGTCGGCTACGAGGAAGGTGGACAGCTCACCGAGCGTGTGAAGCGCGCGCCTTACTCGGTCGTCCTGCTCGATGAAATCGAGAAAGCGCATCCGGATGTGTTCAACATCCTGCTGCAGGTTTTTGAAGACGGCCAGTTGACCGACGGACTCGGCAACACGGTTGACTTTAAGAACACGATCATCATCATGACGTCGAATATCGGCGCGCGGCACTTGCAGAAGCGTGAGGGCTTGGGCTTCGCCTCGACAAAAGAAAACGATATCGCCGACAAGGTAGAAGAACTGGTGAAGAACGAGGTAAAGCGTACCTTCAATCCAGAATTCTTGAACCGCATCGACGAAATCATTATCTTCATGGCTCTGAACGAGGCGGACCTGATTCAGATTCTCGAACTCATGGTTACCCAGCTCAATCAGAACCTGGCGCAGAAGTCGATCACGGTCACGGTTGCGGACGAAGCCAAGAAGTGGATCCTCAACCAGACTCTGACCGATCGCAGCTACGGAGCAAGACCGCTCCGCCGCGCACTGCAGAAGTACATCGAAGACCCGCTGTCGGAGGCGCTGATTCAGGGCACCATCACCACGCGCCCCGCCTTCATCGAGGTCTTCTTAGAAGACAACAAGCTGTTCTACCGCCCGGTCGATTCAGAAAAGGCGGAGGGCGTGCTGTTGTACGAGAATTAGAGCCTTCAGCTTTCAGCCATTAGCCGTCAGCCACAAGCTGGCGGCTTTTGTTTTATTTCTGCTTCTGAAACTTCTCAACATCTTTCGAACTAACGATGATCGGTTTTCGGCCGCCAGCGGGATGAAGAACGACGGCAACATCTTCCCTGCAGTCCGGCCCGGCCCACCCATAGTAGTGTTTCAGGTTGTACTGTTCTGAAAGGGCCAAGGAGTATCTCGCTGGCTGGCTCGGTGCTCTTGGTACTCGATACACAGAATATGGATCGTACGTCAGCAGATGATCTCCCCACTCCTGACTAAAACATTTCTTCCCCACAAATTCAGGATTGCCATCACCGTCGACATCGATCAAGTCGTCAAGGTCAAACTCCTTCAACGATAGGATTTCGTATGGCATTCCCTTCGCGCCGAGCGCGAGGGCATGAAAACTGCCGGGAGCGCTGGCATAGGCCCAACCAAAAGCAAACAGCAGGGATCGTCCAGACGGAAGGCGATAGAAAAACAGACGCTCAGAAGAAACAAGGTTCGGTTTCTTACACAATCCGAATTTCTTGAAGGAACAAGTGTCCTTCCTGAAATTGGTCAAGCCGGCACCATCAAAGAGGGTGAACTCAGGATTCCCTGGCGTGAGGATACGGAGTCGAGTGAATTCGCCGCCACCATCGTAACCGATCGGCACCTCCAAGATCAGAGCTGCAGTTACTCCCGGTTTCTTCCAGTCGTAATGCAGCGTTTCGACTTTTCTCCATTGAGTTTGCGCCGACGAAAGGGATGCAAAGAGAGCCATGAGGGCTACGAGCGTTTTCATAACTCCGCGTCCTCCTACGGTGGGTTTCTACGCGCCGGCGCCTCGCAGACGCTTGCGGGGTCTGCCGCCCAATTTTCCATTCGCTCTTGCAGCCGCTTTCTTATCCATGCTTCGCGATTTCCCTCCGACCTGACCAAGCCGTGCCGCCATCCAGCGCTTCGATCCGAGAAATCCTTCCAGCAACGCGGGAACATAGAGATCGGCATCGAGCTTCGGGAAATGCAGGCCGAAGCCCGACGGAGTGATCTCAATCTGCTCAAGCTGCGAGGCCCGGGCGTGTTCCAACCCCTGCGCATCTGCGGGCGAAAAGCTCACGGCTAACTTCGAACTGAGTTCGACAACCACTCGTCCGCTCCTTCGGTCGAAGCACGCTGATACGGCATGGGGGAACGCACTCTTGAGTCCTTCGCCTCTCTCATTCGCTCGTTCGAAATTGTCACGCAATGCCATGAATTTTCTCCCATGCCCCGCATAAATCCGCTAGATGCTTGCTGATCATCTGCTGAATCTGAGTCAACTTTCGTCTCGTAAATGCGTAATTCTCACGTACTTTTACGGGTCCAGTTGGACAATACAGATTGAATACAGCCTCGCAACCTGCTCCGATGACGTGAACGTGCGCTGGTCGATGATCGTTTGGATAGATGACAAAACGAAGCCCGCGCAATCGAAGAACTGTGGGCACTGCCAAATCTTATCACAATCCGAAGCGCTTAGGTTATTCAGTGGAAGAAATGCAGCGTCCGGGGCTACGCAATCACAGCCGATTGATCAGCGACGCCACGTATCCCGCCCCGAACCCATTGTCGATATTCACGACGCTGACATTCGATGCGCAAGAATTCAGCATCCCGAGCAACGCAGCCATTCCCTTGAACGACGCTCCATACCCGATGCTTGTAGGAACAGCAATGACTGGAACGCCAACAAGCCCGCCAACCACGCTGGGCAGAGCTCCTTCCATACCCGCGCAAACGATCACCACGCGCGCCTTCGTCAGCGCCTCGCGATTCGCAAGCAGCCGATGAATCCCGGCTACACCCACATCATAGAAGTGCTGAACCTCATTTCCCATCAGTTCGGCAGTAACGAGAGCCTCTTCCGCAACCGGAATATCGCTGGTTCCGGCCGACACGACCGCCACAATGCCCTTCCCGTACTTCGCAGGATCTTTCTGCAGCACGATCGCCCGCGCCAGTTCGCGATATTCCACTCCTCGAACCTTCTTCTTCACGGCAGCAAACTGCTGCGGATTCGCCCGCGTCGCCAGAACATTCCCTCCGTGCTTAGCCAACCGTGCAAAGATCCCGGCGACCTGCGCCGGAGTCTTCCCTTCCCCAAGAATGATCTCGGGCATCCCATTGCGCAGCGCACGATGGTGATCGACCTTAGCAAATCCCAAATCTTCGAATGGAAGATGCCGCAGACGGTCCACAGCGTCGTCGGGAGAAAGTGTTCCCTTGCGGACCTGATCGAAAAGTTGGCGAATAGCGGCGGCGTTCAAGAGACACTCAACCGTAAGCACTCGGCATTGGGCCGGCGCAATCTAGCTTAGCATTGACTCTCTGATTCGCTTGGCCCTCTGGTTGAAGCTCTTGATTTTCAGGCGTGAGCCGCCCGCGCCGGTGCTCGCGAAATCGAACGCAACCTGGAAATCACGGCGGCGCAGACCTTCCGCGCCAACCCCGACTCGTGCAGGTGCGTCAGGAAAACGCGGCGCACATTTGCCGGCGTGATTTTGCCGTCAAGGTAGGCCTCGTACATCTGAGCTCCAATGCGGTAACCCCATTCCTGCGCTGAGGACTCAAGCGCGCTGGCACTTGCATTGGCGACAGCCTGTCCAACTTTTTCGCAAGCCGCCCGCGATAGCTGAAAAGTGCCAGAATCTGGAGTTGGCCGCGACGGATATAGCACGCGAGACCCGAAGTAAGCCACGGCATGTTCCATGACCAGGATATAGAAGCGATCCAGAGGTTCTACCACTCTGCCGCTCGGTTCCACCCGCGCCGGCAATCCCTGACAAGCCTGATGCAGGAAGCGGGTAACGTCTTCGACCGCGTGGACCATCTGGAAATCGCGCACACAAAAAGCATTCACCGCAGGTAGGTAAGCGCTCCCCCGCTGCTCGAGGCACTCCAGCATTGACGCAAGATCCTGCTCCGCAATTCCCTTCCGCGACAGCAATCGCCGTAGCGTAGCTTCCGACGAGCCGCCATAAACCTCCGGCAGCATATCGACCAGGAATTTCGGCTGCGTGCTGTTATGCGGCGAGTACCGGTTGATTCCGAGAAAGCTGACGAGACTATCGATGAGGTTGTATATCGTTGGCGCAAAGTCCGGAGCATCGTCGCACCGGCTCCACTGATCCAGAAACAGACGATAGCTCTCGTACTTCTCAAGAGGCGTTGCATTGAACACGCAAATGACATCTTCATTGACGCGAACCGCTTCAACGCGGTCCGCCTTTTCCCCGGCAGCACGCCAGTAAAGCGCGTCATTGTTCTGCAAGATGGTGAGGATCTTCGCGGAAGGAAGTTGCTCGCGTACTTGGCCCGGCAAATGTCCCGGAGCCAGATGCGACTCGCCAAACAGTACGAACATCACAGCTTCAGGATGCCGCTCCTGGATCTCTGCGATCTTGATGGCGGCATGCCGGTCCCGCGCCCCGATCTTCCGCAGATCCTCGCGAGGCATGCAGTCCAATCCATACAAAGCCTCTGCATTCTCGCGAGCGCTTACCAGCAGTTCATAAAACGGAGCCCAGTCATAACCCCAGTCCAGATCGAACCGAATGCGCTGCCGAAGCTCGGACTCTTCAATCTCCCGCCGCCACCACTCGTCCAGAATGTGCTGGTCTCGCGCAAAGATGGTTTCCACCCCCAGCACAACCGGCCGATCCCCGGCCAAAGCGCGCAATTCGAGCAAAGAGGCAGCTTGCCGCTGCGATGCCGCCAGAGCGTGGTAGTCTCCGATCAAAACGACATCGGCGCCAGCGATAGCTTTCCCCAACTCGTGGGAATCCAGAACGCACTCATAATCCCGATATGCCTGATTGAACTCGCGAAGATATTTTCGGCGCCCATGCGAATCCTGCAAGCGGATCTCGCGCTCCACCCCCGCCAGCGCGTGAAGTTCCGCAGCGCTGCGTCGAGATCGAAGATTTGCCGTGGATGCCATCGTGCCCTGCTCGCTTGACTTCTGCTTCCCGAACTCCCTATCCTCCGATGTTCAGCCTTCGAACCTGCTCACCGGAGAGCCATTGCCCAACCATCCTCCGAGAAATCTGACGGTTGCGACCACCGGCGCCAGCGGAGCCATCTTCCTCCGCCACTTCCTGCTCGCCGTCAGCGCCGACAATCGAATCGAGACAATCAACTTCATCGCCTCCGACAGTGCCCTGCGCGTAATGGCCGAAGAACTGGACCTAAAAGGCCGGTCCAATCTGGTTACGCAACTTCTCGGCTCCGCCGCAAACTCCAAAAAGATCGAGGTTCAATCCAACGCCGACATTGGAGCCAACGTGGCCAGCGGTTCTTATCCCGCCGACGCCATGGTTGTCATCCCCTGCAGCGTGGGCACTCTGGCCCGCATCGCCAGCGGTGTCGCTGCGCAACTGATCGAACGCGCCTCTGACGTTTCACTCAAAGAGAAGCGGCCGCTCGTGCTCTGTGTCCGCGAAACGCCTCTCAACAAAATTCATATCCGCAACATGTACCGGGCAGCCGATGCCGGAGCCACCATCTTTCCTTTGATCCCGGCCTTCTACTACCGTCCCGCTTCATTAGATGAAATGGCTCGCGAATTCGCTTATCGCGTGCTCGCTCATCTGGGCCTTCCTCAGCCCCACGCCTTCCACTGGAAAGGCTGAAGCATCAACAACTTACCTGCATAAGAAATTTACCGGCCCTATGTACAGCAATCGGCACAATCACCGCAGGATTTCAGTGTAGATACCCAAAAGTTCAGGTGGCAGATACCCCCCGGCCATGTCCCGCCGCGTCAGAATCCCTTTCCCCACATTTCCAGAGTCGCATCCGCCCGGAGTTGGCGTACAATTCGGCAACTTTTCGGGAAGGATCCATGTCCAGACTTTGGGGAATTCCAGTCCTCCTGCTTCTGTACGCCGCCGTCGCGGGAGCGGCCGACACTCAGAACCCGTTTGCCGGCAATCCGAAGGCTGCCAAAGCCGGCGAATACGAGTTCCGCATCAACTGCGCCCTCTGCCACGGACTCGGCGCCCATGGAGGAGGACGCGGCCCCGATCTCACCCGCCCTCACAAGAAACACACGCACTCCGACGCGGACATGTTCCAGGTCATCAGCAATGGCATCCCGGGCACCGCGATGCCGGCCAACGGAACGAATGGTCAGGGCGTTGGTATGACCGACGAGGAAATCTGGCAGATCATCACCTACATTCGCAGCCAGGAGGTGAAGACTTCCGCCAAGTCTTCGGGCAACGCCACGCGCGGCAAGGAATTGTTTTACGGCGACGCAAACTGTTCCCTTTGCCACATGGTCGAGGGCAAGGGCGGACGTCTCGGTCCGGAACTCACCGCGGTGGGTACGTCCCGCACTCGCGAAGCCCTCATCGACTCCGTCCGCAATCCCAGCCGCAGGCTCGCCTGGGGATTAACCGAGTCCACGAAAGAGTTTCCGCAGGAATACGAGACCGCTACGGCAGTGACCTCGGATGGCAAAGAGATCAAAGGCGTGACCCTGAATGAAGACAGCTTCACGGTACAGATCATGGATACGAGCGAACAGATTCACCTGCTCCAGAAAGACAAGCTGCGTTCCTTCCAGAAAACTCGCGAATCCGCCATGCCCGCTTACAAGCCCGACGCGCTGAGCGACAAAGATCTCGACGACATCATCGCCTTTCTGGCAAGCGTGGGGGCGAAATGACAACAATCGGACTATTACTGTCGGCGGTACGACCGTGGAAGAGCGGCCCTTTCAGGGCCGCGTCGAGAGCAGCGAAGAAGATTGCGGCCTTTAGGCCCTGTGTAGTTGTTTGCGTCCTTCTCTCCATCGCTCACGCCCAAGTCACCTTCGACCGTCTCCTAAACGCCGCGAAAGAGCCGCAGAACTGGATGACCTACTCCGGTGACTACTCCGGCAAGCGCTTCAGCACTCTCGACCAGATCAACACCAAGAACGCGCACCAGATGGTCGCCAAGTGGGTTTATCAGATCGGCGCCACCGGCAAATGGGAAACAACACCACTGGTCGTCGACGGAATCCTCTACGCCACCGCGCAAGACGACCGTGCGTTCGCCCTCGACGCCGGCAGCGGTCGTCCGCTCTGGATGTACCAGCGCCAACTTCCGGGCGACATCCGTCCCTGCTGCGGGCGCGTGAACCGAGGTATGGCCATCCTCGGCGACAAAGTCTACTTTGCCACGCTCGATGCCCACGTGATTGCACTCGATACGAAAACCGGAGCCGTACGCTGGGACGCAACCGCCGCGGACTATCGCACAGGTCATAGCTTCACCGCCGCGCCGCTCGTCGTGAAGAATCTCGTCATCGTCGGCGTCTCCGGAGGCGAGTACGGCATTCGCGGTTTTATCGATGCCTACGACGCCGACAGCGGCCAGCGTAAATGGCGCTTCTACACAGTTCCGGGCCTAGGCGAACCCGGGCACGAAACTTGGGAAGGCGATTCCTGGAAGATCGGCGGAGCGCCCGCATGGAGTACCGGAACCTACGATCCCGCAACGAACCAAGTCTTCTGGCCCACCGGAAATCCCTCTCCTTCAAACCGCGGCCAGGGACGCGCTGGCGATAACCTCTTCAGCAATTCCCTTCTCGCTCTCAACGCCGATACCGGCAAGCTCAACTGGTACTTCCAGTTCACCAAACATGACGAGCACGATTGGGACGCGACTCAAGTTCCCGTGATGATTGATTCGGGCGAAAAGCATCTCATCGCACAAGCCAATCGCAACGGATTCTTCTACGTCCTCGATCGCACGAACGGGAAGCTGATCTCGGCAACGGCGTACGGGAAACAAACCTGGAGCGATACAAAAGACGCCGAAGGTCGCCCGCTCGCCAAGAAAGAAGCGGCCCCGACCCTCGAAGGACACACCGTCTGCCCGGGCGCTCTCGGCACCACGAACTACATGCCCCCAACTTACGATCCGCAGACCGGACTCTTTTACGTTACTTCTCGCGATCAATGCGACATCTTCAGCACCGCTCCGCAACCATACGAGGCCGGACACGCGTACTACGGCAGTGCATACTTTCCTTCGGAGGAGGCCCGTCCTTACCTGGGATTTCTCAAAGCCATTGATCCCACAACCGGAGAAACCAAGCTGAAGTTCCAGCATACGTCGCCAACGTGGTCCGGGGTCCTCTCCACCGCCGGAGGCCTGGTCTTCAGCGGCGACGCCGAAGGAAACTTCATCGCCTTCGATCCGCCACACTCAAGCCTCTCTGGCATTTCCAAATGGGCGGCGCCATCTATGCCGCGCCAATGGCATTCGCGATCGATGGCAAGGAATACATTGCGATCGCCGCAGGGAGCGCCCTTTACACCTTCGGTTTGCCTTAGCAGTATCTGCAAACGGTATTCTGCCCAACCTGAAAAGACATTAACCATCCTTTCACAGTCGTGTAATACGCCCTTCGTATAACCATCTCTTCTCTCAACTTCCTGCGAGGAGTGGTGTATGCGAGCGTACCTTCGATGTTTTGCGCTTTTTCTGATGGTTTCGAACGTTGTTCTCACCCCAACGGCACCGGCCCAGGATAAGCGCGGTGCGATCTCGGGACGCGTCACCGACACCAGCCAGGGGGTCGTGCCCGGCGCCAGAATCGAGGTGCAGCCCGGAGGACAGTCGGCAATTACCAATGCTAATGGCGACTTCTCGGTCCCGAACGTCAATCCGGGACGGTATACGGTTACGGTCTCGCATCAGGGATTCGCGCTCTACTCCACAACAGTCACAGTCGCGGACAGTCCAGTTCAGGTAACAGCCTTGTTGCAGGTCGGCACTCAGAACGAGGTCGTCAACGTCACCGGCGACCGCCAAGGCGGAGAGGTCGAAGCACTCACGATTGAACGCACGGCCGACAACATCGTCCAAGTCCTCCCCGCGGATGTCATCACCAGTCTGCCCAACACCAATATTGCGGACGCAGTCGGACGCATGCCCAGCGTCTCCCTCGAACGCGACGAGGGTGAGGGCAAGTACATCCAGATTCGCGGGACGGAGCCCCGGCTGAGTAATGTCACGATCAATGGCATCCACGTACCCTCGCCAGAAGGAATCCGCAACGTGAAGCTGGACGTAATTCCGGCAGATCTCGTCTCTTCCGTCGAGATCAACAAAACGCTCTCCGCAAATCAAGACGCCGATGCCATCGGCGGATCGGTTAACCTCGTCACTCGCACCCCGGCCGATCAGCCTTACGTCAGCCTGCTGGGTATGGGTGGGTACACCCCGATCAGCGGCGGCCGCAAGCAGTACCAATTCGACGGAACGGCCGGTCAGCGCTTTGGCCACGACAAGAAGTTCGGTGTGATCTTTGGCGGAAGCTACGACCACAATGCGCGCGGAATCGACGATGTCGAACCGGCGCCCGGCATTTTCACCTTGCCCGACGGCAGCACCTTTGTCGGACCTAACACCGCCGATCTCCGGAATTACCACTACGACCGCACCCGCTACGGACTCGACGGCGAATTGGACTATAAGCTCGGCGACATGTCGTCCATCTATTTGCGGGGTCTATTCTCGAAATTCAAGGACTACGGTGAAGATTGGATCTATTCACCCGGCATCACCAACTTCATTTCGACCCCGGCGGATCCGAACAACACTTGCGGAATCACCACCGCCGGCAACGTGCAAGGTTGCGGCGGCATGGGCTTCACCGACGTATTCCGGGAGCCGGCACAACAGATTTTCAGCGTGCAGGCGGGCGCCCGCCACGTTGTGAGAAGTTGGCTCGTTAACTACGAAGTAGCGCTCTCTCAGGCCAACTATACCGGTGGGTTCCCACGCGCCGGGTTCGACGGGCCGGGCGCAAGCGATAACTCGGTTGCTTTCGGCGTGGATACCAAAAACCCCTTCGTTCCTGAATTTCCCGTTCTCAATGGCGCAAATATCTACGATGTCTCGCAATACACGATGAGCTACGCCAATACGGAGAAGGATGGCATTTTCGAGCGCGATGCAGTGGGCAACGTCTCCCTCCTCAAAAACTATTCCCTCGCCTCCCACTCGAGCACCTTCGAAGTCGGATTTAAAGGCTGGGACGCCCGGAAAACCGCCCTCTACGATCGTGAGGATTACACCTCAGCCGCGGGCCAGCCGATGAGCCAGTTCTTGGGAGGCTTCCAGGACCACAACTATTACTTCGGACAATACAACTTCGGTCCAACAACTCAGTTCAGCAAAATCGCCTCTGTGCTCCTGCCGGGCGGAACAGGCCCCAATATCGTCTATAACTTGCAAAACGATTTCGATATCAGCGAGCGCATCTGGGCCGGTTATGCGATGAACACAATCACCTTCGGAGCGCTTCGGGTGCAGACCGGCGTTCGGATCGAGTCCACGCGGCGATAATCTCCGCGCCAACAACGTGACCCTCGATGGCAATGGCGACTTTCAGTCCGTGTCTCCGCTGATCAAGAACAACAGCTATGTCGATGTCTTTCCGAGCATTCAGGCTCAGTATCGATTCGGCTCTGACACCGTGCTGCGTGCGGCTTATGGCATGGGTATCGCCCGGCCGAATTTCGGTGATATCGCGCCATTCTTCATCGACGATCCCACCAGCAATCCACAATTCTCCCAGGGCAATCCGGACCTGAAGCCCACGCACGCCCAGAATTTTGATCTGGTGGCGGAACACTACTTCAAATCCGTAGGGCTGCTGCAGGGCGGATTCTTCTACAAAGCTCTGACCGATCCCATCTACACGGTCAATCTTCCCTACAGCGGCGGACCTGCAGGTAGTCTCATCTCGACCCTGTCGAATGGGCCCAGCGCGCGTATCGCCGGATTCGAAGCGGCCTGGCAACAGCGCCTTTCCTTCCTGCCCCGCCCGCTGAACGGTACAGGCGTACGCGCAAACTACAGCTACACCTCATCCCAAGCCACATTCCCA
Source organism: Terriglobia bacterium (assembly GCA_963778995.1). GTDB lineage: Bacteria > Acidobacteriota > Terriglobia > Terriglobales > Acidobacteriaceae > Sulfotelmatobacter. The sequence continues at coordinate 61,231 of CAVZWK010000013.1, forward strand.
GCCGGAGCGGGACGCGCCGATCATCCCTCGCTTCTCCGGACCGCCCCAAACAACTGGAACTTCGACCTGACTTACGACAAAAAGGGCATCTCGGCCCGTATGGGCCTCACCCACAATGACGGCTACATCTGGGCTTATGGCGGCGACAATGCCAAGGACCCCAGCGGCGATACCTACCTCTACCCGCACACGCAGGTGGACGCGCAGGTGAGCTACTGGATTCCGCGCAGCCATGGAGTAGAAGCCGTGGTTTCCATGCTCAACCTCAACAACGAGGTATTCGGCTTTTACCTGGGCAGCGAGAAATATCCCATCCAGCGCGAATACTACAGCCGAACCATCTCCGTCGGCCTCCGCTGGACGCCATTCCAACCAGAATCCCGGTAAGCGATTGCTCCATAGAAGGGCGGACGCATTTCGTCCGCCCCCCAGCAAAGCGAGCATGCCGACATCCCCAAGCATTGAACCTTGTCATTCCGACGACTCGCGACAACATTCCCCCTTTGTCATTCCGACGAGCCGCGATAGCGACGAAAGAGGAATCCGCTCGTCCGCCGGAGCCGCCAATCACTGCTCGCATTCCTCAGACAAATGCCGCCGGCTCTACCCTTTTTAGCTTCTCTGTTATCTGCCCCGGTACGCGGAAATCCCCCGATTGACGGCCCACAGCGTTTCGTACTAATCTGCGATTACACCGGAAAGGAGGTGGTCGGATGACAAGTTCTGAAGGCAGTTGTAGAAGGACCAAAAGACCAGGTGAGGTGGCTGAGACTTAGAGCGGTCGCTCTAAGCGGGGCTTCGGACGCGGAATTCGTACGCACCGCAATCGAAGCTACAGCCCGCACACTACCGGTGAATAAGGATTGATTCCGCCTGACGCAGGTCGGTCGGGACCCCGGAGTTGCCGTAGAGGCCACGTAGAGTGACCACCTCTTGGTCAATCCCAAACAGTCCACCGGACGTCCCGCAGGTCACAAGCCTGCGGGACGTTTGTTTTTGGAGATCTCTAAGCACTTCTCAAGAATTCCTTCGTGAAACTTCGTGTCCTTCGTGGTTGCGCGTTCTCTTCGGGGGAACACCCTTGGTGTGGCAGTCCGCGCACTTCACCGTGTGCACATTATGCGTGCTCTTGAGGGACCTGAACGTGGTGTCCATGGTCTCAACGTTGATGCCGCAATTTGAGAGTTGCGGATGACAGGTGGTGCACGAGGCTCGGGTCGTCTGCCCATGTTTTTCGTGGCAGGCAAAACAGCTCAGGCCTTCATGAACGCCAATCGGGGTGCGATCGTCTCCTGATCCGACCTGCGCTGCCGCTGACGGAGCATGGCACTGGTAGCACAGCGCCTGACGCTGGTCCGGACTGATTTTTACCAGGCGAGAGCCCTGATACATTTGCGGGAGCGGCAAACGATCGAGTGAAACATAATCCTGTTCGCGCCGGTCAAAGAGCGCAAGGGATGGCCGAACGATCTCCTGCCGTGGGCCAGCGTCGTCGGCCTTCACCTCCGGCGGGTGCTGAAGTGGATTGCCGTGACGATGCATCTGATGGCAGGTCAGACAAGGAATTGCGGGTTGGTTCGACAGCTTCTGATCAAGAAGCTTCCACGGCCCTTGCCGGTTCACTGGCGTGACCAGATCACGAATGCTGCCCTGAAATTGCATGGAGTGACAGCGTAAGCAATCGTCCATCAACAGAGTATTCGTATTGTGTTCCTTGTTCAGGAAGATCTTCGCGTACGTCGCACCGTGCGGCCCCGCCGACCAGGATGCATATTCTTCGCGATGACACTTGGCGCAGCGCTGCTCGATCCTGAACACATCTTCCGTTTTCAACCGAACCTGCTCAGGCACCTGCCCGCGCAGATGCTTGACCAGTTGCCGCAGATTCTTAAGATGAAATCCAGCATCGAGCGTCATGACGTCGCCATGACACTCGGAACACGCGATGTCTCTGTGGGCGGACTCGTGCCAGTCTCGATAAGGCTGCCAGATTTCATGACAGCGCGTGCAGGACCGTCCGCCGGAATAGTGATAATAGAGGCTCGCGCCCGGCAACAGGAAGATCGCGCACAGAATTGCGAGCAGCGGCCCGATCACACGCAGCCGAAAGAACCTACGCTCGCCGCTCATCGCGATCTCCCCGACCTGGGATTACCCGCGCCCATGCGTTCCCTTCCAGGCCTTCACGAGGTTTTCAGACGCGTAATACGCAACTGCCATAATCGTCAGCACGGGATTGAATCCGCCATTGTTCGGATGCACGCTGCCATCGATTACGTACAAGTTGTCGCTGTCGTGCACACGGCAATACTTGTCCACGACGGAGGTTTGCGGATCATTCCCCATACGGCAAGTTCCCGCCTGATGTTGCCCTCCGCTGGGCGTGCCGAGCGACATCCAGTGAAACGAAATCGTCTTGACCGCGCCCGCTTCCTTCAACCACGCCTCAGCCTTTCCATGCATGAAGTCAGTCCCCAGAAGATCGTTCTCATGATGACGGCCCGAGATGCGGGCCACCGGAATACCCCAGGCATCCTTCACCTTTGGATCGACCTTCACTCGCGACTCGAAGACCGGCATCTCCTGCATCGGACCCATGACCGTCATATTTCGCTTGAAGTAGCGCCGCATCAGATCCTTATGGGCCGAGCCCCAACGGGGAATTCCCTCTCCCCCTAATCCTGCAAACTGATACGGAGACTTCAGAAACTCATTGGCCAGCAGTCCGCCTGCAACGAAGCCTGGGTTGTTGTGGTTAAAGTCGCATATGGCAATGGACGCACCCGGACCGAGATCGTCGTAGGTTTCCTCTTCAAACAGGCCAGCAGCCCCCGTGTAAGAGTGCCCTTGCAGGTTCCTGCCAACCCAGTCGTAGCGGTTTCCCAATCCATTCGGAAAGAGACGACTTTTTGAATTCAGCAGCAGTCGCGCCGATTCGACCGCCGAGCACGAGACCACGACGAGATCCGAAGTCTGTTCCCGCAAGCGCCCGCCGCCATCATAGTAAGCAACACCTCTTACACGCCCGCCCTTGTCGGTCAGCACTTCGCGCGCGATGCACTCCGTCCGCAGTTCACAGTTCCCCGTCTCGATCGCCTTCGGGATCACCGTATTCTGCGTGCCGCACTTCGCGCTCACCTCGCAGGCATAACCAACGCACCAGCGGCATCGCATGCACGCGCCACGCCCGTTGTATGGAACGGAATTGCGCAGCATAGGAATATGAAACGGATGTAGCCCAATCCGCTTGGCCGCCGGCTCGAGGATCTGAAAATCGCGATTCGGACGCAGCGGCGGCATGGGTAGAGCTCGCTTCCGTGGCGCGCGAAAGATGTTGCCCGAATCGTCGCCTGATACCCCAATCTCCCACTCTGCTCTTTCGTAATAAGGCTCGAGATCCGAGTAGCTGATCGGCCAATCATCCAGTGTGCTTCCGGCGACCGGTCCATACTTCGACTTCAGCCGGAAGTCATCCTCCATGAATCGCCATGCCATCGCCCCGTAGCTGAGCGTGCCTCCGCCAACGCAGGCTGCATTATTGCTGTAGGCCCAGTGATTCGATTGCACGACATATTCCTGGCCTGAAGCATCGGCATACACCCGAGGATTGCGCTCATCTGGCCCGAACGAATTGCCCAGCACGCAAGTGCGCTGGTTGCGCAGATCGTCCTTGCGATCGTCGAACGGCGTATACCACTTTCCCCGCTCGAGAAGCACCACGCTGAGTCCGGCCGCGGCCAGTTCTTTGGCGACGATGCCTCCACCGGCCCCGCTCCCAACCACCACCGCATTGACATGCTTGAGACCCATCAGCGCGGCCAGTCCTTCGGATGGTCAATCCGAATTCTGCCTCGGATTGGCGGGTACGGTAGCCCCAACATCTTCCAACTCACGCCTTCGCGATTCCCGCCATGCCGCGGATCCCCATAAAAACCTTGCATGGTATGGTCGACCAGATAGCTGAAGAATTCGGGGGAAGAGATTTCTTTCCAGATCGCACCCGGAGCCTTGCCCTTCTCCAGCCGATGCAGCAGTGCGATCTGTTGGTCTGCATCCAGATCGGCAAACACTTTGCCGTACGCGGATCGACTGCTTTGATCCACGCCCGCCAACCCACGCCGATAGATCGCCCGCAAATTCTCGTAAGGCCCGCTAAGCTGACGGTCGATGTACTCGACCACCCCGGCCCACGACGCCCCCGCATCCTGATCCGGAGGGATGATCTGATCGCTTATGGCAGCCAGGCACCGTGCCTCGTCGAGCGTGAAGTAGCGCCAAGGCGTCTGGTTCCGGCTGCAAGCCGTACCGGTTCCGGCCGCTGCGGCTGCAGCCAAAGCGGCTTGCAGGAAGGCACGACGGTTCAGTCGCAAACTCGATTCCACAGGGCTGGCACCCGTTTGGAATCTAACGTCCTTAAAGATCAGGGGGCTGTGATGTGCATCACGACTGGTCGTGATGCAGTCGCTGTACTTCCCCGCCCGGCAAGCGTCTCCGGCATTGTAAAATCAATACAAACAGCGGATATCCCACTCGAACCGTCCTTTGCCCAGTGCCGAATTCTGACGAACTCAAAGAGCGCCAACGTCTCGCCAGTACGTACTCTTCGATGACTGACGGAGAACTCCAGCGGCTCGCCCGCAATCCCGAAGCCTTGACCGACGCCGCTTGGGAGGCCCTGGAAGACGAACTCGACCGCCGCCATCTCGACATTCCCTCCGACGCGCCTGAACCCGCCCCTGCCATGGACCTGCGCAAGCTCGTCATGATCCGCCAATTCCGTGACTTGCCCGAAGCACTGCTGGCCAAGGGTAGTCTCGAATCTGCCGGCATCGAGTGCTTCCTCCGCGACGACAATCTCGTCCGCCTCGACTGGTTCATCTCCAATTTCGTTGGCGGAGTCAAGCTCTGCGTCAAACCCGAAGACGCCCAAAACGCGCAGAAGCTGCTCAACGAGCCGATTTTGGAAGGCATGTATGTACAAGGAATCGGCTTGTACGAACAACCCCGCTGCCCCAAGTGCCAATCCCTCGACGTAAACTTTCGTGAACTGGATCGCCCTATCGCGTACCTCAGCGCATTCCTGAAGGTCCCCGTCCCACTGCAGCGTAAAGGATGGCACTGCCGCGACTGCGACGCCGAATGGGAAGACGAAGAAAATCCCGCCCAGTAACTGATTACGGAGCCCTCTTAATGTGTGTTACATGCTGCAGGCAGCTATTCTGTAATCGATCGGAAAGCACGTGGAGTATGATCTCCTGCCATGCCGAAGATCGACCCCGAGCAAGAGCGCCGGAGGCTCTCGGATTTCTACGCCGGGCAACTTGACGGTGAACTGGAGAAGGTTGCTGCCCAAGCTTACGAACTAACTGAAGTGGCCAAAGAAACTCTTCGTGCTGAACTGGCTAAGCGGGGATTGACGCCCACATTCGTTCAGCAAGCTCCTCAGATTCTGCACGCTCCCGTCGCCCCACAGTTGGGCGATCCTCCACCACGCGAAGCGCCGGCGCAGGATATTCCCAGTGACAATGGAGAATTCGAATTCCGCAGAATGGTGACGCTTCGCCAGTTTCGCGACCTGCCCGAAGCCTTGCTCGCGAAGGGATGCCTCGATTCCGCAGGCATCGAATGCGCATTGATCGGCGACAATTTGGTGCGCCTGGACTGGTTCTGGTCGAATGCCATGGGAGGAGTCCAGTTGAAGGTAGCCCCTTCCGACGCAGATGCGGCCAACGAAATCTTAATGCAGCCCATTCCCGAGGAATTCGATGTCGCCGGCGTTGGCGAATACCAACAACCACACTGCCCCAACTGTCAGTCCTTGGACGTAACGTTCAAGGAGTTGAACCGCCCCGTCTCATACTTGACGATGTGGCTCAATGTGCCCTTTCCTGTTTATCGAAGGGCGTGGCGATGTCATTCCTGCGATGTCGAATGGGAGGACGATGGCATTCCAGGACCGGCCGATTCACTGGCATAGCTTTCCAAATCCTTTTTGAATCACTTCCAAAGTATCCTCCGCCAAGCTTAAGCCTTTGGTTCATCTCCAATTTCGTTGGCGGAGTGAAGCTCTGCGTCAAACCAGAAGACGCGCAAAAGTTGCTCAACGAACCGATTCTCGAAACAGCGCATTCCTGAAGGTCCCCGTCCCGCTGCAGCGCAAAGGATGGCACTGCCACGACTGCGACGCCGAATGGGAGGACGAGGAGAGTCTGGACCCTGCCCCCTGAATTGCACTCAGGGCTCTATGGTGTGCCGCGCGGAGAGGAGAAGTCGGAGAGGAGTGGAGAACCCGTATTAACTTCCGCCAAGAACGTGCATCGAAGATTGCCATTCATCGTTGGTCGCTATATACCGGGCACTCACTCGTGTGGCTCTTAGCATTTCGGCCACCTGTTCTGCCAGCAGTGGCTTGCTCAGGTAGTACCCTTGAATCTCGTCACACCGCTCCCTTCGGAGAAACGCCATTTGAGCTTCGTTTTCGACTCCTTCGGCAACGACAGTTAGCCTGAGAGTTTTTGCCATACTTATGATCGCAGCCGTGATTGCAGCGTCGTCTGGATTGGTCGCGACATCCCGAACAAAGCTGCGGTCGATTTTGAACTTGTCTGCCAGGAATTTTCGCAGATAGCTGAAGCTGGAATATCCAGTTCCGAAATCGTCAATAGATAGACGCACGCCCATCAACTTCAGTTCTTTTAGGACTGAAAGCATTAGATCCTCATCAGAGACCAGCATGCTTTCAGTGATCTCCAGTTCCAGATGTTGCGCCGGGAGGCCGGTCTCCTGAAGCACTTGTCTGACTAACTTGCAGAACCCCTCCTGCCGAAACTGCACGACTGAGACGTTTACAGCGACCGAAACCGGACAAAGTTTGTCGTCCATCCATTTCCGCGCTTCCCTGCACGCGTTTCTCAGCACCCATTCTCCAATGCGAACGATCAGCCCACTGTTCTCGGCGATCTTGATGAACCGATCAGGCGGAATAAGGCCTAGTTCAGGATGGCGCCAGCGAAGAAGGGCCTCGAATCCGGTTATCGCTCCACTGGCAATTTCCATCTGCGGTTGATACGCGAGGAAAAGCTCGTGATTGTCGAGCGCCGATCGTAGCGAGTTCTCAAGCAAAAGTCGCTCCGCAGTTTGAGCATTCATGTTTGCGCTGAAGAACCTGAAGTTGTTCCGTCCGGCATCTTTTGCGCTATACATCGCCGCATCTGCATTCTTAATAAGCGTCTCCGCGTCGCTGCCGTGCTCAGGAAAAATACTGATTCCCATACTGCAACCAACACTAAGGGAATGGCCTTGCACCACGAACTCCCCGGTCATTACGTCCATGACTCGCTCCGCTGAGACTGCGGCGTCCTCGACTCTCGCTATGTCCGATAGCATGAGCACAAATTCGTCTCCCCCAAGCCGGGCGATTGTGTCTTGTTCTCGTCCCCATTTTTTGAGACGTTTTGCAACCTCCTGCAAGAGAAGATCGCCGACCGAGTGACCCAGGCAATCATTGATCGCCTTGAAACGGTCGAGATCAAGGAAGAAGAGCGCGAGTTTGTTTTTATGCCGAGTTGCGCGAGCTACTGCTTTCGTCACGCGATCCTGCAGCAGCGACCTGTTTGGCAGGCCGGTCAAGGCATCGTAGTACGCCAGGAACTGCACACGCTGTTCCGAAAGCTTACGGTCACTGATATCGCGGAAGTACCAGATCCTGCCGCGATAAACACTCTTCGAGTCCAGTAACGGAGCTGAATAGCGCTCGAAAACTTTGCCGTTGATGAGTTTGATCTCATCTCTACTTTTCTCCTCGCGTTGGCGATAGAGATAATTCACCTTTTCGACAAACCCATCGGGACACTCTACTTTCGACAGTACATACTTTAGAACGCGGCTATCGTCTCCTGTCGCCAACAGATCATTCGGTATGTCAAAGTGAAGGCCAAATCGTTTGTTCGCGAGAATGATGCGCTCGGATTCATCAACCACAAGAATGCCATCGATCGAAGTTTCCGCCTGAGCCTCCAGTAATGTAGTTTTGAAAGAGAGTGCTTCTTCCGCCCGCTTGCGCTCGGTGATGTCCTGCGCGATTCCGCAAACGGCCGTTACCGTCCCGTCGACATCATGTTGAGCTTCACCGCGGGCCCGAATCCAACCCCTGCCGCCATCCGCGCGCACTGTCTGCAATTCAAGATCATACGGCTGACCAGTGTGCACCAGTCCCTCCATGCTCCTTCTCAGACGCGCCCAGCTTTCGTCCAAAAACAGACGGCCGTGTTCTGTGAAGGTCGGAGGCTCGGAAGAGGCATCGAAACCAAACATGCGATAAAGTTCTTCCGTCCATGTAACTTGCCCTGTCGCCGGATCTAAGGTCCAGCTACCGAGACGCGCGACTCGCTGTGATTCCTTCAGCCCGCTTTCGCTTCGTCGTAAATCACGCTCCGCCCGCTTGCGTTCAGACACGACAGCCCCGATACAAAGTCCGGTAAGCCCCACGACCAGAGATGCCAGCTGCAATCGAGGGAGAGATCCTCTCGTTGCGTGCGTTAGACCCGCGCCGGTGCTCATACTTATGCTGATCAAGAACGTTATGAATGCGACACCAGGCATTCCGCGTCGCAGGCCGGCCCACACCAGAGGCACGAACAGTAGGTAAAGGGGCTGGTACGGTGTCGCTGTGGGTGCACAAAATATCAACCAGGTAGCGCCTACGACAATGCCGGCTTGGCCCATCCACTCTCGTGCCTGCTGACCCCAGTCCTGATCTTCGTATTCTTCGCTACGCTGAGGCCGCGCCCCACATAAATAGCTACTTACCCTTGGCGCAATGAATATCAGCAGAAAGGGGCTGACTGTAACGATTCCGAGAATGTCGCTTGCATACCAATCCACGGCGGTACGGAGCAGGTCAGAACCATGAATCAGACCATCCAACAACAGCGTCACCGCCCCGAACACAGTGCTTACGATCGCTCCGCACAACGAAACGCATACAAATCGGCCGATGTCTCGCAAGGTATTCAGACGGAGATCGATTGGCCATTTTCTTCTGACTATGAGTGCCCCTATGATGTAGCCCGCATAGATGGCACATGCGCCGGGAATTCCACACCACGAGAATAGTGGACGATGATAGTTGAGTAAGCTAGCCAGAATGCTCGAAAACAAGATCAACGGAATGTAGCGAGTTCCGCTCCAAAGCACCAAAGCCAGGCTCAGCGCTACCGGCAGGTAACAGGCAGGCGCGCCTTCCCAGGTTTGAGCTGCTGTCGAGGCCCCGTCGAGCAGAATGAATGCAACAAGAAATGCCCCTGCAAACAGAACTTCCCGATGCAAAAGACCGCCCTTCGAAGAATGCACAGCCGGCAGTTCGCCCCCTGCTGCATCAAGGCGGGCCGGGTTATGTGACACATGGTTCAGCATGACCTACCTCGCCCGGGAAGCTCGCCGGAGCGGATCTCCTATCACTCATTTCCTATCACTTGCCGATATCGGCGGTCTCCAGATAGACCTGGCGTCCGGGTTCGGAGAGGCGCACCTTTTCTTAAGCGTCGGACAACTCATGCAGCTAGAGGTCCAAATTATCTTTCACCTAAGTCTTTTGGTTTCAGTGACTACCGACCGACGAATAGCGAACCAACGTCTCATGGCCCTACACGATTTCCATGAACCAGACACATCAGGCCACAGGCAGGGGGTTTCTGGAGATAAATATGAATCCATTCGTGGGGCGCGATTTCCCAAGTGCTGGCATGATCGACAGGCAGGCGTTGAGGAGATCAGGAGCGGATAATTAGAACGTTGCGAACCCCTTTTCAATCACCTCAAGCGTATCTTCCGCGAGATTCAAGGCCGGCAACTCTTCACGCCTGAACCAGCGCACGTCTGCGGCATCGCTCGCCGCAAGCAGTTCTCCCCCCACCCGGCGGCAGAGAAAATCGATCAGCACGTAGTGATACTGCACGCGCTCATCCGGATCGCGCAGGATCCGATCGAACACGCCCAGCAGTTCCCCCGGCTCGACGATTAGCCCGGTCTCTTCGCGAGCCTCCCGGATCGCGGCCTCCCGCACCATCTCGCCCACCTCAAGCACGCCGCCCGGGATCGACCAATGCCCCTGAATGGGCGGATGCGCCCGCTTCACCAGCACAACCCGATCCCCTTCAATAATGATCGAGCCCACCCCAACCAGCGGAACCTCAGGGAATTCCCGTTTTATGACCATGCGGAACTGGATTATAGCGTCGCGCTCCTACCGTTCTCCATGTAAGGCGTCCAGCTATCGCGCTTGCTAAAATGACGCTGTCCATGGCCCTCGAAGAATACAAGCGAAAGCGGCGCTTCGAAGAGACACCCGAGCCTCCGCCAAAAGTCGAGAAGAAGAAAGGCAATCGCTTCGTGGTGCAGAAGCACGAAGCCACGCGCCTGCACTATGATTTCCGACTCGAGATGGAAGGCGTCCTCAAATCCTGGGCCGTCCCCAAAGGTCCGTCGCTCGATCCCGCAGACAAGCGCCTCGCCATGCAGGTCGAAGATCATCCCGTCTCCTACTTCGACTTCGAAGGAAACATTCCCCAGGGCAACTATGGCGCCGGCAGCGTCATGGTATGGGACGTAGGCACGTGGGTTCCTCTGTCTCCCGTGCCAGTGGACGGCAAATACGTGCCGGGCACGGAGAAAGAAGCCGCTGCCATGATCTCCAAAGGCGATCTAAAGTTCCGCCTCAACGGCAAGCGCCTCAAGGGAGACTTCGCACTGATTAAGATGAAAGGCCGCCGCCCCGGCAGCAAGGGCAACGAGTGGCTGATGATCAAGAAGCACGACGACCAGGTCGTCGAGGGCTACGATGCCGGCGACATTGACGAGTCCGTCCTCAGCCACCGCAGCATGGACGACATCGCCGGCGATGCCAGATCGAAAGAATGGAAGAGCAGCCGCCCCGCAGCGCGCGGCAAACTGAAAGCCGCATGGCTCGCCGACGCCGTCCGCAAGCTCGATCAAAAAAAAAAGCAAACGCAAACCAGCAACGCAGAGGACGCGAAGCCCGCGGAAGGAAAAAAGAAAGTAGCAACTGATCCTCAAGCGACTGCAATCGCGACGCTGCCCGCCGCGGCACCATCGCCTTCTAGAAATGGAAAGAGGTCCAAAACATCCTCCACGTCCTCTGCGCTGGAGTCTGTGTCCTCTGCGACGTCCTCCGCACGCTCAGTGGTCCAATCTGGTGCTGGCCCCGTAAAGCGCCCGATGCCCACGAGCATCTCGCCGATGCTCGCTGAATCTATTGAGGAACCCTTCGACGGAGCCGAGTGGCTCTTCGAGATTAAGTGGGACGGTTACCGCGCGGTCGCCTTCATCGAGAACGGAAAAGTCCGTCTCGTCTCGCGCAATCAGAACGAACTCACCGCGCGATATCCGGAACTGAAAGACATGGCGAAGGCCGTGAAGGCCAGGAATGCCATCATCGACGGCGAAGTCGTCGCGCTGGATGCGGACGGCAAGCCCTCTTTCAGCCTCATGCAGCAGCGCACCGGATTCCGCCCCGGAGGCAAGCGCGGTCCCATCAACGCCGACGTCCCCATCCTGTACTACGCCTTCGATCTCATCTATCTCGACGGCGAAGATTGGCGCAGAGTAAACCTCGAGGACCGCAAGAACAAGCTGGCATCGATCATCAAGCCCGGTGACTCCCTGCGCTATTCCGATCATTACCCCGAGCAAGGACGCGCTCTCTTCGACCTCGCCAAATCCAGGGGACTCGAAGGTATTGTCGCCAAGCGCCGCAACAGTTGCTACGAAGAGCGCCGCAGCCGCGAGTGGCTTAAGATAAAAATCCGCCACCAGATCGAATGCGTCGTCGGAGGCTACACCGAACCCGAAGGCAGCCGCGCCCACTTCGGATCTCTCGTTCTCGGTCTGTACGACAAGCAAGGCCGGCTCATCCACGTCGGCCAGGCCGGCAGCGGATTCAACCAGAAATCCCTGGCCGCGATCTGGAAGACGCTCAAGTCGCTGGAGACGAACAAGAATCCGTTCTACGGCGAAGTCGAAGCCCTTCGCAAAGTAAGCTGGATCAAGCCGGAACTGGTCGCCGAGATCGAATACTCCGAATGGACCCACGGCACAGGCGCAGGGAGCGGACCCAAATTACGAGCCCCCGTATTCCAGGGTCTGCGCGACGACAAATCCCCTAAAGAATGCACGCTGGACCAGATCGCACCACAAGCTGCTGAGTAGACCGGTAATAGTTATGTGGGGACAGCAGCGGAATGTTGCGGGGACAGCCACGGAGCATGTGGGGACAGCCGCCCCGGCTGTCCGGCCGCGACGACTTTGTCGCGGCACCTGCCGCCAGAATCCACACTCCCGCCCCGAAAACGACGTCGCCGCTTTTCTCCTCACTCTGCGCCCCAAATGTCTGTATATTTTCCGGCGTGACACCGTGCCCGCTACGGAGATAGCCAAATGCTCAAGTCCATCGCCGTCGTAATCGGCAGCTACATCTTGTCCGTTGTGCTGGTCATCGCCACAGATCCCCTGCTCTCGCGTCTATTTCCCAGCGATTTCGTGAAGGGACGCATTCCTTCCAACGCCGCTCTGTTCGCGAGCACGGCGTTCTTCGTGGTCGTGTCGGTCTTATGTGCATGGGTATGCGCCCGCTTCGCTCCACGCCTTGCCGCGAAGCACGTCTTCTGGTTCTGTGTTCTTGGAGAAGTCATGGGAATCGGAGCCATCATTCCCAACTGGAGTAAAGGCTGGCCTCACTGGTATTGGCTCTCCTGGCTGATCACGTGGCCAATCAGCTGCTGGATTGGCCTCCTGCTCACCGGCCGCTCGAGCGTCAGGCCATCCACTCTTTCGGCGAACTGAGCGAACTAGCTTTTCGCGAAGACCTTACCTCGCCGGGTTCAGCACGATCTTCGTCGTCGCCCGAAACTTGTGCCAGTTTGTGAACTTAATGGAGTTCCGGGCACAGTTATCGCTATTCCCCCGCACAGCGGGCATGCAGATGAGTACATCGGAGTGAACCGGCAGAACCATCATGCTTCCATCTCCCAAGGACAAATCGGAGTAGTCGATCTTCGTCTTCATTCGTGTAATCGGACTGCTTGGCATATCGACAGTCTCCCGCTCCAGCCTGAGCAACCGGAAGCTTTGCTTGTCAATCCAGAGCCGCCCTCCATACTCCGGGAACCAGCCTTTCTCCTCCGCATGCAGAAGGTAGGACTTATTGTTTTCAGCCGCGACTCGAAAACCAAAGATCAAAACTCTTGCCGATCGCAACTTGGCTTCTTTCTGAAAGTGAAAGTCTGCCTTCGTCGACTGCAGGAATATCCCCTCCAGGATCGTCGCGAATTCCCCATCCGACCACGTTCCTGACGACTGCGGAGCAGTTGCCTCAATCGCTTGCCCGTCGATGCGAACGTCCTCGTAAGATTCCTTACCGTTCATGTAATGCACCTTCGCCGTTACGACATCGGAATGCGCAGTTTCGTCAATTGACTGTTGCCCCAAATCGCTCCCCGAAATTGCGTACTGTGTCCAATAGCGCTTCATCTCACGATCGCAGAGAACATCCGGCAATGTCTTGCGCATGGAAAGCGCAGCTTCGCAGACTCTGATCAATGCGGCCGCCTGTTCGCCCGGTCCGCCCAACCGTTCACAGTTTGCGTTGGAGTCTGATCCATGTCGCACTCTATCAACAACGTTCCGGGCATCCTGAACCGGCCCTAACTGAACATGGGACTGGAACGTGGGTTTCGAGCCTTCCACTACTTCTGCGTTTTGGGAACGCACGAAAGGCACACACGAGAGCATCAGGCATAGCAACGCTCCTGAGACAGGCGACTTCGAGAGCAACCGACAGAGAACCACACTTGCCCTATCCCCAGTCGCGCCCTCAGATGCGCATGTCACACTGAACCCCTGAAAAACGATTGGCTATAGTATGCACTTCCCGAACTGCAGGTTGGCGACAAACATTACTACAAATCCCGAATGACCGAAAAGCCCAACTTGGCAGGGAGCAGAGTTGTCGACCATAGCCATCCCGGTCTAATGAGTTTTCCACAGAAAGAGTTCGCAATCGTGTGACAAATGACCTTTACTCTAGCCCTGAGAAAATGTGAAGTTGAGGTATGCCCGCAATCGCCTCGCCTCCTGATCAGACGAGAGTTACCAGCTGTCAGACGCCCGGCGCTAACTCCTTATTTTGGAATATTTTGCGTGTAAGCCATCTGAAATCAATATTTTGCGAACAGGCGAGGATACCTGCGGACTGTAAGTCCTTCGTAATGAAGATTTTGCGAGTTCGATCCGAAAAAAAGGTACAAGGGATACTTCACGAGAGGCTCGAGATTTCACTTCTGTCGACGACGCCGACGTCAGCCCGAGTGCCTCTTCTACTTGATATCTTTCATCGGCAGCAGCGTGCCGTAATCTTGGCCGTTTCCCGCGACCCCGCGGGCGACCACACCGGCGAAGGCGTCTCGGACTTCCGGGAACTTCGCTACGAAAGCCTTCATGACCGAGACGTTGTCCTGGTACGCCAGATTCGTATTCGTCACATTATTGGATTGGTACTTCACGATCAGGTCCAGATCGTCGCCCACCGCTTGCGGAAAGACTGCGGTGAGTTTGTAGGTCGAAGTTCCTGCGGGAAGGTCCGCCGTTTTGCCTCCTGCGGGAATGTCGGTCGGTTGCAGATTCTGCGATTCATCGAAGAGCGTATCCGTCTGCAGGGTACTCATAAACGGCAGCGGAGAGCTCAGGCTCCGTGCCTGTTCGAAGTAGAAGAAGGCGTTGTGCTGTTGTCCCTTGCCTTTGAAATCGCGCGCACGCGTCAGGAACCAGTTACTGTCATGACCCGCAATCTGTGCCGCCTTGATATAAAGACCGGCAAGCTTCCAATCGGTGCCAGTCTGCTGCAGGATCTCCGAAAACATCGTCTTTCCTTTGGCGTTCGTCCCGTCCAGAAGGGCTACCGCATACTTTCCCGGAGGCAGATTGCTCAGGTAGAAAGCCGCGCTGTTCGAGGTTTGCCCGTTCTTTCCGAACACGCCACAGTAGAATTCCGCCTGCGGTATCGGCGCGGTTCCGGAAGCATCGAGCACAAAAGTCTTGTTGACCGTGGCCTGCCCTCCAGCAAGATTCGGCTGATTGTCTTTTACCGTCGCTTCAATTCCTGCAAAGTCGGACGCGAGACTCGGAATCGAGTTCTGCTTCAGCGACGCGGCGTCTCCCTTCGCGGCCATATCGAAATATCGCTGTGCGGCCGAGGTGATGGCGCTCCGAGTCGCCTCATCCGCTTCGGTGCCCAATTGACAACTCTGGGCATTGGCCTGCAAGGACGAACACGCGATTACGCATGTTGTGATCCAAAAAGCGAAGGCCGGCAGACTGCGTCGCGTCAGCTTCATCGTGATTCCGCCTTTACTTTCAGAAGGATGGAGTCCAAGGCCCAGTTTACGCCTGCCTTGGTACTCCGTTTAAGATTTTGAGTTGCCGGAAATGGTTGACTGCAATCGGTTTGGGCCTGAGTCACCGTTTGGTGCCATGGCCGCATCCCATGCAAGAGAGTACGCTTGAGACGTTCTATGCACAGGGAGATTTCGCCGTTCCGCGGGTGCTAGAATTTAGAGAGGTGGTGGTTCTGCCGTGTCCCCCGAAATTAATGGGCCAGGAGAGTTTATGAGCACGGGATGGAAGTTCACTCGATACGGCGGCGCACTGGTGCTTGGTGCCGCCCTCCTGTGCGCGGGTACGGTGACTACGGCTCATGCCGAGCGGACTCAGGCCCATCGCAAGGCCAAAAAGAAACCACCGCCGCCACCGCCATTGCCTTCCGGCCCAACTGGCCCGGTGCAGCAGATTCCGCTGGATTCGATTGCCGCGGTTCCGCCCCAAGTCAGCTTTCAAAACAATGAATTGACCATCGTCGCGCCGAACTCCACGCTCTCCGACATTCTGCGCGCGGTGCGGAAACTGACTGGAGCGGAGATCGACGTCCCGGCCGCGCCCGAGCGTGTGGTCACGAATCTCGGGCCGGGCCCGGCACGCGATGTACTCGCGGATTTGCTCAACGGTTCCCGCTTCAACTACGTGCTGCTGGGATCTCCGGGAAATGAAGCAGTGCTGACCCGAGTAGTCCTTGTTCCCAAGCAAGTGCAGCCGTCGGTAATGACTGCGAACGCGCCAGAGCCTCAACCCGGCATGCAGCCCGGTGTTCCTCCGCAACCAAATCCCGACCAGGACGCGTCGGCTCAAGCGATGGACGCCGACTCAGCTGCGGATGACAGTGCGACCGACGAAACTGCGGAGCAGCCTGAACAACCAGAACAGCCCGCGAATTCTCCAGACCAGCAGCCGAACGTCAAGACGCCGCAGCAGATGCTGCAGGAAATGCAGCAGCGGCAGATGATGATGCAGCAAGGCCAGCAACCCGGGCAGGCAGTTCCGGGCTCAGGAATGCCGCCGCATCCGCCACAGCAGCAGTAGTGTGGTGACTAGTGATAAGTGAGAATCGCCGCTTAGGGCGGCTTTTTCATTTTCGGGTAAGCTATTGCTGGTTGCCGCGCGTGTTGTCAGGTCGCGGTGTCAGACGCGCATCGACGTGAGCGTCTGCGCCGGACATCGATTGTTGAAGGAGTTGCCAATCCCGCGTAACCTCGCTCTCTGTGAGGCCCCGCGCTGAGCCGTGGTAGAGTTCCGAGTGCAAACGCGCTTCGAGAAGCTGTCGTACGAGTTGTGGGGGCGCTTGCCCAGACAGCACGTTATCGGCTGAGGCTCCAAGTTGCACAAGGTGTTCTCCCACCTGCATCTGCAAAACGGGGCGACCTTCCGCATCCACAGTTTTCGTCGACTTTGCTTGTACTTTCTCCCAAGCCCTATCGACACCGTGCCCCGACTTTTCCGGATAAGTCCCTGCGAGGAGATGTTTCAGTTGTTCGCGATAAGCGCGCAGGTCCTCGTGATCGAGCGGAGGTTCCGGATTGCCGCCGACGACGAATACCATGGCGCCGCGAGCGGGTTCGAAATGTCCAGCACCTGTGCCGACATAAACAGCAGCCACACATCCTGCGAAGATCGGACTCATGACCGCGCTGGGGACAATGTACTTCTTCGCCTTGAAGAAGGCCTCGACCACTCCGTGCACCGCCGTACTGCGAGGCATGCTGCCGGGCACCTGCGGAATCACGATGCGCGAAAATTGAATCTCCGGATGGCGCGCGCTGTATTTCACCAACATCTTCGCGATCTGCTTCGGCGTCGTGATGCCAACGTCGGCGACCACGCTGCGATGGAGCGTCTTGGGGTAATAAAAGTTCAGGACGTCTTTCGCGAAATCCGCGCAATTTCTGCGCACCGTGCGAAAGTGCGACTCGTTTGGAGACGCGTTTAATTTTCGGATGAGGGCCTCATCCTGCTGCGGCGTGGTTTCGATGTCGAAGCCGTAGATGGTCCGGTCGTATGCGGAACCGACAAGCTGGTACCAGTTCCCGCCGGGAGTTCCACCGTTTTCTTTGTCAGGGGCGAACTCCTCCAGATATTGCCGACGATAGCGATCGCGAAGAAACGCGGTCATCTTCGTGTCGGAAAAGAGCGGCACATCCTCGGGCCTGTCGACCGCATACAGGTAAGGAATCAGCGGGATGGCGATCCAGTCGTAGCCGGCAACGCCGTCATAGCGGCTGATCACGACTCCGGTTTCACCCGGGTTACACCGGCGCAGGACGACGGGAGTTTCGGCACAGACGCCGGAAAGGTAAACCGCGGCATGACCGGTGGCGGTAAAGAATCCCAACTTGCCGTAAGGCTCTTCGAGGAGCAATGTTGCGGAAGCGTGAGCCAGGCCGGAGCAGAGGAGTACGAGAGCGGCTAAGCTAAGGAATGCTCGCCGCGCGAGTTGAACCTGACGTACGCATACTCTCCCCATCACTATGGCCACTGTAACCTGTCTACTAAGAACCCTTTAGCTGAAGAATAGTTGCTAAGTACCCAAAAAACCAGTTACCGAAGTTCATCAAAAACTGGAGTGACATTCGGCGAATACATGGCGAATATTATTCCAGCAGGAAGGCTCCTGCAACGGGAGAGTTCTAGAACTGGTCTCATAAATGGTGGTTGAGCCTCCGATGCTATTTTATGGGCGTAGAAAAGCGGTCATAAGGAGCATGCGAGGTCGATGGGAACTCAGAGAGATGCCCCAGTGGGAGTTGATCGAACCGATTTTGCGTTCTCAGCGGCGTGCCGACGGTGGTGGTCGGCCGTGGCGGGACACGCGGGCTGTACTCAACGGAATTCTGTGGGTCTTGGGGACAGGGGCACAGTGGCGGGAACTGCCCAAGAAATACCCGCGTACGAGACCTGCCACCGCCGCTTCCAGCAGTGGGTGAGAGAGGGCAAACTGGAGCGCATCTTGCGGTCCTAGCCAAGGAGTTGCAAGCGCGAGGGAAGCTTCAACTGGGTGAGGCCTACATCGACGCCTCCTTCACGGGGGCAAAAAAGGGGGCCTCGCGGTCGGGCCCACCAAGCGCGGCAAGGTAACGAACATCATCGCTCTCGCCGATGCTTACAGTCTTCCTCTCGCCGTTAGTATCGAAAGCGCTTCGCCGCACGAAAATCAGCTCGTTGAAGGCGTCCTCGGAGACAGCTTCCTCGGCGCCCTCCCGGCACGACTGATCGGTGACAGAGCCTATGACAGTGACCGTTTGGATCGTGACTTGGCCGAGCGCTACGGCATCGTGATGATCGCACCGCATCGCGGAGTGCGCCGGATACCAACGCAAGACGGCCGTCCTTTGCGCCGTTACCGCAAACGTTGGCGAGTCGAGCGACTATTCGCTTGGCTCCATCACTTTCGTCGGCTGGTGATCCGCAGGGAGTACCATGTCGAGAACTTCTTTGGCATGGTTCGCTTGGGTTGCATGCAAATCTTGCTTAGGTATCTATGGGCGGTCACTCGTACCGCAGCGCCACTATGGGATCGACTTTGGCCGCGCGGCGGGCGGGAACGTAGCAAGCGAGCAGCGCGACGACAAAAAGCAGCAAGGCCACGCCAGCAAACGTCAGTGAGTCAGTTGCGCTCACACCAAAAAGCAGGCTGGTCATGAGTCTCGTAAGTCCCAACGACGCAAGCAGGCCAATTAAGGCTCCAGCGCCGGCCAGCTTCATGCCTTGGAGCACGACCAAGCGCAATATGTCGCCCCGCTGGGCGCCCAACGCCACGCGCACTCCGATTTCGTGGATTCTCTGGACGGCAGCATAGGACGTAACACCATAAATGCCAATCGCCGCCAAGGCGAGCGCGAGAAATGCGAAAGCATCCAGCGTCAGGAAAGCAACGCGTTGCGCCGAAGTGATTGTGGAGATAATTTCGTCCATTGGCCTGACATTGAAAATCGGCTGATCTTTGTCCACAGCCCAAATCGCATTCTTGATCCCGCGCAGGATAGAAGAGGGAGGCAGAGCTGTCCGCACCACCAGGCTCATGGTCTGGTCGGGGCTCTGCAGCGATGGCAAGTAAATCGTGGGTCGCGGTTCCTGGTCGAGGCCCGTGTCGAGCACCGCGCCCACCACGCCGACGATTTCTCGCTCGGGCTGCGTGGCGTTCGGGATCTGGAGATGCTTACCGATAGGATCTTGCCCTCGGAAAAAGCGGTGGGCAAACGTCGTATCAATGATTACAACCCGCGGGTTATCCAGGTCGTCATGCTCTGTAAATACGCGGCCTTGCAGAAGCGGAATTCCCATGGTGCGGAAATAGTCTGGCGTAACATCCCGGAAGTCAGCCGCCAGGTGTTGAACCGTGCGTAAGGCTGGTTCCTCCGTAATCACGAACTGCCCCATGTCCATGTCGTCTTGGCTGAGGGGAACAATCTCCGCAAATGCAGCGGACTGAACGCCGGGCAGAGCCTGGACGTTGTTCAGAAACCTCTGGAAGGCTGCCGCTTGTTGCCGTGGTTCCCGGTAAGGTGAATTCTTCGCGTCGTTGGGAAGTTTGATCCTCAACGTCAGTAGATGTCTGGCATCAAAGCCTGGGCTGGTCTGCAGAAGACGCGCGAAACTCTGGACCATCAGCCCGGCGCCAATGACGAGTACAAATGCCAAGGCGCTCTCCGCAATCACCAGGGTGGCGCGCATTCGGTTCCCTCGCGGACTCGAAAGCGATCCTCTGCCAGCTTCCTTCAAGGCGTCGTTGACGTTGACCCGTAAACTCTGAACAACGGGGAACAAACTAGACAGCACGCCCGTCAGCAGAGAGATCAACAGCGTGAAGACAAGCACTTGGCCGTCAAGGTGGAGTTTGGGGAGGGAGACATAGTCGGCCGCGTTCGGAACCGGAATTCGCTCGGGGATGAACCGCATCATGACATAGCTAGCCCCCTGCGCCAGAAATAGTCCTGCAGCGCCGCCAATCAGCGCAATGATCATGCTCTCTACCAGGAATTGTCGCGTCAATCGGCCGCGGCCTGCTCCCAACGCAACGCGCGCGGCGATTTCCCGTTGTCGGCCGACGGCTCTCGACAAAAGAAGATTCGCCACATTGGCGCAAGCGATCAGCAACACGCATCCCATTGCAACCAGAAGCAGCAGAAGCGCCGGACGGATGTACTCCACTCGCGCCGATTCCAGCGGCACCAACACAGCACCAAAATCTTTCCGGTCAGGCCGCTGCTGCCCGATGCCCTCCATAATCACGGCCATTTCCGATGACGCCTGGTTGAGCGTGACTCCGCGCTTAAGCCGTCCAAAAACTCCCAGATCCGAATCCGCTCGCTTTAGCCAGTCGTTATCGAACGGCACAACGATGTCGGCGGGAAAGACTGTGCCGAACTCCGATGGAAGAACCCCAATGATCGTGTACCGCTCGCCGTTCAGCGTCATGCCTTGACCGACTACCGTGGGCGAAGAAGCGTAACGGCGTTGCCAATAGCTGTAGGAGAGGACCGCTAAGTTGTGTTTTGCCGAAGTCTCATCCGGTCGGAAGGTACGCCCCAGAAGCGGGTTGATTCCAAAAAACTCACCGAAATTCGTGGTCACACGCAAGCCGGTCACCTGTTCGGGTTCCCCAGTTCCCGTCACCGTCCCAGTGCCATGTTCAAAGAGAAAGAGATCCTCGAAAGATTGGTTCTGTTCCTTCCAATCGAGAAAGTCTTGCCCTGCCGGCCCTATGCGACTCCAACCATTCTTGAGGTTGTTGATCCAAATGACGACGAGCCGGTTCGAGGCTCTCACCGGCAAGTGCTGAAACAAGACGGCGTTCGCCAAGCTAAAGATGGCTGTATTCGCGCCGATGCCGAGGGCGAGCGTGATAATGGCAGTTGCTGCAAGTCCCGGATTCTTCCGCAATTGCCGAAAGGCGTAGCGAAGGTCTTGGGCCAGTCCGTTCATATCAGCCTAGTCATCCTGCTCGCACAGTAGCGCCACAGTGCAGGGGCCAAACACCATGCGAAACGACCACAGATTTGGTTTTCCCACAGCAAGACTTTTGCCAACCTAGTACAAAGGGTAACCCCTTGATGGCAAAGAACCAGGAATAGCGCTATCGAAACAGTGTTTTTGAAACGTGTCCGCCGCCGGCCATAGATGTCCGGAACCGAACAGGCAACCACCCGTTTGCTGGGTTTGTGAGACCGGTTCTAGCGTGATTTCAAGCGCTTGGCTGCCCACCGGGCAGCTTCTGAAACGGCCTCATCGGGATCGTCGGCTAATCTATCTACCAACGGAGCGAGATCGGTCCGGCCGCTGTTCCCCACGGCAATCGCAGTGTTGCGGCGAAGGCCTTCAAGCTTGGTCCGGCGGATTGGCGAACCGCGAAACGTCTCCCCGAATTGTTCAGCCGACATCTGCGCTAACCACTCGAGCGCCGGATTCACCAGTCCCGGTCGCGGCGAGAATTCCGGGGCTGTGGACACCGCCGCTTTGCGGTTCCATGGGCAGACGTCCTGGCAGATATCGCAGCCGAACACGTGATTCCCCATTCCCTCCCGCAGTTCTTCAGGGATGGAACCTCGCTTCTCGATCGTCAGGTACGAGATGCAGCGGTTGGAATCGAGTTTGTACGGAGCGAGGATTGCGTCGGTCGGGCAGGCATCGATGCAACGCGTACAAGTGCCGCAGCGGTCTGGCGCGGGCATGTCGGGCTGAAGTTCGAGCGACGTGAGAATCACGCCGAGAAAAAGCCACGAGCCCTTTTTCTGGTTGATGATGCAGGTGTTCTTGCCGATCCATCCGATGCCGGCGTATTTGGCGAATACACGCTCGACGATGGGTCCGGTGTCGACGTACGCGCGGGTTACGATGCTTGGATCGTGCGCAGCTTCGTGCAGGGCGGCTTCAACTTGCTTCAGGCGGCGTAAAACCGCATCGTGGTAGTCTTCGCGACTCCAGGCGTAACGGGAAATCCATCCTCGTCCGGGCTCTTTTGCTTGTGTTGAGTATGGGTGGTCGGTGTTGTAGTTGACGGCGCAGACGACTACGCTCTTCGCCCACGGCGCTACGCGAGCGAGCGAGGCGCGCTTGAGTTCGCCTTGCTCGTCACGGGAGTCCATGTACTTCATTTCGCCAGCATGGCCGGCGGCAATCCATTGTGGAAAGTATTTGAGTTCCTGCGCGTTGGATGCGGGAGCGATTCCGCAGAGGTCGAACCCAGCATCGGCAGCGGCCCGGTTGATGATGGATTCCAAGCCGGAAAATAAAACCGTCACGAGGACCTCAAAGAAGGCGCGAGAAAGGAAGTGCTACAAACCCAACTTCTTGACTTCTTCGCTGTAGTACTTGCGGTAGAGGATATCCCATTCCTGCGAACCTTCGAGGATTGTGCGCTTCTGGGTGTCGATCTTCTGGCGCGCGGCGAGATCGATTTTCGCTTCCTGGTTCAGCAGGTCTTCGAGAATCTTGCGCGTTTCCTGGCGGATGGTGTTGGGATCTTCGATAAACTCCACTTCGTCCATCTGCTTGAGAACGTCGGAAACGGCGCGGGCCAGTACGTTCACTTTATCGCGGCTCAGTCTCACAGGACCGCCTTGTATTTGCGCACGAGTTCGTTCTTCACTTTGCGGAACATCTCCTGATAGTTCGCGCCCGAGTTGCGCATCTCGTCGGAGTACGCCTCGAGGATGACACGGACTTCGTCATTGATCCGGTCTTCGAGGGAGAGTTCATCGACCAATGCGGCATTCACCCGTTCGGTAACCGCGGGCACAGCCGAGGTCTCGATGAACTTGCCGGCAATCAGTTTCTTAGTGACTTCGCGGGCCAAATAGCCCACATATTCTTTGGAAAAAAGCATGTATGGAGTGAACGCCTGCGATTCAAAATCCGGCTGTAATGAATCTGGAATTTTATCACACGGAGCGATTGGTGTGCGCAGCCGAAGCAGCCAAGGTAATGGCTGCGCACCAGAAGCAGAAACTTTCAAGCGTGGTGGTAACTATCGGCCGAACGTAGCAATCGCGGTCTCAATAATCGCCGCGATGAGGAAAACGAAAGCAAAGTAAGTCGCCGTACGGCTGGTGGAATGGTCTTCACGAACTTCGGACATGGTATCTCTCCCCAAACAAGTCGCTGAAATGGACTTCGTACCCCAGAACTCTGGAGCGGGATTATACACCGGCAAGCCCGCCGGTCAACAGTTTCAAAGTGCCGCTACTGGTGTTGCGCCGGCAGCGGGTCGCGCAGGGTATACACAAACTGGCGAATCTCGTGTCGCTCCTGCTCTATCCTTTTCGCCGATTCCTTTACACACTGGTCATAAACACGGAGTTCTTCCCGGGCCAAGTCAGGCTTGGCGAGCTGACGATAAGCCTGAGCGAGGCGGTAGTGGGCTTCTTCGATACCGGGATCGAGCTTGAGCGCTTGCTGGTAGTTGGAGGCCGCGTCGACATAGTTTCCGGCCTCTGCATGAAAGATCCCGAGCTGGACGTAGGCCGCGGCGAACTTCGGGTCCAGGCTCACAGCCTTGGTCAATAAGGGTTCGAACTCCGGTCCGGGCTTCTCCTTGGGATCTTTTCGCGCCTTCCAGAGGGCGACAGCGTAGTAGTAGTTGGCCTCGGCACTTTCGGGATGAAGCGTCACAAACCGGTGCAGATTATCGAGAACTTGTTCTGAAGGCTTATTTTCGGCGCGCTGCATTCTCCCGAGGAATAGAGACGGTGCGGGATCCCCTGGGTTGAGATCGGAGGCGTCGCAGATGTGGCGAACCGCGTCCTCATAGGAACCATTGGCGTAAGCAGCGGCGCCGAGTCCTATCAACATTCTCTGGGAGCGGGGGAAAAGACGGTTGCCCTTTGTGAAAACTTGCAAAGCCGGTTCAGGAGCGTGATGCAGGAGCAGTTCTGCGCCCCAATCGAAGACGTAGTGTTCGCTGGGATCGAGTTCGGCGGCACGCTGATACTGTCGGACGGCATCCAGAGAGTCCCCCAGTTTCTCGTCCACATCGGCAAGCAGGTGATGAAGCTCGGCTTTATCCTGCGATCGTAACAAGGTTTGAACGGACGTCCGCGCAAGGTCGTAGTTACCAGCCTCGGAGTTGGCGAGCGCCTGCTCGTAGCCGTTTTGATAATTGTCGGGTCGGAGTTTGGCGGCTCGATCGAAGTAGATCAAGGATTCCCGAGCTTTGCTGGCATTGAGGAGCAGTTGACCGAGGCGGTGATTCGCGTCGAAGTTGGAGGGTTCGCGATTCACGGTCTCCCGCAGCAATTTCTCGGCGGCCACGAGTTCAGGAGAGGCGGGTGCTTTGGGTGCGTTGCCCAGAGATGCGGTTTCTTTGGCCAGGCTGTCGCGCGTGCGGACCATCACGTCCGAACCGTGGCCGCCCAGATTCGTCGTGTCAGTCACGCCGGCGACCGAGAATTGCGGTTCATCGAAGAACTGCGGCTTCGAAGACGATGGATTAGGTGCCGGCTGCAGGGTGAGATCTACCGTTTTGGATTCTTCAGGGCTGACAAAAACGGGCGGAAGATCCACTTGAGCGTAGCCCTCGGCCTCTGCCTGCAGGCTGTAAACGCCTGCAGGAATTACCGGAAAGTGGTAGTAACCCAGCGCGTCGGTGCGGGCGGCGTAGTCACGGTTTGCCTCTTTGGAGCTGAGCCGGAGATTCACCTGGGAGACGGGAATACCCCGGGAGTCGCGAATCGTTCCGCTAAGCGAGGAGGGGTCCTGAGTCTGCTGGGTCGCTGCGCTAACGACGAACAAACAAAGCACGATAGGCAATGTGAAAGCCGAAATGCGAGCCAATCCGTAGCGAGAGAAGAAGGTGATCCGGTTGAAACTGCTCATGGGAATCTCTGAGTATCGGTCAAGCAGCCAATTTTAGTCTCGGCCGACACGCGCGACAACGCGGACCCTGAGACCCAGGCTTGAACGAAATCAGTGGCGCGGTTGGCCCGATGAAAATAGAATGCATTGCTTTGTGCCGGTCCCAAACAAACATGCGAATCCAACGGTTGTGGCTGTGGACTCTTCTATGGTCGATAGTGCTGAGTATTTCCTCTCTCGCCCAACAGGATTCAGGCAAGCGCAAGATCATCATTGATCAGGACGCTGCAGGTCCTGCTGGTACCGATCAGCAATCGATACTACTGCTGATTCAATCTCCACAAACTGAGATTCTCGGAATCACGGTGGTGACCGGCGATGCCTGGCTCAAATCCGAGGTCGCGCACACGCTGCGCATGCTGGAGATCATCGGGCGCACGGACATTCCAGTGGTGCCCGGAGCAGAGTATCCGCTGGTGCGGCGCAAGGCGGACACAGAGTTATGGGAACAGCAGTATGGGTCGGTGCCCTGGTTGGGAGCGTGGACCCCGCGGTCTTATCATCCTCCAGATCAGTTGGGCGAAATGCCGGAGGGCAAGCCGACGACGAAGCCTCTCGACGAAGATGCGGCGCATTTCCTGGTTCGGATGGTACGGAAATATCCGCATGAGATCACGATTTATGCCGGCGGGCCGATGACAAACCTGGCGCTCGCGATGGCGCTTGATCCGGAGTTCCCGAGTCTCGCAAAGGAACTGGTGCTGATGGGAGCGAGTTTGAATCCGGTGACGGACGATCCGGAGTTCATGAACACACCGAGGCACGAGTTCAACTTGTGGTTCGATCCGGAAGCGGCGCATGCGGTACTCATCGCGCCTTGGAACAAGATCGTATGCACGACAGTGGACATCTCGGTCAAGACGCGAATGACGCAGGATCTGATCGACCTCATTAAGAAAAGCAAAGCGCCTGCGGCGCAATATGTCGGCACGTATTCGCGCTTGCGTGGCCAGTACAACTATTTGTGGGACGAGTTGGCATCGCTGGCGTGGCTGGATCCGAGTTTGATTACGGCGAAGGAGACCCGGTACCTGGATATCGACCTCAACCATGGGGCTGCATACGGCAATACGTTGAGTTGGACCGAGCAGGATAAGCCGAAGATTGTAGGGCCTCCGGTGGAGATCCAAGTGGATCTTGATAAAGAGAGGTTCTCCAAGGAATTCGTGGAGTTGCTTTCGGCTCCTACGCCGAGACCTTAGCGGATCACTGTGGCAGGCGATCCAACATCTGCCTGGCTGCCAGGTCGTCGGGCCGCTGCTTGAGGAGATCGCTCAGAATTCCACGGGCTTTTTCGGGCTGCTGTTCGATGGCATAAACCCGCCCGAGATTGAGATAAGCTTGATCGAAGCTCGGCGCGAGACGGATGCACTGTTCGAACGTGGATACCGCCTGATCCCGGCGTTTCGTCAAGAGATAGAGGATTCCCAAATTGTTCAGGGCCTCCGGATACACCGGCTTTGCTTTGAGAGCCCGCTGCAGGTGTTCTTCCGCTTTCGCGTTATCGTTGGTCTGCGCGTAGACCATTCCCAGGCTGTAGTTGGACTCCGCGTCTTCTGGTGCGACCTGGACTGCAAGCTCCAGGATCTTGCGAGCATCCTCCCATTGCTTCTGCGAACGATATGCGTTTCCCAGATTGTCCAGCGAGAGCAGGTGGTGCGGGCTGATCTTCAGGGCTCGCTGAAAATATTGAATGGAGTCGGAGACTCGGCCCTCGCGGGTTGCGAGCACGCCGAGGTTATTCCATGCGTCGGGGAGCGTGTCGGGATAGCTGGCCTTTGACTGGACGCAGCGTTCGAACGCTTCGCCGGCGGCGGCATTCTTGTTTTGATTCAAGTAAACGCTGCCGATTCCGTAGAGAGCCTCGGCCGAGGAAGGATCCTCAGTCAGGGCGCGTTGAAAATAAGCTTCGGCTTGATCGAGATATCCGCGCTGATAGAAGAGAGAACCGGAGGAGAGATAGTTGCGGCCGAAGTCGAGGGTGTGCCCTGTGGTGGGGAATGGAAGGGCCGCAACAAATCTTTCAGCATCGGAGCGCGGGATATGCTTGATGTCGTGTTCGACATGCTGGGGATCGATTGGGCCTTGGTAGATCTTGGCAATGTCGCCCTTCTCATCGAGCAAGAATGATGTGGGCATGCTTAGATCGCGGTGGCGGTCGAAGAGTTGGCGGTAAAGGATGTTGTAGACGGCGGCGGTGTCGTCATTGCAGCGGAGGATGGGGAAACTGAAGCGAGGGGCTGCACTCTTCTTTTGGACGAGAGGGTTTTCGCCGGCGATTCCGACCTCATCTACGTTGACTGCGATCAGCTGTAGACCTTGCGATGCCCAGTTCTGATGATGCGCTTCGAATTTATTCAGATCGGAGACGCTGGCTGCGGATTTTTCCGTCCAGAAAGTTAGAAGAGTTAGCTTGCCGCGGGTTTCGGAGAGGGTTCGAGTCTTTCCGGACACATCGAGGAGGGAAAAGTCGGGGGCTTGAAGGGGCGATAGCAGCCAGGTTTCGACGATCTCCGGCAGGGATTCTGGAATCTGCTGAGCGTCCACAGTTGCTGAGCCCTGCACTGGGGATGGCTTCAAGTTATCCACTCTCGTTTGAGCTTCGCCCTCGACCACCCAGATGCGGTGATTGATTGGAAGATCCTGGAATTTCTGCACTAGCCCGCTGGGCCAGCGGATCGTCGCTTGGATCGGTCCTTTCGCATTGCCCAGTCCGAAGAAGATCTCTTTACTGTGCTGGGCGAGGAAACCTGATCCGGCTTGCACGGAGCGGGCCTGGCGGCCGGCATCAGTTTCGATCGTCACGACCGCGCCGATCGCGTCACGATTGCTCTTTGTGCCTCGCAGGCGGAACGAGATCGCGGGCGGCAATTCGTTGGCGACGTTCTTCAGTACGCGCAATTGGGGGGCATTGCGACTCTTCAGGAAAAGTTCGAGACGGCCATCGTGATCGAAATCAGCTAAGGCGAAGGAGCGTCCGTCTTCGATGAAGTCGAGTCCTACGGCTGCGGAAACGTCGGAGAATGTTCCGTCGCGATTGTTGGCGTAGCAGATGTTGCGCTCATAGCCACTCCAGGTGCCGTCCGAGCGGATGAGTTCGTTAATCGCATTCCATCCTTTTTCGTAGTCGTGGGTCGCGACGGCTTCGTCGGGAGAGTTGGCAACGACCTGACGCCAGAAGAAGCTGTTGAGGTCTGAGCGCAACGGCCCGGTCACCATGCCGTTCGCTATGTAAAGGTCTGGATATCCGTCGTGATCGAAGTCGAAGGTGTCGCTCGACCAGGCCCAGCGTCCGAGGCCGACATCGGCGTGCTCGGTCGTGTCCTCGAACTTTTCTGAGCCGTTCTGGAGCAGAGAGTTCCCCATGGCGTGCTTCTGGTAGAGCGCGCGAACAGCGGGAGTGGACGCGGTCTTAAAATTGTTCTGCATGGAGACGCGGACGCCGGCAGCGGCCCACATGTTGGCGACGTAGAGATCGTCCCGGCCGTCGTTGTCGCAGTCGAACCAGGAGACGCTCATGCCGGCACCGACATCTTCGACACCGAGTTCTGGCGCGACGTCGGTGAATGTTCCGTCGCGATTGTTGCGGTAAAGATTCTTGCGTCCGAAATCGTTGACAACGTAGAGATCAGGCCAGCCGTCTTTGTTGTAGTCGTCCCACGCGCAGCAGAAACTGTAGCGCGTGTTGTTCTTGTTCATGCCGCAGGCAGCGGTCACATCCCGGAAGGTGCCGTCTCGATTGTTGCGCAGGAGGAAATTCGGAGGACCGTTTTCGGCATCGTGGTACGGCAACGGATAACGGTATTGCCCCGTGCCCTGATAGTAGGTGTAGAGGGAGAAGTAGATATCGAGCCAACCATCGCGGTCGTAGTCGGCGACAGCCGCTCCGGTGAAGGTACCCTGCGGAGGATTGTCAAATTTGAAGGCGTCGGGGACCTGACGGAATTTGCCGCGACCTTCGTTGAGATACAAGAGCGGCCCGCTGGTGCACACGACGATGACATCTTGCCTCCCGTTATTGCTGAAATCAGCGAAGAGCGCGCACGCGGTATTTTCGAGAACGCCGAGGCCTGAGGCTTCTGTGATGTCCTCGAAAGTGCCGTCACCGCGGTTACGGTAGAGGAGATTGGGGAGTCCGGCAGGCTGGCAGATATAGAGATCGTCGAAGCCGTCGTTGTCGACATCGGCAATGGAAACGCCGTTGTGTCCGTAAACGTCAATGCCACAAGCGCCGTCGAGGACGGTGCGCCAGTAATCGGACCCGTGCAGCAACTGGGCGGAGTACGAGGTGTTGCTTCCGAGCGCGGCGGCCGTCGTGTCCACATAGATCGGAGAGTTGGATCGCGCTTGGGTTTCGTCCAGTGTGCGCCAGCTTTTCACCAGGAACTGGCCTGCGGCTGACGGCGCCCAGATCATCTGCCAATTGCCGATGCGCTGTTCGCGGTGGAATCCGGGGCCCGTGCCGACAACTTCGTAGCGAATGCGCGTTTGTACGGAACTGCTCTGAGAATCTGCTGCTTCGGGTTGGGAGTCGATCGCAGTGATTTGAAATTCGGCAGTGTCAATTTTCGAAAGCGGGGCGATCGCGGCGGGCCAGTCCGCGAGGAAGGCGTCGCGATTCAAGGTGATCGACGGCGAGAATTCCTTGCGATGTACCTGCAAGCCCAGACTGGAACGGACAAGGCGCGATCCCGTGGGCTTGGGAGACGCTCCGGCGAAACTGGGGGCAAGAGTTTCCGAGATGGATTTAGTGTCTTGCGCATAGCGCAGGAGACCTGCACTCCAACCGTTTAGGATGGCCGCGATCTGGTCCGCGTACTTTTCGTTGGGAAAGCGATCGAGCGCGGGGTCAACCTTCAGCAGAGTAGCGTCGAGCGGACGCTCGGTACGGTAGCGCGGTCGGAGATAGAAGCCATTACCGGTGGGGAGTTCCGTGTCGTGAATCTTGGGTGCCCAGGCCCAGAGGACTGAGGGGATGAGAGTGGCTCCAGCACCCTGGCAGAAGCGGACGAGGAATTCGCGCCGGCCAAGATCGACAGCGTCGAGCGGCTTGCCGGCCCGGCTCAGAGTGATGTCCCCCGCAAAGTCACGTGTGAACCGAAGCTAACACTCGTGTTGGGGGTGGTCAAGACGGCCGGGGCAGCGAGGCCGGGGACGGATTCTACGTGGCGTCTATCCAGATACGGAGGCGGGCCGCGATCCTTGGGAAAACAGGTATTCGGAAGGTAGAGTCCTCGTCGCGTCGCGGAATAGGGCGCGGCAGCACTGGAAACGCGCGAGGATTTCTTTGAAGGATCGTGGTGAGTTCCTGCTGGTATGGCGGCTGAGACTCGGCACAGACGCGGGGACTGAATGAGGGTAACGGCTCCGCATTCCTTCTCATAACTGCCTCAATCAATTGTAGGAGAGGTGTCCACGGAAGCCAATCGCGGCGCTTGCACCCGCGAGACTGATAGCTTGGTCCTGAGAGTTGTGATTACCTCTGGGCTGGTAGCAATTCCCATCCGCCACGCCCCCGATTCCGAATCGATTGTTTGTTCATGCTTTCGATCGTATCGGTCGATTGCGTCCGCCAAATCTGCGGATTGTCAAAAGTTTGTCTGAATTTTCAGTACAACACCCTTGCGGCAACCTTCCTCTCGTGCGAATTCCCATTAACATACTTGCGGAACCCATTGAGTAAGTGTGCCATCATGCCCTTGGCGGGGGTGCGCAATGAATAGCGCACCTCGGAGGGACTTCGTGTACTTGGCCTATCTAGAGGACTCCGGCACTAAACAGAAGTACAAGGCATGGCAGGGAATGACCGCAGTGCTGGTCCGCGATTCACTATTCACCACAATGGAGGTTGCGGTACGGGGAGACAGTCGTTCCCCCACGAGTGAATCGAGCCCCATCGCGCTCCAGTGACAAACGCAAAAAGTGGATTTAATCAGAAGCAATCGAAATTTGAGTGTTAAGGCCGATTAAGCCAACTATCCGATAGAATGCGATCTGACGAGATGGCTTATTCAGTCAATCACGAAGAGGCATTGGTCAGGGCATTCATACCTGCACAGCGGCAGGAACGTTTTCTGGAAATCATCGCCAAGGGAATCTCTGAGCAACCATCGATTTTGAGGTGGCCGGGAATTCCATGGGCTGCACCGGCGATGAATAACCCAGTATTCTCTGTGACCTCTCTCCGGAACCCGCCATTCACGCGGCGTTCAGAGACACTACGCCCCTGCCACTGCCAGCCGTTTGCGGTGCAGATACAGGTTCACCAGCGCGAAGCTGGCACACAGCCGATGATGGTTCTTCTGAATCCCGCGGTATCTCACTTTTTCGAAACCAAAAATGCGCTTCAGAATCCGGAACGGATGTTCTACCTTCGCTCGCACTCGAGCCTTCACCCGGTTCTTGGCCTTTTGTAACTCGTCCACAAAGTTCTTGTAGCGCACTCTCCGGCTGGTCATATCTTGTGCTCGCGGAGCCGCCTGCCGGATGGCTTCTCCCTGCCCCTGATATCCACCGTCGCCCCACACCTTACGCTCCTCCCCGTGCAACAAATCCGGCAGCATGTGCTTGTCCGCTACCGAAGCCGCCGACGTGCACACCGAATGCACATGGCCTTGTTTGGAGTCCACTCCGATGTGCGCCTTCAGCCCGAAGTACCACTGCTTGCCCTTGCGCGTCTGGTGCATCTCCGGATCGCGCTCTCCGCTCCGGTTCTTGGTCGACGAGGGCGCATGAATAATGGTCGCATCCACAATCGTCCCTGTGGTGATGCGGATGCCCCGGCTTTCCAGATATTGGTTCACCGCGTTCAGCATTGCCCCGCCCAGTTCGTGTTTCTCCAGCAGATGACGGAACCCGAGAATCGTGCTCTCGTCCGGCACGGGCGCCCGCCCCAGATCGATTCCCGCAAAGTGCCGTAGCACCGGCGATTCATACAGCGCATCCTCGGCGCCCGGATCGCTCAGGTTGAACCACTGCTGCAGAAAATACACCCGCAGCATGATGCTCAGTCCCACCGGTGGCCGTCCGTTCTCTCCCTTCGGATAGTGCGGTTCCACCAACGTCTGTAACTCCGCCCACGGCACCACCTGCTCCATCTCTTCCAGAAACCGCTCCCGCTTCGTCTTCCGCCCGTACTTCTCGAACCCCGATTGCGCCGCCAGAGTCTGCTGTCGCATCCGCCTTTTTCCTCCGACTTACACCTTACCTGCTTCGCCTGTGGATCGCAGTGTTCTTCAGAGGTTCCCTAGCCCAAGAAGAGGGCGAAGCTTCTGACCGAACTTTCTCACTTCAAGGCACTCAATCCGAAGTTCATGTTGGCGATTCCATCGAACCAGTGCAATGCTTGCGACCTCGCGAAACTGCTCAGGGCTAAAGGTGCTGGTAACAAGTGCTACGTCATGTCCGAAAACCGAGATCTAGACGGACGCGAAGTGGATTTGGAAATTGCCCTAAAAGAGACGGTCGGTCGTCAGATGGGCACGCTCATCTCATGCGTGCCGGGAAGACTGGGATATTTTGAAGACGAAGAGGACCGCTGCATCCTCGAACGGTTGCGCTAACTGTTGAAACATCCCCGTAACACTCACTGTCGCTCTTGGGAACGATGGCGAACCACAAACGCCAGTCGGCAGCCGACGCCGACCCAGACCAGCACTCCCCAAAAAAGGTAAAAAGTAGTTGAAGGAACCGATGCACCAGCAGCACAGATTAGCGTGAATCCCAACAAGGAACCCCAAGCTAGTCTGGTGCTTGAGGCCCAGTGCCTGTCCATCCAGCGACCAACTGCCAACCAAAGCAGCGCAATGAACAATAGCGATGGAGCCGCCATCACTATCTCAGACGCCTTCGGCCATTTGTCTCCAAGTGGCCAACCGATAAGCGCCCAGCACAAAAATGCGGGAGCGTTCGTGACCACCGCGAACTTGAACGGCCACGGCCAGACGTGGAATCTCAAAGTGGTGTCCCACCCAACCCCGAACAAGTAGTCGTGGCTGAGGATTTTATTTCGCTGCCAAAGGCCGAAGCCTCCAAAGAGTGCTGCCAGGGAAACTTGTGATAGCGGAAGAATCCTGCAAAAGCGCGTCCTCGAAGTCATGACCGATCCATCTATATTAGACACCAGATGCTGAGGGATTCGGTTCACTCACTTGGTTGTTGTTACATCGCCTGTTACGTCATCCGTCACTCGGTCTGACCTGTTACCTCGAACTGCCTCAACTTCTTGTCCGGCAGCAGGAACTCGTAGACTTGAGACGAATCATACGCAGTCTTGTGCTCATCCTTAATGAGCTTTGCTTTGTAATCACCGAGCGCCAGCACGCCGTTCATTGACCTGCATTTCAATTCATACTTCTTTCCGTCAATGACGACGTTCAGCACTTGGTACTGCACATCGGAACCTATTCGCATCTCAATCGCCACTCGGGATGCGGCGACGTGGACGTTGACGGTGAATTCCGCTGGGTTCGTGTCCGATGCGGACCATGCGTAAGCGGGCAAAAACATCATCATGACCAGCAGGACGATCCTGTTCACGGCGTTCCTCGCTTCTCTGTTCAAGAATAAACAGCCAACACTTCCCATCTTAGCCGTTCTAAAAGGGCAGCGCATCGTGATACAAGATCACAAGCTAAGGTGATCGTTGGTGAAAATCGCTCTCTGACAATGTCGGCGGTGTCAAGCAACTTTTGAGCGTAGCTCTCCGCGCACTCGGAGAAGAGCGCCATTTCGCTCTGGTTGAAATGGCCGTACCAACCACAGGCTCGCTCGTAATCGTTTTTCAGGTTCGGACTTTGGGTCCGCCCGATGCATCTCTTCGGTCACATACTGCGATCATGATTACTACTTCGAACTCCTCTTCAAAGAGCAGCGGGACGCCCAATCAATTTCTCGATGTTCGACTACACACCATGGCGATTTCCGGGCTGTCCCGCGTGCGAACTGAACTTTTTCAGCTGCTCGTAGTCCCATTGCTTGCGCATCATCCAGAACAGCCCCACGGCCAGGCGGCGGGCCATCGCGACTTTCGCAATCTTTGTCCGCGTCGCAGCAAAGATGAAAATATTTGCTGCGCCACTCCGGCAGGCTGCGCACCGTCACCTGCGCCGCTTCCACCAGCAGGAAACGCACGATCGAATGCTTGCTTGTGATTTAGCGCGCGATTGCGCTGGAGTTCGCGGCACCAGGCCCAGATAACTCGCCACCTGCTTCCGATAAAACTTCTCCCATATCACAATAGGTGTTAACACGCCTCTCTGACAATGTCGGCGGTGTCAAGCAACTTTTGAGCGTAGCTCTCCGCGCACTCGGAGAAGAGCGCCATTTCGCTCTGGTTGAAATGGCCGTACCAACCACAGGCTCGCTCGTAATCGTTTTTCAGGTTCGGACTTTCGGTCCGACCCATGCATCTCTTCGGTCACATACTGCGATCATGATTACTACTTCGAACTCCTCTTCTAAAGAGGAGCGGGATGCCCAATCAATTTCTCGATGTTCGACTACACACCATGGCGATTTCCGGGCTGTCCCGCGTGCGAACCGAACTTTTTCAGCTGCTCGTAGTCCCATTGCTTGCGCATCATCCAAAACAGCTGCACGGCCAGGCGGCGGGCCATCGCGACTTTCGCAATCTTTCGTCCGCGTCGCAGCACTAGATGAAAATATTTGCTGCGCCACTCCGGCAGGCTGCGCACCGTGACCTGCGCCGCTTCCACCAGCAGGAAACGCACGATCGAACTGCCTTGCTTGGTGATGTGTCCCAGGCGCCGGCGATTGCCGCTGGAGTCTTCCAGCGGCACCAGGCCCAGATAACTCGCCACTGCTTGCCGCAGTGAAAGCGTTCTGCATCGCCGAGTATCAGCACAAACGTTAGCGCTGTTAACACGCCTACTCCAGGGTGCGTTCTCAGTCGCTGTGCCGCAGGATAGTTCTCGACTTCGTGTTCGATCGCCTGCGTCAATTCCGCAATCGTTGGGTTCAAACGATCCAGCAACTCCAGTAAATCGCGTCGCCGCCGGCTCGCCCACGGAGCCAGTGCGAACGATTCCAATTGCTGCCGTCCACGCTCGCGCCACAACTTTTTCTTGCAACGCAAACCTTCGTTCAACGCGACCGCTTGCAGTTGATTCATGACGCGCGTGCGCGCCTGCACCATGCGATGCCGGTGCCACAACAGTTGCCGCAGATCCCGGTTCTCCCAACTCGGCACCCAGATCTTCGGGAAGTCATCTTTCAGCATCAGTTGCAGAATGTGCTGCGCATCCTGGCGATCCGTCTTCTGCTTCCGGCCCCGCTTCGCGCGGATCACCGCCGCGTCGCCGATCCGCAACTCAAACTGCAACTCGGCCACGAGACGCTCGAACCAGCGTCCGTGCCCGCTGGCCTCCATGCCGATGCGCACGGTCTCGTTCGCACTCGCCAGAGCACGGTAGAACTTCTCCGCCTCGCCGGGATGTGCGAGCCGTTTCTCCTCGACCTCTCCGGTCGTGCTGTTGAGCAAAGCGATTTGTTGAAACTCGGGATGGAAATCTACTCCTATAATGATCATCGTTCGGCTCCTTTCTCCCGAGCCTGTTGGTTGGTTTTGCCACCTCCAACTCTAACCCGGGTGCGGGAGCCGACATTGTCATGGAATCAATATCACTCAAAATCCCCTCAATGATCGCTATGGCATGGTTTCATTCGTTCACTCGTTCCGCTTACAATCCCGGGTGGACAGGAGACCTCCATGGCTGGACTTGTCGTCACAGCATCCGTTCTGCTTGTCGGTCTGCTGTTGGTGGCTTACGGGACGGTTGCTCGCAATAGATGGGGCATCAATTTACAGCCCGTGACTTGTCCCTATTGTCACGCTGCCGTTCCACAAGTGCGGAAACCAAAGTCGCGCCGTGAAGCGCTTTGGGGAGGCGGCACCTGCGAGAAGTGTGGCTGCATTATGGACAAGTGGGGTCGTCAGATTAAGACTTAAGAAAGTGACTGTTGAGAAATCGCGATTCGCTCGTTGATTGGTTTTCAGATTGTCCTGATTGAATATCACTGATGTCTGAAAACTATGATCAGATATGTGTACATCGCCAAAACTGTGAAGCCTAGCGCCGAAACCACGACCGTAGGAATCCAGAAGAACATGGTTCTGAGGATGGTGCTGCCACGGCTAGCCGCGAAGAACAGCCCAAACAACAAGAAGGCGAAAATCCAGAATCTGGGCGAGAGTATACTCTCCACGAAAAGGGCTGCAACCGCAGCCATTCCAGTAGCTTTTGACCCCCTTGAGAAATGGCCAAAAGAACGCAAACTCCGCAATGAATATTGCGGCTAATCCGCTGAGGATGCCCTTTACATAGTCCATTGCTTTTCGCAGAACCAAAGGATTATATGCCAGAGTCTCCTCAGCGCGGCCCGACGCCTGTCGTAACATCCCGGTTCACACACATTCGGCAGGCTGGGATTTTATGGCCGCAGGAAACCTCGAGCGCTTATCTTGGTCTGGAATGGCATGGGCAGGTGCAACCCGGCAGACTGCAATCCCCATGTCTCGTTTCGTAGGTGGCATTCTCTCTGCAAAAGGACGAGATCATCGGAGGGAAGACGCCGAGTGGGTATCCCGGAAAGGAACTCTCGGTTGCTTCTGGCAATGTTTCCGGGTAGTGACGCACGATTGTCATGCAATCACCCTAGCTGCGCAGGATCAGCGTGGCTGCTCAATATTGCTCACGAAGAACGGGAGAGACTCGGATTCATGGTGACCAGTCAGTCTCGCCACTTCGTGCTTCCCGTCGCCTGCCGTATCTGTCACCTCAATGGCGTCGGTGGAATGAAAGACAACCCTCGCCCAACCCTTCGTTCTTGTCCACGGATTCACCCTGCGCATTCAGTGTTCTCGATCCGGCCGCTCTTTCTCGCTGGCCTGCTTCGGCACTTCAGCCCTGTAAACCGTCTTGGCAGCGGGGACCAAAGCGCCAACGCCCGCCCCCACGCCCGCATAAGCTAGCATCGTGCCTGGGACCACCCACGATTCCTTTACAACTTGGTGCGCTGCTGCTCCCACGCCCGCCCCAGCACCCGCTCCAATGGCCAGTCCGATCAACGTGTTGCGCTTCCGATTCTTGCCGCTGATGCTCACCCGGTGAACTTGGCCCCTGGGAATCACCACCTCTTTGTTCTCAACCTTCAGGGTGACGTCTGTCTCAGACCACGCAACAAACTTGCCCGAAGTGCTCTTGAGCGAGTTCTCCACGACTTGGATCTTCGTTCCGGGGCGGATCTGATTGAGATCCTGCCACTGCGACTGTTGGGCTTGTAGGAGCGGAGCGACTACAAAACCTGCCAACAAACAAGGGAGCACGAAACGTCTCAAGGGCATAGCGCCTCCTCTCGCCGCCATCTCTCCGGCCTCTCAGTGACGGGAATCGACACGAATCCGTGCCCATTGGCGTCACCGTCGGCGTAGTAGTCATAAGACCTCCCAGAAGAGAAAGCCAAAACAAACGCGGACTGCTTGATAGCTGTGTTCTCTGTGACAGTCGCCTCTGGGGTGTTTGCTACCCGTGGTGGCGATGCTCTTCGGGCAGGCGAGAGTTTACCGGACCAATTGTTCGCTCTGGATCACGGAATGTCAGTGATGCCTGTCACGTCCTGAGGCGGAGTGGTAGATTCGAGCAAGCTTCCCTCGGCGACTGGAATCGGCATGGTCGGCCTAATTCCCCATTCCACTCATCTACCGTGAGTGAAAACAGTTTTCCCTCGGCTCGCTCGTGTAATCTGTTATCAGCAGTTGGCACGCAGCCGCTTGGCAACTGTCAGTTTGAAATCCATCCTGCCTTGAGGAACATATCGTGCGCGAGGTCGGTCAACTGTCGATTCTCGTTTGTTATGCTGAAATTCTCTAATTGCGCACGTTCAAGGATAGTGTTCAATTTCGCGACGCGAGCAACGTATTTCTGCCGCGAAACACCTGATTCGCGTTTCTTGACGCGTTCTTCCATTGTTTCGATACTCGCGGTAAGACGGCAGACGACCG
Source organism: Terriglobia bacterium (assembly GCA_963778995.1). Lineage (GTDB taxonomy): Bacteria > Acidobacteriota > Terriglobia > Terriglobales > Acidobacteriaceae > Sulfotelmatobacter. The sequence goes on from CAVZWK010000013.1 coordinate 99,560, forward strand.
TGTTTGTGGCTGAAACAGTGACGGCAACATCTAGTTCGGCAGCGTCTTCGATGCACGCGCCAGCAAAAGCCGCTTCACGCCAAGAGAGGAATAGATTTCGCAGACGGACTGGAGATTGCGATACATAACGCCATCGTTGACAGCTGCGGACGGAAGATAAGCAAGCCCCAGCGCGTCCAAGTCGATCGCCGCATGGGCAACTTCCCGCAGGGCAAGGATGTCCGACGCTTCACCGAGAACACTCGTCTTGCCTGCCCCCATCGTACCCGTAATGATGAGCAACGACTCCATTGCACTCATAATAATCGAGCTGGGCACGCTGGTTGGCGTAACATCGCCTCTCTGACAATGTCGGCGGTGTCAAGTACTTTTTCCCCACACTCTGCATGCACTCAGAGAAGAGCGCCATTTCGCTCTCGTTGAAATGATGCCATACCAACCAAGGCTCGCTCGTAATCAGTTCAGGTCAGGAACTCGGTCCGACCCATGCATCTCTTCGGTCACAACTGCGATCATGATTACTACTTCGAACTCCTCGATGAAGAGGAGCGGGCTGCCCAATCAATTTCTCGATGTTCTACTGCACACCATGGCGATTTCCGGGCTGGCCCGCGTGCGAACCGAACTTTCTCAACTGCTCGTAATCCCATCCCTTGCGCCACATCCAATACAGACGATAGCCAGTCTCCGCGCCATCGCGACCTTGGCGATCTTCCGTCCTCGTCGCATCGCCAGGTGGAAGTACTTGTTGCGCCATTCCGGGATGCTACGTGCCGAAACTTGGGCCGCTTCCACCAGCAAGAAGCGCAACATCGAACTCCCTTGCTTCGTAATATGGCCCAGTCGTCGCCGATTTCCGCTTGAGTCCTCCAGGGGCACTAACCCCAAATACGCCGCGATCTGCTTCCCGCACTGAAATCGCTCCGGCCTTCCAATGATTAATACAAAAGCTAAGGCCGTCAGTGCACCCACTCCAGGATGCGTCCGCAAGCGCCCTGCCTCCGGACATTTCTCTACTTCCTGCTCGATCACTTGCGTCAGATCGGCAATCGTCGGGTTCAGCCGATCCAGCAACTGCAGCAGATCTTCCCGTCGCCGGCTCGCCCAGGGGGCTAAGCGAAACGACTCCAGTTGCTCTCGTCCACGCTGCCGCCACAACCTCTTTTTGCAGCGTAGCCCCTCGTTCAGAGCCACCGCTTGCAGTTGATTCATGATCCGAGTCCGCATCTGCACCATGCGATGCCGATGCCACAACAGTTGCCGCAGATCCCGGTTCTCCCAACTCGGCACCCAGATCTTCTGTCTTGGCTCAGCGTGAACTGGAGAAGCGACGTTCTCCGTTAGTGCAAAGATTCCGCCCCTTCGGGGCGGGGATTTTCTGAGGCATTGGGGGTCTATCGTCCGATGACTCTGGTGCTGTGCGGTGCCAACCGCGCGAGAGTCCGGAGCCGCAGTGGTCACTTCCAACCCAGGCCATTTTCCGTTTTCTGCCCGTCGCCCCGCTTTCCAGCGAAAAAGTTGGCGCCAGGATCGCTGCAGAGCGATGATTGCCAACTCGGTGGACCTGGAGCATCCCCCGGTTTGTCCTGCTTTGTGATGACCACCGAGCGGATCAACTCCCCAGCAGCGGTGGACCATCGGCTGATAAACGCGGCAATTCTCAACCAGCATGGTTGCGTCCCCGCAGCGCCCGCTTCTGTTTCACCTGGCGCAGTCATTGTAGCTGCAGAACGGGACCGCGCAAACAACGAAGGCATTGCCTGCTGACGACGAAGTTGCCGTTGCCGACGAGCCTCTTCCAACTTACGATCACGCGCCGCATGAATTTCCG
>CAVZWK010000014.1:0-114486 GCA_963778995.1 Terriglobia bacterium
CCTGAGGGACGTCATGGACGAAGTCGTGTCGATGCCTGCCGCTTCTTCTTCCTGGCGCGCTCAGCCGACAGCCAGATGGATTTCGACCTCGAGCTGGCTAAAAAGGAGTCGTCGGAAAACCCGGTATATTATGTCAGTACGCCCAGCGCGCATCGCCTCCATCCTGCGGCTAGCCCTGGAAGAGGGAATCGATTGGTCGGGCGGTGACGTGGCGTTGTTGACTACGGAACCGGAGTCAGCCTCATCCGGCAGATGCTGAGGTTGCCCGAGATTATTGAGATAGCGGCCCGCAGCCTGGAACCCCAGTCCCTGCCCTATTACGCACAGGAACTGGCGACAGTTTTTCACAGCTTCTACAAGCAGTGCCGCGTTATCTCGAAGGATGACCCTGATGTTTCGAAGGCACGGCTCAAACTGGTCGCCGCAGCCAAAACGGTGCTAGCCCGGACCCTCCGCCTCATGGGCATGAACGCCCCCGAAAAGATGTAGTGTGAAACCGTGAGGGTTTACACCGCCAGGCAGTCGAACGGAACGCGGCCGTTGGCAAGAACAACAGGTCCGTGTATGCAGGATAGGGGAATGCGCGCTGGTCGAGGGGATCTCCGGGGCGAGTTCGGTCCAGAGGTCGGCCGTAGAGTCCCTCTTGAATCTCGAGCGTCATTTCGCGGCTGTAAGGATCGCGGTGCTGGCGCAGCAACTCGCGGCAGGTGATCCATACCTGGTAGAAGTCGTTGCCGAAGGAATATCCGCCGGCGAGGCCTTGGGAAAGACGCACCGCTTGAGCGCGAGGAATGAAGAGCGCCTGGTGATAGTAGAGGAACGATGCGGCGCCAATCAGGGCGAGGCACAGTGCGAGCGTGGGTGAGAGGCCGTTCCCGGGGCGCGTGCAGGCATTCAGGTCAGCAGCGAATTACAGCACGGCGTGGGCGGGCGCGCAAGCTAGCTTGAGGTAAAGAGGTGTCCCAGCTTTTCTTTCTTGGTGCGGAGGTATTCCTCGGCATGGGGGCTGGGAGTGACTTCGCAGGGAACACGTTCGACGACGCGCATGCCGGAACGTTCGAGCGCCTCGACCTTGTCGGGATTATTGGAGAGCAGGCGCACGGAACGCACTCCCAAACGCTTGAGGATCTCGGCGGGAAGGGCGAAGTCCCGGTGGTCCGCTTTGAATCCCAGGCGTTCGTTGGCCTCGACTGTGTCGAGCCCGGAATCCTGCAGTTCGTAGGCTTGCAGCTTGGCCATGAGGCCGATGCCGCGGCCTTCCTGCTGTTCGTAGATCAGGATGCCGGCGCCTTCCTCGCTAATCAGTGAAAGCGAGAGTTCGAGTTGCTGGCGGCAGTCACAGCGCAGGGAATGAAAGACGTCGCCGGTGAGGCATTGCGAATGCACGCGCACGAGCGGAGGCGCGGAATTTATATCGCCCATGACTAAAGCAACGGCTTCTTCGACGCGGCGATCGCCGTCACTGACTTTGCCCGCGAAAACCGAGATACGGAACTTGCCCCAGCGGGTTGGAAAATCCGCGGAAGCAATTTGTTGTACGTCGTTTTCACTCACGCAAACATTATAGCGGCTGGGCCCGGCGCGGACGTGATGGACATGGTCACAGTTGTGTCAAATTCGTACGAAAGTCACGACGCGAAGAGATCTAGCCGCGAGCGCGAAAGGGAAACACCGCGTCTTGCTTCGAGGGAATCGGTGTGCCATTGCGAGTGGCGGGACGGAAATGCCAGTTCTCCAGAGCCGCGAGGCACTTGCTGTCGATGTCGAGCTCCGAGGCTTTGCAAGACTGCTTTATTTACGATCTCGCCGCGCTCGTCGATCGTAATTTCGATGATCTCATTGCCGGGAGAAAGCGGTAGTTGCCACGGGTAGACCCAGGGTCGAACGTGGTGGTGGGCAGAGCTGGACGGATCTCGTCTCCGGAGTAAGATCCGGAGTTCAGGGTGCCGTAGGGAAGTCCCGCTTGGGCGCCATGACCGAGAGCGGAAAGGGTTTGGGTCTGGGAGTTATCTTGCGCTTCGGTGCGAGCCAGAGACTGTTGGGAATCCTTCGCCGATTTTGACGACGCTCTCCAGGTCAGTTTGTGGCTGAAGCGTTCATGACGATAGCGCTGGGTGGCGGCCTCGGCGGAACTGTGGGAGCTGTCATCGGGATGCTGGCTCGACCAATACAAACGCGTTACGGAAGTGCCGTTCTGTCCTAAGGCTACTGAACTGGGCTGCAATAGACGAGGTGTGGGTGCGTGCAGCAGCCAAGCGAGAATGAGTCCGTGGAAAATGAGCGAGGCAATGCGGATGGAGCGCTGGGCTGGTCCGAGGGCGGGGCTGAGTTGAGTGAACATGGTGCTTTGGCGTCGTGCTAGTGTTAGTTAGACGCGGCGAGATCAAGTTCGTCAAGGTAGTTTCTTTGAGTCTCGGGCGAAGTTCGGCTAAAGTAGAGGGGCGATTTTGGCTGGTTCAGAATCGTTGATAAAATAGTTAGGGCAAGTTCAGCACTACCTTTCCACAAGGGGCTATAGCTCAGCTGGGAGAGCGCATCGTTCGCAACGATGAGGTCGTCGGTTCGATCCCGACTAGCTCCACCATAATTTTCAATCACTTGGAACTCCGCCCCTTTCCGCTGTGCAGAAACTTGCAGTATCCGTGCAATTCTGAATGCGACCCCCTGTTTCGGCAATAGCTGCCGGCTTATAGAGCCTAAGGTGTGATTGTTCCCGAGCCCGAGTTGTTATAGATTGTTGCGAAAGGTGTGGGAGGGGTTCTCATGAGAAGTGGATCGGCATTCCTGATCCTGCCGATGCTTGCCAGCCTGTTGGTGGTACCACTGAGGAGTGCGGAGGCGCAGACGGAATTGCGCCCAGCCATGACCAGCCACGTTCCTGACGTGGTGGCGAGCGGACTGGCGCCCATGGTTGGCCATCTGCCGGCGCAGCAGCGATTGAGTCTGGCACTCTCGCTTCCGTTGCGGAACCAGGATCAGCTCGAACTCTTCTTACAGGATCTGTATAACCCCAGCAGTCCCAGCTACCATCACTACCTGTCCGTGGCTCAGTTCGCCGAGAGCTATGGAGCGACGGAGTCAGAGTACAACGCGCTGATCCAGTTTGCGCAAGCCAACCATCTGAAAGTAATGGGGAAGGGCGCGAACCGGATGGTGGTCGATGTGGAAGGATCAGTGTCGGAGATTGAGGCTGCGTTCCATACCTCCATCGCACTGTATCAACATCCGACGGAGGCACGTACTTTCTACGCTCCGGAACGTGAGCCCCTGGCCTCGACGGGGGTTTCGTTGCTGCACGTGACAGGGCTCGACAATTTTGTGTTGCCAGTAGCCAAGAACACCGTGTCACCGATAATCCTGGCCAAATCCAGCGGATCGGGACCGAGCGGCTCGTTTCTGGGGAGCGATCTGCGGGCGGCATATTACGGCTCAGGATCACTGAACGGCGCGGGCCAGACGGTTGCGTTATATGAATACCGGGGCTACAACCCGACAGACATCAATACGTATTTCGCCAATGCGCACCAGAGTCAGAATGTTCCCATCAAGTCGATATCGGTGAACGGCGCAAGCACGATCTGTGGCTCCGGCTGCAATGATATCGAGCAGGCGCTGGATATTGAGCAAGCTCTTTCCATGGCTCCCGGCTTAAGCCAGTTGCGAGTGTACGTCGGCAAGAACGATGTTTCCATTTTCAATCAAATGGCCGCCGACAACGTCGCCAGCAGCATCAGTTGCTCCTACGGTTGGGGCAAAGACCAAAGCAGCCTGGACCCGATTTTTGAGGAGATGGTGGCGCAAGGACAGACGGTCTTCGTTGCAACCGGCGACAACGGTTCGAGCACGGCAGCGAACGTAATGTGGCCGTCCGACGATCCGTGGGTGACGGCTGTAGGTGGAACCGTGCTGACGACCAATGGCCCGGGCGGCTCGTGGAAATCAGAGACGGGCTGGTTCAACAGCACCGGCACGCCTTCGAAGAACAATATTCCGATTCCCAGCTACCAGCAACTTGCGGGAGTGGTCACCGGCAGCAATCATGCGTCGTCAACACTGCGCAATATCCCTGATATAGCTTCGGAGTCGGCCGCAGCTCAATACATGTGCGGGAATGGGACCTGCCGCAACTTTGGGGGTGGAACCAGCTATGCCGCGCCGTTGTGGGCGAGCCTGATCGCGATGGCAAACCAGCAGGCGGTGAATCGCGGAGATGCACGGGTGGGGTTCCTCAATCCTACGCTGTACGGAATCGCGACGGGTTCAGGATTCAGCAGTGATTTTCACGACGCCACCAGCGGAAGTAACGGCGCGTATTCCGCAGTGAAGGGGTACGATCTTGTCACGGGCTGGGGTAGCCCAATCGGAGCAAGCCTGATCAACGCACTCGCGCCGTAAGTTTTCAATCTGCTGGAGCCGAACAACATCAAAAATGAGACTCGCCTTCTGCACTGGTACTCGACACCTGCGGAGCGGCGTCGCCATCGGCGTCTTCTTCCAGTAACTCCGCTCTTCGTCCCGCTACTTGCCCGTGCCGGTGAGTGAAACTTTCTGTGGACTGGCGCCTCCGTCGTCGGCGACAAAGAGCTTCGCAGTACTCTTGCCCACATCCTTCGGCGAAAAGGTCAGGCTGATGGTACAGGTTCCTCCCGCCCGCACACTGCTTCCGCAGTTGCTGGACTGGGCAAAATCCAAGAAATCGGTTCCCGTAATGTGCATGCTCTGGATGCTCACTACCTTACTGCCGTAGTTGGTCAGGGTCACCGTCTGCGGCGGACTGGTAGTCCCGACGGCGTACGTACCGAAGGCCAACCCTGTAGGCTGCAGCGATACCGCAGTAGCGACGCCGGTCAGCGCCACCGTCTGCGCGCCATTGGCAGCGTTGTCGGTAATCGTGATCGTGCCCGTAAGTGTGCCGGTGCCATTGGGCTTGAAGGTCACGTTGATCGTGCAACTCGCACCTGCCCCCACGCTGGTGCCGCAGTTGTTGGTTTGAGAGAAATTCGCGCTGGCGACGATGCTGCTGATCCGCAGTCGCTGGCTGCCGATGTTCGTGAGGGTCACCGGCTGAGAGACGCTGCTGGTGCCGATCAATTGCGTGGCAAACGTGAGGTTGATGGGCGAGAATGTGACTGCCCGCGGATCCCACAGCAGAATAGAAACCGCATCCCCTGAAGTAAATGCCAGGTCCAATTTGCCATCCCCATTCGCGTCGCCCAACGCTAGGGAGTCGACACGATCCACAACCGTCGACGAAGACGGAGTGAAGTTCCCGGTGCCGTCCCCAGCAGAATCGAAACCATATTGCTTCCCGCGGTCACGACCTTCACCGAGTCCGCGATAGCCAAGTCCAGTTTGCCGTCACCATTGAAGTCTCCCGCCACCATGGAATTCGGTCGATAGCCGCCAATACGGAACGGGGAATATCCCATTAAGTTGCCGGCACCATCCACCAAAAAGAGGGAGAGGGTGCCCGGATTGCAGTCATAGCCCATCTCTTCCCCGCAGTAGTTGGCAGCCGCCACGTCCAACTTGTCCTCTCCAGTAAAGTCTCCTGCCACCAAAACGGCTGGGCCGATTCCTGAATACTCGCAAGAAGTCAAGTTGAAGTTGCCCGTTCCGTCTCCCAGAAGCATGCAGAGATCTTCGTCGCCATCCCCAACCGCCAGATCGAGTTTGCCATCCCCACTGAAGTCGCCCACCGCAATGGAATTCGAGGCGAAACGTCCCACCACCGACGGACCTGGGGTGAGATTGCCCTTGCCGTTGCCTAGAAGGATGGAAATAATCCCCTCTGAGATGCCGGCGAGGTCCAAATTGCCGTCACCGTTGAAATCTCCCACCGCCATGAACGAGGTAGCAGGTGCCACACTCGCAAAAGACGCCAGGCTAAAGTTGCCGACACCATCGCCCAGTGCAACGGAAACGGTATCGTTTCCCGCGTTGACAGCCAGGTCCAGATTTCCGTCTCCGTTGAAGTCACCCGTCGCCACTGCTGAGACTGGCTGGTCGCCAACCACCAGAGAAGGAGCCATAGTGAACAACCCACTGCCGTCTCCCAACAAAGCGGAGACCGTACCGGGGAGGGTGCTGTTCGCCGTCGCCAGGTCCATCTTGCCATCTCTATTGAAATCTCCCGAAACAACGTACATGGCGCCGTCTACAGACCAGGTTGAGACCAGGCTGAACGCCCGCAGATTTAGATGCATTGACCGAGAAGAACGCGACGTTCGACGTGCCGCCGCCGGGCGACGGGCTCATTACGGTAACGGAACCTGTAGTCGCTGCGGCAATATCCGCTTGAGAAACAGCAGCCTTCAATTGCGAACTGCTGACGTAGCGAGTTGGCAGCGCGTTGCCATTCCATTGCACAACCGACTTGGAAACAAAACCGGTACCGTTGACGGTGAGAACGAACTGCGGCCCGCCCGGCGCGGTTGCGTCTGGAACGAGGGGCAGGTTGATGAAAGGAACAGGCGCTTGCGCGTAACTCAGCGTCGAAGCGAGCGCCAGCAAAACCACACCCAGGATAATGGCATGCCGTCTCATAATGAGGTCTCCTTCTTAATTTCTTATTTCCGGCTGGAGGGTGGCAGTGCGGCTTACCAGGATCTGCCGGGTCGTTGAAGGCTACCAACGGACCAGTGGGAGTTTCAGAGGAATTGTTATCACGCGGCGTGGGCTCGCGCAGTGATTGAGCGCACTCGAATGTCGCTATTCAGCGACTGCCCGAAATGTGTCCCCGCATATGGGCATTCGCTTCGAACACAGAGTTCGAAAATCGTCTGCCAGGGCAGCACATCTTCCGGGAAGTCGGTTCACATCATGCTTCTTCAGTGGCCCAGGAAGAATTCCGTCATGTCGGGGGCGGTGCCTGCCAGTCCCGGAAAACTTTTGATCCCGGAGGTTGTGAGGATCAAGCGCAACGTGCTCTGGTGCTGGTAGAGGGTTTGCGATTGAAATCCCTTTTTCGCTTGTGAACTGATGATGAGAGTGGCGACTTGGCCGCCGCCGTGATTGATGTCCGATTGCTCGCCCTCATCGAACGTGATGATCAGCAGACCTCCACTTTGAAATGCGGAGTTGGCGAGCAAGGGAGCGATATTTGCCTGCAGCCATGCGTCGGCCTGGGCGAGAGTGCCATCGTGAGCGTCGTCGGTTGTGTTGGGCACAATCAAAGCGTACTGAGGCAGTACGTTGTTCGAGAGGTCGGTGGCGAATTGGGTGAAGGGGAGGATATTCGCGGCCTGAGTGCTGTCGTTTTGCACGTCGCTCAAGTAGGTGAACGGGTTGTGATGACGCAGATAGGCGCCCGAGTCTCCGCCGAGGTATCCGGGTGATGGAAGGGACTCGGCGTAAGACCGCCACGATTTTCCGGCCTTCACCAACTCACGAATGACGTTGTCATCGCTGATCGTTCCCGAAAAGTTGTCGTCGAGGGTTTCGGTTGCACCCGTCGTAAGCACCAGATAGTTGGGCAAAGACGGATGCACGTTGGCGAAGTATTGCGTGGCCAGACCGTATTGCGACGCGAGGCTATTGAAGTACGGCATCGAGGAGTTGCCGATTACTTCGGAGTAGCTGTGATTTTCTTCCACGACAAGAACGACATGACTGAACGTGGGCTGATTCGTTGGTGGAGGTGTTTGTGGCGCTGAGGTTCCGGAACCACCTCCGCAAGCCAGTTGTGACAGGCAGAGTGCAGAAAGACTGATCGCCGTTGAAACGATGGTCCTGGTGAATTTGTCAGCAGGGAGACCGCGTAAGTTCTTCACGTGGGGCTTGGATGTGAAGACGTTGCGAAGTGTTTTCGGCAATCGGCGACGATCATCGCAAATGCTACTTCTTCTGGTTGGTCAGATCGAGTCCGATGTCTGGCTTCTCGTACGTCCCTAAAATGTGAACTGGGACGATCTCGCCTTTTTTCTTCTTTTTGAAGATGGGATCCATGACCTTGAGCAGCAGTGACTTAAATCCGGTCGTGGTCTTTGAAATTCTTGTCTCCACGCGCATGTCGCCGTGCAGATTGACCTTGTGGCTTTCGAGGTCGTAGGTGCCATGCAGAGAAGCCTGTGCACCGGGAATGCCGAAGGAGAGCCTGGAAAACCGGGCGATGCCCTCGACCAGTTCGACTGAGCCCTGAAGGCCGGTCAGGACGGTCTCAGGATGGTCCTTGTCCTGGCCGCGCGCGCCAGCGCTTAGCTTGTCCACATCGGTCTGGGTGTTTTGGTTGGTGAAAGATCCTTCGCCAATGCCGAATCGTCCGTCCATCTTCAGCTTTTTCAGGAAGGAACCGTCGCCGGAGGGGAACTGGGCGTTCGAGATCAAAGAGGCTTCTCCGGCCATCGGCGAGTGTGGGGCGCTGACAAAGAGTCCGAGGATGTCTTCGATGCGCCCGCGATTGATGGCTAGCTTGAGCTGCGTAAGTTTTCCTTTCTGCCCTGGGGCGCGAGCCACGCTGCCGGAGGCCACGACCGTGGTATGTCCGAGGTGGGCTTCCACGCGCTTCAGGTAGGTGTCGCCGTGCATGCCATCGACATACGCGTCGAATTCAGTGGTAAGCCTCACTTTATGGCCGCCGGACGTGACCTCGAAATCGGGAGTGTCCGTGTGTCCGCTGATATCGATGTGCTGGAGAACGCCTGCGAATTTGCCCTGGGACGAGAGATATCCGGCAATGCCGCGGTAGATCCCGAGATTCGCTTTATCGAACGAGTACTGCCCCGAGATCGGAGTGTCGTTGGGGTGGCCCTCGGCCCAGGCGCCGAATTGTCCGGCGACTGAAATCTCCCCGGGGGGCTCCGGGTTGAAGAATTTGAGCCGGTATTGAATGGGGGTTCCCCAGCGGATATTCGAAAGCAGCGCCTCGTGCACGTCAAAAACGAATGGCTTGTCGTTGGGCTTTTTGGGAGCAAATTCGACAAGTGCGCCATTGGCGATCAACTCTTCTACCACGACGTTCGAATGCTCGGTGTGAAACGTGAAATTCGTTCCGAAGGGAGGAATGAAAATGTGCGCATGAATCGCGTTGATGTGGTGCACGTGCTGCCGAAGGAGTCCGAGATAAGTACCCTTGATGACCAGTTTGTCGATGCTGACGAGCATGAAGTGTTGTGGTCCCTTGTGAAATTCGACGCGCTCCAGCACGCAGCCCGGAGAAGGGAAATGGGTACGATGGTATCCGCGGGCGGTGACCTGACTGTCGCTGGCTTCGGAGAGCTCTTTCAAGATCGCCTGCTCGGAGAAGGGCAGGATGCGGATGTAAACGAATCCGACCACGCAGAGTGCAATGAAGATCACGGCGCCGACGATGAGGATCTTGTGGTGGCGTTTTAATCCCGAAGAAGAGCGGCGCGTGATGGCGCGCGACTGCGGTTCAGCAGTGACCCTGGACGCCATAAAGCTTTGAGTCCGGATTGTCCTGAAATGTTGGAAACCGGGATGTGCACAGGTGGAAAAGAAATCCCTATTGCTTTCGGGCAAAAACTTCAGACGGTATCCTGCCGTGTCATTTCGACCGAGAGACTCTGGATGCTATGATCATCTGTGAAGCTGCTTCGGCTCGATCTCCGGCGTTACATCTGTGAACGCATCGCTCCTGCAGGGCTCTAGTACCCCGTAGTTTCCGCTCTGTTTATTGCTTCCCATGAAAACCAGCAGTGAATCCGCGCGGGCGCTTGTGTGCCGTTTCCGCGGTGTGAACTGCGCTACCTAAAGAAGGAGGCTTTTGTGAAATTACTGGTGATTGGCTCGGGAATGATGGGTTCGGCGGCGGCATTTGATATGGCGCGGACGCCGCAGGTGGAATCGGTGACCTTGGCCGATAGCGATGCGAAGCGTGTCCGCGAGGTGGCGGCGCGGGTGAACCGGATTAGCGGGAGCAAGAAGGTTCGTGGAGTTGTGCTTGAAGCGAGCGATGAGCGCGCGGCGGCGAAGTTGATGCGCGGACACGATGCGGCGCTATCGGCAGTGCCGTACTTTTTGAATCTTGGATTGGCGCGAGCGGCGGTGGAGGCGCGTTGTCATTTTGCCGATCTTGGGGGCAATAACACGGTGGTGCGTCAGGAACTCGCCCTGTCGAAGAAGGCAGAGAAACTTGGGGTGGCGATTGCTCCGGATTGCGGGTTGTCGCCGGGGATGGCATCGATCCTCGGGGGCGAGTTGGTACGGCGGTTGGGAGGGCGCGCCGACGCTTTGCGGCTGTACGTGGGTGGACTGCCAGAGCGGCCGACGCCTCCGTTTCATTATCAGCTGGTGTTTTCGGTCGAAGGGCTCATCAATGAGTATGTCGAGCCGGCGCGGATTCTGCGGAAAGGGAAATTGACGACAATCGATCCGCTGACCGAGCCGGAGGACTTTCACATCGCAGGATTCTCTCCGCTCGTGGCATTTCATACGTCCGGCGGCACTTCGACGTTGCCGGAGACTTTCGAAGGGCGAGTGGGCGAGTGCTTTGAGAAGACGCTGAGGTATCCGGGACACTATGACTTGCTGTGCGAGTTGAACGAACTGGGACTGTTCTCGAGCGAAACGATGAAGTTTGGCAAGGCCCAAATCGCGCCGCGGGCCATGATGTCGAAAATATTTCAGGGCAAGTTCGCTTCCAAGGGTCCGGACGTGTGCATTATGCGGCTGGAGGCGCATGAATCGGTGAATCGGGCGGGAACGAGGGGCCTGCTTGGGGGACGCCTGAAAGGGCGCGTAGCCTCGTTCACCATGGTGGATCACTATGATCCAAAAACGGATATGAGTGCGATGATGCGGACGACGGCGTTTCCCGCATCGATTGTCGTGCAGATGCTGGCGTCGGGAGCGATCAGCAAGCGGGGCGGCGTCTTGCAGGAACTGGATGTTCCGGCAGATCTGTTTCTGGATGAAATCGAGAAGCGCGGGATCAAGATAGAGTACGCGATGGAATAGAGAAGGTCTTGAGGACGAAGAACCGGAATCTTCGCTAACGCTTGCATCGCTGGAGCGTCTTTCGATAGCCTTCATCTCTGTTTCTTCAGGAGGATATCTTTGCGCCCTGGAATGCGCCGGTTCTTGCTGCTTTTGCTGATGTTGCTCCCGGTAAGCTTTGTGGTGCGGGTGTCGGGGCAGGCTATCCGACTGGAGGTTGATCTGGCGGATGCACCGCGAAACATCTATCACGCACATTTGCAGATTCCAGCGCGGGCCGGCGAGATGGCGCTGGTTTTTCCCAAGTGGATTCCTGGCAATCACCGGCCGAGTGGGCCCTTAGGTAGCTTGACTGGGATCCGGATGGAAGCCGCGGGGCACACGGTGCCATGGCAGAGAGATGACGTGGACATGTATCAATTCCACGTCACGGTGCCGGCGGGTGTGGCGACGCTGGACGTATGGCTCGACGCGCTCACTTCGCTCGAGAATGCTGGTTCGAATGGGCCGGCGGCATCTTCAAACCTGCTCGACTTGAACTGGAACGCTGTTGTTCTTTATCCGAAGGACACGCGTTCCGATGACGTGACCTTTCAGTCGTCCATCACTTTACCCTCTGGCTGGAAGTTCGGCACGGCTCTGCCGGTGAAGAACGTCTCCGGAGATAAGGTTGAGTTTGCGCCGGTATCGCTGACTACGCTGGTGGACTCGCCACTGATTGCGGGAGTGCACTACCGGCAGATCGAGTTGACCAAGCCGACGGAGAGGCCCACCCACGTGATGGACCTGGTTGCGGATGCCGAGCCGGACCTGGAGATGACTCCGACGGACGTGGCTTCGTATCAGAAACTGGTGGGCGAGACGGGGGCGCTGTTCGGAGCGCGCCATTACCGGCAGTATCACTTTCTTCTGACCCTGAGCGATCAGGTCGGGGAGCACGGGTTGGAGCATCATGAATCGAATGACAGCGTCGCGGCGGAGCGTACGTTGCTCGATCCCAGCCTGCACATGCTGTTTGGCTCGCTGACGCCACACGAGTTTACGCACTCGTGGAACGGGAAGTATCGCCGGCCCGCCGGGCTGGCAACGCCCAATTATCAGGAGCCGATGATTGGCGATCTCTTGTGGGTATACGAGGGTCTGACGGAGTATCTGGGGAATGTGCTGGCCGAGCGAAGCGGATTCTGGACCGACGAGCAATATCGGGAGGCGCTGGCAGAGACGGCCGCGATGCTCGACCATCGAACCGGGCGTACGTGGCGTCCTCTGGAGGACACGGCGCGATCCGTCCAGACTCTGCGGATGCTGTCGGCTCCGGCATGGGCGAACTGGCGGCGTGGGCTTGATTACTATCCCGAGGGCGAGTTGATCTGGCTGGAGGTGGACACGGTCATCCGCCAGCAGACGCATGGGAAGCGTTCGCTGAACGATTTCTGCCACAGCTTTTACGGCGGGGAGAGCGGCTCTCCGAAAGTGGTGCCGTACACATTTGATGATCTGGTGCGTGCGCTCAATGACGTTGTGCCATATGACTGGGCTGGACTGCTGCGCGACCGCGTGAATGCAACGAGCACGCATGCTCCCCTGGGCGGAATCGAAAACGGCGGATGGAAGCTGGTTTATAACGATAAGCCGAACGCATTTGAGCAGGCGATGGAGAAGCTGGTCAAGTCCGCCGATTTCGCATATTCGCTGGGGATCACGGTGGCTCCTGACGGCAAGATCGGAGACGTGATCGTGGGGTCCCCGGCCTATCAGGCGGGAGTGGGTCCGGGCATGCGGTTGGTGGCGGTGAATGGGCGGAAATGGTCGCCGGAGGTTCTGCGGGACGCTTTACGGGCGGCGAAAGGTACCGAGCAGCCGATCGAACTTCTGGTCGAGAACGCGCAATTCTTCAAGACGTATTCTGTGGCGTATCACGAGGGCGAGAAGAATCCGCATTTGGAGCGGGTAAATTCTAAGCCCGACCTGTTGGGAGACATCTTAAAACCGCTGTCGCGATGAGCATATTCCCGGGCCGGTTCTAGTACCAAAGTAAGTTACCGCCGCTTCAATCGCTGCTACAATCGCATCTAGATCCAGATAACTTCTACACGCAGGTCTTTCATGGACAGATTTTCGCAAGCCATCGCGAAACGGCTGCTTGCAGCCAGTCTCTGCGCCGGTCTGTCCGCTGTCCCCGCAATGGCGCAGATTTCGGTGCGATCTCTCAAGGTTCTAGGCAGTAAGGATGTGGTTGAGGTAGAGGTTGAGGCTAGCGATCGTATCGTTCCGCAAACGCAGGTCTTAACCGGTCCGGATCGTCTGGTTATTGATTTTCCGAATTCGCGTCCGGTGGGGGATTTGCGCAGCCAGTCTGTTGATCGCGGAGACGTGAAAAGCGTGCGCATCGGGCTGTTCCAATCGAAGCCTCCCATAACGCGTGTCGTCATTGATCTGAAGGCCGCCCGATCGTTTCAGGTGTTCCCATACGGGCGCACGGTGATGATCAAGGTAGTAGGGGCAAGCTCAACTGCGGTTGCGCAGAACGGCAATTCTGCGCAGCCGGGAACGCGTCCGGGGCTAGTTGCGGCGAACTTCACGACCAGTTCCGAACCGGTACATATCGAGGCCGTGCCGGAGCCTCCGCTGCAGGTTTCCTATCTTCACGGGATGCTGAGCATCCGGTCGAACAAGGCGACACTTTCCGAAGTGCTCTACGCGGTGCAGCAGAAGACGGGTGCGGATATTGCGATTCCCGCAGGGGCAGAGCAGGAGAAGGTAGTCGCGTATGTCGAGCCGGCCCCGGCTCCGGAAGTGCTGGCAAAATTACTGAACGGATCGCATTTCAACTTCCTGATTCTGAGCGCGCCGGACGATCCGAATAAACTCGATCGGGTCATTCTGAGCACGCGCATGGATGGGAACTTTGTTGCGCCTCTGCCGCAGATGCAGAACAGCGACGATAGCGGCGACGACGATGAACCAGCAGTCGTCCGCAACAACCAGCAACAACAACCTGATAATCCGGTGCCTCCTGTGGAAGCGCAGATGCCGCAACAGACCCAGCCACCGCAAGAGGGCGTGGACCCGCCGCAGCAGCAGTAAGAAGCCTTACAAATTGAAGATGGGACTCGCTTCTACGGGGGCGTGATCAGGCGGATCGGCACGGGAGAGTTGCCTGTTACAGGTGCTCCGATGGCATTGTTGCTGCATCCTGCCACGTTTAGAACTGTCACGTTGACGTTGCCGTATTGGTCGACCGCATTGATGAACACCTGAAGGAAGCCCACAAACGTGACATCCGTTGTGGTCCCCGGATTAAGGGCTGCGGGCGTTGTCTCATCGTAAATAGGGAGCGAAACGATCGATGAGCTCATGCTGATGGAGCTTCCGCTGGCGAGACCTGCACTTGCCATGGGAGTGCTGCTACCGGCCTGAATCTGAAAGGGGTAGGAGAGCGGCTGACCCATTGTGGGAGTGCTGAGATAGTCCTGGCCCGTGGGTTCAGTCCAATCGCCACCGGCCGCCTGGTGAATCAGACAAGAAACCCCGTTTGCGGTGTCTAGGTCGGGATTACTGGAAAGATCAACCACATTCGTACCGCCGCTGGCCGGTGACAGCCCGCACGTATAGCGAGTGGGGGCATCGCAGCCTCCGATCGCTTCTTCGAAGTCATCTCCACTGGCGCACGATGGAATTCCGGTCACAGTCGCAGGCGCACCGACTTGACCAGGCGCGAAAACCAAATTCGGATAAGTCGGCGGACCTTTCATGAAGCCCATGCCATTGTTGTAATTGGCCTGCGGCGGATTCACACGCATGGTCGCGCTGTTGCAGGTACTTTGCGCCCAGCGGCAATCAGGGTTTAGCCAAAACGTCTCGCCGATGATGCCGCCTGTGCCCGTTCCATTGAGCGAGACCCCCGGCGTAACAATGTGGCCATCGGCTAGATCAACGATCTTGGCACAATTGCCTCCTGCTCCACCGGTGCAGATTCCAACCGCACCGCTTGTGTTGTGTAGCGGATCCTGATTCGGCACAGCCCAAGGTTTTACACAACGTGGTCTGACTGGAATCGTCGAGGCGCTTGTGCTCACTGTCGATGAATTGGACGGGTTAAATGCCTCGGCTGTCGCGGATGCGCTCACCTGGTTTCCTGTGTTTCCCCATATTCTCGAGAAGAAGCTCGGCAGGCTAGCGCGTGTCAGCTTTACTGTGACGATTGGGTTCACGCCGAAAGATGAGGTAGCCAGGGTCGTACAGTCTGGCGTGCCAGCGCCGACGGTGCCTCCCGATTGTGCGGAATAGGTCACATTGATTGTGTTTGCGGCCAGTCCTCCGACAACGTCCTGGGAGGCGACGGACTTTGCAACACGTGCTGCCAAGCCGTTTGTACCATTGTCCGGACCACAGATGCTGGCCCAATTGCTGGTCGAGTTCGTCGGATCACCGGTAATGCCCGATAGCGAAATCACATTCGCTGCAGCAATTGCCGCGCTGTCGGCGGCGCGTTGCGCTTCTTGTCGCGCGAGATAAAGCGTCACAACATCAATCGACAACGCCGCCATCGCGATGATCGCGACCATCGCGAGCGCAACAAGGACCATCGTTACGCCACGTTCATCGTTACGGTCAGCGTCAATTCGTGGCGGGTTTGGGATGAACGGGCTCTTCATGGGGTTATCAATCCTGATTCAAAGCGACCGCCACCGCGGAGATGTGTGACGGCAATGCAGTGCTCCTTCCGAGAAGGCTTGCGGCGCGGCCAAATTTCCAAGCATACAAGTACTGAATACTCACACAAGTGCTGATGATTGCCAGCTGGGAGCCGGGATTCTGGGGCGTACAGTTCAGATCGGGAGCAGCGGCCCCAGTGGCCGGGTAGTAATAGCCGCGATTGATGATGATCGTGACCGAACAACCAGCCGCACTCTTGGAAAAGGTCCACTTCGGCGTCGCGCCGGACTGCGTGCCATTGGAAGAAGTCAGGCCGCAGATGTTCATGTTGTTGCTGAGCATGTAGTTGCTAATGACGTCGAAAGCATCGACGACCGAGGCCGGAGTGCCTGAACCCAAATCGTTGCTGGGGTCACTTGCAGCCGTGCTGGCGGCGGTGGCGGCAACATTGGTCAGCTTCTGCTTGAGCGTGTACGCACCGCTGAAATCGAAGATACCGACCACGAACACCACCAAGAGAGGAAGCGAAACTGCGAACTCGACCAACTGCGCGGCACGGTCACTGCGCACTGCGTAACTGGTGAAATCTCTGACGAAATGTGGAGCGCGCATCATTGATTTTCCAGCTTCACCAAGGCAGATGAGGTAATCCAGATCTTCTGCTTATTCAAAGAGGTAAACGGCAACCAGAACTGAAACGGGTATTGAAACGAGACTGCCATGCCGCAGACACCGGTTCCACCTGCATCAGTAGCCAGCCTGACGGGTGCCTGTATGCAGAATTGCGAACTGGCGGTAGTATCGCAGGCCGGGCTTAGACCATTACAGGCATTGAAGGATGGCGTGGTTGCTGGCGGCTGGGCGAGTGTCGGGTCCAGCTTAGAGGCTGCGAGTGCAGCCTGCACCGCGTTGACCGCATTGGTTCGCCGTAGGGGAAGTGAATCGGTACCGCAAGTGGAGCAAGATGGCGCGTATGATCCAGCGCGCGCTCCTTCTTGCGCTGCGCGTGTGATGGCTCCGTAGATGCTGAAGGCTTGTCCGAACCAGAAGATTCCAAGAAGGACCATGAACATCAGCGGCAGTACTGCCGCGGCTTCGGCGATCTCGGCGCCGCGTGTCTCCGAGACGAGTCGGTGAAAGAGATTGCGTGTCAGTGTCGCCATCTAGACCACTCCCCACACATGAGCGCCTGCGTAGAGGACAACGGTGAAAGCCAACGCGACGCCGTACGGGACTTTCAGGGCATCGGGATTATCCAGCGAAACGCGTGCTCCCGGCAGTTGGAATGTGACCAGCGAAACCAGAATGTGCCCGATATTGCGCAAGCTCTGACGCACGCGACCTTTGTAGATAATCAAAGCCAGAGCCATAATTCCCGCCACGAACACCGATCCGAGCAGCAGATCAATCAACAACTCACGGCCAGCGAAGGCGCCCAAGGCCCCAGCCAGTTTCCAATCGCCCGCGCCCAGACTGCGCAGCAGAACAAAAGGCAGCAGAAGTCCCAAGCCTACGAGCGCGCCAATCAGCGCTGAAATCAGTCCGCTCTTGCCGCCCACAACGGTGTTTGCCACCACTCCGACTACGAGGCCCGAAACAGTCAACCAGTTGGGGATCCGGCGGCTGCGCAAATCGGTCCAGCCGGCGACTAGAGAAAGCAGTACCGCCCCGCCCAGAATGATGGGCTTCAATGGCGCCTCCATCCATTTTGGCGGACGAGGACCGGGTGCGCGCTCCAGCAATATTGAAAAAGATCCATCTTGTGACGGTTGAGACTCGCTCCGCGCTGGCGGAGCGTTCACGGGACCTGACTATTTGCCCCCGCAAATACGGCCTCTTGTGCGGATTCTCACATACTGGGGAGGGGGAGTCAATGCAACTGCGGCCGGTGCGGTTTCCTTGGTTTGGGCTTTCACACTCCTCACCACAGAGGACACCGAGGCCACAGGGAAAAACGTAAGGCCCGGACTTTGTCCGGGCCTTTTCGTGCAGGAGTTCGATTATCGGCCAAAGGCCGGAACCTGGTTATGCTCGGCTACGATCTTCCTGGCGTTGTCGGCCAGTGCCTTTGCCTGGGGTAGTAGCTCCAGACCCTTAACCACTTCCGGATCGGACTCAGCGCGCACCTTCAGGCCTTCATCCTGGCCGAAGGCGTCGACGAAGATCTCCGACTTGATGTTTGACTTGATCCAGTCATTATTGTCGATCAACTCAGCCTGGGTGTATGGAATGCTGGCTTCGTCGAGCGACTTGCGGAAATCCTGCATGATCGCGTCGTCCACTTCGAAACTCTTCGTGGGATGGTGGTTGATGACAAACTTCTTGGCGAAGTTGAAGAACGCGTAATGCTGCAGAAGAGTGTCCTGGAAGTGATTGGTCTTAATCGGCGGAATGTTGACATCGGGAGCGATGCCCCCGCCCCCGTATACCGTGCGTCCGCTGTCGGTGAGCTTCACCTCGCGATTCGCGGTGTTGGAGCTCTCATTGTTGTCGCGGCTGTAGTAGTAGTCGTAGAGGGAAATGTTGCTGTAATCGCGCTGAATCAGTCGCCCGCTCGGGGTGTAGTAATGCGCTGTGGTGAGCGCCAATCCGGTGTTCTCGGAGAGAGGATAGACGGTCTGCACGAGTCCCTTGCCGAACGTGACTTCGCCGACGATCAGGCCGCGATCGTGGTCTTGAATCGCGCCCGAGACGATCTCGGCGGCGGAGGCGGTCAGGCGGTTGACCAGAACGACGATGGGATAATCCTTGCCGCCATTGCCATGCTGCGCGACATAGCGTTTTTCAGCTGAGGCGCGGCCATGGTGCGAAACGATGAGCTGTCCCTTCTTCAGGAACTTGTCGGCCACACCGACGCCTTCGCTCAGCAATCCACCGGGATTGCCGCGCAGGTCGAGGATCAGACCCTTAAGATCGCCGAAGGAATCAAGAGCTTCGGAGACTTCATGTTCCGTAGTCTCATTGAATCCGTTGACGTGCATGTAGCCGACGCCGGGCTTGATCAAGAAGTGGACGTCAACGCTGTAGCGAGGAATCTCGTCCCGGACCAGAGTGAACTCCATCGGCTTCTCGACGCCTTCGCGCGCGATGCTGATGTGGACGGTAGTGCCTTTGGGTCCTTTGAGCAGGTCGGCCACGTCGCCGGTGCTCATGTTCTCGGTGGACTTGCCATCAACCGCGATGATGACGTCGCCGGGATGAATGCCAGCTTTGTAAGCAGGCGTTCCGGTGAATGGGTAGATGACAATGACTTTGTTGTTGCGCGGGCCGACTGTCATTCCGACGCCGTAGTATTTGCCGCGCTGGTCTTCGCGCATCAGCGCATAAGACTTGGGATCGAAGAAGTTGGAGTGCGGATCGAGCGCGTGCAGCATGCCCGGGATCGCGCCGTTGTAGATCGCCTTATCGGGATTCACCGGTTCGGCATAATTGTCCTCGACGAGGGCGTACACATCGGTGAACTGCTTGAGGCTGTCCTTGACGTCGGAGTCGCCGGTGATGGACGACTGCTGACCGGAACGCTGGGCGAAGAGAATTCCCAGAAATCCGCAGGCAAGGAGAAAGCAAAGGACGAGGACAAGCGAGCGGCGAGAACTACGAGCCATCTTAAATTTCCTTCGGTTGAGGGTTTACGGCCACCCCAGCTACCGCGCTGAATAGCGTAAGTATATCACTGGCTTAGACGACCCCGGACCCAGATGGTCACCTTCGTAACCGTCTGGGAACAGGTCTATTTATCTGATGCAGGATGAGCCGTTCCGGTTCCTTCTGGCGTGGTTTTCTGGCTGATTTCGGGGGATGTCGAACCCTGCGGGGAGGAGCGTGCGTATGCCTCGGAGGCCGACCGCGGGCGGGTTGGTTTGCGAGAGGACATCTCGTCCTCGTCTTCGTACGGCCAAGGAGCGTGTCGATAGCGGTAGTGATAGCGATAACTTGCGTGGTCGGCTGCGATTGCCGCGCCAATTCCAGCGCCAATGAATCCTACCCAGGCTCCCAGGCCAAGGCGTGCTTGAGTGCTGCGATTCCCGCCGGGGGCTGCGCCGAATCCGAAGCCGATCAGACCTCCGATGAGTGCTCCTTTGAGAGCAGGTCCGGGCGCGGCGTGGACCCTGTATTGGGGTGGAGGAGGCGGGTAGGGTGGGGGGCCGGGGGCACGGCGTGGGAATTGCGGTGCTGCGGGGGAAGAGCATTGCGCATCGCTGTCAGTGTATGCACATCGAGCCGTAGCGACTCCGGTGCCGGAGCCGGCGGGTTCATGCACAGCGCCAGATTGCGCGAGGGCAAGACCGCTGGCACAAGACATCGCAAGTGCGAGAGCTACTTCCGCGGTTACTTTCATGTCGCTCCTTCAGAACTGGCAAAGGGAAATTGCCAATTCCTGATGAGCGCAGATTAGCGCCGAGGAGTTCCGGTGAGTGGTTGCTTCAGGACAGTTTCGCGAGTGTCACACGGCATCCGGCGGCTGCCGAATGAATGCCTCGCAGGCGCGGAGTTCGGCGATAGAAGTTTCTGATAGGAGAGAGAAGGGAATAGCGCGACATCCTGGCGGAAGCTCGTGCTCGGTCAGGACATCGCACACCACGGCCGCCGTCTGCTTGAGGCCGCGCTGCCAGTTCGCTTCGCGGGCATCGCGGAAGATGAGGCTGTCTGGATCGAATCCGGCAGCGTTCAGGACGGCCCGCGCTACCTTTAGAAACTCGGGCCAGCGCGATGCGATCCCAACGAGCGATCCCAGACGAGCCGGCAGGTACCCCGCGAGCGACGCCGGCACGGAGCGTACTTGCAACGCGAGAATCTCAGATCCGGCCGGCAGCAAGGGCTGCATCGTGCCGACGCGGTTCGGCAGCATCACCGGAACCGCCCCATGCGGATTCTTCGGGCAATCTTCAATGCCCGAACATCTCACCGGAAATGTGACGACACGCGCGAGTTCCTCCTGCAGAATGCCGCGCAATTCCGGATCAGGTTCCACTAACAGGAAATGATCCGGGGGCTGCAACTCGAGCCATTGTCGCAAGCGAGAGCGTAGGGCCGGGAGCGAAACACCCATTTTACGGGCAGAACGAAATAGACGCGCGATCATCTGGTCGAGAGCCAGTGCCGGCGAACCGGGCGTCTCGGGCTTGCTGGCCCGAACGTAAACGCCGCTGCCACGCCGGAACTCGACCCACCGGCCACGCGCAAGCTCACGATACCCCGCGCTGATCGTATTGGGATGAAGCTTGAATCTTCGGGCAAGATCGCGGGTGCTGGGCAGGCGCTGCCCGGGCTTCAGATCATCGCTGAGAATGCCCAGCATGACCTGCGTCACGAGCTGCTCTCGAATGGGAACCTCGCTCCCGCGCGCGAACCAGAATTGCATGGCGGCAATATCATAAGCTCTCCGGGCGGAAGCATGTCATCCCTATCACGCGAGCATTGCCGCTTTCGCACCGAAAACGTATGATGAAACGCATGAGTTTTGCTGAGACGGTCTTCCTGTTCTTCCTGGCCCTGATCATTTTCGGGCCAAAGAAGTTGCCGGAGATCGCCCGCCAGGTCGGCAAATTCATGAACGAATTTCGCCGGGCCTCCAACGAATTCAAAGCGCAGATTGAGCAGGAAATCGCGCACCTGGACGTCGAGAAGCAGCCGACGATCCTGCCGCCTCATCCGATCGAGGGTACAACCAGCCGAGCGGTTGCAGGTTATGGCGATACCTCAACGGTAGAAGCTGCGGAATCACCACTCCCCGCCACGGAGCCGCCTGCGACCCTGGCTGCGGCAGAGCCGGAGCCGGCTGCGACTGAAGCTTCGACCGAGCCGCCGCCCGTAGCAACCGAGGCTGTCCATCCCGCGGATGCCGTGACATCCTCAAGGTCCCAGGAATCGCATGCCTGAACTCGCGACTGAGCCAGAACGCGCTGAAGAAGATAAAGAATCCATGCCCACGATGGGCTTCCTCGATCATCTTGAGGAACTGCGGAAGCGGATCGTTTACAGCATCATTTCGGTCGCCGTGGGCTTTTTCGCCTGCTGGTGGAAGGTAGAGAAGATCTACGACGTCATGCAGCGACCCATCATGGATGCGCTGAAGGCCAATGGCATGTCCGAAAAACTTGTATATCTGAATCCGACGGAACCCTTCAACCTTTACTTGAAGATTGCCGCGCTCGCTGGCTTGTTCCTGACCTCCCCGTTTGTGCTTTATCAGGTGTGGATGTTTATCTCTCCGGGCCTGTATCGCCATGAAAAGCGGTATGTCGTGCCGTTCATGGTTTCGACCATTACCTTGTTCAGTTGTGGGGGGTACTTCGGCTACAAGATTGTGTATCCGGCCGCGCTGAATTTCCTGATTGGCTTCAGCCATCAATTCACCGCCGATGATCACGATCAGCGAGTACACGTCGCTTTTCCTGAGCATCATTCTCGGCATGGGTCTGATCTTCGAGATGCCGATCCTGGTGTTTTTCCTCGCGTTGATGGGAATTATCAGCGCGGGGTTCATGTGGAAGAACTTCCGCTATTCCATCCTGGTGATCTTCATCATTGCCGCGATCGTCACTCCTACGACCGACATCCTGAACATGTGCATCTTCGCCGCGCCGATGATTGCTCTCTATGCTTTAAGCATCGGAGTGGCGTGGCTCGTGCATCCCAAGCAGCGCGCCGCCCGGAAGGCGAAACAAGCGTGAGAATGGCATCCCGATGGCTGATCTGCCTGCTTGTGGGATTCTGTTGCCGCTCATGGCGTGCGATCGCGAGAAGAGCACCATTGAGGTGCAGCCACCGGCGGGGTCTGGAGCCGACGAGCGCTCCGCTGAATTTGCCTGCCGGACAGCGGGCCGCTACCGGCGTTTGATGGCGACCGCGCCATGCAGTACGTGAAAGACATGGTGAAGTTTGGGCCGCGTCCGCTGGGCAGCGCGAATCACAAAAAGGTTGAGGACTTCATTTCGGCTCATTTGAAGGGTGATCAGGTGGAGGACGACAACTTCACGGCTGAGACTCCAGTGGGCAAGTTTCCAGCGCACAACATCGTTGCGAAGTTTCCTGGAACGAAAGACGGCATTATCCTCGATTGCCAGCCATTACGATACGAATTACCCATTGCGCGATACATCCTACGTTGGCGCGAACGACGGCGCGTCTTCGAGCGCGCTTCTGCTGGAGCTGGCCAACCATCTTCGCGGCAAGCCTCTTGACGGCTACAGCGTGTGGCTGGTCTGGGACGATGCCGAGGAGGCGATGGTTCCGGATACGCAACTGGATTTCATGGCCGACAGCCTGTACGGGATCAATCACCTCGCCGAGAAGTGGCAGGCGGACGGCACATTGAAGAAGGTGAAGGCATTTCTGCTGGCGGATATGATTGGCGACGCAGACCTGAACGTCGATCGCGACCTGAATTCCACCTCCTGGCTCGAAGATGTGGTTGGGGAATCGGCTAAGCGTCTCGGTTATCAATCCCACTTTTTTGCGCGGGATAACAAAGTTTCGGACGACCATCTTCCGTTCATGAAGCGCGGCGTGCCCTGCGCCGACCTGATTGACTTCTCGTATGGATACAACAATGTGTTCTGGCACACTCCGCAGGACACCGCTGACAAGCTCAGTCCACAGAGCTTGCACATCGTCGGCAGCGTAATTCTGGAGACCGTGCGCATTCTCGACAAGATGGAACCGTTGCCGCCGAAGTGAGAGTCATGTAGGAAAATCGCTAACCACAAAGGACACGAAGGTACACGAAGGATTCAGCGAACCGCCTTCGTGGAACTTCGTGTCCTTTGTGGTTCGCGCTTTTGCGCTTTTACGGGATTTCATTTCTAATTCACTGCGATATGCGAACTGCAAAGGCCCTGCTCTCCGTTTGCATTCTCTGCATTTTCTGTCTTGCCGCGAGTCCTTCTCCCAACAGCGATGATGTGAACCGGATCATTCAAGCGGCTCTGCAACCGTCGCCGATCCAGGAAAATCTCCGCCGATTGACGGATGAGGTGGGCGGCCGGGTTCCCGGTACGCTCGGGATGCAGCACGCGGTGCAGTGGGGGATGCAAGCCCTCTCCGGCGCAGGAGCCGACTCGGTGCACACAGAGGGATTCGAGATCCCTAATTCGTGGGCCGAGGGCGCGACGGAGATGACGGCGACGACCTCTTACCAGGTGAATCCAACGAAGGTGGGCGGCGGAACCGTATTGTCGTCGTTCCGCGTGCGCGCCGTTTCGGTTGCCTGGGCGCCAGCACTTGCACCCGTGAAGCACGTTCGCGTCGTGGATGTGGGAGAGGGATCCGAGGCGGAGTTCGCGAAGGCGGGAGACATTGCAGGAAAAATTGCTCTGGTTCACACCACGGTACTGAAAACATGGGCCGATCTGTTCGCCGAATACGCGAATGCGCCGCCAGTCATCGATCGCGCAGTAAAAGCCAAAGTTAAGGCCCTTGCGTTCATGGCCACGCGCGAGCACGACATCCTGTACCGGCACACGAATTCAGCGGCAGGGGAAATCGATAAGCTGCCGATGGTCATTGTCGCCCGGGAGGATGGCGAGCGCATGGCCCGGTTGCTGGCATCGGGGAACCTGGTCTGGGCCGATCTCTCCATTCCGAATCAAATCGGCGGTCCAATCAAAACATCGAATGTCATTGCCGAGCTTCGTGGAAGTGAGTTGCCGGATGAATTCGTGATCATCGGCGCCCATCTGGATTCGTGGGAACTCGGCACCGGAGCGCTCGACAATGGCTGCAACGCCGCGCTCGTGGTGGACGCGCTGCGGGCCATCAAGGCGTCGGGAGTGATTCCTCGTCGCACTATCCGGTTCATACTGTTCTCGGGGGAAGAGGAGGGGCTTCTAGGCTCCCGTGCTTATGCCTTGAATCATCGTGCGGAACTCGATAAAGCTGCCGGAGTGATCATCTACGACTCAGGGACCGGCAAGACTACAGGTTTCTCTACGGGCGGACGCTCTGACATTCTTCTGACGGCCAAGATGCTGATTGCTCCGCTGGCCCAGTTCGACGTCAAGGAATTGAAGACAGACATGGAGTGGGGCACCGACCATTTCGATTTTATGCTGGAAGGTGTGCCCACGTTCGTTGCTGATCAGGAGGAAGCGAATTACCTGGAGAATTACCATGCCGTGTCCGATACCTACGACAAGGTCGATTTCCCGCAATTGAAGAAACACGTGGCCGAGGCTGCGACTTTGGCCGTCGAACTGGCGAACCTGCCGGGCAGAATCGGTCCGCGACTCACCCATGATCAGATCGAACAGACGATGCGAGACACGCATTCGGTCGAGATGTTCAAGCAGTTTGGCATCTGGGACGAGTGGGCCAGCGGCAAGCGGGGAAGACAGAAATGAATTCAAGATTGCAGATTTCGAGATTGTAGATTGCAGATTGAACAACTGTTTCGGAAAGGCGCATCGACCGACTAAATCGAAAATCTGAAATCGAGAATCTAAAGGTGAAATCTGAGATCGAAAATCTGAAATCTGAAATCTGAATCTTCCCGGGAACTCATTTGCTCTATTTCTGGATCCTCTTCAATATCTTCGTCGTCGGCATGCTCGTGCTCGATATGCGCGTGTTTCACGGGCGCCGGCGTATGGTGGGCTTTCGCGGTGCGCTCGCCTGGAGCGCGTTCTATGTCGCCTTGGCCGCCGCGTTCGCCGCAATCCTGTATTTCTGGCAGGGCGAGCAGACGGCTCTCGAATTTGTCACGGGGTACGTTCTCGAACTGTCGCTCAGCGTCGACAATTTGTTTGTATTCCTCATCATCTTCAACTATTTCGCCGTTCCTGAGGAACACCAGCATGGAGTGCTTTTCTGGGGAATCATCGGGGCGCTGGTCTTTCGCGGAATCTTCATCGGAGCAGGCGTAGGGCTGATTCACCACTTTCACTGGGTGCTGTACATCTTTGGGGCGTTCCTGGTCGTGAGCGGGGTCCGCTTTGCTTTCACGGGCGATCGCAAGGTCGATCCGTCTTCAAATCCTGTGGTGAAGGCAGTACGACGGCTGCTCCCGATTACTACCGATTATCACGGCGGACGCTTTTTCCTGCGCAATAAAGAGAACAAAGGTCTGCTGTATGGAACACCGCTTTTTGTCGTCCTGGTCATGATCGAGACCACTGACATTCTGTTCGCGGTGGATTCGATTCCGGCGATATTGGCCGTTACGTTGAATGCGTTTGTCGTCTACACCTCCAATGTGTTCGCGATCCTTGGACTGCGGTCGTTGTACTTTGCGGTAGCTGGCCTGATGAAAGTCTTCAGGTTCCTGCATTACGGTTTGGCGTTGGTGCTGGTGCTGGTGGGATTGAAAATGCTGGCGGCGAGCCGGTATCACGTGGGCACTGAAATCACGCTGGGGTCCATTGCAACTGTGCTGCTGATTTCGGTGCTTGCTTCAGTAGCATTTCCGGGGGCGGCCAAGGAGTAGCTGGCTTCAGAAAAGGAAGACGACCTTGTCGCTTCTTACGACAGAATGCTTCAGGAATTTCTTGTCGTCGTGGTCGGGATACTCCATGCGGTAGTGCGCTCCGCGGCTTTCCTCGCGCGCCAGCGCCGAGCGAGCAACCTGCAAAGCGGCCAGATGAAGGTTGGAAGCCTCGTGGCCGCAACGGGTCTTCGGATGCGCTAGTCTGGGTTGCATTCCTTCCAGGGTCTTGATTGCATTCTGCATTCCCACTCGCGTTCGTACGATGCCGACTCCGCTCCACATCAGGTCGCGAATCTGCGTGACCATCGCGTCCACTTGCGGTTCTACAGGACCATTGGAGTAGGCAGTCTTCGCCTCGGAGTCCACTTTCGAAGATGCCTTCAATTCCTCGCGCATGGCTCTTCCGGCGCGTGCTCCATACACAATTGCTTCCAGCAGGGAATTACTCGGAAGACGGTTGGCGCCGTGTAAACCGGTGCAGGCGACTTCGCCGGCCGCGTAGAGTCCCGGAATACTCGCCTTGCCATCGAGATTCACCCGTACTCCTCCGACGCCGAAATAGGCCGCCGGACGAACGGGTAGCACATCTTCGGTGATATCCACGTTGTGCGCCATGCAGGTTGCGTAAACTCGCGGGCAATGCTGCTTGATTTTGGCCGCACTCAAGTGTGTGAGGTCGAGGTAAACGACGGGATCCTTGGCCCGGGTCACTTCCATTTCGTGAACGATAGCGCGTGCGATCAAATCGCGGGGAGCTCGTTCGGCAAGAGGATGGTACTTGGCCATGAACCGGTCGAGTTCGATATTGCGGAGGTAGCCGCCCTCTTGCAGCAGAGTTTCCGGAAGCAGGAAACTGGGCACTTTCTTCATGTAGAGCGCGGTGGGGCAGAATTGCACGAATTCCATATCGCTCAGTTCTGCGCCCGCGCGGAACGCCATCGCAACGCCATCCGCCGTGGTGAATTCAGGGTTTGTGGTATTGCGGTAGATCTGCCCGATGCCCCCGCTGGCGAGCAGTACGGCGGAACAGGCGAGTTCGTGCGGGATGCCCTTTTCGTCGAGGAATGCTACTCCGGTGACCCGGCCTGCATCGGTTACGAGTTGAGTCACAAAAGTGTAGGGCGCCACCGAGATGTGCTTTAGCGACTGTGCTTTTTCACAGAGCAGGCGGAGGATCTCCCGGCCGGTGGATTCGCCGTAAGCGTGTAAGGCGCGGCTCTTGCTGCTTGCCGAGTCTTGCGCAAACGCGAGCTTGGTGCCGCGGGCTTTGCCCCACGCCAGCAGTTCTTCAATGCACTTGGGACCTTCCTCGAGCAGCAGTTTGACCGCCGCAACGTTGCACAAGCCATCGCCGGCGGTCAAGGTATCTTGCAGGTGAAGCGTAATCTCATCTTCGTCGCTGAGCCATGAGGCATCAGCTTTGGGGTCGCGCGCGTTGAGATTTGTTATTTCTGTTTTCGTAAGTACGAGGACCCGGCCCGCCGCGGAGAGTTCGATGGCAGCGCGCAAGCCAGCCAGGCCAGCGCCAACCACGATGAAGTCGGTTTCGGCAGGGGAGCCCTTCATAGACCCGACATAGTAACACCGGGACGGGCGTCTTTCATGCAGATATACGTCCATACGCTATGATGGAAACGCAATGCCGCAAGCGACCATTCATGTACCTCCAGAGCCTTATCAGGCATGGATCGAAAACGGCCTGCTCAGTCGGGCAGGATCGGTATTAAGCGACGTGGTTCCGCGATCGAGCCGTGTCTTTGTGGTGACGGTTCCTCCAGTGCGCAAGCGCTGGGGCGCGAAATTGATGGCTTCGCTGAAGTCTGCCGGGTTCGCTCCGCAGTTGCTAATCATGGCCGACGGCGAGCCCTCGAAGCGGCTCGCCACCGTGGAAACGCTCGCCGAAAAATTGGCGAAGCTGGGCGCCGATCGGAAGTCGGTGATTATTGCCTTAGGGGGCGGTGTAGTAGGCGATGTCACAGGGCTACTGGCGTCGCTCTACATGCGGGGCGTGGAATTCGTGCAGGTGCCCACCACTGTGCTCGCCCAGGTGGATGCTTCCATCGGCGGCAAGACCGCCGTGAATTTGCTGGCCGGAAAGAATCTAATTGGAACATTCTGCCATCCGCGTGTGGTGCTTATCGATCCCACGGTATTGAAGACGCTGCCCGACCGGGAGTTTCGGGCTGGGCTGTACGAATCCCTGAAGTGCGGAATTATCGGCAGCGTGGACCTATTCTTGCGTTTTGAGCAGAATCGCGCCCTCATTCTGAAGCGCGATCCGGCGGAAGTGGAATGGGTCATCGCGCAGTCGGTAAAGTTGAAGGCGGAAGTGGTCTCTGCCGATGAGCGCGAAGGTGGACTGCGGCGGGTGCTAAATCTGGGGCATACGATTGGGCATGCTTTGGAATCCGAGACGGGTTACAAGCATCTACTGCACGGGGAAGCGGTGGCCTGGGGAATGATCGCAGCTACGAACATCGCGCTCAGCGTTGGGCGCACCGACAGCGTCACTGCCGGCCGGATTGCCGACGCTGTTTTAAGCCTGGGCGCTTTGCCGGAACTGAACGTCAGCGCGAAGAAGATTCTGGCCCGGCTGCAAGCGGACAAGAAGACGCAGAACGGGGTTGTCCATTTCGTTCTGCCGCGTGAAATTGGCAAGGTGGAAATCGCCAGCGA
This sequence comes from Terriglobia bacterium, assembly GCA_963778995.1. Taxonomy (GTDB): domain Bacteria; phylum Acidobacteriota; class Terriglobia; order Terriglobales; family Acidobacteriaceae; genus Sulfotelmatobacter. Next base: position 28,655 of record CAVZWK010000014.1, read on the forward strand.
CGTGCCGGAGAGCGCCGTGCTCAACGCTGTAGAAGAACTGCGCCGCCTCTCTCGGGGTGGTTGGGTCTGGAAAAAATAGAAGGGATCGCTGCCATGCAGGAAACAGCAGAGCAGTACATTGGACGAATTCTCGGATACGTCAAGGGACGCGACGCTATCAAGGTACAGCGCACGACAGTGCCCCGGCTAAAGAAGTCGATCCAAGGCTTGACGCCTGCGCAATTGAAGTGGCGTCCAGAACCAGCGAAGTGGTCGATTGCTGAGGTAATTGCACATCTGGCCGACGTTGAGATCGTCGCCAGTTGGCGGCTGCGTTCCGTCATTGGCGAGAACGGGATCACCATTCAGCCGTTCGATCAAGACGCTTGGGCTTCCGTCTTCGAATATCGGGAGCGCGATATCAAGCGCTCGCTTGAGACCTTTCGAATCCTGCGAGAAAACAATCTCGCCATGTTGAAAGAAATCCCGAAAGAGACCTGGGAGAACTACGGCATGCATCTGGAGCGCGGCAAAGAAAGCGTCGCGCATCTGGCGCGCATGTTTGCGGGACACGATACGAACCATATCCTTCAAGTCGAGCGAATCGCGAAACAACTGAAGGCGGCAAAGCGGAAGAAGAAGGCACGATAGACGGCCCACGATATCCCTTGCCCGAGACTGCAAAATCCAAAATAGTAGGAGCTGCACCTGACGGCGTACACGATCAGGTATCAGCGGCGCGAGCCGTGCGCGAGATGTTCACCTCAATCGCGCCTCGATATGACCTGCTCAACCACGTGCTGTCGTTCAATGTGGACCGCATGTGGTGGCGGCGTGCGGCGCGGACCTTTCGCCATGTCCTGGATCGGCCGGATGCACGCATTCTTGATCTCTGCTGCGGCACCGGGGACATGACGTTTGCGCTTCGGCGCCGGGCAGGGAAGTCATCGCCGAAAATTCTGGGAGCGGACTTCTCGCACGCCATGTTGCAGCGAGCTACCGCCAAATCAAAGGCAGTGTCGGATGGGTCGATCCCGGTTTGGATTGAGGCCGATGCCCTGAATCTGCCGTTCCCGAACGCTCACTTCGATCTGGTGACCTCCGCATTCGGATTCAGAAACCTGGCCGACTACGATGCCGGTCTGCGCGAAATCATGCGCGTGCTTCGTCCGGGTGGCGAATGTGGGATTCTCGACTTCGCTGAGCCGAAGGGAATGGTCGGCGCTCTCTACCGTATGTATTTCAAGCAAGTGCTGCCGCGAGTCGGCACCCTGATTTCAGGAGTAAGAGGTCCTTACGCGTATCTGCCAGCTTCGGTGCAACGCTTTCCCGATGCAGAGGAGATGCTGGTCCGCATGAAACATGCCGGATTCGCGGATGCGAACTGGACGCCCTACACGTTTGGAATTGCCGGGCTCTACCGCGGAAAGAAGCTGTAGCGGGGGCTTAGCTTGCGTTGCGAAACAGCTTGCTCAGGCTGTCGATGTCGTCGGCACTCACGTCTCCAATTACGAAATAGCGCAAACCGTCCTTGGTCCAATTCTCGACGTGAAAAGAGTATGCCTGCATTGGTGTAGGAGACGAACTGGCTGCGTCGCCACGATCCTGGAAGATGAATACCGAAATCTGATGCTTGCGGAGTTTGTAGATCAGTTGGGCTCCGGGGGTCTGCCCGAGATACGTTATGCGGCCGCCCAGCAGAGTGAAATCGGTGCCTTGCAGTTCGGGCAAGTTGAAGCTGAAGGGAACCTTTCCCTCAAACCATGGCTTTACGGTGTGACGGTCGGTCGAGAGCACGTCAACGGGACTCGAACTGGCGAGGGTAGAGACGTGCAGATCGGCCAGTTCGCTGTACACGCGCTCCCTGCGGCCCTTCTCGCGGCTGACGTATAGGTTCACCGCGACTGAGAGGAGAAGTACCAGGGCGGCCGGGATCAACAGGATTTTCCATGCCCACTGGCGTTCACGAGGCCGAGCGGTGCTGACGCTCCGCATCACCTTTGTACGCAACTCCGCACTCGGGATGTAACGTTTGCCCGCCATTGCTACCGATCGCTTCATCTGGACATTCTCAAGAGCAGCCGCCGTGCAATCAGGGCATTGTCTGAGGTGACCCGCCACTTCCATCGACTCGGAGGAAGACAATTCTCCATCCGCATAGGCCTCAAGTTTCTCTCGCCAGGGATTACACGACATGACGCACTCCTTCGAACCGCGCGGCTAACCGGGTTCTTAGCGCTTTACGAGCGCGTGAGAGGCGTGACATGACAGTACCCATAGGGATCGAGAGCGCCTGAGAGATTTCTTCGTAGGACATCTCCTCCACTTCGCAGAGCAAGAGAATCTCGCGGAAGTGTACCGGCAGTTCCTCGAGCGACTGCCGGACGGACTCCCGATTCGCCTGGGCAACCAGAAGGCCTTCTGGATTCGGGTCAGCAGAGGCAATCGACTGGTCGTCATCCTCGTCCAGAGGGACCATGGTCTTCAGCCCTGCCCGCGAATTCAAGAATGAGTTCCGGAGAATGCGGAACATCCATGCGCGGAAGTTCGTGCCCGGCTGAAAGGTGGAGAAGCCACGCAGCGCCTTGGCATAAGTTTCCTGCACGAGATCCTCGGCATCGCTGGTGTCTTGTGTGAGCCAGCGCGCGAAGTTATACAACTGGTCAAAAAGAGGCAGCGCCAGATATTCGAACTGCTCCGCGGGCAAGGTTGGCTCCGGCACCTCTATAGCTTAAACCGGCACCTCAGCAGTTTTATTCCCTTGTTGGTGAAAAATATGTTTTCGTGCACACAGGGAATATTGCGGGCGGATTCCGGTTCTCCATCACACAGCAAGAACGTGCTTGCAGGAGAACCTATGAAAACTACAGACCGAAGATCATTCTTGAAAATTGCCGGGTCCTCGTTAGGAATCGGAGTGCTGTATTCCGCCTATCCCGCTGCCCGCAGCGCTGGTGAGGCAGGAAGCTTCTTCTCAGCGATGGGACGTGCGAACGGTGAAAAGCCCTCTCCCTTCTCCTTTGTGCAACTGAGTGATGCGCATGTGGGATTCAACGGGCCGCCGGATCCGCTGGGCACGAAGGCCTTCGAGCGAGCCGTCGAAATGATCAATGCCTTGCCCCAACGGCCCGACCTTGTCTTGTTTACAGGGGACCTTACTCACGATACCGAGGACAGAAATGTTCACGTTGCGCGCATGAAACAGTTTCAGGAGATTTCCAAGAGGATCAACGTGCCGCTGATCAAATGTGTTCCCGGTGAGCATGATGCCGGATTGGATAACGGTGCCTTGTACCGTGAGTTCTTCGGGGATAGTCACTATTCGTTCGATCATCGCGGAGTGCACTTCGTCGCGCTCGACAACGTCTCCCGCGCCAAGCCCGAAATCGGGACCGAGCAACTGGAATGGCTGAAGAAGGATCTGGCACGGTTTCCCAAGACTGCGCCCATCGTCGTGTTCACGCACCGGCCGCTATTCGATCTGCGTCCCGATTGGGAGTGGTTCACCAGCGATGGCGACGACGTAATGAACGTTCTGTCTGCCTATGACAACGTTACGGTGCTCTACGGACATATCCATCGTGACGATGAGCACACCATTGGCCCGGTGCATCACTATGCGGCACGCTCCCTGATTTTTGCGTTTCCCGATCCAGCAGCGGTGCCTGGGCAACGTAAACCAATTCCATTCGACAAAGACCATCCGTTCAAGAATTTGGGTATTCGGTCGGTTGCGTTCAAGGGGAAGCTGCAGCCGGGTTCAAATTCGATTGCCATCCAAGATGTGGAACTGACCGCCCGGGAATTCCGGGGCATTAACGGAGTCCAGCAAATCCTGAGGACACCGCAACTCTAGCCTAAGAATTCATCCCACGACGAAGACGAGAGGAGCTATGTTTCGAATAAAGTCATCAGTCTCTGCCATTGGAGCCCTGTTGTTGGGCGTGGTTCTGTTGTTGCTGAGCGGCATCCAGCGGGTTCATGCCGATAACATCCCGATTGTAGAAATTACGGCCAAACGCTTCGCTTTCAGCCCTGACAGGATCGCCCTTAAGAAAGATCAGACGGTGAAACTCCGAATTCACAGCGAGGATGTGACTCACGGATTCTTCCTGCGTCCTCTGAAACTGGACGAAGAGATCCCCGCGGGACAGACCATCGAGGTCACCGTGACTCCTCACGTTGCAGGAACGTTCATGACGATTTGCGATCACTTCTGCGGCGCGAATCACGGCAACATGAACATGACGATCACAGTGGAATGAGATGCAAGACACTGTTTCGTCATTTGTCTGGCGGCACTTGCCTGTGGAGTTATGCGCATTGCTGGCCGTGCTCGCCTTGACAGGCTGCCAGGTGGGCAGGCCCGGAGTGGTTCAGACGGCGATTATCCAAGGGGCAAAACGGCATCTCACGATCGGCGGAAGCGAACAGAAAAACCCGCTTTCGCCGACGCCCGAGAACATTCGCGCGGGCCAAACCAACTTCGGTTCGTACTGCATGGTGTGTCATGGACTGGACGGACAGAACACGGGGGTACCGTTTGCGGAGAAGATGGATCCGCCGGTCCCAGCGCTGAGTTCCGCATCGGTGCAGGCTTACAAGGATGGCCAGTTGCATTGGATCATTCAGAACGGCATTTCGCCATCGGGAATGCCCGCGTCTCGAGAGATATTCCACGATGAGGAGATCTGGCAGCTTGTGTTGTACATTCGCCACCTTCCACCAAAGGGAAGCCTGGGAGAGCCGCAGGTTTACGGCGGAAGCGGGCCGCCGAATCGGCTGCGACTCTTAAGTTTATTGCGGAAAGGTTTATTGTGCGACTCGACTGCGACGCCCTCGGCGAATGCGTCAGTGATGGTATAGCGGATGACGTGCTCGTATTCCGGCCCGAGAAATCGCCGCAGCCGGTCGGTATTCATGATGTACTGCCCGCTCATGTAAGGAACAGCTTGCGGAGGAATGGCCGAGATCTTCTGCTTCCACAGGAAGTTCAGCACCTGCCGCATCGCCCATTTTCCCGGGACTCGAATCAGTTTGGCCTTCGCCATCTCGATGCATCGCGCGAAGGTAAGCGGTTCGCCGCGCCCGGCGACATTCAGCACAGTCAGGCGCTGTGGTTCCGGTTCTCGCTGCAGGATGTGCCGGATCAGCCGCGCCATATCGTCCACGTGGATGAACTGGATCTTGTTATCCAGATACTGCTGCCCGCGCGGCAGCATGCAGGGCAGGCGCTTGCCTTGCCTTGCGCATCTTTTGGCGCGCGTTCGCTCTTCCCGTTCGGCGTCCCGCGGAAGGCTCCCATCAGATAATTCTCGACACTGGCACCCGGCAAAGATGTGGGGGCGCAAAATGTAGACACTGCATCCCGCGCAGGGCCGTGCAGCGCTGCTGCACCACTTCATCGGATTCCTTCTTGTGAATGGCGTACGGAAGCGTGTGCGCGCCGAGCGGCGAATCTTCCGTAAATGGCTCCGGAAGATCCGGCCCGTAGGCCGACACGCTGCTGGGAAAAATGAATTGTTTTACGCCGTCGTCGGTCGGTCCGGTTGGCCTCGGTGACGGCCTCCATCACGCGCGCTGTTCCGGCGACATTGATCTGCCACATGCGGTCGACATCGAGTACGCCCGTGCGTACCGGATCAATGACAAACGCGAGGTGGACTACTGCGTACGCATGAGTATCGCGCAGTAGTTCGTAAAAAGTCCGGGTGGAGGATTCCTGTCCCAGGTCCAGGCTTTCGAACTGCAGTTCGCAATCGGTGCGGGGCGGAGCCACGTCCACCCCGATGACCGAAAAACTCCCCAGCATCGGCAGTAGCCTGGATCCCAGGTTGCCCGAAATACCGGTTACGACGACGACAGGTTTTGCCATCAGTCCTGTTTGGCCGCCGGGGGTTGTGCTGGCGGCGGTGTTTGCGGATGCATCGACTGCGGCTGGCGGCGTCATGCCAGGCCGCGGATGCGGCATGCGCGGCGGCGGCATCGGACCCGCGCCTCCGGGTCCAAAGTACGCTTCATTCGTCTCCGACTTGAACGAGTTGTTCAGCTTTGTCCATGCGTTCGCGCATGCGGTCGTTCTGCAGCTTGCTGTGGATCTCATTCTTCGCCTGATCGAGCGGCAATTGCTGTCTTGCTGACCACCTTGTAAATGTAGTGCCCGCCCGACGTCGCTGATGACCTGTGAAACTTCGCCCGGCTTCAGGTCGAACACGGCCGCCTGTGCCGGAGGCAGCCCGGTCCGCCGCACGTTCGGCAGATTCACCGTCGGGGATCGATCTTCATGCCGGCCGCATCGAAAGCTTCCTTCTGCAGCTTGGGAAGTCTTCTCCCGCAGCCGGCCTCGCGCCCGCAGATCTTCGGCCAGCTTGGTCATTGACTGCTCTGCCTCATCGGCTTTGGCCTTCTCGGCGGCTTCTTTGGCCTTCTTCTGCTCGTCGGTCATCTTTTCTTCTTTGTCATTTTCGGCGTCTACCTCGTGTCTCAGCCTGCTTGGTCGCGCGGAACGAATATGCGTTCCAGGCTGTACTGCTCGAACATGTCTGCGGATTTTCCTTGTAGTACTTCTCAATCTCTGCCTCGGGAACATCCGCTGCTTCCTCCTGAATGTTTGCGCTGCAGTTCGTTGGTCAGCACCTGCATCTTCACGAACTTCAACGTTTCCGCGAACTGCGGAGTCTTGTCCAAGTCCTTGTTTCTTGGCCACGTCCGACAAGCGCAATGAACCGGGGCAGGACACCGAGCCAGTTGCCGCTTCAACTGCGGAGTCATGCATTCGGGGCTAGCGCTTTCGCCAGCTTCTCGAATTGTGCCTTGGTGATGACCGTCTTGCAATCGGCGCGCCGACGGCTTGGGCGCCGCAGCTTTCGGCGGTTGCGGTCTTGGCTGCCGGTAGGTTTTCCCTGCGGTCTGCGTTTGGGTGCCGGACACACGCCCACGACTGTGATCACCGCAGCATTGCGCGGAACGGAGGCGGAGCGTACCTGGGCCGCTGCAGGAGCCGGCTGCGCCGGGGCGGGCGCGCTCGGGGCGGCTTGTCCCCAAGCCAGCGTCCCCAGCAAAACACACAGCAGCCAACTCTTACGCATAGAACCATCTCCTCCAGGATTGGTTCATTGGAAAGGTGAAAATTGCCAGCAAGAAATCCTAGCACAACCAGCAGGTTCGCTTAGCAATGGGCTCGTAAGACCTCGTAGCTGTGATTCCGCTCACAGTCCACGGTGCTGGCATGGAATTGTGGTTCTAAGTTCGAAGCTTGCTTGTCGCTTTTCACTGGCACCAGCGATAATGCCTCATGCCCATGAGCCCAGGCCGTTCCTTCGTCGGAATTGATGCGCGCCGAGAAGCGTTCGGCGGCCGGGAATTCAGTCCTTGCGGCGCTGTTGATCACTGGGCTGAAGATTGTCGTCGGGGTCACGACCGGCAGCTTGGGCATTCTTTCGGAAGCCGCCCACTCCGGACTCGATTTGGTCGCCGCGGTTCTGACGTTCTTCTCCGTTCGGGTCTCTGATAAGCCCGCCGATGCCGAGCACCAGTATGGCCATGGGAAAGTTGAGAATTTCTCTGCCTTCGTCGAGACCGGGCTTTTGCTTCTGACCTGCACATGGATCATTTACGAGGCTGTGATACGGCTGTTCTTCCGTCAGGTGGAAATCGAGCCCTCAATTGCCGCGTTGGCCGTCATGGTCTTTTCGATGGGCGTGGATTGGTGGCGGTCTCGAGCTCTCGGACGAATCGCCACCAAGTACGACAGCCAGGCCCTAGAGGCCGATGCGCTTCATTTTTCAACTGACATCTGGTCCGCGGGAGTGGTCGTATTGGGACTACTGCTGGTCTGGATTGGCCGCGCATATCACGTGGAATGGCTGCGCGATTCCGACCCGGTCGCCGCATTGTTCGTGGCCGGGGTGGTTGTTTCGGTGAGTTGGCGACTGGCTCGCCGGACCATTGATGCGTTGCTTGATGCCGCGCCGCCTGGGGTGCGCTCGCAGATCTACGACGCAGTCTCGCGGCTTGACGGCGTGCTCGAGGTGGATCGCGTCCGCATACGCCGGGCGGGGAATCGCTATTTTGCCGACTTCGCTGTGGGACTGGCTCGCACGCGTTACCTTTCAGCGTCGCGGCAAGTTGGCCACCGCAGTGACCGAATCGGTTCATCGCATTCTGCCCGATGCTGACGTCACGGTGCAGTCTCTGCCGCGCGCACAGCATACAGAAAATATCTTTGACCGGATTCGCGCGGTCGCGACGCATCGGAATTTGAACGTTCACGACATCAGCGTGCAGGACCTTGACGGACAACTGCACGTCGAGCAGCACATCGAACTCGACGAGCGCATGAGCCTGAAGGATGCGCACGATCAGGTCACCGAACTTGAAGCCGATATGCGCCGCGATGTTCCGGAGATTGCCGACATCCTCACGCACATCGAGAGCGAGCCGTCGACGATCGAAAAGCCGGAAGAACTGATCGGCAATCGCGGAACTCGAGCATAGGTTGAAGAGCCGTGGCCGCGCAGTTTCCGGAAATCCTGGACGTCCACGATTTCGTTTTCAAGCGCGTCCGCGGACGTTTGTACCTTTCGTGCCATTGCACGCTGTCGGACGATCTGCCTTTGGCCCGCGTGCATGAAATCCAGACCGAACTGGAAATTCGCTTCAAGCAGGACGCGCCGGAGTTGTTCCGAGTGTTGATTCATCCTGAACCGAGCACGGATAACCGGAGATAAACATGATATCAGCAAAAGCTATCTGGACCGAAAACGAGCGTTACATCGGCGAGGCGACCTCCCGGCACGCCATGGTGATGGATACCGCAAAAGAGAAGACTGCGAATACTCCCATGGAGTTGGTTCTCATTGCCCTGTGCGGCTGCACGGCTTCGGATGTGGTCGGAATCCTGCCAAGAAGCGTGAGCCGTTTACCAGCTTGGAGGTGAGTGCCGAGGGCGAGCGGGCGGAGGGATATCCGGCTGTTTACACCGAGATCAAATTGAAGTACCGTGTCGGCGGCAAAGTTTCGCAGAAAGCGATGGAGGATGCTGTCCGGCTGTCGAAAGAGAAGTACTGCTCGGTTTCGGCGATGCTGCAAAAGACGGTCAAGATCAGATTTGAAATCGAACACGTCTGAGCATCTGGTTTGACTGTGAAATGGTCCTTCCTTGGGGTGGAGGGCGAATGGCCCGAATTCTTTTATTCACACAACCCGGCTGCTTTTCCTGCGAACTGCTGCGGATCTATCTGGAGGCGCGCGAACTTGCCTTCGAGGAGCGTGACATCAGCGTGGATTCCGAGGCGCGCCGGGCCATGCTCGAGACCTACGATTCGGAAGAGACCCCCACACTTGTAGTCGATGGCACCGAAGTCATTACCGGATTTGATCCTGCTCTGCTTGACCGGCTCCTGGATCCCGCATCATCATCGGACTCGGTGGCCTGAGTCTGAACTCGAGAAACGACAGCTCCACGTCCCATCCCCTGCGCGGATATTTCTTCATCGCGGCGGCGGCATTTCTTTGGGGCATCTCCGCCGCTATGGGGCGCGCGGTTTTTACGGGGAAACTTCCGCTCGCCGGACAAGCGCTGCATCCGATCGAGCCCATCATTTTGTCCCAGACCAGAACGTCTTTCTCGTTGCTGGTATTGCTTCCTATGCTCGTGGGGCGCCGCGGATGGCAGAGGCTCCGGCTTCCCGCCTCCGATCTCATCCAATGCCTCTTGCTGGGCATGCTCGGCGTGGCGGCGTCGAACTACTTCTATTACGTCGCCATCCAGAAGACGAGTGTAGCCGTCGCCATCATCCTGCAATACACCGCGCCGGTATGGGTCCTGCTCTATGTGGTGGCTCGCGGGCAGCAGAAGCTTTCGGTGCAGAAAGTGGCTGCTGTCGCCGTGGCGATCGCCGGAATCGCGCTGACCATTGGCATCGTCGGAGTGAAGTCGGCTTCGCGCCTGCACCTGGATTCCTGGGGAGTGATCGCCGCGATGCTGGCATCTTTTTCCTTCGCCTTCTACAACATTGGCGGGCACAGCATCCTGGCGCGGCACGACCGCTGGCGCGTCCTGACCTGGACTCTCATCTCGGCGTCTGTGTTCTGGCTGGTCATGAATCCGCCATGGAAGGTCTTCGCGGCGCATTACACGGCGGCGCAGTGGTTGTTCCTCTTCGTGTTCTCGATGATCTCCGTGCTGGGATCCTTCTCGCTCTACTTCCTTGGCTTGCAGTATCTGGAGCCCACGCGAGCGATCATCGCGAGTTGCCTGGAGCCGGTATTCTCGATTCTGCTCGCGGCGTTATTGCTTGGTGAAGGCGTGCGCCCGGTCCAGACGGTGGGGATTGTTCTTGTGCTGTCGGCGATTGTGATTGTGCAACTGCCGGGCAGGAACGAGCTCGGACCAGAACGAGTTGCAGTCGATCCAATCGAATAGAGCGGATGAAGCTTGGCGTGATACTCGCATCCCTGCTACCCTGTCGCTTCCAAAACAATGAATTCCGCCGTCCAGATTGGACCTGCAGCTTCGGGAGACTACGAATGGTGTGCGCGCTTGATGGTGGCGAGCGAGCCGTGGATCACGCTGAAGCGCGATCTCGAAGGGTGTCGTACCACTCTCACCCGGGCCGGGACTGAGCTATTCGTGGCGCGAGCGGGCGCTGCCGAGGACCCTCTCGGCTTCATCTTGCTTGCGCCGTACGGTTTTGCGGCGTCTCCATATATCGCGTGCTTCGCGGTAGCAGCGGGAGCGCGCGATCGCGGCGTCGGATCACAGTTGCTCGCATTTGCGGAACGGCTTTACCGCGACCGCAGCCACATCTTTCTGCTGGTTTCTTCCTTCAATTCTGGAGCCCAGCAGTTCTACATTCGGCACGGTTTCACGCCTGTCGGCGAACTTTCGGACTACATCGTCCCCGGCCACTCGGAGCTCATATTCCACAAGCGAATTCCATCTCAGCCTTAACCTCGGCCTCCGCTGCCGGAAAACGTCTCGTCCCGCTGCTCATGGTTGCTGCTTCCGCGGGATACATCTGCCGCGTCGCGATCACTGTTGTTGCGCCTGGGATTATGCATGAATTCGGCCTGACGCAGGCGCAGATGGGGACTGTCTTCAGCGCATTTCTCCTGGGATACACCATCTTTCAGATCCCATCCGGCGGACTTGCGGACCGGGTCAGCGCACGGCGCATCTTTCTCGTGTTGTGTTTCGGATTTGCGCTGCTCACCGTGCTCACGGCCGCGGTGGGATGGTCCGGGCTTGGCGTTGGGCTGATCATTCCGCAACTGTGGCTGATCCGCGCCATCTTCGGCGTGATCGCCGCTCCGACCTATCCGACATCGGGGCGGACCATTGCCGTTACGATTCCTGCGCGCCTGCAAGGCCGGGCCAATAGCCTCGTGTTGGCGAGCGTTGGAATTGGATCTGCGGTCACTCCCTTGATGCTCGCGCCCATCACTACGCGTTATGGCTGGCGTTCTGCGCTGTTCCTGGCGGCGGCGATTAGTCTCGTCGTGGGGTGCCTCTGGCTCATCTTCGCTCCGCGCGAGCATCATCAGCATGGCAAGGAAGCACCTGCGAGGGATGAGTCTTTGGATGCTGCCGGGGCGCCACATCGTCCGTTGCGTACCGCGAGCTTCTGGTTTCTGTTCAGCAGCTATCTGCTCCAAGGGTATCTGGGCTACATTTTCATCTTCTGGTTCTATCTCTACCTGGTGCAGGTGCGGCACATCGAAGTGCTCAAGGCGGCTGCCTTCACGTCGCTGCCTTGGATTGCTACGACCATTGCAATTCCACTCGGCGGAGTCTTCTCCGATTTCGCCGTCATCCGTTGGGGAGCGACCTGGGGACGCCGCAGCCTTCCCATGCTCGCGCTCTGCGTCTCAGCTATTTTCCTTGTGATTGGAGCGCGCACTCCAAGCGCCAGCGTGGCCATTGCGTCACTGACCGCCTGCACAGTTCTGGTGATCTGCACTGAAGGGCCGTTCTGGGCTACGATGACCCAACTCTCGGGCGAGCACAGCGGTATCGCGGGCGGAACGATGAATTTCGGCAGCAATATTGGCGGGGCGATCTCGCCGGCTCTCACACCGTGGCTGGCCGAGCGCATCGGATGGGAGACTGCGCTGACGCTCACGGCAGGATTGGCGCTGGTTGCAGGATTGCTGTGGCTCGGTGTGAGGGTGAACTCGGCAAGCGATCCCAGGAATTGATTAGACACTATGAGGGCCGTCTGGACGGGACCGATGTGCGCATCAGCCCTGGGGCTGAGTTTTGCCCAGCAGATGAAAATATCGCCGCGCCTTCTTCACATCCCGGGCAATCTGCTCGCGCAGCACATCGACAGAAGGGAACTTAATCTCATCGCGCAGTCGATCGAGGAAGCAAATTTCGACCTCCGTATCGGGCGTCAATTCAATGGGATGGAAGTTCAGCAAATGGGTTTCAATGGCGAATAACTCGTTGCCAAACGTGGGACGATTGCCCACGTTTGTCACCGAGTCGAAGCGCTCCGTGCCGACGCGCGTCCACGTGATGTATACACCGTCTTGCGGGACAATCTCTTCGTAACGCGCGAGATTGATCGTCGGCACCGTGTACTTCGTCCCATATCCGCGACCGCGGCCCGGAACGCCGAGGATGCAGAAGGGACGCGCGAGAAGGTGGCGGGCCCGGCTCACACGACCTGCGCCGAGCAGCCTGCGGATCTGGCTGCTTGAAACCGTTTCGCCGCGCAACTTCATCTCCGGATAGACCTTTACGTCGAATCCCATTTCGCGGCCAAACTCCGCAAGCGTGTTCACATCTCCGGCGGCTTTGTGCCCGAAGCGAAAGTTGAACCCCTCATGAATTTCGCGCGCGTGCAATTTCTTCTTGAGGATGCGCTCGGCGAACTGCCTTGGGGTCATCAGCGAGAGATCACGGCCGAAAGGGAGCAGCAGCACGCCATCAATACCAGTTTCTTCGAGCCATCGCAGCTTTTCCGGTGTAGGAGTGAGCAACTTCAATCCTGCTTCGGGTTTCAAGATGCGCGTAGGATGCGGCTCAAAGGTAACCGCTACGGCCTTGCCTCCATTCGCGCGAGCGCGTGCGACGATCTCGCCGAGAACGTGGGCGTGTGCGCGATGCACGCCATCGAAGTTGCCCACGCTGACATACGTGGGCCCGTAACCGGCCGGAACATCCTCGAATTTATGAAAGACATCCATAGAAACGAAATTGTTGATTGTTGAGTTTCGATCGTGACAATCAACGATCAACAATCTAAATCTCGAACTCCAGCTTCAACCCGTCATACGACAGCCGTACATTTCGCGGCAATGTCGCATTCGTGGCTTCGTGCCCCAGGTCATGACAGATATGGGTGAAAAAAGTCCGCTTCGGTTTTAACTGCTCAACGGTTGATAGGGAGCTTTTAACGGTGGAATGCGTCGGGTGGGGTTTGTGCCGCAGCGCATCCAGAAACAGAATGTCGAGGCCTTGCAATTGATGCATCGAGGAGTCCGGAATTTCGCTGTGGTCGGTCAGGTATGCCGCCGATCCAAAGCGGTATCCATAAATTTGGGTTTCCCCGTGGATGACGATGACCGGCTCAAAGCGCGCGCCCAGAACCTCCACAGGTCCGTCGATGGGCCGCAACTCGAGTAGCGGTAAACCGCCGAACTTATAGTTCGCGTCGAAGATGTAGGAAAACATCTTTCGCAGGAATGCCGCGGCGTCCGGGCGCGCATAGAGCGGAAGTTTTTCGGGCTTGTGGCGATAGCTCAGCGGACGCAGGTCGTCGATGCCGAGAATGTGATCCGCATGGGTGTGCGTGTAAAACACCGCGTCCACCCGCGTAATGTTTTGCCGGATTGCCTGGATGTAGAAATCCGGCGTGGTATCGATCAGCACAACCTTGCCGCCGAACTCGAGCATGATGGAGGGGCGGGTGCGCTTGTCATGGGGATCGCTGGAGTGACACACGGCACAATCGCATCCCAGCGTGGGCACGCCCATCGACGTTCCACTACCCAACACGGTCAGAGTTGCTTTCATCGTCCAATCGTTCCAGTGGTGGGGCCAGGCTGAGGCGGCCGAGCCAGAGCGTTGGTTACTTCCACGTATGCCATGCGCAGCTCATACAGGCTGTTCTGCAGAAAGTTCTCTTCCGCCGGAGTCAGATTTCCTTTGGTTTTTTCGGAGATCAGGCTCAAGGTGTCGATGGTCTGTCGCGCGCCAATGATATCGACCTGCGGCTGCCCGCCCTGTTGCCGCATCAGGCCGAGCTGCAGCATGGCGGTCATGTAGAGCGAGGCGAGAAAACGTTCAAACGTGATCTCGAAATCTTTGGAGGAATGCCCGCTCATTTCGACCTGCGAATCGAGAGCCTTGGACGACTGCTTGTAGGCCGCAGCCTGGGCAGCCTGCTCCGCGGCCGTGGGCGGCGTGGGCATCTCGCGGTCCGAAGCCTCGGCGGGAGTAGGAGGCGCTGGTTCGGATGCCTTCTGAACCGGTGCGGGCTCCTTCGCCGCAGGCGCGGGGTCTGCTGACCGGGTCTCCTCCGGGACATCCGACCGCAGTTCGCCATCGGGTGTAAAAAGCCTGCGATCCGTTACGGTGAAGCTAGATTCTTCGCGTCTCTTGTTAGCCATAACTATTCCCTCGTAAAGCTCAGTGGTTGGATGTTCTCGAACTCGAGCTATGCCGGCCGCTGCTCCAGTGCGCGCTCATGTTGCACTACGGCGACTTCGGTCAGCGGCATGGAAACGACCATTGCTTTTGTGCCGCCGATCAAGACCTCTCGGCCCGCGGCACCCAGTTCGCGCCGAATGTATCCCAGTGCTACGTTACGCTGCCCCCCGGTCATGATCACGGAGGCAGCGCTGGTGATCTCACCTACATCCTTTTCGCCCGCGACGACCTTGGTTCCGCGAGCCACGGGAGCATCCGCGAGAAAGCCGGTGAACTTGCGATGGACCGCGCCGCGCGACCGGATGCGTTCGACAATCTCCTGCCCGACGTAGCATCCCTTATTGAAGTTCAAAGCACGCGCCTGCTCAGTCTCCTGCGGTAAATCGCGTTCGCGGATGTCCACGCCATAGAGCGGGATGCCGGAAGCAATACGATGCATGTCGAGCGCCTCAGAACCAACTGCCGCGGCTCCAGCCTGCAGCAAACTATCCCAGACTTGCTTCACGACCGATGCTGGCACCCAGATCTCGTAAGCGGGGAACTGCTGTTCGTCGGTTCTCACGATGGTGCAAGACGATTCCTTCCAGGACGCCGGATGCGCCTGCAAAGCGGAGAGATCAGGGAGGGAAAACCCGGCGCCGGTCAAAACCTCGCGGGACTTAGGTCCGCCTAAGCCCACGGACGTAACCTGTTCGCTGACATCCTTCACCTCAACATCATCCATGATGATGTAGTGATCAAACGCGGCTAGCAGTTTCTCCACCTGGCTGCAATCGGTATCGACGGTGATGGATTCTCCCCGGTTGTAGGCGAACAGGTCCCCCAAGATACGTCCCTGAGGATTCAAGAGGAATGCATATACGCCACGATCGACGGCGAGATCGCGGATATTGTTCGTCACCATCCCGTTGAGCCAGCGGACACGGTCCTCGCCGGTGAGCGAGAGCCTAGCCCGATATCCCAAGTCGTACACTCCGCACCCGGTACGCAGGGCGGCAAACTCGGCCTGCGGATCGCCGAAGCTTAAAGCTGCGGTGGCGCCGCGATACTCAGCGACGGCTGCGCCCAGCCCGTTGGTCCGAACCTGTAATGCCGTTAACCCCATACCTGTATTCGATTATAGCGAGTGTGTTAACGTTCCTGCCGTGGACTCGAAGATTGGAACCAGCAAGCGCATCGCCGTCATTCCCGGGGACGGGATCGGCAAAGAAGTGATTCCACAGGCCGTAAACGTCATCCAGGCAGCGGGTGCGGCGGTGGAACTGACGGAATTTGATTGGGGCGCCGACCGATTTCTGCGCGATCAGACCACGGTCCCGCCCGAAGGATTCGCCATGCTGGGTCGTGATTTCGACGCCATCCTCGTCGGCGCCTTCGGCGACCGGCGCGTCAAGACGAATATCCATGCCAAGGAAATTCTGCTCGGGATGCGGTTCAAGATGGACCTGTATGCGAACGTCCGTCCCGTGCGCCTGCTGGATGCGGACTTGTGCCCACTGAAAGGCGTTGAGCCGAAGGACTGGACTTTATCGTTGTGCGGGAGAATACGGAGGGCATCTACACCGATGCGGGAGGCGTCTTCAAGCAGGGAACTACCGACGAGATTGCCACGCAGGAAGATATCAATACGCGCAAGGGAGTCGAGCGCATCATTCGCTACGCCTTTGGATATTGCAAGTCACACAGCAGACTGGATGGGTGGCCGCGCAACTAGAGTCCTCATGTGTGATAAGTCAAACGCCATGACGCACGCCGGTGGGCTTTGGCAGCGTGTGTTCAAGG
Organism: Terriglobia bacterium; assembly: GCA_963778995.1. Taxonomy (GTDB): domain Bacteria; phylum Acidobacteriota; class Terriglobia; order Terriglobales; family Acidobacteriaceae; genus Sulfotelmatobacter. Next base: position 45,078 of record CAVZWK010000014.1, read on the forward strand.
AAGTCAGCGCCGAATATCCCGGGATTACAGCGGAGCATATGTACGTGGATGCGCTCTGCATGCAGATGGTGCGCGACCCGCGCCAGTTCGACGTAATCGTCACCAATAACATGTTCGGCGACATCATCACCGACCTCGCTGCCGGCTTGCAGGGAGGTTTGGGCATGGCCGCCAGCGGGAATATCCATCCGGGGCGCACGTCGATGTTTGAGCCGGTACATGGCTCTGCCCCGCCAATCGCAGGAAAGAACATGGCCAACCCCTTCGGAGCGATCCTGACCGCGGCGATGATGCTGCGGCACCTTGGTCAGACGAAGGAAGCAGACAAGATCGAAGCAGCGGTACTGGAGGCCGTCCGCGAGAAGAAGACCACTCAGGATATCGGCGGCCCGTTGGGGAACCCGCGAGGCCGGCGAATGGGTCGCAAAGCACGTAGCCCACTGATTGTTGTCGCGTCAGCTACGCCCTCACTCCGGCCAGCAGCGCCAGTTCCCGCCACTTCCAGTGGCAGTCCACCTCGGTAAACCCGATCTCCCGCAGCCAACCAAGCTGCGTCTCGAAATCCAGCAGTTTGTTCGAGGGATCCTCTGTCTCTACCGTGAACCCGATGCGATTCAGGAATTCTTCATGCAACTGCTGCGAAGGTGAAGCCACATGCTCCAGATTGCAGAACACTCCGCCCGGATTCAGCATGCCGTAAATCTCGGCATACAACATCCGCTTGCGTTCGTGGACCAGATGATGAATGGCGAAGCTGGAGATCACGGCATCAAACTTGCCCAAGGTCAGGCAGCGGATGAGTCGAGATTGTGCTCCATCGACTCACACTCGAGCATCTCCGGCGAACCGCTTTCGAACGGCTTCCAGCATCGCGGGAGAGAAGTCCACCGCGACGGCTTCGGCTCGAAGGATGGTCTTGCTTGACCAAGGCAAGCAGACCGTCCGTCCCCGGTGCCGAGATCCAGAATCCGGCGCGCATTTTCGGGGATGAACTCCAGCAGCGTCGCTTCGCCTTCCGTCCGGTGAGAGATCTGGTCGGCGCGCCCCAGATAGTCGCGGGCATGGTCTGCTGAAGTCCACAGATTGACAGCTTCATCTGCACTCATGACAGAGAGTATAGGGAAACGTATAAACTCATCTTTAATGAATAAAGTCGAATTGCGCTCCCTGGGGATTCTCCGGTCGCTTTTGCTGGCCGTGCTGGCAGCTAGCCTGTTGCTTAGCGGGGCCATTGCACAAAACTCTCAACCGCAGCCACCGGTCCAGTCTCCCAGCGCACAGCAGCCCACACAGCCTGTGCCGCCACCGGAGCATGCTCCCCCCGGAGGACAGCAAGATTACGCCGCGGGAAGCCGAAGAGTTGTTCCATTCCGTGGACGAGATCCTGCACTTCGACAGCAAGGAAACCGGTCTTCCTGTTAAGCGCGATGTGAAGCGCAAACTGACCAGCCGCGACGAGGTGATCTCGTATCTCACGAAGCACATGAACGACGAAGACACGCAGCGACTGCGCCGCTCCGAGTTGGTGCTTAAGAAATTCGGATTGTTGCCGCGGGAGTTCAACCTGGAGACCTTTCTTCTCGCTCTGCTCAAGGAAGAGATTGCGGGCTACTACGATCCCAAAACGAGAACTGTGAATCTTCTCGACTGGGTGCCGATCGAAGAGCAGGAGCCCGTCATGGCCCACGAACTCACGCATGCGCTGCAGGATCAGGACATCAACCTGCAGAAGTGGATGAAGAAGGGTGACAAGGATCTGGGCGAAATCCGCAAGGATCCGACCCCGGAAGACATTGAGAACGATGAGATTGATAACGCTCGCGAAGCCGTGGTGGAGGGCCAGGCACAGGCCATGATGTTCCAGTACGTGCTGGCTCCCTACGGGTCACTCCATCGAGAAGAATCCGGCGCTGGTGGGCGCGATGCAAGACGAAACCCTCACCGGAACACCGAGCACGAAGGTGTTCAACCAGGCGCCCATTTTCCTGAAAGAATCGCTCACGTTTCCGTACAGCTACGGCATGGACTTCGTCATCAAGCTGATGCAAGCCGGGGGCAAGGAGAAGGCGTTCTCCGGGGTGCTGAAAAACCCTCCGCACACCACGCGTCAAATCATGCAGCCTGATACGTACTTGGCCGGGGAGAGGATCGAGCCCATGCATGTGCTCGACTTCAAGAAGGATTTCAAGGATTACCAGAAGTTCGATATTGGGGCGATGGGCGAATTCGACGTCGCCGTTCTGATGGAACAGTACGTTGGAAAACCGATTTCCAAGTATATGTATCCCGAGTGGCGCGGCGGATATTACTACGCGGCGAAACCGAAGGCAGGGAATGATACTGCCAGGGCGCCGTTGGGGTTGCTTTACCTGTCACGCTGGTCGAGTGCGGAAACGGCGTCGCAGTTCGCCGGAATTTATGCTCATTCGCTCAAGCAGCGCTACAAGAAAGCGGAAGAGATTGGCGCGACTGTGGCGAAGCCAGATACCGATGATGCCGCGCAATCGAAGCGCGATGCCGCACCAGCTTCCCTGAAAGGGCGCCATGCCTGGGACACAGATGAGGGCACGGTCGTCATCGATCAGAACGGCGACACGGTTTTCATCACAGAAAGCCTCGATGCTGCGACCACGTCAACCCTTGAAAGGGAAGTATTCGCGGGGACGCCGTCTCCGAACTAATGCAGCTTGGCGTTGATGGAAGCGGTTGGCCGCGCGGCTAGCGTTTGTAAACCGTGGTCTGCGGATGGTAGTTGCGCCAGTCGAACCAGAAATCCTTGAGCGCTGTAACGCGAGCCAGGCATTTTCCCTGCGCCGGTCCGGATATTGCGCAGCCCAGAAAGTTCCACTCACTGCCAGTGGCAGTGTCGAGCAGAGTCCACGGCTGCGACGAGGATGGAGTTGGGGCTGAAGCGGGCTTCGAATCGGTCTTTGCTTGGGTGTTCGCTGTGGCAGCCGGCTTGTTACTCACTTCCGCCTTGGGGTCTGCTGATTTGCTTGCGGGCGGATCGGCGGTTGGTTCGCTCTTCAGGAAAAACTCCGAGTCTTTGCCGTCCACGCGGGCGGTGAATACGCGGAACGATTTCTTGTCGGGACCCACCGCGACCAGAATCGGCATGCCGTTCACGTGGTCGAGGATGGGCGACTGCTTCAGCATTGTTTCCCACGGATAAGCGCGGCCCGGACCGTCGATTTGCAGTCCGACGACTACATCGCGAGACTTTAGCTCTGTGCCCGGGAAACTGATGACTACCGGCAGTTTGGCGATCTCCGGTTCCCAGTTGCTGTCGTACTCCTTGAGGTACTTGGGAACCTCGGCCAGGACCTTACCGTTGGAAACTTCGGACTTCCATTCTCCAAAGGTGAGTTCGTCGCTGGGCACCAAATCGAGTGCGACGCCCTTCAGGGGTCCGTAGATGGCTTTGCCGGTGATCTGCTGCCACCAGGTGCCGGTTTCCTTATCACGCATGAGGAAGTTCTGGTTGTTGATGCCAGCCAGATAAAAATGCAGCACCGTGCCATTCACTGTTCGTGTCCACACCAGACCGGTGTGACAGAGCGTTCAATACGTGACCGCGATGGGGACGCCATTCACGACATCGTTCAGGATGTGGTGATACGCCATCTCGCGAATGGGATAGGCGCGCGCATCCGCGGCGTAACGAACGGAAAGGATCATTTCGGTGTTGCCCAGTTTGCTGGCGGATTGGGCTTCAAAACGCGGAGCATCGACCGGGTGGAACATCCATTCGAAATAGTTCAGCCTGGACATCACGGCGGAGGCGGCGACGAGGAGCATGATCGCGGATAACCCTACCTTCGACCATTTTCTCGCTCGCTGCCAAAGGATCGCGATTAACACGAGGCAGACGATCGCCGCAACCAGCGATATGATCGGTGCGCGCTGGCGAACCGCCATGGCGACGAGCAGTCCTCGCGGACTTTGATAGGCGAAGGGGCGAATGATGAACCCCGGAACAAAAAATGCCGCAACGCCTGCAAGAGCAAAAACGATCAGAAGAGACCAGACGAAACGAACGCGGGACGGCGCGGAGTTCATGATGTTTTTCCCCAGATAAATGTGCCCGATTGTACGGAATCGGCAGCTAGCGTGGGGATAGTTTTAAAACATTAGCGCCCGGAATACTCTGGAATCCCATCCGTAGTGTTTTGGGATCGCAAACCTCAAAATCTTGATTTCAAAGAACTTAAGTCGCATTGATCTCCGATTGTGACCGCAAAATATTGAGCCGGTGAGACTTACACGCAAAATATTGCGGAATAAGTACTTAGCTCAGACTCGGAAATCGCTGCCATGCCTTTTGGCTGTGGCGATGATCGGATGTTTGGGCTGTGGATGACAAGGGCAGATGTCACAGGATTGAAGGTCCTAGCTGTGGATAACTCCGGCGCCCACACTGTGGTCCGTATCAACGGCAATCAGAGTGGGCGTCGAACTGACGAAGATGTTTCGGCAGACAGAAAAAATTGCCCCGGCCAGTGACCGGGGCAATTGGTTGCAAAAGCCAGTTCTTACTGCGGAGTGTAGCTTTCGTGATAGCTGAGGTTGGTGACGTCCTGGAACATGGGTGTGCCAGGAGGTAGATTCGCAGGATTGAGGAACTGCGTATCGAAGAAATAGTTACGCAAGGGAGCGCCGTAAACCGAGTTGCAGCACTTGAACACGCCTGTGGCGTATTGAGAGTAATACATGCTGATGAGCGATCCTGAATAGCTCACCTTGCCACCGGCTTGTTAGCACTGCGGTCTTCCAAATAGCGGAGGAAGTTGTGCATTCCGCCATCCGTACCGAAATCCTGTCCGGCCCAATTTGGCTGGGGGAATGGAATACTCTTGCCAGCAGCGATGGCGACCCGATAGTAGCTGTTGTTCCCATTTCGGCCCACCACAAATATCCGCTGGGCGGTTGTGTTCTGGTGCAATAGGGCGGAGAAACTCTGAGAGTCTGTCCAGCCTACATTGCTGGTTGGAAGTGGTAAGGGCGGGCGGATTCGAGAGTAGAGTGACGGCATCCGCGATGATGGCCGCGGCCGAGTGTGTTGTGTTCGATGTCGTCGCCGGAACTAGTAAGAATGGATCCGCAGCACCGCTGTTATAGTCTCCGTAGACGTAGACCGGTTCTTCGGAGGCAACCGTGAAACCGTTGCCGAGGTTGCTGTTACGAGTGGATGCGGAAGGTAACTGTTTCCGGAGCTATCCATACCACCGTCGACCAGGCGAAGGACGTGACGGGGTCCCGTCACCATGTTCCACTCGGCAGTTGCGGGGGTATAGTTGGGAGTGAATCCAGTGACAACGCCGCTAGAAGCCGGATGCAGCCGAGAAGCACTGAATGGCGTTGCCTGTAACTGAGCCGTAGATGTAATAAGGCTTGTGACATGTTGCGCCGGGGAAGCCGAAGCCCGCGCCCAGATATTATATGCAAATTCATCGACCTGTCCGAGGTTGACGCATGGGGCTTACCGTCACGTTTTCCGGAGAATACGGAGTGGTCGCAGATGCAAGTAGGTATTGGCTCCTGTAGGCTATCAGGCACGCCTACGGCTGAACCACTGTTGATAACATCAGTCAGTCCGGACATACCGGACATGCCGGCGTTGGAAAGGCGGCAAGGCGGACGAGGGTCGGGAAGCATTCCGCGGTGATCCGCGAAATACAAGATGTAGCCGTTGTAATCGGGAAGCGTCGACCAGCGTGCCACTGCCTCCGCTATACGGGCCAGACGCTTTCAGCCAAAGCCAGAGATTGCCTACGTCGAGCTCAACTGAGTTCATCACACCATTCGGACTGCACATACACTCCGGTATCACCGTCGGCCGCGTATCTCGCGGTTCGCCTTCACGAGCGTCATAGAAGTTGATGGGCAACCACGCATATTGTTGTGCGGTTAGTTCCCATTCCATTGCTTAGCAGTCTTCGTAGGCTGAAGCTGCTGGAGTATTAGAATTGCCGGGCTGATTCCATTCTGGCACTGCCCTGCTGGGTAATTAGGGAAGTTCTGGCACAACGGAGCGCCGCCGGATGCGGAACTGGTTGAAGAGTTGTAGGGATGCGTGGGCGGTTGATTGTAGTTGCGGCCGAACCCGTAGCTCAGCCATTGTGTAGTGACGCCGACCCACTGGCCTGTCGTGCGCTTTTATATTCGACGCGGAGCCATGCCCCCGTGCATGGGGTGCCGTTTGTGACTTGCCCGAATAGTGGCCAATTGGTCAAAGTGTTATTGCAGGTAGTCGGCGCGTTGGTGGTCCAGTTGTTATTCCCATAGCTGTGCTTCTGAGCGGTTGCGAAGTACATCGTCCCTGCAGTAACCCCAGGGGCTGCCTGTGTGAGAGTAGTAGGCATTGCCGGAGTTATTGGTGAAAGGGATTCCGATCTGAATGTTCTGGTTAGGGTCAGTTCGAGTTTCGCCGGGGTATAAGTCCGTCTGTGTATCCGCCAGCAGGATGCGAATGGACGCCTCACTGTAGAGCCGTGCGTTGGATAATGCCGGGCTATCACCTGGGTTGGGCTTCCGGATGATGTCGATGGCGCCAACCTGGGAGCTCTGTACAAAGGGCAACTGTAGTTTCCTGGCGCCGGTTTGGCCGTTGATGATGAATCGGTTGAAACTCGCGGTTGCACTCTTCCACGCGGTGGTGGTGGCCGTTCCGGTGACGTGCGGAAATCCGCCCGCCCAGCTTCCCTGGCTGAGCGCATTGCAATTGGTCGCGGGGCCTGCTCCAGGAGCTGCTGGACAACCGCCGGACGCGCTGGGTATATAGACCGTCCCTCCATAGCCAGAGGAAGTGAGATGGCCGTTTTCGAGCCGATCAAAGACGACATCGCCCACAGCCGCAAGTTTATCTGTAAAGGTGAGTTTAGCGCCCGAGGCGAGGAACAGGTTTCCATTGGCGTGGACACGTCCGCCAAAGTTGAAATTTGGTCCGGCGAAATAATCGCAGTCGCCATCGCAGAAAACGCCAAACTCGAAAGCGGGCAGCAGAGCTACTTCCACGGTCCGATTCATGGTTACCGATGCGCCCGTGGCGGCCAATGCCGAGTTGGACCCGACCTGACCGCTGGTGCCAGTTCGTATCGCGGTAACCGTGAAGTTAAATGGGATCAGACTGGCTACCATGCCCTGGTTCGGGCCCGCTCCCACAATGTCGAATGTCGAATCCGGATCACCATTGGACTTGGAGTAGGGCCACGTAATGTGATTCCTGGTACGTGACGTTCGAGATGTTGGAACCCGATACATAATTGGGCCAGTTCGAAGAATTGGTCAAGGCGGTGATGGCCGCCGCATTGGGGTTCTGGGAGTTCTGATACGTCTGCGAAAGCAAGGCCGTCAAGTTTTCAATGCCGGCTTCGGCCGCATAGTACGACATGTTGCCTTCGAGGTCATTTCCGCCCATGCGGGCCTCATTGCTGACCATGTAAAGCAACCCCACCGCGATGCCGGACAGCAGCACTGTCAGGAGGAGCGCCGCAATGAGAGTGAATCCTTGTGACTGATTTCGTTTGCTGGCCATGGTTGTTCTTCCCTCGATTGATCTTGTGCATTACTGATTCGCACATCCCGCCGGTGCTGGCGCTATACGAATTGCAGAAACTCATGTTTCGGGCTGCGACCGACGTGATCAAGTACATGCTCTGCGATCTCTTGCCGCCTGACGTGAGGCTCTCGCCCATAATCCAAATGTTCACCTTCTGAATGAGCGCTGGGCGACTGGCCGCTGGCGATCGGGTTGGCGAGATTAGCGCTCAAGTAACTGGTAGAGCTGTCGATGACGTCGTAGCTGAATTGCAGATTGATAATGTTGTCAGCCACAGGAACTGCGGTGAGACCGTTTACCTGGCGCATCAGGCGAGGCGTTTGCACTGTGCCGCCCGCTGCAGGAACCTGCAGAAAATAGGTGACCACGTTCAGGCGGGAGACGTCCATCGTTCCGGTCGCGCTGAAAGCGCTGGTGAGGGTATTGGAGCCGCTGGTCTGATTCATGTTGCAGCGGGTCGCCAGTATTGAACGTCAGTGTCCAAGGTCCGGTTCCGGAGATCCCGGTAATCTCAGCCACCACGGCCGCAGTCTGACCTGGGGTGGTGCCATTGCCGGTGGGCCCGCCCGGGGTACTCACCGAAAGGAGCAACAGGTCACCTACGTTGAGGCCTCCAGGCGCAAGAATATTGGTGGGCAGCCCGACCGTTAGGCGTAGTTTTCAGAGTGGCTCGGACCTGAGTCCCGCTGAGTTGCGCAAAGATGAAGTTCTTGAGCGAGAAATTGTAGTCCACGTAGACGGACGGTCATGCTGTCGTTGCGCGCGGCTGAGGCGTTGGGAATGGTCCCTCCACCCTGAACACCATTGGCGTAACCGGGGAGTATTCCATACATGTAGTTGGGAACTGCCGTGCCGATGTTGGTAGGGTAGGAGTGAGCCGCCACATAGCAAGTGCCAGCCTGATTGCAGGCGTAATTTGATACCGCAGCGGTTGCCAGCTGTAATCCTCCCGAGGGCAAGCCTGGCTCCCGCATGGCTGATGTCCTGAGACATCAACTCAATTGCCGCGCGCAAATTTTGCTGCACTTCGGCGCGCTGGGTGACGGTAAATGTCGCGTCCATGCCCATCTTGAACAAAGCTGTCATCGTCAGAATGACGATAAGGCCCAGAGAGGTGGCCACCAGAAGTTCAATGAGGGTGAAACCGCGCTGCGAATTGTTTTCTGCCTTTTTCATTTCGAATCCCAACTAGTTGTACCTAGAGATCAATCCGTTCACGGTGTAAGTTCGAGCAGGGAGCCCATCTTTCGTGTAAGCTGACAGAGACGCTAACTGCCATCATGTTGTCGTTGACGGTGCCGGAGGTGAGAAAGGTCTGGCTAATGGTGATGGTGCGTTGGAAAGTTGGCCAGACTGTAGGTCACGTCATCGCCGCTTCCCAGCACACCATCGGGTCCGGGCAGAACCCAGCATTCGACTCCGCCGTTCGGACATGTGACCCCGGCGGATGTTGTGCAAGGCACGTCATCGGTTGTTCCCACGAGACCGTCGGGACCGGCACATTGAGAGATTGCGGGCCAGCCAGAAAAATCCCGCCATTCCCGGTGTTGTTGATCGCCGTGAAAGCCACCTGCTGGCTATTTCTCGCCGTGTAGATGCTTTCCAGGGCTTCCAGAGCTTTGTGCCGGGCGACCAAATCTTCCTGAGCCGCTTGGGTGTTGGCTACCGCAGTGGCAATCGAGGCGACCACGGCGAGCAGGCCGACACTCATCACAGCGATGGCGATCATCACTTCCACCAGCGTGAAACCGCTCTGCTGGGCTTCGGCTGCCAGGCGTTTGTTTTGCATTGTTTTCATTGTTGCGCCCACTTGTACGTTCCTGACTGGTCCAGCCGCCATCCGCGGATCCTGCCAGTAGCTCCCCAAACTGTGATCGCTCGAGAATCGTTCATTGGACCGGCAGGACGATTCAGATACAGGACACCGCTGCTGTAACTGCCACCATTGGTTGGAGTGCTTCCATCACGCGCAGAACCATCGGGCATGAAGACAATGGTGCTCGATCCGCCCGTGCCACCTAGTGGTGTGTAACCAAAGTCGAGCGCAAGAATTCCCGTTCCAAATCCATCGGGTGCACTCGCAGGGAATCCAGTTTTCACGGCGAAGCTGGTATCCACCGGGATGGCGTAAGTGTTTACCAGTTGCACCGGAGGGAAGGTGCCACCTGTCGCGGGGGGCTGATATTGCACGAGGATGGTACCTGCTGCGTATCCCCCGGGATTAAATGTCACGAGATATTCGTGACCTTGCGTAATGGCCAGATGGCGCGTGCTACGGAGAACCATCAATGTCGTTTGGTAGGCAGAGTCGATGTGGGTCTTGTTCAACAGGGGAAGCATGCTGATGAAGCCTATGCTCGCGATCACAAATCCGATCGACACAACGACCAGCATTTCGATCAAGGAGAATCCGCGGTGGCGGTATGAGTTCATAGTCTGTTTCATCGCGAGTTGCCCAATCTGTTCAGGACCGCGAACCACGTTGAGGGATGTGCCGACAGAAACAACAAGTTCTGCCAAGGCACAGGTGTTCGCGTCAATGTCCATCGTAGGAAGGGGTGGGAGTTGCGTCAAAGCACGACGGGTCAATTACTCAGCACTGACCTTTCGGGCGGAGCTCCGGTTACTGAGGTCATTCATTGAGAACAGGTTAGTTGTGGGTCGCGGGGTATCCGAGGATGGTAGCGGCCATGACTCAGGTAACTTGTCCGGAGAACGAGGGGCACCTACGATTTGGGTAAGTATGACTCTATCTGCCCTGCTGGTTTTTAAGGATGAGGACTCGGCCGAACTGTTGCGCCGGGTGCTCGAGGAACTAAGCATTCGAGTGGAAGCTTGTCCTGACTTTGTGCGCGCAGCAATCCGCATTGCGCAAGAGCGATTCGATGTATTGGTCGTGGATGGCGAATGCGGGCCCGACATTCTAGGGCTGTTGCGCGAAAGCCGGTTGTCGCGGCTGAATGAAGGCACGCTGGCAGTAGCGGTGGTGCCGTCGCAGGACATCATCCGGGAGCTATTTTCGTTGGGGGTCAATTTCGTTCTCTACAAACCCGTTGCCTATGAAAGAGCGCTGAGCAGCCTGCGCGCGGCGCGGGCGGTAATGAGAAAGGAAAAGCGCAAGAGTGTCCGGACGCCAGTCCACGCCCATGCGACCATCGATTACGCGAGCATGGAGCAGGACAAGGCAACGCTGGTAAACCTGGCGGAAGATGGAATGTCGGTGATGTTCGGGAAGAAACTGCCCCCGACCAGCAAAGTGTATTTTCAGTTCAAGCTGCCGGGACAGGCGAGCAGCATAAGGCTCTCCGGGATACTGATTTGGCAGGAGTGGAATGGCCGCGGGGGCGTGCAGTTTGTGGACGTGCCAAAGACGTCACGCCGCTTGATCAGTGAATACCTCGGAGCGCATCGGCCGAAGGATCAGGGTCAAGAGCTTCCTGAGGTCACGGTCGAAATGGAAGAGCCGCTTCAGTTGGCGGGCGTAGCGGTTGCTGAACTGACACACGGAAGCGCGACGGCTCATGACCGCGAGCAATCGGCGCCGGTCGCCGTTCCGGCCGGCCACGCTGAGTCGAATCCGGATGAGAGGCGTAGCAAGGCTCGATATACCTGCCGCCTGGGAGCAGAGGTTTACCGCACGGGTTCCTCGGTGCCGAATCACTGCTGCCTGACCGATCTCAGTTCCGGAGGGTGCTACCTGGAAGTGCCGCTGCCTTTCCCGCAGGGCTCCGAGGTTGAGATTCTTGTCCGCACCTACGAACTGAAGCTCAGGCTGCGGGGAAAAGTACAAGCATCGCATCCTGGTTATGGAATGGGCATCGCTTTCGAACTGAATACAAAAGAAGAGCAGATGAACGTCCGCAAGCTCACAGATTTTGTGGCGGCGACGACGCCCTCCGGTTCTTAGCCCACGGCTCCTGCAGCGCCACCCGAGGGGCATTCGCCGGTTCTTTGTCCTGCTACCACTCGCGACCGTTCTGGTTGCGGACGGAACTCCGGAATACGTTTTCGACAGACGCATATTCACGTCTGCAAAATAGTTTGAGCGGGCCACTCAGGGGATGTTTTCGGCGAGGGCCTTCTTGAAGTAATCGAGTGAAAGTCGGAGTCCGGATTCGAGGTCGACTTTGGGTTCCCATCCGAGCAGTTGGCGCGCCTTAGTGATGTCGGGACGGCGCTGCCTGGGGTCATCCTGCGGCAGGGGTTCGTAACGAAGCTTACTTTTCGAGCCGACAACCTTCAAGACAAGCTGTGCACATTCGAGGATGGTGAACTCGTATGGGTTGCCGATGTTCACGGGAAGGTGCTCGTCGGAGTTCGCAAGGCGGAGGAACCCGTCGATCTCGTCGCTGACATAGCAGAAACTGCGCGTCTGACGTCCATCTCCGTAAACGGTAAGATCCTCTCCGCGCAGGGCCTGTTTCATAAAGTTGGGCACCACGCGGCCATCATTCAGCTGCATGCGCGGACCGTAGGTATTGAAGATGCGGACGATGCGGGTGTCCACGTTGTGATAGCGGCGGTAGGCCATGGTCACGGCTTCGGTGAAGCGCTTGGCTTCGTCATAAACGGAACGCGGGCCAATCGGATTTACATGGCCCCAGTAGGTCTCTTTTTGCGGATGTTCGAGCGGATCTCCATAGCACTCTGACGTGGAAGAGACGAAGTACCTGGCTCCGTATTTACGAGCGACATCAAGCGCGTGGAAAGTTCCCAGGGAGCCAACCTTGAGGGTTGCGATTCCGTGAGTGCTATAGTCCACGGGACTGGCGGGGCTGGCGAAGTGGAACACATAATCCACTTTTCCAACATCGAAGGGTTCGCAGATGTCTTTCTCCACGAATTCAAATCGAGAGTCCGACTTGAGGTGGGCGAGATTGGAAAGACGGCCGGTTAGCAGGTTGTCAACGACCACAACGCGCCAGCTGTCTGCGAGCAGGGCATCACAGAGGTGAGAGCCCAAAAAGCCCGCGCCACCTGTGATCACAGCGCGCTTCGCAGTCATGCTTTCTTGCCATTTTTGAGGACAGGGGCTGGAACGCCATCGGGATGTGATGCGGCGCGACCGACGCTATAGTAGGTAAAACCGTGATCGGCCATAGCATCCGGATCGTAAAGATTGCGGCCGTCGATCACAATCGGGTACTTGAGTTCGCTGCGCAGACGTGGAAGATCGAGCTCGCCGAACTCTTCCCATTCGGTCAATATCAGTAATGCATCGGCGCCTCGCGCTGCTTCATAAGGAGAACCTGTGAACGTTACATTGTCGCCAACGATAGCGAGCGCACGTTCGGTGGCGGCGGGATCGTAAGCCCGAATTTTGCTGCCCTCCTGCAGGAGGGCCTGGACCAGGAAGATGGCGGGTGACTCGCGAATGTCGTCGGTCCCTCCTTTGAAGGCAAGCCCAAGTACCGCCAGATTCTTGCCGCGGAGTGTCCATAATGCATTGTGAATCTTCCGCAGGAACCGATGGCGCTGCTCTTCATTAATCCGCATGACTTCGTCGAGCAGGCGGAACTCGTAACCCGACTCGCGGGCGACGGAGCGGAATGCCATCACGTCTTTGGGAAAGCATGAGCCGCCGTATCCGATGCCGGGATTCAGGAATCGTGCTCCGATGCGCGAATCGGTGCCGACTCCGTGAACCACCTGGTTGACATCCGCTCCGACAGATTCGCATACGCAAGCCACGGCGTTAATGAATGAAATCTTCATCGCCAGGAAGGCATTCGAGGCATGCTTAATCAGTTCCGCGCTCTTTGTGCTCGTCGCAATGAGGGCGGGAGGGGGTGAGGCGCGATCGGGTTGTGGAATGGCCTCCGGCTGCTTGTAGTAGCTGCCTGCGGTTAGAGGCGCATAGATCTCGCGAAGCAGGGTGGCGGATCGCTCAGCATCGCAGCCAATCACGATGCGATCGGGAAATAGGAAGTCGGTCACCGCTGTACCTTCGCGAAGGAATTCGGGGTTCGAGGCGACGTCGAACAGGTCCGGGTCGACGCCATTGCGCAAGATGATCTTTCGTACCCACTCGCTGGTGTAAACCGGAACCGTACTTTTCTCGACGATGACTTTGTAGCTATCGATCCCTCCGGAGATTTCGCGCGCGACGGATTCAACGTAGGAGAGGTCTGCTTCGCCGCTTTCGGTCGGAGGGGTGCCCACCGCCACGAAGATGACAGAACTCAAGCGGGCAGCTTCGGTGAGATCGCCGGAGAATGTGAGGCGGTGTCCGCGATGACGGTTGAGCAGCTCGGGGAGAAACTTCTCGTGAATAGGAATCTGGCCACTGTTCAAGGCTGCCAGCTTCGCCTCATCATTATCGACCAGGATGACGTCGTGCCCGAGGTCCGCAAAGCAGGCGCCAGCGACCAATCCGACATATCCCGAACCTACAACTGCAATACGCATTCGTTTCGTCCTTCGAGAACTCGACCGGAGAACCCGCCGTCAGGAGTTTCGACGTCGGCCGTGGTTCCGATTCTACAGAATTCTAGAGTGCATTTTGGCTTTTGCGCAAAATTAGCCCGTGCGATCAAAATGGGAATTGCTGTGGGTGCTGATTTTTGAGTGCTTGTGCGACAACAGCCGTTAATTTCAAGTTGACATGCCGTTGGTTTCGCGCAACACTCCGCACAGTCTGTGCGGTCCTAATCGTGTGATTGAAAAGGCTCAAGTCTAGCCTCATAATGGCGACACCTAGAACCAGAATGTTTCCAGTCACGGTATGACTCAAGACTCCAGGCTGCGGTCGGACATTTCTGCTGTACCTCCCGTTCGGACGGACAATCTTCAGAGCCGCACGTCTATCCCAGAACAATCGCAGGATGTTGCCACCGTTGCGAGAACACTTGCGGCCTACGGGAGTGGCGCCGTGGCCTTCGATCTAGCCCTTGATCTCGTGCTCAACGAAGTGGTCGAACAAGCACGCAAGACCACCGGAGCAACGGGCGCTGCGATTGCGCTGGCGAGAAATGGCGTCATGGAGTGCCGGGCAACAACAGGGCAGCACGCGCCCGATCTTGGTGTTCGGGTTGAGACGCAGTCCGGTTTGTCAGGGGCATGTCTGCGATCAGGAGAAATCCAGCACTGCTCCGATACGGAAAGGGATCCGCGAGTGGACGCCGAAACCTGTCGGCAGTTGGGGGTACGGTCGATGCTGATCATTCCCCTGAGTGATGGAAGCCTTCCATTTGGAATCGTGGAGGTACTGTCTTCGCGTTCGAGCGCATTTAGCGGACGCGATATAGAGATGCTGCAATCTCTGGCGCGCCGCATCGTCGCGAGCAAAAGGGAAGCCGAAGAGGGAGCGATGCATGACCTGGTGTCAGTGGAAGAAGATTCGCATGTGTTGATGCCTCCCGGCGCGGTTGACGCTCATCCGCAGAACGTGGCGCCGGTTGAATTGGTTGAGCAGCAACCCGAGCCAGCCAGTAAAGGCGACGTCTGGACGACGGTGCTTGTCATACTCGTTATCGCGGCGGCTGTTGCACTCGGCGTCTTGATTGGATGGCGAGGGGCCGCGAAGAGGCGGATTACCCAATCTCAGCCTCCGGTCAAACCGCAGACCGCAGAGATAGTGGTGCCTGTGCCGTTGAATCCGGCAGTGCAATCATCTGCGCCTGCTTCTGCCCAGAGCACGAGCGTGAGCGCCGCAACTGGTGCGAGGAACGTAAGTCCCGTTTCAGAGCCGATGGGGGGACTGCTGGTTACTCAGAATGGAAAAGTAATCTATCGAGAATCGGCAACCCAGCTGAGTGCTGGAGGTTCCGCACCAGCGGTGCGAATCGTTCGCCGGGTTGATCCGGAATATCCGGTGGAAGCTCGCAACAGGAATATCCAGGGTCCAGTGGTACTGGATGTTCAAGTCCTGACAGACGGGACGGTGGGAACAATTGGAATTGTCTCGGGAGATCCGTTACTGACAGAATCGGCCGTTCACGCAGTCAGGCAGTGGAAATACCAGCCTAATGTTATGAACGGCCGTCCAATTGAAGGTCAGACCCGAATCAAAATCAACTTCACGCTACCGCCTGCCAACTGACCAATCCTCAGAGTGAGCCGAGGAAGGCCAGCAGGTTGGCGGAATCGGTTGAGTTCAGACCCTTGTAGTTGTTGACCACGGTTGCGGCTTCTCCGCCGTGCCTTTTGATTGCGGCGTCGATGCTCGTCGAACCGTTGTCGTGCATCAAGCCACCTGCTTTGACCAGGACGTTCGACAGACCCCAGAGTGGAGAGGTGCGCCACATGGTGAGACTTGCTTGTCCTACACCATGAGGCAGGAACGGAATGCCACCAGAGTCGCCGGATCCCATGTCGTGAAGCAGGAAGTCGGAGTACGGGTTGAACGTGACGTTGCTGAGAGATGGAATCACCGCGGTAACTCCACCTGTGGTCGTGCGCAGCTTAACGTTCTGCTGAGTGGTGAAACTCTCCATGTGGCAGACGTTGCAGCCAATGTTCTCAAACACAGCCTTGCCGGCTGTGGTTTGGGATGTGGGAGGCTGGGGCGGAATCGGGGCCAACAATGCTTCGAACTGGGTGATCTTGATGATGTTGACCTGATTCGGATCCTGTGGAGCCTTGGTATCGGGCTGACAGGCAGTGGGATAGGGCAGCCCCTGCGGCAGGTGTTCGTTCTGGTTGAACATGCTGGAAACGCCAAACAGACTCGCGTCGGTGGTAATGCCGAGTTCATTGAACTCAGCATTCGCGGTGAACTGGAACAGCGAAACAGCATCCAATTTCTGGCCGAATTTTCCGGGGCGAACAACCGCGTACTCGTCCGGAACCATGTTCGCGATGCCGGTGATCCCAAATTTCTTCGTTACGCCAGCGTTCGCCAGAATTGATGAATCCGGGATGTTGTCGATCAAGCCAAAACCGAACAGCTGAGGAGAGCGTACTTCGTTGTTCACGGTGGCGTCGGCTGGTACGACTTCGTGGGGCAGGTTTTGAGCCGTGCCGCCACCCGATGGAGCGAGGGCAGACGTAGTGGCAGTGTAGGTCAAGGTCGTGCTGGTCGGGATTTTTACAATGGTGAAAGTCCCGTTGTAACCGGAAACCGGCACGTTCTGAATCGCAACTTGCTGACCTGCCTTGAAACCGTGGCTTGCGGTCGTGGTAATCGTCACCGTGGTGCCGGATTCCGTTGCGCCGTTCGTGGAGGCGATCTTCATCTGATTGCAACCGGGAAGAGTCCCGAATGCGGCGTTCGAAAGTCCGTGCATCACGGGGCCGCCTTCGTTCTCGGGAAAGGTTCCGTTGCCGTCGAGGTAGTTGAAAGTGCCATCCGAATTCCACTTGCCGAATCGGGTTCCGGTTACGGTGCTGGTATCTCCGGCAGTGCCGGTGAGGACGTTAACCCCCGCACCATGGCAAGTGAAGCAGCCAGGCTGGGTCGAGACGGGACCGAGACCGCGGATTGGATCCCACTTGATGGTATAGGTGCCATAGCCACCATTGAAGAGGTTGGTGATACTGGTGCTGAGTCCGGCCAAAGGTCCCCCGAATTGTCCCACTGTCGGCGGAGGAGGCGGTGGCGGCGGACAGGTGGCACATACAGCTTCAGCCTTTTTCAAGTAGTGCGAGGGTATAGCAAGCATGCAAAGCCCGGCCAGTAGGCAAAGTGCAATGGGTGCAAAACAACGTTTCATAGTGGCTCCTAATGCCTATTTCTTCGAATAGTTGTGTTTGGACTCCTCGTGGAAGGGGGGACCCGAAGAGTATTACATTGGCCCAAAATCCAATAACAGACGCTGCGAGCACAGCAGTCGCTACAGAACCCGACCCATGGTGCAGATTGGCGGCAAAGCATCATCATGTCAAGATGAAAGTTCCTGCACACTTCTCTGGAAAACCGCGGTGTGGCAAGGTCTGCAGCCGTGCGCATTCCGGTGGGAGTTAACCCATCATCCGACAAAGTGTTGCGAATCGTTTTCCGCAATCTTCATCGCTAGAGCCTTTCTTCTCTACTAAAAACAAACGATTTACCCTCACAGGGGACTTTCGTCACTAGCACTTTCTTCCCATTGCAGGAATTTGCAGGACTGGATAGATTGGACCCACTTGATCGACTTAACGCCGCGTACATAGCGGCGATTCACTGGTAGTCATATCCCCCCTTTAACTACCGCAAGCGAAGGGTTCTCGCTTGACCAGCAATCACTGATAAGTCCACGCGTCGACCCTTGTCGAAGCGCCGAATGGGACTGAGAGGGCGGAGCTGTGAACGGAGTTGAACAGATGGCACCCAGCAGTCAACCGGGAGACTGTAGCGGAATCGCCCAGCAGGACGCTCACTGGTACGCCGTTCGCACCCGTTCCCGCCACGAAAAACTGGTAGCCCGTCAACTGGAAAAGCAGGGCATCCAGGCCTACCTCCCCGTAGTCACCAAAATCAATCAATGGAGCGATCGTCGTAAAGAGGTGGAAGAGCCTCTGTTCTCGGGCTATGCATTTGTGCGGGTGAATCACTTCTCAAGTGATCGCGTACGGGTGCTTCAGACCCAGGGTGTCGTGAACTTTGTGGGTGTGCAGGGCTCCGGAGTTCCGATCCCCGATCAAGAGATCGAGAACATCAACACTCTTCTGGCCAGCAAGGTTGCGTATGAAGAGAGACCGTACCTGCATGTAGGGCAGCGGGTACGAGTATGCGGGGGCGCGCTGGACGGAATGGAAGGAATTTTGACGGCGGAAAACAGCGATCGCAGCGTTGTGATCTCGATCGGGTTGATCCAGAGATCGCTAAGCGTGCGGGTGGCCGGCTACAACGTGGAACCCCTTTAGATCTTCTCCCTAATCGATGTCCGAGGTTGTTGCGAGGTGCATTTAAATGAGTGAAGCAGACAGCAAAGTCGTGAAGATTGACTCCCAGCAGGGGAAAGCAAAGACGTCTCGTAACGCCAGCGCTCCGGCTGATAAAGGGCAGGGGAATCCGCCATCACTCCGCAGCCTGCGGGTCGAGGCAGAAATCTACGCCATCAGCCGAACCCTTGAGTACACGAATTGGAACCGCAGGAAAGCGGCGCAACTGTTGTCGATCAGCTATCGCGGAATCCTGTACAAGATTCGCCAGCATGGCTTGACGCCGCGTCCTCGCGTGCAGTCGGAACCGGGCGAGATGCTCAAGGCTGACTCTCAGGGCTGAATTGGGAGCCGTGACGGCGGAGCTTTCAAGATATCCACGAGCCCGTTACGGGCAAAGCAAAAGAGATCTGGAGGTTGGGCAATGATCCGTACTTCGATAAGGCCAAGACTGTTGGTGCTGGCGATGCTGGCGGCCTGCGGTGTATGCGCCGCGCAGGGGCAGCAGGCTATGACTTCGCCTCCGGCGGCAGCGGACGCGAGCAAAGCGTCATCGACCAAGGAATTCAGCAACCGAACGCCTCGCTATCGGATTGAGCCTGGCGACACGTTCGATGTGACCTTCGACCTGAGCCCTGAATTCAATCAAACGGCGGTTGCGGTGCAGCCTGATGGGTTCGTCAGCCTGCGCAGCGTGGGCGATATTAAAGTTGCTGGCCAGACCGTGCCGGAGTTGACCGAAACGCTGAAGCAGGCGTACGGGAAGATTCTGAACAATCCGCCGATTTCTGTTGTTCTTAAGGATTTCGAGAAGCCCTATTTCGTCGCTGACGGACAAGTGGCCAAGCCCGGCAAGTACGAAATGCACGGGAACACGACACTCACCCAGGCAATCGCTATTGCCGGAGGGTTCCAGTCGAGCGCGAAGCACTCGCAAGTCGTGCTGTTCCGCCGGGTGGATGACCAGTGGACAGAAGCGAAGCTGATTGACGTGAAGAAGATGCAGAAGTCGCACGATCTTCGGGAAGATCCGATTCTGCACCCGGGCGACATGCTTCTGGTTCCAAAGAACACGTACTCGAAAATCGACCGGTTTATCCCCAACCTGAGCATGGGTACATACCTCCCCTTGCAGATTCCGTAGGTTGCCGAGGCAGATCAGTGGACGCGCACAGATTGAGAAGGAATGACGGAGATCATATGAATGAAGCATTAAGCGGGTACAGCCATAGGACATATTCGTTCACGGCGAGGGATGTGGCTGCGATCGGGTTTCGGCATCAGAGAGTTCTGGTTTTGTGCTTCGTGGGAGTGCTGGTTGGGGTGGGACTCTCGTCGTTCTTCCTGCCATCGAAGTACAAAGCGGAGACCAAGCTTCTGGTAAAGCGCGAGCGCATCGATCCCGTCATTTCGCCGGAGTCAAACGCTCCAATGACCGTTCACGACACGGTGAGCGAAGAAGAGATCAACTCCGAAATCGAGCTGATTACGAGTTCAGACGTTCTGCGGAAAGTTGTGACCACCTGCGGGCTGGATAAGAAGAAGGCGCTTTCCGCGATTCTTCATCCCTGGCAGACGCAGCAGAACCGCACGGACAAGGCCGTCGCCGATCTGCGCTCCGATCTTCAACTCGAAGTGTTGAAGAAGACGAATGTGATCAGCATTGCGTACGAGTCTAAGGATCCGAAGGTAGCGCAGAAAGTTCTGGCTACGCTGGATGATGCGTACCTGCAGAAGCACCTCGACGTTCATAATCCATCCGGACAATTCGAGTTCTTCGACCAGCAGGCAGAGAAGTACCGGCAGGACATGTTGGCGGCCGAGGCGAAGTTGAAGCAGTTCGCCGGCCAGCAGGGTGGAGTCGCGCCGGCCATCATGCGGGATATGACGCTTCAGAAATTAGCCGACTTCAAGGGTTCGCTTTCGACCACGCGTGCTTCCATTGCCGAATCGCAGAAGCGGATTGGGGACCTGGAGAAGCAGGCACAGCAGATTCCGGCGCGCTTAACGACGCAGAAAAAGCTGACTGATAACGCACAGGTTCTCGAAAACTTGAAAGCAAGTTTGCTGACGCTCGAGAACAAGCGGACGGAGTTGCTGACCAAGTATCAGCCTACCTACCCATTGGTCCTGGAAGTTGACAAGCAGTTGAGCGATACGCGCGTGGCCCTCACGAAAGAAGAAGCGACGCCAGTGAAAGAAGAAACCACGGACCAGAACCAGACTTACACCTGGATCAGTGGCGAGTTGGCGAAGGCAAAAGCAGATCTGGCCGGCTATGAGGCCCGTGAGATTGCCCTGAGTTCGGTCATCAATAACTACGAAAATCAGTCCAAGGAACTAGAGCAACAGGGGATTGAGCAGGCAGACCTGGCTCGTACCGCCAAGGAAGACGAAGGCAATTACCTCCTCTACACCAAGAAGAAAGAGGAAGCTCGTATCGAAGACGCTCTCGATCGGAATCGTCTGTTGAACGTTTCGATCGTGGAAACTCCTGCACTTCCGAGTATTCCAACGCGGTCTCCGCTCATCTTTGCTCTTGTGGGAATCCTACTGGCAGCGGCTGTGAGCTTGGGCGTTGTCTTCGCGATCGATTATGCCGACCAGTCGTTCCGTACTCCTTCGGAAGTGATGAGCGAGCTGAGAATTCCAGTTCTCGCCGCCGTTCCTCTCCATTACGACTACGACAGCAGAACGTTGTACGCCGGCAATGGAAACGGGAACGGCAACGAAAACGGAAACCACAGCAGCGAGAGCAGTCCCACAGAAGAGGTTCACTACGAGGCCGGTGCAGCGGGTACCGTCATCGAGGAACGAGGATAACGATCGATGTTTCTAGACTTTTTCGGTCTTCGAGAACAGCCGTTCGGGGTGACTCCGGATCCGCGGTACCTCTATCTGGGGCCGGGCCATCGCGAAGCTTTGGCATCTCTGTACTACGGAATTGAGGCCAATCGCGGATTCTTATCCCTGATCGCGAGACCAGGAATGGGAAAGACCACATTGTTGTTTCATCTGTTGGCGAAATTTGACCGCACGGCGCGCACCGCGTTTCTGTTCCAGACACAGTGTAGTTCGCGCGAGTTTATGCGGTTCCTGCTGGCGGAAATCGGCATTGAAACTGACTCGCAGGATTTCGTTCGCATGCACGAGCAGTTCAATCGTTGCCTGGTGCAGGAAGCTCGGGCGGGGAAGCGCTTCATCGTGGTGATTGACGAAGCGCAGAACCTCGATCCTACAGTGCTGGAGACGGTTCGACTGCTTTCCGATTTCGAGACGCCGCAGGCGAAATTGCTGCAGATCATCCTGGTAGGACAGCCGGGATTAGCTGACAAGCTGGCGAGCCCGTCGTTGATCCAGTTGCGGCAACGCATCACTTCGGTAAGCGGATTGAGTCCGCTGAGCGCCGATGAAGTGGGACGTCTCATCGAACATCGGATGAAAGTTGCGGGATATGCCGGGAGCCAAGTGTTTACCCCGGATGCTCTCGAGGTCATCTCGCAGGTGAGCGAGGGAATCCCCCGGCAGATCAACAACTATTGCTTCCACGCGCTTTCACTGGCCTGCGCGTTGCGCAAAAAGACGGTGGATGCGGGCATGGTCCACGAGGTCATCCGCGATTTGGATATCAGTCGCTTCGTAACCGACGTGGCTTCTCCGCGTCGCATGATGAGTACAAGTACCGAGAGCAGCGATCCGTTCAGCCCGGTGGAAGAGCTTTCGGAAACCGGTCGAGGATACGTGCAGTCCGCAATGGTGGCTAAGGGCGATCCCAAAGATTCCCTGAGTCCGGCAGAAGCGATCGAGCACATGCGCGATCTTGCGCGCTTGCTCCACAATTGGCGTGGCAACGGAGAACGACAGTCCGCGTAAGCCGTAACCCTGAACAACAGAGCACGAGACTAGAGCTACGACGAGAACCTTATGAGCAGAAATTTCGAGTTGTTACAGAATCTAGGCAGGGAACGAGAGATGTTCGAAGCCCCTGCGCAGATTGACACTGCCTTGGAAGAACCGGTGGTAAAGGTAACTTCGGCGCCAGTCGAACTGCAGCCCCTGCAATTGAAGATGGAAGAGGCGCAGCGCGACGAGATGTTCAAACTGGTGCAGCGCGTATTCATGACACCGGGTTCAGGCCGCGGCCGCATGGTAGTGGTCTCTGCTATGGAAGCGGGCAACGGCTGCAGTTGGATTTGCGCGCGTATGGCTGAGGTATTGGCAGCTCAGGTTTCGGGTTCGGTGTGCGTAGTGGATGCGAATCTGCGCTCGCCCGGTCTGCATCGCGAATTCAGTGTTCCGAACCATTACGGGCTGACCGATGCCCTTCAGGTTACGGAACCGATCCGCAGATTCGTAACTTCGCTGACGCGTCCAAACTTGTGGCTGCTCAGTTGCGGAGCGCAGGTTGAGGGCATGCAGACGATGTTGAGCTCCGACCGGATGCGTGCTCTGCTTCCGGAACTGCAACGCGAGTTTGATTTCGTTCTGATCGATGCGCCTCCGATTGAATCCGGTGAGGAGAGTGTGGTGCTCGGACGGAGTGCGGAAGGGATCATCCTTGTGCTGCGGGCGAATGCTTCGCGCCGCGAGTCGGCACGCAAGGCGGTTCGCGATCTCGAAGTCGCCAATGTTCGGGTATTAGGCGCCGTGTTGAACCAGCGCACCTTCCCGGTACCGGAATCCATTTATCGCAAACTCTAGTTATCGCAAATTCTAGGGAGAGAAATGTTCGCTTACCTCAAGGAAGACATTAGCAGGGCGATGTACCAGGCCCGTCCTGACGGATGGAAGCCCAGTCTGAAGCACCGCATCGAAGTTTGCGTTCGCCACTCGACGTGGCCGGTGATTGCGTACCGGTTTGGGCATTGGGCGCTGGGCGTGCGCATTCCGGTGATCGGGTTGTTGTTGCGGATTGCAGGATTGTTCGTCCGCAAGTTCGCCGAGTTGTTGACAAGCGTACATATCGATGTGCATGCAGAGATCGGACCGGGGTTCGTAATTCATTCCGTTTACGCCATTAACCTGGGTAAGACCAAGATTGGGAAGAATTTCACGATCGCTACCGGATGCCTGATTTCCCACGCATGCCGCGGTATCGGCGACGACGTCTATTTCGGCCCCGGAGCCAAACTGGTCGGGGATGCCAAAATCGGTAGCAATGTAGTAATTGCCGCCAACAGCCTCGTGCTCACGGATGTTCGCGACAACCTGATGGTGATGGGAGTTCCGGCGCGTATCAAGTTGCCGGGTGGACGTCCCCAGAGATTCGTCAAGAAGACTGCACCGGCAGCAGTTCCCGCAAAGGCGCCGGCTGCAGTAGTACAACCAGCACCTGCGATGGCAGCAAAAGCAACAACCGAACGTTCCCCCGCTTCCGTTTCGGCGTAACAAAGCCTGAGGTACGTGGGCCAGATCGATACAGGAGAGAAGAGACCTTGGACTTTGCATGGAGTGAGGAACAGGCGGCGTTTCGTAAGGAGGTTTTGCGATTTGCTCGCGAAGAATTGAAAGATGACGTCATCTCGCGCGATCGCAACGAGCAGTTTTCCTGGGAGTTATGGAAAAAGTGCGCAAACTTCGGCATCCAGGGATTGCCGATTCCGACTGAATACGGCGGAGGCGGAGCCGACACGCTCACGACGGTCTGCGCGCTCGAAGCATTAGGCTATGGCTGCGCTGACAACGGTCTGCTGTTCTCGATCAACGCACACATGTGGAGTTCGGAGATTCCGATCTGGAATTTTGGTACGGAGGAACAGAAACGGAAATATCTCCCGGGACTGGTAAGCGGTGGACTGGGCTTGCACGCGATGACGGAGCCAGGTTCCGGATCTGACGCGTACAGCCTTAAAACCCGCGCTGAAAAGAAGGGCGACAAGTACATCCTGAACGGTTCGAAGACGTTCAGCAGCAACGCGCCCGATGCGGACGTCACCATTGTGTTCGCGAACCTGGATCCGAGCCGCGGTCCAAATGGAGTGACGGCGTTCCTGGTGGACAAGGGAACTCCGGGTTTCACCGTGGGCAAGAAGTTGCACAAGATGGGATTGCGCACTTCTCCCATGGCGGAATTATCGCTGCAGGACTGCGAGATTCCGGTATCGAATTTGCTGGGGAAAGAATTCGGCGGCCAGGCGGTCTTCACTTCCTCCATGGAGTGGGAGCGAATCTGCATTCTGGCGAGCCATCTGGGCGCGATGCAGCGGATCATGGAAACCTGCATCAAGTACGCGAAGGAGCGCAAGCAGTTTGGGGAGCCGATCGGAAAGTTTCCGGCGATCAACAACAAAATCGCCGATATGGATGTGCGTCTCGAAACGGGGCGCCTGGCACTGTACAAGGCGGCGTGGCTGAAAAGCCAGGGACGGCACCCGATTCGCGAGGCATCGATCGCGAAGTTGTACGTGGCGGAAGCCTGCGTGAAAAGCTGCCTCGATGCGATTCAGTTGCACGGCGGATATGGCTACATGACCGAGTACGAACTGGAGAGGGAACTCCGCGATGCGATCGCGGGGACGATCTACTCGGGAACCTCGGAGATACACCGGGTCATCATCTCGAGTTATTACGGGCTGTGAGTTGTTGGGGTGGTAAATCCTAAATGGGGCTGGGTCCTGAATCATGGCATACGTACTGCAACAACTGCTGACGAAAAGCGCGAAAGCGTATCCGGAAAAGCCGGCGGTGTGGGCTCGGGGGAAAAGCATTACCTATCGTGAGTTGGACGAGCGCTCCAACCAGTTGGCGCATCAGCTGCGGCAACGGGGAATTCAGAAGGGCGATCGCGTTGGATTGTTCTTCCCGAAGTGCGTGGAATCCATCGTTAGCATGCTGGGCGTGCTGAAGGCAGGCGGCGTTTACGTTCCTCTGGATCCGCAGGCTCCTGCCGACCGGGTTGGCTACATCATCAGCAATTGCGGAGTGCGGATTCTGATCACAAATGCCGACAAGCGGAAAGAGTTAAGTCCCGAGACACTGGGACTGCTTGAGGCGTGCGTGCTGACCGAGGGGGAAGGAAACGGTACGGATCTGATTGCCTGGTCTCAGCTTTCCGAGTATCCGGCATCGTACGCTCCGCAGGTCGCGTTGGTAGAGACGGACCTCGCCTACATCCTTTATACGTCCGGTTCGACAGGGCGGCCGAAGGGCGTCATGCTGACCCACCAAAACGCGCTGACTTTCGTGGAATGGTGCGCGGAGGAGTTTCACGTTCGCAACGGGGACCGGCTCTCGAACCATGCTCCACTGCACTTTGACCTTTCGGTATTCGACGTTTACAACACACTGGAAGCAGGGGCGACCGTCTATCTCATCACCGAAGATCTGGCGCTATTCCCGACCAGCCTGGCGAACTTCATCGAAACTCAGAAGATCACGATCTGGTACTCGGTACCCTCAGCCCTCATGCTGCTTCTGCTGCATGGCCGGTTGACAGCTGAGAAGCTAAACAGCCTGCGCGTGATTCTGTTTGCGGGAGAAGTTTTTCCCATGAAGTATCTGCGGCAGCTCTCCGAAATTTCAAAAAGCAGCGAGCTGTACAACCTTTACGGTCCAACTGAAACAAACGTATGTACCTTTTACAGGGTTGAGCGCGAGCGGTTGGCCAGTATGGAGAAGTTGCCCATCGGGGTCGCCTGTGCGAATACGGAGTGTTTCTCGGTCACTCCGGAAGGCAGACTTGCCGGAAAAAGCGAGGCTGGCGAGTTGTACGTGCGCGGGCCGTCGGTGACCTATGGGTACTGGGCGGATTCCGAGAAGACTCACAAGATGGTTGTGCCCAACCATTTCCAGGAAAACTTCGAAGAGAAGATGTACCGCACGGGCGACATCGTGACCGTCGGCGAGGACGGCAACTACTACTTCCAGGGCCGCCGCGACAGCCAGATCAAGAGCCGTGGATATCGCATCGAGCTGGGGGAAATCGAAAGCGCACTGCTGAGCCATCCGGGAGTTCGGGAAGCAGCCGTTTTGGCGGTGCCTGATGAAGTGATCGGCAATCGAATTCGGGCCGTCGTGGTTCCACATATTCCGGGCTCTCTCGGAGTGCTCGAGTTGCAGCAGTACTGCGCCTCGCGTGTGCCGAAGTACATGATTCCGGAGCTTGTCGATCTGTATGACGAGTTGCCCAAGACCTCGACCGGGAAGATCGATCGAGTGAAGCTGGCCTCGGAGCCAACGGGCGCAGTCAGAGCTTAAGTAAAGCAGTTCCGCTGTCGAGTTGAGTGGCAAATTCATTCCAAACGGGGAGATGGAAAATGATTCAGTCCGCTGAAGTGAAAGATCGCATCCGCGAGTATGTGCTCGAGGAGTTTGCGAAGACCAAGGGCATCGACCAGATCACAGACTCGGAAGTCCTGACCAAGAACGGCATCATCGATTCCATGGGGATCTTCCGCCTGGTTGCGTTTCTGGAGGAGACGTTTAACGTCCGCGTCGGCGACGAAGAAATCACGCACGACAATCTGGAGAGCATCGACGCGATTGAGAAGCTCGTGCTTTCGAAGGCGAAGAAGTAGTAGATGTAAACGACCAAGCGCGCAGCGGGCGTGGGGCACGCTGCGCAAGAAACCACGAAAGACCTCCTCCACCGGGTTCCGCACAAGGGTAATGCAGTACTGATTCTTCTCAGGATTTCTTATGCACATCGGCCGCAAAATCTACTCCAGTGGATTCAAGCTGTTTGACTTGCTGTTGATGATGGTGTCTTTTGCTGTTTCCACTCTGCCGCTCTATCACCGGGTGGGTAGGCTCAGCCTGGCGGAGTTCTTTGAGATGCGGGTGAAGCTCGGGAACCTGATTCTGTTCCTGAGTTTTGCCGTGATCTGGCACGTGCTGTTCAACGTGTTCGGTTTGTATGGCTCAAGGCGCTTAAACAGCCGCTGGGACGAGATCTGGGATATTGCCCGGGCAACGACGCTAGGAACCGCAGTGATTGCGGCATTCGGCTTGATGTTCCACATCTGGGTGGTGAACCGGTCGTTTCTGGCGATCTTCTGGGTGATGACTACCGTTATGGTGGTCCTGACTCGGACGATCATCCGGGAGTTGCTGGCGTACGCGCGCCGCCACGGCAAGAATCTCCGCAACATGCTGGTAATCGGGACAAACCCCCGAGCTCTGGAGTTAGTGGAGCGCATTCAACACAAGCCGGAATTGGGCTATCGAATTCTGGGTTTTGCCGACGAAGACTGGATTGGATTGGAAGAGTTCAAGAAGCAGGGATTACCGCTGGTTTCCGATCTGGATGCCCTGCCGGCTTACGTGCGGCGTAACGTGGTAGACGAAGTCGTCTTGGCCCTGCCAATCCGTTCGTTTCACACTTTTGCATCACGCATCGCGTCCGCCTGCGAGCAACAGGGAATCATTGTTCGGTTCCTGCCCAACATCTTTGACCTGAAAGAAGCTCGCCACACCACAGCTGAACTCGATGGCGACCCCCTGATCAGCCATGAAACCACCGTGACTGATTTCTGGGGACTGTTAATCAAACGAGCGATCGACATTGTAGTGTCGCTGATCGCCATTATTCTCCTCTCGCCCGTGATGTTGCTAACGGCAGTGCTGATGAAGCTGACATCGCCGGGACCAATCTTTTTCGTGCAGAAGCGTCTGGGTCTGAACAAGCGGATGTTCAACATCTACAAGTTCCGGACCATGGTCGTGGATGCGGAAGCGCGCTTGAAAGACATCGAGCACTTGAACGAGGCAAACGGTGCAGTCTTCAAAATCAAAAAGGATCCGAGAGTGACGCTGATTGGATCCTTGTTGCGTAAGACCAGCATCGACGAACTGCCACAACTGTTCAACGTTCTCAAGGGCGAGATGAGCCTCGTCGGTCCGCGCCCACTGCAGGTCCGAGATTACGAACTGTTCGAAACCCACTGCGGCGATTGGCAGCGGAAGCGCTTCAGCGTTCGTCCGGGAATCACCTGCCTATGGCAGATCAAGGGCCGCAGCTCGACAACATTCGAGAAGTGGATGGAATTGGATCTGCAGTACATTCGCAATTGGTCGCTGTGGCTCGATCTGGAAATTCTGGCGAAGACAGTACCGGCAGTACTGAGGGGGTCGGGAGCGGCGTAAGGCAATACGAAAGTCTGTAATGGAGTAGCAGTGCAAGGAAGCGGGAATCAGACAAACGCGATGTCGATGGACCTTCAAACACGGATGCCGGAAGCTTCGGAGAATACGCCGATGCGGGGCGCGCTGCGCGCAGATCAGATCGCGGGTGCTAAGGCATTCTGGAAGCGCCAATTCGAAGGTGGAATTCCTGTGCTGCAGTTGCCCACGGATCGACCGCGGTCTGTGAGTCGGAACCGGACCGCTGACTTTGAATTCGCGCTTTCGCCAAGCGTTTCAAGTGGGATCCGGCAGCTTGCTGCTGTTGAGCAATCAAGTGTGCCGGCGACAGCCATTGCCTGCTTCGGGGCGTTCATTCACCGCTATACCAGCCAGAGCGATTTCGTGATCGGCACGCTGGCAAGTAAGGCGGCACACCATCTTCCGTTGCGCATTTCGGTGGAAGGTGATGCGAGCTTTCGTAAGGTATTATCCCGCATCGCCACAGCAGTGCAGGCGGCGCAGGCGCACGGAGACTTTGTGGTCGAAGATCTGTTGGGTGATCTGCTCAATGGATCGAGTCAGCTTTATCAGGTGGCGTTGTCGGCTGGACCGAAGCATCTGGTTTCCGGAAGTGTTGCGAATTGCGACCTGCAGCTGGAGTGGAACGATGGTGGCGACGAGGTCGAAGGCAGATTTGTTTACTCCGTTGATCTTTTCGACCAATCGACTATCGAGCGGATGGTTGGCCATTTCATCACGATGGTCGAGGGAATCGTTGCCGATCCGGAGCAGAAGATCTCGCTGCTGCCCATGCTTACAGGCCGGGAACAGCAGCAACTGCTGCGAATGGAATCAGACGGAAGTCGATTATCCACGCGAACTTTGCGTGCACGAGTTGGTGGAAGCGCAGGTCGCGCGGACTCCGGATGCTATCGCCGTTGAGCACGGGGGCAAGCGGCTGAGCTATCGCGAACTCAACGAGCGCGCGAACCAACTGGCGCGTTTCCTGCGGAAGCATGGAATCGGCCTGGAATCCCGAGTCGGAATCTGCTTGCGGCGTTCACTGGAACTTCCGGTGGCGCTGCTGGCTGTGCTGAAAGCTGGAGCGGCATGCGTGCCGCTGGACCCGGCTTATCCGAAAGAGCGATTGAGCTACATGCTCACGGATTCCGAAACGCCGCTCGTGCTATCTCAGCCTGGGTTGCTTTCGGAAGTGACGGACTTCGATGCGGAAGTAGTTAATCTCGATCCGGATTGGAAGTTGTTTGCGGATGAGAGCCGCGAGAATGTTCGCAGCAGCGTTGAGCCCGAGAATCTGGCCTACGTTATTTATACGTCGGGTTCGACCGGCAAGCCGCGTGGAGTTCTGCTGCAGCACGCCGGGTTGGTGAATCACAATGTCGCGGCGTCCAAGCTGTTCGGCATGAGTTCATCCGATCGCATGGCGCAGTTCGCATCGATTTCGTTTGACATTGCCATCGAAGAGATCTTCCCGACATGGATTGCGGGCGGCGGGTTGATCGTGCGGGAAGAAAACGCATCACTGGCCGTGGGAGATTTCCTGCGCTGGGTCGATGAGAACCATGTCACCGCTCTCGATCTTCCGACGGCGTACTGGCATGAACTCGTTCGCGAGCTTGCGGAATCCTCGCTTAAATTGCCGAGGAGTCTGCGGCTGGTGATCGTGGGCGGCGAGAAGGCTCAGTCCGGCGCACTGGCGACTTGGCGGAAGCTGGCTGGCTCGAGGGTCCGGTGGGTCAACACCTATGGACCGACCGAGACGAGCGTCATCGTGAGCTCGTATGAGCCCGAGGAAACGGAAGGGCTTCCGGCAGTGCTGCCGATTGGGCGGCCTATTGCGAACACGAAGATTTACATCCTGAGCAAGTGCTTGCAGCCTTTGCCTGCCGGGATCGCGGGTGACCTTTATGTTTCGGGTCCTGGCTTGGCGCGCGGATATTTGAACCGTCCGGAATCTACGGCTGAAAAGTTTGTTGCCGATCCGTTCAGCTCCGAGCCTGGAGCACGGATGTACAAGACCGGGGACCTGGCGAAGTATTTGCCGAATGGCGAGATTGAATTTGCGGGGCGTACTGATGACCAGGTGAAGATCCGCGGGTATCGCGTGGAACTGGAAGAGATCGAAGCGGTTCTGGGTGCGCATAAGGGCGTTCATGAGGTCGTGGTCACTGCACGGGAGAATTCATCCGGTGAAAAGAGCCTGGTTGCTTATCTGGTGCCGTCGCGCGAGCAAGTGCCTACGGCGAGCGAACTGAGGACGTATCTCAAGCAGAAATTGCCCGCGTATATGGTGCCCGCTGCGGTCGTGCTACTCGAAGCGATGCCGAAGACTCCGAACGGCAAGGTGGATAAGCGAGCCCTGCCCGCTCCGAAGGCGGCAGACTTCGCGGCGACTCAAGAGTATGTTCCGCCGAGCAATGAACTGGAGAGCAAGCTGGCGTCGATCTGGGAAATTGTTCTCGATAAAAGGCCAGTCGGCATTCGCGATAACTTTTTTGAACTGGGCGGTCACTCGCTGCTGGCCGCTCGTCTGATGCATCGGATTGAGCAGCAACTCGGGGAGCGGCTTCCGCTGGCGGCATTATTGCAGGCGCCCACGATCGAGCAATTGGCGCGGGCGATGAGCCGCGGGGAAGAGTCGAGCGTGTGGTCGTCTCTGGTTCCTTTGCAGCCGGAAGGGTCGCGGCCTCCTTTCTTCTGTGTACACGGGGTCGGGGGCAATGTTCTGGGCTTCCGCGATCTGGTGCGGCATCTCGGCAATGACCAGCCCTTCTATGCGCTGCAACCGCAAGGTCTTGACGGGAAACGTGAGTGTCTGACCAGCGTTCCGGAGATGGCGGCGCGCTACATTCAGGAAATTCGCAAAGTTCAGCCGAGAGGCCCGTATCGCATTGGCGGCTACTCATTCGGCGGCCTTGTCGCGTACGAGATGGCGCAGATGCTCGAAGCGCAAGGAGAGCAAGTCGCGCTGCTCGCGTTATTCGATTCCTATCCGGGCAAAAACGAGACGCGCGCGGAGCAGATTAAGAGCCTGATGAGTCTTCCTCTCACAGAGCGTTTGGGCTTTTTGATGAAGAAGGGTAGCTTCGTGCTTATGACGCTGCGCAAGCGAATTGAAATGCGATTCCTCCCGCGTGCCCTGCGTAACGTAAGACAGGCGTGCTCGAAGGCAGCCGGGGCATACGATGTTCAGCCCTACAACGGGCGTGTCACTCTGTTCCGCGTACGGGAAAAATCGGCGGGCAGCTTGAATGACCCGTACGCCATCTGGTGGCGAATGGCTGGACATGGCGTGGAATTGCGCGAAATCAGCGGCGATCACCTCAGCTTGCTCAAGGAGCCACAGGTGAGATTTCTGGCCGAAGAACTGGCCGAAGCTCTGGCTCAGTGCGTCAACGAAAACTCCCTCGTAAGTAGCGGCGTCTAGAAATTCTCAGCAGAGATCAGCGAAGAAGAATGAGTTCATCGAACACAGAACAGGTGCTGGACCCCGAGTGCGCTACGGAAGCGGCTTCGATGGGAGTTGCTCAGGGCGGTGCCGACATTGATCGGGGCAATCTCGCGAGCAAGGCTGGGCGCTGGGCGACCAAGGGTGGCCTGGCGATTCTTGATCAGGGTCTGATCTCGGGATCGAATTTTCTGATTGGAATCCTGCTCGCGCGCTGGCTGATGCCTGTCGAGTACGGAGCGTTTTCGCTCGCCTTCTCGGTATTTCTCCTGCTGTCGTACGTATATCAGTCGTTGCTCTCGGAGCCACAGGCGGTCTTCAGTGGTTCGGCTTATCGTTATTGCCTTCGTGGGTACATGAAGGCACTGCTCAGCATTCAGTTGGTCGTTACGGTATTCGGCCTGGTTCTGCTCGGTGGCTCTGCTGCTGTGGTTTACGCGATGGGGAAGGCAGATGGATTACCCGGTGCGCTGGCGGGCGTTGCGATTGCCTCGCCATGCATCCTGTTCTTCTGGCTGCTGCGCCGCTCCTACTACATGAATCTGGCTCCGGCGCGCGCTGCCATGGGAGCGTTCATCTACTTCGTCTTGGTGAACGGCGGGCTGATCGTTGCTTACAGGAAGCATCAGGTCTCGCCTTTTTCGGCGTACTTGTTGATGGCGATTGGCGCCTTGGGCACCGGACTTTTCCTGCTGTGGCAGATCAAGAAAGTATTGCCGCCCGACACGGTCGATGCGCCGACCGCCGCTCAGGCCTGGCACAAGCATTGGGAGTACGGACGGTGGGCGCTGGCGGTTTCGGTAGTCACCTGGATCCCGTATTACATGTACTACCCGCTGGTCAGCGCGTTTTCGGGGATGGCTGCTGCCGGACAGCTGAAAGCGTTGATGAATCTTTCATTGCCTCTGGAGCAAAGCTACACGGCGTTGGCGATCTTGTTCCTGCCCTACGCAGCGCGGGTCTGCCGCGAGAAGGGAATCTCGAGTTCCGGACCGCTCGTTCGTCGCATTACGCTGCTATTCGTGGGCGGAGCCGTCGCGTACTGGGGCCTGCTGATTCCGTTCAAAGGTGTCGCGTTCCACATTCTGTATGGCGGCAAGTACATGGAAGTTGCGCCACTGATTCCCTATGTCGCGATCGGGACAACCATGTGGAGCGCTGCCTTCGGTCCGGCCATTTTGCTGCGGGCCATCGAATCTCCGGACTCGATTTTCTACGCGCGCGTGGTCGCGAGCGTTCTTTCGTTAGTCATCGGCGTACCAGCCACGAAGATGTTCGGTCTTTGGGGCGTGGTCGCCAGCTTCATCGTGGCGAATATCGCTGCCTTCGTGATTTCGCTGTACATCCTCCAGCGCAAGTCGAATGTTACGGCATTACCGAATCCGGTTCTCCAAGGGGAAAGCTAAGCGATGAACACAGTGAAAACACTCCGTTTCAGGGCCTCCCGCACGAAACTGCGCGCTCCCAAATCATGGTGGGAGAATCGCGGACTGAATGATAACGACGTGATGTTTGCGTCGTTCGAACGGTCGGGAAATACCTGGCTGCGGTTCGTGCTGTTCGAAGTACTGACCAACGATACCGCCGGATTCCTCAATGTGAACCAGCTTTTGCCGGAACTGGGCACGCACGAGAATGCGGAACACGTGCTCCCGAATGGCGGACGCTTCATCAAGACCCATCACCAATACCGCCCGGAATACAGGCGCGCTGTGTATCTTATGCGCGATCTGCGCGATGTGATGCTTTCCAACTGGGCTCGCGATAAAGAAATGGGATTCTCGCAGTATTTCGACAATGGCAAGGGAATGGATGGCTATATCGAGTCATTCCTTAAAGGCAAAGTGACGCGCTTCGGATCATGGCAATCGCATGTGGATTCCTGGGTGAACTGTCCGTTGGCGAAGAACGGAAACCTGCTCGTAGTTCGATACGAAGATCTACGCCGCGATACCGAGAATGGCCTGCTTGAAATGCTGAACTTTCTGGGAATCGAGCGTGATCGTGAGCAAATCCGCAAGGCGATCGAGAACAACTCGCTGCGGGCCATGCGCGAGAAGGAAGAGAAGGCGAAGAAGTCGGGGGCGACGCTCGGGAAGGGAACTCTTCTGCGCAAGCACAACCTCGATCGCGAAGATGCGCGTTTCGTGCGCAGCGGGTCGGTCGGCGGCTGGCGCGAGAAGTTGAGCATGGCACAGATCGAAATGGTGACGAAGTATGCGGGCGAAGCGCTGGTGCGCGCCGGATATCCGGCGGGACTCACGCAAGAAGTTCCGGCCGAAATGGCTGGCGCACGCGGGTAATCGGAAACAGGTAACCATCCAAGAT
This sequence comes from Terriglobia bacterium, assembly GCA_963778995.1. Classification (GTDB taxonomy): domain Bacteria; phylum Acidobacteriota; class Terriglobia; order Terriglobales; family Acidobacteriaceae; genus Sulfotelmatobacter. The sequence continues at coordinate 79,298 of CAVZWK010000014.1, forward strand.
ATGACTGAAGTAAGGAAGAAAACGGGCCTGTTTCTGGCGATGATACTGACACTTGTCCCCCTGGCAGTGTCCCAGAAAAAGGAAGCGGCGAACGACAGCGGAACACTGCGGCAGGCTGCTGACCCGATGGGGTTCTGGGTCGGCACGACGATTCAGGGCCGCATGTGGAATCGCGATCCGCAGTACAAGCCAGTCATGGGGAAAGAGTTTAACGCTGGGGTTTCCATTGTATTTCCGAACCTGACCGAGCCAGAGCGCGGCCACTTTGATTGGGACGCGATGGACGAGGCCATAGACTTCGCCAAGCAGCACAAGATGAAGCTCATGGGGCATTGCCTGGTGTACCGCAACATGCAGACAGGTCCGTGGATGCGCTTCAACACCGCGCAGTGCGGCGGATGGTCGGCGAAGGATCTGGACGGCATTTTGAAAGAGCACATCCAGGCGGTGGTTCGGCACGGAGGAGACACCTATTACTCGTGGGAAGTCGTGAATGAGCCGACCAATCCCACGCATAACGGGTGCTGGTCGCGCGTTTTAGGCGATGACGATTACATCGTGAAGGCGTTCCAGTATGCCCGCGAGGCGAATCCGAATGCACTCCTGCTTTTGAATGACACGTTCGGTCAAGGCGGGATCGATAAAGAGCGTGCAGACGAGTTCTGGTCTCTGGTGAACCGGGTGAAGAAAAAGGGTGCTCCGATCGACGTAGTCGGAACCGAGATGCACTGGGAACTTCCGCAACTTCGGCCGACGTATCTGGACGAGTTCAAGGACTTTCTGGCAAAGGCACGGGAAGCGGGCGTGAAGGTACACATCACCGAGATGGACGTGTATCAGGGAACGGACGATACACCGGAAGCCTTCAACAAGCAGAAGGAAGTCTTCTACAACATCGTGCACACCTGCTTGAAAGATTCGAATTGCATCGGATTCATGACGTGGGGAATCGCCGACCGGTACAGCTGGCTGCGCACTTCGGATTGGAAGAATATGCCGAATGCAAAGCCGGTGTTGTTTGACGAGCAGTACGGCAAGAAGCCCGCGTACTACGGAATCTTGCAGGCTCTGAAAGAGGGAAGATGAGTTACGGGAATCCAGAGCAGGCGAGGGAAAACCGAGTAGAGCGCAGCACGCTGTGGTTGCTCGCGCTTTTTGTTCTCATCGGTTTTTCGATTTCCTTGGGTCTCACGTTCTTCGCCGGGTCCTCGGAATATGGCGGCTTGATCGTTGCGGGTGTAATTATCGCCGGGATTCCCGGCATTGCCCTGGTCATCAAAGCATTCCCGACGGCAGTGGCGAATGCGAAGCTTTTGGCTCGAAACTGGAGCTGGTGGCATCCGTTGTGGCTTTGCATCTACATCAGCACGATGGTCTTTCGAATCCGTGACGTGGGCATGGGTCAGGGAAATCTGATCGACGGCTGGGCGATGCTGCGGATCTTGCCAGAATCTTTTGTGTCGATCACGCTGATCACGCGCCTGATTCTGAAAAAGCCGAACTGGCTGGGTTCGTTATTCCGAGGCATTCCATGTGCACTGGCGATTTACTGTCTGGTGTCGGTGGCTTCCTGTGCGTGGTCGGTCAATGCGGCGTGGACGGCTTACAAATCGCTGGAATTCCTGGCTGACGTCTCGTTGTTGGCTGCCGTTGTTGCTAGTGCGGAAGGTTTTTTCACGTACGAAAATCTGGTGAACTGGACGCTGACCTTCTATGGTCTTTCGCTGGTTGGGGTTTGGATCAATCTTCCGATTTGGCCCACAGATGCAATGGACGGCGGTCGTCTGACTGGAGTCTTTCCGGTGGAAGCGTCCAACAGCGTGGGGACCTCGGGGGCCGTGCTGTCGATCATTTCATTCTGCCGGTTGTTGCCTGCCTTTGGGCAGGCCCGGAATCGCGCCTGGTATCTGTTGCTCTTCGTCTTCGGCATTGTTTCCATGGTTCTGTCCAAGACCAGAAATGCTGAGGCTGCCTTCGTGTTCGCCGTCGCAGTGGTCGTAGTCTGCTCCAAGCCTCTCCGGAAGAAAGCGATTTGGGCAACGATCGTGTTTGCGCCTGTGTTGGCTGTGCTGGTAGCGGTCCAACCTGACCTTCCCAAAACCAGCTACGATGCCGCCCTAAACGCATTCAACCGCGACCAGGCCGAAGGGGCTATCGGCACGCTCAGCGGCCGAACAGGTTGGTGGGAATTTGGTTTGCAACAGTTGTCGCACCATCCCATGACCGGGCTGGGAGCCTATGCAGCCGGGCGTTTCGCCGTGCTCGGCAAACTCGGAGTGGGTACGGCGTCGATGATGCACAGCGACTGGATCGAAGTCGTCATCGGCACCAGTTTCTGGGGCTTGATCCCATTTGCCGCGGCATTGATCCTCACATGGTGGTATCTGATTCGCTGCATTCGCAGCGACATCTTCACTGCGGAGCAGCGCCAGTTAGCGATTGAACTGTTTGCGCTGCTGGGCATGCTGACGATGCACTCGTTCTTCAATGACGAACTGGCGTGGCATTGTCCGCTGCTCTATTTTGCAATTTTGGGGTACGCCGAGTTCATCCGGACATATCCGAAGATCGAGCTTCGACCTGGCGTACAGTTGCGCAGGTTAGGGCCCGAAGACGTTCTGGTTCCACAGAGAAGTACGGCAAGTGTTTTTCACAAACTGTCAACCGACAACAATTAACTCACTGGGGGAGTAAACGCATGGCAAATAAGACTCGCATTCTGGTAACTGGGGCAGGTGGTTTCATCGGTCATCACTTGGTAAAGCGCCTGAAGGCTGACGGCCACTGGGTACGCGGGGTTGATATCAAGCGTCCGGAGTACGAAGTTTCCGCGGCGGATGACTTCCAGGTTCTCGATCTGCGCATTTGGGAGAACTGCCTGACGGCCACTCAGGGCATCGATCAGGTGTACAACCTGGCTGCCGATATGGGCGGCATCGGCTATATCACGTCGTTCCTGGCGGAGATCTCCAAAAACAACATCCTTATCAACGCGCACATGCTGGACGCCAGCAAGCAGAACGGCGTACAGAAGTATCTGTTCTCATCGTCTGCTTGCGTGTATGCACAGTACAAGCAGAAGACGCCGGATCTTGTTCCTCTGAAGGAAGAAGATGCGTATCCGGCGGATCCGGAGCCGGGCTACGGCTGGGAGAAGCTCTTCGCCGAAGAACTCTGCCGCTACTACTATCACGATTACAAGTTCGAGACGCGCATCGTGCGCTTTCATAACGTGTACGGTCCGCTTGGAACATACGACGGTGGCAAGGAGAAGTCTCCGGCTGCGATTTCCCGCAAGGTCGCGCAAGCGCAGAATGGAGGCGAGATCGAAATCTGGGGCGACGGCGATCAGACTCGTTCCTATATGTACGTGGATGATTGCGTCGAAGGCCTGATCCGCCTGATGGCTTCGAATCATCGCGAACCGCTAAACCTCGGCACCGACGAGATGGTCAGCATCAATCACCTGGTCGACATGATCTGCGACATCGCTGGAAAGAAGCTGACGAAGCGGCATGACCTGACCAAACCGCAAGGCGTCCGTGGCCGCAACAGCGATAACACGCTGCTGCGCAAGGTGCTGGGCTGGGAGCCTGGTACCCCACTGGAAAAGGGCCTCGCTGTTACCTACAGGTGGATTGACGGTGAACTTAGGAAGAAGGAAGTTGGTGAGCTTGCTGAGGTCACGGGCGATTAGTACCCTGATCTCATTAACTTTACTCTCTCGGTTCAGGCTTTACCGGGACGGATGGCGCAGCCTGAAGCTGTGCCATCCCGAACAACTCAAAGCGACCCTGGGTCCCCCAGCAGTATCTGTAACACCTAGAGGCGCATATGACCAGTATAGATATAGATGATCCGGTCCAGGCTCTGGTAGATCAGAAGATGGCCGAAGGAAGACAAGTGAGAGTACTGGAAGGCGGTGCGGGCTCTCGCAGTCACATTCGACTCGATGGCAATGTTTTTGTCGTTGGTATCGATATCTCGAAAGAACAACTCGACAGGAATGACGAACTCGACGAAAAGATACACGGTGATCTAGAGATCTATCCGCTTCCACCATCGTCGTTCGACATCATCTTTTGTTGGGACGTGATCGAACACCTGAAACATCCGGAAAAAGCGTTACAGAACTTTCTTCAGAGTGCCCGCGAGGGAGGCTTGATTGTATTAGGCGCGCCGGTAGTGACGTCCTTAAAGGGGACGATCACGAAATATACCCCCCATTGGTTCCACGTCATGATTTATCGGTACTTGTTAGGAGCCAAGAATGCCGGCAAACCAGGTTACGGTCCATTTCCTACGTACCTTCGGTACAGCATCTCGCCGGTTGCGCTGCGACGATTTGCTCGGCGAAACGGACTCGCGGTGGAGTACATGGTTGTGTACGAGGAGCAAATGCAAGTGAAGTTCAGGCGAAACCACCGGAGCATCGACGTTGCGTATCGGATGGCCGGGCCGGTACTCAAGACGCTGAGCTTTGGGAAAATTGATCCGAGTGTTACCGACTTTACCGTTGTTCTGAGAAAAACGCCGAAGGCCGTTTATCACGATGTTGGCGAACCGCTCGCGAAAACCGCGTAGGGCTCGCTTGATCTGAGGAACGATATGGCATCAGTTGAGGTTGACAGTTGCGTGAGGATTCTGGGCGTCAAGGTCCATGCCACAAGCATGGACCGCGCCGTCTCACGTTTGGAAACTGCCGTCACCACCGGCGAAAAGGGATATGTCTGCGTTACCGGCGTCCAGGGTGTCATGGAAGCGCAGATGGATTCCAACCTCAAGCGCATCATTAATGGCGCGCTGCTGACGATTCCGGACGGACGCCCCACCGTCTGGGTCGGATGGCTGCGTGGCTTGTTTCAGATGCGGCAGGTGACCGGCCCTACGATTATGCTGCGCATCTGCGCGCTCTCGGCCGAGAAGGGCTACACGCATTTTTTCTACGGCGGAAACGACGGCGTGGCAGATCAACTGAAAGATGCGCTGACTCAGCGCTTCCCTGGGCTGAAGGTCGTGGGCACGTACACTCCTCCTTTTCGCGCGCTTACGGCGGAAGAAGAGGAAGACCTAGCCCGCAGAGTCGCAGAAACCAAGCCGGACTTTTTCTGGGTCGGATTGAGCACTCCGAAACAGGAACGGTTCATGGATCAATACAGCGCCAAGCTCGATGCCAAGGTGATGCTCGGCGTCGGGGCGGCATTCGACATTCATACAGGCCGCATCAAAGACGCACCGTACTGGATGAAGCTGACCGGAGTGCAGTGGATGCACCGCATCTATCAGGATCCGAAGCGGCTGTGGAAGCGATACCTGGTGAACAATCCGAAATTTGTTTACCGGATTACGCTGGAGCTGCTCGGCATCTCCAAGCAACAGGAAGCGTAGGAATGATTGCAGATTTGAGATTTCAGACTGCGGATTCACTTGCTGGACGCGTTTTCAAATCTGAGATTATCAATCTGAAATCTGAAATGGTTTGCCGGGCCCTGAGTTTCGCGGATGAAAGTTCTTCTCGTACACGGTGCATACCAGCAGTATGGAGGCGAAGACTCCGTCGTTAAGGCGGAGGCGGAATTACTTCAAAGCTATGGAGACGAAGTCATTCTCTACGGCCGGCACAATGATGAGACGAAGAACTTTAACGCTTTCCAGAAGGCGCTATTTTTCCCCCAAAGTATCTATTCCTGGAAGACGAGCAGCGAGATTGATGACGTAGTCCGGCGGGCGAGGCCGGATGTCGCGTTTGTTCACAATGTTTATCCACTGATCTCCCCTTCGGTTTATCACGCTCTGCACGCGCTTAGGGTGCCTGCGGTGCAGGTGATGCACAACTTTCGCCCGTTCTGTCCGAACGGACTGTTTTACACGCAGGGAAAAGTTTGCGAGGCGTGCAAGGGCGGTAATTATCTGAATGCGGTGAAGAACCGATGCTTTCGCGGAAGCATCGCTCTTAGTTCTCTATACGGACTCACGCTGGGGCTGAATCGCATGGCTGGGATGGTGGACAAGATTTCCGGATTCATCTGTCTCACAGAGTTTTTCAAGATCAAGATGCGAGAGGCTGGCGTTCCGGAGTCGAAGCTGTTCGTGAGGCCGAATTTTGTGCGTGCGCCGGCGTTGTTGGCGGATAAGGCTTGCGGCAACGCATACGCCCTGTTTATGGGCAGGCTGTCTCCGGAGAAGGGCTGTTGGACGCTGATCCATGCATTTGAGCAGTTATCTCAAGTGCAACTGAAGATTGTTGGGACCGGCCCCATGGAGCAGGAACTCCGGGACTACATCCGAAACAAGGGCATACAGAATATCGAGATGCTGGGTTTTAAAGCCGGTGCCGAAAAATTGGAGATTTTGCGCAACGCGCTCTGCCTGGTATTGCCGTCGGAGTGGTATGAGAACTTCCCGGTGACGGCGCTGGAAGGATTCATGGCAGCAAAGCCGGTGGTGGCGTCTCGCATGGGCGGGCTGCCATACATCGTTGAGGAAGGGAAGTCAGGCCTCTTGTTTGAAGCGGGACAGCCGGGCGAACTGGCGGAACGGATCCAGTACTTGGTCGATCATCCCGATCGAGCCGCTAATATGGGACGCCAGGGACGGGCTCTGGTAGAGACAAAATACGGTCCGGAACAAGGTTACAAAAATCTAATGGGGATCTTTTCGCAGGTGCGAGGGAGACAGGCTGCCGCTGTCGCTGCGATATGAGCAACGAGAATACAAATTTACAGATGAGCGAGGGGCCACTGTTCGTTGTCGGAATGTGGCGCTCGGGCACGTCGCTGCTCTATGCGTTGCTGAACCAGCATCCGCAGATCGGACTGATGTACGAGTCCGACATGCTCACGCTGTCGCCGCTGTTCGCAGTCCCGCGCAAGACGTCGTGGTGGCTGAATAAGGTCGATTCGTGGAACGGGGCGCTGACGCGACATAAGATTGATCCCGCCGCGATCCCGCAAGACATTACAGATCTGCCGAATGCGTTTCGAGCGGTCGCTCAGCAGTACGCGCAGAAGAAAGGCGCTTCGGTTTGGGGATGCAAGTCTCCCACGTACTATGACTGCATGAACCAGTTTGCCGACTGGTATCCGAATGCGAAGTTCATCGTGATCTGGCGCGATCCAGCGGATGTTTGCAGAAGTATCGTGCGCGCGGCAGAGAAGGCGCCATGGTTCGCCCGTCCCGGCATGGATCTGCGCGCAATTCTTGGCTATCGGCGCATGAAGCGCGAAGCAGACGGGCTGATCCGGCGCGGCACGGCAATCTGCCAGGTGCAATATGACGATCTGGTTTTGGATCCCGCGAATACCCTGTCTGCAATCTGCAAATTTATTGGTATTCCGTTCGATCCGAAGATGACGTCGCTCGAGGGTGCGGATCGTTCCGCCATTTACAACGGCGAGCATCATGCCGGTGTGAAGAGTTCAAGCATTGTGGCGAAGCGGGAACGTCCCGAGGTGCTCTCGCCGGAACTGAAGAGCAAGGTCGAACGCTATGTGATGTTCTGGCGTAAGGAATCGGGAGGGACGTTCCCGATCAATGCAGCGGTCGGGGACGGCGTGAAGTCCGCATCATGGGCCGAGCGTACGCGCGATCTCGTGCGCCACCGAATCCTTCGAACCGCGGATCAGGTGGTTCCGTGGGCTTATGCGATGGTGCCGGTCCGGCTGTGGCGGAAATATCGGCAGATGAAGGCGCGGTATCAGAACATCGCGCCCAAGCCCAGCGAGAGTGAAGTGACATTTTAGGCGTTCGACCTAAGTAGTTGAAGGATAAGCATTTACTATTTATTAGGTTGTAAGTGATTGCATGCGAAGTAGATGTGCAGCAGTCGCGGTTTGCCTTCCCCCATGAGTTCACTACGAGTCCGGGAGCATTGCGTCTTGACGTCACATCTCAAGCAGGTAGCGGTCGTCGCTGTCCTTTGTGTCGTGTGTGGTCATGCATCGGGCCAAACGACCGATATGAACACCTTTGCTGGGCTGAATACAGTTCAGTACAGGATGAATGCGACTGCCGCCCCGGACGTGAACATCGCGGTTGGCCTGTCGCAGTACTGCGAGCACGTCAACAGTGCTTACCAATGTTGGTATAAGAGTGGGCTCAACGCCAACCAACCGGTGAATTTCCTGGGCAGCACCAGCCCCAAGTCGGACTCGGGACCTTGGAGCCAGAACAACAACAACAATGGGAATACCAGCCACTGTCCGACGGCCTACACGCCTAATTCCCAGTTGATCCACGACAACGTCTATAACGTTTGGATCCTCGAGAAGCGCATCACCGCGTCCGGCGGTGGCCACAATTACATGTGCGTGGCGATCAGCAACACGGAGGATGTTTCGCAGAGCTCTTTTTCCTGGTTTGCCTTCGAGTTCGACCTGGATACCATTATTCCGACCAACTCGCACGGAAACTTTTATTATCCCGATTACCCGCAGGTTGGATTGTGGCAGACCTCGACTAGTACTCTCCCGCCGTACACAGCAGCGAAAGATCAAGCGCTATGGATCAGCTACGACCTGCTCGACGGAAACAATGCCAACAATATCAATGGTGTTCTGATTTGTGCGGTGGACCTCGCCGGCCTACGAGCAAGTACGGCGAATCCGTGGATGAACAATTCGAAAATGCCGGCCTGCACGGTCGCGCATCCGCTAAGCACGTTCAACCAGCGCCGCAGTTGGGTTCCTGCGAATAACGTTGACAGCATTCCTCCCATCTCTGGTGATGGCGAGATGTTCACCTACTTGATCGAACCTCCGAAGGACGGCAAGTCCTATCTGACGGATCCGAACCATACGCAGGGAGTGGAACAGTGGACAATTGATTGGACTGCTGCCAGCCCGGCCCCAACCTTTGTAAACAGTTGGGATCTTCCCTCGACCCAAGCCGGTGGCGACCAGCTGGGATGCTTCACTCCGACCAGTTACTACAACACTGTCTGTGTACCGCAGCCCTCCACCGCGATTACGGGGATTCACATCGATTCCATCGCTGACCGGATGCAGCAGCCTTTCCAGTACACATCCAACGGAGGACAGAGCAGTACCTGGACCTCAGCCCGCACAATCCAGATAGTGCCCAGCTCGAGTAACCGGACTCAGACGGAAGCTGATATTCGCATACTGCAACGAAACACGACGGCTCCGAATTCCATTTACCTGGCAGGCGACTACCCGGTTACCGATCCATCAGATCCCAATGCTTATGTATTCATCCCGAGCATTGCGCGCGACAAGGCAGGGAATCTTCAGGGTATTTTCGGAACTTCGGGCAGCGGGGCCGTCGAACACCCTGGGCTGGAGAGCCTGCTCTATAATCCGGGAATATTTTACGCCTCGAGCTACGCCTATATAGCCAGTCCATCCAGCGGCGGTGACGCACAAGATACAGACGCACTGAATTTCCGCTGGGGCGATTGGTTCAGCGCGGTGCTTGATCCCTCGGATTCCTGTACGGTGTGGGTGGCTGGCGAATATCTGCAGACCACGCGCACCACGGAGCCGTTCTGGTACACAGAGATGGCATCGCTTCCGCCCGCCAGCACCTGTTCGAGCGGGCCAGTCCTGCTTTCGAATGTCAGTCTGAACGTTGGCACCAGTGGCGTAGGAACCCAGACGACACCTTTGATTGAGACAGTCACGAACAATCAGAGTGTGAACCTCAACGTTTCCGGAGTTTCGGTCGCGAGCGGAGACTTCACTGAGAGTGACACCTGCCAGGGGCAGCCGATCGCTCCGCAAGGTACGTGCGCTATCAGCATTTACTTTAAACCTTCAACTTCGGGGCTTCGAACGGGGTCGCTGGTCATTACAGATGATGCGGCTGGTAGTCCGCAAACTATCGCGCTCGCCGGGACTGGAGTGTCATCGAGCATTGCAGTTTCACCTGCGACGATTGCGTTCGGGAACCAAGCGTTGAGTACAGCCAGTGCTCCCCAGAACATTGTCGTGACAAACAGCGGATTTGAGAACGTCACGATGGGGTCGCTGTCCACAAGCGGTAATTACTCGGAAACCGACAACTGCGCAGCTGCGGTGCTCACACCTGGCCAGAGTTGCACGATCACAGTTACGTTCACTCCGACGACGGCGGCATCGATCTCCGGGACAATCACCATCAATGACGATGCTAGTGGCGCTCCCCATATCGTTGCGCTCAGTGGTACTGGTCAGGTACCCGTCACATTTTCGGGGAATCTGACGTTCCCTGCGGTCAACGTCGGCAGTTCGAGCGCCGCCCAGACGATGACGCTTACGAACAACCTCAACCAGACGCTGAACGTTACTTTCACTACGAGCGGGGATTATTCTGCTGCCGGCAATGGAACGAGTCCGTGTAGCGCCACCGTGGCCGCAAAGGCAAAGTGCACGTTTGGAGTGACCTTCAGCCCGACTACAAACGGCATTATCAAAGGCTCTCTCGTGGTCTCCTACAATGCGGCGGGCAGTCCGGCTGTTGGATACATGCAGGGAACCGGTCAGAACGGCCCAACCGCCCCATTAACCTTCACTCCTGGAAGTCTGAGTTTTGGAAAGATTCCGCTGAATACGTCCATTTCGAAAACGGTGACAGTGAAGAACGTGACGTCATCCGCCATCACAATCAACAGCATTACAGCCATTGGGTTTTACAGCGTGGTTCCCAGCGGAACGACGCCGTGTGGCGGAACCCTGAATGCCAGCAAAACCTGCACCATGACGGTTACGTTCACTCCTCTGACAACGGGCACCACGACGGGCGGTATTACCGTTAGTGACACGGCATCGACCAGCACGCAGGTGCAGAATGCAAACGGCACCGGCGTCCTGCCAGTCACAATGTCCCCGGCAAGCATCTCATTCGGGACCGTCTCTGTAGGCAATACGAGCGCAGTCCAGGTCATTACGGTCACGAACAACCAGACCACCCCAGTTTCTATTAACAGCGTGGTCGCAAGTGGTGATTTCATTTACACGGTCAGCGGAACCTCGCCGTGCGGAGCCAGCGTTCCCGCGAGCAGTTCTTGCACGCTAGGAGTGCAGTTCGGCCCGACTGCCACCGGTTCCATCAGTGGGACGCTGACGCTCAACTACGGAGCTACGTCCTCACCGCAAGTGGTGAGTCTGTCGGGCACAGGGCAGTAGGCAGAGACTTCGCCCCGGCTTCTTGCGCGCGGGAGCAGATCAAATTCCGGTATCGGATCGGCGGACCTGCCCGATAGTTTCGGCGCTGATCCGTTTCATCAACTCGAGCGCGGGCCTTTGGCTCTCCACCAGGCGATCCTGCAGCTCAGCAATCGTCATCCACCGTGGAGAGCCCTCCCAGGACTCTCTTAGATCCCCGGTCGCTTCGACCTCAAAAACCGAGATCGTGCAGGGAACATCCGCTCGGCTCGAAAAGCGCATGCGGAAGGTCACAGTCGCTACCTCCAGTCCAGTTTCTTCCTGAACCTCGCGTCGCAACGTGGATTCCTCTGGCTCTCGCCAGCTCGCGATTCCGCCCGGCAGAGAAAGGCCGCGGCCATCATTGCGGTGAATCACGAGGAAACTCTGATCGTGATGGATGATTCCGATTGAAGCGCGAAGGGATCCAAATATCGGAAAGGCTCGATAGGCAGTGAAGCAGAACCGGGCGATGATCCAGAACGATCGGCGCTTAAAGCTCTCGAGAAAGGAACTCAAGAGGGAAGTCTAGCACGCCCGATTTTTTCAAGAAACGAGAAGAGTCCTGCAATGAAAGAGCCCGCGTCACCAGACGCGGGCTCTTTTGCTGTGAGAAACGGTAGCGGCTATTGATTTTCGAGCAGAATCGGCTTGTAGCCGATCTGCACGCTGTTCCCGCTGATTGCCGTGCGGTTACCATCGAGGTCGTGGTACCAGGTGTAGGCTGCGGGAGGAGCGTAGTTTGAAGTTGTACACACTCCGTTGCTGCAGGATTGTGCGGTGTCCCAAACCACGAGGCCGTTGTCGAGGGTGCAGCTGTAAACGGTACCCGTTGCCGTGCACGGGCTGACCGAATGGCCGATCAGCCAGGTAGCAACCTCATTCCATGCCGTACCGGACAAGGTTCCCTGGAGTCCGTATGGCGGATGGTTGTCCCACGTGTAAATGTACTGGCGTTGAATTCCCACGCCAGCTCGAAGCATGGCTGAACGAGCGACATATCCCGCCAGCATGTCGGGATCAGTGACGCCCTGGTTTTGTAGAATTCCGTGCTCGTCATCCCACAACGGCAGGCTCGTCAGATTTCGTTTCTGCAACTCGGTCTGGACCTGGTTGTAGACGTTCAGGAACTCTTCTGGATTGGCGTTCTTACTGCTGGCGCCGCGCATGTGAACGTTGACGATGTCAAAGTTCGGGGTTCCGCCCGCTGCGATGTACCCATCGAACCATGTCGCCATAGTCCCGCCGTGCGCGGATGGGCTCAGAATCTTGGCATTCGGATCGAGAGAGCGAATGATCGCCGCCGCGTCCTTGCCCATGCGAACGAGTTGCGCCTGCGTGCCAGTCCAGAAGCCACTGAAATCGGGTTCGTTCCACAGTTCGTAGTAAGCGATGCGTCCTGCGGCGTGCGTCACAATAGCGGTAACGAATGTCTGGAAATACGCATCCGTGCCCGTTCCGTCTGGATTGACGTCAACCGGTGCCGCACAACTATACGGTCCAGGCGTTAAGCAACCGGCAGGCGCCGTCGGAGCTGCTGCAAACTGAGGCGTATCTCCGAAGGTGTAGAGCACATCCATGTTCGATGACTGTGCCCGGTCGAGCCAGTTGTCGAGGCCGGTCCAGTTATACACACCGTTGGCTGTATTGAGCTGGCCCCACTTGATGCCATCGTCCCACAGCCGTATACCGCCGAGGGTTGCAATCTGATTCTGTCCGTCGGTCGGAGGCCAAACCTTACCGCCGTTGAAATCCGCGCCGAAGAAGGATAGAGGAATTGTCTTGCCATTCCCGACGACGCTGTTCACGGCCAGCGAGAGCGGTTGTGATGCGGTTTGTTTCGGCGAGGAAGAGTCGCTGACCTGCACCGTGAAGTTGAATTGCCCTGTCTTGGTAGTAGTGCCGGAGATGGAGCCGCTGCTCTGCAGGCTGATGCCGGAAGGCAGCGATCCAGAGGTCAAAGACCAGCTATACGGGGCGGTACCGCCGCTGGCCTTCAGGTTCGCGGAGTAGTTGACGCCTGAAGTAACTGCTGTGAGGCCAGTGGTGGTGATTGTAAGCGGCGCTTGCTGGCTCGGCGCAGTCACCGTCACAGAAGCTGTTCCCGACTTGGTCGGGTCAGCCATGCTGACGGCCGTCACCTGACCTGTGTGTTCTTTGTAACGCTCGGCGCCTTGTACATACCGGTGGTGCTGATCGCGCCATCCGTTGCGGACCAAGTCACCCCGACGTTGCTCGTGTTACTTACAACCGCGGTAAACTGGACCGTACCGCTGGACTGCACTGCCGTGCTTCCCGGATTCAGGACGATACCTACAGCTGCTGAATTCGAAACCGTAATCTGGAAACCGTCGGCGCCAGACCGTCCACTGACATCTACGACGTGAACTCCGAAGCCGAACTGGCCGCTTTTAGCCGGGGTTCCCGAAATATATCCAGTGCTGGAATTCAGTGAGAGTCCCTGGGGAAGAGCACCCCACGAGAGGCTGAATGTGTAGCTGCCCTTGCCGCCGCTCACCTTGATGGCCGAGCTATAGGGTGTGGCGACCTGCGCGGCCGGCAATGTCGCGGAAACTGTCAAATGTCCGTTGTGAAAATTTCCCTGTGCGGGCGTTCGTGGCTGAGTCAATGCCGTCGGGTTCGACGTCATCGCAGAGTTCGCTGCAGTGCAAGCAGTGAACCAGGGCACGCAGAGCGCTAACACGAAGAGTCCCAAGATTTGAAAGAGTGGTGCGTTCGTGTTTTTCTGGTCGTTCCGAGCCGGAGGAAGTGCGTCGGACCTCATCTGAGTTACCTCACGAAGGGGGATCGTAAGGACGCGAATCGTGCATTAGCGTCCGTGAGGCAACACTAGATAGGGAAAGCACTTAATCACAGATAACCTCCGGTCAGTGACCGGAGGGTGACCAGAAGTACATAGGGCGGGAGGCCTCTCGCGTATGGCGAAAAGCTATTTACACATGCGAGGTAACGTCGCTATTGGCGGATGAGCCTAAAAGCGGAGTCTGCGCGCGGCCGAAGGCTGCCCGTCACGGGCTCTTTTCCGGAAGCGACCGTGGGTTCAGATTTTGGCGCGGGCACCGGATTGCTGCCGAGTGCATAGAGCACTACTTCGACCCGGCTAGAGACTCCAAGCTTGTCGAAGATGCGGAACAGGTAATTCTTGACGGTGTGTTCGCGCAGAGTCAGCCGTTGAGCGATCTCGCGATTGCTGAGTCCTTCGGCAACGCATCGCACTACGTCAAGCTCGCGCGCCGAGAGAATCGATTCGCCACTCGCACTCAGGAAGGACATCGGTACGGGCTCAACCATTGCTTCCAAAAGGAAATGCAACTCCGCACTGCTTGCCCAGATTTGGCCCTCGTGAACGCAACGGATCGATTTTGCGAGTAGCTTCAACGGCTCGGTTCGGCAGAACACACCGCGAGCTCCGCACCGAAATGCTTCGATGACCGGCGTGCGCTCAGACGCATCGAGCAGCATGATCAATCGAGTGGAAGGAGATGAAGATCGGATTTCGCGGCCCAGCGCAAAACCGCCTCGACTGTCGTTCCCCTGCCGCGCGCTGATCAACGCCACATGCGGGTGCTCGCGCTTGACGGTAGCAAGAATTTCGCTTGGGATGCACGCTGGAGTCGACATGGCGAATTGCCCGTCGCGACTCAGGGCTTCCACAAGAAGCTGCGTATTCATCGAGGTATTGTCGGCCGCCAATACCCGTATCCTGTCATGCAGAGGAAAGCTGGTGAGTTGAGCCATAGTGGAGAACTGCACCTCGCGAAGTCTGGAGTCCTTCTTCTCCCCAGCGCTTCTGCTAGAGAATCGTTGATGAATTGTCGAGGGGAACGCCCAACACCCCAGTCATAAGCCCAGAAACCTTACCCCAAATGATTGCCTGCCTGGGCCAAAAAGCTTGTCTACAAAGGTATTCGGGCCGGTTCCTAACGGTAAATGGCACTTTGGAGCCATTGCCTAATCAGTTACCACCCCGGTACCTAGTGTACATAGAACGTTATTATCCTCGAACAGTGCCTCCATAGTATGCAGGATCGTTCACGGAGACAATCCTCTCAGCCTCTCAGAAGTACATCGAGGCATCTTGCCGCCAACGCCGTCCAAAACCAGTGGGTTCTAACACCAAGGGCTCTTGGTAAGATCCGAGCCTCGAATTCGGTTTTGCACACCTCTTCAACCTTTGCAGGCCCGAACTGCAACTAACCTCCGCAACTCGAAAATCAATTCCAAATCGCTCGACCGAATCGCCGTGGGAGGGTCTATGGCAAGGTTGTTGCGCGCCCTGTTCGTCTCGTCGCTCGTCGTGATTGCATCCTCACTAGCCTTCAGTTCGCAATCTGTTGTTCACAACTTCAATTCAGCAACCGGCGGTGGAACAAACCCATCGGGCGCCTTGTTCATGGATTCGGCTGGGAACTTTTACGGCACCGCTCTCGATGGCACTCTCTTCGAATTCTCCCCGAACGGCTCCGGTGGATGGGACTACAAGGTCCTTTGTAGCTGCCCTGCCACCTATGGGTATGGCTCTCTCGTGATGGACAAATCGGGCAATCTATACGGCTCGACGTTCTGGGGACAGATATTTCAGTACTCCCCTGGAGGCTCCTCCGGTTGGGTTTCGACGCTCCTGTACACGTTTAGCGGACCAAGCGGTTCGGGACCCAGTCCATTGACGATCGATGGCGAAGGGAAGCTGTATGGCATTTACGGATCGGGTGGAACAAACGGCAAGGGATTTGTTTTTTCCCTGGCGCAGCAATCGAACGGGAAGTGGTCCCTCACGCACCTCCACGACTTCGTCGGCAGCGACGGCGCGGCTTATGCCGAGAATAACGCCTACACGCTGCTGGGCGGGCTCGTGATGGACTCCGCAGGCAATCTGTATGGCACGGCGAACGAGGGTGGATCGAGTGCGAAATGTCCTTCCGGTTGCGGAGTAGTGTTTGAGTTGGTGAACAATTCCGGGAAGTGGACCTACAAAATGCTTCACAGTTTCTCCAGCACCGACGGGATGAACCCGGATGCAACTCTGTTCATGGATACTGCAAGGAACCTTTATGGCACCACGACCTCGGGTGGAACAAACGGCTTCGGCGTTGTTTTCAAACTGGCCATTAGTACTGGCCAAGTCACCGGTCTTTACAACTTCACGAATACGAATGGAGACGGTGCGTACCCGAACAGTGCTTTGACCATGGATTCGGCGGGAAATATCTTTGGCACCACCGAAGCGGGAGGCGGCAGTAATACGTGCACGGTAGAAACCGTGGCTGGCTGTGGCACTGTCTTCGAGCTTACGCCCAGCGGAAATACTTATAAACGGTCCATTCTTGCGAAATTCTCCGGCCGGTGGGGTGGAGGATTCCCTGGCGGAGTCAGCATCGGATCGGACGGAAATCTCTACGGGATTGCGGAAGTCGGAGGCACCAGTAATCGGGGTGTCTTCTTCAAGATCTCTCAGTAGAACGCAGCTCCGACCTAAAACGGGCCCGAGGCGCGCCTGACTGGTTCAGGCCGGCACGGGCCTGTTCTGCACGTCAGCAAGCCCGCTTCTCACGTAATCTCCGCCCCGCGTTCATGCTACAGTTCTGACAGTCGCTTCCATAAAATCGAGCTGCGGGATTCAAGCGAACACTATCCCATGGAACCACGCCTCATCCTGATCAATCTGCTGATCAAGCTGGGCGTCGCTGCGGCCGTCTCCAGCAGTCTGGTGCGGTCAAAGGAATTCAAGTCGCTCCTGTTCCGGGAGGAGCGATCATTTCGACAGAAAATGTATCTCGTACTCTGGTTCGCTCTGCCGATCATGGCAGGAGTGGGCATTCGGATCATTCAGCCCAGTTTTTCCGCCAGCGACATCAGCTTCGAAACCGCCATTCTTCTCGGTGCGCTGGGCGGGCGCTGGGCGGGATCGCTGGGCGGAGCACTCATGGCTGTTCCGGCTTTGCTACACGGCGAATGGGCAGCTATGCCGTTTCAGATTCTTTGCGGATTCCTTGCCGGGCAACTTCGCACAATGGCAGCCGACAAGGACGATATCTGGTCGTTTTCGCCCTTTATCGATCAGAGTATTATCCGGCTGATACGGCGCAATCTGCCGCGTCCCCGCCTATTTGACTGGCAAGTCATGTTCTTCACCACCATTGTCGCCCTGCGTTTCGTGCAGAGCGAACTGGCGCGATACTTCCCCCATTCCATATTCAGCATTGAAAGTCCCGAGAATTTCTGGGTTTGGGGAGCGATCTACGCGGCAACGGTTGCGGCCGTCGGAATTGAGATCAAAGTCTTCAACAGCGTTCGGATCCAGATCAAGTTGGAAGAGCAGGAGCGCCTGTTGCTGCACGCGCGCATGGAAGCGCTGCAGAACCAGATCAACCCTCATTTCCTGTTCAACACCCTGAATTCGATTTCATCGCTCGTTCGTTTCGATCCCGATATGGCGCGCGACGTGATCTTTAAGCTGGCCACGATTCTTCGCCGATTGCTGAGTAGTGGTGAGGCGTTCGCTCCGCTGCGGGACGAATTTGAGTTCATCGACAATTATCTCGATATTGAAGTTGTCCGCTTCGGACGCGACAAGTTGCGCGTGGTCAAGGAACTCGATCCCGCGTCGCTGGACATCGTCGTGCCCAGCATGCTTCTGCAGCCATTGATCGAGAACTCGATCAAGCACGGCCTGTCCCCCAAGGTGGAAGGCGGCAGCATCTACCTGCGCAGCCGGCTTACCGATTCCAAACTGATCATCGAAGTGGAAGACGATGGGGTCGGCATGGGCGGCGCTCATCTCGAAGAGAGCCGCAGTTGGACCGGCATGGGCATCGGCATGGCGAACATTGCGGAGCGATTGCAAGTGCTCTACGGAGATACCGCGCGGATGACCATCGATAGCCAGGAAGGGAAGGGAACTCTAATCCGCATCCGTTTGCCGCTGGTGGAAGCAGCCAGTTCCGTACCGGAAGGGTTTTACGCCGAGCGCTCGAGCACACGGCGGTAGAAATCTTCATACTGCTTTACGATTTTGGTCGAGCAGAAGCGTTCCATCGCCACCGCTCTCGCCCGCTTTCCCATTTCGCGCAATCGTGGCTCATCCGTCAGCAATTCGATCGCGTAGCGGGCCATCGTGTCGACGTCGCCCACATCGGCGAGAAATCCGCTGACCCCGTGGTCGATCACCTCAGGCACGCCGCCTGCGCGTGTCGAGATAGGAACGACCTCGCATGCCATCGCCTCAAGAGCCGCCAAACCGAAGGACTCCAGTTCGCTGGGCAGCAGCATGATGTCGGCAATCGACAGCTTTTCATAGATCTGATCCTGCTTGCCGAGGAACAGAACGTCATCGTGGATTCCTTTTTGCACAGCCAGCCATTCAGCGACAGAACGATCGGGCCCGTCTCCGATCAACAGAAGTCGCGATGGAACCTGTTTCCGTACTCGATCGAAGATTTCGATCACATCCGTAAGCCGCTTGACCGGACGGAAGTTCGACAAATGCACCAAAACTCGCTGGCCGTCGGGCGCATATTCGCGGCGCACCTCCTCGGCGATTTCTGTATTGCGGTAATAAACATCGCAGTTGACCGAGTTGTAGATGACCTCGATCTTGTTCTTCACATCGAAGACGCGCTGGGTACGGTCGCGCAGGTAATTGGAAATGGCAGTCACCCCGTCACTTTGTTCAATCGAATAGCGGGTAATCGACAAATAGGAGCGATCGAGCGCCGACGAGGGTGATGTCGGTGCCATGCAAAGTGGTCACGAACGGCAGCCGCTGACCTCTGGGGCCCGCAGCAAGCATTTGCCGAGCCAGCATCGCGCTCACCGAATGTGGGATGGCGTAATGAACGTGCAGCAGATCGAGCGCGTAGAGCTGGGCGACTTCAGCCATTCGCGTGGCCAGCGCCAAATCGTACGGCGGATAATCGAACAGGGGATAACGGGAGACCTCAACCTCGTGATAATGAATGTTCGGCTGGTCATCCCCACGCAACCGGATAGGCTGGGCGTAAGTAATGAAGTGAATTTCATGGCCACGCTGCGCGAGTTCCAGCCCCAGTTCTGTGGCCACGACACCGCTACCGCCATACGTCGGATAACAGGTGATCCCAATTTTCATGTGCGGACGTTCGCTCTATCGCGCGCTCCTGTCATTCGATGGCCGCAAGGTACGATGGTTGCAGATTTTACACGAGAAGGAAGCGCGAACCGATGCTAAGGGGGATTTCAGACGTGTTTGGGCCCCAGAGCACTGCCGGGGTCAACTTTATCGAGATGCGCTTGGAAATGCTTCTTTGATTCCTCGGGCAGGCCGGTGAACTCGATGCCCATACCGACGCCGGGATCACGAGTACGAACGACGGCGCTAGGAGAGATCCGTTCTTCGCCCATCCAGAGATCGACGCGGAGCGCAGTACCCACCGGCAATGGCATGACCGTTTCAACATAACAACCGTTGCCGCTGATATCGGTTGCGTTCACTCGCATCGGAGTGTTGACCCGCTCGTCTCGCAATTCGAGCGGAAAGGAAATCTTGTGCCGTAAGAACTTTCTGCGATTATCCTGGCGTATTTGCGTGCGCTCTTCCGTCATCATTTCCACCGGAAGTGCACTCGCCCACGGACAATCCTGGTCCACTACCAGTTGTACACCCACCTGAGTCTTCTTCAGCGCACCAGCGTCAACTACCCAAATCACCTTGCAGCGGGCCTTCTTGCCTTCGTACTGTACTCCGATGACGTCGCCGACTTTCAGGTCCGGCTCAATTCCGTAAATGCAGGCACCGGTCGCACTAATGTTTTGCGCAACGGCATTCTGGAAGAATGGTTGATTGTTCGCACCCATGCCCCACACGCGTACCTTGAGTTCCAGAGTCGCACGCGGCGCTGACCCTTGGGCGGACATCACCAAGATACCTCCAGACTAGAGAAACGGTGGAATTGTAAAACATCATACTACTTCCCGTGAAATGAATAGGTTACGAGAGTACCTTGGTTATCCGTTGCTCATCCGGAACCGGCTCTGGGCGTCGAGCCTTCTGCTCTAGATCTCGCGATAAGAGATCAGCTGAATGCCGTTTTGCAGGAGGATCTGGCGTGCCGCCGGCAAGGTCAGGACCCGCAGTTCGGCTTCGCGAGACTCGCGCAACCGGGTTTTCGCAGCCTTGAGGTCAGCATCGTTGTATCCGGGATGGCAAACGAACTCCCAGGTACCGTCCGGAATCGTGCTGGCAATTGCCTGAAACAGAGCTTCGTCCAGGGTGCCGGTAACCTCGATACCCAGCGTGCCGTCCGGAGCCGAGAACCCCTCGCGTTCAACCGCCTCCCGGAATCTGACGGCAAAGCGCCGCAACACCTGAACCTCAGCATAGCGCGTCCACAGCTTAGGCCGCGCCAGCAGTTCGCTCGGACGGAATGGTCTTCTTGGCCCAAAGGGATTCCTTACGGCACGCACTCCGCATCGCTGTGCTGCGCGCAGCACGGGCCGCAAAATCCGCGGAAACACATGCGTATGTTTGTGTGTGTCGAGATGCGAAACAGCAAGTCCTGAAGCTTGAAGTTTTCGGATCTGCGCGGATACTTCTGCTGCGATCTCATCCGCGCTGATGCGGCCCGCAAGGGCGCGCGCCGCAAAGGACTTTAGCCCATCGCGAAAACCACCGTACTTGGTGAGAGAGGGAAGTGTTTCAGGCGCGGAAACGGGCCAGCCGTCGATCAGGACCACATGGCAACCGACACTCAACGCGGGAAGCGTATTCGCCAATTGCACGGCCTCCCTGAAGGCAGGACCGTTGGCCATCAGGGTTGAGGATGTCACCACTCCGCGTGTATGCGCCT
Organism: Terriglobia bacterium; assembly: GCA_963778995.1. Classification (GTDB taxonomy): domain Bacteria; phylum Acidobacteriota; class Terriglobia; order Terriglobales; family Acidobacteriaceae; genus Sulfotelmatobacter. Next base: position 100,284 of record CAVZWK010000014.1, read on the forward strand.
CAGCAATGGCGCGGTTCACTCCGGAAGTGAACCCGAAATCGTCCGCGTTGACGATAAGCCGCCGCACCGAGCGAGTGTAGCAGGAGAGCGATGTCGCAAACCTGCGGGGAATCAGCCACGCGAATTGTTGATAATTAAGCGCAACCTCAGGTGCGTTGCACTGCGTTCATACAGAATAGACAATCAGAGTTCCACAAGCATTTTGACTTTTGACCGTTTTTTCCCAGCTCCCGTATACTCGTGAAAGCGCGATTCGCGCAGATGTCCCTCCATCGAGTTCTGAGCGTCACGTCATTCTGGTCGCGCGAAGGCACGAGGGGCGGTTAGCTCAGCTGGTTAGAGCGCCTGCCTTACAAGCAGGAGGTCGCAGGTTCGAGTCCTGCACTGCCCACCATCTGCCATACCCTGAATAGGTTACGAGCGGCAACCCAACGTCCACGGGGTCGAATGACCCCATGTCTTGGAGGGTTTCCGTGTTGCAACGTCATGAGGAGTTCATCAAGGAACGCCAGTACGTCACCAACGTCTCCCCCCGCGACAATCGAATGGTATCGCCAGAGCCTGACATGGCTCGGAATCGAATCACCGACCGACAGCGACATCAAAGAGACTGTCGTCCGAATGAGGAACGACGGTCTCAAGGTCACATCCGTCAATTGCCGCCTGCGGGCAATCAGGTGGTATGTCCGCTGGGCTGGGCTAAAGACGGTCGTCCCGAAGCTAAAAGAGCCGCAACTCGACTTGCCGACGTTCGACCCGAAGGAGTTCACCAGCCTGCTGGCTTGGAAGCCGAACACGAAGCCCGAGTATCGTCGGCACTCATCGCCCTACTCGCTGACGTCCGAATCGATGAAGCGTTGAGCATAAAGTGGGGCGACGTCGATTTTGACAACCTGCTCGTCCTGCTCCACGGCAAGGGCGGGAAAGATCGACAGGGTGCCGATGTCACTCGACTTCGGAAGCGGTTATTTGTGTTCCAAAAGAAGATCGATAAGAAGGAAGGTTTCGTATATGCGACACGGGGCGGGACGAAACTCGGTCGTCGGAACGACGCTCATGCTGGCTTACACGCTAGCTGACTCCTCTTAGCGGCGGGTTCCGGTAAAGAGCGTCTGCAAGGCGGTGAACCCGTTGTCGAAGGGTGATCCCTGAGCGTAGGCTGCCGATGGTACGCACAGCAGAAGAGCTAAAAGCGGGAACTTCGCGACTGTTCGTCCATGGCGGATAACAGAACGTTTCGTAGACAGAGCCTGGTGAGTGAAATACGACATCGGAACCTCCGGCAGCGACCTTTAGATCGCTGCTTTAGGTCCACCCTAGCTCGCAAAATGGATATCGTCTAATCACTTTTCGGCAGAAGGTCATTCCTCCCGGTTATTAAAGTCGGTGGAAGGGAACGTCGCCCTGGCAACAATTCTCAACCGAGCATCCAAGTGGCCTCTAAAACGGCGCAAGTAATACCCCGCGTCACGCCCGTATAATTCCAGCCATGTTGCTGACCATCACGACTACGCACAACCCGGCAACGGATTTGGGCTACTTGCTCCACAAGAATCCGGAGAGGATGCATTCGTTCGACCTGTCATTCGGTAAGGCTCATCTTTTCTACACGGAAGCAACTCCAGAGCGCTGTACAGCGGCGCTACTGCTGGATGTCGATCCAGTCGGCCTAGTGCGCGGCAAACGGGGGCAGCACGAGGGCGGCACTCTCGATCAGTATGTGAACGACAGGCCTTACGTACTTTCGTCGTTCCTCAGCGTGGCGATGGGGCGTGCCTTGGGAACGGCCATGACAGGCCGGAGCAAAGGAAGACAGGAGTTGGCGGATCAAGAGATTCTGCTGACAGCAACGTTGGCGGTAGTGGCATGCCGAGGCGGCGACAAACTGCTCAGAGAGTTGTTTGAGCCGCTCGGATATGAAGTCAGCGCCGAACATCATCCGCTCGACGACAAATTCCCTGAGTGGGGTGAAGGACCTTACTACACGGTCAAACTCAATGGGAACGTCCGTCTGCAGGATTTGCTGAATCATCTTTACGTGCTTGTGCCTGTGCTCGATGCCGAGAAGCACTATTGGATTGGGCAAGATGAGGTTGAGAAGCTCTTGCGCAAAGGGACGGATGGCTCGCGACTCACCCCCACAAGGAAGCGATCGTGAAGCGCTATTTGCCTCGACAAAGGCAATTGGCGCGAGAGGCGCTGGCTCAGCTGGCAGACGAAGACAATCCTGATCCAGATGCGAAGGAAGAGGCGCATTCGGAAGAAGAAACGAAGATGGAGGAGCCAATTCGGCTCTGGCAGCAGCGTATGGGAGCGGTGGTTGCAGTGCTCCGATCCTCAGGAGCAAAGCGGGTGCTCGACCTGGGATGTGGCGAAGGAAAGTTGTTGCGCTCGTTACTGGAGGAGAAGACGCTGACTGAAATTGTTGGCATGGATGTCTCGTATCGGGGTCTTGAAATCGCGAGTCGAAATTCCGCCTTGAGCGGATGGCCCCAAAACAAAAGGAACGATTGCGATTGATTCATGGTTCATTGATGTATCGAGACAAACGACTGGCCGGTTACGACGCCGCTACGGTCGTGGAGGTCATTGAGCACCTGGATCCGCCGCGCCTCGCGGCGTTCGAGCGTGTTCTTTTTGAGGCTGCGCGCCCGAATACTGTGGTCGTGACCACGCCCAACGTGGAATACAACGTCAAATTCGAGACTCTGCCCGCGGGTCAGTTCCGCCACAAAGACCACCGCTTCGAGTGGACACGAGACAGTTCCAGCGATGGTCAGGACAATCGCGGAGCGTTTCGGCTATTCGGTCCGGTTTCTGCCGGTCGGACAAGAGATCCTCAAGTTGGAGCACCGACACAGATGGGGATTTTCACTCGTGAACATCACGATCCCCGAACTCTCGTTAGTTGTGCTCATCGGTCCTTCTGGCTGCGGAAAGTCGAGCTTTGCTCGGACTCACTTCCGGCCAACCGAAGTGCTCTCTTCGGATTTCTGCCGCGGACTTGTTTCCGACGACGAGAATTCCCAGGAGGCCACGAACGATGCGTTCGATGTCTTGCATTTCATAGCTCGCAAAAGGCTTGCCGCTGGCCAACTGACAGTTGTCGACGCGACGAACGTCAGCCCGAGGCCGCAAGCCGCTCGTCGCCCTCGCTCGCGAGTTCCATGTGTTACCGGTCGCCATCGTTTTGAACTTACCCGAAAAGCTTTGTCACGAGCGCAACCAGAATCGGCCAGACCGTCAGTTCGGTTCCCATGTCGTGCGAAACCAGTCGCAGCAATTGCGGCGTTCGATCCGCGGACTTGAACGCGAAGGATTTCGGCAAGTCTTCGTGCTCTCGACCCCGGAAGAGGTTCTTCCGTCACGATTACGCGGCAGCCGCTGTGGAACAACCTGAAGCACGAGCACGGGCCTTTCGACATCATCGGGGACGTGCATGGTTGCTACGAGGAATTGACTGCACTGCTCGTTCAGCTCGGCTACCGGATCGAAAGCGGACCAACGGCACCGAAGGTGACTCCGCCAGATGGGCGGCAGAGCGTCTTCGTGGGTGACCTTGTGGACCGGGGCCTAAGATTCCGGAAGTGCTGCGGCTTAGTCATGAAAATGGTTGAGGACGGGACGGCGTTCTGCGTACCCGGAAACCACGACATGAAGCTGATGCGGAAACTGAAGGGCCGCGATGTGCAGTTGACCCACGGTCTGGCCGATTCCATGGCACAACTCGAACGCGAAACTCCTGAATTCAAGCAACGGTCATCGAGTTCCTGGACGACCTGGTCAGCCACTACGTTTTCGACGATGGCAAGCTCGTCGTTGCCCACGCCGGCATGAAAGAAGAGATGCAAGGACGTGGCTCAGGCAAAGTGCGTGACTTTGCCCTCTACGGAGAAACAACTGGCGAGACGGACGAATATGGGCTGCCAGTCCGTTACAACTGGGCCGCTGAATATCGTGGCAAGGCGATGGTGGTATATGGACACACGCCGGTTGCCGAGCCGGAGTGGTTGAATCGCACGATCAATATCGATACTGGTTGCGTCTTTGGCGGTAAACTGACGGCACTTCGCTACCCGGAGAAAGAACTGGTGTCGGTTCCGGCGCTGACAAACGTATTACAAGTCGGTAAAGCCCTTCCTGGTCGAAGAGGAATCCGCGCCTGCGCTTACCGCGCAACAACAGCTCGACGACTTGCTCGACATCGAGGATGTGATCGGCAAGCGCATCATTGAGACACGACTGCATCGCAGCGTGACAATCCGCGAAGAGAACGCGACCACAGCTCTTGAAGTGATGAGCAGGTGGGCGTCGAATCCGAAGTGGCTGATCTATCTGCCGCCAACGATGTCTCCGTGCGAGACGAGCAAGCGTGATGGATTGCTGGAGCATCCAGAAGAAGCATTTGCTTACTTCCTCCACGAGGGTGTGCACAAAGTCGTCTGCGAACAGAAGCACATGGGATCGCGGGCGGTGGTCGTGGTGTGCCGCGACGCAGACGCGGCACGCACACGCTTCGGAATCATGGAGGGGGAGACCGGAGTCTGCTATACGAGAACGGGACGCCGGTTCTTCAGCGAAGCTCCGCTGGAGTCGCAATTCCTAGACCGAGTGCGAACGGCAGTGGAGGCAGCAGGTATTTGGGAAAGTCTGAAGACAGACTGGGTTTGCCTCGACTGCGAGTTGATGCCGTGGTCCGCCAAGGCGCAAGAATTATTGCGACTGCAGTACGCGCCAACAGGTGCAGCAGCATGCGCAGCGCTTCCGGCGGCGATCGCAGCATTGACCGCCGCAGCGGGAAACCCTGAAGTCGCAGCGATGGTAGATCAATATCGCCAGCGAAAAGAGGCGGCTGACCTGTATGTTGAGTCGTATCGGCGATACTGCTGGACTGTGAATTCCCTAGCCGATCTGAAGCTAGCGCCGTTCCACGTCCTTGCCAGCGAAGGAGTCGTTTACAGCGCGAAAGACCACGTCTGGCACATGGAGACCCTCGCTGGAATCTGCAAAACTGATCCCGCCCTACTGCTCGCAACGCCGTTCCAAACGGTGGACCTCACTCAGACCACTGACGCGGAGAGGGGCATCAAGTGGTGGGAAGAGCTGACTGCAGCCGGTGGCGAGGGAATGGTCGTCAAGCCTCTAGAGTTCGTAACCAAGGGCCGGAAGGGTTTGGTCCAGCCCGCAGTCAAAGTCCGGGGCCGGGAATACCTGCGAATCATCTACGGCCCGGAGTACACGCTGCCTGAAAACTTGCAGCGCCTCAAAAGTCGAGGTCTAGGTGCGAAGCGGTCACTCGCCCTTCGAGAGTTCTCTTTAGGCTTGGAGGCGCTGGAGCGGTTCGTGCATAAAGAACCATTGCGCCGAGTTCATGAATGCGTCTTTGGTGTACTGTCGCTGGAGAGCGAGCCAGTCGATCCGAGGTTGTAGGGGCGCCGGTGGGAAGAAGTTGCGGTGGCGGCCTTTCGTGTTCTGCGAGAAGCTGTTAGGATATTTCTGTGACAAAGATTTGCGAAAGTTTTGCTGGTGGCTTTGCCCCTGTTGCCGGAGATCTGGATTACCCGGAGCAGCCCATGCAGCGTGTCCTGCACGTTGCAAAAGTGCTGGTAAGTGGCAAATTTATTAGCGGTTTCGGCCCGACCAGGAGCAATCTGGGTCGCTCAGGGCAACCGAGGCACTATATGCAAACCGTGCAAAGCCTCATAAACACTGGTAATTTCGAATCTTGTTGATTTGGCGAGTGGGGACGTAGTTCAGTTGGTTAGAACGCTGCCCTGTCACGGCAGAGGCCGCGGGTTCGAGTCCCGTCGTCCCCGCCATTCTTTTGAATGGTTTACGCAGACCCACCAAAAACAACTTAGGTCCATTTGGGTTTTCTCGCGCGGAACCTAGTGGATCAAAGTTGATTTGCTTGCCGATAGCACGCCCCCTGGCAGAATGGCGTCCACCAACTTTCCTTGTGCCAAACGCTTGCTCGTTGTCGTTGCCTGAAGATACTTGTTGGTTACATGCAAATTCGCGTGGCGCAAGTAGTCCCGGATCATTAGTTGGTGTTCTCCCATCTCTGCCAGCATGGTTCCCACCGTGTGCCGAAATGTGTGCCAGCCCACTCCCGTGATGCCGATCCTCCTGAACGCCGGTTGAATCTTTTTCTTCAACACCGAGGCCAAGTCGAGTGGTTTGCTGCCCTTCAGTCTCTCCGAGGGGAAGACGAAATCGCCCGGCTGGTTGTAAAGACTTTGTGACCTCCATTCCAGCAAGGCCTGCTTCAGACTCGGATGCATCGGCAATAGCTTTGCCGACGATTCTGACGTTGATGGCGATGAGTCCATTTTCAGAGGACGTATTCGCGATTTACCGTGGAATGCAAACTGGATGAGCGACTTGCCCCATTTACTGTCATTCGAGAGTGTCAGCGCGGCATCCCTGAGTCGGCGGCTTGTGGCCTGTTCCAATTCAGGGAATAGACTTCCTGGATTCCTATGTCATGAGTGATCACCGGATTTCCCTGGGGAGTCAGGCCAAACTCCAGTCCGGCGAGAACCCCGGTCAGGCGAATTCCCTTAAAACATTCGCCACCTTGCTCCACATAGCATCTGATGCAGTCCGCTCCCGTCGCGCGAGATTTCCCACAACGTGCTTGGGGGGGGCTGGATGGTAAGGCGCAGCTTTTCGCCGTCGGGAGACCAGCGTGGATGCCAGCCGTTCCCCGGCAAATTGGATAGAAGCTTCGATCCCGTGCCATCTCCGTTAGCCAGGAATAACTGCCTGCCTCGCACGTATGCCAGCCAGCGCCCATCGGGAGACCAGGATGCATCGGACGCGGTGATGTCAGCGAGGGGACGGGCCACGCCTGCCGGCAGGGGAACCGACCAGAGTGGCGAGGCGGCGGCAGGTTCAACCGCGTTTGAAACAAGGAGTTCCTGGCCCTTAGGGGAGATGTCGAGCAAGGTGGACAGGCCAAAAGGAACCGGGAGACGCGCTGTATCGCCTCCGGAAACTGAAACCTCGCTGATTCCAGGGGCATCTGTTGAGCCCTCGCTGAAGTAGACCCGGTTTCCGTCCGAACGATCGCGGCATCCGGCCCTCCGCGCTGCCCCATCGAAACCCGCTTGCTCAAGCCGTCGCGAGTGATCTGGGAGAAACCTGAGAATCGAGGCCGGTACGAGACTTCGTGCCACTGTTCCACCGCGACCCAGGAAAGAAGGGCGAGGACCAGGACTGGAACAGCGGTCAACAGCCTCCGCTGCAACACTCCTGTCCGTGCGTTGCCGTTCCGGGGTACATCTGGATGCTCTTCCAGATCGAGACCTTCACCCGGCCGCTGTTGCCCAGAGACTCCTTTATCATCCCCAAGCCCTTCGACAACCGGCGCGGGCACCTTCCGGATCGGAACCGTGAGCCTGTATCCACGGCGGGGGATGGTCTCAATGTAGTCCTGCCCCTCTGGAGCTTTCCCAAGCTGCCGACGCAGCAAAAAAATGTTCTGCGTGAGATTTCCTTCTTCGACATAACTGTCGGGCCAGACAGCCTCAATCAGTTCCTGCTTACTAACAACCTGCCCACCGTGTTCGATAAGGGTCAAGAGCGTCTTAAGCGCCTTGAGCGGAATCGGCACGATGCTTCCATCGACAGACAGAACCATCTGCTCCGGGTTGAGCAAAAACGGTCCAAAAGAATACAAGATGCCTTTGTTCAATGGGTTAGCCGCCTTTGATAAAAACCTAAGAAATCTTTGAGCACTTCATTGAGGACATATCAAGGAATCGCTGCTAATTTTGCCACACATAGCCGTATCGCATCCAGCATTCCCGAGAAGGAGACCCGGCACATATGGCTTCCCCAACTGCAGCGAGCGGTTCCGCAGTGTCAATTCCTCGCGACGATAACTCGGCCCAGACCCCGGCGACGCGCCGACGATCTCTACTTTGGGGCGATGGTGCTGCTGATTGTGGGCACGGTATTTCTTGGATTCGCCCGCACCTACTATCTGGCCGGAATCTATCACGCGCACGTTCGCAATGTTCTCATCCAAGTGCATGGAGCCGTGTTCAGCACTTGGATTGTTCTCCTGGTGGTGCAGACGACACTGGTAGCTCGCCGGAATATAGCTCTCCATCGAAGATTGGGAATCTTCGGAGCGGGTCTCGCCGTTGCGATGGTTGGGCTCGGAGTCGCGGCTGCAACCGACTCTCTCGCACGTGGCTTTACTCCTCCGGGATTTCCTTTCGGCCCTCTGGTCTTTTTCGCATTCCCATCTTCACATCGCATAGTTCGCGGTCCTGATCTTCTTCGCCATATGGCTGCGGTCGAACGGACCGGCCCACAAGCGGCTGGTTCTGCTCGCCACTCTTGCCCTCATGGGCCCCGCTATCGATCGGTGGCCTTTCGCCTTCATTCACGCACACCACATGACAGGTGTCATGGTCGACCTGATGGTGTTGTCTATCGTCGTGTTCGACCTGTCAACGATTCGACGGATTCATCGCGCCACGCTCCTGGGTGGACTCTTCTCCATCGCGACCGGCGCTCTCGCCGTGCCTATCGGAAGAACGGCCGGATGGCATAAGATCGCCACATTGGCTTTGCGTGTTTGGACAAACTTGCGATGACAATATCACCCTATACTTGTCCATCACTTGCCTCGTTTGAGGCGACCGACCGCACCGAGATGTCGTAGATTGCACCGGGCCACACAGAAATGCTTCCCGCCTGATGAAGCTGCCCGGACAGGTCAATCCCGAGATGACCATACTCTAAGTCAGCCTCGACGGATGTTAGGGTGTGATGTCACTTGCAGATCGCAATGTGATTTCGGCCGGAGGAAATAGATGCGTAGGACCAGTGTTCTCGTGGGCCTTCTGTTGGCAATCTTTGTCGCCGAGCTACTGCTCTCGGTACGGCAGGACTCTCAAACCTTTGATGAGAGCAACCATCTCTATGCCGGATATTCATATTGGAAGCGGGGGGACTTCGGCATCAATCCGGAGCATCCTCCCTTAGTAAAGCTTGTTGCAGCACTCCCGTTGCTGCCGTTGCGACTGGCGGTTCAACCGCCTCTAAACATCTTCTTCCGGGCTGCGGGGGGAGCCGGGGGCCTGAAGTTTCTCTATTCGCACGACGCCGATTCGTTGCTATTTAGAGCCCGAGTTGGCGCGAGCGTGTTCGCCCTCGCGCTGCCTCCCTTTCCGAAGAGGCCGCCGAGAAACCCTATGATTGCACCCGTCAGAAGAGCTCCCAGATATTGCCAGGTCAATCAGTTTTCTCCCTAGTTGTGTTAAGCAAAGATTTCCACGCGGGCATGGGGCTTGAAAAGAAATTGCCCCCGCTAGTTCAGTTCCTGCCTTTGTGTACTGGTTTTTCACTCCGTCGAGACTCGACAGAACAGGAGTTAGTGCGTCAAGTCGGCACACCAAGCTTGGGCAGCAGCCATTGGGTCAACACCAGGTAAGCAGCGATAAAAACGATCATCCACGCCCATTGCGGCATTTCAGTTTGCTCCTTCCAACGAACCCTTTGATCTGTGATGCCTCGTTTGTGTACGGATTCCGTTCCTACGGGGTGCACCAGCAGCGTATCGTTGCACATGAGCGGCCTGCCTCGCCGTGCTACGGCACACCAGTTCGCAGAGCCTAAACACGACCGGATCAGCAATGCTGTAGAAAACACTGTTGCCGGAACGCTCGCGACCCACGAGTCCGGCATCGAAGAGGATTTGAAGGTGTTTCGATATGTTGGGCTGATTCCCGTTCAACTCGCCGACAATCTGGTTAACGGTCATTGCACCGCCCTGAAGTGTTTGCAGGATGCGGAGGCGGCAAGGCTCCCCGAGAATCTGGAATCGGCGGGCAACCAACTCGACCATCTTCTCGTGGATCATCGTCCGCCTTCCGGACAGACAAAGGGCTTATTCACTATATAATTATACATGCATATAGTTGGACATCGCCAGAAGCCAGGGAGTTGCCCGAATGCGGTCTGACATCGACGAAGCCATCGTCTTGCTGAAGCGCGGGGGCGACGGCGCGCTTGAGGGAGCAGTAGAGCTGCTGCAAGGGGCCGTGTTTGCTTTCAGTATGAGAGTGTGCGGACAACAGCAAGATGCCGAAGACACGATGCAGGAAGTCCTGGTAAAGTCGCTGCCCTACCTATCAAAGTTCGACAACTCCAGAGCTTTAGCAACCTGGTTGTACAAAGTGGCGAAGAACCGTTGTCTCATGAACCGCCGCAAGAGCACATTCGCTCCGAAAGAGGAACTCTCCCTAGAGGAGTTGATGCCTAACCAGGAGGAGTTCGAGCGGCTCGACGGGCTCACTAGTATCACTCCGGAAGGTTCGGCCATTAGTGGTGAACAGGGGCAGCGGTTGCGGGAGGCGATTCGGTATCTGCCACCGCACTATCGCATCATTCTCGTACTGCGTGACATGGAAGGCTTCACCGATGAAGAGGTCGGGGAGATCACCGGCTTGCGCCCAGGGACCATACGTGTCCGACTCCACCGGGCCCGCTTATTCGTGCGGAGGGAACTCGCGAAGGTGAACGAGGGAGCGAAGCACGGTAGTGCGGGACGATGGCAGCAAAATGTGGGAGCCCCGTCTGGTACCGGTCGTTGCAGGAAGGTCTTTGCGGGGCTGTCGGACTATCTTGATGGTGAACTGGACGACTTCTCTTGTGAAGAAATCGAGACCCACATGAACGGCTGCGAACCATGCAAGAAATTCCTCCGCAGTCTGGAGTCGACCATACAACGCTGCCAGCAGTCACCTGCTGACTGCCCGGATCGGGAAAGGGCGGCTGCCCTGAGAAAGAAACTGCTCGCGACCTACAGCCGGGCACTCGCGACCAGCGGGAAGTGACTGGATCAAAGACTGTTAGGCCGCTCTGCGTCGCCTTTTCATAGCGCTCCATTCTTCTCTCTTTTATTTCCTGTAACAAATTCGTCGGGTTTGCATTTATTCATGTGGCTCCCATGGAGGAGCCAGTGAGGGAGACCCATGATTTCTGCAAAAGTTGAACTGACACAGGCGCTTGCCCAGCAAAGACAATTCGTTGCTCGTACTGGCAGTGAGCACTATTTCTTGCTGGACGATGGTGCCGGGGGAACCGGACCTAAACCCATTGAACTGGTTGCAGCCGGACTTGCTGGATGCACGGCCTTCGACGTGGTCACGATTCTCCGCCAGAAATATCACCAGAAAGTCACCGGCTACGAAGTGCGGGTGGAAGCTGACCAAGCGGAGCGCCCGCCGCAGGTGTTCACCGCGGTCCGGATTCATCATGTTGTTCGAGGTTTTGACATTGATGCTTCGGCCATCGAGCAGGCGATTCACCTGTCGGAGGAGAAATATTGTTCAGTCGGGGCGATGGTGCAAAAGACGGCCAGCTTCCACACCACGTATGAAATCGTCGCCGAAAAGACAGAGTGGGCGAATCTGGCAGAGCCAACCGTAACCCAGGCTTAAGAGATTGCGAATGCAACAGCTCCCCCAAACTTAGTGATCGAGGTCACGGCCTGAGTCTTGGTCCTGAGTGCAGGATAAAAGGAGCATACCAACTCGTTTCTCAATCGGGTCTTATCCCTATGCGCATCGATATTGCTGCTCGCCGTTCTTTTCCGATTCTGCGATTGGTTGTCGCTGTCCTCTGCGTCAGTGGGACGATGTTTTCCCAAGCGTCGCCGGAACCCTCCCCCCTTTCGTTACAGCAGGCCGCCACCATCGCCATGGAAAAGAACCCACTGCGCAAGGCGGCGCTGGCGGATACGAAAGCTGCATCGGCTGGCATTCAGGAAGCCCGTTCTTTTCTGATGCCCCACATCACCTTCTCAGAAACGGGGACACGCGGTAACGATCCGGTCTACGTGTTTGGCAGTAAGCTTCGACAGCAGCGTTTCACCATGAATGATTTCTCTTTGAACCAATTAAATACACCACTGCCTTTCGGGAACTTCAGCACCCGTTTCGGTGGAACCTGGAACCTGTTCGATTCCTTTGCTTCCTGGCACGCGGTCAGTCGTGCCAAGGAGATGAATGCCGCCTCCACCCACCAGTTGGAACGTACCGACCAGGAGATTTTGTTTCGCGTTGTACAGGCGTACTACGGCGTGCTCCTTGCCAAAAAGCAAGTGGAGGTCGCCGAACAATCGGAGAAGACGGCGAAGTCGATCATGGACCGCAGCCAGGTGAGATTCGACAGCGGGCTGGTCGTGGAGTCGGACTTGCTTACCGCGAAGGTCCGCCTGGCGAGCCGCGAACAAGAACTCATTCGCGCGAAAAACAATCTGGAACTCGCCCGAGCCCAACTGAATACCGCGATGGGCGTTCCTGTGGATGCTGTGTATCAGCCCGCAGACCCGCTTGCCGACCAGAGTCTCGCGGTTCCCTCGCTTGCTGACGTGGAGCAAAAAGCACTCACGAGCCGGCCAGATCTGAAGCGGATTGAATCCGAGCAGTCCGCGCAACAACTGAGTGTCGCCATCGCCAAATCATCGTTCGGTCCGCGCCTGAATGCCTTTGCTGGGTGGGAGATGGACAATCCTACGCTGCTGGCCGGTGGTGGCGGCAACAACTGGCTTGGGGGGATCGAGTTGCAGGTCGACCTCTTTCAGGGTGGCGCGAAAAAGGCGGCTCTTTCGCGAGAGCATGCCATCGCCGAAAAGATAGCGGCGCTGAAGCAAGCGGCCAGCGACGCGGTGCGATTGGAGGTGCGCCAGGCCTACTACGACGTGGACTCCAACCGCCAGCAGGTGGGTGTAGCACGCTCGTCGATTGCGCAGGCACAAGAGAGTCTGCGCATCAACCAGGATCGCTATGAGGGTGGCCTGATTACCATTACCGACCTTCTTGGCGCAGAGGAAGTGGCCCGCCACAGCCAGACCGATTACTGGCAGGCGGTCTATCAGTTTCACATCAGCTCCGCCAACCTTGAGTTGGCGAGCGGGACCTTGAATCTGCAATCACCGGTGGTCAATCCATGAATCTGATTTCTACTGCGAAACAAAGAAGCCGAATGAAACTCGCGTCCGTGGTGACAGCGGGTCTCCTCTTGCTCGCTCTTGCGACCCTTGTAGGCTGCTCAAGCGATCGTGAAACCGCCAGCGCTGCCCCGGAGACCGTAAGCAACGTGTCCGTGTTGTCTGTGCAACCGGCGAACGTTCCGGACCTGGTGGAGGCCGTGGGGACGCTCCGCGCGGCGCAGACGAGCCAACTTGCCGGCCAGATGATGGCGAACATCGTTGAGATTCGGGTACACGAAGGAGACCGGGTCCAGCGCGGACAGGTGTTGGCCGTCCTCGACGAAGCCCAGCCGCGTGCGGCTCTCGACCGCGCGACGGCGGCAGATCTCGCATCGCAGCAGGGAATCACGGCAGCCGACTCCGACCTTGCCTTGGCGGAATCCACCTTCAAGCGGTATCAGACCTTGTACGAGAAGAAGTCGGTCAGCCCGCAAGAGTTCGACGAAGTAAAGGCCCGTTACCAGGCGGCGGAGGCGCGCCGCGACATGGCTCGTGCCGGGCAGACGCAGGCGAAGGCGGCCCTCCAACAGGCACACACCGCTCTCGGGTACACCCGCATCCTGGCTCCGTTCGATGGCCTTGTGACCGAAAAGAAAGCGGATGTCGGTGTGCTCGTCAGCCCCGGGATGCCAATCTTTACCGTGGAGGACCTTCACCGCTACCGACTGGAAGCCACCGTCAACGAGACCGATCTACGGTACGTCCGCATGGGACAGCAGGCTCCCGTCATCATCGACGCCGTGGGCGATAGAGAGTTCAAAGGACGGGTTGTCGAAATTGTTCCTGCGGCAGACGCAGCGAGCCGGAGCTTCCTGGTGAAAATTGAAATACCATCTGACCCGGCGCTGCGATCGGGGCTTTTTGGCCGGGCGCAGTTCTCTCGCGGGGAAAAGTCATCCCTTCTAGTCCCGCGAACTGCCGTCGTGGAGCGCGGGCAATTGCAGGGAGTCTACGTGCTCGATCAGAACAAGATTGCCGGCTTGCGCTATATCACGCTCGGTAAACCATCAGGCGCCCAGGTGGAGGTGCTTGCCGGCTTGCAGGCGGGCGAAACGTTAGTTTCCGACCGGGTAGCCGGGAACTCAGCGGCAAGAAGATTGAGTCACGCTAGGAGCCATGGATGAGCACTGCTAACAAGAATTCCGGACGGGCTAACCAGCACCCAGCGCTTCGCCTGGCAGGGAAAAT
>CAVZWK010000015.1:0-82995 GCA_963778995.1 Terriglobia bacterium
ATATCGAAAAATAACGATGTCGGCGGATAGGACTTCCTCAATTCCCATCTCTCGCACCTGATCCCTCTGAAGTCCAGACCGAAGATCGCGTCGCGATCTCGCTGCAGATAGGGCGGGAATTGGTCAAAGGGAAATGCCTCTCGCAGCACCATCACCGCCTGGTTCCCACCGTTACTCGTCTCGAGGCCCCATGAAGGTGATTCGTATTCAACTTGTTGGACGCCGGACGCTGACTGATTGGGTCTGCATAGTCTGCGGATACGCTCAGCATTCGACACGATGGTTAGAGTGCGGCAATTCTTTCCAAATCCGGGTCCGATTAGGGTCTGGTAAGCCGGGTCAAAGAACTCTTTAGAGGATCAAGAACGGGCTGTCAGTACCGTTGAAATCCAATAAGTTGCACGTCGTCGTTGCCCTGTCACACCAGACGCTGTTTCCTGCCGACGCACAAAGTAATCTCATACGACCCCACAGGACCGCCTTCGGTACTAGGACAGAGAACTGATGCAATCACAATCAGCGTCGCACGGCTCACAATGTCTTCAGGCAGGACCGCCACGAGCGGACGAGCATTCCTAATCTCTTAGGCGTCGGCGACATGGAATCGTCTTCGATTAGTCGCAGCCCATGTGCTCATTCGATCTTTGGATCGGTTCTGATTCGGATAGAAATGACGCCAGGCTGTGGCGCAGATTATGAAAACCGAATCGTCGCGGGTCGTCATCAACAAGTCGGCCGTGATTGTCCGCGTGAGATGAAAAAATGCCAGCCTTGACAGCGGCTGGCCGCAGATGATCTTCGACAAGCATGTTGGCCACACGCGGCTATTTGCCGTCTAGGGTAACCCTTGGCCATGCGTGAGTTCCGGGCGGATCACGGGCAACTCGAAAGCTATCGGTCTAAATAATTGCCTATTTGTTCGTGATATTTTCCCGAATCTCTCTCGCGTGCGCGTCATCCATCTAGATATCGACAATAGACAAATCACTTATCACTCTCAATCCATAACCAGAATGCTTGCGTTCAAAAGGAGAAAACATCATGCATCCACGTTTGGAATTAGATAGAGTTGCCCCCGAGGCTCTCAAAGCTGTGCTGCAAGTTTCTGCTTACATCCATAATCATTCCGGCCTGGAACCCACTCTGCTGAATCTGGTCTTTCTACGGGCTTCCCAAATCAACGGCTGCGCGTGGTGCATCGACATGCACACGAAAGATGCTCGTGCTTTGGGAGAAACCGAGCAGCGATTGTACGAGGTCAGTGCGTGGTGGGACGCTCCGTTTTATAGCGATCGAGAGCGGGCCGCGCTGGGATGGACGGAGGCGGTGACACGAATAGAAGGCCGCGTTTCGGACGAAGTGTACGAGGAGGCAAAGAAACATTTCAGCGACAAGGAACTTGTGAACTTGACCCTGGCCATTACTCAGATCAATGTCTGGAACCGGTTCAACGTCGCGTTTCGGAATGTTGCGGATCCTACCAACCGAATGTTCGCGAACTGAAGAAGAGCGCGTAATCAGCTTAGATCGCCGGTCTGGAGTGCGGTTGTTAACCCGCAGCCAGACCGCGAATCTCTTTCTCGAACGAGACTGAGAGATGCGGAACGGAGATCCCGGCTTGATCATCTAGAATCTCCCGCACAACAATCCTGCGCTTCTTCCGATTCGGCGTCCTTGCCATCTGAGATGGTCTAGGCGACGGCCAGAAGGCGAGTGCACTTCCAATTTCCTAGATCTAGGCACTCTCTACCGAGCGTCTCCGCTACCGCTCATCGCCAGCTGGTAAAGGGCCGATAGTGCGTCATCAATAGGATGGTGTTGCGGCTTGCCCGCGGAGTCCAGCTTGTTCCACCTTGTGAGGTTCACCGCCGCGGACATCTGTCGCTTGCCGTCGGCTCGGATCATGGAGATCGCTCCGGCGCCCCAGACCGTGCCGTCGTGGCCCCAGAACGTGCCGTGGCGAGGAACCTCCATCTTGTGCAGGCCGAGGCCGTAGGTGATCTTTTTCCCCTCCTGCGAAATGACCGGGACCGTGCGCTGCATCTCGGACAACGACGACTTATTCACAATCTCCCCGGCAAGCAGCAAACCGTAAAAGCCATTGAGATCGGCAACGGTCGATATCAGAGAGGCTGCCGGTCCGACCCAGGACATGTCATACACGCTGTAGTCGCGAGGCGGGTCGATCATGCCGAACCATGCTTCGTACATCTGCGAGTGTGGCCCGCTAATGTGCGGTCCGTTCGGAAATTCGGTGTCCCGGAGCCCCGCACGTCGAATGACGTTTTCGGTAATGCACTTCTCCGCAATAGTGCCGGTTACGTGCTCCAGGAGCTGACCGAGGAGGAGATAGTTGGTGTTGGAATAAATCCCAGGAGTTCCACCCGGCATGCTGACGGCAGCCGCCCTAACCCCCATCTCGATTAGTTCGGTTCCGTGAAAGCGCGTGAACCGGTGATCGTCCATGCTCTTCGGTGTGGTTTCCGCCAATTGAGGGAACGCCTTCAGTGAGGAGTAGGCGTATGGAAGGTATTCCGCCAGACCACTGGTGTGATTGATCAGCATCCGGACGGTAATCGTGTGGCCACGTTCTCCCGGCACCAACTGCGATAGGTAGTGGCCGATTGGCGTGTCGAGCCCGATCTGACCGCTCTCTACTTGTTGTAGGACAGCGGCGGCGGTAAATGTCTTGGTGATGCTGCCGACGCGGTGCCGCATGTCGACAATAATGGGACGACCGGTGCTGACATCGGCGACGCCGGAGGCGCCGCGCCACACTTGATTGCCTTCACGCACCTCGGCAAACACTCCCGGCATTCCGGCGTTATGGACCTTGTCTATTGCCGTGTTCAGCTCGGCGGGATCGAGCGGGTTCTTCACTACATGTATCTCCCCGTGGTCCATTTGTTCTTGCTCAATTGGGGAACGGCCCCGGCCGGGGTCGGTATATTTCGGAATTGCCATTTCACTCTCCTTTGCTTTGTGATGACCTTGGCGAGCGGCGCGCCTGGTCGATGTTGCGATGATCCTGCAGCAGTGCTCACCGCTATAGTGCAGGACGAGAGCAAGTAAACGTTGGTAATCAGTTGCAAATCATGCCTGCCGTTTCTTTCGGATGGAATAATTTGCAAAACTGATTAACGGTACTCAGGTCTTTTTGAGAAGTGCTTGATCAGTAAGATGCCATAGTTCCGCAGAAAGGTGTGACCGTTTCCCCAACCAGAGCGCGTGCATTTGTCATCTGTGCGTAGCCAAACAGATAGCCGACGATGTCTGCGGCAAACACTCGACCTTCGGGGTCATCGCTGGGCAAGAATTCGACCGTGTAGAGCTAGACATCTTCGTTTTGCCGGTACGGTTCAATGTCGCGCTGTCGGTTCATACATACAGTCTCGGTGAATCTCCATTTTCCAGAATTCGTGGCCGACACTCGCGATAGGAGTTTGTTGTGACAGTGCCTTGGATCCGGCGCTCATCTCGGCTGTACCGCACTACGGGTTACGCTACGGTTCTGCTCCCGCTACCGGGAATTTCCAACGACTTAGAGGTCGTCCGCCTCTTGTAAGCCCTTTAAAGTCGTGTATGCGCCGTTCTTTCACGGCGGTAACACGCCTGTGGTGTGCTGTAGGAGGAGTTATCAATTTCTCGATGAAGTATTCGAGTACGGATGAGCGGTGCAACGGTTGCTCAAGTTTGACACGCGGACCAAATCAATAGCTTGACCTCATCTCGAGGGTTGGGGGTGCGGCCGATGGGCGGCAAAAAGCGCTCTACAATTCTGGGGACGTTAAGGGGACGAAAAGAAGTGGCGTGCGGCTCCGTTTCGTATCAAACAACCTCCGCCGACACCGTTTGATATCAGTCAGTTACATCTCGTTGTTGCCCTGTTCACTGCAAGGTCCTGGCGCACAATCGACTAGTCGACTGACTTTCGAGGCGGATCGTTTCAACCACTCACGCACCTCTCCGCGTCGGACAAGAAGCAGATTCCTCGCCTCGCTCGGGAAAACGAACATTCCGGAATGACAACGAGTATGGTTAAGCCAGGATCGATCTGCTTAACGACGATTTCTAAAGAACGTTTGCAGCAATTCGGCGCTGCGCCCGGCCAGCACTCCCGATCGAACTTCGATCCTATGATTCAGTTGCGGGTGGTTCAAGACCTGCATGACGGAACGCACCGCACCAGCTTTGGAATCATCGGAGCCGTACACCAGACGCTTGAGGCGAGCGTGCACCAGAGCCCCGGCGCACATCGCGCAAGGCTCAATTGTAACAAACAGCTCGCAATCTCCGATGCGGTGATTACCAAGGTGAGCGGCCGCTTGCCGCAGTGCAATTATTTCGGCGTGCGCTGTTGGATCCGAGTCGGAAATGTTGCGATTCCATCCGCGTCCCACAATTGTTTCGCCGCAGACGATGACCGCCCCGACCGGTACTTCTCCAGCTTCGAGTGCGCGTTGCGCGCAGCGCAATGCCTCCTCCATCCAGAGTTCGTCTGCACGTTCTGCCGCATTTTCCGCAGAGGGGGCCGTTACCTGCTTTTCCTGGGGCATAAATGAGTCTCGAGCAGTATTGTACCGAGTCCGTGGGAGGGAACTCCTTATGCTGGCTTGCCGAGTGGGGCTAGATAACGTGCAGCAACTCGCGGACGGCTGCGGGCACCATTGCGTGCACCACGGCGGGAACCACGATCCGGACAATCGGATACGCTGCCACAATTGCCGCCAGAGCGAGGATCAGCCAGGTTCTCATGGGCAGGTTGTGGAAATAGGCCTTCATGGCGTTCTCTGGGATTTGGTACGGATTCGAGGGTTCGAATGTTCCGCACCTAATTCGTTGAGGGTGTGATTTATGTAGCATCTGCATCGAAGCGCTCTTCAGTGGTATTCTTTACGGGTCATGGGCATGCCAAGCCTCCTCCGGAAGGTCTTCCTTGTCGATCTTCTACAAGGATTGAAGGTAACGTTTCGCTATCAGGATCCCAAGGAGATTTACACTGAGCAGTATCCCCTTGAGCGTCCACAAGTTGCCGAGCGTTACCGGGGAGCGCCGCGTCTCAATGTCAATCCCGACACCGATGAGACGATGTGCATCGCGTGCGATCTCTGCGCGCTGGCGTGTCCCGAACACTTGATTGTTGTTTCGAGCGAGCGCAACGAGAAGACCCGCCGCAAAGAACTCACCAATTTCACCTACGACTTGAGCCGTTGCATGTTCTGCGGACTTTGCGAGGACGCCTGTCCTACGGACGCTCTGGAACTTACCCAGGACTTCGAACTCGCGAGCTACACCCGCCAGGGATGGATCTGGGATCGTACGACGCTGGAAAAAGGACCACAGCCCACGCAGTACAAGAAGTAGAAAACTCCCGCTGGCCCCATCTGCACTCGCCTCAGTGTGACTACGGCATTGACCGGATAGCCTCGCCCGTTTCGCAGGTCTGACACTATGCAAATACCAATCGGGAATCTCCACTTGGGCATGTTGCTTGGTGTTTCCGAAACGGAGGAGTTTCCATGACAGTCCGGCTTACAACTTTGCTCATTCTATTGACCTGCGCCAGTTGGGGAGTAGCTCAGAGTCGCCCAGCGCCTCCGCCGCCAGCCGCGGCTCCCGCTGCCGCTCCAGCGCAGCCCAACACCAGCGTTCCGCCGACAACAATCGGACCGCCCACCCCGATTACTACGAAGGCGGCAGGACCTGGGGCAACGACTACGCCGCAGGCACCGGCTCCAGGCACAAACCAACAGTCGAACCCCCCAAGTCCTTCCCCTCAAAACGCGCAGCAGAACGGCACGCCTACTACTCCCTCTCTCACGTGTGTACCCGTGTCGGGGACGACAGTACCGCAAAATGGCGCGGGAACGAATTCGACATCCGGAAGCACGAATTCAAGCAGTCCAAATTCGGCTAATGCTAATGCGGGATCCGGTACGACACCTCCGGCAGCCAATGGGCCCACATCGGGGGGATCGCAGCCTTCGGCGCCAGGAAGCAATCCGTCGAACACGGCCTGTCCACCGGGAATGATGCCGAGCGGGAATGCACAGCCTCAACAGCAACCCCAATCCCCGCAGTGAAGGATCAGCGTTGCGGGCCGGCATCGGATCGCACGCTATGCGCAGGTGTTTCCACGGCAACAGCGAGCGTGCGCTCAGGCAAAAAGTAGATTGCCGGGATCAGCACAAATACGAAGAACGAGGCGTAGATCGACACGTAGGCCAGCGGCGCAGAGCTCAGATAGAGGAAAAAGGAAAGCAGGTTCTTGCGTTGAATTCGGCGGTGATACTCGAGCATCTCGAGATCATGCTGTTCCTGCCGAATCAACTCCAGCCGTAAAAGGATGAAGGCAGCGGAGCACATGGTCAAGTCAACGCCGTACAACGCAATGGCCATGGGAGCTCGATAATTCTTCCCTGCAAAATCGGTGACGAACGGAACAAGCGACATCCAGAACAACAGGTTGAGGTTAGACCATAGCAGTCTGGCGGTGACCTGCCTCACCACGTGGATCAGGTGGTGATGATTCACCCACATGATCGCCACAATGAGAAAACTCAGCCCGTAGCTGACGAGGATCGGGGCGACCTTTAGCAACGCAAGCCACGTGGGCTGCGCCGGCGTACGCAGTTCGAGGACCATGATGGTCACGATGATGGCAATTACGCCGTCGCTGAATGCTTCCAGACGGCTCGTGGTCATCTCGCCATGCGGCATGCGAAAGAATCTATCATGCCAGAGCTGCGGCGCTCGTCAATCGCAGATTCAGATTGAAGATTCAGATTGCCGGCTTATGTGCTCAAAAGCAAAGGGCCGGGTTCTTCGATCCGAAATCTAAAATCTGTAACCTGAAATCTCACGCCGGCTGCTGTTGCGTCATGCAGTGCATTGCACCTAGCCCCCAGATGAAGTCTCCGGAGTAGATCGGGACGACCTCGCGGGCAGGAAAGAGTTCCGCAAGAGTGTTGAGCGCTATACGATCGTTTGGACGGTTGAATACCGGCGCGAGTACGACCCCATTGGCGATGTAGAAGTTGGCGTAGCTCGCGGGTAAGCGACGTCCTTCGAATACGACAGGCTGCGGCATGGGTAACTCGACGATGGTGAATTGCCTGCCATCCTGGTCACGAGCCGCCTGCAGTCGCCGCAAATTCGAGCGCAACGGTGCGTGATTCTCATCTTTGGTATTCGGCTCCGCCATGGTCACGATTGTGTTTTTTGATACAAATCGTGCCAGATCGTCCACGTGACCGTGAGTATCGTCGCCCATAATCCCGCGTCCAAGCCAGATCGTGTTCGGAGCCCCGAGATAGTCCGCGAACGCTTTCTCGTAGTGAACCCGTCCCATTTGCGGATTTCGCTCTTGCTGCTTGCTGAGCAGGCATTCTTCTGTCGTGAGAACCGTCCCCGCGCCGTCGACGTCGATCGAACCGCCTTCGAGCACCATGCGCTTGCCAAGAGCCTCAGCCCGGATCTCGCCGGTGTGCGTTGCTTTCGCCATAAGACTTCCGATTTTCTCGTCGTGGCGCCAGTTGGAGTACTTAGCCCAGGCATTGAAGCGGAATTTGACGGCGAGAGCGTCTTCAGACGAAGATTTCTCGTGCCCGCGATGCTTCAGGAAGATGCATCCGGAATCGCGCAGCCATATGCGATTCGTCGGCCAGCGGTGGAAACGAAGATTGGGCGAGAGTGCCTCAGCCCGCTTCAGGACACGACGGGATTGCCGCTCCGCAGCCGCATTGTTGACGACAATCTCGACGCGTTCATGCCTCGCCAGGTTGCGAATGATCTCAGCGAATACCCAGGGGATGGGCTCGAACTTCCCAGGCCAGTCGCCGTGGTAGTGAGGCCATGCGAGCCATGTGGCGGCATGCGGTTCCCATTCGGCGGGCATGCGGAAATGGTCAAGTGAGAGTGTTAAGGAAGTCCTTCCCGTTGATCTGGTTATCCTGTTTTTCAACTCTAGCTGTTCCATCTTCCGATTTTGTCGCAGGCGAAGCACTTCTTGTTGTGAATCGAAATCATGCCGTCGCAATTGGGACAACCCTGCACTTTGCGCTGCTGGCGCAAGAAGGAGTGGACTCCTCTGGCGCGTATGTCTTCGAGATTTTGAATTGGACTCACTCCATACGTGGTGCGATAACGCCGATCCAAGTGTCGGAGTCTTTCGCACGGGTATCGTGAGCAATCGAAGCAAAAGTCGAACTTATTGGCAGACAGCAGCTCGCATTGTCCCTTTAGATTCGCGAACAACTTGTTTCTCGGACGGCAACCGGTGCAGTGAGATATTCTGCCGCGCTTCTTGGGAATCCCGTTGATGTACGCCAGATATTGGGAGCAGGTCGAACAGTCCATTCCACACGGAGCCAGAAGCTCGCGGTCGATTTCGTGCGCAGTTTTCATTTTTGTGACCGACTAGTTTGGATCGATGAAACGACTGGTAATGGGTGCGTAGCTATCGATGCGCCGGTCGCGCAAGAACGGCCAGTTTCGCCGAATATCTTCGAGCGCCTTGAGGTCCACTTCGCCGATCAGAATTTCTTCACGATCATGGGAAGATTCCGCGAGCACGCGACCGAAGGGATCGCAGAAGAACGACCCGCCCCAGAACTCCAGACCCTGGCCGGGGGCGGCGTTGCCGCGAATGTTGCCGGTTTCGAAGCCAACACGATTCACCACCGCGACATACACGCCGTTTGCTATCGCATGAGCGCGTTGAATGGTACGCCAGGCGTCGTGCTGCGCGACACCGAACTCCGCCTTCTCCGCTGGATGCCAGCCGATCGCTGTCGGGTAGAAGAGAATATTCGCGCCCTGCAGCGCCGTTAGGCGCGCTCCTTCGGGATACCACTGATCCCAGCAGACCAGCGTTCCGAGACGGCCGGCGCTGGTATCGAGCGCACGATACCCCAGATCTCCCGGTGTGAAATAAAACTTCTCGTAATAGAGAGGATCGTCAGGAATGTGCATCTTGCGATAAATCCCGCGCAGCGATCCGTCGCGGTCGAAGATGGCTGCCGTGTTGTGGTACACACCCATCGCCCGCTTCTCGAACAGGGAAGCTATTACAACGACGCCATGGTTGCGCGCCGCAGCGGCTAGTTTCTCACTGCCTGGCCCGGGGATTGGCTCGGCCAGATCGAACAGCGCGTGATCTTCTCGCTGGCAAAAATATTGCGTCTGAAACAGTTCTGGAAGGCAGACGACGTCCGCGCCCTTTCCAGCGGCATCTGCAATGCGGTGCAAGCGCCTTTTCAAGATTCTGTTCCGGCTCAGGTCCGCACGACATCTGTACCAAAGCCACGCGAAATTTCTCAGGGGGCACGCGTTCTGTCCTCCGCGAATCAATATAGCATTCAGCATAGCGCTTCGACTCAGAATCGGGCGTAGCGGCTGCTGTGAGAATTAATTTACGGTCTGTGCTGGTTGAAGATACGTGCCAGCCGCGGATTCGGCGCGACAAGTTCTTCTAGCTTGCGCACTGTTTCTTTGGATGGCCCCGAGCGCAGGATCGCCTCAATCGCCCCTTCAGCCTGCAGCGATTCGGTTCGAACCTGATCCAGTAAGAAATTGAGCGCCGCGTCGTGGCGGCAAAGCGCGATCGCAGAAAGCAGAACAGACCGCCACCACGGATCCTTGGCCTCAAGCAGATGCTGCTTCAGGCACTCAAACCCTTCGAGGGAATGAGTGGCTGCGATAGCCAAGGCGGCCTCACCCGCGCTATCGTCAGCGCTCGCAAGAAAGTTGCTCACCCATGGGATGGCGCAGATTCCATCGATACTCAGGACTCCGCTATAACACGCGCCCAGAACCTCGGGCTCATCGTTTCCGAGAATCGCTCGGGCGCGCAGGAGCAGCGCGGCCGCCGGAGAGTCAAGCTGACCGACCGCGTGCAGCGCCTCCATCCGGACCATCTTGTCTTTGTCTGCGAAAAGATCGATGAGATGGGCCAGCAGATCTACCTCGGTCAGGCTTCGGCACTGCACCAGGGCAAGCGCGCAGGTGGCCCGCAGGGTGCCTGCGGTATCGGAGCGGCCTCCCCAGACGGGCTCCAACTGGATGTGCCGCATCCCACGGAGGAACGTCTTCGCTTCCTGGTATTCAAAAGCAGCCAATGCGCGGCTCAGGGCATTCTTTCCCCAACATTGAGGATCGGATTTTTCTGGATTGTCGAAGAAACGATCAAAGGCCGCCAGCAGATCCGGAGTCAGTTGCTCGAGGCGGGACTCGCGCGCCAGATCAGCCGCTTTGGCCACGACGAAGTTGTTGCGGTTCGCAAGAGCCTTCCGCAGCGGCTCGACGCGGTCCTCTTCGGGCAACTGATGCAAAGAATCGAGCGCGGCAATCTGCTCGTCGAATTTGCGCTTGGTGGGCAAGATCTGGTAGATCGTCCTCCTTGCCGCTCAAAAGGTCCTCGAAGGTCCAACACCGCTCGCCATGGCCGGTCAAGTCTACGCTGAGCCTGCACTTGCCATCTCTTCGCATTCTTACTGTAAAGTATTCAGTCGGACAGAATCGTAGTCGGCTTGGAGGCTTGGGGTGAAACAAGGCAATCATAGCAATTCGATTCAGGGGAAAAGCGCACCTGGGGGAGAGGGCAAAGACCGTCATCTGCATAATCCGATTGAGGATCGTCTGATACCTCTGGAGCCTCTCGACTTAGGCAAGGTTACCTCGATTGACAGCCTGGTCCGGGCGATGGCGAAGACGGCATTTACTGGACGTCAACTGGGCGAAGCTGCCGACGTGCTCGAAGCCATGGCTCTCGACGAAGATGCCTTCGTGGTGATGACTCTTGCGGGTGCCATGACGGTCGCCAAGCAGGGCCTGATCATCACCGAATTGATCGACCGCGGCATCGTCAATGCAATCGTCTCCACGGGAGCTCTGATGGCCCACGGACTGGTCGAAGCCACCGGTCGCGCACACTTCCGCGCCAACCCCGAGGTTTCCGACGAAGAACTCTATGAGCAGGGCTACAACCGCGTCTATGACACGCTCGAACCCGAGCAGAATCTGGATGACGTCGAAGAGGTCATGTCGGCTGTGCTTGAATCCTGGGACCACAACGAGGTCATGTGCTCCTACAAGCTGAACCATGCGATCGGGGCGTACCTGTCGAAGTCTGCCAAAGGGCAGCGCGGAATTCTGAAGTCCGCGTATGAGAAGGGGGTTCCGGTATTCGTTCCCGCGTTCAGCGACTCCGAGCTTGGTCTCGACACGGCGTTGAA
This sequence comes from Terriglobia bacterium, assembly GCA_963778995.1. GTDB lineage: Bacteria > Acidobacteriota > Terriglobia > Terriglobales > Acidobacteriaceae > Sulfotelmatobacter. The sequence continues at coordinate 11,235 of CAVZWK010000015.1, forward strand.
CAATCGACTGCGTGAATCGACGGGACGCCACAAGATCCGCTTCGATCCGTTCGAAGATCTGGAGCACTTTGCCGCCACTCTGCTCCGGCAGAAAAAGCTGGGTATCTTCACGATCGGGGGAGGCGTGCCCCGTAACTGGTCCCAGCAGTTCGGGCCATTCATCGAGCTAAGGCATCGGCGGCTGGGTGAGAACGTGCCCCTTAAGCGTTATCACTACGGTTTGAGAATCTGTCCAGAGCCAGTCTATTGGGGCGGATTGTCAGGAAGTCCTTACAGCGAGGCGATCTCCTGGGGCAAATTCGTTCCGCCAGCCGAAGGAGGGAAGTTCGGTGAGGTATTCATCGATGCGACCGTAGGTCTGCCGATCATTGTAGCGGCGGTGATTGAGAGACTGGAAAAAGCGAAGAAGGGGAATTCGAAGAAGGTGTAAGGCATTGGCAAAGAAGTAGGCTGTCTGCGGAGAACTAGAGCGGTTTCGCAGGCGGATAACCGCTCCGCCAGCGCGTATCTCCCGTGCATTTTGATCGGACTCGGAGCTCGACCGCATGCGCCGATACAACGGAGCAGCCATATTGTTTTCAAGTACTTCGGACTCAGCCTGAAACCAATCCTGCAACGCTTGGCCTTCTGTCTGGCCGCGGGACTCGTAGAGTTGCTGGGCGCGCGAGCGCACCTTCCGCTCGACCGCCCGCACCATCAGCGCTTGCTGCTTTTTTCTACGTGTCTCGATATCCACTTGAATCCCCAACTGCTGGAAGGCTGTTAACTTTCACTTCTATGATAACTCAAGAGTGTTAACGGAAGATTACATTCGACTTAATAGAAAGGTTACTAAAGTACAAAGTTTCTCAAGCCCTGAGCATCGCCTAAGATGCTCAAACTAATTAGGTTGGTCGACAGCGAGGGATGCGGGAGAACCGCGGCGGGTGCGCCACCGGTGTTGCTGACCGTGTTTACCCGATAGGTGCGATGCCCAAGGCAGAGCTCGCGGGCTTCATTTGAGGCAGAGGGGGTGGTAGTCGCGGAGTAGGGGAGCCCGTTCCGCGACATTTCCACGGTTCAGGCTCCCCGCGACTCTGCAATCATTCCCAGTGCACTGATTCGTTACGGAAGCGATTTCAGGAACTGTACCAAGTCGGCCTTATCCTGATCTGCCAGGCCCAAGCTGAAGCAGCCATCATAGTGGTTCATGACATCGAGCAACGTGCCAAAGCGGCCATCGTGGTAGAAGCCTCCTTTGGTGTGAGTCCAAAGTCCTCCCAGCGGCGAGGTGCGATACGCCGGTCAGGGGAGCGGTCTGCCTGGAAGCTATCCACGCAGACCTCACTCGGTGTATGCAGATTCCATCCGGGCTCGGTGTATAGCGGAGGGGCGTGACAGGTCGCGCACTTTGCCGTTCCGCTGAAGATCTTCTTTCCGCGCTGCGCCGCGTCGGGATCGAAACTCCCGGCTGGCGGATTAGGCGCTGGAAGCCCTAGTTGGTAGAAATGCAGTGCGGCGAATTTAGGTGTGATCAAGTCCGTCGAGTTGACCACGTGTCCGAACCCGGCCTTGGCCGCTATGGGGAACTGATCGGCGTTGTCCAGTCGGGGATCGTAGAAGTTACCTTTGCCGTGCATTTCCAGATTTGCGACAAACGCGTTCCAGTAGGTCACGGAGCCCCATCCCGTCCAGGTATGCAGGTTCACTCCCGCGAGGCCAAACGCCGGCGGAATCAGTACGGCAGACGTCTTTCCATCGGGGCGGAACGCTTTTCCGTCCAATGCCAGTTCAGCATCGAAGTGACCAGGTCCCCAACTTTGAAGAACCTTGCGAACTGTCGCCTGATCCACTCCAAGCAGATCCGCAAAAGGCTTCAGATTGGGCGCCAGCGCCACAATTTCTCCGATATTCAGGTCACGATTTGCCCAGCCGTCCAGTCGATGTCCAATGCCGGGCGCGAGCGAATTGTCCACCGTTGAATGGCATAGTGCACACTGGATACCCATCGATCTCAAGGTGCCGTCAGGCTTGAAGAATCCTGTGACTCCGAGCACGGAATTCAGCTTCAACAAGGCCAGCGTTACCGCAGGATCGTTCAGGTTCACCTGGCCATTCTTCAGCTCTTGGATCAGCGACGGCGGAAGCGCGTCTACGTCGACCTTTAAGCCAACGGCTAACGCGGTATTCGGGCTCACTCCGGGGCCGACGCCGCCGAGCTTACTGCCTTCGATGGCTTGATGCAGCTTCAGGGCATCTCCCCAGAATGCCTGGTCGCCAAAAGTATCGAAGCGAAATATATGCCGGCCCTCAACGAATTTGTCGGCGGCATCTTGCGAGACTGTTTTGCCTACCGACTGATGTGTAGCCGCGCGTACGGCCGTCATCCCTGAAAAAGAGAAGAAGCCGATCCCGGCGCATGCGAATACGAATGCGATCCCTAAATTGCGATAGTGCACGAAGCACCTCCTGGCTCGACGACTAGCTCATCGCTGGCGACGGCTAATGCGTCTACCCTGCTGAGCGTGTCCGAGAGGTGTTGGTTACATATGCGCGGTGCAGAAATTGTAAGAAGATTGTCAAAACGTCCTTAGCATAGAAATCCTGTAACCTTAGGTTGGTTCCCGACTCATTATGGTAGGAGGAAGCGCGATGGCCAGCGCAGCACTGCTGGAACAAGCGAAGAAGGAAGACTGGAGCGATGAGCAGGTTGTAAGCCGCGTCCTGACTGGCGAGACCGCTTTATATGAGCTTCTGATGCGCCGACACAACCAGCGGCTCTATCGCGTGGCACGCGCCATCCTGCGCGATGACGCTGAAGCCGAAGATGTCATGCAGGACGCCTATGTCCGCGCGTATCAGAATCTCGCTGGGTTTGAGGGTCGCGCGAAGTTTGTCACTTGGCTGATTCGCATCGCTGTCCACGAGGCGCTGTCCCGAGTTCGAAAGCGCAATCGATTCCAGTCTATTGAATCCACCGACGACTCTCAGGGGGACGTTATGAACACCGCCATTTCACCAGGAAGTAGTCCTGAGCAGGAGACCTATGATCGGGAGCTTGCCGGTGTTCTCGAGAAGGCCGTCCTGTCTCTTTCGGATGAGCACCGCCTGGTTTTCATGTTGCGCGATATTGAGGGCCTGAGCACGGAGGAGACAGCAACGTGCCTGGATCTGACCCAGGAGAACGTGAAGGTACGGTTGCACCGCGCCCACGCCAAACTTCGGAAGCAACTTTACCAAGCTGTCGGAGCCACCACGGCCCGCTGCTTTCAGTTTCACGCGGTGCGCTGCGATCGTGTGGTGGCAGGTGTCTTCAGAACTCTGGGCTGGAATTAGAAGGATTCCGGGTGGGACCCATAATGTAAGCGTGTCTATACTTCAGGACTCGGTGTCCTCGTTCTCCTGATCCCGCTTCTTGCCATACCGAACGGCGAATCCAAGTCCCGCCGTCATAATTCCAAGCGGAGGTACCAGCATTACCAGAATGGCCCGGTTGATGGCCTTTTGGCCGTCCTTGGGCGTGGCTTTCGCGTTGGCGCGGCACATGGCGCAGCCTTGCGCGAATGCGGGGGAAGCCGCTCCGAAGAGTACCAAGGCCAGCGTCGATTTGTGCAGGAACGTCATAGCGTCACTTCACCCCAAGAGTTGTAATCCTCCCCGCATCGGGAAAGAAGAAGAAGTACATGATGATGAAGCACGCCACCACCGAAATCGTGATCATCCATCGCATCAGTGCGGTTTCGAACTTCATGTGCATGAAATATGCGATGATTAGCGCCGACTTGATGACGGAGAGCAGCAGCAGGATCTCGAGCATGCGCACCGGTTGAAAGACCTGCTTGTAAGCCAGCACAACTTCAATCGCGGTGAGAACCAGCAGCGCTCCCCAAACCCAGAAATACTGCCCCTTACTGTCATCATGTATCGCGACGTCGTGCATATACGTTTCCTCTCAGTAGCCCTCTGTGCCGAGTGCCGTTACGAAATCCTGGTCGACATTAGATACACCAACGGAAAGATGAACATCCACACCAGATCGACAAAGTGCCAGTACAATCCCGACACTTCCACGTCATGCGAGTCATAAACTTTCGGCTTCAGGAACAGAATGATCGCCGCCACCACCAGCCCGATCAGCAGGGCGTGAATCCCGTAGTGAAACACATTGTCGGAAGGAATGAGAAGGAAGCCTGCCAACCAGATTGCTCCCAGAATTGGAAGAAACAGTTTCCGCAACGCCACCACGCCCAAATAGATCACGCCTATGGTCACGTGCAGCATGTGCATGGCGGTGAGTCCGAAGAAGGTAGCCGCAAATTGTGGAACTGCCTTCGATACGTCCGCCAGTTCGCCGGTTGCAGCTGTCGCAGGCTTGGGGAATCCGGGAAGAGTGAGGCCCTCACCGATCAACTTCGTCCACTCCATGCCGTGCAGCACGATGAAAGCAGTCCCAAAGGCCATGGTCGCGAGCAGCCAGTTGCGGGTCCAGGTGCGATCTCCGCGCTGAGAAGCAAACACGCCCAGCACCATGGTGAGCGAACTCGAGAGTAGGCACGCCGTCATGATCGTCGCGTTCGTAATACTGGCCACGTGAAAGGGCGTCGGCCAGGGAGATGTGTAGATCCGGTTGTAACTGAACGCAAACAAGAGCGCGCCGAAGGTCAATGAGTCTGAGGCGAGAAACAGCCACATCCCCACTTTCTTCGAATACGCCCCAAACAGCGGAGCCTCATAGGCTCCGGGTGCGCCATGCCCGGCAGCGGTCATTTCATGTTGGACAGCATCATGCGACAGGGTGGTAACTTCCGCCATTCCGCGAGTCCCCCTTGAACAGTGGTCAGTGATAACTGATCAGTGGTTAGTGAATCCAGGACAGTGATAAGCACAAGCGGTTGTTTGAATAGACCACTGGCCACTGATCACTAACCACTACCTTGCGAACCCTAACAACGCGAAAATATAGAGCCAGAGAACTGCCATGAAGTGCCAATACCAGGCCGTAATGTCGACGATGATCCGGCGCGACTCCAGCGGCTTACGCAGCAGGGAAGAGCTCGCAGCCCAGCACAAGGCGATAACGCCTCCTCCGAGATGCACCGCGTGGGCGATGGTTAATAGAAATGCGAAAGAACTGCTCGGATTGGTATTGATGTAGAAGCCGGCATTGTTCAGCTGTCCCCACGCCATCCACTGGCCGAGCAGGAAACAGAACCCCAGAAGGACCGTGAAACCGAGCCAGGGGAACTCCTTCTCATCCTCGAGCGTAATTCCTGGGATGGACCGGACGGGTGCGAGCGCCGCCTGCCGCGCCGCTTGCCGTCGCGCCAATTCCATAGTGACGCTGCTGACGAGCAAGATCATCGTGTTGATCGCCAGTAATCCCCAGGGCAGATCGATGCTACCCCAATCTTTCACATAGCTATTCGAATTGCCTTCAAAGGTCGGCAACCCGCGCCGGAAGATATAGGCGCTGGTTAAGGAGATAAACAACATGCAGACCGTAACGATGCCGCAGATCAGCCCCAAGCGCGCCCGCCGCAGCCGCGCCCCGTAATCGGGAATGTCGCCGCCGCGTCCGTCTCCGCCTCCGCCGTGGCCGGGCGGGTCCGGAGGTTTGTGTCCAATGTCGTCAATCCGGGTGCTTGGGGTATAGGTCGCCATAATAACTTAGTTGCCAGAACTCTTACGTCGGGTGCCCCATTTCTCGCGGACGTTTCCGCGGGAAATCCATTTGCCATCGAATGCTGCCTCGCTGAAACCAGGGCGGTTACAGCACCCATCGCCAGCCGGTCGCATCCTAATGTGCCGTGCTCACCGCCGGGTCCGTCTGCATGACATAATCCTTTGACGCGCCCGGAACGCCGTATTCATACGGCCCGTTATGTACCACTGGGGTTACGCCGCCGAAATTATCGTGCGGCGGGGGAGTCGCGGTAATCCACTCCAGGGTCGTGGCTTCCCACGGATTGTCACTCGCCTTCGGCCCTTTAAACATGCTCCAGAAGAGGTTGATGACAAACAGAAACTGCGCCGCAATCGTGACGAACGCGGCGTAGGTCATGAAAGTTTGCAGCGGAAGCAGCTTAGTTTGATAAGCAACTTCGGTAAATTGCGAATAGCGCCGCGTCTGACCAGCCATCCCCAGATAATGCATGGGCATGAAAATCGCGTACGTTCCTGCCAGAGTGAGAAAGAAGTGCAGCTTGCCAAGTCCTTCGTTCATCATGCGTCCGAACATCTTCGGGAACCAGTAGTGCGTCGCGGCAAAGATACCGAAGATCGCTGCCACGCCCATGATCAGATGGAAGTGCCCGACGACGAAGTAGGTGTCGTGTAGTTGAATATCCAGTACCGGCTGGGCGAGGAATGGTCCGCTCAAGCCTCCCGATACAAACAGCGACACGAATCCAATGGCATACAGCATGGGGGTGTCGAAGCGTATTTTCCCCTTCCACATCGTTCCCAGCCAGTTAAACGTCTTGATCGCCGACGGAACGCCGATGCACATGGTGAGCAGAGAAAATGCGAAGGCAGAATAGGGACTCATGCCGCTCATGAACATGTGATGGCCCCAAACCATGAATCCGAAGAAGCCGATGGCCAGCATCGCGTAAACCATTGCGCGGTAGCCGAAGATGGGCTTGCGCGAAAAGGTCGAGAGAATCTGCGAGGCTACACCCATGCCGGGGAGGATTGCTATGTACACCTCCGGATGTCCGAAGAACCAGAACAGGTGTTGCCACAGCAAAGGCGAGCCACCCTTATGCGCCATGACTTGGCCGTTCACAACAACCAGCGGAACGAAGAAACTGGTTCCCAGATTGCGATCCAGCAACAGCAGGATTCCCGCCGACAGCAGCACGCCGAAGGCAAGCAATCCCAGCATCGCGGTAATGAACCATGACCAGACAGTCAGCGGCATGCGCATCATCTTCATGCCCTTGGCACGCAGGTCCAAGGTGGTCGTGATGAAGTTCAAAGCTCCCATCAGCGACGCTACGCAAAAAATTGCGATGCTGGTGACCCAAAGATCTGCTCCAAGCCCTTCGCCTGGTCCGGCAGATTGAATTGCGCTGAGCGGAGGATAACCGGTCCATCCGTGCAGGGGCGCTCCGCCGGTAACGAAGAACGCGGCCAGAATGGTGATGAAGCCGACGAATGTCGTCCAGAACGACAACATGTTGAGGACAGGGAAGGCCATGTCCGGAGCGCCGATCTGAATCGGCAGGAAGTAGTTGCCGAACCCTCCCTGCGGAGCCGTCGTCAGCACGAAGAAGACCATGATCGTACCGTGCATGGTGAGCAGGCTGAGATACGTCTCCGGCTTGATCTCTCCGACCAGCGGTAGCACTGCCTGCGGCCAGATCATGTGAATGCGCATCAGCAGCGAGAGGAACATTCCTACGAAAACTGCCGTGAGCGCCAGAAAGAAATACTGGATCCCGATGACTTTATGGTCGAGGCTGAAAATGTATTTCCGGATGAACCCTTGAGGAGCGTGCGAGTGAAGCGTAGCCGCGGTCGCCATTATTGTTTCTCCGCCTCCCGTGCCGCCAGCCACTTGTCGAAATCGTCCTGGCTGACCACATGAACCATGCCGTGCATTTTGTAGTGACCAAGTCCGCAAAGTTCGGCGCAGGCAATTTCGTACTCGCCGATCTGGGTGGGCTTGAAGTGCATGTGGATGTTCAACCCGGGCACGGCATCCTGCTTGAAGCGCAATGCGGGCACGAACAAATCGTGAATCACATCGACGGAACGAAGGCTAAGATCGACCTCGCGATTTACCGGCAGATACATGGTTCCGGTGACAACGTCGTCTTTGGCAGACGGGTCAGTGGTGTCGAGCCCCACGGCGGCCTCGCCCCCGGCGGAGGGATCCATCAGCGTCGCCTTCGTCTTGGCGTATGTGCCATCGGCTCCGGGATACCGGAAATACCACGCAAACTGCATCCCGGTGGCCTCGACTTGTACGGCTCCCGCTTCGGGGGCGTCGAATCGTTGGCTCGCCCACACGTTGCTTCCCATCAGGTTCAACCCGATGAAAAGGATGGTGGTGAGTGCAGTCCATACAATCTCCAGCTTAGTGTTGCCGTGCGAATAGCTCACCGGCGGAGAGGAAGGCCTCTGGCGGTACCGCCATACGATGTATCCGAGCGACATCTGGGCCGCTACGAACACAATCCCCATGATGATGAAAGTGAGCTTGAATTGACCGTCGATCCAACCGGCGGCGGCAGAGGCGCCAACCGGTAACCACCAGGTCTTGGCGACGAAAAAGTATGTGCTGACCAGAGTGATCAGCCAGATCAGTACCAGTAGCGCGAGGCCCATTCCCCAAGTACCCCCTGGGCAACGAAGGATTTCCCCACGGCGATTGCCCCATCCCCACGATGCGGCAATGTCGGCGGCGAGTGTACCACAGGGTCCGACGTGCAATGCAAGCGAGTTGTTGAAGAAATTGCGACCAAGGATCGATTTCCGTGATCTGTTGAGTTCCCACAGGCGAAGCTGATGCGGAATTCAACAAGGACCAAAGGAGTCTTTGCTCTTGAGCCCAGATAAAGCGATGATGATCCTGATTGCCGGGCCGTACCGCTCCGGTACGAATGACGATCCGGTTTTAATCCAGAAGAACGTCCACGAGATGGAGTCGTACGCGCTACCCATTTTTCGCGCGGGACACATTCCCATCCTCGGCGAGTGGCTGGCGTTGCCGCTGGTGCAGTTGGCAGGATCGAAGAAGATTGGCGACGAAGGCTTCACTGAGATTTTTCACCCCATCGCGATCCGCCTCCTGGAGAGATGCGACGCGGTGCTTCGGGTGGGAGGCCCATCGGCGGGAGCGGACGAAATGGTTCGGCTTGGCCGCATCTTCGGATTGAAAATCTTTACCGACCCGGCGGAGATTCCGCGGGCAGCATAGGACGGTAACGGACGCGACCGTATCCGCCGAAGATCAAAAGCTTCAACCACGAAGGACACGAAGGTACACGAAGGAAATCGTCCACGGTGATGACGCCGTTGTGTTGATCCGTGAAATCCGCGTTCATTCGTGGCGACGAATTTATTTCTCAGACCATTCCGGCACTCGGCCTGGAGTCCACGGGGCTCCCGCCGCCTCCATATCTTTTTCGAGTTTGGCTAGATCCACTTGGACCAAAGTCCGCAGCTTGGACAATACATCCGTGAACTCGGCCGCGCCTATGTTGTACGAATCGATGTTCGATTGCGTTGGCTTGGCCAGCGAAAAGCGCTCGCCTTCCATGATGGAATTGACGCGATCGTTGATCGATGACGGCACCGGCTCGTTGTGACGAGCAATCTCGATATCTCCGCGCAAGGCCCTCAGGATCTCGCGATTGCGATGTTCCAGCGAGTCCGCGACAGCGGATAACTGCTTCTCCGCGCTCGGCGTATACCGCAGCGCCTCGCGGATCTGCTTGATCCGCGACGACACATCGTCGGCGGTATGCTGGGCTCCCGACACTGCCCGATAGAGCCTCGACACCTTGCGTAGGAATTCCTCCTGAGCTTTGCGATCTTCAGCGGTCATGGTACTCGCCCCGATGGTCGAGACCTTAAACGACTGCGGAGCGCCGGCTTCGGTTACAGTGCTATCGACTTTCTCGAACATCCGGACGGAATAGTTTCCCGAGAGCACTAACGGCCCCTGGTCAGCCGCGTCCGGAAATTCCTCTCCTCTTTCGTCGTCGTGATGACTCACCTGCGACGCCGGATAGCGCAGATCCCATGCCGTTCGCTGAAATCCTGCTTCAACACTTCCATCCACCCGCCGAATCGGCGTCCCGCTCTCGTCGTAGACGACGAAGTAGAGTTCCGGATTCGGTTCCTGCGCCTCGGCCCGCAGGTCATTCTGGGAAGGGTAGGGAAGCGTCTGATTCTTCTTCGCCGATTCTTTCTCGGCGTCCTGCCGCTTCTCCTTCTTCGTCTTGATCTTCTCTTTCAAATACGCAGTGAACACGGCGCCATACGGCGGATTGTCGGCCGAGAAATATGAGTCTCCCTGAAATCCTTTCTTGGGACCGCCCAAGGGATGCCGTTCGATGTAGAGCAAGGCGTCTTTCACCGGGTAGAGCGCGGCGGCCTGGTCGGTCGATTCCGGCTTCAGTTGCCGCAAAGGACTCAGGTCGTCGAGCACGTAGAATCCGCGTCCGAACGTTGCAATCACCAGATCGCCTTCCCGCGGGTGGATGATCATGTCGCGCACGGCAATCGTCGGGAGACCGCCTTTCAGTTGAACCCAATGAGTTCCGCCATTGATGGTGAAGAACGCGCCAAACTCGGTTCCGGCGAAAAGCAGGCTCGCGTTGGTTGGATCTTCCGCGAAGGCCAGGACCGGACCGTTCTCCGGCAGGTCCCCTGCGATCGAGTTCCAAGTCTTTCCGCTGTCTGTCGATTTCAGCAGGTAAGGCTTAAAGTCTTCGTTTTTGTGATTGTCAAACGCGGCGTACACCGTGTCGGTGTCGTGGTTGGAAGCCGCCAGACGGCTCACATAGGTCATGTCGGGAACGCCGGGGAACTTCTCGTACTTCGTCCAACTACCGCCGGCATCATTCGTGACCTGAATCAGTCCGTCATCCGTCCCGACGTAGAGTAATCCTTCTTTCTTCGGTGACTCGGAGAGTGCCACAATGTTTCCGTAGAACGATGTCGATTGGTTCTTGGCGACTGCATCCGGACCCCATATTTTGCCCATGACCGGAAGCTTGTTGCGATCCATCTGACGGGTCAGATCGCCGGAGATCTCCTTCCATGTATCTCCGCGATCGTCGGAGCAGAATAACTTGTTCGCCGCGAAATACAGCCGGGTATGCGAGTGGGGACTGATGATCACCGGCGAATCCCAGTTCCAGCGCAGCGGAGGCTCGCCTTTCCCCTCCTGGGGCTGCAACAGCAATTCCTGTCCGGTCGGCTTGTCGTAGCGAATCAGCACGCCATATTGCGATTCTGAATAAATCGTGTTCGGATCCACCGGATCGACCTGTGAGCGAAAGCCGTCGCCGCCGGTCGTGACGAACCAGTCGGCATTGACAATGCCGTTCACATCGCGCGTGCGCGAAGGGCCGCACCAGGAGAAATAGTCCTGGGTGCCACCGCAGACGTTGTAGAACGGCGTCGAATTGTCCACCGCAACGTCATAGAACTGCATCGTCGGCAGATTGGCCTTAAACTGCCAAGTCTTGGCATCATCCCATGTTTCGTACATCCCGCCGTCGGAGCCGAGCAGCCAGTGTTTCGTGTCATCCGGATCAATCCACATCGCGTGATTGTCGCCATGATGATTGACTTCGTTCACTTTGTGCAGCGTCTTGCCGCCGTCGGTCGACTCGCGCAGTTCGATATTCATCACGAAGATGCGATCGACATTCTTTGGATCGGGAACGATGCGGGCGTAATACATTGCGCCCTGATCGAATTCGTTGCGCCGCTCCCAGTTCGCGCCGCGGTCGCTCGAACGGAAGATTCCGCCCTTGCCGTCGGCGGCTTCAATTGCGGCGTAAACAACGTTGGGGTCCGCGGGAGAAATTGCCAGCCCGATGCGCCCCATGTCTACAGTCGGCAATCCTGATTTCAGCTTGTTCCAGGTCGCGCCCGCGTCGGTGGACTTGTAGATCGCGCTCTCCGGACCTCCGTCGATCAACGTGAATACGTGGCGGCGTCGCTGGTACGCCGACGCATACACGACGTCGGGATTCGAAGGATCGATGGCAACGTCGTTCACGCCTGTGTTTTCGCTGATCGTAAGTATGGCCTTCCAGTTCTTGCCGCCGTCTGTTGTCTTAAATAGGCCGCGATCTCCGCCTGGTCCCCACAGCGGACCTTCGGCAGCGACATAAACAATCTTCGAATCGCGTGGATCGACCGCTACACGGCCGATATGCTCCGATCTTTTGAGCCCAAGATTCTGCCAATCCTTGCCGCCGTCGTCGGACTTGTAGATGCCGTCGCCGTAAGAGACACTGCGCTGCGAATTACTCTCGCCCGATCCGACCCACACGACCGACGAATCATTCGGATCGAGTTCCACCCAGCCGATCGAGTACGAACCCTGGCCGTCGAATAAGGGAGTCCAGGTCGTGCCGTCGTTCACGGTCTTCCAGACGCCGCCCGACGCAACGCCGACGTAGAATTCTGACTTCTTCTTCGGATTCACCGCGATCGACATTACCCGGCCGGATTCGACTCCGGGGCCGATGGAGCGGAACTTCAGTCCGGAGAACGTGTCCGCTGTCATGCCGCCCTTTTTTTCTTCTCCCTTCTTCGGCTCTTCCTTTTTCTCCTGTTTCGGCTGCGCTTTCTCCTGCTTCTTGCCCTCAGCGGCGGCAGCGGCGACGGCCTGCTTCTTGTCGGCGTCTTTGTCCTGAGCCGACTTCTGATCGGGCGCGCTTTGCGCCTTGAGCGAGAAGGGAAGAAGGCTGAGGGAGAGAAGGAAGAGGACGAGTGATCTCATGAGTGACTCCAATTCAAGGTGCGTTGCCGATGCGAGCGAAATGCACAGATCCTGAGGCCCGTAAAAGCGCGCACCTCAGGATGACATGAATGTTTCCGATCGCACGCTTTTCAGGAAGTGCGCGCCTCGGGATGACAATCGAAGGGTAGAACTGGCTGTGCACGAAACCGATATGTATACAAGATTTGCGCCAGAATGTCCGCTGTGTCCTCTGTGTCTTCTGTGTTTCGAGCAGTTCCGCGCTAAAATCCTCCCATGACCGGTAAGCCTCACGGCCACGAAACCAAAGATCTGAAACTGACCGGAAACAACTGTTTCGTCTGTGGGCCGGACAATCCCGAAGGAATGCGGCTCGTCTTTACTCTCGACGAAGAGCGCAATACCTTCATCTGCCATTTCAACCTCGGCGATCGCTATACCGGGCCTCCCGGACACTGCCACGGAGGGATCATCGCCAGCATCCTCGACGATGCCATGGGCAAGGTGAATAAGTTGCGCCATGTGGTGGCGCTGACGAAAGAGATGACGGTTGAATACCTGAGGCCCGTCCCGCTGCACAAACCGCTGCGGGTGGAGAGCAAAGAGGTGGCGGTTCACGGGCGTCAGCACGTCAACATGGCGGAAATCATGAATGAATCGGGGGAAGTGCTGGCGCGCAGCAAGGGAATATTCATCGCCATCGATCCTGAGAAGCTGTTCGGGAAGTTCGTGGAGCGATGATCACTCCGGAGACACGGAAACACTGAGAAAGACTTGCTCTTGCTTTCCCTATCTCAGCGCGTCCGTGGTGAAATCGACCTCGGGGTTCCGCAATGCGTCCATCCCCTGTAAAATGAAAGTGGCGAAGCCCAACCCCCAATCATCAAAGAAAACAAGGGTTAGCTGAGAGCTGACAGCCCAGAGCTGACGGCCATCCTTCGCGATCGCGAAAAGGTATCCACAGGGTTAAAACCATGTCCCAAAATAACGGCAACAACAGCACTTCTCTCCGTCTCAAGACCGGCCTAGCCGAAATGCTCAAGGGCGGCGTCATTATGGACGTCACCAACGCCGAGCAGGCCGTGATTGCCGAAAAGGCCGGAGCCGTCTCCGTGATGGCGCTGGAGCGCGTGCCCGCGCAGATCCGCGCTGAAGGCGGCGTGGCCCGCATGGCCTCGCCCAAAAAGATACGCGAAATTATGGCCGCCGTGTCCATCCCGGTGATGGCCAAGTGCCGCATCGGGCACTTTGCCGAGGCGCAGATTCTTCAGGAACTCGGCGTCGATTACATCGACGAATCCGAAGTGCTCACGCCCGCCGATGAAGCCCATCATGTTGACAAGCATGCGTTCAAGACACCATTCGTCTGTGGAGCGCGCAACCTTGGAGAAGCCCTGCGCCGTATCGCGGAAGGTGCCGCGATGATCCGTACCAAGGGCGAGGCCGGGACCGGAGACGTGGTCCACGCGGTCAAACACATCCGCCAGATCGTGCAGGAGATGAAGATCCTGACCGTACTCAGCGAAGAAGAGCTCTACGCCAAAGCAAAAGAGCACCAAGCGCCATACGAACTCATCAGGATGGTCGCGAAGGCAGGGAAGCTGCCCGTGCCGAATTTCAGCGCTGGCGGCATAGCAACGCCGGCTGACGCAAGCCTGGTTATGCAACTGGGAGCGGAAGCGGTGTTTGTGGGCAGTGGCATCTTCATGAAGAACTCCACGGAATTCGCCGATCCAGAAGAAGCGGCGAAGCGCGCGCGGGCAATTGTGCTCGCTGCAACGCACTATCAAGACCCTAAAGTGTTACTTGAAGTCAGCGAAGACCTGCAAGGCGCGATGAAAGGCCTGGCCATCAGTGGTCTGGACGAAGCGCACATGCTGCAAACTCGCGGCTGGTAGATTTTTGGTAGATTATTAAATGTGGTGTGGGCTCCCGCTCGCGCCATTGCTTCGTGAGCTCCGTTACGGTCAGGGCTAACTCTTACGGTCACCCCCTTCAGTCCGTGCCTTCGCACGAAAGCGTGCCGGAGGCGCACCAAATTCCCGCTTGAACGCGCGATTGAATGCGGCCTCCGACTCATACCCCACCTCGGCAGCAATTTGGGCGACCGAATAACTGGTGGACGAAAGCATTTGCGCTCCCAGTTGCATTCGCCATCGGGTCAGATATGACATGGGGGGGTTCATTCAGGTAGTGGCGGAACCGCTCCGCCAGGACCGAACGCGAAAGTCCGACCTCGGTCGCGAGGCTCGCAATCGTCCAGGGACGCGCCGGCGATCGATGCATAAGTGCCAGTGCTTTCCCTACCTCCGGATCTCGGGCGCCCGCCAGCCATCCAATCTGGTCTGGCGGCAAGTGCGCGATGTACTCGCGCAACGTTTCCACGAACAACCCTTCCGACAGCTTTGACACCACCGCTTCTTCTCCGGGACGAGTCACATCGACGTCATCCACTGAGTGGCGAATCGAGTTCTCCAGCCATTGCCCGGAAACCGAGCCCCGAATGCTCACCTTGAAGACTCGCGGTAGTCCGCTCAGGAAAACCTGGCTCAACTGGGTTTCGCATGCGAAGTAGCCGCAGATGAGTGGAGGTCTTTCGTCCATATTATGGACCGACCAATCGCGCATTTGCGGCGTTGGATAGCGAGGCAGGCAAGAAACTCCGGGAAGAACTTGTGCAGCTTTGGTCCGCGCACAACCGCGCAGGTCACGAGTTGACAGAGGTTCCGGCCGAGTACCTGGAAGTGGTTGCGACCCGATCCTGACTTCTTCTATCGGCCATCCTTCCGCCGCTTCGGATCCGATGCGAAAGGATTGCCGGTGGGCAGAACGACCACAACCCGGACACATGCGTGCTCATCGAATCTCGGTGAAGCATACTCGCATGCTCCGGCCGACCCTGCTGTCACTGGTTCTTATTTGTCTTTCAACCGCCTCGTTCGCCCAGTCCCGGATGGAAGCCGGTGTTTTTG
This sequence comes from Terriglobia bacterium, assembly GCA_963778995.1. Taxonomy (GTDB): domain Bacteria; phylum Acidobacteriota; class Terriglobia; order Terriglobales; family Acidobacteriaceae; genus Sulfotelmatobacter. The sequence goes on from CAVZWK010000015.1 coordinate 26,640, forward strand.
TCGACTACCTCAGCATCTCGCAAACCAAGACCAACAATTTTGGACTGGGCGCGCGTTTTGGATACCGCGTCCACCACGATGTCCAGCTCGAAGGCGAACTGGCCTACGACTACGGTATCAACTTTGACGAAGCGTACCGCAACATCTCGAACGGAAACATCGGCGCAATTGAACGCACTTCGATCGGCGTTACGCACGGACTCATCGGCCCCAAGATTCAGGCAGCCGGAGGAGGGTTTCGTCCTTTCGTCACGGTGAAAGCGGGTTTTGTGGATTTTCGGCTCAGCCCCAGCCTGCTGCCGTACAGCAACCTGGCGAGCACGATCCTGGGAATACGGACGTCAAACGTGAACGCAGCCCTATATCCCGCGGGAGGAATCGAGGCCGCTCTGGGCCCGGTCGGCCTGCGCTTCGAAATAGGCGATGAAGTCTATTTCAATAGCGGTGGCCACAATAATCTGCGAATCACCTTCGGACCTATCCTCAGGTTCTAAGAAGTAATCCTTGAATCACTGAATCCCATGGCTGCTCTGCAAATTTCGATCATTCGAAACGGAGCACTGACATTTTCATTCGACGGTTGTGCTAAATATCCTGTCATGCCCGATCCCAACCCCATTAGTAACCTTGACCAAGCCCGCCGGTATCTCAAGGCCATCGAGGATGGCGAAGTGGATCTGGTTACAAATCTGTTTTCCCCCGACGCGACGATTGAGCAACTCCCCAATCGCATCTATCCGCAGGGCCTGCGGGCAGATGTCACCAAGATTGCGGGAGCCTTCGAAAAGGGCCGCAAGCCCTTCAGCCGCCAGACGTACGAGATCACGAATCATCTGGTAACCGGAGATCTGGTTGCCATGGAAGTGATCTGGACCGGCACGCTGACCCTAGCCTTCGGCACGCTCGCCGCTGGGAGCCAGATGCGTTGTCACTCGGCGATGTTCATCGAATTCCGCAATGGCAAAATCGTCTCGCAGCGCAACTACGACTGCTTCGAACCGTGGTAGTCATGGCGATTGGGTAGGTTGCGTTTGGCGGTACCTTCCTCGTTACCTCGTTTCTTGCTAAGCCGCGCCAATGTTGTATCCTGCTTCCGCCTGATGGCACCTCACCTCTCGGGAGATTTTTGCCAATGAAGCTGCGGACTGTTGTCGTAGGGATTGTTCTGTGTTCACTCTCGTTGCTGGTCTATGGGCAGGAACAGGATTCGGAAGGCTGCAAGGATTCTCCGCTCATCCAGCGGATGCCAGGCAGCGCGATCCATTCCTGTGAGCACAATGAGTTCAACTCCGTAAAAATGCCCGTCGGAAAGGATGCGGATGGCAACGCGGTTGAAAAAGACATTGAAGGCGAGAAGTGGTACTGGGACATGGGGAATCGTGAAGGCCTGAGCGATGTACAGGTCTATCGCAATTTCCTGAACGCGCTGCAAAAAGCAAATTGGACCATCGACTTTCAAAATCCTACGTCTCAGATCACCGCCCACAAAGGGTCCGACTACGTCTTCTTCGATAATGTGAATGCCGGTTATTACTACGAAACCATCGTTCACCTGAAGGAGATGCAACAGGAGGTCACTGCGGACGCGACCGCTCTCGATAGCGAACTCAACAGAACCGGGCACGTTGCGGTGTATGGTATCTACTTCGAAACTGCGAAGGCCGACATCCTTCCGAATTCTGAAGCCGCGCTGAATGAGATCGTCAAACTGATGCAGCAGGACTCATCGCTGAAGGTGCGTGTCGAAGGCCATACCGACAATCAGGGTAGCCCTGCGGCCAATCAGACGCTGTCGGACAAGCGTGCGCAAGCCGTGGTTAATTGGCTGACGCAACATGGTGTCGCTGGCGGGCGCCTAAGTGCCAAAGGTCTCGGCCAGACGAAACCGGTGGCCGACAACTCCACCGAGGACGGACGTGCGAAGAACCGCCGAGTCGAACTGGTGAAACAATGAGAATGCCCCTGTGTGGTAGCTTTCGTCTGGTCTCTCTAATATTCAATCTGCGGTCGTTTGTCCTCTTGGCAGCCATCGTGGCGCTAGCCTCTTTTGCCGAGCAGGCCCATGGGCAGAACGGTCTTCGTCCTCCAAACGATGCTGAGCAAAGGATCATCGGACACTATCGCGATGTGATCCACTCAGTACTGGACACCATGGACTCCGATGACTGGGACACCAACGTCGATTTCGACGTCGACGACAATGTGCTGGTCGGCGAAAGAAATAAAGATGTTCCGCTCGACGTCGACGAACTGATTCAGCGTAGCTATACCGTAAAGAAGGACTCGGCGCTTTATCAGCGTGAGGTGGCGCCTTTCCTGGCGAAGATGCAGCAAATGAGCCCCATGGAGATGGCCCAGGCCGGAAAGAAGCTGAAGATGCTGCGCCTCGAAGTACAAGTGCATTTCAACCGGGCAGGTGCCGACTCGCATGCTCGCACTCTGCCGCAGTTGAACGTTCCCGGCGCGGCGTTCTCATTTCTTCCCGAAGATCAGGGACCGGAAAAGCGCGCGCAAAGTGTCGTCCTCCTTTTCGGCGATTGGAAGTCGGCGCGTGAGTCAGATAACGGCCTCGGTTTCCGTTTCAAGCACCCTCCACACACGCCGGCGATCGAGAACGTAGTGATCGAAATGCACGGTTCACCGGACCGCATAAAAGAGATTCTGCACAGCGTTGACTGGAAGAAGGTCAACGATGCGCTGACCGGATCGGGATCATAGCGAGCCCCACAGCCTTGCAGTCGGCACGTTCGGAAGCTGGACACGTATTGCTAGCCCAGGCTCGCGAGGGCACGCTCTAGGCGGCCCTGCGTCTTTTCTGCTTCGTCACTTTCGCCGCCTGCTTTCCCAAGGCTGTCCGAGTAGATTTCGGCAGATGAGCAATGGTCCGTTCCTTCTTCGCAGCCGCCGCTGCTTTCTTGATGTTCTGTCGTGCGGCTGCCCTTTGCTTTGTGCTTGCCACAATTCGTCTCCTCCATCCGGAATAGATGTCGGATCTCCCCATCAGGTTCACTGGAATCCTGGAACGAATACCGATCAAAACCCGCTCTCGATCTGCCTTTTGGCGGATGCCAGCCTTGACGTTTTTCCGCCTCTATCGCACAATAACGCCCCATGAAGAAACTTACTCTTGTCGTTTGTTTGGTCTGCGTCAGCCTGCTTGCTGCGGCTGGCGACACACAAACCGTAACCAGCCACAGCGGGAATTGCGCGCTATCCGTTCCCTCCAGTTGGACCGTGGAGTCGCTTGTAGGCGGAGCACATTCTCCCGACAAGAAGATCTCTGTGGTCTTGTCCTCTCCGACGCATGGCCTCAACTCGCTGGCCGAAGTCGAAGAGATGGCACCCACGATTTACAAGGAGGACAAGGTTACGAAGAAGTCCTCCTCGGAATTTGAAATGGAAGGCAAGTCGATGAATGGCAAACCGAACGTTTACCGCGCGATTCCTGCAGGCGCCCATGTGTGCATCGCTGAAATCACCTATGAAAGCGGCACGGACGCGGACGCCAAGGCCATCCTTGCGACAATGAAGTCAAAATAGCCGAAGCACGGCTGCCAGCCTGTGTTTCGGCCCTCCCCTGAAGCACTATCTCTGCAGAATCCACACCGAGGTGTCTGAATCCTTTAAGATGAAAACTGCGCTGCGCGGTTGTGCGCTCTGTGTGAAAGGGCTTTTGGGAATGACGATAGGGGTGCTGGCCTTACAAGGCGATTTCGACGCCCACCGCCGCCGACTCGAGGAGCTCGGGGCGAAGGTAGTGCTCGTCAAGAAGCCGGAGCAGCTTGATGAAATCGATGGTCTCGTGATTCCCGGAGGCGAGTCCGGCACCTTTCTCAAACTTCTCGGCGAGAATGGATTCGAGAAGCTGAAACAGTTTGTCCGTGTTAAGCCGACATTTGGAACCTGCGCGGGAGCAATCCTGCTGGCCAGCGAAGTGGAAAATCCGAAACAGGCGGGTCTCGGGGCGCTCAACATCCGCATTCGCCGCAACGCCTACGGCCGCCAAATCGACAGCTCGATCCGGGAAGGCAAATTCTTTGATCACGATCACCACGAATCACCAATCGAAATGGTGTTCATCCGCGCCCCAAAGATCGAGCACGTCGGAGAGGGCGTAGAGGTGCTCGCGACGGAAGGGAAGGACCCCGTCGTTGTGAGGCAGGGAAAGACCATTGCTGCGACATTCCACCCCGAATTGTCGGAGGACACACGCGTCCATCAGGCGTTCCTCGATCTGATCGCAGGCGAAAAGAAAAGTTCGTGACGACCGTTCAACGGGCTGATTTTTAGCTTGACAGAGCCATCATGTAACGGTATGGTTACGCATTATGCGTGACCGATCGGTTACATATACAACCTCCCGAAGCCAGGAAGCTACCTTTCAGGCCTTGGCCGACCCGACGCGTAGGGCCGTCCTTGACCTGCTTTGCCGCGGCAGCCAGCCGGCGGGACAGATTGCCAGTGCGTTTCCAGTTTCCCGTCCGGCTATCTCGAAGCACCTGCGGCTCCTTCGCCGTGCACACCTCGTCCGCGAACACCGCGAAGGACGCCATCGCGTTTACCAACTCAACCCGGAACCGCTCCGCGCCGTCGACTCGTGGATTGAGCAGTACCGCGTGTTCTGGACCAAGTCGCTGAACAATTTGAAGGCATTTGTCGAAGCAGAGTACGAAAAGGAACAGCAGTCGGAAGAAGAGTCACACAAAGGCAAGATCAAATAACCGACGCCGCCCAGCGTCACCCATGACAGAAAGGAAACTCCTATGACGAAATCCATGATGCGCCCAGTTCGTAAGATCCAGTTGGTCATGCTTGCCCTCGTCCTCACCGTCAGCGCTGCGTACGCTCAGACCGACGCCCAGAAGGCGCTCGCTACACTCAAGACTCTCCCGGGCACCTGGGAGGGTCCCGGAATGGAGGGAGACGGCCAGCATGACAAAGTGCGGGTCGATTTCAAAATCACCGGCGGAGGCTCGGCGGTCATGAGCGAGATCCTCGGACATGACGATATGATCTCGATGTTTCATCTGGATGGAGATCGGCTCTTGCTGACGCACTATTGTGCGGTTGGAAACCAGCCGCGCATGCAGGCATCCATGTCTCCAGATGGAAAGACGCTGACGTTCAACTACCTCGACGCGACGAATCTCTCCTCGCCCGATGCCGGCCACATGCAAAAAATGATCCTTACCATCCTCGACGAGAATCACCACACGGAAGAATGGGTCTTCGTCGACCACGGCAAGGAACACAGGGCAATGTTTGACCTGCGGCGGAAGTCATAATCAGCAAGAAAATTCCCCACTCTTCACATTTGGAAGGGTGGGGAATTGTGAACCGAAATAGGGAGCCCGCATGGCTACCACAGCAATCACACCAGATCGCAATACAAGAGTCATGTACAGGTTTTGCGCTCGAAGCAATTCAGAACTCTAAGGAGACACATGGCTACTTCATCGGTAACGAACGATCAAGACGCAATCATTGCCGAGATTCAAATTGCGGCGCCGCCTGAGCGTGTATTCCAGGCACTATCCGATGCCCAAGAGCTCGGGCGCTGGTTCACCAGTCCCGAATGTCCGGTGAAGTTCTGGGAGTTCGATCCGCGCCTGGACGGCGCATATCGTTATGAGACCGAGAGCGGGTCGATGGTCGTCAATGGGGTGACGGAATTTAAGTGTCACGGCCACATTACCGAGTACGACCCTCCGAAACTCCTTGCTTATACGTGGTATGCGAACTGGCACGACGATTCTACGCTTCAGACCCTCGTGCGCTGGGAACTCACTCCCCGGATGGATGGTACGCACGTCAAACTGACACACAGTGGCTTGAGCAAGCTGCCTGTTGCCCGCAAGGACTACAGCGGTGGATGGATTGGCGTTGTTGAGATGTTGAAGAAGTTTGTGGAACAGAAGGGCTAAACGCACCGGAAACAGCGGTGTTCATGGACGAGGCAAGTCCAACTGATCACCGCGAGCATTCATTAACCATCCGTAAGGAGAGTCCATGGCTACCGCCGTCATCACGCCCGATCAGAACGCCGTAATCGCCGAGATCTTCATCGCTGCGCCGCCCGCGCGTGTCTTTGAAGCAATCAGCGATCCCAACCAACTTCCGAAGTGGTGGGGACAAGACGGTTTGTACCATGTCACCAAATCCCTTATGGATATCCGGCCCGGGGGGAAGTGGCGCAGCGAAGGTATAGGCGCCGACGGGACGAAGTTCTATGTGGAAGGCGAATATCTCGAGGTCGAACCGCCACGCCTGCTTGTGCACACCTGGAGCAGCAGCTATGACATAGCCACGACAACGGTACGCTGGGAATTGGCACCGGAAACCGTGAACGCCCTGCATCCGAGCGGCCCGAAGAAAGCGGGCACCGGAACGCGAGTCCGCGTCACGCAGGAAGGCTTCGCCGGCAACATTGAGTCCGCCAAAGGACACGGCGAAGGCTGGAAGCGCGTCCTAGGTTGGCTCGAAGCATACGTAACGAAGAACTGATTTACCAATTTTATGTGGAGCGGGCGCCGCCGCCCACTCCAATCTTTGCGCCAAGTGTGACCAATGCGAAATCGTTGTTTCATAAATCTTTAACCTTCTTTCCCTAGTCCATGCAGTCGCAGAGACGATCCCCGTCATCCAACTGATTCGCGTTGTTGTTTCATTTAGCGGACAGGAATGCGGACCAGCACACAAACAACTCAAGTGCGCAAATTTATGCACTCTCTTCTTCTTGCGATCTTCCTTCTCGGCCTTAGCACGGCCGTCGGATGCTCGCGAAAGCAGGTTGCTCCTCCAGATGGCGCAGCCCTCTTCGCAAAGAATTGCGCCAGTTGTCACAGCCCCGACAACGACATGCGCGCACCGGTGCCCGCGGCGCTGCATCAGATGAGCAAGCCTGCCATCCTCGTTGCCCTCAAGTCCGGCCGCATGAAGTGGGAGGCCAAGTTTCTGTCCGAGGCCAAGAAAAACGCCATCGCCGACTATCTCGCCGAACCCTCCACTCCCACCGTCGCGAACACCGGTTTCTGTGCCCGCGATCTCGATCCTCCTCCCAATCCGCCCGTATGGTCTGGCTGGGGCGGGGACGTCCGCAACCGGCGCTTTCAATCCACAACCTCGGCTGGATTCACACGCGAACAAGTCGGCACTCTGAAACTGAAATGGGCTTTCGGATTCCCGGGCGTTGCCGCCACGTACGGCCAGCCCACGGCATTTAAAGGACGCCTCTTCGTGGGCAGCGAAGATGGCACTGTGTACGCCCTCGACTCCGCCACCGGATGCGTTTGGTGGACTTACAAGGCGAGCGCCACGGTCAAAACAGCTGTCTTAATCGGCAATAAGGGGACGACCGCCTTCATGGGCGACACCAATGGAATCGTCTATGCTCTGAAACAAGAGGACGGCTCGCTCCTGTGGAAAGTCCACCTTGATCCGCACCCGGCTGCACGCATTACGGGATCGCCTCTCCTGGTGGGGACAAAGCTGTACGTACCCGTTTCTTCCGGCGAAGAAGGAGCGTCCGCTGACCCCGATTACCCCTGCTGCACGTTCCGTGGCAGTGTAGTCGCACTTGACACCACGGACGGCAAACAGATCTGGAAGTCCTACACGATGGATGAGTCTCCGAAGCCCACACGCAAAGGCGCGCAGGGCACACAATATTGGGGACCCTCCGGCGCCGCGGTCTGGTCGACGCCAACGGCTGATCTCAGACGGCGCGCTCTGTACGTGACCACAGGGAACAACTACTCAGGGCCTGCGACGGCAACATCCGATGCTGTTGTTGCGTTCAACCTCGATTCTGGCAAGAAGCTGTGGTGGCGTCAGTTCACACCCAAAGATTTATGGAATAGCGGCTGCGTCGCCGAGAAGAAAGGGAACTGCCCCGAGCCGCACGGAGACGACTATGATTTCGGCGCGCCGCCCATTCTGCAGTCTGTCGCAGGCCGCGATATCCTCGTGCTGGCGCAGAAATCTGGAATGATCTGGGCTCTTGATCCCGACCGGCAGGGAAGCCTTCTTTGGAAGACTCGCATTGGGAAGGGCGGTCCGCTCGGCGGCGTCGAATGGGGAGGGGCTGCCGACCACCATTACGCCTACTTCCCGCTCTCCGATTTCGACTTCGACAATCCCTTGGCCGGCGGAGGTCTCTTTGCTCTCGACCTGCGCAACGGAAAGCAGGTGTGGCGTGCCGATCCAGTCAAGCCCGGCTGCCTTGGACAATACGGGTGCAGCGCCGCTCAAATGGCTCCTCCTACCGCGATCCCGGGCGTGATCTTCTCCGGATCCCTGGACGGTCATCTCCGCGCATACGACACTCGCGACGGCAGGGTGATCTGGGACTTCAACACCGCCCAGCAATTCCAGACCACAAACGGCATAAAGGCGCATGGCGGCTCTTTGAACGGAGCAGGGCCTGCGATCGTGGATGGAGTGCTGTACGTGAATACTGGTTATACGAACGCGATGGATGGCAATGTGCTGCTGGCGTTCGCACCGGACTCGAACTAAAGCGAGCGCAGGAACTCTCTCCCGCATTTAGGCAAACTCATCGTAATACGGTTGACGAACCTCAACCGCCAGAAGATCATTGCCAGCATGATTTGCTCCGTCTTTATCGGCACCAGCCTTGACGGATTTATCGCCCGACCGAACGGCGCGCTGGACTTTCTGCCGATGGACGGTGGCGAACCTCACGGGTATACCGAATTCTTCGCCTCCGTCGACGCGCTGGTCATCGGACGCAAGACGTTCGAAACTGTCCGCTCATTTTTGGAATGGCCTTACGGCAAGAAGCCCGTCATAGTCCTGAGCGCAGGCAATCTCGATTTCTCGAAGCTGCGGGACGCCAAGGTCGAACAGATGGCCGGACCTCCCGCCGAAATTGTCGCGAACCTGGCTGCCCGCGGGTTCCAGCACCTTTACGTCGACGGAGGCATCACCATCCAGGAATTCTTACGGGCCGGACAAATTCAGCGACTCACAATTACCCGGGTGCCAATCCTCATCGGACAAGGCATTGCGCTCTTCGGCACTCTCCCACACGACGTCAAACTCAAACATATTGAAACGAAACAATACGTGAGCGGCCTGGTGAAGACTGAGTACCAAGTGGTCGGCTAAACGTCTGCTTTGGAACAGCAAGGTGGGTAAAACACCCGGGCTTTAGCGACCGCACGCCGCCGACGCGTAAAATGTCGAAAACCTTGACAACAAAACCGAAACCTCGCCTCTCGAACCGCGTTGCTCTAATCACCGGCGCCACCCGCGGCATCGGACTCGCGATCGCGCGTTCCCTCGCTGGGGAAGGATGCAATCTGATCCTCACTGGCCGAGACGAATCAGCTTTGCAGAGAGCTAGCAGGGAACTGCCCCGAACCAAAATCCTCGCCCTTCCCTGCGACGTCCGTAACCCGCATTCCGTTGACGATCTCTTCCGCGAGATCCGCCGCCACCACTCCCAACTTGACATCCTCATCAACAACGCCGGCATCGCACACGCGAACATCCCAATCGAAAAGCTGCCCTATCCCGTATGGAAAGATGTCCTTGCGACAAACGTCGATGGCATGTTTCTGGTGACCCAAGGGGCTCTCCCGCTGATGAAGCGAGGAGCTGTCATCGTGAACAATCTCTCCATCGCCGCCACGCGAGTCTTCGCCGGAAGTGCCGCCTATAACGCATCCAAGCACGCAGCCCTTGGATTCACGAACACGCTCCGCGAAGAGCTCCGAGCGAGAGAAATCCGCGTAATGGGTCTTCTCCCCGGCGCCTGCGACACCGATATTTGGAACACTCTCTGGCCCCAAGCTCCGCGGAGAAAGATGATGAACCCGGAAACAATCGCGAAGGCTGTGCTGGAAGCAATCCTGCTTCCCTCCAACGCAACCGTGGAAATGCTGGAAATCCTCCCGACCGCGGGCACATTGTAAGGAAGCACTTCCTTCGTATATTTCGCATTACTTCATCGTTTAGGCTGTGCTTCATAATGCGGGAAGCCGCTTCCGCTCACTTTTCTTCTCGCTGCCGGTCCAACTACAATGTCCACGCCAAAGACTCACCCCAGGAGCTAACTCAATGCCAAAGGCACTCGCAGCAATTCTGCTGGCTGCTACGCTCGCGATCCCTGCTGTCTGTCAGGACGCGATGAAAAAAGACTCAACTCCCAAACCACCTGATCCACCCTCCAAGGTCGTCATCGATTCCTGGAACGACATCGGCCGCAAGCTGATCGCGATGGCCGAGGACTTCCCCGAAGACAAATACGATTTCAAAGCCACGCCCGCCCAGCGCAGCTTCCGTGAGCAACTTCTTCACGCCGCCGGAGCGAACTACTACTTTATCAATCCGCTGATCGGACAAAAGCCCCCGGCCGAAGAAGACATGAAGGCTGATCGCTTCAAAACCAAAACCGAGGTGGTCGACTTCGTGAAGAAATCATTCGCGGATGGAGCGGCCGCCCTCAAGGCCAAGGGCGACAAAGGAATGACCGAACTGGTGGTGGAACCGTTCAGTCATCAACAAGTCCGAGTCAATGACTTGGCTTACGGGTTCATTGAGCACGATGGCGAACACTACGGCCAGCTCGTCGTTTACTACCGGCTGGCAGGGTTAGTTCCCCCGGAATCAAGACCTAAGAAATGACAAGGATTCAGCGAGATCGATCTGGCGCGGGCGCCTCAGCCCGCGCCCCTTCGCACCCAGATCGCGCGATCAGAGTGCGCCGAGTGCGGTAAAATTCTTACGATAGGACCAGGCGGAACATCCCCCAAGGCAGACGCCATCGCTCCGATTGAAGCACCCCAGATATTCGCAATGAAGAAAACATCCTGTTGTGGAATTTTCACCGTGGCACTCTCGCTATGGCTGCTCTCCTGTGGGAGTGGAGGTGGCGGTGCCGCGAACAGCGGGGGAACGCCGTGCAATGCGCAAGCGGGGACGACCTGTCAGTCCTTGATCCTTAATGGTGTGACTCGCACCTACTTGTTGCACGTTCCGCCCAGCTTTCAGAAAAATACCGGCGCGCTTGTCCTCGTTCTGCACGGATCCGGGAGCAACGGATTGGCCATGGAAAGTTTGACCGGGTTCAGCGCGCTTGCGGATCAAGATGGCTTTGCGGTGGCTTATCCCGACGGCCTGGTCGATGCGAGCACTGGCCAAACGGATTGGGCATATTTTTTCAATGACTTCAATGACGATGTAGCCTTTTTTCGGCAGCTCATCAATACGTTACAAGCGAGCGTAGGGCCCGATCCGAAGAAGATTTACGTCACCGGCCATTCGGCTGGCGGATTCATGGCCCACCGCCTGGGCGTCCAACTCTCCGATTCGGTCGCGGCAATTGGCGTGGTGGAAGGTGCCATTTCATCGAATGGAAATCCGCCACGCGTACCTTCCGCAGTTGGACCCGTATCCGTCCTGATCCTGCACGGCGATCAGGACAATACTGTCCTCTACTGCGGCAGCAGACTCGACTCATCGCAAGAGGACTCATTCAACTATTGGGCTGGATCGTTCGGCGAACAGTTGTTCGGTGATCAACACACCGTTACCCTTGTGCGACTCGCAAGGGAATATCACGGTGGTAGTTGAGAAGGATGCCACGGGTTGCAGCGGGAACACCGAAGTAAAGTTCTACAAGCTGATCGGAGGAACGCACGCTTGGAATGCCGGCCCCATGAACGATCCCGGCCGCGTCCCCTACAACCCGGCGTTCGATTCGGATACGGGCATTTCGACCGGTGAGATTTTGTGGAATTTCTTTGCGACACACCCAAAGCCATAGCGTGATCTTTGGCTTCGATCTGTGGATGGCAGGGCCGCTGACTGAAATATTAAAGCTGTTGAAACCTGCTATCGATATGCGTACGGGTGTCGTCTTGCCCGCTCCGGAAACAACTTAATCATCACCACGCCCGCGACGAATCCCCCAACATGCGCCCAGACCGCCACGCCACCCACATCGCGCCCCGGATGCGCCATAGACAGCGCCGCCGCTCCCGCAAAGAACTGCAGCACGAACCAGTACCCCAGCATGACCCAAGCCGGAATGTAGAAGATGAAGACAAAGAGCCATGTCAGCACCCGCGCACGCGGATACAAGATGAAATACGCTCCCAAGACGCCCGCAATCGCCCCGCTCGCCCCCACCGTAGGGACATTCGAGTTCGAATAGATCGCGACCTGCGTCGCCATAGCGAGGAGTCCGGAGAGCAGGTAGAAGACGAGATACTTGAAATGCCCAAGGTAGTCTTCAATATTGTCCCCAAAGATATAGAGAAACCACATGTTACCCAAGACGTGAAGCCAGTTGAAGTGCAAAAACATCGAGGTAAAGAATGGAACAATGACTACCGGCAAAGGGTATTTTGGCGAACCGGACAGAAAAGCGGCCAGATGCGATGGCACCACGCCAAACTGGCGGTCGAACAATTCTCTGGCGCGCGGATCCAACGTCCATTGGAACAGATAAATGAGAATGTTCAGGGCGATGAGAAACCCGTTCACATAAGGCGTGCTATACCGCGGCTGATCATCTTTTATCGGCAGCATGTCGGGTATTCAGTAATTTGATAGTTTGGTAACTGGGAATTGGGACTTCTGTCCGCGAAGAAGGACGTCGACGGCGTTCAATCACCAAATTACTCGAATACCAAATTACCAAATTCCTCTCATGAACGGCGTCGTCATCCTCGATAAACCCGCAGGTCTCACCTCGCACGACGTGGTCAACCGTGTCCGCCGCATCGTAGGACAGCGCTCCATCGGCCACCTTGGGACGCTTGATCCCATGGCCACAGGGGTCCTGCCGCTCGTCACCGGCAGTTTCACTCGGCTGGCACAGTTCTACCTTTCTTCGGAGAAAGTGTACGAAGGCACGATTCGCTTCGGATTCTCGACGGACACCTACGATGCTGAAGGCGAACCCTCGTCTGAGCCGCAAACCGTCGTACTGAGAGGCAAAGAATTTGAAGAGTACTGCGCGAGGTTCCGCGGCGTCATCGAACAGCTCCCACCTCCGTTCTCCGCCAAGAAGATTAAAGGTATTCCGGCGTACAAACTAGCCCGTAAGCACAAAGAAGTAACGCTCAAACCGGTGCAGGTGGACATCAAAGAACTGGAGATCCTCAGTGTGCAAGCCGATCGCGCGCACTTCCGCGCCCGAGTGGGATCGGGCACGTACATGCGCTCGGTAGCGCACGATCTCGGCAAAGCGTTGGGATGCGGAGCGCACCTCGAATCGCTGCGCCGCACCGCCGCCGGAGAATTCACCATAGAAGACGCGCACACGCTGGAAGAACTCGTTACAGCAGCAGGAACTCCTGACAACCTCCTGCAACAGCTCTTCATCCACCCTCGCAAACTGCTCCCACATTTCCCGTCCGTTACCGCCGACGAACAAAGTGCCGCCCGTATCCGTGCCGGACGTCCCGTCAACCTTCCGGAGCTCTCCCGCGCCCATCAGGTCAAGGTCTTTACGGGGCAGCGCGAACTGATCGCCATTGCGACCCGCGTAGCGGGCACGCTCTTCCATGCCAAGATTGTCCTCTGTGGCTCGGAATAGTAAGGTTGTCGCTCTGAACGCAGTCGAAGATCGTACATTCCATTTACAGAGGAGGTGCGCAATGCGCCGCCGCGTCACGAAACTGCTCGTCTCATCTATCGTACTGATCGCATCCGCCGCCACAATTTCCGCCGCACAGAACACAGACTTCAAGACTCCTCCGCCAGTGCTCGACGTACATGTGCATGCCATGGATGCCGATTTTCCCGGCATCGCTCCGATGTGTCCCAACACGTCGAAGTTCGTTGCGTCCGATCCCAAGACGAACGAGGAGCCGTTCGGCTGGGTGAAAGAATCGTGCACGCCCGCCCTCTATCCCGCCGCAAAGGGTGAATACATGAAAGACGTCCTGGCGGAGATGGAGCGGCTCAACGTGACGGCCGTGGTATTCGGCGATCCCAAGAGCGTTCAGAAGTGGAAAGACGCGGCACCCGCTCGGGTGATTCCCGGAACCGCCTTTTCGAACGGAATAACACCCGGCCAGCGTGTTCCCATCGATGAACTGCGCAAAGACTTCACCACCGGCGGTTTCAAAGTGATGGGCGAGATCGGCCTCCAATATGAAGGCATCTCCCCGAGCGACCCCTCCGTCGACAGCTATTTCGCCCTGGCGGAGGAACTCGACATCCCGGTAGCCATCCACATGGGGACGGGCGGCTCCGGACGCGCGAACATCACTGTACCGAAATTTCGTGGGTCCATGGGCAATCCGCTGTTGCTCGAAGAATTGCTCGCTCGTCACCCGAAACTGCGCGTGCAGGTGATGCACGCCGGATATCCCATGATCGACAATATGCTGACTTTGCTACAAGCTAACTCCCATGTGTATGTTGATGTTGCGGGGCTGATTTGGAGCTATCCCATTAAGGAAGTGAATCGCTACATCGAGAGGCTTGTGAACGCCGGATTTGAAGACCGGGTGATGTTCGGGACCGACCAGTTGATCTGGCCCAAGCTGATGTCGTACTCGATCAGCATCATTCAGAACGCCGACTACTTAACACCTGAGCAGAAGCGCGACATTCTGTACAACAATGCCGCCCGTTTTCTAAGGCTGGATGCAGGACAGATAGAGTAGCGTCTCGAAGCAGAAATAGCAGATTGAAGCAAAGTTGATCGAGAAGCCGCCGGCTGAGGAAATCCCAATGCAGTGCCTTCAGCGAGTCTCAGCGGACCTGCAGGGTCGGCTCATCCACGCGTCGCGGGTACTCCTGAAACCTGCAGTTCATGATCGTTTGGCATTTGTCCTGTGCTTTTACGCTTTCGGAAAATCGCCGTATATGCCGAGCCCCGGCCATCCCGCATTTGCATTGGGTACGCGAACCAATACAACAGCCTCCCCACCGTCCGTTCCAATAGGCCGCGGACGTAACGGATTGGAACCAGTGACCGCACAAGTGTTCGCCAGCCCTGCGCGCTCTGCTTCTTGCTGAACGTGTCTGCCGAGGTGATCTCAATCGCTTCAAGGCCGTTTTTCTTGCAGATTTCAACCAGGGTCGCGATCGGGAAAAAACACACGTGCCGCGGGCAGTCGAGGTGATACCACGCCCCTTGTAGCATCGCAAACTCGAAGCTGTCCGGGTTCGGCATCGCCAGTAATAGCACACCATCGGACGTCAGCAATCGGCTTGCTTGCTCAATCACCCTCCACGCGTTCGGAATGTGTTCCAAGGAATGCCAGGCAACGATGACGTCGAACCCCGGTTCCAAGGTCCGCATCACTCCGGCCGGATCAGACGACTGAATAGCCTCGATACCCAACCGATCGCGCAAGAATTGGACGCAATTGCCATCCATCTCTATGGCCGTGACCTCGAAACCCGCATCCTTCATGTTCGAGCAGATCACTCCGCGCCATGGCCCAATCTCCAGGCAGCGTCCTTTTGACTTGTGCCGAAGCAACGGCTCGGTCCGATATCTCTCGCCAGCAGCAATCACCCTTAGGTCGGACGCCGAACAGGGAATCGGATCGTATCCTCCCTTGTAAAACGGTGCCATGTCAGCGGGCGGCGAATCCATGAACATGAGTCCACAGTCGCCGCACTTGAAATATTCAAATTTGGATTCCGTCGTGTTACGGTTCTTGTCCGTGGCAGAGAGAAAATGCGAGGCTTCACCCTCGCAGTTGGGGCAAACCATGACAGGAGACGGGATTGCTGATCTCAAATTAGCCCTCCGGCAGAATGGGTAGGGTGCAACGTGGCCGAAGAATCACCCGGGAATCTTGGATGAGAAAGAAGCGGCCAGGCGCTGCCAGGAATATAACGTCCGATAACAGGTATTATGTCAACTACGAATAGTGGACCGCGTTTCCCAAGGAATCTTTCCGGGGTTCCCTTTTTAACCGCGGTCACCTGGGTCACCTGCTTGCGAAACCAATCTATTGAGCAGATGCCCGGGCAGCCGCTTCTCAAATTCGGACTGATCGACCTCTCATCGAACCTGCACACTGTCGAGCATCTTTTGATAGGTCGGCTGTATCTGCGAAAATTGCTTTTCGGGCGCGATGAAGACCACGTACAGCATTCCTCCTTCGGGACGATACATCGTAACCAGCCAATCGCGCTCTGGTACGGGCTGACCGGCTTCATGGATCGGAGAATTTCCGGCCAGCAAAGTCGAGAGCGCCTCGGCGCCGCCGACCTGGACTTTCCGCGGGCTGTCAAACACGCGTAAGCCCGGGTTCGTCTGTTCCAGATTCTGGATCAAGCTTTGGGTCGCGTCGTTAATCGATGCGGCATCGGCGGCCTGTACGCTCGATACGATCACGCCATAGGCCATCGCGTTCTGGCTCACGCCAGCGAGAGGGGCCAGAGTCGCCGAGTTCTCGCCGGCAACGGCCTGCCAGTTCGAAGGATACGAGACACTGAAATCGTTCGACTGAAAGATCTTGAAGTCGGCGCTAGGCGCCACCTGTTCGTAGCTTACGCTGGTGATGCTTTCAGCGGTTGCTGTCGCTGCGGGCTGGGTGTCGGGTGTATCTAACCCGGGAGGAATCGCTCCGGCTTTGCGATTCTGTTGCGCCCACAGTCCGGCCCTTGCGCCGTCAGAGATCTGCTGCGCGTTGTAAGCCTTGATCCCCTTGGCCTCTTCTTTGACTTGCGAAAATTGTTTACTGCTGGCCAGGTAGTATTTAGGCGGCCAGTTTGCGATCTCCTTATCAACGGCTTCCACCCGATTGCCGGGATTGGGATGATCACTAAGGAATTGTGGTCCGCCACTGCCAACCAGCTTTTCGAGCTTTGCGAAGAACTGAGCCATCTGGCGAGGATCGTAGCCGGCTTTGTACATGATGATGGCGCCGACCGAATCGGCTTGAGCTTCATCGCCACGTGAGTACTTCATCAGGATGGTGCCGGCCCCCAACTGAATCCCCATTTTGGCCAGGTCGCCGGCAGCACCTCCCAACATGCCCCCGAGCGCGCCGAGTATGCTTGCCCATTCCTGTTTGGGAGCCTGTTTCGCCGAATGCTGCATGTAAACGTGCGACATTTCGTGCGCCAGCACGCCGACCAACTCGGCTTCATTCTCAGCCGCATTAATCGTGCCGACATTCACGAAGATAGGGCCGCCAGGCAGCGCGAAGGCGTTGATATCAGTTTGCTGCACGACATGGAACTGGTAGGGCCAGGAGTATCTGCCGGGAATTACAGTTTGCAGGTTCTTGCCCAACCGCTGCACGTACTGGGTCACCGGGCTGGAATCAGGCAGCATGGGCATTTGCTTGTAAACCTCGGCCGCGGTCTTCAGCCCAAGCTGCTCCTGTTTTTCCTTGCTCATACCGGGGTGCCCAGGGTCGGGGAGTTCCGGGTCCACTGTCGCTTTTGCAGACCATGCAGGAATTGCGAGCAACAAGGCCAAACCTATCGGCAAGACTCGGGTCGGGATTGCGGAGTTCATATGCATATGCTCCTAAAGATCATGGCGTTGCGCAAGTGGGCGGCAACGGCAAGGGGACCGATTCCCTTTCTGGGCTGGCCATCCATTTGGGATTTCCTCCGTGTCTCGGTTGGTTCCCTGGGTGCCTCGGGTGTACCGCGACTGGCGCCCTTTCTGCTAGTCTTGCCCCAGCCCTGTTGTTCTTAGCGAACCTTCGGGTCTCGCCGGCACCGACGAATCGCGCCATGGTGAAATTGACGCAGCAGCCTGATCTGTCCGCCCTCGCGAAAGCCAAGCACGGCTTGGTGTATCTCACCGCCAATGATTGGGCCTTAATCGCAGACAAGGCCACGCGGCATCAGTTCAAGGCTGGTGATTCCATTGTGCAGCGAGGCCGTAGAACGCACGGAATTTTCGTTCTCCTAAGCGGGACCGCTGCCGTCCAATTATCTGCGCAATCCCCGTCGAGAAACATAGGTGCGGGAGAAGTCTGCGGCGAGATCTCGTTCCTCGATGAGTTACCGGCCACTGCCGACGTCGCGGCTACCTGTGTAGTGGAGGCGTTTTACCTGGACCGTCCGCTGTTGCAGTCGCTTATTGAACTGTATCCGCACTTGGGATCGCGGTTTTACCATTCGTTGGCTGCGATCTTATCGCGGCGCCTGCGGGAGATGATTGGTCCTGCCGCGCCGGAAGCGGCTGCAGCAATTCCTGCGTCGAAGAAAAGCTCAAAGTAGCTGAATCGGCATCCGGGTGTGCTAGCCTGAATGTCCGGCTGTACCGCTGCCCTGCGCCGCGGTTTCCACTCGGAAGTTCTTGCATGATGGATCCCGTCAACTTACGGCTTGCGCTGATCTCGGCTGCTGTCCTGGGATTTCGGCACGGGCTGGATTACGACCATATCGCTGCGATTAGCGACATCAGCAGCGTGCAGTCCAAGGCGCGCGATGCGATGCGATATGGGCTGCTGTATGTCGCAGGACACGCAACTACGGTGGCGGTACTGGGAGCGGCGGCCGTTGTTTTTCGAATTGCCCTGCCGCCGGCGACTGACCGCTGGGCCGAGCGTTTGGTTGGGATCACGCTGCTGGTGCTCGGACTTTACGTACTGGGGACATTCTTTCGTCCGGGGACACACAGCCATGCTCCCCGAACGCGAATCACTTTGCTCTTGAACGGAGCGTTGTGGGTCTATTGGCGCTTGACCCGCATTTTTGGCGGGACTCGGGTAGAAGCTCCGCAGGTGTTTAAAGATGGTTACGGGACCGGTTCGACCTTCCTGGTGGGCGTGATCCACGGATTGGGAGCAGAAACGCCGACGCAGATTCTTGTTTTCCTGATGGCGGCAAACCTGGGAGGCACGGCAACTGGACTATTCGGACTGCTGATGTTCATTGTCGGACTGCTAGTCATGAATACCTTGATGTGCGCGTCGGCGGCAGGCATCTTTTCGGCTGCGCTGGCAAAGCCATATGCCTTGCGAGCGGTCACCCTGGCAACTTCGGCCTACAGCATTGTGGTGGGAACGTTCTTCCTGTTTGGGTCGGCGTGGAGATTGCCGTCGCTGACGGGATAATACTGATGCCGAAGGCGTCAACCACAAAGGACAGGTAGCTCCTTGATGTTTCTCTCTTCGTGTCCTTTGTGGTGGAGCCTTCGGCTTGGTTTCCTTCCGGACATATCCTTTCGATCTTCATTACCCCAGTAATCTGCCCGAGGGGATTACCGTTGACCCTCACCGCCTCTGCTTCTTAAATTGCCAACAGGGGGTTGTATGAAAGATATCCATGAGGTCCTGCGGCAAAAGCAGGCGAAATACGCCCAACTTGGCAAACAGATTGAAATGCTCCAACAGGCTGCGGAAAAGTTGCGAGAAGTAGCTCCGCTGCTCGCCGAGAGCGACGAAGAAGACAATGTCGTTCTGGCGGATGTGGACGAGGTCACCGCGCAAGCTGAGTCGATGGCGGCGAAAGCGGGGGCGGGATCGGCAAGTTCGTCTTCGTCGAAATCATCGCGGCCCACAGCGCCTCGCTGGCCGTAAACCGCCGACCAGTTCGGCAGATCCATTTCAACTATGAACGTTCAGGCACTGCTGGTATCGAGCGACGACTCCGCGGCGGATGTGTTGGGCAAAGTTCTGCCCAGCTTCGGAATCGCCATGGACCGGTCGAGCGACTTGGAAACCACCCTGGCGCGAATCCAGCAGCAGAAGTTCGATGCTCTCATCCTCGATTTTGACGATCCAAAGGCAGCAGAAGACGTTCTGCAGCAGGCCCAAAAACTGGGGTCTTCGCCGCTGAGCGTGGCTTTGGTCGCGGATTCGGGCAAGGTGCGGCAGATCCTGAACGGTGGTGCGCATTTTGTGCTTTACAAACCGGTGACCGAGGAGGCGGCCAAGGCTGGATTGCGGGCCGCCGCTGCTCTGTTGAGCCGGGAACGCCGCCGGGCTTATCGCGTTCCGGTGCAAGCAGCGGTGGAGATTTCCCTTCCCGACACTCGGAAGATTGACGGGATTCTACTCGACCTTTCCGAGACTGGTATGGACGTCTTGACTGCGGAACCGCAGACACCTGGCACGCTGCTGGGGTGCAAGTTCCAGTTGCCCGACGGAGCCGTAGAAATCGATGGTCACGGGCAAGTTGCATGGGCCAATCCGAACGGCCAGACCGGCATTCACTTCCTAGACATACCCGAAGGAGCCTGGACCCAGATGAGGGCATGGCTGAAGGCCGCTGCGATGGCCGCAGGGGCGGATCCCGATGAAGCCGTGCCGCACTGCAAGCTCACCGATCTGAGTCTCGGCGGATGCTATGTACAGACCGACGCGCCATTCCCAGAGAAGGCTTTGGTTGATCTTTGCCTGAAGACGAATGAGATGGAAGTGCATACCGAGGGTATGGTTCGAGTGGCGCATCCAGGGCATGGGATGGGAGTGGAATTCCCATCGCGCACCGCAGAGCAGCGGGCACAGGTTGGAAATCTGATCAGCCTTTTGCAGAGCCGTCCGAATGCTGCGCCGGAGTTGAGCATCTCGCCGAAGGCGTTGCTCGCCGATCTCACCCAGTTTGTGCCTGCCGAGAACAATGGGCAGCAATCGCCTGACGAACTCGAAGATCCTCTGCTGGAGCTTCTGCGACGCGGTGACTCGTTGCAGCAGAATGATTTCCTCGCTGAGCTGCAGAATCAGCGGAATGGGTAGATTCGCGAGTTACCCTGCTTCTCTCTCCGGACATCTGAAGGGTTCCGCGAAAGGCTTTGCGCTCCATACGAGTAAGGTCGCGCGCTTCCCTCTTTCCTGCTCCGCTCTGCTGTGAACGCCCCTCCCAGGACAAAGCCTCCCGACCCAAGGTATATGGCCCGCGGGTTTTATGGGCAGAGTTCGATCACTGGCTGCAGAGAGCTAGTTGGCTCGAGGCGAGAGGATTTGAACTTTAAGAGTACCGAGAGTCCGAACCCCGTCTCTGGCGCGGACTCTCGGAACCTTGTGATTGTTCCACCCCAATGCTGCTACGGTAATCGATCTTCGGTCAGGTAAAGTTTCAGGAGTGTTAATTCCGCGTTAAATGAAATTCCGATTGAATGTAGACTGTGGATCGCAGCTTGCAGCTTTGCTGGGTCAACTTTCTTCCTGTCAGAGAGGTAGCTTCTGGGTAAGGAGATCGAGGTCAGTCGTCCTTCAGCTTTGGAGGAAGTCTCCAGGCAGAGTTCCCTGTTATGGACTCCACTACTGCTGATTGCGGCAGCCGCATTTG
Source organism: Terriglobia bacterium (assembly GCA_963778995.1). Taxonomy (GTDB): domain Bacteria; phylum Acidobacteriota; class Terriglobia; order Terriglobales; family Acidobacteriaceae; genus Sulfotelmatobacter. Next base: position 47,841 of record CAVZWK010000015.1, read on the forward strand.
CGGTGGAAGTTCCGTTCTTCTTTTTTGGAATTCCTTCGGGACACGACGTGGAATTCCATCTGTACTCCTGGCTGGAAGTTCTGTCGCATTGGCGGCATGGAGTTCTGTACCCCCGATGGGCGGGGCTTGCGCATTTTGGATATGGTGAGCCTCGCTTTGTGTTTTACCCGCCCGCGTCGTGGATTCTGGGGAGCTTAATCAGCGCGATCTTTCCCTGGACTCTTGCCGCAAGCATTTACATCTGGGTCGTGCTTGTCGCGGCTGGTTCATCGATGTTTGTCCTGGTGCGGCGGTGGTTCGACCGTCGGGACGCGATGTTTGCTGCTGTGCTCTACGCAGTGAATCCCTACCATCTGGTGATTATCTTCTGGCGCAGCGCATTTGCAGAGCTGCTTGCCGCCAGTCTGGTCCCATTACTCCTGCTATTCGTCCTGAAGGCTGCGAATGGAGAACGGCGCGTCATCATGCCGCTCGGACTTGTATTGGCTGGAGCTTGGCTGACGAATGCCCCGGCGGCGGTGATGATCCATTATTCGCTGGCTCTGCTGATTGTGTTTATTGCGTGGCGACGACGATCCGGACAGATCTTACTTGTACCTGCGGCGGCAATAGCGCTTGGAGCCTGCCTCGCGGCGTTCTATCTGCTGCCGGCAATTTACGAACAGAAGTGGGTGAACATTGCCGAAGCTGTTTCGATGGGGTCGCGTCCCGCCGACAATTTCTTGTTTATTCACACCGCCGACGCTGACCACGATGCCTTCAATAAGATCGTCTCGTGGGTGGCTGTGCTCGAGATGGGAATCATCTTTCTGGCGGGCATCACGGGAAAGCTCTGGCGTAAAGCAACGCGCGAGGTCTGGAGCGCGCTCTCCGTCTGGTCTGTTGCGTGCGGTGTACTAATGTTTCCCCTGAGCTTGGCCCTTTGGAACATTCTTCCCAAGCTGCAGTTCATGCAGTTCCCCTGGCGCTGGCTGCTGTGCGTGAGCGCGATCTTCACTCTGTTCGTCACGGGCGGATTGCGGAAATGGTGGGCACGTGGTGCGATCGGTGCGGTGTCGCTGCTCGTAGTTGTTCTTGCGTGGCATTACGCGCAGGCGCCGTGGTGGGACAACACCGCTGATCTTCGAGAGATGCGGGACAACATGTCCGACCGCATTGGCTACGAGGGCACGGACGAATACACCCCTGTCGGAGCAGAGCCATCCGCCATCGATAAAGATGGACGCAATGTCACCGTGAACGGACCGGCAAAGGCGGCCATCCACGTCCAGAGCTGGGACAGCGAGTCAAAGTCATTCATCGCGGACATTTCCGCTCCCGACCAACTCAATCTCAAACTCTTTCCCTACCCCGCATGGCGCGTGGAGGTAAACGGACGCGAGGTGGATACTGGCGTTCGAAGGGGAACTGGACAGATGCAGGTTCCGGTTGAGGCTGGAATGAATCGGGTGGAGATTCGTTTTGTGCGTACATGGGATCGAACGGCCGGCGGCTGGATTTCTCTGCTGACCTTGCTTGGAATCCTGGGTTGGACCTGGTCAGCGCGATGGCATACTCAATAACAGAATCAAAATCTATTACCCAACAGAACACCGAGGACCACAGGGGACATGAAGCGAATTCTGATTGCTACTTCGAATCCCGGCAAATTGCGCGATTTTGCGGGCGCGGCCTCTGCGCACGGAATTGAGATCGCCGGGATCCCGAAGTTCGCTTCCCTTCCCACACCAGTTGAGGACGGCCAAACGTTCGACGAGAATGCCCGCAAGAAGGCGGAAGAATACAGCCGCGCCGTTCCGGGAGAGATCGTCGTGGCCGACGACTCGGGGCTTGAGGTCGATGCTCTGAACGGCGCTCCGGGAGTCCACTCTGCACGGTATGCGGCCGATCAGCCGCATCTGGCGGACGAGAACACGGATGACGAATCCAACAATTCGCGGCTACTGCGAGAACTCAGAAAGGTCCCTTCGAACCAACGCACGGGAAGATTCGTGTGTGTATTGGCTGTGGCGCGGGACGGGGAGACTCTAGCCACGTTTCGCGGCGTCGCGGAAGGAATGATTCTTGACGCTCCGCGAGGTGCGAATGGCTTTGGATATGATCCGCTTTTTTACTCCCCGCAGATCAAGAAGACCTTTGCCGAGTTAGGAGCAGAGGAGAAAGCGCGGTACAGTCATCGAGGAGATGCGTTCCGCAAATTCCTGGCCTGGTGCGCGAAGCAATTTCCGGAAGACTACATCTAAACTGCCACCGTGAGATCCACACCGCTCTCGCGCCCCAAGGCTTTGATCTTCGATATGGACGGAGTGCTGGTTGACTCCGAGCCGCTGCACAAGCGCGCCAAGGAGATGGCATTCGGAGAGGTCGGTATTGTGCTGCCTGAATCTGTCTATGACAGCTATAAGGGGCGTCCGGATCGCACGATGATACCGGAGGTTCTTGCGACTCTAGGCCGGTCCGCCGATGTCGAACTGGTCATCCGCCGCAAGAAAGTTTTCTACGAGCAGATAGAGCATGAACTTCAACCGGTCGCCGGCGCGTCGGATTTCATACGCTGGGCGGCTGGTCGCTACAGCTTGGCATTGGCGACCTCAGCTACCCCGCGCAACCGGGCGGCCGCACTGAAGATGCTAGGCATTGAGGATTCCTTCCATGCCATCGTGGATACGGATCGCTTCGAGCGCGCCAAGCCTGATCCGGAGATTTTTCAGGTGGCGATGCGTGATTTGGGACTAGGGCCAGCAGACTGCTGGATTGTTGAGGATTCGATTGCGGGCGTTGAGGCCGGAAAGGCTGCACGAAGTTTCACGGTTGGCATCACCACTACATTCTCGCAAGAAGCGCTGATCGTCGCGGGAGCGGATCTGATCGTGAGTTCGTTTGCTGAGCTAAAGGCTTTGCTCGAGCCGGCGTAGTCGAACTGCGCTCGACCGGACACTCGAGGGGCCGTCGCCACATTCCTTGAGGTCCTGTTACCGGCTATCGCAGTGCGAGCGTCTGCAGCACGGCTTCCCTCTCAGGGACGATTTCCAGGAAACCTAATTCCTGGCGAATCCGGCTCGTATCGTAAACAATATCTTGCGTGTAGTCGAACTTGTTCTCTAACGCTGGCTCGACTTGCGACTTCGGCATCCACGTGAGCCGCTCTGCAATGGTTGGCGTGCGCTCTTCGCCCACATTGTAGACACGGCCCGCAGCTTGCGGAGCGGTCGCCGCCAGTACGGTTGCAGCAGCTACGTTTTCCACATAGCCATGGGTCCAACACCAGTTCGGCTGATGGCAATTTGCATAAATCGTGGCGAGATCCTGGTTGCTTCCCGGGCCGTACACCTTCGGCAACCGGAGCACTGTGCCGGGCAGATCGCGGCTCTCGAGGACCACTCTCTCAGCGTGGATCTTCTCGTACGAGTATTCCAAGGTTTCTTTTGAACTCGAGCGCTGACGATAGGGAAACAGTACCGTCCTGACCGGCGAGCTTTCCGAAAGCAAGCCGGCTTCTATCGGCCCGGGCTCCAGCCCTATGAAACGCCCGTACGCGCGATAGACATCTCCACTGCTCAAGATCACCAGGCGAGCCGCTCGACCGCGGAAGGCTGCGACGGCTGCTTCGGCATCCGCTTCACTCATGGCGAAGGTGTGGATCACAACCTCTGGCGCGAACTTGAAAAGTTCTGACGGGAAGTTCCCAATCGGCCATGCAGAAGAAGGATTAATGAACTCGCGAACTCACGGAGGCAGGCTCGCAGTTTTCTGCCCGCGATGATACACAGCCACTGAGTGGTCCCGGCTGGCCAATTGACGCGCGATCCGCGAACCAATGAAACCAGTACCGCCGATTACCAGAACTCGCATAGTTGTAATCGTAGCTGTCGAAATTAGGGCTTTGTTGTCAAGAAATCCAGCGTCAGAGGAACTGTCACGGTCGCTTTCTTGACTTCGTTTCTTCTGCCGCACGATAATGAAAGGTTATTTTGTCACTGCCGAACTCATAAGGAGCTTTTCGTGGCGTCAGCCAGTTCTGCTGCTCCCGTTCTGGCGCATGGGGTTGCGCCGTTGCGAGCCGGTCAAGGGATCTCGTTCTTTCTCCGCCGCCTGCACTCACTCACGGGAATTATCCCCGTCGGGGCCTTTCTCTTTGAACATATTTTGATCTCGAACGCGTCCGCGATAGGAGGTCCGGCGGCCTATGAGCGCCAAGTACGCTTCCTCGGCAATCTCCCGCTCGTGTTCTTTCTGGAGCTAATCGGGATCTGGTTGCCGATCGCCTACCATGCGCTGTACGGCTTCTACATCTGGTATCGCGGAGATTCGAACACCGTTGCATATCCCTGGACCGGCAACTGGATGTACACCGCACAGCGCTGGACGGGTGGCATCGCCTTCGTCTACATCGTCTGGCATACATGGACGATGCGGTTCACCGGGGTGGATCTGCATCTTAATCCCGAACTTTCATTCGGCAAGGTGCAGGCGGAGGTGTTTCACCCGGCACTGTTCGTGTTTTACGTGGTCGGGTTAGTTGCGGCCTCCTGGCACTTTGCCTACGGGATTTGGCTGTTTTGCGCCAAGTGGGGAGTGGTTACAGGCGAACAGGCGCGCAAGCGTTTTCTTACAATATGCCTCGCCTTCTTCTTTGTGTTGACGGGTGTGGGACTCTGGAGCCTGGCAACCTTCCGGTCGCGTCCCCAGCAACCGCTTGATCCTGCGGCCAAAGACCAGCAGATGACACAGATCCGGTAAAGGAAATCATGGCAGCTCCGAAAATTATAGTAGTAGGTGGCGGACTGGCCGGGCTCTCGGCGGTCATCAAGATTGCCGAGATGGGCGGCGAGGTTGACCTGTTCTCGATCGTGCCGGTAAAGCGGTCTCACTCTGTGTGCGCGCAGGGTGGCATCAATGCGGCAAAGAACCTCAAGGGCGAGGGCGACTCGACCTGGAAGCACTTTGACGACACCGTCTATGGCGGGGACTTCCTCGGGAATCAGCCTCCCATCAAGGACATGTGCGAGGCCGCCCCGGGGATCATCGATCTACTCGACCGCATGGGCGTGCCGTTCAACCGCACGCCCGAAGGCTTGCTGGATTTTCGACGGTTCGGCGGCACGCTCTACAACCGCACCGCCTTCGCCGGCGCGACGACCGGGCAGCAACTCTTGTATGCGCTCGACGAGCAGGTGCGGCGGTATGAGTCCGAAGGAAAAGTAAAGAAATACGAGCACTGGGAGTTCCTATCGGCGGTGCTCGATGGACAGAAAGTTTGCCGCGGCATCTGCGCCATGGACCTGCGGTCGATGGAAGTGCGGACCTTCCCTGCAGACGCGATCATCATTGCGACCGGCGGCATAGGCGCGATCTTCGGCAAGTCCACCAACTCTGTCGTCTGCACCGGATCGGCGCAGTCGGCTCTTTATCAGCAGGGCTGCTATTACGCCAATGGCGAGTTCATCCAGGTTCACCCGACATCGATCCCCGGCGAGGACAAGCTGCGGTTGATGTCCGAGTCGGCGCGCGGCGAGGGCGGACGCGTCTGGGTGCCGAAGAATGCGGGAGACAAGCGCGATCCCAAGTCGATTCCGCAGAACGAGCGCTGGTACTTCCTCGAGGAGTGGTATCCGAAGTACGGAAATCTCGTGCCGCGCGACGTGGCGACCCGCGCCATTTTCAAAGTCGTGTACGAATTCAACCTCGGCATTGACGGCAAGCCGATGGTCTATCTCGACCTGACGCATATCGATCGCAAGGTTCTCGACCGCAAACTGGAAGGCATTCTGGAGATTTACGAAAAGTTTGTGGGCGACGATCCGCGCGATACCCCGATGAAGATTTTCCCCGGCATGCATTACACCATGGGCGGCCTGTGGGTCGATTACAAGCAGGCGACCAATATCCCGGGAATTTTTGCGGCGGGCGAGGCCGAATATCAGTATCACGGGGCGAACCGGCTGGGCGCTAATTCTCTAGTGTCGTGCATCTTCGGCGGAGGCATTGCCGGCCCGAATGCAGTGAACTACGCTCGCGGCCTGCAGGCTTCAGCCGACGGCAACGGGCACTTCGCGGCCGAGCAGAAGAAGCAAGAAGAGAGCAACACCCTGCTGATGAAGAACGAGGGCAACGAAAATCCGGTGAAGTTGTGGCGCGAACTGGGCGAGTTGATGACCAAGGATTGTACGGTGATCCGCTACAACAAGAACCTGCAGCAGACCGACACGAAGCTGGTTGAGTTCCTGGAGCGGTACCGCAAGATCAACCTTAGCGACCGCACGATGTGGGCGAATACGACGGTCGTTTTCGCGCGGCAGCTTGTACAACATGCTGCAACTGGCCCGCGTAATTGCGCAGGGCGCGCGCATGCGCGACGAATCGCGCGGAGCTCACTACAAGCCCGACTTCCCCGAGCGCGACGACAAGAATTGGATGAAGACAACGAAGGCGTACTTTGCTCCGGATGCGGACGAGCCAAAGTTTGAATTTGAGCCGGTGGATGTCTCGTTGATTCCGCCGCGGCCGAGGAAGTATTGATTGTGAGCGCCACAAATCGCGCAACGATACGCATCATCGTAGGGAGCGCAGTGGGTGCGATCGGAGCTGCGGTTATGGCGCTGCGTCTAATGCATAGCACGAGGACAGATTCTCACGTTTGGGCTAAAGGCTGGGGTGTAGCGTGTGCGATTTCCGTGCTCACAATTGTTTTTCGCATTCTGTATTACCGAAACCGGCGTGACTACTTCGCTGAAGAGATGAATCATCGACGCTCGCTGGCGAAGGATCCGCAGAGTGTGAGCTAAAGGCTAAGGGCTAATGGCTGATAAAATCGTAATCATCAAGATCAAGCGTCAACCGACCCCGACCTCCAAGGCCTACTGGGAAGAGTTTTCCGTCCCCTACCGGCCGAACATGAACGTGATCTCGGCTCTAATGGACATCGCTGCCGATCCGGTCACGCGCGATGGCAAGACGACCACGCCCATTACCTACGACTCGAACTGCCTCGAAGAGGTGTGCGGGTCGTGCGCCATGCTGATCAATGGCAAGGCGCGCATGGCTTGTTCCGCGCTGATCGATAATCTGGAGCAGCCGATCCGGCTGGAGCCGTTCTCAAAGTTCCCCATCGTTCGCGATCTCGCGGTCGATCGCAGCGTGCTGTTCGAGAATCTGAAGACCGTCAAAGCGTGGGTTCCGATCGACGGCAGCTACGATCTCGGGTCCGGCCCCCGCATTGCTCCCGAGGAGCAAGAGGCCGCCTATCCTCTGTCGCGATGCATTTCCTGCTGCTGTTGCATGGAGGCCTGCCCTCAGTTCAACGAGGACACGGGCTTCGTGGGGGCGGCTACCATCTCGCAGGTCCGGTTATTCAATACGCACCCGACAGGAGCGGCTCTCAAGCGCGAGCGGCTGGCCGCGCTCATGGGCGATGGCGGGATTCAGGAATGCGGCTATGCTCAGAATTGCGTGGAGGTCTGCCCTAAGGATATTCCGCTTACCAAGTCCATCTCCGAAGTCGGCGGCCAGGTCATGAAGCAGGCTTTGGGAGACCTATTCCGCCGTTGACAAAAGCCATCGCCACGAAGGACACGAAGTTCCGCGAAGGAAATCAGCAGAGGCAATGACCTTTTCCGGCAGCAGATTGGTCATTTCCGGCAACCGGCTGCAAGCATTCGTTCATCGAAATCCGGCCAAGTATTAGCTGGCAACCCACATAGGACGTCGCAAAGAAATTGCCGAAATGGTCCGTAACCTGCATGTTAGGAGGTTGGGCTTTAGCCTCGGCGGGCCGTGGTAACGAGTGGTAACCAGGAGCCGGTCATCTGGAAATCGGTGCCCAAAGTAACGGGCCCCGACGGTATCAGGTTGGTCCCCTTGACAGCATGGCTTAGAATAACCGCTACTTGCGGAGAATCGCAGGGGGCAGCAAAGGAAGCCGGGGATTGAATCCGGCACGCAGATCAAGATCGTGAGACGCTTCGTCCGATTTCAAATCGTAGCTCTGGCGGCGCTGGCAGTCTGCGCAGGGATGCCTGTGAAGGCATTCGCTGTGCATCATGCTAACGTGCACCGGGCCCACCGGCGACATTTGCGCTGGCTGCATTGGAATCCGATGTTCCGTCCGTCGCACGAGTCTCTTTTAATTCAGAATGCGGAAGTTGACCGGTTGAATCTGCCGCGCATCCAGGACGAAACTGAACTCGAAGCTCTGAAAGCTGATGGTTCCCTGCTGCAGATTGTCCCCGGCGACTCGCTGCGGATCGATCCGCGGCTTGATCCTTCACGGCGCTATTGTCGTCCGTGGACCCTCAACTTCGTCGACGACCTGAGCCAGGCCTATTACAACCGATTCCATCAGCAGATTCAGGTGAACTCGGCCGTGCGCACGGTGAAGGTGCAGAAGAAACTGCGTCTCCACAATCGCAATGCGGCTCCGTGGGATGGCGACACAGCGTCCTCGCACCTGGCGGGCGTAACCGTGGACATCCAACGCCGTGGGATGAGCAAACCCCAGATCCGCTGGATGGAGCACTACCTCTTCTACATGAAGGCACTCGGCCTCGTGGAGCCTGAAGAAGAACGCCGGCAGTGGGTATTCCACGTCATGGTCAGCGGCCACTACGATGAATGGCGCGAGACGCAGACCATTGTCCCGATGGAGCGTCAAAATCAGGACAAACCGGAGACGCCTGCGACGGAAGTCGCGCTGGGCGGCGGGACGAAATAGAACAGGTTTCAAAGTTTCAGAGGCGTTAAAGTTCCCTGCCCTCCTTGTTGGTCCGCCTTCCTCCTAAATCCTGTAGGATTTCCTCTTTATGATCGTTCTTATGGCTGGGCTGCCCGGGACGGGCAAGACCACACTGGCCCGTGAACTGGCTGTGCGCACTTCCGGGCGCGTATTGAGCAAGGACGACTTTCGGCACACGCTCTTCACGCCGGAAGAGATTGAGTATTCTTCCCGGCAGGATGATTTTGTTCTCCGGTTGATGCTGGAGACCGCCGGTTACTTCATGGCTCGCGATCCGGCCCGCTTCGTATTCTTGGATGGCCGTCCGTTTTCGCGGCGCTATCAGATCGACAACGTCATCTCTGCCGCCGATTCCCTGCACCAGCCCTGGCGGATTTTGGAGTGCACCTGCTCGCAGGAGATTGCTCGTCAAAGGCTGGAGAACGCTGCCTCGACGGCACAACATGCCGCGCGCAATCGGGACTTCGAGCTATATCTGGCGGTCAAGGAACGCTTCGAGTCGATTACGCTGCCCAAGACTATCCTCGATACGAGCGAAGACCTGGACGCATGCGTGTCGGCAGCTCTTAAAAGCCTGTATCACGAAGGACACTAAGGGTTCACCGAGGAAAGCCATTGATCGGCGAATTTCCTCGTGATCCTTAGTGTCCTTCGTGGTTAACGCATTTGCGCCTCTCGTTGTGCAGAATTCAGGCGTGCCAATTACAATCAGAGGCTCACACGCCGTCCGGCTCTCGGCACTTTAATATGAAATTCAATCTCATTGTAATCATGGCTGTTCTGTCTTCCATTGCAACGGCACAGACCGCCACTAAGCCATCCCCAGACAAGTTCTCGATCAGCGCCCGCGCGCGGCAGATTCAAGATTCCTCGCTGATCATCGACACGCATGCCGACACCCCGCAGCGCTTTCTCGACGAAGGCTTCGACATCGGCTCGACCGACCTCCACGATCTCGGGCATATCAGCCTCGACAAAGCCAAGCGCGGAAACCTGGGCGCGGAGTTCTTTTCGATTTGGGTCGAACCCGAAACCAATCAGGGCCACTACGCCAGGCACACATTCGATCTGATCGATTCGGTGTATCAGCAGGCCGCGCGGCATCCAGACCGGATGATGATGGCCTTTTCGGCCGCGGACATCGAGCGCGCGCACCGGGAGCACAAACTGGCTGCTCTCATGGGTATCGAGGGAGGACACTCGATCGAAAACGATATGCACCTGTTGCGCGACTACTACCGGCTGGGCGTGCGTTACATGACACTCTCGTGGTCGAACACGAATGAGTGGGCAGATTCCTCGGGAGACATCGACGATCCCAAGGTGCAGCATCACAACGGGCTCACCGATTTCGGAAAGCAAGTCGTCCTCGAGATGAATCGTCTCGGCATGATGGTCGACATCTCGCACGTGGCCGACAAGACATTCTGGGACGCCATCGCTGCGACGAAGGCTCCCGTCATCGCATCGCACTCTTCGGCGCGCGCGCTCGTCGAGGCACCGCGCAACATGACCGATGACATGCTGAAGGCGGTGGCGAAGAACGGCGGCGTGGTGCAAGTCAACTTCTTTAACGGCTTCGACGATGAGAACTTCTGGAAGGCGCTGCAGGCGCAGAAGAAAGACGTCGATGCTGCCACGCAGAAGTATCTGGAGCAGATGAAGAAGGAGGGCAAGCCTGTCCGCTACATCGACATCGACCGCATTGAGCGCGAGTGGATGGCGAAAATTCCGCGGCCTCCGCTGAAGTCACTGATAGACCAGATCGATCACATTGTGAAAGTCGCGGGGGTGGATCATGCGGGCCTCGGGTCGGACTTCGACGGCGTGAGCGGTGCGACGCCGCAGGGTGTCGATTCGGCCGCCGATCTGCCGAAGATTACGCAGGCGCTGCTCGAGCGCGGCTATACCGCCGAGGACATTCGCAAGATTCTCGGCGGCAACCTGATGCGGGTGTTTCGCGAGGTCGAGCGCGTGAGCCGGGAGATGCAGGCTTCGAAGTAAAGGTCGAGGTTCTAACCGATACACGACGGTCTTGCGAGCTGCCGCTACCATGCTCGCTGTCGTACAATTCATATTTGCACTTCAATCAATAAGCATTCAATCTGCGAGGAGTATTCATGCGAACCGCGCTATCCATATTCGTTTTGACAGTTGCGACCGCTGCTCAGACGGGCATGATTGGGCAGTCCGCTCCGGCCAAGCCAGCGGCTCCGGCCGGTTCAGAACCCACGGCCATTATCGACACCACGGCCGGGAAGATGACCTGTACTCTCTTCCCCGCTAAAGCGCCGATCGGCGTCGCAAATTTCATTGGACTGGCCACTGGGACAAAGGATTGGAAGAATCCGATCAGCGGCGCCACTAAGCACCACACCCCGCTGTATGACGGCACAATCTTTCACCGCGTAATTCCAGGCTTCATGATTCAGGGCGGAGATCCGGCTGGAAACGGATCGGGCGATCCGGGATATCAATTCAAGAACGAGACTTCGCAGGATCTGCTTTTCGACCGTCCCGGGCGGCTTGCGTACGCGAACTCCGGCCCGAATACGAATGGCTCGCAGTTCTTTATCACGGAAGTTCCCACGCCGCATCTGAATGGGGGGTACACGATCTTTGGTCAATGCGACGATGCCACGGTCGCATTGGTGAAGCAGATTGCCAGCATGGCGCGGGATCCCTCGAATGACAAACCGTTTCGTCCGGTGAAGATTACGCACGTGACCATTGTGAAGAGTGGGGCTCCGGCGGCGAAGCCGGCAACTCATCCAACGGTGCCAACCAGGAAACCAACCGCCGCACCGAAAGCTGCAAACCCGGCTGACAAATAGCGGATCTTCCTGCGATGGCGAGTCGCCGATGCAAGGCTCGCCATTGCCCGTGTGGCCAGCAACTATCGACCAACGACCGTTTTCTGAAAGGACATCATGACTCGTCAACCTGGAATGTACGCCACCTTCGATACCACGGAAGGAACCATCGTCTGCAAACTATTCGAAAAGGACGCTCCAAAAACCGTGGCGAACTTTGTCGATCTCGCCGAGGGCAAACGCGAGTGGACGCACCCATCAACGCGCAAGAAGTCTAAAGACCGTTTGTACGACGGAACCATCTTTCACCGCGTCATTCCCGACTTCATGCTCCAAGGCGGAGATCCGCAAGGCACGGGCACGGGCGGACCAGGGTATCAATTCGAAGACGAGACCAAAGGGTCGCCACATAAGTTCGACAAGCCGGGCAAGCTCGCAATGGCCAATGCCGGTCCAAACACAAACGGCTCGCAATTTTTCATCACTGTCGTACCCACGACCTGGTTGACGGGCAAGCATACGATCTTCGGCGAGGTCGTCGAAGGTCAGGACGTGGTCGACAAGATCACGCGATTGCCGCGCGCCCGCAATGATCGTCCGAACAAGGATGTGGTTCTGAAGAAGGTCACGATCGAGACCGTTTAGTTCGCCTTCCCTGAGTGCATGAAAAGCGATCGCAGGACGTTCGTTGGCGAAAGCGGCCTGGCACTGGCTGGGATTGCGGGTACGATTCGCGGTCTGGAGTCCGGTCGAGGCGCGGCAACGCACCCAGCCAAGTCTGGGATCGCCAGTTTCGGCTGGGAAGCCACGAACCTGGCGGGCAACGGCGCTGCCGTGTTTTTTGAAGTCACCAACGCTCTCACGCTGACCGCAGCCGATCTCGATCTGGCATTCATGATCACGGCCCCGCCCAGCCGGCCGGGATTCGCCGAGGTGCTCTGCCGGGCCGCTGTTTCGCCGGGCGCTCCGCCGAAATTCCACCCGGACGCAAGAGCTCACGTAGTCTCTCCCCAAAGCTCCAGCTTTGGAACCATGCAGGTGCACAATCCGCACAACCTTGGCATCGTGAATGATGGTTATCTGCTGCAGAATGTCTTCCACAACATCATCCTGAAAACATGGGTCGGCTCCGACGGAACGGGATCGTCCACGTACCGCCATGTTCGGATCAGTCCCTCACTCGTACTGCAGCGCGGCGATTTCGTCGTTTTCACAATGGATCATGCGGGAGCGGCCGGCGATTGCGAATTGCAGGCAGTGTTTGAATACACGCTGAACTGAAGCTTAAGGCGTTCATTCTGCAAAGAAAAATCCCGCCCGAAGGCGGGATGCAATCTGCTCAGTTCCAGAACTTTCAGACGTTAATGACCGAGACCAATTCCTTCACCGCTGCGGCGCTTTTATCGAGCCCCGCCTTTTCCTCCGGCGTCAGTTTGATCTCAATAATCTGCTCGATGCCTTTGGCGCCGAGCTTCACTGGAACTCCAACGTATAGGCCGTTGATGCCGTACTCGCCTTGCAGGTATGCCGCGCAGGGCAGGATCTTCTTCTTGTCTTTCAGGATCGCTTCGACCATTTCGGTAGCGGCCGCTGACGGCGCGTAATAGGCAGAACCGGTCTTCAGGTATTTCACGATCTCAGCGCCGCCATCGCGGGTGCGCTGCACTAGGGCATCGAGCTTCGACTTGTCGATCAGCTCAGTAATCGGGATTCCGGCGACGGTGGAGTATCGCGGAAGGGGAACCATCGTGTCCCCGTGACCGCCGAGGACGAAGGCGGTGACGTTTTCAACGCTGACCTTCAATTCATCGGCGATGAAGGCGCGAAAACGAGCGGAGTCGAGCACGCCGGCCATGCCGATGACACGTTCACGCGGAAATCCGCTCAACTTGTATGCGGCCTGCGCCATGGCGTCCAAAGGGTTCGAGACGATGATCAGAATGCAGTTGGGAGAATTCTTCACCACTTCGCCGACAACGGCTTTCATGATGCCGTAGTTCGTATTGAGCAAGTCGTCGCGACTCATGCCGGGCTTACGAGGGATACCGGCCGTGATTACCACGATGTCCGAGTTAGCGGTGTCCTTGTAGTTGTTGGTGCCGCTGATATACGAATCGCGCTTTTCGATCGGCATGGCCTCGAGCAGGTCGAGTCCCTTGCCTTGGGGGACGCCTTCGATAATGTCTATCAGGACGACATCCGCGAGTTCTTTGGAGGCAATCCAGTGAGCCGCCGTCGCGCCTACGTTCCCCGAACCGACTATGGTGACTTTCTTGCGCATGGTATGAGTCCTTTCAAGATCAGATAACCACGAAGGTCACGAACATATACGAAAAAAGCTGAAAGTGATTCGCTTCGTGTACCAGAGCCCTTCGTGGTTCAAGAACTTCTACACATCGTTTAAGAACTTCTAAACCAAAACTCCAGCTCCCATATTTTCAATCATGTAGCTGGCGAATTCGCTGGTCTTCACCTTCGTCGCGCCGGGCATGAGACGCTCGAAGTCATAGGTGACTTTCTTCTGCTCGATTGTGCGCTCGATGCTGTGCTCGATCAAGTCGGCCGCTTCATTCCACCCGAGATGCCGGAACATCATGACGCCCGACAGGATCACCGATCCCGGATTGATGACGTCTTTGTCAGCATACTTTGGAGCGGTGCCGTGCGTGGCTTCGAAGATGGCGTAACCGTCGCCGATATTCGCGCCCGGAGCGATGCCTAATCCGCCGACCTGCGCCGCGCAGGCGTCGGAAATATAGTCGCCATTGAGGTTTGGTGTCGCCAGCACGGAGTACTCATCCGCGCGCGTGACTACCTGCTGGAAGATCGAATCCGCGATGCGGTCGTTGATCATGATCTTCTTCTTCCATGCCCCATGTCCATGCGTGGAGCCGATCGCCTCCAGCACTTCTTTCACTTCTTTCTCCACCGATTGGCGGAAGGCTGGCGGCGCGAACTCCATGCCGGGCTCGATCATCTCGGCATTTTGCGCGACGGTCAGGTTCGGATTCTTATCTTTGTTGTCCAGAATCCAGCTCTCGCGCTCCGTCACAACTTTGTCACGAAATTCCTCGATGGCAATTTCGTATCCCCATTTGCGAAATGCCCCCTCGGTAAACTTCTGGATGTTCCCCTTGTGGACCAGGGTCACAGTCTTGAGGCCGTTCTCGACTGCATGCTGAATTGCCATGCGCACCAACCGCTTGGTTCCGGTGACCGACATCGGCTTGATACCGACGCCGGAGTCCAGCCGGATCTGCTTCTTCCCACCCTTCAGCATGTCCTTATTCAGGAAGTCGATCAGCTTGGCGCATTCGGCAGTTCCCTGCTCCCATTCGATGCCAGCATAAACGTCCTCTGTGTTCTCACGGAAGATGACGACGTTCATGCGCTCGGGATGCTTCACAGGCGAAGGTACGCCTTTGTAGTACTTCACCGGGCGAACGCAGGAGTAGAGATCCAGAATCTGGCGCAGTGCAACGTTCAGGGATCGAATCCCACCGCCTACAGGCGTAGTCAGCGGTCCCTTGATAGCGACGCGAAATTCGCGGATCGCATCGACGGTTTCATCGGGAAGCCAGGTATCGAATTTGGCCTTGGCCTTTTCTCCGGCGAAGACCTCGTACCAAGCCACACGCCGCTTGCCCTTGTATGCCTTCTCGACGGCCGCATTGAAGACACGCAGGGAGGCTTTCCAGATGTCGCGCCCGGTGCCGTCGCCCTCGATGAAGGGGATAATCGGATTATCGGGAATGTCGTACTTGCCGCCGGAGTATCCAATCTTTTTTCCGTCCGAGGGAACAGCCACGCCGTTATAAGAGCCTGCCATGCAAAAAAGCCTCCGCTGTAAGGGATTTCTGGAGATGCTGTGAAGAACCACAATTATAAAGAAAGCGACCGCTGCCAGGCAGCAGATTATTGTGGCTCAATATGCCATAATTCCCCGTACCACCCCACGGCTCTGATCGAGCCTTACGAGGCGCTTATGCTCCGGCGAACTCAACCCGTTGTTCCCCTATGTATCTGCCTATTCTTCTTCACTGCATTCTCGACTACGGCATTTGCCGAGAAGCAGCATGAGCGGACTCAGTTCGGTCACGACATCAGCATCGGACCGGGCGAGGAAACCGGGGAAGTGACTTGTTTCGGATGCAGCATACGGATCCGCGGGCACGTAACCAGCGACGTGACGACGTTCGGTGGAAGCGTCACTCTCGAAGACAACGCAGAGATCGCTGGAGACGTAACCACCTTTGGCGGTAATGTCCGCATCGATGGACCCGCGACGGTAAACGGGGACCTGTCGGTATTTGGCGGACGCATTCACCGCGACCCGGCTTCGACCGTCGGCGGCGACGTGACCAACTTCGGCGGCGGTGTCTGGATGGTACTGATCTTTGGACTACCTCTCGTCATGCTCGGCGCGTTCATCGCTCTGATTGTGTGGCTGGTCCGCATTATCACCCGGCCGCGAATCCCCGCAGCTGCATAGCATTATTACCAGCGACGCGTCCCAAATGTCTTCCGGACACCCACGGTCATGTAGCGTCCCCAAGGACCGTTGTTACCAAGGTCCGCCACTCCAAGGTTCGTATCGCGAGCGCCGAGCCGATCGAACAGGAAGTGCTGGGTGACACGGAATTCGAATCCCTTGTTCAGGTAGATCCCCGCTCCCCACCCGTGCTCGATTCCAATCGCGTCGGGGGACCACGTGTATAGCGTCTTTGGGACGTTCTTCCCAAACAGGAAGGTCGGCGCTCCCCAGAGCATGAGTCTCCGCAGCGGACCGCGACCAAACGGCCGCACTTCCAGAATTCCCGAGATCATGTAGCGCGCGAACATGTTGCAGGGCGCGTTCACTCCACCATACGCGTAGGAATTCCCGGCGCAGAGATTGGGGTCAACCTCGTTGTGTGGGGGCGCCAGATCCACCTGCGCCCACCCCCAGAACATGTCTTTCGGAAAGAACATGCGGTCACTGGAATTGCCCTCGCGCCAGGTTCCCTGCGAGCTTTGGGTTTGAGAATCGGTTTGCAGGTCTGCCGAAGATGGCCCTTGCGCCTCAACGAAGGTTGCCGCCATCGCGACAGCCAGAACACACGCCCACTTTTTCATTTTGCCTCCGAGTCTACGAGAAACTCACAGGCGAGCACTGATGCCCGCCAAAGCGCCTGGACTATGGCAGCTACCCCACCGCATGCTTGAAGAGAGCGCAACATTGTAACCCGCCTGCGGAAGCTCTAAATGACGGGGGACACGAAGGGAAACCTCTGTGACAACTCTGTGACAGTGATCACAATCCGGGGACGGCAGTGGTCGCAGACATTGTTCACGAGGAGGAATCAGGCTGGTAAACTCGCCTCGTTGCCACCCTTCCAGAATCCATATTCCGCATCGGAATTCTTCCATTCGTAATACTTTCATATGAGTGCAAATCCCCCTAAGCGCAACGAATAAAAGGTGCTAGCGGTTTGGTTCGCCGATTGCACGTGAGAGAGGTACAAGGAATCTGAAAAACCTATGCCCCAAGAGATTTCGGTCTCGTATCAAGCGATCAAGAGCAAGGTATATCGGCTCATCGACGCCCTCGTAGTAGGCGAGAAGAGCGAAGCAGAAGTGCAGGAGTCGGTACGACGATGGTGGGCTCTGATCCATCCCGCGGACCGTCCAATTGCTCAGAAGTATCTTTTGATGGTTTTGGGGCGTTCCAATTCCGCTCTGGATGCCATGGGGACTGAGCTGTTGACTGTCAGCGGATGTGAGCCTGCGCCGGCCCATATGTCCGAGTCTCTTCCGTCAAAGCGCATGCGACTAATGGAGCGCATGATGAAGGATACGTCGGTCCGCACCGCCGTATAAATACCTTCGCTCGATCCACCCGAAGCAATCATCGCTGCGAGGTTGCAGTCTGCTTTTTGAAGCTACCTCTTTTTTGTGAAGCCCCAAGGGATTGAAAAAGCCGTGAGCGGGGTTCATGCACCCGTCTCGAAACATCCGGACCGATCCTAAATGTCGTAGTACAAAGCAAACTCGAACGGGTGCGGCCGTTTTCGGATCGCCTCCACTTCCTTCGCCCGTTTATAATCCACGTAGCTCCGCAAGAATTCTTCCGTAAACACATCGCCTTTCAGCAGGAATGAGTGGTCGTGTTCTAGCGCGTCCAGGGCTTCTTCGAGAGAGCGTGGCATCGACGGAATGCCCGACACTTGATCGGGATCCAGTTCGTAGATGTCTTTGTCGAGCGGCGGACCGGGGTCCATTTTGTTCTCAATGCCGTCCAGTCCCGCCATCAACATGGCCGCGAACGCCATATAGGGATTGCAACTCGGATCTGGCGGGCGGAACTCCACGCGTTTCGCGCGGGGAGCGACCGAGTATACCGGGATCCGACACGCCGCCGATCGATTCCGGCGCGAGTACGCCAGGCTGACGGGCGCTTCGAAACCGGGAACCAGCCGTTTATAGGAATTCGTGGTAGGCGCAATGATCGCCGACAGCGCGGGCCCGTGTTTGATCAGTCCGCCAACATACCAGAGCGCAATTTGCGACAGTCCCGCGTATCCGTCCCCGGAGAAAAGCGGTTCTCCTGCCTTCCAGAGCGACTGGTGGGTATGCATCCCACTCCCGTTATCACCGAAGATTGGCTTCGGCATGAACGTAACCGTCTTACCGCTGCGGTTGGCCGCATTTTTCACGATGTACTTGAACAGCAGCATCTTGTCAGCCGAACGCAGAAGCGAGTCGTACTTCAAATCGATTTCGGTCTGCCCTGCCGTGGCAACTTCGTGATGGTGGCACTCCACCTCCAATCCGCAGCTCTGCATGATCAACATCATCTCGGAGCGCAGGTCCTGATAATGGTCCGTTGGCGAGACCGGGAAGTATCCCTCGCGGTAGCGCGGACGGTACCCTAGATTGTTTGCCTCCCTGCCCGAATTCCAGCGGCCTTCTTCGGCATCAATGTAGTAGTAGCCATAATTCTCGCGCTGTTCGAAGCGAATGCTATCGAAGATGAAGAATTCGGCTTCCGCGCCGAAGTAAGCCGTATCGGCAATGCCACTCAACGCGAGATACTGCTCGGCCTTGCGCGCAATGTAGCGCGGATCCCGGTCGTAGCTTTGCTTGGTCACCGGATCGACGACGTCGCATACTACCACCAGCGTCGGAACCTCCGTAAAGGGATCCATGACAAAGCAGTTCGCGTCCGGCTTCAGCATCATGTCGCTCTCGTGAATTCCGGCCCACGCGCGGATTGACGAACCATCGATCCCGAAGCCTTCTTCCAGCGAGGCTTCGGTTAACTGCTCGATTGGATAGGAGACGTGGTGCCACAGCCCGGGAATGTCGGTGAAGCGGAGATCGAGGATCTTGGCGTCGTGCTTGCGGGCGAATTCGAGGACGACTTTGGCGTCAGGCATAGGCTCCTTCGCGGGAGGCGCGTGGCGACCATCGAGCTACTGCGAAAAAGCGTCGCTGGTCAGTAGCGTTCGCCGTTCGCAATTGCCACAAACTCGCCGGCGAATGGCGAGCGACAAACGACGGCTAGGCTCTCAGGCTGCTACAATCGGTCGCGTTGTGCAGGACCGACGAGTCTAAAGCCAGCCATTCAGACTGGCAATGCGATTGTTCTTATAGCCGGGATAAAGTGGAATTTATACTAAGTTGTCAGCTTCCAGCGATCAGTTTTCAGCCGAGTGGCGTTCCAGTCAGCATTCTTGGCTGACCACTGAAGCAAGTAGCTGCCAGCTCCCTTATGGACTTCGACCAGCTCGAGACATTTCTCGAAGTAGCGCGACACGCCTCGTTTTCGCGGGCGGCGGAAAAGCGTTTCCGGACGCAGCCCGCGATCTCCTCACAGATTCGCGGGATCGAGGAAGAGGTCGGAGCCAAGCTGTTCGATCGCTCCGGAGGCAAGGTTTCGCTGACTGCCGCTGGCAAGGCATTCGTGCGCTACGTCGAAGACACACTGGATGCGCGTAAGGCGATGATGGTCGCCATCGCCGAGATGGAGCGCATCCCCCGTGGCGAAATCATCGTCGGCGCAAATGAGGGCACGTGCCTGCACATCCTACCCTATGTTTTTGCCGACTTCAAAAAGCAATATCCCGACGTCTCGGTCAACATCAAGCGGGCAGATTACGCAAAGATCCTCGAGGCCATCATCGATAATTCCGTGGACTTCGGCGTCCTGTCCATGCCCGTGACGGACACCCGCCTCACCGTAGTTCTCATCCATCGGGACGAGTTGATTTTGATTGCGCCTCCGCAGCACCCGCTTGGCAAATTGAAGTCGGCAACCATTGCCGATGCCGCCAAATATCCCTTGATTGTCCCTAAAGCCGGACACACGCGCGACAACATTGAGCAACTCTTTCACGAGCGACGCCTCAAGCCCCACCTTACGATGGAACTCGACTCCAGCGAGTTGCTGAAGCGCTTCGTGGCCGCGGACGTAGGCATTGGTTTTATCGCACGCTCCAATGTCGAGGAAGATGTGAAAGCCAAAGTACTGGCGGCCATTCCCATCGCAGACGCTCAGGTGCGCCGCGATCTGGCGCTGGTCTTTCGCAAAGATAAGGCGCTCAGCCGCGCTGCGCTCGCCTTCATCGATATCGCGGTGAAGCACAAATCCACGCAGGAATTCGCCCATATCCCAAATCGATGAGGAAGTTCCTTTCCAGCCTGTTGCTCGCATTCTGGTTCGCCGCCTCTATTCCCGCGCTCACGCAGTCGCACAAGCCGCTATCCCAAAGGCCTGCTTCTGACCGGCGCCTAACTGCCATCAAGGTCGTCGGCAGCAAGCGATTCTCCGAACAGGACATCGCCGCTGCCAGCGGGCTGCAAATTGGCACGCCTGTGGACGACGACGAGTTCAAGAAAGCGGCCCGACGCCTAGGGGACATGGGCGTTTTTACAGATATCGCTTATTCTTATTCGTACTCCTCAGGCGGAACAAAGCTCGAATTTCATGTCACTGACGTGGACAAATTCGTCCCTGTGCGCTTTGAGGATTTCGTTTGGTTTACCGACGACGAACTGCTGCGGCGAATTAAGGAACATGCCCCGTTGTTCAACGGAGAGCTTCCGCTCTCCGGCCGTCTGCCGGAGGAAGTTTCCGATGTGCTTCAGGCAATGCTGGTAGAGCGGGCGATCCCTGGACACGTGGAGTACGTCCGCTCCGGCAAACCAGATGGCCCAATCGACTCAATCGTCTATTCCGTGGCGGATGTTCCCATCCAAATTCGGAACGTCGAATTCACCGGAGCCGCTGAGTCTGACATTCCTGCTCTGAAGGCTGCGTCCAGGAGGGTCTTCGATCGGGAGTACTCGCGCAGTATCCTGCACGCGCTGGTCGAGCACCAGCTTCTACCAGTTTACTATTCGCGGGGATATCTGAAGGCTGCGTTCGGCGCACCCCAGCCCAGAGTGGTGAAACAACCGTCGCAGCAAAGTGACGATACCATCCGCAACCTGACCATTGTTGATGTGGATTTTTCGGTCACGCCCGGGGAACAGTACAAGCTCAAAGGCATCGACTGGTCAGGGAATCAAGAAATCCCGACCGACACCCTGCGGAAGATGGTTCGGGCTGATATTGGGCAGCCGGCGAATACGGTTCGGATTTACGACAACCTGAAAGACGTTCAAAAGCTCTACGGGTCTCGCGGGTATGTGACCGCTGCGATCAAAGCAGATGCACTGTTTGACGATTCCGCCGCGACCGTGACCCTCCGGCTCGAGGTGAAGGAGGGCTTCCTCTACCACATGGGCGAACTTGAGTTCCGCGGCCTCGACAATAGCCTGACGGCGAAGCTCCGCAATGCATGGAAGATTCGTCCCGGCGACGTTTACGATGCCGCCTACCTCAGCGAGTACCTTCCGGCAGCGCAGAGGTTACTGCCAACGAACTTCGACTGGAATGTTGCCTCTCATGTGACGGCCAACCAGCGCGAAAAGACCGTGGATGTGGATCTCATCTACACCGTTAAAGCCCCCAAGTAATCCAAGTTTCCATCTGTTCGGATTTCGGAACAAGGTTGTATCCGCTATCTTCCAGGTCCATGGTTTGCGATACCCTACGCGGACCCTCGCAAGGATCGGGCAGGAAAAACCATTTGGCATTTTTGAGCGAATCTGTATACTGTGCCGCAAGCAAGTGGGGCTATTTCCGAACCAGGTGAATCCAGGAGTATTCCAATGCAGTTCTCGGGCGTCCGTGTCTTATTATTCGCGGTACTTGCATCCTTAACGGTTGTTTTTGCGTCCGGTCCGGCTGCCACAGTCGACAAGCAGACTTTAACCGGAATGGTGAGCGACTCCATGTGCGGCGCCCAGCACATGGAACCGGATTCCGCCAAGTGCACGCGGGCCTGCGCCGCGCACGGCGCCAAATACATCCTGGTCGTGGGAGAGAAGCTCTATTCCCTGAACACAACTGACAAGGGCCTGCTCAATACTCTGGACCAGCAGGCCGGCAGCAAGGTCACGGTCACCGGCACGGTAAATGGCGTAGGGGTGGACGTCAATTCCGTGGCTCCCGCCAAGTAAAAGTCAAGAGTCTAACTTTGCCCGGGCCCTCCCCCAATTCCAATCCGGGCATAACGTGGGGATGCGCATTGCGTATCCCCACGCTTCTATTTCGGAACAAACCTGTAACCTATAGCCTGATGGAACATCTGATGCTGTGGGGGCTGTAGCCGTAGCGGCTTCGAGCCTGCCGTTAAGCTCAAAAAAGGAGATCAGGATGATTGCTGGACGTCAGAAATTTGGATCGTTGTTTCTAGGTCTGTTGTTGGCTTTGGGGATGAGTTCGTCCGCATTTGCAGCCGGCAAGAGCTTCACCGGCGTGGTCAGTGATTCTATGTGCGGCGCCAAACACGCCATGCCCGGCGATGCTGCAGCATGCACCCGCGGGTGCGTCTCCAAGGGATCGAAGTACGCGCTCGTGGTCGGCGACAAGGTCTACACCCTGGAAACCAGCGACAAAGCCGCTCTCTCCACACTCGACAAGCAAGCTGGCGCCAAGGCCACCGTCACCGGAACCGCGAAGGACAATACAATCACGGTGAGCTCGGTCAAAGCGGCGGAATAACCTAAAGCGGGCGTCAGAACCTCAGAGTTCAGGTCACGGGCAATCTGAGACCACATCCCACACCAAACCCAAGTTTCTCAGCTTAGCGGGAGACCCAAAAGCTCTCCCGCAATTTTTTTGCCTTGGTGATCAAATTCATATTTCCTTTACAAAGCATTGTGTTAGATTGTGCATTCTCACCAACAAATTTGCTTTGCGGAGGACTGGCGACATTGGGCAAAGACATGGTTCCGAAGCGGATTTTCTTCACAAAAGGCGTGGGGAAACACCGTGAGCGGCTGACATCATTCGAATTGGCGCTGCGCGACGCCGGTATCGCTGCCCAGAATCTGGTCCGCGTCTCTTCGATCTTCCCACCCAACTGCAAGCTCTTGGCCCGCAAGGAGGGCGTGAAATACCTCCACCCGGGCGAGGTTGTCTTCGCTGTCGTCGCGGAGAACTCCACCCGCGAACCTCATCGCTTATTGGCGTCGTCTATCGGCGTGGCCATTCCTGCCGATCGCAACACCTACGGCTACCTGAGCGAGCACCACTCCTTCGGCGAAACCGAAGACGCCGCCGGAGAGTACGCCGAGGAACTCGCGGCTGAAATGCTGGCGACGACGCTTAATGTGGAATTCGATCCCGATCGCTCCTGGGACGAGAAGAAGCAGATTTACCGTCTGTCCAACAAGATCGTCCGGACGGCGAATGTCACCCAGTCGGCAGTCGGCGACAAGCGCGCCCTTTGGACGACTGTAATCGCATCCGCAGTATTGATCTTCGACTAGAGCACTTTCCAATACATGTGGGGACAGCCGCCGTCGGCTGTCCGGCGGAGCAAAGCTCCGCACTGAATTCTTCCGCAACGCCTGTACGCGTTCTGTCGAGATTAGGTTGCCGTCTCTGGCGGGCTGTGCTGCGAACGGGTTCCGCGCCGTGTTCGCAAATCCCTTATAATAGAAAGATTCAGTCAGCCATTCGGACGGCTCTGTGCGCTTTGCGCCAGCCCCAGTGTGGCGTTCGGCCCTTTTTCGATGTCCTCGACACTGACGCAGACAGATAGCATCGTTGTACGCGGCGCACGCGTCCACAATCTCAAAAACATTGATTTTGAGGTTCCGCATAACGCTCTGACCGTGGTCACGGGCGTGTCCGGATCGGGTAAGTCTTCCCTCGCCTTTGACACAATTTACGCCGAGGGACAGCGGCGCTATGTGGAGTCTCTGTCAGCCTATGCGCGGCAGTTCCTGGAGCGGATCGAGAAGCCCGACGCCGACTCTATCGATGGAATCGCGCCCGCCGTAGCGATCAAACAGAAGAACACAACGCGGAATCCGCGTTCAACAGTGGCGACCGCAACCGAGATTTACGACTACCTCCGACTGCTATTCGCGCGCGTAGGACGCACTTTTTGCGCGAACTGTGGACGCGAGGTGAAGAAGGACACCGTGGACGAGGTTGCGGATACGATTCTTACTCTGGAACCGGGGACACGGCTGCAGGTGCTGTTCCCCTTGCAGAGGGCGGGAATAGTCTCGCAGGAGGCCGAAGGGAAACCACGGCGTGCCAGCAAGGGGAAGAAGGGTCCGGAGTCCCCGCTAACCGACGCTCTGAAGACCCGGCTATTCGATCTACGGAAGGCCGGCTTTAACAGGCTCTATCAGGCCGGACAAGTTTACGAGTTCTCTACCCCGGAATCCCTGCTTGATCTCGATTTCAGCCAGTCCGTGCTCCTGCTGGTGGATCGGTTGATAGCGTCGCCCGACATCCGATCACGCGTAATTGATGCTATCGAAACAGCTTATCGGGAAGCGGGCGAGGTTCTTTTTGAAATCCTCGCTGACTCGCCCGAGGGCCGTAATGCGCAGTCAGCACAAATTCTGCGGTTCTCGCAACGCTTCGAATGCAAGTTCTGCAATCTCAAGTACGAAGAACCCGAGCCGCGCCTGTTCTCCTTCAACAATCCTTACGGCGCTTGCCCCAAGTGCCAGGGATTTGGGAATACTATCGACTTCGACCTCGATCTCGTCATTCCCGACCAGAACAAGAGTCTCTCCGAAGGCGCCATCGAGCCTTGGACGAAGCCGAAATACCGACCGCTGTTCACCGATCTCAAGCGCTACGCAAAGGCTGCGGGCATTCCGCTCGACCTGGCCTGGATCGATATGGCGGAGGAGCACCGCAACCTCGTACTCAATGGCGATGGGCGATTCCTCGGTGTACGCGGATTCTTCGCGCATCTGGAGCGCAAGAAGTACAAGCTGCACGTCCGCGTCTTTCTCAGCCGCTATCGCGGATATTCACTGTGCTCTGCCTGTAACGGCACCCGGCTCCGCCTGGAAGCGCGGCAGGTCAAGATCGAGGGCAAGAATCTGTGCCAGATTTGCTCGCTCACGGTTGAGGATGCGCTCAAGTTCTTCGAGCAGGTACAGCTAACGGCCCAGGAAGCTGACATCGCCGACAAACTGCTCCAGGAAATTCGCGAACGGCTGAAGTTCCTCAACGATGTTGGACTGGAGTACCTCACTCTCGATCGCTTGTCCTCGACGCTCTCCGGGGGCGAGGCCCAGCGGATTCAGCTGGCGACTTCTCTCGGATCGCGGCTGGTGGGAACGCTGTACGTGCTCGACGAGCCTTCGATCGGGCTGCATTCGCGGGATACGCACCGCCTGGTTCATATTCTCCACGACCTGCGCGACTTGGGGAACACGATCCTAGTGGTCGAGCATGATCCGGACATCATGCAGGCGGCCGACCGCATTCTGGACCTCGGCCCCGGAGCGGGAGAGAATGGCGGCAAGTTGATTGCCGAGGGTACGTACGACGAAATCCTGCACAATCCTGCGTCGCTGACCGGGCGATACCTCTCTGGCGACTTGCGCATTCAGCCGCCTCCCACCCGGCGCAAACCCGGACCGCAGCAGATCCGCATGCGCGGCATCCGTGCCAACAATCTGAAGAATGTCGAGATCAGTGTTCCACTCAACATGCTGGTCGCGATCACTGGGGTTTCGGGATCGGGCAAGTCCACCCTTTTGCATCAGGTGCTCTACCGCGCGCTGGTGCAGGCCAAGCAACAGACAGGGAATGGATCAAGCGGGGCTGTAAGTTCGGCGACGTGGGAGACTCTCGAGGGTGATCAGTACATCGAAGAAGTCGTGCTGGTCGATCAATCGCCGATCGGGCGCACACCGCGATCCAACCCCGTGACATACATCAAGGCATTCGACGCCATCCGGGAACTCTTCGCTTCCCTGCCCGAGGCCAAGAAACGCGGCTACAGCGCCGGGCATTTCTCCTTTAACATCCCTGGCGGCCGCTGCGAGGTCTGCCAGGGCGATGGAACGGTGACGGTCGAGATGCAGTTTCTCGCCGACGTGGAATTGATCTGCGAAGAGTGTAAGGGTACGCGCTACAAGCCCACGGTGCTGGAAGTCCGATATCGGGGCAAGAATATCCACGAGGTGCTGAACCTCACCGTCAAGGAGGCGCTGAAGTTCTTTGCCGAAGCTCCCAAAGTCACCGATAAGCTGCGGGCCCTGGAAGAGGTGGGATTGGGCTATTTGCGGCTGGGACAGTCCGCCACAACCCTGTCCGGCGGCGAGGCGCAGCGCATGAAACTGGCCGCGCACCTGCAGCCAGCCTCGAGTTCCGGGCGTAACGGAACCGGTGAAAAGCTCAAGCGCCGGCTGCTCTATATCTTTGACGAGCCCACTACCGGCCTACATTTCGATGACGTCAGCAAACTCCTGGCAGCCTTTCGCCGTCTGATTGATGCAGGGGGCTCGATTCTTGTCATTGAGCACAATCTCGAAGTGATTAAGACAGCCGACTGGGTCATCGATCTGGGCCCGGAAGGCGGGAATCGCGGAGGCAAAATCGTCGGCGTTGGGCCTCCGGAGGCGATTGCCAAGTTGGCCGGCTCTTACACCGGGAAGTATTTGGCGCGTATCCTGAACGGCAATGGAGCATCGCGGTCCAATGGGCGCGGGTAGAAGGACTTCGCAGTTCGTAATGGTGTTTGCGGCTGCGGGATACCTGGGCATTGTGCCCGCTGCTGGCCGAGACGTTGCAAGCAACGTCTCTACAACGGCTGTTGTGGTCGCGCAGACCTCCTCCCACTCCCCACAACGTAAGCAACACACGGTGGCGGAAGAAGACACCTCCGATCCTGATCTGGCTAAGGCCGAGGCTCTCATTCAGAAACAGAATTTGGCGGAAGCAGGGCCCCTGCTTCGCAAGGTCGTCGAAAAAGATCCGGAGAACTACGTCGCCTGGTTCGATTTAGGATTCGTCGAAAATGGACTCGGCAAGACGGATGACTCCATCGCCGCCTACCGCAAATCCGTAGCCGCCAAGCCGGATCTCTTCGAATCGAATCTCAATCTCGGCCTGCAACTCGCGAAAGCGGGAAACTCCGAGGCGGAGAAATTCCTCCGTGCCGCCACGCAGCTTAAGCCCACCGGCCATGTCTCCGAAGGACAGGCCCGCGCATGGCTCTCTCTGGCTCATCTCCTGGAGAAGAACAATCCGGATGAGGCCGTTGCCGCCTACGAAAAGGCCGCCTCCCTGCAGCCCAAGAATATTGAGCCGCATCTGTCCGCAGGGCTGCTTCTCGAAAACCAGAACAAGTTTGCGGATGCGGAGCGCGAGTACAAACAGGCGCAGCAGATCGATCCCGCTTCGGCGGACGCCGCGATCGGACTCGCAAATATCTACATGCGCGGGCGTCAATTCATCGATGCTGAAGCGGAGTTGCGCAAAGTGTTAGCGGCGCATCCCGACCACGCGGTAGCGCGCATTCAACTGGGACGAGTGCTCGCCGCCCAAGGAAAGAACGATCAGGCGATCACAGAATTGCAGGAAGGCGCAAAACAGGCACCCAATGATGAGTCGCTCCAGCGGGACCTCGCCGATCTCTATTATCTCGCGAGCAAGAATGATCAGGCGGAAAAGGCATACCGCGATCTGGTTGCAGCGCATCCCAATGACCCGGAACTTCGTCGTAGTCTGGGGCAAAGCCTGCTGCGAACCAAAAAGTTCCCCGAAGCCCAGCAGGAGTTCCTGAACTCCATCAAAATCAAGCCGGATCTGGGCGCGGCGTATGGCGACCTCGCATTCGCCGCCAGTGAAAACAAGAATTATCCGCTCGTGATTAAAGCTCTGGAGGCGCGGGCAAAGCTTATGCCTGAGATTCCGCTTACATATTTCTTGAGGGCTTCCGCCTATGATCATCTAAGGGACATCAAACGGGCGGCGGCGAATTATCATCTATTTCTGCAGGCGGCCAACGGCAAATATCCGGACCAGGAGTGGCAGGCCAAGCACCGGCTGGTTGCACTGGAGCCGAAAAGGTAGGAGTGGAGCTTGACAGGGCGCAAGGCGGGTCTCGGTCTCTTGCTGGGGGTCATCTGCGTAGGATTCTGCTATGCAACACCTCGCGAGGACGAATCCGTCGACCAACTCAAGGCGAAAGTTGCATCCACAAGTCTCGGGGATCGACCCCATTTGTGCATCCAAATTGCGGAGAAGCAACTGGATGCCAGCGATAAGCTGTTTGCCTCCGCAGATGTGGAGAAAGCCAGGACCGCGCTGACCGATGTCGTTGCCTATTCCGAACTGGCGCGCGACTATGCCATCCAGACCCACAAGTACCAGAAACAGTCGGAGATTGCCGTACGACGGATGGCCCACAAGCTCACTGACATTTTGCATACGATGGGCCGTGACGATCAGGGTCCGGTGAGAGACGCCGTGGATCGCCTGGAGCAGGTGCGCGACGATTTGCTCGCCTCCATGTTTAAGAAAGGTGCGAAATGAAACACGCTCGTTTCTTTCTTGTGATCGCATTGGTGCTTGCTGCGGCATTTCCGGTCCTGGCGCAGCGTCATCACGATCCGTTGACGCAACCCGAAATTGACAAGATCCGCGATGCGAGTTGGGAACCGAGACTGCGGCTGCCGCTCTACGTCGACTTTGCGCGGGCACGGCTGGTGAAAATGGAAGAGGTCCGAAACGATCCGAAGACGAAGGACCGGGGCCAGCAAACCCATGATCTGCTGGCTGCGTTTCAGCAGCTCTACGACGAATTGAACGATAACATTGACACCTACGTCGATCGCAGCAATGACATTCGCAAGCCGTTGAAGCTGATCATCGACGCCGACACGGAATTTCAGGCGAAGCTGCGAGCGCTCAAGAATGCCGCAGATGTGCCTCCGGCGGAAGCGCAGCAATACGAGTTCGTCCTGACGAATGCGCTGGAGACGCTCGACGCTTCGGCGGAAGACCACAAGAAATTGCTCGATGACCAGGAAGAACAGGCCAAACACAAGAAGCTGGTGAAGGATCCGACAACGCAGGTCGGGAATAAACCGGAGTAAAGCGAATCCGGCATCAGAATTCCTCATCCTGACTGCCTTTCCAGTCATGCTAAGCTACGCTTACTGTGCGTGAAGGGCTCCTCGAACTTTTCCAGAAAACCTATCGTGAACTGCGTCCCGGGACCACTCTGCCCGAGATGAAGATTGACTTCTTCGCCTTTGCGAATATCAACAACACAATCCGGCTGCGCCAGGGAAAGCTGCTGGTGCGCCTCTCCGATCTACTGGAGGGCGCGCCCGAATCCATTCTTCGCGCCATCGCGCACATCCTGCTCGCCAAGATGTACCGTCACCCCATCAATCGCGCAGAGTCGGCTCGCTATCGAAAGTATGTAGGCAGCCACGACATCGTCCGGAAGGCGCATCTAGTCCGGCAGATACGGGGACGCAAGCTGTTCCGCTCGGCCCGCGGCCACGCCTACGATCTGGATGCAGTCTTCGAAGATCTAAACATGCGATTCTTTCATGGACTGATGGCGCGTCCTCGCATGAGCTGGAGCCAATCGAAGACCAGGCGCATTCTCGGACATTACGATCCGGCGCACAATGCAATCATCATCAGCCGGATCTTCGATCATCCCGGCGTCCCCCGATACGTGCTCGAGTACATCGTCTATCACGAGATGCTGCATTTGAAGCATCCGGTGAAGCTGCGCGGCAGCCGCCGCTGCGTGCACTCAGCAGAGTTCCAGGCCGAAGAGAAGCTGTTCCCCCGAGTAGACCAGGCGAATGCATTCTTAAAACGCATGTAAAAGCACTCAAAACAGGGCTTCTCCCCGTGTCCCCAGTGCCCTCTAGGGTGAATGCTTTTTTACCAGGCCTTCTGGGTCTGGTTTCTTTTCATTGGGGACGAAGAATCGGGCCCGAGCCGCAGATTTATAGTCAGGATCACAATCCTGCCAGGGCATTTCACGCCAGGAATGGCCCCGTAGTGCCTGACTCCCGCCCCAATGCAGAGCGGAGCAACTCAAGGCTGGATTCTCGCAGTGTGATCCCAATCACGCGCAGTTGTGATGGCAGCGGATTGACGGGAATTGCCGCAGGCAGCTATCCTTTAAGTTGAAATTGAAATTCATTTTCAAAATCATTTTCAACATCTTAGCTGTCCAAACGATAGAGGCTTTCTAGATGCTTCAGGCTTTCATCATCACGCTGCGCGAAGGGGTAGAGGCGGCGCTAATCGTCGGCATCACCCTCGCCTACCTGGCCAAAATCGGGCGAGCCGAGCTGCGAAAAACGGTCTATGCCGCTCTGGGTGCCGCATTCCTGGGCAGTATCGGAGTCGCGGTGGTGATCTCCCGCACCCACCTGAACGAAGACGTTTTCGAGGGTTGGATTTATCCTGGTTGCCGCCTTTTTCGTCATCACCATGGTGGTCTTCATGATGAAGACGGGCCGCAAGCTCAAAGGCGAGATCGAGGGCAAAGTCGGCCTGCTGGCTGGAAACGACGCCTGGTTCGGCCTGTTCATCTTCATTTTCCTGATGGTATTGCGCGAAGGCGCGGAGACCGTTCTGGTCCTGTCGGCCGTTTCTCTGAACTCGACCGAGCTGATGAGTTTTCTTGGGACGCTGCTGGGCGTGCTCGCCGCCATCGCTTTCGGCGTGATGTTCGTCAAGGGCAGCGTACGTATCAACCTGCAAAAGTTCTTCAAGGTCACGACCGCGATCCTGTTCATAGTCGCGGCCCAGTTGTTGATTTCCGGCCTGCATGAGCTTTCCGAGACTGGAGTAATCGCCTCATCGAAGCGGGAAATGGCGATTGTGGGGCCGATCGTCAGCAACGACTGGTTCTTCTTTGTGACCATCTTCGCCATGGCAGCCCTGATGATCCTGTTTGAAGCGAAGCGCCGGCAGCCCGCCATCCCTGCCAATGCCTCTCCGGCCGAACGCCGCAAGGCCACCTGGACCGTGAAGAAAGAACGCATGTGGATGGGCGCGGTCTGCACCTTCTCATTCGTCTTTATCGCGATGGTTACAGCCGAGTTCGTCTATACCAAGAACGTAAGCGCGCTTTCGCCGGCCACCGAAGTCACCTTCACCAACGGGAAGGTCAGCGTTCCCCTCTCGAAGGTTTCTGACGGTGACCTGCACCGGTTCGAGGCCAAGGAGAAAGGCACGAACGTCCGCTTCTGGCTGTATCAGAAGCCGGACGGCAAGATCGCAACCGTTTTTGACGCCTGTGAGATCTGCGGCTCGGTCGGCTTCTACAAGAGCGGCAACGGCGTGGTCTGCAAGAACTGCGCGGCACCCATCAATCCGCAATCTGTCGGAACTGCCGGAGGCTGCAATCCGATACCGCTGAAGGCTATCCAGACCGCCGATGCGATCGTCATCGAAGAAGCTGACGTCGCCGGGGGCGCCCACATCTTCGGAGCCCAGTAGCCGTGTTCCTCCGCCTTGTTTACGAATCCTTCCGGCGGCAGAAGCGGCGGAAACTGCTGGCTGGAGCGGCCATCACCCTCGGCGTGACTGTCGCAACCGCCATGATTGCGGTGGCCACCGATATCGGAGACAAGATCAACCGCGAGCTTCGCACCATCGGCGCCAATCTGGTGGTTACTCCCCAGGAGGATTCGCTCGATGTGGAAATTGGCGGCGTGAATCTCAAACCTCCGACCGACGGCGCCTTCCTCAGCGAAGCCGACCTTCCGAAGATCAAAGGGATTTTCTGGCACAACAACATCACCGGGTTCGCTCCCATGCTGCCGGTGACCGCCGCGGTTGACCATGACGGCCAACGGCAGGATGCAACTCTCCTCGGGACGTATTTCGCCAAAACGCTTACCTACGGCAAGGAAGACTTCACCACCGGAGTGCGCAGTACGCATCCTTGGTGGAAAGTTTCTGGAGAGTGGCCCCCTGACAACTCGCGGGATGTGCTCGTGGGCGAGCGACTGGCGCAGAGCTTGGGCGAAAAGGCCGGAGGGTCCATCCAGGTTGCTGGCCGCGAACTGCAGGTCTCCGGGATTCTTTCGACCGGCGGCGCGGAAGATGATCAGGTCGTAGCACCGCTCTCTGTAGCTCAGGAGATTCTCGGCAAGCCCGGTGTCATGAAGCGCGTCTATGTCAGCGCTCTGACTAAGCCGGAGGACGCCTTCGCGCGCCGTGATCCCAAGAGCCTGTCGGGAGCCATCTACGATCGCTGGTACTGCACTCCCTATCCGCAAGCAATCGCCTTGCAGTTGACTGAGGCCATTGCGCATTCACACGCGGAGCAGATCCGGCAGGTTTCGCAGAACGAGGGCGCCGTCTTGACCCGCATTGAAGGCCTGATATTTCTGATCACGCTGGCGGCGCTGTTCGCCTCGGCTCTGGCCGTTTCTGCCGCGATGGCCACCGCAATCTTCGAACGCCGCGGGGAAGTGGGATTGATGAAGGCGTTAGGCGCAGGGAAGATCGCAGTGGCCTCCGTTTTTTTCGCCGAGGCGACGCTCATGGCTCTCCTCGGAGGAGCAATCGGCTTTGGCGCGGGATCCATGCTCGCGCACCAGATCGGCCGCTCTATCTTCAATTCCGATATCTCGATTTCTCCCGTGCTGTTGCCGGTGATTCTTGCCATTGCCGTGATCGTGACCTTTGCAGGCAGCGCGGCGGCGATACGGCGGGCCGTCAGCCTCGATCCGGTGTTCGCATTGCGAGGTGAACTATGAGCGCGCCCCTGTCGCAGCAGGCGAGGAATCTGGCAGTGAGCCGGGCGCAGGTTCCGCATACGTCGATGTTCCTGCGAATGCTGATGCGCGCTGCCGTTCTCCGCCGAGGACGTGCCGCATCGGCGTTTTTTGCCATGGTGGTGGCAGCCGCAGTGGCAACGGCAATGCTCAATCTCTACGTCGATGTACAGGCGAAGTTGCGGCGCGAATTTCGCAACTACGGCGCAAACATTATTCTCGTTGCTAAGAACGGCGCTTCCCTTCCCGCCGACGCGCTCTCGCGTGTGGATTCCGTTCTCTCCCGCCGCGACATTGCCGCTCCGTTTGGGCTGATCGTGGCCCGGACCAGCGATGGTCAGCCCATCGTAGTCGCCGGAACGGATTTCGGGCGTGTGCGGCAACTCGATAAATGGTGGTCCGTTAACAATTGGCCGTCGGCTCCGAAACAGGCGCTGGTTGGGGTGCGCGCGCTTCCCGTGGTCTCGCCGAAGGGCGAGCCATTCGACCTCACGTTTCAGGGACACACGCTTCACGTAACCCCTGCGGGAACGGTGCAGACCGGCGCCGCCGAGGACAGCCGCATCTATATCTCACTCTCGGACTTCGATGCCTGGACGACGGTTCAGCCCTCCACCATCGAAGTCGCCGCTAGCGGCTCTCCGGATGAAGTCAACGGAATGATGCGTGCAGATTGGCGCAATCGATTCCTGCTGCGGATGTTCGTCCGGTGCGGCAAATCGTCGAAGGCGAAGCTCGCGTACTGGGCAAGACGCGCGTCAACTCTGCTTGCTGCCGCCGTTCTGATCATCCTGACAGCGGCTTTATGCGTGCTTTCGACACTAATGGGATGGGTCTATCGACCGCCGCCGCGACTTCGCCATCATGAAAGCGTTGGGCGCCTCCGACGAAGCTTATTCAACGGCTTCTTCGCGGCCGAAGCAGCGGCGCTCGGGCGCCATGGGTGCGGTCATCGGATTTCTGCTCGGAATCGGTATCGCCGCCTGGATTGGCCGCGCTAACTTTCACGCAGCGGTCATGCCCCGGCTCAGCGTCTTGCCGATTGTGCTCGCTGGTAGCATGGCAGTCACGCTGCTGTCCGCGATTCTTCCAATTTCGTTGCTGCGGCGCGTGGAACCTGCCGTGATTTTGCGGGGAGAGTGAAATGATCCAGATCAAAGACGTCACCAAGCTGTATCCCGCAAAGGAGGCGGGCAACGGGTCAGGCAAGGACAACGGCGCGATCCACGCCCTCGACCACATCAACCTGCATGTCACGCCGGGTGAGTGGCTGTCGATCATGGGCCCCTCAGGTTCGGGAAAATCGACGCTCGTCAATCTGATCGGATGCCTCGACCGGCCCGTCGTCCGGCGAGATCTGGCTCGACGGCCAGAATGTCGCCGGAATTTCCGCCGGCGAGCTGAACCGCGTTCGTGCCGAAAAAATCGGCTTCATCTTCCAGCAATTTCATCTGATTCCCTTCCTCACTGCAGTGGAAAACGTCATGCTGGCGCAATACTTCCACAGCATGACTGACGAAAGGGAGGCGGTTGAAGCCCTGACCCGCGTGGGACTCGCGGATCGCGCCCATCATCTTCCTTCGCAACTATCCGGCGGCGAGCAGCAGCGGGTATGCATTGCCCGCGCTCTGATTAACGATCCACGGATCATTCTTGCCGACGAGCCCACAGGCAACCTCGACGCGCAGAACGAAGAGATCGTGCTGCGACTGTTGCGCGAGTTCCATCAGCAAGGGCGCACCATTGTCATGGTCACGCACGACCCGGTCGTGGCCCGTCTCGCTGATCGCCGTATTGAGTTGCATCACGGCAAGATCGCCTCGCAGGAAGTCTTCTCGATGGCAGACGAGGAACAACTCGACGAGGTCCTCGAAGAACTCTGGGTGCTTAGCCGAGCACGGAGAAATCGCCGAAGTTGAGCGTATGGAAGTGCATGGGGCATTGCCGGTCAGCCTGGCCATCGAGAAGATGATCCAGTTGGGATTGGTTGCGGGCGCGCCGCATCCTCCGCAGACCCACGATCACAAGCCGTTCGTGAATCCCTGCCATGACGCGCTGAAGCCCGTAGCCGCCTCAACTGGCGATGGAACCATGATCGTCGAACTCACGCCACGCGGACGCGAGCGCGCCGGCAGCATCATCCGTCGGCATAGGCTCGCCGAGCGCCTGTTCACCGACAGTCTGGCCATGGACAGCGAAACCGAAATCGAGGAGCAGGCCTGCAAGTTCGAGCACATACTCTCGCCCGAAGCGACCGACAAGATCTGCACGTTCCTGGGCCATCCGCAAACATGCCCCCACGGCGCACCAATTCCGCCGGGACCATGCTGCGGACGCGTTGCTGAGCCCATATCAGCTGGCACCGGAGTTCTCAGGCACACAACTCGAAGCTAGGCTGAAGGCGTCATCATTGAAACTGGACCCCCAGTGGACCGATCATCGAGCAAGGCAACTGAACGAAGGCAGGCCGGCAAGGAACATGAAA
>CAVZWK010000016.1:0-67954 GCA_963778995.1 Terriglobia bacterium
GGCAGCCGGACCTATAAGCCGAATTCTGTCCGCAAGATTGCTCCTGCGGGACGGCCATTCCTCTGGGCCGCGCATCGCTGCGCGGCTCTAGCGACCTACCCGAAGGTTTGACGCACCGAGCCGGCACGTGTCCGCAGCCGAAGCCGCAAACTTCCTCCCTATTTGGTCTTGCTCCGTGTGGGGTTTGCCCTGCCCGCGGCATTACTGTCGCGGCGGTGCGCTCTTACCGCACCTTTTCACCCTTACCCCGCTGCCGTTGCAGTGGTTTTGTCATCCTGCGCGAAGCGAACGATTGGGGCGTGCTGTGCGCAGTGCGTCAGCCGCCAACGAAATTACTCGCGCTGACTGCCAATCTATATTCGCTGTAACAAAGCACCTGCAACGACAACGGGGCGGTATGTTTTCTGTGGCACTTTCCGTCCATCAGGCTTAAACCTGACGTCCCGGACGTTATCCGGCACACTGCTCTGCGGAGTTCGGACTTTCCTCTCCTCGCGTCCGAAGACGCGCGAAGCGACCGTCCGGCCCGGCTGCCTACATTCGCATTATATTAGACTGCTTGCTCGGCGCTGCTGATTCTCGGCTCCGACGCCAGAATTACGCCAATATCCCGTACATGGTGGGTGCGCTGACTACTTTTGTGTGTGCGGGCCTGCTCGCGCGCGGATGCGTCCGCGGCCGTCAGCCGCAATCCCAGTGAGGGTAGTTTCTGGATCTGCTGTGTGCGGTTTTGCGCCCTGTTTTTGATCCTTTTCGGAATCCTTTACAAGAGCTACGCCCACCGCGGAAAGTAGCACAGGACACTTCCCAGGCTGATAGACTTACTTTGTCCCCGTTCCCAGCCGGTTTTGCCCGGACCCCGATGGGCAGAAGCCGGAAACCGATCTTCAATGAACATTGCCGAAGCAATTCGAATCGCCCTACGATCCCTCTGGGCGAACAAGTTGCGTTCCGTACTCACCCTTCTGGGCGTAGTTATCGGCATCGCCGCCGTCATCGCGGTGGTGACCTTCGTCTCGGGCATTCAGGATTACGTCGCGGAGAAGATCTTCAATCTCGGCGCCGATGTTTTCATCGCCTCGAAAATGTCGCCCGTCCAGACGAATGTCGATAAATTCCTGGCAGCCGAAAAGCGTAAGAATCTGGTTCTCGATGACTTCCAGTCGGTCTCAGAAGCGTGTCGTCACTGCGAGTACATCGGTGCCGTCATGCGCGGCAGCGGTAAGGTCAAGCACAACGAGCAATCCATCAGCGATACCAGCATTCAGGGCATCACCCCGTCGGTAGCCGACATCCTCGACACCGACCTGACCTACGGCCGTATGCTCAATGATACCGACCTGAATAATCATCTGCAGGTGGCCGTCGTCGGCAACGATATCGTCGAACATCTTCTCGGTAGCTCCGATCCGTTAGGACAGGAGATCCGTGTCGATGGCTGGACCTATCAGGTCATCGGCGTTGGAAAGAAAAAGGGAAAGACCCTCGGTCAAAGCGCCGACAATTACGTGCTCATCCCCATCACGGTCTATCTGAAGCAGTACGGATCGCACAACAGCAGCATCAGCATCTGGGGCAAGGCCACTGCTACGGGCGCTCCACTGAGCCAGGCCATCGACGAAACGCGGATGGCGTTGCGGACGCATCGGCACGACCGTCCGGGCGAAGAAGACAGCTTCGACATCGAAACCAACGAAAGCCTCCTCAGCATCTGGTCAGGCCTGAGCAGCACGTTCTTCATGGCCACCATCGGGATCGCAGCCGTCTCGCTTGTCGTGGGCGGCATTGTCATCATGAACATCATGCTGGTTTCGGTGACCGAGCGAACGCGCGAAATCGGCATCCGCAAAGCGCTCGGTGCGAGGCGGGACGATGTACTGCTGCAATTCCTGATCGAAGCCGTGACCCTGTCCTCGATTGGCGGCATTCTAGGCGTTCTGGGCGGAGCATTCATCGCGGAGATGGTCACGCTCGCGATCGGCATGCCGTCATCCATCAAGCTATGGGCCGTGGCGGCAGGCCTAATCGTAGCTGCGAGCGTGGGAGTGTTCTTCGGGGTGTATCCAGCGCGCAAAGCCGCCCAGTTGGACCCGATCGTAGCCTTGCGATTTGAAATGTAGATATGGTTGCCAGATCCGAATTCGGCGAAATCGTCCATATGGCGACGGACACGATCCGCAGCAACAAGCTGCGCTCCGCATTGACTGTGCTGGGAATCGTAATCGGCGTCGCGGTTGTCATCGGTGTGTCCTCGATCGGACGTGGACTCGACGACAACGTTCGCCAGATCGTCAGCAGTATCGGCTCTGATGTAATCTTTGCCTTCCACCTCGAGCCCTTCACCTTCGGACGCCCGAGTGAAGAAATGCGCATGCGCAAAGAGTTGACGCACGAAGACTCTCTCGCCATGCGCGACCTGCCTCACGTGAAAGCCGTCACGGCCGGTGTCCGGTACTTCCGGCCCGAACTCGGCGTCGGCTCGTTCGCCGTCAAGTACCAGGACCACAAAGCCAAGAACACGATCCTCGAAGGCGACGAGGCCGCGGCCAAAGATGTGTTCGATCTCCAGATTGCATCCGGACGCTGGTTCAGCGAGGTGGATGACGAGCATCGGTCGAACGTCGTTTTGCTGGGGGCGGAAACCGCGGACGAACTCTTCGGTATCGACGATCCGATCGGCAAGGAAGTCAATATTGAAGGCCAGCTTTTCACGGTCATCGGCACGGCGCAGCCGGTGAAGTCCGTGTTTGGCGGCGGCAAGAACCCCGAGGACAATAAGGTCTACATGCCGCTGAGCACTATGCGGAAGCTGCATCCAGAACTTAAACAGCACTGGATCAGCATCAAGGCTACCTCGCACGAGGATGTCCCGAAGGCCATCGATGAAGTTCGCCAACTGCTCCGCCGCCGCCGCAGAGTCCCCGTTGATAAGCCCGACAACTTCGCGGTCTTCACCTCCGATTCGATTTCCGACGCGTGGAACCAGATCACCGGTGCGCTCTTTATCGGCATGTTCGCAATCTCCAGCGTCGCGCTCATTGTTGGCGGCGTGGGCGTGATGAATATCATGCTCGTCAGCGTCACCGAACGCACACGCGAAATCGGAGTACGAAAAGCCATCGGCGCGCGCAAGAACGACATCCTCCTGCAATTCACGCTTGAGGCAATCATGCTTACCGCCGTCGGAGGCATCATCGGTGTGACCACTGGTGCGATTGTCGTCTGGGGCATCCCGATGATCTGGCCCTCGCTGCCCGCTCGCCTCTCAGTCTTCTGGACCACTTTTGGCTTCAGCGCAGCGGCCGGAGTGGGGCTGGTTTTCGGCATTTATCCGGCCTGGAAGGCGGCCAATCTCGATCCCATTGAGTCGCTCCGGTACGAATAAGCTATCCTGCCATCGCGCATGATCCACTCCCTCGGCGGAATCATCGAAATCGTTGCGATTCTGGGTTGCCTGTCGAGTTCTGCTTACTACCTCATTTGTCTTTGGAGCGCTGCCGGTTTCATCCGAAGAAGAAACGCGAGTACCGCCAGTCCGATCAGCGGGGCGTTCCCTCCTGTGAGCATTCTCAAGCCTCTCAAGGGAATTGATCCCGAAATCTACGAGGCCTTCCGCAGCCACTGCCTTCAGAATTATCCCGAGCACGAGATCATCTTCGGAGTCAGCGATCCTGCCGATCCTGCCGTCGCCAGCGTTGAACAGTTGCGCCGCGAGTTTCCCGATGCACAAATCAACCTGGTTGTCTGCCCTGACATCCTCGGCACGAATGTGAAGGTGAGCAATCTTGAGCAGATGGTGCAGTCCGCCCGCTACGAACACTTGCTGGTCAATGACAGCGATATACGCGTCGCGCCAGATTACCTTCAGAAGGTGATCGCGCCCATGCTGCGCGAGGATATTGGCATGGTGACCTGCCTGTATCGAGGATTCCCGGCGTCGACTCTCGGATCTCATCTCGAGGCTCTTGGGATCAGCACAGATTTTGCTGGCGGAGTCTTAGTCGCGCAGCAAATTGAAGGCGGACTGCACTTCGGTCTGGGCTCCACGCTCGCATTCCGGCGAAGAGACTTGGACCGGATCGGCGGATTTCGCGCCATCGTTGATTTCCTGGCCGACGATTACGAACTGGGGCGCCGAATCGCAGATTTGGGTTTAAGGCTTGTGTTGTGCGAAGCCGTCGTCGAGACGCACCTTCCCGCCTATGATTTCGGAGGTTTCCTCTCACACCAAATCCGCTGGGCCCGGGGAGTTCGCGATGCCCGACTCGGCGGCTTTATCGGCCTTGTATCAACCTTTGGCCTCATGTGGTCGCTGTTGGCGGTACTCGCGGCGCCGGCAACCCCATGGTCGTGGGCTCTTCTAGCGGCGGTGTTGTTGCTGCGATTCGCCGCCGCATTCGCAGTAGGGAAATCGGTGTTGCAGGACAGTAGACTCCTCGGGCAGCTATGGCTGTTGCCCATGCGAGACCTGATCGCAGTGGGTGTATGGATCGCCAGTTTCGCCGGCCACACCGTAACCTGGCGCGGCGAAAAGTTCGAACTAAGAAAAGGCCGCCTGATTCGAAAAACCCGCGTGGAGTAGAAGCTCATCTGGACCAAGAAGCTCTTACGGGGACAGCCGCCTCGGCTGTCCAGCCGCGGCAAAGTGTGTCGCGGCCGAGAGATGGCTAACGTCCTTGATCACCAGAAACCAATTCAAACTTCCCA
The DNA here is from genome assembly GCA_963778995.1 of Terriglobia bacterium. Classification (GTDB taxonomy): domain Bacteria; phylum Acidobacteriota; class Terriglobia; order Terriglobales; family Acidobacteriaceae; genus Sulfotelmatobacter. The sequence continues at coordinate 4,708 of CAVZWK010000016.1, forward strand.
TCCGCAAACAATCGATACCGACGTCCTCGCCACGAAATCGTGTTCCCGAAGAATCCCGCAATCCAGAAAAAGAATCCCATCAAATCTTCGATCGGCAAGAGTAGCCAGTTGATCCTGTCTCGAAGCACCGACCACGAAACAACATATGCCGCCAGCGCACGCACGATCGCGGTAACCGGCAACACCGGCCACCATGCGGGCGAGAAGATGCACACCAGCACCGCCAGCGGAAGCGGCATCGTAAACACCTGCCCCACGTACCCCGCCGGACGCGACCGCCGGGTGCTCCGTGTCCAACGCAGCCGGTGTGCCACGTTCTCTCTCCAATCGGCACCGCCAATATGATGTTCGATGACATAGGACGAGAGAATTACGCCATGGCCCGCCTCCGCCGCAAACTGCCCAATGACGAAGTCCTCCGCCAGGTAGTCCTTCAGCCGTGCGATGCCGCCGATTGCATTCAGAACCTTTCGTCTCGTAGCAATCGTCGGTCCAACCGCAAAGCGCATGCCTTCGAGCATGCGCGCAACCAGAGCGCTGCCCCAAAAATCGGTGTTCATCCCGGTCGCTTCCGTCCGTGACCAGAAGCTGCCTCCCGGAACGGCGCGGTAAGGACATGTCGCCACTCCAACTTGCGCATTCTGAAACTCAGCAGCGAGGGTTCGAAGCAGCGTAGGAGTGACCCTCACATCGCTATCGCTCATCACCACCAGATCGCTCGCGGCCGCAGCCAGCATGTGCTCCAGGCTAAACACCTTCGCGTTCGGATAAGGCGGTTCTCCGGTGATCAAAAGTCTTGAGGCAATCTGCGGATGCTCGCGCTGCAGGCGGCGGATAACGTCAACCGCGGGATCGCTCTCGCTGCGAACGGCGAACAGAATTTCAAATTTCGGATAATCCTGCTCGAAGAAAGTCCTCAGATTCGACTCCAGATCGAGATCGAGCCCGGCAATCGGCTTGAGGATGCTGATCGGCTCCTGCTCAAGCAGTGCAGGCGGCTTAACTACGAGATATCGCAGCCCAGCGAGAATCTGCAGCACCGAGTACACGATCGATCCGCAGAGGATGACAAGTAAAATCCCTGCCAGGATTTTGCCCGGCTGCGGCGCGAACAAGAATAGGAAGAGCGCGCATCTGGCGCCTGCGACCATGGAGGACCCGACCGGGAGCCATTATACCTAGGCGTTCAGTTGCCCCTGCGATTCTGCTACCCGGAACGGATCATTGCCTAAGCGCGCTTGATCCAGCGCGGTGCGAATCTTCCGCGAAAGCTGCCTTAGTGTGTACGGCTTCTGCAAAAAGTTCGTCTCCAGATCGACCACTTTGTGGTCCAGCACTGTCTTTCCCGCGTAGCCGGAGACGAAAAGCAGTTTTATATCTGGCCGCTCCCGCAGCATCTGTTCCGCGAGTTCACCGCCGCTCAGGTTCGGCATCACCACATCCGTGACCAGCAGTTGGATGTTCGAGTCATACTTCCGCGAGACTGCCAGCGCTTCGATCCCATCTTTGGCTTCGAGCACATGGTACCCTTGGCGCCCAAGGAACTCGGCGGTGGGCCTCCGGACCGCCTGCTCATCTTCCACCAGCAGGATCGTTTCCGTTCCGCGCGTTTCCATCTTCCGCTCCGGGTTCTCTGGGTCGGCGAGCTGAATTCGCTCGTCGATCGACGGCAGATAGATCTTGAACACCGTACCCCGATCGCGTTCGCTGTATACCCATACGAATCCCTGATTCTGCTTCACAATGCCGTATACGGTGGCCAGTCCAAGCCCCGTGCCCTTCCCGGCAGGTTTAGTGGTGTAGAAAGGCTCAAAAATGTGAGGTAAATCTTCTCGCGGAATACCGATGCCATTATCGCTTACGGTTATCACAGCATAATGTCCCATGGGAATGGCCGCAGGCTTGCCGTGAATGTAGTCTTCGTCAAGGCGCAGGCTGAAAGTCTCAATCTGCAAGTGACCGCCTTGGGGCATTGCGTCGCGCGCATTCGCAGCGAGATTCATCAACACCTGTTCAATCTGCAGTGGATCGACTCTGGCCATGCCCACGCCCGGCCCGGGCCGGAAGCTGAATTCGATGTCTTCTCCGATGAGCCGTGGTAGAGTTTTCGCGATACCAGCCACCACTTGATTCAGTTCCATCACGCGCAAGGCTTGTGGCTGTTTGCGGCTGAATGCCAACAACTGCCGCGTCAACTCCGCTGCTCGACGTGCCGCCAGCAATATCTCCTGGATCTTGGATTCCAATGGACTGTCACGAGGCACGCTGTCCAGCGCCAATTCCGAGTAGCTGGTGATAATTGTGAGCAGGTTGTTGAAGTCGTGCGCGACGCCCCCCGCCAAACGCCCGATGGCGTCCATCTTCTGCGCCTGCAGAAGTTGCGACTCCAGGCGCAACCGTTCCGTCAGATCACGGCCATTGGCAATGAAATGCGTGACCTGCCCGTCGCCGTCGCGCACTGGGCAAATGGATTGTTCCACGTAATACAATTCGCCATTCTTCTTGCGATTGACGAAGATCCCGCGATAAACAGCTCCTCCCAGGATTGTGTTCCACATCTCCTGATACGTCTCAGCCGCCTGTTCCCCGGACTTTAGAATCCGCGGCGTCTGGCCGCACGCTTCCTCATGACTGTACCCTGTGAGCGCTTCGAACGCAGGATTCACATATTCGATCACACCACTGCGGTCCGTGATCACGACCGTGTCCGCCGAATGCTCGACCGCACGCGACAGCTTCCGCAACGACTCCTCAGCCGCCTGTTGCTCCTGCTGGAGCGTGTGCAGCGACATTGTGCTTCGTATTGTGCGCGCCAGCGTTCCCGTATCCAGTTGCGATTTCGGCACACAGTTCCAACTCCCCGCATCGATGATTTTCGCGACCGCTTTTTCGTCCGCATCCTCGGTAAGCAGGATGAACGGAACCGATACTCCAGCACGCAGAAAGTTCGAAATCAGGCGCACTGCTTCAGCATCTCCTGCGTCATGCTCAAACAGCACCAGTTCGTAACGTTGCTGTCGCAGCATCGCGTCCGCTTCTTCAATCGAGTGGGCATGATCCAGCCCCGCCAACTCGATTCCGCGGGTTCTCAGCAGGATGTCTCGTATCAGATAGAAATCTTCTTCCTGATTGCCTACGAGAAGGACCCGTAGGGGCAAAGTTTCCGGAGCTTGTTTCGTGCCTATCATCGCGTGGTATCCCGTAACTAGTTACCATCGGAATGCCCAGCGCTGAAGTTTAGCCGCCCAGTGCGATTCTCCATCCTCCTCGCAGCTTCCTGCCCGATTCAGAACCGACCGCTTCCTCCGAATTCCGCCGCTGCACTTGCCAGAGGGGGGAGTGGTTAGAACATAATTAGATAAGCAGTCCCAGAAACGGTCCCATGTCAAAACTGTGGATTCTCTTGTTCGTCCTTCCGTCGATTTCATTCACCTGTGCTGCCGCGCAATCCGCGCCCAAAGAACAACTGACGTTCCAGGTCTCCGCCGCTCAGTCCTGGGTCGATACCGGTATCGATCTGCAATCCGGGGATGTCGTGAAGATCATCGCAGCGCCAGATCCGCCCTCCGGTACTCCAGCTTGCGACCCGAAAGGTGTGGCTGGCGCCGCATCCACCAGCGCCTTGCCTCTAGCCTCAGCCGCTCCAGGAGCCCTCATTGCCAAGCTGCACGCGCAGGCTGCTCCCGTACTCGTTGGAGCTGGCAGCGATCTGCATATTGAGGAAGCGTCGCATCTGTTTCTTGCAATGAACGCTGCCGGAAGCCCGCCCTGCCCGGGCGCTCTCTCAGTGAAGGTTGAGAAAGTCGCTGCTGCTTCGGCTACGGCCGCCACCACTCAGCAGAAGACCCGGGGAGAGCAATTAAAATCGCAACTCTCCAACGCAGCACAAGTCTTTATGGCGGGTCAATTCGGCGTCAAGCCCAGCGGCACTGCCGCGAGCGGCGCATCGTCCGCAGTTGCGACCGGGGACGCCACGAACCCGGAGGCAGTTCCCGCACTGAAAGTCTCCGAGACTCCGCTCGATTCCGATCTGCGCAAGGAGATCGACACCCTACCGCGCCGCGTCAATGATCAATTCCACAACCTTGGCGACATGGTGAACTTCGTAATCATCGGCTCCGAGAAAGACGTTCAGTCCGCCCTTGAAGCAGCTACCTGGCATGTCGCCGACACCGATAACAGCAAAGCTGTCATCAATGCTGTCATGCAGACCTATGGCAACAAGGACTACCTCGCCATGCCGATGAGCCAGCTGTATCTGTTCGGCCGCAAGCAGGACTTTGGCTACGAGATGGCCGAGCCGATTGCCATGGTCGCCAGCCGTCATCACTTCCGCATCTGGAAGGCGCCCTTCACCTGGAACGGCCAGGAAGTCTGGGTCGGCGCCGGGACCCACGACATCGGATTTGCCAAAGACCAACGGAATAGCAATGTCACCCACAAGATCGACCCCGCTGTTGATGGTGAACGCGACAATATTGGTGCCAGCCTGCAAAAGGCGAATAAAGCGACGAGGTTTGTGTACTATCTGCCTCCAAACCCCGTCCAAGAGGCCAAAAACGCCACCGGGGACGGGTACCACTCTGACGGCCGCCTACTCGTCGTTTTCCTGCAATAGATGGTTGATAATCAGGGACCAAACGCATTTCAATCTTGTGTCCCACTCCCCCTTCTTGTGTTAACCAAACAGCATGTGCTCCGTCTAATCCCGTAAAGCTGAGCCGGACGTCCCCCAAAAACTCACGGGAACGACCGGGTGGGATAGTACGTATTCAGCAGTGGGGAAAGTTCGGTTCGCAAACGGCTTTACTGACTGGGGGCTGCATGGAAAACGTTGAAAAGACCAATGGTTCGCTTCGGCCGATCGATCGCTACGACGTGGGCCACGTCCAGGAAGTCATTCGGCAGGCGCACGAAGAACTGCGTCAACTGCTGCTCCAGCGCGCTGAAATCATGAAGCGGATCGGTACGGTCAAGCAGACGATCTCCGGTCTTGCCAATATGTTCGGCGACAGCGTGCTCAATGAAGAGTTGATGGAACTCGTCGATCGCAAGAATAGCGGCCGTCAGCCGGGATTTACCAAGGCTTGCCGCATGATTCTGATGGAGTCGGGCCGCGCCATGACCGCCCGTGAGATCTGCGACTATTTCCATCTGAAGATGCCGACCTTGCTGGCGCGTCACAAAGATCCCATGGCATCGGTCACTACCGTGCTCAACCGTCTGGTGGATTATGGGGAAGCAGAGGCTGTCATGGCAAATGGAAGGCGTGCCTGGCGGTGGGCTGCGGATTCCGCGGCAGCTTCCCCTCTTCGCGAATCAGAAGAGCTTCTAAAGACCAATGTCGCGTAACACTTAATCGCGAGGGAAGGCCGGTCGGCCAGCCCTCGCGATCTAATATCCTAAGCTGGCGGCAGCAGCATCCCCTTTTCCAGATGACGGGTCACATGCGCGTACGAAGCCGCATGCGGATCGTGCGTGACCATCACAATGGTTTTGTGAAAGTCCTCGTTCAGCCGTTTCAGGATTTCCAACACTTCCGTCGCCGAGTGGCTGTCCAGATCACCGGTCGGCTCATCCGCCAGTAAGAGTGTCGGATCGCTGACAATCGCCCTCGCAATCGCCACGCGCTGCTCCTGTCCGCCAGAGAGCTGCTTGGGCAGGTGGTGAACTCGATCCTCGAGACCAACCAGCCTGAGCGCGGTCATGACGTGATCTCTCCGCTGCTGCGCGCTCAATTTAGTCAGCAGAAGGGGCAGTTCCACGTTCTCAAACGCGGTGAGCACTGGGATCAGATTGAAGGTTTGAAATACGTACCCGATGTGCTCATTCCGCCAGCGGGCGATCTGCGCATCGTTGAACCGGAAAATATCCTGCCCCTGCACCAGAAGCTCGCCGCTTGTCGGACGGTCAATCGCGGCAATCATATTTAACAGCGTCGTCTTTCCGGAGCCTGACGGGCCCATCAGCGCGAGGAACTCACCCTTGGCGATGTCGATGGAGACATCGTCCAAGGCGGTGACTTCGAAGGCGTCGCGCTTGAAAATCTTGCTAACCCCCCGAACCTGGACGACCTTGGTGCTGGTGGCTACATTATTCTGTGCGATTGTGCTCATGATTGCCCCTTTATCTTGATCTTGTCCCCATCTTTCAATGTGGCCGGCGCGGTTGTGATCACACTCTCACCGCCGACTAATCCATCGACCAACGATCCGTCAGCACGCGCGCTCGTAATGTGTACTTCTCGTGCGACCGCCCGCCCCTCGAACACAAGGAATATGATCTTCTTGCCATCTTTGTCCCGGATGGCAGTTGACGGTACGAAGACTCCCGAAGGGCCCTTTGTGTCCTTCGGCTTCTCATCCGCCAGAAAGCGTACGGTGGCATTCATCTCCGGCCGCAGTTGCACGTCCCGATACTTGCTCGGATTTAGCACTTGCACTTTCACCTGCACCGTCGCTTTTTGCCGGTTCGCTTCCGGAGAGATCTGCGCAATCTGGCCGTCGTACTGCTTGTCCGGATACGCATCGGTCGTGACCACTGCTTTCTGATTCGGACTAAGCCGCGCGAAATCCGCCTGCGCTATGTCGAGTTCGACTTGCAAATCGTTGAGGTCAGCAAGCGAGACCACAGAACCCTGTGGACCACCCGCCGCCGCGCTCGCAAACTGCGCGGTGATCAATTCGCCTTTTTCGGCGGTGCGATCAAGGATGGTTCCGGTTACGGGAGCGCGGATCAGCGTTGCGTCAAGCTGCGCCTTCGCATACTCCAACTGGCCCTGCGCCTGAATGAGCGCTCCCTGAGCGCGCGCTATCTCTTCGGGCCGCGGTCCAATTTTCGCCAGTTGAAATGCCCTCTCCAGGGAATTTGCCCGTTGCTGATCGGCTTCGAACTTTGCCGTCGCATCATCCAGTTGCTGGCGCGAAAGGACTCCGTTGCCGGCCAGTTCCTTGGTGCGATCGAGCGTCAGTTTGTCATTTGCCAGTGTGGCGCGTGCCTCGTCGAAATTATGCTGCGCCTGCTGAATCTCTTCTGGGCGCGACCCATGCTGCAGTTGCTCCAGATAGGCCCTCGCGTTCTGTACTGCGCCTTCCGCCTCCTGATATGCAGCACGAAACTCCTCGTCTTCGAGGCGAACCAGAATCTGACCTTCTTTTACCTTGTCTCCTTTTTCGACGCCGATCCACTTGAGGCGGCCGGTCACCTTCGAGTTCACATTGATCGTGTGATGCGCGACGATGTACCCGGTCGCCGAGAGCACGGTCCCACCAACGTCATTTCCCGTCGTCTCCGCCGATGCGCGGGCAACCTCAACCTCGGGAGTATCCGCAGAAAACGCTCGGTACGCCAGCGTAGACAATCCGAGCACCACCACGACGGCGACGCCGATAATGATGACTCGCTGCGCCCACGGCGAAGGTCCTCCCGGAGCGTCGCCCCGCTGCGAACGGTCGATACGCAGGTTTTGCAGGTCTTCGTGTTTCGTATCGATTCCCATATGAATGCTTACGGCTCCGATCTCGTTCAAGTAGTGCACGCTATCCGCGCAACGCTGTCAAAATATTCTGCCGCGCCGCGTGCCACGCCGGTGCCAACCCACCGATGAATCCCATGATCAACGCGAAAATGATCGCGCGCATCGCAACGCCGGGAGTAATGCGCAAGGCGAATACCACTTCGCTGAACGTGACCGCATTCGAGGTGCCCGTCTGCATACCGTTGAACGGAAGCATCAGCAGGATCCCAACCAGGGCTCCAAGCAATGCCAGCAGCAGTGATTCCAGCACGAACGACGTCAGGATCGCCGGCCGCGAGAATCCGATCACGCGTAAGGTCGCGATCTCGCGCCCGCGATATGCCACGGCTGCATACATCGTGTTCATCGCCGCGAAGATTGATCCAATCGCCATGATCACCCCCACGACCCATCCGATTACTTTGATCGGCGTCCCCGAACTGGTCTGCTTCGCGTAGTAGTCGTTCTCCAGCATGCCCTCTAATTTCAGACGTTGATCGTCGCTGACGCGGTTCTTCAGAGCCTCGGCAGCAATCAGATCCGTCGCATGCAGATATGCCGATGCATACCCGCCCTGCCGGTCAAAGTCCGACGCCATCTGGTTCACGTCGCCCCAGACCTCCGATTCGTATGCAGATCCGCCAGCGTCAAATACTCCAACCACCTTCCACGATCCCTTGCCGAACTGCATCTCATCGCCAATGTTGGCATGAGAAAACCGGTCGCGAATCGATGAACTGACCACCACCTCGCGCTGCCCAGTCTGGAACCATCGTCCGGCAATGAGCTTCACCGCCGGCTTGCCTTTTCGGTCGGGCAACTGCCGCATCTCCAGACCGTCGGGCATCATTCCGCGCACGGTCACATTTACTTCGCCCGTCCCGTCTTTGCGTGGAAGCACGATCACCACCACCCACTCGCCGGATACCATCGGCTCGCCGTGGCTGTCTTTGGCGATACCGGGCAAAGTCTTCAAAGTAGGGAAAAGCGCGGCATCGAATCCTCCGGAGAGTTCCGCCTCCGATCCTTTGCGCAGCACCAGCACATTCAAATTGCTGCCGCTGCTGACGAAAGCGCGATCCAGGCCGGCCACCAGCGCCATCAGAAAGATCGCAGTCGTGACCGTGAGGGCAATGCCTAGTGCCGTCATGACCGTCAGGCCCTTGCGAAGTCGGAGGTTGCGAACGTTATAGCTGATCGGTATCGCCATAGATGAACTCTCTCTGTTACCCAATGTGGCGCAATCCATCCACAATGTTCATGTGTGACGCTTTGTACGCCGGCAGATATCCGCTCACAATGCCCAGTACGAAAGCCGTTGCCAAGGACAGGATGACCGTCGGTAATTTCACTTTCATATCAAGCGGAACTCCCAGCCCGATAAATCTGTGCGTCAGTCCACTGATGACTGGAATCGCCACCATCACTCCCAGGATTCCGCCGCTCAGCGACAGAGCCACCGACTCGCTCACGAATATCGACAACACCCGCCGGCTGGTGAACCCGAGTGTCTTCAGCACCGCAACTTCCCTCGTCCGGCTCCGGATCGACATCGCCATCGTGTTCGCCGACACCAGCATGATCGCGAACACGACCGCGCCGCAGATGCCCAGAATGAATGCCTTCACATTTCCCAAAGACGCGATGAATCCCAATTGGAACGCCTTTTCGCTCTCCGTCTTCGTCTGCAGCGGGGAATTGCGGAACATGTCATCCACTATTCTCGACGCCTCGGCCACATGGTCTGCTGAGTCCACCTGCGCGGCGTACCAGCCGGCCTGCCCCTTGAACCACGGAACGGCTTCCTCCAGATACTTGGCGTTGAAGTACAACGCATTCTGCGGCGGATCGCGGCGATAGATCCCGCGAATCGTCAGATCGAGATTCGTCGGAAAGATATTTGCCTGCAGCGTGACCCGATCCCCAATCTTCCATCCGAACTTTTCCGCGAGCGTTACATCGACGATGGCGCCGGTCCGGTCATGCTGCCACGCTTTGACCTGATCCTCTGAAATGATCTTGTCCGATGCCACCTTCAAATATTCGTCCGGATCAGTCCCGAGCTGCGCGAAAAAGTGTTGCGGACGATCATCGATGTAGCGCCCTCCAAACCACGTGATTGGGACTACGCCATTGATTCCCGGTACAGCGCGTATCTTCTCGCGGTAATACTCCGGCAGAAAAAACGCCAGCGATACTCGATCCCTGATAATCAGCCGCCGCGCCGCTTCCGGCGCCACCTGGTCCACGTAAAACGACCGCCAAATGCAAATCATCAGCGTTAGCAATAGAAGCGAAAAACTGATGCTGATCATCGTCAGGAAACTGCGCCGCTTGTTTCGAAATGTATTGCGGAGTACGAAACTGCCCAGCGTCATATGTCACCCGATGTGGCGAAGTCCCTCCACAATGTTGACCTGCGAAGCGTGATAGGAAGGCAGCGCGGAACTGAGCAAGCCGACAATGCCCGAGGTGAGCAGTGCTGCCATCCAGATCTCCGGCGTCACCTTCATGGGAAAAAAGCTGACGAACTGCTTGGAATGCGTGATCAGATAGACCAGTACCCACCCCAGTGATCCGCCAATGACCCCTCCCGCGAGCGAAAGAGCGACCGATTCGCTCACAAACAGACCCAGCACCCCACGCCGGGTGAACCCCAAAGTCTTCAAAACGGCGACCTCCCGCGTACGCTCGCGGATCGACATCGCCATCGTATTCGCCGATACCAGCAGCGTCGCAAATACCACCGCGGAACAAATGCTCAAAATGAACGCCTTCACATTGCCCAGCATGGCCACAAACTCCAGCCCGAACGCTTTCTCGCTTTCGGTCTTGGTCTGCTGAGGTGAATTGCGGAACATGTTATCCACCACCTCGGCAATCCTGCCTACGTCCGAAGGCGAGGCCGCCAGAATGCTGAACGTTCCCGCCTGCCCCTTCCAGTATGAAAGCGACTCTTCCAGATACTTGGCGTTGTAGTACACCGATTTGTTGTCCGGAACCGAGTGGAAGATTCCGCGGATATTCAGTTCCAGGTTCACCGGGAAAATCGCTCCTTGCAACACGATCCGGTCCCCGAGTTTCCACCCGTACTTCTGTGCGAGCGAGTCATCTACAATCACGCCCTGCCGGTCCCGTTGCCACGCCTTGATCTGGTCCTCGGGCATTTGCACGTCGCGGAAGACCTTGAAGAATTCATCGGGGTCGGTCCCGAACTGCGCAAAGAAATTTTCCGGCTTCTGATCTTTATAGATTCCGCCGAACCACGACACCGGCACGACCGCCTCCACTCCCGGAATCGCGCGAATCTTGTCCCGGTAGTACATGGGCAAAGTGAATGTCAGCGAAACGCGGTGCCGCGTCACCAGCCTCTCCGCCGATTCCGCACTGCCCTGATCGAGATAGAAGGCCCGCCAGATCGTCATCATGAACGTCAGCAGGACTAGCGAGAAAGCAATGCTCAGTACGGTCAGGACGCTGCGTCGTTTGTTTCGGAAAGCGTTCTTGGTGACAAATCGGGTTAACGTCATCGGCTTACTCCAGAGGCATCGTGAACCGGGGACAGGAGGTGAGCGAGTCCGAGCGCCAACAGGATAGACGATCCACCTCGCCGCCCACAACCGCTAGAAAATCGTTATTCAACCCCCTCGCCATGGGGCTGCTCCCGCCACTGCTAATACTTCGTGCTACGTATTCCATCCTGCAGTGGTTCACTCCACCACGCCAGTGAAGATCGTCATCGCACCCGGATGACAAATGTCATCCGGAGCAAAGACATAACAGTTGAAACGCCGTTTTAAGGAGGGAAGTTACGCAACGGCTTCCGTACTTGAATACCCCGTTTCGTGCCCGGGCAAGCCCATGCCCTCATCTGCCGACGGGCCATATAAGGCGGGGACAGATGCCTCGTTCAGCCGAAGATAGACGGTCAGCTGTCCCCTATGATGTGCCAGATGGCTGAACACTGCGTCGGCAATCATCACCTGACGCGGATTGTTGCTTACGACGTGCTCACCGATTACGAATCGCCAGTTCGTCATCAGGTGCTCATCCGTAGTGTTCTGCAATGCTTCGCGTGCCTCTGCATGTGCTGCGTCGAAAGCCGCCAATGAGTTCGCTCCGCGACTTCCATTCAAGCGGCTTGAATTTTGCCGCGCCAGGCGACTTCAAGTCGAGTTGGTCCTGGTCCACCATACTGACGATCCATGCTGGCATCGTCGCCACCAGCGATGCGAGGTAGCCGAGCGGCATCGATTTATCATGAGGCTTCCAGTCGTTGTGCCCTTCGGGTACCCGCTGCAAGCGCCAGTCGGGTGCTCGCGACTTCGCTTTCCAGTTGTGCGACAAAAAAATCGGTGAGTTTCATGAATGTCTCCTTCCCGATCCGATCCTGACGGCGGAATCGATGCCGAGGACATTAGCAGTCATTTAGGACAGAATCGGTCCTCGATTTGTGCCACAATGCGGTTCCATGCTGAACACCTCGGCACGCCTGCTTCGATTGCTGTCCTTATTTCAGGCGCAGCGCTATTGGTCAGGCGCGGAACTCTCGCGCCGTCTCGAAGTGACGGGACGCACTCTGCGTCGCGATGTGGATCGCCTGCGGAGTCTCGGGTATCCGGTGCACTCGACTTCCGGCGTCGAAGGCGGATATCAACTCGGTGCCGGCGCTACACTCCCGCCGCTTCTCCTTGATGATGACGAAGCTGTCGCCGTGGCGCTGGGATTACGCACTTCTGCCCAGGGCGGCGTGAGCGGTATCGAAGAAGCCTCGGTCCGCGCTCTGCTGAAGCTTGAGCAAGTTCTGCCGCCGCGGCTGCGTCATCGCGTTACCGCTCTGCACGGATTCGTGGTTCCTCTCCAAAGACGCGGCCCCAGTGTCGATGCGAACTTGCTGTCAAGCATCGCGGGAGCATGCCGCGACTGCGAGTGCATTCGCTTCAAGTATCAGGATCGTGCGGGCTCTCCAAGCTTGCGGACCGTAGAACCGCATCGCCTTGTGCACACCGGCTATCGCTGGTATCTCGTTGCCTGGGATAGCATTCGCAAAGACTGGCGCACTTTCCGCATGGATCGCATCGAGGGCAGGCCGAAGACATCCACGCGGTTCACGCCCCGCAAGCCACCCGAAGGAGACTTCGCGAAGTTCGTTTCCAAGTCCCTGACACAAGTTCCATATCCCATTCGCGCACGCATCACGCTGCACGCTCCGCTCGATGTCCTCGCCAAGCGCATCCCGGCCTCCGCTGGAGTGCTGGAGTCGATCGATCAGAACTCCTGCCTCTTGCAAACAGGGTCTGATTCGGTAGAAGGAATAGCCATGCACCTGGCCTGGTTGGGCGTTCCTTTTCAAGTGCACGAACCGCCGGAGCTCATCGAGCACATACGAACTGTGGTTGCCCGATTCCGCGCCTCGCTCCCCGAGGCATAGAAGATGTGGGGACAGCCGTGTCGGCTATCCGGTAGCCCGGGTTCGTGCCGCAGTTCCCACCGCTGAACTCAGTCGGATACACTTCCGAATGCCTGTAAGCTCCTCAATCCATAGGCCGATCCGGCTTACTTTGGTAACTCGAAGCACAGCGCCTCCGGCGATATGCTAGCCCTACGCTATTCCCGGTGTGTGTGCCGGCGCGTGCTTGGGGCGGTGACGCTATAAGCGTGCGGTGGATTGGAGCAGCAAGAATGTCGACGAAATTAGGCCACTTTGAAATCCAGAGTGAGTTGGCGAAGTCGCCAACAGGAATTGTCTATAAGGCGAACGATCCGGAGAGCGGTCAGACCATCGCGCTCAAAGCAATTCGGTTGAGCGCTTTTGGCGAGAGTGCCCAGGCGCTCGAACACGCACTCTTGGCCGAGGCCGAAAGCACTAAAGCTCTGAGCAGTCCCAACATCACCAACGTTTACGGCGCCGGAGAAATTGACGGCCAATTCTGTGCCGCGATGGAATACGTGCAGGGCAACAGCATTGCCACCATGCTGGCTCGCAAAGAAGGCTTTTCCATCTGGGACCTGCTCGATATCGGGCGCCAGCTCTGCAACGGAATCGATCATGCGGCATCGCACAACGTCGTGCATCACAGCATCGAGCCGGCCAAGATCATGTGCGGGTGGGATGGCACGGTAAAAATTCTGAGCTATGGCATTTCGGGCATCGGCGACTTCATCCATAAGGCCGATGACGGGCTTTCTCCAATTCTGCACTATCTGTCCCCCGAGCAGGTGCGCGGCGAATCCTTGGATGTCCGCTCGAACCTCTTCAGTGTCGGCGCCATGTTCTACGAGATGGTCACTGAGCGCAAGGCCTTCGACCGTGACGACATCGAATCTCTTCGCCAGAGCATCGTCGAAAGTACGCCCGTTGCGCCGATCCATGTCAATCCCAAGATTCATCCGCTTCTGAGCGACCTCATTATGAAGGCGCTGGCGAAGGATCCTGCCGAGCGTTATCAGACCGGACGGGAACTGCTCGATGACTTGGAGAAATGCAAAGAATCCAAGCCCGCGGCTGCCAAAAAAGCTGAACCGGCCAAGGGACTGAATGTTCCGACTGTAGCGAAAGCCGCGCGCGCAATCGAAATTTGTGGGCGCTTCAAAGCCGGCTGCCACCTCGGCGCGTCCCGCCCCTACGACAAAACCCGGTGTTCCGAGTTCGGCCCCGGCTGCACAGACCAAACCTGCGGCTCCAGGAAGTGCTGTCGCCAAAGCTATACCCAAAGCCGCTGCGGCTGCCGCCGGAATCGGATCAGGTGAAACATCCAGGACCTCGCGACAGGTTCCTGAATTCGAGGCTCCCGAGCACTCCATCTCGTCGCCGACGCAACACGAAACCGATTCTGATGCTCCTTCGGCGTCCCTGTCCTCCGCCGTGGTCGATCAGCCCGAAGTTGAGACCTTCGAAGCACCGGCTGAGGAGGGCCCCACAATCTCAGTCGATCCGATGATGGCAGAAGGCGGATCTGGCGCGGGTGGCGTCACTAGTTTCTCAGAGATTTCCGAGTTGCCGCCGCTCAAAGAGGTCTACATCGCTCCGCCACCACCTCCTCCGTCGGCCTCTTCCTACCAGCCCACGCGTCAGCCTGCCCCGTCCGTCACCATGTTCGAGGGCGCCGCAAAGCAGGAGGAGAAGCCGAAAGTCCAGCCGCGCGAATTGGCGCAAAAGGCAATCAAAGAGGTTAAGAGCGTCCCGCCTCGCCTGATGCTCTACTCGCTTGCCGCTGCAGGAATTCTCATACTGATCATCGGTATCGGGATGACCATTTACATTCACAACCTCGGCAGCGAGGATGATCCGGGCGCGACTCACGTCTCCAAGCCGGTTGTGGAACAGACTCCAGTGCAACCGCAGGCCAGCCAGCCTGTGCCTCAGGCCGCCGCGCCCCAGCAACTAAGTGAACCGGTTGTAAGCCAGCCTGCGGAAGAGGCTCCGGAGCCAGTTGCAACGCAGCGATCAGGCTCCGCAAAGTCTCGCAACCCAAAGAAGAAACTCGCCGCCCCCGTGATTATCCCCGGCCAGATTGCAGTGGAATCCAACCCGGAGGGCGCACAGGTCCAGATCAATGGCAAGACCGATCCCACATGGGTCACGCCATTCTCCTTGCCGAATTTGCAACCGGGACAATACTCGATCACCGTCAGCAAGGCGGGTTACTCCAGCGACAGCCGTACAGTCGATGTCACGGCCGGAAACCGCGCCGCCGTCTCCATTCATCTGACCAACTTGCTGGCCACGCTCATCGTCAAGAGCGATCCCGCCGGAGCCTCCATTTACGTGGACGGTCATGATGTCGGCACCAAGACTCCAGCTCAGGTGAGTGTGAATAAGGGGCAGCACGTTGTCCTGGTGCGTCTCTCGGGATACCTCGACGAGACCATGAATGGCCAGTTCACCCTCGGCCAGACTTACAACTTCGCTCCAGCGCTTAAGCCGCTCGGCAATGTCGACAGCATCAAGACTGTCGGCAAGATGTCGAAGTTCTTCGGCGGCAAAGCCGATCCGAATCAGGCCACGGTCAGCATCCGCACGCAGCCCAAGGGTGCTCAGATTACAGTGAACCAGCGCATGCTCGATAAGGGGTCTCCGGTGGATGTAGCGCTCGATCCGGGCAACTACGTCATCGACATCACCCTCACGGGTTATGCCCCAATCCACAAAGTCATCACCGCCGAGAAAAAGGGGAAACTGGTGATCGACGAAGTGCTGCAACCGCAGTAGCAAGGCTTAGAATCACGAAAATCGTTCAGTTCAAACCGTTTGCTCTGTGATCTGAGGGCCTCGCCATGGAGACCGTTTCAGCTTCGAACTGTAGCGCATTCGGTGCCCCCGACCCCTGACCTCTGAGTTCCAAGTCAGCCAGTCTGCACACTATGCCCATCTCCACCCACGACCCACAGCCGCTGCGTGGCGGTACGTCCATCCAATACACCGTCGCGCGTCGATCGCGCGACCTATCAGCTAACGGGAACAGCAGCCCATGAAGTTTGTGTGTGTGGCTGGCGAAGCCGAACCAGACTGACAGATCCTACCTAAAAAGTCAGCAGCGCGAACAGCTGGCGCAAGATGAAGCCCTGAGACAAAAAGACGCACGTATAGGGATCGGTGAACCGACTCGGATCAGGTGCGCGGGATGGCCAGCCGGACCTCAGGACTTGTCCCTTCGCAAGCTCGGCAGCCACCTCTCGGCGGGTTTCCCACAATTGAAGCGAATACTCGGACGAGGTAGCAGCCATTCTCGAAGACCTAGTCTCGACGCTCCTGGAGTTCACTAACGCGACTGCAAGCGTACAGGCTGTTGCAATCGGTGGCTGGCTGGACTTTTCGGCGCCAATGAAAACGGGCCATGCGAAGAGCTTTCGCACGGCCCGAAACACCCGGTGCTGCACTTATCTCGGCATCTTGAAGTTCACCGTGACCTGCGTCTGAATCTCGACCGGCTCGCCATTCAGCAGATACGGCTTGTACTTCCACTGCTTCACGGCATCCGTGGCAGCCTTGGTGAGCTGCGAATCCCCGCTCAGCACTTTGATCCTGGTGATATTTCCATCCTTAGAGACCGTCGCCAGCAACTCGACCGTTCCTTCAATGCGCATGCGCTGTGCATTTGGAGGATACGAAGGCGCGACTTTCTTCATCAAAAGCCCCTGCGACACGCCTTGCGAGATGTTCAGTGTCTGTAGCACGGGCTTGAATGCACTCTCTGTCGGAACAAAGTTCGGAGGTGGAGTGGTGCCGGGAGCCATCCCAATCAGGCTAGGGGCGGCGATGTCATTTGCGGCTGTCGCCTTAGATGCATGAGCGGCAACTTTCCCGCCCTTTACAACCATCGGCGCTGGTTCTTCAACTTCAGCGACTTCAGCCACCACAGTCTTTGAGGGCGCGGGTGAGCCCGCCTTCGACGATTTTGCAGCCGAACTCGAATGCAACGTGATGTCCTGCGGCGCGTCTTCTGCGTCGTTTTTCGCAGAACCACCAGGAATCTCACTGGCCGACGTCTCTTTTGGCGCGGACGCAGCCGGCTGAACGCCTGGCTTCACCGGCTGCGCACTCAACGGTGCTGGAGCGGTCGCCACGGTGGTGGCCGGCGCGTTCGAATGTCCCTTGAACTGCGCATAGCCGAAGTATGCCGCTGCGAGAACGACAACTGCGGCAATTCCGACAAATATCTTCTTCGTTCCGCTTCCTGAATCGGATTCCGCGCTCGCTCCGAACGTGAACGAAGGCGCAGCTCCGACAATCGGTGTTGACGCAGCAGAAGCAGTATCGGTTTTCTCGAACAGCGTTTCCGCCGGACTCGCTTGCGGTTTCTCGATGAGAGTGGGCTCAGGAGCCTTTCGGGCCGGTGCGGGAGCGCTTGCGGCACCGCTTGCGCTCACGCTAAATGCAGGTTTCGTCGAAGCCGGTGCGGCAATCGTTACCTCTTGCACCGGAACCGCCGCAGGCGCGCTCGTTACAGGCGCTGAAATGGGCTGTTCGACGCTGATCTCAGGCGGCTCGGGATTCTTCTGAACTGGTGCAGACGCGGCGGCCGCTGGCCACGCCTGAGGCGCAGCCTGTTTTGACACAGGTGCTTCTGCTGGCTTTGGCGCCGAAACTGGCGCAGCGGCGATCGGCTTAACGGACGAAATCGGTTTCAGCGGTGCGGGCTTCGCAGGCGCAACTGGTGCCGCCGCAGGTGCGCTCGTCGCCGGCACTCCTGGCTTTCCGGGTTCGGCCTTGCGCAACAATCCGCGCGCTACGCGCAGCGTGCCCTTGGCCTGTTCGATATTAATGGGTTTGGTCAGGACGAGGTTTGCGCCAATGCGAAACGCCTTGGCTACCCCCGCCTGACCTTCCACTACGGCTACGGCAAGCGACGTCTGGTTGGACGACGAATTGCGCGCGCTCTTAAACAACAGGGTGGCATTCTGCTCGTTATCGCAGTCCACCACTACAGCGTCGAAGTGTTGGCCCATCAGCTTCTTGACTGCAGCGAACGGTTCGATGCAGGCCTCGACGGCAAACTCGAGCTCGTTCAGTACCTGCGTCACCGTACGAGCGGTCTTTTCATCGGGACAGAAGAGAAGAGCTTGGTAACCCATATCAAGGTCATCCTAGGTACACGCGTAAGGACCATCAAGTTACGCAGGTAATTCGCGGAAACGATAACGCTCCAGTTCTGTGCGAAATCCGCAAATGGAAGAGTTGAATTACCTCTGTACATGGGCGACCGTAACATTCGTCGACCAGTAATGCCGCAGAGCAACGTTAGATGCGAAGTAAGAGTTGTCATTCCGATTGGCGGAATCCGCCTTACTCCGCCAGCAGAAGTTAACTCGCATACAATAGCGCCGATGAAAGCCCGCGTCCCGCTGTGGCTCAAGGTCGGCTGGACCCTCTGGCTGGTCGTCTGGGCGCCTCTCTACTGGCGGCAATACGGCCCGGCGAATTTTCTGTTCTTCTGCGATGTCGGGAACATTCTGATCGGGATAGCGCTGTGGCTGGAAAGCCCGCTGATCTTCTCCTGGGCCGCCTGCGGACTCCTCCTGTTTCAATCTCTCTACTGCATCGATCTCGTCGGCGCGGCGTTGCGCGGAGGCCACTTCTTGGGAGCGACAGACTACATGTTCGATCCGCACCTGTCGCTATGGATCCGTTTATTCAGCCTGTTTCACGTGCTGACTCCGCCGCTCCTGCTCTGGGCGGTCTGGCGTCTGGGCTACGACGCGCGGGGCTGGAAACTTCAAACGTTAATGATGTGGATTATCATCCCAGTCAACCATTTCTGGCATCCTGAGCTGGATGTGAACTGGGCCCGCGGTCTCTTTTTCCACGAGCAGCACATGGTCTCCGGTTCGATTTACTTGTTTGCTTATCTGTTAGCAGTGCCGCTCTGCATCTATTTCCCAAGCCATCTCTTCCTTGGCTGGCTGGCAAAGCGCTGGCGCGCCCCGCACTCCTAAATTCTGGTAATTAATATGTGGCGATAGCCGCCCCGGATGTCCAGCGGAGTGAAGCTCCGCAGCGCATTTCGCCGATGCTGCCGGAAATCCTACCGTTTCTTCCCATCGTTCTCCGAACTTCGCAGCGTCGAATCCTCCGGCGGATACTGAATCGTCCCCTTAAACGAAGAGATATCGTCCTTATGAAAGTCCGGGAATGGCAATTTATTTCCTTCGCGGAGTTCCGCCACCTTCCGGGTAGCCTGCTCAGCCTTGTCTTTCTCCACACCGGAATCGCGGCTGATGTAGAGAGTTTGCGATGGAAACGCCAGCGCCCCGCCCGAGTCTTCCATGACATCCATCATGCGTAGCAGCAGGTCCTCGCGAATTGCCGCATATTCGTTGAAATCTCTGGTCAATACATACGCCATCACTTCAATGTTGAGGGATGCAGTGGCAAGCTCGGTGAGCCGCACGCGTACGGTCTGGGTCTCGATTTTCGGATGGCTGTAAAGAAGCTTCCGGATTTCCGAGAGCACAAAGCGCATGTGATCGGCCTTCGTTTCCATGCGGATGCCGAGGGTCGTCTTGAACAGGATCTTGTCGCGGCGGCTCAGGTTCTCCAGATTGATCGTTGCCACCGTGCCGTTCGGAATCGCCAGTAGTGTTCGTTCTTCGGTCCGTATTCGAGTCGATCGCAATCCGATATCTTCCACCACGCCGGTGCGGTCGCCAAACCGGCAGACATCGCCCACCCGGAAAACTTCATCGCCTAATACCGAGACGCCGCCGAACAGGTTCTCAATCGTCTTCTGCGCGCCAAAGCCGATCGCCAGTCCACCGATACCGAGGCCGGCCAAAGCCGTGCTCATGTTGAAGCCCAGATTGCCCAGAATCGCGAGAACGCCCAGGCCAAATATGACGGCCTTCAGGATTCGCTCGCCCAGCAGCATGAGCGATCCCGTGCCCCCGTGGCCGCGCGCCAACGCGCGCATTCGCACCCGGTGCAGCGACCAGCGCACAAATCGCCACACGATCCAGGTGGCACTCAGGATTAGCGCAATCGATGTGACCTGAAAGTAGTAATGCCGCGGCAGCAGCGGCATCCGCAGATACACAATGAAAATCTGGTGAATGATAGTGCCCGCCAGCAGCCATGCAGGCCCCGATACCGAACGCCAGTTCGCGACATCCAGTTGCCCGCGCCTTCGTGCCCACCACCGTAATGGAATCTCGAATATGTACAGTACGATCCAGCCCAATCCGGCTGCGATCGGAATTGCCAGCAGCATCGCCAGCCATTGCCACAAAGGCATGCCGGCGAACTGATGCTTCACCAGCACGCTCGGCAGTTTACTTTCGACCTGCCGCGCTTGCACCTGGTCGTATAGCTCGGGAACTTTGGCGACGGTATCCGAAGAAATCAGCCAGATTTTGCCGGCGCTCGGATCATTCACTCGCACCACATCAAGATCAACTTCCACATCTCCGGCCGACATCGTTCCCAGCTTCTGCCGCCCGAGCGGAACTCCCTCCTGCGGCGTTCCTTCCGCCTGGTTATACCGGTTCAGATTGCCGCTAAACGCGTGATCGAGCACAAACTTCAGCTTGGTGGCGAGTTGCTCGCCTTCGGACTGTCGGCGCGCCGCATTCATCTGCAGGTACTGCGCCGCTATCGTAGAGTCTCCAGCCTGGGCCGCTTTCAGGAAGCCAAGCACGGTATTCGAAGGCGTCGTACGCCCCAGCGGGTCAGTCAGCGCGCTGTTTGACGTTGCGGGAGTCGATGCGGGTGCTGTCTGCGTGAGTCCCGACACAGCCGAGATCGCGATTCCGGCCGAGAGACACAGCGCCAAAATCAGAACGGTTTTACGCAATAGAGGCATATTCGTCTCCCGCGAAGGATGCGGGTCTGCTGGAACAATCACGGCACTTTGCGAGCTCTAATTGTATCGGAGGAGCCTAGGAGGAGTGCCAGCGCTGCACTCCCAGCTGATCGATTCTGGCATCCTCAGCGAAGCGATGGATCTCTGCGTTCTCTGAATGCAGACCACAGCGGCGGCCGTTTACCCTCTCTTCGGACGGTAGATGTGCGTGCTCGTCCCGAAGAACACTTCTGCGGATTCCATCACCGTTTCCGACAGCGTCGGATGCGGATGAATGGTCATGGCGATATCACTGGCGAGCGCCGCCATCTCAATGGCAAGCACTCCCTCCGCGATCATCTCTCCCGCACCTGCACCCACAATGCCCACACCCAGCACGCGCTCACTCTGCGGATCGATCAGCAACTTCGTCATCCCCTCAGGACGATCCAGCGTAATTGCGCGCCCCGAAGCTGCCCACGGGAATTTCGCCACTTTGATCTCGCGATTTTCTTTCTGCGCTTGCGTCTCGGTAAGTCCCGCCCACGCGACCTCTGGATCGGTGAAGACCACGGCAGGAATCGCGTTCGGCTCGAAGGCGACCTTATGTCCCGCGATGGCTTCGACCGCTACGCGTCCCTCATGGGAAGCCTTGTGCGCCAACATCGGTTCACCCACGACGTCCCCAATCGCGTAAATGGCAGGATCATCGGTCTGCAATTGCCTGTTGACCTGAATGAATCCCTTCGGCCCAACTTTGACCTCAGTCTTATCGAGGCCAGGGATTTCCGAATTCGGCTTTCGTCCCACTGAGACCAGCACGCGATCGAAGACCTTCTCCTGCTGAGTCCCATCCTGCGCTTTGAGAGTGGCGCGAATCGTCGAGCCCTCATCCTTGACTGCTGCAACCGTCGTATTCAGCAAAATCGCCTCGAACATCTTCTCCAGCCGCTTATGAAGTGGAGCCACAAGATCGCGATCCGCTCCAGGTAGCAACCCAGGCAGCATCTCGACGACCGTCACGCGCGTCCCGAGCGCCGCATACACAGATCCCAATTCCAGCCCTATATATCCACCGCCAACCACCAGCAGCGTCCCGGGAATGTCTTCGAGGTTCAGTCCGCCGGTCGAATCCATCATGCGCGGCGTATCGAGCTTCAGACTCGGCACAACCGCCGGACGCGATCCGGCAGCAATGATGATGCGATCGAAGCTCAGTGACTCTTCCGAGCCGTCGGCCTTAGTCACCCGCAGGGTCGTTGAGTTCTCGAATACAGCACGCCCCTGCACGTAATGAACCTTGCGCTGCTTGGACAGAACTCCGAGGCCGCCGGTAAGCTTCTTGACCACCCCTTCTTTAAACGACCGCAGCCGCGCAAGATCAATCTTCGGCGCGTTGAACTCGATGCCCCAGTCCTTCGCCTGATGCGATTCCTCGATCAGTTTGGCGACATGCAGCAGCGCCTTCGACGGGATGCATCCGCGATAGAGGCAGACGCCCCCGGGATTCAGTTCCGGATCGATCAGCGTGACGTTCATGCCCAGATCGGCAGCAAGAAACGCAGCGGCATACCCACCAGGACCGCCGCCAATGACCGCAACATTCAAATTAGCGTTTTCAGACATAAGAGCCCTGAACCACAAAGGACACGAAGTTTCACGAAGGAAAACAGTCTAGCCTTGAAGTTCTTCCTTCGTGCCCCTTCGTGTCCTTCGTGGTTGTCGATTTGATTATCCCTGTACTGATAACAAAAACGGCTGCTCGAACGCCTCAGCGATCCAGCGCAGGAAGCGCGCGGCGTCCGCGCCATCGATCAGCCGGTGATCATACGAGAGCGACAACGGTAGAATCAGGCGTGGCTCAAACTTCCCGTTGATCCACTCCGGCTCCATCCGCGAGCGCGACAATCCAAGAATCGCTACTTCTGGATAATTCACAATCGGCGTGAACCCCACACCTCCGATGCCGCCGAGATTCGTGATCGTGAACGTCCCGCCTTCCATATCGGACGGAGCAAGCTTCTTATCTCGCGCTTTCTTCGACAGTCCCGACAGCTCAACCGCAAGTTCGACAATGTTCTTCTTATCGACTTCGCGAATCACCGGCACCAGCAGACCGCGATCGGTATCCGCCGCAACACCAATATTGATGTACTGCTTGTAAACGATCTCTTCTTTATCGATATCGATGCTGGCATTGAACTGCGGAAATACTTTCAGCGCCGCCGCGCAAACCTTCAGCGCGATGGCCGTTACGGTCATTTTCCCGCCGGCTTCTTCTGCCTTGGGAGCGAACCGCGCCCGCAACTGCTCGAGTTCCGTAATGTCCGCGCGATCATGCTGCGTGACGTGCGGAATCGTGTTCCACGCCTCTGCCAGATGCTCGGCCGTCTTGCGCCGAACCCCGCGCATGGAAACGCGTTCAATCTTTCCCCACTTCGAGAAATCCGGAAGCTGCGGTTGCGCGAAATGTCCCGCGCGAGGCGCCTGCACCGCACTCACAGCAGCAGTCAAAAGCGATTTCGCATAGGCCTTCACATCATCTTCGCTGATGCGTCCGCCAGGCCCAGATCCCTTCACTTCATAAATATCGACGCCCACTTCGCGCGCCAATCGGCGCACGTGCGGCGCAGCCGGTACCGGTTGACGATGCTCCGTCCCCGCGACCTTCCCCAATTGCGCCGGCATGCTGAAGGAAGCCACGGCTGCATGGGGCTGATCCGGAGGCAGGGCCTGCTCTTCGGTCTTCCCCTCAGCGCGAATCGCCGCCTGAAACGCCAATCGTGCCCCATGCTGTCCGGAAACATGCTCGACCGGCGCAGTGCTGGGACGCGCAGGTGTCACCGGTGCGGCGCCACCTTCGAGCGTGAAGATCACCTGGCCCACCTTGATCTTCTCGCCTTCCTTGACTTTAATCTCCTTCACAACGCCACTCACGGACGAAGGCACCTCAATGACGGCCTTATCCGTCTCCAACTCCATCACCGGCTGCCCTTCAGATACTTTTGTGCCCGGAGCAATCATCAACCGCACCAGATCGCCTTGCGAGATGTTCTCTCCAAGTTCCGGCAATTTGAATTCAGTGGCTCCGGGATTGGCGACAGCAGATGCCGCCGGCGCGGCGCTAACTGCAGCGGGCGTGGCCGGCGCAGCTTGTGTGGGAATAGGTGCGGGCTTCTGCGGTGGGGCAGCAGTTGCCTGACCGGGAGCAGCAGTCGGAGCACCAGTCGCGCCATCGACTGTAAAGATCACCTGCCCGACCTTGATCTTGTCGCCCTCTTTGACGCGGATCTCCTGCACGGTTCCGCTGACCGACGAAGGCACTTCCACCACGGCCTTGTCTGTCTCCAGTTCCATCACCGATTGGCCGGCATTCACCTTCGCGCCCGGCGCAACCATCAGGCGAACCAAGTCGCCCTGCTCGATGTTCTCTCCCAGCTCGGGAAGCTTGAATTCAATCAATTCAGTCATTTTTAGATTTCGTCATTGAGTGATTGAAAATGAAGGTCCACCATTCGAGTGTAATCGCTCAATCGCCCGAGCACTCAATGGCAGAATTCCGTTAACTCACTGCCGGATTTGCCTTGTCGGGATGAATCCCCAAATCCTGGATCGCGCGCTTCACCACGTCATTGCCAATCTTCTTCTCTCGCGCGAGCGCACCCAGCGTCGCTAGCACAATGTGCTTGGCATCGACTTCAAAGAAGTCGCGCAAAGCTGCCCGGCTCTCGCTGCGTCCGAAGCCATCCGTACCCAGCGATACCAGTTGTCCTGGCACCCACTTACTTAAGCTCTCCGGCAGCACCTTCATGTAGTCCGAAGCCGCAATGAACGGTCCCTGCGCGTCCTTCAATGTCTGAGTGACGTACGGAACCTTCGCCTGCTCGCCCGGATGCAGCATGTTCCAGCGCTCGCAGTCGTTCGCGTCACGATACAGTTCCTTGTAACTCGTAACGCTCCAAACGTCGCAGCCGACGCCATAAGTCTGTTCCAGAATCTGCTGTGCCTTCAGCACTTCGTACATGATCGTGCCGCTGCCCAGTAATTGCGCCCGCAGCTTCGCATCTTTCTTCGCAGAAGTCTTGAACCGGTAAAGGCCTTTGAGAATGCCCTCGCGGCAATCGCCCGGCATCTCTGGCATCGGTAGCGGTTCGTTCGTCACGGTCAGGTAATAGAAGATCGATTCCTGATCGATGTACATCCGCTTGATGCCGTCCTGAATGATGATGGCGATTTCGTACGCGAACGCCGGATCATATGCATGCAGATTCGGCACCGGCAGCGCCAGCACATGACTGTGTCCGTCCTGGTGCTGCAATCCTTCACCCGCAAGCGTCGTGCGTCCCGCAGTTCCTCCGATCAGGAATCCGCGGCAGCGCATGTCGGCCGCCGCCCAGATCAAATCCCCAATCCGTTGGAACCCGAACATCGAGTAATAAATAAAGAAGGGAATCGTGTTGATTCCGTGATTCGCGTACGCGCAACCCGCCGCTATCAGCGAACACATCGAGCCCGACTCCGTAATTCCTTCTTCCAGAATCTGCCCGTTCTTCGCCTCCTTGTAATAAAGGAGCGTGTCCATATCGACCGGCTCGTAATTCTGTCCGACGCTCGAATAGATTCCGACCTGCCGGAACAGCGCTTCCATTCCGAACGTGCGTGCCTCGTCCGGAACAATCGGCACAATGTATTTGCCGAGTTCCGGATCGCGCAGCATCTTCGCCAGCAGCCGCACGAACACCATCGTGGTCGAGACTTCGCGTCCGTCCGTGCCTTTGTTGAATTCCTCAAAGGTCGAATCCGGGAATGGTTTCAGCGGCGTCGCGCGCACTTTGCGCTGCGGCATGTATCCGCCCAACTGCTGCCGCCGCGCCTGCATGTACTTGATCTCCGCACTGTCGTCCGCCGGACGGTAGAACGGCGCCTCATGCAACTCGTCATCCGGAATTGGAATTCCGAAGCGCGACCGGAACATCTCCAGTTCGTCTTCATTCAGCTTCTTCTGCTGGTGGGTGATGTTCTTGCCTTCGCCCGCCTCGCCCAGCCCGTAACCCTTAATTGTCTTGGCAAGGACAATGGTCGGAGATCCAGTGTGATCGACCGCCGCCCGGAACGCCGCATGCACCTTGATCGGATCATGCCCGCCCAGCCGCAGTCGCGACAGTTGATCGTCCGACAGATGCTCGACCATCTTCAGCAGCCGCGGATCGCTCCCGAACAGGTTCTGCCGGAAGTACGCTCCGCTCTCCACGAAATACTTCTGGTACTGTCCATCGCTGACTTCGCCCAGTCGGCGCACTAGCAGCCCGTCGCGATCGTTCTGGATCAGAGAGTCCCAGTCGGAGCCCCAGATGCACTTGATCACGTTCCAGCCCGCGCCGCGGAAGATCGCTTCCAGTTCCTGGATGATCTTTCCGTTGCCGCGCACCGGACCATCCAGCCGCTGCAGGTTGCAGTTCACCACGAAGATCAGGTTGTCGAGCTTCTCGCGCGATGCCAGCGTGATCGAACCCAGCGACTCCGGCTCATCCATCTCGCCATCGCCCAGGAACGCCCAAACCTTCCCCCCAGTGGACTGCTTCAGCCCGCGATTCTCCAGGTACTTGATGAATCGCGCGTGATAAATCGCCTGGATCGGCCCCAATCCCATCGAGACGGTGGGGAACTCCCAGAAATCCGGCATCAGCCACGGATGCGGATACGAACTCAATCCGCCGCCGGGCTTCAGCTCTCGGCGAAAATTCTGCAGCTTCTCTTTCGAGATCCGCCCTTCCAGATAAGCCCGCGAATAAATTCCAGGAGCCGCGTGTCCCTGGAAGTAAACAATGTCGCGATCGCCCGTCTCGGTCTGCGCGCGGAAGAAGTGATTGAACGCTACCTCGTAAAGAGTCGCCGCCGACGCGAACGTCGAAATATGCCCGCCAATGCCTTCCTGAATCTTGTTGGCGCGCACCACCATGGCCAGGGCATTCCACCGGACAAGGCTCTTGATCCTCCGCTCCATCTCCTGGCTGCCCGGAAAGGGCGGCTGCTGCTTCGAAGGGATCGTATTCTGATACGGCGTAGTCGCCGTAAACGGCAGGTTGATGCCGCCTTCACGCCGCGCATGCAACGCCAGTTGCTGCAATAAACGGCCAGCCCGGTTCGGCCCGCCGCGAGACAGCACATAATCCAGGGAATCCACCCACTCCCTGGTTTCCAACACTTCTAGCCCGTCAGTTTCAGTCTGAGCCACGTCTGATTATCCCCCACAGGATTGCGGAACCTTCCATCATATCAATTGCGCGGATTTTTGAGGGCCGGAAACGTTTCCAGATTAGGTTTAGAATCATCTGCGCCAGTCGCGAGAAGTTCGGAGAGTGCCAGCGGGTTCCAGAGGGGCGATGAGTTTTGTCATTCCGAGTCGCGAAGCCACGAGGAACCTGCTGTCCTCTCGCCACCAGCACACGGCAGCTTTGCAGGAGGGGCTTTCATGCTAAGAATCGTCCTCTTAATCCTGGTCGTGATCATTGCAGTCCTTCTCGTGCCGCGCCTCCTTTCGCATTCCGCCGGTCCGCAAGTCGGCCAGGAAGCTCCCGACTTCACACTGCCGTCGCAAGATGGTTCCCCAGTCAGCCTCAAAGCCTACCGCGGCAAGTGGGTCGTCCTCTATTTCTATCCCAAAGATCAGACCCCGGGTTGAACCCGCGAAGCCCACCAGTTTCAGGTGGACCAACCGAAGTATGCCGAACGCAACGCCGTGGTCCTGGGTGTAAGTGGGCAAAGCGTGGCCTCGCACAAAGACTTCTGCGCGAAAGAAGGCCTGAATTTCAAACTCCTGGCGGACACAAACCATACTGTGATGAATTCCTACGGTTCCGTGACGAATCTAGGAGTCGCCAAGTTCGCCGCCCGGCACACCTTCCTGATCGATCCCACAGGAAAAATCGCGAAAGTCTACACGAGCGTCGATCCAGCCAAGCACAGCGCGGAAGTCCTGGCAGAACTGGATCAATTAGAGAAGTCAGCAGCCGCAGTGAAGTAACCGGCCCGCGGCGAATACCTCGATAGGCGAATGCCGCAATTCTGCGATGTCATCCTGAACGGCGGCGAAGCCGCCGTGAGGGACCGTACGACGGCAAGGCCCTCTGATGTCGCAGACAAGAACGCCTCACATTGTGAGCTGTGGGCTACTGCTGTTGAATCGCTTCGCACGTTCCCTAGTCAGGCCGTGAAGCCCCGGTGGTGCCCTCACACCCGCCCGAACCGGATCACCCCGTCGGATCATCCGGCGCAACCGGTCGAATCCACCGACGATAAGCCATCCACCTCGACGCTTGCCGTGGTTCGTAAGTTTGCATCAGGAGAAAATTGTTGCCCAGTTCCTCTCTCGGCCTCGTCCTATTGAACTATTACCCGGTTTACACTTGCATCAATGGCCACCGCCGCCCAGAACGAACTTCGCCGCCCCGAATACCGCTTCCCGCCCGGCTTCCAGCGCAACCTGCTCTGGTTGGCCTTTCGCCGCTTCCGTCCCGCAAACCCGATCTTCCTCTTCCAGCACCTCGTCGACACCTACGGAGACATCGCTCACTACAAGATCGGATGGAATCACATCCTCTTCCTCAACCATCCGGATTACATTCGCGAAATTCTCGTCGTGCAGAACGATAATTTCATCAAGGAACGCACCGTCCAGCGCAGCAAGATGCTTCTCGGAGAAGGAATGATCACCGCCGAGGGCGCCCAGCACCGCGCGCAGCGGCAAGTCGCGCAACCCGCATTTCATCGCCAGCGCATTCCGGAATATGCCAACACGATGGTCCTCGAAGCTGTGCGCGCCCGCGATAGCTGGCGCGATGGCGAGCAGCGCGACATCGCTATCGACATGATGCATCTCACGCTCAACATCGTCGCCAGAACGCTGTTCGCCACCGACCTCCGCGACGAAGTCAATGAGCTTGCCGACGCCATCAACCGCATCATGGGCCTCTACAACTTCCTTGTGCTGTTGCCCGCCGCGGAATGGCTGGTGCACGTGCGGCCCCCGGGCCTTGCGGCG
Organism: Terriglobia bacterium; assembly: GCA_963778995.1. GTDB lineage: Bacteria > Acidobacteriota > Terriglobia > Terriglobales > Acidobacteriaceae > Sulfotelmatobacter. The sequence goes on from CAVZWK010000016.1 coordinate 33,542, forward strand.
TTCGTTCGTGCCCGCAAGCGCATCGACGCCGTCGTTTACCGGATGATCGAAGCCCATCGCCGCCAGCACTCCGACAGCGGCAGCCTGCTTGACATGATGCTCGCCGCCTCTCCCGAGCACACGCCCAAGTCGGAGAAGTCCCTCCGCGACCAGGTCATCACTATCTTTCTCGCCGGATACGAAACCGTCGCCAACGCCCTCTCCTGGACGTGGTACCTGCTCTCGCAGAATCCCGAATGCGAACTCCGCTTCCACGAAGAAATTGACCGCGAGCTGCACGGACGCACGCCGACCTTCGACGACATCCCGCGCCTGCGCTACATAGAGATGGTGATGGCAGAATCCATGCGCCTCTACCCGCCGGCATGGGCGATGGGCCGCTATGCGCAGAAAGATTTCCGCCTCGGAGACTATTTGCTCCCTGCGAAGACAACGGTCCTGATGAGCCAGTTCATCATGCAGCGAGACGCGCGTTACTTCCCCGAGCCGTTGCGCTTCGATCCCGAACGCTTCACACCCGAAGCCAAAGCCCGCCGCACAAAGTTCACCTATTTTCCCTTCGGCGCAGGCTTCCGCCAGTGCGTTGGAGAATCCTTCGCCTGGATGGAAGGTGTCTTGCTCCTGGCAACATTAGGACAAAAATGGAAGTTGAAACTGATTCCGGGCCACAAGGTCGAACCCGAACCGCTGATCACCCTGCGTCCAAAGTACGGAATGAAGATGCTGGTCGAAGCCCGTACACCCGTCTGCTAGCTAATCTTCTGCAAAGTTGTCATTCCGACCGCGCAGCGGAGGAATCTGCTCTCTCGCAATCGGCTATGAGGCCAGTGCGTTACTTCGACTGTCCCGGTATATTGTCCAGCCGGTGCACGCCTGATCGCCGCAGCGCAAACAGGATCGCCCATCCCAGCAATCCGGCCGCATAGAAGGCAGCGAAAAACAGCGGGATCGGCGGCAGCAGGCCGGAATGCACCGGATGAATCGGCGCAATGGGCTGACTCACTTGAGGCAGCGAATACGCGATGTTTTCTCCTTTTTGTATTGCCATGAGGATCCCAAGCAGAATGATCATCATCAGAATCGCCGTGGATTTTGGAAAACGAAATCCGTTTCGCATATCAAACCTCCTTGCCGAAAGCAGCCCTCCGACATTAAGAACACCAAAGCAGCGCAGGTGCTCGTGAGCCGCGCCGCGCAGTAATCCCGAATATTCGCGGACCAGGAATACCGGACGCGCGAGCAGCCCTTCGGCTGCTATCTCGGAAGACGCATCCTGAAACACCCCGCACATCTCCTCGCCAAACTCGCGGCGGTGTTCAACAGGATAGAGCCGTAGCAGCCTCTGATAAACGCCGACCATGATCAACGCTCCTCGGCCGCAACGCGCAAGGTTGCCAGCCGCGTGAGATGCTTCATTCGGTCCACTTCCATTTGCAGGTTGCGCCGGCCCTGCGGCGTCAGCCGGTAAGCCTGCCGTCCCCGCGGTGTTTCGGATTCTTCAAAGCGCTCAATCCAGTCATCCTCCAGCAGCCGCCGCAGCGCTCCGTACAACGTTCCAGTACTCAGGACGACGCGGCCATTACTCATCCGCTCGACGTCTTTCAGGATCGAGTACCCATGCCGCGGCTCTCCCGCCAGGCTCATCAGGATGAGCAGCACAGGCTCGGTAAGCGGCAGCGTCTCCATATATCCTCCGACGACATGTCGTCTAACGCCATATTGGACCAGAAGCCATCCCGAGTCAAGAGAATTGTTGAGGTCTCGAAACAAGGTCAGTGAGTGCAATGGCGATGTTGCACCAGCTACCTACCCTCGTACACTTGGCTCGCGTGGAAACAACGTACAACCTGATCCGACCGCCGTTCAGGACCCTCAAGTTCGAAGAGATGTCGCGAAAAGAGCTGAAAGACTACAAGCAGTGGTTCCTTGAGGCGATGCCGCAGCGGGTCGAGGAACTCACGAGAGGCGTCACAAATTCGTCGGGCTTTGAGGATTGGAAGCCGGACAAAACACCAGATTCGCTAAACTCGTTGGGCAACTGGCTTAGGACTCAGGTCAAAGCAAGGTCGCATACGCAAGAGGAATGGGACAAGATACCTCTGCATGTCAGGGAATGGTCTTCTGATGGCGAGCTAACGGATCGCACGATCTCACTTTGCATGGACGTGGGAATGTATCTTAGCCAAGTGTTCCTGTGCAATCATCCGACGCTAAAGTGGGGCCAAACGTTTGGCAGCAAGAGATTCATCGACTATGGGCAGCCAGCGTTAATTGGCTTTGGCAAAAGTGCATTCAACCCCGTGCGCATGGTCATAAACGCTGGCGTATGGCATGGCGGCAAAGACAAAGGACGGCAAACGATTACGGGAGCTATACGATATCTGGTCAGAAATGATCGGATGACAGCTGTCGAAAGCAAGTAATTTCGATTCAGACCCTGCCGTGCGGTTTTGAGTGAAATCGCGATTTCGCTACATCTATGAAGTCGTCGGGCCGGGACTGCTAATTTCCGCTGCCACTCTTCCGTGCTTCTTCGTCCTCGTACTCAATCTTGCGGCCGCTGCGCGCTTCCAGGGCAGCGAGCGTTATGTGAACAATGTCCTTACCGAGCTCCAGCACCGCCGCCTGCGGAGTGCCGTTCTCGTCTTTGTAATTGATCGTCAGGTAATGCTTGCGCTTCTTTGTGATAACCCATCGGCTGACAACCCCGCCACGTCTGCCAACCTTCTGCCCATACTCGAGACTCTCGATTCGATCGTAAGGAATCTGGAGTTTGCTCTTGCCGTAATCAAACAGGAAAACCTTCTCGTCGCTGGTGGATGAAACTCCTTCTGTTTGCTCTTTGATTGAGCTGACGGTGCCTCCGACGTACATCGTTTTTTGGCTATCCACGCCTGCCCACAGAGCCTCAAAGCAAAAACACACGATTAAGACAATTGAGAGGGATTGGTTCATTGTCGCGCCTCTTAAGAATTAGAAGTATTTGGGCCGCCGTGTCTAGCAGGGTAGGCGGGGCACTACTGGACACCGTCAGCCCACAGTTTTACTTCTTCGATTGCGTTCTCTGCAGTGCGTCCCATCACAGCGGGCAGGTAATGGAGAATGCAGATGACTTAAGCGGGCGATAACGCTTATTGACCTGATAATGAGTTCTATAAAAAGGGATGTCAAGAAAAAAGCTCCGCCTCGACTGGAGGAGTCTCTCTCTGGATATCCAGCCCACTCTGTTTTGTGATCCCCGAAGAGGTTTGGCGTGCTGTCCTATTCTCATGAGGTTTCTCTGCTGCTGGTGGCAAAGCTCGAGTGTGCAAGACGCGGCAAGCAGGACGATGTTAAACCATGGTTCTATCCGAGGCTCGTGGCCTATTGCTATTTCTGGTTATCCGAGGGGGCATAGCGTGTAATGGGTGACTCGGTGCCGAAGCACGTGAAGCCGATCTCATTGACTGATACTCACCCTCGAACCGAGCATCTGCAGAACCCGACCGCCCACCAGCGGAGTAAACCGCAGAGATGGAAAAGCCTTTTCAGAGATGCTCAAGCTGCTTGTCGCTGTAATTGCTGGGGATCGAACTCTGCTCCTTTCTTCCAGATGGTTAAACTGATGGCGGCGATCTTGCGAGCCAAGGTGAGACGAGCCATGGTCGGCCGCATCCCTTTCTCCACTCGAGCTACATAAAAGTCGCGCAGAGGGCCAGGACGTGTGCTGGCCGAGATGGCGGCACTTTTGAAGAGATTCTTCAGATCCCGATTGTGGTTGTCATTCAGACCGCGAACCGTCATGCGCTCGCGGTTGCGTTGCAGTTTGCCGCGCACCGAACGGTACTCCCCGCTGTCGTGGGTCTGGACTGCGAAACCACTGTAGGCCCACAGTTGGCGCTTGGTACGAAAACGGTCCGGGGTTTGCAGCAAGGCCACCAGCAAAGCCGAGCGAATGGGACCGATCGAAGGAATCTGGCGCAGTAACTTCACGGCCGGATGCTTGTGGCTTTCTGCCACTAACTCGCGTCGTGCTTCCAGACGTAGCGGCTGCAACAGATCGAGCTGCTGATAGAGCCGTTCGGCGCGAACCCGCACTCCTGGTTCAGTGATCTTAGCCAACCACTCGGCGCGATGACGGGGAGAGTAGACGGTTGCACCCGCGCAGGGAATCGCCCAACTGCGGTACAGAGCTTTGATGCGATTCATGACGCGGGTGACATCTTGGGTGATGGTCAGATAACTGCGTCCCAGTTCTTTCAAGGTACGAACGCCGTGCTCTCCGTGATACACGGGATGGAGTTGGTTAACGCGTAACAACCCCGCCAGCTTGCGCGCGTCGATCCGGTCGCTCTTGTTGCCATCCTTCAAAAGAGCGTTCTTTCGCGGATCGCAGACCACCAGCCGGCTCACGTGGGGTTTCAGAAGATCGTGTAGCCAGGCCGCGGACGTGCCTTCCTCGAAGGTCAGAGCCAGAGTCCCGTGCAGTCCTCGGATGAACCCGATAATCGTGGCTGCCTTGGTCTCCAGCAGGCATTCCATAATCAGCTTGCCTTGCGCATCCATCACCGCCACCGAGATGGTGGCTTGGTGCACGTCCATGCCGATATACTTTTCCTGACTCATAAAGGCGCTCCCTTTCGCTAGGTTGGCGATGCGAACAATCTCAACCTACCGCAAAAGTGGGCGCCTTTTTATATTGCGTGTAATTGATTCCATGACAATGTCGGCTCCCGCACCCGGGTTAGAGTTGGAGGTGGCAAAACCAACCAACAGGCTCGGGAGAAAGGAGCCGAACGATGATCATTATAGGAGTAGATTTCCATCCCGAGTTTCAACAAATTGCTTTGCTCAATACCACGACCGGAGAGGTCGAGGAGAAACGGCTCGCACATCCTGGCGAGGCGGAGAAGTTCTACCGTGCTCTGGCGAGTGCAAATGAAACCGTGCGCATCGGCATGGAGGCCAGCGGGCACGGACGCTGGTTCGAACGATTCATAGCCGAGTTGCAGTTTGGGTTGTGGATCGGCGACGCGGCGGTGATCCGTGCGAAGCGGGGCCGGAAGCAGAAGACGGATCGCCAGGATGCGCAGCACATTCTGCAGCTGATGCTGAAAGATGACTTTCCGAAGATCTGGGTACCGAGTTGGGAGAACCGGGATCTGCGGCAACTGTTGTGGCATCGGCACCGCATGGTGCAGGCGCGCACGCGCGTCATGAATCAACTGCAAGCGGTCGCGTTGAACGAAGGCTTGCACTGCAAGAAAAAGTTGTGGCGCGAGCGTGGACGGCAGCAATTGGAATCGTTCGCACTGGCTCCGTGGGCGAGCCGGCGGCGACGCGATCTGCTGGAGTTGCTGGATCGTCTGAATCCATCGATTGCGGAGCTGACGCAGGCGATCGAACACGAAGTCGAGAACTACCCTGCGGCGCAGCGACTGAGAACGCACCCTGGAGTAGGCGTGTTAACAGCGCTAGCGTTTGTGCTGATACTCGGCGACGCAGAACGCTTTCACTGCGGCAAGCAGGTGGCGAGTTATCTGGGCCTGGTGCCGCTGGAAGACTCCAGCGGGAATCGCCGGCGCCTGGGACACATCACCAAGCAAGGCAGTTCGATCGTGCGCTTCCTGCTGGTGGAAGCGGCGCAGGTGACGGTGCGCAGCCTGCCAGAGTGGCGCAGCAAATATTTTCATCTGGTGCTGCGGCGCGGACGCAAGATCGCGAAAGTTGCGATGGCCCGCCGCTTGGCTGTGCAGTTGTTCTGGATGATGCGCAAGCAATGGAATTACGAGCAGTTGAAAAAGTTCGGTTCGCACGCGGGACAGCCCGGACATCGCCATGGTGTGTAGTCGAACATCGAGTAATTGATTGGGCGTCCCGCTCCTCTTGCTGAGAAGAGGAGTTCGAAGTAGTAATCATGATCGCAGTACGTGACCGAAGAGATGCATGGGTCGGACCGAGAGTCTGAACCTGAAAAACGATTACGAGCGAGCCTGTGGTTGGTACGGCCATTTCAACCAGAGCAAAATGGCGCTCCTCTCCGAGTGCACGGAGAGCTACGCTCAAAAGTTGCTTGACACCGCCGACATTGTCAGAGAGGCGATATTTCGACACTTAAACCCGGACGGTGCCTCCTGGCAGCTTCGTGCAGTTCATTTCACCCAACCTTTTGAACGCAGAAACAGCATGACGAGTGCAACGACCAAGGCACATAACATAGAAATAGAACTTCTTCGTAGCCCACCGCGCCGTTCGTCCTTGCTCCGGCTTCTGAAAGGTCCGCGACATGCCAAAAACTATACGCTTGAGGGTCCTTTCGTGTCAGTGTGCGGGGGATCTAACACCTTCCCAGCGAGTGGGTCGCTGAGTGTAATGCGATGTTGCAACAACTGACTGGCCATGATTGCCGTTCCGGGTTGCCGACGACTCATTACTATCGGCAACATCGCTATCGTGGAGCATCCTTCGGATGCAGTGCGCGTTCCCTTAATAGCTCATTGGTATCGGTATTGAACCACATGACTCGTTTCTTGCCCTGTCGAACACGCACCGTCAATTTGTCGTACGCGTGACCATTGACGTGAACAAGTTCATGATCCTCGATCTCCGCCTTTAGCGCCTCTGTCACGAAAACGAACGTCTCGCTTGGAGCAACGGTAAACCACGCTGTCGCGGCTGAACCCCCATCACCCGACTCCATGATTGATTGTCCGATCGCGTTAAGGATTGCTTCATGTTTCTTGGCGTCTTCATTCCTGCCCATCTTTTGCAGCACTGTCATCGCCAACAGATGTCCTTCAGCGATGGCCGTGTTGTGATCTATGACAGTTTGTGCCTCGGCTAGTGCCTTCTCGTATCGTCCGGCAGCAAGGTCTTCTACAACTTGATCATGCACAGGCTGCGAATCGAACCCTTGGCTTACCTGGCCTAAGGCTGCGCTAAGCCGAAAGTTCCGCCAGTCGATGTTTAAGTCTCCGGCCATCACCTTCGTCTTGTAGGCTTCATACTTCTTATTTGCAATGACCTCGTCATCCATCTGTGCCCAAACCACACTGACGCTAATGACCCAGCACAGCAGTGATGTTCCCCACCTCAAGCGTGATCTTCATAAAGATCTCGTGGTGGACATTCTACTTCCGACAGGCGGCAACTGCTGTAATCAGGCGATTACACGCTTTGAGCTGCAAAGTGGGATTAATGAGATGGTCCGCCGGGCGAAGACAAACATCTCATCCCACGACGAATCGGCACTGTTTCCCATGTCCACCTGAGTCGCCCCATTCCGAAGTTGCTGAGTGACGCTGTCAATTACGTTGGTGTGCCGCCTGCACCCTACGAGAGCGAAGCTGAGAAGGGCCAGTATTGAATAGCGACGAAGGAGAATCCTCATGGAGCAGAGTTTCGCCGAAGTATGGCTTTGCGACAAGGTCAACTGTTGCGAACAGCGATTTCACTCATTAGAGGTTAATCTTCCCCGCCCCAACGAAACGGGAAAAGAATGCCTACTAGGTCAAAGCAAACCACCAAGATCACAATTCCAAGTGCTTTACCATCGTGAACAGTCAAACTACGGGCGATCCATATAGCACCTACAACTGTCGAAGCAGGGATCAATGGCCATCGTTTTCGCCAGCGTATCAGCAGATACTCCTTCACGCTGCAATTCTCTCTCGAAATTGAAGCATTGGATAAACAATTCCAGAGGGGGGAGATGTGCGGAGCTGGTTGGCGAAACCCAGGCGATCTCCCTCATTGACGTCCGTCACATTGCACGAACTCAGTGATGCGCCGTGATTGCCCGGTGCAGCCCAACGTGAGCCCGGGAACCAGTTTCGTCTCTACCGCGTAATGCTGACCGACTTCCCCGAATACTGCACGACTTTATCCGCCTCGTCGGCGGCATTCACGCCGACTCCATGGTTCTCCCGCACAAACACCACGCGGAAGGTCCGGTTCTCCAGCATGCCAGGGAACTGCCCCTTGCGGTCCCCGATCGTCAAGGTGTGCGCAGCATCATCCCAATGCAAGGGAATGGTCGCGTTCACGCCCTTCTCATAGTTGTAGTTGTCGTTCTCGTCTTCGTAGATGGTGAAATCGCCGTCAGCTCCGCCATAGATGCGCAGTTCAATCGGATCCGCCGCCTTCTCCGTGGACCACTCCACATCCGGACCAAGCGGCACAATCGATCCGGCCCGCACATACAAGGGCAAGCGATCCAGCGGAGTGATCGCGTTCAGCGTTTGTCCACCCGCCAACTCCGACCCAGTCCAGAAGTCGTACCACTTCGCGTCGGGCAAATAGACTGGGCGCGTGTTCACCGCAGGTTCCGTCACCGGGTTCACCAGAAACGACGGCCCGTACATGAACTGATCGCCGATGTTCGCAGCCCGCAGATCCGTCCGGAAATCCATCACCAGCGGACGCATCGGCGTATAGCTCTCGCTCGTAGTCTTCCACGCCAGCGAATAGATATATGGCAACATCCGGTAGCGCAGCCGGTCGAAGTTCACCAGGATCTTCTGCGCATCCGGCCCGTACGACCACAACTCGTTCTCATCCGGATTGCGCGTTCCATGCACCCGCAGAATCGGATTGAATGTCGCAAACTGGAACCAGCGCACGAACAACTCGCGGAATCCGGGATCCGTAGGAGTTCCAAACACAAATCCGCCGACGTCGGTCGTCCAGTAGGGAATGCCCGAAACTGCGAAGTTCAGTCCCGCCGGAACCTGTCGCCGGAAACTCACCCAGTCCGAAACAATATCGCCCGACCACGCCGTCACCGCATTCCGCTGCGATCCCGCAAATGCCGATCGCGACAGAATGTACACCCGCTTCTGATCCGAAGCCGCTCGCTGCCCCTGATATACAGCGCCCGTATCCAGCAGAGAATACGCATTTACAAATTTGTTCCCGCTCCCCGCAAACAACTTGTGATTCAACTGAATATTGTCTTCCTGCCCCTCGGTCTCGGGCTCAGTCGTATCCATCCACCACGCGTCGGCGCCGATGCTGAACAGACCTTTATTCACCAGGTCCCAGTAATACTTTCGCGCCTCGGGATTGGTTGCGTCATACACCGCCATGCCATTCGCATGATAGGGAGGCTTCGCCATCTTGAACTTGTCAATGAACCATCCTTTCTTCTCCATGAAGTCGTAATTCGTCGATCCCGGCTCGAAAAACGGCCAGATGGAAATCATCAGGTGGAAGTGCTCATCGTGCAGCTGATCGATCATCGCCTTCGGATCCGGGTAATTCTTGTTGAATGTGAACTCGCCCTTGCGGTTCCACCAGAACCAGTCCTGCACGATGTTGTCCACCGGGATGTGCAGGTCACGATATTTCTTCGCCACTCCGAGAATCTCGTCCTGCGTCTTGTAGCGGTTCTTGCACTGCCAGAATCCATAGGCCCACTTTCCAAACATCGGAGCCTGTCCCGTCAGCTCGCGATACGAGGCAATGATCTTGTCGAAATCCGGACCATACAAGAAGTAGTAATCGAGCACGTCGGCCACTTCCGAACTGATGTACAGATAATTGGGGAACCGGTTGTTGAACCGGCTTCGCGCCATGCTGTTCCAGAAAATGCCATAACCCTTGCTCGAGACCATCAGTGGCACCGAGATGTTGGCATTGTCCTGCGTCATGTCCACTGACTCGCCGCGGTAATTCCACACGCCGGCCTGATGCTGCCCTAACCCGTACAACCCCTCGCGCGACCCGTACACGGTTAAGAACGACTCCGCCCGATACGTATCCTCCCCATTCACCTTGACGGGCGTCAGGCTGCGGTTCGCTTCCTGCACCAGCGGCCCGCCATTGGCTTCCGAGTACGCAATGGACCCATCTTTCTTGCCTACCGTCAGCTTCACCAGCGAAGTGCTGATCGTCACCGCCTCGTCCGACGCCTGCAACGTGAACTTCGCCGGCGGCCAGCTCTCTTTGACCACCACGAAATCGGTCTTCTTTGGAAATGTCGCGGTCGGCGAATACAGCACGTGCACAATCGCGTCGGAGCACACCTGGATTTTCAGTGTCCCCGTGCCCATTGTGAACGTCGCCCCGTCAGCGTTCTGCTGTACTTTCTGTACGGGGTTCAGCGGCTTCCACTGGGCCTGCATGACGGCTCCCGACAGGCAAAGCCATCCCAACATCGCCACAACGAACGATCGCAGACTGTGCTCTCTCATGATTGCCCTCGTCTCCCAAAAAAACGATTTTTCCTGAGCATTTGGAAAAATCAGCACGCGAAGGATAGCACGGAGCAACACTGGAAAGATGTGCCTGAGAGAACACATCCGAGAGAGCATACTCGAATAGGAAACCGCGATAGAACGTGAAATGAAGAAGTCAGAATGAAGAAGTCAGAATGAAGAAGTCAGAATGAAGAAGTCAGAATGAAGAAGTCAGAATGAAGAAGTCAGAATGAAGAAGTCAGAATGAAGAAGTAAAGGTCTCTTACAGGCTTTCACTTCTGCATTCTGACTTCCGACTTCTGCATTCAATGAAAAGGGCACGATCTTCCTCCCAAGACCGTGCCCCTGTCACTACCACACTTCGAAAACTACTTCTTCACGGCTGCCTGCACACCCGGTGCAGCCTGGGCCGGCTGACTTACCTGCGTAAGCACCGCTTCGGCAGTCTGCGTCAGCAGTGGAGTCAGTACGTCCTCACCATTCGACTTCGCCTTGCCCTGGAGGGTGTTCTGCAGCACTGGCTGTGTCTGTCCGTTGGGAACCAGTTGATATTGCACAGTCACATCGTCCTTCGACTTGATCTGCCCGTTGAACTGCTGCAATTGGTTCATGGCCTGCTGCTGCGCCACCTGCGACGCCGCCATGCTGGCCGATGCCGCGGCGGCGCTCCCCATCCGCGTCATCGAAACCATAGGATTCAAGTTCGCGGCCATGGAGCCGTACTTCGCGAATTTCCCGAAGCTGCCCTGGTTGTGCTTCACTGCCACCGACGAGAACATGATGTAATCGCACTGCTTCTGCACCGCTTCTGCCTGCAACTGCATGGCGATGTGCGCTTCGAGCGGAACCACATCCACCGCCGGCCCGCTCATCAGCGTGATTTCCGCATTTCGGATCGGCGTACTGTAATCCCCGCCTGCGTTGTTTCCTTGCCCCATTTGCGCTTCCGGTGGAGCCACCCCAATACGGATCTTCCCAGCCGGCTTCGGTCCAACGGGAGTCGCCGCCGGCGGAGCCGCCGCTGCGCCCTGCATCCCACCTTTCGCATACGGATTTCCCGCCATCGGATTCCCGCCCATCGGCATTCCACCCATCCCCAGTTGCTGCATTGCCGCACTTCCCATTGTCATCTGCTGCTGGGCCATCGCCGTGGCCTGCGCGTTCGTCGACTTCGCCGCCGCAGGGTTCATCTCCGCTTTAATCAGATTTGACGGCTTCATAAAGCTGGGTGCATTCTGCTGTTGCGAAGCACCATGCGCCTGTTGCGGCGCCCCATGTGCCGCGCCACTATTGCCAGCCGGTGCAGCAGCCTGCTGCGTTGCTGAAGACGTCGGCGCGCCATTCAGTTCCGCCATGGTCTTCACCTCACGAAACCCTGCCGGAGCTTCAAATAGCTCCTTCTCCAGATTTCCCTTTGTGATCTCCTGCGTGATCATCCCAATCTGCGTCGTGTTTCCATCCGCGGTATGCATTGCAATATTTTCCGACAGTGGATACCCCGGCTTCCCGCTTCCGCTCCGCTTGCGGATAATGCGGTCGGTACAGCCTTCCGCCAGCCGCACCGGAGGCAGGAACTGCTGGCATGCCGCCGACATTTCTTTCCCGATATCGGTGTACCAGCCATCCACCTCATATGACGAATGCAACTGCGTGCACGCATTTTGTGACGATTCGTTCGTCACCTTGATCTTCAGGTGCCGCGTCGGATATCCGTACATCGTCTTGCGCTCTCCCGTGTCCGTGATCGTGGCCGTCTCGGTGATGTACCCCCCCGAGGTGGCATCAGGCGCGCCAGACATCATCGCGGCTGCCTTGACCGCCGCGTCATCCAGCGGATCCTTCGTAATGAGGTATGTCTGTGCCTGCTCGTTGACGTTGACCGTCTGCTTCAGGTCGCACTGCCGGATCGTGATCGTGTTTCCAGTCGGGGACTGGCTCACCGTGCGCTCGCGCGCACCTTTGATCGATGTGTCGGTACTCGACACAAAGTTTCCTCCAACGGTGAGGCTCTTCTTGATGTGCAAATCCTGCGCTTGTGCAGTCGTGGCGACCAGCAGAACCAGGATGAAACGGTAGGGACTTGAAGTCAGGGTAGGCATGTTGCGCTCCTTAACCAACACTTGGGTTGTGCACTCGGCAGGCGTCACAGCCCACTTCCGGCTTCGCGAAAAACCGTCAGTACCCCGGCCGTGACAGCCTGCTGAATGCCTCCCTGTTTCAAAAGGCGCAAAAGATTCCCAGATTGGCTCATCCTTAAATGTATTTTCTTAGCGGAGTCGAAACGGGTAGCCCAAACCGAATTGTGTAGCCCCGGAAGCATTCGTCCGGGGGAAGATCACCGACCCATCACCCATGTCATCTGAAGCCCGCGTACTTTGCGATCTATGCATCTCTAGGCCACCTGCAGAAACCTGCACACCTGCTGCTTCATAACAAAGCTCGGCGTCAACGTGGCCTGCGAGTTCGGCATGGGCAACAGGTAAAATGAGCGCAAGGTCTTGATTTCATGGAACGAGACTTCCTTCGTGTACCTCTGTGCCCTCTGTGCTCAACGATTTGTAAGTGTTCCAATCACCCGCGGAAGGTCAGAGACCGGCTCATTATCAAACGTGAGTTATCCTGAGAACTCACAGCTCACTGTTCAAACATGCTCTCCGATGCCGCCATCCTGAAACACATCGCCCGTCAGTCCAAGCGCCAGGCCGGATACAAGCAACTGGTCCGCGAACTCGGCCTGCACGGCGACGAGCGCCGCGAATTAACAGATCACCTGCAAAAACTGGTCAAATCCGGCCAACTGATCCCCATCGACTCCGACCATTACCAACTCCCGCAAGCCGCCGCCGACAAGAACCTCATCGCCGGACGCCTCTCCATGCACCGCGACGGATTCGGCTTCGTTATCCCCGATCCCAAATCTCTCGGCCCACTCAAATCCAAACTCTCCGGAGACATCTTCATCCCCCCGCACCAGATCGGCAACGCCATGCACGGCGACCTCGTGCTGGTCGACATCGCCAACATCCGCCCCGACGGCCGCGCCGAAGGACGCATCGTCCGCCCCATCAACCGCGCTCATCCCACAGTAGTAGGCATCTTCCACTACGGTGCTCGCAGAAATTACGTCACTCCCATCGACACAAAAATCACGCAGGAAATCGTAATCCCGGAAGGCCAGGAAATCCCGAATTCCCCGGTGCCCTCTGTGTTGAAAGATGTTGAAGTTGAAGGTCCGCAGCAATCCCAGAGGTCGCAAAAAAAGAAAAAGTCCGTCGATCGCGTCCTGGGCGACGAAGCCGCCCGCCACGAGGACTACACAAATCTCGAAGGCGTAGTCGTCGACGTAGAAATCACCGACTGGCCCTCCGCCACGCCAAACTCCGCGCGGCAAAGTCATCGAAATCCTCGGCCGCGAAGACGACTTCGGCGTGGACGTCGAAATCATCATCCGCAAAGTTCCATCTCCCGCACCATTTTCCCGCTCCCACGCTCGAAGAAGCGCAGCAGGTCCCCGCGACGATCCCAGCCCGCGAACTTCAACGTCGCCGCGACTTCCGCTATCTCCCCATCGTCACCATCGATGGAGAAACTGCCCGCGACTTCGACGATGCCGTCCTCGTCCGCATGCTCTCCAACCACAACTTCGAACTGCAAGTCCACATCGCCGACGTCGCGCAATACGTCACGCCCGATTCCGCCCTCGATCAGGAAGCCCGCCTGCGCGGCACCAGCGTTTACTTTCCCGACCGCGCCGTCCCTATGCTTCCGCTCGAACTCTCCACCGACATCTGCAGCCTGCGCCCGCAAGTCGACCGCCTCGTCCTCTCCTGCATCATGGAGATCGATCACCAAGGCGAGATCGTCCGCTACGAACTCTGCGAAGGCGTGATCCGCTCCGCCGAGCGCATGACCTACACCGCCGTCAACGCCGTCCTCGAAGGCGACGAGGCCCTCCGCCAGCGCTATGCCCCGCTGGTCGCGACGTTCGAACTCATGCGCGACCTCGCGGTGATCCTCAACCGCAAGCGCGAGCGCCGCGGATCGATCGACTTCGATCTCCCCGAGCCCGTCATCGAATTCGACGAGTTCGGACTGATGAAGTCCATCACCCGCTCCGAGCGCAACATCGCGCACCGCCTCATCGAAGAATTCATGCTCTCGGCCAACGAAACGGTCGCGCACCACCTCGAGTCGCACCGCATCGCCAGCCTCTACCGCATCCACGAGAAGCCCGACGCCAAACGCGTCTACGATTTCGAAACTATCGCCGCAACTTTCGGATACTCGCTCGGCGTCGGCGCGCTGCCCATCCATCGCGTGCAAATGAAAGCCGACCGCCGCGCCAACTACGGCACCGGCAAACGCGTGCGCGAAATCGAAGTCCCGAAAGAAGTCCACATCACCCCGCGCATGTACCAGAAGCTCACGGAAAAGATCGCGGGCAAGCCGGAAGAGCGCATCCTCAGCTACCTGATGCTGCGCAGCCTGAAGCAAGCCCGATACTCCGAAGAGAATCTCGGCCACTTCGCGCTGGCCGCCCCCACATACACGCATTTCACCAGCCCCATCCGCCGCTACCCTGACCTGATCGTCCACCGCATCCTGAAAGAAGTATCTGCAGCGAACGTCGACGATGTGGAGCGGGCGCACCCAGCCCGCTAAGTTCGCCCATGAGCAATGATCTCTCGCCACGCATGTCTGACCGCCACCATGGAAAAGCGGCCCTTGAGGGCCGCGTCAAGCGCGAAGCACGGAAGGGCTGAGCCCCGGAGGACGCCTCCAGCCCTGGTCCAAGCGCCGCGACCACGACGCGCATCGCGACGAACACTCCCCGCTCTCCGGCCCCATCCCCCTCGAAGAACTCCACAGCATCGCCGAAGAATCCAGCCAGTCCGAACGCCGCGCCGACGAAGCCGAACGCGAACTCATGGAATGGAAGAAAGTGAAATTCATGCAGGACCGCATCGGAGAAGACTTCGACGGCCTCATCACCAGCGTCACCAAGTTCGGATTCTTCGTCGAACTCACCGACCTCTTCGTCGAAGGACTCGTCCCGCTCAACACCCTCACCGACGACCGCTACACCTACCACGAAAACACCCGCGAGATCATCGGACAGCACTCCCGCAAGATCTATCGCATCGGAGACCGCCTCCGCGTGCTCGTCGACCGCATCGATCCCGTCGAAAAGAAAATCAATTTCGCCGTCCTCGAAGAGCTCCGGCCCAAGCCGTCCAAGTCATCGAAGCGCCGCAGGCGCCAGTGACCTATTCCGAACTCCGCCACCTGCGATAAGCCTTTTTGTGTTTTCATCGCGGTTTCCTTTCCTTGCTCTGTCGTGTCAGTCCGGTTGTTTCGAAAGAAAGACTCGTCGAACAAGATGGCCTTTCCACATCCACAATCCGGTAATGACCATGACTGGAACGAAGACGTAGCGAGTTGGCGAGGCGTAGCCTGGAAGTTTGTCGAACGGACTATAGATGTAGCCCAGGATCGGAATACTGAAGATGAGATGAATCCAGCGAAAAATCGTACGTTGGGTTGGGAGTGTTCATGCGCGCCTCCTTTGCGTGGTTGTTGCATGCGAGCTCTTGGCGACTGTGGCTGTGTGGAAAGTCGAGCTTCGCTCGACGGACAGTTGGGCCGGCCGTCGCCACGTGGATTCATCGCTGTTCACCCTGTTTATCCGCATTCGGCGGCCAATTGAGCGTTTCAATCCCGAACTGGCTCGCGTACTCCGCGTTCAGTCGCTGCCAGTCGAATTTCATTGCTTCGGGGCCGGCGATGCGTCCGATCGGCTTACCGGCGAGAAGCCGGTCAAGGACGTCGAAGCAGATGTGCCATCCCGCAGCACCCATGGAGATGAAGCGGCGGCCGATGTTGGTGCCAGAGCGTCAGGCGCGTGCTGCCGTGAACAGCTTCGAGCTGCCAGCGCATGTCGAAGTCCCCAGGTGTACTCAAGAAACTTGGGAGCGTCGGCTCGTGTCACTGTGGTTTCGGTAACACGCGGCGCGGGCGCTCCCGCGGTGGTGAGCTTCACGGTGGCTCCACGTGTTGCCAGGCTCGCATCGGCGTCGAAGGGCGCCCATTCGCGCAGATGCTGCGGGTCGGTGAGCGCCTGCCAGACCTTTTCCGGAGGATGGCGCAGTTCGCGGACGAGAATGAGCATCCACTTGTCTCCTTGCTTTTGGACGTGCGCCACATTGGCCGGACCCGGTGTGTACTGCTCGCGGTCAATCATCGATCTTTCTCCTTACATCAGCCTGGATGGGCTACCAGCGCGTCAACTGCGTAACCTGGATGAGGTTGCCGCAGGTGTCGTTCAGCATGGCGATCTTGGAGGCGGTCACGTCCTTTGGGGGCATGGTGAACTCGGCGCCGCGCGCTTTCATACGCTCGTACTCCGCCTGCAGGTCGTCGGCGTAGAACATGGCCGCGGGCTGGCCTTGTTGAAAGATCGCCTGCTGGTACGCTTTGGCCGGTGGGTTGTTGTTCAGCGCCAGTTGCAACTCCGTGCCGTCCGGGTCCTCGGCCGAAGCTACCGTCAGCCACCGATATGGGCCCTGACTGAAGTCGGTCTTCTTCACGAAGCCCAGCACTTCGGTATAGAAGCGTAGGGCCTTCTCCTGATCATCGACGTACAGCGTGGTTACTTTGATCTTCATTTCGTTTCTCCTTTGTGACGCTCGCGAGTTGGGCTGCGTCGTCTTTTCGTTGTGTTCTTCTTCGTTCGTGTTGTTTTGTCCATACGGTCGAGGTAGCGTTCGAGAGCATCCACGTGAGCGGACCAGAAGCGGCGGAACTGGGCGAGCCAGGCATCGATCTCCTGCAGTGGCTCAGGTTTCAGGCGGTAGAGACGGCGCTGCGCGTCCACCGTGGATTCCACGAACCCGGCCTCGCGCAGCACGCGCAGGTGCTTTGAAACCATCGGCTGCGGCATACGAAGCTGGCGCTCGATCTCTCCCACGGACTGTTCTGATGAGACCAGGAGACTCAATATGGCGCGGCGGTTCGGCTCCGCGATGGTTTCGAAGGCAGATTCCATAGTTAGTATATACCTCACTGCGTATATACGTGTCAAGGCATATAATGAAAAGTGGTTAGCTTCAGCTGGTGTGCGCTGTGAAATCTGTTAGCGTCCGGCGGCCAATCTGGTTGCCAGTCGGGCGGGGAGATTCGCGGCGAAGATGCGGTCCTGCGCGTCTTTGAGGTTGTAGGGAGTACGGTGGAAATGCACGACGTTTGACTCGGTGTCATACAGGGCGAAGGCGGCGCGCCAGTCACCATCGCGCGGCTGGCCGACCGATCCCGGATTGATGAGATAGCGCGCGGTGTCCTTCAACTGCAGCGGCACCGACTCCGCCTGTCCAACAGTTCTGTACTCGGGACGGAACCCATCGGCGGACGATCCATTGGCGAAGAATCCACCCTGCAGGTGTGTATGTCCGAAGAAGGTGAGAGGCTGAGCGAGGGTGATGAGGGGCGCGAGCGCGTCGCCGAGCGAGACCACGTATTCATCTTCATCGCTGGGCGATCCGTGCACCAGTTGCACGTCGGGAAAGTCGGGAAGGGATACGGGACCGTGCGGCAAATCGCGAAGCCATCCGAGGTTCTTGGGAGTTAATTCGTTGCGCGTCCATAAGGCCGCAGCGGCTGCCATGGGGTTGAAGTCTTCCAGGTCCATGATGCCGGTCGCCGCCTTATCATGATTGCCGCGGACGAAGACTCTGCCGAGTTCCCGTGACCGGCTGGTCACTTCATTCGGACTCGCGCCGTACCCCACGATGTCGCCCAGGTTCACGATCAGATCGAAAGATGGAGCGGCGGCAAGGCAGGCTTCCAAAGCTTCCAGGTTGGCGTGGATGTCACTCAGCAGCAGTATGCGCACAGATCACCGGGCAAGTTGCCGATTATAGCCGAGTTGAGGGTTGGCGCAGCTGAGGGGCGGCGGCGTTACAGAGTCCAACGCGTGAGCTGGCGATTCAAGGGAAAGAATCGTCCTTTCCGCACCCTTGGGCGTTCTTGCCTCCCAGTTTTTCTGTACATTCTGAAGCCGCCCATTCCACGAACCATCGGTGACTCGCTGGCTTCTAGGAATTTACTACCGGACATCTTGCCCAATGGCCTGTGCTTACCTCGATTAGCGGGGGGAACGTGCGAGTGCACTCGGGGATTCGCGATTCGCAGCGCGGTTCGAAAGCGCATCCGGGGGGCAGAGATTGCAGGGCGGGAACTGTTCCTTCGATTGTTTCGAGCGGGCGTGCGCGGTCGGTGTTTAAGTCGGGGACGGCGTGCAGTAGTCCGCGGGTGTAAGGATGGGCTGCCGCCTGGAAAATGTCGCGCTTCGCGCCGAGTTCGACAAGGCATCCGGCATACATCACCGCGACGCGGTCCGCCACTCGAGAGACGACGGCGAGATCGTGCGAGATGAACAGCATGGCCAGTCCGAACTTCTGCCGCAGATCCGCAAGCAATTCCAGGATCTGTGCCTGGATGGTCACGTCGAGCGCAGTCGTGGGTTCATCTGCGATCAGCAACTGCGGACGGTTGACGATGGCCATGGCGATCATGACGCGCTGCCGCATGCCTCCCGAAAGTTGATGCGGATAGTCCCGCGCACGCCGCGCGGGATCGGGGATCGCGACATCGTTGAGGGCATCAACAGCGCGCTTCCACGCCTCGGCCCGCGAGACCTGATGGTGGGCGGTCACGGCTTCTGCGACTTGCTCTCCGACGCGCATCACGGGATTGAGGGCGGTCATCGGCTCCTGAAAAATCATGGCAATGCGCGAGCCACGCAGTTGCCGCATGGATTCGTCCGGAAGGTTGGCAAGGTTGCGCGAAGTGCTATTCTCCGCGAACCGAATTTCACCCGTGACCTGGGCCTGCGGGGGAAGCAGGCGCATGATGGCGAGTGAAGTGATGGATTTGCCGGAGCCGGACTCGCCGACGAGTCCGAGCACTTCTCCGGGAGCGATGGAGAAGCTGAGGTCGCGGACGGCGGCAAGAGAAGAACCGCTCGATCCCCGATTCTGATCGGGGAACGCGATGTTCAGGTTCCGAACCTCAAGCAGGTTGGACACGCAGCTATGGTAGCAACTTGCGAAGCAATTGTTCGCCCGATGACGCGTGGATGACGATCTAGTGCAGAAAGAATCCGACTGCCAAGGCAACGATGACCAGCTTAACCAGCCATCCGACGGAGAAGGAGGCCACGAATACCCGGTGCAGCTTCATAAATGCCGCATTGGTAAGCAGCATGGGCAGAGGGCCAATCAGCCAAACCGCGACCGCAAGCTTCATTGCGCCGGCGACTGCGTGTAATCCCAACCTTGCGCAAACGCATGCGAAGACTCCGCAGGTGAGAAACGGAAGAGGGCTGGTCAGGGCAATAGCCCACGTTTCAGCGCCCCGCCGCCAAACTTCCGGATAGGTGTAGCGGCGATGCAGCCAGTCGCCCGCGAAAAACCAATCCGTCATCGACGTCACCAGGCCGGAGCCCAGCGTGATCAGAGCGAGGCGCGTCCAATGCATAGGGAGATTCTCCTTATGGGCACCGAATTGTACGCCGCCGGACTCGGGGATGCTTTCTCGGAGCGGGGTCGCCCTTCGGGCGACGAATGGCCCCTCCGGCTGCGCTCAGGGCAGGCTAAGGCGACTGTCCGCACATAAACCGTTGCCGCTATTGCTGGCCGCTACTGGCCGAGGATAAGCGGCAGGCCGTTCTTGTTGTTACCAATAACCACAATTTTCGAGTTCGGGCTTTTCGCCAGGTTTTCGGTTGCCTCAATGCCTTTCCACTCGAGCAGCGACGGCGTGATGCCTTGGGCGACGATCTGCTGGAAGTCCCGAACTCCGGCGGCCTCGATACGTTTGCGTTGCGCTTCCTGCGTTTCTTTCTGCAGGCGGAAGTTCATGGCCAAGGCTTCCTGCTCGGCCTGTTGCTTGGCTTCGATGGAGGTCTTCAGGGTGGCGGGAAGTTGGATGTCGCGCAGAAGCACGTTTTCGACTGTGAGACCTCGTTGCTTCAGTTGCGTGCTCACCTGATCGTAAATTTGCTTGCCTACCATTTCGCGCTCGCCGGTATACAGGGCGTTGGCCGTGTGCGATGCGGTGGATTCGCGGATAGCTGAGCGCAGCGTCGGTTCAACGACGATATTCTCATAGTCGGCGCCGATCTTCTGGAAGACTTCGGCGGCGCGGTCGGGATTGAGGTGGTAAATCAATGACGTGTCGAGCGCCATCATCAAGCCTTCGCTCGAAGGAACGCTGGCGGATTCCTTAAGCGTCTGCGTCTGAATCGACATCTCGTTATTCGTCTTGAGCGGATTGATCAGATGCATGCCTTCGCCAAGCGTCTCACCCGTGACTCTCCCGAAAAGCGTGAGCACGCCTACGTGCCCGGTGCCGACGCGGGTTATCGAACTGAAAAGCAGGATGACGAGGACGAAGCCGATGATGCCGAAGCCGATGATTTTCAGCAGGTTGCCGGCGCCGCCGGTGTCGATGACTCGAGTGCGAGCCGGATCAAATATGGTCATAGATGTTCTCCCGCAGGAATTGTAGGGATCTCGGGTCCAGCGGATAAGTGACTTACAAGAGGCCGACGCTGAAGGCTTCGATGGTCGCAGAGACCGCGATATCCGTCCCACTGCAGAATTGCACTCCGCCAGGCAGCCGAGGCGGTCTCCACACTGATTCCGATCCGGTAGACTGAATCTTGCCGAGGGCCGCCCGCATCTCTTACATTATCTATATGAGCAAAGTTCACATTCCTACGCCTTTACGGCAGTATGTTGGCAAGCAGGCCTCGGTGGACGTGCAGGGATCGACCGTCGGGGAGGCCATGAACGCGCTGGTCGCCGAACATCCGGATCTGCGCAAGCATCTGTACACCGAAGACGGCAAACTGCGTGCCTTCGTCAATCTTTACGTCAACGATGAAGACATCCGGTACCTGCAGAAAGAAGCCACTGCGCTGAAAGACGGTGATAACATTTCGATCGTGCCTTCCATCGCTGGGGGCTCGAATTGACTGGAGCTGGAACTCTGAAGATGAATCCCACCAGCACAATGGGTTGTTGCTTCTGTTGTCCTTCCTGTCAGTAGTCGCGTTCCTCTTTATTCTTCCTGACCAGATCAGCTTTGGAACGCGACGATTCTTTAACCACGAAGGGCACTAAGGTTCACGAAGGGAAACACGAGGACTTATGGCGACTACAACTGAGATTCCAGTGACGTTGAACAAAGACGAAATCCTGCGGTATTCACGGCATTTAATCATGCCCGAAGTTGGGATGGAAGGGCAGCAGAAATTGAAGGCCGCGCGCGTGTTGTGTATCGGCGCGGGCGGGCTGGGATCTCCGTTGGCCTTGTATCTCGCTGCGGCCGGAGTGGGTACGCTCGGGCTGGTGGATTTCGATGTGGTGGATTACACGAACCTGCAGCGGCAGATCATTCATTCGACCGCCGATGTGGGGCGCAAGAAGCTGGATTCGGCGGCCGACAAGCTGAAGGGGATCAATCCGTACCTTAATCTTCAGACGTTCGATATCAGGCTGAGCAGTGCGAATGCGCTGGAGTTGTTTCGCGACTTCGACATTATTGCGGACGGCACAGATAATTTTCCGACGCGATATCTGGTGAACGACGCCTGCGTGCTGACCGGAAAGCCGAATGTGTACGGCTCGATTTTCCGCTTCGAGGGGCAGGCCAGCGTGTTCGCTACGAAAGAGGGACCGTGCTACCGCTGCCTGTATCCGGAGCCTCCACCGCCCGGACTGGTGCCATCCTGCGCGGAAGGCGGCGTGCTCGGAATCCTGCCGGGCCTGGTCGGAGTGATGCAGGCCACGGAAGTGATCAAGTTGATTCTGGGAGTGGGCGAGCCCTTGATTGGGCGGTTGCTCCTGATCGATGCGCTGGGGATGAAGTTCCGGGAATTGAAGCTGCGGAAGAATCCGGATTGCCCGGTGTGCGGAACGCATCCGACGGTGACCAAGCTGATAGACTACAACGAGTTTTGCGGCATTCGCGGGGAGGAGAAACCTGTGGGCAGCGGAGTTCCGGAAATCCAGGTCGAAGACCTGAAACGGCGTCTGGATGCGAAAGAAGATCTGTTTGTGCTGGACGTGCGCGAGCCGCACGAGTACCAGATCTGCAACATCGGCGGATATCTCATTCCGCTGAACGATCTGCCGAAGCGGGTGAACGAACTCGATTCCAGCCGCGAGATCGTGGTGCACTGCAAAATGGGTGGACGGAGCGCGAAGGCGGTTGCCTTCCTTCAGCAGGCGGGGTTCAACAAGGTGCACAATCTCGCGGGCGGGATTACAGCGTGGTCCGATCGCGTGGATCCGAAGGTTCCCAAGTACTAAGAGCAGTAGTCAGTGGCCAGTTGGCAGTACTCAGAGGTCAGAGAGAGGGAGCGCTTGCGCGCTCCCCTTTTATTTCCTCATTAACTTTACCTCGGGATGTTACTAAATACCCTTAGCTCGGAATCTTGCTTGTTGCTTACGACGAGCGCATAATAGGCGGTTTCTCGGTGCTTCGTCGTCTCCATGAAATCAGGAGAATCCAATGAAGTTTGCCTTCGCGCCACTATCACTCGTCCTGTTGTCATCACTCCTTTTTGGCCAGACTGACCAGAAAACATCAACACCTGCAGCTACAAAGCTGGTCGATACGCAGCAGAGCACATCATCGGATTACAAAAGTGCAAAAGGTTTTGTGCTCGAAGACGGTACGCCTGTTCGAATGAGGATTAACCGGACAGTCTCTTCTGCCGATGCACACGTCGGAGACACCATCGATTTCGAAGTCCTGGAAGACATTAGTGTGAACGGCACGCCCGTGATTCAAAAAGGCGGGCTGGCGTTTGCGACGGTGACCGAAGCCCAGTCGAAGCGCAGAATGGCGCGTGGCGGGAAGCTCGACATCAACATTGATTATGTGAAGCTACTTAGCAGCGAAAAAGCTGCACTGCGCGCTGTGAAGGACTTGAAGGGCGGAGGGCACACCGGCGCTATGGTCGGAGGTATGGTGGCAACGAGCATCGTGTTCTTTCCGGCCGCTCCATTCTTCCTGTTCATGCACGGGAAGGACATCTCCATCCCGAAGGGAACCGAAATTACTGCATATGTAAACGGCGACACGAAGTTGGACCTTGCGAAATTCCAAGCGGCGCCTTCAGAACATATAACGACTGCATCGAGCGCTCCGGCTGCGAGCGGTCCGTCAGCAAAGATCGAGTTGGTTTCTGATCCTTCAGGAGCAGACATTGAACTCGATGGCAGCTTCGTCGGGAACACTCCATCCGATGTTCACGTAGGCGAAGGAGATCACACATTCACGGTGAAGAAAGCTGGTTTCAAGGATTGGGAGCGGAAGTTGAAAGTGAGCGCAGGAAGTAGTGTTCACCTCAGCGCCGAATTGGAAAAGAATGCGACGCAGTAAGTTGCCCTTGACTGCTTAGTAGAAGAACGAATGAACAAAGAAGGGGAGCATGCGAGATGCTCCCCTTCGTGTTTACTCAATCTTACTGGCTCGATCCTTGCTGCATGCCATCGCTCGACTCGCCGAGTTGCAGCGCGTACTTCTTGCCTTCGAAACGAGCTCCGGAGAGAGTGGAGCTTCCGTCCTCGCTCTTCTGTACGATCGCAGCATTATTCTGTGATGGGGTGGTGAGATCGACCAGCTTGCCCTGGACCTTGGCGATGACATTCTTGCCCTGGATGATGCTGACCTCGACTGCAGGCCCATTGCCCTCCCATTGCAGCTTGTAGTCTCCGGCTTTAAGCTTCGTGCCATTGACTGTCGTGGGATTGATCAGCGTCATGCTGGCCTTGGTGGCTGCGAATGCGCTGGAGGCCAACAGCAAAGCCAACCCCATCACCAAACTCTTTGAAACTGTCGCGAACTTCATAGCTGCTCCTTTGTGAATCCCCGATGGGGGGACGGTTAGGGCGGCCCGGTTCACGACGTGCGAAAAAACAGTTGTGTTTTGTCGCGAATCGCACGACAATGCTGCCGCTGGGGTTGAGCACGCAGACGAAAGTCTGCGCTGCCGCTATGGGGATTCGTTCACCTGGGCCGCCAAACCGAGTGTGAAAGAGTCCCCAGACCCCGCTAAGATTTCTACCCCGCAATCGCCGGTATCACCCCTGAACCGGCCGAGTCACTCAGGCAATTACGTATTCCCCGCGGTTGTGGTTCCCTCGTTCATTGAATTTCCCGCGTGTTGTATTGGACGATGCACACATCCGTCCGGTAGCAAATTCATTTGCGACTAAGGAGAAGGAAGACACAACGACAGAGAAGATGTGTTTTTGTGTGGCGAACTTCCCCACTCAAGCCAAAACCGGGCTTCAATGCGCCACCCGTCCGAACAGTGATAGCGGGGAAGCCGTGGACTTCTTTCCTGTTTTTACCGGAGATGCCAATCGTCCATAATGGACCGCATGCTGAACCGGCGTACCTTCCTCAAGACCAGCGCGGCTTCGCTTCCATTGGCTGCCGCCATCCAGACGCTTCATCCTGCGACGATCTCCGCGGAAACGATAGCCGCCGCGGCCATCAGCGGCACGGCTCCGAAACTCATTCCGCTGCCGGCGCGGCTGGCTCCAGTCGATCCGTCCACGTTGCCGTGGCAGCAGAACATTCGCCGCGTGGGTCAGAGCAACATGACCGAGCACGATCCGGCGGTGATGAACATCGAAGAATGGGCGGACTATTGGCACTCGGCCGGCGCCGACATCGTTTTCATCAGCGTGACCGGCATCCTCGCGTTCTATCCCTCGAAGGTGAAGTTCCATCGTCACGGAAAGTTTCTCAACGGCCGCGACTTCTTCGGCGAATGCGTGGCCGCTGCCCGCAAGCGCGGCATGCGGGTTGTTGCCCGCATGAGTCCGGACCTGAATTGGGGCGATGCGCTCGAGGCGCATCCGGAGTGGGCCATGCGCGATGCCGACGGATCGGTTCTCCACAGTGGCGAAGACCCGCGGCTGTTCCGCACCTGCATGTTCACCAGCTATATGGACGACTACGTCCCGGCAATCATGCGCGAAATCAATTCGCTCTACGATGTGGATTGCTTTTACACCAACGGATGGCCTCCCATCGGGAGTCTGCCCGAATTGCCATTGCGCCATCTGCAGCAAGCTTCCTCCGTCGAACACGACCGCCTACTGGCGCGCCTTCAATGATCGCGTGCTTGAGTTGTGGCAGAAGTACGACGCGATCGCCAAAGAAAAGAAGCCCGACAGCTTCTACTTCGCAAACCTTGGCGGAAATGTCCGCTGCGGCCCCAACCTCGATCGCCTCGGCAAAACCGCGGTGTGGTTCCAGGCCGACAATCAGGGCCGCATCTCGGAGAATCCCGCCATCTGGGGATGCAGCCTGCAAGGCCGCGTGTGCAGCGCGGTGATGGACGGAAAATTTGCCGCCAACGTTTCCGCCGCTTACTCGACCGGGACGGTCCGTTGGCGAAATGCGTCGAAGAATCCCGCCGAAGCAACCATGTGGTTGAACGAAACCGTAGCCAGCGGCATGGCGCTCTACTGCCACTTCATCGGCTCGGAGGCGGGATTCGGAGAAGATCGCCGCTGGCAAAAAGTCGGCTCCGACTATTTTCAGTGGTCGAAGAAGACACGATGCGCATCTGAAGCCGCGCCGATCTCTCGCCAACATCGGCGTCGTGATGGGACAGAGCACGCAGCTTCTATATCCGGGGCCCGCCGCCGCTCACGCTCACGACTACATGCGCGAGACGACACACGGGATCTATGCGACGCTGCTCGAGTGGCCGATTCGCCTTCGACTTCGTGCACGAAGACCGCCTCGACCCCGAGCGGATCAGCAAATACCGCGCCCTGCTTCTGCCGAACATTGCGATGCTCAGCGACCGCCAGTGCCAGCAGATCCGCGACTACGTCCGCTCCGGAGGGTCGATCATGGCAAGCTTCGAAACGGGCCTGTACGACGAGAACCTGAATCGTCGCGCGGAATTCGGTCTCGCCGATCTGCTCGGCATCAGCAAGGCTGGAGATGTCATCGGAACCAACGGCAATGCCTACTACGGCCGCATTGAACGCGAGTCATCCGATCCTTGACGGCTTCTCCAATACCAACTGGCTGCCGGGCGCGCAAAATCGTGTGCCCGTGAAACCGGTGCCGGAGCCAGTTCTCACGGTTGTCCCGGGATTCGTGCAGTATCCTCCGGAGTTGGCCTATCCACCGGTCTCGCACACCGATGAGCCGGCAGTGGTGCTGCGCGAAGTCGGACTCCAGCCGGCTGGCTTATTTTCCTGGAGACATCGAGCGAACCTTCTGGCTCACCGGTCACGGCGACCTTCTGCGTCTGTTGCACAACACCATTCGCTGGATCACCCGGGACGAAGCCGTGGTTCACGTTGAGGGCGACGGATTCGATCGAGCTCTTTGCCTGGGAGACTGCACCGGGTTACGCCATCCACCTGCTCAATTACACGAATCCCGAACGCTCACCATGGCTGGTTGAACTCGGTGTATCCGCTGGGACCGCAAAACGTCAGCATGACGTTGCCCGGAGGAGTGAAGGTGAAAGCGGTGGAGCTGCTTCGCTCTGAGAGGACAATTCCTTTTCGGCGTGAAGACTCGGTGCTGCGTTTCACGATCCCGCGGGTGGACGACTACGAGATCGCTGCGGTAACCGTCGGATGAGTGTTGATCGGAAAGAGTCGCCCCTCCGGCCTCTGAGAACGTAAGGCCGACTCGTGCGCTTTCATGTAGGCGCGCAGGATGGCGTTGACATGGGTCTGGTATCCGCGCTCCGACCGCCAAGCTGATAGGATCCTCCGCTTGTCTTCTTCGCGGTCGGTATAAATGATTGCGAGATCCAATCCGTTCACGATGCCGATGGCGCAGACGCGTGCGAGACCCGGAGACCGATGCTAGACCTTCGTACTGAATCCGGAGCGTCGCATCAGCAGCACGGCAAGGAAACCGCCGGCCAGAACGTCGAACGAAAGGCAGAAGCCGGGCCACCACGGCGGGACCCCTGGATTCTGAATGAACAAGTGATGAAAGAAGTCAAAGACTCCGTGTCCGGCGAGCGCCGCCACAGTCAGCCAAAGGTTCTTCTTGAAGCCTGCCACGGCCAGCGCGAGAAAAGCGCCCGCTATCACGGACTCCCGGATCAGCGCCGGTGTTGAATGCCCCATGACGGCAAACAGAATGTAATAGGTGGCAACCACGATCACCATTGTCGGATAGAAGACGCGGTCGCGATCAAGTCCGACCAATATGGCGAAGACGCACACCACCACTGCCAGTCCAACCCCGATCAGGTATTCCATAGATTCCTCTCCGTCTGCTTATAAAACAAACTTGGGGTAGTGCCGGAATTTTCCGTGTCGGCCCCTTTGCGCTTTTCAAAACAGACGGTTCTTCAGCAACCTGCGGAAGAAGTAAACTCGTGCGCTTTCAAAACGGCGCATCAGGGCTGGACTGAAATCCCGATTACTGAAAGCCTCCCACGAGTTTTTTCGCGCTGGAAAGGGGGCCTTGAGATCGAGATTCGGTTGTGTTCTCATAGGAGAAATGGCGGGATCGTAAAACCTGCTCTCGCAAGTGCCCGCCGAAACCTCCACCCTAAGCCCTACATCTATAAGGAGGAAAGATCATGAGTAAAGTCTCGTATATTCCCAAGGATTACAACAGCATCACACCCTACCTGATCGTGAAGGGTGCCGCGCAGGCGATTGAGTACTACAAGAAAGTATTCGGCGCGACGGAAACGGTTCGGATGAATGGTCCGGATGGGAAAGTCGGTCACGCGGAACTGAAGATCGGGAACTCGCATATCATGCTGGCCGACGAGAATCCTGCCATGGGCCAGGGACACACCAGTGCGACCACGATTGGCCAAAGCCCGGTGAGCCTGTATGTGTACCTGCCCGACGTCGATACGGTGGTCAAGCGCGCGCAAGCGGAAGGCGCGAAGATACTGAAGCCGGTGGAGGACCAGTTCTACGGGGACCGCTCCGGTTTCATTCAGGATCCGTTCGGACACTTGTGGGGCGTCGCCACGCACGTGGAAGATGTGTCACCGAAAGAAATGGAAGAACGGATGAAGAAGATGATGCCAGCTGCGTAGTTCGCCAGGCACGGAGGGCGGGACCACAGGGTCCCGCCTTTGTATCTTTTGGATCACAGTCCTGCCGCAGCGGATCGCGACTCGTTCGTGCATTGGGGGTTCACTCTCCGCCGCCTTGAAAGCCCGATCTAATCGGGAAGGTTCATCCGCCGAATCAGATTGTGATACCGCGGGTCGTTGTGCAGGGGTTCCCAAGCGATGCTGGATTTGATCCATGGCAGCCTAGGGTTGCGATCAGAATAGGCCTGGTCGAGATAATAGAAGGCCGCATCTGCATCTCCGATCGCGGCGTACTCGGCTGCAAGGCTGATGGGTCCGGGTAATTCTGTTAGTGATTTCTTCTGTATCGACTCCAACCTGGATTTCAGAATTTTTCGTCGTTGTTGGTCAAAGGCGGGCCGGCCCGCTTCACGGTAGGCCGCCTCCAATCTGCCGATGTCCGATTGGGAGTCGCCGGCCAACTTGCGCCATTGAAGGTCGGCCTCGATGAAATTCGATTCCATTCCAGCTTTGTCGTAGGCCCAACTGAGGAATCGGTAGCCGGTCGCATTTTCTGGGTCCATGTCGACTGCTTTTCGAAGGCGATCGATAGCTTGTTGCGGGCGTCCCATCATGCCGAGAAGCCAGCCCATCCCGCAATTGACTCGCGACGAAAGAGGATCGACAAGTCGAGCCCGCTCCATATACCGAAGCGCCTCGTCGTAGCGTCCGAAGACGAACAGGCACAATCCATAGTGGTACTGGACATGAGCCGAGTTGGGGTACTTCTCGGCCGTCCTGCGGAAGGCGCCTTCACACTGGGTCCAGTCCCACTCCCAATAGAAGCGAAGATCGGCGTCGCCGATCTGAGCCTCAGGAAGTGTGGGGTCAAGTTCCAGGGCCTTGGCTGCAGCGGCTTTCGCGGCCTCGAAATGGCCGTTCCGCGCACCGGCCTCAAACGCGAGCATGCCATGCGATTCCGCAAGTTCGGCGTACGCTAAAGCGAAAGTCGGATCCAACCGAATAGCTTCTTCGAAGTAGCGGATACTCTTCGTGTAACTCGGTTCATCATCGCGATTCGAGAGCCTCGTTCCCAGCAGGTACGCATCATAGGCGAGCGGCTGAATCGCCTTCTGCCTTGGGCCCGGATTTTCGGCGGGCGCGATCTTTTCGCGGATGCGGGCCGCGATTTGAAGAGCGACTTCGCCGCGCACTTGAAGAGGATCGCGCCATTCGCGTTCGTAGCTGTCGGCCCAAAGATGACGCTCGCTGGCGATGTGCACCAATTGTGCGGAAATGCGGACGCGCCCTCCTGAACTCTGCACCGAACCTTCTACAACGGCATCAACTCCGAGTTCGCGGCCGATTTGGGCGAGCGATAGCTTCGCGCCCTTCAAGCGCATGGCTGAAGTGCGAGAGATCACGCGCACGCTGTTGATGCGCGCCAGTTCCGTGGTGAGTTCTTCGGTGAGGCCATCGGCGAAGAATTCCTGCTGGCTGTCCCCGGAGAAGTTCGACAGGGGAAGTACCGCGAGCGAATCGATGCGCCCGGTTGATCGGCTGCGGATAATCGCTATGGCCAAGATCCCAAGAACGGCACAGGCTCCTACGGCCAGCAATACGCGATACAGGGAGGCCCGCGAAGGAGTGGAGTTTCCATCCCGAAGCGACGTTGGCGGTGTGGGTGACTCGATCTGTACAGGGGAAATGAAGCGATACCCGCGGCGCGGGATCGTTTCGATGAACTGCGGCACCTGGGCAGTGTCGCTCAAAGCCTGCCGCAGGCGGCGAATCGCATGGTTCAGGCCATCGTCAAATTCGACGTACGTGTCCTCCGTCCAAAGCAACGTACGGAATTGCTCGCGCGACACCACTTCGCCGGGATGCTCGAGAAGAGTCAGCAGAATCTGCAATGGTTGTGGCTGCAGCCGGGTGGCGTTGCCATTGCATTGCAACTCGGCGGATGCGGGATCAAGGACAAATCCCCCGAAGCGATACAGATTGGCATTAGCAGTGCGCAGAAAATCCTCCGCGCTGGGATTGCGTGTTGGCACCCCACGGACTCGGAAAACATCACCCGGCGGAACGGAGTGCGTGCCGCTGCAACGTTAGCACTACAGATCAGCTAAGTTAGTGAGCAGAATCACATCACACCAGAACAACAGCGTATCTGTTTCATTGGCCGCTCGCCTGGAAAACGATGGGTTTCTCCACATTCGACCAATGGAGTGCGATTCTCGCTTTCTCGTCATGAATTGGTCATCTGCGTTCCATTGACCCAAACCACGAACCGAGGAGAATGGCGGGCGGGAGGCAGTATATGAGAATCGCTAAAGCAGTCGTTCTAATGTCCACATTAGTGCTCATGGTTGGAACCGCATTGAGCGCAGGTGCCCAGATGAAATCGGCAGCGCCGTCAGAGTGTATTCCATTCGGAGGCACGATCTACGGCTGGCACAACGGAGACAGTTGGTACGGTATTGGGGATTTCATCTTCGGTAGAAAGACGCTGCACGCGACGGTAGTAGACCCGAACACAGGATTCGAAGACAAAGGTGATATCTGGTTGGGAACCGAGGAAGCCACATTCACCTTTACCAATGGCGAGAAGATTACGCTGATGACGGAATTCATCACCGAGCATCAGACCGACGCCGCCGGTGCTCAGGGTGTTTATCACGTGAACGAAACCGGATACTTCGCGCGTGGCACAGGCCGCTTCCAACATGCCTGGGGACGGTTCACTTTGCAGGGACCCTTCGGCTACGGTGTCAGCTTGCCGTCCAAGATCACTCCTGGTGCCAACGACGGCTTGTTCTGGATAGGGCAATACAACGGCACCATCTGCGGTTTGAAAGGAAATTTTCAGTAGAGAATTGAAACGCGTCTCTAGCCCGACCACTTGTCACATTTCAGATGAGGCCACTCGGCGAAGGAGTGGCCTCGTTTCCAACCCTGGTCACGGTATCAACCCGGTAAACACCCCACAAAAAAATCAATAGCCCCTTGCGCTTTTTCCCGATTCATCTGGTATAAACAATTCACCGAGAGCAGACGTGTGGCAGCCGGTCGTATTTTTGAATCTCTCGGGGCATCCCGGCATCTAACAGATATTAGAGGGATTGAGTCCCTCAATCGTCCCGGCCACGGGACTTGATTCGGAAACAAGAGTAGGTTTCTGAAGGGTACCTTCAAAGCAAGGACCTCCAAAAGTAAGTTCTTTTCTCAATTTTCTGTCTTCCGCTTCGGCGTGCGCCGAAATCGAGCTGCCTTCCTGAAGCGGAAGGCCATACCGTTGCGCGCTGTGAACTGAGCGTTTTGCTCCCCGGTCCGCCAGCTCCAACCGAAATTCCCCTTGTGGAAAACAGGTGGAAATTCTGTGGGATGTCTTGCGTTGACAGGGTTTCGCGCAGCACGTATGGTTATAAGGTTTCGAGGACAGCCGGATTTGCTCTTGTAGTGAGTCCGTCTGAACTGAAGGCGCGCCGCTCAGGCGGAAGGCGATTCGGTCTTTGACAACTCGGTTGAACGTGCCAGTCGTGAGAGAGCGGATTCGGGCATTAGTCTGAAACGATCTCACAAGATAGGCCACTGGATCGGAGCGCCGGAGCAATCCGGAAGTACGGTCTCTGTGGTCGCCATCACACCTCTTTCGAGCGGTGGAGATGGCAGCCCACCTTCTACCCGTCGGTGGGCGAACAGGTTTCAAACGAGAGTTTGATCCTGGCTCAGAATCAACGCTGGCGGCGTGCCTAACACATGCAAGTCGAACGAGAAAGTGGAGCAATCCATGAGTAAAGTGGCGACCGGGTGAGTAACACGTGACTAACCTACCTCCGAGTGGGGAATAACTCCGGGAAACCGGGGCTAATACCGCATAACATCGCGAGATCAAAGCAGCAATGCGCTTGGAGAGGGGGTCGCGGCTGATTAGCTAGTTGGCGGGGTAACGGCCCACCAAGGCGAAGATCGGTATCCGGCCTGAGAGGGCGCACGGACACACTGGAACTGAAACACGGTCCAGACTCCTACGGGAGGCAGCAGTGGGGAATTTTGCGCAATGGGGGAAACCCTGACGCAGCAACGCCGCGTGGAGGATGAAGCCCCTTGGGGCGTAAACTCCTTTCGACCAAGACGATAATGACGGTACTGGTGGAAGAAGCACCGGCTAACTCTGTGCCAGCAGCCGCGGTAATACAGAGGGTGCGAGCGTTGTTCGGAATTATTGGGCGTAAAGGGCGCGTAGGCGGTGCCACAAGTCACTTGTGAAATCTCCGGGCT
This sequence comes from Terriglobia bacterium, assembly GCA_963778995.1. Lineage (GTDB taxonomy): Bacteria > Acidobacteriota > Terriglobia > Terriglobales > Acidobacteriaceae > Sulfotelmatobacter. The sequence goes on from CAVZWK010000016.1 coordinate 66,110, forward strand.
TAACTCGGAGCCTGCAGGCGAAACTGTGGTGCTGGAGTGTGGGAGAGGTGCGTGGAATTCCCGGTGTAGCGGTGAAATGCGTAGATATCGGGAGGAACACCTGTGGCGAAAGCGGCGCACTGGACCATAACTGACGCTGAGGCGCGAAAGCTAGGGGAGCAAACAGGATTAGATACCCTGGTAGTCCTAGCCCTAAACGATGATTGCTTGGTGTAGCAGGTACCCAATCCTGCTGTGCCGCAGCTAACGCGATAAGCAATCCGCCTGGGGAGTACGGTCGCAAGGCTGAAACTCAAAGGAATTGACGGGGGCCCGCACAAGCGGTGGAGCATGTGGTTCAATTCGACGCAACGCGAAGAACCTTACCTGGGCTCGAAGCGCAGTGGACCGGGGTAGAAATATCCCTTCCCCTTAAAAGGCTGCTGCGGAGGTGCTGCATGGCTGTCGTCAGCTCGTGTCGTGAGATGTTGGGTTAAGTCCCGCAACGAGCGCAACCCTTATCCCTAGTTGCCATCGGGTCAAGCCGGGCACTCTAGTGAAACTGCCTCGGATAACGAGGAGGAAGGTGGGGATGACGTCAAGTCCTCATGGCCTTTATGTCCAGGGCTACACACGTGCTACAATGGTCGGTACAAACCGTCGCAAACCCGTGAGGGGGAGCTAATCGGAAAAAGCCGGCCTCAGTTCGGATTGGAGTCTGCAACTCGACTCCATGAAGCTGGAATCGCTAGTAATCGCGGATCAGAACGCCGCGGTGAATACGTTCCCGGGCCTTGTACACACCGCCCGTCACATCACGAAAGTGGGCCGTACTAGAAGCTGGTGTGCTAACCGCAAGGAGGCAGCCATCCAAGGTACAGCTCATGATTGGGGTGAAGTCGTAACAAGGTAGCCGTAGGAGAACCTGCGGCTGGATCACCTCCTTTCTAAGAGAGAACGTCATGGCACTCACGCCCGCTCCTTATGGAGCGACCTTCGCGCAAGCGAAGGCAGCGCGTGGGATGTTGCCATGTACCCCGTTTCGGATCTACACCTGTGGGATGACTGGCTTCGGGAGCCTCGTTTCAGACCTCTCTTTCTTGAAACAGTTCGCATGATGGTCAGCTCCGGCTTAGCTGGGGCGCACGTTCAACCTTGTCCTCGAAATAAGATCGAGCTTTTAGCTATCGAGCTCTGAGCTCTTAGCTGAAACCCAAAGCGGTTTGGCTGGAAGCTCATGGCTGAGGCTGGAAGCTGGCTTGAGCTCGGGAGAGTTTCGGTAGGAACCGGGCCTGTAGCTCAGGTGGCTAGAGCGCACCCCTGATAAGGGTGAGGTCGGTAGTTCAACTCTACCCAGGCCCACCAGATCATTTCGAGTGGAGCTGTGGGGCTGTAGCTCAGCTGGGAGAGCGCCTGGTTTGCAACCAGGAGGCCACCGGTTCGATCCCGGTCAGCTCCACCAAAATTCAACTTGATGTTGGGTGCCAGCGTTTGCTGGCATCGAACATTGGGTTGGAGGCGACTTCGGAATCGTGCATGATCTGAAGTTGAGTAGGGCCCATACCTGCAGAAGCGGCTAAGCTGGCGAAGCCAGCGAGGACGATATTTGACAACTGAATAGATTGGGCAAATTACAAGGCGAACGTAAATTTTTATGAGTGCCTGAAATGCCTGCTGGTGTACGTAGCATGAGGTTTTAGGGTTTCCGGTTTCAAGGTCTCGGGGCTGTCCCTGGGATGGCAAGACTGTGAAGTGCTGGAACTGACGCAAGCGTGCGAGGAGCAGGATTAGAGGCCCATGAGATTGAATCGGCGTGTTCGGGTTTGTTTTCAGCTAGGAGCCAAAAGCGAATAGCTGGCAGCTGCT
>CAVZWK010000017.1:0-39362 GCA_963778995.1 Terriglobia bacterium
GGCAAACTTGAAATCCTGAAAGGAGAACTTCCATGTTGCTCCTGATTATTATTCTCCTGCTGTTGTTCGGCACCGGTGGCGGCTATTACGGCTATTCCAGATGGGGCAGAAACGGTGGCCTGGGGATCGTAGGAACGGTCCTGCTCATCGCGCTGATCCTATACCTGCTCGGGTTCCTGCGTTGACCTGGTCAAGTTAAAAAACTAAACGGGCACTAGCAAGTTAATCGAAGCAAAGGAGACGATCCATGAGGCGAAGCACGAAGGACACTGTAAAAGGAACGCTACACGAGGTAAAGGGCAAGGTGAAGGAAACGGTGGGACGCTCCACGAACAACCTCCGCCTGGAAACCGAAGGCCGGGTCGAAGAAATCGGTGGGAAAGTGCAGAAGAAAATCAGCCGAGTGGAGAAGGCTCTCGGAGAATAGAAGTTCAGCGTCGCTGAAGGAATTCGCCTCCATCGGTAATGTTATGAAAATTTTTGGTTCATCTTGGGGGCCTCATTCGCAGCGCGTGTGGGCATCGGCGCGAAGTTCCTCGAGACCATGCGGCGTAGTCTGCGTTCTCGTGATGCTCCTGTCGAACGCCGTCTCTGGCCAGTGGCTAGCACTCGACCAACTTCTTAATGACTGGCGGCAAGTTGGCGATACCAATAAAGATCACAGCTGCAATCGGGAAGGGATGAACGGGCTGTTTTGCATTAGGGCAGTTTCAATTTCTTTGCTCAACTCCTTACTGAATCCAACTATTGCGTAATCGGAGATCGGACAGACACGAACCCTCTCGTTCCGCCCGCCTCGCACCTCACCACCTATGAACAGAAAGAGCTGAGATTTTTCTAAGATCTCCAATTGTCAGTTCGGCTACAAACCTTTACTGACGAAGTGTCACAATCCCTCAAGCATATTTCCATTGCAAGTCGGACTCAGCGACAATCGAGCATGCAGACTCAGCCCAGTCGGACAATGAGGCACAATTAAAGTATTGTTACCGCAGGTGTTTTCTTGCACAGAAGAGTTTAGGCTCTAAAGAGGGGCGTCGCCAGGCGCGATGCCGTCATGCACAGCACAGTTTGAATTGTCGGAGAACCGCCTTGCCTACCACAACAGAAATTCCCACTCCTCGCTCACACGAAGAGTTAACAAAGATGGATGCGTACTGGCGCGCCTGCAACTATCTCTCCGCAGGGATGATCTATCTCCGCGCAAACCCGCTTCTGCGCGAACCGCTCAAGCCGGAGCACATCAAGCACCGTCTTCTTGGCCACTGGGGATCAGACCCCGGCCAGTCCTTCATTTGGGTCCACCTGAACCGGCTCATCAAAAAATACGATCTGAACGTCATCTATATCTCTGGTCCTGGTCATGGCGCACCCGCAACGCTGGCCAACTGCTATCTCGAAGGCCACTACTCTGAGATTTATCCGGACAAGAGCCGCGACGAAGCAGGCATGCTCAAATTCTTCCGGCAATTCTCCTTTCCGGGTGGAATAGGCTCGCACTGCACGCCGGAAACGCCCGGTTCGATTCACGAAGGCGGTGAACTCGGGTACTCTCTCTCGCACGGGTACGGAGCGGCATTCGATAATCCAGAGCTCATCGTCACCGTCGCCGTGGGCGACGGCGAGGCAGAGACCGGCCCACTTGCCACATCCTGGCATTCCAACAAATTCCTGAATCCGATTCGCGATGGCGCCGTGCTGCCAGTGCTCCACCTCAACGGCTACAAGATCGCCAATCCCACCGTTCTCGCGCGCATCCCAAAAGAAGAATTGGAGGCGCTGCTTACCGGATACGGGCACAAACCGTACTTCGTCGAAGGCCACGAGCCTTTAGAAATGCATCGGAAAATGGCCACAACGCTAGAACAGTGCATCCTGGAGATTCGTTCTCTCCAAGGTCACGCCCGCTCAACGGGAGACACCGCGCGCCCGCGTTGGCCCATGATCGTGCTTCGTTCGCCGAAGGGATGGACCGGGCCAAAAGAGGTGGACGGCCACAAGGTGGAAGATTTCTGGCGTGCGCATCAAGTTCCGATCCTGGATCCAGTCACGAGTCTCCCCCATCTCAAATTGCTGGAAGACTGGATGCGCAGCTACAAACCCGAAGAACTATTTGACGCGAAGGGAACGCTCGTAGCCGAACTGCAGGAGCTTGCACCGGCAGGCGAGCGGCGCATCTCGGCCAATCCCCATGCCAATGGCGGTCTTCTGCGCAAAGAGCTTGAGCTGCCGGACTTTCGCGATTATGCGGTGAACTTCCAAACCCCCGGGGTGCTGTATGCGCCGCCCACCGATGTGCTTGGGCACTATCTTGCCGAGGTGATGCGACGGAATATGAACTCCTTCCGCGTTTTTGGTCCCGATGAGACGGCCTCGAACCGGCTCACGGCGATCTACGCTGCTTCCAAGAAGACCTGGCTTGCCGAATTCAAACCGGAAGATGCCGACGGCGGCGAACTGGATGTCTCCGGACGCGTGATGGAGATGCTCAGCGAGCACACGCTGGAGGGCTGGTTTGAAGGCTACGTTCTTACCGGCCGTCACGGCTTCTTTTCAACCTATGAAGCATTCGTGCATGTGATCGATTCGATGTTCAACCAGCACGCCAAATGGCTCGAGAAATCGAAGAGGGAAGTAGCCTGGCGCGCACCCGTTCCATCGATCAACCTCCTCATAACCTCCCTCGTCTGGAGGCAGGACCACAATGGATTCACCCACCAAGACCCGGGATTCCTGGATGTAGTCACCAACAAAAGCGCCGATGTGGTTCGTATCTATTTACCGCCGGACGCCAACTGCCTGCTGAGCGTGGCGGATCACTGTCTCCGTTCGCGGGATTACGTTAACGTTATTGTCGCGGACAAACAGGATCACCTGCAGTACTTAAACATGGACTATGCGGTAACGCACTGCACTAAAGGCATAGGCATTTGGGACTGGGCTTCCACCGACGATGAAAAGGAACCCGATGTGGTGATGGCTTGCGCAGGCGATATTGCCACGATGGAGTCACTCGCCGCAGCCGCGATTCTGAAGGAACACTTCTCCGATTTGAAGATTCGCTTCGTCAATGTCGTCGATCTATTCCGCCTGATGCCCGACACGGAACATCCTCATGGACTTTCTCACCGCGATTTCGATTCGCTCTTCACCATCGATAAACCGGTAATCTTCAATTTCCACTCCTACGCCGCGCTGATCCACAAGCTCACCTACCGCCGCAGGAATCACGAGAACATCCATGTGCGCGGATATAAGGAAAAGGGCAACATCAACACGCCGCTCGAACTGGCCATCCTCAATCAAGTGGATCGCTTCAATCTGTCCATCGATGTGATCGACCGAGTTCCACGCTTAACCTCCGTGGGCGCGCACGTCAAAGAATGGCTGAAGGGCCAGATCATCGAAAGCGTCAACTATGCCCACCAGGAAGGCATCGATAAAGCGGAGTATCGCAACTGGAAATGGCCAGGATAAACATGACGGAGACAGGATCGCCAGAAGAAAATCTGATCTTCGTGCTGAACAGCGGTTCTTCTTCGCTGAAGTTCGGCATATATCGCCGCGGGGCAAACGACGAAGAGGCTCTGTTGACCGGCAGCGCAGACGGCATCGGTTCTGGCAGCGGCGCACTGCACATCCGTTCTTCCGATGGGAAAACTCTCGTGCAACGCGAAGGCATCCACGAAACGCAAGGGCATGCCCTCGCCGTTGTCGCCGAGGCCATCCGCGAACACATCTCTGGTTCACCAGTTGTGGTGGGCCATCGCGTGGTGCACGGCGGACCCAATCTCCTTGCGCATCAACCCATCACTCCGCAGGTTGTGGAGCAACTTCGCGCCGCCACGCATTTCGCCCCTGTGCATATTCCGCAGGCCTTGAAGCTGATCGCTTCCGCTCAATCGATCTTCCCTGCAGCGACGCAGTTTGCTTGCTTTGATGATGTGTTTCACCGCAGTATGCCGGAAGTGGCATCGCATTTGCCGCTCCCGCAGCGATACTTTGACGCGGGTGTTCGACGCTATGGATTCCACGGCCTATCCTACGAATCGCTTGTCCATCACTTCGGCGCGCAACTTCCGGCTCGAGCTATATTCGCGCATCTTGGCAACGGAGCGAGCCTCTGCGCTCTTTGCAATGGCGTCTCCATCGACACCACCATGGGCCTCACCCCTACCGGGGGGATTCCCATGGGCACGCGCTCCGGCGATCTCGATCCTGGCGTCATTCTCTATCTCTTGCGCGTGGAGAAGCTGAATGCCGACGATGTCGAACAGCTGATCAATCATCAGAGCGGCCTCTTTGCTCTATCCTGCGGCATGAGCGATGTAAAGACGCTCGAAGAACGCTCCCGTGCCAACGATCCGAAGGCCACTCTCGCCCTCAATGCCTTTGCCGTTTCCGTGCGCAAGGCCATCGGCGCGTACATGTTCCTGCTTGGTGGTGTGGACCTGCTCGTCTTCACCGGCGGCATCGGCGAGCACAGTAATTACATTCGATCCGCTGCTACAGATGGCCTGGAATCTCTCGGCCTCCCCGCGGTCAAGATTAAGATTATCCCCGCACAGGAAGAACAACAGATCGCGCGTCACTGCCGGCGAGTGCTAGGACCATCCCGATGATAAAAAGTTCTTCTCTGCAACATTACCCCGTAGCCGCTGTTCGCGCTACCTGACAAATTCGCGGCAATCCCAGGCTGAAGCCCTCATCTCCGCTTGCAGTAACTAACCAACTCTGATGAAAATTCTCTGCTCCGAACGCCAAGCCCCGTTGCTCAATCTGTCCCGATGGGGAAGTTTGGGATTCGCCGGATTCGCGGCGACGAGATCCTCCTTAACGACGCTGCGTCTCCTGATTTCCAGGAAACTAGATTCTCAGTCGTGCGCTCAGAGGCCAAAGTCTCCCCGGCCAGAAATGGTTTCTTGAGACCATTCGGTAGTCTGCCGAGTGCTCTGTCGTTTTCCAACTCATTGAGAAAATTAAGGTTGGGTCTTCGACGGATGCCTGGCCAAAGTCTGAGATTTGGCCAATCGAATGTGGCGAATTCTAAACACACTGTTTCCTGCTGATTACGAGAGGGTCGAATTTACAATTCTGGCGCCAAGAATAGAAGTTGCACCCAATTGCACCCAAACAGTGTTGTTATCAACTTCCGTATAAGAGCGTGAAACTAAAGAGGAAGAATGGCTCCCCGGGCTAGATTCGAACTAGCAACCCTTCGGTTAACAGCCGAGCGGGACAAAAATCTAAGTGCCGCGTCTGGTGTCGCTTACATAAGACTCGGAGCCAATCTTACTTTGCTAGCTGCACCCAATCTTGCACCCAAAGTGCGCCACTGCGGTCGCGTAATTGGTCAGGAACTTGGTGCGCAGTTCTAGCCGCGGAATCAGTTCGCGGAACTTGCTAGGAAGACCGTCGCAGGGGTGACAGCGGACTTCTCAAGAAACTGCTGCAGGCTTTTCCCGTTTGCCTCGTCATAGGGGCCGGTCGCGCGCCACAGAACTTTTCCGGAACGGTCCACGACCATGGCATAAATTTTCTTTTCGTCAGAAATCTGCAGCGATTTTTTGAACGGCTCCTTGTCAATATAGAGAGTGATGGTGCGCTCGCGAGCCTTCTTGTCCGGGATGCCGTTGCGCATGCCGGTGTTGATGAACCAGCGCATGAAGGGGTTCATCTTATCGATCGTGGGAATCTCGTAGTAGCGAAATCCCTTGTCGAGATCCTCGTACCGCTTCATCTGTGCCAGCCAGGTGTCAATGTCCTTCTGCTGCTTGCGCTCGAACGCGATAAACAGCAGATTGCGTTCGCCCTGGAAGTCCTGCGGAAGCTGCACTGCCTGCTTCTCCAGCGTCTCCGATCTCAGAGAGGGAAAGTTTCCTATCGACGCCGTGTTTGCCTGCTGCGCATGCGTGGCTGTCGCAAATATGCTTCCCAGAAGCAGGCCGATGACAATCAAGAAGCTCTGCGATGCGCGGACCATAACTTCTCCTTAGTTGTGGTTCGAGGGAATTTCTAATCGGTTTTTGCGTAGCAATGTTGGTTTTACGTTTTAGCGAAAAGGTAATGGGATACGATCCAGTCTTTGCCTCTGCAGGAGCCCCAGAGCTCAGAGCAAGCCATGAAAAACACGCGCCAGCGGACAAGCCATTTCAATGCTTCGCGTTTCCGCACCTCGCACGGTTTATTAGCACCATACGTCTCGCCAAATATTTCCAGAATTTCAGTTCGGTGGCGGTCCATGTTCTCCAGCCAGGCTTCCGCCGTTTTTTGATAATGCATGCCATTGACCCGCCAATGGTTTTCGATCCGCACATCGTGTTGGAAGTAAAGAAGAAGGTCGTCACTCGGCATGATGCCTCCGGTGAAGAAGTGCTGCGCCATCCAGTCGCTGGCGTCTCTGACCTCGAACGGGTAAGCAAATCGCAGATGGCTGAAAATATGGACGAATAGTCGAGCGTCAGGCTTCATCCAGGAAGCGATGCGCGACAAGAGGAGTTCGTAGTTGCGCATGTGTTCGAACATCTCGATCGAGATCACGCGATCATAAAATCCTTCAGCGCGAAATTCGTTCATGTCCGCGGTGATAATCCGCAGATTTCGGATGCCCCGCCCTGCTGCTTTTGTATCAATGAATTCCTTCTGGCTATGTGAGTTGGAGACTGCCGTGATATGGCTCTTGGGAAATTTCTCCGCCAAGTAAAGAGAAAGGGAGCCCCAACCGCATCCCAACTCCAGAACATTGTGTCCATCGGCGAGCTGAGCTCGTTCGGAGGTCAGGGCCAGCATCGCTTCTTCGGCCGAATCCAGTGTGGTCACGCGCTCGTTCCACAGTCCACAGCTATATTTCAGACGCCGTCCCAGGGCCAGCTCAAAGAAGCGGGAAGGCACTTCGTAGTGTTGCCGGTTGGCAGCATGGGTCTCGATTGCCAATGGGCTGGCCTTCAACTGGTTGATAAACGAAAGCAGATGCGCCTGTTGTTTCTCCACATCGCCGAAGTCTTCTTCCTGCAACCTCTGCTTCAGCAGCCGCTGGATGCCCAGGCGAATCAGCGAGTCCGGCATAAAGTCCCGCTCCAGCAGGCTTTCCAGAAGCCGTGCTCCTGCAGTCGTGTTCACCATATTCAGTTTCTGTTCTATCGATGCGCTGGTGCTCATAAGAATTTCATTCCCTCAGCCGAGGACGATTTCTTAAACCACGGCACAAAAGCACTCGTGCTCTGCTGGTAGCGCGCATATTCCTGGCCGCGAGAACGCAAAGCTTGCGCCTCGGTCGCGGCAATGCCCGTCACCCGTAACAGGAAGACAAGCATCAACACTGGGCAAATCATGGCCAGCCATCCAAACGGAGACGCCAGGGCATAGACCGCCCAAGCTACCCAGACAAACCACTCGAAGAAATAGTTGGGATGGCGGGAGTAATTCCACAAGCCGCGTTGGCAGACGCGTCCGCGATTTGCCGGATCTCGTTTGAAAGCGGCCAACTGAGCGTCGGCCACGCTTTCGCCGATCACTACCACAAGCCACAGTGCCATTCCGACGTATTCCAGTACGTTAAGTTGTGGTGCAGGGTTAAGCGCAGCGATCAGTATCGGCAACGAGAGCAGCACATCGAGCAGGGCCTGGGCCTCAAAGAAGAAGAGGAAACGAAGGTTCACGTTGCTGCCTTGCCAGTCGCGCCGCAGTTGCTGGTACCGTCCATCCTCAGGTTCGCTGGCAATGCGCCGAACCAAGTGACTCGCCAGCCGCAGTCCCCATATGGCAGTCATTCCGGCCAAGATCCACTTGCGCGCGGGAAAACCAGATCCTCGCCACGCATACCAGGCAGCCAGCACGACCAGGCCGAGGGCCCATCCCACGTCAACGAGACCAGCATTGTTGATGCGCACACTGATCAGCCATATCAGAAGCATCATTAACGCCAGAGCAGCGGCGCCGATACCGGCCATCTGTAGGGCTGGGGTCAACATACGCTCAGCGGACCTCCGTGCCCACGGCGGCGACAGAAAGTTCGCGTTCAGAGAGCCCGCTGGCCAGAGCCAGTCGGCGGAGCATTGGCGACAGAATGCGAAATAGAACATAGATCGCCAGAGGTGCAACGAGAGCCCACGCCGCAACGGCATGAACAGTGGCTATCCACAATACTTTGATCGCGTGCCAGACATCTGCCTTAATCATGGCCAGAATCTGGGCTACCGACAGAGAAAGTCTGCCGCCATGGAACAGAAACTCTCCGGCGCGAATAAAAGGAATCAGCATCACCAGTTGCAGGGGATACACAAAAAAGTTGACCAACTGCACTGCGGGCAAGTTCAGCCGAAAAATCACCGCGGCCAAGAAGCAAAGCAGGGTAGTCCACCCGAGCGAGGGAAATACTCCCAAGACCAGTCCGAAAGAAATGCTCAACGCAATTTTCTCCGGCGAAGTCCCTTGGCTTAGAAGGTCCAGCACAGGGCGGAGGATGCGTCGCTGGAAGAAACCTGGATTCATGAACTGCTCCGCTGCAGTAGGGCGGAGGCGGGCTGCTCGGGCCGAAGTTTGAATAGTTGGATCAATACATAGGAGGACATGGCGATGTTTCCGAGCCCCATGATCAGGAGGAACCAGATTATCCTGGCCGCCCATTTGCGCTCTTTGTAGGCAACCCAGACAAAGAAAGTCACAAAACCAAAATAGGCGTCAAACAGGGTGGCAACCGCCCAAGGACTGGCCTTCCAACTGAATTCATTCCCGCTATCAAGGATGGACTTGTGCAAGCTGATCCATGCGGTCATGCTGATCATGTAAATCAGGATTCCGGCAAACAGCAGTTTCAGTACGAGCTTCATTCTCATTGGTCCTTAAATTCCGTTAAAACCTGGTCCCTAAGAATCCCAGTTGACGCTCCAGGGCATGGAAATCCTTCAAAACAATCCAGCCGAGCTCGCCGGCTGCTTTTGCAACCGATGCACTAGCCCCGCCCACCCATAACTTAGTACGCGGAAGCACTTTGCTTTGGATTTCCTGCAGCACAGGAATAGCTGTCTCGCGTTTGGCGCCGCAAAGGCCCAAAAGGATAACGTTTGCGTCGGTTTTTTGTGCAGCCTGAATAATGTCTCTGGTCGGCAGGTTAGTGCCAAGATGGATAGGACCGAGTCCTCCGGCTGCCGATAGCATGGCGGCAGCTAGTATTCCGAATCCATGGTGTTCATTTTCCGGCGTGGCCATCAGCAATTTGGCACGCGGGTTTGCCGGAGCGTAGAGCCGCAACATGGAAGCGAATAATCCACTCAGCAGTGCGGTGATCATATGTTCTTGTGCGATGGTGAACTTGCCATGATGCCAGCGCTCTCCGGTAATGCGCATGAGAGGGAAAGCCAGGCGATGCACCAGATCGCGAGGGCTGGGGATAGCGGCCGCAAGCCGGCCAAGTTCACGTTCTGCCCGGGCATAATCATAGGCTTCCACCGCGGCCAATATGCGGCCCAACCCATACTCGTCTCCGCGCGTCGCAGACTTCTGTTTTTGAGCAGGCTCTTGTCCGCTTCCTTTTTCAATCGCCAAATCCGCGGATTTCCGCAACAGCGTGCGTAGCCGGGTATCAGAGACAGTAGCAATCTGTCCAATGGCGTGCCCCTGCGCCACCACATCACGCAAAAGCTCAAGCCGCTGAATTTCCTTGTCCGAATAAAGCCGCCCACGCCCTGAACGGCGTGGAGTAACCGCCCGGTAGCGGCGTTCCCAAGCGCGGAGCGTGTCCTCCGGAATGCCGGTGAGCTTGGTGACGGCGCGAATGGGGTAGGACGATGACATTGCGAAGAGCCATTTTCAGGTTATACAGGCGGGTCGTGTTTGTCAAGGTCTTGTCCAGGACAAATACTTGACAAGACCTATCTCGGACCGCATACTCGTTTCAGGAACTCTCATCCAGATGGGTGATACCGACGTACTTCATACAGAGTTCATTTAGAACAGTGGAGCCATGAGTACGGAAAAGGCGGACCTTCCTTGATCAAGTCAATTCGCAATTACCGCTTCGGGACGGTAGTGCCTTTCCTCGCCCTGCACCTGGTCGCTCTTGGAGTGTTCCTGGTCCCTTTTCACTGGCATTACGTCGCATTGTTGGCAGTGACCTACTCAGTGAGAATGTTTGGAGTCACCGCTGGGTATCATCGCTATTTCAGCCACCGCTCTTACAAACTGAATCGTTTTTTTCAATTCCTGCTGGCGGCGCTGGCACAGAGTTCCGGTCAGAAGAGTGTGTTGTGGTGGGCGGCGCATCACCGCGTCCATCATCTGCACGCTGACAAAGATCCCGACATCCACTCTCCCGGTTTGCGGGGCTTTTGGTGGGCGCATGTAGGCTGGGTCATTTCGAATGACCACGATGAATACAATCCGCGGCTGATCCAGGACTTCAGCAAGTTTCCAGAGTTACGCTTTCTCGGCCGCTATCACTGGATTCCCCCGGTTCTCTTGGCCGCAATCATTTTGGTTGCCGGTAGTTGGGGAGCCTTCCTGTGGGGATTTGTGCTTTCCACGATCCTGCTATACCACGCCACTTTTTGTATTAATTCCCTGGCGCTTGTCTGGGGCACACGTCGCTTCGCCACGGCGGACGACAGCCGCAACAACTTTCTGTTGGCGCTCATTACGCTCGGCGAAGGCTGGCACAATAACCATCACCGCTTTATGTACGCGTGCCGCCAGGGAATCCTGTGGTGGGAAGTGGATTTCACGTACCACGCACTCCGGCTACTGAACTCTTTTGGCGTGGCGCGTGATCTGCGTGGAGTGCGCCTGCCAACGAATGAACCTGAGGTTCAAGCATGAGCCGTATTGCGGTGATTGGCTCAGGCATCGCAGGGATGTCGGCGGCGTACCTGCTCAGCCGCAAGCACGAAGTACATCTATTGGAACGCGAGAGCCGCGTGGGGGGGCACACCCATACTCACCAGATTGAAACCAGCGGCGGTGTGCTGCCCATCGACACCGGCTTCATTGTTCACAATGAACGCACCTACCCCAACCTGGTGAGATTGTTCCGCGAGCTGAAGCTTGAGCGGCAGAAAAGTGACATGTCCTTTGGCGTCTCCTGCCAGAAGACCGGTTTTGAGTACAGCAGCCGGGGCATGAGTGGGCTGTTTGCACAGTACAAGAATTGGCTGCGGCCCGCGCATTACAGATTTCTCAAAGAGATTATGCGCTTCAATCGGGAGGCGCGGCGTGTGTTGGACGATCCTGCGGCCGCGACGATTACCCTGGGCGAGTACATTCGAGCAAATAATTTCAATGCTGATTTTGCCCGCTACTATCTCTATCCAATGGCTGCGGCCGTATGGTCGACTTCGCTCCAGGAAATCGAAAGTTTCCCTGCCGTCACACTGGTCCGTTTTTTTGACAACCATGGCTTCTTGGGTCTCAACACCCATCCTCAGTGGTTTGTGATAAAAGGGGGAAGCAGCCGGTACATTGCGCCGTTGACCCGTCCCTATGCGGATCGCATCCGTGCGAACGTAAGGATTGCCGCAGTCACGCGCTCGGGTAACGGTGCGATCGTACGATTCGAGGATGGCGCTTCGGAAAGCTTTGACGAAGTTGTTTTTGCCTGTCACGCACCGCAGGCGTTGGAGCTTTTGGCCGATGCCTCGCCGCAGGAGCGGAGCGTCCTGGGCAGTTTGACCACGAGCCGAAATCACACGTTACTTCATACGGATTCACGACTATTGCCGCAGCGCCCTGCCGCACGCGCCTCGTGGAACTATCACCTCGGCACAGACGTTCGCGCTGTAACGTTAACTTACGATATGAACCGTCTGCAGAACCTGCCGGTGCCCGAACGTTATTGCGTTACCCTCAACGCAAACGGCAAGGTTGCAGAGAAGAGCATCATGCGCGAGATGAATTACGCGCACCCCTTGATGACGTTGCCCGCTCTCCGTGCGCAGGGGCGATGGCAGGAGATCAGTGGGCGCAATCACACACATTTCTGCGGCGCCTATTGGTTTTATGGCTTTCACGAAGATGGATTCAACTCGGCGATCCGTGTCGCGCAAAGCCTTAACGTACAGTGGAAGCCCGAGGCATGATGGAGAGCGCGCTCTATTTCGGATCGGTGCGTCACAGGCGCTTTCGCCCGGCAAAGCATGAGTTCGAATACCCGCTGTTCATGGCGTTTTTGGATGTGGAGCGGATCCCGATGCTTATGCTGGCGTCACGCCTTGCCGGCTACAACCGTTGGAACTGGGCCAGCTTTTATGAGAGCGATCATTTCGGTGATGTGGAGAAACCTCTGCGCCAGCGCCTCAAAGAAGACGCCACGCGCAACGGCGTGCAACTGCCGGATGGACAGATTTTTCTGCTAACGCACCTGCGATATCTTGGCTACAACTTCAACCCTGTGTCCTTTTTTTACTGCTTTGACCGTGAAGAAAAGCTGCAGGTGATTCTCGCCGAAGTGAACAACACTTTCGGTGAAACACAGAACTACTGGCTCTCAGCCGCGAATCAGGTGGTGGCTTCGGAGAAGGCGCGGAGTTTCGAGTTCCCAAAAGCTTTCCATGTATCGCCTTTCATGGGCATGGCCTGCCGTTATCACTGGACCTTTACGCCGCCCGGGGAATCGCTGGTCGTACAAACCAACGTTGCGGAGAACGATGAGGCCCTCTTTGATGGCTCGTTGATCCTTGATCGGCGGCCGTGGTCGAAGGAATGGATTCGTTATGCCCTGCTGCATTTTCCCTGGATAACGGCCAAGACGATCGTTGCGATCCACTGGGAAGCAGTCCGGCTATATTTCAAAAAAGTTCCCATCGTGCATCATCCCGGCGCTGCACAGTTTTCCGGCGCTAACACGCGTCACTGGGGCGCCTCGTGGAGCAATAAATGAATCGTTCACTCGCCAAAAATCTTTTCTTCCGCGTACTCAGCGGACTGAGCGAAGGCTATCTCGAAATCGTCTGCCCGGAAGATACCTATGTTTTTGGTTCTCCCCAGTCGGATTTGCGGGCCATGGTGGTCGTGCATAACCCCAGGTTCTTCCGGCGTGCGCTCTGCGGCGGTGATACGGGCATGGGCGAGGCGTTCATGCAGGGAGACTGGTCATCGCCGGATCTGGTGGCGGTCGTGCGGCTGGCAGTGCGGAATCTGGAGCGCATCGAGAAAGGCAACCCGCTCTTGTCCGCGCTGAGCTTCATTGCCGATGCGTTGCGTCATCGATTACGGCAAAACAGTGTATCCGGCAGCCGCCGCAACATAAGCTCCCACTACGATCTTGGAAATGATTTCTACCGTTTATTTCTGGATCCGGCGATGGCGTACTCCTGCGCATACTATGAGACTCCCAACGATTCACTGGAGCAGGCGCAATTGCGCAAGTTTGAACGCATCTGCCAAAAACTACAGTTGCGCCCGTCCGACCATTTGCTGGAGATCGGAACGGGCTGGGGCGGATTTGCAGCCTACGCGGCCAAGAATTATGGATGCCAGGTCACGACGACCACCATCAGCCAGCGACAATACGAATATGCGCAATCGTTGTTCAAGCAGCCAGGACAAGCGGGGGACCGCATCACTTTGCTGCTGGAGGACTACCGCAACCTTCGGGGACAATTCGACAAATTGGTCAGCATTGAAATGTTTGAGGCGGTCGGCCTGAAATATTACGACGCGTATTTCACCGCCTGCGATCGTTTGCTCAAGCCGGAAGGAATAATGTTTCTTCAGACCATCACCATGAACGAGCAGAAGTTTCCCGTCTATCACAAGCGCAGCGATTGGATTAAGAAATACATCTTTCCGGGAGCGGAGCTGGCATCGCTGGTGGAGGTCCTCAAGAGTGTCGGCCGCTGCACGCAAATGTCGCTTCATCACGCCGAAGACATAGGCCTGCATTACGCGGAGACGGTGAAAGCTTGGCGCGGAAGATTTCTGGCGCAACTCTCACAAGTCAAGGCTTTGGGATTCGACGAAACTTTCGCGCGAACGTGGGACTACTACCTGGCTTACTGTGAGGGTGCATTTCGTGAAGGATACATTGGCGATATCCAGTTGGTGCTGAGAAAGCAAAAGGCACGGCTTCCATTGTCATGGAATGCGGTGGGGGCCGAGAGCAGTCCGCAACAGCAGACAGTGAGCGGGATATTGTGACTACAGCGTTCGGGCGTGCTGGCTGTTTGTACCTGCGATTAGAATGCCTTCAGGTCGACTGTCCACCTGAAGTGCGACCTTCAGGAAGTTCCCCTTTAAGGAGCAAGTGAAGCCGCTCGGAGCGATACGCAAAAATGTGACGAACGTCGCGCTCCACGAACAGTCTGTTGATCAGTGCACCTCCCAGAGGCGCGTAATTCACAGAGTCCTCGCATAAAGTTCCACCTGACTCGTCGCTGAACCGGTGTTCATGAATCCATATGCGGTACGGGCCGCGAAGCTGCTCATCAACAAAACGGTGCGGCGGATCCCACGCCGTAATCCTGCTCCGCCAGCGAACTGGAAGACCTCGGATTTTCAGCCGATAATCTATTTCCGTTCCTGGGTGGATTTGAATCGGTGTTGGCGTAGTTACCTGAAATTGCAGCCATGGGGGCGTGATCTCCTCGAGATTTGAAGCGTTGGAGAAGAATTCAAACACCTCGTTCCTTGGCCGTGGCAACCACAGTCGAGCTTCAAAATTAAAGATCTTCATTGAGCACCTCTCACTGGAACTACAATTCGCCATGCAGGCATAACAGCCAGACACAGATACCTCGAGCTTGGAGACGAATCTATGCTGAAGAATCTGTTAGCTAAATTGACAGGCGTCAAACCCGAAGCATTCTTTTTTCACAATTCCGAGTTCCCGGAACACAGTCAACGCGATTCCCCCATCGCACGCACAATCCCCGTCAACATTCCAGCGAACACAAATTGATGAACCGGATACAAAAAGTACCAATAAAGTTGGCCCAGTACTCCCATGGAATCGAAGATCGCTGTTTGGCGGATCACCGACCCGGAGCCGTCCTGTTCGACCTCAAATTGCAGCCATGCTCTCCCAGGCAGGCGCATTTCTGCCGCCAATCGGAGCAGGCGGTCGGTTTGGATCGCTTCGACACGCCAGAAATCAACAGTATCCCCCACCAAGAGCCGATCCGGGTCACGTCGGCCGCGACGCATACCCGCACCGCCGAACAATAAGTCCAACAACCCCCGAATTTGCCAGAGCCCATTTCCGTAGTACCAGCCAGTCTTACCGCCCAGCCGCTCGATTGGTCGAAAGGCAATGGCCGGAGGACAGGGCACGTGCACCGACCGCGAATCCACAATCCGGCGGCCCAATTTTGCCCCACCCCACGGCTGTGTTTTACGGAGCGAAGAAAATGCGCCGGACCAGCGCGTTTCGGCAAAGTCCCGATCCTCATTGACGAGCGCTCGTTTCAGAGCTTCACGGTAACCAAGCGGGCGAATCGAGAACAGGTCACCAGCAGATTGGTCTCGCACAATCGTTTCGTTGCGCAAGCTGTCAACTAACTCGCGGCCGACGCGCGCGTAGACGGGCGTAACCAGACCCAGCCAGAGGCTCGACAGTCGCGGAGATAGCACCGGCACGGGAATCATCCATCGTTTCAGCTCACGCTGACGGGCGTACTCCTTCATAAGATCCAAGTAGCTGACCTGGTCAGCTCCGCCGATCTCAATAATTCCGCTGCCGCTGATTTGGATGGCGAGCGCCTGCACTAGAAAAGCGATCACGTCCTCTACCGCAATTGGCTGCGAGCACGTCTTGACCCAGCGTGGAGTGATCATCACCGGGAGCTTCTCGACCAGGGCCCGGATCATCTCGAAGGAAGCACTGCCCGACCCGATGACGATCGAGGCTCTGAACTCGATGGTTGCTGCCCCAGACTCTCTCAAAATCCGGCCAACTTCCTGGCGGCTTCTCAGATGCGCCGATAGTTCACTGCCGCTTCCGAGCCCACCGAGGTAGATGATGCGCTGTACGCCCGCATCGCGCGCCGCGGCTGCGAACGCATGCGCCGCGCGACGATCTACCTCTTCAAAAGAGTTTGCTGAAGCCATCGAATGCAAGAGGTAATAGGCGGCGTGTACCCCAACCATGCTGGTGGCAAGAGACGCCGCGTCGAGAACATCACCCTTTACGACCTCAGTCGTCTGGGCAACGTGCTGGCTTAAAGCATTGGGATGTCGCGACAGGCAACGCACACGGTAGCCAGCAGCTTCGAGCGCGTGAAGTAAGCGCCCGCCGACATAGCCTGTCGCACCGGTTAGCAGAATCAATCTGGAATCATTTCCCATGGGTCATGCCTTCTTCAAGGACGAGAAAGGAGAACTGTAGTTCCGGATGTATTCGTGGACATTCAACTTGCGAGCGGTGTTTTCGGAACTCATGTAACGAACCTTACCGAAAACAGGCCGCTCCGGGCCCCACGGACGGTCATAGCGACCCAGGCACCAGAAGATCCCGCTGTAGGAATTAGGATCGCGGCCGTCGAGTGCAAACTTGTTGTTCAGCCCTATCATGATTTCGAGGGCCTTTTGGGGAGTGCGAGTCCACTCGATGATTTTCTTTCCCCACAGCATGCGAAGGTAATTGTGGATTCGCCCTTCCCGCACCAGTTGTGTCTGCGCAGCATTCCAGAGCGAGTCATGCGTCATCGCACGCTCAAACTGCTCGAGGCTGTAGACGTGGGACCTCTCATCACGCGCGTGTTGACGAAGAGTCTTTAGAGCCCAAGCCGGCAGTGATTCGAATTGGTCGTAGCCTTCTTGCATCTGGCAACAATTGAAACCGAGCTCTCGCCAAGTAATGACTTGGTCTAGGAAAGCTTCAATAGCCGGGCTTGTACCCCACCAACCGCTGCGGCTGCCTTTTGCGCGTACTGCTAGGTGGGTTGGCGACCACCCTTCTTGTTTTGTGATTTCGGAGAAAATCTGGTGCACCGAAATATGTCCAAAGTGGAGGTAGGGAGAGAGCTCGCTCGTGGCGCGCAGTGCCGGCTCATTTCGCGCCTCAGCGTATGTCGATAGCTTATTTCGCAGGAAGTCTCTCAGAAGAGTCTGCGCTACCGTGCTTCCCCCTCGGGCGTCTACCGGAGAAATCCCGTGATCCAAGGAAATCCCCGCCAGCACCCTCTCACCTGAGTTCAGTAGTTGCAGAGAAGCCTTCGGCCAGCGCTTTATGATCTCTCGGGGAAGATGCTTTGCTTTCGAAAGTCTTGTGTTCAAGAGCGCATTGGCCTTTGGAAAGTCCATCAAATGTCGCGGAAGCTCCCTTTGTAAGAACCGGCGAAAAGCATGCGCAGTTGGAAAGGCTTTCTCCGCTTGCCGAATCGGAAGCAGGCCATTCGAGTCCACCACCTCCATGAGCACTGAGACCCGCCGAGCCGCGGATGCGACCATGCGCGGGAGGAAGAAGCAGGGGAACTCGTCCGTCACCACAACGCAGGCACGCGATGCCAGAGCGGCTAGCAATCCCTTGCCTGCATTCGGCGTGAGCTCCAGGTTCGGATAGTAGAGAACGTCCGTGCCCTCGAACCGGCAGGCATTTTCCGCCATTTCATCAATCACGAAACGGTGCATCCGATCGCTCGCCCACGGATAGCCGCAGCACAACGCTTCCAGGATAACCAATGGCTTCCGCAGCTTCTCGGCCCACTCCACAGCTCGGTCCAACGCAAAATTCCAGGTCGTCCTGCGGGAGCCAATCATCCAATAGAGGACAAAATCCTTACTCTGCCGGACTGGCGAGGAGTTGGCGGACCTGATGCGAATTTCGGGAACTGAGCTCAATGCGATATTCCTATAGTCGTGGCGGACATAATCAGACGTTCAACCGCCAAATTGAAAAGTTTAGCGCCGTCGCGTAGCTGACCCAGATCAAATATGGGAAGAGCAACCAGCCTGCGGCCGGAACTGCCCTCCAGAATTCGATCGATGTCGCCAGGATGGCGAACCACAACATGACAATTTCGGTAAAGGCCAGGCCCGGTGACCTTAGCTGAAAGAACAGTGCGGACCACGCGACATTGAGCAACAATTGCAGTAGGAACAGTTGCATTGGAGCGGCTGTCAAGCCGACCTTCCGCCAAACCAGCCAAGCTGCGATTGCCATTGCTAGGAACAAGATTGTCCAAACAGGCCCAAATAGCCAATTGGGTGGAGTCCAGCTGGGCTTTCTCAAGCTGGCATACCATGGGCTAAGCGCGGGCGTGGTCAGTAACGACCCGATCCCCGCGGCTCCAAGACAAACAAGGATGCACAAGATAAGTCGCATAGACAATTAGTTAGGCTGTCAGTCCCAAAATGCTTTCTTTAATCTTGCAATTCAGTCCCGCGCGTAATCGCAGGCGATCTCGCGGAAGAGTTCTTTCACGCGAGGATGCTCACCGATTGGCTGCAAGAGTTCGATCTTGACTTGCGGAAAAGACCTCTGAGCGTCTGCGATCTGCAGCGGAATATCTTCTGCAACGTGAGCACCAGCGGCAAAGAACAACGGCAACACGCGAAGGTGCAACTTGCCGTCTCGTGCAGCTTCCCGCACTACATCGGCTAGCGAGGGGCGTACAAACTCCATGTAAGCAAGGCGCACTTTGTCCGCGCCATGACGCTCTGCCAGGCTCGCGGTCAATTCTTCGAAGGGAAGCCGCCAGCGACTGTCTGGGCTCCCGTGAGCAAAAATCACCAAACGTGAATCCTGCAAGGTATTTCTCCTTCTTGAAACGAGAACTCTTTCAACGAGTAAGTTACCTGGCGACCTTTGTTAAGACCTGGTGAAACTCTTCCACAAGCGATGGCTTTTCTCGGAAAAGGCCCCGCAAAGCTACGGTTGTCATTTGCGCCTCATGGCATTTCACTCCGCGGACGGCCACGCAGTCGTGCCGGCCCGTAGCACGCGCCACGCAGCCCAAAGGCTTTACAACTGACATGAAAGTATCTGCGATCTCTGAAACAAGGTCTTCTTGCACGATAGGGCGAGACGCCATGGTCTGAATCAAGCGGGGAATCTTGGAAAGCCCGACGATCTTGCCGTCTGGTACATAGCCAAAGTGCATTTTCCCCCGGTAAATAAGGAGGTGATGTGGGCAGAGGGAGTAGAAATTGATCTCCGAAACAACAATGAGTTCACTGTGCTTTGAATCAAAAGTCTTCAAGATCTTCGCTGGATCCAGCCGAGAGCCACGCGTAAGTTCCCGATAAAGGCGTGCCACACGAGCCGGAGTGCCCTGAAAGTGCTGATCCGTAATGTCCAAACCAAGTTCCGTGATTAGATCACGGATTATTCTTTCCAACCGATCCGTCTTGGTCTCGTCCGCTAGCAGCAACGCCATACTTCGGTCTTGCTGAATTTCTGATTCCAAAATTACCCTCATTTCTCATCTCGGTCCCACTTATTTGTATTTTTCCCTACGACTTGTCCTTCAAACATCATCAACAAATGCCTCTATACGATCCCCAGAGAAGAATGGGCCCTGTTCAGCTTCTGAACAGGGCCCCGCGAAGACCTCTTGAGGGCTACTTTGGCAGAACAACGGAGTCAATTACGTGAATGACCCCGTTACTGCAAATGATGTCGGTCTTGATCACTTTGGCGTTGTCGACCATTACTGTGCCACCGTTGACGCTGATGGCTAGAGACTGGCCGTTCAGCGTCTTGGCTGAGCTCATTTTGGTTACTTGAGACGCCAAATCCCTTCCCGGTACCACGTGGTAGGTCAGGATGGCGACAAGCTTTTCCTTGTTCTCCGGCTTCAACAGATCTTCCACCGTTCCAGCAGGCAACTTTGCGAACGCCTCATCTGTGGGAGCAAAGACCGTGAAAGGGCCCTTGCCCTTCAGAGTATCCACAAGACCCGCGGCCTGAAGTGCTGCCACCAGAGTTTTGAACGAGCCTGCAGCGACTGCGGTGTCGACGATGTCCTGTGACGCCGCTTTGGGACGCGCGTATGCCCCAATAGCTAGAGACAATACGACGGCCGCCGCCGTCGCAAGAGATGCAACTTTTGTGCTTCTACTCAAATTCCCTTTCATTTTTCTTCTCCTTGAATTTCATCTAATTTTTTGCATTCGATTGTTGCTGTTTACAACTTTCGGTACTGTGCTGAGACTGCAATCTGCTCATCTTGCGAATTAACTGGTTCAGTTCTCGTCCTCATCGGAATGATGGCCTTGGAAAACCAGATACACGTTTGCTGTGCCGATGCCGAAGCCACCCTTGAGGGCGTCGGTCTTAAAGACTCCATTGAGCGCAGCGGCGGCGGGAGCTGTAATCGTGACGCCGACACCCTTTAGGCGTAGAACACCTTCATCCGAGGGCTTTAGTGGGAGAGTTACCCCGGCCGGGAGCTGGAGGTTGAAAAGGGGGAGTCTACCGACGAGCTTATCATTCACTACGACTAGACCCGTCAGGATCGGTGAAGAACCTGTGGTGTCAATGGTGAAACTCTGGAGCCGGACTTCGGTGGAACCGGCCGTAAGAATCAAACCACCGGAGTGACTGATTTCGCCACGAGTTGTCTGAAGGTCGACCACTCCGCCCGTAACAAGGAATGTGACCTTGCCCTCTTCGAGCTCCGAAGGGCGGACAATGCCAGGAGTCAACCCCAGGCTCTGGAGCGCCGAAACGAAGCCGGAGCTCAAGGTAACGGAAGTCCGTCCAAACGCGATAGCTTTTGTTTGTGCCTGGGCGGCGAAAGTTGAAACTACAATTGCCAATCCTAAAAGCGCAATTTTAACAAGGTGCTTCACAGAAATCTCTCCTTTTTCAGTCTGATCGGAATGTCCATTTGGATTTCCGATTTGTTGCGGACTACATCTTTAACTATAGAGAAAAACTATTTGACAGCAAGGAAAATACACGTCAAACTCAAAGTCGAGTGATTCGCAGTTGAATCCTCGAGAGTTTTTTGATTCCTAGTCAAATTCGGAGGGAAATCGTGCTGTCAGACACATTGGCCAAGGGCTTGGGCGACTACGCCATTGGAGATAAGTTGCGCGCGCTGCGCCTGAAAAAGAAGATGGGACTTGTCGAATTAGGGCGGCACACCGGCCTTTCGGCGGCGATGCTGTCAAAGGTTGAACGCGGAAAGCTTTTTCCCACCCTCCCGACGCTCTTACGCATCGCCTTGGTGTTCAGCGTTGGACTGGAGTACTTCTTTTCAGACGACAAGAAGCGGCACGTGATCGGGATCGTGCGCCGGGCCCAGCGCAAGCGTTTTCCAGAGCGGCCCGATGGGCGTGATAACTCTTTCTTCTTCGAATCCCTGGATTTCGCCGCGGTGGAGCGCAAGTTGAACGCCTACTACGCTGAGTTCCAGCCTCTCCAGCCTGGCAAGGCTCGCCTGCACCATCACACCGGAGCGGAATTCTTGTCCGTCCTCCGCGGCAAGCTGGAACTACACATCGGAACGGAAGAGCACATTCTTGAATCGGGAGATTCAATCTATTTCGATTCCTCGCTGCCACATTCCTACAGAAGAGTCAGTCAGAAGCCATGCAGCGCAATCGTTGTTTCCGTGCCGTAGGTTGGGTTTGCATGGCCAAAAGCATTCGGTTTTAGACCGAATGTTCTGGACAATTTCACTCCAGCTTCAGGGAGTGCTTGCGACCGATGGCCCTCAAATCGCCCAAAGCAGTCGTCCGCAGACCACCCGCTCACGAGGCAGGCGCTCCTCCTCTCATTTGCGGCCTCCTGCTTGGTAGGCGACCTGGCCAACTTAGCTACGTCCTCGCAAACCTGGACCAACATTCGACCCGAAGATGTTCGGATTAATACCCGGAAGTCCTGGAGAGAGGTGGCGATTGCGATTGCCGCCTCAGCCTGATTCTCTCCATCTCGCTGCGCCCCCGTCGTATCGGAAGCTGACCCCACTACCTAATTTGTTGACACGCGCTACCCCAATGGTGCTATATGGTTGCTATACGTATTACTGCCATATGATATGGTCCCGTCGGAATCGATTCTTGGACCGGTTAGGAGGCTTCTCTCGATGAATAGCAGGAACGCAGCCACTCGCCAGGATCTGGTCGTAAACTCCGTAGAACACCAAATCTCGAGTCTCGCAAATTCCGCCTCTTTGCCCGCAGAGCTGGAAATCTTGCTCACCTCCGAACTCGATCACGACCTTATCGCGTGGCCCCGGCAATATTTGGAAACCTATCTCGACTCCGATTCCACGGGCCGAGTTCCTCTTGACGCCGAACAACTTCAGGATGTTCTTGAGGCGGCCTTTGACCGCGACGCTTCCTTGGCCCGTGAGTACCTCGAAGAATTAAACAGTGAACGCCAACCGAAGACTCTGGGAGACTCCACGCTGCAAATCGCAACCGTACGCAGCGGGGGAAAAGAAACTGAATATGAACTCCTCTTCG
This sequence comes from Terriglobia bacterium, assembly GCA_963778995.1. Taxonomy (GTDB): domain Bacteria; phylum Acidobacteriota; class Terriglobia; order Terriglobales; family Acidobacteriaceae; genus Sulfotelmatobacter. The sequence continues at coordinate 22,345 of CAVZWK010000017.1, forward strand.
ATCCCACGGACAATCAAGATCTGAAATACCTCATCGACAAAATAGATATGCACTTCTGGGAAAGACAGAACGCCCAAACCACTCCCTTCCTCGAAACACAGCCCGATACCGAACGACGCGAGACCACTACTTCTGTCGCTACGCATCAGCCTGGAAGCGGTGCTGTCGAGCTTCACGACAAGACGACAGGTACCGACGTGCGAAAACTGCTCGGCGGCGGCGAACTGCCCCGCGGCATCCAGTCGGCCCTGAGGCAGATGGCTCCCGATGTGCGCGTGGAACACGCGCAGACCGGCAGCGGAATCTACCGGGGTCGCATCATTGGCGAGACTGAGAAATCTCTCATTCAGCAGATCACTTCACATATCGCGGTCGTCCACCGGAAAGACCTTCTCGATATGATCCCGGCTGTCGGTGAGAACGTGCGCGATCGCCTACAGCAACGACATTGCCCGTGTGCTCCCCATCAAGGAAAGGAGCAAATCGCAGGAGTTGGGACGGTGAAACAGCTTACCGCTTACCGGAAGCCGAGAGACCCCGGCTATGTCGGTGGCTTCTACTGGACTCCGACAATCGTTGGGTTTGTCGGACTTTTCTTAACGAATGTCCTTGCCACGCAGTTTGTTGCGTGGCGCTTCGACTATCAGCCCGCGCTCGGCCCCGCTTTGGTGCGTATCGGCTCCGTCTCTATTTACGCACCTTATAAATGGTTCGTGTGGGTCTGGACGCAGGGAAGCACAGGTGACATTCGAATCAAACTTCCGTTGCTTATCGGCGCGGGAATTATTGTGGGCGGCGCGTTCGCCTCAGGCGCGCTCTTTTTTCTCCTGAATCTCGCTCGCACGAAGGCGCTCTCGAAAAACACCGAGGACCTTCATGGATCGGCGCGGTGGGCCACGAAAGCCGATATTGCAGAAACCAATCTGATGCAGACAACACAAGGCGTGTATGTCGGAGGCTGGCACGAACAGTCCATCAAGCACCTCCACTACCTGCGGCACAACGGCCCGGAACACATCCTCGCGTTTGCTCCCACGCGGAGCGGCAAAGGCGTAGGCATCGTCATTCCTACACTTCTTGCGTGGGCGGAAAGCACCGTGGTCTACGACATTAAGGGTGAGAATTGGGCCAAGACCGCGGGGTTCCGCAGCCAGTCCGGGCAAATCTGTTTCAAGTTCTCCCCCGTAGAGCCCGAGCACTCTTCCCGATTTAATCCGCTGGCGGAAATTCGCCTGTTTACTGATCGCGATGTTTCCGACGCACAAAACATTGCGAACATGCTCGTCCGCACCGGGGAAGACAGCCCGCAGGAACGCTACTGGCAGGACGCTGCTGCCTCCATCACGGCGGGGATGATCCTGCATGTGTGTTACGCCGCCGCTCTCGAAGGGCGAAAGGCTTCCCTTAGCCTACTCGCGGGCGTCTTTACGCGGCCGGGCTTCACCTTCCGCGAAACTCTCACCGAGCTTCTCAACTATCCACACGACAAAGACAACGCCCACAACTGGCGGCTTCCCACAGGCGAACCGACGCGCACGCATCCCGTCGTGAAAGAGAAAGTCCAGGAAATGCTCGACAAGGAGGACAAGGATTTCTCCGGCGTCCTGTCCACAGCGAAGACCGCATTGACGCTTTACAGCGATCCGCTTGTCAGCCGCACTACTTCCGCGAGCGACTTTACGATTCAAGACCTTGTGAATCACGAACGGCCCGTCTCGCTCTATCTCGTCGTCCCTCCGAGCGACAAGATCCGGCTTCGCCCGCTCATGCGCCTCATCTTTACGATGATCGTTAACCGCCTCACCGAAAAACTCGATTTTCAAGGCCCCGAACAGCTCAGCAACAAACATCGCTTGCTATTCCTCATCGATGAATTCCCCTCGCTGAAACGCATGGAGATTTTCGCGGACGCACTTTCCTACATGGCGGGGTTTGGTCTCAAGGCATATCTCATCACTCAGGATATTCGACAAATCGTGGACGAATACGGGCGCAACGAGAGCATCGTCAGCAATTGCCAGGTTCGCGTCGCCTTTGCCCCCAACCAGTACGACACCGCCGAGCTGCTCAGCAAAATGACCGGGACGCAAACCATTCGGAAAGCATCGTTCAACTTTTCCGGCTCGCGCATGTCTCCGGTCCTCGACCACGTCAGCACGCATATGGACGAGATCGAGCGTCCGCTGATGACGCCGGATGAAATCATGCGCTTGCGGCCACCGAAAAAAGAGAGCACCGGGCACCAGGAAAAAATCATCGCTCCCGGCGACATGCTGATTTTTGTTTCCGGCCACCACCCCATCTACGGCACGCAAATGCTCTACTTCTTTGACCCCATCCTGCGTTCCCGCGCCGAGATCCCTCCGCCCACAAAGTTTTATTCCATTCACGACGGAGGACTCTCGCCCCAGGACCCGCTTCCGGACTTGGCACCGCGGCCAAAGCCAACACCGGACTCCCCACTCGCGCCGGCGTCCGTCTTCTTCATCCGGCAGTGGTCCTGACACAGCTACGCTGTTCGAGCAGCCTCCGCCACCGGCGGCGGCCACACTTCAACCACCAGAGGGTTTAGTCGAGCGATTGGATCTCAATTCGGAGCGATAAACCATGCAGGAGAACCGTTTTCAACTCGCCGGTTATCTCGCAGCGAAACCCACACTGCGTTATTTACCCTCCTCCACGCCCGTTGCCAGTGCCCGGCTTGGACAAACCTATCGTTTCAGCCGCAACGACAAGCCTTCCGAACATACCAATTGGTTCAGCCTCGTCTTCTACGGGGATTTGGCGATCCTCGCGACGGAACTTGAAAAGGGCACCAATCTTTACGTCGAAGGAACTTTCGACCAGCGGCCTTATGTCGGGCAGGACAAATACAAGCGCTATATCTATGAAGTCAGCGTGCAAAAGTTTTTTGTCGTTGGCGGAGTGGCGCAAGACCCGCCTCCGCCAGCCCGCAGCACTCACGAACGAGGTCATGACCGATGGCTCTCCATCTCTCGAATGTTCTGAAACTCAAGATACCTGGCTCCTATGAACTACGCCAACGACTCCGCCGCGCCGTTTTGTGGGCCTGCCTGCTGGCCTCTCCTTTCTTTCTCGGACTTATTGCAGGCTGGGTTTTCGGCGTCCGTCTCAATCTCACTCCCTCCCTGCCGCGAGGCTTTTACATCACCAGCAATTCGCCCAGCGCAAACCTCGTGGAGTTCTGCCCGCAAGGAGCAGCGGCATCCATCTCTCTCAACCGTCAATATCGCACCGCGGGGGCTTGCCCCGATGGCGGAGCGCCGCTTCTCAAACCCGCTGTCGCGTTTCCCGGCGACCAGGTCGAGGTGAGCGCCGATGGAATTCGAGTCAATGGACAATTGCTTCCCAACAGCGCGGGACGATTCCGCGACCACTTGCAACGTCCCCTTGACCCCTGGCCCTATGGCACCTACAGAGTCGAGCCAGGAACCGTGTGGGTCATCTCCTCGTTCAACAGCTACAGTTTCGACAGCCGCTATTACGGCGCCATTCCAGAGTCCTCGATTCGGCACCATCTCCGCCCGCTGTGGACGTTCGCTACAGAAGCTCCTCAGCAGTAGAATTACGCTTCCCGCCGTTGCCGCCACGACGGCGGCGATTGCTTGGAGCGGCCACCTCGCGGCCATCCCTCTTTCCCTTGTTGCTCCGGTGCTGGTCTCGTACACGAAATCCAGAACGCACGCCTATGGCTTGATGTTCTGTTACTACGCAGCGGCCAGTTGGCCGCTCATCCCCGGAGCGCGCGCTTTCTTTGGACGCCAGGGGACGCCGCTCATTGGATTGTTCCTGTGTCTCGCCGCTGCGGCGGTCCTTGCGTTGCCCTGGGGTTTGCTTTTCACGCGCGGGCCGGGTAAAGCCGCACTCTCTGTTCCACTGTGCATCCTTCTCACCGCGATCCCGCCGCTCGGGATCATCGGATGGGCTTCGCCCCTTCTTTCCGCAGGCGTTCTTTTCCCCGGCTCGAAATGGTTGGGCCTGGCCCTCATCCTCGTATTTCTGAGTTTCTTTCGCTTCAAACCAGCACCGAGCGTCGTCTGTTTGATGTTCTGCGCTCTAGTCTTTCATTTGCAATACACGCCACCGCAGCTCCCTGCAGGATGGGAAGCGGTCAACACAAACTACGGGGGCGTAGGGCAAGGCGACCCCGATTTCACGACTGAATACAACACGCACCAATCCATGCAGGCGACAATTCTCGAATCCCACGCCACTGTGCTGCTGTTCCCGGAACACCTGGTCACGCACTGGAACGAATCCACGCAAGCTTTTTGGGGAGATACTTTAACCTCGGTCGCAGCGCAGCACCGCACCGTCCTTATCGGAGCTGGTATCAACCCGCCTGCTGCTTCGAGAAATCCTTCTGCGCAGAATCGCTACCTAAATGTGCTGCTTGCCCGCGGGGAGGAAAACACCGCGCTCTATCAAGAGCGCATTCCGATTCCGATCGCAATGTGGAAGCCTCTTGCTGATGACGGCGTGCCACTGAATCTCTTTGCCCGTGGAACAATCCGCGTCCACAATCAAAACGCCGCCGTGCTCATCTGCTATGAACAGATCCTCGTGTGGCCGTTTCTTTCTTCCGCTCTCGAACATCCCACCATTCTATTGACCACCTCGAACGATTATTGGGCTAAGAACACCCGCATTCCGGCGATTCAGCAATCCAGCGCCGCGAGCTGGGCGCGACTTTTCCATATTCCCGTGCTTTCGGCGACTAATTTCTAATGCGCATTTCAAGAATCATTATCGGAACGCTCTTCGCCGTCGCAGGAACCACTTGCTTTTGCGCAAGCACCCACAGCCAACCCCAACACCAAGATGCCCCTCACCTCCTTTCGATCGCTCGCGCAATCCTGCGCGGCGGACGTCCCCGTCAGCACCCTCGAAGCCATCGCACGCACCGAATCGGCGCTTTACCCTTACGCCCTCAGCATCAACCGTCCCCACCAGCTCGCCCACCGCCAGGGATGGAATCGCGGCACGATCACCCTTGAACGACAGCCCGCATCGCTCGAAGAAGCGATTGCGTGGACTCAATGGCTTTTCGCGCAGGGGATCACCGTCAGCATCGGACTACTCCAGGTGAATAGCGAGCACGCCGCGCTCTTGCATCTCACGCCCGAACAACTTTTTGATCCTTGCACCAATCTCCGTGCTGGGGCTGCGCTTCTTTCTGCCACCTACGCAGCAACAGCTCGCATCCAGGGGGAGGGCTTCGCCGCCCTCGATTCCGCTCTTTCCTACTACAACACCGGATCTCCCACGGCTGGACTCAGAAACGGATACGTGCAGCAAGTCAAAACTCACGCAAAGTCTTCTGAACACCAGCGTTGATTCGCTTCGAGAATTAAAACAGTTCTGCGCAAATTCCCTTCTCCGCAAGAGGCCGCGCCAGGTCCCCCGCGTTCCGCCAAGGGTTACAGGACCGCGTCCTGGAAATTTACAAACCGTTCGCGAGGTTGGGGGGATTCCGCGACCCCATAACCCTGGCAACCTCACCCACCTTGTTTTTCCAGGATGCTGCGGAGAAAATCCTGCACCACCCTGAATCCTTCTGCTAAGGTCAATTTGAGTCCGCATTCTCGGGCCAGCGCCGCGAAAACGGCTTCCCATTCCGGAGGTGGGTTCTCAAGCTTGTGAGGCACGGCGTGCGTCGCCCTTTCCGCAAACGTCACTTCAACGGCCGCCGCAAGTCTCGAATGGTCGAGATTTCCTTGCCGGATCAGAAGCACCATGTCGATCAGGTCTTTCGTTCTGGTATTCACTCGATCTAAACGCGGCAGTGAATATGCGTGCAGTTTCTCAGCAAACTGCTGCTCTCGCGAAATCACCGGTAGCGATGGCGCCGCGATTCCGCCAAAGCCCAACCAATCCCTTCCTTCCACCACGTCCAGCGGCTCCAACACTTCGTCGCCAATGCCAATGTCGACGTGAAAGCGCGCGAATTCTCGTCCGTCCATTCGAGCCTCGACAGGATAGCGGCTTCCCCCTTCCGGCGCTCCGTCCAGCTCTGCGCGGGCTTCTCCGATCAGAAACTCGAAATAGTCGTTCAGTTGAATCGACGCCGCTTCCTGAAGCATCGCGCGCAGTTCCTTCTGGCGCTCGCCGGAATCCTTGGACAGCCGAGTTCCGTCGTGAAGCGTCAAATCGATGTCCTTGGTCGTGCGTGCGAAGCGAATCCGCAGCTCCATCGCGTAGCCTCCCTTGAGGACCCACGGATACGCGCCCTTTGGTCCCTTGGGAAATAGTCGTGCCAGGAAACGATCAAAGGCCACTTGCCGGCGCAGGCGCTGCAGGTCGGTCTTTTCTTCCTGCGCCCTCGCCTGGAGCCGCGTTTCAAGCGCGGTGCGAAATGCCCCAGCTGTCTTGTACTGTTTTACTTCATCCATTAGGTGTGTTGTCCGACAAGCTCTCGAAGTGAGGCTTGGATTTTATCGTGTGGCAGCGAGTCGATTTGATTCTTGCTGATGAGCCCGCGCCGCATCGCCTCGTCGACGGCTTGCCGGATCAGATTTCGGTCTACATGGCCGGTCTGGAGCAGATCCAGAATCGTTCGCAGCGGACGTGTAGCTCGCACGCCGTGCATGTCCTGGATGTCGCCGTCGCTGAGATTGGCTCGGTGAAGGACCAGAATTTCCGGGATTCGACTGTTGCGACGAAAATGCTTGGGAACCGTCATGTGCAGCTTCGAGGGCATGATATCGGAAAGCTCGTGAAGACTGAGAGCGGTGTCGTGACTGTAGGTGCCCTCAGGAACTTCCTGACGATTCTGCGACCAAAGATACCAGAGCATCAGATCGGGGCGATCCGTAGTGGGAAATCCCGCGAGCCGATAGATTCCGCGGTGCTCCCGGATCCAGTTTCCCACCTTAATATGGTAGGAGTGGGTTTTCTCGGCAATGCCCGCGCGGATGGCTTGTTTGGTCGTAAAGAAGCCTTGTTGGGAACCTGCTGTTTCGTACAGCCGCCTTGCAGCCTCTTTGTTTGGCCCTGCCGGCATTGCATAATCCCCTAACTTTATTAGGGAATTATGCTATTATTGGACCTCTCGGTCAACCGAATTTGCACAATACCCCAACTTTATTGGGGAATTGTGATCAAGCGTGACATGTCCATTTCGGTTTCCACAGACATTCCAGGTATTCCCCTGTCCGGGTCAATCGAGCAGAGAATTCCGGACTACAGCCGCCCGAAATACGGATACATGCAGCAAATCAAAACCCACGCGAAGCCTTCCGAACACCAACCGTGATGCACTCCTGGAATTAGAACAGTTCCTCCGCAAATTCCCTTCTCCGCAAGAGGCTGCGCCCGGTCCCGCGCTTGTTCCGTCAAGGGTTTCCACTCTGCTCCAATAAACGGCTTACCCCGCCGCCCTTGGGCGCGTTCTCGGTCTTGGTTGGAATATCGGCTGTAGACAGGGTGAGCCTGGATTCATCGGTGAAGGTCTCGGTAAGCCGGTCACCCACGACATCGTATCGGTATCCGAGTAGCCGGGGGAAAGTGATCTCGCATACGATGCGACTTTCAAGTGCGCGCACGCGTGTGGGCATGGGTCCTGGCTTGGGATCAGCGGTTGCGCCGCTAGTCGGGATAAACGAAAAAGGCACGCCGTAGACTTCGGCATATTCGGGGTTAAAGTGTCCCTTTTCGTTGGCGGCATAGCTCATTCGGCGCAACGCGCGACCCACGACCTGCTCGCATAGAAGTTGCGTGCCGAACGCGCGAACGCCAAGAACGTGGGTGACAGTGTTCGCATCCCACCCTTCAGTGAGCATGGAAACGCTGACCACGCATTTGACGTGTTCGCCGAGTTTGCCAGGTTTGCCTACGGTAGCCTACCTGCGTGATCGGCTTGTGGCAGCCCGCGAACTGTTGACTGAGACAGGCAGCCTGTTCGTGCAAATTGGGGACGAGAATGTTCACTTAGTTCGGAATGTGCTGGACGAGGTGTTCGGGAGCGAGAACTTCTGTTCGCTTATCAGCGTAACGAAAACCAGTAGCGCAACAACCGAACTGCTTGCAGGTGTAGCCGATTATTTGTTGTGGTTTGCAAAGTCCAAGGAATCAGTGAAATATCGCGACCTCTTTGCAATGAAGCCGACCACCCAAGAAGGAAGTGCATATGGCCGAGTGCTATTGAGCGACGGTCGAAAACGATCAATGACAGTCGAGGAACGCCTTGACCCGTCCATTTTGCCGTCGGGAAGCAGAATTTATCGCATCGACAATCTCACAAGCCAGCGGCCACCCGGCGACTTTCCCGTGGAGCTTGATGGGAAGATATATCGGCCAAATCGTGGATATTGGAAAACCGGCGAGGCTGGAATGGCAAGACTAAAAAATGCTATGCGCCTCGAAGCGACCGAAGGTGGACTCTACTACCTGCGACTGCTTGAGGATTTTCCAGTCATAGGGATGTCCAACATCTGGTCTGACACGGGGGTTGCCGGCTTTGCGTCGGACAAGAAATATGTCGTCGAAACGTCTACCAAAGTCATCGAACGCTGTCTTCTTATGGCCACCGATCCAGGGGATCTGGTCTTAGATCCAACTTGCGGAAGTGGTTCTACGGCCTATGTCGCCGAGCAGTGGGGCCGTCGATGGATCACTTGCGACACCAGCCGCGTCGCATTGGCTCTTGCGCGAACGCGCATGATGGCTGCGAAGTATCCCTATTATTTATTGGCGGATTCTCCCGAGGGCATCAGGAAGGAAAGAGAGTTGACGGGTAAAGTACCGCCTGAATACAGGACGGAAGACGACATCCGTAAAGGGTTCGTATACAAGCGCGTGCCGCACGTAACACTGAAATCTATCGCCAACAACCCGGATATTGCGGAAAGCATGACGCGCGATCAAATCGATATGGCCATCGCTAAACACGCGGAGACCGAGACCCTCTTCGATCAGCCTTACGAAGACAACAAACGAGTGCGAGTGTGCGGGCCGTTCTCAGTAGAGAGCTTGTCGCCGCATCGTGTGCTTTCGACGCTAGACGAGAGTCAGAACAGCACGGTGACGGAGAAGGAAGCCCGGAAACAGCAGGATTTCAGCGTGATGATCCTGGAGAATCTGAAGAAGGCGGGGGTACAAAATACGCGCAAGGGCGAACGACTTGTTTTCGACCGGTTAAACGTGTACGCAGGAGTGTGGCTTCAAGCGGCGGGCGAATATACCGAAGCCGAAGGCAAGACGCGGCGCGTGGCAGTATCTATCGGCCCGGAGCACGGCACTGTGGGCCCGCAGCAGGTGAAGGAAGCGGCCAAGGAAGCGGTGCAGGGTGTGGGTTTCGATATGCTCGTTGTTTGTGGTTTTGCTTTTGACCCGCACGTTGCCGAAGAGGTGAAACGCTACGGCAAGCTGACCGTGCTACCCACAAAGATGAACCCCGACCTGGCGATGGGCGACGAACTGCTGAAAAAGACCGGCGCGGGCAACCTGTTCATGGTATTCGGCGAGCCGGATGTGGAGATCAAAAAGCAAAAGAGTGGGCAGATCGTTGCGGAAATAAAGGGCGTAGATGTCTACGATCCGACGACCGGGCAGATTCGCAGCGCCTCCACGGATGATATCGCCTGTTGGTTTATCGACACTGATTACAACGGCGAGAGCTTCTTGGTGCGCCATGCATACTTCACAGGAGCAGACGAGCCTTACGATAAGCTCAAACGCGCGCTACGAGCGGACATTGATGAGACAGCATGGTCAGCTCTCTATTCCACAATCAGTCGATCGTTCGAACCGCCGAAGACCGGCAAGATCGCGATAAAAGTCATAAATCACTACGGGGACGAAGTGCTTAAAGTATTCACCGTCTGAAAAGGTGCGAGCACCTTGCCGCGTGGCTCAGGCTAAGCAACCTCATCCGTTGAAAGCGCCCTTTCAATCCCAGCTGTAGCCGGCGGCGCAGTTGATACTACAGCTTCATCGGTGGCGAAAATCGCAGTGATTGCGGACCTGGGAGTCACGATAACGGGCCACCAAAATGGCAAATCGCGCCAGCCCTGGGCTTCTTCGCCCTTCTGTCGTAGGAGCATCAGGACCGGAACGTCCTCTGCTTTATCACGCGCCAAGTCTTTCTGTTGCTTCGTATCAGGGGCGTTGGAGAATCGCCCCTCCTCACGATACCGCCTGACTTCGCGATCTTTTGCGACCAGCAACAAGACTTTGTCCTTAAGCTCAGGTTTTTTGCAGGTGCGGGAAAGATGCTCCAACGCCGCAATATGGGCCTCCCGGTCATCATCGGTCGAATCATCAAATTCGAGATTCCGATACGCGAGTCTTAAGAGTTCAACTGCTTTAGCTACGTCGATCAACACGGGTTTCGCGGTTGAAGCTATTGCATCAATCTGATCGTCCAGGGCTTTCAAATTTTCGGCACCATATGATTTGTAGACAGTCTGGAAACCAGAAAGAACCAACCGCCGTCCGGGACGTATGCTGACTACATCAGAGAAAAGCAACTTGTTGGGGGAACACGGAATCAACCGATTCGACGGGTCCTTTTGGATGAAGTAAACGCCTCCATCCTGCGCTCCAGATTCAAAGGCCTCTCGCAACGCGCCATCGAATTCATGAATCCTCTTCATTATCTGGTAGACCTGTTGAGGCGCGTAGAATCGAGTCACGGCAAGATCGGCAGTCGAACGTGCTCCATACATCCGCGAATGCTGGAGAACCGTATCTTGCTGAAAGCGGTTTGGGTTCCTTCCGTAGTAGAAGCCAATCAGATTGCTGATTGTGATCCCGCGATCAAGAATCTGACCGCCGATAAACATATTGAACGGCGTCCTTAGCTTGAGTTGTCCATCATCGGCCAGCAATTGCTTGATGTCCTTGTCGGAGTTTACTTTTGTAATCATCAGCTGCCCGGTTTCCAGTGAGTCCACGACTGCTTTCTTGACGTCTTCGAGGCTCGGCAGAGACACGCCTTCCAACTCAGTTGACCGTCGGAGGTCGAAGTAAGCGGCTCGCACCAATTCATTGAATAAGGGGCTATCGACTCGAGCTTGGTCAACCAAAGAATCTCTGATCGCGATGGCAACGCGCTCTTGCCATTCATGTGAGCTTCGTGATTGTTCGGTGTGGAAGAGAAAACTGTAGTTTTGACCTCGCTGACCCACCGCTCGCTGTTGAAGTCGTCGAATCGCGCCGCCCACCAGAAACGTCACGATGGCATCTCTCAGGACAGCTGCATTTCTATCGGTAAGCACTTTGGCGATTTCCAGCCGGCGACCGTCTTCTTTCTTGAGGGCGTCCCGCTCCGACAGCGGCACCTCACGGTAGAAATAGAAGGCGGCCGAATCCGGCTCGGAGCACTTTTCAAAGTATTCGTCGCCACCAACATACTTGCTGTGCGTTGGAAGGAGCACGGTAAACGCCGGCCGTTTCGGTTTAAAAAGTGCATTCCCGTTGACGACGATATCGTTTTCAGGCTGGAGGTAAAGAGCATATGGAGTAGCGGTGACCTGCAAAAACGCCGAATTAGTGACCGACGCCCGCAGCCTATCGATTTGCTGAGAGATGATGCCAGGCGTACTCACCCCATCGGTTTTCCGGAAACTCACCGATGCGAGGTCGGCCTCATCATCGATAATCAGCACCGACTTAGTGAGAAGTTGTGGGTAGTTTTCCTGAAAGACGGTAAGAAGTCTCCTCAGGTTATCGTCCTCTTTTTTCACAACGAAAATAAGTTTCCGCGTTAGTTCGTACGGCGTAAGATCGGGCACCGCCAAGATGTCGAAAACGTCCACTTGGCCGCCGGCAATGAATTCTCGGAAGTCATCCTTGACGCGACTAAGAGTTTGTGCGGCTAGTGATTTCGTACCCTTCGTCAGGATCACGGCCACCCCGTACCCTTTGTCAAACGCACGAGCTATGACTCCTAAGAAAAGGCGTGTCTTTCCGCCCTGCACTCTCCCCAGCAGAATGCCGGGGCGCTTGGTCGAGGTCTCCTGTTTTTGGAACTGATCAACCACCTCTTCAACCTTCGCACGCAATTCCGGCGGATCACCGCGCTTGCTCGCGAGTTGGTCATAGAAGAGTTCGATCTCCGGCGAATCGGTTGCCTGCCGTTTGGCCAGCCAAAGTCTCACCTGGCTCTCCTCAAAAACCGGACCAGATTTCAGTTCCGCAAGCGGCGCTGGGAAGTCCGGAAAGCGCTTGCGCCAATTGCCGACAGCCGAAGGACTTACGTTTGCCAGCTCGGCAATCTCAAAAACTCCGATGAGTGAACCAGGCATGCGATTTTCTCCTGTGAACAAAGTGCACGGGAATAAATAACATCGTTCACAGTGCCTGTCAATAACATTCACTAGAAAACTAAGGTCATGCGAAACTCTTACAATTTAATGTTTTTTTTTCAATTACTTACGAGTAGTCCAGGGAAGACCTATTTGCATGTTCCCTGGCTCACCATGGCATTCTGAGCAGCATTCTCACGCGCAGGTTAGGCGATATCTTGTTTCGGTTCCTTCCCTTCGATCTGGCTTATGTAATTCATCTTCCGCCTGAACGCTTCCCTCGTAGTCGCTGACGTAGGATTTCGTAGGTCCGTCGCATACTCGTTTATGACATGCTCCAGCAAGTCGTGAAACTTGCGCGTATTGATAACAATCCCGGCATGATCCACTGTGTAGGCAACAAGTGGATAGCCACCACCGCGTTTAATTCGCGACGTTCCCCCGGCCTCCGACTGATGGAGCAACCCGCAACGAATCGTTCTGTAGAAAAGACCTGCGAGTTCCACATCGAAGTGGTCGGAGAAGGCAGTCTGCGTTAGGAACGATTCGAAGTGCTGTCGCCCTTCTCCCCAGGGTGTCTCCGGCTCCCCGCGTCGAAATTGTTCAAGCGTCTCAATCAGCGCGGAGTCGAGAGCAAGAACCGCAAAGCCACTGGTTCTACGAGGAAGAATGAATCTTATATGTTCCAAATAACGGGTCTCTAGACGGTCTTGGAAAATGGCTACGGCCTGGGTCCAGTCTGCCTCGCTAGTGAAAGCCAGGCCCTTCCAGTCCTCGACCGTGTATTTTCTCGAAATTCGCATTCGTGTTTTGCTGTGAAGCTAGCTCAATCTTCCCGTGGCTGTCGCCACCGGTCGGAGGGCAACATATTCTCTTGGTCGATTTCCTCGTTTTCGTCCTCTTCGTCTGGAGGGGGCAGGGGTTCGCTCCAAAGCACCGTCAGTGTCCTACCATAGCTGCCAAGCCCACGAACTTCCTCTATAAGCGGCGACTTGGCGTCGCAATCAAACCATACGTCCATTGTGGAAGTCGCAGTCGCACGCTTTGCTTGCGTCACGTTGATGGCACTTTTATTGAATCTTGATGTCTCGGTCCCGTGGGGAATGCCAGAGTTCTTCTTGATTGGCATTAAGTCGCGCCGCTGTTTTAGGGTTGCGGACATGAAAGAGAACTGAACGCGATTTTCTTTAGAACACACCACCGCTACGTCGTCGTCGCTCAAATCCGCATAGCGAATTGCTGTGGCGGTAAGAGATGTCGCGCACTTCGCCGCCAGCCTTTCGACCGCTGTAAGGCCGGGCTGAACCGACCCGCAGGCGGCTTTGAAGAGTTCTCTGGGCATTAACAGCGCGGCAGCGAAAGCATCGGCTTCCCGTTCGTACGGATCGTCGGAAGCAAACCCGCTCTCCGAATCATGTCGGCCTTCGCCCGCTGCGAAGAGATGTTCCCAATGGCCGCCAAGGAAATAGTGCCCAAGCTCATGTGCCACGGTAAACCTGCAAAAGCCATCATTCGAAAAATAGTCGCCGTAGAAGATACCAAACTTGCTTTCTTTGCTCGCCAAACATCCAGAGACACCGGGGGACGTAGAGCGAATCTTCTCGCAGATAATTTCCTCGCTTTTCGCGACAAGAAACGGATCAACGGGTAGCACGGAAATCTTCCACTTCGCCAAAACCTCCGCCGCTTGAGCCTCTTCTCGCCAGAATTCCCGTCGCGCTACCATTCCGCTGCACCTACTTTGTCTGTTTCTTTGCCATCATATCGGACATGCTCTCTAGGGTTTTAAGATCCTCGGCGGACATCTTTTCCGCGTTCCGTAGGAGCTTACTGGACACCGCGCTTGAAATATTCGGCTGGTCCGATCTCCCAATCAAATAATCCGTCGTTATCTTCAACGCATCCGCGAGGGCCTTTAGATTCGCGAATGACGGAGACCTGCGTGCCGTTTCAAAGTGCGAGACCGCCGACGGAAGTAGGCCTGCTTTCTGGCCTAATTCGGTTTGACTCATCTTGCGGAGTTCTCTTGTGGTGCGAAGCCTTTCGGCAAAAATATCTGACATGGACCCCTTGACTTGCTATAGACGTTTGCGTAACAATATGTCTGACGGATACGTAGGTCTACGTTCCCGTCAGAATATAGTTTACAACAGAAGCAAAATCAAGGAGCAAATAGCTCCGAAAGGAACATTGCGATGGCAGATGTGCAAGTAACATGCATCACCAAGCCGCACCCGCTCAGTCCCCATGAACATATCACTCATTTGGGGAACCCGCAGGTTGGCTGGGAGTGGACCCGAGAACAAGTGATCGCGAGCATCGAAGCTGGAACCAACACCTTCTACGTGCGCGATCCAAAGACAGGTAGGCGGTCCGAGGTCGGAGTTGTTCGTCCGGCGGGGCGAGCGCCCTATCTGCGCACGCACGCGGACGGATATTGGAACGACAACCTGTTGGCGCTTGACCAGTGTCCACTCGTAGGACGGCGGTAGCTGTCGGGCCAAATTTCGCCCCGAACTCGGTAAAGGCGGTTGCCCCCGCGCCGCCCCTTCGTGCGGGCTGCTGTGATCTTAAAGTCAGGAGTTTAGAAAATGCCTAAGAAAGAGATTTATATCGAACGCCGGGAAGAAGGCGACTACGCAATTCGGCGACCCGGCGCTGAGCGAGCAAGCGACATTCGCGATACGCAGTCGGAAGCCATTGAGAGAGCGCGTGACATTGACCCGAACGCGGCCATTCACGTTGAGCGGGTGCGGAATACGGATCGCGGTTCTCGAGACAAGTGGCGTAAGCCCTAATTCGTCCAGCGATTGAGGCCTCAAGAATCTTGGTCGGGGAGATGGGCGTTGGGGGGGATGTTGCGGTTGGCCCTATTCTTGCCAAGGTAAGTGTCCGCGAAGGATGTCGATCCGCTGAGTGATTTGAAGTGGGTCGCGGAGCACCTCAAGAAACCGTCTTGGATGTTTGGATAAAGAGGCCTCGAGGGAACTGGATACCTCTTTCTTCCTGAAAATCTTACGCACGAGACCCTTAGGGGATGCGGTTGCGCAACGTTACTTCGGCTCGTCACCGACGGTCTTGCGCGTTACCTCACTGGCAGCTTTCTCGCGTTGAATGCTTGGTTCAGGAATTTGCGCGGCGAATGACGAGGTTAACTGATGAATCGCTGAATCTTTTTGCAGCTATTCGCATCGGCAGGCGCGGGTATCCAAAGGCACGACTAGCGCATTTGAGCGGCCTGCGGACTGCGATTTCCAGGCATCTGCATCACAACGTTCCGTTTGATCTTCGCCGCTTTGTCCAAACCGACTCCGGGCAGTGCCTTGAATGTTTGTGCTATGTGACTACTCGCAAGGTGCCCGTAATATCGCTCGACCATTTTGGTGTCTACATGCCCCAATTGCTCCGCGACAACTTTCAAGGAAACACCCAGAGTGATCCACCGGCTCGCCGCGCTGTGTCTCAATTGATGAAATCCAAAGCACTTAATTCCCGCTAAGGTGCAGACGCGCCGCATTGGTTTCTTTTGGCTGTCTTTAACCCATGGTTCGCCACTGTCGCGTAAGAACATCACCTCACTCATCTCATGGTCCGTACAGACTTCCCGGAAGAATCGTGCCGCCTCTGGGTCGAGGTGTACGTGCCTCTGCTGACCACCCTTGGATTTCGCGATGAAAAGCGTGCCCGCTGAACTATTGAAATCGCCTACATGCAACCGGCCCAATTCTCCATATCTCGCGCCTGTGTATAGTCCCGCCCGAACAAGCATCTGAAAATCGTTCTCTTTTGCGCATCCCTTCACAAAAGCCTGCTGCTCTTTATCACTCAGGAAAACTGCCCGCGCCACCTCGACGTTTTCAAATGGCGATACCCTCCACGCCATTGGATTCGCATAAACGCGTCCTTCCTCCAGAGCCAGGTTCAACGCAGCCTGCACCCTTCGCATAATTCTATTCGCAGTGGATCGACGCTTGCGGAGGTCTTCTTCGCTCTGAATGTATGGTTCGTTTTTCTTCTCACGTTTTCGATTCGTACGCCGCGGACTTGCGGCAATATCGGCGCGCCACTGCTCGAGTTTTGGGCGGGTCAACCTGGTGACCTGCAAGGCTCCAAGCTTGGGAATCACATAGGCGTCTAGATCGTATTTCGAATGGAGATAGTCGGGAGCGCCCCGACGCTGCAAATGCTTCAGATAATCTGAACAGCACTGATCCACTGTATAACCGCGACCGTCACTCACATATTCCCCTGTGGCCAAACTTGTCGCGGTCAGAAACCAAGTTCGAGCTTTTTCTTGCGCCTGTCCAAAGTCCAATATCCGTGCGCCTTCAGCGTCCAGAATGTCATCTGCAAGCGCAAGTTTCTGTTCCTTGCGAAAACCCTCAATTTTGTACCGCGCCAGCCAGACTCCTCCTCTGCTTCCTTTCCGATATCCTAGAGCTCGGCCTTGCGACAAAGGCATCCAGGCGACAGTGCCGACAGGAATTGTTCTTCGTGCTGTTCTGCTACCAAGCTCCTTGCTAGTGACTGTGCGCGCCACGGGCAGTACCTCCCTTCAATCGCAAACGTCCTGCGGCCCGATTATTCCACTTTTGCCAACTATTTGCCAACTTTCCGGGTAAAAATTGCATGATCATGCAGGTTTGTGCATGACCGTGCATTCAGTACGTATAATATTGTATCTAAATGGGTTACTGTTAAAATGGCACACTGATTCGGAATGCCTTAAATCGATTATCGCGCCGCTGA
>CAVZWK010000018.1:0-49928 GCA_963778995.1 Terriglobia bacterium
TTGATAAGGTTGGCGTCCCCGACGGGATTTGAACCCGTGTTACCGCCGTGAAAGGGCGATGTCCTAGGCCGGGCTAGACGACGGGGACTCGGTTGAGGCAGGAATGCTGATGAACATCTGATGGTAGCAGTCGCATTGAGCGACTGTCAAAGACCCGTTCACGCTCGCTAGATGCTCGGAGATAATCTCACCCCATAGCTGCCACGGAATTCTGTCACCCTCGAAACGTTGAGGGATGACAACGTCTCCCTGCTTAATACATTGTCTTCTGGTTGCAAATAACAGGATCTGGTTACGCTGATAGTGGCTGATCCAGCCAGTCCGACACGTTCCAGAGGAACCTCGTCACGCTCACAAATCCGCTGCCCACTTCCAGAGACTTTGAAAGCGCGGGTTTGCTCAGGTTGTGGACGCGATCATTGGTGACTCCGCACAAGACCTTCTGACGACAGCGCAGTCTCAAATGCGTTGTGGAATTTTGTCGTTTCGTACAGAAAACAATGTATTTACGCCCTTCCCCTTCGTCCAAAACAATGATGAAGGATTGCGTATTTGCTACGGCAACGCGAATACGTGAGGGCAAACTGATTCCATCGAAAGGAATGCAAAAACTGAAAGACACATGCTCGATGAACAACTGGTACCGACAATCACGCGCTGCAGCTCGGGGTGTGCCGGTCTCGACGATGTTCTGGGCGGGGGGCTGCCCATCGGCCATTTCTATCTTGTGGAAGGCGAGCCGGGCACCGGCAAGACGACCCTGGCCCTTCAATTCATCGCCGAAGGTCTGAAGAATGGCGAAAAGGTCTTATACGTCACGTTGTCTGAATCGAGAGATGAACTGCTCGCGGTGGCTCAGAATCATGGCCTCGACATTGAGGGCCATGTCGTTCTCGAAGTCCGACCCAGCGAACAGGATCTGACGCCTGAAGGTCAGTACACCGTATTTCATCCCTCCGAGGTCGAACTGAACGACCGCGTACAGGCCATCATGGGCGAGGTGAACCGCCGCAAGCCGACGCGCCTGGTGATCGACGCTTTGTCAGAGGTGCGGATGCTGGCAAAAGATCCGCTGCGCTACCGGCGTCAGATTCTTTCCCTGAAGGAATATGCGCCCGAGAACTGCACCGTGCTGCTGCTCGACGACCGTAGCAGCCGCTACGCCGATCTGGAGTTGCACAGCATCGTGCATGGCGTGGTCTCGATGAGCCGAGTCCCACGGGAGTACGGCAAGACCATTCGCCGCGTCGAAGTTACCAAGCTACGGGGTTGCGCCTTCCGCGAAGGCTATCACGACTACATGATCCGCAGCGGCGGGGTTGTAGTGTTCCCGCGGCTGGTGGCTGCCGAATACACCGACATGCACCAGAATGAGCTCGATGGCCACCAGCGGCGTTCCGGAGCTCGACGCCTTAGCGGGTGGAGGGCTGGATCGCGGGACCAGCACCCTGCTGATCGGTCCGGCCGGATGTGGCAAGACCACGATAGCGCTTCGCTGGCTCACTACGGCAGCAGAGCGCGGAGAGAAATCGGTTGCATTCATTTTCGAAGAAAACGTCAGCACGCTGATGAAACGGGCCGCCGGTCTGGGCATGGACATCTCCAGCCATATCGCCTCGGGTAAGTTCGCACATCGAGCATCTTGATCCGGCAGAAGTTTCTCCCGGGGAGTTCGTCAACATGGTGCGCAAGGCGGTGGAGCAAGACAAGGCGTCGCGACGTTCTGATCGACAGTCTCAACGGGTTCCTGCAAGCAATGCCGGGCGAGCAGTTCCTGTCCCTCCATCTTCACGAACTGCTGACGTACCTCAACAATTGCGGAGTCGTGACTCTGCTGGTGCTTGCGCAGATGGGACTGGTGGGCAGCGCGATGCAGACTCCGATTGACGTAAGTTACCTCGCCGACAACATTCTGGTTCTTCGCTATTTCGAATCGCAGGGACAGGTGAGGCAAGCGATCTCGATGATGAAGAAGCGCAGTGGCGGCCACGAACGTTCGATCCGCGAACTGCGGCTGGGGCCCGATGCGATTCACGTCGGCGCTCCACTATCCGATTTCCACGGGATTCTCTCCGGCAGTCCGACGTCGCTGGCCCCAATGATCGAGAAAGGTCCGCTGAATGATTGAGGGCTTCACGAGCGACCTGCCGGTCCTGGTCTTCGCGCCCTTCGGCAAGGACGCTGTTCTCATTGAAAGAGTGTTACAGCAGTCGGCGATTACGATTCGTTCGTTCTCCGAGTTGAAGGAACTGGAGGCGGGCATCACTGAGGATGCCGGGGCCGTAATCCTGACGGAGGAAGTCCTGCAGAATGGGACAATCGCGGTGCTTGCACAGCGTCTTGCGCTGCAGCCTCGCTGGTCCGATTTTCCGATACATCGTTCTCACCGGAAGCGGAATGAGCACGGCCTCGACTGAGTCGGCGGTGAGGTCCCGTGCGCCTCTGGGCAATGTGACACTTCTGGAACGCCCTTTGCGGCCGGTGACTCTGATCAGCGCGGTGCGGAGCGCGTTACTGGCCCGCAAGCGGCAGTACGAAGTGCGCGACCACCTGTGCGAGAGGCAGGCAGCGGAAGAGGCGCTACGGCGCGCCCACGACGCCCTGGAAACTCTGGTGGAACAGCGTACGGCGGCATTGCGCCGCCTTTCGGTGAAGCTGTTGCGGGTGCAGGATGAGGAACGCCGGCGGCTTGCCCGCGAACTGCACGACAGCCTCGGTCAGGACCTGACCGCGGCGAAAATCAGTCTCGACATGCTCGCCCAGGAAGACCAGACCATGTCGCTGCACCTGCGCGACGCGCGGACGCTGGTGGACCGCTCGATTTCTGACACTCGAACCTTGTCGCATCTGTTGCATCCCCCGCTGCTGGACGAGGCCGGGTTCTCTTCGGCAGCAAAATGGTATGTCGAGGGATTCGGCAAGCGCAGCGGCATCGTAACGAAGCTCGATTTGCCTAAGCAGATTCTGCGGCTTCCACGTCGGGCCGAGACTGCCCTGTTCCGTATCATGCAGGAGGCTCTGACGAACGTGCATCGCCATTCTGGCAGCCGCGCGGTGGACGTCAGCGTCGTGATAGACGAATCCAAAGTCCTGCTCGTCGTGAAAGATTTTGGGATGGGTGTGCCGCGAGAAGTTCTCGACCGCTTCTGGAAAACAGGAAACGTCGGTGTTGGCCTAGCCGGTATTCGGGAGCGATTGAAAGAACTTGGGGGCTCTCTGCAGATCGAATCCAATCTGGACGGGACCTTACTCAAAGCGACAATCCCGGCCTGTCTGCCCGATGAAATCGAGCCCGACACCGAACTGAGTCTGCCTACCGATGAACTCTCAGCTCTTCCCGCGGATTGATGGGGCGGAGTTCATGCAGCGACACGCATTACAATGGATCAGTAAGAACGGAAAGCTGCTCGATCATGTCAGATCCCCTATACCTCAGCCTGTGGTTCGCGGATTTCAGCGGACCCGCCATGTTGCCGCACATTCTTTCCGTGCTGCAGCAGTTCCCTTTTTCCGAGCAGCGTCCGGGCGTCACCTACGTTGCGGTCCAACCGGTCTCGTGGAATGAGGCGACGGTGCTCGAACGACAGTTTCTCACCGGGAGCGACACCGCAGGAAGCCGTCGTGGTTGCCGCGGACTTGATTCACGATGACTACGCCTACGTCTTCGACGTATATTGGGACATGTGGACTGTCGACGGGAGCGGCAGAGTGGAGTTTGGGACCGAGCCTAGTCAAGATCATCGCGCAAGGAGAGGAATTCGAAGACGGCGTCCAGCAGGAAACCGGCCACATCGAGATCGATTTCGGACTCGATTCGCTGTTTCGTTCAGGAGGGTGTGGGGCTCACGGAGGAGAACGAGGCGAATATCCGTGAGAACGTGCTCGCGGCTGATCGAGGTCTCGAAGAAGGTAGAGATGCACACGCGGGCAACTTCCCGGCGCTTGTGGTCAGAATCCGACGAGAGCCTGCCGCAGAAACTGATCGCCCGGCTTCAACGGGTGCAGTAAATCAACCACAACCACCGAGGATGCAGGGGAGTAGTGGTCACTAGCCGCTTGATTCCATCAAGCAGGTGAACCACATTAGAAGTTGATGATCAGACCGACCCGCCGGTTGCGAAACAAACGGGCCCAGCGTCGAATGCACCAATCATGGCTGCATCGACGATGGACCCAGTACTGTAGTCGAGTTTCAGAGAGCCCCATTCCTCAGCGTGCCCTGCGTCCTCAGCGATTCTTATTTCGTTCTTCCGCCCTCGACCTTCAGCTTTTCAGCGGCCGCGGCCTGGGCTGCTGCCAGACGCGCGGTCAGCACGCGGAACGGTGAGCACGAAACGTAGTTGAGGCCGGTCCGGTAGCAGAACTCGACCGACGACGGTTCGCCGCCGTGCTCGCCGCAGATGCCGACCTTCAGGTTCGAGCGGGTCTTGCGCCCGCGCTCGGTGGCGATCTTGACGAGTTGTCCAACGCCTTCCTGATCGAGAGCCGCGAACGGATCCTGCTTCAGGATGCCTTCCGCAAGATACGTCGGCAGGATCTTGTTGACGTCGTCGCGCGAGAAACCGAACGTGGTCTGCGTAAGATCGTTGGTGCCGAAGGAGAAGAACTCGGCTTCCTTCGCGATCTCGTCGGCCACGAGCGCAGCCCGCGGCAACTCGATCATCGTTCCGACCATGTATTCGACCTTCATTCCCTTCTCTTTGAAAACTTCTTCGGCGACGCGGCGCACGATTGCACCCTGATTCGCCATTTCCTTCAAAGTGGCGACAAGAGGAATCATGACTTCGGGAAGCACTTTGATTCCCTTCTTCGTGCAATCGACGGCAGCCTCGAAGATCGCTCGTGCCTGCATTTCGGTGATCTCGGGATAGGTGATGCCGAGACGGCAGCCGCGATGTCCGAGCATGGGGTTGAACTCGTGCAGTTGCTCAACGCGGGCCAGCAGAGCAGGCAGCGCCTTCTTCAGGTCGCCGACACCTTTGATGTCGTAGTCCTTGTACTTCTTTACCAGCTCGCTCTTCTGTTTTCCGGTCATCGCCGACAGAGTAGCGATATCGACCATCAGATCTTCGCGGCGCGGCAGGAACTCGTGCAGCGGCGGATCCAGCGTGCGGATCGTAACCGGCAGCCCGTCCATGGCCTTGAACACGCCGGCAAAGTCCTTGCGCTGCAGCGGCAGGAGTTTTTTGAGTGCCTTTCGGCGGCCATTCTCGTCGTCCGCGAGAATCATCTCGCGCATGGGACCGATCTTTTCCTCGCCAAAGAACATGTGCTCGGTGCGGCAGAGTCCGATGCCTTCTGCTCCGAAAGCGCGCGCCTGAATCGCATCGCGCGGAATATCGGCATTGGCGCGGACTTTCATCGTGCGATACGGATCGGCCCACTGCATGAACTTCTGCAGCTCAGGATCATCGGGCGAAGGATCGAGCGTGTTCAGCTTGCCCTTGATCACGCGGCCGGTGGTTCCGTCGAGCGAGATCCAATCTCCCTCTTTGAAGGTCTGGCCCTTCACCCGCATTTCGCGCGTCTTTTCGTTCACATCGACGTCACCGGCACCGGCGACGCAGCACTTGCCCATGCCGCGGGTAACGACGGCGGCGTGGCTGGTCATGCCGCCGCGAGAAGTCAGAATGCCTTTCGCGACTTCCATGCCGTGAATGTCTTCGGGAGTCGTTTCGGCGCGAACCAGGATGACTGACGCTTTGCTGTCCTTGTGGACCGCTGCCACCGCCGCATCGGCCGTGAACACGATCTGACCTACGGCCGCGCCCGGTGAGGCAGGCAATCCCTTCGCGAGCACTTCGACCTTGGTGCTCTTCTCGTCTAACCGTGGAACCAGGAAGTCATACAACTGGTTCGGCTCGACGCGGAAGATCGCTTCGTCTTTCGTGATCAGGCCTTCGTCCACCATCTGAATCGCGATCCGCACTGCAGCCAGACCGGTGCGCTTGCCGTTGCGCGTCTGCAGCATGTACAGCTTGCCGTCCTGGACGGTGAACTCGAAATCCTGAACGTCTTTGTAATGCTTTTCCAGTCGCGTGGTGATTTCGCGCAACTGGTTGTAGGCCTCCGGCATAATCTTGTGCAGTTCGGCAATAGGAACTGGGGTGCGAACGCCGGAGACCACGTCTTCGCCCTGCGCGTTGATCAGGAATTCGCCGTAGAACTCTTTGGTGCCGATTGCTGGATTGCGCGTGAAGCCGACGCCCGAACCGCTGGTATCGCCCAGGTTGCCGAACACCATCGCCTGCACGTTCACCGCGGTACCGAGCATGTCATCAATGTTATTCATGCGGCGATAGTGCTTCGCGCGATCGTTCTGCCAGGAGCGGAACACAGCGTCGCGCGCCAGCACCAGTTGTTCGCGCGGATCCTGCGGGAAGTCGCGCTTCGCGTGCTTCTTGACGACCTTCTTGTACTCGGCGATGACTTCCTGCAGTGCCTTGGCGTCGAGGTCGGTGTCCATCTTCGCTTTCTTCTGTTTCTTCTTGGCGTCGAAGACTTCGTCGAATGCTGCCTTTTCGATGTCAAGCACGACGTTGCCGAACATCTGGATCAGGCGGCGATAGGAGTCGGCGGCAAATCGCGGATTGTTGCTGCGCTTGGCCAGCGCCTGCACGCTCTCGTCGTTTAACCCGAGGTTCAGGATGGTGTCCATCATGCCGGGCATGGAGAATTTCGCGCCGGAGCGAACACTAACCAGCAGCGGATTGTCGCCCGTGCCGAGCTTCTGACCCTGCAAAGCCTCGAGCTTCGCCAGTGCCTCATCCATCTGCTTGTCGATGTCAGGCGACAACGCCTCCCGCGCATGTACTCGCGGCAGGCTTCGGTCTGGATGGTGAATCCGGGAGGCACCGGCAATCCGGCATTGGTCATCTCGGCGAGGCCAGCGCCTTTGCCGCCGAGGACGTCTTTCATCTTGCCGTTGCCGTCGGCCTTGCCGCCGCCGAAGAAGTACACGTATTTGGTTGTGGACGGCTTGTTTTTCGATTCTTTCGCTTCAGTTTCGGGGAGAGTCATCGTCGCCATATATGAGTCCTTTGTGTGGTCAGAGTCAATTCCGTTCGAGAAATGATTGTGCTGAAAAATCGAGTACTTGTAACGCGACGTCACGAAAATCTAGCGACCGACGGAACCTTATGCCTTTCCTTCGGTCACGATCTCGGAAAAATCCGCAATCGTCGAGAACTCTTTCAAAAGCGTCCGCAGCAGCGCCAGCCGGTTCGCGCGAACCCGCTCATCGTCGACCATCACCATGACCTTGTCGAAGAAACTGTCCACTGGCTCGCGCGCAGTGGATAGCAACCGCAAGCTCGACGTATTCCTTCTTCTGCGCGAATGCTCCTCGACCTTGGCGCCCTTCGCGTTCGAGATACGCGATCAGGTTCTTTTCTTCGTCGGCGGAATCGGGCAGAGCTTCACCGCTTGCGCTGGACGCGATTCCCTTTTCTTCCGCCTGGCGCAGGATATTCCGCATGCGCTTGCAGGCTGCGCCGATCGCCTGGAATTCCGGCATGTGCATCACCTGCTTCAGCGCTTCAGCCCGGGCGAGCGCATCAACCACGTCATCGGCATCGGCCGCGAGCACTGCCTTTACAACGTCGTAGGAATATCCGCAGACGTCGCGCAGATAGAATTCCAGCCTCTCGCGGAAGAAAAGGCCGGATCGACTCGAAGTATTTTTCGTCATCGACGAACTTCTTCTCCGCCTCGGACTTCTGATATCCGGTGCGCGCGTCTTGCATCAGATCGTTCAAGCGGAGCGGCAAGTTTCTTTTCTGCGATGATCTTGACAATCGCCATTCGCCTGGCGCCGCAGGGCAAAGGGTCCTTCGATCCACTTGGGACCAGCCCCAATGCGAACATGCCGGCGATCGTATCGGCTTTGTCGCCGATCGAGAGGACGGCGCCTTCGAGGAACGCGGAACTTCATCATCAGTGGATCCGGGCTTGTAGTGGTCGTAGATCGCGTCGGCAATCGACAGACGCGTGGCCTCGGGGAGCGAGGGATCGAGTTGCTGCACGCGCGCATAGAGGCCACCGACAATGCCCTGCAATTCGGTGAACTCTTTCACCAGTTCCGTCGTGAGATCGGCCTTAGCCAGGCACGCAGCTTTGTGGATCACGCCTGGGCGAACGGCTATGCCATTCTGCTTCAGGATCTCGCTCAGCCAACTGCACAGGCGCTGGACACGCTGGGTCTTGTCGTAGTAGCTGCCGAGATCTTTCTGGAAAGTGACATGCTTCAGGGAATCGAGACGTTCCAGCAGCGATTTCTTCTGGTCCGTTTCCCAGAAGAAGCGCGCATCGTTGAAGCGCGCGCGCAGCACTCGTTCATTGCCGTGCCGGATCAGACCCTCGCGGATCGCTGTCAGTGTTCAGCACTGCCAGAAAATGCGGCAGCAGCTTGCCCTCAGCATCTTCGATGCGCGAAATACTTCTGGTGATCGCGCATCACCGTGACCAGCACTTCCTCAGGCAAGCGCGAGGAACTGCGGATCGAAGCTGCCCAGAATCACCGAGGGAAATTCCGTCAGGTTGACGACGGCATCGAGCAGCGGCTTGTCTTCGCGCCAGCGCGCGCCGGGGATGGTGCGGGTCGCGGCATCGAGCGCCTTGCGGATCTGATGCTCGCGTTCTGCGCGGCCCAGAACTTTCGCCGCCCGCAAGCGAATCAACGTAGGCAGTACCGCTCGCGAAATTGTGACCGCGATGATCCGTAAGAATTCGGTGTCCGCGCGAGGTGTTACCTGCGCTGATTCCATCGAACTCCAGCGGGATCGTCTCGGTGATCCAGCATCGCTACCAGCCAGCGCACGGGGCGGACGAAGCGCTCGTTCGGCTTGCGCCAGTACATGTTCTTCGGCCAGTAGATCGTGGAGAGTTCTTTGGGAAGCGCCTCGGCAAGAATTTCCGCCGCGGTGCGGCCCTTCTTTGGTGACCTTTGCCGAAATGTATTCGCCCTTCGGAGTGGAGAACGCTTTCAAGCTTGGAAACATCCACTCCAGCTTTCTTTGGCAAAGGCGTGTGCAGCGGGCGTGGGCTGACCGTCTTTATATGCGACATTGACCGAGGGCCGGTGATCTGCTCCACGACATCGGCCTGGGAGGCGGAGATGCCCGACGCCATGACAGCCAGGCGCCGCGGCGTATCGAATACGGCGACTTCGCCCCCGCCAGGCGCTCGCGGCTGAGGAGCCCGCCGACTCGATCGCGCAGTTCCTGCGAAGCCGCGTCAATCATCCGCGCGGGGATTTCTTCGCAACCAATCTCTAGAAGAAAATCTGGCATGCCTTCAAACCATCAAGTGTCGCAAAATTCGCATCGGGCCGATGTGATGTGACTCACAAAGTCACTCAATGGCGGAGGCCTTTAACTTACCGGACGATAGAGCTTCCCTTCTGGGCTTCGCTTTCTTCTCGACCACGGGTTCAGGCTCTTCGGATTTCTCGTTCGGCTTCGCTTTTCTGCTGGTCCACCCAGGCCTTCGCGATCCCCACGGCCAGCGCTCGAACCCGCGCGATAACGCCGACACGCTCCGTGACTGAAATTGCTCCGCGCGCATCCAGAATGTTGAACATGTGCGAGCACTTCAGGCACAGGTCATACGCGCCCAGCAGCGGAAAACGAGCCTTCTCGCGCTCGAATGCCGTCTGCCCGCGGTCTTGTCCTTCTTCAGCGCTGCATAGTGATCGATCAGCGCCTTGCACTCCGCCTCGCAGAGTTCAAAGTGCTTCCAGGTCTTCTCGACATCGGCCAATTCAAAGTTGTACACGGAGAACTGCAACTCGTCGGCGAGCCGCACGTCGCCATACTTTACGACGCTCCGGTCTCCGGATCGCGCGCCCACACGATGTCGTAAATCGAATCCACGTCCTGCAAGAATGCTGCGATGCGCTCCAGGCCATAGGTCAGTTCTGCGCAAATTGGCAGCAGATCGATTCCGCCACACTGCTGGAAGTAGGTGAACTGGGTGATCTCCAGGCCGTCGAGCATCACCTGCCAGCCCGACGCCCCATGCGCTCAGCGTCGGAGCTTCCCAGTTATCTTCCTCGAACTTGATATCGTGCTGGCGCAGATCAATCCCAATCGCGCCCAGGGACTCCAGGTAAAGCTCCTGCACGTTCTCCGGCGGAGGCTTCAGGATGACCTGCAACTGCATATGCTTGAAGAGCCGATTCGGATTTTCACCGTAGCGTCCATCGGCAGGACGCCGCGAAGGCTGCACGTAAGCCACCTTGTACGGCTTCGGACCAAGCACGCGCAGGAAAGTTTCAGGCGCCATGGTTCCCGCGCCGACTTCGACGTCATAGGGCTGCTGAAGCACGCATCCGTGCTCTGCCCAGAACGTCTGCAGGCGAAGAATAAGCTCCTGGAACGTCATCGGATTGGCAATGGCTGGGGTCACAGATTCTTCGAGGTACGAGGGTTAATCGTTGATTGTAACGGAAGGAAGCGTCAGCCGTCAGCTAGCGCTGCCTTAAGACTTGAGCCTTCTGGCGTGAATAATCTGGTCCACCTTCAAAGGAGAGCCCGCCTCGCCTCCATAAAGCGTTTGTGTAAATGCATCGGAGGTGATCTCGCCGAACACTTCTTTGAACGTGTAGCTCTTGCCGTGAAGGACGTAGTTTTCTTGCAGAACCAGAATGGAACCGTCCCAGACGGCAACATTCTTGAAATCGATGCAGCCACCGGGATTTGTGCTGTCGCACCAAATCGTGTGATATCCCTGCGCGGCTGGATCCCACCATAACATCCGGATACCCGTCACTTCTTCCCTGCCTTGCATGGACCGGTATTCCTCAATCACCGAAAACGCGCCAGGTCCCGATCGCCAGATCATCGTTCCTTGACCGGTCTTTCCTTTTGGCGAGGCCGCATCAGGAGCGAGTTCTTCGGATATGGACCACGTGCCACCCAAAGTACCAAGCAGGCGCTGAATCCGTGGATCCGCCTTGGCCACCGACATCGGTGGAACTGGCTCTGACGCAAAAGAGACGCTCGGCGCGCCCGGTTGTTGTTGCTGAGGTTTACTCTGGGCTAGCAGAAAACCAGCCAAGGCGCACCCCAGGAGGGTACAGATTGCCGCAAATTTTGGAAGCATGGCGTCTCTTTCTACGCGCTAGAAGTCGCTCTTCTCGAGCATTCCAGCCGTGATGAATTTCTTCTCAATATGTCTCTGTAAAATCTGAATCAAGAATTTCCGCAGATCAGCCCCCTGAGCTTTGGGCCAGGGTACTTCGGTAAAGCTATCCACCGGCGCACGAAACATCTGCGCGGCCAACTTTCGCGAATCGCTCGAGATCTCCGACGAAGCCAGACGCTTGTCGTCCGCACACATGAGTCCATCGGCCAATGCGTGAAAATAGGCGCGGTTTCCATTCACAGTTCGTCCGCAGACGACGCATTCATTCAACTCCGGCAAGAATCCAACCAGCCGGGTGAGCCAGAGATCGAAATAGGTGATCGGCATCCAGATATCAGGGCCAGTCAGCACATGGAGGACCGAGAGCGTCAGACGGAAGATGGCATCGTTGGCTTCGCGATCCGGCAGCAGTTCGTCGAGGAGTTCGGCAATATGCCCCAGTGCCACAGCTCGCGCATAGCTCACCTCATTGGACATCGGGGACTCCAGCACCTCGCAGGAATTGAGGCGCACCAGTTCCTGTCGCTCGCGGACGTCGTAGAAGGCCCGCACGTAGGTCAGTGGTTCGAGTGCTCCCCCAAAGCGACGCTTCGACTTCTTCGCCGATCGCGCCACGCCGTGGACCTTGCCCTCGATGCGCGTGAAAAACGTAACCAGCAGGTCGGCCTCCCGCAAAGGGTAGCTGCGCAACACAATCGCATCCGATTCTCTCAGCGCCATACGATTTTCGGGAGTAACCGCTTGATTCTAGTGGATTGAGAAAAACCGTGTCGCCGTGATGCGGCGTCGGGAGGAAAGGACGACGCCGGTCCGATATACTTTCAGGACCGTGAACAAGATCCTTTCCGCGCTTCTGGTTGTTTGCACATTCATTGCCTTCGCTGCCGCTGAGGAAACATCTTTTCAGCGCATTCACGTTCCCGACGAGAAGGGAAAGCCAATCAGCGCCGTCCTGATCTTCAGTGATCAGAACAATGCGATCGTTGTCCAGCCGGCAAAGGGGAGCCCGGTTTCGATTCCTTACAGCGTAATTGACAAGTTCGTGTACGAGTACACCAAGAAGCATCATGTCAGCAGCAGAACGCTGGCGACCGCGCCTGTGGGAGTGGGCCTCATTGCCATGGCCAGAAAGTCTCGCAGTCACTGGTTGGAAATTGACTATCACGCGCAGGACGTGCCCAAGCTTTACGTGCTGCGGATGGACAAGCGAAACTACCTGCGCATCCTGGAATCGATAAAGCGGCACACCGGAAAAGACGCGGAGATTCTGGGCAATGCAGACAAGCGAAAGAAGTAGGTCTTAACAAAGAGGCGCGTACCCGAGGGTCCGCACCTCCGCTTAAGAGCGAGTGTCAGATGGAGCGTGTTTAGCGTCCGTAATACTTCGCGTTCCGTTCGGTGAACGCGTTCCACTTCTCCGGCAGGTCATCCAGGGCGAAAATCGCCGAAACCGGACACACCGGAACGCAAGCCCCACAATCGATGCATTCCACCGGATCGATGTACAGCAACTCTTCGGTCGCGTAAGCAGGCTCATCTTTCTTGGGATGAATGCAATCGACCGGACACGCGTCCACACATGCAGTGTCTTTGGTACCGACGCAAGGCTCAGCAATCACGTATGTCATAAGGGTGTCAGTCTCCTGAGAGCGTTTCGCTTATCTTACTACCACCAACCACCGCGGACTACGCGGGCAATCCACAGAACCGCACATTTTAGCAAGAATGCGGCAGGCGGTATAGAGCGCCGATCTAGCGTGTCTCAGCTCCATAATTCTGTCATCCCCCAAAGGAAACGTGAAAATGTGGCCCTATGAGAGGAAAACGGCAGCAGTTCGTCCGAGCCATCCCGAACTGCTCCGATAGCGACAGAGCGACCCGTTGGGCGGCGGCCGCAGCGGATGAATTCCGGGAGCGTTCAGATCGTCAAACTAAAGTAATTTGTCCGAAGAGAGAACCGATGCGTTAATACTTGAAAGATACAAGGTAAGTGCGGTGGCTTGCGTTGAGGGGCGCAGCCTTTATGAATAAGCTCAGCGTCGTAGTTTCCCTGATCACCGACGACAACGATTATCAATTGGAGCAGGCGGCTTCGGCTCAGGCCGCAGCGGTCCAACTCGGCGCCACTATCGAGATCGTGTATGCCGAGAATGACGCCGTCCATCAAACCCAGCAGATCCTCAAATTCATTCAGGAACCCAGCAAGCGGCCCGATGCCATACTCGTGGAACCGGTCGGTACCGGCATGGCTCAAATTGCCCGCGCGGCGGTGGGAGCGGGTATCGGTTGGGGAATCATCAACACCCAAGTCGACTATATTCAGCAACTTCGGCAACACGCTCTGGTTCCTGTATTCAGTGTCGTTTCCGACCACGAAGCTATCGGTAAGATTCAAGGCCAGCAGATTGGGGCCATTCTGGGAGACAAAGGCTGCGTTCTGTACATTGAGGGCCCGTCAGTCCGGGACGTTGCCAAGCTTCGCACCAAGGGCATGATGGCGGCCAAGCCGCCCGGAGTCGAGATAAAGTCGCTGAAGGGTGACTGGACGCAGAAAAGCGGGCACAACGCCATCAAGTCGTGGCTTTCTCTGAGCACTTCCCGGCAGATGCATATAGGAATGATCGCCGCCCAAAACGATGACATGGCGATCGGCGCGCGGCGTGCGTTCGAGGAAATCAGCGAGTTGCAGGATCGTGACTTGTGGCTGCGGCTTCCTTTTATCGGCTGCGATGGTGTTCCCCGCGCGGGGCAGGAATGGGTACGTCAGAAGAGACTGACTGCCACCGTAGTCGCTCCGCCGATCGTAGGCGAAGCGATGCAGTTACTGGCTCATTCGCTGCGGGCGGGATCTCAGCCGCCAGAGCGAACGTTAGTCGCCCCCAATTCATTCCCTGCCGTGAGGGATATTCAGAAAGCGCAGGCAGCAGCGGGCCGCTAATCCCCACACTCAGTCTAAACACACGCGAAAAGGCTGGCAGCACATGCTGTCAGCCTTTCCTGTTTTCCGCGTTATCGCTTAGCGGCGTCCACCACCATGGAAACCTCCGCCACCGTGGGATCCTCCACCGCCGTGGTAACTGCCTCCACCATGAAAGCCGCCTCCACCGTGGTAGCCTTCCCCGCCGCGGAATCCAGATCCGCCATGGTAGCCTCCGCCAGCGTAGGCGCGACCATAACCCTCATGAGCGTAGCCACGGCTCCAACCACGATTGTATCCGCGACCCCAATTCCCTTCGTGGCGCCAGCCATCGCGGTCCCAGCCGCGTCCGACATAGCCCCGGTTCCAGAACCCAGCTGGATGGCCCCAGTGATACCACGGGCCCGCGCCGATAAAGATTCCGTCTACAAACCAGTTCGGCCCATAGTATCGATAAGGAGCACACGCGTAAGGATAATAGTTATAGTAGCCGTAAGAGCAAACGGGAGGCCCCGCGACATAGCCCGGCCCGACTCCGATGCCCACGCCCACGTTGACCTGCGCCTGCGAATACGCAAGCGGGACCAGGACTACCGCTAGCAAAGCGAAATACCTCAGATAGCGCATACAGACCCCCTGACTGGGCTCGGTCCAGGGCCGAGCCTGAAAACCACTGGCGACGGCGGCGTCTTTCTTCTTCTTACCGGCCGCCTGTCCCCATGTATTTGAACCGTCGCAGGGGCAAAAAGTTGCAGACTAGAGGGTGGTTGATTTCAGCCATCATGCTTACTTTCAACCAGTTAAGATGAGAGATGCAATCGACCGCTTAATGGTGATAGCTTCGGCCGAATCTGCGCATTAGGCGCCGACCGGCTGTCTGGTCTCGCTCGGCTCGTACTCGACGATGTATCCCGCCACGGCGCTGGCGGCAACGGTAAAAGGCGAGGCCAGGTACATCTGCCCCGGACCGCTACGTCCCGGGAAGTTCCGGTTCTGGGCGCTGATGACGACCTGATCGGGGCGCGTCGAAACGCCCGGTCCCGCGTTGATGCAAGCTCCGCAACTGGGCTCTATGACCTGCGCCCCAGCTTTGCGGAAAACGTCCAGGTAGCCCTTGCGAACGCAATAATCCCGTGTCTCTTGCGAGCCGAACTGAATGAAGAATTTTACGGAATCCGCAACGTGCTTACCCTGTTTGAGGGCGTCGGCGAGCACAGCGGCGTACATGTCCATATCTTCGTTTTTGCCGGCCGTGCAGGTGCCTCCATACGCGATCTCGACCGGCACAGGCGTATTCAACTCGCGTACGTACTTGCCATTCCCTGGATCGCCCGGGGTCGCCACCATCGGTGTGATCTCAGCGGCGTCGAGTTCGATCACGTGCGCGTATTGCGCTCCGGGGTCGCTGTACAGGCCTTCGATCATCGCTTCAGCTTTCTTGCGATCTATGCCGCGGCGCTCCACCAGAAAATCTACGGCCTTCTTGTCGGGGGCGACGATGCCCGTGAAGCCGCCGATCTCCGCTGCCATGTTCGTCATGGTGGCGCGCTCATCGACACTGAGTTCCTCGATGGCCTCGCCGGCGTACTCCATGACTTTCGCCAGCGCCTTGCCGCTGCGCACGTAGTCGAGGCTGAGAATCTTCAGAATGAAGTCTTTGGCTGTGACATTCGCATGTTTCTTTCCGCGGATGATGATCTTCACGGACTCAGGTACGCGCACCCGGACATCTTTCGTGATCCAGGAGTTGAACACGTCGGTCGTGCCGATGCCGAACGCCACACACCCAATCGCGCCCACATGGGGCGTATGCGAATCGGAGCCGATATTCAACTGCCCGGGTAATGCATAGCTCTCGAGAACGATCGAATGGCAGATCCCTTCCGAGCCTTTGCGATCCGTCAGTTCGCCATGCAGGCGGATTCCCTGCTTCTTGGCGAAGTCCTGCTGCTTAAGTTTCAGCTGGGTCGCAAGGTCGAGCAGACCGAGCTTCTTCTTCTCTTCGGAGATCACTTCGTCGAGGAACGTAAGATGGTCGCGGAAGAAGAGGATGGTCGAAGGATCGTTCACCTTGGCATCTTTGCCGACATAGTGCTCGAAGAAAATCGCTGCCATGGGCGTGACATATTCATGGCTGAAGCGGAGATCGGCGCGGGCAAATCCTGTGTCTCCAGGGTTTACCGAGGGCACGCCCACTTCGCCCTTCTCATTGATCATGTGACGGGCAAAGATCTTCTCGGCGACCGTCATTGGGCGCGGGCGATAAGTTCGACCTTGTCCCGCCATCTCAAGATTCGTGTCACTCTGAATCGACGGCAGGAAGACTTTCCCTTGCATGCGCGCGACGTTAAATGGAAATAGACCGCCGTACTCGATCACCTGACGGGTGATCTCATCTTCCCCGGCGGTAAACTCACTCAATGGAATCTCCTCCCCGCTGCGAATGCGGTCAATCAGCGAAAAGTTCGTCGAAGTCAGCAGCCCCAGGTTCTGGCAATTCTGTTTGTAGATGCGCTCGATATTCTCGGCGATTACAACCCGGATGCCGGCACACATCTCCGCATACGGAGACTGCTCGCGGCTTGACCCCTTCCCTCTCCGCTTGCCGCTCACGGCACAAACGAATCCTCCGCGCTTCACGTCGCTGCGCCCAATCGGCGTGATTCCTCCACACTTCAGGCCGAGATAGGGAATTTCGCCCAGCGTCTCGTCGAAATAAAAGCAGTAATGCGCCGGGGTAATCTCGTCCGTCGAGATGTCGTCGCGGAGCTTGGGATTGTTCGCCGGATTCGTCGTATCCCACGGCAAATCCTCGCCAGCGAGCTGGCGTTTGATGAGTTCGGGATCTTCGGTGAGAAAAAGAATGCGTCCCTGCAGCCGGACTTTGTCCGGGCGCTTTTCGATCTTGCGTTCCAGAAGAGAGTTGATCACGATGAACCTAAGGCGAAGCTAGATTGGCCGCCATCGCGGATTGGCGGTCCCCACAGGTTTCATTGTAACGCCGCTCAGCGAACGGAGACCGACCGGGCGGTCAGCGCTGATAGGCTCGGGGATCGGGCAGATCTTCCACTCGTCCCTCGAAGATCTCATGAAACTCGTGCAGCAGGGCATCGTGTACCAAGCCGTTCGAGGCTAGCGTCTCACGGCTGTTCAATTGAAATGGAGATCCGTCGTAGCGGGTGACCTTACCTCCCGCTTCCTCAACGATGAGCACGCCAGCCGCGGTATCCCATGGATTCAGGTTGAATTCCCAGAAGCCGTCGAAACGGCCAGAAGCTACGTTGCACAGGTCGAGCGCGGCGGAGCCAGCACGCCGGACGCCGTGCGTGCGCAGCGTGATCTGGTGATAGAAGTGGATATTGGGATTCTTGTGCCGCTTGTGGCTCGGAAAACCCGTAGCCACCAGGCATTCCTTGAGCTGCGCGGCTTTCGAGACGTGAATGGGCCTTCCGTTCAGCTGAGCGCCCTGGTCCTTCTCGGCCGTGAACATCTCATCGCGCGTCGGATCGTAGACGACCCCGGCAATACGCACGCCTTTGCCGTCCAGCCGATGCTCCAGCGCCATCGACACGCAGAAGACGGGATATCCGTGTGCGAAGTTCGTGGTGCCATCCAGCGGATCGACATACCAGCGATAGTCGCTCCCTGAGTCGCTCAGGCCCTGCTCTTCGCCGAGGACATCATGCGAGGGGAACTGCGCCCGTACTCGCTCACGAATCATGGTTTCAGATGCGCGGTCCGCGGCGGTCACCAGATCGGCATCGCCTTTGTACTCAATCTTCAGTCCCTGGTGGAAGTACTGCATGAGGAGTGCGCCCGCCTCGCGTGCAATGGCGGACATAGCTGGAATGTAGCTCTGAGTACGATCTGCAGTCGATGTCATCAATAGGGAGTCCGGCTTCCGGCGTTCGGCTTCCGGAATTCCTATCAGGATATCGCGTTACAAGGCGGCAGGCTCAATCGAGGCAAGAAAATAAACTGGCGCTGCGCGGGCGGGAAGACGAATGCCAGAAGCAATGCCATCACTTCTTTTTTCCGTTGTCTTCGGCGATATACATGATTTCGTGCTTGAAGATGAACAGATTGGGCGCGCCCTCGCGCGTGAGCCGGACCATATTTTTGTCGTAGTACTCGATCCATCCGCTCACAGTCTGGCCATCCATCAGCTTGACGGAAACAGGCTTCTGCTTTTCGCCGAGAGACTTTAGAAAGGACGCTTCTTCGAACGTATCCTCAGGCGGTGGCGTCCGCCCGCGCTTGGCATTGGGATTCGCTTGCTGGCCGCGAAACGACATGCACGCATTGTACACGGAACGCGCACCTCGGACGGAAGTCGGCCCACACTCCGGAGTACAATACCGCCAACTTCTTCCTCCAACTGGAGGCTCACTCGTGAAGAACACTCACCTGCTAATGCTCTTGGCGACACTGATACTTTTCATCTCGAGTGCAACACCACAGACGGGCAGTCATCATTTCCCGACCCCGCCGGAACCACTGGACCAGCAGCAGCAGAAAGAATCTCCGCCGACTCTAACGAAACACATCGACTTCAGCCAAGTCCAGAGAGAAGCCGACGACCTGGCCCGCACTGCGCAAACCATTCCGGCAGATGTAGTCAGCGTCCGCAAAGGCATGCTGCCGAAAGATACGATCGAAAAACTGAAGCAGATTGAGAAGCTGTCGAAACATCTTCGAACAGAACTGAACCCTTAAAATGAACCCTTAATAGGTCAATGCACCGCAATTCGCCCGTATGACGGACGCGTGCCCATCGCCTTGGCGTCCGTCAGTTGCTTGATCTTTCCATCTGCATCCATGGAGAAGATCTGATACTCACCACTCCACTGTTCACAGCGCGGCTTCTCTTCCTGCGCGACAATTCCTTGAGGCCCCAAGCGGGTCAATGCAGAAAAGACGATTGTCTTGCCGTCCGGGGACCATGTAGGGAAGCAAAAATCCTGATGCTTGGAATGAGCCAATCCACGTGGCTCAGATCCATCTGCTCCCATCAGGAACAATCCGCGACGATCGTCTCCAGTGGCCGAAGCGTAGGCGATCGCGCCACCATCTGGTGCCCACGCTGGGTTAGAGCTCTCAGCTTTACCCTTGGTCAACGGGTGCACGCTGGATCCATCCGAGTTCATGGCGTAAATCTGAAAGACACCGTCGCGACGGGAGGCAAAGGCAATTTGCTTCCCATCCGGCGACCACGTCGGATCGATCCCATGGTCGGTCAGTTTCTTGGGATTGGAACCATCCGCATCCATCACCCATATTTCCGGACTGCGGCTCGGTTGCGTCTGCGCGAAAGCGTAGTACGCGATCTTTGTTCCATCTCGCGACCACGCCGGTCCACAGGCATCCCCGTTCTTGGAATTGGTCAGGCGTTTCGCTCCTGTCCCGTCACTGTTCATCACGTAGATTTGCCAGTAAATGGTGTCACGCCCGGAGCAGTAGGCAATTCTTGTGCCGTCAGGGGAGAGCATCGGGTCTGAGCCAAACACGCGCAGCGGAGTTACTCCCGATCCGTCCGAATTCATTAGCTCAATTTCGCTTTTCCGCGGATCGTTCGCTGCCATCGTGTTCATCTCGGGCGCTGCAATGGATCCCGTGACGCTTCCACTGGCAGAATCCACCTGTGTAATTCCTCGTTGGGCTGCCAATCCGATATTCGGGTCTGCGTGGACAAAAACGATCTTGTCTTTCGAGTTGCGCTGTGCTGGTGACCGGAGCAACCGCCTGCGCATTTACGGCTGAGCTCGAGGAAGTAAGTTCGAGAATGAGAAACGCGAAGTGAATGATCCGCGACATCGGGTTCGCCTCCCGGCGTGAATAGTAGTTCTCAGAGATCCACCTTCGCAATATTAAAACTAGCCGATAAAGAAGAAAAGCCACCAGCCGGGAGGCTGGTGGCCTTGATTAAAGCATTCGGGACTAGAACACGAAGCGCAGACCGAATTCGATCTGCCGCTGCGAGCCCAAGCCGTAAACACCCGTGCCGTTACCCACACGGAACGCTTCATTGTCAGCCCTTGGTTGTGCCGTTGATCGAGCCGTTACCCGCTCCGAACAGAATGCCATTCATCGTGTTCGGGGGCAGGTTGAAGTTGCTGAAGTTCGGCAGGTTGAAGAAGGCCACGCTAGGCTCGATCGTGAACCGATCCTTGAACGTGTGCCGCCATGCCAACCGCAGATCCAGCGCCCGCAGCCAGCTGAAGTTCACCTGACCCGCCGGAGCCGGATCGATGGTCGGGAGAAACGCCGCCCAAGCGATTGCAGATCGGCAAGTGTCATCAGACCGTTCTGAACGAGCACATTGCCTGCCGGCGTCGGCTGATTACCCTGAGGTAGCATTGTACTTGCTGATCAGCGCATTCAAACTGCTGGCATTCGTGCCGCGGTCAAATTGTCCGAGGTGGGTTCCAGGCAACGGATCACCAACCGTTCCGTCACCCGTGAAGTCGGTACGATAGATCTCGCCTGCCGAACCGAAGTTCGGCGAAACGATCGCGCTCGATAGTGGGCTGTAGA
Organism: Terriglobia bacterium; assembly: GCA_963778995.1. GTDB lineage: Bacteria > Acidobacteriota > Terriglobia > Terriglobales > Acidobacteriaceae > Sulfotelmatobacter. Next base: position 20,597 of record CAVZWK010000018.1, read on the forward strand.
AGTGTGCAATCAGTCCCAAACGGAATCCACCCGGTACGTCCGCGTACCCGCCAAACGAGATCTGATGGGTGCGGTCTAGCAAAGCCGGACCATAGTACCGGCCCGGATTGTTGTTGTCAGCTGCCTGCAGGACGAAGTCCTGATCGCTGTCCGCAGGAGTACCGGTCAGCTGCGCGCCACCGGTGTTGCTGAAGTTCGACAGACTATAGGCGGCCTGGAAGTTCAACGCCTTCACGCCGCGGAACGGATTGGCAACGTTCTGCACGAGCTTCATCTGCAGGGCGTTGTATACCGAGCGTCCGACCGGCTTCAGGAAGAACGCCGTGATTCTGCATGTTATTCAATCCGCCGAACGCACAAGGATAACCCAAGCCTCCGTTGGCGGACGGCTTGGTCGCATCCCACTCCCGTTGCGTCACCAGGCGTGGCTAAGCCGAAACCGGCATAGTCTTCCATCGTGAGTGCGCGATTATTGCCTTGGCTATCGGTGAAGTTCCCAGTTGGACACGGATTGGAGTACGTGTCCGCCACGGTTCCGGGGCCTCCCAAACAAGCCGCATTCAGCCGCGGCGATCGCGGCTTGCGCTCCCCCCAAATTGAACGTCGAGATGTCGCCGACCTTGTTGACGTCGATCGCCAGCAAGGTACGGGTTTCGATGTTGCGCAGGTAATCCGCACTGAAAACCATTCCGTGCCGGATTTCCCGCTGGATCCCCAGGTTGATCTGAACCGAACGGGGAGTCTTGTAATTTGGTGCGAACAAAAATGCTGGCTGACCCAGACCTTCATTCAAGAGCGTGCCCGCATAGTTCGGATTGGGCGTCTGCGGATCGAACGTATTACCGGCCAGAACCTGTTGCCAGAACGTCATAATCTGCGGAATCACATCGCCAATGTGCACGTCGTTACCGCAAATCCCTACCGGGCGAGATGGTGCCGCTGCTCGACGGGAACAGGCTGTGCGTTGCCGCCGAAGCAAGCACTCTCACGGCATTGAAGGCGCCGGTTTGCAGACGCGCGGGCCGATCAAACAGAACGTTGTTCCAGATGACGTTCTCGAAGAACAGTCCTACGCCGCCACGGATGACGGTCTTGCCGTTCTTGTTCGGATCCCACGCAAATCCAATCTGCGGCGCAAAGTTCAGGTTCGCCTGCGTTGACGCGATTTCCGTAGCCCGGGAAAGCTGCGTTGATGTTCGGATCGGCCGGAAGATCGCTGTCCGTGCGGCCTGTATCGCGGTCGTAGCGCAAGCCAAAACTCAGAGTGAGGTTCGGCTTGATCTTCCACGAATCGCCCAGATATAAGACCGATGCGATTATCCGGACCCAATCCGCCCGCCGGGAAAGCCAAGGGCGGGCTGCAGCGTACTGAATCCCTGACCGTTGCCCACACGAAGCCGGTTAATGGGTAGTTCAGAGGATTGGCCGGACTCCACCCGGGTAGGGTCCGGCAGCGGCAGCAAAGTCAGGCAGGATTCGGTTCCGCTGCGCCGCAATTCGTGCGAGGTGCTCCAAGAAACGCGAGGTGCCGTCCCATAGAAATCGGCAAACCCGCCGCCCTGAATGTGGTTGAACGAGACGCCGTAACGAATCGTGTGAGAGTGATAGATGTGGCTGCCGTCGTACTTGATCTCGCGGTTCGACTGCGGCGTGATCTGAGGCGCCAGCAGGTTCGGCCCAACGAAGAAGGATCCGGAACTCATTTCAAGTCCGGTGCAACAGAATGGCAGTGCGTTGTTGTTCAACGTCGAATCCACGATCTGGTTCTGGAACTTCAGATAGGAGAAGCGGATGCTGTGCGTGAAGTTCCGGTGCTGAAGTCGAAGCCAAGAACATGTTGGCGGGTGATGTCCGTGTTATTGTAGAGCGGAGAACCCAAGTCCAAATGTTGCATTCAGCGAGTTCTTAAAGTACGAATAGCGGTAAAACGCCTTGGCGCCGTTGCTCAGGTTGTAATCCAGCTTGCCAATCAAGTTGTCTTCGATGAAAGGCTGGCTGAAATCCGGATCCAAGGTCTCAAACGGGGTTCCCGTCAAGATCACTGGCGCGAAAGAGGCCTGCTTTGTCCGCTCGCCATCGCCAAAGAAGAACAACTTGTTCTTGATGACTGGCCCACCCAAGGCGCGCGCCGTACTGAGAGCGCTGATTGTACAGGTCCTGGCCCCCGGATGCGGCAGCAGCCATGCGAGTGATCGCGGAAAAATCCGAACGCTTCGCCGTGGAGGGTGTTCGTCCCAGACCGGGTGGTCACGTTGACCGCACCCGAAGAAGTCAAATCCTGAGAAAGATCGAGAGAGGACTGGCTAAGCTGGAATTCATCAATCGCGCTAGCAGGAATATCAGCAGTGGTTGTTCCCACCGTCTCGTCGCTGACGTCGACGCCGTCGACGTTTACACGAGCGGTACGTCCGAAACGTCCGCCGAACGAAATCGAAGAATATCCGGCCTTCGTCGGATCGAAGTTCTGTCCATCCTGAATCTGCACGCCGGGTTCGAGCTGCGCAAGGTCAAGGAAGTTGCGGCCATTGACCGGCAAGTTCTCGATCTGGGCTGACGTGAGCACGCCTTGCACAGTGGCTTGCTCCGTGTTCACGGAAACAGTTGTACCCTGCACGTCAACGACGGTGCTCTCCTGGCCGACTGCCAGCTTAGCGTTTACAGTCGCCGTGTTGCCAACCTGCACTGTTACGGTCTGGACGACCGTGTTGAAGCCTTTGGCCGAAACCTGCACTTTGTAGGTGCCCGGCTGCAACGGACCTGTGGTAAAGGATCCGGCAGCGTTGCTCGTAAGTTCCACCTTCTGTCCGGTATCAACGTTGGTAACTAGAACTTTTGCGTCGCTGACGAGAGCGCCACTTGGGTCACTGACCGTCCCGGTGACGCTACCGGTACTAAGAGTGGTCTGGGCAACAAGGGTCAAAGGGGCAAGGAGCGCCAACACACACACCAACGCCAGCAGGGTGATTCGAAACCCGCGGCGCGGAGAACAGGAGTTCAACATCTTCCACCATCCTTTCGGAGTGTCCACAGATCTTGGCTTTTGCGTTTAAGATTTCCAGAACAGAAGCGGTCCGGGGCGGGTCACTGTTTGCGACCTGTGTTTATCTCACTGTGAGTCTGCTTACATCCCCGCGAACTGAGCTGCTGTTTGTTGTCCCTATGCAATTGGAGCTCCAGCACCTGTCTTCGATGTTGATATCGCATGTAATGCATTGCCAGCGAACGATTTACGCCAACATCGGCGGGATCTGAGGAAGCCGCAGAATTCCAGCGCCTTCTTTCATCTCTTCCAAAAATGGAATCTATATTCTGTGAAACTGGATGATGAGGCGACAAACTCGTTGCTACAAAACACACTCAGCAAAAGGTTTACGGCTGTTGCGCCCAGTTAGGAGAGAGAGCCGGGCTAGAGGAGGTTCAGAACTCCGACTTGACCGTGTAGTACCCCGTCCGGTGGCGGACATGATATGCGGATGGGTCGGGGACTCCAGTCACCTTCACTTCGATCTGGCGGAAGTCCGAGAACGAGGCGTGTTCGGAGGGATAGTAGGCCAGCAGGTATTGGGTACGCAGTTCGTCGCTGATCTTGTGGAATGCCTCGTCGAGTTGGGTGACCGAGGTGGCGTAGTAGTACTTCCCGCCCGTGTCTTCCGAGAGTTGAATCAGGGCATGTTCGCCACCGGTTTCGCGTCCGGCGCTGCTCTCAATCGGAACGATGATAATGGAATACACGATAGCCTCGGCTTCCTCGGCGGCGCGCACGGCTTCTTTGTAATCGACCTTACTGATGGTGTCTCCGCCATCGGTGATCAGGACGATGACCTTGCGTCCCTTGCGCTGATCCAGCGAGCGCGAGGCCAGATAGATGGCGTCGTAAAGCGCGGTCGCGGCGCCGACACGAATATGATCGATGCTCTCGTCGATGCGTTTCAGATCCGCGGTGTAGCCCTGCGTCGCCTCGCTCACGGTTTCGCTGAACGCGTACACCGAGAGCGCATCGACCGGGCGTAAAATCGCGCGCGCGAAACGCTTGGCCGATTGCTGCTCCAGCGGCAGGTCGTGCCGCGTACTCAGGCTGGTATCGATCGCGAGCGCAATCGAGAGCGGCAGCGCCGACTCTTTGTCGAACACGGCGATCTTCTGTTCTTTGCCGTCTTCCTGAAGAATGAAGTTGTCCTTCTTCAGCCCGCCGACCGGAGCACCGTTCGCATCGGTCACGGTCACAAAGACGTTCACCAGTTTGACATCGACTTTGAGCGTGGTGGTCGGCTCGGACTGTTGTCGGATGATTGGCCTGGGGTCAGGTTGCTTCGGAATCTGCTGGGACCAAGCCTGAGAAGGTGCAGCAAAAGAGCCAGGAGAAACAGGCTCGTGGTGGCTCTCTTCATGGAGTGCTGCAGATTATACCTTTGCAATTCTCAAGCCCGTTTCCCCGCAAGGTGCCGGAGATTGAGTCGGAATGCGATCTCAGGCTGCCGGCAACCGTTCACTTAGATGCCTGCTCGTGGTACGGGCTGCCTCGGACTCAGGAATTTGCCCGCGGAACATCGTCCGGGAACGGCTCGCCATCGGCCCAAACCGCCCCGTCCTCGAAAAACTCCTTCTTCCAAATCGGCACTTTGCGTTTGAGTGTATCGATGAGCCAGCGGCAGGCGTCGAACGCGGGCCCCCGGTGAGCTGAGACCACGACAATCAAGACGCTGATCTCGCCTATTTCGAGATGCCCGAGCCTGTGGACGATCGCAAGGTCGCGAATCTGAAATTTCCGCAGCGCTTCCGATGCGAGCGATTCCAATTGCTGGAGAGCCATTTCTTCGTAAGCTTCGTACTCGAGATAAAGCGTCTTACGCCCGCGGGTCTGATTTCGTACGATTCCTTCGAATACGACGGCCGCTCCGTCGTCCGCATGTTTGAGCGATTCCAGGGTTTTCTGGGTATTGATCCGGCCCCGGGTTATCAAGGCATAGCGGCGAACCGCAGGAGCAGTTGGATCCTGCGCGGCGTCCCCTGAAGCGCCGCCGCTGACGGGGGGCAACAATGCAATCTCATCATTCGGTTTGAGACAGGTTTCGAGACCTGCGTATTGCTGATTCACGGCCATGGCCAGCGAAGGGAGTGAACCTTTCAAGCGTGGGATTCGCGCTTCATAGTGAGCCAGAACATCGCGCAAGGCGGCGCCATCGGTCAACTCGATTTCCTCGGCCGCCTTGCCTGCCAACTCTCGCAGGACCCCGAAAAAGAGCACTCGTACTCTCACAATTTCAGTGTAACGCGAGCGCCGTTTCGGAGTCTGGGCAACACTGTGTAGCCGAGAATTCGTGCAGGGCAGGATCGCACCGCTCGCTACGCTTGCCGGGGCAGAGGAAAGCGTCCGCCGCTACACAACAAAAAGGCCAGCACCTTGGCAGTGCTGGCCCGTGTCTCATGACGCTTGTTTACGCCCGCGTCAGTACCTTGTCGTGAATCGCCTCCGGCTCTTTCACCGGTTGCGTCGGGTTGTAATCCTGCTTTGGATCCTTCGGTGGTGCTGCAGGAATCATTTTCGCCGCGGTGCTTTCCTCAACAGCGGGAAGCGAAACCTTCAAGGCTTCATCGATCGTCTTGACGTAATGAACCTTCAGGTTTTCGAGTTGTTGCGGCGACAGATCCTCTTCGACGTTCATCTTGTTTTCCGCCGGCAGAATCACATCGCGGACACCCGCTCGTTTCGCAGCAAGGACTTTCTCTTTGATGCCGCCGACCGGAAGCACATTCCCGCTGAGCGTAATCTCTCCCGTCATGGCAATCAGGGGAGTGATCCGCTTCTTTGTAAGTAGCGAAACCAAAGTTGTGGCCATGGTCACGCCCGCTGACGGACCATCTTTCGGAATCGCGCCCGCCGGTACGTGAATGTGGATGTCATGATTGGCGAAGAAATCTTCCGCCACTCCAAGGCGATCGGCATTCGACCTGACCCAAGTCAGTGCGGCCTGCATCGATTCCTGCATGACTTGTCCGATCTGACCGGTCATGGTGAATCCGCCCTTGCCCTTCATGGCGTTGGCTTCGACGAAGAGTACGTCACCGCCCGACGGAGTCCAGGCCAATCCGACCGCCACCCCTGGACGTTCCGTCCGCTCGGCAATTTCGCCTTCGCTGCGAATCTTGATGCCGCCCAGGAACTCCTGAACGACTTCCTTGGTCACGATGAGTTTGTCGTGCTTCCCTTCCGCCAAGCGGCGCGCTTGTTTGCGGCAGATCGTTCCGATGGTGCGCTCCAGACTACGTACGCCGGCTTCCCGCGTATAGTGCCGGATCACGTAGCGCACCGCCTCTTCGGGAAATTCGATCTGCTCGGCAGTGATCCCGTTCTCGTCGATCTGCCTTGGAATCAGGTATTGGAATGCAATGTGTACCTTCTCCTCTTCGGTGTACCCCTGCAATTCGATGATCTCCATGCGGTCGCGCAGGGGCTCCGCAATAGGATCGAGCATATTCGCGGTCGTGATGAAGAGCACCTTCGACAGATCGAATGTCACATCGAGGTAGTTGTCGCGGAAGGTCGAGTTCTGCTCGGGATCGAGCGCTTCGAGCAACGCCGATGCCGGATCTCCGCGGAAGTCACGTCCTACCTTGTCAATTTCGTCGAGCATGAAGACGGGATCCTTGGTTTCAGCTCGGCGAATTCCCTGGATGATTTGTCCGGGCAAAGCTCCGATATAGGTGCGCCGATGACCGCGGATCTCGGCTTCATCGTGCACCCCGCCTAACGAGAGCCGCACGAACTTGCGGCCAAGTGCGCGCGCAATCGACTTTCCAAGCGATGTCTTACCCACGCCAGGAGGTCCGACGAAGCAAAGAATCGGCCCCTTCATGTTGGGCTTTAAACGCCGTACGGAAAGATAATCGAGAATACGGTCCTTTACTTTCTCCAGGTCGTAGTGGTCGGTGTCGAGAATCTCTTTGGCCTTAGGAATCTCGATCTCCTGCCCCGAGGTCTTCGCCCACGGCAGCACCGCCAGCCATTCGATGTAATTACGCGTCAGGGAATAGTCAGCGGCCATCGGCGACATGCGCGATAGACGGCCCAACTCTTTGAGGGCTTCCTTCTTCACCTCGTCGGGCATGCCGGCTTCTTCGATCTTCTTTTTGAGATCTTCAACGTCGCGCTGGCCCTCGTCCTGCTCGCCCAGCTCTTTCTGAATGGCCTTCATCTGCTCGCGCAGGTAGTACTCGCGTTGGGTCTGCTGGACGCGATCCTGCACTTCGCTCTGGATCTTGTTGCGCAGTTGCTGGACTTCGAGTTCCTTCGCCAGATGCTGGTTGATCTTCTCGAGCCGGACGTGCACTTCGAGAGTTTCCAGAGTGTCCTGCTTATCCGGTGTAGAGAGCGACGGCAACGAGGAAGCGATGAAATCGACCAAGCGGCCAGGCTCGTCGATATTCATTGCAACCGTTGAAAGCTCGTCAGAAAGTGTCGGCGATCCGGCAACGATCTGCTGAAACAGGGTTAATACGTTTCGCTGCAAGGCCTCAATCTCAGAGGTCGCTGCGGGAGTGGTCCCCTCGGGCAGCACATGGTAATGCGCGCTCATGAAGGGAGTAAGTTGGGTGAACTCGCTCAGTCGAACCCGCTCCAAGCCTTCCGCAAACACGAAAAGGCTTTGGTTGGGCATTTTGACGACTTTGTGGACGACTGCTGAAGTTCCAACCGTATAAAGATCGCTGGGCTGAGGCGCGTCAACCCTCGCCTCGCGTTGGGCCACGACAATGATTGTCTTGTCCTCGCCCAGGGAATTGATTAATTGCACCGAGCTTTCACGCCCTACCGTAAGAGGCAAAACCGCATGGGGGAACAGAACCGTATCCCTTACCGGGAGTACCGGGAGAGCCCTTTGTTCGTTTGTTTCCTTATTCTTAGGAGTGCGCTCGAGTGGCGTCTGCTGGCTCATATTTCTCCTTGAGTGTAACTCGCTCAAGTTTAGATGATACTCGTCTAGCAAAGGTTTCAGGCCGCTGGCGCCATGCCAGAGTTAGAATTCTAGCCCGTTCGTACGAATCAGGAATGTGCCTAAGGTGCAGAGGCTAACGCGGCAGGTACAAGCTTGCAAGCGCTAATTGAGATGCGGTCCCCAACGAGCGGCGACAGCCCCCACTTCCCGCGCATTTGCGAGAAGTGGGGATCGCGGAAAATCAGATTGCGAGCGACCGTTAGGCAGGAACGGGTAATAAGGCTAGTTTCCGAATACGTGTTTCGCCGTATCGCCCTGAAATACCATCTCCTGGACCACCTTTTCATTCCCGCTGACCTGATAGGTGACCTGATCTCGAGGAGCCTTCTTGTCCAGGGAAACCAGCGAGCACTTCGCCTTGTACTCTTCCTTGCTGCCGTCCCGCTTGAATACCATTACGTGTTCCTGCCCCTCCATTGTGTGACGAACAACGTATTGCCCGGCAGGCAGGACCGAACTGCCGATGTGAACCGCTGTATCGAACCTCACCCGACTCACGTCGTGGATTCCCAGAGTGCTGTCTTTCGCCACTGCAAAAGCACTAAGAACAAGCAGGATAATGCCGAAACCTCGCAGAATGCGCATAAACTCTCCTGAATGAATTGGTCTCATCGCTCTGACGAGACCCTCAAGTCTAAGATTGTGCAACTGTCAGGAATGTGTGCAGGGTCACAACCCGGTGTGAGCCCGGAGCAAATGTCCATTCTGGATTGGGCTATCAAGCGGCCGGGTAGATTCCCAGCACCTTCACAAAATCCGCCACCTCGCCCAGATGACGCAGTGCGTTCTGTGCGGGTTCGTCATCTCCTCGCAAGAAGTCCACGTAGAAGACATACTCCCAAGGGCGGCCGCGCATCGGGCGAGACTCAATCTTGCTGAGGCTGATATCGCGCAGTGCAAACACGCTCAAGGACTTAAACAGCGCACCCGGCAGATTCTTCACTTGGAACGCGATAGACGTCTTATTCGCTCCTTTCGGAATTACTCCCCGATAAGTCACCCGCCCTACCGCCGGTCTCGCAGCTTCCGAATCAAGAAGAATCGCGTGAAGTTTCGCTTATCATCCTCGATGCTCGATTGGAGGATTTTCCCTGAGTATTCCTGAGCGGCTTTGCGTCCGGCAATGCCAGCGGAATCTCGCAACTGGTTAGCGATCACGTGTTTCACGCTGCCCGCGGTGTCGTAAAACGGGACAGACTCAATCTGGGGATTACGCCTGAAAAAATCCCGGCACTGATCCAGTGCCACGGGATGCGAAAGTACACGCCTCAGCCCGGAAAGCCGCACTCCCGGAGCGGCGATCACATTATGGACAATCCGAAGCAGGAACTCGGCCTGGATATAGACGCCCCGACTCACCAGCAGGTCCGCATGCTCGGCGACGGTTCCGGCTAGCGTGTTCTCGATCGGGATCACCGCAGCTCCGACTGAACCGCGTTCAACACAGTCGAACACCTCGGCAGATCGTGCACACGGAACCACCGTACATCGAGGCAGCATCTTCTCGGCGGCCTCGTGGCTGAACGACCCGAGTTCGCCCTGTATAGAAACTTTCATGGTCAGTTCCCGTTTATGCGTCTCATTCAAAGGAGTGGGCGCCTACCCACACCAGCAAATCACCGGATGCAATGCCACAAAGCTCGAACTTGAAACTTATCTGGATAATGCGCGAAAGACAATGACCACCCGGATCACGCCAGTTCTTTCTTGAGGACCAATGCGTCCACACCATTGGAATAGTACCGGGGCCACGTCCGGATGACGCTGTAGCCGTGGCGTTTATAAAAGGAGAGCGCACTCAAATTATCCACGGCCGTTTCCAGGCCCACGGCGCGGCTTCCGCCGGCGCAGCAACCGTTCCTCGGCCGAGAGAATCAGCATCGAACCCACGCCCAAACGCCTCGCCTCGGGCGCCACATCGATCGTAATGATATGACCGATCGGGCCACCATGAGCGACGATAAACCCTTGCAGGTCGTCGCGGCTCCCTTGGGCTGCCACGAGCGTGAACGAGCCGCGGTGTCGAATGTAAGCCTTCAGCTCCTGCTTCGAATAGGCGATTCCCGGCGCAAAGCACTGCTGGTCCATCTGCCAGAGGGTTTCGAAGTCCTCGGGCCGGAACTCGCGGATGACGGAAGACACGCTGCCATTGTAGCGGTGAGTGCATAACTACCCTGTGCTCGTAAGCTGTCCATTCGAATCAGTCCTCCTTTTCCACAGAAATCCTGCTAAGCCCCACCAATAAATCTTCGCGGATAGGTAAATGTCCTCTTGCTCCAGCCGCAACCTCGGACGTAACATCGGCATCAGAGGGGTGAGGAAGACGTGGTGGGACGCCTTCTAATCATCGACGTCATCTGTGCCGTTACGGCCCTGGGGATTTGGTATGTCCTGTTCGCGGCTTACAATCGCCGCAGGGGTTCCGAAGCGCTGCGATGGGTCCAATCCGCTTGCGCTGGCAAGGGACGCGTCCTGGACTCACGCTGGCTCAACAGTTCCCGGCTCTACGCCCGCCTCCACTTCCCCTCTCGCAGCTTTGAGAATGCGCACGTAATGATGAAGTTTCGACCGCGGCCATTACCCATCCAATGGCTGATCGCTCGCTGGCATAATCAGAAGGAAACTCTGACCTTTGAGGCCGATCTTGGAGGCTCTCCCAGTTTTCACCTGGAAGTCATGCGTCATCGCTGGTGCGCTCACAGCCGCGGCGTTAATGGCGCGAAGCGCGACCAGCGGGACTGGGATATCTACGAACCCGGTCCGATTGTCCTGACCACGCGCACACACTGGAAGCAGGACTCCGCCCCAGAACTGAATACCCTGATGACAGTTCGGCAGCAGGACGTGCTCCAGGTCCGGTTCCGGCCAGAGTCGCCTCAGTTCTCTGCCACGATTGCGCTGGATGCGCTCGACGACCCGCGGACCGCTGCCGGATTCCTGACCACTCTTCGCGAGCTAGCCGCCGGAGCATCGGCGCATCGCCAATAGCAATCCCCGACATTTGTCATTCCGACGAGCGAGCGCAGCGATTGAGGAGGAATTTGCTGTCCGGCGTAACCATAAATCTCACTCCACTTAGCCTCGCGCGGTCTGCGACCTTTGTAATGGCTCCGATGTCGCTCGATGTAATAAAGTAAACTTCCCACATGCCTACCGCTCGCCAAGGATCGATCCATCTCTTCCGATTTGCGGGAGTGGACCTGTTTCTGCACTGGTCATGGTTTCTGGTTGCGGTCTACGAGATCCAGAGCCGGGCAGGACGATACTCATCTATCACATGGAATATTGCTGGAGTATCTCGCACTATTCCTGATCGTGCGCTTCACGAGTACGGGCACGCGCTGGCCTGCAAACAAGTCGGCGGCAGGGCAAATCAGATTGTTCTTGTGGCCTCTGGGCGGGGTCGCCTATGTCGATCCGCCTCCGCGCCCAGGCGCAACATTGTGGAGCATCGCTGCGGGACCGCTGGTGAATGTGGCGCTGATGCCGATTCTTGATTGCGCTGTCGTCCCTAACTGACTCCGATATGGATTGGCCAACGCGCCCGAACTTGGATGGCTTCTGCCAACGTCTATTGATCAACATTGGTTTATTTGATTTTCAACATTCTTCCTATCTACCCGCTCGACGGCGGTCAGATTTTGCGCTCGCTTCTTTGGTTTGTCCTCGGACGGGCCCGCAGTCTGATGGTCGCCACGATATTGGGCCTGATCGGCGTCGTAGCATTCATCGTCTGTCGCCTTTTCAAAGGGTCATCTGGTACGGAGCGCTCGCGCTGTACATGTTGATGAACTGCTGGGGCGGGTTCAAGCACGCGCAGTCTCTCCTTCGCATGGCGAAACTTCCGCGGCGGCACGGATATTCCTGCCCTACGTGCAAGACCTCACCACCCGTCGGTGCCTACTGGAAATGCGGACACTGCGGCCAGCCTTTCGACACGTTCGAAACGGGAGCAATCTGTCCCAATTGCCAATTCCAATTTCCTGCCACGCAGTGCCTCGACTGCGGGCGCCAGCATCCGCTGAGTGAATGGATGGGACAGACCGTGCTCGCCTCTGACATTCAGTTCGCGCAGCCCCGCTAATCGGCCACACGCGATTCAAATCTGCTGATTCGCTCTCGTTGACACATCACGTTCGCCACATGGATAAATCCGTTTTATGCCCCGCATCAGCATTTTCGATTGGCTGAGCCAATCCCCACGCGCTATTCTTCCGTGTCTCACGATGGCCTGTTGAAACCAGCCATTTCAACTTCAAGTATTCGTACGTAGCTTTGTCCAAATTTAGTTTCTATAGCGAAGGAGACTGAACGACATCCATGTCCACTGAACTGCGCAATTTCCTGGCACTCTCGTACGACGAACTCGAAGAAATGAACCTGAAGGCGAAGGAGCAGCGCAGAAACCGCACCGCTCCGCACAAGATCCAGGAAGAGCGCCTCAAGTACCTAACCGACGAGAAACGGATCAAGGCCGTCACCGTGCTCTTCAGCGACCTCGAAGGCCGCCTGCACATGCTCGATTACGACAAGAAGTTTCTGATGAAGAGCTACGACAACCTGACCTTCGACGGCTCGTCGATCCGTGGTTTCACGGCGCAGCGGGAAAGCGATCTGCGACTGGGCATCGACTGGAGCGCATTCTACTGGGCTCCGGCGGACGTGTTCGGATCCGGCAAGGTCCTGGTCTTCGGCGAAGTGATCGACAAGGGCGGCACCTCCTACAGCGGCGACATTCGCGGCGTCCTGAAGAACTACGCCGATGACCTGTCCAAGAAGAAGGGTTACACGCTCAACGCTGCCAATGAGATCGAAGGCTTTCTCTTCAAGGGGGCTGACGCAGAACGTCATTACCACGAGACCGCGAAATTCGAGTATGTAAACACTGGCGGCTACTATCACTCGTTGCCGGGAGATCCGCTTCGCACCTTCATCGACACCACCGCCGAAGTACAGCGTTCGATGGGTTTCCAGAACGAGAAAGATCATCCGGAAGTTGCGCCATCGCAGTTTGAAATCAACTATGGATATGGAGAAGTCGTCGCGGCCGCCGACCAGATCCAGCTTTATAAGTTGATCTGCCGACAGGTCGCAACCCACATGGGACTTACCGCTTCCTTCCTGCCCAAGCCCGTCGTGGGCGTGAACGGTAGCGGCATGCATACCAACGTTTCCATCAGCGAAAACGGCAAAAATCTTTTCTGGGACGCTAAGGGCGAAGAGAAACTCAGCAAGCTTGGGTGGTCGTTCGTGGACCGCATTCTCACGCACGGCAACGACATTTGCCTCCTGTTGAACCCCAGTGTCAATGCGTATCGTCGTCTTGACCCGCACTTCGAGGCGCCGAACCAAATCAAGGCGTCTGCAGTCGATCGCGGCTCCATGATTCGTATTCCAATCGGGAACGAGAAGAGCATGCGCGTGGAAGTTCGCTCCGTTGCACCCGACGCGAATCCGTATCTGGTGATGTTGGCGGTGTTCAAGTCGGGTCTCGATGGTCAAACCTCAAAGATCAAGAACCTGCGTCAGGCCGAGCGCTACCTGCCTGACAACATCTACGACGCGTTAGACAACTTCCGCAAAGCCGAGTGGACCAACACGCTACTCGGTGAGGACGTGAAGGGCCGCTACGCCGATCTCAAGCAAGCGTCGGCCGACCGCTGCCCACGCGCTCTTGGGACGTTCGTCAAAGCGCAGGAAGTGCAGTTCCATCACGAGGTCTACAACCAGTTCCTCTGGAATCTGTTCTAGACATCAGCAGTCCTACGAGTGAACTGAGGAGAAGCCCTGGCCTGACGGACGACCGTCCGACGCACCAGGGCTTCTTGTTATTTCTTGCTGGGGTCGTCTTGCGGGTTCACGTAGTTGAACTGCAGCGGTGCCTTTCCGTGGACCTGCACGATCGCCTCGCCTGCCGCCATGGCGTAGTGGTGCATATCCGGATCGAGGTATCCGAAGCTCCCCGCGGGGAGAGTTATCATTTTGTCCGCGTCAAAAACGTCACCCATCCCCAACTTGAAGCTACCTGAAATGACCGTGACGTTTTCGCGTAAAGGATGCCAGTGGGGTGCGATGCGATATCCGTCAGGCATTTTCAGTCGAACCGTGTAGTCTCCTGTAGTTCCCGCCGGATTGCCTTCAATGACTGCAAGTTGCGCACCAGGCGCGATGAATGGCGGCGGCGGTCCCCACGGAATCGTATCCGGTGTGAATGCGTTCTTTTCATGTGAACCAGGATGCGCGGCCAAGCTCCCCCATTGACCGGCGAGGATCATTGTCCCCAGCACGGCAATCGTAATCAGTGAAATCCGTTTCATGCACCATCTCCTTATCGATCAGTGATGGCGTATCATCCCTCACCCCCGAAACCATTGCAATGCACCCGCCATAACCTTTGCATATCTTTTGTATATCGTCGCAAGTCTTTGCGTTTTATCGGATAATGCTGCACCGGGTTCTTCATGGGCGTGACAAGAGACAGGACTGGCGAAGTGGAAGTCGATCTGGGGCGCTACGAACTCAGGCGCTTCGGTCGTCGCATCAAGATCGAAAAGAAGCCCATGGACCTGCTCATATTCCTGCTGGAGCGGCGCGAGCAGTTGGTATCGCGTGATGAAATCGTCAAACAGATCTGGCGATCCCATCTTTTCATCGACCCTGAGACGAGCGTGAATAACGTCGTGCGCAAGTTGCGCACCGCGCTCGGCGATAACGCAGACAAGCCGCGTTTTCTCGAGACCGTCGTCGGAAAGGGTTACCGTTTCGTCGGGCCCGTGCGCGTCATCGGCTCCAAACGTCCACACGCGGATCCTGAATTCCTGAGTACAAGCCTCCGAGCCCATTGCGATACTTGGATCGAAGACTCCTCACTCGCCGTGCTGCCGCTCGTCCTGGTTGGTGGTGCTCCAGACGATCAGGGGCTGTGCCTCGGATTTTCCGATTCGCTGGTGTCGCGGCTTGGAAAACTTCCGGGTGTGGATGTCCTTCCCATGTCCGCGGTGCTGAACCTTCCCGCAGAAGCTACGGCGTCGCAAATCGCTTCTGGCCTGGGCGTTCGCTTCATCGTTCATGGAGCCATTCAGCTCTTAAAAGGACAGTGGCGTCTATCGCTAGAAATGCTGGACACATACAAACAACTTGCTTGCTTCACAAAAAAGTGCGACGTCGATCTGACAAAGCTTGAGCATCTGGAATCCGAAGTGGCAAAGCGGATCAGCGCTGCATTGAATCGGCCCTCGGGGGCAGCTGCAGTGGACCAGCGGCCCCGCTATAGCCGAGATCCCGTGGCTTACGCCGAGTTCATCCGTGGTTTGCGGATCACAGCGGCCAGCGACGCCTCGCGGATGGATGATGCGAGCGAGCACCTCACCAACGCTGTCACTCGTGATCCGGACTTCGCTCTAGCCCATGCGACATTGTCATTTGCCTGTGCCACTCGTCATTTCGAATTTGACCCCACCAGTATGTGGTTGGAGAAGGCGGAGTTCCATTGCCGGCGTGCCCTTGAACTCGATCCCGTCCTGCCCGAGGCATACGTAGCTCGTGCTTTCTTGCTGTGGGGCCCATCAAAGAATTTTCAACATCTGGAAGCGATCTCCGATCTTAAGCGAGCCATCGCGCTGCAAAACAATCTGCCTCACGCATACAACCGTCTGGGAACAATTCTGGCGCACATCGGTCTTCTCGATTCCGCTCGAGAGATGTTTGAACGAGGGCGTCCCTTTCAACCCAAGAAGGCCGTCAGCCCAAGTATTGTGCAGGTTTATGTATGGGGACAAGAATACGACCTGGCTCGGCACCAGATTGAAGTGTGGCGCGCCGAGAGTCCCGGGAATAAGTACGCGCTCTATTTTGCTCCTTATCCGGCGATGATGACCGGGGACTACGAGGAAGCACAGCGCTTATTGGATGAGGCGGTCAAGGCAATCCCGCATGACCCAATCACGGTCAGCCTACAAGGCCTGCTCCACGCGTTATCGGGTAAGAAGGACGAAGCGATCGAATGCATCACGCGAGCCTGTTCCAGTCCCAAGTCTTTCGGACACGCGCATCACACGTATTATCAGATCGCCTGCACCCTCGCGCTGATAGGAAAACCGGAAACCGCTTTCGAGTGGCTTGAGCGTAGCGTAGCAACAGGATTTGCCTGTTGGCCGTTCTTCCTCAAAGACCCGTGCCTCACGAGTCTTCAGAAGATGCCCGATTTCGAAATACTGATTACGGCGTTGCAGGGAAGATACCCCAATCATCTCGGCATGCTCTGAGCGTCAACGCTTTTTAGCCCGTAGCGAGCGCCCGGAATCGTCCATCAGAGCGCGGATCGATATTCAGCAGCATGGCGTTGACTCCAAACTCTTCCAACCATAAGATGACAGTCCGTTTGAAGCACAAAACTATGGCCGCCGATCGCTCCCGCAACGTGATCTTTGCCATCGCGACCGACGTTCACTTCTGGATTCCATTAGCCGTCCTTCTCGGCGGATTCTTTCTCCTGGATAAACTCCGGTGAACTCTCATTGGACGAGCGCACAAACTACGAGGCCTGCGGTCCCGAGCGCCGCGCCTATGAGGCGATTGCGTTCCCTACAGGCCTTGGGCATTTTTTGCGGATTCGCCGCCGGAGCATGGTTGGGAGGCGCCGAAGCGCCGATCAAACTGGTCAGCACTCATATTTCTCCCATCACCGTGTCTCTCGTCATGGTCTGCGGCGTATTCCTCGCGCGCTGGAGCGTTCCTGCACTTATCCGCGGCACGGCCTATTTGCGTTCTGACATCCGCGAGGCGCCGCATCTAATCGTGTGGGCGATTCTCGCCGGATGCATGTGGGCTGTCGCCAACACGCTGACCATCTACGCCATTCGCAATGTGGGCCTCAGCATCGCGTTCCCTCTCTGGAATTCCAACAGTTTGCTGGGAATCTTCTGGGGAGTCGTTCTCTTCCGGGAACTGCGTCTGGCGGGATGGAAGCGATGGCTCGGAGTTTTGGGCGGCGCTCTCTTGATGTTCGGCGGAGCCACCATGCTCGCGATCGCGTCGTCGCATCAAGCCGCCGCTGGCAAAGCCACGCTGGGGATCGCTGCCGCCCTCGGCGCGGGTGTCCTATGGGGCACGATGTACATCCCGTACCGGAAGGCGTACTTGACTGGCATGAATCCGCTATCGTTCGTGACATTCTTCACGATCGGTGAACTTGTCACGATGATTTCTCTGGGGGTCACGTATCGCGGAGCATCCACGCTCTGGACGGAACTGGTCGGCGCGCGTAGCGTCCTCTTCTGGCTCATGCTCGGTGGATTTGTGTGGGTGCTCGGCGATCTATTCCAGCAATACGCCACAAAATATGTCGGCATCAGCCGTGGGATTCCCCTCTCCAATACGAACCAACTCTGGGGCCTTCTCTGGGGAGTCCTGGTCTTCCACGAATTACGAGGCGGAGGGCGCGCCCTCTATATGCAAGTCGCAGGCGGTTCGCTCATGATGGCATTGGGCGCCGTGTCCATCGCGCTGTCATCGGCTACAGAGCGTGAACATTCCTCTTGGCGCGATGCTGCCGACCGGGAGAGCCAGCGCTACAACGTCAACGACCAGTACGTCCGCGCGGGAATGGAAGGAGAACACTTCGGCTCGCACGCGAACTCGCGATCCACTTCGGACTGGCTGCTGATCCTGGGCACAACGGCCGTCTTCATATGGCTGGGATCCTTGGCGAGCCTACCCCATGTCGAGATCAGCCTGAGTTGGGCCATCGGACTGGTTGTTGCGATGCTGGGATTGCTGACAGCCGGTGGCGTGGCACTGTGGCGTGTGACGCATTTCCGATGAACCTGAACCATCGAACGCTTCAGACCCAAGCCTACCCGATGCGCCTACGGATGTTCGGCGAGGACCCGCCTGACCTCGAGCGCGCAGTCGAGCAGCTTTGGACTGTCGGTATTGTCCAACAAGACAATCAACTCCTGATGTCGGAGGATTCTTTCGATGACGGATTGGAACCCGAAGATTGCTCCTCCATGCATCGCGATGGTCTCGCCTGAATAAGGCGCACCTGGCTTCGGAATCAGAATTCCCCATCCATAGCCATAGCTCTCCAAGTTAGGTTTGAATAGCAGATCTCGGAAGTGCGCCGGGAGCAGTCGATCGCCATGCAGCGCCTGATCCCAGAGAAGAAGATCCCCCACAGTGGAGTACAGCGCTCCCGCGGCAAATGGAATGGACATATCGTAGAAACGGGCGTTCCGCAATCCGTGGCTGGTCCGTTCGTAGCCAGATGCACGGTGCGGGATGATCGTGTCACTG
This sequence comes from Terriglobia bacterium, assembly GCA_963778995.1. Classification (GTDB taxonomy): domain Bacteria; phylum Acidobacteriota; class Terriglobia; order Terriglobales; family Acidobacteriaceae; genus Sulfotelmatobacter. Next base: position 38,884 of record CAVZWK010000018.1, read on the forward strand.
TGGGCATATCCCGAATTTCGCATCCCGACCGGCCCGAAGATCCGTTCATTTAGCAATTGCTCGTAAGTTTCTTTCGAAACCTGCTCGAGCATTGCCCCGAGCAGGAAATATCCCGAATTGCTGTATTCGAACTTCGTTCCAGGATCAAAAAGCAGATCTCCGCTGCAATACTTCTCCGCGAATTGCCGCACTGTGTAGCTCGTCCTGCTTGCCGCACCCTCCAGGAACCCCGGAGTCTGAATAAAATCCGGAATTCCGGATGTATGCGACAACAACTCGCTAACAGTGACGCGAATGCCAGTATCCCGGCGATAGTAGGGCAGATAATCGGAAATCGTTCCCTCGAGCCGCAGTTTCCCCTCATTCACAAACTGCAGCACCAGCAACGCCGTGAATTGCTTCGTCATTGAGCCAATCTCGAACTTCGTCTCAAGATCGTTCGGGATTTTCCACTCCAGATTCGCAAACCCGAATGCCCGCTGGTAGAGGATTTGCCCTTTCCTGGCGACGAGAACCGTCCCGCTGAAATCGCCCGCCGCCGAACGCGCCTGCATCACACGGTCAATCTCTGTCCCAACCGGGGCTATCTTTCCCTGCTGGGCTGCGCACATCACGGTCACACTGAGAAGAATGACCGTTCCTGCAAGTTGAAGAACCTCCATTGCCCAATCACCTCCAACAATACGCAGAGTCACCTTACATCACTCCGACAACTCTCGCGCGTTTCGCTGTCCCGATGTGCTAGATTCAAACTCTTCATGGATTCGGCCCCCACAATCTGTACACAAGCCCTGACCCGCCGCTTCGGAGAACTCGTTGCCGTCGACGACGTAAATCTTCAAGTCGCCCCGGGGCAATTCTTCGGATTTCTTGGCCCTAACGGAGCTGGGAAATCTACAACGATCAAGATGCTGACGGGCTTGCTCGCGCCCAGTTCAGGCAAAATCGAAATCCTTGGCCTTGATCTTGATGCTCATCCGGTCGAAGTCAAACGGCAGATCGGCGTCGTCCCGGAAGGCATGGCGCTCTTTGGACGCCTCACGGGGGCGGAGTTCTTGAGTTTTGCAGGACGCATGTACGGCCTTGACCGCGAAACGGCCGCGAAGCGCGCAGCAGAGTTGCTCGACTTCATGCAACTCGCCGATCAGCCCAAAAAGCTGGTCACGGATTACTCCCACGGCATGCAGAAAAAACTCGCCATGGCCGCGGCGGTGATCCACGGCCCAAAGGTCTTATTTCTCGACGAACCGTTTGAAGGGGTGGATGCCATTGCGGCCGGCACGCTGAAAACCATGTTGCAGGGCATGATCGCGCGGGGCGCCACGATCTTTCTCACATCGCACGTGCTCGAGATTGTGGAACGACTCTGCAGCCACGTGGCCATCATTCATCAGGGACGCCTGGTAGCCCAAGGCTCTCTGGCAGAATTACGGGCCGGCGTTGAAGCACAAACGCACGGGGATTCAGGACATAGTGCACAGTCCGCAGCCGAGAAGCTGACTCTGGAAGAAATCTTTCTGCGGATAGTCGGAGGAGCCCGCCCGGTCGAGCAGGAACTTTCGTGGCTGGGATAGCCTCGTGGAGATCTAAGGAGTACCGTTGTGTTGCCGCTCGAGCCTTCGCAACCGGCGCTGTGCCCGCAGGTGCGTCAGCGCGGAGAATAGTCGCCGCTGAGGCCGGATCGACATCGTATCCAGGGAATAGCCGAATCTGCGCCCGCAGCTGCAACAGACTTTGTAGCTGTGGCCTTCGATGGTGAAGACGCGGCTCAGTTTTCTGTGGTGACACCCAAAGGCTAACTCCAAAGCGTTCGCAAAGGGATGCGTCACGCTGTCCCACAGCGGAACTCCTTCTGATGCCGACATCGCCCAACCACCTTCCCAGGATCACCTACAGTGTGTCATCGTCAGGATGGAAGTGACTGTGAGCAGCCCCACCCGGTTTTGTGATGGACATCACGAAGTACAAAGTTTGTAACTGGCGAAGGCCGGCAGCATTGAACTGCGATTGCTCAACCTGCACAAGCCAAGGCACTTACGGGCAAGCACTCGATGCGTCGCCCCGGTTGTGCAAGAATTGAACTTTCCCAAAATGACAAACCGCGAAGTGATCTCCGGACAAATTCCTGCCATCGCCGAATTGCGCTGGCGTATGTTCCTCAACGGACTCCGCACCCGGCGCGGCAAGATGGAACTTGCTTCGCGGATTTTTGTAAGTTCAGCATTTGCGCTCGGCGGAATCAGCGGTTTCGTCGGCGCGATCGGCGTCTCCTGGTATCTCGTTTCGCAGAATAGGCCTGAATTCCTTGCGGCCGTTCTGTGGCTGATTTTTCTGTTCTGGCAATTCTTTCCGGTGATGGCGACGGCCTTCACCAACAATCCTGACTCTTCCGATCTGCTTCGATTCCCGCTCGCCTATCGCGCTTACTTCTTGATCCGTTTGGTGTATGGCTATCTCGACCCAGCCAGCGCGCTCGGCAGCGTCTTTCTTCTCGGGATGCTGATCGGGATCGCAGCCGCGCGTCCGCTTCTCTTTCCCTGGGCTCTACTGGTCCTCGTCACGTTCGCTCTTTTCAATCTACTTCTTCTGCAGATGGTATTTGCATGGCTGGAACGCTGGTTGGCGCAGCGCCGCACCCGAGAGATCATGGGCGTACTTTTCATCCTGCTCATGTTGAGTTTTCAGCTGATCGGCCCAGCGATTCAGCACATGGAAGGAAGACCTCATCCCGAGTTTCGCCGCAATTTTGAAATTGCCGCCAAGCTTCAGGAGTGTCTGCCGCCCGGGTTGGCCGGGGAAGCCATCGCACGAACCGCTCATGGCCAAGTGCTTAACGGATTCGGCTTTCTGGCTGCACTCGTCGCGCTTTCGCTCGCGGTCGGATATCTTCTGCACCTGCGCATCCGCGCGCAGTTTTATGGCGAGAACCTGAGTGAAGCGGCGGCTCGGCCCGTCATCCCAACGACCCAGAGCCGGCAGGTTGGCTGGGATCTTCCTGGATTTTCGGCATCCGTCGCCGCAGTCTTCGAAAAAGAAACGCGCTACCTTGCGCGAAGCGGCCCCATGCTGCTCACGCTCATCATGCCGGTATTCATGCTGGTCATCTTTCGCCTCGGCCCAATGAACTCGATGAGGCACTCCAACATGTTTAGCCGCACTCCGGATATGGCATTCCCCGGCGCGGCGGCGTACGCCCTCCTCGTTCTCACCAATCTCGTTTACAACAGCTTCGGCGGCGATGGCGGAGGTATCCAGTTCTTCTACGCATCACCGGCCACGTTTCGGCAGATTGTCGCGGGAAAAAATCTCTCGCATGCCGCAATCCTTGTGGCAAATGCGGTCCTAGCGTGGATCGCGGTCAGCTATCTATACGGTCCGCCGCACCTGGCCGTCACGCTCGCAACCATCGCAGGCCTTCTCTTTGCCGCACCGCTCAACTTCACCGCCGGAAATCTGCTCTCTTTTTATTCTCCAAAAAAGCGCGACTTCTCGACCTTCGGACGCCAAAATGTATCGCAAACCACGGTCCTTGCCAGCTTCGGCATGCAGATCGTAATCGTCGGCGTGGGGGTTGGAGTTTTCACCTTGGCGCGCCTGTACCACAATCTCTGGATCGCGGCGATGCTGTTCCTGATCCTGGCGGCGGTCTCCGTGCCCGTCTATGTCGTCGTGCTACGACGGCTAGATGCCATCGCCGTTCATCGCAGAGAAACGCTGATCGCAGAACTCTGTCGGGCATGAGTTGCCCACGAATGGAAGATCGTTCACCGCTAAGGACGCGAAGGCAGAAACATCATTGGGGCCCTTCGTGGTCGGAGCCGTTCGCACCTTTATTTCCCGTCCGGTACGGCGAAGAACCGATACCCAACTCCCCGCACCGTCAGCAAATGCCTCGGATGTCCCGGATCATCTTCGATATATCTGCGCAATCGCACCACGAAATTATCGATCGCCCGCGTGTCGGTATCCTCGTGCAGGCCCCAGACTTCTTCCAGGATCTGCTTCCGCGGAACGATCTTGCCGTCGTTCCGCACCAGATGCCGCAGTAACTCCGATTCCATGACTGTCAAATGAACCGTATTTCCTCGCGAGCGCAGCTCCAGCGCCCCGAAGTCGATGGTTTTCCCCGCAAACGAGAACTGGTCCAGTTCGCCGACTGTGCGGCCGATCTGCGCCTCTTCCGCCTGCTCCGGACCGCCGCGCATCCATGCGCTGCGCCGCAATAGTCCCTGCAAACGCGCGAGCAGAATCGAAAGTTCAAATGGCTTCGGCAGGTAATCGTCCGCGCCCGAGGCGAAGCCCTTCAACACATCCTCCGGACGCCCTCGCGCCGTCAGCATCAGGACCGGGACGTAATTTTTCGCCGCGCGCAGTTCCGACACCACGTGGAATCCGTCTTTTCCCGGCAACATGATATCCAGCACAATGGCGTCGAAAGACTCTTTCTTGTTGAGCAGCCGATCGGTTGCCTCTTCCCCGTCTCCGACAACGTCGGCCTCATAACCTTCGGCTTCCAGATTGAACCGCAGCCCTTGCGCGAGATGAGCTTCGTCCTCGACCACCAGCACGCGGCTCATATTTTGGACCCCGGGATTTGCGCAATTCTCGGCAACTCCAGCACGATTGTCGTTCCCTGCCCTTCGCCGGGACTTTCGGCGAACACAGTCCCCCCATGCTTTTTAGCGATGGATTTCACGATGAACAGTCCCAAGCCCGTTCCTTTGACGTGCGCCAGCGTGCGACTGCCCACGCGATGAAAGCGGCGGAAGATTCTTTTCAACTCCTCGGGAGCGATTCCAACTCCGCGATCCTGCACTTTGAGCACGATTCGCTTTTCGTCCGGCGTCTCCAACCGTACCTGCACATCGATGCGATCGCCGGAATACTTCACCGCATTCTCAAGCACATTCGAAACCGCGACTCGCAGATCTTCGGGATTCCCTCTCACGTGAGCGCCGCTTCCTTGGCTGACCGCCTGCTCGTAACGCAACACTTCGGGGGGCAGGTGATGCCGCACTCGCATGGCCTCCATGCAGTCTCGAACCACTTGTGCGAAATCGACCTCTGCTTTGTCCCGCCCAGCTTTTTTGTCTCCCGCGCGCCCGGCGCGCAACACCTGTTCCACCGTGTCGGTGAGCCGGTCCGCATCGCTCAGCATGACGTTGTAGAACTCCTGTTTCCGCGATTCGGGCAGATCCCTGCGCTGCAAAGTCTCGAGATGCAGCCGGATTGAAGCGATCGGGGTTTTCAGCTCATGAGTGACCGCATTGATGAAGCTGTCGTGCTGCTCGTTGCGGCGCACTTCGCGTACCAGGAAGATGGTGTTGAGGACCATGCCCGCGATGATCAGGGCAAAGAAGATGATGCCGAAGAACAGCAGAACAACTTCGCGCCGATTGAGGATGATCCAGCCGACATTGAGCGCAACTGCCAGAGCAACCAGACCGATGCCCAGGCAGAGAAAGAACGCAATCGTTCCTCGGCGGCTCGAAATACGCATACGTTTACGCTGATTTTACCTTTTTCGCGTCCTGCCAGGAGTGGAGGACGCGCTGGAACCATAAATTGCACGGATATAGACGAAGTGGGCGTTCGCCCGTCGTGATCCTTCGTTTCCAGTCGGTTGCTTGACCTCACCGGCAGTCGGGTTTATCGAGTCGCATCATCGATACGATTTCTATACATATATCGATATGTTAATATATGTATACATCTCCAAGCATATTTTCACGGGGTTCTGATTGGCACGTGAATTCATCGGCACAGTAGCAATATCCGTGTTTCTCTTGGTCTCGACGCTCGCTAGTTCCGCGCAAGAAAGCTACTTCGCGCACTGGTTTGAGCGCGTCAACAAGACGCAGGCGGAACAGCCGCACTGGATCACTCCTTTATTCACAACTACGCCCCGGCTCGAAGAAGAATTCCGTTCAGACATTGTATGGATGCCAGCAACCGGCGGGGAGAGTCTGAACTATGGTGGGGGCAAGGGCCTTGAACTGATTCCGACAGAACACACCGAGATCATCCTCGGGCTCCCTTCCTATCAGGCGCCTGTCAGCGGTACCAACGGATTCGGTAATATCCCTCTCACCCTGAAGTACCGGTTCCTAGCCGGCAACCAGGAGCACGGCAACTACATCCTGACTGCATTCCTGGCTGGCAGCATTCCATATGGACGTTATGCGTCGAGCTATGCCTCTGTTACACCAACCCTCGCCTTCGGCAAGGGTTATCACGATCTTGATTTTCAGAGCACGCTTGGCTGGACCATTCCGACGGGAGGTCGTGAGAAGAGCGGCACACCCGTCGCGTACAGCACGGCCTTCCAATATCGTGTGCTCCGCAAGCTATGGCCGGAACTCGAAATAAACGCCACATTCTGGCCGAACGGCAAACTCGAGGGAGACAAACAGGTGTTTCTGTCTCCCGGACTGGTCGCCGGAAGATTTCATCTATGGAAGCGATTGGGGCTAAGTGTGGGCGCCGGGGAGCAGATCGCAGTGACGCGCTTCCACCAATTCAATCATGCAAAGACGCTGTCGATCCGCGTTCCGTTCTGAGCGATCTCCTGAGGAGAATGTCGGCGCTTGCTTTGATCGGTGCCAATCCGTGAGAATCCGTGGCGAAAGGTTCTGCCCAGATGCCAAAACAACAATCTGCCCCGGAAACATTGCTACGTCCGCGAGACGCCGCCGTTCAACTGCAGATCAGCTATCCCACGATCAAGCAGTGGATCTACCATCGAAAGCTGCGCGCGGTGCAAACTCCCGGCGGACACTACCGGATCCCCCAGTCGGAGATTGATCGCCTGCTCTACCGCACGCGGGGCCACAACCAAGACGAACGCCGCATCAGCTACAAACGGATCAGCGGACGCAATCAACTCGTGGGCCGCATCGTGGACGTGCGCGTCAGCGGACTCGTAGGACAGGTCACGATTTCGGTGGGAGGCCAACTGATCACATCGCTGATCACGTCGGGAGCAGTACGGGAAATGAAGCTGAAGAAGGGCCAAACCGCCGCTGCACTGATCAAAGCGACGGAAGTGATGATCATCCGCGTCTGAGTCGCGAGCGGAAGCGCAGGCGAGGGCAAAGAAAAGCCCCGACCAGAAGCCAGGGCTGATTCCTGTATCTTCACAAAAATCTTCGCTCAGTCGCCTGCTACCGAGACTTCCGGCACGGCCGCAGTAATCAGACGACCATTCGGCGTCGGCACCAGACCCTGTTTAACGTCCGACAGCTTCACGCGCTTAATGTCCCAAGCCAGGCCCAGCGTCTTCAGAACCCAGATCCCGTACCAGTTCATATCGACTTCATACCAGGTAAACCCATGCTGCGCAGCCGTCGGATGCGCGTGATGATTGTTGTGCCATCCCTCGCCAAAGGTCAGCAGAGCCACCCACCAGCTGTTGGTCGACAGATCGCGCGTCGCAAACCGCCGGGTGCCCCACGAATGCGTCGCCGAATTCACCAGCCATGTCGCGTGCAGAACAAACACGGTGCGCAAGAACATTCCCCAGAGCAGCCACGGCAGGCCGCCGATGGCGAACAGCGCAATCCCCAGAACAATCTGCGGAACATAGTGATATTTGGTGATCCAGACGTGAAATTTGTCTTTGGCGAGATCAGGGACGTAGCGGGCGAGGGTGGTCGTGTCGTGGTGCATCGACTTGCCCATCAGAATCCATCCCATGTGCGCCCACCACTTGCCGTCGATCGGCGAGTGCGGATCGCCTTCCTGATCCGAATACTGATGATGAATCCGGTGCGTTGCCACCCAGAAAATCGGACCGCCCTCGAGCGCCAGGGTGGCGCAAACGGTCAGGAAATACTCCACCCATTTGGGTGTCTTAAATCCGCGGTGCGTCAGCAGCCGGTGATAGGCCATCCCGATGCCGAGACTACCCGCAACCCACCACAAGAACATCGCCACAAACAATGCCTTCCACGTGAAAAAGAAAAGTGCGGCTATCGCCCCGACGTGAAACAGCGCCATAAACATCGCCGTCACCCAGTTAATTTCATCTTTTGCCCTGAGATTTTTCCAGATCTTGCAGTTCCATATCCAAAGAGGGTCCCCATTTCCCGCTGTGGTTGATTCACTGATGATTCGATCAACACTATCGATAACCTATCAGGGGAAGCGGGGCTGCACTGTAATACTTGTGTAATAGGGGAGGGACGGGATTACGGCGGTAACGGTGCTGACGGTTCGGCGTTTTTGGTCTTTCTTATGAGGATTTACGCGGCTTTCCTTTCACCTGCACTCCGGCCCACTTCTCAAGCAGCGTAAGCGTGGCGGCGTAATCCAGGTCCTTGTGACCGTCTTCGGTCGCCATCTCGTAGATTTCTTCGACAGTTTCGAGAGCCGGCAGTTTCACCCGTGCTTCTTTCGCGGCCTCAAGGGTGAGCTTGATGTCTTTATGCATCAGCCGCAACGGAAAATTGGGCGTGAAGTCGCGGTGCAGGATGAATGGCCCCTTGTAGTCCACGACTCCGGACCGCACCATGGTCGCTTCGATCAGTGAAAGCAGTTGTTGCGGTTCCACGCCCAGTTTCGTAGCGAGGGTCAAGGCTTCGGCGAATCCTTCATAGATCAGCGCAATCTGCAGATTCATGGCGAGTTTGGTGGCTTGTCCCTTGCCGGTCTCGCCCATGCGGAAAATCTTCTTCCCCATGGCGGCGAACAACGGCTTCAGGCGATCGATGTTCGCTCCGCTCCGCCGACGATGAATACCAGTGTCCCGTCCCGAGCGCCAATTTTCGATCCCGTCATCGGCGCGTCCACCCACGCCACGCCCTTCGCGCCGACACGCTCCGCGAATTTCACGGTCGCCGAGGGAGAAATCGTGCTCGAGTCCGCAATGATCGTTCCTTCGGTCAGCGACGATACCGCTCCATCTTTGCCGAAGATCACCTGCTTCCACCGCGTCGGTGTCGGAGACGCAGAGCCAGACCACTTCCGCTCCCTGAGCCGCTGCCGCCGGAGTCGGGGCGACTCCCGCGCCTTCCACCAATTTCCCGGGAGTACGGTTCCACACCGTGACTTCATGGCCCGCCTTGACCAGGTTCGTGGCCATCGCCTCGCCCATAATTCCCAACCCCAGAAATGCAACTCGCATGTGGAACTTCTCCTTTCGAGCACGATGAACGGACATTTGTTTTCGGATTAGATATGACCTGCGTGATCAAGGTCAAGCAAGCGGATTGAGAATTTCCGCACGCGGCCGCTTCTCGTTCCGCACTGTGAAAATTCCTTCACATCGACACGATACCACGCTCTGGATATAGTGCGCGGGAACCTCGAAGTGTGGCCTGCTCGTCCCCTTTCTGACCAAATCCTGCCAACAAGGAATACTCCGATGAACTGTTCCCTCACGATTTCTCTCGAAGCCGTCTCGTTCTTCGCATCTGGCCATCGCTTTGCGCTGCCCTTCCGGCGTCCGCTCAAATTCTCCGTTCAAGATCAGCACCGACAATCTGACCAACACCGACAGCGATCACAAGACTGAAGTCGAGCCCGCCACCTTCGCCTGGGGCAGCACCATCGTGAGCGCATTCCACGTTGCTCGCCGTCCCGGCAGCATCGGATGGGGCAGCGGCGACATTGGCTTCTCCACTTCGACCGATGGCGGGAAGACGCTGGCACTACGGCCATCTTCCCGGCCTCACCGTGAACTATCAAGGGCGGAACCTACGGCGCCGCCGCTGATCCGTCGGTCGCTTACGACGCCAAGCACGGACAGTGGCTGATCTCTACGCTTCCTCTCGCGGGACTCAGTTGCTGCTCCGCTCATCGGCGATGTCGCCGTCAGCCGCTCCACGCGACGGCCTTACCTGGGGCAATCCGATCATCATCGACAAGACGCATCTCGACGACAAGAACTGGACCGTCTGCGACAACACCCCAACCAGCCCCTTCTATGGCAACTGTTACACCGAATGGGATCAGGCGTTCGGAACCGGCGATGTTCTGATGAGCGTTTCGAGCGATGGCGGACAAACGTGGGGTCCGGGACTTCCCTCTTCCGATCATGCCGGCGGACTCGGGGGCGAACCCGTTGTGCAGCCGAACGGCACCGTGATCGTTCCCTTCGAGGGCGGAGGCATCGATGTCTTCTCGTCCACCAACGGCGGCACGAGCTGGGGCAAGAGCCAGGCGATTGCCAGCATCAACAGTCACTTCGTCGCCGCTGGCCTGCGCAATCCAAATCTGCCTTCGGCGGGGATCGACGGCGCTGGCAAGGTTTACGTGGTGTGGTCCGATTGCCGCTTCCGCACAGGCTGCACTTCCAATGACATCGTCATGAGCACTTCGTCCAATGGCACCACCTGGAGCGCGGTCACGTCGAATTCCGATTGATGCCACCACCAGCACCGTCGACCACTTCATCCCGGGCATCGGCGTCGATCCCACGACATCGGGAGCGAATGCCCATCTCACCATCGTTTACTACTACTATCCCAACTACGAACTGCACCGCCAGCACCTGTCAGTTGAACGTAGGCTTCACGAGTTCCATTGATGGCGGCGCGACCTGGACCGCCGGCGCAAGATCGCCGGGCCGATGAGTGTCGGCTGGCTGCCCGTCTCGGACAACGGACCGATGGTCGCCGACTACATCGGGGTTTCGTACGTCAACGGCAATCCCTTCGGGTCTTCGCCGTCGCGCAGCGCCCGGTCGGCACGACCCTCAACGAATCGATGTACACCACGAAGAACGCCTTTGCCCGTTTCCTATGACGCGCCTCGTTTCAGTTCGGCTGAAGACATCCAGTACCGAACGCGAAGTCCGATCACGCGATGAAGTTCTTCTACGACGATGAAGGACATCGCGAGATCCCGCGCTCGCGATGGATCACCAACTCAGGATCCCCATAGCCGCTCTGTCACGCAATCTACAAGAGTCGAGCCCGGATGTGGCCTGGCTTGCCACTTTCATTGCTTTGTACGGCAAGATTACCGCCGTACTATGGGGAAATGAAAAAGCAGCGCTCCGTGCTTCCGTTTCATCTAAGATTTAGAAGGCGAAGCAACTTCGG
>CAVZWK010000019.1:0-41163 GCA_963778995.1 Terriglobia bacterium
ATCTGAGAGCCGTTCTAGGCGAGCGTACTGGCGTTTCCGAAGACCGTAAGAGTGGCATTATCACAATTGTGGTTTGGGATCACGACCCCAATCTCGCTGCGGCGATGGCCGATGCTTACGTGACGGAACTTGACCGTCTCGTGGCCCAACTTAGCACATCGTCCGCCCGACGTGAGCGTGTTTTTCTGGAAGAACGACTGAAACAGGTCAAGACGGAGCTCGACAACGCGGCCCAGAACTTCAGCGCTTTTGCCAGCAAGAACACGGCGATCGATATTCCCGCCCAAGGAAAGGCGATGGTTGAAGCGGCGGCGACATTGCAGGGTGAACTGATCGCCGCCCAGGCGGAGCTCAGCAGCTTGCAGCAGATCTACGCCGATAACAATGTTCGAGTGCGTGCTGCTGCAGCGCGCATCAATGAGCTGCAAAAAAAACTGAACGAAGTTGCCGGTGTGGGGACACAAGATCAGTTGGCGAACGACAAGTCGATGTATCCCTCGATTCGTCGACTACCCCTGCTGGGCGTAACCTATGCGGATTTATATAGGCAGACGAAGGTCCAGGAAACTGTCTTCGAACTGTTGACGCAGCAATATGAGTTGGCCAAGGTACAGGAAGCGAAAGAGATTCCTTCGGTTAAAGTGTTGGATCCGGCAATTGCGCCGACAAAGAAGTCATTCCCGCCGCGCTCCATGATCGTAATGGTGGGCAGCATACTGGGAATTGTGGGTGCCATGATATGGATTGCAGGAAAGGTGCGCTGGCAGGCTCTGTCTGACGACGATCCGCGCAAGATATTTGTTAGGGGAGTTGTCGGGACAATGGTGGATGCTATCCCCAAGATTTCGCAAAACAAGAAAGAAACAGCCGTAGACGGAGCCGGGAAGTGGTCGCAAAACGCCGAGGATGAGACGACCGGGACCACGGGGAAAGGTTAGGATTTCCGGAATACTTAGAGTCTACAGTTCGGCCAGAGTCGGGGATCTAGGCCCGATCGGTTTTCATTGGTCTACGGAGGAATAAATGCCGAGTAAAGCCTTAATCACCGGAATCACCGGGCAGGATGGCTCCTATCTGGCAGAGCTTTTGCTCTCCAAAGGATATGAGGTTCATGGGATCAAGCGGCGTTCCAGCAGCTTCAACACGGAGCGCATCGACGGGATTCTTCCTGATCTTCACGATCGAAGCGCCAGGCTGTTTTTGCACTATGGCGACCTGAACGACTCGTCGAATCTGATTCGATTGTTGCTCACAATCAAGCCGGATGAGGTCTATCATCTCGGAGCGCAAAGTCATGTTCGAGTTAGCTTCGATATCCCTGAGTACACGGGAGACATCACTGCGCTTGGCACTACTCGTTTGCTGGAGGCGATCCGCCAGTCAGGGATTCAAACCAAGTTTTATAATGCCGCGAGCAGCGAAATATTTGGCAACACTCCGGAAGTGCCGCAGCGAGAGACGACGCCCTTTCGTCCCCGGAGTCCTTATGCCTGCTCGAAGTTGTATTCCTATTGGTCAACAGTGAACTACCGCGAGGCCTTTGGCCTGTTTGCGTGTAACGGAATTCTGTTCAATCACGAATCCCCTCGGCGCGGCGAGACTTTCGTGACTCGCAAGATTACGCGCGGTGTTGCCCGCATCCACGGGGCGCTGCAGGACAAAATGTATCTTGGCAACCTGGACGCCAAAAGAGACTGGGGATTCGCCCCTGATTATGTCGAAGCAATGTGGATGATGATGCAACAGGAAGAACCCGACGACTTCGTGGTTGCAACCGGTGAGACTCACTCGGTGCGCGAGTTCGCTGAACTGGCGTTTTCGCACGTCGGGCTCGACTGGAAGAAATACGTGGAATTGGACTCCCGTTACCTCCGCCCGGCGGAGGTCGACATCCTCCAGGGAGATGCATCGAAGGCTCGAACAAAGCTGGGTTGGCGGCCAAGGACGGGATTTGAAGAATTGGTCAAGCTGATGGTGGAAGCGGATGTGAAGATGTTGAGCGAGAGGCTGAGCGGTGAGTTTGAACGCCAGTCGTTGGCTCGGATGTCAGACTGATCTTCCGCCAGAAAGGGACAGAATGGGGGCGTTGACAGGAAAACGGATCGTGGTCACCGGGGGCAGCGGGTTCCTCGGTAGGTTCGTGGTCGAGCAACTGGAGAAGGAGGGTGCTAGAAATGTTTTCGTACCCCGGAAGCGAGACTACGATCTCTGCCAGCGTGAAGATGTCGTCCGAATGTACGCCGATGCGCAGCCCCAAGTCCTAATTCATCTGGCCGCAACCGTAGGAGGAATTGGAGCAAATCGCAGCAATCCGGGGAGGTTTTTCTACGAAAACATGGCCATGGGTCTTCACGTAGTGGATGAGGCACGACTCTATCATCGGCTCGAGAAACTGGTGATTGTCGGTACGACCTGCTCTTACCCCAAACACACTCCTACGCCTTTTCGAGAAGAAGATCTCTGGAACGGCTACCCGGAAGAGACGAATGCTCCTTACGCAATCGCCAAGAAGGCGCTACTGGTCATGGCAGTTGGTTACCGTGAGCAGTACGGTCTCAACAGCATTTATGTGATTCCGGCAAATCTATACGGCCCAGGCGACAACTTTGACCCGGCGTCGAGTCATGTTATTCCTGCGCTCATTCGTAAGTTCGTGGAAGCGAAGGAAGCGGGGTCTGCAGCCGTCGAAGTATGGGGCACAGGAGAAGTCAGTCGCGAATTCCTCTATGTGGAGGATGCGGCAAAGGGCATCGTTCTTGCCACCTTGCGTTATGGAGGCACGGATCCCATTAACCTCGGCACCAGCCATGAGATACGCATTCGTGACCTCGTGGATCAAATACGAAGCCTGGTAGGGTATGAGGGCGGGGTGATTTGGAACCGATCCCAGCCAGACGGACAGCCGCGCCGAAGACTTGAGGTTCGGAAGGCATATGACGAATTTGGTTTCCGGGCAGAGACTGACCTGCCGGAAGGCCTGAGCAAAACTCTATCGTGGTATCAGCAAGCCCGGCCGAACGCTGGGCCTACGAGTGGGACACACCTCGACCGCGAGAGTACCGTTTCTGGGGCTTAAGCGAGACCTGGCGGATTCATCGATCACGTTTTCAGTGTCGTAGTTGGAAGTGCCTGCATAACAAGAAGACATGATGATTAACATTGGAGCGCTTCTGAAGGGCGTCCGGCATGGTGTTGATCCAAGCGCCCGTCGAAGCCACCTGTTAAAACTGGCGATGATCAGCGGAGGCATGAGCAAACTGAGCTCAACGCTCTTGCAGGGGCTGGCCATCCCACTCGTCTACCATGCACTTGGGCCGCACGAATATGCGCTTTACCTCTTATTGACGGCGGCGCTAGCTACGATCACGCTCATGCAGATGGGAGCAGGGCCCGGTCTCACCGCATCGATTGCGAAGGCTCACGCAGAGGAACGTGAGTCCGAGGAAGCGGGGAAGTTGGCTTCCGCTGTTGCGTTTGTGTTGGCGACCGCTGTGCTGGGTGCGGTTGGGGTTTATGCCGTTGTGCGCCTCGTGCCGGTGACGACTCTGTTTGGATCGAACTTCGCAGCGGATGGTCCAGAAATCCTTCATGCCACCAACGTATGCCTGCTAGTCATAACCGCCAGCGTCGTGTTGAGCGTAGTCGACTCAGCTCTAGCGGGGTATCAAGAGCAAGGATTCAGCAACTTGGGGATATGCGCTGCCAATCTGGTGAGTGCAGGACTGCTCATTCCAGTCTGCTACTACGGGCATCCGTCAATCGCGCAAGTAATATTGATTATTTACGGAGCGTCCGGCCTGAGCCGCTTGGTAAATCTTGCGCTCCTCTTGCTTCGGCGCCCGTACCTGCTCAGCGGAATCGCGCACATGACGCGCAGTTCAACGATTGCGATGGCCAGCGTTGGCACGGCATTCTGGCTCATCGAGGGCGCCTGCATGATTGAACAGTCCGGCGGAACCTACATTATGGCGCATTTGACAACCGTTCAGGCGACGGATGTCTTTGGATTGACGTACAAGAGTGTCTCGCTGGTTGCATCTGGCGTTGGTATCGTTACTCAACCGTTATGGCCCTCGTTTGCCGATGCTCTTGCACGCCGGGATTTCGCGTGGATTCAAAGAATCGCACGCAAAACCCGAAGGTCACTCATGATGGCCGCGGGAATTGTGACTGCCTCTCTGTTGCTGGTAGGCGAATTTGGTCTAGCACGAATAGTGCATGTAAACGTCGACAGCAAGCTCTTGGGTGTTTTGGCAGTCTATCTCTTCTTCAATATCTGGACGCATTATCATTATGTTCTTCTGGAAGGTCTAGACCGCGTCTGGGTGGTCACTGGAATTATTGGACTAGAAAATGCATTAATGCTTCTTTTCGGAGTGATCTTGGTTCCAACCTGGGGCGCAATGGGAATGGCTTGCTCGTATCTCTTGGCAAGTCTCGTTGGACCGGTGTGGGCCTTACCGCGCATCTTGACCGGCCGCTTGAGCGAGTTCGCAAGGGAGCGGGTGCTGGCTCAGTCCACCCAGCGGTTAGCCGCTGCGATACACCCCATCAGTGACTCGGGGGTAATCATATAGTTCCAACCGCCTCTAAACCCGTGGTTCTCCTGACCGCCACCATCTTTTGTGCGGACACGCCTTTCGTTGAAAGAAAAGATCCTGCCCTCCGGGAAGCCGACTATGAATGGGCGATACGGGGGTGGCTAGCTGTCGAAGGGTACGATACCTTCATATTTTGTGAAAATTCTGGTGCCCCGCTCGGTGCTCTTGAGGCCTGTGCAGCTCGATTTAACAAGCACAATCATAGGCTCGTCTTCCTCTCCTGCAACTTGAACTCTCGTGCTAGTGAACTCGGCAAGGGGTATGGTGAGATGGAAATCATCCGTCATGCAATCGATAACATCGCAGATCTGTCAGTTGACCAACTGGTGGTAAAGGTCACGGGGCGCTATCGTTCTCTCACAGCGTCTCGTCTGTTGCAAAGATTTTCAACAATGCGAAGCGACATTGTCTGCGATCTACGAGCACATCTCACTCACGGTGACAGTCGGCTGTTTGCGATCACCCCAAAATGCGCTCGCGAACAACTCCTGGCGCGGCAGTCTTCCCTTAATGACAGCCAGGGAAGGTACTTTGAGCACGTCCTTGGCGATGCAGTACATAGCACGATTCTGTCGGGAGGAAAATGGTCCCCCCTCCCCTGCGCTCCTCTGCTCTATGGGACCTCTGGAACAGCCGGAAGTCGCTTTGGGCTGTCTCCACTGTCTCAAATGGGCTCTGTGGTGCGGAACTTTGTGGTCAGGCATGCTCTCTAACGGTTGCGGAGGAATTTGATTGAGCCCCGAAAGATTGTGTGATCCGCCTCGGGCTTTGGTTCCTACCGAATGAAGACTCGAGTTGCCAATGGAAAACCCTAGGCTTGGAATCGTTGTTCCGACATTGAACAGTTCAGCCACGTTGGACTGGACGCTATGTGCTTTACGAGGCCAGAGGGACATTACTCCGGTTATCGTTGTCGCCGACAGCGGCTCGGAAGACGGAACCTTGGATATTTGCAAGAAATGGGGGGTTCCAACGTTTTATGTCCCGCCTGGCAACATGTACCGCGCCATTAACCAGGGACTTCGTCAGATGGATATGGAATGGATTACCTACATGAACTCGGACGATCTGGTTTATGCGCAGTCCTATGCGCGGATGTTGGCTCTCGGAGAACAGCAAAAAGCGGACGCCGTCTACGGAGATATCGATTTCGTTGACGACGAGGGAAGATTCCGCTTTCTGGTAAAGGCCCCGCCGCCAGCGCGGCTTGCCGGGATGTTTCGTCGCGATCACATGGGCTTCCAGCCCGCAGCCGCAATTTTTCGCAGGAGTGCGTTTCAGGAACTTGGGGGATTTGACGAGCGGTATCGTCTTGTTGCCGATTACGATTTCTTTTACCGCTTGACCACATCAGGGCGCAAACTCGCTCGAGTCGAAGCGCCATCAGTTGCGGCTTTTCGCACTCATGCTTCGCAACTCAGCAGCCGTGAGTCTGGAAACATGAAGGCAGAGCTGCAATTGTTTCGCCAGACTATGAAGGTGAAGTCGTTGCCCGGTGATCTATTCGATGTGTTCTGCTGGCGTGTGCAGAACTCACCTATGTACTTCTGGCGCATCATGAGGCAACGAGGATAAAATGCCTACCCCGGCGTCTACGCTAAGGGTTCGCGGATCTTCGAGTTCAGACAAGGTTATGACAGACGAGAAGGGCTCGGAACAAGAAAGGTATACGAAAATGAAGAATCGACCCTTTTGTTGGCTTGCCTCTCGACCTGCTCTGGGGACAGGACTCGTCGGCGATCCAGCGGTTCGCAGACAATCGTCCATCCGACCGGAACGAGTTTAATGTAAATCGCTTTGAAGCACACGATATGGCGACAGATTCCCGGCTCCGATATCGGAGCCCAGATCAACATCGCCTATGCAGATTGCGCTCCGACAGGCGGGGCCGAACGGGTGCCAGCAAGAACCTACACTTATCGACACCCACAGCATAGGAAATGCAACATGGGCAGTGCCATCCATTTTGGAGTGCGATCCTGGGTATGGCAGCGTGACGGTGCTGACATACAGTGGCACCGTCGCGGCGGTTACTCTCAACAGTAACGGTAGCGGCATGACGGGCTGTACGCTAGTCGGCGGGGGCCTAGCAGGGAGTGTCGGACTCACGGTCGGCGGCAGCAACTTCGAAAACCTGGCGATCGTTTCCAATCTCCAGATCTCGAATTTTGATGTTGGTCTTAAGTTTGACAATAACGTTTATCTTGCCCGTTTTGAGGGTCTCAACGTCACTGATAATCTGACGTCGAATATATTGTATCCCTCGGGGACTTCAGCAACGGGAGAGAACATCAGCTTCTTCGGAGGCGTCATCGGCAACCATACAGCCGGCTATTCGCAAACGTGCATTAACCTTCAAGGCACACCGCAAGAAATCGGATTTCACAACGTCTCCATTGACCAGTGCGGTGTCACGTTAAATAATTCTGCAGCACTCAATTTTTTTGACACTCATTGGGAAAACCCCGTTGGTGCGACTTGTGTTCCTTTCCTGACGATAGGGACTGGCGCAGCGTCTAGCCAAATTACAATAGTCGGTGGCACCATGTACGAACGGTTCCCCTGTACTACGAATATGGCCGGCTACCCCCGCAAGATCTGATTCCTGGACCATGGAGGGCATATCGAATGTCGGAGGTACTTGCCCGCAGAGACCAATGCTCAGTAGTCAAGTCCAGCAGTTGGATGCGGACTTCGTTGTGGATGGGGCCCTCATGGTGAACGTTACGCCGTGTCGGCGGAACCCAACGCGGGAGTGTTTGGACAAATAGCTTCACCAGCGCCACCGCCTTGACGGTTACGGGCTTCGGCGCTTCCATGGAGGGAGTTTGAGCGTTGGCGGAAATCTCAATGTCAGCGGCGCGAAAAACTTCAAGATCGACGACCCCTTGGACCCAGCCAACAAGTATCTGTATCACTCCTCAGTAGAATCGCCAGACATGTTGAATCTCTATAACGGGATCGCCACCCCGATTCTCACGGGGAAGCGTGGATCAACCTTCCGGACTATTTCGAGGCGCTGAACCAAGACTTTCGCTATCAACTCACAGCGATCGGCTCACAGGCCCCGCGCCTATATATTGCAAGGAAGGTCTCCGCTAACAGATTCAAAATTGCCGGAGGTAAGCCTGCCATGGAGGTCTCCTGGCAGGTTTCGGGAATCAGGCACGACGCTTACGCGAACGCCCATCGAGTCACAGTCGAAGAAGAAAAGCCCCAGAATGAACAGGGCAGCTATCTGCACCCCGAGCTGTTTGGAACCGCAAACGACGGATCGCTTAGAGCTGCAGCCGAAAAGAAATGAGCCTCTGCTTATTGAGCCGAAGGCAGGACTAATCAATGACGGTACCGATTACCGGCGCGCTGATATTATCATGGGCGCCTGGTTTTTCTTTTTCTCGCCAAAACTCCTCTACGCCGCGATGATTATCTCCATTCCGTTCTCCGCGACAGCGGTCGCGAATGTGGGGTCGGGGGACGGCGAGAAAGGAATAGCAGTCTGGCTATTCCTGGGCGCTTTGTGGGTCTTTCGGAGAGTGATCTCCGGTTTATCGCCATGGCACACGCCGGGCTGGTTTTCGACGCGCCGTGTCCGGTTCGGCCTACTTGCGTTCCTGGGAGCGGTGATTGCGTCCCTCAGTGTTCCTCTATTCCTGAACGGAACGGCTTGGGTGCCCGAGTCATTCATTCAAAGTAACCAGACGATCCCATTGCGATTTGGAATGTACAACGTGACGCAAACGGCGTATCTCGGGTTTGGAGTACTGCTTGCGATCTTTGCGGCAGCTGAGAACTGTCAGTCCTCACGACTCTTCTACACTCTGAAGCTCTACGTGGGTTCCTGTGCATTTGCCGCGGCGTGGGGCCTGTTTGAACTGTGGTGTGACGTCAGCGGCCATGAGTACCCTGCTTACATCTTCAACACCAACGCTGGCGGCTCGGCACTTGGCTACATGGAGGTCCTGAATCTGGCGGAGGGAACGCTGACACGCATTTCGTCGGTCGCGTTAGAGCCATCGGTCCTCGCCCAAGAACTGCTTTTCGCGTTTGTTGTTCTCCTGGTTTGCCTCGGTCTTCGCCGGCCGCTGCTCGGAAAGAAATGGGACTATGCAATTCTGGTGTTGACTGCGACTGCGCTGCTGGCCAGCACGTCGTCGACAGCCTACTCAGGCATACTGGCCGCTATGGTTGTTGCCGCGGTCGCCTTATCAAGAGCCGGGAAGCCATGGAAGCCCTACTTGATCCTGGCAGGGACGGCGGTCGGGGCCGGAGCGCTACTGATGGCAACCGTACCGTTGGCGGGTCAGATCGTCGACATGATGCTGCTGAGTAAGTTTGAAGCGGGTTCGGGATTGGAGAGGTTGTACTCGACTGGGCTTGCAGCTCAGGATTTCATGCGATACCCGCTCTTCGGAGCAGGCTGGCATAATGTGAACTGTTCGGATCTGTTGTTCCTAATCCTGGGGAACACCGGTTTGGTCGGGCTCATCGCCTTCGGGTCTTTCTTGCTTCCTATTCTTCATGGCCTATGGAGGACTGCCAAAGAAAGGAGGCCGTCCGGCGTTGTTCTACTGGCGGGTTCGACCCTGATGGTGTTGCTGGCTGAAGCGGCTGGTCTGACCTACGCGGCTGGTTACATCTGGCTCGTGTTCGGCCTTGGGGCGGGCGCTGTCGATTGCCGCCAGCGAAGAGGGCGCCGTGGTGGTCGGCGTCGGAGCGAAAACCTCGCGCACGGGCGTTGACGAGTACCAGCCCCGCCTAGGGCGCGTATTGGAAGCTCTGGCACTAGTGGTATTCCGGAAGAGGAATCATAAGGAATGAAGTTGCTCATGATTACAAGGGTCTTGGCGGAGTTCGCCAGTATTCAAGGCGAGCTCGCCGAGATTTCGAAGTTGGGAATCGACCAGACAGTCGCTTCTCCCCGGCGTTGGGCTGGTAGAGACAGCGAAATAAGACGCGTGAAGCCCGATGGCTTCGAGCTCCTGTTGACGGACTGCTGGTTCAGCGGCACAACATCGGTACGATTGGCAAACCATTTTCACTTTTACTCGAGCATCGCGAGCGTGATTGAGCGGGGGAAATGGGACCTTGTCCACATCGACGAGGAACCTTTTAACCTTGCGACTTACCACGCTCTTCGCGCGTGTCGCAAGTTCGGCGTACCAGCTCTTTTCACGACATGGCAGAACATTGATAAGTGGTATCCCCCTCCGTTCAACTATTTTGAAAGCTATGCTTTTGAATACGCGGCTGGGGCAGTGCCCGGGCAGTGAGGAGTGTCTCGAACTCCTGCGCCGTCGAGGTCTACAGCGGCCCGGCAGCCGTGGTTGGCCATGGCCTTGATCCGACCGTATTTCGCAAGCAGGATGCGAGCGGCCTGCGGAGGAAATTGGTGCCGCAAGACTCATTTGTCGTGGGTTATATGGGCAGGATTCACAGGGAGAAGGGTCTGGATACGCTGGTGCAAATCGCTTGCGGTCACCCCGAAAAACAGCGTGCTTGTGCTTGTGGGCCGTGGCCCTTACCGAGAGGAACTAGAAGGAATGATTCGCCGCTTGCATCTTCAAGACAGGGTCTTCTGGGTGCCCTGGGTTCACTCGGACGAGGTGGTGGACTACATGAATGCGTTCGATGTCCTTAGCGCTGCCTTCGCGTACACGCCGCAACTGGAAAGAGCAATTTGGCAGGGTCCTGATAGAAGCCATGGCGTGTGAAACTTGTGTCGTCGGCTCGGACTCCGGGGAGATATCCTAACGTCATCGGCGACGCGGGCTTGGTTTTCCGTGAGGGAAATGAGAACGAACTGGCTGACAGTCTGCGGCAGCTCATGGACGACCCGGCACGGCTGAAATCCCTTGGTCACCGCGGTCGTCAGCGAGTCCTCGATCACTTTACTTATGCCAAGGTTGCGCGTGACCGGGCGGATTTTTACCTTCGGATGGGTTCTCAGGTCGGTGAGATGAATGCGCTGGCCGTGTGAAGCTATGAAGGACACAAGTCAGGCAGGACCTGAGGTGCTATGTTCGTGAAGAGTGCTCGATTGCAGAGTTTGAGGAGGTATCAATGACAGACGCGGCAATTCAGCCTCGAAAAGTGGAGCTTTGGGAGAAGTTCGCCGAGGATGATGCGTACACGTACATCAAAACGGACCTCGTGGACGGAAACCTTGAGGCTTTTTGGCAGAGCGGCGAGACGACGGTGCGCGAGGAACTGGTCCCGCTCGTTGAGGAGTTCAAAATTCCGCGGGAGTGTGGCCTTGAGATTGGCTGCGGCGTCGGCCGTCTCGTGCAGCCTCTTAGCCGAATTTTTCGCCAAATGATTGGCATCGACATATCGAATGGAATGGTCCGACGGGCACAAGAGTCCGCTCGGCAACGTCAAATTACGAATGCACAATTCGTGGCCGTCAGCGAACCGGCCGGACTTCCGGCTGCTTTACCCCGAGAGGTGGGGAAGGTGTCATTTGTCTATTCTCTGCTGGTATTTCAGCATATTCCAGACTTTGAAATCATCGAATCGTATATCGCAGCCATCGGCCAAATGCTCTCCCGGGACGGCGCGGCCTACCTGCAGTTCGACACCCGGGCCGAAGACTCTCGCCTATCATCTCAAAACCGCGTTACCTGATTTTGTGCTGCCCAAGTATTTACGCAGAGGGATCAGGCGCATCCGGCGCTACCCTTCGGACATCGAGAGAACATTTGCTCGATACGGATTGGAGATCGTAGCAGAGAGGCTGCCTCGAAGCGCGGACCATCGTTATCTGCTGCGTGCATCCTGAGAACCGGAATGATGGAAACGGTAGCGACTGAATCGAACACCAAACTCGCGACGGCGGCCGGGGGGCTTGCCGGCTTGCGCGTGGCTATCAGTCACTACTGGTTCAAGGGTGATGGTGGCGGCGAACGGGTAGTCGAGGCGCTCGCTGAGATTTTTCCTCAGGCCGACTTTTTCACGCTCGTGGGTTCCGCGGAGGAGGCCCCTCCAGCGCTTCGTGGGCGGCGGGTGACTACTTCATTCGTGGAACACTTGCCCGGTTCGAAACGCTGGTATCGGAATTTCCTTCCTCTTTACCCGTTGGCGTTGGAGCAGTTCGATTTTTCCAGCTATGACTTGGTGATCAGTTCCGAGTCAGGACCGGCGAAGGGTATTATCACCTCGCCACAAACCTGTCACATTTGTTACTGCCACAGCCCGATGCGCTACATCTGGGACTTGTACCACGAATCCCGCAAAAGCATGAATCCCGTGACGCGCGCCGTTTTCTCCGCGACGGCGCACTATATGAGGCTGTGGGACTTCAGCACGGCGGCACGGGTCGATTATTTCGTCGCTAATTCACGTTACATCGCCGCTCGCATCCGTAAGTGCTATCGGCGCGAGAGTACTGTGATACACCCTCCCGCGAATGTCTCGGCGGGATACATCTCAGAAAAGATCGGGGAGTATTACCTAGTGGTGAGTCGGCTCGTGCCGTACAAGAGAGTCGATTTGGCGATCGAGGCTTGCAACCGGCTCCATCGACCTCTGCGGATTGTGGGAACAGGGCCCGAATACAAGAGACTCAGGAAAATGGCTGGCCCTACCGTCGAGTTTCTCGGCCGGCTCGACGAGGGCTCGCTCCGCGAGAGTTATGCGAACTGCCGCGCCCTCCTTTTTCCTGGAGAAGAGGACTTTGGGCTCGTGCCCGTGGAAGCACAGTCACACGGTCGTCCCGTGATCGCGTACGGGCGAGGCGGAGTTCTCGAAACTGTCACTGGCGAGGTTGCTAACGGTCGCGATGCTGCTGCCTCTACCGGAGTGTTTTTTCACCAACCGAGCACTGAATCCCTGTGCGATGCAATCGATCAGTTCGAACGTGTCGAGGGACAATTCCGACCGGATTTTATCCGTGCCAGCGTCGACCGATTTGGGCTGGAACGGTTCAAAGCGGAATTTGCCGCATTCACGGTCGAAAAGATGGAACAGTTTGCCTTAATGGCGTAAATGGGGAGAGCTATCTTGGTTCGGCGGTCTCGCCGTTCCCTGTTGCAACCTCAGGTACCGGAAGAAAATACAACAACTTCCTGGCGCTACCCGAGTTTGTTAGTTTGACAGTGCCCAAGCTATCGATTTAAGTTCCAATCCCGAACCTCGGAGACATGTCCTTGGAAAAACTGCATCCTGTACCAATGCGACCCTGTTCCGTGCCTGCGATTCGGACTTCAGAAGAGTATTTCGCAGCGTACAGACAGATCGTAGCGGACCTTCCGCACGAAGAGATCGAGCAGGTCATCAACGAGCTGATGCATGCATATGACCATGGAAAGAACATTTTCATGTTCGGTAACGGTGGGAGCGCGTCACTGGCATCGCACTTTGCATGTGACCTAGGCAAAGGAACAGTCATCAGCGAAAACGGACAGAAGCGTTTTCGCGTATTGGCATTGACCGATAACATCCCCTTGATGACTGCATGGGCTAACGATACCTGCTACGACCAGATTTTCGCTGAGCAACTGCGGAACTTTGTGACCCCCGGTGATGTCGCATTTGCGATTAGCGGCAGTGGGAACTCTCCCAACGTGCTCCGGGGCCTTGAGGTGGCGCGGAGTCATGGTGCGCGCACCGTCGGCTTGACGGGTTTTGAAGGCGGCAAGATGAAAAGTCTGTGTAACGTTTGTGTGATTCTACCCTCCAGCAACATGCAAATTATTGAGGACTTTCATCTGAGTATGACCCACGCTATTTTTTCCGTGATCCGCCAGAGAGTCGCGGAGAGCCTTCAGGATCCGCAACTTGTAACTGGGACTTCTAACTGATGGCCGGCATGAATTAGCTCGTGGACCGCTGTGATTCCAAAAATGTCCCCCCATTCGCAAACGACAACAGTCGACGAGTTGCCAATTGTTCGCCCCAGACAACGGCGCGTTCACGAGCGCATCTTAAAGCGAGCGGTCGACCTATTCGGCGCTGCAGGTCTTTTATGTCTCTCATCTCCCATGCTGATTGTTCTGGTGCTCCTCATTTGGATAAGGGATGGTCGGCCGATCTTTTATTTGCGGCGGGTATGCGGATCGGGATCCGGATTCAATGCCTACAAGTTTCGTACAATGTGCCGGGATGCCGACGAGATTCTCCAAGACGATCCCGAATTACGGAAAGCGTTCGCCCGGAACTTTAAACTAAAATCGGATCCTCGCGTGACTCGCCTCGGCGAATGGCTCAGAAAATACAGCTTGGACGAAGTTCCGCAGCTATTTAACGTGTTGAAGGGCCAAATGAGCCTGGTCGGACCACGAATGATTACCGCCGAGGAACTTTGCAAGTATGGCCAGTATCAAGATCTACTCTTGAGCGTCAAACCCGGTCTCACAGGGTATTGGCAAATCGGGGGCCGGCAGGACGTCTCCTATGAAGAACGTGTCAATATGGATGTGTATTACATCACCCACTGGACTATTGGCTTGGATCTTCAGATTCTGATCAATACTCCGTGGAAAGTCATTCATGGCAAGGGAGCATACTGATTCATGGCTAGGATTCTGGTAACTGGCGGGGCGGGTTATGTCGGATCGGTTTGCTGCCTGCGCTTGTTGGAACTTGGACATCAAGTTACGGTTGTAGACGATCTTTCGACCGGGCACGCTGCCGCGGTGCCGCAGGGCGCAATTCTTCATCAGGTGGACATTGGAGACCGCTCCGAGCTAGCTCGAGTGCTGAAGACGGATCGGTTTGACACGGTTTTTCACTTCGCGGCCAAAGCTCTCATCGCTGAATCGGTTTCGAACCCCGGCCTATTCTTTGACTCGAATGTTGCTTCCGGGATTGCGATGCTGGAAACTTTGCGCGCCGCACGCATCAAGAGGTTTGTATTCTCGTCCTCCGCAGCTGTTTACGGCAGCCCGCGCACCACTTCAATCGATGAGGATCATCCGAAAAACCCGGTTAACTCCTACGGCGAAACCAAGCTCTCATTCGAGCGAGCACTATACTGGTATGCCAACGCATATGATTGGACCGTGGTTGCGTTCCGGTACTTTAACGCTTGTGGAGCAACGTCTACGGTAGGGGAGGATCATGATCCTGAGACTCACATCATCCCGTTGCTATTGCAGACTGCCGTCGGAGAACGCCCATTCTTCGAGATTTATGGCAGTGACTACTCCACGCCGGATGGGACCTGCCTGCGAGATTATGTTCATATACTTGACATAGCCGAGGCTCATCTGCTGGCGTTGCGAGTCCAACAGAACTCCGTTTTTCTGGCTTACAACATCGGCACGGGGACAAGCTTTTCCGTTCGACAGATTTGTCAAGGAGTAGAAGAGGAGTTGGGTCTGAAGGTTACCTTGAGAAACGGACCTCGACGTCCAGGTGATCCACCAATCCTCTGTGCAAACCCTCAGAAACTCATACGGGAATTGGGCTGGCGTCCACGTTCGTCCGATTTGCGAACGATTATTCGCAGTGCTTGGAATTGGAAGCAGAAGAATCCCCGCGGATATAGCGCCAGGCACGAGACCGCATCAGTGGTGGTGGCTAAGAGATAGGTGTATGATCCAGCGTTCACCATAGTTATTCAATAATAATGAAGCCAAAGAGATTACATTACGGGATTCTGGGTGCGGATCTGTGTTGGATCCTGGCCGCCATGACGCTTTCGTACGTGTGGCGTTATGAAAATGTATGGCAAGATCCCACAAGGATTCCGGTTGCGACTTTCATGCCCTTCGTTGCCTTCGCCGTCTTCTTTTGGAGTGTACTGTCGTCGTGGCTGTCCCTCGATGGATTCCGCGGCGGCTGGCGATTTTCGGCAATGTTGTCGCAGATTTTTCCGGCAGTTTCCAGCTTGATGGTCATCCTGTTCGCGGGAGCCTATCTCGCACGTCTTTACACGTCTCGCCTAGTTCTCGGATGTTTTGCAATCTCCTTGTTCGTAGGCCTGATCGGGATCCGTCTTGTCGCTAGAGGCTTTTTTGCTTCTCGCTACCGCGCGGGGGCGGTACGGAAAGCCGTGATCGTAGGCAGCGGGCCTATCGCAACCGAAATCGCAAGGAAAATCGAGTGCCACCCGGAGATGTTGTGGGAAGTTGCTGGATTTCTGTGTCCAGCCGAGAATGCTCCGAATCTTCCGTCCATCGAAACCGAAGGGGCGCCGCTTCAAATCCGAAGCGTGGGAATCGCCGAGCTGTTGCGATCCCGGGCAATCGACGAACTCATCCTCGCTGTTCCTAAGCCAAATCATCCGGAGATATCGGATTTGGTCAACCGGTGCCTCAACCAGGGAATTGCCGTTAGCCTGGTTCCGCAGCCGTATGAACTTTACCTCTCCAGGCCGACACTGGTTGACTTGGATGGCCTTCCTTTACTGAAACTGGAAGGTGTCCCCGCAGTCCATGTCGTTCCGGTTTGGAAGCGCCTTTTTGATCTGGCGGTGACTTTATGCGCACTACCGATCGCTGTGCCGGCGATACTTGCAGCGGCTGGTTGGTTGAAGATTCGCAAAGGAACATCATTCCGTTCTGAGATTCGCTGCGGGCAGTTCGGTGAACCCTTCCGCATGTATCGATTGAACTCCCCCCGGCGAGCCATCAAGTTGCCGTTCGACGAGTTTTTGATGCAGCAGTCCAGTTTGACCGAGTTGCCTCAGATCGTGAACGTGCTGCGTGGGCACATGAGTCTGGTGGGACCGAGGCCTGAGGGGCCGGAGAAGGTACGCCACTACAACGACTGGCATCGTCAGAGGCTAAACGTCAAACCGGGGATGACTGGACTGGCTCAAGTCCATGGACTTCGCGACCAGAACTCGTCTGAGGACAAGACGCGGTATGATCTACAGTACATATTGCACCGTTCGCTGTTTCTCGATATTTCTCTGGTGTTGCAAACGTTGTTAACCTTGGTGGTCCGACCTGTTTCGGTGAAAAAGCGCATATCATCTTTGCCCGACGTCCCCACGGATGCGTCAGTAGACGCAGTATTTGAGGAGAGTTTCTCTCGTGCTCATAGTTCGCAGTCCAGTGCGGATTAGTTTCGGTGGCGGTGGCACAGACCTGCCGGCGTACTACGAACAATTCGGGGGCGCCGTCCTCAGCGCCTCAATCAATAAATATTTCTACACAATTCTGGGAAAACGGACGGATGGGCGTGTTCAAGTCATCTCCTCGGACCTTCGAGTCTTTGAGACGTGGCACGACATTTCCAGGAAGGACCTTGAGGGTAGCGCTCTGGAGATCCCACTCGCGGCGCTCAAGGAAGTAAATTGTGACTTCGCCGTGGACCTCTTCCTGGCTTCCGAGATTCCTCCCGGTACTGGGTTGGGATCCTCCGCTAGCGTCTGCGTAAATATCCTAAAAACACTCACAACATACATCCAACGGCCTCTCTCCAAATACGAACTTGCCGAAAAGGCCTTCCATGTTGCGCGAAACCTTTTAGGGAAACAGGTCGGGAAACAAGATGAGTACGCCGCTGCATTTGGAGGCGTCAACTTCATCTCATTCCATCCCGATGGCAGCACGCAAGTAGAGCCGATCGATTTAAATCCCGCAGTCCTAACCGAACTGCAACGGAATTTGATGCTTTTCTTTACGGGTTCGGCGCATCACTCGTGGAGCATATTAAAGGAGCAGGAATCTTCGACCCGCAATCAAACCGGAGGTGCCCTCGAAGCTCTGCACGAGATCAAAGCATTGGGAATTCGCATGCGCGACGCGCTTCGACAGGGTGATCTCAGAGAGCTTGGTACGTTGCTGCACGAAGGCTGGCAGGCAAAGCGACGCATCTCGACCAAGATCTCGACGCCGCACATTGATGAACTCTACGCTCTCGCCCGGGAGCACGGTGCCCTAGGCGGTAAGATCACAGGAGCAGGCGGCGGAGGCTTTCTACTGCTCTATTGCGAACCTGAACTGCAATCCGATGTTCGAGAGGCGATGCGGCGGCACAAGATTCAGGAAATGACCTTCGCCTTCGATATGCAGGGTGCCCAGGCCATCGTGAACGATCCTTTCATTGACAGCGACGCCAGTGCCGGAACTAACTGGGTTTTCATTCCTCGGGCACTTGAAGCGCGGAGAACCGGATCCTAGACCAGTGATCGTCCGGAGATCCTCGTGAAAGCATTCTTGCTTGCAGCTGGTCATGGCACTCGGCTGCGCCCGATTACGGACACAATTCCAAAATGTCTGGTGCCGATTCGCGGTACCCCTCTGCTGTCAATCTGGTTGAGTCTGTGCAAACAATTCGACATCGACGAAGCACTGATCAATGTTCACGCCCACGGTGTCATAGTCCAAGACTTCCTGAAACAGAATGCGAATGGCGTAAAGGTCCGAGTCATCGAGGAGCAGCAGTTATTGGGGAGTGCCGGAACCCTGCGCAGTAACAGAGATTGGATCGGCTCCGACGAACGATTCTGGGTTTTTTACGCGGATGTCCTCTGCCGAATAGACCTCCATGAGATGCTGCAAAGACATTTGCAGAGACGACCGGTTGCAACCCTTGGCGTTTATAAGGTGTCGGATCCGAGTCGTTGCGGTATTGTCGCAACCGATGGAACTGGAATGATTCAGGAGTTTGTGGAGAAGCCTAAGACTCCGGCGGGAAACTTGGCCTTCTCCGGGGTGATGATAGGCACTCCGGAAATGCTCGACATGATCCCCGCTGAGATCCCAGCGGATATTGGGTTTCACGTTTTGCCGCGGTTAACTGGACGAATGCTGGCATTTACGATCCACGATTACCTCCTTGATATTGGAACAATGGAGAATTACCTGACCGCCCAGGAGACTTGGCCAGGATTGCTCTAGTCGGAGCGCTTTGCATGCTACGTGGTGTTGTATTTGATATGGACGGGGTAATTATTGACAGTCACCCGGCGCATCGCGCCGCGTGGAGATGCTTTTTGGAGAGCATCGGAAGGAGTACTTCCGATGCCGAACTGGATTTCATCTTGGATGGTCGCAAGCGAGAGGAGATCCTGGAACATTTTTTGGGAAAGCTGGATTCGGACCAAATCGCCGAGTATGGCCACCGCAAAGATGAATTGCTGCGCAGTAATGGCAACCGATTGGAACCCATGATTGGAGTTGTAGAGTTTCTGGATCACCTTTTCGGCTCAGGTGTGCGCATGGCGGTCGCAACCTCCGCGAGCCGACGCCGGGCCTGCGGCACTCTCGATGAACTGGGACTAACCCATTATTTCGAGATTGTAGTTACGGGAGATGAAGTTGCCGCGGGAAAGCCCGATCCCGCGATCTACCGCTTGGCAGCAGCTCGCATGGAAGAAGCGCCGGACCGTCTTCTGGCCATTGAGGATGCCGTTTCTGGAGTCAAGGCTGCGAAGGGCGCGGGCATGCGGTGCATCGGTATCGCTCATAACGGCCGGGCTGACTTGCTGCGACTGGCGGGTGCGAACCGAATCATTGAAGATTTTCGTAGCCTCTCGTTACCTCAACTGGAAGCCTGCTTCGACTGAAACCCCGAAGGAGCGTTCGGCTCCGCGCCTCCACCACTTCCGCCAGTAGCGAGTCCAATTCCCGACTCCAGCCGTTTGGATCGTGGGTCTCACTCCCACCTCTCCCCTGAGTAACCGATCATCTCGCAAAGCAACTTACGGCAAGAATATCGCTAGCAACAAAGTTCGATGGCACAGCCACGTCGTTAAGATTGGTAATCGTAGCCGTCTTCGTAGTCGTTGCAGTCTCCTTCTGCAAAAACACATTCGTCGAACTGGTCGTCAAATCGGAAGCGGTGCAGTTCCATCCGGTTGCGGCTGCAATCGGCAGCGTAAACGTGCAAGCTGCATGGGGGGCTGTCCCGACATTGATTGTAAAGGCGGCTGTCCCATTACTGGCTGCAATACTTGCGCCCGATCCACCGCAACCGTTCGCTACGATCGTCGGAGCAAATGGTGTAATTAGCTGGCTGAATGAACCTGGTATGAATTCGGTTCCATTGTTGCCATTGTTCATAACCCAGCGTTGGGTTGTCGGATCAACTCCCAACTCGGAGGCTCCAGTGCGCCCAGTAATGCCTGTCGTCTTGTAGATTTCTATGCCATTTGCAGAAACGGCGCTACTGGCAAGTGGGGACCCACCCACCATTGCGCGGAACGTCCCACCACCTTGTCCGTTTTGGATCGGCCCAACAGAAACCTGATCGCAACAGCCGTGATTGATTAGCACAAGTTGCGCCGTATTCTGCGCCGGCACCATAATGCCGCTGGTTATCGAGATCTGATTGTCCACATTGCTGACAGTAGAATTGTCCTCGAAGAAATCACTTCTGGACGAAGGCGTATCTTCTCGAATGTACCCGCCACGCCAGTCCAGGTAACAGAAGGAACAGTTGGGGCCAAATTGGAAAAACGGCTGGGGCGTCGGGCCGCCTGTGTTCTCGACGTGGTTGTCAGTAAGGTAGACATCCACGTTCAGCCCGTTGGCAGTAACTCCGCAATGATCAAACGAAACGTCCACAAAGTGAATATCTGCACTCTTTTCGATGTTCACGCAGGTGGTACTGAAGGGAGCTGTTTTGTTCGTAAGTATTCCGCCGAGGAAGGTAATGTTCTCCCCAAAATTCAGTGCGCTCGTTGGCACGTAGACGTTTTTGCCTCCATTCGGTCCGTTGTCGTGAATCACGTTTTCCTGGAAAACTGCGATGTAGACGTTGTTTCCGAAGACCAAACCGCCGTTTCCGAATCCGGAAATGTCATTGTGGGAGAAGTTGTCAAAAATTCCGTTGTTTGAACCGCCGCCAACTACCACTCCTATCGCCGTCGTGCCTGTAATGCCATCCGGCCCGACGAGCGTGCAGCCGTTCATTCCGCTATGGATTTGCGTGTCGAAAGTGAAAAAGGCTCCCGTACCGGTGTAAGTGAATGTCGTCGCTCCGACTGGCGTAATCAGGGTCCCACTGTGGTCACCGTTCTGGCAGATGACAGTCACGGATTTCGAACTGCTGCTGAAATCGACAGCGGCAGCAATGGTGTAGCTGCCACGGGCGGGGTAGAGATTTCCGCCGGTGGGCGGCATTGCAGCCGCGGCGTTCATGAGTTGCCCGCCCATGTCCGTGCCTGGAAACCAATTGGGAATCACATATTCAGCTGCTAAAGGTCCAAGTGCTACGGAACCGGTCCCTGTGTAAGCGAAGATACGCACTGGTGGAGCTTGCAACGGACCGTTAATGTTGAGCGTAACGGCATTCGCCATGGACAGGATGGCTCCTTGGTCGACGCGCAAAGTAACTCCCGATGCTATCGTTGCATTCGTCGGGACAGACAAGGTACCGACGGACGGTGTCACTTCGATCGTCCCGGCCACACCCGCGCAGGTAATTGCCTGTGCCAGGGTGGTATGTGTTGTCCCGTCTAGATAGCAGATGCCGTTGGACTGCGCGGAGACCACTTTCGTCAAAGCTACGAGTGCTAGAAGCAGTAGGGAAAATCTCTTCATGCGCGTACTCCTCGGTCGTACACTCCGATGCTCGTGGGGCGCCCTGGCCAAGCGGCGTAAACGTGCCATCGCGTATCCTAGCCATAGAGCGCTCCTCGTTGAGTTCTAAAGCGTTCGAATTGAAAGCTTGTTGCTACTGGCAGCGAAAGTTGAACGTAATTCGCCCCGAGTAATGACCGTTCACGGTTACGGCCGACGTTGAACTTGTCACCCAGTACCCGCCAATTGCGTGTGGATCAGATGTAGGGGTCAAGGTACATATAGGCGGCGATGTCCACCGTGTTCTGAACGCATAGCTCGCAGAACTCGAATCGGTGAGAGAAACGGTTCCGCTTTCCACGCCGGTGGTGGTAGAGGGGCGAGCGGGACCTCCTGGGCCCGTCGGAGCTTGACCCGTCGAGCCGCTAACAGTTGGAATCGCCAGACGCGACCCCACTCCAGGCGAACTGGAAACCAAGGGTGCCGGTGGTGTCGCGATTCCGCCAGAATTGGTATTTGCCCGCAGATAGGCCGACGCGGGCATCCCCCCTAGGGTATCTGCATCCACGGCCTTAAGCGCATAGGGCACACTCGCCAGCAGCACCCTTGGCTGTTCGGTTTCTCCGGGTAGCAACACCGTTATACCCAGCCATTGAGACTGGCCGGAGGCAAACAATTCTGGGGGAATTCCGGTGCTTGCGCTGTTACCCAAGAAGACCGTGTAGCTTCCCTGCGAGAACTGAACACTCTGCGTCTCCTGCCACAGCGGCACTCCGCCCGTTTGCTCGCTGTAGATGGCGAACACCACACCTACAGTGTCTGCCAACGGCGTTCCGGACCCGTCGTTCAATTGGCCGCTGAATTTCAAGAGTCGTGGTACACCCGGAGCCACACCTGATTGAGTGGGTACCTGAGCATTCTGCCCGAGGGACAAGGCGGAAAACACTGCGAAGGTCAGAGTAAACAACGAATACACGATGAGAGAGGAAAAGGTTTTCAAGGGCACACCGGTTAATCGGATTTTCTTCCTGTCTTTCGCATTTGGCAAGGAGCAAGATTATCACGCCTTGGGCCACTTTCCCCACAGGGTGTGCCGGACAATATCTCAGAGTCGCTTTGGGGGTCACGCCATGATGGCCGAATTCTTACCATCGTCTGCCTGACCGAAGTCATTCTCGCGTTTCTGACGCGGTAAATATATACCTTATAGTCGATGGGAGTACTGTACATGCCAGCATGCGTCTCGATTCGCAGGTCTGGTAGCACTGGCCTCTATGCCGCATTCCCTTAGCAGACGGTTCTTCTTCCGCGGTAGCGCGCCCAACCAACCACTTGAGTACGCTGCGCGCAGTAACGGCGTTTCATGGATATTTGTAGGTTCGAGCAGCGGGACTGCGTTTCATCCGGCTCCTGATGCTAGGTAAAGAGAAAAAAAGGGACGCCCAATCATCGGGCGTCCCCTGTAAGGCAACCCTGCCTTAGTCTGTTTTATCTACTTCTTCACAACCGCCGCGGTGGCGACCACCTTCTTCTTCCTCAACGCTTGCGCTTTCTGAAGGTGCTGTTTCCGGAATTCATCCGGGTTCGGAGCGCGCGAGCCAGCAGGCCGCCGAGTCGGACGTCCGGTGGTGAACTCCTTCGTCTTGTCGGCCATTCGGATATTCTCGAATCCCCTGCGCTTGGCCATAATGCGATAGTCAAACGCAACGCTGGAGGTTCCACCGCCGAGTTCGTGAACTTCAAAGGAAGTGGGGGACTTCTGTGAGACGTACAAGCCCTTGCAGTCACCATTCGGGGTCACGAAAACGTGATAGTCAATGCCCGTGTTGACGGACTGGCCGAACGTGCTTTCCAGATGAATGACCGCCGAGCCGCTGGAAAGCTGACCAGAACCGGCATCCTCAAACCAGTTCTCCGGAGCCTCGACCGCATAGAGAGCAACCTTCTTGGATCCGCCGTCGACCGGAACAACCGCCGACTTCGAACCCGAACAGAACAAGTTTCCGCTAACGTCAATCTCGCACGATCCGCCGACGTTGCCGCCTACAGTTTCCAACACCAGGCTGGTTGTGTCGGCCGATTCGTCGTTTTCGAAATACACCGTGGCGTAAGCGCTGTTGCTATACGAAAGGATGCTCCAGCCAGTGTCCACGGTGGTCAGCGCTGCGATTCCAGGGTTGGAACTCGCCGAGTCTCCGGCCGTATCTGCCCAGACGCCAATGGGATAGAACCCGGCACAGCAGAATGTACCCTCCGTACTGGAAGTGAGACCTTCGTCATATGCGCCGACGCCGACGCTGCTCCCAGCCCAGCCCCATATTCCGATGTTTTCCTGAGTCGATCCATACTCCCATGCTGCCGCCGCCGTGTTGAAAGAGCTGTCAACGAAGGACTCGGAAACGCTTCCGTAAGCGCCCGCGCTGCCTGACTCGAATACACCGGCGTCCCAGCCGCTGCTGTTGCCAAGAACGCCAGTGTCGGAAGAGCTGTTGCCATAAACCGCCAACCCGGAGCTTTCCACATCGAGGGTGGAAGCAGGAGAAGACGTTCCGATCCCGACGCTGCCCGTGTTGGTAATGCGCATCATTTCTGTGGAGGCCACTCCGAGCGTCAAGTTGGTGGATGTCGAGGGACCGAAATACGTATGCTTGTCGCTGGCTCCTGGGGTGCTCAGGACGATCTGCATATCCTGATCATTCAGGTTCGTCGCGTTCAGGATCGTTCCTCCGCCCGATGCGGTGATGGCCAGTCTTGCGTTGGGGTTGCTGCTGCCAATGCCGACATTGCCCGAGTTGGTGATACGCATCTTCTCGGCCCCGCCTACGCCGAGCGTCAGATTCGTGTTCGTCGAAGGACCAAAATACGTATGCTTATCGCTGGCCCCCGGTGTGCTCAGGACGATCTGCATATCCTGATCGGTCAGGTTCGTGGCATTCAGGATCGTTCCTCCGCTCGCGGCAGTGACTGCCAGTCTGGCGTTGGGAGTGGTGCTGCCAATCCCGATATTTCCCGAGGCACTCTGAAAGAGAGCCGAGTTGCTCAGGGTGCCGGAACTGTTGGTGAACATCGGAATGTAGTTAGCGGTGGTGGTTGGCGGCGGGACGGCGTTCTTGGCACCGCTGGTCGAGGAGGATGCAGTTGTTCCGCTTGCAGACGGAACGGTCGCTTGGGTGGAGCCCGTGCCTGACGTCGCTTCCGGCGTCAGCATGTAGGCCGAAGCTGGCTTTCCGCCCAGCGTGTCGGAATCGGAAGCCTTCAACGCATAGGGCACGCTGACCAGCAACACGCGGGCCTGCTCGACTTCGTTGTTCAACTCCACCTTCACGCCCAGCCAGCGAGATTCTCCTGTCGAGAACAAGTCCAGCGGCATGCCTTCAGGTTTCGTGCTGCCCAGCAGCACGGTGTAATTGCCCAGCGCATCCAATTCGACGTTCTGGGTCTCCATCCAGAGCGCGGAGCCACCCTCCTGGTTCTTGTAAACCGAGAAGGAGAGGCCGACGACTCCGGTACGGGGTGATCCGGCATCGTCTTTCACGACGCCGCTAAATTTTAAGAGCCGTGGCACCGGGAGCGCTGGGACGACCGCCGGTGGCGAAGATACTGCTTGGCTGTCGGCCTGCGGCGTGGTTTGGGCCGCAGGAGTTGCCGTACTGTTCGTGCGTTTGCTCACCTGAGCCGCTAGCCTCGGCATCTGCGCCGCGGACAACACGCTCACCAGGGACAACATCATCAGAAATGGTCGCTTCATGGTCACTTCATCCTTTCGTACAACGCCTTGCTCCTGCCGATTCGGCATAGGAAGCCTATTAATGTATGTGGGAAAAACTCTGGGTCCCAGATAGACAGATTGCTGCAAAATCGCACGGATCCAATGCTTGGACAAGTGACTGTGCTGGTGCAGCGGATCGTGTGGCATTACTTAGCCGCAGACATCGGCCTGGGAGGCAGTGAGGTCAGGAGCGAACCGAGTTCAAGACGGACGATAGGTGGGGGTGCCTTTTAAGCTCCGAAGTGGGTAGGTTGGCAATGTGCTTGCCGCGAAATCGGACAGCGCAACGCCACAGTCGGGCACCACAGTCGGTTGTCCCGCAGCGACCAATTGACAGTCATCAAGAGACAGATGGACTGATGCTGGACGATCCAGGTCTTTGACGCTGAGTCCTCCAGCGCCACATATCTTCGGATAGTGCGCAACTAAGATGTGGCACGTGTGTTATAAAGGCCGTCGGACCTCGGATTTTTTCCCCCACCAAGGCGCGGCACCGGACCCTCTCCATTCCTCGTTCGAGGTAGCGCTATGAAACGCGAGTCGCTCGCTCTTGCTGTCATCTGCCTGATGTTTGGCTTTTTTTCTCTCTCCACGCAGGCTCAGGTTTCATTCTTCCAGCCCCCCACCTATGCCGGCTCGGGCTCCGTGTTTGTCGCTGACTTCAACGGGGACGGCAAGCCCGACATCCTTACCTCGGATGGCACGATGAACCTGGGAAACGGTGACGGAACGTTCACGCTCGGCACGTCCGTCTCGGTCTCGTCTGGGCAGGTATTGGCGGTGGCTGATTTCAATGGCGACGGCAAGGCAGACGTCTTGGAGCAGGGCACGGGCACACTGCTTGTCCTGTCGGGGAATGGCGACGGGACGTTCCAGACGGCGATCAGCACTGTCAGCGGCGCCAGCTTATCGGTTGTTTCGGCGGCGGACCTGAACGGAGACGGTAAGGCGGATGTGGTCGGACTGTTCGGCAGTTCGTTACTCGTCTACATCAGCAAAGGCGACGGAACGTTTGCGGCGGGAGTTTCGTACAACATCGGCTTTACGTCATTTGGCTTCAGTCCGGTCTTGTCCCTGGGCGACTTCAACGGAGATCAGAAGA
Organism: Terriglobia bacterium; assembly: GCA_963778995.1. Classification (GTDB taxonomy): domain Bacteria; phylum Acidobacteriota; class Terriglobia; order Terriglobales; family Acidobacteriaceae; genus Sulfotelmatobacter. The sequence goes on from CAVZWK010000019.1 coordinate 25,891, forward strand.
CCGATGTCGTCGTGAGCCTCGCGATCATTTCTGGGGCAGGACAGGAGATTACCTTTCTGGGGAACGGGGACGGAACATTTCAGACGACCCCGAAAACATCAACCGGGGTCGTGAATCCCGGGTTCTCCGCGATAGGAGACTTCAACGGAGATGGCAGGCTCGACCTCGCACTGTCCCAAGCCATAAACGGGTGCACTGGAGACTGCAATGGAAGCGTTCTGCTGGGAAATGGAGACGGCACGTTCCAGGCGCCTGCGGTTGTTTTCTCCAACTCGGAGGGAGTCTCTTTCGGAGCGCTGGCTGCGGCGGACATGAATGGCGATGGCAAGCTTGATCTGGTAGTCAACCAGATCGGCGCGCAAGTGGCGCAGGTCTATCTCGGCGACGGGGATGGAACCTTCTCCATTACCAACGACTACATCGCTAGTATGGCAATCAACACTGGCGGGCCGCCAGCTAACCAGCTTGCGGTTGGCGACTTCAACGGGGATAAGAAGGTGGATGTCGCCTCCCTCAACTCCGTGCTTCTGGGCAATGGAGATGGGACCTTCCAGGGTATCCCAATAGGATCCATAGCAAGCGTTGCGCTTGCATCGGTGGCAGGTGACTTTGAAAAAGACGGCACACCAGATATCGCGGTCGAGGGGTTCGCCGGCACAGCACTCTCCCTGACCATTCTCCACAATAACGGCGCCGGTGTCTTGTCCCCGCTTCATTCTTACGCGCTGCCTTACGCGCTGGAGAACTATAACTCTGCGATTGTGACGGCTGACTTCAATGGAGATGGCAATCTCGATTTGATCGTGTTTGCCATGGTTCCTAACTCCTCGGAATGGGCTTACATCGAACTCCTGGGGAACGGCGACGGCAGCTTTCAATCGCCCGTCTCGTATACCGAGAGCGACGCGGGCTCTTTGGCTTTCGGGGGTTCGAGTTCTTTTGTGGTGGCCGACTTCAACAATGATAAGAAGCCGGACATCGCGTTCACGTTCCAAGGCTATGCCGCCTCCTCCAGCGACTCCCTGGGTATTCTGTTAGGGAATGGCGATGGGACTTTTGCCGCCCCAGTTTTTTATTACGACGACGGATTCATGCCCTTGATGCTGGCGGACTTTAACGGCGACGGGAAGCTGGATCTTGCGACCAGCGGCGTCGACTCCTCCACCAATACGCGGCAGTCGGCAATCCTGTTTGGGAATGGTGATGGCACCTTCCAGGCGGCGGTCTTTCCGACCAGTTTGAGCGGCTTCCAAGCGCAATTTTCCGCCGATCTCAATAATGACGGCAAAGCCGATCTGATTTCAGGCGCGTTGACACCTTCGACAATAACGAACCAGGTGGCCCTGAGCAACGGCGATGGCTCGTTTACGCTGTTGCCTGCTTTGGCGTATCAGGTGAGCGCGGTCGCAGACTTCAATGGCGACGGCAAAATCGATGTGGTCGCTACCCAGAACACCATTAGCAGCATAGGCGTGCCTGTTCCTCAGCAGACGGGAGTCCTGCTGGGCAACGGCGACGGTACTTTCGGCTCATTCATCAACATCGTGAACAACGGTGTTCTTCCCTTAGATATTCAAATTGCCGACATGAACCACGACGGAACCCCCGATATAGTCTTCCCCTGGTTCCCGGGAATCGGGGTGCTACTCAATACCGCCACCGCCGTGGCCCAGGATTTTGCGATTACTGCAGCGTCCGGGTCGACAAGCTCCCAAACGATAAGCGCGGGACAAACCGCGAGCTTCAACTTGGTGGTCGTGCCGATGGGATCGTTCACGGGAACGGTGAATCTAAGCTGCGCCGTTACACCCGCGAGCGCAACCGCTCCGACCTGCAGTCTGTCGACTTCCTCGCTGCAGATCGGTAGCAGCGGGGCGCAGCCAGTGATCGTGAAGGTCTCGACAACCAGCGCGACTGCGGCGGTGGAATTTTCTCACAGTCTCCCGCCCGGAACGATGCCTCTAACGTGGTCATTGCTATTGCTGGGCTCAGCATGGCTGTGTGGCCGGAATCGCAGGCGCCTGCTGGTCCTCGGTGCGCCTGTAATTTTGCTGGCGTTGGCATTCTGCGCGTCCTGCGGCGGAGGAAGTTCGTCTTCTTCTCAAGGCACGAAGTATGACGTCACAGTTACCGCAACTGCCGGTAGCGTGAGCCAGAACATGGCTCTGACGGTGGTCGTGCAGTGAATAGTGCGGCCACCGGCGAACGTCACTCGCGCGCTGGCGTTTCGCTTGAACTCGCCCATCTGCATCCGACGACTCCAAAGTTGAAGTATGCTGATGACGATCCCGGGTATTGAAACCCGAGGGATGCTGTACACTTTCGTCCACAGTAGATTGTGGCCGATTGGATCAGAGCTGTTTACTTCGCTAAGATGCGGCACCGAATAAGTCAATCCCCTGAAGAGGTCCAGCCCTGAAACGAGCATCGCTCTCTCCCTACATCGTCTGGCTTATATTTCTCGTTCTGACGGGGTTCGTGCAGGCGCAAGTTTCATTTTTTGAGCCTCCGCAATATCTCGGCGCGGGCGCCGTTTTCGTGGCCGACTTCAACGGAGACGGCAAACCCGATTTGCTCACCGCCGACGGCACCATGAACCTGGGAAGGGGCGACGGAACCTTCACGCCGGGCACATCGTTGGCGGGTTCGTCAGTGCCGGTCCTGGCCGTGGCCGATTTCAATGGCGATGGCAAGCCGGACGTATTGGAAGAGGGGACGGGCACAATCCTTGTCTTGCTGGGAAATGGAGACGGCACTTTCCAATCGGCAGTCAGTACGCCCAGCGGTGCCACCTTGACAGCTGTTGTTACGGTTGACCTGAATGGAGATGGCAAAGCCGATGTTGTCGGGGTCTACAGCAGTTCGCTTTTCGTCTACATGAACAACGGAGGTGGCGCATTTGCGTCGGGAGTTGCATACCCCTTGGGTGCGGCATCAGCCTCATCTACAGTCCTGTCGCTGGGGGACTTCAACGGCGACGGCAAAACCGATATTGCGGTCAATATCGCCGGGAACAACACGGCAGGACAAGCGATGGTTCTATTGGGCAACGGGGATGGGACGTTTCAAGCCGTGAAAACGTCCAGCGGTATCTATTACCCGCAATATGCAGCCGCGGGAGACTTTAACGGCGACGGGAAACTCGACCTCGCGATAAGCAGTAGCTGCAACGGGGGGTGTTCCAGCGACGCGACGTATATTCTCCTGGGAAATGGAGACGGTACCTTCCAAACATCAACAGTTGCCTTCCCGGTGCGGCGTCGCTAGCTGCTGTGGACCTGAACGGGGATGGCAAGCTTGACCTGGTCGCCTACACCGCTGCGGTCCAGATCTACCTTGGAAACGGCGATGGCACTTTCTCCGCTTCCAACAGTTACCTTCCTAACCTGGGTTATGTTTCAAGTTTGGAGCTCGCAGTCGCCGACATTAATTCAGATGGAAAACTCGACGTCGCCGCGGGTAACGGTATTTTCTTGGGTCTCGGGAGCGCCGCATTCCAGGGGGTCCAGCTTGGCATTCTGCCCGGTAGTCCGGTTGCTGCGGTCGCGGGCGACTTTGACAAGAACGGCACGATCGATGTCGCCGCGATCTCGTCCGATAGCCTGTTTGTCCTCAGTAATAACGGCGGGGGCGGGGTGACACTGATCCACACGTACAGCCTCCAACAACCGGGCATCGGAGTCGTTGCAGCAGATTTCAACGGAGATGGCAATCTCGATTTGGCAGTGCTAGGAGTGGATTCAACCAATGAGTACTGGAGCTATAGCGTGTTCATGGGAAACGGCGACGGCAGTTTTCAATCGCCGGTGACGTATTCGCAGAACGTTCTAGCAGGTACCGTCTTTGGTCCGGATCCGATTGTGGTCGCCGATTTCAACAATGATCACCGGCCCGATCTTGCAGTAGCCGTGCCCGCCGATCAATCAGTGGCTGTTTTGCTGGGCAATGGGGATGGAACTTTTCAGGCTCCGGTTCCCTACTACGACGCTGGGAATACCACTCTGTTGGTAGCAGACTTCAACGGTGACAGTAAGCTGGATATTGCAGTCGGCTCAGGCGCCGTGAGTTCGAGCACGCAGACTGCAATTCTTTTCGGAAATGGCGACGGCACTTTCCAGCCAGTAGTCTTTCCCACCAGCTTAGACGGCTTTGTCGCGCAGTTTACCGCCGATCTTAACAACAACGGCAAGCCCGATCTGATGTCTGAGGTCCAGGTTGCCTTGGGTAACGGCGACGGCACATTCACTTTGCAGCCATCGTTGGCCTTCCAAGGGTATGCGCTTGGCGACTTCAATGGTGACGGGAAACTGGACGCGGTCGCTGCAGGCCCCAGCGGCAGCGGGATCTCGTTGGGTAACGGCGACGGCACATTTGGTTCTCTGATTATTGTCCCCGTAATGACCGGCATGTCGTCAAGCGTTCTGGTTCAGGATATGAATAACGATGGCCAGCCGGACCTCATTTTCCCGTGGGAAAACCTCGGAGTCTACGGGATAGGCGTGGCTCTGAACACGACCCTGTCGGGACCGCTGCCCAATTTCCAGGTGTCCGCCTCCGGGTTCTCTCCCACGCCCGTCACGGCCGGGAATTCAGCCACTTCGACAATCACGATTACTCCGCTCAATGGTTTCGCGGGAGTCGTTACGCTATCCTGCACCGAAGTGCCTACCGGCGCGAGTTGCTCCTTCAATCCCGCGTCAATCACCGACGGCACCGGCACTTCCACGCTCACAGTGACGACGTCTTCCAGCCTGGCTGCTGGAAGTTATCCAATGCTTGCGACTGGAATATCGGGCAGCATTACGCACTCTGCGACACTCTCGTTGGAGGTGGAATCGGGGGGAAATCCAGATTTCCAGATCTCATCGACACCAACCTCGCCTGCTTCCGTAGCTCCGGGAAGTTCAGCGACTTCGACCGTGACGATTGCGCCTTTGAACGGCTTCAATAGTGCCGTGGCCCTTACATGCTCTTCCGTTACGAATGGAGTGACATGCAGTCTCAATCCAACATCGGTGACACCTTCGGGCAGTACGAATCCGACCTCCACATTGACAATCAACACTACGGCAGCGGTAGCCCCTGGTTCTTACTCAATTACCATTACCGCAACGTCGGGGAGCACGGTGCACAGCACGAGTGTCACTCTGACCGTTCAGTCCGTCCAACCGGATTTCACAATAGCCACCGCCCCTGGGTCACCAGAACTCCCAAACCATAAGTGCGGGACAAACTGCAACGTTCACTCTGGCTCTTGCTCCGACAGGGTCGTTCAATGGAACAGTGAATCTGGGTTGCACCATTACGCCGGCTGTAGCTCCTGCGCCGACCTGCAGCCTGTCGAGTTCGTCGGTGCAGCTTAGCGGCAGTGGGACACAGACAGTAAGCGTTACGGTCGGAACAACCGCGCCCGCCACTTCGGGCGTCGTGCCTGACATCACTTTCCCGCCAGGACCAATGCCGCTGGTATGGACTTTAATGTTGCTGGGCTCGACTTGGGTTTGGGCGCGAAATCGCAGACGTTTGCCCCTGCTCGCCATGCCAATCGTGGTGTTGGCTCTTGTGCTCTCAGTCGGATGTGGTGGTAGCACTTCATCTGTCCAACTCATCCAGGAACGCCGTCTGGGACGTATGCGGCGACGATTACAGGGACTTCCAACAGCGGGAGCCACAATGTGGCTCTGCAAGTGGTTGTCCAGTGACCGTCGAATTTGCTTCTCTGAAGGCGGGTTCGGTTCGCATCTGCAGTGTGCAGACTCCTGCACACTCTAGAGTGCTGCCTGAGGATCGTGGCGGGAAGAATACGATAGCGTCGCGCTGAGGAGTCGACTCATACGTCAGTAGAGGCTGAGTTTCGAGAATCCGCTTGACACACATGCAATACAATAGGTAAAAAGGCTTCCTTCACTGTTCCGGGGGAGGTTATGCACTTGAAGAACTCATTCGCAGTATTGTGTCTGCCTGCGGTTGTTCTTTTGACTCTCGCATCGATCGGATGCGGGTCGGGCAATTTCGCGCCGCCACTCACGGTGGTTGCCGCTACTTCTCATCCGTTGGTGGCACAATACACCCTCAAGCATGTTCAGCCAGGGTTGACAGCCTGGGTTGAGTTTGGAACCGACACAAATTACGGTCGACAAACATCGGTCATATCGGATCGGTGGCGGTTCCTGGCGGTCAGACACTCAATATTCTCGTCGCCGGAATGAAGCCACAAACCACTTACCATATGCGGGCGCACGCTTACCTCGCCAGGTGGTTCATTGGTTGATCAGGACCATACGTTTACAACGGGTTCGCTGCCCGCTTCGCAACCGTCGCGCGGGATTCCAAGTCACCCTCACTACTGTTCCCGGCGCGGCACCGGCGCCAGGCGTGGAATTGCTGAACGTTCTTTCGGTTACGAATGCTGCTACGTTGCAGGCTGTGGCTCTCGATCTTCAAGGGAATCTCATCTGGTACTGTCCTCAGAGCACCATTCCCATCAAGCTTATGCCGAACGGCCATTTCATACTTAACAGCACCCCGCACTTGCTGGAAGTGGATTTGACTTGCACCACCATCCGCGATGTCTCTGTGGATCAAGTGAACCAATCGTTGCAGGCCCAAGGCTATACTTTTACGATCCCGCCTTCGCTCGGAGTGCCCGGCGGGGGACAATTCCATCATGACGTGCTGGTTCTACCCAATGGCCACTGGATTGCCCTCTGTGAGGTGGCGAAAACCTTCACCGATTTGACGGGCTATCCAGGGGACACACAGGTCGTGGGAGACGCGCTCGTCGACATTGATTTGAACGGGAATGTAGCCTGGGCGTGGTCCTCCTTTGATCACCTGGACGTCAATCGGCATCCCTATTTCGCCTTGCCCGATTGGACCCACAGTAATGCGATGGTCTACACACCAGACGGGAACCTTCTGCTTTCGATGCGCGCCCAAAGCTGGATTCTGAAGCTAGACTATGCGAACGGCGCGGGAACGGGCGATGTGTTGTGGAAGCTGGGACCGGATGGAGACTTCACTCTGTCGAGTGGTGATCCAACGGATTGGTTCTATTCGCAGCATTACCCAAGCCTGATCAGTGCCACGGATTCGCAAATGACGTTTGCCGTCATGGACAACGGAAACTATCGGACTGATTCCAACGGGGTGCAGTGTGGGGCTTCTTCGACGTCGCCACTCTGCTACAGCCGCTCTGCAATTTTCCAAGTTGACGAAAGCACAAATCTCGCCACCTTGGTCTGGCACGATACACCTGGCATATATTCCCCGTGGGGAGGAAGTGCTGGCGTTCTTAGCAACGGGAATGTTGAATTTGATATGACGTCGGTATTTGGTGCTAGCACATCGCAAATTATGGAGGTCACGCAGAGCGACACTCCACAGACCGTGTGGCAACTGAATGTCACGGGGGACAATGCATATCGCGGCTATCGTATACCGAGCCTTTATCCTGGAGTAACGTGGCAGCGGTGAGACCCCACGCGCCTCTTGCAGAGCTACCCCTTCTGCTGAGGTGCGTAGCCGTTAATGATTAGAGTTCCATCCTTCATCTTCACTTTAGCGGTTGGCCGTAACGCTGTCGAAAAGACCAGCGTGAATTACCTGCGTAAGACCGTGCGCACTGCGGTTCGGATCCAATGAGCTATTGATGCTATCCGGCCGGATCGCGCGGTCCATCTGAGCCGTCCGTAGGACCGTGAAGAAAGGTCATGAAGGATCTGAGTCTGTGATGGGGGTGTCCACATTTGAAACATTCGCTGCGGGTCTTGTACCTTTCTGTTGCAACTCTATTTACTTTCGCGTCGCTCGGATGCGGGGGCGGGAATTTCACTCCGCCGATTACTGTCGTCTCTGCTACCTCCCACCCATTGGTCGCGCAATACAGCATCCGGCACTTTCACCCGGGATTGACAGCATGGGTCGAGTTTGGAACGGACACTGCTTATGGCCGACAAACGTCGGTGATCACGAGTTCGGGAACAACCCCTGGTGGCCAAACCCTTAACATTCTGGTGGCCGGCATGAAACCGCAGACGACATACCATATGCGGGCGCATGTGGATTGGACAGATGGCTCGTGGGTCGATCAGGATCAGACGTTTACTACGGGTCCGCTGCCTTCATCTCTTACGCCACCCGGCATCTCCGTCACTCGCCCTACCCCGAACCTTTCACCAGCGCCAGGAGTGGAATTATTGAGTCTGGTTGAGCCTCCCGCGACGAGCATGTTGGCATCGGTGGTCACCGATCTTCAAGGGAACGTCATCTGGTACTGTCCTCCCGATGCCGTGCCCCTCAAGCCAATGCCGAATGGCCATTTCATACTTAACTTGCAAACTGATCTGCGCGAAGTGGATTTGGCATGCAATACAATTCGCGATGTTCCAATTGCACAAGTGAATCAATCATTGCAGGCCCAGGGCTACGATTTTACGGTCCCACCGCAACCCATAGGGCCCGCAGAGTCTCCATTTCACCACGATATGCTGGTTCTGCCCAACGGCCACTGGATCGGCCTCGTCCTTACGACAAAAAGTTTTACCGACCTTCCGGGTTACCCCGGAACCACCGACGTCATCGGAGACGCCCTGGTCGACATCGATCTCAAGGGCAATGTGGTCTGGGCCTGGAATTCGTTTGATCACCTCGACGTCAATCGGCATCCGTATTTCGGATTGCCCGACTGGACCCACAGCAATGCGATTGTCTACACGCCCGATGGCAGCCTTCTACTTTCGGTGCGCGCCCAAAGCTGGGTTCTAAAGATCGATTACGCGGATGGCGCCGGTTCGGGAAATATTTTGTGGCAGTTGGGCCCCTCACTGCCGGGAGACGTTGGAAACTTCTTCACATTGTCCAACAGCGATCCGACTCAATGGTTCTACTCTCAGCATTATCCGAACCTGCTAAGTACGAACGGCTCGCAAATGACGTTGGCAGTCATGGACAATGGAGATTTTCGCACCGATTCCAGCGGAGTACAGTGTGGAACCGGTACTACGACGCCAGCCTGCTATAGCCGCGCTGCAATTTTCCAGATAGACGAGAGCACCTACACTGCCAGCCTCCTTTGGGAAGATCTGAGTGGTTTCTACTCTTTTTGGGGGGGAAGTGCTGGAGTCCTTAGCAATGGCAATGTTGAATTTGATATGACGACTGTGAACGGCGTCGCGACGTCGCAAATCATGGAGGTCACGCAGACCGACAATCCGCAAGTCGTGTGGCAGCTAGCCACAACAGGCGAAAATGCTTACCGCGGCTACCGCCTGCCGAGCCTCTACCCAGGAGTGACCTGGCAGCAATGAGTTTCGCAGGTTGATAGTTGCGGATGCGCGAGTTGACTCTGGTGTCCCCGCACAAACGAAAAGCTGGCGATTGGCGCAGAGGAGCAGGATTGAATTGAGGAGCACGCTTGGGCTGTTTGGGGGTTGCTTGAAGCCGAACTACACAACCGACTTGGCGCAGTTCAATAATGTCATGGAGGACGTTCGTGCGACGGAGACGGTTTGTCGCTGCGTGTTCACTTGCTCTTACCTTGGTCTGTTCGGGATGCGGGTGGGAGTCGTTACACCCCCTCTCATCAGGGCGCAACCCGCAAACCAGTGTAGTACTCTGGGCCAGACCGCTACTTTCTCCGTCGTGGCAGCCTCTCTGCGCCGCTGGAACCCGAGTCGACGTCAGTAGCGTTCTTTGTCGCTTGGTTGGCTGTCCCCACAATGGCGGCCATCACGCTCTACCGGAGGCTTGATTGTAGGCGCGCTCGGTACGCTGCGAATCGCCAGAACGCATTGAAGTCTACCGGTCCAATATCTCCAACACACTGGACATTACCGGTGTGCTGAGGCTCTGGACAGCGTCCTTTAGGGGGACGCAGTGGTCGAGAAAAACCTCCATCGAGCAAACGACCGACTGGGGTGTAGGAGTGGCGCTACCAGGAGTAAACTGTTCCTCCTTCTGGCGGCGTTCGATTACGAGATGAGGAAGGAAACCTGGGCAAGAATCCTTCTGCAAGACGGAAGGCAACAACTATTGCGTTATAGGGGGTTCAAGATGGGAAGGGCATCAATCACGATGGACGCTTGGAAAACTATTTTTGTCTTCGTTGTTCTTTTGGGCTCTGCTTTTGCTCAAACTTGCTCCGTTAACAACATTTCCTACGTCGGCGGCTCATGTGCATCTGTATGGGGGGGCGGCGACATCGGTGCACAGATCAACGCAGCTTACGCGGCCTTGCCTCCGGGAGGTGGACATATTCACGTCACTGCTGGAACCTACCGTTACGCCACTCCCATCGCGATTGTTGGCAACGCTAAACCTGTAACGCTGGATTGCGATGCAGGAGGCACTGGCCGTCAGAAGATCACAGGTCCAACGGTCTTGAATTACACTCCAACAACGGGCATCGCAGTCACCATCGCCCAAAGCCTCGGTGCCCAGTTGAATGGCTGTACTTTGGCGGGTCCGGGGGTTAGTACCTCGACGGTCGGCTTGCTGGTAGGTGGTCCTACTCATGCAAATAGCGCGATCCTGGGCAGTTTCACTGCAAACAACATTTCCAATTTCGGAGTCGGTTTACAGTTTGGGAATAACTCCTACATCCTCACGTTTCTTAACAATTTGATCCATGACAACGGAATCGGCAGTGGCATGCACAACCTCTATGTGCCCCCGGGACTCTTTGAGTTTGGGGAGAACATCAGTTTCATCGGCGGAGGGATCACCAACAATCCCATTCCAGCCAATGCCGGTTACGCCACTGCGTGCGTGGACATACAAAGCAGTGGGAGCCTCAAGTTCTTTGGCGTCTCGTTCGATCAGTGCGGGATGACGATCAACACAGCCAACGCAGTCATCGACTTGGTCTCTGATCACTTTGAGAATCCGGTTTACCCGACGCCCAACGATTTCGTTACGCTCGGCGCAAAGTGTGCGAATTGTACGCTGAATATCTCCGGCGGAGATTTCTACGAGAATATGGCTCCTTCCGCGCGAGCCGAATTCATCAATGAAGCGTCTGAGGTACCTAATAATTCCAACAGCATCAGCATCACTGGGACGGCTTTCTCTTCGAAAGAGTCGATTCCCGTCGTGAAGGTTACGGGGTCGACGACTTGTTGTCAGCGGGTTTACGTCAAGGACTATCAGCCCGGAGGGGATATCTCGGGTCCATTCGCTGGAACCTGGCGTGGCACAACCTTCGAATATATCGGAGCCTACCAAACTAGCGGCCTGATCACAGCCGGTGCTGGCCTGAGTATCAAGGGATGTGCTATGGGAACTTATGCCAAAGCGGACGGAAGCGGGTGTGGGCCCGTCGCTGCTGGAACCACGGCGATGCCGACGGGAGCATTAAGCGCGGACGTTTGCTCATCAGTGGTTACCGTAGCTGCTTCCGGCGTGACGCCATCGATGCACATCACATGGAATCTGGCGTCCAGTCCGGTCGGTGTAGCAGGGTATGGACGCAGCCCCCTAACCATAAACGGATGGCTGACAAGTGGACACGTGAACTTTGTTCAGTGCGCTACCAGCGCTGTTACACCGGAACCGATGTCACTGAACTGGGTGGTAACTAACTAGGCGTGACTTATTCCAATGAGTATAGCGATAAATGTCGGGCCGTGGATTCGCCCATTTCATGTTGTAAAGGACGGAGGAACGAGTGTTCGATGCTGTGGTTCTCGAGATCAAGAAGGGAATCTCCGTTTAGGACATCCCAGAAAGAGTGGATTTTTCACTTTTAACGATGGACATGGGAAAAGACCAGATCAGAGTTCGTAAGCTAATCCTCTTCACCGTGGTATTGGCTTGTCTCACTCAGGCGGCGAAATCGATTGCCCAAGATTCAACGAGCCAACCTTACGATAAAACTGCAGTGGTCTCCACAAAAGCGGATTTCAACCGAGAAATCTATTACAAGAATAGACTTGACCTCTCTTTTGAATCGGGATGGCTTCCCGTCAATATTCCCTTTGTTTTTGACTTTCTTCTAGGGGATGGATACAACAAGACGCCTCTCAACTACACTCTCGTCCCCAACATTGCTTCTCTCCGATGGCAATTTGACGATGTGGGGGGACCTTCGGTCCTGCGTGGCAATTGGGATCTTTCTTTCAGTGGAGCCATCGTTGCAATTCCTCGCGGCCCTGAAACCCACTACGTCGCTTACATTATGGGTATGAGACGAAATTTTGTTCAGCCTCGCTGGAGGATTGTTCCTTACCTCGACGGTCGGCTGGGGTTTGGCATTATCAATGCGAAGGAACCCCTCGGGGTGGTTTTTGCGCAAGGACAGGACTTTACGTTCACGCTCAACATGGGAAGTGGAATCCGATACAACTTCAATCCCCGATTTTCAATTTCAGCTGGCGTGAATTACATGCATATATCCAATCTTTACTTATCCGAGCCGAAGTATCCGAACTATGGCATTAATGTTTATGGGCCCATCGCTGGTGTAGATATCCGCGTGGGCAGGTCCAAACACAATGCCTCACGGTAAGCCTCGGCATCAGAGACTGTGATTGCGACACCTTCGGATGACGGTGTCGTCGATCACTGTTCTGTCGGTGCATTGTCGCCGGCTACCAGGAGAAGATAAAGTGGCTAACGCGAAAGCTTTCGGGCGCCTCGATGCGAGATATCCGAACGAGTCTTACAGTTTGCGACTGTGGCACGTACTAGCCACACCGAGGATATGGGCTCTTACCACAGCTGTGGCAGGAGTGGTGACATTCGGCTGTGGCACGCCGCACGCGATTCTTGACATCGGCGTTCCCTCTACTGCAACAGCCGGTTCGCCCTTCACAGTGACGGTTACGGCGATGGTCGGCGGGAGCCGGGACACGGCTATCAACGCCGGCATACATTTCACCAGTTCCGATAGTGCCGCAGTCCTTCCGGCCGACTACTATTTCACAGCGGCTGATGCCGGCTCACATACATTCACCAATGGTGCTACTTTGATGATTGCCGGCCGCCAGACCATAACAGCGACCGGGATTGGGGTGCCCGGCCTAAATGGCACGGCGTACATCACACTCTCTGCCTCGACCGCCGCGCAATTGAGGGTAAGCGACCCCTCGCAATCGTTCCCGCATACTACACATTGACCTGGGAGGCGGATTGACCAATCCCAGGTAAGCTCTCAGTTGGTTGACGCGCCCCACATCTCTGTATCGATTGGAACTAGCGTAGTGCGTCGCAAGTAGCAACCTTTAGTCCATCGTACGAGCGTCTGATGAAGGGACGGAGATATTTGCTGGATGCGAAGCGCGCCTGGGCCGATTAGGCGTTGAGTGCGGAACGAGCGGACGTTTGCTGGAGTCCCAGGTCAGGTAGCCGATCTCTCCCGGTGCGGGTGGCGGGAACGACGCTCGCATTCGATGTTGTTGGACAGAGCCTCGACTTGGTTGAGCCAAGAGGAATAAGGAGATCGGTGCAAGCCTGAAGCGATGCACGCCGAGGAAGGTGTTCCCGCTGGGAAGTCGCTAACTGGCGCTGGGTTTTGTGGGCGGAGAGGTTGTCGAGGATGATATGAATCTGCTGTCGAGGCGAACATAGCGATACCATCATCGGGGCCAGCCTGACGAAGCGCGACTGGTGACCATGACCGCGCGCCGTGGTTCATCCGATGAACGCGGCCGCTCACTGGAGTCAGCGCGGCATCAAGAAAGCGTGCGGCAGGTCGGTATTAGCGAAGCCAGCGTGCGGCGCATCGGCTCGCCCACGGATCGAAACCGCATCGCGTGGAAGCGTTCAGGATCGAGCACGATCCTGCGTTCGCTGAGAAACTGGAAGACGTCGTTGGTCTGTATCTCGATCCGCCGGAGCACGCGCTGGTGTTGTGCGCCGACGAGAAGAGCCAGATTCAAGCCTTGGATCGTGCCCGACCCGGCTCTGCTGCTGAAGCGCGGATGCGGCGCTGACCATGACCCACGACTACAAGCGGTAGCGGTCGAGACGGCCTCTGTTCGCCGACTCTGAATGCGGCTAACGGCGAGGTCTTTGGCCTGATGCCAAGAGCGGCATCGCCATTAGGAATGGCTCAAGTTTCTCCGCCTGAGTGGCCAGACCATACCCCCCGACCGGCAGCTGCACTTGATTTGCGGTGGCTACGCCACCCATAAGCATCCCAAAGTGAAGCGCTGGAGGCACGACATCCGTCGCTTTCGACCTGGACTGCACTAGCCACGAGCGCGTCGTAGGCTGAACATGGTGGAAGCGTTGCTTTCAGCGACATGACGTGGGAGAATCTGGTCTGCGGCGCGGCGTCTTCCGACGATGTGGAAGGAAGCTCATCATGGCCATCGGCATCTAGATCGAGCTTGTCAGTGAAAGCCCGTAGCCGGCTGGCAGGGTACGGGACCGAGCAAGCTGTTGAGTCCGACGTTGATTGCTGGAAAAAGTGAAACGTGCTGTCTGTCGCCGCACCACTTAGAAGATAAAACAGTAACGCTCTAGTTTGACGCACTGCACTAGAGATTTTGGCACGCGTCTAAGACCTGAAGACCTGAAGGAGAAACGCGTCTTCATCGGCGAGGGCGGGAAACGCGAGTCCGTTCCACTGATGCCGCTCTGGTTCGGTCTACGGAGAACAAACCTGGCGACGATGGCAGCCCGTACGTGTCGCTGTCCCAGATATCCAGATGCAACTCCACAGCATGAGGCGCTCGAGCAGAGTATTGCTCAGGGTTACGGGACACCGTCCCTTCTCCCGGTGTAAGGAAAAACATATTCTTGGCGTGAAAACGAAGACTTCGGTCATGATACTACTCAAATTCAATCTAATCTTGGTTGTCCCTTCGTTTATGTCGAAGCTATAGTCTGTGTTGTGACGACGAAGAAAGGCTTCTTGGCGTTCCGGGGTTCACCCGATCTGAAGAACGAGATTCAAGGGATCGCAGACAGCGAAGCGAGGAGCATTTCGCCGGTTTGCGAACTGCTCCTGTCTGAGGGTGTGCAGGCCTACAAGAAAGAAGGGCCCAAGTTTATGCAGCGCTTGGTTGCCAAGCAGAAGGCCAGGGTCAAAGAATCTTGAGTTCAGCCCCGTCCACAATCGAATCTCCCGCTCCGAGGGCGATTCTCGGTTCGCTGGACGGTCGAGCGCATGAATCCCAGCCTATTCTAAATGTTCGGTTGCCTCAAGATCATGTTCTCCGAGATCATGTTCTCCGAGGTCTAGCCGAGGCTGAGGCCAAGATCGAGTATTGAGAGCACGGGGGCAGGGTCGCAGCGCAGCAGAGAGTCTAGTTACAATGTCGTGGCCAG
>CAVZWK010000020.1:0-650195 GCA_963778995.1 Terriglobia bacterium
GGCGGGCGACCGGCGAGCCAGGCGAATCTGTGCGGTAGGTGCGTTCATCTGTGGGAGTTTGATAGCTGCGCTCATGGTCGCCATGGAATTTTCCTCCGTGACCATTCAGCCAGAACAAAACGGGCCGCGCAATTGGACGATGGTATTGCCCATACCTTCGTATCGATTGCCGTGTGTTTATGCCTGGGGCATACGGCTTTTCTCCATCGAGCCAGCCTGAAAGTCGATCGAAGCGAAGGAAACCTCCTCCAGCACGCTCGATACGAAGGTATCGCCGATACCATGGTCCAATTGTTTTGGGCCCCTCACCTCTGGCCTAATTGCAATCGTTCGAGATGCACGTTGATCGGGCTTTGCAAACTTTATTTGTGAGGAGAGCACACCATGTCTGAACTTGTGACGAAATCTGTGCCGCCAGAACAACAAGAACAGAGGATAGAAGCACGCACGGCCGTAAAGCGTATCGGCGGCTTTACCATCGTTGCGACAGCCGTGGCAGTGCTCGCCGTCCTCGGCGCCGTGGTTCTTTACGCGCAAAGCCAAGACTTCGACAAGTACTCGCTGAAATCGCCGAGCGGAATCGCGTTCTCTGACTTCCGGGGATACGAGGACTGGGCAGTCGTCTCTTCTGCCCACACCGACGAAAGGCTCAAGGTGATCGTTGGCAATCCGACCATGATCAAGGCGTTCAAGGCCGGCATTCCGCTTAACGGCCAGCCTTTCCCGGACGGCTCCATGATCGTGAAGCTCCAGTGGACGCCGAAGAAGAGCACGGAGGCTCCCTTCGTCGTGGATGTGCCAGACGTCTTCAAGGAAGCTTTCGTGATGGAAAAGGACAGCAAGAGATTTTCGAAAAGCGGCGGGTGGGGATACGCGGTGTTCAACTACGATGCAGCATCGGATAAGTTCACGCCCGATCCCAAAAGCCCCTCGGACTGCGGATATGCGTGCCATACGCCAGTGAAGGCGAAGGACTACATCTTTCACCCGTACCAAAAGCGTTGAACCGCTGCGTGCTTCGAAATCAAGTGCCCGGCGCGGCGCCGCCGAGTGACACCATCAAGCATGCAGCCCCAACGTTCACCTCTGTCCAATCGGGAATGTGTACCGCGCCTAAATTACGAGGAGCGTTATATGCCAAATGAGACAACAGCAGTGATTACAGGAGCACAACAACGGGCGGTTGCAGCGCATCAGCCAGGCCAAGACGTTTTCAAATCGGTCCTGTCCGAGGACATCAACTGGAAGCCCTTCGCGGCGTTCCCACCTTCGGTCCGCCTGGCCGTCATCGTGGGTGCGCCATCGGAATCTGGCCCCTACACGATCAGGGTCCGAGTACCCCACGGCGTTAAACTGATGCCTCACCGACACCCGGAGGATCGAGTCTACACAGTGATTTCAGGCGTTTTCTACATCGGTCTGGGCGATCAGTTCAATGCGGAAAAGCTGGAGGCATATCCGCCTGGAAGCGTCGTCGTTCTGCCGGGCAATACGTCTCATTTTCACTGGGCGAAATCCAGTGAGTACGTAACCCAAGTGACGGCGATTGGGCCGCTTGGACTTGAATACCTCAGTGCGCAAGATGATCCAAGAAACCACAACTCTTAATAGGCATTTGCGTGCTTTCCGCGACGGAGGATGGACCAGGTATGTGTTTCTCAGCCACCGCGAATTTCGTAGGCAGCGGAGTTCTGGGCGCCGTCGGAGTCGTCACCTTGACCAAGGTGAAGCACCGGCGCGAACTGCTTTTCGCAGCGCTTCCCATGCTATTCGCCGTTCATCAGTTTATGGAGGGATTCGTCTGGCTGGGATTGGATGGGATACTTTCGCCCGCTGTGGCACATGACATGGGTGCGGCGTTCATGCTTTATGCGCAAGGACTCCTCCCCTTCTTGCTGCCGCTCAGCGTGCTCCTGTTCGAGCCGAATGCAGAGAGCCGGAGAAGGATGTTGCCGTTCCTCGTACTTGGCGGAGCAACCACGCTCTATATTTTGTGGGCGCTGACGGCATTCCCATTACAGCTGTACGTCAAAGGAAACAGTATCGTGTACATCAATCAAGCGACCAATAATATGGCGGTTGCGCTGGTTTACGTAATCGCAACTTGTGGTTCGCTATTTTTTTCAAAGATCAAAATGATGGTAATCTTCGGGGCGGCAAACCTGGCGATTCTGCTGGTTGTAATGGAGGTCAAGCGGTACGCGTTCACGTCGTTATGGTGTGCGTACGCGGCGGTGGCAAGTGTGATCATTCTCGCCTATTTCTGGAGTAGCCACGGAGAGCGACCGTTCCTATATGCGTAGGAAGGTTATCAAGAAGGCAGGCTCGACACACGATGAAGCCCGATCCGACAAACACACCCGAAGGGGCCGGTAGATCGCCTGCCCTCGCACAGGCAGTGGCAGCGCCGCTCACTCGCGCCGCGATCTTCCTGGTCGCGACGCTCAATCCCGGCGCTGAAAATCGAGCCACCCTGCGCTCGTTCTGCGGAGATCTCGCTGCTTTGGTGCGCGCCGTGGAGTTTCGCGACCTGGAGGGAGGACTTTCCTGCGTCATCGGGTTTGGATCCGACGCGTGGGACGGCCTCTTCGGGCGGCCGCGGCCGGCAGAGCTGCATCCGTTCCGGGAGATTCGTGCGGGAGCGCGCCATGCAGTCTCGACGCCGGGCGACTTGCTTTTCCACATCCGCGCCAAGCGCATGGACCTATCTTTCGAACTAGCGACGCAGATTATGGCGCGTCTCGGAAATGCCATTTCCCCGGTGGACGAAGTGCAGGGTTTCCGTTATTTCGACGAACGGGATCTACTGGGTTTTGTCGACGGGACGGAGAATCCGAGGGGCGTGGCGGCAGCCGAAGCAGTGCTTATCGGGGATGAGGACGCTACGTTTGGGGGCGGCAGCTATGTCATCGTTCAGAAATATCTCCACGATCTGGACGCATGGAATGCTCTCCCCACCGAGGCGCAGGAACGCATCATCGGCCGCACCAAGCTTTCCGATATCGAATTGGATGATTCGGTCAAGCCAACGTCGGCGCACAACGCGCTCACCACAATCGTCGAGAACGGAAAAGAGATCAAGATCCTTCGTGACAACATGCCCTTCGGCAGGCCGGGTTACGGTGAATTTGGCACTTATTTTATCGGCTACAGCCGTTCGCCCCGCACCATCGAACAGATGCTCGAGAACATGTTCATCGGCCGCCCTCCCGGCAACTACGACCGGCTACTGGACTTCAGCCGCGCCGTGACCGGAAACTTGTTCTTTGTGCCGTCGGCGACATTTCTGGAGAACGTAACCGAAGATCAGACCCAGCCAGCGGTTGCGGAATCCCCTGCGGCGCCTGCGGCTGTCGAACCTTCTCCATCCATCCCATCTGTGCGCGAGGGTTCGCTCCGCATCGGATCTCTCAAAGGAGACGTACCACATGAATAATCTCCATCGTGAACTTGCCCCCATTTCCGATTCGGCATGGGCTCAAATCGAAGAGGAAACATCACGAACGCTCAAGCGCTATCTCGCCGGACGGCGCGTTGTCGACCTGAAGGGCCCGGCCGGTAGTGCGCCTTTCTGCGATCGGCACCGGCCACCTGAGGACAATCGCTGCACCGGCGAAAGGCATCGTCGCGAGCCAGCGAGAGGTGAAGGCGTTAGTCGAACTACGTGTTCCGTTCGAACTGGATCGCAAAAGTATCGACGATGTCGATCGGGGCGCGAACGACTCCGACTGGCAACCGGCCAAGGACGCTGCGCGGCAGATTGCCTTTGCCGAGGACGCCGCCATATTCGACGGGTATGCCGCCGCCAGCATTGGGGGCATCCGCCAGGGCACCAGCAATCCCATCAAGACGCTTCCCGCCGACGTTCGCGAGTACCCCGATGCCATCGCTCAAAGCTTGAGCCAGTTGCGTCTTGTCGGGGTCAATGGCCCCTACTCGGTGCTCCTCGGCGCCGACGCCTACACCGCACTCGCCGAAACCAGCGACCACGGATACCCTGTGTTGGAGCACGTCAAGCGGCTGGTCAAAGATCAAATCATCTGGGCGCCCGCCATCGCCGGCGCTTTTGTGCTAACAACTCGTGGTGGTGATTTCGAACTACACATCGGGCAGGACGTCTCCATCGGCTACCTCAACCACAATGATGCCGCGGTCCGTCTGTACCTACAGGAGACATTCACTTTCCTTCTGCTCACGACCGAGGCCGCTGTCGCTCTGGTGCCTCCCGTGAAGGCGAAGAAGACTTGACGCATTACCCCTTTACCCCAGCTTGATCGCAATCGTTCGCGATGCACGTCGACCGAGATTAGAAAACTCTTTTAGTGAGGGAGAACGCGCTATGAGCAAGCACCTCGAATCGCTGTACCAGAATCTTCTCAACGGCAAGCTACCCCATAACCTAAGTTGGAGCGAGGCTGTCGAACTGGTCGAGCACCTGGGTGAGGTCCAACCGCATGGAGGCGATGAATTTGTATTCCGCGTCGGTAGCCAACGCGTCTTTTTCAAGAGGCCGCAGACACATGATCTTGGTTCGGAGGAAGTTTCTCGGCTGCGTAAATTCTTGAAGGAAGCCGGACCTCGTTCACACGCGGAAGAACCGGCCCAGCCCAGCCGGATGATTGTCGTCATCGACCACCACGCCGCCCATGTCTACCAGGGGTTCGGAGGAAGTCGCCCAGCGGACGAACACAAGGTGCAACCTTACGATCCTTACAATTTCCATCATCATCTGATTCATCGAAAGGAAGCGCACTACCGCGGCGAGCGCGTACCGGAGGAGGACTCGTTTTACGAGGAGATCGCGAAAGCTATCACTCCGGCAAATGAGATCGTCCTCATCGGTCACGCCACCGGAAAAAGCAACGCCGCCGACTTCTTGAAAGAGTACTTGAAGACCCATCATCCCGAGATTTCTCGACAGGTCATCGCTACCGAAAGCGCAGACCTCTCAGCGGTTACTGAACCTGAAATTGAGGCTCTTGCAAAGCGGCACATAATCCCAGCCGTCTGACGGCTATGGTTCGTAACCACAATCATCCCCCCAAAACAATCGCGTGCCACCGCGGGCGTAATTTGCCGTGACGGACGCGCCCGAGCAGGGTCGAGTACTCCTCGGGGAATTTCCTAAGCTTTCCGAACCCACTCCTGCTGTCCGATCGCTAACTAAGCAATAGGAGAACATAACAGTTTGCAATTTCCAGTATGGCTAGACCAGTGTTGCGACAAGGCAGAGGTTCCTTCGTGCGAATGTAAGAGAGAATGGGCCGGCTAGAAAGTGTGGTTTGTCGACAGTAATGCCCAGAGACTGATAAGTGCATATCCGTAGAAGCAGCTGCTCTTTTGGTTCCTTCGAACAAATAAACGATACATTCTTCCTCCAAATCGACTCGAATCGCTGCGTCGACATGTAACTCCTGAAAGAGCTCCTCGAGCATGATTCTGCCGCAGGCAGCACGCTCTATTTCGATTGCTTAGGTTCGGTTAGCAGCCCGTGGTGCAAGTCTGGTACGTGAAAGAAAAAGGGATGTGATCCACAGGGGATAGTTCGTAGAATGCGCGCATGGCGATGAGCAAGAGGAGCGGCGGGGAGAAGCAAGAAGACATCTGGATCGCGCATAGGGAGTTGGCGGTAGCGCCCGGGCATCCTTTCTATAAGCGGTTGAATGAGTTACTGGAGAGTGCAGGGTTCGATGAGTTGGTGGAAGGATTGTGTGCCCGTTTCTATCACGCGCGGCTGGGACGGCCATCGCTGCGACCTGGAATTTACTTTCGGGCGCTGCTGATCGGATATTTCGAGGGCATCGATAGCGAGCGTGGGATCGCATGGCGGCTGGCTGATTCGCTAGCGCTACGACGGTTTCTGGGGATTGGCCTGGACGAGCAAACCCCGGATCACTCGACGATCTCGCGGACCCGGCGCTTGATCGACATCGATCGGCATCGCGAGGTGTTTGGGTGGGTGCTGGGATTGTTGGCCGAACGGGGATTGCTGAAGGGACAGCGGATGGGCATCGATGCGACCACCTTGGAAGCGAATGCGGCGATGCGGTCGATTGTGCGGCGCGATACTGGGCAGACCTACGACGAGTTCTTGCGGGGATTGGCGAAGGCGTCCGGGATCGACACGCCGAGCCGCGAGGACCTGGTGCGGTTGGACCGGAAGCGCAAGAAGCGAACCTCGAACAAGGAATGGAAGAGTCCGGCGGACGGGGACGCGCGGATAGCGAAGATGAAGGATGGGCGGACCCACTTGGCGCACAAGGCGGAGCACGCCGTGGACATGGACACGGGAGCCATTGTGGCGGTGACGCTGCAGGCCGCCGACCAGGGGGATACGACCACGCTGGATGAAACCTTGTGCGAGGCCGGTGAGCAGATAGCAGAACAGATCCGACGCGAGGCCGAGTCGCGGCCCCAAAACAAACCGAAGGTCCATTTGCAGGGGATCGAAGAACTGGTGACGGATAAGGGCTACCACAGTAGTGCGGTGGTCCAGCGGATGAAGAGTTACGATGTGCGCAGTTACATACCGGAGAAGAAGCCGAAAGGGCGGCGCGACTGGCAAGGTCAGCGTGCAGAGCAGCAGGCGGTGTACCAGAACCGGCGACGGGTGCGGGGCGAGTACGGCAAGAGCTTACTGCGACGGCGCGGCGAGTTGATCGAACGCAGCTTCGCGCACTGCTACGAGACGGGCGGGATGCGACGCTGCCATCTGCGAGGGCGGGAGAACATTCTGAAGCGGCAACTGGTCCATGTCGGAGCGTTCAACTTGAGTCTGATTCTGCGCAAGTTGCTGGGAGCGGGTACGCCGCGGGAGTTGAAAAACCGCGCTGGACAAGTATTTTCGCGACTCTTACGCTCTTTGTCATGCTGGATGGCGGGCGGTTTCTTCACCCGGCAGCCTAGTCGCCCGACTAGCCTGCGGATGGCACCCTCTTTCCGGTGCCGTACACCTCGTCACCGCTCGCGCATTTTCCATAGTTCTGCCACGGGCTGTTAGGGGCCTTTGGCTTTCTATCGGCACCTGAAGCGACCGGCCCAACATGTCGTTGTAGGTAATTGTGTTCTTCCCGACCAGCACCAGCAGTTCGTGCCCGGTAACGTACTTCGCGGGGAGTTCGCCCAACGGCTGCGTGTACAGAACCACGTACATGGTGTCGCCCACTTTGACGGAAACGTCATAGCTCGTGAGATCGGACGCATCGTTTCCTGCAGCCTGACGCGGCTTGACCTCAGTAATAATGGCTACTTGATACTTTGATGTGGACTGGCAAAAAGCCGGAAATGTGAGCAGACACAAACCGACTAGAGCTATTAGCCTCCGCATGAATCGCTCCTCCCGTTTTCTTTCGTGGTCCTGACGATTCGCTCCTACGAACGACCGTTCGCCGAAGAGCAGACCCCGATCGCTTGTGTTAGATCGCAATCCCGATGCCAATTGACTGAAGCGTGAGGTGAAGTCTTCAACGTCCTTGACTCTTCATGTATTTGCATGGCTTGCGCTCTCGGAAGTTGACCGCACGGCAAGTGCCGAGTTGAGACCACATCTGGGCACATGCCTACTGCGGGGCAGGGGCAGCATACTTAATTTCTGGGCCGCACTCGAAAGTGCTTTGTTAACGGCGCTTATTCATTGTTTTCGCATTGGCATTGAGCTTGCACTCTCGAAGCTGAGCGAGGCGGCAAGCATTTAGGGCCAAGACGGACTCCGCAGCCAACACGACGGGCTACTGAGAGCCGAAAACCCGCGGCGCATCTCCGTCTTTTGCGGCCTCTGTTCTGCCCCTCGCATCTTTTTAAGCTCTCTGGATAGGAGAATGATTATGAGCACCTTTGACACACTGCCGGGTGAATCGAATGCGCACGTCATCTCGTCAATCATTAACTTGGTCTGCCCACAATGCGGTGGAAGAATGTCGGAATTCCAATGTGAAGGGAGATGCCGCAGAAACTGGCTTGCCGAATGGGAGTGGGCGAGTCAGGTCACCAGGAGCCCCAAATCCCGGCGAGGCGCAGGCGTTTTAACCAAATGAACTACCCCTCTTTGTTCAGCGCGCTTGAGCCGGACTGTTGATTCCGTTGATCAAACAACTGATTCTGAATCAGTGCTCGGCCACAGCCCTACTCTGTCCACACATTTTTGCAGAACACGCATCCTCTTGATTATTCGAATGTATTCGCCAACGCCCCGATCGAACAACTGATTCCAGGTCAGTTGTTCAACAGTTTTCGCAAATGCATGAAAACAAATGTGCGGCTATCAAATGCTGACGAGAGAGGAAATTTCGGATGAGATGCGATTCCTCCGTAGGTGATTGATTCTAAAAGATGGTGAGCGCGGTAGGAATCGAACCTACAACCTACTGATTAAGAGTAGGCGAGCCTGATAGGGCCTTCCACGTCTTACCACTTTTAAGAATCAATGACTTACCGACAATCAAGCCCGCACGGGAGCAATTTGGTCTGGTATTGAAAAGAAGCAAGTTAGCGCATATGGGATCGAATGGTACGGCACACTTATGGCACACCTGAATGGGGTGAACCCCTAGATTTAGACACGTCTACGATTGGCACACTTGGCAAGCCATGTGAACTTGCTTGCTACCTACAAGTTTGCCTTGGCAAGTCGACGCAGGAAGCTCTCCTTGGCGGCGTGTACTTGCCGGATCCTCTCCAGTTCTGTTTGAAATCCTGCCGTCTGGCCGAGGCGGACTGCGAGATCATGCAGGTCGGTTAGCAAACTGACCGCTTTGTCATAATCTTTGGGCTGCCGCATCTGGATATGCGTTGCAACTTGGTTCCAGATTTCCGGTTGGCGTCGTCCCATTTGATCGAGATACCGAGCCCGGCTTGCCTCGTCTTCCGCTCTTCGTTTTGCCACTTCCGCTATGCGCTGTTCGTTCAGTAGCCGGGCCCTCTCCTTCGTACGCGCACGGGCCGCTGCCAGAAGATTGCCCACCTTACGCCGTTCGTTTGCAAAGCGCACATCAGAGGGTTGCTGTAGGTCCCTACGCCGGAAGCGCCGCATGAAGTTGTTTCGCCAGCGCTCGCCCTGTTCCACGACCGCAGTAATGAGCAACTCGTTTTTGTCCTTTTCCGACAGGCCTCGAATCCAGGAGGACAGCTCTTTGCGGCTCGGTTCAGCGGCGAGTGGGTTTGAAGCCTGTGCTGCAACGTCGACGAGATCCTCGTCGATTTCGAGGAATACGATCAGCGCGTCGAGAGGACCGGACAATTCTTGTAAGCCTGCAGGTACGGGCGGCTCCATTTCATCTTCATCAAGTCCTCCATCCTGCGCGCTGCGAAGCCAGCCAAGATACAGGCATCGGAGGTCGCCGCGAAGGAGGTCTGAGCGCAGAGGCATCAGGGAGGCCATCCATCCGGTACCGTCGTCCTCGCCGTCCCACTCGGACTCACTTCCAAATTCAACGATCACGAATCGCGCGGTTTTTCGCACTCGCACGGTCTCGCCTGGGACCATGGCCTTGAGCAACTTGTAGTCGACCGATTCCTGCGGGAGGCGTATATAGAACTCATGCGTCCCCCAGTTCGCGACGTAGACAAAAGTGTCAAAATGTTTCTCCAGCAGCTTGCTCGAATTGGCTTTCAGGTCTCCCCATTCGTAGTGGTTCGTGAAGCTCGTGGTGGTGATTGCGGCCCGCGTCGAGATGGAACGGAGCGCGGCCATCTCTTTTTTCGTCAGCGGACGGTCGATTGCGCGGAAATCGTAGTACTGGTATTCGCTCACCAGGACCCTCGGCGCCAGTGGCGATAAGCGACAATCCATTCCACGCCTGCGGGTGCTGGCGTTGGCAACGGCAAGTCCAGGATTGGGATCTTCTGGCGCGTTTTGCCTCGACGGCAAATGGCAACAATTTGGCCATCTAGCGTCATGTCGACCTTCTCCGCGTCAGCATCGACGCCGAGGACCTTCACACGGAACGGCAACGCTAGGTGTTCCTCAATCATGGTGAAAAAACCACTTGCTTGTTCTTCTTCGCCGTAAGCATCCGCGATCGCTTGTTCGATCAGTTCCTTCAGCCTCGCCTTGCTGAGCGAAGGGAGATTTGTCCCAGACTCGCCTTTCAGCTTCCGCAGATGCAGAACCGCCGGGCGACTGCTCCGTTTCGTCATGTTTCTCCGTTGATCAAAGGCTCTTTGGGAGATCGATTTTCAACCTGCTGAAAGAACGAAGTTCCGTTGCTGGCATCCCGGATCGTGTAGCCGATCAGGTTGTACCCTTTCAGGCGACGCGCGTACATTCGCGCCAGCATCAGGACGTTGGAGTCCACGTAATCGTAGACTCGCACAACGCGCTTGGCATCATGAAGTCGGTGGAGGCGCCCTACATATTGCTGTAGCGTTCCCTTCCAAGAGATGGGCATCGCCAGAAAGAGCGTATCCAAGCGAGCGTCGTCGAATCCTTCGCCAATGTAACTGCCGGTCGCCAGAATGATTCTTGGCTCGCACTCTGGCACGGCCGCGATTGCCTCTGCTGTCGATCGTCGTTGTTTCTTGCCCATGCCTCCCTTGAGGATGAACACATTGTTCACTCTGCCAGCAAGCTCCGCCTCGAAATATTTCAAGTGCTCAGTTCTGCCGGTAAGAAGCAACGGTGAGCGGCCATCTTTAGTTGCCTGGATGAGATCGGCAAGGATCAATTCATTGCGGACGCGATCATCAACAAGTGCTGCGTACACCTCCTGAATCGTCATATCGGTTTGCTCAGGCGGCAAGAAGAAGTCCGTCAGCCGCGGAACTACTTCGTGCTCGAACGGCGTAGCTGCCGTCATTGAGCGGGCGCTGAGCTTGAATCGAATCGGGCCGCACTGCATATAGATGATGGGATGATGTCCATCTTTCCGCTCGGGAGTTGCTGTCAATCCGACAACATACTTTGCTTTCACCTGCCTCATCACCTGCTCAAAAGTAAACGCCGATAGATGGTGACATTCGTCAACAATCACTTGGCCATACTCTGCCACGAAGTCTTTCACCCCTTCCTTGTCGTGGGCGCTTTGAAGAATGGCAATATCGACACAGCCGCTGCGTTTGGCCACCCCTCCCCCGATTTGGCCGATTGACTTTGCGGGAAGACCGAGAAACATCGCCAATCTTGCATGCCACTGGTCCAGCAACTGTTGACGATGCACCAAGATCAATGTGTTCACCTTCCGTGACGCAATCAACCATGCTGCGACTGCCGTCTTGCCAAAAGCTGTGGGAGCGCAGAGAATCCCCTCTTCGTGCTGTGCGAACGCGTCAACGGCATCCTGCTGTAACGGGCGAAGTCGACCGGAGAACTCTACTTCGATCGGGCGACCAACGGACCGTTCGTCCCTAACCATGGGCTTGATGCGGTGCGATTTCAATAGCTCGATGACCTCCGCCAGACAACCACGTGGTAGGGCAATGTGCTCGGCAAGTTCCTCGCCACAGGCGATGACTCGCGGCTTGTTGAAAGTGGGAAGTCGCATTGCTTGCGCCTTATAGAATTCGGGGTTCTGGAATGCCCCGAGGCGAAGCAACCGGTTCAGCATCGCGGAAGGAAGATCCTTCTTTTCGATATACAAGAGGTTGCCGCGAACAACTTGGACCTGCACCGGAAAGGGGCCGGGTATTGGACGCTCTGCTCGCTTTCGGGATGGTGGCAACGTCCAAGGATCTTGTCCATCATCTTCCGCAGAGCTGATTCTCACTCCGACAAGATCTCCACTTCGTTGGGCTTCCAGAACAACGGCCTCAGCAGCAGCAATAGGCATCCGTTTCACGCTCGCCAGAAAGGCCCATTGGTCACTGTACGGACGAAACTCCGCATCTACGAAGACGCTGTTTCCGTCTGCACGAGGAAATTTTTGCAGAGGCAGAGCGATTAAGTTGCCAAGCCCTCCCTTTGGCATGGTGTCTTGATTGGGGAAAAAGCGGTCATACGAATCCAGTCCAAGTTGGTGACGGGACTCCATCGCACGAGTCAGGATTGCACAGCCGAGTTTTCGTGCGGTGGTTGCGGGGAGCGCTTGGTCGAAGAAGATCCACACGTGGCCACCGTTTCCTGAGCGTGAACGCTCTAGTGCCCCTGGCACGTTCAGTTCGCAGCATACGGCCAGAAACGCAGTGGCATCCTTTTGCCATGTTTTCTTGTCGAAATCAACCGCGAGAAACCAGCAGGTCTCATCCTGCAGCAGCGGATAAACGCCGATGGTGTGATCTCCAACGAGGTGCCCACGTACTACCTCGTCGGTCAACCGTCTGAACTTCCGAGTCTGGCGGTCAACCTTCTTGCGGTCCTCGTCTTTGGCGCGAAAGTAGGCCTTCCAGTCCCGATCTGCCTTGGGCATGTACCCAGATCGCCCGTCGGTGTTCTCCCAACGAACGGCATAAACGTCGTCGCGCCCGTGGAAAAGGCTCCGGAACAATGCGATTCGTTGTTCGGCTTTCAAGACAGGAATATGAGCACTTGGCAGTGCGTTCGTTGTGACGGGAATCTCGGTAGTCGGCTCCGCCGCCGGAATCTGGATGCCGTGCTCCTGCAAAAGACACCGTAGACGAACATTTTCTTCACGCAAGCGCTGCATCTCTGCAAGAGCAGACGGCAGGTCCGGGAGCTTGGGATTAGATTCGTTCACGTGAAGCCATTGTCGCCGTCTACAATCTGTGACTCGATCAGGAATAATCTCACAGTTTGCGAACCCGTCAGTTGTCGCGTCCGAAGGTTCGCCTGCTAGGTGCCGGTCGCCTGGCACAGCAGCGAGTGGCCTGCTGCGGGGCGATTGGTCGCGAAAACGACTCTCCGGTCACCCAACGATGCCAGTTCTCAAATTAACGACCAATATATTAGTCACAACCTTGACCATTCGATTATATGGCTAGTATATTAGGCACATTATGCTGAAACTGCACTCCATTGGCGCTCAGATCGCGTCCAGACGGAAGACTCTCGGGTTTAGCCAATCCGCGTTGGCTGACAAGGCCGGCGTGAGTAGGGCAACGATCGAAGCACTGGAGAATGGCCGATCCGGTGAACTTGGTTTTTCTAAAGTCGCCAACATTTTGTCGGCAATCGGCCTAGAGTTGAAACTACAAGAGGCAAACTTGCAACGGCCCACGCTGGACGAACTCTTAGAAGAGGACCGTGATGATAAAGGTCTGGACAGACGCCGCTGAGGCAGGACTGTTAGACAGGCAGCGGGATCGCGGAAGTGCTTTTGCGTACTTGCCAGAGACAGTCCCAAAGCGCGCCGTCTCCGTTACCATGCCCGTGCGGCTTCCCTCCTGGGACGTGTCCTTTGGCCTTCCTCCGATCTTCGAGATGAACCTCCCGGAAGGCGCGTTGCGGGAACGGCTGCGCCTGGCCTTTGCGAAAGCGACTGGAACATTCGATGATTTTGATCTGCTCGCCATTGTTGGCCGCTCACAAGTGGGCCGCATACGGTACACCGGCGACAAGGAACGGCTCAACGAGGATGTTCCTTTTCAGTCGGTAGACGAGATTTTGGCGAGTCGTCGCGACGGGGACTTGTTTCGCTACCTCATTGAGAAGTTTGCAGCCTTTTCCGGTATCAGTGGCGTCCAGCCGAAGGTTCTTGTGCGCGACGAGAACGCGTCCCTGACACTGACAAATGCGCAACCACGAATCTCACCGAGCTGTAGGGGTGCAACTCACATCGTGAAGTTCTGGGAGCCGAACGAATTTCCTCAGCTCGCTGCGAACGAGTACTTCTGCCTGAAAGCCGCTGAGCGTTGCAGTCTGGACGTACCTCGGTATCGGCTTGCAGAAGACGGGATGGCCCTTGTCGTTGACCGTTTCGACTTGCGCCCAGATGGTACCTACCGGGGCTTTGAAGATTTTTGCGTCCTGAACGCGAGAAGAACGGATGAGAAGTATCGCGGCAGCTATGAATCATCAGTCATGAAGCGATTTCAGCAGTTCGCAAACTCACCCGCTGTACTCGCGGATGCTGAAAAACTATTTACGCTGATCGTGCTAAATTGCGCATTGCGCAACGGCGATGCTCATCTCAAGAATTTCGGCATCGTCTATGACGACGTGCTCGGTGAAGCTCGACTCGCACCGGTCTACGATCTCGTAACCACTTCCATCTATCTACCGAAGGACAGTCTGGCACTTACGCTCAACGGAACAACCCAGTGGCCCGATAGCAAAGTTCTCCGTCGGCTCGGCGAAACTCGGATGACTGGCACACCTGCAAAAATTCGTGCGATCCTGGAGCGGGTCTCGGATGCTCTTTCGCAAACCGAAATCGATCTTCGGTCCTACATCAACGAACATCCCGACTTCAAGGAAGTGGGCGAGCGCATGCTGCAGGAATGGGCAAAGGGCCGACAACTCTCACTTCAAGCCGGTTGAGGCTCGAACCTACGACTCTTCGGGTAACAGCCGGGGAGCATACGAAGGAGTATACGTACCCTCAATGATCGATGTTCGCTGAAACTCTGGCATGATCAATTGCTATGAACGCGAGCAACCAAGTCTCAGCCGCGGTGTTTTCCGCATTCGTTAAATGCCCGACGAAAGCGCATCTCTTGGCGATCGGCGAACCCGCGCCAGGCGCCTTCTTTGTTGACATTGAGGCGCGCATATCGTCGATGTACAAACCGGTTGCAAAGCGGCAGCTACACAGCGGGGCCAAGGTGGCCGAATTTCTCGAGTTCGGGCAGCTTTGGTGCAGCCTCGACGATGGGACCATCCCGCATTACGTCGACTGCGATACAGTCGTCTATGACTTTGCACTGCCGCAGCGCCGACATGAAGGCCGCCAACCGCAGAAATCATCGCCATCCGGAAACGTTGTCCCCGTCCTGTTTCTACCCTGGGACAAGCCGAGTCTTTCCGACAACCTGCTCGTTTGTTTTGGTGCGCTCGCGCTGTCGCAGGCCATCGGGACACTAGCAGACACAGGAACACTGATCTACGGCGATGGCTACCGTCGCCGTAGCGTGAGGATTGGGGACTACGTCGTCCGGACGCGCCAGGCCATTGAGGCGATCAGGGCTACTCGGAGCATCCGGGAGCCGCCACCGCCTGTCCTGAACAGGCATTGCGCCGTCTGCGACTTCCAGCCACGGTGTCGCGCTCTCGCCATCGAACATGACGATTTGAGCCTGCTAACGGCGATGACCGCCAAGGAGCGGACGAAATGCAATGCCAAGGGAATCTTCACGATAACGCAGATGTCTTATGGGTACCGCCCACGGAGGCGCAAGCGAACCAGGCCTGATGCCGAGGGTTCCACCAAATCCGCCAAACGTACTGCCCCTGTCGTTAGAAACGACCACAAACTCAGGGCCCTGGCTCTCAAAAAGAACCAGATCCACGTCGTTGGAACTCCGGCACTAAAATTCGAGAGCGTCCCTGTCTTCCTCGATGTGGAAGGAATGCCGGACAGGGACTTCTACTACCTCATCGGGCTTCGGTTCGAATGCGGCGGAGAACAAGTGGAGCGCTCGTTTTGGGCCGATGGATTGGATGGCGAGCGCGCAATATGGGAGAACTGCCTGGAAACGCTCAAGGCAATCGGGAATGTGCAGATCGTCAGTTACGGCGCATACGAGACCCGGTTTCTAAAGCGGATGAAGGAGCGCTACATCTTAGCACCGGGCGATGTAGAGTTCGTTGGTCGGCTCATTGAAACGTCGGTCAACCTCGTCGGCTGCATCTACGGCAAGATCTATTTCCCGACGTTTTCGAACGGTCTCAAGGAAGTCGGACGATATCTTGGTTTCGAATGGACTTGGTCGCGGGCTTCGGGCGCTGCGGCGCCCCTGCTGCGGCGGGCTTGGGAACTTGGGGCGGATGACAATCAAAAGCAGGAACTGATTGGATACAACATCGACGACTGCCGAGCGACTGCGACAGTCGCGGACGCCGTTCTGCGCATCTGCGGCGGTGGCGCGTCGGAACACAATGCGGTCAATGTCGGTTCGCTGGAGGTCGGTTTTCAACGAACCTTCGGCAAATTCGACAGCGCCCTGCCGGAGTTCGCGAAAATCAACAAAGCGGCTTACTGGGACTATCAGAGGTCAAAGGTATACATACGGACTGACAAGACGATTCGCCGGACTATCCGGAAATCCCAAGACAGGAGCAAAACCGCAAAGGTCGAACAGGAGGTGACGGTCGAAGACGTCCCGAAAGAGTGTCCCAAGTGCCATGCGACAAGGTTATGGATCTATCGCGCACGTCGCTGCGGCGGGTCACACGTCGTTTATGACCTGAAGTTCACGCGAAGAGGAATCAAGCGGTGGGCGGTGCGGTACCGCTACAACAAATATGTATGCAGCGGATGTCGCGCAGAAATGACCCCCTATCCGCGGAATTCGAAGTACGGCCCGAACCTACGAGCCTTTGTCGTCTATCTTCTCATCGAATTACGGCTTTCGAACCAAAATGCGGCTGAACACGTGTCCTCACTGTTCGATGTATCGCTGCCGAAAGAGATCGCCCACGAGATCAAGTCGGACATGGCTGAGAAGTACTTGCCTACGTATCGCGGAATCCTCTGCCAGATCGCGAAGGGCGGGCTGGTCCACGCCGATGAGACCAAGGGCGTCGTGAAAGGAGGAGGCCATTTCGTCTGGGTGTTTACGAATATGACGACAGTTGCGTACGTGTATGCCGAATCGCGGGAGGCGGACATTCTGAAAAATGTGCTGGACGGGTTCAGAGGTGTCCTCGTCTCGGACTTCTATGCCGCGTATGATTCCGTACCGTGCGCTCAGCAGAAATGCCTGATCCACCTGATGCGCGATATCAACGAGGACTTGCACAAGAGCCCCTTCGATGACGAGTTAAAGATGATCGCCAGACGATTTGGCGTGTTGCTCCGCGAGATCGTCGAAACCATAGACACGCACGGGCTGAAGGCGCGACATCTGAGCAAACACAGGCGATCAGCTGAAGCATTCATTGAGCAAGTTGTCGCTATGAAGTGTGCAACGGAGGCCGGGCTTGCGCTCAAAAAGAGAATTGAAAAAAACAGGAACAAACTGTTCACGTTCCTCAATTACGACGGTGTGCCATGGAACAACAATAATGCGGAACATGCCGTGCGAGCTTTTACGCGTTTGCGAAACGTGATCAATACAAGCACGCCGCATGGTACGCATGAGTTCGCCACGCTGCTGAGCATTCAGCAGACGCTACGGTACCGTGGTATGGGCCTATTGGAGTTCATGCGATCGGGCAGAATGGAGATTGATGGCTGATCTGGAAGACTGGACCGCGATCCGGAAGTAACGGCTATGACCGCGCTTCGTGGGATTCGAACCCGTATTTGGCTCGCATTGATCAGACGTAACTTGCTGAGGTTGTTAGAAGTCGCTTCACCTGGTTCAGAAAAATCGGTGTCGATCGTTTGTCACGCCGGCCAAACAATCCAGCTACGGTCGTATCGCGACGCCGCCGGACAACGGGAGTATCGCAGCGACTTCTCGAACGTCTGAACGTCTAAGTCCGTGGTGCGATCGAGGAAAAGCAAGCGGAATTCGAGGCGCTGTCGAAGCAAGTTGAAACCGTAGCCATCAACATCACGCTGCGCGCTGAAGCCGATGCCCAAGTTTTCGGCCTCAATTGGCGTCCGCTGTATCAGCTGAAGATCGCCGCCCGTGAGGGTCTCGACGGGTTCGGTGAATACGCTGCCTCGATGACGACGTTTGTGTTCTATCTGCCCACGATCCTGCTGTGGCTGTTCACGATCCTCGCCGGGGCCGCCGTGGGCTGGCGGATTCTGAAATGGGCAGCCCGAAGACTATTCATTTCGCCGAAAACAAACCTTGCCGAAAAAGAAGCAAGTTAGTGCGCGCGCTGAGCGACATAGCGATATAACGTGTGCAGGGGAACGCGACCATCAAAAAACGAGATTCAATCTACTATCTTTATTGGTATAGGTTTGCCGGCAATCCATTTTGATTTACTGCTATCACCAACTGTGCCTCGCCAAACACTCGCGTCAAGCATCTGCTCACCAAGGGGCGCATCCTTCGCAATCGTAAACGTTCTGTCGTACGACTTTTTTCCTTTCGCAAGCGAAATAGGCTTGTCCTCACTTGTATTGAAAAAGAGTTGGCGCGCCTTGTCTCGAAAGGAGGCCCCTAGCAGCCCGTGGCAGAACTATGGAAGATGCGCGAGCGGTGACGAGGTGTACGGCACCGGAAAGAGGGTGCCATCCGCAGGCTAGTCGGGCGACTAGGCTGCCGGGTGAAGAAACCGCCCGCCATCCAGCATGACAAAGAGCGTAAGAGTCGCGAAAATACTTGTCCAGCGCGGTTTTTCAACTCCCGCGGCGTACCCGCTCCCAGCAACTTGCGCAGAATCAGACTCAAGTTGAACGCTCCGACATGGACCAGTTGCCGCTTCAGAATGTTCTCCCGCCCTCGCAGATGGCAGCGTCGCATCCCGCCCGTCTCGTAGCAGTGCGCGAAGCTGCGTTCGATCAACTCGCCGCGCCGTCGCAGTAAGCTCTTGCCGTACTCGCCCCGCACCCGTCGCCGGTTCTGGTACACCGCCTGCTGCTCTGCACGCTGACCTTGCCAGTCGCGCCGCCCTTTCGGCTTCTTCTCCGGTATGTAACTGCGCACATCGTAACTCTTCATCCGCTGGACCACCGCACTACTGTGGTAGCCCTTATCCGTCACCAGTTCTTCGATCCCCTGCAAATGGACCTTCGGTTTGTTTTGGGGCCGCGACTCGGCCTCGCGTCGGATCTGTTCTGCTATCTGCTCACCGGCCTCGCACAAGGTTTCATCCAGCGTGGTCGTATCCCCCTGGTCGGCGGCCTGCAGCGTCACCGCCACAATGGCTCCCGTGTCCATGTCCACGGCGTGCTCCGCCTTGTGCGCCAAGTGGGTCCGCCCATCCTTCATCTTCGCTATCCGCGCGTCCCCGTCCCCCGGACTCTTCCATTCCTTGTTCGAGGTTCGCTTCTTGCGCTTCCGGTCCAACCGCACCAGGTCCTCGCGGCTCGGCGTGTCGATCCCGGACGCCTTCGCCAATCCCCGCAAGAACTCGTCGTAGGTCTGCCCAGTATCGCGCCGCACAATCGACCGCATCGCCGCATTCGCTTCCAAGGTGGTCGCATCGATGCCCATCCGCTGTCCCTTCAGCAATCCCCGTTCGGCCAACAATCCCAGCACCCACCCAAACACCTCGCGATGCCGATCGATGTCGATCAAGCGCCGGGTCCGCGAGATCGTCGAGTGATCCGGGGTTTGCTCGTCCAGGCCAATCCCCAGAAACCGTCGTAGCGCTAGCGAATCAGCCAGCCGCCATGCGATCCCACGCTCGCTATCGATGCCCTCGAAATATCCGATCAGCAGCGCCCGAAAGTAAATTCCAGGTCGCAGCGATGGCCGTCCCAGCCGCGCGTGATAGAAACGGGCACACAATCCTTCCACCAACTCATCGAACCCTGCACTCTCCAGGAACTCATTCAACCGCTTATAGAAAGGATGCCCGGGCGCTACCGCCAACTCCCTATGCGCGATCCAGATGTCTTCTTGCTTCTCCCCGCCGCTCCTCTTGCTCATCGCCATGCGCGCATTCTACGAACTATCCCCTGTGGATCACATCCCTTTTTCTTTCACGTACCAGACTTGCACCACGGGCTGCTAGCCATATTCCCTCGGGAACATTCTCAAAGCATTCGATTTCGTAGGTTATCTTCAGAGCGTTCCCGCGAGATATGGCTTTGGGTTCGGCAGAAGTCTCAATTAGTTTAACTTTGTCGGCAACAATTACTTTCACTGACGCTTCGAGCCGAAATCCCTTGGGAAGGCCATTCATCTCGATGCCGGGGTAATCGCCCCCTAATAGTGACATGTCGATTTTGCCGCGCAGTTTTTCTCGTCGGCTCCGATTTTGCTCCGTGATTGTTCGATAGTACCGAATCAGAGCACTACCGAGACTATCCGCCGTTACCAGTTGAAGAGTCTGTTCTCCCGTGGCGCCAAAATGCGCATCGATTTCCCAGATTCCCTCCCCACTTGCCCGAAATGGGCCCGTTTGTGGCCAGTACAGTCCGCCTTTATAGGCAAGCAGGTAGGTGTCGGGTCCAGGAGGATTGAGGCACTTGAAACGAATCGGATGCCTTCCTGCGCTCTCATATGTTCGAAGTTCCTCGCCATCTTTTGGGGCGACAATCGTGGCACCCAGTGTCTGCTGAGAACGAATAAAAGGCTCATTCTGGGCCCGAACTTTTTGGGAAAGGTCATGATGAAACAGGACAACTTCAACCCCGTGATCTTGAAGGCGCCACAACCCTTTTCCGGTGACACCCTGGTTGGGGTCGAGAATACCGACAAAGACCCTTTTGATCTGGTGCCGGAGTATTTGCTCCGTGCAGCATTTTTCAGGGATGCTTCGAACATCCTTCGTGCAAGGTTCGAGCATTGAGTAAAGCGTTGCCTGCGTGAGCGTTGACTTGTCAGCAACCTGCTTTAGCGCATTCACCTCCGCGTGATCATCGTCGCCCTCCCGGCCAGTGCCTCGGCGACCGCGACCAAGCACCTTGCCTCCTTCTGCAATGATTGCGCCGACTTTGGGTATGCTTTCTTTGATAGGTTGGCAGGCGTCGGCCCAATCGATTGCTTCCTGCATAAACTTGAGGTCCTGGCTATTCATAGGCCCCTTTAAGGTTAGCGGTGAAATGGCAATGTGTACAGACAGCTAGGCACGTCGAATCAATTCTTCAGCCTTGATGCTCTCTTAGTCATCGAGATCGGGTCTCTGACCAAACTGCTCCCGGGGTAACAAAGGCTATTCTTCGCCAACGATGCCTTGGTTTATTGTTGTGGGCTCTCCAACGGCACAATAAGTGGGGTGTATCCGCTGGTCGAAACTGCCCAATTCACATCCGTTCGCAGCACGACCAAGCCCGGTAGTGCTCGGCTGAGATGGATGCCGGAAACAGATTCGAGTGCCGGGAGCACGTATTCTTTTTCTTTATTTCCAGTTGCGGCGAAGTAATAAAGTGCGCGTGGAGTGATCGCCCAGAACCCGCCGTCTGGAGACGGCGCTAGCCCGTAAACAGCTTCCGTCTGCGGCCATTTCTCATTCTTGTTTGAGATGGGCAACTCAGAGACCAAAGTCACATCCTGACCACAAATTCTCAATATCCTGCCGGTCGAGTGAAACAAATGAACAAGACCAACCGAGGCAAGAACGCAGTCTTTATTTTGGGGATCAGGAATCACTCCCGTCACTGGATCGCATTCCCGGTTTAGCGGTCCGGCGCATAATTCCTTCGTATTGCGGCGCTCAACCGGAGCCCGCAGAGAACCAGTGGCAGAGTTAGCACAATCAGTGTGGCTCTTGATTGCCGCATCATCCAGCTATTATGCCCCATTCTTGACGTTAACAGGCCTCTCTGACTCAATTGACCACGGTGAGCATAAACGCGATGTTACAACATCAGCTACAGTTCCTTCCTTGTGTGCGTGCGGACCCCACCTAGGATGGCAAGCGCGTCTAGGAGGTACCGGGAGATTGTGACTTTCTCTAAACCGTACAATGGGACGAAATCCGTGAAGCGCCGAAGGGAGGCACGATGAAGCAAGGGAAATGCGAACTTTGCCATGCCCCGGCTGATCTGCGCGATAGTCATTACTTGCCCAAGAGCGGGTACAAGAAGATGCGTGCGAGCGACCTGAAGAATCCCAATCCGGTCGTCCTTTCAGGTGGCAAGGCTAAACAAAGCTCACTGCAGGTCCGGGACTACAAATTTTGCGGTACCTGCGAGGAGCGGTTCAATAAGGGCGGTGAGGCGTGGATTCTGAACAAGATTCCACAGAACTACGGTGATCCGTTCTGGCTTCACACCTTGTTGAATTCGAAGACCCCGAAGGTGAATGGCAATGATCTCTTGTTTTCGCAAGCGAGCATCCCAGAAGTGGACATGGCGAAGCTCGTCTATTTTGCGTTGAGCATCTTCTGGCGTGGGACCCGGCGTTGGAGCGCAGTCGAAGGGGGACAGCCTCCGAAACTGTATCTTGGCCGGCAGGAAAGGGCGATCTGCGCCTTTTTGCTCGGGCGAGGCAAACTGCCGAAGGATGTTGTCGTCACCGTGGCGGCCTGGCCGTACAAGAAGGTCTATCCGATGGCAATGATGCCGCGGGCCGATGCCGGGACCGGCTACCGGAGCTACTGGTTCTATTTCTTTGGCTTCATATTCCTGCTCGCGCTCGGGAGGAGGATTCCCGCGCAACAGCGGCGGACCTGCTCGTATCACTCTCCCGAGAAGTTCCTGACGCTGAGTCTGGGACTGGGAAACCTAGTCAAGGAGGCCATCAGCACAGAACTTCTCTCGCTGGATCGTTCGAAGATCGAAAGCATGTTCAAGGAAATTCAGGCGATCCGTTTCGAGGTGCCGTCCAAGGAATCGGCGGATTGACATAACGTTCATAATAATGTACATTAAGCCTGTTAGTGACCATTATTATGGACATTAAATATGAGGACCAGCCGATCATCCGTCGTAATGCCACTCCCGGTAAGGCATGCCCTGCGCAAGCTCGGCCGCGACATCCGTGACGCCCGGCGGCGGCGGCGCATCCCGGCGGCCATCGCGGCGCAGCGCGCCTCGATCAGCCGCACGACCCTCGTCAAGATTGAAAAGGGCGATCCCGGCGTCGCGATCGGGATATACGCCACGGTCCTTTTTGTGCTGGGCATGGCGGACCGGCTGGGCGATCTCGCCGCGCCGAAGAACGATCCCGTGGGCCTGCAGCTCGAAGAAGAAAACCTGCCGCAGCGCATTCGCGTGGCGCGCAGCCCGAAACGCACGAAAGACAAGTGATGGACAGAGAGGCTCTCGTATACGTGGATCTCGACGGCGTCCCGCACCTGATGGGGCGTCTGTGGGCCCGTACGCGCAAGAACAAGGAAAGCGCCACCTTCGAATACGACAAGACATGGCTGGAAAATCCCGCGCGATTCTCTCTGGAGCCAGCCCTGCAGGTTGGTCCCGGCCCGTTTCACACGCCGGCAGACACGCCCATGTTCGGCGCCATCGGCGACTCCGCGCCCGACCGTTGGGGGCGGGCGCTCATGCGCCGCATGGAACGCAGGCGCGCGGAGCGCGAGGGCGGGGCGCCGCGCACGCTCCAGGAAATCGACTTCCTGCTGCTGGTGGACGACGAGGCCCGTCAGGGCGCGCTGCGCTTTGCGGAAAAAGAAGGCGGACCCTTCCTGCGGGAGGAAGGCGTCAAGCGCATCCCCCCGCTGATCGAGCTCCCGAAACTGCTCTCCGCGGCCGAACATGTGATGGAAGAGAAAGACACCGAGGAGGAACTGCGCATGCTGTTCGCGCCCGGCTCCTCTCTTGGCGGCGCGAGGCCCAAGGCTTCCGTCAGGGAAAAGGACGGCCATCTCGCCATCGCGAAATTCCCACGCAAGGACGATGAAATCAACACGGTGGTCTGGGAGGCGGTCGCACTGTCCCTCGCGCAGAAATCTGGCATCCCCGTTCCCCAATCCCGTGTCGAAAACATCGCCGGCAAGCCTGTGCTCCTCCTGCGACGCTTCGACCGCGACGGCGAACGGCGTATCCCGTTCCTCTCCGCGATGAGCATGCTCGGATCGAAAGACAATGAAACCCGAAGCTATCTGGAAATTGTTGACGCGCTGCGCCAGCACGGCGCCGCGCCGCAAGCCGACATGGAAGCGCTGTGGCGGCGGCTGGTTTTCAACATACTGATCTCCAACACCGACGACCACCTGCGCAATCACGGCTTTCTGTACGAAGGCCAGGCGGGCTGGCGCCTGTCGCCCGCTTACGACCTCAACCCGGTGCCGACCGACATCAAGCCGCGCATTCTCAGCACCGCGATCAACGAAGACGACAACACGGCTTCGCTCGCACTGGCGATGGAGGTGGCGGGATATTTCGAACTGGACGACGGCAAAGCGCGCGACATAGCAAAACAGGTCGGCAAGGCCGTCTCGAAGTGGCGCGATGAAGCCGCACGGCATGGTCTCGCCAAAGGCGAAATCGACCGCATGGCGTCGGCATTTGAGCATGATGATCTGAAAGCGGCTCTCGCAGCGCGGTAAGTAGAAAGAGCAGCACGATGCACGGCATGTTGTTTGCCTTCATAAGGTAATTTTCTTTCCCGCTCGGGGCTAAACGCCTACCTCGACTGGCAGACCCGCTCCATCAAAATCCTTGCATTCAAAACCGCCAAAGTTGCCAGGATATCCGAGCTGATTTGAAATGATCCGGGTTTGGCCGATCGTCTGATCGTCGCATTCATGCGTGTGGCCATACACCCAGAGGGCCGGCTGGTGGGTCTCAATGATCTCCACCATGTCCAGGGAATTGAACGCCGGCGTGAGAGGGCCGCCCTTGTATTTGGAGTTGGGATTGATAACCGGTGCATTATGGCTGATGACCACGCGCGGACCACTTAGATTCTTGCCAAACCAGTTCAGCAATTTCGACGCGAAGTTTTTATGTAGCGCAATCGAATCTGCTGGCGTGAAAGGCGTTTCGTCGGGGTTATAGATGAGGCGGTAATCATTCATTTGAGAGCGGGCGGTCTCCATGGCGCGCAAATCGCCGCCGTTGAAATCCGTCCACATCGTGCCGCCGAAGAAATTGACACCGCCGATGCTGACCTCTTCATCAAGCAGCAGTTTCACATGCGGATGTCTGTCTTCGAGCCACGCCTTGAATCTGTTGTCCTCTTCGTTCATTGGCCGCCGCGTGTAATATTCGTGGTTTCCCGTCACATAGAGGACTGGTTTCTTCCACTTCCGCAGAATCTGGTCGAGCGGCTCATAATCCCTGAGCGTGACGATATCGCCTGCCAGGATCATGACATCTCCGTTCACTGCCGGCGGCAACATCCAGCCCGAGCCAAATTCAAGATGCAGGTCGCTATAAGTAATGATTCTCATGCTCGTAAGAGAAAGCTTGTTTGAACACGTCTTTCTCAAGTGCCAGATCTCCTCCGACAGGACAGCGGTTTCTGCACTGTCTCGATGTGAAAGAGGACAATTGCCATCAACAGCGGTTCGACTTGGGGCGGAGCCCGGTTCGTGGAACTAAAAATCTGACATCCCCCGGATAGCTGAATAATAAGCCGAGGCGCAAAGGCCAGTGTCAAGGCTCTTCGACCGCGAACGCGGCGCGCGAAGCGCGGCCTTGACACTGGCCGGGCCTCGGCTATGCTCTGGCTATCCGGGGCATGTCATTCGGGAATGCTGCATCACAGACCTAGACCGAAACCCTGACTGATCTGATTCGTGTGCGTGGTTTGTGGTTCTATCTTGTGCGCTACTGGCTCTTGCTGAATCGCGGGGGAATGGGACACGTCGCGGCTGAGTTCTTGCCCCAGCGTCGCTGCATTGTTCGTATAAATCTGCGCGTCATAGCGTCCACGCGAGACAGAGACATAGGCCATGCGGCTGTTGAGCAGATCCTTAGCGCCCAGTTCGGTGTCCACGTGAATCAGGACACGGTCGGCAGTCTGTCCCTGGCTGGAGTGGCTGGTCATGGCATAACCGTGGTCGAGATGCGGATGCTTGCGCGGGTCGAGTTCAACCGTGCGGCCACCATCCATCCTCAAGCGCAGCCGCCCGTCTCCGTCGATGCTCTCGATGGTTCCCAACTCGCGGTTGGCAACTTTCAGCTCGTTGGCGGGCGCGGTGAATTGGATGCGGTCGCCTACTGAAAAACTCCGCATCTCCTCGCGGAAGACCGAGACGCCCTGCTGTCTGCGTGGATCGTAAGTGCGCTGCGTGCCATCCTGCAGCTCGACTGTCAGCCGGTTTTTCGGAGCGTCGATGCTCTTCACCTGTGCGTACTCGCCTTTCCCGATGCCGGTCTCCTTCGATGCGCGCGAATAGCGCAGCACATCGCCCACCTCATACCGCTCGGCCCATGTGCGGTCCGCGCCGGTGAGGTCTTGGCGCGGCACTAGCGTCCTGATGCGGTGCTCCTCGTTGCTGACAAGGCCACTCCGCTGCAATTCCGCATGGATGCGCTCGTTGATCTCCATGCGAGAGCGATTATCGGGAGAAATCACCAGCGTGTTCTCCGGCGATTTTGCGTAGTCCTTCGCAATAGCGGCGATGCGCTCGTCGTGGCCTTGAATCTCATGGACTCGGCCTTGCCGGTCAAGATTCTGTATCGCCTCGCGCACTTCACCCCGCGCAAGCTGCTCGACTACCTGTTTCAGTTCCGGGTCTTTCTGGCGCACGATCTCTTCGAGCTTCACCGTCTTCATGCCCGCGTCCTGGAGCTGCGCGAAGGGCCGCCCGGCCTCAACCGCCTCATGTTGCCGCCGGTCGCCGACGAGCAACACACGGTCATTCGGATGGAGCCGGTTCACAAACTCATGCACCTGCCTGGTCGATGCCAGAGAGGATTCGTCGAGCACATAGAGCCGTTTCTCGCCGGTATCCGGCTGCTGTCCACGTACCAGATGCTTCTGTAGTGTGGATGTCTCCATGCCTGCTTCGCCGAGCTTCTGCGCCGCGCGGGACGTTGGCGCGAAACCTTCCACCCTGTAGCCCTCGGCCTCCGCGCCTTCGCGGATCACGGACAGAGTTGTCGTCTTGCCCGCGCCTGCGATGCCATCTAAACCGACAACCTTCTCCCGCGAGAGAAAGATTTCGTCTACTGCTTGGCGCTGCGACGCATTCAACTCCGGGTGGCGGTCTTCCGTGGCGATGCGCACCTGCGGCGAGACCAGCATGGGATCGCTGTAGTCGCGCCGATTGCCTTCCTGCATCCGGCCAACGACCTCGCGCTCCATGCGAACCATCGCGGCGGTCGTGTACTGTCTGGCCAGCGCCAACGTGCGAGACTTCGCGGAACTCCCCGGCCTCGATCCGGCGCTCGAACTCCTGCCGGACCTGGGCATAGGTGGTTTCTCCCATGCCGCGCACCAGCGCTGTTTCAAGGATCGCGCGGCGGTCCTGCACAGCCGATCTCTCGAAGACATGATCGCGCGCCCAGGTCACGGCCTGCTTCGCCTGAACCTCTGGCTCCGGCATCTGGTATTGCCCATGTTGGCGCGCCTGTGCGACGACGCGGTCCGCCTGATGCCCATACTGTGCGGCCAACTCGCGGTGCCGCTGTAAGACTTCTCCAGGCGACAGCAGTTCCTTGCGGTCGCGAGTATGGTGGGCCGCGATCTGCGCCGCCGCGGCTCCGTCGATTCC
Organism: Terriglobia bacterium; assembly: GCA_963778995.1. Lineage (GTDB taxonomy): Bacteria > Acidobacteriota > Terriglobia > Terriglobales > Acidobacteriaceae > Sulfotelmatobacter. The sequence continues at coordinate 27,185 of CAVZWK010000020.1, forward strand.
TTGTTCCCGGAGATGGTCTTTGATCTGTTCACGTCGCGGACTGGAAGCCTCCAGATATTCCTTCGTGTAGCCTTTTACTTCCGGCTGTCCATGCTTGCCGCGCTCCAGTTCGTAGCCCAGCTTTTCCAGACGCAGAGCCAACTCGGATCGGTAGACCGCCGTGACGTAGCGCTGTGACACGAACATCTCGTGCGGCTGCAAAGCTCGCATCTGTTTCCCATTTTCGAGACCGTTCTCGCGCTCGGTCATGTTGAAGATCACGGCATGAGTATGAAGCTGGGGCGCAGCATAGCCATCGACGGGCCGCGCGGTGTCGTGCTCGAAAGTGGCGGCGATGAATTTTCCGGTCGTCTCCGGGGCATGGACATTGCCGATCCGCGCCTGCGTGTATCGTTCAAGCTCCTGAAGCGCCGCGCGAACACTCTCCCGATGGGCTTCCCGCACCCGATCATCGCCGCCCACGAGAGCGGTAAGCGATACCGACTTCGGCGCAGAGAATGTGGCGTCCCACCCGGCGCGATGCTCGGCGCTGGTCACTTCTCTGCCAAATTTGCCTTCATAGGTTCTCGAAACTTGATGCCGTACGAGTTGCTCTTCGGTGTGCGGATGTTGGCCTTCACTCAGTCGTGCAAAGTGTTCGGAGCCAACGCGCACCTTGCAACCCCCACTGCTCGGCGAGCCTGCCCTGCCACTCACTGTGGCCTTGCTGATCGCGGCTCCAGTAGTTCTGTTCCTGCGAGGCAAACTCCCGCGCATGGTAGGTCTGCGCCTGGCTGGCTGACAGCGGTTTCGAGATCGTAAGCATCGAGCGCTCCTCAACTGTGCGGGAAACCGTCACCGCGCCAATCATGAACGAGGCAGAAACGCATTCTCGGCAGATTTCCTCTCATTCGATTCTCTTCGTCTCCTCCGATGCAAAGCGTTCTTGGGGCCTGTCGCTGGCGGCAGCGATGGTCGAACCGAAGATCGGGAGCACCGGCTGGATCGGCTTCTTCGGCGGCTCGGAGTGAGTGCTGCCCTGTGTTTGTGGCGTTGCCTTCCGCACAATCTCCGGTATCTTCCGCCTTGCAAATCCCGGTAGGCTGAATCGTGTTCCGCCGATCTTTTTTCTCCATCTCTGCGTCCAACTTGTCGGACGTTCCCCCCATCTCATCCTCTCCAAATCCCATTCGTCATAGGCGTTCAGGCTGCGCAATATACTTCCCATTGCCAGGAGGAAAAAGAACATCGCGGCTCCCCACAACAGGGGCGTCACCAGCAATCGCAAGAAGCTCTTTCCGTCATAAAACTGCGCCTCAAGATACGGTTGGAGTCTGACGGTTTGGAGCCATTCATCCGGCCCCTGTAGCAGGCCAGTCCAACCGGCCTGCCGCGCCGCCGGCGAAAGGTGCATCGGGATTCCACTGTCGTCGCCCGCAGTTGCTGGAACCACGTCCGTGTCCAGCGCCAGTTCTTTTTTTCCGCGCGGTGCGGTCTTGTACAACCATCGAACCTCGGTACCCGCAGCCGGGTCAGTTCCAAACAAAGCACACCTCAAATAGCTTCCAAGGTAGTAGCGTTGCATCGGCGTCCAGACCAAGCAATCACAGAGAAACAAAGCCCCGGAAAAAGCCAGTATTGCCATCGCAGGCAGCCACGGAAATCGTCTGGGAAACGGCATGTCAGTCATGGTTTCCGTCCTCGTTGGATGCCCTCTGGCGCGAGAAAATCGGCGAGCAATTTACGCGCCTGTTGCAGCTTCCGCGCATCGGATTCGTCGCGGATTTTGAGGATGGAATCGGGCAACATTTGCCTGCCTTCCGATGCCGCTTGAGCGCCAGAATGGAAGAGATTCAGAAGGGAATAACGTAATGCCCAAACCTCGGCCAGTAGCAACTCAACGGGATCGGCGGGACGCTGCCGCGCGGCGCGCAAAGCAGTCGCACGCAGCCATTCGGAGAGCGCCTGTCCCGCGCCTTCGGCGGCAGTTTCGATCTCGGCATAGCTCGTCGGGAGTCAGCCGCGTGGCGGCTGTCTTGGTGCGGAATCCGGGCTTCGCCTCTTCGCCAAATGGCAGACTGGACTGTGGAGTGGCTTGAATGCGGCGAACACTCACTGAGGAAACCGCCTTGTTTCCCATACTGCACTCCACTCCGCCGCCATCAAGCGGCGAAATGCTGGTTCACGGAAAGTTCTTGCGCTTCAACGCGTTTACGTGATCGATGCGCTGGTGCCACCTGTCTCAAACAAACGTCATCGTTCGACTATCGCAGTCACTCAGGGACTTGACGAATTTTGTTGACGCAGCGAACGTTAACCTGCGTAAACATCGAAGCGCTCGTCCGGCGCTCCGCAGTTCCCAACTTGGGGGTGACGTGTCCACACTTCTTCCGGTGCGAAGCACCGCGTTCTTACAACTCGCCATACTCAAGAGCCAGCGCGTCCCACAGGCGGCGTACTTGCGGAGCCTGCCACGCGCGTCGAAACAGCTTCTTGATGGACTGCCAGTCTTCGCCACGAAAGTTAAACGTAATTCCGTTGTCACCAGCGCGAAAATTCACGCCGATTTCGTCCTTCTCGTCAGCCACCGTGTACGCGAGAAAATAGCGGCCATTCCAGGAGATCAGCACCCGCCTTACATCCAGCCGTTCTAGGATCGTCCTGAATTCCGAAATCTTTGGGTATCCCTCCACGGGATAGAGCGGCGCAAGTCTTCCGGGGAAGGACAACCAAACGGAAAAGCCTTCGCTCGGCGAGCGCACGAATTCGAGACGGTAGTCGCCTTCTTCAAATTTCGGTAATGGCGGATTCAACGGAGCGTCCATTCCCCCTGCCGAAGAGTTCGGATCTTGCAAGGGCTTACCATAGTGAAAATAGTGGCCGCGGGCGCACACGCGCCACAGGGTCGGCCAGAACGGCCGAAGCGCCTCGTTTAGCCTCTCGATATTGGGGAAGTCTAGCTCGTCGAGGAGAAAGTAGAGGTTCCGGGCGACAAAGATGGGTCTCTGCCGCTCTTCTGTCGGGTTTTTTAGCATCCGAATGGTGTGGGTGACGGCGCGCCGAACATCGTCGCTTCCGATCTCTTCCGGTTTCTTCGCTTCGGCTTGCCGATCGGGCGGGAGATGTGCGACGAAGAAAGAGTCCAAATGGGTCTTGTTTGGTTTGCGAAGCAAACCGTAAACCGCCTGGAATGCCTCAAGGATTCCGGCAAGAGATTCATATGAAATCTCCGTCTGTGCGGTGTTGGCAAATCTCTCCACTCCGTGCAGACAGAAATAGGCAACGGCGGTCCATTCTGCTTGCGAAAGCGGGAGCTTTGAGTCTGCCTTTCGGCGAATCATTAGCAGAGAATCGGTCGGCTCGGTAAGCAGACTTACCAGCTCAAGTCGTTCTTCTTTTGAGGACTCAAGAAGCTGCTTTGCCGCCTCCGATGTGGAAACGGGTTCGCCGCTCTTCATGGACATGAGCACCTTTAAGCCCTCAAGCTTTAAACGCAGAGCCTCGGAAATACGAATGGAGATCACTGGCTGCTGCGCTATCGCTGCCTTCTCCGTCGTGAGCTCTCTTTCGGTCAATTTCACCTCCTATGTGTAACGATACAGCTTGACTATATGTGTACACCTGCGCTACCGTCAAGGGCAATGTCGTCCACGAGGGGCGGATGAGTCTCCCCTCAGGAGTAGATGAACCATGCCCCAGCCAATCGTGATGAAAAAACCAGCCATGCCTCAGCTCGTCAACACGCGCAACGCCGCTGAGATTCTCGGACGCTCAGCAGCAACATTGAAACGATGGCGCGCCGAGGGAGTCGGGCCGAATTGGATAGAACTGCAAGGTCGGGTTAGCTATGATGTGAATGTTCTTTTGGAATACATCCAGAAGAACACACGAGTTGCTTCCGTGCGGGCTGCAATGGAGGAAGCTCGTGAAGCTGTTTAAGAAAGCGAAGTCCAAGTTTTACTGGTATGACTTCACGGTGCGCGGACAACGCTACCGTGGGTCAACCAACGAAACAAAAGCGGCCAGGGCGGCAAAGGTTGCTGGTCTGAAACTCGCCCATGTGGTCGAGAATACAGATCCGCTTCCCCAAAAAGCTCCTGTGTTGCTGGAGTTTTCCCGGCGCTTCCTGGAATGGCTGGACAAGGTCAGACTGGAAGACAAAACCAAAACCTACTACCGCGATGGCTGGCGACTCCTCAAGACGACAACCGTCGTGAATATGCGATTGGATCAGATCACCAGGGACGTTATCGAAACGTTGCGGTTTTCGGGCGCGTCCTCAAATGCCAATTGCGCGCTGAGAACGTTAAGAAGGATGCTGCACAAGGCGGAGGAGTGGACACTGATTCGCCACGCTCCGAAACTCAAACTGATGAAGGAATACGGACGTTCACTCAGGCTTGACGATGAAGCGGAAAAGAAATTGTTGGCGGGCGCTGCTGCCTGCAATTGGCGGAAACGCAGCCTTCAACTTTTCCGGGACATCATCATCTTGATGCGCGATACGGGCATGCGGAACGAAAGAGAGCTTTACCGGATGCGCATCGAGAACCTGGATTGGGAAACCCGCGTGATCTTCGTGCCGGACAGCAAGACCGAAGAAGGAAGGAGACGCGTGCCGATGAGCAATCGCGTCTTTGACGTTCTTAAACAGCGGTGCGGAGAAAAACGCGAAGGATGGGTTTTCCCGTCGAAACGCGCCGAGTCTGCTCATCTCACCACAATGGCGAAGAGATTTCGCGAAGCTAGGGTCAAAGCTGGGCTTCCCGAAGATCTTGTCCTCTATTGTGGACGGCATGATTACGGCACCCGGATTCTGAAGAGAACCGGAAACCTGGCTGCCGTCATGAGAACCATGGGACACAGGGATGTGAAGACTGCGATGCAGTATCAACATCCCGAACTAGAGATCGTGCGCGCTGCGCTCGATCAAGACACAACAGTAGAGAAACGGGCGTAGCCGGATTGAGTTACGGCACACTTTACGGCACACCCGAAACATCAACTCCGGTAAGTGATTGAAAAGATGGTGAGCGCGGTAGGAATCGAACCTACAACCTACTGATTAAGAGTCAGTTGCTCTGCCAATTGAGCTACGCGCCCCAGGAAGAATTCTACGGTAGGACGAAACAAAAATTATAGCATCCATTCCGTCGCTGCGGAGACATCGCGGGCAGGATCAGTTTCAGAGAACTGGAGCGATGCACGCACCAATGCGTCCGCGCGCAAACTCCTGCTGACGAGTCGCTAAGGGCGCTGGCGAACTTCCGCAGCGATCCCGGCGGATTCGCTCGGCCGCGGCCGCCTTGATGGCAGAGCCGACGCAATTGGCGGACGATGTTCAATCGTCCCTATCACCGGCGCTTCCATACCGTCCGCATATGCCATCGATGCGAAGAGTTGCTCACTACACATGTGGTCAATCAGGCGTTGCTGCCGCCGGCTCAACACGGCGTGAGGAAGAATCGGAAAATTGCGAAACATCCATAACAGATAAACACGCTGCAAGAATGAAGGCATTACATATCGTGGGCCAATGGGGGTTTGTACTTCCACCACACCAGCCGCTAGTTTTTCGATCAACATAGACCTGAGCCCGCCTGGAACCTGAAATTGGCCAGAGCAATTCTAGGGCCGCCATTATTGCACCGGGAACGATGCAAGGGGAAGCCCTTTTTCACAGATTAGCAGAGAATTCTCGCTGGAAGACCTCTGGGAAGAACATTCTGCAGGTAAATTTGGGAAGCCCTGGCCGCGCAGTTTCAAACCGGAAACTCACACACAAACCGCCCAAAACCCGCGTCACACGGCCATTTCGGGAAGGATGTCCATGCGGCGGATCTGGGCCGCCACCCCAAATTGGGGCCCGTCTTCGACCCGGACGATCGTAGCCTGGCAGCAGACCCAGCACTTCTCCCCCGAGGTCATTTCGGGAGGCAGAATCAGAACCAGTTCCACATCGGTTCCCTTCTCCATCTTGGAGTTGGTGTACAGGAATATGCCATTGGCGCTCACATCCCTGGTCTCGGCCTCGTGCTCTGAGCCTTGCGCAGTGCGCACACGCGTAGAGACACGCGTAGGGATTCGTGTCCCGGAGCGGCGTTCAGTCGTGGTGGTTTTCATGCGGTGCCGAACTGCCCACATACTCTACACCCAAATTGCGGATCGCAACACAAATCCGGGCTCCCTTCCGAAAGCCCGGACCAGTTTGGAACTATCTTCCTACTCCCGGCAGATTCTGCTAACGGCAGATTGCGCGGACCGTTAGATGTTGGGGCGTTTTGCGCGCACGGCAGGAACAACCAGGGCCTGCTCCATGGTGGGTACGTTCGTGCCGCGGAGCTTGGCTTCAGCTTCGTGCAACTTCTCTGTCTGCTCGGTCTCGTAATACGCCTGAACCAGCAACTCGAGAGTGAACGGATTGTCCTGATCTTCCTCGAGGAACGGAACGGCTTCCTGATATTTCTTCTTGTCCATCAGCAGGGTTCCGAACGCACCCTGATACGAGCTCTGGATGACGCGGTTTCGGCTGCCGTTCGCCATGAGTTCGAGTTCGTGGAGAGACTTCTCGGCGAGCGCTGGATTGCCCGAGCGCGCTTCGCGCACAACGCGAACCCGCAGGATGCGCGACATCTCCTCGCCGCGATCTGAGGTGGAGATTGCTGCCTGATGATGCAGAGCTTCTTCCGCCAGTTTAAGGTGCTTCAACGAGATGTTGTCGTCAGTCTGATACTCCGCGAAGTGACGATACGCCTGCGCTTCCTGGAGTCCTTGCGCTTTGGCATGAGCGGTTTCGGCGATCTCAGTGAACTGCTTGTCGGCTTCGGCGAAGTTGCCGTCGCGCACGTAGGTCATCGCCTTCTGCATGCTGTAGGTGAGGCGGTCTGCTTCGTTGTGGGCGAAGCGGATGGCCTTGTCGTACTCGATGCGCGCCTGCTCCTGATTGCCCATCAGAGCGTAGGTGTCACCAAGGCCAAGCTGCGAGGTGACGAAATCTGGATCCATCCTGAGCGCGGCGCGATAGTGGGCAAGCGAACTCTCGAAGTCTCCAGCCATGCGCTTCAGCTCACCAAAGGAATCTTGCGGGTTCGGTTCTTTGGGGAGCAGCGCAACGTAACGGTCCATGGCGGCGAATGCCTTGTTAAACTGGCGATTACGCGCATCGACATACGCGAGATCGTTAAGCGCCGCAGGATAATTCTTGTCGAGGGCGAGAGCCTTCTCGAACAATCGTTGCGCCTGATCGTTTCCGTTCTCTCCCATCAGCCAATTGCCGGCGAGATAGAGCAGACGCTTGTCGCGCGGATACATCTCGAGCATGTCGTTCATAGCGGTGATTCCGCCGAGGAAGTCGCCTTCCTGCACCTTGGCGATCCAGGCAACCATTAACTGTTCGCCAGGAGTAGTTTTCGGCGCGAGTTCCTTGGCCTTCTCGCGCGCAGCCTTCACTTCTTCCGGATTGGAGCTATTGAACGCGATCCAGGCCCAAGCGACAGCGAGATTGGGATCTTCCTTTACCGCAGCGCGCCACTGATCATTGCAGCGCTCGAGATAGAGATTCTCGTAATCGTCCATGCCTTTAACATAAAGCTCGCGAGCCTTGGCAGACGTTGTAGTAATCGGAAGGGACGTGCTCTTCCCTTTTTCGATGTGATGCGCAAACGTGGGCGCAGCAAGACAAAGGGCGAGGGCTGTGACGACGCAAGTCTTTAATGTAACGATGCGGCGCATCGAGGTCTCCGGTAACAGAGCCATGTGGGGAGGGACTACGAGAGCGAGGGTAACATCGTCGTAACCGCGGTACGAGGTGACGAAAGACGTTGGAATTTAGTAATTGAGCGATTGAGTCATTGAGTCATTGAGCGATTGAGTGATTTTGTGATTTTGTGATTTTGTGATTTGAAAACCCAACCTCTTTGCCGCATTCCTGAGTTGGGATTTCCTCAGGTTTATTTCGCTTGCGGGCTCGCGAAGACTCGGCTTGGATCTGCTTTTTCGTTGAGTTTACTACTTTGTTATCCCCACCCCCTCCCCGGTGGTCTATTGGAATCATGGCTTTAGCGGGAATTTCCGATTTAATCTATGGTCCTCAACAACTTACGGGCAAAATCTTCAAAACATTGGACTTAGGTCTACGCTCCTCTAATGAGCCACGCTTGCGCGTGGCGCCATCATCCGATGATCGGGCTGTGGACCGCAAGGGCAGATGTCACAAGGGGCCTGTGGATTTTGGGAATGTCCGGATTCTGTAAAACATAAGTCGTTAAGATATTTTTCACAGAATGCTCGCGCTATTCTTCTCGCCATTTTCTGTGCCACAAGATCACGCAGCTAACAGAAGCCCTTTGTGAGCGTCGCCAGCATTGCGTGAGCCTTGACTACGCTGTGAAAGGGATGAATTGAAGATGAAAAATGTATTTTTTTTCGCATGCCTTGTTTTGCAGATGGTCGCGCTAACAACCGCACTTGGCTCTGCAACGCAGACGACCATTGCGGTTACTGGCGGAGGATCGCTCACCTACACGTATTTGACGCACACTGCCTCGTGCCAAGGACACAACGGGCGCTCGACGATTTATCATAGTGTCATCACAACCTTCTCGGGTTTTTCATATGACAGTGCGTCGGGAGTCGTCACAAACCTCCCCGGTAGCGGAACGGCGATCCAGAACAGCGGCTGTGGTACTGTCCTGCCTCAGTTGGAAATGGAGAGAGTGTTCGTCCGTTAAGATAACGGAGCAAACGTATGAGGAAGGAACGGAAGCATTTCACTCCAGAAGAAAAAGTAGCCATCTTGAGGCGGCATCTTGTGGACAAAGTACCCGTCTCGGAGCTGTGTGAAGAACTAGGCCTGCGGCCAACTGTGTTCTACCGCTGGCAGAAAGAACTGTTCGAGAACGGAGCCGCCGCTTTTCAGTCGCAAGAGCGTCCCCACCGCCAAGTGGAGGAGAAGCAGAAACGGATCGAGTTCTTGGAGAAGAAGGTGCAGACCAAGGACGAGGTCCTGGCTGAGCTGATGGCTGAGCACATCGCGCTAAAAAAAAGTCTTGGGGAACTCTAACAGGCATCTGGGTGCCGCATGATGTGCGGGATCTAGTCGTGGATTTCGTCCGGCGCTGGTCGGAGAAGGCCGAGATCGGCGTCGGACGGTTCATCCCGTGGCTGGCGTGACCGCCAGCAAGTTCTATGACTGGCGGCAGCGGTATGGGTGCGTCAACGAGCACAACGGTTGGGTTCCCCGTGATTTCTGGTTGGTTTGGATGGGCCTCAACTCGACCACAACAATGATGTCATATACGTTTGGGTCAACCCGCAGGTCTGGTACACAATGTACCCAACGAGTTCTACTGGAGCCACTCCTCTTAACTGGAACGGATATACCTACGACGAAACCGATGACTCAAACAATATGGAGGTCATCCCCCTCAGGTTGAGCTGGTGCTTCAACCCCTCTCTGATCCCCTCTGGTGTGCAATCCCGACTTTTGCGAGCTTGGGCACCGAAAAATACCGATGAGACTGGACCGGGCATCACGAACCAAGATCTCCTGTAGATCGCAGCCGCAGACCCGTTCTCCAATCCGAACTACCTTGTGACCATCGGCACTGACGGCAAAACCACAACCGATGGCCGCTTTACTCAGACAACCAACACTCCTCTGTGGTATCTACAAGGGAACAACGAACAATACAGCTGGGTATACACAACGACTGACACTCAGGGTCAGGGAGGCAAGAACACATACAACCAATCGTTTGCCATCGAAGTGAAGAACTCCGCCAGCTTTATTGCTCACATGAGCTTCGATTGGAAAGCGTCTACGACCTTTGAGTGGACAGATCAATGGGAGACTTCCCTCACACAAAAGATGTCCCAGGAAAACCTTGTATACATCACTGGCTGGACGCCCCCATACAGTGGGCCAGACGAATTCAACGTTTTCCAAGACAACATCTACGGCACATTTATGGTGAACCCGGTGCCCTAAATTTGACAAAAATAAATCTGAGCGATCCATTCCAACAACTCAGGTCGCTGTGCTCGTTGCGAAGCGCAGCTCAAAAAAAAGCGAAGGCCCCTACCAGAATGGAGGGGCCTTCTTAAACAGCAGAACCAGGGCTAGAAGGTGAACTTGGCTGCGAGTTGGATGCCACGCGGGCCGCCGCCACCCAGGAAGGGGTTGCCGATGCCAACGTCGCCAGTGGCGGTCAGGTTATAGCTGCCCTGCCCAATTTCCCGATTTCCGTTCAATCCAAATCCGTTTGCAGCCGGATCAGCGATGAACGCTGGCAAGAATGGATTTGCAAAATTCGGATGGTTCAGGATGTTGAAGAAGTCGGCACGAAGCTGGAGGTTCATCCGCTCGGTCAGCATCGTTGTCTTGTAGAGCGCGAAGTCCCACTGCTTGTAGGTGGGGCCGGTTAGGGCATTGCGTCCGAGCGTGCCATAGTGACGAGTTCCCGCAATGCAGTCACTGGCAACTCCGTTTGCGCCTAGCGTTGGGTCAACCGTGCACGGAATCGCGAACGAGGTCAGATTCATAAACTGGCGGGGGTTGCGGTTGTTCTGCACGATTGGTCCAACGAGGTCAGGCCGATCGAAACAGTCACCGCCGCCGCTGAAGTCGTCTTCGCAGTTGAAGTTGAACTGGAAGGGCTGACCACTCTGCATGGAGAGAATGCTGTTGATTCCCCATCCATTCTTCAACTTCTGGAAATTGCCGCCCTGATGGGGGAACTCGTAAGCGAAGTTCCAAGTGAATCGATGATGCAAGTCGAAATTGGAGCGGCCATACTCAAGATTAGGACTCGTGCTGTCTTGAGGTTGTGCGGCATTCGGTTCGAAGTCTTCGCCATCGCTAGAATTATCCAGCGATTTCGAATAAACGTAGTTCATGATTGAGGTGACGCCGTGCCAGCCAGTAACACGTAGGCTGGCTTGAAGCGCGTTGTAGTTCGATTTTCCGGTCGAGTTCTCCTGCAGGACGTAGTAAGCGCCGTAGGGATTGCCGGTACCGTATCCGCCGAAAGGCCGGTTTGCCGCTCCGAAATCCTGAAGCGTACCTGCGCTGCAACCAGTCGATGCAGGCAACGTTCCCAAGTCGCAGGCGTTGATGGTCGCCGCGCTTGGCTGGTTCAAGTCAAAGAAGCGCCACAGGCGATGCCCTTGCGACCCCACATAACCCAACTGCACCACGGCCTTGCTGCCGAGTTGCTGCTGGATATTCAGATTGTAGTTCTCCATGTAGGGTGTCTTGATGTTGCGGTCGAAAGCAAAGACGTCACACTCGAAGCTGAGGCAGTCCGGGCTGTTGTAGATAGGAGCACCAGGATTCAGCGACCCGTTTGCCGTAGCGGGAACGATGTTGAATTGGCTGGGCAGTCCCGGATTGTAAGCCGGACCAGGTGAGAAGAACGTTGGATACGGCAGGTGTCCAAGCGCCATATCCTGTGAAACGGCATCGTAGAACATGCCGAATCCTGCTCTCACGACCGTTCTACCCTTGCCAGTGACATCCCATGCCGCGCTAACGCGCGGAGCAAAATCCTTCTTGTCGGGATTGTAGAGACTGCCGAGTCCGGGTTGACCAACTTGCGTCAGAGTGAATGTGCCCACGCCGGTGGAGGGAGCAACGCTGGTGATGTTGCTCATCAGGTTGTTCTTCTCGCGGATGACGCCGAAATAATCCCAGCGGAATCCGTAGTTCAGTGTAAGTCTCGGGGTCACACGATAGCTGTCCTGCAGATAAAATCCGAAGTTGTTTTCAAACGTGTGGCGGGTCGTGTCGCCAGAATACTGGAACCCGCTGGAAACAGACCCTGCGAGGAAAGCCGTGAGATCGTCGAATTTAATACGACCACGGAAGTACTTATCGAAATACTGCTGCACGGCGGTGCGGTGAAAATCCGCTCCCAACTTGATGTCGTGCTTGTTCACCTTCCACGAGAAGTTGTCGAGGATCTGATTGTTGCTGTCGAAGCGATGGCGCGGGACGCTGCCGTTCGCGCCGACCTGCCCAAAAGCAGTTCCGTTGATCGTAGATGATGGGTAAGCCCGAATCGGTTAGCACCTGAACCGTAGCAGCCCGCGACTGTACTGCGCCGCGCAGAGTCCAATCGAGCTGGGATGAAAGCTCTGATCTGCAGGGAAGAAGCCCTCTGCGAATCGGTTCCATCCGTAACGGAGTTCGTTGACCTTGTTCGCACCAATCGTGTGGGTGTACGAAAGCGAAACCAACTGCACGCGAGTTGGGGTGAAGGTGTTGAATCCAGGCAACTGGTCCGCCGCCGGCAGTCAGAGCGCAAGCGGGAACGACTGGACACTGTCGCCGAAGAAATAGCGGCCGGTGACAATGTTGCTGGGATTGAAATTCTGATCGATCTTCGCGATGAAACTGGTCAAGTTGTTGAACGACGGCGTGATCCGACGGAAGCATTAGGGCCGTTGAGACAACCCTCGCCTCGAATGGATCCCCGGCAGATTCGGAGCGGGCCAGGGTTTCTCGCGGCCAGCAGCGCCGCAATGACAGGATTGGTGGCATCGGCTGGGCTCAATGCGCCGTTGCGGACCGGTACCGTCTGGGAACGCAGCCGACGGTCACTACTCCAACCGGCTCCGCTGTCCTTCGTAGTCTGCGATAGAAGAACGTCTTGTCTTTCACGATCGGGCCGCCCAACGGACGCTCCGAATTGATTGTTGTGGAACGGAGCCTTCGGCTGGCTGCTAACGGTTGAAATAGTTCCGAGCATCCAGCGCGCTGTTCCGGAAATACTCGGCCGCAGTGCCGTGAATCTGATTCGTGCCGCTCTTGGTAACGATATTGACCACCGCGCCAGCGTTGCGTCCGTATTCCGGTTCGAAGTTGGAGAGCACGTTCACTTCGGCAACGGCGTCGATCGGCAGAATGGTTGACGGAGTTCCGAACACGCCCGCCTGGTTGATGGCGGGATCGTTGCGGTATCCGTCGTTCATATCGGTACCGTCGAGCAGATAGTTGTTCGAGCGGCCGCGCGCGCCGTTCATCGAGAATTCGCCGAACGATCCCGGAGAATCGGAAATCTGGTCCGGAGAACCTGAGACGCCGGGATTCATGTAGATCAGCTTGGTGTAGTCGCGGCCGTTGACCGGCATGTTCTCGACGGTCTCCGCGGTGAGCACGCCGCCAAGAGTGTTCGTGGTGGTCTCAACCATGGGCAACTGGTCGGCGGAGACTTCAATTTTGGTGGAGATTTCGCCCGTCTTCAGTGCGGCATCAACGCGGCGCTCTGCGGCTACGTCGACCGTCACGCCCGTGGCGACGAACGTCTGGAATCCGCTCTGGGTGACGGTCACGTTGTAGGTGCCGATGGGCAATTCGGGCAGCGAATAGCTGCCATCGCCGCTGGTCTCGGTGGAACGCTCCAGGCCGGTGCCCGTGTTTTTCACTGTAACTTTTGCTCCGGCAGACGACGGCACCGGAGGGGTCGGTGACTGTCCCTAGAATTGTTCCGCGAAACGTCTGTGCCGACAGGCTCACCGCAGCCAGAAGAACAAACACCAAGATGATGCGCGCTCTCATTGGATCTCCTCGAACCGAATCAGATTTTTAAAAGGGGAGTGATGGTCTTTGCGGGAGTTCAAGCCGTCTTCATTAACTCTGGGAAGCTTGCAGTTTCTTGCACACTGGAGATGTGCAGCCCCTCCGCAAAGGTTAGCTGGTAAAACACATTACTCAAACCTTGTCGCCAGAGTCAACCAAAGAGTTATGCATGGTTACCATAGATTTTATGAATCATTAGCCTAGTACCCAGTGCCCGGAACTTCTTCAAACTGCGAATATTGTGGGAATCGCCTGCGGTGTAGAACCAACCAACGGAAGATCAGGGGGAACAAAACTGAGTACGGTGTACCGAGTACTGGGGCTGGTGCTAGAAGTTAAAAGCGAAGCCGCCGCGGATGGACCTTGCGGAATCTACGAGATAGACCGTCTGGCCGTCCCGGCCGAGAACCGGAACGTATCCCTGGGCAAGAAGGTTGCGGATGTCGATCAGGGCTTCCATATGGCCGCCCAGACTGGGTATGGGCTGGCGGATAAACACGTTGAAGTACGGATCACTCTGTCCGGCAGAGGAGTTGAACATATCTACCGGAGTAAGGTTGGGCCCGTTCATCCAGCGATAAGACGCGATCCAGCGCGTGTGGGTGCGGGAGAGCGTTCCGCTCAGCTTGGCGGCTACAGCGTGACGGCGTTGCGTCGAGATCCACTGCTGGGCGCTCTCCAGCGGAACATCGGAGCGCGTGAGTTCGAGCGCGCCACCGAAAGCGTAATCGAGAGTGGCGGTTAAATCCGAGGAAAACTTGCGCTGCAGAACCACACGCAGGCCGCTGGTATCGAGCGCCGGTCCTGCGTAGCTGAACGTCCCCGAGGACATTTCGGGCAACAGAAATCCACCCGCGGCGGTCACATCGCCAGTCCCGGTAAGCGCGGGATTTGAAATGCGGTCGGAGAAGTATGCAACCTGAAAATTCGTATTGCCCATACGGCGGGAAGCGCTGATTTCCTGATGATGGGCGCTCTCCACTGCAGGAGCGAAACCAACCAGGCTGACTCGCGGGTTCGATTCACTCAGATCGGCAGGAGCGGAATCGAATCCCTTTTCGCTGCGGAGATCCGGCCGCGAGGTTGTGTACTGATACTCGAGGACCGTGTTGGGCGAGAGGTGCAGGTCGGCGGAGCCATACGGCCGGAATGCGTTCACCTGTCCGAGGAACTGAATGGTCTGAAGCTCGCTCCCGAATTTGAGTTCCAGCACATCGCCGAGAGCAAGGCTGTCTTCGGCGGAAAGAGAAATGGCCTGCAGCGCGGCATTGTGCAGATTGGGATCAGAGGACGAGAAGCGGCGCACGGTGAGTCCGAGGGTAGGCGAAGAGCCGTTTAATCTCTGGTGCGAATACCGGGCACAGACGACGGCAGCGGGCAGTGACGGGCCGTACCCGACATTGCCACTTAACGCGAGGCGGCCATCGGAGAAGATCGAACGCTCGAGGGTGAAGCCGGTGCTCATATCGGAACCGGTACCGTACCCCGAGGTAGCGGCCCCAGCGAGGAAGGAGACAGAGCCATGCATCTCCTGCTTCTGCTTTTCGGCGGGAGCGATGGGATCATCGAACACGCGCAGAATGGGCCGATTCGCAACCGAACGCAGGGTCCACTTCCAGTCGTCATCGTCCGGAAGCGGGCGCACGGGGCCGAGTTGCATGATGCCGAGCAAGGTGCTGAGGGTGATGTTGATGCTGAGGCTGGCGCCGGGGCGCAAACCAACTTTTTCTCGCAGCGCCGGCAAGAAGGAAGGAGCCGTGACCTTAAGAGTGTAGAGGCCGGGAAGCAGTCCGGTAGCCGTGTAGTGACCGCTTTCGTCGGTGAATACGGTGAAGGTGCGGCGGGCGGATCCGAGTATCTGCACCACGGCGCCCATCTGGGGAGTCCCAGAAGCGTTGCGAACGTAGCCAGAGATCACTCCCGGTTGCTCTGCGGCGAACACTGGGAGTGCAAGCCCGAACGCGAATGCCCAAGTTGCGAGCTGACTCAGCTTCAACTTCGCCCCACCCCCTGGGGGGAATGCAGGGAGCTACTCTACTGCAAACACCGCTGACGGATCAACGGTCTGCTTTGAAATGTTGTCGTTTACTTTGATCTGAATTTTGTAAACGCCGGGCTGCAGGTTCGCAGGAACGATCGACTTCTGTAGGGTCACCTGGTCGCCTATATTGCCCATAGTTTCGGTGCTTTCGACCTTCTGAACAACCGGCTTGTTGGTTGCGATATTGGTGATGTCGTACTCGAACGTGGCGGAAGGCTTGTGGGTCTTCTCGTCCATGCCGAGATTATAAACTTGCATCCAGAAATTGAGCTTCTGATCTTTGTCGCGCTTGAAGACGGCCGGCTTGCCGTCCGACGGACCGACGCGCGGCCGAACCTTGGTTGTGCCGATTACGAAACTGCCGCTGCCAATCGCCTTGGTGGGGACCGGCTCCATCTGGTCGGCAACGATCAGGCTGGAGGTGGCCAGCTTGTCTTCGGAGTATTCGGGAACCACGATGCTGCGGCTCCAGATTCCCTTACGGTCGCCGTTGACGTCTTTTACCGCGACGTAAAGCTTGTAGCGTCCGGGGCGCAGAGGAAGCGCCTTCCAGTAAACCGAAGCATTCTCGGCGGTGCGTGGCAGCAGTTCGGCTGGAACATCAACCTGCACCGTGTCCTCGAAGGTCTGGACGATCTTATTGGTCAGAGTTGAGAGCTTGCCGTAGATGTTGACGGTGCCGCGCTGCACACCCTCTTTATTGACGAAAGTGATGTCGCGGTTCTTCATCTGGATCGTGACCGGAACCAGGACGGTATCGCTGGTGACCTTCACGAAATCGGAGCGGACGTCGAAGGGCATCGGATTCAGGATGACCTTGGAGTTCACTTCCTCGGTAAGATCGGTAAACTTGATCTTGGGAGCCTGCTGCAGTTTCGCGAACGTCTCAAGACGGTCGAATTCCTTGGTTTGCAGCATGGCGCTCTGCGGACCCAAGCCCAGGCGCTCCATGCTGCCTCCGGCAAAGCGCTGCGATTTGCTCGCCATGCCCATCTGCTCGTAGATGGTCAGGCCGGCGTTGGGGGTCATCAGCAGGGCGTCTTTTTCGGAGCGGTCCATGGTCATGTGATATTCGCCGCACATGCAGGTGTCGACGAATTCCACGATGACTTCCTGACCGATGCCTTCGATGTAGCGATAGCGCCAGTCTTCAAACGGGAAGGTGGAAGTCTCGCCGCCACCCTCATCCATGGGGCGCTCATAGGTTCCACCCGAGGGATGGGACTCAATTTCGTCAGGCTTGCCGAAAACGATGTAGATGCGGCCGCGATCAGTCTTCCATCCGGGGACGCCTGCAGCGAAGTGCTCGTTGGCGTAGGCAATACGCTGGTAATGCTCTTCCTTATATTCGTTTTCTTCGGTGTCGGGTGTGGGGTCGCGGCGTTGCCAGAACGCTTCAATAAAATTGTCGCGTTCTTCGTCGTTCGAGAGCTGCTTAAAGGCGGCGCGCTCTTCGTCGGTAATGATGTAGGCGACGTCCTCGTCGAGCCATTTCTTATAGGGCTTGCTTAATTCCTGTTTCAGGGCCTTGGCGTTCTTCTTTCGCTGTTTCTCGTCGGTTGGACGCTTCAGAGGATCGACGGCATCCGGTTGGGCAGATTTGTCGGTTGCCTTTTGCTCTGGGGTGCCCTGGGGCTCATCCTTGGGCTGTTCCTGCGCAATAGCGCTCGAAGCCAGCACAGCCAGTGAGGAAACGATCAGAATGCGTAAAAAGGTCTGAAAAGAAGCTACCCGGAACATGAGAGGGACTCCTGCCAAGACAACCGTCGTCTGTTCATTCTAAGGCCCCTGGGTATGTGAAAGCAAGGTAAGTCTTGGTCCGAGAATGCATTGACTACAGCTTCCGCTTGGTTAGAACCTGCGGTTCGCTATGGAGTTGCCCGAAGCTGTCCACGAAATGTTGGGTGTAAACCTGAACCGGGCAGGACTATAATGGCCAGTTCCGGGGGCGGTCGCTATCATTCCCCGCCATAACGGGTCTCGGCACTTCTTCTAATTAGATCTGGAACTTTCTTCACGGCAGGATCGTAACAGAAGGTGTGTGTCCGTCACCCTCACTGATGCGGAGATCCCTTTTTGCCCAGAATAATCGTTTTGGCAGAGCTTGGGCCGCAGTGGAAATAGGTGCCCCGGGAGTTGACGGAAACTTATGAAAGCCTGGAAAAAAATAGCAATCGGTGTCGGCGTCGTTCTTGTACTTGCAATAATTGTCGGTTTTACCGTTCACCAGAGCAGCAAGAATGTCGCGACCGTTCAAACCGGCAAGGTGGCGCGGCAGGACCTGGCGACCATCGTGAGCGGCTCGGGAGAAATCAAGCCGAAGACGTACGCGAACATCGGGGCGAACGCATTCGGGAAGATCACCCATCTGTACGTAAAAGAGGGCGATCACGTAAAGAAGGGGCAATTGCTGGCGCAACTGGAAAACGTGCAGCCATCGGCGGACGTGACCGCCAACGAAGCTTCGCTGCAAGCGGCGCAAACCGATGCGCAAGCCGCCGATGCCGCGCTCAAGACTTCGCAGGCCGATCTGCTGCGGGCGCAAGCGGATTATGACCGCAACAAATTGGATTGGGATCGGGCCCAGAACCTTTTTAAAGATGGCCTGATCTCCCGGTCGGATTTCGACAGCCGCAAGAATGCATGGTCCACTGCCGATGCTGGCCTGGTGCAGGCGCAGGCGCGAGTGGCGCAAGCCAGAGCGCAGAAAGACTCCGCCGAACGGCACATTGCGCAGGCGAAAGCTACGCTGGTGCACTATTCGGACCTGTTGCAGAAGACGACGAACACCGCGCCCTTTGACGGAGTCGTCACCAACCTTCCGGTGCGCGAGGGCGAAACGGTTGTGGTCGGTATCCAGAACGCACAGGGAAGCACATTAATGACGATTGCCGACATGTCGGTGATCACAGCGGAAGTGAAGGTAGATGAAACCGACATTGTGAATGTGCGTCTGGGGCAACCGGCGGAAGTGGCCATCGACGCGATCCCGAAGAAGGTTTTTCACGGGACGGTGACGGAAATCGGAAACAACGCCATCATCCGATCCAGTGGCGTATCGACTTCGCAGCAAACCACCGCGAGCGAGGAGGCCAAGGATTTCAAGGTCGTGGTGACTGTGACCGACGCGCCTGCGGATTTGCGGCCTGGCCTCTCTACGACGGCGAAGATCACGACGGCCAAGCGGGCCAACGCACTGTCGCTTCCGATCCAGGCGTTAACCCTGCGCAGCAAAGAGCAGATTGACGCCCAGAACAATCCGCCGGGGTCGGTGCATGCTGCCCCTCCCGCGGTGAAGGAAGTAGCATCCAAGAGCAAAAAAGAGGATGACGTGCAGGGTGTGTTCGTCATCCGTAACAAGAAGGCGATTTTCGTACCGGTATCCACGGGAATCACCGGTACCACGGACATTGAAGTACTCGATGGTGTCAAAGAGGGAGATGAGGTCATCACCGGGAGCTACAAAGTGCTGCGAACGCTAAAGCCTGGAAGCAGCGTAAAGATCGACAATACCGCTCCCAAGAAAGAAGAAGAAACGTCATAACGTTAACCGGCTTAATGCGTCCAACAGAAAAGCCGGTAGAGGTCTCAGAAATCGGAGCCCAGGGAAGAAATCAACGCCAAAGATCGGAGAGGTCAGTGGCACCCGAGCAGGAGAAAAACATGGCAACCGCAGAAGTTATCAGCATGCCCAATACCGCGAATCTCGCACCGCCTGAATCGTGCATGATCGCAGCCGAAGATCTCTGGAAGACCTACGACATGGGCTCGGAGCAGCAGGTCCACGCTTTGCGTGGAGTGAACCTGCGCATCCAGCGCAACGAATACGTTGCCATCATGGGCCCATCAGGCTCGGGCAAATCGACGCTGATGAACCTCATCGGCTGCCTCGATACTCCTTCCCAGGGCAAGTACTGGCTGAACAGCCAACTCGTCAGTGAACTCGACGATGACGAACTGGCGCGCATTCGGAACAAAGAGATCGGATTCGTGTTTCAGACCTTCAACCTGCTGGCGCGGGCGACGGCGCTGCACAATGTGGAGTTGCCGCTGATCTATGCCGGCATCCCGACGGAAGAGCGCATGGAACGTGCGAAGGGCGCGCTCGAAGCTGTAGGCATGGGCTCCCGCATGAGCCACAAGCCGAACGAACTTTCGGGCGGGCAGCGGCAGCGCGTTGCCATCGCTCGGGCGCTGGTCAATAAGCCATCCATTATCCTCGCCGACGAACCGACTGGAAACCTCGACTCGCAGACCGGCGTGGAAATCATGGCGCTCTTCGATCGCCTGCAGGCCGAGGGGAATACGATCATTCTGGTGACGCACGAAGGAGACATCGCGGAGTACGCGCATCGCGTCATTCACATTAAGGACGGAGTGATCGCCAGCGACGAGAGCAAGGGACGCGGGCAGCGCAGCTAAACATTCATCGAAAATCTGACGAGTTCGCCCAGCCGCAAGGCTGGCCAGGCATCGGCCGTGCTTGTTTCTTTTACGAACAAAGCGGCGGTTAACTCACGCCAGCACTAGTTAATCCTGTCGTGAGGCAATCTCTGCCGCTTGCGCAAACGAGGCGAGCACGCGTCCCCAGTCGCCTTCTGTATCGAAAACACGGCGCATCTCGTCACGGCGTACGCCATAGCGGTCAAGGCGCCGGTGCTCGAATTCAACCCGGGTGGCGTTCTCCCCAGTTGCGATGAACCGTACTTCGATTTCTGTCTTCAGCGCGGGATCGTGCTGCCAGTCCGCGCTGATGTCCCACGACAGCAGGAGCCGGGAATGGGGTTCCCACGCGAGGACGATTCCCCAATCACAGGTGCTCCCGTCCTCTCCCCGCTCATACCATCGGCCACCTTGATGGGGCTCGATTACGGCGTCAATGGCTTTGGCGTGGCCGATTTTGTAGATCGCCAGCGGCCACCAGGTACCCATCTTCTCGGTGAAGACCCGCCAGGCGATCTCCGGAGAGGCCTGCACCTCCACCACTTTTCTGACACTATTGGGATCATGAATGCCCGGGCTCGTCATGTCAGTTTCCTCTCCTTTGCGGCCTCTCGCTCTGCCGCGTGTTTGAACGCCAGCAATGTCTCGTCCCAGAATCCATCGAGCCAGTTCCGCAGCGCATCAATTCCATCAGGATTAATTTCGTAGAGGCGGCGCGTTCCGTCGACACGCACGATGACCAGGCCCGCCGATTTCAGTACTTTCAGATGCTGCGAGACCGCCGGACGGGTTACATCCATGCCCTCGGCTATCTCCCGCACCGAGCGGTTGCCTTTGCGCAGCCTTCTGAAGACAGACCTCCGCGTAGGATCGCCGAGTGCATCCAGCGCCCGCTCAATTTGCGTCATTGTGGACACTCTTTGTTTCACCCAGGCATTTCCTTTACCCCTTCCGGATGAAAATTGCTACCGCAATCTTCATTTTTCGGACCTCAACCGGCCAGCCCCGGGTAGCCAAGGCCCTTCCGAATGTAGGCGAGTTGCCCCACATGGTAGGCGTCATGCAGGGCAAAAAATGCCAGTTCATCCGTTACCGTATTTATGCCAGGGATCGGTAACGAGGCTGGCCGGTTCAGTTGCTCTTCACCCACAGCGGCCAGGGCAGCGAGCAAGCGCGGGCTGATCTCGCGCATAACTCGCGCGACCTCAGGTCCAGACGGATACTTCGCACCATCTCTGACCTTGGCTCCGCGATCGAACACATCGCCCCAGCCGGTGTCTACGTTCTCGCCCAGCATCTGAAGAACGGTGGCCCTGGTTTGCACGACGTGACCGGCAACCCAGAGTAGAGGGCTGTTGTTCTTGTTAGGAGTGCGCCACAGTTCCTCTTCTGTCAAACCTTCAAGAGCCTGCTGTACGAACTCATCGTTGAAAGCAAAGATCATGGTGATCGGTGCGGCGGCAGGAGAACTTGTTGTGATCGTCATCGGATCTCCTCAGAACCCAGTTAGCGTCAACTGGACGTTCTTGTGGTAAGTATTATCTAACCGTAAGTTTATACTTACCCTTCATAGCTTCTGTCAATACAGGAATCCCGAATTTTTCATTGCTCGCGGGGCGAGGTTCGATCCGCGAGTGTCGCCAGTCGTTCTGCAAGATCGACTGATTATCGATCACTACCTCGAAGGCACGACTCTCCGCTTACGAAAGCAGAGTTATAACGACGGACTCATCACCTTCAAGCTTACCCAGAAGCTGCCGATGCGCGGCAGCGGAGCCCAGCAGGGATTCATCACCAGCATGCACCCCACTCAAGCTGAATTTCACGTGCTCGCTCAACTTCCCGCCAGGAAGCTCACCAAGACCCGTTTCAGCGTGCCTCCCTTCGGCATTGACGTTTTTGACGGTCCTTTGCAGGGACTGATTCTCGCCGAAGCCGAATTTGATTCTGCGGAAGCCGCCGAGGCTCTGATCGTTCCGTCCTTCGTGTCTGCAGAGGTTTCCGACGACGATCGATTCACCGGCGGTAAACTCGTTCGCGCCTCACGCCAGGACATCCAGAGTTGGCTCTCGGACTACGGGCTGGCCCTGACAGTTTCCTAAGAGGACTGGCCCACGCTTTCGGACCAGACTTTCACTGGGCAACAAATGAAATGGCGAAGCTTCGCCAACCGACCGACTGCTGGCTCTGCGCCAGGCGGTTCGCCCCCCAACGCGCTCCTTCGTCGCGCCGCCAAAGCGCCAGGCCATCGTCACCCACTCATCGCAGTGTGAAAGCTCACAAAGAAAATCTACCTTCGTGAACCTTAGTGTCCTTCGTGGTTAAAGCTTTTGAAGACTGGGCTGGCCCGGACCTGTTCTCCCACAACCGACCACCAATCTGGCTGCCCCACGCTTCGCGATTTCGAAGCCTGGGCATTCCTGCTGCCTGCATCAAGGGCAGCCAGTTTATAGTGGTGCCAGGACGTCTGGGCCAACCCTCGGATTCTGCGTCGGTCGGGGGCTGCATTCCATTTGCGCGATCCTAACTTCCTCGAGGGAGTCGGACATGTTTGAAACCAACGAATCCACCGATGTGATGGAAAAGAGCCCGTGGCAAAGTTACGTGCTCGCGTTCGCCATAGGCTGCTTCGTCACCTTTCTGATCTTTTACTGGTTCGTCCTGCCCAGTGCGAAGCGTGCTGCGGCCGAGTCCGCTGAAAAGGCGGGGCAACAGAAATTCCTGGCCGATCTGGCAAAGAACCCGCTGGACGCTCAACTGGCAAGCGCCAAAGCCTCATTGCTGACTACAACTCAGGAGCGCGACCAGTGCAAAGCCCGCTTTGATCGTCAGACGATTCTCTATGACAACACGATCCCGATCGATCCCGGCAGAGTCTGGATCATTCCCGCCGATATTGAACCCATTGCCGCCGGGGACCACCACATCACTTACACGCACTACGATCCGAAGACCAAGACTGAAACCGCCCATTTCTATCCCAAGAAACCATAGTTCCGTCAGGCGCTGGCCGCGTTCTGGCGAGCGCCTCGTACTGCGGCTAACGTCCTATCCGGGCGGGTGACCCGTCCCTGCATTTTTGCAAGGGCGGGAATTCCGGACGCCTGCAGCGAGTGGTTTTGCAGCGACTACCCTTTACGCCACATGATCGCGCAACGAAATCTCAGCCCAACCCGAATTCACCCGCACCGGTCCAGTCGTATAAACGCGCCTGCCAGAATGCTCGCCGCGGAAGAGCGTCGCAAAAAATACGGTGCCGGGTGCCCATCCTAAATTTCGCGGCGTTTGCGAAATTTGGAGTGGGGACATTGGATGAACGCCCGGCCCAGTTTTTCAGATTCCTTCCATTCTCGGGGTCCCCCGTCCTCTTGGGTAGGAACGGTATTTGTTTCCATGGTTACAATTCTCTCGACTCTGCATCGATTCCTCTACTGGACAACCTGCGTGATCGAGGCCTCAGAACCCACAATGTTCGCATCTCCCGCATAGGTCACGGTAATGGCGGTACTCCCGGTCGGCAGCGACGATGTGGTTAGCATCGCTGTCCCCCCTTGAAGTCTGACTACGCCCAATATCGTATTCCCTGTTTTGAAGGTCACCGGGCCCTCTATGGCGAAGGTTGGGGAAGTGACGGTTGCGGTGAAGGTAACGGGCTGTCCCGAGGTAGAGGGATTCACCGACGAAATCAACGTGGACTGCGATGCCGCTTGCTGAACGACCAGACTCAACGCACTGGAGTTGCTCGGTGCGTACGTCGCATCCCCACTATATACAGCTTCGATGGAGTAGTTACGAGCAGGCAGCGTTGAGGTCGTAAAGGATGCGCTGGCGGCGCCGGGGATGGGGAATTCCAGCATGGCAGAGCCGACCTCGAATTGCCCCGATTTGAATTCCACTGTGCCTGTGATCACATTGTCCAAGTTGTAGCTGGGGTTCAACTCATAGACGATCGCCCAGAACGTAACGGGCTGCCCGTAGATCGACACGCTAGAGGATGAGCTCAGGTTGATGCCCGTCCCCTCTCCTGCGTATACGCGCTCAATTACGGTGCCAGCACTCGCCTTGAATTCGCCATCCCCCGGATAAACCGCCTTGATGTAGTGGATGTTTGCGGATAATAACGATCCGACGATGCTGGCTATGCCACCTGCCGTCACGCCGCTTCCAATTACTGTTGCGCCGTCGAAGAACGCGACCAGTTCTCCATCGGGAATCGCGCCAGCCTTGGATGTTACGGTCGCAGTGAACGCGACAGACTGAGCGTAGGCCGGATTCGGACTCGCAGTGAGCGTCAGCGCGGTTGACTGACCACGTATTGCTTTCACTACCTGCGTAAGCTTGCCCGTACTAGCTCCGTAAATGCCATCGCAGACGTAACTCGCCGTGATATCGAGCGTCCCCGCAGGCAGCCCTCTCGTAGTGAACGTCGCAACGTTCCCGCGCAGCGGCACTGTGCCCATAATTCTGGTCCCGTTCTTGAAGCTGACAAGTCCGCCGTCAGGTAGAGTCCCACTATACGGTTGCACGGTTGCCTTAAAGGAAATGGCTTGCCGGACGTTTCCGGGATTCGCCAAAGACACCAATGTGGTGGCAGTCGCCGTATAGGAAGCGGCGTTGATCAGCACGCCCAGAGTGCCGTTCCCTGCGGGACAAATTCCTTGGTTATTGCATCTATTGACAATCAGAAGGTCGGGCTTGCCGTCGCGGTTCACATCGGCCACAGTGATGGAAGTCGAGCCTACCCCTCCCGTGCTGTAGCTGACTGTCGGCTGGAATGTGCCGTCGCCATTGTTAATCAGCACGCCGACCGCCCCGGCAGCTCCAGGGTCACTGCAGCTGGCAGCAGGGGGGCACTGATTTAATGCCACGATATCGGGATAACCGTCGCCGTTCACGTCGATCACGGCGGCGGAGATGGCATAGTTGCCGCCCGAGCTATAGGACACCGGCGGTTGATAGGTACCGTCGTGGTTGCCAAGCTGCACGTAGACGATGCCGGGCGGGGAATCTACACCACTCGTCCCGACTAGATCGAGGATGCCGTCGCCGTTGAAATCGGGAACATCCGTCCAGTTGGCATTCGTAATAGGTCCGAGTACGGCTGTACCGACTGCAAGCCTCCATCTCCGTTCCCCAGCAGTTCGCCTCTCGCGATGCACGAATAGTCGCTGCCATTGCAGTAACTGGCGACCACAACGTCGGCTTTGTTGTCGAGGTTCACATCTGCGATGCCGATACCGCTGGTGTAGCTTCCGCCGGACGGGTAAACACCCGGGCCGGAAAAGCTGCCCCCAGCATTCATAAACACACCCACCGAACCACCGCCCGTACAGGACATCCACGAAATGGTGCATGCGTTGGCCACCGCCAGATCGGGCCAGCCATCGCCGTTGAGATCGCCTACTGCGACTGCACTCGCTTCGATTCCGCCACTGTCATACGCCTGGAGTGAGAAAGCGGGAGCGACCGAGTTCACAGCGTTCGCGCGAAAATTGCTTCCGAGTCTGGGCGGAACCGGATGCCTTCGCTGCTCGCTGGCAACCTGACCCGCGGGTGAGATGGAATCTGTGACTAAGAATTGTTTGCTGTCGCGGGCCTGCGGAAACGCGGCCGCGATTGTCAGCACAAGCACCATGGCTACGCCAGGAAAAGAAAAAACTAGGTGAGACTTCCATGAGTGCGGCACAAACATGAAACCTCCTTACCGGCGGACGGTCGAGGTTTTGACGAATCGTCAGGAACTCTGAGTCGAGACGGTTCCAAGCCGGGAGAGCCACCGGAACATTGGACATGGAAGAACCGGTCGCCCAAACCCTATGCGGGCCACGGAGAAATTGCGGTGACCGCCATCACTTCCCTCCTTGAATATGGTGACGAGATATGGACGAGAAGTTGTGGGGGGAGTATAGGAACAGACGAGGACAAATTACTTACTTCCTACTTTCGCGGGTAGGCCCATCCTTTCGCGCAGTCTGGGGGTGGCCCATTCAAGCCCGCTTTTGGCTTGAGTGGGGCAGTTCCCTCGGGAAAGTCGACACCACTCCCAGCCGTTCCCGCTTCCGCGCGCCCACCCGCTTGTGCTCCTTGATAGAACGATCAGAAAAGATACGGCACGAGGGCGGCGGTTTGGTGGGCATAAGTGGCATACGTCTCTCCAAACTCGGAACGCATCCACTCCTCCTCCGTTCGGAGCTTGGCCCATAACACGACAAATAGCAGGACGAAACCGATGATCCCTCGCACCTGGGAGAGCGCAATCGCGGTCCCAACAAACCCGGTCAGGATACCGGTGTAAATGGGGTGACGGACCAGGGCGTAGGGACCGGTCGCAATCAACTCGTGGTCCTTCTTAATAGTTACGGCGCTGCTCCAGTTGCTGGCCAGGTGCAGGCGCGCCCAGATGGCGAAGAGAAGGCCGGCGACGGTAATCGCAGCTCCAATGCAAAAGGACCAGAGGCCAGACGGCCAAAGCGGGCGGTAGAGCCAGGACAGTGGGATGCGAGGTATCGAAAGCAGCAGGATCACGATCAGGATGGTGAGCGCCCGCAGGATGCTCGAGGCCGACGGCTCGATGCGCTCGGCGGTTTTGGTATTGGCGGCTTTGATGCGCCAGTACACAATAAAGGCGATCCACACCACCGGAAAGAAGGATTTGAAAAACCAGAGCATTCAGACCTCCGGGCATCGTAGCTGTTTTGAAAAGCTGTCCGCCGGTTTCCCATGTGGCTCTCTTTGTCGGGTTATCGGGTTAAGGAATAGCGCCTTTGGGTGGCGCAGCGGTTTACCGCTGCGATTACACTCTGACAGAGTCAAGCGGCTTCAGCCGCTGAGGTGCCTCGTCAAGCACAAGCCCATGCGCCGCTGAACTGTATCGATACTCCTCCGCTTTAACGGCCAGCCCACGCTTTCGAGGGTTCTGTCGAATGTACTCTCGAAAAGCGAAAATATTCTCCGGCATCCCGCACCCGCCGATCATAGAAGCTAGGCTGCACAGCCCTCGGATGACAGTTCCATTACCATCACTGATCTAACTAGGCCTTGAGCGATATACTTCTCGGTTTTTGGAGGTGTTTCATGCCGCTCGGGTTGAAGTCGATACCCTCTTTGTCTGCGGAAGTTTCATACTGGACAGAATGCCCCGAGACTAACGTTGTTACCTCACTTTGGCGATTGCCTTCCGTGGCGCGCAGACGTGCTCTGGTTTGTCTAGTTGTTTTGCTATCCATCGGCGAGGTTTCCGCACGAGGTCAGGCAACCGACAAACCATGCCCCGCGGAACCGGCTGCTCTTAAGTCGACTGCGGCAAATATCTTCAACACCCGGCAGGAACAGGATCTCGGCGATGCATACGCCGCCATGGAGGATGCGAGTCTGAGGTTCGTGAATGATCCTGCAGCCAGCGCTTACTTAGAAAGAATTGGCAAAAGGCTGCTGGGGGTGCTACCACCTATCGAGTTCCATTTCACCTATAGAATCGTTGACTCATTCCAGGTGAACGCCTGGAGCATTGCCGGAGGCCACGTATACTTCACACGCAAGCTGATCGTGGCGGCGAGCAATGAAGATCAGATCGCCGGAGTGCTGGCGCATGAGCTGGCTCATATTTTCATCCATCAACAGGCCATAGAGGCAACGGAATCCCTGAAATATGCCCTAAGCGTCACGTCTGTCGGCGACAGAGCCGACATCTTCGATAAGGTGCAGCGTCTCCGCGAGGCAGAAAGCGAAGGCGCGTGGCGGCGACCCCCCTCCCAGAAGTATGAAGAGATTTCCGATACGATTGCGATATACGCGCTCATGAAGGGCGGATATCGGCCGGGCGCTTATGCCGAATTCTGGAATCAAGTCGCGCAGACCAAAGGCAAAACTGGTTCGGTCATCGGAAACATTTTCCATGTCACGCGACCAAACGAGCACCGACTAAGCGCGATCTTGAAGACCGTTTCGGCGATTTTCCCAACGTGCATCGCTGCGACAGCTCCGTCAATTCCACCTGAATTCGTCGCTTGGCGGGATCGGGTGGCAGCAGATCCCACCACGATCGCTTTGGCCGACGCCGGCAACGCGACTCAGCTTGACCCTCCTCTCCGGTCCGATTTCACTTTGCTGCGATTCAGTCCTGACGGCAAATACGCTCTTGCACAAGATCGCTCCAGCATTTTCGTGCTTGGGCGTTCGCCCTCGCGGCTCTTATTTCGAATTGATGCGGAGGAGGCGGACCCCGCCTGGTTCTCTCCAGATTCCATGCGAATCTCGTTCAGCACGCCGAGCATGCGAGTCGAGGAGTGGGACTTGAGCACCCATCAATTAGTCGCTGCGCACGATGTTCTGGCATATCAACCTTGCATCCTGCACCTACTCTCGCCCGACGGTCGTGCTATGGCCTGCATCCTGAACACCTCGCATACCAAGCCGCAGTTGGGGCTCACGATCTGGAACGTCGAAACCGGCGATGTCATCCTGCAGCAGGATGAGGCCTTCGATCTCACAACTCATAATGTGAACTTTGGTTTTGGATTCTCGCCCAGCGAAAACTACTCTTGGTGGGTAAGTCACAAGTTGCACTGGCCGCTGGTGCGCTGGGCGTTCACGCCAGACAGTAAGCGGTTGATGGTAAACCATGAACCGTCAACCCTCGTTTACGACTTGCAGCAGCGCGACTTTGTGAAGGCTGCGGGTGCCGTAGCAAAGCTGAACAGGAAGCCGTTCGCCTTCGTCGGAAATAATCGCATAGTTATCGACAATTGGGACAATCCGCAGAAATCAGCCGTATATAGCTTCCCGGACGGAAAAGAATTGAAACAGATCGCCATGGGATCTCAGGAACTCATCGGTGTCACCAGTGGCGATTACGTGATGGTGACCCCGATGAAAGACGCCCCCCTTGGACTTCTGGATTTGACGACAGGACAAGTACCCTTCAAGATGGCGAACGATGCGCTCGACGTTTACAACAACACGGTATTGATGGAGACGGGCGAAGGAGGCGTGGCATTTACTAACGAAGGGCTGGTGCTTGGAGCGAAGGGTTCGGACATAATTGACCTGCCGGTAGGTGAGCTCGGCGATATCTCCGCGGTCGCTTTTTCCGGGGATGGAAAATTCTTGGCGCTCTCAAATGCGAGTCGCTGCGCGATTTGGAATGTTGAGACCGGAGAGCGCATCTTCGCCATCCGTCCATTCTCTGGCGGCAACTTTGATGAGACGGACCGATTCTACGGCGACTTCCCCAAGTACCGCGGACAGGATCACATCCAAGCCGTAATTGATCCGCGCCAGCGGAAGGTGGGCAAGTTGTCCTATCCGCCTGCGGATGGTGCCCTACAGCGAGATGACGTTCTACTGGAATTCAAAAGAGAGGATCAAAGCGCGGCCTACCTCGAAGGGAGAGACGTTAGGACCAACCAAGTGCTCTGGACTCTCCAC
Organism: Terriglobia bacterium; assembly: GCA_963778995.1. Lineage (GTDB taxonomy): Bacteria > Acidobacteriota > Terriglobia > Terriglobales > Acidobacteriaceae > Sulfotelmatobacter. The sequence goes on from CAVZWK010000020.1 coordinate 56,653, forward strand.
TCCTTCGATGGGGTTCCTGACATGGCACCGGATGCAGCCGCCAACGAGATGACGATTACCTTCGACGCACTGTTTGGCGGGACTGGTGCCCACGAACTAAAGAATCATCCTGAACTCATGGCCGAGTACAAAGCTGTGAAAAAAGACTTTCACGGGTTTTTGGTGGAGGTCCTCGACAAGCGTACCGGGGCGTACCTACGGGGGGTTGTAGCGGATGTGCCACACCATCCCTGGGACGACGAGAAGCCACGAGCAACAACTTTCGGGGACTTCGCACTGGTGCAGAGCCGGATTGGAACCGTCGGTGTCTATCGCTTCTCCACCGGCACCCAGGTTGGGAAGGTCTACGGCGAGATTGTGGCGCAGGATGCCGGCTCGGGTCTGTTCTGTGTGCGCAATGGCGACAATGATTTGCTGATCTACGACGCGGCAACCGTCCGCGAACGCAAGCACATTACCTATTCCACACGTGTCAGTTTTGCTGAGTTTCTTCCACAAAGAAAGGAGCTGTTCGTTCTTACCGCGGATCAGAAGATCCATAGATTCGGTGTTGACGATTTGCGAACCGGACAAGATCGTCCGTCAAGTGAACTGGGGGCTGGCCCAGGTTTGTAGGCACCACCACAGAATGGCTGCCCCAGACTTGATGTTCGAAGTCTGGGCATTCCGGACGCGTGCACCATGGAATTTTGACTTTGAAGTGCCCTGACCACCCCCCATCCTCGGGACGGGTCCCCCGGTTTCCCCGCCACGCCCCGACCGCAGCCACGGAAGTTATCCACAGCTTCGCACTTGGCCTTGTGACATCTGCCCTTGTGTTCCACAGGCCCGACATCCGATCATCGCCACAGCCAAAAGGCCTGGTAGCGATCTCCAGGCCATGAGCTAAGTGCTTATTCCGCAATATTTTGCGTGTAAGTCTCACGCTCAAGATTTTGCCGGCAGAATCGGAGATCAGCGCCAGTTAAGCTCTTTGAAATCAAGATTTTGCGCTCTGCGGTCAAAAAAAACGCGAATTGTCCCGCGAAGGACGGCATTCGCGGTCCATAGCGGCACTGTGGCCCTGATCTAAGTCCTTTGGCAGCAATATTATACGAGTAAGTGCTTTGCTCTCAAGATTTTGCGAACACATTGTCGATCACTGAGACCGCAAATGCTTGGCAGTCAATAATTTACGCTTTGACCTCAAAAAAGCACTACGGCATTGCAATCCGGCTAACTCCAATGTTTCCAATATTTTACCCGTAAAATATTGAGCCACATGGACTTTTTCGCAATTTCCCACTAACTCCCTGATTCCAAGAGACCACAGGCGGGAGGGGTGCGATCCAGAATCGGCACCCCGTCCACCCCACGGCCGGGAACCCAGGCAACGGCTGTGACGTCTAAGGCAGCAGGTGTCCGGGTCCTCGTCATCTCAGCTCGCCTTTCGCAACTCCGTCCGCCGGGAGTTTTCTATGCTCGAAGCGCTCCACCTTACCAAGCGCTACGCCTCTTTGCCTGCGGTTCAGGATCTTTCCTTCTCTTTGCGTCCTGGCATGGTCTTCGGATGTCTTGGCCCAAACGGCTCCGGCAAGAGCACGACCGTCAAGATGCTCACCGGATTGCTGGAGCCGACCCGCGGTGTCGTTCAGTTCGATGGACATCGCATCCAGGACAACCTGCAGGATTATCGAAAACGGTTGGGATACGTACCGGAAGAGGCGCATCTCTATCCCTACCTGACGGGCTGGGAATATCTGGAGATGGTCGGCACGTTGCGCGGCATGGAACGCGTGCCGATGGATGAGAAGATTGATTCCCTGCTCGAGCTCTTCTCGATGCATCCGCATCGTCACGTCAGCATTGGAACTTATTCCAAAGGAATGCGGCAGAGAATTCTTCTGATCGCTGCGCTGATGCACGATCCCGACATTTTCATCTTCGACGAGCCGCTCTCCGGTCTCGACGTCACCTCTGCTTTGATCTTCAAGAATCTGGTGCACGAACTGGGCCGCGCGGGGAAGCTGGTCTTTTACTGTTCGCACGTGCTGGAAGTTGTCGAGAAGGTCTGCTCCGACGTGCTGATTCTGCGCAAAGGAACGGTCATCGCGCAGGATTCGGTCGTGAACATCCGCAAGATCCTCGGAGAGTCCCTGGAGAATACCTTCCTGCACCTCGTCGATGATGTGGACACGATGAGCGTTGCGCGCAACATCCTCGATGTGATGAGGGCTGCATGAGCCTCATTGCGGAAGTTCTCGAGCGCCGCTGGGAGATTTACCGGCAGCGTCCGTTCTGGCGCCTGGTGGAAGTATTCGTGGCCCGCATCTTCCGCGGCGGCGGGGATTCCGATTCCGAAGGTATGGACGTGGGCGTCGGGCTCGTACTCATGTTGCTGGCCATGCCCGGAGGCTTCGTCTCGATTCTGTTGTTCAACAAGTACGGCTCGCTGTTGCAGTGGCTGCGCGGCCAGAGCCATGTGGACACGCTTGCGATCGCGTTTGCCGACGAGTATTTCTTCATCGTACTTTCGATGACCGTGACGGGAGCTGTCGCCGTCTGGCGCTGGGACGCGATCTTCCCCGATGTGCGCGACTACATCAACCTGGTGCCGCTGCCGATTTCAACTCGTACCATCTTCTTTGCAAATCTCACCGCGGTGCTGTTCCTGATTACCGTGGTCGCGTTCGACGTGAATCTGGCGTCATGCATTCTGTTCCCAACGGTGGTTGCGGCCGCGCAACCGTCGCTTCTGTTTGCGCTGAAGTTCGCCGCTGTTCATGCCGTCGGAGTCATTGCATCGAGCATCTTCGCGTTTGTTGCTGTCTTCTTCATCTTGGGATTGATGATGGCACTGCTTTCTCCGAGGGCATTCCGGAGAGTATCCACGTACTTGCGAGGAGTGGTTGCGATCTATCTTGTCGCGATGTTGTGCACGAGCTTCGTCATTCCGGAACTGCTGCGGCAGAGTCGAGGACCTGCTCCGCTTTGGACGTGGTTCATGCCCTCCTGCTGGTTTGGGGGCTTGTGCCAATCGCTGCGCGGGCGAGCCACACCAGTTATGGCTGAACTCTCGCGAGTGGCGTTACCTGCCATCGCGGCATTCGCTCTGCTGGCGCTCGCGATGTATGCCATCAGTTACCGCCGGCACTTCGTGCGGATTGGGGAGATGTCAGACGGAGGACTCAGAGGCCAAACCCGGAGTGCGCGGCCTAGCTTCTGGCTGGACCGGGTCATTCTGAGGACGCCATTTCAGAGAGCCGGTTTCCGGTTCGTGCGAAGCACGCTGCTCCGCAGCGAGGCGCACCGGCTCATCCTGACCGGGGTCGGGGGACTGGGCCTGGTGCTTGCATCCCAGGCACTGCTGCAGTCGTTCGATCGTGCGAAATCGTTGCGGGAAATTGCGCTCTCGCCCGGCGCGTTGTCGGTGCCGTTCATTCTGTCGTTTCTGCTCATCTTGGGATTGCGGATCATCTTCGAGATGCCGGCGGAATTGCGCGCGAACTGGGTCTTTCAGCTGATGCTGGACTCAGACCGCCAGGAAAGCGAACCTCTGGCGCGAAAAGTGATTCTGCTAGTGGTTGTCCCGGCAATGGTTGCCATTGTCTTGCCCGTATATGCGTATGCCGCAGGGGTTCTTGTGGCTTTGCTGCATGTCTTCCTCGTGGTGACCTGGACCATCCTGCTCACGAATGTTGTGTTGCTGCGATTCCATAAGCTGCCATTCACCTGTTCGCTGCCGGCATTCAAGCAGCATTCGATCGTCATGGTTGTGTCGCTCTGTTTCGGATATTTGCTTTATGGGGTATCGACGCCGCAGTTCGAATCGTGGGCTCTGCTCGATCCTGTGCGAATGCTCGAACTGATTCCAGTCGCGGCATTGGCGTGGTGCATACCTCACTATCTAGGGAAGAACACGATCGATCTGGATCGGAAACTGATTTTTGAGGAGTCGGGAACGCGCACCGTTGAAGTGCTGCGGCTCAGCGAATGATGGCGGCGTCGGGGAAGGAAAAACGAAATCCCCGACTGAAGCATCAGGCATGTTCAGGAGCGCCCACGCTCCTGCCGGAGGCTGGTGGCTCAATCGAGGATCCGCGGTGATTTTCGCCAAACAAACGGTTCGCCTGCAATGACTCCCGTCACAACATTTCGGAAGCAGGAATTGTCTGTTTTAAGGTCGAACAATTTCCGTTTTTGGCCGAAACTTCACGCGTTGGAGATGGGCCTGAGAAAAGCTCGGTAATCACACTCACACACCGGCGTGATCGTAAGCACAATATCGATTTTCTACTTGACAGTGATGATGTAAGAGCCTTAAACCGGAAACGTTTACGGTCCTTCGCTGGACTTCGGCCGTAGACGTTTGTCCCTGACTCCCCTGGCTCCTGTTCCCGGCCAGCCCGGGGGATGAATAGCCCAGAAACCTTTCATTTGGGAGGCTCTCCATGAAATGCCCCTCCATCGTACGGGGGTTTTTACTCACAGTACTTGTCATATCCCTGGGCACGCTATGTTTCGCCCAGGAGGCGACCATTCTCGGAACTATCACGGACCCTTCGGGGGCAGCAGTTCCGAATGTCAAAATCACGCTTACCAATATCGACACAGGCATTACAACAAATGTGACCAGCAGCAGCGACGGTCAGTACGTAGTTCCTGATCTGCACATCGGGCAGTACGTGGTTCGTGCGACCGCTCAGGGCTTCAAAGTCGAAGAGAGAAAGAGCGTCACGCTGCAGGTCGCCGACCGCACGCGTATTGACTTCACGCTGCAGGTCGGCAGCGCACAAGAAACGATTACCGTCGAAGCCAATGCTGCGGTCGTGCAAACCGATACCGGCGAAGTCAGCAGCATGGTCACCGGGCAGCAGATCAGCAGGCTGGCCGCCAATGGGCGCAGCGTATTTGCGCTCGAAGCGCTTACCCCAGGGGCCTCCAGCGTGCAGGGGGACTTCATGGTTCCCACATCTGCCGGCAGTGACTTTAACGTCAGCTTCAACGGCCAGCGTGTGGTTCATAACCTCTGGCTGATTGACGGCGGCGAAGCGGCCGATCGTGGAGGTGGCGGAGGCTCCGACGTTGCCCCAAGCATGGAGTCCATCGCGGAGTTCCGCGCTTTGACATCGAACTACAGCGCGGAATACGGAGACTTCTTCGGCCGGCACGCTGACCATGGTCATCAAGTCGGGCACGAAGAAATTCCACGCGTCCGCGTTCTATAACGGGCGCAATGACGCGCTCGACGCCCGCAACTTCTTCAATCCGGCTCCCAACAAAGTAGCCGAATTACGGTTCCATGATTTTGGATTCAACGTAGGTGGCCCGGTTTCGCTGCACCCGAACACGTCGAATCCGAAGACCTTCTTCTTTTTCAACATGGACTGGCGCCGCTACATTCACGGTGGACTATTCAACGTCAATGTGCCCATGGCCAGCATGTATCCGAATGCAGCCGGGGATGTAGTGTTACCGGCTACCGATCCTAACGGCGATGCGATTACGGCAGTGGATCCTCTGCTCACGACCATTCCAGCGTCCATCCAGTATGCAAACTGTCCGGGCGGGGTCGCGCCAGCCGGGGTAACGCCCGGGGCCGCATTCCCGAACAACACCATCCCAGCTTGCATGGTGAGCTGCCAACGCCGCCTCGCTTCTTACTGCGGGAATCTTCCCGAAACCTACCAGCGGCTGGGCATTCATCGGCGGCGGCAATCAGCCTACATTCGGCAAAGAGGAGATCGTTCGTATTGATCACCGCTTCACCGATAAGTTTTCTGTGTTTGGCCACTACATTCAGGACATCGGCGGATCAGACCTTCGGAACCACGATGTGGAGCGGCGACAACATGCCGAGCATCGGCAACACGTTTGGGAACCCCTCGTCCCATTACGTGGTGCATGCCACCTACGCGATCAATCCAAACGTGCTGAACGAGATCGCGTTCAACTACAACGGCAACCAGATTCACATTTTGCCCGATGGTGTCTACACGGCTCCTCCAGCTTCACTTTCAACCGGATCTTCACCGGCGAGAATGCAGCCAATCGTATTCCGTCGATCAATCTCGGCAAGCAGATGGGCGATAACTACACCTCGAACTGGGTGCCATGGAACAACACCGCGGATGATTACCAGGTCCGCGATGACCTTTCCTGGGTGAAAGGCGCGCACCAGCTCAAGTTCGGATTTAGCTGGGCGATCTACAAGAAGGTCCAGGACTACTTTGCAAATACGCAGGGTGGTTTTACCTTCGACGCCTCGGCCACCGGATTTGACTATGCCGACTTCATTCTCGGCGCGGCCCAAGGCTACAACGAGAACGCTTTCAAGGGTACGGGGCACTGGAACGCCATCAATCCAGCCGGCTATATCCAGGACAACTGGCGCGTGAACAATCGGCTCACTCTGAACCTGGGATTGCGGTGGGACGGAATGCCGCACACCTACGAAGCCAACAACGCCATGGGGAACTTCTATCCCAATCTGTATGACCCAGCCCAAGCTGCGGTCTTTGTTCCCGGAACCAGCGGTGGGCAGATCGCCAGCAACAGCCCGGGACTCGGGACGAGCCCGCTTAAGGAGCTTCAGGGCTACCAGCTGTACCTGAATGGCATCGGGCTGGAAGGCAAGAACGGAGTTCCCAAGGGCCTTGCTAAGGGCAACTGGTGGGACTTTGGCCCGCGTTTGGGTTTTGCCTACGACCTGACCGGTTCAGGCAAAACGGTGATCCGCGGCGGATTCGGCATCATGTACGAACGCATTCAGGGCAACGACATGTACAATGGCGCCACCAATCCTCCGTACGGATACAGCCTGAACTCCAATAACGTCCTGCTCGCCAACCCGCACACCACCTGGCAAGGCGGGGCCATTACGGTTCCGATCGTGCCCGCAGCGGTGACCGGGATCAGCGAATACTATCCGACGCCGCGCGTTTCGCAGTACAGCGTCGGAGTTCAGCAACAGGTGACGAACCGGGCTGTGTTGTCGGTGTCGTACGTAGGCAGCGTCGCCAGGCACCTCAGCTATTGGCAGGAGCTGAATACGCCAGACCAGAGTCAACTCGCCAGCTTGACCAGCACGGCGAATCACGTGGGAACCGATGGCGTAAGCCACTTTAACGAGCTGGTGCCATACAAGGGCTTCACGCAGTTGCGGCAGGCCTTCAATGGCGCTAACTCCCATTACAACTCATTGCAAATGGAGTTGCACGGGCAAGGTGCAACGCGACCTCCAGTTGCAGGTTGCTTACACGTACGCGAAAGCGATTGATCCTGCCAACGGCAGCACCGGCAACGGGTGGGATCTTAACTCGGTAACCAATCCGTACGTGGGTTGGAAATACGACGTGGGGCCGTCAGCTCTTGACCGTTCCAATGTCGCTTTCGTCAACTTCGTTTACGACATCCCGTTGCTGAGGAACAGTTCCAACCGCGCCGCAAAGACCCTGGTGGGTGGCTGGGCGCTGTCCGGAATTGTTTCGATGCAAACCGGCGCGCCTCTGAACATGACAGTGAGCGGCAACAACGTCGCCAGCCTGTTCAGCTGGAGGAGTTGGCAACCGGCCGGACCTGTCTGGGACAATCTCCTATCCCAAGACGAAGGTGTTGAGCTCGAGCAGGACAGGTAACCGGGATTCAGTGGACCAACGTGTCGGCGTTCACCAGCACCGGCAGCAGGGAAGTGGGGCAATCTGCCCTTCGATGCCTTGCGCGGCCCAGGTCGCAATAACTGGAATCTGTCGCTGTTCAAGCAGTTCGTGTTCAGCGAGTCTCGCGGATCGGCATTCGAGTTCCGTGTAGACGCCTTCAATGCCTGGAACCATACCCAGTTTGGAGGCGCCGGACAGAACGGTGGCTTCCATACCGGTTTCGACGGTGGACAGGCGGGCCAGATCACCTCTGCCTTCGATCCGCGCACACTTCAACTCGGTGCGAAGCTGATCTTCTAGATCACTTCAAGCCACCTCCAACCCGCCCGCATCTAACTGGATGCGGGCGGGGATTTTTTTGCATTGAACCCTGAATGGCGAATCCCGAAGTGACATCTTGCCAAATCGAAGATGGGTGTCGGGTTCTTGACACCTCCGGCCCCGTGCTTTTATCCTAAGTCTTGCTCCTTGCGGTACTTACGCCCCTTGGCGTGCTTCCGCGGGCTGGTTCGGCGTGATCGCCGCGGAGGTAGTCCCATGTTCCTCGACATCAAAGAATTGGAACTCCATCCCCTCGATTTCGAGGAGGAGTTTCAGCCCGATGTCATCGACTTGGGAGGCGAAGCCAAGATGCGCACTCCGCTGAAGACATCGGGGCGCGCTGAGATCGTTGAGGAGCATCACGGCAAAAACCAGGTCATTAAGGACATTCGCCTGCGAGGACGCCTTGCGACGCGGCTGGACTTGCAGTGCGCCCGGTGCCTGGAACCGGTGAAGCAGGACGTGAAGCGCGAGTTCGAGTTGCTATATCGTCCACTCGGAGTGGACGCCGGCCGCGATGAGCTTTCTGTCACCGATGCCGAGGCCGAAATCGGCTATTATCAAGGAGACGGTCTGCTGCTCGAAGACGTGCTGCGCGAGCAGGTTCTGCTGGCTTTGCCCTTGAAGGTTACTTGCCGTCCAGGACTGTAAGGGCTTGTGTCCGCAGTGTGGCAAGAATCTGAATCAGGAACAATGTTCCTGTTCGAAAGAATTGGAAGATCCGCGCTGGGCGGCGTTGAAAGAAGTTCGCAGCCGGCTGGAACACTAAGAAGCAATCAGCAATTGGACTTGGCATTGAGCCGAACCGATTTTGAGCTGGCTGGTGGCTAAGTGCCAATTGCCAAGTGCAATTTGGGGGAATCTTCCCCACAAAAGGAAATGCTGAACCATGCCTAATCCGAAACGGCGACATTCCCAAAAGCGCACCTCCACACGGCGCGCGCATGACTCTCTGAAGGCGCACAGCCTTTCCGAGTGCCCCAATTGCCACGAGAAGAAGATGCCGCACCGTGCCTGCCCGAAGTGCGGGTACTACAAAGGACGCGAAGTTCTCGACGTCGAGGAAGCCAGCTAGCTCACAAATACCATGCCTAGCGTGATCGCGCTGGATGCAATGGGTTCGGACCGCGCGCCCAAGCCGGAAGTCGAGGGCGCGATTCAAGCCGCGCGCCAATACGGCGTGCGTGTGCTTTTGGTCGGTCCCGGAATCGATCGTCAGGCCCGAACTGCGCCGGCATTCGCGCGGCCTCCCGTCTCCCCATCGAAGTCGTCCACGCCAGCGAATACATCACCATGGACGACAAGGTGGAGGCAATCCGCGCCAAGCGTGACAACTCCATGCGCGTGGGCTTGCGCATGGTACGCGAAGGCCGGGCTCACGGATTCGTTACGGCCGGCAACACCGGCGCCGCCATGGCAACGGCCAAGATCGTGCTCGGCGCGGTCCCAGGCGTGGATCGTCCTGCACTGGCGGCCGTCTTCCCTACCGCTCCGGGAAATCCCGCGATGCTGCTTGATGTCGGAGCGAACGTCGACTGTACGGCGAAGAATCTCGAGCAGTTCGCGGTGATGGGTGATGTTTATTTCCGCGCAATGTTTGGCACGCCGCAGCGGCCCGCGCGTCGGACTGCTCTCGATCGGCGAAGAGGAGACCAAGGGAAACGAACTGACCCGCGAAGCGTTTCAATTACTCAAGCATCTCCCGTTGAATTTCGTAGGCAACGTGGAAGGCCGCGACCTCTACAACGGACAGGTTGATGTCATCGTTGCCGACGGGTTCGTGGGCAACGTTGCCCTGAAGATTTCGGAGGGCGTAGCGAACCTGGTCCGTACGGCGCTTGAAAGAATCTCTGAAAGTGACCATCACGCGGCAGGTTGGAGCTCTTTTATCCCGCAGCGCGTTTATCGATTTCAAGAAGCGTCTCGACCACACCGAGTACGGCGGAGCGCCTCTGCTGGGCGTGAAGGGCGTTTGCATCATCACGCATGGATCGTCGAATGCCAACGCGATGAAGAACGCGATCCGGGTGGCGGCGGAATTTGGAGAGAGTGGCGTCAACCAGTCGATCGAACGGGGCTTGGCGGCGGTATCGCGCCGGCGAAGCAGTTGCACAATCCAAATAATAGTCTCAGGAAACTTCATGACTGAGAACAACATCGCACTGATTTTCCCCGGCCAGGGATCGCAAACTGTAGGCATGGGCAAAGATCTGGCCGAGAAGTATCCATCGCCCGGCAGACATTCGAAGAAGCCGACGACGCGCTCGGCTACAAGCTCTCACAATTGTGCTTCGAAGGACCCGAAGATCAGCTCCGGCTGACCGAGATCACTCAGCCGGCGATCCTGACCGTTTCGGTGGCCGCCCTGCGCGTACTGGGATCGCAGATGCCCAAGCCGAGCTATGTTGCCGGCCACAGCCTGGGCGAATACTCGGCGCATGTGGCTGCGGGAACATTCACATTCGCCGACGCGGTTCGAACTGTTCGCAACCGCGGCAAGTACATGCAAGAAGCCGTACCGGTGGGCGTGGGAGCGATGGCCGCGATCCTGGGCATGGAGTTCGATAAGGTCGCCGCGGTCTGCGAAGAAGCGGCCCAAGGCAGAAGTCTGCTCTCCCGCGAACATCAACTCGCCCGAGCAGATTGTGATTTCAGGAAATACTGGCGCGGTTGAGCGCGCGGCGAAATTGGCCGATGAGCGCGGCGCCAAGCGCGCCAAACTGCTGCCCGTAAGCGCACCCTTCCATTGCTCGCTGATGAAGCCCGCGCAGGACCGCCTTGAGGGTGACCTGAAGAAACTCACTATGAATAAGCCGGTGTATCCAGTTGCCTGTAACGTGGACGCGGATCTGGTTACCGACAATATCCGGGCTCTTCAGACGCTCGTTCGCCAGGTGACAGGCTCGGTGAAGTGGGATCAATGCATGCGCCTGCTGATTGCGCAGGGCGTGCAGACGTTCATCGAGGTGGGGCCAGGAAAAGTGCTCTGCGGATTGATGCGGCAGATCGACCGCTCAAAGTCATGCATGAATGTGGGCGACGATGCGTCCCTGACCAAAACTGCGGAAGCGCTGCAAGTTGCTCGAACCTGAGCGTTAGTGGAAGATCAACTCGCAAGGTGGAAAGCTCAGCGTTTTGTCTGATTTTTCCACCCACACCTGCGCGTGCTCGGCGCGATCATTGACCACCACATCCACAACAACTCCACTCGAAGGCCCGGGGCAGGTGCTGGCTCCATAGACTTTCTGTGTCTTTATGAGTCCCCACTCGCCGCCCGGTCCCCAGTCGCGGTAAAAATCAGAATAGGGATACTTGGGGTGCTCGCTGGGATGCTGCTTCCAGTTGGGATCGTGCATCCAGATGCCATAGGCGGTGTTGTAGTCCTGCTTCTGCAGAGCGTCAAAGAAATGGCCTACGATACGTTCTTCAGGCCAGAAGCGAAACCACCAGCCTAAGCCCAGGAGAATGACGATGGCAATGATCGTCCAGAGGATTCGCATGTTCCGCTTGCGAGCGCGTCGCTCGTCGTACTCTTTCGCGTCCAGTAGAGTCATACCTCACTAGCATAACGGACACACCAGCGAAGTCAAAAGTTCCAAGGAAGTTCACCGCGCGAAAGCTTCCCGGGGATCGGAGGCTGGATCGATCTGTTCGAGAATCCCGGGAAGTTCATTCCAATCCGCAAAAGCGAGAGCGGCGCCGTACCGCGTGATGAAAGAGCGTTCCTTGAAGTGAGGATCGTAGTAGATCGCGCGAATGCCCGAGCCCAACGCGCCTTCAATGTCGTTTACGGGGTTATCTCCGATCATCACAATTTCATGAGCCTGCTTACAGGTCCGGTGGAGCGCCCATTCGAAGATGCGGGGATCCGGCTTCGAGAAGCCGGCTTCTTCCGACGGGAGGAGATGCGGCACCAAGAATTCAAACCCGATGGCGCGCAGCTTCTCTTGCTGAGTACGACTGATTCCGTTCGTCAGAACCGCTACTTCGATGCCAAGTTTCTGCAATCTCCGCACGGCATCGAGACTGCCGGGGACGGCGCGCCGCTCGCGGTTGTAAGCTGCGTCATAAATGGGATGAAACGCGGCTGTATCGGGAGCCGCCGCGGGCGCAACGCTCGCGAGTTCGCAGAAGCGGATTAACTTGCGTCGCCGCATCTCCTGGAAATCGATCGCGCCGCTCAGGAAGTCCGGATAGACCTCGTTCAAGCCGATGTTGTAAAGGCGGACAAGATCGTCCACTCGATGCCCGGCAAACGCGGGATACTGCCGCTGAATGCACTCCAGACCACGGGCGACGGAATACGAGTGATCGAAGAGCGTGTCGTCCAGATCGAGCCAGACCATTTCAGGATAGCGGCACATGGTTAGAGCGTCCTCTTGAATAGTGGAATCGCGATGCCCAGCGTGACGGCCGCGAAGATGCTGAGGAACAACATGTCTCCCCAGACAGCCGCCAGGGTCGTTTCTTTCAGCAGCAGGCATTTGAATCCATCCACGGCATAGGTGAACGGATCGCATCTGGCGATCGCGCGCAGCCAGGGCGGAAACGCCTGAATTGGATAGACCGATCCGCTGGGGAAGAACAACAGCGTGTTGAGGATGCCGAACATGGCGCGCGGGACCAGCGGGTCTTCAATGCGCACCATCAGCAGAAACATCATCGTGTTGAATGCGAGGGAGGTCAGCACAATCATGATGATGAGTCCGATGATGGTAACGGGGTTGAAAATAGTGCCAACTCCCGCCAGCATCGAACCAATGCCAACGATGATGACGCCGGTCATGATGGCCTTGATGGCGCCGGCCAGGTTCAGTCCCAGAACAAGTTCGAGCTTGGTGATGGGAGTGACCAGATATCCCTCATGAACGCCGCGCGCCTTATCGTCGATGTAAAGCATGCCGCCGCCGATCATGACTGACACGAACATGGCGAGCACGAGCGAACCGGGCAGCAGGTACTTCATATATTCAATGTAGGGATACAGTTCGACAATGTTGAGCGCAGTCTGCTGCAGGATGCGTGGCGAGACCGTAGGTGTGTTGAGCGCGTTCGTCAGATCGCTGAGCTCTGCCTCGACCGCAGAACTCATGAAGTTATCGCTGTTGTCGACAACCAGGCCGATGCGCGGATGATTCTGTTCGTAAACATGCTGCGAGTACTGCGGCGGAATGATAATTGCGCCCTGCAGTTTGCCGTTGCGCACGTCCTCGACTGCCTGCTTTTCGTTCGAGTAGTCGATCGGGACAAAGGTGCGTATGTTGGCGCGCACGGCATCGAACGCCTCGCGGATTCTCACTGCCTGCGGTCCGCCGTCTTCATCGACAAACGCGATCTTGGCGTCGTGGATCTTGCCGCCGAAGGCATTCCCGAGGATGATCAACTGCACCAGCGGGAAGATCATCGAGGCCAGCATGAGAGCCGGCGACCGGAAGAACTTGCGCATCTCGCGCTCAACAATGGCCATCATTCGATTCATGTAGATATCTCACTTTGCCTATGTGCGTCGTCGTCCCATGGCCAATCAAGAACACTCACTACAGAGGACAGGGAGGCACACGGAGATTCACTCACGGTTGCAGCCCTGGCCGTTGCGGCATGACGAACGCATACGATTTCTGCAGTTCGTCGCGCAGTTGGCGTCCCGTGTAGTGGACGAACACGTCGTCGAGCGTTGTGTTCTGAACTGAGAGCGATTTCACCGGGACGCCCGCCGCGACCGCCATCTCGACCAATTCTGTTGTTGTGCGTGATCCGTTTCCCGTCAGGACGCGGAACATCCCCGCGCCTTCAGGCTGTACCGACGTGACGTCATTCAGAGCATGAAGCTTTTGCTCCCAATCTGCCGGAGGATTTTCGAATTGCGCTTCGATTACATTCGATCCCGGCACACTTTTCTTCAGCGCCATTGGCGCATCGAGCGCGACCAACTTGCCGTGATCGACAATGGCGATCCGGTCGCATAGGCGGTCGGCCTCGTCCATATAGTGCGTCGTGATCAGGATTGTCAGCTGCCGATGCTCCTTGATATTTCCCAGCATTTCCCAGACAGCCACACGGGATACAGGATCGAGGCCGGTCGTCGGCTCGTCCAGAAAGAAGATCTTGGGGTGGTGCACCAGGCCGCGGGCAATCTCTAAACGTCGTCGCATGCCGCCTGAAAGCGTCTTCGTCGCTGCGTCGCGCCATTTTGTCAGATCCACGAGTTCGAGAAGTTCACTGATCGAGCGCTGCCGCTCTTTCGCCGGAACGTCGTAGAGCTTGGCGTAGATGTTCATGTTCTCTTCGACGGTGAGGTCAAGATCGCTGGTGAGCGCCTGGGGAATCACGCCGATCATCCTGCGGGCGGCATTGGGCTCACGCGCCACATCGTGGCCGCCGATGCGCGCTTTGCCGGACGTGATCGGGATCAGCGTCGTCATCATGCGAATCAGTGTGGACTTCCCTGCTCCGTTGGGGCCCAGAAGCCCGAAGATTTCGCCCTCTTTCACGCTGAAGGAAACGTCATCCACCGCCGTAAAGTCTCCGTACTTCTTGACGATGTGGTCAACTTCGATCGCCGACGGAGCCGTCGGATCGTAAACCGGCTTCTCCAGCCCGTTTCCGTTTACTTTCGGCTTGGATTGTTGCGTCATTGCTGCTCCGTAGCTTTCGCGTTCTGAGTGCTGCCGTTCTTGATCTGATCCGGCGAGACCAGCACTTCCGCGGTCATGCCGGGCACATAGGCGCCCTTCGGATTGTCGAGACGAACTTTGAGGACGATGGTCTTGATATCGCGCTTACGGCGGCTGACATCGCGCTGGGTGGCGAAGTCTCCTTCCACGCCTTTGAAGAAGACTTTGCCTTTGGTCACGGTGCCTCCGGGCAAACGGATGCGGAGAACGTCGCCATAACCGATGTGATCTGCGTAGGTTTCGGGGATCGCGGCGCGCGCCCATGTATCGCTCAGGTCGACGATGGTCACGATGGGCGCACCGATGTTGACGACTTCTCCTTGACGGGCGGCTCGAACCGAGACGGTACCAGTGACTGGTGCATAAATCTTCGTGTAACCCAAGCGAACCTGTGCCTGATTCTTTTGCGCGATCGCGTTCTTCAAGTCGGCTTCGGTCGCGGCTACCGTGCTCTTGGCCGCATTGGCCTGGTAGGTACGGGCCTGCGCAGCTTTCAGGTCGGCTTCGGCGGCGCTCACCAGATCCTGTTGTGCCTGCACCGTGGCCTCCGCGGCTTGCAGGTTGGTCTCCGCCTGTACGCGTTCCTGATCGGAGGCGATACCGGCCTTGGCCAGGGCGACAGCCCGGCGACTGTCGCTTTGGACGCGCTCCAGCGTGGCTTTTGCCTGCAACAATTGCGCCTGTGCTGACGAGAGCTTGGCTTGCGCATTCACGACGTCACTGGACGTTGATCCCGAAGTCGATTTCTCTGTGTGCTGCATCTCGGCGACCTTGTGCTGCGAGCTGGCGATGGTTGCGGTCGCGGCAGCCTGCTGTGCCTGCAGTTCGGAAGCATCGAGTTCCGCGATCAGATCTCCGGCTTTGACCGGAGTGCCTTCATCGACATACAACTTCTGAATTCGTCCTTCGACCTGGGCGCTTACGATGACTTGGTTGGCGTCGACGGTGCCAATCAAGACGAGGTCCTTGGAGTGATCCATCGAGAAGTAGTAGTAGGTCGCAGCGATCACGAAGATGATTCCAAGCAGGATGAAAAACCGGTTGCGCGCACTCATACACGTGCTCCTTGCGCGGCATTGTTTCTGGGAAGAAACAATGCGGCAGAAATGAAATCGAGTACGGCGGCCCGCCTTTCGGCAATGCGCTCCGGGGTGAGCGGATTGAAGCCGATAATCTTCTGCATCATGGGCGCTCCGCTGAAATAGAAGACGATGATGGCGACGATGGACGGCACAAAGTGCACCGGGTTCACCGGTCGAAATTCGCGGGCAGCAATTCCCTGCTTGATCAGCTCACTGACGCGCGCAAAGATCGGCTGGATGTAGCTCTTGACGATTTTGTCGAAATGCTGCGATTGACCTTCCCGTGCTCGCATCATCTCGCGCTGCATGAGTCGCGGGTACAACTGGTTCGAGGCGATGAAGTCAAAATACGATCCTGCGTAGGCGGTAATCTTCTCGCGGGGAGGGAGATCACTATCGAGCACCTGGAAAACGGCATCCTTGAGGCCAGCAAACGCATCGTCTAGAACGGCGCCGTAGAGCGTCTCTTTGTCGCGGAAGTAGTAGTAGAGCAGGGCTTTGTTGACGCCCGCCTCACGGGCGATGGCGTCGGTGCGGGCTCCGGCCACTCCGAATTCGGCGAATTCCTTGGCTGCGGCCTGGAGAATGGCGGCGCGGCTTTCTTCCGGTTGTCCGCGGGAGCCCATCCGGCGATGCAGCGCGTGGCGATGATGGAGGATGCGGGGCATATGCAATGCGTCGTATTAATTAACCAGTTAGTTAGATTATACAACATGTCGGAAGGGATGCAATGTTTCCCGGCGGGCTAGAATGATCGTCTTGGAGAAGAACTTGTTGTGCAGTGTTCCTCGTTCGGGCTACTTGCGATTGGGCTCTTCTGTGTCGCAGGACCAGACAATGAACTCGAGTCTACGCAACAGCAATCAGCATTGATTCTGAGGTGAGAAGCCTTGGCACCCCTGCTGCCAACGCTGAGGATCCTTTTGAATTCGATTCTGTCCACAGTCATTGTTTCATTGAGGCGCAATCGAAGTTAACCATCTACCGGGATCAAGAGTTCGCCGAAATGTGGACTCGTTTCGGAGCCGGAAAGGTCCAGTGGCGATCAACGAACCGCAGAACCTGAGGTCCGAGTTGGAAAAATCTCCCGCTGCAGGCAGGAGAAAGTCCCAAGCTTCGAACCTCACGAAGCCTGGGCAGCCGATTTCGAAGCGGTAGCGATGGGAGCAAAGTTTGGGCCAGCCCCGTCGTTTGTTCAATGGTGGTACATCGCGTATACGACAATTCCGACGACGATTGCAACGGATATACCAACGTAGAGAATGGCATCTCTGAGTGGAATCTTCGTTGGTGACCGCCCCTCGCCTGCGACCGCGGCCGCAACAAGCATCGCAGGAATGCCGACCAAGAACACCGCCGCAGATCCGAACTTGGCAGATGCGATCAGCACGGCGAAACCAGCAAACGTAACAATAGCTGGGCGTCGTACTCTTCGGCGGGTTGGTTCGGAGACGACGTCAGAGCGACGGGCGAAGCCTGCCGCACTCCGAAAAACCGTTTGTAGGTTATGAGTGACACACAAACCAAAAAGCTGAGAAGAGCAGCCAGAATGCAACACAGAAGCGGAACACCAAAGGCGACGCCAAACACCATTCCCCAATCCTTCTGGCCCCTTGATCCGTGCTGCCAACTCATTGCGACAGCGGTCGCAAACAGGAAGACGACAGATGTTCCGCTGAATATCACGCCAAGGATTGCGGCCTTTTTGGCTGTCCATTCGCTCACAGAGATATAGTACGGCAGGATGGTTGGCGAGAACAGATTACACGCAATATAAAAAGGCGCCCACTTTTGCGGTAGGTTGAGATTGTTCGCACCACCAGCCTAGCGAAAAGGAGCGCCTTTATGAGTCAAGAAAAGTATATCGGCATGGATGTTCATCAGGCCACCATTTCGGTTGCCGTGATGGATGCGAGTGGCAAGCTGATTATGGAATGCCTGCTGGAGACCAAAGCGGCAACGATTGTGGAGTTCATCCAAGGACTGCACGGAACTCTGTCGCTGACCTTCGAGGAAGGAACGTCGGCTGCCTGGCTGCACGATCTTCTGAAGCCGCAGGTGAGCCGGCTAATAGTCTGCGATCCGCGAAAAGCGGCTCTGTTGAAAGAGGGGAACAAGAGCGACCGGATCGATGCGCGAAAGTTGGCAGAGATGTTACGCACCAACCAACTCAAGTCGGTGTACCACGGAGAGCATGGATTACGCACCCTTAAGGAGTTGGGACGTAGCTATCTGACGATCACCCAAGACGTCACCCGCTCCATGAATCGGATCAAAGCGCTGTACCGAAGCTGGGCCATTCCCTGCAGCGGCAGCACCGTGTATGCTCCCCGTCATCGTGCCGAGTGGCTGGCCAAGATCGAGCAACCCGGAGTTCGGATTCGAGCCGAGCGTTTGTACCAGCAACTCGATAGTTTGCAACCGCTGCGTGTGCAAGCCCGATGCGAACTCCTGCGGGAGGGCCACAAGCATGCGGCGGTGCAGTTACTTCGCCAGATTCCTTCCATCGGTCCGATTCGTTCGGCTTTGCTCGTAGCCCTACTGCAGACACCGCATCGTTTTCGTACCAAGCGGCAACTCTGGGCCTACAGCGGTTTCGCCGTGGAGACTCACGATAGCGGCGAGTACCGCTCGGTGCGCGGCAAATTGCAACGCAACCGTGAACGCATCACCGTGCGTGGTCTGAATGACAACCACAATAAGGACCTGAAGAATCTTTTCAAAAGTGCTGCCATCTCGGCCAGCACACGTCCGGGTCCTCTACAGGACTTCTATGTCGCTCTGGTTAGTAAAGGGATACGGCCGACGATGGCCCGTCTTACCCTGGCACGGAAGATTGCCGCCATCACTTTAACCATGTGGAAGAAAGGAGTGAGTTTCGACCCCAAACAATTGCATCGGCAAGCAGCTTGAGCCTCTCCGGGGAAGAAGGCTTTCCATCTCGGGATTCTCTCCGGTGGTGGGCAGTCGGGTTCTGGAGATGCTCGGTTCGAGAGGAGTATCAGTCAAAACGGTCCGGCCCTGCGTGCTTCGGCACCGAGTCACCCATTTACACCCTATGCCCTCTCGGATAACCAGAAATAGCCATAGGCCACGAGCCTCGGATAGAACCATGGTTGCCTCGGAAGCAACAGCTCGCTTGCTGCTCTCTTAAACTCGACGACGGCGTCACCAGCAGCAGAGAAACTCACGAGAATGGACAACAAGCCGAACTTCTCCAGAGAAGTGAAACTTCAGTGGGCTGGATCTCGAGAAAGAAATCTCGCCTCCGGTCGAGGGAGAGCTTTTTTCTTGACATCCCTTTTTATAGAACGTTTTGACCTGAATGCCGTAAGAATCAGCCGTTCCTACCAGAATCGAAAAAGGTCCACAGCGAGACTATGGCGACTGCTCCGACCGCAACCCACGCGCCGGCGGCCCATGAAATGTCCCAACGTGAACCAGTTGGAGAAGTAGTCTTCGTAAGAGAGAAAGCCACAAAGGAGAAAGCAAGGCTAGACAGTGTAATAGTCGCCCACAATCGCCATCCCGTCAGTACACGTCGCCGTCGCACCTGGAACTTTATACGCTCATTCCGAAACAAGTTCGAGATGAGTGGCGGACCACGCGTTTACACAAGGTTGCTCTATCTATTCGCCTCCGAGTTGGGTTGTGAGCACTGTGGCCATGTGGCACTGGTCGTCCGATCCAAGCGATGCTAATACGAGGCGCAACCAACTCCATTCCAGAGCGCACGTTGAACCCTGCTCATGGTTTAATAACTCTTCTGTTCCCGTCGTTTTCCGAGAGGAATCCTGTGAAATCGCTGCGCATATTTTCTCTTTCCTTATTGCTCCCGGTTTTTCTTATCGCCTCAGCGGCGCAAACTCCTAAGGTCGACCGGCAGGTTGCGGTCACGATTGATGATCTTCCGGCCGGAATGGCGGACCGGCTTCCCGCGGCTGACATCACGGCCATGACGACCAAACTGCTTACGACATTGCGCGAGCAGAAGGTTCCGGTGGTCGGCTTCGTGAATGAACAGAAGCTCTACAAACCGGGCCAGGCGGACGCGCGCATTCAGGCATTACAGATGTGGCTGGATTACGGATTCGAGCTTGGGAATCACACCTTCAGCCATATGTCCCTGAATCAAGTCGAACTGAGGGATTGGGAGGACAACGTGGTGCAGGGCGAGAGCGTGACACGCATGCTGCTCGCGCAGCACAAGATGAAGCTGCGTTATTTTCGTCATCCGTATCTCGATACCGGACGCGATCTGCTCACTCGCCGCAAGGCCGAGGAGTTCCTGACACAACGCGGATACCGCATCGCGCCGATTACGCTCGACGGTTGGGACTGGATGTTCGCCGGTCTCTACGAAGACGCGAAGAAACGGAACGACACGGCGATGCAGCAGAAGATCGTGAAAGATTACCTTGCGTATCACGATGCGGTGTTTGCCTACACCGAGCAGCTATCGGCGAAAGTGGTTGGCTATGAGCCCAAGCAGATCCTGCTCTTGCACGCGAGCAATCTCGAGGCCGATCACATCGGCGAGTTGCTCGATGTGTTGCGGAAGCGTGGGTATCGCTATATCACGCTCGGGGATGCGTTAGGCGATCCGGCTTACAGCTTGCCGAATACGTATGTTGGAGAGGAAGGCACGGGCTGGATCGATCAGGTCGCGATCTCGCAGGGAAAGATTCCGCAAGGGGCTCCGGTATTTCCGCAGTGGGTGATCGATCGGACAAAAGAGTTGCACTTGTCCACCGGGGATGTCGCGGCGGAATCGCAGAAGTGAGGAATGCAGAAGGTAGAAGTCGGAATGCAGAATGAAAACCCTTTGGACATTTTCATTCTGCATTCTGACATCTGACTCTTACTTCCCTTATTCCCTTCCGCCGGCGATAGAAGGCACAAGCAAGACTTCGTCGCCTTCCTGGAATGCGTACGTCGGTCCGCCTAAGAAGCGGATGTCCTCTTCGTTCACGTAGATGTTCAGAAAGCGGCGGATCTGGCCTTTGTCGTCGCGCAGGTGGGGCTTGAGTTCGGGGAACTTCTCGTCGAGCACGGAGAAGAGTTCGTTCAGATTCGTGGCTGCGCAGGTGATTGAGCCCACGCCCGAAGTGTGGCGGCGCAGCGCGGTCGGAATGTTCACCGTGATCGGCATCTTATGCTCCTATGGCCTCGATCTCTTGCCCGGCGGCGATCACTCCGGGAACTTCGTCGAGGTCGAGCGTCTGCTGCAGGTAGGTTTCGAACTCGACCAACTTCGGAGCGATTGGGCGCTCGGTTTTGTAAGCTCCCGCAAGAACGTCGGTGGTCTTCAGGCCGTTTCCGGTGACGCAGAGAACGGTCGTCTCCTCGGGCAGAATGCGATCCTGGCGATAGAGCTTGCCGGCACAACCGACGGTAACTCCGCCTGCGGTTTCGGTGAAGATGCCTTCGCTCTCGGCGAGCAGCTTGATCGAGTCCACGACTTCGAGGTCGCTGACGTCTTCGCTCCATCCACCGCTGTTCTTGATGGTCTTGATAGCGTAGTGTCCGTCGGCGGGATTGCCGATGGCAAGCGAGCGGGCGATGGTGTTCGGCTTCTGCGGCTCGATTTCAGAACTGCCGGTCTTCACGGCGGTCGAAATGGGCGAGCATCCGGTGGCTTGGGCGCCGAAGAACTTCACTTCCTTCGCTTCGACTAATCCAAGCTTGATCAGTTCGTCGAAGGCTTTCTTGATTTTCGTAATGAGCGATCCGCCTGCCATGGGGCAGACGATGTTGTCGGGCAAGCGCCACCCGAGTTGTTCGGCAATCTCGAAGCCGACGGTCTTGGATCCTTCCGCATAGTAGGGGCGCAGGTTGACGTTGACGAATCCCCAGCGATGTTCGTCGGCGATCTGCGAGCAGAGGCGGTTGACCTGATCGTAGTTTCCGGCGATGCGAACGACCTTGGCTCCGAAGACGTTGGTGCCGAGAATCTTCGCGGGCTCGAGATCGGAGGGGATGAAGATCCAGGCCTTCAGGCCTTCGCGGGCGGCGTGCGCGGCGACTGCGTTCGCGAGATTGCCTGTGGAGGAACAAGAGACGGTGTCGAAGCCAAAAGCGCGTGCTTGGGAGAGGGCTACGGCCACGACACGATCCTTGAAGCTCAATGTGGGCAGACAGACAGCATCGTTCTTGATGTACAGATTTCCGGCCGCAGTTCCGGTCAGCTTTTGCGCCAGTTGCGGAGCCTGGAAGAACGGCGTGAAGCCAACGGGCAGACGCGGCGTAAAGCTTTGGGGGAGGGGCAAAAGTTCGGAGTAGCGCCACATGTTCGGTGCACGCTGGGCGATGCGCTCACGAGTAATCGATCCGCGGAGCGAATCGTAGTCGTAGGCAACTTCCAGTGGGGAGAAACAATCGTCGCAGATGGAGCGGGGCTGGTTTCCCCAAGCCCGTCCACATTCGCGGCACCGCAATTCGTAATGAGACATGACGGCTACTCGCCTTTCCTATTCCGACAAAGTCGGAATGTTGCGAGTAGCTGAAGACGAGCCGGAAAAATTGGCCATAAAAAACAATGGCCTCTTTTTCCAGGAAAAGGAAAAGAGGCTATCGGAAAGCAAATACAGCGCGCTTGCCGAATCCCATGTTCCCTGTTTCCAGGAGAGAGTTGGCACCAGTCATCCGGGATATATGATCCTGGATCGGTTGCCGTGGCGTCTCAGGGCTCGTCCCTCAGCCACTCTGCATGAAATTCAGGTCCGCTCCGAAGAGCGAACTTGTTCCACAGATGGTACAGAATGCGATGGCTACCCGTCAAGAGGGTTGTCGTGGGCATGCCCTTAGCACAGGATATTTCCGGGTTGAACGAGCAAGTAGACCGTCCGCCCGGACCGGCGAGCGTCTGGAGACCTACTGGGCCCGGAATAAACGCCGGTGTATTACAGTTATATCGTTTGTGGGAGGGGAAAGATGATCCGTGTGAAATCGCTTACGTGTGTCGTGTTGTGTCTGGGACTTAGCCTTGCCGCAACTGCGCTCGATGATGACATGGGACATCATCATCATGACGCCAACGAGAAGCTGGGACAGGTATCGTTTCCGATTTCGTGCGCTCCGGCGTCGCAGGGCGGATTCGAACGCGGAGTGGCGCTGCTGCATTCGTTTGGCTACGAAGAAGCGGAAGAGCAGTTCAGCGAGATCGCCAAGGCAGATCCCGGGTGCGCGATGGCTCATTGGGGAATTGCGATGAGCCTGTTCCATGAGATCTGGGAGCGGCCGGAGGACGCGACGCTGAAGCGGGGCCACGAGGAGATCGAGAAGGCGGAGAAGATAGGCGCAAAGACCGATCGCGAGCGCGGGTACATCGCTGCCCTCGGTGTCTTTTACAGCGATGCGAGCAAGGATCATTACCTGAAGCAGGCGGCGGCTTACTCGGACGCAATGGGAAAGCTGTACGAGAAGTATCCGGCCGACCTGGAAGCGGGAGCATTCTACGGACTGTCATTGCTGGCTGCAGAGCGGCCGGAGGACACGTCGCACGCGGCCAATAAGAAGGCAGTTGCGGTGTTGATGCCGTTGTTTCGGAAGCAGCCGGATCATCCCGGGCTGGCGCACTACATCATTCATTCCTGCGATTCGCCGGAGATGGCACAAACAGGCCTTGAGGCGGCGCGAAGCTATGCGGCAATCGCTCCGTCGTCGGCGCACGCTGTGCACATGCCGTCGCACATCTTTGCCCGCCTGGGATTGTGGCAGGAAGACATTGCGGCGAACCTGAAGTCGGTCAGCCTGACTGAGAAGTCCGGCCAGATGTACATGCGTGGACACGAACTGCACGCCATGCACTTCCTGCTCTATGCATATCTGCAAACCGGACAGGATGACGCGGCCAAGCAGATCGTGGACAAGTCCAAAGAGATTGTGGCCGGCGCTAAGACGATGGACGATACCGGCATGCTTGAATATATGGGCTTCGCGGCCGCGCACTTCCCGGCTCTCTACAACTTGGAGATGCATCACTGGGCGGATGCGGCGGCGCTGGAACCGGCGGCGAATGCGCCTGCGCACTTGCAGACGATCACGTATTGGGCACGTGCAATTGGATCGGCGCGCATGGGCGACGTGGAAGCTACGCGGCGCAATGTGAAGCTGTTCGATGATGCGGAAGATGCCGTGCGGCACTCCAAATATGCCTACACGCTGGAGGGCCGGAAATCGTCGTCGGCCCATGACGAAGTACATGCATGGCTGGCGTTGCTCGAGCACAGAGAACGATGAAGCCGTGCAGTTGATGCGCGGAGTGTCCGATCATCAGGATCAGGCAGGAAAGGCGGAGGTCGATATTCCAGCGCGCGAGATGCTGGCGGACATGCTGCTGCAGATGAAGCAGCCGGAGAATGCGCTGGCCGAATATGAGAAGTCGATGAAGATCGATCCGAACCGCTTCAACGGTCTCGCCGGAGCCGCGCAAGCTGCCGAGGTGACGCATCAGTCAGCAAAGGCGAATACGTATTACAGCCAGTTGTTGAAGAATTGCGATGGCGGGAAGCATTCGGACCGGCCTGAGCTGCGGAATGCGAAGACCGAGGTGGCGAAGAACGGGGAGTGAAGTCCCTGAAGGATCGCCTTGGGCGCTGACCTTTGCCTCGGGCATCGCGCCGTCAGTCGTAACCGCGACTTCCGGCTATAATTGCGCCGCTTTTCCCGGGGAGACATTCGTGAAACATCTTCTGCCGCTTCTTCTGTTCGTATGTTGTTGTGCTGCTCTTTCGCAGGATGGCGCTTCTCTCTATACGCAGCATTGTGCGATGTGCCATGACGCGCCCAAGGGGCGCACGCCGTCCATCGATGCCCTGAAAAAGATGAGTGCGACGGCGATCCTGCGCGCGCTGGATACAGGCGTCATGCGCGCTCAGGCGAATGACTTGAGCACGGAAGAGCGTGCTGCCGTGGCCGGGTATCTCGCTGGCGGGCAATCCGAGTCCGCCAGGACGACCGCCGCTCAATCTGCATCGGGTTACTGCCAGGCTGCGACGAGCGCTGCGGGAACGTCCAGCAAAGCGGAGTGGAACGGATTCGGCGCGGGGTTGGCGAACGCGCGATTTCAGGGACAAGAAGCTGCGGGGCTGCGCGCTGCCGACGTGCCGAAACTCAAGCTGAAATGGGCCTTCGGCTTGGGTGACATCACGAGTGCACGCGGACAGCCCGTGGTTTTCAGAAACCGCTTGTTCGCGACCAGTTCAGCCGGGAAGGTGTACGCCCTCGACGCGAAGTCGGGATGCCTGTACTGGACGTTCGACGCGCAGGGAGCGATCCGATCGGGCGTAATCGCAGATCAGTCCGCAGTGTACTTTGGCGATGCGAAGGCGAATGTGTACGCGGTGGAGATCGCGAGCGGAAGGCTGGTGTGGAAGTCGCGCCTCGATGAACATCCCGCGGCGATGGTTACAGACACGCCGAACCTTTATGAGGGCATCCTATATTTTGGCGTGTCTTCGTTCGAGGAGCTGACTAGCCAAAAAGCGGAGTATGAGTGCTGTACGTTTCGCGGAAGTGTGGTCGCTGTGGATGCGGCGACGGGCAAGACTGTCTGGAAGACATACACCATTGTGGCGGACCCGAAGCCGACCACAAAGAACGCGAGTGGCGGACAGCGGCGGGGGCCGTCAGGAGCGTCGGTTTGGGCCACTCCGACGGTGGACGCGAAGCACAACGTGATCTATGTGGCGACCGGGGACAACTACTCTGATCCAACAACTGAGACTAGCGACGCGGTGCTGGCGCTTGACCGCACGACGGGAAAACTGCTCTGGTCGCGCCAGATGACAGCGAACGATGCGTACAACATGTCATGCTCTGGCGGGGGACAGAATTGTCCGGAGTCGAAAGGCCCGGATTTCGATTTCGGGCAGCCGCCGATTCTCGCTTCGCTTCCGAACGGGGCGCAGGAGTTGGTGATTGCGCAGAAGTCAGGGGTGGCTTGGGGCATCGATCCCGATCAGCAGGGGAAAGTGCTTTGGCAGACGCGCGTGGGCAAAGGCGGTTCTCTCGGAGGGAGCCAATGGGGTTCGGCGGCTGACGATCACTCGATGTATGTTGCGATCTCGGACATTGGCTTCCGCGAGGCAAAGGATGCCTCGGGCCACTCCACCGGAAAGTATGAGGTCGATCCGGAAAAAGGGGGAGGCGTGTTTTCGCTGGATCTGGTTACCGGGAAACCGAATTGGAGCGCTTTGCCGAAAGCTTGCGGAGAGAAGAAGAACTGCAGTCCGGCGCAGTCCGCGGCTGTGTCCGCCGGTCCTGGCGCGGTGTTCGAAGGATCGATGGACGGTCACTTGCGCGCATATGCGAGTTCGTCGGGGGATGTCATTTGGGACTTCGACACCGCGCGCGAGTACGACACTGCCAATAAGCAGAAGGCACGTGGCGGCTCGATAGACGCAGGCGGCGCTGCGATCGTCAACGGAATAGTTTACGTGTATTCGGGATACAGCCAGTGGGGCGGAATGCCGGGAAATGTCTTGCTGGCGTTTTCGGTGGGTGGGAACTGAATCGTCGATACTCTTTAGCAGCGAGACTCAAAATTCCCACTCCACGAAAATCGCGTAGAGTGGGGCACCCGCAGCGTTTCAGTTTGTCCGCTCGATTACCTTTAAAACGATCAGGCTCGCATCGTCCTGAAAGCTGTTTCTGCAATGCCGGCTCACTGCCTGTATTAACGAGCGCATCAATTCTTCGGCAGTGTAGTTGAGATTTTCTCTCGCCACACGGATCAGGTTGTTCTCGCCGAAGGGTTTCTCGTCCGCATCGCACGCCTCTACCAAGCCGTCCGTGAAGAGCAGCAGCTTGTCGCCGCTGTGCATGTGCTGCTCGCTTTGTTCGTAGGGCCAGTTGGGAAATTGTCCCAGGACCGCACCGGAGCATTCGAGTTCGGTCGATGTCCCATCCGAGCGAATGAGCACCGGCGGATTGTGTCCGGCATTGCAGTAGGTGAAACTGTTGTCCACGTTGTCGAGCACTGCATAAAAGAAGGAGATAAATTTTCCTACTGGAGTCAGATCACACAGGATGCGATTGAGCCGCCCGCAGAGCTCGTAAGGCGGCAGCTTTCCCACCAGCGGTTTCAGAGCCGCTTGCAGACTGGACATGAGCAGCGCGGCGGGCAATCCTTTGCCGGCAACGTCGGCCATGCAAATAGCAGTGTGGCGATCGCTCACCTGGGCCACGTTGTAGTAGTCTCCGCCAACAAAACTCAGCGGCTGCGTCATGGCGGCGATCTCGAATCCCGGGATTTGCGGCAGCTCCTTGGGAAGCAGGCTGTGCTGGATGTCGCGGGCTTCCTGCAATTCTTCTTCGCGGAGCCTTTGTTCGCGCCGCTGTGCGCGGCAGGACGCGAGCTGGTCTTGTAATTTCCGGAGAAGCTCATGATTATCCCAGGGCTTTTGGATGAAATCGGAAGCACCGCGGCGCATGGCATCGACGGCCAGATCAACGCTGCTCCATGCGGTCATCACGACCAGGGGGACCACGCTGTCGAGAGCTCGAATCCTGGAGACCAGGTCCAGGCCTTCGACGCCTTCCATGTTGCCGCGAGTGTAGTTGAGATCCATCAGCACAACATCGAATTGTTCTGTTTCAAGCGCATGCAGCAGGCGGGCAGGATGGGTGACCACTTGCGTGGAGAAACCGTTTGCTCGCAGCAGCATCTGCAGGGCGTCGAGGATGTGCGGCTGGTCATCGGCAATGAGCACGCGACCGCCATCGATATGAGGGAGCGAAAAGGGTTCCAGCATAGCTGCGGCTTCCATGCGGGAAACAGTTGCATACGGTGTGCCAAAGTTGGAAAGCCGCGCAGATGCCTTGTTTCTTGGGGATTGGCCGGCATTCCTGGAAGAGTGCCGGGGCACGGCATGTGCGGGCATGGAATCCGATGTCCGGAAACGGACGCTGAGTGGAGACGGAAGTTCTGGGGATCTCTGACCGTCCGAGTCGAAGTTCTTTCGACATGCGAATCGCAATCCTGCAAAATGGCGTCATGAGTTCACTGCGTGGTTTTCACATTCTGGTGCTTGGGCTATTCGCTACCATGCTTTCGGGGATTGCGCAGACTTCTGCGCCAGCAAAACACGAAGAGCGGCCGACTCCGCCCGCGCGGGATCCGCACACCGCAGGGTACGTCGAGGCCAAGGAGTTGCCCGACGGAGCCGTGCCTCCGGCGAATGCGGATGGGAATTTCGTCATCGGCCCGACCCACAATCCAGCGCCGGAGTTGCCGGTCGCGAGCGCTTTGGTCGATGGAAAGGTCATCGAGTTCACGATGAGTTCCGGCGACAGCAAGATCTACCCGGGAATTGCGCGCGAGGCGGGGACGTTCGGAACTCCGGATCCGGGAAATCCGGCCAAGTTGATTGTTACGACTAGCCATCCGGCGCCATACACCCGCAAAGTTGCGGTATATGTGCCGAAGCAGTACGTGTCCGGCACTGCGGCGCCGTTCATCGTCAGTGCAGATGGGCCGGATGGAATGCTGTTTTCGGTTCTGGACAACTTGATTCCGCAGCACAAGCTGCCGGTGATGATTGCGGTGTCTATCGCGAATGGCGGCGGCGACGCGCAGGGGAGCGAGCGCGGGTTGGAGTACGACACAATGTCAGGCAGGTATGCCGAGTTTGTGGAGCAGGAAGTCCTGCCGCGGGTTGAGGCGGAAGCTCATGTGAAGCTGACGAAGGATCCGGATGGACGGGCGACGATGGGTTACAGCTCAGGCGGGGCTTGTGCGTTGATCATGGCCTGGTACCATCCCGAGCTTTATCACCGAGTGCTGGCATATTCCGGCACCTTCGTAAATCAGCAGTGGCCCTGGAATCCGCAAACTCCGCACGGCGCGTGGGGATTTCACGAGCATCTCATTCACGAAAGTCCGGTGAAGCCGATCCGCATCTGGATGGAAGTTGGAGACCGGGATCTGCTGAATCCGAACGTGATGCGCGATGACATGCATGACTGGGTACTGGCCAACGAACGCATGGCAAAGGTGCTCGCAACGAAGGGATATCACTACCAATTCGTCTTCGCACGGAATGCCGTGCACGTGGACCGGGCTGTGCGGCAGCAGACCTTGCCCGAGGCGCTGGAATATTTGTGGAAGGGGTATTCGGGCGCAGGTCGTAAGTAGAACGATCACTTCTCAGCGTCCGTGGATTTGGCCTGCTGTCGTCATTGGCTGAACTCCCAATCTTCTTTACAGCTTGCGCGTGTGGCGGCGAGACATCGCCACGACAGCCGCCGGGACGGTGGTGCTACGTCTCGCTCTGTTCTCGCTCTCTCTAACTCAGCTTTCGCAGAAATCGAAAAAAGTGCTTGCATATTATCTAGTGTTATAGTTAAGTATAACAGTAGATTTGATCCGTTGAAGAACTCATTCGCACCCAGGCCCGGGGGGATTCTTCAGCGAGGGCAAACACAATCGAGATGTGAGGAGAATGCATATGAAGTTCTTTCGCATAGTGTTGGCTGTTGCTCTGGTTTCGCTGGCGACTGCGGCTCTGGCTCAGTCGGACGCACAAAAATCTTTCGACAAAATGAAGACTCTGGCGGGTACGTGGGAAGGCCGGGTGACCACCGATCCTCCGATGGATGCAATGGGGAACAACGCTCAAGTACAGGTCACGATGCGCGTGACGTCCAGGGGGAACGCGCTGGTGCATGAGATGAAGGGAGCGGGAGATCTCGATGATCCGGCGAAGTACGACCATCCCGTCACCATGTTTTATGTCGACGGTGACAAGGTGATGCTGACGCACTATTGCGATGCCGGGAACCGGCCGCGCATGTCGGCGCAGACGTGGCCGGAGGGTAAGGCGCTGGAGTTCGGCTTTGTGGATCTCTCCGGCGGCACCCAGTTCGGACACATGGATCATGCGGCGTTCACGGTCGTTGACGGCAATCACCATACTGAGGATTGGATCTACATGATGCCGGGGGATAAGCCGATGCACGCGCACATGGACCTGCAACGTGTAAAGTGAGCTGTCTCTGCAAAGGATGATCAGGAAACCTGGATGGACCGTGAGTGGAACGACAGTCAACCGATTTACCGCCAGCTTCGCGATCGCGTGGTCGCGATGATTCTCGACGGTGTGCTCAAAGAGGGCGATCCGCTGCCTTCGGTGCGCACGGTGGCGGCGGAATATCGGGTGAATCCGCTCACGGTCCTGAAGGGATATCAGGAACTGGTGGATGAAGGACTGGTCGAAACCCGGCGAGGGCGCGGCATGTTCATCAATGAGGGCGCACGCGGCCTGTTGCTGCGAGGCGAACGAAAGAAGTTCCTGACGGAAGAGTGGCCGCGAATCAAGGAAACGATCGAACGGCTGGGATTGAACGCGGAGGAACTGCTCAACGGCGCTGGATCGAAGCGGTCACCAGAGGCGTCGGACGCCAAAGCCGCGAAAGCGAATTCCCCGGATTCCGGTCTCAAGGAGAAACGCTGAGCCTATGGCATGCATTGAGGCAAGAGGTCTCCGGAAGATGTTCGGCGCGACGGTCGCGCTCGACGGCATCGATCTGCGAGTTGAAGAAGGACGCATTTTAGGACTGATCGGACCGAATGGCGCGGGCAAGACCACGGCGCTGAATGCAATTCTTGGCCTCACTGCGTATCAGGGCGAGCTCAGAGTGCTCGGCCGCGATCCGTGGAGCGAGCGGGATCGCTTGATGTGTGAAGTCTGCTTCATGACGGATGTCGCGGTCTTGCCGCGCTGGATGCGGGTTACGCAGGCTTTGGAATATGTGGCCGGCGTGCATCCGCGATTTGATCGCCCGAAGGCGGAGGCTTTCCTGGCAAAGACCACGATCAAGCGTGAGAGCAAAGTGCGGGAATTATCCAAGGGCATGGTGACGCAGCTTCACCTTGCGCTGGTGATGGCGATTGACGCCAAACTGCTGGTGCTAGATGAGCCGACGCTGGGGCTCGACATCCTGTATCGCAAGCAGTTCTACGATTCCCTGCTGAACGATTATTTCGATCGCAGCCGGACCATCGTCGTGACCACGCATCAAGTGGACGAGATACAGGATCTCCTGACTGATCTGATGTTCATCGATCGAGGGCGGATCGTGCTCCGGTCGAGCATGGAGGAGTTCGAGTCGCGATACCTGGAAGTCATGGTGAATCCCGAGCGCGTGGATGCGGCGCGAGCCTTGAAGCCGATGTACGAGCGCGCGTCCATCGGGCGCAGCGTCTTCATATTCGACAAGGGCGATCGGCAACAACTGGCGTCCTTCGGCGAGGTGCGAAGCCCCGAGCATTGCCGACTTGTTCGTTGCGGTTATGGGCAATCAGGCGGGCGCACAAGGAGCAGGACGATGAACACGCAGGCGAATGCGATGCCGGAATCTCTCGGCTCGGCACGGGCCGCTGACCAAGTCCTAAGAAGGACGCAGCCCTTCTACTGGTCCGTGCGACGGGAACTGTGGGAGAACCGGTGGATTTATCTTGCTCCGCTCGCCGTTGCTGCCGTGTTTCTGGTCGGCTTCCTTATCACCATGCGCCATCTGCCACAGCAGGTGCGAGCCGCTTCCGCGCTGAATTCCATGCAGTACCGGGATGCAATCGCCCAGCCGTACGATCTCTCGGGAGCCGTGCTTATGCTGATGGCCATTCTTGTGAGCGTGTTCTATAGCATGGACGCGCTGCACGGGGAGAGGCGCGATCGAAGCATCCTTTTCTGGAAGTCGATGCCGGTCTCGGATGTGACGACCGTTCTGGCGAAGGCCACGATCCCTATTTTTGTGGTGCCAGTAATCGCGACAGCAGTGGGAATCTGTTTACAGGCCATCATGCTATTGCTGAGCAGCGCCGTGCTGGCGGCAAGCGGGCTGAGCGTGACGCTGTTCTGGTCTGAGCTGTCGCCGTTGCAGATGTGGGCGCTGCTGCTTTATCACATTATGACCGCGCATGCGTTGTGGCCTGCGCCGGTTTACGCATGGCTGATTTTGGTGTCAGGCTGGGCACGGCGCGCGGTATTGCTCTGGGCAGCCCTGCCCGTGGTGGCAATCTCGGCATTCGAACTTGTGCTGTTTCGGAGTTCGGCTTTCGCATCGCTGATCGGGGCTCGCCTGATCGGCAGCGCTCACGCTGCCGCGACGACTGGCCCGAACCTGATTCCGACCGGCCCAATGACGCACATTACGCCATTGCATCTGCTTATGACGGCGGGCTTTTGGGGCGGG
Organism: Terriglobia bacterium; assembly: GCA_963778995.1. GTDB lineage: Bacteria > Acidobacteriota > Terriglobia > Terriglobales > Acidobacteriaceae > Sulfotelmatobacter. Next base: position 88,564 of record CAVZWK010000020.1, read on the forward strand.
ATTCTGGTCACTGCCATATTTCTGGCGGCAGCAGTGCGGCTGCGGCGATATCGGGGACCAATCTGATCTGAATTGCGGACGGGCTTCACCCTGTTGCCATATGCATTTGCATTGACACGCGGCGCGAACCGCATCAGACTGATGCTGATTTGAGCGCTGCCGGCAAATTCCGCAAGTCTCTCCTGTCGGCTGGATGTCTGGCGTTCTGCTGTCTGGCCTTCGCGCAAATCTCATACGGCGACCGCGAGGTGCGGGTCCAGAATCTTGCAGCGGCTACCGCACGGTCCGCGGACCCAGCGGACGTCCTCGCGGCATCGCTGGAGATGGTTTTCCGCGACAGAGAAGTGTGTTGCGGGAAGGATTCCGCTCTCGAATACAGTCTGGAGAAGGCAGATCCGAAGTCCTTGCAGGACGTTGCGAGCAAGTTGCAGGGCCGCCATCTCTTGAGCGATGGACGTCCGATCATGGTGCAGACGGAGTACCTCACACCGGAGCAAGTCAGCGCCGGTCATATGATCCTTATGTTGAGGGAAGATCGTGCTCCGCTGATGATGTGGAATTCGCGCCTGTACGTGATTGACGGAATGACCTACGTCGAGAGCAGCGACAACGAGGGAAATCTCACCTACGTTATTCACAAGTTCTCGATGCAGGACGCACGCTACTCCGATTTGCGCCGCAACGTCACGTTCGACCGCCTCAAACAAGATCCGAGCAAGATTCAAGGACTGCTTTTCGTGCAGGCGGCCCTCAGTAACCCGCTGCATTCTCGACTAGCTCAGCTTGCTGCACGAATCTCGAACGCTTTTTCCCCACATGGTTCTGACCAATACAGGCATGGACAAGCCTAGGCTCCTAAATGGTAGCCGCTCCCCCCACGTCGGGGGTTGCATCTTTGCTTGGTACTCTGGTACATTGGTACATATGGTGGACGATCCGAAACTTGAAATCGAACGCGTGCAGACCGGGGTGCGGATTGAAAAACGCATCCTGAAGGTGCTGAAGGCATTCGCGGAATATCACGATATGACTCTCGGCGATGTGCTGGAGGGAATCGTGCTACATGCGTTTGACGGTAAGACTCCGTTCAGTCCGGCATCGCTGGAGAAAATTCGGCAGCTGAAGGAGTTCTATGGCCTTGATCTGGACTCCAGCGCCAGCCACCGGCTGAAAGAGATCAAGGCGAGTTCCCGGCACGGATCAAAGTAAAACTCACCACAGAGGACACCGGGTTACACAGAGGATAGCCATGAGAGCTTCGCAGGCGAAACTTGGATTGACTGTGCTGCAGTGGAGTCTGGGGCTTGTCATTCTGATTGAGGCGGTAATGTTTGTGCTGCCCAGTGCGGCGCATTCGTTCGCGCGGACTCACATGCCCGGCTTCGTGCGCATGATTCTGGGATTCGGCGAAATCCTGGGATGTATTCTTCTGTTGATCCCGCAGACTGTGGTGCGTGGAGCATGGCTTTTGCTGGCTGTTTTTGTGATGGGAATTCTGGTCCATTTGCTGCACGGGATGTATGGGATTGGCAATCTCGTCATCTACGCCGCGGCTGCCTTGGCGATTGCTGTCGGCAAGGGATAGTGCACGCAAGAACAGTCATCACAGGGAGTCCACAGAGGAAAGCCTTCATACACCTGCAACCGGGGTAACCGGAGTCCTTTTCGCGGCTGCTGTCGTTTATCATTGTTCCTCGTCTAACGCGTCGTACACGAGGCCGACATGCGACTGATCCGTCCCACGCTGATCTCCACCACCATTCTGTTCACTTTTTGTTTTGCACAAGCTCAAGACATCCGCACTGGCGAGGACCTGCTCCGCGCCATGCATGATCGCTACAAGTCTTCGTGGTACGAGACTGTGACGTTTACTCAGAAAAGCACGACCTACAAAGAGGACGGAACCAGTTCGGCTGAAACCTGGTATGAAGCGGCATCGATTCCCGGCAAACTGCGCATCGATATTGGCCCGGCGGCGAACGGGAATGGGTACATCTTCTCCGACGGGAATCTCACGATCATCAAGGACAATAAGGTCCAGGGCACTCGTCACGACGTGAACATGCTTCTCGTGCTTGGGTTTGACGTGTACCGGCAGGGGCCGGAAATAACCGTGACTGTTACTAAGAGTGAAGGATTTGATCTGTCCAAACTGCATGAGGAAATGTGGGAAGGTAAGCCCGCTTACGTAGTGGGTGCGGAGAAAGGCGACCTGAAGTCGAAGCAGTTCTGGATTGCCAAAGACAGTCTGCTCTTCCTGCGGGATATTGAGTCGTCACCACGGGATCCCGGAAAGATCGAGGACATTCGCTTCATTCATTACCAGCCGCTGGCTGGGACGTGGATCGCCGCGGGCGTTGAGGTTTATGCCGATGGAAAGAAAGTGTTCTCCGAGGACTATTCGGATATCCAGGCAAATGTGAAGCTGGATCCGGAGACCTGGGACGCGGCGAAATTCGCGCAGACCCACTGGGAGAAGTAGGGCGGGACAGGTTTCGAGGTTTCGAGGTTTCCGGGTTTCAAGGTTTCAGAGTCTAAACGCCAATACGCAGCCGGCCCCGATTTTACCAGCTTTTCGAGCCCTGGTTGCGGCGGCAGAGTCGTAGCTTCGTCTCTGCGAATGGGTGTGCATGCTAGCCTCGTCCCGCAGTAGAATGGGGGCACTCTTTTCTTAGCCTCTTGGCTGCGTGGGGGTCTCCATGGTTCGATTTAAGGTCAACGGACAATCGCAATCGTTTGATGGCGATCCTGAGATGCCGCTGCTGTGGTATCTGCGCGACATTCTCGGATATACCGGAACAAAATTCGGCTGCGGCATGGGACTGTGCGGCGCTTGCACCGTGCTGCAGAACGGCAAGGCGATTCGCTCTTGTCAGAAGCAGATGGGCACTGTGAGCGGCCTGGAGATTACGACCATCGAAGGCATCTCCACGCATGGGCCGCATGCTGTACAGAAGGCATGGGCAGAGGTGAACGTGCCGCAATGCGGCTACTGCCAGCCCGGGCAGATCATGCAAGCCGTTTCCCTGCTCGCGTCGAAGCCGCATCCCACCGACCGTGACATTGAAGATGGAATGTCAGGCAACATTTGCCGCTGCGGAACGTACCAGCGCATTCGGGCGGCGATCAAAGAAGCCGCGAAGGTGACTGCATGAGCCCGCGAGAGATGCTGGAAACCGCGATTGAGAATTCGAGCCGGCGCAGTTTTCTACAAGGCATGTTGTCGGCCGGGGCATTCGTGATTTGCGTGACGAAGTCTCCGTTACTGGCGAGAGCGGTTGCAAGTGGCGCGTCTGTAACGGAGTCCGTGAACTTCTCTTTGTCAACTCCGAGCATAGATTCGACCGCGTTTCATCCCGGCGTGTATCTGGGCATTCAGCCGGATGGCCAAGTATTCATTGTGGCGCACCGCACGGAGATGGGGAACGGCGTGCGCACCAGCCTGCCGCGGATCGTGGCGGACGAACTCGATGCGGACTGGTCGCGCGTCACTGTGGTCCAGGGAGATGGCGACGAAAAATACGGATCGCAGGATACAGACGGATCGCACTCCGTACGCGAGTTCTTTGACACCTTGCGCGAGGCTGGGGCGACGGCGCGGCTGATGTTGATCCGGGCGGCCGCTCAGAAATGGGGCGTACCCGCAGAGCAATGCGTGGCCGATCCTCCGCACATCGTTTCTCACAAGGCGTCCAACCGCAAGATCGGATACGGAGACCTCGCCCCCCTCGCGGCCAAGCAGCCCATGCCGAAAAAGGAAGAGATCAAGCTGAAGTCGCCGCAGGAGTGGCGCTACATCGGAAAACCCGCTCCGGGCTATGACGTAGGCGAGGTTTGCGCGGGCAAGCCGCTGTTCGGGATGGATGTCCGCGTGGATGGGATGCTTTATGCAGCTGTGGCCCACCCGCCGGTTCTGGGTGGGAAAGTGAAAGCTATGGATGATTCCGCCGCGCTGAAAGTGAAAGGAGTATCGAAGACGATCGCGATCGATCCGTTTACGCCTCCACATGCGTTTCAGCCGCTGGGAGGTGTCGCCGTGATCGCCGACAACACATGGGCGGCGTTCAAAGGGCGCGACAAACTTAAGATCGATTGGGACAACGGCGCGAACGCGAGCTACAACTCCGAGGAATACAAGAAGGAGTTGCAGAAGACGGCGCGCGAGCCAGGAAAAGTCGTGCATCACGTCGGAGATCCGGATGCCGAGTTCGCCAAGGGCGGCAAGATCATGGAGGCGGAATATTACGCGCCGCATCTGGCGCACGCTTCGATGGAGCCGCCGGTCGCCGTCGCAGATGTGAAAGGCGACAAGGTGACCGTGTGGGCGCCCACGCAGAATCCGATGGGCGTGCGGGAAGAGGTCGCGAAGGCGCTCGGACTGAAGAAAGAAGACGTGGTCTGCCATGTGACGTTCCTTGGCGGAGGATTCGGCCGCAAGTCGAAACCGGATTATGCCGCCGAGGCCGCGGTGCTCTCGAAGAAAACCGGTAAGCCGGTGAAGGTTGTATGGAGCCGCGAGGACGACATCCGGTTCGATTATTTCCACTCCGTAGCGGCGATGTACATCAAGGCGGCGGTGGATCAGAAAGGCATGCCCACCGCATGGATGCAGCGTTCCGTATTCCCGCCGATTTCATCGACGTTCGATAAAACGGCTACTTACGGCAGCGCCGGCGAGATGTCGCTCGGCTGGGACGTGATTCCCTTCGCGGTGCCCAACTTCCGTTCCGAGAATGGGCCTGCCGTGAACCACGTGCGCATTGGATGGTTGCGCTCGGTGGCGAATATCTATCACGCGTTCGCGGTACAGTCATTCGCGAATGAACTGGCCTACGCGGCCAATCAGGATCCGTACGACTACCTGCTCGGATTGATTGGACCCGGACAAACGATCTCCGGTCCGCAGCCCGGCGAGCCAGAAATGGCGCAGAAGTATCCGTACGATACGCGGCGCTTGCGCCACGTGACGGAACTGGCTGCTGCCAAGGCGAACTGGGGCAAGAAAAAGCCCGGGAACGGTTGGGGTATGGGCATCGCGGCACATCGTAGCTTCTTGACCTATGTTGCGACCGTCGTCGAGGTCGAGGTCGACGGCTCAGGCGCAGTGACGATTCCGAACGTGTACACGGCCCTGGATGCCGGGATTGTTGCGAATCCAGACATGGTGATCTCCCAGTTTCAGGGCGCTGCCGTATTCGGAACCAGCCTCGCGCGCACGGGAGCAATTACGGCTACGAATGGAGCCATCGACCAATCGAACTTCAACGACTATCCGGTAGCGAGAATGAATGATGCGCCGGTGCATGTAGATGTGCAGATCGTGGAGAGTTCCGCGCCCCCTGCAGGCGTGGGCGAGCCGGGGGTACCGCCGTTTGCGCCAGCGCTGTGCAATGCGATTTACGCGGCGACCGGAAAGCGCGTGCGGGAGTTGCCGATTTCGCGGAACGGGTTCGCATAAAGGCTTCAACCACAAAGGACACGAAGGTTCACGAAGGGCTGCCTGGTCGCGCTGTCCTTCGTGCTAACGAACGGGCTTTTTGCTTCGTCCAACCTCCCGGCACGCCAATCTCTTTACCTGGAGCTCCGGATGAAATCACTTGCTACGATTCTCTCCGTTCTGTCGCTTACCGTCGCTTCGGCAACTGCGTCCCCAGCCGGGGAGTACGACAAGCACTTCCCCGCCCTGAGCCAACTCTCCATCGCTGTAGCTAAAGCCATGCCTGCGGACCAGTATTCATTCCGGCCGCATCCGGAGTCGATGACGTTCGGCGAGTTGATGATCCACATCGCCAGCACGAACTTTGCGTTCTGCGCGGGATTGAAAGACTCCGATCCTCCGGCGGCCGCGAGTCCAACTGCGACGAATAGAGATGCCGTGGTGAAATTCCTGAGCGAGTCGTTTAGCTACTGCTCCGAAACCATACCCGGCTTGACGGAGGCGCAACTGGAACAGGTTCACAATTCGCCGGACGGGCGGCTTCCTGGATGCGAGATCCTGCTCGCCATGTATGTGCATGTGGCACATCATCGCGGGCAGGCGGAGATTTATCTTCGCGACAAGGGAATCAAGCCGCCGTCATACCGGATATAGGACTTTAACCACCAAGGACACGAAGGCTCACGAAGGACAACCATATAAGAACATACTTCGTTTCCTTTGTTGTTTCTGCCTTTTGCTTCCGAGATGACTGTCTCTTGAAGTCCTTGGCCATACGCGCTACGATGACCTGCTCCGCTGCTTGAGGAGCTGAACTCATGCCGCAAAACTACGTTCCTATCTTCATCTTCATTCTTATTGTTGGCACGCTGCTGCCGATTACGCTGCTGCTCGCGAAGCTTGTGAGACCGTCGAATCCGAGTAAGACCAAGCTGATGCCTTACGAGTGCGGCATCGATCCGATCGACAGCGCGCGCGGACGGTACACAGTGCGGTATTACATCATTGCGATCCTGTTTGTGGTATTCGATGTCGAGACGATCTTTCTGTTTCCCTGGGCGGTAAAGTTCAGAGCTTTCGGCTTGTTCGGACTACTCGAGATCATCATCTTCCTGGCAATTTTGATCGTGGGATACATCTGGGTCTGGGGTAAAGGCGCACTCGAGTGGGTCTAGAGATTTGGTCGTTGGGTAATTTGGTAATTTCGCAATTGTGGCGTCCCCTACTCTCAATTCGATGGATTCCTCACCTTCGGAGACCTTCACGGCCTCACGTTGGACCAAGGGCAACTTCTTCTTTCCGACCAAGCTCGTCATCAGCCCGCAGCGGGTCATCCGGATCAAATCGCGGCTGTTTGGCAGCAATGAGGAGAGCATTCCGATCTCGAAGGTTGCATCGGTGCATATCTCGACCGGAGTTGTCTGGTCTGACATTGTGATTGAATCGACCGGCGGCAGCGACCCGATGACCAGCCATGGGCATTCGAAGAAGGATGCGCAACGCATCCGGGACCTGGTTGAGGCCTATCAGGTGCAGTCGAAGGGATAGCCTTTGTGCCGTAACGGCTCGCCGCGTTCGATTGGGACTCTTCGGAAGACCCGGCCTTGATCGAGCTGAAAGGGATCCTTCAACTGCGTTTCGCTCGCTACGCTCGCGCCAACTGCGCTCAGGATGACAGACTGGGAAAAGGTTTTCAAAGCGCGACATTTTTACAATTCGTGTGCATCGGCGCGTTGACACCACCTGCTCAAGCTGATAAAAGTAAACGTTCTTCGCGAATGCCCGCGCCGGAGTCTTTGGGCCGTCGCCTATGCCGGACGAAACCAAATCTCCCTCGACACCGCCGCCGGAAAACGAGAAACCGAAACCGACGGCGGAGCAGCCCACCCCGGGCGGAGTGAAGTCCACACCCTCGGGTTCGGTTCAGTCAGAGACGTCCACCACTTCCAGCAAGCCTTCCCCACCTTCCGAGACATCGAGTCCCCCGAAACAGGAAGGCTCCGCTGCGACTCCACCCAAGGCCGCTGCGCCGCCCGCAAGTCCGGCAGCCGCGAAGCCCGCCGCGGCTGCAGCGAAACCAACCGCTCCCGTACCGACTCCGTGGGACTCGCCCATGATTGCGAAACTTAAGCGCGAGTATGGCTCAGGGATCGAGCCACTGACGCACCTTGGACAGAATTACATGCTGGTGGACCGATCTTTGATTGCGGAACTTTTGCAGCGGCTGCGGGACGAAGAAGAGTTCGACTACTGCGTCGATGTGACGGCCGTGCATTATCCGAAACGCGAGAAGCAATTCGATGTCGTCTGGGTGCTGTATTCGTTTCCGCGGAATGAGCGTATGCGGGTGAAGACGCAGATCGGCGATGGCGAGTCCGTGCCCAGCTCAGTGCCGCTCTGGGCAACGACGAATTGGCTGGAGCGCGAAGTGTACGACATGTTCGGGATCAAGTTTGATGGACATCCGGATTTGAAGCGCATTCTCTTGCCCGATGGATGGAAGGGATTCCCGCTGCGTAAGGATTACGACATTCTGCAGCAGGATAGTGAGTGGGTACAGATCAATTTAGGGATTGAGAGCGGGCAATGAAAACACTCACTACTGAGGTTCACAGAGGAACGCCGGCAGCTTAGATGACGGACCCGAAGACACTGTCGCCGCTCGACCTCGACACTCCCGAGAAGCCGTTTCTCGATGCGAACGAGCTTGTCATCAACATGGGGCCGCAGCATCCTGCAACCCATGGCGTGTTGCGCGTCATTCTGCGGCTGGATGGCGAGAAGGTTCTAGGGCTCGAGTGCGTCATCGGATACCTGCACCGCGGCGTCGAGAAGATCGCCGAGAACCGCACGTACACGATGTTCAATCCGTACGTGGACCGCATGGATTACGTCGCCGCGGTCTCGAACGGGCTGGGATATTGCGAGGCCGTCGAAAAGCTTCTTAGCGTGGAAGCGCCGCCACGGGCCCAGTACATCCGCGTCATTCTCACAGAACTGAATCGCATTGCCAGCCACCAGCTGTGGTTGGGTACGCACGCGCTCGACATCGGCGCGATCACGCCGCTCTTCTATACCTTCCGCGACCGGGAAGAGATTCTGAAGATCTTCGAGAAATACTGTGGCGCGCGACTGACCACGCACGCCTTTCGCATCGGCGGGCTGCAGTACGAGGCCTACGAGGGCTTCGAGCAGGACGTCAGGAACTTCATCTCGTTCGTAAAGCCGAAGATCGACGAGTACGAAGAGTTGCTGACGACCAATCGCATCTGGCTGGAACGCACCAAGAACGTGGGCACAATTTCGGCCAAAGATGCCATCGCGCTCGGCGTAACCGGACCGGTGCTTCGCGCCAGCGGCGTGAAATGGGACCTCCGCAAAGCGCAGCCGTATGCCAACTACAAGAACTTCGACTTCGAAATTCCCACCGGCCAGAACGGCGACACGTACGACCGTTATATCGTGCGCATGGTCGAGATGCGACAGTCATTGCGCATCATCGAGCAGGCGGTCGAAGGGATTCCTGAGGGCCCGATCATGGCCAAGGTACCGAAGGTGATGAAGCCTCCGGTGGGCGAGGTTTATCACTCGATCGAGGCGCCCAAGGGCGAACTGGGGTATTTCATCGTGAGCGACGGATCGACGCAGCCCTACCGGGTGCGCGTGCGTCCGCCGAGTTTTGTGAATCTGCAGGCGCTTGATCTGATGTGCCGCGGCCAGCTTGTCGCCGACGTGATTGCGGTGATCGGTACACTCGACATCGTTCTCGGCGAGGTGGACCGCTAATGCACGACGCGCTCCAGTACATCACAGGCTATTTACGGAGCAATCAGACGCCCGGCGCTGCCGGAAACTGGTTCTGGGCGACCGTATACATCCTGCTGGTGTTTGTCGGACTGTCCATCGCTGTGATCGCGATGAACTGGCTGGAGCGAAAGATCCTGGCGCACATGCAGGTGCGGCTTGGCCCAATGCGCGTAGGGCCGCATGGGCTGCTGCAGCCGATCGCCGACGCACTGAAGCTGCTGCTGAAAGAAGACATCATCCCTGCGGAAGCGGACGTCACCGTGTTCTGGATTGCGCCGTTTATCGTCGTGCTTGCGGCATTCACCGTGTTCGTCGTCGTCCCGTTCGGACCGACGCATGCCATCACGGAGATGAACATCGGCATCCTGTTCATGCTCGGTGTCTCGTCGTTGGCCGTGCTGGGGATTGTCACCGCCGGATGGTCGTCGAACTCGCACTATCCGTTGATCGGAGCCTTGCGGTCGAGCGCGCAGATGGTCTCGTACGAAGTCGCCATGGGTCTGGCGGTGATTTCGGCCATCATGATGACCAGCATGAACGAAGAGGGCATCGGCACCCTCAACATGATTGAGATCGTGAAGGCGCAACAGGCGCAAGGAATCTGGTTCGTATTCAAATTCTTCCCGCTCGGTCTCATAGCGTTTGTGATCTTCGCAATCGCCATGGTCGCCGAGACCAACCGCGCGCCTTTCGATCTGCCGGAAGCCGAGTCGGAGTTGACCGCTGGATTCCATACCGAGTACAGCGGATTCCGCTGGTCTTTATTCTTCCTGGCGGAATACTCGGCGATGATTGCCGTCTCATCGATTGCGGTAACGCTTTGGATCGGCGGATGGCTGCGCCCCTTCCCGAATGCTCTGAACGGCCCGACATGGGACCTGGTCTTCTCCCTGTTCCCCGGCCTGACGTTTTTGTTTCTTGCCGGCATGTGTTTTTACAGCACGGCCCGCATGCCGAAATATCCCCTATTTAAGATTCAGACGCTCGGCCTGGCGGGATTCGGCGCTCTGCTTGCGGTCATCGGGCTGGTTCTCTTCGTGCCCGGGGTGCGCGAGCGCGTGGGCGACATCTTCTGGTTCTCGGCGAAAGTTGCCGGGTTCATGTACCTCTATATCTGGTATCGTGGCACGTTCCCGCGTTACAGGTTTGACCAGCTTATGAAGGTGGGATGGAAGGTGCTGCTGCCGACGGGGCTTGCGCTGCTGATTCTAACGGCGATCGTCGCCATGCGGACCGAACTCTGGGCGCAGTTGACTGGAGGTACTGTCCACCCATGAATCCTCCGGTAGCGACTCCATTCTTCTTCTACGGACTGTCGCTGATCATGATTATCGGCGGCATCCTGGTCATCACGCGCAAGAATGCCGTACATTCCGCGCTGGCACTCATCACAACATTGCTCGCGCAAGCCGCTCTCTACCTGATGCTCTATGCTCCGTTCGTCGCCGGCGTGCAGATCATTCTTTATGCGGGCGGAATCATGGTGTTGTTCCTGTTCGTGATCATGCTGATCTCCATCGAGCGGAACATGAAAGAGCGCCAGTTCAACAAGCAATGGCTGGTAGGCATCGCAGCGGCGGCGGCGCTGGGCACGTTGTTTGTGACCGTCTACACGAAGACCAGCCGCGGAGTGACGCTCTTCATTGAAGGGCGCATGAGCTACGTCGAGAACCAGAACACGCAGTCCATCGCGAACCTGCTGTTCGACCAACGCGCCGGACAATACATGTTCGCCTTCGAGATCGCGTCCCTGCTGCTGCTGGTCGCGATCATCGGAGCGGTGGTGATGGCAAAGAAGAGGATTTGAGAAGGACGCTTCTGGCTGCTAGCTGTTAGCCAGAGGCTAGAAGCCAGAAGCTCACAATGGATACCCTGCTCCACATCTCGACGCTGCATTACCTTGTCCTCGGCGCTGCGCTCTTTATTCTGGGAGTGATTGGCGTGCTGACGCGCCGAAACGTCGTCATCATTCTGATGTCGATTGAGTTGATCCTGAACGCAGTCAATCTAAACCTGGTCGCGTTCTCCCGCTATTGGCAGAGCATCCATGGCCCGGCCGCGTTGCATGGACAGGTGTTCGCGATTTTCGTTATCACCGATGCCGCGGCCGAGGCGGCCGTCGGACTCGGAATTCTGATCGCCTTCTTCCGCAATAAGGAGACGGTCAACATGGACGAAGTGAATCTATTGAAGTGGTAGGAAGGCAGATTCGAGTTTCGCGTTTCGAGAATAGCCGGCGATCGCTGCTCAACATCTCGAAACTTGAAACCCGAAACTGAAAACTGAATGTTCTTCTTAAACCACATATACCTGATTCCGCTGCTGCCTGCGCTGGGCGCGGCGATCATGTTCTTTTTTGGACGCAAACTGCAGAAATCGAGCGTCAACGCGGTCTGCGTCGGCGTCGTCGTGCTCGCGTTTCTGTTCGCCTGTGGAACCGTTCTGGAATACAACGCCTGGGCGAACGCGCATAATCACCAGCCGTTCGAAAAGATTGTTTACACCTGGCTGGGCAGCGACACCGGACTTCTTAACTACATCACGCATGACGGCTCCAAGGCTCAGTTCAAGGCTGACGCCGGATTCCTCCTCGATCCCCTCTCTGCCATCTGGCTCCTGTTTGTTACCGGAGTCGGCATGCTTATCCATATTTATTCCACCGGATACATGGCGCATGAGGGTGGGTATTACCGCTTCTTCGGATACCTCAACCTGTTCATGTTCTCGATGCTCACGCTGATTCTGGCGAACAACTATGTGCTCATGTTCGTGGGTTGGGAAGGCGTGGGGCTGTGCTCGTATCTGCTGATCGGCTTCTATTTCCATCGGAAGTCAGCGAGCGATGCGGCGAACAAGGCATTCATCGTCAATCGAATCGGCGACGCTGGATTTCTTCTGGGAATGTTCTTCATCGCGTGGCTGGCTGGATCGCTGCGGTATATCGATGTGAACGCGTTTGCGCACTCCGGTCACTACTCGGCCGAGACGCTGAAGTACATCACTGCGGCTACGCTGCTTCTCTTCGTGGGCGCATGCGGTAAGTCGGCGCAGCTTCCGCTCTATGTGTGGCTGCCGGATGCGATGGAAGGTCCGACACCGGTCAGCGCGCTGATCCATGCCGCCACCATGGTCACGGCGGGCGTGTACATGGTGGCGCGGTCGAATGCACTGTTCCTGCTCGCTCCAACCTCGATGAAGACGGTGGCGATTGTAGGCGCTCTGACGGCGATCTTTGCAGCATCGATCGGCCTGGTGCAGAACGACATCAAGCGCGTGCTTGCGTACTCGACCGTCTCGCAGCTTGGGTACATGTTCCTGGCGCTGGGCGTGGGAGCGTTCGCGGCCGGCGTGTTCCACGTCTTTACTCACGCCTTCTTTAAAGCCCTGCTCTTCCTTGGCGCGGGATCGGTCATCCACGCCATGAGCGGCGAGCAGGATATGCGCAACATGGGCGCGCTGCGCGACCGCATTCCCAAGACGTATTGGACGATGTTCATCGCGACGCTTGGCAATCGCAGGCATCCCTCCATTCGCAGGATTCTTCTCGAAAGACGAGATTCTCTGGCAGACGTGGACCAGCGAAGGCGGAGCGTACCGGATTCTGTGGGGCATCGGCTATATCACCGCGCTGATGACGGCGTTCTACATGTTCCGTCTCATCTATCTGACCTTCTACAGCAAGCCGCGGATGAGCCATGAGGTCGAGCACCACATTCACGAGTCGCCTGCGTCGATGACAGGGCCGCTGATTGTGCTGGCGGTAATGTCCCTGTTCGCAGGCTTTCTGGGATGGCCGCATAGTCTGGGCGGATCCGACCGCTTCGCGCACTACCTCGATCCGGTATTCGCGCGCGGAGAAGCTCAGGTTCTGGTGGAGGAAGGAAAAGCCGGACAACTCGCCGCTGGTCAGAAAGAAGAAGAGCACACCAGCCCGACCGAATATCTGCTGATGTTCTTATCGGTAGCTGCGGCTGGAGCAGGGTGGTTGATGGCTGGACGCGCTTATCGCGAAGCGGATACGGGCTACGTTGAGCCGATCGCGGCTGCGGCCCCTCCGCTCTATAACACGCTGCTAAACAAGTATTACGTCGATGAAGGCTACGATTACGTCTTCACCGGACGCCGCAAGCTGGGCAAAGTGCGTCTGGGCGCAATGGGGTTGGGCGAAGCGAGTTCCTGGTTCGACGCCAACATCGTCGACGGCGCAGTGAATGCTGCCGGATGGCTCACGCGGCTCACCGCCACGATTTCGAGTTGGTGGGACAAGTGGATCATCGACGGAATCGGCGTCAACGGCCCTGCGATCCTGGCGCGCATGTTGAGCTATCCCGCTCGATTGTTCGAGTGGGGCCTGGTGCAGTGGTACGCGCTGGTTATGACGGCCGGGCTGGTCGGGTTCGTGTTTTATTACGTGTATCACTAGACGGCAGCTTCTAGCCGCTAGCTCCTGGCTTCCAGCAACACACGGAAGCAGGTGGCGCAAGCTAGAAGCGAGTGACTAGAAGCTAGAAGCTGACTATGCAATCTCACATACTTTCGATCATTCTCTTCACGCCGCTGGTGGGCGCGTTCCTGCTCTTGTTCATCCCCAAAGAGAACAAGGACGCGATCCGCTGGATCGGCAATATCTTCGCGCTCGGCGGATTCCTGATTTCGCTGCCGCTGGTGCCCATGTTCTGGGCACAGCGCTTCGAGCCCGGCTTCAAGTTCATGGAAGGCTCGGCGAATAACTGGATTCCCTCGATCGGCGCGGGATACGTCCTCGGCATTGACGGGATTTCGTTCCTGCTCATCATGCTGACAACGCTGCTGGGATGGATCTCGATCATGTCGTCCTGGACGGCGATCGAGAACCGGGTGAAGGAATACTACGTCTGGTTTCTGGTGCTGCAGACGGGCATGCTCGGCGTTTTCATGGCGCTCGATTTCTTCCTTTTCTTCGTCTTCTGGGAAGCGATGCTGGTGCCCATGTATTTGCTCATCGGCATCTGGGGCGGCCCGCGCAAGTTGTACGCCGCCATCAAATTCTTCCTGTACACATTGGCCGGATCGGTGCTGATGTTATTGGGCATCCTGTTCCTGTACTTCCACCACCAGCATGTGACCGGGACGTTCACGTTCAGCTTAGAGGCCCTCTATCAGACGGCACCGAAGATTTACTCCGATTACGGACCCTATGCCGCCACGCTGCTATTCCTGAGTTTTTTCTTCGCCTTCGCGATCAAAGTCCCGATGTTCCCGTTCCATACGTGGCTGCCAGACGCACACGTGGAAGCGCCGACCGCGGGTTCGGTGATCCTGGCAGGCGTCCTGCTGAAGATGGGGACGTACGGATTTATCCGCTTCTCGCTTCCCTTCTTCCCTGACGTGCTGGCGCACACTAAAGTCCGGAGTTGGATGATCGCACTTTCGATTATCGGCATCCTGTATGGCGCGCTCGTGTCGCTGATGCAGAAGGACATGAAAAAACTGGTGGCGTATTCCTCGGTCAGCCACCTGGGGTTCTGCACGCTGGGAATTTTCGTTCTGACTCCGCTGGGCCTCAGCGGCTCGGTCCTGCAGCAGATCAATCACGGCATCTCGACGGGCGCGCTGTTCCTGATCGTCGGCATCCTCTACGAACGCCGCCACACGCGCGAGATCTCGGAATACGGCGGCATCTCGAACGTCATGCCTGTGTATGCCACCATCACGATGATCATGTTCCTGTCGTCGATGGGCCTGCCGCTGCTGAATGGGTTCGTCGGCGAGTTCTCCATTTTGCAGGGGACGTTCATGGAGAACTGGCGCTGGGGCGCATGGGCCGTCCCCGGTGTCGTGCTCGCGGCAGCGTATCTGCTGTGGCTCTACCAGCGCGTGTTCTTCGGGACGGTCACGAATCCGAAGAATGAGAAGCTGCACGACCTGACTCCGCGCGAAGTCGCGACATTCGTTCCGCTGCTCATCATGGCGTTCTGGATCGGGCTGTATCCCAAGCCGTTCTTCGAGATTCTCGAGCAGCCGGTGAATCATACGATCGCGCTTGCGCGGCCGGATTATGTGCAGCCTGGGGCAACGGTGAACGCATCGCTGAAGACAGCGCCTACTCCGCTGATCGAATCATGCTGCGGGGATAAGAGGACCGCCGAACCACAGGCGAACGCTCCGGCGAAGGGGAAGAAATAGTGGTCTGGACCGACTATCTTCTCGCATTGCCGATCACGCTGCTGACGCTGTTTGCGCTCGGCATCCTCCTGATCGACTTCATGCTCCCCGACGACATGAAGTGGGCAAACGCGGTCACGGCGTTCATTGGAGTCTGTTTTTCGGCTGCAGGTGTGTACAAAATCCAGTTGTGGCTGGGCAGCGCAGGGGGCACACAGGGCATGCTGCACACGATGCTCGTGGACCGCTTTGCCCTCTACTTCTTCTATCTGTTCCTTGCCGCGACAGCAATCTCGATCCTGATCTCGGTTCGTTATCTCGAGACCGAGCATGAGAATCATGGCGAATACTACGCGCTGATGCTGCTGTCAGTAGCCGGCATGATGTGCATGGCAGCGGGCCTCGACATCGTCCTGATCTTTATCGGCCTTGAGTTGATGGCGATGTCGACGTACGTGCTGGTCGGATTCCTGCGCCGCGACCGGCGCTCGAACGAAGCCGCACTGAAATATCTGCTGCTGGGAGCGTTCTCGTCCGGCATCTTCGCTTACGGCCTGTCGCTGCTCTATGGGCTGAGCGGCAGCACGAACCTTGGCGTAATCCACCAGGAACTGATGAAGCGCATTCTCGACCCGCAGTACAAGCCGGTCGCCATCATTGCGCTCGTCACGACTCTGACGGGACTGCTTTTCAAGATTGCCGCAATTCCATTCCATCAGTGGGCGCCGGACGCGTACGAAGGCGCACCGACCAGCATCACCGGCTTCATGTCCGTGGCGGTGAAGGCCGCAGGATGGGCCATGCTGCTGCGGATTCTGATCCTCGGGCTCATGCCGCTGCGACCAGTCTGGGTACCTTTGCTGGTCTTCGTTTCCATTGCCACGATGACGGGCGCGAATTTCGCGGCGCTGACACAGACCAACACCAAGCGCCTGCTGGCGTACTCGTCGATCGCGCATGTGGGATACATGCTGCTCGGCCTGGTGGCCGGCACTGCGACAGACCTCAGCCCTGACGGCGTCAGAGGCATCCTGGTTTATCTGCTCGTTTATACCTTCATGAATCTTGGCGCGTTCGCCGTGATCACTTCCCTGCGACACCGGAACGTGATTGGAGACGAACTGGACGACCTCAACGGGCTCTACTCACGCGCGCCCATCGAAGCTGTGCTGATGCTGGTCTTTATGTTGTCGCTGGCAGGGATCCCTCCTCTCGCCGGATTCTGGGGCAAGTACTTCATCTTCCTGAGCCTGATCAATTCCGGGCACTACGTCCTGGCTTCGTTGGGCGTCCTCTACTCCGTATTCGGCCTTTACTACTATCTGAAGATCGCCAATGCAATGTTCATGCGCGAGCCAGAGAAGGGCGAAGAGAAGCTGCCCGTCAGCTATGCCATGCGCGCCGCGTTGGCGCTGACAGGATTAGCAACGCTCTACATAGGAATCCTGCCGAACCGTTTTATCGAGCTGGTGAATTGGGCGCTGGGTCTGGCACAAAGCAGCAACGTCGCCCAACTGATCCGCTAACTCACCCCGGTCATCCTGAACGGAGATTTGCTGAGCGTAGCGAAGCAAAGTCGAAGTCGAAGGACCCCTCTCGCCTACGCACCAGCAACAGACACCGAGGGGCATTCCAGTCGTGCGGTCCGCCCTGGCGTAGAATCAACTTTCGTCATGCCATCTGATCAGGATCCCAACCGAAAGAAGAGCCCGTGGGTGCAGGTCGGGCGCTATAGCCAGGTCGCGTTCATGCTTCCTGCGGGCACGGTCGCGGGATATCTGATCGGCGCTCTACTCGATCGCTGGCTGCATAAGTCCTGGATCAGCGTCGTTGGTCTCTTGCTAGGCACGGCCGGAGGCCTGATCGAACTGATCCGCACCATCTCGCGAGACACGGATTGATTCCCGACCCGACAGCCTCAGATGAAGCCTCCGGGACAGCCAGCGAAGGCTTCTACGGCGGGGCACTCATCCGGATCCGCAATTTCATGCTGGTGCTTGCGGTTGGGCTGTCGATTCTCTGCTGGGCGAAATTCGGCTTCCGGCCTGCCATCGGATTTGTTCTCGGATGCACGATTTCGTACCTCAACTTTCATTGGCTGAAGAACGGCGTCTCGGGACTCGCGGACAAGGTCACAAATACGGGTAAACCTCAGTCCGGAAAGGGGATAATCGCGCGCTTTCTACTGCGTTACGCATTGTTGGGAGCCGCCGCGTATGCTATATTAACCAGTTTCCCCGCGAGCCTTAGGGGGCTGTTCGCGGGCCTGTTCCTGCCCGTGGGGGCCATCATTTGCGAGGCGTTTTACGAGCTGTATGCATGGGTCAGGCGCGGAACTTAGAATCGAAATCCAGGAGCTAGCAGCGACAAGCTGTCTTCCATGCCCGAACAACTCTGGTTCACAAAAGTCTTAAATCACCTGTTCGGCGGGCCCGTGAGCGCACTTTTGACGGCGATTCACGTCCCCCATCGTCCGACGGCTCCCATTAACAACGCGTTCTCGATGGAGTTGCTGGTTTTCATTTTCCTGCTGGTGCTGTTTCTGCTGGTTCGTTCGCGACTGTCGGTGGAATCTCCGGGTGGTTTGCAGCACTCCTTCGAAAGCATCGAAGGGTTCGTGGTAAGCCAGAGTCGCGAGATTATCGGCCACCACGTTGAGCATTACACGCCGTTTTTCGCGATTCTGTTCATTTTCATTCTAGTTTGCAACCTCATCGGATTGATCCCGGGGTTCGAGTCGCCGACTGGGGTTCCTGCGGTGCCGCTGGGCTGCGCCATCTGCGCATTTTTTTACTATCACACCCAGGGATTCAGGCACTCGGGAATCGGGTATCTCAAGCACTTCCTGGGACCTATCCCGGCGCTGGCGCCACTGATGCTGCCCATTGAGTTAATCAGCCACTTCGCACGCTTGCTCTCACTCACTGTGCGTCTCTGGGCCAACATCTTCGCCGGAGATCTGATTACTCTTGTCTTCTTCTCGATGATCCCGATCGGCGTCCCGATTGTATTTAGCGGACTTCATATCGTAGTCGCCGTTCTGCAGGCGTATGTATTCATGCTGCTGGCAATCATTTATGTATCGGGAGCGGTATCGGAAGAGCACTAGATCAGCAGTCGGTGATCAGTGGCTAGTGTTCTGGAACACGACGAAGGTCGAGCGATCAGCTGTAAGCGGTCAGGCAACTGACCACTGACAACTGGCCACTGGCCACTGCTTCCAGCGTGAGGGCGTCTGCACGGTATGGCGTCAACCACCTCCTGGCGGCAATTTCATACAAGGAGCATCACCATGCGTACACTCAGCCGTATTTTCATGGCCCTCTCGGCCCTGTGCTTTGCCATGCCTGCCTTCGCGCAGGGTGGCGGCGCAGCCGAGACCAATTGGGTCGCCATCACTGCCGGATTCTCTATGGCGATCGCGTCCGCCGTGTGCGGACTCGCCCAAGGCAAAGCCGTCGCCTCGGCGACCGAATCGCTGGCCCGCAACCCAGCCGCGCGTCCGGGAATTCAGTTCTCGCTGATTCTCGGCCTGGTTCTGATCGAGTCGCTGGCGCTGTACACTCTGGCGATCATCTTCTTGAAGGTGAAGTAGGAAGGTTTCAAGGTTTCAAGGTTTCAAGGTTTCAAGGTTTCAAGGTTTCAAGGTTTCAAGGTTTCAAGGTTTCAAGGTTTCAAGGTTTCAAGGTTTCAAGGTTTCAAGGTTTCAAGGTTTCAAAGCGAAAGCCTCCGCAACTCGCGGAGGCTTCGCTATTTCTGTACTTGGAACCGTGCAACTTCGAAACCTTGGAACTTTTTCCCTACACCTTCCGGTCCCCACTCCACTCATTGCCCTTGTTCGCCGGGGCGGCGTTCAGCGCCTCGACCAGCAGGCGGCGCAGCTTGTAACGGCTTTCCAGATCGGTATTGACGATTTCGAATCCCACTTCGTTGACGCGGGCGCGGCGCAGCAGCACGTGCGCGCGAATCTTCGAACGCATGCCCAGCGAGATTTCAAGGTCTGCCTCGCTGCCGATGCGGAGGTTATCTTCCTTCGTTCCCATACCGCCGCCCAGGCTCAATTCGCGTATCAGGATCTTCGACTTGCCCCACGAACTGCCTAGCGTACCAATCACGGTCTTGGCTAGTACCATGCGCTCGTAACGGCGCTGCCGCACCCAGGGGCAAGCGGGAGCCATATCCAAGGGCGCGATGGCGAGTTCGGCCGGCTCCAATCCGCTGTCGGACATCACCTGCGAGCTGTAACGGGGATCGGTCTTTGAGAGAGCTTGCGCCGCGGCGATCCGCAGTTCGCGATGATGCAGCCAGCCGAAGGTCCTTTTCGATTCCAGGATTTCGCGGAGTGTCGCGATCGCCTCCGTGTCCCTCAACCTTCCCAGAGACTCCAGCGCCTTCAACTGCACGAAAGGAGAGCGTGACACTGCCTCACCGGGCTTTGCCATCGCGATCAGTGGCGGTACAGAACTTCGATCGCCGCTCATTCCGATCTCGTCGACGGCCTCCGGCAGGACCACAGGATCTAGAACATCAGCAAATTCCAGAAGCGTTCGCCCACGATCGGAAGCTGCGCCATACGCGATCTGCCGCACGACGACGTCGTGGTAGAACCGGTTCCATTCCGGCAGGCGCGACGGCAACAGTTCCAGGAGGGTCCCCACATCCAGGCGGCTGACTAATCCGACAACACCGGAAGCTTGCCTGGGCTGCCCGGTTCGCAGAATCTCGCGTAACTGGGTCAAGATCGGAGATCCCAGTTGCTTCACCAGTTCGATCATGCGGTCACACTCATCGCGCCGCATGCAACGGAAAAAGCGGTCGGCCAGATGTTCGGAGCCAGCCTGGCTCGTGCGCCGCAGTACCGACAACAGGTCGGCGGGAATCTGCTCAAGGTTGATGGCTTCTTCGATGTACTCAGGCAGCCGATTCTCGACTCCGACGCGAGGCCGCAAATCGCTAATCAGCACTGGACGCTCTACGCTGATCAACTCCATGCCAGCGCAGACTTCGTTCACGGCGGCGTAGTTCTTCGCGGAACTGGCCTCCTGGCTGAGGCGAACGAACGCCGCGTTGTAGAGGCTCTGCAACTCTGCGTCCTTTTCTCCGATGATCTGCTCGCTTAACTTGCGGACGGCTTGAGCCATGGGCTGCCCGCCCAGACGGGCGTACAGGTCCGCGATCTGGCTGAGGCCGATCGCGGTTCTGCGTCGCGGTTCTGCCTCTTTAGCGCTAAGACAGCTCGAATAGTTGTTGAGGATCTCGCCCGCGGTCTGCTTGTCGTCACGTTCCAGCAGCACTTCCACAAACTGCCGCAGGTTTCGAGGAGGCACGCAGGGCGCTTCATGCGAAAGAAGCACGCTCTTCTTGCCGGCCTCGGGCACCTCTGCCCAGAACATGCGGTCCAGGATATCGGCGTGCGACTCGACCAGAATCCCCGCCTTGTTCATCTTCTCTTCCTGCAGCTTCAGGATCTGGCGCAATGAGTCCATCTGGCGGCTCATGTGCTCCATCATCTGGTGCACGGCGTTGACCTTCACTTCGCCCTTCTGGTATCGCTCCAGGGCGAAGCGGATGGCCATGTGCTCGGCAGCCTTCATCAGCAGCGGCGTGTCTTCTTCCTGTGCCGTAGCCGCCTGTGCTGCAAGGCTCCCCAACAATTGCTGCAAGTTCAACCGGGTGTTCGGATTGACGTCGGTCAGTTCTTTCTGCAGATCTTCTTCTTTTACGGAAGGATCCTGCTGCACCTGTCCAAAGCGCGTGAGCAAACGGATTGCCTGGATGACTTCCTGCTCCTGCAGTGGAACCATTCCCCCGGTCCAGGCAGGAGCCACTCCGGTGCCGGTGCCCGTTCCCTTTCCCACGGCCGGACCATTGCCGCCACCGCCGCCTGCAAAACCACCGGCCGCACCGCCTCCTCCACCCGCCCCCAAAGTGTTTCCAAGAGGAACGTTGGGGACACTGCCGAGCGGAACCATCGGCCTCCCTTCACCCGCTGCTCCCCCAGAGGTTGCGCCTTCTGCAGCCGCGATCAACTGCAACAGCTTCTGCGGATCATTCAGCCACTGCTTGAATTCAGGCCCCAGCGTCTGCGCCGCGATCTGGGCCGCAATGCTGACGTCTCCCGTCAAAGGATCGGCCGCAACAAACTTCACTTCATTGATCTTGATCGTGCTGCTCTGCTTGCCTGCCCCAAGCGCATCCTTGATCTGCTTGGCAACGTCGGTCGCCTTCGATCCAGCGACGGTGAACGCGCGCACCAGGCGCACAAAGTCTTCTTCGGTGACTCCTTTGGAGAAATGCAGACTGGCCAACCCGGCCGTGGTCAGAAGCGTGGCGAAGCTCTTTTCCGCCTGTCCCGATTCGAGGGGAATTCCGTCGAGCAGCAACTTGTTATCGGAGACGCCCAGCAGGAATCCGGCTTCGCCTCCCGCTGGCAGAGCACTCTGTAGTTCGTTCCACGTCGTTTCGAACTGCGCCTCCGTGCGTTTGTGCTCGTAGCCGTACATTCGAGCATACTTAATCAGAATGTTGAGGCTGTGGACAAACGCCCGCGCTGACGCGGCGCGTGCTCCTTGCGAGATGTTTGTGCCAGGAATAAAGGACTCCTGCAACGGACAGTTTGAATCTCAAGGGTAAAGCGAAAAGGTAAGGGCTAAAACGTTACGGAGGTAATTGGTTGGGAGGGTGCGGCTTTGAAGTCGGACATGATCGACTGTTGAGCCAATGACAGGGCCGTCCGCCTGAGAATGTTGGCAGGCGCCCAAGTGATCCAGAACCACATCCGCAAGTGAAGAACGCGAAAAGAATTGGGCCGCCCGCAGGCGGCCCGTGATTCATTCTGTCACTCAAGTACTAGTCGCCCGCCACGGGCTCGGCCAATTCCGGCTTCTCTTCCGTGCTGGCGGCGTTCCCGTTGCCATTGCCGTTTGGCTTCGCCAGCGCACCGAGTGGAATAAATCCGTCCTGGGACTGAACCGGCTTCTCTTTCAGCACGACTTCGCGGTACAGAGATGCCATGCGCGCATTGTAGGCTTCGTCGTTCTTCTGCGGCCCACGAGCCTCGGCAGCTGCGGCTTTCGCGTCCCGCGCGCGCTTCTTTTCTTCGCGCGCAGTCTTGGCGATGCCGAGCTTATCGAGATCTGTCTGCAGTTCGTTCGTCACAATCTCTTCGCGCAGGTTGAGATACTCAGTCGCCGTCGCCGGCTCATCCATCTTCACCTTCTTGCCGCCCGCGAAGATCTCGTGGCGTCCATGCTCTTCGTACCACTTGGTGAGCGTGGCGGTCATGTGCATCTTCTCGATAATGTTCCGCCATCCCACGCCCGTATTGTAGGCGCAGAATGAAATCTCGCCTTCCTGCGTCGCGTAGGGAATGATGCACTGCTCGGTGCGCCGGAAGTCATAATTGAACAGGTCCTGGAACCACATCCCTGCGATGAACAGGAAATTCCAGCGGTCCTGCGTGCGCCGCTTCATCACGTCGTCGATGGTGCGGTCCGGACCCACCTTGCCATAGTCCTTTCCGGTCACGTGATAGTTCTTGTCAAACTTCTTCAGCAGATCCATCAGCTTGAAGTGTGTCGGCGACTGGTACGGATCGTAATTCTTCATCAGGCAGAGCGCCATGCCAACGCCGGTCCAGAACTTGCTGCGCGAACCGTCATTGACCTTTGCGATGTCTTTCGCAAGCTGATCGCCGTGCAGGAACGCGGTCACCGGAACTGCTTCCTTGGTTTCTTTATCGATCATCACAGCCATGCCCGTCCCGCAATTCGGATGGCATCCGCAACTTAGCTGGCCCCAATCGTTGTTCGCGTCCTGAGCGTGCATCAGGTCAGCCCAATCGCTGAACGTTCCCATGAAACTGATCGGGAACCAGTCTCTGGCGGGCTCGCCGAGTCCAGTCTGATTCTTCACGTCGTGCGCCAGATGGCTCAGTGTGTAGCGCTGCGCCTGCCGGCGCTCATCCGTAACCGCTTCGTCGCGGCCTGTAAAGCTGACCGGCTGGAAGCTCAGGAAGCTGATCGTCTTGGGATTGTCGAGCGCGAACTTCACGATGCGACCGACCTGCTCGTTGTTGATGCCGTTGACGATCGTGATCACCGGAACGATTTCGCATCCGGCCTTGTGTAGATTCTCGATCGCCTTCAGCTTCACATCGAACAGGTTGCCGACGGCGCGGTGCGCGTTCGCAGCGTTCCCGATGCCATCGAACTGCAGGTAGGCATACCGCATGCCGGCTTCCACGGCCTGCTGCGCGAACTCAAAGCTCTTGGCGAATTCGATGCCGTTGGTCGCGGCCTGCACGGAGTTGTATCCAACCTTGCGGGCGTAGCGAACGGCGTCCAGAAAATACGGCGACAATGTCGGCTCGCCACCGGAGAACTGCACCGACATCTGCCGGCGCGGCTTGATCGTGATGGCATTGTCGAGCATCGTCTTGATCTCTTCCCACGTCAGTTCGTGGACAAAGCCGACCTGGTTCGCGTCCATGAAACACGGATCGCACATCATGTTGCAGCGGTTGGTCAGATCGATAGTCAGCACTGAGCCGCGGCCGTATTTCACGGTGGATGATCCGTGATGATGGAGGTGTTCGTCGTTATGGGCCACGATGTCGCGCCCGGGGAACACGTCTTCCAGGTGCTTCGAGAATTCGGTGTCGATCGACATTACGTCCTCGAAGTGCCCGTGCTTCGGACAATCCTTCACCATCAGGATCTTGCCGTCGCGCTCGATGATGGTGGCTTTGATTTCGCCGACCTTTTCGTTCATCAGCACTTCGTGAGGCAGATGCCCATCGAGGATCTGCTGACGAATTTCGGGGACACACTTCGGACAGAGAGAGTCGGTTGTACGCGGCCAGCCGAGCGGCGGCTTGCTCTTCTCGTACGACTTGAGCAGCGGCTTGTCGGACCACTTTGGGGTGGGCGACGGATTGGGGTTAATGCGATTCAGACGGTCAAACACAACCCACGCACCCTTGGCGGCGGCGACTGCGGCTTTTTCTACGTACTTAATCGGCTTGCGCATAATGACGTTTGGCTCCTGACTTCTGTCTTCTATCCAAAGCTTTTGGCTTCGACTACTTTTTTCATCGGGATAGCTCATCGGCTGCGATGATCAGTTCTATCCCTTCCTCTGCTCTTACGATGGCCTTTGGATGAACCTGGAAAGTGTCACCCAAAAACTGCTGGCTCTCTCCCGGGAATGCCGATTGCCTAGAGACGGCTGCTTACACGTCTTCCTGGGTGTTGTCTGTATCTATCCTATTGGGCCTTTTGGGGAGAGCGCAGCACTATCCAACGAATGGTGCAAAATCGCGGTTTAGCGGCGAATGCAGGGATTGGATGGGCCTAAGTAGTTGAAACGAAAGGAACACCCAGTCGTAAGAAGGCGACCCGAGTGTGACAACCGGTATTTCCAGATTTCAGAACTGCAGTTTAAGGGCGAACTGAATCTGCCGGGAAGATCCGAAGTCACCGGTTGGGAAGCGAGTTGAGGTGATCCGTCCGAAACTGCTGCTGGGGAACGGATTGGTTGGCGTAGGAGTCGGGACGGTCAGATTAGGATTCCCGAAATTTGCGTGGTTGAAGATGTCGAAAGCCTCCGCGCGGAACTGCAGGTTGAACCGCTCGGTCAGCTTGGTGTTCTTCACCACCGAAAAATCTGTGTTCAGGAAGCCGGGACCGACCACGGCGTTTCTTCCCATATCCCCGAAGTGACAGGTGGTAGGGTCGACTTTCCCAGTGCCTGTGAATCCTGTGCAAGGATAGACGAATGCCGTCGGGGTGCTGAACCATTCCGCGGGCCTGCCGGTTGCGTGAACCGGTCCGGCGAAGTCCGGACGCAGCGCTCCCAATCCAGTGGTTCCGGTGAAGCCGGACTGCGCAGTAATGACGTTCAACGGGTTGCCGGTCTGCATCTGGTTGATGAGGCCTATCTGCCATCCACTGATGGCGCGATTGGACTTGAACGGCAGTTCATAGAACCCGCTGACGACGAAGCGATGGCGAACGTCAAAATCGGAAAGTCCCCGGTTGTTGGCGATGTCGTAGCTGTTCTGCAGGATGACGCCTTGCGAGTTGAGGGAGTTGTCATCGATCGATTTGGCGTAGGTGTAGGACGCCAGAAATTGCAGGCCGCGGGAAACGTGTTTGTTGAGCGTGACCCAGAGGCCGTTGTAACTGGAGTTGCCAAGACTGTCGATCTCGGTGATATTCCCAAGCGCCGTACCAGGATCGATAGGACTGGCCGCAGATAGCGTCGCAAAAGGCCGCACCAATGCCGCTCCCACGAGTTCCAGTTGGTTGATGTTGCGCGCAATGCGCAGGTGCGTTCCTTTCGATCCGACGTAGGCGACCGTCAGTCCCATAGTCGACGTGATTTGCTGCTGGATGTTCAGGTTCCAGGATTGGACGTAGGGATTGTCGAACGCCCGATTGATTGTGGCCGGCGCCAAGCCAGACGGACCCGCCAACGTGAGCGCGTTCGTCAGCGAAAGACCAACTGCGGTCGAAGTCAGCGGTGTGGAGAACGGCGGGTTGGAGTTCAATCCGGTGACAATGCCCGTGACCGGTTGGTCGGTGAGGATGGCATATCCGCCGCGGACGATAGTTTTGCCGTTCTTCAACGCGTCCCAGACGAAACCGAGGCGAGGCTGGAAGTTCTTGTTGTTCGTGTGGAAAGGCTCGCTGAAGCCCGGCGATCCGACGCGGATCAAACTTACCCCCGCGGGATCAAAAGCGACGAAGCGGTTGTCAGCTTCGCTCGGAGTCGAATTCCAATCGTAGCGGAATCCGAGTTGCAAGGTCAGGTTCGGCTTCCACTTAAAGTTGTCTTCGACGAACGCGCCCCAGGAGGGGTAGAGAATGCGGTTTGCCGACGTGCCGACATAGGTGAACGAGGTAGCGCTGTCGGCGATAAAGCTGGGCACATCCGCGAAGCGGAAAATGCTCGTATCCTGGGAGAAGTTGTTGTTGTAAGCTCGCCGGATTTCTCCGCCCATGGTCCATGAATGGCGCCCGTGCAAATAGCTGAATGTGTCGCTGAGCACAGCTGTCGTATCGCCGCGTCCTTGCGGGAAGCCGCTTGGCCCACCGAAGTCGAGTGCAAATCCGCCAACATCGATCTGGGCCAAGCCGATGGGAGCGTTGATACCGTTATTGATGCCGAATGTCGCCGAGTTCAGCAGCCGATTGGGCTGGAAGGTGATGTGGATCCGGTTGTAACCGAGACGGATCGTATTCGCCATGCTGGGCGAGAAGATGTGATCTTCATTCAGCGTCATGATCTGGCGCCGGGACTGCCGGGTATCTCCCCATCCGGGCAGGGTGTTTCCCTGCAGAGTCGGTTCCTGTCGCAGATCCTGCTGCAAAACATAGTACCCGTGAATGCGGTCGCGGCTACCCAGATTCACGTCGACATCGGCCGTCCCCTGGTCGATGTTGACCGGGGCGGTGGCAGCGCTGATGAAGAAACTTCCGGTGGAGTCATTCGCGGCAGGAATGAGATTCGCCAGCTGTTGGATGGTAGGGTCGCTCGTAGCCGCAACCTGAGCCTGCTGCGCGCTGGTAAGAACCAGACTGTCGGTATTGAGGCCCTGCCTTTGGCGCAATCCCTCGTAGCTCAGGAAGAAATGGGCCTTGTCGGTCTTGATCGGTCCGCCAAGTGCGGCTCCGAAATTATTGCGCTTGAACGGAGCCTTCTGCAGCGCAAAGTAGTTCCTGGCGTCGAGTTTCTCGTTTCTTAACCAGTCGAACACTTCGCCGTGGAAGTCGTTGGTGCCCGAGCGGGTGGCAATGTTTACGATCGAGCCGGAGTTACGGCCATATTGCGCACTATACGTAGAGTTCTCCACCTTGAATTCGGAAACGGTATTGATCGACGGCTGAAACGTGATCTGGTTCTGAACGATGTCGTTCAGGTTGATGCCGTTGATCATGAAGTTGACGGTATCTTCGCGTTGTCCGGCTGAATCGAAGGAGAACGATCCCTGGCCGCGCAGCGGAGCGGTCAAGAAGCCATTGGCAGGCGGGGTCACTGTGCCGGGCGTGAGCAGGCTCAGATCCACAAAATGGCGCCCGTTCAGCGGGATTTCCTGCGTTGTCTTCTGATCGATAACTTGACCAACATCGATGGTGCTGGCATCCACGACGGGAGCTTCGCCCGAGACCTCCACTTTGACCGTGGAAGAACCAACAGTTAGCTTGAAATCCTGGCGGACATTCTGGCTGACATCGAGGACCAGGCCGGTCAGGGCTTGTGTCTGCATTCCGCTGGCCCGCACCTCTATGCGGTAAGTTCCCACGGCCAAGGCCGGTAGCTCATAGAGGCCGGCTCCATTGGTTTTCGTGTTGAACGTGGTGCCAGTTCCCTGATCGCGAACAGTTACGTCGGCTCCGGAGACGACAGCTCCCGACGGATCGGTGACGGTACCCCACAGACGAGCATTGGATTGGGCAAATCCCGCAGCTAAAAAGAGCATTTCGAGAAACAGGCTGCAAACGAGGATTCTCTGCAAGGTGGTGGTTAACATTAGAACCTCCGCTCAACCGAATCTACGGAACCATTGCCGATCAATAACTTTCGATCAATAACTTTCCCTGAAGAGGAGCTATTAGGGCTATTTAAGGGCTAGTTCACTTACTAACCAGGTAGAAGCCACATTCCACATTCGGCCAGAGTCAGAATCCGAATGGAGGACCTTCCAACTGAGAATACTTGCGCAATCCGGCGGACTCGCACTCTCCTCGCCAGGAAAACGGAACCCCCGCACGAACTGCCGTTAAGCATTTCTGTGGCCACCGTAAGTTTTTAGTTTCCAAGGAGTTGACTTTGTCAAGAAGGGAATAGTTACGGGTTATTGGATGACCTATCCAATATTTTGAAACACGCCTACTGGATTTACTGTAGGCAAGCAATGATCACCAACGTACTTAGGAGGCTGTCTCAGGCGGACATCAGGCCAATCGAGACAGCTAAGTCGCGGATGCGGCGTAGATCTCCTTTGCTGGTGGTTTCGCGAATGGCCTCCTGGTGTCCGATGATGGCATGGTAGATGGCTAGGTCGAAGAATTGATTGAGCAGTTGCAGCACTTCGAGTTCGCCGTAAACTTCGAAGATTGTGTCCGCGTAGGCCTGCTGCCGGAGAAATCGCCAGAGGTGATCCCGGGTCAGCGTCAGAGCCCAGATGTATTGACTCAAGCGGATTCCCTCGGAGGCGCGCTGAACGGCAATCATTCTGAACCGGGTTGAAATGTCGCTCTCTGTTTTCTGCAGGAGCCATTCGCCCAGATTCCGATAGACCTCCAACGCGCGCCGCTGCAGGTCTTCGCGTGAAACTTCGCGGAAATCGGATGTTCTGTCGGACGAGTGAAGCTGTTCTGCCAATCCCCGGGATAACGTCTCTGAATGCGCTTCGATCAGCCGAACCAGTTTCATACCCAACATCAAGTTCGCTCCTTATTCCAGCCGATTACTGATGGGCGGACCCCGACGGATGCAGTTGCCTCGCCCAGTAATATCGTATCACGATATATATCATTGTCGTGCCCTGCCCCACCACTCCTTGGTAACGTGGGACAGGACAGCAGATCCGTCCCTCTTCGCGGGGTCGGAATGACACCGGGTCAACTTCAGTAGGCCGCGATACCGTTGAATCCAGCGTTTGTTGCCAGGCCGCTCACTCCGGGCACGACGGTGAGAGTGCCATCACTGTTGATGCCGAGAACGCTCACCGAACCCGTTCCGGAATCGATAGTGTAGAGGTACTTGCCATCACTGCTGACGGCAAGATCCAGGTCGGCGCTGCCGACGGGAAGAGTAGCAAGAACGGCGCCGTCAACCGGTGTCAAGCTTCCGTCGGAACCGATCCAGAATCCGGACAGAGTTCCCGACCCCGGGTTGGTGGTGTAAAGCAGTTTCCCGTTCGGAGTGACGACGTGCCAGCAGGTTGCGTTTGCGAGCGTGGGAACACTGGCGCTGATAACCGTGAGCGTACCGCCTGGAGTTCACTGCATAAGAGGATACGGCCGAAGCGTTCTGACCTCCGCTTGGACCTGTTTCACTGGTGATCGCGGCGCCGTTCGGAGCAAAAAGAACGCCGAAAAGTCCGGGACCGGCGCTGGGATTCACGACGATAGGGCCGAGAGTACCGTCCACATGGATCGCGAAGGCGTCGAGATTGCCAGTAAGTTTCTCGGTTACGAGAAGCGTCTGGCCATTCGGGCTGAACGCCACGGAAGCCGCGCCAGTATTGCCCGTAGAAAGAAATGTTGTGGAGTGGGGAATCGATTTGAGGATCCCGGTAGTGGTGAGATGAAATCCGGTTACGTTGCTTGCCGCTCCGGCATTGACGACGTACACAAGGTTGCCGAGTTGCGCGACCGCGACCGGTTCACTGCCTCCGCAGGGGATGACACCGAGAAGAGCCAGCGTAGAACCGTTGACCCTGAACACGGAGATGTCTCCGCTGCCAGCGTTAACCGCGAGAAGGAGTGAATGATCTTGCGTGAGGGTAAGAGAACCCTGTGACGCGAGGGGTCGTTGACGCCGCCACTCCCACGACCTCCCGTCGCATAGGTGTGGCGTCCGGTCAACGAGCCATCAGCGTTGCGGTGATAGGCGATGACCTGGTTGTGATTCGCATCGTTAGTCATAACAAACACCGCGCCCGCGGTTCCGCTGGATTGAGCCTGAGTGAGGAGTGGGAAGACGGAGAGGACTAGAGTGAGAGCGAGCAGTGTTCGACTGATCCTGAACATGTACAACTCCTTCATGGAATGGTTGTGGTCATTGCGACCGGAAGAGGGGATGAAGGGCCTGCTCGGAAGTTACGAATCGGCCTCAATAAAATTGTCAAAAGATTGTCTATCGGACTTCTTCGCCGCACGGTCATTGGACTGAACTCCTGCGTGTCGGTATCTACATGAAAAACTGAGGACGCGAAGATCCAGCCAGAACAGGTTAGCTAATTTCTCCTCCTTTTCGCGGTTTGACTACATATCGGATCAATGACAACTTTGACCCAGAGGCTTACAATTCTCCTCAGGAGCCCCCCGAAGGATCTTGCCCCCTGTCCCTCCCCGCGAGCGTGAGGACTGGTATCTGGACCAACAGTGGCTGGCGAGTCAAGGTGAAACTTATCGATGCGTAATCGAGCGCTTCGTTTCCTGATTGTGGTGTCTGTATCGGTGCTGGGCTGGGCGTCGGGCAGCTCAACCGAGGATGTGAAGTCGATCGCAGCGGCCGTGGATGCGCACTATAACCATCTGCGCTCGCTGGAGGCGCAGTTTACGGAAATCTACCGCGGCTCGGGGATGGACCGAACGGAGTCCGGGACGCTCTGGCTGAAAAAACCCGGCAAGATGCGCTGGGAGTACCGTTCTCCAAGGGAGAAGCTCTTTGTGAGCAACGGCAAAGATGCGTGGTTTTACGTTCCGGACGACCGGCAGGCGCGGAAGGAATCAGCGAAGAAACTGGAAGACATCCGATCTCCACTTGCATTCCTCCTAGGTAAGAGCAAGTTGGAGAAGGAGTTAAGAGGGTTATCACTGGCACCCGATATTCCGCCAATGCAAGCCGGGGACTTCGTTCTCAGGGGTGTTCCAACTGCCTTGGCAGATCGGGTGAGCGAGGTTGTCCTGGAGGTAAATCCAGAGCACCGGATTGTACGAATTGAGATTCACGACTTGGACGGGGCGGTGACCGAGTACCAGTTCGGGGATCAGAAAGAGGATGTGGCGGTGGCCGACTCACAATTTGCATTCAGGCCACCAGCAGGCACAGAGGTGGTTGAGGGCGGGTTGGGACAGTAAGCGGAAGTGGCCGACAGAAGGATAGGCAGATTCACCCCTCCGACCGGAATGACAGAGCTGAACCGGCGGGTTTACCGTAGCCGCAGTTGCAAAGTTGCTGAAAGTAAGGGGTTACTTGCGGTACGTCGGCATGGTTCATTGAGGTTCGCTCCGGCTTAGAATGGAATCTGGAGTGTTAGACTGAGCCTAAGGTTTAGCCTGTAAGAAACCCTGGAAAAACGGGCAAATGGCCGAATTCGTTATCAAAATAGCGGACGATCGCGGACGAGTACAGCAGCACGTCGAGCAGGGGTATTCCGAAGCCGAAGTGCGTGACCGGTTCTCGTCGCAGGGATATCTCGTCTACTGGGTAAAACCCCAGGGCCTGATGGCCGGGGGAGTCATTCGGCGAAAACGCAAGCTGAAGCAGGACTCATTTCTGGTGTTTAATCAGCAGTTTCTGACACTGATTCGCGCGGGCTTGCCGATCCTGAATTCACTGGAACTGCTCATCAAACGGCAGAAAGACGGAAAGCTAAAGCAAGTTCTGGAGAATGTCCGCGAGCGTGTGAAAGGCGGAGAGTTGCTGTCCGACGCGTTCGCCGCTCAGGGTATCGTGCCAAAGATCTACACCACCACATTGATGGCGGGCGAGAAGAGCGGCAACATCGACGAGGTGCTCCACCGGTACATCGCGTTTCAACGGATGGCGATGACGTTCCGCAAGAAACTGTTTGTGTCGCTGATTTATCCGACGTTGCTGGTTACGGTTGTGCTGATCATGGTGATGTTTTTGTTCACCTATGTTGTGCCGAAGTTCGCGGATCTGTTTAACAGCCTGGACGCCAAGTTGCCGGCCATCACCGTGTTCATGCTGAACGTCGGGGTGGCTGCGCAAAAGTATGCCCCGTTCATACTGGCGGGACTGGCAATCACGGCGTTCGTCCTGTGGCGTTGGAAAGAAACCGATGGGGGGGCGGACCGCATCGACCGGATGATTTTAGGCTTGCCGTTACTTGGAGATATCCGGCTGAAGCACCAGGTCGCAAGTTTTTCGCGAATGCTCTCTACCCTGCTGCAAGGCGGGCTGCCGCTGGTTCCGGCTATGGAAACCGCAGGATCCTCAATGAGCAGCAGGCGCATCCTAAAGGGAGTCATGCGCGCCGGCGTGCGGGTACGCGAAGGACAGGGACTGGCGCCGAGTCTGGAGGAGCAGAAGATATTCCCTGACCTGGCCGTCGAAATGATCGAGGTGGGTGAATCGACGGGCGCACTCCCTGCCATGTTGAATTCGGTGGCCGAGTTTTATGAGGAAGATGTACAGACTGCGCTGGGTGCCGCAATGGCGCTTATCGAGCCGCTGATCCTCATCGTGATGGCGATGTTTGTGGGTGGAGTTCTGATTTCGTTGTATCTGCCAATATTTACCCTCGGAGTGCATTGAGGCAGAAACCCAGGACTTGTTGGGAAGGCGCACTTGGAAATGGTGGATTGAGTAATGGCAACGGCCGATAAAAAGTCTCTTTTCGTGAATGGCGCCAATGGCGGGCAAATAGTCTCCACCGGCAATCCGGTGACTGATCTGGAGCGCGCACAGGATGTAGCCCGGCGCTACCGCTGCGAGTTTGTCGATTTGACGGACTTCCAGCTGCATCACGACCTATTTAAGAAGATCTCGCCCGACCTGATGTTCCGCTACAAGTTCGTCCCGCTGGAAGAGACGGCGGACGGACGCCTTGCCATTGCGATCGCCGATCCCAGCCAGTTGATGATGATCGACGAAATCAGTCTGCTGCTGCAAAAGCGCATTGTCACCAAGGTGGCGACGCTGAAGCAGATCGACGACATCCTCAAAAAAACCGAGCAGTCCCAACGTGTGCTGGAAGAGGCCAGCGAAGGCTTTACGATCATCCGCGAGGACGAGAATACCGGCATTGAAGAGACGCTGACGATCGACAAGCTGACGGCGGCGGGCGATACCAGCCCGATCATCCGCCTGGTCGATACCACGATTTTTACAGCACTGCAGCGGCGCGCTTCCGACATCCACATCGAGACCCGTGACGACTCGGTGATGATCAAATTCCGCATCGACGGAGTGCTGACGCAGGCCATGCCGCCGATCGGCAAAGAGCACCACTCAACCGTGATCTCTCGTATCAAGGTCATGAGTGAGTTGGATATTTCCGAGCGCCGTGTGCCCCAGGATGGCCGGTTCCGCGTCAAGTACAACGGGCGCGCCATCGACTTCCGTGTCTCGATCATGCCCTCGATTCACGGTGAAGACGCCGTACTCCGCGTACTCGACAAAGAATCGATGAGCGAGAAGTTCCGCACCCTGACCCTGGACGTGGTCGGATTCGATGAAGATGATCTGCGGCGGTTCCGGCGATACATCAAAGAACCTTATGGAATGGTCCTGGTCACCGGACCGACAGGTTCCGGTAAGACGACGACCCTGTACGCAGCCGTGAACGAGATTAAGACCGACGAAGACAAAATCATCACCATCGAAGATCCGGTCGAGTATCAGTTGCGGGGCATTACACAAATTCCGGTCAATGAGAAAAAGGGCCTGACCTTCGCGCGCGGCTTGCGTTCCATCTTGCGTCACGATCCGGACAAGATCATGGTCGGTGAGATCCGCGACTCGGAGACAGCCCAGATCGCCATTCAGTCGGCGCTTACTGGACACCTGGTGTTCACGACCGTCCACGCCAATAACGTGGTTGATGTCATCGGCCGCTTCCTGAACATGGGAGTCGAACCTTACAACTTTGTTTCGGCATTGAACTGCATTCTGGCGCAGCGGCTCGTGCGCCTGATCTGTGATTCTTGCCGGACCGAAGTGCACTATGCTCCGGAAGTGCTGGAAGCCAGCGGACTGGATCCGGTGCAGTGGGGCAAGGTGCCGCTGTATGAAGGTCCGGGTTGCATCGAGTGCGCCGGCACGGGATTCCGCGGTCGCACGGCGATTCATGAATTGCTGGACCTGAGCGACCGTATCCGCGAGATGATTCTGGCGAAGAAGCCGACCTCGGAGATCCGGCGCGCCGCACGCGAAGAGGGAATGCGCTTCCTGCGAGAATCCGCACTCGATAAAGTGCGGCTCGGGATGACGACTCTGAAGGAAATTAATAAGGTCACATTTATCGAAACGATGAGATAAAAGCAAAGTTCAGTGTTTCAAGGTTTCGAGGTTGGCGGTCGAAGCAAAGTTTCAAGCTTGGGGCTCGCTTGCATCACATAACACCTTCCTGATCCCTCCTACAGCTTGGTTTTGACTTTGAAACATGAATGACCTTGAAACTTTGAAACCGGTTCTTCTTACGCTATTGCAATTCTGAGCAAGACGGTTTCTGATTCATAAAGGTATCTCTCAAGGACTACTCGGGAATGAGTCCAACGGCAACAACACCAAAACCTAAGCTGGCGTGTGAGATCGCGGCGGACCGCGTACTCGCGGGTCGCATGGGCGAAAACGGCGAAGGCCTCGAGGCCTGTGCCGCACACGAGCTGGCTCCCGGCAGCGTGGTGCCCGACCTGGTGGAGAATAATCTCCGCCAGCGGGAGGCCGTTCGGGCGGGCATCGAAGAAGCTCTCGGCGGAGTAGCTGGGCGTTCGCACGACGTGATCGCGATTGTGCCGGATGCCGCCGTACGGGTCATGCTCGTGGAGTTCGATACCCTGCCATCGGACAAAGAAGAAGCACTCGGAGTTGTGCGCTTCCGGCTTAAGAAATCCCTTCCCTTCGACCTGGATAAGGCCAAGGTCTCGTATCACGCGCAGAAGGTGAACGATGAGGTCCGGGTGGTTGCGGTCGTGGCATTGGGCAGCGTGATCGAGGACTACGAAGCGGCATTTCGTAATGCAGGCTTCAGCCCGGGAGTGGTATTACCCTCGACCCTGGCAGCGATTGGAGCGGCCGAGGGCAAGAAACCTACTCTCGTCATCAAAGTGGACGCCCACACGACGAGTCTGGCGATTTTGAATGAAAATCAATTACAGCTTTTCCGGACGCTTGAGAACGCTCGCGGTGTGACCATCAATGGAGAGCAGTTGGCGGAGGAAGTGTATCCGTCTGTCGTGTTCTTTCAGGATACGTATCACCTGAATATTGAGCAGATCTATATTGCCGGGTTGCCGGAGTCGGGTGGCACTGCTCCCGCGCTGCGGGCGCAAACGGGCGCGGACGTGAAGGAATTGATTTCTTCTGCGCAATTAGGAATGACGACCACCGGCTCGGTTCCGAAATGGCGGATGGCCGGAGTTGTGGGCGCGTTGATTTCGTAAAAGCAGAGGCTGCCGTCAGTGGCAGGCCATTTCGCGTAATGCTTTGCGGATCACCGATCCCTAGAATCATTAACCGCTGATATATGCGTTTAGATATTAATCTCGCCAGTCAGCCGTACGAGGATGCGCGGCAGTTTTGGACGCGCTGGGGCACGGCTGTGGGTGCGTTGGCGCTGCTCACGCTCATCCTGCTGACGATGGACGTGTCGGGGTTTGTGAACGCAAGGCGGGACCGCGCTGCGGTTCGAGAGAAGAAGGCGCTGATTGCCGACCGTGACCAGATTCGCGCTAAGGCCGAGGCTTACCTCAACAAGCCTGAAAATCGGGATATACGGGACGAGTCGCAATTCCTGAACGACTTGATTGAGCGGAAAGCGTTTTCATGGACGCGGGTATTGGAAAGTCTGGAAAAAGTCATGCCCCCGCGTGTACACCTGGTCTCCATCGCTCCCCAGTTGGACGAAGACAACCAACTCTCGCTGAGAATGACGGTCGCGGGGGACTCGCGCGAGCGGGCGGTTGAGCTGGCGCGGCGAATGGAAGAGTCGCGCAGGTTCGCACAAACCCGCATCACCAGCGAGCATTTTGCGTCCCAATCACAAACGGGCGACAATGAAACGTTCGAGATGACCGCCTTGTATGTTCCCGAGCCAGTCGTGAATCAGGCCAGCCAACAAAGTCCGATGGATGACAAGTCCGTACGAACTGAGAAGGGATCGCCGGATAAAGAGCCGGTGAAAGCCGCGAAATCCAAAACGCAAATCGCGAAACGGAGCAAACCTTAATGCCCGATCTGCGAAAAACCCGTAAGCAATTGAAAATAGCCATCGCAATTATGGCAGCCGTGGACTTGCTCGCGGCTATTGTGTATTTCTCGCCGCTGATTGGATCCGCCGAAGGTCGCCGGCAACAGCTCAACGATCTTCAGACCGAATTGAACACGAAGACGCGGGAGGTGGCGCCCTTGAAGGATCTTCCGCACAAGGTTGACATCGCCAGCCAGCAGATCGCTGAGTTTTACAAGAAGCGCTTCCCTTCCACGAACTCGCAGATCCTCACCGAGATCGGGAAGGTCACATCCGCCAATGGAGTTCGCATCGAGCAGGGCAAGTACAGAGAGGGAGACTTACAGTTCGGCAACCTGGAGCCGATCGAGATGCAATACGATCTCGAGGGCAACTACACGGAACTGGCGAAGTTTATCAATGCGCTGGAACGTGATGACATGTTCTTCATCATCAACAGCGTCACTCTGGGCGGGGAACCGAAGGGGCCGGTAAGATTGAGTGTGAAGCTGGAAACGTACTTGAAGGCGGCGTCGTAGTGCAACTCGGACTCGACAACAAGAAGAAGACGATGTGGGCGGCCGCGCTTGGCATTGTGGCCTTGCTGGTGTTGGCGTATGAGTTCGCCCCGTTCTTCACCGAATCATCGGCGCCGGGAAACAGCGCTCAGGCGGCCGTGCCGTCGCTGCTACGCACTCCCACCGCACGGGTCAAGGGAAAGCCAGGAAAGAAACCGAAGGTAGAAAACCTTGATCCGACGCTGAGGCTGGATCTACTGGCAGCCAGTGAGCAGACGCGGTATGAGGGGAGCGGGCGAAACATCTTTGTTTCGGCAGCGGAAGAGGTCGTAATCCAAAGGCCAGTTGCGCCTGCAAACACGGACCAGCAAAAGACACAGGCAATCTACCAGGCACCTCAAGTTCCGGCCCCCGCGCCCATTCCGCTGAAGTTCTACGGATTCGCCAGCCAGCCCGGGGAACCAAAAAAGATTTTTCTAAAATTGAACGACGATGTCTTCGTCGCCGGCGAAGGCGAGATTGTGGACCGGCGCTACAAGGTCATCCGCATCACGAACACATCGGTGGAGATTCAGGATGTGGTAACCAGCGGGCCTCCACAGAGCATCCCACTGACGCAGGGGTGAGGAAGAGAGCTTCTAGGTTTTCCAAAACTCAGAGTTTCATGGTTTTCATTTTCGATGCGATTCTCTTCTCAAATCCGGCGATCTCATAGACAAGGTGAGTCCGGCTACGTTTTGCTGACTCTGCTGCTGATCATGGCTCTTCTGGCCGTTGCGGCGGCAACGATTGCCTCGTCCGTCACCTTTGAGATCAGGCGCGACAAAGAAGAAGAGATGATTCACCGCGGAGTGCAGTATTCGCGGGCCATTCGCGCGTATTACAAAAAATTCAGCCGGTATCCGGCAAAGATCGAGGATCTGGAAAACACCAACCAGATGCGCTTCCTCCGCAAGCGATACAAAGATCCGCTGACAGGAAAGGATTTTAAAATCCTGCATTACGGCGAAGCCAAGATGGCTTCGAACATGCTCGGCGGCGCCATTGCCGGCGCGAGCACCCTCGGATCGAATGGCGCTTTGACGCAGCAGGGAGGGTTCGGCCAGACGTCGTCGTTTGGTACGAGTGCCGGAAGCGGCTTGGGCCTCACTGCGGGCGGAGGACTGAATTCCGCGGCCGGACAAAACGCGCCGACGACGACTGGGCAGTCGACCGGTACAGATCCCGGCACGATTTCGACTCAGGTTGGGAGCGGCCCCGGAGCTCCTGCAACAGCGGACTCGCAACCGAATGCGCAGGTGTTTGGCGGAATGCCGATCGTCGGTGTGGCAAGTATGAGCAAGGACACAAGCATCCGCGAATTTGACAAGAAGAAGAAATACAACGAGTGGCAGTTTGTATACGACCCGACGTTCGACCGCGGATTCCTGATTACCACTCCATATCAGCCTTCGCTCCAGCAGGCAATGGGCATGCAGGGCACGACCAACCTGAACGGGCAGAATAACTCCGGACAGAGCAGCAGCGGGTTTGGCAACAGCTTTGGGAACTCGCCTCCGCCCATGCAGAACAATCCAACTTCGCCCGTCGGAGGCTACGGCACATCGAGTCCGAATCAGCCGCAAAACTCACCGCAACAACAGTAATAGATACAAACACGAACGGCCTCATCTTTCGATGAGGCCGCATTTTTGTCCCTGAACTTTGCCCGCTTACACGCTGAACGAAGATCCGCAGCCGCAGGTGCTCTTCACGTTTGGGTTCTCGAACTTGAACCCGGCGCCCTCGAGCGTCTCGACGTAGTCCACGATGCAGCCATTGAGATACATGACCGAGGTAGCATCGACGTACACCTTCAGGCCTTCCATGTCGAAGGTCTTGTCCATCATTCCGGCGCCGTTCTCGAACTGCATGGAATAGGAGAAGCCGGAGCATCCACCGCCTACCACACCGATGCGCAAGCCGGCGGGCACGGGATTCTGCTGGGCCATGATTTCCCTCACCTTTGCGACGGCGTTGGCGGTAAGGGTGACGGGTGCGGCTTTCTTGACTTCGGGAACGGTTGTGGTCGCCATTCGTATCTCCTTGGCTCTAAAGCTGTTCGATTATAGCAAATGTGGGTTCCTGTGCGGCCAGTCACAATTCGACCGGTAGCAATCCCTACATGACTTGGATGCCGTCCAAGCCGGGATGGTCGCAGCGTTTATGGGACCTGTAACGGCTTCCGAACAAAGCCATTTCTGTGGCACGGGGGCTTGCCAACGGGGCTATAATCGTGGCGTCTAGGCCTTCCCCGGGATTGGCTGCGGGGTCTTCGCACCTCGCTTCCGCCAAGAGGAATGCCGCTGGGCTTGAGTTTGGACTCTGCCGAGGTGGCATATGACGCTCACGATAGTCGCGGTTGTGTTTGGGATCTTCGCGATTGGATTGATCATCCTGCTGATCTACAAGAGCACGCTCACGATGCATGAAGACGATCAGCTATTTTTGGATGAAGCCAATTCGCACATGCAGGAAGAGCAGACGGAACTACTCACGAGAGTAAACCGGCTGACGATTCCAGTACGCGTCTTCAGCATCGGTTCGGGAGTGTTCCTGGTGGTGCTGGTTGCAATGCTGATTTACCAGAAGCTGAACGAAGTCCAGTAGCGTCATTGGCGCAGAAGTCTCCGGACGGTCGAGGTTGCGGTGCCAGATGCAACCGTCCGTGCGGCGTTCTATTGTATTTGAGATCCTCGATTGGAGCCGCCTTGGTGTGTGCGTGGCAATCCCAGACAGGCGCGCCCAGGGTGGCAGTGTGCGTATCCGGTCGACTCGTTGCAAATCCAGCACATGGAAAAATCCATCGCAAGCGGATGGAATTCTTGCGATCTGAGAGCGCCCGCAGCCCGGCGTCGGTGTCGAATTATTAGAAAGCCGGCACGGGTCGAGCAACGTTTCAGGGACTAGCAGATTCTCACGGCGGGAGTATCCAGCAAATGCAAACAGCGCCTGCGGAAGTGACTCCCGGCACAGAGTCTTCGCCAGATCAGTTGGGGGCACAACCGGAGCCATCACCAGGCAGCCCTGCAC
Source organism: Terriglobia bacterium (assembly GCA_963778995.1). GTDB lineage: Bacteria > Acidobacteriota > Terriglobia > Terriglobales > Acidobacteriaceae > Sulfotelmatobacter. The sequence continues at coordinate 128,414 of CAVZWK010000020.1, forward strand.
GAGTGCGCGTGTGGATTTTCTTGGCTGCCACCGCAGGGGTGCTGGGAATTGCCCTCCTGATTGCGGTTCTCAGCAGCAGACGTTCGTCGATTCACTCGCAAGCTTCCGTTCCTGGCGTGTCGGCACCGACTCTGCGGCTCAAGGGCACGACGGAGGCCGTACAGGCACGAGCCATTCTCGCCCCGCAACTCGCGGGCCAGCAGCTTCCGACTCTCACGATCATTCATCTGGTTGCGGGCGGCACGCGCGTGAAGAAAGGCGACCTGCTTGTGGAGTTTGACCGGCAGTCGCAGATGCGGGACTTCGTCGACAAGCAGGCGGAGTATCAGAAACTGGTGGATCAAGTCGCCCAGGAACAGGCTAAAGAATCCGCAGCCAAGGCGAAGGACGAAACTGAGCTGAAAGTCTCCGAAGACAACCTACGCAAATCGGAGTTGGAAGTCCAAAAAGACGAAATCGTTTCGCGCATTGATGCGGAGAAGAATCAGGAAACGCTCGAGGAAGCGAAAGCCACATACAATCAGTTGCGCGAGACCTTCGATCTGAAGCGAAAGGCGGCCCAAGCCGCGATTCGCATCCTGGAAATTCAGCGCGAACGTACGCAGCAGACCATGCTGCATGCGCAATCCAATGCCGACCTCATGCAGATTCATGCGCCGATTGACGGGGTGGTGGTTCTGAACACGATCTGGAAACAAGGAACCATGGGCCAGGTGCAGGAAGGCGACCAGGTCGAACCCGGCACCCCGTTCCTGCAGTTGGTGAATCCCGAGGTTATGCAGGTTCGTGTGGAAGCCAATCAGCAGGACTTCCCTCGCCTGCAGATCGGGCAGACAGCGAAGATTCGGCTGGATGCCTATCCCGACATGGTGTTCTCCGGAAAGGTCGATCAGTTGGCCCCAATTGCCGAACATGGGAGCTTCTCGGAAAAAATCCGGTTCTTCGCAGTCATTATTTCGATTCAGGGAAATGATCCCAAGCTGATGCCCGATCTTTCGGCGGCAGTGGACGTTGACAGTGTCGCACCCCAGAGTCAGCAGGCCTCCAGCAATCTCATTACGGGCGCATCGAAATGAGGAAAAAACTCCAGCAGCTTTGGGTGCGGCGCAAAATCATGCTGATCGGCGCTCTGCTGCTGGCTGGCAGCGGAGTGCTGCTTGGAGCCGTCCGGCTGACAAGGCACGCACCGACGGTTCCAACGTTTGCGGTGAAACGGGGAGAGTTTCTGGATTCCTTGCAGTTTCGCGGAGAGGTGAAGGCACTGAAATCAATCACGCTCAGTGCACCGGCGGAGGCTGGCGACCTGCAGATCATCAAACTGGCTCCGGAGGGAGCGGCGGTGAAGGCAGGCGATGTGGTGGTTGAGTTCGACAAGACAAAGACGGAACAAGAGTTGGCACAATACCGGTCGGCCTTGAGGTCTGCCGAGGCCACGATTGAGCAGGCGCGCGCACAGGCGAGGCTGACTGAAGAGGAAGACAAGACGGCGGTCCTGAAGGCGCGGTTTCGACGTCGAGTCCGCCAAACTGGAAGCCAGCAAGCAGGAGATCGTCTCGCAAGATCGAAGGCGAAGAAGCCAAGCTGAAGCTGCTCGATGCTGAGCAGAAATTACGTGAAGCGGAGACCAAACAGAAAGCCGATAGGTCATTGAGTAAGGCAACGATCTCGAGTACGGAGCAGGCCAGCAGCAAGGCCAAATATGACATGCAACGCGCGGAACGCGCGCTCTCACAGATGACCCTGCGTGCGCCATCTGCCGGAACCGTGACGGTTCTCCAGCACTGGATGGGCGGAAATATGGCGCCGTACCGCACCGGCGACCGGGCGTGGCCAGGCGGCGCGATAGCCGAGTTGCCGGACGCTTCCACACTGCGAATCACCGCGCGCGTGGATGAGACTGAGCGCGGACGCCTGACTCCCGGGCTTCCTGTGAACGTGCAATTGAATGCGATCCCGGACCGTCAATTCACCGGGCACATCGACCGCATCAGCGAGATTGCCAGTGTGGATTTCTCTGGAGGATGGCCGTTCCCGCGTAACTTCACGCTGGAAATTCTGCTCGATCAGACGGATTCCCGGTTTAAGCCCGGAATCACCGGCCAAGTCACCGTCATCGTGGACCATGTCCCGGACGCAATCAGCATTCCGGCCCAGGCTCTCCTTCAAAAATCCGGGCGAACCGTGGCCTACATCTGGACAGGATCACAGTTCGAAGAGCATCCGGTTGAGGTTGGGCGAAGAAGCGGAGACAAGGTCCTGATCGCCCGCGGGCTGAAGCCAGGAGATCAGGTGGCATTGCAGGATCCGACTGTCCAAACAGTGATGCAAAGATGAGAACGCAGCGGACAATTACATGGGCGGTTGCGGTGGTACTGGTGTGCGTGCTGGCAGGAGTATTCGTCGCCGCTGCGCGTCGGCGCGCGCCAAGTGTTAGCGCGGATGAAGTTCCCACGACGCAAGTGAAACGCGGCGCCCTGATCATGGATGTGTATGCCACAGGCGAGTTTCGCGCGAGCCATTCCGAGGTGATGACGGCTCCGCCGATCGGCGGAGGCTCGCTTGAGATTACTCACCTGCTGCACACTGGAACAGCGGTAAAAAAGGGTGACTTGGTGATGGAGTTCGACCCGACCGAGCAGCACTACAAGCTCGAGCAGAATCGCTCAGAACTGCTGCAGGCTGAACAGGAAATCACAAAAGCGAGGGCGGATGCGTCGGTAACCGCTGCGCAGGACAAAGTCGCGTTGCTGAAAGCCCGGTTTGATGTGCGGCGCGCTGAGCTGGACGTCCAGAAAAACGAACTGGTCAGCGCCATCGACGCTCGCAAAAACGATCTCGGGTTGGACCAGGCAAAGCGGGTCCTGGCGGAACTTGAGCAGGATGTGAAATCGCGAAAAGCGTCCGGCCAGGCGACGATCGCGCTCGCCGAAGAGAAACGTAACAAAGCCCGGCTCGCCATGGATCAGGCGCAAGCGAACATCGCGAAGATGCGGGTCACGGCACCCATGGACGGACTGGTTGCGCTGGAGAAGAACGCGCGCGCTTCCGGCGGAGTGTTCTGGGGCGGAATGACTCTGCCAGAGTACCGTCAGGGAGACCAGGTCGAGGCCGGCGCCAAGGTGGGCCAGGTTATCGATCCAAGAGAAATGGAACTTGGAGCGAAGGTTGGGGAACTCGACCGCAACAACATCAAGGAAGGACAGTCCGTCGACATTGCACTCGATGCGCTGCCTGGAATTATCTTGCATGGAACCGTGAAGTCGCTGGGTGGAAGCAACAACCGCGCATTCTGGGAAGCGGATACCAGTGCGAAGTTCGATGTAACCATCGCTCTCGCGAGCAAAGATCCGCGGCTGCGGCCCGGGCTGAGTGCGCAGATCACGATTCACGGTGAGCCACTGAAAGATGTCTTCTACCTGCCACGCTTGGCCGTAATGTCGAAAGATAGCAGGCAGGTCGTGTATGTGAAGAACGGCAGCAGTTTTGAGCCGCGCGAGTTGAAAGTTCTGGCCCAAAACGAAAGCCGCATAGCCGTGGAAGGCGTCGCGGCTGGCACCGAGGTCGCCATGATCGATCCGACGGCCCCGAGAAAAACCTCCAACAGCAGTCCACCCAGCGCTGGAGGGCAACCGTAGTGTCCACACTGAGTTCGGTCAGTCCGGTACGCGGATTTCGTCCCTCGCGGCAGTGGCTTCCCGATCTGCAACTGGGATTGCAGAATCTTCTGCTGCACCGCCTTCGGACGGCGCTCACCATGCTGGGAATGATCTTCGGCGTGGCGGCGGTGGTCTCGATGCTCTCGATCGGCGCCGGCGCGCGGCAGCGCGTAATGGCATTCATCGAGCAGATGGGCGTTCACAACCTCATCGTCGAGGCCAAAGAGACGCTGGATTGGCAGGCGGCGCGGAAGATCCGCAAGATTTCACCCGGGCTGACATTTCAGGATTACCGTGTGATCCGCGACGATGTCAGCGACATTGTTGCCTCCACCCCGCGCAAGCGGATGACTCCGACCAAGACGATCCCCAAGTCGCAGCAGGATCCACCTACCGTCTATGGAGTCGATCCGGCGTACCAGAAGATCGCAGGGCTGCATGTGCTGGAAGGCAGATTCTTCAGTGACGATGAACAGACGCGCGCGGCTCCGGTTTGTGTGCTGGGCGCCGCGGCGCGATCGAGCCTGTTCGGAAGCGCGGCGGTCATCGGGCAGTACGTGAAGGCAAACGAGCAATGGTTTCGCGTGGTTGGTGTCGCTTCTCCGCAGCTCAGTTCGCAAACCGAGGTCGCAGGCGTTCCTACCCAAGACCTGAATAACGTGCTGTACATCCCGCTGAATTCGGCAATCCTTCGCCTTGAGGATTCCTATAGCGATCGGCGCGACGAAATTGACGGCATCTATCTAAACCTTCGCGACGGAGCGGATATGGCATCCGTGGCGCAAGTAGTGCGCGCAATTCTCGATTCATCCCATCACGGGGCGGGCGACTTCAGCGTCATTGTCCCTGCCGAATTGCTGGCCGAGCAGAAACGCACGGAGCGTCTGTTCAACGCCGTCATGGTGGCAATCGCCTCCATTTCGTTGCTGGTGGGCGGCATCGGCATCATGAACATTATGCTGGCCAGCATTCTGGAGCGTACGCGGGAAATTGGAGTACGCCGCGCGGTCGGCGCGAGGCAGGCGGATATCGTGCGGCAATTCGTAGTGGAGGCGATCCTCATTTCGTTTGTCGGCGGCAGTTTCGGGATCATTTTTGGTTTCGTGATGTCGCGGTCCATTGCATGGCTGGCAGGATGGTCCACCATTGTTACAGCTAGTTCCATCCTGCTGGCATTCGTTGTCTCGATCAGCGTTGGATTGGTGTTTGGAATTTATCCTGCGGTAAAAGCGGCCCGCCTGGACCCTGTGGAAGCGATTCGGTACGAGTAGAGTCGGCGGGCTCACCTTCACGGCACGAGTCAGCACAATCTGGAGGAGTCAGGAATGAGACGCTCTCGCCTGTGTCTTGTGGTCTGTCTGGGAATGTTTTCGATCTCTCCGATGTGGGGCCAAAAAGCAGAGACCTACGGGCAGTTGATGACGCCCGCCACACGTTCCGGGAAGCTCGGCGCCCCTGAGCATCTGCGGAGCTACGTGATAGATGGCAAACTTCGTTTGAGCCTGCGCGATACGGTCGTGCTGACGCTTGAAAACAACAGCCAGGTCAGAGTCCAGGAAACCCAGGTGGAGACTTCGAAGTTCGACCTCCTGGCGTCACACGCGCCTTTTGACCCGATCCTGGGAAGCATTGACACCATCACCAGTATGACATCTCCTCCTTTTGCTTTTCTGGGATCGATCGGCGGAAACGCCTTTAACTTCAACTTCAAAGACACGACGAAGAACTTGCAGTTCAGCTACACCCAGACCTTTGAAACGGGAACGAAAGTACAAACCGGTCTGACGACCAACATTGACGCGACGAATGTCTCGCTGGGCTTCTTCAATCCATTCACGACCTCTGCACTGAGCTTCCAATTCACGCAGCCGCTGCTTCGGAATGGCTGGCTGGCGGCCAACAAAGGACCAATCGTCATTGCACGCAGCAACCTCGAGGTTTCGCGCGCCACCTTTGTAAGCCAGGTCAACAACAATGTTCTGCAAGCCGTTAACCAGTATTGGGCTGTGGTTCAGGCGCAAGGCAATCTGGAGGTCACCCGAGAGTCGATGGATGCCGCCCAGGCAACGTATAAGCGGGATAAGCGTGCGCTGGAATTGGGCGCTCTGCCGCCCCTGGATATTTACCGATCGGAATCTCAGGTTGCATCCCGGCGCGTGCAGGTCATCCAAAGCGAATACGCCCTTAAACAAGCGGAAGATCAATTGCGCCTGACGATCGGGGCAGATCAGGATCCTTTTTTTCAGGCCCTGGATCTTGACCTGACAGAAAAAGCTGAGCCGGCGGGCGAACTTAGAACGATGGACGCCGCGACCGCACTGCAGGAAGCGGCCAAGAAGCGTCCGGAATTTGATGCAGCCCGGTCGGCGATCTCCCGCGATGAGATGCAGATTCGGGTAGCACGGAATCACCTGCTCCCCCAACTCGATGTGACCGGAGCTTATGCGAGCAATGGTTTGGGAGGAAATGGTCTCGATGGCACGGGGCAGCCGATTTCGAGTTCATGGGTGAACCAGGTATTCGGGTTTAACTATCCCATGTATCAGGCGCAACTGACGTTGAATCTTCCCCTGAAGAATCGTGCGGCCAAGGCCGAGATGGGTACCGCCCTGGTTTCGCGGAGAAACGATCTTTACGGTCAACGACTGGTTCAGGAACAGGTCACGCTCGACGTCAGCAATGCCGTTCATCAACTCGAAGAGGCGAAGCTGAGCATCGCTGCCAGCAAGGAAGCGCTCGACCTCGCGCAGAAAACCATGGCCGCAGAACAGCGCAAGTACGAATTAGGATCGAGCACGATCTTCCTGGTGCTTGAGGCGCAAAACGAATTAGCCGCAGCGCAGCAGACTCTTCTGCAGGCAGAAGTCGGATATCAGATGGCCGTCGCGGCTCTGGATCATGCAACCGGAGAACTGCTGGAGCCCTATCACGTGCAGATTGCGGAATTGACGCGGTAAACCGGTGCTTGATGCCAGGACTGGAGCCGCGCGAGTGTCGCTGCTGCGAGAAGGCCAGGTCTAGGATTAGAAGGGCGAAATCACTGACACTCAAAAGCTGCAACTGGTGCGGGGAGAGGGACTCGAACCCTCACGCCTTTCGGCACAGGCTTCTAAGACCTGCGTGGCTGCCATTACACCATCCCCGCGTCAGATTTCCTTCAATGTATCACCAGGGGCAGCCGGAGGTGTAGCGTTTCGCACCTTGAGTAACGACCTGCCGCGTAACATCGTGGGATTCGATTTTCCTTCTCGGAACATGTTTATCAGCTCTGCATTGTTTCCTGTTTGAAGGCTGGCCGAGAACGGCGCAGAACGATCATCGCTAGGACGCCCATTCCCATTAACCAGGACGCCGCTTTCACATCGCCCGCCTCGATCGGCGGCGCTAGCGCGAGCAGGCCTCGAACGAAGATCAGCCCTGCAATGCCCCACGCGGAAATCAGCGCGGCTCGCCGAAGCCGCCAGAGTCCCCGCCCCGTGAAGGAGAACCAGGCTGCGAGAGCAGCAAATAGCATTCCCAGTTCCCAGCGATTGATCCGTATGGAAATTACGTGATGAAACGGATTAAAGACGAACTCTGTTTCAATTCTGACGAATAGCAGGAGCAGGCCCCCCGCAAACAGCAGGAATCCTGCAAGCAGTAGCAGAAGCGCCAGTATGGAGGTCGATAGAGGACGCTTTGTCGCCGTTTGAGTCTCGAGGAAGGCGGTCGCCAAGGCTGGCCTATCCAACTGTGACGCTCTCGTACGCCGCAGAGGCGAGGCAGTTTTGACGATATTCTTTTTCCTCATTTTCGCTGGAACAAAAAACTATACCCGCCTGCCACCGCTCGGATACACACAATTTGACACGGAATTTCGACGCCTCCCGATTTGCATCTCGCCGCTATGGAGCTATAATTTCAGGAGCGCTTTCCAACATCAAACCCAAGCGATCCGCACTGTATGTACCTGTGCCGAGTTCGTAGATCTGGGAGTGCTTTAGTACTGTGTGATACGTCGGGTAGGCCCCAATTGTGCGCTCTCTGTTCCCGGCAGCGCCTCTGGCCGTTGGTTATCTGGTCGGCTCCTCACGCGGTAAGTAATCCAAAAAGCTTCAGACCAGGATTCTCCCCCGGAGTTTCCTTTCAAACTTTCTTGAGAGGTAGAGGATGCCCTATTGTTTATCGGACCGAGCAATATCGAGACGTACAAATCCGTACGTATTGCACGGCGCAGCATTACTGACCCTTCTGGCATGCACCGGGTTGTTCAACGCCTGCGGTCATTCCGCCAACGCGAACAACAGCAGTAGTTCAGGATCGACTTCTGGGCTTAATATCTCTGCCTCTCTGCCGCAGGCATCGGTGGGAACTGGATACAACGGGGCCGTAACCGCAACGGGTGGAACCGAGCCTTACAGGTTCTCCGTGATTTCTGGCCAGTTGCCTTCGGGAGTCCTCCTGGATAACACCACGGGAAAACTATCCGGTACTCCGAGCGCGGCCGGGACATTCAGTTTCTCGGTCAGCGTTTCTGACTACAAGGGCGCCTCGCAGCAAAAGCTGCTGCAGATCGCGGTGTCAGATAGTTCGAACTCAGGCACTGGAGGCTCGGGGACCAGTGGTTCCGGGGGAAGTTCAGGCGGCAGCTCTGGAAGCTCCAATGAGGGCAAATCATTCTCGAATATCCAAAGCGCGTCTGGATGGGGACAGTTCGGCCAGGGTCCGCCGAATTTCATCGACTGCTCGCCGTCACCCTGTGATGGCATTTCGTTCTCGATGACACAGCAGGTGAACTCGCCGTCCTTGAGCGGCTCCGCCACGATCTTCAATGTCGGAGGCAGTACGCCATACTCCGACGCCTTGTGGAACAACCATATCATCGGTCCACTTTCGTCACAGGGAACATTCGACAGCGATGGTACCTTGGTGCCCTCGATCTACAACTTCACCTACGACGTCTATTTCTACGGAGACAACTTCGGCGCATCGCAAGCTCTGGAGTTTGATATCAACCAGTTCTTTGGTGATATGGGATTCATTTACGGACATGAGTGCCGGATCGCGGCCGGAAACCAGTGGGACGTCTGGGACAACGCGAATGCGAAGTGGGTACCGACCGGCGTGCCGTGCTATCCGAATCAGAATCAGTGGAACCATCTGACGCTGCAGGTGCAGCGCACGTCGGACAATCACCTGACGTATCAATCCATCACGCTAAATGGCAACACGGCAATGCTGAATTGGAGCTTTGAACACGGCTCCGCGTCGGGATGGTATGGCGTCACCCTCAACTATCAGATGGACGGGAATGACAGGCAGGATTCTTATAACGTTTATCTCGACAATCTCACGCTCACGTATCAGTAAGCCGGGTGTTTCCGCAATCGTCTTAGGTCAGCCGCGGGGCGGAACCCTTCTCTAGCAGGGTCCGCCTTCGTCTGAAATCAACGACAATGACAGCGTGAATTGCCACTGCGGTGAGTAGTCCGCAGATGTGCATCGGAACGGCGCCGGCCCCGCTTGTCTGAACTTTCCAAAGCGCATAGGTTCCGGACGGAATGAACAGGGCGATTGCCGTCATAAGCCCAGGATTGTAGCCGCGAAAGACAAGTGCCCCGACCACGTGCACGATTGCATTCACAATGACCAGGTAAGCGGAAATCAACGCGAAACCCGCCCGAGAATACAGAGCGAGCCACAGCGATACCGACATCACGCCCCATACGCCGGGAACATTGATGATGAATACGGCTGTGGGTGTAAGGACTTCCCTTCCTTGCGCGAGCGTCTTGTTCATGAACAACCTAAATCGGTCGTTGTCGTGCTCTTCGTACTGATGGATCATATACACAGGCAGCAACAAGTAGGTTGCGGTCAAGACCGGCGACCAGTCGCGGGTGATTGGCAGCGCAAGTATAATCAGCAGCAATCCAGCCAGAACACCGCCATATACCCAGCTTGTGATGAGTCGGTTCCACATTGATGTACTCCAAGGGCGCGGCGTTGGCGCAGACGATTTCCGCATGATACATGCTGCCGGATGGAGGGGTGATGAATTATCAGGCGTTGCTTGGTGAGGCATTGACGGAAGCCCAAACGGGATTGCGAGAAGGCGGATTGCCGATTGGTTCGGTCCTTGCCGATTCCGAGGGGCGGATTGTCGCGCGGGGACACAATTTGCGAGTGCAGAGCGGCGATCCCACTGCCCACGCGGAGACCGTGTGCATTCGCAACGCGGGACGTCGGAGGGACTGGGCGGAATTAACCCTGGTCAGCACGCTGAGTCCGTGCATCATGTGCACGGGGACGACCTTGCTTTATCGCATTCCTCGCGTGATCGTGGGCGAGAACCGGAATTTCATAGGTGCGGAAGACTTGTTTCGGCAACGGGGAGTGGAACTGGCGGTCCTCGATGATGCCGACTGTGTGAAGATGATGAGCGACTTCATCCGCCAGCATGCGGATTTGTGGAATGAAGATATCGGCAAGTGATTTCGACTAGCTGAGTCCAAGAGTTTCTGCAGCAGTTTCGACGATCGTCTTTCCAATCATTAACGACGCTGTGGCGGCGGGTGATGGTACGTTCAAAACGTGCAACACCTTTCCCGATGGGACAAATTGAAAGTCATCGACCAGTGCGCCGTCGCGTTTGAGGGCCTGCGCCCGAACCCCGGAGCCACCCGGGATCAGATCGCTTTCCGTAATCTCTGGAAGCAAATTCTGCAGCGCCCGGACGAATGCAGACTTTGACAGCGAGCGGTGCCACTCGCCAATGCCATTCCGCCAGTGCCGAGCCGCCATGCGCCAGAACCCGGAGAATGTCAGCGATCCCGCAAGGTCCCGCAGGCTCACGTCCGAGTGGCGGTAACCTTCCCTTGAGAGTGCAAGTATCGCATTGGGCCCGGCATCGACCTTGCCCGAGATCCGCCGAGTGAAGTGCACCCCTAAGAATGGGAATCGGGGATCGGGAACGGGATAGATCAGGGCGTGTACCAGCACCGCGCGCTCGGGAATCAGATCGTAATACTCCCCGCGGAAAGGGATGATCCTTATGCCCGGATCATCGCCCACCATCCGCGCAATGCGATCGCTGTAAAGCCCGGCGCAGTTGATGAGAGCCTTTGTGGAAAATTCGCCTTTCGTAGTCTCGACCACAATCTCCTCGGACAGGCGTCTAATGCCAATTGCGGGAGCGTTCGTCAGTACCGTGCCGCCATTCGCAACAATCAGTTCCGCATACTTTGCACACACCAGCGCGTAATCAGTGACTCCGGTAGAGGGGACGACGAGCGCCTGTACACCTTTGGCGTGCGGCTCAATTTCTCGCAACTCCTCCGGGCCGATTAAACGAACCCCGCTGAGTCCATTCGCCTCTCCGCGTTTTCGCAGTTCCTCCAGGCCTGCCAACTCTTCCTGTCGCGTCGCAACGATTACCTTCCCGCAGACACGGTGAGGAATGCCATGCTCGCTGCAAAACTCGACCATCGCAGCCGCGCCGCTGAGGCACAAGCGAGCCTTCAACGATCCCGGCTTGTAGTAAATACCGGAATGGATCACACCACTGTTGTGTCCGCTCTGATGCGCGGCGACGCGGCCCTCTTTTTCGATCAGCAACAGCTTCTTGCGGGGATAGCGACGGGTGATCTCGAGGCCGACGCCAAGGCCAACCGCGCCACCACCGATGATCAGCACATCAAAACGAGAGTCGCTCACGAGACGCGGCCTGGGTTTCGGCTCATTGTCTTAGATTCCATCGAACCGCTTAGTTTACGACGAGAGCTACGACTGTGCTATGTCCCGCATCGGCAGGAGTACCTGCTGAAATGCCGGTAATGGTCACGTGATAGGTCACCGGGTTCCCAGGCTGAATGCCGGTTCCCCCCCGCCAGTGCTGACACCTCCGCAGGATACAAGCAGCATGAGCATCAAAAAAAAGGCAGCAACGGCTGGGAATCTCGCCCGTTTCCTGCGGCGCGATGACTTGCCCAGTCCAATCACGATTGCAGGAAGATACACCCAAATCACGTAGAACCTTGAGTGGCGGCCCGGCGACTGCGCCGTGCGGGCTTTGGCAGTTGTCGATATGCTCATCACTACATCCGCGCCAGAATTGCCGGGCGTAACGGCACCGGCTGGGCTGAAAATGCACTGTGCACCTGCCGGAAGACCTGAGGAGCACGCGAGTGTCACCGGCGCGTCGAATGCCGAGCCAATTGGCTGGACCCGCAGGTTGTACGGTCCGCTGGTCTGCCCTCCTGTGACGGCCTGGCTTGGCGTTGCAGAGGTTACGAGAAAGTCTTGCGCCAACGTTATGACCACTGTGCTCGAGTGGCTGGGAGTTCCAGTTGTGTCTTGAGTATTGATCCTGACGTCGTAGGAGCCAGGCATCGCGTCCTTGGGGATGTTCAGGGTGACACTCAAGTTGGCTCCTCCGCCGCTGGTGACTGTGAGAGGATTTGCGGGAGAGAGAGCGCAGGTTGCGCTGGCAAGCGCGGTCACGTCGCACGTGGCATTGATTTTTCCGGCGTACGAAAAAGAAGAGGTTAGTTTCAGGTTGGCGGTTACTTGGGCTCCGGGAGCTGCTTGCAAGCTCTGTGGTCCAGAGATGGAGTAGTCCCCTACGGTAAACGGAACCGCAAGCGTATGCACAATTGAGCCTGAGGTTCCGGTGATCGCCAGGGAGTAGGTTCCGGCCGAAAAATTGGTGCCGTTGACTATGAGTTTCGCAGTGGCCGGAAATGCGTTGACGGAACTTGGGCTGATGCTGCAACTCCCGGAGCCGTAGGTGCTGGGGCAACTCAACTGGACGGCACTGCTGAAGCCATCCAGCGCACCGATTGAGATCGATCCACTCGTTCCGCTGCTGCCCGCGTTGACTTCAGGAAATACGGTCGGCTCGCTCAAGGCAAAGTCCGGATTCGACGTCACATTCAGAGTAAACGAAGCGCTCAGAGGCGAAGGGGCTCCCGACGTTGTCGCCTGAACCGTGACGGAATAGCCGCCGGCCACCGCTCCTGCCGCGACGGAAACACTGGCTGTCATGTTGACCGGTGTGGTTGACGTCGGAGTGACGCTCGCACCGGGACTCAGATTGCATATGGCATTCGCCAGGGTTGTGATGCAGGAAACGGTGACAGTCTGGTTGAACGAACCCGCTGCAGTGACCTGGAAGCTGACGGGCGGCGATGTCGATCCCCGCCCAGCGTTCACCGCCGACGGCGACGGCGTGGTCAGGCCGAAGCTCTGCAGATGAAGCGACAACGGAACCTTATGCGTGATGTGCTTGCTGTCAGAACCAGCCACCTGGAGATCGAAATTGTAATCGCCCGGCGCGCCGCCAACGGCGACGCTGAACGGTGTCTTCGATCCCGGCGTCATCGTCGCCGGCGTGGGCGAACAGGTACTCGGAGGATTCGTCCCATCGGAGACGCAACTTAAGCTCACTGAATTTGTGTACCCGTTGAGCGCCGTTACAGTACCGCTGAAATTTGCAGTCTGTCCTGCAAATGTAGTCAGCGTTGGATTGGAAACCGCGACTTGGAACTCTGGCGTGATGACCAGGTTGAATTGCCAGATACCGCGGCCATAGGTCGATGCCCGGAGCAACTGCTGGCCGCCCGACGCGAAGATGCCCAACCCCGTGACTGAGACGTTAGGCAGAAATCCCGGCAGGTTCGTACTAGGGTTAGGTCCGAGTTCTGTCCAGCTTGGAGTCGATGTGGAACTGCCAAATACTCCGACGTCTGTCCCCACGTATACCTGCGACATCGGCGGATACACCGCAATCGCATTGACAGGAACATCGGGGAGATTCCCACTGAAATCAGTCCAGGTCACGCCTGCGTTCGTCGTTTTCCACACGTGACCTGCACCGCCGGTATAGCCCATTACCGTGATATAGGCGGTATTTCCGGATGCGACCGAGGAATCGAGCGCAATGGCTGAAATCGGGTACTGATTCGGATTGATATCGCCTTGTGGGCCGTTGCCACTCGTGTCAACGAACGCGGGGACTCCGGCCGAAGCATCTCTGCTGATCCAGACTCTTCCTCCGGACACTAGTTGGAGAGGACCTTCGGTTGGACCGAGTCCACTGGTTGCGGCATAAATGACGCTCGAACCGTTGCTGTCGGTAAGCCCCGCCGTTGCGAGGGCACGAACCTGGTTCACTTCGCTCCCCGTGCAGGTTCCAGAACCAAGCGTATCGAAGTTTGGACTCAAGGCGACGAACGGGCCTCCAGCGCGGGGTCCGCGCCAGACTCGGCATGTACCAACCAGCATTGCGCTCGACGAATATGGATCGAGAATGTACGGAAAGTGGAAGCCACCGTCATCTCCTCCGACGCTGCTGCTCGTTACCGCAAAGTCGAAGACGCTGTTCGTGCAACCGATTCCGCCCGTACAGCGTTGGATGCCCAGACCGCCTGGCGGAACGTCCGGATTCGAGACGTACCAATTTGAGGGCGCGCCCAGGTCAATCGCGGTGATGCCGCCATCCCCGCCGAACACATTCGTCCAGCTTGGGTTCGTCGTCGCCTCGCTGCTCGCAGGAGACCCGTTGCCCTGAGCGCCTCCGAGTATCGTGTCCGCGTCTGTGGGATGCTGCGAGAAACCCACAAACTGCGTCATGGATCTGAGATTCTGGTTGAGATCGTCGAACAGATTCGTGCCGGAGCAGGCGCCGGTGTGCAGGCCGTTGAATCCATCGAGAGCACGATAGATACCGCCATCATTGGCAAAATACAACAGTGCGTTTCCGGAATCGCCGCCGGTCGATGGCAGGACCGACGCAATCGCATGCTGCGCCGGATGTACATGGGCCGGGGCTGCAATCGGACTACACCCGTACGCATGCGTTAGATTGAGGAACGGCTGCACGGAGCATCCCGGGTTCGACGGTTTTACCGTGCATTTGTAAAGGTTCACGGCGCCAGCGTAGAGGTCGGTGTCCGACGCATTGGGAATCGCCAGCAGGGAGAGATCGTAGGTCCCTTGCTCCACCCCGCAACCTTCTACGTCGCCGCAATTGTTTATACCGGCGCTGGAGATCGAACTCCATGTCGCTCCGCCATTCAGGCTTTCCCATATGCCGCCGTCCATCACGCCCGCCGAGGACAGCCACACGTACCAGACGTACATTTCGTTCCGCCCGGGAACCACGGCAATTTCACCGCGATAGATCGGACACGCATAGTCGTTCGAAGTGGACTGAGGAGGACACGCGCTCGTGCTGAGTACAGTTCCTCCCGGCTGAGCCGTGAGCCGAGTCCACGTGATGCCGTCCCGTGAAGAATAGAAACCATGGTAGCGAACCGCCGCAAAGAACTGCCCAGCTGCGGCATTGTATTCCACGCTTGTGGCGGAGGTTGGGTCAGTGACACCGCTGGGATCCGAAAGCGCGTCATACGTCCAACTCTGGCCGGCATCGAGCGAGGTGTAGAGACCTCGCTTCGTCGCGCTAGTCAAGGCGCCTTCGATCACTCCCTCGGAAGTTGTAGCCATCGCCGCGACGACCGTATTCGTCTGCGTGCGGGCGGTGCTGAAGGCCAGGCGGGCACCGCCCAGACCCGCGAATGAAAGCGCTCCATTGTTTGCTGAGGAAATGAGCTTCCACGTGTTTCCCCCATCGCCGGAACGCAGGATCCCCAACCCGAAATACGAATCGGAAGAATTGTTCGCTTCTCCCGTTGCAGCCAGGATGACGGACTTGGCCGGATCGCTGTTGCCCGCCTGGATTGCGAGTGCGCCGATCGACAGCGTGGGCTGGTTATCCGTAAGCGGAGCCCATGTGACGGCGCGGGGGTCGGCGTTAGCAGCGTTCATCGATTTCCATACACCACTTTGCGCGCCCCCGATATAAATCGTGTTACCGCTTGCATCGGCCGGGTCAATGACGACCGTGGTGGCGCGTCCCGAAACCACACCGTAGTCCTGCGTGCCGTTGCCGCTCGCGTCCGACGCCAGTGGCGAGGGTCCGAGTGGAATCCAGGAACCGGACGAGAGCGACTCTTGTGGGATCGCCAGGGAACTCGCGGCGCGTTCCCTACGCAGCCGCAGTTTAGAATCGAAAGCGCGGTGCCGGAGATCCGCCGACGCTTTGCCCCGGGTCACGCGGCCGCGGTAGAACCATTCGTTGCTCCTCTGTCTTAGCTCGGCTGCTGAATCGGTTGGCCTGGCGGGCGGATTTGCGGCCTGCTCTTGCGCCAGTAAAGTGCAGCCAAGAGCCACAACCAGAACGCACAACAAGGACTGTCGATGTGGGATGAAGACGTTCACGGAACAGTATCCTGAGGGCTGCCTGAGCACGCAATGCAAAACGGCGCCGAACAATAAAGCTCTGCCCACTTTGGGAATCTAGACCGCTGGTCTCGATTGCTAGATTTCCAGCAATTTACGGCGAGCATCCGAAATCGTCGTGGAGATAATTTTCGAATGAGACTTGTTCCTCAAATCATCGCTGCAGTCCTAGCTCTTAGCTCGATATCGCCTCTGTCCCACGCACAAACGCCCGCTCCGGAAGTGCTGGTCGCAGCAGCGGCTGATTTGAGTTCTGCGCTGACTGCGATCGCCAACAACTACGAAAAGAAGACGGGTGTGAAGGTGAAGCTTTCCTTTGGCGCGTCTGGCGCTCTCACCCAACAGATCCATAACGGCGCGCCTTTCGATATCTTCTTCTCCGCCGATATGGATTACCCGAAGCAGTTGATTGCGGCGGGAGAAGCCGACGGCGGCAGCCTGTATCAATACGCTGTGGGCAAACTCGTGCTCTGGGTTCCGGCGGATTCTCCTCTGGATGTGGAGCATCGCGGCATGGACGTTCTGCTGGATCCGTCCGTCAAGAAGATTGCGATTGCCAATCCGCAGCATGCGCCTTATGGCCGAGCCGCTGTTGCCGCCTTGAAACATGCCGGACTGTATGATCGCGCGTCGCAGCGAATCGTGATGGGCGAGAACGTCTCGCAGACCGCGCAATTTGCCGAGTCAGGAAATGCTCAGGCGGGATTCGTTGCCCTCGCCCATGCCGCGTCTCCCGCGATGCGCGGGAAAGGCAAGTATTGGGAAGTTCCGGTGGACTATTATCCTCCCCTCGCGCAGGGAGTCGTTGTGCTCGCAAATTCAATGCACAAGAAGGAAGATGCGGAGTTTCTCGCGTACATCAAGTCGAACGAAGTTGGGGAGATCTTGCGAAAGTACGGCTTTACCCTTCCCTAAATCAATCGCTGACTCTCTCTAGCCACGCGCACCACGCAACGCAATCGACGTAGTAAGAAGTTCTGCGGCAAGACCGTCCTTTTGCAACTGCGCGGCGACCGCCTTTTGCGTCTTAATCAATGACGCCTTCGGGTCCACAAATACGAGGACTGATGGCCCTGCGCCACTGAGCACGGCTCCGAGCACTCCGTTTCTTCCCCGCAACTGCTGCAAAGATGGAAGGAGCGGGCACAACGGCGCACGGTATGGCTGGTGGATGCGGTCCTCGAGCGCCGAACAAAGCAGATCCGGTCTCCCCTC
Source organism: Terriglobia bacterium (assembly GCA_963778995.1). Classification (GTDB taxonomy): domain Bacteria; phylum Acidobacteriota; class Terriglobia; order Terriglobales; family Acidobacteriaceae; genus Sulfotelmatobacter. Next base: position 145,564 of record CAVZWK010000020.1, read on the forward strand.
GGTGAAGGCGGCCAGCAGCAGCATCGAGTTCTGAATATTCACCACGGCATCTGCCCGCGAGTACTGCGTCGGCAACACCCCGCGGGCTTTTTCAGTCGAGAGACTGTGCTCCGGAACTGCGAGCAGTAAAGGCCACTTCCCTTTCGGGCGTATGCAGACCACCTGTGCTTCGGATTCACCTGACATTCGCGCAACTGTCAGGCCGCCCATCCAGCAGGCGGATGCGTTATCAGGATGATGCTCGCGGCGCGAGGCTTCGCCTACGATCTGCGCATCGTTCCATCCCAGCCTGCCGAAGTGCACCGCCAGGCCGATGCCCGCCAAACGCGCCGCCGCCGATGATCCACAACCTTTCCCGATGGGAATGTCATTCGCAATGCGAAGAGCCAGAGGTGTAACTTCGCGGCCCGCATTCGCCAGCACTTCGCGGTATGTATTGAGGATCAGGTGATTCTCGACTGCACCGCAGATCGCCTCGTCGCGTCCGCTGGCGGAGATGAAAAAGTCCTCCGCGGCTTTCGCCTCGATTTTGATGTGGAAGTTCATGGCCAGTGCAGCGGCGTCAAAAGCCGGACCAAGGTTCGCCGAAGTCGCCGGAAGCGTTAGGCGCAGACTGGAAGATTTCTTGCTTTTCCGTGGCATGCGTCCCATTAGGATTTTTCGGCTTGCTCCAGCATCGTCGTGATCGCTTGCAGCGTGGGGTCCAGAACGACAGGAGGATGCCGAAGTGACCGGTCTGCCTCGGGGAACATCTCTCCGCGATGGAACTCGATGGTGAAATCGGGGTCCTTGAGCAGATTCCCGGTCAGGACCAGCACCACAGTCTCATCGCGCTTCACGAATCCTTGGCTCAGCAGCTTCTTCAGCCCAGCTAGCGTGACGGCCGAGGCGGGTTCGCATCCGATGCCTTCGGCGCCGATTTCGGCTTTCGCTTCGGCGATCTCAAGTTCCGTCACCTGCTCGCACGCGCCTCCCGTGCTTTCAAGCACGTTCACCGCCTTCTTCCACGAAGCCGGGTTTCCGATGCGGATCGCGGTTGCCCTGGTTTCGGCAGGAACTGTAATCAGCCGCTTGCCCTGCGCTTCCCGCAGCGTGCGCACGAGCGCATTCGCCCCTTCGGCCTGAATGATCGACAATTTTGGGAGCCGCGAGATGAGTCCAAGTTCGCGCATCTCCCGCAAAGCCTTACCGATTGCAGAGCTGTTGCCGAGATTGCCGCCCGGAACAATGATGTGATCCGGAACTTGCCAGTCAAGCTGTTCGAGCAACTCGATGGCAAGTGTCTTCTGTCCTTCGAGCCGAAACGGATTGATGGAGTTCAATTGATAAACGGGGGCGCGTCGCACCAGTTCCTGCAGGAGTTTCAGGCATCCATCGAAATCGGTGCGTAGCTGGCACGTGACTGCGCCGTAGTCGAGCGCCTGCGAAAGTTTGCTCCACGAGATCTTGCCCTCGGGAACCAGCACCAAGCTCCGCATGTTCCCGCGGGCGGCGTAGGCGGCCATCGAGGCTGAAGTGTTCCCGGTGGAAGCACAAGCCACCCAGCGGAATCCTGCTTTTCGCGCGACTGTAGCGGCGACGGTCATCCCTGCATCTTTGAATGATCCTGTCGGATTCATGCCCTGATGCTTTGCAAAGAGCCGCTGGACCCCGGTCGTCCGAGAACACCGGGACAACTCATATAAAGGAGTGTTCCCTTCCCGCAACGTAATGGCGTCCTGCTCGTTTTCAAGCGCAGGCAGCAGGTCGCGGAATCGCCACACGCCGCTGAGATCGACTGCCTTTTGCGAGCTACGGCGCTCGCGCCATGTTGATTTCAGGCTGGCCGCATTGGGATGTTCTTTCCAACCCGGGTAAGTAATTTCGAGAAGATCTCCGCAATGAGCGCAGCGAAAATCCTGGCTGGCCGCGTCGCTGAGATCGCCGCAGCCGATGCAGCGAAAGCGAAAGGTCGATTGACGCACGCCCGGAACGGAAGTGGAGAGAGAAGACATGAGCCCGGCTATTTTTCTCTCCGCAGGTAGTCGTCCGTCTTATTGATCCAATCGGCGCGCGGAGGGGTGAATACGTCGAGATCCACTGTGTCTTCGAGCGCCTCGGCCTTGTGCGGCAGGTTGGACGGAATGCAAAGGACCTCGCCCGCGCTCACTACGATTTCTTTGCCATCGATAAAGAACTTGAGGGCTCCCTCGACGATGTAAGTCAGTTGCTCGTTCTCATGACTGTGCAACGGGACAATGCACCCTTTCTTCAGGAGCACCCGCGCCAGCATGATTTCCTGACCGACCACGAACTGGCGCTGCAGCAGCGGATTCAGGTCCTCGAGCGGGATCGTGTGCCACGGAATGTATTGCAGCGCAGCCTTCGGTGCCGGCTTCTTCGCGGAGGGACGCTTCGCGCGCTTAGGTCGCTGCTTTCGTGACTTTAGCTTTGGTGCTCTGGCCGCCAGCAGATTTCGTCTTCTTTTTCGATTTTGCCATGTTCTTATTCATCTCTCAGGAGACGCCCTCGACAATGCGAACGTCCCTTTTTACGTTGCCCAGCACCTTCTTCGCCTTGGCATATTCCGGGCTCTCGTATGCAGCGATCGCGTCCTGCACGCTATCAAACTCCACGACCACCGAGCGCTCGTTGATTCCCGCCTCGTAAACCTTAGCCGGCAGGCCGCGAGCGATAAATCGCCCGCCATGCGCTTGCACGACTGGTGTCGCCAGCTTCACGTAATCCTGCAACACCGCCGGGTTCGCAATTGAGTGGTAAAACGTAATCCAGTAACCTTTCGCCATTCCAACCTCCAGCTACTGCACTCTGCCGTTGTACAGTTTAACGGCGGTGTCATGCAGATATGCATGCGCCAATTCAAGCGCCCGTGCCTCCGTGATTTCGCCTTCCGAAATCATCTCAGCCAGCGCTGCCGCCAATGCCATCCGCGACGATTGCGCGCCCAACCAGTAGCTTTCTTCCGCGCCCAGCACCTGATTGTACGGGAAACAGTCCGTCCCGAACGTGACCTTGTCGGGGAAAGTTTCCAGCCACATCTTCAACGTCTCTTTGAACGCTGAGGGATACTGCGCCAATTCGCCGAAAGATGAATCCAGATAAACGTTCTTCATCGCAGCCAGCCAGATGGCTTCCCGTTCCAGCGGATATCCACCGTGAATCATCACGAACGTCGTCGAAGCGTAGCGCGGATCGCGCAGACACGCTTTCCAGATTCATGATGTTGCTCTTGCGACAGGTTGAAATAGTCGCCAATGCCGACAGCCGTGTGGATGTGTACGGGCAGATGCAGACGCCCGCCTTCCTGGATCAGATAGCGGAAGATGAAATCCTGAAACGTGCGGTATTCCTTTTCGGTCGGGATGCCGCCCCTCACATAGCGCTTGTAGAGATCCTCTGCTTCATCCCGTCTCGGATCGCTGAATGTCGTAGGCCGGAAATACGCCACCTCGAACTTCATGGCAATTCCGCCGCGCTTGGAGTTCTCTTCGAGCGTCTGGCTGATGAATTTCAGGTAATCGTCAAAACTCGCCGGGAGCTTACTGACATTCCCCTGCTGCATCCAGCGGTGCAGCATCTTCTCCTGCAACGGGACATACACGCCCTCGTCTGGATTCCGCGCGGTTTCGCGCTCATTGTTAAACGGCCACATGAATGAGTCGGCGAAGAATACCCAGGGGAATCGCTTGGCGTCGAGATAGTCCGGCATCATGGCGCGGTTGGCGACCGAACTCTCAATGTTGATCTTGTCGAGAATCGAATCGAAATAGGCCGTCCCTTTAAGTTGGCTCTTCAGCGCCGTCTTCTTTTCCAGCAGCCATTTTGCGTGCTCGGGAGAGAGATCGTTATAGGGATATCCGAACAAAGCTTTGGCTGCCGCGGCGAGTTCCGGGTTGTCGTCGCGCGTCCTGTAGAGCCTCACTCGCATTCGGCGGAGCGGCCATCGCGTCTACATCAGGATCGTCCGCGTAACCGGGATGCGCATGATGATCGAATGCCGGAATCTTCTCGATCTGCGGCAGCAGTCGCTGATAGATCTGTTGAACATCGGGACCGGGGAAAGGCCGCGCCTGCGCCGCGCACAAACTCGCTGTCGCCATCACAAAAAAGATTCGGATTGCAATTCGCATGGGTCTGCCCTCAACCACCAACACACTACGACTGATTCTTGAACTATCGAACGGCCGCCGTTGCCTGCCACGCCGCCGATACTTTCTGAATGCGATCGACCGCTTCTTTCAAAGTTTCGGTCGATGAAGCAAACGAGAAACGAACGAAGTCCTTGCCTTCCGCTCCGAAGGCTGCACCCGGAATCGCCGCCACTCCGGCCTCTTCGAGCAGGATGCGGCAAATGTTTTCCGCGCTCGTCCCCGTGGCGCTGATATCGACCCAGGCGTAGAAGGCGCCATCCGGGGGCAGGCAGTCGGAATCCCGGCACGCGGTTGAGGTCGCGCGCGAACTGGTCGCGCCGCCGCGCGAACTCGCCAACCATGCGCGGCGTGTTGTTTTCTCGATCTCGAAGCGCGTCGATGGCAGCATACTGCGTGAACTCGGCAACACAGGTGTACGTATTCACCACCATCATGTTCAGCGCGGGTACGACTTCCGGCGGAGCAACCGTGTAGCCCAACCGCCATCCGGTCATGGCAAAACTCTTGGAGAATCCGTCGATGATCAACGTGCGCTCGGCCATCCCCGGATAGCGCAGCATGGAAAGATATTCGCCGCCGTAAATGATACGCGCGTAGATCTCGTCCGAGAGCACCCAGAGATCGTGCTTGACCGCAAGTTCGGCCAATGCGCGCTGGACTTCGTCGGTGTAAACCGTTCCCGTTGGATTGCCCGGAGAATTCGTCAGCAGCATGCGCGTGCGGGGAGTGATCTTCGACGCAACCTCATCGGGATCGGGCTGCAATCCGTTCCGGGATGAGAGGCTGAACGGCAACGGGGACCGCTCCGAGGCCAAGCGTAATCGATGCATATCCCGGGAATCCGGGATCGGGATACAACACTTCATCGCCCGGTTCGAGCAGCGCCATCATCGACTGGAACAATGCAATCTTGCATCCCGGCGCGATCACTACGTTATCGGCGGACACTTTGATCTTGCGCGTGCGATCGAGATACGACGCAATCTCCTGCTTGAGCGCAGGCACGCCGTTCACGGCGCAGTAGCGGTCTTTGCCCTCAGCCAAGGCTCTGCGCGGCAGAATCGATCACGGACTTCCGGGATGGAAATCGGGCTCGCCGAGTTCCAGATGGATGATCGACCGGCCCTGCGCCTCGAGTTCCTTGGCGCGAGCAAAGACGGAGAGAGCACCTTCTCCGCTCATCACTGAAATGCGTGACGCTATTTTCCGCATGCATCTCCTTGAGCTGCGAGCCACGAGCTATGAGCTACGAGCAAATCGGACTGCTCGAAGCCTGAAGCTCAGAGTCTCCCAGCTCATAATCCTTTGTACATTCCGCCATCGACGAGCACGGTCTGGCCCGTGATGTACGACGCCCGCTCCGAGGCGAGCCACACGACTGTATCGGCAAACTCCCGCGGCTGCCCGACGCGTTTCACCGGAGCGTCCGCGGCCCACATATCGAAGAACTCCTGCTCGGGCTTGCCGGTCGCGGCCGAGCGCGCCTTCGCCAACTCCTTCAGGCGATCGGTCGCCGTGAACCCGGGACCGACGTTGTTGACCAGAATTCCATCTTTGCCGAATTCGTTGGCCAGGCTCTTCACCAGTCCGACAACCGCGGTACGGACTGCGTTCGAGAGCACCAGTTCCGCGACCGGCTGTTTGGTCGTGATCGAAGTGATGGTGATGATGCGTCCCCAATGCTGGCGCTGCATGTGCGGAATCACTTCCCGGCAGAAATACACCGTGCTCAGGAAATTGGCATTGACGGCTCGTTGCCAATCCTCGTTCGTGGCGGCGAGGAATCCTTTGGCTGGAGGTCCGCCTGCGTTCGTCACGCAGATGTCCACGGTGCCGAACTTGTCCACGACCGCTTTGACGAATCCGCTCACGCGATTCGGGTCGGTAACGTCGAAGGCATCGGTAAAGACTTCGACGTTGTGCTGCTTGCGGATATTCTCAGCGCGTTCTGCAAGCGCCTGCTGGTTGCGCGCGCACATGGCGACGCGGCAGCCTTCAGCGGCGAAGGCTTCGGCGGTGGCAAGTCCCAGACCCTGACTGGACGCGGCCACCAGGGCAACACGGTTCTTTAGTCCCAGGTCCATGGAAGTCAGAGATTATAAATGGTTAGGGCTTGGATCAGGAATGCGGAACCGCGATAACCACAAAGGGCACGGATGTCCACAAAGGCAACCGGACTTTCGCTTGCGGCGTGCAATCTGCGCCTTTACTCTTGGGGACGTGAGGAACTCATGACTACGCGCAAACGCCGCCCTGAAACCGCCGCAGTGCGCGGCGCGTCCGATCTGGAAAAGAAGAACGCTCCAGTCACCGCGCCGATCTATCAGACCTCGACCTTTGAGGTGACGGACAACGAAGAGCAGGTGCGGGTGACTTCAACGGATCGTTACTACACGCGGTGGGGGAATCCGACCATCACGCTAGCGGAGGAGACGCTCGCGGCGCTTGAGGGAACCGAATCGGCGCGAGTCTTTGCTTCGGGGATGGGCGCAATCACGACGACGATTCTGGCCCTGCTCAAGGCAGGCGATCACATCGTGGCGCAGCGGGATATTTACGGCGGCGTGACCAAATTCCTCTCGCAGTGGCTGCCGAAACTTGGCATCGAGACCACGTTCGTCGATACCAATGACTTCGAGCAGCATGCGCGCGCGATCCGGCCGAATACCAAGATGCTCTACCTGGAATCTCCGACGAATCCGACGCTGCGCGTAGTGGACTTCAGGAAAGCGGCTGCGCTGACGAAGGATCACAGGCTGATCAGCATGGTGGACAGCACGTTTGGGACGCCGATCAACCAGCGGCCAACGGAGTATGGCATCGATCTGGTGATGCACTCAGGGACGAAATATCTCAGCGGACATGCGGACCTGACATGCGGAGTCGTGTGCGGTCGGCGCGAGTTGATCGATCGCATTGACGACAGCCGCAAGACACTGGGCAACTGCATGGATCCGCATGCGGCGTGGCTGCTGATCCGGGGATTGAAGACGCTGGCGGTGCGCGTGGCGCGGCATAACGAGAATGCGCTGCGCGTGGCGGAATTTCTGGAGCAACATGCGAAGGTGCGGCGCGTGCACTATCCACTATTAGAGAGCCATCCGCAATACTCGGTTGCACGCGAGCAGATGTCGGGCGGAAGCGGCATGGTGACTTTCGAGGTTGAGGGTAGCGGCAAGGACGCTTGTCGGGTCAGCGAGGCGATGCGATTGTTCACCTTGGCAACGAGCCTGGGAGGAGTGGAGTCGCTGGTCTCGATTCCGGTGCTAACTTCGCACGCAATGATTTCGGCGGAGCAGCGGCGCGAGATGGGCGTGACTGAGCAGATGGTTCGGCTGTCGGTTGGGATCGAGAGCGTCGAGGATCTGATCGAAGATCTGGAGCGGGCGCTGGAGGTGGTCGGAGGTCGCGTGACGGTTCCCGCGGGAACGGGAGAAGTAAGAAGGCAGACGTAAGAAGTAAGGATTAAATTCGAACTCGGCGGCTTGGAACTGAGTCGCGTAAATTTTCTCGCAGAAAAGGCTCGGCTTACCTTTTTTCTTCTTCGTCTTCCCGAAGTGGGACATCACTGAAATGAGGTGGGTACCCCCCTCCCCCGGATCTCTGGAATCATCAAGTTAGGGCGAAATTGGAAAGCAATCTATGGGGCTCAACAACTTAGGGGCAAAATATTGATTTCAAAGAGCTTACGATGCTTGACTCTGGAATGCGGCTCCAGAATAGGACGATTTCCGCGCCCAACGCATTGTCGTCGTCTCGACGATGATGGTGCAAATGCGCTGAGAAGCGCAAGGTCAGATGTTACATCGGGCTGTGGAAAACCGCGTGTGCTCTTGACTTGCGCGTTTTCCCTTCCTGCTGGGCCGCAGGGTGCCAGCCATCGAGAAGTGCAGACCGGGCTGTGGTGAGTCTCGTACCCAAAAAAACCGGCCTCTTTCGAGGCCGGTGTTCAGTTTCGGATCTCTCTAGAACAATAACTTCATTCCTAACTGCAGGATGCGGGCATTGTGAGCGCCACCAATCTGCAAGAGATTCGAGCCGCCGGGGCCTGCGCAGCTCGGATCGCCAGCGGAATTGTTCGCTCCACCGTAGCAGCTAAACGAATTTGTGCCCGAACTGTTGTTGCCGGCCGCGGAGCCTGCATCACCAGCAATTGGGAGCCACTGGGTGTGGTTGAAGATATTGAAAGCCTCCGCGCGGAATTCGAGTGCGAGGTGCTCCTTTATATCGAAGTGCTTGAACACGGCCATGTCGAAGTTAGTGCGGTTGGGGTTCCGCAGAATGTTCCTACCTGCGTCGCCGAACGTGAGTCCGCGTGGCGCAACGAAAACCCCAGGGTTATAGAGGTACGCAGAGTAGCTTCCAGAGGACACCTAACTGGCGGACGGAACACCTGATTTCGGATTCCCAACAATGTCAGGATACGAAGCGGTTCCGACGCCGTTGCCAACCCCAGCGTTATCAGGGAAGTTCGCGCCATTGGTAATGCTAAAGGGCGTGCCTGTCGAGAACGCCATGATTCCCGACCACTGCCATCCACCGAGCAAGCGAGTGGCGCATGCCCGCGGCGCGGAAAAACGGGAGGTCGTATACCCATCCCACGTTCAGCAGATGACGCTGGTCAAAACTGGAACTGGCCCGGCTTGCGCTGGGTCATACGAATTGACGAAATTGCCGTCGTAACGGTCGGAAGAGTCATCGATCGAATGGCTGTAGGTATATGCAGCGTCAAGGGTCAGAGCCCGCCGACACTCTTGCGCGCCGGACACTTGCAGCGCATGGTACATGGAGGAAGCAGCATTCTGCAGCCGTGTAATGGTCGATACTCCGTAGAACGGCCGGAAGGGGTTGGCGTCGGCGCCGCAGGCGACAGCAGAGATTGATGGCGCTTGTCCCGTAATCGTCACGCCGCTGGGCGTTTCATCGGTTCCGCAGTCATCGTGAGAAGGGGCATCCGGTGATCGGGTCGATCGTTCCGCCAATCGGTTCGCCCGGCTTGTATGGATTCAGACTGAGCCGGTACCGGAGAAACTGGTTCAGATCGAGTTGACGGCCAAGATGCGTTCCCTTGCTCCCAACATACGACACAGTCATCACCGTGTGACCTGGAAGTTCGTGTTGAACGTCCAAGTGCCATTGCTGCATATACGGCCATATCACCTGGTTGGGAACAGAAGTGAAACGAATGGGAAAACCGGAGCAACCGCCAGTCAGTCCCGATTCCCGATATTCTGGTACCCGGCAATGTTGTTTTGCGTGGCAGTCTGAAGCAAGGGTGAGGTCTGTCCTTCCATGCCTTCGGTATTCGCTTCGTTGCCGTTGCTGTGTTCGAAAAAGATGCCGTAGCCGCCGCGGATTGCTGTCTTACCGTTTCCCGAACGGATCCCAGGCAAAACCGATACGGGGCGCCGGGTTAAACAGATGACCTTTGGAGCAATCCGACCGGAACTCCATTGACGCCGCACTGAACGAGACCGTCGAACGGATTCCCGATCACCTGTGAGAGGTCCGTCACGAGCGCCCGTGAATCCGACCGTTCGCGTTCGCCGGAGCATTGGCGGGCATCTCCATGCATCGTAGATGAATGGGCGCTGCGGGGTTATAAACGGCTGGGATCCCAGTTGTAGGCGTGCTTGTACTTTCACGATAGGTACCCAACAGACTCAGACGCAGTCCTAGATTCAAGGTCAGGCGATCGGTGACCCGCCAGTCGTCCTGGAAATACGGTTCAAGATTTTGTAGCGGTTGTAGAACTTCACCTGATTGCTGCCTTGAGAAAAGCTATTGATGTTCCCATGCAGAAGGTCGGCGAAGGGATTGCCAGTTCCAAGGGCTTGCCACCACAAGAGTGTTCGCGGAGGCTACGTCGAAAGGTCAGAGAGCCGCTCAGCAACACGCTGCTCAGTTCGTTCTTTTGCGCCGCGACGAAATAACCTCCAAATTGCAGATTGTGACGCCCAACAATTTTCGTCATATTGTCGCGGTAGGTGTAGGTCGGGTTCGAGTTGTAGGGTCCTTCCGGCCAGTCTGCCGGCCGGGTCCTCATAGAAGCCGCCACCGTACGCGGCGCCCCCGGTAAGCGTAATGGCGGGGAGTTTCGCCTCCAAAACCGTTGTTGAAGAGGGAGCCCATCTGCGAATCCTCGAAGGAAGCTGCTAAGCGCCTTGGACTTAAACGAAATATGGTCCGTCGTGTAACTGGCGACGAACTCATTGAGCAGCGTAGGCGAAATGGTGCTCGTCAAGCGGGCGACCATGCTGACGCCAGGCCCATTGAAGCCGTCTGAACCGTCGGAAACGGGAGCCCGTCCAGATGGTGCTCGGTTCGATAGTAGTCCAGGAATCGTGAATGTAGCGGAAGGTCAGACGTTTGTGCTCGTTGATGTTGTGGTCGACGCGGAACAGTTCCTCGCGCCAATCGTGGGCAAGGTCGTTGTTCTTGCACGAAAGCTCGCACGCGCCCGGAACATCCGAGGTCGCAACCGGGATCAGCGGAAGAAGAGCCGTGCCGGCAGGATCACCGGAACCTGATTGCCTACGAAGATATGTCCCGGTGTTCGGGTCAATCGGGCAATCAGCGAATCGAACCGGATCTGCGGGTTCGGGCAAACGTCACTGAAATTGCCCGTGCGCTCCGCACTGTAGGGCACTGGAACGTTGAAGGTGTTGGGGACGCGCTCGCGTCGCCATTCTTGCGACCAGAAGAAGAATGTTTTCTGCTTGTTCGTGTTGTAAACGCCCGGGATATAAATCGGTCCGCCGAAGGTGTAGCCAAAATCGTTCTTTTTGTACGGAGGGTGATGCCGGTGCCGCCGTGGGATGGATCATTGAAGAAGTTTTGCGCGTTGAACACGTCGTTGCGAACGAACTCGTAGGCGTCGCCGTGAAATGCTCTCGTGCCTGACTTCGTTTCGACTTCGACGGTTCCGGAACCATTGCGGCCATATTGTGCGCCGTAGTTCGAAGTCAGAACCTTGAATTCGGCAATGGCATCGATACTGGGATAGACGTTCAGCGTGCCGTTGCTGCCGTTATCCATGTTGTCGCCGCCGTCGAGTTCCCAGTTGTTGTACTCGATGCGGCCGCCGTTCATGCTGAACGGAACGCTGCCGTTGATTCCGACCGAGGGTTCATCCTGTCCGGTCTGATTGCTAACGCCGGGAACGAGCGTGACCAGCGAAGTGAAATTGCGGCCGTTCAATTCAAGCTGGGTGATTTCTTTGCCGGTAACCGTTCCGGCGAGTTCGGAAGACTGGGTTTCGACTTGGGCGACGTTCTCGCCTTGCACCACGACTTCGGTGGTGGCCGCTCCGACTTGCAGAGTGACATCGACGCGCGCTTTCTCGGCCACATCGAACTTCACGCCTTTCGCCTGATACTTCTTGAAGCCTGCGGCGGTGACGATAATGTCGTAACTACCTGGCGGCAGAGCGGACTGGTTATAGTCGCCGGTGGAGTTGGTGTGCATTTCGCGGGTGATGCCGCGCTCCGGGCTGGTGATCATCACGGTCGCACCTGCGATGGCGGCGCCCGGACGGATCTCTACAGTCCCGGTGATCGAGCCGGTTCTGCGCCCAAGCCGCTGCGCAGAACATCAGAACCACCAAGATCCCGAACAGCACACGAGAAGATTTCATAGTGATGGCTCCCCATTCGCGCGGGCGTCGGCCTGCGCGGTTCAGTCGGCTTGCCGTACTAATTCGAGCTGGTGCGGCTCGAACCGCATATTCGACATGGAATCCCGCTGGAATTGAGACCCGAGCAGGGTTATTAAAACGTATGAATAGTGCGTTTATACGTTACATCCACTGTCAAGAAAAAAGCGCTATAGAGGGCTTCCAGCGAACGTTTTCTGTGCGGAATCGTTTACGGAGTCTTGGCGGCAACCGCGAACGCACTCCGCCGACAGCCGCGGCTGTACCCAATACCGTCTCTCGATTTAGGAGAGGCTGCGAGTCGATTCGCGGACGACCAACTCGGGCGCGACCTTGCGGTGACACGCTCGCTATGTCGCGTTTTTCGAGGACGGCATTAATACCGTCGAGGACAATTCCGACAGCGGATGCGCCCATGGCCTCCATCGGCTGGCGGACGGTGGTGAGCGAAGGGGTGTAGATCGCCGAGGTAGCGACATCGTCGAAGCCGATGACCGAGCACTGCTCGGGAACGCGGACGCCGGCACGATTGAGGGCGCGGATCGCTCCAAACGCGCTCATGTCATCGAAGGCCAGCAGCGCCGTGAACGGACGCTTCTGGCGGAACAGTTCTTCAGTCAGCTTGTAGCCGGATTCGAAGCTGGAGAGGGGATCGCGGGACTCCGGCAATCCATGATCAGGCGGGAATCTAGTTCGAGACGCACATTCCCTGGCGCAGTTCCGAATCCCGCGCCAGCGCGGCGAACTGTCGGTCAGAGCCTTGGGCCCGCGGATGATGGCGATCTTGCGGTGTCCGAGGGAGTGGAGATGCTCGAGGGCGAAATGTCCGCCGAGCTTCGTTATCGACGATGACCGAACTGATGGAGTCGGTCTTCAATTCGCAGCCGATCATGGCGGTCGGGATGCTGCTTTTTTCCAGATCGCCCAGCAGGTTGATGTCGAGAAACACCCAGTTCGCGACCACGATCAGACCTTCGATGCGGCGGTCGAGCAGCATTTCCAGGTAGCGCTCGAAGCGGCTGCCCTCGTTATGCACGTCGGTGAGGATGGGAAGATAGGAAGCCTGATAGAGAGTGTTCTCGATTCCGCGCAGAATCAGCGTGCAGAAGGGATCGGTCATGTCGAAGACCATGACGCCGACGGTGTGGCTGCGCTTGCTGCGCAGGGAGCGGGCAAACTGGTTGGGCCGGTATCCGAGCTTTTGGGCGGCGCGCTCGATTCGCTTTTTCGTAACCGCGGGAATATAGCGCGCCAGGGGCGCGTTGTTCAGCACGATCGAAACCGTGGTTGAGGAAAACCCGCTTTCCTTGGCCACATCACGAATGGTCACCATGCAAGCCTGTGCCGAATTCTGGAATCGGCATCCCGGGGGAGATTTCGATTTTCTGAGCGTCCGGACCGCGCTTGAATTCCGAGTGAACGCTGGCGGACACTACAGCAGAGAGTAATACCAGTGTCAAGCGCACGCATCACATCGAAAGCTTTCGTCTGGTTTCTGCTGATGATTGCCGGGGCTCGATTCGCTCCGCAGCCAGCATCCGCGATCCCCGTCGAACGCGCAGGCGGGCAACGGCGCACAAGGCCGCAATCCGGCGCAGATTTTCCAGCACGGGCAAGAAGCTCTGCAACAGGGGCAACTGGATACAGCGGAGCGTGATTTCCGCGAGGTGCTGCAGATCGATCCGCAATCCGGGGCCGCCTACTCCAATCTCGGCGTGGTGTACATGCGGCGCAAGCAATGGGACAAGGCCCTGCAGAATCTGCAGAAGGCGGAGCACCGGATGCCGGGTGTTCCGGGAATACGGCTCAATATCGGGCTGGCGTACTACCGGCAGAATGAGTTCCTGAAAGCGATTCCCGCGTTTGAAAGTGTGGTGCGGGAACAGCCCGGCCAGACTCAGGCCCTATACCTGCTAGGCCTGTGCTACTTCTTCGCCGAGCGCTGGGCGGATGCAGCAAACACCTTAGAACCGTTGTGGGCGCAGCAATCGAACCAGTTTCCCTATTTGTATGTGCTTTCGAATGCGGCGCATCGGGCGGGCAAGCAGGAGTTGGACGAGCGTGCGGCGACGCAACTAGTTCGTCTGGGAAATGACACTCCTGAATACCATCTCTTCGCCGGAAAATATCATCTGAATCTTGACCAGTATGATGCGGCGCTGGCGGAGTTCGAGGCGGCTGCCAAAGCCAATCCCAAGTTGCCTTTTGTGCACTTCAATATGGGGCTGGCTTACTTGAAGAAGCAGGACTACGCGGCGGCGAAGGATGAATTCCTGAAGGATTCGAAGATCGAACCTGACATGGCTCTCAATTACGACCAACTTGGAAACGTGTACTGGCTCATGCAGGATGACGCGAGTGCAGAAAAAAGCTATCACGAAGCTCTGCGGAGAGATCCGCGCCTGGTCTCGTCCCACCTTGGTCTGGCAAAGATTTACGAAAAACAGAATAAATATTCTGTGGCGCTGGCCGAGGCCGATGCAGCCGTGAAGTTCGATCCGGAACGCACCGATGCGCACTATGTCCGCGGCCAGATCCTGCGGCACATGGGCCGCAACGACGAGGCTCATAAAGAAATAGAGTTGGCGGCGCGGGCAGGCGCCGATTCGCAAGGGAAGAAGGCCAGCGCTCCGTTACCGTCTCCCGAACTACTCGAGGATTCGCAGTGATACACTTTTTCCGGCCGCACGTTTCCCTTCAAGTACGACCGCTATTTTGCCGTTCTGGCAGGAGGTTCACGTTATGAAACGCATCCTGAAAGTTGTGGCCATCATCATCGCTGTTCTGATTGTTCTGGTCATCGCGATTCCCTTCTTCATCGACGCAAATACGTTTAAGCCGAAACTGGAGTCCGAACTTACCGACGCGCTGGGACGTCAGGTGACCGTCGGGAACATTTCACTGTCGCTGTTATCGGGCGGCGTGTCGGCCGACAAGATCGCGATCGCCGATGACCCGCAATTCAGCAAGTCTCCGTTCGTGCAGGCGAAGTCGCTGAAGGTCGGAGTCGAGATGATGCCGCTGATTTTTTCGCAAGTCATCAACATCACCGACCTCACACTGAATGATCCGCAGATCAGCCTGGTGAAGTCGCCGAATGGAGAGAAATGGAATTTCTCCAGCCTGGGAACGAAGAGCGGATCGGCAGAAACGCAACCCGCTGCGAGCGGCAGTACGGCCCAGTCCGAAACCAAGGCGAATCCCTCCGGCTCGACCGCGAAACCTGCGCCGACGAATCCGCAGGAGACCGCCACGCCGACCAATGCGCCGTCTGCGGAACATCCGAATCTCTCCGTGGCCAAGCTGAACATTAATAACGGCCGGCTGACCGTGTCGCAGGCCAACTCGACGATGCCGCAGCGTGTTTACGATAAGGTCAATATCCAGGTAACAAATTTCTCCTTCACGTCTTCGTTCCCGTTTTCGATGACGGCCAACCTGCCTTCTGGCGGAACGATGAAACTCACGGGCAATGCCGGCCCGATCAATGTGGGGAATGCGGAGCAGACGCCTGTCGATGCGAAGATCAACGTCCAGAACATGAATCTGGCAGCCTCGGGATTTATTGATCCCGCAGCTGGGATTGCAGGCATCGCTGCGCTCGATGGCACAGTCAAGTCTGATGGGCATGAGGCAAGAGTCGATGGCACGTTAAAAGTGGCGAAATTAAAGGTTGTCGCGAAGGGTTCGCCCGCTGGGCAGCCAGTCGATATGAAATTCGCGATCGTGCACAACCT
This sequence comes from Terriglobia bacterium, assembly GCA_963778995.1. GTDB lineage: Bacteria > Acidobacteriota > Terriglobia > Terriglobales > Acidobacteriaceae > Sulfotelmatobacter. Next base: position 161,106 of record CAVZWK010000020.1, read on the forward strand.
GGAGAAAGAAACAGGAACCATCCCGCAATGCGACATCTCGATGGGAAAGGCTGTTGCGCATCTGACCGGCTCTTATGATGCCCATGGAAAAGTCACGACCGTGAACCTGAAACTGAACGGTCAGAACATGCCGGTGGATGATCTTGAGGCCATGCTGCCGGCGGTTGGAGTGATATTGCCTCCAAAGGCAACACTCAAAGGCGGAGACCTCGACGTGCAGACTGCGAGCACCGGGCCAGTTGATAAATTGGTTACGACTGGATCGGTGCGCCTGCAAAATACCCAACTGGCCAATTTCAACCTTGGGGACAAGATGGCTGCGATCTCCGCGCTCGGTGGCAAGAACACCGGAAACGACACGACCATCAAGAACTTCAGTTCTGACGTCAAGAACTCCCCGCAAGGCACCGCGGCCAACAACATCAATCTGACTGTTCCTGCCATCGGCGTCCTTACCGGACTGGGCACGGTCAGCCCCACGAATGAACTCGCGTTCAAGATGAAGGCCGATGTGGGTGGAATGTCGATTCCCTTTGGGATCCCGGGAACAACCTCTGATCCGAAGTTCACGCCTGACGTGAAGGGAATCGCAACCGGACTGCTGCAGAACGTCCTCTCAGCCCAGCAACCGGGAAACAATGCCGGCCAGCAGCAACCGCAAAATCCCGTCAACAGCGTCATGGGACTGTTCAAGAAGAAGCAGCAACCCAAATAAGAGCGACTCAGCCCCTTCGCAGGAAGGGGTAAAGCTCTGCTTCATGAATTTACTAATGAGAATATTTGTTTTAATATAGAGAAACTATGACGGGGATCTCTGAAGCCATTTCTGAGGGTTTGGGGCGGTATTCGATCGGAGAAAAACTGCGGACGTTGCGTCTGCGCAAGAGCATGGGTTTGGTTGAACTGGGGAAACACACCGGCCTGTCGGCCGCGCTGCTTTCGAAGCTTGAACGAGGAAAGCTCTTCCCGACATTGCCAACTTTGCTGCGCATCGCGCTGGTATTCGGGGTCGGTCTCGATTATTTCTTCACCGATGAGCGGAAACGCCGTGTGGTGGGCGTGGTCCGAAAAGCCGAGCGAGTTCGCTTCCCCGAGCGACCGGGCGCGCAGGATGTTCAGTACTACTTCGAGTGCCTCGACTATCGCGCGACGGAGCGCAAGCTGAGCGCATTTCTTGCCGATTTTCAGGAGGTCGCCCCCGAAAAACTCAAGCCTCATCAACACGCCGGGGTCGAATTCCTTTTTGTGATGAAAGGGACGCTGGTCCTCAAGATTGGCAGCGAAGAATTCACGCTCGAGGCGGAGGACGCGATCTACTTCGACTCCGCAGTACAGCACAGTTACCGGCGCAGCGGCTCGAAACCGTGCACCGGCGTCATCGTCACGGTGCCTTGATTGATCCTACCAGATCGTCCAGACCGGAGGATGACGCGCCACCACAACCCGCAAGTTGGATGGTAGTATGGATGATTCCGTAGGGAGCGAGTAATCGAAGCCGTCGTGCGCTGCTTTTCAGTAGCGGATCACGGCCGGGCAGCTTTTTGACTCTCCCAGGAATCGAAGGTACTGGAAAGCCAACCTGCTCATGTTGAGATCCGAAGGGTCTGAATCCAACTGGAATCTGTGGACCGGGCGCGGCAGCCTGGTTTCGTTCTGCTTTCTTGCCCTCCTTGCCCTCACAGTCCCGGTTTCGGCGCAGGATTTTACATTGAGCGCCTCACCGCTGAGTCCCGATGCAGTGTTTCCGGGCGGCATCTCCTCGACGGTCGTCAGTTTGGTACCGGGAAACGGATTTGCGGGTCCGGTTACGCTATCGTGCACCGTGACTCCAACCGTGCAGATTACGAGTGACTCGTTTCCCACGTGCACGCTGAGCCCATCTTCGCTGTCCGGTTCCGGGAGCGCATCCGCCACGATTACAACCTCCGGCACAACTCCTCAGATCGGATACACGATCACCGTTACGGGCACAGATGGGTCGGGCAGCGTGACTACTGAACCGCTCACGTTCACGGTCCTTGCGGCTGCGCCGCAGTTCACGATTACCGTGACCACTGCACTGGCTCCGAGCAGCGTGGTAGCGGGAAAAGGCGCGGAAGGCACCGTCACCGTTAATCCGTTGGCGGGGTATTCGACTCCAACGAATGGGTACATCACGTTGTTCTGCGGTTCGATCACGCCGCTAGTGACGATTGCCCCGGTATGCTCGTTTACCTATCCTACCGGTCAAAAAGGAGTACAGATCAACGGCAATACGCCGGTTTCATCGACGATTACGGTTACTAGCTACGGGCCGATCACGACGGGCTCTACCCTGCATCCGCACAATTTCTTCGCACTATGGTTGGCGATTCCGATGCTGGGAATTGTTTGTTTGGGCGTCGGGGCAGGTGGCAAGCGATCGCGCAAAGCATGGGGGCTGCTGGGATTGTTCATCATCAGTGGCGCGCTTCTGCTATTGCCAGCGTGCGCGAATACCACGGCCAATCCGTCAACGAGCACACCGAATGGGACCACGCCGGCGAATACCTACACCTTCACGATCCTGGGCGTGGATACCGACGGAGTAGTTTCGAGTAATACGGGTTCTACGAGCAGCGCACCGACAGTGACCCTCACGGTAACCGCGCCGAAATAGCGGCGCCTTCGATTCGCTTAAGAAGCTGCTCCGCGCGATTGCCGCTCGATCTCCGCCACCTGGTACATCAGGACATCCCGCAGCGAAACCAGGCCGCGCACCTCCCTGCCCTCCACGATCGGGAGATGGCGGAAACCGAATTCACGCATGATGAACAGACACTCCTCCACGGTTTCATCGGCGTTGACTGCGCGCGGATTCGGCGTCATCACCTCAGAAATCGCGGTGGTCCCGGGAGTGCGGCCGACAGCGACCACACGGTTCATGATGTCGCGTTCCGAGAGAATGCCGACGAGGTTCCCATCCCGCAACACAGGAACCGCGCCAATGTTGTGTTCCATCATGTAACGCGCGGCTTCGAGCACGGTGCGTGTGGCTTCCATCGAATAGGTTTTGCGGTCTCGTATGAGGTCGCGGAGGGTCGCCATGGAATGCTCCTTCGAGACGGAGGGCTGAGGAATTTCGCTGGCCCCCACGGCCAGCCGGAATTTGGAACCTACTTTACCACATGGTTTCCGGATCCGAGCTCGAGTTGAATATTTCAGTGAAGCAGAACGTGGACTTCTTCTTCCGGTGTGATTTCATGGCTAGATTCCAGAGAGATCTCGGGCAAACGGGCCGGAGAGAGGTACGACTTCGAGGTGCGAACAGGTTTCTTCGGTTTCGCGGGTTTCGAGTACTGCAGGATCGGCAGGAAGGGCAGCATCAGAAGGAAGACAACTCCCATCACCCAGAATGCTTCCACGAAAGCCAGCATCGCGGCGTGCTGCTGAACCAGTCCATACATGGCAGTCATTGCCTTGCGCGCAGCGGTGACACTGTCGGCGCCGTGCGCGTAAAAGTTTGCCCGTAAGCCCATCAGCATCCGATAAGTCTGGCCACTTGCCGGCGTGATGTTCTCGATCAGATGATTCTGATGCAACTGGGTGCGGCGGGAGAGGAATGTCGCCATGACGGCAATGCCGATGCTGCCGCCGATATTGCGCATCAGGTTGAATATGCTGGTTGCGTTGCCCATCTTCTCCGGAGTGATCTTGGCCATGGCAAGAGCCATCAGAGGGATGAACAGGAAACTCAGAGCGACACCTTGAAAAACTTGCTGCCAGAAGATGTCCCAGAAACCCGCCTGCAGGTTGAGCCCCGCGAGATCGAACATGGTAATCGACCCGAGCACCATTCCGACGACGAGCAACCGCCGCGGATCGGTCTTGGTCGTCAGGTGTCCTGCAATTGGAGTGAACAGCAGCGCACCAATTCCGCGTGGAGACAAAGCCAGCCCGGAGTTGTAGGCTGGGTAACCCATGAGCGTCTGCAGATACAGAGGCAGCAGGACGAGGCTGGCGTAGAGAACGAAGCCGAGCAAGCTGATGAGAAAGACACCGGCGCTAAATGACCGGTTCTTCAATACGCGCAGATCCACCACAGGGTGATCCGTCGTCAGTTCGCGAATGATCAAGGCGGCTAATCCGATCACGCAGAGCGCGGCAAACGTGCGGATGTAGCCGGAAGCAAACCAATCTTTGCGCTCTCCGGTATCGAGCATGACTTGCAGCGAGCCAATTCCGACGGCAAGGAATCCGATGCCCCACAAATCGACTTTGCCCTCTCCGCGCTTCACGTAGTGCGGATCGAAGACATAGCGATTCATCAGGATGAGCGACAGAATTCCTACCGGAAGATTGAGGTAGAAGATCCAGCGCCAGCTGTAATTGTCAGTGATCCAGCCGCCGAGCGTGGGCCCGAGAATGGGTGCCAGCAGAATGCCGATGCCGAACGCAGCCATGGCATGGCCGTGACGCTCCTTCGGAAATGTCTCCAGCAGGATGGCTTGGGCCAGAGGCTGCAATCCGCCGCCGGTTAATCCTTGCAGAATGCGAAACAGAATCAACTGCCATAGCGACGTCGCCAAGCCACAGCACAGCGAGGTGATCGTGAACCCGGCGACGCAGGTCAGTAACAGGCGCTTGCGACCGAAGTGATTGGCCAGCCATCCGGAGATCGGCAGCACAATCGCATTGGAAACCAGATACGAAGTGACTACCCAGGTGCCTTCCTCGTTGGTCGATGCGAGATTTCCAGCGATATGAGGGATCGACACGTTCACTACAGTCGTGTCGAGCACCTCCATGAACGTCGCCAGCATCACCGAGAAGGTGACGACCCATGGATTGATGACGCGTTGTGGATTGGCATCCACGTAAAGCGGCCACGGGCAGGTTCCACGTGGCACTCTCTACGCTAATTGCGAACCGGTGCGAACTCTGTGACAGGCGTCACAGCGGATTGTGAGGAGATCAAAGGCGAGCAAAAAGAAAGCGGCCTCGGAAGGCCGCCCAGTGCGTAACTTCCGTATTTTCTCAGAAGCGGAACTGTGGACCGAACGCTGACGCGCAGGTTGTTATGAGCGCCGCCGTTGAAGAAGACATCATCGCCCGCTTCGAGCGCGAAGTCCGATGGGACCCGCGAAGGCTTCAATACCCGCCGCCGGGTACAGGGCGAAATAGGTGGCACCGTTCGCCCAGCCCGACAGCGTTGGTGAATCCGGTTGGGGCGTTGGCGTTGGTAACGGTGAAATTATCGAAGCCAACTTTGCCCGTAGACAAAAGCTCGGAACGGTCCGGAGCCCGTCTGAAATTTGGGTCCGAAGAATCCATGCAGCGTACGAAGCTGCGAAGTCACAGCGGTTGTGGTGACGCCGTTGCTAAACGTACTGGTGTAGTCCCGCTTGAAGTCATACGCCATTTCGGCTTCGAGTTGGACACTAGGCCTGATTCCAACGGCCGCGCGTCCACCAAGGCCAAGGAAATTTCTCGTCGGACCGGGATCGCTCAGCCGGTAATAGTTTACGAACGCGCCCAGTTCGACATGGTCCATATGGCCACTTTCCTGTGCCACCAACAGCGGGAGCGGCAAAGAAAAGCGACGTTACCAAAATACCTAGAAGACGTTTCATGGATGTTTGTTTACTCCTGAATAGTTTTTCGCGCACACACACCACTTCCTCGGACTCGGCCGAAGTGAGCGGAAAGCCATCGGCGGAAGTGAAAATTGAGATGCGGGTCCAATCAGGCGGGTTGGACAAAAAGGCTGCTACTGAAGAAGGGTTGTTCTGTGCCGGACGGGCAGGAAAAACGGCGCGGGTCAAACCCGCGCCGTTCCATGGGTTGCAGCCGGTCAGAAACTATTGCAGATGATTGGTGTGCGGCGAAGAGGCATCGGCGCTGTCGCTGTCAGACCGAGGCGTCATCGAGACTACGACGTACTCGCGTTCTTTGCTGTCGAGATCTTCGACTCGGAGCAGCATCTTGTCTTTCTGCAGCCGGAATTGCGCGCGCTCGCCGACCGGAAGCAGCACGGGATGCTTTTCATCCCGCGGACGGATGCGGTAGATCACGCGCTCAGTCTGCAGCACATACTCCTGGCAGAGAACTTCTTGCGTCTTCTTGCTGCCGGAGTCCGTGCCGAGCATTTCCCCGGCAAAACTTTTGGCGTCTTTTTCCGCCATGCCACACTGGACCGAATCCATCTGCAGAAGTTTGCCCGTCTGGTACGGCTTCGGATCTTTCGCGAAAGCTGCGGACGCCAGTCCGAGCACCACACACAAAGTGATCTTGGAACTCATATGCTGTTTCCCCCAGAAATCGGCGTATGTCGATGCGACAAGGATTGCCGCGTATGGGGTATTTTCTACGCGGGAGAAAAACAAAGGCAGATCACTATGGTGATTGCCCCGCAGTTACTGTGGGTGAAATCTCGCAGTTGAGAGGAGATTGAGGAAACCCGGAATCAGCGTTCCGCGAGTCCTTCAAGGGCCTGGAAGAATGCGGGATACGAAATGGCAGCAGCTTCGGCGCCCTGAATGAGCGTTTCCCCTTCCGCCCGGAGTGCGGCGACGGCGAAGGCCATGGCGATACGATGATCGCTCGAAGGAATCGATCTCGGCGCCATGAAGCGACTGGCCGCCGGGAATCTTCAGTCCATCTTCGCGTTCTTCGACCTGCGCCCCCATTCGTCGGAGGTTGGTGGCGACTGCCCGGATGCGGTCGGATTCTTTTACGCGCAATTCCTTGGCGTCCCGCACTTCGATTCCCTGCTCTGTGAAGGGAGCAATGGCAGCCAGCACCGGAATCTCGTCGATCAGTGCAGCGGAATCTCCACCGGCAATCGTGGCAGATTTCAGCTGCGCGCCCTCGACCTGCAGCGATCCGACAAGCTCGCCATTAATCTCGTCGAGTTGGGTCACGGAGATGCGCAAGTCCCATCTGCATCAGAACATCGAGCAATCGCGCGCGCGTTGGATTCATCAGCAGATTCGGGATGACCAGTTGCGATCCGGGAAATAATCCGGCAGCACACAAGAAAAAAGCCGCGCTTGAAAGGTCGCCCGGGAATTCGAGCTTCGACGCCATGCAGCCGTTGTCCGCCCTTGATGCGGACCTCGCTCCCGGATCCGACACTCTTGCGATCCAGATGCACTCCGAAAGCACGCAGCGCGACTTCTGTGTGATCACGTGTCCGGAACGATTCTTCGACGCGAGTTTCACCTTCGGCGAAGAGTCCGGCAAACAGTAGACACGATTTCACCTGCGCGCTGGCCACCGGCATTTTGTAGTCGATTGCGTTTAAGCGCGCGCCCGTGATGCGCAAGAGGCGGCTTTCCTTGCTGCGATTCGATCTGTGCTCCCATGGCTGTCAGCGGCTGAATGACGCGCTCCATGGGGCGGCGTGACAGTGATTCATCGCCTATCATCTCGCTGGTGAAATGCTGTCCGGCCACAATGCCGCTGAGCATGCGCATGGTGGAACCCGAATTTCTGCAATCAAGTGGCGTAGAAGGCGTCGAAAGATCCGAGCCCTTACCCTGGACTTCAATCGACGTTGCCATTGCGCTGCCAGCCCACTCCGAGCGCGCGCATGCATGCGAGCGTGCTGGCGCAGTCGGCGCCCGTGGAATAGTTCTCCAGGCGCGACGGACCGTCAGCAATTCCCGCCAGCATCGCATAACGATGCGAGATGGATTTGTCTCCGGGCAGTTGCACAGTCCCGCGGATATTGCGCGCCGGGCGCACGATAACTTGCGATTGGTTCATGCTGTGATCAATATAACGGATGGAGTCGGAAAGAATTGTTGGATGGTGATTGTTGAATGAATCGGTCGCGAGCGGTCTTGCAGTCCAGCCCTTTATTCAACAATCAGAATTCAAGATCAACAATTCTAGGCGAGCGGCCTTGGCCTCCGCCGTAGCTTCTCTCAGTATCTCTGGCGGGACTTCTTTCATCGTCACGCCGAATTCGAACATCGGCGTTTCGGTGCCGCGTCCCCAGCGTGCGACTTCCCAGTGCGCGCGAACGAACTTCACGTCCGGATGCGCGCTCAGGTCGAGCAGCAACGGAGATTCTCCCGCATAGAACTCCTGACGGAAGGCAGCGATCGATTTCGGCGTCCAGGTCGTGCCGTCGGAAGATCCGAAGATGCTGATGTCGAGCGATTCCTGCTCGATGATTTTTGTGATCGAGAGCGTCGCGAGCAGAACACGTCCGGAGACGGCGCTCACGTCAACGGCCTGGCCGTCACCTTTGGCCGTTGCGACTGTTCCCGCGGGAACCAGAGTGAATTCATTCATGTGGTTGCCATTCGGCGAAATTCTAACAAATTCGACTGCGGTCCTCTGCGCTCCCGGAGAGCTCCTGAAAACTAAACACAGGGGACACAGAGAAGCCACAGAGAAATGCTCTAGCTACTCCGTCGGATGCGGGCCGGTGAAATCGCTGCAGCATGGCTTTTCTGCGGGTGCGAATTCCATCAGCTCGATTCGGGTTAGATCCGGATCGAAGACGTTCAACTGACGCTTGCCGTCGCGGCCCATCTGGGCGTGTTCGTCACCGTGCGTTTTCCATCCATGAGACTCGAGAAGAGCCTGGGCTTTGGGCATTTCGGGGACGCCGAGCGAGAAGTGATTCATCACTCCGGTCAGTCGCAGATCCGGATGCTCCGGCTGGTTCTGCATATATTCGAGCCAGTCTGTGCCATCGGGAACCTGAATGGAAACCCAGTCCGTCACGTTATCCTTCATGCCGCCGTGCCAGTACGGACGGAAGCCGAGAATCTCGCGATAGAAATGATCCTCGGCGTCGGGCTTATAGACGAGGAATCCGACGTGGATCAGGCGATGCGAAACGGCTGATGCGGGCACTGGGGGGACCTCTCCCTTTGCCGCGCTCGACGAATTCGATCTTGTGTCCTTCGGGATCCCTGGTCATGAAGCTGAGACTATGGTCGGACTTGCCTTCGATCTGGGAGGGTTTGACTCCCTTCTCGATGAGATAGCGCCGCAGCGCCACAATATTTTCCGTGGTGAACGCCACGTGATCCATGCGGTCGGTCGCCTTCGGGTCGGGCGCAGGACTGTATCCGATCCATTGCTTGCCGGCCATATAACGAACGGTCTCGCCGGATTCGATGGCTGCGGCCGAGGCCAGACCCAGAGTTTGCGTATACAGCTTTTGCACGCCGTCGGGAGCAGTGGTGTAGAAGGCGACATGGTCGATGCCGGTAATGCGGGGACGGTCGGCCGCATGCAATTGCGCGACAACCATCAATCCGAGACCCAGGGAAAGCGAGAGAAAAATGACGTTCTTCATGGCGTGACGATTTTAGTCCAATATGAGCTTGCGGTGCGCAATTCCATAAGTAGAGCGCACTGTTCGCTTCTGTAAAGACGCTGCTCGCTGGGCCTTCCTGGCCAGAGCGACGTAGCAAGCCACATCTCTACGACTGATTCCTCTGTCTCAGGAAATGCTGTCCAGGAACTGGCGAAGCAATCGCCCGGCGGGTTCCGGCTGCTCATACGGCGAGTAGTGGCCTGCCTTGGGAATAACACGCATCTGGCTTCCGCTGATATGTTGGCGCATCAACTCGGCTTCGTTTACTCCAGTCAGGTTGTCTTCGTCGCCAGTAATCAGCAGAGTCGGCACGTTGATGGTTTTCAGAGTGTCGACCGAATCCGGACGCTCCGCCATGCCCCGCTGCACCTGTGCTACGCCTTGCGGAGACATCTTCCTCATCATGCGTAGCGCGCCCTCTACCAGATCTGGACGCGTCTCGCGCGTCGTCCGGCTCAGGACTTTCTGCACCATGCCCTGAAAGAAAGGCTCGGTTCCCTTTTGCAGAACGTCATTCGCTGCCTGCAAACGCGCTGCCCGGGCTTCGGTATTATCGGCCGGAGCTTTGGTGTTACAGAGCACCAGCGCCGACACCCGGTTTCTGTGCTGCCGCCAGAATTCGAAGATCGCGTATCCGCCGATGGATACTCCGATCAGAGGAGCGCGGCTGGCTCCGGCGTCATCCATCACGCGAACGATATCCGCTGCGTGCTTATCCATGGTCGCAGGGCCTTCGCCTACTCCGGAGTCGCCATGCCCGCGCATATCCGGAAAGATCAAACGGTAGCGGGACGAGAGTGCGTCAATGACCGGCAGCCAGAATTCATGGTTGACCGGGAAGGGATGAAGCAGAACGACGGCGGGTCCGTTCCCTTTGCCTCGATAGATGATTTCTGCGTCGCCGCTGTTGATCTGATGGGAAGGAATCGGCTCCATGGAGCCGATTAAAACACAGTCCGAGTAGGGTCGTCCGGGGCCTGGACAAGAAGGCCACTAACTACTCGGGACGTGCTGCGCGCCGATCGGGGGCGCCGGGAGCAGCAACGGTTCTTCAGGCATGATGATCCACGCGATTGGATACGATAGAAATCCGATCACGGTCATGAAAGCAACGATCAGCCATACGACCCGAACCAGCGTGACATCAATGTCAAAGTACTCCGAGAAGCCAAGGCAAACCCCGGCAACTTTGCGCCCCATGCGAGGGCGAATGAGCTTTCGTCGAGCCAGATTCGCACCCACCCGAATCCCGCAGTAGGCGCATACCACAGCATCGTCCTGAATGACTTTTCCACAATAGTTGCAGTACATAGCTCCGCCTCTATTGGATGATACGCAGTTTAGGTACGAGAAGTTCGCTATTCCCGGTAGGCTTCTTTGATGTACCGCCGTGCCTGGTCAGCCATGCCGGAACTGGCATTGCCGGCCAGAACCGTCTCATACTTTTTCATGGCCAACTCGCGCTTCTGCATCAGGTCGTACATTTCGCCGGCAGCGAGATTGGCTTTTTGCAGGATGTCGGGATCCGGGTTCGGTGCCTGGTTCACCAGGTCGTAAGCTGCGGCCGCCCCCGCGAGATCTTTCTTGCTGCGCAGCAATTCCCCCAAACCCCAGGCAGCCAGCTCGTAATGCAGATTACCGTACTTCCCTTCCCGGCCGTTCTGCCACACCTTGCGGTATTCGGCTTCGGCATCGGAGAGGCGTCCTGCCGCGCGCTCCAAATTGGCGACTTCGGTCGGAAAGAGGTGATTATGCGGATATTTGGATGCCAGTTCCTGCATATAGCCGAGAGCCTCTTCGTATTGGTGCTCACGGCGCAGGAACAGGCTCAGCATCACTTTGGCGTCAACCGCATTCTCGCCATCGCTCTTAGCCACATCGCGCAGATAAGCGAGCCCTTTCTCCTTCGACCCGCTGAGTCCGGCAATGGCGGCAGCGACTTTGACGCTCCACGGCAGATTGCCAACGACGTAGTTATGGGTACCGACCACCAACTTCGCATCGATGAAGCTGGGATCAAGTTCCATCACGCGCTCGTGGTCGTGCCGGGCACCGACTGCATTGCGTAACGCCGAGAACCATGCGCGCTCGACGATACCCGTGTACACCGCGAATTGCGCCCGCGTCACTCCGCGGCAGTAGATCGCATTGATGTCGTTGGGATTCGCCTTAAGCTGCTGCTCTTCCAGATTCTGTGCGCGACGGACCAGCTCTTTTATCCGGTCCTTAGTCTTCTGATCTGTCGGCCGAGGGGCGCGTCCGATAAAGCTGTCGTTTTGATAATCGCCCGTGTTCATGGAGCCGGTTTCATACAGGTCGCGCATCAGGACGGCTGTGAGTAGGTGATTGATTGCGAAGGGATCGTTCGGACGCTTCTCGACAATCTTCTCGAATTCCTGGGTCGCGCGGTCATACTCCATGTTGTAGAAGTGGTCGAATGCGAGGTCGGTTTGGGAGTCGCGCGGAGCGCCATGCGCGGCTTGCGATTGAGCGGAGACGGCAAGGCAGGAACCGACGAGAAACACGAAAGCAGTAAGGGTCAAGGGACGCGGCACAGATATCATGCAGACTCTAGTCTCACAAAATCGGGAGCAGATGGCACTAGTTTAAACGAACTTCGAGTTGCGCGTTCCCGCTACGCGTCCTATGCGGATCCCGCCAGTGGAACCAAGAACGCCATCCACGTGCCACGGCTGCTAACTGGCATTTCGGCGCCCGCTCCCTATAATTTCCACAGCTTCGCAGAGAATCCCAGCTGCGAAGAAACGGCGAGGAGGCAGGACCACAGTTCTCGAATGGAGCTCGAGAATTGTGGTTCCGGATTCTGTCCTGCCCGTCGCATTCGAGTCGCGGTGGTTTCAGTCTTGTTCGCGAGACGAGGCTCTCTCCTGGAAGAGCAAGGGCCTTCGTAACCAGCGCATCTTTACTCGCTAGCGCGCGTAATTATTGCCGCGTGGAGCTGTGGACGTACCTTTTAAATCTTTGCAAGTATTTGCTGCGCAATAACTTACCAAAAACTGCGTTTTGGCGTTTGGAATGCCATTCCGATGGCAACCGGAAATAGGATCCTATGGCAGAAGCAGTTCATGGCACGCCGCAAGAATTTTGGCGCCCCCCCTCCCCTGTGGTAGCTGAAGATGGGAGTGCGCACGCTCCCGTCCCGATGATGGCGCAAGCCTGCTCGCGATGCGGCTCTGAGTACCTTTCAGGTTCACGTTTCTGTCATTCATGCGGCCACCGCCGGCCGATGGCGGTAAGCGACGCCACGAAAGCTGATGCGGCGGTGATTGCAAATTTGTGGAAACACGTCATAGAGGGATTCCAGGTCTGCGTGACCGCAGTGCAAAGGAGCAGTTTCCCGTCTTGGTTACGCTACCTGCATTTTCACGAGATCAAGCGGCGTATAGGCCTGTCCACGGGCTCGCTGGTGGCTTTTGTGATTGGCGTGGCATGTGTTGCCGGTGCTCTTCTGGTTGGTCTTCTGACCGCGAAGACCTTGGTCGATTGGCAAGCCATCCAGTTCTACCGGGCGGAATGGCTTCTGGCAGCAACCGCCGCTTTCGTCGCCGGCATTCTCCTCAAAAAGCGCGACTCAGAGCAGCAAGACCACGACAACTAAGAAACGCAGCAGGTGCCTCGTCCCTGAGTTTGCCTGTCAACCGGTAGTCATACCAAACGCCTTCCATTTGACGCCGAAGATCGCGATCGCTGAACTTGCTCCGCGCCGCGCCCCGGCTCAGAGGCTCTGCCTGCACCGTGAGCGCTCGAACAAAGCGCCTCTTCGCAGCCGCGTCCCTCCACATGGAAGCTGGGGCTGCCCATCGACCCTGGCAGGACTCCGGGCTGTCCCTGTTGAGCGGACATTGCGCCCTTGCGATGCACCCACAACTCGCGCTCGCCATGACGCTCAAGCGCGACATGATTGTGATCGATGGCGATCATCGTCTCCCAACTGATGCTGCACTTCAACGTTCGCGTCAGCACCTTGCCGGTTTCCTCTGCCATAGCCTTGCGAGAAGCCGCGGCGAATTGCCGGGCCCACAAGACATCGTGAAGGTACTCTTTGCCAGTATCCGATTCCGCATCGAGCGCACGCAGTCGCCCTTCGACCGGTTGCGCGCGCGCCAGATGATGGTCGCGGATCACCTGCCCGAGCGCTCGCGATCCGCTATGCACCATCAGCCAGAGCCGGTCCTCTTCGTCCGCTTGCATCTCAAGGAAGTGGTTTCCACTGCCGAGAGTTGCGAACTCGATCTCGCCCTCCTTTTGGCGAATTGCCTCTAGGCGGGCATGACTGAGCGGATCGCTTGCTATCTCGGCAGGTTGAGGAATTACCGCGTTCCGGTTGTGTCTGCGCGAGGGTACCGCACGCCCGATCTCGTTCAGCAACTGTGCGGCAGTCTTCGGATTCTTCAGCGCGGAGGCCTCCACGTCAACCGCGACGGCCAGCATGCCGCATCCGATGTCGCCTCCCACTGCCTGGGGATAGATCAGGTGAGAAGTCGCGACAACGACACCGATGCACACCTCAGCGGCAAGGTGTACATCGGGCATCACCGCGACTTGTTGAACATCTGGGGCGCACCGGATTCGCTCAAGCGCCTCCGACACGTCTCGATCCAGTGGAGCAGCTAGCCAGCTTCGGAGCGGAGCCATCGACGAATCACTCATCGTCGCCTCCTTGCACCGAGACCGGCACAAACGACAGTTCTGGCGCTCGCTTTCTGGCGATCGCCATCGCCACTTCCGACCGCAAACGCGATGCATCGCGCCGGAGCGCGCTCATCGCATCGACGACGGAGTAGCCATCCTGCACAACGATATGGACCAGTAGATGGCCGCAACCAGGTGCTGGCGAAACCTCATCTACAAACAGTTCGCAGCCAATGCCAGCAACGTTTGAATCCGCGAGCGCGAGATTCAGCGCCCGCTGCACTTGACAGCAGAACTGTTGTGTCTTCCGTTGCACTTGGCGGCTGTCCGACCGACTGCCGCTTCCTTCTCCATAGAGAATTTCAGCGAAGTCCGCGTCCACGAACTCCGCTCCTTTCGACTCGCCTCCGGTGATCGCCGCACGACGCTGCTGGTTCATCCGATAAAGATGGTTCACCGGTCCGGTTCCTTTTCCGAGCGGCTGTCCATTGAAAATCGCGGCACTTACATAGGTCTTGGCCAGCAGGGTCGCTTCGGCCAGTCCGCGGTCTAGCGCCAAGTGGCAAGCCATAGCCGTGGCAAAAGCGCACCCGGTCCCATGAGTTGAGTTCGATCGTTGTCGGTCGGCCTTGAACACTTCCTGCTCGACTGGCCCTCGTTCGGTCTTGAAACTCAAGAGATCCATCGCTTTGTCGAGATGCCCCCCAGTGACCACCACGGCCGGCGCTCCCATTTCATGCAGTTTCGCAGCGGCCGCCTTCATCTCGTCCAAATCTCTTACCTTGAGTCCCGTGAGGACACTGGCTTCGTCCACATTGGGGGTCAGCACATCACACAGGGGTATGAGGCGCTCGATAAGTACTTTGGTTCCAGCGGGATCGAGCAAGTCCGCCCCTGATGAGGACCGCAGAATCGGGTCCAGCACGATATTCGGAATACGCCCCGCCGAGCCACCTCGGCTGCCCGGTCCAGCCAGGAACTCGGCGACCGCACGGGCTACCTTTCCCGAGCCGAGCATTCCGATGTGCACGGCGGCGATATCCAGATCACTGGCAAGTTCTTGCAGGGTGTCCGCGACCAGGGCAGCATCGACCGCTTCCACGCGCTTGACCCCGGCCGTGGACTGAACCGTCATGGCCGTAATGCAAGCGACCCCATAGCAAGAATGGGCAGCGATGGTCTTAATGTCGGCGGTGACGCCGGCGCCGGAAGAGGGATCAAATCCTGCGATGGTGAGTACGACTGGCGGCTTTTCGGGCATGGCTTCGAGTCCTGATCTTACCCCGGATTCAGAGCGCAAGAGCCTCTTATCGGCTGGCCTGGGAAGTTACTTTTCAGCACCAGCGTAGAAAAAAGTTCACCGGCCACGGTCGAGAGTACACGCGCAACTACATGATTCCATGTAGGTTATAGCCATACAGACTGTAAGCCGTTGATTCCAAGGAGCTTGTAAATTCTACCTTCTCGCTTCCAACGGGCCATTTACGACTTGGTAAATACGTAAGCTTGCTGAAACAAAGGCGAATTAGGACATTACCATTCATTTGCAATGGGTTACGTAAGATTTCTATTACTACGGCGTCACCGTCCGACTGGCCATTTCGCCTTGACACTAGTTTGGCACGCCGATAGCATTTGGAAACTGCAGCTAAATACCAGCCTTAAGGCCAAAGGGCACTTTTGAGTATGCGAGGAGAACTGAATGCGAAGACGTTTAGCTCAAGGATTGGCGATCGGCTTTTTGATCGTCGGCCTGGGAGCGGCTCAGGGACCGAACATCTCGGAGGCGAAACCGGCTCCAAGTAGTTCTGTTCAGGCAAGAACCCCAGTCCGCCCACAGGTAGCGAAAGCGAAGCCGTTTCAAGTTGGGACAGCTTCCTGGTACGGCGAGAACTTTCAGGGAAAACCGACTGCCAGTGGCGAACCGTACGAAATGTACGACATGACCGCGGCGCACCTCACGCTTCCCATCGGAAGCTTTGTGAGGGTGACAAACCTGCGCAACGGCAAGGCCGTCGTGGTCCGGGTCAATGACCGCGGACCGATCGTTCCGGGTCGCATTATCGACCTGTCGTACGGCGCTGCCCAAGCCCTGCAAATCCGCCATCGCGGATTGCAGCGTGTCCGTCTGGACCTGGTACCCCCCAGCCAGCAAAAGCTCGCTTATCAGACGGTCGCCTATAACCATCCCCCTGTAGCGCAACTCCCGTAAAACTCGTTTAGACTGGTCCGGATGGGTTCTCTGCCAAACCTCATCCGGAAAGACAGTCCCGTTCGCGGAACTGATCCACGAGAACGGCTGATTGTTGCGCTTGACGTTTCATCGTCCACCGCCGCCCAGAAGATCGTGGCGGCGGTGGGCGATTCTGCCCTGACCTACAAAGTCGGCATGCAGCTCTACACGGCTCAAGGCCCGCAAGTTGTGCGGGATCTGGTCGCCTCGGGACGCCGCGTATTCCTTGACCTGAAGTATCACGACATTCCAAATACCGTCGGCTCGGCTGTCGCCGAAGCTGCCAAGCTCGGCGTACGTATGCTCACCGTGCATGCCTCCGGCAGCAATAAGATGCTGCGCGCGGCCGTGGATGCGGCCAAAGCGAATCCCGAGTTGATGGTGCTGGCGGTCACGGTTCTGACCAGCATGGGCGGGGATGATCTCGATGTAATCGGGATGGATGGCGGACTGGAAGGAAGCGTAGTCCGGCTGGCAAAAGTCGCGCTGGCCAATGGCTGCCATGGCATCGTGACGTCGGCCCGTGAGGCTGCTGCCGTGCGCGCGAAGCTCGGGCATGAGTTCGCGATTGTGACGCCGGGAGTGCGCCCTGCCGGCAGCGCGATCGGAGACCAGGTGCGCGTTGTAACTCCAGCGCAAGCCCTTGCGGCAGGGGCAACTCACATCGTCGTGGGAAGACCGATCACCGAGGCGGCCGACCCGGCAGCTGAAGCAAGCGCAATCCTCCAGCAGATCGGCTAACCCAGGCGAACTTACTCTTTCCAATGACACTTATGGGACGGTGTTCTCCTCGTATTACCTAGGTGGTATAGTAGTGGTATGAAAGCGAAGACATCTGTCACACTCTCGAAAGAGATCCTTCGTGATATCGACCGGATGGCAGGGCCCAGGCAGTCGCGTTCTGCTTTTATCGAGGACGTCCTACGCGAATATTTGCGGAGTTTAGAACGCGCCCGGACCGAAGCTCGCGAACTCGAGCTTTTGAACCGTGTGGCCGATGAATTGGTCCCGGAAGTAGAGGATGTCTTGCGGTACCAGGCCGATCCCGACGAATTGCACAAATGAGACGCGGCGAGATTTATCGAGTTCGCAAACCCAATGACGATCCAAAACTCTTCAGGAGTTTTGTCGTGGTGAGCCGCCAAGTCCTCATCGACTCCAGATTCCCAACTGTCATTTGTGCTCCCATTTTCAGCCGCGGCCATGGATTTGCTACGCAGGTTGCCATTGGCATTGAGGAAGGAATGAAGCACGAAAGCTGGGTATTCTGCGACAGCCTCGTCAGCTTGCACAAGGTGGAGCTTACGAACTTTGTCGGCAGGCTCTCTCCTACGAAGATCGGCGAACTGGATGGAGCGTTGATGACGGCGCTGGGCTTGCATCACTAGATAACTACGAGCACAGGCAGTGCAGCCGGCCATTCCGCCGCCCGAATTGCAAAGGTCTACGCGGAAGGTAAGACTGTCTTCGTGCTATTCCCGCAACCACGAATCTACCTCCCGATACCGAAGCGCGCGTTCAATGCCCAAGAATTAGAGGAGTTCCGCGGGATCCTGAAGCGCAATGTCGGCTGCAAGGACAGAACGGTTGCCGAGCAAATCAGTCGGTAACCTCGTGCCAGTTTCCTGACACCACTACAGCTTCCTCCCGGCCGATTGCCCTTTTTCCTGTAGACCCATGGAATTCGGCGCCCGCATCGTAACCACAGAGGCGCGCGCTACTCATTTCAGTGAGGAGGAATTCCGTATGCGATTGTTAGGACACCTCGTTCATCCGATGCTCATCGTCTTCCCTTTGGGGCTGCTCGCAACAGCATTGGCTTTCGATATTGTGGGGCTCAGCACAGCAGACACATCCTGGTACGGCATCTCCTACTGGATGATCGCAGCAGGGATCATTGGCGGCTTGTTAGCCGCGGTCTTCGGGCTGCTCGATTGGGTTGGGATTCCCTCGGGTACACGCGCCAAGGCCATTGGGCTCTGGCACGGCGGCGCGAATGTCATTGTCGTGCTGCTGTTCATCGTGAGCTGGTTTTTGCGCCGGCCCAATCCACAGTCTCCCGGTTCGCTGGCGCTTGCCCTGTCCTTTATCGGGGTCGGTTTGGCGCTCGTTAGCGGCTGGTTGGGAGGTGAACTTGTCGAACGTCTTGGAGTCGGCATTCACCAGGGTGCTAACTTAAACGCTCCAAGCTCACTGTCAGGAAAACCTGCCAGCCAGCAAGGTTCGGACAAGGCAGGGATAAGACGCGTAGCCTGAGGAATAGCAGCTAGCGTAGGCGACATCCGGCGAGGCACTCTCTGCAAGCCTCGCCGCGAGTCGCAGACGTTCTTGCGCGCGATCTCGAGGAAGCCACAACGTTAGCTCGTGATCTCAGTAACTAGGGTGCACCGTAAAAAGAGGAGAGCCGAAACAGAGAATGGAAATTCCCGCTCGAAACTTGAAACCCGAAACTTGAAACTGCTTTACAGCTTCTCGAAAAACTCACAGCCCGAGCACGAGATATAGATCCCGCCCGGAACATTGCGTTCGCGGTCTTTTACACGCTTCACAATGCGTGTTGGCTTGCCGCACTTCGGGCAATCCGTGCTCTTGGTGGTATCCATGACCTTCTTGCGGTCTGCTGTTTTTGCGATCTTGGCGCCCACTGCCATGATGATGTCTCCTGATGTATCGAATGTGTGCGCAGCGCTCCGCACGTTTTGAGTGCGAAGGATGGTGGATGGGATTTATCGAAATCGCGACCCGGTTCGCGGGATCCACTCGGAAGCTTTGAAGCTGCGTCTGGACTCTCTTCCGTCGGCATTGATTTTACAGTAACGTCGTACCGGCTGTCTTGCACCGGGGAGTTCTGCTTATGGCGCGCCCCTTCTGGCCGATTTTCAATACTGGTCTATTTACCATCGTCGTACCGGGAACAGTTGCCATTCTCATCCCACGCTGGATTGTTGGCGGCTTCACCATGCCACGCGCAGGGCCACTAACCTGGATGGGAATCGTATGTATCGTCTGCGGAGCCGCCGTGTACTTCCGCTGCGCATGGGAATTCGCCGCGCGCGGACTGGGGACTCCTGCCCCCATTGCCCCGACGAAATTCCTTGTCACCACCGCGTTGCACAGATATGTTCGCAATCCGATGTATATCGGAGTGGCGCTCGTCATTCTCGGCGAGGCGGCAGTCTTTCGCACGTTTCACCTCGCCGCCTATGCAGCGCTGATGCTCTTGACGGCGCATTTTTTCGTCGTGTTCTACGAAGAACCGGCGCTGTTGCGGCAATTCGGGCCGTCCTACGAAGACTATCGCAGCACGGTTCCCCGCTGGATCCCGTCCTTCAAACAACGAGCGATTCGCACACGCAAGTGAGCGCTCACAGAGCTCTCCTTTTGCGGAATTTGTATATCGCAGATGTGAGTCGAATCACTTCGCGCCTCTCCTCCAATCACTGCACGCTCCGGCGGACCCGTTGATGATTCTGGAAGACAATCTTCCGCGACGGAGTAGAGCATGTCGGTGCTCGATACCTCGACTCGACTGCTGCTCGACTTCTACGAGCACGCGCCCTGTGGTTTTCACTCCCTTGATCCGAACGGCATTTTTCTCCACATCAACGACACCGAACTGGATTGGCTGGGGTACTGCCGGGAGGAAGTTGTTGGCCGGATGAGTCTCCCCGACGTGCTGTCTCCCGAGGGCCGTCGTGTGTTTGAGAGGAATTTCCCCAGGCTCAAACGAGAGGGAAAGCTGCGGGATGTGGAGTTCGAATTCGTCCGCAAAAACGGATCTCCCTTCCCGGTACTCATCAGTGCGACCGCCGTCCTGAACGGAGACGGCAAGTTCGCGATGTGCCGCTCCATCGTCTATGACCTTAGCCATCGCAAGACTGCGGACGTGCGGTTCCGATGCATCCTCGAAGCCGCCTCGGATGCAGTGCTGATCTGCAATTGCAATGGCATCATCACGCTGGCCAACGGAGGAGTCGAAAAAGTCTTCGGATACAGCAAGGAAGAGTTACAGGGCCAGCCCGTGGAAAATCTGATCGGGGAAGAATCCCGAGCGTCCCACCGCGAACTGCGGAGGCAGTTCTTTTCGCACCCGCAGTCTCAGCCAATGGGAGCGGTCCGATCGCTCACCGGACTGCGCAAGGACGGAACAAGGATCCCCATTGAAGTAAACCTGAGCCCCATCGATACCGAAGAGGAACACTCCGCCTTAGCCGTTATTCGAGACGTCACGGACCGGCGTGCGGCAGAACTCGAACTGCGGGGAAGCGAGGAACTCTACCGCTCCGTTGTCAGCGCGATGGCGGAAGGCGTAGTCGTTCAAGAGCAGAATGGCCGGATCACGGCATGCAATGAAAGCGCGCAGCGCATTCTGGGACTCAGCGAGGATCAGATTCTCGGACTCACCTCGGTGGATCCACGTTGGAAGGCGATCCACGAGGACGGCTCTCCCTTCCCGGGTGAAACCCATCCCTCCATGGTGGCGCTGCAGACGGGCCAACGGCAATCCAATGTCTGCATGGGACTGCAAACGCCGGACGGTGAGTCGACCTGGATCTTGATCAATGCCGAGCCGTTTTTCTCACCCATCGCAAAGGAAAGGGGTGTCGTCACTACGTTCAGCGACATCACGGATCGAAAAAAGCTGGAGGAGCAACTCTCCCGAGCGCAGCGTCTGGAAGCCCTCGGCCGGCTGGCGGGCGGTGTAGCCCACGACTTCAACAATATCCTCGGCATCGTCGTCGGACACTGCGACTTGATGGCGGAGAAAGTTTCCCCCTCGGACGAGCGCATTCCGGTTCACATCAAAGCAATTCGAAAATCCGCCGAGCATGCCGCCGCCCTGACCCGGCAACTGCTGGCCTTCAGCCGCAAGCAGGTCATGCGGATGTCTCGACTGGACTTGAATGAAATTGTGCGGAATCTGTCAGAGATGCTGAAACGGCTGATCGGCGAGAATATCGAACTCAGATTCCAGCAGCATCCTGAACCGGGATGGATCAATATCGATCCGGTGCAGATCGAGCAGGTGGTTTTGAACCTCGTCGTCAATGCGCGTGACGCCATGCCCAATGGAGGCCGCGTCACGATTTCCACTGCCAATGTCGACCTTGATGACACGCTGATTTCAAACTCCCGGTCCGTGCCACCCGGTTCTTACGTGGTGCTTTCGGTTTCGGATACCGGACACGGCATGGATCTGAAGACCATGTCACGCCTGTTTGAGCCCTTCTACACCACGAAGGAGATGGGGAGAGGAACGGGGCTGGGGCTCTCGATTATCTATGGCATCGTTCGTCAAAGCAGTGGGTACCTACTGGTTGACAGCAAACCGGGGACTGGATCGACATTCAAGGTTTACCTGCCTCGGGCACAAGGTTCGGTGGAAGCGGTGCCGGCTGCAACGGTGCGCCCGGTAGCCCGCACCCGTACCGCGGCCACCATTCTGCTCGTGGAAGACGATCCCGATCTGCGGGAACTGACCACCGCAATGCTGGCTCGCGGTGGCTATACCATCCTTAGCGCCTCCACAGCCAAAGAAGCGCTGGCCACTTCCGAGTCCTACAATGATCCGATAGCCCTGATGATTACAGACATGATGCTTTGCGGTGGCATGGATGGGTGCCAGCTCTCAGAGCAGATTCATTCACAGCGTCCCGACACCAAGATCCTGATCGTTTCGGGATACAGCGAATCGCTCGTCCATCGCTCCCCGTCGCCGAAAAACAGCATCGAGTTCATGGAGAAACCCTTTTCCGCCGAACAACTGCGGGAACGGGTCAGAGATATCCTGACGAAACCCGTTTGAGACTGGGGTGTATCCAGTCGCATTGGAAAACGGCACCCGTTGACCACAATTGATAGCCCCTGCTACCGTCATATGTTTGCCTTCCGGTGACTGACGTTTTCTGCTGCGAAAGCGATTCAATTCACTGGACGATACTCTGCAAGTTCGTTAGGGAGACTCTTCATGCCTGCCATCAAATTTCGCGGCGTCGATTTCATCCAGTACGATTCCCTGCTCACCGACGAGGAAAAGCTCGTCCGCGATACCACGCGGCAGTTCATCGAAGACAATCTCATCCCCATCATTGAAGAATGCAATCGAGCCGGGCGCTTCCCTCGCGAACTCGTCAAGCCGATGGCCGAACTCGGGTTCTTTGGAGCCTCGATCAAGGGTTATGGCTGCGCCGGGATGGGCAACGTGGAGTACGGACTCATGACCCAGGAACTCGAGCGTGGCGATTCCGGAGTGCGCAGTTTCGTCAGCGTGCAATCCGGGCTGTGCATGTATCCCATCTACGAGTTTGGCAGCGACGAACAGAAAGACGCCTGGCTGCCTGCCATGCAGAAAGGCGAAAAACTCGGTTGCTTCGGTCTGACTGAGCCCGATTTCGGATCGAATCCCGGCGGTATGCGCACCCGCGCCCGCAAGGTCGGCAACGAATACGTCATCAACGGCGAGAAGATGTGGATCACATCCGGCACCATCGCCGACGTCGCGATCATCTGGGCCAAGGTCGAAAACGAAAATGATCGCATCCGCGGATTTCTGGTAGAAACCGATCGCCCTGGCTTTAAGGCCGACGACATTCATGGCAAGTGGTCGCTACGCGCATCCGTGACCTCGGGACTCTCGCTGCAAGATGTCCACGTACCGGAGTCGAACCTGCTGCCCAAGAGCGGCGGCCTGCGCTCTCCGCTGATGTGCCTGAACCAGGCGCGCTACGGCATCGCATGGGGAGCGGTCGGGGCTGCCATGTCATGTTACGACTGTGCGCTCCAGTACTCTCTGCTGCGCAAACAATGGCGCGATCAACCCATCGCCTCACACCAGCTTGTTCAGGACAAACTCACGTGGATGATCAGCGAGATCACCAAGGCGCAACTGCTCGTGCTGCAAGTTGGACGATTGAAGGACGCCGGGAAGATCGAGCCGCAACACATCTCCATGGCAAAACGGAATAACGTCTGGATGGCTCTGGAGTGCGCCCGTCTCTCGCGCGATATTCTTGGAGCGAACGGCGTGGCAGACGACTATCCGATCATGCGCCACCTCATGAACCTGGAATCGGTTAAGACTTATGAGGGCACTCACGACGTGCACTCGCTGATCATCGCGCAGAGCGTTACTGGAATCGACGCCTTTTAAGTTGAAGCAGAAATGCGAGGATGAATGACCAGTAAAGGGCGGCGCATTGCTACCGCGACCGGATTTCTGTCGGGTGTCATCACTTGCGTCGATGCCCTACGGGATGCGCCGGAAACATGGCCTCCGGATGCGCGCTGGCGGGTACTGAATCGACCTCACCGATTGGAGCTGTGCGGTGGGATTGCGCTGATTCTCGTCACTTTCATCGCCTCGCTCAAACGAAAAGACTAGGCGTAAAGTTCCCCGA
This sequence comes from Terriglobia bacterium, assembly GCA_963778995.1. Classification (GTDB taxonomy): domain Bacteria; phylum Acidobacteriota; class Terriglobia; order Terriglobales; family Acidobacteriaceae; genus Sulfotelmatobacter. The sequence continues at coordinate 184,690 of CAVZWK010000020.1, forward strand.
GCAGTTCGTACGCCCGGCGAAGGTGTGGGATGACAATACTGCCACCGACCACAAGCGCAACGTTCAACGATTCTTCCTGCTCGGCGCGACTCACACCAAGGCGGTAGGCCTGAATGGCGTGATAGAAAATGCAATCGTCACAACGCAGGCAGGCGGACGCCACCAGTCCCATCAACTCTTTCATCTTTGCGGGCACGGCGCCTTCCAGATACGTGTTGTGGTCGATGTTGTAGAACCGCTTCACCAGGAAGTTGTTCGCCCTGTCCACGTTGGCATTGAGGCGCTCGCGCGTATCCAGAAACCGGCGGGCGATCTCGCTCTTTTCGGCCACACTCTTCTCGGTGAACAGGAACGTCGGTTCCTTGCGTTCTGGCCCAGCGCGCTCCGCTACCGGGGCCGGATGTGAGGTTGTTGGTGTGCTCATGCGCAAATGGTAGCGCGATCCGCAACACCCGCGCGAAAAAAACTCATGCGGTCGGCTTATCCCGGGGTGGTTCGACAGCCATAAAGTCGTGTGCGAACCGTTGCGCGTAGCTTTCGAAAAGAGCAGGAATACGCTGCGGATCGGAGGACTTCAACAGAAGCCCGGCGTGGTGGTGCCGGTTAATCCGCTGGCAGACTTCAGGGTCGTTGTAAGCCGAAGTATCCGGACTCTCCTGGCGAGCAAGAGACAGGATGACGCCGGCATAATCCTCCTGCACAGGCGGCAGTTCATAGCTTCCATCGCCACCGGCAATTTCAATCCGCGCCCACTCACGCCATAGGTTGAGTCCCGTGGCAGCTTCGACCATCTCGTTGATGTAGGCCCCGCCAACGCGCGCCGCGCATTCCAGGAAGTAGAAGGCACCATCGGCGTGCGCGCGGATGAATTCAGCGTGCGCCACTCCGCGCAACAAACCTAAGGCTGCAAGCAGATCGCGATTGATCTCGCGCAAAGCCAAATCGTCCTCGCTCCCGCGCGCAACCGTGAACGTGGTGAACACACCGCCATGCGCTACATTTATCGGCGGCTTGCCGTATCGGCTCACATTCGAGAACAAGATCTCGTTCTCGGAAACCACCGAATCCACGTGATAGACATCGCCGGGAACAAACTTCTCGAGCAGGTACGTGGACTGCTTGTCTCCCAGTTGATCGAGCAGCGGCCACAACTCTTCGGCCGCATGGATCTTCTTTATCCCGATGGCGGACGCTTCCTGCCGGGGCTTGAGAACCCACGGACCCGCCACGTGATCCAGGTAGTACTGGATGTCTCCATGGTTTACGACAGGCACAAAATCCGGCACGCGAATGTGACGATCGAGAGCGCGCATCCGCATCGCCAGTTTGTCCCGGAAGTAGCGCATCGTGGTCAGGCCCATGCCTGGGATCCGCAGGTGCTCGCGCAAAGTCGCCGCCGTCTCCATGTCGAATTCATCCAGCGCGACGATGCGGTCGATCTTTTTCCCTCGAGCCAGGTGCGTCACTGCCTTGACGATATCGGGAATGGCAATCTCTTCGGGAAGATAGAAGGTGTCCTCGAGACTCTCGCGGGGCCAGTCGGCGCTCTTCAGGTTCTCCGCCGTGAGCAGAATGACGCGACAGCCCTGCCGCTTACACTCGCGCATGAACTCCTGCCCCTTTTCGTAGGTCGTGATGCAAAGGAATGTCAGCGTGCGGGAATCCGGCATAGGCGATTCGAATCAGGGTAAGGAGAATATCACGGCGCCTGCGCGTCGGCATTGGCGACGGCGTGAACAAAATCGATTCGGTAAATCCTGTATTTTCATTCTGTTTGCGCTTGCGATATAGTCTCAACCCGGCGCTTTGAGGGTTCAAAACGCGCAGGAGAACGATGTATGGCTACCCAGACTCGACCGGAAGGCAAAGCCCGTATCTACGGAGAAAACATTGAAAGCGACCTGGCGTCGCGGTTTTTGCGCGTAGTCGAGACCGCAGCCATCGCCTCCGCGCGCACCATGGGGCAAGGAGAGCGCAAGCTCAGCGACCACGTCGCCACCGAAGCCATGCGTAAGACGATGGATTCAATCCCCATGCGGGGGACGATCGTCATCGGCGAGGGCGAGCGCGACGAAGCTCCGATGCTCTACATCGGCGAGAAAGTGGGCGCGGAATTCCCGGACGGAACCGAAGTTCCCGAAGTCGATATCGCCGTCGATCCACTGGAAGGCACGAATCTTTGTGCGACCGGAGCTCCCGGATCCATTACGGTCCTGGCCGCCTCCGAGCGCGGCGGACTATTGAACGCGCCGGACTGCTACATGGAAAAGATCGTTGTCGGTCCGTCGTGTAAGGATGCCGTTTATATCGACGCGCCTGTTTCCCACAATCTAAAGAACATCGCGCGCCGGCTCGATCGCGACGTCGAAGATTTGGTCGTTATGGTGTTGGAGCGGCCGCGCCACGAAAAGCTGATTGCCGACATTCGCGCCGCCGGAGCACGCATACGGCTCATCGGCGATGGCGACCTTTCAGCTGGTATTGCAGCAGCTGTCATTGGGACCGGGGTGCATGCGGTCATGGGATCGGGCGGAGCGCCGGAGGGCGTGATTACGGCTGCCGCAGTCCGCTGCCTGAACGGTTATATGCTCGGCCGCCTCGTCGTCAAGCCCGAGCAGGAAGAGCGGCTGGAACGCATGGGGATCAAAGACAAGAATCGAATCTATGAAGCCGAGGATCTCGCACCCGGCAAGCAGTTGATCTTTGCCGCGACTGGCGTGACCGACGGCGCGCTGATGAAGGGTGTCCGCTTCTTCGGAGAAGGCACGCGCACTCAGTCGGTGATCATGACCCTGCGCACCGGCAAGGTGCGGTTCGTCGATAGTATCCATCTCGAAAAGAGTCCCGACTTCAAGGTGCGATTCTCGTAAGGCGAATCGCAAGCCGCATTCAGTCAAGTTGGCCGCGCGCTAACGATCGTTTAGTATCCCAGCCATGTCTCTGCTGGTTGTGCAGATGAGCGCGGCGGACGTTCTACGCGCTTTCCATCGCGACGTTCCGTATCTTTTTCTCGGCGCGACTTTCACGGCCGTCGGAGCCATGTCTGCGGCGTTCTCCGGTGTACATCGCAAGCGTGATCCGCTTCTGCTGTACTTTGCATTGTTCGCCGCTCTGTACGGCATACGGCTCTGGATTCAATCCGAGATGCTGCAGATTGCAGTTCAGGGCTCCTGGTTGTACCCGCGCCTGCGGTCTGGGATCAATTATCTCGTGCCCGTCCCAGCAATCCTGTTCTTCCGGTCTGCGGGACTTCTCAACCGAGCCGGCAAGATTGCTGGGAACGGGCTTGTGGTCATCAGCATCGCGTTGTCGGTGGCCGCGTTTCTTTTTGGGCCTGCTCTCATTTATGAACAAATCGACAGTGTGGTCGTGATCATCGCGATGATTGCTCTGGTGGTGCAGTCCGCAAACAGTGCGACGGCGAGTTCGGATTTTTCGATCATCCGCCGAGGCCTGTTGATCTTCGGCGCATTCGTCATCTGGGACAACATCCGAGGCGTCCTGCAGGTGTCGCTCCCCAGTTTCGAACCGTTGGGTTTCGCCATCTTTCTTGGTTGTCTGGGATACGTTGCCGCCCGGCAAACCCTGCAACGCGATCAGCAACTCAGCGCGATTCAGAAGGAACTCGAGGTCGCGCGCCGGATTCAGCTCTCAATTTTGCCCACGGAATTTCCCGCTTCGCCGCATTTTCAGGTATCGGCGCGATATCTTCCCATGACATCCGTCGCCGGTGATTTCTACGATTACATCGTAGACGGTCCGCAGCAGGCGGGGTTTCTCATGGCTGACGTTTCTGGACACGGAGTGCCGGCCGCGCTCATTGCGTCGATGGTGAAACTCGCGGCCGCATCGCAACGCGATTACGCCTCCGATCCTTCCGCATTCCTCACCCGAATGAATGCAGTGCTCTACGGCAACACGCAGAATCAGTTCGTCACGGCAGCGTACGTACACCTGGATTCGACGGCAGGAGAGCTGCGCTACTCGGCAGCGGGCCATCCGCCGATGCTGCTGATGCGAGGCGCAGACATCCACCACATTGAAGAGAATGGGCTGATGCTGGCGGCCTTTGACTTCGCAACATACTCCAATCGCACGCACCCACTCCAAAGGGGAGACCGGCTGTTGCTCTACACCGATGGCGTAGTGGAAGCGGCCAATGATGCCGGAGACTTCTTCGGACTGGAGACTCTCTGCGACACTCTGCGGAATACCGCGGGCCGGACTGTCTCCGACGCCGCGGACCTGATCGTCTCCCGGGTGCAGAACTGGTGCAAAGTCCAGGAGGATGATCTCACACTGCTGGTTTGCGACTACGTCGGCTGAAGCAGGCAGCTACTTCAGGTACTCCGAATCCTTCTTCAAGTCATCGGGGATCGGCGGGAACGGCGGCCAGTCCTGCGAATGCCCTTTCAGCAGCGGGGTTGCTGTCTCTTCGCGCAGCGTTCCATCGTGCACAATATACGTGTGCGGATGTCCGGCAGAGTACCCTTCCCACAAGCTAACACCCGCATAGGCGCCATCTTTGCGCAGCACGTAATAAGTCATGTCCATGAAGCGCAGCTTGTTCATATCGCCGTTGTAATTGCGGACGATGCGCTTCAGCGCATCCATGCCCGCGTCTTTCGGGGACATGCCATGCCGCATGTTCTCAACGATCGTGTGCGCTCCGGCAATCTTGATGTTCTCTTCTCCGCTGCCCGTCGCACCCGCGGAGCCTACGTCCTGATCGGTGTAGCATCCAGCGCCGATGATGGGCGAGTCACCGACGCGGCCAGGTAGCTTGAACGCCAGCCCGCTGGTGGTGGTGATGCCCGACATTTCTCCCTTTTCGTTCAGCACGGAGCAGTGGATCGTTCCGGTCGGTGGAAATAGCACGCGCCGGACGGCAGTGAGCTGAAATTCAGGTGCAATGCCAAGATCGGCGGCACGCCGCTGCAGTTGCTCAATGCGATTCCGCCAAATTTCCGCCTGCGGCTTCGAATCGGCGGGCGCACGCCAGTGCGGATCGGCAATCCCCGGTCCCCACCAATCACGATCGGAGTTGAACTGCTTCCACAACATCCAGATTTTTCGGGAGCGGTCGGTAAGCAGATTTTCACGCGGGAATCCCATCTCCACCGCAAATCGCTCCGCGCCCTCTCCGACGAGCATCACGTGTCCCGTATGCTCCATCACCGCCTTCGAAACCATCGACACGTTCTTGATATTGCGGACACCGCCGACGGATCCGGCACGTCTGGTAGGCCCGTGCATGCAGCAGGCGTCGAGTTCCACCACGCCTTCTTCGTTGGGCAGCCCGCCAAAGCCTACGGAATCGTCATTCGGGTCGTTCTCCGGGCCAGTGACTACCTTGATTGCCGCATCGAGAGTATCGCCGCCGCTTTTCAGGAATGCATACGCAGCTTCGGCGTAGGCACGACCGTTGTGCGCACAGATGAGAATGCCCTTCTTCGGCGCGTCGCTCTGCGATGCGTGCCCCTGGTCGCCGGAAGCTGCAAATGCCTTCGGCCCAACCTTGGTTGCCACTGCTCCCAGAACTGAGGTCTTCACGAAGTCGCGGCGCGAGATTGGCAAGGGATCCCTCCTCGAACAATTGCTGATCCGGATCGACTGACGGTTCCGACGAGTTCGACCTTGCGACGCCGCCCAGTCGGCTCAGAAGCTGAGAGGATATCACGGCGTCAAATGCGCTTGAGTTCCGGTTACATCGCAATACAAACTAAGAAGAAACTCCCAAAAAAGAGAGGTCGCGGCAAAACTGCTGAACGCCGCTGGCACCGTGGAACAAATGCTGATGAACCGTGGACTGCGGGTGCTCCCGTGGAAATTCCGGGTGGCAGCGTGGAGATGCCGGTAGTACCGTGGATGCCAGTTAGCACCGTGGAGGAGCGCCGCTTTAAGAATGCAGAAGTAAGAGTTGACACCGCAGATGAACCTGTCTGGCTTTACTTTTGTTCGAACTTCTTACTTCTGCATTCTTCCCGCTGCACGTACGCAGTTGTACTTACACATACGCCTATCAAAGTGTTCCTGCAGGAACGTATGTAGAATTTACATAGCTATAGAATCAATATCTTAGACGGGTTTTGTCTTAGCGAGGCGCGGAGAACGTCACAATGGCTCGTCCTCCACGCCTGGAAGCTCAGCAGCGACTAGCGTCGCGCGTACTTCCGTAACCGGCCGGGATACTCGTCTCCCTGCCGCTCTAATTCGTCGGCCGCTGACATGCTGATGGGCTGCACCTTATCCGAGCGGAAGCGCAATACGGCAGCGATGTTGCCGACGCGGTCGAAGTCAGGATCGCCCTTTACGTAAAACGTCTCAACGTCGCGGCGGATAACCCAGGGCAGGATCGCTTCGCCAACGTCTACAATTTCCTGCGTAGCGCGTCCGCATACTGGACAGAAGCTGACCAGATGCGCATCAATGTGCCCGCAGCCAGTACATTCGACGGCATGCCCCTGCAAGTTGTCGCCAAGAAGCAGAGTTTGTACTTCACCCAGTTCGAGAGAGCGCAGCACGCGCCTGAGCCCGGTCACACCGCGTCCATTGCTGCGAGCCTGACTGAGTGCGAGTTCCATCTTTTCATTCCTGCGCTCGCTCTGCCACTTCTCAAGAATCTGCTGTGCTTGCGTGCGGATGTCGTCGCGATTTTCGTGCGCGAGGTCCGCGTGAAAATGACCAATCAACGCCTGGCTTACATACGCATGAAGCTGTTGTTCGAACGCCGACAAGTGTGCGTCCTGACAGGCGAGAATCCACTTCTCGAATACGCCTTTCTCGATCAATTCCTTCAACGTCTCGGACACGTTCTTAAAGTGCTGGCGGACCTCATCTTCGACGCGGCGCTGCGCGTGCCCGCCGTCGTATCCCGCGAAGCCGTCACTGCGTCCGCGGCGAGGTACGGGATGGAACAAATCATCGCGCTCAGTCAGTTCTCCGAGCCGAAGATCGAAGATGCGGGCGCGATGAGAATCGACTAACACCACTCCGAGCAAAGGAGATGCTCCCAGCAACTGGGCAAGTGGCCTGAGATGAAACTGGCGGTCCACCTGAATCTGCGTGCTACCCAAAATGGCAGGTAATTCGTATTCGCGCCAGACGCTTTTTGTGGCACAGGCGAAGACAGCTCTTGCGTGGGTTCCGTTCGTGCGCAGTTCGCCCGACATCCGCACGACACGGTCGATGTCAGAGCGCGCGCAGTCCTTCTTGCCTTTGCTGTCCAGCACGCGCATGGCTTCGCGGGCCAGATCTTTGATGAGGATTGTGTCTTCCTTGTGAGCTTTGTTCCGCGGAGTGGATGGTTGATAGTAAAAACTGACAGCACAGGAATTGTCGTCCCGGAATTCCGCCAGTTCACGGAGTTGTTCGCGAGTAATACTCATAGATAATCTCCCCAAAGATTAGAGTTTTCGGTATTAAGCAGCGCCCGTCGGAGCGAGCCGGCCCTGGAACTGCTTGGCCAGCCCTGGCGCTTTGCGCAAGTGGTCGCGCGCGGCAGAGACAAAGGCGAGCACCCGCTCCGCGGGGAGTCCGGTGATCGCCACGATTTCGTCGATGTTGAAACCTTCCACTGCGTGCAGGATGAACGCTTCGCGTGGGCCCGAGCCGAGATCGCGCAGCGCGGATGCAATCAGGCGCAGCAACTCGTCCGAGGCAAAGATCTGCTCCGGAGTCGATACCCGCGAGTCGGGAATGACCATCTCGCCGGTCATGGATTCATCCGGCTGATGGTATTGCAGCGTGGGCTCGTCGCTGCCTTTGACATTGGGACTGCGCGCTGAGTCCTCAAGATGTACGGCGTGGCCATTACTCTCATCGGTGCGCGAGAGTTCGTCGAGAGCAAGCAGAGCGTGCCGGTACAACCACGGCTCCAGGGCGAGTTTCTCCGGCTTTTCTCCTCCTCCAGCCAGCGCGGCCGCGATCGCCTCGTCGATCACTTCTTCCTTCGAAATTGAATTGGGCGGAATGCTCTCCTGCGTTTCTCGGAAATAAATTTCGCGCTCCACAAAACGGTCGAGACGGGCGAGGTTCACGTTGATGTAGGAGCGGATGTCGTCAGCAGAAATCGTTGGTGGAAACACGGCGGCCAGCGTCTGCTCGAACGGAACCTCAGTCATCGCAGGCTGAGGTCGAGTGGCGTTACCACGCCGGTCTCGCTTCCATTTGTGCGAAGCACGCAGCAGATCCTTATGTTTATTCAGCTGCAGCAGCAGGTCTTCGAATGCCGCTTTTACGGCTGCGGAAGGTGTCGGCGCCGACGTCTGCACGGCCATTTGCCCCGAGGGCAGGCGCAAGTTCAGCGATACGCTGGTGCCTTCTTTGGCTGAGATCTCCTCCACCATTCCCTTCAGGTGAACGAGTTCCGGACGAAACACCTGCAGCCTTTTTTGCAGTTTTTCGATCTGGTGCTGAACATCTTTTTCAACGGCGGGAGATTTGGGAAGACGATAGCTGACGTGAACGTTCATGAGCGCCTCGGCCTTGCTAACGAAGTCGCGCAACCAAGTGCTTTCTTAACCCGATTGTACACCCGCAATAAAAAACGAAAACAGCGAATCGCGAGTTCGCAAAATTCTATTTTCGGATGCAACCATTTTCAAATTCAGCGGATGGCCAGTAGAGGTTTGCAGCCGTGAATCGCACAGTTTATGATCGCCAACCATGACCTCATGGAAGCCGTTCCTGTTCTTGTTACTGACTTCGTTTGCATTCGCGCAGAACTCATCCTTAAAGGAAGCCGACAACGTCTATCCGGACGCGCACGCTTTTTACCTCGATCTGCATGAGCACCCTGAGCTCTCAGGTCACGAGACGCAGACCGCCGAGAAACTCGCAGCGCGGTTGCGGACTGCCGGATATGACGTCACGGAACACGTCGGCAATACCGGAATCGTGGCTCTGTTACGGAACGGCAATGGCCCAACCATCATGCTGCGCACGGAACTGGATGCGCTTCCCGTCGAAGAGAAGACCGGCCTGCCCTACGCCAGCAAGGTTCATGCCAAAGATGATGCCGGACGCGACGTTCCCGTGATGCATGCCTGTGGCCACGACGTACACATGGCATCGCTGCTCGGAACCGCTGAAGTGATGGCGCGAACAAAAAATACATGGCACGGCACGCTGATGCTGATTGGCCAGCCTGCCGAGGAAACCATCGGGGGAGCCGACGGCATGATTGCCGCGGGTCTGTTTAAGCGTTTTCCGAAACCGGATGTGGCTGTCGCCCTGCACGTGAACAACGAACTTCCCGCGGGAATGGTGGCGATCACGCCCGGCGTCTACAACACGAACTCAGATTCCGTTCGAATTACGATTTACGGCAAAGGCGGTCACGGAGCGATGCCGCAGGCGACCATCGATCCCATCGTGATTGCCGCTCGCACCATTCTCTCGCTGCAGACGATTGCCTCGCGCGAGGTACGGCCGGGAGAAATGGTGGTGGTCACGGTCGGCTACATTCACGCCGGGACCAAAAACAACATCATCCCAGACCAGGCCGAGATGGGCATCACCGTCCGGACCTTCAAACCGGAGGTTCGTAAGCAGGTGCTGGCTGCGATCAGCCGCATCGCAAAGGCCGAAGCCGCTTCTGCCGGTGCACCTCGCGAACCCACAGTCGATCGCTATGAAGGCACAGACCTGGTCTATAACAATCCTGAACTTGCGGAGCGCCTGCGAATGCCCCTTGAAGCAGCACTGGGAAAGACCAACGTGCTGATCGCGGAACCCATTACGCCGTCCGAAGATTTTTCATACTTTATCGAGCAGGGTGTGCCGGGCTTCTACTTCAGCCTGGGCGGCGCCGATCCTCAGAAATTCGCCGAAGCGAGAGCCGCTGGAAATCGCCTGCCGTCGAACCATTCGCCGCTGTTTGCGCCGGATGCGGATCCGGCCATTCATGCGGGTATCGCAGCAGAGGTTGCCGTGCTGCGCAACCTGCTCAACGCTTCGCCCGATGAACTGCACAGGTACCCAGCGCAGCAGCCCGCGAGTAAATAGAACAGCGGAGCGGTGAAGATTTTCGAAGAGGCTAAATTCAGGCGAGCAAAGGTATCCGACATCTACACCGCCACAGTCACGGACGTCTCCGTCCGTGTGACTGGCCGGTATAGAGTGTCGCGCTCGATCGGCTCACGTCCGGCAGCGCGGATCAGGCGCTCGAGTTCCTCGCGGCGCATGCCTTGCGGCGTGGTGGCTCCGGCATCGTGGTAGATCTTTTCTTCGATTACGGTGCCATCCATGTCGTCGGCGCCAAACCGCAGCGAGATCTGAGCGATCTTGGCGGTCATCATCTGCCAGTACGACTTAATGTGGGGGAAGTTGTCGAGCACCAATCGGCTGACCGCAATCTGCTTGATGTCGAGCATCCCGGTCGTTTTAGGCAGATGTTGCAGAGGCGTGTTGTCGGGATGAAACGCCAGCGGGATAAAGGTCTGGAACCCGCCGGTCTCATCCTGCAGGGCGCGCAGTTTCATCAGGTGATCGACCCGGTCTTCGTCATTTTCAACGTGCCCGTAGAGCATGGTTGCATTCGACTTGAGACCGATCTGATGGGCGAGCTTTGCGGTTTCCAACCACTGATCGCCATCAATCTTGTGGTCGCAAATGATGTGGCGCACGCGGTCGGCAAAGATCTCAGCTCCGCCACCGGGCAACGAATCCACACCGGACGCTTTCATCTGCTCCAGAGTCTCGCGAATTGAGAGTTTCGCCCGGCGCGCAAGATATGCAACTTCGACCATGGTGAAGGCCTTGATGTGAACCTGCGGAAAACGCTGCTTCAATCCCGCACACAGGTCAAGAAAGTATTGGAACGGCAGATCGGGATGCAGTCCACCGACGATATGGAACTCCGTAACCGCTTCCGAATATCCTGACGCGGCCGTTTGGAAGGCTTCTTCGAGCGCCATGGTGTAAGCGCCCGGAGTATCTTTTTTGCGTCCGAAGGCGCAGAGACGGCAAGCCGCAACACACACATTCGTGGGATTGATATGGCGGTTGACGTTGAAATAGGTCTTGTCGCCGTGCAAGCGCTCGCGCACCAGGTTGGCCATCCAGCCCACCGCCAGAATATCTCCGGTGCGGTAAAGCACGAGAGCGTCGGCAGCATCCAGTCGCTGGCCTGCAACTACTTTTTCATGGATCGCATTCAGGCGAGGATCGTCTGTCTGGAAGCCGTGCGTCCGAAAAACGTGCGAAGAAGCCATCCCAACGATGATATCGCAGGGGGCATAAATCTGCCCATTGCAAGCGGTGTTACCGGTTTACAACGACCCTATCCTGGATCCTGGAATACTCATCCTCGGAAAGGACACGGCGGCTCACCAGTTGGTGCGCATTGGCATATGGGCGCTCGGCGATAATCCGTGCGGCCTGCTTGTCTGTGATCCCCGGCAGGTCGGACAGTTCCGCTTTAGAAGCCCGGTTCAGATCTAAAGCCCGTTTCGTGCTGAGACCGTCCTTGATTCCCTCGGCGACGGCCTTCGAGTCGCGCTTCAGGGCTGCTGTTCCGTCAGCCGTCTTCTGCCGGATCTGGTCCGGCGTCGCATTCGGAGAACACGCTGCACATAAACTTAGTAGGACTGCGATGAGCAGACTACGGCAGGAACGCATGAGCATGCTACTCCGATGCCATAGATGCTTGAGCGGTTGGGTCCCGCGGAATAAGTTTCTCGGGTGACGCTTACCGGGGAAAATGCATCTACATCCGCAAGAGTTCAGGTTTCGTTCTTGAAAAAGGAGTGTTTCATGAAAGGTATCCTCCCCTCGGCTCTCACGGTAGCGGTTCTGATCTGGGGCTCCGCAATGGCACAGGACGCGCCGACTACCACGCCTTCACAGTCGCCTACCACTCATGCCCCTGCGGCCACTCAACCTGGCGCGCCGCAAAACGAAGCGACGGGCCAACCGAAGATTGCGCCCGGAAGCGTGATCCCGGTTCAACTGACCAAAACGGTTGACGCCAAGAAAGCGAAAACCGGTGATGAGGTGGTGGCAAAGGTCACGCAGGATATGAAGACGCAAACCGGACAAGTGCTCGTACCCAAGGACACGAAAGTGATCGGGCACGTCACCGAGGCCCAGGCGCGGCACAAGGACGAGAAGGAGTCGCAACTGGGAATTGCGTTCAACCAGGCCGTTCTGAATAATCAGCAGGTACAGATGCCGATGTCCATTCAGGCGGTGATTGGCCCGGAAAACCCGAATGACAACAGAGCACCAAGCGGCGCCCCCGCGGCCGGCGAGCCTAGCCCTTCCGCCACAGGCACCAGCGCTTCTTCCCCGATGGGCGGTCGCAGTCCGAATGCAGGCGCGGGACAACCCGAAGCCCCGAATGCTGGAGTTCCTGCGGGCAACGATGAATCTCAGCAGGCCGGCTCCAAGCGTCCGCCGATCAACGCGCACACCCAGGGAGTAATTGGCATTTCGAACGTCACTCTGACTCCGGCGTCGAACAGCCAGCAGGGATCCGTGCTGACTTCGGAAAAGAGCAACGTGAAGCTGGAGAGCGGAACGGTGCTGCTGTTGAAGGTGAATCAGTAGGGACGTCGATTGGATTTGCTGCGGAGACCTTTACCTCCGCAGCAATAAATCCGCGGCTACGAAGAAAAAGAAGAGGACCGAGATGACGCCGTTCATGGTGAAAAATGCGGCGTTCAGCTTGGACAGATCATTCGGCCTTACGAGCGAATGTTCGTAGAGCAGCAACAGCACCACCGCGACCACGCCAGCGATCGCCAGTTTCCCCATTCCAAACGCGACCACCAGCGCCACCAGCAATCCAACCATCATCAGGTGAAAAGCCCGCGCAATCCAGAGCGCGGCGACGATGCCAAAATAGCGCGGCACGGAATGCAGCCCTGCTTGGCGGTCGAATTCAAAGTCCTGGCACGCATAGAGCACATCGAACCCACCCACCCAGAACGTTACCGCAGCCGTGAGCAGCAGGATGCGCGGATCCAGTGAACCACGTACGGCGATCCATGCGGCCGAAGGCGCGATGCCCAGCGCAAATCCGAGCACGAGATGCGACCAGCGCGTCAGCCGCTTGGTATACGAGTAAAGCAGCAGGACGGCAAGCGCGACCGGAGAAAGCTCAAGCGACAGGCGGTTCAACTGGCTCGCCGCAAGGATGAAGACCAGCGCTCGAGACCACGACAAAGTCGCCACGAATGCTGGGGACAAATGTCCCGCAGGCAGGGCGCGCGTGCTGGTCCTCGGATTGGCGGCATCAATCGCGGCGTCGGCCCAGCGATTGAACGCCATGGCGGCGGAACGGGCAGCGACCATGGCCACGATGATCCAGACGAATTGATGAACCGATGGAAGTCCGCCGGCGGCCAGCATGGCTCCGCAGAGCGCAAACGGGAGCGCAAAAACGGAGTGCTCCCACTTGATCATCTCGAGCGTGACGCGCAGGTTGTGCAGAACGGCCACGGATCGATTGTAATTCAGCGACGTGCGCAATGCGTCCTCACGCTATCCTCCCGGCACCAGCGGCACAAAGCGGCACAATTCGCGCAAGGTGACGTGCGCTTCACCATCTCGTTTTTCGATCAATTGCAACTGCTGCGAGTCGTCGCTCCCGACGGGAATGATCATTCGCCCGCCCTCGGCAAGTTGATGCACAAACGTCTTGCGGCAACGGCGGGAGCCGCCGCAGAAACAACGATCCATCGTAAGGCGCGCGACTCGGCGAACCCGCGAGTACCATCGCCGGTGATGACTCTGACGTTCTTGTATCCCAGATTCGTGATCATCCGCTCGCGCCTGTATCGGCCAGCGACGCATGGCGTTCGATCGAAATAACCTTCGCCGTCAACTCGGCCAGCAATCGCCGTCACATATCCCGAACCAGTCCCGACCTCCAGCACTTTGTCCGATGGCAGAGAGCGCAAGTGCCTCCAGCATCAGCGCCACAATGTAAGGCTGAGAAATCGTCTGTTCTTCGCCAATCGGCAGGGGATGATCTTCATACGCCTGATCGCGATACTGCTCCGGAGCAAATTCGTGGCGCGGAACTCGCGCCATGGCATCGAGCACTCGCTCGTCTCGAATGCCGCGGGCGCTTAGTTGCGAGTCCACCATCTGCTGCCGCAGTGTGGAGAAAGTACCGCCGGATCAATGCGGGAGTTCATGCGCCCCTCGGGAGAGCCGTGGCGAATTCTATTTCTTGCGGCGGCGGAAGTTGTACGTCGAAGCTGACGACGCCGTTCTGGTCGCGCGTGCCTACGACCGACAGGTTCCGGTTGATGTAGTACTCGCCCTGGATAATCTGCTCCGCGCTCTGCGACACGTTGGTGCTGTAGGTCAGCGAAATGTTGTTCGCGAATTGTTGCTCGATCGTCACCTGAGGCCCGCGCGCGGTCGGGTTGGTTTCTGTCGTCAGACCCTGGGGATCGATCTTGATCCGGCTCACGCCAAAGAGTTTCTGAAGGCGATTGCTGACCGTTGCATTGATCGCCTGGTTGATGATCAGGTTCGTAGCCTCGTCGGTGAACATCGTCTGCCCGGATTGCTGCTGTAATTGCTCGGATTCTTCGGTGGTGCGTCCCAGAGCCAGGAGCGCAATGATGTCGGACTTCGGCAGCGGCGGCTCGGAACGATAGTTCACGTTGAGGCGGTCCGGAGTTCCCGTCACCGTAACGTCGAGATCGTAGTTTCGAACATGGGTCGTTGCCTGCAAGTTCACTTGCGGCTCGATGGCGACAGGATTGGCGAAGGTGATGTCGCCGCGCTCCAGGCGAAACTTGATCCCGTTGAAGGTCGCATCGCCCTCCAGAATGTCTGCCCGCCCGAGCACACTGGGCCGCGCGACTGAACCCCTCAGGCGCAGATCGGCGTCGCCCGACAGCCGCGCCACGGCCGTCTTCATCTGAAGTTCAGGCGCGGTCCGCACGCCGACGTCGAGCTTGATGTTGTAGAGCGGTGAATTGGCCGGGGTAATGGCCGCGGACTGCCGGCTGCGCTCCAGATACGATCCGAAATCAAAGCCCGGGGTTACAGCAAGCTTATTGACCATCACATCGCCGGTCACGGTCGATGAGGTGCGGCTTCCGACCCAGTGCAATTCGGCATTCGCCGTCGAACTCACGCCCGGCGGATAGCGCAGCCGGACGTCTTTCCCGATTGCAGTCAGATTGAAGTTGAGCTGGCGGTTGAAATAGCTGGCGTCACCCTTCAGCTCCAGGTTGCCACCGCCGGTCTTTCCGGTCAGTTGATCGATGTGAATTCGGTCCCTGGTGAAAGAGAGGGCCCCGTTCATCTCGCTCAATCCGCTGGGTAATCCGGCGTATTGCGCTCCGCCCTTCTTGATCTCGATCGTGCCCTGCGGAAGCGGGTCCTTGAGAGTACCGGTCACCGTCATGTGGATCGTCGTCAGGCCAGACGCAGTGAGATTCGGATCCAGGCTGCCCAGCAAGGTGACATTTGCCTGTCCATCGGCAGTTAACTCGATCTCTTTGGGACCGGCGAAGTGAATGGAGCCGTGGCCGGTCAGGTCCGTTCCTTCGCCCACCAGATGAGCTGGCTCAATCTGGATTGTCTGTTGCGCGTATGTGAACCTCAGCGGAGCGTCGTTGTGCAGCTTTGCGTGTTCCACTTCGATGGCCACTTGAGGCATGGTGCCGTTCAACGTCCACTGCCGCGGATATCGCAACGGACCCTGCATCACAACGGTTCCGACGACCGCAGTGTGGGCTGTCAACTGGGGCCCAAGGTAGGCCCGCCAGAGTGAATCCACATCCAGTTGATCCATCGCGGCCGTAATCGTGGCGGGATAGTCACCGTGCATGCTGACATTTCCGTCGACGCTGAGCTTACCGCGAACAAAGTCGGATTGCCCGGTCACTCGCAGCTCGCCATTCCTCGTCGTGGCTGCGATGTCAAAAGTGCCTGCCGGTTCGTGATCGAACGTGAGATCGCGAATGTGAACTGTAGCGTCAATGGCAGGAGCATCCAGCGTTCCATTTCCGCGCAAGGTACCATCCGCGCGTCCTTCGATGAGAAATTGGTCAAGATGAATCTGGCGGATGCGAGTGAGATCGAAATTTTTTCCGGCGAGGTCGAGCCGGAACCCGCGTGTCGAAGGCGAGTAGGCAGCCGCTCCAGTTACAGTCGCGTCTTCATGGGTCAGGTGAATGTTATTGAGGGCCGTCTCGTTCGAACCAACCCGCAGGTCGGCATCGAATTGTTCGATGGGCTCATCATAGGCGGACGCATTGACCGCGTGGATATGTCCCTGTGCCTGCGGATGGGCGCGCGTTCCCGCGATCTCGAGCGTTACGTCGGCCGTTCCCGATACCGGATAATCGAATCCGGCCAGCGCTGCCGTGGACGCAACATCCACTTTGTGCAGGTTCACATGCGCCGTGTAGGGGCTGTTCGGAGTGAACCGGCCCTTCTGCAGACTGGCGGTCAGATCGAAGTCGGCACTAGTCTCGCCGCGCCGCAAAGACCCGCCGCGAGCTGCCAGCCCATTGCGCGAGAATTGAAAGCTGGCGGCCAATGAATCCCATTGCACCTGCTTTTCGGATGTGCGCGAGGTAGCAGGGACCGTGAACTCGAAGTCTTCCGCCAGCAGCGTGCCTGCAACGGTTGGCGCTCGGAACGTTCCACCCACGACTCCGTTGAAAGCGGCATTGCCATCCACGCGAAATGGAAGATCCGTAGGACCGCCCAGCGCAGTCACTAACGGCCGCCACTCCTCAAGGTTCGAGGTAGAAACCGAAACTTTCAGCGTCGAAGAAGCGGCTAACGTTCCGCTAGCCTGCACTTTCGAAGCGGGGGTGGACAGGTTAAATTGCGTTAGCTCCAGCGAGTCGCTCGACGCGTGGTACCGGCCTTGCATTTGCGCCGTCATTGGCAGTTCATGCGCCGCGGTACGCGCCGGCGGAGTCACGTTGAAGGAAAATGCGACGTCCGCGTTCCCGGCAGTTCCCTTCCAGGTTGCGTCAATATTTCCCGACGCCAGTCCCGCTGGACGGAAGTGCCCAACGGGATGCGCACGTACATCGAGCGTAGTTGCCAATTCGGCTGCCGATGCATCTCGCACGCGAAGATGAACGGCTCCAGTCTGGCCCCCCGGACCCTTCGCTTTCTGTCCAGGCTTGGCGCCAGGTCTCGCAGCGGAAATCATTGCTTGATCATCGCGCGTGGCTTTGCCTGCGGCTGGCAGAGGTGCGCTGTGCAGCCAGTTCTCTACCTGCGCGTCGCCTGTAAAGCTGCCACCGAGGATCTTGCCCTGCAGTTTTGAAAGATGAAGCTGCTTGTCAGTCAGCGAGTAATCCGCTGTCGCGCCTGCATTCCTGAGAACGAACTGCTCGTCCTGCCAGATCAGATCGCGCACGGCAAGGGCGCCATTCGCGGTGAATTCCTCCATGGACCAACGGCCTGTCCCCTTGAACTGGGCCATACCGCGTCGAAGGTCCTGCCGCCGCGCAATCGCCGCCGCTTCTTCCAGATCAAGCTGGGCTTCGTAGTTCCCTACGATTTGCGGATTGCGGAAATCGCTGATGCGTCCGCTGGCCTTGACCGATGACCTGCCGGAGTTCCAGCTCAAGGCATGAATATCGACGAAGGTGGTGCCCAGGGCGAAGTCGGCAGAGGTCATCCATGAAAACGGCCGGTAGCCTTCGAATTTCGTATCCACTTTGCCAATCGAGAGATGGCTCTCATACCGTCCCCGCAGGAATGAGTAATCCATCTCCAGGTTGGTTCCCGAGACATTAAAATCCAGTGGAATCTGCTGGTCGCCCCAGAGCAGATCCCCATTGCGTACTGAAAGATGATCGATCGAAAGACCGAATAGCTGCTCCACCCGATTGCTGACGGGTGCCTTCGTGATCTTGAAGCCGGGAATGTTGGTGGTTGCCCCGTCTGGCCCAATCGCAATGTGAACCACCGGGCGATCGAGCACGACGGTTCGAAAACCAAACTCCGTGCGCAACAACGAAATCACTTTTACCTGGGCAAGCAGGCTGTCCGCATGAGCCAGAGGAATTTCGTTGGGCCCTTCTTTACCGTGCACGGTGATGTTCCGTACCTCTACCTGCAGGTGAAACGGAACGAGATGGAAGGTGCCGACTTCCGCGCGTCCGCCGGTAATGCGCTCGATCTCTCGTACGGTTCGGTTGCGGACGTATCTCTGGAAGGAGTCGGTGGTGATGTACCAGACTCCGGCGAGCAAAAGCAAGGTGAGGAGCCCCGAGACGATCAGCAGATATTTCCACCAGCGGCGGGTTCTGGTGGCAGGCTCGGTCACCGCGTTTGGACTCCGTCCTCGGCAGACTGCGAGAACACGGGGACATCGACCTTACTTTCAGAGCGCAGGGTTTGCAGCCACGAAACCATCAACTCGTTGACCTTCTCCTGGGTGAGAAGTTCCCGGATTTTTGCGGAAACATCGGCCAGCGGCACATCCGGGCTGCCGGATTGCTTCAACTGGGGCACAAACTTATCCCGGTAATAGGCCTCGATGCTCTTGGAATCGATCTGCACGTTGGGACGCAGATGCGCATCCACAAGCCGCATAAGGTCGATCTGCTGCACGACATGGGAAACCAGGGCCCCCTCGGTCAATCCAAAGCGGTCGAGCACCTGCTTCCATCCCTCGTCGGTGGCGGCTTGGGGATATTGTTTCCGAGCCTCGGCAACCTCGTGCCGCAGCCTCAGCTTCAGTCGCGTGCTGAAAGGACGCCGACTTCATCTGCTCCGCCAGCAATTCCTGGTCTATGAGGCGGTCAAGCACCGACCGGCGGTCCTCTTCACTGAATTGGCCGGGAGCGCGCCCGCTCATTAGTGCCTCATACCGTAACGCATCGTTCCAGTCGCTCTGCAAAATGATGTGTCCATTGACCGTTGCGACAATCCGGTCGATCACCTCGCCCGCACGCAAAGTGGGGAGCGCCAGCGCACTTAGCAGAAAACTCAGGGCGAAAATTTTGAAGCTCTTCTTCATGACAACTCGGTTCATGACAACTCAGTCCATCAGAACGGCTGGCCGATGCTGAAAAACACGTTGAAATTCCGCAATCGCTGCGTCTCAAACGTGCTCGTTACAATGCCTGTGACCGGATCTTTGGTCGAGACTACCTGAAAGAAGCGGGTTGGGTTGAGATTGTATCCAAAATCAAACCGCAGCGGCCCGATCGGCGTCTTATATCGCAATCCTAACCCAACTGCATGCGACGTGTAATCATAGCCACTGTTGCTAAAGGCGATACAGTCCTGAGAGGACGGTGTACCACTGGACAGGCACGTTTGGGTACTTGGCTGATGCCACCTCAGGAGCCCTTTGAGGGCATCGTGAGGAGCCGTAAACACATTCCCCATATCGTGAAAGACGGCAAATCCGAATCCCTCCCCCACCCACGGCAGCGAGATTTGGGGGAAGCGGAGCTCGATGTTGTTCACAAACATGGCCGTACCGCCGACCGGAAAACCCGAATTTGGATCTCGCGGTCCCGCCTGATTTAACCCGAAACCACGATGCGAGTTGCCGCCTCCGGCAAAGAACTGCTCCGGCAGCGGGATCGTCGCTACATCCGCGCACGTCGGCTCCCCCGCAGGGTTCAAGGGACAGGATCCAGGCGGCAAAACCCGCGTTCCTTTAAAGGGCTGCTCAATCCCGATGCTGGTGGACCGGGCAAAGACAAACTGGCGTCCCGGCCTGCCTTTTCCGCCGAACGCGTGATACGTGCTGTATTGGGCCAGCGCCCTCCCGAAGTTGGTAGGCAGACTTGTATTGCTAGGAGGCGTCGTTTGCGGCGTCTCAGACTGCGAACCGAAGAAGCTCAAGGCCGAGAATGCATCCAGCGTGAAGTAGTCGCCCTTGCTGCTCTCCAGAGGATTGTCGCGTTTGTCGTGAATGAAGGTAAATCCCGGGCCTCCGACGCGCGCCGGAAGCGAGAACAGGGCGATGGCTCCGGGCGAAAAGTTATTCGCAAAATTGGTCGCCTTTACAGTGCGAAAGTCGAAGCGGTACGTGATCGAATCGGGTCCAGGGCGGGTTCCGGGCTCCCTGCCCGTTCTCCCAAACTGCTGCCGCAAGTCAATCTTCCCTTCCAATCGCTGCGAGGTAAACGTGGCAACGTCAAGGCTGTTGTCATAAAAGACCGTGTAAATCAACCGGAACCGGTCGTTGTCGAAGAGTTTGGGAACGGTGTAACTGACCAACCCGCGCTGCTGGAGGCGTCCGACGTGAGATTGAAATGTCAATGTCTGGTTTCGGCCGAACACATTGAGACGGGTCACATCCAGTCCCACTCGCGGGCTCACTCCCGTGTTCCCTTGCGAAGCGTTAGCTCCCGCAGGTTGCCCCGTCTGAAACTCGAAACCCACGTCGTAGGTGAACGTATATCGCTTGGCCTCCTGCACCTGCACCAGCACATTCTTCTGCGGATCGGTGCCCTGCGGATTCTGTACAGCCGTGTCCACCTGGTTAAATATTCCGAGGTCGTAAAGCCGGGTTTGCGTATTGAGCAAATCCTGCTGGCTCAACGGATCTGTGGGATGCACTTCCAGTTCTCGTTGCACAACATAGTCGCGGGTGTGTTCCGTGCCCGCGACCATTACTTTGTCCACGGTGAATAATTCGCCTTCCTGGATCGTGTACGTGACATCCATCCGGTTCGGTCCAGTCGCAGAATCTTTGGTCGTGATCTCCAATGTCGTGTTGGGGAATCCGTGATTGAAGTAATAGCTCAGAATACGTTCGCGATCGCTGGCAAGGTCCTGCTCGGAGTACGGTTGTCCGGATTGCGTGCTCAGTTCAGGAAGCTGGCTGGCCTTCACCTTTTCAATTCCAACGATCCGAACTTCGCCAACTTTGGTCCGCACACCTTCTTCGATGTGGATGTGAACCGCAAGTTTGTTCGGGGATCCCTGGTAGTTGTCATCGACAGTCGTCTGAATCTGCACCTGCCGGAAACCGTTCGAGCGGTAGAGTCCTTCGAGAGTCGCGACGTCGCTGCGGAGCAAGGCCTGACTGTACCGGCCATGGCTCAGAAACCGGTGCGCGGCCTGGATCTGCAAATACGACATCAACTTGGCTGTATCCAGGAAATTCTGGTTGCCCGTAACGTCCACCAACTCCAGTGAGTGCCTCGGCCCCGGATCGATCTCGTAGATCACGCGCAGAGTCTTCGGGTCGCTTTCCTTGTGAATCTCCACCGAGGCGTCGAAGTGTCCGCGGGTCTGCATATAGTCGAGCAGGTTGCGCTTGCCTTCGTTCAGCAGGTCATCATCGACGGCGTTCTCTTCATAAACGGGGATTTCCTTCTTCAGAATGCCGCGGCGGATGTGATACCCCTGCGCCGTAATCAGCACCACCGGCCCGGGATCGATTTCGTAGGTGAAATCGACTGCATTGCTGGCTGGACGGTACGTCTGTGCCGCAATGGAGGCTTGCGCCAGCGCCCGATTCTGCTTCTGGAACCTCTTGCGCAGGCGTTGCAGCGAATCGCTGACTCGAGCCGCGGTCAGTCGGTCCCCGGGGTTCATGTGCGCGATGGTTTGCACCTGCCCTGAGGTCAGGCCCGACGTACCACTGACATTTACCACCCCCACATGCGCCTGGGATCCTGGAGAGACATGGAACAACACGTCCACCTGCTGGTTGTCCAGGTTGGATGTGCTCTCCGCGGTCACTCGCGCCTTGTAATATCCGTTCTCCTGCATGAGTTGGCGGATATTCTCCAACCCGCGATCGAGCTTTTCACGGTTGTACAGTTCGCCCAACTGCAGCTTGCCCGCGTTGACAATCTGATTGGCGGTGGGCCGCCGTGGAGCGCCTTCCACATTCACTGCACCTACAAAGAAGTTGGGTGAGGTCGTGAAGCTGAGAACGACTTTGTCGCCAGAAGGCGCCACTTCCGCCTGAATGTCGGCAAATCGTCCGGTCGCGTAGAGCACGCGAATGCTGTCGCGGACGCCGTCGCGAGTCAGAGCAGTTCCCGCCTTCTGCGGAATCAGTTGCAGCAAGTGTTCCCGATCCGGGCTGTGTACTCCCGGCAGATCTACCGCCGCTACGGTCTTGCCTTCATAGCCGGGGCCAACCACCTGGATGCCAGATTGCGAATCCTGGCGAGAGCGCGACTCCGCCTTGGGCTGGTCCGATGCTACCGCCGACAAGACCGCAACCCAAAGCACGAGGGTGGCCAGAGATATCGCGTGTCTTGTCGGCAAAGGGATCCTTGGGATCAGGGGCTCTCTATCTTCGATGGGACGCACCCAATCCGTCGTTGTACGAAGGTTGTGCGGGCGAAACGGCCAAATGCGAACTCGACCGCGCGCACAGCCCAGCCACTTATAATAATGGTTTTATTCTTCTTTACTGGTGATCTCTTTGGCACAGAAAGCAGCGATGAATGCGGAGCGCTCCAATCGGGACGACCGCTATTCCAGGCAGATTCTGTTTCGGGGAATCGGCGAAGAAGGCCAACGCAAGCTCTCGGCAGCTCGAGTCGGAGTCGTGGGATGCGGCGCTACCGGTTCAGCGGTTGCGGGCCTGCTCGCTCGCGCTGGCGTGGGGACTCTGCGCATTATCGATCGCGACTACGTGGAGCCCAGCAATCTGCAGCGCCAGTCGCTCTTCGACGAAGCGGATGCCGCGGAGTCTTTGCCGAAAGCCATTGCGGCCGCACGCAAGATCGCCGCGTTCAACTCACAGATCGTCGCTGAACCAAAAGTTGAGGATCTGGTGCCATCCAATATTGAAGCTCTGCTTGATGGACTCGACCTAATCCTTGATGGCACGGATAACTTCGAGACGCGCTATCTCGTCAACGACTACGCTGTCTCCAAAACCCTGCCGTGGATTTATTCGGCGGCCGTCGGCAGCTATGCCGTAACGCTGAATGTAATCCCGGGGCGAACCGCCTGTCTGGCCTGCATCTTCCCGGATTCTCCTCGCGGCATGGTTGAGACCTGCGAGACATCGGGAATCCTGAACTCGGCAGTCAATCTTGTCGCGTCCATCGCCGCAACGGAGGCACTCAAGTTCGTGGTGGGTGCGCCCGGCCTTCGCCGCACGCTGCTTTCTTTCGATCTCTGGACAAACGAGCACGCGGAAATCTCAGCTGCAAAACCGCGTCCGGGATGCCGCGCCTGCGGGGAACACGAGTTCATTCATCTGGCCGGAGAGGGGCGTCCACACATCACTCTCTGCGGCAGGAATTCTGTGCAAATTCATGAACGGCAGCGTCCCATCGACTTTCAGGAAATGGACCGCCGCCTGCAAGCGCACGGGATCGTCCGCCACAATGACTTCGTGCTGAAGTTCTGGCACGAGCCATACGAGATGACGCTCTTCCCTGACGGGAGGGCCATTATCAAGGGCACCACCGATACGGCGGTCGCGCGCAGTCTGTACGCGCGATACGTGGGAAGCTAAAAGGCACATATAGCCGGAAAGTAGAAGGCCACTCTTGGACTCTGCTACTCTTCTTCGTTCACAAATTCGCTGTACGGCATGTGGCCACACACATAAAGGCCTGAATGACTGATACCAGTCGTCCTCAACCTCCCGTCTCCTACCGCTGGGCGGTCCTCATCATTATCAGCATCGCGATGGGGGGTAACTACTACATTTACGACAGCATCAATGCCCTCGAGCGCATTTTCATCGACCGCCTCGGGTTTTCCGCTACTCAGTTCGGTTGGCTAAACGCAAGCTATAGCGTTGCCGCGGTGCTAACTCTCCTAGTCGGCGGCATCATCATCGACCGCATAGGAACCAAGAAAGCGATCCTGGCATTCGCCGTCGTCTGCTTCATTGGGGCCGTGATTACCGCCGCCAAGGGAACCGCCGCGACCATGATCGTCGGGCGCACGGTGTTGGGGCTCGGCGCGGAGTCCATGATCGTGGCGGTCACGACTGCTTTGGCCAAGTGGTTTAAGGGTAAGGAATTGAGCTTCGCGTTTGGCATCAATCTCACCCTCGCGCGTCTCGCGTCCGTTGCAGCGGACAACTCGCCCACTTGGGCGAGCCGCGCCTTCTACCCGCAAGGCCCGGCCGGTGAGCCCAGTTGGCAGCGTCCCCTGTTGATTGCGGTTGGCGCGGGGGTCTTAGCAGTGATAGGTTCCCTGATCTACTGGGCTCTGGAAGCTAGAGCTGAACAGAAGTACGAACTCGGGAAGGCAAGTGAAACGGATAAGCTGGAATTCAAGGAAGTTTTCCGGTTCGACGTCTCGTACTGGCTAGTCGTCGGCCTCTGCTTCACGTTCTATTCCGCAATCTTCCCGTTCCGCACGTTCGCCATCGACTTCTTCACCAACAAGATTCTGGCAGCCCATGGCGGTGCGAGCGTCGTCGAGGCCGTCAGGGTCCTGGGCTTGAAACAGGCAGGCAGCCTAAATAGTCTGCTGCCATTCTCGGCGATGATCGCCACACCATTATTCGGTCTCCTTGTGGACAAGGTGGGCAAGCGTGCCTGTTCATGATGTTCGGCTCTCTGCTTCTGATGCCTGTCTATCTGATGATGGCGTACTCGTCACGTCTCGCTGTACGTGCCGGTGTGCACTTATGGGAATCGCCTTCTCTCTGATTCCGGCCGTCATGTGGCCTTCCGTGGCATACATCGTGGAACAGTCCAGACTCGGCACTGCTTATGCATTGATGACGTTGATCCAGCAGATCGGATTCTTCCTGCTGAACCTGATGATTGGCAAGGCGAACGACTACTCGCACGCCGGCATCGACAACCCCGGCGGGTACGCACTGGGGATGTGGATCTTCTCGGTTCTTGGATTCCTTGGGATGGCCCTCGCCATCTTGCTTCGGATCCGGGAAACTGGTCCCCACGGTCACGGTCTGGAGACGATTACCACGAAAAAAGCTACCGGTTAAGTTGACGAGAAATTTACCAATTTCCGAAGATTGCTACTCTAAATTTAGAATAGGGTGGATAGGCGAGGGGTGAGGGTGTTTCAACGCTGCACGGACAAAGGATTTCCAGCGTCGAGGCGATCTCTCGAAGAATCCAAAGAACAGTAGAATCGCTCTTGGATTTTGAATACCAGAGTTACCGTAGTTTCGTCCCGACTGTCCGCAAGCCATACAACGTAAAGATATTTAGCCGCATCTCACGGGGTGCGGCCGGAAAAGGCAACTTGACCGACCCTGTACAGCGCCAAGCCAGCGATTCGAACGAAGCCGAACTCATAGAGCGAGCCAAGCAAGGGGACGCTCGGGCGTTTCAGGCCCTCTATGACAAGCACAAGCGGCGTGTCTATTCACTCTGCTTGCGGATGACTTCGAACACGGCCGAGGCGGAAGATTTGACTCAGGAAGCGTTCCTCCAGCTCTATCGCAAGATTGGAACCTTCCGCGGTGAATCGGCATTCTCGACGTGGCTTCATCGCCTGTCGGTGAACGTGGTGCTGATGCACCTGAGAAAGAAAAGCCTCCCGGTGGTTTCGCTGGAGGAGACCACGCAGGGCACGGAAGAGGACACTCCGAAGAAGGATTTCGGCGCGGAAGACCTGGCGTTAGCCGGATCCATCGACCGGCTGCAATTGCAGAGGGCGGTGGATGATCTCCCTCCCGGTTACCGCACGATTTTTGTGCTTCACGACGTTGAAGGTTACGAACATAATGAAATCGCTGCGATTGTGGGATGCTCGATCGGAAACAGCAAATCCCAATTGCACAAGGCGCGCATGAAGCTTCGCGATCTGCTCAGGATCAAAAGAGCTGAAAAAGCCGAGAAATCCTGAAAAGCAATACATGCAACTAAGTAGAATCAGACGAATCGAGCCAGCGCAGACTGGCGGCAGTAGTCCGAGCAAGGCAAGACTACAGAACGAAGTTTCACCCTTGTACCGAGGCACAGAGGCTTGGGGAGAGCTGTATGACTTGCGTTGAATTACGAGAGAGCCTGACGGAAAACGAGAATGGGAGCAGTGCGGAACAGCGGGCCCATTTGAAAGGTTGCCCGGATTGCGCGTCCCTGGTAGCGGACCTCCTGGTGATCGCCTGCAGTGCAGCCGAACTTCGGGCCGCCCACGAACCCAGTCCACGCATCTGGAAGAACATTGAAGCTGCATTGCGGCAAGAGGGACTGATCCGTCCCCAGACTGCGGGTCACTCCCTCTTGCCCACTTTCCACAGCCCCTGGTCCTGGGCGCGATGGATGGCCCCGGCAGCCGCTCTGCTGCTGGTTGCTTTGGGCCTTTATGTCCGGCAGCACTCGTCTGGACCCAGCGCCGAAAACACGCTGGCCATTCCAGTTGCGTCAACTTCTGACTTGCAGATCGCCGGGCTGAACGACGATGATCTTCTGCAGGAAGTGTCCCAGCAGTCTCCTGCCCTGCAGGAGCAATACACGGATAATCTCCGGCGCGTGAATGCCTACATCGAGGACGCGAAGGGCGCCGTCGCTGCCAATCCGAACGACGAAGAAGCTCGCCGTACCTTGATGGATGCGTACCAGGAGAAGGCCATGCTGTTTGAGCTGGCACTGGACCGTTCTCTGCCATAATGAATTCGGGTCTGCGCCAGGGGCGCGAGGAATAACGGGGGATCGGGAAATATGAGTGGGCGCATAGTCGAACTAGCCGCAGTAAGCGTAATGATCGCCGGATCGATGACGGCGACTCTCTCGGCTGAGACTCACAAGGAATTCCGCTTTAACGTCGGCCCGAAGGCCGGCATTTCCGTGAATAATCCCTACGGCTCCGTCTCCGTGAAACCGTCCACCGGAAACGTGGTTATCGTCAATGCTGTGTTGTCTTCCGACAAAGTGGAAGTCGATGACAATGTGGTCGGCAACCGCGTCGAGCTGCAAACTCACCTGCTTCCCGGGTCTGATGCTCAATCCGGCCGCGTCGATTATGAGATTCTGGTTCCAGCCGATGCCAGTGTGACCCTCCACTCCAGTTCCGGGACGTTGCACGCCGAGAAACTTCACGGCGATGTAACGCTCGAAGGCGCTGCTGCAACGGTCGACCTTCGCGATATCAGGGATGCGCACGTGCGCGTGAAAACCCTGAATGGTCCCGTCACCCTGACCAACGTTCAGGATGGCCATGTGGAAATAGACTCTCTCAGTGGCAATGTCACGCTGAATGGCGTGAACGGGCCGGTCGTACAGGTCATCTCCACCAGTGGCGGAATCAACTACACCGGGGATTTTGGCGACCGCGGCGAATATCGCCTGACCAGTCACAGCGGCGATATCGAGGCCATTGTTCCTGAGACCACCTCCGCGGACGTCAGCGCCCGCTCCGTACGCGGCGAAGTCCACGACGATATCCATCTCCAGCCCAAACCACACACTTCCTTCGTCATCAAGGAAGGAAGTGCCTTCTGGGGTACTATGGGGCGCGCGACGGTCGCATCTACGGTCGTGCTGCGCAGCTTCAATGGTAAAATCCACCTCAGAAAACGCTCCGCAAAATAGACGAAGAAACGAAATCCGGATCGTTTGAAGAAGCGTTCTGGCAAATCGGCGAAGGCCAAGGTACGTGTGCGCGCGCAGTCCCGGCATGCTCGCACTTTGCCAAGTCCTCCTGTTACCAGCGTTTTCCTGGTCGGCTTCATGGGCGCTGGCAAAACGAGCGTCGGCCGGGCACTTGGGCAGCGGCTGAATTGGATTTTTGAAGACTTGGATGACCGCATCGAGCTCCGAGAAGGGCGAACGCTAGCCGCGATCTTCCGCGATTCCGGCGAGCAGGAATTCCGTCGCGCCGAGCATGACGCCTTGCGGGGAGTGCTGAACGAAATGGGCAGTTCCCGGATCATAGCCTTGGGCGGCGGAGCGTTCGTTCAGAAGGACAATGCGGCCCTGCTGGAGGCCTCTGGTGCGCCCACGGTGTTTTTGGACGCGCAGGTTGAGGAACTCTGGCAGCGTTGCTCGAAACAGGCCACTGCAGCAGGAGTACAGCGTCCTCTACTCCGCGATCCCGAGCAGTTTCAGAAGCTGTATGCCGACCGGCGCAGGTGTTACAGCAAAGCATCCCTGAAAATTCAGACCGGCCATCGTTCGGTCGATCAGATCGCTGCCGAAATCGCGAAAAAGCTACGCCTGAAAGAGATCGAGATCCGGGTCGAACAAGGAGAAATCGAGTGAAGTTCGCAACCGCAACCCGCTTGGTCATTACCCTTATCCTGGCTTCGTCGCTGGCAGCATTCCCCAAATCTGACAAAAAAGAGAAAGAAAAGCTCGCACAGGTGGTCGACTCCGGCACCTTCGGGGTCTTCGTAAAGGGTCAAAGAGTTGCCACGGAGACTTTCAGCATCGAGCAGCGAAACGGCTCCAGCCTCATCAAGTCCCAGTTCAAGGAAACGGGCGGATCGGACCCCGCCCAGAAATCGGACCTGGAGATCACTTCCAGTGGCGAGTTGCTTCGTTACGACTGGAGCCAGGTATCCGGCGCTTCTTTGAGCGTGCTACCGAATAACGACTTTCTGATGGAGAAAATCAGTACCTCAGGCTCGGGTAAGCCAGCGGAGCAGCCGTTCCTGATACCGAGCACCTCGCCCATTCTCGACAACAACTTCTTCGTGCATCGCGAAGTTCTTGTCTGGCGCTATCTCGCCGCCGCCTGCAAGCAGGAGGGCGGAAGTCTCAAGTGTCAGCAGTCCCCGGCTGAATTCGGCGTGCTGGTGCCGCAAGACCACACATCGATCCATATCCGCCTGGAACTGGTCGGCAAGGAAAAGGTCACCGTCCGCGGCTCCGCCCGTGAACTGCTGCGCCTGAACCTGACGACAGACGACGTCGCGTGGGCTCTTTTCGTGGACGAGACCGATCAATTTAAGCTCGTACGCGTCGAGATTCCCGCCGATAATACGGAAGTAGTCCGGGATTAGCTGTTCGGCGGCCGACCAGGACGCCAGCTGAGAAACACATTGCTACTGACTGACTCACGTACGGCGCGGGTGTCTGATCACAGTGCTGCTGTTCGCGCTGGCATTGGGTTTTCTCTATGTAGCGCGGGCCACGCTGATCGCATTTCTGTTCGCGATTTTTTTCGCCTACTTGATGAGCCCGCTCGTGAATCGCCTGGAGCGATTGCTGAAAGGCCGAGGGAGGGCCATTGCGGTCATTTACACTCTTCTCGTCGCTTTGGTCGTGGTCTTCTTCGCGTTGGTTGGTCCAAAAGTCACGCATCAGGGCGCTCGCCTGGGACAGTCGCTCCCCACTTTGTTGAGCCAGGTGAAATCGGGCGATCTCACGAACAAACTGGGATATGAACACGGCTGGAGCGAGCCCACCACAAAGTTCATTCAGTCATTTCTCATCAGCCATGAGGACGATATTACTGAACTCGCGCAGCGCATCGGACTCCGCACAGCCGATGTTGCCAAGCAAGCATGGCTCCTGTTCGTCGTGCCGCTGCTCTCGATCTTCTTCCTGAAGGATGGCCGCTCGTTCAGCGACGTCCTGCTCTCAACGGTCCAATCGAGGCCACAGCGGGAGTTCCTGCAAAACGTTCTCAACGATCTGAACCAGATGCTGGCGCATTTCATCCGCGCTCAGCTGACCTTGGCGGCTCTCACCCTGATTGTCTATTCAGGCTTTTTCGCCGCAATGGGCGTTCCCTACACATTGGTCCTGGGAACACTTGGAGGAGTGCTGGAGTTCATTCCGGTGGTTGGTCCCTTAGCTGCCGCGCTGGTGATCATCACCGTCTCCTTGCTTATGGGATATCCACACTGGCTCGTGCTCGTCATTTTCATGGTCGTGTGGCGCCTGATCCAGGATTACGTCTCATCTCCGCGCATCATGGGCGAGAGCATGGAGCTGCATCCATTAGCCGCCATCTTCGGAGTGATGGCCGGAGGCGAGGTCGCCGGCATTCTTGGCATCTATCTCTCGATCCCCGTCATGGCCAGCCTGCGCATCGTCTTCCGCCGCTGGCGCCTTTACGCCGAGAAAAAGAATTTCGGCCCGCTCGGTGAATACTCACTCGGCACGCAGTCGCTCCAGCGCAAGTAGCTTCGCCTCTTGCCACTCACAGTGACTTTCGTGTGCTGCCAGCCTCGGCGATCTCTCCGAATGTTATAAAATCCCAAGTACCGTATGAAAAAACTTCAGATAGGTATTTTGGGCGCCACCGGCGTCGTTGGGCAGAGATTTATCCAGATGCTGGAGCATCATCCATGGTTCGAAGTGGCATGGCTCGCCGCCTCAGATCGCTCCGAAGGCAAGGTGTATTCGGAGGCTGCGCGTTGGCGCTTGAAGACGCCAATTCCGGCCGCGGTAGCGAAGATGAAAGTCGCGCCCGCCACACCGGACGGCGCGCCAAAGATTATCTTCGCCGCTCTGGATTCCTCCATCGCGGCGGAACTCGAGCCCCGATTTGCGGAAGCCGGTTGCGCGGTTGTCTCCAACTCCAGCGCGCTTCGCATGCAGGAAGACGTGCCCCTCGTCATCCCGGAGGTCAACAGCGGCCACATCAGGCTGATCGATATTCAGGCCTGGCGCAAGAAATCCGGCGGCTACGTCGTCACCAATCCCAATTGCTCCGCCATCGGACTCGTCCTCGCACTGGCCCCGCTTCATCAGCAGTTCGGACTCGAAACTGTCATGGCCGTCACCATGCAAGCCGTCAGCGGCGCGGGATATCCCGGCGTGGCGTCGCTCGACATCCTCGGCAACGTGATTCCGTTCATCAAGAACGAAGAGGAAAAGATGGAGGAGGAAACCAAGAAACTCTTAGGCGACCTCAACGGATCGAAAGTGATGCCTGGGCGCTTCGCGATGAGCGCGCAGTGCAACCGCGTCGCCGTCGAAGACGGACATACGGAGTCGATCTCGATCAAGCTAAAAAAGAAAGCCAAGGCGGAAGAAATCATCGAAGCCTGGAACACCTATCGCAGCGAGCCACAGGAACTCAAGCTGCCCAGCGCTCCCGAACGTCCGATCGTCTATCTCGAAGCTGCGGACCGTCCGCAGCCCCGCTTCGATGTGGATATGGGCGCGGGCATGACCACCGCCGTCGGACGCCTACGTCCCTGCAGCGTGCTCGACTGGAAGTTCACCGTGCTCTCACACAACACCATCCGCGGAGCCGCCGGGGCCGCCGTCCTGAACGCCGAACTGCTCAAAGCCAAAGGCTACCTGGGATGAGTGATCGCGCCATCGTAGCGCGGGTACCTACCCTGAGCGGAGCCGAAGGGGCACGCCGGTTGTCGCGAGGGCGTCTCACCCTCGGCAGCGGATCACCGCCAGAATCCCGAAGCTCCCGTCTGGAGTCCCGCCGATGATCGTCATGAAGTTCGGCGGCACTTCCGTCGAAGACGCCAAGGCCATCGACCGCGTCGCTTCGGTTGTTCACGGACGCTTGGAGCAACAACCCGTAGTCGTGGTCAGCGCGATGGCGAAGGTCACCGATACGCTGCTGACCATGGCCCGCGCGGCCGGCGAGGGCGAACGTAAGACAGCGCTCAAACTCTGCCGCTCGCTGCAGGAACGTCACTACAACACTGCCAGCGAACTCCTGGGCACCGCCCGCTTCACCGACTTTCACTCCGAACTTGGCGCAGATTTCGAAGCCCTGGACGAATTGCTGCGAGGCATATCCGCCGTCGGCGAGATCACGCCGCGCACCACCGATCACGTCGCAGCCTTCGGCGAAATGCTCTCCAGCAAGATCGTCGCGGCTGCATTTGAAGCGCGTGGATTGAACGGCGCCCATGTGGACTCGCGCGACGTGCTGGTTACCGACAGCGCTTATATGCAGGCCGTTCCTCAGTATGACGAGACCAATGCGAAGCTGAAGGACCTGGTTCTACCTCTGCTCCAGGCGGGAAAAGTCCCGGTCATGGGCGGCTTTATCGGCGCCAATCGTGCCGGTATCACCACCACGATCGGCCGCGGCGGCTCCGATTTTTCCGCCGCCATCTTCGGCGCAGGGTTAGGCGCAGAACGCATTGAGATCTGGACTGACGTTGACGGAATCCTGACGACCGATCCGCGCATCTGCCCCGACGCCCGCCGGATCAAGGTCATCAGCTTCGATGAAGCCGCGGAACTCGCCTACTTCGGTGCTAAAGTTCTGCATCCGGCAACCGTCCTTCCGGCAATTCAGAAGAACATTCCTGTTTACGTCTTGAACTCGCGCAATCCGTCGTGCGAAGGCACGCGCATCACGACCCGGGCGCCACATAGCAAAAATATTTTCAAGGCAATCGCAGCGAAAAAGCGGATTACGATCGTGGATGTCGCTGCCCCGCGCATGCTTCTGGCGCACGGATTTCTGCGCGCGATCTTCGAAGCGTTCGACCGGCATAAGGTCGCCGTGGATGTCGTCTCCACCTCCGAAGTCAGTGTGTCTCTGACGGTCGATTCGAATCAGGCAATCCCCGCGCTCGCCGCCGATCTGGCGAAGCTTGCCGACGTCAAATACGAAGGCCGCAAAGCAATCGTTTGCCTGGTCGGTGAGAATTTGCGCGAGACGCCGGGAATCGCCGCCATCGTCTTTCGCGAGTTGGCGGACAAGAAAATCCGGATGATTTCTCAAGGTGCGTCAGAAATTAACCTGACCTTCGTCATCGAAGAGGACGAAGTCCCCGAAGTCATCCAGCGCCTGCACAAGACTTTTTTCTCCGAACTGGATACCGAAGTCTTCGCCTAGATACGTGTGGGGCGGACGCTTTCGTCCGCCCCGCTAGCGCAGCGAGCGTGCGCGAGTCTGAGGCGCAAGCGAACGTGCGCGAGATTGAGCCTATACCGACAGCAGCCGGTCAAAGAACGTCCGATACCTCTGCAGCGCAACGCGCAAATCCTCCGTGGAGACGCTGTCTCCGCGGTCCCACTGCTTCTCCAGCCCGGCCCGCTCTTCCGCGAATACTTCCGCCAGTCGCTTCATGGCCGACGCCACCAATCCATCGGCCTGCTCCACGGCTTTCCGCGGCTCATCCACAAAGCCAGTCTGAATCTCTTTCCAGCGCGTACGCAATCCCTGCAATTCTTCGCCCGGGAATAGATGCGCACCGTCCGCCTCCGCCCGCTGCTCTGCTCCGCGCTCAGGAGTGACCACCTGCGGTCCCGGTGTAGCGCTCACTGGACGTTTCCCTTCCGCCAGATCGGCAGTAGTGATTCCCTCATCCTCGAATTGCGGCTCATCTTTTCTCAACGGTGTCGCCATCTCTATGCTCCCTTCCTCTCCGAATGTTTTTCGTTTAGCAGTTCTTCGAACAGTGTGCGGTAATGGACCATCGCCTGCCGCAAGTCTTCGGTGCTGGCCTGTCCTGCGGAATGCCGCAGTGCAATGGCGTGCGCAGCCCGGTAGTTATCCACGACTACCGGATAATCGACGGACAGATCTGCCGCGCGTTGCTCGAACTCACCAATCGGATATCCACACGTCTGCATCACGTCCGTGACCAGGCTCTCGGCCACAGTCACCGCTCCCCGAGGGTCATCGACAAATCGCGCCTGCACTTCTCTCCAGCGAATGTCAAAGCTCGACTTGTCTGCAGCGGTGAGGGGGCGAATTTTGAAGTTCTCCCTCCGCTTCTGCCGGAATTCGAGAACGCCCTCGGCTCTGCGCGGATCGCCCTCCTGCTTCAGCACGCGGTCGTACTCCGGTCCAAAACGTTGCTTCAGTCGTAAACTGCGCCGCTTGCGCGAGGTCGAATACGCAATCGCCGCAATGACGATCAGCGCGACTATGATCACGGCCACGAGAATCACTACTTGATGCTGATCCATGAATCCTCCGAGGAGATTCCGCCGGTATGGGATGCCTTCACAAACGGGGATGTTGTCGTGGGGTTTTCCTCTGTGTGCCCGAGTGCCCTTCTGTGGTTAAATCTTGGAGACCTCAATGAATATCCTTCTGCTGGGTAGGGGTAAAACCGGATCGCTTGTTGCGGAGATCGCTGCCGAGCGCAGGCATCATGCTCGCATCGTCGGTGCCAATGAAAACCCGAATGGCGAGGCTCTTCGTCCCGAGAAGCTTCAGGACATAGACGTTGTCATTGATTTCACCGCTCCCCATTGCGTGATGGCGAATATTGAAGCCTGCGTCATCGCAGGCAAGAACATGGTCGTCGGCACCACCGGCTGGTACAAGGAAGTGGATTACGTCAAGGAACTCGTCAAACGCCATGGCACCGGATTCGTGTACGCCGCCAATTTTTCAGTGGGAGTTAATCTCTTTCTGGAAATCGCCCGGACCGCAGCCGCTGCCCTCCGCTACGACTACACCGGACAGATCTTTGAACGCCACCACGTTCACAAGAAAGATGCCCCCAGCGGCACAGCGATCGCACTTCAGCGAGTCATCCGGGAAGCAAGTGGCGCCCACGGAAGATCTTGAAATTACCTCCTTCCGCGAAGGCGAAGTCGTCGGCTTCCACGAAGTGATCTTCGAATCGCCCGCCGACCGGATCTATCTCAGCCACGACGCGAAATCGCGCCGCGGCTTCGCAGAGGGCGCAGTAATGGCAGCAGAGTGGCTGGCAGGCAAAAAGGGTTTCTACGAGTTCAAAAACATCTGGCGGGAGTTGTGATGCGAGCGCCAATGAACATCGGGGACCTGGTCCGAGTCGTATCCGTTCCTTCCGGCTTGCCTGAAGGCGAGTTAGCAACCAAGTCTCTGTTCGAATCGCGCGTAGGTCGGATCTTCCCGATCATCGGATTTCAAGGGCGTTTGCTGGAATTGGAGGTCGGAGAGGCCCTGGGCAAACAAGCGTGCATGGATTCGATTTGGATTGAACCGGAGCACGTTCAACCAGTCACTGCCGCTCGCTGATCCCTAAACCTCTGCGTAACTTGCGAATGCTCCTCTGGGAGCGGCCTCGCGCCTCGAATCGACATCTGTACCATCGTGGAAGAGCACCCATTTAGGGCCACGCGCGTCCCTCTACCCACACGTGGGCTTTAGCCCCAGAGCGATTTTCCCTCCACACTCATTCGCGCTATCTTATAGCTATGCAACTACGTGGCTGTGGTACTGCCCTGGTCACACCGTTTCATCAAGACGGGTCCATTGACGGCGAGGCTCTGCGCAATCTGGTCGCCTGGCAGATCGAGTCCGGGATCGATTTCCTGGTCCCCTGCGGCACTACGGGCGAGACGCCGACTCTGACCCACGACGAATGGCTGCACGTCATCGACACCACCATTGAAGTCGCGGCAGGGCGCGTCCCGATCGTTGCGGGAGCCACGTCGAATGCCACTCACGATGCCGTTGAAAAGGCGAAGGAGCTTGCCGCACGCGCCGGTGTCGATGCCATCCTGACCGCATCGCCCTACTACAACAAGCCCACGCAAGAGGGCCAATATCGCCATTTCAAGGCCATTGCAGAAGCAGTCGGCGATAAGCCGGTCATCCTTTACAACGTCCCTGGACGCACCGGCGCGAACATCGAACCCTCCACGCTGGCTCGACTCGCAGAGATTCCGAATATCGTCGGCGTCAAAGAAGCCAGCGGGAACATGACGCAGATCGCCGAAGCAGTCACAGGCGCACGCGAGGGATTTCTGGTCTTTTCTGGCGACGACGCTGTCACACTCCCGGTCATCGCGCTCGGCGGAATCGGCGTCATCTCCGTTGCCTCGAACGAAATTCCCGCGCGAGATGGCCGAACTCACCCGCGCCGCCCTGAATAACGACTGGGCCACAGCGCGCAGCCTCAATCGCAAATATCTTCCGCTGATGCAAGCCAACTTCATCGAGTCGAGCCCGTTACCGGTAAAAGCAGTGCTCGCGATGATCGGCAAAATCGAGGAAGTGTACCGCCTGCCGCTCCTCCCGATGCGCCGCGATACGCGCTCGCGCCTGCAAAAAGTCGCAACTGAGGTGGGGCTCATCACGAAACCGGCGGCACCGGCTACGGAAACTGCCGAATTCTTCATTTACGAAAACTGGGCCGCGGGGCCACACAAGATTGTCGTGCACCGAGGCAGTTGCGGCCAGTGCAGCCACGGCAAAGGTCGCCCCGCCGGACACGACGCCACCCACGCCCGCTGGCACGGCCCATACACGTCTCTAACCGAAGCTCGCGGCATCGCGCATGGAATGACGAATATTCTCATTCGCAGCGAATGCAAATGCGTTTGAAGGGCATTGCAGATTTATTGATTTCAGATTTCAGATTGATCAACTCAAGGGCAATCGAAGCGCCTCGGGGTCCAATCTGCAATCTTTAATCTGAAATCCGTTCTACCGCGGCTTTGACAATTCCAGCACTCACAATCAACAATCAAACTTCATGTCCGACCTGAAATCCGCGATCGAACGCCTCTCCGCGCTCGGCGAAATCGAGCACGATCCCGCAGCCCGTAAGACTTTCCTCGAGTTCCGTGATCAACTCACGCAAGGCAAAATCCGCGCCGCCGAAAAAGTCGAGGGCAAGTGGAAAGTGAACACCTGGGTCAAGCAAGGCATCCTGCTGGGATTCCGCCTCGGCGTCCTTGCCGAAATGCCCGCTGGCCTCTCATTCGTCGACAAAGACACCTTCCCCGCCCGCCAGTTCACGACCGCCGATCGCGTCCGTGTAGTCCCCGGCGGATCCTCGGCGCGCGTCGGCGCTTATATCGCCCCGTCAGTCATCTGCATGCCTCCAATGTTCATCAACGTCGGCGCCTACGTGGACGAAGGCACCATGATCGACTCCCACGCGCTCGTCGGATCCTGCGCGCAAATTGGCAAGCGCGTCCACCTAAGCGCCGCCGCCCAAGTGGGAGGCGTCCTCGAACCGGTCAACGCCGCCCCGGTGATCATCGAGGACGACGTCTTAGTCGGCGGAAACTGCGGAATCTACGAAGGCACGCTGGTCCGCACCCGCGCCGTTCTCGGCGCAGGCACAATCCTTACCCGCTCCACTCCGCTCTACGACTTGGTGAAAGGCGAAGTGTATCGCTCCAGCGCCGATGCTCCGTTAGAAGTGCCGGAGAACGCGGTGGTCGTCCCCGGATCGCGAGCGGTAAAGAAGGGCCCAGCAGCAGAATGGAACCTTTCGCTCTACACTCCGGTCATCGTGAAGTATCGCGACGAAAAAACTGATCGCGGCATAGAACTAGAAGACTGGCTCCGCTAAGATCCCCGGCATTGTTCTCGCTAAGAATGGCGCGCCAACAACGAACTGTGTGCCTCGGTCTTCGCTGTGGTGAGAACGGGCAGTCCGGAAGTCAGGGCTACAGAGTCTTCGACATGACAATGCAGTGGGCCTCAATGCCCGGCTTGAGCGGCCGCGCCGGACGAAATTCCTCAGTCCCGATTGGCGCGTATCCCAGCTTCTTGTCGAACGGCGGCAATTCCGTCCGCAGGCTCAGCACATCCAAGTCCATTACTTTGCATCCCGCACGGCGGCAGTAATCCTCTGCAGCTTCGACCATGGCACGTCCGAGTCCTACCCCTTGCCGCGACGGATCCACCGCCAGCATGCCGAAGTACCCGCGCCCGCCGCGGATCTCGACATAAACGGAAGCCGTTAACCTCCCCTTTGGATCGTCCCCGAGCAGGAACAGGCCTTTCTGCATGCGTTCGCGAAGCTGCTCTTCCGAAGTTCGGGGACCTTCCAGAAATATTTCGATGGCAAAGGCAGAATTGATGAGCGCGGCCATCGCACTTAAATCGGCATCACCCGCCGCGCGGATACTGATTGACCGGTCACTCAAGGCGAATCCTCGACCAGGATGCGCAATCCATTTCCATCACCGTTCAAACGAGATCTGCGCAAACCCTCTCACCACCGCATTTGCATCCGCCAATTTCGCTGGAGCGTAGGTGGTCGCCAGCCCGATCACGCTCATCCCGCCCGATCGGGCCGATTGAATTCCCGCCGGCGCGTCCTCGATGACCAGACATTCCCCCGGCGCAAATCCCAGCCCTGCCGCGCCTTTCAGATACGGCTCCGGATCTGGCTTGCCGTTCACCACATCATCGGACGTCACCAGCACCTCCGGCACCGGCAGGCCGCAATATCGCAACCGATTCCGCGCCAGCAGCCGCGACCCCGAAGTCACTACTCCCCACCTGTCTGTCGGGAATCGACTTCACCATATCGACCGCGCCCGGCATGACCACGACTCCGGTCTGATCGTTCGCCTCATGACTCTCGATTGCAGCGGCCTCCAGTTTCAGCGTCCAGATGGGGCGCGACGCGCTGGATCACTTCGATGGTCCGCACGCCATGCGCAATGGCCATGATCGCATCGCCATCCACGCCTTTGCGTGCGGCCCACTCGCGCCACTCACGGTCCACCGCGCGCGTCGAATCAACCAGTACTCCATCCAAATCAAACAGAATGGCTGAGCAGGAAAAAGTAGGCATTCTCAATGTCTATCACACAGGGAGAATTGACCGCCGTGCACGTGAAGCCCGCAAAGAACAGAAAATTGGGATATACATGATTTCTCGGCAAACTCTGCGATCTCGGCGGTGAAAGTTCAGTTTAATCTCCCGCCGGCAGACTTGCCTGACTCTGCGCGGCCCACTCCGCCTGCACCCGCTGCCGCGTCTTCAGATGCCGCTCCCGGAAATGCGCCCGGGCACGTTCTCCCCATGCCCGCACGAACCAGTAATTCAATCCCGCGCCAATCGCCGAACTGGCGAGCGGGATCACGCGTCCCGCCCACTTCTCCACCACTTCACCGCTGGCCTTGGCCGCGATGCGTTGAATGATCTGCGGCACGAACTTGTTCACGACTTCCTTCTCCAGCAACTCGCGGCTGATGTCCACTCCCGCCGCGCTCGCCGCCGCAATCCACAACTCCGCAATCTCATCATCCGTGTTGAACTCGAATCCGTAGAGCAGACTGAGTTTCTGGATCGTCCGCATCGTGATCGCCGACAGCACCCCAGATCCGGCACAATCGTGATCAATCCGCCCAGGCCGAATCCCGCACCCTCCACCGCAGCCATTTTCATCCCGCTGCGGATAATCGAATCCGCCACAATATCGAGTTCCCTCATATCGAGTGAATACACGCCGTGATATCCCGACTGATCGGCACGCGATACGCCGCCCGCAATTGCAGCAGAAACTTCTCCGGATCGACGCGCACCGTCTCATATGCCCGAGTCAGGCCCTTGGTCAGCGCCATCTCCACGCGCCGCCGCAGCCAAGATTTGCGCTCCTCTGCCATGGATTCCACCTTACCGCAGCCAGCCAGAGAATGCCATTCGGCCGATTACCGATGGAGGTCGGCATCATTGCAACCGCTACCGAATGCTGGGTACTGGGTACTCGCCCGTGCTAGCATCATCTTTACTCCATGCCCACTGGAAAACTGCAGATCGTTCCCCTCGGAGGTTTGGGCGAGTTCGGTATGAACTGCATGGCCGTGCGCTGGGGCGACGACATCATCGTCATCGACGCCGGACTGATGTTCCCCGAATCCGAGCTCCTCGGCGTGGACATCGTCGTTCCCGACATTTCGTACCTCATCGAGAACCGTCAGCGTGTCCGCGGAATCATTCTCACTCACGGTCACGAAGATCACATCGGTGGTCTGCCCTGGATCCTCTCGGAACTGAACGTTCCCGTCTGGGGCACCGAGTTCACACTCGCCTACGTCGAAGACAAAGCTCGACGAGCACGGCCTGCTCGACGACGCCGACTCTGCGCGAGATGCGCGCCAACGAGCGCTTCAAAGTCGGACCATTCACCATTCATCCCATCCAGGTCACGCATAGTCTGGTCGATTGCGTTGCTCTGGCGATCCACACCCCGCTCGGCGTGATCATCCATACCGGCGATTTCAAAGTCGATCCCACGCCCACCGACAACAAGCTCTTCGATCTGCACACCTTCGCCGAATACGGCAAGAGCGGTGTTCTCGCGCTGCTTGCAGGATTCCACCAACGTCGAGCGCAGGGGATACACGCCCAGCGAG
This sequence comes from Terriglobia bacterium, assembly GCA_963778995.1. Taxonomy (GTDB): domain Bacteria; phylum Acidobacteriota; class Terriglobia; order Terriglobales; family Acidobacteriaceae; genus Sulfotelmatobacter. The sequence continues at coordinate 224,497 of CAVZWK010000020.1, forward strand.
CGCGCTGTCCGCCGCAAGTTCGACGAAGTCTTCGCGCACACCAAGCGGCGCCTTTTCATCTCGTGCTTCTCCAGTTCGATTCACCGCATTAACCTCGCGGTCCAACTCGCGCACGAGCACGGACGCAAAGTCGCCTTCATCGGCCGATCTATGAACAACTCGGCCGAGATCGCCGAAGATCTCGGGTATATCGAAGTTCCCGAAGGACTCGTCATCAATCCCGGCGAGATGAAGAATTTCCCGCCGGAAAAAGTTTGCGTGCTGATCAGCGGCACCCAGGGCGAGCCCATGTCGGCGCTCTCGCGCGCCGCCGTCGACAATCACAAGCACGCCAAGATTGAAAAGGGAGACACGGTCGTCCTCTCCAGCCGCATCATCCCCGGCAACGAAAAAACCATTTACCGGATGATCGACCACCTCTTCCGCCGTGAAGCCCACGTCATCTACGAAGACGGCACCAGCCCACCCATCCACGTCAGCGGACATGCCAGCCAGGAAGAGCTCAAGCTCATCATCAACCTGGTCAAGCCGCGCTACTTTATCCCCATTCACGGCGAATACCGGCAACTCAAACTGCACGCCGAAATGGCTGGCGCCATGCGCAGCTCAGTTGGCAAGGTCATGCTGATCGAAAGTGGGGACGTTCTCGAGTTCGACGAACTCGGCGCGCGCAAGACTGGCAAGGTCAATGTCGGACGCGTCTGCATCGATTCCGGGAGCCGCACCGATGTGGTCGAAGATCTCATCATCAAAGACCGCCGCCACATCAGCGAAGACGGTATCGTGCTGCCCATCATTGCCATCAACAAGCTCTCCGGAGAAGTCGAAGCCCCGCCCGAAATCGTCACCCGCGGCTTCAATGTCGGTGAAGATGGCTTCATGGAAGGCGCTCGCCGCATGGTGGAAGACACGCTTGCCCATTCCAGCGAGGAAGAAAAAGCGGACTACGGCGTAATCAAAGAGAAGATCCGCGCCGACCTCAAGCGCTACATCAACAAGCAATCCCAAAAGCGCCCGCTGATTATGCCAGTCATCCTGGAAATCTGATGAGCTCGTGTGTAGCCGGGCGCAGCCTGCCATGAGCGCAGCCGCAGTCTGGCCAGCGACGGCGAAGCCGAGCCCTGTGGGACTGCCGGGCTGTCCTAGCTCGGTGGAGAGTTCTGCCAATAGCGTTTGACTAGCGGGAAAGCAGCCACTAACGATACTCTGTGCCGTAGGCACACCGAAACGAATGATTAGCCTTTCCGACCTGCAAACCGCCCAATCACGCCTCAACGGCGTCACCAAACGCACGCGCCTAATCGAATTCCCGCTCTGCGCCGAAGACCCTCGCAAACTCTTCCTAAAGCCCGAAAACCAGCAACCTATCGGCGCCTTTAAACTCCGGGGAGCCTACAACAAAATCGCCGCCCTGCCCGAGCAAGAACGAAAGCGAGGAGTCATTTCCTACTCGAGCGGCAACCACGCCCAGGGTGTTGCCTACGCGGCGCGTGCTCTGAAAACGAAATCCGTTATCGTCATGCCGAATAACGCACCGCAAATCAAGCGCGATGCCACGGCCAAACTCGGAGCAGAAATTGTCCTAGTCGGCCCCGGCTCCGACGAGCGCAAAACGAAAGCGGAAGAACTCGCCGCCCAACACGGATACGTCATTATTCCCCCGTACAACGACGAACACATCATTGCCGGACAAGGCACCATCGGACTCGAAATCCTCGAAGACTTTCCGGATGTCGAAACCATCCTCTCTCCCGTCGGCGGAGGAGGCCTCATCTCCGGCGTAGCTGCCGCCATCAAACTGAGCAATCCCAAGGTGAAGGTGATTGGAGTCGAACCCGAACTGGCGGCTGACGCGCAGGCCAGTCTGCGCCAAGGAAAGATCGTCCAGTTCCCCGCCGAACAGGTCAGCCGCACGCTAGCCGATGGACTGCGCACGCAAAGCATCGGCGACATCAACTTCGAGCACATCCGCGCCTACGTGGACGACATCATCACCGTGACGGAAGAAGAAATCCGTCAGGCGATGAAGTATCTCGCGGCCAATCCGGAAACCGTAGCCGAACCGAGCGGCGCAGTCGCCACCGCAGGATTCGTCTTCCACGCCGACCAAGTCCCGCGCACAATACAAAACGTAGCAATCATCAGTGGCGGCAACATCGAACCCCAAATGCTGGAAGAACTCCGGAAGGGTGAGGGTTTCCCTTCGTGAACCTTAGTGTCCTTGGTGGTTGGTGGTTTTCCACAGCCCGCGAATGTTCAAATGACCTTGACTTACACAAACGGGAACGCTCATCCTGAGAGCGCAGCCGCAAACCAATGGCAAAAGCGATGACCAGTGCAAGCAAGTCCTTTGTTCCCAAGATTTTGCCCGTAACTGATTGCAACCCTAAGATTATTTCTGAAATTCCCCCTAAGTCGAAGATTCCAATAGACCGGGGGGAGGGGGGGTACCCACCCTGCGACCGGGATTCCCATTTTGGGAACGCGCGATTTTCCTCATCACACTCGGCTGCGCGCTAATTTTTTCCACTGCTCTCGCCCAGGCTCAGGCCAACCGCGGAACGCTGGTCCATGAAGAAACGATTCGTGTCTCTCCCAGTTCAGACACGGCGAAGCTCGGCGAAGCCCTGCGCGGACACGAACTGATCATCTTCGACGCCAGCCGCGACTGGGTTCACGTGCAGGCGATCATCCGCGACCCCCAAAAAGATGCCGATGAAGACGACGAAGAAGCTCAGGGCAAAACCATCACGGGATGGGTGTTGGCGAAAGGCCTGGTGAGTGTCAGCACGCCGAACGGAGACAAGATCGTATTCGGTGAAGCCGCCAACTCCGAGGACGAAGCCAGCCGACGCCGCGGACGCCGCGATGCCGCGCAAGACGCCATGCGCCTCTACTACCGCGTCTATGACCTGTTCCCCACCTCGCCGCTTGCGGGAGAAGGACTGTACCGCGCCGCCGATATCCGCTGGCAGGTTGATCGCTCCGACATCATGACGCGCCCTTCGGCCCGCGAACGCGAAGCGTACATGCGCGGACAAATTGACGAAGAGTGGATGAAGCTGGTCATCAAGAAATTCCCCGGAACGAAGTGGGCTGACCTCGCCTCCTTCCACCTGCTCGAAAACAAACTCTGCGGAGATTGGCAGGCTGCGTCAAAGTGTCCGGAAAAAGAATCCGACATGTACGAGAAGTATGTGAAAGAGCATTCGCAATCGCCCTCCGCTGCGGAAGCCTTGTACGATGCGGCCTGGCGCCAATCCGCGCTGATTGAAATCTACAAGACCGAAGCGAACATGAAGAAATCAGGCGAGGCAAAAACCGAGCCCTCGATCTTGCGCAAAGAATCGTCAGCCAGTACGGACAAAGCGACTGGTCCAATCGCGCGCAGACGCTTGATCTTCTACGTGCAGAACGGCGTTGCGACGTACGGAAACGCGAGCGACTGAGAGTCGAAAAGCCCAAGTCGAAGGGGAAATTACCTCTGTGATCCCCTGTGTCCTCTGTGGTTAATGCTCTGCAATACTTCGCTCGTAAACCTCAGTTTCGTTTCTGAGATACTGTTCCCTCACTTCTCGGAGGAAGATTGAACGACTATCTGCTCTCATTGATCCTGGGAATTGTCGAAGGCATCACAGAATTCTTACCCGTCAGTTCGACCGCGCATCTGCGGATCTCGGAAGCGCTGCTGCACATCAGCCTCTCGGATGGTTACTGGAAGATGTATTCCATCGTCATCCAGCTTGGTGCGATTCTCTGCCTGCCTGTGTATTTCTGGAGCCGCATCACCAAGTTCGTCTCGACCTTCCCGCGTGGAGAAAGCGGAAACCGCACCGTTCTCACGCATCCCCTCAGCCTGACGATCGTCGCATTCGTGGTCACCGCAATTCCGTCGTACCTGCTGACGAAAGTCATCGGCAAGCACCTCGAGGATATCGTGATCATCGGATGGTCGCTGCTGATCGGCGGAATCGTCATGTGGATCGTGGACGCAATGAATGCGAAAGCCGAAGCCGCAGGCCCGAACGGCAACAGCCGCATTCACACCTGGAAGATGGAAGACATGAGCCTCGGACAGTCGATCTGGATCGGATTCTGCCAGATCTTCTCGGCAGTGTTTCCCGGAACCTCGCGGTCCATGTCGACGATTGCCGCAGGCCAGATCGCCGGAATGTCGCGCGCGTCAGCCCTGGAATTCTCGTTCTTCGTCTCGATGCCGACAATGGCCGCAGCGACGCTCTACACGCTGTACAAGTCATTGCGTGGAAAGGGCGAGAACCCGATCGGAGTCTCCAACCTCACCGGACACGAATGGATCGTTCTCGCAATTGGCTTCGTCGTGTCGTTCATAGTAGCCTACGCGTCGGTCGCCTGGTTCATGGCCTGGGTCCGCAAGCGAGGATTCACCCCGTTCGCGATCTACCGCATTATCATTGGAGTATTGGTGCTAGTTTTTGCCGCTAAGCTCGCATAGACGAACCCGCAATCAGTGTTAACGGGATTTTCGACAGTTAGTGCAAATGTCGGCATACTCATAATCATGAGCAAGGTTAAGTCTCCGTCCGAAAAGAAGCGCATCAGTCTTGTGAGAGACCGCCGCAACGTCTACGGAGAGTGTCCCACCGCAAGTCGAAAGAATATCAGTCGGGTAAGCAGCGGAGCCATATGGAAGTGCGGCGCGCTGCGAATGAGGAGCTTCGGTCCTTGAAAGGCGCATCCGTTGAAGCCGATGTGGATGTAATAGAGTCTCGCGCCAAGGACCGCATACTTGCTCTCGCACGGTCCTCGTTCAAGAAGGTCCCTGACGCTCCACTTGGTGTGGTTGTGGCACGCAAGGTGAAACGTCGCGCCGACCATGCGACGGGTCGCAAATCGCGGTAGTTTCTGTTATCAGGGCCATAGCACATCTTGAATAGTTTTCAGCGTGCACTCATTGGAACGCAGACAGGTAGAACATCCACCCAGCATGCACAATTGTCACAAAACGCTGATTCCTTTAATAGATAACCACGTAAACACCGCTTGCAGATTCCGTCATTGTGAGAACCCCTCCTTCTTGGCATAATGTAGAGGCTCTGGCCGATTACTGCGCCGAGGACCGGATGTGTCTTCGGCGGTGAATCCGGCCTTCATGGATTACTTGGCAGCCATTTTTGTCCCCACCGGGAACCGCCGGCTCAACGAGCTGATCGGGTTCCTGATGTGCGTCTCCGCGCTCCTCCTCTTCCTCGCGCTCGCATCGTATTCTCCGCTCGATCCTTCGTGGAACAGCGCCTCGGTGCTGACCGGCTCGCATGCCGCCCGCAACTGGATCGGCGTGGTTGGCGCATATACCGCTGACGCGCTGCTGCAATTCTTCGGCGTGGGCGCCTTTCTGCTCGTCGTGTTCCCTGTCATGCTGGGAATCCGCTGGTTCCGCTCCAAGAAGATCCAATCGCCGCTGGCGAAGGCTCTCGGGGGAATCTGGCTTGCGATGTTTCTTCCCGCGATGCTGGCGCTGCTTCCCGGCCACATGCACTGGATGGGAGTGATTCCGGTCGAAGGCCTGATGGGACGCGTGCTCGGCGACGTTCTCATTCATTACCTGAACGTCCCGGAGCATACATCGTCTGCATCACGGTGCTGGCAGTTGCGTTGTATCTTTCGACGGCGTTCTCGTTCTCGTCGATTCAGTTGTGGGCTCCGACGCGGTTTGCATTTGTAACGGCGCTTTGGAACCGCTACGAGGACTGGAAGCAGGAGCGGTTGAAGAAACGCCAGCAGAAGGAACTCGAGCAGCGCCGCATCCAGAAGCCTGTTGTGAAAACGCAGTTGATCCCCTCGCGCCCAGCAGCGCCAGTTGCTCCGGCGGAACCGCGCCGCACAGGCATTGAGCGGATGATGGAGGAAGAATCGCCAGTGGCAGCGAAAGCCGCCAGCGGAGGAATTCTGGCAGAGCCTCTGCCCGCAAGTGCCAGGTCTGACGGCGCCGCAGAGCCGGAAGTCACGGAACGCGCCGACAGCAGCGTGAAGGCCAAGACCACGATGCCGCGCATCGCAGGCGGATACAAGCTGCCGTCGAGCAGCCTGCTACAGCGTCCCGACGAGCAACAGGCCGTTGACGCCGAAGAACTCAAAGATCTCGCCCAGGTACTGACCAAGAAGTATGCGGAGTTCGAAGTTCACGGACAGATCACGCAGATCAATCCCGGTCCCGTGGTCACGACGTTCGAGTTCAAGCCGGAAGCCGGAATCAAGTACAGCCGCGTCACCAATCTCTCCGACGATCTCTGCCTTGCTTTGAAGGCGGAAAGCATTCTGATCGAGCGCATGGCGGGAAAGAGCACGGTCGGGATCCAGGTGCCGAACCGGCAACGCGAAACGATCTGGCTGCGCGAGAACATCGAGTCGCAGGAGTTCATGGGCTCGAAGTCGAAGCTGACCATGGCGATGGGCAAGGACATCAACGGCCGCATCGTCACGGCCGATCTCGCCGGAATGCCGCATTTGCTGATCGCCGGATCCACCGGCTCGGGCAAAAGCGTTGCCATCAACGCGATGATCATGTCGATCCTGTACAAGTCAACACCTGATCAGGTTCGGCTGATCCTCGTCGATCCGAAGCGGCTGGAACTCGGCAACTACGAAGGCGTCCCGCACCTTTACACCCCAATCATTACCGAGCCGAAGCTAGCGGCTAATGCGCTGCGGAATGCGGTACGCGAGATGGAACGCCGGCTGAAGCTGCTGGCGGCGAAGGGCGTCCGCAATATCGACCAGTACAACAAGCTCTTCGATCAAGGCAACACGCCCAGCCTGTTCGACGAAGGTTCGGAAGAGAAGCCGATTCCATACATCGTCATCATCATCGACGAATTGGCCGACCTGATGATGCTGGATTCGAGCAACGTCGAAGAATCGATCACGCGCCTGGCGCAGATGGCGCGCGCGGTAGGAATTCACCTTGTGCTGGCGACCCAGCGGCCTTCGGTGGACGTCATCACGGGATTGATCAAAGCCAACTTCCCTGCCCGAGTTTCGTTCCGCGTGGCCACGAAGGTGGATTCGCGGACCATTCTCGATGCCAACGGCGCGGAAGCCTTGCTGGGCAAAGGCGACATGCTGTATCTACCCTCAGGTTCCGCGCGTGTGCATCGCCTGCATGCGCCGTTCGTTACCGAGAAAGAAATCGCTGCTGTCGTTGAGTTTTGGAAAGCGCAGGGGCAAGCGGAATACATCCACCACTTCCTCGAAGTGCCCAAGGAAGAGCGCGATGCTGCCGCAGGCGGAAGCGCTGGAGAAGCTGGTGAAGGCGGCGAAGGCGAGGACGATCCGATGTACAACGATGCCGTGAAACTGGTGCTGGAGTTCGGCAAAGCGTCGACTTCTCTGCTGCAACGGCGCTTGCGCATTGGCTACGGGCGAGCGGCGCATCTCATCGATCTGATGGAGCAGGATGGGATTGTAGGCGCGGCCGACGGGCCGAAGCCACGGGAAGTGCTCAAGCGTCCTGACTGGATTTCGGAAGTCGAAGAAACGATGAGATAAGTTGCGAACGTATTCCGAAAAAAGAGAAAGGGCGGCTTTGCGGCCGCCCTTCACTTTTGCAGATTTGAAATTAGAACCTGACCACAAGCCCGATCGGCATGCGGAAGTTCTTGCTGCTGGTGCTTCCGTTGGAGTGCAGCATCATCCAGTCGGCGCTGCCACGGAATGCCAGGAACTGGTTGATGTTGATATCCACACCACCACCCGCGAAGAACGCCATCCCGTTACCGGAACCGCTGGCACCGGCAAACGAAGCGGTCGCGTGATCTCCACCAATAAGGGCATGCACGAAAGGCGTGTAGGCCTTGTTCGCACGCAGCGACAACTGCGGCCCGAAGGTGTAGGTGTAGTTGTGAATGTTAATACCGGCCTGCGTGGTAAACGCGGAGCCGAAATCGGCCGCGATGCCGAAAGAGTTGTTGAAGTTCGCGGTGCCCGCCAGATCGAATCCGTTGGCGTTCACTCCGCCTTCGAGATGCGAGTACTGATAGCCGCCGAAGAACTCAGCCTTGGGATAGCTCCCGGACTCGGCAGCCATTGCTGACGCCGCGAACAGCCCTAAGAAGCATGCTACGACCATGAATTTGCGCACTGTGACTCCTCCAAAGAGTAAAAGTTTTTCGGGCTAATTTGCGCGCAGATTAGGCTTGGTGGCCCACGCTTTTGGCGCAAAAATCTGCCCGACTCGTGCAGTGTTCGTAGCTAGTTGAACCGATCGGAGAGTGGCGGGCAAGTAACGGAAGTCGAAGACTGGCTTACACTTACGTTATCAGCTAACTTATTGACTTCGACGGACTTAGCTTCCGGCTCATCTAATACAGAAAGCATCATGGCGAGACTCAGTACGAGAACCAGCTAGTGGAATGGAGCGACAAAGCCGCTGTGACCTTCTTGGCGGATGCAGAATCGAATCTGTTGCTGAACACCAGATAATAGACGCCCTCGCCTGCGGGCAAGTTCTGTCGGACGTTTTGCTCTGAAACCCTGCCACTCTGATAAATCGTGCGGGGAGACTCCGCCTTGCGCCAACTTTCAAATGCCGGTTCAGTCAGAACGTAGACCTCGACGGCGCCGTTCGCCGATTGTCCCGACCGCTGCGTATTCCCAGGGCTAGCGTTCCCTGCTGGAACCGACGCGCTGAAGTGTCCGATGAGCGCCATGTTCTTCGATCCGGCGGGCAAGCTGAACTTGTAGTAACGGAAGCTGTGCGGAAACACCTGGAAAGAACTATTCAGCACGGACTGATCTGGCTTGCGTCCGAGCAGAGCCCGGGTTCCCTGAGCGCAGGAGTCTTGGCCTAGGGCGACCCAGAGGATCGCCGCGGCGAATAGTGCGAGCAGAATCCAACGAATGACGCTGCGCTTCTTCATTGGGCAGTTCCAGTGCGCAATCCACGAAAGGCCAACAATGCCAATCCCAGGACGACCACCAGCATGGCAGTCCAGAGAATCGCAGTGTGGCGTTCGGTCCAGGGCCGTTCGTCGGGACGTCCCGCATATTGCGGGTTGTGCGAGCCCGAGCCGAGTTGAGCCTCAGCGGGAGAAGGTTCCACGTGAAAGAAGCGAGCGTAGTCATAAGCGGGCGCTTCGAGCTTTTCGTCTCCGTAATAGAGGCGGAGAACCGATTTCCCCTGAGGCTCGAAATACAAGCGGCGTTCGATCGCCACCGGATCGGCGGTAATGATTTTCAGCGGCGGATTGTCGCCGTTGTCGATATTTAGAGTGATCGATCCCGAATTTCCCGAAACGCCAACTGACAGGTCTTCGTTTGTGACCAGGGTGTCACCGCGCTTGATGCGGACACGGGTAATTTCGCCACTCGCGATCTGCACGCCATGAGAGTCTTCGACGCTTACCGTCCGGCGGAAGTTCACTTGTGCTGGATCGAGGTGAAATTGGATGCGATTCAGCGGAACCCGTTCCGGGATATTGCAGGACACGATGGTCAGATGATTCTTCTGCTGGGGAGCGGAACAGGTGCCTGACTTGGTCCAGAGTTCCTGCTGTTCGTGCAGGTTGAAGATGGCCGCTCCTTTCACATCCTGCGGACGAACACCCGACGAGAGCTTGATGTGCAGGTAACGAAAGCTGGAGGTTGGGATCTTCAACTGGGAATTGGAGCCGAGTTGTTCCTTGGTGAAATCGTACAGCGTGGACGGCGGCAGCTGAACTTCGGCGCCCTTTCCGGGAGCACTCCCTCCGGAAACTGAAGCGGTTGCAACGAAATCATGCGCGTCGAGCCGCAGATGGATGCGGTCGTATTCGGCGAGGGATTGGGCATCGAGGTCAAATTCGGTGTGACCGGCGACGCTGCCGAGGTTCAGTATCTTCGCTTGCACTTCCTCTGAGGAGATTCCGGCACGCTGCTCGGAGATTGCGTACTGCACGGGAGTATCCCATCGTAGAGGCGCAGATCTCCGAGATCGGGACGGGAGTGAGTCCAGAGTTCTTCATCGACGATAAAGAAATTCTGGCGGTCGGGCTGGGTAATCCGAACATCCCGAACATTCGAAAAATAGGGGATCGCCGCTTCGGGCCGGCTGGGAACCTGCAGAGCCGCGAGGAGCAGGAGAACTGATGCCAGGACCTTCATGAGGTCTCGTTTCCTTTTGACTTCTGCTCAGCGCGGCGCTTCGCTGAAAGCTGCAGCCAATCGCGCTGATACACGAACGAGATCGCGAGCAGCAGAACTCCGAGAACCATGAAGCTCACGATGCGATAGGCGCGATCGAGCTGCGAGACGTCATAGATGAACACTTTGCCGATGGTGATGGCAATCAGAACGAGGGCCTGCCAGCGGACCAGTGCGCTGCGGCGGAGGAATCCGATGACCATCAGCATGGCGCCGTAGGCCATCCAGAGAGCGGAGAAGGTGAAGTCACGCTCGATGTCATTGCGATGGAGATCGATGTAGCCGAATATTTCGGCGATTGATGAACTGCGGTCGGAGCGCTGCGACTTGCTCGCGAGAAATAGTCGGCGACTTCGCGCGTCAAGCGCGATCAGCGCCAGGACATTGAGGGCTACGAGGGAGATCGCAGCCACAGTCCTGGCAGTTTCGTCCTTGCGCTTGCCGGCGTACCAGGCGACTGCTCCCAAGACTGCTACAGCCACAGCGAATGTGGCCATCCGCATGTTGAAGATCAGAAGTTGCTGTCGTCCGGAAGTTGTCGATCAACAGCAGGCGGACGACACCGAGGACCAGCGCGCCAAGGGCAAAGGCATTCAGGAAATCGGACTTGAGCCGGTTCGCAATCCAGAGCAGCACGCCGGCCTCGACGAACCATCCCATGGTGATCCAGTGAGTATTGAGGCGTATCGGGATGGCGATCGGTGATGAATCCGATGGCTACGGCGAGGTGGAGGAAATAGAGGATCTCCGAGTCGTTCCGGGAGCTGAGGTTGCGAGCATGCACCTGACGGCTGAGGAAGATGTAGATCGCAGCCAGCGCGAGGGCGAACCAGGCCATGTAGGTCTTGTCCACTTCCTGGATCATGACGTAGGCCTGGAGGAAATAGACGCCGGCGTTCACGAATGCGAGAACGGCCGGGATGGACGCGAACAGCGGGTGTTCGCCATCAGGTTGCAGGGTGAGGAGGGGGGCAATGGCAAAGATTACGAAGAAGACAGTGGCGAAAGCGAGCGTTGTACCGAGTTGCGGGCGAGTGTAGAACTCCGCGTACCAGGCGACATATAGAAGCAAGGTGCCCGCATAGCTCATCACCAGCAGTCGGCGCCAGGGTTTGTAAGCGACGAGGACGAGAGTCGCCAGATCGAGGATGGCGAGGTACGAGAAGAGGGCAACTTCGCGATTTTGTCCAGTGGAGAGTAAGAGCGGCGTGCTGAAGCCGCCAGTCAGCGCGAATGCAGCCAGAATCTGAGCATCCTGCGCGAGAGCCATCGCTGCGGCGGATGCAGTGACCAGCAGCATCATGGCGAAGGCGACGCTGTTGGGGATCAGGCTGTAACGCTGGAAAGCGGCCCAGAGCGAGAGATACAGCGTGCCGATGCCGACGGCTTTCAGCGAATAGGAGAACGCCTTGTATCCTTTGAGGCGGAAGCGCTCGCTCCAGAGGACGATGGCGATGCCGGCGATCAGGCCGATGGCGACGCGTCCGGCGGGACCGATCCAGTTATTCTCGAAGGCGAACTTGAGGAAGTAGGAAATGCCGATCAGCACAGCGGCGATGCCGATGCGGTTGAGCCAGTGCGAGCCGATGCGGGATTCGAGATCGATTTCGGGCTGAGCGTAACCAGATGATGCGCCGCGGCGGCATTCGCGGCACCGGGTTGAATGGGGCTGGCGGCTCTCCCGACTGTTCTGCAGCCGCGGGTGGAAAAGTTGATGCCTGGAGGAGGCCAGGCATCGGTTCCGAGGAATTGCGGCTCCATCCGGAGCCGCTGCTCGATGCGGTAAATGCGCGCGGTTAGTTCGGCGAGGCTGCGCCGGATCGCTTCCAGATCGCTTTGGGACGGCTCCATGGGAACAGGAGATTATCGGCTAATGCAGTTAGGCTTGCACGCTATTTTTGTCAATTGGAGCCGCGCCGGCGGCGCTTCCATCTAAACCGAGTTCGCTGGCGATCGGCTTCATGGCTTCGATGCAGAAGGCGATGTGCTCATCCAGGTCGACGCCAAGATCTCTCGCACCGTTGATGATGTCGTCGCGGTTCACTTTGCGGGCGAAGGCTTTGTCTTTCATTCTTTTTCGGACGGACTTCACATCGACTTCTGCGAGAGATTTGCTGGGCTTGATCAGGGCAACGGCGGTGATGAATCCGGCGAGTTCGTCGCAGGCGAAGAGGGACTTCTCCATCGCGCTGTCGCGCGTAACGCCTGTGTATTCGGCATGCGACATGATGGCTCGGCGGATTTCGTCGGGATATCCGCGCTCCTTCAGGATTTCATTTCCTTTGTACGGATGTTCTTCGGCCGTGGGATAGCGTTCGTAATCGAAGTCGTGGATCAGGCCAACGATTCCCCAGAGATGCTCAGCGTCGGGTGATCCGTCGCCGTACTTGCGGGAGCAGGCACGCATGCAGGCCTCGACAGCAAGAGCATGTTTGCTCAGGCTTTCTGACTGCGTGAACTCGGTGAGCAATTCCCAGGCTTCTTCCCGCGAATGAATATCGTTCATATCCCCATGTTCCCTGAAGAGTACTTCCAAAGAAAGAATACGAAAAAACGATGGCGGCGACCAGCGGGCCTAGACGTATGGAGTTTTCCTTGTAACAATTCCGCAAGTTTCTGCATTTATTCTGTGAGGGAACCAATTATGCAATCCAGCTTTCAATTTGAATCATCGGCGCGGTGGACTGGCGGACGCGAAGGCGTGGTCAAGGGGCAGGGGGTAGAGCCTGCGCTCGAGTTCTCGGCGCCACCCGAGTTTCAGGGAAAGGCCGGCGTCTGGAGTCCAGAGCACTTCTTCACTTCGGCCTTGGCGACGTGCTTTATCAATACGTTCCAGGCGATCGCTATATTCTCAAAATTTGAAGCCCTCGGGCTTGAGGTTTCTGTGGACGGAAGGGTAGAAAAAGTAGAGGGCGGATTCAAGTTCACGCGGGTGACCGTGCGTCCGACTCTGACGGTTCAGAATGAGGCGGAACAGGAACGTGGGCTTCGGCTGCTGGAAAAGGCGGAGAAAGCATGCCTGGTTTCGCGTTCGCTGCAGAGTGAGATTGTCCTCGAGCCACAGGTTGTGGTACGTCAGGCGGCAGCGCAGATTTAGTTGACCGCAAACGAACACAGGAGAAGAGATGCCGCTTTACGAATATCAGTGCCGCAAATGCGGCTGCAGTTTTGAACAACTACGCCGCATGAAGGATGCCGACGAAGCGATGGAATGCCCCAAGTGTCACTCCATGCAGGTGGAGCGACAATTCTCCACATTCGCGTCGGGCGGATGCGGAGGGTCGGGTTCGCAGGGATTCGTTTGACAGCGATAGCGCGGCCGGTCGGCCGCATGATTCGATTGAAATGCACTGTAAGCTGTGTATTGCCTTTTGAACGCTGTCACTCTTGAACTCAGCACGGGAGAAGAACGATTGATCTGGCGCTATGCTGGCGCGCTCTTAACGGGTGTTGTCATAGGGTTCCTGGGTGGCCTTTTCGGCAAGGGAGGCAGCGCGGTCGCAACTCCTTTACTGAGTCTGGTGGGCTTCCCGGGATTTGTGGCTGTTGCTTCTCCTCTCCCCGCGACAGTGCCGAGCACGCTTGTGGCGTCTGCGGAGTACTGGCGCTCGCAGTTGCTAGATTGGGAGATCTTCTGGTGGAGCGTGGGCATCGGAACTCCCGCGATCATCGCGGGATCATTCTTATCTCACGCAGTGGGCGCACGGCCATTGCTGATTGTCACAGGCGTGCTTGTTCTCGGGTTCGGCATTCAGTTTTTGTTCTTCCCAAGAGACTTGTCGCTTGCCAAGGCCGCAGCGGACTATCCGGAGGGCACGCGGCCTTCATACTGGCGAACGCGCATGGTCGGCGTGGCTATTTTCGTCGGATTGATTTCGGGATTGCTGGCCAACGCCGGAGGATTCCTGCTTGTCCCCAGCTATACCTCATTCCTGAAACAGCCCATGAAGAAAGCCTTCGCGTGTTCACTCGCAGTTTCGTCGGTGCTGGCTTTGCCGGGCACCGTTGTGCACGCCTATCTCGGACATATTTCGTGGACGGTAACTGCGCTGGTGGCAGCAGGAGCAATTCCCTTTTCGCATCTTGGAGCCCGTCTCGCCATCAAGACGCGCGCCGTAAAGCTAGAAAGGTGGTATGGGCTGGCGCTAACGGGATTGGGGATATTCTTCCTGGTTCAAATCTGATTGCCGCTCAGGGTTCGAATCGTTTGGCCGCTCCGTCCGGCACGAACCTATTTCGATTCTTCGACAATCTGCAGGACCGTCTTCTCGACTGCGGAGGCGATGTCCTGGATGCCAGCCTGAGGGTAGAAATCCACTAGTATGGAAGGTCGCATGGTGCTGATGAAGATCTCATTGTTTTGCTTGTAAATGGCGATGGGGCACGGCAACATGAGCGCAACGCTGACGTCTCGCTTCAGAACTTCGCTCGCATAACGGGCGTTGCAGATCTCGACCACTTTGAGCGGCTCGCGCGGAAAGCCCTTTTCCGCCAGGGTCCCGGCGAAATCGTGAGTGTGAAGGACACGAAACCCCTTCTCCGCCGACTTCTGCTCGACAGAATTTACCGCTGCGTCGAAGGATTTAGACGTTTTCACAGTGTATTGAAAGTTCGACATAACGCCTCCGTCGAATTAGATGATAGTTCTTCCTGTCAGCGTGGAAGCAAGGTAATCCCCAGATTCCGCATGAAAAATGACTGGATGCTGCATGTCCAATCGACGACACAGGCTGGTTTCGCGGGCGCCAGGACTGAGCAGATGTGGGTGGTCCTTGGGCGCCCGCTTGTATTCCCGGTTTTGCGGCGCAATCCCCGGCTTTCACCGGTATATTGCGGGTTTTCTGGGATTGGCACGCTGGCTTGTGATCGGCGCATCTGCGGGATTTCTTGCCAGCTCTTTACATTCCCATTACATCCCAGGCGAGCTTTGGTGAAAACATACTTGGCAGAATTCTCCGGGCTGTGGGATTTGGGGGCGAACGACATGGTTTATACCACGGAGTATTTCTGGATCGTCATCTGCAAGAATCAGCGGTTCCATCACAAAGGCAACACTTCGTACGCACATCAGATTCCGTTGGGGGAAACCGATGCGTTTTCCGCGTTGCCCATGCTCACTGAGCAACTGAAAGTGCGCTGCAATCATTGCGGCGAGGAGTATTCGTACAAGCCAAGTGATGTCTTGCGCAATGAAATAGAGGTTCCAGAGCGATTCACTCCTCATGCTCTGTTTCGATAGCGAAGCGCAAAAGAGGAATCCAGTTAGTTAACACCGTGGCCAATCTGCGGCGTAGATGTAAATTCCTCGCTATTTCTGCTGTTTCACAGTTTGGTTCGCCATGCGCGGACGCGCTGCCACGTTTTTTGTGCACTTTGTTGTTGACTTCCACAGGGCACGTGTCGCAAATTGAGCCTGCAGTTGACCTCTCCCCCATAAGAGCTCCTGCAAGGCTGTAAGGAGAGCCCGCTCTGGCACTCCCACAACCCGATGGCTACGACTCTTGCCCCGGTAGATTCTAGGGAAGTCGTTCGTTGCGATCACTGCCTGTTGGTTCAGTTCCGCACATCCAATAACAATTGCCGACGCTGCCATGCGTCTCTGGACGAGGAACCGGAGCCCGAGCAGATCACTATTGTCCCACCGGTGATGATGCCCATACCGGGCACGGGGCGCGGACACCTGAACTTAGCGACCTCCATTCGCTCACTGCGCTTGCGCAGCGGGCTTAGCCAGCGGCAACTCGCCGGACGCATGTCGGTGCCGCGCACGTACGTATCTAAAATTGAAAATGAGAAGGCCACGCCTACGCTGTCGTCCCTGGAACGGCTGGCGCGTGCACTGGAGGTAACTGTGCCCGAACTGCTCAGCGGCGGAGAACGCAGCCGTCAGGAAGAAATCTGCGAATTGATGAAGGATCAATTTATCGCCGAACTCTTGCCGTTCGTCTCGCAACTGAACGGGATGCAGATGTCGAGCATCCTGACCCAAGTGCGGGATCTGACGGTGCGGCCGCGTCGCAGCGCGTAGGTCAAGGTTCCTAAAGCTTGTGCCGGTCTGGTTGGGGTTCGGCACAACTCCTCGGTTTTATCCGGGCAACCAGCCAACACTATGCCGGGGCCGTTCTTGGTCCCGGCTTTTTTGTGCGTACCTGCATCCGCTCGGCACTCCAGTCATCTAGTGAAGTAGGAGTGCATCATGCCGAATTCCAGAAAATCTGTCGTGATTACAGGAGCGTCCAGCGGGATCGGACGCGCGAGCGTTGAACAAATGATCCGTGCAGGGTGGCACGTGTTCGCCACGGTGCGAAAGCAGGCAGATCAGGAGCAACTGCGAACCGTTGGAGGTGGAGGAGTCACTCCCGTCCTCATGGACGTGGAGGATGGGGAATCGATTGCCGCTGCCGCAAGGGTGATTGAGTCTCAACTCGATGGGCGAGGCCTGGATGGCTTGGTCAACTGTGCCGGGATCGGCATGGTGCGGCCCCTTGAATACGCGAAGTTGGAGGATATCCGGCGTATTTTCGAGATCAACACGTTTGGGCAGATTGCGGTTACACAGACACTCGCCCACCTCTTGCGCAGGAACCGGGGCCGGATCGTGAATGTGACGTCGGTTGGAGTGAATCTTGCAATTCCGTTTGGCGGATTGCTCAATGCGAGCAAGAGCGCATTCGGCATGCTGAGCGACACCCTGCGACTGGAACTTCATCCATTTGGCGTGCGGGTTATTGCGGTTGAGCCGGGCGCTATCGCCACGCCTGCAGTGGAGAAAACACTCGGAGACATAGAGAAAGTCATTGAAGATCTCCCGGCGAAGGGGCAGTCGCAATATGGTGAGATCCTGAGATCTGTTGCGCGCACGGCTTACGCGATGGAAAAGAGTGGGAGCTCGCCGGACGTTGTGGGGCGAGTGATCCTGCGCGCTTTAACGTCGGATCGTCCTCGCATTCGATATCGCGTGGGAAAGCACGCGAAGCTACTCGCGACGCTGCCAAAGATATTGCCCGAGAGTGTGATGGATGCGCTTCGGATTCGAATGTTCGGGCTTCGGGATGGGTCGAGCGATGGGGTTCAAACGCCTAGGGAGACACGAGCGACGCAAGGTATGGGGCCGCTCGGTCCAAGCATCGTGAATCCCAAATAGATCGATCGTCATCTATGCAGCATGGATTTGGAACAGAATCGAACAATATTTGAACTTGCAGGTGAACCTTCCGGGCTGATTTCGGGAGGCGGGCGTGAGACAGGCCAGTTGGGATCGCGGATCCCAGAACGTTCCCTGCTTGATGCTTATTCGACGGCAGTGACGAGCGCCGTGGGCCGTATTAGCCCGTCCGTCGCGCATATCGAAGTGCATCAGCACGCGGGACGGACGCGATCTGGGGAGCCTCGGGAGCGGCAGGGTGGTGGATCAGGGTTTGTGTTCACTCCGGATGGTTTGATCCTGACCAACAGCCATGTTGTCCATGAAGCGGCGCGGATTGCGGTCACGCTGGCGGACGGGCGGCACATGCCGGCGACGCTGATCGGAGAAGATCCGGCGAGCGATCTGGCAGTGATTCGCGTAGATGAAACTGGCGTCGTCGCAGCCGAACTGGGCGACTCGCAAAAGCTGCGGGTGGGCCAGATCGCGATTGCGATTGGTGCTCCGTATGGCTTTCAGTCTACGGTGACGGCGGGTGTGGTGAGCGCGCTGGGCCGCTCGCTGCGATCGTACTCCGGACGGTTGATTGATGATGTCATCCAGACGGATGCGGCGCTGAATCCCGGGAATTCGGGTGGGCCTTTGGTGGATTCCGCCGGCCGCGTTATTGGCGTGAATACGGCGACGATCCTTCCCGCGCAGGGGATCTGCTTTGCCATCGGGATCAATACGGCGAAATTCGTTGCCAGCCGCATATTGCGGGATGGCAGGATTCGGCGAAGCTATGTCGGAATTGCGGGACAGACGGTACCGGTGCATCGACGGGTAGTACGGTTCTACGACCTGTCCGAGGAAACCGGGGCGATGGTGCAGCACGTAGAAGACAACAGTCCGGCCAAGCGGGCGGGATTGCGAGAGGGAGATGTAATCGTCGCACTTGAGGGACAACCTGTGGCCGGTGTCGATGATCTCCATCGGCTGCTGACGGAAGTGCGGGTGGGCGTGAGTTGCTCGCTCACGGTGCTGCGTTGGACGGAGAGACTTGAGCTGAAGGTCGTGCCGGAAGAGACGCGATAAGACTATGGGGTGCGGGCACTCCTGCCCGCGTCGCCTGTCGGGAAGCAAGTTTGGGACAGTTTTCCGGCTCGGGCTGCTTCCGAGATTTCAGTTTCCTAGAACGCCACTTCCAACCCACCCACTTCACGGGCGGGAATGCCCGCGCCACACAATCCAAATCGACCACTGTCATTGCGTCCCCTCTCCTGCTGTGGTACTCTCTTGCTGAGAGGTCACTTTGCAATACAAAGTACCCACGGGGCTGGACCGCAAGGAAGCGGACGTTTACCGCTATCTGGATCCGGCAAGGCTCCCCAAACATATAGCAATCATCATGGACGGCAACGGGCGCTGGGCGAAACGGCGCCACATGCCGCGTGTGGCCGGACATCGCGCCGGGGTGACCGCTGTACGCTCCACAGTGGAGACGGCGGCACGCATTCACATCCCAGCGCTGACGCTCTACGCGTTTTCCGAGGAAAACTGGAAGAAACGTCCGGGAAGCGAAGTCTCGTTTCTCATGAGCCTTTTGAGCCGCTATTTAAAAGCCGAGGTTCCCACTCTCAACAAGAACAACATCCGGCTGGAGTACATCGGGCGGCAGCACCAGTTGCCGGAAGACGTGCAGGAACGCATGTCGTGGGCGCGAGAGGCTACGGAGCGCAACACCGGGATGGTGCTGACCCTGGCGCTAAATTACAGCGCGCGCAGTGAATTGGTGGATGCCTTCCAGTCGATGGTGGAAGCCGCATCGCAGAACGGCGGCGTCGATCATCTACGGATCGACGAGGATATGGTCTCGCAGCATCTGTATACGCGGAATCTGCCCGATCCCGATCTCGTAGTGCGGACGTCGGGCGAGATGCGTTTGAGCAATTTCCTGTTGTGGCAACTGGCGTACGCGGAGATCTACGTGACGCCGACGTTGTGGCCGGATTTCCGGGGCGTGCATCTGCTTGAGGGGATTGCGGAATATCAGAAGCGCGAACGGCGTTACGGCGGGCTGAACCATCACGACTCGCTGTTGCCGGCTGGGACTGGCAAAAACTGAAACCACAAAGGTCACTAAGGTACACGAAGGGAAAACCTCGAATTCCCTCGTGCTCGTTATAATTGCGAGTCACAAGATACTTCCCTTGCTCAAGCGAATCGCTACCGCTCTAGTACTCATTCCTATCGTTCTGGTACTCATTTTGCGAGCGCCGGTGCCAGTTCTTGCTGTGGTTGCAGGAATTGTGGCGCTGCTCACGATTCATGAATTCCTCAAGCTGACGGAATCGTATGGAGTGCGTCCGCTACGGATTCTCACGTACATCTTCAGCGGCATTTTCTTTTTACTCCTGGCGCTGAACGTCGGGAACGAGAAGCCGCTGTTGTCGACGGCAGTCTTTGTCTACTGTCTGGGATTCGCGGCAGCGATTGTTCCGTTCGTATTTCTGACGCGCGCGATGCGGAACGAGGATCTTACGACAGGATATCCGGCCGCGGCGGCTTCGGTATTTGCGTTCACGTATATCGCGCTGCCGATGGGCATGCTGGTGCAACTGCGGCAGCAATGGGCAGGGGCGTTCTACCTGCTGTACCTGCTTCTGGTGGTCTGGGCCGGAGACATCTTCGCTTATTTCGTGGGCAAGTCGATAGGACGGCATCTGATGGCGCCGCGGATCAGCCCGAAGAAGACGTGGGAGGGTGCGGCGGCGTCACTGGTGGCGAGCGTTGCCATCGGTTGGACGCTCTTCCATTACGCTCTGCCCTTAAGTTCCGCACTGCTGCGGGCGGGACTGATCGAGCGTCGAGACGGGCTCTTCGGGTTGGAGCAGCCGTCCATGGCTCCGGTGATTGTACTGACCATTGTTTTGAACGTGGCAGCGCAACTGGGGGACCTGGTTGAATCACTGATCAAACGCGGAGCCCATGTGAAAGATTCTGGCGCGATTCTGCCCGGGCACGGAGGAATGCTCGACCGCATCGATGCCCTGCTCTTTGCGGCCCCGGTGCTGTGGTATTACGCGGCGTGGCGGGTGATGCAGTAGACTGTACTTTAGAATGTCGGATTCGAAGCAGTTCCCTCCCCTGAAGTCCCTACATTCTGAGAGCGCGTTGAATCCGGTTAAACTGAGGAATTTCGACCGACTGACGACGGAGGTTCTTCTGGCTTCGCTGGCACTGGAACAGCAAGGGTGCCTGAAAACGCGTCCCGACGGCACTATAGACGGCACTATACTGGATGGGCATCATCGGATTTACGTTCTGCGCATCCGCGGCGTCGAGGTGGATAATCTGCCCAGAGATGTCGTGCAGAAGGACCAGCAATAATCGATCATGCGGATTGAATTGTATTGGGTGAATGGTCCCTGGCCGGGCAAATTGGCGTTGGCGGCTCGTCCGAGGGGCGGGGACTGGCTACCCGATGAAGTAGCTAGTTGGAAGCGCGCAGGAATCAGTACTGTTCTTTCGCTGCTGACGCCCGAAGAGGATCAGGAACTCGAATTACTCCAAGAGTCGAGTGAGTTGCGCCGAATTGGATTGGCGTTTTCATCATTCCCAATCGCGGATCGTCAGGTTCCACGGTCGGAAGCGAAGCTGAATGAAGTGCTGAGCGATATCAATGAGAGCTTGACTGCCGGCAAGAACGTCCTTGTGCATTGTCGGCAAGGGATCGGACGTACGGGACTGGTTGCGGCATGCCTGCTAATAAGTGCGGGAATGAGCCCGGGGGCAGCCGTTGAGTTGATTTCAACAACCCGCGGCCTGAAAGTTCCAGAAACCCGCGAACAACGAGATTGGATCGAACGCTACGCACCGGCGATGATGAAGTAAGAGATCAAAGGGACACGGACGCCTAAGTATGAAACGCATAGCCATCCTGGGATCGACCGGATCGATCGGGCGCAGCACTTTGAGCGTCGCTGAGTCGTATCCCGATCGGTTCCAGATTGTAACGTTGGCCGCAGGCAGGAATCTTGAGGCTGCGTTTGAGCAGGCGAAACGTTGGCATCCGCGCGTCATATCGATGGCAGCGGAAGTCGATGCCGATTCGCTTCGGGCTCGCCTGAAGAAAGAAAGGCTCGACCACATAGAGGTCGTCCACGGCGCGGCGGGAACGGTTCACGTCGCAACGCATTCCGAGGTGGATTTTGTCGTCAGCGCGATTGTGGGCGTGGCTGGTCTCGAAGCGACTTACGAAGCCGTTCGCGCCGGCAAAACTCTCGGGTTGGCCAACAAAGAGTGTTTGGTCGCGGCGGGAGAGTTGATCACGGCGGAGGCCCGCAAGCGCAACGTTGCGCTGCTGCCGATCGACAGCGAACATAACGCCGTACACCAGTGCATGCGTGGTGGGCGCATCGAAGAAGTGGACAAGGTATGGCTTACCGCCTCGGGTGGACCGTTCCGCAATACGCCATGTTCGGAGTTCGTATCCATCACAGTAGAGCAGGCTTTAAACCATCCCACGTGGAAGATGGGCAAGCGCATCACGATTGACTCGGCTACGTTGATGAACAAGGGGTTCGAGGTCATCGAGGCGTGCCGGCTTTTTCACATACCAGCTTCCAAGGTGGACGTGATGGTCCATCCGCAATCGACCATTCATTCCATGGTCGAGTTTGTGGATGGCAGCATACTTGCTCAGTTTTCTGTGACCGATATGCGGCTGCCGATCCTATACGCGCTAACATATCCAGAGCGTATTCCGTCGGATATGCGCTTCCAGGTCAGTGACTTGCGTCATCTGGACTTTAGTCCGCCAGACCTGAAAAAATTCCCCTGCCTTCGTCTGGCGTACGAAGCTGTGGAAGCTGGGGGCGCGAAAACGGTAGCTCTCAATGCCGCGGACGAAGTAGCCGTGGCGGCATTTCTCGAAGGGGTCATACGGTTTGACCAGATCTCCCAGATCATCGAAGAGGTACTGGCCGGAACAAGTTGTGAACCCCTGGGTTCCATTCGGAAAGTGCTTGAAGCGGACGCCGAGGCGCGGCGCTCTGCTAGTGAACGAATTGCGGTACAGACGAAGAAGCGGCCACGGGCGACATCTTTCGTCTAGATTTGGAATCTAATCTGTTGGAGTAAGCGTACCTAAAGATATGTCTGATTTTCTTACCTCTCTCGTTGCGGTAGTCGCGGTTTTGGGATTCATGATCCTGATTCACGAGTTTGGCCACTACGCGGTGGCCAAGTGGCTCGGAGTGCGCGTGGAGCAGTTCGCCATCGGATTCGGAAAGCGGCTGATCGGCTTTCGGCGAGGCGAGACGGACTACCGGATCAACGCTATCCCGCTCGGCGGCTACGTGAAGATGAGCGGGGAAAACCCGATGGATCAGCGCTCCGACGATCCGCGGGAGTTCCTGAACCACTCGCGCTGGCACCGATTCCTGATCGCGATTGCAGGACCGGCGATGAACATTCTGCTGGCGATCATCCTGCTGACCACAGTGTACATGGTTCACTACGAATATCCGGCGGTGTACGACCAGGCGCCGGTGATCGGATGGGTGATCAAGGATACTGCGGCAGCGAAGGCGGGAGTGGAACCGGGAGACCGCATCACCCGCATCGACGGGATCCAGAACCCGACCTGGGAACAAATCGAACTGAAAGAGGCGCTGAGCCCGGGTCAGCCGCTTGACGTTCAAGTTGATCGCGACGGAAAGCCCGTCGATAAAACGATCGTGCCTGAGGCAACCGGCGTCGATCAAATCGGGTTCGCAGGCTGGACTCCCAAAGAACAGAGTGTCACCATCACCGACCTGGTCGAGGGCATGCCCGCAGAAAAAGCCGGGCTGAAGGAAGGTGACAAGATCCTGACCATGGACGGCAAGCCGGTGCCAGCACTCGCGTTCATGATCGAGGCGTTGAAGGTCAGCAAAGATAAGCCGATCACGCTCACCGTACTGCGCGATGGGCAGGAAAAGAGAATCACGGTGCAGCCGGTGCTGTATGACAAGTCCTATCGCATTGGCATCGGCAGCATGCAGATGAAGGTAAAGACACTGCCGTTCGGCGAGGCTTTTCAACTCTCGCTTCACGAGAACCGGCAGAATGCGATGCTGATCCTTGAACTGGTCAAGAAGATGGCGCAGCACAAGATCTCGATGAAGTCGATCGAAGGGCCGATCCGGATTGGCCAGGCTGCAGGTGAAGCCGCCCGGCGCAAGGGCTGGACTCCACTGATGAGTCTGACTGCCGCGATCAGCTTGAACCTTGGCATCTTCAACTTGCTGCCCATTCCGATTCTTGACGGCGGAGTGATTCTGTTCCTTCTGATCGAAGGCATCATGCGGCGCGACATCAGCCTGAATATCAAGGAACGGGTGTACCAAGCGGCGTTCGTGTTCCTCGTGCTGTTTGCGGTGATGGTGATCTATAACGACCTGATGAAAACGATCCCTGGGCTGGCGGACAAACTGCCTTAAGCAGGATGACATTCTTGTTGCTGCAGGAACCCGACGGCACCAGCCGCCGGGTTCTTCTTTTAGCGTCGTGTTTGATTTGGCGGCAACAGGCGTTTTGATCTGGGCGCGCACATGGTTTTTGCGCCAGCCAGTTCGCGGGCTGTGGTGCGGGTCTGGGTTTGCGCTGTCCCGGGAGCTAGTTGGGCCGGAATGGCTGCGGGAACGGCGCCGGCTGTAAATGCGCTGAAGGGGTCGTCGCTTGTCACTCCATTGGGGAGGGCGTGGATTGCGCTCTGAAATTTTGACCAGGCGTTCGAAGCAGAGTCCGAGGTCAGATTCGCATAAAGTTGCGCCAGGGTTCCTGAATCTCCCAGGGTCACCATCTCCGGAGCGATCTTGTTGAGGCTGTATCCGATGCTCATGAGCCAGGAGATGAATGCCATGCCGCACCCGGTGCTGTCAGCGCCCTGGTCGGTGTTGTCGGTCTGATCGACGTAGTTCGGCATGCCGTCCTGCGCCCACGCGGGAGCGGTTGCGAAATCCGCAAGGGCATTGTTGCTGACGACGGCCGCGCACCAGCGGGAAAGCGCTTCTCCGGTGCTCTCGCCGCACAGATTGCCGTTCATAGAGCACTCGCTCAGTTCCGCCTCGAAAAGGGCCGAGACGCGTGACGAGTTTCCGTAGGCGGCGTCCACTTCGATGGCATTGCCGTTCACGTAGTCGCAGCCCATGTGGTCGGCGCCGCCGGTGCCATCGGTAGCGCCGCCCAGCGCGAAGACAATGACGCTTACATTGCCTCCGGTCGTACCAAAGATATCGTCGTTTGCGGTCGACGATGCGGTCGGCGTCGTTAAGCAGATCCTGTGCGTTCTGAAGTGCCTGGCTTCCCAGCGATGGATCGACATAGATCGTAACCCGCCCGCTGGGACTGGTACCGACGAGACGAGATGTTCCGGTGTAGCTCGGCCATTGGGGCGTACCGACGGCAGGCGAGGATTGGGAGGCTTTGGATTTGCGTGGAGTCACAGATATCCTCTCAGAGTGTTGTGAAACGATTGCGGCCAGAGGACAAACGCAGAATCCGACGAGGCGCCCCGCAGTTGGCGAGCATGAACAAAATCATGCCCGGGTAGTTGTCGTTCAGTTTACAGCGGGCGCCTTTGCCTTGTCTGTGGATTTTCAGTGTCTTACGGACGAACTGGACCATCCAACTGTGAGGCGATGCAGCAGTTTGGCCTGATTTCGCGTGATAAACTGAAAGTTCCTATGGCTACAATTCAGCGCAGAAAAACCGTTACGGCCGTGGTTGGAGGTGTGAGGGTCGGATCGGATGCACCAATTGTGGTGCAATCGATGACTAATACCGACACCGCCGATATCCCGGCGACCGTGCAACAGGTGGCCGCCCTGGCCCGCGCCGGCTCAGAACTGGTGCGCGTGACCGTGAACAATGATGACGCAGCGGCCGCCGTGCCCCACATCGTGGAGCAACTCGATAAGCAGGGCGTGCGCGTCCCAATTATTGGCGACTTCCACTACAACGGGCACGTTCTGCTGACGAAGTATCCCGAGTGCGCGCGGGATCTGGCCAAGTATCGGATTAATCCTGGAAACGCGAGCATCGGCAAAGGCGGAGACTCGAATTTCCGCACCATGATCGAAGTTGCGGTGAAGTATGAGAAGCCGGTGCGCATCGGCGTGAACTGGGGTTCGCTCGACCAGGTTCTGCTGACACGCATGATGGACGAGAACTCCAGGCTGCCGGAACCGAAGGAAGCTCGCGACGTCACGATGGAAGCTATGGTCGTGAGTGCTCTGAATTCGGCGGAACTGGCGCAGAAATACGGACTGCGTGCGGATCAGATCATTCTCAGCGCGAAAGTCAGCGGAGTACAGGACTTGATTGACGTCTATCGGGCATTGGCAGCGCGCTGCAATTATCCGCTGCATCTGGGGCTAACCGAAGCGGGCATGGGTGCCAAGGGAGTTGTGGCTTCCAGCGCAGCCATGGGCGTAGTGCTACAAGAAGGCATTGGCGATACGATCCGCGTTTCTCTGACGCCGGCCCCCGGCGGGGATCGCAGCGAAGAAGTGCGTGTGGCTCAGCAGATTCTGCAGTCGATGGGGATTCGAAGTTTCACGCCACAGGTTACGGCATGCCCCGGGTGCGGACGGACGACGAGCACTTTCTTTCAGGAGATGGCGCAACAAATTCAGTCGTATCTGCGCGAGCAGATGCCAGCTTGGAAGACGCGGTATTCCGGCGTGGAAGAGATGAAGCTGGCAGTGATGGGCTGCGTGGTGAACGGCCCGGGAGAATCAAAGCACGCCAGCATCGGCATCTCTTTGCCAGGGACGTTCGAGGAACCGAAGGCTCCCGTTTATGTCGATGGACGTTTGTTTACCACGTTGAAGGGCGACCGCATTGTGGCGGAGTTCATTGCGATTCTCGACGACTATGTGGATTCGCATTACGCCGCGAAAGAGACCTCCAAGGAAGAAGTGCCTGCGAAGGTGTAGTCTCCCGCCACAATCGAACGGAATTTAGTGACTTCACACGGCCCCGCAAGGGGCCGTTCGCATTGAGGACTATTGTCCCGCGAGCAGGAAGATCGGAGATTGCGGCGGTGAGATGGGGACCGCACTTCCGCTGTCAGCGGTGTTGCCTATATCGGGCAAGGATATCGGCAGCATGGCGACGAATGTAGAGGATGGCAACGTAGCGCCAGTCGCTACCACGGTAAGAGTGAACCCGTTCATCTGCGCACCTTCACTGCTGGTCAAACCGGAGATCGCGACGCGGGTTCCGGGGGCAAAACTATTAGTCGCGGTGAAGGTGACCACATTGGAAGTGATGGAATAGCCGGTGATGGTGGCGACCGTGCTGCAGCTGGACCCTGAACAAGTTCCGAGCGGAGTAGGAATGTCGGTAATGAGACTGTCTGGGGCATTGCTTCCACCCGCAGAAATTGTGCTGGTCGTGGTGCGGACATCGGCGATCGCGCCCGCATCGCAGATGCTCACGTACACGTGACTGCTATCGGCAGCGGCCGCAGCAAACATGCGAAATCGGATCGTGCTGGGCGTGTATGTCGGTGCGGGTGCGCAACTCGCGACCGGGGACACAGCATACTGCGTAGCTGAGAAGTGCGGGGCCGTCAGCAAAGGAAGCGAATACGAAGGGGCCAGCAAATTCGAGGTTGGCTGCTTTGGAGTCATGCTGAGCGCATCAAAGACCGTCAGCATCGGGATGATACAAGGCGATGTTGTTCCGACGTTTGCGTCGGAACAATTTGACTGAGCGATATAGCTCGCCACGTAGAAACGCGAACCGTCCGGAAGAGCAGCCACAGAAACGGGCGAACACGCGACAGCACATGGCGGATTTGCTCCCAGCGTCATATTGATATAGCTGAGAAGGACTGGAGTATCGTTCGGTCCGCCGGTGGCCGAGAACACGTACACGCCGCCGTTGGTCGGACTCGGATTCGTGACGTAGAGCCGATTCAGATGCGGTTCGAACAAAACGAAATTGGCGCCGGCCCCGACGGAGATAGTGGACTTCACAGTGTCGGTCGCCGTATCGATCGCGACAAGAGTTCCATCCCCCTGCGTCAGCACATAGACGCGTTGATTGTCATTGCGCGCAACCGCCCATACGGGGGTAGCGCCGACGGAGATGGTTGCCTGAATTGAGAGATCGGTGGGAGACAGATCGACTACAGTGCCGTTGCCCTGGTTCACCGCGTAGAGGTGCTGCGCATTCGGCGTCTCGGCGAGAGCGACTGGGTGCGATCCCGCAGGAAGGTAAGCGACGTTCGTCATCGCGCCGCTAGAAGGGATCAATACGGCGACGGAATCGGTGCTGCTGAGATTGGGTAGACACCCCGGATCATTGTCCACGCCATAGTTGGCGACGTATACGGAATTGGACTGAGTGGTCGTGACGAAGTCCGGAAGATAGGAACAAACCCATGCGGGCACTCCACCGGAGCCAGTCGGACCCACGTTTGGGAATGTGAATGTGGTGGGAGTTCCGAGCCCCGTCCCAAGTGGACTGTTTGCCGCAGGGGTAAATGCGGTCACGACATCGGCGCCACCGGTATATAGCGACCCCGCACTCGCTACAAATACGCGGTTGTTGGCAGGAAGAATCGCAGCATGTGTGGGATTCCAACCCATGTTGGCCTGGCCGATATTGGTATCGCCAGAGACATCGATCTGAAATGCCGCACCGCTATTGAACGGCACGTTGTTGCTGATGGCGAAAACTGCGTGGAAGCCGGAGGGATTCGGCGGCGTCGGGTTGATGGGAAGGACCACTGGCCGGTACACATCGCCACAAGAAATCTCGATGATCGTTGCCACCGCCAGCAAGGCCAGCGCACTCACACGTCGAACACTCATCGGCACCCCGAATGCAAGATTCACAATTCAAAATGACAGAATTGAATATTGTAACGATTGCTGGGCCTATGCGCTAGGGAACGGGACCGCGTTCGGCTTCTAGCTTCTAGCTTTCAGCTTCTAGCGAGAGATGCTTGGCTCAGGGCAGTGGGATGCCTCGGCAAGACCTACCCAGGCTGCGAGCAACGATTCTTATTTGCGGCGACGAGCTTTGGCGCTCGCGTTGGCTGCTACCGGTTCCTCTGCCCTTGCGGTGGCGGCAGGCTTCTTCTTGCCTTCCATCTGCGCCAGGCTTTGCTTCAAGGCAGCCATGAGATCGACCACCGGGGCCAGTTTCTTCGGCTTTTCCACGGCGGCTACCTCTCCACCTTCGAGCTTGGCCTCGATCAGCTTCTTCAGATTCTCCTGAAAATTATCTTTGTATTTTTCAGGATCCCATTCGTCGGCCAAAGCTTCGATCAATTGATGTGCGACTTTGACCTCTGCTTCTTTGAGTTCGACGTCGGGAGCGCCGAAGCCTTCGACCTGCCGCACTTCGTCCGCGTAGTACATGGTGTGCAGCATCAGTCCGCCTTCATGAGGGCGCAGGAAGACCGTATATTCGCGATTGTGCATTGTGATTTTGGCGATTGCCACATACTCGCTCTCTTCTAGAGCTTTCGTCAGAAGCGCGTATGGGCGGCGACCAGCCTCTTCGGGCATCATGTAATAGGACGATTCGAAATAGATAGGATCGACATCGCCGGACTTCACGAACTCCAGAATCTCCATAGTCTTCGCGGTCTGCGGCTCGATCTTCTTGATCTCTTCGGGCTCGATGACGATGTATTCGTCTTTGCGGAATTCGTATCCCTTTACGATTTCGCTGCGGTCAACGACGACGTTCTCTGCCTGGCATACGTACTGCTGCTTGAGGCGAGATTTATCGGTGCGGTGCAGCATGTTGAACGAAATGCCGGAACTTCGCGCACCGGAAAACAGGCGCACGGGCATGGAGATGAGACCGAAAGTTAGGTGACCCGACCAGACCGACGACGGCATGTTCCCTCGCAGGTAATTCCGAGTGCGGTCCCACAACCGAACTCGGGAAAGTGGCTAAACTCAACGGCAGAGAGAGTTTAGCCTAGAACCCAGCTTGGATGCATCAAGCTTGAATTACGAGGGAACCGAAATTCGAAGCCAGAGCAGATGTGCAAGGATTTTCAAGGACACAAGCAATGGTAGTTACCAGGCCGGTCCCCGCAAGCTGGAGGCCAATACCAGTGCCCTTCATGGCTGGTATTCCCAAAGGTCGTTGAACTTGCCACCTCCGGAAATCCAGTAATCCGAACCGCCGAAGAACCAGAGATTACCGTTCTGATCGCTCCAGCCTGCGGTGCTATCCCGCGCTCCGGGAACATTGCTGGGACTCGGCTGCCCTTTCGTCCCGTATGTTCCAATTTGTCCGGCGAGATCGGACCCGCCGATCCAGGTCCATTCGCCGCCACTGTATTTCCACAAGTCGTTCAGATCCCCAAACACCAGGTTCGGCGCTCGCGTGGAATCAAAGCCGAAGCCGCCGAAAAGCCAGAACGTCCCATCAGGAGCAGTCCAAAAGCAGGGCACTTTCGCGTGCGCCTGGCATGTTGCTGGAAGCAGGCGCTCCCAGCTTCCGTATGTACCTGGCTGCTCAACAACGTTCGATCCCCCCATCCACGTCCATTCGCCGGAACTGTACTTCCAGAGATCGTTCAACTCGCACGGGAGCGCTGGTCTGATTGCAAAGCACTCCATCGAGATCGTTCCCTTGTCCGCCAAAGAGCCACATTTGGCCCATTGGCATCGATCCATGTCACTGCACCCGACCGCGCCCCGGCAATTTTTGCGGGCGAAGGAACTCCTTGGGTTCCGTATACTCCGAATTGATTCGCAAGTTGAGATCCGCCCACCCAAGCCCAATTGCCCGACTTGAACTTCCAGAGATCGTTGAGAATACCCAAGCGCCCATCGATGTCGTATCCGAAACCACCAAAAAGCCAGAGCGTACCCGAAGAATCCGTCCACGTCGAGGCGGAGATCCGCGCACCAGGGGCATTGTTGGCGGTCGCCTTACCGCGATTGCCATACTTGCCCCCATGACAGCAAACGGCCTCTCCGGCCACCCAGACCCACTCACCATTCGCGTATTTCCAGAGATCGTTGAGGTAGCCGCGCGTCGAGGTCGAATCGAGCCCGAGTCCCCCGAACAACCAGAAATTGCCGACAGCATCGGTCCACGTTACCGTCTCATACCTCGGTCCCGGGAGATTGGTATGCGAAGGAACGTGCTTTGTTCCGTACGAAGCGGGTTGATCAGCGAGATCCGGACCGCCAACCCAAGTCCATTCCCCTGAGCTGAACTTCCAAAGATCGTTGAGGTCGCCTTCGTGGGCCGGTCCGGTGGAGTCCACTCCATATCCGCCGAACAACCACAAGGTTCCGGTGTTATCAATCCAAGAAGCTGAGCGGACCCGCGCTCCTGGCGTATTACCCGGAGACGCGATCCCCAGAGTGCCGTAGATTCCGCGCTGATTGAGGGAGTCGGCACCACTCACCCAAGTCCATTCGTCGTGCGCCACTGGAGGCTGCTGGGGGGGCGTGCTCCCGAACGCGAGGATTGGGAGTGAGACGAAGGCCGCTAATAGGAATGCCGGTAACTTCACGTGAATTCCCCTTCACAAACACGGTCAGGAAGAGGAAGTTTTGCAGTTATGAACCTGAACGCCATTCTTGCACCGTTGGTGAGCCAACAATCATCTGTAAGATTGTTCCAATAAGCCCAGGAGATGCAATGACTGACGCGAGATATCCTATCGGAAAATTCCAGTACAGCGGCCCCCACAACCAAGAAGAAAATCGGCTGTTCCTGAAGGAAATAGCCGCTACCCCTGCCAACTTGCGGGCCGCAGTGAAAGGTCTGACGGAAGAGCAACTTAGCACGCCATACCGACCGGGCGGTTGGAGCGTGCGCCAAGTTGTCCATCATGTGCCTGACAGCCACCTGAATTCGTATGTTCGATTCAAACTGGCGCTTACGGAAGAAAACCCTACCATCAAGCCGTACGCAGAGGATCGCTGGGCCGAACTGGGTGATTCGAGCGCCACTCCGATTGAAGTCTCATTGACGTTGCTCGAGTCCCTGCACGATCGGTGGGTCCGTCTGTTGAATTCATTGACTCCGGAGCAATGGAAACGGACCTTTCGCCATCCGGATATGGGCGAGATGACGCTGGAGAAAACGCTCGCGCTCTATGCCTGGCACGGAAAACACCACGTAGCGCATATCACTGAGCTTCGAAAACGAATGTCGTGGTAGCTGTCCTTATACCTGCTGGAGGTTCTTATGATTGCAAGAGTGTGGCACGGGTATGCAAAACCTGAGCACGCGGACTCGTACGAATCCATGTTGAAGCCGGAACTATTGCCGGGCATCAGCAAAGCGAAGGGATACCAGGGGAGTTATCTGCTGCGAAGAGTTTTGGGAGCGGAGGTCGAATTCATCACGATCCTGTTGTTCGATTCCATCGATGACATTCGCAGAGCGGCCGGGCATGACGATTACGAGACCTCGATCATCCCCGAAGAGCGCCGCAAGTATCTGGCCCATTTCGATACCAAGGCATCGCACTACGAAGTCGAGGCCGTGCATGGATTAGCGGGGATTGCAGTCTAGGTAATCCCCATCCGCCAGAGCAGGTAGCTCGTTGCCTCGCGCATGGCCGCGAATGTGCGCTGCGTCGCGCTGTGGGGACGTGAATCGGGACGGGGCGAAACGTACACAGGATGAACGCTTTCGTGCTCGAGGAGCTTTCGGATGCGGAAGACGTGATAGGCGTCGCTTACCGCAATGCAGCTGCGCAGGCCGTTCGCGTGCATGATAACCGCTACGCGAACGGCGGATTCAGCCGTGTCATTTCCCTGAGTTTCGGCGATCAGGCTCCGCTCCGGAACGCCGTGTTTCATGAGATAGTCACGGCCGACTCCTCCTTCACTGAACTTGGGATCAGCCGCCGCTCCTCCCGTGGTGATCACTACGGGAGCGAGGCCATGGTGGAAGAGATCGAGAGCGTGATCGAGCCGCGCCCGCAATACTGGAGAAGGGCGTCCGGAATATTCCGCCGCACCGAAAACCACGATCGCATCGGCAGGATATGACTCCTCGATAGAGGCCGTGCGTACGATCTGAAACGCCGTGACAACCAGGAACGCGGCTACTGCTACGACGACCAGGACCAGCAGACGGACCCACCAGCGCTCTTTGAGGGGCTGGTTGGGTGGCGGGTCGCTCATCCCTGTGCGAAAAACTTCGAGATTTCGTCCGCCGGGATTGCGCCCCCGCGGATGATGCGCCAGCGTACGGATTCATCACTTAGGTCGATGATTGTCGAGGCCACATCGCGCGGGGACTCGCCGCCATCGACGATGATATTGATCCGTCCTTGCAGTTGATCGCGAACCTGCTCGGCCGTCGTGCATTCGGCAGCACCGCTCAGGTTAGCGGAAGTCGCCGTGATTGGAATCGCCGCGGCAGTTACGACCGCGAGCGGAATTTTCGCGTTGGGGACACGCAGCGCCACGTTTCCGGTATTGGCCGTCACCTTGAGAGGCAATCGCGAACCCGCTTTCACGATGATGGTCAGTGGTCCGGGCCAGAATTTACGTGCCAGCGCATAAAATTCCTCCGGCAGGGGCTTGGCCAACTCCTCGGCCTGATCGACGCTCTCGATGAGCAACGACAGTGGCTTGTGGCGAGAGCGAGTCTTGATGTCGTATACCCGGTCGACCGCGCGGAGATTGAACGGATCGGCAGCCAGGCCGTAGAACGTGTCGGTTGGCATGCCGAGGACTTCGCCGGAACGAATCTGATCGGCGGCGTACTTCACCAGGGATGATTCGGGGGTGTCGCTACTGATTTTTACGATCTCGGCGCGCACAGCGCTCCCTTCTCACTTACTATCGCTTGAAATGAATTTGGACGGCAAAACCAATCATAATACTGCAAAAGCGGCAAAGTGAGGCGGCGGGTATGATTACATCGGTCGTTTTCATTCCGGATAGCGCGAGAACCTGATGGCGGGTGCAGTGCCCCCGAGTGACTCGGGCAGCAGGTTTGGTCGCCCGTGAAAAGCCGTTCGGAATGAAAAGGGTATCGATTCACAAACAATATGGCCCGAGTTTCCGATAGCAATCCCGTGCGGCAGCGCCTCCGGCGCATCGAAGGACGGCACAACGCGCTGGCCAAAGAAGTACGCCAGGCATTCGCCCATGCGGAGCGAACCGCAGATGGATACTGTGCGATCGACGGCCTGCGCATCGTCGAGGAGGCGATTCGCAGCGGCCTGAAGTTCCGGGCTATTCTTTTCAAGGAATCGGCGGAGAATCTGGCCGAAAGGCTGCTCCCGCAGATCGGCGCGAACGTCGAGACCCTGCTGGTCTCCGACAGTCTGTTCGACGGGATTGTGCCTAGCGAGACGCCCCAGGGCGTGGCCGCGCTTGTCCGGATGAAAGAGTTCTCGATCGAGGATGTGATTGAACGTCTGCAAGTCGGACCAGTGGTCGTGCTTGTGGGATTGCAGGATCCCGGGAACCTGGGCACGATTATCCGCTCGGCTGAGGCATTTGGCAGCGCCGGAGTCGTGCTGGGAGAAGGCACGGTGAGTCCGTTCAACTCGAAGGTAATTCGAGCCTCGGCGGGGTCGTTGTTCCGCCTGCCGGTCGTGCTTGCGAAAGCCGCCGGGGCGGTGGAAGAGGTTTCCAGCAAATTGCGAAAAGCGAGTGTGCGGTTGATTGCCACGTCTTCGCACAAGGGAACACCGATTGATCAGGCTCAGCTCACGGGATCTTGCGCGGTGTTTATCGGGAGCGAAGGCTCGGGGTTGCCGCGTGGCCTGATGGCCCAAGTAGATGAACTGGTGGCCATTCCGCATTCCCAGCAGGTGGAGTCGCTGAACGCTGGAGTTGCCGGGAGCGTTGTGCTGTATGAAGCGGCGAGGCAAAGGCGGGAGCAGTAAGCATTGGTCGAAGGCGATGTCAAATGAAACCGCCCACATCGAGTAAGTCTTGTATGGGAAAAATGACCAGCTACATGCTACCGCTTCTAGTGCTACTTGCCTGCGGCAGTGCACTCAACTCACAAGCATCCCAGCGCTCCGCGACTACTCGGGAACAAACGAACTTCGGCGCAGAGGGTGACTTCAAGAAACCAGTCTCCCTTCCGAGTGATGCCTTGCAGTCCCTCAGAAACTCCCACAGCCCTGATGACCTCATCCAAATGTGTGCGCAGGAATCAGGAATCGCTGTCGATCAGATCCCAGCGACATGGTTTGTAGCGTCAGAGATTCGACTGACCCCAACGCCTTCGTCTGGGCTGGTCATTCGGGGCGAACATGCATGCCTCGGAGGTGCACACATCGCGCAGTTCTGGATTTTGGAAAAGTCCAAGGCGGGCTACCGGATCGTATTTCGAGGAAGAGCGGATGGGTTGACGATTTTGCCGACAAGTTCAAATGGCTATCGCAACGTGCAACTCGTGATTGTTACTCAGGCTGGAGTTTACGTTGATAGCGTGAACTTCAAGTATCGAAAGGGGCAATATCGTACGACCGGACACCATTTGGAGCATACAAATCCGTAGGGTTGGAGACGTGGCACATCAACAATCACATATTGCAACAACTCATCGCTTCACGGCTAATACCTTAAAGAGTTGCAACCCGTTACGCTAGACCACCGCCATCGACCACCAATGCCGCTCCTGTGACCCAACTCGACATCGGGCTGGCAAGGAACAGGACCGCGTTTGCCACGTCCTCCGGAGTTCCCACGCGGCGTAGAGGGCGATCGGCGGCATCGCGCATGAACTTTTCGACATCTTCGCCGAGCTGCGCACATTCGCTGCGGAGCATAGGGGTGTCGACGTCCCCCGGGCAGACACAGTTCACACGAATGTTGTGCTTGCCATGATCGATGGCCATCGCACGAGTCAGGTTCACAGCGCCGCCTTTGGCCGCGCAGTACGACGCCGCATTCGGACCACCCTTCAGCGACCATCCGGAACCGATGTTGATGATGCTGCCTCCTCCATTGCGCATCATGTGCGGAATCACTTCACGCGAGAGTAGGTAGATACTCTTCAGCGTCACGTCAAGCGCGCGATCCCACTCTTCTTCACTCAGATCGACTACGTTCTTGCGAATCGCAATGCCGGCAGAGTTGCACAAGATGTCGATCCTTCCGCGCTTCTGGATTGCAACCTCCACGGCGTGTCGGCAATCCGAGGCGCTGCGTACGTCACATTTCAGTGTGACCGATTCCCCTCCCAGGCTCCGGATTCCTGCAGCAGTGTCATTCGCTTTGGCCTCGTCCACATCGAGCAGAGCGATGAAGGCTCCCATTTCCGCCAGACGGAGGGCGATGCCTCGCCCGATGCCCGATCCGGCACCCGTGACCATGGCGGTTTTGCCCTCAAGCGAGAGCAACTGAGCAGCCCGTTGCGCAATACCCAATGCTCCAGCGCTCATAACGAAGCACCTGCGCTCGCGTCCAGCGCTTTGCCGGCGGCATCGAGTGTCAGATCAACATCCTGGTCGGTATGCGCGAGCGTCACAATCGAGTGGAGCGCCGCCGATGG
Source organism: Terriglobia bacterium (assembly GCA_963778995.1). Lineage (GTDB taxonomy): Bacteria > Acidobacteriota > Terriglobia > Terriglobales > Acidobacteriaceae > Sulfotelmatobacter. The sequence continues at coordinate 260,300 of CAVZWK010000020.1, forward strand.
CGACGCATAGACTCCAAATGGAAACAGCGATAACACGAACTTCTGAAATGCGGCGCGATCCACGCATTGGCAGAAGTCGCGGTAGTCGCGGATTGCGGGTCTGTCGGTAAACATCACCTGGAGCATCGGGCCAACGTTCTGCACGATGGCAGCACGGCCTTTGCTCCGCAACAGATCTCGCAATCCCGAACACAGCCGGTCTGCGATCTTCCATGTGTGCCGGAACGACGCATTGTTATCGCGAGTCAGAACGCGTAGATTCGCCCGTGCGGCGAACATGCCGATGCGCGATCCGTTGTGCGTGCCATAGTGCAGCACGCCTCCCCACTGCAGAGCGTCCATGATCTCTGCGCGGCCGACGAGCGCGGCCACAGGCAGGCCCGATCCCAACGCTTTGCCAAAGGTCACCAGATCTGGAGAGAGCTTGTAATACTCCTGACAGCCTCCGGGAGCGATGCGAAATCCAGTTACGGTTTCATCAAGGATGAAGAGAATGCCGTTGGCGCGCGCGGCTTTTTGCAGGCCGTGCAGATATCCCTCTGCCGGAGGGATCACGCCCATGTTCGCCATCACGCCTTCGGTGATGATGGCTGCAATTTGTCCGGGATGGTTCTCGATCGCGCGCTGCAGCGTCAACAAGTCATTCCAGGGAACGACGATCGTGTCATTGAGCGCATTGCGGTTCAGACCGGAGCTGTCGGGAATCTTCACGGGATCGCTTCGCAGTCCGAGCGCAGCCGGAGGCAGCACATTGGAACTGACGAGCAGGTCATCGTGCCATCCGTGGTAGTGTCCCTCGAATTTGAGGATCTTGGGACGTCCGGTGACACCCCGGGCCAGACGAATAGCCGCCATGACGGCCTCAGTTCCGGTATTCGCAAAGCGCACGCGCTCGGCGTTCGGAACGATCTTCTGGATCATCTCGGCGACTTCAAGTTCCACAGGCGTCGCCGTGGCAAAGTGCGCGCCGGAATTGGCAGCTTCGGCGATGGCCTCTGCCACTTCCGGATGCGCGTGTCCCAGGGGCAGAGCGCCGAACGCCATCATCCAGTCGATGTATTCGTTACCGTCCACGTCGTAAATGCGCGAGCCGCGGCCGCGTTCCATGAAGGTTGGATACTTGCCGAAGTTTGCCGGACCGCGCGACGACGAACTGCTCGCCTCAATGAGCACGCCGAGAGTGCGCTCGTAAATCTGTCGTGATTTTTCTGTGCTGAATGCCACCCCGCCTCCTCGCAGCATCACGCGACTTGCCATGGTACCGCAGGCAGCAAACTTCGGGAGTGACCGCCCTGCAGGTTCCCAACGTAACCATCCTGAAATATTCCGCAATTTTTGGGCGTACCGACATTCTTAGATCAGGACGCGGCCGTAACTGCCGTACCTGACTGCAAATCGATGCACATCCGCTAGCAGAGTTGGAGTGAGGGTTGAACCATGAAGATTTCGATTCTCGCGGTAACTAGGACGATTGCTTCCCTGCTTATGCTCTTCTCTGTTGCGTGGGGAACCGCCAGCGCAGCGCAAGAAAAGCCGGCCGAGCCGTCCCATGCAGCAGGGTGGGTCGTCATTCCGGTCGATGAATATCGCGTGCTGCGGGCCAAGGCGTATCCGATGGAACATGCTCCCGAGCCGCCCCCGCTCGACGCGACGTTGACGCGGGTGGACTATGACCTGCACGTATCAGGCGATCTCGCCACTGGTCGCGCCAGCGTGACAGTCGATGTGCTGAAGGATGGATGGGTGCGTGTTCCCGTGCCAACTGGACTACTGGTTCGCGAGGCGCGACTGGATGGCAAGCTGGTTTCGCTTGTTCCGGGAGCTCCGGGCAAGGGTGGAAATCATCTATGCGCGCTTCTGTCGCACGCTGGACGCTCGGTACTTGAACTCGATATCGACGTTCCCGTAGCAGTTTCGGCGGGAGACGAAAGCCTGACCCTTCCGTCCACAGAGTCTGGCGTGACGCGCGCAGCCATCGATCTTCCGCGCAAAGGAATCGATCTCAGGGTTGCGGGTGGGTTGATCTCCGACAAATCTGAGACTGCCAGCGACACAAAATGGCTTGCCTATGGCCGCGGTAACGAGGCGCTGACCTTCACGTGGCGCAAGAAGAGTGAAGACCACCATGTCGAGTTGCCGCTGCGCCTTCGCGGATCGCTCACGCAACTCACGAGCCTCGCCGAGGATTCAACCGCGATCTACGCGGAAGCCAACCTGGAGGTCGTACAGGGTGCAGCCCGACAGATCCGCATTCAGCTTCCTGAAAAGATCACAGTGAACCAGGTTTCCGGGGCGGAAGTAGCTGACTGGGAGATGAAGAATGGCGAATTGGCCGTCAGCTTTCTCGAGCCGCTCGAGCACAGCGCTCTATTCGTGATCAGTGGTGAAGCGCGTCTGCCGCGCGACGGCCTCATCGAGATCCCCCTGATGCGTCTCCTCAACACGGAGCGTGATGCGGGCGGAGTTGCAGTCGAGATTCTCGGCGCGGGCGAGATCAAGGATCAGAAAGCTGAAGGACTGGAAGATGCGGACGCGACCGATCTCGGCGAGATGGTGGCGAGCCGGCAATCCCCGGCGCTGGTCGCTTTTCGCGCTCGTCCCGGACAAGCAGGCGCGGTCCGCTCGTTGAGCTTGAATATCGCCCGCTACGATCAGCAGGCCGTGCTCATGGCAAACGTCGAAGAGGCCCGCTATCAAGTGCTCATGAGCACCGACGGCAAGCAACTGGTGCAGGCGCGATATGCGATCCGCAATAACCAGAGAAACTTCGTGAAGATCACCTTGCCTGCCCGGGCAACAGTGTGGAGTGCTTCTCTGGCGGGCAAGCCGGTTCGTCCGGGACAGTCTCCGGACGGAAGCCTGCTCCTGCCTTTGGAGAAATCGCGTGGTGGCGAAGATGCTCCGGCATTCGCGGTTGAGATCGTCTATCTCGCGAAAGCGGCGCCCTGGGACGAGAAAGGTAAAGAGAAGCTGACGTTCCCATCGCTTGATCTGCCCATCTCGCGAACGGGCGTGCTGCTCTATTACCCTCCGCTGTTTCGGGTTGCGGCTGAGCCGGGGATTTTCCGGGCTGAACAGTATCGAGATCCGGCGTCGGCGGCGCTCGAACCCCCAACCATGGCAAGCAGCGGGCTTGTCGGACAACTGGGGGCGTCCGACGTCACTCGAGCAATTGGTGGCCCGGTCGCCGCTCCCGTTTCTTCCGACAAACAACGCTTCGAGGACGCGAAGAAAGATGCGATGCGGACGCTTCTCGAGAGCTACAAAGCAAAATCTGTGGGAGGAAAGGTTACGGGCATTCTGCCGGTGAGCGTTTCGTTTCCGGCGTTCGGTCCGTCGATTTTTCTCGTCTCCGAACTTACCAGCGAGAACCAGTTTCCCGCGGCAGAACTCAGCTTCCAGCGCGACAAAAAGAGAGGTGCGCGATGAAGAGCAGATTCCTGTTTACGATTCTGTTTTGCCTTTGTGCAATCGGTTTGCTTCGCGGAGGACAAATCCAACCTCCCGCTGCCCGACCCGGGGAATGTCACGTTGACTCTGGACGAGTACAACCGGCTCGTGGAGTTGGCGTCGAAAACTCCGAAGCACCCGGAGATGGCGCCGCTTCCCTATTCCCTCAAGCATGCGGATGTGAACCTGCAAGTGGTAAACGATACGGTCCGCGGGACTGTCGATCTGGAGGGAGAAGTATTCCGCAAGGGCATCAGCAAAGTGCCGCTGACCAGCGGGATGACGATTCTCGATGCGCACCAGAACGGCAAAATCCTTCCGTTGATTCAGGAGAACGGTACGGAGTCCGCGCTGCTGCCGGGGCCGGCTGAGTTCTCCGTGACCCTCAATGCGGGTATGCCACTGCGGATCGAAGCAGGCCGGGCGTCATTCACCCTGCCTTCGCCCGTGGCAGGGAGCGTGCAAGTCTCGTTAATACTTCCCGGCGATCACACGATCGCGAATATCAGTCCGGGCGTAATTACCAACCGCAAGTCGGAGAACGGGCACACCACAATCCAGGCCACACTGGTGCCGGGACAACCTGCCACGTTCTGGTGGGCCACACGCGAAGTTGTGGCTCCCGTGCTTCCGCGTGAGGTGCGTTTCCTCTCGGATGCGAAGACACTCGTTTCGGTGAGTGAGGCGGAATTGCGCCTGGTCGTGCTCGCGGATATCACGGTCGTACAAGGCGAACCGTCCCAATTCCAGTTGGAGCTTCCCGCGGGCTACGAAGTCACAGGAGTGACCGGCGCCACGCTCGACTCCAGCGAAATTCAATCCGGAGTGATGACGCTCAGAGTAAACGCGCCCGGACAACGCGCACATGAATTCCTGATCTCGATGGAGCGCGCGATCAATGCCGCGAAAGCCGAACCACCATTCCTGAGTTTCAAGGGAGCACAGCGGGAAACCGGGGAGGTTCTGGTCGAAGGCGCAGGCACGATGGAGATCATGGCGAAGGAAAGCGGCGGATTGAAACGCATGGACGTAAAAGAAGCCAATCCATATCTGCGATCTCTGGCGCATTTTCCGCCGCAAGCCGCCTTCCGCTATCACCGGCAGCCGGACGAGAGTCCCACCCTGGCTCTTGAGTGGGTGCGGTTCCCAGACGGGAGCGTGCTGGCCGCCGTTGCCGAGAGCGCAGTCGTCACGACGATGGTGACCTCCGAGGGGAAATCACTGACCGAAGTGAAGTTGGTCGTTAAGAACCAGGCACAGCCCTTCCTGAAAGTCGCGCTGCCGCCGGGCGCAAGCATCTTGTCGGCAGACGTGGCTGGAGAACGCGTGAAACCAGTGCAGGGCCCGGACGGGAATCGCGTGCCGTTGCTGCGACCCGGATTCCGCCCGACGGATTCCTACACGGTCTCGTTCGTCTTCATGCACTCGGGGGCGCCGTTCGCGAAGAAGGGCGGCGCGGAACTTACCCTGCCCAACATGGATATCCCCATTTCGTTGCTCAATTGGGAGGTGTTCCTGCCGGAGCAGTACAAGGTGAAGGATTTTGGGGGAGATGTGATCTCCGCGGACCGAGTCCCACCGGCATTCCGTCCAGAAATCGTGGCCAATGGATATGAGCATGATGCTGAGTCGGAACTCGCGAGTAGTGTAACCATGGCGAATTTACTGCCCGGACAGATCGGAGGCGTGCTCGCCGATCCCACCGGCGCGGTGATCCCGAACGCGCAAGTCAGCGTCACCGATCCTGCCACCGGTTTTTCCATGAGCACCCGCACCGATCAACAGGGCCGATGGGTAGTCTCGAACGTACCCACTGGCCGCATAAAGATCAGGGCCGAGTCGCCCGGGTTCAAGACAGAAGTTCGCGACGCCATCTACGACGCGAGCCGGCCGTCAACCTACAGCTTCCGTCTGAATGTCGGAACAGTGGCTGAAACCGTTGAAGTGTCCGCAGAAACTTCTCTCACCCTCAACGGCCGCGACTACTCTGAGCTGTCCCAACCCAGGAAGAACCTCCCGCAGCAGGCATCGCAGAACGTTCTAAACCTGCAGAAACGCGTTGCGGGAGTCCTGCCGGTGCCGGTGGATGTACCGCGCGCGGGCACTTCGTTCAGCTTCGTTCGTCCGCTGGTCCTGGATGAGGAGACGAAAGTGACGTTCAGCTACAAGAGCCGGTAGCGCGTCGTTGACTGCAGGTGCAACCGAGAACCTCCGAATGTGACGGGCTGCGGCGAATAGCTTAGAATGATCGTTCGCTGGAGCCCTTGTATGAGTAAGACTGACGCCTGGAGAGCGTGGGAAGGCCGCATTATCGATGGGAAGTATGCCTTGCGGCAGTGGCTGGGCGGCTCAGATCACAGCGCCGTCTTCCTGACAGAACGGCCCGATCAGCCGTCGCAAAAAGCTGCCATCAAGCTGATCGATTCCACCGGTCTAGATCCGGACCGCGAAATCGCGCGCATATCGGCTGCGTCGAAGCAGTCTCATCCTCACCTGCTTTCGATCTTCGCCGCAGGACGCTGCTCGATCGACGGCACATCGGTGGTGTACGTGATCATGGAACATGCGGATGAAGACCTCTCGCAGATCCTTCCGCAGCGTCCACTCACGCCGGTAGAAGTCGGGGACATGCTGCCCGCAGTACTCGACGGGCTTTCCTACCTTCACAATCATGGATTGGTGCACAGTCGCGTCCGGCCATCCAACATTCTCGCCGCAGGAGATCAGCTGAAGCTGTCTGCGGACCAGGTCACGCCAGTTGGAACGCCAATCCCGGCTCGCCGGCGTGTCGGAGTGTACGACGCTCCGGAAGTTGCCTCTGGCACAATCTCCCCCGCTTCGGACGTCTGGTCCCTCGGCGTCACTATTGTTACCGCGATCACTCAGCAAGCGACTCCACAAGCGACGGCGACCCAGGGCGAGCCCGGCCTGCCGGGAAGTCTGCCGGAACCATTCCACAGCATTGTGCGGGAATGCTTGCACATTGATCCGCAGCAGCGGGCTTCGCTTGCGGATATCCGAGCGAGACTGCAGAGTGATGGCCGGGCGGCGCCTCCGGAACCCGAGCCGCCGCGGGCATCTGAACGGGACTCGAACCGCCTGCCTGCGTTCGTGATTCCTCTGGTTTTAGTTGTTCTCGCACTTGCGGCATGGGGCCTGTTTCACTCCCGCGGCAAGGACTCTTCGTCCTGGAAAGGGGACCAAACTCCTGCCTCGACGCCGGTCCGCCCCCCTGCTCAAACTAAGTCGCAGCCGAAGCCAACTCCGAGTCAGCCGACCGGGTCTGCAAATCGAGCTATAGGCATCGGCGGCACGGTCGTTCATCAAGTTATGCCGGACATCCCGCAGAGCGCGAAGAACACGATTCGAGGCACGATAAAGATCGGTGTACAGGTTCAGGTGGACGCGTCAGGCAAGGTCACATCCGCGAAGCTGAAGCCCGCGGGGCCGAGCCGGTACTTCGCAGAACGTGCTTTGAAAGCAGCGCAGCAATGGCAATTCGCACCGCCGCAGGTTGACGGTCAGCCAACAACCAGCGCGTGGCTCATCCAGTTTCGTCTGAAACGAAATTCCACTCAGGCTTCGCCGCAGCGAACAACGCGTTAGGGTTCATTCGTCTGACGCAATTTCCAGAGAATTTGCCGCACCATGCCGAGCAGCAACTTGGCATCGTAGGCTTCCAGGTCCATGCGTAGGAGAAGTTGTCGGGTCTTCTTTTCGAATAACTCATCTGTACCCGGCTTCACGTATCCGCTGAGACGGAGGGACTCCATAAGGCACTGAGTGATGTTTTCGATTTCACCCGCGGTCGCGGGCATCACAACCGGCGCGTCGGAATCAGTTGGAGCACTCCGCGCTATCTCGTAGAGGCACACCGCAACCGCCTGCCCCAGATTCATGGAAATGTTCTGCTGGCTGGTGGGGATTCGTAGCAGCCAATTGCAGTGGCTAAAATCCTCGTTACTGAGACCGGTCTTCTCCGAACCGAACAGGAGTGCTATCCTCCCATTCTGCATGCGCTCGCGGAATGCGCTGCCCGTCTGCTCACCAAGAATGTGGATGGGGCGTTGCAGCGAGCGCTGGCCCACCGCCGTGGTCCCTGCCACCAGGGCGCAGTCCGCGACGGCCTCGGACACCGAGCTAAGTTCCTCCGCAGTCTTGAGCACATCGGAGCCGCCAACCGCCGACCGGGCGTCTCGAAATGCAAGCTTGTAAGGATTTACCAGGCGCAAGGAATTGAAGCCGAAGTTGCTCATGGCCCGCGCCGCGGCGCCGATGTTGAGCGGGTTGCGGGGGCGCACCAGAACGACGACGAGATTATCCAACTCAGAATTAGGCAAGCGCCCAATTCTAGCGAAAGTCTTCCCATGGTGGTTTGTACGCCTACCCCGACCGGCACTGAGGTGCAAAATCTGGCAATGATTACTAGCAATGTAAGTGCCGCAGTTGCGTTTTACATCAAAGTGGAGTTGTAAAATAAATGTCAAAACCTCCGCAAAACTGGGGATTTCCGGCCGAAACATTGTAAGCTTTACAAATCGGGCGGCTGGGAGTAGGGAAGTCGGTGTCGCTCGGAATTCTCCCCTGAAATTTACAGACTGGAAGAACCACTTATGGGGAACTTTGCTACGCCACTCGCAATGAGCCGACCTGTGAATCCTGCGCCTGTTGCCAAGCTGGCCAGCCGAATTCTGGTTGTGGAAGACGATCCCGCGGTACAGAAAGCTCTCCGGCGGCTGTTCGAGACCGAAGGGTATGCGGTCGAGACGCAGTCTGACGGCAAGTCTGCGATCGAAAGCTTTCAGGCCTCTGCGCCGGCGGCGGTCGTCCTCGATCTTCGGCTGCCCAAAGTGTCAGGCCGCGACGTCTGCAAAGAGATCAAAGCCCTGGCGCCAACGTTACCCATCGTTGTGCTCAGTGCGGCTAGCGACGTTTCCGACAAGGTTCTGCTGCTGGAATTGGGAGCGGACGATTATGTGACCAAGCCGTTCAGTCCGCGCGAACTCCTTGCCCGTGTGCGGGCTGCGTTGCGTCATACAATGCGCGCTCCTGAGGTTCACGTCGTCAGTTTCGACGACATCACCGCAGACTTCAAAAAGATGGAAGTGAAGCGTGACGGCGTGCCGGTCGTCCTCACAGCGCAAGAATTCAAAACCTTTCAGTTTCTTGTGAAAAATGCCGACCGGGTCATCAGCCGCGACGAACTGCTGAATGAAGTATGGGGATATCAGAACTATCCTTCCACACGAACGGTGGATAACCATATCCTGAAACTCCGGCAAAAACTGGAGAAAGACCCATCCAGCCCGGTGCACTTCCGAACTGTACACGGCATGGGATATAAGTTCGTTCGTTAACCCTGATGCCTTCCACCGAACCCGTCCGGCGATCTTCTGCGAGCGCATCCGGCAACTTCTTGCCGCGCCTGCGCTTACGCACTCGCTTCCTGCTCTCCATGCTCCTCATCACCGCCGGGCTGACGACTACGAGTCTGCTACTCGTACGGCGAAGCGTAGAACAACACGTCCGGCAGAGCATCGGCGTGAATCTGCGGGAATCGGTGGCCGGCTTTCAGGACTTTCGGCACGAGCGCGAAACCATGCTGACGAACGATGTGGCGCTACTCGCCGATCTCCCCATCACTCGCGCCATTATGACCGGGCCCGATCCGGTGACCATTCAGGATGCTTCGCGCGACATCGCAGACATCGCCAACAGCGATCTCTTCGTCCTCGTCGATCGAAGCGGAAAAGTAGTAGCGCTGCACACCAAGACTCCCGGATTCACGCAGGACGCAGCCGAGAAATACTTCCAGCAATCTCTCGATGAAGACCGGGGGGAATCGAGCCATTGGTGGCTGGGCGGACACCATCTTTATCAGACTTTCGTGCAGCCCGTCTATCGTGGATCCAGGACCGATGGCACGTTACTGGGATTCCTGGTCATCGGCTACGAAATCAACGACAAACTCGCCTCCGAAGTCAGCAAGGTGGCTGGCAGCCAGGTAGCGTTCTCGTGTGGCGATGAAGTTGTTGCCAGCACGCTTCCTGCGTCACAGGCGCAGGATGGGAATCTACATAAGCTGGTATCAGGTTCCGCTCAGGAAGAACCACACGATATCGAAGTCGGGAATGAGCGGTTCTTGGCGGCGTCTCTTCAACTCTCCGGTTCACGAACAACTCCGGTCAGGCTGAACGTGCTGGGGTCATACGACCAGGAAAAGAAGTTCGTGAACCAGTTGAATCGATATCTGCTTCTCCTGGGATTTGCGGCTGTCCTTATCGGCAGCGGACTGGTGTATTTCGTCTCCCACACATTCACCCGCCCATTGGGCAACCTGGTGGGTGGCGTGCGCGCCCTGGAAGCGGGCGACTTCCATCATCCTCTGGATTCGCGTGGAGGAGACGAGGTCGCGGAATTGACGCGCGCCTTTGATCGCATGCGTGCCAGCCTGCTGAAAACGCAACAGGACCTCCTGGAATCGGAGCAACTTGCGACAATCGGCCGGATGGCGAGCTCGATCTCCCATGATCTTCGACATTCACTCGCGGCGATCGTCGCCAACTCCGAATTCCTCTGCGACAGCCACCTGACTGCGAATCAGCGGGAGGAGTTGTATCAGGAGGTACGAACAGGCGTGAATCTGATGACCGATCTCATCGATTCCCTGCTCGAGTTTGCGCGCACGCGCGAGTCGCTGAGCCCAACGAATGGAACTGTGCTGGAAGTGATCCAGCGTTCGGCTCACGCTGTCCGGCTCCATCCCCGGCATCACGCCAGAGTGATCGATGTGCATTGCGACCCGCAACTGTCGGCATGGTTTGACCCTCGAAAACTGGAGCGAGCTCTCTATAACTTGCTGCTGAACGCGTGCGAAGCGGCCCCGGCACACGGAGGCGAGGTGGAAATCACCGCCCAGCCGACGCCACGGGGCATCTGCATCGAGGTGGCGGACAATGGTCCGGGGGTTGCCGAGTCTATACGAGACCGGTTGTTCCATCCTTTTGTCAGTTATGGAAAAGAAAATGGAACGGGCTTAGGATTAGCAGTCGTTCAGAAGATCGTACAGGACCACAGCGGAGAGATCTCGGTCGAGCGCACTGGACACGGAATGACTGTGTTCCGGATCGTGATCCCCAGCGGCAGTAAGGAAACCATTCGAAAAGCTGAAAGCAGCCCTGAAGTCCCGTTTGTGCCGGTGGAGCACCATCAGCGCAGTGGAAATTCAATATCGCGTCCGGGTCCTTAGGCACGGTCCACATCTTTTCCAAGTGCCCAATCTCCCCCGGATGGTGCAGGAGGACGGCGTGAAGAGTCATTCGATCCTAGCGCTTCGCGGGATGGCAGTGACATTTGCTGTTTTTGTTTTACTTATCCCGGCCGGGCGGGCACAAGAGGCCAAACCTTATAACAGCATGGGTGCAAGTGCCACCGATACTGCGGTAGAGGATCTGCAGGAACAAGTGCGCCAGCTCAGAATCCTGGTGGAAAACATGCGCGCCGAAAATGCTGAGTCCCGCGCCGAGATGCATCAACTGCGCGAAGATCTGCAGGAAACACGCGCCATGCTGGAACGATCTGGAGCGCCTGTCTCCGAACAGGTAGCCGAGCAGACATCTGCCCCGAACGGAAGGGCAGAACCGACTCAGACTGCGGACACGGAAGGCGCAGCTGCAAGCACACCCCAGCTCGAGCAGCGGATCCAGAAACTGGAGGACACAACCTCGCTTCTCGGTTCGAAAGTTGACGAGCAATACCAGACAAAGGTCGAAACGGCTTCCAAGTATCGCGCACGCTTACACGGCATCATCCTGATGAATGCATTTCGGAATGTAGGCGGGTCCGACAACCTGGATCAACCTACCTATTCGGAACCGGTATTTCCTGGATGGCCTCCCGCTACCTTGGGCGCGACCCTGCGCCAGTCGCAGATTGGCCTTGAAGTCTTCGGTCCAACAGTCTTTGGGGCTAAGACGTCGGCCGACATTCAAATGGACTTCTCCGGAGGATTTCCGGGCACCGGAAATGGCGTGAACTTCGGGATCGTGAGGCTGCAAACCGCGAGCCTGCACTTCGATTGGGAGCACACCTCGGTCGTCGCCGGACAAGATCAGCTATTTATCTCGCCACTCTCGCCTACTTCGTTCGCGTCGCTCGCCACTCCAGCTTTCGCTTTTGCCGGCAACCTATGGGGCTGGACACCGCAGCTCCGAGTTGAACATCGATTCATCCTCGGAGATCAGCAAACCATCACGATGCAAGCCGGAGTACTCGACAATCTTGACTGGGAGACACCTTACAATCCTTTCTACCGAATCGCTCAAGCTGGCGAGTACAGTGGGCAACCGGCCTATGCGTTCCGAACGGCATGGTCGCGTCCGGTCAAAGATCATCCATTGAGCTTCGGCGTTGCGGGCTACTACGGCCGACAGCTTTGGAGATGGAATCGCCCCGTGGATGCGTGGGCTGGAATGGCAGATTGGCAAATTCCGATCGCTCCAAGGCTTTCTCTTTCCGGTGAGTTCTACCGCGGTCGCGGCATCGGAGGACTCGGAGGCGGCATCGGCACTTCGGTCTTGTACGGAGGCGATCCGACCGATCCTTTGACTTCGATCAGGGGACTCGACAGCGAAGGCGGTTGGAGCCAATTGAAGATTCAGGCGACTTCCAAGCTGGAGTTCAACGGTGCGATCGCCACGGACAATGCCTTCGCCGGTGACGCGCGCGGCTTTGCTACCGACCAAAATAACTTCGGGCCAATTCTAGGAAGGAATGAAAGCGCGCTCGCGAACGCCATCTTCCGGCCGCGCTCTGACCTGATTTTGGCCGCTGAGTTGAAACGGTTGCGCACCTTCCCTGTTTACGGCTCAGCAACTACAACCAATCAAGTGAACCTATCAGTGGGGATCCTATTTTGAAGATCCGCTTTCTCCAATCCGCTTCGTTGTTCGGCGTTTTGTTGGTCGCAGTTCTGTGCGCACAGGGGCAGGACGCGCTTAAAGGGCACGTCGATCTCACGCGCAATGGCCGCCGCTTGAAAGATGCTTCCCACGCGGTAATATGGCTTACTCCAATCGGCAGCATGGTTGGGATTCCCCGCCAGCAGCCTTCACAAATTCCGAAGCTGGTGCAGAAGGACAAGGCATTTCACCCGTCGCTTATCGTGATTCCGGTGGGCGGAAAGGTGGAGTTTCCGAACAAGGATCCCTTCTTTCACAACGTGTTTTCGTTGTTTGAAGGCAAACGGTTTGACCTTGGCCTCTACGAGAGCGGAACGACGCGGTTTGTCCAGTTCGACAAGCCGGGGGTCTCATTTATTTTTTGCAACATCCATGCGCAAATGAGCGCCGTCGTCATCACCCTCTCGACACCTTACTACGCGATCTCGGACGCTCCAGGGGAGGTCAGTATTCCGAACGTTCCTCCGGGACGCTATGCATTGCAGATCTTCCATCCGGCTGTGAGTAATGAGGAACTCCGCGCGATGACCCGCGAGATCACTGTGGGTTCCGGGAACACCTCGATGGGAAGTTTTACGCTGGCTGAATCCGACGTGACCCTCGCACACAAGAACAAGTACGGACGGGATTACGACCCGCCACAACCGGATAGTCCCGCTTATGCCAGGCCTTGAAAACATCTTTCAAGGTTTCAGTTTCACGGCTTCAAGATTTCAAAGCTAAAACGCCCAGACTTCAGACCTAAGAACCGATCAGAGAAAAGGCGTGCCGTTTAGCACGCCCTTCTCGCCTCTGTCGTTCACTTCGTCTAAGTTAAGTTGTGATCAACGACGTCCGCCCGAGTGACCGCCACCTCCGCCACTCGAGTGACCTCCGCCGCCACCGCTGGAGTGGCTGCCACCTCCGCCGCCGCCGAACGAGCGACCACCGCCTCCGCTCGGCGCGCGACCTCCACCTCCGCTCGAGCGCGCCATGCGATCCGCCATAGCTCGGGGAAGCATGAGAGCCGCCGTAGCTCGGTGTGCTACGGGATCCCCCGTAAGGACTGCCGTTGTATGCACCGCGTGACGATCCACCGTTTGACGGGCCGCGCACGATCGGCTGGCGCATATCAAGTTGCGGACGGGATGCTCCCCCTCCATATCCGCCGGAGTAGGAACCGTAATTTCGGGGTTGCACGCCGGCACTCGGAGCCGTCCGGTTCCAGTAGCCACCGCTGCTGCCGCGCGAATAGGACGAATTGGGCTGACTGCGCGACATGCTGCTGCTCGATGGTGGAGAGAAAGGACGGAAGCCGCCGCGATTCTCCACAGGCGCCCCCTGGCTCACCCCTCTCGATCCCATGGCGCCCACTTCACTTGAACGTGTGTTGCTGTTGGGAGGAGTGAACGGACGGAACCCGCCGCGGTTCTCGGCCGGCGCAACCTGGCTTGTGCCACGTTGTGGCTGCCCAGGAGTGAATCCCCGATTTGCTGGCTCGCTCGAACGCACATTGCCGCTCGGTGCGGTGAACGGACGGAAGCCGCCGCGTTCCACCGGCCGTGATGTGTTACTGCGCGCGCTGTCCACGGAGCGATTCGCATTGTTCCCCGCGGTTGGCGGGCCGAATCCCCCACGCGCGTTCGTCGCCGGCACCGACGTATGATTCGTCGCGTTCCGGTTTCCGAAATTGCTCACTTCGCGATTTGCGGGAACGCCGGCACTCGGACGCTGCATCGAGTTACCGCCACGCGCCGCGAACTGGTTGTTCCGACCGCCAGCCGGAATCGCGCCGACATGGCTCTGCTGCATCGATTGCCGTAGACTTGCCGTCTGTTGCTGGAACGATACCGGCCGCGCCATGTTATTGTGCGCGCCGAAGAAACGCTGCGAGCCGCCGTTGCGGACGGTCGAAGGCGCCGCCGCGCGTCCACTAGCCGACAGACTGGCGCGCGTAGGAACAACCGGCAAGTTGCCAGCCATCATCCGCGCCCCTCGCATCTGCTGCTGAGTCGCGGCCATGGGCCTCATGTGTCCTGCTCCGAAGTGTCCGGCGTTAACCGTGGACATCGCGCGGAACACATGATTATTGTGAATACTGCCGATATTCGAGAACCGGTTTCCTCCATGCAGCGGACCGATTCCTCCCCAGCGGTTGCCGTTTATGTTTGTGATGTGGACGTTGGTCACGTTGACTACACCAAATCGTCCGCGGTATCCGCCCCACCATGGATGGAACCAGTCACACGGACCAAGCGGCAACCAGCCGAAGCCACCCCATCCGCCCCATCCGCCCCCGAAACCAAATCCCCCGCCCCATCCCCAGAACGAGACGTAAGCCGGCGCCCAGAACGGGTTATAGCCAGCGTAGACCGGACCGGGCCACCATCCCCAGGCGCCGCCAGCCCACATCCAGCGTCCGTAGTGATACGGCGCCCATCCCCAAGGCTCATACCCTACCCAAGTCCATCCGTAATACGGTTCCCACACCCAGTTGCCATCGCGATAAGGCACCCAGTCGGACGACTCATCCGGATACCAGACGTCCCCGTAGTCATCCACGTGGCGCCAGTGCCCGTACGCGTCGAGATCGTGAGTTCCGGTGTAGCGGCGATTGGTATGCCGCCAGGAGTTCGCGTCCTGGATGAGGTGATCGCGATCGCTGTTCCAGCGATCCCAGTCATCACGATCCGGCGCCGACGCGATCTTGTACTGCGCGGAATTCGCATCGCCACGAATCGTCGCCATCTCGCCGCTGCGAACTTCCGTGCTGCCCTGTGGTGTAGCGATCTGCGCTTCGCCCTTGCGAACGATCACAAGCGTGTCGCCGTCGGGATGCACTTCGACGCGAAACACCCCATCGTGATGCGACGGATGGATCGAAACATTGGGAGTGTCGATCTCCGGCTCGGCTTCGCTGTCTTTCGAAACCGTGTAGTTTGCGATACCTTCTCCCAACTGGATCTGTATGTTCTTCTTTGTGAGATTGGCGACGTTCGCCTTCGCATTGTGACCAAGGCGAAGGGTGTTGGCGAAGTCGAGCTGCACTTCGGCACGGGCGTTATCCGCCGTTGAGATCTTATCTCCGGTCATCAAAGGCTGATTCAACGTCGCAGCTGACCAGTCGCCGGAGTCGCCGCGCTGGGTCGAAACATCACCGTGGATCAGACTGATCCGGCCCACACCCTGATCGGTTTGCGCAGGCGCTTCGCCGGAGGGTCCTCCGGGCTGCGCCTCTGTCGGCTGCGCATTCGGATCTCCCGCGTCTGCCGAGTCTGGCGCCTGCGCCTGCCCAACTTCCATGGGTGCGCTCGGTTGCTCGGACGGGCCAGGCCCCTCATCCGTAGTCTGGGCAAATGCCCCCAACGACAGCGCTCCCGAAAACAGCAGTGCCAGAATTCCCAACTTGCCAATCAGTCCATTGTTCATAGCCCACCTCTGATCCCAACACCTCAAAATCATCTGACCATGGGACAGGGGCAAGCGCCTTACCAAACGGCGTTAGGAATAGGTCGCGCAAGTACTTTGTTTTCAGCGTGGGAAATGGTACCCGGATCGCATTTCGACCCTACATCCGGCAAAACTGGCCGAGGTTAGCCAAGCCTGGTGGTTTTCGGCCACTTTGACGTGGTTAGTCCAGAATCAGTAAGAACATGATCTCCGTAAGAAGAATGCATCTTCCAGAGCAGGAGCGGACGTAGGCGTGTGCGCCTTCCAGTCAGGCTCTGCACTCATGCGACATTCGTAGGTTCCAAGTCATTCGCCTGGGGATGAGGGTTATGACAGCTTTACGACGCTAACCGGGGCATGCCCTTATGACTCGGTTCCGACAACAAGTTCCGCAAGTCAAGGCCGTCGAGGCGTTCTAAAATAGCGGAACCGGCCCCTCCATGGCTCTCGCCGACTGACACGGATTGTCATTCCCATCGCCGATTTTTGCCAGAACACGGCAATACAGGAGTGTTGGAACGGGACTTTGGTAAGTCGCTCCGCTGAAAATAAAGCTCGTTCGCGGCAGCAACTTGGAACGAAGGTAACTGGCGGCTTTGGCTAGGCAAGTGCAATTATCGAGTCCGACTGAGTCATCCGTGACCAGACAAACTTCACAACGAACGAACGAGGGAAAAATCGAGATGCGCAAACAAAAGGGTTTCTCACTGATCGAGCTGCTGATCGTCGTGGCGATCATCCTGATCATCGCAGCCATCGCTATTCCAAACTTGATCCGCGCCCGTATGTCGGCCAACGAAGCGTCTGCCGTGGGCTCGGTTCGCAGCATCAACACAGCTGAAATTTCTTACAACGCGGCTTATCCGGCAATCGGATTCACCACCAACCTGGCCAACCTTGGTGGCACCGCCACCCCCTGCGTGCCGGGTACGGCCAGCGGTTGCTTCATTGATGCCGTTCTGTCGGCTGCCAATCCTGCCGTCAAGAGCGGATACAGCTTCCAGACGGCCGGCGGAGCTTGCACGGCGAGCACACCGCAGAACTGCTATTCCGTCAGCGCGAACCCGACCACCGCGAACCAGACCGGTGTGCGCTCGTTCTGCTCTTACGAAGATGCAGTGGTCCGTTACGTAACCGGTGGTGGAATTGCCGTCGGCACTTGCCCGGCCGCGACCGCCCCGTTGCAATAAGTTAGTTTGGCGAAGTACCTGGGGGAGGGTACAAGCCAGGGAGCAGCGAACGCGAGTTCGCTGCTCCTTGTTATTTTCAGAGTCCTTTTCAGAGCGAAATCTCATCCCGTCAGCATCCTCTTGTAGATCCTCTAACCTGCCAATACGCAACATCCAAGTTGACCGAAAGTGTCGCTTGCTATGATTTGTCGACTGAGCCGCCTCGTTTTCACGTGCAAGTCCATTGAAACTGCAGCACTCAGTCGGCACATTTCGACAAACAACATCGGCACAAGACATGCTATGTATTAGATGTTCTTAGAAATGCGAGCTACTGATTCGGCACTTCCGAAGGGACCTGGAACCAAATACGTTTCTCCTAGCGCCTGACACCAAAAGAAGGAAAAATAACTAAATGCCAAAACAAAAGGGGTTTTCGCTCATTGAACTGCTGATCGTCGTGGCAATCATCCTGATCATCGCGGCGATCGCTATTCCGAACTTGATCCGCGCCCGTATGTCGGCCAACGAAGCGTCTGCCGTGGGCTCGGTTCGCAGTATCAACACTGCTGAAATTTCTTACAACGCCACTTATCCGGCAATCGGATTCACCACCAACCTGGCCAACCTTGGCGGCACTGCCACCCCCTGCGTGCCGGGTACGGCCAGCGGTTGCTTCATCGATGCCGTTCTGTCGGCTGCCAATCCTTCCACCAAGAGCGGATACAAGTTCCAAACGGCTGGCGGCGCTTGCACGGCAAGCGTACCGCAGAACTGCTATTCCGTCAGCGCCAACCCGAGCACCGCGAACCAGACCGGTGTGCGCTCGTTCTGCTCTTACGAAGATGCCGTGATCCGTTACGTAACCGGTGGTGGAATTGCCGCCGGCACTTGCCCAGCCGCAACCGCCCCGTTGCAATAAGTTATTTGGCGAAGTACCCGGGGGAGGGTACAAGCCGAGGAGCAGCGAACGCGAGTTCGCTGCTCCTTTTGCTTTCTGCAGAAAGCTGATCGATTGTCTCTGCGTGATATACCATCGCCAAAAATTGTCAGCCCGTCCGGAGCCGGCCACAAGGAGAGCCCTTACTGTGATAACTGCGGTAACAAGATACGTTGAAAACAAGAGTGTTAGCCACCGAGAATGTAGCAATGAATGGGCTAAGACGTGCAGTTATCAAAAAGGGGAGTCAATGGCAGTCGTATCCTGCGCCCCTGATTTTGATCCGTGGGTTGAGGGATCCAATATGCAGAAGCAGAATGGGTTTTCATTAATTGAGTTGCTAATCGTGGTAGCGATAATCCTCATCATCGCCGCCATCGCAATTCCGACCCTGACGCGCGCACGCGTGGCCGCTGACGAATCCTCGGCCGTAGGCTCATTGCGCTCGATCAATACGGCGGAGATCTCCTACAGTGCTGCCTACCCGGCAGTGGGCTTCACCACCAACCTGACCTACCTTGGTGGTACTGCTACCCCCTGCATACCAGGCACCGGCAGTGGTTGCTTCATTGACAGCGTGTTGTCAGCAGCGAATCCTTCTTCGAAAAGCGGCTACACGTTCACATCTGGGAATGGCAGCTGCGCGGGGAACTCCGCAGAATTGTTATAGCGTTTCCGCGACGCCCCAGTTCGCCGCATACACGGGCGCCAAATCGTTCTGCTCGTTCGAAGACGCCGTAGTGCGCTCCTCGACCGTTGCTCTGACGAACCCATGCGTAGCCTCGACACCTCCCATTCAGTAGCTGAAACGATATAAAATGATCGTTGATCCAACTTGCAGCGATGGGATGAGCGAGTTGTCTTAACCTGTTGGGTTTGTTCTGTCTCGTTAGGGTCTGATGCGTTATTACTAAGGTACTGCACCAGGTGGTATCCCGCCTCGACTGAGCGACTCCGCTCGTTTAGATTTCCGCTATGGGGACTGGATTGGAAACAAATCCGACAATCGTATTGAGCGAGAGCGCAGCAAAATCCAAGACAGAGGCCCCGACCTTTTCGTCCCCCGGGAAGCTGCGGCTCATACTGTCCCTGGTCCTCGTGGTCTTCACGCTGGCCATTTACAACCCGGTAGTTCACAACGGATTTCTTAATCTCGACGACAACGTTTACCTGATAGACAACACACATGTGCATTCGGGGCTCACTCTGGACACCGTGAAGTGGGCATTTACGACATACACTGCTGACAATTGGCATCCCCTGACTTGGATTTCACACGCGCTCGACTGGGAATTGTTTGGACGAAACACCGCAGGACATCACTACGTAAGCCTCTTATTCCATGCTCTCAATGCAGTGCTCTTGTTCCTGCTTCTCGAATACGCCACCGGCTTCACCTGGCGCAGCCTCTTCGTAGCGGCACTGTTCGCGCTGCATCCCGTCAATGTGGAATCTGTAGCGTGGGCGGCTGAGCGCAAGAACGTGCTCAGCATGATGTTCTTTCTGCTCGGGATGATCGCGTATGGCTGGTATGCGAAGCAGCCTTCCAGCCGACGGTATGGCGTAGTGGCGCTCCTCTACGTGCTCGGGCTGTTGGCAAAACCACAGGTTATTACGTTCCCCTGCGTTCTGCTGCTTTGGGACTACTGGCCGCTTCAGCGATTCGGAAGTCGAAAAAACACCGCCGGCGAAGGAGAATTTGCGCCAGCTTCATTTTGGCGGCTCGTCCTCGAAAAGGTGCCCCTGTTCGCTCTTGCGGCAGCCGATGCCCTCGTGACCATGCGGGCGCAACGAAATGCCGTGCATTATGGACAGGGCAGCTATGATTTCCCTTCACGGTTTGCGAATGCTCTGGTTTCTTATACCCGCTACATAGGTCATGCATTTTGGCCTATGCATCTTTCGCCTACGTACCCGCATCCAGGAAACACGTTGCCCGTTTGGGAAATCATTGCGTGCGGCGCGTTCCTTTTGCTGATTAGCGTTCTCGCGGTTGCTGCCAGAAGACGATATCTGCTGGTTGGGTGGCTTTGGTTTCTGGGGATTCTGGTTCCGATGATTGGAATCGTCCAGGTTGGCGATCAGGCCATGGCGGATCGCTACGCCTATATTCCATTCATCGGCCTGTTTTGGATAACCTCCTGGGGCGCGGCAGAATTGCGCACGGAGTGGAGGGTGTCGATCCGCTGGATAGCCGTACCGGCTATGCTTGCGATCGCCGGAGCCTCATTCCTCACCAGTCGCCAAATCAAGTATTGGCATGACAGTGAAACCCTGTGGAGGTACGCGTTGTCTGTTACGCCTGAACGAAATTTCATGGCACACAGTTACCTGGCGGGAATATTGACTCTGGAGAACCGGCACGACGAGGCCATTGAGGAATACCTCGCTGCCGAGAAGGTCCACAATTATCCCCTGGCGCAGGTTGTTCAGTTCGCCGATTACGAACTACGGCATAACCATCGCGCCGACGCCATAGCGCACGCGCAGCGCATCCTGCAAGGTACCGATGATCCGTCCACCCGGGAAATCGCATATCGGGATCTGGGAATTGCGTACACTCAACTCGCCAAACCGAGCGAAGCACGAGAGAACTATGAGCAGGCGCTGAAGATCGAATCACGTGACCCGTATGCGCTGATGGGCATCGGACTGCTGGCCTACCGCGAATCTGATTTCTCTACCGCGGCAGAATACTTTTCTCGCACGGTAGCAGTCGATCCCAGCGATTTCGATTACTTGCTGCTCGCGAACGCTCTGGAGCGGGCAGGCCAAAAGACCCAGGCGAGCGCAGCGTACAACCAGGCGAGGCGCGTCGCAACCAACTGGGATGAGGCGCAAAAAAAGGCTCATTGGTTCTTGACCAACTAACTAGCAGGATTTGCTCTTGCGTTGTTCGAAACAACCTTGCACGTTCTGTCAGGAGCCTGTGACTCTCGTAACCTGAGCGGGTACTGTAAGGGGACGCGGCGTATTTATAATATTTTTGGAGTCTTTCTTCAAAAAGCGGTTGTGATGCCGCGGTTTCTCATCTATGTCCGCGATTGAAATCCTTGGTTTGGAGAAAACCTACATGGTGGGCTTCTGGCGGAAGCGCCCGAAGCGAGCCCTGTTGCCTCTTCACCTTCAAGTGGAAGAAGGAGAGATTTTTGGCTTCCTGGGGCCAAACGGGGCCGGCAAGACGACGACCCTGAAAATGCTGATGGGACTAGTGTTTCCGACCGCGGGAAGCGCTCGCATTCTAGGAAAAGAATGGACCGATCCTGAAGTCAAAGCTCAGATCGGATTCCTTCCGGAACAGCCCTACTTCTACGACTATCTCACCGCTCACGAGCTACTCGACTATTACGGACAGTTGTCCGGAGTTGCAGCCAATGTTCGTAAACGACGTATCGAAGAAGTTCTCCAGCAGGTCGGACTGACTGATGTAAAGGGTGTGCAACTGCGCAAGTTCTCTAAAGGCATGTTGCAGCGCGCCGGAATCGCGCAGGCAATCCTGCACAATCCGAAGTTGGTGTTTCTCGATGAGCCGATGTCCGGCCTCGATCCGCTCGGACGCCGCGAAGTCCGCGACCTGATGCAGCAGCTTAAGCAGGAAGGGAAAACGGTGTTCTTTTCAACTCACATCCTTTCTGATGCCGAGGCACTCTGCGATCGCGTTGCCATTATTCACAAGGGAGAACTGCGCGGGGTAGGAGCAGTGGAGGACTTAACCTCCGGCATGCAAGCAAAAATAGAGGTGATCTGGCATGGGACGGAGGTCCCGGCAGGTATCAGAGCCTTGAGTGCCGAATGCTACATCTCAGGAGACACGGTGCGGGCCGTCCTGAATGAAGGACAGCAGGACTCGGCCATCGATATCTTGCGGCGCGAGCGCATTCGCCTGATTTCAATCATCCCTTTGCGCACGTCGCTCGAGGCCTATTTCGTGGAAAAGCTTCAACATTCCAAAACAATGGCTGGAACGTCAGCATGAACGCGCGCATCGCTTACATCGCATCGAATACCTTCCGGGAAGCTGTACGTGACCGCGTACTCTACAACCTGATCGCGTTCGCCCTGCTGCTCTCGGGGGCCGCTGTGCTTATTGGCCAGATTTCGATCGACATCGAACGCCTGGTTGTCGTGAATCTCGGCCTGACCGCTGTGACATTGTTTGGAATCGTCATCGCAATCTTTATCGGTATCGGCTTGGTGTCCAAGGAAATCGAGAAACGGACACTGTACACGGTTCTGTCGCGTCCTGTGCGGCGATGGGAATTCATCATAGGCAAGTTCTTCGGCCTCTCTGGAACACTTGTCGTAAATACATTCTTCATGGCCATTGGAGTGTTTGGAGCTTTGTTCTACGTAGCGCACAAGTTCACCGCTCCGGACGCCTATATTCTCGTCGCGCTGTATTTCATAATTCTCGAGTTCCTGATCATCTGCTCTTTATCGCTGCTGTTCTCGTCCTTCTCCACCCCCTTGTTGTCCGCCATTTTCGCTTTTGCGCTGTTCATTATCGGTAGTTTTGCGGATGACCTTCGCGGGTTCGCGACACTCTCGCACGGAATCACCCGCTGGGTTGCCACGGGGGCAGCCTATCTGGTGCCCAACTTCTCGGCGCTGAATGTGATCAGTGCCGTCGCGCACCAGCAATCGTTGAGTGCCCACCTCATCTGGCAAAACACGCTGTATGCACTTTTCTACAGCCTGATGACTTTGAGCGCCGCAGTAATGATTTTTGAGCGCCGGAATCTAAAATGATTACGCCGATTATCGTGCGGAGTCGCGTGCAATGACTTCTCGGCAGCGCACCACTGTATTCGCCGCAACCTGCCTCGTACTCTCGATGGCGGGCTCTGTCATCCTTCTGCGTGATTTAGATAGGAGCCGTCCGCGGGCCAACATTTCGGATGTTCTCTATATCAGTTCACCCAAATTCGTGAAGCGGGCCAGCCTTGGCTTCGACGGGCTGATGGCCTGTATTTACTGGACCCGAGCCGTTCAGTATTTTGGGAACCGTCATCAGCAACGGACACAGAGTTACAACGAATTGGCACCCCTGCTGAAGATCACCACTGCCCTGGACCCCCACCTGATACCGGCGTACGAATTTGGCGCCAGCTTTCTAGCACCAGCCCCGCCTGCCGGGGCCGGGGAGCCCGCACAAGCTATCGACCTAATGGAATATGGTATTCGGCAGAACCCCGATAACTGGCGTCTCTATTACGATTTGGCATTCGTGTACTACACGGAGCTCAAGGACTATAAACGGGCCGGAGAGGCGTTTGAGCGCGCGTCGCGGGTCCCCAATGCGCATCCCTTGATGAAGTTATTGGCGGCGCAGATGCACGAGCATGCAGGAGATTTCGAGACATCCCGTCTTCTGTGGCAGTCCACCTATGAGTCCACAAATCAAAAAGAGATTAAACAGAATGCCATGGAGCATCTGCGCAGCATCACCGTGGATGAAGCGGTCACGAACCTGCAGGCAGCCGTCACTCGCTTTGGAGAGCGCACTGGACGTCTGCCTACGACGATGTGGGAATTAGTAACCGCGGAAGGGCTGCCTGGTATCCCAGTAGATCCTGTGGGCAATCCCTATATCATGACTGTGGACGGACGCATCCAGGTGCAGAACCCGGACGACTTCCCGTTTATCACAAAAGGCCTGCCTCCCGGCTATAAGCGCCGCCCGCAGCTGTAGTTTCCACCGGGGCGTTCTCCTAGATCCACTACTGCGATGCGATGCACCGCTTCCCACCATCCACGGCGTTCTCTCTCGTATGATGGCTCCCTAGACATGTCCCAGGCGACTGATACCCGTGTGAGCATTGTCGCTGCTGCGTACCGCTACTGGCGCGAGCAGGCTTCCATTCGAGGAACATTTTCGGCAACCAAGGCCCTAGCGGGAGCCGTTTGGGAGTTTCTGCGCGATTCGACTCCATCGCGGCTCCGGCAACGATTTGGCGACGCCGATTACGACTGGGACTTTCGGGTCAACACCACCAGCGGCGCGGTCGGATGGCGAGAGCGACTGCTCGGCAACTTCTATTCCGCCTACCAGCCAACGGAGCCAGCGGCCTTTCACGAGATGATGGGCGCTCTCCTCGCGCAAAGAGATCTTGATCTGTCGGAATTCACGTTCATCGACTTGGGATCCGGCAAAGGACGAACCCTGTTGATGGCTTCGGAGTACCCGTTCCGGAGAATTCTGGGGATCGAACTCCTGCCGGCACTCAACCAGATCGCATGCGAGAATATTCAGAAATACAAATCCGATTCACAGAAATGCTTTGACCTGGAATCCATCTGCGACGATGCTACGCGCTTCCCCATCCCGGAAGGCCCAGCACTGATTTACATGTTCAATCCCTTCCCGGAAGTGCCGGTTCGTAGCGTCGTTCGCAATATTGAAAATGCGCTTTCCGCGAACTGGCGGCCGATCTATGTGCTGTACCACAATCCGCAACTCGAGCACCTGCTTGCTGCAAGCAGTTCACTGCGGAAAATCTCCGCAACCGATCAGTATTCGATTTTCGCCGCTGTGCGCTGACAGTCCGCCGCGTCGTCAGGCAACTTACCCGCATCAAAATACGAAACCGACTCCGCCCGTGATCAGGTTACTGCGCCAGTTGTACAGGTCGGTGGGGTTGTTGGGATTGCTGAGGAATTTGAAATAGCGCGTCTCGTACGTTGCCTTGGCATACCACTTGCCAAACGTATAGCCCAGACTGCCGCGGATGAAGTAGCCATGGTCGAAGTTTGGGTTCGGCAATCGCAACGTCGAGCCATTCGAACGGAAGCGCGGACTGAACTCCGGAGCACCCTGCACCTGTATGAACGCCCGCTGCGCGGAACCGAAGTTGTAACGAACGAAGAGCGGGAGTTCGAGCAATTCCATCTTATCGCGCACGAAGAACTGGTTATCCACATTCGCGGTGGGCAGATATATCTTACGAATTTGGGCATCGACGCCGAATGAAAAGTTGTGCACTTGGAAACGCGGTCCGCCGAAGATCGCGAACTCCTTCGCGTGATTGGCCGTGTCCGTGGGCAGCCGGATTTCCCCTCCAGCGACAATGCTGGGACCTCCCTTTTTTGGGTTGGAATGGAGCACCGTGACTTGACCTTCGATATCCGCTTCCAACCCCGACACCGGGCTGAGTGCCCCAAACTTGTCCGATGTCTGCCCTACGTCGATCCCAAATGTGCTTCGCTGACCATAGGCCGGTATCACGGCCAAAAGAAACAAACACACTTGGACCAGATGCGTCTTGCAGCGCTTCATCCCTGCTATCCCTCCCTTGTAGGGAAAAATGAACACTTCCGCGGATACAGCCCGACACAGAGCGGTTGTGGTTTCTAGAATTGTAATTCTATCTGTCAGATGCGCTGCAGTGGAGAATCGTTTTGTGCCTCCGAAATCCAGGCCGGGTGGATCAGTGGCGGAGGCTTACAGCCACGCCATGGGGAACGAACCATGCTCTAAAGCTGAACGCGCAGCAACACGAGGCTGCCGCGCGTCCGGGAATCGCTGGTCGTGAATCGCTAGGCGGCTGCTACGAGCCTTGTTTTTCGAGTAGGATTTCAGCCTTCTTGCCGGTCATCTTTTCTCGGCGGTACGCGCGAGCGATGTCGCCCAGTGGAACAGGCTCGGAAACCGGACCAAACTGCCAAAGCGGCTGCTCGCCTTTCTCATAACCGTAAGCATCCGCAGCACCACCGGCTACGGGAGTCTCGGTTGCCATGGCGTGTGGTTCGGCATGGAGCGGATGATCCGCGAAGACAGCAGGCGCAGGCTGGCTGGAAACACTCGACGCTTGCCCGAAAGCGCCGACAGCGCAAAGAACTAGCAAAACAAGCAGTGTGGTTTTCATCATCGTTTCCCCATCTACGCCCCTACCAACTGCAAGCCCTAAGCCAACCACAATACCCTATTTTTCAGCTGCTTACAGGAGCATCCCGTTGGAAACTGCAAGCATTTTCACTGTCGATGGAAGATCACAAGACTGACAAAAATCGGCGCACGCTCCCAGTTGATTGCGCCCTCGGCTTTTACGGGTGTATGTTTCGACTGAGTAAGTATTGGAGCCTTTCGAAGTGACTCACGTAATACGTCGCAAAGCGTTGTTCCTTTCATTGTCTGTTGCGTTCCTTCTCGCCCCGGCGATGGCCCAAACGGACTGCAACACGGGGAGCGAGATCCTTGACACTGCTGCTCCCAAGGGAATGACGGTGCCGGATCTCATCCAGAAATTCTCGGCCACAGAGAGCAAGCTGCTGAAGATTCGTAATCAATACACCTATACGCAGGATTTGCTGGTGCAAACCCTCGACGGAAAATCAGTGGACGGGCAGTTTCACGAGATTACGCAAGTCTCCTATGACGACAGAGGGAAGCGCATCGAGAAGGTGACTTTCTCGGAACAGCCTACGCTTCGTGATATCCAGTTCACCCCGATCGATGGCGACGACGTCCGGCAATTTATGCCCTGGATCTTAACGACAGAGGAAGCGTCGCAATATGACCTTACCTACGCCGGACGCCAGCACGTGGACGATCTGGACACGTACGTGTTCCACGTCGAACCCAAAAAGCAGGAAAAGGACCATCGCTACTTTCAGGGACGTGTGTGGGTAGATGACCGCGACCTGCAGGTTGTGAAATTGTGCGGCAAGAGCGTCCCTGACATCGTCCCCAAAAAGCATAAGCCCGTGGATGTCCGGCCCACCTTCGTCGGCTATCGGCAATACATCGAGGGCAACTGGCTGCCCGCATACGCAAGAGTGGACGAGACAATCCAGTCGGGAGTGAATTCGATTCACTTGCGGGAAATCGTCAAGTTCACCAATTACAAACGCAACGTGGGTCCGAGTTCGCTGTCGGCACGCTAGGTCTCTCTGCCCGCAGGAGAATCAGGGCTGCAATTGAATCAGTTTTTGAGGTATGCTGTACTCTCTCTATGGCAGAAGAAAAGAGCCGCAGTAAAGACATTGTCCTGTGGATCATCACCGTGGCGCTGGTTGCGCTGGCGATCTTCTGGTACAAGAAGCCCTAGTTTCAGCTGACGCCAACCTGCTCGCTGATTACCCCGGCCCTGCTCCGGGGTCGATCTTCTCTCACTCCCTCTCTCTCGTTTCAAGTTGGAATATACCCGAACCATGCTTTTAATCTATTGACGCCGAATTCCCGCTCTCGCTTTTCCGCGGGCTTAACTATCAGCCCAGGGGGGTGCCAGCGGGAGCACCCTCTTTTTTAGCGCCCGCTCGATCGAAGTCTTTACGGTTTGTTGACAATCTCACAGAACATCCCGAATACCGTGTTCGGCGCGGGAACGCGCGCGATGTTGCAAAAAGATTCACGGTTGACAGCACTCTCAAAGGTGCAGAGAATCGGTCGGAATCTTTGCCGGGTTCAGAAACACTGTGGATTTCTGGACTGCAACGCAAACCTTGCTGTTCTTGCTCTGACACTAGCTCGTTCAACTGACCTAAGGAGAAGCGACACCTTATGAAAAGATTTAGTGTGCGCAGCTCAATTGCTGCGCTTTCTGTTGTCGCCTGTATGACAGGCGCCACATTTGCCCAGGATGCCTCAACCCAGCACGAGCGTCCGATGTTTGAACGCCTCAAACCAGTGCTGAACAATCAAGCCGCCACGCCAGCCACGCCGCTGAAGACGTGGAACGGTTCCTTCGTCTATCAGAAGGTAACCTACAAATACAACATGGTTGGAACTGCGCCTTCGACCGGTTCATCCACCACAATCCCGACGT
Source organism: Terriglobia bacterium (assembly GCA_963778995.1). Lineage (GTDB taxonomy): Bacteria > Acidobacteriota > Terriglobia > Terriglobales > Acidobacteriaceae > Sulfotelmatobacter. The sequence continues at coordinate 288,012 of CAVZWK010000020.1, forward strand.
TCGTCATCCCGGTTGTCCTGAAATTCACGAAGAACGGAAAGACCACGACCTTCAGCCCGCTGACCAAGCAGTCGAATGGACTGACGGCCGTCTCCAATACGACTGCCTCACCTGTGTTCAAGAACCTGGACTTCAAGTCGGGCGGCGTTGATATGGGCACCACCCAATACATCGATGCCTTCCAGCGCGGCAACTTCTGGACCACGATCTCCAAGGGCCACACTGGATACCATGTCCTGCTGGGAACGCCGACGGTCCTGCCGACCCTGACCCTGACAGTTCCGGCGGCGGATGGCAGCGTAGCCAATGATTTCGGCATTACCGTTGGAAATGCCGACATCTTCTGGTTTGACACGCAAATCCAGAACTACATGAAGTCGCACACTCAGATCGTTCCGAATTCGCTGCCCATCTTCATCACCTACAACTCCTATCTGACGGAGTTCGGTGGATGCTGCATCGGCGGCTATCACAGCGCTTTCGGAAGCACCTCCGCACCTCAGGCGTATGCTCATTTCACCTACATCAAGACACCCGGAATCTTCGCTCAGGACGTTTCCGCGCTGTCGCACGAAGTGGGTGAGTGGATGGACGATCCGCTCGTCGTCAATACCAACGGAAACACCGTGCAGTGCGGCATACTCGAAAACGGTGATCCCGAGGAAGGCTTCGCGAATTTCGGCGCCTTCCCATACACTCTGGGCGGCTTCACCTACAACCTGCAGGATTTGGTTTACCTGGAGTACTTTGGCGCGCCGAATACGACCTCGGTCGGCAAGCTAATGACGTTCCAAGGCAACCCGTTTGGATTGAGTGTCTGCTCCAACGGGGGCTAGGCTTACGCGTTTTTAGCCAACCCGCTCCGCCAGGAGCGGGTTTTTCTTTGTAGCCGGTTTGAAAACCTTCGCGCGTAATTTACAAAAACAGGACAAGATCAATATTGGTAATATTTGCACACAAATTCGCGCTTTACTCGGGATAATCTAGCCTTCTTAACGCGCATGCGTTTGTGGGTCAGGCTTGCATCGTCTCTGTGGACGCGCATACCTGAGGGTTCACTCAGTTGCCGTTTCGTCTGTGAGAAATTCCCCCAAAGGAGAAAGTCCGCCTATGACTGGAAGTAAGTTAGCCCGTCTGAGTCTGCTTTCGCTGTTTCTGTTGGTCTGCCCGGGTCTGATCACCACAGCCCACGCCCAGGATGCTCAAGTCTCCAAGCCCAAAGCGATGTATGCGCTGATGCCACCGCACCTCCGTACCGACGTGATTGCCCCCGCAGCCTCGCTAGAGAGTTGGAATGGCTCGTTCGCCTTCAACGGAACCACCTACACCTACAATATGGTCGGAACCGCCCCGTCGACCAACAGCACGGCTACCATCGCCACCCTCATCATCCCGGTGAAGATCGTGATCACCAACCGCAACCGCACAACGACTACGTTCGACCCTTCCCACGTGCTATCGAACGGAAACACGGTGACGAGCAACACAGTGCAGTCGCCGCTATTCGATTCGACCACAACTTACACGCAGGGTGGCGTTGACATCGGGACGACCCAGTACATCGATGCCTATCAGCGTGCAAATTTCTGGGGCACCGTACAATCGAACACCAACTCGCACCTGCTGCTGAGCACCACCGTTCTCGCGGAACAGACATTGAGCCCGTCCCGCTCCTTCGGAAAGACGGGGTCGGTCTTCGGATTCACCGCTGCCGAAGTGGACATCAACTGGTTCGACTCCCAGATCCCCAACCTCATCAGCAAACTGGGAATCCAACCCAACCAGTTCCCGATCTTCCTGCTCTATAACACCTATCTGACGCAAGGCGGCGGATGCTGCATCGGCGGATATCACAGTTCCGAAGGCAGCACCAGCAATCCACAGTCTTATGCGGAAGCTACGTATGTGGATCATGTGGGCGCTTTCTCGCAGGATGTCTCCGCTCTTTCCCACGAGATCGGCGAATGGGCCGATGACCCTCTCACCGTAAACTTCAACGGAAACAACACACCGTGCGGAATCCTCGAGAATGGCGACCCGCTCGAAGGCTTGGCGAATTTCGGCGCATTCCCCTATGTCCTGCACGGTTTCACGTATAACTTGCAGGATCTGGTCACGCTTCCCTATTTCGGAGCTCCAACGAGTACATCCGTGAATGGCTGGCTGAGTTTCCAGGGTAACTCTTCGCTGTCCGTCTGCTCGAATGGTTCATAGGAAGTAGTAGTAGTCCTCCCCCCATTGCTAGCCCGCTCCGCAAGGAGCGGGCGTTTTTGTGCGCGAAACTCGGCGTGGGGCGCCCTAGGGATTCGAACTCGCATCGGGTAAGATACTTCATCTCCCAGTCGGGGCGTGCAACCGAACTGCCGTTCGTCAGGATGATCCGCGAATATCACAAAGGCTACAGTCAGGAACTGCACCGCGAGATGGAAGCTCTCGTCTTCGGCCATGCCGGCCTGCCGTTACTCGTGTTTCCCACTTCCATGGGCCGATTCTTCGAGTACGAGGATCGCGGGATGATCGGCGTGCTCGCCCATAAGATTGACCGTGGAGAACTGCAGGTCTTCTGCGCGGACGCTGTCGATACCGAAAGTTGGTATAACAAGGGCGTACACCCGCGAGTGCGAGTATTGCGGCATCTGCAGTACGAACGCTACATTCTGCATGAGTTTCTGCCTTTCCTGCGGTGGAAGAACCAGTCCGGGCAACTGGCGGTCACCGGTTGCAGTTTCGGCGGATACCACAGCATCAACTTCGCCCTGAAGCATCCTGACGTGGTCACGCACTGTGTCAGCATGAGCGGCGCGTTCGACATTCAGCAGTTTCTCGATGGCTATTACGACAGCGACTGTTACTTCAATAATCCACCAGATTTCATTCCAAATCTGAGCGATGACTGGTTCCTGAGCCGCTACCGGCAGATGAAGATCGTTCTCGGATCGGCAAACTGGGATATCTGTCTGGATCAGAACATCAAGCTGTCCGCGGTTTTGAACGGCAAAGCAATTCCGCACTGGCTCGACGTTTGGAATGACAACTCCAAACACGATTGGCCGCTGTGGTTAAGAATGGCCGGGAAGTATTTCTGATTTTGTAGAGACGTAGCGGGCTACGTCTGTCTGTCCACCAGCAAGAGATGTTGCGATCAACGTCTCTACGGAGCGAGCTATGAAGAAGATTGGGCTGTTGTTCGGAATGGAAAACACGTTCCCGCCAGCGGTGGTCCAGAAGATCAACTCTATGAACGGGAACGGCGTGACTGCCGAGTTCGTGAAAATCGGCGGCATCCGCATGGATGAGCCCAAAAAGTACGACGTCATCATCGACCGCATCTCGCAGGACATCCAGTTCTATCGCGCCTATTTGAAGAACGCGGTTTTGCATGGCACGGTCGTTGTCAATAATCCCTTCTGGTGGACAGCCGACGACAAGTTCTTCAACTACGCTCTGGCGCACAAGCTGGGTGTGGCAATTCCACCCACAGTAATCCTGCCCCACAACAAGCATCCCGAAGGCACGACAGATCGCTCGATGCGGAACCTGATCTATCCTCTGAACTGGCCGGAACTGTTCGACTATGTTGGCTTCCCCGCGTTCTTAAAACCCTATTCCGGTGGCGGATGGAAGCACGTTTACAAGGTGCATTCTCCGGAGGAGTTTTTTCATCACTACAACCAGACGGGCGATCTCTGCATGACCCTGCAGCGCGGCGTAGAGTTCGACGAGTACTATCGCTGCTACGTCGTCGGGCAGGAGAAGGTTCACATCATGAAATACGATCCCAAGGCGCCGCATCACGAGCGCTACGTAAAGGGAAATCCCCCACCGTCATCGCAAGCCTTGCGGAATCGCATGGAGAAAGATGCGCTTACATTGTGCCGGGTCCTGGGATACGATCTGAACACCGTCGAGTTCGCCGTTGAAAAGGGCGTGCCTTATGCGATCGACTTCCTGAATCCCGCACCCGATGCGGAGATTACGTCCGTCGGCCAGGAGAATTTCGACTGGATCGTGAACGCCGTCGCCGAGATGGCGATCAAGATGGCTCAGACGGACCAGAACGCCAGCCAGGAGTTGAGATGGGCGGAGTTCCTCCGGGGAACGCCCGCACAGAAACCTCCCCGCAAAGGCGAGCCGGAGTGGGTCGCTGCACGGAAGCGCGGGAAAGGGACGAAATAGATGGAACGCGACCTAAGACAAAAGCGATTCGTGTGGGGCACGGTGCTTGCGTGGGCTCCATGGGTTCCGATGACGATCGGCCTGGCTTCTGTATTCCGGGGGATATCGAACTCAAAAGCGACTGGGCTTGGAGCGGTCGCCGGCGGATTTGCGGAGGGGTATGTGTGGTTTGGGCTGGCCTCGACACTGATTTGCGAGGTGAGCGCTCTGGTGCTTCTCTTTCGGACATTCTCCGGAGGACACGCGGCGCGTAGTGCACTTTCAGCGTTCTCCATCTGCATGAGTAGCTTGATGATTCTTCTCCTCTGCCTGTCACTCTGGCTGTTTTGGTTCGCCAGTCATCACAGGTTCTGAAGAAAAAGGCATAGTAACTGGGGACACAATTCATGAGAGGCAAGCCGGTCGCGAAGACGGTAGATGAATATCTGGCTGGAGTTCCTGAGCCAGCTCAGAGCACCCTAAAGCACATTCGCAAGGTGATCCAGTCTGTCGTGCCCAAAGGAACTACCGAAGTGATCAGCTACGGCATGCCGATGTTCAAGCTCAACGGAATGCTGGTTGGTTATGCAGCCTTTAAGGACCACTGCAGTCTGTTCCCGACTGGCTCTGGCGTAATCGAAAAGTTTGCCAAAGAACTCAAGGACTATCCGACATCTCGCGGCACGATCCGCTTCCCTTCCGACAAGCCATTGCCCGACGCTCTTCTGAAGAAGATCGTCAAGGAGCGCGTTACCCAAAACCGCGAATGGGACTGATCTGATTCTTGAGCAATCCCGTGTTCCGCGGCATTGCTATAATGTTCCCCGCCTGAGTTCTCCCATCGCTCCAAGCCGCGGATGGGCTTACGAAATCAACCATTCTGGTCAGATTTCGCGGGCCGGGGCGCCCGCGCCACACCCATATGTTGCCGACTTTCACTATCGGGATCGAAGAAGAGTATCAGACCATAGATCCGGTCACCCGCCACCTCCGCTCGCACATCCAGGCCGAACTTCTGGAAAAAGGCAAGATGCTGCTTCAGGAGCGCGTCAAGGCCGAAATGCACCAGTCGGTCGTTGAGGTCGGCACCAACGTCTGCAAGAACATCAAGGACGCGAAGGCAGAAGTAAAAGCGCTGCGGCGCCACATCATCAAACTGGCCGGAGAGAACGGTCTGCGGGTAGCCTCAGCGGCAACCCATCCCTTCTCGGACTGGCGCACCCAGGAAATCCATCCCGACGAGCGCTACAAGAACATCATCGAAGACATGCAACTGGTCGCGCGGGCCAATCTGATTTTCGGCCTGCATGTGCACATCGGCATCGAGGATCGCGAGACCGCGATTCACATGATGAATCATGCGCGCTACTTCCTGCCGCATATCCTCGCGCTCTCGACCAATTCGCCGTTCTGGCTGGGAATGAATACTGGGCTGAAATCCTACCGCTGCAAAGTGTTCGACAAGTTCCCGCGCACCAACATCCCTGACTATTTCCCCAGCTGGGGCGAGTACGAGAACTTCATCAAGCTGCTGATCAAGACCAACTGCATCGATAACGCCAAGAAGATCTGGTGGGACATCCGGCCGCATCCATTCTTCAACACGCTTGAATTTCGCGTATGCGACATCCCGATGCGCGCCGATGAAACGATCGCAATAGCCGCCCTGATTCAGGCGACCGTGGCCAAACTGTACAAGCTCTATACAGCGAATCAGGGATTCCGGCTCTATCGCCGCGCCTTGATCATGGAGAACAAGTGGCGCGCTGCCCGCTACGGCCTCGACGGCAAATTGATCGATTTTGGCAAGCAGAAGGAAGTTCCGGCCCGCGATCTTGTGCACGAGTACCTCGACTTCATCGACGATGTGGTCGATGAACTCGATTCACGAGAAGAGCTGAACTACATTCACGAGATTCTTGAGCGCGGCAGCGGCGCCGATCGCCAACTGCGCGTCTTCCAGGAAACCGGCGATCTAAAGAAAGTCGTTGATTACATCATCGGAGAAACGGAAGCCGGACTGGCGGAAACGCGAACCGGCCACCGTGACGAAAGCAGGGTAATGAGCATTTCTGTACGCCCCAATCACATCGATCTGACTCAGATCTCATTCGATCCCGAGTTCACGCCCGGAGCCCGTAATGCGGTGAACGTATGTCTGCGTATTCAGCCAAGCGAACGTGTGTGCGTGATTACCGACGAGGCCACGCATGAGATCGCAGCTTCCATAATTGCCGAACTCGGGAAGCTGGGCGCGCCTTATCACGCCTGGGTTCTGGAAGAGTTAGCGGACCGCCCGCTCAGGGACCTGCCGCGCGAAATCATCGCCGATCTCGAGGAAAGCCAGGTTTCGATTTTCGCGGTACAGGCGCAAACCAACGAACTTCGTTCACGCATCCAGATGACCGATGTGGTGAACCGGCGCAAAATTCGTCATGCCCACATGGTCAACATCAATCGGCAGATCATGCTGGAAGGCATGCGCGCCGACTTCAACCGGGTGGACCGGTTAAGCCAGAAAGTCGTGGAGATGGTCCGGAAGGCCTCGAGAATTCGCGCTACCACATCGGCGGGAACGGATCTGACAGCCGATTTGAATCCAAACTACAAATGGCTGAAGACCAGCGGCATTATCTCCCCCGAAAAGTGGGGCAATCTGCCTGGTGGAGAAATTTTCACTACTCCGGGCGAAGTCAATGGAACATTCGTCATTGATGGCGTAGTGGGCGATTATCTCTGCGCAAAATTCGGCAACTTGAAAGACAAGCCTCTCACCGTACGAATGAAGGGCAACCGTCTCACGGAAGCACACTCCGAGAATCGCGAGCTGGAAGAGGATTTCTGGAACTACACTCACACCGACGCAAACAGCGATCGCGTAGGCGAATTCGCCATCGGCACCAACATCGGACTCAAGGACCTGATCGGCGAGATTCTGCAGGACGAGAAGTATCCCGGGATCCACATCGCTTTCGGGAATCCCTACGGTGCCCACACCGGCGCCGACTGGGATTCAACCACTCACATCGATGTGGTCGGAAGGAAATTCAACATCTGGGTGGACGACGAACAGATCATGCGCGAGGGAAGATTCCTCGTGGAAGTGTAATCGAAGAAGAGATCATCGTGACAGCTGAGGCATCCAGCATCGACCTACTCAAGCGCGCTTACGACACGTTCAATCGGCGGGATATCGATGGCGCTCTGAAAACCATGACGCCCGATGTCGAGTGGCCGAACGGCATGGAGGGCGGCACCGTGCACGGTCATGAAGGTGTCCGTGCTTACTGGACGCGTCAGTGGGGCATGATCAATCCGCATGTCGATCCCGTAACCTTCAGCGACGAAAGCGATGGCCGGGTGACGATCGGAGTCCATCAGGTTGTGCGTGATCTCACCGGCAAAGTTGCTCGTTGATCGGATGGTCGAGCACGTCTACTCCTTGAAGGATGGCCTGATCAGCAGTATGGAAATCCGCGAGTAAGCGATACCATGTCGCTGCCCTATGATTCCCTCCCTGCGTCGGCAGTTCAATTCAGCATTCACTCCTGACAAGTACCAGACCTTTCTCCGCCGCATCGATGACATTTGCGGAACCCATGTACAGTTCAGACTCTCGGAGACACCCTGCTTTTTCCCCAAACCTCTCATCGATCGCATGGCGGAGGCCGGGAAGGAACTCATCCGGCAACTGGTCGACAATCCGGAGTATCGCGCGAAATCTGACGAGGCAGTTCCCGCAGAGTTCAAGGTGCCGAACGAAGCCCCGCACCCGATGTTCGTGCAGGTGGATTTCGGGCTGGTTCGCGACGCGCAAGGAGAACTGCAGCCAAAGCTCGTCGAACTGCAGGCCTTCCCTTCTCTGTATGCATATCAGGGGCCCCTGGCGCAGGCTTACATCGATGTGTACGGACTCTCAGTTCCCGGATTTCAGCCCCAGTCATTTGGACGGCTGAAGTATTACCTGAGCGGCCTGGAGGACGACTCCTATCGCGCACTCCTGAAGAAAGCCATTGTCGGCTCACACGATCCCGAAAACGTGATTCTGATGGAGATTCACCCACTCCAGCAGAAGACTCTGCCCGATTTTCTGCTCACCGAAAAGATTCCTTGGCGTCAAAACCGTCGATATCATCGACATCAAGAAACAAGGCAGCGGCCTCTACTATGAGCGCGCGGGAAAACGCATCCCCGATTCACCGCATCTACAACCGAGCCATTGTCGATGAACTCGAACGTAAGAACGTGAAGCTGAACTTTGACTGGCGTGACGATCTCGATGTTGAATGGGCCGGCCACCCGAACTGGTACTTTCCGCATCAGCAAGTTTTCCATCCCGTACCTGAAGCACAAATCCGTTCCGAAGACGTCGTTCCTGGATCGCTTGGAAACAATTCCAGAGGATCTTCAAAACTACGCGTTGAAGCCACTCTATTCATTCGCAGGTCTGGGCGTCGTAATCGCGCCGAAGAAGGAAGACATTGCTGCGATTCCTCCGGAGAAGCGTCCCTGCTACATCCTCCAGGAGCGCGTCAATTTCGAGCCGGTGATTGAAACTCCGTTTGGTGGCACAAAGGCCGAAATCCGGGTGATGTACGTATGGTTGGACGAATTGATCCCGGTTCTCACCATTATTCGCATGGGTCGTGGCCTGATGATGGGCGTGGACCACAACAAGAACATGGGATGGGTCGGCGCATCGGCGGGGTTATTCGTCGATGAGCACGCCTGATTACTGCTCCTGATTCTGCAGCGCAGACTCCACGACTGATGTTTCCAGTCGACGGTTCATTAAGATTCCACCCACAACTACGGCCAGCATGATTCCGAGAAACAGGGCAAACCAGCCCCAATGCTGAAAGGGATGCCGCAGATACGCGAAGTAATCGACGGCCGTAATGCGACGCAATGAATGCGATGCCGAAGTAGCGAATGGCACGGCAGACCGACACAATCGCGAGGAACGTCCGCCGGGATAGTCCGAAGCTCCGGCCGCCGCAAAGAACAGGCTCGTGGGGGTAGGCAAAGGAATCGACGTGGAGGCCACCAGACTGCCTGTTCCCCATCGCTTGAAGAGCTTCAGAAATTTCCCCACGAGGTTCTTCTTGAATTTGCGGTCAAGGTAAGCGGAGCCGGCTTTTCGGGCCAACCGGAACGTGAGATACGCGCCAATGATCGATCCCGCAGTCGCCGTCGCAGCATATTCATACCAGAGGGGCCTGTGAGTTGCCGCGAGGATAGCCGTCGCTATGTCAGCACCACCGAAGGTGGGTAAAGGAGAGCTGTCGAGAATCGCGAGAAAGAACAAGCCTGCCGCGCCCAGGTGACGAAGCGTCGAAGCCAGAGACGCGACTCGGGCGCCGGTGAACTGGGGCGAGCAGATTCAGCATCTCCGCACTATATCAACCCGATAGCCCGGGAGATTGGGCGAACCAGCAACGGTCTCAGCCGATTTTCTTACGATCGTGGTTTCGAGTTCCTTGCCGTTGGGCCGCTTCACGAACATCTTGTCCCCGTCGAATCGCACCGGGACCGGTACGCCCGCTTGGAACTCACCGGGAGCGTAGCCGTCGGAGCTTGCCCGCGAATATGCCCCCACATATTTCACTCCGTTCACTTTGATGACAACGGCATTCCGCCGAGAGTACGCTTGCTGTTCCTGCAGGATTTCCCGTTCCGCCTCCGCCCAGTTCTCCAGGTCGTGGCCAGCAACCCGGCCGTTCCGGACGTAAATCTCCTCCGCTCGCAGTCGAATCAATTCGTGCAGCTCAGAATCAGGCGAATGCAGACGTTCGCCAACGATTTCCCATTGGAGTTCCATTTCAAAGCGTCTCCAACTTGTACAATCCGGATTCTACCCGCTCGGTCTATGCGTAGTACCTCCAAACCGAACTTGGGCTGGTGCGCATCATACAAAAGGACGTACGGAGGCTCGTTCTGGGACTGCATCCATATGCGCTTTTTGCCTGCCGACTACTTGTGACCTAACCCCAACCCCATAAGCCAGTTGACCGGATGAGACTGGGGGCCTAACATTACCGCCGAACCTCGCGCTCTCTCATGATTGGTCAGCAAGTATCGCATTACCGCATCCTTGGCAAACTGGGGGGCGGGGGTATGGGCGTGGTTTATGAGGCCGAGGACCTCAAACTTGGGCGCCACGTCGCCCTGAAGTTCATTCCAGAGAACCTTGCCGGCGATCCCAAGTCGCTCGAGCGATTTACCCGCGAGGCCCGGGCCGCTTCTCTGCTGAACCATGCCAACATCTGCACCATTCACGGTATCGAGGACAATAACGGCCATCCTTTCATAGTGATGGAGCGGCTGGAGGGCGAGAGCCTGAAGCAGCACATAGCCGGCCACCCCATGCAGATCGAGAAAATCCTGGATGTGGGAGTCCAGGTCGCCGACGCCTTGGTTGCGTCGCACGCGAAGAACATCGTCCATCGCGACATCAAACCTGCGAACATCTTCATCACTCCCACCGGACAGGTGAAGGTTCTCGATTTCGGGCTGGCAAAGCTAGTCCACAACATCGGAACGGAAGACGACGCCGGCGCCGATAACTCGCTGACTGCCCTCGGAGTGATTCCAGGCACGGCCGTCTACATGTCCCCGGAACAGGCCCGCAGCGAAATCGTAGACGGCCGCAGCGACCTGTTCTCGTTTGGCGTAGTCCTGTACGAGATGTCCACCGGTAAGAAGCCCTTCACCGGGGCCAACTCTCTGGTTACGCTCGAACGCCGTCCTGCATTCAAAGCCCGTTCCTCCACGGGACCTGAATCCGAAGATCCCGATCGAACTGGAAGGAATCATTGGCAAGGCGATGGAGAAGGATCGCAATCGCCGTTATCAGAGCGCGGCGGAGATGCGCTCCGACCTGGCCTTGCTGAAGCGCGAGGCGGAATCAGGCACCATCAGAACGCCGAGCTCTGCCGCCAAGTTGCGCGTCGCCTCGCGCACCTTCGGAAGGCACTCACACCTGATCATGTACCTGCTGATCGCCACTGCGGCATTGCTGGTGGCAGTTCTGGGCGCATTAGGAGCCTGGTGGTACAAGCACCGCGAAGCCGCCAATGCGGAGCAACGGAATGCAATTGCGGTGTTGCCGCTGCAGAACATGAACGGCGATCCCTCCGACGACTACCTCCGCTTCGCGCTGGCTGACGAACTCACCAGTGTCCTGACCTACGCCAGAACGCTGGAGGTACGGCCTTCCTCGGTTACGCGCAAATATGTCTCGCTTGATCTTGATCCCAGGAAAGTGGGCCAGGAACTCCGTGTCGGTCGGCTTCTCACCGGATCCTTCCGTAAGCAAGGCGAGAAACTGACGGTGACCCTTGAGGCAATCGACGTTCCCACAAACCGCCTCCTCTGGGAAGCGACGGTCAGCGCCAAAACGGAAGACATGATCAATATGCAACAACAGCTGAGCACACAAATCGAGCATGGTCTTCTGCCAGTTCTCGGCGGTGGTGGCGCGATTGAAACGGCCTCGCGCCCCAAGAATCAGGAAGCTTACGATCTCTATCTTCGCAGCGTGGCCCAGCCCCATGATCCGAAGCCCAACAAAGAGGCCATCAAAATGCTGGAATGGGCGGTAGGGATTGATCCGAGCTACGCGCCCGCTTGGGAGGCCTTGGGCCAGAGATACTATTTCGATTCCACATACGGCGGTGGCGGCGAGGAAGTGTTCCAAAAATCCAACCGCGCTTTCGAACGGGCAGTCGCTCTCGATCCCAATCGTGTCATGGCGGCCAGCAGCCTGATAACGAACCGCGTAGAACGCGGCGATCTCGGGCGAGCTTATGATGCGGCCTCGGATCTGGTTCGCCGCCGCCCTCAGAGTGCCGACGCTCACTTCGCGCTCAGCTTCGTTTATCGCTATGCCGGCATGTTGGCCGAGTCCACGCAGGAGTGCAATACGGCGCGTCAGCTCGATCCTGGAAACTTTCTCTTCCGCGCCTGCGCCTGGTCCTTCCTCGAGATGGGGAAGACCGATCGTGCCATGGACTTTGTCCAACTGGATGCCGGGTCTGAATGGGCGGCGTGGGTGACGCCTTACGTGTATCTCGCCGAGGGCAACATGGCGGAGGCACGTAACACCGCGAAGAACATGGCCAAGGCGCCTTTCTATCACCGCGACCTGATGGAAGCCTGCACTGCGGTCCAGAAGCCTGCAGATATGGCCAAGATTGTGCATGACGCCGAAGCGTCGGTCATGACTGAACCCGATGCCGAGGCCTGGTATCACGTGGGTGCGCTGATGGCCTCGTGCGGACAACCCGAACCGGCGCTTCGTCTGCTCAAGTCCGCCGTGCAGCAGAATTACTGCGCATATTCCGCGTTGCTGGACGACCCTCTTCTCAAGGATTTGCGCAAGGAGACGGCGTTCAACGAGGTGTTGACTGCTTCCAGCAACTGCCAGGGATTGCTAAAGGAAGGGCGGCAGTAGAACTTCCCGTCGTACGCGAAATCTACGCTAGTAGATGATTTTCAGCGAGAACTGGATCTGCCGGGATGTCCCCGCCGTTTTGCTGATGATTCCAAATCCACTCCCGCTGACGATATTCGACGGCAGTCCGAAATTCACGATGTTGAAGATGTTGAAGAATTCCGCCCGGAACTCAAGGGTTCCGAATTCCGCGTTACCGCGATGGCCGAACGGCGTGTCCTTGATCAGCGCGATGTCAAAGTCGTGATACGCAGGCCCGCGGAAGCTATTGCGCCCAAGCGTGCCAAAGCGCCCCTGGTTGGGGCCTGTCCCACCAGGAACCTTGATGGGAATATAGAAGAACGAGCGATTACCGTCCTCACCGAGGCCAAAATAGTCCGCGCGAACCCCGCGGCTGGTTGATAGGTGCGGCATTGCAACCAGGTCGGGACGATCCCCTCCGCCCAATCCCGCCCCGGTTTGCTGCACACCCGAATAGACGGTAAAGGGGGATCCCGTCGTCAGAGTGGTGATGTTCAAAACCTGCCAGCCCTTGGTCAAGGCTTTCGGCAGCGGCTTCAAGAATCCCACCCGTTCGAGCGGCAGCAACTGAATCACGCTGGCTGCAAACACATGCGTCACGTCAAATGTCGACGGACCTTTCTCAACCGACGGATTCCACGGATTTTGCGGCGCAGTCTGCAAGACCGTGCCTGAAGTGCCCATCAATCCGGCCAGCACGGCACTCGTATCATCCAGCGACTTGGAATACGTGTAGCTCGCCTGCAGTCCGAGCCCGAGCCGCGCCGAAGTCTTGGTCAGCCCAGCCTGCAACGAGTGATACGAGGAGTGCGAACCGCTCGTCATAATCGTCTCTGGTCCGAACCCGCCGGTTGCATGACACTCCGTGTCGAATTGGGTAAATGGAGCGAATCCCTGACAAGCACCGCCGTAGCCGTTCGGGTTATAGAACCTTGGGAGATGAATTCCGGTTGTCGCTACGTACGAGGCGCTGGCCTTGAAGTCATGGAAATCGTGATCAATGCCCGCCGTCCAGCTTCCCATGTATCCGTTCCCGAAGTTCTTTGCGATCCCGGAAATGCTCAACAACTGGACGTTTCCCGGCGCAAGCGCATTCAAATCGTTCTGGAAACGCACATAGTCGAAGACGGTATTTGCTGGAACGTCCTCCGTTCGGCCAGTCGCGAAAATCGGTTGTCCTTGCGTGTTGTAAGCCGTGGGAAGGTTCAACGGAACAAACGTATTCTGAAATGCAACGGGCTCGCCCGCATGCGCAACGATGAGCGGCGCAAAAACATAAGGGATCGCAGCGGTCAGCGCATTGTCTTGCCACAGATTTGGAATCAGGGTCGTGATCGCTCCGCCGGCGTGCACGACCGTGTGCCTTCCGACGCCATAATCGAGAGCAAGCCGGGGACCCCAGCCATTCCAGTCCTGATCGTAGGGCGGCTGCGGATTGATGATGATTTTCTGCGTGGCGTCCGGGTTTCCGTACCCGGTAGGCTTGCCATCCGGCCCGAGAAACACCGGCAGAGATGTACGCTTGGTCGCCTCGTGAATGCGGCTGTTCACTTCGTACCGCAGCCCGTAAGTCACAGTCAGCCGTGAGGTCGCCCTCCATTCATCCTGGAAGTAGAAGTTGTAGGCTTCGCGCCGTACGCCCGCTTCGTTGAACTTCCCTCCTACGGGCGTCAAGCTCGCCGCAGCCATGATGTTGTACGAATAGGGCGTGCCGGTCAGCAATCCGGTAAGCGCGTCGGGCAGTGGATCGCCTTGCTTGATATCGTGCGTGCCGCTGGCTGAAGGGATGTCGTACGGCGCGTACGCTGTGCCTCCGCCGAACTCATAAAGTCCGTTCGGATTCACCCCAAAAATCGTGGAATCGCGATTGACCCGGATCTCGGTTCCCCACTTGAATCCGTGCGATCGATGCGTCCATGAGAAATCCTGCTTGAACTGGTAGAGGTTGCTGTAGGACCCGAAGATCGATCCCGCTGGCTGGTCATAAGGCTGATAAAGCCCATCGGCATATGTAATGCCCGGCTGAATATGATCCGTAGTCGGGAAGAACGGCGTGCTTCGAATGTAGCTCAACGAAGTATCGGAGATCATTTGCGGAGAAATCGTGCGCGTGTAATGAACACCCGCATTCCGCTGGTGATCAAAGAACTGAATCCCGAAATTCGGATTGATTGCGGTCTGATCGGGATTCGTCAACGGACCAGTGACCTGATTCAAACTGAAGCGGCCGATCAGCGCAGACTTCGCGGAAATCTTATGATCAATGCGAATCGAGAACTGATCCGTCCTCGTGTAGATCTTCGATGAAGTGGCGTACGTTCGATCTCCGAAAGCTCCTGTAGGCTCATTCGGCAGCGGATAGCCGTTGAGGACAGGTAAAACCTCCGGATTGATCGGCACCAGCAAGGTATCGCCCGGATCCGTGCTACTCGCAGGATATGTAGTTGTATCGATTCCCTGCCGCTCCGCGACGGACGGCACCGGCATCACCTGCGTTGTGCCCAGCACCTGGCGAAATCCCTGATATTCGCCGAAGTAGAATGTGCGATTTCTCCCGTCGTACACGCCCGGAATCACGATCGGGCCGCCGTTGGTAAAGCCAAACTCGTTGCGCGCGAACGGCGGGATGCGGCGTCCGTTCGGATCCTTGTGGTCAAAATAGTTGCGCGCATCGAGCGACGCATTGCGCAGGAACTCGAATACGCTGCCGTGCACTTGATTCACGCCCGACTTGGTCACCACGTTCGTGTAACTCGCAGCCCCATGCCCGATCTCGGCGGGCATCACGCCCGAACTCGATTGCACTTCCTGAATCGCATCCACATTGAAGTTCGAAAATGTTGCTCCACCCATCTCCGGATCAGTCGTATCGAATCCATCGGTTGCGAAAACGGTGGTGACGCCGCGTTGCCCATTCACCGCAAACTGCTGTGTGAAATTCGCAGCCCCATTGGCGTCGGTCATCGTCCCGGCCGCCAGCAAAAGCAGCTTGCTGAAATCCCGCGCGTTAAGCGGAAGACTGGAAACCTCTGCGCCGGTCAGGTGTTCGCCACCGGTCCCCTGCGACGCAGCTTGCGCACTCGCCGCAAGCCCCGGCTCTTGTTTCGCCGGATTGATAACCACAGTGAGCTTCCCAACCGCCAGTTGCAGCACTAGCTTTGAGGCCGTACCCTTTTTTGCCTCCATTCGTGTTTCGGAGAGTGATTCCGTCCCGCCGACCTTCACTGAAACCGCATACGAACCCGCAGCTATCTCAGGAAAAGAGAATCTTCCCTCCGGAGAACTGGTCGCCGTATAGTCCCGTTCACCCGACAAAGAGCGAAGATGGACGACAGCACCTGCGATAGCCTTGCCCGCGCCGTCGTTCAGGGCCCCTGTACAGGAAGTATTGGAGGCATACGCAGCCGATGTTGCCACCGATAGCGCAAGTATCCACAAGATGAGAGGAGTAGGATTTCGGAAGCCAAACATAAAGGCGGCATTATAACGGTCGGGACTTCCGGAGGAAGTGTCTTTCCTCACACCGGCCCAAAACGGGAATGCCGCCCGCCGCGGGCCCTATCACCGTGGTAGCATTTCTAGGAAGCTCTTCCCTCCTGGGCTATGCCCCGCCGTCACTCCATCTCGTTGTACATCGCAGTTCTCTCCGCCGTTCTCTGCGCCTGCGCACAAGCCTCTGAACCTTCGCCGTGGCTCGAGATCCACTCCGCCCATTTCAGGGTGGTCACTGACGCGGGCCAGAACAAAGGACGTGAGATCGCGCTGCGCTTTGAACAAATGCGTGCGGTTTTCGCTGGTTTGCTCAGCAAAGACCGGCTGAACCAGTCGATTCCTCTGACCATTCTCGCATTCGCGGACGACAAGTTGTACTTCCAACTCGCTCCACTCCGCCAGGGTCAGCCGATTGATGTTCCCGGATTTCTCTTGACCGGGGACGACCAGGATTTCATCGTGCTGAACTTGTCCGAGCCAGATCCCTGGCGCGCCGTGGCGCACGATTTCGCGCTGATGTTCCTGAGGTACAACTATCCGCCCGCCGAAGGCTGGTTCGACGAAGGACTGGCGCAGTATTTCAGCTCGCTGCGGATCGAAAACCGGCAGGTACAAATCGGCGGTGAACCGTACGTGGGCAAACCGGGGGCAGCTGTGGAACTATTGAAAAGCCAGCCGTGGCAGGCCTTGCCCGATCTTTTCACCGCCAAGCAGGACGCTTCGGCTCAGAATGCGCCAGCCCTCTACGGCGCTGAGTCCTGGATCGTGATGAATTACCTGTTGCACGAAAAAAAGCTACCCGATACCGGCACTTACTTCGGCTTGGTTCTCAACCAGCACGTTCCAGTGGAAGACGCCATCAAGCAGGCGTATGGAATGCCCTCGGCTCAGTTGCAGCAGGCTATCCAGGACTACTTCAAAGCGAATTTTACGAATGCGAACTCCGGGACTTCCGCCGCGGTGGACCGCTTCCCGGTCCCGGTCGGTTCAGACGACTCCACAATCAGCGCCAATCCATTCAGCGTTTCGGACGCCCGTGCCTTGTACGCAGGCGCGCAGATCCGTGTCCCGGAGCGTCGTGATCTCGGTCTCAAGACTCTGCAGGAACTCGCCACGACTCCGACCGAAGCAGACAAGAAATCCGATGCCAAGCGCGTCAGCAAAAAAATGGGTGAAGATGAAGTGCAACTACCCAGCTACGCCCTTGGCAATGCCATGGCTCATCGGTTCCTCGCCTGGGATAACGTCCAACATGGCAACTTCGACGGAGCTTTCAAAGAAATTGGCGATGCTGCATCCTTAAATCCCCAGGACATGTGGGTCCGGTACTATCTATGCGTCGCAAAATACCGGATGGCACAGGCAAAGCGCGGCGACATTCTGGGCCTGGCGAACATGATGATCGATCTCCGCTCCGTTCTCGAATGGTATCCGGAGATGGCCAACGCCTACGATCTCCTGGCGGTTGCCCGCAATGCAGGCGGATCCACTCCAGCCGCCCTGCAGTCCATACGCGCAGCCATCGCCTTAAGTCCGCGCGATGAACTCTACAGGTTTCATCTCGCGCAGATTTACGTCTCGAGCAAAAAATGGGATGCCGCTGGCGCGCTCCTCGAGCGCTTGAAGAACAGCAAAGACGCCCAGATCGCCGGGCTCGCGAACGATCTTCTGTCCCAGGCAGGAGTTGAACGCAAATACGGTATCCCGTGCGAATTCCGCGGCCAACTCCCAGACCCAGTTCCAGCCCCAGAAGTCACCTTTCGATGTGCTGGAAGAAGACGAAGCCAAACGACAAGCTGCAGAACACGCGAGCCCGGCCGAAACTCCCGACCAGAAGCGCGTTACCAGGTACATAAAGGGCCGGCTGGTGTCCGTCGATTGTTCCAAAGCGCCGGAAGCGGTCCTGACTGTGAACTCCGGAAGCGGTGTGCTAAAGCTTCGCGCCCCAGATTACAGATCGCTTCTTCTCGTTGGCGCCGACAGTTTCTCCTGCGACTGGCGCGATGTGGCAGTCACCGCAAACTATAAAGTACGCGGCGGTTCTGAAGGTGACCTGGTTTCCCTCGAGCTTCGCTGAACCCTTCTCACCCAGCCGGACCGTTCCCATTTTGGATCACGCCCAACCGTGATTTGAATCACCGCTCAGTTCCACTCTCGGCACTAGCTTCGTGCCGAGGTCCCGGGTTGCCCTCAGATCTCCTCGGCCCCGCTCCACCAGCTAGACACAACTCGGAATCCCGCACGTAAGCACTCGCAATGGGAGCTTGATGTCGTGAAGGCGGGGTGCTGGCTCACGCCAATTCATTCCGGAAGCGAACATTGAACACCGGATCAAGCTCCGGCTGTTTGTTTGCGGTTCCCGAACGTCTGTCAAGACTCCAGTCATACACCTCCGGGAGGGAGGCCCATCATGAAACTCGTTGTAAAGATTCTTTCATTCCTGGCTCTGCTCGGAATGACACTCGCACACGCACAGATCTCGCGTTTCGAGCATGTCATCATCGTCTTTCAAGAAAACCGCACACCCGACAATTTGTTCCAGGGTCTCTGTAAGTCGCCTTATGGAACCGCGAGTTCCTGCAGCACCAAGCCGACCGGATCGCAGTACAACATTCAGACGAAGAACTGGCTCGACAAGCACTCATCGACCGGTACCACGCAACCCGCAGCAGTAGCACTCGCGAACTCGTACGATCTCGGACACAACCATAAGGACTTCACCAGCATGTGCGATTTGGATTCGAAGACCGGCAAATGCAAAATGGACGGCGCCGGCGATGTGGTGTGCACTCTAAAGGCAAACTGTCCGACCAAGCCTCAGTTCAAGTACACCGACAACTCCAAGGGTACCCTGAATCCCTATCTCGATCTGGCAATCCAGTACGGTTGGGCCAATTACATGTTCCAGACCAACCAGGGCCCCAGCTACCCAGCCCATCAATTCATCTTCGGAGGAACTTCAGCTCCTGGTACCGAGGACGATGCCGAGGGCACATACGCCTCATCGAATGTTTCTCAGCCGGCCCAGCCCGGAGTCGCAATTACCGGATGCATCGCTCTCGCCGGGTCCACCGTGAAGTTGGTCACTCCAGAATCCAGCGAGACGACAAAGATTTATCCCTGTTTCGAACATCAAACCTTGACCGACCTGCTGCAGAACGTCGGAGTCAGTTGGAGGTATTACACGCCCGACCCGGTCAATCTCTGGACCGCGCCCAATTCAATCCAGCACATCTGTGTGCCGGACGCGCCCACCGGTGGAAAGTGCACAGGGGAGGATTGGAAAAATGTCATCACCGGAACGTCAAAAATATTGACCGACATCACGAACTGCAACCTGGCGCAGGTGAGTTGGTCCATTCCGGACGGTAAGAATTCCGACCACGCCACCAGCAACACCGGTGGAGGCCCATCGTGGGTGGCATCGATCGTCAATGCCGTGGGCAATAATCCCAAGTGCGCCAACGGCGAGCAGTACTGGAAAAATACCGCAATCATCATCACCTGGGACGACTGGGGCGGATGGTACGATCATGTACCGCCGACCATCCTGCCGCAGCCCTTGGGCGACTATCAGTACGGATTTCGCGTGCCATTGATCGTAGTTTCTGCGTACACAGCGGCCCACTATGTGAACAACAGCCGGCTGGATTTCGGCAGCATCTTGCGATTCGTCGAACAGAATTACGGAATCCAGCAGGGTGCCCTGAATTTCGCCGATGCGCGGACCACCACAAACCTTACAAAGTTTTTCAATCTCACCAGCGCTCCGCGCTCATTCACCACCATCAAGAGCGCGCTGGACGCAAACTACTTCATCCACGATACGAGCCCAGCCACCGCTCCGGATGATTACTGAAGCTGCAGGATGCGGAGCAAGTGCTGGCTGAGCATCAGCACTTACTACCGCAGCCTGTAAGACAATTCCTTCCACCGCTTCACCATGAATGTACCCAGACGTCCCGTACAGCAGCTTCTTCCTGCAAATGTCGCGCGTGCTGTGGCCGACATCCTCTCTCCCCGTGCCTGCCTGATAGCCGCCTTGGCGCTTGGCCATCGTATTTGCCATCTATAGGATTTTCAATTCATCCTCGACGATCACCGCTTCACGCAAGACCGTCGCATTCAGTTCTCCGGTTACGTTTGGGACTATTTTGCGAACTTCGTATGGGCGCAGTTTCCCGGCGCTCCTCCCAGTTTTTACCGCCCCATTTTTCTGCTATGGATGCGGATCAATTTTGTAGTCGCTGGATTGTCGCTCTGGGGACGGCATTTGCTGAGCATCGCCAAACACGTGCTCGTAGCTGCCCTTCTTGGATATTTGGTGTGGACTCTGCTCCGTGACCGCACGGCGGCTTTGCTTGCAGGAACCTATTTGCCTTGCATCCGGCACAGACCGAATCTGTAGCCTGGGTGACCGTGCCCGACCCTTTGATGTCAGCCGCGATATTGGGTTCTTTGCTGCTGGACTTGAAATACATTCAGTATCGGGCCGCGGATCCAGCGGAATGACTTATCTCAGGCAGAAGTGTCACCGCGCTGTCGACCTCTCTCACGATCCAAGTGCGACGCAAGAGTGGCAGCAGTTGTGCCATCCGCTAGGGATGCCAGTTCCTCCCACAACAAACGACAAATAAAAAACCCTCCCCCTGGGACAGGGAGGGTTCCTGAAAATGGTTCGCAGGTATTATGCGCGGACTACGTTGGCCGCTTGGAAGCCCTTGGGGCCTTTCAGCAGATCGAACTCTACGGTCTCGCCCTCATTCAGCGTGCGGTAGCCGTTCTCTTGGATCGCGGAAAAGTGTACGAATACATCTTCCCCCGTTGAGCGCTGGATAAATCCATATCCCTTCGCCCCGTTGAACCACTTCACTGTACCTTTCTCTCTCACGGATACTACTCCTTTCACCAATCGCGAAGAATTGTTCTGCAGATTCCCGGATTCGCTTCGATCGACCGAAGCCCCCCTCAGAGAAAACTGCCGAACTTTCGGTTGCGTCTACGATGTGCAGAGGGAATTATTTCCAAAAAAGAAAAGACTCCTCGGCTCCCATGCGCGGTGAGCACCGCTGCGGGAACCACTGGAGTCCGACAATTTGGTTCGTTTCCACCACACCCAACAAACGTCAACCACCTACTTTGGTCTCACCACCGGACCATTCCCCGGTATTGAGCAGAAGATAATAAGCAGGATTAAAACGTTTCGCAAGAGAAATTAGAAGGAATCCGTAATATGACCCATGGTCATTATCGATAACTTTAACAAAGATTAAGAAATAGCTCGGTAACTACCTTCAGGAACTTAGGTTTATAACCCTGGCGTCCTCCTCTGATACGATTGTCGTTTCGCGTGCCAAACACCCCAAGTCCAGTTGTCGCCAGGGCCGAAACCGCCCGATCCGAGCCCGTTTCCCGCCCCATCACTCGCCGGCCTGGGCTGGTGTTGTCCACCGTAAAATACCTCACTCGGACCGACGTTCACACCTTCGCATTCTCGGTCGCGGCCAATTCCATCCTGTCATTCTTCCCTTTTGTCGTGCTGATGATGACGGTCATCCGACGCGTCTTCCATTCTCGCGTCATGTACGAGGTCGTCCTTCAGTTGCTCCGCGATTACCTCCCCGCCGGGCAAGACTTCGTCATTCGCAATCTCAACTCGATGGTGAACTCCCGGCAGCGCGTGCAAGCCGTATCGCTTGTCATTCTCCTGGTGACGTCCTCGGGAGTATTCCTTCCCCTCGAAGTCGCCCTGAATCGGATCTGGCGCTTCCCGAGCAATCGATCCTACCTCGGCAATCAGGTGATCTCGTTAGGACTCGCCTTCGCCTGCGGCATGCTGACGTTGCTGTCGATTGCCCTGACTGCCGGTCCGGTTGCTTTTATGGAGTTTGTGCTGCGCGGATATGGCACCGGATTCATCCGGCTCTTCGGATTTCTGATTATGAAAGTCTTCGCCATCGGCGCCAGCATTGCGATCTTCTTCCTGATCTACTGGCTGTTGCCCAACGGCAAGGTCCCGGCGCGAGCCGTGCTTCCCGCGGCCATCATCATGGGATTGCTCTCCGAGGCCCTGAAATACGCCTACATCTTGGCGTTACCTTGGCTCAATTTCCAGGAAGTGTACGGTCCATTTGCCCTCTCGGTCACTCTCATGTTCTGGGCTTTTCTTTCCGGCCTTCTCCTCTTGGCGGGCGCGAACCTCTCCGCCGAAGAGCACCTCGGCCAAACGTCGTAGACCTGTCTTGCTGACTGGTTCACGATGAATTGCACGGAGTTCCACCACCCCAAGCTGTCAGATAACTAAGTCGTTAGCCCATCACGGAACCGGAATCTTATTGTCTTCAGCGATGTAATATGAAGATGTACATACAACTTTGTACATGGAAGTGTTCCTGCAGGAACATATGTAAAACTTACCCAGCAGGTTTTTCAATCACTTACAACGCCCCTAAAGTGGGAAACTTGGCTCGAAGATGCCCATCGAGCCCTTTTGTCCATCATTTCTTGGCGATGGAGAGGAGCTCCACCTCGAAAATGAGCGTCTCGCCCGGCCCAATGTCAGGACCCGCGCCGCGATCGCCATAGGCCAAGTCCGCAGGAATAAACAACTCCCACTTCGATCCCACCGGCATCAATTGCAAAGCCTCGGTCCAGCCCCGAATCACGCCGCCTACGGGGAATGTAGCCGGCTCGCCTCGCTTGTACGAACTGTCGAACTCTTTCCCGGTGATCAGCGTGCCTCGATAGTTCACGGTCACGGTGTCATTCGCAGTCGGCTTGGGCCCGCTTCCCTCTTTCAGAATCCTGTATTGGAGCCCGTCGGGCAGGGTCGTAACTCCGGACTTCGCTTTGTTCGCCGCAAGGAACTCTTCTCCCTGCTTACGGTTTCCTGGTCCTTCGCTGCCGGCCCTTTGTTGCTGCTGCTTGTCCACATCAGATCTCAGTTGCTGCAACGCCGCCTTGACCTCGTCTTCCGTCATCAACGTCTTTCCTCCGCCCATCGCGTCTCTCAGACCGCGGGCTACGATCGCCGGATCCACACCTAGCGGTTGCCGCTTCAACCCGATGCCGATGTTCATTCCGAGCGCATATGCTTCCTTCTCCTTCTGCGTCTTCAATGTCACCCCGGTCGAACTTCTCGCAGTGGTGGAGGGCTTTTTTGCCGTCGTGCCCGTGGTCTTGGACTGCCCCGAAGCAGTCTTTGCGGGGGTTGCGGTTTTTGCGGCAGGTGCATCCTGCGCCGGCGCCGAGCTCAAGAGTAGGAACGCGGCTGCCACAAGTTGAACGGAAACTGCCCTCAGCACTTTTTGCATAGATAGGTATTGTCACATTGCGCAGGACAGATCGGCAAACAAACCACAGTGGGATGCGGTTAGCAGAAGAGGTCCATCTACTGCACGGCGCACTTCTGAAGAGTCTTAGTTCTTCGAAGGTGAGAGTGCGGCCGCCTCCCGGCGTGCTTCCTGCGCGGGGACGAAATCGGAGTCTGCGTTCTTCCAGGTCTCGAGAAGCTTTTGATAGTTCTGCATAGCTGCGGATTTGTCGAACTGCGACTGGGCCCGCGCCGTGCCGAGCAGGCAGAGAACATAATCGGGGGCTTGGCCGGGACCGTTCCCTCCCTCGCCCAAGGCCGCGCCGCGATAGCGAATTCCTGGCTCGAAATCTGTGACTGCCTGTTGCGGCTTCTTCGCGTCCAGAGAAGCTCGCCCCTGCAACTGAGGAACTTTGGACGCCATCACGTAAGGTGCGGCTGACGAAAGCAGCGCGGACACCTCTTCCGGATGATGCTGGACCAGCGCGATCGCCGCTTTTACCTCCGGAACAATTACTTCTCCGTAAAGCGTGTTCGTTGGTGACTCGGCGGCAGCATGCTCCACTTCCTTCAGAGCGGGACCAGTCTCGCCGCAGAGCGCAAGCGCCAGCGTAGCGTTCGGAACCGTGGACATCGAATGGTCCACGGCAAGTCCTTTGTGAGCCGCATCCCGCGCTGCGCTGCAGTTCGAGACCAGCGCATCATGCACCGCTTTGACCGAGTAGACGAGCCCGGCCGCATCCGGAATGTGTTGCTGTTCCGCCCGCTTGGCCGCATTCTCCCAGTGCTGATCGGCCTCGTGCATCCGGCCCAGATACATGTAGAGAGTTCCCGCTCCGGCCTCGAGCACGAAGCCATCGGGCCGCGACGCCGCCCACTGGATCGGCTTCTCCCAATCCAATTTCCCGGTCAGCATCCCAATCATCATCGCATTGCTCTGGTAGTTGGTGTTATCGCCGCCGCCCTGGTCAAATGCTTCTTTCAGGTAGCGCTGCGCCTCATCGAGGCGATCCAATTGAATGAGCGTTCCCGCGGCGTTATTCGCAGCCACATTGTCCCAGCGCGCAATCTCCCAGGTCTTCTTGAAATCCTTGGCGGACTCTTCATAGTCGCCGATATTTTGGTATGCGCTGGCCAGATTATTCCAGGCTGCCGCATCCCGCGGATAGGTCGCCACGAACAGCTTGTAGGATTCGATGGCCTTGGGCATGTCATAAAGTTGCAGCGCATATTGCGACTCGATGTACATGCGCTCCCGCTCTGTAACCCGCTCCCGCAGGTCGTATGCCTTCTTCAAGAACTCGACTGCCTTGCCCACGGCGCCTACATTGCCGTACGCCACTCCCAGGCGGGCCCACGCCATCGCAAAACTTGGATCCAGCTGAATGGCCTCTTGGTAGAACGATGCTGCCTGAGGAAAATCTCGTCCGACGCGATGCTCATCTTCCCCCAGCGAGAAGGCGTGGAACGCCTGTAGCGAAGCCGTAGTCACATTCGTGTATGGAGTCGTGAGCTTCTGAATCGACGACATCGACTCACCCAGGCGGGCCCGCATCGCCGTTGCCGCCTGCGAGACCGCCTGCAGTACTCCCGTCTTGTCTGAGGCGGATACTTGCTCACGCGCAAACACCTCGCCGGTGGCAACATTCACCGCATTAATCTGGATCACATACGACGATCCCAGGCTGGCAATGCTTCCCGCCAGATACGCTTTCACTCCCAGCCGCTGGCCCAGCTGCTGCGCCAGTTCAGGAGTAATTCTCTGATCCTTGCTCTGTCCGAGATACTGCAGGTTGCTATGCAGTTCGGCGTCGCTGACCAACTGCAGCAGCGGAGACTGCTCAAGCTGAATCGCCAGCGCTTCTTTTAGTGTGGCATCGAAAACTGCATCGCCAGTCTGATTTGTGAAGTCCGCCAGGATCAGCTGGTCTTTGTCTGTCAACTGCACGGCGGTGCGCTTCCGCATGTAGAAACCGCCTGCAATTACGGCGAGCGCCAAAACCACCGCAGCTGGAACCATCCACTTGATTCTGCTCTTCTGTGCTGGTGCTTCGTTTGCGATGGGCCTCTGCCCGGAGGAAGCCGTCGCGATCCGTCCGGACCCGCTGGTCCTCTGCGCGGCCGCACTCGCCTCCGCAATGGCAACGCTGTGCGCTGAATCCGAGGACGAAACTGTTGCACTCCGTCCCGACTCTAAGTCACGCTTCAGCCGCAGCAGCTCCGATTTCATGTCAATCGCATGCTGATATCGGAGGTCGCGATCCTTCTCCAGCGCCCGGTTGATGATGTCTTCCAGCTTCCCCGGCAGTCGCGGGTTCAGCCGAACTGGGGTCACGGGAGCACGGTTCAATATTTCATCAAAAATCACTCCGGAGGTTTCGCCTCGGAATGGAATGGTCCCCGTGGCCATCTCATACAGCACGATCCCAAAAGAAAACAGATCCGTACGCGGATCCAGCGGCTTGCCCCGCACCTGCTCCGGCGACATATAAGCAACCGTGCCCAGCGCCGAGCCTGGACTGGTCAAGTGATGCGCGCTCTCACCTTCAGTTTTCGTTGCTTCGCTGGGATCGAGCGCCCGGCTGGCTTCCTGCGTTACTTTGGCAAGCCCGAAATCCAGAATTTTCGCACCGCGCCTAGTCACGAAAATGTTCGCCGGCTTAATGTCGCGGTGCACGATTCCCTTGGAATGCGCCGCGTCCAGCGCATCCGCAACGTCGATCGCAATCGACAGAAGCTGCTCAACGTCGAGCGGGCGGTCGCCAATCAAATGCTTCAGCGTCTCGCCTTCCAGATACTCCATAACGATGAAGGCCTGTTGACCCTCTTCGCCAATGTCGTAAATCGTGCAGATATTCGGATGGTTCAGCGCCGAAGCGGCCTGCGCTTCACGCCGGAAACGGCTGAGCGCAGCCTGATCTCGGGTGACGTCTGGGGGGAGAAATTTGAGAGCGACAAAGCGCTTCAGGCGGGTATCTTCGGCCTTATAGACGACACCCATCCCGCCACCGCCAAGCTTCTCGATAACTTTGTAGTGAGAGATGTTCTGGCCAATCATTTCATCCGCAATCGACTTGGGAAAATACGATCCAGGGGTGAGTCATCTTAGGGGGCGTGGGAAGGAAAGTCAAACGAAGGCAAGGGTGTGGAGATCCCGGTGGCCCGGAGTCCGCCGTTTGTGATCGCAGTCGCACGCACGTGTGAGCACCGTCACCAGCCGGCGCTAGGGCGTTTCCTCTGAATACCTTGGAGGTGCAGTTGCGCCAACTACCAAGACGATTTCGGCCGGTGTTCACTCGCGCTAGTTGATTCCGACTAATGCTCGCCGTCGCGCAGGTTCCTACAATGGCGCAGCCCCCATGAGGACCTTGAATCAAGGCGCAAGAAGCATGCTGACCTTCATGGCGCTGCTGCTGTTCAGTGTCTCTCCGAGTTGGGCCGTCGAGCATCCCGGCACCATCCCCAAAGGTGCAGAGTGCTTATCCTGCCACGCGACGAAGGTCAGCGGTAAGTCGGTGCACTCCGCGATGGAGTCGCCGTGCACCGTGTGCCACCTTGAAACGACGCAAGGTGATCTGACGACCATGACCCTGCTGATGCCGAAGGAAAAAATCTGCTATGCCTGTCACGCACAGTCCGCAGCACTGGGACAGCATGTGCCCGGATCGAAGCAGCAGTGCCTCCATTGCCATGACGCCCACAGCAGCAAGTGGCGGATGCTATTGCGAGCCGATGCCGTTCCGGCATCCGTGCTTGAAAAGAAATGAAAATTCCCACGCCTCGCGACGAACGAGAAGTGGGGACAAACGCTCTCATTTCAGAAGAACAATCAGGTTTTGCAGACCGCTGATGGTGTAGGGCGATCCCGGTCAGAAACTCAACTTCAGTGTCGCCGACCATCCACGAACTTGGTCTGGTTTCCTGGTCACAAAGCCGTTCTTTGGCATTGATTTTTGGAACGCGCTCTCGGGTGCTTTGGCCAGAGCAAGCTTCAAGGACGACGCAGTGGGCGCTCGTTTCCGAGTGTTATGGCAACTGTAATTCGAGGGAATACACTTCACGGCTGCCGACGTCGCGCATGATCAGAGGAGAGCCGTCTGGCGCGACGCCGTTCCAGGGCGCGCCCGAGTCTGGCATGTTAACGCGTGAAATGCTTTTTAGTAAGACGACGCGCTCCTTCTTGCGCGTGGCAATGGATACGCGGTCAATCTCCGGACCATCGGATCCCATGTCCTCGAAGTAGGCATATTTGCCACCGGGCCCCCAGTTTGGATATGCCAGCACGTTGCCGGTGGCCAGTTCGGATTTTTTCCCCGTGCCCGCTTCGAGAAGCACTTCCCGCTTCGTGTCGGCGGAAAATAAAGAGATATAGCGTCCATCCGGAGACCAGCGCGGACCGAGCATGCTTTCACTGCCGGGGAGGGTGCTCAATTTTCTCGTTTGCAGGTCGTACTGCGCCACGGAGAAATCTTGGGGGTTGCCGAGGATCCGCTGAGGATAGAGGGCGATGAGGAGCGACTTGCCATTGGGCGACCACTGCGGATCGTCCGGGAAGCTGGAACCAGGCATTTGGACCTGTTCAACCGCCCCTCCGTCCCGCGAAACCATACAAACTTGCGAAGGTCTCGACGGGAGGTGACAGAGATAAACGATCTGCTTTCCGTCCGGAGACCAGCGCGGCAGAGCCGCGGTTGTAGGCGCGGAGGTCAGTTGGAGTTTGTCGCTGCCATCACTGCGGCTGCGCCACAACAGAGAATCAGGGTAGCTGACGTAAGTCGCCCAGTTCCCGTCCCGGGAAAACTCTATTTCTCCGCCCGAGATGCCGTCGAAGAATGGAATGAACTGCTGCGACTTGGAATCGAAGCGCTCGAGTTGCGCACGCTGTTGCTCTCCGATCACGAAGAGGCGATTGCCGGAGAGTGCCGGGACCGGGCTGGAGTAGGAAAGTGGACCAGTCGTGACAGGCTGCGGATCGCGACTGGAACCATGAAGCAAACTGGTCTTCTCGCGAAGCGCCCAGATATCGGAGCGACCGTTTCGCAAGACTACGAAGAAGTAATAGGCACCGTCCTCGCTCCATCGGCCACAACATTCCCCCGGGTCCTGATGGAAGCTCTCGGGCAGCAACTGATGCAAGCCAGTTCCGTCGAGGCTGACCTCCCAGATTCGGCTATTGCGCAGGTCGGGATCCTCCCCCCCGAAGCGCAG
This sequence comes from Terriglobia bacterium, assembly GCA_963778995.1. Taxonomy (GTDB): domain Bacteria; phylum Acidobacteriota; class Terriglobia; order Terriglobales; family Acidobacteriaceae; genus Sulfotelmatobacter. The sequence continues at coordinate 316,655 of CAVZWK010000020.1, forward strand.
TCGTTTGCCGTCCGGCGAAAACTGCAGCGAGAAGCAGTTGCCTGCGATTGTGACCAGTTTATGCTGCTGGGCGCCATCCCAGCGCGCGAGGTAAATATCGTGTCCTCGTGAAAACGCCAGCTGCTGCCCGTCGCGCGACCAGGCGGCACCGAGCGCCAGAACGTCGCCTAGCCGCCGCGGAGATCCCACGGGAACAGGAATGATCCACTCCGGAGTCTCCCAGCCACTGATGAAGCCTTCTTCGCCGTTGAAAGAACCGACGAGAAGCTCGGAGCGAGAGGAAGAGATGTCATGCAGGAATGTGTTGGCAAAGGGCGTCGCGAATATGGCCGATGTCGCCGCCTCCGGCCGAGACCTGGCTCAGCACTGCGCGCTGGTTGACGGTTTCGACGAAGTAAATGCGAGGACCGTCAGTCGACGAGTTGGTCCTTGGGCAGGTTGTCGCTGGTAATTTGTGTGGCTGAGAGCACGCGGGGCGGAGGCAATTGCCCGCGGGCTGCGAAGAAGACGATTGTAGCGAGCACAGCGACCAAGACCAGCGCGGCAACGATGTACGCCGATCGCAATTTTCGGGACGCCTGTGGCGGAGCAGCAAGAGCGGCAGCCGAACGGCCCGAATCCGTTTCGCGCCTCAGGCGCTTAAGGTCGGAACGCATCTCGGCCGCGCTCTGGTAACGCAGGTCGAGATCCTTTTCCAGCGCCTTGTTGACGATGCGCTCCAGTTCCGGCGGCACATTCGGGTTCATGCGCAGCAACGGGGTGGCGTGCTTGTTCAGGATGGAATTGAAAACCCCGGCGGTCGTATCCCCGGGAAAGGCAGCGCGCCCGTGGCCATCTCATAGAGCACCGCTCCGAAAGAAAAAAGATCGGTGCGGGCGTCAAGTTCCTTGCCCAGCGCCTGCTCCGGCGACATGTAGGCGACGGTGCCCACCGCGCTGCCGGGGCTGGTCAATTGTTCGTTGCTGATGGTCGTCGTTGTGCACGCCGGCGGGCGCCGAAGTCGCCCGGAGTCAGCTTCGCCAGTCCGAAGTCGAGGATCTTCGCGTGTCCGCGGCGGGTAACGAAAATGTTGGCGGGCTTGATGTCGCGGTGCACGATCCCGCCGTTGTGGGCCGCGTCCAGCGCATCGGCAATTTCGATCGCCATCTCCAGCAGCGGTTCGATCTCCATGGGCCGTCCCGCGATGCGGTGCTTGAGCGTCACGCCATCCAGGAACTCCATGGCAATGAAGGATTGATCTTCGTGCTTGCCGATCTCGTAAATGGTGCAGATGTTGGGATGGTTCAGGGCCGAGGCGGCGCGCGCCTCGCGGCGGAAACGTTCGAGCGCGTGAGGATCGTTGGCGACTTCGCAGGCAAGAACTTCAGCGCGACAAAGCGGCCGAATTCGGTGTCTTCGGCTTTATAAACAACACCCATGCCGCCACCGCCGAGTTTCTCGATGACGCGATAGTGCGAAATGATGCGGCCAATCACGTGCGCAACATGCTAAGTGCCGAAGGGTAGACTCGTCAATGAAAGGCTTCAAATCCCGATTGGTAATGAGAAATATGCTTCTAAGAGTCGATTCGCAGCAACTCCCGGATCACGAGCAAACCGCGAATTGAGGTTTTGCTCAGTCTGCAGCATCGACGCGTTCTAAGGAGCCTATGTCCGGTCAGATCGCGGCTATTGTACGTTATGTGCCGCGCAGAGCAGGGACCGCCAGGTCCCACGCGCTGTCCAGCGTCCGCGGCCACAAAATGACCACCGGCACAAAATCCGGTAAAGCTGAGGACGTTGCCTACCTCGGGGCGGGCATTCGGGTTCAGCGTGAGGAAATTAAGCTGCCTGGTGGATTGATCAATGCTGAAGCTCTGATACGCATCGTTGCCGGTACCGTAGGCATATTATGTCACCGTCGTACAACGTGGCACCCGTGTGATCGAGGAACGCACTTACACCATATCAATTTTTCATTCCCGAGCTCGCTTTGGCCAATTGAGAAAACTACGCAATGCGATTTGGGAAGGACAAGCAAGTTTGAGTGGTACCGTCACCGCAGAGCCTTGAAACATTTGTTATCCACTTTCTCAAGTCACACGCGGATTTTCCACTTGACGCTCTCCCTACCCAGGGTGAAAGCTCATGTGTTCTAACGATCCTCCAGGAGCCTCTAATGAGATTGTCTGGCCTGAGCGTTCTCGGCTTCGCACTGATTCTTCTTTCTGTCGCCCTATTTGCACAAAATGATGGCGCACCGCTCGCCTATCCCAAGGCAAAAACGGTCGATCAAACCGACGACTACCACGGCGTGAAAGTTGCCGATCCTTACCGCTGGCTTGAAGATACCGATTCCGCCGATACACACGCGTGGGTCGAGGCCGAGAACAAGCTTACTTTCAGCTATCTCGATCAGATTTCCTACCGTGGCGCGGTCCGCGATCGCATGACCAAGCTCTGGGATTACGAGCGCTTCACCGTCCCCGCACAACAGGGCGGACGCTATTTCTTCGAGCACAACAATGGCCTGCAGAACCAGAATGTGCTCCTGGTCGCTGAGTCTCTCAACGCCGAACCCCGAGTGCTGCTCGATCCCAACACGCTCTCGGCCGACGGAACTGTTGCACTCGCAGGCGTGGCGATCACCGACGACGGAAAGCTGATGGCCTACGGCACCGCTGCCTCCGGCTCCGACTGGATGGAATGGCACGTGCGCGACGTGGACACCGGGAAAGACCTGCCCGACCTGCTGAAGTGGGTCAAGTTCTCCGGCGCATCCTGGACCAAGGACGGAAAAGGATTCTTCTACAGCCGCTACGACGAACCGAAAGACGCCGCACTCCGCGAGGCAAACTATTTCCAGAAGCTCTACTACCACCGCGTAGGCACCTCGCAGGCCGAAGACAAGCTCATCTACGAGCGTCCTGACAATAAGGAACTCGGTTTCAGCGGTTCTGTTACAGATGACGGCCATTACCTGGTGATCAGCGTGTGGCAGGGCACATCGCCGAAGAACCGCCTTTATTACAAAGATCTCACCAAGCCCGACGCTCAGGTCGTGCGCCTGCTCGATGATTTCGACGCGCAGTACAACTTCGTCGATAACGACGGACCCATCTTCTGGATTCAAACCGATCTCGACGCCCCTCGCGGCCGTCTGATTGCGATTGATGCCGGTCATCCGGAGCGCGCGAACTGGAAGACAGTCGTACCTCAGAGCAAAGACAAGCTGGAAGGATCGGCGACCATCGACGATCGCTTCTTGCTCAGCTACCTGAAGGATGCGAGCACCGAAGTCCGCATTTACGATCTCAAAGGCAAGTTCCTGCGTAACGTGGACCTGCCGGGAATCGGGACAGCGCAGGGCTTCGGCGGCAAGCGAAAAGATAAGGAGACCTTCTACGCATTTACGAGTTTCATCTCGCCGACCACGATTTATCGCTACGATCCGGAAGCGGGCAAGAGTTCCGTCTTCCGCAAGCCCAAGGTTGATTTCGATCCGTCGCAGTACGAAACCAAGCAGGTCTTCTACAACAGCAAAGACGGAACTCGCGTCCCGATGTTCCTGACCTACAAGAAGGGCATCAAACTGGACGGGCAGAATCCCACCCTTCTCTACGCGTACGGCGGCTTCGACATCTCACTGACTCCGGCGTTCTCGGTCCCGAACCTGGTTTGGCTCGAGATGGGAGGCATTTACGCCCAGCCCAACCTGCGTGGCGGCGGCGAGTACGGCGAAGAGTGGCACCTCGCCGGCACGAAGTCGCACAAGCAGAATGTCTTCGATGACTTCATCGCGGCGGCCGAGTGGCTCATCGCCAACAAGTACACATCGACTCCGAAGCTGGCAATTCGCGGTGCAAGCAATGGCGGATTGCTCATCGGCGCGTGCGTAACGCAGCGTCCTGACCTCTTTGGAGCAACATTGCCGCATGTGGGCGTCATGGATATGCTCCGGTTCCAGAAGTTCACCATCGGCTGGGCTTGGACCTCAGACTACGGTTCCTCCGACAATCCCGAAGACTTCAAATATCTGTACGCCTATTCGCCGCTGCAGAACTTGAAGCCCGGCACGAAGTATCCGCCCACACTCATCGCAACTGCCGATCACGATGACCGAGTAGTCCCGGGACACAGCTTCAAATTCGCTGCAACCATGCAGGCGGATCAGGCCGGACAAGCGCCGGTACTGATTCGCATCCAGACGAAAGCAGGGCACGGCGCAGGCAAACCAATTTCAAAGATCATCGAAGAGACGGCGGACGAGTGGGCCTTCGTCGCTCACAACCTGAACATGAACGTGAATTTGCAGTAGACGGAGCCCTTGAAGACGGGAAATCCCTGAAGTCAAAATCCCCACCCTGTCGCACAAAACGCGACGAGGGTGGGCATCCTAATTCGTGGTAAGATTCCCGCACTTCAGGCTGAACGCGCTCTTCGGCGAGTCGGCTGACACTTCCCTCCCGAGGTCCTCCGATGCTCGACCGCCGCCTTCCGCTCTCGGTTTTCATTTTTCTTTCCGCCGCCTTGGCGCAAACCGCGCTACCCAATCACCTGGCCAAGCGCGTGGTAGGAGACTACGGGTATTGGAGCAAATATCAGACGCCCGCCTATGGCGCCGCCCAGATCCCGTATCACAAGCTGAGCCACATCAATCACGCTGGAGTCTCATTCGACGCCAGCGGCACTCTCTCCGTGCCCGACGGCTTCATCGAGCCGGAGTTGAATAGTCTTGCGCACGCTGCCGGAGTGAAAGTCCTGCTCCTGATCGGCGGGGACTTCACCGGCCTCGAAGCCAGCGGTCTGAAGCAGAACCTGGTGGATAACGTTGCGCTGTTCGAGAGGCAGTACGGTTATGACGGCTTGGATATCGACTGGGAATATCCCGAAACGAGTACGGATCGCTTCTTCCTCGCAGAACTCATGGCCAGGTTCCGCGCGTCGAATCCCGATTATGTACTGTCGATCGACGCGGCCCCGTGGGGCGGCTACGGATACGACCTGCAGCAACTCAAGCACTCGCTGGATTACGTGAACGTCATGATGTACGACTGCGCCGGTCCGTGGACGGCCTACGGTCAACTCAACTCTCCAATCTTCTGGGACGATCGCGATCCTGCCCCCTGGGAATGTCAGCCCGGAGGAAGCGTTTACGACACCGCGAATCTCTTTCTAAAGCTCGTGCCCGCCAGCAAGCTCAACATGGGCACACCGTTTTACGGGTACATCTACCACAACATCCACCAGGAATTCGGCCTATGCGCGAATTCCGCGTGGACTCCGGACGGGGCGTGCGATAACGCAGTGACCAGCGGGAACTATGGTACGGATCTCAAGAAGCGAATCAACAAGAATGGCTGGCATACGATCTACGATCCGGTAGCTATGGTCCCGTACATGCTCCGCGACGATGGCGGTGACGGCTACATCACGTACGACGATGCCACCTCGACCTACTATCGAGTTTGGTATTCCGATTGGGTCCGCCGACTGGGCGGCACCTTCATGTGGTCGCTCGATGCCGACTACGACGGCCATTCCCAGGACCTGCTCGACGCCATGTACAATGCCTCGCGCAGTCACTAGCAAGTGTGATTCTGCTCACGCATGATGCGCAAAACAGCGGGATTATTGACCCAAAAACCCTTCTTTGCCCAAGATGGGAAGTGCTTTTAGTAACCACTCTTCCGTGGGGTTTGACCCGCCCCACCCAACATGTTATAAATGCCCGTTTTGCGTGGGATGCCGGAGTTGGAGTCTGTTTTCTCCAGCCCATTTTCACGGCACGCAGCACTAGTTCATAACCCCGGCGCAAACTCCGACGCGGCCAAGCTCAACACTCCTTAGGTCTTGCGGTGGAAGCGTGTTCGGAATTCCGGAAAAATCAGTGTTCATTCGAAGGGGGACGCGACCCAAAATAGGACCGCAGTCCGCGACGAAGATCACGGCCATCGGAATGCAATACCTAAACACGTTTGTAATCTCTTAACCGTTCTAATTCGGAGGACTCTTATGCCTATCCGCTTCGCCACTGCTGCGTTCTTTAGCCGCGTGGCCACGAAAGTCTCGGCCGTAATCGCGCTGCTCACAGTCGGCGCAGCCTCGGCCTTTGCTCAACCCGAATCCGCTGGTGGAGAAGCTTCGCTGAAGCTTCCCGACCTGTCGCAGGTCAGCTTCTTCAATGGAGCGATTGACGGGCACAAACTGCTGCTGATCGGGATCCTGTTCTGCCTGTTCGGGCTTGGATTCGGCATGACGATCTTCATGCGACTGAAGAACTTGCCCGTTCATCGCTCCATGCGCGAGATATCGGAACTCATCTACGAAACCTGCAAAACCTACCTGGTGACGCAAGGCAAATTCATCCTGCTGCTGTGGGCTTTCATCGCGGTGATTATTGCGGCCTACTTCGGATGGCTCTCGCCGGTGCCCGGAAAATCAGTTGGCCTGACTCTACCGATCATTCTGGCGTTCAGTCTGATAGGCATCGCGGGCAGCTATGGTGTGGCGTGGTTCGGCATCCGCGTGAACACGTTTGCCAACTCGCGGACCGCGTTCGCTTCCCTTCCCGGCAAGCCGTATCCCGTGTACCAGATTCCCCTCGAGGCTGGAATGAGTATCGGCATGATGCTGATCTCGGTCGAGCTTCTTATCATGCTTATCATCCTGTTGTTCGTCCCGGGCGACTACGCTGGTCCGTGCTTTATCGGATTTGCCATCGGCGAATCGCTGGGAGCGGCGGCTCTGCGTATTGCAGGCGGTATCTTCACCAAGATCGCCGACATCGGATCGGACCTGATGAAGATTGTCTTCAAGATCAAGGAAGACGATGCTCGCAACCCCGGCGTCATCGCCGACTGTACGGGCGACAACGCCGGCGATTCGGTCGGGCCTTCGGCAGATGGATTTGAGACTTACGGCGTCACCGGCGTGGCTTTGATCACGTTCATTCTGCTGGGAGTAAAGGACCCTGCGTTGCAGGTGCAGTTGCTGGTCTGGATCTTCGTGATGCGCGTCATGATGCTGGTGTCGAGTTCGTTATCGTACTTCCTGAACGGCGCCATCGCGAAGGCCCGCTACGGATCGGCCAAGGAGATGAATTTCGAAGCTCCTTTGACCTCGCTCGTCTGGCTCACTTCGATCGTCTCCATCGCTATCACCTACGTCATCTCTTATTTCGTTATTCCCACGCTCGGGACGGACAGCTCGCAATGGTGGAAACTATCGACCATCATCTCGTGCGGCACGTTGGCCGGCGCATTGATTCCGGAACTGGTGAAGGTCTTCACCTCGACCGAGTCACGGCACGTCAAGGAAGTCGTCATCTCCGCGCAGGAAGGCGGGGCATCACTGGGAATCCTCTCAGGATTTGTCGCGGGTAACTTCTCGGGCTACTACCTTGGCCTGGCGATGATGATGCTGATGGCCATCGCCTATTACATGAGCACCATGGGACTGGCGGTAGCGGCGGGAATGCTGGCTCCGGCTGTGTTCGCGTTTGGGCTGGTTGCATTCGGGTTCCTGGGCATGGGCCCGGTGACCATCGCCGTAGATTCGTACGGTCCGGTTACCGATAACGCACAATCCGTTTACGAACTGTCCCTGATTGAAGCCGTTCCGAACGTGCAGTCCGAGATCCAGAAGGATTTCAACCTCACCGTCGATTTCGAGCGCGCCAAGCACTTGCTCGAAGCCAATGACGGCGCGGGTAATACGTTTAAGGCGACGGCGAAGCCGGTGCTGATCGGTACCGCGGTCGTCGGCGCAACCACGATGATCTTCTCCATCATCATGGCGCTCACCAACGGGCTGACCAGCAACGTTGAAAGTCTGTCCCTGCTGTACGCACCTTTCTTTTTGGGACTGATTACCGGCGGCGCCATGATTTACTGGTTTACCGGCGCATCCACGCAAGCGGTGACCACGGGCGCTTACCGCGCAGTCGAGTTCATTAAAGCGAATATCAAACTCGAAGGCGTCGAGAAGGCATCCGTGGCCGACAGCAAGAAGGTCGTGGCCATCTGCACGCAAGTATGCGCAGAAGGGCATGTTGAACATCTTCATCGCGGTGTTCTTCGGTACGCTCGCCTTCGCGTTCGTGGACCCGTTCTTCTTCGTAGGCTACCTGATCTCGATCGCGATCTTCGGTCTCTACCAGGCGATCTTTATGGCCAACGCCGGAGCCGCTTGGGACAATGCCAAGAAGATTGTCGAAGTGGAAATGAAGCAGAAGGGCACGCCACTGCACGATGCGACGGTCATTGGCGACACGGTGGGCGATCCGTTCAAGGACACGTCTTCGGTGGCGCTGAATCCGGTGATCAAGTTCACCACGCTGTTCGGCCTGCTGGCAGTGGAACTGGCAGTGAAACTGGCAACGGATCAAGGCACGGGTCTGACCCGAGCATTGGCCCTGGTGTTCTTTATCGTTTCGTTCACGTTCGTCTACAAGTCTTTCTACGGAATGCGCATCAAGCAGGGCGCAGAGTAGAACGCGATCACTAACATAAACGCCATCCGTGATCCGGATGGCGTTTTCATTTGCTGCCGCCTGAACCCAACGCGCAGATGTACCGCCGCTCGCGCAATCGGCGCATAATCTGCGTCAGAACGATTGTTTCATCTTCGATTTCACACTCTTCGCGAGCTTCTCGATCTGTTCGGCTTTCTTGATAGCGTCAAGCGACACAACTCCCGTCCCGCTCTTCTGCAGATAGTCGTTCAGTTCCTGCGTAAGCTCCGACATTTTTTCCATGTCGCGACGCAGTTCAACCTGCCGCTGCTGGTTGGCAGCCAGCGCCTGCTGCCGTTGCACTGCGTCCCCCCCATAAACGGGAACGCTTCCCATTCCCTGACTTTGAGAAACGGCGGGCGGAAGGTGAATCTGCTGGGCGGAGGCCAGCCCAGCGCCTCCGAAGAAGGCAAATAATGTGACGATCAGCAACCCAGTTCTTCCCATGGTCGAACCCCTTTGTCGGTTCCCACAGTCTCGCGACTACGAGCCCGAAACTTGTCGGGCATTATGGCTCGAATTCTGGGTCGAGACAATAGGGTTCTTGGACGGTTGTGACTTTTCGTACACGGTTACGCAGTGCCCCAAGGAAGGCGCTTAATTGGACGATTCCACAGGGAAATAGAAATAGCGAAGGTATGCGGTGGCGGTTGGAAAGCTGGCGCACCAAAACCGTTTGTCATTCCGACGCGCGCGAGGAATCCGCTGTCCACGGACTAAGGCGGACTAGGTTAGTTCGGCCCTCGCATCTTGTCTTTCACGCTCTTGGCGAGCTTCTCGATCTGCTCGGCCTTCTTGATCACATCGAGCGATAGCACGTTTTCGTTGGACTTATCTACGTACGCCTTCAACTCGACCGAGAGCTTCAGCAACTTGTCGGCGTCGCTCTTGAGCGCGGCGACACGCTCCTTCGCCGCTTTTTTCTCCATCTCATGCGCGATTCGTTCGCGCATCTCGTCGGCATCGCTCGTCGGCGGGTTCACGCCATGCACTTGGGGCGGGATCTGCCCAGCTCTGCGCGAACATTGGAGCACCAGCCAGAACGACGAAGATGATCCAGACATGAATTGGAGATCGCACAGGAACCTCGCAGAGAGCCGAGCGCGCCACTCTCTCAAAAATTATACGTCGAGGTATCCGGCAGGAAATAAAGGCCCATCGCGCAAAGGAAGAGGCCAGAGTCCGCAGACTCTGGCCTTGCTTTGAAACTACTGGTATGGCGACAGCCGCCTCCGGCTGCCCGGTCGAGCGAAGCTCGACGGCCTTTTCAAACCTTACAACGCACTCATGTTGGCCAGGAATTCGCTGTTTCCTCGCGTCTTGCTGAGCTTATCAATCAGCAATTCCATGGCTTCTACCGGTGACAGCGGGTTCAGCACCTTGCGCAGAACCCAGATGCGCGACAGATCTTCCTTCGGAATGAGCAACTCTTCTTTTCGTGTTCCGGAGCGCTGAATATCGATGGCCGGGAAGACGCGTTTATCGACCAGTTTGCGTTCCAGGATGATTTCGCTGTTGCCCGTACCTTTGAATTCTTCAAAGATCACGTCATCCATGCGCGATCCGGTATCGATCAGGGCGGTAGCGATAATCGTCAGCGAACCGCCTTCTTCGATATTGCGGGCCGATCCGAAGAAAGCGCTTGGGACGCTGCAACGCGTTCGAATCCACGCCGCCGGAGAGCACTTTGCCCGAAGGCGGAACAATCGTGTTGTAAGCGCGAGCCAGACGCGTAATCGAATCCAGCAGGATCACGACATCGCGCTTGTGCTCGACCAGGCGCTTGGCTTTTTCGATCACCATCTCGGCGACCTGGACGTGCCGCGCCGCAGGCTCGTCGAATGTGGAGGAAATCACTTCGCCCTTGACCGAGCGCTGCATATCGGTGACTTCTTCAGGTCGCTCGTCGATGAGCAGCACCATTAAAACAACTTCCGGATGATTCGTCGTGATCGAGTTCGCCACGTTCTGCAGCAGCATCGTCTTACCGGCGCGTGGTGGAGAAACAATCAATCCACGCTGCCCTTTACCAAGCGGCGTGAGCAGATCCATGACGCGAGCGCTCGAGTTCTCGCGGGTTGTCTCCAGTTTGATCCGCTCCTGCGGATACAGCGGCGTCAGGTTGTCGAACAGGATTTTGTTGCGGGCTTCGTCCGGGGACTCGAAGTTAACGGCTTCAATCTTTACGAGCGCGAAATACTTTTCGCCTTCGTGCGGAGGGCGAACTTGTCCACTAATGGTGTCGCCGGTCTTGAGGTCAAACTTGCGGATCTGGGACGGGGAGACATAGATGTCGTCAGGGCCCGGGAGGTAATTGTAGTCGGGTGAGCGGAGGAAGCCGTAGCCGTCAGGCAAAATCTCCAGGACGCCTTCCGCAAAAATGTGGCCTTCTTTTTCGCTCTGCGCCTGCAGGATTTTGAAGATGAGGTCCTGCTTGCGCATCCCGCTGGCACCGGGCAGATCCAAGGTCCTTGCGATCTTGGTTAGCTCGGTGATGTTCTTTTCTTTCAGTTCTGCAATGGTCATGATTCACCTGAACCCGTGCACTAGTGCGTATTCGGTAGTGTCAACGGGAGATTTTCTAAAGGAGGGGACTCAGGAAAGACTTAGTTCAACGCCGGGCAGGAAAGGCGGGACTGGTTAAGCAGCCCGCCGTTGTGCTTCGGCTACATTCTCTGGTTCCGACAAAACTTCTTGCCGCTCCGAGTCAGCAATGCGATCCAGCACGCCATTCATAGTTTCCTGGATACGGGTACTGGGCCGGTGGAACTTACGCGTGGCCTTGGAGGCAAGCTGACACAGCATATAACGGTTCCGCAAAGTCTGTAAAGCGTCAAACACACGATCAGAGCGCATGTGCCTTCGATCTCCTTACTTTATGATTGTGGCCTTTCCGCCTTCTTCCTTCGCCACGGGAGGGTGACCGGAAACCCCAGTTCCGACCTAAGTCACTTATTCCGAGTAGGTTGTAAAGGATTAAGCGTAAAACTCACTCTTTTGAATAGATGCGGGACCCGGTACCTAAGATGCTTGATTTTGCGGGTTTGGCTTTCTGGCGCAGGCCGTTTTACGTCGCCGCGAAAGCTTCCGGTTGTCCCGGGAACAGGCTAATCTATCCGCAACCTTACTTGCGGTCAAGCATTTATTTGTAAAGAGGGCTGCATACTCGGTCGGAGCCTTACCATTTTGGTTCAAGGCACTGAGGTAAAAGGGTTTAGTAGTAAGGCCGCGACGACCCGTTCAAGTTCGAAAAAATGGAGCTCTGAACGCTGGACACCGCGCCGAAATGAACTAGAGCTATCTGTCCTGACAACAGAAAATAGACGACAGACAATAAATGATGGAGAGCGTCAGCGCCGGGTACGCGTAGACCATTCGGCCCGGACGCAGGCCTGAACAGGCTCATAAGCGGGAGACGAATAAACGAATGATCGGCATACGCATCGATGCATGGCTCTGGGCCGCTCGATTTTTCAAAACGCGAACTCTGGCGAAAAAGGCTTGTGATCTGGGCCGAATTCTCTCCCACGGCCAGCTTGCCAAAGCCGCTCGCGAGGTCCGCGTCGGAGACATGCTGCGCATTACCAACGATGGTGGCGAATTCGAAATCGAAGTTCTCGCCCTGAGTGACGTGCGCGGCCCCGCATCCGAAGCGCAAAAGCTCTATCGCGAAACCGACGCCAGTAAGGAAGCCCGCGCCAAAGTCGCAGCCGAACGCCGCGCCGCCCGCGAGTGGGAGACCTTACCCCCAACCCGACCATCCAAGCGCGACCGGCGTAGGATCATCCAATTCCGCGGTAGAGGATAATAACCCCATGTATGGACTCATCGTGAAGCTCATGCTCAAAGCCGGCAAGCGGGACGAGATGATCGGACTTCTGAAATCCAGCTCGGCCGCGATGCCGGGCTGCCAGAGCTACGTTGTCGCCAAAGACTCATCGGACTCTGACGTCCTTTGGGTCACCGAGGTCTGGGATAACGAAGAGAGCCATCGAGCATCCCTTTCCTTGCCCGCGGTACGAGCCGTCGTGCCCCAAGCGAAGGCGTTAGTCGCAGACTTCGAGAGAGTGGCCACCACTGGGCCGTTATGGGATGGCTCGCGACAAAGCTCAAGAACCTGATTCACCATTGCTCATCACTGCTCCCGCAACGTCTGCATCGGATTTACCCATGCCGCCCGCAGCGCCGGTCCTACCGCGGACAGGGCAGAGACAATCAGCAACACGAGCGAGGCCACGACAAAAGTCGAGGGATCCCAAGGACGCACACGAAACAGCAGACCGTCCACCAGTCTGCCAGCGAGGATCGATGCAAGTCCGCCAGCAACAATCCCAATGAAGCTGAGCAGCAGAGCCCGCCGGACCACCATGCCCAAGATCTGCGACCGCGATGCCCCAAATGCCATTCTTAGCCCCAGTTCGCGGGTTCGCTCCGCGACGATGTAGGCCAAAACAGCGTACAGACCAATCGCCGAAAGCAGCAAAGCAATCGCGCCAAAGATCGAGACCAGGACTGCCTCGAATCTGGGTTGAACTGAAAACTCGCGGACGTGGTCGCTAAATGTTCCGTAATCGAAGACGAGTGCCTCTGGATCGATTCGCTTGGCCACCGCCTGCATCGTGCTTATGTAGCGATTTGGATCTCCACTGACTTTCATAACCACCCTCGGGCGCGGGTGCGTCGGATACTGGGCATAGGGCAGAAAGAAGCGATCCTGGTAAGGGTCATCCCATGGGTCGCTGCCCAACGTGTCGCCGACGACCCCAATGATCTGGCGGGCCACGATCGGCTCGCCTGAGTACTCAAGTCGGGGAGTCAGGTAGCGCCCGATGGGATCTTCGTCGGGAAAATATTTTCCAACGAAGCGCCGATTCACAATGGCGACAGGAGGCGAGGTCGCTAGATTGTCGTGTTCAGTAAAGGTGCGGCCGCGCAACAAAGGGATCGACATCGTTTCGAAGAACCCGGGCATGACGGCGTGAACCGTAGTTGCAGGCAGATTTTCGGAGGGAAAGGCGTGGCCGGCGATCGTGAAAGTCGTCCAACTGCCCCCTCCTCCTCCGCCCGGCATCGGGTGACCCGCCGACACGCTGATCACTCCCGGGACAGCGGCTAACTCTGGAAGTAGCTTTTTGTAGAACGCGACCTTTGTGGGATCGGGATAGCGGGCCTGACTGAGAGCAACATCGAAGTGCAGGGTTCGATCGGTATCAAAACCGGGATCGAGATGAGTCAGGTTGAGCATGCTTCTCAGGAGCAGTCCGGAACCGATTAGCAGCGCAAACCCGAGAGCGGTCTCACCCACTACCAGTGCGTGCTGCAGGCTGTTCCACCGGCGTCCTGTGGTGGTAGTGGGGCCGCCATCCCGCAAAGCATGGGCGGGATCGGATCGCGATATAAACCATGCCGGCAGCAGCCCGAAAACCACCGCTGTCGCAGCCGAGAGAACGAGGGCAAACAACAGTATGCGAGCGTCGATGGAAACGTTGAAGAGCCGCGGAGTATCCTCTGGCACCAAGCGAATTCCCACTCGTACAAATAGGATCGCCGCGAAAATGCCCGCCAGTCCGCCGGACAGGGCCAGGATCAGGGATTCAACCAGCAACTGCCGCGCGACTTGGATGCGGCTCGCTCCCAGCGCTACTCGAACAGCAATCTCGGCTCTGCGTGAAGCGGCGCGCGCCAGCAACAATCCGGCGACATTCGCGCAGCCGATCAGCAGGACAACACCGGCTGACGCGAACAGAAGGATGAGTACGTCCCGGACCCCGCCGACCTGCTGGCGCAACAAAGGCGATAAGAACACAGCAGGCCTGAGGCGGTCTTCCTTGTACTGCTGCGCGAGTTGACGCTGGATCGTATTGAGATCGGAAAGCGCTTGCTTGATGGTGACGCTTGGCTTGAGTCGGCCAACAATGTGCAGATCGTTGAACTCTCGATTCGCAATCACCGGAGACGCGCCTTCTGTATCAGCAGCGTACGTGGCCCAGAATTGCGCCGGCTCATCTACGGGGTAGTGAAAAACCGCGGGCATCACTCCGACAATGACGGAAGGCTGGTCGCTGACCTTCACGATTTGGCCGATGACATTGGGCTGCGCCCCGAACGTTGACACCCATAGTTCATGGCTCAAGATTACGACGCGATGGCCGGGCTGTTCCTCCTCTGAAGTGAAGCTTCGACCGAAAACGGGAGCGACGCCAAGCGTCGAAAACAGATTGGCAGAAACGCGTCCGCAGCGGATGACTTGCGCGCCCTCGCCATCGGCTTTCGCGAACAGACGAGCGTTGTATTGGTAGGACGCAATGGACTCAAAACTATGGTTCTGCCGCTGCCAATCAAAGAAATTGGGATAGGAACTATCCACCGGATAGCCAGCATCCGGATTGCTGGTTGTCACGCCGGACGGAAACTCCAGCGTGTTAATCGCGACCAGGCGATCGGCCTGCGGAAACGGCAGAGGCCGCAGCAGGATTCCATCCACCAAGCTAAAGATCGCGGTGGTAGCTCCAATTCCAAGCGCCAACGTGAGTATCACCGCAGCTGTGAATCCAGGGCTGCGGCGAAACTGCCGGATAGCGAACCTGACGTCTTGTAGCCACGGCGACAACATTGTCCTGATTGTGCCTTCGATTAGGCCCCTGGGCTAAGTATCGGACTCTGTTCTTTCGATCTCGACTACAGTACTACAGGACATAATTGAAACACTCGTTTCATTTATGATAATTTCACGCTTGTGAGCCGAACTCCGCCAGGAAAAGCGTCCCGAAGAGCTACTCGACGCCATCGTGCAATACCTGACGAAGCACGGCCTGGCTGACCTTTCTCTGCGTCCGCTGGCCAAAGCCGTCGGCTCCAGCCCCCGCGTCCTGCTTTATTACTTCGGCTCAAAAGAAAAACTCGTGATGAACGTGCTAGCGCAGATTCGCCACCGCCAGTTCGCAGCCTTAGGGCAGCAGTCGAAGCTGACTTCCGAGGAAGCTTGCATTTTCGCGTGGCAGCGAATGAGCGCTCCCGATTCCGAACCCTTCTTCCGGCTGTTCTTCGAGGCCTATGGCATCGCTCTGCGCCATCCGCGCCACTACCGCTCGTTTCTGCGCGACACCGTCGAGAATTGGTTAGCGCTCATCGCCGATCCGCTTTGCGAAGAGGGTTGTGCGCCGGAAGATGCCCGTGCCTTCGCCACCATAGTTCTCGGCGGCCTTCGCGGATTCATGCTCGATTACTGCAACACGCACGACCGAAAACGGATGGACCGTGCGGTCGAACTCTGGGCCCAGAACCTGGACCACATCTTGCGGGATGCGAAAGGAAGAGAGAGATGAGAGGGCCGATCCCTGCAGAGCTTCCTGTCTAAACTCCTATTGCTCACGGTCGGGATTGTCACTTCTCGAGTCCACACTTGCCGTCGGCGCAGTTTCGCCGACAGCGCCGGGCTCCTTGGACGTTCACTGGAACGGAGGATCGCCGGACTGCACGAATGCCACCTATGTCCCGCTAGAGATGCACGCCTACAATCCGCGCACATTCCTTCTTCGCGAGAGCCTCTGTTCGACCTCCGAGGCGCCACTCCTCTACCTGCTGATCGGGTCCACCAAGGCTTTGCTGATTGACACTGGCGACGTTTCCGATCCTACAAAGATGCCGCTTGCCAGGACGGTTACCGAACTTTTACCGGACAATGACTCCGGGAAGTTGCCATTGTTCGTGGTCCATACCCACCGGCATCTCGACCATCGTTCGGGCGATCCCCAGTTTTCGCATCTTCCGAATACGCAGATCGTCGGAGTCGACCTCGACAGCGTTCGTCGCTTCTATGGATTCAACACATGGCCTAACGGCATCGCGCATATCGATCTCGGCGACAGAATCATCGATGTCATCCCGACCCCGGGCCACAACGAAACAGAAATCTCGTTCTACGACCGCAACACAGGATTGTTCTTCTCCGGCGACTTCCTGATGCCCGGACGCCTGCTGCTCGACGACACCCAAGCCGACCTGGCCAGCGCCGAGCGAATCGCTGCCTTCGTGAGCGAACACCCGGTGAGCCACGTCCTCGGCGGACACATCGAAGAAAACGACAAAGGCCAACTGTACAGCTGGCAGTCAAGCTTCCACCCTCACGAGCACGCACTCCAGTTGAATGAGTCCGATCTGCTGGCACTCCCGTCCGCAATTCGAAAGTTCAACGGCTTCTATACCCAAACGGGCACGTTCGTCCTGATGAACTCGATCCATCTCCTCGTGGCGGGCGCAGCAGCGATCATTGCTCTGCTGATGATTTTCGTTCTCGCACTCATGCGCTACTTCAAGCGTAAGCGCAGGCGCAGGCGCCCACCAGCCAGTTCGGTCTTAGAAGTCAGCCTTCCTTAGTGAACCTTCGTGCCTTTGGTGGTTCGAGATTTGGCCTCTTGTCCCGCACCGTACGGTTGGCAACACCCGCCTGTGACTTAAATCACAGCTAATCCAAGCCTGGCCGAATACCCTAAAAGAGAACCATTTTTCATAGAATGTGAGGCTTTTATAGATGGGCACGACTCTTCCGACGACGACCACCCGTATTCTGGACCCCAAACTGGAACGCAAAATCATGAGCGCCGACACCGCGGCGAGCCTGATCCAGTCTGGCGATCAGATTGGAATGAGTGGATTTACCGGCTCCGGGTACCCCAAAGCCGTTCCGCTGCAACTGGCGCACCGTATCGCCGACGCCCATTTTCGCGGAGACAAGTTCCAGGTCAGCGTCTTCACGGGAGCATCCACCGGCCCCGAACTCGACGGCGCACTCGCCATGGCCGGCGGCATTCATCTGCGCCTTCCCTACCAGTCTGATCCTGAGACCCGCAAGCGCATCAATGCCGGCGAGATGGATTACATGGATATCCATCTCAGCCACGTTGCGCAATTCGTCGAATACGGATTCCTCGGCAAGCTCGACGTCGCACTGATTGAAGTCACTGCCATTCTCGAAGATGGCCGGGTAATCCCGAGTTCGTCTCTGGGCAACAATAAGACGTGGATCGATTGCGCCGAGCGCGTCATCCTCGAAGTCAATTCGTGGCAGCCCGCCGCACTGGAAGGCATGCATGACATCTACTACGGCCTGGAGCCACCGCCGAACCGCAAGCCAATCCCGCTGACCAAACCGGGACAGAGAATCGGATCGCCATATCTCAACATCCCAGCCGACAAAATCGTCGGCATCGTGCTCACCGATTCCCCTGACCGCAATAGCCCGTTCAAAGATCCAGACGAGGCTTCTAAGAAGATCGCGGGCCACATCCTCGAGTTCCTGAGCTGGGAAGTAAAGAAAGGCCGCATGCCGCAGAACTTGCTGCCGCTGCAGTCCGGCGTCGGCAATATCGCGAATGCGGTTCTGTTCGGCCTGGAAGAAGGCCCATTCGAGGGACTCACCTCTTACACAGAAGTGATTCAGGACGGAATGATCCGCCTGCTGAAATCCGGCAAGCTGACGTCAGCTTCGGCGACCGCATTTTCCCTTAGCCCCCAGATGCTCGATGAAGTAAACGCCGACATGGCTTCCTATCGTGAGCGCATCGTGCTTCGCCCGCAGGACATCTCGAACAACCCCGGCATCATTCGCCGCCTGGGCGTGATCGCAATGAACGGCATGATCGAAGCCGACATCTATGGCAACGTGAATTCGACGCACGTTATGGGATCGCGCATCCAGAACGGAATCGGCGGCTCGGGAGACTTCGCCCGCAACGGATATCTCTCGATCTTTATGGCGCCTTCATCAGCGAAGAAAGGAACGATCTCAACGATCGTCCCGATGGTCTCCCACGTCGATCACACGGAGCACGATGTGCAGGTGCTGGTCACGGAGCAGGGCCTGGCGGATCTGCGCGGGCTCTCCCCGAAAGAGCGCGCGAAGCTGGTCATCGAGAAGTGCGCGTCGCCGCAGTACAAGCCGCTCCTCAAAGACTATCTATCGCGATCGGAGCAGCTCTCGTACGGCAAGCACACGCCACACCTGCTATCCGAATCGCTGGGATGGCACAATCGTTATCTGCGCAGCGGAAGAATGTTGCCGAACGAGGACTGAAGATTAGATCTCAGCCTCTCCCTGCATGTAGAAAACGCAGGAACCCTCGAGTTCGACACGATCTTCGACCAGGCGGCATCTAATCTCGCCGCCTCGCCGCGATGCTTGAAACGCCCGAAAGCTTTTCTTCGCCAGCCGCTTGCCCCAATATGGGGCCAGCATGCAATGCGCCGCGCCGGTCACTGGGTCCTCCGGGATCCCCTTCGCGGGAGCAAAGTACCGACTGACGAAATCGTATCCATCCGTTCCCGCCGCTGTGACAATCACTCCCGGCCGGCTGAGACTAGCGATCCCCGCCATATCAGGAGCGAGATTCCGGACACCTTGCTCACTTTCAAGCACGGCCATGTAGTTAAAGGAATTAGCGAGGACTTCGGCGGGAGCGACCCCAAGCGCTTCGGATAGCCCGGGAGGAGCCGTCACCGCGTCGCATGGTCGCGCCGGAAAGTCCAGAACGTATTCCACCCCATTTCGCCGAACCGGCAGCGGGCCGCTCTTTGAGAGGAACACAACCTTTTCGCGCCCCGGCTCAAGCCGCTCCATGACCACGGCAGCGCTAGCCAGAGTCGCGTGCCCACAGAGCGGAACTTCGACCAGGGGTGTGAACCACCGCAACCGATAATCCTTGTCTTCTCTTACGAGAAACGACGTTTCCGCGAGATTATTCTCGGCGGCAATCGCCTGCATAACCACATCCGCCGGAAACGACTGCATCACCATGACTGCTGCCGGATTCCCCGCAAACCGCTTCGCTGTGAAAGCGTCAACCTGGTAAATGGGTACACGCATGAATCCAGCTTACCGCGGCCAGAGCCATCCGAACGTCCCCGCAGTAAGCAGCGCATACACCAGCCCATCGATCACCTCTTTGATGACGAAGCTCCAGGGCTGCCCCCGCCAGATTCCGTTGCTGATCGTTCCCAAACCATACGCCAGGAAGGCGGCCGTTCCCACCACGCGAAAAACGGCCAGGTAGTAGGTTCCGGCTGGCACCGTGTGGGCCGTCAGATAAGCCACAAAGAACGAGATCACCAAAAGATAACCGAACCACTGTCCCAGGAACTTCGGCATAACCGGAGGCCCGCTGGGGAAAATCGTCATCATCCCGACCGGGCCCTGGTTGTACTTCTCCACCACCGCAGGTGACTTCATCTCCTTGTGGTCGGTGAAAGGAAAGATATACAGCCCGCGGCTCAGGCCTGCGCCGCGAAGACCCGCGAGCACCTTTTCCTCGTCCGGCAGTTTCTTGTAGTCGCTTCGGTGATAGGGCAGGACCATATGCATGATCGAACTGGCAATGAACACAATCACCGCCGACAGAACAATCGGCAGCCACAAAGCGGAGAGAGGCGGCATAGAGATCTCCTGGCGATTCCTATGTTGGAATAACGTTGCCGAGGCTACCTTGAAGCCCGCAAGAGGTCAAGTTGTCCGCGATCTGTAATGAGCCAGTCGCGAACAACGTGCCGGGCGGATTCTCCAGTTTTCGACATTGGCGTAAATCCGCGGCCTGAATTTCAAGAGGAGCATCTAATACCGCCATGACAGCCGAATCCAACCCCGCCCGAGTTCAAGTGATCCATTCCGAAGCAGGCTCCGAAGGTGCCGCTCCTGTTCGCGACTGGCTGAGGGATTTGGTGGACCGCGGCGGCAGCGATCTTTTACTGGTCCCCAATGCTCCTCCCGCCGTCCGTGTGGAAGGAGCGCTCTCGGCCATCGGAGACAGGCCCCTTAGTGGCGATCAGATCGAACGCGCAGTTCTCCCCGCTCTCGCGGCACATGCCCGCGAGGTTTATCAGCAAAACGGCATAGCCGATTCCTCCTATCGCGTGGAGGGACTCGGCCGCTTCCGCATCAACTTGCATCGCGAGCGCGGACGCGCCGCCGCAACCGTCCGTGCACTACCTTCAAAGGTGCCTTCCTTAGACGAACTGCGTCTGCCCGCTGGCGTCGGCGCTCTCGCCAGTCTCAAGCGCGGACTCGTGATCATCGGAGGCGCAACCGGATCTGGAAAGACGACCACCCTGGCTGCGCTGGTCAACGCCATCAACCAGCGCGAGGCCCGGCACATCGTCACGATTGAAGATCCAATCGAATACGAACACGCGCACAACGCCAGCTTGATCGAGCAGGTCGAGATCGGCATCGATGCTCCCGACTTCCCTACCGCGTTGCGAGCCGCGCTGCGCCAGGCGCCCGACGTAATCGTCGTCGGTGAAATGCGCGATCCGGAAACGGCACGCATCGCCCTATCAGCGGCTGAAACCGGTCATTTGGTTTTCACCACTTTGCATACCACCGATGCGGCCTCGACGGTATCGCGCATTGCCGATTCATTTCCGCATGAGCGCCAGCACACGGTTCGCGCCGAGATGGCCATGGCTCTCGCGGCAATGCTGACCCAGACGCTGATTCCTCGTCGCAACGGAGGCCGAGTACCGGCCGCGGAATCCTTCTTGTCGGATATGGAGCGCGCCAGCACATCCGCAAGAATGCCCTCCAGCACTTGCACCAGGAGATCACCATCACCCGCAAGCAGGGCTCGTTCACCATGGAGGAATCTCTGGCTCAGCTCGTGTTTCAACAGGAACTATCCCGTGAAGATGCCATGACACGCGCGCTGCATCCGGACGATCTCGACACGATTCTCAAGGCGAAAGGATTCTAGCCACGTTCCACCGATACACGCGTTGCACCTGATGACTTGCAGCGATACGCTTGGGCAAATCAGAAACATCCCTTGACAATTTGTAGGACGCACCGGGAGTGAGCGCCAGCATTGTGTGAATCCGGACACCTTTGTCCGGCAGCGGACGAATTCTAAGATTCCGGAACCCTGCCTTATTGCAGGCACAGGGCTTTGTTGAGACTGGTCCGGCCTTTCGAGTGCTGCCCCGGAGGTGCAGGAGGGGTGTCCTCAAATGAAGAAGACAGAGAGAATGCGACAGGCTGTCTCCGGCGCGCTGGCAGAGGCAGATCTCCAACAGCAAGCCGGCAAGGGCTGGAAGATGGTGGCGATTGAGTGGGAAAGAGAGGTCGAAACTGAAGAAGGGCAGCTAGTGGCAGATTTGCCCTTTGGACTAAGAATAGCTCCCGAAACGCACCGGTTGGAAGAAGATCCCACAGAGCGGGAAGCGCTGTTCCAGTTAATGGACCTGATCCTCGAGGAGGGCTCGTACTCGCGCATCGCCGAAGAAATAAATCGCCGAGGGTGCCGAACACGGCAAGGTGCGACATGGAGCCCAATATCCGTGTTCGAGATGCTGCCGCGCCTGATCGAAGTCGGACCACATCTATTTCGGAGTCCGGAATGGCAAGAACGCAGGCAACACTCGGCGGTGAGTAGAAACGCGGATTGAATGCCATTTTTCGTCCACTAGGCCCAGTAAGTCCTGTCCAGACTGCGGTACTGGATTGCTTCAGCAATATGCTTCGGCTGGAGGTTCAGCAGCGTCCTCAAGGTCCGCAATGGTGCGGGCGACTTTCAGGATCCGGTCATGCGCACGCGCGCTAAGCCCCTGTTGCGTCATCGCCCGCTCGATCAGCCGTTCGCAATCCGCCGAGAGTTCACAATACGCCCGAATGTGGCGCGACGACATCTGCGCATTGCAGTAGATCTTCTGCCGCGACGTGGCAAAGCGCTCAATTTGTTTCTGGCGCGCTCTCACCACCCTCTCGCGAATCGCTGCCGAAGCCTCGGGCTCGCTTGCCGAGCGCATCTCCTTGTAGTTCACCGCTGGAACATCGATGTGAATGTCGATGCGGTCCATGAGCGGTCCGGAAATCTTCGAAATGTATCGCTGGATCATCGGCGGCGTGCACTGGCACTCGCGGTTTCGATCGTTGTGAAACCCGCACGGACAAGGATTCATCGCGGCCGCCAGCATAAATCGTGCCGGGAAGGTCAGCGACATCGAGGCGCGCGCGATGCTTACCGTCCCATCTTCCAGAGGCTGCCGCAAAACCTCCAGCACATTCCGCGGAAACTCCGGAAGCTCATCCAGAAACAACAGCCCATTATGCGCCAGCGAGACTTCTCCCGGCCGCGGAATCACACCTCCTCCAATCAGCCCAGCATCGGAGATGGTGTGGTGCGGCGACCGGTAGGGACGCACTCCCACCAATCCCGTCCCCTGATCGAGCACTCCCGCCACGCTGTGAATCTTGGTCGTTTCCAGCGCCTCCTCAAACGTAAACGGCGGCAGGATGGTTGGCATGCGCTTGGCCAGCATCGTTTTGCCCGACCCCGGCGGCCCGATCATCAGGATGTTGTGTCCTCCTGCGCACGCGATCTCAAGCGCGCGCTTGGCCGTCTGCTGCCCACGAACATCTTTGAAGTCCACGAAAAACTGCTGCGACTCGCGCAATAACGAGTCTCCATCCGATTTGATGGGTGCGATTCCATTCCCTGAGTTCACAAAATGGATCACATCGAGCAGCGACTTCACCGGATACACGTCCACTCCGACGACCATCGCCGCTTCTTTCGCGTTCGCCTCGGGGACGACCATGCGCGAGATTTTCCGCCCGCGTGCCTCAATCGCGATCGGCAGTGCTCCACGCACCCCCCGCACCCCGCCATCCAGAGAGAGCTCTCCGACAAACAAACAGTCACCAACTTCCTTCTTTGTCAGCCCGCCATAAGCGCCCACGATGCCCAGAGCCATCGGCAAATCGAATCCCGACCCTTCCTTCTTAATGTCGGCCGGAGCGAGATTGATGGTGATATGTGTCGGTGGAATGTCATATCCGCAGTTCTTCAGAGCAGCGCGAACCCGGTCGCGGCTCTCCCGCACTGCCGCGTCCGGCAGCCCCACGGTGTGGAAGTGGTCTTGATCGCACTTAATGCCCGAGCAATCGACTTCCACCTGGATGATGTTGGCGTCGATGCCATACACTGCCGCGCTAAGAGTCTTGTAGAGCATGGGCTCCAATCGTCGGAACGGCATTCCCATGGGCTGTCGCGCGTGCACACACGTCCAACGCGCCTCGACCCGAAATGCCAGACAGCTAAGTTACGGATTCCCGAACGCCCCAGGCTGTGACGGATATCACGAAACCGCTGTGGAATATTAAATTCGTACCACTTTGGGAAACATACGTATTCTCGTCACCACCTCGGGTGTGCCAGGTCATTGTCCTCCCGTGTTCCGGGCACGCCAACTCGGCAATAATCTTGTTGTTTCAGCCGATTACAAACCATTAGGATGACCTTTCGTCCACCATCGGTAAGCTTTGATGACCCCGGAACTCAACCAGCCTCCACGCAGTTCTCCACCACCCGGCAACCTTGATCGGGAAGAGTCGCAGCTCTGGCGCTGGGCTCTTGCATTCATGGTCCTTTTGGCGTTCGCGTTGGCAGCGCTGCTTTGGGAGCGACTGGAGAGTGTTCCCTACTCGCTGCGCGCCATCCCAATTGGAGTGCTGGCCCTCTCCGTACTCTTTGCCGTTTACGCCGCCGGAAGGCGGCAGGAAGTGCGGGACCTCAAGAGCGCCCTGCGTGGACTTCAGGAACACGTCGGGGCGGCTCCCTCCGAAGAGCAACTCGATCAGCTAAGCCAGGTCATCATGCGCTCGCAGCGCAATTTCAAGGAGCTGATCGATTCCTTCGACGATCCTGCTTGTGCTCTTTCCCTTGACGGCACACTGCGCACTGTCAATAAACGTGTCTCCGAACTTGCGGGACTCTCTTATTCGGACCTGGTCGGACGCAAAATCTACGATCTGATCGAGGAACCGGCACGCGAGGACATAGAGCGCAGTCTCGGCCGCTTCCTGGAAAAGAAGCGCTGGGCCGGCACCGTCCGCATGCGTCTGAAAGGCACGTCCCGGCCCCTATATTTCGATTGCGTCATCAACGGCATCATCAAAGGGGACGAGGTCGTCGGCGCCAGCATTCTCGGCCGCGACGTCACCGAACAACGCGAGAAGGAGCTCCGTTTTACAGAACTGTTCGAAACCTTGCACGAAGGCGTGTACTTCAGCACGCCCGACGGCCAATTACTCGATGCCAACCCCGCCTTAGTCAGCATGCTGGGCTACGAAGAAAAGCGCGAACTGCTCCAAGTCGATCCCTCTGCTTTGAATATCGATCCAGGCAAGCCGGTCTTGGGCCGCGCCCTCGATGACCGCGGCGGCGTGCGAACGCGCGAGATCCGGCTGCGCCGCAAGGACGGCAAGTCCGCCACTTTCCTCGACTCCTCCCGCGCTGTTTGGGACGCTTCCGGAAACATCATCCGCTATCAGGGCACTTTGGTCGATATCACCGAAAAGCGGAGCATGGAGCGCCAACTCGCACAGCAGGAAGAATTCCGCCGCCGCTTGCTGGAGAGCTTCCCTGATCTGATCCTGGTCGTAGATCTCGAGGAACGATACACCTTCGTCAGTTCCCGTGCCCACGACATCCTCGGATTCGAACCGCAAGACATGCTGGGTAAGAAGATCTCGGACCTGCAGGATCACTCGCCGGAATTGGCGTCTCTATACCGCGGCGTCGTCTCCGGACAGGAGACTCTCGCCTCGGCCGAATACAGCGCCCGCCGCCGCGACGGCACCTGGCTTACCATGCGCGCCTCAGGCAGCCAGTTAGTCGATGCCGAAGGAAAAATCACCGGCGTCATCATCTCCGTCCGCGACATCACCATCGAACGTAAGCTGGAGCAGCAGGTGGTCCAGAGTGAACGTCTCGCCGCGATGGGCGCAATGATCGGAGGCGTTGCCCACGAACTCAACAATCCGCTGACCAGCATTCTTGGTGTAAGCGAATTGCTGCAGGACACAGAAACCAACGAAGCCGCGCGCAAGCAGCTCGCGATGCTGCAGCAGCAGGCCCGCCGCGCCGCCGAAATCGTCCAGAACCTGACCTACTTCGCCCGCCCGCCGGCTCCTGGAAAAAGCAGAATCAACCTGGTCGAGGTCGTCGAACGCACCCTCAACCTGCATGCCTACTCCTTGCGCAAGAACAACATCACTGTCGATTTCCTGAAAGAACCGGGAGTTCCGTACGCCTTGGGAGATCCCCATCAGCTGATGCAGGTGTTTCTCAATCTGGTCGTGAACGCGGAGCAGGCTATGCGCGAAGTCCGCGATAAGGGTACTCTTCGCATCCGACTGGGAAGGTCGGACAATAGTGTCTGGGTCAGCTTCCACGATGACGGGCCGGGCATTCCCAAAGAGAATCTTCCCAGCATCTTCGATCCCTTCTACACCACGAAGCGCCCGGGACGTGGAACAGGTCTAGGCCTGAGCATCTGCAAATCGGTGCTGAGAGAGCACCGCGGCAGCGTAGAAGCCGCTAACTCCCCCGACGGCGGCGCGGTATTCACCGTAACTCTGCCAATCGCGTCGGTCAGCTAGGAAGGTGTTCTCTGTGAACCGCTTTGTCGCCTGTGGTTTGACTTAGGGCTTCATCGCTCCACAGCCATTGCCACCGCATTCCCCCCGCCGAGGCAAAGCGCCGCAATCCCACGCTTCACATCCCGCCGGATCATCTCGTAGATCAAGGTGACCAACACACGAGCGCCGCTGGCTCCAATTGGATGTCCAATAGCGACAGCCCCGCCATTCACGTTGACCCTGTCTGGATTCAACCCGAGTTCGCGCATCACGCCCAGCGCCTGCACCGAGAACGCCTCGTTCAATTCATAAAGATCAACGTCCTCGTTCTTCCACCCGGTCTTCTCCCAGATCTGCCTGACGGCCCCAACGGGCGCCATCATGACCCATTTAGGTTCCACGCCGCTGGTCGCTTGCGCGACAATTCGCACCATGGGCTTGGCCCCAAGTTCCTGTGCGCGCTTCGCGCTCGTCACGACCAGTGCCGCAGCCCCGTCGTTTACTCCCGGAGCATTCCCCGCGGTCACGGTTCCATCCTTCTTGAATGCAGGCTTCAGCGCCCGCAGAATCTCAATCGTGGTGTCTTCACGCGGACTTTCATCCTTGTCGAAGATCGTCGGAGGCGCGCCCTTCTTCGTTGCCGGAATTTCGACGGGGACAATTTGTGACTTGAAACGGCACTCTTTGATCGCCGACACGGCCTTGCGATGAGAGTTCAGCGCGAACTCATCCTGCTCTTCGCGCGTGATGCCGTACTTCTCCGCGACGTTCTCGCCCGTAACGCCCATGTGGTAATCGTTGTAGATGTCCCACAGCCCGTCGTGCACCATCGAATCAACGACCTGCGCATTGCCTAAACGGTATCCCTTGCGCGCCTGCGGCAAAAGATACGGAGCGTTCGTCATCGATTCCATTCCGCCAGCAACGACGATCGAACTGTTTCCCGTCTGTACCGCTTGCGCTGCGAGCGCGACAGATTTCAATCCGGAGCCGCAAACCTTGTTGATTGTCATGGCACCTGTCGCCGGAGAGAGTCCGCCAAAGATCGCAGCCTGTCGCGCAGGATTTTGTCCGAGTCCTGCCGATACGACGTTACCCATGATGCACTCATCCACTTGCGCCGCGATCGATGCCGGCGCGCTTCACCGCTTCACGTACCACGATCGCTCCCAGTTCTGGCGCTCTGAGATCGGAAAGACTTCCCTGAAATTTCCCAACTGGAGTGCGGCAGCCGGAGATGATGACGACATCGTCAAAAGAGGGCATAAAATCGTGCTCCCGCGATGATTTCGCTCGCTTCATTATAGATGCAGCCGCACGACTTTTGCTTCGTTGCACGATGCGCAGTGTAAATCAGCATCGCATCGCGAGGGCAACTCACCCGCACCTCTCATCACCCAAATCGAACTCGCGAACACAGGCAGCAGGAATTCCCTGCGATGCATCGACGTCTGCTTTCGGAATTTTTTGGTTGACATTTGCCATTGAAGTTCTTCTCGCCATGACTTTGGTGTCACGACTTGCGCGAACCAATGATCATTTTTTTCTTGACTTCATTTTTCAATAACTCTATACATCAACTAGTTGCAGTAGAACACCGCTGCAAATTTTCCATGAAGAATGGAAGGGAGAATAGAAACCATGGCAACCAAGAAAAAGGCAAAGAAGAAAAAGAAACACTAGTAGTCAGTACGAAGTCAAAAGGGGACGCTGAATGCGTCCCCTAAGTTTTTGTAGGGCGAAGTTTCAAATCCAAAGTTTCAAGGTTTCAAGGTACAGAACCTGCAAATCTCCCGGTTTGGACTCAGATAGCAGCACGCAAGTAGCAGGCTTTTCAACTTTGAAGCTTTGAACCCTTGTCACTTTGAAACCTGTTTTCCCTCAGTTCCCCACGCTCACGTCAGCCTTCCGTGGCATCCGCTTCTCCTTCTCGGGACACAGACTCCGATACGCGCAGAAGTTACAATGCATGCCCGGATTCGCCAGGAAGATGTTGTTGGCAATTCCGTCCGCGGCTTGATTCACCCGCTCGCGCGCCGCAATCAGCTCCGATGCCGTGCGCATCGTGATCACCGGAACATTCTCTTCCAGATTGTGAAAGACCAGCGCCCCCACCTTGTAACCCCACTTCTCCTCAGCCGCGATCGCATAAAGGGATAGCTGCAGGCTCTCGTCCGCGTCTTCCTGATCGCGTGCCTTCCCGGTCTTGTAATCGATGATCGCGACTGTCCCATCCGGACGCCGATCAATCCGGTCAATCCTTCCGACGACTGTCGTTTCTCCCACTCGAATCTCGAACGATTCCTCCGTCTGAAGAACCTGCGCCGCATCGATCGATCGCGCCGCAGCCAGGAATTCCTGCAACTGCGACACCCCCTGCTTCTCGTACAGTTCGTGCTGGTAGCTCTCCTGAATCCTGGCGGAAGCGAGATCCGCGCGGAACAACTCGATTAATTCCTCTTCCGTCTTCGGACGTCCCAGTCGAATCGAGTCAAAGTAGGTCTTGAGCACGCGGTGAATCGCAGCCCCATACTGCATGGCCGCAGCCGGCTTCGCCGGAATGCGCCAGTCCCGTTCCAGCTTGAAGCGCAACCCGCAACGTTCATACGTGTCCACCGCCGATGCGCTCAGCCGGCGATGCAATCCATCGAGCACCGGCATCTCGAACCAGAGGGTCGTCTTCGACTCGTCCGGATAAATCGGCGAGGTTGCCGCGTCGATGTTCAAACTCGCCTGCGCGCCTGCCGCGGGAAGGGCGCGGAACCATGGCGCAATCGCGCGGTTATGGATCAGTTCCCGTATATAACCCGGAGGAGTCTTATCGTTCTTCCCCGTCCCTTCCTTGGCGTAGATGTGCAGCGAATCGCGCGCGCGCGTCATCGCGACGTAGAACAAGCGCCGCTCCTCCTGGGCGTGCAGTGTCTTGTCATCCGCATGGGTAAGCGAATCGGGATCGCGCAGGTCGCGCGGGAATGCGACGAGCGTTTCCTTGAACGAACAGGGAAACGCCGGCGAACTCGCTCGCAGAAGTAACACATGTGGGAACTCGAGTCCTTTGGCCCCGTGAACCGTCATCAAACGGACAGCATTCTCGCTCTCACCCGCCTGCAGCGGAATCACTCCTGCGGCCTCGCGGAAGTATTCGAGGTAGTTCACCAGTTCTTCCAGGTTTGTGGTCTTATTGATCTTCTTGAGCTCCCACTGCTGCACGAAGTACAGAGCGGCTTGCAGAATGGGGGACGTTGTATCCAGGGCAAACTGCCGCACAATGACCTCGAAAGCCGCACGTCCTTTCGCTTCCCGCCGCCGTGTCTCCTCCCGCGCACTCTGGATCGCCCTCAGAACATCAGCGCCGCCGTCAACCCGGTCGAGCGCAGACGACAGCGGAACGACTACGGCCTCCCGATTCTCCCGGGCAATCGCCCGCATCACTTGCCGCAGTTGCTCCGCATTCACGCGAAAGCAAGGCAGGCCCGCCACCCGGAAAAGGCTTACGTCATCTCCGCTCGAAACCACCGCGTTCAGGCACGCGAACAGATCGCGGCACTCCGGAGTATCCGAGACATCCATGCTTTCAATCACGAATGGGATATCGGCCTCGGCAAGTTCCTGCACCAGTTCATCGCGGTGATAGTGCGAGCGGTACAGAACGCCGAAATCGGACCAACGGCGCTTGAATTTTCTTTGCGCGTCGCGCAGGTAGCTGACCAGATCCCCGGCCTCGGAACTCTTCTGACTGAGAATAACCGCCGTCACAGGAGTGCTCTGCAGCTGCATTCCCGCCTGTACATCCTGTTCCTCGCGGGCAGAGATGAGCGGCGTCCGTTGATACCCCAGCGCACCATCGGACCGGTTCGTGAACACGGGCGGGTTCACATCGATCAGCGCAAAGGCCGTCTGAAGAATCGGAGTCGTCGACCTTCGGTTCTTCTCCAGAACCACCAGCTTCGCAGCCGGAAAGCTCCGATAGAAGAGATCGAACGCCTCGCTCGATGCTCCGCGGAATCGGTAAATCGACTGATCGGGATCTCCCACTGCGAACAGGTTCCCCTGCTCTCCGGCAATGCGCGCCAGAATCTTGATCTGCGCGACGTTCGCGTCCTGAAACTCATCGGCCAGAATGAATCGAGCCTTGGCCCGCGCCTCACGCAACACCGAATCATCCGAATGCAGCAGAGCGTGCGCCCGCGTGATCATGTGGCTGAAGCTGCCAAGATTCTCCTCTTCAAGCCATCGTTCCATGGTGGAGAACACGCGCGCGATCTCCTGGCAACGGCCGATCACTTCGGCATCGTCGAGCGCAGTTTTGGACTTCACCACTCGCGGAATCGGCACTTCTCGCCGCTCCAGCCGCTGTACATAGTCCTCGTATCTCTGCGGCGTCACCAGTTCGTCGTGACAGCGGCTGACAAAATCCAGCAGATCGGTCAGGAACTGGCCGATATTCGCCGCTCGTATGTAATGCTCCAGACGAAGCTCACGAATCCTGCGGCGCAGGTAAATCCATAAGTCTTTGTCGTCCAGAACGCCAAAGTCTTTCCCCACGCGCTTGAGCAGTTGCAGGCAGTAATCGTGAAACGTGGCCGCCTGAACGGACTTTCCGCCCAGCAACTTGCGCACACGCTCCTTCATCTCGTTCGCCGCGTTGACGGTGTAGGTGAGCGCGAGGATCTCATCGGGCTGCGCATGCCCTTCGCGAACCAGGCGCTCGATTCGATGAGTCAGGACGGAAGTCTTGCCAGTGCCGGCGCCAGCTACAACGAGCATCGGCCCATGAACGTGCTCAATCGCCTCGCTTTGGCGATCATCGGGAGTGAATGGAGCGGGACGCGAGTTGGACTTCGACACAGCCATTGCGGCTCAGGATATCACTCATATGAATGAGGAAGCCTGTGCGGAAAAGGGGAAATGCTCTCTGGGAAATTACCGCCTGGGTACAGTTCTTTGTCGGGCCAATTATCGCTTCCGGGAAGCTCCCTTCCGAGGGCCAACCTTGGTGGACCTCGGCATCACTCAGTTGCGACCGGCTGCCAAAGCTCGACGCGATTTCCTTCCGGGTCGGTGAACCAGCCAAACTTTCCGAAATCGTACCTTTCGCGTTTTGGATCGACGGTGACACCTTCTTCTATCAAACGGTCCCACAGTCCATCGAGGTCATTCACCTGGAGATTGATCATTGCTTTCTGTGCCGGAGGAAAGTACGTATCATCTTTTCCGAAAAACGCGAAGACGATCTGAGCGTGTTGCTTCGAGGCAGGAAACGCAAAAGATCCCTCGGACCTCACTAGACCGGCCTATCCCGCGTTCGCATCCACCTGGAAGATCCCGAACGTATTCCCTTCCGGATCAACGAAATATCCCTGCCAGCAAGTTTTGGGCACGGCGAATTTTGGCAGAGCCACAATCCCACCAAGCTGCTCAATCGCCTTCGCGACCGCATCGAAATTCTCGACCTCCAGCGAACACACAAACGCATTCGTGCCGCATTGCGCAGGAGGCGTTTTCGCCGGACGCTTTAACAATCCCCCTCGGGATCCACCTGTCTCAATCGTCCAGTACGGAATGGGTAAATCCGGAATGTCAGTGAATTTCCAACCAAAGACTTTGGAATAGAAGTTTATGGCACGCTGGGGATCGTCTGTCTGAATCTCAAAATAAATATGCCCACTCTTCATGAATCATTCTCTCCTGCGAAGAATACCGGTTACTCGCTCAAAATAGAAATTACCAGCGCGGTTGCCGCAATGGCGGCGGTGTCAGCACGCAAGATAGTCGCCCCAAGCGTCACCGATGACCAACCGCTGTCCCGAAAAAGCTTCAGTTCATCTTCCGTCCACCCACCCTCAGGGCCGATCGCCAGGATTGCATCTCCCTGAGGCTCTACGACAACGTCGCGCAATCGCGCATCTTGCTCCGTCTCTGCCAGCACAATGCGCCACTTCGTGGGCGTCGTTAAGACTTCGCGAAGTTTGACTGGATTCGCGATCTCCGGAGGCGCGGTCCGCCGCGATTGTTCCGCGGCCTGCACCGCGATTCTCCGCCATCGCTCCACGCGCTTTGCAGCAGCGGCGGCGAGATGCGTTTCAGTGCGCCGTGCAATCAGAGGAACAATCTTCGAGACACCCAGCTCCGTACACTTCTCGATCGCCCATTCCATGCGATCGAATTTGAAGATAGCCAGCAAGAGCGTGACATTGGCC
Organism: Terriglobia bacterium; assembly: GCA_963778995.1. GTDB lineage: Bacteria > Acidobacteriota > Terriglobia > Terriglobales > Acidobacteriaceae > Sulfotelmatobacter. The sequence goes on from CAVZWK010000020.1 coordinate 348,755, forward strand.
GCCGGCGCGGACTGTATCTCTTCCCCTAATTCGAATTCGACGCGGCGTTCCGCGATCGCGACAATACGGCCACGGCGCACCACGCCCGCAGCCACGACATCGAATTCCTGTCCCATCCGGGCCCGCAGGACGCGAATGAGATGATCGGCGTGATCGCCGGTGAGAGAGGCGCGGTTATCGAGGACTTCGTCGGCAATCCATCGGCGGCGAGTCATGTTCTGTGGGCAGTTAAGGAGTTGCAGGCCGCTACTGGAACATGTCTTTCATCTTGCCCAGCAACGATCGTAGTAGGGGCTGATTATCGACTTTAGAAATCGCATCCAGCTCCGCGAGCAATTCCTTCTGCCGCTTGTTCAGCTTGGTCGGGACCTGCACGCGCACTTCGACGTAGAGATCTCCTTTGCCATGCCCGTTCAGCACCGGAACACCCTTATTGCGAATGCGAAATACCGTCCCCGGCTGCGTCCCTTCGGGAATCTTCAGGTTATGCTCGCCTTCCATCGTCGGAACACGAAGTTCCGCGCCCATCGCGGCCTGCGGCACAGAAATCGGGACTACGCAGTGCAGATCATTCCCTTCCCGCGCGAAGAATGGATGATCCTTCACATGCAGCACAACATAAAGGTCGCCCGCCGGACCCCCAAACTGTCCCACTTCCCCTGCACCAGAGAAACGAATGCGCGTGCCGTCTTCCACACCCGGGGGAACCTTCGCATCGACCGCGCGCTGCCGCAACAGACGTCCTTCTCCCTTGCACTTCGGACACGGATCTGTAATCACATTGCCTGTTCCCTGACAGGTAGGACAGGTCCGCGCAATGCTGAAGAATCCCTGTTGATACCGCACCTGCCCGCGCCCGTTGCACGAACGGCAGGTCGTCGGACCTTTGCCTGGCGCTGATCCCGATCCATGACACTCTTCGCATGCTTCATGCCGCCGGACCGTAACCTTGGTCTCGGTCCCGAAGTAGGCTTCTTCAAACTCCAGCGTCAGATCCTCCCGCAGATCCGCGCCGCGTTGCGTACGGCTGCGACGACGCCCTCCGCCGCCGAACATGTCGCCAAACCCGAAGAACTCGCCAAAGATGTCGCTGAAATCCTGGAATACGGCCGGATCGAATCCCGCGCTCTGACTGGCGGCCCCACCCAGTCCGGCATGCCCATAGCGGTCGTAAACCGCGCGCTTCTCAGAGTCCGCGAGCACTGCGTACGCCTCACTGACTTCTTTGAACTTCTCCTCCGCGTCAGGATTGTTGGGATTGCGGTCAGGATGGTATTGCAGCGCGAGCTTGCGATACGCGCTCTTCAACTCGATCTCGGTCACTGTGCGGCCTACGCCCAGCACCTCGTAGTAATCTCGTTTTGCGTTTGTCGTCAAATAGGCCTTTCCCTACGCACAAAGGATTGCTTGCCGGAACACATTCTGGATTTTGTCTGGCCTACGATCCCGAATTCTTCGCGACCCGCACCATCGCCGGACGCAGCAGCCGATCCTTGTATTTATATCCGCGCTGCCATTCGTCCAGCACCTGATGATCGGGAGCATCAGAAGTTTCCACCATCTCGATGGCCTCATGGATCCGCGGATCAAACGGCTGCCCCTTGGCTGCGATAGGCTGCACGCCGAGCTTCGATAGCGCATCCTGCAACTGCTTGTAAATCAGTTCCACGCCCGCGCGGAACTCCCCGCCTTCCGATTTCGCCTGCAGCGCACGCTCGAAGCTATCCACGACCGGCAGCAACGTTTTGATGGTGTCCGCCAGCGCAAAGTCGCGAAAATCCTGCTGCTCTTTCGCCGCCCGTTTCCTTGCATTGTCGAACTCGGCCTGCATGCGCGCCAGACGGTCGCATGCCACGTCGCGCTCGGCCTTCAGCCTTTGAATTTCTGCGTCAGGTCCTGCGCCTTCGGTGGCGGGCGCACCTGTTCCGCTCGCCCCGGACGAAGGCTGATCCCCATCTCCCGCGGGCAGTTCGTGCTCAAGGTCAAGGCCTGCGGTTTCCACTTCTTGCTTTCCGTTCGATTTCCGCATAACTGCTGTATTACTCCGATTCGTTAAGAATTTTGTCGAAGAGGCGCGCAATGTACGACACCGCCGTAATCGTGTGCTGGTAATCCATGCGCATCGGCCCGATGACCGCCAGCGAACCCATCACTTCGTTCCCCGAGTGCGCCGGTGCGCCAATCAGCACGAAGTTCTGCATCTCGGGCAGCGCCTGATCGAGTCCGATCACGACCCGCACCGCCTCCTGCTTCACATCGAGATAAGCGCTGAGTAGCTGGATGACTTTCTCTTTCTCCTCCAGCGTCTTCAGCATCTCCTGCAACCGGTTGCGGTCGTGTTCTGCCGCAAGCAAGTTCGCTGCCCCTTCTACAAAGACCACCTGCGATCCCTGCTCGGCCGCGAGCGCGCCTTGTTTAAACAAAGCCTCAATCGAATTCATAAGGCGGTCGTATTCGCTGCGCTCTTTTTCGATGCGGCGCCCGAGTTCCGCGCGCATCGATTCCATGGTCCAGCCGCGAAAATTTTCGTTGATGTAGCGGGCCGCCAGATCCAGATCCTGCTGCGGCAAATCCAGCCGCAACACGCGATCCCGCACCAGCCCAGACCGCGTTATCACCACCGCCAACACCTTCTGGTCTCCCAGCCGCGAAAAGTACACATGATCCAGCGCGTTCTTCGGACCACTCGTCGCGACTGTCACCCCCACGTTGCGCGAAATCAGCGACAGCACATGCGAGGTGCGCTCCATGAATTCCTGCACGTCAGTGATCCCCGCCAGCGAGTCCGAGATCATCGTCTCTTCTTGCGGCGCCAGCCGTGCCTTGCCGGAAATCTGCTCGACGTAGTAGCGATAAGCCTCCGTGGTCGGAATGCGCCCCGCCGAAGCGTGCGGCTGCTCCAGAAATCCCGCATCCGACAAATCCGCCATCACGTTCCGAATCGACGCCGGACTCAGCCCTTCGCGATTCGATCGCGCCAGCGTCCGCGATCCCACCGGCTCGCCGGTTGAGATAAATGTCTCGACGATTGCGGTCAGAATTTCGCGTTCGCGATTCCCGATATTGGGTTCAGCGGCCATGGCTCTCTATGTCTATTGTCTCAAATCGGGCGGCAAGCCCCGAAGGGGAGAAGCGGCTTCTGGTCCATCGCTTAACTATTTTAGATGCAAAAGCTTAGCTTTTGGATCAACTTTCGATCCTGTTGGGATTCTAGGAACGGCAATCGGGCCTGTCAAGCGAGTGAGTCACAAGGTTTGAAGGTTTGAAGGTTGAAGGTTTGAAGGTTTGAAGGTTTCAAGGTTTCAGTGGTCCCTGGTCACTGATCTCCGGTTCCTGATTTTCAACCCAGCCCCTGCAACCAAGGACAACACGAAGCCGATTGTTCTTTGAAACTTTGAAACTCGGCCTTTGCTGCTATCCTTCTGTGCCTCAATGAAGAACAAGCCTCAGGTCGCGGTCATCGGCGCCGGATGCTTCGGCGGATGGACAGCCCTCCATCTCCTCGAACGTGGCGCACGCGTCACTCTCATCGACGCATGGGGCCCCGGCAACTCGCGCTCCTCCTCCGGCGGAGAAACTCGCGTCATGCGCGGAACCTACGGTGCCGAACAGCCTTACACCGAATTGGCCGCGCGTGCACTCAAGCTTTGGGACAAATATGAGCGTAAATGGAAGCGCCAATTTCTTCATCGATGCGGCGTTCTCTGGATGGTCTCGGGCCGCGACGACGCCTTCGAGCGCGGATCAGTCGAGATGCTGCGCGCAGCACAGATTCATTTCCGGGAGTTCTCTACGCCAGAAATGCGCAAACGCTGGCCGCAAATCAACTTCGAAGGCATCGAATGGGGCATCTTCGAACCCGAATGTGGGTATCTCGACGCCCGCGCCGGTTGTGCGGCAGTAGTAGACGCATTCGTCAATGCTGGAGGAAAGTACCAGCAGTTCGCAGCTTCCCAGGAAGTGGAGCATGGCGATGCGCGTGTGGGGACAGCCGCCTCGGCTGTCCGGTCGAGCGAAGCTCGACAGTTCTTTCTCTCCGATGGCTCAAAACTCATCGCCGACATCTATATCTTCGCCTGCGGGCCCTGGCTCGGCAAGCTGTTCCCGCAAGCAATCGGCAATCTCGTGAAAACCACCAGGCAGGACGTCTTTTTCTTCGGCCCACCAGAAGGGGACAGTCGATTCAGCGATCCGCATCTTCCCGTCTGGGCGGATCACCGCGATCATTTCTACTACGGCATTCCCGGAAGCGACCGCCGCGGATTCAAGATCGCCGACGACACTCGCGGCCCCGATTTCGATCCCACCAGCGGAGAACGCATCGTCGATCCCGAAACACTGAAACAAATCCGCGAATACGTAGCCTTCCGCTTCCCCGCACTCAAAAATGCTCCGCTAACGGAGACGCGGGTTTGCCAATACGAGCAGACGCCCGACAGTCACTTCATCATCGACCGTCATCCGGCCAACGAAAATGTTTGGCTCTTAGGCGGAGGTTCAGGCCACGGCTTCAAACACGGCCCGGCGATAGGAAAGATGATGGCAGACTTGATCATGAAAGAAGGCGAACCACAAGCAGTGTGGAGTCTAAGAAGATTTGCCGGAAAAGCACCCTAGTTAGAAGCATTTTCAGCAAAAAGCATTGTCATCCTGAGCCGCAGCTTTTGCGGCTCAGGATCTCTGCACTCTGTCGAAATCGCCGATGGCGCTAAGTATTACCACAGCATCGGAATGCGCAACAAACTTACTGAATCTGAATCACGTTCGCTGGCGCATTCGCTTTGATCTCACTCACGCGCTGCACCACATTCCGCGCGAACTCATAGATCGACTTGGCATGCGGCGAATTCTCACCCTCCAGAACCACCGGTTTGCCCCCGTCTCCAGACTTCCGCACCTCGGGATCCAGCGCAATGCTTCCCAGGAACGGCACCTCAAACCGCTTCGCCATCAATTCCGCGCCGCCACGCGAGAAGATGTCCACCTCATGCGAGCAATGAGGACACACAAAATAGCTCATGTTCTCCACCACCCCCGCGACATCGACCTTCATCTGCCGGAACATCTCAATCGCCTTGCGCGCATCCTGCAGGGACACATCCGATGGAGTCGAAACCACCACCGCCCCAGTCAGCGGCACAGTCTGCACCAACGACAGCGCTACATCGCCCGTCCCGGGAGGCAGATCCACGATCATGTAATCTAGTTGTCCCCACTCCACCAATCCCAGAAACTGCCGGATGATCTGGTGCAACATCGGACCGCGCCAGATCACGGGTTTGTCCCCGGGATTCAGGAATCCCACTGAGATCACCTTCAATCCGAACGCTTCGATCGGCTCGATGCGGTTCTCGCCGACCATGCGCGGCTGCGAGTTCACGCCCAACATCAGCGGGACGTTCGGCCCATACACATCGGCATCGAGCAGCCCGACCTTGTGTCCCATCTTGGCCAGCGCAACCGCCAGGTTCACCGACAGCGTGGTCTTGCCGACGCCTCCCTTGCCCGATCCAACGGCGATAATGGTGTCCACTCCCGGCAGCGGTTGCGGCCCTTGCTGCGCAGGTCCATGCTGATGCGGCGTATGTGCGTTCAAAGGAATCGGCTCCTGATGCAAACTTAAGAGGACTCACCGGAAGAGAAGCAAGAACCCCAAAGTTAGATTATACAAGCGCAAATGGCGTTTCCCTGGCCAACATGGGTTCGCCCACAAGGAAGGTCTTCAATCTGCGCGGCATCAAGGGGACCATGTCAGTTATGAACGGTAGCCTTCATATGGTCATACCCGCTTGCCTGGCCTGCTCCCGCCACCTCCGCGGATTCGCTCTGCGAGACTTGATCCAGACTCAGGAAACGGTCGATCAGTATCCTTCGCCCTCGAGCCGCACCTTCCCGCTGAACATTCGGAAGAGATAGAAGAAGTAGCCGAGCGCCAGAATCATGCCCAGAATCCACCAGGCGAATCCAACACTCAAGCCATGATGTCCAGCGGCGGCATTGTAGATGGTGATGTTGCGCGCCGGGTCGGTGCTCGCCGGCAGCACGACTGGATAAAGCGCGAACGCCGCACCCACCAGCATGCCGATGATGTACACGGCCGAAGCAACGAACGCAGTCTTCTCGTGCCGCTTCTGAATCCCGCGGATCATCACCGCGAGCGCAATGTAAACGATGGCCGGAATAGCGAAGCCGATAACGTGGTTCCTGTAATTGTCGAGCAGCCCGGGACGGATCGAGATGGTCGCGATTAATCCCGCAAACGTCAGCAGTACCTGGAAGGGCCACAAGGCAAGCGCAGTCTTGCGGGCTCGCCGGTTGAGGTCGCCCTCGGTCTTCGTGATGATGTAGAGCGCGCCGTGAATGGTCAGAGTCACCAGCGCGATCACGCCGGTCAGAACCGTGTACCAGTCGAGGATCCCGTTGTTCGTCCCAACGCGGAAGTTGGTCCACAGCGGTTCGAAGAAATACTGGTCAGCCCCAAGCGGCACGCCACGCACCACGTTCCCAAGTGCCGCGCCGAAGAAAATCGTCAGCAGGGCGCTCGATCCGCAGAAGACGAAATCGAAGAATCCACGCCACACAGGATTCTCCATGTGCGCGCGCAACTCGATTCCGATACCGCGCAACATGAGCAGCCAGAGCACGATCATGAGCGGCAGATAAAATCCGCTGAACGCAGAGGCGTACAGCAGCGGGAAAGCAAAGTACAGCGTGCCTCCGGCAGCAAGCAGCCACACTTCGTTGCCATCCCAGACGGGCCCGATCGCCCGCATGATGCTCTGTCGCTCCGCCGGCGTGCGCGCCGCCGTCAGATGAATCACGCCCGCGCCCAGATCGAATCCATCGAGCACGACGTACGCCGCGATCATAAATGCCACAACGATGAACCAAAGCGTTTCCATCAAATCCCTTCACTTCCTCTAACTCTGCTAGTGTGCCGCTTCAATGTCCGCTTCCGGGCCCCGCTCAATTTCGCGGCGGATCAGAAACAGGAAAAGAATGCCGAGCACGGTGTACATGCCCATAAATCCGATCAGCGTGAACAGGCCATTCCCTGCCGAAACTGTTTTCGAATATCCATCGGCCGTGCGCATCAGCGCGTAAACGAGCCACGGCTGGCGCCCCAATTCAGCGGTCATCCAGCCCGCGGTGTTCGCGATGTAGGGAAACGGCAGCGTCATCAACAGAATCCAAAGCATCCAGGGGCTAGAAAACAATTTGCCGCGCCACATCAGGAACGTCGCAACCACGGCAATGGCGATGAAGATAGTCCCCAGCCCTACCATGATGTGATAGCTGTAATAGAGCAGTTCGATGTTCGTCGGCCATTGATCTTCGGGAAATGCGTTCAGCCCCTTCACCTCCGCCTTCCATCTGCGATAGGTCAAGAAACTGAGCGCATTCGGCACCACCAGCGGATTGTCAATTTTGTGTGCCTCGACATCAGGCTGGCCGACCAGAACGATCGGTGCTCCGGGCTGGCTCTGGAACAGAGCTTCCATGGCGGCGAGGGTTACGGGTTGATTCAGAGCGACCATTCGCCCTTGCCCGTCACCGGTCGGGAACACCTGCAGCACACTCGAGATCAGCGCCGCTATGACCCCGACGCGAACGAATACGCGCCCGTACTCCTCGCACTTTCCCCGCAGAAGATAGAATGCGCCGACCGAAGCCATAACAAACGCGCCGGTAATCACAGCACCGCTCATATTGTGCGCGTATTGCCACCACGCCCAGGGATTGAACATCAGGGCCCAGAAGCTTGTGAGTTGGGCCGAGCCATCCGGCGCAAGGTTGTACCCGACAGGATGCTGCATCCAGGCATCAGTCACAATGATGAAGAATCCGCTCAGCCACGATCCAAGAAAAACGGCGAACGCCGCCCACCAATGTCCCTTCGGACCGAGCTTCTTCTCACCGTAGAGGAAGAGTCCGAGGAATGCCGATTCGAGGAAGAAGGCAAACATCCCTTCCATGGCCAGGGTTTGCCCGATCACTCCTCCGGCGTAGCGGGAGAAGTGCGACCAGTTCGTGCCGAACTGGAATTCCATAGGAATTCCGGTCACAACGCCGAGGACGAAATTAATACCGAAGATACGCGCCCAGAAGCGTGCGGCATTGTTGTAGCTTTCGTCATTGCGTCGCAGCGCCTGGGTCTTGAGCACAACGATGAGCGGCGCCAGCCCCATCGTGAGCTGCGGGAACAAGTAATGGAATGTGACGGTGAACGCGAAGTGAAGACGATGAACTAACAGAGCGCTGTCCATAATTCGGTTTCATCAGGGTATCGGGTTCTGAAAACCTGGTTCCGTGATCAGAATCACAAAACTTTGGAGAGTTCAGCATTCATCTGCGGCGACGCTGGGATTCTGAACGCCGGATTTCGCGACGTCGCCCGGCATCCTCGTATCGGCGCCGCTGTTCCTCCGTTTCAGGGATTACAGGGGCAACCGGCAATCGCTTACCGTCGGCATCGATGGCGACGAACGTGAGGTGCGCGGAGGAAACATGTTGAGAGGTATCCTTGATGTAGTTCTCAACGTAGACTTTGACGCCGACTTCCATGGATGTACGAAAAACGCGGTTGACCGAGGACCGAAGGATCACGAGATCGCCCACGCGTACCGGAACGAGAAAGTCGATGTGATCGACGGAGGCAGTCACGACGTGGTTGCGCGAATGGCGGTGCGCGGCCATGGCTCCGGCAAGATCGATCCAGTGCATCAAGCGTCCGCCAAGAAGCGCGGCCAGCGGATTCGCATCGTTGGGCAGAACGATCTCGGCCATCTCAGACTGCGAATCGCGAACGGGACGTGGGGTCAGACTGTCGTCGATCATGTCCTTGTTCTCACGCTTTCTTCTTCAAATACGATTCCAGAAAACATTCGGCCATCTTTTGAATCCGGGGATCTTCGTGGCTTCGCGACCACTTCGCGGCGACCAAATCGAATTCCAATTCGCCATTGCAGACTGGACGATGCTCACGCTCGCAGACGTAGGACAGCGTCAACACCTGGGCTGGAGCATTCGCGCGATCCTTTTCGGTTAGCCTGGCTGCCAGTGGGGATGAGACGGCGAACCGAACCGCGTCCCACAGGCGTCCGGAAGGCGTCCACGCGCAATTGGAGGCATAGCCCAGATTGCAGAAGGATTCGAGGACATCCTGGGAAGGCAACTCTCCCACATGACCGGGAGCGGTGCAGTGCCCGCTCCAGCCGGACCCGAGAGGCAGCCGTGCCGGATGCGGCCAGTTGCCGGTTTCCAATTTTTGCAGCGGCATGAAATAAGGGCAGGCCAAATGGAGATCCCTCGCGACGGGAATTTTAGGGACTCGCTATTGTAATCGCTCTGACCACCTTCGCTCGACTGCAATTGTAGTAACCTCGATGGGGCAAGGGGCGACTCAATGGATCGTATCGCAGCGCTGAACGAGATACTGACGGAGAATCCGAAAGATGCCTTCGCGCGCTATGGACTTGGCGATGGAGTACTCGAAGGCGGGAGATTTCGACCGCGCGCTGGCAGAGTTTTCAATTCTGATCGAGAATCATCCGGACTACACGGCGGGATACTTCATGGCGGCGCAGACTCTGGCACGGGCCGAGCGAACCAATGATGCGAAGAAGATGCTAGAGGACGGCATCGCCTCCGCGCGGCGCACCGGAAATTTGCACGCACAATCGGAGATGGAAGCGATGCTGGGGGAACTCGGCTGAGCACCGATTTTAGATTTCAGATCTTAGATTGGAAAACGGCGCTTCGGTCTTCAATCCATGTGTTCATCAGAAGTAAATCTGCAATCGTTCTTATCCTGCCATGCGGCTCATGCCCCATTCCACCAGCCCGGGGAATAGCTGATACAGCTTCACGGGAAGATGCATTGTCCATGGGACGGTGACTTCCCTTTTCTTTTTCAAGTAGCCTTCCAGTGTGGCACGCGCGACGCGTTCTGCCGTGATGCCGCGAACCTTGGACGGACGTACCGACTTCGCTACGCTTCCCTTCACCGCATTTTGGCCGAATGCGGTTCGTACGTATCCCGGGCAGACAGTCAGAAGGTGAATATTGTCCTTCTTCAGTTCGACACCTGCTGCCTTGCCGAGCGCATTCAGGGCAAACTTGCTCGCGCTGTAGGTCGCGTGAAACGGTAGAGGAATGTGTCCGGCGACGCTGGAAATGTTAATGATGGCCCCGCCTCCTTGTTGTCGCATAACTGGAATCACGGCTTGCATGGCCGACAGCGCACCGAAGAAGTTGGTCTCGAACAGATCGTGGCAGGCGTGCATGTCCACTTGAGCAACGGAATCCATCAGTCCGTGCCCGGCGTTGTTGATCCAAACATCCACGCGCTTGAAGTGGTGCAAGGTGAGGGCGAGAACACGATCAATTTCTTCTGAGTGGCGAACATCGCAGGAGAGAGCCACGGTTCTGTCGGTGAATCCGATGCGGGCGCGAGCAGCTTCGGCGCGCGAGGAATCGCGGGACAGCATTACGACGCTTGCACCTTTTGCAGCAAACTCCTTTGCAATGGCTTCTCCGATGCCCATTGAGGCGCCGGTGACTACGACAACCGATCCGTCGAGTTCCATGTTCGCGTTGTATTCCCTGCGGCACGGCAAGTCAAGGTAACGAAACGGTGTCGTACAATCAGATCAAGTTCGCCATTCGCACTGGAGATTGCGTGGCTCTTCTTCCATTATTTCCTCTCGAGGTGGTGCTGCTTCCCGGCGCTCCCCTGCCGCTCCACATCTTTGAGCCGCGCTACAAAGAGATGATCCGGGAGTGCCTGGCGAACGATGCCCCGTTTGGAGTGGTGCGCGCCATGGAAGAAGGTATGGCTGATGTCGGATGTACGGCTGAGATTATCACCGTAACAAAAGAATATCCGGACGGGCGCATCGATCTGGTTGTGGAAGGGCGAAAGCGCTTCGAAGTCATGGCAGTGAACGAGGAGCGATCGTTCTTGCGTGCAGAAATCCTGCTTGTCCCGGACGAACCGGGAAATGCCGTGCCGGAAGAAAAGGTACGGGCGGTGCAACTGCATCTGCAAATTCTGTCGCTGGCCGGAGCGGTGCAGGATCTCTCGGCGGCGGATCAGAACCAGCTTTCGTTTTATCTAGCGGGATCGCTGCCGCTCGATCTGGATTTCAAACAAAAATTGCTGGCGATGCGATCGGAGAGCGAGCGCATCCGAGCGGTCGCGGAGTACCTCGAAGGCATCCTTCCCAAACTCAAAAGAGTGGCGCGCACGCGCGAGAAAGCCGGCGGGAACGGACACGTCCACTAATTGGCTTGCTTCAATTTTGAAACCAGCTTTTGGAATTCGGGATCGGACTTCAGAACCTCGAACTCCGAGTTCGATTCCAAGGCGTCGGCATCTTTCAATCCGTGATTCACCGCCTGCTGCAAGTCCTTGAGGGCTTCCTTCCTTTTCCCGGCAGCGATATGAGTTTGCGCCTGCAGTAGATAAGGCCAGGGCTCATCTCGTACCTGGCTCATGAGCTCGAAGCACGCCTCCGCCTTATCGAAGTGGCGGGCAGCAAGCTCCTGCTGGCCATTTTCGATTCCTTCCGCCCAGAGATCTGAGAAGGCCCGCGAGAAAATCATTCGTTTGCTTTGGTTCTTCGCATGGGCCGCCTGATCGGCCAGTCCGCCCATTGCCTGCACGATCTCGCGCGCAAGCGCAGCTGGATCGGGTTCAGACCCTTCGCGGTAGGCGCTCAGTTTCGGAGCGATCTCTCGTTCCAGATTGAATTGCTCGTTGATCTGGTCTCGCTCCTGTTTACGAGCAGCTTTGTACGAGGGTGATTGCTTCAAGGCGGCGAGTTTCGTGGACGCGTCAGCGGTGTCGCGAAGACCAGTGAAGTCCAGCACCAAGGAGCGGTAGGCTTCGAACTGGACCATCGCATCTTTGGCTTTTTCCGCCACATCGGCTTCCGCCTGCGTTTGCTGCCATATCCGATCGACGAATGCAGCGTCTGGCTTGAGGTCACCAGCTTGCATTGATTTCAAGGTAAGCCACTGGAGGGCGTCCTCCATGATGTTGGCGGGCGCCCATTGATGCGGGCCTGAGAAGACGCGCGCGCGATATGGCTGGCCGTGCTCTTCCCGCTCGGCGCGGGCGCTCATGATCTCAGGCCAGTTGAAGTCCTCATTGCCGATGGCAAAAAAATAGAGCGGTCTCTCGCCCACGGGATGATTGCTGGGGTAGGCAGCGCCGTGCGCGATGACTCCGGCAATTTCGCACTTCGGGCATCCAGGGGCCATCGCCCCGGCAACGCGGGCGCCGCCGGAGAAACCGCTGGTGTAGATGCGATGTGTGTCGAGCGCGAGACGCAGGTGCGTATCGAGCCAGATTGCGTTCACGCTCTTCGATTGCTCGGCAGAGAAGTTTCGGGAGTTATTGGAGCCGGCAAAGATGAATCCGTATTTCTCGGCCAGGTCTTTATAGAGTTGGAGCGGACGACGGCCGCGACCGCCTGGATCGAAGAAATAAACGATGGGCCAGTTCTTGCCGGGAACATAGGCGGACGGAAGGTACAAGGCATAGCTCTGGGAGGAGTCGGATGCGCAGACGACATCGCCGATCTGGCCAGGAGGTGGGAGATCGGCGGGATTGAGTGCGTAAACCGGCAGTACCGGGAGACAGCAAAGGCATAGCAGTGCCACAACCCTGCTGATGTGGAGACTAAACGCAAATATCCGGCAATCCGTTTTCATGCGCGTCAAATTCTTGAACACCCACGTCGAAGATGCAACTGTAACAGCCAGCGTATAATCAAACCACTGTAGTATCTGGGGGTTCCTTTCATGAGTCTTCCGCGCACGCTGGGTGACCTGCGCCGCAGTAACTTCTCCGAAGAGCGTTTGCGTACAAGAAGAGTTAAGGACGAACTGCGCGAGAATCTGGTGGCGCGGTTGGGGGAAAAAGGCGATGCCGCAGTGTTTCCTGGCATCGTGGGGTACGACGACACGGTCGTGCCACAGATCATCAATGCGATTCTGTCGCGGCACAACTTCATTCTGCTCGGACTGCGTGGGCAGGCGAAGAGCCGCATCCTGCGCGCTCTGACGACGCTGCTCGATCCGCAGATGCCGTACCTGGCGGGATGCGAGATTCACGACAATCCATACTCGCCGATCTGCCGCCGCTGCCGCGACGAGGCGGCGCGTCTGGGGGATGCGATGCCGGTCGCATATCTGACGCCGGATGAACGGTATGTGGAGAAGCTAGCGACTCCCGATGTGACCATTGCCGATCTGATTGGCGACATCGATCCCATCAAGGCGGCGCGCGGCGGGCACGATCTGTCGAGCGAGATGACGGTTCACTACGGGTTGCTGCCGCGGGCAAACCGCGGGATTTTCGCGATTAACGAACTGCCTGACCTGGCGGGAAAGATTCAGGTGGGGTTGTTCAACATCATGCAAGAAGGCGACGTGCAGATTAAGGGCTATCCCATCCGGCTGCCGCTGGATGTGGCGATGGTGTTCAGTGCCAACCCGGAGGACTACACGGCCCGAGGGAAAATTATCACCCCGCTGAAAGACCGCATTGGATCGGAGATTCGGACGCACTATCCGGCGACTGTCGAGGAAGGAATTGCGATCACTGCGCAGGAAGCATGGACGCGGCGCAACGGGAATGCACTGCATCTGCCGAGTTACGTGCAGGAAGTCATCGAGCGAGTGGCATTCGCCGCACGGGAAGACAAGAAGATCGACAAGCGGTCGGGCGTGAGCCAGAGACTGCCGATTTCGGCGATGGAGAACGTGATCTCGAATGCAGAGCGCCGCGCGATTCGAAACCGAGAACAATTCGTGGTTCCGCGGATCAGCGATATTTACGCTGCGCTTCCGGCGATCACGGGAAAACTCGAACTGGAATATGAGGGCGAGATGAAGGGCGCGGATCACGTTGGACGCGAGCTGATTCGAGCTGCGATCGCCAAGACTTACGACCAGTACTACACCGGGGCGAACGTCCAGCAGATTGTGCAGTGGTTCGATCTGGGCGGAGAGATCCAATTGTCGGATTCTGCGCCAGCGGCCGAAGCTCTCGAAAATCTTCGCGGAATTCAGGGATTGACGGACAAGCTGGGGCCGCTGGGCATCTCGCAGAAGGATAGTGCCGAGCAACAGGTTTCGGCGGCGGAGTTCATTCTTGAAGGATTGCACGCGCACAAGCGCATTGGACGCAGCGAAGAACGCGTGTTCAAGGCCGGCGAGAAGAAGCCGGAACCGGTGCGGGAAAAGTCGTTCGAGGATGAGAGGCCGTATCGGCAAAGAAGGCAGTTCAACTGAAACGTGAGTAGTCAGTGGTTACTGGCGAGTGAGTAATGAAATCTTCACCGGCTAACCACTGATCACAGAGCCACTGGCCACTATTTTTATGAAGCGCATTCGTTATTCCAAATACGTGCCGGACCCGGCGGGCGAGATGAGCATGGAAGATTTGCTCGGAGCGCTGTCGGATTACCTGCTGCAGAGCGGATTCCAGGATTCGATGTGGTACGAGATGCAGCAGGGAGATCACACGCTTGAGGAGCTCAAGCGGGCCATTGAAGATGCGTTGCTGAATGGCGAGATGTTCGATGAGAATCTGCGAGAGCAGGTCGAGCAGATGATGTCCGACGGGAAATTCGACGAGATGGTCGAGCAGATCATCGAACGGATGCAGCAGGAAGACTATATCTCGGTGGACGAGCCGCACGATCCGGCGCGGCAGTCGAGTGTCGGTGGGCAGACCGGGGAGGCACAGCAGGCGCGGTTTGAAATCACCGACAAGGGCCTCGACTTTTTAGGATTCAAGTCGCTGCGGAATCTGCTGGGATCGCTGGGGAAATCCAGTTTCGGGCGGCACGATACGCGCGATCTGGCTACCGGGATCGAAGCCAGCGGATCGTCGAAGACTTACGAATTTGGCGATACGCTGAATCTGGATATCACAGCTACGCTTTCGAATGCGATCCAGCGCGAAGGGCTTGGCTTGCCGCTGAACATCGAATACTCCGATCTGCATGTGCACCAGTGCGAGTATCAGTCTTCGTGCGCGACGGTCCTGATGCTGGACTGTTCGCATTCGATGATTCTGTATGGTGAGGATCGGTTTACACCGGCGAAGAAGGTAGCGATGGCCTTGTCACACCTGATTCGGACGCAGTATCCGGGGGACTCGCTGTCGCTGGTGCTGTTTCATGATTCGGCAGAGGAAATTCCGTTGTCGCAACTGGCGCGGGTAAAGGTTGGGCCGTATTACACAAATACGCGCGAAGGTTTGCGGATGGCGCAACGGATTCTGCAGCGGCAGCGCAAAGACATGAAGCAGATCGTGATGATCACGGACGGAAAGCCTTCGGCGCTCACGCTTGAGGATGGGCGGATTTACAAGAATGCGTTCGGGCTTGATCCGCTGGTGGTAAGTCAAACGTTGGAAGAGGTTTCGAAGTGCAAGCGGGCGGGCGTGCTGATCAATACGTTTATGCTGGCATCGGATTACGGGTTGGTGCAGTTCGTGCAGAAAGTAACGGAGATGTGTCGCGGGAAAGCCTACTTCACAACGCCTTACACCCTGGGTCAGTATCTGCTTATGGATTACATGTCCCGAAAGACCAAGACCATTCATTAGATTGAAGCTGTCCGAAAAAGCTTAGACCACAAAGGGCACGAAGGTTCACGAAGGAAAGCCGAGCGGGCATCCTTCATGACAATCCGTGCCTTTTGCAGTTTTTCATCGGTCGAGCTATCCGCGACCCCGTGAAGTACTGATACTCTTTAGAAAAGACATGGCGAACTGTATTCGATGCGGTAGGCAACTGCCTCCATTGAGTTTCAAGAAGATCTGTCCGTGGTGTGTGCAGCATGAGGCGGCGCAGCGTGGCGGAGATGATGAGGATGCCAAGCAGGTGGTCATTCCGGCCCCCTGGGTGCAGAAAAGTCACAGTACGATTTCACTGACACAGATTCTTTTCGGCGCGAATATCGCGGTGTTCCTCGCCATGGCATTGGCCAGCGGAACAATTGCGAACGATTTCCCAGGCCAAGTCGCCGTGTCTTTCGGGGCGAACTATGGGCCCTACACGCTATCGGGCCAGTGGTGGCGCATCTTCACCTACATGTTTCTGCATGGAGGAATATGGCACATCGTATTCAACATGTGGTGCTTGTGGGATTTGGGAGCGCTGTGTGAGCAGTTGTACGGGCGCTGGACCTATTTTTGTATCTATCTGATCACAGGGATTGCCGGCGGATTAGCCAGCGTGGCGTGGAATCCGGGAGTTTTGAGCGTTGGGGCGTCCGGCGCGATTTTCGGACTGGCGGGCGCGTTGGCTGCATCGTTCTACCTTGGCGAGTTTTCGATTCCGCGCTTTGCGATCCAGGGAACACTGCGCAGTCTCGCGTTCTTCATTGGGTTCAACGTTCTGTTTGGTATTGGATACAACGTCTTCATGGGTGGGAATGCAGGGGGGATTGATAACGCGTGTCACGCCGGGGGCCTGGTGAGTGGAGCGATTCTCGGGGCGTTGATTGCAAAGATCGCACCGCATTCCGATGCGGCGTCGCGGCGCGTGGCTGTGTTTGGGGTAGTCGGGATTGTTCTGGTCGCGTGCGGCTTTGGAGTTCGGGAATGGCGGGGACGGCCGATGCGAATGGAGAAGGCGTTGATGGAGATCCAGCAGAAAGGCGGGGATCCCGTTGCGCAACTGAAGGAAATGGTGCGGCAGGAGCCGAATTCCGTACAGGCTCACTCGCAACTAGGCCAAGCATACTATGCGCAGCAACAGTTTGCGGATGCAGCAGCGGAGTTCAAACGCGTCGTCGAACTGATGCCGCAAAGTGCCGGGGCACGCTTCAATCTCGGAATGTCCTATCTGAGCGGCAACCACTTCGATGACGCAAAAGCGACCTTCGAAGGAATGGTGAAGCAGAACGCGAAAAGCGCCGCTGGTCATTACGGGCTGGGACTCGTGCTGGCGGCACAGGGGCAGTACCAGCCGGCGATTGACGAGTTCAAGATCGTCGCGGCGTCGTCGCAGACGATTGGCGGACTTTACTACGAGATGGGGCGGTGCTATGCGAAGCTCAGCATGTATGACGACGCGATCTCTGCATTCCTGAAGGAGCGCGAGCGGGACGGAGATGATCCGGAACTCGAGAACGCTCTGGCGGATACCTACGAAGCCAAAGGCATGACGAAGGAAGCTGCGGCGGCGCGAAGCAAGGCTGCCGAACTGCGGGCCAGACCGGGCGAGCAGTAGATGTTATGTCGTGGCAGATTCGCTCTCGTTTTCTGCGGACTGTGAGCGTCCAAACGTGAGAGCTGTTCTAGCGCTTCACTGAATCGAGCTTCCTGCGGGAACGGCCAGCGGCACTTGCAAATCCAGGCTACCGCCTGTTTCAACGCGCACACTCTGCCCAATATTTTTGAACTCTCGGAGTTGGTCAGGATCCGTCAGACCATCGCGTTCGACATCCTCGAGTGCCACAAGGGAGTAATCGCCGGGCGCGACGCTTTGTATCATGAATCTTCCGGAGCGGTCGCTGGTCACGACGCGGTAGTTATCTCCCGCTGTGGGTTGCTCCGAATCAGGCAGAAGAACGACCGTGGCTGAAGCTGCCGGAACCCGTTTGTCGCTATCCTGGTAGATGACACCCTGAATCTGACCTGCTCCATGAGTGAGCCGCACCTCGACCGTTGCCTGACCATGATTCACGGCCACTGTTGCCAATCTCTTCCCTGCATCTGTGTCGGGATTAACGTAGTAGCCGCCGGGAAGCGGTGTAAGCCGAATGCGGTAGTTCCCTTGTGGAACATCCTGGAATACAAACGATCCATCGGCCTGTACTGAGGTGCTCGCATATCCGCCAGCACCCCCGAGCGGAATGAGAGAAGCAGATCGCGGCATCAATACTTTTCGGTCACCCTCAACCACCACGCGGCCTGAAACCGTGGCGCCAGGATAGAGAACAATGTCAGGCGCAACTACATCCGTGTCACCGACCGAGAGAGTCGCCCGTCCTGTCAGGAGGCGCGCTGAGTCTATGTCGGCAGACCATTGGGCGTCCAGCGTGTACGATCCGGCGGGAACTCCCGCAATATCGAACTTTCCGGACCCGGTGCTCTGATCCTCGCGGACATACCCGTTGGATCCAAACTGCGAAAGTGTAACGTTTGCTGCTTCGACTGGCTTGCCGTTCGAAGTTGCGATCTTCCCTTTGACATGCACGGCATTTACTGGGGTGAGTGTGAACTGGATCCCGCTCAACTCTTCTCCCGGATGTAACTCGACCGTTTGGGCTTGCGCAGGATCAACCACAGATGGATAGAACACGGGTACATACACGAGAGAAGGAACTCGACCATTTTCCCAGTTTCGCGGTTTTGTAACCTTGAGGCAGTATGTTCCGGGAGCGAGCCCAGAAATTCGAAACTCTCCGTGGTCATCGGTAAATGCAGAGCGCGCGCCGGTAAGCGAAAGCTGCCCATCACGGTAGGATCGCCTCACAGCTTCCACAAAGACTTTCGGCATGGGATTGTCGCGTTCATTTGTAACTCGACCTGCGATCATGCCGGCGGGCGCTAGACGAATCACGACATCATCGATGCTTTGTCCAGCACCGACAGCGATCGCGGAGCCCGACCTTCCAGAGTAGTTGCTGCCGCGGGAACCCGAGGAGTACCCCTCCTGCGAGGCGTTAACCGCGTAGCGCCCGGGGGCTATGCCTGAGAAGACGAATGCGCCATCTGCATTGGTGGTTGCGGACTTCGCGCCGCCGGATCCTCGACCGACAAGCCGCACGCGCGCACCCGCCAGGGGATGCGACGTTTTAGTATCAATCACGGTTCCGCGAATTGTGCCAGTCGTGTTGTTGTTGGAATTATCCTGCGCGAAAAAGGGCACGGCGAAAACAAGAAGTAAGAGGGCGGGAAGCAAAGCTTGCACTGAACGAATCATATCCGCAACGACGAAGGCTGAGACGCAAAATGCGTCGTTATTCTGCGGATTATATTCTCACAGGTGAAGCGGCGCACGAAGGTATCCGTTGAATTCCTATCGAATCTAAGTAGCATGCAAGTTTCTTCATCTTGACAGGATGATCGTAGATACGTAATTCTCGCCGGAGCAAAGAGCCTCTCCCCCGCGCGGTTCGACCCTGGATGCGACTGACTTAGTTCGACATCCAGGGAGACTTCCCACTCTAGCTTGGGTTATATCGCCACATCCTCCAGAACGTGCCCGGGATTCGAAGTTCGAGTTGAGGTTCTCTATGTTGCGTGCTAAGCCTGCACGATCTACCGCTTGTCTACCCCATGCTTTCGTCCGTGGCGTGAACCTATACGCGGTTGCTGCGGAAGCTGCTGAGTAAAACAATCATGTCTAAAGCTCTAGCGAAAAAGGTTCTCCTCGTCGGTTGGGATGCGGCGGATTGGAAAATCGCGAATCCACTGCTTGACTCCGGATTAATGCCCACGCTGGAAGGCATGATCAGCGAAGGAGTGATGGGCAACATCGCCACACTTCAGCCGATCCTGTCGCCAATGCTTTGGAACTCCATTGCGACCGGTAAGCGTCCGCACAAGCACGGTATTCACGGATTCATGGAGCCCGATCCGCATACTGGCGGAGTAAGACCGGTGTCTTCCACTTCGCGCAAGGTAAAGGCGCTGTGGAACATCCTCACGCAGCGCGGATATAAGACGCACGTGCTGGGATGGTTTGCTGGACATCCGGCTGAACCCATCAACGGGATCTCGGTATCGGACCTGTTTCCTCATGCCAGCGCTCCTGTGGGGGAACCGTGGAATCTTCCCGCCGGCGCCGTGCACCCGGAGAGCCTGCGTGACGTGTTCGCCAAACTGCGTATGCATCCGGGCGAACTCACCGAGGAAGCGATCCTGCCATGGATTCCGCTCGCCGGCAAAATCGATCAGGAGAAGGACCGGGCGCTCAACACATTTGCCAAGATCCTGGCTGAGAATTGCTCGCTTCACAATGCCGCGACCTGGATTCTCAAGAACGAACCGTGGGATTTCCTGGCGGTGTATTACAACGGAATCGACCATTTCTGCCATGCGTTCATGAACTATCGTCCTCCGCGCATGGAGGGCATTCCGGAAGATCGCTTCGAGATTTACAAAGATGTGGTGGACGGCGCCTACCGTTTCCACGACATGATGCTCGACACCTTGCTGCGTCTGGCAGGGCCGGAGACGACCGTCATTCTGGTATCCGATCATGGCTTCCACTCCGACCACCTACGCCCGGCGCGTATCCCGAGAGAACCGGCGGGACCGGCGGTGCAGCACCGTCCTTTCGGCATCTTCTGCATGAAAGGGCCGCATATCAGGCAGGACGAACGCATCTACGGGGCGACTTTACTCGATGTGACCCCGACGACGCTTACGTTGTTCGGGCTGCCGGTGGCCGATGACATGGACGGCCGGGTGCTTGTGCAGGCATTTGAGGAAACTCCCTCGATCGATCGCATTGCTAGTTGGGAGAAGGAAGAAGGCAATTGCGGGATGCATTCCGCCGATCTGCGAATGGATCCTGCGGCAGCGCAAGCAGTCCTGGATCAATTTGTGGCATTGGGGTACATCCAGCCTCAAACCGACGATCAGGGGAAAGCTGTTGCAAGCGCAGTCCGTGAAGCCAACTACAACCTTTCCCGCGACTATATGGATTGCCGGCAATATTCAAATGCGCTGCCGCTCCTGGAAGAACTGGCACGCGAGAGTCCAAAGGAAATGCGATTTAAGCTGCAGTTGGCGCAGTGTTATCTCTCGCTAGATCGAAGAACCGAAGCCAGAGCCAAGTTGAAAGAGGTACTTGAGTTCAAACCGGAGAAGCCAGAGAAACCGGATACCAGCATTTCTCTTGAAGACCAGCCAGCGGCCGAGCAAGCGAGCGCCGAGACGGAGACGACTCCGCATGCCTGGGCGGACTGGCTCATCGGAACCATGGAACTAGCGGACGGAAAGCCGGACGAAGGACTGGCCAGCTTGCTTCGCGCCGAACAGGCAGAGCCGCGGCTGCCGAATCTGCATCTTCGTCTTGGTGAAACATATCTTCGCTGCAAGCGGCTCGACGATGCACAGCGCGCTTTTCAGCGTGCTCTCGACATTGATGGCGACAGTCCAGAAGCACACGTTGGACTTTCGTCGATTTACTTGCGAAAGCGGCAGTTTGAGGAAGCCGCTTCTGAGGCACTCATTGCGGTTGGGCTGCAGCACTTTGCTCCGCTTGGACACTTCAATTTAGGCATGGCTCTCGCCAGGCTCGGAGAAAGAGAGCGGGCCATTCTAGCGTTCGAGACTTCACTCACCATTCTCCCGGGATTGGCTGCGGCTCATCGCTGGTTGGGAGTTCTCTACTCGCAGGCAGGCGGAGACCGGGTTAAAGCCGCGCGCCATCGCTACCTCTTTGATCTGCTTCGTCAACGTGGACAGGAAGCCGCTCGCAAGCGAACAGAATTGGCGGAGAGCCTTCCGTAAGTCTGCCGGCAACGATCGCTCGCATGACGAACAGGGACGCCCTCGGGTGCGGCGAGTCTCCCGGCAGTGTTAGCTTTGTTCCAACTCAGCTCTTGGTGATTTCTCCGACGGCACGGTAGGCCTGGTTAATCGCCTCGTCGGTGTAGGCGTAGGCACCGGCATCGGAGTTGGCAATGGCAATCCGCCCGTAGGGTTGGCGGGCTACCTCGCACGGCGTCTCTCCACCATCGAGCCAGAAATCATCGAACAGCGAGTTGTACTCATAGGCGTAGCCGTGCGGCCAGCGATTGACTGTGATGGCGGCTATGTCGCGCGCAGGATCGAAGCCTCCGGCACCGAGAGTGCGAGCGAGTTGCTCGCGAATGTTGCGTTCCATTGTCTCGAACGTAGTTTCATAGAGTTCGATGCGCCCCAGACTGTGTTGTTCGCGGGCTGGACGTCCGGGGTGGCACGCGGCCTTCATCATGTGAATGACAATAGGCTGCGATGGCTTGTCGGCGCATTCGTATCCGCCGATACTGACCGGTAAGTCCAGATTGAGCATCGAGTGGTACATCTGGGGGGCGTACACCGAGTTTGCGCCAACCTTCTGGAAAGCAGTCCAGTCACGGATGGCGACGTTCGTGTATAAGAGCGGAACTTTTTGCGCCCGGGCCAGCGCGCCTTTTTGCTTCTCGGGAAGTTCTTCGCAGATATACGGGATTACCACATGCCAGCAGGCGAGAATCGCGTTCTTCGCTCTTGCGGTGTAAACCTTCCCACCTTGCGCGTAGGTCACCTCGACTTCTTTGGCGCTGGACGCTTCTCCGATATGCTTCACGCGGACAGCGGTGCTGTTCAGCCGGATGCGAAGCGGCGAACTTTTCTGATCCAGCTTGGCGTAATTCACTTTCGCAAGCACCACGTCGGAACTTGAATTGCCGGGAACCGCTTGGGGAACCAGCTTGCGTACGAGCAGGCGCGCGATGCTCGCGTTGCCATCGGGAAAGTGGAAGAAATACGTTTCGGCTTCATCGTTAGGAATTGCGTCTCGATTCATTCCTTTTCCCGGAGTCGGATCCAGTTTCAGCCCGTGGAAGCCGGGCAAGTCGAAACCCCAGGCATCTTGTGCGGAGACGGCATCAATCCCCAGACCGAAAAGTCCGTGCGGCAGTGTCTGGTACAGTTTGATAATGTCTTCGTGAACACCAGCGATATTCTTCAAATAATCTGCGTAGCTAATGCGGGCAAGCTTGGCTTTCTTCTCGTCTGAAGTGAGACCTGGGAAGTAGTCCTTTGGAGTTTCGTAGAGGCTGAGCAAGTCACGTTTGGCTTGCTCGGCAATCGGAGCTTCGGCGAGGAATTGCTTGAGTCGTTTCGGAGATTCGGTCTCACTGTCTTCGCTTTCGCCCCCACCGCGTGGGCTGAAGTTGATGACGAGTTTATCGGCGCCAAACGTTTCTTTGTCGAAAAAGATCCTGGGACGAAGGCCAAGAGAGTGGTAAAGATCTTTCTTTACGTACTTCGAATAGGAAGGAACATCGATGCCAAGTTCTTCGATCACACTTTTCGCAACTGCACTGTAAGGAGCGGGGCTTTCGATTGAGAAGGTGCCGCCAAAACCGAGGCGAAATGCATTCTTTATGCGGAATTCGTTGCGCTTGGCGTGCCCGCCGAAGTCGTCGTGATTCTCGAGAATGAGGATGCGGGCGTTGTTGCCAACGGCCTTGCGATAAAAGTGAGCGGCGGCGAGGCCGCTGATTCCGCCCCCGACAATTATGAGGCCGTAGCCTTCGCCGGTGTCCTCGGGTTTGCCGGCTGTATCCCAGAAAGTTCCGTCGCGAAGAGCGTGGGCCGCGTCGAAAGATCCGGGATGGCTGCCACGCATACCCGTGAGAGTTGGGGGATAGTAACCGGAGGAATTCTGGCGTTCGTTAGTGTTTGCGGATAGCTGCCAGGGCATCATGGCTGCCCCGGCGGTGACGGCTACGCCGTTGATGAAATCACGGCGCGTGATCTTGCGGTACATCCCCAGTTCCCGGTCCCGTGGATCCACGATCTCCTCCGCACGTTCGCGAAGCTTACAAAACTAGACATAGAAAGCATCTACGATCTTGCAGTAAACCTCAGGCCCCAGAGCGCACTTGGGGTCTAAACAATCAACGGCACGACTGGGTCGCGCCATTCTCAAAACCTGCCTAGCTCGTTGCGCGAGCGAATGACGGCTGCAATTTCGTAGCGCCAAGTCTACGGCTGTCCTTCGGACTTCTTAACCGCCAGTTCGGCGCCCTGGAATCCGATCTTGCTGTGAGTGCCATCGCAGAAAGGCTTGTTAACCGATCCGCCGCAACGGCAGAGCGAGAAGGCGGTCTTGCCGGCGAGGTCGAACTTGTTGCCGTTGATGTCGACCAGTTCGACCGCGCCCTCGGGCGCCTCAACACGGAACGGGCCATTAGGCCTCACGGTAATCTTCACTTCAGCCATAAAACCGTATTCCTCCAACCTTACGGGTTTCCAGTAAGCCTTAGAAAGATAACACTAAGCCGGGTTGAATGTCTCGGTGGAGCCCGCAAGCCCAAGGATTACGCGGCTTGCATACGCGCGGAGGTCAAGCTGCGATACAGCTGCAAACATTGGTCGATCATGCGTTTCGTAGTGAAGCGCTCGCGGGCGCGGGTGTACGCGAGTTCGGCATACGCGCGGCGCATGGCGCGGTCTTCGTTCAGCAGGCGGATATTCTCGGCCAGACTTTCGGAGTCATTGGTACGAAAGTAGAGAGCGGCGTCGCCCCAGGTTTCACGGAAGCTGGGAATATCGTTGGCAACAATGGCGCACCGCGAGAATGCCGCTTCGAGAGCAGGCATTCCCAACGGATCGTAACGCGAGGTCGCGGCATAGATTGCCGCACGGCTATAGAGTGCACGGAGTTGCGCATCGGTCTGTGCGCCGCGAATGGCAATGGAAGTTGTCTCGGTCGCGACTTTTACATCGGCGCGTATGGGGACGCGCGGCACCGGAACCGTCTGCTCGGCTCCGACAATGCAGACCGGAAGCGGATGCTGTTGTTGCGTGAGCAGGAACACCTGCTTACTGGCATCGACCAGGCGTCCGACTGCGAGCACGCAATCGTCTTTGCTGACGTAGGGATTGAAGAAGATGGGATTGCGTCCGGGGTAGATCACTTCTCCGCGGCGAGGGCGGCCATAGGAAGCCATGATGCGATCGAGCATCCACGCCGAAGGCGCTACAACAGCATCGGCGCCAAGCAAACCATTGAGGACAGTCTTGCGATACCAGTCCAGATACTGCAGACGTTGTGGCGGCCGGTCGTGGACCGATTGCGCCCAAGTGATAAGGTCGCCGTTGGCCATCACGATGCGCGGGAGATCGACGGGAAGATTGCCGTAGCAGAACTGATTGAAATGCAGAACATCTGGACGCAGTTCCTTCACCAGCGACATTAGAAAAGCCGCCGATTCGGGAAGATCCTCTTCCGCTTCCTGCATCCACTCAATGCGGAAGCCGGTTGGACGGTAATCTAAACCGTGCAGGTGATCCATCCAGGAGGTCTGGTGCGGGAGCGGTATTTCACCGAAACTCACCAGAGTGACACGGATGCCGCGGGTGACTAGACCGGTTACGAGTTCACGAGCGTAGGTCCAAGAACCCGACAGCGAGTCGGCGGTGACGAGGACGTGCACAGAACCTCCGGGAGCGGAGCGCGGGAAGCCGCCAACGGCGCGGCAGGCCGCTTCCGAGTGGCTCTATTCTAGTGGTTAGGAGGGCGTAGGTGAAGCAATTTCGGTCCGCATGCGCAGGAAGTTACAGGACTATGTTTGCGAAAGAGGGCGGAGCCTCCCAGTGGCTCCGCCCGGCCACTCGCCTAAAAGTTGAACTTCAGCGCCAATTGGATCAGCCGAGGAGGTAGTGCTGCGAGAACCTGGTTGAACGTCGGCGAACTGATGTCACTATCCGGCAAGCGGAAATTGGTGTGGTTCAGGATGTTGAAGAATTCGGCGCGAAACTGGAAGTCCTTCCCTTCCGCGACGGGAATGTTCTTGAACATGGAGAAATCCCAGTTCGCGTAGCCCGGTCCCTGGGCAATGGTGCGGCCTGCGGTGCCAAATTGTTGCACAGGCGAGTTGGGATCCTGCGTGATCTGCTGGAATGCACCGCGGTTGAGCCACGCAGCTGGCGTGTGCGGCCCGGCGTTTGGATTTTGTCCGGGGACCAGATTGGGCCGGTTGGAGAAGAATCCACTGATTTCCGGGGCTGAGCCTTGCACGGAAAAATCAGTCGAATCGAAAACGGTGAATGGAGTTCCGCTCATCAGAGTCGCAATTCCGTTCAGCTGCCAGTTGCCCAAGATCTGCTGATACCAGCCGTGAGGCTGTCTCCAGAGTGGCAAAGTCCACTGGTAGCTCAATACGAGACGATGACGGGAATCGAAGAGAGAGCGGCCGCGCTCGGCTCCGACATCGAAAGGATTCTGTGCCAAATCGTTCTCTCCGGCTACAGGCTTGGCGGCCGAACCGGTCATGTTGAAGGAAGAGGCATCGTCGATGGACTTCGAGAAAGTGTAGGACGCCAGGAAAGAAATTCCGTGGCTGAAGCGCTTGCGCAGGCTGGTCTCCAGCGCGTTGTACGCAGAATTGGCGATTCCTGCGATGAGGCCAGTCGAGGAGTAGATGCAACTGTTGGCGGGATCGGCTAGTGTGCATCCGGAATAAAGACGACGCTGGTCGGCGTTGCTGGATGTGGAAATCGGATTTCCGCTGCTGTCGGTTCCCGGGATGTAAACCGCCGGATTGCCCTCGATGAAACGCGGCAGCTTCGTCCCTTTCGTCCCTACATAGCCGACTTCAAACAGTAGATCTGAGCCAAACGATCTTTGAATGTTCAGATCCCAATCCTGCGAGTACGGCAGGGGCAGGTTCGGGGTGAGTGTCAAGTTCGTAAGGGGGGTGGCGAACGTGTTAGCCGGAGGCGGGTTGCCGTTATAAGGGTCCGCGAAATTCAGAAACGACGTCGGAGTGAGGCTGATTTGCTGCGTCTGCAAATAGGGTGGAGCGCTGATAGGCGATTGCAGTGGACCACCCTGTCCGGTGTAGTAAGGCTCGTAGAACAAGCCATACGCCGAGGTAACCAGCCACTTCGCGCTTCCAGTCGGATCCCAGGCGAGACCAACACGAGGCGCAAAGGCTTTCCGGAAGGTTGGGATCAGTCCACGTGGGACGCCCGGGTCGCCGGGATAGAGCAGGTCCGCGGGCGCGGTAGGCATCACCTTGGATTGCCGGCCGGGAACCCAGAGCGTTTGCCGGTTGTGGATCTCCGTATATGGCGACGGCATTTCGTAGCGAAGCCCAAAGTTCATGGTGAGCCGTTTCGTGACTTTGTACGTGTCCTGAGCGTAGCCATTGAGGGAGTTGCCGCGGATTCCACGAGAGAATTCCCCGCGGCCTTGAAGGAAGAATACGGGCTGGCCAAACAGGAAGCTGGCAAAAGCGTCCGGAACAACCGGGAAGGGAGCGAAGACAAAGAAGCCGTTGGTCGCAATGCCCTGCAGCACGTTCACGGAGACGTGCTCGTACCCGCCGCCAACCTTAAGGTCGTGCTGCCCGTGAATCCAACTCACAGAGCCGGAATAGTCCCATGCATCTTCATAGGTGTTGCGTGGCCCGGTGATCGGATCGCCGATGGTTGTATAGCCGTTCACCTGCATAAACGGAGGCCCAACCGCCACATCTAGGCTTGGCTGGTATTGAAAGCCGAGGCTGGCCGGAGTGGTGTGGTTGGTGCGTTCGCCGTAGAGGAACTTATTCCGCAAGAATGAAATGCGGAACACCCCGATCGTGCTGGGTGAGAACGTGTGGGTATCCTGCGCGACGAAGTTTTGCGCGCGCTGCTCTTGGCCGACAGGGAATCCAGGAACGCTCGCCCCCGATGTCGGGATCGGGTTGAACTGATTGCCGTCGCTGAACATGTACCGAAAATTGAAAACGTCGGCCACACCGAGGTAGTGATCGAACCGGAGCCCGAACTGATCTGTGTTCTGCTGATTGACTTGGGTTGAGGTGTAGACGTTCGGTCCGGTGTTGGGTAACGGAAAAGAGTTCAGCAGTCCCAATGCCAGCGGACTTGCATAGGGAGGCGTTAGCGGCATCTGATTGTTCGGGAACGGCTGATTCAGGAAGACGTTGAAGAGTTGGTGATTCGGATTAGCGCAAAATCCACCGACAAAGCCCCCATCGTCCGCAGTACAGAGAGCCGAGAAGTCGCCACCACGCTCGGCCAAGGATGGCACGGTTGAGCCGACCGTCTCTCCCTGGCGGTTGCGGAAACCTTCGTAGTATCCAAAGAAGAAGGTCTTATCTTTTCGAATGGGGCCGCCGAACGTAGCGCCAAACTGGTTCTGCTTCAGCGGTTCTGTAGTTGCGGCGAAATAGTTTCTGGCGTCAAAGGCGTCATTGCGCAGAAATTCCCATAGAGCGCCATGATAGTTGTTCGTCCCCGAACGCGTGATGATGTTTGTGGTCGAGCCGAGGCTGTTTCCGAATTCGGCGCTGGCATTGTGGGTGAGGATCTTGAATTCGGTGATGGCATCCACCGGCGGCTTCAGGACAAAGCCTCCGTCCACGCCGTTGAAGTTGTTGGCTCCATCGATCAGAAAATTGTTCGACTCGGGACGCTGGCCGTTCACCGCGTAGGCTTGGCCGTCGCGCAGCGAGCCTCCAGCCTCGGCCAGGCCGGGTGTGAGAGGAACGACACCCGGTTGAAGCAGGCCGAGTTGACTGAAGTTGCGGCCATTCAGAGGTAAATCGAGCACTTCGCGCTCGGATACGGTTTCACCCAGACTGGTGACCGTACCTTGGATCAGTTGGGCATCGGCCAGCACATCGACGTGCTGGGTCTCGGCGCCCACGGCAAGGTGAATGGGGATGGTCGGGGTCTCGTTGACGTCGAGCACAATGCCGCGCTGAATGTAGGTCTGAAATCCCTTAGCCTCGACCTGCAGAGAGTAATGGCCCACTGGCAATTCCAGCAGCAGGTAGGCGCCGGACCGATCCGTCCTGGTGCTTCGGGTTAGTCCTGTTTCGGTCCGCGTCGCGGTGATGGACGCATTCTGAACAGCCGCACCCACGGGATCGAGAACCGTTCCGAGAATGGTGCCCGTAGTCTGCTGCGCAGCTGCGGTCAGGCCCATCAGCAGAATCAAAAAGGCAAAATAGGAGTACTTGAAAACCGGAGTGTGTCGATTCACGCGTCCCCCACTGGAATGTTCGCGCTCTTGCACGCCAACCGGGCACACGGGTGATGTGGCACGTTGGACTGTGCTTCGAGGCTTGCTTCTGATTTCCGGGACCCCAGATCCACGGAAGGATGAGCAGCGAAAAATTACCGGAGCGCGCAGAGACGCACAATAGCGAAAAGATATTATGGGCGCTGAATTTGAATCAGTTCACCTCCAAGCGCAGGCGAAGCTCGCGCGCGAGAATGTCGATGGTGCGGATCTTCTCGGTCGCGAATTCGGGCAGATCGGGGACGCCCATGGCTAACTCGCAGGAGAGCAGCATGGCGGTGAGAGTCTCGCGCATTTCGCTCTGCATTTGCGCAGCAATGGCGCGGCGGGCGGCCAATTCTTCGCGTTTGCGACGGTGCAATGCGGAGCGAACATCGCGCAGGAGACGTTCGACGTTGGAAATCCCGAAGTTGACATAAACGGGATACGCAGTTCCCAGATGCTCGATCATCTGATCACTTTCTTGCGGGTCAGTCTCAAGGAGAAACTGATCGATAACAGCGGCTGAGTAGGCTTGCTCGCGCAGACGAGTAGCAGCTTGCTGCAGAGTCGGGGCCCAGTGAACTTCCTGGCTGGTGGCGGCATGCAGGGACTCGGCGCACTGTGCCCCGCTGGCGGACGGCGTGATGAGTAGAATCATGATCTTTCCTGTTGCACGCCGAACGCCAAGGCGTGCTCGCTGGAAACATGGGTTTTTAGCCGAATCGACTGCACTGCCACTTCCCATTGCGGCACGAGATTCCGAGCAATCAGTTCAGGATTGGGCTTTCGGATTCAGGCTTCCTGCGCTGAGAACTCCTTCAACTTGCGATACAAGGTAGTTTTCCCGATGCCTAGCAGCCGGGCAGCCTGAAGTTTGTCTCCATTGAGTTCAGTCAGAGCTCGCAGAATAGTTTGCTTTTCCAGTTCGGCCATGGGAATGATTTTGGATTGCCCGTTTCCATTCCCACTCCCATTCGACGATTCGAGAACCGGAACATTTCCGATCTCGCGGGGCAGATCTGCGACCTGGATCAGGGGCCCGCTGGTAAAGGCGTAGCTTCGTTCAAGGCAATTCTCGAGTTCGCGCACGTTGCCCGGCCAGTCGTAGGCCAGCATGGCTTTCATGGCATCATCACTCAACATCTTTTCCTGTCCCGAGGCGCGGGTCATGCGCTCCAGGAAATGCCCAATGAGCAGCGGAATATCCTGCCGGCGCTCTCGTAGAGAAGGAATCTTGAGGCTGAGCACGTTGAGCCGGAAATAGAGGTCGCGGCGGAATTCACCCTGCATGACCGCCTGCTCGAGATCGCGATTGGTCGCTGCCAGAATGCGAACATTGATCGGAATGCGGCGGGCGCTGCCGACAGGCCGGATTTCTTTTTCCTGAATGGCGCGAAGCATTTTGGCTTGGAGATCGACCGGCAACTCTCCAACTTCGTCGAGAAAGATGGTGCCTCCCTCGGCCATCGCGAGCAGCCCTTCCTTGTTCTGGTTGGCTCCGGTGAATGCTCCTTTCACATAGCCAAACAGCTCACTCTCGATCAGCGTGGGCACAAGCGATCCGCAGTCGACAGGGATGAAGGGTTTGTCCCGGAACGGACCAGAGTAGTGAATCGAGCGCGCCACCATCTCCTTGCCGGTGCCGCTTTCGCCAAGAATCAATACCGGATGCACGCTGTTCGCAGCCTTGGCGATGATGCGATAGAGCTTTTCCATTTCCGGGGCGCGGCCAACCATGCCACCGAATCCCTGTTTAGATTTCACTTTCTCGCGCAGGAGGCGATTTTCGGATTTCAGCTTCAGATGGCTGGCCACTCGATCGAGCAACAACTTGAGTTCGTCAACGCTGAAGGGCTTGGTAACGTAGTCGTAAGCGCCATTCTTCATGGCTTGCACGGCGGATTGGACGGTACCGTATCAGGTGACGACGATGACCACGGCCTCCGGGCGGCGCTCTTTGATGCGGCGCAGAGCATCGAGTCCGCCAGCACCGGGCAGACGCAAGTCAAGCAGTACCGCGTCAAAACCTTGCAGGTCGAGCATGCGATAGGCCTGCTCTGCAGAGTCGGCTATATGAGTCGTGTATCCCAGGGACTGCGCAACTTCACGACAGGCCTCACGGATGGCGCGCTCATCATCAATGATGAGCAGATTGAGAAAATTAGCGGGTTCGAATTGCGGCGTTGTAGTTGGAGTAATGGACCGGAGAGCTGCAGACGTCATGGCAATGATTCCTCTTTAGTTGGATGAAGGTACTTCCCCGCTTTGAAGATAAAAATCGTTGGGAGAGCGCGCTGGCGCCGATTGGCCGGAGGCGACCGGCAACAACACAGTCACGCGGGTTCCGCGTTTAAGCTCGCTGTCTATGTGGATAAGACCGCCATTTCCGGTCACAATCCCGTGCACCGTGGAGAGCCCGAGTCCTGTCCCTTTGCCTGCCTTGGTCGTGAAGAACGGCTCGAAGATATGAGCTCTAGTGCCGGCGTCCATGCCGGTTCCGTTATCTTCGACGCTAAGCAGCACACAAGGAAACAAGACTCGGCTGTTGCCGTTCAGGGACTGTACTTTGCAGTCGCTCGTAGCGATGAGGATTTGACCACCCCGCGGCAGGGCGTCCCGGGAATTGAGCACGAGATTCAAGAAGATCTGCTGCGCCTGCGTAGCATCGATCTTGACCAGACCTATATTCGGATCGAGTTGGAGATTCACTTGAATGTTCTCGCCCATCAAGCGAAGCAGGATAGCGTGCATACCTTCCGCAATGTCATTTAGCGAGAGCAGTTGCGGCTGCGATGAGGCGGGCTTCGTGAACGACAGCAATTGGCGAACGAATCCGGTAGCATGCACGCCGGCATCGCGAATCTCCTGGGCATATTTGCGAGCGGGATTACCGGAATCCATGCTGGAGAGGAGCAGGTCACTGTAGAGCAAGATGCCCGTAATCCAGTTATTGAAATCGTGAGCGACGCTGCTCAGGAGACGGCCTGCAGTCGCCAGACGCGCATTTTTCTGCTCAGGATCGGGCTGAAGCGGCGTTTCGTGCGCTGATGCGAGCGGATCCAGCCACGCGCCTTTCGCGGAACGGGGACGCCATACTGTCCAATGAATTGAAAGATTCTCAGCTGGTGAGTCGATCGCAAAGCTGTCGCGTGTCCCGGCAGATATCTCGTGCAGAAGTCTCTCGCACTCGCCGCGTCGCTGCTCCGGAAGGAGAGATGCCAACAGAATCGGCCATCCCTGGAGTCCGGAATCGCTCAGTATCCGCTCCATGGCTGCGTTCAGCGGAACGAGCGCCCCGTCGGCCGAGCAACGGGCAAGACCCAACGGTGCGGATGCGAACAGCATGGAGAGATCCGAGATCGGATCTTCCGAAGGCCAAGTATGTTGGACGGCAACGCTCATCATTCTTTTGTCTCGAAGTATTCGGCGGAAAGGCTCAGTGCACCACTGGCACCCATGCTTCCCGAAATGGAACTGATTGCGTTTAACAGCGCAACCAACTCCCATTTCGGCTCACTTTAGACACCTAGGGCTGTGCGGCGTAAGGGCAGATGGCACAAGAACGGAGAATCTTCCTGTGGAAAACCCGACAAATAGTTACTTATCGGCTTACTTGAGCGGTTTGAGCAACCGCATATAGAGGCTCGGTGAGGCGGAAGGTCAATCGATGACCTTTTTCGAGGCGACTGACGGGATTGGCACGATCCACGGGGTTGTGTTGTCGAGCGAAGAGGCTGGCCGTGCGAACCGGCACGTCATTCCCTGAAATCTGAACCGATGTCAGGGCGAGGCGCACATATGCGCGATTCAGCTTAACGCTATAAGGGCTGGCGAACTCTATGCGACCTGACACCAGAGTGCCTCTTGGAATGACCGTCTTGCCATGAAGGACGACCGGTTCGTCGAGGATGCCTTCGAACGACTCCGACTTCCCCGCAGCAATTGGCGCTTCCAAGCGGATCGTAAGGAGTGTTCCTAAAGGGAGAGTCTGAGAGTCCTGATGGAATGGAAGACGATCCTCTTTCAGCGCTTGCTCGTCGGGGGCAGGAGAAGAGCTTTCGGAACGATTCGATGTGACCGATCCAAAGGGTACCTGATCTGTCTGAGTCCCAGTCTCGTTTGTCGGCACCTCGATTTGTCGGGAACATCCGACGGCAGCAATGATCACGGCCAATGCTGGCGCAATCAAAAGGCGTCGAGTTAGGTTCAACAGATGCACCCGAATCATGTTCGCGCTAGAGTCCCTGGAAGAGGAGTGGCAACCCGAATACCACACTCAGGGCTGTCGAATCAGTGACTTGGATTAAGGGATACGTGCCGGGCTCGTGTAGATTTTTCCCTTTCGGACAACTTTGTCGCAGTAGAAATTAACAAAACCCTCACGTCACTGAAAAAAGAAGCGGAGGGCTAGATCGCCCTCCGCTCGTTCGTTCCTCGACGCCTACTTCTTAGGGGCCGTCCTCTTCTTCGGTGCAGCCTTGGGAACAGCCTTCTGCTCGCTTTGGCGGCCACCGATGAGACTCATGGCGTCGGCAGCGTTGAACGGGAACTGCCGGACGGAGGTTTCCGTCTGGCCAGCTGCGTTGAGGGTCACATCCACGCGGCGATTGCTGGCCATACGGATTACTGCGATTCGAGCCAGAGCCCGCTTCTTCTCCGCCGTGGTCAGTTCCGTGTTCTGGCCGATGGACTCCTTCACCTGCTCAGCCGTCAGGTTGCGTTCGGCTCCGAAAGCCTTGGTTTCGATATCGGCCTCAGGAACACCCTGCTCAACCAAGAAGCTTTTTACTCGGGCGACACGACGTTCGGTGAGCGCCTGGTTAAACGCCGCCGTCCCGCGATGGTCGGCGTGACCTTCGAGGGTGAGGTGCGCATCCGGCTTCGCCTCAAGATACTTCTTAAAGTCGGTAGCCAGATTGATCAGGGTCTTCTGCTGGCTTGGCAGGAGCCCGCCAGTCGGGTCCTTCGCTGTGGGTTGCGCCGTCGCGAAGTAAACACTATGCAGGGCTAGACGCGCTTCCAGAGCTTTGTCCACCGGTGGCGGGGGAGGATTCTGGATCGTAACTTGGGTTGATGCCTGAGCGTTCAGTCCACGAGAGTCGGTACAGGTTGCGTTGACAGTCACGGGACCGGGAGGCAGGCTCGCTGTGTTCAGAGTGGCAGAGTTTCCGCTACCGGAAACGGAGCCTGTGCTGGAAGTCCAGTTAGCGACCGAGACGGGCACACCATCCGGACTAGTGCAGTTAGCGGTCAGGTTGACGGTACCGCCCGGTACGAGTTCCGACGGGCTAGCCGACAAGGACATGGTGGGAGGATTCTTTGGCGGCAAAGGCTTGATCGTGTACTTCGACGTGCAAGACGCTTCATTCGCCTTCCTGGCCTTTGGATCGGT
Source organism: Terriglobia bacterium (assembly GCA_963778995.1). Taxonomy (GTDB): domain Bacteria; phylum Acidobacteriota; class Terriglobia; order Terriglobales; family Acidobacteriaceae; genus Sulfotelmatobacter. The sequence goes on from CAVZWK010000020.1 coordinate 382,904, forward strand.
TACGTGCGCGGTGACGGCATAGTCTCCGGGGGCGGCATTATTTGTATCGATAGTTGCAGTCGTCTCTTTGCCAGTAACCGTGCCGCCCGTTCCAGTCCAGCTGTATGTGACCGTGTGCTTCGGATTGAAGTTGCTCGGAGTGACCGTGGCGGTCATGGGTTCGCCCACCATCACTTCCGTGGGCTGCACGGAGCAGGCTGCCGCCGGAGTAACCGGCTCTGCCCCACCCCAGCTCAAAACGATGCCCGTCCGCAAGCGTGCGCCCTCGAGAGTCGGACGACGCAGATTGGGGAACTCAGGGGCAGCAAGACTCGCGAAATTCTGACGCGCATACACGTAATCGACCTGGAACAATCGCCAGGCGAACGTCTTGGAAAATGGGATATCCATTCCGCCGCCGAGAATCGCGCCAACTCCGTTATTACTGATGGAACCACTGTCGTAGGCCAACCGGTTGAAGCTGGCAAGGGCATGCAAAAATACATTGACGGAATCCGTGCGCCACATGAATCGGGGACCTATGGCGGCAGTCCATTCGGATGATCCGGAGTCCGTGTCACGGTTGTAGCCAAAATCAAACTCGCCCGCCCAGTGTGGATCGAAGTTGTAAGCCAGGGCTGAACCGATACCCCTTGCCATTCCCGGCAACTTAAACGGCGTTGGATTACTTGGATCACTACCCGCTGCTGGAACCGTGCCTCCAGGGTTCAAGTATTGATAGCCCGCGAAGAGATCCCACTTGGGCGTGGAATCGCTCTGAGCCAAAGCTGAGCTGGAAAATAAGACAGTTGCGACGAGTGCGGCGAAGCAGACCAAAATGGTCCCGCGTACGCGCATTTCCCTACTCGATGTCATGGAAATCCTCCAAAATATATGGTGCGCCGGGCACTGCTGCAGCCAGACGTTATTAAGGAAACCTACTGAGAAATCTGCGGAAGACGAGAGCTGTCCGTGGAACGGAAAATTCTATCTCACGGGAGCTTAAAGGGAAAGCGTAGACTCAACAGGTTAACGATTTGTGCAGTGGGCGTTTCGTCTCAAATTGAAACCTGACACTGGTGAGAGCTTGCCGCCCGCGGAGCACGCCGCGTATCGTGGAGAGCTGGGGTGGGTGGCACGGCTGAACCTGGCACCGTGGCTAATTTGGGTCAAGAGAGCAGATGAATCACGAAAAAGTGCTGATCGTCGAAGATGAGGAAAACGAGAGGTCGGGACTGGCAGAACTGGTTTCGTCCTGGGGCTACCGCGCTGAAACCGCTGGGGATGGGGTGGAAGGACTGGAAAAAGCGACGCAGTGGGCCCCATCGATTGTGGTCACCGATCTGAAAATGCCGCGGATGGGCGGCCTCGAACTGCTAGGACATCTGGCTGAGCAAGCGCAGACCATTGCTGTGATCCTGGTCACAGCCCAGGGCACGATTGATAGCGCTGTCCAAGCCATGCGGATGGGCGCATACGACTACATCACCAAACCAATCGACACCAACCGCCTGCGGACGATTCTTGCAAACGCTTCCGCGCTGCTTGGGACCCGCGCGGAGCTTGAGGCCACGAGACGGCGACTGCGCGACAGCGGATCCCTTGGCCGACTTAGCGGAGCTTCGCGCAAAATGCAGGAAATATTCCGTCTGATCGAAATGGTTGCGCCCAGCACCGCATCGGTACTGATCACAGGGGCGAGTGGGACGGGTAAGGAACTGGTGGCCCGCACCATCCACGATCTCAGCCCTCGAAAGGATCGTCCGTTCGTCGCCATCAACTGCGCAGCAATTCCCGACACCTTGATGGAAAGCGAAATCTTCGGCCATGAAAAGGGTTCATTCACCGGAGCACTCGAACGCCGCACCGGATGCTTCGAGTTGGCAGAAGGGGGAACTCTGCTGCTGGATGAAATTGGGGAAATGCCCATCGGTACGCAGGCCAAGCTGCTGCGTGTTCTCGAGGACCGAAAGCTCCGGCGTCTGGGGAGCAAAGTGGAAACCGCGGTTGATGTGCGCGTGTTGGCAGCCACGAATAAGGTGCCGGATGAAGCGGTTTCGCGGGGCGAGCTGCGCAGCGATCTCTATTACCGGCTGAACGTCTTCAATATCCACATGCCGCCGTTGCGCGAGCACAAGGAAGATATCTCCGCACTGGTGCAGTTGTTACTAGCCGAAATGAGCGGCAAGCACGGTCGCAAAGTCACGGCAGCCAGTGAAGCAGTCTTGAATCAGTTCAACAACTATTCCTGGCCGGGAAATGTGCGCGAGTTGCGCAACACCATTGAACGCGCAGTCATCGTCTGTGACTCGGGGTTAATTGAAACGAAACATCTTCCTCCCGGATTCGGCCAAGCCCCCCTTCGCACGGCTGCGAACGATCCGGACGCAGTTCGCCTGGGTGTGGGTACAACCGTGGAAGAGGCAGAAAAGTTGCTCATTCTGAAGACGTTGGAAGCCACCAGTAATAACAAGACGAGAGCCGCCGAAATTCTCGGAATCAGCCTGAAGACGCTTCACAACAAGCTAAAGGAATATGGCAGCGCAACCTCGGATACGGCCACGGGAAAAGAAGAAGTATCGAGCAGTTAAGGTCGAGGAACTGGCCTTGGCATGTTAAGACGCAAAACCATCATCGTACTGACCATCACCTTAATGGTGACGGCAATGGTTTCCGCGTTTTCGTACTTGTACATCTCCCAGATCCTGCGGCTGCGGATTGCCAACGCGTACGAAACGGCCACGAACCTGACGCATCAGTTGGCGTACGCCGCGGGGAATGCCGTTCCTGATTTCAGCAGCACCTCGATCAACACGAATGATCCGGTGGCAGTAAGCCGCGCCGTAACCGAATACGTGCAGACCGATGTGGACCTGAATAATCTGCTGCAGTCTGATCCCGGAGACTGGCGATTCATCTACGACGTGGCGATTGTTGATACCAGCGGCAAAGCGCTCTTGCATACAAATGCGAGCCTGCTCGGCAAGGTGATCCAGCCACGTCCGGACTTCCAGAAGATTGTGGGCGCGCGGTTCCGGCAACAGATCCGGCTTGTATTCAGTCCTGCGGCTGTGTACGACGTTTCCTATCCGCTTGAACTGAACGGGGCTCCATTCGGCACGATCCGCATCGGTGTGCAAACCGTGTTCCTGAAGAGCGAAGTCGCCGCACGATTGATGAAAGCTTTGTACATCTCGATCGCAGTGGTGTTCGTGTCACTGCTGCTGGCAGCGGGGATCTCGAATCTCGCGCTCGGTCCTCTAAAAGAAATCAGCCGCAATCTGGACAGCGTAACTGCCGGAGACTCCCTCGCCGGCGACGAATCCAATCACGATGAGTATGGGCTGGTCACTTTAAAGATCGCGAATCTAGGACGGCAGATTCGCGACAGCAAAGAGATTTTTTCTGCGCTGAAAGACAACGTCGATCAGTTGATGGCCAAACTGCAGGACGGCCTGATGCTCTTTGCGCGTGATTCGCGGGTCGTGCTGGTGAGTGCCCCGGTAGAGGCATTTCTCGGGCGTCCGCGAGGAGAGTTGCTCGGGCGCACGGTGCAGGAGGTGTTTGCCCGTGACACGCTTCTGGGAACGGCTCTGCTCGATTCGTTTGAACGCAGGCGGCCTATCGCCCAACGCGAATTTGAGGCGGCCGGAGGAAAACGCATTCAAGTCTCGCTTGACTTTGTGCAGGAGAAGAACTCGCAGATCGGGGCATTGCTGATCATGCGCGATACGGAATCGGTCCAGCGGATCGGTGACGAGATCGAGATGTCGAGACGACTCTCCGCCAGCGGTCGTCTCACGCGTGGAGTCGCGCACGAGGTTAAAAATCCGATCAATGCGATTGTGTTGCATCTGCAATTGCTGCAAAACAAGCTGACCAAGCAGGAACCCGATACACGGCGTCACATGGACATCATCGACAGCGAACTCCGGCGGCTCGACCGCGTGGTTCAGACCCTGGTGGATTTCACGCGCCCGCGCGATCTGCGCCTTGAAGAAATTGATCTACGCCGTTTGCTGGAGGACGTCGCGCTCCTGGCCGGACCAGAGGCTGAGCAACATGGCGTGGCGATCGAGCGGCACATGCCCGAGCAGCGCCTTCGCGTGAAGGCGGATGTGGACTTGATGAAGCAGGCGTTTCTTAACGTCGTGATCAATGGCGTGCAAGCCATGCCGCAAGGTGGCGTCCTGACAATCTCAGCCCGTGAAGAAAACAATCTGGCCATCGCCGAAATACAGGACCAGGGTCCTGGAATTCCGAAGGACCTTCACGATAAGGTCTTCGAACTATATTTCACGACGAAGAAGGAAGGCAGTGGGATCGGCCTGGCACAGACCTATCAGATTCTGCAGTGGCACTACGGCTCCGTGGACTTCCAGTCGGCCGAGATGGCAGGCACGATCTTCCGATTTCAGGTGCCTCTCGCGGGAACGGCGGAAAGTGGCCGTGTCCAAACCGCAGATGCAGCGCTACAACGTAAAGATTAGGCTGTCAGAATTCGGTTCGTGGACACTGAGCAGAGCGTAGAATTCAAGAAGCCTCAGTGATGGGCCACTCGGAACACCTTCAATGATTCTGGCCAAAATTCTTTTCATGGGCATTTGCGGCGTCGCGTGCTCTGCCCTTATATGGAGCACAACTAGCGCGCAAACCCCTCAGGCGGACTCCTCCGCGAGCGACCCAGCAAGCTCGAAGCAAGAAGGAGCTGCGAAGACACAGGCGCCGGCAGAGCCGAAGATATCACCTTCAACCGGATCTTCCCCAAAGAGCAGCACAGTTCAGACCAAGACAACTTCAAAGAAAGTTCGGCACAAGAAGAAACCCGCATCCGCATGCGCCATCACATCGGAACGTACGTCGAGCACCACGTCGTCCGGTGCTCCGGATCCATCTTCCGGCGGGACGGTTGAGGGACAAAGCCCGGCCAATCAGGATTCTGCGAAGTGTCCGCCGCCGAAAGTCATTGTGCATCAGGGAGGAACGGCAGAGCCCGCCATCCAACTAGCGGGAGGACCTGCGGGAAATGAGGCAAATCAGACTTCTCAGGCACGCACGACCGCAACTCCGATGCTGGACGCGACCGAGGCAAATCTGAAAAAGTTAGAAGGACGTCAGCTGAGCGATGCGCAAAAGGATATGGTTACGCAGGTCCGGCAGTTCATGGAACAGTCGAAGACTGCGGTGGCTGCGGGTGATGTAGAGCGAGCCCGCACACTGGCCTGGAAGGCCCAGACCTTATCGGAAGACCTGGTCAAGCCCGAGAAATAGCTTTAGATCCGAACCGTTGTCTTATCTCCCTTTTGCGCGCGCACTATTCACTTTCGTGAGCAGATCTTGTGACATCGCCTGCAGTGGGCCAGAGATCTTCACGGCTTCAGTAAGCACTTCCCTCGCTTCAGTCAACTTGTTGAGCTTTCCGTACGCAAAACCCAAACCATAAAGCGCCCGAGCATACTGCTGTTCGTCCTGTCCCTTGAGCAGCGTAGAGGCGATCTTCAGCTCGGGAATTGCCGCCGTAGTCTTTTCCTGCTTGAGATATGCCCAACCGATGGTGTTATGAGCGGCTCCGGCCGAGAGCTTTCGAGATTTATCGGCGTCCGGAGCTTCGGGCTTTGCAACCTCGATAGCTTTCTGTGCATACGAGACCGCCTTGGCAGCATTGCCTGCGTCACCGTAATAGTTGGCGAGGAGCAGGAGTGCGGGGAGGTTGTTAGGATCGGACGCGAGCGCTTTTTCTCCGAAGGACACCAACCGGGTTTGATCGTTGAGCTGACCGGGGCCGAGTGTGTACATCGCGTAGTTCGACACCTGCGGCCCGTACTGCGAATCCGGATATGCCGCAGTGAACTTCTCTATTTCCGACATGCGGCTCTTGGGATCATTTTCCGCGGTGATCACGTTGAAGCCGGTCGTTTCCAGGAATTCGCAATTATTCTGGACGGCGGCTTTTTCTTCGGCTAGCTTGCGCGCGAAATCTTCATCGCTGGTTCCGTCCGGCTTGGTCTGTTTCGCTATGGAGTGGCACACCTCACCGCCTTTCGCTGCATAGTCCATCAACTTGGCGTTGTTCTTGGCCTGCTGTGCGATGCTGGCCTGAGAAACCAGGATGTCGAGGTTGTGCGGGGAGCTCGCGAGAGCCTTGTCGCCACGGTCGAGAGCTTTCTGCAGGTCTCCGGTCGACTGATACGCCTGCGCGAGTTGCCAGTTCCCATAAGCAACTGCCTGCGGATTCGACGAGAACTTCTGCACGAAATCTTCGTACATGGCCACTTTCTTCTGCGCGTCTTGTTCGCTGGAGATTGCCTGCAGGGCGTGATCTTCATCCGTGCCCGCCGCAATTACGATGTGGTCGAGTTGGGCATTACCCTGTAATACAGAAATTCCAAGAACGAAAAGAACTGCGAAGACTGAAAGGTTCCAGCGTGGCATAGTCCGCCTCCGGCTTCTGCGCGAGAGATGAGCTTACTTGCGTAGCACGCGAATGCTAGCTCCGAATGCGGCCACACGCAAGGGCCATGCTCACTGACAGAGCCTCCAAAATGTGAATCGAGACAGCCGTGGAATCACGGCTACTCCTGTGGGTCCGGCTCCGTGGTGGATTTTGCATTCGTCGTCTAAAGTAGAGAGATGCGTGCCAGTTTCGGCCAGCGCCCATTGCGTTTTGTCTTTGCCGCCAACCTGATCTCCATGGTGGGCAGCGGGATGAACTCCGCCGCGGTGGCCTGGTACATCCTGAAGGCAACGCATTCTGAAATGGCGCTGGGGACCTTTGCCGTGCTCCAGACCCTCCCCGCCATGCTCATGCTTCCCTTCACCGGTGTGGTCATCGACCGCGAAGATCGGCGGAGGCTGGTCATGTGGCTGGATGCGATCCGGGCACTGATCATCGTCGGCGTTGCGATTCTTGCGTTTCAGCACCGGGTGCAGGTCTGGCAACTCTACCTGATGAATACATTGGTGGCCGCGGGTTTCTGGATGTTCTGGCCAACGATCACGGCGCTGATTCAGGAACTGACTCCAGAGGGGCAGTTCGTGCAATCGAACACATTTTTGCTCGCGGGCGTACAGGGCGGATTCCTAATTGCCGGAGCGATCGTCGGGTTTATCTACGACCACATCGGCCTGGGCGGAGTGCTGACGCTTGACGTTTCGACGTATGTGGTTTCATTCCTCTGCTACTTTGCGGTTCGCAAAGGAAAGCATATTGTTGTGCGGCCGCAGGAGCTTCGAGCTGACCTGATTGCCGCCGAGACTCAGTTTGAACGATTCTGGCGCGAGATGCGCGAGGGATTGCATTTCCTGCGAGACCGTCGAGCAGTGGTGTTGCTCGGCATAAGCTGGGCGCTATTCATTGGAGCGATGGTCACGGGCGTCGTCGTGACTCCATCGTTGAGCGATCGGGTATTTCATGCCGGAGCGAAGGGCTACGGTTGGCTCAACGCGGGATGGGGCACAGGAGCGTTCGTCAGCGCGATGTATGCTCCGCAGGTGATTTCTTTTCTGGGCGGTCGGCGGTCAGTGGCGTTTTCCATGGCTCTACTGGCCGTGTGTGTTGCGTTCGCTCCAATCTCGGGCTTCCTGTTTCTCGCGATTTTGACCTATTTTGTAATGGGTTCGGCACGTGGGGTTGGCGGCATTGCGATGAATACAAGCCTGATGGAAATGGTCCCGCAGCACCTGATGGGTCGGGTGCAGAACACGTTCTATTTCGCGGGGACATTTCTCCAACTTGTGCTCGCGCTCTGTGTGGGGGCCGTGGCCCAGAAGGTTAGCCTTGTCGTTGCTTTTGCGATTTTGGGCAGCGTTTACGCATTATCGTTCTTGGCTGCCAGTTGGCCGATGCAGGAATCTGTTCGCAACGAAGTTGCCGCGGATTGACCGTTTCTCCGTGGCAAAAACGAAGCTGGGGCTGATATTCTTTCCAATTCCTTAGGAGAAGGCATGTTTTCTGACCTACAGGGCCGGAATGCTGTTGTCTTTGGAGTCGCTAACAAGCGATCGATCGCGTGGTCGATTGCGCAAGGGCTGCATGCCGCAGGCATGAAGCTTGCCATCACCTATCAGAACGAGCGCCTCGAGCAGGAGGCGAAGGACCTGATCGAGTCCCTGCCGGGCGCCGAGGGTTTTATGTGCGACGTTTCCAAGGACGAGGAGATCACCCGTCTGTTCACCAGGTTGAAAGAAAAATACGGCAAGCTGCACACCGTGGTGCATTCGGTCGCATTTGCCCCCGCCGATGAGCTGAAAGGGGACTTCGTCAACACATCGCGGGAAGGCTTCCGGATCGCGATGGACGTGAGCGTATATTCGCTGATCGCGGTCGCACGAGCGGCCGCTCCGCTCATGGAAGATGGCGGCTCCATCATGACGATGACCTACTATGCATCGGAGAGAGTCGTGCCCCGATACAACGTCATGGCCGTCGCCAAAGCCGGGTTGGAATGCTCGGTCCGCTACCTGGCGTACGAACTGGGCAAGAAGAAGATTCGCGTGAATGCCATCTCCGCAGGCCCCGTCAAGACGCTTGCAGCTCGCGGAATCTCCGGCTTAAGCGAGATGATGAAGAATCACGAGGATCGCGCCCCGCTGGGTAGGAACGTAGAGGTCACCGAAGTCGGATCGACGGGTGTTTTCCTCGCCTCAGACGCGAGCAGCGGCATTACCGGCGATGTCATTTTTGTCGATTGCGGCTACAACATTATGGGATTCTAGGTCGGCAGAATTTTCTTAGTTGCTGACCGTGATGCGCCGCTGATTCTCGCCTTCGCGTTGAAATGAAATTTCCAGATCCCGCTCGTTGATGATGCGCGGAAACTTCTCTCCCCACTCGATGAGCAGAATGCTGTTTGAGTCTCTCAGGTCATCCAGGGCCAGCGTGTCCAGCTCGCGCGGAGTATCGATGCGGTAAAGATCAACGTGATACAGGTTCGCGCGCGGGCCCCGATACTCGTGAATCAGAGTGAACGTAGGACTGGTCACGTCTTCTTCCGGGGCGGCTTCGAAAGCCGCGGCAATTCCCTTCACTAGCGTTGTCTTGCCCGCTCCGAGATCGCCACGCAGGAGAATGAGTTTCGGAGGCGAGAGCAGATCGACGAGGGATCGTCCGAAGGCAATCGTCTCGTCGGCAGAATGGGTCGTGATCTCTTTGAGCACTGTGCGTGTATTGAGGTCCACAGTCACACGAACAGTATAGCGAGACTCCCGGCGTCCTCACGCGCGGGCTAGTAGGTAGAGAAGGCGCTTGATTTGATGCCGAGCTGGCTCCGCGCGGTCACGTGTTCGAGCGAGGTCCGTAAGCGGCGATGATCGTCATCTTCGAGCGCCACGAAACGGAACGGCTGCAATACGCCGTCGTTCAGGCTCCGCATGGGGCTGAGGATTTCCGCCATGCCGTGGACCGGACCCTCCTGCGTCTGAAACGCAACTTCTACGAAATCACCTTGCCCCAAAGACTGAGGCAAGCGGAGGAGCCCTCCAGTGGCGGAGATGGTTTGTAGTTTAGCTTTTGTGCGGCGGCCGTCTTCGAGGCGAATCGCAGCCAGTACGGAATCTCCAAGCTGGACCCGGGCTGCACGCCGCGAGGGGTGCGGTTGGGGGAAGTGGGTCATAGGCAAAATCAGTATGATGCCGCCAGATGTTTAGTAATAGATTACTGAAGCCCCTCGTCCGGATTCCGCACTCCGCTCGGTTAGACAAGCTACGCAGCTGCTGTCCGCTAAAGGACTTACCCGACTGTTTACTTATTCGTTAATGTCCGGTAGGACGCAGATGCAGTAGCCCGACTCCAGCATCGGTCTAGTATGCTTTCCAAAACCTTGGGAGGACCGATGTTCCGATATTTGCTCCTTGCCCTTCTTTCGCCTGCTCTGGCAGTCTGCCTGCCGCAAACACTACTGGCCCAGGTGCATCCCGCGCTTCGGGTTGGCATTGTAGGACTCGTGCATGGCCACGTGCATGGATTTCTTGAACAGTCCAGGCACAGTCCTGAAATCGAGATTGTCGGGATCGCTGAGCCGGACCGCGATCTGCTTTCACAGGCGGCATCCAGATATGGATTTGAAAAAACACAGCTATTCACCGATCTGGAGGAGTTGATCGCGAAGGCGCATCCGCAGGCCGTTCTGGTCTATACAAACACCTTCGATCACCGGCGCGTGGTGGAGATCTGTGCACGGCACGGCGTTCACGTGATGATGGAGAAACCGCTGGCGGTCAGCCTCTCGGATGCATTGGCGATTGAAAGGTCCGCACACGAAGGCCATATCCATGTGCTGGTTAATTATGAAACGTCGTGGTACCCGAGCAACCATGCTGCCTACAATCTGGTTCGCGACGGGATTCTGGGCGAAGTTCGAAAAGTAGTCGTACATGATGGACACAAAGGGCCGAAGGAGATTGGAGTCCAGCCCGAGTTTCTCGCTTGGCTTACGGATCCCAAACTGAATGGCGCGGGTGCGCTCTTTGATTTCGGCTGCTATGGCGCCGATCTAATGACCTGGCTTATGACAGGTCAGCGTCCGGAGACAGTCACGGCGGTGACGCAGCAGATCAAGCCGGAGTTTTATTCGCGCGTGGATGACGAAGCCACTGTCATTCTGACCTATCCAAAGGCACAGGCAATCATTCAGGCTTCGTGGAACTGGCCTTTTGATCGCAAGGACATGGAAGTCTATGGACAGACGGGATACGCGATCACGGTGAAGCGAGATGACATCCGCGTACGCCGTGCTGGAGAAGAGCGCGACCAGCAGACTGCGGCGAAGCCCGTACCTGCGCCCTACGACAATTCGATTTCGTATTTTAGAGCAGTCGTTCTCGAGGGTGCCAGGGAAGATGCGCTCTCGTCTTTGGATACGAACGTCACCGTCACGGAGATTCTAGACGCGGCGCGGCGCTCGGCCGCGGAGGGAAAAACCATTCGGCTGCCCGCGTCCAGATGACCGCGCTACCAGACGACTAGGCTATCGGCAGCAGTCTGCTGGGTTCCGGCGAAGGCATCGGGCAATCCCTGAAGCAAGTCCGTGGCTACAAGGGAGTGCTCGCCCACGATCTCCCGCATCACATCTCCCGCGAGCCCGTGCAGATGAACTGCTGCACAGACTGCCAGTGTTGGCTGCTTAGGGTGTTGCGCAATCATACCCGCGACCATGCCGATAAGAATATCGCCGGTACCGCCCGTGGACATTCCCGGATTGCCCGTGGTATTCACCCAGGCTTCACCGTCCGCTTGCACCACCAATGTTCGGTGCCCCTTTAGGACAACCGTCAAATCGTGGTCAGCGGCGAATTCCCGAGCGACATGGAGCCGATCTTTCTGCACGTCAGCGATGGAACAGCCTGCCAGACGCGCCATTTCGCCGGGATGCGGAGTGATCACCAAGGTCCTGCCCTTTCCGTTTAGCTCTGCGGTCTTGCCTTCGAACGCATTGAGCCCGTCAGCATCCAGCACGACGGAGATCTGGCTGGTCGCAACGAGCTTTCGCACGAATGCGGATGTTTCGGGCATGCGCGAAATGCCGGGCCCAATCGCCAGCACAGTCTTCCCTTTCAAAATTTCAGCAATGCGCGATTCAGAGCTTGCGGCAATGGTTCCAGCATCTGTTTCAGCGAGCGGCTCGGTCATGATCTCCGGATGAAATCCGGCGACGGTGGGCAGCACAGATTTGGGAGTCGCCACCGTTGACAGACCCGCTCCCGCGCGCAGCGCTGCCATTCCGGCCATTGCCGCTGCCCCGGCTTTTCCCAGTGCTCCGCCGACCACGAGCACGTGTCCATAGCTGCCCTTGTTAGAGTCGGCCGGGCGCGGGCTAATAAGGGGCGCAATGTCCCGGGCGGCGATCATATTCAGATGAAGTGAGGAAACGATTGCGTCATCAGGCGACCCGATTGGAACGACGCAGGTGGGACCATTCGTAAGCAGACTGAACACGTGCGCGGGACGCGGTGCGGTGAAGGTGACGACGGCATCTGCGCGCGCGATCGTACCTTGCTGGGGAGACATGGCATCTGCATCGGCACCTGAAGGAATGTCGACTGCGATTACGTGGCCTTCGGCAGCGTTCATCCTTGCGATTGCGTCGGCATACAAGCCGCTTACTGGCGGCTTGAATCCCGTCCCCAGAATCGCATCGATGTACAAATCGGAAGAGAACATTTCAAGAGCCTGATCACCCTGTAACTCCGCGGAAGAACGGATGATCGTGGCCGCAACCGGCAGACGCTTGTACATCTCCAGGGCATCGCCCTTAAGCTCTCCTGGGTCGGAAAGCAAGATCACCCGAACTGTTTTGCCCTTCTCATGCAGAATACGAGCCGCTACGAAACCGTCGCCCCCGTTGTTGCCCTTACCGCACAATACGGTGATCTCCTGCTCTTCGGGGTGGTGGGCGAGCACGTAATCTGCGATAGCGGTACCGGCGTTCTCCATTAATGTGAGGGAGGGTACGCCGAAGCGCTCGCTCGTAGCACGGTCGATCTCACGCATTTCAGCGTCGCTAACGATCTTCATGGGATTGTGACTCTCATGACGAGGCAGCAGACTTCTCGAGTTGGCGGAGTTGTGCTGGCTCGCCCATCGCAATGAGGCAATCGTCCGGCTGAATCGGCTCATCCGGAGCGGGGTTGAAACGCATGGCATCGCGCCGCTTAATCGCTAGCACGATCACTCCGCGCTCCTGACGAATGCGCGAACTCTCCAGCGTCTTTCCGGCAAACGCGGAAGCAGCTGTGATGTAGATTTCTCCAATCTCAAGATCCATGCCGAGATGGGTAGTGGCGGTATCGAGAAAACTGACCACCTGTGGCCGCAGCAAGGACTGAGCAATGCGCTGCCCGGCAAAAGAATACGGCGACACAACGGAGTCGGCTCCGGCGGTAAGCAGGTGCTTTTCGGCAGTATCTTCGCTGGCCCGCGCAATAATCTTCAAGCTCGGATTCAGCCCGCGAGCGGTGAGAACAATGTACAGATTCGTCGCGTCGGTGGTCGTGGCCGCGATCAGGCCGCTTGCGCGTTCGATCTGCGCCTCGCGCAGAGTCTGTTCGAGCGTGGCGTCTCCCGCAAGTACCAGCCAGGTTTCCGAAGCAAAGCGCTGCCGCTTGGTCTCAGAATTGTCGATCATCACAAACGGCACCGGCTTGCGCGCCAGTTCCCGGGCCACGCTGCGGCCAACCCGTCCCATGCCGCAGATGATGAAGTGGCCCTCGAGACGTCCGATTTCGCGCTCCATACGCCGCCTTCCGAAGAAGCTCTGCAGTTCGAATTCTAGCAAAGCCTGGCTGAGCGCCCCGACTCCTAACAACAACAGAGACACGCCCGCAAGAATCACGAAAACATTGAATATGCGTCCGGCATGCGAGAGCGGATGCACTTCCTGATACCCAATGGTGGTGAGCGTCGTGACCACCATGTAGAAGCCGTCGAACCACGGCCACCTTTCGATGTAGTGATATCCAGCGGTGCCGATAGCCATGATTAGCAGGAGAAGGACGCCGATGGTTCGGAGATTACGGAAGGCTTTCATGGCGGTCTACGGTCGTTCGTCGTTTGTCTTTAGCGAAAGAGCGTCTTTGGAGACGACCAACGACTACCGACAAATGGCGCGCCTTTCGACCCACGACTATAAAACAAAACGGCCCTCCGCGCAGTGCGGAGGGCCGGTCGCCTACTACGAGATCAATCTGCCATGGACCCAGCCGGTGCTGCAGGTGTTCCATTTGCAATCGCCTGTTGCACCTTGCTGTGCTTGCGGCCATAACCGAAATAGATGCCCAACCCAATGATCAGCCAGACCACGAGCCGCAGTTGGGTCATGGGTGACAAGCCAATAATCAGCAAGGTCGAAAGGAGAATTGCCAGGATTGGGACCAGCGGGACCAGTGGAGTCCGGAACGGACGATTCAGGTCGGGATGCGTTCTGCGCATGACCCATACGCCCGCGCTTACCAGCACAAATGCCAACAGAGTCCCGACGCTGGTCATTTCGTCCAATATATTCAGGGGTACCAGCGTCGCGAGGATCGCGACAAACAGGCCAACCACCATCGAACTGATGTACGGCGTTCGGAACTTCGGATGGATCTTGCTGGCCCAGGGCCAGAGCAGGCCGTCGCGCGACATCGAATAGAACACACGCGACTGTCCCAGCAACATCACAAGCATCACAGTTGCCAGGCCGGCGATCGCACCCAGTTCGACGAGGAAGGTCGCCCATTGTTGCCCGGTGACGCGAATGCCTACGACAACAGGATCAGGGACGTTGAGTTCCGTATAAGGAACCAATCGGGTGAGCAAGCCGGAAACAAGAATGTACAGGATCGTACAAATAACCAGCGATCCCAGAATCCCCAGCGGCATATCCTTCTTAGGATTCTTGGCTTCCTGCGCAGCGGTAGAGACTGCGTCGAATCCGATATAAGCGAAGAAGACAACGCCAGCCCCGCGCAAAATTCCCGACCATCCGAAATGACCGCTCTCGCCCGTATTTGCCGGAATAAATGGGTGCCAGTGGTTAGGCTGGCCGTGGTGAGAAATAAGAAACGCACTGGCCAGCGCGATGAACACGCAAACCACGGCGACCTTCAAAATTACGATCGCCGTAGTAAAGTTCGCAGATTCTTTGATGCCGATGACCAGGATTGTCGTGATGACGGCAATGATCAGGAAGCCGATGTAGTCGTACGTCAAGTGCATCGGCCTGCCGAACAAGACAAAATCGGAGTGGGGAACCGGAGGCATCTCCATTCCGATGTCGTGAAGGAATGCGCGCAGGTGTCCACTCCAACCGACCGCAACGGTAGCCGCGCCGAAGGCGTATTCGAGAATCAGGTCCCAACCGATGATCCACGCCACCAATTCCCCGAGGGTCGCGTAGGAATACGTGTATGCGCTGCCGGCAATCGGAATCATCGATGCGAATTCCGCGTAACAAAGTCCCGCGAAGGCGCAGGCAATACCAGCCAGAATGAATGAGAACAAGATAGCTGGTCCGGCAAACTGCGCCGCTGCCTGTCCCGTGATCACAAAGATGCCAGCCCCGATAATCGCGCCGATGCCCAGCGTCAGCAGGTTGAGCGGGCCGAGCGCGCGCCGCAGGCTGTGTTCGCCGGTCTCCTTCGATTCCTCCATCAACACTTCGATCGACTTGGTTGCCAGCAGCTTTGATGACATGCTTTGCCTTCTCCTCAGTTATGCGGACTTGGCTCCCGCATTCCTCACCGCACTACGAGACCATGCGTAATAGACCGGAATCCCCAGCAGCACCACAATCAGCCCCGGCCACGTGTATTGCGGCTTGTAGCGCAATAGTACGACATCGATAAATAAAGCCATCACAATATATATGATCGGCAGCACCGGGTAGCCGACGGCCCGGTACGGCCGATTTGCATTGGGATGCGTCTTGCGCAAGACAAACAGCCCGACAATTGTCAGGATGTAGAACACCAGCACGGCAAAGATGATGTAGTCCAGAAGCTGACCGTAGCTGCCCGAGATGCAGAGTACACAGGTCCAGACCATCTGCACCATCAGCGAAACTGCCGGCGTTTTGTAGGTAGGATGCAGTTTCGCGACATTCCGGAAGAAAAGGCCATCCTTGGCCATCGCGTAGTACACACGGGCCCCAGAGAGAATCAGGCCATTGGCGCAGCCGAAGCCGGAAATCATGATCGCGGCCGCCATCAGATACCCGCCCAAGGCCCCGAACATCTGGGTCATAACTGCGGTTCCGACACGATCTTCAGAGGCATGGGTGATACCGCGCGCAAGAATCGTCGCCCCGCCCTCAATTCCCTGCAGAGGAAGAGCGCTGAGATAGATAAAGTTACATGCGATATACAGCGCAATGACAACACCGGTTCCTAAGGCCAGCGATAAAGGCAGGTTGCGGCTGGGATTCTTCACCTCTCCCGCCGTGAAGGTCACGTTATTCCAGGCATCGGCGGAAAAGAGTGAGCCGACCTGGGCCACCGCCAGGATGGTCAGGGTTCCGACCATAACGACCGGCCCGCCCACGCCGACCTGAACCGCATGCTGCGCGCCGGCACCGGCGCCGTGCCAGAAACTCGCACCGAAATTCGCCAGGAGAGCTTCCGCCTTACGTCCAAACGCAAACCCGAAAATCGCCAGGCCAAGCAGCGCCGAAACTTTGGCTGCCGTGAATACATTCTGGATCGCTGCGCCAGTCTTCACGCCAAAGATGTTGACGATCGAGAGAAAAATGACCAGCAGGATCGCCATCAGGTTCTGCGTATTGATGCCAACTTCCATGTTGCCCAGGACCATCGGGCCAATGTGAATCGGCGGCACTTTCCAGAGATGCAGCAGCCAATTGCGTGGAAGAAATGGAAGGAACAAACACTCCCAAGAACTTCCCGAAGGCGACGCCGACCGCAGCAATCGTCCCGGTCTGGATGACAAGGAAGAGAGTCCACCCGTAGAGAAATCCCCAAAGCGGGCCGAGAGCTTCACGCAGGTAAACGTATTGGCCGCCGGCACGGGGCATCATCGCAGCCAGTTCGCCATAACTGAGCGCGGCGACAATGGTCATGAAACCAGCGATGGCCCATGCCCCGATCAGCAGGGCCGGAGACCCAACCTCGCGCCCGATCTCGGCGGAGACGATGAAGATGCCGGACCCGATCATCGAGCCCATTACCAGCATCGTGGCGCTGGTCAGGCCCAATCCTTTGACCAGTTCCTGGTCCTGATGGCTGTGGATCTCCCAATCAGAGCTCTTGTTGGGCTTCGTCGTTGTTGGTGTACCCAGGGGGCCTCCGAGGATCCGTTGTCCGTCGTTGGTCGTTCGCCACCCAATGAAATCTGCGGACCACAAGAGGTTCCGGCAGACTAACAAGAAGTGACCGACGACGCCCTACCTTACCGCAAGACGCGAAAAAATTCCTCTGCTGATTTGCGGGGAGCCCGTTGCAAATCAGATATCACCGCCACGGAATCGGCTCCGGCCTCGATCACCGATGCCGCGTTCTCCCGGGTAATTCCGCCGATCGCGACCAGCGGCTTACGGGTTAACGCTCTCGCTCGCCGGACACCGTCGAGCCCCACGACGGGATCGGGCTTCTCTTTGCTCGAAGTCGTAAATACCGGTCCAATCGCAAGATAGTCGGCAGAGGTGAGATCTGCCTCACGAAGTTGCTCCGGATTATGCGTGGAGACCCCGAGCCAGCGGTCAGGCCCGATGATCTTGCGGACGGATTCCACCGAAAGATCATCCTGCCCGACATGAACGCCGTGGAAGTCTGCCGCCAGGCACAGATCGGCGCGATCATTCATAATCAGCCGCACGGACGCGCCAAGATGCTTCTTCAATTGCCGCGCTTGTTCAAGCATCACCCGCGAATTACCGGATTTGTTGCGATATTGAAGGAGAGTGCATCCTCCGGCGGCTAACTCCCCTGCGTAGAAGATGAGAGCCTCTGTGCCTGGGAAGGGCGCGCAATCCACGATGGCGTAAAGACGGGGTAGGTGGATCATGGAATCGTGAAGTGTGCCTGCCCAACGGCCGAGTGCTATGAGGCACGCTTGCCGTTTTTCGCTAGAAATCTCTCGATGAATCCGGTATCGAAGTTCCCCGACCGGAAATCCGGGTCCGCAAGAATCTTACGGTGCAGCGGGATGGTGGTATAGATGCCTTCGACGATGAACATTTCCAGCGCCCGCGACATCCGCGATATCGCTTCTTCCCGATCCTTGGCACGAACGATCAGCTTCGCGATCAGTGAGTCGTAGTACGGAGGAATCACACCCTCGGCGTAGGCCGCAGTGTCCACGCGAACGCCAGTTCCACCTGCCGGATGGAAGGCCGTAATCTTTCCCGCGGATGGCGTGAACTTCTCCGGATGCTCAGCATTGATGCGGCATTCAATGGAGTGCCCGCGGTGCACAATCGGCCCATGCAGAACGTCCTGCATCTTGGCGCCGCTGGCGATCATGATCTGGCTCTTCACCAAATCCACGTCGGTCACCATCTCCGTGACCGGATGCTCGACCTGAATGCGCGTGTTCATCTCGATGAAGTGCAGTCGACGGTCCTGATCCATCAGGAATTCGATCGTTCCGGCATTCCAGTAGCCGATCTCCGCCAGCGATTTGCACAATACTTCGCCGATCTCCTTGCGCATCTCCGGAGTGACTTGGGTGGATGGCGACTCTTCAAGCAGCTTCTGGTGGCGGCGCTGAATCGAGCATTCGCGTTCACCGAGGCTCACCACATTGCCGTGCTCGTCCGCTAAAACCTGAAATTCAATGTGCCGCGGATGCTCGACGTACTTCTCCATGTAAAGATCGCCATTGCCGAATGCACCCGCCGCCTCGGATTGCGCCGCTCTGAATAGTCCGGGCAACTCCTCTTCATTGCGGACAATACGCATGCCGCGTCCGCCGCCCCCGGCTGACGCTTTCATAATGACGGGAAAGCCGACCTGACGCGCCCACTCCAGCGCCTCGCCATCAGATGCAATGATCCCATCCGAGCCCGGCAGAATCGGGACGCCAGCCTTTTTCATGGCCGCGCGGGCTTTCTCTTTCTCGCCCATCAACCGCGTGACTTCCGGCCGAGGCCCAATGAACTTGATGCCGCTCATCTCGCAGACTTCGGCAAAGTTTGCATTTTCGGCCAGAAGTCCATATCCAGGATGCACAGCATCGACGTTAGCGATCTCTGCGGCGCTGATGACCGCAGGTATGTTCAGGTAGCTTAGCGCCAACTGCGGAGGACCAATGCAGATGGCTTCATCCGCAAAGCGTACGTGGAGCGAATTGCGGTCGGCTTCACTATAAATCGCCACGGTGCGGACGCCGAGTTCCTTGCAGGCGCAGATCACGCGCAGTGCGATTTCCCCGCGGTTCGCAATCAGGATCTTTTTAAGCATTCAGCAAGTGTTCGGTTCTCGAAAAAAATTGTTGACTGATGATTGTTGATTGTTGAATAAGACCTGAGTCAAAGATTCGCATTCAACAAGCAAGAACCAACTATCAACAATTTGGGATTCGAAAGTTCAGGATCACTTCTTCGGCCGGATCACAAACAGCTCCTGGCCGTACTCGATCGGCTGGCCGTTGTTGGCCAGTTTCTTGACGATTTCCCCAGCCACATCCGATTCGATCTCGTTGAGCAGTTTCATCGCTTCCACGATGCACAGAACCTGCCCGAGTTCCACCGTATCCCCAACTTTCACAAATGGAGGCGCACCCGGCGAGGGCGCCTCGTAGAAGGTTCCCACAATGGGCGATTTGACTGTGTGGAGCCCCTCTTCTGGCGCAGGCGTGGCTTCTGCAACTGGAGTAACGGGCGCAGCGACAGGAGGTCCGGCCGTGACCATAGGGCCTGGCGCGGGAGGAACGGCGTAGAAGCGCGGCTCGGCTTGAGAATGCACCACCGTGTGCTCGCCGGCACGCTTGATCTTCACTTTGACATCACCGCGCTCCAACTCGAACTCGGCGATGTCTTTCTCTATTAAGAACTCGATTAGTTCCTTCAGCTCTTTTTGATTCATGCTGATCTTCGAACTGACTTCTCGATGGTCACGAAGAAGCCGGGCGTGGATCCTGCCCGGCCGTTAAGAAGACTAGACTGCCAGTAAATCCTTGCTGGTCGGAGTTAGCACCTCACAACCCTGCGCGGTAACCGCGACCATATCCTCGATCCTCACGCCCCATTTGCCGGGGAAGTATACTCCCGGCTCGATCGTGATCACCATGCCGGGCTGCAGAACCTCTTTCTGTGCGTCTGCAACACGGGGGGCCTCATGGATCTCCAGCCCTACCCCGTGACCGGTGGAATGCGTGAAATATCGACCCAAGCCAGCTCTTTGCAATACCTTACGAGCGGCGGCATCCACATCTCCGGTCGCTACACCCGGCTTGACCGCCTCGATTGCGGCGAGTTGCGCTTCTCGTACCGCCTCGTAGGCCCGGCGTGCCTCGCTCGTCATGCCACCGATCCATACAGAACGGGTCTGATCCGAACAATAACCTGAGAGTATAACACCGAAGTCGCAGACCACGAATCCGCCGGGAGCGATGGCGTTGTCGGAAGCCCGTCCATGGGGCAGAGCAGACCGGGCACCCGAAGCAATAATCGTTGGAAAGGACATCTGTTCTGCTCCCGCTTTGCGCGCAGAGAATTCCATATCAGCGGCCACTTCGGATTCCTTAATTCCAGGACGAATCACCTCGAGCGCCCTGTCAAATAGCGTGGCTCCCAGCCTTACAGCCGCCCGGATCCTGCCCAACTCGTCGGCATCCTTCACCATTCGCGCGCGCTCGACCACCGGAGGGGAGTCTCTCAAGGTGATTCCTGACGGCAAGCTCCGGGCCAGCCGCTTTTTATCCGTGATTGTGAAATGGTCCGCTTCGATGCCGATCGTCCGCGCCTTGGTGCGACGATGCCGCCGCGCAAAAAACTCCCCAATTCCTTCGAGTACAGATTTGCGCGCGATTACCACCTTCGGGCCCTTCACTTCCTCATGCGCCTGAGTGTCGTAGCGAACATCGGTGAAGAAGACACTCCCAGCCTCCTCCACCAATAGAAAGCCAGCGCTGCCAGTGAACCCACAAAGATATCGGATGTTGGGGAGATGGCTTATCAACAGTGCGTCGAACCGGGTCGTGGCCAGATACTCCCGGAGCTTGGCTTGGCGCGCCTGATAATTCATTGGGGAGAGTGTAACAAGAAGCAATGAGCAAGTGAGCAATGAACACAAACTTGACCAAATCTTAAAATGGATGCTGACTTCCCAAATACTCGTCGCTCATTGCCAAAAACAAAACCGCCGGCCTGACAGTTTCTTCAGGCCGGCGGCTCAGATGTTTCATCCGCCGCTATGTTTGAATGATTCGCGGCGTGATGAAGAAAATAAGTTCCTGGTTGGAGGTGTTGACCTGCGTGTGCTTGAAAAGGTTACCCAGGATCGGAATGTTGCCGAGCAAGGGGACCTGCGTAATATTGATCGAATTCTGGGTCTGGATCACGCCACCGATCACCACCGTGCCGCCATCGGTCACCAGAACTTGCGTGGTGGCCTGCTGGGTGATCAGTTCCGGGTTGCCCTGAACTTCCTGACCGAAGTTTGGCGTGGTGTTTTCCACGTCAACGTTCAGGAAGATGGTGTTCTCCGACGTGATCTGCGGAGTCACCGTCAATCGCAAGAAAGCATCGACGTAAGTCACAGTCGGAGGACCGCCCAACTGCGCCTGCGTTACGATCGGCACGCGCACGCCCTGCTTCACCAGAGCCTGAATATTGTTCTGCGTGACCACTCGCGGACGAGAGAGCACTTTGAGCAACCCGCGCGATTCGGCCATCGAAAGGACGGCGTCGATTCGAACTGTGTTGCTCGCATTAATGAAAGTGAGACCGCTGGTCGGCGCAGTAGAGCCGAGATTCGAGAACAAGGGAATCGTCGCTCCTGTGGTGTTGCTGCCTCCCGTGGACAGAATGTAACCAGGCGTCAGACCTCCGACCGTGGTCGGAGACGAACCTGCAGACTGGTTGCCGCCAATCGCGCTATGTCCGTTACCCCAGCCGAATCCAAGCTGGGTACCGATATCACGAGCGAACTGCCGGGTCGCCGCGACGACACGGGCTTCGATTTCAACTTCCTGCGTCTTGCGATCAAGCTGGGTCAGAAGGCGATCGATCACCGGAATCACCTTCGGAATATCGTTGATGATGACAGCATTGGTGCGGTCATCAGCTACCACATCGCCGCGCTGCGAAAGGAACTTCTTTACTGTGACCATGACGTCCTTCGCCTTGGCGTAGCTGAGGAACCGGGTGACCGAAACTTTCTCCACGGCCAGAGCTTCGGATTCGATCTGCGCCCGGCGCGAGTCGGCTTCGTGCTTCAACGTTTCCACCGTCGCGATGCGCAGGACGTTGCCCTCAAGTTCACGGGCCAGATCGTTGTTCTTCAGAACGATGTCCAGCGCCTGATCCCACGGCACGTCGTCGAGAACAATCGTCAGCGTGCCATGCACCTGAGGATCGAGCACGACGTTCAAACCGCTGATTTCGTGAATCAGCCGGAAGAAATCTTTCAGGTCAACGTCCTTCAGGTTGACCGAGATCGGCTCCCCCGTGTACTTGGGACCGGTCGCGGCGTTCTGCTTGCCGGCCTGAGCCTGCTGCTCGGCCGCAAGATTCACGGCCGGCTGAATGGCGGGAGCAGAATTCTGTGCCTGTGCGGCATGCATGCTGACAGGGATCAACTCCGCCGCGGTCTTGTCGGAGAAACGCGCCGCGGCTTCTTCTGCCCGCACTGTCGGCTCGCTGGTCTTCGCCTGATACGAAGGCTCAACGAACACATAATCGGTGGGCGAGGTGGAAGCCTGCGCAGCCGGGTTGGCGGATGCCTCTTCGGCCTTGGGCGCAGCTTGCGTCTCCACTACGCGCGATGCGAAAGGAGAGCTCGGCTTATTGGCCGCCACTTCCGGAGCCTTCGCCGCTGCTGCCGCCTTCGCGTGCAAGGTCAGCACCAGCTTTCCAGCCGGACCAGGCGTCAACTCATAGGAGCAAGCCTTCTCGAGATCAACAACGACGCGCGTGGTCGGATGGGACTGTCCATCCATGCCAATGCGTACGCCTTTGACTCCGGCCGCATCCACCGTGATGTGCTTCTGGCCGGTCGCCATCACGGTTCCCGGCAGATCCACCACCACGCGGGCGGGCGAGTCCAAGGTGCTCAGCTTGGGCGCGACTGCGCCCTTGGAGCTCATTTCGACTCGAATTGCGTCCGAATCCCGGACGACGTTGACTCGATCGAGCTGGCTCGAAGTCTGGGCGGCCGCAGCCACCACCATGAGCAGCAACGATACGAATATGAACAGTTGTTGCTTTCGCATTTCGCCTCTCCCACCCGCGGGCCTGGCCCGCGTGTCCTTCTTGCAAACTTGATTCGGCGTGCTGTCTTACAGCTCCGCCGCCTTGCTTAAACTGCCGGAGTAAAGATCTTCTTCACCACTTCGCGTGTGAACGACTTACCCAATTTGTCCTGCATCGTTTCCTGGAAGGTCACGGAATCCCCCGTGATCTTTACCACGAAGCCGTTGAACACAGGATCGTTCTCCCGCAGGAAGTAGGCTTTGTTCAGGTTGTTAGTAACTACCGCGATGAACCCGGTATCGGACTTCACCACTCCACGCAAGTTGATCGTTCCGATCTCCAGGCATTTCTTGCCTGTCGAACATCCCGACCCTTGCTGCTGGACAACCGGACTGAAAAACGGATCACGCTTCCCGTTCATCGCCCACTTTTTTTCTTCTGGCTTCGGTGCAGGCTTTGGCGCCGGCGTAACTGCACTGGGAGCGGCCACCGCGGGCGCTGCCTTCGCCGCGACCACGGTCTTCGCATCCTGCTTCGCTGCGGCTTTAGGTGCTGGCGCAGCCGCCTTCGGAGTCCTGCTTCGCTACGGCCTTTGCCGGTTCCGGCTTCCCTGCTGGAGCTTTCGGCGCGGCTACCGCTTTCGCGACTGTTTGCGGTTGTACGGCCGGCTTGGATTCTTTCTTGACCGGGGCTGGAGCAGCTTTCGCCTCTTCATCTGAGGCTCCCTGAACGTGCAGGGTCAGCACGAGTTTGCCCGATGTACTCGGGGTAATGTCGAAGGGGACTGCTTTCTCAAGGTCCACTACCACGCTGGTGGTAGGAGGAGTCTTGCCGTCCATTCCGACGCGAACGCCCTTGACTCCGGCGCTTCCAACCGGGATCTTGGTCTGCGAGCTCCCGATCACCGTCTCTGGCAGCTCCACCACGACACGCGCCGGAGAACTCAGCTTGCTGACTCGTGGCGTAACGGCCTGAGTCGAGCTGATTTCCACCTGGATCACGTCGCTACCCGGGACCACATTCACCCGCTGCAGCTTGTTATCCACAGAAGCCGATGCCGCCTTCGAGGCCGGCGCCGGATTTACGGATATTGGCTTTGCGCTGGGAATGATCGCGGGCTTGACCGCAGGGGCAGGTGCACCTGGAGCCGGCTTGGCCGTGCTGGTGTCAGTGGATTGTTTCTGCTGCAGCGATTTTGCGATGCTGCGCGCTTGATCGATGGCGTCCGGGTTCTGTGCCCACGCTCCGCCCGCCACCATTGCGACTGCCAGAATGCCTGTCGTCAGCTTGATCGCCGTCTTCATAAGAGTTCCCTACTTCGCCGCCGGCGTTCCGGGTTTTGCTCCGGCGCCTGCCGCGGAAGGTGTCAAATCGTGACTGAAATAAGTCGTTGCCGTGAATGTAGCAATCACGCTCTCATCCGGCGTGTATTGATACGTCTTCTTGGCCTTCGCCCCGCTCGGATTCTTAGTCGTCGATACCAGCAGGTTGCCGATATTTACGATCCGCTCCAGTTTGCTGACGTGGTCGAAGAAATTCAGCATCGAGTAGTAACGGCCATCCGCCTCTACGTCGAACGGAACCTCGGTGTAGTACTGCTGAGCCCTGGTGTCTTTCGCCGCGAATCGGCGTAATTCGACCCCCGCCTTTTGTGCTTCGGCATCCAGCATCTGGATGAAACCGTCTACCTTCTTCTCATCGGGGACGATGCGCTGCTCGATTTCCAGCTGCTGCTTCAATTCGGCCAATTGCTGCTCAATCTGCTTCAGCTTGGGCCGGTAGGATTCGAGCTCGTTATTTTCCCGAATCTTGTCCTCCAGAGAGTGCTGCGCGGCCGCGTTCTTTTCGTCCTGGCTCTTGTACACGGTGAAGTACAGAGCCGCCGACACAATGGCTCCGCCCAGGACGACGATTCCCCACTGTTTTATTCCCGAAAGCTCGCTAAAGTTCGCCATAGGTCCGCCTCGACTAAGACTTTCCCTTCTCGCAGGTCAGGGTGAACTGGAACGCCTGCATATCTTTGATCTGGTCGTCCTGATAGGTTTCCTTGATTTCGACCGCTTTGAAGAAGCCCGTCTTCTGGAGATTGGCAATCAGGTTCGCCACCGCATCGGCGCTGAGGGCCGTACCTTCCAGGTTCACACTGCCGCCCGTATCGTCCATTTTGCTGAGCCAGACTGCTTCGGTGTTGTTGATGGTCTCACCAAGCATGGCCAGCAGGTTCACCGGACCAGTCTGGTTCTGACGTAGTCCGTCGATGACGTCCACGCGCCGCTTGTAGTTGTTGGCCTGTGTCTGCCGCTCCAAAAAGCGCGCTTTGACGTCGGCGAGTTCCCGGTTCTTCTGTTCCGCCACTTTCATCTGCGCGGCAATCGCCTTCGACTGATGATCGAGCCGGTACCAGTAGCCCAGGTTGAGCAGCCCCGCCAGGACGAGCACAACCAAAACTTTCAGTTTGGGCGATCCCATATCGCCCATTTCCATGGTGGGCATCGACGGGCCGCCGCCGCTTCCGCGTTTGCCCTTCCCTTTGTTGGTTTCGAGCAGGTTGATTTTGATCATAGGGATTCAAAGCTCCTCAGGGCCAAGCCCACAGCGACAGCCATCTGTCCGGGGTTCTGTTCCACCAGTTCCGCCCCGTGTCCCTCGATGGGCGGTGTCACACGCTGGAACGGATTTAACAGTTCCACCGGCATCGAGAACTCTTGCCGCAGCGCTTCCATTAACCCCGGCACCTTCGACGATCCACCTGCCAGGTAGATCTTCTCGATGTGCTCTCCGGCTGCGCTAGCGCGGAAGAAGTCAAACGTCTTCTGAATTTCCAGCACGATGATTTCGGTCACCTGCTGCAGGATCGGCTGCTTCGCGTCCTCGCTCACCGTGCCCACCTTGTTGCCCAGCTTGAGCGACTCGGCATCTTCGAAGCTCAGATCCAACTCCTTCTGCAGCGAATCGGTGTACTGGTGCCCGCCCACGCTGACGTCGCGCGGGAACAACGGCGTCGTGCCTTTCACAATGTTGATGTTCATGACGCTGGCGCCCAGATTCAGAAGCGCCACGACCTGGCCCGGTGACGGCTGGTAGTTATACTCGTAGCAGTTCTGCAGCGCCAGCGCGTCAATGTCGACGATAGCTGGGGTGCGTCCCGCCATCGAGAGTACGTTGGTGTAGTTCAGAATCTTGTCCTTCTTGACCGCGACCAGCAGGACGTCCATCTGCGGGCTGCCCACTTCATCGGAAAGAATCTGGTAGTCCAGACTCACGTCGGCGAGGTCAAACGGAATGTGCTGCGCCGCTTCTTTCTCAATCGTCTCCGCGAGTTCCTGATCGCTCATCGAAGGCAACGAGATCTTTTTCACGATGACGGAGTGTCCGCTCACCGCGGTGGCCACGGCTTTGGTCTTGATCTGGTTGTCGAGGAACAGTTTCGAAATCGCGCTCGACACTGTGCCTGAGTCCACAATCATCGAATCGACAACGATGTCGGACGACAGAGGCTCCAGCCCCAGGTGAGCGACTTCGATCTGCCCACCCTTCTTCTTCAGCTCCACCGCCTTAATGCTCGAGGAGCCCACATCCAGGCCAACAATGGACTTCAATCCGAATCCAAACATGTGCCCACCTTTGTGTGTGGCGCGAGCGCATTCGCCCGCGACGTTTTACTAAAGCTGTCCGGCAGCCTTTACAGCCGCCTTGGGTTTCCGCTTCGCTTGCGGTTCCATCTCGCTTGATTTCTCTTCCATCCACTGATCCAGCCGCGATTTCTTGAACCGCCAGCGATTGCCAAGCTTGAACGCGGGAATCTTTTGTTCGCCAACGTACTTGTACAGAGTGTCCGGACTCACGCCCAGATATTGCGACGCTTGGCGAATGTTCATCACTTCTCGCGAGTCGGCCATAGTTCCTTTTGCCTATTCCCTCAGAACCGTCCCGCGCATTCCCAGCCGCGCGGGTTTTACTTGGGAGACTGCCTCACCCTGTCTATCGGCTACGAGGGCTTTCGGTGTTCCGAGCATATCTCAGCCCTGAAAAACCCCGGCTCAGAGCGAATCTCCGCGTTTTTCCGCGTTTTTTGCCTGTTTTTTGGAATCGGGAAGTTTGTGCCGCAAGCTCGTGATCTACATATTGTGTGTCGCTTGTTAGCGAATACAGCTAATTGTATTCGCGGCTGAGGTCATGTCCCGTCATGCGCCAACCGGTAACTGAAGTACTAGGCACGGTACGGAGGTACTATATCGCTCGCCCAACCTGTTGTTTTCTCAGACTGTTGCCTCTCACGGTGCGCGCGGGTCTTGTCACTCGACAGCATCACTCATCTGCCCGAAAATCGAATTCTGAGGCTTCCGATTCCGTCGTTTTCTGAAGGAGGAATCTTGCGTTACCTGGACCGGCTTCAACCGCTGGCTCTTCTCGCCATGCGCCTGGCGTTGGGCATCGTTCTCGTGATGCACGGCTACCACAAGGTCTTCGGAGGCCTGCATCGCACGGCGCAGATGATCGGACACTTGGGCTTACCCTCATGGCTGGGTTATGTTTCCGCGTTCACTGAGTTCGTTGGTGGAATTCTGATTCTCGCGGGATTTCTGACGCGTGGCGCTGGGTTCGCGGTCTGCATCAACATGATCGTTGCGATCTGGAAAGTACATTGGCACAATGGCCTGCTGGGCTCATCCGAACATCCCGGATACGAGTTTCCCTTGTCCATCGCCGCACTTGCGTTTGCGCTGATCTTCTTGGGCGCGGGCCCGATTTCGCTCGATCACGTACTTGGCGGGGGCGGGGGTGGCGCGAACCGCATGTAACTGCGCCGGATCATGACGCAACTACTCCGAGCTAGACGGGTTCTAGTTGGGTGATCCCAAGCGCGCGGATCGCAAGGTTCCTTTGCGCCGCCGGAATTTGAATTTCCTAGCGCCGAAATTTATGATCGCTTCAGCCATGCGCTTGCATCCAAACGGGTTGCAGGCGCATCCTACTCGACCAGCCAGGACTATGTCAGGAGGTCCATCTTGAGAAAGTTCGTAGTCATCGCATTATTGTTTGCGTTTTTCGCAGTGGTCAATTCCGCGTCCGCCCAGCAGGGCGACGCCATGATCGGGTTCGGAACCGTCATGTCACCCGGAGCGGCCTCATGCAACTTCGATCCAGTCTCGCTAGCAGCCACTTGCCCTGAACGGGGCGGTCTATACATGAACGTTGGCGGCGATGTCATCTTTCACAAGCGAATCGGCGTGGGGTTTGATGCAGCTTGGAGAGCGAGCCAAGGAAACTACGCAGATTTGGGTATTCCTTACAAGCCAATTCTGTTTGATTTCAATGGCGTGTATCAGCCTCGCATAAACAAAAAGGCAGGGCTGGACTTATTCGGAGGAATTGGCTGGCAGAGCACCCGCTATTACGGGCTGACGAATACCTTTGCTTGCTTTCAGCTTGGTCAGTGCTACCAAAGCTCCAACCACTTCCTCATCGATTTGGGTGCGGGCGTTCGCTACTATGTCTGGGGCCACATGTTCGTACGGCCAGAGGCGCGCTACTACAAGATATTCAACAACTCCGCCGACTTCACCTCGGGTAACGTTCTCCGGGTAGGCGCTTCGATCGGTTACACTATCGGTCCAGACTAAGCCGCAACTGGACTGATTGTTTGTATTTCTCGGGCGAACTGGTTCGCTCACTCGTGAAAGACTGTCCAGACTGCTTTGATAGAAATTTCAATCGCACTTACAGGGGGCAGGATTGAGGTCCTTTTCTCTCGCGATCGCCTGCGCAGTCGTAGCGATCGCGACTGTTGCTCACGCTCAGCAACTTGATATCGCACTCGGCGGCAATACTCTATGGTCGCCGAAAAATACAACCGCATCGGTCGGATTTCTTCCTCCTCCGCTCAAGGGCGGCGTCTATCCGAGCTTCAGTGTGGAATACATCGGCGAAGGACACTTCGGGCTCCTGGCCGAGGGCGCATTTCGCTATCACTACACCTACTACAACAATTATCAGCAGTATCGGCCGATTCAGTACGACATCAATGCGGTGTACGCAACCCGGCTGGCAAAAAAGACCAGGGGCGACTTCATGGCTGGCATCGGCGGCGAAACCCTGTTGTTTTATGCCCCGGCCTACTCCTGCGGGATCCCTACCGGCGGCTGCCGCACCTTCTTGAACAGTACTCATTTTCTCTTTCACGCGGGAGTCGGCGTGCGGTATATGGCGTGGCGGGGCATTTTCGTACGTCCTGAAGCCCACTGGAATTTCATTCCCAACAATTACCAATTCCATTCGGATAATGTCTTCCGGGTCGGAGTCTCTGTCGGCTACTCCTTCGGTGGACGCGAACCTCCGGCAAAACCAAAGAAGTAGTCAGAAAACCAAAAAACGGAAGGGCAGCGGTGGCAACGCTGCCCTGTCTCTTTCCACGTATTTTGTAAGTCCTACTTCATCGATTCGCAGATCTCGGCTTCGTGAATCGCCTGATCCAGGTGCTCGATTGCTTTGACTCGATGTCCCTCAAAATCATGCGCAGCGGATTCCAAGTGGTGCTTGGCAGCCCGCATTGATTCCAATGCTTCATGGATGTGCGGGTGCGCAGGCATCGGAGCTGGCGTCAGAGCCGGTGCTGGCGTCACCACGGGAGCAGCAGGAACTGGAGGCACGGGTGCCTTCGGTCCAGCCGCAACCGCCGGAAAGGCGAGTGCCAAGAGAAGTGTTGCCATGATGAGCAGCCCCACAAAACTGATCTTGTTCATGTATTCCTCCTCGTCCGATTTGCGGCTCGGACTTAGCCGTTTGGATTGTTATGGTTGTCGCGAAGCCCCCAGCCCCAAGGGAGAGGACACCGATGATTGGCTCAGCATAGCAGTCAAGCCGACTCCGGCAGATTGGTGGGCAGTTACTTCGGAGGTACCGATCCATTCTGCCCGCGGCTACGCCACCATCGCCAAGCAACGAGTAGCAAAACTGCAACGATCAGGACGACGTCGAGTCGTTTCAACCCGTGTGCCACTTTCTCCCAGTGCTGGCCGAAAAGGTACCCTGCACCGGAAATCACCGTGACCCATACCGCCGCACCGAGGAAATTGAACACGAGGAACTTGCGCCAGGGCATGCGCAACACTCCCGCCAATGGTCCAGCAATGATGCGCATCCCAAACACAAAACGTGCGAAGAAAACTGTAATCGCGCCGTATCTCTCGAACAGTGTTTCTCCGCGTCGAATCGTAGACGAGCGTATCCGGAAAAACGATTGATACCGGACTAGGAGCGGACGTCCACCTCGGTAGCCAAGTGCGTATCCCAGGTTGTCCCCGACTGTGCACGCCAGCGTCGCAAAAACGATGATCCATGAGAGCTTCAGATCGTGCTCGGAATATGCCATGAAGCTGGCGATGAGCAGAATCGTTTCACCCGGCAAGGGGATGCCCATATTCTCGAGCAGCAAGGTGAACGCTACGGCCCAGTACCCGTAGTGCACAACGGCGGACCGGAGCAGGTCAACAATGGAATGGGTCATGGGTAAGAAGAGATGCCGGTCCTTGGTCTAGCTATTAACTGTACCCTACCCATTTGAAGCTGAATTCTGTTTTAGAAATTTGATCAGCGCGAGGTTGAATTCCTCGGGGCATTCCTCGTATGGCAGATGCCCGATCCCCGGAAACACAATCGTCCGAACATTGGCGAAGTGCTTCGCCAGCGGCTCCATGGACGTAGCGTACACGGCCGGGTCTTTACTTCCCCACATGAGCAGCGTGGGAATTTCTCGCAACTTCGGTAGCAGAGATGCGAGTTCCTTCAAGTCAGAAGTCCAGCTACGCACGATGCTTAATCCGTGATCGAACAATCCGGGAACGGCCAGTGGTGCCTTGTACCCTGCCAGGCTACCTGCGGGAATCTTGCTGCCGTCCGCGTACAGGCGCGCGTGAAAATAAGGAAAAACGAAATTCAATTTGGCGGCGCATAGGAAGCCGGCTGACCCTAGAGGAGTCCCGACAAAGGGAGCGAGCCACCTGCCATGAGAAGAGTACGGATTCACCGGACATACCAGGATCAATCTCCGCACAGCCACGCGCGAGTTTCCGCTCACGCATTCTGCCGCGGCGCACATCGCGACGGCTCCCCCCCGCGACGTACCCAAAAGATCGAACGAAGAAAGCCCCAATTGTTCGGCGAATTTCAAAACACGAAGCGCGGTTGCGCGCATGGAATGATCGAAGCCGCGAGGACGCTCCGAGAACCCGGCACCGATCATGTCGGGCGCGTATACCGTGGCGTGGGGCGCGACAGAGGGCATCACATAGCGCCAGGAGAACGAATATCCCAAAAGCCCGTGCAGCAGAATCAGGGCTGGTCCCGAGCCGGCACGCAAGTACCGCATGCGCGCCCCATCAATCTCCATCCAGCACTCGGTAACACCCTCGCCGAGCGCGGGTACACCCGCCGCTACGACTTCGTCAGCTACCATCATGGACGTCCTGGATGCGGTGAATTCTTTACCGTCGAGGACAACTCTTTCCCCTCCGGTGGATTCTATTTAAGTGAAACAACGCCTCTGTCGCTTCACTTTTGGGGAGCTTCGGCTCCCCGCTTTTTCCCGCTCGGCGTCGGCCGTGTTCTCGGTCACTTAAGCTGCTGCAGCCTTCTTCCTGCCCAGCAGTTTCTTGAGTACACGAATACCCTTGTCCACGTGTTTCTCTTCCAGCAAGAACGGCGGTAGGAATCGCACCACCGTATCCTGCGTGCTGTTGAACAGCACTCCCTCGGCCAGTCCGCCATCGACGATCGGACGAGCCGGAATATCGAGCTGAATGCCCTGTATGAATCCTCGGCCTCGAACACCGATCGCCACCGCACGCTTATCGACCAGTTCCTGCAATTGTTGCTGCAGGTAGGCTCCAACCTTGTTCACGTTCTCCAGTAGCTTTTCTTCTTCCACAATCGCAAGAAACTCGAGAGCGACACGGCACGCCAGCGGTCCGCCGCCGAAAGTTGTCCCGTGCTGGCCCGGCGAAATTGCGGAAGCGAATTCTTCCTTGGCGATGAAAGCTCCCAGAGGAAGCCCCGCAGCAATCGGTTTGGCGATGGCAACGATGTCCGGTGTAACCCCGAAAGTCTGGAACGCGAACATTGTCCCTGTCCGGCCCAATCCGCACTGGATCTCATCGAAGATCAATGCAGCTTTGTGGCGATCGGCGAGCGCGCGGCATTCCCGCAGAAAATCTACTGAGCACTCATAGATGCCGCCTTCCCCAAAAATCGGCTCCAGCACAATGGCACACGTGTTGTCGGTCACGGCCGCCCGGAGACCTTCCACATCGTTCTGCCTTACGAAGGTCACGTCCTCAAGCAGCGGCTCAAAGCCCTTACGATGCTTGGCCTGGCCGGTGAGCGACAATGCTCCGAAGGTACGCCCGTGATAAGACCCATCCAGCGCGACCAGACGGCACTTCGCGTCTCCACCGACTTTGTGGCCGGCGAGCCGCGCCAGCTTGATCGAGCCTTCAATCGCTTCCGTGCCGGAGTTTGAGAAGAAGGCGCGGTTCAACCCAGAGAGAGTACAGAGCTTCTCGGCCAGCGCGCCTTGGTACTCGTGGTAATAGAGATTCGACACGTGTATGAGTTTTGCCGCCTGATCGCGAATCGTTTTCACAATTCGCGGATGCGCGTGCCCCAGCGCGTTGACGCCGATGCCGGAAACAAAATCCAGATAGCGTTTCCCATCGATATCGAAGAGGAATACGCCCTTGCCGCGCGCCAGCACGACGGGATATCGGTTGTAAGTTGTCAGCAAAAACTGCCGTTCGCGATCTGCAATTTCCTGGAATGTGCTCATAAGAAGAAACAATTCTACCGGAGATGGGCGAGAAGCAGGAGGATGCGTGCTTCGGAATGATGCAGAACGGAAACTGAAATCAAGACAGGTCAGCGGGATTTTGCAGGTTTCTTCTCTACTGCCACTTGCCGCGTCCAGACAGCGGGCTGATTCCGGAAGCGAATCTCGCCGCCATGGGCCGCAGTGTATTGGATCGTCATTTGGAAGTGCGTTCCCTGCGAGTAGTCGGTTGAGTAGATCGTGTACCGCGTTTCGCTGCCCGTGGGCTCGGTTTCCACGCGATCGATCATCTGCACACTAGCCGGTTCATGCCGGTCCGTGATAATGATCACGAACGCTCGCGAGAGCTCCATCAGCCGATCTTTGTATCTGGGATCATCCGTCGTCCATGCACCAACGACATCCTTCGGCAGCAAGCCTTGGTGCATGTGCTGACTGCAACCGAGCGAGTTTAGCAGTACCACGCAAATCGCGAATCCACCAACGATTGTTCCGACTGTGACTCCTCGCCAGTGCTTCATCGCGGCCCTCCCATCTTGGCTGCGAAGGCTGGTTGTTCGGATTCCTCATGGCCCATCCGACGCAGCAGCGCATCGATGACATTCGGATCGAATTGCAAACCGGATTTGTCTTTCAGGATCGCCAGCGTCTGCTGCTTCGACATCCCTTTGCGGTACGGACGGTCGGACTTCAACGCGTCGTAGCAATCGGCAACCGCGAAGATCCGGGCATAAAGACTGATCTCTTCGCCTGCGAGGCCTTCCGGATATCCCTTACCGTTGAACCACTCATGGTGCTGGGCAACGATCGGCAACGCTTCGCGAAAGCTGCGGATCGGTTCGAGAATGCGAACCCCGCAGCGCACGTGATCTTTCATCACTTGCATCTCTTCCGTCGTGAGTTTGTCAGGTTTATCGAGGATTGTGGGTGGCGTGCCGATCTTGCCGATATCGTGCAGCAGCCCACCCATCTGCATAACCCTGAGGTCCCTCTGGGAAAGACCCATATCGCCGCCTAGTTCGAGCGCGAGGTTGGTTACCCGTTCCGAGTGTCCTGCGGTCCATTCCGATTTCGCGTCAATGGCGCGGGCGAGAGCTTTCAATGTCCCCAGATGCAATTCCTCAAGGGCATGGATCAGATGGACGTGGGAAAATGCGACGGCGAGCTGATCCGCTACCTGGCGCACTTCCTGCGAATCCTCGATCGCCGGCACGTGCGGACTCTGGTTGGCGCACACCAGCGCTGCTTGTATGGAGTTGTCCACACGAATCGGCAGCACAACAAACGACTGCATCCCGGCACCAGTCAGCGGCTGCAGATATTCAGGCAGCAACTCTCCTGCGTTGACGGCGAAGGACACAGCGTTGTTCTGCAGCTGCAACCAGTCCGTTGTCCCAAGTCTGGCAGCTGCAGTCTGCACTTTGCCGGTCTGCGCTGTCCGGAAACGAACCCAGCCGGACACGCGGGTCTCGTCAAAAACGCAGACGCCAAATGCATCGCCAGGGAAGAGCCCCGGCATTCTTTGCAGTACCCCGTCGATGATCGCTTCCCGATCCAACGATGCAAAGATGGCTTGATCGATTTCGTTCACCGCTGTCAACGCTTGAAACTGTCTGCCGAGTTGGGCGGCCATCTGGTTCAACGATGTGCCCAGGCTCTCGAACTCATCGCCACTGCGAACCTCAACCCGGCTATCGAACTGCCTCATACCGATCTTGCGCGTTGCTTCCTGCAGGTTCTCGAGCGGCACCAGCGTGCGCCGGATCTGGACCATGCTCGCCAACAAAACGATCCACAGCGAAAGCAGGACTACCAATGGAAAGATCCTTCGAAACCGCAGCATCGGCGCCAAAATCGCCGCGTGATCCTTGCTGACCACGATCATCCAGGAATCTTGCAGGAATCTCGGCTTGATCAACAACTTCCAATAGGCGGCGTCATAGAGCGTACTGCCATCCCCCCATTGATACTGCCCCGAAAATCGAGCGCCGGCAGAGCCGAATCCATGACGGAGCCCTGGATCGCCTCGTCGGAACAGTAGAGAACGGAACGCTTCGCGGACAGCACACAAAAATTCAGATCCGGAGAAAGGCTCAGCGGCGAGTAAAGATAATTTGGCCTTGGCTCTCCGACAACAATGAGCCGGGTTGCGCCCGCACCCACGGCCTGTCGGACCAGAAGAACCCGACTGCCACCGTTTGGTGAGGACGCCAGATTTGAGAAGCGAGTTCCCTGCCGCCAGGTGCTCCTCCTCGGCGGATGTAAGCGCGGGCAATGGAACGGCATCGCCCCAGCGATCGCCCGCCTTTCCATTGGGCGTGAAGAAAGCCGATGCCAGTGAAATGGTCCTGCAACACTCGTTCAGCGCTAACGAGTGCTGCTCCTTGGCTCTCGCAGTCACCACCTGCAGATCCGAGTCCAGCATCTCGAGACGCTCATAGACCGCCATTCCCTTGCCGCTTGCTGGCTTGCGTCAGTTCCTTCTGGCTTTGTTCCCGGAGCTGTGAAGAAACTTCGTAATACGAGAGGATCGCAAGCAGGGTCACCGGCAACAACGCGCACGAAATGAACAGCAGCACGATTCTTCGTGCCACTTTGCTATGCAGAAATGTGTTTCTGACGTTCATTCGTTTCGCATGCCTAGTAGTCCGACGCCAGCTCCTACGTAGTCGCCATCATTCGCCCATATGATGTCGTCCTGACTCGCCTTCGCGGTGAGCGGTGCCACGCTCGTTCCATCGGGCCCCATGCTGTACAGATCGAAGAAGGTATTGATCGGGACCAGGAAGCGATCTTTCCGCATCTTCCCTTTGCCCTGAGCACTCGCGAAATTCAGGTACTGGTATGGGTTGCCCCAGGGATCATTGAAGTTCCCATACCCAATGTCGGCTAGTGTGTTGGGATAGGCCCGGTTGATCAGCTCATAGCCCTGAATGTCGGTACCGATGGCGTGGATATCGCCCACAGCCTTGGCGATCCTGGCTTGATTCATTGCAGAGAGCAGATTGGGTATGCCAACGCTGCAATGGTGAGGATGATGGAAATAGCGATCAGCAGCTCGACCAGCGTAAAGCCATGGCCACACTGGGGGTATCGTTGACGTCGTAATTTATCGCTCCGCCGCACGCAGAGAAATCGTTCCCGTCCCCAAACCTTACATCGACGCTGAACAGAGGTTTGGTGTACCAATTATCGGCGGCATTGAACGTTTGGATTAAGCAGATTCCACTGGTTCGGGTATCGTCGGTGGAAGTGATTGGGTACTGTAGTAATAGGCACTTAATCGGTTGTTGCTGAGCACGTCAGGAGATGCGAAGCCGACCAGTGGCAGTTCTGATGGCAAGCTTCAACCGCCCTCTAGTAAAGCGGCTTCTCGCCTTCGGGCCGCGTCTTCCATCTCCGGTGCACCCACAGCCACTGGTCGGGATACTTCCGCACGTAATCCTCAATTACCTTCGTGAACCTCTGTGTATTCGCGGCCAGATCGTGCTCCAGATCCCCAGTCCGGATCAATTCCACCGCGGGATCAAACCGCAGCCGGTACTTGTCCAGCTTTTCATCCCAGATCGTAAAGCCCGGCACGACCGCGGCATCGGTGCGCAGCGCGATCCGCGCCAGGCCACTCGCGGTGCACGCCTGAATTCCAAAGAAATCCACGAAGACTCCCTGCGGTGGGGTCATGTTTGTGTCCATCAAGATGCCGACGGTCTCGCCCGCCTTCATGGCGGCCAGCAACCCCCGCACGAAATCGTCCTTTGCGACCGTTCTATTCCCATGCATGGTGCGGTAATAGTCGATCAGCCGGTCAAGATAAGGATTGTCCATCGGCCGCATCACGATGTGCAGCCAATGCCCGTGCAGGGAATGGGCAAAGGCGGAGAGTTCCCAAGCCCCAAAATGCGCGGTCAGAAATAGCACTCCTTTGCCGCGGGCATAGGCGCGTTCGAAGTTTTCGAGCCCGTCGTACACCACGACTTCGTCGACATTTTGCGGGGTGTAGCGGGGGAATTGGCACAGCTCGGCGAGCTGCCGGCCAAGCGATGTAAAGACGCCGCGCAGAATCCGCTCGCGCTCCGCAACGGACTTCTCCGGGAACACCATCGCCAGATTGCGCATACCGACCCTGCGCAATTTAAGGTGAAAAAGATAAATGAGCTGAGAAAGCCCGATCGCGAGTCCCCGCGAAAGCCGACGCGGCAGAAGCCCCAGGATCTTGATGAACGGCCAGGCTGCCGCGTATTCGAGTTTCCGACGCATCAGGAAAGCGTCACTGTATCACGCGATGGATTGCCGCTCCACGTGCAAGCCGCTACTTCGCCGCCTGTTGCGCCCATTTCGCCAGCGTACTAAGGAACGGATTTGCCGCCGCAGGCGGCTCCACCTCGCCCGTGAGCGCAGCCCTTGTCGTCACCATGTGGCCATAAAACTCGCGCGTACTGTCCTTATCCTGCTTCATCACGGCGCCATTCAGACTCACTCCGGCAAAGACTCCGCGCGCGCGCGAATAGGTGAGTACTTCCGCCCGCATCTTCCAGTCGGTATTGCCTTCCGCATGACGTCCAACCGGACCCGCCGCCACTGACGCGTCCGCGCCCAAGGCAAACTGGCTCGCAAGCAGGTGCTGCATTCCGTTCTGGTTCATGATCAGCATGACCAGATCGACCGCCTGTCCGCCTATCTGAAACCCAAAGCTCCCGCCCTTGACCGTAAAAAAGGCCGGCGAAGTCCATCCTTTGGGTGTCCGGCAGCTTGCCAGGCCGCGCCCATATTTCCCGCCCACAATAAATCCACCCTTCAGCATCGACGGCACAACCGCGACGCACTCCGCGCGTCCCAGGATTTCTTCGGGGATGCCCGAATCCGGCGCAGACTCGATTTCGTTCAGTACATCGGCCGCCGCCTGCACGCGATCCGCGGCCTTCGAATCTTTGCCGTCTTCATCGGCAGCAAACATGAATGAGCACAGAGACACTACAAGGGCGAACAACAGAAGTTTTTTCATTGTCCTCACCACAACACTGAACTGGGATCTGGTAGTTGGATTGTAAATGAATTTCCCGCCTTGTACCCGAGCGGCACCATAACTTCATCGATCAGAAAATGGATTCCCCACGGAGCGATTCCTGAGACTGTGCGCCGCAATTATCGCCTCGCAGCCAAGGCGGAAATCTTCGATCCCGAATCACATGTTCGTGTTCTTCGACGGAATCTATCGCACAAGCGAGCAGGGACCGTTTCCGTTCGCGTTTGCGCTGGGCTGCTGGAAATTGAATGGTCAGATTACTCAGGAGAATACGCACAGGCGGACAGAGGACAAAAAAATGCGGGGCTGAAAGCAGTGACCCTAATCGCCACTCTCAACCCCGTCTCCCAGGTTCTGTGGTAGGTGAGGCGAGTATGCGTTGGGTCGGAATCTGCAGCAAGATTACGAAGGTAAGTGGCCCGAAGTTACGCCCTCAGACAGAAGCGGCGGGCCGCGAGCAATGAGCAGTCAGGTTCGGCTGGCTCCTCGCTCACAGCTCGCCGCTCTGTCTTGATGCTGACGAACGAAAGCTGATTCCGGTCCTTACTTCGTTGCCACCAACGAGTGAGTAATGGCATGCACCGAGAGCGCGATGCGATTCTGCACGCCGACTTTCCGCATCAACTTGGCGACGTGGGCTTTTACCGTACGCTCTTCGATTCCCAATTGAGCGCCGATCTCTTTGTTCGAGCGTCCCGCAACCAGCATCTCCAATACTTCCTTCTCGCGATCCGTGAAGGTCACGCGGCCCGCGGGGAAGATGCGTCCCGGCGCCGAGGAAACTCGCTCAATGAACATAGAGAGCACGCGCCGCGGAGCCCACACCGAGCCCTGATTCACAATGCGAATCGCCTGCGCGAACTCCGCCGGTGTAGCAGCCTCGTCCACGTAACCCTTGGCCCCGGACGCAATTGCTTTCAGGATGGTCTCTTCATCGATCCCCGAGCCAGTCACGATGATTCGCAGATCCGGCCGAGTCGCCTTGAGACTGGCCATTACGTCAAACAGGTTTTGTCCGGAGCGGTTGCCGAGCAGAATAAGATCGATGCCTTGCAGCGTGCTGATCTCGGGCAGCCCGGCGGAGATAAGTTCGAACTCAGGCTCTGAGTCGAACAACGCGCGGAACCCGACAAAGCGCAAAGGATCGCTTTCCACGACTGCGATTCGGATAACTGGTTTTCTGGCTACGGCTGCTTTCATAGTTTTCCCTGTAGGGCTAATTTCTTCTACTCAGCATAGTAATAATTCGACACAATGCAAAGAGAAGGTGACCGAGGGTAAATTACGGGAGTAACATGAAAGAGCGCGATTGCAAGCGTGTTTTTCACGGAATCGAGACACGCCCGCGCCAAAACATGTCAGGACAGCCGCCCTCGTTGCTCGAAGGGTCCGCCGAGCGAAGCTCGACCGGCTTTTCTCGCTGCAAGCTTGAATCGCTGCAAAATTGAATCATGGAGAGTTCGGTCGCATGATCAGATTGAAGAAGTCAGGTTTCGTTATCCTCGCATTCCTGCTTGCCACGTGCTCGTTATTCGCCCAGGAACCAGCGCCGCCCGCGGGCGCATCGCCTCAGACCGGTCCGGCTTACACTCCGAAGTTCAAAGGCGATCCGGCGCGATCCGACTCTGAAGCGGCCGCCCTCGCCTACATGCGCGTGGTGATCCGCGCCGAAAAGCAGTTCAACAAGCAATATGGGCACTATGCGATGACGCTGAACGAACTGGTTCACTCAGGATCGTTTACCAAGCGTATGGTAAATCCCGATCGCGGCGACTACACCGCCAGCTACAAGGGGAAAAAGGACAGCTATGTCCTGACCATGACACCGAAAGTTCTCGATGCTCAGCACCGTTCGTTCTACGCAGATGACGACGGAAAGATCCGCGGCGATGAATCAAAGCCGGCGGGGCCCGAGTCGCCAGTCCTGAAATAAATTCATGCCAAAAGAGGGCCCCACCATTGTCGCGTCTTTATGCGACAGGGTGGGGCTTTGACTTCCTGAAATGCTTTCGATTCCTCTAACTAGCTAAGGGCAGCCGATTAGCGCCGGCCTCCGCCACCATGGAATCCGCCTCGGCGGTGGCCCCCCTCCACCTCCATGGAAGCCGCCGCTAGCGCGCACTCCACCTCTGGTTCGTTGCTCTATTAGATGAGCTGGGTAAGACTGCGAGGCTCCGGCAATCGCCTGATACACCGCAACTTATCTATGCTAGGGAAAATCTCGTAGCTGGACAGCGGAGGCGAACAAAGAGAAAACTACGGATAGGCTAGGGTTGTTCGTCGGCCTGGGGAAGCAAATTGAGCTGAAAAGTCTTCTTGTCTCCTTCTCTGACATGCAACCCCGTGCCCTGTCCATCGTAGGTCTTGAGGAATTCTGGATTGTAGTAAGCCTCACCCTCGACGCCGCTCCACGCAAAGAGCGTGTAATCGCCGGGACGTAAGCCGTGCAGACTGAAGTGCCCGCTCTGATCCGTAACGGTTTTCTGGTATCGGTCCATGCGTCCGCGAAACCTGGGCTCTGGAACTGCGACGACAACCACGTTCGACGCAGGCTGTCCCTTGGTATCCACGACAGATCCACCCGCAACACCGCCACCGGCGCTGAGCGTCACATCCAACAACTGGGCACCACCATCTACGCTGATGCCGGAGTCGTTCACTTCGCGTCCACCGGCCGAAACCGATTTCACAAACCAGTCCTCGTTGGAGCCGCCGTTTCCAAGAAGCTGCACGTAGTAATTTCCCGGCGGCACGTCATTCCAGACGAAGTTTCCGTCGGCGGCAACATGCGTCAGGTTGGTGAACCGATCTCCCAGAGTGAACCCGCCGGGATCGTCATCCGCAGATTGCAATGTGAGGAAGATCTGGCTGGGATCAAACCGCGAATAACCGCCCGCCGTCTGCAGACGTAAGTGTCCGCGCAACGTTGCCCCGGGCTGTGGAGAGAGACGCAATCCCTCTACGCTCGCCGATCCGACCTGCAACGACTGCCGCGCGCTCATCGGTACGGCAGACCCGTCCACGGAAGCGGTAATGGTGTAATTCCCCGGCGAGACATCCCGAATCACAAAGCTGCCGTCCTTGTGAACCTCGGCCCCGCTCTGGATGATGTTGAAATCGCGCGACTGCAGCATGATCGTCGCGGAAGTGCGTGGCGGCAAATTCATCACCGTCCCGCGGAT
Organism: Terriglobia bacterium; assembly: GCA_963778995.1. Taxonomy (GTDB): domain Bacteria; phylum Acidobacteriota; class Terriglobia; order Terriglobales; family Acidobacteriaceae; genus Sulfotelmatobacter. The sequence continues at coordinate 423,755 of CAVZWK010000020.1, forward strand.
GCTCAGGCTAGGCGCAGGCACAAGCGAGAAGTTCACCGGAAAGTCGTCACCCGCATGCAACTGAACCGGTATCGCCTGACCGCGGTCGTTTGTTCCCGGATAGTACGTCGTCTGATAGGACGTGGTCGGTCTTTTCCGCGCCGCGAGATTCAGTACCCGCTCGTCCCGACGATTCAATCAGAGCCTTAACATCTGGCGGCGGATTGACCGAAACATAAAAATCTCCCGCCGGCAAATTCGCGATACGGAACTCGCCCAGGTCATTCGTACGCTCGCCACCGGTCTGCTGCCAATGAGAATGGCCATAAACAAATGTCTGCTGCAGAACGGTCACTTCGGCATCCTGCATTGGTTCGCCGTCTTCATCCGCGACTCGGCCGCGAATGACCGCCGCAGCCTGCAATCGTATCCGCACATCTTTCAATTCCTGCCCCGGAGTCAGCGTTAGTACGCGTCCGTCGCTATGAGTGCGTTGCCGCTCGGCATCCAGCAACCCCGTTCGCTCCGCGAACAGGTGATACCGTCCGGGGATGACATTTTCGATCCGGAAAGCGCCGTCGGCACCCGTCACCGCCGTGTAGTCTCCGCCCTCGCTTTGATTCTCCGCAATCAACTCGATGAGAGCCTTTTTGACTGGCTGGCTGTCGGGGTCCTTGGTGACAATTCCCTCGACAGTCGCCCGGCTATGTGTAGCCGAAGGTCGCTGCAAGTCTTGTGCGCACAGCATTGCCGCGCAGAGAACGATCACGAGGGATACGAGAGCCGGCTTCATGAGATTCGTTCCGGGAGGCATTTCAACACTTCATCCGAACCGGGAGAGCGGATCGCGGTAAGCCCATTTTACCCGCAGGCGCACACTCACCCACCGAACTTACTGCAAGACTGCTTCCGCCGCTTGACAGGACAAGCGTTTCAGTGTATTTAGATAGTTGTCTAATTACATGAATATCTAACATGTCTGCTTCCTCCTATGCATTCAAAGCCTTAGCCGATCCGACCCGACGCGAGATCCTACGCCTGCTGCGCCGCGGAGAGATGACGGCTGGCGATCTGGCCGGCCGCTTCGACATGAGCAAGCCCAGCATGTCGCACCATTTTGCGGTCCTGAAGGAAGCCGATCTACTCACCAGCCGCCGGGAAGGCCAGACGATCTGGTATGGGCTGAATACGACCGTGGTTCAAGACCTCATGGCGTGGGCACTGGATCTGATGGGCGGCAATGACGCAAAGAGTGGGACAACACCTAGCAAGAAGGAAGAAGCACCATGAACCTGACGATCAATCAGCGCTATTTTCTGGGAGCGGCAGCGGTCATTGTCGCAACTCTCGCCGGCACCCTGGTCGCCTACCCTCAGCTTCCTGCCATCGTCCCCATGCACTGGAACGCTCACGGACAGGTGGACAGTTGGGGACCGAAGTGGTCCCTGCTGGTGTACACGCCCGGCATCATGATCAGCATAATCGTGCTCTTCGCGATTCTCCCCTGGCTCTCTCCGAAAAAGTTTGAGATCGACTCATTTCGGCCCACATACCTGTACATCATGATTGTGCTGGTCGCAATGTTCGCTTACATCCAGATTCTCAGCGTGCTGTCGGCGCTCGGTCCGGCTCTCGATGTCGGACGTGCGGCTGAGGGCGGCATCAGCCTGCTTATGGCGTTTACGGGAAATGTGCTTGGCAAGGTGCGTCGCAATTTTTATGTAGGTATTCGAACTCCTTGGACGATTGCCAGCGAACGCGTCTGGAACGCCACGCACCGTCTCGGAGCCAAGACTTTCGTCGCGGGTGGCCTGCTCGGATTCCTTGCGGTCCTGTTGCGCGCGCCTTTCTGGACTCCGGTCTGTTGCATTCTTGTGGCTGTGTTTATCCCAGTGGTCTACTCCCTCGTTTATTACAAGCAACTGGAGCAGCGGGGAGCCCTGAACTGAGACCTTCGAAGCTTGCAAATCAGCACTTTCCGGAGCCTGTAAGAAAAGACGATTTCCATCGACTACCTAGATGTGAGCGCAATTCGGACCATCCCGAAGGCGGCAACGCAGGACTCGCTGTATGAAGACGCAGCCCGCACTTGCGGTCCCGCTCTGGAGCGTCTGGCTCGCGCCTACGAAGCCGACCCGGAGATCCGCCGTGATCTGTTGCAGGACATTCACGTGGCGCTCTGGCGCAGTTTCGCAGGATTCGACGGCCGATGTTCGATTCGCACGTGGATCTATCGCGTCGCCCATAACGTCGCCGCGTCGCACGTGGCGCACCAGCGCCGCTCGGCCTCTCAGATCCTGGTCGACCTGGAAGAATTGGAGAGCCTTCCAGATGTCTGCACTGGGCAAGAGGCTGCGAACCGCAATCAGGATCTCGATCGCTTGCTGACTCTGGTTCAACACCTCAAGCCGCTCGACCGTCACGTGATCCTTTCGTATCTGGAAGGATTGGACGCCGCCGCCATTGGCGAGATCACCGGACTCTCCGCCGGAAATGTTGCTACCAAAATTCACCGCATCAAGAACTTGCTGGCCCGCCAGTTTCAGCAGCGAGGAGAAAACAATGACTGACAATTCTCAAACTCCTGTGCAGAGCATCTGGCAGAACCAGCCCGTGGAGGGCATTCAGATGTCAGCTGAGACGCTTCGCAAGCGCTCTATGAAGTTCGAGCGTCGAGTTTACTGGAGAAATGTACGCGAGTACGTGAGCTCGGCCGTGGCGATCTGTATGTTCGGATTCTTTCTTGGTGAGGGATCACAGGATGCTTCCGCGCATCGCGTTCGTGCTGTTTATCGCGGGAATTGCGTGGGTCGTCTTGCAGCTCCATCGCAGGGGATCAGTGAAGACCATACCCGCCGTATTGGGCGCTTCGCCGAGCCTCGCTTTCTTTCGTGCGGAACTCGAACGTCAACGTGATGCTGTAAAGAGCGTTTTGAGCTGGTATCTCGTACCGATGATTCCCGGGTTTCTGGTGCTGACGCTGGACATGGTCCATCGGCTGCCGTTTCCGGCAAGCCTCGGCGCAACCGCATTGATGGACGGGGGCGTCGCGTTGCTCTTCTTTGTAATCTGGCGGATAAACCTGCGCGCGGCTCGTTGCCTTCAGCGCAAGATAGATGAACTCAACGCAGCAGAACAATAGACTTGCAAAACTCGTCATACAGACCGAAGTGGAGTTCTCGCCCGTGGAGGGGCGAACGCAATGAAACGAACGTTACTTCTCGCACTATTCCTTATCCCCGCAACTTTCGCCCGCGCCCAGGATATTGTGGGCGACTGGCAGGGTACTCTCAGCATCGGATCGGCCGAGCTCCGTCTGGTGCTGCACGTCACGAAAGCTCCCACTGGGGCGCTGAAGGCCACGCTCGATAGCATCGATCAACCGGGCGCTAACGGTATCCCGGTCAATTCCATCACGCTGAAAGATTCCAAACTTAATCTCGACGTGGCCACAGTGCATGGCACATACGAAGGAAAAGTCGCTCCTGACGCCAAGACGATTACCGGCACCTGGACGCAAAACCAGCCTCTCCCGCTGGAATTCAAGCGCGCCACCGTCCCGGTGAAGACGGTACATAAACCTGCAAAGCCTTCCGATATTGACGGATCATGGCTGGGTTCCCTCGACACCGGTGCGATGAAACTGAGAGTGGTGTTCCACATCGTCAACACAGAAGACGGCCTCACCGCCACAATGGACAGCCCCGACCAGGGGATGAAAGGCCTGCCAACTACTTCGATCACTCGTAATGGATCAGCCCTGAAAATCGAAGCAAAACAAATCGTCGGTGTCTTCGAAGGCACCATCTCCAGTGATCAGTCCTCGATTGAAGGCAAATGGACTCAGAACGGCGCGACCTTCCCACTGCTGTTGAAACGCTCGAAAGATCAGGCTGAGCTTGAGATCAAGCGGCCTCAAGTTCCCACCAAACCATACCCGTATCGTGAAGAAGAAGTCTCCTACGCCAACAAAGTGCAGAGCGTTACGCTGGCCGCAACGTTCACCATCCCGCAGGGAACCGGACCGTTCCCTGCGGTCTTACTCATTACCGGCTCAGGTCCGCAAGACCGCGACGAATCGCTGCTCGGCCACAAACCGTTTCTGATTCTCTCGGACTATCTCACCCGGCACGGAATCGCCGTGCTGCGGGCCGACGATCGGGGTACCGCCAAGTCCACCGGAGATTTTTCCAAGGCGACCACTGCCGATTTCGCCACCGATGTCGAAGCCGGCATCGCCTATCTGAAATCGCGTCCCGGGGTGAACCAGCACAAGATCGGTTTGATCGGACACAGCGAAGGCGGAGTCATCGCGCCCATGGTCGCCATCCGCAATAAAGACGTAGCATTCATCGTCATGATGGCTGGAACTGGAGTTCCGGGGATCGACGTCATCGTTGCCCAGAGTGAAGCCATCGAAATTGCCGGCGGGAAAAGTCCTGAAGATGCCGCGAAGGATGCCGCCACGGAAAGAGAAGTCATGAATCTCATCGAGACCGAGAAGGATGAGGTGAAGCTCGAAAAAGAATTGCGGGATAAATTAGCTGGCCAGGTTCCCGAAGGTCAGATAGGCGCCCAGATCAAGCAGGTAACTTCTCCATGGATGCGCTATTTCCTGACCTACGATCCGGCCACGGCTCTGCGCAAGGTGACCTGCCCGGTACTGGCCATCAACGGCTCTCTTGATAAGCAGGTGCTGCCCAATCAGAACCTGCCGCCGATTCGCAAGGCTCTGGAGGAAAGCGGCAACAAGCACTATGAAATTGACGAACTCCCCGGCCTCAATCACCTGTTCCAGACGGCAAAAACCGGCTCCCCCGCCGAATATGCGCAAATCGAAGAGACCATGTCCCCGGTCGCACTGGAAAAGATTTCGTCTTGGATTCTGAAGCAGTAGCGCGCCAGCGTCTCGCCCTCATAGCCTGCACGAACACTCGTCAGCTATCTTTGCGATACAGCAGATCTTTCATCACTCTCCGCCGCTCCGCGTTGGCGCCCTTATCGCCTTTCCATCCATCGGCATCGGGCTTCGCCGCTGGTCCCGCAGGCTCCTCTTCACTGCAAGAGGGACACCGGTTGGCAAATCCCGGCTTCCCGGGTTTCAACTCAAACTCCTCGCCACACACTACGCAAACTTTGATCGGATGTGCCATCCAACTTTCCCGAAAGCAAAATGTGGGGACAGCCGCCCTCGGCTGTCCGCTGCGCAAAGCGCAGCTCTCGCTAGTTTAAGAAATACTGCCGGTATAGAGTGTCCCGCTGCGCCGGCCTGAACCCCGCATCGCGGATAATCCTGCGCAGCTCTTCCTCGGTCGTGCAATTGGTCACGCCGGCGGCTCGTACAACATTCTCCTCCAGCATGACGGAGCCGACATCATTCCCGCCGAAGCGCAATCCCATTTGGCAGACCTTCAATCCCTGCGTCACCCAGCTCGACTGCACATTAAGAAAGTTCGACAGATAGAGCCGCGAGATCGCCAGCACTTTCAAGTATTCGACTGCAGTGGCTTCATCCCAGTGGCGTCCGCCGAGCGCCGTATTCTGTGGCTGAAAACTCCAGGGGATAAATGCCGTGAATCCGCCCGTCTCCTCCTGCAACTCATAGAGCTTCTGGAAATGATTGATGCGGTTCTCATAGTTCTCGCCTACGCCAAACATCATGGTCGCAGTCGTGCGCATGCCGATCTGATGCGCCGTCCGATGCACGTTGATCCAATCCTCAGTCAGGCACTTCAGCCGGGCGATCTTGTACCGAACCTCGTCATCGAGGATCTCCGCGCCGCCGCCGGGAATCGAATCGAGGCCCGCATCGCGCAGCCGCAGAATCGTGTCACGAATCGAGAGTCCGCTATATTCGGCGATCGCAATAATCTCCGACGCGGAATAGCAATGCAGATGGATTTGCGGAAAACGCTCCTTGATCCCGCGCAGCATCTTTTCGTGCCAGTCGATCTTCAAATCCGGATGCAGGCCCCCCTGCATCAACACGCCCGTCCCGCCGAGCTCGACTGTCTCGCGGATCTTCCCGTAAATCGTGTCGAAATCGAGAATGTACCCTTCCTTGGCAGCGGGCCCTTTCAGCGGCCGGTAGAACGCGCAGAAGGTACAGTACTCGGTGCAGTAATTGGTGTAGTTAATGTTGCGATCGATGATGTAGGTGACCACGCCCTCAGGATGAAGTTTCCGGCGAACTGCATCCGCTTCCATCCCAATGCCGATCAGGTCATCGGAATCGAACATCTCCAGAGCTTGCTGTTTGGTTAAGGACATATGGGATCACAGAACCTGCTTAGATTTTAGCGGAGCCCCGGCGATTGCGTCCAAGGGCTGCCATCCGAGTCCCTCTTCCTGATGCTCACCGCTCGTATTCTCGGCTACGAGCGTACCTGCAAGACGGTCACAACCTGAATATGAATGCGAATCGGAGCCGTCGAACACCAAATCGAAAACCAGTTTCCTAGTTATTGAGCGCGAAAAGTCTGCAGGATCCCTGCCCCTGACCAAGCCCCGGCGCAAAGCGGTTTTGGACGGCACCGGTTCGTAAACGTCGCGGCGGTGCGACGAAACATGTCCTTAAACAAGCCATCCAGGGATGACTTTCGTTACTTCGGGAACAGTTACTCTGCACCAGGAACCTGAGAAGTTCTGCGAGACTTGAAGGAGCACGTGTCAGAGGAGCTACCGGATGAGTGCAGGTACGATGCCAGCCAAGCTGGTTCCGAGTAATTCGCAGGGACTATCCAAAGAAATACTTCGAACCACTGTGGGCCCGAGGTGGTATTTCGGATTTTTCTTTGTTTCGGGATTTTGCAGCCTCCTGTACGAGTTGGTGTGGCTGCGGCTGGCCATGGCGCAGTTCGGCGTTACCACACCCATGATCTCGATTGTCCTCTCCAGCTTCATGGCGGGCCTGGGCCTCGGGTCGTGGGCGGGAGGACGGCTGGTCCGAAAATACTCCGGCGTCCTCAAGGTTCCTCCCCTGCAGTTGTATGCGGTCGCGGAGATGCTGATTGGGTGCTCAGCCGTGGTGGTGCCTTTGGAATTGCTGGCTGGGCGATTCGTACTGGAGCATCTAGGCAGTAGTTTCACCCTCTCATCCGCCGGTTACTACGTCGCTGCCGGAATATGGCTGGCATGTACCTTGGTTCCGTGGTGCGCATGCATGGGAGCTACGATTCCGCTGGCGATGTTCGCCATCAGCAATGGGCGCACCGGTGAATCCAAGCGGTCCTTCAGCTGGCTCTATCTCGCGAATGTGCTGGGTGCTCTGGCGGGAACGGTCGTCCAATTACTGCTGGTCGAACTCTGGGGCTTCACCCGTACGCTCGAGTGCGGAATGTTGCTCAATGTGATGATTTGTGCCGCAGCCTTTCAACTCGGTAAGCGGACTCCAGTTCCAGCAACAGCCGGGCTAGAGCATTCGTCTCAGAGCGCGAGCATTTCTCCCTCTTGGCGCGAAATGTTCAGCAACAGCAATCTGTGGCTTCTCTTCGCGACGGGCCTGACAAGCATGGGCATGGAGGTGGTCTGGACACGCCAATTCACCATCTACCTAGGCACGTTGGTTTACTCGTTCGCGATGATTCTCGGTGTGTACCTGGCGGCCACCTTCGCTGGATCCGTTCTCTATCGCTGGCGAGGCCGTCATGCGAGCAGGCCGGGAGCACTACTTTGGATTACTATCTGCCTCGCGGCTTTACTGCCTCTGCTCACCGCGGATCCACGGATCCATATCAACGTTTGGTCGCGGCTGCCTTTGGGGATCGCGGCTTTTAGTGGACTGCTGGGTTTCCTGACGCCAAAACTGGTGGATCGTTTCTCCGAAGGTGATCCCGACCGCGCCGGCGTTGCATACGCTGTGAACGTAGCTGGATGCATCGTAGGACCGTTGGTCGCCGGATTTTTGTTGTTGCCTTACACCGATGAGCGCTTCTCTTTGGCAATTCTGACGCTGCCCTGGTTGTTCACCGGGCTGTTCCTTACGTTGCGCCGTCCACCGGAAGGATCTTCGGGATTCGCCGCGGGTAGGGCGTTTCGCACCATTGCGGTGGCGGTGATCCTGGTAGCTGCGTTTTCCCTCGTATTTCGCACCCAGAGTTATGTCGACCGGCTCCAGCGTGTAGTGGTGCGCAGAGATAGTACGGCCACGGTACTTGCTACGGGTGAGGGGATGAGCAGGGGACTCGTAGTCAATGGTGTGATGATGACTTCTTTGACCCCGATCACGAAGGTTATGGCTGATCTTCCGCTAGCTCTTCTCAACCATCCTCCACAGAATGCCCTTGTGATCTGCTTCGGCATGGGTACGACCCATCGCTCTATGCTTTCGTGGGGAATTGATTCCACGGTAGTGGACCTCGTGCCCAGTGTTCCGGCATTTTTTCCGTATTTCCACGCGGATGCCGAGCAACTGCTACGCTCGCCCAGATCACACGTCGTGATCGACGATGGACGCCGGTTCCTGGAGCGGACCCAGTCCCAATATGACGTGATCGCTATCGATCCCCCACCGCCGATCGGTGCCGCTGGATCGAGCCTGCTTTACTCGCGTGAGTTCTACTCGGCCGCCAAAAAACGAATGCGTCCGGGCGGCATCCTGGCACAGTGGTACCCTGGCGGCGATGGCGCCACCGTCGCAGCTATTGCCCGCGCATTGCACGACTCCTTCCCTTATGTCCGCACGTTCGTTGGCTATGGCGGGTGGGGAATTCACTTCCTTGGGAGCATGCAGCCCATTCCGAGAATATCGGCCTCAGAGATGGCACAACGTATGCCGACACAGGCCGCTGCCGACTTTGTGGAATGGGGGCCCAATGCTACCGCCGAACAGCAGTTCGCCGTACTGCTGAAAAGTGAAGTGCCCCTTGAATACCTGATCAACTTCGACAAGGACGCTCCGGCACTGCAGGATGACCGTCCGATTAACGAGTACAATCTCCTCCGCACGCTCGGTTTCCACTTGTATTGAGCGAGGACGTCGGCGGTCTGAAGAGCAAGAGTATTCATAATCGCACTCAAAATGCCACGGACAAGGCGCTTTCCGGCGCCCGATGATCGCCTAAATCAGCGGCTCGGTTCTCGGAGCACAGCCTGTATCACTCGGCTTGAGCACACTCAATCGCCGGAGTAAGATTCCGACGAAGGAATGGTGCCCCGATGAATGTTGCACGCAGTCTGATTGCGTCTATCGTCTTCTTGGGTCTTGGTCTGGGACTCATCTTGGGCCATTTGCACGACAGTACTGTCGGCTTCAGTGCGGCGCATCCGGCATCAGCGGCGTCGCTGCAGATCATCCTCCACACCGATGGATTGCCTGCAATGGCCGGAGTAGCCGCAAGCCTGATGGGAGTGCTGCTGTTGTTTGCGGCGCTGGTGCTTGCCGTGTTGCAGGAAGTGAGTTCTCGCCAAGTCGCGCGCGCCCAGAAATCGCCAGTGGCGCACGCGTAGGCTACCGAAGGACCTGCGATCTCCTGACTAGTGCCGGGTTTCCAACTACAGCCCATTCATCTGAGGGATGGGCTCAGATCCGCTCTAAGCAGCGCGCGATGCCCGTTCTTAGCCTTTTAAGCCCCGTACAGCGTTGACATGGCATGCTGGCTTACCTAGACTGCAAGGTACGCGAACCGAGGTTCCTGCATGGCTTGGCTGCAAAACAAGTTTGAGAAGAATTTCCTGATTTCGACGGTTGACTACGTCTTCAACTGGGCCCGGAAATCGGCGGTGTGGCCGATGACCTTCGGCTTGGCCTGTTGCGCGATCGAGATGATCGCCTCTTCGACGTCGCGCTTCGATATCGCGCGCTTCGGGTCGGAGGTATTCCGTCCCAGCCCTCGCCAGAGCGATCTGATGATTGTTGCCGGAACCGTGACGTTGAAAATGGCGCCAGTCGTGAAGCGCATCTATGACCAGATGCCCGACCCGAAGTGGGTGATCTCGATGGGGGCGTGCTCCTCGGTGGGTGGTCCCTTCAATACGTACGCGGTTCTGCAGGGTGTCGACAAGATCGTGCCGGTAGATGTTTATGTCACCGGATGCCCTCCGCGTCCGGAAAATCTCTTCTACGCTCTCCTGAAGCTGCAGGACAAGATTGATACCATGACGCTGGCGAAGAAGCCTACTGCCGTGCGTCTGGACGAGAACATGGTCGAGAACTTCAAGCGCCAGGTAATGATCGCGCAAACCCTGCAGCCAAAGTAGCGCCACGAACATGTAGAGAAAACCGCCTCGGCTGTCCACCCCAACGAAGTTCGGCAGCCCTCACGCAGAAGAAGTCATGCCATTCCAAAGGCTCGCTCTCCAATCCGAACTCCCTGCTCTCAACGAAGCCAAAGAGTTCCAGTGCGGCAACAGGGAAATCTGCATCGCGAATGTGAACGGTGAATTCTCTGCGATGGAGAACGTCTGCCTGCACCAGGGCGGTCCGCTCGGCCAGGGAATGATCGAAAAAGGCAAGGTGGTATGCCCTTGGCACGCGTGGGCATGGGATCCGAAGACAGGTGAGGCGTCTCACAATAAGAATGCAAAGGTGGCCGTTTACCCGCTGAAAATCGAGGACGGGGACCTGCTGATCGACATCTGAAGCTGTGCGTATCATGAGCCCGGTTACGCTAGCGGCGTTTCCTGCTCCGCGACCGGCGGGTCTCGCGTGGAAGTTCCAGGGGAGGCGCTGTATAAGGAGAGACAGGCTGCGGCGACATCCCGAGTGCCTGGTCCGCCATTTTTCGAATGATTTTGAGCACTTCGTCCGTAGCCCGATCCGTTCCCGCAAGCGCATCGAATGTTTCAAAACTGGTGAGCATGTGCAGAATATCGAGCATGTGCGGCCCCTGCATTGCCGCGTATCGCCAGGTATCGAGGCAGTACTGTTCCACAAGCACTCGGAGCCCGTTGCGACGTCGCTCATTGCGCACGCGCAGTCCCTGGCCGATCTCGGGGTCGATGACGCCCAAAGCATGCAGACGGCGGATCACCGCGCGATCCGAGGCCCAGAACCGCACAAATACTTCAACAAATCTGTGCAGTTTATCCAGCGCCACGTTCCCGTAGCGGAATACGTCCGGCAGAGTCCCCAAATATCCATTCCTGGCAAGATCGTCGTAGAGAGCCTCGAGCAGCCCCGCCTTTGAATCGAACTGGTAATACACCGTCAAACGGGACACGTCGGCCGCTTTTGCGACCGCTTCCATGGTGAATTCTCTGAAATCCGGAGCGACTAAGAGCGCCCGGGCCGACTTCAGAATGCGAGCGCGGGTCTCAGCCGCAGCAACTTGCCTCCGGTCCATTTTGTAAGTGCGCGGGCTCATCTTTATTCTCATTAATCATACAGTATGTATAATAAATATCAGTGAAGCCGTGAGGTTCCCGCCATGTCAGTACCCAATCAAGCACCTCGAACACTATGGATCGGAGTCCTTGTTCTTACTCTGATCGGAGTCGCGGCGGTCATCAGGCGCACTATTGTCTTGCTGTTCCCTGGGTCGCTTGGTGGCGGCAGTTCTTCCCCTGCCGCTGCGCTCGACGCAGGATTTGCACGCCACTTTACGCTTACGTTGATTCACATTCTTCCCGGCGCTCTGTATCTCACTCTCGCCACCCTACAATTCATGCCCCGCGTGAGGCAAAAACATTTGCGATTCCATCGCTGGAGTGGGCGGTTCCTGGTCGTGCTCGGACTCATCATTGGCGTGTCGGCGCTGATCATGAGTTACACCATGAACATTGGTGGGCCGAACGAGACGGCTGCGACCACGTTGTATGCGATTGTATTTCTGATTTGTCTAATGCGCGCTTATGTCTTCATTCGGCGCAAAGACGTTGCCCGGCACCGGGAGTGGATGATACGGGCCTATGCAGTTGGGCTTGGGGTGGCGACCACGCGGCCCATTGTCGGAGCGTTCTTTGCGTTCCGCAAGCTCACTCCGCACGAGTTTTTCGGAATCGCATTCTGGTTGGGATTCACGATTACATTTTTAGCCGCCGAGGCATGGATCGACTACACACGAGCACACGCAAGGGCTTCCGCCATTGCGCAGGTGAACTCCGTGACAGCCAGCGATTGAGACATCAACCGAGGAAATTCAGGAACTTGCCTGAATGCGTGTCGAAGCCCGGGAACACGGTCGCCAAGTTCTTGTTGCCCATGTGTTGCGATACAGCTTCACCAATTACCTGCCGAAAATCGGTGGTGAGCGCAAGATCGCGGCCCTCGTAGAGCTGCGACTGGTCAAGCCCAGGCCAGCGTCCGTAGACCTTGCCGCCCTTCACAGGTCCGCCAAGCACGAACATGACATTCGCATGGCCATGATCTGTGCCGCGGTTGCCGTTCTCGCGGGCGGTGCGTCCGAATTCAGACATGGTCACGATCACGGTATCTTCGCCGAGGTCGCCGAGATCGGTCCAGAAAGCAGTGATGGCTTGCGAGAAGTCGCGAAGAACGTTTGCGAGTTGGCCTTCGGTTGCGCCTTCGTTCACGTGGTGGTCCCATCCTCCGATGTCGGCAAATGCAACTTGCACGCCAAGGTTGGCTTTAATCATTTGCGCGAGCTGGCGCAGGCTGACACCGAAGCGCCCCTTGGGATAGTTCGCTCCGGGACTGGGGGTGTACTTCCCGGGATCAGCGGCCTTCAGCATCTTCACTGCCTCAAACGTTTCCTCTCCTGTTCCGTGCAGCACGGCGTCGGACGAGTGATCGTACATGGCCTCAAACGCTCGAGCAGCAGCGGATGGTTTCGGGCTGCGTCCGCCGACGGCAAACTCGTTAAGGCCATTCATGGCTACGGCCGGCTCGCTGCCGCTCAGGATTCGTGGGAGCGACGGTCCGAGCGCAATCGCGCGAAACGGAGCAACCTGCACGGAAGCGGGCAGATTACGCAACGAGCGGTTGAGCCATCCGTCTTCGGTGGCCTTCACTCCGGGCGTACCGGTCTCCATGAAGTCCTGAGCATCGAAATGGGAGCGTGTGGAATCCGGAGAGCCAGCCGCATGCACGACAGCTAAGTGCTTCTGTTCCCAGAGAGGCAGGAAGGGCGCGAGCGAAGGGTGCAGGCCGAAAAAGCCATCGAGATCAAGGACGGACTTCTGGGGAATGTTGATGCCGGGGCGCATCGCGTAGTACTCGGGCTCGGCATGAGGCACAACAATGTTCAGCCCGTCAGCGGCGCCGCGCTGGAAAAGTACGACGAGACGCTTTGTGCGCGTACCCGCCTCTGCTGCTCCGAATACAGCGCGAGTAAGAAAGCTGGGTACCGCTGCCGTGCCGACGACTGCTAATGCGCTGTTATGAACGAATACGCGACGAGTGATCGACATTGACTGCTCCCTGGAACTTTGGCTACGGTTCTTCCCCAAAAAGCATGAGGCCCCGCCCGGAGAGATCGCTTGAGGGCGTGCTCGACGACTTACCTTCTTTGAAATTCCGGTGAACCCAATAAGAGGCCTGCCATCGTATTCAAGTCTGGCGGCTTCGGCTGCTTGCTCTGGTCTTGAGCGCCGGGCGAAGTCATTTGCGCCACGATCGAATCGTGCGTCTGCTTGGAGACGTCCATGCCTAGCAGCTTCGCTTCCATGGCCGAGAGTTCCGCATCGGAATCGCCGGGACTGCTTGGTAACGGAACCGGCTCCAGCTTCACGCCTTTGATCTTGCCTGAGGTCAGAGCGAGCGCGAAGTTCATTCGATTCAAAAGCGCTGACGAACTCACCCAGGCATCTGCCTTCATCGAATACCCGGTGGGCGGCTGCGCGCCGTAGAGTGGCATGCCCATCGTGTTCAACTGACGCGCGAGCGGCATGGCATCTTCCACATCGGCACCCGTCGCACGCAACGCCGATGCCACGAACTCAAGCGGGGTCTTCACCTTCGCGCGATAGGATGTGTCATCCCAGAACTCCGGCGAGTGAAAGAGCGTCGAAAGCACCTCGCGGATATCGCCTTTTTTCTTCTCAAATGTTTTAGCCATCCGATCGACCAGCGCCGGCGGAGGATCGTCAGAGACGAAGCGTTGCGCCAGCTTCAGCGAAATGAAGTGCGCCGTTTGCGGACTCGTAGCCAGCATGTGCAGAACTTCCTTCCCTTCATCTTCTCCTTTGGGCTTGATGCGATGTCCGAGAACGAACTTCGGTCCCGGCTCATGCCGGCGCGGATCATAGAGGAAGGTTCCGCCATCGTTGGGCCGTTCAATGGTCCAGCCGGTAAAGACTTTGGCGACTTCGGTCACGTCCCGTTGCGAGTATCCTCCGTTCACGCTCAGGGTGTGGAGTTCCAGCAACTCGCGACCGTAATTCTCGTTGAGACCGCTGTTCTGCTTGCGTTTTGCATTTGGATTCCGCGGAAACGGGCGTGGACGGCCGTATGGCCCGTAGCGCACCGGTCTCGCCGGAATGCCCTGGGCCTGCATGGAATTGGGCCCGACACTCAGCCAGTTGTCCAGATAGAAGAGCATGGCGGGACTCTTAGCCGTAGCCACCAGCAAGTCTTCAAATTTTCCGAGCGCGTGCGGGCGGATCACGTTCTGCTCGTAGTTCGTCACCAACAACCGTTCTGGCCCTTTGCCGATAAAAACATTGAAGTGATTGAGCCAGAAATCGGTCATCACTTCTTCGAGCTGACGCTCGCTATAAATCGCGCGCAGGAGCTTGGCTTGCGCGAGTTCCTCCACGACAACGCCCTGGGGATTATTCATGGCCATCAGGGTTTCCTTCTGCTTGGGATTCAATCCCACGAGAAAATCCTGACCTTTGCCTCCCCGCAGAGAGTCCGCAAAAGCGAGCTGATCTTCAGGGGACATGGCCATAACTTTCTTGTAACGCTCGTCAGGAGGCAAATTAGGCAGTCCCTGAATCGCAAGATCCGCATACAGGCGTTCTTCTCTACGATGCGCTTCGGCCTCTTCCTCGGGACTCATTTTTATCTCCGGCGGAGGAGTCATGGCCGTTTCGTCTTCCTGATCCTTCGAAGGCACGCCCTTCGCCGCATCCGTGGCTCCGAGCATTGGGTTCGGCGGGACATCAGGCTTGGCGACGGCGCCTGCGGCTAGCTCTTCCTCGGTTTTCGCCGCGTCATCAGCCGCGGGCTCCGGTGGCTTGGGAGGATTGCCGGCAGCTCTCTGCTTTCTTTCATCCAGCCTGGCTTGCAGACGCGCGACCTGAACCCGATAGACAGAGCGCTTTGTGGGATCCGCCGGCAGCGCCTTTCTGCCATCCATCACCTGCCGAATCATCTGCCCATCGGGAAATTCTTCCGCAATTTCCTTCGCGCTCATATGCAAAGTGCGCAGAGGTGCGAGTCGCGCGTCAATGTCTTTATCGGAGATCTTCTCGGGATGGAGTTGCTGATCAATCCAGCGGTCAACACCCATGGCCATGACCTGCTGCACATCACCTGGACGCGGTCCGAACGCGAGGCGGTTCAAGGCATGCACCGCGCGCTTCTGCTCGTTGGGCGCCGCCTGGCTGGTGCTTTCCTTCTTCTTGGCGAGCAGTTGCGGAACGGTTCCAGCCACGCTCGCACAAAGCACAACCGCCAGCAGGCGGGCAGATTTGAATCTCATGAGAGCTCCCGGATGGAAAAACGCGTCTTGATTATGAACCCTTTCGGGCGAGAAAGTTGCTGCTTGAATTGATTCGGCGGCAGCTACAAACCTTTTGGCTCTAAGGGGTTGTAGGTAGTTACTGGGGGTGGGGACCGGATGCTGCGTGCGAAAGCAGTTTCTTCCCACGGCTTACGCGGTATTTCGGCGTGAGCAGGCTCTGTCTAGGTAAGGAGGATTTTGCCGCGCGTGGTTTTGTACTGCAGAGTCGCAGCAAGATGATCAATGTCGGTAGCGGCAATATTCACCGATGGGCCTTCGAGCAGCGGAGTGCGGTTGCTGCCTACGGCATCGCGGCGGACTTGAATCAGCAGTCCTTGCACCACATTCGGATCGAATTTCTCAGGCGCCATGCGAACCAGATCACTCAACGCGCTGCCCACGGTCATGGGAGCGCGATAGGGACGCACGCTCGTCATGGCATCGAACGAATCAGCGACGCCTACGATTCGTACTGCAAGCGGCACGTCCTCTTGAACGAGTCGGTCGGGATATCCGGAGCCATCGCTGCGTTCGTGGTGCCAGCGCACGGCTTCAGGAATTTTCGGCCAGGGGAATTGCACGCTGCTGACGATCTGATGTCCGACTGTGGTGTGATCGGCCATCTCGCGAAACTCTTCCGGATCAAGCGCCCCGGGCTTACCGAACAGCCGGCGGTCTACCGCGACCTTCCCGATGTCGTGCAGGTATCCGGCGCTGCGCAGGGCAGCCACCTCGTTGTGATCCATCCCCATGGCATCGCCGATCGCTGCGGCATAACGTCCGACCCGAAGCGAATGCCCGTGAATCGCGACGTGTTTCGCATCGATGGCGGTGGCAAAGGCTTCCAATGCGTTGTCGTAGAAACCATTCAACGAAGCCATCAGACGCAAATTTTCAGAAACACGCTGCGCAATCGTCTGGGTCAACGCGTGATTCTGAACGGCAAGAGCTACGTAGCTGCAGAGCAGGTCCAGCGCGTCGAGCTCGCTATCTTCGTAGAGGGCGTCTCCAGGACGACGTCCGAGCGCGACGACGCCGGCGAGTCGGCCCCCGGCTTTCAGGGGGGCAAGACACTTGAACAGTTCCGGCGCGACGTTTCCGTTGGAACTCAGGAACACCGAGTACGTCGACGAGTTCAGAACAATCGGGCCGCGGGCAGCGGTCAGCGCATGTTCGTGCTTGGGAAGGAGGGGAATGAAGGCGGGATCCGGCATGAGCGCGAATCCCAAAGCGGTCGCGGAGGTCAGCATCGCGGGCTTGTCATTAAACAGAAAAAGCACGCCTTCGCGCGCGCCCGCCGCTTCCATAATGGCAGACAGCATCAGGCGCGAAGTTTCCGAGAACTCGCGCTCAGCCGTGAGCGCCGGCCCGAGTTCCGAAAGAGCCTCGACTGTATGCAACAGCCGCCGTAAATTGTTAGTCTGAATCGCCACTGACGAAGTGGGAGCCAGATCGCAGAGCAGAATGAGGGTACCATGCAGGGAATATCTCGCGGGAGCCTGAATGTTGGTTACCCTGATGCTGTATTGACGAAGATGAAACTACAGTGACAGAGATGATTCCCCATGAACGATGAAGGCGCAATTCTGATTACCGGCGCCGGCGGATTTGTGGGACGTGCTGTTGCTACCCGCCTGCAGCAGACCGGCAAGAGACTTGTGTTGTTGGATCGGTCCGGCCAGGCGAACGACAACTCAACAGCATTCACAGAAATTGCTTGCGATATTTGCGATGCCGAAGGCTTGCGCCGTGTTTTCGGGGCACAGAGGATCACGGCGATCATTCATCTCGCGGCAATCCTGCCGACGGCAGCCGCCAAGAATCCGTCGCAAGCAACACAGGTAAATGTCATCGGCAGTCTGAATCTGCTGGAAATCGCCCGCGCCTTCAATGTACGCCGGTTCGTGTTTGGCAGTTCGTTGAGCATCTACGGAACGTGTGCGATAGACGATGTCGTTGGTGAGACGCATGGTGCTGCCCCCGAAGATCTGTATGGCGCCGCGAAGCTGTACGTCGAGCAGATGGGAAAGCACTACAACGATCTGTACGGAATTCAGTTCGTCAGTTTGAGAATCGGGCGGGTCGTCGGTGTGGGTGCGCGGTCCGTAACTTCTGCCTGGCGAAGTCAGATCTTCGAGGTCTTATGCGAGAGCCGTCCGGTGGAGATCAGAATCACTTACGTGGGGACAGAGCGCATTCTGCTCGTGCATGTGGATGATGTTGCGAAGGCCTTGGCCACCCTCGTGCAAGCTCCACGACTCGCCAACACCGTGTATAACGGCCCTTGCGAGTCGGTCGAGGTCCGGGATCTGAAGGAGCGGGTCGAGCACTTAAATCCGAATGTCACCGTATCGTTGGGGACTTCGTCGGCAATGGGCAATCCGAGGCTCGTGGACTGGTCACGTTTTCAGCATGAGTTTGGGATTGAGGTGCTGCCGATTTTCGAGCAGTTGAGCCGAAGCGCGGGCGGGAACGCCCGCTAGGCAGACTGCGGGCCGGCGGCGCTACGGTCGCTCGGCTTCGCCTTCGCCGGACAGTCGAAGACGGCTGTCGCCACAGGATTAGAAATGTTCGCGGAGTTCGGCGAAGCGGCCGACGATCAACAGTTGCTGCTGTGGGGGTGCTGCGTTCAGTTCCTCGTGTTCCAGAATCCACGTATCGCCGTGCGGCACGAAGACCGCGTGCAATCCCGCAGCGAGTGCCGGATTGATATCCGACTTCGGACTGTTGCCGATCATCCACGTCGAATGGTGTGTGCAATCGTATTTCTCGGCGATGTGCCCGTAGATTTTGGGGTCCTTCTCGGCGACAACTTCTGTGGCGGCAAAATACTTCTGTACTCCCGAGCGGTCGATCTTTCCCGTTTGCTCGAGCATCGCACCCTTGGTTACAAGAATCAGACGGTGGCGTTTGGAGAGATAGTCGAGCGTCTCCGGAACTTCTGGAAGAAATTCGATCGCATGATTCTCAACCGTGCTCGCGATGCTCCTGACTTGAGCGACAAGCTCCGGCGTAACTGGAACGGGGCTCAGGTGCTCGAAGGTGCTCACCAGCGCGTGCGCGAAACTGTGCAGGCCGTATCCATGGGTCACGATGCACTCACGTTCGACGTCGTTGAGCACTTCGCGAACCTGCTCGGGAGAGAACTCATGATGATTCAGGAATGAAATGAAGCGTGCGATGGCACGCTCGAAGTAGATGTTGTTCTCCCAGAGCGTATCGTCGGCGTCGATGAGGAGAGTCTGGGGAGGCAAGCTCGTAGCTCCAGGCAACTTCTGAAACCCAGAAGAATGAAGTCAGAATGCAGAAGTAAAAAGGCCTTATTCTGCACTCTTACTTCTTCCTTCTGACTTCTAGCTGATCCAGTCCACGCGTGCTTCGGGCCCGATGATTCCCGCCTTGTGCCCCATGTCGAGCAGGCGGCGGACGGCTTCGCGTCCGTCAGGTCCGTAGTCGAGCGTGCGTTCGTTGACGTACATGCCGACGAACTTGTCGGCGGACGCCGTGTCGAGATCGCGGGCGAACTGCATGGCGTAGGACAAAGCTTCCTCGCGATGATCAAGTCCGTATTGAATGCTCTCGCGAAGAGCCGCTGTAACCGTGGACATCAATTCGGGACCGAGAGCGCGGCGGATGGCATTGCCTCCGAGCGGGAGTGGAAGTCCGGTCACCTTCTGCCACCACTTGCCGAGATCGACAACACGGTGCAGGCCCGACTTGTCGTAGGTCAACTGTCCTTCATGAATGATCAGTCCGGCTTCGTACTTTCCTTCGAGGACTTGTGGAATGATCTGATCGAAAGGAACGACCTCGGTTTCAATCCCGGGAGAGAACAGTTGCAGCGCGAGATAGGCGGTCGTCAATTTACCTGGGACGGCGATCTTCCGTCCTTTGATTTCATCGCCGGTAAACGGGCGCGGCGACACAATCATCGGGCCATAGCCTTCACCGACACTGCCACCGCAGGCCATCAGCGCGTATTTATCCTGAATGTAGGGATAAGCATGGAAAGAAATGGCGGTGACGTCGTACACACCTTCGCGCGCCTTCTGATTCAGCGTTTCAATGTCGCAGAGAGTGTGCGTGAAGCGCAGGCCGGGCGTGCGGACTTTATGCGTCGCCAACCCGTAAAACATGAAAGCGTCGTCGGAATCAGGACTATGGGCAACGGCGATTTCACGGACACCGGAGGTACCGGCAGAAGTGCTTTCGGTTTCAGATACGGTCGTCATTGTTCTATGAATTCCTTAAGAGCGACTCGCGGACGAAGAGGTTCGGTCCCGGCGCCAGCGCGATGCAATTCCCGCCGCCAGCATCACCTTGATTACTTCCGCGGCGATGAACCAGTAGAGTCCCAGGTAAGCAGCTTTCGCCAGCGAATGAGTGAACACGTACAGCCAGGTGAGACCTCCAGTGAAGAGCAGTATCTCGGCCAGCAACGCCGCAATGGCCGCTCGTGCGAATGTCTTCTTACCTTGCTCGAAGATGGATCCGGCCAGAAACGCTACGAAGGGATATACCAGCAGGAAGCCACCGGTCACTCCGAAGAGTTGAGCGATTCCCCCGGAGGGCAGTCGGACTGAAAACGGGAAGGCCTACCATTCCTTCCACCAAATAAAAGAGCAGCGCGGCGAAACCTCGGCGGCTTCCAAGGAACAGCCCCACGAGCAGCACGGCGAGATTCTGAACCGTCAGCGGCACTGGGGTCAGCGGCATGAGCGGGATCGTGATATGCGCGCATACCGCGACGAATATGCTGGCGCCCACGATAAGCGCGGCTTGCCGAAGGGCTTCGAATGCGCGCTGCTGCCGAGAATCCAGAGCCTGAATCGCCAATCTTGTCATCGATCAATCTCCCCAACTCTTCGGAAGGTATTAGCGTTCGACAGAATCGACTCGCCCACTACGCTCAGGTTGTTCCGGAGCGGCATCGCTTGCTGCGTGGGCCTTCTGCAGATGTCTTCGCAGGTGCATGTACAGGGCAATGACCACACACACGACGACGAGCGTGCTCACGCCCAGGATCAGGAACCACCAGATCATCCGCACGACGCATTAGGATAACAGCTTCTGGCGGGTTGCTCCTAGTTCCAGGCCGGTTCAGCTACAGTGGCCGGATAGTGAGCGGGAAGCAGCGGATTCCTCCTTTCTCTCGGAATGGCAAAGTTGATTTTGCTGGAAGTTGCTGTGCTTTCGTCTCTATGCTTTCGTGGTCGCTTTGAGCCGCTCTTTCATCATTTCCACACGCTTCATCATGAACTGAAGCCGGTCGCGACCCCACTTCGTGCGGGTGACTGCAGCCTCGATTTCCTTCCAGGCGTTTGGATCGTTCAGTTTCTCGCGCAGTTCTTTGATGAAGGGATGAATCTTGGCATAGATCAGGAACATCTCGCCGCTCACGCCGGGCTTCAGGAAAAGTTCTTCGTTCAGGACGCCGGTTACTACGAACGAGGCAACCATCCCCCAGTAACTGCCCGCTTGCCGCAACCAGGCGTTCTCCGGCGTTCCCATGGCGAACGCGACTTTCATATAATCCTCGGCGCTTTCGGGGAAGAACTCTCCCGCCCACCAGGCGCGGGCTTTGCGCATTTCCGGTTCGCGGCGGAGATCGTAAAGCTGCACAATCAATTGCGCATCGGCAATCGTAGGCTTCTTAGCCATGTTTCCTCCATTGAATTTTGAGATGAACTTCAGAATTTGGACGACGTCGGACCTTAGACGATCCGACGTCGCGGCAAGATTCAAAATCAGGAATGCGTCGCGCTCTGAGCACTAGCGGCCGCAGCCTCTGGAGGCGGAGGTGGAGCGGGGCGTTCGTAATCGCATTCCTTATTCGGGCACGCGATCACCGGGCCGGCTTTCAGGTTCTTTTCCACCAGATACTCGCTGCCGCAACTCGGGCATTTCTCGGCGATCGGCTTGTGCGCCGAAGTGAATTTGCACTTTGGATAATTGCCGCAGCCGTAGAAAGTATTACCCTTGCGCGCGCGCTTCTCGACGAGATCGCCGTCTTTGCAGTCCGGGCACTTCACGCCGATAAAATTCTGCTTCACGTACTTGCACTCGGGATATCCGCTGCAGGTGGTGAACTCGCCGTAACGGCCGTGGCGGATCATCATATTGCGTCCGCATTTCGGGCAAAGTTCGTCGAGCGGAATGTCCGGAACCTTCTTGCCCTGATCCAGACGCCGCGTGGTCTTGCAGTCGGGATACCCGGTGCAGGCCATGAACTGCCCGAACCGCCCACGCTTGAGAACCATAACACGTCCACAGTTCTCGCAGTATTCCTCCTGCGTGGTGCCCTGCACGTCGGCGGAATCGAGATCGGGCAGGTTGATCGGATTTTCTTTGGTGAATGTGCAGGTATTCGGATCGTCTTTGTCGTAGGTGCTGCACGCGTAAAACGAACCGTGCTTGCCCCACTTGATCACCAGCGGCGCGCCACACTTTTCACACTTCTCATCGGTGGGCTTCTCCATCCGCTTGATGTTTTCCATGTGCTTGGCCGCATACTTCAGATCTTTCTGGAACTTCTTGTAGAACTCGGCCATGGCGTCTTGCCACTTCTCTTTGCCCTCCTCGATTTCGTCGAGTTCTTCTTCGAGGCGCGCCGTGTACTGGAGGTCAAAAATGTCCTGGAAATTTTCGACCAGAAGATCCGTCACCACCAGGCCGATTTCCGTGGGAACGAATTTCCCGCCGAGCTTCTGCACATACTGGCGCTCTTGAATCGTAGAAAGGATCGCGGCGTAGGTCGAAGGACGTCCAATGCCTCGCTCCTCCAGTTCTTTCACCAGCGATGCTTCGTTGAAGCGCGGCGGTGGCTCGGTGAAGTGCTGCTCGGGCTTCAATTCCTTGAGCGTGAGCTTCTGCCCGGCTTCGAGCGCGGGTAATTTATGCTTCAGTTCCTCGTCTTCTTCGTCCTTGCCTTCCTTCGACTCTTCGTAAACTCGGAGGAAGCCGTCAAACTTGAGCACGGATCCGGTTACGCGGAACCAGAAGACTTCACTCCCACTCTTCGCGTCGATATCGACTGTGGTCTGATCGAAGACCGCAGGATTGATCTGCGAGGCCACAAAGCGCTGCCAGATCAGTTTGTAGACCTTGAACTCATCTTCTTTTAAATATTGTTTGATCTGGTCGGGATGACGCATCGCCGAAGTGGGGCGGATCGCCTCGTGTGCTCCCTGTGAATCTTTCTTCTCTTTGAAGGTGTTCGGAGCCTCGGGCAGATACGTTGGGCCGTATTCCTTGCCGACGTACTCGCGCACTTCAGCGATCGCTTCGGGCGCCACTCGCGTCGAATCAGTTCGCATGTAAGTGATGAGGCCGACGGACCCTTCTTCGCCGAGTTCAACGCCTTCATACAGGCGCTGCGCAATCATCATCGTGCGCTTCACACTGAACCGCAGCTTGCGGGACGAATCCTGCTGCAGTTTGCTGGTCGTGAACGGAGGAGCAGCATTGCGGCGGCGCTCTTTCTTGTCAACCGAGCGCACGATCCAGTCGGCCTTTTCCAGAGCGACGCGGATCTTTTCGGCTTCTTCTCCGTTATTGACTTCGATCTTTTCTTCGCCCTTGCCGACAAAGCGAGCGTCAAATGCCGGAGGCTTGCTGGCGGCGAGATGCGCGTCAATGGTCCAATATTCCTTCTTTTCGAACGCCTTGATTTCGCGTTCGCGCTCGACAATCAGGCGGAGGGCAACCGTCTGCACGCGTCCGGCGGAAAGACCGCGGCGAACTTTGTCCCACAAAAGCGGAGAGACCTGGTATCCGACAAGGCGATCGAGGACACGGCGTGCCTGCTGCGCGTCAACCAGGTTCTGATCGATCGCACGTGGATGCTCGAACGCGGCCTGCACGGCGCGCTTCGTGATTTCGTTGAACGTGACGCGCTGGATCCGCGGAGGAGCCTCGGGCTCGCCCTTCTTTGCTTTCTTGGCTTTCTTTTTCTTGCCGCCATCGTCGAGTTCAAAGGCGAGATGCGCGGCAATGGCTTCCCCTTCGCGGTCCGGATCAGGGGCGAGATAAATAGCGTCGGCAGATGCGGCCAGCTTCTTTAGCTTCGCAACAACTTTTTCTTTCCCGGGGATGACGATGTAATCCGTCTCGAAATCGTTCGAGATGTCCACGCCGAGAGTGCTCTTGGGCAGATCTTTGACATGCCCGAGGGAAGCTTCGACTGAAAAGCCCTTCCCCAAATACTTCTGGATGGTTTTCGCCTTGGCCGGCGATTCGACAATGACTAAACCTTTTGACAATTTTTCCTCAATCTGCTTGGAGTACGTTTTTTGAAGCTAGCACGAATGTCAAGCGGGGAACAAGTTACCCGCAAGAAAGCTCCTAGCTAAAGGCGGACCTTGTCAGACGTTGAGCTAATGCTGCCAGCATTCGCTGAACCTCCAGAACTCGTCCGTGCATGTCGCTGAATTCGTCACCCGTTAAGAGGGTCAGATCCTTGAAATCTTCCATCCTCCTCCGTACTTGCCCAGCTAAATGCTAGGAGCTAGCGGCTAGAAGCTCTTCACAAAATTCTTCCCCGGCATCTGACGGATCTTGCTCGTCAGTTCCAGTTCGAAGAGCGCGGCGAAGATTTCTGAGGAGGACATTTCCGACTCCAGCTTCTCGATGAGTTCATCGATGTGCGTGGCTTCGTCAGCTTTCAGAAGGCTTAGTATCTTTTTTTCGTGAGGAGGAAGCCCGTCGTCTGGAAATAGAGATGCGGATGCCGGTCCCTGGGATTCAGCCGAGCCATGAGGGGCCAGCGTAAGTCGTACTTCTGACGGGAGATCCTCCCACACGTCCTCCCATGTCGCAACCAGCTTGGCTCCTTGTTTGATGAGGGTATTCGGGCCCCAGGAGTTCTTGTTGGTGACGTTTCCCGGAACGGCAAACACATCGCGATCCTGTTCGAGCGCGAGGCGGGCGGTGATGCGGGTGCCCGGAATATTCGGCCGCTTCAACGACAAGAACTCCGATGGACATTCCGCTCAGAATCCGGTTCCGGATCGGGAAGTTTTGGGGAAAAGCAGAGGTGCCAATGGAAAACTCAGATACCAGCGCTCCTCCAGAGCCGAGAATCTGTTCCGCAAGACGCGAGTTCTCTTTCGGGTAGATCACATCCACGCCCGTGCCAAATACCGCGACAGTTTTCCCTTTTGCGGAAATTGCGCCGCGATGGCTTGCCGTGTCAACGCCGCGAGCCATCCCACTAATAATGACCAGCCCTTGGGAGGCAAGATCGCAGGCCAGCCGCTCTGCCATGCCTGAACCATAAGGCGTAGGGTGACGCGTGCCCACTACCGCAATTCCCGGCCTGGTCAGCAGGTGGGCATCGCCCCGTACATAGAGAATGAGCGGCGGATCATAAATCTCCTTCAGCCGCACCGGGTAGACAGGATCGTCCAGCGAGAGAACCGTGACACCCTGATCCGCGGCGCGAGCCAGCTCTTCCCGCGCCAGTTCAGCCGATTTCCCGGTTGCAATCGACTGGGCAGAAGTAGCCTGTATGCCAGACCCTTCCAGTTCGGTGAGAGAGGCACGAAATACGGCTTCGGGCGATCCGAAATGCTCGACCAGTTTGCGAGCTCTTGTGGGACCTAATCCAGATGTCAGGGTGAGAGCAATCCATTCAACCGCGTGGGTGGGAGAGGGCGAGGCTGCGACAGTAGACACAATAGGCTCCGCCCCGGACACTACTTACCGCGAAAGAACCCTGTCAAGGTCAGATGTCACAATCCGTTTGTTAATATTGTGGAAAGAATGAGACCGCTGCGGATTTCCGCGATTTCCTATCTGAATACCGCTCCTTTAATGTGGGATTTCGAGCACGGAGAGGCCCGGCGGCACTTCGAGATTTCTTACACGTTGCCCTCAGGATGCGCCCGCGCTTTGGCCGAGCGCAGTGCCGATTTGGGAATTATTCCGGCCGCAGCCTACACACAAATCCCGGGACTTCAGATTCTTCCCAACGTGGCAATCGCCTCGTGCCGGGCCGTCCGTTCGATTCTGCTGGTCAGCCGAAAGCCCATCGAGCAGGTTCGAACCGTAGCGCTGGACACATCCTCCATGACCTCGGTCGCGCTGACCAAAGTTCTTTTCGAGAAGTGGCTGGGGGGCGGACGGTCCTTCACTCCCATGGAGCCGGAAATCGAGAAAATGTTGTCGCATTTCGACGCGGGACTGGTGATTGGAGATCCGGCACTGCAGGTGGATGGCTCGCAATATCGAAAGCTTGATCTGGCGGAAGAGTGGATTCGATTCACGGGCAAGCCCTTTGTCTTCGCATTCTGGGCGGTGCGTGGAGATGCGCTGCGTGAGGCCGATCCGGCGCTCGATATTGCTGGCATATTTCGCGATTCAAGGGATCACGGTCTATCCGAGCCCAATCTGTCGCGGATTATTGCAGAGTGGGCGCCCAAGCTAGGACTTTCTGAAGCGACGGTTCGCAGCTATCTGACCCAGAATATTCACTACCAGCTCGATGCCGGTTGCCTCGAAGGTTTGCAGCTGTTCTACCGGTACGCAGCAGAAATCGGAGCCTTGCCGCAAGCGCCGGCGCTTCATTTCATGGATGCCGCAAAGGTCAGCGTCAGCTAAAGGCGTCAACCACGAAGGACACGAAGTCACACGGAGGATAATCGCCTATAAGGTTTCCTTCGTAATCCTTCGTGTCCTTGGTGGTTTCCGCTTTTTCTATCTTGCGCTTTGAATGCGCTAAGCTGGTAGCGCACCGGTGTCGAATTGAGCTTGTTTCAACCCATCCCGAATGCAGGCGGAGCACCTGACGGCACTCGTCCTCTCGCAGATCGCATGCGTCCGCGGACGCTCGACGAGTACGTCGGGCAAGAACATCTGATCGGGCCGGGCAAGCCGCTTCGCGTGCAGATCGAGCGCGATGATTCCGGATCGCTGATCTTTTGGGGTCCACCGGGAACCGGCAAAACAACGCTCGCGAAGATCATTGCCAACCTGACCAAGGCAGAGTTTATTGAATTCTCCGCCGTGCTGGCCGGGATCAAAGAAATCAAGCAGGTGATGGCCGATGCGGAACGCGCCAAGCAGTACGGCACCCGCACCATCGTGTTCATAGACGAGATTCACCGCTTCAACAAGGCCCAGCAGGACGCCTTCTTGCCGCACGTCGAGAAGGGAAACATCCGGCTGATCGGGGCCACCACCGAGAATCCATCTTTCGAGATCAACTCGGCATTGCTCTCACGCTGTCGGGTGTACGTACTGCAACCGCTAACGGAAGAGCAGATCGTGCTCCTGCTGCGTCGTGCGTTGAATGATAGGGAGCGCGGTTTGGGTGAGATGAATGGCAGCGCCTTTGAAAGTGTGCTGAAGACTATCGCAAGCTATACCAGCGGTGATGCGCGGAGCGCTTACAACGTCCTTGAGGTTGCGGCGGGATTGGCCCAGAAAAACACGGAAGGCGTGCTGGAGATCACTGACGACGTCGTCCGCGATGCTTTGCAGAAACGCATTCTGCTCTATGACAAGGGTGGCGAAGAGCACTACAACCTGATTTCAGCGTTACACAAATCAGTGCGCAACAGCGATCCCGACGCTGCTTTGTACTGGCTCGGCCGCATGCTGGAAGCCGGAGAAGATCCACTCTACATCGCACGACGCGTGGTGCGAATGGCGGTGGAAGACATAGGGCTGGCGGAACCCAATGCCCTCTCGTTGTGCATGGCAGCACGGGACGCCGTGGATTTCATCGGTATGCCGGAAGGAAATCTCGCGCTCGCTCAGGCTGTCGTCTACCTATCGGTCGCCCCGAAGTCGAACGCGCTCTACACCGCGTACGGTAACGTTCAGCAGGATGTGGAACGCACCGCAGCAGAGAGTGTTCCTCTGCACTTGCGCAATGCCCCGACCAAGCTGATGAAAGGCCTTGGCTACGGCCAGGGCTATCAATACGCACATGATCTCGACTCCAAGGTCGCCAACATGCAGTGCCTTCCCGACAACCTGCGTGATCGAACTTATTACCATCCGACAAACGAAGGAATCGAAAAGCGCATTCGGGAACGGCTTGACGAGATCAAGCGGCAGCGGTCTCGGGTAGCGCAGGTGGACACGCAAAAGAAAGAATCATAATGTTGTTCATCAGCATCTCTCAAACATCACCTTAGTATGGCGAGGCCGATCTATGGCTGCAATTCCCAACCTGCCAGCGGTCCAACATCCCACGCCTTTGCTGTCCGCCGAGGTCATCGAAGACCTGCAGCGTGTGCAGAAAGCCGCGCAGAAGATCACATCCATTCTTGATCTCGATCAACTTATCGATAGCGTAGTTCATGAAGTAACTCAATCTTTCGGCTGTGTCGAAGCCAGCATTTACTTGCACGATGAAGAGCGCGCCGAGATGGTGATGGCAGGAGTACACGGGTGCACTTTGCACAAGAAAGGTCATCGTCTGAAGATCGGTCGCGAAGGCATGGTGGGATATGTCGCCTCCACGGGACAGACCCGTTATGCGCCTGACGTCGACAAGGATCCCTACTACATTGGCTGCGAACATTCGGTGCGCTCGGAAGTTGCTATTCCTTTGCGCGTTGGCGAGCGCCTGGTGGGAGTTTTCACCGCATCCCATCCCGAAGTGGACGCATTTCCTCGACAGCAGCTCCGGCTTTTGCAGGCGTTTTGCGACCACGTGGCAGTCGCAGTGAACAATGCGCGACGGTTCCACCTGGAACGTTCCGAGCGGGCCGCGTTGGATCGTGAAGCTGCTGAGGCTCGCGCCATCCAGCAAGCGCTCTTGCCTAAGAGTTCTCCATACCTTCCCGGGTTCGTGATCTCTGGCCTGAGCGTGCCGGCGCGGGCCGTGGGCGGCGACTGGTACGACTTCATTCCCTTCCCCGACGGGCGTTGGGGTATCGTTCTTGCCGACGTATCGGGTAAGGGGACAGCGGCTGCCCTGCTGATGTCGGCAACTCGCGGAATGCTGCGTTCACTTGCCGAAGCATGCTGCACTCCTGGTGAGGTACTGACCCGGCTGAATCAGCTTCTGGTAAATGATTTTCCGGCAGGGAGATTCGTGACCCTGGTGTATGCGGTTCTCGATCCCGCCGCCCGTTCAGTGGTTTTTGCCAATGCCGGACATCTGCGGCCGCTCTTCATTGACGAAGCCGGAGAGCACTTTCTCGATGTCGAGCGCGGATTGCCTCTAGGCCTGGCCTGCGGCGACTATTCGGAAACCGAACTCACGCTTTCACCCGGCTCACGCCTCGTTTTCTACAGCGACGGAATTACCGAAGCGGTCGATGCGAACGAGGACGAGTATGGAGCCTGCCGGCTGGCCGAGCACGCGATCCTGCCCGGTGCTTCGGCGGTGAGTATTGTGGAGGATGTGCGCTCATTCGCAAACGGGTACGGCGTGCGCGATGATGCGACCGTGGTTTTTGTCGGTGTGAATCGCTGATCAGCGGAATCGGGCGAGGTGTTCCTTCAGAATGCACAGATCCATCACGACGATGATCCCCGTTTTGCGCGCCTTCTCTGCCGCTCTTTCGTGAATGACTTCTTCCTGCATCCAGATGGCGGGAACTCTCAGCTGGATTGCCTGATCGACAACCTGCTCCACGAATTCCGGCCGGCGAAAGATGTTCACGAGGTCGATTTTTCCAGGTACCTCCAGCAGCGAAGGATAAGCTTTCTCGCCCAGGCATTCCTGAATGTGCGGATTCACCGGGATAATGCGGTAGCCATGACTCTGCATGTAGGCGGAGACTCCATGGCTGGGACGCAGCGGATTGTTCGAGAGTCCTACTACGGCGATGGTTCGCGATTGCCTGAGTAGCTCGGCGATGGGATCGGATTGTGGTCGTGAAGCCAAGGCACCTCCCGGCTACTTCTTGTTGGCGTCTTCCAGCTTCTGCTTGTACATTTTTGTCGCCAGCTTGCGAATGGTCTCTGAAACTTCCTTGTTCGCCGAAAGATTTTTGAGATCCTGGACAAGCAGATTCTTCATCAAACCCAAACCTAAGTCGAGCGGCGTTCGCGGATTCGCCACCAGGTTGCGTACCACGATGTAGTTCTTCATGAACCGGCGTTTGAGCGGGATCTGGCGCAGCACTGCTTCAAGCACGTTTTTCTGGCTGGCGAATTTTTCCACCTCGCCATCGGACAGCTTCGGCGCCTCGAGTACTGCCAGCGCCACCACTTTGGTGCCGTCACGGATCAGAATCGAACGCTCCTCCTTGTTTCCTTTCAGCGCCAGTTGAATCCGTCCCTTCACGTCGAGGCCATTGATCTTCTGTACGGTATTCAGGCGCTTCGCGGGCTCAGGCGGATTGGGCTGCACGGCCATCTTCGGCTTCGCAGCCGCAGCCGGAGCGCCGGCCGGCGCAGATGAATCGCTCGCAGAGGGCTCAACGTCCGCCGTGTCGATCACCGGGAAAAAATCCTGCCCCAGCAACTCCACCACGCCGCCGACAGATTGAAACGGCTTCTCGCCTTCCGCGGCAATAGCAGCTTCATTCTGTTTGATGTACGTGGATACGACTTCGTCGTCCACTGCACTCTCGACTCCGGACCCCTCTTCCGCCGTAGACGTCTCCACCGGAGCACCGGGATGTTGCGAGCCCTCTTGAGCCGTGGACTCTCCGTTCGTAGCTGCCGCAACGGACTCCGTCACGGGCGATATCTCTGGGCTAACCTGCGTTTTGGTTAAAGCCTCCGCTTCTTCCTTCTTGAGATAGGGATTGGATCTGAGCGTTTGCACGACCCGGCTCATCCCGCGGACGCGATCGCTCTTGAGCATGATTTCGATCGTGTCGCGCATCGCAGACGTGGCCAGCTTCACAACTTGTGCCTCTGAAATGGATGGGTTCTTCAGTAGAGCCGCGAGCAAGCTGGGCCGAAGATGGTCGGCGGAGATGAAGTACCCAAGGACCTCAGCCGACGTCTTAGGATCGGAGGCTGCAGCGATCGAAGCCTTCTCATCCCACCCAGCAAGGGTCATGCGAGCTGTCTCGCCGAACACCTTGTTATTCCGGGCAAGGTAAACAAGGATCTCTAGGTTCTCCGCAGGAGGAACCTGCAGAGCGCCGCGCGCGGCAAACTGCATCATGTTCGATGGCAGCTTCAAAGCGCGGATTTGATCAATCATGCGAGCCATACTTCATACCTCAACCAGCGGTCGCTTCTCGTTAAACGGAAGGTGCATTCCCCTCCGTTAGGGATTCCAGTTCTTTCACCGCGAGGTCGAATTCGCGGGTAATGCGGTTGGGCTCATCCCTGAGGAATTCATTCCGCAAGGTCCGATAGTACCAAAGAGTGCCTTCGCGTCCACCGTTGAACCGTGACCAGACAGATTCTCCAATGGCCCGGTAATCGCTGACGATCGAGCGAATGTTATTCAACTTGTCTGCCGCCGAAACCAGCCGCGTATCCGCATCTTCGTTCTTAAGCCGCGCGATGTAATCATCCTTACGCTGCTTCCAGGGCGGCTTCGGATCGCCGTAGGCATCTGTGCATCCATCGACAATTCGCGCGACGCTCTTGCCGAACCGACGTTCCACTTCCTTCAGCATGGGCTTGCCTCCGCAATCTTCCACGACATCATGCAGCAGGGCGGCGATCGCGAGATCCTCGTCGCCGCCAGCTTCGAGTACGAGGGAGGCGACCCCCATCAGATGCGCAATGTAAGGAATGGTGGATGCCTTGCGGCTCTGTCCCGCGTGCTTCTTCGCGGCGAATGTAAACGCACGCTGGAAGCGTGGCCCCAGCTTTATCGCTCGGCGCGTGCTTTGCGGGGCTGATTTTCTTGCCGCCGTCACTGCTTCTCCTCGCGCTTGGCCAGTAAATAAGCTCGAATGAACGGCTGCAGATCGCCATCGATCACTCGATCTACATCTCCCACTTCCAGCTTTGTGCGGTGATCTTTAATCATTCGGTACGGCTGCAGAACATAGGAGCGGATCTGCGACCCGAATTCGATATCAAGCTTCGAATCCTCGATCTTCTTCGTCGCCGCTCGTTTTTTCTCCATCTCGAATTCGTACAGTTTCGAACGCAGCATGCTCATGGCGCGCTCGCGGTTCTTGTGCTGCGAGCGCTCGTTCTGGCAGCTCGCCACCAGTCCGGTGGCAAGATGGGTAATACGCACGGCGGAGTCTGTCGTGTTGACGTGCTGCCCACCTTTGCCGCTCGAGCGATAGGTATCGACACGAATCTCTTCCGGCTTGATCACGATATCGATGCTGTCATCGATTTCCGGGGACACGTACACGCTTGCAAAAGAAGTGTGACGCCGCTTCGCCTGATCAAAAGGCGATATCCGAACGAGGCGGTGCACGCCGATCTCACTCTGCAGGAGTCCGAAGGCGTACTCGCCATTCACCGCGAAAGTCGCCGACTTCAAACCCGCTTCTTCTCCCGGCTGATAGTCGTAGAGAACGGTTTCGAACCCCTGTCGCTCGGCCCATCTCAAATACATGCGCAGCAGCATGTCGGCCCAGTCTTGCGACTCGGTCCCGCCGGCTCCCGGATGGATCGTGACGATGGCGTTGCGGGCGTCGTTCTCGCCCGAGAGAAGCGTTTCGGTTTCGAGTTTGTCGATCAGGCCGCGCAGGGACCCGATCTCGCGTTCCAGATCGGCGTCAACGTTCTCACCTTCTCTGCCGAGATCGAAATACGCGTGCGATATCGTCGGAGCGGCGTGCCAGATCGGCGTCGGTCGAGAGGACATGCTCCAGACGCTTCTTTTCGCGCATGACCTGTTGCGAACGCTGCGGATTGGACCACAGGTTCGGGTCGGCGGCTTGCTTATCGATTTCAGCTAATTGCGGACGGAGTTTTTCCGCGTCAAAGATACTCCCGGAGATCGTGGACTTTCTTACTGAGTTTCTCGTATTCCTGTTCGAGTTCCTGCTTCATGAGGAGGTTTCAGCCTTCTTGCGGAATTTCGCGGAGAAGCGCTCCAGCAGCGCTCCCAACGAAATTATCGCACACACATACGCGAACCAGTCACCATGACGCGTGTAGAAAGTAGTGACGGAGGTGAGGGCGTACGGCGCGACCAAGGTGGTCCTCTGCATACGCGGGATGCGCGCGACAGATTCGTCCAAAGGGATCAATCGAGGCGGTGGCGCCCGTGTCTGCCGTGCTCAAGATCCAGCGTTCATTCTCGATGGCGCGCATGCGCGTCTGGTTCAAGTGCTGCGCCCATGCTCCGCTGTCGCCGTACCAGCCATCGTTCGAGATGTTCACGAATACCTGCGCGCCCGCATTGGCGAATTGCCGTACTTCGTCGGGAAAAACGGATTCGTAGCAGATGAACACTCCCAGTTTCTCGCCTCCCGCGTCGAGAGGACGCCGCGACGGACCGCGCCCAAATGCACCCACTTCTTTCGTCAGGCCGCCGGCAAACGAAAACAGGCTGGGGAATGGCAGATATTCGCCGAAGGGCACGAGGTGCACCTTGTCATAGCGCGCCGCCCAGTCGCCGTTCGGGCTAATCAGAGCCGCAGAGTTGTACACCGGAGCCTCCGCATTCGGCGTGGGAGCATCACTTCCGATCGATCCGATCACAATCCAGGACTTGGTCGCGCGAGCGATGTCGCTAACCTGATTGCGAAAACGGCTATCGTTGGTAAAGAAAGGCGCGGGAGATTCCGGCCAAACCACCAGGTTGACCTTCGTACCTGCATCGTTTACGGCCTTAACCGTCAAGTTGCTCAACTGGCTGACGGTCAGTTGAAAGTAGGGGGGTGTCCAATCGGCAGACACCGGGATGTTCTCCTGTACCAAAAGAGCAGCCCTGTCGGATGGCGCGGGAGGCGCCTCCACCAACCGTCCGGCTTGCAACACGGCGGCCGCCGCGATCGCTGCGATAAGCAAGGCTCCGCGTTTCTGCTTGGGCACGAGGAACGCGGCGGCCACCGCGACATTGACCAGCACGATCTCGAGTGAAATTCCGTACACGCCGGTGACGGTCGAGATCCGGCACAAAGCAAGATTATCGACTTGCGCAATGCCGAGCAGGTTCCAGGGGAATCCGGTCACGCGCGTGCGCGCCAGTTCCACGGCGACCCAGAGAAATGGAGCCGCCACCAGGGCGCGGCGGTAGTTGCGGCTGGACGCGAGCACAGCGATGAGCAGCCCAAAGGCTCCGTGATACAGGCCCAGATAACAGCAGAAAAGGAACAACACCAGCAGTGCCATGGGAGCGCTCAAGCCGCCGTATTGGCGCATGGTGTCGTAGATCCAGTAGCAGGTTCCTGCATACCAGAGAACCCCGCAGATGTAGCCGAGCAAGAATCCATGCCACGGGGTAGCAGGTTGTAGACGAACCATCCCGCTGACCTCCAGTTCGCCGGCGGGACGCGTCCGCAGCAGCGCCAGAAGAAGCGGCGTCAAGGCAAACCAGGAAAGAACGTAGATTCCGGGCAGCGGGAAAATAAGAACCTGGAGAATGGCCGAGATAACTACCAACACCCAGGCGCTGAGATGGATTTGGCGCACGTTGCAAGGATAACAAAGCAGTGGTTAGAGATCGGTGGCCAGTGATGTCAGTGATCGGTGATCAGTGGTCAGGCAATCAGCGCAAGTCACCAGTGCGCCCGTGATTTCCGGCTACTTGTGGGGCAAGCTGCTCGATACGAACTCGACGATATCCGGAGTGACGTACGGGGGTGGAGAAATTCGGAACAACGGTCGATCCCCAACGGGCTTTAAGGAAACCGATTCCCATGCCGGAGTGCCTGCCGTTTTGTGGAGGATCACCGCATCAGCGCGATCGATAAATTCTTGCGCGGATTTTTTGAAGTCGGCCGTTGCCGGATCGAGCACCGTCATATACAGATCTGGACGCACAAACTTCAGGACGCTATTGGACTCGATGATCACGTTGCCGGCGCCTTCGAGCCGCTTACGCAAGGTGGGCATCGCCTCCGCTAGTCTTCCCTGCTCGGTGCGTACCCAGAACACCTTTGCAGCGCCCGCCAGCAGGAACCGCGAAGTGTCCGACTCGCCCGAGCGATCACGCTCTTCCGAGATTGCCCAGGAGTGATCGTCGGTTGCGCAGTCGCAGGCTTCTCCATTGGCCGAGCAAATTCCGTGACCGTATTGAGTGATCTTCACCGCGGTCCAGTCGAATTGCCGCAGAGCCGAGATCAATCCTGCGACAACGCTGGTCTTGCCCACGCTTCGCGAATGTCCGCCGATAACAACCAGAGCCAAAACCTAATCCTTCTTGGCCAGCCGTGCGAGGGTGGCCAGTTGCTTCAGATACTCGCGCAGGGGCTGCGCCGGAGTCCCCCAGAATGCCACGCCCTTGCCGCGAAGAGTCTTGTTGGGAAGGACTCCACCTTGCCCGCCAAGCATGACCCCCTCGCCAATGGTGGCGTGCTCGCCGATGCCGACCTGCCCGCCTAGTATGACGCCGTTTTCAATCACGATGCTCCCCGATAATCCGGTCTGCGCGGCAATTACGACGTCTTCTCCGATCTGGCAGTTGTGTCCGATGTGAACTAGATTGTCGATCTTCGCGCCGCGCCGGATGCGCGTCTCGTCCAGTGCACCGCGATCCACGGTCGCATTGGCCCCAATCTCGACGTCATCTTCGATGATGAGGCTGCCTACTTGCGGAAATTTTTCGTAGTGCCCGGTCTTGCGGTCCCGCACATATCCGAAGCCGTCGCTGCCTAGCACGGCACCTGCATGGACAATGACGCGGTCTCCCAGGGTCGTGTTGGAGTAAATGCTCACATTGGGATAGATCTCGCAATCAGCACCAATCTTGACGCCCGCTCCGATTGCACAGCCGGATCCGATGCGGGTGCGGTCCCCGATCTGCACGGATTGGCCCAGCACAGCGTGGGATTGCACCCGAACTCCCGCGCCCAATACCGCCGACTGGTGAACGACCGCTGTCGGATCGATCTCGATTTGGAGGGTCGAGGCGCCTGCTCCCCTGAGTAATTCAGCAGTCCGGGCAAATGCTAGTTTCGGATGATCACTGATCAGAAGAGGCTTATGGTGTTGGGATCCGGCGGCAAACTCTCCTGCAATCACAGCGGCAGCCTTCGACTGCAGAGCGGCAGCAAGATGTTTCTGGTCTTCGACAAAGACGACGTCCGAAGGCCCGGCGGACTCGATGCTAGCCAGATTGCTGACTTCAATGCGGCCATCACCAATCAGGCGAGCGCCCACAGAGTCGGCGATCTGCTGCAGCGAGCGTTTCATGGCTCACACTTTATAGCAGTGAGAGGAAAAGAAGAAACGGGCGGCCCGATTTACGCACCTGCTCGCTTATGGAGGCGTGCAGGTGTTCTTGCCCTGGCACATAAGGAAAGTCCCCTGCTGGTTCCCGCAACTCGGATCTCCCTGTCCGCCGGCCAATTGCCACGTCCCTGTAACGACGCCATTGCTCAGCGTTCCGGCGACACCCGCGGATGCGCTGGATGTTCCGGTAAGATTTCCCGTCAGGGTCAGAACATTTCCCCGGGGGGTAACAGAGTTGACCGTCAGATCGAGGGTACCCGTGACCACTCCATTTGAGGCCGTGGTGAAACTTGCATTGCCGGTTTCGGTTGTACTGTTAAGGGTAGTCGCAAAGCATGCGCCTTGATTGAAAAAAGAAATTCCCGTGATATCAAGAGGTCCGCTGTTGACCACCGAAAAGCTGACGGTGAAGTTCAGCAGGCTTGCCTGCTGTGTGCCGCCGATCAGTTGCGTTTCCCAAAAGCCGCTGGTGGATGTGTTCGTCTCCGTACTGGTGTTTTTGCTGCTGCCGCATCCGGACACGGCAAGTTCCAGCGCCAGCACGATCAAAATCGCGAGCTTCTTCATGGACCTTCCTTAACTGGGATCTCTATGAGAATAGAGAGATGCGGCAGGAGCCGTCAATGGATGTAAGTTCGTGGTGGGGTTCCGCTATCGGGCTTCCGGGTTTCGATCTGACATTTTCCGGAAGCCGACAGCCGGGGATACTACATCTTCGTCATCGTAAACGTGCCGTTCCCAGTGCAGCCGGAGCTTCCGGTCAGTGTCCAGTTGCCGGTGATGCTGTTCCCGTTGCTGACTGTGCCGGTCAGCGCCAGCGTGTTGCCTGACGGAGTCCCGGATTGCACCGTCATGCCGAACTGGCCGTTCACGTTTCCATTGAAATTGCCGGCCAGCGTAAATGAACCACTCTCCGTTTCGCCGGAGGCAAAGCAGGACGAACTCGTCGTGAAGTTGAAGTTGGTTACATTCAATGAGCCATCGCTGTTCACGCTGAGCGACGTCCCGAAATTGAAACCCGTTGTGTTGCCATTGCTGAGGAGCGTGGCATTCCACGTTCCGTTAATGTTGGCTGGATTCTTACTGTTCGAACCGCATCCCACCAGAGCCAAGCCTGCTGCCAGCAGGACTACGACCGCGAACTGCTTCATCAGATATCCCTCGGGTTGATAGTCCAAAGGGGCGCGTAAGACTAGATGCCGAAAACCAGCGACCCGGTGGCTTCGGCGCCGCTAGGAGAAGACCTGAGAGTAGAAACACGGGTATGCAAGGAAAGTTCTGGGCTGCTTCATTACTGAGGTGATATATACCACGGTATATTTTGTGATATACTTCGGTATATATCGCCACAAAGGAGGAGATATGCCCCAAACTGCAAAGCTTTTTCGGAACGGTCGCAGCCAGGCGGTGCGTTTACCTGCGGAGTTCCGCTTCGCGGGATCGGAAGTCTATGTTCGCCGTGATCCGAACACAGGAGATGTAATTCTTTCTCGCCGTCCGGAATCCTGGGACGATTTCTTCCAACTTGCAGATTCGCTGGGCGTCCCAGAGGGCTTTTTGTCCGATCGCGGTGATGCTCCGCCGCAGAAGCGGAAGATTCTCTGATGCCCAGTCGCTATCTGCTGGATACGAATATGGTGAGTTTTGCCATAAAGGGTAATTTCCCCTCCGTTCGACACCATCTGCGTCGAGTACCCCTCTCCGACGTCGCTATTTCGGCGATTACCGAAGGTGAATTGCGGTTTGGAGTTATTCACAACCCTCACGCCACAAACCTCAGACGGATTGTTGACGAGTTTCTGGCGAGAATCGACATTCTGCCGTGGGATTCGTTCGCAGCTGATTCTTATGCAAGACTCCGCAGTTTTCTGGAATCGTCAGGCACGCCGATGGGCAATCTGGACATGCTCATTGCTTCACAAGCGTTAGCCATCGGTGCCACCCTCGTGACGCACGATCGCGTGTTCCATCGAGTCAGGAACCTGAAGGTTGAGGATTGGACGAAGTAGCCGGACACCTCGTCTTTCTTAGTCAAGCCCTTTGCTGTCGGCGCCCAGCCGCCCAACCCATGCCGCGATCATGAACACGGCCGACATCCCGATCAAGAGGCCTGCTATGAATTCGGTCTCCCGGAGGTGCACGAGATTATGCAAAAGCAAGCCACTTGCCAGCATCAGCACTCCGATCGGAAGTAAGCGACTAAGCTTTTTCCGTAACACGGTTTTCCTCCTTCTGAGTCTATGATTCCTGCGAAGCGACGCTTGGC
This sequence comes from Terriglobia bacterium, assembly GCA_963778995.1. Taxonomy (GTDB): domain Bacteria; phylum Acidobacteriota; class Terriglobia; order Terriglobales; family Acidobacteriaceae; genus Sulfotelmatobacter. The sequence goes on from CAVZWK010000020.1 coordinate 461,804, forward strand.
GGACGTCGCCTACGCTCCGCGTTTCGCTTTCAATTCCGCCAGCAACTGCTCGATGCGATCTTGCTTCTCGAGCGCTGCCAGGCGATCGTCAATGTTCTCATCGGCAATGTCAGATTTCGCCTGGCTTAGCGCTTCCGAATGCGCGACTTTGCGTTTCATGCGGTCGAAAGCTGCCATCTTGGAACCGTCGCCCGATGCCATACGGGCATCACTCGCCTTGCCGACTGCGCGCGCCCGGCGATGCTGCGCAATCAGTACATCGGCTTTCGCCTGCGCCTCAGTGAGCTTCTGCTCCAGTTGCCGCAGCGCCAGTTTGAGATTCTCGACCTGCGCCTTCTGATCGTTCACTTGCTGCGCGAAGTTCTCGCTCAGTTCACGATAGCTTTCGACCCGTTGCAGCGATGCGCGGGCGAGGTCGTCTTCCTTCTTGTCGACGGCGAGCTCGGCCTTGCGCATCCATTCCGCCACTTTTTCTTCGTTTTCTTTTTGCTTCTTCTCCAGCAGGTGCTGGTCGGCGATGGCAATCGCTACCTGCGTTTTGACCTGCAAAAGCTGGTTCTGCATGTCGAGGATGACCTGCTTGATCATTTTTTCCGGTTCTTCCGCCTTGTCAATCAGGTCGTTCAGATTGGCCCGGACTAACGTCGAAACGCGCTCTAGTAATGCCATGGGGAACTCCTTTCGTTAGCTGTTAGCTATGAGCTGTGAGCTTCGAGCAGACAAACCCTTGTCTGCCGGAACTGATTTCTTCATTTTGGGCTTGGCTGCGAATGCCCGCTCCACAATGCTGTTCATGAGAGCCTCCGCTGAATGGCTTCGTGCGTCGGGTGGAGCGCGGCGCAGTGCGGGCATTCCGGCTTCTTCTGCCGCACGGAAGCGCCAAGCACCACCCCGATGGCGACTCCGATCGCCAGCCACACGCCCATGTTTCCTGCGATCACGCCGAACACCGTGCCCAAAGCGGCCCCGAGAGCGATGCCCAGTCCCGAAAATTTTGACTTGCTCTTCATACTTGCTCCAATTCGGCTTCCACTTGCCGGCTCCCGATTTCGCAATCCAACGAAATCGAAACCAGAACCCGAATGAAGCGGGAATGTCCCCGGACATTCCCCGCACCCCTCGCTACGCTTTCGGCAACTCAGGCGGTTTGGGAGCCTTGTCGCCGATTGCTCTTACTTTGCCCAGCAGTTCAGACATTGGCATGCCCGAGAGCGTCTCGAACAGCGCCGGCACCTGAGCCGCCATCTTCGCGATGTCGCCGGTGATCTTGTTCATCCCGGATGCATCGCCATTGCCCGTCGAAACGATCGTGATCTTGTCGACGTTCGCCAACGGACTGGCCAGCGCTTTCACGACTTCCGGCATAGCTGGCGAACAATTTGTCGATCACGGCCGCCTGGTTGTACTCCTGAAATGCCTCGGCCTTTACGTTCATGGCCTTCGCTTCGGCCTCACCTTTCTTAAAGATGATCTCGGCTTCCGCTTCGCCCTGCTGACGAATCGAGGAAGCGTGACCTTCGGCTTCGGCCATCAGGCGCTGCTTCTCGGCTTCAGCGAGCGTCTCAATACGTTGGCGCTCGATTTCAGCCTGCTTCAATACGGTCGCGATCAATTCCTTCTCGCGGCGGTTGATTTCAGCCTCTTGCACCTTGACCTGCTGCTCTTTTTCAATTTGCTGTACCTTCACCTGCTCCGCGATAACTTGCTGCTGCATGATGTTGGTCTGGATGTCATAGGCCTTGTCGGCTTGCGCCTGCTGGCGCTTCGTCACTTCGAGGAACTGCGCCTTCTTGACCTCGAGGTCGCGTTGTGCTTCGGCCTGTTTCGCCAGCGATAATGTCTCCGCGAGAACACGTTCCTGATCGGCTTGAGCTTTCGCCACGGCAGATTCCCGCGTAGCGAGCGCGCGTTTGATCGCCGTATCGCGGTCGGCTTCTGCGGCGGCAACATCTGCGTCGCGCTTGATTCGTGCGACGTCAGGACGTCCCATGTTGGTGATGTATTCGTTCTTGTCGCGAACTTCCTTGATGGTGAACGAGATGACTTCCAGCCCCATCTTGTTCATGTCATCGGCGCAAGTCGAACGCATGCGGTCGGACACCATCTCCGGCTGCTTCACGATCTCTTCCACCGTGAGCTGGCCGATGATGCCGCGCAGGTGTCCTTCCATCACCAGGCGGATCAAGCCCTGGCGCTCGTCATCCGTCTTGGTAAGGAATTGCTCCGACGCGGTCAAAATCGATTCGGTATCGGACTTCACCTTGATCTGCGCCACGGCTTCAACCGTGACGGCCACGCCCTGCTTGGTGTAGAGATCCTGCTGCGGAGCCACATCGAACGACATCAACTCGAGCGAGAGTTCCGCGGCAAACCTGAACCATGGGCAGCACCATAGTGCCGTGCCCCTTCACGACGCGCGTCCCTCCCACGCCGATACACGATGAGAGCTTCGTGTGGCCCCGCTTTGCGATAGATGCCTGGCCATGCCACTGATCAGAAACAAAATGACCATGACACCCAGCCCAGCGAAGATCCAGATCACCGCCAAGTGGGAAAGTCCATCGAACATAACGCCTCCTCAAGAACCAGTTCTCAGTTCTCAGTTCTCAGCGACTAACCGAGGCCTCCGCCTCGGAGGCTGAGAATCGGAGAACTGACAGCTGAGCACGTCCTGCAGCCCCAGCCCTGCGCTTCAGGTTGAACTTCACAATCGAATAATTGCCATACCAGCAAAATCCCAAAACTACATATGCGATCAGCAGAGCGCGGCCAGGCAGCAGGCGGCTTCAGCGCATGAACAATCAGGGTGGCTACTGTGAACAGCACCAGCATGACGAGCATGATTCCCAATCCCAATTGCAAGGCGCCTTCGCGCGACGTGTAGCCATTCGGCTGCCAGTTGGCGTCGAAGTGAACCGCCATCCGCGCCGGCAACTGGTCCCAAACGTGCCAGTAATCCCAAGCAGAAGTGGGAAGAGCCAGCCACATCAGCACAACCAGCGTTTTGTACCAGGTACGGGCCATAAGGATCTCCGCTACTCCGTTTTCGTTTCTGCCGCGGTGTCGTCAAACTCTCCCGACAATTCACTCCAAAGACGCACGTACGCTATTCCCTTGTCGTAGCGGGTCACGACAACTTCCGATCCCTTGGGAAGCATGCAGCGGTTCTCACTGCGCGCGCCGCAGACCCGTCGTGTGCCCATCTGCGAATAGATCAACTCCCCTGTGCCACCCTCGCGAATCGGCACAGAAAGTTTCCCGAGCACGCCGACCATCTCAAAATCTGCAGCATCCAGAAATTCCTGATCGGACATGAGGACCTTCGTGAGAAACAAGAAGATGATGGAGCCGCCGATCACTCCGGCTACGATGGCCAACAATAACGCAGTGCCCACCCAAAAAGCCGAGAACCGGGTCAGCAGATAACCCGTTCCGCCAAACCATGCCAGAAATGCAGCGATCGAAGGCGGATTGAATGGCGAAACACTGCGCGCGCATGCGACACATGGTTGCCGCAGCGCGTGCGCTGTCGCACCGGGCCCTCCGAGTGGAACCTGGCCCCCCACGGGACCGTGCGCCACTGGCAAATGCCCGCCGACATGTCCATGAAAATGCGGCAGGTGCAGTTTCCCGAAACGCGATCCGCCAAAAATGAACGAAAAAAAACTGAAGCAAAAACCGACCGCGAAACAGATCAAGTAAAAATCGGACCAGGTCATCGGATTCGCCTCCCTTCCGAAGTCGTCGTGCGCTCATATTTCGCGACGGACGCAAGTTCAGGCCGCAACGCTTCCAGCAGACGGTCGGCCAGACCCGGCGTATCGAGAATCGCGCCCAATAACAGCAGGCAGCGGCGCGTATCTTTTTCGCGCGCGGCCTTAATCAGCACATTGCTGATCTCTGGGTCACTCGCGAACCGCTCCGACCCTTGCAGCAACCAGACATCGAGCTGCCCTTCCACCGTGCGCAGGTCCGAAGTGAGTTCCGTGTGATAACCCTCCGGGTCATCCACCAGAAATCCCGGATGCACCTTGAAAAACTTCGCCAGCAGCGCGCGCGACGATTGCGTCATGTGCGGCCGCGTGCCGTTCTCGATCTGCGACAGATACGACTGGCTGATCGTCGTTCCTTTGCCGCGGCCCTTGCCATTGCGCGCCGCTCCCGTCTCTTCGCGAATGGCGCGCACCAGTTCCAGCTGCGTCATCGGACGCCCCAAGCCGCGGAGCGATCCTTCGACCTCGCGCAGGTACCGGATTTTTTCGCCCAGCTTCATAAGTGCGGGTTATTTCAAATCGCGATATTTATATTGCAATTTGCGATTTATGTCAAGAATTGTAAATCCCGCAATTACATTAGCTTGCAGGGGATACCTTTCAGCCGGAGAAGTTACGCTGAGCACCCAATCCGCGACTGAGCGCCGATGGCCAACTGCGCACCGTGAAAGAAGAAAGCCCCCGGTGGCCCGGGGGCATTGAGGACACTAGCGTTTGCTGTGGTGGAACTTGTTATTGCCGGCGCCCGTTGTGCTTGGCGCGATAGATCTGGTGCGACTGCTTGTTGAATTGCTGGTTGACTTGCTTGCGCTCCTGCGGACTCAGTTTGCCGCCGTTGGCAGCGCGGTCCTGCTTCACTTCCTGGTTAATCTTCGCTTCATTGTTCTCGAGGTGCGCGGCTTCGCCGGCCGTGAGCTGTCCGCTGTTGACGCCCTGCGCGATGCGATCCTGCTGGTTCTCTTCCCGCTTGCCGACTTCACTCTTCGGGTTGGTGTTCTGCTCCGCTTCGTTGTGCTTATCGTGATAGATCTGCTTGGAGAGCTGGTTCTGCTGGCTGCGTGATCTTTGCCTTATCGGCGGATGTCAGTTTGCCTTCATCGGCGGCCGCCATCTGGTGCTCTTCCTTGTTGATGTCAGCTTCTTTCTTCTCCAGGCTGGTCGTCTCGCCAGCGGTCAATTCGCCGCTCTTTACGCCCTGCCCAATGCGGTCCTGCTGATTCTCTTTGCGCTGTTGAATGGTCTGCGCAGTAGGAGTCGTCGTGGTCGTGTTCTGGGCCACAGCAGGCAATGCCAGGATCGCGAGTGCTGTGCCGAAAAGGCTGATCTGAATCGTGCTCTTCATGGGGATTCTTCTCCGATTGTCCGTATTTCTCGATTGCTGCTTTGTGGCCACGGGGAATGAAACACAGTGTGTAAAGAAATGTTGCGGAAGTTTTATGTGAAGACGATGAAAGGACTTACAACGGGAGTCGGAGGGCAGCCAAACTACAGACCGGCTTCAATCCGTCGAGCGCGGATCCAGATAGTCTCGCAAAGCGTCTCCGATGAAGTTAAAGCTGAGGACCGCCAGCATCACGGCTACTGCAGGAAACAGGACGAGGTGCGGGGCGTCGAACAGATGGGCGCGGGCGTCGTTCAGCATGGTGCCCCAACTTGCGGTCGGCGGAGGCACTCCGAGCCCAAGAAAGCTCATCGTCGCTTCCGCAAGAATCGCTCCGGCCATGCCGATCGCGGCCTGCACGACGACGGGTTGAATGATGTTCGGCAGAATGTGGCGCACGACAATGCGCAGATCGCTCGCACCCAGCGCTCGCGCGGCTTCGACGAATTCTCTCTCCCGAGCCGCGAGCACCTGACCTCGAACTAACCGCGCGTATCCGACCCAGCCTCCGATCGAAAGGGCGATCACCAGATTGAAAATGCCAGGCCCGCGGAACGCCACAAAAGCTATCGCGATCAGAATGCCGGGAAACGAAAGAAAGGCATTCATCAGAATTACGTTCACGAAGCGGTCGATGGCCCCTCCGTAGTAGCCCGCAATCGAGCCGATGATGAGGCCGATTCCCAGCGAGGCAACTACGACGCAACTCCCCACCAGCATCGAAATGCGCGCGCCGTAGATGATGCGCGAGAGAATATCGCGCCCAAGTTCGTCGGTGCCAAGCCAGTGGCTATGCGAAGGTGGATCGAGCCTCACTGGGAGGTGGATCGCAGCGGGATCCTGCGGCGCAATCCACGGTGCGAAAAGGGCAAACACGACGAAGACCAGAACCAACACCACTCCCATCGCGGCAAGAGGATTGTAGCGCGCGTTTCCCGCGACCCGGCGGCGAAATGAAATGGCAGTGCTCGACACTCCTGAGCATCTTAACGCGTCACCGTCACTCCAGCATTGAGAACTTCAATTTCAGGCAGCCCGACGCGGCATCGCGATAGGCTCTCGGCGAGGCTCCGGCACCAAATCCCGCAACCGCGATTCCGGCAATCATCCCGCGTCTGTCGGGAAACCATTTCACCAGTGTGGCCACCGGAACGATATATCCCAGACCTAAACCGATACCCGCCAGAATCCCGTAGGAGAAGTACAGCCACCACAGCCTTCCTCCGGAAAAGCTGGCGAGAAAAATGCTCGCCCCATAAAAGACGCCAGCCGCAATCTCGACCTTCCGAGGCCCGGAACGCCGCATCCACAGCCCACCCGCGAAGGATGCAAAGCCCAGTGTGAAGATTGCGATGGTGAAGGCAAGCGTTACTTCTGAAATGGTCCAGCCGAATGCCTTGGTGAGAGGAATTCGAAAAACACTCCACGCATAGACTGCGCCGAGAGTAATCTGAATGATCACTCCGGCGACAGCAATACTCCCCGGTTGGTCTGCGAATTCACTTCGCGCAGCATTGGACTGAGATTCAGGCTTGCTTTTCAGTGTTGCCGGATTTCTGCGCAATAGGGCCGCTTGCAGATCGCTCATGAGGCTGCGATTATCGTTTCGCCGCTCAAACCTGGGGAGATCGCTCATGCTTCGGCGCATTTCGTTGCTCTCGGTCCTGCTGGTCCCAACGTTACTCGCTGCACAGAAGCCCGCGTGGCAGCCCTCGCCGGGTCATACCACCGTCGAACTCTGGCCCCACGGCGCTCCGGACGCTCAGGCGAATCCGGCCGCTGAGGTGGACACTACAACAGCGAAGGATCGCCTGGTCGCGGGCAAGCCGCTCATTCGCCTGGGGAACGTCTCCGATCCCACGCTCACGCTCTATTCGCCGAAACAGAACAACACTGGAGGCGCAGTGGTGGTCTTCCCGGGAGGCTCCTACCAAGTCCTGGCGATTGATCTGGAAGGCACCGAGGTCTGCGACTGGCTGAACTCCATTGGAGTTACATGCGTTCTCGTGAAGTATCGAGTGCCGGACTCGGGCCCCTATCCGAAATCCTCGGCCGCCTTGCAGGATGCGCAGCGCGCCGTTGGCATTGTTCGCACACGCGCCGCTGAATGGCATATCGATCCCAAGCGCATTGGAGTGCTCGGATTCTCTGCCGGTGCCCATCTCTCTGCGGCACTGAGCACGCACTTCGAGAAGCGTCTGTACAACCGTGTCGATGCCGCGGACGACCTAAGCTGCCGGCCTGACTTTGCCGTGATCGTATATCCCGGGTATCTGGCATTGTCGGAGCAGAATTTCGCGGCCAATCCTGAGATTCATCCCACTAGCCAGACGCCTCCTACGTTTATCGTGCAGGCCGAAGACGATCCGGTCCATGTGGAGAATTCAACGGTATATTTTCTGCTCCTGAAGAATGCGAAAGTTCCAGCGGAGATGCACCTTTACTCCGAGGGTGGGCATGGGTACGGATTGCGCCCGACTGACTTGCCAGTAACACACTGGCCCACGCTGGTTGAGGAGTGGCTCCGAACCATCCACATGCTGCCGCGGGCTCATTGAGGCCGGAGGAGGTTACTGCCTGATTCTGGGATTAGCCACTGAATACATCACATCCGTAAGGAAGTTTACGGCGACGTAGGTCAAGCCAATCGCCAGAATACAGCCTTGCACCAGGTAGTAGTCGCGCCCAGAGATGGCTTGGATCGTAAGCCGACCGATTCCGGGCCAGCTAAAGATGGTTTCGGTCACGATCGCTCCGGCGAGCAGTGCGCCAAACTGCAGGCCCAACACCGTAAGCACGGGGATCATTGCATTGCGCAGCGCATGCCGGTAGACGACAGTTCTCTCGGGCAATCCCTTGGCGCGAGCCGTTCGGATGTAGTCCTGGCTCAACTCCTCGAGCATCGATGTCCTCACCATACGTGTAAGGATTGCTGCCAGCGCGCTTCCCATCGTGATGGCCGGCAATACGAGGTTCGCAAACGATCCTGCGCCCGAGACTGGAAGCCATCCAGCTTTGATCGCGAACAGCAAAATCAGAATCGGCCCGAGTGCGAAGTTTGGAAACGATAATCCAAAAAGGCTCACGACAGAGAGCAGGCGGTCATCCCACCGATTACGGCGGCGCGCCGACCTCACACCCGCAGGAATGGAAAGAATGATTGCCACGAACAGCGACGCCAGTGTCAGCCGCAGAGTGTATGGATAACGCTGTGTAATCAGCTTACTGACCGTCTGGTTGTAGCGGATCGATCGGCCGAGATCCCCATGCACGCACTCCCTTCCAGTAGCGGAAGTACTGTTGCCCGAGAGGAGCATCGAGTCCGTAGGCGTGACGTGTCGCCGCGATGTCGGCGGCCGGCGCGCCTTCCCCGAGCATCTGCTGTATGGGATCGCCGGGAACCAAATGGATGAGAAGGAAGACAATGCTGACCACCAGCCAGATGACTGGCAGGGTATAGAGCACGCGTTGGAGGACGGTCTTCAGATTTCAGTTCTCAAGGTTTAGTTGTTATCGAAAACTAGTCTCCGCCGTGCCTCGCCGCCTCCGCTTCCCCTTCACCCTCGGTCTTGGCGGTCTTTTCAATTCTTACCTTGGCGATGCGATGTCCTTCCATCTCTTCGACGGTATAGCGTCTGCCTTCGAACTCGAAGTGGTCGCGCAGATTCGGCATCCGCTGCAGGCGCGCCAGAACGAATCCGGCGAGAGTTTCGAATCCCGCATCCCTGGGCAGGATCAGTCCGTACTCCGTTTCGAGATCGCGGATGTTCACGGCCCCTTCCAGCACCAGCACCGACTCATCCTCCAGCGCCGGTTCGCTGGGGGACACGTCAAACTCGTCTTCTATGTTCCCTACCAGCTGTTCCAGGATGTCTTCTACCGTGATCACCCCGGCCGTCGATCCGAACTCGTCGACCACAACGGCTAGATGCCGCCGACGCTCCTTGAATTCCGCCAGCAATTCGGCAAGAACCTTCGTCTCGGGGACAACTACGACGTCATGCATGATCTGCCCGATTTGCATGCGGGAGATTTTCGTCGCGGTTGACTGACCCAGGTTGCTGAGGCGCAAGCGCATCCAGCGCATCAGGTCCTTGTAATAAAGGACGCCGACAATATGCTCCGGCCCGCGCTGCGGATCGTAAATCGGAATCCGGGAATGCTGGCGCTCAATGACCCGAACCAGCGCTTCGTCGAGTTGCAGATCTGAGGGCAGCGAGAAGATATCGGGCCGCGCCACCATGACTTCACGAACGGTGATGCTGTCGAGTTCGATGGCGCTGTGGATCATCTCCTCCTGGAATTCGGGAATCTGCCCAAATTGCCGGCTGGCCGTGACGATCAGTTTCAGTTCATCCGGCGAATGAACAGCGCCTCCACGCCGGGCAGGTTGCGCCCCAAAAATCCGCAGCACGAGTCCTCCAGAACGCCGCATAAAGAAGAGGACGGGCCGGGTAATCGTCAGGAACGCTTCCATGGGCGCTGCCACGGCCAGTGCAATCTGTTCCGCGCGTTGCAAGGCCAGTGTCTTCGGCACCAACTCGCCCAGGATCACATGCATATAGGTGATCAGGGTAAAGGCGATGGCAATCGCGATGCCGTGTGCGTAGACCTCCAAATGGGGCAGGCGGTGAAGGAAGCGCACGTTGCTGACGAGCCCTGCGACCATGGGCTCGCCAATCCAGCCCAAGGTCAAGCTGACCATGGTGATCCCGAGCTGCACGCCATTGACGACTTCATCGAGATGGTTATGCAGGCGCTGGACAATTCGCGCGCCGATGCGACCCGATCCAATCAATTGCTGGATACGAGTATCGCGGACGCTCACCAGGGCAAACTCGGCGGCTGCGAAGAAGGCGTTGGCTGCCACCAGTAGCAGGATCAGGAAGACCCGGAGCAGCACAAAGGCGATCATGGAACCGTAATTCTAACATTGCAAAGACACTTGGCTTCGCTCCGGTGACGCGCAGCTCATTTACAATAGACATATCGCAGTGCGCAGGCTCACAAATTTCACCTTCCATTTCCGCTATCCTTTTTTCGGAAGACTTGTCTAAAGGGAAGGCGGACGATGATTTAGCAGCCCCGCCCTCGAAGTAAGCTCCGGGATCCAAAACTTCATAAAGAAGTCAGGAACAAACGCAACACCTGCCGCGTATTAACACACAGAGCGGCATTATGGCTCCCAAACTCCAATTGGCGACACGTACAGGAGGATTTGTGAACGGTAACGGCAATAATGGCAAAAAGAAGCGCCGCAGACTGATCATCTGGGGCAGCGTTGTGGCAGTGATCGTTCTGCTTATCGCAGTCGGAGTCATCGTTGCGAAGAGCGGCGGCACCAAGATCGATCCTTCGAAACTCGCCAAAGTGGAAAAGGGAGACCTGGCGAAAAGCGTGGTCGCAACCGGCAAGGTCACGCCCATCACCAAGGTCGAAGTAAAGTCGAAGGCCAGCGGCATCGTCAAGAAACTGATGGTGGACTATGGCGACCGCGTCAAGAAGGGTCAGCTTCTCGCTCAACTCGACAAGGTCGAGATTGAGGCGCAAGTCGAGCAGTCGAAGGCGGCTCTGCAGGCCGCAGAGGCGAATTTGAAGAGTTCCCAGGCTGACTATGAACGCTCCAAAGTGGACGCGGAAGGCCCAGATGTACCGCTGCTGAAGCGCGCGTATGACCGTGCCGTTAGCATGGCCAAAGATGGCGTCGTTTCCACCTCGGCCCTTGAAGATGCGCAGAAGAATTACGAGTTGGCGCTGAATAAGCAGAACGTTGCCAAGGCCCAGATGACAGTACTGAAGGCGAAGATCGCGCAGTCTCAGGCCAATGTCATGCAGGACCAGGCGAACCTGAAGCAACTCGAAGAACAGCTGAGCTATACCGATATTATTTCGCCGATCGATGGGATCGTGCTCTCGCGTGATGTGCAGATGGGCGATGCCGTCAGTTCCATCCTGGTATTGGGTTCCTCGGCGACCCTGGTCATGACGCTGGGCGACACCAGCGAAGTCTACGTGAAGGGCAAGGTGGACGAGAGTGATATTGGCAAGGTCTATCTCGGACAGCGCGCCCGTATCAAAGTCGAGTCGTTCAAGGAGAAGACATTCGACGGCAAGGTCACGAAGATCTCTCCCATGGGCGTGGAAAAAGATAACGTGACCACGTTTGAAGTCCGTGTCTCGATCCAGAACCCCGGCGGCGAACTGAAGGCAGAAATGACTGCCAATGCCGAAATCATCCTGGAAGAACACAAGAACGTGCTGCAGATTCCGGAAGGCGCAATTCTTTACGACAAGGACAAGAAAGCGTCCGTAGAAATTCCCAATCCGAAAGCGAAAGACGGTAAGGACAAACTCGCCGTCAACATTGGAATCTCAAACGGCGCAAAGACCGAAGTCCTGAGTGGCCTGAAAGAAGGTCAGGAAGTCGTACTGCAGTAACGTTAGGCAATCGGGTCTTAGGTCGCAGGTATTAGGTGCAAGCCTAAGACCCACAGCCTAAGGCCCGAAGTTTTTCCGGCGGATGCCATGACTCTCTCCGAAATCCTGCGACAAGCGGTCGCCACATTCCGGGCTCACAAGATGAGGACGTTCCTCACCATGTTCGGCCTGATCTGGGGCATCGCTTCGGTAATCATCCTCGTCGGCCTCGGACGAGGTTTCGTGGTTGACCAGAAGAAGCACATGGAAACGCTGGGCAAGGACCTCGTCATCGTTTGGGGAGGCCGCACGAGTTCGCAGGTCGGTGGCCGTGCCGCAGGGCGAGAGATTCACCTCAACGTGGACGATGCTCAACTTATCCGCGACGAGTGTTACCTCATCAAGAATGTCAGTCCCGAACTGAGGCGAACCATCCCCGAGGTCAGCCAGTACAATCTGGCGAACCGCGGCGTAGTCGGAATGTGGCCTTCCTACCAGGAATTCCGCTCCTTGAAGGTTTCTGAGGGACGTTTGATCACCGATGATGATGAACGGGAAGGACGGCGTGTCCTGGTGCTGGGATCGAAGGCCTACCGCCAGCTATTTCCCGGACAGCCGGCGATTGGCGCGACTCTTCTGGTCAAGAGCATTCCGTACTCCGTGGTCGGCGTACTCCAGGAGAAAAAGCAGAATTCGAACTACAGCGGACCTGACAACGACTACCTGTTCGCGCCCTACTCGGCTGTGTCGCGGGATTTTCCTCCTCCGGAGAAGCCCGGCGCAGGGATCACCCGCGGCTATTTAGACGACATTGTTTTCGAAGTTGCCGATCCCGAGAATCATGAAACCGCAGTGCTGCAAGTGCGCCGTGCCATCGGCCGGGTGCGCCACTTCGATCCGGTGGACAAAGACGCTCTGTTTATCTGGGACACGATGGATGGCGCCAAGCAACTGGCGAAAATCTTCGGGGTTGTCACTCTATTCTTTGGATGTGTCGCCATCGTAACCCTCTGCCTGGGTGGCATTGGCGTGATGAACATCATGCTGGTTTCCGTCACCGAGCGCACCCGCGAGATCGGGACCCGCAAGGCCATGGGCGCCACGAAGCGAGACATCCTGCGTCAATTCTTTGCGGAGTCTGCCATGCTGACCATCGTCAGCGGCATCCTCGGATTCAGCGCCGGCATGGGCATCTGCGTCGGATTGCAGGTATTGCCGCTACCGGATTTCGTTCCGCACCCGATCATTTCTCCAATCTCAATCGTCATCTCGATACTCACGCTTTCTCTGATCACCGTGACCGCAGGCATGTATCCCGCCCAGCGCGCCGCGGATATGACACCTGTGGAGTCGCTGCGCTATGAATAAAAGCAATCAAGCTCTTGCCCAATCCGTTCTTTACAGACGGCTGACATTCGCCGCACTGTTCGCCGCGCTGGTCCTTCTTCTTGCTTCCACTTCAGCTTTTGCTTCCACGCCGCAGGGCACGTTCGAAAGAACTCTGCAGGTAAACGGGCCTGTCGATCTTGAAGTGCTGACCCATTCCGGCGATGTCACCATTCGCGCCGGTTCCTCCAGTTCCGTATTTATCCGCGGCAAGATTTATGTGGGTGACCGCTGGTTCGGCGGTCGTCGCGATGATGACGTCCATGCCATCGAACAGAATCCTCCGATCCACCAAAGCGGTAACAGCATTCACGTTGAGTACGTTGACTATCGAAACATCTCGATCGACTACGAAATCAGCGTACCCGCAGATGCCACGGTTCGTGCCCGCAGTGGCTCGGGCGATCAGATCATCGAAGGCACGCGCGGCAATGTCGATGTGCAGACCGGATCCGGAAATGTGAAGTTGACCAACATTTCTGGTGAAGTCCATCTTCAAACCGGCTCCGGCGACGTGCGGGCCCGGTCCATTTCGGGGACCGTCCGAGGCGGCACGGGAAGTGGCGATGTTGAGGTGGAGGAAACCGGAAAAGGAAATGTTGAGCTCCATACCGGATCCGGCGGAATCAACGCGCGCGGTATCAACGGAGGCTTCCGGGGCGAAACCGGAAGCGGCGACGTCACGGCGGAGGGCACGATGACCGATACCTGGGAGCTGCATACAGGCTCCGGCAACGTGCACGTTCGCCTGCCGGCGAATGCCGCATTTGATGCTGACATCTCAAGCAGTTCCGGCAGCGTGGAGGTAGGTGAGCCGATCGAAATGACTGTGCAAGGCCGTATCGGTGACTCGCGCAAGTCGGTTCGTGGCAAAGTTCATGGCGGCGGTCCAGTGCTGAGGGTACGCACCGGCTCGGGCGACATCCACATTAATTAACGCTGAGGAATTCAGATTGCAGATATCAGACTATTTCGAATCGAACCGTCTGCAATCTGAAATCTCAAGTCTGAAATCAGAGCCGATCAGTTCAGGTTGGAACGTATGTTCTTAAAGGAACTCATCACGCAAGGCTGGCAAGCGCTCATGCGCGATCGTACCCGGTCCGCACTCACCATGCTTGGCATCGGCTGGGGACTGGTCTCGGTCGTGCTCTTGCTCGCGTACGGCCAAGGCCTTGGGGGATGCGTGTTGAGCGCATTCCTGAACATGGGCAACAACGTTATCGTTCTCTGGCCCGGACAGACCAGTATGCAGGCTGGCGGGCAGCGCGCCGGCAAGAAGGTCACCTACGAACTTGAGGACGTCGAGGCCATTCGCGACGAAGTGCCCCTGGTGCGCGCAGTCAGTGGCGAGATCGACCGCGACTTCGGATTCAAGATCGGCACGCGCGTTGTCTCCATCATGGTCCGCGGCGTCGATTTGCCCTACGGACAGATGCGCAAGCTCGATCTGGAAGACGGACGCTACTTCAACGAAGGCGACTTTGCCGATCACCGCAGAGTGGTGATTCTCGGCTACAGCGCCGCCAAGAAGGTCTTCCAAGGTGCGCCCGGCGCCGGGCAGCACGTGCAGATCGGCGGGCTCGATTTCGAAGTTATCGGTACCATGCGCAACAAAATTCAGGATTCGATGTATCAAGGTCCAGACAACGAGAACGGATTCATCCCGTTTGCTCTCATGCGCGACCTCAAAAACATTCGCGATCCCGACGAGATCATCATTCAGCCGACTGCTCCCCAACTGAATAAGAAAGCATTGGCAGCCGTGCGCGAAGTCATCGCGCGCCGCCACCACTTCGATCCCAAGGACGAAAAGGCCACGCCCGAGTGGGACACAATCGAAGACCGCAGCATGATCAACGCGTTCTCCTATGGACTGCAGGCAGTGCTGGGATTGATTGGCGTATGCACGCTGGCGGTCGGCGGCATTGGCGTAATGAACATCATGTTGGTTTCCGTAACCGAACGCACCCACGAGATCGGTCTGCGGAAAGCGATTGGCGCTCGTCCCCGGCACATCTTGGTGCAGTTCCTGCTTGAAGCGTTAGTCCTGACGTTCGTTGGCGGCCTGATCGGGATGGTGGTGGCGCAGCTTCTGACCTGGGTGATCCCGCCCATGCCCCTCTATGACGAGTTCTACAAGACCACCGATCACGAAGGTGCGATCTTCCTGCACGCCTCGATGACCGTGATGCTGATCTCGTTCACGATCCTGTCGATGGTTGGAATCGTGTCAGGGTTCTTCCCTGCCCTCAAAGCCTCGCGCATGCACCCGATCGAAGCCCTGCGGTACGAGTAACCCGTCTCAAGAGCAGGGTTCCGTTCACTAGGTTTGGGCTTTTGATCACAATTGAGGAGGTGAAGGCATGGCGCAGCAGAGCTCTGTGCATGTCACTGACCTGGGAATTGAGCGAATCGGATCGACCGGCGCACTCGCGATGGCAGTTTGTTGTCTGGTGACGATTCTGGCCCTGGTGCTAGGTGTCGGCCTGGCAAGCAACTTGGTGGTCCGGCATATTGTCCAGACTCTGCCGCTTTGGGTGGGGGTCGTTTTAGGTTTTCGGCACTCGCATATCGCGGCTTGGGCCGCGGTCCCAATGTTCGTCTTTTGGCTGATCTTGATGGCTATGATCTGGTCGGACTGGGTCGGAATTTCCCATCTCTTAAGCGGTCAGTTCTCGCCCATCGAGATTGCGATGACGACTATCGTCGGGGCCGCGTCTTTGGCGGGAATTGCAGTTTTCGCCCGTTGCCGCTATTCCTTGTCTCCGCTGATCGCCGCGGCGCTGTTCATCGTAATGGGCGGCATTCAGTTACTTTGTTTTCGATTGAGTTTTCTGCCAACGTTTGCGCACCGCTGACGTTACCCGAGCCAACCGTCCGATCGCCGAACATTGAGTCCGGCGACCGGACTTGCTGCTAAACGAATACTTCTCCGGGCAATGCCGTCAAGGTTCTTGAAGCCAGCGTATTTTGGATCGCTCGCCGGGGCTGGGAGTTTGCTGCGTCAAGCTGCATGCGTTCAATCTTCAGCTTCAGGGCCCGCTCGATGTGCCGGAGTTCCAGCACTTCTCCGCCTGCCACCAGGCTCGAAGCTCGTCCCTGCAGGCCGGCTCGGCCGGTACGGCCGACCCGGTGGATGAAGTCTTCCGCCATCTTCGGCAGATCGTAATTGATGACGTGAGCAACGTCGTCCACGTGCAGGCCGCGCGATGCGACATCGGTCGCAACCAGAACCTGGAAGCGGCCTTCCTGGAATCCGCTCAATGCGGAATTGCGCTGCGATTGCGAGCGGTCCCCGTGGATCATGCTGGCGCTAAAACCGTCGCGCACCAATTCTTTGGCAAGCCGTTCTGCGCCGCGCTTGGTGCGCGTAAAGATCAGGGTCTGGCCCTTCTCCGCATAGAGCAGTTGCCGTAACACCTCGATCTTTTCTCCCGGACGCACTTCGTACGCCTTGAGTTCGACGCTCTCCGCGGGCTTGAGTACGGAACCCAGTGCGACCCGCACCGGTTCGCGCATGTATTCGTTCACCAGGCCTGCGACGGATTGCTCCATCGTAGCCGAGAAACACAGCGTCTGCCGTTTCACGGGCAGTACGGCCAGAATCCGCCGTATGGCGGGCAGAAACCCCATGTCGAGCATGCGGTCGGCTTCGTCGAGCACGAGAATTCCAACGTGCCGTACGTCGGCGAACTTGCGGTCCATCAGATCCTGCAAACGTCCCGGCGTGGCGATTACCAGTTCGGCTCCGGCGCGCAGGCTTTGAATCTGCGCCTTTTCCGATACTCCGCCAATGACCAGCGCGGCCTTGGGCATGTTCTTCGCGCGCAATTGTTCGTATTGCTCGTGCACCTGCATCGCGAGTTCACGCGTTGGAAGCAGCACGAGAGCAATCGTGTGCCGCGAGGGTTCGCGGTTGAGAGTCTCAATCAGCGGGATCAGAAATGCCAGGGTCTTGCCGGTGCCCGTCTGGGCTGTTCCGATGACATCGCGCCCTTCAAGGGCTGGAGGAATCGCACGTTCCTGGATTGGGGTTAGGTCTGTAAATTGGGCTGCCGCCAGCTTCTGCTGTAACGCGGAAGACAGGGGCAGTTCTGAAAATGTAGCCATTCGAATTTCTGTTCTTTCTGGAGGGGCCCTTTGTCACGCATACACTGACACACGTCAGAGCCGCAAGCGCCGCTCACATTCAATTTTTGGATTTCACGCAAAATATACGGCGGGCAGGATGGGCGGAGATGAATCTGGTCTTACAGAAGGTGACCACCGCGCGGCAAGCAAACCGTGGTAAAGCGTCAGAAACAGTATAGCAGATCCAGTGCTGTGAGTGAGACCGATCCAATTACCCCAGTACCTTGACGCCCCGCTTCCCGGCCAATTAACTTCGGCTTACGGATATTTCTGTCTTCCAGCGAGGGTAAATTGCCGCATCGTCCGATCATTACTCTCACTACTGATTTTGGGACCAACGACCATTTCGTCGGCGCCGTAAAGGGCGTCATTCTCGACATTGTGCCGGAGGCTGCGATCGTCGATATCACGCATGCCATTCAGGCCTTCGACGTACTTGACGGCGCGATTGCGATTTCGCAGTCGTATTCTTATTTTCCGACCGGCACCGTACACATGGTTGTTGTTGATCCCGGCGTCGGCACGACACGACGTCCGATCATCGCCTCAAGCGACGGATATCACTTCGTCGCGCCGGACAATGGCGTGCTCTCGATGGTGTACGCGAAAGAAGAGCGCATTCACGTGCGCCACGTCACTTCGGACCACTACTTCCGCCAGCCGGTCAGCAACACCTTCCATGGACGCGATGTGTTCGCCCCAGTTGCAGCGTATCTGGCCAAGATGGTCGACTCGCACAAGTTTGGCGACGAGGTTGAAGACTACGTCAAGTTTGCCGCGCCGCGACCAAAGCCGGCTGGCGACAATCGTCTGCGCGCGGTGGTACTGAAGGTCGATCGCTTCGGCAACCTGATCACGAACCTGACTGCGCAGGATGCGCCCAGTTTGTTGCAGCGCGAGTCCCGGCTCGTTCAAGATTGTGGTCGGAAGCAAAGAGATCACCGACATTCGGACCAACTACGCGGAGGGCGCACCCGGAGAAGTCTTCGGAATTCTCGGCAGCATGGGCTACCTTGAAATCGTCGCCAATCGCGCCGCCGCTGCGCAACTCACCGGCGCAGGCAAGGGCAGCGAGGTCAGCATCTTCCTGGGCGAAGCTGCTGCTGCCGGCAAGGGCGCTTAACACTTTTCAACACAGAGGGCAAAGGCTCACAGACGATTTCCTTTGTGAGACCCTGCGTTCTCTGTGTTAAATGTTTCAGGAACTCTTAGGTCTCGGATGGACATGGCGTTCCATCTCGCCCGTCCACTTCAGGAAGCGCCAGAGCTCATGGCGCTCACGCCACATGAACTCCCAGAATTCTACGAACCCGATCTGGGTCATCTTCACGCCAGTGTACGTTTCGATACGCCACAGTAGATAAGGACTTCTCCAGGGCGTCAGCCGATGCCCCTTCGTCGCGTTCCACAGGAAACGGACCTTGTAGCGCATGCCGACATGATACTCACCAATCCCTGCAACGTCACGAGATATGCCCCGGGTGTGAGATGTTCGAAGGACGCCCAAGGACCTGACCCGCCGTTTCCCCGTGCTAGAATCCGAATTCCGCCGGGGACTTTTCATGGCTGACGACCACGACCGCCAAAAGGCCGAAGATCACTACTACGCCGCGCTCGACCTGATGGCCGACGGCAAACTGCAAGAAGCCGTGACCGCTTACCGCCACTCGCTGAGCGCCGATCCACAGTTCACAGAAGCGATGCACGGACTCGCGCGCGCGCTACAGGATCTCGAGCGCTATGACGAAGCCATCGTCGTCGCAAAGCAGATCGCCGACCTCGATCCCGATGACGTTCTCGCGCACACCAGCCTCTCAGTGCTTTACCAGAAAAAGGGAATGATCCCCGAGGCCGAAGCTGAGGGCGCAAAGGCCCGAGTCCTCGGATGGAAGCAGCAACTGAAGAAGGGCAATTCTTAGCAATCAGTGATGAGCAACGAGTGATGAACAATGAGCAATGACTTCTCAGCTCTGCTTCGGAGTCGGTAGTTGATCCTGCGCAAACATGACAGGCTTACCACTTGAGATTCGCGAAGTACGCGATGCGACGCTCGATTCCGTTCCCGATGAGCTGAAACCGGGGATTGTGCACCTCTGGCAAAGATCGCTCCGCGCCACCGAAGAATCGATCCAAGCCTGCCACGATCTCCTTCTGCCCGAGGAACAGGAGAAGGCATCACGCTACCGTGTCGAGCGACCGCGTGGAGACTACATCCTCACTCGTGGCTCGCTGCGTTCTCTGCTCGCAAGATATCTGCACACAAGTCCCCGCGAGATTACTTTCCAGTACACCAAGTATGGCAAGCCCTTTCTCGCCAACTCCGGACTGCACTTCAACGTCTCGCACACTGACGGACTCGCCCTGCTGGCTTTCGTCTGGAAACGGTATATCGGAGTGGATGTCGAAAGAGTCCGCCCGCAGAGTGATGTGAAGGCGTTGGCCGAGCGCTTTTTTTCAGTCCACGAGCGCCGCAGCCTGCGCGGTCTTGCAGGGGACGATCTGCACGCCGCCTTCTTTCGCTGCTGGACGCGCAAGGAGGCCTACATCAAAGCCGTGGGTGAAGGCCTTTCGCTGCCGCTTCACCAGTTCGACGTCTCCATTGAACCGAACCCGGAGCAGGCTTTACTCGCGACCCGCCCGGATCCAATCGAGGCAAACCGCTGGACGATTCGGAACGTGCCCGTCACATCAGGCTACGCCGCTGCGCTCGCCGTTGGCATAGAAATTGAATGATGAACTTCTGGGCGCCAAAAGTAATAAGAAGAAAGTTTTCGCCGTAGATTACCCCGCAAGAATTTGCACAGTTGCCATTACAGGGGAAGAATCCCTTCCCAATCCTGCGCAAGCATTTGCACACCGATGCCTATAAAATCTGCCGCCAATGCGGAAAATCGCAGATTAACCTTTAATCCTTATCAATTTACAGTACAATGACAAAACCCTCATCGGCATGGCACGTGCGTGCCGTTAGAACAGCGAATTCTGTGGTGTAGACTGGATCTACTTTTTTGGGTCGATAGAACCCGCGGCAATTTGTAGTCTCGTGAGCATGTCCCCCCTTTACATGTCAGGAAGTCATCACTGATTCCCTCAGCGAGACTTTGATAGTTTTTGGCGATAAATCTAAACCGAAGAACCTGGGAGGCTTACACGCTTGTCCGCTTCTACTAGTCACCTGATTGCTCCGCACGGCGGCGAACTCGTCAACCTGATGGCGACGCCCGAAAAAGCCGCTGAACTGAAAGCCCATTCGCGAGAGTGGCCATCTTGGGACCTTACCGCCCGCCAGCTTTGCGATCTCGAACTGTTGATGAGCGGAGGCTTTTCTCCGCTGACCGGCTTCATGACCAAAGCCGACTATGAGGGCGTGTGTAAGGACATGCACCTGGCCAACGGGCTGATCTGGCCGATGCCAATCACGCTCGATGTCACAGAAGATTTCGCCAAGAAAGCTGAGCCCCGGAAGCAGCAAGATCGCCCTGCGCGATCCCGAGGGCGTCATGCTCGCCGTATTGCATGTCGAAGAAGTCTGGCAGCCCGATCGCGCCGCCGAAGCGAAGGCCGTCTTCAACAGCACCAGCAAGGCTCATCCCGGCGCCGATTACGTAATGAACAAGTCCAACCCCTATTACGTGGGTGGACGCGTCGAGGGCCTGCAATCGCCTTCCCACTACGATTTCCGTACGCTTCGTCTCACGCCCGCGGAGTTACGTGCTGAATTTGCCCGCCTCGGATGGCGCCGTGTCGTAGCCTTCCAGACCCGCAATCCTATGCACCGCGCGCACGTCGAACTCACCTTCCGCGCCGCCAAGCAGGTCGAAGCGAACCTTTTGATCCACCCGGTGGTCGGTATGACCAAGCCCGGCGATGTGGACTACTACACGCGCGTGCGTTGCTATCAGTTGCTGGGTTCGAAGTACCCGCAAGGGACGCAGAAGCTCTCGCTCCTCCCTCTTGCCATGCGTATGGGTGGACCGCGCGAGGCGATCTGGCACGCGCTGATCCGCAAGAATCATGGCTGCACGCACCTGATCGTGGGCCGCGACCATGCCGGTCCGGGCAAGGACACCGACGGCAAGCCGTTTTACGGCCCTTACGAGGCGCAGGAACTCTTCAAGAAGCACGAAGCGGAAATCGGCGTCACCATGGTGCCCTTCAGCATGATGGTGTACCTCGAGGACGAAGATCGCTACGTGCCCGATGATGAAGTGAAAAAGGGCGACCGCGTTCTGAACATCTCCGGGACCGAACTTCGCCAGCGGCTCAACGAAGGCCGCGACATTCCTGGATGGTTCACCTATCCGGAAGTGGTTCACGAACTGCGCCGCAGCTTCCCGCCTCGCAGCTCAACAAGGCGTGACCATCTTCTTTACCGGGCTCTCTGGTTCCGGAAAGTCAACGATCGCCAACGTACTGCTGACCAAGTTCCTCGAAGTCGGCGGACGTCCCGTCACTCTGCTGGATGGCGACCTGGTACGCAAGCATCTTTCGTCCGAACTCGGGTTCTCCAAGGAACACCGCGACATCAACATCCGCCGCATCGGATACGTCGCCTCGGAAATCACAAAGAATGGCGGTATCGCGATCTGCGCGCCCATCGCTCCCTACGATGCGACGCGCAAGCATGTGCGCCAGATGGTCGAGCCTTACGGCGGATTCATCCTGGTTCACATCGCGACATCCGTGGACGTCTGTGAGCAGCGCGATCGTAAGGGCCTGTACGCCAAAGCCCGTGCAGGCATTCTTAAGGAGTTCACCGGAATTTCAGATCCTTACGAAGTTCCGGCAGATGCCGAAGTCACGATCAATACCGGAGAACTTTCCCCTGAAGAGGCAGCGCAGGAGATTATTCTGCACCTCGAACGCGAAGGATTCATCGGTGTAAGCGGAGCCGCAGCTTAGCAGCGGAACGATCCGCTGCTGAAACGGATTCACTACTATGGAAATGCTGGTTCTGAAAATCCTGGTAGGTTTTGTCGTCGGCATTCTCATCGGCTTGAGTGGCGTGGGGGGCGGCGTACTGCTGCTCCCTGTGCTCATCTTCGGATTGAGAATTCCAGCGATTGTAGCTGTCGGTTCTGACGCACTTTTCAATTTTTTCACGAAAATCCCGGCAAGCCTTCTGCACCTGAAGAAAGGAACGGTCAAGGGAAAGGTTGTAGCCGCGCTCGCTCTGGGCAGCGTTCCGGGGTCGATCTGCGGCGTGAAGTTACTGATCCACATCCGCCACCTTTACGGAGATGGCGTCAACAACTTCATCAAGACTGCAGTCGGTGCGCTGCTGATCATCGTTCCCTTGCTGTTGCTCTTCCAGAAGCGTATCGAAGAAAAAGTGTCCCACCGCCCGCCCACGATGAGGGGCTTCGCAGGGATGTCGCTGATTGGACTTGGAGCTGGATTCCTCGTCGGCATGACATCTGTAGGCTCCGGCAGCATCATCATGATGTTGCTCCTGCTGTTCTACAGTTTCCCGCCCAAGGTGAACGTCGGCACTGACATCGTTCACGCAGTCATTCTCACGGGGACAACCGGCCTGCTTCACTTCAGGGCAGGCAACGTGGATCCTTCGCTCGTGCTGACGCTGCTGATTGGCTCCGTCCCGGGCGGCTTGATCGGATCTCACCTCGCCACCCGCATGCCGATGGTCTGGCTGCGGCGTCTGCTCTGTGCACTGCTGCTGATTACCGGCGCGCGCATGTTGTGGCCCGCCCTCTAAAATCAACCAAGGACATCATGACCTCTGCCTACGCTGACATTCTCAAGCGCATTGAATCCGCAATCGAAGCAGCACGCACCGTCTTCGCCCGCTTCACTCCCGGAGCGATCGAAACCGAATACAAGATCGGGCACGATCCCGTAACCGAGGCGGACCGTGCATTGGATACCGTATTGCGCCAGAACCTGCTGCGCGAAGGTGAGGGCTGGCTGTCCGAAGAGACCGTGGACGATCTTGCCCGTCTGGATAAAGCCAGGGTCTGGGTGGTCGATCCGCTCGATGGCACTCGCGAATTCGTTCAAGGAATTCCGGAATTCTGCGTCTCCATCGGCTACGTCGAAAACGGACGCCCTGTTGCGGGCGGCATCTGCAACCCTGCTACCCAGGAGACCATCGTCGGGGCGATCGACTGTGGAATCCTCTACAACGGCAAGCCTGCCCAGCCCAGTCAGCGCACTGCTTTGAAGGGATCTCTCATTCTGGCCAGCCGCAGTGAGGTAAAGCGCGGGGAGTGGCAGCAGTTCCAGACTGGCGAATATCAGATTCGTCCCATGGGCTCCGTGGCTTACAAGCTCGCGCTCGTCGCCGCCGGCAAAGCCGATGTCACATTTACGCTGACGCCGAAGAACGAATGGGATGTCGCGGCCGGAGCAGCTTTGGTGGTTAGTGCGGGCGGATTCGTCAGCACACTGGAAAACACTCCACTCGTATGCAACCGGAAGAATCCATTGCTGACAGGATTACTGGCGAGCGGACCATCCTTGAAGGAAGAACTGCTGGCGGCAGTGCAATCGCATCTGCCGGTGTCGGCAGGCGAGACTAATCACCGATAGCGCCACAAAGGCGAGCGTCAGAGAAGGTGTCAACAAGACGTAGCA
The DNA here is from genome assembly GCA_963778995.1 of Terriglobia bacterium. GTDB lineage: Bacteria > Acidobacteriota > Terriglobia > Terriglobales > Acidobacteriaceae > Sulfotelmatobacter. The sequence continues at coordinate 485,489 of CAVZWK010000020.1, forward strand.
ACCTACAACTCTACGATGAGAGTTGTGCCGATTCCGGACGCGACGGCTCCTGAATCGAGTACTTCAACAAGCACCATAAGGCGCGGAAACCATCCTTCCAGCCAATCTTCTTCCCTTCCGCGTAGGTTCTTCCCCAGTAGCTGATGCCGACCTCGTAAATCCGCAGCTTGCGTTTCGCTATCTTGACCGTGATCTCCGGCTCGAACCCAAACCGGTCCTCGTCGATCGAAATCGACTGGATCACCTCACGCCGGAACACCTTGTAACAGGTCTCCATGTCGCTCAGGTTGAGATTGGTCAGCATGTTCGACAATGTCGTAAGAAACCAGTTCCCCACGGAATGCCAGTAATACAGCACGCGGTGAGGGCCACTTCCAAGAAAGCGCGAGCCATAGACCACGTCCGCCTGCCCGGACTCCAGCGGCCGCAGCAACAGCTTATAGTCGCTAGGATCATATTCGAGATCCGCGTCCTGAATAACCACGTAATCTCCGGTCGCTTCCTGAATACCCCGGCGCAACGCGGCGCCCTTTCCCATATTCTGGGGCTGCAGCAAGACTCGTATTTGCGGAAATTGCTGCTGCAGTTCCGCCAGAATCTCGCGCGAACCATCCTTGGACCCGTCATCGACACAGAGCAACTCAATCTCAAGGCCAACCGCGAACACGCGCTCTACGATCTGCCGAAGAGTCGTCTGCTCGTTGTACACCGGCATGACAACCGAGAGTTTCATTGGGAACGAATGATTCTACAGGAGGGGTTCGACGCCGGGGCGTCACAAAGCTGATCTGTTTCAGCCGCGACGCTCTCGGCTGCGCCCTCGCGGATGACAGCACGGTCGGATGAAGTATGCCTTAATCAAGATTCCCGCAATGAAACCCAGGTACTTCGGTGTGGTGTGGATTCCGCCGCAATCACAGAAGTTCGCTGGGATATCAGGCATAGTCGAGCGGTGCTGCGAAGGGTCAGTTCGGGTCGGGGGTTCCTGCTGCGGGGCCTGCTGGTGGTTCTTCTATTTTCGATGACAGCGCTGGCGCAATCGGTCCCCGACTCGCCGTCGTTCGCACATGCGCGATTCCTCGACAAGCCCAATATCGTACTTCTTAGCTCGCTGACCGCCTTCCAATCGCTCGACGCATACAAGACCGATCAGACGCTCGATGAAGGGGGTCGCGAGACCTGGCCCGTGGCTCGCCATTTCTGCCATTCGCGCGAAGGTCGAGTCGGCTACTTCTGGGCGAGCTACGCCATGACCATCGGAACCAGCTACCTGCTCCACCGGACAGGTCATCGCAAGCTCGCGCGCATGGCTTTGATTGCTGGAAATGTCTCCGCAGCCTCAGGATTTGCCTACACCCTGGCGCACACGCGCTAGATTGAACACATTGTTGAGAATTGCAGGTGGAGAGAGCGATCAGTCAGCTGCAATTTCCTGCTTGGGTGTAACGGAGCTCTGCTGCTTCACCATGCGGTTCGAGGGTAGCCCCGCGTCGCGGATCTTGTAGAGAAGCGCCCGATAGCTGATGCTTAGCGCCTTTGCCGCTTGCTTGCGATTCCAGTGATGATTCTGCAGAACCTTGAGGATCACTTTCCGCTCAAGTTCCCGAACCGCCTGCCGCGTAATTTTCTTCAGAGAAATCTGCCCGTCCACCGGAATATCGGTATTGAAGTAGTCCGGACTCCGCGGCGTCATATCCGCAGAGATCACTTCCTCGTTTCCGAGAATGACATAACGCTTCACCAGATTTTCCAGCTCCCGGATATTTCCCGGCCAGTGATACTTCCGCAGCACTCCCATCATCTCGCCCGAGAGCGGCTGCGCACGGCAATTGTATTTCCGGTTGTAGTAGTCGAGGAAATAGTGAACCAGCTCGGGAATATCGACGGCCCGCTCGCGCAACGGCGGCAAGTACAAATTCACGACATTGATGCGGTAGAAAAGATCGGAGCGGAACGTGCCGTTTTCAATTTCTTCTTCAAGCTTGCGATTGGTCGCGCAGACCACCCGGACTTCCACTTTTTTGTCTTCTTGCGCTCCTATGCGGCAGAACTGCCCGTCCTGCAGAAGCTGCAGCAGCTTCGACTGCAGAGACATATCCAACTCAGAGATCTCGTCGAGAAACAGCGTGCCGCGGTGGGCCATCTCCACGCGGCCCGGCTTCACTCCGTAGGCGCCAGTGAACGCTCCCTTTTCGTAACCAAACAGTTCGCTTTCCAGCAGCGTCCCGGGAATCGCCGGACAATTCACTTTCACCCAAGGCCCAGTGCGCCACGGCGATGCGGCGTGGATCATGCGCGCAATAATGTCTTTGCCGGTCCCGCTTTCGCCCTGAATCAGCACCGGAACGTTTGCGCCCGCCAGCTTTTTGAGCCGCTCACGAACCGCCTGCATGCCCTCGGTCCGGCCGAAAACGATCGCATCCGGGGGCATCTCCCCGAGAGGCTGGACGAGCGTATTTACGCTGCCTATGGTCATGGATGGTATCTACCACTTGGGGGGAGATGACTTATGCTAGCATCCGGAGAGCCAATCGCTCGACGGCCCGTGCAGGACCATTCAAATTTAGACTATCTCCTTGCAGCTTATCAACTTACGAAAGAGCCGCGAGACGACACGCCGGTAACTTAAGGATGGTCGCAAGAGTAACACCTTCGGGGGTACCCTTGCGCAAACATTTTCACACAGCGGAAAGCGCTTTCTTCCGGCGCACGGGCTTCGTTCCCAGCAGCAGGGGCTTGGAGAACTTCAGACCCAGCAGGTAATAGCCATCGGCAGGAGTGGTACGCAGGGTCTTGGCGCGCAGGGTTCTAGCCGCACGTGGCATATAGGCCATTGCGCATCGGCGCGCTGGGAATATCCAGCTGAACGTGAGGAATACGCGGAGGAATCCGCCGGATCGCGACCAGCATTCCGCCGGCGCTCACGTTCAGCGCCGTGGCAAACTCCAGGAATTCCTTGCCTTTCCCTTCCCGGCTGCGCACAAATACGGGGATCGCCAAGCGGCAGCCTCGTCCACTTCCGCCGCTCCTTTTTTGATCCTGCCCCGTTCATGCAGACCTCTCCAATAGCCGTCTAAACGGGGAATAAGCACCTAAGGGCCAAATTTCGAACGTCCATTTCGGAAGCAGCCGTGACAGAACCAGGCTTTTCCAGAAAACAGGCATAAACCCCGAAAGGAACTGCCATTTTCGGCCGTTCTGTTCTCCGTCTATTCGCTGTTTCGAGGGACACTCTCTCGGCTCCGCGACACTCAGAAGTGCAAGCTTTTGCTACACTTGGGTAATTCGGTATCATTTTTCGTTGACAAGCCGGATACCCTGCCTTACGATTTTTGTTGTCAGCACTCCCGTTGACAAGCTGAGTGCGGTTGAATCCTCCCCCCGTGTCAACCTGTGGTTTCTCCGCATGGCCTCGACTCGCAAGAATTCGTGTTCTTCTGAAACCGGGACGGCGCTCGAATCATTGAGCAGCGTTGCCCTGCCGAGCGCAAGTGATCTTCCCAGTCCTGAGAGCCTCCTGCAGGAATACAAAGAACTTCGCGAACGCTTTCAGCGCACCACGAATGCCTTCGGCTCGGCTGCGCACGATCTGAAGACTCCTCTTTCAATCCTGAACGGCTACGTCGAACTCCTGCACAGCGAGAAACTCGGCCCCTTCAACGACCGCCAGCGCGAAGATCCTGAAAGATATGCGCGACAGCGGCAAGCGCCTGCAGCAGTTTATTCAGGACTTTCTCACTTACAGCGCTCTCGAAACCGGCGGCTTGCGCATGCAGTTCGAATCGGCAAACATCAACGACTGCCTCTCGGGAGTCTGCCGTCTCTGGTCGAATCGCTTTCAGGAAAAAGGAATCGCCCTGTACTTCCTGGCGAACGACAAGCTGCCAATCTTTCCTTTCGACGCGCCCAAGCTCGAACGCATCATTTCGAACTTACTTGAGAATGCTTTCAAGTTCACGCCCAAGGGCGGCACAGTCTGGCTGCATGCCGAGCCCTACATGTGGGAGCGCCGCGCAGAGAGTCTGCCCTCAGGATCGGAGCGACGTCGCCAGAATGTCGCGCATCCAAACTCGGTAAAGGTCAGCGTCTCCGATACTGGGCCTGGCATTCCGGCCGAATTTCATCTGGAAGTTTTTGACGATTTCTTCCGCCTTCCCGGGAGCGAAACTCAGGAAGGCACCGGACTCGGTCTCGCCATCGCGCGCCGCCTTGTGCACGGCATGGGCGGAAAGATCTGGGTGGAAAGCGATCCCGGCGCGGGTTCTAAGTTCTCGTTTCTGATTCCGTATAAGCCGGCTGTTGCCGCCGCCAGCAAGGGGAAAAAATGATGAAGAATCACGCCAAGATCCTGCTGGTGGACGACGAACCCGGCATGCTGCGTTACATCAAGACGCTGCTGGAAGTTGACGACTACAAAGTCGAAACCGCCACTACCGGCGAAGAGGCGCTGGAAAAAATCGAAAAGGGACTGGAGCCTGATCTCGTTCTGCTCGATGTGCTCATGCCCGGCATCGACGGCCTGCAGACGCTGGAGCAACTGCGCCAGAAGAAGCCGTCCGCCAAAGTCGTCATGCTCTCCTGCGTCAACGACACGCGCAAAGTCGTGCAGGCGATGAAACTCGGCGCTCAGGACTATCTCACGAAGCCATTCCAGAAAGCTGAGCTGGATGCCGTCATCGACCTGAGTCTCGGGCAGGGCAAGCAGACCTTCAGCGGCGAAATCGAAGAACTTGCGGACGATGTTTTCTTCATCGCGGCCAGTCCCGCGATGCGCAAAATTCGATCGCAAGCCGCGCTGGTCGCGAATGTTGACATTCCAGTTCTGCTGCTCGGCGAAAGCGGTACCGGTAAGGAAGTTCTGGCGCGCCTGATTCACAAGCTTTCGCCGCGCGCGCATCGCACATTCCTGAAAGTGAATTGCGCCGCTGTTCCTGCGGACCTGCTGGAGAGCGAACTCTTCGGATACGAGCCGGGCGCTTTCACGGGGGCCACGCACGCCAAGCCCGGCAAGTTTGAACTCTGCAACAAGGGCACGATCCTGCTCGACGAAATCGGCGAAATGCCTCCGCTCCTGCAGGCCAAGCTGCTCCACGTTTTGCAGGACCAGCAGTTCTCGCGCCTGGGCAGCCGCTCGGTTATCAAGGTGGACGTCCGCATTCTGGCCGCAACCAACATCAATATTCCCGAAGCGCTCGCCACCAAGCGCCTGCGCGAAGATCTCTACTACCGCCTGAACGCATTCACGCTGAGCCTGCCACCGCTGCGCGACCGCAAAGAAGAGATCCCGATCCTGTCTGAAGCACTCGATGACGCGCATGGCCGAGCGCTACGCGCGCCCCCCTCTGCCGCTTTCTCCAGCATTGCTGCAGGCCTGCCAGAACCATTCCTGGCCAGGCAATCTGCGGGAGCTGAACAATTTCCTGAAGCGCTATCTGATTCTCGGGGATGAGAACCTCGCCGTCAGCGAACTGCTGCCTCGCAACGATGGCACCGGAGGCTTACACGGCGATTCACTCTCCAGAGCCAGCGAATCGGCTGGATTAAAGTCGCTAGGCACGCTCCGCAAAGGACGAAGCCGAAGCGCGTCGCTATTACTCACGCGCTGGAGCAGACGAACTGGAACCGCAAACAGGCCGCCGCACATGCTCCAGATCAGCTACAAGGCGCTGCTCTACAAGATCCGACAATACGGCATCGCTGAGATCAAGGGCGGTCACCACAAACTCTCGGCGGGAGCCTAGACCCAACTCAAGCTTAGCCCACAACAAAAAGCCCACGCGTTGCGCGTGGGCTCATTTTTTCCGCTGCCTGCGCACTACGGTACGGTCAGCGCGACGTCTGGCTCTTCGAATCGCTGCCGGACGTTGCCGTAACCACGATGTGTAAGTCCCGGGTGGCGTTCCGCTGGCCGGAGTCTGCGTCTTGCTATGACTGCAGGCCGGCATGAACAGCACCAGCGACAAAAGGACACAGAGCATCAGCATCCCTGCAGCCCGCCTCCGGCGACTTCCGCCTCCCATTCCGCACACCAAGAACAGGCCGGGGACAATCAACCCGACCGCATACAGCATCCGCGGAAAACTCGCGGCTCCGTCGTAACCGGCCGGGGCGTCGTAGTGACCGTCATAGTCGATGTCGATCCACTGGTGCCCTGCATGGTGACGCTCGAGGGATTGAAAGTGCACGAAGAGTTTGCCGGTTGTCCCGAACACGATAGCGTGATGCCCGGCGTGTATAAGCGGAGTCGGCGTCAGTACTACCTGGTAAAAGGCCGGATCCCCCGCCGCCAGCGATACTCTGATCGCTTGGTCCGACCTTCATCGTGTAGTCCGACATAGTCGCCGGTACAGAGGTCTGGGCAAATACGATGTTGCCTTGCCCGATCACCTGCACCGTTCCGCCGTTGAATGTAGATTGCCCTCCACTGCTGCTGCCGGTCGGCGTGACTACGATCGTTACCGTTGCCGTTGAACCAGACTGCAACTGTGCGAGACTGCAACTCACTACCGAACCGGTTGACACGCCACCGCAGGTCCCAGAGGTCGTACTGGCCGAAACAAATGTCAACGGAACCTGCGTGACGGTAGAACTCAAATTGTCTTGCAGCGTGATGCCGCTCGCCAGGTCCGGTCCATTGTTCGTCACCGTATAGGTGAAGGTAGCTGGAGTGCCGGCCGGAATGTAAGCCTGATTCGCGCCCAACGCAACCGTGCCCTGGACCGACAAGCTGACGGCTACTCCCAGTTCCGTTACGAAGGCATCGTACCCTCCGCTATTCGCGGCACCGGATGTCAAAGGTTTATTGACTTGCAGGTCGGTCGAATTGGTTTCACCGGCGATGTAGGTGTTCTGGTTCACGTCAAGCGCAACGCCCGTACCAGCATCGGTTCCCGTCCCGCCAAAGTAGTTCGCCCACGAAGCCGTTGCGGTCTGTCCAATTGATGCAGCGGTATTCAGTCGCGCAATGAAAGCATCCTGCGGCCCGTTCAGCGTCCCTTGAATCGAGTTGGGATTCGGAAACACCGGGAAAGTTCCAGCCGCTCCCGTATTGGGCGATTGCGTCCAACCGGTGACCAGGGCACCCGACGCAGAGTCCACAGTGATGGCTGAGCCCGCTTCGTTATTCGCACCACCGACATAAGAGAAATAGCCTAAGGACACATTCGTTGCCGTGGTGCCTGATTTATTCGTTGGATTGCTCACCCGTGCGACCCAGGCGTCGGTCGTTGTGCTCGTGCCGGTCGGACAAGTGACCGTGCCGCTAAGAGGTGTGAGCGGATTGTTGTTGATGCACTTCTGAAATGAAGCAATGCTGGCCAGCGTGCTTGGGACGACGAAATCCGAGGAGTTGGTCGTGCCTACCAGGAACACATTCGCCGCGCCCGTGTCCAGGGCTACCCCTGTGCTGGAATCATTGCCTGTCCCCCCAAGATACGTGGACCAAACCAATTGCTGTCCGGAAGATACATTCTGATTGAGGTTAAGTTTGGCGACAAATGCGTCAGACGCTGTCGTACTACTCGAGATCGTGCACGTCGGCGGATTCACTACAGTTGTGCTGGGTGGCTGATCGAGACAGGGCTGGTATGCATTCAGAACCGGAAAATCTGTCGTGCCGCAGCCTGCGCAACCCGTATAGCTGAAGTTCGTCGTCCCACTGAAATACACGTTCCCGCTCGTATCTACGGCGATGCCGCCTCCCACCGCAACCGGAGGATTGGTATTGGAAACGCCACCTCCGAAATAAGTCGAATAGGTGATGCTGCCCGTTCCCGTCGCGACCGTATTTACCTTGGTCACGAAGAATTGCAACGATGACCGTGGAGTGGCTTGGAACGCCTGCATTTGCGGCAGCGTGCTCGCGGGGAACTGATCCGTCGAACTGGCAACGTCTTGCGATGTTGTCGTGCCCGTCACGTACACGTTGCCTTGCGCGTCGATGGTCATCCCGCTCGCCGTGTCTGTTCCTGTCCCCGACAAGTACGTCGAATACGTCAGCACGGAAGCCGGCGCAGGACTCGGACCGCTGTTCAGTTCCGTCACAAATACGTGTGTGGTTCCGGTGCTCCCCGACTTCGGCAGGGTCTGATATGCGTTGGGCGTTACCGGGAAATTCGTGGACGACGTCGTGCCTGCAACGAAAGCATCTCCACGGCCATCTACTTTGATGCCGACCGGGCTATCCGTCCCATTTCCGCCAAGGTAAGTGACGTAGCTCAGACGATGCCGCAATGGATCCGAGCGGCGGCGAGATCTTCGCGACGTAAACGTTCTGCGCCCCATTTAGCGTCGTCTGAAACGTGCCAACCGCCGGCAGGTTCGGAGAAGTCGTCGAGCCTGCCAGATAAATGTTGAAGCTTCCGTCCACCGCTACGGAGGACGAATGCTCATCTCCACTGCCGCCAAAGTAGGTCGAGAATGTAAGGATCGGATCGATCACCAACTCGCGCGACCTGTCATAAGCCCCAATCGCGAAACCTGCGCGGTTCGCTCCGCGCATCACAAAGTTGCCTTGCACAGTCCGCTTGCTTCCATCGATTTCCTGGTAAACCCGCGGAGCCTCCAGTCGAAGGTCCTCACCTCCGCTCTTGATCACAAGCGCGCCGTCTTCCACGCTAATGGCCTTTGCGCCATTAAACTCCAGTTCGGCCTGCCCCGGATCCGCTCCCGGCGCAACCTGAAAGTCATACTCCAGATGTCCCTGGTTCCCGTAGAAAACCAGATCGATTCCGGGATACACGCTTGCGTATCGAACTCGGGCAAACTGCGGCACTCCCGTGCGCCACTTCGCCGGATCATTGCCGATGAGATAGTTGCTTTTCCCGGCAGATGCTCGATCCCAACCGGACTCGCATTGGAATTGGCGCCGGCAAGCTTCATCTCAATCGAGTTGACCTGCAGTACCGACCTTTCGAACTGGCCTGATCTTTTCTGCGGATGCCGCTGTACCAGGCTCAGCGTTGCTCCCTCGCTGCCAAGAAAGAGGCTATAGCCGGCCCCTCGAGCCACGAACTTCGCCCGCGCATCGGCCGGATCCAGGTTTCCCTGGCCTTGATTTGGTTCGAAGATGATCGGAAGGCCCGCGAAAAGCGACCGCGCGTCGGGCAGTGCGGCCGCGCGCTCCTGGTTCGTGGAAACCCGCAAGAGCATCGCAGAGTCCGTCTGACCCAGCATGGGACTGGATGAAACTTTCGCAAGAGTATGGCCTGAGCGGGAACCCAGCCCGAGAACTGCGCATCCTGCCACCAGCAACACCAGCCCTGTAGCCAGAATACGGCCCCGTACTGCGGATCTTTCCCACCAACGGCGATCTACTTTCACGCGTTCCTCCGATGAATCAGATCAGTTTTCTTTCGCCGAGTTCGTATCTCGCGATCGGTTGTGAGATGAGGAGTGGCGCAGAGAAAGCCCTCGCTCCGGCGCACTTCCGAGGCGAGCCTCGCCCGCAGCTTGCTGGTCACTGGAACTGGCGGAAAAATTAAATAACTACTTAAACATCTGAAGGATAGGCAAGTCAAGCCGACCCTACCCCCTACCGCCGCCCAGGAGACTTACAGACGCACCGCTCCCCTATCTGCCCGCTCCAAGATTCGTCAGATGCGTCCCATTCTGTCGAAAGATGCCGATGCGTATGAATAAAACTGCACGGTTGTCGACATTGGCGCCTGATGACACAGTCTTGGCGAAGTTCTGCAATGAGTTGCAGCAGTCGCGCGCTCGCGACCGCGCATTCTCCGCAAACGACTGAACTGAAGGAGCCAGTTTTCTCGGAAGAGCGATCGCTGTGGTCACGGGATTGCTCTACTCTCTTTGAGCCCTTCCCAACCCCTTCTCCCTCATGCTTTAGCCATTTCGAAATTTCGAACAGATTACCGAATCAGTTCCAGTTTGCAGTTTGCTGTTGCAAACTCTCCCCGATTGGATAGATTGAGGGCTGTACGACGTTGTCGTCTCTCGGGAATCTGGCTGTCCGCTATGCTCGCATTTCGTTGGACTTTCCGTTGTCGGGACGACCATGCAACCGAACGCACAAGAACGGCGAATGATGCGGCGCTTCGATATGCGCCTGCCGGCCATTGTCCGCTGCGAAGGCTCCCCTGAATTCCACACCGAGACCCAGAACGTCAGCGCCCGCGGAGTCTTCTTCTACCTGGATCATCCCGTAAGCGCCGGAACCAAACTCGAAGTAACCCTGACCTTCCCACCCCACGTGACGCTTACCGATGCCGTCCGAGTCCGCTTCACGGCTCGGGTGATCCGCATCGACCAACCTCTGCCATCGGCTCGCGTCGGCACGGCCGCCATGATCGAAAACTACGAATTCCTCCGCTCCGACGGCGCTCCGGATTTCTCTCAGCTCTGCAAAGAGAATGGAAGGCGACGAACTGAGAATCACGGTAGCGCCGCCCTCTCGGCGACTGGTGTGGCGGCGTCTCGCGGATACATCCGCACCCTGCACTACCAGGAAAGATTTTCGGAACAGCGCGGGGGTTCTTACTGGTCCTTGCGAAACTCCTTCATTTCCCGCCGCAACTTGCTGTACCTGCTTACCAGCGTGACGATATAGCCGCCGTGAATCACCCACGTCACCACATAAGCGGCAATCAAGAATTTCAGAGCATTCATCGGGAACTCCTGCCCAGCGGCATGCTGGCTTTCGCCGGTCCTCCCGCGCCCACGAGCGATTCCATCGCGTGCGCTTCCTCTACTTCACGCTTCAACACTTCCAGCCGGAACCGCGACCAGCACACCAGGAAGCAGAAGCAGAGAAAAGCCATCCAGCTGATCAGAAGCGTATGCAGCATGCGCGGATCCATCGACCCTCCGCCACCAATCACCGGCTGCGGATGCTGCGTCCGGAAGAACCAGATCGAGAAATACACGAGCGGCACATCCAGCGCCCCGAACACGGCCAGCGCCGCAGCCAGCATCTGCGTCTGCGCGCTATTCGAGAAGCGCCGCAGCACCAGGTAACTCACATAAATCAGCCACAGCACTAGCGTCGACGTCAACCGGATATCTCCCGGCGCCCACCAGATCCCCCACACCGGACGCGCCCAGATCGGCCCCGTCACCAGCACAATCGTGCAGAACACAACGCCCGACTTCCGCGCTCGTCACCGCCAGCACGTCCAGTTGCTCTCCCGGGAACAGCTTACCGATCACAAAATAGAACGCCGGAATCATCAGCACCGTGGTCGCTACCGCACTCGGCTGCATGCCTGCCGGCAGCAGTCCATTGACCGGCGGCAGGAAGCTGGCAATCACGCCCACCACTCCGACCGCGATCATGATCCACTTCATGCCGACCGCGCCGACGGCTTCTCGCTCACCAGGTACTGAATCGACGCCATGAAGTTGATGAAGAACAGCAGGAACGCCGTCCATGCCGACGGCACGTGATAGTAGATGATGCGGTAGACGTCCCCTGCAGCGCGTCTGTGGGCGCGACCCAAGTGCGCGGTACAGTCGCATAAGCCAGGAATACCGCCGTAAGGATCGACAGGATGGGGAAAAGCCGCTTCATTCTGCGTGGAGAATCGTTCCGAAAAGTGCCAGACAAGCTGTAGTAAACACCACATCGTAGGTCAGAAGCAACACGATGTAGAAATGCGCCGAGTCTTCTCCGGTAAGCACAGCCGTTGTGCCTGCAACCATCCCCAGCACCGCAGGGATCGAAATCGGAAAAAGCAGCAGCGGCAGCATGATTTCGCGGCTGCGCGTTCGCAATGACATCGCCGCAAAGAATGTCCCATTCACGACCAGCGCCCAGGTTCCCAGCAGCGCGAGTCGGGATCAACTGCCACGCCGGTCCCAGCACATGCAGGTTGTAGAAGATGACGAACAGCGGCGTCATCAGCGCTTCCAGCACGCTGACGAAGATGAAGTTTCCGACGACCTTCGCCAGGAACAGCGCGTTCGCCGGAGCCGGCGAAACTCGGTACGCATCGAGCACCTGATTCCGCAACTCCCGCGCCCATGTCTGATTCAGGGCCACAACCGCCGCGAAAAGAAACGCCACCCACACCAGCCCGCCCACAATGTGCCGCGATTCTTCCGCCAGCGGATCAAACGAAAAAACAAAAATCACGACCACCAGCAGCGAGAAGAACAGCATGGATTCAGCGCGTCTTTCGAACGCCATTCCAGCCGGATATCCTTCACCAGCGTCGCCAGCATCAGCGCCCAGACCGAGTTCATTGCACGCACCCCCGCATCGTGCGCCGGGAGTCGCACTCGCAGTCCGATCGACAATCTGCACCCTGCCTCCATCCAGACGAATTCGTCGGCGACCGCCGCTCCAGCAATAGCGCCTGATGCGTCACCACAAAAATGGTCTTGCCGGCGTCGCGCATGCCCTTCAGCAGCCCCACCATTTCCCGCGCCGAATGCACATCAACATTGGAGAATGGCTCATCGAGCAACAGAATCGCCGGATCCTGCAAGATCGCCCGCGCCAGCGACATTCTCTGCCGCATACCCTTGCGAATACTGTCCGACGCCGCGCGTCAACTCCGGATCGAGCCCCACCGCCCGGATCGCCTCCCGGCAGCGCTCATCGCCGGCAATTCCATACAGCCGCGCAAAGTACCGCAGATTCTCCATCCCGCTCATTTCGTCGTACAGCAGCGACGGATGCGCCATGTATCCCAAATCTCGGCAGGCGCGCTTTCGGAGTCTTCCCAAAGATCGAAATGCTCCCCTGCGTAGGCGCAGCCAGGCCAGCCAGGGCCCGCAGCAGAGTTGTCTTCCCCGCTCCGTTATCGCCCAGAATTGCGTGGAACCGTCCTGCATCGAATTCCGCTGTCACCCCGCGCAAAGCCGCGAAGCGTCCAAACTGCTTGATGACGTTATGGACGGTGATGACGCTTGGTGTTGTGGCGTTAGTCACGGGCTCTTGAGAAATTCTGGGACTCATCCACGCATGAGTCTACCGGACCCGAGAATCCCATTGCATTGTCTCTTGAGAGTCGACTACCGATAGAAACGGCTTCCGAGAATACTTCGGAAGCCCGATACCAGCAGAAGCCTGACTTGCTAGTTGGCAGACGGTAGCCGCAGGCGGTTGCACCTGCGTCATATTCTTCGCAGGCTCTGACGACTGCATGCCATTGGCCGGAGTTCGCACCCTGCTGCGGAGCATACTTCGATGCGCATTTCGCCTGCAGCTGCTTTGCATGGAACACTCCGTCACGGTCGAAGCGCCCGTCCGCCAGTGCCTGGGAATCATCTTTAAAGGTATCCGGAGGCGCTTCGGTCCCCGTATAGTCCACCGGAAGCGTCTGATCCTGCTCCACCAGCACGAACTGCACGTGCGTCCCCGTGCGCTTGATGGATCCCGGCTTTACATTGCCCGCAACACGCAAGCGCTTCGGAGTACGCGCCATCGCCCATCTTGTGCAGCTCCTTGATGGTGACGTAATAGCTCTTGCTGTCCTGAACGCCCGTGTAGGCAAGATAGCCGAGCAACAGCAAGATAACGACCGTTGCTCCCCCGAACTTCAAATAAGTCTTTGCTTGGCTGGACATTAAACCGCCCCACAGGGAAAACCCCGTCTTAGACTGTACCCGTCAAACCGGCCAGAATCAAGATCTCCCGAAAGCGCATCCGAATTGCGCTTGCCCCGCGCTGCTCACTAAATCGTTCTACTCCATGACCCAACAGGGTATACACTCTCTGCGGCTGAATTGGGCACCCTGCTTTCCACTCATCCTAGCTAGTCGCTTCTCGAGTCGGAGGAATCTTCGGATGCAACGGAGACTCCATGTCGCCGCGTTTTCGACCGCTTCCCTTATGTCGCAGTTCTATCGCACTTCTATCTTCAATTCCCGCTCGTCGCTCAATCTCACCCCAATGCCAAAGATCTCCTCCGCCAGATGACACTGGAGGAAAAGGTCGCGCAACTGTCGCAGCTTCCCGGCTTTCCGATTCCCGAGTTCATGCAGCAGGCTGGCAATCCGGAAGACATCGTTCGCAAGTACGGCGCGGGATCCGTCCTCTGGGTCTCCGATCCCAAGGAGATCAACCGCTGGCAGCATATTGCAGTCGATGAATCCCGGCTGCACATCCCCATCCTGTTCGGACTCGATGTGATCCACGGCTACCACACCATCTTCCCCTCACCCATCGCGATGGCCTCATCCTGGGATCCCAAGATGGTTGAAGCCGCCCAGACGATCGCCGCCCGTGAAGCCCGCGCCGCCGGCATCGCCTGGACCTTCGCCCCCATGCTCGACATTGCCCGCGACTCGCGCTGGGGACGCATGGTCGAAGGCGCCGGCGAAGATCCGTATCTCGGCGCCGCCATCGCCCGTGCGCAAGTCCTCGGCTTCCAGGGTACGCAACATCGGAGCTCCTGACCGCGTGCTCGCCTGCGCCAAGCACTATCGCCGGATACGGCGCCGCCGACGGCGGACGTGACTACGACTCGTCCTACATTCCCGAAGAGCAGATGTGGAACACCTACCTCCCGCCCTTCAAGGCCGCCGCCGATGCCGGCGTCAGCCACGTTCATGAGCGCCTACATGGACCTCAACGACATTCCCGCCACAGGCAATCGTTGGCTCCTGCACGACGTTCTGCGCGATACGTGGAACTACAAGGGATTCGTGGTCAGCGACGCCAACGCGGTCCACAGCCTCATTACCCACGGCTATGCCCGCGACGGCCAGGACGCCACCTACAAGGCGTTCTCCGCCGGGTTGAACATGGATATGGCCAGCGGCACGTACCTGAAATACCTCGCGGATGAAGTGAAACAGAACCGCATCTCGATGCAGCAGATCGACGATGCCGTCCTGCCGATTCTCGAAGCCAAAATCCGCCTCGGCCTCTTCGAACATCCCTACATCGACGAAGCCCGAATCCACGAGGTACTGAACCGATCCCGAGCATCAGGAGGCGGCCCGTACGCGCGATCCAACGCTCGGTCGTCCTGTTGCGCAATGAACAAAACCTGCTCCCGCTCGATAAGTCGAAAATCAAGTCGATCGCCGTGATCGGCCCACTGGGAGATGCAAGCAACGATCTGCTCGATATGTGGGGCGCTCTGGGGAAACCCGGCCCGACCGTGAGCATTCTCCAGGGAATCAAGGACAAGGTCGGTTCTGGCGCACAAGTTGAATTCGCCCACGGCCCCAACATCAGCCGCGATATTCCTTCGTTCTTCGAGAACCAGCCGATCATTACGGTCAAGGAACAGCCGAAGCAGACATCCCGAACAAGCGCAACAGGCAATTGACGACGCCGTCGCTCTCGCCAAGCGCAGCGACGTTGCGGTTCTTGTTCTCGGTGAGATTGCCCTGATGAGCGGTGAAGCCGCTTCGCGCGCCTCGCTGCAGCCTCTCTGGGGGACAAGAAGAACTGCTCGAAGCGGTCGCTGCTACGGGCAAGCCCGTCGTGCTCGTCCTGATCAACGGGCGCCCACTCGATATCTCCTGGGCCTCCGAACACGTCCCCGCCATTCTCGAAGCGTGGTATCCCGGCAGCCAGGCCGGCAATGGCATCGCCGACATTCTCTTCGGCGATGCCGAACCCAGCCGGACATCTTGCCAGTCACCTGGCCGCGCAGTTCCGGCCAGGAGCCGCTCTATTACAACCACACGCTCACTCAGTCTCCGGAAGACGCTCCCGATTTCATCTCGCGCTACTGGGACGTGAAAAGCACCCCGCTCTATCCCTTCGGCTACGGACTCAGCTACACGACGTTTTCCTTCGAGAATCTTAAGGTGAGCAAAACCGAAGCAAAAGTTGGAAGCACTCTCGACGTCTCGGTCGACGTAACGAATAGCGGCTCTCGTCCCGGAGATACTGTCGCTCAGCTCTATATCCACCAGCGAGCGGGAAGCGCCTCGCGCCCAGTACGTCAGCTAAAAGGATTCCAGCGTGTGAACCTGGCCGCAGGCGCGAAACAGACGGTGCATTTCAAGCTCGGCCCCGACGAACTGCAATTCTGGAGCCCGGCAACGAAAAAATGGGTAGTTGAGCCCGAACAATTCGACGTCTGGGTCGGCGACAACTCGCAAGCCAAACTTCACAGCGAATTCCGCCTGACGCAATAGAGCCACGCATCAGGTTGCCCCACCTTCTCGCCGGGTTTGCCAGAAGTGGGGATTTTGACTGAAGCTCTCGAAGTGAAGTGAGGTCCGGTCGGCAGGTCAGCAAAACGTTGAATGAAATGAATCAGCCAGCCTCCGTCTATAATCCGCATCATGAGAGTTGTACGCATTGCGGTTGCGTTACTGCTAAGTGGACTCACTCATGCGCAAGACCAGTCAGCATGCCCTAATTTTCAAAAACCCTTACCGACAAGCAAGTGCGAGAGCGTGAATGTAAAGCGCGACATCACGGTGCACGTCTTGTCTCTTGACGCTCGTGACGGCAGCAACAGCGGAATTAACGGCTGCAGGTTCGGGCGGATATGTCAGTCCAGGTGCAAAAGTCGGCCCCGAAATCATGGCTGACGCGGTGTACGATGTCGAGCGCCACCAATATCGTTCCTGCGATATCGGAGTGGAGATCATTGAACGAGTGACGGAATCGTTTCAGCACCTCGGGTATTTTTGCGCCCACGTGGACACCATCCATGCTCAGCCGAATGGGAAGAACGACTACAACATAACGATCCACGTCCATCCCGGCGAAGAATATCGGCTCGGTGAAATCACCTTCACGGGGGCTACCGCACTCTCGGCAAATGAGTTCAAATCTGAATTCCACCTTAAACCCAACTCCCTGTTCAATACAGAATCCGTCCGCAAGGGTCTGGAGAACATACAGAAGTCCTGCGCCAAAAAAGGACTCCCGAACATAACCGTTATCCCCGTTGCCTCCGTGGATGAAAAGAACAAAACCGTCGCGCTCGAAATCAAGCTGCAGTAATCCACAGCATCCCAGTAGATCTCCACGTCATCCGCTAGAATGGTTCCCGGCAAGAAAATCTATGATCCATCCCTGGCACGACGTAACTCCCGGCGACAAACTCCCGCAGGAATTCGACTGCGTGGTCGAGATCCCCTTCGGATCGAGCGTCAAGTACGAACTCGACAAACAGAGCGGACTGATCCGCCTCGACCGCGTCCTCTACTCCGCGGTCTATTACCCCGCTAATTACGGATTCATTCCGCAAACCCTCGCCGAAGACGACGATCCTCTCGACGTGCTCGTGCTCTGCCAGGAAACAGTCGTTCCGCTCACCATCATCCACGCCCGTGCGGTCGGCCTGATGACGATGATCGATCAGGGCAAACCGGACCACAAAATCATCGCGGTCGCCACGGAAGACCCGGAGTTCAACCCCTACCATGAGGCGTCTGAGATGCCGCCGCATCGCCTGATCATGCTCCGCCGCTTCTTTCAGGACTACAAGCAATTGGAAGGCAAAGCTGTCGAAGTCGACGATATCCGGCCCGCCAAAGAGGGCTTCCCTATAATCCTCGACGCCCTCCACCGCTATAGCGAACAACGCCGCAAGGGCTTTAAAGCCGCAAAATAGGACTTGGAGTCGCGAAGACCGGCAAATTCCGATTCGTCATTTCAGATTGCAGATTGAACCTCCGTTGAACACGAGTGTCTTAATCTGCAATCTGAAATCTCAAATCTGAGATCACTTCTGACTTCTACTTTCCTCACTTGCTCTTTCTGCCGCAAGAAGATTTTTCTTGACATATTGTACTAATACTGTAGTACACTGACACGCATGGGCAGGAACGGCATCCGTCCGGTTCAGTTCTCGATCGATCTCCACAGCGGAGTTCCCGTCTACCGGCAACTGATCGACCAGGTCCGGGGCGGAATTGCGGCGGGATCGTTGAGCGCAGGCGACCAGCTTCCCACCGTACGCCAGCTCGCAGTGGATCTCGCGATCAACCCCAATACAGTGATGCGCGCCTACCGCGAACTGGAGCTTGGCGGCCTTCTGGAGACTCACCAGGGTACAGGGACTTTCATCTCAAGCAAGAAACCGGAAAAGAAAACTGCCGAGCGCGAACGCCAGCTCGGACAGATGGCCGGAGAATTCGCGGCCCGCGCGGGAGCCGCCGGATTCACCCTCGAAGAATTAATCGATCGCATGCGCGAGTTGCTGCCGAATCCCGCCCAAAGGAGATAGTCATGCCGAAAATCCGAGTCAACGAAGTCAACGGAGTTGCCCTTCTGTTGTTTACCGTATGTGTCCTCGCGGGAATCGCGGTTTCGCAAGCCGCGCATCAACCCGCGTATGCAATCTCCGGGGCGCTGATCGGGGTTTATTTCCTTTTCGCGATCAAGATCGTCCGGCAGTGGGAGAAGGTCGCGGTCCTGCGCCTCGGCAAATATGTCGGCCTGCGCGGACCCGGCCTGTGCCACATCGTTCCGATCCTCGAGACGCTCAGCCCCTACGTCGATCAGCGGGTGCGCGTGGCCAGCGTCTCCGCCGAATCGACGCTGACCCGCGACACGGTGCCAGTCAACGTCGATGCGATCGTCTTCTGGATGGTCTGGAATGCCGAGAAATGCATTCTGGAGGTCGAGAACTTCATCGATGCCATAAACATGAGCGCACAAACCGCCCTGCGCGAATCAATTGGCCGCCACGAACTCGCGCAGATGATCACCGAGCGGGAAATCATGGGCCGCGAACTGCAGCGCATTCTTGATGAAAAGACGAATCCCTGGGGCATCACCGTGCAATCGGTCGAGATCCGCGACGTCAGAATCCCCTCAGGGTTGGAGGATGCCATGTCGCGCCAGGCGCAGGCCGAGCGCGAGCGCCAGGCCCGAATCATCCTCGGCCAGGCCGAAAAGGAAATCGCCGATAGCTTTGTGCAGGCCGCAGCATCTTACTCCGAAAATCCCGTGGCCCTGCATCTCCGCGCCATGAACATGCTTTACGAAGCCATCAAGGAAAAGGGTTCGATGGTCATCGTGCCCTCATCCGCAGTAGAAACTATGGGCCTCGGCGGCAGTCTCGCGACTGCAGCCCTCGGCGGAGCCAAACCATAAATCCGCTCTGAAAATCGCACAAAGGGCCCGCGAATAGTCCGGGCCGCCAAGACAAGCAAACGACCGGGTCTCGCCCCTAGGGGCGACTCCCAAGGAGAATCCTATGCATACGCACGCTCGCATTCCACAAGGATCGTTGAGGAATCACGCTCTGACCGTAATCTGCATCTTCAGTGTGGTCGTACTCTCCACACTTGAACTCAGTTCGCAGCAACTGCAAAAAGGCGTGAGCGTCCAATTGGCTCTTACGACCAATGCCAGGCCTGCTCCTGACGCCGACCAGGGTAACGCATGGATCGTAAGCATCAGCGCCGATGGCCGCCTCTGGTTTGGAATCGCTCCGGTTACACCTGACGCTCTCGCCAACAAAATGATCCAGACCCCACGCAATCGCGACCAGAACCTCTACATCAAGGCCGATGCGCGCGCTTCGTACTCGGACCTCGTGCAGGTGCTCAGAGCAGCGCACGTCGTGGGATTCGAATCACCAGTCCTGCTCACCTCGCAGCCAACATCAGCGCAACCGAACGGCCTAATGCTGCCCATGGGATTTGAAGTCTGGATCGAAAACGGAGCCCTTACGGGTCCAAAGCCTGTCGACGTCGAGATCGCCATGAATCAGGGATCATCCGCGATTCGAGTAAACGCGCAGCAAGTCTCCTGGGAGAACCTCGCGGACGCGATCAAGCAGAGGTCCAATCAACCTGACACCATCGTCCGCTTAAGAGCAGACGGAGAAGTACCGTTCGCCCAAGTTGCCCGTGCGATCGATGCAGCAAGAGCAGCAGGCGCCAAGGTTGTGCTCGCAATACCCAAGGTCTAAGACACGAGCGTCGTGAGAACCACAAAGGACACAAAGACTTCCTTCGTGTACTTAGCCTGCCTTGAGGTTTGGCGAAGGGTGTCCTTCGTGGTTCATTGTTTCTGCCTTCCGTTGTATCCTGACCGGGATTATTCAGAGAGAATCAACTCCGCCTCATGCCGCGTCTCAAAATCGCGATCCTCATCCCCTGCTACAACGAAGAACTCACGATCGCAAAAGTCGTGCGCGATTTCCGCGCCGAACTCCCCGACTCCGACATCTACGTGTTCGACAATAACTCGACCGATCGCACGGTGGAATGCGCGCAAGCAGCCGGAGCGCACGTCTCCCACGAACGCCGTCAAGGCAAGGGATTTGTCGTGCAATCGATGTTTTCGCAAGTCGATGCCGACCTTTACGTCATGGTTGACGGGGACGACACCTATCCCGCGCCAGAAGTGCACAAGCTGATCGATCCGATCCTGCAAGGCAAAGCAGAAATGGTGGTCGGCTCGCGCCTCATGCCCAGCTCTGACAGCGAATTCCGCCCGCTGAACAAATTCGGCAACGGGCTCTTCCTGCGGGCGATCAACTTCATCTTCAAGGTGAAGCTCTCCGACGTTCTCTCCGGATACCGCGCCTTCAGCCGCGAGTTCGTGAAGAGCATCCCGATCTTCGGCGGAGGATTCGAAACCGAAGTCGAGTTGACGGTAAAAGCCCTTGCCCGCGGCTATCGCATCACCGAAGTCCCAGTCCGCCTCACGCCCAGACCCGAAGGCAGCTTTTCGAAAATCCGTATCGTGCAGGACGGCTTCGTCATCCTGAACTCGATCCTCAGCCTCGTCCGCGACTACAAGCCGCTCACGTTTTTCGGATCAGTGGGCCTGATCTTCATCGCACTCGGCCTAATCCCAGGCACAGTAGTGATAGTCGAATTCTTCAGGACAGGGCTAGTGCCAAGACTCCCGTCAGCAGTTTTGGCCGTAGGACTGGTGTTATCAGGAATGTTGCTGCTGGTAGTGGGCCTGGTCCTGCACACGATCACCCGCCGCTTCCAGGAACTGGAACATCAGCTGCGTTTGCGCGACAAGCAATCTTCCATCTCAGACGAGGCCAAGAGCAAAGCAGTATCCCCGTAATCGAAGCCAGCATTGCGCCCTGAGGTTTCCTTCGTGAACCTTCGTGCCCTTCGTGTTTTGTGATTTGTTGCTTCCCTCACCAAACTCGGCAAGCGTTCTCCGAAACCATCGGCTGCCCGGCCTTGCAGCTCCACGCTTTTTGAAACTCCGGCATATTCTGCACTACGCCGTCCACGCGATACTTCCCTGGTGAATGTGGATCCGTCAGCACCCGCATCCTCGCCACCTCCGGACGCCGCTTCTCGCACCACACGCGCCCGAATCCCAGGAAGAATCGTTGCTCCGGCGTATAGCCGTCGATCGACTGGCCCTCTTTCCCGGTCCTGTCATCGGCAATCACGTGTTGCAGCGCCATCAAGGCAATTCGCGCTCCGCCGTTGTCGGCCGTATTCTCGCCCAGGGTCAGCCGCCCATTCAGCTTTAAATCATCCACCGCAACAAAATTCGAATATTCACTGGCCACGCAGCTCGCGCGCTTCTCGAATTCCTCGCCATCCTGCTTCGTCCACCAATCGCGGAAGTTCCCCTGCGGATCGAACTTCCTTCCCTGATCGTCGAAGCCATGCGTGAGCTCATGCCCAATCACAAGCCCGATGCCTCCGAAATTCACCGCATCGTCCATCTTCGGATCGAAAAACGGCGGCTGCAGAATTCCCGCGGGAAACACGATTTCGTTGTAGTTCGAACTGTAGTACGCGTTCACCGTCGGAGGCGTCATGCCCCACTCTTTCCGGTCCAGCGGCTTATCGATCTTGTTGATTTCGCGCTTGGACTCAAACACGTTCGCCCGCTCAACATTGCCCATCAGGTCGCCCGGCTTAATCACGACCGAGCTGTAATCCCGCCATACATCCGGATATCCAATCTTGTTCTGAATCGCTTTCAGCTTGATCTGCGCCTGCTTCTTGGTTTCGTCGCTCATCCACGACAGATTCTGGATGTCTTCGGAGAGAGATTTCTCCAGCATCGACACCAACTTGAGCATGCGCGCCTTGCTCGCCGGAGGGAATGCGACTTCCACATAGCGCTGGCCGAGGGCCTCGCCCAACTCGCGATCCACGAGGTTCACGCACCGCTTCCATCGCGCCTGAATCTCCTTCTGTCCGGTGAGCGCCTGCTGATACTTAAAGTTCGCATCCACAAATGGCTGCGACAACCACGGCGCCGCTGAATTCAGCACGTGCCAGCTGACGTACGTCTTCAGTGAATCGAGCGGCTCCGATTCGATCTCCGCATTCACTTTCTTGAAGAACTCCGGATTCGTCACATTCAACTGCGTAAATGCCGGAGCGCCTACCTTGCTGAAGTATTCATCCAGGTAGAAACTCGGCCCCAGCGCGACTGCCTCACCGCGGCTCATCTTGTGGTCGCGGTTCTCCGGCTTCCGCCGCTCTGTGCGATCCATGGAATCCTGCGCCAGCACGGTCTCGATCCGCAGGATTGCCTGCGCCGAATCGGCCGCCTGTTGCGGCGTTTGGCCTGCCAGCGTGAAGAGTTGCGTGGCGTAGTCAACCAGGTGCTGCCGCATGTCCTTCATCTTCTGATCGTCTTTCAGGTAGTAATCGCGGTCCGGCAGCGTCAGTCCGCCCTGATCGATATACGCAATGACCTGATCCGCGTTATGCATATCGGATGACGAATAGAAGTTGAACAACGGGTTCGGCCCGACTAAATGCACATGAGCGATCTCATCGATCAACGCTTTCTTGTCCTGCACCGCGCCAATCCGATCCAGTTCCGGTTTCACCGCCGCGATGCCCTTCGTGTCAACCGTCTTCTCGTCCATGCACGATCCGTACAGGTCCCCAATCTTCTGATCGATGACGTTTCGCCCCGCACCTCCGCCCGCGGCCTTCTCCAAAATCTCGTGCTCAATGGCCACATTGCGCTCGCGCAATTCGACAAAGCTCACCCACTGCGATTGGTCCGGAGGAATCTCAGAATTCTTGATCCAGTTCCCGCATGAGTACTGGTAAAAATCCACGCACGGATCGATCGACTTATCGATCGTATCGAGGCTGAACCCCGGTGCGGGCTTGGCGGATGACGCCGATTGCGAGAAACTGGCAGCAGGCAGCACGACTAGAAGAGCAAGAACCAGACGGAACCAGCGCATAGGGAGAATCTCCTTGGAGCATTACGGGCAAGAAGCAACCGGAGATTCTATGCTTCCGGTTCACCGATGTTCAAACCATCAACGCCCAACAAGCGAGCACTGTTTTGTTGGTAAGGCGAACCGAGCTTTGGAACCGGGCGCTCATGTGGAGACAGCCGCCTTCGGCTGTCCCCAAGCGAAGCGAGGGTTGTACGCGCTGCCTATCCGAGACCGATTATTAATGCTGAACTGACCGCGAAATCCGATGTCGCAACTCACTCAATTCACGCACGCGCCACTGATGCAGGAACCACGGCGCTCCCGTTGGTCCGCCCCGCTCTGGTGGCTGATGCTGATCACCTCGATCGCTATCGCCGTGTACGCAACCCGTTACTTCATCCTCCCGACCACCGACGAACACTTCGGCCGCTATCTCCTGCCTCTACGCTTCCACGTCGCCGGAGGCATCGGCGCTCTCCTCGCCGGACCTTGGCAATTCTCCGAAAAGCTGCGCGCGCGAAATCTCAACTTGCACCGCTGGCTCGGACGCTTCTACTTGATCGAAGTCGCGCTCGGCTCAATCGCAGGACTCATGATGTCGGTCGTCTCCGAAGAAGGCCTGCCCACGCATCTCGGCTTTGGCATCCTCGCCGTCCTGTGGTTCTTCACCGGATGGAAGGCCTACCGCGAAATCCGTCACGGAGAAATCGACGCCCACCGCGAATGGATGATCCGCAATTTCGCCCTCACGCTCGCGGCCGTCACGCTGCGCAACTGGCTCCCACTCATGCTCTTCGCGTTGCACTGGTCGTTCCACGTGTCTTACATCATCGTGTCCTGGCTCTGCTGGATCCCCAACCTGCTGGTCGCCGAATTTATCATCACCCGTGACAGGAAACGTAGATCAAGCCAGAAGGGTTTCCTTGGTGAACCTTAGTGCCCTTTCTGGTTCTCGATTTGCGCGGCCACTCTGCCCACTTGAATGCTTTAACCCGTCTATAATCGTAAATTAGCGAATTCCTATAGATAGAAGGTTGGCCCGGTAATGACTTCCACAAATGGTTCGAACGGCAACGGCTACTCAGTCCCCAAGCCGCGCGCAGAATGGATTTCCCGCCGCAAGCAGCAAAACACAGACGGCAACTTCTCCCAGATACACTACTCCCGCCAAGGCGTAATCACCGAAGAGATGTCGTTCATCGCGCATAAAGAGAAGCTCACGCCCGAACTGGTCCGCGACGAAGTGGCCCGCGGACGCATGATCATCCCCGCGAACATTAACCATCCCGAACTCGAGCCCATGGCCATTGGCGTGGCCAGCCTCTGCAAGATCAACGCCAACATCGGCAACTCCGCCGTCACCAGCGAAATCAACGAAGAACTGAAGAAGCTCCACACGGCCGTCCACTACGGCGCCGATACTGTGATGGATCTCTCGACCGGCGGCAACATCCACGAAATCCGCGAAGCCATCCTCCGCCACTCCCCGGTTCCGATCGGTACGGTTCCTATTTACGAGGCTATTGCCCGCGTGAAGCGCGTCGAAGACCTCAACGCCGAAGTGATGCTCGAAGTCATCGAAGAGCAAGCCGCCCAGGGCGTCGACTACATGACGATCCACGCCGGCGTGCTGATTCAATATCTGCCGCTGGTCTCGAAGCGCATCACGGGCATCGTCAGCCGCGGAGGCGCGATCCTGGCCCAATGGATGGCCCACAACCACAAGCAGAATTTCCTCTACGAGCGCTTCGACGACATCGTCAAGATCTTCAAGAAGTACGACGTCAGCTTCTCTCTCGGCGATGGACTCCGCCCCGGCTGCGTCGCCGATGCCAGCGACGAAGCCCAGTTCGCCGAACTCAAGACCCTGGGCGAACTGACGAAGAAAGCCTGGGAAGAAGACGTTCAGGTCATGATCGAAGGCCCCGGCCACGTCTCCATGGACAAGATCAAGGAGCAGGTCGAAAAAGAACACGAACTCTGCTACGAGGCTCCGTTCTATACGCTGGGCCCGCTGGTCACCGATATCGCCCCCGGCTATGACCACATCACCAGCGCCATTGGCGCCGCCATGATCGGATGGTACGGCGCAGCCATGCTCTGCTACGTCACGCCAAAAGAGCACCTCGGCCTGCCGAACGAAAAAGATGTGAAGGACGGCATCATCGCCTACAAGATCTCCGCTCACGCCGCCGACATCGCTCGCGGACGTCCAGGAGCCCGCGATCGTGACGACGCCCTAAGCTACGCCCGCTACAAATTCGATTGGGAAAAACAGTTCGCGCTCTCACTCGACCCGGAAACCGCCCGCGCGATGCACGACGAAACACTGCCTGATGATTACTACAAAGAGGCGGCCTTCTGCTCCATGTGCGGCCCAAAGTTCTGCTCGATGAACTACTCCTCCAAAGTGGACGAGTACAACAAACAAGTCCACGGCATCGAGAAGAAGGATTATTCAGATCTGGTCGATAGATTAGTCACACTGAAGTAGTGGGAATTCGTGGAAGAGCGCTTGAGCGCTGCGTCAGCGTCAATTTAGAGATAGAACTCGTGGGGACAGCCGCCTTCGGCTGTCCCTTCTGTCTTTCCCCGCGTCTCAGCCGCATTTGTGTGTTGCGGCTACCTCGATAGACGCGTCATAACCTCCTCCCGAGAGTAGAGCCACTTCAGACCGTCATAAACGAAGGGGAACGGCACATGCCCGTCCGCGTCATAGACGACCACCTTCAGCACGACAGCACCCGGCGCGCTCTGCGAGAGCTCGTCTAAGAAGTGCGCGCCCCTCTTCATCCCTGAGCCGTCCTGATCGTACGGATCAGACTTGGCATTGGCGATGAAGACGTACCTCTTCGTAAACTTCTTCAGGTCCGACGACTTGGCGAGCTCTGTCTCGAACAGCAGCAGCAAGCTCGGCTTGTAGAGCTCGAAGCTGCCGAGGACGTAGGCATCGAATAAACCCGGTTCCTTCAGGAAGGAGTAAACCGAAAACAATGAGCTGAAAGACCGGCCAGCCAGGATCCTGAACCCATTCGTGCGATAGTTCTTCTCGACATAAGGAATGAGTTCGGTCTTGATAAAGCGAACGGAGCCCTCAGCGCCGCGCTCGGGATCCATGTCGCGATTGCGGTCCCTGTTCTCAATCGCGACGACAATAGGTTCAGTTTGCCCACAAGCTGTTGAGCGCCATAGATTATTTTGCAAATTCCCTCTAACTCGATGATTCCAGTACATCAGCGGGGAGGGGTACCCCCCGAACCGAGGGATTTCCCAAAATGAAACATCCGAGAATACGCAAGCGAACGCTGCGTCCCCGAATATTTTTTTTAAAACTCCAACAGCCGGAACTATTCCTCATTTAGATGAATGTCGCCGACTCCGACATGCGCCCGTAGTTCATACTTCCCCTCCCCGCGATACTTCAGCGTCTTGCCCAGCCAGCCGCTGGTTTCGCCATAGCCGCTGCTGTGCACGTCGCCAATTCCGGTGTTCGCCCGAACCAGTTTGTAACTCGAATGCTCCGTTGCCACTCGAATGTCGCCAACTCCGAGTTCCACATCTTTGTCCCCATCGATTTTGTCGATAGTGACATCTCCGACTTTTTCGTGGATATCGACATTCGTATTCTGCGGGACTTCCACTTCCACGTCGATATTGGTGTTCCCGCTGGAGGGAGAATGAATTTCAATTGTGGCGTTGTTTCCGCGGACATCGAAATCTGCGCGCGCCTCTTTCACACTGTGCTCATTCCGCGACTTGATCCTGTATTCCAGCCGGATCATGTTGGAATCTCCGCGCTTGATGTGCACATTCCCCACAGTGGATCGCACATGCAGATATCCGCCGCTGACGAACTCGCGCGCATCATGACGCGTCTCCTCGTATTTCCAATCGTTGGCAGCCGCAAAAGGAACCAGGCAAAGACATAACAGCGCAACTCTGTACATGCGACTCGAACGGAAGTGTGGAGACATGGAACACCTCGCAGGCGCGAATGCACCTGTTGGAATGTACGCAGAAACAAGAATGGCAGTTCCGGCTATTTCGCGGTCTCAGAAGGCTAGCTCCTGAAATCCGCAACACCGTCCCACACCAGTTGAACGGCGATCGCGAGAATCAGGAAGCCGAAGATCTTGTTGATGGCGCCGACCGCGCTCGGCCCGAGCTTTCGGACCAGCGGTCCCCCGAGGCAGAAGAAGAGAACCACACTGAGCGCAATGCCAGCAACGCCGATCACCATGCCGATGTATGCAGCAATGTTGTCCACGTGCGCCGCCAAAGCCATCACCACACCGATCGCGCCCGGACCTGACATCAAGGGCATCGCAAGAGGCGTCAGCGAGATGTCTTCCTTACTCTCGGCTTCGTGGCTTTCGGCAGGCGTGATACGAGCGGTTGATGTAACCATTCCCCAAGCAGTGTTGGCAACGATCAATCCACCCGCAATCTTGAGCACAGGCAGCGAGATGCCGAAGAAATAGAGAACGAATCTGCCGAAGAACAGAAATGCCACCAGAATCACGAATACCCAGACACCTGTCTTAAAAGCAGTCCGATGACGGTCTTTGTCGCTCCACGATGAAGTCATGCTGAAGAAGATAGGAATGCCGCCGAATGGATCGACGATCGGAAACAGCGCAAGGAAGGTCGCCGCTGCCGAGGCAGGCAGCGTTCGAAGGAATTGCCCGAGTGCGTGCGCGGAAGTCATTTATCGATATTCCTCAAGGGCCTTCGCAGCGCGCTCGAGCGCTGCAGCCAGCAATGCGAGTTGCTGGCGCGCACGTTCGCTGTCGCCTTTGTCGAGAGCCTCGTTCACGCCTGGAATCACCACTGCCGCATAGCCTGTGTATTCTCCCGGAGCGTAAATCGCGTGCTTGAACCAAGGACGATGGGGTAATCCTTGTGGCACTAACATGGCTCGCTCTGCATTCATCAGCGCCTGATTCAATCGCGTGACATCGCGCGGAGGGTTCTTCTGCTTGGCCAGAACCTTCGCGCCCGCGTTGGCGAAGTGACGAGCCGCAGCATCGACTGCCTCGAAATCGAGCACTCCCTTTCCGAACTTGTCCTCGCCTCGCTTGTGCGCGGCATCAAGATACGCTGAGACTTCTTTCCCGTATTCCTCGTAGTCGTAGGGCAGAACGTTAGCATCTGCCATGCGTATCACTTCCAGGCCAAGAACACGCGCGATTTCCTGTTCGTATGCGAAATCCGGATCCGCGAACTTCTTGAACCATGCGAGGTTGTCGAACACCGAGTGATACACCCCATAGGGACCGCTCGAACTCACATCCGTCGATGGAACTCCCGCATGTTGCAGGAACGCGGTGTAATCTGAGCCGCTACCGAGATCGCCAACTGGAACATCGGTTTTTACCTGCGCTGCAGGAGTGCGTTTGCTGTCTCCAATCGCCTCGGTCGGCGATTGCGTCGCTGGCACTTCTGGTTGCGCCGTCTTCTGCCATGCCTCGTAAACCGTTCCGCCCTTCGGATTGGGCACGACTCTGGTGATGTCGCGGAGGAATTGCTTCAGGCTCGGAACCGAGGAGGAGCCGAACTTTGGACCTGACACTGCAACGTCCACGTTGAAGTAGGCCGGTGAATTGCGCAGTTCGGCTTCATGCTGCTCGACCCATTCGGTCGAACCCATCAGGCCCTCTTCTTCGCCATCCCAACTACAGAACACGACCGTGCGCTTCGGCTTCCAGCCGGACTTCAGCAGTTCGCCGATACCGTGGACGCTCTCGAGCATAGCCGCTGTACCGCTGTTCGGATCCACTGCGCCATAAACCCAGGCGTCGCGATGGTTCCCTGCAACTACCCACTGGTCGGGCAATTCGCTACCCTTGACACGCCCGATCACGTCCCACAAGGTTCGGAACTGGTAATCCTGCTTCAGGTGCATCTTTACGCGCGACGGTCCTGGACCGACGTGATACGTGAATGGAAGCGAACCCTGCCATTCGCGCGGCGACTCAGGTCCGTCAAGGTGCTGCAGGATCGGCCACGCATCGTGATACGAGAGAGGTGTCACCGGGATCTTAGGCATCTGCAGCGAATCCTGAGGAGAGATTCGCTTCGACTCGCGCAGTGATTCGGTCGATGCGATTCCTGGAGTGGTCGGATCTCCCGGGAACTCGAACATGAATCCGACGGAGCCGCGCTGCACACCGGTATCGGGACGCCAAGGCCCATCGGGATACTTGTCGCCGCGTTTCCAGCCATCATCGGCAGGATCGGAGTAGATGATCACACCGGCGGCACCGTGTTCCTGCGCGACGAAGACCTTCACTCCGCGGAAGTTCTGGCCGTAACGGACGATGACGATCTTTCCTCGTACGCTGATGCCGAGCTTATCGAGCTTGTCGAAATCTTCGGGCGCGCCGTAATTCGCATAGACGACGTCGGACTCCACATCTCCCGATGGAGACATCCCGTTAAACGGCGTCACGACTCGCGGATCGTCCTGATAAGGATCGTTACTCACGTGCTCACGCGTCGGGCCGTGCATTATTATCCCCGCGGGAGCGGTGAGGTCAACGCTGATCTCTGAAGGGTAGTTGAACCAGGCCTTGTATTCGACGATGTCGGTGTCGAGTCCGGCTTCGCGAAATTTCTGGGCGACGTAATCGGCGGTCGCTTTGTCCTCGATGGTGCCCGCCATGTGCGGGACTTTGGTGAGAATTTGCAGGTGCGCTTCGGCGAGTTTGGGATCGGGCACGGCGAGAAAGCGCGCTTCTAGGGACGCCTCGGCAGCGGAGTCGCGGAAGCCGAAAATCGTGGTTGCGGTGGAAGGCGACTTTCCAGCGTCGGAACCCGGCAATAGCAGGGCGGAAGAAAGCAGGGCGATGGCGACTAGTTTCATCGGGCTCCCAGATTCAAAACTAGTAAGGTAGCACAGGCTTTCGGGCTCTACGACCGGAAGGCAAGCCCTTCAACACACGGGAAGTTCCATAGGCATCGCATTGAGTGATATTCTCATCGCGCAATGGCCCAGCGGCACAACAGAGATCAGTGGATGCAGGATGCAGGATCTCACGAACGGGCAGCGGAACGTGGTGTTTCCGGATACCGTTCAAAATGAAGCGCGGTTCTGGCGAAATTTGGGTAATTCGCCATGGAAGACATCCACGAAGGCCGGAATCGGTATTCTTGCCCTTTTTGTTCTCGGCGTCATGGCAATATTTTTAATAGCGACCCTCCATCGAGGAATTGGAACGACGCTGGAGCTATTGTTTGGAATGCTGTTGTTTTGCGGACCTAGTTTTGGACTTATTGCTTGGGCAACGAAACGGAATCTCCGGCGGATTGAAGGATCACGGAGAGAACGCGGCCATCGCGCCCGTTAGAAATTACCTGGTTTGGCCGGTTCCGATGATTTCGTATTTCGAGGAGGTCAGTTCGGGCAGGGCGAATGGACCGCGGCAGTGGAGCTTCTGGGTGCTGATGCCCATTTCAGCGCCAAAGCCGAACTCAGCGCCATCGGTGAAACGCGTTGAAGCGTTCCAGTAGACCGCGGCGGAGTCGATGCCGCGCAGGAATTTCCGGGCGTTGGCTTCGTCGGCGGTGATAATCGAATCAGAGTGCTTGGTGGAATATTTGTTGATGTGAGCGATTGCATCATCCACATTCGCGACCACCGCGACCGCCATGCACAGCCGCAGATATTCTTCGTACCACTCTTGTTCGGTCGTGGCGCCGACGGGAAGGTCTTTGGCCCACGCGCGGGCTTTATTGTCGCCGCGTACTTCGACATCGGCGTCGATTAACTTCTTCACGATCCGCCGAATGTATTCTGCAGCGACTTTTTCGTGAACCAGCAGCTTCTCGGCTGCATTACAGACCGAGGGACGCTGCGTCTTGGCATTGATCACGATGCGGTCGGCCATTTCAAAATCGGCAGAGGCATCGACGAAGATGTGGCAGTTCCCTGCTCCCGTCTCGATTACAGGCACCGCCGAGTTCTCGGTAACGAACGTGATGAGGCCGGCGCCACCTCGGGGAATGATGACGTCGACCAAGCCCCGAGCTTTGATCAGTTCGTGCACGGTCTGACGTGTGGTGGAATCGAGCAACTCGATCGCACCTTCAGGAATACCCGAAACTGAGTTCATGATCTCGACCAGGCACTGGTTGCTGTGAGCGGCTTCTTTACCTCCGCGAAGGACGATGGCATTCCCGGTCTTGAGCGCGAGGACCGCCGTGTCGACCGTAACGTTGGGCCGCGATTCGTAGATGATCCCGATGACTCCCAAGGGCACGCGAACTTTGCGGATCTTCAGACCGTTAGATTTGGTCCACTCGGCCAAGGTCTCGCCAATTGGATCGGGCAAGGCGGCGACGTCACGGACGCCCTTCGCCATCTCCTTGATGCGCGCTGAGGTCAGCAGCAAGCGATCGCGCATGGCACCCTCGAGGCCGGAGGATTCAATATCAACGCGGTTCGCCTCGAGAATGCCCTTCTCGTTCGCTTCCAGGGCATCGGCGATTGCATGTAGCAGCGCGTTTTTCTCTTGGGTCGAGAGCAGCGCCAGTCGCGAAGACGCGGCTGCGGGCACGCAGCAGTTTCTCCTGCGTAGAAGCGACAGTTGCGAGGGTGGCGGTCATACGCGAACCTTCATGGGTGGGAAATATGTTCCGATCTTGCGATCCATTCCAAGTGTAATAGCCTGCGGATGCCGTCCGTTGACGATGGCGACGTGAACTCCACCTTCGCTGGCCAGTTTCGCGGCACGAACTTTGGAGATCATGCCGCCGCGGCCCAGAGAACTCTTGCCGTTGCACTGCGCTTCGAGTTCCGGAGTCAGCTTGCGGATCACTCGCTGGATTTTCGGCTTCTTGCGTCCGTTGGGGACCATGAAATCCGTCCACGTTGGTGAGAAGCAGCAGCCAGTCGGCTTTCACGGCTGTGGCAAGCAAGGAGCTGAGTTCGTCGTTGTCGCCGAAGGCGCCCTCGATCTCCCGCACCGACACGCTGTCGTTTTCATTCACGATGGGGACCACGCCCAAGGCAAGGAGTTCGGCGAGCGCGTTCTGCAGATTGCGATAGCGCACGGGCGAGGTGAAATCGTCACTCGAAAGCAGGAGCTGCGCCACGACTTTCTTTCCGAAAAAAAGGCGCTCGTAGGTGTGCATCAGCTTGCTCTGGCCAACAGCTGCGCAGGCCTGCATGCGCGGGACATCGGTGGGGCGATTCCCGAGTTGCAGGCCCGACATGCCCGCTGCGATCGCGCCTGAGGTGACGATCAGGTATTCGTTTTTCGAAAGGTCGAACTGGTCAACCATGCCGCGAAGCAGGTTGATGTCGATCTGCCCTCCGGGGGCAATAAGACTGGTGCCGACTTTGATGACGACGCGCATAGTTTGTCTGGTTGCGGCCGGAGCGAATTCACATTTCTTTCGCTGTTTGCTGCGCTCCGGTTTGTAAAACCGAAGCCCCGGCGGGGAGGGACAATATATCTATCCTGCCGTTAGAATAGGTTTCTGGCAAGTTGAAAAATCTTGCCGGATTCCGCTCCTATGCCTGCAACGAATTCTACCAGCCGTTTCTCAGATCGCGTTGATAACTATGTACGTTACCGGCCGGGATATCCGGCTGAAGCATTGTCAGTCCTTAGGACCGAATGCGGTCTGCGGTCCGAGCATGTCGCTGCGGACATCGCGTCAGGCACCGGTATATGGAGCCGCATGCTGCTGGAGAATGGCAACCCAGTGTTTGGGGTTGAGCCCAACCCTGATATGCGACTGGCGGGAGAACGACTGCTGAGTGAGTTCCCAGATTCACGAGCGTACCGGGGACAGCCGAGGCTACAACTCTGGGCAACCAAAGCGTCGATTTCGTAACGGCGGCGCAGGCGGCGCACTGGTTTGACCGCGCTCGTTCGCGAAGCGAGTTTGCGCGGATTCTAAAACCCGGTCGGATGGCTTGTGCTGTTGTGGAATGAACGATCCGTCGACTCCACACTCTTTCTGCGGGATTATGAGCAACTACTGCTGACCTATGGAACCGATTATGAAAACATAAGGCATGAGCGGACGACCGATGCCGTGAACGAGTTCTTCGATCCGGAACCGTACGAGGAGAGGACCTTCGCCATGCGGCAGGAGTTCGATTACGCCGGGTTGCAAGGGCGGCTGTTGTCGTCCTCCTACGCGCCGGGGCCGGGGCATCCCAAGCATGAGCCGATGCTGGCGGAGTTGCGGCGGATTTTCGACCGCCATGCTTCGG
This sequence comes from Terriglobia bacterium, assembly GCA_963778995.1. Classification (GTDB taxonomy): domain Bacteria; phylum Acidobacteriota; class Terriglobia; order Terriglobales; family Acidobacteriaceae; genus Sulfotelmatobacter. The sequence goes on from CAVZWK010000020.1 coordinate 518,735, forward strand.
GTGGACGCGTGTCGTTCGACTACACGACTCGGGTGTACTTCGGGCGACTGGAAAGCAATAACCACGAAGGACACTAAGGTTCACGAAGGAAGATAGTCCCTGCCTCTCTGCTAGGATTTCCCGTTACATCTACGAGGTTCCTTGTGTCTGACGAAAAATCATTTCATATGACGCCTGACGAGTTCCGGCGCTACGGGCATGCCGTGGTCGATTGGATCGCCGATTACCAATCGCGCATTGAATCTTTTCCCGTGCTGTCGCAGGTCAAGCCTGGAGAAATACGCGCAGCTTTGCCGCCTCAGCCTCCGACGCGAAGGCGAAGCTTTCGACGCGATTCTCGGAGATATGAATCGCGTCATTCTTCCTGGCGTAACGCACTGGCAGTCTCCGAATTTCTTTGCCTACTTTCCCTGCAACGCGTCTGGGCCGGGGATTCTGGGCGATCTCGCTTTCGTCCGGACTGGGTGTCCAGGGAATGCTGTGGTCGACGAGTCCGGCTTGCACGGAGCTTGAAACGCATGTGATGGACTGGCTGGTCACAATGCTCGGACTGCCGGAGAGATTCCGGTCGTCGAGCACCGGAGGGGGCGTTATTCAGGACACCGCTTCAAGCGCGGCGCTGTGCGCACTGCTGGCTGCGCGGGAAAAGGCTACAGACTACTCCAGCAACAAAAAGGGATGTGACGGCAAACTTGTGGCGTACGTTTCAACGCAGACGCATTCTTCTCTGCAGAAGGCTGCGATGATTTCCGGGATTGGCGTGGATAACCTGCGGGCGATCGAGGTGGACGACAAGTTCGCAATGCGAACGGATATGCTTGCGCAGCAGATTGAAGCGGACCGTCGCGCCGGACTGGCTCCCTTCTTTGTTTGCGCCACAGTAGGCACGACTTCATCCAACGCGATGGATCCGATCGCCGCGATTGGAGAACTTTGCAGAAAGAACAATCTCTGGCTCCATGTGGATGCAGCAATGTCTGGAACGGCGATGCTCTGTCCGGAGTTCCGTCATTTTCAGAACGGAGTCGAACTTGCCGACAGCTACAACTTCAATCCGCACAAATGGATGTTTACTAACTTCGATTGCAGTTGCTTCTGGGTGGCGGATCGCAAGGCGCTGATCCAGACTCTGAGCATCCTGCCGGAATATCTGCGGAATCAGGCCACGGAATCTGGAGCGGTGATTGATTATCGCGACTGGCATATTCAGCTGGGACGTAGATTTCGATCGCTGAAGTTATGGTTCGTGATCCGTCATTACGGCGTCGAGGGCTTGCAGCATCATGTTCGCGAGCACGTGCGACTGGCGCAGCAGTTCACCGATTGGGTACGGCACGATGATCGGTTCGAATTGGCGGCGCCAGCGCCGCTAAACCTGGTCTGCTTCCGCCACAAGGGCGGGGATGCGGCGAACCAGACGATCATGGACCGGCTGAATCAGAGCGGAGATTTGTTCCTGACGCATACGAAGTTGAATGGAAAACTCACACTGCGGCTCTCTGTCGGGCAGGCGAACACGAAGGCAAAGCACGTCGAGAATGCGTGGACGAGAATTCAGGAAGAAGCCGACAAGTGGCAGTCCGTTTAGTCTGCGGCCATAGGGGCCGTGCGGGGCAGAGCTACGGGTTTCCCTTTTGGTTGCAATTGTATTGAATGAGCCAGCCATTTCTTCACTTCCGGCAGCGCGGCACGCATAGCGACTTCTCCCGCGCGCATCAGGTCATCCGCACGTTTGAAGTCGTCGTAGGCGAAACCAGCGACATCGGGCTCAACGACGATATCCGCGGCGCTTCTCCAGACGCTGGCCATCGCATCCTGGGCGATGGCGAACGATTGTCCAATCACGTCGAATAAATGACGCGGGACTCCGCCATTCGACCATGTGCCTTTCAGGTGCACGGCGATGACGCGATCTGCCCCCATCTCACGCGCCGGATGGCTGGGCACGGGATGCGACAGCATGCCATCGACGAAGTAGCGGCCGCGAATCTGAACCGGCAGGAACATGCCGGGATAGGCGCAACTGGCGCGGACGGGGTCGATCACGGATCCGGAATGGAAGACCACGCCTTCTCCGGAATTGAAATCGGTGGCGGTCACTCCGAGAGGAATGCGCAATTCTTCGAACGTTCTGGCTTTCAGGGTCCGATCGAGGAATGACACCATGCGATCGTTCGACGCGAATCCATAGCGCGAGAGTGTCCAACGGGCGAACGTCGTGAAGCGGCAGCTGTGCGCGATTCGCACCAACTCTTCGACACCGATGCCGCTGCAGTACACGGCGCCGAGCAGGGCGCCCACGCTGGTGCCGGTGACGACTTTGACGGTAATGTCCTCTTCTTCGAGGACTTTGAGAACTCCGATGTGAGCGATGCCGCGGGCGAAGCCTCCGCCGAGAGCTACCCCGATAGTGGGAATGTGCGCAGTTGGAACTGGAGGAGTTTGGCGGGAAAGACCCCTGCCAAATGCTTGTACCGAACGAATAATCTTACCCAGACTCACGGTGAACCCCACGTATCTGGCCCACAATCAGCCGAACCGCTCAAGGCCTGCTTGCAAGGTAAGATGCCATATTTCCACAGGACGCTGTAAGGGCACGATTGTGCCACCTGTTCGTTACAACACCTTGGTTGCATACGCGCGTAACGTTACCGTCCGGGCTGCAGACAGGTGACGAAGCCCCTGTATTCCTGCTAACTTGCGGACAGTATGGTGCGCGAGATCTCAGCCGGTGGCGTGGTGGTTCGGAACAAGGAAGACGGGTGGTGGATGGCGGCAATTGAGCTGCCAGCAGGCCCAGCTCCGGAGCCCTGCCCCGAAAAAGGGCGCCGCTCGTCCGAAGAACAAGGTGGTCACATGTTTGCCCAAGGGACTGGTCGATCCGGGGGAAAAGGCCCTCGAGGCAGCACTCCGGGAGGTCCGCGAAGAGACAGGAATCTCGGCTTCGCTCATCACCAAACTCGCTGACATCAAATACATGTATGTACGCTCGTGGGGAGATGGGGAGCGGGTGTTCAAAATCGTCAGCTTCTATCTGCTGCGGTATGAGTCGGGTCGGATCGATAACATTTCTGAGGACATGCGGATCGAGGTAGCGCGCGCCAAGTGGGTGAAGCTCGAAGAGGCACCAAAGCTGCTGGCGTATCGCGGCGAAAAGCAGATGGCGCAAGCAGGCGCTCGAGTATGTCTTGAGCCATGCTGAAGTGTGAGTCGGGTGCTGGATAAATTCCTGCGGTGCGATTACCATTGGCGGTCACAGTCCTGGCTGGATCCAGCCATGTCCTCTTCAAGCATTCAACGTTTCCTCTGTTCCATCTCCTGTGGTCAGAACGGATTTATTGCGAGGCCTCATTATGAAGCGCATCAGCAAAGTAGCCATTCTTGGCGCCGGAACCATGGGCGCCCGTATTGCCGCGCATTTTGCCAATGCCGGGGTAGCGAGTTATCTGCTCGATATTGTTCCTCCGGACGCGGATGTTCCCGCGCGAAATAAAATTGCCGCTGCCGGGCTCGATGCCGCGAAGAAATCGAAGCCCGCGGCGTTCATGGAGCCGTCACTGGCGAAACTGGTGACGGTTGGCAATTTTGAAGACGATCTCAAGAAACTCGCGGAGGTTGACTGGATCATCGAGGCAGTGGTCGAGAATCTCGAGATCAAACGGTCATTGTTGAAGAAAGTCGAAGCGATCCGCACGCCGGGGACGATCATCACCACCAACACGAGTGGGCTTCCGGTGGGGAAAATTGCGCAAGGTTTCTCCGAGGATTTCCGGCGAGTGTGGTTTGGAACCCACTTTTTCAATCCGCCGCGGTATATGCGGCTGTTGGAAATCATCCCGACGCCTGAAGCCGACAAAGCGGCGATCGATGCTATCGCGCACTTCTGCGATGTGCGGCTCGGAAAAGGCGTGGTCATCGCAAAGGACACGCCGAACTTCATTGGGAATCGCATCGGAACTTTTTCCGTGCTGAATGTGATCCGGTTGATGCAGGATATGGCGCTCAGCATTGAGGAAGTCGATGCTCTGACGGGTCAGGCCGTGGGATGGCCGAAATCGGCGACCTTCCGCACCATTGATCTGGTGGGGCTCGACATTCTCGGGCATGTCGTCGGGAACATGACGCAGAACGTCCATGATGAGCGCAGCGATCTCCACCTGCCTGATTTCTTCAACCACATGCTGCAGAAGAAGTGGCTGGGCGATAAGACGAAGGGCGGGTTCTACAAGAAAATCAAGCACAGCGATGGCAAGGAAGATGAGCGGCTGGCTCTGGACTGGAAGACGCTCGAGTACCATCCGCGGCAGAAGCCGAAATTCGCTGCCCTTGATATGGCGAAGAACATCGAGGATACGGGGACGCGCCTGCGGATGCTGCTCGGCCTGGATGGCGGATCACAGAAACTCGATAAGGCGGGGGCGTTTCTCTGGGCAGCGTTATCCGATCTGTGGACGTACGCTGCGAATCGCATTCCGGAGATTTCGGACTCGATTGTCGAGATCGATCGCGCGATGCGCCTGGGCTTCAACTGGGAACTTGGGCCGTTCGAATTGTGGGATGCGGCTGGAGTTGAGTCGACCGTCGCCCGGATGAAGAAGGAAGGCAAGCCGGTGGCGCCGAACGTTGAGAAGTTGCTCGCGTCAGGGCGGAAGTCGTGGTACGTGGACGATGCGAAATCTCCGGCGGGACGCAAGTATTGGGATCTGACATCGGCAGGCGAAAGGCCGGTTCAAGTTCCCGAAGGCGTTTGGTCCGTCACGGTAGCGAAGAAATCGAATGGCGTGGTGAAGAAGAACTCCGGCGCATCGCTGGTTGATTTGGGCGATGGCGTGGGTTGCATCGAGTTCCACAGCAAGATGAACTCGCTGGGTGCCGACATTATTGGGCTGATCGCGCAGACACTGAAACCTGGTGGGCCGGGAGACAACTTCGACGCATTCGTCATTACCAATGACGCGGCGAATTTTTCTGTCGGCGCCAACCTGATGCTGCTGCTGATGAGCGTGCAGGAAGAAGAGTGGGACGATGTCGATCTCGTGATTCGGCAGTTCCAGGGCATGACGCAGGCGATCAAGTTTTCGCCGAAGCCGGTCGTATCCGCGCCATTCGGATTGTGCCTGGGCGGCGGAACGGAGATCTCGCTGCATGCCGCGGCAAGGCAGCCTCATGCCGAGTTGTACACCGGGCTCGTAGAGATTGGAGTTGGCCTGCTCCCCGGGGGCGGCGGCTGCAAGGAGATGCTGTTGCGGGCCGTCGATCAGGCAACGGCCTCGCGCGGCAAGTCGTCACCCGAGGCACTCGTGGGCTCGGTCGAGATGATGGAGGCGATGAAGAAAGCATTTGAGACCATCGCGACGGCAAAGGTCGCGACCTCAGCGCATGAAGCTCGCGGATACGGCTTCCTGTCGGCTTCTGATCGGATCACCATGAACCGCGAGCGCGTACTCTCCGATGCGAAGGCTCGGGCTCTCGAACTGGCACGTGCGGCATACGAACCGCCAGTGCCGCGCACGGACATTCCTGCTCCGGGCGAGAGCCTGCTCGCTGCCCTGAAGATGGGAGTCCATCTGATGCGGCAGGGCGACTTCATCACGGATTACGAAGTGAAGCTGGGTGGAAAAATTGCCGAGGTGCTGTGCGGCGGGAACGTCACTCCCGGCACTCCGGTAAGCGAGCAATATATCCTCGATTTGGAGCGGGAAGGGTTCAAGTCGCTCTGCGGGGAACGCAAGACGCAGGAACGGATTCAGTACACGCTGAAGACGGGAAAGACGCTGAGGAATTAGTTCGGCGATTGCGTGCATCAAACACACTTATGAACAGTGTCAAACAAACGATTCGCAGTTGCGGTATTGCCGTAGTGATCTTTGGTTGTCTGATCGCCTACGCCCAAAAAGATGCTCCCGCAAAAGAGTCCGCCCCCGACGTTCCCGATGCCGTTGCTGTTCCTGCAGGACTGGAGCCGGTGCTGTTTGTGCATGCCTCAGGAGAACAGATTTATGCATGCAAAGCCGGAGCGGATGGCAAGTTCACCTGGGCGCTGAAGGGCCCCGATGCCGAACTGAAAGATCGCAAAGACAAGGTCATCGGGCAGCATACCGCGGGTCCGACCTGGAAGTTGAAAGATGGCAGCGAGGTCACCGGAAAAGTTGCCGCGAAGGTGGACTCGCTCGATCCGGAATCGGTACCGTGGCTGCTGCTTAATGTGGAGAACAACTCGAAAAAAGGCGCACTAGCGGGTGTGACCATGATTCAGCGCGTGCACACGCACGGCGGAATGCCGGGCAATGACGCTTGCGACGAATCGCATAAGGACGCGGAAACCAAGAGCAAGTACACGGCAGACTATTACTTTTTTGCGCCGGTGAAGTGAGCCTCCGGGCAGGCGCCGGCGCGAAGTGCATGCCGTTAACAGGTAGTTGGGAGAATCATCATGCGCGAAGTCATCATTGCATCTTCTGTTCGTACTCCGGTGGGTCGGGCCTACAAGGGCACACTGCGCTCGACGCGTCCGGACGAACTTGCCGCCGTGGCGATCGAGGGCGCTTTGGAGCGCGTGCCACAATTGGATCCGAAGGAAATTGAAGACGTAATTCTGGGCTGCGCCATGCCCGAGGCCGAGCAGGGGATGAACGTAGCACGGATTGCCTCGCTGCGGGCAGGGCTGCCGGTTGAGGTCTCGGCGCTGACCATCAATCGGTTCTGCTCTTCGGGCCTGCAGGCGATCGCCATGGCTGCCGAACGCATTATGAGTGGCGGTGCCGAGGTCATCGTCGCCGGAGGAACGGAATCCATGACGATGATCCCGATGGGCGGCCACAAGATTTCGCCGAATCCCTGGCTGGTCAGCAACTATCCGGACGCCTATCTTTCCATGGGACTCACCGCCGAGAGGGTTGCCCAGCGGTTTGGGATAACTCGCGAGGCTTCGGATGACTTCTCGTTGCAGAGTCATAAGAAAGCCATGGCAGCGATCCAGGCAGGCAGGTTCGAGGATGAGATCGTTCCGGTCCCCGTGAGTTTCAACACCCCTAACGGCTCAAAGCCGAAGCGGCAAGAGATTGTGTTCAAGGTAGATGAAGGTCCGCGAGCCGACACGTCCCGGGAGGCACTCAGTGCATTGAAACCGGCGTTTCATGTGAAGGGCACGGTCACCGCGGGAAATTCTTCTCAGATGTCGGATGGCGCGGCGGCGGCTGTGGTGATGTCGGCGGAACGCGCGAAAGCGCTCGGCATCCAGCCGCTGGCTCGATATGTCTCGTTTGCCACGGCAGGCTACAAGCCCGAAGAGATGGGCTTGGGCCCGGTTTACGCCATCCCGAAAGCGTTGAAGATGGCTGGCCTGAAGCTCTCAGATATCGGCGTCATCGAACTCAACGAAGCATTCGCAGCGCAGTCGTTGGCGGTCATCCAAGAAGCCGGACTGGACGCAGAGAAGGTTAATCCGAATGGAGGAGCAATCGCGCTCGGACATCCCCTGGGATGCACCGGGGCAAAGTTGACAGCTACCGTAATTCGCGAAATGAAGCGGCGGAATGCGCGTTACGGAATGGTGACCATGTGCGTCGGCGGCGGGATGGGTGCGGCCGGCATCTTCGAGAACCTCTAAAAAGCTTCAACCACGAAGGACACGAAGTTACACGAAGGAAGTCCCTTCGCCCGCTCTATCTTCGCCGCTCTGCCCGTTGATTTCGGAGCTATAATTCGTCGCAGGAGGGTTTCTTATGTCCCCGGCCCGCCTTCTGTTACCTATCCTTTTGTCGTGCTCTCTGTTCGCAGCCGGTCAGAGTCACGAGGCTGCTGGATTCCTGCTTTCCAGCGATGCCAGCCAACCGAATCCCGCTCCATTGCAGAGTTCATTCGAGAGAGCTGCGACACCCTCCGAGCCCTGGCGGATTATTCCGCAGAAATCGGAGTTGCCGAGCGGCGCATTGGACCGGATTCGAACTCCAGAGGTGAGCCACAGAACAAGCGACGGCGCGGCACTGCGGATAGTGCCACAGTCCGGCAACGATAACATCGCTATTTCGCTCGAAGGTTCGGGGACCGATGCGACATGCTACGCCATTCGCAGCTACGTTGTTGCCCGGGATAGCAAAGAGTCCGAGGCTACACATCCGGTTAGCTACTCGACCTGCCAACCGGCAAGCCGCTATCGATTGAGGAAGACAGTAGTAAACGGCTCGCCGGAACGATAACGATTGGGTTGTTGCGTAACACTTCTTTACCCAATTGCTACGTTCGTTGACGCGGGACGGACTATCCTATTGGTGGACGAAATCGTCCGGGCCAGCCGTGCCATCCCCCGCCTGCGTTGGCCTGCCGGTTAGGAGGTGCTGTATGCGGCACTCCAGCCTTTGTCTCGCGGCAGTATTCCTACTCTCCTCGCTAGCGATGGCCCAACGTTCATCGGGCGGGTCCTCCAGCTCTGGCGGCGGAGGTGGATCTCACAGCAGTTCATCGGGTGGATCGTCATCCTCCGGCAGTTCTGGCGGAGGGCACAGCTATAGCGGAGGTGGGAGCTCGGGCGGTGGCTACAGTCCTTCGGGCGGTGGTCACAGTTCGGCTGGAGCTGATCATAGCTCGGCTGGCGGAGGTCACAGTTCCTCCGGCGGCAGTCACACTTCGACGGGCGGATCATCTGGGTCGCACAGCGGCGCGCACGGGACCAGCGCTCATGTTTCAGAGTCCTTCGCGACCTCACACCAAGCACAATCAGACATTCGAACCGGCGCCATACGCAGCACGCATGAGCCACGACTGAATTCGCAGGCGCATCCAGCGCCGCCTGAGAGAAGGGGTTTCTTCTCGTTCCTGCGGCATCCTTTTCGACATCCTGACCAGAGGCATCCGCCGGAGGGCGATCTCCGTCACCATATCTGCCTGAAGGGTCCGTGCCAGGTCTGCCCCAACGGGCAGGTCGCATCCAAGGGCGGCTGCATGGCTGTGGCGGACCAGCAGCGAGACAACTGCTCCACTCTTGGCGTCTGGAACGGAAGCTGCACTTTTCAGACCCCTTTGGTGGATGATTGCGGCGCAGTAAGGATGGCCATGCAGAGTCAAGCACAGCGCTTGCAAGCAGCCATTGCACTTCAGCAGAGCGCCTGCGGCGCGGGAGCGACCTCCGAATGCACGAGCGCGAGCAATGCGCGCATCAGCGAAGAAAGCCTGTATCGTTCGCTGCAGGCGAGATATCAGCAATGCATGCGGCTGTCGGTCGGCTCCTATCCTTTCGGCGGATACCAAGGCTACGGGTATCGCTCGGGATCCTTGGCTGATCCGATGATGTTCGAATGGAGTTTCTAGCAGTCCATGCAAACGGACAACAAGTGAGACATTCGCCCGAATCTGGGTCAACTATCATTCCCTTGTTTTCCGCATTAGAATTGCAGTGCCTGGGGCTGGGCCTGCGCGGGGGTGCAGCCGGCATCTAACCTAGGGGGAAAGACATGGCATCGACCACAGTTGTTCCAAAGACGAAAATTGCTGGTGGGAGTTTCCTGCTGGAGACTCGATCTCCGGAGGACGTTTTCACTCCTGAGGACTTCAGCGAGCAGCACCAACTCATCGGACAAACGGCGGAAGAGTTCGCCATCAACGAAATCGTTCCGAATATCGAGAAGATTGAGCACAAGGACTTTTCTGTTACCCGTGACCTGTTGAAGAAGGCCGGTGAACTCGGGTTGAGTTCGGTGGAAATTCCAGAGGCTTACGGCGGACTGGAAATGGACAAAGTGACGGCGGCTGTGATTGCCGATCACATTGCGAAGTACGCAGGCTTCGCTACAACCTGGGGCGGACACACCGGCATCGGCACGTTACCGATCGTTTACTTCGGTACGGAAGAACAAAAGAAGAAATATCTGCCGCGATTGGCTTCGGGCGAGATTGTCGGCGCGTACGCTCTTTCGGAGTCGACCTCAGGTTCCGATGCGTTGAATTGCCGCACCCGCGCGACCCTCTCTCCGGATGGAAAGAATTACATCTTGAACGGCGAGAAGATGTGGATCACCAACGCGGGATTCGCCGATCTCTTCACCGTATTTGCCAAGGTCGATGGGGAGAAGTTCTCGGCCTTCCTGGTCGAGAGAAGCTTCCCCGGGTTTTCGGTTGGCGCCGAAGAGCACAAGATGGGCATTCGAGGATCTTCCACTTGTCCCATCATTCTGAATGACTGCAAGGTTCCGGTCGAGAATCTGCTGGGCGATGTCGGCAAGGGACACCTGATCGCTTTTAACATTCTCAACATCGGGCGGTTCAAGTTGGGTGCGATGTGCGTGGGGGGCGGGAGAGTATCGCTCGAGAATGCGATTGCCTATGCAAAACAGCGCAAGGCATTCAACAAGGTCATCGCAGATTTCGGACTCGTGCGCGAGAAGATCGCCAACATGGCGAGCCTCCTCTACGTGGGCGAATCGCTCGTGTATCGCACAGTCGCGATGATGGACGCCGCTCTCGGCGAAGTGGATAAGTCGGCGGCGGACGCGGCCAAGCAGACGCTGAAGGCGATCGAGGAGTACGCGGTCGAGTGCTCGATCATCAAGGTCTGGGGCTCGGAGATGATCGACTACATCGTCGATGAGACTGTGCAGATCTATGCGGGCTATGGCTTCGTGGAGGAGTATCCGGCGGAGCGAGCGTACCGCGATGCGCGTATCAATCGCATCTTCGAGGGAACGAACGAAATCAACCGGCTGATCATCACCGGCTTCCTGTTGAAGCGAGCGATGACGGGACAATTACCGCTGATGCCGGCGATCAAGAAGCTGATGGATGAGGTGCTTTCGGGGCCTTCCATGGCCGAGGATCTCGAAGGACCATTGGCGGAAGAGCAGAAGCTGGTCGCACAGGCGAAGAAACTGGGACTGTTCGCCGCTGGTTCGGCTACGCAGAAATACATGCAGGCGATCCAGGATCAGCAGGAGATCATGGGCGCCATTGCCGACATGACAATTGAGACGTACGCGATGGAGTCGGCAGTACTGCGCGCGCAGAAGATCGTCGCGAGCAAGGGCGAGGCCGCGGCTGCTTTGCCGATCGCTATGACGCGCGTGTACCTCGCGCATGCGATGGAGAAGGTCGAGTCGGCGGCGCGGAAGGTGATTGCGGCCGTGGCCGATGGCGACATGCTGCGCACACAGCTGGCGATCCTGCGGCGGCTCGCGAAATACGAGCCGTTCAATACCGTCGCGCTGCGGCAGGAAATCGCGGGGAAGATGATTGAGCGCGGGAAGTTCACGCTCGCTTAGAATACTCACCAGAGAGGGCACGAGGATCGCCAGACATCCTTTGTGCTCTTTTTGTGTTTTCTGTATTTCAGAAGATTCGCGCTGGCAAACGCTGGTGCGAACCGGCAGTACTTGGAGACGACACTCATGAAGGCTTCATTCCTGTGTTTCGGTCGTGATTGCGATTTCGCTTCTTGGCTGCGCAGACGGCCTCGGCTCCGCAGAAAGATTCCGCGACCTTTGATCCCGATGGCACGGCGCACATCACCCGCGTCGTCCCGATGCCGACGACGATCAGTCCCGAGGCGCAGAAGTGGCTGGAGTCGCTGACGCACAGAAAGCCGGACCCGAGACACTGGCCGAGCGACGGGCGCGAACTCGACGCTGGCGGGCACAGGATTCGGCTGAGGCGCGCAAGTACTATCCAGTGAATATGGAGGAAGAAGACGATTGCGGGGCGTTCGAACCGACATCATCACGCCGCTCTCCATGCCGGCGGAGAATGAGGACGGGTGCTGATCAATCTGCACGGCGGCGGATTCAACTCCGACTCGGGGTCGCTGATCGAGGGAGTTCCGATCTCGAATCTCGCGAAGATGAAAGTCGTGTCGGTGTATTACCGGCTGGCTCCGGAGAATCCATTTCCTGCCGCGGTCGATGATGTGGTCGCCGTTTACAAAGAACTTCTGAAGACCTATAAGCCACAGAGCATCGGAATTTTCGGAACGTCGGCCGGCGCGATTCTTACGGCCGAAGTCACGGTCCGGCTCAAGACAGCTGGGACTGCCGTTGCCTGGCGCGCTGGGAATTTTTTCCGGACTCGCGATTTCAGCCGAACGCGGCGATTCATGGCAGCTATTCACGCTCAACGGCTTTCCGGGCGACCTGCAGCCAACCGATCCGAATCATCGGCACGATGAGCAGTATGTCGGCAAGACAGACCGCGAGGATCCCGTGCTGTCGCCGTTGTTTGCCGATTTGCACGGAATGCCTCCGAGCCTGCTGGTGACCAGCACGCGCGACATATTATTGAGCGGCACGACTATTTTTCATCGCGCCCTGTTGCAGTGCGGGAGACGACTCGCAATTGGTGGTCTTCGAGGCGCTGCCGCACGCCTTCTGGTATCACTTCCAGTTGCCTGAAACGAAAGAGGCGCTGGAGTTGATGGCGAAGTTCTTAGATGAGAAAGTAAAGCCTTGAAGCGATCCTCAAGAAAACATTCTCTACTTGCCTTCCAGTCCTTCCGGAGGAATCAGCATGTAACTGACAAACGCCAGCTGCTTGCTGTCCGGCGACCAAGAGGGCACGTTGATGGTTCCCTGCCCCCCGAACAACTTCGCCAGCACCGTGATCTTTTTGTCGGCGAGCGACATCAGGCGCAGCATCACATCTTTGTTTTCGGGATGCCCGCTCACGTCCGCGCCGTAGGTGATGAACACCATCCATTGGCCGTCCGGGGAAATGTGCGGGAACCAGTTATTGAGATCGTCAGAGAACACTTGCTCCTGATCGCTGCCGTCGGCCTTCATGCGCCAGATCTGCATGTGCCCGGTGCGCTCGGAGTTGAAGTAGATGTAACTTTCCATCCGGGGAATATTCCGGACCGTCATCTAGACCTTTCGCGGTCGTCAGCCTCGTCTCTTCTCCTCCCGCAGCCGGAATGGCGTAGATGTCGAAGTCGCCGTTGCGCTGGCCGACGAATGCAAGAGTCTTGCCGTCTGGCGACCATCCATGCCAGTACGAAGGGGATTTCTGCGTGATACGGCGCGGCGTGCCTCCGCCGATCGGCAGACGTAGACGAGGGATTCGTGATCTCCTTGCGAATTGTCGCTGATGGCGAGTTGCGGTGGCATCGGGGGAGATGCCGTGATCGTTATTGCAGCGGTTGGCGAAGCCGGTATCGATGGTAGTTGGCTTGTCGCCGCCGACGGCGAGGCGCTCGATGTGTCCGTCACGATTGAAGAGGAAGGCGCTGCCGTCGCGCGTCCAGTTGGGTGCCTCGAAGCGTCCTTCGGCAAGTAGGCAACGCGGCGATCGGCGGAATCGACAGTGACGGTTTCGAGCGTGCTGAATAGAGGTGGGCTTGCCTGCGGGCGGCGGGCTGCGTGAGTTCGACGTTGGAGAAACGGGCTTGCTCGACGACATCTTTGTCATGCGAGCAGACGCCGAGGCCGACATAGAAATCACCATGGAGCGGGATGCGGATCCATCCGCCTGCGGGTTTGAGATCTGCGTCGGTGCCGAGCGCCATGTACACATATTCTCCGCGCTTGACGATACGCAGCCGTTTCGGAGCGGAAAGATTCGACTGAATTTCGCGCGTGATCGCGCCCTTTTCGTCGCGAAATTGCAGCGATGTAAGATCCGCTGGCATGAAGGGCGATGTCGGCGTAGACGGAATCGGCATCGAGCGTCTGCCGCAACATGAGCGCGGCTTTCTTGTGCTCGTTTCCGGTTCTTGTGAGGAAGCTGATATCGGCGCGTCAGGCTGACGTCGCCCGACATTTTCTTCCAGACGAACTGGAACTCGTCGGCCGCGAACCACATATTCTCGCCGCTGCCGGAGATCGTGTAGGTCTTATCGGTAGCGTCGTATTCCACCGAACCTGGATGCAGGACCGTCGCCGACATCGCTGTGGCCGTCGAAGATGCCGATCGGGCGTTGATGCGGATTGCGGAAATACACAGCGGACAGTAAAGATGGCAAGCGCAGTTCTCAGCAACATCGGAAGAGTGCGGGGCGACATCAGGATGTATCCTCATTGTGAGAGAGAGGAATTGGCAAGGGAAGATTGTAATCGCGAATGGACCGGGCTTTGGCCTGATTCTCCGCAGGTGCGTTGCGTCACGTCTGGGTAGTGAAGGCGCGAGCACTCAGTTTATGAATTGCCGGGATGAATATCTGAGGCGCGAGAGGTCTTCGCCAAGTTCGGGAGTGAGAACTATGTAAAGAATCTGGTCCTGGTTATCGTAATTTGCCTGTCGCTGTTCATGCTGGCGGAATCTCGTGCGGGAGTGGCAAGCGGACTCCAATACGCAACCTCCGCCAGGGCAGAACTCCGGATGAGCGTGCGGATGCTGTGATCGCGCAGATGACGCTCGACCAGAAGATACAGCTGGTACACGGAGGCGCGGCGCTGGACTGGTGGAATCATACGCTGCCGCGCGGCGGCGGGAGGCTGGATTCGCTGGCATTCTGTCGCTGAACATTCCCGATCTCTATTTCTGCTGATGGCAGCGCTGGTGTTGCCAATCGCTGTGCCCGGCAACGGCGCTTCCGTCGTCGATTGCGAGTGCTGCCAGTTGGGATCTCGATGAGGCATCGAAGTACGGCCAGGTCATCGGCACGGAGATCGAGCGCGTACGGCATCAATGTGAATCTCGGCGGCAACGTGAATCACACCGGACGCGAGCCGCGCGATGGACGCACATTCGAGACGAAGGGAGAAGATCCGATTCTTGCGGGCAAGATCACGGCGGCGCACATTAAAGGCGATTCAGGATCAGTACGTCATCGCCGGAACCAAGCATTTCTCCTTCAACGACCAGGAGACCGGACGCACGACCGCAGACGTCAGATCGACGAGCGATCCGGGACGCGAGAGCGATCTGCTGGCGTTTGAAATCGCGGTCAAGGATTCCGGAGCGCAGTCCGTAATGTGCTCCTACAACCTGGTGAATGGCGCTTATGCCTGCGAGAACGCCTATCTGCTGAACCGGTTTTAAAAGGGGACTGGGCGTTTCCCGGATTCGTGATGTCGGACTGGGACGCGACGCACAGCACGGTGACCGCGGCGAATGAACGGGCTGGACCAGGAGCAGCCCGAGAACATCTATTTGGACTCGACGCTGAAACAGGCGGTACAGAACGGACAAGTGCCGCAGAGCCGTCTGGATGACATGGTGCACGGAATTCTGCGGGCGACGTTCGCGGTGGGAGTTATTCGATCATCCGGCGACGGTTCAATGCGATCGATGCCGCGGCAGACGCGGCGATCGCGCAGGAGATGGAGGAGCAGGGCGCTGTGCTGCTCAAGAACAACGGGATTGCTTCCGCTGGATGCGACGAATCTGACGTCCATCGCAGTGATCGGGTCGCATGCGGATATCGGCGTGCTTTCGGGCGGCGGGTCGGCGCAGGTGCACCCTGTCGGCGGACCGGCACTGGTCGAAGGCACCCGTGCCCGCCTTGCTGGTCGCAGGTGATCTGGGATCCTTCGCCTCCGCTGACGTGCGATTCAGGCACAAGGCGCCGGGAGCAAACGTGCAGTACAACGACGGAACGAATGCGACCTCGGCGGCGACTCTGGCTGCGTCTTCCGACGTGGCGATTGTCTTCGTCAGCCAGTGGGAGAGCGAGGGCATGGATGTCCCAAGCCTGAATTTCACCGACGTGATTCACGCGACGCCGATCGATCAGGATGCCTGGTCGCGCGGTGGCCGCGGCGAATCCGAACACGATTGTTGTGATGGAGAACGGCGGGCCGAAGGTGCTGCCGTGGCTCGAGCAGCGTGGCTGCGGTACTGGAGGCATGGTATCCGGGGCAGAGTGGAGGTCCGGCGATCGCGAATATTTTGTTCGGAGCCGTGAACCCGTCGGGCAAGCTGCCGATGACGTTTCCCGCGAGCGTGAACGATTTGCCGCGGCCGGTGATCGCCACTCCGCCGGACGCGACGACGCCGTTCCCAGTGGACTACACAATTGACGGATTCAACGTGGGATACAAGTGGTATGACTCCAAAGGACTCACGCCGCTGTTTCCGTTTGGATTCGGGCTTTCGTACACAACGTTCTCCATCACGAATCCGCAGCTCACGGCGACAATCTCGGGGAGCAATTCGAGTTTCCAGGTGAGATTTGACCTGCAGAACACGGGAGCGCGAGCTGGGGCAGAAGTCGCGCAGGTATATCTTGGACTGCCTGCCGCCACCGGCGAAGCTAGAAGCGCTTGTCGGATGGCAAAAGGTGCTCGCTGAATGCGGGACAGCAGCAAAGTAAAACGATCCAAGTCAATGCGACGGATTCATCCCATCCGCTTTCGTACTGGGATGTAGACAGCGAGCTCTTGGCTGGTTGCGTCCGGTACGTACACCGTCTACCTGGGCAATTCCTCGCGGAACCTGACAACCGTTGGGACATTCCAGATCCAGTAGTGCGCGATCAGCGTCCCATGGAGTGGCCTGGCTGTCTGTCCTGTACCAATCTTGGCTTTGATTCTGATACAACGTTTCCCATGAAAATGCATGCGGTTTTGTTTCGTATCTGTTGTGCCGTCGTTATCTTCTCGAGTGCTCTCATCGCTCAGGAATCAACGAGCGTCTCCGCGGGCCTGGCGCTCGACTCCGCCGATGGGCTGGAATTCGTGGAACAAGTTCGCCTGCAATGTCAGCGAAGACATGATCAAGAGCATGGCCGACGCGGTGGTGAAATCCGGCATGAAAGACGCCGGGTACGTGTACGTCAACATCGACGATTGCTGGCAGGTGAGTCGCGATGCAAACGGCAAACATCGTTCCGGATCCGCAGCGGTTTCCGCATGGCATGAAAGCTGTCGGCGATTACATTCATTCGCTCGGACTGAAGTTCGGCGTTTACTCCGATGCCGGGTCGAAGACCTGCGCGGGACGTCCCGGCGGGCTCGGGCACGAGTATCAGGATGCAATTCAGTACGCCGCGTGGGGCGTGGACTATTTGAAGTACGACTGGTGCAGCACTACCTCACAGGAGGCGAAGGCTTCGTACGCGAATATCCGCGCAGCCCTCGATGCTTCAGAACGGCCGATTGTACTGAGCATCTGCGAATGGGGAACGGCAAAGCCGTGGTTATGGGGTAAGGAAGTGGGAGGAAATCTCTGGCGCACCACGGGAGACATCCAGGATCGCTGGGGTGGCCAGGAGAAGTGGCCTAACGGAACCTGCTGCTCCAACGGTGTCCTCGGGATTCTGGATCAGCAGGTTGGATTGCAGTCCTATGCCGGGCCGGGACACTGGAACGATCCCGACATGCTCGAGGTGGGCAACGGCGGCATGACCGACACCGAGTACCGGTCGCACTTCAGCTTGTGGGCAATCCTGGCAGCGCCGCTCATCGCGGGAAACGATTTGCGAAACATGACTCCGGCGATTCACGACATTCTCACGAACAAGGAAGTCATCGCGGTGGATCAGGATGCGATGGGAAGAGAAGGCGAACGAGTCGCGAAGACTGGCGACTACGAAGTCTGGTCCAAGCAACTGAAAGACGGCAGTCGAGCTGTCGTGCTGCTCAACCGTGGCGACTCTGAGCACGAGATCACTGTCCACTGGGAAGACGTTGGATATCCTGCGAACCTGAACGCATCCGTTCGAGATCTATGGCAGCACAAGGATCTGGGAAAGTTCACGGGAAAATTCTCCGCCCCCGTCGTGTCACACGGCGTGGTGATGGTTACCATAAAGCCTTAAACACAGGGGACACAGAGGCGCACAGGGTCACGCCGGTTTCTTGAGTTCTTCCATGACGCTTTGGATGAGTTCTTTGGCGTCGGTGAGATTCTTCATGATGATCTGAATATCCATAACGGGCTTGCCCGGCCAGCGCTGGCTTTGGCAGTACACGCCGTGCTGACCGACAAGGGCCATGGCATCGGTGATGGTGTCCATGGTGACGGCTAAGCGGCCGCGGGATACTCCCATCATCGTTTCGTAGTGTTCAAGTTCTTCCTGCTTCTCGTCGAAAACTGGCATGCACTCGATTGTAACTGTGCGGATGCGAGGAGCATAATGGCGGCGCTGACATATTCCATTCCTGGACGTCCAATACTTTTGCAGTGCGAGTACCTCAATCAAGGAGAATCTATGCAGAAGAGAATCGCCCTCCTCACGATTATCACCTTTCTGGCCGCTACCGCCTGCTTCGCGCAGATGGGTGGAGGCAGCCGTCCTAGCCCGGCCGCATCGGCCTCCTGCGATCTTGGTGCGGGCAAGACCATCAAGACCGACTACTCCAGCCCGCGGATGAAGGGTCGCAAGATCTACGGGGATCTGGTGCCCTTTGGCAAGGTGTGGCGCACCGGAGCAAATGAAGCGACGACCTTCGTCACCAGCACCGATGTCATGGTTGGCGGCAAGCACGTTCCGGCCGGCAGTTATACGATTTTCACCGTCCCCAATGCCGACAAGTGGACGCTCATCGTCAACAAGAAAACGGGAGAGTGGGGAATTCCGTACAAGTATGAGAGCGACGAACTAGCGCGGGTGGATATGAAGGTTTCAAAGCTTTCCTCGCCCATGGAGAACTTCACGATTTCCTACGAGAAATCCGGCAACGGCTGCACCATGAATATCGATTGGGAAACGACGCAAGCTTCGGTTGATATCACAGCCAAATAGATGGGTTACCTCGTGAATGGATGATTGTTGAATGAAAACCGCATTGTCGGTTTTCATTCAACAATCAAAAAACGACAATCACCCTTCCTCTCAGATCAGGCGTAGAATTTTCCTAACGTGGTGTATGGGAGGTCCTCCATGCCCGTGTACGATTATGTTTGCCTCGATTGCCATAAGCCGTTCGAGACCGTCCTGACCCTGAACGAGCACGATAAAGAGAATCCCAAGTGCCCTCACTGCGGCAGTAAGAACGTTGAGCAGGAGGCCACGGCATTTTTCGCCGTGACCTCAAAGAAGAGCTAGCTGCAGCGCCGAAAGCGGTCAGAAAAAAACAGGCGGAGGCTTTGTGCGTTTGTGCGCAGGGCCTGCTGACACGATCCAAGGCTCTGGCCGCGTCTAGCTGGTGGGTTTCCACCGCAGCACCGGTTTGCGGGCGGCAGCGGTTTCGTCCAGGCGCGAGACTCGCGTCGAGTGTGGGGCATCGAGCACCGTCTGCGGATCTTCTTCCACTTCCTCGGCGATCGACTTCATCGCCTCGATGAAGAGATCCAGTTCTTCCTTCGGTTCGCTCTCGGTGGGTTCGATCATGAGCGCGCCGGAGACGATAAGGGGAAATGCCGTTGTGTACGGATGGAAGCCGTAATCGATCAGGCGCTTGGCGATGTCCATCGTACGCACGCCCTTTTTCGCCTGGAGCTTGTCGCTGAACACAACCTCGTGCATGGTCGGTGTGGAATACGGCAAATCGTACACACCTTCCAATCCCTTGCGGATGTAGTTCGCGTTGAGTACCGCGTCTTCGGTGGTCTGGCGCAGTCCATCCGGGCCGTTCGCCTGGATGTACGCCAAGGCCCGAACGAACATTCCGAAATTGCCGTAGAAGGCGCGCACGCGTCCGACGGATTGCGGACGCTCGTAATCGAAGCCCAGCGTGCCGTCAGGTTTTGCAACGACCACGGGCTGGGGAAGAAATGGCTCGAGAATCTTCTTGATTGCAACCGGACCTGAACCGGGCCCTCCGCCACCATGCGGGGTTGAAAACGTCTTATGCAGGTTCAAGTGCATGACGTCCACACCGAAATCTCCCGGACGAACCTTACCCACCAATGCGTTCATATTGGCGCCGTCCATATATAGCAAGCCGCCCTTAGCGTGCAGGATCTCGGCGATCTTGTGAATCTGTTGCTCGAAGACGCCCAGGGTGTTGGGATTCGTTAGCATCAGCGCGGCGACATCCTCGTTCATCTGCGCTTCGAGCGCGGCGATATCGACCATTCCGCGCGAATCCGACTTCAGATTCTCCACCGCGTAGTTCACCATGGCGGCGGTGGCCGGATTGGTGCCGTGCGCGGAATCGGGAATCAGAATCTTCTTGCGCGCATTCCCTTTCGACTGGTGATAGGCGCGGACCATCAAGAGTCCCGTCATCTCGCCGTGAGCGCCGGCAGCGGGCTGCAGCGTGATCGCGTCCATACCGGTAATTTCGATCAGGCACTCACTCAGAGTCTTGATGATGCGCAGAGCGCCCTGGGAAATTTTCTCCGGCTGATACGGATGTCCGTTGGCGATCCCCTCCACGCGCGCGACCGCTTCGTTCACCCGCGGGTTGTACTTCATCGTGCAGGAGCCCAGTGGATACATGCCGAGATCAATCGCATAGTTCCACGTCGAAAGCCGCGTGAAATGGCGGATAATCTCGATCTCGCTGACTTCGGGCATGTTGCCCAGATCTTTCCGCTCGACCGATCCGAGCAGCTTCGCAGTGTCTACTTCAGGTACGTCGAGAGGCGGAAGCTTCCATGCCGCTTTCCCCGCCGAAGACTTCTCGAAGATCAATCCCTCGTTCTGATTGACGTGGCGCGTGGCCTTGCGAGTCATGTGTTTCATCGGGCCACCTCCTCGACTTCTTCCTTTGCCGATCGTACCGAGCGCTCGCTCTCAGCGATCAGTCCGGCGGCGGTATCGATCGCGCTTCGGCTCGTCATCTCCGTACAACACCAGAGCGCAGCATTTCCCAGCTCCGGATAGAATTTTTTGAGCGGAAGTCCGCCGACCAGTTTGTGCCCCAGCAAACGGCTGTTGATCGCGTAAGGGTCTTCACTGGTCTCGACCACGAATTCATTGAACCGGGGCGCGTTGTTGAAGAGCAGTTTCCCGTGCTTTTCAAATTGGCTGGCTGCGTAGGCCGTCTTCGAGAGATTCTGTTTCGCCAGTTCCTTGAGTCCGACTTTGCCGTACACGGTCATGAAGATATTGACCATCAGCGCTACCAGCGCCTGGTTCGTGCAGATGTTCGAGGTGGCTTTCTCGCGGCGAATGTGCTGTTCGCGGGTGGCGAGAGTCAGAACGAATCCGCGTTTTCCTTGCTTGTCGAGGGTCTGACCGACGAGACGTCCCGGCATCTGCCGGACATTTTTTTCGCGCGTGGCGATGACACCGCAATAAGGCCCCCCAAATCCGAGAGGGACGCCAAACGACTGCGCCTCCATGGCGATGATGTCCGCGGCCCGGGGTGGCTCGATGATGCCCAGCGAAACAGCCTCGGCGATGGAAACGACGAGCATCGCGCCATGCTTGTGGGCAATCTCGGCAATCGCTTCGACGTCTTCGATCGTTCCAAAGAAATTCGGCGACTGCACGAGCACGCAGGCAGTTTCAGGCGTAATCGATTTCTCAAGTTCCTTCAGATTCAGCCGGCCCTCTCCACCAAAACCAATCGTCGAGAGCGGCATGCCCTGGTGCGTCGCATACGTGGCGAGCACTTCGCGATACTCCGGATGCAGGCTACGGGCCACGACCACTGATCTACGGCCAGTCAAACGAACGGCCATCATCACCGCCTCGGCCGCCGCCGTGGAACCGTCGTACATGGAGGCGTTGGCCACTTCCATGCCGGTGAGTTCGCAGATCATGGTCTGAAATTCGAAGATGGATTGCAGGGTTCCCTGCGAGATCTCGGCCTGATACGGCGTGTATGCGGTGAGGAATTCCCCTCGTGAAATCAGGGAATCAATGATGACGGGGCGGTAGTGCATATAAGCGCCCGCGCCGAGAAAGCTGGTATAGCCGTCACCGTTCTCGCGCGAGCGCTGGCGGAAGAAGTCGACGATCTCCGATTCCGCCATCTGGCGCGGAATGTTCAGATCGCGGTTCAGGCGGTATTCGGACGGGATGGGCGCAAACAGATCATCCACCGAACGCAGGCCGATCGCTTTCAGCATGGCTTCGCGGTCGGCCGGAGATTTGGGCAAGTAGCGCATAGTAATCAGATGCCTTTCAGCTAGCGTCGATGCAAGAGGCAGTTAGCTCTTTAACTATTGCGACTGCTGCGCCAAGAGCTTTTGAGTGTTGGTCAACAGATGGATCATAGGCGGTAATCGCAGCGCCAACAATGGCGCGATGGTGACGGATGAATCGAATGATCTCCAGAAGTTCAGAAACCGTTAGCCCTCCGGTTGAAGAATATTCGTTGACGCACGCGGATTCGCGGTCAAGGACATCGAGGTCAATATGCAGGTAGGCCAATTCTGGCAAGCCAGTGAGAACTTTTCCGAGAGCACTGTCCGGGCCGCCCTTTCTGATCGATTCTGGGCTTAACCGGCTGATTTCGGAATTTTTCAATGCCGAGAGCTCTTCCGGATCGAGATCGCGAGCGCCAATCAACACGACGTTTTTTTCGGATATTGGATGGAATCCTGGAATCGAAGCAGTCAAAGTCTGCCAGCATCGCCCCGTGATGGCCGCGAGAGCCATGCCGTCGATGAAGCCACTTGGGGTGGTCTCGGGCGTATTGAAGTCGCCGTGGGCGTCAAACCAGAACAGTCCTACATCTGAATCGAAAGCGCTCAATGATGCGAGACTGTTAATACAGCCGCCGGCAAGCAGGATCGGCAAGCGGCCTCGGGAAGTGGCGCTTCTCACCTTCTCTGACGCGGCTCGCACCGCGCACATGGTCGTGGCCAGTTCGAATGGGCGCTCCTCGACCGCGATGCTTTCTGAGGTGAATCCCTTGAGGTGAGCGAACTGTTGCGCGATGTGGCCAGGGCCGTTCCCCATGCGAAAATCCCGGCGTCCCGAATCATAGGGGATTTGAAGGATGTGGGCTCCCGAAAAGTTGTGCGCACCTTCCAACTTCAGTGGCCCGCCTCTTCGGCGACAAATTTTTCGTAGTCCGCGGCAGAGAGGAGAGCATCGAGTTCGCCCGGATTCTTGAGCGTCATCTTCAGCATCCAAGAGCCGTGGGCATCGGAGTTCACCTTTTCAGGGGACGTCATGAGGTCGCCATTGACCTCGGTGACGGTGCCTGAGGCCGGCGCGAAAAGATCGGAAACGGCCTTTACCGACTCTACTGTGCCGAAGGTCTTGCCGGCAGTGAGTTCTGCGCCAACTTTGGGTGTCTCCACGAATACGATGTCGCCGAGGGATTGCTGGGCATAATCGGTGATCCCGACGGTGGCGGAATTGCCGTTGACCTGGATCCACTCATGCTCTTTTGTGTATTTACGATCTGTGGGATAGGGCATAAAAGCTTCTAGCTCCTGGCTGCTAGCTGTTGGCAAATCTCGTTTTACTCTGGGCTTCCTAAGCTGCTTTCTTGGGGCGCTTGTAAAACGGCGTTGGTACGACTTTCGCTCCCGCGCCTTGACCACGAATCTCTACTTTCACGCTCGTGCCGACGTCGCTGAACTCAAGTGGAACATATGCCAGCGCAATATTCTTCTTCAGGAACGGTGCCGGAGACCCGCTCGTCACGTACCCGATCTGGCGTCCGTCGTTGTCGAGCACTTTGTATCCGTCACGCGCGATCCCGCGCTCGACCATTTCGAGCCCGACCAGCGTTCGTTTAGTCCCGCTGCCTTGGCTTTCTCAAGGGCCTCGCGCCCGATGAACTCGGGCTTCTCCATCTTGCAGAAGCGATCCAGACCCGCTTCCCAAACGTTAATCGTATCGGAAATCTCGTGGCCATAGAGCGGCAGCTTGCCTTCCAGCCGCAGAGTGTTGCGGGCGCCCAGGCCGCACGGAACCACGCCGAACTCTTTACCTGCCGCAAGAATCTCGTTCCAAACGCGCGCGCTGGTTGCTTCATCGGCAGGGACGTAAATCTCAAAGCCATCTTCTGCGGTGTACCCAGTACGTCCCATCAGGATATTGTCCAGCCCGCAAAGCCGACCTCGCGTGACCCAATAGAACTTTACCGCTCCCAGATTGGCGTCGGTGAGTTTCTGCAGGAGATGCACTGCTTTCGGTCCCTGGATCGCGATCTGGGTGAAGTCGTCCGACAAGTTCTCCACCGTGCAGTCGAATGGGCGAGTGTTGCCGCGGACCCAGTTGAAATCTTTCTCCCGCGTTCCTGCATTGATTACCAGCAGATATTCATCGTCGGCGAGTCGATGCACGATCACGTCGTCCACGAATGTGCCCTGCGGATAGAGCAGCGCCGAATACTGAGCCTGACCAACCGCCAGCTTCGAGGCATCGTTCATGGAAACGTGCTGAACTGCCGCAAGCGCCTGCGGTCCGGCCAGACGGATGTCGCCCATGTGGCTTACGTCGAAGATACCTACACCGGTGCGGACCGCCATGTGTTCGGCAATAATCCCACCGCCGATCGAAGCCGGGTATTCGACCGGCATGTCCCAGCCGTTGAACTCCACCATCTTCGCGCCCATCTGGCGATGGACGGCGTTCAGCGCAGTTTTGCGGACGGTGGGCGCTTCAACCGGAGACAAATCGAACCTCAATAGAGCAGTGGCTGGCCTGCTGGAATGGTGTGACTGATTACCGTAACACGCGCTTTTTCGGCGGGTCAAACCAGGAAAGACCCTGAACACAGAGGTCGCGACGACGCAGAGGAATGCGCTCTATTTTGTAGTTCCGACCGAAGGGTGCGGTGAGCCCCCAGGCGAAAGCAGATTCCTCGCGGCCAAGAAACAGCCGTTCGGAGTGATGAATCGTCAGAGTTGAGGACTGCCCTTAATGCCCGAACTGAACGGTCACATGCGACCCCGCGGGAACGTGCGTACCTGCCACTGGGGCTTGCTGTCGGGCTACACCGCTTCCCACCGCCTCCAACTCCAGACCCGAATCCTGGGCCATCTCGATGGCATTGCGGACTGTTTTGCCCGCGAATGATGGCACTTCTATGCCGCCCTGTTCTACGTCCAATACAACCGTTCCAGTCTTCGGCACAGGCGTTTCGGCGGAGCCTTGTTTAGGCGTGAATGAACTCGAGACCGCAGCGGAAGCCGGCAGTGGCTCCCGCACCGCGGCCTGCACCACCTGCCCCCCGGTTCCGGCAGTCGCGGGCGTGGGCGCCCGCGCCACGCTGGGCTTCTGCGAATCTGTCGCATCGCTGTTGACTTCCGCAGTCTCCAGCGGCGCGCCCGGATGATCCGGCGTATCGTCATCCAGATCCTTTTCTTTGACTTTTGATTGCGCAAGCAGCAACTGATGCTGCGGCGCGAGTGGCAGGTCATGAGGCACGTGCAGGTATTCGAGGACCTGCTGCGCGACGCGACGGAAAATGGGAGCCGAAACCTGACCACCCTGGTGAAGTCCCACCGCCGAATCGAGAATCGCCACCACCACGATCTGCGGATTATTCACCGGGGCGAATCCCGCGAATGAACCGACGTACTTTGTCTTCGAATACGCGCCGGTTGCCGGATCAACCTTCTGGGCAGTACCGGTCTTGCCTGCCGATGAGTAGCCTTCCAGAACGGCCTTGCGGCCGGTGCCCTCGAGCACGACCTTCTGCATCATCGAGCGCATCTCGGCGGCTGTGTAGGGCGAGATCACGCGACGCGATGTGCCGGGATGAAATGCCACCATCTGCGGCGTTCCTCGCGGCTCCACCGTGCCCGCTACGATGCGCGGCGCAATCCAGACTCCATCGTTCGCGAAAGTGGAAATCAGGCCCGAGAGCTGAATCGGCGAGATGCCGATTTCCTGTCCCATCGATATTGCGGCAATGGATACCTTCGACCAGCGGCTCGGAGGCTTAGTTAATCCACGGGTCTCGCCCGGGAGTTCGATGCCGGTCTGCTGCCCAAAACCGTAGGCGCGAATGTATTTGTAGAAGCGGTCTTCTCCGAGGCGCAATGCGATTTTGATCGCACCGACGTCGCTCGATTCGGCGAGCACTCCCCACACGGGAAGGATACCGTGCGGCTTGGCATCGCGAATGCGCATGCCGTTGTAGACGATCGCGCCCATCTGGCAATCAAAGAGCTCATTCGGATTCGTGACTTTCTCTTCCAGAGCGGCAGAAATCGTGACCAGCTTGAAGGTTGACCCGGGTTCGTACACGTAGCTGACAGCGCGGTTCGTCAGAGAAGCTGGCTTGATCTCTTTGCGCAGATTCGGATTGAAGGTCGGCCGGTTCGCCAGCGCCAGGATTTCTCCCGTATGCGGGTTCTCCACAATCACCGTTCCCGCGATCGCCTGAGTGTCGTGCATTGCCTGCTCAAGTTCCTTCTCGGCGATGTACTGGATATTTTTGTCGATGGTCAGGACGATGTTTTCACCGGGTTCAGGCTGCGTCTCAACGTCAGAGAACCACTGTTTTCGCGCATCGACCGAGATGAACATCTTGCCGGCGCGTCCGCGTAGTTCGTCGTCAAACCCATGTTCGATCCCGCTCTGGCCGGTACCTTCCATCCCAACCGAGCCCAGTACCTGCGCGGCAAGATCACGGGCTGGGTAAAAGCGCCTCGGTTCTTTCTGAAAATGGATTCCCTGTAGTTTCAGGGCATTGATGCGCTGGATGGTTTCATCGTCGGCTTTTCGGGCCACCCAGCAGAACGTCTTGTGTGCGCGGCAGTCGGCGAGCACCACGTTGTAGTCGTCCCCGGTAATGCGCGTGATGAGGGAGATCGCGGTGGGTAGGTCCCTGACTTCCGAGGGGACCGCAAACGCGGAGTCCACCAGAACCGACATCGCCAGTTCGTGCCCGGTGCGGTCAAAAATAACACCGCGCTTCGCATCCAGCGGAATGGCGCGCTGCTGCTGGTGTCCGGCCTGCTTGACGAAGGAACCATAGCTGAAGACCTGCAGGTAAACGAGCCGTCCGCAGATCGCAAAGCACCAGAAAAGCATCACGGCACCGAGAAGGTAGAGGCGGGAGTTCTTGCGAGGGCTGCTGTTTGCGGATGCCATGATAAGCGCCTTGAGACAAATGTGGCGGCCTACTTACAGACAGGCCGCCGCCGAAATTCATCCGAGCCAAGCTCGGGGTGGACGAAGGCGTCCGCCGCTATACAGAGTCTATTGGCCCGCGACTACCATCACCGGAGCCGCGCTTGCCATCACCGGACCTTGCGCCTCGCCCGAGGCACCGTCCAGGTGGATGACTTGTCCTGGTTCAGGTGGGACCAGGCCCATGCGGCGCGCCAGGACATCAATGCGCTCGGGATCGCGCAGCGATGCGTCTTCAAGTCGCAGGGCATGGTTCATCTCCGTCAGGTTGCTGAATTCACGCTTGGCCGATTCGATCTGATATCCGTATTCAATCGCCTTGAAGTGCTGCCATGCATACGTAAAGACCAGCAGGAACAGGAACACGAGCGCGGTGCCAAACTGTTTCATTTCTCGATTGCGGCGCGGATCTTCCACCTTCACAAGGCGGGAGTTATCGATCGCCTTGGAAAAGTAGATCTCCGGCGTTCCCGTCCAGATTGGACGGCGCTCTGCCACTGGACCAGCGCTCTGAAATGCTACCCGTGCCATCGCCACTGCTGCCGCCATTTATGCCGCTCCCTGGAAGATCTGTTCGCCATCCACTACTGGGATCTGCATCGCGAAGATTTCATGCAGTTCCTGTTGCTCGGCAATCCTGCGTTGCTCAGCCTTTTGCTGCGCCCGGTCAACTGCCGACATCAAGTCTTCGATCAATGTGCCCGTATACATGTCCCTAACCTCAGCTTTGGATTCCTACCACGGAACCCGTAACTCCCGCCCCAGCGGATCTCCGTCCGCATTGGCTCCTGATCTCTAACCCCGGCACCGCCGTTACAGCCATGCCGGGTGCTCCGGCAGGTTTTCCGGAGCTAAACTTTTTCTGCTGCCCGCAACTTCGCGCTGCGTGCCCGCGGATTACGATCGCTCTCTTCTTCACTTGCCGTTACCGGCTTTTTCGTCAGCAAGCTGAAGTAATCCTCATGCGCCCCTTCGCGGAACGCATCTTTCACGATGCGGTCTTCCAACGAATGAAAACTGATCACCACCACGCGTCCACCGGGCTTTAGGATCTTCGGAGCTGCCTCGAGCAGCGTCTTCAGATCGTCCAGTTCGCGGTTTACGAAGATTCGAAGAGCCTGAAAGGTTCGCGTCGCGGGATGAATTCTTCTCTCAGCCTGATTCATTGGCCGGGCCGCGGCTGATACGATCTCTGCGAGTTGTGCAGTAGTGCGTATCGGCCGCGACCGGCAAATGGCTCTGGCGATTCTCCGCGACCTCCTTTCCTCTCCGAATTCGTAAATCACATCGGCAAGCTGTCGCTCGTCGAGGTGGTTTACCACTTGTTCGGCGGTACGCTCGCCACGCGGGTCCATCCGCATGTCGAGCGGTCCTTCCGCCTGAAAGCTGAATCCGCGCGCCGCATCGTCCAACTGCAGACTGCTCACTCCGATGTCAGCCAGGATTCCATCGACCGTCGCTGGCTTCTGCCCTTTCGCAATCTCTGCGAACGAGCGATGCAGCAGCGTGATCTCCGGCCAGTCTTTCTGGTTTTCTCCCTGACCTTCGGGTGCGAGCTTCTTTCGCGCGATTGCGAGCGCTGCTGGATCCTTATCGAGCCCAATCAAATGTCCCGGTGCGCCGAGGCGTTTTGCGATTTCGTAACTGTGCCCGCCAAGGCCCACCGTTGCGTCGATGTAGGTCCCGCCACGCCGCACGGCTAAAAAGTCGATCGCTTCTTTTAAAAGAACCGGAACATGGCTCACTTGCCTTCCACCACCATGCCCAACCCCCTGAGGGGTGTGTTGTGATCCCTCGCCCACTAGATGCCCAGTTCGTCGAGCGTCTTCTCATCCTCAGGCGTAAACTTTTCTTCTTGAATCTCCCGTTTGAACAGTTCCAGGTTCCTGACCACGAGATACGTCAAGTTGCCCAGAACCGCTACCTCGCCCTTGATCTGTCCCGTTTCCCGCAATAGCTGGGGCAGCAACAGCCGGCCTTGCCCGTCCATCTCGACCTGCTGCCCGTAATAGTTCGTTCGATCCAGAAACTTCTTCTTCGTAGGATTGAAGTTGGAGAGCCCTGCCAATTTCTGCTCGATCCGCTCCCACTCCTCGAAGGGATACACTTGAGCAACCTTCCCGTCCAAGCTCGTGATGTAGAATTGCTGGCCGTATTTCTCGTCGATCACCCGCTTGAACTCGGCCGGGATCTTGAGGCGCCCTTTCTCGTCGACCCGGGTTGGATGATTGCCGCGAAACATGATTGGGTTCTGGCCTGTTCACGTCGACCAAGGAGGCAAATACTGCAGAAAAGCGGGTCAAACTCGGGCTATTCGGGCTGTTTGTCGTGCTTCTGGGTCGGAATTCCACCGGCTCCTCGATTTCAGCTCCTGCTTCCCGCGGACCCTAAACCGTTCTCTCCACTTTCTACCACTTTCTCCCACATCTTAGCTGTAAGTCGTTTATTGTCAAGCAGAAACTTGAGGGTGCCGCACCCGGTCAAACACCGATTCCAGAAAGCACGAAGGCTAGTGGTTAACCATTCGCGTTACCACAAGTAATTGCGTTTACGGTTTTGGTTCTTTCGCCATTCTTTCGCTACGATTCTTCTTGACGGCGGCCATGGGCGCGGATTTTGTTGTGCAAAAGCAGACCGAATCTCTTCTGACCGAAATTCCAGAGCCTCGCAATTTACAAATCGGCGCTTGGCCCGCGATTCGACCTACGATCAAACACCATGCGCCGACGGCAAGTGCCACGGTGATCCGGTCACCCCATTTGTTGTTGTAGACATCCAACGCTTCCTGGCGGTCTTGAACCAACGCACGTCTAACGCCCAGTACGAAACCCCGCCATCCCTATTGCCGCGCTAATCATCCAAGACGAAACAATTTTGCTCGTTCCAGTTTTGAGGGCCGAATTATGAAGTGGTTGTATATGTCCGGGATCGTTGCTCTAGTCCTCTCCTCGCTCATGGCCGCCCAGCAAGGGGAACAGAACCCTGCTCCGCCGCTATATCCGGCGCCGAGTAGTCCAGCCGAAACTCAGTCGAAGCAGAGCGTGACTGATCAGCAGGCAAATACAGATGTGCCTGTATTCCGCGTCAATGTTTACGCGCGCACCGCCCGAGCCGTGAACTATCGAAACCGCGGCGGATCGACCACCGTGGACATCAAGGGCACCGATCTCATGCCGGCGATCACGGGCAAGGCCAAGGTCGACGGGAAGGCCGGCAGACTGGCCATCGATGTCGAACTCAACCACATGGATCCGGCGACCAAGTTTGGAGGCCAATACCTGACCTACGTCCTGTGGGCGGTCACTCCCGAGGGACGTGCCATGAACCTCGGCGAGGTTCTGCCGGGCGACAACGGAAAAGACAAGATCTCGGTCACCACCGATCTTCAAGCATTTGGATTGATCGTGACTGCCGAGCCTTACTTCGCGGTGACGCACCCCAGCGATGTCGTGGTCGCGCAGAACGTAATCCTGCCGCAAACAAAGGGATTCGAGGAGTCCATCGACGCGAAGTTCGACGTCCTGGAAGGCAAGGAATATACGATTGATGTTCCTGTAACCCAGCTGCCCTCGGCGCAGGCTTCTCCGAACGTGCCACTCGATATGCTTGAGGCCAGGAATGCTGTAGCCATCGCCAAAGCCGCAGGAGCCCAGCAGTATGCCGGTACCAGCCTAATGAAGGCGGAAGACATGCTGCAGCGCGCCGAAGACTACTACCAGCGCAAGCAAGGACGCACGCCCATCGGGACCGCTGCCCGCGGCGCAGTCCAGATGGCCGAAGACGCCCGTGTGCTCACCCTACGTCAGAAAGAAAGGGAGCGCGAGGACGCCGCTCGTCGTGCGAACGAAGAGGCGAGAGCCAAGGCCCAAGCTGATGCAGAGGCCGCACAGAAGCAAGCTCAGGACGCTCAGGCTCGCGCGGATGCAGACGCGCAACGCCGGGCTGAGGCGGAGCGGGCCAAGGCTGAAGCCGATCTGCAGCGTTCCCAGGCGTTGCTGCAGCAGCAGCAAGCCCAGGCTCAGGCGGAAGCCGCACAACAGGCAGCAGAAGATGCCGAACGGCAAAAACAAGCGGCTCAACTGCAGGCACAGGAAGCCGACCGGGAGAAGCAGGAAGCAATTCAGCAGAAGGAAGAGCTCCGCGCCCGCCTCCTGGCACAGCTCAATCAAGTGCTACAAACCAAGGACACTGCTCGCGGCCTGATCGTCAGCATGCCCGACGTTCTCTTCGGCTTCAACAAGTATGATCTGAAGCCGGAAGCTCGAGAGCGCCTCGCGAAAGTCTCTGGAATCTTGTTGGCCTACCCCGATCTGAAGCTCGACATCGAGGGCCATACCGACAGCATCGGCAGCGACGAGTACAATCAGCGCCTTTCCGAGAAGCGTGCCGATACCGTCCGAGGCTATCTCGTTTCCTCTGGCGTAAAGCCCGACAGCATCCAGGCCGAAGGGCTTGGTAAAGCTGATCCGGTAGCGGACAATAGCACCGCTGCGGGTCGACAGTTGAATCGCCGCGTGGATATCGTCGTTTCCGGCGATGTAATCGGCACTCAACTCTCACCATCGAATGCGCAGCAGAACGGTAACGGAAACGCAAATCAGTAATCTCGAACCCGTCGGTCAATGTTGGTCGCTGGCCCCAGGCCCAGCGACCAACAGTGTTTTTGGTCCGCGCGTACAGATTCTGTGCTGAGAAAAGGCGGCATGGGCGGCCACCTGGAATTTGAGCAGTGGGTTCCCTTCCCGGTTGGGAACGTATTCGAGTTCTTCTCGAATCCTGAGAATTTGCCCCGCATCATGCCCAAAGCGAGCGGGACCCGGCTCCTCGCTCTGAACCGGGTTCCTCCGCCCGGCATCGCGAGTAAGAAAGCCGCTGGGGTTGGCTCGACTATCGTTACTTCGTTTCGCGTCTTTCCTCTACTTCCCTTCCGTGCCCATTGGATTGCTCGCATCACGGAGTTTGACTGGGATCATTACTTTGCCGACGTGCAGGATAAAGGCCCATTCAAACGCTGGCAGCACCGCCACGAGTTGCGGTCGGAGATGCACCAGAACGTCTCCGGCACCGTGGTCCGCGACATAATTGATTACGAAGTGGGATTCGGATGGTTAGGATCGTTCGCAGATGCTGTGTTCGTTCGGAGGCAGATGGAAAGAACTTTTGCGGAGCGCCAGCAGAAACTTCCACAACTGCTTGGCGAGAGCCGTTGAGCCTATCTCAAATTCAAATGCCCACCCGTTCGCGAATAGCATCCGAGATGTTCGCACCCGTCACCAGCAAGACAGAGGATCCAGCTACGGAGGGCTGCTTCAACCATGCGGCCGTCGCGGCAGCACCCGAGGGTTCCGCGAGTATGCCCTCTTTGCGATACAAATGGCGAACGGCCTCGATCATCTCGTCTTCGCTGACCAGCACGACATCATCGACAACATCGCGAATGGCAGCGACATTCTGAGGAGCTGGCGTTCGAGTCGCCAGTCCATCCGCGCAGGTATCGCACGAATCGGTCGGGACGGGCTTGCCCTCACGCCATGACAAGACGTAAGACGGCGCTCGCTCCGCCTGCACTCCGATCACTTTCACTGCAGGGTTTAGTTGCTTGATGGCAGCGCCAACTCCGCGAATCAGGGCCGTGTCGCCCATGGGCACGAACACCGAAGTAATGTTGGGCAGCTGTTCCAATATTTCGAGACCGATCGTTCCTGGTCCGGCGGGAAGATCCGGATCGGTAGCGTCATCCAGAAAATAGATGCCCGGACGCGTCGAGTACTCCTTCGCGTGTCTGTGCGCCTCTGCCAAGTCGACGCTTCCAGTCATCTCAATGCGAGCCCCGAGTTCTTCGATCTTCCTGCGCTTGATGGGATTGGGATTTTCCGGCAGAAAAATCGTCGCTCGGACGCCCAGAGTCTTCGCGGCGAATGCAACCGCGGCACCATGGTTTCCTGTGCTGCAGGCAACGACATCGTCGATCTTCCGTATTTTCAGGTTGGCTGCCAGGCCGTATAGCGCGCCCCGCGGCTTGAAGCTTCCTGTCGGCAATCCAGTCTCATTCTTCAGCCATGCATCAACGCCTCCGCGCAACAGTGATGGAGCCTTCACGAGAGGAGTGACCGCGAAATAATCGCACAGGAATTGCTGCGCTTCGCGAAGCTTGGATAGCGCGGGTCTGATCGCCATTTCTACTTGCCGGCCTCGACGAAAACAGCGGTACCGTAGGCAAGCACTTCCGTGACGCCCTGCATGACTTCAGTCGCGTCATACCGGGCGCCCACGACGGCGTTCGCTCCCAATTCTGCCGCATGCTGCAGCATCAGATCGAACGCTTCCTGGCGCGTCTTCTCGCACAGATTTGTCAGCAAGGTGATGTTTCCGCCGACCAGCGTCTGTAGCCCCGCTCCGATGGTTCCGAAGATCGAGCGCGAGCGCACTACGATGCCGCGGACAACTCCCAGCGTGCGCGTCACTCGAAAACCATCCAATTCGAATTGCGTGGTTACCATATTGTGGGCCACCATTCTGCCAGCGCTGTAACCTGTCGCCATGAGTTCCTCCGGATTCCTCCCTGTCGCACGCAACTATAACGCGGAGTTTGATCTCCGGCGAGTATCTTGAAAGATGGCAGTCTCCGATTTCCTGTTCACTCGAGTTCCGATGCGATGAAGAATTCTCCCGAGGAATTGTCGTACTCAATGCGTAGAATATTCGGCTTGCAGCAGACTTGGCAGTCTTCCACATAACTCTGCCGCCTTCCCGCGGACTCGTCCACGGACGTGACGTTCCACTCTCCGCATGACGCGCACTGAAAACCAGATTCCATCGTTCCTGATCAGCATACCTCAGCGAACTTCCTCCTCCGAATGCACTCCAATCGTGAATCCAACGCCTCCCGCTCGCCCCACACGGGCGGGACAAGCGCCCCATATAATGACCTCACTACGGTGGAGGGTGGATGATTTCACGTCGTAGATTTCTGGAATTCGGTGGCGTCACAGCAGGCATCGGTATTGGCTCGCGCAAGCGACTTTCAGCGGCTCGTCTCCTCAGTTCCAAAGACGATTCCCTGCCGCCCTCCATAGCGCAATTGCAGAACCGAAAGGCCGAGGCCACTCCGATCACGCGCGAAGAGCGGGCACAGAGACAGGAACGGGCGCGCAAGCTAATGGCAGAGAATGCGATCGATGCCATCTTGCTAATGGAAGGCTCGTCACTGCGGTACTTCACCGGCATCCGCTGGTGGGGCGGAGAACGGATGTTCGCTTTTGTGCTGCCCGCAAAGGGATCTGCATTCTACGTGTGCCCCGTATTCGAAGAAGGACGGGCACGCGAGCAGATCGCGAACGCTACCGGCGGAGCCGAACCCGACCTGCGTACCTGGCAGGAAGACGAAAATCCTTATCGACTTGTCGCAAAAGGATTGCAAGAGCGCGGGATCTCCACGGGAAAGCTCGGAATCGACGAAACAATCCGTTTTGTGTTCGTCGATGCCCTCGCGAAGGCGTCACCCCAAACGACGCTCCTGACGGCCACTCCGGTGACTGCGGGTTGCCGGATGATCAAGAGTGCCCATGAGATTGCCCTGATGCGCCTTGCGTCAGAAGTGACGCTCTCCGTCTATGCAGCGGTCTACCACGCTCTCTCCGAGGGCATGACGCAGCATGATGTGGAGACGCTGATCGAGAAAGCTTACGCGCAGACAGGATTCCCGGGGGATGCCAGCGTGATGGTCGGCGAGTACACCGCTTCCCCACACGGATCGACTACGCCGCAGGTCGTCCGCGAGGGCACCATCCTCATGCTCGACGATGGCTGCACGGTGGAGGGATATCAGTCCGACATCACCCGCACATTTGTCCTCGGAAAAGCGACAGACAAGATGAAGCGGGTCTTCGACGTCGTTCACCGTGCGCAGGCTGCCGCGCTGGCGGCGGCGCGTCCAGGGGTTGAGTGCGGTGCGATTGACGCCGCGGCACGCAAAGTCATCACCGAAGCCGGGTTCGGGCCCGATTACAAATTCTTTTCGCATCGCGTCGGCCATGGACTTGGACTGGACGGTCACGAATATCCCTATCTGGTTCGAGGTAATCCGACCCGGCTGCAGACCAATATGACCACGAGTGACGAGCCAGGAATCTACGTTCGCGGCGAATTTGGCATTCGTCTCGAAGACGACATGCATGTGACCGAAAATGGCGCGGAGCTATTCACGCCGCAAAGCCCGTCGCTCGAAGCTCCATTCGGAAAAAGTTAGAAGTCAGAAAAAGAACGGCGGCACCGTTGTGCCGCCGTCCAGTGATTCTTTCACTATCTACCAGCGCAATTTTTCCAGATACTGATAGCTGGCCGCGATGTTCTCGAGCGGATGCTCCGGCTTATCGTGCTCGACAATGTAGTGCTTGATCCCGGCCTTGTCAGAGTAGGAGAAGATCTTCTTCCAGTCGATAATGCCGCTGCCGACTGAAGTCAGTTCATTCAGCGAATCACCGAAATTCTGCCCGCCCGCCTCCGATACCTTTGGCAGCTTTTTAATGTCCTTCACGTGGACCAGCGGGAATCGCCCCGGATACTCATTGAAATACTTGATGGGATCGCCGCCCGCCGCAGTGATCCAGCAGAGATCCATTTCCATCTTCACCAGATTCGCATCGCAGTCTTTGAGGAGTTGGTCATAGGGCAGCTTGCCATCGACCGGCAGGAACTCGAACCAGTGATTGTGGTACCCAAACTGTAGCCCCGCATTCTTGCACTGCTCTCCGCACTTGTTGAACTTTGCCGAAGCCTGCTTCCAGATGTCGGGAGATTTACGAAGATCTTCGGGAATCCAAGGACAGATCACGTACTGAAGTCCAATTTCTTTCGAGGTCTCGATCACCGACGGGAATTTCTCATCGAGTTCATCGTACTGGACGTGGGTTGAGGGCGCGGTCAGCCCGTTCTTGTCGAGCACCGCGCGCACTTGCTTGCCGGTGCGTCCAAAGTATCCGGCGAATTCGACTTCCTTGTAGCCGATCTGAGCCACCTTCGCGATCGTGCCGTCGAAATCATCCTTCATCAAGTCGCGCACGGTATAGAGTTGCACCCCGATCTTGTCGATCTTGTGCTCGCCCGCAGCCCAGCTAAACTTGCTCGCGAATAAGGTCGCAGCTGCGCCGGCAGTTGCTGTCTGCAGGAAGTTACGTCGGTTCATCGCATGAAGACTCATCATTCCTCCGAGTGCTCCGTTTGGGCGGAAGTCAAATTCGCAAGCATTATAGCGCGGCGAGCGAAGGCCAAAGCGATTTAGTAGAGAATTTCGAGCCACTCGCGTACCAGGCAAGGAAGGAATTAGAGAGGGCGTAGCTCCGCCCTCTCTTAAGATCACTAGCGTGGTTCTTCGACCTGCAGGTTGTTGGTTACGGAAAACGTTCCGGGAATTCCGTTCGCACGAACGCCCGCCAGGTTTTTGTCCCCTTCGCTGTCGACCACTCCCTCTAGAGTCACGTGGCCATTCTTTACGATGATGCGAATCGGCTTCTGCACTCCAAGCGCATATCTTTCGAGTGCAGGATAGCCATAAATAGCCCGGTATTCAGCGATGCGGATACGGTCGTCCATCGGGGAAGGTGGCAGGACTTCGATCTGGTTATCGACCTTTTCGACGCCTTCGATGTGTTTTACGGCGTTCTCGGCATCGGACTTAAGGACTGGGCGAACGACTTGTCCCATCAGGGTGACGGTACTGCCATTCACTTTGTAGGCGATGTTGTCGAACACTCCGAAGTAGGGGAGCATCAGCAACTCGTGGCGTACTTCGCGCGTGATGCGATCCTGGGATTTCGGCGAAACTTGATCTCGTTGGTTGTTTTGAGCGATGGCACTGACTGAAACGAAGGAAACAACACTAAGGACAACAACTAGCAGTGTCTTCATCTTACGGCCTCTCCTTCTCTTCACATTCGAGCTGTGAGTGGATGCACTTCGACCCCAAATAGTTGGTTCCAGGCGGGGGACGGCCTTACCTGAGAGTTACAACGTATGCGATTCTAAGCTGAGGCTCAGGTCTTTGCCGTGTTCACGCAATTGTATGTCCGAACAATTCTTTAAGATCCAGTCGGCTCCCGATTGACGAAGTATGGATTCCCCCACCGTCGTAGTGAAAGCTATGACCCTTGCGGCAGCACTCTTTCCGGATCGCACTCCGGCTGGAACATCCTCGAACACGATGCAACTCTCCGGCGGGACTCCGAGGAGAGCCGCGCCCTTGAGGTACGGTTCGGGATCCGGCTTGCCGTGCGTGATGTCGTTCGATGTAATCATCTTCTTGGGCACGGGAAGTCCAGCCGCCTTGATTCGCACTTCTGCCAGTGGTCGCGTACAAGAAGTCACGATTGTCCAGCGGTCTCCAGGTAGGCTCGCCAACAGTTCCAGCGCGCCCGGTAACGGCACAACTCCCTCCAGGTCCTCGATCTCACGGCGCTCCACCTCGCGATTCTCTTTCTCGTGATCGGCATACGGAAGGTATTCGCGAACCGTAGTGAGGCTCGGCCGTCCGTGGGCCCTGGACACTACCTCTTCGGGGTTGAACCCGTGTTCGATGGCCCAACGTCTCCACACTCGCGCGACCGCCGGGGTCGAGTGAATTAATACTCCATCTAAATCGAACAGCAGAGCGGCACATTGCACTTGCGTCATTCGTGATCAGAACCTTTCTCAGGCAATTGTAAACGCCGTCTGTTCGGCTATCCGTGCAACGCGCCGAACGACAAATTGGGTGAGGAACGTCACGCGAAACCGTATCTGACATCACTTTCCGCTCGCTCACGCCGTCGTGAGACTGGCACGCTGCGCCCTATTAGCAACAGTGGAATGAAAATGACAGCTTTCCGAACAGGAGGGGGGAGTGCGATGCGGGACAGCCCGGGAAGGCTGGCCCGCGCCGATCAGGACTGAACAATCTTTTCGAGTGCCGGACGATTGCGGATCACCAGCGTCGAGCCCTTGAGCTGCAGAAACTGTTTCTTCTTGAATTCAGAAAACAGCCTGCTCACTGTCTCGCGAGTGGTGCCGATGATCTCTGCGATTTCCTCGTGGGTTAAAGTGAGTTTCACCTGCAGCGATCCATCGTTCGGTGTCGTCTTGGTTGACCATGACAGAAGAAGCTTGGCGAACTTTTCCGACGGCGAGGTTGCGAGACCCAACGTGCGGATCTCTTCGTAGGCCGTGTAGTAGTTGCGGCTCAACTGTTCGGCGACTCGAAGCGCCACTTCTCCGTGCTCCTTGAGGAACTGCAATAACGATTCTCGCGGAATAAAATTGGCCTGGCCCGGCTCCATCATTTCGGCGGTCACTTCGTACGGACGGTCCGAAATCACGGAATTGAGCCCAAGCACGTCACCGGCTTCCGAAAGTTTCGTGATGATAGTCTTGCCTTCACGAGAGGAGGTGGAGAGTTTTGCTTTTCCAGCGCACAGCACGAATACTCCGCGCGGCTGCTGCCCTTCAATGAAGAGCATTGCACCCTTAGGATATACGGCAGTGGATTTTATTTCGTTGAGGCGTTGCCCGGCGTGAACCGAAAGATTGCAGAAAACATGTTCTTCTCTCACCGGGCAAGTGAGGCAGTTATCAAGGATATTTAGTCCATAAGGGGCGCGCATTACGCAGCACCTCCCTTTCCGTTAGATTGTAACAAACGGATATGTGCTTGTGATCACCATCACGAGCCATGGTGATTAGACACATATTGTGATCACAGACACACAAGTAAGGTTGTGACAAGATGGGTGTTGTGTTTTTCAACGCAGTATCCTATTTACGTCCTTGAGCGATAACAACGGGCATATTTCTGCTCGCTGGAGAATTAATTGAGCGAAGTCTCGAAACCCGCAGTGAAGGCGCCGTCGGAAGCGAAGCGGCTCAAAATGTCGGCGCGCAGGGGACTGAACTCCCTCTTCCTGCCCAAGTCAGTGGCTGTGATTGGAGCCACAGATCGCCCTGGAACAGTGGGCTGTAGCTTGCTTTCAAACCTTCTCGAGTCGAAATCTTCCCTGAAAGTCTTCGCCGTGAATCCGACTCACCACGAAGTGCTCGGAATCACAACTTACAAGCGCATCGGGGATATTGATGCTGCGGTTGACTTAGCCATCGTAATAACTCCTGCGCAGAGTGTTCCTCAAATCATTCGTGAATGTGTGGACGCCGAAGTCAAATCCGCAGTCGTGATCTCCGCGGGTTTTCGGGAGCAAGGCCCTGAAGGCGCCATACTTGAAGAAGAAATTAAAAAAACATTTGGGTCGTGGATCGTTGCGCTTAGTTGGTCCGAACTGCATGGGATTCATGAATCCCACCATCGGACTGAACGCAACCTTCGCCAAGACGATGCCAAACAAAGGCAGTGTCGCCTTCCTCAGCCAGAGTGGTGCACTGCAGACTGCAATTCTGGATTGGAGCCGTCAAGAGCAGGTCGGATTCAGCGCAATCGTCTCCACTGGCTCCATGCTCGACGTGGGATGGGGCGATCTCATCTATCACTTCGGCGATGATCCGCACACGAAAAGTATTCTGCTTTACATGGAATCCGTCGGTGATGCGCGTGCCTTTCTCTCCGCCGCGCGCGAGATCGCCCTCAGCAAACCCATCATCGTGATTAAGGCTGGGCGTTCGGAGCAGGCCTCGCGCGCAGCTGCATCCCATACTGGCGCACTTACCGGCAGCGACGAGGTGCTCGAAGCCGCACTGCGCCGCTGCGGCGTCCTGCGCGTGCAGAACATCGCCGACCTTTTCTATATGGCCGAGGTCCTGAGCAAGCAGCCGCGCCCGCGGGGTCCACACCTCAGCATCGTGACTAATGCAGGCGGCCCGGGAGTCCTGGCGACCGATTCCCTCATCGCGACTGGCGGTGAGTTGACCGTACTCTCGCCCGATACGATCCACGATCTGGATGGTTTTCTCTCCGCCCACTGGAGTCACGGCAATCCCGTGGATATCCTCGCGGACGCCGATGCCGAGCGTCTCGCGAGAGCCGTCGAGATTGTTTCCAAAGATCCTGCCAGCGATGGATTGCTGGCGATCATCGCTCCCCAGGGCGTCGCCGATCCGACCAAGGCGGCGGAAGCAATCTCTAAGCTCCCGCGCTTGCCCAAGCCCATCCTGGCGAGTTGGATGGGCGGCGAAGGTGTTGCCGAGGGAACACAGATCCTGAACGCCGCCGGCATTCCTACATTCTCTTATCCCGACACCGCGGCGCGCGCCTTCACCTACATGTGGCGCTATACCTATAACCTTCGCGGACTCTATGAAACTCCTTCCCTCGTAGAAGGCCCTGGACGCAGCCACGAAACGCGCCAGCAGGTCAGCGATTTCATCGATCACGTACGCGCCAGCGGCCGCACGATGCTGAATGAATTCGAGGCGAAACATCTGCTGGCGACCTACGGCATCCCCGTTTCGGATACTCGCGTCGCGGATGATGAAGATGAGGCAGTCGCCGTCGCCCACGACCTCGGCTACCCCGTCGTGCTGAAGCTTCTATCCAACACCATCGCGCATAAGACCGATGTCGATGGCGTCCGCCTCCGCCTGCAGAACGCTGATGAGGTTCGGCACGCGTTTCGCGGGATTCAATCCGCCGTCACCGAAAAAGCCGGTGCGCAGCATTTTCTCGGTGTGACTGTGCAGCCGATGATCCGGCGCGATGGATACGAACTCATTCTTGGCAGCAGCCTCGATCCGCAGTTCGGCCCTGTGATCCTGTTTGGCTCGGGCGGAGTCATGGTCGAGGTCTATCGCGATCGCGCCCTCGCTTTACCTCCCCTGAATACAACGCTGGCGCAACGCATGATGGAACAAACGCGCATCTTCGCGGCCTTGAAAGGCGTGCGCGGACGCAAACCGGTGAATCTGCCCGTGCTCGAACAATTACTCGTCCGCTTCAGCCAACTGGTGCTGGAGCAACCCGGGATCAAAGAAATCGATATCAATCCTCTGCTGGCGAGTCCGGATCAACTGCTCGCGCTCGACGCCCGCATCATTGTCCACAGCAGCAGCGTACAGCCCGATGAGTTGCCCCATCCGGCCATTCGCCCCTATCCCTCGCAGTACGTTTGGGAATGGCGATTTGAAGATAGAAGGCCGGTCACGATCCGTCCCATTCGTCCCGAAGACGAACCGCTCATGGTCCAATTCCACGGAACGCTTTCCGAGCGCAGCGTGTATCTCCGCTATTTCTGTTCGTTGAGTCTGAGCACGCGAGTCGAACATGAGCGCCTGGTGCGCATCTGTTTCGGCAGCTACGACCGCGGGTTCGCCTTAGTCGCCGACCGCGCGGATCCGGAAACCGGGGAACATCAGATCCTGGGCGTGGGTCGTTTCAGTGCAATCAGTCGCGTCGAAGCCGAAGCCGCCGTGCTTGTATCCGACAAATGGCAAGGTCGCGGGTTAGGAACCGAACTCCTCGCCGGAGTTTCCCGTGTCGCTCGCGCCGAAGGATTCCGCTGGCTCTCGGGCGAAATACTGCGCGACAACCTCGCGACGCAAGCCATCTTCCGCAAGGCGGGATTCAAACTCACTCCCACCGAGGATCCTTCGTCCGTTTCAGCAATCGTGGAACTCTGAGTCAACAAAAAAGCGCGGCTGTTTCGCCGCGCCTTCCTGAATTACCACCCGGAACTTCTATGCGATGGAAGCGGGCTTCGTGATCTCGAGTTGCGGCTCGAATTGCAGATTCGTACCTAATGCCCGCGATACCAGGCACAGCTTCTCCGCACGCTTCAGCAAGTCGAGCGCGCGATCGCGTTCGTCGGGCGAAGCGATCTTCAGGTTTGGTCGAACCACAATCTGCGTAAAGCTGTAGCCCGATTCCACCTTGCGGACAGTGCCGCTGGCTTCTACTTGCAAATCCGTAAAATCAAACTGGGCGCCGCCGGCGATCGCGCGCACGGTGGTCGTATAACAACCTGCAATTGCCGCCAGTAACAGTTCTTCCGGGGTCCACCGCCCTTCCAGTCCGCCGAATTCTGTCGGCGCAGTGAAATGGATTGCGTTTGGCGCGGAATCGGACTTCGCCAGTCCTGTGCGCCCTGAAGTCCACCATGCAGCTACTCGGTATGCGTGCTCTTCACTCATAGTTCTCACATCTCCTTGGGAGATCTCCTAACACCACTTCCCGCTATGCAGCGCAAAAGTCGACTACAAAGATCAGTTCTTCGGTTGTATGCTGCCGGGCTCTCTACGCCGCGCCCTTCGTTTCTGAGATGCCTCGCTCCCGCTCGATCCGTTCGATCTGCGCGCGAAGCCAAGACTCCAGTGCCTGCTCCATTTCGAGTTGGCTGCCCGTGCGGTACAGATCCTCTACGGTTTGCTTGTCGTGGGTGAGCTGTATAAAGCGGCAGGGCACGCTCTCAGTCTTCTGTGTGTCAGGGACGAACTGCTCTAGCAGACAGTCCTCGCACGCATGTGGACGCGCAGGATCGCAGAAGTTCGGGCAAATGGGGGAATCCTCAAAAATTGCGGGGGCTCGCCATGGACTCTGCGGAGAGCGCCCGTACCCTCCATCCAGCAAGAAGCTCAACTCGAACCGGAGCACTTCGAGAATGTCGCGACCATCTTGAGCCATAGGCCACCTCAGTTGACCGTCAGAATGCCAGAGGGACTCCGCTGCCACCGTGTATTCCGTCACTGGTTTTTGTGATTGCCGTCACAATTCCAGCGCTGGCTCTGGCTGGAGGCGAGAAGCCATTCGTTTGTTTTTCAGCGACTTACATTTCGGGCCGTCAGTTTATTAGCTTCAGGAGGCTGTGACTGAACGCACGTTTTTGACATCTTCAGGCCCTTGGGTTGAGTCAACTCTAAGGTTCGTAGGAGCAGCAAGGCTCGGCAGCGAACAAATCGCCCGTGACGGCGTAAGCCCGGGCGCGCGATCCTCCGCACACATTGCGCACTGGACAGCGTCCGCATTTGCCCTTCAATTTCGAACTGTCTCTCAGTGACACAAACAAAGGAGACTCGCAAAATATCTGCGGCAGCGACTTCTCAGTGACCTTGCCTGCGGAAAGCGGCAAGTAGCGGCTGGGGAAGGCCTCGCCCTGGTAATTGATAAACATCAAGCCCTTGCCGTCGTTCACGCCCCGGGGAGCACAAGTGATGACATCGGACTCGGTGAGTTTCCCGCGAGCGTTGCGCGCCCGCTGCTGCAGAAGATATCGCTGGTAATGCTGCCCTTCGGTGGTCTTGATGTGAAAGTGGACCCGATTCGAAGCTTCGTATAATTTCGCAAAAATCTGCTCGTGCCCGTTCGCGTCCAGCATCTCGGACGCCTGCTCCCGCTCGTTGGGAACAAGGAAAAAGACATTCCAGAGCGCGATGTCGAGCCGCGTCAGTAGTTCGACCATTCGGTCCACGTCGTCCACGTTACGGCGGGCGATGATCGTGTTGATCTGTACCGGAAGCTGCTCTTCATGACACAACGCGATCAGGTCGGTGGTGCGCCGGTAGGAACCGGTCTGGCCCCAATAGCCGTCATGTAACGCTGCAGTCGAACCATGCAACCAGAACGATGTGCGCATCAGCCCGCAATGCTTCAATTCACCGATGACTGAATCGTCGAGCATCGAAGTGGGCAGCAGCGTGAGTGACGTGCGCACCGAACGACGCGAGGCAAATTCGATAATCGGAAACAGGTCAGGTCGCAGTAGTGGATCGCCGCCGCTTAGG
This sequence comes from Terriglobia bacterium, assembly GCA_963778995.1. Taxonomy (GTDB): domain Bacteria; phylum Acidobacteriota; class Terriglobia; order Terriglobales; family Acidobacteriaceae; genus Sulfotelmatobacter. The sequence continues at coordinate 562,218 of CAVZWK010000020.1, forward strand.
GCCAGCAATGGAACGTGCATCTTCGCCACTTCATCGACCAGATGAAAGGCCTCCGCGGTCGAGAAGTGCTGAGGCTCGCGCGCTGCCCTTGCCGCGGCCCGCGCCGGTGCAGCCTTCCATTCGCATCTTCGTGTCATCTCCCACGTGACCTGCAGAGGGCGAAGCTGAAATTCGGGTGCCTGAGGCGACTGCTTCGACTCGGGCGATCCAGCTGAACTCCACTCCGAAACGGCATTCATGCCGGAACCCAACTCTCGATCTCCGCTCGATGGCATGCTCCCATGGTAGGTCCCGCCAGCCTGCGATCACAGTGCCGCATCGCACGGCAGATCGTGATAAACATCACATTCGAGAGGAATAAGCTATGTGATCTGTGTCACAAGGCGCGGTGACTTCTGCCATAGGTCCACTTTGAGCCGCATGTGATCCTACGCCTGCGAGTGAGTTCTCAGGGTACGGACAAGGCGCGGAGCCGCCGCGATCTGAAACCGGTCGGCCACCCGCAACAGCACATCCCTGCTCTGTGATATCGTGCGAGGAAATTCTTCCTTCAGGAGGAAGTACAACATGCAACATCTCTCGTTTCGAATGGCTCTTGTAGTTCTACTGGCTTGCGGTTTGATTGCCGTGTGCAGTTCCTCTGCGGTCGCGCAAGACGCAGCAGCAACCTACAAGGCGAAGTGTGCGATGTGCCACGGCCCGGATGGCAAGGGCTCGGCCATGGGCACGAAGTTGGGCGTTCATGACTTCACCTCTGCCGATGTCCAGAAGCAAACCGACGCGCAACTCACGGAGATTATCACCAAGGGCAAGGGCAAGATGCCCTCGTACGAAGGCAAGCTGAAAGACACGGAGATCAAGGAACTGGTCGGCTATATCCGTGGTTTGGCCAAGAAGTAACGAACCATAAGGAATGCGGCCAAAGCGCCGCGAAAGAGCATTACGACTTTGACGGATTGGCGGGTGAGAGCATGTCCATGCATAGGTTACGGGTTCTTTTTGTGCCTGGAGTTGCCCTCACCCTTGTTTTAGCGGCCGGTTCCCTCTCCGCTGCTTCCAGGAAAAAACCTCCCAAACCCACAGCGGATGAATGCCTGGCGTGCCACAGCGATGCTGGCTTGACGCATGAAGTCAATGGCAGGACCGTCAGCCTGCAAGTCGATCCGCAAAAATTCAAAGACTCCATCCACGGCAGCATGTTCACCTGCGTGGACTGCCATACCGATGTAACCAGCGTCGCGCACGAAACCACTCCCAAAAAAATCAGTTGTGCGACCTGTCACGCCGACGAACAGGCCGCCTACGATCGCAGCTTTCACGGCAAAGCAGTACAAGGCGGAAATGCCAAGGCCGCTACCTGCGTCGACTGCCACGGCAGTCCGCACGAGTTGCTCCCCGCCAGCGATGCCAAGTCAAAGGTCCATCACACTAACATTCCGGCGACTTGCGGCGCCTGCCACAGCCAGAAATTCGTGATGGAAGATGGCGGCCAGAGCGCACAGATGGTTGCCTCGTACCAGCAGAGCGTGCATGGAAACGCGGTCGCCGCGGGATCAGAAAAGGCCGCAGTTTGCACCGATTGCCACGGCACGCACGAGATTCTTGACGCCAAAGACTCCAAGTCTCCGATTTTCAAGTTCAACGTGCCGCTCACCTGCGGCAAGTGCCATAACACGATATCCGCGGAATTTCAGCAAAGCATCCACGGACAGGCTGTCTCCAAGGGCAACTGGCAGGCGCCCGTCTGCACCGACTGCCATGGCATCCACTCGATCAAGGCCAAATCAGACCCGAACTCCCCGGTATCGGCGCAAAATGTTGCGCAGCTCACATGTGCCCGCTGCCATGAAGGGGTGCGGCTGACGCAGGAGTTCGGTGTCGAAGGCCGTCGTGCGAGCACCTATCTCGCCAGCTATCACGGACTGGCGTCGCGCATGGGATCGCAAGTTGTCGCCAACTGCGCGAGCTGCCATGGAACGCACAGCATCTTTCCTTCGAGCGATCCGCGGTCGACCATCAACCGCGCCAACCTCGCCCGAACCTGTGGCCAGTGCCATCCCGGCGTCACCGAGAAATTCACCGCGTCCAAGGTTCACGTGGATGCGCCCCTTTCGGCCGACATCGGGAGCAAGGCAGTACGCTGGATCCGCCGCTTCTATCTCAGCATGATCCTCGCCGTAATCGGCGGCATGCTGCTGCATAACTTCATCATCTGGCGATCGAAAGTGATCGCGCGGCGCAAGCTGCAGCAGAATTTCGTCACTCGCATGCCCCTCCGCTTCCGTTGGCAGCATCTCACCCTGCTCGCCAGTTTCTTTACGCTGGTCGTAACCGGATTCGCGTTGAAGTTCCCCGGTTCCTGGTTTGAGCAGATGCTCGGCATGAGCGAGCACCTGCGCCAGTTGCTGCATCGGATCGCCGCTGTGGTCCTGATCGCGGTGAGCATCTATCACATCTTCGACATCGCCTTGACGCGGGAAGGACGCAAGCTGGCCCGCGACATGTTCCCCACACTCGACGACGTGCGCGGTGCCTGGCAGAATATCGCCTACTATCTCGGCCTCGCCAATCGTAAGCCGGCGTTCCCGCGCTTCAACTATGCGGAGAAGGCCGAATACTGGGCGCTGGTCTGGGGCATGATCGTAATGGCCGTGACTGGCCTTATGTTGTGGGCGAAGGTCCTGGTCGGAAATCATCTCCCGCGATGGTGGCTCGATATTGCGACCGCCATTCACTTCTATGAAGCAGTCCTGGCTACGCTCGCCATTCTCGTCTGGCACTTTTATCAGGTATTCTTTGACCCGGACGTTTATCCGATGAACTGGGCCTGGTGGGACGGCAAGATGACCCTGCACCACTATCGCGAAGAACACGGACTCGACGCCAACCCTCCGTTCAGTGATAGCCCCGTCTCTGAAACGGCAGAAGAGGAATCCGAACCCGCCGAGGTCAAGCATGGACACTGACAATACCCCGCCATCGCGCCGTGAGCCCTGGCATGCCCTCCGCATGCTGCGGAGCCCCATCAGCATGGCTGGCGTCGCATTGGCCATCGTGAGTCTGGCCAATATCTTCATATTCTTCCTGATCGATATGATCGCCAACAAGCCAAGCCCCTACGTCGGGATTTTGGCTTACATGGTCTCGCCTGCCTTCCTCATCCTCGGCTTCGTTCTTATTCTGGTGGGAGTCCTCATCGAGCGCCGCAATAAGGTCCAGCCCACTGATTTTTTCCCCCGCATCGACCTGAACAACCCGGCACAGCGCAGTGTTTTCATCTCTTTCTCAGTGTTCCTGGTCGTCTTCGTCATGGTCAGCACCGCGGGCAGCTACAAGGCCTACGAGTACACCGAATCGGTCTCTTTCTGCGGACAGACTTGCCACACCGTGATGAGTCCCGAATACACGGCTTATCAGCTCTCCCCCCATGCCCGCGTCCCCTGCGCGGAGTGTCACATCGGCACCGGCGCAACCTGGTTCGTGAAATCGAAACTCTCCGGCAGTCGGCAGGTCTTCGCCACCATCTTCAACACCTACCCGCGCCCGATCCCTACCCCGATTCACAACTTGCGCCCCGCGCAGGAAACCTGCGAACAGTGCCACTGGCCGAAGAAGTTTTACGGCGGCCAGCTAAAGGTCTTCACCCACTACGCCAACGACGAAAAGAACACGCTCCGCCAGGTCCGCATGATCATCAAGACCGGCGGCGGGGATCCGGCGACCGGCGCTCCCGAAGGCATCCACTGGCACATGAACATCGGCAACAAGATTGACTATGTTTCTGCCGACGAAAAGCACCAGGTCATCCCCTACATTCACGTCGAAGATCAGCAAGGACGCGTGACCGAGTACTACGCGAAAGATTCCACACTCACAAAAGATCAGATCGCGAAGACTCCGCGACACCACATGGATTGCGTGGACTGCCACAACCGTCCAACGCATATCTATGTCTCTCCGGATCAGTCAGTCGATCAATCCCTTCTGGCTCGCCGGATCGACACTTCCCTGCCCTTTATTAAGCAGGAAGCAGTTACGGTCCTGACGGGCACCTATGCCAACACCGATGCCGCCATGCAGGGCATCGCCAAAGACATGGAGAATTTCTACGAGAGCAAGTATCCGGACGTCGCAAAGACGAAGCAACTTGAAATTCGCAACGCCGTCGCCGAGACCCAGGCGATCTATAAGCGCACCGAATTCCCCGAGATGAAGCTGAACTGGCAGACGCATCCCAACAACCTCGGACACTACTACTTCAGTGGATGCTTCCGCTGCCATGACGGACAGCACGTCAGTGCCGATGGCCGCGTCATCAGCCGCGACTGCAATCAGTGCCATACTCTGCTCTCGCAAAGCGAGGGTGCCACCACGGCTATCGCGAATTCGACTCCACAAACATTCCAGCATCCGGTCGACATCGGCGACCTGACCCAGGTCAATTGCGCCGACTGCCACACCGGCGGCACCGGTCCGTAATCGCTTTCGGTCGCACACGCATCACGATTCTGCCTGCCCGTTTGCCCGACGGTCATCATCCGAGCGATCGCCAGCTATCGGATTTGGGCAGACAACTCTCATTGCGGCTGGCATGAGATGGTAGGCACTAACGGAGGGACGCGAGCATAGCCGCGCTGGCTTTTCTCTGTCGTTCCACGTACTCACCATTATCAGGGAAATGCTGCCAAAGATCGTCCACCTGTTGGTAGCAGTCCCTCGCCTCATCGAGCCGATGGCGGCTCGCGTAGAACGCGCCTAGGGTAGTTTCCGCCTTTGCCAAAGGCAGCAATCCCATCAGTTCTCCAGAGGCAGCAAGAGTCCGAGCCCGCTCGCAGGCCTCTCGCAGAAGATTCTCGGCTTCATTGAAATCCTGGCTCGCAATCTGAACGCGTCCACTGAGAACGAGCACATACACCATTACACTTTCTTCTTCCGGGTCTGCGGGACTGTCCTGAACGATGGGTCGCTCGGCATCCAGTGCCATGCGCGAGGTCTCGCGCGCCGCGGCTATGCGTCCAGCTTTGAGCTGAGCTTCCCCCAGGCGCCACAGCGCGCGCACTCGTCGCGACGAAAGCAGATACGTTGGCTTTCCCGACGCGATCATCTGGTCGAAGCTTCGCACCGATTCCTGGGCCATTCGAACCGCTGCCGGAGGATCGATCTCGCGAAGAGGTCCGGAAACACGAAACAGCGCAACCGCCCGGCTGAATTGCGCTGACGTATTGGAAGGATCGCTACGCACCATTTCCTCGGCCGCGCTCAGGTATCGCCTCTCGCTTTTCAGGCCGCGAGCAGAGTCGCCCATGTTCGGATACGTGTCGCTGAAGTACACATCCGCTCGAAATTCGTTTACGATCGCTTGCCTTCGATGCAGCCTGGGATTGTCGGGCTCGGCAGCGAGCAACTCAGTGAGCAGCCTCTCGTCCTCGTCCAGGGCAGAAAATGCTTCATCGAAGCGTCCCAACTCCTCGGCACTCGTTCCGACGCGTTCGTCTGCCTCCGCCAGCAGTGAAAGTCCACTGCGATCGCGTATCTTCCCCAATTGAACCCGGGCGAGGTCGCGGCAATGTGAAAAGTCAGACCATGCTTGGCGATAGTGCCCCATGTCCTCATCCATGTCCCCAACGGTGCACCACGCCTTCGCGTAGGCCACTTCCAGTTCTTGATCGCCCCGCTTCCGCGCCCGTACGCGATCAAAGGTCTGGATCGCGGTTTCAGCAAGTTCCCGGGCCTGCTTCAGATCATGGGTAAACCGCACCAACCCGGCATACGCAACGTAATAGCCGGCGAGGTCCTGCAGGTAAGCTTCATTCTTCGCCGAGATCGTGCGATAGATGTCACCCGCCTTTCGATAACTCGCCAGCGCGTCCGCGGTGCGCCCCAGGTTCGGCTTCGTCGGATACCCTTGCGCGTCACCAATCTTCTCGTAGGCCGCCGCGATCTCTCGCTGCAACTCCAGATCGTTTCCGGCGTTGTGGGCAAGATCGTCGAGATAATTCAGCCCCGTCTGCACCATCATTTCCCGGACTTTCGTAGAGCCTTCCAGCTTGGCGATCTCGTCATGCAGGTCAAAAACAAACGTGTGAGCCAGATGGCGGACGTCCTCAAATCTCTGGCGGGCGAGCCTGGCCTGGTAAACCGCGACGCCGAGAGCCGCCACAATCGCGCCCAACGCAAGGCCGGCGAATAGAACGCCGAGGCGGTTGCGCCGCACAAACTTGCTTGCGCGGTACGCAAACGTATCCGGGCGAGCGCTAATCGGCTCACTATTCAGAAGGCGCCGCAGGTCATCGCCGAACGCCGTGACGGACGCATAGCGTTCTCCCGGATTCTTTTTCAGGGCTTTGGAGAGAATCGTCTCGAGATCTCCTCGAATTTGGCGCCGGAGTTTCTCGCGCGAGGTCCCCCGCAGGTCTGCAGAGATATCGGTAACTACCCCCGAAGCACGTTGCGGCTCGTCTTCCACAATGGCCTTCATCAGAGCCGCGGGAGAACCGATCGCCGGGCCTGCCGGATGCTCACCCGTCACGAGGAGATATAGAAGAACTCCGAGCGCGTAGATGTCGGTGCCGGTACTGATCACTCCACCAGTCACCTGCTCTGGCGCCGCAAAACGAGGTGTCAAGGCGCCTCCGCCCTCCCCCGTGAGAGCAGTCAGATCCACGGATCCCACCTGATCCGCCAGCAACTTGGCGATCCCGAAATCGAGGAGTTTCACCTCACCGTCGTTTCGAACCAGGACATTCGAAGGCTTGATGTCGCGATGAACGATCAGGTTGGAGTGGGCGAGCGCCATTGCGCTGAGGACGTCGAGGAAGAGATGGATGCGTGCATTTACATCGAGCTTCCGCGAATCGCAATACTCGTCGATCGCCTGTCCCTCGACGTATTCCAGCACAAGATATGGCGTGCCGTTTGCGGTCACGCCGGCATCAACCAACTCCGCGATATGCGGATGCGCCAATCGTCCGAGAATAGAGCCTTCTCGCTTAAAACGCTCCGCATTACCCTGGTTCGCGAGTGCGAAGTTCAGGAACTTGATCCCGACCTGACGCTCAAATCGTCCATCGTTTCTCGCCGCCAGCCACACGCTACCCATCCCACCTTGACCGATCGGCGACAGCAGCGTGTAGGCGCCGACAACCTGTCCCGCGAGAGACGACTCCATTGCCGGCCGGACTATCCTCCCCTCAAGAAAACGCTCCTGCGCGGCCTCCGCATGCTCATCGAGCAGATTGCGGAGGCTCTCTGCAATCTCGGGTTTCGTCGTCTGCAGTTCTTGCAGCCACTTCGCGCGCTCTTCGTCGGGAAGGCTGAGAGCCTCGTCGAGGTACGGGCTGATTTCCTGCCAACGGTCAGGGGTAAGGGTGAACATGCGTGTGCTTATTCCAAATTCGCGCGAATCGTGCGGTGCAGGTAAATGCGCGCCTTCTCCCACTGGCGCTGCACGGTCCGTTCCGAAATGCCCTTCATGGCGCCGATCTCAGCGAAGGTAAATCCGCAGAAAAACTTCAGGTCAACGATCCCGGCCAGCTCAGGTTCGGCTTTCGCCAGTTCATCCAACGCTTCGTTGATCCGAACCAGCTCGCGATGATCGACAACCTCTTCAGCGCCTGATGCCAGAGTGGTGATTTCGAACTGTCCCCCTCGCTTCTGTGCCTGCCGGCTGCGCGCATGGTCGATAATCAGGCCGCGCATCACTCGTGCCGCGTACCCCATGAAACGTGCCCGATCGGGAAATATCTTTGCGTCTTTGTCCGCAATCTCCAGATACGCGTTGTGCAACAGTGTTGTCGCACTTAGCGTGACCGGAACGCCCTGTCGGTATAACTCGTGTTTTGCCAGCCGGTGCAGTTGCGAGTACAAGGCGCTGAAAAGAGTGCTCGTGGCCAAGGGATCTCCACGATCAGCAGCTTCCATCAAAGACGACAACGTGGGTTCCAACGGATGCACCCCAGGCTGGTAGGCCACGAGTGTCCCCCATTTAATCCGCAGAGTCAATACTTGCGGGCAAGCTAAACGAAAGTCTCTGGTGCTACCCGGCCGGCTCGGGTTTGCCATGCATTTGTAAAAAAACAGTCACCTTTTGTCGTCTTCCAGGCGCCTTTCTCGATTGCTTTATTAGAAGCAGAAGGGCAAAAGCCTTTCTGTATGCGGTTTGGGGCCGCTGGGGATCCAAGTCGAGTTCCGGCATGCCGGCAAGACATCACGCCAATCGGGACATCCCGCCAACTAGAAGGAGAGGTAAAGCCGTGAGTCAGCGTACATTCTTGAACCTTTGCATTTGTGTGCTCATGCTCGTCGCAGCAGGTAGAGCGCAGATGATCGACAACACGCAGGCGACGAACACTGCCGCCGCTGGAATCAACAAATCCCTGACCGACGAAATCGGCGCCGGACGCGGCAGCATCCTGACGCCTGGCTCGTCGCTCTACATCATCAAGCGAGATCCCTTTCGCTCCATCCGCCGCGGACGCCAACTGTTCCAGCGGAAGTTCACGATGGCGCAGGGACTCGGTCCCAATGAAGGGGACGGCATCGGTGACCTCAATACTGACGGCGCCATCGGCGCCGGTGTCTCCGATAGTTGCGCCGGATGCCATGCCCGTCCACGGGGCTCTGCCGGATCGGGCGGAGATGTAGCCACCCGTCCGGATAGCCGGGACGTAGCACACCTGTTCGGATTGGGCATCAAGGAAATGCTGGCCGACGAAATGACCGCCGATCTCCGCGCCATCCGTGACCTCGCCGTTGCCAGGGCACAAAAGTCGAAACAATCCGTCACGCTCACCCTGTTCACCAAAGGCGTGCAGTTCGGCACCATCACCGGCAATCCGGATGGCACCTTCGACACCTCCAAGGTCATCGGTGTCGATCCGGATCTGCGCGTCAAGCCATTCTTCGCCGAAGGATCGACCATCTCCATTCGCGAATTCATCGTCGGCGCCATGCACAAAGAGATGGGGCTGGAGGACTCCTCCGATCCTGACCTTCTGGCCGCCAGCAATGGCGGTCGCGTGGTCACGCCATCGGGCATGGTGCTCGACGGCTCCAAGGACAAGATCAGTCCGCCCCCCGCGCCGGATGCGCAAAACGGCAACGAGATCGATCCCGCTCTGGTCGACCATCTCGAGTTCTATCTGCTCAACTATTTCAAACCCGCCCACTACCAGCAGACCGCCACGACCCAACGGGGACGCGCCATTTTCGACAAGGTTGGCTGTGGAACCTGCCACATCGACAATATGACCATCAACCACGATCGCCGTGTCGCCGATGTCGAAACCACTTACGATCCCGTGAACGGCATCTTCAACACGCTCTACGCTACTGCGTCGACGATGTACTACAGCAAAGATGACGGCAGCGGATATCCATCGTTGAAATTGCCTTCCGGGAATCCGTTCCTGGTGCACGACATCTACAGCGACTTCAAGCGTCACGATCTCGGAGCAAACTTCTACGAGCGCAACTGGGACGGCACGATGCAAACCCAGTTCCTCACGCGTCCCCTGTGGGGCGTGGGCACCAGCGGCCCTTATGGACACGATGGCCGCAGCATAAACCTGAACGACGTAATCCTTCGCCACGGAGGCGAGTCTCTCACCTCCCGCAACAATTACGCCGCCCTGAAACCAGCCGATCAGGATGCACTGCTCGCATTCCTGAATTCGCTTGTGCTATTTCCTCCCGATGATACCGCCTCAACCCTGGACGCGGGTGACCGTACCAAAACCAACTTCCCGCAGTTCGGTCATGGCAGCATCAAGCTCACGGTCCTGTTTAACGACCCAACAGACCTCGAGTGATGCCGGAGCAAACGCGGCCCATCCTTCTCGCCATGTTGCGAGAAGGGTGGGCTTTTTGACTTCCGCCACCGACCGATCGGTCGCTTCCATGCCTCCTTCCGTCGCAAAAAACCTTCGCCAGAACGCCCGAAAAGACCTTCCCGCAATTCTATGAATCCAATGAGGTTCTCGGCTATGTGTGATTTCGATCACACCCCCATGTGAACCCACGTCCCGACATTCCTCCACACCTTCCCTATCCTCTTGTTATCGCAGAACTACTCCAGTGGTTCCTGTCGAGAAATCTGAACGGGGGATGTCAATGAAGCGGAAATTTAAGACCATGGACGCCAACGAGGCGGTCGCACACGTCGCTTATCGCGTGAGCGAGGTGATCGCCATTTACCCCATCACACCGTCGTCCCCGATGGGCGAATGGGCGGACCAATGGGCTTCCGAGGACGTGCCCAATGCCTTTGGCAGCGTGCCCCATGTAGTCGAGATGCAAAGCGAAGGCGGAGCCGCCGGTGCCGTCCACGGCGCGTTGCAGACCGGGTCCCTCTCCACTACCTTCACCGCGTCGCAGGGATTGTTGCTGATGATCCCCAACATGAACAAGATCGCCGGTGAGCTTACCCCGACGGCTTTCCACGTTACCGCCCGCACCATCGCGACCCACGCGCTCTCGATCTTCGGCGACCACTCCGACGTCATGGCCTGCCGCACCACTGGCTGGGCGATGCTCTGCTCCAACTCGGTTCAGGAAGCCGAGGACCTTGCGCTGATTGCGCACGCCGCTTCGCTTGAAACCCGCATTCCCTTCCTGCACTTCTTCGACGGATTCCGCACCTCGCACGAAGTCAACAAGATCGAGATGCTCAACGAAGACGACATGCGCGCGCTGATCAACATGGACCGCGTCATCGAGCATCGCCAGCGCGCCCTCTCGCCGGATCATCCGGTGCTGCGCGGCACCGCCCAGAATCCCGACGTGTTCTTCCAGATCCGCGAGGCCGCAAATTCTTATTACGACGCTGCCCCAGCCAAAGTCCAGGCAGTTATGGATAAGTTCGCCGAAGTTGTCGGACGTTCGTACCGCCTGTTCGATTATGTCGGGGCACCCGATGCCGAGCGCGTCGTTGTAGTCATGGGCTCGGGCGCAGAAGTCGCGCACGAAACCGTCGAGAATCTCAACGCGAAAGGCGAAAAGGTCGGATTGCTCAAGGTCCGCCTCTATCGCCCGTTCTGCGTGAAGTCCTTCATGGAAGCTCTCCCCGCCACGGTCAAAAAGATCGCCGTCCTCGACCGCACGAAAGAATCCGGCGCGATCGGCGAACCCCTCTTCCTCGATGTTGTTACGGCCTTGAACGAAGGCCTGAAGCTGGGTTACGGAAAGTTGAATGCCCCGCCCAAGGTGGTCGGCGGCCGCTACGGCCTCTCCTCCAAAGAATTCACCCCGGCGATGGTCAAAGCCGTCTACGACAATCTGGCCAAGCCGGAGCCAAAAGATCACTTCACCATCGGCATCAACGACGATGTCACCCACACCAGCCTCGAATACGATGCGGCTTTCTCGACCGAGCCCGAGAGCGTAGTCCGCGCGCTCTTCTACGGACTTGGCGCCGATGGCACCGTGGGCGCAAACAAGAACTCCATCAAAATCATCGGCGAGAACACCGATAACTACTCTCAGGGATATTTCGTTTACGACTCCAAGAAATCCGGGGCCATGACCGTCTCCCACCTGCGCTTCGGACCGCAGCCGATCCGCTCCAGCTATCTGGTTTCAAAGGCGAACTTCGTTGCCTGCCATCAATGGATATTCCTCGAGCGCTACGACATGCTCAGCTCGCTGGTCGAAGGCGGCGTGTTCCTCGTCAACAGCCCGTTCGGCCCCGACGAGATTTGGGATCACCTTCCCCGCGAAGTGCAGCAACAACTGATTGCAAAAAAAGCCCGGTTCTACACCATCGATGCTTACCAGGTCGCGAAAGATACCGGGATGGGATCGCGCATGAACACCATCATGCAGACCTGCTTCTTCGCAATCTCGAAAGTTCTGCCGCGCGACGAAGCCATCGAAGCCATCCGCAAGTCCATCCGTTACAGCTACGGACGTAAAGGCGAGGATGTCGTCAAGAAAAACCTGCAGGCAGTCGACGAGACACTGGCCCATCTGCACGAAGTAAAGATTCCTGCCGCCGTGACCAGCAGGAACTCCATCCCGGCCGCTTTCCCCGGCGCGCCGAAATTCGAACAGGCAGTCCTCGGCACCATCTATGCAGGCAAGGGCGACGAACTCCCCGTCAGCGCCTTCTCCTGCGATGGCACCTTCCCCACCGGCACCGCGAAATGGGAGAAGCGCAACCTGGCTCTCGAAATCCCCGCGTGGGATTCGAAGATCTGTATCCAGTGCGGCAAGTGCGCCATGGTATGCCCGCACGCCGTCATTCGCATCAAAGTGTACGACAGCAAGGAACTGCAGGCCGCGCCAAAGAGCTTCAAGGCTTGCGACGCTCGGGACAAGGAATGGGCTGGTATGAAGTACACCATCCAGGTCGCTCCCGAAGATTGCACCGGATGCGGCGTTTGCGTCGATGTCTGCCCGGTCAAGAACAAGCAGGAAACTCGTCTGAAGGCCATTAACATGGTCCCGCAGCCCCCGTTGCGCGCTTCCGAAAGCGAGAACTGGAACTTCTTCCTCAACATTCCAGAACTCGATCGCCGCAAGATCAAGGTCGGCACCATCCGCCAGCAACAGGTGCAAGAACCGCTGTTCGAGTTCTCTGGCGCCTGCTCCGGATGCGGCGAAACACCTTACGTGAAGCTGGTTTCCCAGCTCTTTGGCGATCGCGCCATTGTAGCCAATGCCACCGGTTGCTCATCCATCTACGGAGGCAACCTGCCCACGACTCCGTGGAGCAAGAATGCCGATGGCCGCGGCCCAGCCTGGTCGAACTCGCTATTCGAAGACAACGCCGAGTTCGGACTCGGCTTCCGCGTCTCCATCGACAAGCAGACGGAGTTCGCGCACGAACTGCTGAAGCGCCTCAATGGAAACATCGGCGATGACCTCATCACCGCGATCATCGATGCCAAACAGAAAGATGAATCCGATATCTACGAGCAGCGCCAACGTGTTTCTCTTCTGAAAGAGAAACTCCAGAAGCTGAATACGCCGGATGCGAAGCAACTGCTCTCGGTCGCTGACATGCTCGTCAAGAAGAGCGTCTGGATCATGGGCGGCGACGGCTGGGCGTACGACATCGGATACGGCGGCCTCGACCACGTACTGGCCAGCGGACGCAACGTCAACGTGCTGGTCCTTGACACCGAGGTTTACTCCAACACCGGCGGACAGGCCTCCAAGTCCACTCCGCGCGGCGCGGTTGCGAAATTCGCCGCCGGCGGAAAGCCTGGTCCAAAGAAGGATCTCGGACTCATGGCGATGACATACGGCAACGTCTATGTCGCGAGCGTCGCCATGGGCGCAAAAGACGAGCACACGCTGAAGGCTTTCCTCGAAGCCGAAGCATACGACGGGCCAAGCATCATCATTGCTTACTCGCACTGCATCGCGCATGGCATCGACATGACCACCGCCATGACCGACCAGAAGATCGCAGTCGAAACCGGACAATGGCTGCTCTACCGCTACAACCCCGAGAAGGCGGCGACGGGTGAGAACCCGCTGGCGCTCGACTCGCGCGCTCCCAGCCGCAAGGTGCAGGAGTACCTGCTGCAGCAGACGCGCTTCAAGATGCTCACCAAGAGCAAGCCGGAAGATGCCGACCGCCTGTGGAAGCTGGCGCAAAAAGATGTCGAAGCCAGATTCCATATGTACGAATACATGGCCAGCCGCAAACCGGAACCAGTAACAACAGAGCCAGTAAAAGAATCACCGGCACAGGCGAAGCCAGAGAAGCCAACCCCGGTGGGTGTGAAATAAGCAAAAGGGTGCCCGGTTCTAAAACGGCGCGCACTTTGCGACGTTTCAGAGCGGGGACTTTGACTTCCTTTAGGGCGAAAGTGAAAGAAGGAGAAACACAATGGATCTCAGCACGACATATCTAGGCCTGAAGCTGCCCTCTCCCCTCGTTGCATCAGCTTCGCCGCTCTCCCGCGATGTGGATGGAATCTGCCGCCTTGAAGATGCCGGAGCCTCCGCCATCGTCCTCTACTCGCTCTTCGAAGAGCAACTCCGTCAGGAGGAAATGGACCTGCAATACCACATGACCGCCGGGACCGAGAGTTCCCCCGAGTCCCTCACCTATTTCCCGCAGCCCAGCGAATTCCACACCGGCCCTGAGGGATACCTGGAACATATCCGCAAGGCGAAGGCCTCGGTCGGCCTGCCGATTATCGCCAGCCTCAACGGCACCACGCTTGGCGGGTGGACGAAATTCGCCGCCGAGATCGAACGCGCCGGAGCCGATGCCATCGAGTGCAACATCTACTTCATTCCCACCGACCCGCGCCTCACCGCCGCTGACATCGAGAAAACCTATCTGGACATCGTTCGCGCAGTAAAGGAAACCGTCACCATTCCGGTTGCCGTGAAGTTGAGCCCGTTCTTCAGCAATCTCGCGAACTTCGCCCGCCGTCTCGATGATGCTGGAGCCGATGGCCTGGTTCTCTTCAACCGCTTTTATCAGCCGGACATCGATCTCGAAGAGCTGGAAATTCGTCCCAACGTTCTGCTAAGCACTCCCCAGGCATTGCGCCTGCCCTTGACCTGGATCGGGATTCTTTATGGCCGTGTTCAGGCGAGCCTGGCGGGAACCGGTGGCGTTCACAGCGCCGAGGATGCCGTGAAGTTGCTCATGGTCGGCGCGAACGTGACCATGCTTTGCTCGTCTCTGATGCGGCACGGCGTCAATCACCTGCGCCACCTCGAGCGCGAACTCCGTGAGTGGATGGAAGAGCACGAGTACGAATCCGTCGCACAAATGCAAGGCAGCATGAGTCAGCTGCGTTGCCCTGATCCGGGAGCCTTCGAGCGCGCCCAATACATGCGCGCCGTCAAAGGCATGACTCACATTCACATGGCAGGATGGCGCTGATGCGTTCGGGAAACAAATGTTACGTAGGGACAGCTGCCTTGGCTTTCGAGTTCGCGCAGGCGGACCTCTTCAAGCAGGCTCGAGCGTGCCCCGTTCTAAACGGCGCGCACTTTGCGACGTTTGGAGCGGGGACTTTGACTTTGTTCGTCCCAAGTGTGGCGAGGGTACACCGGGAATTAGAAAGTTTTGGAAGGGCACGGCTTCAGCCGTGCCGTGGGCTCGTTAAGAAATCGGGGCTTTCGCCCTTGGGGTGCTGTCGTGGGAATACTGAATTCTGCAGGTCTCAATCACATTGTTACACCAAACATTTCCGCATCAATCCACTCAACCGAAACCGACGTATTTGAGAAAGCCCGCCGCGAACGCCGCCGCGCGCTCATCGTTCCCCGCGAACACGGCGCCTGGGGATTGCTGATCGTCCCCATGATCACCGGAGCCGGCGTGGCTTTCCGTCAGGCCAGCCACATCTTTCCATTGATTCTGCTGTCCGCCGCGGCGCTCGCCCTGTTCTGGCTGCGAACCCCGCTCGAAAGCCTGATCGGAACCGCCGTCATTCGCGCCGAATCGCATGACGAGCGCCGCATCGTAAGAACCCTCGCCATGATTTTGGGAGCCATAGCCGCCCTCGCCCTCGCGGTCCTGCTCTGGGCCGGACGCAATGCCGATCTGTGGCCTCTGGCAGCCGCCGTAGCCGCCGCCTTCATCGGACAAGCCCTCTTGAAGAAGCTCGGACGCCGCGCACGCATGGCCTCGGAGATGGTTGGGATCGTCGGCCTGACTGCCGCTGCACCGGCCGCATACTACGTCATCACGGGAGAGTTCGACGTCACCGCCGGCATGCTTTGGCTCGCCAACATTCTCTTCGCCGGCGACCAGATCCACTACGTTCAACTGCGCCTGCACACGGCCAAAATCGAAGGCTTCCGCGCCAAGCTGCAACGCGGCTGGGGATTCGCCATTGGCCAGGCCTTGATGACAACCATCATCACGATCGC
The DNA here is from genome assembly GCA_963778995.1 of Terriglobia bacterium. Taxonomy (GTDB): domain Bacteria; phylum Acidobacteriota; class Terriglobia; order Terriglobales; family Acidobacteriaceae; genus Sulfotelmatobacter. The sequence goes on from CAVZWK010000020.1 coordinate 578,064, forward strand.
CTGCCTCAATCGGCTGATGCCTCCCATCGCCTCCCTCGCATTCGCCCCGCTCCTCTTCCGCGGATGGTTCTACTTCATCCAGGAACCAGGCCCGCTGGTGGTGCGCAAGCTAGGCTGGAACGAACTGAAACACGCCTCAGCCTTCTGCGTAATCCTGATCGCGACGTTTATATTGGCGAGGTAGGCAGCCGCGGGCAGCAATTACCGGTAAAGACTCGGACCAGGAACACAACAAAGTTCAGGCAGCGCAGATCCATGGCGTCTGAACGTCTGACCCAATCCGCCTCTTTGCGATCGCAATTTTTCAGGAACCACCGACAGTCACGGTGTTTATTTAGGAGTTGCAAGTTCCAACGTAAGCACGCGCTGGTATTCCTTCTTAAATGATGGAAAGAACCACCAGCGCAGCGAGTTTACGATCTTCGCGCACCGAATGTGTCGAGCGCAGGAATTGAGACCGGGGTTACGGAGGAATTTTCCGGTGGTTGGGTTCCATTCCGTATTGCGGCCACAAGAATCTCCATCGCCATCCCTGTAAGTGGTGAGAGGTAGATCGTGGCCGTTAGCAGCTTCTCTCTCACCCAAACCTGGCCCGTCGCTGGCTGGCCATCACATCCTGTAAAAGGGAGGCTCAGCCATCGTGCTCGCTCTTGATCGCTGACGATCTGCTGAAATGCTTCACGCGCCCCCATAGCCATGGCATCGTCCTGGGCCGCGACAAGACCGATCGGTGCGCTTCGCGAGGTGGACAGCCTCAACCATGCCGATACTGCGTGTGTCGCGCTTTCCACAGTCCAGTTTGCCCTTAGCATCGCAGTTTGAATGTTCGATGGTTTCGTCGCCAGCATCCCTGCTGTGCGCTTCTGGGCGGAAGAACTCCGCGATGGTCCCTCGATATAAAGAACCGAGCCTCCCGTGGGCAGCAACGCGGCGAACTGTCGGCCCTGTATGCGCCCGATCTCCTCGTGATCGGCACTGACTGTGAACACCGGTGCTTTTCCCTGCCTGCGAAGTTCTGTCAAGTATTCCGGCCGCCGGTTCAGGACCGCCCAGCCGATCCCTGCTGCGTTCGCCGCTTTGGCCACTTGCGGCAAGGCTGTCCCCCCGACTGGCTCCAGCACAATCGCATCGGGTCGGAGTTCCTTCTGGCTTTGGATCGCCCTCAACAATTGAGTGCTCTGGTTTACGGCGTCATCCTCCGCAAGCAGAATTTCCGCATCGATTCCCAGCTTGCGGGCGGTATCTTCCGCGCATTGGGCTTGCGCCACTTGGAAATCGTTCTCGCAGCCATGCAGAGAAATCAAAAATCGGAGCTTTTTCATCGCATCACGAACAATCTACTTTGTTAACGATACGCTTTGTTTGTGACGAAGTCCTTACTCCACGCTTGAAGCGGACCATTAGCACCGTTGATTCCCACAACTAAAGCGGGTTCCTACGCCCGCGCGACTGATCCTGGCTGTTGAAACCAGGCTATGGATGCGAGTGAATAAAATTCCATTCTCAACGTCAAATCACCGGCACGTGATTGAGTTCTAGACACACAAGAACGGCACGTTTTATTGGAGTCTCAGGGTACAGAAGCACCGCAATAGAGGACGCTGCACGGCAGTCGTGGAGAGATGCTAGTGGAGAGATGCTAGTAGACGAATCCATGCGAATGCGGCATTGACAGCTCAGTGAGCGTAATAGGATTTTTCGTCAACTAGGGCCGGTTTTCAGCCGGGTGGTTGGACGGTGGCAGTCAGGGGCAAGTGGCCCCGCTTTCGACGTTACTGTAGTACGTTCAGCTTCTGGTAGAGCCACATCGCCGTGAGCACCATCAGAAACACACCAGACCCGATACTGAACACGCGTGTCGGGATGACAAGCCGGTTGACCTTGGCCAGCAGTTCCGTCTGCTCCGCGTGCATATGCGAACTCGCGTCATCCAGAAACAATTGGTCATCTCTGTGCATCGTGAGCGTGCTCTTGTAGATGAGAAGGACGATCAGACCAATAGCGAAAACTCCGAAGATCACAGCCACAATTGTCATCGTCATACTCCACCTCCGCAGACTCTTACTACGATTGTCCTACATTCCAGCACGCGAAACTGATCAATATTGGTCGTACGCCCTCATTGACATTAATGAGAGAAATGCGGATCTTCACCAGTTACACGTGTTTCCGATACTCCCACAACTCAGGCCCGGTCCCGGACGGACTCCAATTCCGGGCTGCACCGAGAGTTTTGCAGCGATTTGATCGCATCTTCCGCCGTGAATCTTCCCATCAGCAGCGCCAGCTTACGGTTGGTTGTCATATGGATTGGAGTCGGCTCAACTCGCTGCACGTACGAGGGAGCGCGAGTGCCGCCATGGTTCACTTTCACAACAAATCTGATGTTCTTCATGATGTCTTGTGTCCTTCGTGAGAAATGAGTAACGAGAACTATGCGGAAGATTCCTCCACCGTCACACTACCGCGTTGAGACCGGAGGGGCTTTCCGTGATGTAATCAATCCGCAGGCTGGGCACATCCTTAAGGAAATATTGCTTGCGTTCCCAGAGAGCGACCTTCCTGTGGCGAGTTCTGCATCGACCGCGCCTGTGCAAGATCGCTAAAGACGAAAGGCGGCAGCCGGTCCGCTGCGCTGAAAAGCCTAAGGTGCAACAACTTCAGATGGACTTGCTTAGGTCAGAAGATCTGAAAGAGGAGAAAAACGTAACCGCCTCAATCATCATTATAGCAGTGTATGCACTTTGTCGTTTGCCAAGGGTGGCGAGGCGTACCATTGGGCATGCAGCGAATGAATCCAGAACACTTCGTCGCCGACTCCTTTAATCGTCGTATCCCCGCCAATGCCCTCCTGCGGGAGGAGCCGGACGAAGAGGAAGAAGACGAAGAGGAAGACGACAACAAAGATGAAGAAGACACCCAAGACGAGGGCTACTCGGAGTGACGTGTCCATTTCCGTCCGGAGTGTCAGCTTGCAATCAATCTGACTGACTGTGCCAGATACTGAGCAAGCTCCAACTTTTACGACTGCTCGAAAGTGACCAGTGTGGCAGAAGTTCGGCTGCAGGATGGCGATAGACAACGCCTTCCGCCGGTTCAAGCCCTCGGTTCAAACGGAAAACATCCCCGGAGAAGTGAAGCGCCACTCCTTCTACCTGAAGCCGGGCGCGAAGCGCCGAGTCAAACAAGCCTTGGCGCGAAAGCGTGCTCGAAAGAAGATTCGCAAAGAATCGGATTAAATTCGTTGCGTGAAGTCATCGCGATCTAAGGATATTCCGAAACTCGACCAGTAACTGTTGTACTCAGGCCATACTTCACCCTAGTCCGAGCTGGTCACTTACGAAGCTGGACTTTCCATCCTTCGCATAGAGTGTGATTGCTGTCACTGCGCGGCGTATTCAACGAGCCTAGCTTCGACGTGAAGGTCGCGACGTTTGGCAGTAAGAGTGCCCAGCCGAAAATTTCAGATAGCTGCAATCCGATCTTCTCAGATTTAGACCCCAGGAACTCTTAGAACTGCAGGCTTCTTCTTGAGCCCCTACTCCGCAACGATATGAATCCACCGCTTTGCGGGGAACCGGTTAGGAAGGGTTTCACAGAAATGAACGGGAGACTATTTATGACAAAGCACGCACAGCTTTCGACTCGAGCCAGTAAGCGGGCTTGTCCTGTCGCGGTCGCAGTATTGTTACTGGCGGTAGGTCTGATCGCGCCACGAGACGGATTCGCGCAAATGCCACGGACCGTCCAGGGCGCCACTACCGCCGACTTCTATGTCGCTACCAACGGCGACGACACCTGGCCGGGGTCGATATCTCAGCCGTTTCGAACTGTGGACCGCGCTCGGCTTGCGGTCCAGGCGCTGAAGACCCAGTTGAGCGGCAGAACCATCACCGTGTTCATCCGGAACGGAACCTACTTTCTACCCGCCACGTGGACCTTCACATTGGTGGACTCCGGCACTGCCACCACTCCCATCGTGTACGCAAACTACCCTGGCGAGGCGCCAGTCATCAGCGCAGGCCAACTCCTGACTAACTGGGTGCAGAATTCGAACGGGCGCTGGCAAACCACCCTGCCCTTGGGGACGTACTTCACGCAGCTATGGGTAAACGGCGCTCGCCGGTATCCGGCGCGCACGACACCGAATGGCTACCTTTACGTCACGGGTGCATACAGCACGACGGGGAGCACCACTACCGTTGACCAGCTTTCCTATGACATCCCTCCCGCCGGCGGTGTTCCTGCGACCATGGCCAACCTTGGAGATGTGGACTTGATCGTCTTTGAGGCATGGAACGTCTCCCACATGCGGATCGTTTCGGTGAACACAACCACTCGCCGCATTGTTACGAAAAAAACTCTAAAGAAGAGTGGCTATTCTGGATTTATTCCTGGGCATCATTTCCTGCTTGCCAATGTAAAAGAAGCACTCAAACAGCCCGCTCAGTTTTACCTCGATCGTTCCTCCGGAGTCTTGACGTACATACCCAAGGCTGGCGAGGTGCTGGGCAGCGCCGAAATCATTGCTCCCAAATTGCAACAGATACTTACAGCAAGCCAGCTGAGCTACGTCACGTTCCAGGGACTCACTTTCGCGCACAGCGACTGGCAGGTTCCAACCGATGGCTATGTTGGCAGCCAAGCTGATGCCACGACTCCGTCCGCCCTCAGCTTGACCAACTCCACGGGAGTTGTTTTCGAAGGCGACACCATCGCGCATACCGGCGCCCATGGCATCGAATTTCAGGGCCCGGGCATCCCGGGCGGCGCAACGCCCTATCTGGCGCAATTTCAGGATGGGCTGATTTACGACACCGGGGCGGGTGGTATCCGGGTGGGGGCGAAAGTTACGACTTGCAATACCGATCAAACGGTGCCCCAAAACGTCTACATCGGAAACAACCTGATTACTGGCGGCGGGCGAGTGCTCGCAGGGGCCTATGGCATCCATGTGGGAGACGCCCACCACATCCTGATAGAGCACAACGAGGTATCCGATTTTTACAACAATGCTGTGGGAGTCGGATTCAACTGGAACTACTCGTGCAATCGCTCCCACGATAACATCGTGCAATTCAATCACCTTCACAATCTGGGTCAAGGCGTGACCAGCGATATGGGCGGAGTCTACTATCTCTCGGGCCTGAATACGGGCAACAAGATCCTGAACAATAAGGTTCACGACGTCAACCACGACCCGGCCGGCTACGGCGGCTGGGGTCTTTACACGGATCAGGGTGCCTTGGGAGTCCTCGTTCAAAATAACCTGGTGTACCGGACGACCGACGCCAGCCTGCACGTGAACTCGTCGCCAACCGCACCGCCGACTTCCACGCCGCCCAACGTGTTCAGTAACAATATTCTCGTGTACGGCGGCATGGGAGCGATGGCTCGCCACAATGACACCACGTTCCTGTCGTTCCAGTTCCAAAACAATGTTTTCTTCTATGACAAACCGACGACTCAGTACGGATATTGGTACTGCCAGGGCAAGACGGTCTGCACCGACTACTTCCAGTTTGATAACAATCTGTACTTCGACAAAGCGGTCAATGGGGGGCAGCCGGGAAAGCCGTTTTTCAAGACGCCTTATGCGGCCGTGAATTCCATAGAGCAGCCACAGATAACCTGGCTAGGTTTCGCCCAATGGCAAGCCCAGGGAGAGGACGTGCATTCGCTGTTCGCCGATCCTCTCTTCGTTAACCCCGCAGCTGACGACTACACGCTCAGCGCCAACTCGCCGGCGTTCAGCCTGGGTTTTGTTGCCTTCGATCCCAGTCAGGCCGGGCGGTTGCCGACTGCCACCTTGCAGGCCCCGGCGGTGGCCGCCGGTTATCCGCCGCTGCTGACCGGCGTGTTTGTGGTTTCCCCGAGTGTGGACGCGCTCTACAGCAACCCGGTGCAGTTCGTAGCCTACGCGACGGGCTCCTCGCCGATCACCTCCATGAAGATTTACGTGGACGGTGTCTCAAAATATAGCGTTTCGGCCAGCTCGCTTCGCACTCCACTGACCCTCAGCGTCGGTACTAGAAAAGTGGTGGTGCAGGCCTGGGACAGCACCGGAAAGACGTACAAGAGATCGGAGACGATTACGGTACAGTAGTGTGACGAGGATTCCCTGGAGCCAAATACCTCAGTCGTGCTAGCTCTCGACATGTCTCGGCGTTCTGGGGGCTTGGCCAGACTAGTAAGCACCACCACAAAAGGCGTTTCCACGGCGAAGTCGATCCGTGCCATCGATATAATTCAGAAGGCGTCGAGTGCAAACATCTGAAACGCCGATTGCATCAGATCATGACAATTAATTGCCACTGAGACTGGGTATAGAAGCATGAAGCCAAAGAACACGATTTGCCTCTGGTTCGACAAGGATGCACTTGACGCGGCGCGCTTCTACGCTGCTACGTTCCCCGATAGTAAAGTCACCGCTGTTCACAAAGCGCCCGGTGACTATCCGAGCGGCAAAGAGGGCGATGTCCTGACGGTGGAGTTCACTGTTGTCGGAATCCCTTGTCTCGGTCTCAACGGCGGCCCGGCGTTCCGGCACACCGAGGCTTTTTCGTTCCAGATCGCGACGGAAAATCAGGAAGAGACAGACCGCTACTGGAATGCCATCGTCGGCAATGGCGGTCAGGAAAGCGCGTGCGGCTGGTGCAAGGACCGCTGGGGTCTTTCCTGGCAGATCACCCCGCGCGTTCTGACCGACGCGCTTGCGGTTGGTGGCGCTGAGGCCAAGCGCTCCTTCGAGGCCATGATGACAATGAAGAAGATCGACATCGCCACCATCGAAGCAGCGCGACGAGGCTGAAGTGAATACGACGACACATTGTTGTTCGCGCGAGTCGCTCCTGAATTACGGTCAGACCGTCTGATCGCTTTGCAAGAGCTTAAAGGTTGCGACCAGGCGACTATGCCCAAAACACTTTCAGCGATTGCATGTTTATTCCCGCCGCTGAAATCCACTCTTCACAAAACGCTATTCCTCAACCTGTGAACCCTATCCTTCCTGAAATCAATGACATAATACTTAAATGTAAGTACACAGTTGTGCATTAGAATGTTCCTGCAGGAACGTATATAGAATTTACATAGGTGTGAAATCAACAACTTAGGGGACGATCACGGCCGCCCCATCGATCGCATCTCTCTTAACGGCCAACAACGCCTCGTTCGCCTGATCCAAAGAGAACGCAGTCACCTTAGGCCGCAAGCCTATCTCTGCGGCAAGCGCAAGAAAGTCGCGCGCATCTTCACGCGTCATGTTGGCTACACTGCGTATCTGCCGCTCGCCCCACAGCAGCGTGTCGTAATCGAACTGAGGTATGCGATCCAGATGAATCGCATTGATTGCCACCACGCCACCCTTGCGCAGGCTGCTCAGTGCAGCGATGACCACATCCCCGCTAGGGGCAAACGTAACCGCTCGATCCAGTTCAAGCGGAGGCTTGTCGGTCTCGCCCCCAACCCAGGTCGCGCCCAGCGACTCCGCGAGTCGCCGATGCGACTGGCCGCGCGTTGACACATACACTTCACACTTCCACGCTTGCAGCACAGCAATCGCAAGATGCGCCGACGCGCCAAAACCAAACAGGCCTACACGCTCTCCCGGTTGCACGCCAGCGACTCGCAGACTGCGGAACCCAATGATGCCGGCGCATAACAGCGGCGCTGCATGCAGATCATCCAGCGCTTCAGGCAATGGAAACACAAAGTCGTTGCGCGCGAACGCATACTGCGCGTACCCACCCGCGACGGTGTAGCCCGTGAACGTCGGCGAGTCGCACAGGTTTTCCATTCCCTTCTGGCAGTACGGGCACGTGCCATCCGTGCCGCCGATCCACGACACACCCACGCGCGTGCCCATCGGGATGCCGTCGACAGCTCCGCCGATCACCTCGCCCACGATCTGGTGGCCCGGAATGATGCGCAACTGTTTCGGCGGCAACTCTCCCTCGACGATGTGCAGATCGGTGCGACACACGCCACAGGCGCGCACGCGCAGCAAGACATGTCCAGAGCGTACGCGCGGATCCGCCACATCAACGATCTGCAATGGACGTTCAGCAATCGGAGCGGGAGAGGAAAGGATTGCGGCTTTCATGGCAGACGTACTCAGAAATTTAAGATGCCAAACCTGAGACGATCGTACCATTGCCACGGGCTGCAAACCGTTGCCATGACTACACGCTAGTTCACTGGCGTCCATTCCAGTGTCATCACTTCGAACGGCTGCAGATGAAACGTGTGTGGCTCTTCACTGCTGATCTTCATTTCTCGGCTTCGCGCTGCGCGGACTTCCATGGAGTGTGTGCCGTGTAAGACGATGCAGCGCCCGCAGGCAGATCCAAGAAGGAGGAGAGGCTCGCGGTGAAGTCCTGCGCGTGATCGCTTGGATTTCTTAACGTCAGAATCGATTTTGACGGCGACCATGCGGCCCAGCCATAGACTTCGAGCTTGCGCGGGATCGCCTCCTATCCAGTGCGAATCGTCCAGAACGTCTGCGCATTCGTGCGCGACCACTTCGCGGATTCGGCGAGGACGTCCCAGTCTTGCGGCGAGAGCAACGCGGGCGTGATGTACATCTCCTGCAACTGCGTGCCTGTGCCGAAATAGGAGTGCACTTCATCCGCAAAGTCGTTGCTGGGATCGCTGCTGAGGCGCTCGGCATAGCGGGCATAGATCAGGCCGTGCAGCATCAGCGAGTTCAGCGGGAAACAGCGGACCATCCTCGACCACGTGGCGATAGATGTCGAGTCGCGGTAGGTAATCCAGCGCTGGCGATTCGATCCGACGCCGGCGAAGCTGTGATCGTCTCCACCGCGCCAGATGGAGTCGGCATAGAGCAGCCAGAACGGCGACGGATACGTGCCCGTCGTGAGATTGATGTAGATGTCAGGCTTCTTCGCGCGCAGTTCACCGATGAGATGGATTGCGGCGTCGAAGTCGCTGTCAAACTCGCTGCCCTTGATCACCTGGTTGGCGTTGCCTGTGCCGTCGAACTTGAATTGGTTCACGCCATACTTGTCGATCATGTCGAAGCAAGTGTCGCGGAAGTAGCGGTAGTATTTCGGGCCGGAAAGAGCGAGCCCTCCTTCGTTGGTTTCGAGATCCGTGGGCGCGAGCGTATGCAAGGCGCTGCTCTTTCGGTCCGTCGTAGCCGCCCCATGGCGAGAGCCAGATGCCGGGCGCCGCGTTGAACTTTGCCGCAGCTTTGGCTACGTTCGTGAGCCCATCGGGAAACCGCTGATTGAAATGCCACAGCGTGGTGGGGTCGTCCCAGCCATCGTCGAACAGGAAGCTATCGAGTTTCACGCCACGTTGCGTCGTGAGTTGCTCGCCGAAAGCGTTGACGACGGCGAGCGCGTCCTGCTCGTTGTAGCGGTCGAAGTATCCGAGGTCGTACCACGAGTTGTAGTGCAGGAATGTGCGATACGGATGCGCGCGTTCGAGTTCGAGATAGTTACCGAAGTTACGGCGCAATTGGCCGGTGTGCGTGACTCCAAGCACAGCCGAATACGTAACGCTCTGCTGTGATTGAAGAGGAAGTTCGCGAGAGAGCCAGCACGAGGCGCGATCCATGCGCACGCGGCACTCCGAGAGAGGATGCTCGAATCCGACGAACCAGGTGCCCGCGGTAATGGGCGAGCCCTTTACCTGCCCGGACACTTGCGAACCAGGCAGCACGATGTCGATGAGGTTGATCTGGATCAAAGAGACAGGTTGACCAAGGGCGTGGATCGTCAACTCCTCGCGGATGTAATTCGCGCCGTCGCGGAGCATGGCTTTCCACGTGAGGTGCAGGGTCGCAGCAGGGTTCTCAAGTTCGATGCGGATCTGGCGCCCGGGTACACGGTCGGCGGCGCGCGATGAGTTCGTCGGATTGGGAATGTCTTCGATGACAGGATCGGACAGCAGCTTGAAATCCGAGGAGCGCAGCATGGCGCCTTCTCTGGGCACCAACTCGAACGGGCTGCCGGTCAGCGGCAAGGTCTGGTGAGTGAAATGGTTGGTGAGGCTATGCCATTCCAAAGCGTGGTCGCGAATGGTCCATGTGGCGGTGATGGCCTGGTTGTTCAGGGTCCATTGGTTGCCTTGTCTGGCTGCTTGAGCAGGTTGACTCAGCAGACGAGCGGGGCGAATGAGAAGATCGCGAGAAGAAGAGTATATCGACGGAGGTACAATGTAAGCCATAGGTGGCCGGGACCCGAGAAAACAGAAGTATGACAGCGGACCAGAGTACAAGGTGAAAGTTCTCGAAACAAGAAGAAAGCAGTCGCAAGCGGTAAAACAGGCCCGACAGAGACGGCTCTTACCCGAGCTATAGGGGACTGCGTCGACCTCAGTTTTGCTACGAATTGTCTTGACTTCCGTCATAAACGAAAGTAATAGTGTTGACTCGAAATAATATGAAAGTCATTGCGGAGGATGCTATGAGTGTCTGCCGTCACTTTGCCAAGTGGAACACGTTTGTTTTTCTCTTCTCATTATTGCTCACGGCAGTAGTTTCGTATGGGCAAGCGAGTTATACAGCCCAAGTCCGAGGCGTAGTAAAGGACCAGAGCGGGGCGATGGTGACGCGGGCGACGATCACCATCACGAACGATGCCACGGGGATCTCCTCGACGGTAAAAGCGACAAGAATGGCCTGTACATTCTGACCGGACTTCGGCCCGCGTCGTACACGTCAGGGCGCAGGCCGAGGGATTCCGCCCATCGAGCAGAAGGGCATTATCTTCAGGTGGATCAGCAGACGAGCGATCGATTTCGAATTGCATCCTCGGGGCGTATAACCACGGTCGAAGTAACGCAAGCCGCACCGCTTGCTGGATACCGAGAGCGCGTCAATGGGCACAGACGTCACGAACGAATACGTGAAGGATATCCCTCTCTACAACCGCAGCATGTTCGGACTGGTGTTCCTTGCAGGAGGCGTGACGGAGACTTCGGGGCCAGGTATCAACGGATAACTATCCATCCGGGAACAAACTTTGTTTCCAACGGCCAGCGCAATGCGACCGCGGAGATGACGCTGGATGGCGCCCGTTAAGCGCGCCGGAACAGGGCGAGGGCGGGAACTCAAACGTCTATTACCAGCCTTCAGTCGAGATCGTGCAGGAATTCAAGGTCCAGAACAACAGCTTCTCCGCCGAGTTCGGGAATAACGGCGGCACGATCGTCAACATGGTGATGAAGCAGGGATCGAACTAGTTTCACGGCAGCGGATGGTGGTATCGGGCAGCGCTCGGCGTTTGATGCGCGCGACTATTTCAACAGCGGTGCCAAACCCGATCACCTTCGCGATCAGTACGGGTTCGCGATAGGCGGACCGATCGTAAAGAACAAGACCTTCTTCTTCGCGGATTTCGAAAAGAGCCGTCAGCAGGACCCGATCAATATTGAGGGAGTGGTACCGACCGACGCGGAGCGCACCGGTGATTTTTCGCAGCAGCAGTCTGACAGCGAGTCCGGGCGGGATTTTCGATCCGAGCACATGCGTATACCAAATCCCGGGGACCAGACTTGCACGCGACAGCAATTTATGGGCCTTCTTAACGGGGTGCCGACAGCGAACGTGATCCCGTCCAACGAAATTGATCCGGTGGGGCAGGCTATTCTCAATCTCTATCCGCACGCCAATATTAAGGGGCTAGCGTTCCCCGACCCGAATTACCGGACGGTAGTTGTTACTTCGGATCCAGCGTGGCAGTTCGACGTGAAACTCGATCATCAGATCAACACCAAACACCGGCTTGGAGGCCGCTACAGCCGTCACCATGACGTTTTTACCGCGCCGACCGTGATTGGAAGCGGAGACTTCGGGGACGGTTCGATCTACACGACGAACGCGCAAAACGGAGGGCTGGAATACAACTGGTCGGTCACGCCCACGATGCTGTGGACGAACCGCTTGAGCGTCGATCGTGTGAAAGCGCCGGGGCAGACGAATAAATATCCAACGTTAAGTGATGTGGGCTTGCCGTCGATCCTGGGAGGAAACGGGCTGGACCGGATTCCATCCATCAACGTGGATTCCGGTTTTCTCTCAATCTTTACGCAGTGCTGCGTGGATACGAAGTTTGCGCATACCTTGACGAGCTATTCTTCGGCCCTGCAATGGGTCAAGGGGCGGCATTCCCTGAAGACTGGCTTTGAGCAGAGAGTTTTCCTGAATAACTTCTGGCAGCCGAACTATCCGACAGGGACTTTCAATTTCTCGCGGGATGTGACGACCAGAGCCGGGCCAAGGACTGGGAGAGAGCGACACTCCGCAGGGCAATCCCTTTGCGACGATGCTGACGGGGTTCGCACATGACGCGCAGTACAACATTGTGCCGGGCGTTTCCGATAAATCGAAAGAAACAGCTTTCTATGTTCAGGACGACTGGAAGGTCAATCCGAAACTGACGTTGAATCTGGGATTGCGGTATGAGTGGAGTACCCCGTATTCAGAGCGTCACAACGAAGTACAGTTCAGTAATTTCTCTGGTAATACGGGAATCGCGATTCCCGTGGCACCGGCTGCCGGATTTTCCAACAATCGGTTCAATTGTTGGGACAACGCAGTTTCCGACTTCTTCGCATCGGACGGCGACTGTTGACCGGAATAACTTTGCTCCGAGACTGGGCTTTGCTTATCAGGCCACGCCGAACACTGTAATTCGGGGCGGCGCGGGCATCTTCTATGGGATGAACGTCGCCACAAACTTCCAATACGCGGGTCCGGCATTTCAGAAATCCGCCAACATTTATTTCACGAAGGATAACTACCAATCGCAATTCGCAACTCTGGAGAATCCCTTCCCCAACGGGCTTTCAGGGCCGCAGGGAACGAAATACGGATCGCTGGCGCAATGGGGATTCTCGAATGCAAGCGATCTGGACACGGGCGTAGCGCGGAATGCCGAGATCTATCAGTGGAACATCGGCTTCCAACGGTTACTGCCCGGACAGATCGTGATTGGAGTGGATTATTCGGCGAGCCGGAGTACGCACCTGCCATGGGCTGGTGCGGGAGGAATCTCAACACGCGATCGCAATTTCCTCTCCACGCCAATGCGCAATCTGGCGATTTCACTGACGCCGCCCAATTCCGATCCAACCCTTCCTCCAGACGTCACGGGTTTCTTAAACAGCAACGTCCCGAACCCGTTCCAATGTTTCTTCGTGACCGTCGCGAGCCCTGGATCGTGGTGCCCGGCTTCGCCAATCTTCTCGGCTGCGGATACCGTCGATTCGCGCTATGCGGATCCAGAGATTCCGCTGATCAATCTGCTGCGTCCTTATCCGCAGTTCGATGGCAATTTCGAAGGGCTGCCGAAGCTGGTGGCCATGTCGCGGTACAACTCGTTGCAGATCCGCTTTCAGAAGCGAGCCAGCCACTACGTCAGCTTCGAAGGCAACTACACGTTCTCGCGAGCGACGGACAATTCGTCGGCGGGACGCAATGCGTGGATTGGCAATCTGATCCTGGACAATCCGCAGGTGCTCGATAACCTGGCTGCGGAATACGGGCTCAGTTCGAATGACGCGACTCACCGGCTGACGACCGCATTCATTGTGGACCTGCCATTCGGGCGCGGAAGATGGATCGGCGGGAACATGAATCGCGTGGTGGACGCGGTAGCCGGCGGATGGTCTCTGTATAGTTTCCTGACGCTCCAGTCGGGGCAACCGCTGGCGATTTATGACAGCGCTGGACTTCTGGCGGATGGGAATCAGCGCCCCAACATCAGTTGCGCACAGCTCACGACCGGCATCAGCTACAGGGAAGCCGCGAAGAGCCAGCAGCCTTTCCTCAACCAAAACTGTTTCACGAATCCCGGAGATAACATTCCGGGCAACGCTCCGCGGCATCTGTCGGTCCGCGGAGATGGAATCCGCAATGTCGATCTGTCGCTTTCGAAGGCATTCAAATTCAAGGAAGACATGCAGCTGCAGATCCGGGCGGAAGCTTTCAACATTTTCAACCGGCAGCGATTTGCGTTCCCGGATGTGGGATCGGGAGACGGAAGTTTCGGCCAGGTGTTCTCGACTACGGGCAACTTCCGCAGGATGCAGTTTGGAGCGCGGTTCCAGTTCTAGGCAGTTCACATTCAACCGGTCTGGTCCCGCTTGGCGGGACCGGGCCTCCTCCTTGCATAACATCTGATATGAGAGGTCTGACATGCGGCGCAGATCTTTTCTGAAGGCTGGCGGAGCTTTGACTCTGGCTGGGGTTGGCAGCAAGTCGCTTTTCGCTCACGTTCCCACTCACAACTTCGACAAGTACGACTTCGGGGGAGGGCCGCCGGTTCGATGACCGACTGTATCAGGGGCCGTTCTCGGCGGATGACTATCCCAGTTGGAACGTGGTGATGGCGCTGACGCCTTCGCGCGAGGTCGTGCCGAACTACGGGATGGGGCTGATCACCTACGTCTGCGACGAAGTCGGTCCGGCGCACAAGGACGGCGAATCGCTGGCGCAATCGCTCGAGAATCTGGTCAAGCTGCCGCTGGGCATCGAAGCTTTACATCCGGGTGAACTGGAAGGACGTGCAGCAGCGCCCGGGGCGGCTGGATTTTTGCGAGCACTGGAAGCTGACGTTCGACTTGGCGCGGCAGTACGGCAAGCGCGTCGGATTCCGCGTGATGATGAGCAATCCCGATATCAAAGAATCTCCGCTGCCGGAATATTCTGCGCGCCAAGATTCCGATGGTCAAGCTGGGCGACTGGCTGAACCGGACGCGCTACGAACCGCGCTATGACGATCCGGCATTCCAGGCCGCATTTCGCGAACTGGTGGATCTGCTGGCGGATTCGTACGACGGGCATCCGGACGTGGAGTACGTGGACACATTCATGTATGGCTTCTGGGGCGAGGGGCATACGTGGCCGCTGGAGACGAATCCGTTTCCGGACGCGGTGACTGCGGAGAACACGTTCGTGAGCATGTTCCAGCATCAACTGGAGCGCTGGAAGAAGACTCCGATGCTGACGAATACGCAGCCGGACTTCAGCAAGGTGGGCAACTCCGAACTGCTTGACCGCACGGTGCGCAGCGGCAACTGGTTGCGCACCGACACGATCTTCATCGAGAACGAGCAGATCGAGGAGTTGAGCAATCGTCCGCCGTGGACGGGAGTATCGGTGGAAGTGGGAATGTCGGATGGATCGCCTCGAGCCTGCGGCTGGATGATGGGTGCACGTACACCGACAACGTGATCCATCACGCGCAGGATGCGGGGGCGAGCTATTTTTCGCTGTGGAACTGGCACCGCATCCAGGCGGACCGGATCTGAATTATTACCGGCAGTATCCCGAGGCGATCGATGGCTTGGCGCGGAACGATTGGCTACCGCGTGCGGCCTTCGTGGGTGTGGACGTATTAGGAAGGTGGATATCCCGGGCTGATCATTGGATTTGTGAATGACGGAATTGCGGGCGTGCCGGGCGTGTTGCGCGTCTCGGTCGTCAGTGAAGACGGGAAGGTGAATGTTGGCGGGAGTCTCGATGCGGGGTATCCGCTGCCGGGGAAGGTGCGGCAGGCGAAGTTTCCGCTGCCGAAGGGAACGAAGTGGAAGGGACTGCGGCTGAAGGCGGAGATCGAAGTGAAGGGCCAGACGAAATCCCGTGCGCTGGGCGTGCCGGCAGAAATTGAATGAGGACGGGAGTCTGACTCTGCGCCAGACGACTGGGCTGGGAGAAGACGATACGACGGGTGGAGTTCCGGGAGGACAACCGGGAGAGATCAAGGAGCCGCGATGAAGGTGAAATTGGCATTTGCGTTGTTGCTTGTGTGCGCTGTGGGATTGAGTGCGGCTCCGGGTCCGGAGAAACAGGATTGGACGAATTACGTCCGCATTGGGGCGTACGGGCTGAAGGGCGGCGACGCGGCCGAGATCGTGCGCAAGGCGCAGGCCAGCAATGTGTCCGGGATCGAGGTGGACAACGATATCCCGGGCCGGTATGAGAGCTTTCTGCATCCTGAGGAGAAGTTGAAGGCGATTCGCGCGGTGGCTGAAGCTGCGCATAAAGTTGGGAATCATGCGTTCGTCTATATCGCCGGGACGGAGTGCATCACGGCCCATGGAGACAAGGTCGCGCACACGATGGCGAAGGACCATCCGGATTGGCTGCAGCGGAAGATCACGGGCGAGCCGGCGATCTTCGGCGGAGGGACGGCGTTCTGGATTGCGCCGGGGGATGAGGATGTGTGGGTGAGTCCGTATGCGACGGAATGGCGAAAGCAGTATATGGAGCGCGTGCGGCAGATCGCATCGACGGGGATCGATGGAATCTACATCGACATTCCGTATTGGATGACGCATTTCGAGGGCTGGGAGAATTCGTGGGCGAGTTTCGATGACTACACCGTGGCGGCGTTCAAACAGCAGACGGGGCTCGATGCGAAGCACGATGTGAAGATCGGGGACTTTTCGAATCCGGCGTTTCGCAAATGGGTGGAGTTCCGGATTCAGACGTTTACCGATTTCTTGGCGGAGATCGATCGCGGACGGCGAAGGCGGTGAATCCGGAGATCAAGATCGATTCCGGAGATTTATCCGGGGATTGAGGAAGAGGCGGTGCGGGTGGGGGCGGATGTGTACAGCCTCTACGCGGTGGTGGACGCGATTGCGCATGAATATGAGTTTGGCGGCGGCGATCATATGGCGTCGTCGCGGACGCCGCTGGATTGGTTCCAGTATCAGGTGGGCATGCATTCGTTCCGCGCGTTTGCGCAGGGGAAGGCGACGTGGATTCTCAACTACTCGTGGGATGGCGACAAGAAGGTTGATAAGCGCGAGGCGATGATGAATCTGGCGATGTCGCGAGGTCATGGCGGGCGCGAATTTCTGGGATGCTCCGGGGCATTCGATGGCGGGATCGAATGATCTGGTGACGCGGAAGAAGATCTTCGACTGGATCAAGGAGCACGAGAAGACGTTCTATTTGCCGCGGGGCCCGATGGATCCGATCGGCGTTTATTTTTCGCCGGAGACGCGGAATTTCTACGCTGACGGAGTTTCGTTGGGTCGTATCGCGGGATTCTGATTTGGCTGATGCAGAAGCATCTGGAGTTTCAGATTGTGACTCCACGGACGCTGGCCGACGTTCCAGGGGAAGACGCTGGTGCTGCCGGATGTGCGGGTGCTCGATGATGGGGAGCAGAAGTGGTTGAAGGATTATGTCGCGGGCGGCAATCGCGTCGTGATTGCGGGAACGGATGTGACGGAACTCGGGACGGCGGAAAATGTGATTCGGCTGGCGAGTGATCCGGGGAAGGCTTATAGCGCGGCGCTAGAAAAGGATTTCGAGAGCGCGTCGCCGGAATCGCAAGGGGAGTTTCTGGCCAGCCTGCGAGGCGGGTATGAGGTGCGGATTGAGGCTTCGCCGAAGATTGCGACTTCGATTGCGCGCACTTCGGATGGGCACATCAACTGCTTCTTTGCGAACTTCGCGGGACTGAAGGGAGGAGTGAATCCGGTGCAGACGCCGCAGTCCGGAGTGAAGGTCACAATTTCGTCAAAGGCGGCCGACAAAGGATTCTTCTTGCCCTTTCTTGGGGAGGTGCAGACGGTGAGCGGCGTGCGAAATGGAGAGTCCGTCACTTTCACACTGCCGACTATCACGAAGGGCGCAGTGTTCTGGTTTGAGCCGTAGAGGTTGAGGCAACCGCCTGCGCCCCGGCGTCGTATCGTCAACTTGCCCGGAACTTCGTTCCGCCAGACAGCCGAAGGCGGCTGTCCTCACATTGGCAGTGGCGGTGGCGCTACTTTGACTCCCAGGCCTTGGATCGAGTGACGGCTTCGTTCCAGCGTTCGCGCAGACGTTGCGCTTTGGATTGCGGCATTTTTGGTTCGAATCGGCGGTCGGTGGAGGCGGAGGGTCCGCGGGATTGCTGGGTCCAGAATCCTACGGCTTGCGCCGCTAGGTATGCCGCTCCTAATGCGGTTGTCTCGGTCACTGCCGGACGCACCACCGGCACTCCCAGAATGTCCGCCTGAAACTGCATGAGACTGTCGTTGGCAGCAGCGCCGCCATCCACCCGCAACTCAGATACAGCATTGCCAGAGTCACGGCGCATGGCATCGAGCAGGTCGGCGACCTGGTACGCGATGCTTTCTACGGCTGCGCGGGCGATGTGGCCGGCGGTGCTGCCCCTGGTGAGACCAAATATCGAGCCGCGGGCGTAGGAATCCCAATGCGGAGCGCCTAGTCCTACGAATGCGGGAACGAAGTACACGCCGCCGTTATCCGGGACGGACTGGGCCAGGGCTTCGACTTCTTCCGATTTGCGAATCAGGCCCAGACCGTCGCGCAACCATTGGACGACTGCGCCGCCGATGAAGACGCTGCCTTCGAGGGCGTACTCGGTGATATTGCCGATCTTCCAGGCGATGGTGGTCACCAGGCGATTGGACGAGGGGACAGCGCGCGTACCGGTGTTCTGGAGCATGAAGCATCCGGTGCCGTAGGTGTTCTTAGTCATGCCCGGAGTGGCGCAGTGGTGGCCGAAGAGGGCGGACTGCTGGTCTCCGGCGATGCCTGCGATGGAGATGCCTTCGAGTCCCTTCACGCCGGAGACGGAGGCGTAGATTTCGCTCGAGGAGCGCACGGTTGGCATCATGGAACGCGGAATACGGAAGAGATCGAGCAGTTCTGGGTCCCACTCGCCAGTGTGAATGTTAAACAGCATGGTGCGGGAGGCGTTGCTGACGTCGGTGGCATGGAGCTTGCCTTGGGTCAGCTTCCAGATGAGCCAGGTATCGACTGTGCCGAAGGCAAGTTTGCCGGCGTCCGCCAGGCTGCGAGTGCCGGGAACGTTGTCGAGAATCCAGGCGATTTTCGTGGCGGAGAAGTAGGGGTCGATGAGCAAACCGGTGCGCTGCTGGATCAGCGATTCCTGGCCTTGCTGGCGCAGGCGCTCGCAGAAATCGGAGGTGCGGCGGTCCTGCCAGACGATCGCGTTATAGACGGGCACGCCGGTTTCGCGATTCCACACCAGGGTGGTTTCGCGTTGGTTGGTGATGCCGATGCCTGCCACATCTGAGGGGCGGGCTCCCAGTTTGTCGAGAGCTTCGACGGCAACCGCGAATTGGGAGGAAGTGATTTGTTCCGGCTTGTGCTCGACCCAGCCCGGCTGGGGGAAGACCTGGTCGAATTCGCGCTGAGCTACGGACGCGATCTTGCCGTTCTGGTCGAACACCAGAGCGCGCGAACTGGTGGTGCCTTGGTCAAGTGCTAAGACGTATTTCACTGTTCCTCCAAGGCTGAGGCACTGGCGGCAGAGACGTCGCCAGTAACGTCCGCGGCCGGCTTCAAGAAGCGCCTGATGCCGAAATCGTAGAGGCCTGCGCCGATCAGACCGCCCAGCAAGGGCGCGACGACCGGAATCCACCAGACTCGCGATCCGTCGCTGATTCCGTTGTTCTGAAATCCGGCTACTACGGTGAAGAGGCGCGGGCCGAAGTCCCGGGCCGGATTGATGGCGTAGCCGTGCATCCCACCGAAGCTCATCCCGATTGCGACGACGACGAGTCCGATCATGAAGGGAGTGAGATTTGCTCCGGGGGGAATGTTGAATTCATCTGTAATGGCGAAGATCAGCAGGACGAGCAAGCCAGTGCCGATCAACTGGTCCAGGAATCCAGCCTGCGGCAGCCCGGGGAACGCGGGAAACGTGGTGAAGATGCCAGCCGTGTGATCGAGGTTCGGGTCGACCTGATGGAACGCCGGGCGGTAGTTCCAGAAGACCAGAGCGGCTGCGGCGAAGGCTCCAGCGGTTTGCGCGATGGAGTAAGGAATGACCTTACTCCAAGGGAAGTTGCGAAAGACGGCGAGCGACAGGGTCACGGCAGGATTCAGGTGGGCGCCAGAGATTTTGCCGGCGATGTAGATGCCCATGGTGACGCCGAGTCCCCAGCCGAAGGTGATGTTGGTAAATCCGCCATGAATGGTTTCGCCGGGATTTTTCGTGGGGAACAGGATGACCATGGCGACCACGCCAGCACCGAAAAGAATCAGGACAAACGTTCCGAGGAACTCGGCGAAGAGTTCCGCCTTCAGAGTTGGCTTCGAGCCCATTGCGCCCCCGACCGGACTGCGCTTCTGAACCGCGAAGTAGTCTAACAGGCGGCTTGCGGGGGGGTAAGTGCCGCAGGCCACGGGCACTCACACATTCGGGCTCCGTGCACCGCACACGCGGCGAAATCGCCCCTACACGAGCGGTTACTCCGAGAGGAAAAATACGGGGCTTTGCCCCTTGACATTTGGGGCAGGGACCGTAAGATATAAAAATATTTATTCAGCACATTGAATATTTATTCATGATGAATAAAAGCTTGCGACAACGCGCGGTGCTCGACGTCCTGAAGCATGGCTCCATAGCCAGTCAGGAGGATCTTCAGCGACACCTACGGCGCAGGGGATTCAAGGTCGGACAAGCGACTCTCTCCCGCGATATCCGCGACCTTAATCTGAGCAAGACGGCTCACGGCTATTCTCTTCCCCAAGGCGATGGAGGGGCAGGGATCGCGTTGCCGCCGGTTTCGCGGCTGGTCCGGGAATTCGTGCTCGATATCCGCTCGGCGCAGAATTTACTCGTGATCAAGACGATCGTGGGAAGCGCGCAGCCGGTGGCGGCGGCGCTGGACGAGACGGACTGGAGCGAGGTCGTGGGAACCATCGCTGGAGACGACACGATCCTTATTGTGTGTCCTGATAAGGACGAGGCACGGAAACTGGCGGGGCGCATCGAGGAAATGCTGGGGTAATGAATGGAAAGCTCAAGGCGGCGGTGCTGGGGGCGACAGGATATTCGGGCCTGGAGCTGACGCGCATTCTTCTGCGCCATCCGCGCGTGGAAAAGCCGATGCTGCTGCGCCGATCCTCCGATCAGGGAGTGTCGGCCGATTTAGCTGAGATCTTTCCTGCGCTCTCGGGCAACGGAGGATATCCTCTGCATCCTCTGACCTGGTCTTCGCTCAAGCAGCAAGGAGTGCAATTGCTGTTCCTGGCAACTCCGCATGAGGTCTCGCGATCATTGGTTCCCGAGGCCATTTCGCAAGGGCTGCGCGTAGTCGATCTGAGCGGCGCGTGGCGGTTGAAGGAGGAGCAGCATCGGGCCATTTACAACTTCGAGGATTCCGACGCGGTCACGGCGGCGGAACTCACGCAGAAGGCGGTTTACGGATTGCCGGAGTTGAACGCCGACCGGGTCGCTCGCGCCGAACTGGTAGCGAATCCCGGATGCTATGCGACGTCGGTCATTCTGGCGCTGGCTCCGTTGCTTCGAGGCAGGTGTAGTGGATCGGGGCCGCGGGATCATTTCCGACTCGAAGTCGGGCGTGTCGGGGGCGGGCAAGGAGCCGACGTCGAAGACGCATTTCGTTTCCGTGGCCGACAACTTGTCGGCGTATTCGGTGTTCAATCATCGGCACACTGGGGAGATTGTGGAGCAGCTTGCGCTGGATGGGCAGGAGTTGATCTTCACGCCGCACTTGCTGCCGATTCCGCGCGGGATTCTGTCAACGATCTATGTGCATTTGAATCGGAAGATGACTCCGCTCGAGGTGGAGTCGTGCTTCCGCAATTTTTATGCGGGCAAGCGCTGGGTGCGGGTCTTTCAGACGCCGAAGCTGCCGCAGGTGCAGTTTTCACTGAATACGAACTACTGCGACCTGGGGTTCTGCCTGGCGGACGATGGACGGCGGCTGGTGCTGGTCTCGTGCATCGACAATCTGCTGAAGGGCGCGGCCGGGCAGGCGGTGCAGAACATGAATCTGATGTACGGGTGGGGCGAGGAAGAGGGACTGCAATGACGATCGTAATCAAAATCGGCGGAGCGGCTCTGGAAGACGTGGCGACTTTGCGCAAGTGCGCCAAGGCGATTGCGGAACTGGCGCAGGACGGGCATCGCGTGGCCGTGGTGCATGGCGGCGGCAGCGCGCTGACTCGCGTTCTGAAGCAGCTTGGGAAAGCAGAGCGAGTTCGTGGGCGGCCTGCGCGTAACCGATGCGGAGACTCGCGACGTGGCGCTCATGGTCTTGGGCGGCATGGTGAACAAGAAACTGGTCGCGGCGATCCAGGCGGCGGGCATGCCCGCGGTGGGATTCTGCGGCGGCGATGGCATGACATTCCGGGCGCGACGAAAGAATGTCAAGGGAAACGATGTGGGATTTGTCGGCGAGATTTGTTTTGCCGAACCTTGCTGGATTGAGGCGCTGTGGCAGCAGGGTGGGATTCCGGTGCTGGCGTCGCTCGCTCTGGGCGCGGACGGCGAATACTACAACGTGAATGCCGACGAAATGGCCGCGGCATGTGCGGCGGCGTGCCATGCGAATGCGCTGATCTTTCTAACTGACGTGCCGGGAGTGAAGGACGCAGATGGAGCAGTGATTCCGTGGCTGAGCACGAAACAGGCGCAGGATCTTGTGGCGGTTTCAGTGATCAGCGGGGGGATGCTGCCGAAACTGGCGGCCTGCACCCAGGCGTTGAAACAAGGCGTGGGCCGGGTGCGAATTCTGCCTGCGACCGAGGCGGAAGCGCTGCCGCAGTTCTACCTGACGAAGTTGAATTGTGGAACAGAAGTTACTTGCGCTTGAAATGCGCGCATCATGGAGAAAGAGGAAACAAGTGTTGAACAGTCCAATGCAAAGTAGAGTCCCGGTGACACCGCAGACGGTTCCCGATGTGTTCTGGTGTCCGGACCTGGTTTCGACGCGCGACCTGGGGCCGCAGGGAGTGCAGGCGGTACTGCATTTGACGGAACTGATGAAGTCCCGTCCATCGGTGTTTCAGCGCGCTCTGGCCGGCAAGCAGATGGTGATGTTCTTCGAGAAGCCATCGCTGCGCACGCGGCTGACGTTCGAGTCGGCGATGGTGAGCTCTGGGCGGAACCGCGATGTTCGTGGATCAGTCGAAGAGCCGCGCTGGATGCGCGCGAGAAGCTAAGCGATATCGCGCACAACCTCGAGCGCTGGATTGACGTCATCGTGCTGCGTACCTTCTCGCACGAAACGATCACGGGAATGGCGGAACACGCTTCGGTACCGGTGATCAACGCACTGAGCGATCTGGAACATCCCTGCCAGGCGCTGGCGGACTATTTCACCCTGCAGGAGAGATTCGGGGAGCTGAAGAAGATCACGCTCGCCTACGTAGGCGACGGAAACAACGTGGCGCATTCGCTGCTGCTGACGTGCGCCTGCTTGGGATCGTCGATCCGGATTGCGACGCCGAAGGGGTATGCGTGCAATCCGCAGATCGTGGCCGATGCGAAGAAGATCGCGAAGCAGACGGGCGCGCAGATCGAGATTCTCACGGATCCTCATGCTGCGGTCTCAGGCGTCGATGCGATTTACACCGACGCCTGGGCCAGCATGGGGCAGGAGCAGGAGTCGGCGCAGCGCGCGAAGGTCTTT
Organism: Terriglobia bacterium; assembly: GCA_963778995.1. GTDB lineage: Bacteria > Acidobacteriota > Terriglobia > Terriglobales > Acidobacteriaceae > Sulfotelmatobacter. The sequence goes on from CAVZWK010000020.1 coordinate 601,470, forward strand.
CCGCCGTATCAGGTGAATCGCGCGCTGATGGCGGAAGCCGCGCCGCACGCGGTATTCATGCACTGCCTGCCCGCGCATCGCGGCGAAGAAGTCACCGATGAGGTGATGGACAGCGAGCAGTCGGTGATCTTCGAGCAGGCGGAGAACCGCCTGCACGTACAGAAATCTATTCTTTATATTTTGCTGGGCGGCGCGGTACGCCTGCCCGCGAGGAGCGCACATGCCTGAGAAAGTCGTTCTTGCTTATTCCGGTGGACTCGACACTTCCATCATCATTCCGTGGCTGAAGGAGAACTATTCCTACGACGTGATCGCGATGGTCGGCGACGTGGGACAGGGGGATGACATCGAGGCGGTCGTCGATAAGGCGTATAAAACAGGCGCCAGCAAGGTCATCGTCGAGGATCTGCGCGAGGAGTTCCTGACGGGATATGTGTTCCCTGCCCTGAAAGCGGGCGCTGTGTACGAGCACAAGTATCTGCTGGGGACTTCGCTGGCGCGTCCGGTGATCGCGAAGCATCAGGTGGAAGTCGCGTTGCGCGAGGGCGCGACCGCGGTGGCTCACGGATGCACGGGCAAGGGGAACGATCAGGTGCGGTTTGAGCTGACCTATCAGGCGCTGGCTCCGGAACTGAAGATCATCGCGCCATGGCGGGAGTGGGACCTGAAGTCGCGCGAGGATTGCCTGGACTATGCCGAGCAGCATGGGATTCCGGTGGCGCAGAGCCGGGAAAAGATCCACAGCCGCGATCGCAATCTGTGGCACATCAGCCACGAGGGCGGCGAATTGGAGGATGCCGGCAATGCTCCGCTGCCGACGACGTGGCAGATTACGCGGTCTCCGCAAGAGGCTCCAGATCAAGGAGGAACAGGTCAGCATTGGATTTGTGGAGGGAGTTCCGGTTTCGGTGAACGGAATGGAGATGGATCCGGTATCACTGGTCGAGTTGCTGAATGAGATCGGGGCACGGAATGCGGTGGGACGCGTGGACCTGGTGGAGAACCGATTTGTGGGAATCAAGTCGCGCGGATGCTACGAGACTCCAGGCGGGACGTTGCTGATCACGGCGCATCGGGAACTGGAGGCGATATGCCTGGAGCGCGACGTCGCGCACTTTAAGCAGCATATCGGCCTGAAGTATGCGGAGATGGTTTACTTCGGATTATGGTTCGCGCCTTTGCGCGACGCGCTCGATGCGTTCGTCGAGAAGACGCAGAAGGAGATGACAGGCAAGGTAACGCTGTCCTTGTACAAGGGAAATGTTTCCATCGTCAGCCGCGAGTCGGAATACTCGCTGTATCGCACGGATCTCTCGTCGTTCACGATGGGTGACAGCTACGACCAGAAAGATGCGGCGGGATTCATCCGCATTCTTGGGCTGCCTTCGCGCTCGCGTGCGATGTCGCGGATTGAGGTCACACGATGAAGATGTGGTCAGGCCGGTTCCGGCAGCCGCTGGATCCGGAGTTCGAACGCTGGCAGCGGTCGTTTGATTTCGACCGACGGCTGCTGCGCTATGAACTCGCGGCCAGCGGTGCGCATGCCCGCGCGCTGAAGGCGGCGGGAGTGCTGTCGGCTGACGAGTTGATCAGCATTTTGCAGGGGCTGGAGGAGATCGGGAAGCGGGCATCCGCATCTGCGGCATTTCTAGACGATGCGGAAGCTGAGGATGTGCATCATTTCGTCGAGAAGCAACTCGCGGTACTGATCGGCGATGTTGGCTACAAGTTGCACAGCGGGCGCAGCCGGAATGAGCAGATTGCTACCGACTTGCGCTTGTTTGTGCGGGCGGCAATCGATCAGGTGCGGCAGGAAATTGGCGAGCTTTGCGCCGTGATTGTCGAACGCGCGGAGAAGGCCGGGGGAGCGGCTGTTCCCGCGTACACGCACCTGCAGCGGGCGGAGCCGGTACTCGTGGGTCACTGGCTATTGGCTTACGTGGAAATGTTCTTGCGGGATGCCTCACGGCTGGCGGATTGCCGCAAACGGCTCAATGTGTGCCCGTTGGGATCGGGGGCGGTTGCGGGAGCGACGCTTCCTCTCGATCGAAGCTTGATGGCGGAGACCTTAGGATTTGAGGCGCCCACGGCAAACAGTATTGATGCGACCAGTGATCGGGATTTTGCGATCGAGTTTGTGCAGGCGCTCTCGATCTTGGCCGCGCATTTGAGCCGCTGGGCCGAGGAGATGATTCTCTTCTCCACGCAGGAGTACGGGTTTGTCGAGTTGCCGGAAGCGTATTCGACTGGTAGCAGCGCCATGCCGCAGAAGAAGAATCCGGACCTACTTGAACTGGTTCGCGGCAAGTGCGGACGCGTGATCGGTAATGCTACGGCGTTGATGGTGACGGTGAAGGGCCTGCCACTTGCGTACAACAAGGACATGCAGGAATCGCAGCAGCCGCTTTTCGATTCCGCGGACACCTTGCTGCATATGTTGCCGCTGGTCACTGGATGGATGCAGTCAGTTGAGTTCCATTACGAGCGGATGGAACAGGCGGCGCAATCGGGATTCATGAATGCATGGGCTGCGGCTACTTATCTCGTACAGCACGGCGTGCCTTCGCGAATGTCGCACGAGCGAGTTGGCAAAGCCGTGCAGCTTGCTCTGGAGAAGGGTTGTGAGTTGCAGGATTTGCCATTGGAAGAGTTGCAAGCGCTGAGTCCCGCATTCGGAAAAGATTTCTATGAGGCGCTGAAGCTGTCTTCAGTTATCGCGGTACACGACGTCCCCGGTGGCACGGCGGCCTCCAGAGTGCGGCAGGCGACCGCCGAAATCAAAAAGAAGATTGAGTTTCTTCGCGAGGAGGTTCATGCGGACGCGTAAAGCGATTCTTCCCGACGCACAGAATATTCACGAGTTGATCTGCGCCTACTCCGGCGACGGAACGCTGTTACCGCGGACGTTGCCTGAGATCTGCGAGAATGTCCGGGACTTTGTAGTCCTCGAAGATGAGGGGAAGATCATCGGGTGCGGCGCGCTCCATCTTTATGGCACGCACCTGGCGGAGATTCGCTCGATCACGGTTGCGCCATGGGCGCAGGGCCGAGGAGGCGGAGGGCGGCTGGTCAAGGCCCTGATGGCCGAGGCGAAGCGACACCAGGTGGCATGCATTTGCCTGTTCACCCGCAAGCCGGACTTTTTTGCGGGACAGGGATTCTCGGTGGCGCAACGCGAGGATCTGCCGGACAAAATCTACAAAGATTGCCACGCGTGTCCGCGATATCACTGTTGTGATGAGGTGGCGATGGTACGCGGGAATTTGCCGAAGTTCGCGATTCTGCCGGAGCCGGCGAACTGGGTGGTGAAGCTGCAGAACTGGGCTCCGAATTCCGAAGAACCGGTAAGTTCTAGGTGAGTTCCTGTGCGCCATCTTCGGCAGCGCACAGGTATATCTGGGGCTCGATTCCAGTGGCACTTTTATAGCGAGCGGCGATCTGGCTCGCGAAATCCTGGGCTTTCTCCTCATTCACCAGATTCACGGTACAGCCGCCGAATCCGCCACCAGTCATGCGTCCCCCGATGAAACCGGGCAAGCCTTCCGCTGAATCCACCATCACGTCGAGTTCGCGGCAGCTGACCTCGTAGAGATCCCGCAGGCTGTCGTGCGATTTGCGCATCAGCTTTCCGACCTTGGTGAGATCCCCTGCGGTCAAGGCGCTTGCAGCTTCGAGGGTGCGCAGGTTCTCCAGAACCACGTGCGTGCAGCGCTTTGCGATGGTGGCGGGTAGATTGTTTACATGTTGCTCCAGCATCTGAGCAGAGACGTCACGAAGCGCATGGACCGTGGGATTCCACTTGGCGAAGTAATGGACGCCTTCTTCGCATTCTGCACGCCGCTGGTTGTACGCTCCCGTGGCCAAATCGTGCTTCACCTTGGTGTTGCAGACCACCAACTCGATGCCCGCGGGAATTGGGACGAACTTATATTCGAGGGAGCGGCAGTCGAGAAGGAAGGCGTGTTCGGCCTTTCCCATGCAGGAGACGAACTGGTCCATGATGCCGACGCGGGCGCCGACGAATTCGTTTTCTGCTTTCCGGCAGAGCTTGGCGACTTCGGGTAGGGCAATCCGGGTGCCGTTGAGGCTCATGAAAGCGAGAGCGGAAGAGACCTCAAGCGCAGCGGAGGAGCTTAGCCCCGCACCAATGGGAACGTCGCCATGCACGAGGATGTTGGCGCCGGTCAGTTTCGATCCACGCTGCTGAAGCACTGAAGCAACGCCGAGCAAATAATCGCACCACTCCCCCGTTCGGCGTTCAGGGAGACGATCGATATCGAAATCCAGATTGCCAGGAAATTCTTCAGAGCGGATGGAAAGAATGCGATCAGGACGGGGCGAGATCGCCACATACGTCGAGAAGGCAACGGCGGCCGGCATGACGAAGCCGTCGTTGTAATCAGTGTGTTCACCAATGAGATTGACACGGCCGGGCGCGCGGAATACGCGGGGCGTTTGAGCGAAAGCGTCTTGAAACTTCTGTATAAGGTCGGTCGTGTTCATCCGCGATGATCCTATCGATGCTACCAAGAACTCCACCACGCCTCACAGAAAACACGTAATAGTTCCATTGATTGTACGATTTGGGACCCAGCAGACACGACTTCTTTCCCGCAGATTTAGTGGGGATGAATCGGGACGCTTACTCCCTCCGAGGTGGAGGGGCGAAAGTGTGCAAAGCGCTTCCTACTGGCCGGGCTCACCTGTTGATCTGAAACGGACCCCGGCCACCGGATTGCCTGAGGCTAGAACATCCCTGATAGCTGCGCGGTTGGGTCCGGCAGCCCGAATGGCTTCGGACATCGTTGCTATCGCCTGATGAACGGAACTGCCTTCGGGCAGGCGGAAGATCCAGGGGATATTCGTGGAGGTCAGAGTCCGGTCCGACGAGATCGCGATTACAGGGACGAAGGACTTGACGGCGATCTGCTCGGCGAGGTGACTGCATGCGCGATCGAGAGCGATCACGGCAAGCACATGCTGCTGGTACACGGCATGGACGAGGTCGCTGGAGGACTTTCCCCACGATGCGCCGGAGGGAATCGCGATCAGCGAGTAGCGCGTCGAACCCGTGTTCAGGGCGCTGAGAAGTTGCACCACGTCTGGAGAATGCGCCAGTTCGTCAGCGCGAGGTCCAAAGATCGCAATCGGAAAGTTGTCCGCGCCCTGGTTTGGAGTGGGCGGGCCCGAGTATTGGACGCCGTTTTCTCCGACCGTAGCATACGGCTTGTCCATGGTAATGGGACGATAGTGGATCTCGCCGTTCTGCACCCGACCAAGGTAGAGATGCGCGATGTTTTTGCAGTTGGGGTCGAAGATCATATCGCCGGTTACGCCCTTGTAGCTGGCCAATCCGGTGAGAGCATCGCGGATGCGACCTCTGTTCAGGCCCGCACGGCAGATGGCGTCAAGGAGCATACGCATTTCGTCGTAAGCCAGGGCGGCAAAGTGATCGGGCTTGTCATGATAGCGAGTTTCGTAGCGGGACACGAAGTCGAGCCAGCGCGGATCGGTGCGGCTGGGATCGTAGGGATAGACGGCCTCGAAGCCCTCGGCGGCGGATCCGGCGAGTTTCACGAGTTCATCGCCGATGGTACGGTGGCTACCGAACACTCGCTGCTTCATCCCGAGTTCCTGCATCTGCTGCAGGATGCCGGCGGCCTCTGGAATGTCGCTCCAGAGAACGATGGCATCGACGCGGGAATCCTGAATCACCTCGAGTTGATGGCGGAAGTCGGTATCTCCGGGCCGGTATTTCTGCTCAATGACGATGGGATGTCCCAGACGGCGGGAGGCATCGCGAAACTTGATGACTCCAAAGCGGCCGTAGCGGCTGTTTACGCGCAGGAGTGCGACGCGCTTGAGGCCGAGTTCGTCATAGATGTGGCGGGCGAGCGTGTATCCCTGCACCCGGTCATCCTGAAGATCGGTGTGATACCAGGGGATGATCGTCTCTGGAATAGTGGGATCGGTCGAGGCGCTATTCACGAGCGGCGTCTCGGCTTTCAGCGTCAAGCGGAGAGCGATGTGGGTAGATTCGGAACTGATCGAGCCGAACATGGCCCAGACCTTGTCGTCATAGATCATGCGGACAGCATCGTTCGAGGCGGCTCCCCAGATGGCCGAATCTTTGGAGATGCCCCGCGTGGAGGGGATGCTGTTCTGCCAGTTGTCGTAGTCGTTATGGGTGATGATCCGGAAGGGCTTGCCGCCATAACCTCCCACGACATTGGCTTCGTCAATGGCCATCTGCGCGCCGTTCAGCATGCGCGTGCCGCGTACCTGGTCCGGATGATCGTAGAGAGGAGCGAGGAATCCGATGCGGATTTCGGTGAGGTCTTTCAGGTTGGGATCGGGAATCTCACGGGCAGCGCCGTTGTATTCAATGAGGTCCTGATAGTACTCGTAGTAGGGCGTGGTGAACTTTGCGAAAGGACGGAGATCCTCGGGAGCGCCTGTATAAGGTTTAAGCGAACGCGGAGCAGGGCGCCCGGGAGGATTCTTTCCGCAGGAGCAAGGTTCGGGCGTCTGCGCTGAAGCGACGCACACGAGTGCGACAGCAATGACCGCAATGGTTAGCAGACGCATGAGACTTTTCTCCTCGTTAGTCCGTGGGCGATTGCCGCCGGAACATGGCGATCGCTTCAATCTCAATCAGAAGATCGGGACGGCACAGGATCGCCTGGATGCCAGTCGAAGCCGGAAGCGGATCGAGTCCTTGTTCTCTGAAGAAGGCGGTCCGCTCCTCGTTGAAGGCCTGGTAATCGCGCTCGATGTCGCGCAGGTAGCAGGTTGTACGCACGATGTCGTGCCAGGTCGCTCCTTCAGAGGCGAGCAACTTGGTGATGTTCTCGTATGTCCGCCGTTGCTGGGCGCGGAAATCACCGACGTGAACCGTATTCCCCTGCTCGTCAATGCTCGCGGTGCCGGAAATCAGGAGAATGGTGACACCGTTGAGGTCGATGCGCATGCCTCGCGAGAAGGCGCTTCCGTAGTCGTAGGCTTCGTTGAGCGTCTTGTGGTTTGTGATGGCCCTCTTTACCACCGGGGCGTTGGTCACTTCTGCAAGTAGTTCCTGAACATTCATATGAATAGCTCCTGAGGATTACTTCTTTTCTTTTTCGTGCTCCGTGCCAAAAGTTTTTGCGAGGGAAACCGATTGCTTCCGGCGAATGCCGTGGCTGAGTCCGTGCGCCGTGGCGACCCAGATGTCGTCTCCCTGGAAATCGACGCCGAGAATGTAGTTGTGCGATGGTGCGGACTGCACTGGGATGTTCTTTACATTTCCAACCGCATCGCGGACGTACATTTCCGGTTTGTGGGTCTCAAGGGAAGGGCGGTAGACCGCCCAGTTCGTGCCGTCGTAGTAAGCGAGACCCTTGTCGGTGGAGAACCAGGCCCGGTTTCCGTCCACGCCCTTGATCTGATTGAGAAAATTGCTGGGAAGACCGCTATCTTTCTGGAGGAAGTTATGCCAGTAGCGGCCGTCATAGCGGCTGGCACCAAAATAGGTGGCAACCCAGAGAATCTTGTCGACATAGCTGACCGAGGTGGTGATCTCGTGGATGAGCCCCTGGTCTTTCATCACGACCATCTCGGTCTCGCCGTCGGGGTCGTTGTAGTCTTTCCAGCGCTCGGTTTTCTGGTCGTATTCCAGGACGCCACCGCCCCAGACGGCGTAATACACCTTGTCTTCAGCGGGGCTGACCGCATAGGTCCAAATCTCGAACATCGGAGTGTTGCGCTCGTTAAAGAGTGCCCACTGATTGGTGCGCGTGTTGTAGCGGCTCGCTCCCGCGGCCGTAGCGGTCCATACATAATCACCTCGCACGCCAACGCCGTAAACGATGTCGTTGCTGAGTCCCGAGTTCAGTTGGGTGAAGGTATCGATTCGTCCGGCGGAGACGCGGCTGAGTCCGCCCATGGTGCCCGCCCAAACGTCTCCGGTGCTCTTGTCCAAGGCGAGGGAGAGGACGGCTTGATGAGCCAGGCCGTCTGCGGGGCGGAAGACCTTCCACCTTCCGTTCTCGTAGAGGCCGAGACCGTTGTCCGTTCCGGCCCAGATGCGGTTGCCATCGACGAGCACGGAGTACACGTGGTTATCGGGAAGGCCGTTGACAGTGGTGAAGTTCTCCCAGCGAAACATGGGCATGTCCTGGGCAGAGGCCAGAGATCCTGCCAGAAGGACCGCCAATGTCGCGAACCACAATTTTTTCGTCATAACGTTTTCAGATACTCGATGAGATCGTTCAGCTCATCTTTGGTTAGGTCGTTGGTGACGCCGTGCGTGTCTTTCGGGTTGAACACGGTCCAGATTTCTTCCATGGAGCGCGCCGAGCCGTCGTGCAGGTAAGGCGCGGAGTAGGCGACATTGGAAAGTTGGGGCACATCGACGATCGGGGAGCGGTCGCTCGGCTTACCCGTTCCAACATCGAGTTGCTGTTGATTGGTGTATTTCGGCCCGCCGTGGCAGTAACCGCACTGGTTTTCCGTCGGAATGGGCGAACCATTTTTTGCTTTCGTGCGCTCAAAGATCGCCTTGCCGCGCTCCTGGGCGGGAGATGAGATCTCCATTGGGCAACCGGTAGCGATTAGGGCGGTATGGCAGCGAGTAAACGTACGTTACGAGATCGGTGAGTTGCTGCTGGTTGAAGCTCTGGGAACGGAAGAAGAATTTCTCGGTACGCGGACCACATTCGGTCGGCATGTCAGGATTGCCGCCGTTCCACTTGAAGGGTTCAGTTCCCGCCAGATTTTCGAGTAAGCGGTTATCGACAATGTCTTTGCCGAATCCGTCGGGTTCGAGATCCCATTCGAGTCCGTCGATCGTGGAGTCGATGTGGCAGTTGGAGCAGCCGAACTGGCCTTGGAAAGCAAAATCCGCCGTGTAGAAGAGGCGTTCGCCCCGGCGGAGTGCGTCGGCGTTCCTGGGACCACCCAGATCCATCGTCGATATTACTTTCTCTGTTGTCGGATCGATCACCGAGATGGTGTCGTCCAAACGGTTGGCGACGTACAGACGTTTGCCGTCCGGCGAAAGCAGGATGCCGCGGGGATTGTGCCCTACTGGAATTCTTGAGGAAACGTATTCGGCCGACGCCGACAGGTCATTGACGAAGGGCTTGCTGCGGGCGTGGATTGTTTTGATCAGGCGCGGCAGGTCAATGACGGTAACACTCTGCGATCCGGCGGTCGTGACGAAGATCTTCGATTTGTCCGGAGCGATGGCCACTCCCCAGGGCAGGGCGTAGTAGCGGTCAAGTTCGTCGATTGGGACTTGAACGACTCCTCCGATGTCCGTTCCGAATAAAGCGAGTGAGTCGCCAAACGCCCAGCCATGTTCCACATGAGCGAGGGGGATCAGATTCTTGGGCCGTAGTTGCGCCGCGACGCCGAGTGTGCCGTCAGCCGATATGGCTGTGTGAAAGACACCGGCAACGTTGTGGAGCGCTTTGCGTTCGACCACCCGCTGGCTTGCAGTGTCGATGATGGTGATTTCGGACTCGGGGGTAGTACGGACTGGTCCGCGATTGGGATAAACGTGCGTGCAGTAGATTTCTTTTCCGTCTGGAGAGAGGCTGAGATAACTTGCGCCCTGTCCGGCAGCAAGGCGTTTGACCTCTCGTCCAGTCTTGAGATCGACTACGGAGATGTCACTCCCGAGGCGATTTGCTACGTACAGGAATGCTCCATCGCGATCGGTAATCACTCCGGCTGGTTCCACTCCCGTCGGGAGAGTCTGGATCACTGTGAACGCGGCGGTGTCAATGACTGAAACCGAGTCGGACCAGGCATTGCTAACGTAGAGACGCTTGCCGTCCGGAGCGGAAGCGATGCCACGGGGAATGTGGCCGACAGGAATGCTTTGCTTTACCTTGCCGGATTCCACCTCAACGACGCGCACTTCATCGCCGTCCTGGCACACCACAAAGAGGAAGCGGCCATCCGGGGAGAACGCCATCTCGATCGGGGAGAGATAGCGTTCCTTCAGCGAACTCGTTGATTGCCTCGGTGCGGGTTGCGCCGCGATCGCGAGCATCACAACCGCAAACACCCCAGCGATGCTGAGCATTACCCGGAAGATTGCGTGTTTGTGGCTCCCGATCATCTACGGCTCCTCCACGGTGAGCACGCGGTCGACGGGAATGTTTTCGAGAACCTGATCCTGGCCGCTGGGCCAGTGAATCGTCAGCTTTTCTGCTTTGGTTGCGCTGCCCAGGCCGAAGTGGATGCGGCCATCGTCCTGCGAGAGATAGCTCGATCCCGCAAAGCGCTCGGCAATCTGCTTGTGCCCGGCGGCAAGCAGTTCGAGGCGGGCTCCGATCCCGTCGCGATTGCTCTTCTTCCCTTTCAGTTTGATCGTGAGCCAGTGATTGCTGTTCTGGCTGACATTGTGGAGGAGCGTTGCAGGTGCTCCGAGATTCACGACGAAGGCGTCGATCTTGCCGTCATTGTCGTAGTCGGCAAAGCAGGCACCACGGGAGACGGTCTTTACGTCGAGAACAGGGCCGGCCTCACGGGACGCGTCGACGAACTTTCCGTTTCCTATGCCGCGGAACAGCGACTGCTCCTGCGGAACAAGATGAATCAATCCACCATGGAAGATGAGAATGTCGAGAATGCCATCGTTATCGAAGTCATAAATACCGCTGCCCCAGCTTGTGTATTGGGCGTTCGCCTGGGAAATGCCTGAGGCCGGGCCAATGTCTTCAAAGCCATTAGCACCGGTGTTGCGCATGAGGCGGTTGTATTTGGAGTCGGTCACCCAGAGATCGAGACGGCCATCGGCGTCGATGTCGGCAAACACCGGTCCCATGGCCGAAGTGCTTTCACCGTTCTGGCCGTAGGCGACGCCGAGTTCTCCGGCGACCTCTTCGAAGGTGCCGTCACGCTTGTTGTGGAAGAGGAAATTCTCGGTCTTATCGTTGGCGACGTAGATATCGGGATAGCCGTCTCCATCGTAGTCGGACGCGGTGACGCCCATGGTGCGGCCCTTGTATGCGCCTATGCCTGATTTGTCGGTAACGTCGGTGAATGTTCCGTTGCAATTGTTGTGGTAGAGGCGATTGGTATCGCCGGCGTAATCGAGCGGGCCGGGGTAATTATCGGCAGCATAAAAATTTCGGTACTTGGGATCGAACTTGACGTAGCGGCCAACGAAGAGGTCGACACAGCCGTCGCGATCGTAGTCGAGCCACGCAGAACTGATCGACCATCCGTCAACGTTGATGCCGGCCTTGGCGGTGACGTCGGTGAACGTGCCGTCCCCATTGTTGCGATAGAGGATGGCTTTTCCGTAGCTGGTGACGAAGAGATCCACAAAGCCGTCGTTGTCGAAGTCGGCGGCGATGGCGGCGGTTCCGAAAAGGTTCGCCGCGACTCCGGCCTTGTCGGTGACATCGGTGAAGGTACCGTCCCCATTGTTCTTGTAGAGATGATTGTGCGGTGAGGTAGCCGGCGGCTGTTTCAGGGGATACGGATGAATGCTGTTATCGAGCGGCTTACCGGTCACGACGTACAAGTCGGGAAATCCGTCATTGTTGTAGTCGAACCAGACGCATCCCGAGCCGGTGCTTTCGAGAAGTGAACCCAGCTTGGCTGAGCCGAAGCTGTGGGTGAACTGAATTCCGGATTTGGCTGTCGCATCCTCGAAGCGGATGGTGCTTGGGGGGCTGCTGGGCGGCGCTTGCGCCAGCAACGAGGAGGACAGGACGAGCAGGACCAGGAATCGCGTTTTCAAGCTAGTGCCCTCCTGAGGCGGTCTGGGCGGGTTCTCCGGTCATGTCGGCTGGAGTCGTCGACTTCAAGAGAATCTGTGGGACAGCGTTTTCGGGCGCAGTTTCGGGACCGGCGTGGCAGCCGACGCAACCGCGTTGTTCGCCGCGGCGCATGTAGAAGAATCCGGCTTCGCGCTTGAGTGTCTTGCCGGCCGAGTCGAGCAATTCGATCTGTAGCGGTTGCTCCGTGGGAACCTGTACGAAGAAGGATCCGTCTTTCTCGACCGGCGCAGTGCCGAGCAATTTCGCGGTACCGCTATTGTCGCGCGTGTACATCCGTACGGAACGAATCGAACCGGGGGCGAATGGGTACTTCGAGGTGTATGCGTTCAGGCAAAGCAGGTTGGCATTGTTCCAGTCGTGCAATCCGGAGGGATGGCGGTTGGGCACGGGGTGAGGAGCGATGATCGTCGGCTGGAGTATGCTGGCATTCGCATCTTCTAAGACAGGCTCCAAGTCCTTGGCTCCCATGCTCCAGCGCGCGACCCGGAAGTGCGATTTCGGGCCGGGACGCCAGGAAAAAAACCACTCACCCGATGCGGCTTCTACGACATCCCCGGCATAGTCGCCAACGGGACTAGGGATGGCGAGTTGCTGAGCTCGCGCGGAGGTGAATCTGGAGAGGTGGTGCGATGATGCGAAGATGATGTCGCCTGAAGCCGACTGCCGCCCGGAATGACGAGGGTTGCCGTGATCGCAGCGATAGGATTCGACGCCACTGCCATCGGAGTACACGGTGTACAGCTCAGGGATGGTTTCGGTGCCCAGCGGATATCCGGCTTCAAAGAGAATTCTGCCGTCGCGAAGAACATCCGTAGGAAGGAAGTTCGCGGGGCCGTAGGTGAGTGCCAGAGGCGTTCCGCCTGAGAGAGGTGAAAGCTGCACGGTGAACATCCCTGCGCTTTTGCATGCGTAAACCGCATTGTCATCCGGCAGGTAGAAGGGGCGGACACAGTCTTCCGTACCGGCGCTAACGCGTCGCGGCTTTCCAGTCGCCACATCCATTTCCCAGATCTGCCAGGGATCTTGCGCGCGCGATTTTCCCGCGAAGAGGATGCGAAGCCCATCGAAAGAAACGGCCGAATCGGCGGAAGCTGCAAAGTTCTGAACCAATGCGTGCTCGCCCTTTTGATCACGCACGAAGATCATCGCCCCGGAAGGAAAGCGGTCGGCGCCATGCATCCATGCAAGTGGTTCGTAGGTGTTCGCAACCGTGTAGAGGAAGGGCTGGAAGTCAGCACTTCCCTGTCCAGCCGGACGAGCCGGAGCGGTGCTAGCTGCAAGAAAAAGTAAGCAAACGATGAATCGTAGCAGCACTAATCCACTCCTCCTGCCGCGAGGAGTTGGGGCCGGAACTGCCGGTCGGTTTGCACCAGGTCGAGAAACGGTTGCAGATCAGTCATCATGTGGCGGAACTCGCCGAACGTCAGCGACTGAATGCCATCGCTTAGAGCTTCTTCGGGACAGGGGTGGACTTCGACGATCAGTCCGTCAGCGCCTACGACAACTGCGGCTCGCGACAACACGGGGACCAGGCTGCGGACGCCGGCAGCATGACTGGGATCGACAATGACGGGAAGATGCGAGACGGCTTTCAACACTGGTACCGCAGCGATGTCGAGTGTGTTGCGGGTGGCTGTCTCAAAGGTGCGGATGCCACGCTCGCACAGGATTACATCCAGATTGCCTGCCATTGCGATTACCTGCGCGGAACGCATCAATTCTTCAATGGTTGCTGTCATGCCGCGCTTCAGCAGAACGGGGCGTCCACATCCACCGAGGGCTTCGAGTAGCGCGTAATTTTCCATACTGCGCGTGCCGACCTGCATAATGTCGGCGTACTCGGCAATTACGTCCACATCTTCTTCGCTCATGACTTCGGTGACGATCGCGAGTCCTGTGGCCTCGCGAGCTTTACGCAGAATTTTGAGGCCTTCGAGGCCGAGTCCCTGGAATGCATAAGGAGAGGAGCGAGGCTTGTAAGCTCCGCCGCGAAGGACGCGCGCGCCTGCCTCGGCCACTGCTTCTGCCGTTTGCATCAGCTGGCGTTCGGATTCCACCGCACATGGGCCCGCCATCACGATGAAATCGTTGCCACCGAATTCGATGTCACGGACCTGAACGACACTGCGGGGATGCGCGTCGGTTTTCGCGACGAGATCGAAGCAGGAGAACTGGCCATTCCATTTAGGATTCATTTCGCGGGGCCATTCTAGTAACGCGCAAATCACGAAGCACTAATTCGAATCAGCTAGAACCAGCAAAACAGGCGCATAAACAGCGGCTGAACCGCATTGGCGATCGTCGTAACTCCTTTGTAGCGAGGAATAAGCAAGGTGCTTGTGATTGTGATCACAGTTGTGCGAGACGGCGCGCACAGGTGGATGTGTAGTCGCATGGGCGCATTCCTGAAAGGTGCCGCCCCCCGTGCGACTGGAGTTTGTGAATGGCTTCAGGATTCTCTGCACCGAGCAGTGTGGCGGCGAGACGCGGCCACGACCGCCGCCGGGACGACGGCGCTACGCTTTCTCTCGACGTCAATCGCGGTGTAGGAATCGCCGACAGATGTTGTTGGTTATTCCGACATTTCTCGGGTGCTAAAACGCGCAAGTTGCTGAATTCACATGATGGCCATCGGCGTGCATTTTGAGTCTGTGGCCGTGAGTCCCTGGCTAGGAGGTCACCCTATATGGCTGGAGAGAATTGGACAATGTGGCTGAACATCACGAATTTCGCGCTAGGACTTGTCACCGTAATCGCAGTGCTACTCGTGTTCTTCGCCGTGGGTTGGGACCTACTGCTTCGTAAAGTACGCGCGCCGAAGCCGGATTGGTCGACGGTAGATGCGGATCTGCGGGCGATGCTGCATGCCGGTTCGCACAGCCTGTCTGTGCCCGAACTCGGACTAACCATGGCAGATGGAGGCGAACGAATTGAGCCTTCCAAGCCCAACAACTCTGACAAGAAGTCGAAAGGGTAAGTTATGGCTTGCCCATTTCTGAGAGAAGGCCGAGCACGCTACTGTCACGCCGCTCCGGTGCGAAAGCTGATCCTGGATGGTCCAGGAGCAACGGACGGAGGCAGGTGCGCATCATCGCGGTACAGAACCTGTGACCTGGCGCCGAAGGACGACAGCGAACAGAGCCGCTGCCCGCATCTGGAAGACATCCGCGTGCAGTATTGCGGAGTTTCGCCCATACCAAAGCTGGTGCCATTCAGCGAGTCGCAAGTTTCGAGTTGCACCAGCGACAATTTTCGCTACTGCGATTCTTACCTGCACCTGGCACAACCGCACGCCACCAAACCGGCAACCAGCCTTCTCTACAGCCCGAATCATTTCTGGCTCGATGCGGAAGAGTCCGGTCTGTGCCACATCGGCGTGGATGGATTCCTGTCAGAGATCGCGGGACATGTGGATGGCGTCACCTTCGTCACTTCACGCGGGACACACTGCCCATCGCTCGCGTTGAGCATCCACGGGGTGGAGTGGCCCATGAGTTTCCCCAACGCGGTGATGATTCAGAGGGTGAACAGCCGGTTGCGCAGCGATCCTGCACGACTGACGGCTGATCCTTACGGCGCCGGATGGTTGTTCGAAGGCTGGGAAGTACCAGGCCGCACACGCGCCGGACTGATCTCCGGTCCGCAAGCCGATGCGTGGCAAGAGGAAGAGCGGGAACAGCTGTCCCGTCAGATTCATGAGACGCAAGCGCCTGGCTGCGATGGCGGCACGCCGGTCAAAGGCGTGGCGCAACTACTTTCGCGGGAGCATCTGGTTTGTCTCTTCCAGCACTTTTTCGCCAAAACAGACTGGGCGGTGGAGAAATAGACATGCGTCGCAGCATCCTCATCTTCGCATTCGGTGTGGCGGTGGCAATGTTTGCCGGATGGTTCGTATTTCCGCGAGCGCTCTATGTGAAGAAGGCCCAGCCGCTGGATTTTCTCCACAAGACGCACGCCGAGAAGTCCGGCATTGCCGATTGCAGCGAATGCCACACCGTTCGCGACGACGGCACCTTCGCCGGCCTCCCCTCCATGGAAAAGTGTGCGAGTTGCCACACTGACCGGATTGGCGAGAGCAAAGCCGAGACGATCCTGGTGAACAACTACATTAAGCCGGGCCATGAAACTCCGTGGCTGGTGTATTCGCGGCAGCCGGCGAATGTTTGGTTCTCGCACGCGATTCATGTGAAGCGGGCGAATCTGACCTGCACGGAGTGCCACTCAACTTACGGCGAGTCGGACCAGGTGCGTTTGTACGAGGTGAACCGGATCAGCGGTTATAGCCGCGACATCTGGGGACACTCGATTTCACGGCTGCGGCGCGCTCCGCATGAAGGCATGAAGATGAGCGACTGTGAAGGCTGCCACCACAAACACAACGTAGAAGTCGGATGCCTTGGCTGTCACCAATGAAGGGAGACGTATGAAGTTTTCACGACGAGATCTGCTGATGTGGGGCGCGGGAGCCGCCGCGGGTCTCATGGTTACGCCCGTGCCGTGGAAGATTCTGGACGACACGTCGAAGTGGAGCCAGAACTGGCCGTGGATCCCGCAAGCAGCGCGAGTTCCGGTTGAGGTCAAACAATCTGCTTGCACGCTCTGCCCGAATGGCTGCGGGGTACGCGTACGCACGGCAGCAGGCTCGCCGGTGGGAGTTGCAGGACTGGCCACGCACCCCATCAGCCGCGGTGCTTTATGCCCACTCGCATTCGGAGCACATCAGCTGAACTGGCATCCGCAGCGGCTGCGCAGCGTGCGTCATCGTGGGACCGCTTCATCATGGAACGAAGCGCAGGCAGCATTCGCGAGAGCGCGGAGTGAAGGTGGGATCGTTGTTATCGACGGATATCCCGGACGGGCTGCCTCGTCGGTGCTGCAGACCTTCGCCGAGAAACAGGGAGGAAGCTATCGCGTGGTGCGTGGCGCTGAAGCGCGGGCTCTGCAGCCTTACGAGAAATGGACGAGCGCGCCAACGGCATCGCTGGGTTATGACCTGGAGAACGCAGCCACAATTCTTAGTTTTGGCGCTCCTTTGCTCGATGGCTGGGGAATGCCGGGCCGGTTTACGCGGTTGTGGGCCGAGCGCGCGGCGGGAATGACCGATCCTCAACTGCGCCTGATTCAGGTGGACGCATCGCTCACACGGACAGCTTCACGAGCATGGCAATGGATCGCGATACGTGAAGGAAGCGAGTACGCATTGGCTTCGGGATTGGCTCGTGTGCTCCTGGAACAGAACCTGGTTCCGGCACACGGCCCGATCCCGGCAATGACTCTCGTGGAGGTTGCGGACAAGACTGGACTGCCGGTACAGGCCGTCGGAGATCTAGCGCGAACGCTAGTCGCGCGAACTCCGGCGTTGGTCATTGCACGAGATGAAAATCCTGCAGTCGCCGGCTTGAATGTACTGCTCAGCTCGATCGGGACTCGCGGCGGGGTCGTACGGCGGTCTCAGAGCACGCGGTCCTATCTCTCGGCTGACGATGCGACCTCTAAGGCACGTGCGGTGTTGATCGACTCGAGCGTGCCGTGGGATTTCACCCCCAACGTCGATGCGGAGGTGTTCCGCTTTGCTGCCTGGGACGGAGGCGCGACGAAAGCAGATTGGCTACTGCCCGGTCCGGGATTCCTCGAAGAACTGACCGACGTGCCGAGCTCTCCGACATCTGGGGTTGAGACTTATGCGGTCGCGCCGAACCTGGCGAACCCAACCTGTGAGGTTCAGAGCGCAGCGCAGTTCCTGGCCGGCATCGACCCTAGTTTGACGTCAGCAGAAAAAACAATTCACG
This sequence comes from Terriglobia bacterium, assembly GCA_963778995.1. GTDB lineage: Bacteria > Acidobacteriota > Terriglobia > Terriglobales > Acidobacteriaceae > Sulfotelmatobacter. The sequence goes on from CAVZWK010000020.1 coordinate 619,039, forward strand.
CCCGGTGCGAGGAACTTTTGAAGAAGCGGTCAGGAATCGTGTACGGCAAACAGCAAACGCCGGTGTCCCAGTTTGCTTCCGTCCAGAAACTCGAAGAGCAATTATGGAATGGTGCGGTTTGGGTGGGAGAACCGTCGCCTCCGGGCAGTCTGCGAGCCGAATTGAAGGAATGGCCCGTAGCTGCGCCCACGTCTTCCTTGAGTAACTGGGCTGCAGACTGGACTGCGCCAGTGCTGCCGCCTCTGGCTTCGAAGCTGTACATCGAATCGGCGCTGCGGCAAGCGCCGGAGAGGAGGAGGGCATGAGCGGCGCACGGTATGGGATGGTGATCGATTTAGACCGCTGCACCGGCTGCGGCTCCTGCATGATGGCGTGCGCCTCTGAAAACAATGTCCCGGCCCTTCCTCAGGCCACGGCTCGAACCGGGCTCACTCCGATGCTGGTTCGTAGAGTCTCCAACGGCAAGCAGGGTTCCGAACGCCGCGAAGCGTTCTTCCCGATCATGTGCATGCACTGCGAGCACGAGACTCCTTGCGTGAAGGTGTGCCCGCAGCAGGCGGTCGAAGTGGATAAAGCGACCGGCATCGTGATGCAAATGCCGCAGCGCTGCTTGGGATGCCGCTACTGCATGACGGCTTGTCCCTACCATGCGCGCTATTACAACTGGTGGGATCCATCCTGGCCCACCGGAATGGAGAAGAGCCTGAACCCGGGAGTAGCCACGAGGATGCGTGGAGTCGTTGAGAAGTGCAATCTCTGCCATGCCCGGCTGCACTCGGCGATGGAAAAGGCGGCGGCTGCCGGCAAGCGAGAGATTGATGCAGCGGATTACGTTCCAGCGTGTGTCGAGGCATGCCCAACCGGTGCGATTCATTTTGGCAATCTGGCGGATGCGAATGATCCAGTTAGCAGAGAAGCAAAGTCGGCAGAGAGCTTCCGGCTACTGGCAAAGCTCGGGACCGAACCGAAGGTCTACTACAAATCCAAGGAGGCATGGGTAAGAGCGATGGCAGAACCGAATGCCGCTCCCAGCTCGGAGGTTCAACATGGCTAGCTCTGTTCTCACCGACAGCCGCTGGATTGCTCGCGGTGAAGAACGCATCCCGCTGTCGCAATTTCTGCTACGGCTGTTTCCGTGGACGTTGCTTCTGGCGCTTGGCGTGTATGCCGCCGCGCTCTGCCTGTACTACGGGCTTAACCAGACGAACATGGACAATCGCTTCGCCTTTGGCCTGTGGATTTTTCTGGATCTCGGGATCATCGCGTTGGGCGCAGGCGCATTCTTCACTGGTTTCCTGGTCTACATTCTGAAGCGCACGGAACTTCAGCCGATCCTGAACACAGCGGTCGTGGTTGGCTTCATCTGCTACAGCGGTGCGGTCGCCATCTTAATGATTGATGTCGGCCAGCCACTGCGGGCGTGGTTCACGTTCTGGCACCCGAATACGCACTCGATGCTGACCGAAGTGACTTTCTGCATCTCGTGTTATCTACTGGTGCTCAGCCTGGAATACTTGCCGCTACTGTTTCGAAACCGGCAACTGCGGAAGGTTCCGTCGCTCTTCGTTTTTGAACATCAGCTTCATTTGCTGGTTCCGGTTCTGGCGGGTGTGGGGACGCTCCTGTCGTTCTTCCACCAGGGATCTCTGGGTGGACTTTATGGCGTGTTGCGCGGCCGGCCATTCGCATTTCGTACGGGGCTCTTTATCTGGCCTTCTACCTTCTTCTTATTCATCCTGTCGGCAATTGCTTCCGGACCGAGTTTTCTGATGCTGGTGACCGCGATGGTTGAGAAGGTCACGGGCCGCCGTCTTGTACCGCAGGACGTTTTCCGCCGGCTGGCGTTCATCTCCGGTCTTCTGCTGGCAATTTATGTGGCCGCCAAGTCGATCGACACTATCGTGTGGCTCAACGTGACGTCGCCGTCCGCCGGATTTGCTCCGTGGCAGTTCTACTCGCACAAGCCATTTGGCACCCCGATCTTGTTTGGGGAGATCATCCTCTTCGGATTGATTCCGGCGGCGCTTCTGTTATATCGGAAAACCGCGAATCACCGCGGCTTGCTTCTCACCGCTGCGGCGATGGCTTGTGGCGGCATCCTGCTGAACCGGTTTGTACTGACGGTCCAGACACTGGCATTACCCACCCTGCCGTTTGATGAGTTCATGAGCTACACGCCGAGCTGGCAAGAAATCGCCAGTTTCGCTGGAGTCATTGCCTACGGGGTGATTGTCTATTCACTGTCGTACCGATATCTGCCGCTGTTTCCTACTTCCAAAGAAGAGGTCACCCATGTTTCCGGGAATTGATGGATTCCACTGGACGTCTGGGCATATCGTGTTCTTGTCGCTGTTCTTCCTGGTGGTTGTAACGATCGCGGCGACAGTAGTTTCGGCCGCCTGGCGCACGGCTCGTGATTTCCGAACCCATCACGCCGCCGATCTTTGCTGGAACTCAGATTTTACGGAACTGCCGGTTTCGGATCGGCGCTGCCGGCATGAGCTGGCCGGGCGAGTGATCTCCAGAACCTGTGACAATGCCTTCGATTGCCGGCGCTGCGGCAAATATTCGCAATTCGCGGTGCTGCCCGCGACTGGGAACGTGAGTCCACTGGGGCTCGACTATTCGAAGCATGCGTACTACCACCGCGGACATACATGGGTGCAGCCAGCGGAAGACGGAACTGCCACGGTCGGGCTCGATGAGCTCGCCGCACGTCTTGTCGGAAATCCAGACTCGGTGCAGTTGCCTCCAATCGGGCAGGAGCTTGATGTGAACCAGACCGCGTGGCGCATGAAGAAGAACGGAAAGGAGATTTCCGTGCGGGCACCGATCGAGGGTACGGTGCTTGCCGTTGGAAGTGTGCAGGATGTCTGGTTCTTGAAGATTCAGCCGCGACTCGATGTCGGGAATCCAACAACGTTCCGCCATCTGCTCCAAGGGCCTGAAGTGCACGGCTGGCTCTCTCGCGAGTTAGAGCGGCTACAGTTGCAGCTGCGCGCACCAAACAGTCCTCCGGCGCTTGCGGATGGTGGCGAACTTTTGCCAGATCTGATGAATGCGGTCCCGGAGGCAGATTGGGACGCGGTGCTGGCCGATACGTTCCTTGAAGCGTGATGCTTTGCTCGGCTAGTGCGAGATCTCGTAGCGCTTGAGCTTGTCGTATAGGGTCGAGCGGTCGATCCCTAAAGCCGTAGAGGCCTCCTTCACGTTGCCATGCTTTCGTTCGAGTGCTGCGACAATGGCGCGTCGTTCAAGTTCGCCAAGCGGAACGTCAGGAATATCCCAAGTATCGTGCTTGGCCGGACCTGGCTGGAGCCAGGAAAAATCCTGCTCGTCGAGCATGCCATTGTGGCAGGTCACGATGGCGCGCTCGATGACATTTTCCAGTTCGCGTACGTTCCCGGGCCAGTCGTGAGCGATAAGAACCTTCAGAGCCGCACCGGTGATTCCGCCGACCTCTTTGCCCAACTCCGATGAGATGCGCTGAACAAAATGTTCCGCCAGCAAAGGGATATCTTCGCGGCGCTCACGCAGGGGTGGCAACTTGATGTCAATAACATTGAGGCGGTAATAAAGGTCCTCACGGAATCTTGTCTGCTGCACCTCCTCGGCAAGATTCTTGTTGGTGGCGGCAATGACGCGCACATCGACTCCGACTTCCTCGGCGCCACCTACCCGATAAAAGCGGCGCTCCTGCAACACCCGCAGGAGGTCAGCCTGCAACTTGGGAGAAATATCGCCGATTTCGTCCAGGAAGATGGTGCCGCCGTTTGCAAGTTCGAATTTTCCCTTGGCTTGACCGCTCGCGCCGGTGAACGCGCCCTTTTCGTAGCCGAACAACTCACTCTCCAGGAGGGTTTCAGTCAGAGCCGCGCAACTGACCGCGATAAACGGCTTCTCGGCCCGATTTCCCGAGTAATGGATGGCCCTGGCGACCAACTCTTTGCCGGTGCCGCTCTCGCCGCGAATGAGAACTGTGCTGCGGAGACTGGCGATGTCCTGAGTCAGGGCAAGAATCTCTTCCATCCGGGGATTCTTGGTAATGATGTCGTGATGGCGGTACTGGCGTGTTAACTTCTTCCGTAGAATCGCGTTCTCGCTCTGCAGCTTCTTCAGCTTCAGGATCCGCGACACCAACATGGAAATCTCCTGCGGATTGCAAGGCTTGACGATGTACTCTTGCGCACCTTCTTTCATCGCCTGGATAGCAGTATCAACGGTGGCGTAGGCGGTAATGATGATGATCGAAGCGTCCGGTCGAACGCGGTGAATCTCCATCATGGTCTCGATACCGTCCATGCCGCCCGGCATTTTCAAATCGACAAAGCAGATGGCGAAGTCCGTGCCACGAGCGAGATCGACTGCTCTCTGACCGTTGGATGCCGTATCGACGCGGTAGCCGTCTTCGCGCAACCAGGCGGCCATCGATTCGCACATGACGTCTTCGTCATCCACCACCAGGATGGGCCAATTCTTCTTCATACTCCTCCCTCTCGCGAAAACCGCTCGACCAACTGCAGGCCGCAGCGAGCGCAGTAGCGCTCGGATTTGGCGTCTACTAACTCAATGTGGGTGGCGAGACTCATCGCGCATGTCGGCTCGGAACAATGAACCAAGCCAAATGTATGTCCGAGTTCATGCAAAACCTCTTTGACCGTCCGCTCCCGCAGCAAGCTCTCCTGCGCAGGGAGACCGTAAAACTCCTGATGCAGACGACACAGTGAAACTACTGCAACAGGACCGTCGAATTGCGCCTGCCCGAACAGGAAACTGAGCATCGGAATAGCGAGGTCGACGTTGGTCACGCCCAAGATCCGCGAACCATTCGAGCCCCGCGCCAGCTTGGCCAACATCTTCATGAGTTCGACCGACTGATACTGTCCCCGCTTGGCATCGTAGGCTCCCTCTGGAATAGCGAGATGCGGCAATCGGCGACTGGGCAACGGAAACCATTCAGCGGACGCATCCTCGATCCACTGCAAGGCTTTTTCGGGCACGCCACCGACGGGTACCAGACAAAGTTCGTTCACACACTTTGTACCTGTACCTCTCTGGCTTCCTGGCCAGTGCTGCACGATTTCAGCGGGAGCGTCACTGTGAACGTGGTGCCCTCGTTCCGGCGACTCGTGACTTCAACTTCTCCCTCGTGAGCCTTGACGATTCCGTAGAGCACCGCCAGTCCGAGTCCGACTCCCTTCCCTTCCGCTTTCGTGGTAAAGAAAGGATCGAAAATCTTCGATAGGTTCTCCATGGCGATTCCTTCCCCGGTGTCCTGCACACAAAGTTCGACACTCTCCTCCTGAGGGATCAACCGGGTTCGGATGGTCAGTTTTCCGCCGCCTTTCGGCTGCATCGCCTGGGCCCCGTTCAGCACTAGATTTAAGATGACCTGCTGGATCTGCGAGGAATCGCATTCGACGAGAGGCAAGCTGTCCTGGAGATCGAGAACCAGTTCGGCGCTGATCAGCTTGAGCTTGTGATCCGCCAATCCGATGGTTGTGCGCACCAATTTGTTGAGATCAGCCGGTGCGCGCTGTGGCTTGGATCGGCGCGAGAAGGCCAGCAAGTCGGAGACAATCCGGCCTACGCGGGCGGTTTCAGTGGAGATGAGACTCAGATATTTCCGGAATTCCGCCTCGCGCCCTGGAGGATAGGCGCCGCTCGCCATGAGGCGCTCGAGCAACATGGAGAGGTTGAGTACTCCGGAGACTGGATTGTTGATTTCATGGGCGACGCTGGCCGCCAACTGGCCGAGAGTGGCCAGGCGATCGGACTGGACGAGTTTGCGCTGCGCAGCGTTCAACTGCTGCGTGCGTTCTTCGACTTTGCTCTCGAGCGTTTGCTGCATATCGTTCAGTTCGGCAACGGCCAGTTTCAAGCGCTCGCGCATGCGATTGAAGGAGTCCACCAGTTCATCGAGTTCCTGGCTGCCTCCGGCATGGCCGATGTCGATGGGTCTATCCAGTTCCATCTCACTGACTGCCTTGGTTCCGGCGATCAACTCCTGAATCGGCGTCGCCACGAAGCGTCGTGTGAAAACTATGACGAACGCAGCTCCGATTCCGACCTGAAGTAAAGTCCAAACGATAGTCTGAATCGTAATCGCCCGAGTCTGCTTCTGAACTGGATCGAGCCGCAGAGCGATATCCACCACGCCGAGCACCTTGGTGGATGCATTGTGGGCGTGACAACTGGCATTGCTGCAGGAAGGCTCGTTATAGATAGGCGTGACCATGTTTAAGGTCTTCACGCCTTTGGGAGAGGTGGCGTAGCGCACGCGCGCATCTTCGGTCGGCCGGTTCCGCATTCCTGTCCTGCTATGGCAACTGGCGCACACCTCGCTCTGTAAAGTTGCGACACTCGGAGGCTCGGTCGAATCGGTCGAGAAGACTAGCCTGCCCTCCTTGTTGTACATGCGAATGCGGTCGACGCCCTGCTTATCAGCGATTACTCGCATGATCTCGTACGCGGCCCTACGGTCATCGTCAAGCATGGCGAGCCAAGTGGCTCCAGTTACGCCGCGCGAAAGCTGATCGGCTCCGAGGATCATGGTCGCGACAAGTTGCCTTTTCTGGCTTCGGAAATTGAGATATCCGCTAACCCCGCTGATCACAACGATCAGAATGGTAAGAGAGAAAATCAGCTTGGGTCCGAGTTTTCGAGGCATGGCGACGCCTGTCTGCTTCTGGCAAACACGACTGCCGAGCGGAGAACAACGTCCCGCAAGGTCTTCCCTCTCAGCCTAGAGATGAGGTTCGAACGAAGCCGTGATTATCACCGCCCCCGGTGGTGATTTGAATCACGTGGCGCAAGACCTTCTCCGAATTGCACTTACTGAGCTAATCCGTTTTTGCGAAGAGTGCGACAACAATTTTGACTTGGACCGGGCGGACTCTGACCCGATAACGTGGATGACACGATTTGGCCAGCACATTGGGCTCGGCGCAGCGCCCTTGGGGGGATTTGCGCCGAGTCCGTAATTGAACATTCGCCCAATGTCAGGTCAGAACGGATCTCGATCAGGCCGCATTTCCGCTGGCACGGAATCGATCCAATTCGTATAGCTGAACCACTCTGCCACGGTCACTGGCACCCAGCTTTCGCAGTATGTTGTGCACGTGATTCTTGACTGTCTGCTCAGAGAGGTTCAAATGCGCGGCAATTTCTTTGTTGGTCAGGCGCTCACCCAGCAATTCCACGAGCTGCTGCTCCCGAGGGCTGAGTACGGATTCCGAACGTGCTGTGAACACTGCAGTTTGTTGCGAGACGAACCGGAAAAGTGCAACCGACAGCACGGCTGGGCAGACAGCTTCTCCCGCCGCTACCGCGCGTATGGCCGCCGCAACCTCGCCAGCGGAAGCATCTTTCAACACGTAACCAACTACGCCTTCTCGCACGGCCTTCAAGAAGATGTTTTCATCGAAGTCCATATCAACCATTACCACCTTCGCCGCAGGGACGGTGGCACGAAGGGAACAGAGCACGCTGGCATTCGGCAACAGCCCGCTGGAGTCGAGAAGGACGACATGCGGCTTTTTGCGTGAGATCTCATCGACGGCAACCGGTGAGTAAGCACTCGCGCCTACGACTCGAATGTCCTTCTTGGCGAGCAGGTGTATCAGAGCCTCTCGCAAAAGGCGGTTCTCTGCTACAAGGAATACCTCAGCAACAGACTTCGGACTCATTCAGACTCCGTACAGAACAGAAATAGCCCGGCCGCTGGGGACCGGCGCTTCCAGTGCTCTGAGCCTTTCAAGGGGGCGAAAAGCGCGAGCTTACGTTGCGCTCGTACAGCTTAGGTCGAACTCACATCTCCAGAGTTAGTCTGAGTTCGGTTTTCGGTTAGAACATGAAAATGAATGAAAAGTTGCTGAGAAAACGTTCAACGCTGCTTGCGATGATGACTGGGAGGTCTTAGGTCCTTCACCTTAGGGTGTTCCCTGTAGGCGGCCAGAGTGCGGAACTTCGTCTGACCGTGTTAAATCTCCGCCCCATTCCGAGCGCAGATCCAGAGTGACAATGGTCACAATCATCCGTGCCGATGATCACAGAATTCCCTTCTCGGCAGTCTTAGATTTCCGGTGTCGAAATCGGACCAACCTTGTCCACATTTTAGGAATGCATGCAGATCACCAGGGCTTCGGACTATGCCGTTCGCGTGATGATCCATTTGGCGGGACTGCCGCCGCGCTCCACGGTGCGGCAATCTGAACTGTCGAAGGCTACTGGAGTATCGGGACATTTCTTATCCAAAGTTCTGCAGCAACTGGTGCGTGCGCGACTGATCCGCTCCCAGCGCGGTTCAGGCGGAGGATACGCGTTGGCCGTCGCGGCGAACGGTGTATCCGTGCTCGACGTGGTCCAGGCGATGGAGGGAGCGGTGCGGCTGAATCAGTGCATCGATGAAGGGCCATCGTGCGAAAGGAAGTCCTGGTGCCCGGCTCATTGTGTGTGGGCAGAGGCGCAGGCCGCAATCGTCAGGGTGCTTGGCGGGGCCTCCATGGCGCAGCTCGCCTCCGAAGGCCAAGCCCTGTCATCCGGGCGCTATGGTCTGCATGAACCGGCACCCATCGGCATCAGCGGTGTAGCGCCAAAAGGCAGAGCAAAACGGCTGCCCAAGGTTGACACTCTGTAGGTTTAGTCATGGAACTAACCTGGATTGCCATCATCGCGAGCCTGTGTACGGGAATTGGCGCGGTCTTGGTCTTCGTGTTTGCAGTGAAGAAGAACTATTTCCAGAACCTGGAAGACGCGAAATACGCTCGGGGCATCTCCTGAAGGGTGAGGCCACCTGCGCAGTCTCGGCGTCGCAGGAGTTCTCAGCCCCATCATGGCGGCATTTGCCATGCTGCTGTCGAGTCTGTCTGTCGTGGGGAACTCCACACGGCTCGCCCGCCGTACCCTCTAAGATTTTCTCCCAATCGCCGCTCAGGTGAGTATGGAATCGTACCAGTATTTCCAAGTATCCGGTCCGGTTTTGGACTGGAGAATTGACCCACCGGCAGACGGGTGCCATCCAAATACATGCATTCTGATAGACGAGTTGGAGTGGAGAATATCAGCCATGAACAACATCGATTCCTCGCATCACAGCGGTCGCCAGAGCGCCGGCAAGGCCTGCGAACACTGCCAGGGCGTAGCGGAACATGAGCCTTGGTGCGTAACCAGGGATCCGCGGGTTTGCTATGCGTACGAGATTGTGGCCGAAGCGTCAAAGTTGACATTCGCGGACACGCTGATCCTTCATTCGCTAGGCGTCAGCTGGGCGGAAACACGTCCTTAAGGTGCAGGGCTCAGGGCCGGACAGGGACTTCCTCCGGTTCTGGTGTCCTCACCGGAAGGCCGAAACCATCGATCATATTTCGACGGTGCTCCAGGATCTTGTGCATCTCCTCAGGTGTGCCGCGAACGGGCGGATCATTGGCAATCGCGTCGTTAAGCATGGCCCAACTTACTTCCGACGCAATGACCGAGTCTCGCGCTTGCGGGAACCCTAGATTCTTCCCGGCGAGGATAGATCTGCCGAAGACATCGACCATCACGTCGAGCTTCTTATCGTTGAAGGCCGCGGTTTTCTGCAGGGTGTTGCGAACTCCATGAAGTTCGATCGTGGCTAGTGAAAAATCATGGCGCATTCGCGCGACGCCTTTGGTGCCGATCGCGTCCACATAGCAATTGTGCGGCTGATCCTTGGCCAGATGTCCATAGATAAAGCCCTGGGTGATGTCGAACACCACGCCATTGACGAAGGTTCCATGGGCCTGTACCCACCACGGGTCTTTGTGGCCCCACATTTGTATGCCCTGGGCATGCCAGTTTTTGTATTCGCTTTGAGCGTACCAGCGGGCGACGTCAACGTAATGCATGCCGCAATCGTGAAACGGAGGTCCCTCAGGATCGTGGCCCTCGAACGGCATGTGCCCTGGCGTCATATGGCAGACCCGGATCACCGCCAGCTCACCGATTTCGCCCTCAGCGATGAAACGCTGAATGTCTTTGTGATACCACGCGTTGCGATTGAAAAGATTTACAGCCACAAGGCGGTCGCTGGCTTCAATCTCGCGGACCAGTTGCCACTCGGCAGCGATCTCTGCCCCAATCGGCTTTTCAGCGAGAATATGCTTGCGCTGGGCCAGCGCCTGCCGGATTTGACGGGGCCGAGCATCCGCCAAGGTAAACAAGCCGAGCGCATCGATTGAGGCATCGGCAAACATCGTACTCGGGTCTTCGTAGATGGCAGCTCCGGGAACATTCTGGCGGGCTAATTCGCGGGTTGCGGCTTTGATGTCATAGATTGCCGCGACCTCCCAAAGATCGCTTTCTTGCATGGCCGCGACAAAGGCCCTTCCCATGCGGCCGTACCCCAGGATTCCAACCCTAATCTTATTGCGCATGTGCGTTCCTACAGGTGAAGCGTATTGGGCCGATAAAAGGCCTCGAAGTTTTACTAAAACGATTTAATACTACGATATTAGGACACACGGTCATTGCTCCTCTGTGATCGCCATCACACCCGCAAACTGCTTCGGGCGATCAGGTTTGGCAGCTGTCATCTGAGCTACCACTTTTTTCCCACGCCTTTGTAATAACCGGCATGCCCCGTACGTCTTTAGGTATGAGAAGCACTCCGGGAGGCGTAATCTGCAAGTCGCATTGAAAGAAAAACCAGAAACCGCTGTTCCTTTGGAGCTCGAACTCGCGTTTCGAGAGCATTCAGGATTGGTGTTTCGGACGGCGTACCGGATCACCGGGAATGCTGCAGACGCCGAAGACGTATTGCAGATGGTGTTTCTTCGCTTGCTGCGCCGCGCTCCGGATGCCGAAGCTCTCGATTGCCAGGAGAGCTATCTCAGGCGGGCCGCCATCAACGCCGCACTGGATGTAATTCGGTCCCGCCAGACCGATCGCTCATTGGAATTGCCAGCAGATGTGCCGCACCAGGATCAACCGGAGTTACGGCGTGAACTTGCCCGTGCATTGGGCCGACTCGACGCGAGATCGGCTGAAATCTTCACATTGCGCTTCCTGGAAGGCTTTACCAACGGCGAGATCGCGAAGATGCTGCGGATTTCACAGGTGCTGGTCGCCGTCATCGTCCATCGCGCACGGAAACAGCTTCGAAAACAGCTAGAGAGTTACATAGGGAGAAGGCCATGAAGAACGACAAGTTTGATCAACTGCTGTCCACGGTTCGGAACGAGCATGTCGATGACAAGATCGTTGCAGCAGCTGGCGAACGGGCATGGAGTACGCTCCGGGGAGAGTCCGCCGCGCCCGAGACCAGCCCGCACATGCTGCGGGAGTGCGAGGACTTCCAGGCGTTGATACCCGCTTATCTCCGCAAGGAACTCGGCCCGGCTCGTTCCATGTTGTTCGAGGATCATCTTCATGCGTGTGTAGCGTGCAGGCATGTGCTCGACAGAACGCGAAATGCGGACCAAGGGAGCAGGAAACGCGCGGAGCACAAGTCCGTAAACCTGGCGGGATGGCGCTGGGCAATGGGCGCCGCGGCAGTTGCGGCCATGGCTCTGGTAGGGGTTGCATTCCGTGAAGGGATCTTGCCCGGGCAACATCAAGTCCGAGGCTCGGTTGAGAGCGTGAATGGCTCAATGTACGCCATGTCCGGCGATGAAGTGCGGCTCATCCCGGCCGGATTTCGAATCAGCAATGGAGATAGGGTTCGAACGGCCAAGGGTTCTACTGCTGTGTTGAGGCTCACCGACGGATCTCTCGTGGAGATGGGGGAGCGAGCCGGAGTCTCTGTGTCCCGAGGGTGGAAGGGGACCACCATTCACTTGGAGGATGGTCAAGTGATTGTCCAGGCGGCCAAACAGCGCACTGGACACCTTTTCGTCGCCACCGACGATACCCTGGTTTCTGTGAAAGGAACCATCTTCTCCGTGAACCACGGATTGAAGGGGTCGCGTGTCGCCGTCATTGAAGGCGTAGTGCGAGTGGACTCCGGGTCGGAAACCTCTGAACTCACCGCGGGACAGGAAGCCACCTCAAACGCTAGCGTCTCGAAAGTCCCGATCCAGAAGGAAATTGCGTGGAGTAAAGACTCTGCCAAGTATCTAGCCCTGTTGGGAGACTTCGCGATTCTCCAGAAACAGTTAGCCGCCATACCGGGACCGGGACTGCGCTACAGTTCCGATCTCATGCCATATGTTCCAGAGAACACGGTTGTCTATGCCGCAATGCCCAACCTGTCCAACACGCTTGGTGAGGCCAGTCGGCTTTTCCAGGACCGGTTGCAGCAGAGTGCGGCTCTACGGGAATGGTGGCGGAAACAGCAAAAAGGCGGCGGTCCGACTCTGGATGATCTCTTGAGCCAGTTGCAGAAGTTCAACAGCTATCTCGGAGACGAGATTGTATTCGCCGCCGGAAAGACCGCATCGACCTATACAGCACCTGTAATTCTGGCAAGAGTCCGTCAGCCCGGCCTGGAAGCATTCCTGCAGGAGGAAAACAAGCAGTTGGCTCAAAAGCCCTCTCAAGGCGGACTGCAGATTGTTCACGATCCATGGGCCGTCTCTCCGAAGCCAGGGGAGCCGTTACTCATCTACATCAATAATGACCTGATGATCGCCAGCACGTCAGCGTCTGAACTGCAGCAGGCAGTCATGCGGACGAAAGCCGGCAGTGAAGGAGGATTCCGAAATACTCCTTTTTATCAACAGATTGCGCAAGCGTACCAGCAAGGCGCGGAGTGGCTTTTTTGCGCTGACATGGAACAAATCGTCGTGGAGAACGTACATCGTAATGGCGGGAGCAACGAACTCCCCTCCGGCATGCAAGACGTACGGTACCTTACTATGGAGCACCGCGAAGTAGCTGGAAAAACCGAGAATCAGGCAGCCTTAACCTTTGCCTCGGAGCGGCAGGGCATAGCTTCATGGCTCGCTGCCCCGGCGTCAATGGGTTCTCTTGAATTCGTTTCGCCTGACGCGAGCATGGCTACTTCGGTGGTCATAAAGAATCCGCGTAGCATTCTCGAGGACGTGTTTCAGATGATCGGGAGCGGTAATGCGAACTTCTCGCACGATCTCTCGGACTTTGAATCAAAGAGTGGCATTCGCGTCCTTGACGACGTCGCGGCACCTCTTGGTGGTGAAGTAACGATGGCATTCGATGGTCCGCTTGTGCCCACTCCGCGCTGGAAATTGATCTTCGAGGTTTACGATCCAACTACGTTGCAGAGTACGATCGAGAAGCTGATTGACAGCTACAACCGCGAGAATCACCAGGGACGCTCACTGCAGTTAACGCGGAAGGAAGTGGGTTCACAGATCTACTACACGATCCAAACCTCGGATCCGCTCAACCCGGAAGTCAACTACAGCTTCGTCGATAGCTACCTGATCATGGCTCCCGACACGGCCACCATCTCGCGGGCGATTCAAATTCGCCAGGCGGGGTTTACTCTCACCCATTCCCGAACGTTCCAGGCGTTGCTGCCAACGAATGGGTATACGAACTTCTCCGCGATTTTCTATCACAATGTCGGACCGGTAGTTGGGCCGGTGGCCGATCAATTGAGGAGCAGCGGAACCCTGACTCCCCAGCAGCGGCGATCGATCGATGCCCTGACGGCGAACTCCGCTCCAGGATTGATCTATGCGTATGGCGAGCGCGATCGGATTCGCGTCGCCAGCAATACCGGGTTCATGGGATTCGATCTGGGCACGCTATTGAACATGGGACATAATGGGCCGTTCCTGCCGCAAATGATGTTAGGCGGAGCAGTAAATCATCGGGCCCCAGCCCAAACTCAATGAGTACTACAGTACAACCCGGAGCAGCCGAGAGCGAACTTCAGCAGAAGTCGCAGGCTGCTCCGCTTGTGCCCTTGGTTGAACTTCAAAACCTGTCGGTTCGATTTGGAAATCGCGACATTCTGTCGGGGCTCACAGCTTCTTTACGTGGGCGCGCTATCGGTCTGCTAGGTCCCAATGGAGCAGGCAAATCCACCCTTATCAATACTCTTCTAGGCTTTTACAAGCCGCACTCCGGGTCGGCAAACGTATTCGGGCACGACATTCGCACAGAAACCCGGAAGATCCGCTCCCTCGTTGGCTATATGCCAGAGAACGATGCATTCATCTCCAAGATGAGTGCAGTGTCACTGGTACAGATGATGGGTGAGCTGTCTGGCCTACCTCGGGGTGCCGCGCTTGAACGTGCACATGAAGCTCTCTTTTATGTGGGGTTAGCGGAAGCTCGCTATCGGAAGCTCGGAACTTACTCCCTCGGAATGAAGCAACTTGCCAAATTGGCTCAGGCCATTGTCCATGGTCCGAAGCTTCTAATCCTGGATGAGCCCACAAATGGACTCGATCCCTCCGCTCGCCAAAGAATGATCCGGATGATTCGAGAAATGCGCGACAGCAAAGAGGTCCGCATCCTGCTCTGCTCCCATCTTTTGCGGGATGTGGAAGACACCTGCGACGAAGTGCTGATCCTGAAGCAAGGACGCATCGCTCACTATTCCGACCTGAACGAAGAGCGCAGGGCGAACAGGCGGTTTCTCGAAATCGAGTTCTACGGAGCAAACGGGAATTTCAGCGAGTCCATCGAGAAACTTGGCTGCGAGTGTGCCATTCATGCGAATCGAATGAAGATCATCTTGCCTGAAGGGATCGAGACCCGGGACATTTACCGGCTCGCCGCCGAACTGGACGTCCGCATTCGGAAGCTGAACTTCAGGCGGGACACGCTGGAAGACATTTTCCTGAAGGCGATGGAGAACTGAGTTGACGCACTACAAGCGGAGCCAGGAGACTGGGATGGCCGTTTACAGGCGCACATACTCGTCCTACGCTGGACCGCTAACTCCGGCCTGGTCGCGCTGGTTCGTCCTGTTTCGTTATTCTCGCCGCAGTCTCTTTCGCTCGAAGTTTCAGACAGCGTTATTCGTTGCATGCTTTTTTTATCCTGTTGTGTGCCTGGCATTCATTTATCTCGCCAATAACCTGGCGTTCCTGCAGCGAATCGGCGCTCCAAGCACACTCCTTACCATCGACAACAGATTCTTCTTCTACTACATGAATGTCCAGGGGACGCTGGCGTTTGTGTTGACCGCGTTTGCCGGACCCGGCCTTATCTCTACTGACTCGGCGAATGGAGCACTCCCGCTTTACTTTTGCCGCCCGTTCTCTCGCGCTGAATATGTCTTCGGAAAGGCATCGGTGCTGGGAATTCTGCTCTCGCAGATCACCTGGGTTCCAGGGGCAATGCTGTTCATCGTGCAAGCGGCGCTCGCCGGGCATGGCTGGGCGTGGAATCACCTATGGTTGTTGGGCAGCATCGTGCTCTGCTCCCTCATATGGATTGTGATTCTGTCGTTGCTGGCCATGGCGCTTTCAGCATGGGTGAAATGGAGAATCGTCGCGGGAGCGCTTCTGCTTGCCATGTTGTTCTTTGGAGCAGGTTTTGCGCAGGCGATCAACGCCGTGCTGCGAACCGATTCGGGATACTTCTTCAGCATCGCCTACCTCATGATGGCAGTCTGGAATTCGCTTTTCCGGATTGATGTCGAGCGGGCAATCCCTGCGATGGAGGCATGGGTAGCCATTCTCTTCTACTGCACAATCTGCCTCGCACTCCTGCTGAAGAAGGTCCGCGCGTACGAGGTGGTGCGATGAACGACCGCATCATCGTCGAGGATGTTTCGAAGTTCTACGGCGAGATCCTCGGTGTCAACCGCGTGAATCTGTCGATTCCGCCGGGGATCACGAGCCTGGTTGGCCCCAACGGCTCCGGAAAGACGACGCTCATGAACCTCATGACGGGACTGATTCGTCCCACGCGCGGGAGGGTTGAAGTCCTCGGACGCCGCACAGATGACCCGGAGAACCTGTTCAAGCTCGTTGGTTACAGCACGCAATTCGATGCCTTGCCCAGAGGCCTCTCGGGCCTGCAGTTTATCGACTCCTACCTGCGTTTAACCGGGATGGATGCCAGGCAGGCCAGAACCATGGCGATGGTAGCGATTGAGCGCGTTGGCCTGACCGAAGCGGCCAATCGGAACATCGCCGGTTACAGCAAAGGAATGCGGCAGCGCATTCGATTGGCACTCGCGCTGGCGCATAATCCCAAGGTTTTGATTCTGGACGAACCCCTCAACGGCCTTGATCCGCTCGCCCGGTCAGAGATGATCGCGATGTTTCGTTGGACCGCTGCACAGGGCTGTCACGTGGTGATTTCCAGTCATATCCTGCATGAAGTGGATGTGATTTCGGATCAGGTGGTCCTGATGAGTAACGGTTACGTGGTGGCGGAAGGGTCGATCCAGTCCGTCCGCAGCGAAATTCGTGAACATCCAACACAGATCCTGATCCGGTGTAACCGGCCCCGCGAACTTGCAGCCCACCTTCTGCCCTCCGAAGACACGATCGACATTTCCATTCACAAGGACGGCCGCGGATTGCTCCTGAAGACGCGCAATGCGGATGAGTTCTATCTTGCACTCAACAAGATCGCTCTCAATGGAATTGAGATCGAGTCGGTTGCCCCTGCTGATGATGATGTCTTATCAGTGTATGAATACCTGATCGGCAACGATGAGGTGGTCCGATGAAGAGGGTATGGTCGGCACAGATTCGAGCGGTCATTCGCCTGGAACTCAAGAAAACCTTCTTTGCAAGGCGCGGCCTTTGGATCTATGCGTTAGCATTGTTGCCAGTACTGCTGTTCATCGCGTATTCCATCGTCAATATGCACCAGGTGAGTCGCAGCGCGAGTATTGCGCGGCAGGGCCAAAAGCTGCTCACATATGAAGATCTGCTGGCGGTGAAGCCCGGGATGTCTAACGAAGACGTAGGCCACCTGCTGGGTAAGCCGCCAGTTGTTTACCAGTGGATTGAGTCCCGGATTACTGCGAATGGCAGCGTGGAAACGATTCCTCATGACGAATACCGCTATTCTGATGGAATCAACGACCTGTATGTAGGTCTGTTGAATGGCAGAGTCGAGTCGGTCCATCTTCAAGAGGGATTCAATCTCGGGCGCGACTCCATCACTTTCGCCGGAGTATTCCAGTTCTTCTTCCTTCGGCTCGCCGTATTCTTCGGCTGCCTCGGAATCTTTATGAATCTGTTTCGAGGCGAGATTCTCGACCGAAGCCTGCATTTCTATTTTTTGGCGCCAATTCGCCGCGATGTTTTGATGGTTGGAAAGTTTCTGGCAGGACTTCTGGCGACGTCCGTCATCTTTGTTACAAGCGAATTGTTGCAGAATGTCGCATTCCTCTGGCATCTGTCGCCCCCCGTCCGCGACCTGTACCTGTACCACAATCATGGGATGGAAAATGCGATCGTCTATATGGCTGTGACCGTACTGGCTTGCATTGGCTACGGCGCATTCTTTCTCGCGGCCGGGATGCTGTTCCGCAGCCCAATCCTTCCCGCAGCCGGAATTCTTGTATGGGAAACACTGAACCCATTCCTGCCCCCACTACTGAAACAGTTCAGCGTAATCTACTATTTGAAGGCACTATGCCCCGTGGATATTCCCGCTCCGCCCAACACCTCTCCTTTGTTCGCGCTATTGATCTCAAATCCCGACCCAATATCCCCGCCACTTGCGGTGGGCGGCTTGATGCTGGTTGCAGTTGTGGCGCTGGTCGCGTCGAGTTTCCGGGTACGACGGATGGAGATTAACTACAGTACGGAATAGCATCGCAACGTTCGGGCCAGTTGTAATCTGTGGTTATAGACGCCATGAATCATCGTGAGTTATGAACAACCTACGCTCATTGTTTTTCGGGAGTGGTGAAGACTAATTTTTCGTCGGTAAGGTAAACGCCACGTACACACCCCCGGAACCGAACTTCAAGTCTTTGCCTCCACCGGCAGCAATCGCCACATACTGCTTCCCGTTCACCATGTAGGTCACCGGAGTGGCATTGCCGGCGAAAGGCAAGGTAGTTTCCCAGAGAAGCTCGCCGGTAACTTTGTCGAACGCACGGAACTTCCTGTCGTAGTTCGTTGCTCCGATGAAGAGAAGACCTCCGGCCGTCACTACTGGGCCCCCGTAGTTTTCTGACCCTGTATTCTTTATGCCTTTTGCGGCGAGTTCAGGATATTCACCCAAGTTAATCTTCCATTTGTACTCCCCGGTGTTCAGGTCGATGGCGTTGAGTGTGCCCCAAGGAGGCGCAATCGCCGGGTAGCCGTCTGGATCGAGAAACCGGCGATAACCCGTCAATCTGTATTTCATCGCCGGAAATTGATGTTCTCCACTGCCAAGTTCCTTGTTCTCACCGGTGAGCAGGAAATTGACCAATGCGTTGAGTTGATCTTCGTAGAGATTGGGAAATCCCGGCATGCGCCCCTTGCCGCCACGGATCGTTGTCGTGATATCCGCCGGACTTCTGCGATCGCCGACTCCGGCCAGCGCCGGTATATCCGGCGGCGATCCCTTCATGTCCTGACCATGGCATACGGCGCACTGACTTTCGTAAAGTGCCTTCGCGCCTTTTTCTCCCTTGTCCTCAAACAGAGCGGCCGTCCATGCCATTTCATTCGAATTGACGTAGATGATATCCGTGTCTGGATCTACAGCCGGTCCGCCCCACTCCGCTCCTCCATCGAACCCGGGGAACATAATGGTTTCTGTTCCTACGCGAAATGGAATGAATTGCTCGTCGTGCATCGAAGGGCGGAAATGATCGAGCGCCCACTTATGCGCTCCGGGTGTGCGCGTGGTGAGCATGTCTTCCGTGAGCAACTGCCGTGCGTACGGCTTAGGCCAAGTGGGCAGGCCCTGCTCTGGCGCAGCCACTTCACCGGGAAGTGTGCTCTGCGGATACTTCCGGTACTCAATCGGAACCAGCGGCTTGCCTGTAAGACGATCGAACATGTACAGGAAGCCCTGCTTGCTCGTTTGGACAACAGCATCGACAGGCTTACCGTCACGTTGAAGTTTGACCAAAACCGGTGCTGAGGGGAAATCGCGATCCCAAAGATCGTGCTTCACCGCCTGAAAATGCCAGATTCTCTCGCCCGTTTCGGCATTCAAAGCGAGCAAGCAATTGGCGAAGAGATCGTCTCCGATGCGATCGCCGCCGTAAAAATCAAACGCTGCCGATCCTGTCGGCACATACACAACTCCTCGCTGTGGATCGAGCGCCATTCCCGCCCAGTTGTTGGCTGCGCCGCTCGTCTTCCACGCATCCTTCGGCCAGGTGTCGTATCCGAATTCGCCCGGATGCGGAATGGTATGAAAAGACCAGCGAAGCTTCCCGGTTCGCACATCGTAAGCGCGGACATCGCCTGGGGGAGCAGGCAGCGTTTCGGGATTTCGGCCACCCACGATGATCAGATCTTTGTAGACGATGCCGGGACTGGTCAGCGCGATGGACTGCCAGCGAGGTTCGCGTCCGAGGTTCTCCTGCAGATCGACTCGCCCGTTATTTCCGAATGTCGCAATCGGCTTTCCTGTCGCGGCGTCGAGCGCATAGAGGAAGTTCATCACGCCCACGAGAATCCTCTTATCATAGCCACTGGACCAGTAGGCGAGTCCACGGTCGGGCTGCATCCCCTTAATGCCCGAATCAAAAATCCAGAGCTGTTTTCCCGTGGCCGCGCCAACAGCAAAAATCTTCTGAGTGGGACTAATCCCGTAAAGGACTCCATCTATAACCAGGGGACTGGTCTGCAAACCGCCTTTCTCACCAGTGTCATAGGTCCAGGCGGGCTGCAATTCCTTAACGTTGGAGCGATTGATCTGCGCAAGAGAGGAATAGTGCCGATTCTCGGGAGATCCACCGCTGACCTCCCAGTCCTGAGAACTGGAGGAACTGGATGCAGGGCGGATTCCTGCACGGAGAACGCTGAATCCACCTACAACAAGCAGTAACGCTACGACGAGAACGGACCAACTACGGGAAATACGCATCGCGCTAATTTATATAATTCGCGGTGAGACTTCCACATCTTTGGCTTAATCAGCCCTTGAGCGCAGGCACATCAACCCAGGCTCTCTTCTTGCTGCTTTCGAGGACCGAATTCAGAATGATCATCTGCCGCAACCCGTCCACGAACTGTGGATATTCAGGGGTGCTTCCTGATGCAATTGAAGCGTAGAATCGCCGGAATACTTGCTTGAAGGTGTCATCGTAGCCTTCGCTGTGACCGCCGGGTAGATCAGCGTATGTTCGAGCTCCGGGCGCGAGCAGAGACGGATCTTTGACGAAGATCTCGTTCCCACGATCACGATGTCCAACCCACAGTTCGTCCGGCCGTTCCTGAGCCCAGGCTGCCGACGCCTTAGTTCCATAAAGTTCGATGCGCAGCCCATTCTTCCGTCCTGCTGAAACCTGGCTGGCAGTCATTGCGCCGCGCGTGCTGGTGCCCATTCGCAAAACGACCGCGCCGAAGTCCTCGGTATCGATCGGCGTCTCGATATAATCTCCCGGCCCCATCATCTTGTTGGCGAAGGTTTCGACGGAATGCTTTGGCTGCTTGCGCGTTGGATGGAACGTCTGAAGATCGGCGCACAACGATGCAACTCGCAGCCCCGTGACGTGCTCCGCCATATCGAACCAGTGCGACCCGATATCGGCCATGCAACGCGAAGCGCCACCCGCTTTGGAATCAACACGCCAGTTCCAATCCGTTTCGTAGAGAAGCCAGTCCTGGGAATAGGTTCCCTGCACGACAAGAATGTCACCGAATTCGCCCGACTCGCGGAGTCGCCTGATCTGCTGCACCTGAGGGTAATAGCGCAGATTGTGGCAGACGCAGTTTCGCAGTCCCTTGCTCGCCGCGAGCGAGACCAGTTCCTCCGATTCGGCAACCGTCGTCGTCAGCGGCTTCTCACATAGCACGTGCTTCCCCGCTTCGAGCGCCTCCTTGGCCATCAAGAAGTGCTGAGCGTTCGGCGTGCAAATATGCACGGCATCGATTGCAGGATCGCGAAGCACATCGCGGTAGTCGGTGGTCACCTTGGGCACACCGAATCCCGAAGCAAGTTTCTTCGCCGCTTCTTCATTTCGTCCGACAATCGCCATGACTTCCACCGACTCGACGCGCCGAACGGCTTCCAGGTGCACGCGCCCCATGAAACCTGTGCCAAAGATTGCAGTCTTGATCGTCTTCATTCTTGCATTCCTGCCATATGGACTATGACCACCACGCCGCTGCCGGTTTCTCCCGAATCACGATGCTGTTCAGAAACGCCGCCGCTTTCGTCAATCCTTCGCTCGGCGAGAGAAGACTGTCTTCATGTTCGATCGAGAGCACAGAATCATAGCCGAACATGCGGAGAGTCGAGATGAACTCGGACCACCACTCCGCTCCATGGCCGTAGCCGCAGGTACGGAAGATCCAACTACGATCGCGTTCCTCTGTATATGGTTTGGTATCAAGGACGCCCACACGCGTCAGATTCGCAGGATAGATCTGCGTATCTTTGGCATGCACGTGAAAGATCGCGTCTCCCAGTATGCGAATCGCAGCGATCGGATCGATATTCTGCCAGAACATGTGGCTCGGATCGTAGTTGCAACCGACGTTCTTGCCGGAAATCGAGCGCAGCCGAAGCAGCGTTTCCGGATTGTAGACGACAAATCCGGGATGCATCTCGACGGCGATCTTGACGCCGTGATCGGCGGCAAACTTCGCATGCTCGATCCAATACGGTGCGACAACTTCATTCCATTGCCAGTCGAGTACGGTGCGGAAATCCGGTGGCCACGGACAGGTAATCCAATTCGGCGCTTTCGCGTTCGGAGAATCTCCGGGACATCCGGAAAAGTCGACCATCGTGGAAACGCCAAACTTTTCCGCTAGCAGGATGGTCTTGCGGCTTACTTCCGCGTGTTGTTTTCCGACGGACTTGTCGGGATGCAGGGCATTTCCATGGCAACTCAGCGCACTGATGCTCATGCCATGATCTTCAATCAGCTTCTTGAATTCAGAGAGAGCGGCCGCATTCTCCAGCATCGAGGGCTTGCAGTGCGCGTCTCCAACGTAGTTCCCCGTCGCAAGTTCAACGGTATCGATATGAAGCTCTCTCAGCTTCTTCAGGACCTTCTCGAGTGGCAACTGCGACAGCAAAGGGGTAAAGACGCCAATGCGCATGATGAATTCTCTGCTCCATGTTCTCCAAAGTTTGGATTATTTCGAAGCGAAGCTTTGAAGATTACTCAGTTGAGTTCCCGCACCCAGATGTTTCGGAAACTGAGGGCCTCGCTGGGGTCGCCGTGGGCCTGAAGCTTGATCGGCGCGCCATCGAACTTCTTATAGAAAGGCGCACCAATATACCGCGTCTCGCCCTTCAATTCGAAATGGTTCTGCACCAGCACGCCATTGAAGAATGCGGTGACATAGGCCGGCGTTTTGACGGAGCCGTCCGCATTAAATGTGGGCGCGGTCCATGCGACGTCATACTCCTGCCATTCGCCTGGCTTGCGATTAGGATTGGCCAGGGGAGCGATTCTGCTTGTAGATGCTCGCAGCCTGACCATTCACGTAGGTCTTGTTGTTATAGGAGTCGAGAATCTGCATCTCATATCCGGCGTCGCCCGGCCCGGTGGAGGCGAGAAACAACCCGCTATTCCCCCGCGACTGCCCCGATCCGGTGACGTTCTCAGGAACCTTCCACTCGAGGTGCAACTGGTAGTTCTTAAATGTGCGCTTGGTCTCGATGTTGCCGGCCTTCTTGTCGACGGTGACCATTCCATCGGCGACGATCCATTTGGCGGGAGCCGATCGATCCTGAGCCGAAACCCATTCGTCGAGATTCTTTCCATCGAATAGGACAATAGCGTCCGAAGGAGCCGCGCCGCAGGTCGCACCTGGCGTCACGACTTTCGGTTCAGGCTGCCAGACTTCGGTGTCTTCGGGCTTGGGCTGAGAGGAGGTCGATTGCTGAGCAAACATAGGGACCAACCAGGCGCTGAATGCGACGAGAGTCAAAAATAGGCTTCGCATGATGTCCAAGAGGATACACCGAGTCGAAGTTCGTGTGGGACGCGGAAAGCAGATGGCTTCCGGCAAATTGAGGATGGCCTGCTCCATGACCGTTGTTTAGCACAGCCCGAACTGGGCCAACATTGTGTCTACCGAATCGGGCACGCTAAGGAAGCAGATGCTGCCCAAGGTCAGGGAGTTGCGGCTGTTCAGCGCCCGGTTAGGGAAGAGGCAGATTCTTCAGATCCGGCGCGAGCTGATAGGCTCGCTCGAATTCCTGCCGTGCTTCCGTCTTCTTGCCTTCCTGGCGAAATGCCAACGCGAGATTGTAGTGTGCCTCGGCATAGAGTGGCTTAAGCCGCACCGCTTCCTCAAACGCAGCTTCCGCCTTTTGGATATGTCCGGTCTGCAACAATACGAGGCCGAGGTTATTGTGTCCCTCGGCGAATTTCGGGTTCTGCCGCACCAGATCACGAAGGACATTCGCTGCGGCAGTTGGATCATTGTTCTGGCTCAGCGCCAGCCCGAGTTGTACTCGCGCATCCTTATTCTGAGGATCAAGGCTGACCGCGTCGGTCAATTCTCGGACAGCGTCTTGCGTGCGCTGCAACTGCGCCAGCGCGAGACCGAGGTTGTAATGCGCATCGGCCAGATCCGGATCGGACATGACGGCGCGTTGGAATTCCTCCAAGCCTCGCGTTTGATCCCCAGACTTCCAAAGGAGTAACCCAAAGCTGGCGTGAGCCCGTGCGTAGTCGGGCTTCAGTTCAAGCGCTTTCTCATAAGCCTCTCTCGCATGCTGGGCTTCATTCTTGGCCTCCCATGCGACGCCGAGATAGTAGTAGCTTGTTGGAAGTTCGGGCGTAAGGTCTGCGGATTTCTGGAATAGCTCCAGCGCCTTTTCGACCTTCTCCAGCTTCAATGCATCCACACCCTGCAGGATGAGGAGTTTCGATTGGGCGAGGCGGGCTCGAAATTCGTGTAGCCCTGTCAGTTCATCGAATTCTTTCTTTGCATTGCCGGCGTCGCCTTGGGCCCGGAGGGCCAGCGCAAGATTGTAATGTGCTTGCTCGAAATCCGGCTTCAATTCGATCGCGAGACGAAACGCGTCAATAGCTCCAGCAGTATCGCCCCCCGCCTTCAACTCGCGGCCCAGATTGTACTGCGCATCGGCATCGTCGGGATTCAACTGTACTGCGCCTTGAAACTGATCTAGAGCGCCCTTGTGGTCCCCCTGACGCCGCAAAGCCACGCCCAGCATAACGTGAGCGGCAACAAGGCGAGGATCGAGGCGTATCGCATAACGAAACTGTGTGACGGCCTCCTTCAACTTGCTGAGTTGCCCTTCGACTACTCCGAGTTCGAGGTGAGTGTCGGCTGAAGGTTTCAACTTCAGAGCCAACTCCAGTTCGTGCTCGGCGTCGGTTGGATTGTTCTGTTGCGAAAAGATGCGGGCTAATAGGCGATGCGTGGCGGCGTTGGCTGGATCGAGAGTTTCCGCAATGCGCAATTCCCTGGTAGCTGCCGCCTGATCCTGCAGATCGTACCAAACAGCACCCAAGCCATAGTGCGCGTCCGCCCATTTCGGTCGGAGTTCTGACGCAGCCTCGAACTCCTTCAGCGCGTCTCTGGTCTCGCCCTTATATTTCAGCACCCATGCCAGATCGTAGTGCGTGGTCGCATCCTTCGGCTCAAGGACCAGAGCTTTGCGGTAATTAGCGATGGCGTCGTCCCAGGATTTTGCCCGCGACAGCTCCACTGCACGCTGCCGGTAGCTTTCTGCTGTTTGCGCACTGACCCGTGGCACAAAAGGCTTCCCACCGACAAGGCTGCCAGCAGACAAGTTCGGATCACATAGTTTTTCCCGCGGGTCGGCCCGTTGCGCCGCATACCTACACTCTATCTCAAACTAAGAAGGGGACAGCGAGTGATCCCGCCGTCCCCATGCTCAAGAACTTCGCCATTGCATCACCAGACGAATTTCGCACTGACCTGCCCAATGCGAGGATCGCGGGCACTCGTGACGTTACCGAAATTTTCGCTGCTGATGTCCCCGCTGGGGTTGCTAAATTGCGCGTGATTGAAGATGTTGAAGAATTCACCACGAATCTCGAAATGCATTGCTTCAGTAATAGGAATCATCTTCGATATGCCCAAATCGGTATTGTTGATTCCCGGGCCGTGAAAGAATCGACGGTTTGCCGTTCCGAAACTTCCGCAGTCAGGGCCGGTCAGTACTCCCGCCGGCGTTAGAGCGCACGCAGTTGCGGTAAATGCGCTCTGGTCGAAATATGTCCGGTCAGGGGTGGCGCGGGGATTGTGGATGTGAATCGGTCCTACGAGATTCGGCATATCGGTGGATGGGCTGCCAGTGAGAGAGGCATCTCCCACGCAATTCCCCGACGGACACAGTGGCCCGACAGGCACGGGATTTCCTTCACCGATCTGGATCGGAAATCCAGTGGCGAATCGGGTAATGCCCTGCAACTGCCATCCTTTGGTAAGCCTTGGAAAGCGGTGAAAGATCCGATTGAAGGGCATCTCCCAGACATAGCTGACCACAAAGTTCTGGTGCACGTCTGACGATGACAGGCCGCGGCTAAGCTTGGCATTTGAGAAGTTGATCAATTCGCCGAAAGCCGAGGAGTCATCGATGGCTTTCGCAATCGTGTATGAAGCCAAAAAGGTTACATCACCAGCTTTGCCCTGGACCGTCGCCTGTCCAGAGTGGTAGACGGAATTCGCCACCAGTTTGGTGAAGGTGTTGCCAAAACCAAAACAGAGGGACTGGGCTCCGGGACAGTAGTTCGGATTCAAGAGAGTGTCTCTGGTGCCGTAAACCGTGTTTGCGCCGAGAGTGAAAGTGTCCTGCTCAAGATTCGGCCCACACCCGGGGGCACTGCTCGAAGCATCGGTATACCCCTGGGCGTTGAGTTGGTTACACAACGCGGCGTCGCCCGGGTTAGCTTCGGTCTGCGCGATGAGCCGATGACCCTCAGTGCCGACGTACGACAAAGTCAAGACAGTAGATTTGCTCAACTCGCGCTGGATCGAGAAATTGAAGTGCTCAGCGTACGGGAGCTTGTTATGAACGTCGTATCCCGGGAAATAAGACATTGGCTCATAGACCGAGAAGTCGAGCGTCTTGTTTGACGGGCTGCCCGGAATGGGGACAGTGAACGGGAAGCGCTGTCCCTCGCCGTCGGTGCCTCCATCCAGCCGATTTCGGAAAGGCTCGGAGAAGTCAACAGAACCCGGACTGGTCCAGTACAAGCCGAAGGGAGCGTCTCCCACTTCATAGAAGAGGTTCAAGTCCTCAACCGACGTGTAATACAAGCCGTACGAAGCACGGATGCTGCTTTTTCCCGGCCCGCCAAAGACCTTGCCTAACACTCCTTTGCTAAAGCCCGGAGAGTAAGCAAGACCAAGGCGCGGTCCGAAGTCGTTGTATCGGGTGGGCGCCAGCGTCTTGGGAATGCCTGGATCGCCAGGATATACGAGGCCTTGGGGGGAATTCGGAAAGACTGTCGACTGCTCTCCCTTAACCCAGGTCTGAATTTTTCCCTGTGTGTCGTACCAAGGCATGCTCGCTTCCCAGCGAAGTCCCAAATTAAACGTTAGATTGGGAGTTGCCTTCCACGTGTCTTGCACATAAGCCCCGCCATAGCGCGTGCGCGAGTCCAGCAACTGTGCGGCCGCTTGAGTGTAGCCATTTCCGGCTCCCGTTGTCGCTCCAAGCAGGTAGTCAGCGAAATCGACGCCGGTCAGTGTACCGTCGAAAACAAAAGCCCCATCCTGGCTGGCTAAGTTGCGTTCGTTCACCTGCAAATAGCGGAATTCTCCACCGAACTTAAGCGTATGTTTGCCCATGACTTTGGAGAATCCGTCCGACGCCGTGTAGGTGTTATTGGGCTGGAACGTGATCAGAGAGGGTGTGCCGATAGCAAAGTTATTGAAATAGATTTGGGGTACATACTCCGGAAAACCGGGAGTAGCATCTGGAATGATACCGAGGGTACCGACACCGGTCACGAACCCGAGTGAGGAAAGCGACGCCTGCCCGCCGGTCGGGTTGTCCAGATGTGTTGAGGTGCGGAAGAAAGTGACACGCGCCTCGTTCACAGCGCTAGTTCCGATGGTCTTATTGTTGCTGAAAACGAACTGTTGCGCGCGGGTCAGCGTCACCGCCGGGAAGCCCGGCACGCTTGCTCCGCCGCTGGGCAGGGCGCTGTTCACCGTCGAGTCGTCAAAGTGATAGTAGAAGGACCAGTTGCCCGTCTTTCGGCTATTGAAGTCGACCCGCTCTCCGATCTTATTGTCAGTAACCTTATCCCTTTGACTATTGTTCGAGTACGTGCCGTTGGCGTTATTGGGAGCTGGGATGTATGGGAGAATTCCAACGGCCGGAGCTGCCCACGCGGCTTGCGGAATTAGGCCGCCTGGAAAGACGCATTGCGACGTCGAAGTGCAACCCGCGAAACTGTACTGCTCACCTGCGGTAACCGTGTAACCCAGTCGCTGTGTTAGCTGGTCCGGCCAGCCGCATTGCGGGCAAATTCCGCCGGATGTGCCATCGACTGTGCCGGTCAAAGCTGAAGGATCAAACTGGCCTCCAAGTTCGGCAGCACTCGGCACGGCTACGTTACTGACTTCCGCGCCTTGCACCTGTCTGTTCCTTGATAATCGGTGAACCAGAACAGCTTGTCCTTCCAGAATGGGCCGCCGGCGGTAAAACCGAACTGATGCCGTCGTAGTTCCGATTTAGGCTGGTCGGTGAAGAAGTAGTTCTTGGCGTCCAATTTGTCGTTCCGCAGGAACTCGAATACATCCCCGTGAAAACCGTTCGTGCCCGACTTGGTGATGGCATTCATCACCGCGCCGCTGAACTTTCCATATTCCGCGTCGAAGCTGTTGGTGATAAGCCGAAATTCTTCGACGGAATCAAGATTCGGAACCAGTCCAGCCCCCAGGTTTCGGCCCTCGCTGACGTCGCCGCCATTTACCAGGAATGCATTCGCCGTCTCGCGCTGGCCATTCACTGAGATGTTGCCGGCGTTTGAGATATAGCCCGAAACCGGCCGGTCGCCTCCGATTGTCCCAGCCGTCGTCGGCGCCACACCGGCCTGTAGGCCCAACAAGTCCAGGTAGCTGCGACCGTTGAGAGGCAACGCCAGCATCTTCTTCGAATCGATCACATCGCCAAGTTGAGTGCTCTCGGTTTCTACCTGGGCCGCGTCGGCCTGGATGGTGATCTGCTCGTTTATACTGCCGACCTTAAGAACGATGTCGATGCGTAGTTGATCATTCACCTGCAACACGATGTCGGTTGTGTTGTACTGCTGAAATCCGGCAAGCGTGGCGCTCAGCCTGTAGTTTCCGGCTGGCAGGGCCAGAAAATGATAGGTGCCGTCATCGCCCGTAACTGCTTCCTGCGAGAGATTGGTCTGAGTATTGGTAATTCTCACCCGTGCGCCTTTGACGACGGCGTTCGCCGGGTCGTGCACCACGCCGAGAACGGAGCCCGTGACATCTGCGAGCAGCATCCCCGGGAGCAACAGCATCAATAGCACAACGAAAACCGGGACAAAGAAACTGCGACGATTGCGCATCACCCATCTCCCGGGGAGTGGCAGCCTTCCTTGACTGTCTCCCACCCACACTAGATTTTCTGGATCCCCATCCACAGTTTTGTGCCGAACCGTTTCCGCTCCGGGATAGACTCAGCGCAATATCAACCACACTTCCATGGCGCGAAAACATATTCCACTTGATGGAAGTCAGTCAAGCACGGAATTCGTGACAAACCGCCTGCGTTCCGTGCGGTCTTGCAAAATCGATTTTCAACGGCTGCTTCTGTTGCGTACCGCAATCAACGAAACTTGCTCCAATGCCGGAAAGTGATCGTCCTTGTCCGCTTTTCGTTCCGTCGGCATGATTTGCTCGATCGTAGTTCGCGCCGGCGACATCTGACCGAGATATTGCGCGTACACTTCGTCGAACACGGGCAAATCGGCCAAATCATCCAGATAGACGTTGGTAGCCACCACGTCTTCCAGTTTCATCCCAGCTTCTTCCAAATTGTCGAGTTGGTTGCGCATTGTCTGCCGCAATTGATGTTGTGTGTTGGTCGCGTAGACGCCACCATGCGGCCCGGGAATGAATCCATCCTTGGCGGAGCAGTACAGAGTGTCGCCCGCAAATACACACGGACTGGCAGTCGGACTGGGCGGCATATTTTTCGGACGTACCGCTTTTCGCTGTGTGAGATCACGCACTGCTACGCCCGTGTACTCGATACGCGCGCCACCTGGAAGGCTCGACACTTCAATCGTCGCGCGGGCGGGAGTGTTCCCGAACTCAAACCGCCGTGCGTAGTGCTCGTTCATCGTGCGGGTGGGGAGATCCGTCGTCAGGTACGGATTCACGAAAACCATATTTTTGAGTTCGAGCCCCGCTGCCTTCAACACGGCGTCCATGCGGTCGAGCGCCAGATCTACTTGCGCGGCCGGATCATCTGGAATCTTTCCAGTCGCAGGATCCCTGCCCGGCATGCCCGAGACAAATAGTCGGTCATGCGTAAGCATCGCCGGTGGAGCATCATCCTCCGATTTGAAATTGGGCGGGTAGACGGGCTTCTTGCCCTCGAGGCTGCGAACGGCTACGGCATTTATCTGAATGGACGAGTCGGGAGATCTAGCAACGCCCAGCACGGCTCGCGCCGGTTGTGCCTTTCCGAAATATTCCGCAAAGGCCTTCTTCATGTCGTCGTAGTTGCCCATGTCCTCGAGGTAAACCTGGACATAGACCACGTGCTCCATCGTCAGCCGGGCAGATTTTACGACGGCCTGGACGTTGTCGAGGGCCTGCTTCACGCGATCGCTAAAACCCGCAGGCAAATTGCCATCCGGCTTGCGAGGCCCCTGACCGGAAACGTAGACGTAACCGCCAGCTTCCACGCCCGGCGAGTTGACCCGATTCGCGTGAGCCCCCGTCTGCGCCGGAATAATAGCGCGCATTGGCTCTTGCGCGACGACTCCGGCTGACAGCGAGAGCGCGACGACAAACAGGCCTACCGAATTTTTGCAGTGGGCAATTTTCACACGACCTCGCGCCTAGGCTGCGGCCTTTTTCTGTGCAGCGCCTAAGATGGTTCGCAATCTCCGTCCAACAATGATCTCTTCTCCGGGTTTGATGGTCATCGACACCAGTTCAATGTGGTCCGGTTGTTTAATTTCCTTGTGGTTGGGATTGCCTTCACGAACTGCTTTAACCAGGCTGGGATTGTCCGCCCCCAGCACCTCGATGACTGGATCTCCCGCACGCAGTTCCTGCACGCAGTCAGAGATGTTATATTTCCAGCGCTCCTGATCCCAGGAGATCTTCAGGGTTGGATAACGATTTCCGTCATCGGGAGTGTAAGTCTCTGTCTTCACTCCGGGAACCGTCTCCACCAGTTTTCGAATTCGGTCCAGGCGGTCGTTCCATTCAGCGTAGAGTTTCTTCTCGTCCAGTTTCAGCCAAGTCTCGAGCGCGACGAGACACCCGATGACCTCCTCTTTCCCGACTTTCATCGGGCGACAGACGGCTCCCTCTCGCGGGCTGCAATTCAACAGAGCCGCTTCAACCAGGTCTTTGCGCCCCAGCAACAGGCCGCTGCATTGAGGTCCGCGAAGACCTTTTCCACCTGAGAAGCAATAGAGATCAATTCCCATGCGGGCGTAGAGTTTGGCGTTATCAACGGGGGGGATGCCCGCTGCATCGTCCAACAACATCGGGATCTTGTGGTCTTTGGCGACGGCCAACTCTTTCTGCAGTTTGTCCCCAAGATCCGTGGTGTAGATCATCGCCGTGTTTTCGTTGATTGCGTTGGCGATCTCCTCAGGCGAATACACCAGAACCAGTTTTGCTCCGGTCAGCCGGATGGCACTGTCAAAGGCGCTGCGGCCTCCGACCATGATGACTTCATGTTTCAAGCCGGTCGTATCCGGAAGTTGCCAGATGTACTTATCGTTCGTGCCGGCCATGCATCCGGCGGTAGCAGCGGCCATGGCTCCTGCCGAACCGGAAGTGACGATGCCGGATTCGGCCCCCGTCAATTCGGAAAGGCGCTTGCCTACAGCGCGCTGCAGATCGAGCATATTGACAAAGTACTGCGCCGCTTCCAACTGGGCCTCGCGAACTTCAGGAAATTCGAGCGAGCCGCTCAGATAAGTCCACGTGCCGCGACAATTGATCACC
>CAVZWK010000021.1:0-164105 GCA_963778995.1 Terriglobia bacterium
GAGTAATTGATTGGGCGTCCCGCTCCTCATTAATGAGGAGTTCGAAGTAGTAATCATGATCGCAGTACATGACCGAAGAGATGCATGGGTCGGACCGAAAGTCCGAACCTGAAAAACGATTACGAGCGAGCCTGTGGTTGGTACGGCCATTTCAACCAGAGCGAAATGGCGCTCTTCTCCGAGTGCGCGGAGAGCTACGCTACGAAAAGTTGCTTGACACCGCCGACATTGTCAGAGAGGCGATTTTACGTCAAGCGACTAAGAATACTCCTCATCATCGGCCCGCCACGGTACCATCAAAAACGCGACAGATCCGCCTCTTACTGGACTACCAAAGTGGGCGTCAAAGAGTGGATCGAGTTTCCGCTGGTCATGGTCAGGGTTATGGTGTACTTGCCGGCTGGCGTGCCAGTAACGGGCGGGGGACCAGTCGCGCTTGAGCCGCTGCCGCCGCATGCGGCCAAAAACGAGACAGAGCCCGAACGCTGGCAGAAGTCGGGCTCTGCGAGGCCTTGAAACACGGGCCAGGCCGGCCCAAATGCAAACAAAAGCAATACAGAACGCCGGTACCGCAAGAGGCTGTTTGTCTCGAGTATGTATCGTCATAAACGACACGGGGAAGAGTTCAGCAGAAGACCGCGCTGTGGTGCTGACGGTGACTTGAACCTTAGCCGTGCCATTGGCCACGACTTGGACGGATTGCGCCAATAGCGTGCAGGTAGCATTCGAAGGCGCGCCCGAACAGGCAACCTGTACTGTGCCGGCGAACCCACCGCCTGACCCGACCATCAGAAAATACTGCGCTGTCGACCCTGCTTTCACGGTGACGGAGTCAGGAGAAACGGAAGGCACGATATCGGCAGGCCCCGCCCAGCCCGTCAGCGGCAGCGACTGTGTGCCTGGCCTGCCATCATCCGTGAACGTGAGACTTCCGCTTCGCAGCCCATTCGCCGTCGGCGTGAACGTGACTTGAATCGAACAGCTGTTCTTCAGCTTCAGAGTACTGCCGCAGGTGTTCGTTTGGCTGAAGTCTCCGCTGGCGGCGATGCTAGCAAGCGAGAGCGAAGCGTTACCGGCATTCGAGAGCTGAATGGTCTTGCCGGAGCTCGACGTGCCGACGTTCTGCACGCCGAACTGAAGCGACGATGCAGTAAAGCTCAGAGTCGGAGTGCTGAGCCACACCGTGGCGGTTTGCGAAACCGTGGGGCGCCTAACTGAAAGTTCGGCGCGTGACCCACCTGAACGAGATCAACAGTGCCGTCGGCGTTCAGGTCTCCGAACGCGCTGTCGACAGTAGCAAGACCAAACGTTCCCTCGAAAGGAATCCCAGTCTGAAAGGTCCCGTCACCGTTGCCTAGAAAAAATGAAGTCGAGAGACACATCAGCCAAATCCAGTAGGCCATCGCCATTGAAGTCTGCCACGACGAGGGCGTTCACATTCATCGAAGAAGGAGGTGTACTGACCATCGGCTGAAAGGTGCCGTCCCCGATGCCACCGCGAAGAAGAACAAAGAGTTCGAATAGTAGCCACCCACCACCATGTCGATTTTCCCATCACCGTTGAAGTCGCCAGGGGCCAGAGCATCGGGAGGATAGGGGATCGCGTATGTGACGGGACTTTGAAATGTGCCGTCGCCACGCCCAAGAAATACTGAGACCGAGTTCTGAGTAGTGGCGGCAAGATCGAGAAAACCGTCGTGGTTGAAATCAGCAACTGCGACGGCGTCGGGAAAACCGTATGGGACGTCATACAAGAAATTCGCCGTAAACGTTCCGTCGCCTTGACTCGGAAGACGGTCTCGGAGGTTGTTAGAGGAGCCGCTTGAGGCTCCCACGAAAATCCGTCTTCCCATCGCCGTTAAGGTCCCCCACGGCTTCTGACCAAGGCTCATCGGATTGGAGGAGCCCAGCATGAAGGACTCAATCGGCAACCCGAATGAGCCGGCGCCGTTTACCGGGAATACCGCGAAACCACCATTGGCGTTAACGCTTTGCGAGACTAGGTCGATATTGCCGTTTCCCCTGAAGTCCCCGCTGACCATCTGCCCTATTCCGATGTCGCCCATCGGGGTCGAAACAGATGTCTGAAATGTGCCGTCTCCGTTTCCGAGAAGGCTCGTAACAAAACCCGAGATGATGCCCGAAGGGGAGGCTTGATTGAACTGCGCAGTAGCAAGGTCTGGTTTTCCATCCTTGTTGAAGTCGGCGATGACGGCTGCAGCCGTAGTCCCCGATGCCGGCAATGTGACGTCATATCGGCTTCCCAGGGTGCCATCTCCATTCCCGAGCAGAATGGCCGCAACACTGTCTCCCGGAGCCACCACTGCGAGGTCGGGGAAGGCATCGCTGTTGAAATCCGCCGCGACCAGCAGCTGATTAGGTCCGCCTGTAATCCCACCAGTTAAAACTCCGCCAAGCAGTGGAGATTTGAAGGTCCCGTCCGCGTTTCCAAGGTAGATGGCAACAGACAGGGCCTCCACGACGACGAGGTCCAGATTCCCATCACGCTCGAAATCGGCAGCCGCAACGGATGCAGGAAGCGGATTGAAGTTGGCGGACCCGACCTGCCAGGTAGCGGGGAGGGAAACAATCGACGTGGTAAATGTGCCTGTACCGTTTCCCATCAAGACGTAGGCGTTGAAATCGCCATTGATCAGCAGGGGCGTGATCGAGAAAGCGACGTCGAGATTGCCATCATTGTTGAAATCCCCCACAGCCAAATTAGCGATTGAAGATCCACTTGCTCAGCCGGGAAACCCGACGGAAAGGGGTGTCACGGAAAACGCTGGGTTTCCCCCGCTAGTGAGCAGAAGAACCACGTCGCCTAAGTTAGGGTCGGTGGCCACGGCGAAAAGATCTACCTTCCCATCGTTGTTCACATCGCCGGCCACTAGAAAATGAGGCGCTGCATTGACGGCAATGGGCGTTTCGCTGGTGAAGCCCCCTAAGCCGTTGCCCAGAAGAATTGAGATGGTGCTGTCGCTTTGGTTCCCGACCGCTAGGTCGGCATTCCCATCGTCATCGAAGTCCCCGACCGCGATCGCTGTCGGATCATTCCCCGTCGGAATATTAGTCTGGGACTTGAAAGTCCCATCGCCAACCCCGACGAGAAGCGAAACGGTGTTGTCGGCGCCGTTCACCACCACCAAGTCCAAGATGCCGGCTCCGTTTAAATCGGCGGCGACGAGCTGAACCGGAGTCTTTCCGACGGGATAGTCAACCTTCGCGGCGAAGGTGCCGTCCGGTTTGGTGAGTATGACTGATACCGTATTGTCTCCCTGATTCGCCGTGGCCAAGTCAAGTCGGCCATCCCCGTTGAAGTCGGCCACCGCCACGCCTGTCGGATTTGTACCCGTTTGCAGGCCGGTTTGGCCGTACATGTAATTCTGCGCCACGGCGGGTGAAACCAGCACCCCTACAAACACTCCAGATGCGAGCGCCCGAAGCAACCCCGCTGATCGCGCAAATGAATCGAGAAGTCATGAATGTTCCAATATCTTCCAAGGTCAGCAGAGTCTACGTGGACGAAGAACACGTGGTCAGTGATGCCCATCACCAATACCTTGATTGACGTAACCAGGCAGGCGTTAGCACAAGCGTGCGCTTTTCCTTCTCTTGCAGGTCAATGAGCGTAATGGCGATACTTCGTCAACCATCTGGTTACTTCTGAACTGCCGACGCGCTGTGTCTTAAGGAGAGCAAACAATATTCCAACAAGACAGGCTCGTGACAACCGGGGCCGATCAGGTTCGTATGCTCAAGGTTGACGACAGAGCATTATGCAGAGGAAGTGCAAATGTCCCCGATTAGAAGATTCGGAATTTCTTTGCTATTCGCTGCGCTCTGGCTGTGTGCCTCAGCGTCTCAGATCGCGGCACAAACTTTCACCACGCTGGTGAACTTCGACGGGACGGATGGGGCCAACTCCACAGGCAGGTCTGGTTCAGGCCACGGATGGAAACTTCTACGGGACAACCAGCGGGTCCGGGGTCAGCAATACTGGCACGGTTTTCGAGATCACCCCGAGCGGCAAGCTGACTACGCTGCACACCTTCGACGGCGCGGACGGTGAATTGCCCTACTCAACGCTGGTCGAGGGTAGCAACGGTGATCTTTACGGGACTACGAAGTATGGCGCCAGCACTGAGTGCAGCGAGGGATGTGGCGCAGTTTTCCGTCTGGCGACTGGTCTGAACTAGTTCCGTTGCGCCTGAGCAGTCTCGTCCGGCACGGGCGATGGTCTCTCAACGTTTGAGTGTCGCTGCAATTGCGCCGACATCATGACCATCGTTTTACTCAGAACCCCCACCGGGCCGGGGATTTTGAGTGTAACGGCGAGTAGAGTCGAGAACAGGCGCAGTGACGGTAGTCTCCCGGTGGGCATGTGACTCGGCTTTCGCCTCATCCCCTCAGTCCGGTTTGACTTGGTCCTGTTTCCTGTTCCCGCTCATCGAACCGGACTGGCAGTTTTCCCGCATCCGGCTCTCGGAAAAGACTCACGCTTTCGCCCACGGAAGACTCGCAGTACGATGTGGTAACTGCACCAGACCATACACAGAATGAAGAGACGCTTCCGGAAAGCGTTTGTAGCCCGGCCGCGCTTCCTCGTGTTTGTCGCAGAGCCACCGACGCAGCCTGCGGCGGGCGTGTAGATCGACCGCACTGTAGGCTTTGCTGACCGCTCCCAGACAGAAGTAGTTGGCCCAACCGATCAACATCCGGTTGAGCTTTTCCACCATCGCCTTCGGATCCAGCCTGACGGTATCTCGCCCGGTCTCGTCGCTGATTGCGCGACAGATGCGCTGCACCCGTTTCTTGGAAGGAACCGTGCCCACATAGACTCGGCTCCTCCTCATCGAGTAGCATCGCCCGAACGTATATCCCAGGAAGTCGAACTTTTCTTCCGGCAGATAACAGACCCGCGTCTTCGTTTCGTTCACCGTCAGCTTCAGCTTCGACATCATCATCCGCATCGTCGGCCAGAGCTTGCTCCGCCCCAGCTCGACAACAGATGACAAGGTCATCGGCATAGTTCACGATGTACGCTTTCCAACGCTTCTCGTGCCCGAGTTTCTTCCACCCCAGCACGAACCGTCGCATGTACAGATTGCTGAGCAAAGGACTGATCGGAGACCCTTGTGGCGTCCCTCGACCTTCGTCCCGATTGCGCGTACTCCGACGTTTGTTCCCACGCTCGTCGGTTTCCTCGACCGGAGCTTCCAGCCACATCTTGATCAGATGCAGCATCGCTCCGTCGACGACCCGGCGAGCCACCGACTTCATCAGCTCGGCATGGGGAACGCTATCAAAGTAACTGCTGAGATCAGCATCGACGATCTGTCCATGTCCGGTATTGATCAGCTTGTGAACGTGTTGTACTGCGTCCAACGCGCTGCGGTCTGCCCGATAGGCATACTGTTCCGCCGTCAGGTCGGCCTCAAAGATAGGTTCGAGAACCAGCACCGCCGCCGTTTGCACAACCCGATCCCGGATTGTCGGTATGCCTAACGGTCTCTGCTTCCCATCCGGCTTGGGTATATAAACCCGTCGCACAGGTTGAGGTTGATAGGTTCGACTTTTCAGCTCTTGCGTCAGTTCGTCCAACCATCGTTCCCTGCCATACGCTTCGATGTTCTCGAATGTCTGGTTGTCCACTCCCGCTGCTCCGCCATTGGCTTCGCAGCGTTCGTAGGCATGGGCCAGAACATCCTTCCGATACACCTTGTCGTACAGCGCATAGAAACGAAAGTTGGGCGATTCCTTCGCTTTTGCGTGCAACGCCGTCTGCAACTTCTGAACACTGGATGGAGTTGTTAGGCTCATCGCCAATCCCTCGGTCCTTCGTTGCTTCCTGCGTTCGTCTCTAACTGAGGTCCCTTCCCTCCACCGGAGTTACCCGGCTTCACAGGTACTGCGAACCTCTCCGCCACCCCACACGGCCCGGCCTGTCTCTCACGAGTTGCCGGTTGATCCCGACCGCGATCACCGCTGGGGCTTCCCGTGTTGCGTCTGGTCTCCTATGCCTACATGCCATCGCCATTACCCCGGCAGGTCCGATGGAGCTTGTTCGCTCGTCCATCTCCATCGTCAGCGGCCTTCCCTGTGTAACAGTCAGGTCGGCTCCTGCAATTATTTTTTCGGGGCCTGCTCAGCGTTCACTCACGTTATGGCCTGCACGCTCGCCGAGTCGCCTAGCGACCCTTTCCATCGAAAGCTCCGACAGCTTCGTTGCCTCCGCTGCCGTTTCGATTGCTACCGGGTGGAGCGAACCAGTTCCCGGGCGGGAGTTGCACCCGCTGAAGTCCAGCGCCTTTCACGGCGCACTGTTACGCCAACAATCCGTCGAAGGCTGCCTGCATCCAGCCCGATCTTCTCGAGTAGGCGTCTACGTCCTAAACGTCGCACTGCAATTTGCAGATGGTCGCTGTCGTGCCCGACAATAGGCATTCGAAATGAGATTTGGACGAATGAAAGGACAGAAATAAGCATGACGTGACGCGAGTTGAACGACCATTAGGAAAAACCAAAGAGGCAAGCTGGTTCTGAAATTTTATAAAGCAGTGCGGAAGGGGAAGCGTCGCAAGAGGTGGTTGACAAGGATTTACCACCGCTACAGCTATCTTCGCCGAAAGAAGGAAATGAAAAAGGTGGCATCCGGTGAAGCATTTGTTTGAGAGGCCAGGGGACCCCGAGTCAAGGCGTCCAGCGACTCAATGAGATCCCGGTAGGGATACCACTCACGTGATACCCCCCGGACGGACCCGGACGGGCGCTCATTAGCGCATCCGGTTCTTATCGCGGATGACTGGCGGCAAAGCGAACCGCGGGGTAAGGATGGAGGACCTGCGGTTGGGGAAACCATCGGTCTGCCAAGGCGAGAGTGCGCGTCCAGTTGATCGGGTTTTTCTGGCTACGGCGGCGAAGTGTACGCCACCACTGCCCGATTAACCGGTGGCGGAAGGCGCCGAGGCTATCGAGATTTCCAGGTACCGCATAGTAGTTGAAGTGGCCCTGCACGATCGACTTGAGCCATTGGCCGGTTTGGCGCACCGGATCGTGCATACGCTCGCGGAGTTGCTGTTTAACCTCACGCAGCTTCGCTCGCATGCGTTTGCGGATCGTCTTACGCCTCACCGTGAACCGCCCTAGCCTATTCTTCCCGCTGATGTGCGTGAAGCCTAGAAAATCGAACGTTTCGGGCTTACCTTCTCCTCTACGTCTCCGGTTCTCTTCGGCAAACCTGCCGAATTCGATCCGGCGCGTCTTATCCGGATGTAATTCCAGTCCGAACATTCCCAGTCGCTCCTGTAAGTTCTCCAAGAAACGATCCGCGTCCGCTTGGTGTTGGAATCCCAAGATGATATCGTCCGCGTAGCGGATGACCACCACCTCGCCGTGTGCCCACTTCTCGCGCCACACGTTCACCCAGAGATCGAAAGCGTAGTGCAGGTAGATATTCGCGAGTAACGGTGAAACCACCGAGCCTTGCGGACTGCCTGTCTTCGTGCCCGACCATTTGCCGTCCTCCATCACTCCCGCGTTGAGCCATTTCCGGATCAGCCGCAGGATGCGGGGATCAGCGACGCGATGCTCCACGAACTTGATCAGCCAACTCTTGTCGAGGTTATCGAAAAATCCTCGGATGTCGGCATCAAGAACGTAGTTCACCTTCTTCTTCAGGAGCGCATACGACAACGCATCCAGCGCCTGATGCTGGCTGCGCCCCGGGCGAAACCCGTAGGAGAAGCCGAGAAAGTCCTCCTCGTAGATCTGGTTGAGGATGGTCACCACGGCATGTTGGACTAGTTTGTCCTCGATAACCGGGACCGCAAGTGGACGT
Source organism: Terriglobia bacterium (assembly GCA_963778995.1). GTDB lineage: Bacteria > Acidobacteriota > Terriglobia > Terriglobales > Acidobacteriaceae > Sulfotelmatobacter. The sequence continues at coordinate 7,841 of CAVZWK010000021.1, forward strand.
TGCCGTCCATCTGCTTTCTCTATGTACACCCTTCTCGAGGGTGTCGCTCGATAAGCTCCGCGATGAACCCGGCCGTGAAGATCGGTCAGCCGATCTTCCAGTCCGTCTTCATACTCCTGCCAAGTGACCCCGTCCACTCCGGGTGCGGCCTTTCTCTTGAGCGAGTAAAAGCTTTCCCGTAGCAGTTCGACGGTCAGGTGGTGGAGCAGTGCGGTGAACTTCATCTCCTTATTATTCCCTGCTGCTTTCCGCACACCCGCCAGCCCCTGTGACACGCGCTCCCCGCTCTGTGTCGGGGACGTGTTAGGTTGACGGACGTTTTCCTTGATCAGCGGCCTTCCCTCCCCACTCTCCGCTGACGAGTTCCCGTCTTTGTTCGAATGGTTCATAGGTACTATGCCGCGGTGTGACTCCTCGGTGACTTGCATGCGAGCCGTGCGGCCTAAGCCTTCGCCCGCCGACCTCCGGCCTGGTTGAGCCGCAGGTGTCTCCGAGGTCTCCCGGTTCTCGCGCTTGAAGCTTCTAGGCGTGTCTGGGGTCTTCGACTACGCCGGACTGAACAAGAGCTCGCGCTATCGCGCTTGTTCATGTTGCCTTCCGCACATTACAAAGGCGTCGGCGTCCGGATTGCATCTTTTCGGAGCTGAATACCCACCCCACCTATCCTCTATCTACGCTTCGCTGGGTCCCTCGCGGTAGCAGCGCAAGACTCGAGGCCGAGTGGATCGCTACTCCTTTCTCGTAAGGAACTTTCATCCTCTACTTCAAGCCGGTTTAGCCCGGCGCACTGTAATTGATTCCATGACAATGTCGGCTCCCGCACCCGGGTTAGAGTTGGAGGTGGCAAAACCAACCAACAGGCTCGGGAGAAAGGAGCCGAACGATGATCATTATAGGAGTAGATTTCCATCCCGAGTTTCAACAAATCGCTTTGCTCAACAGCACGACCGGAGAGGTCGAGGAGAAACGGCTCGCACATCCCGGCGAGGCGGAGAAGTTCTACCGTGCTCTGGCGAGTGCGAACGAAACCGTGCGCATCGGCATGGAGGCCAGCGGGCACGGACGCTGGTTCGAGCGTCTCGTGGCCGAGTTGCAGTTTGAGTTGTGGATCGGCGACGCGGCGGTGATCCGTGCGAAGCGGGGCCGGAAGCAGAAGACGGATCGCCAGGATGCGCAGCACATTCTGCAGCTGATGCTGAAAGATGACTTTCCGAAGATCTGGGTGCCGAGTTGGGAGAACCGGGATCTGCGGCAACTGTTGTGGCACCGGCATCGCATGGTGCAGGCGCGCACGCGCGTCATGAATCAACTGCAAGCGGTCGCGTTGAACGAAGGTTTGCGTTGCAAGAAAAAGTTGTGGCGCGAGCGTGGACGGCAGCAATTGGAATCGTTCGCACTGGCTCCGTGGGCGAGCCGGCGGCGACGCGATCTGCTGGAGTTGCTGGATCGTCTGAATCCATCGATTGCGGAGCTGACGCAGGCGATCGAACACGAAGTCGAGAACTATCCTGCGGCACAGCGACTGAGAACGCACCCTGGAGTAGGCGTGTTAACAGCGCTAGCGTTTGTGCTGATACTCGGCGATGCAGAACGCTTTCACTGCGGCAAGCAGGTGGCGAGTTATCTGGGCCTGGTGCCGCTGGAAGACTCCAGCGGCAATCGCCGGCGCCTGGGACACATCACCAAGCAAGGCAGTTCGATCGTGCGTTTCCTGCTGGTGGAGGCGGCGCAGGTGACGGTGCGCAGCCTGCCGGAGTGGCGCAGCAAATATTTCCATCTGGTGCTGCGGCGCGGACGCAAGATTGCGAAAGTCGCCATGGCCCGCCGCTTGGCCGTGCAGTTGTTCTGGATGATGCGCAAGCAATGGGATTACGAGCAGCTGAAAAAGTTCGGTTCGCACGCGGGACAGCCCGGAAATCGCCATGGTGTGCAGTCGAACACCGAGAAATTGATTGGGCGTCCCGCTCCTCATTAATGAGGAGTTCGAAGTAGTAATCATGATCGCAGTACGTGACCGAAGAGATGCATGGGTCGGACCGAAAGTCCGAACCTGAAAAACGATTACGAGCGAGCCTGTGGTTGGTACGGCCATTTCAACAAGAGCGAAATGGCGCTCTTCTTCGAGTGCACGGATAGGTATGCTCAAAAGTTGCTTGACACCGCCGACATTGTCAGAGAGGCGATGTTTCAACAGTTTCGAGCTAGAATTGGTCGACCTTGGGGATAGCAGTTGCTCAAAGAGTTCAACATCGAGAAGGCCGCGATAATGATAGCCCTCGTTGTCGCGGGTACATATGTAGTACGTCAAGCCTCCGGCGAAAACTGGAAGAAGTTCACCTCGGCGGAAGGCGCCTTCACCTGCATGATGCCAACAACACCAAAGAGCGAGACTCAACCGATCAAAGCGTACGGAATGAAGATGGAAGCGCACGTCTTTACCGCGTGGGATCGAGCTAATTCCATGTTCACGGTGTCCTACGTGGATGGTTCCAAGGTGCTGACGGAAGAGGAAGGGGAGAAGATGCTTGATCGGCAAGGGCAAAGTCTTACTCAGGGCGACGAGAGCAGAATGTTGCTCGCTCAGAAACTCGTCCTGAAGGGCTACGCAGCGCGACATTATCGCGCCAAAACTGAGAGCAACACTGAGACGGATGAGATGGTCTATTTGGTCGGACGCCGCCTTTATACGCTACTCGTCGTGCATGACAACAATGGTGCCCAAGATAGTGTGAAGCGCTTCTTCGATTCATTTGCGTTTGAACAACAGTGAGTACTTCTCGGAGGACAGCACCCTCGCTTTTTTTAGGCCTGTACTCATGAAATGTAACGCGGTGAGTACGTTCGTTAACCGACCGAGGACGAGCCTCCCGAGTATGCGGCGGAAGCGTTTGTCGAACGGAACCTTGGAGCTTGGGGATGAGGTCACATAGTGCGAGTCTCAATCCTGATGATGAGATCCCGGTAGGGATATCACTCACGTGATACCCCCCGGACGGACCCGGACGGGCGCTCCTTAGCGCATCCGGTTCTTCTCGCAGATAAGCGGGCAAAAACCTACTGCTTGCCCGCACACTCTCTCACCTATGGGACACGCGCAGTCCCGCTCGGTGTCGGGTACGTGTCAAATGAAAGAGCGTTCTCCTTGAGCCGCAGCCTTCCCTCCTCACTCTCCGCCGACGATACTCCGTCTTTGTTCGAATGATTCATCGGTACTATGCCGCAGTGTGACTCCTCGCAGACGTGCACGCGGGCCGTGCGGCCTGAGCCTTCGCCCGCCGTCCTGCCACCAACTGTGGCAGCAGGTATCTCCGAGGTCTCCCGGTTCTCGTGCATGAAGTTTCTAGGCGTGTCTGGGGTCTTCGACTACGCCGGACCGAACAAGAGCTCGCGCTATCGCGTCTGTTCATGTTGCCTTCCGCACATTACAAAGGCGTCGGCGTCCGGATTGCATCTTTTCGAAGCTCAATAGCCCACCCCGCCTATCCTCTATCTACGCTTCGCTGGGTCCCTCGCGGTAGCAGCGCAAGACTCGAGGCCGAGTGGATCGCTACTCCTTTCTCGTAAGGAACTTTCATCCTCTACTTCAAGCCGGTTTAGCCCGGCGCACCGTAATGGGGATTTTCCGCCAATCATTCAAGTGAGAGGGGGCTTGGCGCAGGGCCGCTCACGTGATTGCTTCACCTGCAAGCCTGTCCAACAAGTCCCGAACCCGGTCGGATAGTGTAGGGGCGTTTTCAACGAACGTTTCGGAGTATAGTCCCCTTGAATAGACTGTCATCCTTCCTTTGTAGATATGAAACGCGATGCTCGGCTGTTCCGGGCGCAACCCGTGTTTTTGCGATCGTGACACTACAAAAAGCTCCAGAGATTGTCCGGCACGCAGCTTCCGATCATAACCGGTGCGCCGAAGCGTTGCTATGAACTCCACTACGTCAACCATCTTGGGCCAGATCTCTCCAGAACCGAAGAACCACTCCATGTGATTCCAGCTCTGAACAAACTCCTCCTCAAGCACGTCGTCCATCGCGAACCTCTCAGCTAACGCCCCTTTCATGATTTCAGGTCGTTCGACATTTTCCAATGTCTGTCAGTTGATGACGTTCTCAGTTGGTCCGCAAAACCGATAAAGAGATCCCGGTAGGGATATCACTCACGTGATACCCCCCGGACGGACCCGGACGGGCGCTCCTTAGCGCATCCGGTTCTTCTCGCAGATAAGCGGGCAAAAACCTACTGCTTGCCCGCACACTCTCTCACCTATGGGACACGCGCAGTCCCGCTCGGTGTCGGGTACGTGTCAAATGAAAGAGCGTTCTCCTTGAGCCGCAGCCTTCCCTCCTCACTCTCCGCCGACGATACTCCGTCTTTGTTCGAATGATTCATCGGTACTATGCCGCAGTGTGACTCCTCGCAGACGTGCACGCGGGCCGTGCGGCCTGAGCCTTCGCCCGCCGTCCTGCCACCAACTGTGGCAGCAGGTATCTCCGAGGTCTCCCGGTTCTCGTGCATGAAGTTTCTAGGCGTGTCTGGGGTCTTCGACTACGCCGGACCGAACAAGAGCTCGCGCTATCGCGTCTGTTCATGTTGCCTTCCGCACATTACAAAGGCGTCGGCGTCCGGATTGCATCTTTTCGAAGCTCAATAGCCCACCCCGCCTATCCTCTATCTACGCTTCGCTGGGTCCCTCGCGGTAGCAGCGCAAGACTCGAGGCCGAGTGGATCGCTACTCCTTTCTCGTAAGGAACTTTCATCCTCTACTTCAAGCCGGTTTAGCCCGGCGCACTGTAATTGATTCCATGACAATGTCGGCTCCCGCACCCGGGTTAGAGTTGGAGGTGGCAAAACCAACCAACCGGCTCGGGAGAAAGGAGCCGAACGATGATCATTATAGGAGTAGATTTCCATCCCGAGTTTCAACAAATTGCTTTGCTCAATACCACGACCGGAGAGGTCGAGGAGAAACGGCTCGCACATCCTGGCGAGGCGGAGAAGTTCTACCGTGCTCTGGCGAGTGCAAATGAAACCGTGCGCATCGGCATGGAGGCCAGCGGGCACGGACGCTGGTTCGAACGATTCATAGCCGAGTTGCAGTTTGGGTTGTGGATCGGCGACGCGGCGGTGATCCGTGCGAAGCGGGGCCGGAAGCAGAAGACGGATCGCCAGGATGCGCAGCACATTCTGCAGCTGATGTTGAAAGATGACTTTCCGAAGATCTGGGTGCCGAGTTGGGAGAACCGGGATCTGCGGCAACTGTTGTGGCACCGGCATCGCATGGTGCAGGCGCGCACGCGCGTCATGAATCAACTGCAAGCGGTCGCGTTGAACGAAGGTTTGCGTTGCAAGAAAAAGTTGTGGCGCGAGCGTGGACGGCAGCAATTGGAATCGTTCGCACTGGCTCCGTGGGCGAGCCGGCGGCGACGCGATCTGCTGGAGTTGCTGGATCGTCTGAATCCATCGATTGCGGAGCTGACGCAGGCGATCGAACACGAAGTCGAGAACTATCCTGCGGCGCAGCGACTGAGAACGCACCCTGGAGTAGGCGTGTTAACAGCGCTAGCGTTTGTGCTGATACTCGGCGACGCAGAACGCTTTCACTGCGGCAAGCAGGTGGCGAGTTATCTGGGACTGGTGCCGCTGGAAGACTCCAGCGGCAATCGCCGGCGCCTGGGACACATCACCAAGCAAGGCAGTTCGATCTTGCGTTTCCTGCTGGTGGAGGCGGCGCAGGTGACGGTGCGCAGCCTGCCAGAGTGGCGCAGCAAATATTTTCATCTGGTGCTGCGGCGCGGACGCAAGATCGCGAAAGTTGCGATGGCCCGCCGCTTGGCTGTGCAGTTGTTCTGGATGATGCGCAAGCAATGGAATTACGAGCAGTTGAAAAAGTTCGGTTCGCACGCGGGACAGCCCGGACATCGCCATGGTGTGTAGTCGAACATCGAGTAATTGATTGGGCGTCCCGCTCCTCTTGCTGAGAAGAGGAGTTCGAAGTAGTAATCATGATCGCAGTATGTGACCGAAGAGATGCATGGGTCGGACCGAGAGTCTGAACCTGAAAAACGATTACGAGCGAGCCTGTGGTTGGTACGGCCATTTCAACCAGAGCGAAATGGCGCTCCTCTCCGAGTGCACGGAGAGCTACGCTCAAAAGTTGCTTGACACCGCCGACATTGTCAGAGAGGCGATGTTTCGACAGTTGACGGTGCCCGCTATAATTCCACTTCCAAGAGGGAGTTGGTCGTGATGAAGTGGTTTTTTTTCTTGCTGAGTCTGTTGGGATTGTTTGTCGCCAACAATGCTCTCTTCTGGGTTCCCGGGCGGTACGACTTGTTTACATTCGTAGCGGCGGCGATTTCGATTTCACGTGCTGTTCTCTTCGCTTGGCTCAGTAGCAGGAGATTTCTAGCCTCTTCATCCATCGCTCAACCCACATGGCTGGACGTAGTCAAGTCTCCTCCAACTACGATTTGCGTCTTTGTGTTGCTTCTGTTCTTGGTCGTTGGGGCGTTGAAGTTCATGGCCTACTCCAGACGCTAGAGCCGTTCCGGCATATCGACTATCGAAATCAGGCGCTCATTTGTTGGGTTTTGAGCGTAATGGGGATGTTGCAACAATTAGACGCCTTTCCATGTGGATCGTTAACTATACTTCTATCTACCGTTCCTGAAACTCATGCTGTCCGTTAAACAAGACGTGGCGTTGGCGCTCGATTCCCCGTGGGTGACAATGCCAGCGCTGCGATTAGGGAGGATTCCGGCTGGACTGGGAACCGCAGATTTGTTCGTCACGATCAGTGAAGATGATTGCCCTCTCCTTCGTGTTGACCTGTACGCGGATTGTTCTGGACCGTTCCGAGAAACGCTCGTCTGGGGCGAACATGTGTTTGTTGGAGTCGAGCGGTTGGTTTACGTTATTGATCCAAAGAGGACATTCGCTTCCGAGATTTTCTCTCGATAGTGACACTTGGGGTTATTTTGGACACTTCTACGCAGACCACGATTATTTGTTGATTGCGTCCGCTACCGCACTGTTGCGTCTTGCTCCTGATGGCAAGGTCTTGTGGAACACATCCGATCTCGGACTCGATGGCGTCGTTGTCAATTCCGTCGAGGGCGGACTGATCAAGGGTGAGGGATGTTGGGACCCAGATGAAGACTGGAAAGCTTTCCTATTGCGGCTCGATTCGGGTGAGTTAATTATTGGCTGACGAAACCGCATTATAAAAGGGCGCCCCTTTGGGAGTAGGTTGTGATCGTTCGCATCATCACCTACGAAAGGAGCACCCTCGTGAACGATGAAAAGTATATTGGGCTGGACGTGCATCAAGCAACGATCTCGGTGGCCGTGATGGATGCCAGCGGCAAGGTGGTCATGGAATCCATCCTGGAGACGAAAGCAACAACCATTTTTGAGTTCTTTGCGGGACTGCGCGGAACCTTGTCGGTGACCTTCGAAGAAGGAACCTGGTCGGTCTGGCTGTACGACCTGCTCCATCCTCGTGTCGATAAGTTGGTAGTGTGCAATCCGCGCAAGAACGCGTTGCTCAAAGAGGGAAACAAGAGTGATCGCATCGATGCTCGCAAACTGGCAGAGCTGTTACGCGGCAATCAGCTCAAGCCGGTCTACCATGGCGAGACCGGGGTGCGCATGCTGCGCGAACTGTCGCGGAGTTATCTGACCATCGTCAAAGATCTGTCGCGGGTCATGAACCGGCTGAAAGCGGTGTATCGGAGCTGGGCGATTCCTTGTGCGGGCAGAGATGTCTATTACACCCGGCATCGAGCGCAATGGCTGGCCAAGATCCGGGAAGCCGGCGTGCGGCGTCGAGCCGAACGACTCTATGAGCAACTGGACATGTTGCAACACTTGCGTCAGCAAGCACGGCGGGAACTGTTAGCGGAGGGGCGTAAGCATGCCATCACCGCCCGGCTGCGACAGATTCCCTATCTGGGGCCGATTCGCTCGGTGCTGGCCGTGGCGCTGATGCAGACTCCCCATCGTTTTCGCACCAAGCGACAACTATGGGCGTACAGCGGATTGGCCTTGGAGACCCGTACCAGCGCGGATTACCGCTATGTGGAAGGCCAGCTGCGACGCTCCAAGAAACTGGTTTCTATCCGGGGTTTGAACAAGGACCACAATCATGATCTGAAAGGTCTGTTCAAAGGAGCGGCCACCATGGCCAGTGTGCGCCCCGGACCGTTCCAGGACTTCTATCAAGCTGCGCTGGCCAAAGGCATCAAGCCAACGATGGCGCGCCTGACGCTCGCCCGCAAGATGGCAGCGATTACGTTAACTCTTTGGAAGAAGGGAGAAAACTTCGACGCAGAAAAACTGAAATCGCAAGCCGCTTGAGCGTCTCAGGTGAAGGGCCCCTTCCATCTCCGGTGATCTTTCCTGGTGGTGGTCTGTCGGTTCTGGAGACGCTCGGGTTCGAGGGTGAGTATGAGAATGGCCTGTAGTCGACACGGTGCCTGCGGGCACCCAGTCTCTGTGTAACCCCTATGCCCCCTCGGATAACCTGAAAAAGCACTAGGCCGCGAGCCTCAGATAGACCCATGGTTGACACCGTACAACCGCAGGGCTTGCTCAGTTTCTGAAACCGATCGGCGTCGTCGCTACTAACTGAAGATGCAGCTGCTGAGATGGAACAACGCAAAACCTATCCAGGGGCACGACACCCGACAGGCGTCTTCCAAAGTGAGAGGGGCTGGATGTCGCGGAAACCCCGCCTTCCGGTCGAGGGAGAAGTATTTTCTTGACATCCCCTTTTATAGACCAGGCCATAGCGCTCAGAATGCAGATCAGGCTGCGTCGTTTCTGAGAAACTGGGCGAAAGAACGGATTGATTTCATCTTCTCTTCCCGCAGTCCACGCAGATCATCCTCACCGAGCCGATTTTCGTACAAGAGTCTCCCCAACACGTCTTTAAGTCGCGAACCACGAGGGTCGTATTTGCGGTTGATGTCCTTACGGCGTTCGGTAAGGTACTGTTCCAAGGCCCACAGATCATCCGGTTCGTTGATCTGGATGGCCATCTTTTTTGTTTCCTGCATCACCTCGTGAAGCTCCTGCTTCAGAGCAGCGTCGAAGGCTTTGCGGGCGATGGCCCTTTCTGACCTCGACCATATCGGTTCGTTCTGGAAAGGATAGCGCTCGGGTGTCGCAGACTGGCTGGTCATGTTCCGATCCTCCGTGGCGGCATTCTACCGCTTGCCCAAATGTCTTTTCTACAGGGGCGGAGGATTTCACTGAGGCAGATTGAGCATCGTCTTCACGCGGCTGCCCGTCCTTTCCGAGGTAAAACAGATCGTTTACCGGGTGTCCGAGATTCTGCTTGCAGCCGAGATAGCGTTCCGTCGTCTGCACGGATGCATGCCCCAGCAGGAACTGAATCTGCTCCAGCTCGCCACCGCTCGTGTGGCAGAGCTTGGCACAGGTTCGCCGCAAGTCATGCGGTGCAATATGCTCCAAGCCCGCTCTCTGGCAACAACCCTTGACTACGTACCATACGACATTCTGCGAGATGCCTTTCCCCCACACCTTTCCCGCTCGGGCAACCCGCCGAAAAATCCTTCCCTCCGTGACCCTGGCTGCCACTATCCACTGATCAAGTGCCGCCTTGACCCATCGTGGAATCGGCACGGTGCGGATGTGGCCGCCCTTGCCGATCAGGTCTACGACTGCCCAGTGACCTTGGCGCATCTGCACCTCATCCATTTCCAAGCCCACCAGTTCCGATCTGCGAAAACCACATCCGAACAGCATGGCCAGCATCGCATAGTCTCGCTTGGCACGCATACTGTCCCCATAAGCATGTTTCAGCACCTCTGAACTTTGCTCTACGCTCAACCAGTTGCCGGAGCGGAACCCAAGCTGCTTGACCCCTTTCACTCGGCTGATACCTGCGGCCAGTTCGGGACTCAGCAAGCCTGAGTCGGCGGCCTCGTGTGCAAGACGGCGCACGGCTGCGAGTTGTTGGTTGATGGTGTTTGCGGCCAGACCGCGTGATTCCAAGTGCATCCGATAACGAGCGACGACGATACGATTGAAGGCCAGTCTGGGTTCCGAGCAGTACCAGGAAATGAATTGGTCGATGGCATACTCGTAAACGCGGCGCGAGGCTGGTGAGCCGAGACTGTTGAGCACGGCTCTCTTACAATGATCCAGATCCGGCAGACGAAGCAATCGGCGACGGTAATTCGGCTTGACTTTGTGCTGGCCCATGGCGACGGCCTCCCATGCCGCAGGATGAAACTACGGCACAGACCGTCTGGTAATGCAAGCATGGGCACAGGTACGGGGTGGAGGGATTCTGAGCGCTATCGCCTGATTTCGTCAACTGTCGTGGATTCCAGCTCAAAAGCAGCGTAAATTGCTTTCTATGAAACGGTTTGGTTGGTTGCTCTTATTGTCATTCGCCACGGCCCTTCCGGCTTTTGCTCAAGAAACAAACAGGATGTTGAAGGTCACTCTTCGCAGCAGCAGCGCCTCGTGCAAGATCAGCGACAATTTAGAACTCGAAATCATCCGCGAGAATATCGGCACTCGTGATCTGGTCGTGCCTCGCTGGTGGGCATGGGGAGGAGGTCGGACAAGCATCTGGGTGTATGACGACAAGGGCAAAGAGGTGGTCACAACCTTCTTGGCTGATGAGCTGCCGCCACCGCCACCGCCTTGGGATTTCGTCGTGCTGGATAGCGGCCAGTTCGTTGGAACACGAGTGAAAGAGCCTGTCACACATTTCGTCAACAAACCGGGCGTATACGAGCTTGTGGTCGAGTACAGGAGTTATTTATCCGAGCAGTATGCGAGAGAAGTGATGAAAATGCCCGATGCTGTGTTCTGGTCAAGTGAGCGCGGGCCATTGCTGTCGAACCGCATCAAGCTGGCGGTCACGAAATAGCCAACTGTCGCAAAATCGCCTCTCTGACAATGTCGGCGGTGTCAAGCAACTTTTGAGCGTAGCTCTCCGTGCACTCGGAGAGGAGCGCCATTTCGCTCTGGTTGAAATGGCCGTACCAACCACAGGCTCGCTCGTAATCGTTTTTCAGGTTCAGACTCTCGGTCCGACCCATGCATCTCTTCGGTCACGTACTGCGATCATGATTACTACTTCGAACTCCTCTTCTCAGCAAGAGGAGCGGGACGCCCAATCAATTACTCGATGTTCGACTACACACCATGGCGATGTCCGGGCTGTCCCGCGTGCGAACCGAACTTTTTCAACTGCTCGTAATTCCATTGCTTGCGCATCATCCAGAACAACTGCACAGCCAAGCGGCGGGCCATCGCAACTTTCGCGATCTTGCGTCCGCGCCGCAGCACCAGATGAAAATATTTGCTGCGCCACTCTGGCAGGCTGCGCACCGTCACCTGCGCCGCTTCCACCAGCAGGAAGCGCACGATCGAACTGCCTTGCTTGGTGATGTGTCCCAGGCGCCGGCGATTCCCGCTGGAGTCTTCCAGCGGCACCAGGCCCAGATAACTCGCCACCTGCTTGCCGCAGTGAAAGCGTTCTGCGTCGCCGAGTATCAGCACAAACGCTAGCGCTGTTAACACGCCTACTCCAGGGTGCGTTCTCAGTCGCTGCGCCGCAGGGTAGTTCTCGACTTCGTGTTCGATCGCCTGCGTCAGCTCCGCAATCGATGGGTTCAAACGATCCAGCAACTCCAGCAGATCGCGTCGCCGCCGGCTCGCCCACGGAGCCAGTGCGAACGATTCCAATTGCTGCCGTCCACGCTCGCGCCACAACTTTTTCTTGCAGTGCAAACCTTCGTTCAACGCGACCGCTTGCAGTTGATTCATGACGCGCGTGCGCGCCTGCACCATGCGGTGCCGATGCCACAACAGTTGCCGCAGATCCCGGTTCTCCCAACTCGGTACCCAGATCTTCGGAAAGTCATCTTTCAGCATCAGCTGCAGAATGTGCTGCGCATCCTGGCGATCCGTCTTCTGCTTCCGGCCCCGCTTCGCACGGATCACCGCCGCGTCGCCGATCCACAACCCAAACTGCAACTCGGCTATGAATCGTTCGAACCAGCGTCCGTGCCCGCTGGCCTCCATGCCGATGCGCACGGTTTCATTTGCACTCGCCAGAGCACGGTAGAACTTCTCCGCCTCGCCAGGATGTGCGAGCCGTTTCTCCTCGACCTCTCCGGTCGTGGTATTGAGCAAAGCAATTTGTTGAAACTCGGGATGGAAATCTACTCCTATAATGATCATCGTTCGGCTCCTTTCTCCCGAGCCTGTTGGTTGGTTTTGCCACCTCCAACTCTAACCCGGGTGCGGGAGCCGACATTGTCATGGAATCAATTACACTCACCATCTGGTCAATGAGCGCTATCGCCTGGTTACGTCACTTGCGCTGGGAACTCCGGGACTTTAATTGGGGTCTAGACTATTTGAAGTGACTGACACTCAGAGGACTGATACCGCCCGTCGATTTCGAGCCATACTGCGCTGGGTGGCGCGACTCCTTTTCATAGCGATTGCTGGTAGCTGGCTCTTCTTGTTTATCGACTCCGTCTATCAGCGTCGGCGCGCCGAGTCCCTGTTTGCGGACTTGAGATCCCTTGACTTCTCGACCGCTGGCTTTACTGAAGTTCGGGACATCATGGTTCGTAACGGTGCAAGGCCGGGGGCCACCTGCAACCCACAGAATTGCACGTTTCGACTTCAGATCATGACTCAGCTTCCGCGGATTCCGCTACTAGGCAGAAAGGCAATATTTCTTTATACGAGTCTTCCTTACATTGGGCTCCGTTCGTGGACTGTCGATGCGCAGTTTGATGTGCGAGACGGAAAGCTGGACAAAAGCGGAGCGAGCGTCTGGGAATACAGGATGGAACGTGTGGACTACAACGCGTATCGTCAGTTAATTCCACTGGGATATGGAGTCGAGACTCAGCGAGACGCAGCGAGCTTTGAGCACCGCCCGTGCCGCGGTCAGGAATACCAGGTATCGGTTAGTCACGGTGTCTTCAAGTTTCCCTCAGATGCGCTCGGCACGTGCGTTGTGCAGTCCGCCGGTACGTCCGTGAAGCGGGCGTTTGATGTTCACCTGATCTGTCTCAATAACCCTTTTCGCAACTGTAGATTCAACGAACTCGCGCCATCGGCATGGACTGACTATTCCGCAATGGATGGCAGAGAAGCTCGTGACCCCTACAAGTATCATTGAGTAGGCTTGTAAAGAACCGCTTCGCTTTGACGGTGGTTGGCGAAAAATCCCCATTACGCTCAAAATCCCTCCCCCGCCAGCTTTTCTTGATGCTCCTCAAGTAATCGTGAGTCTTTATACGCATCTTCCAACGTGGAGTACCAGCAATAGTCGGCATCGAAATCACGATGCGAAAGAAAAACAAGCCCCCACGAATGCTCCGGTGCAAAGCCGTAGTCTGAAAACGCGATCCCGTAGTCGTAGCGAGAACTTTCCGCAACTATCCAGACCGGATAGTCCGCAGGCGTCTGTCCCCATCCCCAAGTTCTCATCTCAAGACGGGGAGTGATTAGGAATGTTTGGATCGCGTGCACAGTGCTAGTATCGGTGATCTTGCGCACTTCACTTTCAACCAGAATGCGTATGTCATCTGCCGTTCTGTCCGGGACCCGAGTGAGATTCACTTTCGATTTCCTGCGCGAATGAGTGGGCACGCGGCCAGCATCAGGCGTGACGGCCCGCATCCGATGATACCAACCCGCGTTCCGGTCGAACTGGAAAGAATTTCTCCACGTCGTTGGTGAAACATCGCCATTACACTCATTGAGCTTTGGCCGGATTCCTCAATGAGTGTTAAGGCCTGGTTTCGTCAGCCAATAATTAACTCACCTGAATCGAGCCGCAATAGGAAAGCTTTCCAGTCTTCATCTGGGTCCCAACATCCCTCACCCTTGATCAGTCCGCCCTCGACGGAATTGACAACGACGCCATCGAGTCCGAGATCGGATGTGTTCCACAAGACCTTGCCATCAGGAGCAAGACGCAACAGTGCGGTAGCGGACGCAATCAACAAATAATCGTGGTCTGCGTAGAAGTGTCCAAAATAACCCCAAGTGTCACTATCGAGAAAAATCTCGGAAGCGAATGTCCTCTTTGGATCAATAACGTAAACCAACCGCTCGACTCCAACAAACACATGTTCGCCCCAGACGAGCGTTTCTCGGAACGGTCCAGAACAATCCGCGTACAGGTCAACACGAAGGAGAGGGCAATCATCTTCACTGATCGTGACGAACAAATCTGCGGTTCCCAGTCCAGCCGGAATCCTCCCTTGAAGTCCAGCGCCTTTCACGGCGCACTGTTTCGCCAACTATCCAGTGCAGACTGCGTTTTCCGAACTAACAAGCCCAAGATTGGTGATCAGCGATTTCACTCAAAACTGCTCAGTGAGTGAAAATGGCGACTTTCGCTAGGCGGATGACGATTCAAATCAACGTTTGGGATGAACCACCTTGTCGAAGATCTGTTTCCTGTCGCTGCATCGAGCGTCGAATACCATTACGAGCCTCGTCATTGGTTCGTTGGCGCCACGTTAGCCTGCGACCAGTGCGAATGGATGATCCGCCAACCCTCTTTTTTCTGCTCGTAGACTTGTGTCCCATTCCAATGCCGCACGGTCTGGCCATTTCGCGTGACGAGCCGATAAGTAAGCACGGCGACGCGTCCGCTAATCTGAACCTTGGGATCGGCGATTTCGTAGCCGTCGAACAATGGCCGCCCACGGTAAGGTTCAAACAGCTTCCTTAAGGCGTCCAGTCCATCGACCCGCTGTTCTGTGATCACATGGAAGTAAGTAATCTCCGGCGCTGAAAGTGCCAAAACCGGATCGGGATTGCCCCGTTGCCAGCCTTCCATGGTCTGCCGTTCGAGGGTGAGGATTTCGTCGGTAGTTTTCTGGTCCGGTCCGACGGCCAGCGCGCTGGGAGCCGGCCAAGCCCAGAATGAATACGAAGATGAGTGTGAATTTGGTCATATTACGCCTCCACCGAATAAGACACTTCGCCTAACGTCCTGGTGACAGTACCCCCCAAGGAAAAATCAGCCGGGGATCTTTACTGATATTGCATCCACTGCCTTACGTTGACACGAACCAATTCTAAGCGCAAATAATAGCGTTGGGTGTTGTTAACAGATGTTACGTCAACCATCAAAGAGCAACTGGGGCCTTGGCGATAGCGGCCAATTGCTCGTGAAGAGCACCCGTCTTGAAGAAGTTGATGAATGCAAATTGCCCAATCATTAGTCTCACGACGGATAGAAAAACTCGCCCCCCTCGATAATCAAGGCGAATGACCCGCCCAAGGCCGTGGAGTCGGAACAATTCGGCCTCCAATATGTCATTGCTCGGAATCGTGAATCCGTTGGGACCTTCGATATGAAGACCTGCGCTATCCAGCCACGCTTGGCCCTTCTCAACGCGCGTTTTAAGTCCTAGTTCGGTTCCCCGGTGGAAGAAGACTTTGTATTTCATCGGCACTCCATTCTGCCTGAGCCACCGTGCTTCGCAAAACCCCTCCCCAAGGTGAATGAGGGAAATGGCGATTTTTCACCAACAATCCGTCGAAGGCTGCCTCATCCAGCCCGATCTCGTCGAGTAGGCGTCTACGTCCTAAACGTCGCACTGCGGTTTGCAGATGGTCGCTGTCGTGCCCGACAATAGGCATTCGAAATGAGATTTGGACGAATGGAAGGAGAGAAATAAGAATGACGTGGCGCGAGTTGAACGACCAGTTAGGAAAGACCAAAGACGGCAAGCTGGTTCTGAAATTTTATAAAGCAGAGCGAAAGGGAAAGCGTCGCAAGAGGTGGCTGACAAGGATTTACCACCGCTACAGCTATCTTCGCCGAAAGAAGGAAATGAAAGCGGTGGCATCCGGTGAAGCATTTGTTTGAGAGGCCAGAGGACCCTGAGTCAAGGCGCCCAGCGACTCAATGAGTTCTATAAAAAGGGATGTCAAGAAAAAAGCTCCGCCTCGACTGGAGGAGTCTCTCTCTGGATATCCAGCCCACTCTGTTTTGTGATCCCCGAAGAGGTTTGGCGTGCTGTCCTATTCTCATGAGGTTTCTCTGCTGCTGGTGGCAAAGCTCGAGTGTGCAAGACGCGGCAAGCAGGACGATGTTAAACCATGGTTCTATCCGAGGCTCGTGGCCTATTGCTATTTCTGGTTATCCGAGGGGGCATAGCGTGTAATGGGTGACTCGGTGCCGAAGCACGTGGAGCCGATCTCATTGACTGATACTCACCCTCGAACCGAGCATCTGCAGAACCCGACCGCCCACCAGCGGAGTAAACCGCAGAGATGGAAAAGCCTTTTCAGAGATGCTCAAGCTGCTTGTCGCTGTAATTGCTGGGGATCGAACTCGCTCCTTTCTTCCAGATGGTTAAACTGATGGCGGCGATCTTGCGAGCCAAGGTGAGACGAGCCATGGTCGGCCGCATCCCTTTCTCCACTCGAGCTACATAAAAGTCGCGCAGAGGGCCAGGACGTGTGCTGGCCGAGATGGCGGCACTTTTGAAGAGATTCTTCAGATCCCGATTGTGGTTGTCATTCAGACCGCGAACCGTCATGCGCTCGCGGTTGCGTTGCAGTTTGCCGCGCACCGAACGGTACTCCCCGCTGTCGTGGGTCTGGACTGCGAAACCACTGTAGGCCCACAGTTGGCGCTTGGTACGAAAACGGTCCGGGGTTTGCAGCAAGGCCACCAGCAAAGCCGAGCGAATGGGACCGATCGAAGGAATCTGGCGCAGTAACTTCACGGCCGGATGCTTGTGGCTTTCTGCCACTAACTCGCGTCGTGCTTCCAGACGTAGCGGCTGCAACAGATCGAGCTGCTGATAGAGCCGTTCGGCGCGAACCCGCACTCCTGGTTCAGTGATCTTAGCCAACCACTCGGCGCGATGACGGGGAGAGTAGACGATTACGCCCGCGCAGGGAATCGCCCAACTGCGGTACAGAGCTTTGATGCGATTCATGACGCGGGTGACATCTTGGGTGATGGTCAGATAACTGCGTCCCAGTTCTTTCAAGGTACGAACGCCGTGCTCTCCGTGATACACGGGATGGAGTTGGTTAACGCGTAACAACCCCGCCAGCTTGCGCGCGTCGATCCGGTCGCTCTTGTTGCCATCCTTCAAAAGAGCGTTCTTTCGCGGATCGCAGACCACCAGCCGGCTCACGTGGGGTTTCAGAAGATCGTGTAGCCAGGCCGCGGACGTGCCTTCCTCGAAGGTCAGAGCCAGAGTCCCGTGCAGTCCTCGGATGAACCCGATAATCGTGGCTGCCTTGGTCTCCAGCAGGCATTCCATAATCAGCTTGCCTTCCGCATCCATCACCGCCACCGAGATGGTGGCTTGGTGCACGTCCATGCCGATATACTTTTCCTGACTCATAAAGGCGCTCCCTTTCGCTAGGTTGGCGATGCGAACAATCTCAACCTACCGCAAAAGTGGGCGCCTTTTTATATTGCGTGTAATGGCGAGTAGAGTCGAGAACAGGCGCAGTGACTGTAGTCTCCCGGTGGTTAATTGACTTGGCTTTCGCCGAGCCACCTCAGTCCGGTTTGGCTTGGCTCTGTTTCCTGTTCCCGCTCATCGAACCGGACAGGCAGATTTCCCGCATCCGGCTCTCGGAAAAGACACACGATGGTCCGTGTGACGCCGCCTGCAACTTCTGAACACAACTCGGGGTGTCTAGACTCATCGTCAATCCCCATGTCCTTCGTTGCTTCTTGCGTCCGTCTTTAACTGAGGCCCCTTCCCTCCACCGGCATTACCCGGCTTCATCAGTACTACGAGCCTCTCCGCCACCCCACACGGCCCGGCCTGTCTCTCGCGAGCTGCCAGTTGATCCTTATTATGATCACCGCTGGGGTTTCCCGTGTTGCGTCTGGTCTCCTATGCGTACATGCCATCGCCATTACCCCGGCAGGTCCGATGGAGCTTGTTCGCTCGTCTATCTCCATCGACTGCGGCCTTCCCTGTGTAACAGTCAGGTCGGCTCCTGCAATTATTTTTTCGGGGCCTGCTCAGCGTTCACTCACGTTATGGCCTGCACGCTCGCCGAGTCGCCTAGCGACCCTCTACATCGAAAGCTCCGACAGCTTCGTTGCCTCTGCCGCCGTCTCGATTGTTACCGGGTGGAGCGAACCAGTTCCCGGGCGGGAGTTGCACCCGCTGAAGCCCAGCGCCTTTTCACGGCGCACTGTTTCGCCAACTCATCCAGCAGGATAGTTCAAGATAGTTTATCGGGATTTGTCGACGGCATAGCCGACGAAGCGTCCTCGTGCCGTTGTGCCCTCGATCGCCGGATTCCGATTCGTGCAGACGAGCTCAGGCACCGATCCGGCAATCATCTGAAAGGGTCCGAGCCGAAGACACTTGTGTGACTCCGAGTCAAACATCGCGTAGCACATTCTGAGATGACAGGTGCTGAAAGCAACTCAATCTGAGCCTGTTGGAACGGCCCAATTCTCCGGCACACTTGTCATTCAACCCGATGGGATTATGAAGCATTCCTAGTCGAGTCGCTAACGCGTGGTACGTCGACGCCCTGAAAGCTTTGATACAGCGAGCTTCGACGAGATCATGGGTGTCGAGACGATCGGCAATTCTTGCTGCCACATCGGTAACATCAGTGATAGCCGTTCGTCGTCAACCGATCGTAGTGGCCTACCACGAACTATTCGGAAAGTCCGCAAAGTGTGTAGGACAATCGTCGAATCAGCACTCGATTCGGCGCTCCTAGAAATGTACGATCTTAGATACGATGTCTTCAAGATTAAGATCGAGGCAGCCTAAAGCTGCAAACAGATATCTACATCATGGTACGCCTCAACTGTGATGCAGCTCGTACGAGTCGCAACCAACTGGTCGAAAACAGGCGATTACACGCTTTGAGCTGCAAAGTGGATTTTGAGCGTAATTGATTCCATGACAATGTCGGCTCCCGCACCCGGGTTAGAGTTGGAGGTGGCAAAACCAACCAACAGGCTCGGGAGAAAGGAGCCGAACGATGATCATTATAGGAGTAGATTTCCATCCCGAGTTTCAACAAATCGCTTTGCTCAACACCACGACCGGAGAGGTCGAGGAGAAACGGCTCGCACATCCTGGCGAGGCGGAGAAGTTCTACCGTGCTCTGGCGAGTGCAAATGAAACCGTGCGCATCGGCATGGAGGCCAGCGGGCACGGACGCTGGTTCGAACGTCTTCATAGCCGAGTTGCAGTTTGGGTTGTGGATCGGCGACGCGGCGGTGATCCGTGCGAAGCGGGGCCGGAAGCAGAAGACGGATCGCCAGGATGCGCAGCACATTCTGCAGCTGATGCTGAAAGATGACTTTCCGAAGATCTGGGTACCGAGTTGGGAGAACCGGGATCTGCGGCAACTGTTGTGGCATCGGCACCGCATGGTGCAGGCGCGCACGCGCGTCATGAATCAACTGCAAGCGGTCGCGTTGAACGAAGGCTTGCACTGCAAGAAAAAGTTGTGGCGCGAGCGTGGACGGCAGCAATTGGAATCGTTCGCACTGGCTCCGTGGGCGAGCCGGCGGCGACGCGATCTGCTGGAGTTGCTGGATCGTCTGAATCCATCGATTGCGGAGCTGACGCAGGCGATCGAACACGAAGTCGAGAACTACCCTGCGGCGCAGCGACTGAGAACGCACCCTGGAGTAGGCGTGTTAACAGCGCTAGCGTTTGTGCTGATACTCGGCGACGCAGAACGCTTTCACTGCGGCAAGCAGGTGGCGAGTTATCTGGGCCTGGTGCCGCTGGAAGACTCCAGCGGGAATCGCCGGCGCCTGGGACACATCACCAAGCAAGGCAGTTCGATCGTGCGCTTCCTGCTGGTGGAGGCGGCGCAGGTGACGGTGCGCAGCCTGCCGGAGTGGCGCAGCAAATATTTTCATCTGGTGCTGCGGCGCGGACGGAAGATCGCGAAAGTTGCGATGGCCCGTCGCTTGGCCGTGCAGTTGTTCTGGATGATGCGCAAGCAATGGGATTACGAGCAGTTGAAAAAGTTCGGTTCGCACGCGGGACAGCCCGGACATCGCCATGGTGTGTAGTCGAACATCGAGTAATTGATTGGGCGTCCCGCTCCTCTTGCTGAGAAGAGGAGTTCGAAGTAGTAATCATGATCGCAGTACGTGACCGAAGAGATGCATGGGTCGGACCGAAAGTCTGAACCTGAAAAACGATTACGAGCGAGCCTGTGGTTGGTACGGCCATTTCAACCAGAGCGAAATGGCGCTCTTCTCCGAGTGCACGGAGAGCTACGCTCAAAAGTTGCTTGACACCGCCGACATTGTCAGAGAGGCGATGTTACTCCAACCAAGTCATAGATATTATAAGTACAATTGCGGCGTGAGTTCACGACAGGGGCGTTGGCTGGTGGCGGCTTGTATTTGGCAGGTGTGCGTTATCGGCTGCTTCCTCGCCGTTTCTGCCTCAATTCGTCTCGATTGGAGCAAGGGGACTCTTGCCATGATTGTGGGGCTGGGTTTGGTTGTGGTTGGGGCCATCGCGTACTTGTGTCCCCGCTTTGGCAGAATCGGGGCGGCGACTGTGGGACTTGCATGTGGTCTCTTCCCCAGCGCGTTCATATTCGCTCTGACTTTAGTCGTTGCCCGTCACAACTTGTTTGACGTGGTTGGGGCCTTCGCTGTCGCGGTCATAGTTGCAGTTCCCAGCTGCACGGCAGGTGCACTCGCCGGAATTGTCTGCTCAGGGCAACAAAAGAAAACACTAGTCGCTTCGTAACTGACGAAAACAGGCGTGGGTGTTGAAAAAGTCCGTGATGGGAAGGAACTCTTCCCCGTATCCCTGCAATCCAGTGTTCCATTCCACTTCAGCTAAGCGGCGGCTTCCGTAGTAGGTGTTATCGGTCGGCTGAGGAACCGCACCAGTCGTTTGATGTTCTGGGCCACCGCTGCCAGGAAGAACTGCTCCCGCACGAACTTCAGTCTCCGCAGGCGCAAGCGACGCAATCCGATCTGATTCTTCAGTTCCGCGAACAAGGCTTCCACCTTTTTTCTTTGCCGCTGTGCTTTGGCGAACTCTGGCGTGTTGACCAACTCCCGCGCACGTTGTCGGGCTGGTTCGTTCTGGTGGATGATCAAGGCCCCGGAAGGCAGCGCTGGTGCATTGTGGTCGGAGCGAGCACGGGCCACACTTTTTGCGTGTCCCGATGTAGTTGAAGGCGCGATTGCGATAAACTCGGCCGCCGTAGTTCAGGGGCTGACCGGCGGGGCAGATATAGCGATTGTTTTCCGGTTCGTAGGTGAAACGCTCGGGGCCAAAGAATGGGCTCCTCTTTCGGTGGATACTGTCCCGGGTCCGCATGTAGGGAGTGATGCTCCGATCCGCTAGCCATTGCAAGAACTCGCCGTTCCCGTAGGTCGTATCGGCCGCCACCGATTCCGGCTCTCGTCCTTGCCATTGAGCGAAACGGGCGAGCATGTCTTGCGCGGCCACGGTTTCCTGACTCATGCGCGCCGCCGTCGCTTGCACTCCCACGATCACACAACTGTGATTGTCCACCAGATAGTTGTCGTAGTACCCCAGCCGGGCCGGAGTGCCACCCTTGGTGGCGTAGGTGGAATCGGGATCCGTGGTCGAACCTGATCTTGCTGATGCACCGGTTCTTCGATCGGGTTCTGCTGCTCCAGTTCCACCAGATACTGGCGCACGGTTTGGTTCACTTGCGCCGCTTCCGCTAATTGCTCCCGCGGAATACGGCTCTCCTTCGCCGCATTGGCCTCCACGAAACTGCCATCGACCGACAGGTGCTTGCCCTGCACCAATCCCACTTCCACACACTGCCTCACGATCTGCTCAAACAACTGCTCGAACAGCTTCGACTCCTGAAACCGTCCGTGCCGGTTTTTCGAGAACGTGGAGTGATGCGGAATCTCCTGATCGAACCCCAGACCGGTGAACCAGCGCCACGCCAGATGCATGCGCAGTTCCTCCACCAACTTGCGTTCGCTGGTGATGCCATACAAATAGCCGATCAGCAGAATGCGCAGCAGAAGCTCGGGATCAATCGACGGACGACCGGTCTCGCTGTAGCTCGTCTTTCAATCGCTCGCGCACAAACTCAAAACTGATGTGCTTCTCGATCAGCCGCAGCAGATGGTTTTCAGGAACCTGATCTTCCAGGCGGAAGTAATAGAACAGCGCTTCGGAGCGGTCGTGTTGCCCCATCATGATCAGCAGGCCTCCGACGATCAGAATCCAACAGAGCATGGCGGATGCTTTCTTCTAACATGCTTCTGCTGAATCTCATCCTGCTAATCGACGTGACTTTTTCAACACCCACAGGCGATAGCGCTCATTGACCGATGATGAGTGAAATGGGGGTATATCGACAAGCGTGCCAGAACTTTCACGCTGAACTGCAGACGTTAGTAGTAACTCAGCTTACGACGAATGACAGTTCCCGGTCGAAACGCTTCGTTCGGTTGAGTGCGGCTGACAATAGTCTGCTCGGTCCAATTGCCATACTGATCGTACTGGTACGCGTATTGTGTTTCGGAGCTTAAGGGTGGCTGAGGAGGATTCGGACTTCCCGAGGGGACAAAAGCTCCGGCTTCTGTGAGGCTCCAGGGACCAGTATCGGGTCTCATGACGATAGTTTCACGCTCCGACGCTTTATCGCCATGATCGTTATACGCTGTGATAGTTACTTGCTCGCCGAGAACTCCGCCACTCCTGTGCCGTTCCGTCACACGACCCTGAGCATCGTAAGAGTAGGAAATAACACCGTTCTGCATCCCCGCGATCATTGCGCCGACAGACTTCATCTGTTCTGGATTGAGCTTTGACCGAAGTTCTTCGGGAAGGTTTACTGATGAGGAGCATCCGCAGACTGTTCCTCTGCAATGACGCGACCGTCTGCATCGAACTTGCGCACAATGTGGCCCAGGAGGGTGCCGTCAGCATCATGGAGTTCTGCGCCCGTAGCCACCCCCTGCTCGTTGTACGACGTAGTGAGAGTGCCGCCCGGATAAGGAGCAAACCCCAAGTCAGTCCCTTCCCAATGTGGCGCATAGGCCGTATTCGGAGCCAGCGGCTGCGAATCATAGCTTTCAATGACGGACTTCCGCCCCTTGTCGTCATATTGATAGCGAACTTTAACCTTGTCGCCCGATTCCACTCCGACTAGCCTTTGTGCGTCATCGTACAAATAGGTCGCTGCAGAATCTGGGGGCGGATTGGCTTTCCCG
Source organism: Terriglobia bacterium (assembly GCA_963778995.1). Taxonomy (GTDB): domain Bacteria; phylum Acidobacteriota; class Terriglobia; order Terriglobales; family Acidobacteriaceae; genus Sulfotelmatobacter. The sequence goes on from CAVZWK010000021.1 coordinate 31,065, forward strand.
GAAGCAGTCTTCAGCAGTCGTCCGTCGGAATAATAGGTGTAGCTCGTTACCCATACCGAGCCGTCCTGGTTTCCCGTTCGCTGTTCCAGAATCCTTCCATCGGGCGCGTAGTCCGTCGTCGTAGATGAAACGACTGGTGGCCGTCTGCACCCGAAAAGGTCTGCTCATTCGAGCACAGCCTTAACGGGACCTCGAAGCCCGGCTTTGTCGCGGTCTGACATGGAAGCACCTGTTTGGGATGATTGTTGCGCCAGAGCAAGCCATGCGGAGGAAGCGATCAATAACAGAACACTGGCGAATATAGGCCCGAGCTTGCATTTGCGCAACTCCCAGAGAAGAAACTAGATTCTACTCTGGATTGTCAGTTTACGAAGTCAGTTTACGAAACCAGGCCTTATCGCAAGCTTGCGCTTTTATTTCGCCTTTTTCCGCCTCGATGAGCGCTATGGGGAGTGTCTGTTGAAAAAGTCCTGCGCTCGAAAATAGGAAAATAGAATTGCGCTAGGATGCCTCGCCAGCACGGGCGAGGATGCGGTGTGGCAAATTGCAGCGGTGGCCGAAAACCACCACCTGCGGTTGAGTGCGACCAGGAACTCCAAAAATCGCATCTCGGCGCGTTCCTAAATTCTGGTATCCCGTATGAAATGAACGAACTGGGACGGCGCCTGTTTCGCGTCGATGGCACGCCACTTGCATCCCATTTGGGTGCACGAATACATCCTCTATGTCCGCCAGCACAGTTCTCCTAGCTAGCGAGCTCGAATGCCCACTTCGAAACTGGCCTACTTCCGAAGCTAACATTTAAGGAGTAATCACATGAAGAAATCAGGTCTTCCAGTGGTCATCCTGCTGGTAGTGATCGTGGCGCTGGCAAGCTGCGGTTCGAATTCGCATGTGGTAGGTAATATCAATGGCAATTGGGCGGCAAATCTAAGTAGTACGGGACCGGATACGTTTGCCTTCAATACGCTGCTGACAGTGCATGCTGACGGTTCACTGGGATCGAGCAACTTTTCTTTCACGGTGAACAACACACAGTGCTTCCCGTCAACGACGACGGAAACAGGGTCGTTCACCCTGCAAGGGAACTTCAACGGCCAGGTGTCGGGAAGCTTCCGATACACCATTACGAGCGCGGAGGGGAATGTTCTGAGTCTGAACGGAACGGTGCAAAACGGACAGATTACCGGAACCTGGACCTTAACAGGAGCAATCGGTTGCAGCGGGGACGGAAACTTCACGATGATACCGGCCGCGTAACCTTGTAGCCATTGGCTCGGCGAAGTGTCGGGCACTGGTGCGACAGAGCACGCCAACGCGCGCTGTCACCCATTTCATTGGGGAAAATGAATCTTCAGCTTATAGCAAATGAAGAGAACCAGGATCGCGCCCAGTGTCGAAAAAATGAGGCCCGCGGGATGATATTGCTTGTTCGTCGGCCGCGAGAACATGTGGGTAACGGCGCCACCGATAAGCGATCCGATGATGCCGAGTACGACCGTCCAGACCATCGTTATATGCACGTGCATCACCGATTTGGCGATAACCCCCGCGATTAGCCCGATAAGAACGTACCAGATTATGTGAAACATAGTCATTCCTCCAGCGTTTGTCGTCAGACCGCCGTCCGCCACGATCTGGATCGAACCGCAAAATCGCAATAGTCACACCTTTGATCCTTAAGCCAGCTTAGTCGTGATCGTGGTCGTTCCAATCGCGGTCCCTGTGCCAGCGGTGCTCGTGTTCATCCCACCACTGATGCCGCTCACGCCAGCAACGTTCTCGCGCATTGTGCAATTCACGACGCTCGTGATTTGCCTGTTTGCTGTTGCGTCCATGTTTCTCAATGGCCTGGTGGAGTTCATGTTCCGCGTGAGCGACCCGGCGCTGACACTGGTCGGGGTTTTCTGCCTGGAGTCGTGGCACTGCCGTGAAAAGCAAAAGCGCCGTCAGTATGGCTCCTCCGAGCACAGACGTTGTTGCGGCAAAAAGTTTGTGCGTACTATTCATTCGGGTATGACGCCCATCATTACTTAACTTAGGACCTCGTCAAATCCGGAATGGCTATGTGTCAAAAGTTTGGCGCATCTCTCCGCGTGTTCGTCCTGAAATCTGCGTCGAAAATCGACGGGACTGTCGCTGACTGCAAACGCATTAGCTCAAGAAATTCCCGAGCAACAAAGAAGACCTTCCACCTGTTTGGAATCCATTCTTCCAGACGAACCACAAGTGGCAGAGCACATCGTGGACGCTATAATTTCGGGCAATGGCGCTTCGCTCAATTGCGAAGAAACTGTTCCGAACACTGGCAAGAGTGATACCACAATGTGGCATGGTTTCGCAGGCAGTGGCCTTCAATATGTTTCTCGCATTTTTTTCGATCCTCTTGGTTGCACTGGGGCTCATGAGCAGTTCCCTGAGAGGGAGGGGTGGCCAGGAGCTTGCGGCGCGGTTGTCGGCGATTCTGCCTCCAGGCAGCTGGCAGCTCGTGTCCGAATTCCTAGTGCGCCGAGAAGTGAACCCCTGGACCTGGGTGGTTCTCGGCTGGGTCGGGACGTTGCTCGTCGGCTCGCAGGTAATGAAGCTCATTATGGAAGGCATCCACTTGATTTACGGTGATCGTGAGAGACATTCTTTTCTCGGCCGACAACTTCGAGGCTTGCTCTTGTTCTGTGTGTCGATTGTGGCGTGGCTCCTGGCCGTCGCGCTGAGTGTCTTCGGGCGGCCTTTGCGCCAGTGGATGACTGGCGGATTCGGCCAGTCTCCGTTGGCCCGCGGCTTCTGGACCATAATGCTTCCAGTCTTGGCGATGGCCCTGGTGGTGTTCGTCCTGGCGTTGATTTATCGCGTTGCACCGCTGGGCGCGACGACATGGAGCTCCGTTCTGCCTGGAGCCACTGCGGCCACGATTTTGTGGTGGGGCGTCAATTTGCTGTTTGGAATCTATGTCCGGCAGATACAGTATGGACCTGTTTACGGAGGGCTGGCGGCAGCGATCGGCTTGATGGTGTGGATGGAGTTCTCTACTATGATCGTCTTTCTTGGTGCTGCCTGGAACGCAGAAAACGCTGCACTCCATGATGCTCGTAAAAGCCACGCGTAGATTTGCTTCCCACCCCAAGCGCGACCGGAAAGCTGCATGAGACTGTTATGCAGGCGAGTGCCATCGGGGGAAATTTTAACGACGGCCAAAAGATAAAAGGTATGCGACTCGATCACTTTCTGCGGTCGCCGAACCTGTCGGACCGACTCGTGGACAGCGGGTTGACCGATGGCCGCGTGGGCAGCTAAACGCCAGCGACCATGCGCGAACATGGATAATGCTCGATCTTTAGAGCAGCTGCGTCGATCACAAATTCGCTAAAAACGAGCCACTGGGAGCAAGGGGTACTTTGACGCACGGCTGGACCAAGCACGAGGATATCGACAACAACGCGGGCAGATGGGTTTCGATTAAAACTGATTTGGTAGAAAGTTTTCAAAATCTTGGTTGAACGAGAACAATTCTTTCTCAAAGCTGACGACATTTCATGGTCCATTAACAGTCCAGCAATTGTTCCCGACGATCACTAAAACGATTCTACAGCGCCACCCGTGCCGCGTGTTTTCAGTTAGTTACCGTCGAAATTGTCGCTGTCACGGCCGGGCCAGATGGTACCCGCCCTCAGGGATCTCTGGCTCCCGCTTCGCTCACATCGAGACTTCAGAAATGCCTCACCAGGCCGAAGATCCGACCTTGCGTGTCAACGCAAGGCGTCGTTGTGGAGTCGTTCGGCCAAACGTCCGACCGCAAGGAGGATTCCATGCAGAAGAGCTTGTGGCCGGGGTGGACAACCCGGAATGTAAACATCCACCGGCAGCACCTTGTCGACGCTTCCCAAAGACGCGTAGTTCTGGCCGAATATGCCGCCACTGATGCCGCAAGCGCCTACTGCGACGACTAGCTTGGGTTCCGCCATCGCCCGATGCGTCTTCAAAAGCGCGAGTTCCATGTTCCGCGTGACCGGGCCGGTGACCAGGAGCATGTCGGCATGACGCGGAGAGGCAACGAAGTGGATTCCGAAGCGTTCGATGTCGTGGACCGGGTTATTCAGAGCGACAATCTCCAGTTCGCATCCGTTGCATGATCCCGCATCCACCTCACGGATGGCGAGAGATCGTCCCAGGATTTTCTGGATGGTTTCGCGCGCTTTCTGCCCAATCCTTTCGACGTCCGTTTCGGCATTCACCAACTGGCGATCAACTTTGCTTAACGCGCGGTGCGTGCGGTCGGCATTCAGCGTGTATTCCGCAGTAAGAACCAGGTTGCGACGGTCTGACGTCGCCAGTTCAAATTCCTGAGTGATGCGCACCGCCTGATCGGACGATGCTTCGGCGCACAAGCCGCAGAAGACGCAGAGACCGTAATCGACGGTGACTTTCCGGGAATCACCGTTATCGGACAGGGAAATGGCCCCGGTTGGACAAACCTCGGTCGCGGGTCGCGCGTCCTTCCATTTATCGAAGTCGAAGCTCGGACGTCCGCGAAAGCGATCGGAGATCTTCGCGGGCTCCGCCGGATAGTTCGCGGTGACTGTTCCCGTGCGGACCGTCTTTTGAAGAATCTTGAACATCGTTTACCGGTCCGTCCCCGAGTAGGAAAGATTGAAACTCTTGTTGATCACCGGAAAATCCGCAATGATGTTTCCCTGGACCGCCTCGACCAGCGGCGGGCCAGTTATTGAGCGAGGGATCTTTGATCTTGCAGCGTTCGAGATGATTGTCAGGTCCGGTGCGAATCCAATGGATGATTTCCCCGCGCCATCCTTCAACGGCGCTCAGCGCACAGCGGTCTGGCGGGATGGCCGGCACGGGCACACGGAACTCCCTCCGTAGCCCATCCGCCATAGCCTTCCGGACGATGCCAATGGATTCGTTCACCTCATCGATACGGACCTGCATCCGGTGCCAAACGTCTCCCGCCTGGTAGACCGGGACACGGAACGGGTAGCGAGAATACGCGGCGTAGGGGTGATCGCGGCGGACGTCCAAATCGATCCCCGAGGCGCGTCCTCCCACGCCCACGATGCCCAGATCCCGTGCCTTGTCGGGCCGCAAGACTCCTGTCTGTTCCAGACGATCGCGGGTGGATTCGGAGGAGTCAATCAGACTGATCAGGTCCTGAAATTCGCGTGCGAACAAATCCAGCGCGTCGCGGAGCGCGTCCAGTTGTGCCTGATCCCAGCCCCTGCGTACTCCGCCGATGCAGACCATGCCTCGCAAGAGGCGGCTGCCGGTCAACTGCTCGTTCAGGGTGACCATCGTTTCCTTCATGCGGCTGGCGTGGGCATTTGCGATAACGAAGCCGACATCGGTCGCGATGGCGCCAATGTCGCCGACATGGTTCGAGATTCGTTCCAGTTCCAACAGGATGGTCCGCATCACCAGACCGCGGAGCGGCACTTCAATGCTCGCGGCGCGCTCGATGGCCTGACAAAAAGCTGTGCCGTGGGAAAAACTCGAGTCTCCCGAAATGCTCTCCGCCAGGAAAACGGCTTTGTGTATGGGCAACTGCTCAAATAGCTTTTCCGTGCCTTTATGGGTGTAGAACATTCGAAGCTGCAGATAAAGGATAGGTTCACCCGCGACCGCGAAGTTGAAGTGGCCCGGCTCGATGATTCCGGCATGAACGGGTCCTACGGGCACTTGCAAGACGCCTTCACCAAAAGCTGGCCGGTAGATGTGGCGTTCTCCCTCGAAGGGCGGCAACACGGTTCCGAGAGGAAAGTCCTTGCGCAAGGGATAAACGTCGGGCCAATTGTCATGCAAGGCGACCCGGCGCGGATTTGGGTGTCCAACGGCCTTCAGACCAAACCAATCCTGGATTTCGCGCTCTTGCCAGTTCACCGCGGGTAGTTCGGCGGCGAGCGAGGGGAACTCAAGGCTCTCGGGCCGCACCGGCGCCTGCACGATCAAATACGGAGCACTATCTTTTTGCTCGAAGACATAGTAGTTGAAGAAAACGCCTTTTGCGGCGCACCGGTCTTCGGCGAACACGGCAACCAACCTGGCCCCGAATTCGCCGCGCAGATGTTGTGTGATGGGCCGAATATCGGGATCGCCGAGAAGAACGTAGATTTCCGTTTCGTGGTCCGCACGAACGGACTGAACCTGCGAGCCCAGCTTCTGCCGCAGAGCTTCGAACATTGCGGACGTTGCTGACGTCATCATCATCCACCCACCACGATCCCCACCGCACTCTGAATCAGCCTAAACAATGGCGCCGGTATCCAGAAGCCCATAATGACAATCACGACAGCCAAACCCACGACAGAGTACTTCTTCCAACCGCACAGGTCGGCCTGAGGAAGGCCTGGGTCCTCGCCGAGAACGAGATTGGCGATATGCACGAGGAAGCCGGAAAACACCAACACGAGAAAGGAGACGAAAAACACCGGCAGTACGAAATAGCCTCCGCTGAAACCTGCCCGCAGGATGGTGAACTCGCTCTGGAACATGCTGAAGGGAGGTGATCCGGTGACTGCCAGCGTCACCATAAGAAATGCGGCCCCACTCAACGGCATCGAATGGATCAACCCGCCCTTTGCCTTCCGGAACAGATCCGTCTTCAGGTGTTGCTGAACGTTTCCGGCGCAGAAAAAAAGCAAGGGCTTGGTTACGGAATGAAAGGTCATGTGCAGCAGCATTCCCAGGACGCCCAATGGCCCGCCGAAGCCAAGTGCCAGCACCATGATGCCGCTGTGGTCGATACTTGAATAGGCGAGCAGCCGCCGGAAGTTCTTCTGGACGAGGATGAAGGGTACGGCCACACCCATGGAGAGCAGTCCAAAGATGATCAACAGATGGGAGCCGAACTGCGGGCCGAGGCACTTCGAGCTCAAAATGTAGAACCGCACCAGGCCGTAAAGAGCACAGTTGAGGACGCCGGTCGCGAGCATCGCCGCCCCAGGGATGGGTGCCTCACTATAGGCATCAGGCTTCCATGTATGCATCGGAGCCATACCGGCCTTGGTTCCGTATCCAAGGAGAATAAGGATGAAGGCCAGCCGCATGGTCGCCTTGTCGAACTGGGCCGCATTTGCCGCCAGAACAGACCAATTCAAGCCGGCAAGGGTGTCTGTTCCGGAGACTTGATGAGCAGAATGGTAGGTGAGGATCGTACCGAACAGGGCCATGGAGAGGCCAACGCTGCCGATGATGGCATATTTCCAGGCAGCCTCAAGCGATGTCTCGCGTCCGTAGAACATGACCAGGAAGACAGACGCTAATGTCGTTCCTTCGACGGCTACCCAGAGGATTCCCAGGTTGTTGGCGAGAGCGACCAGAATCATGGAGAAAACAAACAGTGGCGTAAGCGTGTAGTACTCGCGCAATTTGTGGACGGCCAGACGACCGACCAACTCTTCGTCTTGCTGGAAGGCTCCGTCTCGTTCATCCTGACGGAAGTAGCCGATGGCATAAATAGAACACACGAGGGCTACGAAAGCAGCCAACAGAACTACCAGCGCACTGAGAGCGTCGGCGTAAAAGAATCCGTTCCAAAGCGAAACCGGGCCACGCCGAAGCACTTGAAAGCCCAGCGTGCCGGCCAGCCCGAGCAGAATGGCGAAAGCCGCGAGATTGACAAGTTCCATGAGGGACCGCCTTCGAAGCAAAAAGGCCAGAGGGCCAGCGGCCAAAGGAACGATAAGGAGTCCGAGGAGAATCATAGAATTCGCTTACTCTCGCAACTTCCGCAGCTTGCTGACATCCATGGAGTCGAACGTTTCGCGGATTCGGAACACGAGAATGCCGAGGACCATGACCGCCACCAGAACATCGAAAAGGATGCCAATCTCAACTACCAAGGGCACGCCATAGGTCAAGGAGATGGCGGCCAGGAACAGGCCATTTTCGAGCGAAAGCAGCCCCAGGACCTGCGTCAATGCTTTGCGGCGGTTCACCATCGCAAAAAAGCCTATGAGGAAGAGTGCGATGGCGACAGCGAGCGTGTTATGTCCCAGCGCCGCCCGGCCAGACGTCTCTTCCGGATGGTAGAAGGACTCCGCGACCACATAACCCAACAGAGTCAGGCCGCCTGCGATGAGGATCGAGAGCGGCACGTTGATCAGCGGCTCAATCTCCCTGCGGATACCGATCCTCTCGACCAGCCGTTCCAGTAGCCGGGGAAGCACCCCCGCTTTCAAAAAGACGATGAGGAGAGCGGCAACATAGATGTGGGCGGCATGGTTGAAGTAGGCGATGACGGCGGCAATCGCACCCAAAAGAAACGACTGCACCGCGAAAATCCGAATGCTCGAAATTATCCAGCGCTGTCCAACCGCCGCGATCTGGAGCACCAGAACCAGTGCCGCCATCAGGGTGATGATTCGGTTGCCAAGCTCCGGGTTGGGGACAAAGGGCATATGCAGTCTCAGAACAGAAACGTCGAAATGAGCGCGAGCGCTCCCAAGATGAATGCCACCATGAGCAATTCCGGCACTCGAAACAGGCGCAACTTGGCGTTCGCGGTTTCGACCAGAACAATCATGCACGCGAGGAGCAGCAACTTGGCGAAATAGAAGGTCAGTCCAACTCCAACCGTCTGAGCCGTCCAGGCGGAACTCAAGCCGAATGGAAAGAACGTGTTCACCAGCAGCGTCATCAACACCAGTTGCTTGATGGAGGAGCCCCATTCGATCAGAGCAAGATAGGGTCCTGAATACTCTAGGACCATGGCTTCATGGATCATGGTCAATTCAAGATGGGTAGCGGGATTGTCCACCGGAATGCGACCGGTCTCGGCAATCAGCACAATAAACAACGCCGCAAAAGCCAGCATCTGCGAGGGCGCCAGGAATCTCCAGCTCTGACTCACCGCGACCTTGGCCATTTCGCTCAGGTTGGTAGAGTTTGCTCCCAGGGCCACTGTGAAAATCGCCAGCATCATAGCCGGCTCAGCGATCGCGGAAATCGTCATTTCGCGGCTGCTTCCGAGGCCACCGAACGAGCTTCCGGTGTCGAGTCCGCCGAGCGCGAGAAAGAAACGGCCCAGCGCCAAAAGATAAACGACCGCGAGCACGCCACCAAACAGGCTGAGCGGCGCGCGGGTCGTAGTCATAGGAATCATCAGCCCGACCAGCGTGGCCGTCCCAAAGACCATGTATGGGGCCGCGGTGAAAATCCACGACGCGGTCTCGGGAATTACCATCCCTTTGCGCAGCAACTTGAAGATATCGCGATAGGATTGCAGAATGCCCGGCCCACGGCGAGTCTGAAGTCTGGCCTTTAGCGTTTTGATTAAGCCGGTAAGCAGGGGGGCGACTAGCAATAGGAGCATTAACTGCAGGGCCGAGTTGGCAAGCACTTCGGTCACCGGCGCACTCCAAACAGCAAAAGCAGGATGAGGGTAATAAAGATGTACGCCAGGTAAGCATGAATGCTGCCCGCCTGAATGGCCCGCATTTTTTCGGAAACTGTGAAGATCAGTTCTTGCAGCGGAGCATACAGGCGTTTCTCGAATGTCGGCTCAATCTCACTCTCGAAACGGATCTCTTTAGGGAAATATGGGGAAACGTCGAAAACCGCTTGAATCTCGCGGCGCGGCTTGTACAGAACGGAGAAAACCATCCGCAATGCTTTCGAGAATGCTGTGGCGGTATATTCATTTTCTCCAGTGAGGGCAGGCAAACCGCAGTCCCATACCGGTCCTCGCTTGCGCCCAAACCGCTTTGTCCCGATCGATACCAGAAGGGCAGCTGGAATCAGCAAGACGACGAGTCCGACCGTGATGAACACGGTAGAAACGGTGCCTCCATGAGGCACACCAGCGGAGAGCACCAGTCCATCTCCCGTTACCAGATTAGCGCCAACCGTCTGTCCGAGCATTTGAGTAGTCATCGCGCCAAATACAGGGAGCACCCAGGTCATACCCAACCCGAGAGCCCCACATGCAACGGTCAAGACGCCCATGCCAATTAGCATCGACCGGGGCGCCTCGTGCACCTGGCGAGACTCTTTCCCGCGTGGCAGGGCCAGGAAAGTAATGGCAAATGCTTTTACAAAGCAGGCCGCAGCCAGGGCTCCCGTCAACGCAAGCATCGAGCCGGCCAGCGGAAACAACAATCTTGTTAAGCCTCCGGTCGCACCAAAACCTGCCAGCAGACTCTGGTAAGTCAACCACTCACTGACGAATCCATTCAGCGGAGGAAGGCCCGAGATGGCGACCGCCCCAACCAGAAAACAGAAAGCCGTTACCGGCATGGGGCGGATGAGGCCGCCCATTTCCTCCATGTTGCGCGTTCCCGTCGAATGAAGCACCGACCCCGCTCCCAGGAAAAGAAGACACTTGAAGATGGCATGATTCAGAGTGTGAAACATCGCCGCGATCAGGGCCACTCCCGCGAGCTGCGGATGCCCCGCCACGCGGAAGATCAAAGCGGCACCTAAGCCCATCAGAATGATTCCAATGTTCTCGATGCTGTGATAGGCCAGGAGCCGTTTGAGATCGTGCTCCATCAAGGCATACAGGACGCCGAGAACGGCTGAGACGACACCTACAATGAGCACTGCCAGTCCTGCCCAGGACGGCACTCCTCCCAGGGAATCAAGGAAAATGCGCGTCATGCCGTAGATGCCGGTCTTGATCACAATGCCAGAGAGCAGAGCTGACATGTTGCTCGGCGCCACCGGATGAGCTGCGGGCAACCAGATGTGAAATGGGATAACTCCCGCCTTGATGCCAAAACCCAAGAAAAACAGAACAAAGGCGGCAGATTGCCGGCCACTGGATAGATGTGCGGCCGCGCTGTGAAAGCTCGCGAACTCGGCGCTGCCGCTCCCCTGGATCAAAAGCGCGAAACCAAGCAGCAGGCACCCAACGTCCGCATGAGCCATGATGAGATAGAGCAAACCCGCCTGCCGGCTCTCTCGTTGTTCGTGGTAGAAGGCCACCAGCCCGTAGGATGCTAGCGCCATCACTTCCCACGCAATCAGGAAGAGAAATGCGTTGTCAGCTGTAAAAATGATGGTCACGCTGAGAAGTGTCAGGTGGAACAAGAAGCCGAAGAAGGCAATATTCCTCCTGCCCTCGAATTCTTTCAGATACCCGAACGAATAGATCGAAACCGCGATCACCAGGATCGCAAGCGTCAGGTTGAAGAAACCGCCCAGTGCATCGTAGGAGAAGCTATAGGCAAAGAGCGGAATACCCGAGGGGACCGACCAGTGGACTGGAGTTCCTTGAAGGATGCCGAGAACGGCAGCGATCCCTCCCATGACACCGCCCGCGAAAGCCGCACCACAACAGATATTGCGAGCCATGGACGGTTTTCGCCAACTCGCGAGCGAAGCGACGCCGCCCGCAGCATAAACTGCAAGACTAAGTGCGAAGGCGGCGCTAACCGGAAACGTGTTCATGAAGGTTGTTTGCCATTACCCATGGCTGCGTTTCTCGGCGGCCGCGATCACTGAATCTATGAGTGTCATATTTCGGATCACTGAAGTCTACTGCAACTGCATGCTTGGTTATCTCTCGGGAGTCGATGCTGCGACCGCTGATGCTGCGTTCGACCCAACGTCGGTGCTTCTTCGCTCCCAGGTGACGCCTCCCGAACGTTGCGTCGCGCCTCCGGGACACAAGATCCTGGCTCGTTCGAGGGCGTTAGCCAAACTCCGGCAAATATTTTCCGCGCCCACATGCTCGTGAAATTCAGCTTCGCGCATTCGGAGCAAGGGTTGTTCTCTGGCTCCGCACAGAATGAGTTGCCTGCCAGACTCGTGCACGCGGTCGGCAAAATTCTCTAGCGCCTGCAGGCCAGTGGAGTCGATGGCGGTCATATTCCGGAGCCTAAGAATGATGATGGGCGGTAGCAGCCAGTCGTTCATAATTGCTTTTCCACTTTCGGGGATTCCAGTGCGGGGGCTGCCCGGTTCACTTCGAAGCGGATGAGAATCTCCTATATGGGGTTGGGGAACGTTCATAGCATATGGCTGGTCAAACCCGTACTGAAGTTCGAACTCCACCCAGTGACCCACCCTGAGCTCGCCCGCCCCGTTGCTGTTGATCCCGGACCGCTCGAAGGAAACTTCTTTCCCGTCTTCGGCCAAAATGCTGCCGGAACCGTCTTTCCGCGAAACCCGCGTGATGGAACCACGCATCGGACTGCTTCTCCTTTAAGGTGCGACTGAACTGGCCATGAATATCCGGGCACTGCGATTGAATCTCTGGCAGTCGACTTCCGATGCTCGGCAGCTTTGGTCAAGGCTGTCCCAACCTTTGACTCCAACGATTTGATCGGGATCAATGCCTGCGCTTCCCAGGAACTTCTGGACCGCGGCACCGCGTGCTTCGGCCAACGCACGTGTGCAGGTTTCCGAGCCTTCCGAATCGCACGAACCGACGATCAGTACCTAATATGACGATATTTGAATATGCTCTCACAAAAAAAATATGTCCTAGCCTCTGCCGCCGGAAGGGACCGCCAGCTGTGAAAGCAGGTCCTTTACGTCAATCAGGTGGTTGTTGAAAATCTTCTTGGCGACGTCCAACAGCTTGAAGACTTCCGGATCACGAACCGAATAGAAAACACTCTGTCCGTCTTTCCTGCCCACAACAATGCTGCGGTTCCGCAGGACGGCCAGTTGTTGCGACAACGTGCTTTGTTCCACATCGAGGCGCTCGCAAAGGTCATGTACGCCGACTTCCCCGCGGCGCAACTCGTCCAAGATCCTGATTCGAAGGGGGTGAGCCAGTGCTTTGAAGAACTCCGCCTTGAATTGACTCAGCTCGGGCATCGCATTAATACATTTGCATATTACAATTTACTATGTCAAATTGAGTCTTATTCGTCTTTCAGTTATGAGACTTTGACCCGGCCTGTCGAAGGCTGCAAGGAGACAGGTCATCGCCGCAAACAACGAGGATTGAGGCGCGCCCACACCCGAACGTGAAGCTGATTCCTGATGCCACCGCCGTGGACTTGCTGACGGTCTCGCACCACTCTCTGGAACCCGCCGCCGTCGGGCGTACCAGTGGTCAAGCCCCTCTAACTGGCAAATCGACTGCGTGATAGAGCCAGGCAAGGCTTGCCAAGAACGTCTTCATTTGGGCTTTCGTTGGCCTTTTAGAGAGCATGGCCCCCAATGTCTTTGCTTGCGTTCTTGAGGACATCAACACACGCGGTGTAGGCCGGCCAATAAATGACTTGATTCGAACGTGGGCCGACAACAAACTACCAATTGTTAACAGTATTTTTCTGAGGGGTGCCAACCGGCTCGCGGGAAGGCGAAGTGATTTCGGAAATCAGTTGCTTGACTTGCAGTAACTTACAGGCACTAAGTTTGCCAACTGCGCCCATGTAAGTCGTTTGTCTGACACTTCCCAGCAGGTTCGAGTCCTACCTGAGGAGCCATTCTTTCAATGGCTTGGGAAGCGCGTGATCCGTTCTGTGATCTGTTAAGCGCGAAAACAAGCTGAGCGGCCTTGCTGCTTGCTGCGGTCATCTCCTCATCAAAAATCGTGGAGTACACGTTCATGGTTGTGCGGTCGCTGTGCCTCGTCAGTCTCTGCTGAGTGGCAATCGGGGTTCGCGTTGCATTCAGCCAGGTGCGAATGTGTGCCTGAATGCGTGAGTCCCAAAGTGACCGATTCCCGTTGATTTTGATGCTCGCTCAAGTTCTCGCCATGCCGATGATTTGGTCGGAAATTACCGCAACGTGCCGATGATCCGCGATTTCGCCGACCCCGAACCCACTGGAAGAATCGCCACTTGCTACGTCCTTGATCGAAAATCAAACTACCTGTCGGATGCTGACTGGCGCTCCGTAGCTCTGTTCCCTCATCTGTCACCGTTGTGATCAGCGTCACAACTCGTAATTTCAGTTAGTGCTAGCGTGACTTTGCGCGCAGTCATTATTATGTCTATCGGCCTGAGCCATCTTTTTAGGTAAGCAACAGCGATCTCGGAATCGCTACATCCTTCATCTGCAGTGCCGATTGGAGCGGGGATGATCGATGCTCCCCTTTCTGGTGGGGCGAGTATTGGTGGGAAGAGTTGGGAATTCCCGACTCGATTTTATGCTCCGAATGAACTGATCTTCTTTTTAGCCCCGCCCCTTCGTCTTCGTCTGCCGCCACCTTGTTTGGTCTCCGCTGCGGAAAGAGTAGCCGGCAATATCTTCTTGAGAACGCCCATGGATTCGGCGCTGTTCGCGATGATGGATCAAAGGCCGGCGCAAGGCATGCCTCCTCATCTGAAGTTAGCGCGTGAGGTTGAGGTCCCCGCATCATGACTGCTCATGACATGCAATCCGACGCTGCGGCGTCTCGCAAGCTCCGGGTGAAGATCGGCCTGCGCTATTTTGTTGGCGCAAGCGCGGCACTCGCCGTCGTGGTAGGTCTCACGGGATTGGCAGGGCAGATCTGGGAAATCGATTACCTCCGTTCGCCATGGCCCGGGTTGGTAGGAATGAAGATTAACACGGGCATCGGTTTTGTATTGCTTGGAGTGGCGTTGTGGATCCAGAAGGAAACTCTCGACAGTAAGCGGGGCAGGATTGCATGGCACGCAGCGCGGACTTTTGCGTTCATGGTGGCATTCGTGGGGCTGTTAAGCCTTTTCGAAATCACCTTCGGATGGGACTTCAGAATTGACCAAGCGATACACCCGGAGACTGTAGGGGAAGCGTTCGGCAGTATACGCCCCGGACTGATGTCGCCCATTACAGCGGTAAATTTTCTTTTGCTGGGATTGTCGCTTGCATTCCTGGACTGGGCCACGCCTCGGCGCCGCATCTGGGCTAGTCAGTCTCTCTGCTTCGGTGCAGTTGTGCTCTCCCTCTTTGCCCTGATGGATTTCATCCTGGCGCCCCATGCTTTCCATACTCATATTGCTCTGCAAACTGTCGTCACGTTCTGCGTCTTGTCCCTTGCTGTGCTTTGTTCGCGACCGGAAGATGGCCTGATCCTGCTGTTGACGAGTTCGAGTTCGCGCCAAGGGGTGTTACGGATATTCCTGCACCGGTCAGGAGAGGACGCCTGGAAGAGGTATTGGCCGGCCCGCTATGGGTTTGGTGTTCCTGTAGTCGGCGTTGCGCTCGTGCTGAGTTATGTGCTGAGAACATATGTCGGGGTGACTGGGAATTTCTTAATGTTCTATCCGGCGGTCATGCTGGTGACGATTGTTGCCGGACTTGGGCCGGGCGTTTTCAGCACCTTGCTGTCTGCCTTCTGCGCCGCCTACTTCTTCATGGAACCTCGCCATCACTTCCAGGTGTCGAGTCTGGCTGACGTCATCGGGCTGGCTTTGTTTGTGATTATCGGATCATGCATGAGCCTGCTGGTCGAATCGGTGGAATGGACCCGGAAGCGGGTGGAAGAGCGGTTAAGAAGTTCTGCGCTCTACGCCCGGAGTCTGCTCGAAGCTAGCCTCGACCCGCTCCTGACGATCAGCAGGGAGGGCAAAATCACCGATGTCAATGAGGCCACAGAAAGAGTCACGGGCATAGCACGGGAGGGGCTGATTGGGACTGATTTTTCCAATTACTTCACCGAACCGGAAAAGGCGCGGCAGGGTTACGGGAGAGCCTTTGCCGACGGCACGGTTCACGACTACCCGCTAGCGATTCTCAGCAACTCGGGAGCCGTGACGGACGTCGTGTACAACGCTTCGGTATTCAAGAATGAAGCTGGTGAGGTGGATGGTGTGTTCGCGGCAGCGCGCGATATCACTGAGCGCAAGCGAGAAGAACAAGCCAGGCAGCAGAGCGAACTCAAGTACCGGACGCTGCTGGAGAGCCTTCCTCAAATGGTCTTCGCCAAGGACAGAAGTTTGCATTACTTATCCTGCAACCAGAACTACGCGGACCTGCTGGGCATCCGTCCGGAAGAGTTCAGTGGGAAGACTGACTATGATTTCTTCGTCCGAGAAATGGCGGACAAGTACCGGGCCGATGACCAGAGAGTCATGGATAGAGGCGTAACCGAAGAGATCGTGGAGGAGGTCACGCGTGGCGGCAAAACCATGACTGTGCAGACGGTGAAAGCTCCCCTCCTTGATGCTGATGGCAAGATCACCGGCGTGCTCGGTATCTTCTGGGACATCACTGCGCGCAGAGAGGCGGAGCAAAAGTTGCGGCAACAAGCTGCGTTGCTTGACCTGGCGCACGATGCGGTCATTGTTCGCGGGCTGGACGGGCGCATACTCTTCTGGAACCGTGGAGCAGAGGATCTGTATGGCTGGACAGGCGATAGAGCGCTGGGAAAGATCGCTGCCGATCTGCTACAGGCCGAATACCCTGAGCCGCTTGAAGGGATCGAAAGCTCCATCCAAAAATCCCGGGCGTGGGAGGGAGAGCTTAAACACATCTGCAGTGACGGCAGAAAGATTATTGTAGCCAGCCGTTGGTCGCTATTGCGTGATGAACGCAGCAATCCGACGGCGATCCTGGAAATCAATCGGGACATTACCGAACGTAAACAGGCAGAGGAAGAATTGGCAGCGCGAGCCCAGGAGCTCGCGCGCTCCAATGCGGACCTGCAACAGTTCGCCTACGTGGCGTCTCATGACCTGCAAGAACCTTTACGCATGGTGGCTAGCTATACGCAGCTTCTGGCCAAGCGATACCGAGGCAAGCTTGACGCGGATGCCGATGACTTCATCGGGTTTGCCGTGGACGGAGCTCACCGCATGCAGGCGCTGGTCAACGATTTGCTGGCTTATTCGCGGGTGGAGACGCGCGGCAAGGAGTTCAGTTCTACGGAAGCTGACGCAGCCCTCGACAATGCCGTGCGCAACCTGAAGGTCGCGATCGAAGAAACACACGCGATCGTCAGTCACGATCCTTTGCCAACAGTTCCGGCCGATGCAACGCAGTTGTGCCAGATTTTCCAGAACCTGATCGGCAATGCTGTGAAGTTTCATGGCCCCGAGCGGCCGCGCATTCACGTATCAGCCAAACAACAGGGCGGTGAATGGTGTTTCTCGGTTCGCGATAACGGCATCGGGATCGATCCACGGAATTCGGATCGGATCTTCGTGATCTTCCAGCGCCTACACGCGGGCCGCGAGTATCCGGGGACCGGCATCGGTTTGGCAATTACGAAGAAGATCGTGGAGCGACATGGAGGAAGGATTTGGGTGAAATCGGAACCGGGCCAGGGATCGACATTCAGTTTCACTATTCCAGACGTGAAGGTGGCATATGACAACTATTGCAGAGCAGGTGCAGGTGCAACCGATTGAAATCCTGATGGTGGAAGACAATCCGGGAGACGTGAGGCTGGTGCAGGAGGCGTTACGCGACTCAAAGATCATCAACCGCTTGTTTTCAGTTTCAGACGGCCAAAAGGCGCTGGAATGTTTGCGCAAAGAGGGCAGTTACGCGGATGCTGTGCGTCCGGACTTGATATTGCTGGACCTTAACCTGCCGCGGAAGGACGGACGCGAGGTTCTGGCTGAAATCAAAGCGGACGACGACTTGCGGCGAATCCCGGTGGTGATCGTTACGAGTTCTAAAGCAGAAGAGGACATTTTGAAGGCATACGACCATCATGCCAACTGCTACATCACGAAGCCTGTGGACTTGGAGAAGTTTGTAGCGGTCGTGAAGGCTATCGAAGATTTCTGGGTCAGCATTGTAAAGCTGCCTCCCAAGTAGTGTGGAGAAGGAGAGAGTGATGCCGATCCATGTTCTGTTGATAGAAGACAATCCCGGAGATGCCCGCCTCATTGTGGAGATGCTGAAGGAGGCAGATGAAAAGGCATTTTCTGTGGAGTGCGCCGAGAGTCTGGCGACCGCCTTTGACAAATTGAGCAAGCAAGTCGCCGATGTTGTGCTTCTGGATCTCTCTCTTCCCGACAGTCATGGATTGGACACTTTTTTCCGGTTCCAATCGGAGCACCCCAAGCTTCCGACGGTCATACTAACTGGTCTGGACGATGAGGAAGCCGCAGTGCGGGCTGCCCGTGCTGGGGCACAGGACTATTTTCTAAAGGGGACCATTTCTGAAACATCCCTGGCTCGAGCCCTCAAATACGCAGTCGAGCGGAAAAAGGCGGAGGAAAAATATCGAACGCTGTTCGATTCGATGGACGAAGGCTTTTGCACCATTCAGGTGATCTTCAACGAAGAGAACAAAGCAGTTGACTACCGCTTTCTGGAAGTTAATCCGGCATTTGAGAAGCAGACGGGGATTCGAGACGCTTTGGGCAAAACGATGCGCGAGATTGCCTCGCAGCACGAAGAGTCCTGGTTTGAAATTTACGGCAAAATAGCCTTAACCGGCGAACCCTGCCGCTTTGAACACGAAGCAGCAGAGTTGAATCGCTGGTTTGACGTCTACGCGTCCCGCATCGGAGAGCCACAAGAGCGGAAGGTGGCCATTCTGTTCAATAACGTCACTGCCCGCAAGCAGGCCGAAGAAACGCTGCGCCGGAGTGAAGCGAAATTAAGAGAGGCGCAGCGCGTCGCTCGCCTGGGCAGTTGGACGATGGATGTAAGTACGGGACAGGTCACGTGGTCAGAAGAGCTGTACGGAATGCTGGGTGTCGATTCGACTTTGCCTGCCGTTCCATTTTCTGAGCAGGAGCGACTCTTCACGCCGGAGAGTTGGGAGCGGCTTACTACTGCGGTCGACGAAGCTCTACACACCGGCGTGCCTTACGAGCTGGAACTGGAAACCGTACGCTCCGACGGAAGTAAGCAGTGGATGCTAACGCGAGGCGAGCCGGTGTGTGGTCCCGACGGTGCGGTCACAGGGCTGCAAGGTATCACACTGGACATCTCGGAGCGCAAGCTGGCGGAGGAATCGCAGCGGCGAATTGAGGCAAGCGTCTCAGCACTGGTCGAAAGCACTGACGACCTGATCTGGTCAGTCGATCTCGATTACCGCCTGCGCACGTTCAATCGCGCTTTAGAGAAAGTCATCGAACAGCAGCACGGAACCGAAGTTGCGGTGGGAAAGAGATCGGACGAACTACTCCCGCCCGATGTTGCCGCGGCATGGGTTGAAATGTATCAGCGTGCAGTATCGGAGGGCAGATTTCGCCTTGAGTATTCCACAACCTATGGGCATTTTTTAGATGTCGCTCTCAATCTGATTGTGGAGAACGGCCAAAAGACCGGTGTCTCGGTCTTCGCCAAGGACATTACAGACCGCAAGCGGTCCGAGGCGGCTCGCCAGGAAAGCGAAACAAACTTCAAAACGTTGTCTGACTTCGTGCCGCAGATGGTCTGGATGTGTACGCCAGATGGATCGAACGTCTATTTCAACCAGCGATGGGTGGATTACACAGGGATGAGTCTGGACGAGAGCTATGGCACCGGCTGGAACACCCCGTTCCACGATGACGACAAGCAAGCAGCGTGGGACGCATGGACTCACGCCATTGCTACGGGGACCCTTACCGTGTAGAGAGCCGATTGCGGGCAGCCGACGGCACTTACCGCTGGTTTCTCATGCAGGGCACACCGATGCGTAATGCCACTGGCCGCATCATCAAATGGTTTGGAACCTGTACCGATATCGAAGAAATGAAACGCGTGGAACGAGAGCTGCGGGACTATCAACGCGAACTTTTGCTGCGGCAGAAGATCGCCGAGATATTTCTCACGGTGCCTGATAAGGAAATGTTCAGCGAGATACTGAAGGTCATCCTCGAGGTGACGGAGAGCAAGGAAGGACTCTTTGGATTCATCGAAGAAGATGGCGCAATTGTCTATCCGTCCATGACGCTGGTATGGGACCGGTGCCAGGTGGAGGGCAAGACCGACCGCTATCCGCGGGAGACCTGGACTGGCATCTGGGGACGATCGATGATTGAAAAACGGGCGATGTATTCGAACGAACCCGGGCACGTGCCAGAGGGACACGCTCCAATTCGCCGAGCTTTGACCGTACCGATCCTGGAGAAGGGCGAACTTCTTGGCCAGTTTACAGTCGCCAACCGGACAACCGATTACACAAAGCGGGATATGGAATTCCTGGAGGGTATTGCAGAGTATGTTGCACCCGTGCTAACGGCACGCCTGCAACGGGATCGTCAGGATGTGGCACGCAAGAAAGCCCAGGAAGAGCTTCGCAGACTCAACGAGGAGCTGGAAGATCGAATTCGTCAGCGCACAGCTGAACTGGAAGCCGCCAACAGGTGGTTAGGAGTCGCGCAGCGAGGTGCCGCTGCTGGGTGCTGGACATGGGATATATGTGGCGGAAAACTCACGTGGTCGGAGGAATTGTATGACCTCTTCGGCCTCGATCATGCGGCGAAGCCAACTTTCGAAACCTGGAAATGCGCGGTTCATCCGGAGGACTACCAGCACGCCGCGGAGGCTATCGATCGAGCAGTCAAGGAACGTACGCCGCTCGAGAACGAGTACCGAATCGTTCTCAGCAGTGAGCAAGAACGTTGGATCCGAGCCATGGGCAACACGGTTTACGACCAAGCAGGCCAGCCGCAAACGATGTCCGGCATCTGCATTGACGTGACGGAGCGGAAACGCGCGGAGCAGGCCATCGATTCGCTCAACCAGGATCTGCAGCGGCGCGCGATCGAACTGCAAACCATCCTCGACACCGTGCCCATTGGGTTGGCGATCACCGAGGATGGCCAAGCCCGGCACATTCGCGGGAATCCCACGACCGAGCGAATGTTCGGTGTACCGGCTGGCGGCGAGCTCTCGAAGAGTTCGCCGGAGGTCACTGCATACCGGATCCTAAAGGACGGGCACGAATTATCGGTGGAGGATCTTCCTATGCAGCGTGCGGCCCGGGGTGAGTCCGTCACGGGCATGATTCTCGAGGCCGTGCGGCCAGATGGAGGAAGGATTACGATGCACTCCAGCGCGGCTCCGCTGTGCGATGAAAAGGGCTGTCTGCGCGGAGCCGTCGGCGCCTTTGTTGATATCACCGAGCAAAATCGGATTGAGCGTGCCCTTCAGCAGCGCACTACCGACCTTGCCGCTCTGAACAGGGAATTGGAAGCCTTCAATTACGCGATTGCCCACGATTTGCGAGGGCCGCTCCGTCACATCCATTCATTTACCGAGATCCTAGCGGAAGAAATCGGCCCGAGTCTGGACGAGTCCTCCACGAAACACTTGCGGACGATTCAAGACAGCGTGCAACACATGGCGCGCTTGCTCGAAGACTTGCTCGACATGGCGCGGTTAGGGCGGAAGGAACTCCGCACCCAAGTATGTGGTTTGACTGCCCTGGTAAACGAGGTGGTCACGACACTCCAACCGGAGATGAAGGACCGCAAGGTGGAATGGCGAATCGCAGAACTCCCCTTTGTCGATTGCGACCCGACCTTGATGAAGCAGGTTCTGGTCAATCTGCTGTCGAATGCATTGAAGTTCACCAAGAATCGCGAACTCGCCGTTATCGAGGTTGGCCAGACGACAGTGGATGGAGAGCCGGCTGTCTTCGTTCGAGATAACGGTGTGGGCTTCAACATGAAGTATGTGGACAAGCTGTTCGGCCTGTTTCAGCGGCTTCACCGCCAGCAGGACTTTGAGGGAACAGGAGTGGGATTAGCCATCGTGCAGCGCATCGTACACAGGCACGGCGGACATGTTTGGGCCGAAGCAGAACCGGACAAAGGCGCCACATTCTACTTGCGATTTCAGACCTGCGGCGCGGACAAGAAGGAGCCGTGCGTAGACGCCGTGGCAGTGTGAACCAGGTTTCTCGGGAGACGGCCAGTCCTATTCTGCCTTACCCAACGCAACGGATCCAATCCAATTTACCGGAAGTAGGCCTTCAATACGTACTGATGGAGCATTCTCTGCGTGTTGAAGAACGACCCGTTGATGGCGATTGCGTGACGCATCACTTCGATAAAGCGGTCGCGGTCCTGATAGAAAGTCGGTATTACTTCACGCTCTAATTTCAGGTACAGGGAGTTCGCATGGCCCGTTGGATCGCCAGCGGCTGCACGGTTTGCCGGGGCGTCCTCGATGGACCATCCGGTAACTCCTTCAATCAGGCCTTCAATCCACCAGCCGTCAAGGACGCTCAAACTCGGAATTCCATTCACGGCTGCCTTCATGCCGCTGGTGCCCGACGCTTCAAGGGGAGGTTGCGGCGTGTTGAGCCAGAGATCCACGCCCGAGGTCAGGAGTTTTGCGATACTCAGGTCGTAGTTCACGAGGTAGGCGATCTTCAGCTCATGGCGGGAGGCTTCCGCGAGTTTGCAGATCTTCTGGATGAGAAGTTTCCCATCGTTGTCACTCGGGTGGGCCTTGCCTGCGAGCACGATTTGTAAGCGTCCGGTTTTTGCGCAAATGTTCTCCAGGCGCTGGATGTCGCTGAAAATCAGATCTGGCCGCTTATACGCAGTAAAACGACGAGCGAGTCCAATTGTCAAAATGTCAGGGTCAAGTTGCAGCGACGTTTCCAATTTCACCCGACGAAGCAATTCCGTCTTCGCGTTGGTGTGTGCTGCCCATACTTCATCCTTCGGAATGCTTTCTGCATAACGCAGGCTAAAGTTGTCCTGGCGCCAATCGGGGATGTGGCGATCATAAAGCTCCTGGAACGGTCGCGAGGCCCAGGTCGCTACATGCACGCCGTTGGTGATGGCATCGATCTGGTAGCCCGCGAACATCAAGCGCGAAATCTCGCCATGGCGTTTGGCCACGCCATTGATGTAGCGACTGGTGTTCAACGCCAGATGGGTCATATTCAGAATGGCATTCGCATCGGGTAGAGGACGCTGGTTCCCATCGTCCCGGCGCTCGCCAAAAACCCGGTGGGCAACTTCTGGACGAAAGATGTCGGAGAGGTCTTCGCGAAAGCCGAGGATGCGGGCAAACAGCGATAGTGCAAACTGGTCGTGGCCAGCGGGAACCGGCGTATGAGTGGTGAAGATGCAGCGCTGTCTCACGGCAGCCAAGTCTCCCACTTCAATGTGGGATCGGTTGGCTTTCTGTGCTTCCTCCTGGAGCAGGGCGAATGTCAGCAGGCTTGCGTGCCCCTCGTTCATATGAAAACGTTCAACGATGTCATATCCGAGAGCACGCAGCATTTTGAGTCCGCCAATCCCGAGAATGATTTCCTGGCACAGGCGGTAATACGAATCGCCACCATAAAGAGTGCTGGTGAGATTTCTATCCCACCTGCTGTTCTCGGGAAGGTCGGCATCGAGTAGGTAGACGGGGACTGTATATCCACCGAAGCCGCGGATGTCATATTTCCATGCACGAAGAATGACCTGGCGGCCTTCGAGAGTGATCTGTGCTCTTGCCGGCATCTCTTCGAGAAAGTCTTCGACGTTCCACTCCACTGGGTCCTCAAGTTGCCAGCCATTGTTGTCGAGCCGTTGCCTGAAATAGCCTTTGCGATCAAGCAGCGACACCGCAACCATCGGAACTTGAAGGTCTGCGGCGGAGCGAATGGTATCTCCGGCAAGAACGCCCAGACCGCCGCTGTAGGTTGGAATGCCCGACTCAAGTGCGATCTCCATTGAGAAGTACGCCACCTTCCTGATGCCCAGGAGCGCACGTGTAACGACCGCACCTAACTGATCGAGCCGATCCTTGAATACGTAGTCGCAAGCGCCTTGCTTGATCAGGGACACTGCCGCCACTTCACCGATCGTCCCGGAAACTACGACGAATGGAATCGAGAGGCCGCGCTCCTGAAGAAGCTGAAGGGCAGTCGTAGCGCCGAATGCCGGCACGGAATAGTCGGCCAGGATCACGTCGGGCGGGTTCTTCCGAAGTTCGTTCAGATATTCCCGCTCGGTGTCCACTCGTATGTAGTCCAATTGAAAGTGATCTCGTAGCAGGGCTTGCGCCATCAACTGGGCGTCGATTGCGCTGTCATCGACAATTAAAAGATGTAAGCATGCTTTTGCAGGGAGCGGAATATTGACAACTGCGTTGGCCATATTCGGACAACCATCCGTTGGTCATGATCCTCGGCACTTCTGAACCGGGGTGCAGTGACCGTGATCACAGAGCTTGTGGAAACGGTGTGTTAAGTCAGGCAGGAGACGCGGACAGCAGCCGGAAAAAACTATGACCCTGTTTCCAGGGACACACTTTCGATGGATTCAACTTGCTCCTGGCCGCCGTGCTCGGCAATCTGCATGAGGCCTCTGCGATTTAGAACCAACAAGCGCTTGCGGGCTTTCTGCACATAACCCAATTTTTGCCATCGACGGATAATCCTACTCACCGCGAACAAGGTGGTTCCAGTCATCAATGCCAATTCTTCATCGGAAATCCGAAGCTGTGCGACGTCCTTATTTGACCCGTGTGGCGCCATACGCAATATCGTATGGGCGAGCCGCTGCTCCACCATTTCCGTCGCCATTTCTTCGAGTCGTTCCTGAAGTTGCAACACCCACTTGAGGGCAGTTTGTAACGCGTTTTCATAAATGGATGGAAAACACGACGCCAACCCACGGATCGTAGCCTGGTCCCAAGCTAATGCGGTGCTATCTTCCACCGCGCATGCCGTCCAACAATACTCAACCGGTAAAGGCACGAGAGTTCCAAGGCCTACGATGTCGCCGGGCTTCATCCAATCGATCAAGACTTCCTTCCCCGCTCGCGTCACTCCGCTGAGTTTTAAGCGTCCTTTAGTAAAAAGGTATAGATGTGTTGCCGTGGACCCTTGCTGGCAGAAGAGGTCTCCGCGAGACCGATGAGCAACTTGAGCGACGGATAGAACCAGATCGAGAGAGCTGTCGTCAAGATCCCGAAACAGAGGAGAGCGCAATTTCGCGCGTTCAAACGCGAAAATCGAGGCCGGCAGATCCTCTTTAATATCTCGGGGGACTTCTCTGGGACGGGCCCCGTTTTCTTCTACTCGAAATCCCTTGCCCTGGAGGAGGATCACTCCGGCCTTGATCACCACCCCAGAATCATTCCTGATGGGGAAGGCGCAGCCAGTCCAGCGGACTGGTGTTGCCCTCGGTGTAGCCTCCGTGATGTAAATGTTCGATACGCTATGGCCTAAAGAGAATACTTTGCGCAGTTCGCGTTCTAACTGGTTCGCCCCGCGCCCTAGTGTCTCCTGGATTGTTTTGCCCAAGTGCCGTTCTGCTGAAATATTGAGCATCGCTGCGAGAGCACGATTGAAGGCTTCAAGCCGAAATCGTTTGTCAACAATCGCAATGCCGATGATGGAGGAATCAAGACACGCGGTCAGCAATTGACAACTGCTGAGGGAACCGGAGCGCGCAAACTGAAGGAGAGAACTCCGGAAGTCCGCATTTTCAGCCGGTGAAGTATGGGGCCCCATTACTCTGGCTGTCACTGGCTAAATCCCCAAGTCTGTCGATATCAATAACCTGCTCTCCAGAAAAAGCAAAGTCAAGAAAATATTCCGCGGTTCCGGAATTCGTAACACGGCGATTAGCCGAACTAGGGTTAATCCTGTATTCATCGGCCAGCGTTGCGTAAAAAAAGTCCAGAAACTGGACTGCCGGCCGAGCACAGCGCATCCTCCAGCCAAGGATCGTGTGCGTCGCAGGAGTCCAGAAAATAGACACTCTTGGCTGGAATTCGATGCCAGGGGAAACCTTTTCGGAACCCCGCAAAAACGCAACCAGAAAGAGAATTCCGCGGCAGAGTGCAAAAAGCACCGATTAAGTACATATCTTTGACATAACGCAACGACTGGCCCGCGTTCGTTCCTTACCCTAAGTTCGTTGAGTAGGTGCTTATTCGCTTGAATATGCAAGGGCCCACCTGCCGGGGCCGGATCTCCTAACAGTCGCTCAGCCATTTTCGCCGGTGGTCTAAATTACTTCTGGATGCTGTGGTCTTCAGTGCATGGTGCCGGAATTGTCCCAGATAGTGTGTACGGTCCCGATCTTAATAGCCTCACTGCTAATCGTGGTCAGCGTAGCAGAACAGTTATAACTGCGGAGCCACAATCAGGTGCGGCTGCTGCTGTCGCGGGAGGCAAGCATGATATCGAAGTGCGCGAATTCGGAATGTTCCCGACCCTTTCACTATTTTCGCGAAGGCAAGCTGTTCTCCCGCGAAATCCGCGAAGGCGGCCATGAGCGCGGTGTCCTCGGGATGTCTGATTTCAAGGGGAAAACATCAAGAACGGAATTCTTTTGGCTCTGTGCGGAGTGTTGCAAGCGGTTCACACTCAATGTCCGGATCTCGGATGGCAAGTCAGAGACCGTGCTGGAACCACTCGCAAGTTCCCGGAAAGATTTTAGACAAGATGAGGAGGAAATTCGTCATGAAGCAGCATAGTGTCACGATTCTGAACAGAAAGAATGAAGAGCGCGTAGAGTCCCGCCATATTGCAACCGAGACCACGACTGAAAATGAAATTCGGCAGCGCGCCTACGATCTGTACGACAGACGCGGGCGCCGGGATGGTAGAGCGATGGACGACTGGCTGGAAGCTGAAAAGGAAATCCGCAAAGCTCGATCGGCAGTTGCGTGAACCGCAGGTTTCTGCCAAATGACCGCGAAGACGAATGAATCGGAGGTGACAGCGCCGGTCTCGGCGCGAATAGGCTCTCTAGTTTGCGAGGTGTTTATGGACAAGGCGAGCGATACAGTCAGCGTACTGAAAGAAGAGCTCACATTTCTCGAAGGGGGCGGATACCGTTCCCCGGAGGTCTGGCGCGGGCACCTCATCTTTGAGGAATCCCCCACGTGCGCAAAAGGAAGGTTCTCGAATTGCGGTGACTGCGTTTTGCTCGAGTTTGTGCCCCCAGAGCATCAATCGGAGGTCACGCCCTGCCGGTTCATTCGCATTGACGACTCAGGCCGGACGATCTGTGATCTTTATAGGACAGCGACGCACACGGAGACGGACGGTTGCGTCAGGCTGTGGCTGATGAGGACTATCCGGCGGTTGGAAGCGAATGCGGAAGCAGAGTGTCGGAATGAACACGTCGGATAGAGTGAAAGAGATCCCCCCAGTGGCTGTGTTGGCAGATTCGAGGGGCGCTTCGGCGCAGACGGTATGAAGGAGGTTGGTGATGTCGATGCACCAATTGAAGGTTTCGGCTAAAGGGGGAATTGCAAAATCCCCTACGGGCATTCCGGGTCTGGATCAGATTACAGAAGGTGGCCTGCCAAAGGGGAGGCCGACCCTGCTTTGTGGAACTGCAGGCTGCGGCAAGACGATTCTCGCGATGGAGTTCCTGGTACGAGGAGCCACCGAGTTCAACGAACCCGGCGTCTTCATGTGTTTCGAGGAGAACGACAAAGAACTGATCGCGAATGTCGCTTCCATGGGATTTGACCTTTCCGCACTGTGCGCTCGCAAGAAGATACTCCTGGATTCGGTTCGCGTCGAGCGCAGTGAAATTGAGGAGACGGGCGAGTACAACCTCGAAGGGCTCTTTATCCGCCTGGAAAACGCAATCAATACGGTCGGCGCCAAACGGGTGGTTCTCGACACCATCGAATCCTTGTTTGCGGGATTTGACAATACCAACATTCTGCGCGCCGAACTGCGCCGTCTCTTTGGATGGCTGAAGGCGAAGGGCGTCACCGCCGTGATCACGGCCGAGACTGGCGACGGCAAACTGACGCGCCACGGCATCGAAGAATACGTTGCCGACTGCGTGATTCTGCTCGACCAACGCATCGAGGACCAGTCCTCGATACGAAGACTTAGGGTGATTAAGTACCGTGGCACGGTGCACGGAACAAATGAATACCCATTCCTGATCGGACAAACCGGCTTCTCGGTGTTCCCGCTCAGTTCCCTAAAGCTCGACCATAAAGCGCCAACCCAGAGAGTTTCCAGCGGCATTCCGCGACTGGATACCATGCTGGGCGGAAAGGGATACTACCGTTCGAGCAGCATTTTGGTATCGGGGTGCGCGGGAACGGGCAAGAGCAGCCTGGCCGCGCACTTTGTCCACGCCGCCTGCCAGCGTGGAGAGCGCGCACTCTACATAGCATCGGAGCAATCCAACGACGAAATCATTCGCAACATGAGCTCCATCGGAATCGACCTCGAACCCTGGATAAAGAA
Organism: Terriglobia bacterium; assembly: GCA_963778995.1. Taxonomy (GTDB): domain Bacteria; phylum Acidobacteriota; class Terriglobia; order Terriglobales; family Acidobacteriaceae; genus Sulfotelmatobacter. The sequence goes on from CAVZWK010000021.1 coordinate 59,014, forward strand.
GGGGCTTTTGCGATTCTATGCGTCCCGCCCCGGCTCCTTCGGGCTCGAGAAACATCTGGTCACTATTCGCGACGTAACCACAAGCTTTGATCCCAAGATCGTGGTAATCGATCCCATCACGAACTATGCGTCCATCGGCACGGGCTTGGAAGTGAAGTCGATGGTGACGCGCCTGATCGATACCTTCAAGGCCCGACAGATCACGGCGATGTTCACCAGTCTCACGTCCGGCGACAGCTCGCCGGAAATGAGCGAGGTGGGCGTGTCGTCGCAGATGGATGCCTGGCTGTTGTTGCGCAACATCGAGTGCAACGGCGAGCGCAACCGCGGTCTTTACGTCCTGAAGGCGCGCGGAATGGCGCACTCCAACCAGATTCGCGAGTTTGTACTGACTGATCACGGAGTGGGGTTGCTCGAAGTATACGTGGGGCCATCTGGCCTTCTTACCGGATCCTCGCGGGTTGCTCAAGAAGCCAGAGAGCGAACAGAGACTATACGCCGGCAGCAGGAACAGCAGCGCAAGGCTTTCGAATTGAACCTCAAGCGCAAGCAACTTGAGGCACAGATTACCAAAATGCGTTCCGAGTTCGATCTGGAGGAGCAGGCTTTGTTGCGGGATGTTGGCGAGATCGAGTTACAGCAGAAGCAGATCACATTGGACCGTGTGGAGATGAGCCATGCCCGCAAAGCGGATGTGGTTGCTTTATCCGGCAACGGCCGGGCATGAAACGAGGACGCAAATGAAAACTCGGAGAAGAACTGACAAGAAGAAAAAAAACCGGGTGCTGGAATTGCGTCTCTACGTCGCCGATACCACTGCCAGATCAGTACTTGCAAAGGGCAATCTGCAGCGACTCTGCGAGCAGAACTTGCAGCAACCCTATCTTCTCCGTGTAGTGGACCTAGTTACACATCCGGAACGCGCCCGTGAAGATGAGATCATCGCGATTCCCGCTCTGATGCGCGTATTCCCGGGACCGAGGCGACTCGTCATCGGCACGCTGTCGGACCCAAACCAAGTACTGAGGGCGCTCGAGGTGAGAAGTCAGCCGGAGAGCTTCTCATCGCTGTTGTCCCGTGCTGGCTCGCAGATCGGTAACGCTTGAGATTTGAATCGAAACGGAAGATATGAGTTGGCAATGACAACGATAATGAGAAACGGCAAAAGCAAACACAAAACGTCCGTAGAATTCTGGAACCTGCGACTTTATATCGCAGGGGAGACAGCCCGCTCGGTTGCTGCCCTGGAAAACCTCCAGAGTCTTTGCGATCAGCATCTAGCGGGTAAGTATCACATCGAGATCGTGGATCTCATAAAGAATCCGCAACTGGCAGCAGGAGACCAGATTCTGGCCGTGCCAACCCTGGTGCGCAGGCTTCCCCCGCCCCTCAAGAAAATCATCGGCGATCTATCAAACACGGAACGTGTTCTGGTTGGACTCGATCTGAGCACCCGTTGAGGTGAACCATGTCAGAAGTTTCGAACGGGCATTCCAAGAAGCAGTATGTCCTGAAGCTCTATGTCACGGGGGCCACCCGCAGGTCGCAACGCGCCATTACAAATCTCAACGCTATCTGCGAAGAATATCTGCAAGAAGGCTGCGATCTGGAAGTTATCGATATTTACCAGACGCCCGAACTGGCGAAAGAGGCGGACATCCTGGCGGCTCCAACCCTGGTTAAGCAACTCCCCCTGCCGATGCGGCGATTAATTGGAGATCTTTCAGAAAAGAACCGGGTGCTGTTGCTGTTGAACGTGAAACCGAAGGAAGCTGAAAGCCATGCCTAAGGTCCGACAGCGACGCAGTAGGGATGTGGAGATCGAGGATCTGCGGGCGCGCCTTGCCGAGGCGGAAGAGACACTTAATGCCATCCGCCGAGGCGACGTGGACGCCATTGCGGTCGAAGGACCGCACGGCAGTCAGATCTTTACGCTCGAAAGTCCGGAGCAGCCTTACCGCATTCTTGCAGAACGCATGAGTGAAGGTGCCGCCACGGTGTCCGCAGACGGCGCCATTACGTTCTGCAACGAACGCCTCGGGGAGATGATTGGCCTGCCAGCGGCCAAGATCTTGGGATCGCCGGTACTGGGTCTCGTCAATCCCGCATACCGGGAAAGGTTCCAGCGCCTTCTGAAGCAAGGCTTCGAGGGCGAATCCCGGGACGAGATCCAGTTCCGGCGGCACGATGGAAGCATGATTCCGGTCCTTGCATCCCTGAAGGTCATCCCCGCGGAAACGGGAACCGCGCTCTGCCTGGTAGCCACGGATTTGATCGAACAAAAAAGGGCGCAAGCGAAATTGCAGGAACACGCCGCGCTCCTCGATCTGGCACACGATGCCATTATCTTCCGCGGGTTGGAGGGGCAGATCTTTTTTTGGAATCGCGGAGCAGAGAATCTCTATGGCTGGTCGCCCGAGGAAGCAGTTGGCAGGATAAGCCAGGAGCTGCTGAAAACGAGCTTTCCGGAGTCGCTGGAAGCAATTCAAGAGCTTGTCCTCCGCGACAGGCTCTGGGAGGGTGAACTCGGGCACACGACGCGCAGCGGAGAGAATGTGATTGTGGCCAGCCGGTGGTCGCTACTGCGCGACGAGAGTGGTAATCCCACTTCCATTCTCGAGGTCAACCGCGATGTTACACAGCGCAAGCTCATTGAGGAAAAACTGAGACTTTCTGCTGTCTACACCCGCAGCCTGATCGAGGCGAGTTTGGACCCCCTGGTGACCATCAGCCGCGAAGGCAAGATCACTGACGTCAATACAGCGACTGAGAAGATTACCGGCGTTTCGCGCAAGGACTTGGTTGGCAGCGATTTTTGCAACTACTTTACAGAGCCCGAAAATGCGCGCAAAGGATACGAACAGGTCTTTAAGATGGGATTCGTACAGGACTACGCCCTTGCCATCCGCCATCCCCGCGGGAAGGTGACCGATGTTCTCTACAACGCCGCCATCTTCCGGGGTGCGAACGGGGAAGTCGAGGGCGTGTTTGCCGCCGCCCGGGATGTCTCCGAGAGCAAGCAAGCACAGAAGAAAATCAGCAAACTCAATGAGGAACTAGAGGCGCGCGTGGCGGCACGTACCGAAGAATTGCGTAAATTGAACAAGGAGTTGGAGTCCTTCAATTATGCAGTGGCGCATGATCTGCGGGCTCCGCTGCGCCACATCCATGGGTTTGCGGAGCTTCTGGCGGAAGAGGCGGCTCCGGTGTTGACCGAGTCCTCCAAGCATCACTTGGATACGATTCAAGACAGCGTGAGCCATATGGGACGGCTGCTCGAAGACCTACTCAGTCTGTCACGGCTCGGCCGCCAGGAACTCAGAAAGCGACCGGTAGGCCTGAATGCCCTGGTGCGAGACGTAGTGACATTGCTTCAACCGGAAACCAAGGGCCGAGAGATCGAATGGCAGATCGAAGAGCTGCCGTGCATCGAGTGCGATCCTGCTCTGATGAAGCAGGTTTTGTTCAATCTGCTCTCGAATGCGCTGAAGTTTACTAAGTACCGTAAGCCCGCGGTCATTGAGATTGGCGAAATCTTGTTAGGCGGAGAAAACGTTGTCTTCATTCGCGACAACGGTGTGGGCTTCAACATGAAGTATGCGGACAAGCTGTTCGGTGTTTTCCAGCGTCTTCACCGCCAGCAGGATTTCGAAGGTACCGGAGTCGGGTTGGCCATTGTGCAGCGCATTGTGGACAGACATGGCGGATGCGTGTGGGCGGAAGCGGAACTGGACAAAGGCGCGACGTTTTATCTCAGCCTTCCCACCTGCGAAGGGGAGAAGCAGGAACCGGCAATGGATAATGTGGCAGTTTGATGCATGACACTCAAGAGGTGAAATGTATGAACAAGGGCGTCGTCGAGATTCTGCTGGCAGAAGACAACGAGAAAGACGTCGAATTAACCCTGCATGCCTTGCGCGGCGAGAATCTGGGGAATGACATTCATGTGGCCAGAGATGGCGAGGAAGCCCTTCAATTCCTCGCTGATCGCGAAGCTGAGTTAGCGTCCGGCAGTTCGATGCCGAAAGTGATCCTCCTGGATTTGAAACTGCCGAAAGTGGACGGCCTTGAGGTACTTCGTCAAGTCAAGAACAACCCGAGGACGAAGATGATTCCCGTGGTCGTCCTGACTTCTTCCAAAGAGGACGAAGACATGGTTAGAAGCTATCGCCTGGGAGTGAACAGCTATCTGCAAAAGCCTGTAGATTTCGAGCAATTCCGGAAAATGGTAAAGCAACTGGGCATGTATTGGCTGGTTGTAAACCGCCTGCCGTCGCCGGCTGCCGTTCGTTCAGAGAAGACCGAGGGGGCTTACTGCCATGACTAGAACCGATTCCAGCCCACCGTCAAACGACGGGCCTGATCCGAAGCCCGCCATTCGTATCATGGTTGTCGACGACAGTCCTCTCGATGCCCGACTATTGATCTCAATCCTGCGCAGTAACGGATTGTCTGTCACGTTTGACCATGTAGACGAACCGGAGAGGTTTCGGCATTGCCTGATGCACAAAGATTATGACGTGATCCTTTGCGATCATAATCTGCAATCGTGGCTTGCCTCAGACGCGTTAGAAATCCTCCAGCAGTCATCCAAGGAGATTCCGTTCATCGTTGTCACCGGGACGCTGGGAGACGAGCGGGCTGTCGCATATCTCAAACAAGGTGCCAGCGACTATGTCCTGAAGGAGCATTTAGAGCGACTGCCGGCGGCAATTGATCGCGTTCTTGGGGAGAAAGTTCAGCGTGACCAGAACGCGCGACTCCAGAAAGAGATCCGAGACGCCAAAGAAGACTGGGAAAGGACATTCGACGCGATTCCGGACTCGATCATGATTCTAGATCGGGAGTGCCGTATTCGGCAGGCCAATCGCGCCACAATGGATCTGCTCAGTCTTAAATACGAAGAAGTCATCGGCAAGAAATGCTTCGCAGTCACGCACAAATATTCATGTCGTCCGTCAGAGTGCCCGTTTGGGCGGATGTTGATCAGCCAAGGAGAAGAGGAATTGGAGATTGCTGAAGGTGAACTCAACAAACTCCTCCGAGTGTCCACGATTCCACTGCGAGACAGCAGCGGCAGTCTGGAAGGCGCCATTCATGTAATGCAGGACATAACCGAGCGCAAACATCTGGAGGACGAGTTGCTCCAGGCGCGGAAACTGGAGGCGATCGGGCGCTTAGCTGGGGGCATCGCACATGATTTCAACAATATATTAGGAGTCATTGTGGGTTACACCGACCTGATGCGGGAGCAGATTCCCGAGGAAAACACGGCTCTCTGGGAGCAGTTGTCTCAGATCCGGAAAGCTGCGGATAGGGCGACAGGCGTCACTCGCCAGCTCCTGGCTTTCAGTCGCAAACAGGTGATGCAACTAAAGGCGGTACTCCTGAACGATGTTCTAACGGACGTGGCCAAAATGCTGCACACTCTCCTCGGAGAGAACATCGAACTCACAATCAAACCAGCAGCCGATCTCGGCATCGTAAAGGTCGACCCGATACAAATCCAGCAGGTGCTGATCAACTTGGCCATTAACGCCCGGGACGCAATGCCAAACGGAGGGGAACTCACGATTGTGTCGGCCAATGTGAAACTGGATGAGCACTACCCGCGTTTCCAGCAGCCAGTTCCCGCAGGGAACTACGTCATGCTCGCCGTAAGCGACACAGGCATTGGCATGGACGAAGAGACCGTGCGCCATGTCTTCGAACCTTTCTTCACAACCAAGGAAAAAGGCAAAGGAACTGGCTTCGGTCTTTCCATTGTGTATGGGATCGTGAAGCAAAGCGGCGGATACATTTGGGTGTATAGCGAACCCAATCATGGTGCCACGTTTAAAATCTATTTGCCGATCATCGCGGAAGAACCCAGTCCCGTTGTCCGGATTGCACCTCCCGTGATGGCAAAAGAAAGCTCAGCCACGCTCCTGGTCGTAGAAGACGATGAAGCCATTGCAAAAATGGTGTGCGCGGTATTAGAGAACAGCGGTCATGTGGTGCTGCACTCGACCGGTGGCGAGGAGGCGTTGGGAATCGCGAAGAATTATCGGGGCAAGATCGATCTGATGTTGAGCGACATCATTCTGAAGGGCAAGATGGATGGGCTCGAGCTTGCGCGGAGATTCGCCCAGCTACGACCCGACACTAAGATGTTGTTCATGTCCGGATATAGCGACGCCCTGAACCGGGCCGGCGTTAGCACTGGCACAAAGCTGTTGGAGAAGCCTTTTACAAATGACGAGCTTCGGGAGAGGGTGCGTCAAGAGCTCGAAGGGATCGCTGAGGCCAAGGAGTGGGGCCCAGTGTGGGCTGGGGTAGCGACATCCAACCCTGAGTCTGTACCAGGAATTCCAAGCGAATCATGCGATCAGCACGCTCCGCGCCGGTAGGCGCAGATCAATGGGCTTTGCGCGTTTCACATCGCCATAATGATGATGCGAAGGTCTTACGCTGCTGCTTATGCGAAGGTGACGTTACCTTTCTGCCGCACTCTTCGGGCTCCGTTACGAAGCGTATCCATCGATGGCCCGAGATGTCCTCGCGCGAAGAAGTTTCCTAAGATAAGCGGCCGTCGATAGGCACCGAATCCCCCCCCCAAATTACGTCCCAACAACGACCTGTCCTCCCGCATTTCGCTGCTGGGCATTCCTTTTCGGGCCTTCCGCGGTTCTGCCGAGCTGTGCGCGAAACCCCGCGACCAAGGCGGAATTTGGCGAGCTGAGATGGTCATAACAGAATTACGCTAAGTGGATATTGTCTCGAATCCTCGGAGACTGCACTGTGTAATCGACGCTCTGTGGGGGCGCTAATTCCATTTGGGTTTGGAGTGCAAATCAATGAATTCGCCGTGGGATTCAACGCGCAACGTGTCATCGCGTGTTCGAAACATCTGTCTGAACAGCTTCGGCGTTTCGGTTCGTGTTCCTGCTTGCTGCTGTGATGAGCCTATCCCTGCTGGCTGTAGGTCAGCAGGCCACCATTGTGGGTACGGTTACTGATCCATCCGGGGCAGCTCTTCCTGGCGTCACGATTACCGTGACGAGCCTGGATTCGAGCGCGGTCAAAAAAAATCAGACTAACGAAGCCGGGCAATACGTTGTGCCTGATCTGAATATCGGGCATTACAGCGTCAAGGCAGAATCCTCGGGCTTCAAAACTGCCGAGCAAAAGAACGTCGCCCTGCAAGTGGGTGATCGCGACCGCATTGATTTCACCATGCAGGTGGGCGGCGCTCAGGAGACGGTTACCGTAGAAGCCAATCCGGTGCGAGTGCAGACCGATACCGGAGAGCAGAGCAACGTCATCACGGGGCAGCAGATCTCGCAGCTCGCAGTGAGCGGGCGCAGCATGTATCAACTGGCAGCGTTGGTGCCGGGGGCATCGAGTCAAATAGGCGGCGGTGGAATGAGCGCTGGAGTGGTCAACACACCCGTCGGAGGCGATTCCAGCGTTGAGTTCAACGGCTTGCGCCAGAACCATAACATCTACCTTCTCGACGGCGGTGAAGATGACGACCGCGGCGGCGCAGGCGGAATGAGCATTGCTCCTTCAAGCGACGCCATCGCAGAGTTCCGAACCTTAACGTCGAACTACAGCGCGGACTACGGGCTCTCTTCGGCTGGAACCATGACCATGGTTCTCAAGTCCGGGACCCAGACGTTGCATGCGTCTGCCTGGGAGTTCAACCGCAATGATGCTTTCGATGCGCGCAACTATTTCAACCCGGCCCCGCAGAAAGTGGCCGAACTCCGGCTTAATGTGTTCGGGTTCAATGTCGGCGGTCCGGTGACTCTAGGCAAGTTATATAACGCCGATCATCAGCGGACGTTCTTCTTCTACAACATGGAATGGCGGCGCTTGATCCAGGGCGGCCTGACGGATCAGCCGGTACCGGTCACATCCATGTATGGGGGGAACTTCGGCAACCAGGTCATCAACGTTCCGGGCGCCTCTGCGGTTGCCGCATCCGTACTCGCGAAGAATTGCCCGAACGGCGTGTTACCCGCGGGAATCGTGCAAGGTTCTCCTTTTCCGAACAACACCATCCCATCCTGCATGATCGCGCCCAATGCAACCGCATTGCTGACTACCGGTATTTTCCCCGCGGCCAATGCGCTCGACAAGGACGGCAAGCCAGTGTTCATCGGAGGAAACAACTCTCCGACGAACCTGACGGAAGAAGTTGCGCGCATTGACCACAACTTCAGCGGAAAATTCTCGGTCTTCGGACACTTCATTTCCGAGCAGGTTTCCCAGGGTTTCGGTGTAAGCCAGTGGAGTGGGGCAAACGTTCCAACGGTGGGCGACACGTTCGGCAACCCATCGTATAGCGCTGTCCTGCATGCCACCCATACGATCAGTCCAACGTTGCTCAATGAGATGGCTTTCAACTACAACGGCAATCGGATCAACATCGTTCCCTTGGCTGGATCAGGGCTGCAGAGCCTCTCGCTACCAACCGGCTATGACTCCACCAGTTCGAGGCTTTTCAGCGGGCCAAACAATGGCAATCGCATTCCCAACATCGATCTGAACGGATCCATCGGATCGAAGTTTGAAATTTCAAGCTGGCCATGGCACAACAAAGCGGACGACTACCAGGTCCGCGATGACATTTCGTGGACGAAAGGTTCGCACCAGTTGAAGATGGGGGGAAGCTGGGCGCTCTACAAAAAAGCGCAAGACTTGTTCGGCCAGACGCAGGGATCATTCAATTTCGACGGTACCTTTACGGGCAGTGATTTCGCGGATCTTCTGCTGGGTACCGCGAAGAGCTACAACGAACTAGCCATACAAGATCGCGGGTTCTGGAACAACGCGTCCTGGGGCGCCTACATTCAGGACAACTGGCGGACCAACCGAAAGCTGACCCTCAACTTGGGATTGCGTTGGGACGGTATTCCACACACCTACGAAGCAAACAACCGTATGGGGAACTTCTATCCATCCCTGTACGACCCGACGATGGCTGCAATCGTGCAACCCGATGGCACCATCAGTCCGAGTAGCCCGGGACTTGGCACCAGTCCGAATCCGATTCTCGCAGGGGTGCCGCTATACCTCAATGGCATTGGCGTTCCCGGCAAGAATGGAATCCCCAAGGGTCTGGTAAACGATCATTGGGCGAACTTCGGACCTCGATTGGGCTTCGCGTATGACGTGACTGGAAGCGGGAAGACCGTGGTGCGCGGAGGTTTCGGCATCATGTACGAACGCATTCAAGGAAACGATATGTACAACGCGGGCCCGAACATTCCATTCAGTCTGAATGTGACCAATAACAGCGTCACGCTGGAGAATCCGGGGATTCTGCTATCCAGCGGGACTGTTGCGCCTAAGGCCATCAATCCGGCGAGTATCACCGGGTTATCAGTCACTCAGTACAAAGAGCCTGCCAGCTACCAATACAGCATCGGAGTCCAGCGGCAGTTGAACGCCAATTCGGTGTTGTCAATTGCTTATGTTGGAAATCAGAATCGATACCAGAATGACTATCGCGAAATCAATCTGCCGAGCGAGAGCTATCTGCCGGCATTGATAGGAGGTGCGCAATACAATACCTCACCGGGGTTGCCATATGCCGGTTTTCACTCGATCGTCCTTTCGACGAACGAAGCGAACTCTCATTACAACGGTTTGCAGGTTGACTTGACCTCCCATCTTCGGGACCTGACGCTGCGTGCGTACTACACACTCTCGCGCGCAATCGATCCGACCAGTGCTGGCAACGGCGGTGGCGATCTCGGCAACGTCTCGAATCCCTACCTGGGCTGGAAGTACGACGAGGGGCCGAGCGGGTTCGATCGCACTCACAATGCCGCGGTCAACTTTATCTATGACATTCCGTTCCTGAGGAACAGTTCGAATCGCTTCCTGAAATCCACGATCGGTGGGTGGGAGGTTTCCGGAATCGTAACCATCAGTTCTGGAGTGCCGATCAATCCACAGTTAACCGGCGGACAGAGCGGGAATGGCCTGAACCAGGCGACGAACCGTCCTGACCAGGTTAGCGGCGTTTCGTATCCTCACACGGCGGGCCAGTGGTTCAACAAGGCGGCCTTTGCGCTTCCGGCGCTGGGCGGATGGGGCAACGCGGGGCACAACTCCCTACGCGGTCCCGGACGTGACAACTGGAATCTGTCGCTCTTCAAGAGCTTCGTTCTGAATGAAACTCGAGGCAGCCGGTTCGAACTTCGTGCGGAAAGCTTCAATACGTGGAACCATACGGAGTTCAATCAGGTCAGCAATGCGCTTGGTTCCAGCAACTTCGGGCAAGTGACCAGCGCCTTTGATCCGCGAGTGTTTCAGTTTGGGGCTAAGCTGTACTTTTAATCTCTCCTCTGGGGGCGATGGTCAGCCGATTGTCCACTCGCCCCTTTTTTGAGAAAGTTTCAGACAGGGTTTGGATATGAATCTTATGGGTTCCTCACATTTGAGATGGTTACGGCTTTCACTTCTTGGAGGATTCGCATTTGTGGTTTGCACGGGGCCACTACCCTGCGTTCAGGCGGTGACGCCCCTTACTGACGAGAGTAACAACGCGCACCCGGTCCTGGTCGAGTTGTTCACCTCCGAAGGCTGTTCCAGTTGTCCACCGGCCGATGAGTTCGTGCAGAAACTCGATACCTTGCAGCCGGTTCCTGGCGCGCAACTGATCATCCTGAGCGAGCACGTCGATTACTGGGATCACGACGGATGGCGGGATCCGAATTCTTCCCATGCACTGACCGAGCGTCAGGATGCCTATGTGCACGCGCTCGGGCAGAGTACGCCTTACACGCCAGAGATCATTGTCGATGGTACGAAGGAATTGAAGATCTCTGATGCGCATGACGTTGAAACAGTGTTCCAGCAAGCCGCTGCAACGGCGAAGATTCCGGTCCACATCACAGGGGTAACACTCAATAAAGACGGTCCAAACACGCTCAGGGCACACGTGGACGCCGATGCCTCTGCCGGCGAGCACAGTGCGGATCTTTTTCTGGCAGTTGCGCTTGACCATGTGGATTCCCAGGTGCTGCGGGGAGAGAACGGAGGCCGGCATTTGACCCACGTCGCGGTCGTACAGCAGATTGCGAAAATCGGAAAGCTTAATAAAGGAAAGAGCTTCGCAGAGGACGTCCAACTGAAACTGAAGGGCGCCACGAATCTCGACCAGATTCGCGTGGTTGCTTTCGCGCAGGAGTCGGGGCCGGGAAAGTTGCTCGGGGCAGCCATGTGGAAGTCTGCTCAGTAAGCGAAGTCATGTTCTAAGGAATCTCGGCGCGCAATGCTCCCGCAAGGAGCATTGTTAAGTACCGGGATCGTGGGTGCGACGGGCGAGAGCCGACTGAGGTTGCCAGCCTCCGGGAAAGTTCTGCCCGCCGCGCCCCGGTAAGTTGTTTGTCGGACGAGGCTCGCATTCTTAGATACCGCCTCTTGCGTCTATCACAACGAGAGCCAGCAGTTATGTTTCCGTCCGCAAAATGGTCGGCACGTTTCCTTGGTTGACAACGGTTACGGATGACCACTATGTTCGCTGGAAATGAAGAAGATTTCCTCCGGCGTTATGCCGATCATCCAGATCGATCGGCGGGCGCGAGAGCCTCTCCATCGGCAGATCTATAACTCTTATCGGACCGCAATCGTCGAAGGCGCGTTGCGGCCGGGCGAGCGAATCCCCTCGACTCGAATTCTGGCTTCAGAATTGGGACTCTCTCGCATCCCTGTCCTGAACGCGTACGCGCAACTACTCGCTGAAGGGTATCTTGAGGCTCGAGTCGGTGCCGGAACCGTTGTCTCCAGTACTCTGCCCGATCAAGTGATGCCAAAAGGGTCAGGAAGGTGTATCGAAGTCCGAAAAGGGCCCCGGCCGATGCCGGTAAACGGCACATCCCTTCCCTCGATCAAAGCAGCTTTGCCCTGGCTGGGCAAACGTTGGGGCGCGTTCAACCCTGGCCAGCCTGCACTGGATCACTTTCCCTACAAGGTCTGGTCGCGATTGATTGCCGACCGATGCCGAAATCTGCGGATGGCGTCCATGTACTACGACGACCCGATGGGATCGAAACACTTGAGGAAGGTCATTGCCGCCTACCTTAGGACGGCCAGGGGAGTGCGTTGCGAAGCGGACAATATCATGATCGTCAGCGGATCGCAGCAGGCGCTCGAGATCTCAACGCGGGTATTGCTCGATCGCGGAAGCCGCGTCTGGATGGAAGATCCGGGATACCGGTTCGCTCGAAACGTTTTTCACTTGAACGGCTGCAAGGTCATTCCCGTGCCCGTCGACGAAGAAGGGATGGACGTGGCGGCCGGAGTTAAACGTTGCCGGAACGCCGAGGCAGCCTTGGTAACACCGTCGCATCAGTATCCGCTGGGCTCCACCATGAGTGCATCTCGTCGGCTGCAGCTTCTCGACTGGGCGCATAGTTCGGGATCGTGGATCATTGAAGACGACTACGATAGCGAATATCGCTATGAGAATCTGCCGATCGCCTCGCTGCAGGGGCTCGATCCGGGAGCACATGTCGTATACATCGGAACCTTCAGTAAGGTATTGTTCCCCTCGTTGCGGCTTGGCTACATCGCGATCCCTTCCGATCTGATTGAACGGTTCGTCACAGTTCGGCTTAACATGGACCTCGGCGCTCCTGGCTTCATGCAACTGGTGTTGGCTGACTTCATCGAAGAAGGCCACTTTTCGCGGCATCTCAGGAGGATGCGACTGCTTTATCGCGAGCGCCGAAGTGTGCTGCTCGACAGTCTGCGCAGCGAACTGGGGATTGACGTCGGCGTCTCCGGAGAGCAGGCAGGCTTGCACGTATCGGTGACACTCCCGCCGGGATTCGACGACCACGAACTGTCGGAACGCGCCGCTCGCATCAAGCTGTGGCTGGTCCCGCTTTCCTCTTCCTACCTAAGGCGTCCCGCACCGAATGGATTCATCCTGGGATTCAGTAACACATCGACGAAGGAAATCCCGGTCGCGGTAAAAAAACTGAGAGACATTATTCGATCGTCCTCCTAAGACGTTCGCGAATTGGTCATTACGGAATTGCAATAAGTGGATATTGTGCGCCGGTCTGGGTTTCCGCAAGATTCCAATTCAGACCGTCATGACTACTCGTGAAATCAGCGTAGTTGAAGGGCACCAGTTTCAACTGGAACCTGGCATCGATCGGACTACAGCCGGCAAACGGCTCCTTGCACTCGGGCATTCTCTTTTCGCGGTGGGTCTGGCCGGCATGGGAGTTCTTGGCTTGGGCTCCGGCGATTTCGCCTACAGCTGGCAGCCAGTTCCCCCGTGGGTTCCATGGCGGACTGGGCTGGCGCATCTTTCTGGGCTCATTTTGCTTATCACCGCAGTTGGCGTCCTCGCACGGCGATGGGCTCGCCCGGCCAGTAAGGTGATGGGCCTATACCTTTTGCTCCTGCTGCTCACTTTGCACCTGACCCGCGTGCTTTACTCGCCTGGCGATTTCGGAAGGTGGCTCGGGCTGGCAGAAAATCTGGTGTTGGTATGCGGAGCCTGGATTCTAGTTTGCTTCCTTCCATCCTCGGTACGAGGCCCTGACCTCAAGTTATGGCGCAATGTGCGTCTTCCGCAAACGCTGTTTGCGGCCGCATGTGTTGTGCTTGGTGTATCGCACTTCGTCTATATCCAAATCACCGCCGGCATGGTACCGGCATGGCTTCCGTATCGAACCGGATTCGCCTACCTCACTGGGGCTGGGCACTTCGCCGCGGGAGTCGCGATGTTGCTCATGATCATTCCTGGCGTGGCGGCAACTCTGGAAGCCAGCATGATTAGCTCCTTCGTACTCTTGCTTCACATACCAGCAGTCGTTTCGGACCCTCACAGCCGCCTGCAATGGACGATGTTGTGTGTGGCATCGGCACTCGCCGGAGCAGCCTGGGTCCTCGCCGGATCGCTGCAGAAGGAAATGCTCCGCGCGAAATATCCAGACAGCTAACCCCATCGCACACAGGCAATACAAACGTGGAGAACCCGGGACCCGCAGTTTGGCGTTCTGCTGTGGTCCTTATATGGAAGATCCCGAGAATCTGTCGGCAGCGGCGACTAGGGCACGGCTGTTCGGCGGATCGAAAGCGCTATGCCCGCTATCGGGAGTGATGATGAGGTCGGCTTCTGGCCACGCACGATGGAGCGCCCAGGCGCTTTCCATGGGGCACACCACGTCGTATCGACCTTGCACAATGATGCCGGGGATGCGGCGAATGCGTGAGGCGTTGCGCAGCAATTGATCGTCGGTTTCGAAGAAGCCTCTGTTGTGGAAGTAGTGGGCTTCAATGCGCGCGAAGGCGAGCGCGAACTCATCTTCTTCGTAGTGTCCAGTGAAATCGGAATCGGGCAGGAGCTTCGAGGTAGCGCCCTCCCATCGGCTCCAAACCTTTGCGGCCGCGAGTCGCACAGCGGGATCCTCGCTGGTAAGGCGTTTGTAGTAGGCCGAGAGCAGATCGCTTCGCTCCGGCTCGGGGATGTGCGCGAGGTATGGCTCCCAGGCATCCGGAAAGAGGATGGAAGCGCCACGCTGGTAGAACCAGTCGATTTCCTGCTTGCGCAACAAGAAGATGCCGCGCAGGACAAGTTCGGTGACACGCTCAGGATGAGTCTGGGAATAGGCGAGGGCGAGGGTAGAGCCCCAGGATCCGCCAAATACCTGCCAGGTCTCGATGCCGAGGTGCTCGCGAATTTTCTCGATATCGGAGACGAGGTCCCAAGTGGTATTCGCTTCGAGAGAGGCGTAGGGCGTGCTCTTGCCGCAGCCGCGCTGATCAAAATTCACGATGCGGTACTTTTCAGGATGGAAGAAGCGGCGTTGCTTTGGATCGGAGCCGCCGCCAGGTCCGCCGTGCAGAAAGATGACGGGCTTGCCGGAGGGGTTTCCACTTTCCTCGAAGTAGAGCTCGTGGACCGGCGACACCTGGAGTTTGCCCGTGCGATATGGCTCGATTGGCGGGTAGAGCCAGGTGACGGGATCTTTCATGGTGGATACGGGCAGGCTGTGATTGGACATGGTGGGCAGTATACCGTTTTGCCTCCGGGGGTGGTTGAGCGGATGGATCTGTTTCTGACAACTGATCTGCACTCGTGCTTGAGTCAAGAACCCACGAGCTGCTGAGCGTGGATCGGCACCTTCGTCAAAGTCTCGACCCGTGTGGCGTACTTTCCTAAAGTGTTCTCCACGACGCAGAAGTCGAAGCCTGGCAATATGACATCGTTCCAGTGATCTCCGATTCCACGCAATGCCACATCGAGCATGGTGACAATCTGATTTCCCAACGGCTCGTGGCTGTCGAGCGTGATAGCACCAAAGAACTCCTGACATTCCGTATAGCCTGAGTTGTGAGTTCCGGTGTAGGGCTTCTGCGCGGCGAGATCGATCTTCCGGCCAATGCGCTGCGAGATCTCCTGTGAGTGCTCGGCAAAGAAGTTCACAAGCGATTGCTCCTGCAGGCGCGCCGGCAACTGCTTACTGGCTACTTCGCGATATGACTGCTCACCCACTCGGTATCCTTCCTCAACGAGATCGAACCAGTATTTCTGCTCGGGCGTGACTTTGGCTGGAGAATCGACGGCAATTACGGAACGGCGGATACAGGAAGTTAGACCATCGCGCTTCGGCGCGACGCCCAAGTGAACCCAGTCTCCCTCTTTGATCGGCCGGTTGAGGGCTGGACCGATTAGAGTACGATTCGCGGTATTGGCACCCACCATGATTTGAAAGCCGTCGCGCTCGGAACCGAGCATGCGTCCGACCCATGCCCCCCAGGCTGCGATTTCAGTTTCGAGACGACCGGGACGAAGGACTGCGAGCATGGCGCGCAACATCGCATCGGCGATGACGCATGCATCGGCAATGAGCCGCATCTCGATCGCGCTCTTCTCGTACTTGACCCGGTAATAGATTTCCTGGGCATCGACGACGCCTTCGCGGCCGTAGATGTTCTGCAGGTACTCGACCAGACCGGCAGGGATGACCTGGCGTGGCGTGAGCAAAACGATGCGGTCCACGTCCTTACCGGCTGCGGCCCTGATGACGTCCTCGATGCGCTCAGCGCGGATGGGATATTTCTCGTCTGCCAATTGCAGCAGTTCCACCTTGTGTACCGTAGCGCCGGAACGGTCCGCCAGTTGCTCGGCGACATAGCCGCCCTCGAGGCCTGCAACAATGTGAAATCCGTTCGGCCCGATAATTCCGGCTACCTGTTCAATGGAAATGTTTGTGTTCCCACCGAGGTAGGGGACGTCGCCCGCATAGTGCTCGTCGGAAAAGACGAGTCCGACAGTGTGTCCGTGCTTTTGCAAAGCCTCATTGGTGCGGCGAACGCGTAGCTGGAATTCTTCCCGCGGCGCCGCGTACTCGCGGTCGATCGCCGGCGTGTCTTGTATTGCGCGCAGGACTTTTTCGAGATCGTGGCGGTGTGATTCGATAGGCGCTCGTGAGTTCATAAAATTGCCCCTTGATTCCTGAAGTTAGATTGTTGATTGCGCTTAATTGTGGGCATCGACTGTCTTGCGATTGACATTCCAACCTTCAATTTCGACGATCGGAATAGCTGTATTCTTTTCTGGGAGAGAGAAGGTGGCGCTTATCTGGCGTGTTTCTCCGGGCAGCAAGGCAAAGTAGTTGTCCTGCCACAGCACCGGCAAAATTTCATCGTCCGACCCGCCTTCACGGCTGACGCGGTGAATCCCTCCGCTATTGACCTTCAGATGTACGGCAAAAGCGAGACTGGAGTTTGGGTTGTGAACGGTCACTGTGGTTGAGCTTTCCTGGCCATCTTTTTTGTACTGCGCTGTCGCATCCAGATTGACGAGCGGCAGCGAATTCAGGGCAGTGTAGTCGGCAAAAGTTTTGGTGGGGCTCCATGTCGATATGTCGTATTGCCCGCTTGGATCTACCTCTTGCCGAGCCCAGTCGATGGTTTCCTCGCGGGTGGAAAGCCAGTAGAAATTCCTGCTCTTTACTTCGCCAGCGGATTCCAAGACCAAGCTGAGGAAGTATGTCGGGCTGAGCCCTTGCATCGCAGGTAAAGTGAAAACTCGCGTGCTGCTGTCCGGCGGGATGCTGACATCAACCTGTTTCGAATACTTCTCCGTCATATCGAGGTTGTACACTTTGGCGGTGACCCTGAGATTACTGAACGGCTGGTAGAAGGAGTTCACGACTACGATGGAGTGGTCATCGTACGAGTACTGCACATGCAGCGGCTCACATGCTTTCTTCACACCGAAGTAGGATCCCCCGGGACGCAGATACCAGTCATACATGTGCCAGATCATGCTGGGCCATGCATTGTTGAGCATCCATTGGATGATGCCTGTGGAATTGTACTTGTTGCGCCCGTAGGCTTCCATCATGGCGCGATGGGCCTCATAGGCCTGGACCTGGGCTTTAGCGGCATACTCCTCAACAGAACTTTGGCGGCCATAACGTTGGTTGAGCGCGTCGGTAAACACGTTCAAGGTGTGAGACATGCCCCCGGCGTGGTATTCCCAAACGGAATCAATGGGCCAGAGATGGTCGGCAGGCAGCATGCGCCGCAGACTCTCGATGGGCGGGATCGCCGGGCCCGGGCTAGTTTCGGTGTTGAAGCCAAATGCGCCGCCATGGCCGGTGTCGAGATACCAGAATGACGGTGCGACATACTCATACGGTCCCGTCATTTTGACGCCACTTGGTCCGACTGTGGTAGTCCTGCCAGCGGCGGATGAGATGGAGGGATTCGGCCATTCCAGTTCCTGCAAGATCCCCAGGTACATTTTCTCGATCCGGGGCGGAGGCGCGAAGTCACTGCCATACAACCAGGCAATTACGGATGGGTGCCGCTCGAGACGGCGGATCTGGTCGCGCAGTGAATCTCCCGCGATGCGTTCATTCTCTTTGTCCCAAGTGGGCCAGTTCTCCCACTGATCGCAACAGCACCAACCCGCCAACACAAGAATACCCATCTGGTCTGCCAGATCGAAAAAGTGATCGTTCTCGATCTTGCCTTCGAGGCGAACCGCATTGAGGTTGAGATCGCGGACGTAGTTGAGCTCGGCCCGCTGTCTCTCTGGAGACGACCGCAGCAGCATGTCGAAGCTGTAGCCGGCACCTCGAATGAGGATGCTCTTGCCATTGATTTGAAAAGCACGATGTCCCTTTTTGTCGATGTTCGAAGTTACCTGACGGATTCCGAAGCGAATGTGCGATGAATCCGAAACCTGACCCTGCACTTCAAGTGTCAGTTCCAGTGGATACAGATCCTGCTTTCCAACCTGCGCCGGCCACCACAAACGAGGATTGCTGATTTTCAGTTGGGGGAATTTCTCGGGGGTGAAGCGAACGACTTGGGTCTCCTTGGACCCGAGGTGGACTGGTTGCTCGAAGGCGAGGTCTCCGATGTGCCCTTTTAGTATGGCTTCGATTGGATGATCCGCGGCATTGGTCAGTTCCGCTCGAATCGTCAACAGGGCTTCGTCCGTCGAAGGCAGGTTGAGCCTGGTCAGCACCGCCGGGTAGCGAAGTGCGACTGGACCCGTGGCCGTAAGGTGGACGTCGCGCCAGATCCCCATCTCTTTGTCCGGGGGCATCGGGGCCCAGTCGACGAGTGTGATAGCTAAGTCATGCGGCTGCGGAGGGAACACCTCGACGGCGAGGGAATTTATCTGGCCAGGCTTGGCAGCGGTGGTTACATCGAAGTTGAAGAGCCGCCAGGTCCCAGCCAGCGCTTCGGACGACGCGATTTGCACGCCGTTCATCCACACGTTTGCGCGGTAGTTGATGCCGTCGAAACCGAGCCTTAGAATTCGTCCGCTGGCTTCCGCCGGGACCGTGAATTCGGTGCGATACCACCATGATTGCCGGAAAGGGCTGGCCGGCGGCATCTCAATGTTCGAGAAGTCCTCAAATATGGGATAAGTCGTGCCGGGGATGGAGCGCAGGTTCATCCCGGTGTAGGGATCGGGGTACACCTTGTCGGCAACCAGCGCACTCAATACCGTGGAGGGCAAGGTTGCGGGATACCAACCGCTTGTCGGAAAACCGACGGTCGAGATTGCCGCCCCATCCGCGCGCAGGTCGGCAGAAGATTGGATGAACCAATTCTCGCGGAGTGTGAGACTTGCAGGGTTATTGACTTCAGGGGCAGTTGCGGCGGCTGCGATTTCAACGATGCAGACTGTAAAAAGAGCGAGCAGAGTTGCAAGAGGATGCCGAATCATGAGTAACGCTCCTTTTCGAGTGAACCGGAACGCCACACCTATTCACCGGGACGGAACCAAGTTACCGCGGCTCCTACAATACCATTCGAAGCTGTTGGATACACATTCGTGCTGTCCGCTTCGCAATCTTTCTGTGTGAATCTTGAGATGCGCATCGCCCTTGGACTTTCATTATCGTGCGAACTCATGCCTCTCGCATGATTGTTGCGCGGTTTTGGATTGCAATCGCGTCCTGTGTGACGCGGGCGTCAGCGAAGGCGTGCGCTGTCTCGTACTCTGCGGGCGACTGCCTGTAGGAAGTCATCGAGGGATTGGTCGGTAGGCCGCTCGACGCCGGTCTTCTTGATGATTCGGGTCGCAATCTTTTGTGCAGTGGCGTCCCTGAATCCGAACTCCAGGGTGTCGCGGCGTTGCAGATAGGTTTCGATCGAGCACAAGCTCTTCGGGCGTGATCTTCGAAAGCTGTGGATCGGCCGGAGCGTTCTCTGTGGCCGAAGTCCAATCCGGGCGAAATTCCTCCGTCCGTTTTTCGTGTACGACGATGCTTCCAACTAGGTGATCTCCCAGGCGCTGGTTCTGGCGGCTGATCATCATCGTGATGATGCCTACGATGTACAGGCCGGGAAGCCAATCGATGACACGCAATAGGTTTCGGCCGATGGCTTCGTACACGTTAATGCCGCGTCCTGAATTCTTGATAACTCGTATTTTCGCCAGGCGCTTGCCCGGGGTCTGGCCTTTCCAGATGATTTCGAAGAAGGCGAAATATCCCCAGTAGATGCAAAACATGAAAAGAATTACCAAGGCCGGAAGCCAGGATCCAGGCAACACGGAGGCCCACGCGGGGAGGGACGGGCCATACTTGGCAAGACCTGCCATGGCAAAAATTGCCGCGATGTACAGAAGAATTTGAATTACAGTATCGACAGCAATGGCCATGAAGCGGCTGCCGATCCCGGCTAAGGGCAGATCAAGCGAAATCTGTTCCGGAGTATCGATGCGGATCCGGTCATCGGCCGGAGTTTCGGTTATTCCGTCAGCTTGATCTGAAAAGGACAACGATTTGATCTCCACTCAGTGGTTAGACAAACGTAAACCCTATTGGACCAGGCTGGAGCAACTTCTGGACCAGAGTGCCCGCCGGGGACTGTCCAGCCTGGGCCGAAGCGAACTGCAGGAACTCGGACTTTTGTACCGGCAAATCGCAGCCGACTTGGCCGCGCTCCGCGAAGACCGTGGCTCCGTACACTTCGCCCGCTACCTGAATCAACTTCTGGCGCGCGCACACAATATCATTTATTCGTCTAAGAAGACGAGTCCTTCCGCAATTTTTGGTTTCTTTGCCGTGACGTATCCTCGTGTGTTCCGCCAGCAGTGGCGCTATGTGCAGGTTGCTCTCCTTATCTTTGCAGTCTCGGCTGCAGTGGGCGCTGTGCTTACGTATCAGGATCCCGACTTCAAGCTGAGTGTCATCGGGCCACAAATGGTACAGACGATCGAGAAGCGGGAGATGTGGACCCACTCGATCGTTGGCATCAAACCGCTAGCCTCCAGCGCGATCATGACGAACAACCTGAGCGTCGGATTCATGACGTTCGCTCTCGGCATTACAGCCGGTCTGGGCACCATTTATATGTTGCTCTTCAATGGACTGTTGCTAGGAGTGATTGGCATGGCGTGCCACACGTCGGGCATGAGCGTCCAGCTATGGAGCTTTGTGGCACCGCACGGCGTGCTCGAATTGCCCGCTATCTTCGTAGCCGGCGGAGCCGGGTTGCGCATCGCTGCCGGGCTTCTGTTCCCCGGATATCTACCGAGGCGGGAATCCCTGGCTCGTGCGGGCACGGAGGCTGTGCAACTGCTGTTGGGGTCCATCCCTATATTGGTCGTGGCCGGGATCATCGAGGCTTTCGTTTCGCCTACCGGTCTCGCGACGGGATTGAAGTTCGCGATGGCAGGAGCCCTGTTCGTGTTGCTGCTGGCTTACCTGTTTGGCGCGAGCCCGACGCCTAAAGCTGATTCTTCTGTTTAATCCGAAGATAGGAATTGACCAGCAGGGGAGCCAACTCGCCAGACTGGGCTTCTACGGCGAGAGCGCCGCGTTCGCGCAATCGCGCCAGCAGTAGCTCGCGGCGGTGAATAACCTCCTGCGCAGCGGTGACCTGATACATTTCGCTAACAGTATCGGGGCGTCGGGCGGCTGCGAGTTGCAAGTCGGGTTGGCCAATCACGACGAATAAGACCAAGTGGCGAGGCAAAAGCCGGGATGCCGCGTCGATTACCTCGGGGGTCATGGCCGTTTCGGCTAAGTCAGTAATCCAGACAACCAGGCTGCGTCGCTTCTGATCGCGCATCAATTGGGCGGCGGCCTGGAGGTGGTCAGCTTCCCACGCATCTTCGCGGGTGGTGGCTAAAGCTTCAATAAATTGCCGCAGATGGGAACTACCGCGAGTAGCGGGAATTCTCTTGCGAACATTGCGGGCATAGGCCAGCAGACCGACACGATCCCCGGTGAAGAGAGCCACCTGACATAGCGCGAGCGCAGCGTTAGCCGCATGATCCAGCTTACTGAGCGATGCGACCTTCGCTCGCATTAATCGTCCCGTGTCGAGAACGATCCACACGGTCTGGCTTTTCTCAAGCTCATAGAGGCGGGTAACGAGCTTTCCGCGACGAGCGGTTGCCGTCCAGCAAATGTCGCCGAAGTCATCGCCGTCCTGATATTCGCGGAGGCTTTCAAAAGCGCGTCCAGCGCCGCGGATCCGGCTGAAGCGTCTTTCCAGAGCAATCTGGCGGCTGCGAACCAGGTACAGGGCGTGGCGCTTGGCTTCCGACAGATTGGGATAGATGGTGAGTTCCTGCTTCAGGTCCGCCATGGCCCAGCGCTGGGCGATTCGGAAGCGGCCTTCGTAGCGAAGATAGATATAAGGAGCGACGGATGTCCCGCGCTTTTTCGGCTGAATCGAATATTCCGCGTCCGTTTCGCCGCGAGGGGGCACGAGGAGGTCGAGGGCGGCAGGCTGGGTCCGCAGCGACGGAGGCAGGGCGTCCAGAACGTGAATGTGGAGACTCGACCTCGAACGATTAATCGCGGTGACCTTAACCTGCGAACGGACCGAAAGGGATAATGGCGCGAGCCAAGTACGACGAACGGTGATCTCGCGGGGCGTGGGTAGGGAACTCAGATCTACCGCCCATCCGAAGAAAACCAAAACATCCCATGCGACCATCGCATATACGAAGCGATGATCGACGAAGGCGGGAGCGAGCCAACCCATTCCGAGCAGCAACAGCAGGAAGAAACGGTAGCCGAACGAGAGCGGAAAGCGGCTGGAGGATCGCGCTTGCGCCTCGACCGGTTCCGGGATCATGGCCAGCCAATCGCTCATTTGGGCAGCGCAACCGCGCGGACTACGTCTTGAATGACCTGGTCGGCTGTAATGCCTTCGAGGTCGGCTTCGGGCTTGACGACAACGCGATGGCGGAACACGGGTAAGACCGCCTGCTTGATGTCATCAGGAATCAGATAATCACGGCTGTCGATGGCGGCGACAGCTTTTGCAAAACTCAGCAGACTGACCGCGGCTCGTGGACTGGAGCCCAGCGACAGTGCAGGCCAATCACGAGTGCGGCGGACGATTTCGACGATGTAGGCGAACAAGGCTTCTTGCACCTTTACGGCTCTGACCTGTTGTCGCGCTTCCTCCAGCCAGCCTGGCTCCAGCGGGAGGATTCCGGCGTCGTCGAGGCGATCTGAATCGAAACCGTTCTGGACATTCAGAAGCAGTTGAATCTCTTCTTTGGCCTGTGGATACGGAACGCGAATCTTCACGAGGAAGCGGTCGAGTTGGGCCTCGGGCAGGGGATAGGTGCCCTCGAAATCGATGGGATTCTGAGTGGCAAAGACGGTGAAATGCGCGGGAAGATCGTGACGCTCTCCATCGATGGTCACCTGCCGCTCCTGCATGCCTTCGAGGAGCGCCGCTTGCGTGCGGGGTGGCATGCGGTTCACCTCGTCCACGAGCAACATGCTGGTGAAGATCGGTCCGCGGTGCAATTCGAATGTGCTGGTGGACATGTTCAGAATTTTGGTACCGACGATGTCAGCCGGCATGAGATCTGACGTGCACTGGACCCTTTGAAAATCCAGCCCAAGAATTCGCGACAGCACTTTGACCGCGAGCGTCTTGGCAATTCCGGGGACGCCTTCGAGAAGCACATGCCCGTTGGCCAGATGCGCAACCAGGCATTGGGTTTTCATTTCGTCCTGCCC
Organism: Terriglobia bacterium; assembly: GCA_963778995.1. GTDB lineage: Bacteria > Acidobacteriota > Terriglobia > Terriglobales > Acidobacteriaceae > Sulfotelmatobacter. The sequence goes on from CAVZWK010000021.1 coordinate 82,500, forward strand.
GACTACGACCTTGCCCATTTCCTGCCGTACGTGCTGAGCCAGTCTTACAACTGCTTCCATACTTTCGTCTCCCCTTGCGATGTCCGCACCAGCTTGAGCCGGACTTCATAATCAAAAAGCGTCTGAACCAATCGCAGCGCCGTAGCCGCCGGAACATTTGGATCATAGTGGTACGACTCACACTCAGACAGTGTCTCAGCGAAATTGTCTTCGGCAACAGCGTGACGGTCGCGTATTGCACGACTCAATTCATCCACGCTGCTGTTCACCGACAACCCAAGCCGGCGGGTCAGCCGGTAACGGAACCGCTGCCAGGAAATTTCGACGGCCACACCGCTGGCCTTGGCATGTTCATACATCAATCCAAGCGTCTTTACGAACTCCAGTGGAGATAATCGGACTTCTCCCTCAGGAACCCAGATTGGTCCGCTTCGGCGGGAGTAGGCGAGGATGATCGCAACTGCCAACACTGCCAACTGCAAGGCAATCCAGCGAATGATTCGGTTGGTCTTGGTGGTGGCGGCGAAGCGCTCATATCCGTGGATGTACTCGTCCCACAAGATCTTCGTCTGCCCTGGACCATCGACTGCCGACAGAAAGAATTCCAGGTTCCCGTTTTCTTTGAGTCCGGCGTTCGTGAGTGGAGTGTCGCCCGCCAGCCACAGAACTCTGCCTTGGCCGAATTTGTACTCGACCACCAACGGCCTGTCACGCTCGCCGTAGAGTCCGACCGCTCCGGTTCCGGGATGCCAATAGGATTCTGGAGCGAGAGTGATTACGGGCGCGGCATGCGTGATGGAAGAAGGCGAGATTGCTGCAACCGGCTTCCAGGTCGATCCGGCGAGAGGGTCAGGCATCGCCTCATTCAGCGGTAAATAGTATCCGGCGAACTGGCCGGCGGCGATCAAGTGGCCTCCGCTCCGGAGGAATGATTCGAGCTTCTTTTTATCTTCGCTTGCGGGGAACTTCGAGGGCTCGACCAGGATGAGAGTATTTCCGGTTCCCTCCGGAAGATCGCGCAACGACTGCTCCCAAGTTTTTGCGTCGTACCCCGATTCCTGGAGAAGCAGGAACGCGGCTTTGCATCCGCCTGACGCCGTCGAGTAGGCGCTGGGTACATTCTGGTTCGAATCGGTTCCACCGACGAACAGCGCGGCGGCAGCAATCATCACCACAAAAATGCCGCTAGCGATAAGAAGAATCTTGCGGTCGACTGAGGTTAGCCGCATGGGCATCCGAGCCGCTCCAGTTCCGCAAGGGTTTGCTCGAAACCGTCAGAGCCGGCAGCTTGCATGCCGTACCAAACGCCCTCGAGCCGAAGGGTGAGTGCGCGGAGCGCGGGCTGGTGGGCGCTGGTTGCGGGAAGGAGACGCAGATATTCCCGTGGGGTACGGGCGCGGTCGGGACGCCATGATCCTTGTGCTTCAAGGAACGAAATGCCTCCCCAGTACGCCAAGTGGATTGCATCGCGCCATTCAGCGCGCGCCGCCGCCGTCCGAGCCTCAGAAAGCCAGACCGGCCATTCCTTGGCGCTCACGGGCAGGTTTGCGGGCAGGATCGTTTCCACGCGAGTGTCATCTCGTAAGGAACGGTACATCCAATAGGCCGCTGCGAGTACGGCAATCAGAATCAGCGCGTACACCAGAATGTTGCTGATGATCGGGATAGCCGAGGCTGAAATAACCTTTCCCAGCAATCGGAAAAGAATATCTCTGATCCGCTGTTTGAGCCGATCCATCCAGGTTTCACCGTGGACATTCCGAAACTCTCTGCGTGACAGAATGTTATTCAGTTGCGATCGGCGCGACGCAAGATCCGGTGCGGCAGTTTCATACTGGCTCGCCAGGTAACGCAAGGTCTCGAGATGTTGCTGTATCAGTTCGAACGATGCATTGGTGGGCTTTGCCTGCCATGCTCCGAGGTCTCGGCGAATGGATTCGGTGGAGATTTCAAAATGAGCACCGTCGGACTGTACATTCCAGGAGGGGGGCAGGCCCTTTAAGAAATCAGCGGCCCTTTGCGGTTCTTCTTTTATTTTCTGTAGGGCGGAGAGCGAGTCGTCGAGCGTCTGGACGTATTCCGCCAGAGTGAGAGAGCCAGTCGATTCCGTTTGGGCGGTCGACGGCTTCGGCGCAATCCATAGCGCCAGTAGCAGCCAGATCAGCAGATTAGGTCGCATAGAACCTTAAGTGCCGAGCACGGGTACTGCTGAGTCTGGCGAAGTTCCATCGAGAGTAGCCATCATGTGCTGCAGGTCGAAAGCTTCCTTACGGACTCTCTGGTCGTAATACAGAAGGGAAAGCCCAATCGTCATTAGCGGGCCGGCCAAACATTGGCTGAAGAAAGTGCCGACAGGGACAGCGATTTGATACCACAGGGGAATCCCCACTGTGTGATGAGTTCGTGCTCCCAGACCGAGCACTATTAATGCGGGGAACATCCACGCCATATAGATCGCGTACAGCAAGACGAGGAACAGGACATAGATGACGAAAACGCGACCACGGCTACCCTTGGTGAGCTCGGCGCTTCGGTTCACGGAATCGCGCAGCCCAGTATCTTCGAGCACGGCCACGGGAATTGTGAGCGCCCACATCAGGCCCAGGATGATGCCCGGAACAATGAGCAGTACGAGGCCGACGCTTATACCAATACCGTAGCCGATCATGATCAGGGCAAGATAAAGAATCCTGCCTTTGATTCCGGCGAACGACTCGGCAATGGAAGTCGGCCGATCGAGGTGAACATGCGAGACGGCGATTACGGTCGCACCCTGGGAGGCGGCCGTTACTCCCAGAGTGACAATTAATGAACCCAGCGTCCAGAAAATCGTGATTGTTGGCCCCAGAGTGCGTTGCAAACCGACACCCACGAGTTGATAGGCCAGAAGCACCAAGTGGGGAAGAGCCGTAATCCCCGCAAACAGCAGGAAGTTCTTGCGGTAATAGTAGAAGCAGCGGTCGAGGAGTTCTCCCAAACTTAACGGGCGCAGGTCGTTTGGCATAGCGCACCTCTGTGCGTTGGCGAGGATGGTATCACAGGTTTTTCAGGGAGAACACAAATACTGCGGCTGGACCATTCACGTCATCTCTTCTCATCTGCCCCCAGGATGTCGAGACTATATTCGGTCGGAGCTATTCGAATCCTGCGGAGAGGTCCAACGGAGTCACCGATATCTACCTGGAAACCCACGTACCTACTCTCAAAATAACGGAACGAGTAAGTGTGACCCGGAATTGACTCCGATTGCACTCTTCCTTTTTCGTCGTAAGTCAATGCGCATATCTGCGCACCATCTTCGGTGAAGAGATTCAGGCGACCGGATTGGTCGTAACCGTATTCAGTTACGTGTTGATCGCTATCTCTAACGCGCTGGAGATGTCCGGCAGCATCGTATGAGTACTCGAAATGTCCACCTTCTCTGTCGACGGCTTCCACGATCCTGTGGTTCGGGTCATACTTGAAATCCAGTTCGTGCCCAGCGGGGGAGCGTGCACGGAGAAGATCACCGGCCGCATCCCGTATGAGAGCAAGCATCTTCCCGTCGTAGGCCCGGATCCCGGTCAGGGCAGCCTGTTCGGGCCGGCTCGCTCCTTTCGGATCGGGAAACGTGTACGTCATTCCGGCATGCTTCAGATTCCATCCGGGCCATCCCCAGTTAATCGTCGAACCTGAAAACATGCTTCCGTTGAGGTCGCGATTGGTATAGCGAGCGTCCCAGTACCCGAAGCCCCAGTTCGAGCGGCGAAAGTGAGAACGGCCGCCATGCTCCAGAATCAGATCCATCCAGGTAAAGGGCCATTTGTCTCCGACTAAGAAGACATTGAGGTTGTGGTTCCCACCGATTCCGAACGCGCGAGACCTCTCGTCCTGAGTACGCAATACTCGAGTGAGTTCGAGCGGGATGCGGTCTGCTCTCCAGAAGTCTGTACGCTGATCGAGCAACAAGCCGTAACGCAGGTCAACCTGCAGCGTTTCGAGATTGGGTTCTTTGTAGTACCCGCTGCAACTTGTTACTGTGCCGGACTCGGCGTGGTTTCTTGTCGGCGTTGCGTAATGACGCAAGACGAAACAGGGATCCCCGTCTTCTACGTGCAAGTCCGCCCGGACCGTGACATCACTTTCCAGGTACTCGTTCCCGATATCATCCAGGTCCGGAGTTTCATCGACGTACCTGTACAGCACGCTCCCCAAGTCATTGCTGGGCTGCAAACGGAAGTGGAGAATCCCGACGTCCCTGGCGAGCACTTTTGCCGCCCTTTTTTCCAGAACATCAGCTGTGACTGGTTTATCTTCGTCCTCCGAGGGCTCAGAAAGGTGAGCGGTCGAAATTACCGCGAAGCGTTCCTCCGATCGGAAACTGAAGGCATAGGTCCACTTGAGCCCTGATATGTACATGTCCTGCTCGGTAATCCCAATCATCACCGCGCCGGTTTCCGCCGATTGGCGGGGATAGGCCAATTTCATTGCCGCGATCAGATCCTCGGCCACGGATTGTTTGCGGGCCACGTTTCTTGCCCAATCGGGCGGCGGTATCACGGGAAGCAAATGTATGCGGAGTCCGTAGTGCTTTTCGAAATCCGACAATAGTCGATGGACATCCACCGAATGGACCGTTCCCAGAGGCACGACATAGACGGCGCCCTTTCCGAGGAGTTCCGAAGGCGACGCTGCCGGGGGCTTGACGTACGTAGAACCAGCGGCGGAAGAGGCGACTCGCTGCGGCGGGCGAGGTAGCCCGGTCGAAGAAGTTATGAACGTAGCCTATGAAAAGCGCCACGATTGCGATCGCAAGCAGGCCCCAGCTCACCACAAACCTGAGTAACAGAAGATCGGGGTTGTCGCGTGTTGTTCTGACAATGAGCTCCTTATTACGAAGCTCTTTGAAGACGAACAGATCACCCGGCGCGAATGCCCGTTTGGGAAGCACCAGCAGGTCATCTGGCTCCTGTCGCATGAGGAACAGGTTCCTGGTTTCGTGGCAGGCGGATACATTGGCCCAGCGGATATTCGTGCGTCCCGCGGCCGACGTGCGGACTATGTCACTCTCCTCTATCCTGAGCTCAACGGGTTCGCGGAGACTTGGAGTCGAGTTGTACTTAGCAGCATCGCGCAGTCGCCAGAACAGCGTGCGTTCAAGAAGCAGAAGACAAGCGAGGAGGAACAAAAGGTACTCCCACCATCGAAAGCCCGCAAGACGGACATAGATTCCTAGAACAACTGCAACGCAGGTCATTCCGTACAGATTCCGGAACACTACCCGGTTTCTGGCCATGCGGAGCCGATAGGCGAACTGCGATTCAAGGTACTCCTTTTGCGATAGCGCGGACGTCACGATCACGTGGGAAGTGTACAACGCATGGTCGTTTGCAGGAAGAAATCACAATGTGCGGGAGAGCAGGGAAGGGGAAGAGCGTATGCAATCTGTGGAAGAATTGGAAATCGCACGCAAAAGTGTGATGCGAATTTGGGCTACTTGGCCGCCGCTGGTTTCATGGTGTCCGCCGGTTTGAGCAGGTCATCGACCGCCGATGAACTCAGATGATAGATCGTTGGATCATTTTCCCGTTGGGCGAGATATCCGTCGTTGGACTTTGTAATTGAAACCTTCTCGGTAGTTTTACCGTCCTCGGAAGTTACTGCGATGTTGATCGTGGGATTGGCGAATCCTGAGTCCGCGAACCTGTCGGCTGCAAGGTCGCGGAGATTGGACAGCAACGGCGCCACGGTGTCCACCTCCATCTTCTTGCCGTTGTACCACCAGTCTTGCCCGCTCCTGGTGAGCAAGTAAGTCTTGGATGCGGTGTGAATCTCGAGTTTCGTTGGATCGGTAAAACCGAAGTCGAATAGCTTCTTATTGCGGAAGTCGTCCACACTCTTTTCGAGAGCCTGAGCGAGGTCGGCATTCACTTTATAGATGCCCTCGACGGCAGTCGATTTTGCGTAGTACGCGTCCTTGTTCTTTTTGATCTGGAGTTCCTGAGCACCGGTAGAATCGGTAATCTTCGCGGTTGCGACGGGCGTGCCTGCCGCAAAAGCTGAGGCAGACTTCTTCGGATCGGAGCCGTTGAGATCCATGCGGGCATCGGTCAGCTTCTGGACCAAATCGCCGACCTGATTGCCGTCAGCGCGCATGGGCTTGGGCTGTAGGATCTGCCATCCGCTTTGGGTGCGTCCGAATTCGATGCTTTGATCTTTGCGAACAATCTCAAGGCGGCTGACTTGTTCAGCGCTCACCGGCAGCAGGCGTTTATCGCGAAAATCGTTGAGATTCTTCGCGATGCTGGTTCGAAGATAGCTGGCGATGGTATAGACGCGCGGATTCCCGGCCAGCATCGCATAAACGGCGCTGCCGTTGGGAGTGTCGTCGCCGAGTAAGAGTTTCTGAGACTTGCTGTCCTTTTCGGTGACAGCGACTTCAACCGCTGGCGGTTCGAGCCCGTACTGCTTCAAGTCGGAAGCTTTGTCTTCAATCACGCGCTGCGAGTTCAGAGATGACAACGAAGAAAGCGTGCTGGAGACGTTGGCTTGATCGGCGCGGAATGGCTTGGGCTCGGTGATCTGCCATGCACCGGAATTGCTTTTTGTGAGAACGACGGGTTCGGCGCCGGGCTTCCTGATTTCGACTTTGGTGATGGAAGTTTCGTCCAGTTTGAGAATAGCCGGGGAATTTTCGGGCGGCTTAACCGCCTCGTCGGTTGGCTTGCGGTGATTCGACCAATAGAGAACGCCGACGAGGGCGAGAAGGACGATTGTGGCGAGGATCAGGCTGCGTAGTTTCATTGTTCGCTAGACAAGAGACTCAGGCGATTCGGTTAAAAAGTCAAAATCTCCGCCCCTGTGGATTCGCTCAGGACACTTCTGTACAAGGGCGGGCCGTCGTGTTTCATCTTCGTTTCAGCCAAACAAAGACTCCGGCGATTACTACAATCCCCGGGAGCAGGAACTGGCTCGTCGCACGTACCCAGGCCAATTGGGAGCGTGTCATGGTGATGCGGCGGTCATCCTGCGGCTTGGGACGGATCGAAATCAGGTCCTCATCCGAGGAGAGCCAGTTCATCGTATTCAGAGCGAGATCGCTATTTCCGTTGAAGTTAAGGAAACGGTTGGCTAGCCAGGTCGAGCTGCCGACTACCACGAATCGTCCCTGGGTATTTTCCTTGCCGGTGTTGTAAGTGCCAGCAGCGGCCAGCGTGAGGGGACCTTTGGTGTTGCTCGGATCCGCAGCATTTACCCGCGGTGAACTCAAATTATGAGTCGCCAAGCTATCGCCAGACGAAGAGAACAACGTTTGCAAGCCGGTTTTATCGGTATTGCTCACCTGCAGAGAGCGCGAGAGCGGAAATCCTGTGGCCGTGCCCTTCATTTCGCTCACGATCGGATGCGAGTTGTAACTAGTTACAAGCGCGACTTGGGGACCGGTTCCGGCGATCTGTCCGAGCGGGTTGAGATCGAGCACGAGGTCTTTGTCGAGGGTGACGCCCCAGCTCTTGAGGAGATTCGCGAGTTCGTCGTTATCGGCGATTTCGTCGCGGCCCAGTTTCAGAGGCGGATCGATGGCGAAGAGAGCGCGTCCGCCGTTCTCGACGTATTTCTTTATGGCATCCACTTCGGGTTGCTGATAGCTCTTCGTGGGGCCGGCAATCACCAGCGCGGTGCAGTCGGAGGGCACCTCGGCCTTCTGCAGGAGGTCCACTGTCTCGGTCTTGTAATCTTCTTTACCCAGAAGTTCCTTAAGCTGTGAGAGACCTTCGCGGTTGCTATCGTCGATCTGATGCTCGCCGCTTCCTGCAACGAAGCACACGGTCCGCGTGGTGTGCTTGAGATCGCGAATGAGAGCACCCGTTATGCCTTCCTCGGTCAGGCCCTTGGCTTCTTCTTTTTTGTCTCCGACCTGGACGATGGCAGTGCCGAAATTGCGAATGTTCTCCTGGCGGGCGATCTGCGGGTTCTTGTCGGGGTCGACGTACTCGACGTGGACCTTAGGCGAAAGATTCGCATACTGGTCGAGCAAGTCGCGGCCGTCGTTGAAGCGAGTGCTCTGGTTGAAGTATGTGATCGTTGCCGGCTGTTTCAAGCCCTTGACGATCTTTGCCGTTTGCTCCGACAGGCTGTAACGCTTGTTGGCAGTGGTGTCGTACGACTTGTTGTAGCGGTCGGCGAGCACGTTGGCGACAACGATCACCGCCACGATCACGAGGATATACGTGGTCGCGTACGCTGCATATTTCGTCTGTCTTGCTTTAAGCCATTGACTCGCCATTTAGGACCTCCAGCGCAGGGATTCCATGGAACGCGCGGTGAAAAAGAGTCCCAGGAAAATCAGAGTGACGTAATAAATTGCGTCTTTGGAGTCGATGACTCCGCGACCGAACGATTCAAAGTGAGTAATTACGGACATATAGCCGAGCACCTTGGCCCAAGTTGCGGTTTCGTATCCGTTGACCCAGCCGCACACCCAGAGTAGAAGTTCGACGCCGAAGGTGGCTGCGCCGGCGATGATCTGATTCTTGGTCAGACTGGAAATGAAAGTTCCGATCGCGAGCAGTGCTCCGGCCTGAAGCAGAAGGCCAAGATAGCCGACCAGAAGCGGCTTCCAGTCTGGATTGCCGTACTTGAACAGGAATGCGAAGTTCAGGGCCGTGAAAAGCAGGAGGCAAGCGTAAAGGATTACCGCGGCCATCCACTTGCCGAGGATGATTTCGAGATCCCTGATTGGCGAGGTCGCGAGCAGTTCGATCGTCCCGGTGCGTTTCTCTTCGGCAAAGAGGCGCATCGTGATCATCGGGATGAAGAAGAGCCCGATCACAGCGACGTTCGAAAGCAGGGGCCGAATGATCTGCTCATTGATGTTCATGGGGAAGTTCTGGCCGCGCATCTGCGTCTGGATACTCTCGACCACGAAGTACGCGAGTTCATTCCAGAAGAAAAAGCCGCAAATCAGGCCAAACATGACGAGCAGCAGGTAGGCGATAGGTGAGACAAAGTAACTGCCCAGTTCCTTGCGGCAAATAATCCAGGCATTTCTCATTACTGCACCTCCTGCAGCGCGGGCTCTTCTTTTGGCGCGGAAGGTTCGCTTCCCGTGAGTTGCAGGAAGACTTCTTCCAGGCTCATGGCGGCGGGCCGGAGTTCGTTGAGATCCCAGCCGCATTCGACGACGGTGCGGGCGAGATCGCCGCGGACGAGGCGTCCTTTTTGGCCCTCAATTTCGAAGATGGCGCGGTTGTCGAACTGTTCTTTGCAAAGAACCCGGCCGACTCCGGAGATCTGTTCCAGCTTGTGTTGCACGATGGGAGCTTCGAGCTTCCCGGTTCTACCGGCTACCTCTACCACGACGGACTCGGCGCCGCGAGCGCGAGCCTGCAAGTTCTTTACGGAATCAGTCGCGACCAGCTTTCCTTTGTTGATGATGATGACCTGTTCGCAGGTCTGTTCGACTTCGGGCAGGATGTGGGTGCTGAGAATGATCGTGTGCTCGCCGGCGAGATCTTTGATCAGCTCGCGAGTCTCATTGATCTGCTTGGGATCGAGGCCGGAGGTTGGTTCATCGAGTATCAGCACGTCAGGATTGTGAATGATGGCCTGAGCGAGTCCGACGCGCTGCCGGTAGCCCTTCGAGAGCTTGCCCAGTAACTTCTTCTTCACATCGGCGACGGCGCAGCGTTCGCAAACGTAGTCCACACGCTTTTGCAGCTTGGCTCCGGAGAGGCCCTTGAGTTTTCCGACGAACTTCAGGTATTCGGCGGTTTCCATCTCCGGATAAATCGGTGGGGTCTCGGGGAGGTAACCAATGCGCTTCTTCACCTCGAGCGGTTGTTCGAGGACATCGAATCCGGCGACCTGAGCTGTGCCCGCGGAAGGAGGCAGGAAGCAGGTGAGCATCCGCATGGTGGTGGTTTTCCCGGCACCGTTGGGGCCCAGGAAGCCGACAATCTGTCCTTTAACGACTTCGAACGAGATATGGTCAACGGCAGTCGTGTGGGCGTACCGCTTGGAAAGGTCTTTGACTGAAATCATAAGTAGTTTTGTTTACAGCGAGAATACTCAACTGTGGGGCCGAACCACACTCGAGCGGCGTGGGGCGAAATCATCTTAAAAGGCAGCTTGAAAGGCTGTCAAATTTGCCCAGATACCGAAAAACAAGCCCCGATAAATGAAAAATTGGGCTCACCTCGGCCAGCTCTTAAAGAATTAAGATTCGCTGGACGTAAGTGAAGTTGTCCGGTGATGAGCAGTTTTCCGAGAATTCTGAGTCCGCAGCCGAAACGAGCCGGTGCGGGATGGTACGGTAGGACAGTGTCCAAAATGGCACTTTTTCCGCGCTTCTGGAACCAACGATTTCGAGGTACACTGCTCGGTTTCGCTAACATAATCGTTATGGCAAACCGTTCTCCGCGGAAGTCTGCCCGGCTGTTCTGTGTCGTCCTCATAGTATTAACAATGTCTTTCTTATTCTCCTCCTGCGGCGGTTCAGGATCGGGAGCCGGCGGTGGCGGAGGGCAGCAGCCTCCGGCTGCGCCAACCGGCGTGTCGGCTACAGCTGGCAATCAGCAGGTGGCTCTTACCTGGAATGCCAGTAGCGGCGCAACGAGCTACAACCTCAAACGCGGCACGGCCTCGGGTGGACCGTACACGACCGTTGCGAGTCCAACGGGTACAAGTGCCACGGACTCCGGCTTAACGAATGGGACGACGTACTACTACGTCGTGACTGCGGTTAACTCTGCGGGACAGAGCGGAAACTCGAACGAGGCCTCGGCAACTCCGGCGGGTCCGGTCACCAGTGTCCAGGCGATGGTCGATGTGCTGAATAACCGGCACCCCATCAGTCCGTACGTGTATGGGGGGTCATATCCAAAGGATGCCGCCACCATCATCGATAGCGGCTTGAGCGTCGTGCGGTGGGGCGGCAATGCGACGTCGCGCTACAACTGGAAGACACAAACCTCCAATTCGGCGAACGATTGGTACTTCTCCGACTATACCTATAGGGAGATTGGCGACAGCGACTCAGTGAAGTTCGTCCAGGATGCCATCGCGGCGCACACCAATCCGCTGATGACGATGGTGATGCTCGATTGGGTCTCACGAGGCGATCCCGCAAACGGCACCGATAATGGCCAGTTGTACAGCTATTCGGTGACCAAGTCCGGAGCGCAGTGCAAAGTTCGTCCCGACAATCCAGATGCGGGAAATGGGCAGAAGACGGACTGCAGCACGAATGTGACCGGCAATGATTTCAATGACGCCCATGTGCCAATATTCGATGACAATTCGACTACGTGTCCGTCGAGCGCTAAGGGACCATGCGTCTATCGAAAGGACTGGGCGATTGCACTCGCCACGGCATTTGGCTCTGCTCCCCATTTTTATGACATGGACAACGAGACCGACATTTGGGGTGGTACGCACCACGATGTGCATCCGAATCCGTCGGGCTACAACGAATTGCGGGATACGTACGTCAGAGTGGCGCGAGGGCTGAAGACGTGGGATCCGGCGGCCATTCGCCTTGGTCCTGTGAGTTGCTGCTGGTGGTTTTACTGGAACGGTGCGAACAGCAATGACAAATCCGCTCACGCCGGAGTCGATTTCCTGCCGTGGTGGCTGAATGAGGTTTACTGGCAGGACCAGATTGCCGGATCGCGTTCGCTGGACCTGTTCGATATCCATGCCTATCCCGATGGGCCGGACACATCCAGCTATACAAAAGCGCAAAAGCAGGCAGTGGCCGTGAGTATTTATCGTGATTACTGGGATCCGACGTATGTGAGTCCGTCGGGGACGGTCAACCAGATCTACACCACGCAGATTCAACCCAACCACGCGATTCCGTTTCGCATTCCGCGCATGCGGGCGATTGCGAATTCGATTTATCCGGGTACGCCTTTAGCAATCACCGAGTGGAGTGCAGATTTCGCCAGCCCGAGTAGTGCCCCGGATTCTGATTTCTCGACGGCACTGGGCGATGCCGATGCGTACGGCATACTCGGCCGGGAGCGCGTCTGGCTGGCATCGCGATGGGTCGCTCCGGATCCTGCGAACCCGGACTACCAGGCGTTGAAGCTCTTCACCAATTATGACGGAGCGCATCACGGATTCGGGACGACTTCCGTCCTGGCCGCTCATAACGGCAATCCTGCCTTATTGAGCATCTACGCTGCACTCACTTCGACGAATAACGGCATCACGATTCTCGTGCTGAATAAGGATCCGGCAAATTCGGCGCAGGTGCAGATCACAACCAATGGGTTCACGCCCACGAATTACACTACCTACACGCTGTCGCAGAGTTCACCGACGAGTATTGTGGCCGGCACATCGAAGGCATGGTCGGCGACGCAGACATTCGCGCCCTATACCGCGACATTGCTTGTGGTCAGCGGGACCATGGTCACGCCTCCTGCCAGTGAGTGGGATTTGAATCCGGACACGATCATGGTTCCGGCGAATGGCACGGTAACGCTGCAACCGAAAATCACGAGTGGAAGCACGAATGTGAGTATGGTCTCAGCGGTGTTCGATAGTTACCAGGGAACGACTGCGTGCAGTGGGGGAGATCTCGTTACTACGAGTCCAACGATAACTCCCAGCCAACCCGGCGAGATTACGGTTACGGCCGGCAGCACACCCGGATTCTGTCACTTCACCGTTACCGGCACTGTAGGCGGCCTGACGGAGTATCAGGGGGGATGGATCGTGGTGGGGAATCCGGCAGCGACGCTGGCTAAAACGAGCGGTGATAATCAGACCGGCATGCACGGTACTCAGTTGCCACAGGCTCTGACTGTGACGTTGAGCGCCGGGCAGTCTGGAGGAAATGCAGCTGGGGCCAGCATTCTGTTCAGCGCTCCCAGCGGTGTCACGCTCTCGAACGGGACCACGTCCGGTCCGAAGGTCATCGCCGTGACGAACAATTCGGGAGTGGCATCAGTCACCCTGACATTGCCCTCAAGCACAGGAGCTATGAGCGTTACCGCGGAAGGCCCGTTCGGGCTGGGACATCCGGAGGTTACGTTTACCGAAATCTTCAACTAAGTAGCGGTCGATGTATCCTGTAGCCATGCGTCTGATACTTGTCCTCATTTTGTGCCTCGGCGCTTGGGCGCAACAGGAGAATCCTGACCAACTCTTGAAAGGCGCCATCGAAGCGCAGCAGCGCGGCGACTTTCAATCCGCGATAACGGACTATCGCAAGTTTCTTGAGATTCATCCGGACAATGTTGAAGCGAAGGTGAATCTTGGCGCAGCTTTGGCTCGCGTGGGGCAGTTTGATGGCGCGATTGCCATGTACGAGTCAGCGCTTCCTGCACTGAAGAATAAGAACCCGGTGCGTCTCAATCTTGGCCTTGCGCATTACAAAAAGGGTGATTTCTCAAAGGCCCGCGAGCAGTTTGCCGCATTGCATCAAGCGGCACCCACCAACGTGCAAGCGGCGATTCTGCTGGCCGACACGGAGATCAGGCTGGGGGAAATTGAGTCGGCAATCCCCATGCTTGAGCCATTAGAGGCGGCGAATTCGCAGAATTCCGATTTCGAGTATGTGCTCGGACTGGCGATGATTAAATCGGGTCGGGCTCGTGATGGTATTCCGCGCATGGAGAAAGCTGCGCAACTCGGGAACAGCGCAGATGCGTACATGCTGGCCGGCGCCACCCTTTTAGATCTCAACGAATTCGAGCGCGCGCGGCACGATCTGGAAGTCGCCCTCCAGTTGGAGCCCAAGCTACCCAGGTTGCATACGCTGGTCGGGATGGCCAGAGATAAAACGGGCGATCAGAAGGCGGCCGAACCTGCATTCCGCGACGCTCTGCAGGAGAATCCCGACGATTTCGACGCCAATCTTTACTTGGGCGCGCTCCTTTACAAGCAGCGCCACATGGAAGAGGCCAAGGTTTATCTCGACCACGCGCTCAAGCTGAAACCGGAAGACATCATGGCTCGGTTCGAATCGGGGATGCTGAAGAGTACGTCCGGCGATTACGAAGCTGCCGCCAAAGAACTGGAGGGGGTCGTGCGAGATAACCCCACCTGGCTGGAGCCGCACGTGCAGCTCACTTCGCTCTACTACAAATTGCATCGGCCGGCCGATGGCGCGAAAGAGCGTGCGATCGTCGATCGACTCACCGCGGAGCAACAGGCGAAAGGCCCCGGCAAATAGCAGCGCGTAGCGCCGGGGAATGTCTTTCAGTACGCGGAAGCTACTTAGGGCTGGCGTTTGAGGCTGGCTCGGTCATCTCGATGCGACGATCCGCCTCGACTCCACGCATCGTTTGAGTAATACCGGACGGCCAGTGAATTTCTATCTCGTCAGCACGGGAGTCCGATCCAAGCCCGAAATGGACGGGACCATCGCTGGATGACGCATAGCCGACACTGGTCGTCATATGGTTGTATTGAGCGCCGGTGCGTTTGCTTACAACTTTGATCCGAGCGCCGATTCCGTCGCGGTTGCTCTTGGTGCCGCGTAACGCGATATCGAGCCAATGCCCCGGCTTCGGGCTTCGGTTCATCCAGATTTCCGCGTCCCTGCCAATGGCAGAGACCACGATGTCGATACGCCCGTCTCCGTCGAAATCGCCGAAAGCGCAACCGCGATGGCGCGCAGCCGCTGCGGAATTAAATCCAGCCTTGTCGATCAGGGACATCCATTTTCCATCGTGCCCGGGATTGCGGAAGACTGCGTTGTACTGATCAATGGGCTGCCCGGGCAGGGATACCGATTGCACGTGGCCGCCGCTGACGAACAAGTCCTTCCATCCATCATTGTCGAAATCGTAGCTGGCAAGGCCGTATCCAGACATTTGCATACTGGCCTCGTGCATCCCGTTCTCGGTGGTTACTTCGCGGAAACTTCCTTTCCCGTCGTTCTGAAACATGGGAAACGACTGTCCAATCAACGCCGCGAACGAGATGTCGGGATAGCCGTCGTTATTCAAGTCACGGAAGTCCACACCCATGCCGGAAATGAAATTTCCATCCTCAGGCAATGCGACGCCAGCCTCGAAAGCGCGATCCTCAAATTTATTGCCTAAATTGTGCAACAGAGAATTCCAGGAAGCATCGTTGGTGATGAACAAGTCGGGACGGCCGTCAAGGTCGTAGTCAGCCATGGCAACTCCCATGCCTTTGCCTCCGAGCTCGCGGAGTCCCCACTCCTTGGAGACGTCCTGAAACTTACCATTGCCTTTGTTTAGAAAGAGTTGGTTGGGCTGGCCTTTGAAAAACTTAGGATGGCAATAGTCTCCCACCT
The DNA here is from genome assembly GCA_963778995.1 of Terriglobia bacterium. Classification (GTDB taxonomy): domain Bacteria; phylum Acidobacteriota; class Terriglobia; order Terriglobales; family Acidobacteriaceae; genus Sulfotelmatobacter. Next base: position 97,756 of record CAVZWK010000021.1, read on the forward strand.
GGTCAAATTCGCAGCGGCGTTGTGGGTAGTATTCCCACTGCAGATAGTTAACTACGAAGAGATCGAGCATACCGTCGTTATTCACATCGACCCAAACGGCGGTGATTGCCCACCACGGCCCAAATTCGGGATCCGGCCGATTCAGCGAGGCGTCCAGGCCCGACTTCTCTGTGACATCGGTGAATGTCCCGTCTCCATTGTTGTGATAAAGCGTGCTGTGATGGACTCCGGCCACGAATAGATCGGGACGTCCGTCATTGTCATAATCGCCGACGGCCGCTCCTATATCGTAGCCCGTCCCTGCCAGCCCGGCGGCGTCGGTCACGTCCGTGAAAGAGCCGTTGCCGTCGTTGCGAAAGAGGCGATTGCGGAACTTGGGAGAATCCTTCTTCAAGGTGGCCACGTTGGCCCCATTGGCAAAGAAAATGTCAGGGCGTCCGTCGCCGTTGAAGTCGAAAACGGCAACGCCGCCGAGCATGGTTTCCGGAAGGTTCTTCGCGGGAGTGACGCCATTCTCTAACTGGAAGGGACTCTTCCTCAGCTGAAACTCGATGGGAGCGTGTGAATCCTGTGGCGAGAGGGGAAGAAGCGAAGCCAGGAACACAAGCAGACCAGATCGCAAAACAACTCTCGCCAGAAGCATGATGTTCATCGAATGAGGCCGGTAAATCCTGCACTGCAACCTGTAAATTGCCAGATAAGAGTGCCGTAGCTCAGCAGCTTTTGCAAGACTTTGGCGATCAATAAAGTTATAGTGATAAGTTTCGTAAATTGATCGGTTAGGACTCTTAGCTTTGCTGAATAGCGTCGCGGTACCGACCACCACCTTGGGGGGCGATGGCAAGAACTGCCGACGAACATCAAGGAGGACTTAGTATGCGGAAGTTCATGCCATTCATTGTAGCGAGTGTAATCGCCTTCCTGCCGGGATGCGGCGGCAGCGGAGGATCCGGATCCACCAATCCACCGCCGCCTCCTCCAGTTACAAACACTGCCACTGTTGACTTCGGAACATCGAACCAGATCATCCGCGGCTTCGGCGGATCAGACGCATGGATGCCAGTCATGCCGGATGCGGAGGTGAATGCGCTTTTTGGAACGGGCTCCGGTGAGATTGGCCTGAGCATTCTTCGGGTGCGCATCGACCCGAGTTCTATGAGCGCTGGCTCGCAATGGGACACTGAAGTGGCGAATGCGCAGAATGCCATCGCTGCGGGCAGTAGCGTGAGTGTGATCGCCACGCCATGGACGCCGCCGGCGGCTTGGAAGAGCAACGGCAGCGCGGTGATGGGTACGCTCAACGCGGGGAGCTATGGAGACTACGCGAACTATCTCCAGAGCTTTGTCACTTATATGGCCAACGCCAATCCTCCTGTACCTCTTTACGGCATCTCGATGCAAAACGAGCCCGACGCGAATGTAACCTACGAGTCCTGCGTATGGACCCCGCAGCAGATGGATACATGGGTGGCGAGCAACGCTGGTGCTCTGACAACCAGGCTGATCATGCCCGAGTCGGAATCCTTTACGCCCTCATACTCTGATGCTGCCCTGAACGATCCCAACGCCGCTTCGAACATTGCAATCGTGGCGGGACATATCTACGGCGCTGCTCCGTCCTATTACGCGAATGCAGTGAACGCCGGCAAAGACGTGTGGATGACCGAGCACTACCTCAGCCCCACAGGCGCACAACCTGCTATCACCGATGCATTGCAGGCTGCTCGAGAGATTCACAACTCCCTTACTGTGGGTGCCTACAACGCTTACTTGTGGTGGTGGGTAGCCGACTGGAATCCGGGCACGGGCATTACCAATATAGGGCTCGTGGACACGAATAACTTGCCGACCTACTATGGCTGGGCGATGGCGCAGTTTGCGCGCTTCGTTCGGCCCGGTTACGTGCGAACTAACGCAACCTCCAACGCTTCTGCAAACGTCCTGGTTTCGGCATACAAGGGAAGCGGTCACTTCGTGATTGTGGCGATCAACATGAGTTCTTCGAGCGTGGACCAGACGTTCACGCTGCAGAACCAGAGCATCACCTCAATGACTCCCTATGTAACTACGGCTTCGGAGCAGGTAGCGCAGCAGAGCGCAGTGAGTGTGACAGGGAATCAATTCACCTACACGCTGCCGGCGCAGAGTATTGCGACGTTCGTGCAGTGAGATCTACCCAATTCGCGACCTGCTCTGCACTAGAGCAGTCGGCACTTTTTGGGGATGCGAAACCCTCGACTAATTGACGCTCGAAGTTCCGTTGGGTTTGATGTTAACTGAAAGCATTGACTCCGACTTCATGGTGCCCTGCTGGGCCGTGATCACCACGTCGAGTTGCCCGGGATCTGGCGTGATCTGCAGGAGCATCGGCATCGATCCGTCTGCCTGAGGTTGCGGGGCCGTCAGGTTCTTTGCTCCAACCGAGTGTCCATCCCGGAATAGTTGCAATGTGATCGTGGGTTCTGCCCCAGCAGCAGAGGTGGGGTAAAGGACAAAATACACGCCCAGCGGTTTCCCGGCGGGCATCGAATCCGCAAGGGTCGGTACCACTCGACCCGAGTCTGTCTCGAACGGATTGCTGCCATCCCGCGGTCCGCCAAGAGGCTGAACTCCCCGCACCAGTTCGAGGGAACTCAGACCGAGTGGTTTGCCTGAATCGACAAAGGCCGAGATTCGTTTCACTGCCGTTCTGTCCGCAAGTTCATCCCTAACCGCGGTATCAATGACATAGTGCCCTCCCGGTAATTCGACTGGTTCTGCGTAGAGTATGTATTCCTGTCCGAGCTTTTGAATCTCGCTCCCTGATACTTCACGCTCGAGTTGGCGGCTTACTTTGCCCACGATTTTCCCATCACTGTTGTGGATCAGTGCGATCACCGAGACTCGAGCTCTCGTTTTGCCAGTTTTGGTATCCGTCGTCATCCGCAATTTCGAAGCGGGAATGTCGAAAACGAGTTGGTAGTCAACCGAGGCCGACTTCGGTCGGAACCGGAGCAGTGCTGCCTGAAAGGGAAAGTCGACGGGCGCTGGATGAGAGTTGATCGCACGCAAAGCCGTCATTTCGAAGGCTTGCAGGGGCTCTCCGTTTACGTCCGGCACTGCGAAATACCCAGACCGCGTCTGCACCGTGACATGTGGGCGGGTGACATGCACCTGGATCTTGCGAAAATGCCCATCGTAAACCGTCGACGACGGGGTGTACGCGAGTTCGTAATGAGTGCGAATGTCCTCCATGACTCTTTGCATGGGCAGCGCGATTTCATTCGTGTTCGTAACCGCGAAACCACCCGTGGACTCCGCCAGTTCCACCAGTGCCAACTGCCGATCCGAAGTCGTCGAAAGGTGGATGTCGTCGTCCTCAGCGTGTCCGATTCGCGGGCTCACCTTGTTGACGGAACTCTCCGCCGCCGCTCGCTGCTGGTCAGCAAGCGACTGCATTAAGGGGTCTTCCGTGCTTAGCCCGCGACTGTCCACAGCATAGAACGCCACTTCCATCTGATTGGCATAGCTGATGACGCTATTCACAACGTCTCGCCGATCCATCGGCAGAGTCAGACCATCGGCGAGGTATAAGACCACTTTTCTGCCGGGGAGTTTTGACTGAATGCTCACCAATTGACGCAAAGCTTCAAACGTGTCCATGCCGTCTGAGAGACTCTCTGCGAAGCGCAGTCCGGTTTCGATTTTGGCTTGAGTCAGGAGAGCGGTGCCCAAAGCGACCGACGCGTCCTGGGCAGCGGCATTTCTCGCCCAGAGAGGGTCTGTCACTATTGCCGGAATGGGATCAAGGACGAGATTCTGTGCGGCCAGTCCCTGTTGCGGATTGCTCAACGGTGACGCTGTAACGTTCGCGACATTCGCTTGGACCGTTGTGTTCAGCGCGGAAGCTACTGTGTTGGTGCCGGACGCACTTGCTGAGCTGAGGCCTTTGGCGGCGGCATTCACAGCTTTGGCCAGTAACGACTGGTCTGCCGTGTAAGGCTGCAAGACCCTTAGACTACGATCCAGCCGGTAAACGGTGACATAGGTATTTGGCAGAGTGTTACTTTTCAGGAATTCCTGCACTGCCTCTCGCGCAAATTCCAGGTTCAGCGGGGCGATTTGCGCGAAAACGATCGAAACGAAATTGAGTTCGCGGAGCGCCGTGGCGCCTGGTTTCGGTGTGACAGACGACGGAGTGCCAGATCTGCTCTTGGCCGATGCCTGTTCTGTCAACAACTGTTCCGCCCCCTGCACATCGCGAAATGCATTGATCTTCTGTTTGACACCGTCCTCCAATATCTCGATTTCATCAGGACGAAGATCGGCAACGGCATGATGATGCTTATCACGCACGATGACATCCAGAATGACTTCTCGGGTCGTCGTCCGGATCGTGGGAGTTTGTTCAGGGGTGGGTGTTTGTGCAAGAAGCGGCGAAACCGCGCCGCTCAAAATGAACACTGCAAGGGCTCGTCTCCACATGGCCTTGACCTCACTCAGATTGCGGCCCACCGGGTGTCGCCCAATCGTCCGCATTCTATACCACCGGTGCCCATGACCTTGTCAAAGGTTCTGGGCCCGAACTTCAGGTCAGGCGCGGGCTCACTTCTGTTGGAACTCGCCTACGACTCGGAGCGTAATATAAGTATCATTTTAGATGTTCGATGTTGAGGAGCGCTCTAATGAAACTTAGCGATCGTTTCGGCTGCATAATCCTATCGATACTTCCTTTCTCTCTAGTCTTGAGTGCATTCGGGCAAGCGCGTCCTAACCCGACACCTACACCGCCGCCTGCCATCACGCGGCCGGGTTCGATTCAGGACAGCGGGCTCTACGACTATTGGGCCGACATGACAGGGCAAGGACGTGCCGGAGGCGCGCTACTGGGTAAAGTTGCGGTCGAGGGAGAGCCTCTCCCCTGGGAGCCACTGCTCGTAACCCTTACGTGTGAGGGCAAAGGTTGAATACTCGACCCAAACAGACGCCAAAGGCAACTTCGCGATTGCACACATTACGCTCCCCGGTGCTCTTGGAAAGCAAGGGGACTCGCAGCGGCAGATGGAGACTCATTTTGAAGGTTGCCTGGTGCAGGGGGCTGTGTCCGGATTTCATTCAAGCGTGATCACCATCACACGGGCCATGCTCCGCGACCAACCCGAAATCGGCACCATCACGATCTCAAGGGCCGCCCGGGCCGCGGCTACCACTATGAGCCAAACCACGGCTACCGCTTCTCCCAAAGCGATCAAATCGTTTGAGAAAGCACGAGAGGAAATGCTGAATCGCGACTCCGATGGCGCGCAGCGGGATCTGCAGAAGGCCGTGGAAACTGACCCGAAATTTGCCGAGGCCTGGCTGCAACTGGGTAATCTGCAGCAGACTTCCGATCCGAACGCGGCACGCGATTCATACTCAAAAGCAATCGAGGCGGATCCTAAGTTCGTACTTCCTTACCAGCAACTCGCATACTTGTCGTCACAAAAAGGCGACTGGCAGGACGTGCTCGCGAAGACAAACCACGTCCTTGAACTCTTTCCGGAAGGAACTCCCGAAACCTGGTATCTCAACGCCTTGGCGAACTTTCAAACGGGAAAGCCCGATCTTGCCGAAGCAGCGGCGCTAAAGTCCCTGGCGCTTGACCCGCGGCATTCGGTCATGAACACAGAACAGTTGCTTGCGGTGCTTCTTGCCCAAAAGGGGAATTACTCCGGAGCCCTTGATCATCTCCGCAGTAGCTTGCAGTATGTTCCACCAGGTCCCAATGCCGACCTATTGAAGCAGCAGATCGCGCAATTGGAAAAACGGGCTTCCGCGAAGTAACTCCGGATGCGGCAACTTATTCACTACCTGCCGGGGTTCTCAAGACTGTGATTAAGCGCTGCATCAACAGTGTTTCAGTTTCGCCGCCGCGTGGGCTTCTCCTCGCGGTTCTGTCGATCTGCGTGTTGCTGGTGACTTGCCCGGTAAGGGCACAGGATTCATCGGCACGATCTCCGCATGGTCAATCCAGCGCGGAACAATCGGGAGAGCAGTTCAGATTCAAACTCACGGTGAACCGCGTCGTGGTGGATGTCGTCGTCACCGACTCCAATGGCAAACCCGTCCATGGATTAACGAAACAGGATTTTTCACTTCGCGAAGATGGCGCGGAGCAGGCCATCTTGTCCTTCGACGTGCACAGCCTCGACTCGAATCCGAGTTATTTCGCGAAGCTTCCGCCACTTCCTCCGAACACCTTCGTGAACATAGCGACCGAACCGGAGCGAGGTCCGCTCTATGTTCTGCTGCTGGACCTGGTAAACACCGAGCAGGACGATCAACCCTTTGCACGCCAGCAGCTATTGAAATTTGTTGACAGCAAGCCGCAAGGCATACGCTTTGCGGTGTTTGTCTTGAGTGACGGTCTCCATCTCGTGCAGGGGTTCACCTCCGACCGGGCGCAATTGCGTGCGACCTTGGATCCCTCGCATTCCATACCGCACGTCCCGCGCATATTTCTGCTCGCGGCCAATTACGGCAGAAATGATCCCGTCATGATGACTTCTGTGTTCAAGCAAATCGCCCTGTACCTCGACGGTCTGCAAGGACGGAAGAACATTATCTGGATGTCCCGCCTCTTTCCTCTCGATTTGTTTCCCCACAATGATGACCGTCCAGACATGCGCGAAGAATCGGCTGAGGCGTTGGATGCGCTGGCGCGAAGCGAATCCTCCATTTATCCCGTCGATGTCAGCGGCGTGCAGGTCTTTCCCGCAGGCAGAATGACTGGCGCTACCACCGGGGCAGGACCCGCCATCGGCCCTCCCGGGATGACTGTGTCCGATACGCAGACCCTAGCCTCTCAGAGTCGCCTCGCAGGCTCGACCGGCAACTCGATCTACGAGAACAACACGGTGCAGGACGTAGTTGCCCGCATGACTGGCGGACGAGCCCTCTACGGCAGAAACGACCTGAAAGACATGCTCGAAGAAGCTACCGAAGCAGGGGCAGAATACTATTCCCTGACGTACTCGCCTTCCAATCAAAACTTCGATGGGAAGCTGCGCACGATCGAGGTGCAACTGGCTCGAAAAGGCTATCGCCTGGAATATCGACGGGGCTATCTGGCCACCGGGCCGCAATCGCCGATTCTGCCGGCGCGCTATCAGACCGGGGTAATCGGAACTGTCCGACCCGTAGGCGATTCGCTTGCGGCTTATATGCAACATGGCGCACCGATAGCCCGGGGGGTCTACTTCCGCGCACATGTCCGGGCGCTGGACTCTCCACATCTGGCTACCGAAGCGCAAATGGCAAATCTCGTCGATCAGCCGACCTACTTCCAGTGGCGCCAGAAGAAACACCCCAAAAGAGCGCTGGCGCCCGCAAAAATCCAGACCTTCATAATTGACTACCAGATCATTGCGCGGATTCCGAACCTCGAGCTGGCCGCCGGTGTTTATGACAGTGACGCCCGCTTGCTTAACGGGGATGTCGAGGAAGCTTCATCGCCAAATCCCAGCCCTTCGGATCGCCGTCCTGAGTTCGCGTACTTTCGGGTCCAACAAAAGATCGATGTGCCGGAAGGAGCGACCTCCATGCGCCTGGCAGTGCGGGATAAATCTACCGACCGCATGGGCACGATGGAGATCCCATTACCTCTCGCGCCGGAACCGTCGGAAACATCGCAGTCGGCCGCTCCCGGCCCTGTTCCGCCTGTGACCAAAAAACCGTAAGCAGCTTGGCAGTGCCATCGGAATGCACCGGTGGGACTACCGGAAAGGCCGTCCTTTTACGATGCCCTGGCCTTCGCGGACGGTGAGCAGTTGGTCGGCGGCTACCCCCTTGAAAGTTTCCTTTACGCCGGTCGGCCAATAGACATCAACATCTACAGTTTTCACTTTGCCCAAGCCAAAATGCAGGCGCGGGTCGTTCGAAGAGAGAAAGCTGCTCTGGCTAGTCAGGCATTGGGCCTGCACCTTTTCGCCATAATGCACGATTACGCGCGATCCCAGCGCGCTTCTGTTGCTCTTCGTGCCTTCGAGCCGGACTTTAATCCAGTGATTACCGGGAGGCGCATCGTTGCGCAAAAGTGAAGGTGGCTCATTCCGATTCATGATGACAATGTCGATATCGCCGTCGTTATCGAAGTCCCCGAAAGCTGCGCCCCGACTCTGATGTTTCGCGGAAATACCAGGACCAGCTTCATCGCCCAGTTCCACGAATTTGCCGTTGCCCTGATTGCGAAATACGATGCGAGGACTATGCGCGGGGTATTTTGCGTACACGCGCTCAAGCTCTGGATAAACGGTACCGGTGACAATAAGAATATCGGGATACCCATCATTGTCGAGATCGGTTAAGCCCGTGCCCCAACTGATGTATCTCCGTTCCGCACTCAGACCCGACGGACCGGTGACATCTTCAAACTCCGCCTTGCCATTATTGCGATACAACCCGGTAGGCTGATTCTGGAAGTGTGTTTTCAGTAAGTCGATATGGCCATCCAGGTCGTAGTCCCCTGGTGCAACGCCCATACCACCCATCAGGATGCCCCCTGGACCGAGGGCGACGCCGCGAACCAGTGCCTCCTCACGGAAGGTTCCATCATGGTTGTTCATCAGCAGCATGCTCGGAGTAGCGTCGCAGGCGACGAAGATGTCTTGCCAGCCGTCTTCGTCGGCATCGAAAGCGACTGCGGTGAAGCCATAGGACCCCTGCATCGCAGCGATCCCCGATTCTTTGGAGACGTCGGTAAACGTGCCGTCGCCATTATTGCGATAAAGGAAGTGTTGCGGCGCTGGAAGGCCGGCAGGGCCACAATTCGTAGCAACTCCTTCATAGTTGCAATTGGGCACATCCAGAGAAGGCTTGGGTGCGTTTGCCAAATCGATTACCACGTAATTGGAGACAAACAGATCCAGCAGTCCGTCACGGTTGTAGTCGAAAAACGTTGCGCCGGAACCGAAACGGGTCGTGGGATAGACAAGGCCGGCTTTCTGCGTGACGTCGGTAAAGGTGCCGTCGCCGTTGTTCCGGTAAAGCCGGTTCTGGCCATAGTAGGTTAGGAACAGATCTTCGAATCCGTCGTTGTTATAGTCGCCGACGCAAACACCACACGCCCATCCGCAATCGAGCAACCCTGCCTTCTCGGTAACGTCGGTGAAAGTGCCGTCGCGATTATTGTGGTACAGGCGATTACTCGAGCCCGGAAGGCATCCTTCCAGCCTCCGCCCGCCCAGAATGAAGATATCCATCCAGCCATCATTGTCGTAATCGAAGAACGCGCAGCCGCCACCGTTGAGTTCAACGATATAAGTGATGTGGTCTGTTCCGCCATAAACCATCGTCTTCGTCAGTCCGGCGTTTTCAGCCACGTCAACAAAACGCGAAAAGGGAACTGTCGTTGGTTTGTGCTCAGACGATAGAGAGCGGAGTTGAGGTGTAAGGAACGCGGAAGCTACCGCGGCCGGGATGGTGCGGAGCACGCGCCGCCGTGTCCAATTCCCGGATGCTCCATTGGGCATAATACGTCCAAATCCTAACAGATGAGAGTCCGGATCATGTCACGGATGCGCCTGGGAGCCGGCATTCAACTGTTTCTGAAGGTCAATGGCATTTGCGTTCTGGGGATCGATTTCCAGAGCTTTCTGAACCGCCTCTTGCGCTTCAGAAATCCGAGACTCGGTTCCGAGCGTGGCCGCCAGACTGACCCAGGCGTCGGCGTATGTGGGAGCGGCTGCCACGGCCTTACGAAGGTGATCTTCGGCGCTTACGAAGTCACCATCATTGAAAGCCAAGTAACCGAGCTGACGATGAGCAATCGCCATCCCAGGGTCGATCTGCACTGCTTTCAGTAAGTTTTCGCGCTCACCCGCAGTGTCCCCGAGCCGATCCAAAGCAACCGACAATTTGTAATACAGCAAAGCGTACTCGGGCATAGCCGCAATGGCCTCTCGATAGAGTTCGGCTGCTCGTTTGGAGTTGTCGTTGGCGAGTTCCGTATCGCCATGAGCCATCGTGATTGCGGCCTGTGTACGATTGGCTTTGGCTTTTTCCTCTTTCTGATATAGCTCAAACTGCTCGGCCGCCAGCTTTGTTTCACCCAGAGTTCGAAGCACCTTCGCATATTCAGAACGGATGCTCGGATCAGACGCTCCCAGGGCCAGAGCTTTCTCGAATTGCTCCCGTGCTCCCTGAGGATCGTTTACGTGCGCCATCGCAATCCCCAGGTTATAGCGGCAGTCGGACTGATCCGGATTCAGGGCTACTGCCCGTTCCAGAAAAGAGCGAGCGGCAGCGTAATTGCCCGACCTGTTCTCCAGAAGTCCATTGAGGTACAACACCGTAAAATCACGCGGCGCGGCCAGGAGCAATTTCTTCGCTAATGGGCGCGCTAGCGCTTCGTCATCGTTCAGCACCAGCACATGCAAATAGAGCGTCTTTGCGCTGAGATCGTTCGGGGACTGCTGAACGAGTCGTTTTGCCAGCTTCGCAGACTCCTCGAAGCGCCGCTGCACGAAAAGGTTTGTGATCAGTTCACGCGTTAGCGCATGGGATTTGGGGTGCGCCTCCAGCCCTTTCTTTAGAACCTCTATGGCTTGATCGGTCTTTCCGACGCCCTTATAGGCGGCCGCCAAGTCAAGCCTGAGGTCCTCGCTTTTCGGTTCCGGCGCGAGCAGACTGATCACTGAGTCGAAGTCACCAGCGCCGAGGAAGTTCTTGCTAGCTCCGTCGAGCGCGATGTCGGAGTGCTGGTCGATCTTCAACGCAGCCAGCCACTCGGTTCGGGCTTCTGGCAGTCGATGAAGCTCCTCAAGCGCCGTCGCCAAGAGAATATGGGGCTTTATAACCCCGGAATTCAGCTGGATCGACTGTTGCAGAGGTTGGATGGCACCCTGGAAGTCGCGCTTGCGTAGCAAGTTCAGCCCCAGCAGATACCAGAACTCGGCAGAGCCTGGCTCGCGCTTAACCGCCGCCCGATAGGAGCTGACAGCACAATCAAACTTGCCATGGCTCGCATACCACATCCCCACTTCGGCGTAGGTATCTGCTCTGGGCTGGCTTTGGAGTTTCGCCTGCAGATCTGGAGGGGGGGTGCATGCACTCGAACTCGCGGCGCAGACGCCACAGCTAGTTACTATTATGAGGACAAGATAGAGACACAACAGGCGCATATTCCGCAGGGCCCTTCAAAACCCAATTTTAACGCGAGTCTAGAGGAGTTCACTCGCCCAAGCAAGCCGGATGCTTGGATTTGCTATTCGAGGAGCACGGCTTAGAGAGTGCCGTTTTTCCGGGGTGCCTTGGCTGCAATCGCTCAGTTGGGGTAGGGGGCGCCCGGCTTCACAATGCGAATTTCATGGTCGTGGAACGTCATCAGCCCATTCGGGAGCTTTACCTTCGGCATGTGGCAGGTGACGCAATTTGTGGTTGCGACGGTGCATGCCTTCGCGTCCCGATGACCATCCGTTTTAGCACTCGTGTTCGCCGTCTCGTTCTTTGAAGCGTGGCAGGCGAGGCATTTCGAATCGTAGAAGGCGTCATTCCTAACCAGGTCCTGGTGAGGGTCGTGACACGCTATGCAACTGATGCGTGGGTCGGTGCCATCGAAGCACTTGCTGTTCGTCATGCGATAAGGCTGGAAGCGAACGTTGATTTCACCGCGCCATCGGCTGCGCACTACGGTTTCCCACGTTCGGTGGCATTGTCCGCAGAAGTTCGCGATGTCCTCAGTCGAGAGTTTTCTCAGATCGGGAGGCGCCGTCTCGGCTGCTTCATTCTGGAAAGATGCCACGAGATGAGCGTCCGCTCCGGCGTGACAGTGCTCGCAGGTTACGCCGGGCTCAAGGTTGGGCAGTTGCAGTTTGCCCATAGAGACGCCACCCGTGGAGTGGCAGCCGAAGCAGTCCCGCGGTTCACCTCGTCTGAGTTTTCTGCCCACAGCTTCATCGAGGTTCTGCGGCCTCAGGCCTTCGTCTCCTGTGGTCACTTCGAGACCATCGATCGATGGGTAGTAGCTCACCATACTTTCCAACAGGTCGCCGTCCTTTTCCAGGACCCAGGTCTGAGCGCCTTTGCCAAAACTCCACCGAATGGGTAATGAGATCGTACGAGCGCCATCGGTAACGGAATAGACCGGTTGACTATTTTTCGTATCGATCGTGTATGTGTACGGGCCTTTGTGAAAACGAAGTTGAGGATGGGTTTTGAAAAGCGGATCGGCATCCGACCACTGCATTGCGCGGCCCATCGGTGTGTCGGGTTGCGGCTTCGCTTGCGCGGCATGACAGGAGGAACATGCCGTCGCGACGTTCTTGTGGCTTGTCTGCGCAGCCACGGCGATCCCCGCCGTGAGAAACACCAGAAGCAGGAATGTCTTATGGGTGCTCAGTCGAATCATTTCCGCTTGAAAGCCGCAGGCATAGCACGCGTTCACGGCGTGCATCCTCTTTCCGCCCGGATTTTGAATAGGCCTTAGCCAGAGCAAGATGAGTCTCAATATTGTCCGGGTCAAGCTTAAGCGCCTTCTCCAAGTGTTCCATACCGCCTTTTACGTCACCAGTCTCCAGCAGCGATCTTCCCAGCACAAGTTGAGCCGCAGGAAGGGAGGCGTCCTTGGCGACCGCGTTCTGCGCATACGGCAACGCGTCGCTGGCGCCGTTTCGCATCAGTAGAGCCCAGGCCGCCATCACATTGGCATCGGCATTGGACGGTGAGAGTTTCAACTCCTGCTGAAACTCTGCCAGCGCCGCGTCGGGATCGGTGGCAAACAACAAGTAACCGTAAAAGAAATGTGCATTGGGCGCGTTCGGGAAGCGCTGAAACAATGCTTGAAACGCTTGCGCGGCCGACGCTTCATCTCCCGCCAGAAAGCGGTAGCCGGCATCGCCGGTCGCGGAAGCCAGTTCCTGCTGATCGCTGGCCAGTTCGTGTGGCAAAAGAGACATTCGCAAGCCCGCCAGTCCGATGGCTATCTGTAGCTCTGGGTTGGTAATGCCGTTCTTCGCGAAGAATGAATATGCTTTCAATGCGCCCTCATAGTTTCCCAGGCGCGTCAGGAGCACTGCTTGGTGGTACCGGAGAATTTGTTCGTTCCGGGGCTGGTTCGCAGCTCCTAGCGAGATTCCGTGCTCAATGTCTATGAGCGACTTGCGGAAATCTCCGATCTCAAATTCACACAACCCCCTCAACGCAAATGCCGGGCCGGCATTCGGGGTTAGTTCGATGTAGCGGGACAGTGCATCCCGGGCTGGAATATACGCCCCGGCTCCGTACTGCAAAGAGCCCAGAAACCACCAGCCATCCGGCCATTTGGGGTCCCGCTGTAGCGCTTGCGAATAGAGGTCGATGGCGCGAGGCACATCATTCTGCATTCGCGCGGCCGAAGCTTGTGCCACCAGGTCGCTGTCGTTGTGGGCTGCAACCTGTCCGATTGCTCTCGCGGAGAACGTACACCCGCAAACTACGCAAAGCAGAAGAAGGTAGGCGGGGAAAAGGCATGGACGGATCGACAGGACCGCACGGAATTTTCCTTGGCTGAAGCTGAAATCCCCAAAAAGCACTGCTTTCCCCATCCCACGTTTCTGGGCATATCGTACCACCGCATCCAGGGGAATTATTGGTGGGCGCTTGCGGATACCGGGAAAGGTGTTCCCGCAATCGGGACCAGTACTGATCGCTTTGTGATTCAAATCACAGCAATCCGGGGTTCGCCCCATTACGCTCGCCTCTACTGATGGAAACTCGCTTTCAGGTCAGATTCAGAGCTGCGGCTGGGGTAATGCGATGAGACGTTTTTTGGTTCTCTGTTGTGTTGGATTATTGAGCGCGGGCATCGTCGACAGACTCGTTGCCGCCCCACCCTCCACTGCCCATGGCACCATAACCGTTGACTACCCCAGCCAAGGTTCCATTTTCCCGCCCGACCTGATCCCACCTCTTTTCCAGTGGCGCGATACTTCTGGAACCGCGACCGTCTGGAAGGTGGAGGTTCAGTTTGGCGAGCGAGCGCCCCGTATCGAGCTATGGTCGGCCGGCGAGAAGATGGACGTGGGAGAACTCGATAAGACTCTGGTCGGCTACGTGCCGCCGACCTTGACTCCCGAGCAGGCTGAAGCGCACACCTGGCGTCCGAATGAGAAGGTCTGGGAAACCATAAAGAGCCGCTCAGTTCGCCAGCCCGCCGCGGTCATTATTTCTGGTTACACCAGTCGAAACGCGAACGAACCGGTTTCGAGCGGGCGAGTTGAAATCCAAACCTCCACAGATCCAGTAGGCGCACCCATCCTTTATCGTGACGTTCCTCTGCTTCCCGCGACGAAAGAACAAATCGAGAGGGGAGTCATCAAGCCTCTACCCGATTCCGTCCTTCCAGATATCAAGTGGGAACTGCGCTACATCTCTGCTCCGAAAAGCAATGTCGTCATGCGGTCGCTTCCCACTTGCGCGAACTGTCACTCGGTGTCACGCGACGGCAAGACTCTAGGCATCGATGTCGACGGTCCCCAAAACGATAAAGGCCTATACGCGCTGGTCCCGCTCCACAAGGTAAGCACCATCAGCACGGATTACATCGTGCGCTGGAGTTCCTTTTCTGACCCCGACAAGACAGCCCAAAAGCGTTTTGGATTTATGTCGCAAGTCTCGCCCGATGGAAACTACATCATCACTTCCATCGATGTTCCCGGAGCGCACGGCAGGCGCATCGCCGACCGTCTCTACAACGGTTCTTTTACCTTCTACGGCTTCGGCCAGGTGTTTTTTCCCACCCGCGGGGTGCTGGCATGGTATAGCCGCGAGTCCCGGACCCTGCATCCGCTCCCCGGCGCGGACGATCCCGACTACGTTCACACCAGCGCGTTCTGGAGCCCGGATGGCAAATATCTGATCTTTTCCCGCGAGAAAGCGCGCGACCCGTTCGCGCCCGGCCAGCCTCCGGCAAAATACGCCAACGATCCCAATGAGACGCAGATGCAGTATGACCTTTATCGCATTCCGTTCAACGACGGAAAAGGTGGCAAGGCCGAGAGAGTAGTGGGCGCCTCCGAGAATGGGATGAGCAATAACTTCCCCAAGGTCTCTCCCGACGGTAAATGGATCGTGTTTGTCCGGAACAAGAACGGCCTTCTGATGCGGCCGGACAGTCAGTTGTACATCGTGCCGTTCGAGGGCGGGGTTGAGCGCCGCCTGAACTGCAATCTCAAAATCATGAATTCGTGGCACAGTTTCTCGCCCAATGGCCGCTGGCTCGTCTTCTCCTCCAAATGGCCCTCGTACTACACGCACATGTACCTGACCCACATTGACGAGAACGGGAATGACAGTCCGGCGATCCTCGTCGAGAATGCTACGGCCGCGAATCGCGCCGTCAACATTCCGGAGTTTGTGAATATTCCGCCCGGAGGCCTCGAGCGAATCGACGCCCCCGCGACAGACTTCTACAAGCTTTTTGACTACGCGGTCGCATTTTCGGAAAAGAAGCAGTACGACTCTGCGGTGCCCGCCTGGCAGAAAGCTTTGGCCCTTGATCCGGACGATCCCCGAGCCCACGACAATCTTGGAGTGGCCCTGGCGGAAACCGGAAAACTCGACGAGGCCATCGCCGAGTACCGCAAATCACTCGAACTGAATTCCGGGAGTTCTCACACCCACAACAACCTGGGCAGCGCGCTGGCCGAAAAAGGCATGTTGGACGAGGCCTTTGGACACTTCGCGAAAGCCGTCGAGCTCAATCCTGATAACGCTTCTGCACAGATCAATCTGGGCAATGCCATGGCGCTCCACAAAGAGCAACGGGGCGAAGCACTCATTCACCTCCGTAGGGGAGTTGAACTCGATCCTGATTCCGCCAGCGGACAGAATGACCTGGGAATTGCGCTAGCCCGCGACGGCAGTCTGGATGAGTCGATTGAGCATATCCAGAAGGCTGTGGCAGTTGCGCCGGATGCGCCGGATTACCGCTATAACCTCGGCCGCGTGCTGGCGGCAAAGGGAGACTTCACTTCCGCCCTGCCCCAGTTCGAACAGGCTGCCAGATTGTCCCGCACACCGCAGCCGGCAATCCTGCAAATGCTGGCGGCGATGTACTCCGAAAACGGTCGCTATGCAGAGGCGGTTGCAACTGCTCGCCGCGCGCTGGAGCTCGCGAATCAACAAGGAGACCAGGTCCTGGCAACCTCACTGCAGGCCAACCTCCAGCATTACGAAGCGCAAGCGAAACGGGCGGGTATACCCGATACAAAACAGGACCGCAGCCAGGTGCAACGCTCTCCCGCAAATACGCCGCAGTGACCGTAAGCTATCGCCGGGGAGGGACCTGAAAACTGGGCTCCGATGCCAATTTCAACGAAGATCCCACGAAAACAACGGTCTCTTTTCCCGTGATTCCGAGCACAGCGGACTCGATAGTAATCGTTTACGGTATTTCAGCAATTCTCCGTAACTATGAGATTTCCCAAGCGATACGAGCCGCCAAACTTTCGTTCAGAAAAATCGTTTTTTTCTTGACAGTGTTCATCGACCGGGGCTAATAATGCCCGTCGGGTAGTACTTTTATATGACGGAGACGGTCGTAAACGTTAACGTCAGTTCGGCAATACTCTCTCAAGCTGTTTAGATATGCGGCAGGTTGCCTCGCAAGCGGCCGGCCGATGACCGTACTGCAAGTCGTCACACTGTAAGTGGAGGCTTCTAAATGACTTCGAAGTCACTTCTGTCAAAACTAATCTTCGCGGCGACTCTGGCCGCTTTTTTCGCCGTCGCTTTGCCCGGCTTTGGCCAGCAGCTAACCGGAACATTGACGGGAACAACCACGGATTCGACAGGCGCCGTGGTTGCCAACGCCAAGGTCACAATGACCAACGAGTCGAGCGGCGACATTCGCACCACGGTTTCGAACGAAAGCGGATACTTTTCGATTACCGCCATTCAGCCGGGAACGTACACCGTTACCGTGGAGTCACAAGGATTTAAGCAATGGAAGCAGGCGGGTATCGTCTTCAACCAGGGCGACGCCCGCACTTTGCCCAAGGTTGCGTTGCAGGTCGGTGCAATCGGGGAGACGGTGGAAATCTCTGCCAGTGAGTTGGCAGTGCCCACCGATAACGCCGAAATCAGCACGACTGTGCCGCAGCAGATGATTAACGACTTTCCTATGAGCAACCGCGATGCTGGCGAGTTGCTCAAGATCATGCCGGGCATGGCCTTTGCCAACGGTGCCACCCAGGGCGCGAGTTGGAACACCAAGGTTGTGGGTTCCGCCAACGGCCCGGTCGGTTCCTTCTCCGCCAACGGCACGCAGCCTAGCGGCTCGATGTCATTCATGCTTGACGGTGCGAATTTGGTCGACCCGGGAAACAACGGCAGCCAGATGGCGAACATCAACCAGGACATGGTGAGCGAAGTCAAAGTGCTCATGGCAGACTACAGCGCTGAGTATGCCAAGGGTCCCGTGATCTTCCAGGCATTCAGTAAGAGCGGTGGGAATAAGTACCACGGCGAAGGGTATCTATACACTCGAAACAGCGCCCTGAACTCGATCGATGCTTACACCCATAGTCAAATCGCCGCGGGCGCCACAACCGCTGCTTTAGCTGCTCCGGCCGAGAATTACTACTATATGGGCGGCAACTTTGGCGGTCCGGTCCCGGGACTTAACAAGGGCCGGCAAAAGCTGTTCTTCTGGGGCGGATACGAGTACATGCGGCAACACCCAGCAGGCAGCATTATTAATTACAACGTCCCGACTACGGAGCAACTGACGGGAGACTTGAGCAATACCACCATTAACGGAGTTCCGGGAAGTACGGTCGTTAGCACCGGCAACACTCTGGCCGGGCAGCTTCAGAGCAGTTGGGGTGCTGCCTATAATGCAATGGCCAACAACATTCCGGCGGGAGCGACTACGACCAGCCTTCCGTCTTCGACTTGGGATCCGAACGGGGCGATTTATGCCACGCTACTCCCGACGCAAGCGAATCCGAGAGGCGGAAACTTCGTTACGCCCGGCGCTGGAAACGGCTGGAACAACTATCAGTTTGTTACCACGACGCCACAGAACCGCTGGGAAGCCACTGGCAAACTGGATTATGCCATCGGCGACAATACGAAGTTGACCGGTTCGTACAGCCGTCAGATCGAAACCGACCAGCACCCGGTTGGTATCTGGTGGACTCCGCCGTGGACACTTCCGTACCCCTCGAATGTCCTCCAAAATCTGAACTCGCAGATGATCATGGTCAACTTCACGCATGTGTTTAACCCGACCACGACCAACGAAGCAGTGTTTACGTATACGCGGTTCAATACTCCTAACACTCTGGCGAATGCTTCGGCTGTCAGCCGTTCGAAGCTGGGAATGAACATCCCCGGTCTCTTCGGCGCCCAGGTAGATCAGATACCGAACATTCAGGGACCATGGGGCGGCGCATTTCCAGACATCGGCAACATGAATCTCACGGGCGGTTTCGCCGCCAACAAGAGAGTTCCTGCTCTCTATGACAACGTGACGCATGTCGTCGGGTCGCATACGATGAAGTTTGGCATGTACTGGGATACCACGAAGAACGCGCAGCCCAGCAGCGGTTGGGCTGGCGGCGCGAATGGAAACTTCAACTTGGGCGGAAACTTCGGTACCGGAAACTCCGTCGCCGATTTCCTGCTGGGTAGGGCCAACTACACGCAACCCAGCCAGGACATCATCAACACGATTCAGAGCCATATGTGGGCGATTTACGGGCAAGATTCGTTCAAGGCGAACCGGCAGTTGACCATCAACTACGGCTTGCGTCTTGATCACAACGGCCAGTACTACATCGGTGGGCCCGGGATGGCGGTTTGGGATCCAGCTAGCTATACGAATGATACAAGCGTCATAAACCCAGGTCTGCTCTGGCATTCTGTAGACAGCCACATTCCGACTTCGGGCTGGAAATCGCCGCTCTTCTACTACGAGCCTCGCGTCGGTATTGCCTATGACGTATTCGGAACCGGCAAGACCGTTATACGCGGTGGCTTCGCCTCCTTCCGCTACCAGGTTTCGGTGAACGACGTCGGAGGTCCCGCAAGCTTGGCTCAGGGGACTTTCACGGCCAATGCCAACAACCTTCAGGGATACTCCTCGATCGCCGGCTTTGTGCCACCGCCGGGTGGAGGAGCCAGCGGGCAGATCACCGCTTTCGAACAGGGAGACAACAGGACTCCGTATACCAACGACTGGAACCTCAGCGTCGCCCAAGCTCTGCCTTGGCGGTCAGTGTTCGAGGTTTCCTACATTGGCAACAAGAGCAGCAATATGCTGATCAACGGTGGAAACGGCAAACTCAGCGACGCCAACAGCAACTTCCCAGGTTCGTACTGGTTGCCCGATCCGAAATTGCAGCTCAACAGCCAACAGGCGTTTATTTCTGCTGGGAACCTGCCCTGCCCCAGTAGTGGCACAGGGGCCACGGCTTACACTGGCTGCACCGCGAATGGACCTAACGGTGTTCCGGTCTTTAACAACTATGCCCTCAATTTCGACGAGAACAACTATCGCCGGTTACCTCGCTATAACGACATCTACGTTCTGACCCATGCTGGTTTTGCGAACTACAACTCGCTACAGATGTCGTGGAAAAAGCAGGCGGGCGCGGTCAGTTTCCTTCTCAACTACTCGTATAGCAAAGTACTGGGTATTCGAGACGGCAATACCAACCAGAACGGAAGCACAGGGACCGTGGTGGATCCATTTAACTTAAAGAATAACTACGGACCTTTGGCCTACGACCACACGCAAATCGTAAATGCGACTTACGTATGGAACTTGCCAAAGCCCATTCACGGGAACCACTTCCTCGAGGGTGCCGTAAATGGCTGGCAGTTGTCCGGCTACTCCACATACCAAAGCGGCGCGCCTCTACAGGCAACCAACGCCCTCAACTTCACCTATGCAGGTGGCCTTAGCGTTCCGCTGAATGCCTTGGTGGGCACACCCTATCAAGTGCCTGACAACAGCATCCCCCTGCCGAACGGCCTCAGGTCTGCTTCGGTCAACCAGGGCACGTATTACGGTACCTCTCAAAATGGTGGTGGCTATGCTGCAATGCTTCCACTGATCACGTGCGACCCCCGCAAGCATGCCTCCGGGGCATACTTTAACCCGAACTGCTTCGGAACTCCGGCGTTCGGTCAACTCGGTACATTCAATTGGCCCTACGTGCACGCACCTGCCTACTTTGATAGTGACTTGGGTATCTACAAGAACTTCAAGATCAGCGAAAATAAGCAGCTGCAATTCAGGGTTCAGGCTACGAACTTCCTGAATCATCCGTTGCCGCAGTTTGCGTTGGCGGGTAATTCTGACGCTACGATCAATCTGCAACAGAACACCAATATGGTCATTCCAGGTGCCGCGACAGGGCCGATGGGCAATATCTGCGGCGCTCTTGGTTTGACGGTGGACAGCACCGGCAACTGCACCTACGTGGTTCACTCAATTGCGACATCGAATCAAAACAGCGTCACGACTGGTAAGCCGGCATTTAAGACTGGCCAGCGCGTGATGACGTTCTCTGTGAAGTTCTACTTCTGAGGCGAACGTCAGGTAAAATCGGAAGGGTGGCTTCGGCCACCCTTCTTTTTTCAGTATCCTGTCTTGCACATGTCCAGAGCATCCTTCCTCGCAGTGAGTGCATTCCTCCTCTCGGTTGCTTGCCTTTTGCTTCTCGCGGCTGCATCGCCGGAAAAGACCGCGATTCATTTCGAACTGAAGACCCTGCCGTTTGTACTGGAGAACGATGAGACTCCAGCGCGTAACGCGCCCGAAACCATGCCCGGCGGAGTGGCTGTGTTCGACTACGACGGAGACGGGCGTCCAGATGTCTTTTTTACGAATGGCGCGAATATCGCGACGCTGCACAAGGATGATCCTAAGTATCGCAACCGCCTTTTTCGGAATGATGGAAATGGAAAATTCACCGACGTCACCGATGCGGCCGGTCTGGCCGGAACAGGCTATGACATGGGAGTGGCGGTCGCGGATTATGACAACGATGGGCATCCCGACCTGTTCGTAGCTGGCCTCCACCACGGGATCCTTTATCACAACAACGGCAATGGAACCTTCACCGACGTCACCCGGAAATCGGGGCTTGACGCAATCATCAACCAGCCTGACCCGCAGTATGGGCCGTTTTGGGAAATCACGGCCGTGTGGGTGGACGTCAACAACGACGGCCTGCTGGACCTATTTATCGCCAACTACATGCAATGGCAATATTCCGATAAAGCGCTGTGCCAGGTCGAAGGTGTGTCCGATTACTGCCATCCGAGATACTACAAGGGGCAGCCGGATCAGCTTTTCCTGAACAACGGCGACGGTACTTTCCGCGATGTTTCCAAAGAATGGGGAGTGCGTGATCATGTCGGGAAAGCGATGGGGGTCGGAGTTGCAGATTACGATCTCGATGGACGACAGGATCTTTTTGTTACAAACGACGCCTCCTACAATTCCCTGTTCCACAACACCGGCAACAAATTTGAAGAAGTAGCACTTGAGGCAGGCGTCGCGTTGGCCGAGGACGGCGCTTTCATCTCAGGCATGGGCCTGGATTTTCGCGACTACAACAACGATGGTTATCCTGACATAGTGTTCGTCGCTCTTCCCAGCCAGACCTTTCCCATCTTTCAGAACAGTGGCAAAGGTGATTTCAAGGAAACGACCACGCCCAGCGGGATGCGCGATCTTAGCCGCAAAATGTCAGGTTTCGGTCCCGCGTTATATGACTTCGATAACGACGGATGGAAAGACATTTTTGTCAGTGGCGGTCATGTGGAATCCCATGACATGCCGGGACAGCCCGTCGATCACTACAACACGGTTTTCCGCAATCTGGGCGCGAATGGTAAATGGGAGGCATTAACGGAAGAGGCTGGTTTCGATGCCGCTCACAAGGCTCGGCATCGCGGGTGTGCCTTCGCAGATCTCGACGGAGATGGACGAGTGGACGTGGTGGTGTCCGCACTCGGCGCTCCAGCAGAAGTCTGGATGAACCGCAGCCAGGCCTCAAGTCACTGGCTCGACATCGCTCTGCGCGGAACAAAGAGCAATCGCGACGGCATCGGCGCCAGGATTGAGATCGTGAGCAAAACGGTCGGCCATCAATACAATCACATGACGACCAGTGTCGGGTACGCCTCTTCCAGCTACGGACCTGTGCATTTTGGCCTCGGTCCGGATAGCACAACAGATCTCATCGTGATTCATTGGCCATCGGGCATCGTTCAGACACTCCGCAATATCTCCGCGAATCAGGTACTTCGCGTAACCGAACCCGACCGCTGAGAACCGACATATCCACAGGCCCTAGTGACATCTGACCTTGCGGCGCACAGCCCGGATCGTGGGATCATGGCGCAGCGCGCGAGCGTAAATCTCTTCAAAGACATCGAGCTAAGCTCAATGTTTTGAAGATTTTACCCGTAAGTTGTTGAGCGCCATAGATTAAATCCGAAATTTCCCCTAAGTCGATGATTTCAGTAGACCGGGGGGGAGGGGGGTGGGCATGACAAAATAGTAAACCCCAGCCATCAGTTCGGATCTAAGCCGCTTTTTTCACCCCTCGCTTCACGCCGGAGGTCATTCTGTCGATGGGTCCCTTGGACCGAATCGAGGCTAGAAGAACTCCTAACGCCGCCGCGCCCGCAGCTCCCATCGCAATCCACTTTCGATGAAGATCAACCCACAATTGATAGCTTTGCCTGTGAGCTCGACGATCGAAGGTGCCGTGAGCGCCGTGATCTCCCGGAAGCGGTTTCCACAAGTTGTTGGGACGATCCGGGTCTTCAGGTTCGCCGGTCTGCTGTGAGTCATAGCCTGTGCGTCCCATGTACTGGTCGAGCAGCGAAGGCGCGATCTTGTTCCCAACGACTGCTTCAACGGTTGGCGCGCCGACGTAGATCTCACGGCGTCGATGATGCGCTGCCCAATAAACCGCCCTTGCTCCAACCTCTGGCTCGTAAATCGGAGGAACCGGTTGTGCTTTGTGCTTGAGGCGGCTCTTCACCCACCCGAACTGCGGAGTATTCAGCGCCGGCATGTTCACCATGGTCACGTGGATATGGCTGTTGTCATGGATCAGTTCGCAGCGCAGCGAGTCCGTGAATCCGGCGATCGCGTGCTTCGATGCGCAATAGGCTGATTGCAGCGGGATGCTGCGATATGCGAGCGCTGACCCCACTTGCACGATCGTGCCGCGATCCCGCGGAAGCATCCGCTTCAACGCGGCAAGCGTACCGTAGACCACTCCGAGATAAGTCACTTCTGTGACGCGCTTGTATTCCTCCGGGAGCATTTCCTTCACCGGAGAGAAGACCGATGCCATAGCATTGTTCACCCAGATGTCGATTGGGCCGAGTTGAGCTTCGACGGCTGCGGCCGCTTCCTCTACGGCTGCGCTGTCGGCAACGTCGGTAGGCAGGACCAGCGCACGTCCGCCTGCGGCCTCGATCTCGCGCTTTGCACCATTCAGTCCGTCGATACCGCGAGCGAGAAGACCGACGTTCGAGCCGCGGCGTCCGAATTCACGAGCTATGGCGCGGCCGAGCCCCGCGGACGCGCCTGTTACAACCACCGTTTCAGTCTTCACGACCTCTCCCGTTACTCACCAAGAGCCATCTCCAGCTCTCGAGGTTTTGAACGCTAGATCAGCTCCCGTACTTTATCGGAGAACGCGGTCAGCGCGATCTTGCTTCGATTCGGCTCCCCTCGAGCCAGCGATTCTGCGAAGCGCAGCGCTTGTTCCACCTTGATCTTGGCCGGTAGTGGCGGCTCGAAAGGATCCACCACCGCCTGCAAGATTGCGGGTCCGGGCGCATTGAGGAACTCCTGCATGGAGTGCCCGCACTCTGCCGGATCTTCAACCGTGAAACCGACTCCCCCGCAGGCATGCGCGAATGCGGCGAAGTCGATGGGATGGAGATCTACGCCAAACTCGGGATTTCCGAGAAAGACCATCTGCTCCCATTTGATCTGTCCCAGTGTGTTGTTCTTGATGATGACGACTTTGATGGGCAGCTTGTATTTCACCGCGGTCACAAAGTCTGCCATGAGCATGGAGAATCCGCCATCACCGACGAAAGCCACGCACTGACGATTGGGATATGCGACTTGCGCTGCGATTGCGTAGGGCAGGCCCGGCGCCATGGTGGCGAGATTTCCGGAGAGCGTATGCATCTGTCCGCGTTTTACCGGGATTTGGCGAGCCCACCATGTGGCGATGGTGCCGCTGTCGCAGGTGACAATGGCGTCATTCCGCAACTGTTTGCCGAGTTCCCACGCGACGACCTGAGGCTTCATGGGTTTGTCGCGACGTGTCGCCCGCGTTTCCATGACTTGCCACCAGTCCTTCATGCCGGCCTGCGCGGCGCTGAGGAAACTTCGGTCCTCTTTTCGACGCAGCAAGGGAATCAGTTCACGAAGTGTGTTGCGGCTGTCGCCCACGAGTCCGACCTCGACAGGGAAGCGCAGTCCGATGCGTTTGGGATCGAGTTCGATCTGCACGCCCTTGGCCTGATCCGGTTTCGGCATGAACTCGATGTACGGAAAAGAACTTCCTACAATGAAGAGCGTGTCGCAGTCTTCCATGGCCTCCTGCGAGGGCCTGGTGCCGAGCAATCCGATACCACCGGTCGTATAAGGGCTATCGTCAGGCACGGCAGCCTTGCCGAGAAGCGCCTTGATGATCGGAGCGCCAAGTATCTCGGCGGTCTGCACCAACTCGTCGGTGGCGTCCAGGGCGCCCCGACCTGCGAGGATGGCGATCTTCTTTCCGCCATTCAGGATATCGGCGGCGCGCTCGAGATCGGCACGGCTGGGAAGCCGGGCACCGAGAGCGGAAACATCGGAGCTATGGTGCGGAACGTTGCGCTTCGAACGCCCCCGAGACTTGACCTCTTCTTCCTGAAAATCGACCGGGAAAGTGACGTGTGCGACACCGCGATAGGCGGTGGCCGTGCGGCAGGCGAGATCGACCACGCTCTCGACGTGCGTCGGACCCATGATGCGTTCGTTGTAAACGGCAACATCCATGAAGAGCTTGTCGAGAGCGACGTCCTGCTGGGTATAGGTGCCGATCAGGTCATGAAATTGAAGTCCGGTGATGGCCAGAACAGGCTGGTTGTCGAGTTTCGCGTCATAGAGTCCGTTTAAGAGGTGAATGCCACCTGGTCCGGAAGTGGCCAAACATACGCCAAGTTTGCCTGTGTGCTTGGCATAACTGCAGGCCATGAACGCAGCTGCTTCTTCGTGGCGGACCTGGATAAATCGAATCCGGTCCTGATGGGTGCGGAGAGATTCCATAATTCCATTAATTCCGTCGCCCGGAAGACCGAAGATGACCTCCACGCCCCAATCGATGAGAGATTCGATGAGTACGTCTGATGCGTTCATGAGATAGCCCTTCCTATGCTGAGTGTCGCGTTCGGAATAGAGATGCCAACCACGGCTGGTGCGTTCACTTGCGAAGCAACCGTTTGCTGTCTCACAAATTCTCTGGCTACCTCTACAAGCGAAAAACTCATCTCTAATTTTGTAGCTTCAAACAACGGGAAAGACCGATCAATCAGGTCTTCACTGCACGGTCGCACAGAAAAGCATTCCATGAGATCTTCATCTTCCATCGGCACCCGAATTACGGAGATCAAGACGTCGATATATCGTATTCCGACAGATTATCCGGAGTCGGATGGAACTTTGGAATGGGACAGCACGACTCTCGTGCTGGTGCAAGCGAGGGCGGCGAACGAGACCGGTCTGGGATACACATACGCGGATGCTGCTACAGCAAGCCTCATCCGGGACAAACTGGCCAAGGTAGTGCAAGGCCGGGATGCCATGGACATTCCGGGCTGCTGGATCGAGATGGTTCGGCACATTCGCAATCTGGGGCGCCCGGGCATTGCTTCGATGGCGATCTCTGCAGTGGATTTCGCTCTGTGGGACCTGAAGGCGCGAATCCTCGGTTTATCGATCGTAAAGTTGCTGGGCGAAGTGCGTGCTGCGGTGCCGATCTACGGCAGCGGCGGGTTTACGTCGTATTCCGACAAACAATTGCGGGAGCAACTGGGTGGATGGGTCGAGCAGGGCATTCCTCGCGTCAAGATGAAGATCGGGCGCGATGCTAGGGCGGACATAGAGCGCGTACGCACAGCTCGGGAGGCCATCGGACCGGCGGCTCAACTATTTGTAGATGCCAACGGTGCGTACAGCCGCAAGCAGGCGCTGGAGCAAGCGGAGCGATTCATGGAATGTGATGTGACCTGGTTCGAAGAACCAGTTTCATCGGATGATCTTTCGGGGTTGAGCCTGGTGCGAGATCGTGCTCCCGCAGGAATGGAGATCGCAGCGGGAGAGTACGGATACGACTCGTGGTACTTCCGCAGCATGCTCGAAGCGGGCGCAGTGGACGTACTTCAAGCGGATGCGACCCGATGCGGAGGTATCACCGGCTTTTTGCAAGCGGCAAGTCTTTGCGAAGCATTCCATTTGCCGCTGTCGGCGCACACCGCTCCGCTATTGCATATGCATCTGGGATGCTCGGCTGTCCCGGTACGCCATTTGGAGTACTTCCACGATCACACCCGCATCGAACAAATGTTTTTCGACGGTGTACCTGAGCCGGTGAACGGGGAGTTACGCCCGGATCCTTTCAGCCCGGGTCTGGGATTTGAACTTAAGCGTGCGGATGCTGAACGTTTTGCTGCTTGAAAGAGGAGGAGAGATGTCTGCCGATCGTGTTCCGCTGGTTACGTCGGACGAATTGAATCAAACCTGGCGCACGCGGCGGAACGATGTTGATGCCGCGGGACTCGAAGCCGAACTCCGCGGTTCTGTACGGGGAGAGGTACGGTTCGACGCAGGAAGCAGAGCTCTGTACGCGACGGATGCGTCCAATTACCGGCAGGTCCCGATCGGTGTCGTCATCCCGAAATCACGAGAAGACGTGATTGCCACGGTGGCGGCATGCAGGAAGCATGGTGCGCCCGTTCTCTCGCGCGGAGGTGGAACCAGTCTGGCAGGCCAATGTTGCAACGTCGCCGTCGTGATCGACTGGACGAAATACATGCACCAAATTCTCGAGCTGAACCCGGATGAAAAGTATGCCCGGGTACTCCCGGGAACTATCAATGACACATTGCGTAATGCAGCTAAGCCTCACACGTTGACGTGGGGGCCAGATCCCGCAACGCACAATCACTGCACCTTTGGCGGGATGCTCGGAAATAACTCCTGTGGCGCTCACGCGCAGATGGCAGGGAAGGCCGTCGATAACGTCATCGAGATGGACATCCTACTCTACGACGGCACACAAATGACGGTTGGTTGGATGGATGACAAGCAACTGGAATACGAAATTGGACGCGGAGGGCGGACGGGCGAGATCTACTCGAGTCTGAAATCCTTGCGTACGAGGTACGCGGGCCTGATCAATGAGAGATATCCGCATATACCGCGGAGAGTCTCCGGGTACAACCTCGACCAGTTGCTTCCTGGGAAAGATGGAAGATTCAACATCGCGCGAGCGCTGGTGGGAAGCGAATGCACCCTCGCAACGATTCTCGAAGCGAAGGTGAAACTGGTCTATAGCTATCCGAAGCGCGTGATGTTGGTGCTGGGTTACCCGAATATCTACGAGGCGGGGGATCATGTTCCCGAGATTCTGAAGTACAAACCGATTGCACTTGAAGGGATCGATGAGTTCCTTGTCCACAACGTCAAGACAAAGAACATGCCACAACTGGATGATTTGGCCGAATTGCCCAAAGGAAAGGGGTGGCTGCTCGCGGAGTTTGGCGCAGGTACAAAGGAAGAAGCCGAGCATATCGCAAGGGAGGCGATGAAATCGATCCAAGGTCCGAATGCTCCAACCATGGATCTTTACGTGGATGACGAACAACGGGAGAAAATCTGGGATTTGCGCGAGGCCGGTCTGGGGGCGACGGCCTTTGTACCGGGTCAGGATCTAACCTGGCCTGGCTGGGAGGATTCTGCCATCGCTCCGGAGAAGGTCGGGGCTTATTTGCGCGACTTGTGCAAACTTTACGAAAAGTATCAGTACCGCGCGGCCCTGTATGGACATTTTGGGCAAGGATGCATTCATTGCCGTGTCGATTTCGATCTTCTGAGTGCCCCGGGAATCCGAAAGTGGCGGGCATTCATGGAAGAGGCCACCGATCTTGTGGTCAATTACGGTGGTTCACTCTCGCGGCGAGCATGGCGACGGGCAGGCGCGCGCGGAGTTCCTTTACAAAATGTTCGGGCCGGAAATTGTGGGCGCGTTTCGAGAGTTCAAGTCGATTTGGGATCCGGACTGGAAAATGAATCCGGGCAAAGTGGTCGAACCGTACCGAATCGACGAGAACTTGCGTTTGGGCGAGACCTACAGCCCGCGGGAGCCAAAGACGCACTTCAAGTTTCCGGAAGATGAGGGAAAGTTCTCGCATGCTGCCATACGGTGCGTAGGAGTCGGAAAGTGTCGGCGAGAGGAGGGGCACGGGCGGCAAGACACGATGTGTCCCAGCTTCATGGTTACGCATGAAGAGATGCACTCAACGCGCGGGCGGACACACTTGTTATGGGAAATGATGAATGGGGAGGTCATCGGAGACGGGTGGCGCGATGAGCATATAAAAGAGGCGCTGGACCTGTGTCTCGCATGCAAGGGCTGCAAGGGAGATTGCCCGGTCAACGTGGATGTGGCGACCTACAAAGCTGAATTTCTTTCCCATTACTGGGAGGGACGGCTCAGGCCGGCGTATGCCTATGCGTTCGGATGGATCGACAAGTGGGCTCGTCTGGCTTCGATTGCACCGGGATTCGCGAATCTATTTACGCAAGTTCCAGGATTAAGAGATCTCGCGAAAATGGCGGTCGGAGTTCCCAAAGCAGCGGCGCATCCCTGCGTTTGCGTCAGAGACATTCCAGTCATGGTTTCGCAAACGTCCGGCGAGGAATCAAGGCGCCTCCAAGGTCGTCCTATGGGCAGATACTTTCAACAACCACTTCATGCCGGAGACGGCTCAGGCTGCCGTTGAGGTCCTGGAGGATGCCGGCTGCGAGGTGCAAGTTTTGCAGCGGCATCTCTGTTGCGGGCGGCCACTCTATGACTACGGATTCCTCGATATGGCGAAATCCTATCTGCATCGCAATCTTGATGCACTTGCACCTTATGTCGAAGCGGGGATACCGATGGTTGTGCTGGAGCCCAGTTGTTGTTCGGTATTCCGCGACGAGATGCACAATCTGATGCCCGAGTCGCAAGAAGCGACGCGGCTTGCGGAGAATACGTTCACGCTCTCGGAATTTCTCGAAAAGAAGGTGAACGGGTACAAACCTCCGCAGTTGAAGCAGAAGGCGATCGTACAAGGGCACTGTCATCACAAGGCCATCATGCGCCTGAAGGAAGAGCGCGCGCTGATGGACAAGACGGGCCTCGATTATCAGGTGCTCGAATCCGGGTGCTGTGGGATGGCCGGAGCATTCGGTTACGAAGAAGACAAGTACGACGTATCCGTTGCTTGCGGGGAACGCGTGCTATTGCCCGAGGTACGCAAGGCCGGATTGTCAACCATTGTCATGGCCGATGGCTTCAGTTGCAAAGAGCAGATCGCACAAGAAACAAATCGTCATGCGCTGCACCTGGCAGAAGTCCTGCAGATGGGCCTGCATCCGGAGAAGCAGTCGCACATGTATCCGGAGAGAAAGTTCGTCGAGCCGCGGAAAGCGGCACAGAAGAAATCGATGATTCGAGCGGCAGCAATTATTGTCGGAGCCGTATCTTTGGCGACCGCGGGAATGCTCTGGGCGAGGCATGGTGACTGACGGTGCATGCCTATAACGGAGAAAGCGAAAATCTGATCGAGCGGTTATTGCGGAGGGTATGAACGAACGTCTTTATAGGTCCATTGCGAAGGTGAGTCCGCGGCCCAGGATCATGTACTGCAGCCAGGGGCGGGCGGTGCTGGCTACCGACCTCGAAGGGCTGATCGGAGATTTTCCCCGACACGGCTTGTTTTACGGCGAGACGCGTCTTTTGTCGCGGTACCGCTATCTGGTCAATGACAAGCCGCCTCAGATGGTAGTCGTCTCAAACGTCGAACAACACTCCTGGCTGGGGTATTACATCAGTCCGCCTCCCGGCAGCAAATGGAAGAAGGACACTGGCTCCGGAGAAATGGAGCAAGTATCCGAAGAGACGATCGAGCTGAGAGTGACTCGAACCGTCGGACTCGGCGTGCACGAGGATGTGGACTTCACAAACTTCTCGCAGGTGCCAGCGGAAATTGTTTTCGAGATCGAATTGGACGCCGATTTTGCCGATCAGGCCGAGACTTTCAAGAGGAAGCAATTCGGCAAGCTACGAAAATCCTGGAAGCGTCTATCGGCGCACGCGGCAGAACTCACCTACGACTACCGCAATAGTCACCGGTATTCACACCAGGGAAACCGCGGAATCGCCCATCTGCACCGCGGACTCATTGTGCGCGTGGAGAAAGCGGACTCCCCGGCGAGCTATCGCGATTCGAAATTGCGGTTCAAGATCGCTATTGACCCGGGAGAGCGTTGGCATACGTGTGTGAAGTTCACACCTGTATTTGAGGGCAAGAAGATGCCGCCACTCTATGACTGCCGCCAGTTCTTCGGCGCGGACAACGAACTTGAACGCAAGCGCGCCTTTTTCCTGAGGGAAGCAACGCATTTTGAAACGGACAAGGATCCGAAGCTGGCTGGAGTTGTAGAGGCCGCCATCCTGCAGGCAAAGACTGATTTGGCTTCGCTGCGCCTCCCGGATATGGATCATGGAGACCGCGCCTGGGTCATGGCGGCAGGACTTCCTATCTACGTTGCGTTGTTTGGACGCGATACGCTGACCGCGAGCTGGCAGTCGGCGATTACGTCGACGGCGATGATGGCCGGGGCGTTATGCGAATTACCGAAGTGGCAAGGCAAGGTAGAAAACAACTGGCGTGATGAGCAGCCTGGCCGCATGCTGCACGAAGCGCACACCGGGCCACTGGCCTCGCTTTGCTACAATCCGCGCACTCGTTACTACGGAGCAGCGACTACGTCCTCCTTTTATCCAGTCGTTCTCTCCGAATTGTGGCGCTGGACTGGCGATAAGACTCTGGTTCAGTCACTGATGAAGCCAGCACTACTCGGCCTGAAATGGAAGGATGACTACACCGATCTGTTCGGCGACGGCTTCTATGACTACCGCACACTTTCCTCACAGGGGAACAAGAATCAGGGATGGAAGGACTCGGGCGACGCGATTGTGTATGAGGATGGCCGGCAGGTAGACACTCCGATATCGACCTGCGAGGAGCAGGCCTTCGTGTACGTAGCGAAGCTGCGCATGTCGGAGATGTTCTGGTTCTTCGGTGAACACGATGAAGCACGGCGGCTCTACGACCAGGCAAAGGAGTTAAGAAAGCGATTCAACGATCGCTTCTGGATGCCCGACAAGAAGTTCTATGCGCTAGGGCTAGACCCCGAACGAAAGCAGATCCAATCGATTGCTTCGAACCCTGGGCACCTTTTGACCTGTGGGATCGTCGAGAACGAGTTCGCATTGCCGGTCGCGCGTCGGCTCTTGAAACCCGACATGTTCAGCGGATGGGGAGTGCGGACGCTATCGGCCGATCATCCCGCATACGATCCATATAGCTATCACCGTGGCGCCGTCTGGCCGGTAGAACATGGGAGCTTTGCGATGGGCATGATGCGATACGGCCTGATCGACGAACTACACACGATCGCTCGCGGAATGTTCGAGGCGACCACTCTTTTCGAGTGCAACCGGTTGCCGGAGTGTTTCAGCGGCCATCCACGGGACGAGGAACATCCATTTCCGGCGCTGTATCCGAAGGCGAATTGGCCGCAGGCGTGGTCGTCGTCCTGTCTGTTTTCCATTCTTCAGGCGATGCTGGGACTCTATCCATTTGCGCCGATGAAATTACTGCTCCTCGACCCGCAATTGCCAGAGTGGCTTCCAGAAATTACGCTGAGAAACCTGCATGTAGGCAAGAGTGTCGCCAGCATCCGCTTTTATCGCAAGGGGAAGAGTACGCATTTTGACGTGCTGGACAAGCGCGGGACGTTACATATCCTGCGCCAGCCGAGTCCGTGGTCGCTAACCGCTGGAGTCGGAGAGCGAATCAAGGATGTGATGGAGACCCTCATTCCTTGAGCAATTCTTCAAACCTGCAGTTCGAGTCGAATCATGATAAATGCAGTGGGAAAACGAGTCTGGTCAATTGCTGAAGGATACATTCCACCTACGAGCCACGGGCCTGCACCAGAGATGACGAGCCACGAAGCCGCATGCCTGCTGAACACGTCGGAGCAGGAAGCGCATGTGCAAATCACTGTTTACTTTTCAGACAGGGATCCTGTGGGTCCATACGCGATCACAGTCCCGGCAAGACGTACGAAGCATATTCGCTTCAATAATCTGGAGGATCCGGCGCCGATTCCCGTTGGTACGGAGTATTCCAGCGTGATCAAGTCCGACGTGCCGATCGTGGTGCAACACACGCGTTTGGACTCGCGGCAGGATGCGAATGCGCTGCTGAGCACCATCGCTTATGCAGAATGACGGGTGGATTACCACGCGTTCTCGTGGCGCGCTTCAGCTTCAGCCAGCCATCCGCGGCGTAGCTTTTCCTCAGGAATGCTGGAGAGATATGGCTTAATGTCCAGAATCGGAGTGCCATCGAGCATATCCACTCCACGGACGTGCAATGACCTGCCCTCCCGTTGGTCTACTTCCACCACTGTCAGGCCGATCGGGTTGGGGCGTTTTGGCGAGCGCGTCGCGAAGACGCCGTGAGCGCGATTGTCAGACGGTGGTGTGCCGAGCAACTCGAATCCCTGGACGCGATCAAACACCCACAGAACAAAAACATGAGAAAAGCCCTCGATGTCGGTGAGTCCAGTTTCAAACTGCGGGAGAATCTCGAGGACTCCCTCTGCCCGATGTTCGGCGCCCAGATCCCCTCGGGAATTTCCTGAGTGTTCTTGTACGGGCTGTGAACATATCCGATTGGCTGGAAAGAGATCATGGTTGATTAAGGTTCCTGCCAGATAGTGTGGCACATCCGTGGCAACAATGAGAACTCGTTCTGACCCGGCGTACGTTGGGAGTCCGGAGCAATTGTAAAGCTGTTTCAAGCTCAAGCTCTGCATCTGATCGGCAGTAGATGTTGCGGCGCTGTTCTCAGCTTATTTCTTCACGTCAGATTCTGAGGTCGAAGCAGGTTGGTTGTTTTGCGCGTCCGGCTTCTCTCCTCCGCCGGCACTCTCAAACTTTGTTTCTTCCGGTTCATTCTTGAGAATGTACTGCACGATGACGGAAATGCGCCGGTTAGCGGGATCGAGCGGTGTATCGGGTGTACGCAGACGCTGGTCGGCAAATCCACGGACCTGGCTTACCTGATCGGTACGGATGCCACTGGCTTGCATCACACGTCGAGCAGCGTTGGCGCGATCGGCGGAAAGTTCCCAGTTGCCGTAGCTGGCCGTTGGCGCATACGGACGAGAGTCGGTATGGCCTTCGATCGAGAGTTTGTTGGGGAGCTTACCCAGTTCCTGTGCAAGTGTGACAAGAAGAGCAGCACCATCTTCGTTGAGGGCGGCGCTTCCATTGTCGAAGAATGTGCCGCTCTCCGCCTCGGAGAGCTCGATGCGGAGGCCTTCCGTGGTCACGGTCATCTCGATGTGATTCTTTAGTTTTTCGAAGTCTGTCATCTGCTGCATGGCTTGTTGCAACTGTTCTTTGAGTTTGGGCATGTTGTCACGGGTGACGATGAAATTCTCTCCCGCGCCCAGCATGTTCGATCCGACTTTCTTAGAGGTTCCGGTGGGATCTTTGAAGTAGCCGCCAACCGCTTCCTGTACTTGCTTGCTTGAATTGAGCAGCCAAAGAACGATGAACAGCGCCATCATTGCAGTGACAAAGTCGGCGTAGGCGACCTTCCATGCGCCGCCGTGATGGCCTCCATGGTCGCCTTTCTTCTTCACGATGATAATCGGACGCGCTTTGTCGCTGGCGGCCATGTCGATCAGGAGCCTGCCGCCGCGGCTGCGGAAGAGCCACCGTGGCGGCATGCTTGTTCAAGTTCTTTGAAGGAAGGCCTGACATGACCTGGGACGGCTCGGCGTGCGACTTCAACCGCCATGATGGGTGCAGTGCCCTTTAGGAATGAGATCATCAGCACGCGCATAACGTAGAGAAAGGCGTGCTCTTCTTCCGCCGCTTTCGCCATGTTTTGTGCGAGTGGGCCGACTAATCCGTAACAAAGCAAAATGCCCAGGAACGTTCCCACCAGGGCAGCAGCGACTTTGCGGCCGATTTCCTCCGGCGGTCCGCCGAGGGCTCCCATCGTAATTACGACTCCGAGAACTGCGGCCACGATACCAAGACCTGGCAGAGAATCGGCCATGGTGCTGAGGGCCGCGGTAGGTTGCGTAGCATCCTGATGATGTACCTCGAGATCGAGATCGAGCATCTGGTCCAGATCGAAAGCGTCAACTCCCGTAATTGCCATGCGCAGGGAATCGCAGACAAAATCGCGAATGTGATGATTCTTTACGAATGTCGGGTTCTTGGAGAACAACGGGCTCTTTTCAGGCTCCTCCACATCGCCTTCCAGCGCCATCAATCCGTCTTTCCGAGCCTTGTTGAGCAGGTCATACATCATTTTCAAAGTCTCGATGTAGGTTTGCTTGCCGAACTTGGAACTGCCGAACACTCCTCCAATTCCTGCCGCGATCTTCTTGATGATGTGCAGAGGGTTGGCGACGAGAATTGTACCGATGGCAGCTCCTCCAATGATGATGAGCTCCGCAGGTTGAAGGAGCACCCGAATGTTGCCGTGCTCCATCAGGTACCCGGCAACAATGCAACCAAACACGACGACGATGCCAATGATTGCGAACATCTCTTTCCCTTAACTCCCGGAGGATTGCCTAGTTACAGCGTTCGTTGATGCTCCGACACGCCATGCAGAGGCAGACTCAAGTGACTTCTCTGCACGCTGCATAATTGATCCCAGGCTGTCTCCATCCTGGGGCACTGCTTCTCCAATTGAAGTGGGGAGCGAATGGCGCTCTCCCCACCATTCAATTCCTTCACGGGACACCATCCGGGGAATGCGCTCCCGCACTGCCGGGAGCCCCTCTTCCGTGCAGCCACTCAGCACGGCGAGAAACTCATCTTCGCCCCAGCGTCCAATGTAATCCGTGACCCAGAGGGTGCTCTCCAAGGTGCGTGCTACGACGCGAAGAAAAGAGGCTGCGGCCTCCGCGCCCAAGTTCGCGCGGAAACGGGATAATCCCTCCACTCGCAAGAGGAGAATTGAAAACGGGATGTGCGCCTCTTCGCGGGATACCAGAGCTTGACGCAGGTGCGATTGCATTACGGCGCGGCTGGCGACGCTGGTAATCGGGTCCATGCATTCGGGAAACTGCCGCATGGCCTGTCCGCGATCCGGACTCGATGCCAGTTGCACCTCGGTGAACGTTTCGACCGCACCGATTACCGATCCATGCTGATT
The DNA here is from genome assembly GCA_963778995.1 of Terriglobia bacterium. Lineage (GTDB taxonomy): Bacteria > Acidobacteriota > Terriglobia > Terriglobales > Acidobacteriaceae > Sulfotelmatobacter. The sequence continues at coordinate 133,312 of CAVZWK010000021.1, forward strand.
GTGAACAGGAACGGCATGCAGGCGTACAGGAATCTCGTGACCCGACTTGTGGTGAAGGAATCCGATCGCCTGCGCCGCCTGCGAGGTCTTCATTGCTCGCGCCACGGGGCATTCTTCACTGCAAAACTCGCAGCCCGGCTGGTCACAGTGCAGCAGAGGTTCTGCGATGCAGGAGTGACCGATGATCTCGTGACGTAGATAACCGGTGATTCGTTCGACTCCATGGCTCCAAAGCACAATCCGCTTCTGCAGGTCCAAGACGCACGCACCCGTAGGAAGGCTTTCGAGGATGTTCCGGTAGATTTCAAAATCGTCAAAAGAAAGCATGAGTCTGCCCCCGCGGAGCGGCTACAGGAGCCATCGGCAGAATCCATAGCGACTTCAAGATAGAAAAGGGTTGCAACCGCTGGCTAGGGATAAGGTAAGCAGGTTCAGTAATTTACATCCGGTCGACAGTTTGGATAAGCATGTTTGAGGCGCCCCAGGCGCACGGCAGTAGACGTTCCAATTTCGTGCGTGAGCAATTCCGGGGGAGGCTGCGCGCGTGCCTGCAACTTGAAAGAGTGCACGGCGTTTCATATTTTCCGTGCTTTTCAGAAGGGGGCTACGATCCTGTCGCGAACCCTTTTAGCAAGTTTAATTGGTGGAAATTGTGAAGTTGACTGTGACTCGGGCGAGGGTCTCGACAGCCTGCGATCCCTCATAATGGGGTTTAAAGTGCCATTGGCGCACGGCCTCGCGGGCCGCAGTGGCCAGGATTGGTGGACCACTGAGCACCTTTAGGTCCTGAACCCCTCCATCGCGGCTGATCATTGCAAGCAATATTACGGAGCCCTGCACCTTCATCTGGCGCGCGAGCAGCGGGTAGCCCGGTTCCACAGAGCGGCTCACAAGTTGCGAGGTGCCGGTCGACATCTGGACGCGCTCTGCTGCGTTGGTTGTGAGGTTGGCGGGGGTTTCGGGATCGCTGAAAGCGCCCGAAGTCCGTTGGGGTGATCCGGAATTTAAATCGACGTTGACTTCATTACTGGGAGGATGGACGGTCTGATGCTTGTCTCCGGCAACAACTTCAACCTCGAGCGGCGGGAGCACGCTTCTGGAAGCAACGGCTGTTACGGGCGGGCTCGGTTCGTTCTCGGCGGACGCATTTAATCTGGGCCTACGGTTGCGCGGAGCCTTGCGGGGAATAGTCGCATTCTTCTCGGTAGCAACCGCTGGCGGATTCGAAACAGGAGCGGAGTCCCGATTTTGGAGTCCGGCCTCGTCCACGTTGGGGAACCAGAAGTCGCGGTCATGATAGAGCACGGCGACCAGAGCCACGAGCAGCAACGAAAGTGCAACCAGCATGAGGCGGCGCTGCTGGGGCTCTTGCGAGGAATCCTGTGGCGAGGAGACGGGGCGACCACTCGCTCTGGACAAGAACGTCTTGGAATCCGACATGTGTGAAACCCAGGGACGGCGGTGAAAATTAACTGCATAGTATGCCTTGAAACATGTGCAAAGGCTAGAGAAAGATGGTGCCTCCTGTACTCAGAAGTCCCTTTTACCAATTTGGATCGCAGTGTATCTTGTCGTAACTTCCTGGGCTGGTATGAATCCCATGAGAAGAGGTTTTTGGAGCCAGCAAATGATGGAACGAGAGAACGAAAAACCGGGAAATAGTTCGGCGCGGGCCGAAGACTCGAAGGCTGCCCCGGAAGATAAGCCAGCCATTTCAGGAGAGAAGAGCGCCGAGGTTGTTCCGGCTCAGGCAGCAAGAAATTTGGGCGGCCGGCAGCTTGCGGATCGTGAACTCTCCCGCATATCGCGAAGAGAGCTGCTAAAACTGAGTCCGGTGCTGGTCTTAGGCGCGTTTGCAGTTCCGCGATTTCAGGAATCTCTTCTGAAGAAGGGACTCGGCTTCAGTGATTGGGTATCCGGCAAAATATTTCGCACGGGGCATCTGGCGCCCATCTTTGCGGATTCTGACTTGACCCCATTCGAGAAATTTCCCATTAACGATTACGACGTCGATGATCCCGGTGTGATCTTTGAAAACTGGACATTGACCGTAACTGGTCTTGTGAAGAAGCCGGGCGAGTACACGCTCGATCAGGTCCAGGTGTTGCCGATGGTCCGCCAGAATACGCGCCACGTGTGTGTGGAAGGTTGGGATGTAGTCGGCCGATTTGGAGGGGCGCGACTCTCAGATTTTCTCAGCGTAGTCGGCGCGGACGTTACCGCTCCCTTCGTGACGGTGAAATGCGCAGATGATTATTACGAATCGCTCGATATGGCGACCGCCCTGCATCCGCAGACGTTGCTGTGCTACGAAATGTATGATCGTCCGTTGACCCGCGAGCACGGCGCGCCTTTGCGGTTGAACGTTCCCACCAAGATTGGTTACAAGCAGGCGAAGTATCTGACGGATCTAAAGGTCACGAACGTCTTGGACAAGGTAGGGTATTGGGAGGATCAGGGCTATTCGTCGTTTTACGGCTTGTGAATCTGGCATGGTTCATTGGTTGGATTTCGGTCGTTGAAGGAACTGTCTGGTAGCTCAAGCGGCAACTATTGCTTGAGAACGGGAGAGGGTGCATGAGCGGTGCCGTTGTCGAGATTGTCCGCAGCAAGGGCGGCGAGGTCGAGTCGGACGGGCGTGCCGTCTATGAGCATCCTCTGATCGTGCGTTGGTGTCATTGGGTGAATGCGGTCGCGCTATTCGTGATGGTCGGGAGCGGGCTGCAGATCTTTCGGGCGTTTCCGAGCTTCGGCGCGAAGATCCCACAAAAAGACCTGCTGCACTGGCCCAAGGCGTTTGCGATCGGCGGATGGCTCGGTGGTGCGCTGCAGTGGCACCTGACGTTCATGTGGATCTACATGGCCACAGGCGTGATCTACCTCGGCTATGAGATTCTCAGCGGGAACTACCGGCAAGTGCTATTCACTCATCGAGACATTCCGGGAGTCTGGCCGATGGTGAAGCACTATTTCTTCTTTGGTGCGAAACCGCAGTTGCGAGAGGCCTACAACCCACTTCAGAAACATGCTTACACCACGGTGGTCGGATTGGGCGTGCTCTCGGTTTTGACGGGGCTCGCGATCTGGAAGCCGGTTCAGCTCTCCTGGCTTGCCTGGCTGATGGGTGGCTTTCACTGGGCACGGTTGTGGCATTTCATCGTGATGTGGGCGATTCTTGCGTTTGTCTTTGGCCATCTGGTGATGGTGATGCTGCACGGCTGGAACAACTTTGTTTCCATGCTGACGGGCTGGAAGAAAGATCCAGAATACTGACACGGCGGGGGAGATGGCCGAAGCGAACGTGGTCTTTAACAGCCCGGGAGTTGGCGACATGACGCGCGAACAGGATCTGATCGCGCGGGTGCAACGTGGCGAGAGCGAGTTGTTCTACGAGTTGGTCCGGCCCTACGAGCGCCGCATCTATGCGGCTGCGCTGTCGATCCTGCGAAACGAGAGCGACGCTGAAGATGTAGCGCAGGAGGCAGTGCTGAAGGCGCTGGCCAACATCCGACAATTTCGCGCCGAAGCGCGCTTCAGCACGTGGCTGATCCAGATCACTGTGAACGAAGCGCTAATGCGTAGACGAAGAGAACGGACGGCGAAGATGGAAGGAATTGACGACCATCGCGACGAAGAAGGCGAATATATGCCGAGGGATTTCGCGGACTGGCGGGAGATCCCTTCAGAGGCGCTCGAGCGCAAAGAGGTGCGCCAGAAACTGGCGGACGCGCTAGCCACGTTGGATAGTAAATATCGAGAAGTTTTCGTACTGAGAGATATGGAGCAGCTGAATATTCAGGAAACGGCAGATACGCTGGGTATTTCTGTTGCGTCGGTAAAGACGCGACTATTGCGCGCGCGGCTGATGCTGCGGGATCTGCTGGCAGGCGGATGGCAACAGGGCTGGTTTAGCCGGTTGCCATTCGAGAAGGGGACCAAACCATGGTAGTCCAGTGCGAACACGTATGGCAGGAGATCTCGAACTACCTGGAAGGAGAGGTCGATGTCGAAATTCGGGGCGCGATGGAGGACCACTTCCGCATGTGCGAGCGGTGCAGGTCAGTGCTCGAAGGTACGCGCAATGTATTGCGACTCTATAGTGACGAGCGCATGATCGATGTGCCGGCAGGATTCAGCCGGAGACTGGAAAGACGTTTAGTTCAGGAAACACGTCTTCAGAGCAGAGGCTGGAGGCTGTGGTCGGCGTGGCTGGTTCCAGTTGCAGCGTTGCTTCTTATTGGCGGGGGTTTTCGTATTGCCAACTCGTTATCTGTGCCCCATCCCTTGCTCTCCGAACATGCTCAGCCGGGACACAATATTCCTCCAGAAATGCGGGTGGTGGTTTCGGCGGATGCTAAGGAATTCCATGTCCCAGGTTGCCCTTTCATTCACAACAAGGACAAAGAGCGGACTCTTACCGCCCAAGAAGCGATCAAGGAAGGATATGTCCCGTGCGTGCGCTGCATGCGGAAATACCTGGAGACGGCTTCCGTAGGACGTACTTCACTGGAGTTGGAAGCAAATCTGAACGACGATAGCGATGAAGATCAAATTCACAGCGGACAGTGATCGGCTGCTGATGAAGGCCTAAATCCGAAGGTAAAACGAAAAGAGGGCGCCGGCCCGATGCCTGCGCCCGGTAACCGGACGCTAGTTGTTCTTCATCTCATCTTTCTTCGTGTCATCGTGCTTCATGTTGTCCTGCTTCATGTCATCTTTCTTCATCTGATCTTTTTTGGCTTTCTTGCTTTGCTTTTCCTTTTTCATCGGGTCGTTCTTCATGGTGTCGTGCTGGGCATTGTCCTGCTTCATGTTGTCCTGCTTCATCTGGTCCTGAGTAAACGCAGCCAGAGATGTGAAGAGAGCACAAGCGAGGGTCACAGTGCTGAAAAGTCTTTTCATGGATTTGTCCTTTCGCGGGCGGGCGCGTCGAGGTAATGGGGAATCACTGGAGACTACGGCCTAGCAGGCAAGCTGATCGCGGGTGAGTTTCAAGCCGTTCAGGTTGCCCAACGCGGTTACGGCCACTGATTCGGTTTTGAAGAACTCATTCGCCAATTCAGTGAGATCGCCGGCAGTCACGGCTTCAATGCGCTGAATCAGTTCGTCAAGATCATAGAAGCGGTCGAAGTACATTTCCTGACGGGCGAGGTTCGACATGCGGGAAGTGCTGGATTCGAGTGACAACATCAAGCTGCCCTTGAGTTGAGCCTTCGAGCGCCGCAGCTCGTCCTCCGATACTTGGTCAGTCTTCAGGTTGCGGAACTCGCTAACGACCGATTGGACGACCTTGGCGGCAGATGCAAGGGAAGTGCCTGCATACACGGCCAGGCATCCGGTATCACGATATGGGTTCAGGTCGCTGTAGATGGAATAGGCCAGGCCTTGACGTTCGCGTATGTTCTGGAAAAGCCGCGAACTCATGCCGCCGCCGAGCACCGTGTTCAGGATGTAACCTGCATGACGTTTTTCATGCGCAATCGGATGCGCCGGAACTCCAATGCAAAGCTGGACCTGTTCCAAAGCCTTTTTGTTGCGAAGGGTGATCCGCGAAACGATCTTGGGAGCCGTGGAATGGAAGCCGTTGTCCATGGGCTTCATGTGTTCAAACTGACGCGTTACCAGCTCGACAAACTGGTCATGATCGAGATTTCCCGCGGCAGAGACAATGATGTTGTTGGGTGCGAATCGATGAGCGTAAGCATCGAGAATGGGCCGTCGCTCAAAGCGCTTCACCGTCTCTTTTGTGCCCAGAATAGGCTTCCCCAGCGGGTGATCCTTCCAGAAGTTCTGGGTAAAGATCTCGTGGACGAGATAATCGGGGTTATCCTCGTCCATCTTGATCTCTTCCATGATGACACCGCGTTCGCGGGTGATATCGGCATCATCAAAGACAGGATTCAAGACGAGGTCGCTCAGGATGTCCAGGGCCGTAGGAATGTGCTCGTCCAGGACTTTCACGTTGAAGCAGATGCACTCTTTGGCGGTAAAGGCGTCCATGTTGCCGCCAATGGAGTCCACCTGCCGGGCAATCTCCTCGGCACTGCGGTGCTTGGTCCCCTTAAAGACCATGTGCTCGATGAAATGGGAGATGCCATTCCATTCGGGCTCCTCGTCCCGGGAGCCGGTCTCCAACCAGATGCCAATCGAGGCAGAGCGTATGTGCTGCATCTGCTCAGTGATGACGGTGAGACCATTGGGCAGTTTTTGACGACGAATATTGCGGACTTCTTGGGCCATTGTCTGTACGGCGCTCGTTTTCTTGAATCCCCAGCGAGCTAAGATGAACCTTAACTATTCTGACACACGTCGGGCATCCGTGCGGGGCAACTTTGGTCTAATAGAATCAGCAACTTAGGTGTTCTTTCGTCAGAGCCTGTAAACTGAGGAGACTGGCGAAATCTGTATCTGCTTTGGTCATTCAATACGAAGGTAGCTGTTGCCTGACTCGACAAAACTCGAATTGCTCGGCTTGGACTGCAAGGAAGTGGCGGCGGTCGTCGAGCGCATTGGGGAGTCGTCTTACCGGGCCAAGCAACTGCTCGACGCCGTTTATCGTCAGCGGGTGGAGTCGTTGGAGGAAGTCTCCACCCTGCCTCAGACGCTCCGGATGAAGCTCTCTGGAGAGGGCATGTCTGTGGGGATGCCGCGGCTCCAGCAGAGATTCGTGTCACAGGACGGTACCGTGCGCTATTTGATGGCATTTGCCGACGGCCAGAGCGTCGAAACCGTGTGGATGCCGGAAGGCGATGGAGGCGAGGCCGGGGACGGAAGCGAGGCGGGAGAGGTGGCTGAGAGGTTCGTTGAGGCTCCAGAGGAGTCGTCGCGAAAGCAGACGCAGGGCAAGAACCAGGGCAAGAACCAGGGCCGTTCGACCATCTGCATCTCCAGTCAGGTTGGCTGCGCGGTCGATTGCCAGTTCTGCCTGACCGCGCAGCTTGGTGTGAAACGAAATCTGACCGCGGGAGAGATTGTCGGACAAGTCTGCGCAGTGCTCAAGGAGCAGAATGTCTCGCCACCCGGAGATCGCATCAATCTCGTCTTTATGGGCATGGGCGAGCCGTTTCTGAATTACGAGAACTTCATCAAGGCAGCACGCCTGCTGGTCGAGGAAGTTGGGATCGCCGAACGGAGAATGACGGTATCTACGGCAGGGATCATTCCCCGCATTCATGATTTCGGGACGGAGAAGATCCGGCCGAAACTTGCGATTTCTCTCAATGCATCGAACGATACGCTACGAACGCAGTTGATGCCGCTGAACAAGAAATGGCATCTCGAATCGCTGATGGCCGCAGCCAGGGAGTATCCGCTGCGCACCCGTGAATGGATCACCTTCGAATATGTCTTACTCAGTGGAGTGAATGACGCGCCGCAGAACGCGCAGGAGGTCGCGGCTCTGCTGCGGGGCATCCGGTGCAAGGTCAACCTGATCGCGCTGAATGCTGGGCCTGGCATTGCCTTTACCACGCCTGACCCGGCGCGAGTAACAGAATTTCAGGCAATTTTGCGTGCCTCCGGAGTTCCAGCGTTTGTGCGGCGTCCAAGGGGCCGCGACATCTACGCGGCTTGTGGCCAGCTTAAGAGGACGGTTGAGATCGCCACAGCACCGGCACCGTAGCTGCTTTTGGCTGAGGAACTGCGGCGGGCATGGCGGGTAGCTCGACGCGCAGGACGACTGCGCCATCGTTGCGCTGCTCACAGGATACGACTCCATGGTGCTCGTGCAGAATTCCTCGACAGGCGCTGAGTCCGAGGCTCTCCTCGTACGTTCCGCACCATGCATGCGATTCACCGTTCTCAGTCGAACCGTTCGCTTCCGTTGTAACCTCAAGGATGCAGTTCTCGCCGAGCTGCGCAGAACGAATGCTCAACGAGCGCCCGCCTCGTTCGCTTTCGGCGTGCAGGCAACTGGTTACAAGCTGCAGGCACACGTGCAACAACTGGTTGGAGTCTCCCAGCACTCTGGGCAGATTGTTGTCGAAGTCGGCTCGAATCTCGATCTCTGCGGATTCCCATTGGGCCTGGGTGAGCTTTAGAGCGGTACGAGCCAGAGTGTTGAGATCCAGAGGAGACTTGGGAGACGGCGATTGGCGGGCGAAGCTGATCAGGCTGGCCACCTGAGACTTGGTGCGACGCACATACAACCCAATCTTCGCGGCCAGCGGCTGCTGCTCGGGAGTAAGGGATGTGCTGAGCAGGAGATCGGAGTATCCGAGCATGGCTGTAATGGGATTGTTGAGTTCGTGAGCCGCGCCTCCAACCAGTTGCGTGATAGAAGCTGACTTTTCCGATTGAAGAATCTGTGCCTGCAAACGTTTCAGGCCGTCGAACGAATCGCGAGAATGTTGTAGCAGGCGCGAAAGCTCGCGGTCGAGAATCCGCTGCCGGACCAAGACCATGATTCCCATGAACAAGGCTGCGAGTAATGTCAGCCCCAGACGAAACACCCGGATGCGCGAAGGGATCAGGCTGGACATCGACCATGCGCCGAACAGTGGGAGCGAAAATGCGGCAATCATGCTGAAACGCGCTACCCACACTCCATACACCGTGGAACCCGAGGCCACTGGACCAGGTTTTTCCGCTGTGGTGCAAAGCCCGATCCAGGTGAGTGATGCCATGGCCGCTACCAGCGGTATGTCGTATAAACTCCCACTGTAATATGCGTTGCGCGCGATGGCCCAATTTGCGATGGTTGAACTCGCCGAGTAGCAGAGACTCATCGCAAACAATGCCGCGTAGAGCTTCTTCCACTGTGCCTTACTGATGATCCAGCAGACGATGAGTCCCGCCAGCAAAGCGAGTTTCTCGGCTGAATACAGGGCGTTGAGATTGCCGTTATACGCGGAGATGTCAGGCACGACGTACTGCCATGGGAGCACGATCACCACGTACAGATACAACCACCACACCAGCAGCAGGGCGAAATCAAGTTGACCAATCCGGGCTGCATACTCGTCCCGTGGCACGTGGGGTCGCAATGCCAGGGCTGCCATGAAAGGAACGATATGTAGAAACAGGACCACATCCCAGGCGCAAAGATCAGGCACGTCCCGGCGCAAGATCATCTCGTAATACGTCCAATAGAGTTGATAGAGAAGCCAGAAGGCCACGCCGAGCGTAATGAGCCACCAGAACAGACGTACGCGTCCGCGAGAGCGTAAAGCCAAGGGGATGAAAGCGAGAGTACCCGAGAGGAGCAAAAAGCACTGGACTACGTCACTGAACGCAGTCAGTGCAAACGAACGCGGCATCGCGAGCGCTACGATCACTAGGGCAGCGAGCGGGGTGATGCTTGCGCCCAACCAGACCGATTTCCTGCTCAGCGGCACACACGACTCCTAGTCCGTATTCTAGAGGTCTTTTCGGCGCGGGCATCGGTTACTGTAGTAACCTAGATGCAAACGTCAAGATAAAATTTGGAGAATGCCTTGGCCCATTGTGCCCGGACTCTCACTTGCTGTTAAGCGTTTGTTATTCAATAATGTGCAGCGTATCCGCCACTCTCGTGGAGACCCACTCAATTGAATCCTCACGTTGAGCGCTACCGACGTTCCTGGAGATTGAGGGTTCCGGTCGATCCGGGGGAAACCCGGCGTATTGAGCGCTGGCTGGCCACGGCCCGCGTTTTCCTGGCAGTGTCGACCCTAGTGGCGATTCGCATGGATCCCACGGAACTGGGACATTCCTGGGCCGCCTATGGCCTGTTCGTCTTCTACATGGCGAACGGAATTCTCATCCTGATGCTGTTGCGTCGCAGGCAGCAGTCCACATCGGCTTTTCGTCTGCTGGTGCACGCGGGCGATGTGGTATGGCCGGCGTTGATCTCGATTTTTGCAGAGGGGCCGAGAACCCCGTTTTTCCTGTTTTTCTTCTTCGTTCTGGCAGCCGCTGCGTATCGCTGGGGCCTTTGGGAGACGCTCGGCACTGCCGCCGCCGAGGTTGCGTTGCTCTGGATCGAGAGCCTGGTGGTTGGGCATGTTCTGCTGAGCCCGGGAGGAACCTTACGGCTGCGCGCGCTGACTGGTTTGCATGTAAATATTCAGGAATTCGAACCGCAGCGGCTGTTCATGCTGTCTATTTACCTGCTGGTCATGGGACTGCTCCTGGGCTATCTGGCAGAGCAGCAGAAACATTTGCGCGCGGAGAAGGCGCTGGTCACAGGAACACTCTCAAAAATCCGTGTGGAAGCTGGTCTGACGGGCACGATTGAACGGATTTTTAACGAACTGATGTCAATGTATGGCGCTTCGCGCGTGATGGTTGCATCGCAGGAGATTCACAGCAAGCGAGTGTTCGTCGGAGAGCTCATCAAGGCTAAAGGCCGCGCACCATCGGAGTTCCACTGGTTGGAGTCTGGTCTCAAAGACGCCAGGAGCTACCTGGATGAATTTCCGGGAGAGGTGTGCTACGCAACGGTTGAGAGAGATCGATGGACAACGCTCGCCCTGGATCCCAACGGAAACGAGACGGCGGTGGACGATGTTACGCCTTTCTCACGGCTTCGAAGCGCACAAGCTTTCAAGTCTCTCGTGACGGTAGCGTTTCTATTCGGCAGTGAGTGGAGAGGCCGGGTTTTTCTCTTCGATCCGTCCTGGCGAGGAGAGAAACAGGAGGAGCTTCGTTTCCTGCTGGACCTCCTCCACCAGGTTGGACCAGCAGTTTACAACGTGTACTTGCTGCACCGGCTGCGTCGGCGTGCGGGAGCCGCTGAGAGAGCTCGTTTCGCGCGGGAACTGCATGATGGCGCAGTGCAATCGTTAATCGCAGTCGAGATGCAAGTCGACGTGCTGCGTCGCCAGTCCGAGGCAGGGAAGCCAGTTGGGGGTGAATTAGGGCGTATCCAGGCATTGCTCCGCGAAGAAGTTTTGAAGCTGCGCGAGCTGATGCAACAGATGAAGGCGATCGACGTCGATTCGCAGCGCCTGCTTGGCGTGTTAAACGACACGGTGGAGCGATTCCAGCGGGAAACAGGAATTAACGCCCGCTTCGTCACGGATCTCGCAGAGTTGGACATGCCACAGCGGGTTTGCCGGGAGATTCTGCGTATCGTGCAGGAATGCTTGGTGAACGTAAGGAAACATAGTGGAGCACGCCACGCGCTGGTGCGCCTTGCGTCCAGCGGGCCGAGGTGGAGCCTGACAGTCGAAGATGATGGAAAGGGTTTTCCGTTTTCAGGCCGATACACGCAAGATCGTATGGATGAAGACGGCAAGGGGCCTATGATCATTAAGGAACGCGTACGTTTGATTGCCGGAGAACTCACGGTAGAATCAAATCCCGGACAGGGAACGCGTCTAGAGATCACTGTGCCCCGGAACGGGGAAGTGCCGCATGAATTTTAGAAAGACGCAGCAGATTCGGTTGGTGATCGCAGACGATCACCCGATCTTCCGGGACGGTTTGCGCAGGTTGCTGGAAGCCGAGGCTGACCTAAAAGTTTTGGGTGAAGCCTCTGACGGCGCCGAAGCGGTCAAGCTCGCAAAGCAGTTGAAACCTGACATTCTCCTGCTCGATTTGGCAATGCCGAAGCATCCCGGGCTAGAGGCCCTGCGAGACTTGAGCCAACCTGCCAACGCGATTCCAGTGCGTGTGATTTTGCTCACTGCCGCTGCTGAAAAAAGCCAGATCGTGGAGGCCCTGCAACTGGGCGCCCGCGGAGTGGTGCTCAAAGACTCCGCCACTCAACTCCTGCTAAAAGCCATCCAAACCGTGATGGCCGGCGAGTACTGGGTTGGACGGGAGAGTGTCTCCAATCTCGTTCAGTATCTGCGGACCTTGATGCAGTCATCCCACGATGAGGCACGCCAGAAAAAGTTCGGGCTCACCCCGCGCGAGCTAGAGATTGTCTCGGCGGTCGTGGCAGGATACTCGAACAAGGAGATCGCGGAGTACTTCAAAATAAGCGAAGATACGGTGAAACACCATCTCAGCAATATCTTCGATAAGTTGGGTGTTTCCACACGTTTAGAGCTGGCATTGTTTGCCGTAAATCAGGCGTTGCCGCTGAAGAGCATCGCGTAACATGGCGCTTGTTACGCAAGGGATGGATTGCTGGCACTTCTGGGCCATTGGCCCGGAAATGTGGGAAGCTTACGATATTTCATATCGAACAAAATTTCAGCAGTGGGGTGCGCAGGTAAGATTCTTACGCCTTCCGCCTAGTTGATGGGCAGAGGTTCGATAACGAGGAGCTTTGTGAAAAACGTCCTAGAACTACTTTGGAGGGACGAACGTGGCCAAGACATAGCGGAATACGCGGTGATGCTTGCCGTGATTCTCGTGATCGTCGTGGGCACGATTCGCCTGATCGGATCGAACGCTAACAACGTTTTTTCTTCTGTGGGCAGCGCGATCCAGTAGCAGACCGAGGTCGCTTCCTAAATGGACTGCCGACCTGAGTGTAGGCTCGCCCTCGGACGGCGCCACGCCTGACGTCGTCCTCATCCAACTCTCGAAAACTATTTCACGTCTCCGGGCTGAGTTGTGGTGGTCAGCGCGACCTTCTCGGGACTAGTGGACAGCCGGTTCAGGTGAGGGAAGAACGGAGTGATCTCAAACTCCATTTTCTCGCGAACTGACGTGAGTGCCACCTGTTTTCCCTTCGAGAGTTCGACCTGATCGCTCCAGGGATCGACCTTGATGCGCCCGCCGAGTGGCAGAGCCGCAATCTGGTCGAGCCGCTTGGGGTCGAGTGCAGGAGCTTGCTGCAGCAGGGCCGACATACGTGTGTCCTTCTCGTCTCCGAAGCTGTTCCCCAAGTGCGGACGAATGAGATTCGGGAGATCCGCAGCGTGCTGCTGAAGAGCCTTCAGGAACAATCCGGCATTGCCGAGTTTGTCTTTGTAGGGCGAATTCTTCAGCAGTTCCATGGCCTTGGCATCAGCCGCCGTCTCTTCAGCCGGAGTGTGCCGGAAGTCCAGTCTCTTGAAGGATTCCTGGTCAGGAAACAACAACTTGTCATTGAACGCAAGCTTTGTGTCGAAGTGATGCCCGAGAACGATGTGGCTGAGTTCGTGTGCGAGCACCATAGCCAAGGAGGCCTCGTCCGGAAGAACGTCAAGCAGCCCGCGGCTCATAACGATGGTATGGCCGATCGTGAACGACTCCAGAGGAGCAGTGAGCATTACGCGGCAATGGAAGTCGCTCTGCAGATCGATATTGTTCGTGACCAGCAGGTTGTTTACGACGGTTGCGAGAACTTTATCCACCTCGCTTGGAGGAGCGAGCAGCCCAATTTTCTGAAGCCGCTCGATGGCGTTCTCTTCCGCCTGCTTCTCCCACATGCGCTCTGCAACGATCGGGGTGGCATCAGCAGCCGCATCACTTTGGTCCTTCACCGACTGCGGAGCGTCGACCAATATTTGCGTGAACTCTTCATTCTTGCCCAGACCTTTCAGATCGTATCCCCAGAGGCGCGTCTGAGCCTTGAAGTGCATCGTCTTGGTCAGGCCGGTCTTGAGGTTCGACTCTTCCGTATAAATGTAGGCCGGCAACCAGACGCCGGGTCGCATGTTCAGGCGCCAGCTATCGAAATGGAAAAAGAAATTGATCTTGGGTTGCGGATAGTAGGTCCCGTTAAACCGGACAACGTTATACTCCTGATCTTCTACCCAGATCCGGCCCATGAACCTTGCGGTCTTGTCACCTTTACGAGGTTGAACGTCGATCACCAGGCAGCGCAGATCGCCCAGAAACTCGCGGCGCACAAAGTTGAACTTGTAGTACTTCTTCTGGAAATCCGTGTCCAGCAGCACCATCTGCGCGAAACCCATCGGCAGGAAGTGCAACGAGTAGACTCCTGTCAGCTTGCTCAGCATGCGATGGCCGAACCCGGGTTGATCGGTGAACGAAACATCGTCGGGCCCGTCCGACATTTCGAGGCGGCCCAGAAAGTACTGGTCGTTGATGGGAACTGCATTCCCATCGGAGTCATTCCTCAGGTTCTGCAGGTAGGTCTCGACCAGAGGATGCACGTGACGCATCTGGGCGACGAAGAAGTGCTCGCGCTGGACCACCCGATCGATCACGTCGTTGAGAGTTGCTGCGGGAGGAGCCGAGTCCATGGCCTGAGGAGGAGGTACCGACGGCTGGGTCGAGGCGGCTGGAGTTGCCGGCTGGGCGGTCGTGCCGGCTGGCGCCGTATCGGTCGAACCTGCCGGCGCAGTTGTCGGATCCGAGGGTGATTGCGCCGTCGCGGGGACACCCGAAGCCGCAGCAGGAGCGCTGCCAGGACTCACTGCGGACTGTGACGGAGTGGCGGACGTGTCCTGAGCGGTGGCTCCGAAGCTGCAAGCCAAAAGACTGAGAAGCAATGCCGAACTGAAACCAACGATTCGCATAAGAACCTTCTGGGAGTTGATCACGCCAACTGGAAAATGATATGCACTACGGCCGTTGAATCTGAGGGCTGGCCGTCTTTCAAAGCGGGCTTGAAGCGGATCTGCTCCGCGGCACGGACTGCCGAGTCGTCCAGACCGTGTCCGAGCCCACGCACTACTTTCAATACCCGCAGCCTCCCTGAGGCTTCGAACACAACCTCGAGAAGCACTTCACCCTCGATCTTCTTGGAACGGGCGTCGTCCGTATATGCGGGCACCGGTTTAGAGAGGATTTCCGCAGGGATTAGATGTGCAGCTGCTTGCGCTGCGGGACGTGACTGCACCGTCGGAGGTGCGGGCACGTCGGCATCTCCGAAGCCGGCTTGCCGAACTTGTCCAGAACTCGCGCTACGCGCTGTTCCGGTGGCAACACCGTTGCCGAATCCAGTACTGGCGACGACGCCGCGCACGCCTTTAGCACCACCCGTCCCGTTCCCGTAGCCGGGGCCCGTGGGCATGTCAAAGCCCCCGGCCTGGGCAATATTCACTGCGCGAGTCTGGGTTGTGCGGGCAGGTATGCCGTTAGGATCGCCAAATCCGCCCGTCTGCACCAGTTCGGGAGCCTTATTGATCGTTTGCGGAGCCGAACTTCCGGTAGAGAAAACATTGGTCCGAACAGCTTGTTTTGGCATAACCGGCGCCGTGGCGGGTATGGGATCGAGTTTCTTGGTCGCCAGTTTCACCTCGGGCACGGGAGCTTCATCAACCTTCGGTTTCGGTTGCGGCTGGGGAGCGGGCAAACGGAGAGATGCTGGCGGAGGATCGAGTTTCGCGACGCGAACGGGTTCCGGAAGCCGACGCTGCGGTGTGTGATTCACCGGTACCGGTGTCGGAACGAGCTCAATTGCGTGATAGTCCTTTTTGGGCTGCTCGAGAATCTCTGGATGTAGAATCGGGATCCAAACAAGGATCGCGATCACAACCGTCTGCACTCCATAGCTCAGAAAGAACTCATACCACGGAGCGTTCCACTTCGGGAGCGAAGAAAACAAAATCGAATCGTCGGACTGGATCGACGCCATAGTCAACCTGCTACTTCAGGTGTTCCAAACACCGTCTGTTGAAAAAGTTTCCCCTGTTTGTAGGAAGTGCTGGAAGCCCCGGAAGGCAGGGCCTGAACCATTGTACTCGGTTCGACGATGCACGACAGAGGCCAACTTCTATTGCCGATGATTTAAATAAACATCCTTAAAAATCAATCGGTTACATCGATTGGGGGAGGAGTTGAATTGATTTCCAATCTCGGGCTGCTGCAAAAAAATACATTTCCGAGGACATATTTCCGTCCCGCTGGGTCTCAAAGCCCCACTCGTGTCTAAGGCTTCGATGGACTTGCCGGATCATCGTTGTGAAATCCGAGCACCCAGATCGCCACACCGCCGGCTGCGATGCCCCCAGCTCCGACGGCCCATGGGGAATTGAGAATTCCACCACCTGCGGCCGGAACAGCGCCGGGCGATTGCCTCTTTCTCTTCTTCTTTCCGCCATTTTCATCGTCGCTGCTGCTGGAGTCGTCGCGGCTTGTCTCCTGACCTTGCGCGAGCATGACGGTGCTTTTTCCATCATTGATGGTCAAGTCACCTTTGCGGGCAGCGATTCGGACAGTGCCATCCACGTCGACTACATTGAACTCCGTCCAATGGCTGGTCGCGGGAGATACTTTGACATCGCCGGCGACCGTGCTAATGCCTCGCGACGTGGAAATCGCGACTCCGCCATGCTCAATGTTGAGGGAATCGCCATGAAACTTGATCAGTGAATCAGCGAAAACCGTGATCGTAGAGCCGGGCTGATTGATGTTCGCGATCGAATCGGAGCGAGTCTGCAAGAGATCTCCGAAAAAGATAGCAGATGAGGAACGAGGCACGTGTGCGCCATTGACCCAGACGGCGCCATTGGTATAGAGCATCGCCGCATTCGAGTCCGCGGCAAACAGCGACAGCGGGAACAAAATCGACAGCACGCAACTCACCACACCGCTGAACGCGGACCCGCGCATTCCCACACTCCGTTAATAACTGTGTTGGTGACCTTTGCACGAATCGTACCCCTCTAGTTGTTTCTGAGTCAATGCCTTTTGTGCCCGAAAGCCACTTTTTCGGTGGAAAACTTATGATCCATTGGGGGCAATTGGCGCGCCGGACAACGGTTTTGCTCAGCGCCAACGCTCAACTGCGTTCCACCAGATCAAGCGAAGCCACTCATCGAAGCACGTTTTGGCCCATTGTCGATGCTCCCACCAGCGTGTCCCGAACTGCGTGCTGTCAGCAACGGCGGCGATGGTGAATGTTTTTCCCGGAACCTCGCGACGGAAGATGCTTAAAGAGCGGCGCGTATGGTAATCGGATGTGACGATCAGTATGCGCGAGCCAGCCTCGTCCGCCAGACACTTCTGTACGTCGTGGGATTCGTCCCGGGTGGAGAGGCCGGTGATAGGGCAGATCTTGATTTCCTTCCGCTCCGGCAACTCCTGGATGTATTTCTCGGCGAGTTGAAGCTGAGTGAACTTATAGAGGGTGGAGTTTGTGGGAACATTGAGAAGCATTCGCGGTGCATACCCGTGGTCCAGCAATTCGAGTGCGCGCAATGGACGGTACTGTGTTTCTCCAGCGAGTACCACGATCAAATCAGCGTGTTGCGGATTGTTCACAACCAGCATTCGGCCGGCATTCGAAGCGAAACTCAGGACCAGTGCCAGTGTCAAAAGCGCTGTGGCCCACATGACGCGGGATAGGGGACGATGTCGCATGGTTCCAGAAGGGTCTCAGAAGCTATCCCAAAATAGCACTTGCGCGTTGATCATCAATGATTTACGGCGAAGAGAGCGATTACCGGTGCTAGAATTGTGGGTCTTCCATGCAGTTCATATCTCATTTCATTGGATATTTCTATGTCGAGTCACTCTGCCGCAGATACGTCTTTTGATCAACTGAAGCTAAAGATCCAGGACCGTCAAGCTCTCGTAGGAATTATCGGTTTGGGCTATGTAGGCCTTCCACTCGCCCTTCTCTACAGCGAACAGAAGTTCAAAGTCACGGGCTTCGATATCGACGCCCGCAAAGTGGATACGCTTGCCAAGGGCGGCTCCTACATTTACCGCATAGCCCCGGAGGAGATTCAGGCGGCCAAGGGGCACGGGTTTTCAGCCACGGCCGACTACTCACAGATCTCAGCCATGGACGCGATCATTATCTGCGTTCCGACTCCGCTGAATGAATACCATGAGCCCGATTTGAGCTTTATCACGAACACAACTCACGCCATCGCGCCGCATCTTCGCGCTGGGCAACTCGTGGTTCTCGAGAGCACCACCTACCCGGGCACAACGGAAGAGGTGATGATTCCGATTCTGGAGAAGGAAAACAAGGCAGGGTTGAAAGCCGCGCGTAATGAGGGTGTAACCGGCAAGGAGTTTTTCGTCGCATTTTCGCCTGAGCGTGAAGATCCGGGGAACACTACCGTGGCTCGGCGTGACATCCCCAAGGTGATCGGCGGGTTGAATTCGCAGGCTTCGGAAATTGCCGGTGCGCTCTATGGATCAATCTTCAATCGCACAGTTCCGGTCTCCTCTCCGGCCGCGGCGGAGATGACGAAGCTCCTGGAGAACATCTACCGGTGCGTGAACATCGCGCTGGTGAATGAACTCAAGCTTCTGTCGTTGCGCATGGGCATCGACATTTGGGAAGTCATTGAGGCAGCTTCCACGAAGCCGTTCGGCTTTCACCCCTTTTACCCAGGGCCGGGGCTTGGAGGGCACTGCATTCCGGTGGACCCTTTCTATCTATCCTGGAAGGCCAAAGAGTGGGACTTCCGCACTCGATTCATTGAACTGGCGGGCGAAATCAACACCAACATGCCGTACCACGTTCTGTCGTCCGTGAGCGGCGCCCTCAATGCACAAAAGAAGTCTCTAAACGGGTCGAAAGTTCTGGTGTTGGGAGTGGCGTACAAGAAAGACATTGACGACCTGCGGGAATCGCCTTCGCTAACCATCATCGAATTGCTACAGAAGGATGGTGCAGAGGTCAGCTACCACGATCCCTATTTTCCATTTATCGGGAAGGGGCGTAAGTATGACCTGCAAATGAAGTGCGCTGAACTGAAGGACTTGGGGAAGTACGACTGCATCGTCATCGTGACCGATCATTCGGACTACGACTACAAGCGTATTGTCCGAGAAGCGCAGTTGGTCGTCGATACTCGAAATGCCACGAGGGGTATCAAGAGCCCGAAGATTGTCCACTGCTAGGGTCTGGCTCTACGCGAGTAGAGGCAAATTCTTCAAGTCCCCAATTTTGCGACTAATCTGAACCTGGTGCCGGCATGTGGCGCGACAGGATGCGCAGTCCCTGCAGGCATCCAGCCCCTGGCCAGCAGAGATCACCGCCAGCGTGTCTTGCGCCATGCTGGTGTTCCGGTACTGGACTGCGTACATGTGCGATCTCATCATGCGCGGAATATCGGCGTGCTTCGGGCAGTCCTGACGGCACTCGCCACACTGCTGGCAAAATTGTGCTTCCGCGACAAATGCCTTATCCCCGAGAAAGGATTTCTCGTCTGCCGTGTACGCTAGATTGCGTACCACCGAGAAGTCTTGTTCAAGATGCTCATAGGTGCTGAAGCCAGGGATCGCTGTAGTCACGAATTCGTGATTCAGGACCCACTTCAGAAGAGCTGTCTGGCTCGCGGCCGGTAACACTTTCGGCAATTTGGCATCCGGCCTGATGGTGCCTCCGGCCTGTGTTTTCATTGCGACGACTCCGATGCCATTGTTCGCGGCGCGTTCGATAGCGTTCAAAATGTCGGGATCGTGCGCCATTGTGTAGTTGAGCGTCACAAGTGTCACATCGAACAGCTTGAGGGGAATTACCGCGTTCAGCACCTCGACCGTCTTGTGCGTTGAGATTCCAACAAAACGCGTCTTGCCGTCCTTCTTCAACGTCTGCAGCGCTTCCAGAGGACCTTGCGCTTTTGCGGCATCGGAGGAATCGGCCGCGTGGTAGTAGAGGATGTCGACGTGATCCATTTGCAGCCGTAGCAAACTCGCCTCTACCCCCTCAATGAATTTCTTTTTGACTTCCGCGTCGGGCTGGCGATGATTGCGAACCGGTTGCTTGGTTGAGATGGTGACGTTGTTCCGGATGCCGAGCTCCTTGATGACACTGCCGACCATCTCCTCGTTCCGGCCCTGCTGATAGACCGCTGCGGTATCAAAATGTCGAATTCCGAGTTCATAGGCTCGGCGTAGGATTCCGGGCACATCGGCGTTCATCACCCCCATGCTGACGACAGGGAGTATGATCCCGGTTTTGCCGAGGGTGCGCTCGATGATTGGGCCGGCTGTGGTTTTGGTCTGGGCTTCCGCCAGCAGAAAGTCGGTGCGGGCCAGTACTCCCGCAGCCCCTGCCCAGACGATGGGCTTAACGATGAATTCTCGACGATTCCAATCTCGCGGCTTGCTCATGATTCGACTCCTCTGGCAGGTTTAGGAACTTGCTTGACCGTTCTTACGGGAGATGCTGAGCTACAGTTTTCAGGATTTCATGGCCATTCGATAAGGGATTGATCAAGAGGACCAGGTAACGGCCCTGTGTGCACGCGATGACTCGTCCTTCAAAGCTATTTTTTGCGCGGATTCCGTTTTGCCCCAGTTCGGGCGCTGCGGTGCTCTCGCCGTTCTTTTTGAACTGTGCCGAAAGCTGATCGATTCGCGATTTGGCCCCCGTTGGATCACTTGCCACCGAAATCAGGATTTTGCTCTGTTCTTTTGCCGAGCCGTAGCTTGCGACGTACGCGGGAGCCAGAAACGCATGACCTAGCGGGTCTTTGCGGATGTATTGCTGAGATCGTGCCACCAGACCTGCTTGAGGAAGCCTGCGCAGAAGTGCCGGCAACATGCGTACGCCGCCAATCCGCTGGGAAATCGTGGTTGCCAGTTGGTCGAGAGCGAGATCTGCATTATTGCCTGATCCGGTCAGTTTGACGTAGTAGCGGTCTTGAACAAAATTCAGCAGTCCCTTGCTGCGATAGCCCTCGATACCGATGGTGGCAAACTTGTACGAAGGGGACCGTTCAGCCGCGTAGATGCCGAATGCGTCTTCGGTAGTGCGCATTTCATAGATGTCAGCAGTCAGTTCTGCTGCGCCATTCTTGAGTTCCTGATGGATCAAAAGTTGGAAGTCGTACAGAAGATAAACGTCCGCCCCGCCATCGATGTATTGGTAGAGGCTGTCGGGTTTATAGAACGCAGGTTGTTCCGCAGCAATCGTATGTGCTGGGAGTGGCGGACTCAAGATGCGCTGAAGCTGTTGTTGAGCCAAACTATGAGCCTGCAATGATGCGACCGCCAGCGCGGCACAGAAGAGCGAACTTGCCCCACGGAAAAAAAATCTCATTTTATCCTGCCGAACGTTAACTGTCTTCTCGCGAAGACTGTGCGACAAATGTCTTCGCGAAGTCTGCTGGCTATCTTTCCAGAGTGTTGACGAGTTCGATGTGACGTGGGTCACATGCCAGGAGAAGAGTGACAGGCGCTAGACGACTTCCGAAGCGGGCAGGAATTCTTCGGCCTCGGGGGAAAGGGGGCGGCGTTTGCGAGAGCGTTGCAGAAGCGGTGGTCAGCAGTGCCTGTGATCGCCTGCTCGAAGAGTTGCGCTCCCGGTCAACACATTGCTCAAGCCGCAATGCGGTCCCATCCCCAGCCTCTTGTGAATGCTGGGCCTACGCAAATCGGCGTCGATCAGCAACACTCGCTCGCTTTTTTGGGCCGGCACACGAGCGCACAGTTGTTCTTGGTTGTCGTCTTGCCTTCCTGCGGTAGAGCGCTCGTCACCATAATGACCTTAATGACCTTTGGAGGAGCGCCCAAGTTGGACAGCATTAGCGAGGTACGCACAGCGCAGTAGAATTCCGCCATTTGTGAATGTGGCCTTACCTGCGTTACAAGGTCCACAGCTTCCTGAGAGGTAGCGAGTCTTGACCCAGTACCGGCGCAGTCGAGCGATGGCTCTGAGCAGAATCCCTGCCCGGAGCCGAAAGAGCCGGGAATCGATCTGCTGAGTTTTCCACTGAAAAGCAGCTTTCCTGCCGCAAAAGGGATTGACGGAAAATAGTGAGGACTGTAGGATTTGACGGAATCACGTATCGGTAGAAGAATAGAGATGTTTGCTTTCCGCTGGATGGCTATATCTGTGCTTTGCCTTTTCGGAGTACCATCCTTCGAGGTCGTCGCTGAAAGATGGAAGCTGCAATGATGAGGCTTTCGTACCTGAAGACCCTGAGCTGCGCGATGGTCATGATTTTTCCTGTTGGCCTGTTTGCAGCGGACCAGCCTGCTGCCATGCTCTACAGCCATGGGACTGCATCGCTCAATGGCAACACCATCGCAAGGTCGTCGGCTATCTTTTCCGGCGATTTGATACAGACAAACGCGGACTCCGTTGCCAACATCAATGTTACAGGGTCAAGCGTGCTCGTTCTGAATGAGTCGCTGGTGCAGTATGAAGGCAGCACCCTCAATTTGGAGCACGGAGGCGTAGCCATTTCTACCTCAAAATTACTGGCGACCCTTGCCGGCGGCGTGAACGTGTCGCCGGTCGCTACTGTTTGGACCGAATTTGAGGTCAGAGATGTCGATGGTAAAGTCCGGATCGTAGCCCGAAAGGGCGATCTGACCATCAGCGATAGCACCGGGACCACTAGGCTGGCGCAAGGTCAGGAGACCACGCGAGACGAGTCCCAGTCTCAGGACGATTCGCAGGCGCAGAAGGGCGGCAAGAAAAAGAAGAAGGGAGCAGGACCAGCACCTGCAGCCGCTGCTGGCGCAGCCGGGGCAATAATGAACTCTCCTGTAGCAATCGGAATTGCCGGAGGCATTGTTTTGGGTGGTACCGCATGGGTGTTGAGTCACAGTGATGACCCCGTAAGTCCGGCCAAGCCGAATCCCTAGTGAGGTAAAGACGGGCGCAAAATCCACACCGATGCCCGCTCTATAGTTTCCCAATAAGAAAGATCATCCCAAGTTGGCGGAATGTGTGTTCTCGGACGTCGCTGTCCCTCCTACAACCTCATGCCGTTAACGGGGAGCCAGACGGTTCGGCCGGAAAAATGCGCCGCTCTCCAGAAAAACCTGCTATCGGCTTCCGCTCAGAAGTGCCAGACAATGCCGCCACCTACGAAAATATTGTGTTGGCGGCTCTTGCCTGTGTTCACATTCAGATCCGGCACACCCGACCAGAAGTCTCGAGCTTCACCTCGCACGGTGAATCGTCTGTAGAGCTTCACATCGAGTCCCACACCAGCTTGCATTACACCAGTGGTGTTTCCAGACCTGCTCGTGTTGCCGTCAGAAATTCCACCAAAATAGCCGAATCCACCACCAAAGCTGAGCCAGGGCGAGACTGCCGTCTCGGGAAAAACATTCAGTCGCGCTGCGGGAGTGACAAAGTAAGACCGGTAGCCCAAGAATGGCTGCGTGTACGTATGCGCGTCCTCATCGGGGTTCACGACGAATGGGACTTCTAACGCGAGCGACCAGACGTCTGCGCCCATGAACCGCCGAGCATAGTTTATCTCGAAGGTTAATCCTTTGCCGAAGCGCAGGTTGGGATCATAAGCAGGAGCACCCTGGATGCCCTGGTCGGCGATAAAAGTGCGCCCAAGGCTCCCGGACAATTCGTTCTTTTGCGCTGCGCCCTGCGCCACGAAGGTACAAATTGCCACCATAGTGCCGATGGTGAGGTGTTTCAGCGACATTTCTCCTCCCGCCCTCTGTTCGTTGCGAAGCCAGTTTCGGCCGAGGTAGCCAGACCTATTTTCCCCGCGCGTCGTTTTCCACAATGTTCCCCCGTTGGACCACCGAGGTTCATGGTTACGTTGATGAAGGAATTCAATTATATCGACTGCGCCAATGAGTCGCCATTGTCAACTGGAATGCGACGGCCTCCACTTCCTTCGTCCCCGGCGAAGCGGGACCGCCCGGGCTTGGATAATTTAGTCAAAGGCCTGGAAGCGGCCAACCCGCAAAGCACATAGAACAGCGCAGCATTCGCCGGGATCTGCAAATTGAAATCCACGAAACTATGAAGCAGAAGTCCTGTGCACCCCAGCAAAGCGGCGAGGGAGACCGCACCGTCCCATTTGAATTCCCAGCGGCGAGAGGTCGGTAATCCGTATTGGTACAGGCGAACGAGAAACCACAGCATCAGTCCGAAGCCGAGCAGGCCGGTCTCCACCAGCAGCTGTGCATAGTCGTTATGCGCTTCATTTACGAACAGATTGGTGTAGAAGCTGCGGTAACTGGGGTAGACGGTTGGGAATGTTCCCAATCCCCATCCCGACACCGGCCGACGGGAAAACATTGTCAAGCAGTCCTTGGTCATGTTCAAACGAGTGCCAGGGGCCAGGTCTCCGAGCCGCCCCAGAACTTGACCTTTGCCGATGAAAACTAAGAAAGCAAGAACCAAGACGCACCCTGCGACCGTGCCGAATGCGGCACGATGATTTTTCTTTTGTACAAGAGTCAGGGTGGCAAACGCGACGATTTCGAGAACGAACGCAGAGCATTCCGCCACGCGAGCCGCAAAGGAAGATCGTGCTGGCCATCAGTACGGCGCAGAAGGCGACCAAGGCTCGCTTGCCCCCTCTCACCAGATGGCCCACACTCACGACCAAGGGAAATCGGCACAAGCATCTCCATCAGGCCGGCATAGTGGTTGCGATTGACGTAACTTCCGTAGATTGAGCCATGGAATCGTGCCGTATGGACCCAGAAGAATTTGCCGTTCGAGGTTAGCTCCTGAGCCAACGCGAAAAAAGGCGTAGAGCGCTCCGAAAACAATCAGTGCCAGAGCAAATTTCTTGCGAGCATCTTCTTCTCGCACGCATTCCGTCGCGATGAGCAGGACAATCCCGTACGAGACGTACTGCAGTACTTCATACTTGGTGACATAACCGTAGGCAGAGGTGCGCAGCCCAATCTGCGCGAGGAGGAGCACAAAAAAGAACAGGGCTGGCGCGTACAGAGGGTTTTTCGACAACTTCAATTGCCCGGAAACAATCTGCTTTCCCGCCCAAACAAGGAATAGAGCTGCGGCGCCGGCCTCGAACACGAAACGTCGACCACTCCTCGACTGCACCGAACGCCAAGCATCGCGAAAACCAAAAGAGCGCACAGGCCGAGAACGAGCACCCATTGCAGGGTTCCGGACTCGCGATCCGCCGGCGCTCCAATTCGATGGAGTTCGTCGTATCGGCAATCACATACGATGAGATCTTCAACGCCCCATTCCTCAATTGGCTGTCTCCACTAGCTTGACATCATCGATCCAAAGCTTTCCCCGGATGAGCGGCGCAGCAGGATCGCGGACTATTTTCAACAACAAAAGATTCGTGTTCGGCCCGGTTCGAAATCGTGCTTGTTGCCGACGCCAGGGAGTCGTGCCCAGAGAATCGTCGGTGAGGACGTAGGAGGAGTTCGTGTATGCGTCCACGAGGGCGAAGCGCGGACCGCTGGCGGTGTCGATGTCTTCAGTCCGGGATTCAGCACTGAATTCGTATTCGGTGCTTGGCCTTACCGGGATGAACTGAGCGATGCCTGAACTTCCGGGACGCTATGTCCATCGAAGGTGACGGAAAGCGATCGCGTTCCGCTGTGAAACTCACTCGTATCAATGGCCAGGGCAGCATGCGGGTATCGATTGGTACCACCAGTCAAATCCACCGTTCAGCAGGTTCTCCTCGAATCCACCGTTTACGACCAGGTTCTCACTCGAGGGGAGATATGGCCTGCAGTGAGGCGTCAACGCCGGCCAGCTGTTGCCAGGCGGTTTTCGCTGCCAGCGACTTCTTGCTTGGCGATGAGGAGCCGAAAGTAAGGCAATGCGAGCTTCGGCGGAAATGCTCTGCTGCAATCCGATCAGACGGTTCCAGACGTTTTCAGCCGCAGCCACTTCCTGATTGGTGACAAGCAAACGGAGAAACGACAAGTAGAGATCAGGCCTTGCGTGGCAGCGCCTGATCAAGAATCTCGGTTCGCGTCTCCGGTGGCGCGCCAGCAAAGCCGAAGGGCCGAATCGACTGCTTCCGGGTCGTTCGCGAGCACGACGCGGAAATAGTGAAGCGCTTTTTCTCGATCGCCTTGAACCAAAAAGAAATTGGCTGCCTCCCAAGCGACATGCGGGGTTGTTGGGTCCGCTTTCACGGCGTGTTCGACACTCTCTTCCTGCTCGACGGGTGCGCCCCGCAATTTGGTAGGCACCCGCCAAATCCAGCCAGTACTGTGCCTCGTAGGGATTCAAATGAACTGCAGTTCGGTAAGTTGGAAATAGCCTCATCCAGACTCGCGCCGGACAATACCAGATTTCGGCCGAGCAAGTCGCGATATTCAGCGTTTGCTGGTTCGAGCTGGATGGCTTTTTGGATATTCGCCACGTCGAGGGTCGCGGCCAGATGGGACGCGACATAGGCTCGAAGTGCGAACTGGAGGTAAAGGAACATGCCCACGAGGCACCCGGCTGCAAAAGAAAATCTCCCAACTCGGGGATCGCAATTCAATCTGCATCTGAAGTGCCGTATCGCGAGAGCGTTCTGAGCCAGCATCTCAGCTTGATGCACACTCGTCAGAGAGGCATGTCACGAAACTTTGCTGGCTGCTGTTGTTGACTTATCGTCCGGTGACTCCTCACCGTAATAGGGGTCAGAATATCGGCCGCCATAGTAGTAGTACCCTTCAGCAGAATGCAGATTAAGCGCGTTCAGGACAATGCCCATAACCCTTGCGTTGACCTGCAGCAGCAGATCACAAGCGCGCCGCAGGGCTGGCCTTGTGGTCTGACCCGAACGCGCGACCAGAATGACTCGGTCCGCCTCGGGAGACAAGAGCACTGCGTCAGTCACGGACAAGCATGGGGGCGTGTCGATAATGATGTGGTCGAACTCATTGCGCCAGCGAGCGATGTAATCCTTCATCACGGTCGACCCGAGCAATTCGGCGGGTTGCGGAGGAATGGGGCCGGCGGGCAGAATCCACAAATTGGGAACTTCTGGGCAGGGAAGTATCGCGTCTTCAACCTTGTGGATCCGCTTATCAGAGTGCTAAGCCCTCTACGAGACTTTATGCCGAACAGCCTTTCAAGGCCGGGGCGACGAAGGTCGGCATCGACAAGCAGAACCCGGCTTCCGCGCTGCGCTAGCACCAGAGCTGAATTTGCGCTAATCGTGGTCTTTCCCTCTTGAGGCATCGCGCTGGTGACGAGAATCACTTTCGGCGGGGCACCAAAAGAGGATAAGAGAATCGAGGTCCGGAGCGCTCGGTATGCTTCCGCTGCTTCTGATTTCGGACGCTCGTAAGTGACGAGGGCGAGCATCCCTGACTTTTCGACGTCGGCCGACATTGTCAGCGCGCGTTTACCAAGCGAGTCGTTGTTTGCAAGTTGCAATGGTATTGTTCCCAGCGCTGGCAGCGTTGAAACTGTGCTTATTTCTTCGATGCTCCTGACGGTGTTGTCGAGACTCTCGAGCAGCGAATGCGAGTCCAATCGCTAAGCCAAGACCCAGCAGGAATCCGAGCACAATGCTGCGGTGCACGTTCGGTGAGATAGGTTGGGTCGGAATTCGTGCGACATCGACGACGCGGATATTGCTGGATCTCAGCCCTGCACTAACACCGGCTTCCTTCAGCCGCTGCAGAAGATCTTGGTAGAGCTGTCGGTTTGTCTCCGCATCGCGCTTTAGCACCGAGTATTCAATCGCGCTTTCGTTGAGTTTGTTAGCCTCCTGCTTCTGCTGGTTGAATGCGGACTTCAGCAAATTCTCCCGCTGCGCTGCCGCCAAGTATTCATCGCGCATCTTCTCCAGCATGTTCTTCTTTTCAGTCTCGATTGCGGTGCGTACCTGCTTGAGTTGGTTGCTCAGTTCGGTGACCTTCGGATAGCCGGAACCAAACTGGGTTGTGGTCATTGCGTATTGGGTCTCGAGGTCAGCTTCTTTCTCACGCAACTTGTCGAGCAAACGACCTGTATTCCTCCCCTCAGGGGTGATTTTCGTGAAAGAGTCGGGGTCGCCGTTCATTGCAAGCCTGTAATCGGCCTCTTTTTCAATGCGATCCGTCTCGGCCTCTGTTAACTCCTTGTTCAGTTCGTCCAGTTTCTCGGTAACGATGTTCTGTTTCTCATCCACCCCCAGAATGCCGTGGTCTTTTTGATAGCGGACGAGTTTTTCCTCGCCAGTCTGGACTTTCAACTGCAAATCAGCCAACTCTCTCGAAAGCCAATCAGAAGTCTGGCTGGCCGAATCGTATTTTGTCCTGAAGTTCTCCTCGATGAACGTTTTGACCAATGTGTTCGTAATTTCGGTTGCGAATCGCGGATCGGGATGCGTGTAGCTGATTTGTATCAGGCGGGTATTTGGAACCAGTTGGATGTTCAGTCCGCCGCGAAATGCGCCTAGCAAGCCAGCAGCTTGATTCGGATCAGGCTGCATGCTCGAATCCGGCATCGAGGATTCAGGCGGATTCTGCCTGACCGTCGTGAATCGAGGGTCCTGGTAAAGGCGCATCGCTTCGATGACCTTCAGGGCCAAAGCGTCGCTGCGCAGGATGGCAACTTGGGTTTCGAGGGTCGCCTCATAGTCGTAGTCTGGGGCGCTATTCTCGAGGTCCTTGAATCCCAAAACGTTTGGAACCTCCGGGAAGATCGCTACCTTCGATGTGGCTTGGTATAGGCGGGTCTGACTGAGGACCGCAATTGCGGCGAGCGCAAAAACAATGGCAAAAGTGGCTAGCATCACCCATTTCCGCTTCTGCACAATTCGCCAATAGTGCAGGATTTGGCTCTTTTCCTCAGCAAGATGGGGGTATAGGGCGTGGTGACTTTTTTCAGGGGGCAGAAGTTCGACCGGTTCTAATGCTTCCGATCCGCCGGAGCCGTTGCGTTTTGACTGCAAGTCCATCAATTGGTCCCAATAATTCCGCCAACGCCATTTTCGCGCTCTGCGAACCGACGTTGTCTAAGAATGGCGAATTTTAACATCTTCTCTCCAATTTTCGGGGACAACTTGGGCTTATTATCCGATCTCTTTAAGTCTTCGTCGGCGCAAGAAAGCGCGTCCCGCTTGCAGCTGCGAGAGCCCGGCAACCCGTATTCACACCCCGGACCTCATGAAAGTTCAGTTCGCCGCCGAAACCACACGAACCGAGCTTTTCAAGAGCTTAAAGTTTCGGTGTCAATCGAGAAATAGCGACTCATGGGGGTCAATGCGGTTAACGGTAGGGCAGATGCGCTCTACCATTTGACAGGTCCCCAACACTATAAATCCTGGATGAACCCCATGCACCACGGGAATTGCGGCCATTTGGGGCCAGGTGCGAGTCGAATTGGGTGAAGTTCGCCTGTGCGGTGATTCAGAACTTGGTGCCTAGCGTGTTGAGGGCAGACCTAATTAGGTGACTCACTCCGGCCTGATCCGGATAGCCCACCATAGAAAATGCTGCGGAATAGAAACGAGTGTTGAAGACGAAACTTGCCGGGGAGTGAAAGAACTGGAAGGTCGCCGTGCTCTACCCCTATCTATTTCAGCGCGACGTTTTCTCGGCCTTGTGCAGGAACTTTGATTGCCGCTGTTCCAAGATCTCACTCAGGGTCACTTCAAGATAGTTGGTGATCGAACTCTTTTCTTTCGCGGCTTCTTCCGTAAGGCGACGTTTGAAATCGGCAGAAACCCGAAGGTTTAAGGTCTCAGTCTTTCCATCCAAGCTTCGCTCTGGTTACCACTTCGGATGCTAACGAAAGCCCGCTCATTGGGTCAACTGGAGTTGACATGTAACGCGTTATGCGATACAATTGCGTTACAAGGAGATGAATCATGGCGATTGCTCCGAGAAGAAAGAATTCTCCATATCTCCGCGAACGTCCGGATGGCAACACAAAATGGGGCATGTTGAGCCGTTCTAGCGTTAAGCAGCTGGAGAGCTATCGAACGAGCTTCAACTCGCGGTGGCTTCCGGCGACCTTTTGCTTTAGACGGAGGCTGGTATGTCACTCACGCCGGCCTAATCCGTTTGGCCACTCGCCGGCGCTGCTGTGGAATCGAAGTTCAACTCATTCCGGAATTTTCGGACGCACTCAATCGGCGGTACGCATTTAAAGCGACCGTCCATAAGTCCCGGGAGTCTCCGGGTTTCGTGGGCTATGGTGACGCCGATCCTTCCAACGTCTCGTACCTCGTTCAGGGCGCAGAAATGCGCGTGGCGGAAACGCGCGCTGTGAATCGAGCCTTGCGCAAAGCCTACGGTATCGGTATCTGCTCGGTCGAGGAGATCGGGTCCAGAGCTGAGCCTCAGGAAGCGACGAAAGTGCCACCGCAGGCAACGAACGGAAATGGCAATGGTCGCACCGTTCGGGACCGTTTGTGCCAGCTCATCCGTCAATACAAACTGGATGCCAACCTGGTAAAGGCTTATGCGACTGACTCGTGCGGAGTGAAGACTCTGCGCGACGCAACTCGAGAGCAGGTGGAAAACTTCGTAGGTCGCCTGGCGGACTGGGCGGACAAGGACCTCGATGCGCTTCGTTGCCAACTCAACAGCTACCTCGGTCCGAAAGAAGGTGCGGCATGAAGCACCAGATCACTGGCCTCCGCGCCGCGGATCTCAGTTCGCTCGATCGGACCCCGGACGGAGTTGTCCTGGTTCGCGTGCAGCGCGTGCAGTTTCGGCGGTACGCTCCGAAGCCCTATTACACCATTGCTCTGGTCGTTGTTGAGCCACGCCGATTTGCAGGCAACGTCCTATCCAGCCGTCTCTACTGCAATCCCAAGGCGCTCTGGAAGTTGAATTGGTTCCTGCGTGACTTTGGCTATGACGCCGAGTCACTCGACCGTGATGAGGTCGATGAAGGTCGACTTGTCGGGCTTCGCGGCGTGGTCAAAGTCAGTCACGTGGTTTATGACGGAATCCCTTTGGCCCGTTTCGACGGGTTTGCTCCCGCCAGCCGCTGGGAGGAACTCTCCCCAGCCAATCTTGACACGCAGGCATCCTGATGACGTACAGCTATACCCAGATCAGCCAATATCTCGCGTGCCCTCGACGCTACCGGCACCGTTACCTCGACGGCTGGAAGGAAAAGGACACGCGTGCGGGAATGCTGTTTGGCCGCGCCTTCGAACTGGCTCTGGGCGCCTACTTTCGGAGGGAGGATCCCGGAGATGCTTTCTTCCGCGAATGGTCTGTTGCAAGCATCAAGAGTTGCAGTTCTCGCACCGCGACAATTGGGACCGGATGCTCGAGCAGGGAATTATGCTGCTTACCCGCTTCTGCCAGGACAACCGCGTCGAGGTTTCAGAACCGCGGCAAAACCTGCAGATCAAGTTCACGCGTCCGATGGGGCGCAACGAATTCGTAGCTTATGTCGACGC
>CAVZWK010000022.1:0-504097 GCA_963778995.1 Terriglobia bacterium
AGAGATGCAGTTGTTCTGGATGATGCGCAAGCAGTGGGATTACGAGCAGCTGAAAAAGTTCGGTTCGCACGCGGGATAGCCCGGAAATCGCCATGGTGTGCAGTCGAACACCGAGTAATTGATTGGGCGTCCCGCTCCTCTCGATGAGTAGAGGAGTTCGAAGTAGTAATCATGATCGCAGTACGTGACCGAAGAGATGCATGGGTCGGACCGAAAGTCCGAACCTGAAAAAAGATTACGAGCGAGCCTGTGGTTGGTACGGCCATTTCAACCAGAGCGAAATGGCGCTCTTCTTTGAGTGCACGGATAGGTATGCTCAAAAGTTGCTTGACACCGCCGACATTGTCAGAGAGGCGATATTTCGACAGTTGACCCTCAAGCCTTACCAAAGGCTCGCTTGTGTGCCGCAATTGCGGCTTCGAGGGTGTCGTGTTGTGCAGAACGTTTAGCAGGGTCTTGTTCTGTCGAAAGTTCGATGAACTGGTCGTCCAATTCACGTGACTTCTTGCCATTCAGGCACAAACACCCGGCAGAATGTAACTTCTGGGTGTGGAGTCTCGCCGTTAGCGCAGTTTCGCCCGAGATTAACCATTTAGGTACTGTGTGCAAATGTGTATGACCTATATTGACCATCCGGGCCAGATTCCCGAGCCATATGATTTAGCCTCCTTCTGTATTTAGGAGAACGGCACTCACGTGAATTGATCGTCCAAGGAAGACAAATGGCGAAACAAACTCTCGGTTTCAGTTCCACAGTTTTCCGCAAAAAGTTCCGGGATGGGATGACTGCGCGGACCTACCGAGACAATGAGATCATTTTTGCGCAAGGGGACAAAGCGGATGCTGTGTTTTACATCCAGAGCGGCACGGTGAAGCTCACGATGGCCGCTACGCGCCGAAAGAAAGCGATAATCGCCGTCCTGCTGCGGGGTAGCTTCTTTGGCGAAGGCTGTCTTGGAGGTCAATCGCTGCGGATGTACACGGCGAGATCAATTGGACCCTCCGATATCACTCGCTTGCAGAAGGAGAGGTCGCTTCGCACACTCAGGCGTGACCCGCAGTTTGCTGCATTGCTTAATGCATATCTGCTTTCCAGAGTTATTCGAGTCGAGGAAGACCTGGCAGATCAATTCTTCAATTTTAGCGAAAAGCGACTGGCACGGGTTCTGTTGTTGTTTGGGCAAATAACCAAGGAATCAAAGCCGGAGAACCCCCTGAAGGTGAGCCAAGGAACCCTCGCGGAGATGGTTGGTACGACCCGCGCAAGGGTAAGTAAATTTATGAATGCGTTCAAGAAGAAGGGCTTCGTCCACTACAACGGTGGTTTGCAAATAAATAGCGCACTTATCAGCGCCTTTCTGCGAAATCGGCCCATGTCCATTGTCAGAAGGGCGTAAACCGTCTAGGGAATCTCTGAGCAACCATCGATTTTGAGGTGGCCGGGAATTCCATGGGCTGCACCGGCGATGAATAACCCAGTATTCTCTGTGACCTCTCTCCGGAACCCGCCATTCACGCGGCGTTCAGAGACACTACGCCCCTGCCACTGCCAGCCGTTTGCGGTGCAGATACAGGTTCACCAGCGCGAAGCTGGCGCACAGTCGATGATGGTTCTTCTTGATCCCGCGGTATCTCACTTTTTCGAAACCAAAAATGCGCTTCAGAATCCGGAACGGATGTTCTACCTTCGCTCGCACTCGAGCCTTCACCCGGTTCTTGGCCTTTTGTAACTCGTCCACAAAGTTCTTGTAGCGCACTCTCCGGCTGGTCATATCTTGTGCTCGCGGAGCCGCCTGCCGGATGGCTTCTCCCTGCCCCTGATATCCACCGTCGCCCCACACCTTACGCTCCTCCCCGTGCAACAAATCCGGCAGCATGTGCTTGTCCGCTACCGAAGCCGCCGACGTGCACACCGAATGCACATGGCCTTGTTTGGAGTCCACTCCGATGTGCGCCTTCAGCCCGAAGTACCACTGCTTGCCCTTGCGCGTCTGGTGCATCTCCGGATCGCGCTCTCCGCTCCGGTTCTTGGTCGACGAGGGCGCATGAATAATGGTCGCATCCACAATCGTCCCTGTGGTGATGCGGATGCCCCGGCTTTCCAGATATTGGTTCACCGCGTTCAGCATTGCCCCGCCCAGTTCGTGTTTCTCCAGCAGATGACGGAACCCGAGAATCGTGCTCTCGTCCGGCACGGGCGCCCGCCCCAGATCGATTCCCGCAAAGTGCCGCAGCACCGGCGATTCATACAGCGCATCCTCGGCGCCCGGATCGCTCAGGTTGAACCACTGCTGCAGAAAATACACCCGCAACATGATGCTCAGTCCCACCGGTGGCCGTCCGTTCTCTCCCTTCGGATAGTGCGGTTCCACCAACGTCTGTAACTCCGCCCACGGCACCACCTGCTCCATCTCTTCCAGAAACCGCTCCCGCTTCGTCTTCCGCCCGTACTTCTCGAACCCCGATTGCGCCGCCAGAGTCTGCTGTCGCATCCGCCTTTTTCCTCCGACTTACACCTTACCTGCTTCGCCTGTGGATCGCAGTGTTCTTCAGAGGTTCCTTAGATGGGTTTTCCGCAACTGGTCTAGTTGACCATGGTACATGGGGGCTTGCCATGAAAAAGGAACTCAGCCCAAAACAGGTACTCGCCGTGCGCTGTCCGACTTGCGGAGCCGCTCCGGGGGAGAAGTGTGAACTTAGCACTGGCCAACCTCGCAATAATCCGCACCTAGACCGCCGACTGATCGCAAAAGATTGAACACGCCTCGGCGGACCCCCACCCCGTATGACGTGGTATCCATCACTTCCCGCTCGAACGATAGCCATCGCATGCCCGTTTGGTTATCGACAGCGGTAACCTGCCAATTCGGCAAGCCTTTGAGCTCTGCAATTTTCATAAAGCGGCCCTGGTCAAGTCGGACGGTCAATTGTTGAAACCAGGCGTTAGCACAAGCGTGCGCCTTCTATTCGCCTTTTCCGGGGTCAATGAGTGCTATGGGGATATTTCGCCAGTTGACGAAGGCGACTCAGCGTCAAGCTAAGCTACCTTGCCAAGCCGCAGCAGCTTTATGAGGAGTAGGAACAAAGCAAACTCAACGATTTGAAATCCAAAGATGAAGTCAGGATTTCGAACGCTCAATCTTGCCGGGGATACCTGCCAAAGGTAAATCGCAGTGCCCAGAAATGCACAATGCAAGAGTGCGAACCAAGGAAAGAACTTCTGATCGCGGAGGCGAGGTGAGAATCGCAAACCCAGCAGGAAAAATACACCTACCGGAAACAAACAGAGATACGCAAATCTGGAAAGATCTGAAAATGTCGGCCACCAAAAGCAGAAGCTGAACAGTATCGAAGCCCCAGTCAAACCAAGAACGATGTTCACCCAGCGCGTCTGCCTTGCAGTAAGCGCGGGCCGTTGTGAAGACGCCGAACTTCGCAGATTTAGCGGTTCCGCTTGCAGGGGTCAGACGCTCCTTTGGACGGAACTACTATATCAAGTGAGATGGGTGACGTTAACAGATGGGATGAGAAGGCCGGTCTCCGGACGGGATGCGGTGTACGCTCCCAAGTTATCGACGTGCTCAAGGCACAGATAAAAAGGAGACCGGCAATGAAGAAGGTTAGCACCGTAGCGGCAAAGGCGAGCAAGAAAATCTCTCAGCAGAAGTTAACCGTTGGATTGGATCTGGGAGATCGCAACAGCTGGTTCTGCGTGCTGGATGAATCCGGCCAGATACAACTGGAGCAGCGCGTCCGCACGAACGCGAAAGCGTTGCGGGAAGTCTTCGGCGAGATGCCGCACAGCCGCATCGCGCTGGAAATCGGGACGCATTCGCCCTGGATCAGTCGCTTGCTCAGCGAGTTGGGGCATGAAGTGATCGTGGCGAATGCGCGCAAGGTGCGGCTGATCGGGGAGAGCCGCAAGAAAGACGATCGGCTGGATGCGCAGACGCTGGCGCGGTTGGCCCGGATCGATCCCGAGTTGCTGTATCCGGTGAAGCATCGCAGCGCGCAGGCGCAAGCCGATCTCATGATGATTCGGGCACGGGCAGGTCTTGGTGCGCGCCCGGACGGGGCTGGTCAACACGGCTCGTGGACTGGCCAAGAGCTACGGCGAGCGGTTGCGCGGATGCAACGTGCGGAATATGAATCCGGAGAAAGCCGAAGGATTGAGTCCGGAGCTGCAGAGCGCGCTGGAGCCGCTGCTGGCGTGCATCGAGTCGGTGAGTGAGCAGATTCGCGAATACAACGAGCGCATCGAGAAGCTGGCGCAAGAGAGTTATCCGCAGGTGGCTCTGCTGAAGCAGATCAAGGGAGTAGGCACGTTGATCGCGCTGACCTTCTTGCTGACGCTGGAAGATCCGCATCGCTTCCGCAAGAGCCGCGACGTGGGCTGCTATCTGGGGCTGCAGCCAGGACGGAGGAACTCCGGGCAGAGCGAGCCGCAGATGCACATCAGCAAGGAAGGCGATCCGTATCTGCGGACGTTGTTGGTGCAAGGAGCGCAGCACATTCTGGGACCGTTCGGTGTCGACTGCGATCTCAGGCGCTGGGGCTTGAAACTAGCCGAACGTGGTGGGAGAAACGGCAAGAAGCGAGCCATCGTCGCGACTGCGAGAAAGCTGGCCGTGTTGCTGCATCACCTGTGGGTGAGCGGAGAAGTGTACGAACCGTTGCACAACTGCAGCCGAACGACAGTTGGCCGCAGCCGCGTAAAACAAAAAAGCAAAACAACAAAGTCAAAATCGTTCCAGGAAGAGGAAAGACAAAAGCCAAAGCCGAGTTCCGGTGACTGCGTTAATGGCCTGGCCCAGGTTCCACTCTCGAAGAGCAGAACCACAGGGCGCCAAACAGATCGCAGCACCGGCTGAAACGAGAACGCCCAACCTGCACCGAGCGAAACAAATCGCTCCTCGAGAGTGCGAATGGAAGCATGGCGTCAGTGGCTACTCGGCGGGAGAAAAAACCTTGTTCCATAAAGCCAGACAAGGAATCGACTTGACTCCGACCGGCCTTCTCATGGAAGGCCATTACACGCAATATAAAAAGGCGCCCACTTTTGCGGTAGGTTGAGATTGTTCGCACCACCAGCCTAGCGAAAAGGAGCGCCTTTATGAGTCAAGAAAAGTATATCGGCATGGATGTTCATCAGGCCACCATTTCGGTTGCCGTGATGGATGCGAGTGGCAAGCTGATTATGGAATGCCTGCTGGAGACCAAAGCGGCAACGATTGTGGAGTTCATCCAAGGACTGCACGGAACTCTGTCGCTGACCTTCGAGGAAGGAACGTCGGCTGCCTGGCTGCACGATCTTCTGAAGCCGCAGGTGAGCCGGCTAATAGTCTGCGATCCGCGAAAAGCGGCTCTGTTGAAAGAGGGGAACAAGAGCGACCGGATCGATGCGCGAAAGTTGGCAGAGATGTTACGCACCAACCAACTCAAGTCGGTGTACCACGGAGAGCATGGATTACGCACCCTTAAGGAGTTGGGACGTAGCTATCTGACGATCACCCAAGACGTCACCCGCTCCATGAATCGGATCAAAGCGCTGTACCGAAGCTGGGCCATTCCCTGCAGCGGCAGCACCGTGTATGCTCCCCGTCATCGTGCCGAGTGGCTGGCCAAGATCGAGCAACCCGGAGTTCGGATTCGAGCCGAGCGTTTGTACCAGCAACTCGATAGTTTGCAACCGCTGCGTGTGCAAGCCCGATGCGAACTCCTGCGGGAGGGCCACAAGCATGCGGCGGTGCAGTTACTTCGCCAGATTCCTTCCATCGGTCCGATTCGTTCGGCTTTGCTCGTAGCCCTACTGCAGACACCGCATCGTTTTCGTACCAAGCGGCAACTCTGGGCCTACAGCGGTTTCGCCGTGGAGACTCACGATAGCGGCGAGTACCGCTCGGTGCGCGGCAAATTGCAACGCAACCGTGAACGCATCACCGTGCGTGGTCTGAATGACAACCACAATAAGGACCTGAAGAATCTTTTCAAAAGTGCTGCCATCTCGGCCAGCACACGTCCGGGTCCTCTACAGGACTTCTATGTCGCTCTGGTTAGTAAAGGGATACGGCCGACGATGGCCCGTCTTACCCTGGCACGGAAGATTGCCGCCATCACTTTAACCATGTGGAAGAAAGGAGTGAGTTTCGACCCCAAACAATTGCATCGGCAAGCAGCTTGAGCCTCTCCGGGGAAGAAGGCTTTCCATCTCGGGATTCTCTCCGGTGGTGGGCAGTCGGGTTCTGGAGATGCTCGGTTCGAGAGGAGTATCAGTCAAAACGGTCCGGCCCTGCGTGCTTCGGCACCGAGTCACCCATTTACACCCTATGCCCTCTCGGATAACCAGAAATAGCCATAGGCCACGAGCCTCGGATAGAACCATGGTTGCCTCGGAAGCAACAGCTCGCTTGCTGCTCTCTTAAACTCGACGACAGCGTCACCATCAGCAGAGAAACTCACGAGAATGGACACCAAGCCGAACTTCTCCAGAGAAGTGAAACTTCAGTGGGCTGGATCTCGAGAAAGAAATCTCGCCTCCGGTCGAGGGAGAACTTTTTCTTGACATCCCTTTTTATAGAACGCTTTGAGCGGCTCTGCTATTCGGGAGGCTTAGGAGAGCAAATGAGCGACTCGGAATTAACGCGCAGGGGCTTTCTCGGACTCACCGGCGCGGCTGCGCTGGGCAGCACGCTTTCGAGCGGCGAGCTTGCGGTTCAACACCTTCCACTCTCAGGTCAGGCGACTGCAAAGCCGTCGCGCCCGAACATAATCCTGTTCGTTGCCGACGAGATGCGCGCTGATACGCTGGCGTGTTACGGGAATCCGGTTACCAAGACGCCTAATTTCGATCGTATTGCTGCCGAAGGCGCAAAGTTCGCCAACTGTCACGTCCAATTTCCGGTTTGCGGCCCATCACGCTGCAGCATGGTCACGGGCTGGCCGGCCAGCGTGCACGGTCACCGCAGCCAAACTTATTTTTTGCGCCGCAATGAGCCGAACCTGTTCCGTTATCTAAAGCACTCTGGATACGATGTCTTCTGGTTTGGCAAAAACGACATGCTTGCTGCGGAGTCCTTCTACGACAGCGTGACCCGGTGGAAAGAAGGTGGAATTTATGTCAGTTCGTCTGCTCAGGCGGCCAGCCCAGTAACGCCGGGCGCCCATTCCTTTCTCTTTCCACCCACGAACGAGGACCGCCGCAACACCCATGACTATGCACTTGTGCAAGCCGCGTTTGAGATTCTGGAGCGTAAAGAATCCGAAAAGCCCTTCTGCATCTTTCTTGCACTGAATCAGCCACATCCGCCGTACGAAGCGCCTGCGGACTTCTATTCGATGTATTCACCTTCCGCGATTCCGCCGTTGATTCCTCCCAGATTGCCTCGGCGCCCTGCATTCCACCAAGCAGTGCGACAGGCATATGGATTGGAGAAGCTCTCAGATGAGGGCTTCCGCAAAATTCGCGCCGTGTATTACGGACAGGTGAGCTTTGTCGATTGGATGCTCGGCGAGTTGCTGGAGGCGGTGGATAGGACAAACCACGCCAAAGATACCGCTGTGCTCTGCTTCTCCGACCACGGCGATTACGCGGGCGATTTCGGGCTGGTGGAGAAAGGCTCAGGCACGATGGAAGATCCATTAACGCATGTTCCCATGCTGCTACGCGTTCCCGGAGGCGCGCGAGGTGTGAACGCGGAAGATATAGTCGAACTCTACGACATGATGCAAACCTGCTTCGAGCTGGCCGGCGTTGAGGCGCAGCATACCCATTTTGCCCGCAGTCTGCTGCCGCAGGTGCGCGGCAATGAAGGCAATCCCGATCGTGCCGCTTTCGCTGAAGCCGGAGTAAGCATTTATGAGCCGCAATGCTTCCAAGCTGCGTTCCAGGGCGGCCCGTTGTATGAGCCCTTGCTCAAATTGATCGACGAGCGGCCTGAGGTTGTGAGCCGTTGCGCGATGGTTCGGACGCGAGAGGCCAAGCTGATCGTCCGGCCGCATGGCCAGAGCGAGCTCTACAGCTACAAATCAGACCCGCAGGAACGGCAAAACATTTACGGCGAGCGGGGCGCCGGCAGTATTCAGGAGCAACTGCAGCAGCGGCTGCTGCATTGGTATATCAATACCACCGGCGTCCCGCCGTTCGACAGAGATCAACGCAATTGTCCGCCTTTCTACGCCGGCGGCCGGCACTCACCTGACGCGGGCTGGCAGAAGGCATTGCTGGATGGATGAACTTGGCAGAAACTCGTACGGACGAGATATGAGATTGGCGATGTCGAATCTCACCGTGAAACTCTGCCCGTTGTGCGCAATGCTCCGTGTGGTCGCAGTCGGAATTGTCGCAGCTTTCTCTTGGACTGCAGTGGCCACAGGTCAGACAGGTTCCTCTGCCGGCGCTCCGGGCCGCACTGAAATTCTCTTCCTCGGCACCGCGGGCGGGCCTCCTTTGCGCTTCGACCGTTCGGAACCCTCTACCTTGCTTATCGTCGATGGTCGCCCGTACCTCATCGATTGCGGAATCGGTACGATGCGACGAATGCTGCAGGCCGGTATCCGGTCAGAACAGATCAAGACCATCTTCTTCACACATCTTCATTCCGATCACGACCTCGGGATCGCTGATGTAATGGCGAATGATTATTTTCGTCTGGGTCCAGCCCGCTCAACTCCATCGATTAGTATCTATGGCCCGCCACAAACGAAAGAGCTTGTCGAGGCGGCGTTTCGCTACATCACGATCACCGTCCGGCCTTTCGCCTCTGAAAACCCTTCGGACTTTCACGTGGTGAACGGAGAATTCGCCAGTCCGTTTGTTGCACATGATATTGATCATGAAGGCATCATCTTTGACCTTCAATATTGACCAAACTACAGGAGCCCTAACCTCTACCGGTACGCCCCCGAATGGGGCTACCGAGCCTGTGGGGCTCGCTGTACACCCATCTGGCAACTTTGTCTACCTACTGAGTACGTCGCCCGACGTAATTACTACTACACCGTCAGCTCAGGCGGAACGCTGACCACGATGGGCAGCCCGGTCCTCGCGGGTTCTCTCTCTAGGGAATCTCTGAGCAACCATCGATTTTGAGGTGGCCGGGAATTCCATGGGCTGCACCGGCGATGAATAACCCAGTATTCTCTGTGACCTCTCTCCGGAACCCGCCATTCACGCGGCGTTCAGAGACACTACGCCCCTGCCACTGCCAGCCGTTTGCGGTGCAGATACAGGTTCACCAGCGCGAAGCTGGCGCACAGTCGATGATGGTTCTTCTTGATCCCGCGGTATCTCACTTTTTCGAAACCAAAAATGCGCTTCAGAATCCGGAACGGATGTTCTACCTTCGCTCGCACTCGAGCCTTCACCCGGTTCTTGGCCTTTTGTAACTCGTCCACAAAGTTCTTGTAGCGCACTCTCCGGCTGGTCATATCTTGTGCTCGCGGAGCCGCCTGCCGGATGGCTTCTCCCTGCCCCTGATATCCACCGTCGCCCCACACCTTACGCTCCTCCCCGTGCAACAAATCCGGCAGCATGTGCTTGTCCGCTACCGAAGCCGCCGACGTGCACACCGAATGCACATGGCCTTGTTTGGAGTCCACTCCGATGTGCGCCTTCAGCCCGAAGTACCACTGCTTGCCCTTGCGCGTCTGGTGCATCTCCGGATCGCGCTCTCCGCTCCGGTTCTTGGTCGACGAGGGCGCATGAATAATGGTCGCATCCACAATCGTCCCTGTGGTGATGCGGATGCCCCGGCTTTCCAGATATTGGTTCACCGCGTTCAGCATTGCCCCGCCCAGTTCGTGTTTCTCCAGCAGATGACGGAACCCGAGAATCGTGCTCTCGTCCGGCACGGGCGCCCGCCCCAGATCGATTCCCGCAAAGTGCCGCAGCACCGGCGATTCATACAGCGCATCCTCGGCGCCCGGATCGCTCAGGTTGAACCACTGCTGCAGAAAATACACCCGCAGCATGATGCTCAGTCCCACCGGTGGCCGTCCGTTCTCTCCCTTCGGATAGTGCGGTTCCACCAACGTCTGTAACTCCGCCCACGGCACCACCTGCTCCATCTCTTCCAGAAACCGCTCCCGCTTCGTCTTCCGCCCGTACTTCTCGAACCCCGATTGCGCCGCCAGAGTCTGCTGTCGCATCCGCCTTTTTCCTCCGACTTACACCTTACCTGCTTCGCCTGTGGATCGCAGTGTTCTTCAGAGGTTCCCTAGCGCCATAGCTGTCGATC
Organism: Terriglobia bacterium; assembly: GCA_963778995.1. Classification (GTDB taxonomy): domain Bacteria; phylum Acidobacteriota; class Terriglobia; order Terriglobales; family Acidobacteriaceae; genus Sulfotelmatobacter. Next base: position 10,236 of record CAVZWK010000022.1, read on the forward strand.
CATCTGGCAAGTTCGCTTATGTAACCAACTCGGGCTCAAATGACCTGTCGGAGTACAGCATTAACCAAACCACGGGGGCACTTACGAACCCAGGAAGCGCAACGGGGATCACTAATCCCGTGGCGATGACGATAGAGCACTCGGGCAAGTTTCTTTATGTCGTCAGCCCTCCCCCAGGCTGCGGAGCATTCGGCGGTAGGGTGCAGGCCTTTGCTATCGGGGCGACAGGGCAACTAACCGCGGTTGGAAGTCCGGCATGTGCGGACCTCGAGCCCGCGCAGATAGTGACGGTCCCTTGAGAAACATACGGTCTACACACGCACGAAGGTCATAGATATGGCCCTCTCCACCGAGGGAGAGAAGCGAGAGCAAGGTGACAAACTCGCGAAGCTTGCAAAACTGGCCGCAGCCTAGCCCGTCGTCCTAGCCCGTTATCCTTTATCCTTGCGCGTCCTTACAGGGGTTTCGCAGCCTTCCACGTCCTTGTAAGTTACTGCAGGCACTGTTTCTTTCGCCCCTGAAAAGGCTGGCGTCGGCGGTTCAACTCCGTCCCTGGCCACCATCATTCCAAAGCACTTAGCTCACATTCGAACCAGACTTCCCAGTCCGCTCTCAGTCCGCTATTTTTCGACGAGATCCGGTTCGGTTCCTGGCCACGATGACGGTGAAGCACTTAACCTCGAATTGCCTCTCGCTCAGTCCGCTTTCAGTCCGCTTCTGTCTGCAGCGTGGCTGAGAATCGCAATCAGCATTGCCCCTGCCGCAGCCATGCGATCCTCGCTGACAGCTGTGGGTGTAACACTGCAGGGTCAATTTAACATCACTGTGGCGAAGCAAAGTCTGCACAGTTTTTGGATCAGTTCTAATGCGGACCAGAAACGATGCCAGGCTGTGACGCAAATTATGGAAACCAAATCGCCGTGGATCATCATCTACCAGTCTGCCTTCGTCGTCTCGGTGCGATGAAAGAATGCCCACCTTCACTGCCGCTGGCCGCAGATAATCTTCCACCAGCATGTTAGCCACACGCGGCTGCTGGCCCTTGAGCTTGAACGAGGGAAACACCCAATCCCCCGGCTGAGAATATGGCGTCTTCCGTTTCCAGCGAAACATGAATTCGGCGAGCAAAGGATGCAGTGGCACCGGGCCTTTCGAGGCTTTGCTTTTCGGCCAGCCCACTTGGCCGCATGTCCATGTGCGGCGCACCTGGATGACGGCTTCAGCAAAACCCACGTCTTGCCATTGCAGCCCAGACACTCTGAGATACGCAGACTGTCCTGCCTCAGCTGGAACTGGAGAAAGCGTTCCTTCGTTAAGATAACGGAGAGAACGTATGAGAAAAGAGCGCACGCACTACACCGCTGAAGAAAGGTGGCCGTTCTACGGCGCCATCTGTAAGACAAGGTCCCGGTTTCCGATCTGTGTGAAGAACTGGGGCTGGAACCCACCGTCTTCTATCGCTGGCAGAAGGAGTTCTTTGAAAACGGAGCATCTGCCTTCCAAGCGAAGGAACGCCCCGCCCGACAGGTCGAGGAGAAACAGAAGCGGATCGAGTTCTTGGAGGAGAAGGTCCAGACCGAGGATGAAGTCCTGGCCGAACTGATGGCCGAGCACATCGCGCTAAAAAAAAGTCTTGGGGAGCTTTAACGAAGAATTGGGCGCCGCATGATGTGCGGGATCAAGTGGTGGATTTTGTCCGACGCTGGTCGGAGAAGACCGAGATCGGCGTCGGACGATTTCCGCAGTGGCTGGGCATTGCGGCCAGCAAGTTTTACGACTGGCGCCAGCGCTACGGGCAAGTGAATGAGCACAACGGTTGGATTCCCCGAGATTTCTGGCTGGAGCCGTGGGAAAAGGAAGCCATCATTGGCTTCCATCTGAAGAATCCGTTGGAAGGGTATCGGCGATTGACGTTCATGATGCTGGATGCGGAAGTGGTAGCGGTGAGTCCGGCGAGCGTATGGCGAGTGTTGCAGCAAGCCGGACTACTGTCGCGATGGAAAGGCAAGCCCTCGCGCAAAGGGACGGGGTTCGAACAGCCTCTGCAGCCGCACCAGCACTGGCACATCGATGTTTCCTATATCAACCTGGCGGGCACGTTCTACTACCTGTGCAGCGTGTTGGATGGATATAGCCGATCGATCGGCATTGGGATCTACGGGAATCGATGAAGGGAGCGGAGATTGAAATGATTCTGGAACGAGCCGAAGAAAAGTACCCGGAAGCGAAACCCAGGATCATCTCAGACAACGGACCGCAGTTCATCGCCCGTGACTTCAAGGAGTTCATCCGGATCTCCGGTATGACTCACGTCCGAACTTCTCGTTTATCGCAGTCGAATGGGAAATTAGAACGCTGGCACAAATCTCTAAAAACCGAATGCATTCGGCCGCTCACGCCGCTGACGGTGGAGGATGCGCGCCGCTTGATTCAGGGCTACGTGGATCGCTACCACACGGTGCGTTTGCACAGCGCGATCGGCTATGTGTCGCCGCAGGATATGCTGGCGGGAAGGCAGGCGGAAATTCATGCGGCGCGTGATCGTAAGTTGGAAGAGGCTCGTCGGCAACGGCAACTTCGTCGTCAGCAGGCAATGCCTTCGTTGTTTGCGCGGTCGTTCTGCAGCTACAATGACTGCGCCAGGTGAAACAGAAGCGGGCGCTGCGGGGACGCAACCATGCTGAGGGATAATCTGGCGGCTCATCGAGCCGATGGTCGACCGCGCGGGAGTTGATCCGCTCGGTGGTCATCACAAAGCAGGACAAACCGGGGGATGCTCAGGTCCACCGAGTTGGCAATCATCGCTCTGCAGCGATCCTGGCGCAACTTTTTCGCTGGAAAGCGGGGCGACGGGCAGAAAACGGAAAATGGCCTGGGTTGGAAGTGACCACTGCGGCTCCGGACTCTCGCGCGGTTGGCACCGCACAGCACCAGAGTCATCGGACGATGACCCAATGCTCAGAAAATCCCCGCCGAAGGGGGGAATCTTTGACTAACGGAGAAGTGTTTAGTTAGTGAGACCAGTGCCGGCGGCCAAAAGCGTCAGAGTGCGTTCCGGCTCCCGGAGGTTACACACGACTGCATACGCCTGTTCGGGGGTGAGAATCATCGCTTCGTATCCGCTGGTTGTCTTGCAGCGGACAAAGCGCATGGGGTTCGACTCTTGGCTTCGTGGGATTAGACCGTATCTTTGGCCGTGTCTATACACCAGGGACATGACGCGGCGAGTTTTGTCGAGCGTCGGATTTGCAAGCTTTTCTTCCTTCTTCAAAGTCCTCAGCCACTGCTCCACTTCCAACGGTTCGATGCCAAGTGCGATTCTGTTTCCCCATCGCGGGAGCAGGCGGTTCCGGAGAACTCGCTCGTAGCCTTTTATGGTTGTGTGGGCCTTGGGGCGGATTGATTCGGAGCACTCAACCAGTTCGTGTTCTGCGTAGTGCTGAGCCAAATCTCCAAAGGTCAACCCGCGTCGCACATCGACCCGGTTGATAGGAATATGGAGTCGTTCGACCTCGGCCCATGCACTGCTTGCCTCGGGAAGGTGTCGGACCAAGCCTATGGGGATTTTGTTTTCCAACCGTTTGCCATCAGATTGTCGAGTAGTGCGGAAGAACAATACCCAGGTTTCGCCTTGAGCGCGCTTTTCCTTTTTTAGCCAGCCGCGTTGATGTCTTTGCGCCATTGTCCTCTCTCCTTGATAAAGCGAATGCTGTATGGATTGTCGAACATTCTGAAACGTGAGACACGAGAGGGACGACAAGAATTCAGGACTGCAGATCAAGAGGGGACGGCGTTCCATTTGTCTGAGAAAATAGCGCTGAGGGGGTGAGATCCGCCTTTAGGCAAGTTTCATGGCGGCAGTTGTGTTCTGGGATCCTGTCGACAACGTGAATGCTCGGTCGGATTTATGCCCTTCAGCCGCACCCGATGTTTCGGATACCACCAGTCTTAGTTTGACACCTCCTCCAGCGCAGGAATAGGTTCTCCTTGCGAAGTGGGGTGATTCTGGTCTTCGGACATGCTTCAGTCCTGGGCAGCACCGATTGCGGCATCACAAACGCCATGGGGAGAGCAATGGCATATAGAGTATCGATTGGATCCATGATACTGAAATTCCTCCGCTGCCTTGGTGTGAGCCTGCTCTCGGTCGGATTGGCTTTCGCCCTCACGATGCTGTTGCAGCCTTTCTTTCCATATCCGTTCTTGTTTCTCTTCTTCGGCGCGGTAATGGCAAGTGCGTGGTTCGGAGGCACGGCTGCAGGGCTCTTAGCGGTACTGCTCTCGACGATACTCGTGGAGTACTTCTTTGTACCTCCCGTACATTCATTTTTGATTAGCGCTACAGCCGAGGCATATTTTTTTGCGTTCGTTTTGTGTGCCATTGCGGCAAGCTGGATTAGCTCCGCAAAAAGGAAGAGTGAGGTTGCGCTGCAGGAAGCTCTCGATCACCTGGAAGTTCGCGTGTCCGAACGGACACGCGAGCTCTTGAAGACACAAACCGAACTTGCACATCTCTCGCAGGTTCTCAGTATGGGGGAGTTGACGGCTTCAATCGCCCACGAGATCAATCAACCGCTGACGGCCGTAGTCACGCATGGCCACGCATGTTTAGAGTGGCTCTCGGCGGATCCTCCTAATCTCGATAAGACCAGACAGACGATCGAACGAATCATCCGGGACGGAACTCGCGCGGGTGCCACGATTACCCGAGTGCGTGCTCTCTTCAGGAAAGAAGCTAGAGTAAAAGACTGGCTTGATATCAACGAAGTCGTCCACGAGCTCACGATTTTTCTACGAGACGAAGCGATGCGGCGCGGTATCCTCGTGCACACTGACCTAGTGCCCGGATTGCCGAAAGTCAAGGCAGATCGCGTGCAACTACAGCAGGTGCTGTTGAACCTCCTTACGAACAGCATGGAAGCGATGGATGACGTGACGAACCGTCGAAAGGAATTGATCATTAGTGCGCGAGTCGCGGACGCAAGTTTGCTAGTGCGCGTCGAGGACTCCGGGAAGGGACTGGACGAGCAGACCGCCGAGAAGATATTTACTCCGTTCTTCACTACCAAAGCGGACGGAATCGGACTAGGGCTATCGCTCAGCAGATCGATTGTTGAGGCTCACGAAGGCCGGCTGTGGGCATCGCCGAGACCTTCCGGTGGTTCTATTTTTCAGTTTACACTCCCCATTCGCCCACGAGATTCCGATGGCTGACACACGTGAAACCATTTTTGTCGTAGATGACGACCCCTCGGTCCGTGAGGCCATCAGCAACCTCCTGGAATCGGTGGGAATGCGGGCCAAAGTATTTGCGTCGACCGAAGAATTCTGGAAGGCACCACGACCGGACGGCCCGAGTTGCCTCGTGCTGGACGTGCGGCTTCCTGGCGCCAGCGGTCTTGAATTTCAGGAAATGCTAACGAAGAAGAATGTTTCCATTCCCATCATCTTCGTTACCGCACACGGGGATGTACCTATGACTTCTCGGGCCCTGAAGGCAGGTGCGATCGAATTCCTGATGAAGCCGTTTCAGAAGGACGAACTGCTGACGGCAGTTCGCGTTGGAATAGACCGTGACCGAATCCGTCGCGAACAGGAAGCCGAATTGTCCGCGTTGAGGGTTAGAGTCGATCAACTCTCAGATCGGGAGGGCGAAGTCATGGACCTAGTAGTGACTGGACTCATCAATAAGGAGATCGGCGCCAAGCTTGGATTGAGTGAAGTCACCGTCAAAATTTACCGCAGCAGGGTAATGCAAAAGATGGGAGCTGCGTCCCTTGCTGATTTGGTCAGAATGGCGGACAAACTCAAGCCGCGTGCTTAACCTCTGATTCTGATCTGACGAATTCGTTTTTTCCATTAATTTGTATACCAAAGGATGATTGTCGTTCGAAGAGCAAGCTAATACTGTATCCGCATGAGCGCTACCAGCGCGTGGGAAGTAGCTCCAACATCGCCGCTAGTCGGATCGAAGTCCGCGGATCCGTATACGCGCCAGCACGCGTTTTTGAATCGCATTGCCACCCGAACGAACTCGGCAGTTCCATTCGAACGGGTACTCGTGCAGCTTGTCGACTTCGTGATCTCGGTGGTCGAATGCGATTCGTGCTTCGTCTATGTTCTCGAAGGCGACGAACTGGTACTCCGAGCCTCCAAGAACCCACACCCTGAGGTTCTGGATCGCCTGAAACTTAAAGTTGGACAAGGCATTACCGGCTGGGTTGCGCAGCATCGTGAACCAGTCGCGGTTGCTCGCAATGCCGGGAATGACGTCCGGTTCCAGTTCTTCAATGAGTTGCCGGAAGACCGGTTTGAAGCATTTCTTTCAGTTCCTCTCATGAGTCGTGGCCGCGTAGTGGGCGTACTCAACCTGCAAAATCGTGTACCGCATGAGTACAGCGAGCGTGAAATAACCCTAATTTCGACGGTGGGGTTTCTGGTGGGCGCCGAGATCGAAATGGCCCGCCTTGAGAAAGAGAAATCGGAACTGGCGGACCGGCTTGAATTCCGCAAGGTGATTGAACGGGCCAAGGGAATCCTGCAGCGGAACCTCAAGATCAACGAACCCGAAGCACATCAGATGATGCAGCGCCAGAGTCAGCAAAGACGCCTGCCGATGAAGGAGATCGCGGAAGCGATTGTTTTGAGTGATGCCATTACTCATGGCGGCGAAACACGAGGGGTTCGAATTGCGTTGCGGAAAAGAATGCCGCTAATAGAAAATTTGAATTTGACTTCGCAGAAGGCGGTAGGCAGGATCGGGTTTCTGAAATTCGATTGATAGTTGCGAGTTGTTCCTTCTTTTCGACGAGGAAAAGAAGCGAGTCTGAGGCACGACGCCGTGCCGAATTAATCGACGATTCCATCTAGAGATGACTGACCGTAAGTCGCTGAATGCGGCCATAGGTCGCGAAACCGTTGTCGCCGGAGGAGTGTCTCTCTGCCCACTCTTCCGGCACGACGGGGCTGAAATCTTAAGTTAGAGCACTCGAATCTGGGTTACATGCCAGAGAGGACGGAATTAGGGAATGGATGCGAGAACGGTCTTATTCGAATTACTGATGGCAGGGTTTTTCGCAGTCGCCTGTCTGCGCGCGCACGGTCCATTCGCCGGTGACGGCAGATTCACGATCGGCAAGTTCTTCCGCTTGCCAGATCGGCTGGAGAGGCTGCGTCGCACGCGATGGCAGTGGGCCTCGATGGTAGCGATACTGCTGGTGGTTCGACTGCAGCAGCCAATTCCTCTCGCATTGGAAATCATGATTGCCGCGCAGTTTTTGCTCTTTATGGCCCTGCCGGTTCGTGCTGAAGCAAAGAGCGGAGCGAAGCGACGATGAGGCCACTCTGGGAAGCCGCCGATTTCGTCCGGCGAACCCATCAGCGGTTGCGCTTCGGTGAGCTATCGAGAGCACCGCTGCGACTGCTTCGATTCGAGTTACGGAGCGACGAAGCGGAGTGTGAGTGGGTGGCTCGTCCACCCGACCCATGGGATGCGGATCTTCCGCCGGCCATCGCTCACAGAAACCAGACTTATCAGGCGTTGCGCGACACGATCGCTATTCGAGAGCTCATGTTCGACGCGATTTCGGAAATCAGAACCGCGAAGGTGCGCGTGTATCGCCAATCGGAGAGTTCGGTCGAGCTGATCATCACAGGCACGGTGACTCGCGAAGACAAACCGCCTCTCCGAGTGAGTTCGATCGCCATGCAGGCAAAACTCTGCGGACTGCATTTCACGCTTGAGGATGGCGTTCTGGGGACGCTTTCAGCAAGAGAACGAAATCTGGGTTATGCAACTTAACTCGTAGTGGGCTTCAAGCCTAAGGAGGCAATCGATGGCAGCAACATCAGGACAAGGTCGTTCATTCGGGACATTCATCGTCGGACTGACCGTAGCCTGCGCGGGAATCGCATATTTTTCCAGCGGGATGGGAAAATTCGCGCTGGCGGTAGGCGTAGTTATGGTCGGGCTCAGTCTGTTCGGATTCCTCAAACTCAAGCCGCTCGAAGGGGCACCGGCCCAGATTGCCGGTGCAGGCGGGATGAAGGCCATCGGAGCATTCATCGCCTGCTTCGGTTGGCTCCTCATCCTCGGCGGACTTCACGTCGTCACGGGAACGGGCGGACGCATCGCTCTCGGGGTCGTTGGAATTGCAGTGAGTCTGTTCGGGATTCTTTTCGTATTGCCCGCCGCGTTCAACAAGCATGCGATTTGGAAAGCCTAAGGCACCGCCGATTGCGGCGAATCAAATTAATGACCATGGAGCACACCATAATGAGACGGATCCTACGAGGTTGTTCGTGTTTCTGCCTGTTTGCGATCGTACTTTCGCTGGGCACAGCGGCTCTCGCACAAGCCGCGGCGCCGGCCACAACTCCACCCTCCGGTGCTACAGCCGAGCTCAAAGATGCTACAGCCAAAGCGCCCACGACTGATGCATTGAAGGCCGGCGATCCCGGCGGCACTCTTACGGGGACAGTCAACGACGTTCCCGCCTCGGATTCAAAAGTCGGTGTGACACTGCCCGATGTGGCCGCCCAGGTCGGCCAGAACAAGATCGGGATCAACTTCACCTGGACGTTGGTTTGCGGATTTCTTGTCATGTTCATGCAGGCCGGATTTGCCATGGTGGAAGCCGGTCTGTGCCGGGTCAAGAACTCGAATCACACGTACATGATGAACTTCTTCGTGTACGGTTGCGGACTCCTTGCGTACTGGCTGATCGGGTTCGCCATTCAGATGGGTGGCAGCGCAGGAAATGGAAACCTCGGCGGCTTGAACCCTCTGAACGTCGAACATCCGATCACGCTGTTTGGCAAGGCATGGGGGCTCTTCGGCGGTACAGGGATGTTTCTCACCGGCCACTCCTATGACGTCGGGGTGATGGTGATCTTCTTGTTCCAGATGGTGTTCATGGATACGGCGCTGACGATCGTCACCGGGGCGTGCGCTGAGCGCTGGAAATTCCTGACCTTCGCCGTTTCCTCCGTGCTGATGGGAGCATTTACCTATCCGCTTTTCGCCAACTGGGCTTGGGGCGGAGGCTGGCTCGCGCAACTCGGAACGAATCTGGGCTTAGGCAAAGGCTATTGTGATTTTGCCGGCTCAGGAGTCGTGCACGCGGTGGGCGGGGTGACGGCGCTGGCGGTTGCGTTGATCGTGGGGCCCCGCATCGGAAAATTCAACCGCGATGGTTCAAGCAACGTGATCCTCGGCCACGACATATCCGCTGTGCTGATCGGATGCTTCATTCTGGCGTTCGGCTGGTTCGGGTTCAACCCGGGCAGCACGCTGGGCGCATCGGCTAACGGCAACCTGCGCATCGGCTCGATCGCTGTGAACACGATGCTCGCCGGATGCACCGGGACCTTCGGAGCCATCCTGTATATGTGGATCCTGAAGGGAAAACCGGATGCCTCTATGAGCGGGAACGGACTGCTCGCTGGTCTGGTGGCAATCACAGCACCTAGCGGCTTCGTCAGTCCCGACGAGTTCCGCGATCATTGGCCTGATCGCTGGCGTGCTGGTTTGCATCAGCGTTGCCTTCGTTGAAGGCGTCATGAAAGTCGACGACCCGGTTGGCGCGATCTCCGTTCACGGAGCCAATGGCCTGTGGGGCGTGCTCTCGGTCGGTCTGTTTGCCGACGGCACCAGCAACTACGGTGGCAGCTGGAATGGCGTCACTGGCTCCGTAACTGGACTATTTTATGGCGACGCTAGCCAGCTTGGCGGCGCAGCTGATCGGTATCTCGACCCTACTCGGTTTCGTTTTCACCTTCAGCTTCGCGCTAAATATGGTTCTCGAGTTCTTCCTCGGGCATCGGGTTTCAGCCGAGAGCGAAGTCGCCGGACTCGATCTGCCTGAGATGGGACAGCTGGGATATCCCGAGTTCCTGTTCGCCAAGGAACCAGATATCTTCGTGACCCATCCACGGGAGTTCGCGGTCGCATAACCCGCACCAATGGGTCCGGCAGGCACGAGTGAAGATCGTGCTTGCCGGATCTGCTCAAGCAATGAACCACAGAACTCAAACGGGATACAACCATATGGCAGAAATGACGGCTACTGATTTGGCACTGGATGAAAGAACCAACACCGCCGCACTCGAAACTCAAGTTTCGTCGCTCGCGCTCGCATCAATCTCGAAAGAAGCCCAAGGCCTCTTGCTGCGGATGTTTTCTGATCCTTATCTGCTCGAAAAAGAAGAACGCGCGAGCCTGGTCAGTCAATTGGAACAGTGCGTGGCGCGGTATCCTGAAGTATCGGAACTCCGCGTTCTTTTAGCGATGGCATTATGTGTCAATTTTGACGCCCAGTCCGCAGTTGAAGAACTGCGCGAGTCGGTACGTCTCGCTCCTGACAGTTTCATCGCACAATTAAAGTTCGGTGAGCTGTGGATGCGTCTGCGGGTGATCGATCAGGCTGAGGAACACACGCAGCTTGCCGCGAAGCTCGCGCGAAATTTGGCGCAGTCAGAGATGGCGCGCCGACAGGCTTCTTCCATCCGGACCATGAAACGCGAAGGCATCGAGAGAGGTGGATACGGTACGCCCTTGCAGAAACTGGCATCGTCTCTTCGCCGTGTTTGGATGCGTCGCGGCAGTGAACGCTCGACCGCGCTCGAACTCAGCTGATCATGCAGCCAGCCCTTCAGCTTGCGCTGCTGCTTGCCATTCTGCTGCCCGCTGGAAAGTCTGCGGCATCGCTGTGCACTCGTTTCGGAATTCCCGCGATTCTCGGTGAGCTTCTCGTTGGTGTCCTACTTGGGCCCGGCGCGATCAATCTCCTACACCTCCGTGTGTTCGATGGCGACCTGGCCAGCGGCGCACTCATGCTGCTTGCGCAACTCGGCGCCATGCTCTTGATGTTCATGGCGGGCATCGAGACCGATATCGAGCGCATGCGCGAGGCCAGCCTGACCGCATTCGTTGTAGCGCTCTCAGGAGTCATCTGGCCATTTCTTCTTGGAGCTGGCGTCGCGCACCTCTTCGGGCTCTCCTGGATAACCTCATGCTTCATCGGCGGTGCGCTAACAGCGACCAGTGTGTCCATCTCGGCGAGGACATTGATGGACGCCGGCAAGATGTCGTCGCCGGAAGCCACGGTCATCCTCGGCGCCGCTGTCATTGATGACGTGATGGGACTGTTTGTGCTCGCCTTCCTCGCTGCTTCGATCACATCTTCACACGGAGAATCGTTCGGCGTAGCTGCCGCAGCAACTGCCTGGCTCGTGCCAAGGGTTACCTACGCAGCGAATCATCCTCTGGTCGTCCAGATGCTAGCCATCAGCGTCTGCGTGTCGGCATTCTTCGTGGTGGGATACAGTGCGGCGCTAAGATGGCTGGATCCGCTGATGAGGCAACTGCGCAAGCTCTCAGCCAATGAGGCAGTTCCGAGTTGCGTGCTGGCGCTCGTGTTGCTCTATGCGATCGGTGCGGAGTGGCTCGGGAGCGTGGCTGGCATCACGGGCGCATATTTGTTGGGTTACGTCTTCGCGCAGTCGGAGTTCAAGGGCGACGTCGAACGCAGCTTCTACGCAATCGGTCATGGCTTCCTGGTGCCGCTGTTTTTCGTTTCCATCGGCCTTACGAGCGATTACCGCGCATTGTCGGGCCATTGGGGACCGATGTTCGCGATTCTTGCGGTGGCCGTAGTCGGAAAGCTGGTGGGGTGCGGACTCGCAGCGTTGGGCTCCGGAATGGACTGGGTCCGCAGCCTCCGCGTGGGTTGCGGGATGATCTCTCGCGGTGAGGTAGGCCTGATTGTGACCGCGATGGGAGCCAGCACCGCAATTTTCGGCAAATCCGAAGTGGCCGTCATGGTCGCGGTGGTGCTGCTGACGACGCTCCTGACCCCGATAGCTCTGCGCGGCACGTATCAACTCAAATCCAGACAAGATGCAGAAGATGGCTTGTACGAGCAAACAGTTCCCGTCGCAGTCGATGAAGTGACTAACGTATTGGCAGGCGATGCTTCAAATACTCTGAGCGAATCGATCAACCAATGAGAATTCCTGTCCATCCTGGCGATCAAATCGACCATTACCAGATCGAGGGTGTGGCCGATCACACCGGTTCCGCTTCTGTTTTCCGCGGAATCGATCTGCGGACAAACAATCCTGTGGCGATCAAGATTCCAGATCCTGAGACGGAGACAGACCCCGTCTCCTTCGAACGCTTCCAGCGCGAGGAAGAGATCGGTAGGTCGTTGGACCACCCCGGCATTCTGAGAGTGTTGGCTGACGATCAACGCAGCCAAACCTACATCGTCACGGAGTGGTTCGACGGAGTGCCATTACGTCACATCCTGAGCACAGAAAAACTCATTCAAAAACGTGCGGTTCGCATTGCTCTCAATATCGCGAGCGCCTTGGCTTACATTCAGGACCATGGAGTGCGACACCGTGATCTGAGGCCGGAGAACATCCTCGTCGGAGCGGCGGATGAAATCAAACTGACGAATTTCGGCACTGCGACCAAAACAGGCGCTCGCAGGATTACGTTCACCAATATTGCCCAAGTCGTTGGGGTATCGGAGTACGTATCTCCGGAAGAACTGAACGGAAAACGCGATGACGCGCGTAGCGATATTTATTCCCTCGGAGTGATTCTGTACGAAATGTTGACTGGAAAGACTCCCTTCCAAGGGTTAAGTCCGTACGATCGATTGCTGAAGCATCCCATCCCGCCGCGCGAGTTTGATGCCACCATCTCAGTTCAGCTTCAGGAAGTGATCTACCGCGCCCTCGAACGGGAGAGCAAAGATCGGTACGCCAATGCTCACGAATTCTCTTATGATCTCGCGAATTTGGACGGTGTAAAGGTCGTCCGCCGTCGGGAACTGCAGACCCTGCAAAACGCACCGGTGCCGACATGGAAACGCGTAATCCTGTTCGTCGGAATTGCAGCCCTCCCGGTCGTAATCTTCGCCTTACTCCTCTATTTTTCACGGCGATAGTCGCGACGCCGCACCTTTGGAACACCCACAAGAAGTATCTGGGCGACTGCGACAAGATCCGGCGTGATGACCGGATGGGTTTCGACCGGCATGCCTGAGTCTAACTTCTGTGCCGCTTCAGTCTCGATTGCTCCGCATCAGGGCATTGCAACTGGCGAGCCTGAAATTGGCTTCGGACTTGGACAACACCTAGGACCGACGTTCTCACTTGATGGAAGTGGGGCATCTCGAGTCGTTTACAGTCTATGCTCTTCAACCTGGAGATAAGATTGCGAATCCAACGATGCCACGTCAGAGGTATGGAGCTTTCGCACGAGCGGCAGTTCCAGAAGTGAACTGGTTGCTCGCATGGAGCTTCTATACAGCAGGACGCTGCCCAGCTCTGGCTCCCGATCACGTGTCACTACCTTTCTTCCGAAATTACCGGCGCTCCTGGGGCAAGAGGTGGAAGCGCTAAGATTCTCCGATGAAATTGATTCCATGACAATGTCGGCTCCCGCACCCGGGTTAGAGTTGGAGGTGGCAAAACCAACCAACAGGCTCGGGAGAAAGGAGCCGAACGATGATCATTATAGGAGTAGATTTCCATCCCGAGTTTCAACAAATCGCTTTGCTCAACACCACGACCGGAGAGGTCGAGGAGAAACGGCTCGCACATCCCGGCGAGGCGGAGAAGTTCTACCGTGCTCTGGCGAGTGCGAACGAGACCGTGCGCATCGGCATGGAGGCCAGCGGGCACGGACGCTGGTTCGAGCGTCTCGTGGCCGAGTTGCAGTTTGAGTTGCGGATCGGCGACGCGGCGGTGATCCGCGCGAAGCGGGGCCGGAAGCAGAAGACGGATCGCCAGGATGCGCAGCACATTCTGCAACTGATGCTGAAAGATGACTTCCCGAAGATCTGGGTGCCGAGTTGGGAGAACCGGGATCTGCGGCAACTGTTGTGGCACCGGCATCGCATGGTGCAAGCGCGCACGCGCGTCATGAATCAACTGCAAGCGGTCGCGTTGAACGAAGGTTTGCGTTGCAAGAAAAAGTTGTGGCGCGAGCGTGGACGGCAGCAATTGGAATCGTTCGCACTGGCTCCGTGGGCGAGCCGGCGGCGACGCGATTTACTGGAGTTGCTGGATCGTTTGAACCCAACGATTGCGGAACTGACGCAGGCGATCGAACACGAAGTCGAGAACTATCCTGCGGCACAGCGACTGAGAACGCACCCTGGAGTAGGCGTGTTAACAGCGCTAGCGTTTGTGCTGATACTCGGCGATGCAGAACGCTTTCACTGCGGCAAGCAGGTGGCGAGTTATCTGGGCCTGGTGCCGCTGGAAGACTCCAGCGGCAATCGCCGGCGCCTGGGACACATCACCAAGCAAGGCAGTTCGATCGTGCGTTTCCTGCTGGTGGAAGCGGCGCAGGTGACGGTGCGCAGCCTGCCGGAGTGGCGCAGCAAATATTTTCATCTAGTGCTGCGACGCGGACGAAAGATTGCGAAAGTCGCGATGGCCCGCCGCCTGGCCGTGCAGCTGTTTTGGATGATGCGCAAGGAATGGAATTACGAGCAGCTGAAAAAGTTCGGTTCGCACGCGGGACAGCCCGGAAATCGCCATGGTGTGTAGTCGAACATCGAGAAATTGATTGGGCGTCCCGCTCCTCATTAATGAGGAGTTCGAAGTAGTAATCATGATCGCAGTATGTGACCGAAGAGATGCATGGGTCGGACCGAAAGTCCGAACCTGACAAACGATTACGAGCGAGCCTGTGGTTGGTACGGCCATTTCAACCAGAGCGAAATGGCGCTCTTCTCCGAGTGCGCGGAGAGCTACGCTCAAAAGTTGCTTGACACCGCCGACATTGTCAGAGAGGCGATTCTCATATTTCCGGGCCGACGCTTAGGCGAACATCGGCGCTGGTCACAGAATGGTCACAAAACTGGGGCCGCTCTGCAAAGTTAAGTTGTTGAATAACCAGGCGGATAAGCTGGTAGTATGCAGCCCTGAAAAGGCTGGCGTCGGGGGTTCAACTCCCTCCCTGGCCACCAAAATCATTCGCCTTCAATGGCTTACCGGTCATTGTTAATGCGACACATAGTGTCGATTTTCTTGTAAATCGATAATCTTTGATATTGGTAACCCTCTGCGTCCCTTTGGGTTAACGAGTGGTAGAGCGCAGACCAGGAGGGCTTGGCGTCTGCCATTGGTGCTAATAATAAAGATCGGGACCTGCAGGAGTGAGATCCATTTTCGCCGGGGCCTCTGGCATTTTCAGGAAGTCTTGGGAATCAACAGGCAGCGCGAGGAGAACGCGGTAATCGAAGGGAGTTGTTGTTCAAAGCGGTGGCGTAGTTCAGTTGGTTAGAACCCCTGCCTGTCACGCAGGAGGCCGACGGGTTCGATTCCCGTCGCTCCCGCCAGTCTTTCAAGTCACTTCTCACACTTCTCGGTGCTGCATACCGTCAAAGGAACCTCGCGAGCGTGCCGATGAAGGCGGCCACGCAAAGCCGCAACCATGAGGAGGATGACCTAGAATATCGAACGGGAGGAGAATGGCGTGCTCCGTCGTCGTCCCGTGCGCGTGCTGGTCGCATTGAGTGGCGTCGTTCTCGTCACGTATGTCGGCCTATCGCGTGATTCCCGTGAACGCCACAACGGTCGGGTTCGCGTACTTGCTCCTGATCCTGATTGTCGCCAGCACCTCGGGATTTCTTGAGGCGGCCCTGTCCTCGTTACTCGCCACGCTCCTGTTCAATTTCTTCTTCCTGCCTCCGGTCGGAACGTTCACTGTCGCCGACCCGCAAAATTGGGTCGCGCTGTTCAGTTTTCTGGCGACTTCTCTCATCGCCAGCCGACTATCCACGAAGGCCAAAGCCAGGGCATCAGAGGCCATCGAGCGCCAGAGGGATCTCGAGCGCCTCTATGCCTTCAGCCGCGCGATGTTGCTGATCGACAAGAGCGCTCCCTTTGCGAAACAGCTTGTCGAGAAACTGGCGGAGATCTTTAACCTGGAGGCTGCCGTGCTCTACGAACGCCATACCGGAGAGTTTTATTGTGTCGGGATCTCGGGACCCGAGGGATTTGAGGACGACCTTCGGCTTGCGGCATTGCCCGATGCACCCTCTACGGAAGAGCGCCCCCCGTACGTGATCGTCGGCGTCCGTCGCGGCTCGGAGCCGGTCGCAAGCATGGCCTTGCGTGGCGCTGCGATGCCGGACTCCGTTTTGCAGGGTGTTGCGAACCTGGTCGCGATCGGCCTCGAACGGGCACGAGCGCAGGATCTAGCCCAGCAGGTCGAAGCTGCGCGGCAGAGTGAACAGCTAAGAACGACGCTCATTGATGCCATGGCCCACGAATTCAAAACGCCTCTGACTTTGATCAAGGCTGCAACCACGTCACTGCTGGCGAATCCGGACGTGCCTACTGAAAGCAGGCAGGAACAGCTTACGATCGCGGACGAGGAGGCAGAACACCTGCGGGAGTTGATTGACGATGCGATTGAAATGGCGCGTCTCGATACCACGCGCATCGAACTTCATCCGGAGATGGCAAACCTGCACGATACTCTCCAGGATGTGCTTGCTTCCATGCGGACGGAAATCGATGAGCATCCTGTCCGGATACTCTGCCAGAGCCCCCTGCCGGCCATGGCCTTCGACAAACGCCTTATGAAACTAGCCATCCGGCAACTGTTGGACAATGCGCTGAAATACACGTCGGCGGAAACCGCGGTTGAAATGGGGGCGCAAGTGAAAGACGGCGTGTTGAGCGTGGAAGTCACCGACTACGGTAAGGGCATACCAGCCGACGAGCAATTGCGGATTTTTGACAGGTTCTACCGAAGCCCCTCGGTCAAGCGTCAAATACCGGGTTCCGGTCTCGGTCTCAGCATCGCTCATGGCATTGTGCGAGCCCACAACGGCGAATTGACGGTTTCGAGCCGACCAGGACTGACGACCTTCCGAATCACCCTGCCCGTGCTCCAACAGGAGGTCGCTTGAGCGCCGGCCGCATCATTGTCGTCGATGACCAGCCGAAAATTCGGCGGTTCATGCGCACAACGTTGGTGGCGGAGGGCTATGAGGTGGACGAAGCCAAGACCGGCGAAGAGGCGCTGGAGAGCATACGAGGGCTACGACCGGATCTCGTGGTGCTAGACATGAATATGCCCGGAATGGGAGGCTTGGCGGCATGCAGGGCTATTCGCAAGGACAGCGACGTAGCCATCGTCATGCTCACCGTCCGAAATTCCGAAGAAGATAAAGTGGCCGCGCTCGATGCCGGAGCCGACGATTTTGTGACCAAGCCGTTCAGCACTCCGGAGCTTATGGCACGCATACGCGCCGCTCTCAGGAGAGTGCCCAGCGCGCAGTCGTCGCCCAAGAAAATTCGCGTCGGCGAGATTGTGATCGACTTTGATGAACGCACCGTGTCCAGAGGGAGCGTGAGCACACACCTAACTCCGAAAGAACTGGATCTGCTGCGCTATCTGACGCAGCACGCCAACCAAGTTGTGTCTCATCGCGAACTCCTGCAAGCCGTCTGGGGCCCTGACTACGGAGACCAAGTCGACTATCTACGCGTCTTCGTCAAGAACTTGCGAAAGAAGATGGAACCGAATCCCGAAGAGCCACAATACATCACAACCGAACCCTGGGTTGGATATCGTCTCAGGGGCAAGCGTGGAATCTTTATAGAATCTTCATGCTTTCTCCAGTACTTCTTTAGGTCTTTTCGCTCATGATTGAGCGTGAAGGCCTCAAGGAGGACTGGTCCATGACTACGTATTTGCTCGCCCTGATTCTGGCTCTGGGAATTCCATTCCTCCTATATTGCTTGTGGAACTTCGGGCGTGAACTCAGGCCCCGCACGTCCCGCGCTGCCTTGTCTCCCAGTTCGTCGCTCCGCGTCGCCCTTAGCGCCGCGCCAATGTCCCGGTTCAGAAGCCAACCGCACATCGTTCAGTTGCGCGACGAAGGTCGCGCTGCCTCTTAATCTGGATCCCTTCTTGCGGACGCGGCTCTACGAAATTTGTGTGAGACTATTTCCCTCACGCACATGACGCCGGTACCCGATAGCAGAATCCAACGAACGTATCGTGTTCGCGTAGCATTGTTCGTAGTGGGTACGGTACTGCTCGTTCTCCTGCTGGGCTATCTTTACCAGGGCATTCAGACTCTTAATGCGCTGGATCGAATCGAAAGTGAGCGGGATCATTGGCAACGGCCATCCGACGTGATCCAAGCCCTGAATCTCCACGAAGGCAGCGTGGTGGTGGATTTCGGTTCTGGAGTTGGCTACTTCTCTCTCAAACTCTCTCCTGTCGTCGGCAAGAGGGGCAGCGTTGCAGCCGAGGACATTCGCCGGGAATCGTTGACCTTCCTTCGCATTAGGGCGTTCTTGCGGGGCCAGCACAACGTCAAGACCATTCGCGGAGAAACAGACGATCCCCGGCTCCCCGCAGGATTTGCCGATGCGGTTTTAATTGCGAATACGTATCACGAACTAACCGAACCAAAGCCGATCCTGCGTCACTTGGCGGACTCGTTGAAACCGGACGGGTGTCTGGTAATCGTCGATCGAGGTCCGCGATCCGATCCCGTGGAATCTCGTGAGAAGCAGGAAGAACATCACGAACTACGCCCTGAATTGGTTGAAACAGAGGTTCGCAATGCAGGTTTTGAGATCCTCAGCCGACAAGATCACTTCATAGACCGCCCAGCAGATGACCAAATTTGGTGGCTGCTTGTCGCCCGCAAGCCATGAGCAGGACGGACACAGCGAAAACTGGAGCGGGCGACGCGGCAGAGCTGCCAGGAAGCCGTGAGGCTTACATCGCGTTTGCTATCATTTGCGTCGTGCCGGCTGTTGACGCTGGCCGTGCTCGGATCCGACCCCGACTGGATAGATGGAACAGCCGGCACTCAGAAGTCCTAAGGAAGACTGTCTCGTCAGACCCGCCATGCGTCTCCGGGTATCACTGTTTGCAGGCCCAACTGATCGACGTCTGCTATCAACGGGCCCATTATTGCTCAGACTCTTGGCCTGGCAAACCGATTGTAGAGCCAGGCAAAGACCGCGCCGCCGATGAGTCCATCTACCGCTCCGTAGATCGTCCCGATGACAACTTCTGCAATGCTGCGAGTTGCATGGTAGCCGGGGTAGACCGATGAGATAGTCTGTAGGAACTGCTGACCATAGTTACCCCAAATCAAATTGGCTAGACCCATCACCAACATCGCCAATCCCCACAGGATCGCCGACGTCAAAGCGAGGGCTTTGGTATTGAATTTCATCGCTTCCACCTCCAACTAGGTTGCGAGGCCGTCTACGGCCCCGTACCGCGACGGTGGTAGAAGGGCCACCGCTGTTCTCTTGTCTATGGCTTCGCGAAGAGAGGTTGAGTACTCGCCTCCGTTCTCCGTCTTGCCAGTTGCGATCGCGCTCCGGTGGCCTCAACCGAGTTAAGATACGGCTCAACCAGCCTCCGAAATTCCTCTGTTGAGCCCCCGGATAGTCCCTTCTCCAAAGACCATCCTCTGCGTTCCTTCGCGCCGACAAGCACGCTCATTCCCAGGGTTGCCAGCACTATCCAACTCTTGCTCTCCTGAAAACTGTACCCAGGACCTCCGCTTCAGAATGCAACCAGTCTTCCTCCGCATGGCCGTCCTCTCGTCCCCGTTGTTCGTACAACTCGTAGGCACGCTGACGAATGATGTGGTCAGCGGGTCCCGGCGTCGAAAAATAGGGAACGGCCTCATGCGAGGTGCTCGGAATGGAGGTAACGTTGGAACGTGTTTCCTTCTGAGACGTGACTGCCGGAATATCTCCTTGTGACGCTCTTTTCTTATCATGCCTAGACATGAGTAGCCTCACTTTCCTTTGTTCAGTTTGATCGTGTTATTGTCCCTCGCTGGTAGCGTTGGAGGCCGATACTGCAGTCAAGTCCTCCTATAATTTCTTGCTTGTCCTCACGCTATCAGCATTTCACACTGGCGGGTGCATGCCTCTATCAGATCTACATGGGGAAGAAGTTCGTTCGGATGTTGCATCGTTTAACTTTTCAATCCGTCACCAGTCCGCTCCTGCAGAGCCTCATTTCTGGAGTTGCGGTTCGCCTCGTATGACCAACACGGGACAGCGCGCATGAGAAACCACATCGTAGGCCGTTGGTCCAGGCAAATGAGCAGCCACTCGCGGAAAGCGAGTACCGCGCACGCCCAGCACGATCAGTTCGATCTTTAACTTGCCGGCGGTCTCTAAGATGCATTCGGCACGCACCGGATTAAACTCAACGCGGAACTCGGGCATCACTCCTTCTCCCAATACCCAGTGTTTTTCCGCGAGGCGCAGGCTGAAAAAATCGGCAGCCTGCATCCTGGTCGTGATCGGCTCTTTCCAGACATCCTCAGCGACGTGCAGGAAAAAGAGCGTGGCCTTGTATTCCTTGGCTAAAGTGTGCGCGTAGTGCATCGCAGGCTCGGATTCCGGGGAAAAATCCGTCGCGTAAAGAATGCGCCGCGGTTTAGCCTCCGTTTCCGGGGCTAGCGAACTCTCTGGCCCAACCATTAACACCGGACGTTGCGCGCACCGCAGGATTTCCTCGGCAATCGATCCCAAAAGCATTTTTTCGACCCCGCGCCGGCCATGAGTACCGATCACAATCAAATTGATTTGCTGCTTTTCCGCCATTGCCGAGAGCATCGGCCAAACAACCCCGTGATCGACAAGCACCTCGTGCGAAAGTCCTTTGAGAAGCGGTGTTGCTGGCACCGCGGCCATCTGTTCTTCCACGTGAGCCCGTATATTTTCCAGGGCGGCGTCTCGCTCGTCCACTGGAATCAATTCGTACGCATCGGGGGGAATCACATACGCCAGATATAGTTTTGTGCCAAAGTGTCGGGCGATGGCGGTGGCGTAGGGCAGCGCTGCGGTCGAGGCTGGTGAAAAATCGGTCGCAAAAAGGATACGGTCAAAGAGAATTCGAGTCACGGGTCGGATATCCGTTTTTATTTAAAACCTGCTGCCATTCAGTTCTTACATGCAGGTTGAACGCAAATGTTCTCTCCTTTGTGGGCTTTGCCGAGGAGTTGGGGTAGAGGTCATCCATGACGCGCAACTTGCAAGAACGCCTCACGGTAGCACTCCAGGCAAGGTTCGTCTGAGCAAGAGTGCTCACCACCGGAGCAACGCCGATGCGCGAGTAGTTCCCCCGCGCAACCAGCCTAGGTAAAGAGATAGAGCCCACCGTCAGGGCCACGAGCGCAGCCGGATTCAGGACGCCTTCGATCTGCGGATCCCAGGGCTCGGGCTCCATCAACATGCCAGGGGCGCAGCTTGAATCCGCTCCTTAATGCTTCAGCGGTTCTCATCACGCTGCTCGCTCGCGATTTGCTAAGGAACCTCTGAAGAACTCTGTGATCCACAGGCTGAGCGTATAGGGTGTAAGTCGAGGTGAAAAGGCGAGTGCGACAACAAACTCTGGCGGCGCAGACGGGGTTCGAGAAGTACGGGCGGAAGACGAAGCGGGAGCGGTTTCTCGAGGAGATGGAGCAGGTGGTGCCGTGGGCCGAGTTACAGGGGTTGGTGGAACCACACTATCCGAAGGGAGAGAACGGGCGGCCACCGGTAGGGTTGAGCATCATGTTGCGGGTGTATTTTCTGCAGCAGTGGTTCAACCTGAGCGATCCGGGGGCGGAGGATGCGCTGTATGAATCGCCGGTGCTACGGCACTTTGTGGGAATCGATCTGGGGCGCGCGCCAGTGCCGGACGAGAGCACCATCCTGGGGTTCCGTCACCTGCTGGAGAAACACGAACTGGGCGGGGCGATGCTGAACGCGGTGAACCAATATTTGGAGAGGCGGGGCATGCGCATCACCACGGGACGATTGTGGATGCGACCATTATTCATGCGCCCTCGTCGACCAAGAACCGGAGTGGGGAGCGCGACCCGGAGATGCACCAGACGCGCAAGGGCAAGCAGTGGTACTTCGGGCTGAAGGCGCACATCGGAGTGGACTCCAAGCAAGGCCAGGTGCATTCGGTGTGCACGTCGGCGGCTTCGGTAGCGGACAAGCACATGCTGCCGGACCTGCTGCACGGGGAAGAGCGCAAGGTGTGGGGCGACGGCGGGTATCAGGGACAGGGAGAAGCCATCCGGCAGGCGGCTCCGCGAGCGCAAGATATGACCAGCCGGAGAGTGCAATACAAGAACTTTGTGGACGAGTTACAAAAGGCCAAGAACCGGGTGAAGGCTCGAGTGAGAGCGAAGGTAGAACATCCGTTCCGGATACTGAAGCGCATCTTCGGCTTCGAGAAGGTGAGATACCGCGGGATTCAGAAGAACCATCATCGGCTGTGCGCCAGCTTTGCGCTGGTGAACCTGTACCTGCACCGCAAACGGCTGGCGGTGGCGAAGGCGTAGTGTTTCTGAACGCCGCGTGCATGGCGGGTTCCGGTAAGGTCGCAAGCAATAGAGGGAAATTCGTGGCCTGTGCAGGTCTGGAATTCCCGCCGCCTTCAAAATTGATAGTTGCTCAGAGGTTTCCTAAGCATGCGATGATTGCTTCGATAACTCGCTTCGTCTCGTCTGGACCCTTGACGGGGATGGAATCCACGCCTGCTTTTTCGGCGGGATAGTCGTTTCCTCCCACGAACAAAGCGTCGCCGATGTAAATCATCTCCTTCAATGAAATGTGCAGGAGGTCTCGCAGCTTTCCGATTCCGTATGCCTTGTCAATCCCAGGCTTCGTGATATCAATCGACGTCGAGCCGCCGATTCGGACAGAAAACTGGGGAATAATGTTGTCAAGATTCGCTTTGATCTTCTTCCGCTTGGTGTAATCGGGGTCCCACTTGTTTTTTTCTGCTAACGGCGCTTGCTGACCTAACGCGGAAAATGTTATCTGGCTTCCCCTGTCTTCGATGACTTCTCCCCAGACCTTTGCGACTTTGTAACCAGCTTCCCCCAGCGCTTTCTTAAGAGAGCTGAGTATCTTCTCTCGTTCATCCCTGGTGAAGTCTTCCTCATAGAGTTTTTTCCACTCCCCTGAATACCTGTAGAACTTTGTTCCACAGGTAGGAAGCAGGGACAACTCCCTCAAGCGTTCGTCATGAGGAAGTTTAGAGATAACTTGCCTTTCAAACTGCGGCCAACCGCCTCCGGAGATCACGGCTACTTTGACAATTCCGAGAAGGTCGTGCAGCAGTCCCGACATTTCGGGATCAACAGCCGATTTACTTTCGGCAAGCGTTCCGTCCAGATCAAACACGATTAGCTTCTTCACAATGTTCCCTCTTTTCCGTCTCTGAATTCGGTGTTGTCCATCAGGCTGGCCTCCAAGGGAAACGTTCAGGGTTGCGATGGAGCGCCGCGCCACAAGTGAAAATTATGGGCAAGCCATCTGACCGTATGCCATGGCCCCGCTTGCGTTCGTCGTCGTGCACCCCAATAAGGGGGCTGGCCATAGTGACGGTGAAGCCGGTCTTCATATTCGCGGGTGAGCAGCACGGAATCGACAACGAGCGGCGCCTTCTGGATCGCATCCCGGTAGAGCCCGACATAGCCCTCGGAATCCACCTCACTTACCTTTTGAATCCACAAGGGCGAAAACATCAGTCACAAAATCGAGTGCAAGGTAGTCATTCGCAGTCTTCGTCTTGCTCTTTTTCCCCGAAGCCCCACCTTAACAGCAGCGTTTGCCACTCTTCTGAGCAAGAGTGCTCACCTGCGCCGCAGACACTGAGCAATTGGGAACAGTTTTCCTGGCGGGGACGCTGTCATGATTCGGGCTGGGACTTAGCTGTGTGGTGATGAGAATGACGCCAAGTCCCGGAGGAGCCGAGGAAATGTCCAAAGTGAATTCAGTTGTCGCGGTATATCACACTCACACGGAAGCGGATAAAGCAGTGAAGGAGCTTCAGCGTGGCGGAATCGATATGCGCAAGTTGTCGATCGTTGGGAAAGGCTACCACACAGACGAGCAGGTAGTGGGCTACTACAATACCGGCGACCGCATGAAGTATTGGGGCAAAGTTGGCGCTTTCTGGGGAGGCTTTTGGGGACTATTGTTTGGATCTGCTGTTTTCATGATTCCAGGTCTCGGCCCAATCTTAGTCGCCGGGCCCGCTAGTTGCATGGATCGTGGCCGCGTTGGAAGGTGCGGTGGAGGTGGGAGTATTGGGTGCTCTGGGAGCCGGCCTCTACAGCATAGGAATTCCTAAGGACAGCGTTGTGAAGTACGAAACAGCACTCAAGACAGATCAGTTCTTGCTGATCGCCCATGGCACCGCTGCAGAAGTGGCCAAGGCGAAGGACATCATCGAGACTACACATCCCGCCGAATTGGGAATGCACTCAGGCCAAGAGGTAGCGGTAGCCGCTTAGCTTCCCCCTAGTTGTATGGGCAAGGCTGTGGCGAGGGCCTTGCCCATCGGTACACCAGTCCGGTCGAACGCCGAACTCGTGGCGAGTCGGCGCAGGAGAAACACATGACCAGCAAACCACACCCTGGAAGAACACAATCCGTAATAGTCGTCGAGGCCGATATTTTCGACAGAATGAATGAGACCGAAGCGTCGATTGCTCAGCGTGCTTACGAAATCTATGAGTCCCGCGGCGGCGGGCACGGCTCCGACCAGGACGATTGGTTCGCAGCGGAACAAGAGGTTCTGCATCCGCTTGCGATCGAACGCTATGTGACCGACGGCGCGTTGCGATTAACAGCGCAGCTGCCCGGCTTTGCTGCAAAAGACTTGGAAGTGTCCATTGGGCATCGACGGGCCGTTATTTGCGGTATCCATTCCGATTCAAATCAGGCGGCGGGCACTAGTTATAAGGACAGAAAGGTTATGCGGATTGTCGAGCTCCCCTTTGATGTCGATCCGGTAACGGCGAGGGCAACGCTCCAAAGCGGAACGTTGCAAGTCGTATTGCCGCGTTCACGATGAGCGAGTCTTTTCAGGCAGTAAGCGCGTAACAAGCCGTTCGACAAATTGATGGAGACCTTGATGAAAGGGTCTCTACAGCATCTGATGAGAGAGTGATGAGAGCAAGGCCTTCTGCCGGGAACCCGGTCGAACCGTCGATGCTCGTGAACGCGGAGAAATCGATGAGCGACCAAACCCGCGTCAGCCACCCGATCTACAACCTTCTGCCCACCGAAATTGAGGGATTCGGTTCCCTGGCGGAACTCGCCTTGGATATGCATTGGTCGTGGAATCATGCCACCGACGAAGTGTGGCGCCAGTTCGATCCCGAACTCTGGGATATCACGCATAACCCTTGGGTTGTTCTGCAGACGGTCTCGCGCGACCGGATCGAGCGCGTACTGGCCAATCCGGCCTTCCGTCAGAACGTTGATGAGCTGCTGCGATCCAAGCGGCAGGCGGCGGAGAGGCTAGCCTGGTTTCAGCAAAAGCATCCGCAAGCTGCCTTGACCTGCATCGCGTATTTCAGCATGGAGTTCATGTTGAGCGAAGCTCTGCCGATCTATTCAGGCGGGCTTGGCAATGTGGCCGGCGATCAACTCAAAGCCGCCAGCGATCTGGGTGTGCCTGTGGTTGGCGTGGGACTGCTGTACCAGCAAGGCTATTTTCGCCAGGTGATCGACAGGAACGGGGAGCAACAGGCTCTTTATCCGTACAACGATCCCGGACAGTTGCCGATCACGCCGTTGCGCCACCCGAATGGCGAGTGGTTGCGGTTGGAGATCGCGTTGCCTGGTTACTCGGTGTGGCTCCGCGCCTGGCAGGTCCAGGTCGGCCGAGTCAAGCTGTACCTTCTGGACAGCAACGACGCGGCGAACTTTCCCGCTCATCGAGGGATCACCAGCGAACTATATGGCGGCGGCCCGGAGTTGCGCCTCAAGCAAGAGCTCCTTCTCGGAATTGGCGGATGGCGGTTACTCCGCGCGCTCGGGATCCAACCGGAAGTCTGTCACTTGAATGAAGGGCATGCGGCCTTCGCCGTACTGGAGCGTGCCCGCAACTTCATGGAAGAAACAGGCGCAGCCCTTCGACGTGGCACTGGCCGCGACTCGAGTCGGCAATCTGTTCACCACTCACACGGCAGTGGCCGCCGGTTTTGACCGTTTTGATCCAGCCCTCATTGAGCAATACCTCGGTGGTTATGCAGAGCAGAAGCTCAGTATTAAGCTCCACGACTTACTGGCTCTTGGCCGCGAAAATTCGAACGACTCGTCGGAAAGTTTCAACATGGCCTATCTGGCGGTCCGCGGAAGCGGAGCGGTGAATGGCGTGAGTTGCTTGCACGGGAAAGTGAGCCGGCACATCTTTCTGCCTCTGTTTCCGCGCTGGCCAGAGGACGAAGTTCCCATTGGACACGTGACCAACGGAGTCCATGTGCCAACCTGGGATTCGGCGGCGGCTGACGAACTTTGGACGGCAGCCTGTGGCAAGGGCCGTTGGCTCGGGACGACGGAAAACCTGGAGCAAGACATTCGGCGAGTCTCCGACTCCGCGCTTTGGAAATTCCGCTGCGCCGCCAGCAAGTCTCTTGTGGAATATGCTCGCGGCCGGCTGTCCCGGCAACTTACTGCTTCAGGCGCTTCGGCCAAGGCGGTTGACGGAGCGAGGCATCTCTTTGATCCCACGCGCGTTGACACTGGGCTTTGCGCGCCGCTTCGCAACCTACAAGAGACCGAACCTGCTATTGCACGACCGGCAGCGACTGCTTCGTTTATTGACTAATGCCGAGCGCCCAGTGCAACTCATCATCGCTGGCAAGGCCCATCCGGAGGACCGGGCAGGGCAGGCGCTGATCCATGAATGGATAGATTTCATTCGCCAACCAGAGACTCGACCCCACATCGTTTTCCTGAGCGATTACGACATGTTTCTGACCGAGAACCTGGTGCAGGGCGTGGATGTCTGGATTAACACGCCACGCCGGCCCTGGGAGGCATGCGGGACGAGCGGCATGAAAGTGCTCGTCAATGGAGGCATCAATCTCTCGGAGTTGGATGGCTGGTGGGCGGAAGCCTATAAGGCCGAATTGGGGTGGGCGTTGGGAGACGGCCAGGAGCATGGCGACGATCCCGGCTGGGACGCTTTTGAAGCGAACGCACTCTACGACTTGCTTGAACGCGAGGTGATTCCCGAGTTCTATGCCCGCGACAAGAGCGGCACCCCCTTGGCATGGGTTGCGCGGATGAGGGAAAGCATGGCGCGTTTGACCCCGCGCTTCTCCGCCGACCGCGCGGTGCGCGAATACACCGAACAAGAGTACCTACCCGCTGCAGCCGCCTACCGTGAGCGCGCGGCGAACAAAGGTGAAATTGGCAAGCAACTGGTGGATTGGCAGCACGAAGTCGATAGGAAGTGGGGATCGTTGCGATTCGGAGACTTGCGGGTCGAAACCGAATGCGGACCACCACGCGTTTGAAGTCGAAGTCTTCCTGAACGATCTCGACAGGGATGCGGTGCGGGTTGAGCTTTATGCGGACGGGATCAACGGCGGCGATCCCGTACGGCGGGAAATGAAGTCGGAGCGACTGCTTCCTGGCACATCCTGCGGCCGTCTCTACCACGCAACGGTATCCGCAGAACGTCCAACGAGAGACTACACGGCGCGAGTGATGCCTCGCTGCGATGGCGTTGCCATCCCACTAGAAGACGCTCGAATCCTATGGCAACAATGAAGACAACTCCGCAGCGCGAGTTGCACGACTACGTCGCGGACATCTCCAAGCACACTGACGTTCGTGCTAGGCTCTCCTCTGCCTATGGGAATCCAGGAAAGGGGAGGAGGAGTTAATTTCGCCGTTCTCAGTCGTCGCGCCAGCCGCATTCGACCGGAGTTGTTCGACCATCCCGAAGACACATCTCCCACATGGGCATTCGATCTGGACTGGCCAGGTTCTCGGACTGGCTGCAAGAACAAGAAGGAGAATTGAAACGTGAAAACTGAGACACTCACTCCTGAGTTGCTCGAGAAAAAGCCCGAAGCATCGCACAAGAAAGAGTTAACTCTGAGAACGAGCAAGAAAACCAACACACTCACCCCTGAACTGCTCCACAAGATCGATGCCTACTGGCGGGCGGCCAACTACCTGGCGGTCGGCCAGATTTATCTCTACGACAATCCGCTGCTGAAGCGGCCGCTGACGCTCGCGGATGTGAAGCACATGCTGCTGGGACACTGGGGCACGACCCCCGGGCAGAACTTCATATACGCGCACTTGAACCGGGTCATCAAGAAATACAACCTCGATATGATTTACGTCTCCGGCCCTGGGCACGGCGGTCCGGCTGTCGTGGGCAACACTTATCTCGAGGGTACTTACAGCGAGATCTATCCCAACATCAGTCAGGATGAGGCCGGCCTTCGGAAGCTCTTTATTCAGTTTTCGTTTCCGGGAGGAATTCCCAGCCACGCATCGCCCGAGTGCCCGGGATCGATCCACGAAGGCGGCGAATTAGGATATTCGCTCAGTCATTCGTTTGGGGCAGTGTTCGACAATCCCGATCTTATCGTCGCCTGCGTGGTCGGCGATGGCGAAGCCGAGACCGGGCCGCTGGCCACGGCCTGGCATTCCAACAAGTTTCTCGATCCCGCCACGGACGGCGCGGTGCTACCGATCCTGCATCTCAACGGCTACAAGATTTCCAACCCTACCGTCCTAGCCCGCATCGAGCATGAGGAACTGGAACAGTTGCTACGGGGCTACGGATGGACACCTTACTTCGTCGAGGGTCACGAGCCCGGGCTAATGCATGAGGCCATGGCCGTGACGCTCGACACGGCGGTGGAGCAGATCAAGAAAATCCAGCACGACGCCCGGGTCAACGGCAACCTTGCGCGTCCGCGCTGGCCGATGATCGTCCTCAATTCACCCAAGGGCTGGACCGGACCGAAAGTCGTCGATGGTCTGCAAATCGAGGGTACTTTCCGTTCGCACCAGGTGCCCCTCTCCGATCCGGCCACCCATCCCGAACACCTCAAGCTGTTGGAAGACTGGCTGAGAAGCTACCGGCCGGAGGAACTCTTCGATGAGCAGGGCCGCCTGAAACCGGAACTGGCCGAACTTGCACCCAAGGGCGAACGACGCATGGGCGCGAATCCCCACGCCAATGGCGGCATTCTGCTCCGCGACCTGCGGATGCCGGACTTCCGCGACTACGCGGTCGACGTCCCGTTGCCGGGGGTGACCGGTATCGGTGACACGCACGTACTCGGGCGTTTCCTGCGCGACGTGGAGAAGCTGAACAATCAGCAACGGAATTTTCGGGTCTTTGGCCCTGACGAGACGCTCTCCAATGGCTTGGAGGCTCTCTTTGAAGTGACCAAACGGCAATGGGACGCAGCGACCGTACCAAACGATGAATTTCTCGCGCCTCATGGACGGGTGATGGAAATGCTCAGCGAGCACCAATGCGAGGGCTGGCTTGAAGGCTACTTGCTCACCGGACGGCACGGAGTCTTCAACTGTTACGAAGCCTTTATTCACATCGTTGATTCAATGTTCAACCAGCACGCCAAATGGTTGAAGGTCACGGCCCATCTTCCGTGGCGTCGGAAGATCGCCTCATTAAATTACCTGTTGGCCTCGCATGTCTGGCGCCAGGATCACAACGGTTTCACTCACCAGGATCCCGGGTTTCATCGATCACGTCGTGAACAAGAAGGCCGAGGTCGTGCGCGTTTACCTTCCGCCGGATGCAAACTGCCTGCTGTCGGTGATGGACCATTGCCTGCGCAGCCGGCATTACGTCAACGTCGTGATTGCGGGCAAACACCCGGCGCCGCAGTGGCTGACGATGGAAGCCGCAGTCAAGCACTGCACTGAGGGAGTAAGCATTTGGCAGTGGGCAAGCAACGACCAGGGTGTTGCACCCGATGTAGTCATGGCGTGCTGTGGCGACGTGCCCACTCTGGAAACGCTCGCGGCCGTATCCATTCTGCGCGAACATCTGCCTGAGTTGAAAATCAGAGTCGTTAATGTCGTCGACCTCATGAAGCTGCAGCCGCAGACTGAGCACCCTCACGGGTTGAGCGACATGGATTTCGACGAGCTCTTTACCAAGGACAAGCCGGTCATCTTCGCTTTCCACGCTTACCCGTGGCTGATCCATCGGCTGACCTACCGCCGCACGAACCATGACAACATCCACGTCCGGGGCTACAAGGAAGAGGGCACAATCACCACGCGCTTTCGACATGACGGTGCTGAACGATCTGGACCGCTTCCACCTGGTGATGGATGTCATCGACCGCGTTGCGCGGACCGGCGAAAAAGGTGTCTACCTGAAGCAACAGCTCAAGGACAAGCTGATCGAGCACAAGCAATACATCGACAAAAACGGCGAAGATATGCCCGAGATCCGGAAC
Source organism: Terriglobia bacterium (assembly GCA_963778995.1). Lineage (GTDB taxonomy): Bacteria > Acidobacteriota > Terriglobia > Terriglobales > Acidobacteriaceae > Sulfotelmatobacter. The sequence goes on from CAVZWK010000022.1 coordinate 40,532, forward strand.
TGGAAATGGGGAAACCTCAAATGACCACGCAAGAGTCTGTTCCCGCTACGGAGCCCGAAGCCGACCACTTCAAGGTTCCTGCATCAACGCCGAGATCGAAGCCCAATGCGAACAACGAATTGAAGTCCCTTCCCATGCCGGAAGTAGAGAAACAATTGGGGTCCTCGCCTGACGGCCTCACTCAAGCCGAAGCGCAGAAGCGGCTGACGCAATATGGGCCAAACGAGATTGAAGAAAAGAAGACGAATCCGTTGTTGAAATTTCTGACATATTTTTGGGGTCCCATCCCGTGGATGATCGAAGCGGCAGTGATTCTGTCAGGTGTGGTGCGGCATTGGGCTGATTTTTTTATCATTCTCCTTTTGCTTGTTTCCAACGCCGCAGTCGGGTTCTGGGAAGAACATCAGGCGGGCAACGCCATCGCGGCTTTGAAAGCCAAGCTAGCGATCAAGGCCCGGGTGAAACGTGATGGGAAGTGGACCAATCCGGCAGCGCGTGAGTTGGTGCCGGGCGATGTCATTCGAATTCGACTGGGCGACATTGTGCCCGCAGATGCGCGCCTGTTGGCAGGCGACCCTGTCGAGGTGGATCAGTCCGCGTTGACTGGCGAATCTCTGCCTGTCTCGCGCCATCCCGGCGAGGCCCTATTTTCCGGTTCGATTATCCGCCAGGGCGAAATCGAAGCGATGGTGTATGCCACCGGTGCAAACACCTACTTCGGCAAGACAGCGCAACTGGTGCAGGAGGCGCACACCGTCAGCCATTTCCAGCGCGCTGTGCTGAAGATTGGCGATTATCTAATCATCCTCGCAGTGGCTATGGTGGCGGTGATCATTGCCGTCGCACTCTTCCGCAGCGATCCGATCCTCACTACCCTGGAGTTCGCTCTGGTGCTCCTGGTGGCCGCGATTCCAGTGGCGATGCCCACGGTGCTGTCAGTGACAATGGCAGTCGGTGCACGTCTTCTGGCAAAAAAGGAAGCGATCGTCACGCGGTTAGCAGCGATCGAGGAACTGGCCGGAGTGGACGTTCTGTGCTCGGACAAGACCGGCACGCTGACGCAGAACAAGCTGACACTGGGCGATCCGTTCGGCGTGAACAACATACCAGCCGACCAGGTCATTCTCTGGGCCGCATTGGCTTCGCGTGCGGAAGACAAGGACACCATCGACCTGGCCGTGATCGGCGGAGTAAAGGACGAGAAGGCTTTAAAGGGCTACCAGGTGATCCACTTCCAGCCGTTCGACCCGGTACATAAACGCACCGAAGCCACAGTCAAAGCAGCGGACGGAAAACAGTTTATTGTGACCAAAGGAGCGCCGCAGGTAATTCTGGAGATGTCGGCTAACGTCGGCCAGATAAAGTCGGCCGTCGAGAAAGCCGTCAATGAATTTGCCGCCCGCGGCTTCCGTTCCTTAGGCGTAGCCCGAGCAGATCAGGAAAATGCATGGCAGTTTGTCGGTGTGCTGCCATTGTTCGATCCGCCACGCGAGCAAGCCAAAGCAACCATCGCGAACGCCCGGCAGATGGGCGTGGACGTCAAGATGGTGACGGGCGATCAAATAGCCATAGCCCGCGAAACTGCAAAACAACTGGGACTCGGCACGAACATCCTCGATGCCAGCGGGTTGGGTGACACGAAGCATCACGAGACAGCCCAGTCGGCGGAGTCGATCGAAAAGGCAGAGGGTTTTGCGCAGGTATTCCCTGAACACAAGTTCCACATTGTGGATGTTTTGCAGCAGCGCGGACACATCGTCGGTATGACCGGCGACGGGGTAAACGACGCCCCCGCACTGAAAAAAGCCGACTGTGGCATCGCCGTTTCCGACGCGACAGACGTGGCCCGGGCTGCGGCGTCCATCGTGCTGATGGCGTCCGGGCTGTCAGTGATCATCGATGCGATCAAGGAGAGTCGCCGTATCTTCCAGCGGATGAATAGCTACGCTATCTACCGGATCACCGAAACGTTGCGCGTTCTGTTGTTCATGACGCTGTCCATCCTGGTGTTTAACTTCTATCCCGTGACCGCGGTAATGATCGTGATGCTGGCGTTGCTGAACGACGGCGCCATCCTTTCTATCGCCTATGACAACGTTCACTACAAGGACAAGCCCGAGTCTTGGAACATGCGCCTGGTGCTGGGGATTTCCACGGTACTTGGTGTTATTGGCGTCGTGTCCGCGTTTGGCCTGTTTTATCTTGGCGGGCGAGTATTCCATCTCGACCGCGCGCACATCCAGACCCTGATGTACCTGAAACTGTCGGTAGCCGGACATCTGACGATTTTTCTGACGCGCACGCGCGGCCCGTTCTGGTCCATACGCCCCGCGCGGGTTCTATGGGTAGCGGTGCTCGGCACGCAAATCGTCGCGACTCTGATTGCGGTCTATGGGCTGTTTATGACACCGCTCGGCTGGGGCTGGGCACTGTTCGTTTGGGGCTATGCTCTGGCTTGGTTCCTCGTGAATGACCGCGTGAAACTGCTGGCCTATCGGGTTTTTGACCCTACCAAAGCCCCATTGTTGGCCAAAAGGGCTTTCGATCTTACACCGCAGATCGCTAGACGGGCCTATGAACTCTACGAGCAGCGAGGCCGCCGCGAAGGCCTTGCAGGTCAAGACTGGCTTGAGGCAGAGCGCGAGATTCGGACACATCAGGCCGGATATCGCAAGGCTTCGTGAATACCCTCATGAGCACACGGAGTGATGACCGAACCCACGGTGTCCCCGAATGGAGGCACATGAAAATCAGTTCAAAGGGGAGTCGCTTGATGACGGGATCCCGTTCAGACGCGCTGGTGCTCTTCGGTGTAACGGGCGATCTTGCCCACAAGATGATCTTCCCCGCTCTCTATGCAATGGCGAAACGCGGTACGCTCAAGGTCCCGGTAATCGGTGTCGCCTTCCCAAAGTGGAGTCTGGAGCGTTTGCGCAAACGCGTGACGGACAGCATCAAGCGTTCCGGCGGGATCGATAGCCATCGCGCCTTGCACCATCTTCTGTCCCTGTTCAGTTATGTGAGTGGGGACTACAAAGACCCAGGCACGTTCGCCGCGATAAGAAAGCAGCTGGGTAGCTCTCGGCGACCAGCGCACTATCTCGCGATCCCACCTTCACTCTTCGAGACAGTGATTAAGGGACTCGGCGCCGCGAACCTGGCCGAGCATGCGCGTGTCATTGTCGAAAAGCCGTTCGGACGTGACCTGGCCTCCGCTCGGGAACTCAACCAAGTCGCGCACTCGGTGTTCCCGGAAAACTCGATCTTTCGCATTGATCACTTCCTCGGGAAGGAGGCGATCATGAATATTCTTTATTTCCGTTTTGCGAATTCGTTCCTGGAGCCGATCTGGAACCGCAACTACGTAGCCAGCGTCCAGATCACCTTGTCCGAGGATTTCGGCGTGGGAAAGCGCGGCGCGTTTTACGAAACTGCCGGCTGTTTGCGAGACGTGATCGAGAACCACCTATTCCAAATCGTCGCACTGCTTGCCATGGAACCGCCTGCCGGTAGGGACTTTGGAGCTGTGCACAATGAGAAAGCCAAGGTTTTTCAAGCTATTCGCCCTCTGAAGCCCGACGACTTGGTGCGCGGGCAGTACGCTGGCTACCGGAAGGAACCAGACGTTGCGAAGAACTCCGACGTCGAGACTTTCTGCGCCCTACGCCTTTTCATCGACTCATGGCGCTGGCAGGGGGTGCCGTGGTACCTCCGTTCTGGCAAATACTTGGCCGACACCGCGACTGAGGTTCTGGTGGAGTTGAAGCCACCGCCGCAGAGGCTTTTCGCAGATTCAGCGCCGACGACCGGCCCGGCCAACTACTTGCGCTTCCGGCTCTCTCCCAGCTCGGCCATCGCCCTCGCCGCTCGCGTCAAGCTCGCGGGAAAAGAGTTCATCGGAGACCAGCGCGAGCTCTACCTGTTCGAAGAACAGGACGGAGAGGAATCGCCTTACGAGCGGCTTTTGGGTGACGCGATGATCGGTGATGGAGCCCTATTTACCCGTGAGGACGCGGTTGAGGCGGCCTGGGCCGTAGTCGATCCAGTTCTCAAGACTCATCACCGGGCTCGCCCCTACAAGCGCCACAGCTGGGGACCGAAGGAAGCGGATGCGATCATTGCTGCAGACGGCTTTTGGCACAATCCCAGCCCTAAGGAGGCATCCGGACGATGAGCCTACGTCGCTCACAGGAATGACAGCACCATTGTCTGATCGGCTAGCAGATTGGTATAGCACGCCTTGACAGACTGGATTTCTACCGTCCGTTGCAGTCGCAGATCGGCGGGGAGCAAGAGTGTAGACGCCCGCGCGTGGTCTCCGGAATTGTCTCTTGCTTCAGCGAAGTCTCCGCCTCCTCAGGAGATGAGCACTCTTGATCAGACGATGGTAGCGTGAAGCGCTAACGCGGAGGTGTGCTACCAACCGCGTCGTGTCCTCGGGCGGATCGCCGCTACGCGCAATATCTTTGCGACGCAATACCCGACAATAATTCAAATTTATCCGATAGCCACTCACGCATGACCACGGTTTTCATGAATAACGGGGGGCGAGAAAATGGCGAAACTATCGGGATTGATCTCGGCACCACGAACTCGGTTGTTTCGATCGTCGAAGCCGGTGAACCTAAGGTGATTCCGAACGAGGAAGGCGGCCGAACAACACCCTCAGTGGTTCGGATTGCCGTTGCTTCCGATCGTGTCCCCGCAATTCATGCCCTGACTGTAAACTGGAAGATCTTACTGAACTACGAAAGCGATCACGATTTCAGGCCCGTGGCCGGAAAGCAAGTAGGGGAATTTGGCTAACTAGGCGGAGGCGATCAGGATCGGTCGAACGATATTTCCATCCCACTAACCAGCTAAAACCAGCGCGAACGATCGGCGCTATGAACCTGTTTCGATACTCGTAGCCTCGGATCACCGCTGCCGCTTCTTCTTGACCGAGAAAACGATGCATTGCGGCAAAGTGTTCTGCCCCGACCGTCACTTCCTCGTCGGGCTTCGCCTGAATGTTGCGAACCCAATCGGAGTCTGGTCCAAAACCGTTCGCCACGACCACCTCGGGTCCATCCTGCCGGTACTCGACGACCTCCAATACAGTTTGGCGCCGAAGACCCGAACGGCGACCTGTATGAGCCAACAGGACCAGGCGTTTTCCAAACAGCCAGCCTAGGTGCCAGCGATAAAGGTATATAGGAGCTCGAAACAGGTACCACAGCATTCCTTTTTTGAGGATCGTGGCCATATCCTAAATAGGCTCGCTATTGTTACAGCTTTGATGCCCTCCAGCGACTGCTGCGACCACTCTCATAGGCGCAAACCATGAGCAGTTCGGGACAAGCTGGATTCGAGGATCCAGCCACCACGACGTGCCGCAAGTCATATTGAGGGATTGCGATCTTGTCAGCAAAGTCGCGACCGACCACGCGATCGGCAATCCATGGAATCCTCATGAGATTCATCATCTGATTGCGCACGAACAGGGAAAGGTTTGATCTGGGTGCAAAGTAACCAGCAAAACGGAGCGCAGCCCGCTGTTTCTTCAGAACGAAGGGACCAAACAATTCTTGGTATCTTCGGAACGCGAGTGCGTAGTCACCTTTGGATCGGTGAAGCTCAACCGCCAGAATATAGGCGGCAATCATGGCTAGCGCCGATCCTTGCCCGGCGAGCAAAGAGACACAGGAGGCCGCGTCACCTATCAGAGTGATTCGACCGTGTGTCCATAGACCCTGTCGCGTGTCCATCCGAATCTGGCTAACGCGGTCGAAATAGAGATCGTTGCTGGCATCAAGCGCATCCAGTATCTGCGGGCACTCCCACCCGCTACTTCCAAAGCGTTTCCTCAGAAGAGCTTTTTGGGCGTGCACATTCTCATTTCCCCGATCCAGTGATTCATCTTCAAATATGAAGAGGAACATTGTGCGGTCGCCGCGCATCGTGAAACGCGACACCTGTTGTCCGACTTCGGTGTACATGAGGTAAGCTAGTTCATCTCCCGGCCTGTAGTTTGGAGCTTCGAAGGCTGCCACTTTATAACCCAGGTACTTTTCAAATTGGTTTTCCGGACCGAACGCGAGTTCACGCACTCGCGAATGAAGGCCATCTGCACCCACCACAAGATCGAAATCGCGAGAGGGTCCATTTTCGAAAGTGACGTGGACGGACGTTGGCGATTGTTCGATTTTGGTGATGGTATTGCCAAAGATAGTCTCGATTGTTCCCTGGACTCTACCGAAGATGGAAGCGGCCAGATCGCCCCGTGGAAGGCTGGTGTAGCGACCTCCAGCTGCGCGCCAGAAGCTCTCGGCGGAAAATCCGGCAACACGTCGGCCCTCCCGGTTTACGACCCTCACCTCCTGTACCTGATAACCCTTGGTGAGTATTTCTGGGAGAAGACCCATGCGTTCTGCGATCTCGAAACCTGTGCCAAAGAAGTCAATAATGTAGCCACCAGTACGCAGCGTCTGTGCTTCTTCGATAATTGTCGGCTCCATGCCGTAATGCGCGAGCCAGTAGGCGAGAGTGGGTCCCGCAATACCAGCACCAGAAATCAGAACGTTCATCTTGGGTTAACAGGATGTGTACTTTCGAACAGGAGTTGCACAGAGATTCTATCCGAAGGCCGACTCGCAAAGAATATCGTCTCGCGATAGTTCGCAATGTTGAAATTGGACGCAAAGCAGGCTACATTGAGCAGCTTGGCGTCGAGGTCAAAGAGCTGTGTGTGCTGGACGCCAAAGGCTGCCACCACTCGCATAATGACCGAGTCTCCTGTAAGCGAGGAAAAGGTTTACACGTTTTGTCCTCGATCAGATCGAAACTGTCCCTCATCTGGAGGCGTTGCTATTGCTATGGAACAGCCGCCCTCAGCCTTGGACTGTTGAGAATCTCTCGAAACGGCTTTACGTCTCCACGGAGATCGTCGATGTACTCCTCGATGACCTGGTGCGACGTGGCCTGATCGTATGCGTTCAGGGCGCGCCAGACGGATATCGCTATGAATCCTCATCCATCGCACAAGATCAACTTCTCTCGACTCTTGATTTAACCTATCGCCGCGAGACCGTTCGTATTTCGACGATGATTCATTCAAAGCCATCATCGTCAGTACGCGAATTTGCTCGTGCCTTTCGTTTTACGAAGGAGCGAGAGTGATGCTGGGAGCGATCGTCTACGTGATCGGAGCTTGCACGAGCGCAGCTTGCGCTACGCTGCTGATGCGCGGATACATCCGGGGAAGGAAAAAGCTTCTTCTATGGAGTGGACTCTGTTTTGCTGGATTAGCGATCTCCAATCTGCTAATTTTCGTCGATTTGGTGTCTGATTCCCAATGTTGATCTTTACCGTTACAGGCTCGGTACAGCTGCTGTCGCTATGCTGTTACTTCTCTATGGCTTGATCTGGGAGAGCGAGTGAGCATGATCGAAGGATTCTTACTTGGGGTGATCGCTACTGCTTCCGTGACGGCAGGACTATTTTTTCTCAGGTTTTGGAAGACAACCCGTGACCGTCTGTTTCTTGCCTTTGCTTCCTTTTTCTTGATCGAAGCGATCAATCGAATCGCCCTGTTGTGCTTCGAGCGCCCGAATGAGGGTAGCCCGTGGATCTATCTCATTCGACTCCTGGCCCTCGTGATTCTGTTGTTTGCGATTCTGGAGAAAAACTACGGGCGAACAGTTAATTCGTCTATACGAGGAATCCAGCATCCGTAGACTCCACATATGCCCAACCATGGATGGGATAAACACATCTGAACACTTGGGTGAAGAATTGGCAGTGAAGGGCACGCAGAGAACCTATTGGCCGTCGCTGATTATCTTGGCGATTACGTTCCTATTGTGTATTGCCGTCATCCAGGGCCGGCGACTCATAAACGCAGCCATAGCGAACGATATAGAGTTCTCACCGGTTGAAGGCAGTAGTGTCCCCTCCGCAATAGGGTCGCTCCTGGTCGGCAGCACATCAGCAGAAATCGGAGATGCGGTGTTTTTGAACAATGTGCGGCTGCAAGCAGGGCCGAAGCCTGGCTTGTTTGTGGTCTCGGGTGCGAGGGGAGTCCGAATGTTGGTGTCTTTGGAAGCCGCGAAGGAATTCCAACTGGTGCCGGGTAAAGTCGACATAAAAGGCACGATCCGGCGATTGCCCGCATTAGAGGTCCTTCGGAAGGGGTGGAAGCTTAGTAAAGATGAGGTTCATTTCTTCGGAAAACAGCAAGTGTACATCGCTGCCGACTATGTGAAAGAACAGAGTCGGACCAACGAGTAGGAACATTTGGTGTCCCGCAACGCGGGACAATATGATCTTAGGTTCTAGCTGATCCAATTCTGCTTTAAATTTATATATCTGTATGATATTATTGCACTTACGTGAATGGCGCCACTAAAGTCGCGGTGGGGATTGTGCTCCTGCTGAGCGTCCTCATAATATTCATTGCTCCCGCGGTTGACCTTGAGCCCACGGCACTGAGAGCCATGCAGGCAGCGAGCCTGTTGTTTGCAGCTTCTGGCGCTGGCCGGAACAACAATTGCGGCGACGCTGACAGCATCTAATCCCTGCCTTGGCGCGGTTTTTGGGTTCCATCCGATCGGAACAAGCACCGCCAGTCTGGTCGATCTGAACTGCGTCCGTTTGTGTTAGCTGTCCTGATCTTCATCCTCTCCAGTTCCATCTCCATGAATTGACCGTGAAGCCTTGATGGCTTCGCCTTCGCTCATGTTTATTCCTATCGCTGGCGAGCATTGGAGGACATTTTGCTACAGCTTCAGCCTCTGAAATTTCCTGGAGACGCACACGGGAAGCTCTCTCCTTTTTTCGCGGAGGTCTCGTGTGCGACTGTCTCGTGCGCTCCTTCTCGACTATGACGGCACGATCGCCCCGTTTCGCGCAGATCGTAACCGAGCGCTTCCGTATCCGGCTGTTCTGGAATTGCTCCAAAGGATCAGGAATCTTACAGATACTCGCCTGGTGCTGGTAACAGGACGGCGTGCCTTGGACGCCGCGCAACTATTGGGATCTAAAGCATGTCGAAGTATGGGGGTGTCACGGATTGGAGCGACTCCACGTTGATGGTACCTACGAGATGCCCAAGTTGGCACGAGCGAACCCTCCAAACAATTTCGCTTGCCCACGAACTGCTGGTAACTCAAGGGCTCTCTGACTTGATCGAGTACAAGCCAGCAGGCATCGCTATCCACTGGAGAGGTCTGGAACTGGAAACCGCGAGTGCAGTGAAGCGTAAGGTCGAGGCGGTGTGGTCTCGACTTCCGGATACTCGAGGACTTTGCCTTTTGAAGTTCGATGGCGGAATGGAAATTCATGCTACGGCACGGAACAAAGGGGACGTTGTCCGTGCGATGGTTGCGGAAACAGGTAAGAGAGGGTCGATCGCATATTTGGGCGACGATCTGACCGATGAAGATGCATTTGCGGCGTTGCAGGGGTATGGCCTAAGCGTCCTCGTACGACCCGACTACCGCCCCACGGTTGCCGATGTCTGGATTCGTCCGCCCGAAGGAGTGATTGAGTTCCTGACGGATTGGATTAGAGCTTGCGGAGGTGCATCATGACGAGCAAACAAATCCCGAATGGTGGTTGTCTCTAACCGCTTGCCAGTCACGATCGAGTCGACGCCTGACTGGGTTCCGCGTGGACCCAAGTTCCGGAGGATTGGTGACTGCTCTCCGCCCGCTCCTCAACGATTGTGCAGGGGTCTGGATCGGCTGGACTGGAACAGATGAATCGCCAGAGATTGAGAGGGTTCTTGGGGAGTATTCGCGGCACAGCAATTTTGAACTCAAGCCAATCTCTATGACCGCAGAGGAGAGATCTCGGTTCTATTGTGGGTTCTCAAACGAAGTCCTGTGGCCTCTGTTTCATGATTTGCAGTCGCGCTGCAATTTTGACCCTCTGTATTGGGACGCACATTTGACCGTGAATCAGCGATTCGCAGAGAAGACCGCGAATGAAATACGCGCCGGGGACTTAGTCTGGGTCCACGATTATCACCTGATGTCCGTTGCCGCAAGCCTCCGTCAGCTGGGCGTGACCGAGCAGTTGGCATATTTTCATCACATCCCGTTTCCCAGTCCTGATATCTTCGAAAAACTCCCATGGCGTGAGGAGATCCTCACCGCGCTCTTGGATTTTGACGTTGTCGGCTTTCAAACCCTTCGTGACCGAAGAAACTTCGTCGCTTGTCTTCGTCAATTTGTCAAAAGGGCCGAGATAAAGGCCCGAGCAGAACATCTGGTTGTGAATGAACCGGGGCGTACCACCTTCGTAGGCGCCTTCCCCATCGGCATTGACTTTGACGAATTCGCGCAAGGCGCAGCGAAGGTCGACGTGGCCAATCGGGCCGCAGAGATCGCTCAGGGATTCAGTGGATGCCGCATCGTCCTCGGTGTTGATCGGCTCGACTACACCAAAGGAATCCCGGAGAGGCTGGCTGCGTTTCGCCATCTGCTCGAATGTCATCCCGAACTACGCCGAAAGATCTCTCTCATACAGGTCGTTGTGCCCAGCCGCGAAGATATTCCCAAATACGGTGAGTTGAAGGCAGAGATCCAGCGGACAGTGAGCGAGATCAATGGGCGCCATGGGGAACCCGGGTGGATGCCCATTCATTACATTCACCGTTCTGTCGATCGGCCTGAATTGTTGGCATACTACCGTGCAGCCGACATCGCTCTCGTGACCCCCTTGAAAGATGGTATGAACCTGGTTGCGAAGGAGTATTGTGCTGCCCGAGTTAACAATGATGGAGTACTCATCCTAAGCGAGTTCGCCGGCGCGGCATTCCAGCTTCATGGAGGCGCTTTGCTAGTCAATCCCTACCATACCCGCGCTGTGGCAGAGGCAATCCGCAATGCGTGCGAAATGTCGCCAGCTGAGCAGCGAAGACGAATGCGCAAATCGAGAGCTCGGGTTCGTCGGGAAGACATCTATCGCTGGCGTGACTCGTTTTGTGGCTGTCGCGAGGCTGATTGACCAAACCCTGATAACAGAAGCGGTTCACGCCGTCTAAGGGGAACCCAAATCCCGAGGTGAATAGTGCAAAGAGATTTTGGCAATGCATCAATGAACGGAGGAAAAATGATGCTTCGATTAGCAATGTGCGTGCTTCTAGGAGTGGGTATGGTTCATTCGAGTGCTGCCCAGCAAGCTTCTGCAAATAGCTCTACGGCCACCTGCAGTTTTCAAGACGGGAAACAGCTGACCGTTCGTTACGACAATGACACAATCAGCGGCAAAAATGGGCCGCCCGAAGGGCGGGTTTGGACACCAGGAGGGACGCCGATGTTCTTGTTCACCCAGTCAGCACTCTCGATTGGGAACTCGCAGATCCCAGTAGGCGCCTATAGCATGTACGTCATCCCTCGAAAGGAAAACTGGACTCTAATACTCAACAAGAATGTGACCGAGGGCGGCAAATACGATGAGCATCAGGACCTATCACGGGTCGAGATGCAGATCGGCCAGCTCAGCGAACCGAACAAGCAGTTCAGTCTCTTCTTTGGACACGTTGCGCCGAAGCAGTGCAACATGCGGATCTACTTTGGCAAAATCGGAACCTGGGCAGAGTTTAAGGAAAAGTGATCTGTGCTTCCTACCTGCAGGATGAAGGCGGAGCGGCAGCCTAATTCTCCAGCAGTTCCGCTGAAGCGGCTGTTGAAGCTTCGATTTCACGGTCTCGACATAAACTGGAAGTCCGTATTCAATCGTAAGAAGCACGTGACCTCAATGACTGCAACCTCGGCAGTAGAGTTTCTGATCTGGCTGCTCATCGCCGCGTCAGCCATTGCGATCCTGGCGAAGCGTTTGCACGCCCCGTATACGGTCGCGTTGGTTGCCGGGGGCTTGATATTAGGGGCCTTGCGTTTGCCCCACGTCTCGCCTCTCGATCCCGGCCAGCGTCCCGAATGGTTGAGCCCGGACGTCATCCTGATTCTCTTCCTGCCCGCCCTCGTATTTGAGGGCAGCGTCAAGTTGAATGTGCGCCACTTGGTGCGCAATTCCGCTCCGCTCCTGCTTCTCGCGATCCCGGGAGTTCTTCTTGCCGCTGATTGTCACCGGCTACTTTGTCCATTGGACGACCGGCCTGCCGGTGCAGATCGCGCTTCTTTTCGGGGCGATAATCTCAGCAACAGATCCAATCTCGGTGCTGGCCATCTTTAAGGACCTGAGGATGGACAGGCGCCTGTCGTTGATCATCGAAGGGGAAAGTCTGCTGAATGATGGCACGGCCGCCGCGCTCTTCCAGATTCTCCTTGCCGGGATCATTGCAGGACACTTAGGTGTCGCGAAGGGAGTTGGACAGTTCTTTCCTCGCCGTCCTCGGCGGAGGAGCTCTAGGCTCGCTTCTCGGCTACGCTGCGAGCAGGGCTCACCAGAACGATCGACGACCCGGAAGTACAGATTACGCTCACCGCCGTAGTTGCTTATGGCAGCTATCTCCTCGCCTATCAGTTGCACTTGTCCGGCATCATTGCGACTGCGTCGGCGGGACTGGTTGATCGGAAATCTAGGCACGAGGGACTGCAGCAGGCAAACTAAAACCGCTCTGGAGTCATTTTGGGCGTACATCGCGTTTCATCATGAACTCTCTGGTCTTCCTGCTGATCGGCCTTGAGGTACACGTCGATGCCCTCGTGCGCAGCTGGAGTCCAGTTCTTTTATGCGTCGTTGCGGTTCTTCTCGGCCGTGCGTTGTCTGTCTATCTACTGGTTCCATTAAGTAACACCCTGGCGGAGAAGATTCCTCTACGCTGGCAACACATGATTGTCTGGGGAGGTCTGCGCGGGTCTCTGGCTCTGGCGCTGGCGCTCAGCCTTGATAGCAGGTTTCCTGAGCGGAGTCGCGTCCTCGATTTGACGTTCGGGGTGGTTGTGTTTTCAATTCTGGTGCAGGGTCTCACAATCAAGCCTCTGTTGAAAATTCTCGGCTTGTCTAACGGTCCGGTCTCAACCGAAACTTCATCGCAAAAAGAGGAAAGACCCGTCCCAACGATTTGAGAGTCGCGTCCGCGTGACTTCAACTGACACCTTACCATTAATCTGGAGGCAATTTGCAGCCACCGTTCCGATCCAAGCAGGAAGTGACGATTAACGCGCCTTTGGAATCGGTGTGGTCATTCAGCATGGATCTCACGAAGATTCCGCAGTTCCATCCTCGGGTGGTCAAGGTTGATCTTCTTTCCGGCAAGACCCTCCGCGAACCAGGCGCGTCCTATCAATGTCATCTTGCGGGCGGGAAGCACTCTTGCGTCGAGAAGGACATTGAAATTATCCCGTTGCAAAAGATGTAAGCGTCCGGTTGTGACCGTCTCGACAACCTCACAAGTGAGATCCATGCTCACGAAGTGGACACTTACGGAATAGGTGTCCACTTGGAGCAGAGATGGACACTTTCCAGCAAGTTGCAGTCGTTCCCAGAGACAAAGAGGCCTCGGTTGCAGCGCAGCGACAGCGGCGAAGCATCGCCGAGAAGAGGCGGATTGTCGAAGAGACATTGGTGCCCGGTGCGTCGGTGGCGCGGGTGGCCCGAGCTCACGGGATCAACGCCAATCAGGTCTTTGGCTGGCGTCGGCTCTATCTGGCAGGAAGACTTGGAGAGGGCGAGCCGGCCATGAAGTTGCTGCCGGTTCGAGTGAGTGAGAGTTTGCCGGCGTCTCTGGGGGCGGAGCGTAGGTCCGCCGACTTGCGGAAACCACAGACGGGCACGATTCACATCGAACTGCGGCAGGCGCAGGTGCGCATCGAGGGCAGTGCCGATCCGACGTTAGTTCGGGTGTTGCTGGAATGCCTGCGATCATGATCGGGCTGCCTGCGAACACGCGCATCTGGATCGCCGCAGGCGTGACCGACTTGCGGCGCGGCTTCACCGGGCTGAGTGCGCTGGTACAAACGAAGTTGGAGCAGAGTCCGTTCTCCGGGCATGTGTTTGTGTTTCGCGGACGGCGCGGCGATCTGATCAAAGTTCTCTGGTATGACGGCGACGGATTGTGTTTATTGGCGAAGCGACTGGAGCGTGGACGTTTCGTATGGCCGCAAGCCATCAGCGGGACCGTTTCTCTGACACGGGCGCAGTTATCGATGTTGTTAGAAGGCATCGATTGGCGGCGACCGGAGCGGACGTGGGAGCCGCAGCTGTCGGTGTAACGTGCGAGATTCTTTCCACAACTTTTTCGTGCACGCGCCGGATGAAAATGCGCGAGTTCATGCGATACTCCGCGCATGGCGGTGACTGCGCTCCCCGATCTGGACGTGCTTCCTGCGGAAGAACTGCGTGCACTGATCCTGGCGCAACACGAACAGTTAGTTTCCGCCGAAGATAAGCTCACCACCACACAAGAGCAGTTAGTCTCGCGCGAGCGGGAAATCGAACATCTGAAGTTGCTGCTGGTCAAACTGCACCGCATGCAGTTTGGGCGGAAGTCGGAAAAGCTGGAGCGGCAGATCGAGCAGTTGGAGCTGCGGCTGGAGGAGTTGGAATCCAACCGCAGCGAGAAAGAGTCCACGCCGCTCGAACTGGCTTCCGTGCCAACTGGTTCGAGTGCCAGTGCAGCGAAGCCCGCGCGTCGCGCTCTCCCCGATCATCTCCCGCGGCAAACAAGCCGGCACGAGCCCAAAGAAACGGTGTGCCCGCAATGCCAGGGCGAGTTACGCAAGTTGGGCGAAGATGTGTCGGAGATGCTGGAGTACGTGCCCGCCAGTTTCGTGGTGGTGCGGCACGTGCGCACGAAGCTGAACTGCACGAAGTGCGATTGCATCGTGCAGGCGGAAGCCCCAAGTCGCCCGATCGAGCGCGGCCTGGCGGGGCCGGGACTGTTGGCGCATGTGCTGGTCTCGAAGTACTGTGATCATCAGCCGCTGTATCGACAGTCGGAGATCTACGCGCGTCAGGGTGTGGAACTGGAGCGCTCGACGATGGCCGATTGGGTGGGTGGATGTAGTCGATTGCTGGAACCGCTGGTGGAAGCGTTGCATCGCTACGTGACGGCCGCCGGCAAATTGCACGCCGACGATACGCCGGTGCCGGTGTTGGCACCAGGCCAGGGTAAGACCAAGACGGGGCGGTTGTGGACGTATGTTCGCGATGATCGTCCTGCTGGCGACACCGCCGCGCCCGCCGTATGGTTCGCCTACTCGCCGGATCGCAAAGGCGAGCATCCAGCGCAGCATCTGGAAAAGTTTCGCGGTACGCTGCAGGCGGATGCCTATGCGGGATTCAATCAGCTCTATGAAGATGTTCGCATCCAACACGCGGCGTGTTGGGCGCACGTGCGGCGTCACTTCTATGATCTGGAGCAAGCGCATAGTTCGCCGGTGGCGCGGGAAGCGCTGCAGCGGATCGGCGCGTTGTATGGAATCGAAGAACCGATTCGCAGTCGACCGCCGGACGAACGCCGAACCGTCCGCCAGGCGCAAGCCAAGCCACTGCTGGATTCTCTGCGACAGTGGTTCGAGGCGACATTGTCGAAGCTCTCGCGCAAGTCGGAGACGACGGTGGCGATTCGCTACGCGCTTTCGCGCTGGGACGCATTGACGCGCTATATAGAAGATGGACACATCGAGATCGACAACAACGCCGCCGAACGCTCTTTGCGTGGCGTCGCCCTGGGCCGCAAGAATTATTTGTTTGCGGGATCGGATGCGGGTGGAGAGCGGGCAGCGGCGATCTACAGCCTGATCGGTTCGGCGAAGCTCAATGGGCTCGATCCCGAAGCCTATCTGCGCCAGGTGCTGACTCGTATCGCCGACCATCCCATCAACCGCATCGCCGAACTGCTGCCTTGGAACCTCAAGTCCACACCTGCCGAAGTGTCCACTTAACCGTTTCGTGGACACTTAGCAAGACGGCGAGGGTCGACAAGTAGGGGAAAAAAGTACCCGGGAATAGTGCCGGGTGACAATAATGCAAAACAGCTATTGGCGCTCTGGTGACAGTGGATCTGGTGGCTTGTCGTATCTGATAAAGCTGATCTCTCCTGCCGCGCCTACTGTTCCTCACCACCAGCACGGATACGTCCTGTTTACGGCTAGTTTGGCTGCGGCCTGCTGGCAGGAGGTACGATGCCATTCATGCGCAGGTATTCGACCATTTGACCATAATGGTCGTACGCATGGTCACAGGCATGGGTCACGATCGCAAGACGGGTGTTGAATTGAGGTCTGGGTGGATTGGGAACAACTGCGACTACGTTAGCCGGAGTAATTGTTGCAATAGCACGGTGTGCCAACACGAAAGACTCGCGCAGATACTGCATAATTTCGCTTTTGCTCCTGAGTAATTCAGGGCCATTTCTTCCGACACCAACTGGCGGTTTCTCACCCAAAACAGCTCCAAAGAACAGGTGATTCACGTATGCAACGTGTCGTACCTGCAACATAAAAGTCCGCACATCTTTGAAGTCGCCGGCGGAAGGAGAGAAAGAGTACTTGTCCTCAGGCATGGTTTCAGCCGCTGAAACGAAATCATGTTCAACGGCGGTAAGCTGCTGATCAAGTACTGACGCAAAGTGAAACAGGCTTCTGTTGTGCCTGAGCAAGGGCTCCACTGATGACAACGAGCATCAAGGCTTGGACCAACATTCGTGTTTCGCGAATCTTCATCACGGCTCCAGATCCAGAGAAGTTGCAGAGTCTGTGTGCGTCTCTTTCGATCTCTTCCCAACGAATCGAACAATCCACGTGAAAGCACGGCTTCAGCCCATCACTCCATTTCAGGGCATTCAACCAGAGATTTGCACGCCAGCGAGTATATGTGCGAAACGCGACAGTCCCAAATAGTTAAAAACCACTATTGACCTGTTGGCGGGATTTACGGAAACTCGCCAAACAAGTTTGGCCAGTCCTCGCTGGGGATGTGGGAGAGGGCTTGCCGGTTCGGATGCAGTTCTCCGCTGAATCCACGTTCAATGCAACCAGATCCGCCGCTTGCGCGCGATTGCACGAGAACAGGAACCGAATCTCTTGACGCACGCCCCAAGTTCGAGAACCAGCAATCACGTCAGCAGGAGAGCTCATGAAAACCGCGTTCGTGGGTCAGGTGCTTTTAGCCGCACTGATATTCGCGAGTAGCAGCTTATTCGGTCAGCAGTCGCAGACCGTTTCCCAGTCGGGCTTCCAGCCGCCCGAGATTGCGCGAGGAGCCGCATCACCAGCGCCGCCACAGGAATCGAAGCCGTCCGAGCCTGCAAGAACGGCTAAGCACAAGGTCGGCCCCTTTGATATTTCCATTAATTGGCGGACCCGAACCGAGGGATGGAACTGGTTCGAAGGGGACACTGGAAACAGCGACTATCCATTTTTCGATTCCTTGTTGCGCGTCGGAGTCGGACAGACCCGCGAACGTGTGGATTGGTTTGTGGAAGGCGAAATGGCTTCGATTCTTGGACTCCCTAATGATGCCGTTGCGTCCGCTCCGCTCGGACAACTCGGATTGGGCGGAACCTACTACGTCGCGAATGGTAATCAGGTAAACAACAACAACGGCTTTTTGAAGCAGGCGTACGTCAATTTCAAACACCTGGGACCAACCAGCCTAAAACTCGGGCGCTTCGAATTCTTCGATGGTATGGAAGTCAAACCGCGTGACCCGATGCTTGCAGCCGTCGTTCAAAGCCGGATTGCCAACCGCTTAATTTCGAACTTCGCCTTTGCCGCCGTCCAGCGCACGTTCGATGGAGGCCAGTTCGCCTGGAATTCAGGCTCGAACAGTTTCACGTTCTTCGGTGCGCGTCCAACCGCAGGCGTGTTCCAAGTGGATGGCATGGATGAATTGGATGTCGAGGTCTATTACGGCGCATTCAACCGTGCCGTGAGCACGCGACATGGCGATGGAGCGCTGCGCGTCTTCGCCGTCGGTTACGTGGACGACCGGAACACCGTGCTGAAGACCGATAACCGCCCTTCAGCGGTTCGCGCGGCAGACCTCGGTAAGGTCGAGATCGCAACCTATGGAGCAAACTACACGCAGGTGATTAAGTCCCAAACGGCCGGAAACTTCGATTTCCTTGCGTGGGGAGCTTTGCAGACCGGTTCCTGGGGCGCACTAACCCAGCGCGCCTACGCCCTTGTGGGAGAGGCAGGGTGGCAGCCCGCAGTGAAAACGCTTCATCCGTGGCTGAGCCTGGGCTATTCGTACGGTAGTGGCGACAATGATCCGAATGACTCTAAGAACGGCACCTTTTTTCAGGTACTTACGACGCCCCGCGCTTATGCTCGTTTTCCTTTCTACAATATGATGAACAACGCCGATTGGTATGCAACGCTGAACCTCCGTCCCGCCAAAAAACTCGCAATGCGTACTGAAGCCCATGCTATGCGCCTGGCCAATTCGCACGATCTTTGGTACGGCGGAGGCGGAGCGTTCCAGCCCAAGACGTTTGGCTATACAGGTCGTCCGAGCGGCGGGTACGAGGGGCTAGCAAACGTTTGGGACATCAGCGTCGATTACCAAATCAATAGTATGCTCAGCATCTCGCCGTACTACGGGCACGCATGGGGCAAGAGCGTGATTTCAAGTATTTACGCGCGTAATCCCAACGCGCAGTTTGCATTCCTGGAGACCAACTTTCACTTCTAGAGCCTTAGAATCTCGGCCGTTGCCTTTGTTTGCGAAAATCGCCCGCTTAATACAAAACGATTATTGACCCAAGATGGTCAAACTGTGATCGTGGTCACATTTTGATGTGGGTTTCGTGGTCCAAGGAGGATGGCTCATGGCGGTTTCAACCCCGGCAGCTGCGAATATTCATCCCGCTCCGCACATGGCACATGCCAATTTCTATGACAAGCTGAACTCCCGCTGGCATGAACGAGCCCTTCAGCTCTTTATGGTCATTGTTCTCGGACACTGGGCCGAGCATCTCGTACAGGCGTATCAGATCTACGTGATGCATTGGCCCCGTCCCAAAGCACTGGGTCTATTAGGGTTGTACTATCCCTGGCTCATTCAATCCGAAGCTCTTCACTACGGCTACGCAGTAGTCATGCTGATCGGCATCTGGGTGCTTCGCAAAGGCTTCACCGGACCCTCTTACACCTGGTGGATGGTAGCGTTTTGGATCCAGTTCTGGCATCACATTGAGCACCTTTTGCTGATCTATCAAGCGACGTTCCACCACAATTTCTGGCATAAGGCAGTGCCATTCAGTGTGCTGCAGTTGGTGATCCCACGTGTGGAGCTACACCTGTTCTACAACTCGGTTGTGTTCATACCGATGGTGATCGGGATGTACTACCACATGTTCCCAGCCGAAGGCGAAGGCAATCCGGCCTGCACGTGTGAATGGGGACGGGACGATGAACAACTAGCGTGCGCAGCGTAACTTAACTTTTTTCGAATCTAGGGGGGATATGAAGTCAGACTTTCGGCGAGGAGGGCCCAGGAGCCCACTCACGAGAGGACTTCACATCCTCCTGATGCTTTTCGCAGAATTGTTGCTGACGGTAGGCTGCTCGCAATCTGCGAAGCAGTCGGTGAGCGTGACGGATCAACACGTCACGCCTCAGCCAACTCAAGTTGGGCCGATCACGGTAAGCTTCCATCTGAACAATTCCGCGAAACCGGTTACGGGCGCTCAGGTTTCCCTGGAGGGTGACATGACTCACGCTGGTATGGCTCCGGTTTTCGGTGACGCCCACGAAGTCGCGCCTGGCCAGTATCAGGGGCAATTGACTTTGACCATGGGCGGGGACTGGGTTGTATTGATGCACATTACACTTCCTGACGGGCATAGTGTGGAAGAACAGATGAATGTAAGTGGGGTCCAAAGCAAATAGTTGTCGCAAACCTGCACCATTCCGGAACCTGAGGTTTTCGAAAGCTCACCTCCTTTTGATCTTCTGCGCGTGCCAGTTGTGGGACGTTTTCTGCGCTGGAAGCATGCCCGGACTTTCTTGCAGATTCCGTTTCTGATCGTAGGCGTGTTGATGATTCTGCACGGATTGCTGGGCCCTTCGCTCGCCCCAAAGAACCTGGCAACAGTATTGACTTGGCTTCACTTCCGCGGAGTGCTGGCGCTGACGATCCTGGCCGCTGGAAACTTTTTCTGCCTTGCGTGCCCATTCATGCTGGTGCGAAACGCTGCCCGGAAGATCTTTCGTCCGCGCTGGAACTGGCCGCGAGCTCTGCGAAACAAGTGGCTGTCGGTAGGTTTGTTTGTTTTGATCCTTTTTCTTTATGAGCTCTTCGATTTGTGGGCAACACCTTGGGGAACGGCTTGGCTGATCGTGGCTTATTTCGCAGCCGTTCTCATCGTAGATGGATTGTTCAAGCATGCTTCGTTCTGCAAGTTCGTCTGTCCCCTGGGGCAATTTAATTTCGTCGCGTCCACAGTCTCGCCGCTGGAAGTTGCTGTGCGCGATCAGCAGGTCTGTACTAGTTGCCAAACGAAAGATTGCATCCGTGGTGAACGACGACCGAGCTCGGATTTTGTCATCCTGCAACGCGGGTGTGAACTGGCGCTGTTTCAGCCGTTGAAGTCGGGAAACATGGACTGCACCTTTTGTCTGGATTGCGTGCATGCCTGCCCGCACGACAATGTGGGTATCCTCAGCCGCATGCCGGCGAGCGAGTTGATGACGGACACGAAGCGCTCTGGTATCGGTTTTTTCGGACGCCGCAAAGATCTGGCTGCTTTGACCCTGGTGTTCACGTTCGGTGCCTTGCTGAATGCCTTCGGGATGGTAAGCCCCGCTTACATTGTTCAGCAATGGTTGGCGAAGCTCTTGCACGTCACTCATGAAGCGCCGGTTCTGGCTACGATTTTTGCCTTTTTTCTGATCGTCGAACCGGTGGTGCTGCTCGGGAGCGCGGCGTGGATTACGCAGAAGTTGAGAGCTACGCATCGAGCGCTCATTCCAGCGATGGTCCGCTACAGTTATGCGCTGGTTCCGCTCGGGTTCGGAATGTGGCTTGCCCACTATGGTTTCCATTTCTTGACGGGACTCTTCACGATTGTTCCCGTCACGCAAAGCGCAGCCGCGAACATTGGTTGGTCGCTAGGGCATCCCCACTGGCTTTGGGTTGGAGTGCCAAGCCGGTTTGTGCAGCCGGTGCAACTAGGGTTTTTGATTCTGGGATTTTTTGGCTCGCTGCTTGTGACCCACCGCTTGGCCGACGAGGATTGCCCGGATCGACCTATGCGGGCGTTCATTCCATGGGCTGCTGTGTGTCTCATCATTTGGCTTGCCGCAGTCTGGCTGATCTTTCAGCCCATGGAAATGCGCGCAACAATGTTGATGACCAGCTAACGTTTAGAGGAGACCGCTATTTCGGTTCAGAAGAACATTTTTATTATCGGAATTCTTGTATGTTCGCTGTCGGCATTCAGCATTCCAGCGTACGCACATATTGGTCCGCCGTTTCCAATCATTGAGAACCAGCGTGTGGGCCCGGTGGTCGTCGCGGTGTGGACCCATCCTGATATCGGGCAAAGCCTGTTTTACGTGGTCGTCGACCCAGTTCCCGGAGGCACAATTCCCAAGGATCTGAAAGTAAGCATCGGCGTGAGACCCGAAAGCGGTCGCCTTCCAGAGACCTTTTTCAAAGCCGATCGTGATGACACACGGAACTTGGTTGAATACAGAACCTACGCCAATTTCGACCGCGATGAATTCTGGCGCGTACATCTGGTGATTGAAAGTTCAGAGGGGAACGGCGAAGCTTTCTCACGAGTCGAGGCAACGCCGACTCTGATGGGGAAGTTCGGCCTGGTGTTCTTTTCCTTGCCTTTCGTGGCGATCGGTTATCTGTGGTATCGCGGTATATCGAAGAAGCGCGAACAAATGCGGAGACGTCGGCAGACCATGCAGGCCAAACAGACCCAAGTATGAATGGGCGGACGACAAAAAGGCGCTGGTGTCTCCTATATATAATGGCTTCCGATCACGCGTTATCTCCTTCGTACACCTAGTGCGGAACATGAACTCTAAGCGAATTCTTGCCCTGGTGTTAACTGGTTCCATCGCGACACTCAGTGGGTGTTCGCGTTCGAAACTCCCGCAACCTAATACCGAGGCTTACACCCAGGCTGTCTCGACTTTCTATGTGGGACTCGCGGCCTTACAGGTCGGCGACGACGCGCGCGCGCAAGACAAGCTGGCCGAATTCGCCAAACTCGTTCCTGGAGAGCCGGCCGGCTGGGCCAACTGGGGCGTGCTTGCGTTGCGGCAACGCAATTACGATACCGCATCCCAGCGGCTGCACAAGGCGCACGACCTCGCACCGAACAGTGATCACATCGAATACTTGCTAGGCCTGATGGAGAGCGAACGCGGAAACTCCGCTTCCGCGATTGAACTTCTGCGCAAAGCCGTGGAACTCAATCCACAGAATCTGCATGCCACCTATCAGCTCGCGCAAGAAATTGAGCGCCAGGGTGGCGATAACAGCGATATCGAAGTCCAGAACACCATCCAGAAGATTCTCGACTCGCATCCTGACAACCTCGCCGCTCTCGTCGAGCTCAGTCGGACTGCAGCCAAGCGCGGCGACGCAAGCACGCTGAAGTCCGCGGTCGACCGCATCAACGCGCTATCGTCTGATTGGCCGCCCGAAGCCAAGCAGCAGCTTCAGCAACTCCGGACCACAATCGCCAGCTCTGGTCCGCGCGCCGCCGGAACGCGCACCGTTTTTCTCAAGAACGTGCTCATGCGCGTCCCCGAGTATCGTTTGAGTCTATCAGCATTAAAAGCGCCTCCAGGAGACGAGGCACAGCCGTTCACGCATTTTCTGAAAATGGAATCGCCGCCGTCTGAGTCGACTATGCCGGACATGTCGCTGGCATTCACTTCTGAGCCCCTGCCACACGGAGAAACGGGACACTGGGACTGGATTGGGGCAATTCCGCTGGGTACGAGCGGACCGGCAACCGCGGTCGAAGCTGACGCCCATATGGTACGTCTGACGACTGGACCGACACTTCCGTTTCCTGGTGGGGCTTCGAACACGCCACCTTTACCTGAAGGTGTTCTCGGTATCGACTTCAACTACGACTTCAAAACCGATCTAGTGCTCGCCGGAGCCCGCGGAGTCCGTTTCTTTCGTCAGGATAGTCCTGCCGCATTCACCGATGTAACCGCTGCGACAAAGCTTCCACCCGCCGCACTCATTGCGAAGTACCTTGGCGCATGGGCCGCTGATATCGAGGCCGACGGCGATCTCGACATCGTGATGGGCACACCTCACGGATTGCCTGCAATTCTCCGCAACAATGGTGACTCCACCTTCGCGGTGATTCACCCGTTCGCGGGCGTGTCGGGTCTGAGCGCGTTCGTCTGGGCGGATCTCGATGGCGATGGCAATCCTGACGCTTCGCTTATTGATGGCACGGGCCACCTGCACATCTTCACCAACCTGCGCACTGGACAATTCAAAGAACGTCCTCTTCCCGCTGGACTGCCTGTCATCAAGGCCATTGCCACCGCGGACGTGAACAATGACGGCGTTCTTGACCTGCTCGTGGTTCAAGCCGATGGCAAGATCATCGCTCTTTCCGACAAGGACGAAGGCAAGAGCTTCGATACCACCACCATTGCAACCGTGCCAGACGCCAATTTCCTGAGAGACGACGTTCGTCTTCGAGTGGCCGATCTCGACAACAACGGCGTGCTTGATCTGCTGCTGACGCGTGTTTCGAGTTCCAACAGCGGCAGTGGCGCCTTGATCTGGCTGGGCGATGGCAGAGGGAGCTTCACTACCGTTCAGAGTCAGATGCCTCCGCGTGTTTTCGATGTCGCCGACCTGAACGGCGACGGTCGTCTGGATCTGCTCGGCATCGGCAGCGACGCCTCCGCACAACTTGGAGTCAATCACGGATCGAAGAACTACCACTGGGAGATTATTCGTCCGCGCGCCAAGCAGGCGGCTGGCGATCAACGCATCAATCCATTCGGACTAGGTGGAGAGATCGAAGTCCGCTCCGGATTGCTCGTGCAAAAGCAGCCAATCACGGGTCCACTTCTGCACTTCGGCCTGGGCGACCAAGCCCATGTAGACGTAGCCCGAGTCGTCTGGCCGAACGGGTCGGTGCGCGCCGAATTTGACCTGAAAGCCGATCAGGAAGTTGTGACCGAGCAACGGCTGAAAGGCTCCTGTCCATTTCTGTTTGCGTATAACGGCAAGCAGGTCGAGTTCGTGAAGGATGCCGTGCCATGGAGTTCCGCTATTGGCCTGAGGATCAACACGATTGGCACAGCCCGCGTCGAAGCCACCGAAGAGTGGTACAAAATCAGCCCCAGCGAACTGGCACCCCACGACCGCTACTACGACCTGCGCTTCACCGCGGAGCTTTGGGAAACCTATTACTACGACTATCTGAACTTGATGACCGTCGATCATCCGGCGGGTACCGATATCTACGTTGACGAACGCTTCGTGATCCCTCCAGCGAAACTCGCCATCACCACGGTCGAGATGCCTCGTCCGATCACACGCGCCGTCGATAACAATGGCACGGATGTCACAGACATTTTGCGCGAGCTCGACGGCAAGTACCTCGACACCTTCGGGCGCGGCCAGTATCAGGGCGTGACCCGCGACCACTACATTGAAATCGATCTCGGCGACGACGCTCCGACGACCGGCCCGCTCTATTTAATTGCACGCGGTTGGATGCATCCGACGGACTCTTCTATTAATGTCGCAATCGCGCAGGGTCATCATGAGCAGGCGAGGGCGCTGAGTCTCGAAGTTCCGGATGGGAAGGGCGGATGGGTTGTCGTGCGTCCGAACCTAGGCTTTCCGGCAGGAAGAAAGAAGATATGCCTCTTCGATCTGGCAAACGTCTTTCGCCCCGGCGCTCCGCACACAGTCCGCCTGCGCACAAACCTTGAAATCTATTGGGATCAGGTTCAATGGGCCAAAGGCCTGCCCAACACCCAATTGACAATCTCGCGCATTGCGCCGGAAATGGCGGATTTGCATTATCGCGGGTATTCTGTAATCAAGCAGGCCAATCCATCCTCGCCAGAGTTGCCCGACTATAACCACCTGGAAGGCACGAAGCAGCGCTATCGCGACCTGACCGGCTATTACACGCGTTACGGCGATGTGCGCGAGCTGTTAGATAAGGTGGATGACCGATACGTGATCATGAATTCCGGCGACGAGATGACACTGCGCTTTGCCGAGCAGCCACTGCCTCCGACGGGATGGGTGCGCGACTACGTCATTGCCGGGGAGGGCTGGATCAAGGACGGCGACTACAACTCGACGTTTTCGAAGACCGTGCTGCCATTGCCATATCACGCAAAGAACTTGTACATTACTCCGCCCGACCGGCTGGAAGACGAGTGGGTTTACCGGCACCATCCGGAAGATTGGGAAACTTACCAGACGCGGTACGTCTCCGACGACGTTTTTGATAATGCTCTGAGAAATACAAGGTGATGCTCAGCTTGAAGAAGTTAGCTTTGATTGTATTTTTTATTGGTCTGCTGACAACACCAGCAGCGATGCGCTGGTGGTCTGCGCGGCACAATCAAGACGCCGCGCTCGACCCGAAGATTTCGCTTGCACGCCACGGATTCTACTTGCAGGAAGTGTCCCATACTGCAGGCGTGAATTTCGTACACCATGGACCGACTCTTGATCACAAGCTCGATCCGATCATGTCCGAAGTAGCGTCCATGGGCGCGGCGGTTTCCATCGTGGATTTTGATCGCGACGGCTGGCCGGATATTTACGTTACGAACAGCGGCGAGGGCAGCAAGAACGCCCTTTACCGCAACAATCATGATGGCACGTTCACCGATGTTGCCGAGCATATGGGTATTGCCGATGTGAATCAGCCTGGAACCGGCGTCTCAATGGGCGCGGTTTGGGGTGACTATGACAATGACGGCTACGAAGATCTGTTTCTTTATAAGTGGGGAAAGCCAGAACTCTTTCACAATAATCAGGGTCACGGCTTTACTCGCGTGACAGACGCTGGACTACCTCCGTGGGTGAACGCTAATACGGCGGTTTGGTTTGATTACGACAGCGACGGCAAGCTGGATTTGTTCATTGGCGGGTATTACTCGGAGAAGATCGACCTCTGGCACCTGCAGAACACCGAAATCATGCCGGAGAGCTTCGAGTACGCCAAGAACGGTGGCAGGAAATATCTGCTGCGCAATCTGGGAAACAACAAATTCGAAGATGTGACCGACAAGGTGGGCATCAACAGTCGTCGTTGGGCTCTTGCCGCAGCCGCAGCCGACCTGCGCGGAACGGGGCATCCTGACCTGTTTGTCGCGAACGACTACGGTGTCTCCGAGCTCTACTTCAACGACGGCACACGCTTTCATGAGGCCGGGGAACAGACCGGCGTCGGTCTTTCCCCGAAAAGCGGCATGAACGCTGCCTTTGGCGACATCTTTAATCGCGGGCAATATTCAGTTTATGTCAGCAACATCTCTGAGAATGGAGTACTGATTCAGGGCAACAACCTATGGGTACCGAAAGAGGGGACTTCAGGGAACGGTTTTAAATACCAAAATCTGGCTCGTGATGTCGGGGTTGAACTCGGTGGGTGGAGCTTCGGTGCTCAGTTTGGCGATCTGAATAATGACGGCAATCTCGACCTCTTTCTGACGAACGGATACGTGTCGCTCGATCCGAATCGCGATTACTGGTATGACTTCTCGAAGATTGCTGGTGGGCATACATCAATCATTTCCGACGCACGCAACTGGCCTGCCATGGAGGGTCGGAGTCTCTCCGGCTACCAGCACAAGGATGTCTGGCTGAACGATGGCGCCGGACACTTTGACGATGTTGCACAGTCGGTCGGCGTGAATGACACGCACGACGGCCGATCTGTAGCGTTAGTTGACCTGTGGAATCGCGGTGTACTCGACGTTGTGGTGGCTAACCAACGCGGACCTCTGCTGATCTACAAGAACACCGTAGCGCCCGAGAATAAGTGGATTGAGTTTGACCTTAAAGGCAGCGCCAGCAACCGTAGTGCACTTGGCGCAGAACTTACGCTGTTCTGGAACGGACAGAAGCAGGTGCAGGAAGTTTCAGGTGGCAGTGGATTCTGCGCACAGAACGATCGGCGAATTCATTTCGGCTTGGGCAGAGATCCACAAATGGAAAAAGCTGTGATTCGCTGGCCATCTGGGAAAACGCAGACCCTGAACGGCCTCTCCACGAACCAGTTGTACAAGATCCAGGAGCCGCTATGAGCCAAATAAGCATACCTGTCGCACCGGCTCCGCCACACACTCCGTCCAGAAGAGCACTGATCGACAGCCGTTATGTCGCACCCATCTTTATTACGTGCATTCTTCTTGTGGGGCAGCTGACTTTCGGCATTCTGGAAAGTTATCCGCGAACGCTCTTGGCAATTGGGACTAGCATTCTCACCGAGCTCGTCTTGGGCCGTATTTTTCTGAACAAGTGGCCGCATCCGGCGAGTTCGTATATATCGGGAATCAGCGTTGGTATTCTGCTGCGCTCACCTGCGTATTGGCCATACGCATTGTGCAGTCTGATTTCGATAACTTCGAAGTACGTCTTACGGATCAAAGATCGTCACATTTGGAATCCGTCGAACTTTGGCGTGTCGGCGATGCTCTTTCTCGCCCCCGCAACCGTGGCGAGCCTGAGCATTCAGTGGGGAAATTATCTTCTCCCAATGGTGGTGATCTGGATCCTCGGCTTTCTCATCGTATGGCGCGTACACCGGCTGCACATCACGGCAACCTACGTCATTTCGTTTTTCGCATTCGCGTTCTTGCGAAGCTGGGTGCTGCATGAACCTTGGCAAGCTGAGGTCGCGCCCATCACAGGCCCGATGTATCAGCTGTTCATCTTTTTCATGATTACCGATCCGAAGACGACGGTTCGCTCAAAGCGCGGGCAGTGCTTGGTCGCATTTCTGGTCGCTGTGGTTGAGACGGCTTTGCGCTTCTTCCAGAGCGTGTACGCTCCGTTTTATGCGCTTTTCATCGTCGGCCCGATTGCAAATACGATCGAGATTTGGATGGATTCGCGGCGGAAACCCGCGATCACAGCGGCGGTGGCAAAGACCGCGTGATGTCTAGCATTCCTCAGAAACTCATGTTCAAAGTACCAGCGAGAATTTCGTTTTGTTTACTATGGACTGCTGTTTTCGCTGTCGGCATCGGGTGCAACAGCAAGCCCTCAGACGCACCCGCCGTCGAGGTACGATCAAATGCCGAGAGATCCGTCGCGGCAGCTAAACCCGCGGCACCTGCCCCCGAATCCAGCAGCAGCCCTAGAACCGGTCCGCAGTCCGCTCCTGCCCGCCCCTCCGGCCCAATCCAGTTCACCGATGTCACCGCGCAGGCCGGCATCCACTTCAAGTACAACAGTGGAGCGTTCGGGAAGAAGCTTCTGCCGGAAACGATGGGCCCGGGCGTTTGCGTTATTGACTACGATAATGACGGCTGGCCGGACATCCTGTTCGTCAACTCGATGGATTGGCCTGGTCACAAGACAGGCAAATCCTATCCCGCGCTCTATCACAATAATCATGATCGAACTTTTACCGACGTGACTCGCCAAGCTGGCCTGGCCGTCGAAATGTACGGATTCGGCTGCACCGTGGGCGACTACGACAACGACGGCTACGATGACATTTACATCACCGCACTGGGCAACAGCCATCTGTTTCACAATCTGGGCAATGGAAGATTTGCAGACGTGACCGCAAAGGCGGGAGTTGCCAGTCCCGGTTTTCCAGCGAGCGCCGTCTGGGTCGATTACGACAACGATGGCAAACTCGACCTATTCGTTGCTCACTACGTGAAGTGGTCGATCGATACAGACCAGTACTGCTCACTGACCGGCAAACAGAAGTCCTATTGCACGCCAGAGGCGTACAAAGGCGAGAGCAGCGAACTGTTCCACAACAAAGGGAACGGCACGTTTGAGAACGTCACTAAGGAAGCTGGCTTGTTCGATGCAACCGGTAAGTCACTTGGCATCGCCCTCGTCGACTATGACAACGACGGATGGATCGATCTCTTCGTAAGTAACGATACGCAGCCGAACAAGCTCTATCGAAATAATCACGATGGTACATTCACGGACGTCGCCGTTCCTTCAGGTGTGGCCTATAGCGAGGCCGGGACGGCCCGCGCCGGCATGGGTACGGATGCCGGCGACTACGACAATTCCGGACGACAGGCGATCCTGATCGGAAACTTTGCCGACGAGGGCATGGCTCTCTACCGCAGCGATGGGTCGGGCCTCTACAGCGATCAGGCAACAAGCAGTGGCCTGGCGCGAATGACTATTCAGTCCCTCACCTTTGGAACGCTGTTCTGGGACTACGACCTCGACGGTCGTCCCGATATTCTGGCGGTTAACGGCCATGTTGCGGATGACATCAGCCAATTGCAGCCGACAATAAAGTATGCCGAACCGGCGCAGCTCTTCCGCAACGAAGGGAAGAACCTGTTCGCAGACGTCACAGCCCGCGTGGGACATGCTCTGCAGCAGCCAATTGTCGGGCGTGGTGCGGCCTACATCGACTACGACAATGACGGAGATCTCGATCTCTTGATCATGGATAATCGCGGCAACGCACGCCTGTTGCGAAATGACAATGGCAATCAGAACGAAATGCTGCGCCTGAAGCCGATCGGCAGCAAATCGAATCGAGATGCGATCGGCGCCAAGGTTACGGTAATCACGAACACGGGCGAGCATCTGTTTGGGATGGTCAAAAGCGGCTCCAGCTACCTCTCACAAAGTGAGCTGCCACTGACGTTTGGATTGGGGAAACCGAGCAGTCAAGAGAAGAGAGTCGATATTAGCATCACATGGCCGACCGGACGCAAAGAAGACTTCCCAAAGGTGAAATCGCATCGAGCACTGGTTATCCAGGAAGGTCGAGGTATTCTTTCCGACCGATCCATCGAGTTCACCCAAAAGTGAAAATCTGCTAGATGGCAGATTCCAGCAAGGCTGTTAACAGGATTGTGCAGTGGAACTCCATTACCCACTCCGCATGAACGTCTTAGCGGTTGTATCACGGGTGTTTTCTGGGACAGTGCCTCGAATTCTCAGTTATCAAATCAGGGTGCAATTCCGGTGTAATGAACCAGTCGGTCACAAGTAGCCGAAATCTCCAGCTGGCGCAGAGCTCTGCTGCCGGAGGTCGCTGTCTCGGACGAAGATTCTGGTGCAGGGTCTCACAATCAAGCCTCTGTTGAAAATTCTCGGCTTGTCTAACGGTCCGGACTTGACCGAAACGTCATCGCAAAAGGAGTAAAGATCGGTCCCAAGGATTTGAGAACCGCGTCCGCGTGACTTCAACTGACACCTTACCATTAATCTGGAGGCGATTTGCAGCCACCGTTCCGATCCAAGCAGGAAGTGATCATTAACGCGCCTTTGGAAGCGGTTTGGTCGTTCAGCATGGATCTCACGAAGATCCCGGAGTTCCATCCTCGCGTGGTCAAGGTTGATCTTCTTTCCGGCAAGACCCTCCGCGAACCAGGCGCGTCCTATCAATGTCATCTTTCGGGCGGAAAGCACAGGTGCATCGAGAAGGACATCGAAATTATCCCGCTGCAAAAGATTGTCACGGTCTTGCCGGAGGACACATTCGGTATCAGCAAGATTCTCATTGATTACAGAGTGGAAACGACGTTTCAATCGTTCGGCAAAAGGTCAACGAAGGTGGAAATTAGTCACTATTATTCGACGACAACCCTGAAAGCCAAGCTCCTCAACTTAATCGCAAAAGGTAAGATCTCCCGCGAGACCCAGGCGACGTTGAATGCTGCCAAAGCCACGATCGAGGCTGCGTGCCGTCTGGTATAGGGTTCATCAAACTGGTTCTTTCTGACAGTCAGGATTATTTTTTCCTCTACTTCGGAATAGCCGACGCTAGGCGAATATCGGCGCTGGTCACAGAATGGTCACAAAACTGGGGCCACTCTGCAAAGTTAAGTTGTTGACAAATGAGGCGGATAAGGCGGTAGTATGCAGCCCTGAAAAGGCTGGCGTCGGCGGTTCAACTCCGTCCCTGGCCACCATCATTCCAAAGGACATAATAAGGATCCGATGGGCGGCGGCCAGTCCGCTCTCAGTCCGTTCTTGTCTGGCGCATGGCTTAGAATCGCGGTCAGCATTTTCCCGGCTGCGACCATGCGATCGCGGCTGACTGCGTGAGTGTAGAACTGAAGCGTCAGCTTAACGTCACTGTGGCGAAGCAGCGTTTGCACAGTTTTGGATCAGTTCTGATCCGGATAAGAAATGAAGCAAGGCTGTGGCGCAGATTGTGAAAACCGAATCGCCGCGGGTCGTCATCCACGAGTCGGCCGCGATTGTCCGGGTGCGATAAAAGGATGCCCGCCTTGACAGCGGCTGGCCGCAGATGATCTTCCACAAGCATGTTGGCGACACGCGGCTGTTTGCCGTCTTGGCGGGTTGAGGGAAACACCCAGTCATCGGTCTGGGAATACGTCGTCTTCTGTTTCCAGAGAAGCATGAAGTCGGCCAGCAAAGGATGCAGTGGCACCGGGCACCTCGATGCTTTGCTCTTCGGCAAACCTACTTGGCCACACGTCCAAGTGCGACGCACGTGGATCATTCCGCTCAGCGAAATTGATGTCCTGCCATTGCAAGCCCAAGCATTCTGAGATACGGAGTCCTGTGCCGGCGGCCAGAAGCGTCAGAGTACGTTCCGGCTCTCGGAGGTTAAGCAATATTGCATAGGCTTGTTCCGGTGTGAGAATCATCGCTTCGTATCCGCTGGTGGTCTTGCATCGGACAAACCGCATGGGGTTCGACTCCTGGTTTCGCGGAAGTAGACCATATCTTTGGCCATGCCTATACACCAAGCGACATGACGCGGCGAGTCTTGCCGAGCGTCGGATTGGCAAGATGGCCTTCCTTTTTCATCGCCTTCAGCCATTCTCCACTTCCAACGGTTCGATGCCGAGTGCGATTCTTTTCCCCCATCGTGGGAGCAGGCGGTTCCGGAGAACTCGCTCGTAGCCATTTATGGTTGTGTGCGCTTTGGGGCGGATTGATTCGGCGCACTCGACCAACTCGTGTTCTGCATAGTGCTGAGCCTAGTCTCCAAAGGTCAATCCGCGTCGCGCATCTATCCGGTTGATAGGAACATGGAGTCGTTCGACCTCAGCCCATACACTGTTTGTATCGGGAATGCGTCGGACCAAGCCTATAGGGATTTTGTTTTCCACGCGTTTGCCATCAGATTTTCGAGTAGTGCGGAAGGACAATACCCAGGTTTCGCCTTGAGCGCGCATTTCCTTTTTTAGCCAGCCTCGTTGATGTCTCAGTACCATTGTCATCTCTCCTTCGTAAACAGACCGGTATTCGATTGTCGAACATACTGGAATGCTAGATATGAGAGACACCACAAGAATCCGGGACTGCACACCAAGAAGGGGAGGGATTGGATTCGTGGAGGAACACGCCTCGAACAAAGTTGCCAAACCTAAGAACAAGGTAGCCAGCGACGGAGTCGCCCGCCGCCGTCTTTTCCGGGCAGGTTTCACCTAGCAGCCCGTGGCAGAACTATGGAAAATGCGCGAGCGGTGACGAGGTGTACGGCACCGGAAAGAGGGTGCCATCCGCAGGCTAGTCGGGCGACTAGGCTGCCGGGTGAAGAAACCGCCCGCCATCCAGCATGACAAAGAGCGTAAGAGTCGCGAAAATACTTGTCCAGCGCGGTTTTTCAACTCCCGCGGCGTACCCGCTCCCAGCAACTTGCGCAGAATCAGACTCAAGTTGAACGCTCCGACATGGACCAGTTGCCGCTTCAGAATGTTCTCCCGCCCTCGCAGATGGCAGCGTCGCATCCCGCCCGTCTCGTAGCAGTGCGCGAAGCTGCGTTCGATCAACTCGCCGCGCCGTCGCAGTAAGCTCTTGCCGTACTCGCCCCGCACCCGTCGCCGGTTCTGGTACACCGCCTGCTGCTCTGCACGCTGACCTTGCCAGTCGCGCCGCCCTTTCGGCTTCTTCTCCGGTATGTAACTGCGCACATCGTAACTCTTCATCCGCTGGACCACCGCACTACTGTGGTAGCCCTTATCCGTCACCAGTTCTTCGATCCCCTGCAAATGGACCTTCGGTTTGTTTTGGGGCCGCGACTCGGCCTCGCGTCGGATCTGTTCTGCTATCTGCTCACCGGCCTCGCACAAGGTTTCATCCAGCGTGGTCGTATCCCCCTGGTCGGCGGCCTGCAGCGTCACCGCCACAATGGCTCCCGTGTCCATGTCCACGGCGTGCTCCGCCTTGTGCGCCAAGTGGGTCCGCCCATCCTTCATCTTCGCTATCCGCGCGTCCCCGTCCGCCGGACTCTTCCATTCCTTGTTCGAGGTTCGCTTCTTGCGCTTCCGGTCCAACCGCACCAGGTCCTCGCGGCTCGGCGTGTCGATCCCGGACGCCTTCGCCAATCCCCGCAAGAACTCGTCGTAGGTCTGCCCAGTATCGCGCCGCACAATCGACCGCATCGCCGCATTCGCTTCCAAGGTGGTCGCATCGATGCCCATCCGCTGTCCCTTCAGCAATCCCCGTTCGGCCAACAATCCCAGCACCCACCCAAACACCTCGCGATGCCGATCGATGTCGATCAAGCGCCGGGTCCGCGAGATCGTCGAGTGATCCGGGGTTTGCTCGTCCAGGCCAATCCCCAGAAACCGTCGTAGCGCTAGCGAATCAGCCAGCCGCCATGCGATCCCACGCTCGCTATCGATGCCCTCGAAATATCCGATCAGCAGCGCCCGAAAGTAAATTCCAGGTCGCAGCGATGGCCGTCCCAGCCGCGCGTGATAGAAACGGGCACACAATCCTTCCACCAACTCATCGAACCCTGCACTCTCCAGTAACTCATTCAACCGCTTATAGAAAGGATGCCCGGGCGCTACCGCCAACTCCCTATGCGCGATCCAGATGTCTTCTTGCTTCTCCCCGCCGCTCCTCTTGCTCATCGCCATGCGCGCATTCTACGAACTATCCCCTGTGGATCACATCCCTTTTTCTTTCACGTACCAGACTTGCACCACGGGCTGCTAGCCTGTCGCCCTTATTGGCCAATGATTAATTTGGCATAATGGCCACAGTTGTTTTGACGTGTCTGTGACCAGCGCCGATGTGCGACCAAGCGTCGGTCTAGACTGGCTTATTACTGATCAATAGTGCGATTTCGTCATTATTGTAGAGGTCTGGATACTCGAAGCAAATATTTGCATTCCAAAATGCTATGGACGATTGCCTCGTGGATCGGCATCGCTGGTATACGGGGAAAGCGCGTCGGGCTGATCTAGCAAGAAAGACAGAATTACGCGCTTGAGCAACTCTGGTTGCTCGAATTGAATGTAATGCCCCGCCCTCGGTATGTAGAAAATCTTTAGGTCAGGCAGTGTTTTGCGATAGTCGACCGCGCCTTTCCACGATAAGTAATTGCACTCCGGATACAGAAGGATTGCAGGCGTGCGATTTTCTCTCAGAGACGCGTGCGGGTCACCCTCCGCGTGCTCCGTGTCTGGGATCACTTCTTGTACAACATAGGGATTGACTCCGGGATTTTCATGCCCATCGAGAACCTCGATCAGATCCTTTGGGATCTTATTGAAACTGTCTTTACAAACGACCGTGCCTAGTGTTTTTCGGAACCAGGGCACGACGAGGATTTCCGATTCCAACTGAGGCACCAGGTTTTCACCGGCCTCCATATTCCGGTCTCTCAGGAATAGCGCTGCCAAAAGGCGGAGGTGCGGTAACCCCGAAATGCTACCATCGGTACGAGAATAGTCGTAGTCTTCTCCAGTCTCCAGGTTCCAAATCCTGGCAGGCGCGTGAAATACGACCTTGGAAACGTGGGTCGGAAACTTCGCCATGTAACTCGCGGCCAAGGTGGAACCCCAGGAATGCCCAATAAGGATCATTTTGTCTACACCGATTTTCTGCCGTATCGCTTCCAGATCGGCCACGGAGCGGGCGACTGTGTAATCCCGCAGATGTGGCAGAAAACCGGAGAGACCGCCTCCCGCCTGATCATAGAGAAAGACTCTAAATCCATTGGCTGCAAAGCTGCCGTAGATGTCTTGATCAAAGGGACCCTGTCGCACTCCGGGCCCGCCGTGCAGATAGACGATGGCTTCGGGCTTCACCGCGACTCCTTGTGGCGGATCGAACTCGCTGTAGGCAATCCGCGATCCGGTCGGCAGCTGCCAGTACTTTGTGTTCGCGTATGGGATAGCTTCGGCAAAATGAGAACCCGAAGGCCGCAGTACCAGAATGTACAGGCATCCGAGAAAGATGACAGTGAGCAATCCGCCGATTGCAAAGGTTAATCTCTTTTTGTCATCTTCCCAGCAAAGAAGCGACAGCTTCGTACCCAGGCATGTCAGCAGCGCAAAAGAAACGACAGCGCTGATCGTGAGCAGCGGAATGTTCGCCGTTCGCGCCGCTAATAAATAAGGAGTTATCAAACCTGCAGCAAGAGCTGCAATGATCGTAACGAGAAATATCAAAACAGCCGCTACTCGTCGAACCCAAAACAAGAATTGCGAGCTCATAGTATCAACTCTCTCTGCTATCCGGGATTTCATTGGATTGCAATGTGCCTACATCAGACGGTTTCATCGATCTCTTCTTTGCTGAGTGGCGCTCCAAGAAGTGTTAATCCATGCCTTTCGAATTCTGTTTTGCGTGCTTCCTGGTTCTTCGGATCTTCACTTTGTGCAACCGACGCCCATTCTGCTTCCATTAATCCGGCTGGCGTGTAGAGATGAATTGCGCCGCAATGCGAATCCTGCGCTACACTCCAGCGGTGCGGGACTTTCATCGGCATTAGCAAAGAATCGCCGGGCTTCAGACGAATGCGCTCGCCGCCAACTTCGGCGACGAATTCACCCGTCATCACGTAAATCCATTCATCCTGTTCGTGATGAACGTGAAGCGGCGCACCGCGGTAGGGATGATGGTCTCCTGGTGGAAAGACAAAGATCGCAAGGCGCCCCTCAGAGTCGGAGGAGCGGACAACCTCAGTGTCGAACATCCCTGACGGTGAGGGTGCGCGCTCGTCGCTGCCGTCAGATTTACGTGTGAAGCCGGAGCGGATCAGCACGGGATGTCGATTGTTCCCTTGGTCCGAGGCGTGATTCCTTTCGCCCGAAGTTTGCAATGAAGATGCAAGACAGAATGGTCCAATGAGCGTCAATCCTGCACCCGCTGCGAGTAAGTCTCTGCGATTCATGGTCCTCCCTTCAAATGCCCGGCGAGTTCGATCCTTAGTACGTATCCTCCGTCTTAGCCGTGAATTGTGACCGCCCTCTTCAGCGGGCCGCCGATTTCGTCCATGTCGCAGTTTGCGCGACGGCTGCCGCCGCAAAGGTGGAGAAGTTCTCAGGCAGTTCGAGTTCGGGTTTAACCTCATCGTTTTTAACGCCGGCGTGCGGTATTGGGGGGATCACTTTTCCGTCATACACAATCTTTCCGCCCACCATGGTCAACACTGACTCTGTCTTCGGTAGATCCGTAGCATCGACACGTGAAAATGTCCTGGGAAAGAATAGCCAAATCCGCCAGTTTCCCTGGCTCCAGGCTGCCCTTGTCTTTTTCCGTAAACTCGGCGTATGCCGACGTTAGGGTGTAAGCGATCACGGCTTGTTCCCGTGTGATGGCTTCGGATGGCCGGTCCGGATGAAGAGAGGCAAACATAATATTCAGATAGGGATTCGTCGGTCCGTCCGAACCTAATGCAACTGGAATGCCTGCGGCCAGCAAAGATCGTAGCGGTTGGGCTTTTGTCTTTTCAAAGACGCCACTTAGATCAGGGTTCAAATTCACGATGGCGAGGTGCGTTGGGTTCTGTACTACCACGATCCCCAGTTCTTTCGCCCGTGGAATTAAATCCGGTGTCAGGCTTTCGCCATGCTCGAACCGGACTCGCTGCTTGGCCCAGATTTGCCTTCCACCCGCGGACTGCATAGCGTTCAGCATCGCCGCCGTTGCCTGATAGGCGGCCACATGAACCAGCAGTTGATCATGGTCGTGCAGCGACTCCCGCAGCATGGCGGCGAGTTCTGGTTTCCGGAAATGTCAACTGCTCGTGCAGAACGAAGTAGTCCACGGTTGCAGGATCGTCGCGCGGCGCAAAAGTTCCTTCGAGCGGAACCCCGTCGAGCATCCATTTGGTACCACTGACCGTAATGAGAGGATTCGAGCTGCGTGGCACTGGCCGGCCTTCTTGTATGTCGCGGCCAGCGGGGGTTGTTCCCGGCATCCTCATTACGCGAACTCGAATTGGAGTAGGCAATTTCTCCAGCAGCGCAACGCACCGTTCGGGGGGCAGATCATTCGACATGTCCTGGATGGTTGTGATCCCCCACTTGGCGGCTGCGGATAAGGTCCGGTGCAACTTTGCAAGAGCGTCCGCCTCGCTTGTCTGGTCGGAAAAGGTGCGCTCCACATTGAACACCGCATACTCACGAATGACCCCGGTGAGCCTGCCGTCAGGTGACCTTTCGTAGCGTCCGCCGACCGGGTCCGGCTGGCTCTCTCGAATTCCAGCTCGCGCCAGCGCCGCACTATTCAGTATCCAAGCATGGTTGGTAAGGGTTTCCAGAATGACCGGGTTGTTGGGAGCTGCTTGGTCGAGGGTATCCCGATTTACAGCAGGATCGCGGAAAATCTTCCAAGCCATCTCGCCATGGATAAACGTCCCTTTCTGCGCCTTCAGAACGGCTGCGGCAATCGCAGCCTTCATTTCGGGCCAGGCCGGATCTGGGGTATTGAGTTCCAGGTCAATGCGATTGGGAGGAGAGACGGCGAGATGGTTGTGTGCGTCGTTGATTCCTGGAATTACGGTGCGCCCGCCGAGGTCGATCTCCTTCGTGTGCGGTCCCGCAAGGCTCTTGATTTTCGCCGAGTCTCCGGTCGCCGTGATTCGCTCCCCACGAATCGCGAGAGCTTCCACATAGGGATGCGCGGCGTCACTGGTAAAGATCTTTCCGTTGATCAGAATCACGTCTGGTGCCGGCTGTTGGCTTTTCACCGCGACAGGCGAGAACGCCAGGAAGAAGATGGCGCACGTTTTGAGTAATCCACTATTCATATTTAGCCTCGCGTTCAGTTCAAGGAGCGCACCAGGACAGACTCACTTCAATCTAGTGGCAGCACATATCCCGGAGTTTTGGCCAATCGTCCCCCGAGCGCCTGCGCATCCAGCGCCGCCATGTCCCAGGCGATCCACGAAACGGGTGTAAGTCGCAGCGTGACATCGTCAAACGATGCAAACACTGGCCCGACGTGTGGATCGGACATTGCTGCTGCACTCAAATATCGACTGTGCAGGCGGCGGTTAATTTCCTGGGACCGATCGCCTGAAATGATTTCCGCTCTGCAGACAGCAGTTGCTCCACGCTCTGCTCCTGCCTTGCGTACGTCCACCATCAGTGAAGCGTTCGGGCGAGCCATCACATTACGGGCTTTTCGAGTCTTGGAAGATGTCGCGACAAAGAGGCAGCCATCTTCGAAGAGGTACCAGACCGCTGTGAGGTGGATGGTTCCATCTGCATTTTCAGTTCCGAGAGTTGCAATATGGCGTCCTCGCAGAAGTTCGTCGAAATTCGCATCGAGCTTTTGATTTTGCAACGTTCCCCCTCCCAGCCTGCCCCAATTCGAGCAGGTTTACATCGATCCGGTGGACTCGTGTTTGTTCGCCGTTCCCACTTCGAATCGCTAGAGCTCTTCTGCAACACGATCTTAGTTCCATGAATTGTTGCGACCTCTTGTCGCCAACTCTGCCATGTCGCGCAATGGTTTAGATCCGACAATTACTTCGGATGCGATCGTTCCATGTTGGAAACGCTGTACCATACCATCCTCCAAGAGCCATCGCTCTGACGTTTGAACTCCGCAAGGAAGTTTGTTCTATGGGTCATCAACACGCCATCGAGACCGTTGTCTTCGTTATAGGTGCCACGGTAGACAGCCAAGTCTCCCCCACCTGCAACATCGACCGCCTCGTCGATGAGACTGACTTTCCAAAGTGGGTCATGCTGAAAGCCCAGCTTGAAGCCCTCTCTGTCGGCTTCGATCCCAACTGTTGAAGGGCTACCACATTCCATAGAGATAATATCCGGCGCGTCATACGCAGTTGTTTTGATTGGATCGTGAGCGTTGATCCCGGCGACGACTTGAGCGACGACCGCCTTGATGGTTTCCGCGATCGCCGATTGATCAATCGCCATCGCCCTTGTCCATACCGCGGTCCCGACCGTAACGACAGCAAACAGAATCAGACTTAGTTTCCAGTATGCAAAATGGATCATTGAACTTTCCTTTTTGAAGCAGCCTCAGGAGCGAGCTTAGTGCCGTGAATTGTGACCGCCAGCTTTAGCGGGCCGCCCACCTCTCCCATTTCGCCGGTCTGCGTGAAGGAAGTGGCATTGATGCCGGACCACACTTCATGCCAGGTCATCTTATTACCGTTCTGGGGGAAGCCCATGTCGATCGTTAGTTGCTTTCCATCCCAGTTCAGAGAACTGTTGGAGTAGGTGTTGAAATCGCACGCTGCCGGACCGGAATTGTTGCAGAGCATTCCGCGGAGGCTTTTCGTGGTCTTGTCCCACCAGTGCAGTGCGATAAGAAACATTTCGCCCGAGGGCTCACGAACGTGCTCTTCTTCCATCAAAACGTATCCACCGGGCCCGGTTCGCCAGTTTTCTTCGCCCGTGCCGGCGCCTCCGTTGGGAGACATGCCACCGGGCGCAAAGTCATAAGATGTGGTCCAGTTGCCGGCGAGCGCTTTTTCGAGATCCTGCAGTTCCGGCGCAGGATCTGCGGAACTCGACGCTCGATGGTCCCCGGAGTTCGTCGCATGAATGCCGCTCTCACTGCGCGCCCCCGTAACCCTCGTGGCATGAATCGTAAACAACCGTTTTCTAGGCCCGCCGGGGTCTCCATACTCGCCAGTCTGAACAAATGAGGTGGGCGTAATGTCGGACCAGACCTCATGCCATGCAGTTTTTTTCCCCGCTTTTTGACGTCTCCATTTCATCGATGACGAACTGTTTGCCATCCCAGTTCATCGTTATGTCATTCTGGGCGCCCTTCACGTCGCATGTATACGGCAGCCAGTTCTGGCATTCCATACCGTGCAAACTTTTGGTCGCGGTGTTCCCCCACAGGATCCCGAGAAGAAAGGTGTCACCCTCTGGCATGCGCAGGTGTTCTTCTTCGAGCAAGGTAAACCCTCCCGGCCCCGGTCGCCAGGTTTCTTCCCCAGTGTTGGTCAGGCCATTCGG
Organism: Terriglobia bacterium; assembly: GCA_963778995.1. Taxonomy (GTDB): domain Bacteria; phylum Acidobacteriota; class Terriglobia; order Terriglobales; family Acidobacteriaceae; genus Sulfotelmatobacter. The sequence continues at coordinate 80,791 of CAVZWK010000022.1, forward strand.
TTCCGACGCGCTCGGCTCAAACTTGACGCTGAGCGACCATTCTCCTGTGAGGGCCTTGGTGAGGCTCTCAATTTCAGTCGAAGGTTTGGGCGCAGATGTCAGTGACTTTGCCTTTGCGGTAGTGATCGTTACTACGCAAACAATCAGAAGGACGAATGAAATCAAAGCAGCTCTGGAAACGTTTTTCATGTTTGGCTCCCTGGAACGATTGGCTCGCCATCTCAATTACTGGCATACGATTTCCTTCGCGTCAGACGATAGATTCCTTTGTCTGGCAGAAATGCCTACACCGCGGCTGCACTTTTCCGGCAATGGACACCGTTCAGTCGAGCGTCAACTCCACGCGACGGTTTCTGGCGCGGCCTTCGAGCGTCTCGTTGGTATCGATCGGATCGGAATCTCCGCTGCCTCCGGCAGAAAGTCTGTTGGGATCCACGCGATAACGCTCGACCAGCGCTTTTTTCACGGCAGCCGCGCGCTTTTGCGAAAGCTCCAGGTTGTACTTGTGGCCGCCGATGTTGTCGGTGTGACCGGTGACGTTCAATTTCCAGTCGGGGCGGTCGGACATTGCCTGCGCGATCTCTTTGAGGACCGGCTCGGACACCGGCCGGATCGTGTCGCTGTTGAAGTCGAAATTGATTCCCCACGTGATCGCTTTTCGGTTTTTTTCAAGTTGCTGCTCGATCGTCGGCTTGTCGCGCGGATAGGTGACGCGGACGACCTGGACCTTGAACGAATCGTACTGCTTCATACTCTCGCCCAGCATCCACGACAGCATGACTGGTGTATTGGGATCATCCAGGATGTAGGCCTCGGCAGGCTGATCGCGGGGACCCGGTCGTCCAGGCCCGGATCGTCCTGCATTCTCGATCACCTTCAGGTTGGCGCGGACATGGATCGAGGGCACATTTACCAGTTCGTCATTGATGATCAGCGGAAACGGAACATCATCCGGCTCAACGCGGGTGAGAGTTCCCTTCCACGCAACCAGTTCCCATTCGTTAAGGGCATCCATATAGTCATAAAGAAGATGGACCCATTTCGTTGAGCCCGCGGACTTCAGATCATTGAACCTCGTGCCAGGGACGAGAAGGAAGGAGACACCAGGATAGAGTCCGGGAGCAATGGGATCTTTGACGGATTTGACGGTCCACCCCGTGGCATAAGCTTCGCCCTCCACAATGTCTTTCGCGCAGACAGTCTGGTTAAAGTCGGGATAGCTTTTTGTTGTCAGAGCGATGTCACTGCCTGCGACGCCCTTCCATTCAAAAACAAGGGATGCGGCAGACACCGACCGGATGATGTTATCGCTCTCCGCGTCGGCCAATGGCAGTGACCATGAGTCAGTGAGGATGGTTCCGGGCTTGAACAGGATTCTTCCGTTGGCCAATTTTGCCGGATCAATCTGATCGGTGGTGCCGGACACGGCAGAGGGTTGGTCAATGCAGAATACGGTATGTTTCGAACCAGGTCGGGGGGTATTTCGGGATTCTTAACGCCAAGGTCCTCGATGACGTCCTTAAACATGTTGCCCATCGGAGTTGATTCGCCATTGTCGTCGGAGCCTTTCAACTTGCCGAGCACCCCCGCGAGCGGATTATCGGAATCGCTCCCGGACGACCCATCCTTACTTTTGTCGAAATTTGATTTTTTCGAGTTGGTCGAGTCGGCTTGCCCTGTCGCTTTGTGAGCACCTGATTCGCCTTCGAAATTGTCGAGTGCGGAGCTGGCTTTCTGCTTTACGCGATACCCGACATAAATGACTCCCGCAGCGGCGGCGATTGCGCCGACGAGAAAAACGGCAAGTGCAGCAATAAGTATCTTTTTGCCGGAACCTTTCGAGGGAGGCGGCGCTTGCGCTTTCAGGTCAGCAGGCTCCCGCAACGTGTCGTCCCTGGTCTGCTGCGCAGAGATCTCATGCGATGGCGCAGTGTCTGCGGACGCTTGAGCGACAAGATTTTCTCCGCCAGCCGAAGCGCCGCAGCCTGCGCAGAAGTTATGCCCTTCGTGAATCTGTGCTCCGCAATTTCGGCAAAAGCTCATAGGTCAGCTGCCTCCCTTGGCTGACGATGCGCAATTTGCTGGGTACTCAGTTCTGCCGTGGAATAAGTCGGCCGCCTTGCTGCTCGCAATCGTGCCTTCTTCGTCAAGGCGATAACTGGTGAATAACGAAAGCAACTTGTTCACAATCTCGACAAAGACGTGTGGCAGGGAATATCCAATCCCGTAGTAGAGAAATGCCTGGATTGTTCCTTGTCGACAGGGGGCTAACCCTACGATCGGGGATACGATATCGGAACCGCGCAAGATCGTTCCGTCGAATATGACCTGCACAAAAACTCCGGTACTGAATCCAAACGCCCCGATACCAACCATGGCGCGGATGCTGGCGGCTACGACCAACGAATTAATTCCGACGGAAACGCCGGTTGTAGTCACTCCCAAGTCTTTCTCTGCCTGAGGATGTCCGGCGGCACTCACCGACCATTGATAATTCTTCATTCCCGCCCAGACTCCGCCACCGAATGTGTAGAGTCCCGTAGCGCTTAGCTTCGAAGTTTTCGCGCTGAACCCAGTTTCGAGCCTTAAGTAGCTTCCGAAAGTGATTGAGAATGGGACTCCCGCAGCCGCGTTGAGTCCGAGGGGAATTGAGAAATCAATGGGTTCGTAAATGGTCTTGTGAAGATTCGCACTGAAGTTTTGCTCACTCGCTGCATCCGCGTTCAGTACGATGCCCAGATCTCCATCTACCCGGACGCCGGCGGTCTCGATGCCCTTGTCGGTGATATTCAAATCAAAGTCGACGCGGGCATTGATGACACGCAGCAGGCACTCGGCGTAGATGTTGATGCCATTCTTGATGTAGTAGAACTGCAATCCAATTCCCGAGTTACTGGCCACGGCTTGCGCGCGTACGTCATCTCCGTCCAACTGCACGGTCTTGCCTGATCCAGCACCAGATGCCTGCGTTGGCAACGGCAACGGCGGCATCGCCGGGAGGGCCGGGCTGCCCGGGACAGGCATGCTGAGCCGCACACGCTGAAGTGGGTCGGCCAGCCTGGATGGAGACACATTGGCCAGAGAAACTCGGCCTTGGGACCACTTCCTTCCCATTCTTTGGTACGTGACTCGCCGTCCGTCGCCGTAAGTTTGCGCGACGGATGCCGGTGACCATCGGCCATTCCGAAAGCGGGAGATGACCACGGTTCTTTGCAACTGAGAATCATTTTCTTCTTTGTTACTGGATGTCTTCGCGCCACCTACGAGTTCGTCCGGAGGTTGCGGAAAATCGGGAGCAACGTAGGTGAGCATGTTGGCCACGTCGATCTTTTGACTCATCGCGAAGTGGCCTTTCTTAATGACGTCTGTCAGTTGCACCGGCGCCAGGAATGCGGTTACAGAATTTCCCTGGCGCTTCAGGCCAACGATGCGACCGACCGCTCGTCCTGTGGCAAAGACGATCTTGCCTTCCTCGAATTCGTTGACGTGCGGTGAGTTCGCGTCGAAGGTCCAATGCATACCGTCTCCGGCCATCGAGCGAATGGCCTTGTCGCCTTCTTCCATCACGATCACGCCATCGGCATACTCGACGTCTTTCGTGCGCCGGGGCGCGATCCCAAACTGGCGCTCGCTGTCAGAGAGCTTGTTAATGTCCATCGCGGTCAAGATGCTCGCGTCAGGATGTGCTTTCAGATCGAACATGTCGGACGGCGGGGTGGAAAGCACCGTGGGTTCGGCATTGCGATCCGTCAGAGAGACTGGCGTGCGTTTCGATTGAAAGGACTGGGGCGGGGGAACCGGCTTAGGTGAATCTACCGCGCTAGTTTGCGGTGGGTGTTGATTTGATTCGTCTTCTTTCTTACAGCCGCTTAAGGCGCACAGTGCCAGTAATAATGTGCAAGCAAGGGCCCATCGAGTTGCGCTTGCTGTCAAAGGCGAGGCCGCTCTGCCGATTGGGACAGTCGCTGTTTGCGCGGACAACTCCTTCTCGCATGTTCTGTAGTGACCCATTTTCTCACCTCGCAAAAACTGCTTCTACAACGCGTCGGCGATCTCCTTAGCCAGCGGTTTAACCTGCTCTACGCCGCAGGGACAAGTAAGGTACATGATGGTGATCAGATTCTTGCCTTTGCGCACCATGATCATGCTGTCACTCGACACGAACGCCTGGTCGCCAATGCCGGGAAGGCCTTGCATGTCACCCAACCTCCCTAGCCCCTTCGCGTTCAGACGCATTTGTGCCTCAGCGGCATGCTGATTTACAGAAAAACCGAACACCAGCACTTCACCGGAATTGTCCTGCTTCGCCTGCGGCCTCTCGCTCTGGAACTCCTTGAACATCCCACCCGCAAATTGCTCGGCAATTTGTTGCGTTTTCTTGTCGGCGCCACGGGTGGCCACCATCGCCGCTGCGTGTTTCGCCATCACGTCGGCCTGGGTGCCCTTAGCGATGTAGGAGCAACCATTGTCTTTGCTCTGGGTGCGAATGATCTCCACGCCGATCGCTTTGCTGACATCCTCTTTGCTGAGAAAGCGGCAGACATCGCCCATCGAATTGTCACTGCCGTGAGCCACCTGAGTCTCCGGCGGAAGGCGAATCACCCGGAGCGGACTTGTCGCCGCCAATATCCGGAACTTGATCCGAGAATTCGATCCTCCGTTTGATGGATCTTCTGGCTGACACGATGCGCGACGTAGTAAACGCCGACCGCACCGGCCGCTCCACCTACAAAGATGATGGCAACCGCCGCTATACCGAATTTGGCAAGAGCACTCATTCCTTGCTTCGCGGGCTCTGAGCTCGGCGGTAGAGTCGATTCGGTGGGCATTTGCACGAACCGATGGGGTGATTGCGACGTTGGCGTCCCGACGCTGCGCATATCTGCGCCGCATTTCACGCAGAAGGGTCCGCTGTTGAGTGGTGCTCCACATTTGACACAAAACTTCCCCATGACTTGGCCTCCTATCGAGCAATCTCGAAGTGTCGGGAACATGGATTCACATCGGCGGCTGCACATTGCTGTATTCGAAATGCGCGGAGTTGTGCGCTTTGCCGATCTTTTCTCCCCAGTCCGCGTCCTGCTCCTCGCGCAACGGTGTCCCGGTTGACTTCGAGATCCATATCTGGGAATCTTCTGCGAAGCCCGTGATTTGACGGTTAAGGGAATAAACCACGGCGGCCTCGCCATTGACTGCCTCACTGCGGAGCAAATGGCAGGTCGCTTTGCCGTTTTTCTCGTTTTCCTTTTCCTGCTCCAGGACTTCCGCAGTGGTGACGTGAGTGTCCATCCACTTTCCATTCGCGCGGATGTATTTCTTTCCCTGCGTCATGATCGTCTCGGCAGTTCGTGCCTTGCCGCCATTTACCGGCGTGCTGGTGGTATAGCTATGGCTGGGAGTCGTGATCAACTTCGTAAGCGCGTCAAATACCGGCTGGCAGGAATCAGCGGCGTGCGCTGGCAGGACTTGTCCCATCACAAGTAATGAAAGAACAGAAAGCGTGAAAACGTAATTGCGAAGCATGAGGGTCTCCTTGTCTGCGGAATTCCACATGAATTCCCAGCTATCTATGTCCCTAGCGTTCCCAAGATCGGAGTACTGAGCCTACGGTCGGCTGTAATGGGGCAAACTCCGGTCACGGATATCGCGTGAGAGCGATGCGAGTCCCCGGCTTTTGCTTGCCCGATTCATCGAAAATATTCGCTGAGATCTGGATTCTCACACCGCCGCTCTTTACCGACCAGGTATTTCCTCCCTCGCTTTCCGACCATGCGCCGTGCACGCGCGCTTTGTACCACGCCACCACCGTCGGCATTAGGTCGGTCGTTGCGAGTCCATACATTTTCGATTGCACGCGAGCGGCGATAGGGCTGCTCCAGGGGCGGGCATGAGGGTAGGCAGGGACGACGGCCGCGGCCCAGTCGGGATATGAAGGCGCGGCGCTATCCGCCGCGCGTGCTGTCACGGCCTGCTCCATCACGAGTAATGAAAGAACAGAAAGCATGAAAACGTAATTGCGAAACATGAAGTTCTCCTTAATCAAAAATGATTCTGCTATTTCTTCTTCGCGCTGCCATCGCATTTACGGCTCGACCTTGTACAACGTGACCATTCCCGCATCCATGTGGTCATCGATATGGCAATGGAACATCCAGATACCCGGGTTGTCGGGAACCATGTCGACAGTCTCCATTTGCGCCTGCATGAGAGGAACGACATCCGTGCGCTTGCCGTCGTGCAGAACGACGTTGCCGTGCCAATGGGGCGTGTGCACGCTGAACTGCTCTCCCAGGGCAACCAGATACCAGCGGACGCGTTCCCCTTTTTTCATAGTCATCATGGGGCCGGTCCCGTAGATGTAGCCGTTGATCGCGAACTTGGCATTGGCGACGACGAATCCTGAACCCACGCCGGAGAAGTTACCCTGGTCGTCCACAGGAGCGAATTCAAGCTTGTTCACACCCTTCGGATCGGTTGTAAACGTTTGAATGTTGTGGCCGAGATACCAACTCACGTTTTCGTCGAACAGAAGGTACAGACACACAAACTCCCGATCGACATCTTTGGGCTTTCCATCTTCAGTGGCCATACCGCGGCGGGTGATAATCATGGCCCCCACCAGCCCGCTTTCGACATCTTTCAATTCGTTGGTGTGTGAGTGATAAAGCCATACGATCGAACTGGGATCGTTTGGGCCAGGACCGGCACGCTCGGGCACCTGCCAGGTGTAGACGTGCGTCTTTCCCGGCGGCACCGCGTCGTCTTCCTTGTCTTTGCCCGAAGTGCCATCGTCGTAAGGGGCGCCCTCCGAGTCTTTGTCGTAGAACACACCGTGTGGGTGCATGCTGTACGGTCGGCTAGCGTTGTTCTTGAAAAGAATGCGAATTGTGTCTCCTACTTCGGCGCGAAGAATGGGTCCAAGGATGCCGGCGTGCACCCACTCAGGAGAGCGGGTTTTGAGATGAGCGAAGGTTTCATCCGTGTACTCGCGGTAAATCGCCTTGCGGTATACGGTTCCGATCCGGTGTGGCCCTCGCTCGGTAAAAACCGTCGAGTATCCCTCGAATTTCATTCCCATCATCTTGTTAACGCCGCCGGGAGCGTAGTCCCAATCAACTTCGTCAGCAGCGATGTAATAGGCGCGAGTCTTTCCAGCAGACTGCCCGAAGGCAATGGACGAAAATAGGAGCAACACCGCCGTCAGTTTGAAGAAGTGGCTCAAGTTTCTCTCCGGTTCACGATGTGAAATGGGACCGCACATTACAGCCTTACGCCGGCATGCTCCGCGGCAAATTTACCGACGATCGGCAGCTTGAAAAGTTCTTGCTGATAGGCCTGGTACATCAGGAAAAGCCAGATCCCGAACCCTGCGACAGCGAAAATCAACATCAGCGGCAGGGCAATCAAGCCAAAGATTCCGGCTGTCAAGGGGGTCAGCACAGCCGAGAGAATCATCCAGACAATCCAAAAGGCGAACCAAGCGACATTGAAGAAGATTGACTGGAAGGCGTGAAAGCGAACGAAGGAGTTCGACTTGTACGGATCCAGCACAAGAAAAATGATTCCCGTGATGAAGCCGGCGAGGTAGGTGAGTGCTCCCACGACGTTCGTATCCATCGTTTTCGATCCCAGCCTCCCCGGGCGGAGGCATGACCTCGACCCAAGCCGGACTCTCCCCCGCAGAAGCAGAACCAGAGACATCTGGCCTGAGTTCTGTCGGCGACCCACACGACTGACAGAAGCGAGTATCAGCGGCTAACGCGGTACCACAGGAAGGGCAAGCGCTCATCTCTCCCTCCTCAGGATTGAATTTGGTGCGCAACGACGGGAACTTTGCTTCCGACTGTCAAAATTCGCAACCCAACTGAGCGCAAATTGTGCATTAACTGCTAATTCTTTCTGTTCTAATGATTTAGAGAGCCTGATTAACTCGTTTTAGTTCGTTTTCGTGCTAAACTCGACGGTCGAAAACCTCGCTTGGGCGTATGAAGGCATCTCCTACACACAATCCTCCCGCCCCGGAAACAATCTACAGTTTCGGACTTTACGTACTCGACCCGGGCGGTGGCACACTGACGCGCGATTCGGTACGCGTGCGCGTGCAAGAACAGCCTTTCCAGCTATTGCTTCTGCTGGTGGAACGCGCCGGACAGATTGTTTCGCGGGAAGAAATTCGAAATCGACTTTGGCCACAGAATACCTTTGTTGAATTCGACAGGAGCTTGGGAGTGGCGGTACTGAAGGTTCGGGAAGCTCTTGGCGACGACGCGAGCAATCCCAGATTTGTCGAAACCATTCCTCGGCGGGGATATCGGTTTATAGCCCCAGTGCAGATTGAAAGCCCGGTTCCTGCGAATCCCGCCCGGCTGAGTATCTCGAATAGGAAGCGGCTCGTGTGGATAGCTCTCATCGGGAGCTTGCTCGCAATTTTGGCGGTGGCAGGAGCCTGGATTGTTCGGTTGAGGAGTCGCATTCCCGAACATGCTGCGATCGTAATCGGTGACTTCGCCAATGAGACCGGTGACGCGGTGTTTGATGGTTCCCTGCGCCGAGCCGTGATGATCCATCTCGCGCAGTCTCCCTACATCACCATTGTTCCGGACCAGAAACTGGGCATCACGCTGCAGAACATTGGGCGATCGCCTGAGGAAGCCCTCACCCCAGCACTGGCCTTGCAGGTTTGCCAGCGGTTGAAGAGTGCCGCATTGGTTACCGGCCTCATCCGAGGCTCGACCCAGCACTACCAGGTATCCCTTGAGGCGCAAAACTGCGCTGATGGTACATCGCTGGTACACGAATCCTTTGCAGTCGATGGCAAATCGGAAGTACTGCCGCGACTCAGTGCAGCGGTTGACGATCTCCGCAGAAGGTTGGGTGAGTCACGGCAGTCGCTGAAGACCTTCGATGTCTCGATCGAGCAGGCGACCACCAGTTCTCTCGAAGCCCTGAGAGCGTATCAGTTGGGGCTGGACCTGCGCGCGCATTCCAAGAATGTGGAATCGCGCGATGTTTTGAAAACCGCGATCACCCTCGATCCGGATTTTGCCATTGCCTACGCACAGCTAGGGTCGACATATTCCAACCTCGGCGAGCCGTCCTATGCAAAACAATATTTCGAAAAAGCCTTTGCGTTGAGAGCACGCGCAACCGAACCCGAACGCCTTTACATTACGGGTCGGTACTTCGACATTGTGACTGGGGAGCGCGAAAAGGGCTCTGAAACCTCCAAGCTGTGGATGGAGATTTACCCCAACGATTGGAAGCCCTACAACGCACTTGCGAACAACGCCGTCCTTTTGGGGCGATATCAGACTGCGGTGGACAATGCGCGCAAAGCTATGGAACTCGGACCTGGTCAAGATTTCGGTGCGTCCAATCTGCTGATGGGGCTCATGGGCCTGAATCGCATGGACGAAGCTAAGGCCCTCTGCGAAAAACTGCTCTCGAGCGGGCACGACAATAGTTTTATCCACCTTGATCTTTTCGCCATCGCTTACCTTGAAAACGATCAGTCGGCTTTGGAGCGTCAGCTGGATTGGGCAAAGAAGTATCCCAATGACCCAGGGACGATTTTCGCCGAGGCATCGACTGCCGCAGCGGGAGGCAGCCTTGAGACAGCCACTAAGAAGTTCGATCGCGCCGCTGAACTGGATATCGCGATCGGTGATTCGGAGGCAGCGGCCATCGTTTTGTCGGTCTCGGCAGAGGTCAATTCTGAAATGGGTCGTGCCTCAATAGCCAAGAACGAATCGGAACGCGCTCTGAAACTGGGCAGAAATGAAATGATATATGGCCTCACGGGTCTGGTTGCTTCGCGTGGAAACGAAGTTCAGCGGGCGCAGCTTCTGTTGAACCAGATGGATCATGAACACCCGCTGGCTACTTTCAATCTTGGAATCTATTCCCCCATTCTCCGGACTGTGGTGGCGGTCTCCCGTGGCACGTCACCTGAGGAGGTCACCCATCTTATGGAGCCCGCTCTGCCATATGAATTCGGTTCATTGGCCGACATGCTCCCAATCTATGTTCGCGGAACTGCGCACTTGGCAGTCAACGCTCCCGCCCAGGCTGAGGTGGAATTCCAGAAGATTATCCGCAATCGGAACATTGACCCCCTGACAACTCTATATCCTCTTTCCGTGTTGGGCATGGCCCGCTGTTATCGAATGATGGGAAAAATGGTCGAGAGTGAGAATGCGTATCGACAACTGTTCACGCTCTGGAAGAATGCAGACAAAAGCTTGCCACTCCTGCTCAAAGCGCGAGATGAATTTGAAGGGATAAGAAGATCAAAACGCGGCGATCTCGGTGAGCCTACGAAGCCCTGATAAGGGGGCTATGACAGACTGGTTTGCGCGTTCCGTCCTACATGTGACCGAGTCGAGGCCTGGCTCCGTTTTTACGTGAACCAACTCGGCTCTACAAACCCCGGGCGCTACGACCAAGACGGCAAGGCGACTTTGCTGACACTCGCCTTTCTCAAAAGGTTCTTAAGGAAGCGAAGAAACTGCTAGAGGAGTCCATTCCGGTGTATCAAATCGCTGCGAAATTCTCTCTCATGCGTAGTTCTCGACACAGAGAGCCGTGTTACGGCATGAGAATAATTTCGTTGTCCTTACATTTGCACCGACGCTTAGGCGAACATCGGCGCTGGTCACAGAATGGTCACAATAACGTGGCCATCTTGTCCCTGGCCACCACATTTCAATAACTTATATCTTTTCCTTCAACGACTTCATGAAACGAAATAGCGCCGAATCGTTGGTGGAGCGGCAGTCTCATCAAGAAGGCAAGTATAGACGATCCTCCCTGCAATCAAATAATTAGGACAGATAGCCTAGGCGGAGAGCGCAGCTAGATATGTGCGCTCTAGCGTACGAATTATTGCGCTAAGTGCTCATGTCTGTATTAGTTCAAGAAACTCGAGGACGAGAACGTTCGCCAGCTTTTGCTGATTTTCGAACTCCAGTAATAGCGCGACTTGCAGGCCGCGCACGGTCCTACGAGTTACTCGCGTTCGGAAGTTCAGATCCGATCAAAGGCAGCAGCAATAACTCTTGGCACGAGTTGTATTCCGTACGGTCATACCGCGGTGATTTCCAAGTGGACTGCCAGTCGTTCGTACACCAAGTAAGCGACTATTCGTGACACCTCAAAATAAAATTGAAAGTCTCATCGGACTCCAGATGTATAGCACATGTTCATCGAAAGGCGGCGTGATAGGCAAGATCGCGCTTGGGCCGCGACAATGGTGGACTTTATTACCGTACATCATAAAGAGACCTATCCGGAGTTCCGGCAGCAGCCGGGAGGTCGACAAAAGCAAAAAGGGTTGGGGAGATTTGCTGTATCAAGAGTGAGCGGAACAATCGCCTCGTGATCCGTATCACTGACATCGGCACATTTTGAGCACAGAATCTCTCCTTCTCGTGAAGAACGGCCAAAGTGAGATCTCTGTTTTCAGGAATGCATCGTGCAACAACTGAAGTGCTATCCCACGATTGGTGTTTGCGGGCTCGATTGCGGCCTCTGTCCGAGATATTACACTCAAGGGCCCTCGAGGTGTCCAGGATGCGGTGGTCTCGGATTCTCAAATAAGCATCCTTCCTGCTCGTTCATTACCTGTTGCGTGAAGAAGAAAAAGCTTGAAGTTTGCGGGCAATGTGCTGAATTTCCCTGCGCAAAATTCAAGACTAAACAGGACTATCGGCGAGGCGAATCGTTGTCCTATCCTCCAGACCGAAAGGTTCTTTCAAATTTACGGTTCATCAAGGAAAAAGGCATTAATGAATTTATGAAGCAGCAGAGGCAGCGGATCAGACTTTTGCAAACGATGATCGACGAATATGACGACGGAAGGTCAAGGAGCTTCTTCTGCCGGGCTGCAGCTCTGCTTGCCCCGGCCGCGTTGAAGAAGACATTGCACGCCGCAAAAAGAGCAAAGGCAGGCAATGTTCGGGACAATGCCAAGGCCTTGAAGACACTCCTCGAAGAAGTGGCTGTTTCCGAAAAACTTGCACTAAGGTACAGCTCGCGCTCTTGCCCGTGACATTCTTGGCATTGGCGCTGCTCCCAAGGTATTTGGGGGGAACGGAGGAACAACCTCCGGCGCCCGGTTCCAAGCCGGCCCAGAGGAAGCACGTCACGGAGTATTCGATAACTGACATGATTCTGCTCCTGCATTCGCGCCTTGGACCGGCGACATGTCGACAGAAAACCCGGCGGTAGGTCTACAACTCGGCGGCGCCCAGTCCGAGATCGGATTAGGCGCCGTATTGATTTCGATCACGAAACATTTGTGGATCCTGTTTAGTGTTCATTGCCGCGGTTGAGGACAGACACGTTGTGGCCTCTCGAAAAGAGTCTCCTTGCCTCGAGCGTTATGACGGCTGGCAGGCTCATACCGTTCGGGAGGACGAGCGAAGTAACAACGGCACGGGTCTCCGTAGCGTTATCATCGACAACGAAGGCCAAGGTTATGGTCCGAAGCAAGGTTCCCGACTGATCGTAGACGCCAACCGTAATTATGCCCGTACAGTCAGGGTTAACCGAATATGTACCGCTGATTACGTCCTGACTGGCTCTGCCGCCGAGGCTGCTGCTCTGTGTCCCAGCAGCGTTTCCCACCGAATCGAACGTGACTTGTCCGACGGCTGCAAAAGGCGCCGCGCCGGTTGGAATGGTTAACGTTCCTGTTTCTGTGTAACCCCACGCCCCCGCAACACTCAGAATTGAGCAGGTCGGATGATCCCGCGCCGAAGCTACCGCCGCGAGGACTAGAAAGAGAGTGGGGAAAAGAAGGGCCGTCCGCATGATGCTTTGTATCTTTCGTGGTTTCATATGCTCTATTCCTTTCTTGAATGCGCGCCGCTCTGTAAGTAACACGAATCACGCCTCGGAACATTCGGCAAAACACGACAGGCAGCGCCCTGTCGCGTAATGCCGTGCATTTGGGAGTAAACTGTTGAACGTTCAGAAGTTGGGGTCCGAAGTTCGGGTCGGCATGAAAGAGACACTTTCATTACCGCATCCGGTGCGGGGCGATCGCCTTGAATCGTGGAAGGAGATTGCGGGCTACCTGCATCGCGACGTACGGACTGTGCAGCGTTGGGAACACGTCAAGGCCTTGCCGGTTCGCAGGCTTCCAGGTGGCGACATGGCGCGAGTCTACGCGTTCAAGTCTGAATTGGAGGCTTGGTGGAGCAGCCGCGATCTTGATCTGCACGACCCCGCCGCCGCGTTCACCTCACTTCCCTCCATTGCGATCCTGCCATTTGCGAATCTGAGTGGCGACAAGGAGAATGAATACTTCAGCGACGGACTGGCTGACGACATCATCGACGCCTTGACGAGAGTGCCTAGTCTCCGCGTTATCGCTCGCACTTCCGCGTTCGCATTCCGGGGCAAGGACGTGAACGTCAGCGAGATCGGTGCCAGATTAAGAGTGGATACGATTCTAGAAGGCAGCGTCCGCAAGGTTGGAACTCGCATCCGCATTTCAGCACAGCTCATCAAGGCAGCTGATCAATCGCATCTCTGGTCGGAACGATATGACCGTGAGATGACTGACGTATTTGCTATTCAGGACGAAATCTCGCAGGGTATCGTGGAGAAACTGCGCGTGCGCCTGGGGTGTGACCGCCCGCTCGTGAAGCAGCATACCGAGAATCTGGAAGCGTACAACCTCTTCCTGAGGGGTCGTTACTGCATTCTTCGAGTTACGCCGGACTCACTGGCCAAGGGCAAGGAGTATCTGCAGCAGGCGATCTCACTCGACCCGAGTTATCCGTTGCCCTATACCGGGCTGGCAGAGTATTACTCGGCGAGCGCCCTCTGGGGTTTTATGCTCGGCAAAGAAGCCGTACCGCAGGTTAAGGCTGCCGCACTCGCAGCGCTGAGACTGGACGATACTTTGGCGGAAGCGCACGCCCAGTTGGGAGTGGCGATGGCCGTCGGCGAGTTCGAGTGGGTCGGAGCGGAGCAGGAATTCCGGCGCGCTCTGGAATTGAATCCGTCATCTCCGACTGTCCACTACTACTACGGATTGCACTGCCTCCGTCCGATGGGCCGACTGCAGGAGGAATTGCCAGAAGCACGAAGGGTAGTGGAACTGGATCCGCTCTCAGCGCGCTACAACGCTAACCTCGGTTACGTCTACGACCTCAGCGGCGAGCACGAGTTGGCGATTGCGCAGCACCGTCGCGCCATCGATCTCGACCCGAGTATCTATATGCCCCACTTCTTTCTTAGTGCCGCATACGGGCACATAGGACGATTCCAAGAGGCCATCGCCGAAGTCGAGACGGCGTGCAAGCTTTCCGGGCGTAACTCCCGCACGCTCGGAGGCCTAGCGTGGTTATATGGGCAGGCCGGTCGGCGTGACGACGCGCTTGCGGTGCTCAATGAACTCACGACCCGAAGCCATTCCAGTTATGTACCGCCGTTTGCCATGGCGGCAGCCTGCCGAGGCACGGGAGATTTGGATCAACGTCTCGAATGGCTGGAGAAGGGAGTCGAGGACCGTGATCTGCAAATAGTCTCCATCCTGAAAGTCGAGCCCGTGCTGGCTGAGCAGGGGCATCCCCGCTACCAGGCTCTTTTGCGTAGGATGAACCTAGCACGCTGATGGTCAAATTCCGCGTTTGGCAGTGATAACCGGCAAGTTCTAACCCAAAAGATGGGTTGCTTCGTAACCTATTTCGGCGGCTTAGAGGACGACGAGAACTCTGGCGTGCAGGCTTTCGCTAACTGCTGAAATCAGTGAGGACACGGCGATGGAAAATCTTTGGTCGGCCCTAGCAGGCGATTTTCGAACGGCATTCGCGCCGCTGCTGACGTTTTGGCGGGCGTTTGCCCAGGGCGCCATGTCTCTTCTCCGGTGTTGGTCAAGCCACTCGATGCCGACTTGCTGGGCTCAAACTTCACACTCAGCGACCATTCCCCAGTCAGGGCTTCGGTTAGGCTCGCAATTTACAAGACTTTACTTCTGAGATTGGCTTTTCCACTCAATTCGCGAACTCATTCGCCAGCTCTCGACGTATCTAGCTGACTTCTGTCGCCGCAAAACGTTGCCAAACTGGCGTGAGGCTTCCGAAGTATGCCGGGTATAGCAGAGCAACACTGGGTTTGGTGCCACGATCACGGCCCCACTCCGGCAAGCCATTTCGGTAATCGAGAGCCACCGGCAAGGTGACTAATAGCACCAACTGCTATATACCCATTTCTCCGCGAAGACTGCCGCCGTGACCGATAGCTCCCCGGACGCTGGCCGGAAAATGAATCCCGCTAGCAACCAGAAATGCACGGACAGAATGAAAGTTGTTCGCGGAACGGGCCGTGATGCTGGAGGATGCCGTCTCGCCCTGAAACTTATTCACCACCTCGACGTTGAACCAGATGAGTAGGTTCGGAGGCAGCGGGTCCGTGGTATAGCTTCCGGTGTAGTCAGGCTCTCCATTTTTCGAACCTGGCTTGAAACTCTTGGAAATCCGGGTTGGACTTGGACCTTGCAATGGGCCCCAAGTAATCGTTCCATCGGTGTAACTAAATCCCACCCAAGAAATGGTGATCTGATTCTGGGTCTGTATTGTCTTCGGCTGAATCGCAACGACTTTTAGTGTGGGTGCCGGGAAGCTGTTTGACCCTACTGGAATGCCGCCCGAGAGCGGAACGGGCACCGAGCTGCGCTGCATATCGCCAGTGTTCCACTCGAAAACCACAGTGACAGCGAAGCTGGATCCAGGCAGTTTCTTGATGTCCGCCGCGGGAATGTCAATTGAGGTTGCATCCGACCCCAGATTCTGTTTATAGGAAACATTGTTGATCTCTACCGACACATCGTCGGGATCGCTGGAATCTCCGAAGAAGGTGTCAACGGCCCAAGTGACCGTCAGCGTCCCATTACTAGCCCACGAATATCCTATGATGTCAGGCGGTCGATTTGTCATAGAGCAGCTCCTTCCGAAACAGACAGCTTCGGCCGAATGTCTGCGGTCCGAATATCACTGTCCGAAGATTTACTGCAGCGCGATTAAGATCGGAATCAGGCCGGTTCCTTCTCGCAATGGCCGAAGAGCTTTCCCAATCACTGCTCCAAAGGCGCGGTACGGATCGCCAGCTTTCATGGCGTGTCCTGGAACCGAAGAGGTAGTCAGGAGGTCACCAACCTCAATAGGGGCCAAGCTTGCATCGACGCGGCAATAGACCTTTCCGAGCAAAGCAATGGGTAGCCTGGCTGCTGCCGCGTCAGGATGTTTATCGAGAATAATGGCTGGCTTGTAGGCACCCGCCCCGGAAACGACGCCCGCAACTTTTTTGTCATAGGCCTCGCAGCTGGGTTGAAGGCCACCGGCGGGATCGATGACCATGACGGTTCCTGAGGGAATATCTTCTGTGTTCGATATGTCAAAATCCTCGGCGCAATCGGCATTGAGGAGGCGAATGTCGGTAGTGACTTCGACGTCCCCATCAAAACGTGCCGCAAGCTTACCCTTTCCGAAGATGCCGGGCTGGGTAGCGCTTTGACTTTCGCCCCACACACCAACAAAGTTCTTGCTGAAACCGGCAACTCCCGCCTGATCCTGGCTCTCGCCGTGGACACCCTGCCACTTTTGGCTAGTTCCAAACACTCCTGGCTGGTTCGCGCTCTGGCTTTCTCCCCACACGCCAACAAAATTCGTGCTGGTTCCGAAAACGCCTACTTGACCGACACTCTCGCCGTGGACTCCCTGCCAATTCGTACTCTTGCCAAAAACGCCAGGCTGTCCGGCGCTCGCTGGGCTCTGGCTCTCTCCCCAAACGCCAACAAAATTCGTGCTCGTTCCGAAAACGCCTACTTGACTGACACTCTCGCCATGGACTCCCTGCCAGTTCGTGCTCTTGCCAAAAACTCCGGGCTGTCCGGCGCTCGCTGGGCTCTGGCTCTCTCCCCAAACGCCAACAAAATTGTTGCTGGTTCCCACCACCCCTGCCTGATCGGTGCTGGTCCCCGCAACTCCGCGACCAGAAACGCTGCTGCCAGTAACGCCATCGTCTGTATTGGTTGTTCCAAATGATCCGGGCATAAAACCTCTCCTGAAATTGAAGTGTGTTTCTTGGCTTCTAGTCTTGGCCGAGCCGTATATTGTTTGCAATGTACTGAAAATAGGGATCGGCGATGGTGTTGGCCGATGCAAGTTTGGTGATCAGGTTGGCCTGCGAGGTCCATCCCGCTGCATACTTTTCAAACCACTTATCCACAATCGCAGCCTGCTGCTCAAGTCCAAAGTCACTCCAAGGTTGACCTGCTGGCCCAAACGAATACGAGCCAGTTTCAAACACAGCCTTGCAAAGAATGCCTGGGATGAAGGACTTCGTCTGGATTTGCCAGGCGTGGGTCATTTCATGAATAAAAACCTGTCCCTGAGTCGGGTAGCCGGGACTCGAATAATGTATCGGATCGTCAAACGCATCATCCATATTCAAAATGATCGAGCCATCGAGTTCGGGCCAAGTGTATTTTCTGCCGCCGTCGTGCGACAGGTTTGTGACATAGATTCTTTCGCGGGGCGGCAAAGTACCTTCAAAAACCGTGGAGGCAAAGTTGTACTCGGTGTCGGTCAACTGGCGGTGCTTGATCAGCGCGTCAGTAATGGCACCCGCCGCAACGCCTGCGATCAATGCGGGAATGACCGCGCTCGGCCCGAATAGCCAAACCACACCGCCCGCAGTGACTATGCCCACGAGGCCGCCTGGCCCGACAAAGGAAGCTCCCACCGCATTCGCAATTTCGGCAGATACGCAGACAGCAAGGGCCAAACCGGCCCCAAAGGTGACATCTGCAATGAGAAACCCCAAAAGGTCCTTCGCTATGTCCTCGATCGTGTTCAGAACCCCGGAGTCTTCATAGCTCTTGCTCACGGACATCGTAGAGCCGCGAACATCGAGCCAGAATTGCTTGATCTGCGCATTGAATCCGTTTTCGTTGTGATTAAAATCGCGGTTCGGGGTGCCCAATGGGTCGGAGCCGGTGCCGTCAGTGTGTCCACTGGTCTGAAATAGCAACGTGACTCCGCCCGGCGATTGCACGACGCACCGAACGCGAAAATCGTAGGGATCGAATCCGCTATCGTGCATGTGCACGGTGAAGGAAAAGGTGCCATTGTTTGAGAGTGTGATATCGACCGCTCCACCCAGTGCGGTTCCAGAGGGCGTGATGATATCCGCATGAAAACTCACGGGTGCCAGCAATGCGTCAATCAGCTTCGAAACGCTGATGGGAGATGCCATAGCTACAAGTCCAGCCAAAGCCCGGGTGCTGACAATTGGTGGAACAATCTGTGTTGCAGTGGCGACGGGCCGCAGGCTCTTCATGATCCTCTCCTCAAGACTGTTACCAATCCGGTATACGACAAATTCGTCTGCCGATGTAAAGCGTATTCGGTGCAGCAGCGCTACGTCCTAACATTTCCGTGCTGTGGCGAGCAAGCCTTGATTCCGTGACGAATCAAAGGACCTGTATCTGCAAGTTGACGTATCTTCCATCCGTATCGACGCTCAATACTGAAGCACTCACATCTCCCTCACTTGTCGCCACGATGGAGCCTACGGTTGCATTGCAGCTTCCTTCGAAGACAATCGGATTTACCTCGGCGGGCGAGTTTCCATTCGAGAGTTTTGCCAGCGTCCTGCGACCGATTGAGTGGAGAACAAGGCATGGGGCTTCAATGACTCCAGCATCGTCCCCTGTATTCAGGCGATACTCCACAGTAACCTCGCCCACCGCAGTCGTTGCAACCGCAAGAACCGGATTGCCAAGGAGCGCCTCGCTCAACGCGATCAAGCGCACCTTTTGAACGCTCTCACGACCAATTCTCACCACGCTCGAGGTTTTGGCCAGCACCGATCCAACGTTTTCTGTGCGGTAGAGGTTCGCAGCCGCCAATCGACGCCCGCTAAACCAGATGTTTCCCGGCCCAATTGTATTTTCAACTTCGTCGAGAATCGGCTGGGGCACGATCTGGTGGCTATCTATGCCGGTATACCCCATGATGCAAAAGTTATCGTTGTAAGGTTGAGGATTCACGGCAGGCCCGAAGGCGTGGTCGAAGCCCAGCAGATGTCCTGTTTCATGCTCGAAGAACTCGAGCCAAGACCCTGGATTCTGAGAATTCGGCCCGATTTCGTCCAGGATTATATCGCCACCAACGGCGACAGCGCCACGATCACCGGGAGGCGGATGGATGAGTGCTATCATCCTGTCGAATTGGTCGAGAGCTACTCCATCCGCCACTGCCTGTCGCCGAACTAACGCGTCCACGCTTCCGCGTTTCGTATCGAGCTGACTTTGACTCCCAGGAATTGTTTTCCAGGGGAAGAACGTGATTTGCAGCTCCAATAGTCCAAGCGTCGCCCGCGACCAATAGTCGTGCACGCTCCAGTCGTCGGCGGCAGAGAATACCTCCGTAACCGTCTGGTCGCTCCACGCGGGCAGATTTATTGGACTAGTCGGACTTGGATTCTGCCAAACGTAGCGCACAAACGCGACCCGTATCACTTTTGTTCGTGAACCGATTTGGGTGAGAAGCCGGCGCAGGGATATGGGTCGACCTACGTTGTTTGTCGCGGCCAATGCGCTGACACTGGTCGGAGGCGCGACACCGTTGGCTAATCGAAGGCTTAGCATAAAAGTCCCTTATTGCAGCGTAATTAAGATCGGCACAAGTCCTTGGCCCTCTTCAAACCTATGCAATGCCTTCCCGATGACTGCGCCGAAGGCTTTTGTGGAATCGGTAGCCCTCATCGCATATCCGGCGGTAGCCGATGTGGTTAGCAGATCGCCGATTTCGATTGCCCCATACTGCGCATCAACTTTGCAATACACTTTTCCCATCAATGCGATCGGCACCCGGTTTTCAAGACCCGTTTGCCGGTCCAGTACGAGCGCAGGCTTGTAGCTGCCAGCTCCTGAAATGACCCCCGCGACCCGTTTGTCGTAAGGTTTCGAGCACTCGCACAAATCGCCATCTCCCCCCAACACCATCACCGTGCCGGGAACTACCGGCGAGTTGCCGGAAACTGTGAAATCTTCGGCGCAGTCTGCGTTGCCCAGAATAACGTCACCCTTGTTTACGAAGAGATTGCCTTGGTTGATGACAATGCTGCCATTGATATTCGAGGGCGCGATCGAAGAATCCTTTGGATTGGGCCCTGGATTGACGACCAACGCGCCATTAAAAACGCCTGCGAACGTCGCGCCTTGCGCGAATACGGCTACGTCATTATCGCTAAAAGCATCGATGCCGTGGCCTTTGCCGCTTGTCGCTATAAGGCCGCTGCCCTTGTTGGACTGCGTCGTTGCCCCAGACCCGCTGTCGCTAAACCCACGTAGGCCGCACTCCGGCCCATTCCCTTGGACCCCCACGCCTTTCGCACTGTTGTTTGAACCGAAAACTCCAGCCGCCCCGGGCACGTTAGTGACGGCAAGAATACCGGTGCCATGGGGAGACCCATCCGACACGGTAGGTGCCGATGTTGCCTCATTGATCGCCAAGACTGCGTTTCCATTTGGATCGTGCGCAAACGCCTGGACGGCGTTGGAATGGTTACTATGTGCTGTTAGTCCAGCACCCTGATCGCTGAAACCACTTAGGCCCGATTCCGGTCCGTTCCCCTGCACTCCCACACCTTTCGTGCTGTTGTTGGCACCGAATACTCCAGCAGCTCCCGGACTAACGGTCAGGCCGAAGACTCCAGCCCCCTGGACGCCGGGACCCGACGGCGCGGTAGTGGAATCGTTCCTGCCGAAAACTGCATTTTGAGTTACATCGCTCGTTTGCCCGGTGATCAGTGCCATTGGTAAGTCTCCTTTTCATTTAGTTAACGCCCTCCGAAGTCAAACAATAACCGCAACCCTCGTTGACCGGAGAGCAGGTTTCATTGAGCCTTGAACAATCGTGACTTTCCCCGAACCCCATGCGACTTCTGGAATTCACAACCCAGCGATGGGACTTCAGGGAGTCCCCTCGATAGCAGTCGCGACATCATCACTTACTTCCTCTGCTCTTTGCAGGGCCCCCTTAATCCTGACCAGTTCTATCTCACGCGCCGCGATCTGTCCGGCAGGTTCACGATGACCCCGCGCAGCCAGCAGGCTGCGCTCGTGGCTGGCGAACATACGCCGAAAATCGGAACAGCACTCTTCTTCGGCTGGGCATGCGCACAGCCCAGGCAGATCAGTCCCTTCGGACAATGCTCTCCGGTGGGCAAAGCACAGAGGTGCGTGCCCATGTCGCGCAGGTTGCAGCTCTGCCTCAATCAGTGGCACACGATTTTCCCTTGCGTCAAGCTTGTGATCGTCTCCTGCGAGAGTCCCGGCTGGTAACGTTGGTACGCGACCCCATACGCATCCGTGTTCTGGCCATTCGCTCCGGGCGATCCCGTCACAATCACCAGGATGGTTCGGTCGGCATTGTAAAAAACATCTTGCGAACGCTCGGAGTCATAACCATGAGCTGTCTTGAACCCGGTCAGATGCGACGCATACCATGCCACGGTTGCGGCAACGGTCGCGTTGGCCTTGCTGTAGTCTTTCGAAAAGATGTAATAGATCAGCGGGTACAAGTTCCCCTGCATCTTGCTTTTGCAAACCGTCGCGTCCCGGAGTTTCGTTGGCTCATTCCCCCCGTAGTTAGTCACGGTCGTCGGAATCACCGGAAGGCCCGTAAGCGGGTCGTTCGTGAGGACCTTTGCTTGGCCTACAGCGTTGGGGAGGCAGAACATAATCATCGTCGCGATTAGCAGAGTAAGCTTCATTGAATCTCTCCGTTCCGAAGTTGAACCACTAATTCCGTCAATCGAGAGTCAGTTCGACGCGACGATTTCTCGCCCGCCCTTCCAACGTGTCGTTGGTATCGATCGGATCGGAATCTCCGCTCCCTCCGGTAGAAAGTCTGTTGGGATCCACGCGATAACGCTCGACCAGCGCTTTCTTCACTGACGCCGATCGTCGTTGGGAAAGATCCAGGTTGTATTTGTGGCCGCCGATGTTGTCGGTGTTGCCGGTAATAGTCAGCTTCCAGCCGGGACGATTGGCCATGGCCTGCGCAATTTCTTTGAGAACCGGCTCCGACACCGGCCGGATCGTATCGCTGTTGAAGTCGAAATTGATCCCCCATGTGATCGCTTTGCGGGTCTTCTCGAGTTGCTGCTCGATCGTCGGCTTGTCGCCGGGATACATGACGCGAACGAATTGCACCTTGAACGAGTCGTCCTGGTGCATGTCTTTGCCCATCATCCACGACAGCATGACTGGAGTGTCGGGGTCATCCAGGATGTAAGCTTCTACCGGTTGATCGCGCGGGCCGAAACGGCCTGCCGTCTCGATGACCTTCATATTGGCGCGAACATGAATTGCAGGTACATTCACGCGCTCGTCGTTGATGATCAGGGGAAACGGAACGTCATCCGGCTCAACCCGCATCAGCGTTCCTTTCCATGCAAGTAATTCCCACTCGGTGAGCGCATCCATGTAGTCGTACCAGGCGAAAACGAACTTGGTCGAACCGGAAGCCTTCAGTTCGTTGAACTTGCTGGCGGGTACAAGAATGCGTGAAACCCCGGGATATAGTCCCGGCGTAATTGACTCCTTGGTGGACTTGAACATCCACCCGGTGGAGTACGCTTCTCCTTCAGCAATGTCCTTTCCGCAGACAGTGTTATTGAAGTCTGGATGACTCTTTATGCTCATATCCAGACCTAAAGCGGCGATGCCACTGTATTCAAAAACCAGAGATTGTGGTGAAACCGCGCGAATGATGTTGTCGCTTTCGGCATCTGCCAAGGGCAGAGACCACGACGAAACCAAAATGGTTCCCGGCTTGAACAAAATTTTTCCATTCGCCAGTTTCGCTGGATCGATCTGTGCACCGGTGGGACACGGCAAGGGACTGGCAAGAGCGGACCACGGAATATTGCGAACCAGATCCGGAGGCATATCCGGATTCTTCGCTCCGAGGTCCTCGAAAATGCTCTTTGCCATGTTGCCCATCGGGCTCGAGCTATCGCCGTCGCCTTGCAATTTGCCAAGCACGGCCCCGAGTGGATTGTCGGTGTCGTTTCTCGATGAGCCGTCGCGGTTATTTCCTGAGCGGGCGCCACTTCCATCGCTGGAGCCCGCCTGAACTGAAGACGAAGTCTTGTTGGACTTTCCCTCCAATCCGTCCAGTGCAGCGCTCGCCTTCTGCTTGACTCGATATCCGACGTAAGCCACTCCGGCGACGGCGGCGATTGCGCCAATCAGGAAGACGACGAGCACCACAATCAGCGTCTTCTTTCCGGGACTCTTCGCAGCAGGCATCTCTTGTGCTCTCAGCGTAGCGAGTTTCTGTAAGGCTTCTTCGCTACTTTGGTGTGCAGCAGTGCTGCCGGCCGGGGCGGATTGTGCAGGATCAATTGGGGTGTATCCAGCCGCGGGACTGTCCCCGCCGGCCCGAGCGCCGCACCCGGAACAGAAGGTTTGGCCTTCCTGAATCGGTGTTCCGCAATTTCCGCAGTAGCTCATGAGTTAGTTGCCTCCGCTCATAAACAGGCGATCCGAAAGAACATTTCCCAATGTGCTGAAGCGGTTCATCCTCCACCAGCGCAGTTGGCCGGGATCATGTCTCGTCGGCTGACGATTTCTATTCGTTTCGGAAGCGCAACAATGCTGCCCCAAGACGGAATTGGTTTGGCGCCGAAAAGTTGGAGTATGGTGTTGATCACGCTGGCGACAATCTTCGGCATGCTGTAGCCGATGCCAGCGCCCATCGTGACCGAAAAAGTAGCCTGCCTGCAATCAACCCAGGTCGTTGAAGATTGTTTCAGCACAGTGAGCAAGGTTTGGAGGTCGACGTATGGCCCCGCGGCAAATCCCATCGTGCCAACGCCGACCATTAGCCGCTGACTGAAGGCAAAAATAAAAGAATTGATGCCCACCGATACGCCGCTAATCATTCCAGCGAGGTTGTTTTTCACAGTCGCCGTGGGCTTTGGGATATCCCAGCCTCGGCCGGTCCTGTATGTGGCCGAGATCTCCCCGTCCAGATCGACAGATCCCTCGCCGTGAAGAACGGATGTTCTAGCACTGAATCCGCTGGTGATATCGAGCGCTTGGCTGAGCTTGGCGGTGAGTGGAACAAACAGTCCGCCGATAGGCACGTTGATTTCCGCAGGGATGATGCCAAGTTCTTTTATGTTGCCTTTGATATTTGTGAAGTCGCTGTCGGCGCTGGCATCGACAGTCACGGTCACGCCCGCTCCGCCAAACAACTGCACATTCGCGTTCACGCCGCCGTTTCCGACCGACGCGTCGAAAACAAGGTGCGGATGATTGAGATGGAAAACGATGGTGATCCAGACTTTGACGCCGTCTTTTTCCTGGTAGATCTTTGCCCCAATGCCTCCACAATCAAACGCGCAGGGGGTGGCTTGCAGATTATTGAAGTCAAGCTGCTTGAGTTTCGGGAATGGCACGGGAAACGGTGCCGTAGTCCCACCCAGGCCGGGTATGGAACCAGGAATGTTCGCCTGAAACGCCGCTCGTTTCAGGGATGCAGGTTTTGGATGGTATTCGGCGCTGTGCAGCGCCAAGCCCCCCGGAGTGACCGTGCGCATCGGCGTCCAATTGCCATGGTCGGATACCGCGTAGTAGCTGACGTCTTGATGAAAGCTGTGCGGCTTCTCGTTACCTGAAGTCTGGCCTGGCGTCTGCAATGCATCGTTCATCGCCTTCGAGCCCAGCGCTCCTGCATAGTCCGGCGCGACGACGGCGATTGCGTCGTTCAGGTCCAGCGGCTGGTCGTAGGTGAAGTTCCCTTCTTTAACGAGTTCATTCAATAGCACTGGACCGAGTACGACCGAGACACTGCTGCCGTTATGTTGAACCGCCAAAACCTTTCCGGCACAGCGATCGGTGGCGAAGAGTACTTTCCCGACTTGAATGTCGCTGACTTGCGGCGCATTCGCGTCAAAGGTCCACGACACGCCATCCGACGCGAACGACTGGATGGCCTTGTCGCCCTGCTCCATCAGGATGATGTTGTCCTGATAAGTCACGCCCGGCCCTCGTTTTGGGGCGATTCCGAAATGTATCTCGCTGTCCGACAGATCGCTCAGCTTTATCGGATGGCCCACCTGCACCGGAGCGTTGCTGAGCATGAAGCCTGCCCCAAGAGAAGAGGGGGCGGCGGCGCGCGAGGAGGAAGGGTGTGACGCGAAAAGGGATTTATCCGAGGACTCTCGGCACCCACTGTCAACGACTACAACAAGTAAAACCAGAACCAGCCATTTCCTGAGATATGTGCGCCGGAGAGCTGGCACTCTCCGTCCGACTTGTTTCCATGAAAGGATAATTTCGCGCATCGTCGCTCCTCGGTTTGGACCCTTGGTCTATTTCTACAGCGCGTCGGCAATTTGCTTGGCCAGCGGTTTGACTTGCTCTACGCCACACGGGCAAGTAATGAACATGATCCGGATCAGACTCTTGCCTTTGCGCACCATGATCACTCCGTCGGCTGACACAAATGCCTGGTCGCCGATTCCAGGGAGCCCTTGCGTGTCACCGAGAGTTGATAGTCCTTTGGCGTTCAGGCGCATCTGCTCCTCGGCAGCATTCTGATCTACCGAGAAATTGAAAACTGGTACTTCTCCGGAGGTGTCCTGTTCGGATTGAGGCTTCTCACTCTCGAACATCTTTCCCATTCCTCCGGCGAACGTCTGAATCATCTGTTGCGTCTTCTTGTCGGCTCCGCGCGCGGCCATCATCGCCGTGACGTGTTTCGCCGTCATGTCCGCCTGCGTGCCTTTGGCGATGTAAGAGCAACCGTCGTCTCCGGGCTCAGTGCGGACGATCTCAACTCCGATCGCCTTGCTCACGTCTTCCTTGCTCAGGAAGCGGCAGACATTCCCCATGGATCCGCTGCTCGAACTGGAGGCTTTGGAGCCAGCTTGGCCTGAAGCTTCGGTGTTGTTCCGCGAATCCGAACTTGATCCGAGAATTCCGTCCGACACCTCGTGATATTTCTGGCTAACTCTATGGGCCACGTAGTACACACCGACAGCACCCGCAGCGCCGCCTACAAAGATGATGGCCACCGCTGCGATGCCAAGCTTGGCCAGAGTGCTCATTCCTTGCTTGGGGACCACGGGGGGTGCGATTGCCGGCACCGGAACCGTTGCGATGACGGGTTGTGGACCTGTCTGCGCGGCCGGAATTGGCGGCTGAGCTGGCGCGGATGTGGGTTGTGGCTGAACCGATTGGGACATGCCGCGCACATCGGCTCCGCACTTCGTGCAGAACGGACCGCTCATGAGCGGTGAGCCGCACTTCACGCAAAACTTAGCCATGAGATATCTCCTTACATATTTCGGGCTGCCTGCTCAGATATTGCCGCCGATCACATCGGCGGCTGGATATTGCTGTATTCATAACGAGTGGAGAGGTGGCTCTTGCCCAGCTTTCCGGCGCCCACATCCGTATCCATCTCTTCCCGCAACGGCAGGCCGGTGCTCTTGGCAATCCACATTTGCGCCTCCTGCGTGGCGTACTCTGTTTCGCTGTGCAGGGAATAAAGCGTTGCCCCTTGGCCGTCGACGGATTCCTCGCGGATGGCCCGGCAGGTTGCAGTTCCGTGCTTGCGGTTATCTGCCTCTTGCCGGAGGATCTCTGCCGTATCTTCGCGGATAGCCATCCATTTGCCGTTGACCCGAATAAAGGCTTTGCCCTGCGTGTAAATTCTCTCGCTGATGAGAGGCTTTCCATTGGTGGTGCGGGTCGAATAACTGTGGTTTGGCGTTGTGACCACTTTGGTAAGTGCATCAAAAACCGCTCCACAGGTCTCCTGTGCGTGAAGCGTTGAGGACATTTGCCCTATCGCGATCACTGCGAGACATGTGAGCAAACGCAAAATTGTCTGACGACTCATGGTTTCCCCTTTTCGTGTGCTGGTACGGCCTCACATCGGCGGCTGAACGTTGCTGTACTCGAAGCGCGTGGATCGATGTTCTCTCTTCTTGTTGCCTCTGTTATCTACGTCTTCTTCGGCGCGTAGAAGCAGCCCGGTGCTCGTGGACACCCACATCTGGCCGTCTTCTTTGACCTCGTCATACTCCCGGTGCATGGAGTAGATCTTTGCGGCTTCACCGTTCACAGAGTCGCTTCGCAGCAATTGGCAACTTGACTTGCCCTTCTCCTCTTTTTCCTTCTCCTGCTCAAGAACATCCTGCGAGGTCACGGAAATGCGCATCCACTTGCCGCGCACCCGTATGTACTTCTGTCCGTTTGCGAAGATAGTTTCGGCTTCTGCGGCGTTGCCTCCGTTAACAGCGGTAGTGGTCGTGTAACTGTGGCTGGGTGTTGTCGCCACCTTTGTCAATGCGTCAAAGATCGGCTGGCAGGAATCAGCTGCGCGAGCTGTCACGGCCTGCTCCATCACGAGTAATGAAAGGACGAAAAGCGTGAAAGCGTAATTGCGAAACATGAAGTTCTCCTTATCAAAAATGATTCTGCTATTTCTTCTTCGCGCTGCCATCGCATTTACGGCTCGACCTTGTACAACGTGACCATTCCCGCATCCATGTGGTCATCGATATGGCAATGGAACATCCAGATACCCGGGTTGTCGGGAACCATGTCGACAGTCTCCATTTGCGCCTGCATGAGAGGAACGACATCCGTGCGCTTGCCGTCGTGCAGAACGACGTTGCCGTGCCAATGGGGCGTGTGCACGCTGAACTGCTCTCCCAGGGCAACCAGATACCAGCGGACGCGCTCCCCTTTTTTCATAGTCATCATGGGGCCGGTCCCGTAGATGTAGCCGTTGATCGCGAACTTGGCATTGGCGACGACGAATCCTGAACCCACGCCGGAGAAGTTACCCTGGTCGTCCACAGGAGCGAATTCAAGTTTGTTCACACCCTTCGGATCGGTTGTAAACGTTTGAATGTTGTGGTCGAGATACCAACTCACGTTTTCGTCGAACAGAAGGTACAGACACACAAACTCCCGATCGACATCTTTCGGCTTTCCATCTTCAGTGGCCATACCGCGGCGGGTGATAATCATGGCCCCCACCAGCCCGCTCTCTACATCTTTCAATTCGTTGGTGTGTGAGTGATAAAGCCATACGATCGAACTGGGATCGTTTGGGCCAGGACCGGCACGCTCGGGAACTTGCCAGGTGTAGACGTGCGTCTTTCCCGGCGGCACCGCGTCGTCTTCTTTGTCTTTGCCCGAAGTGCCATCGTCGTAAGGGGCGCCCTCCGAGTCTTTGTCGTAGAACACACCGTGCGGGTGCATGCTGTACGGTCGGCTAGCGTTGTTCTTGAAAAGAATGCGAATTGTGTCTCCTACTTCGGCGCGAAGAATGGGTCCAAGGATGCCGGCGTGCACCCACTCAGGAGAGCGGGTTTTGAGATGAGCGAAGGTTTCATCCGTGTACTCGCGGTAAATCGCCTTGCGGTATACGGTTCCGATCCGGTGTGGCCCTCGTTCGGTAAAAACCGTCGAGTATCCCTCGAACTTCATTCCCATCATCTTGTTAACGCCGCCGGGAGCGTAGTCCCAATCAACTTCGTCAGCAGCGATGTAGTAGGCGCGAGTCTTTCCAGCAGACTGCCCGAAGGCAATGGACGAAAATAGGAGCAACACCGCCGTCAGTTTGAAGAAGTGGGTCAAGTTTCTCTCCGGTTCACGATGTGAAATGGGACCGCACATCACAGCCTTACGCCGGCATGCTCCGCGGCAAATTTGCCGACGA
This sequence comes from Terriglobia bacterium, assembly GCA_963778995.1. Taxonomy (GTDB): domain Bacteria; phylum Acidobacteriota; class Terriglobia; order Terriglobales; family Acidobacteriaceae; genus Sulfotelmatobacter. Next base: position 109,563 of record CAVZWK010000022.1, read on the forward strand.
TCGGCAGCTTGAAAAGTTTTTGCTGATACGCCTGGTACATCAGGAAAATCCAGATCCCGAACCCTGCGACGGTGAAAATCAACATCAACGGCAGAGCAATCAAGCCAAAGATTCCGGCCGTCAAAGGTGTTAGCACTGCCGAGAGGATCATCCAGACAATCCAAAAGGCGAACCAAGCGACATTGAAGAAGATCGACTGGAAAGCGTGAAAGCGAACGAAGGAGTTCGACTTGTACGGATCCAGCACAAGAAAAATGATTCCCGTGATGAAGCCGGCGAGGTAGGTGAGCGCTCCCACGAGATTCGTATCCATCGTTTTCGATCCCGCCTCCCCGGGCGGAGGCATGACCGCGACCCCAGCCGGACTCTCGATGGCAGAAACAGAGACATCTGACCTGAGTTCTGTCGGTGACCCACAGGACTGACAGAAGCGAGTGTCAGCGGCTAACGCGGTACCACAAGAATGGCAAGCGCTCATCGCTCTCTCCTCAGGACTGAATTTGGTGTGCAACGACGGGAACTTTGCTTCCGACTGGCGGAATTCGCAAACCAACTGAGGGCAAATTGTGCGTTAACCGCTAATTCTTTTTCTTCTAACGATTTAGAGAGTCTGATTAACTCGCTTTAGCCCGTTTTCGTGCTAAACTCGACGCTCAAAATCTCGCCTGGCGTATGAAGGCTTCTGCTACAGACAATTCTCCCGCCCCGGAAATAAGCTACAGTTTCGGACTTTACGTGCTTGACCCGGGCGATGGCACACTGACGCGCGATTCGGTACGCGTGCGCGTGCAGGAACAGCCTTTCCGGCTATTGCTCTTACTGGTGGAACGCGCCGGACAGATTGTTTCGCGGGAAGAGATTCGGAATCGACTTTGGCCGCAAAATACCTTTGTCGAATTCGACAAGAGCTTGGGAGTGGCGGTACTAAAGGTTCGAGAAGCTCTTGGGGATGATGCCGGTAATCCCAGATTTATCGAAACCATTCCTCGGCGCGGCTACCGGTTCATCGCACCCGTTAAGGTCGAGACCGCACATGTTGCTGATGCTGCCACCATTCCAACTCCTGCGGCGCCGACTGTGTCCGTATCCCACCCCAATCTGTACGCGACAAAGCACGGGTTCATCATCGCCGCTCTCGTATTGTTGTTGGTTGGCGCGGCGTTTTATGTTCTCCACGCGAGGCATGGGGCTTCGCGTTCCACAGCCCAGGCCGGGACCTCAATCCCTCGAATACACGTGCGTCGTTCGGTCGCAGTGCTCGGCTTCCGCAATTTGCCTGGCCGACCAGAGGACAGTTGGCTCTCCTCCGCTGTCTGCGAAATGTTGAATACAGAACTGGCCGCAGGCGGAGAGCTCCGAATGGTGTCCGGAGAGGATGTGGCGCACGCCAAGAGCGAATTGCCACTCAGCGACGAAGATTCGCTTGGCAAATCTACCTTGCAGCGTCTGCGAACCAATCCGGGCGCGGATGTCGTCGTGGTCGGTTCATACACGATGGTTCCGGCTGACCCCCAGCGTAGGATTCGCCTTGATGTTCGTCTTCAAGACACCGCTGGCGGAGAAACGATCGCGGAGGATTCCGTCTCGGGTGACGAGAACGACCTCTTTAACTTGGTCTCGGATTTGGGCGGGAAACTGCGGCGAAGTCTCGGCGTAGCTGCACCGTCCGAAGGAATCGAAATTGCCACAAGGGCAGCTCTTCCGTCCAACGAAAAGGCAGCTCGCCTCTACGCCGAGGGACGAGCAAGATTGTGGGCATTCGACTACTTTGCGGCGCGCGATTTGCTCAACAAAGCAATCGCGGCGGACACCGCCTTTCCACTGGCCCATGCCGCCCTTTCGGACGTGTGGTGGCACATCGGGTATGACGCGAGAGCTCGCGTGGAAGCCCGACGCGCGTTAGAACTCTCGAATCAGCTTTCGCAAGAACAGAAGCTTCTAGTCGAAGGACAATATCAAAGGACCGTCGAAGAATGGCCCAAAGCCGTTGAGACCTATCGCTCTCTGTTCCGCCTTTTCCCCGACAATCTGGACTATGGCCTCTTATTCGCCTCAGCGCAAATGCATCTCAGTGCCGCGGACTCGCTCCAAACGTTAGCGGTTCTGCGCCAACTCCCACCGCCTCTTGGCGACGACGCGCGAATTGATATGACAGAGGCTTCTGCGTGGATCAATAAAGACTTCACCAAAGCTCGTGCCGCAGCGAAGCTAGCGATCGAAAAGGCGACTGCACAAGGATCACCAGTTATTGTCGGTCGAACCTACGGCATTCTCTGCCAGCAACAGCCCTCCATAGACGCATCCACTGAAGCCATCGATATCTGCCGAAATGCCCTCGAAGGCTCAATTGCCGCGAAAGACCCGAACGGCGCAGCCATGATGCGCACCGATCTCGCCGCACTCTACTATTTGCGGGGCAATCTCGTAGAATCTGCACAAATGCTGCAGCAAGCAGTGAAGGAATTTCGCCAGGTTGGGAACAGAGACGGTGTCGCCACCGCGCTCAGCAATTTTGCTGACGCTCGTCTTTCTCAAGGCGATCTGATGGAAGCCAGGAAGTTGCTGGAAGAGTCCATTCCAGAGTATCAAGCTGTCGATGACAAGGAAGGTGTAGTCCTTAATCTTGACAGCTTGGGAGACATCTGGAGACAGAATGGCGAGCTCGACAAAGCGGAGGCAGCCTACCGGCAGGCCGAAGTGATTGCGCGGAAAATTGAAGACAAGAATGCTACCGCCTATGTGCTCAGCGGGATGGGGGATGTAGCGTTGGATCGAGGTGATCTCCCCTTGGCCCGGAAGCGATACGAAGAAGCTTTTGCGCTTCGGAGTCAAGCCGGGGAGAAGCAGAATACTGCTGAAAGCCGTGTCTCTTTAGCGAAACTCGCCATCGAGGAAGGTCACGCTCCGGATGCCGAAGCATCGGTGCGTGCGTGCATAGAACAATTTCAGAAGGAGCAACAAGCTGACGATGAACTCACTGCCAGAATTGTGCTCATCGACGCGTTACTTGCTCAGGCCAAACTAAGCGAAGCTCAAAAAGAAATGGAAGCAGCTCAACGGCTCGGAAACTGCGAGCCAGAACCGCTTTCTTCGTTTACAGTTCGAATTAGCCTCAGGGCCGCGTCCTCCTAGCGTTCGGACCATCCGGAGGCGTCAAGCCCAGTATTGCAGCGAGTAGCTGGTGATGCACACCGCTATGGATTTGTCGGTCTCGAGTTTGCGGACGACCTTGCGCTAGCAGAATTTGCGAACAAGACAAAGCACGGTTCGCAGGCCCAAATGGAGTTGCGTGCGTTGCAGAAGGCAGCCACCTCCAAAGGCTTCGGGTTGATTGCGCGCAAGGCATCCCAAGAAAGCTCAGTTCTGCGTAAGCCCATTGGCGCGATGTGATTTCAGCCATCCAGGCCAAAGGCCACTGCACATGCTCTCCAATTCATTGCCGACGCTAGGCGAACATCGGAACTGGTCACAGAATGGTCACAAAACTGGGGCTACTCTGCAAAGTTAAGTTGCTGACAAAAAAGGGCTAAGGCAGTAGTAAAGCAGCCCGAAAAGGCCGGCGGCAAGGATTCACCGCCCCCCTTGCCACCAACAGAATCATTCACTTACCTTCCAATTGTTCACTGTTACATTAACGGCAGTTTTCGAATATTGCCCATCGTTAATCTTCGTAATTTCCTGTCTTCATCGGGGTTCCTGTTCGTAGAGCGCAGCCCATCAGGGCTTGGCGTCTTCCCTACTTTGAGCCAACAATTCTGGAGGACCCAAACGGCAGCATCAATAGCCGAAGTGTGTGGTTCAGCGGGACGGCAGTATGGCGCGACATAGAATTGATTGCCGTTAGCGCTGAATGGCGGAACGAGTTGCCCCGTCCTGCTGGGCAAGTCCGGCCTCACTACGGTCGCGGAGTTCTCCGTTCAGGCAACATTCATTTTCATCAGCTACGATGTGCTCAACCGGAACAAATCTCCGGCCCTAAGAACGGAGGGCATATCGGTGCAACACAAGCTCCTATTGACGGTGACCGCAGCGATTTTGGCATTGGCATCAACCTCACAAGCTCAGGCACCCGCTCCAACTCTTAGAACAATCGCCGAGTTCGATCTACCTGGGCCTACTGGAAAGCGGTTTGACTACTTGACGATCGATTCTGACGATCATTACTTGATCTCAACCCATCTGGCTGCCGGACAGACATACGTTGTCGATTTACGCTCAAACAAAGTTGTAGCGACAGTCGTGGATACCCCTGGCGCAGAAGGGGTCGAGTACGTAGCTGAGTTGAAGAAGTTCTATACGTCGAACGCGGGGGACAACACGATTGGCGTTGTGGATATGCGCCAAATGAAGGTCGTGAAGAAGCTGCGGACCGAACGCAAGCCCGACGGAAGCGCGTACGCAACGCCGTTCCACAAGCTGTACGTTTCGGACGAGCGGGGCAAAGCCGAGGCAATCGTTGACGTCACGAAAGATGAAATCGTGAAAACCCTTCACTTCAATAGTGAGACCGGTATGCCCCAGTACGATCCGGTTGCTCGCAAGGTATATTTGAATTTGCAGGATGAGAATGTCTTCGCTGTCATTGATCCCGCCACGGACGAAGTGATCGGCCGATATCCGGTAGGGCGCTGTAAAGGGAATCACGGCATGACCCTTGATCCGGAGCACCGTCGGGCGTTTCTTTCATGCGAAGAAAACAACATGATGACAGTGTTCGATCTGGACAAACACGAACCAATCGCCTACCTGGCAATGGCCGATGGCCCCGACGTGATCAAATTCGATCCAGGGACAGGCCGCATCTACGTCGCTTGTTATAGCGGGGCCATCTCAGTGTTTCACCAAGATGATCCGCAGCACTATCAAAAGATTGACGACTTCAAGGTGCAACACGCCGTACACAGTCTGGCGGTGGACCTCGAAACTCATCGGGTCTACACCCCAGAACAGGAGGAGAACGGAAAGCCTGTAGCCCGTATGGTTGTCTATGAGGCTGTGGCTGGGAAATAGAAGCGCTCCTCTGCTCGGGTTTAGTCGTTTGGGGATGAGCAAGAATTCCTTATGCAAATCCTGATCGTGGAAGACGAAAAGAAGATGGCAAGTCTCCTGAAGAAGGGGCTTGAGGCGGAGAACCATCGTGTCACGCTCGCCTTCGATGGCCGCAGCGGACTGGAGTTGGCTACCACGGCAAAGTTCGATGTCATCGTTCTTGATCTGATGCTTCCGTTCATTGATGGTTTCGAGGTCGCTCGCCGCCTCCGAAAAAACAACCAGACTCCGATCCTGATGCTTACAGCTCGCGATGCTGTGCCCGACATCGTGAAGGGACTTGATCTGGGTGCTGACGACTATCTGACAAAACCATTTTCGTTCGAGGTTTTCCTGGCGCGTTTGCGTGCGGTTGCGCGCCGCGGCTCTGCACCGCGGCCAATCGTCCTGCAGGTGGGCGACCTGCTGTTGAATCCCGCAAGCCACCAAGTTACCCGCGGCGAACGCGAAATCCATCTCAGTCCGACGGAGTTTCGTCTACTCGAATTGCTAATGCGCAGATCGGGAAGAGTAGTCCCCAGAGACGCGATTGTAGACGCCGTTTGGGATTTTGATCACGAGGTCGAGGAGAACACTCTCGATACATTCATTCGACTGTTGCGAAGCAAAATAGACCGCGAACACGGTCACAAGCTAATACAGACTGTACGCGGAGTCGGCTACACGATCCGAGAGCACCCGAGAACATGAAGCGAGTTTCAATTCGCGTTAAGCTGACCGCCTGGTACGTGGCCATCCTCCTTGCGAGTCTCAGCCTTTTCGGCATCGCCGCCTTCATCGCTATGAGGAAAGGAATAGAGAAAAGTGTTGACGAGAGTCTCGAAGGACAAGCAGGCGGAGTCGCAGAAGTTATCGGGCGTGTAGCACATGAAGAACCGGCACGATTGCAGGAAGAATTGAGCGAACACCAGGAACTGCGAGAGCAAGCCGACTTCTTACAAGTGTGCGACCAAAATGGCCGTTGGATCTACCGCTCACGCTTGATGACAAGTCACGAGGTACCCGTGCCTTCTAAGGCAAGCTACTCGGCCTACAACCTGATGTCCGTGGATCTTCCGCTCCGCGTTCTGGTGCGCGAAATGAATGCCGGTCGGGACACGTATCGTATTCAAGTGGCGGTCCCGATGGACGATTTCTACGATGCCATTGATCGATTCCAGGGAATGGTTCTGCTGCTCAGCCCTCTTGTCCTCGCCATCGCATCAGCAGGCGGCTATTGGCTGAGCACGCGGGCTTTGGCGCCAGTGGATCAAATTAGACGAGCGGCGCAAGATATTAATTCCAATAATCTCGCAAGACGGCTTGATGTTCCACCAAGTGGCGATGAGTTGCAGCGTCTTTCCGAAACGCTCAATAGCATGCTCGGACGGCTGGAATCCTCATTTAACCGGATTACGCAATTTACGGCCGATGCCTCCCATGAACTTCGCACTCCTCTTGCTCTGATGCGTACGACGACCGAGGTGTCACTGCGCACATCCCAAACCGTCGCGGATTATCGGGAAGCTCAACAAGACGTGCTCTCAGAATTGGAAAAGACTTCTTCTCTGGTGGAGAAGCTCATGGTGCTGGCGCGGGCCGATGCGGGAATGGAAACTCTGCAGCGCGCTCCAATCAACTTGGCAGAGTCTCTGCGCGAAGCTTGCAAGGATGGCCGAACTTTGGCGGAGGCAAAGCACGTGAGATTTGTCGAAAATATTGACGCCCAGAAGCTTTTCGTTGGCGGCGATTCTCACGCTCTGCATCGTCTATTCCTCATTCTGATCGATAATGCAGTGAAATACACACCCTCAGGAGGATCGGTTACCGTCACGCTCAGGCAAAACAATGGTTCCGTCGTGTCGGAGTTTCGGGATACCGGAATCGGCATTTCTGCCGTCGATTTGCCTAACATTTTTGATCGCTTCTACCGCGCCGATAAAGCGAGGTCCCGCGAGTTTGGTGGCGTTGGTTTGGGTCTCTCTATCGCGAGATGGGTTGCCGAAGTGCATGGAGGCACTATAGAAGTTCAAAGCACTCCGGATGCTGGATCTGTCTTTGTTGTCCGTTTGCCTGTGATTCAAAGCTAACCTCCTCGGATAGAATTCTTTTCACTCCCGCACGTTGATTGGCTTACACGCGACATTCAGGTTGCTGTGCGATGCTTGCCGGAAGGGCCGTATGTACTGTGATCAGTTAAGCGGGCGTTAAGCTGTGCTTATGGCGTTACTGGCTGGTAGAGGTGAAACAATTGAAGCTCTTGCAACGGTTGTGTCTCGCTGGTCTTCTTCTCGTTTGGCTGGGTTTTATTCCGCTCGGTGAAACGATAGCTGCGTCGCAAACTGCCATCAAACCGCCTGCTAGTCCGCTAACCCTGGGGCAGGCAGTCGATTTTGCTCTGAGCAACTATCCAGCAGTCCGAGCATCGATGGAACGTGCGCTGGCCTCGAAAGAAGGCGTTAGCCTTTCTCGAACTACTTACCTGCCGCGCACCGATCTGCTCTGGCAATCCAATCGCGCTACGCGAAACAACATCTTTGGCTTACTATTGCCACAGTCAGTGATACCTGCGATTTCTGGTCCGGTTCTGCCGGGCACGTCGGATCGCGGCGTTTGGGGAAGTGCGGCAGGAATTCTGGTCTCTTGGGAGCCTTTTGACTTTGGCTATCGTGGCGCAAATGTAGAGGTGGCAAAGGCGGCGCAAGGCCGGGCAAATGCTGAACTATCACTCACCAAGCTGGATGTGGCAGGGGCGGTGGGAGATGCCTTCTTGCGGCTCGCAGCGGCACAGCAGCAAGTCAAGGTTGCCGAGGCAGACGTCGATCGAAGACAAGTGCTTTCCACATCAGTTCATGCGCTGGTTAAGGAGGAACTGCGACCCGGCGCCGATGCCTCTCGTGCCGATGCAGAACTCGCGGCGGCTAAGATCCAACTGATCCGCGCCCAGGAATTTGAACGAGAGAGCGAAGCTACATTCACGGAATTGTTAGGCATTTCAGGCACCAAAGTTGCTATCGATGCCGATTATGTCTTAACCACGGCCCCAACACCCTATGCTTCACAAATCGCCCTTGCAGACCACCCTTCAGCGCTGATCGCAACCTCGACATTGTTTGAAACCAAAGCCAGAGAGAAAGTGCTGAGCAAGTCCTATTACCCGCGATTCAATTTGCAGGGCTCGTTCTCGGGTCGTGGAAGCGGGGCGAACCCGGACGGCACTTTCGGAACAGGAACCGATGGGCTCGATCTGATGCGGCATAACTGGGCGATTGGTTTAACGGCAACGTTCTCAGTCCTGGATTTTCCGTCGCTCCACTTTAAGAAACAGATCGAACAGTCCAACGAACGTGCGCAGCGGGCCGACTATGACAAGACAATCCAAACGTTGACTGCGCAGGCAGAGCGGACTAAAGCTGCGTATGACAGCGCGGTTCTGATCAGTCAAAACACCCCCGTTGAACTAGAAGCCGCACGATCGGGAGAAACACAGGCGAAGGCTCGATACCAAGCCGCGCTGGCTCCGATCATCGAGGTCGCGGAAGCCCAGCGACTGTTGTTGCAAGCCGAAATTGAAGACAATCTTGCCCGCCTCACAGTTTGGCGAGCCATGCTCGGAGAAGCACTGGCCCAAGGCGATCTCCAGCCATTCCTTGAACTGGCGCGTAAGCGTGCGACAGGAGGCCAGTGAGATGTGGCTGATCCGGATAGCGCTTCGGCGCCCTGTGACCGTACTGGTAGCAGTGATTTCCGTTGGTCTCATATCAGTGCTGGCTCTGATGCGGATGCCAGTCGATATCTTTCCGAATCTGAACCTGCCCGTCATTTACGTGGCGCAGCCGTATGGAGGAATGTCGCCCGCGCAGATGGAAGGCTATCTCGTCTACTACTACGAGTACCACTTCCTCTACATCACCGGCATTGAAAGCGTCGAATCAAAATCGATCCAAAACGTTGGGCTGCTCAAGCTCACATTTCATCCTGGCACGGACATGAGCCAGGCTTTGGCTCAGACGATCTCATACGTGGATCGGGCGCGTGCGTTCATGCCTGCCGGCACCGTTCCGCCATTTGTAATGCGCTTTGACGCAGGCAGCGTTCCAGTCGGGTTCCTTGTGTTTTCCAGTCAGACTCGTGGCCTGGGAGAAATTCAGGATCTCGCTTTGAATCGCGTCCGGCCCCTGTTTGCGACTCTTCCAGGTGTCTCGGCCCCGCCGCCGTTTGGCGGCAACCAACGCACAATCGTCATCACTGTCGATCCAGATCGATTGCGCGCCTACCACATGTCTCCGGAAGAAGTGGTCAAAGCGGTAAGCGCCGGCAACGTCATCATGCCTGCCGGCAACATTCGCGCGGGAGACATGCAGCCGATGGTACCGATCAACTCGGTCGTTACGAACATTCAGGATTTGAGTGATTTGCCGATCCGGGTGGGTTCGGGTCCAACGGTTTTTTTGCACGATCTTGGGAAAATCTCGGATTCGAGCGATGTTCTGACCGGATACGCCTTGGTCAACGGACGCCGAGCCATCTACCTGTCTGTGACGAAGCGTGCGGATGCCTCCACAGTTGCCGTAGTGAACGAAGTCAAAAAGAGCATTTCGCGTTTTCGATCGCTCATTCCTGATGACATCAAAATCAGTTACGAGTTTGATCAATCGACATACGTAAAAGACGCACTCTCGTCTCTCTTGCGCGAGGGCATTCTTGGTGCCGTGCTGACCGGGCTTATGGTCCTGCTCTTCCTAAGAGATTTGCGCAGTTCTGCCATCGTTGTGACGACCATACCGTTTGCGTTGCTCACCGCCGTTGTGGCCCTGTGGGGAGCCGGCCAGACCATTAACACCATGACCTTGGGCGGGTTGGCATTGGCGGTCGGAATTTTGGTCGATGAGGCAACCGTCGCAATCGAGAACATTCACACGCATCTCGGGCAGGGCGTTCCGCACGCCAACGCCGTACTTGACGCCAGCCGTGAAGTCGTTATACCGCGCTTACTCGCGATGCTCTGTGTTCTATCGGTATTCGTGCCCTCATTCTTCATGACGGGCATCGCCAGAAGCCTGTTCGTTCCGCTCTCCCTCTCCGTAGGATTCGCTATGGCTGCTTCCTACTTTCTATCCAGTTCGCTTGTCCCTGTGATGTCAACTTGGATTCTTCGAGAAGCAGTTCATCCTGAACGCAATGGCAAATCGCATTTGGCTGAGTGGCGCGAGCGCCTCGGCTGGGTTCTCGGGAAGATGATGGGACACCGCAAGGTTGTACTGGCGGTGTACTTAGGGATCGCCTTGGCTGTGATTCTCCTGTTGGGACCGCTCATGGGACGCGAGATCTTTCCCAGGGTGGATGCGGGACAGTTTCAGCTCCGGTTTCGTGCACCAATTGGCACCCGAGTTGGCGCAACGGAGGTCATGGCGCTTCGTGTCCTTGACGAAATTCACAAAGTTGCAGGCTCCAACAATGTTGCTGTGACACTCGGCTACGTGGGAACCCAACCTCCCGCTTATCCGATCAACACAATTTTCCTGTGGACCAGTGGCCCTCACGAAGCGGTATTGCGAGTCGCGCTTAAACCTGACGCATCGATCTCCATAGCGAATCTTGAGGAACAGCTCCGAGCAAAACTGCCGAGTATCTTTCCGGGGAGCCAATTCTCCTTCGAAGCGGGCGACATCGTTAGCCAGACCATGAACTTCGGGGCTCCCACTCCGGTCGAAGTGGCTGTTAGCGGGCCGACCCTGCAGGACGATAGGGGATATGCCGAGAAACTTCTCGCTGAACTGGGCCGGATACCGGCTTTGCGCGATCTTCAGTTCGAGCAGCCTCTTGACTACCCAAGCGTCGAAGTAAACGTCAATCGAGAGCTTGCAGGGCAGCTTGGCGTGAGTGTCGAACAGGTCGGGAGGTCGCTGGTTGCGGCGACCTCGTCCAGTCGTTTTGTCACTCCGAACTACTGGGCTGATCCGCGGTCCGGAATTGCTTATCAGGTCCAGGTTGAATTGCCTCAGCCGCAGGTCGCCTCAATCCAGGACATCGCCAATATCCCGATTACCCGCAGTGACGCAATCCATCCGCTGGTTGGAGACGTCGCACAGGTTCGGAACGGCATGATGGTTGGAGAATATGACAGACTGAATGGTCAAAGAATGATCACCATTTCCGCCAATGTGGTTGGCGAAGACCTGGGTCGGGTCGCGAGCCGGATAAATAAGGTGATTGAACGCGTTGGAACTCCGCCACGCGGAGTGACAGTGCGCGTAAGAGGACAGATAGCCCCGATGCGTGAAACCCTTACGAACCTCGCGATTGGACTGGGGCTCGCAATCGTCGTTATTTTCCTGCTCTTGTCCGCGAACTTTCAATCGATGCGACTGTCGCTGGTTGTGTTGTCAACCATTCCCGCCGTAATCTCTGGCGTGATTATCATGCTTCTGATTACGGGCACGACGTTAAACATCCAATCCTTCATGGGAGCGATCATGGCCATTGGGGTGGCTGTCGCGAACGCAATTCTACTGGTGACGTTTGCGGAGCAATCTCGCCGCGGAGGTGTTCATGCCACGGAAGCCGCCATTCATGGTGCGGAGAGCCGCCTGCGTCCGATTCTGATGACCAGCATGGCGATGATTGTCGGCATGATTCCAATGGCGGTCGCGTTGGGCGCCGGCGCGGAACAAACGGCACCCCTCGGGCGAGCCGTAATAGGAGGCCTGTTGGCTGCAACGGTCACAAGTCTGCTGATTCTGCCTTCGATATTTTCTCTAGTTCAGGAGCGGGCTGGCACACATTCGCCTTCTCTTGATCCCGAGGATCCCGACAGCCGTTATGCTGCTCGCGCAAACTCAGGTGAGAACCCGACCGGAGGTGAACGTTGAGGCTCACGAGAACCATCGCGATTTTTGCCAGTCTGGGGCTTCTGATCTCGTGCGGCAAGGATGATGCCCCTGCAGCAAAGGCCGTACCTCCCGAGCCGGCTGCAAAAGTTCAAGTCACGAAGGTCGTCGCGCAGAAGCTTGCGCTGACGGTTCACCTGCCAGGTGAAATTGAGCCATACGAAGTTGTCGCCGTTTTTCCCAAGGTGACCGGGTTTGTCAAATCCATTTCCGTAGACCGGGGCTCGCACGTTAAAGAAGGGCAACGTATTGCTCAACTCGAAGCTCCGGAGTTAGTCGCACAGCGTTCCGAAGCGCAATCAAAGTTTCAGGCCGCCCAGGCTCAGCTCGCGGCAGCGGACGCAAAAGTCGCGTCGGATGAGGGTACATACGAGCATCTCAAAGCCGCGGCGGCGACTCCTGGCGTGGTTGCGGGTAACGATCTATTCGTGGCACAAAAGGCCTTGGACGCCGATCGTGCCCAGTTGAAGGCTCAGCAGGAAAACGTAAACGCTGCGCAACAATCACTACAGGCACTTACACAGACCGAGGCATACCTGCAGGTAAACGCACCTTTTGATGGGGTCGTGACCGAGCGAAATGTGCATCCGGGAGCACTGGTTGGACCGGCTGGCGCACCTGGATCTGCGCTTCCGATGTTGCGTATTGAGACATTGTCCCGGCTGCGCGTCGTGGTGCCGGTTCCTGAAACCTATGCTGCAGGAGTACCCGAGGGGACCAAAGTTGAATTTACTGTGCCGTCCTTCCCCGGCCGGACTTTCAGCGGCACGATTGCACGTATCGCACATTCCGTTGACATTAAAACGCGTACGATGCCTGTCGAGTTGGAAGCTGCAAACGTGAGAGGCGAGCTATCGCCCGGTACTTTCTCCGATGTTCTTTGGCCTGTACGGAGATCCTATCCAACTCTTTTCGTTCCAATGTCGTCGGTTGCCAACACTCTCGAACGAGCGTTTGTTGTCCGCATTCGCGACGGGAAATCGGAGTGGGTCGATGTAAAGACTGGGGTCACGGTGGACAAAATGACAGAAGTTTTCGGTGATCTGCACGAAGGCGATACAGTGGCCGTTCGGGGAACCGATGAACTGCGCGTTGGCACCGCGGTTTCACCCCAGCAAAGTCAAGTGAAGTAGTTATTGCGCGCAACTCTTGGTCAGGGAAACAAACGATAAGGCACGCTTACGTGGATCTATGCGGCTGATGCAGTCGTGCTCGTCTTTGTCACAATCTCTATACAGCGCGAAAGGCGAAATTGTCGGAGCTTTGGGCCTGAGTGGGGATACCTCCTGCGCCGACCACGTCATCGCCTGGAAAGTTCGGCATGAGTTGCATCTGGACGCCGCTCCCATGGGACCGTCCCTTGATGGTAACGACAACATGATTCTCGATATTCAGAATGGCGTGAGTGCAAGCGGCTTCGGCCATCCCGTTTGCAAGGGCGGCAATCCGGGAGAGGATATAATCCGCAGTCTCTCCAAGAACTTCCCGACCGGCCCAAAGAAATAGCATGCGCTCTGCGCGTTGTCCGCAACCCACGATACGCTTGCGCTCGAACGGAACACGCTGGCAGTGATTCAGGGACGCACGCCGCAGCTCATCATCACGCGGTTAGGCCCGCAAGTATCCTATCGATGCGACCGAGTTCTTCCGACGAGAAGTTCAGGTTGGCCAGGGCAGCTACGTTTTGCTCGATTTGCTGAACCCGGCTGGCACCGATCAATGCGCTCGTCATGCCCGGATCGCGCAGAACCCACGCGAGAGCCAACTGGGCAACGGACTGTCCGCGCGCCCGTGCAACTTCGGAAAGGGCTTGTACTTTGGCAACGGCACTTTCGCTGACATCATTCTTCTTGAGGAAAGTATCGGGCTTGCCAGCCCGCGAGTCCGCCGGAATACCTTTCAGGTAACGATCCGTGAGAAGCCCCTGGGCCAGCGGACAGAATGCGATGCACCCGATTTCCTCTTTCTTCAAAACGTCGAGCAATCCTGCTTCGATGTTTCGTTCGAGCATGGAGTACTTGGGCTGGTGAATCAGGCAAGGCGTGCCCATGTTGCGGAGAGCGTTTGCTGCGGCCGTAGTTTGCTGTGCGTCGTAACTGGAGATCCCGGCGTATATGGCTTTGCCCGAACGCACCGCATGATCGAGCGCCGACATCGTCTCTTCCACGGGTGTATTCGGATCGGCCCGGTGGGAATAGAAGACGTCCACATAATCGAGCTTCATGCGGCGGAGGCTTTGATCGAGACTGGCGAGCAGATATTTTCGCGATCCCCAATCACCATAGGGGCCAGGCCACATCTGCCAGCCAGCCTTGGTGCTGATGATTAACTCATCGCGATGAGACGAAAAATCGGAGTGCAGGATACGGCCGAAGTTCTCCTCGGCCGATCCCGGCGGCGGACCGTAATTATTCGCGAGATCGAAATGAGTAATGCCCAGGTCGAAAGCGCACCGAACCATGGCGCGGCTGTTCTCGAGGGAATCCACGCCCCCGAAGTTGTGCCATAGACCGAGAGAAATGGCAGGCAGCAGCAGACCGCTGCGGCCACAGCGCCGGTATTGCATGGATTCGTAACGCGATGTGGTTGGCACGTATGTCATGAAGATGTCCCATCCCCAGGTGATGATTCCGGATGGCGCAGGAAGATTTTCGCTGCGCCTAGTTCAGCGTGACTTTCACCGCGATACTCTTCGTACCGTTCGTAGGCAGCGGAACCAGGTTGCCGGAAACGGACTTGCCGTCCACCTCGAGCGAGACCTGGTTGCCAGCACCTTTTCGTACCACATCGATCTCATAGGTGACGCCGCGGAACTTGCGCGTCGCTCTGAAGCCCTTCCATTCTTTCGGCACTACCGGCGCGATCAGCAGGCCGTCGAAGCTGGTGCGAATCCCGAGAATCCACTGCGTGATGGCGTAGTAGTTCCATGCGGCAGTGCCGGTCAGCCACGAGTTCTTCGCCTCGCCATGTGTGGGAGCGTCGCGCCCCGCAATCATCTGCGAATAGACATAAGGCTCGCAGCGATGGAGATCACTGATCTCCTCGCGCGCCGAAGGATTGATGCGGGAATAATAATCGTGGGCATTGTCTCCATTTCCCACGCGCGCCTCCCCGATCATCACCCAGGGATTGTTATGACAGAAGATCCCGGCGTTTTCCTTGTATCCCGGAGGGTATGAGGAGATCTCGCCGAGTTCCAGATAATACTTCGAATAGGCGGGCTGTTGCAGAACAATGCCGTGCTTCGTCGCCAGATGCTGTCGAGTCGATTTCAGAGCGCGAACTGCAAGGCCATCCTCGATGCCCACGCCGGCCAACGTGCAGAATCCCTGCGTCTCGATGAAGATCTTGCCCTCGGCATTTTCTTTTGACCCGACCTTTCGTCCGAAGTCGTCATAGGCTCGCACGAACCACTCGCCGTCCCACCCGTGTTGTCGGATCGTCGCTTCCATCTTCGCAACTTCAGCCAGATACGAACTCGCTTCTGCCTTGTGGCAGTGATGCCTTGAGATCTCGGCCAGTTCGCGCCCCGCCAATACAAAAAGACCGGCGATGAATACAGACTCGGCCACCTTGCCTTCCTTGTTGGTCGTGGTCTGGAAGGATTGCCCGGGCGTGTCGGAGAAGCAGTTCAGGTTGAGGCAGTCATTCCAGTCGGCGCGGCCGATCAGCGGCAGACCGTGGGGCCCTAGACGATCGAGCGTGTATTGGAAACTACGTTGCAGGTGCTCATACAACGGCGTCTCGCTGCCTGGTTGATTGTCATAAGGCACGGGCGCATCAAGAATGTTCCAGTCGCCAGTCTCCTTGAGATAAGCTGCCACGCCGATGATCAGCCAGTCCGGATCATCATTGAAGCCGCCGCCGACGTCGTTGTTCCCGCGCTTGGTGAGCGGCTGGTACTGGTGATACGCGCCGCCGGTGGGCAACTGGGTCGCTGCCAGGTCGAGTATTCTCTCGCGAGCGCGCTCCGGAACCATGTGCACGAACCCCAGTAAATCCTGATTGGAATCACGGAAACCCAGACCGCGGCCGATCCCTGATTCGTAGAACGAAGCCGAGCGCGACATATTGAACGTCGCCATGCACTGGTAAGCATTCCAGATGTTCACCATGCGATTGGTGTGCACATCGGGAGTATCGGCCTGAAACAATCCAAGCAACTCTTCCCAGTACTGGCGCAGCTTCGAGAACGCAGCATCTGCGTTCGCAGAGACCAGATATTTCGACAGCGTGCACTTGGCTTTCTTCTTATTAATGACCTGCGAATTGGGTGGATCGAACTTCTGGTCGCGCTGATTCTCCTGATATCCCAGCACGAAAACAATCTGGCGCGATTCGCCCGGCTGCAGCGACATACGAACATGGTGGGACCCGATCGGCGCCCATCCGTGCGCTACCGAGTTGCACGACTCTCCGCCCGCCACCACCGCAGGGTTATCCCAACCACGATACGGACCTAGAAACGTATCCCGCTGCGTGTCGAATCCCACGAGCTTTTCCGAGCAGCCGAAAAATGCATAGTGATCGCGGCGCTCGCGGTACTCAGTCTTGTGATAAATGACGCCATCTTCCACTTCCACTTCGCCGATGCTGAAGTTGCGCTGGAAATTGGTGGAATCGTCTTGCGCGTCCCACAAGCAGAACTCAACCAGCGAAAACGCGGAAAGCTCCGCAGGCTCCGAGCGGCGATTGGTCACCGTCAACTGCCAGATCTCAAGATTTTCATCGAGCGGCACAAAATACCGCGTGCTGGCTTCGATGCCATCGTATTCCGAACTGATCGTGGTGTAGCCCATGCCATGGCGGCAGGTGTATTTCTCCAGCTTGTTGCGAGTGGGCTGCCACGATGGAGACCAGAACTTGCCAGACGCATCGTCGCGCAGATAAATGTAGCGGCCTCCAAAATCAAATGGCGCGTTGTTGTAGCGGTAGCGCGTGATGCGGCGCAAGCGCGCATCGCGATAAAAGGAATAACCGCCCGCGGTGTTGGAGATGATTCCGAAATAGGCTTGACACCCGAGATAGTTGATCCACGGTAAAGGTGTGTCCGGCTGCGTGATCACGTACTCACGATTCGGATCGTCGAAATAGCCGTATTTCATGAAAGCGTCCCCCAAACCGAACAGCTCGAATTTAAGGCCGGGCTTAGTATAACGATTTTCTACTGGCGTTGAGCAACTTTTAGGTGTAGACATGTAGCGTCCCAAAAGCGATCAACGACGTGCCAAAAGAGGGACGTTCTTGCATCACGACCTCGTGTGAGCGCCGTCACATGCGAGATTTTCCTCGCAGTGAGAGTCTTGCACGGGGAATAGCTGTATCCGGACAGAACAAATCCTTATGACCTCATCTACTTCTCGTCTGATCGGACGTCTGTCACTTCTCCCTGTATTGGTTCTCGGAACTCTGCTCCCTGCCCGCGCAGCGGACAGAACTGCTCAGATCAAGGTGGACCAGGTTGGATACCTGCCCGCTGCCACAAAGCTAGCAATGGTCACCGCGCCGGCGAAGACTTTCGAGGTGAAACGCACCTCCGATGACGCGACCATACTGAAAGGTGAGTTAGGGCCAGCCACGCCTGATGCTGACAGTGGTGATTCCGTGCAGATTGCCGACTTCTCGAAGCTGCACGAGGCGGGAACCTATTACCTTAACGTACCTGGCGTGGGACAAAGTTGGACGTTCTCGATCCGGCCAGACGTTTTCTCCCACGCCTACTATCTTGCGATGCGGGGGTTTTACGGACAAAGATGTGGAACGGCGGTCGATCTAGGTGCGGAATTTCCGGGTTACTCGCATCCCGCGTGTCACTTGAAGGGAGAGTTCCACGCGTCCTCAGGTAAGGAAGGCGAACGCGATAACGTTGGCGGATGGCACGATGCTGGCGACTACGGCCGATACGTGGTGAATTCCGGAATCTCAACCGGAACTATGTTGTGGACGTGGGAACTCTTCGGACCCAAAGTGAAGAACATCAGACTGAACATCCCGGAAACCGGGAATGGCACTCCCGACATTCTCAGCGAAGCCCGTTGGAATCTTGAGTGGATGCTGAAGATGCAAGATGACGATGGCGGCGTCTGGCACAAACAGACCAGCACGCATTTTTCCGGTTTCGTAATGCCCGAAGAAGATACTCTGCCGAGCGAAGTGATCGGCACCGGACAGCAGCCCTTCAAGAGCACATGCGCGACCGGAGATCTCGCGGCCGTAGCGGCAATCGCGGCGCGGGTATATGCGCCGTTCGATGCGAAGTTTGCCGCACAGAACCTGGAGGCTGCGCGCAAAGCATGGGCATGGACTGAGAAATTTCCGAATGTCACGTTCAAGAACCCAGCGGGAATCAGCACGGGTGAGTACGGGGACAACTCTTGTTCCGACGAGAGACTTTGGGCGGCTGCCGAATTGTGGCGCACCACGGGCGACGTGGCTTTCAATGACTATGTCGTGAAGCACTATCCGGACTTCAAAGCTACCCTCGACACTCCCGCTGCTGAAGGCTGGAAAGATGTTGCCGCAATGGGACTGTGGACCTACGCCCTGGGCGCGCGCAAAGGTTCGGATAACGCCATCGTCGCCGATATTCGTAACCGTACGGTGCAGGCGGCAAAATCGGTTGTCGAAAGCACAAAGAAGAATGGCTACCGCGTCAGCCTTCATCCGCGTGAGTATGTGTGGGGTTCGAACGGCGTGGCTGCAACGTACGGAGTGGCACTTCTCATTGCCAATGCACTTGCTCCCGATCGCAGCTTTGTGGAAACGGCCGAAGACAATCTGCACTACCTGCTCGGCCGGAACACGTTCTCGCTTTCGTGGGTCACGCAGCTTGGCGACAATCCGTACCATCATCCTCACCATCGGCCCAGCGGAGGCGACAAGAACGCGGAACCGTGGCCTGGATTGCTGTCCGGCGGACCCAACGCGGGCCGGCAAGACGCCGTGTTGAAGAACTTACCCGCAGGACTAGCTCCGGCGAAGGTGTACGCAGACGATCAGGGCTCGTATGCGAGCAATGAGATTGCGATCAATTGGCAGGCGTCTCTGGTGTTCTTGTTGGCCGGGTCGCTTCCATAATTGCAAGTCGTCGAGGCTCCGAACCGTCTTAGATCTGAACCAGCTTTGTTGCGGGACAAACGACGAACTGAAAGCGCAATGCCGTCTCATTGCCTGACAGGTCGCGCAAACTGAGGTCCACCATGCATCTGCATTTCATTGATATCGCAATCATCATCGCCTACCTGGTTTTATCGGTATTGATCGGGTATTGGGTCTCCCATCGCGCTTCGCGCGATATGAAGGCCTACTTCCTGGGCGGCAATGTGATGCCGTGGTACATCCTCGGCATCTCCAACGCATCCGGAATGTTCGACATTAGCGGCACCATGCTGCTGGTGTACTGGATGTTCGTGTATGGCGTGAAGAGCGTATGGATTCCCTGGCTGTGGCCGACGTTCAACCAGATTTTTCTCATGGTGTATCTCTCGACATGGCTGCGGCGATCGAATGTCATGACCGGAGCCGAATGGATCCAGACGCGCTTCGGCAAGGGACGCGGCGCGCAACTTTCGCACATTATCGTCGTCATCTACGCCTTCATCAGCATCATCGGATTCTTTACTTACGGCTTCAAAGGCATCGGGAAATTCGCGGCCACGTTTCTGCCATGGCATCTTACGGTCAACCAATATGCATTGCTGCTGATTGCGATTACGGCGATTTACGTGATCAAGGGCGGAATGTTCAGCGTCGTCATCACCGAACTGATGCAGTTCTGCATCTTGTCCGTGGCTTCGTTCGCCGTGGGAATCATCGCCATGATGCGGGTAGCGCCCGGGGTGCTGCAACGCTTCGTCCCCGCCGGATGGGACAACGTCTTTTTTGGATGGCACCTCGGCATGGACTGGTCCAGCCTGGTGCCCTCGGCCAATGCAAAGATTGCGCAGGACGGCTATGGCCTGTTCGGCTTCTTCGTCATGATGCTGCTCTTCAAAGGCATGCTGATCAGCGCGGCCGGACCTGCTCCAAACTATGATATGCAGCGCGTCCTTTCCTGCAAGAATCCGCGGGAAGCCTCGATGATGAGCGCGTGGGTCAATATCGTGCTGACCTTCCCACGCTATTTCCTGGTGACGGGCCTCTCCGTGCTCGCCGTAGTGTTCTTCAGCGACCAGATTCGGGGCATGGGGACGAATATGGATTTCGAGCGAATCCTGCCCTCGACCCTGGCGAATTTTGTGCCCGCTGGATTGCTGGGCATTCTGATCGCGGGCCTGCTGGCGGCATATATGAGCAACTTCGCCGCTACCGTGAACGCGGCGCCCCCGTATTTCGTGAACGACATCTACAAGCGCTTCATCAATCCCAACGCCAGCCCCAAGACGTACGTGCGGCTGAGCTACCTGAGTTCGTTTGTCGTCGTAGTGGTGGGCGTGCTTCTCGGTTGGTACGTCACCAGCGTCAACAACGTCGTGATCTGGATTGTGACGGCGCTGTGGGGCGGCTACACCGCTTCGAACGTGCTGAAGTGGTACTGGTGGCGCTTCAACGGTTACGGCTATTTCTGGGGAATGGTCGCGGGCATGTCCTCGGCTCTCACCATTCCGACGCTGCTGGCCAAGAGTACAACGCTGCAGGATTTTGCCCATGCACATTCCATCAATCTCGACGTCTCGTTGAGCTTCGCCGTCGTATTTGCCTTTTCGCTGATCGGCTGTTTCGCAGGCACATGGCTGACCAAGCCGGAGGATGACGAAATCCTGAAAGACTTCTACCGGCGTGTGCGTCCCTGGGGCTTCTGGGGTCCAATCCTCAAGAAAGTCCAGCAGGAAGATCCTTCGTTCCAGCGGAACAAGGATTTCTTCCGCGACATGTTCAACATTGCTGTCGGTATGGTGTGGCAGGTTGCGCTGGTCGTGCTCCCAATGTTCCTCGTCACCTGGAAGCTACAACGCGCCGCCCTAACCTTTGCGGTGGTGGCAATCACCTCGGTGATTCTGAAATTCACCTGGTACGATCACCTGAAAGATCTGGAGCACATCAACCAGTTCGATCAGGCCCCCAAACCGGCTAAGGAACTGAGTCCGGTCGCACAGTAATTGGGAATATTCCGCAGTGACGATGTTCACGCGGGAAATTGACGACAAACACTCGTCGACTGACAGACCTCGGATGCTTCCATCCGAGGTCTTTCTAATTGCTGCCGCGCTCCCACGCGCGCGGCACTTCCACATAGGAGCGATCGAGCGCTGCTATCGAAGGACAGCCGAGCAGCCGCAACGTGCGCTCTACGTCTGCCGTGAGAATGTCGAGGGCCTTGATGACACCGGGCTTACCGGCGGCCGCAAGTCCGTAGGCGTACCCTCGGCCGATCAGAACAGCACGGGCGCCGAGGCAGATCGCTTTCACGATGTCGCTGCCGCGGCGGATGCCTCCATCCATCAAGACTTCAATCTGATCGTTCGCGGCGGCAAGAATTTCAGGAAGCACCCGCAGCGTCGCGGGCGCCGAATCCAACTGGCGGCCGCCGTGATTGGAGACAACGACTGCGGCCACCCCTTCATCGATGGCGCGGCGAGCATCGTCGGGGATCAGAATTCCCTTCACCAGGATCGGACCCGGCCACGATTCGCGTATCCATTTCAAGTCGGCCCAGGTTACGGTGGAGTCTGATAGCGCGCTGCCGACATCCAGCAATTGCATCGGTCCCTTGCCCGGAATCACGATGTTTTCAAGTTTAGGAACACCGCCGTCCCTTACAAACGACAGCAACCATCCGGGATGCGCGAGGATGTTGGGCAGATAAGGAATCTTGGCGAATGGCGAACTACCCAGCATTTCCTTCATGCCATTGCGCGGATCGCGCTCGCGCATTCCGGCGACGGGAGTATCAACGGTAATCACGAGAGCCGAAAAACCGGCGTTTCGCGCGCGCTCGAGCGAGGCTTCGGCCGCAGCGCGTCCGCCGAGCAGGTAAAGCTGATACCAGCAGGGGCCTTTCGATGCCGCCTTGACGTTCTCTAATTTGTGCGCGGAGATGGTTGAGAGAATGTAACCAGTCCCCGCTTCACCGGCGGCGCTTGCCGCGGCAATCTCGCCCTGAGGATGCATCAGGCGGCTGTAGCCGACAGGAGCAAGGATGAACGGGCGAGCGAATTTATGTCCCACAACGGTCACCGACAGATCACACTCAGGAAATCCGACCGCTCCCCGCGGACGAAACGTTATGTCGCGATACACTCGGCAGTTTTCGTCCAGCGTAATTTCGGACTCGGCGCCGCCATCCAGATAATCGAAAACGGATTTCGGCACCCTGCGCTTGGCAATGCGGCGCAGATCTTCGATGTTCACAACCTGGGACGATTTCAGGGTGGGCATAGATTTCGGAGCGGATCAGTGTACCGCAGCGTCAGCGCGAGGACGAATCTGATCTGCCGGCACAATTCCCTTTCCTTCCAGCACGGAATAGAACTGATCCGCCGCCAAGTTATGGAGAACCTCCTTCGCTCCCGAGGGCCAGTAAACCTCAACACTATCCACCTTGTTGGCTGATCCCAGACCGAAGTGAACGCGGACATCGTGTTGCGACAAATAGCTACCGCCGCTGTGAATCTCATCGGATTGGGTAACCCCTCCGGCGACAATCTTCAGCCGTGCGCCAATGGCGAGGCGGTTGCTTTCGCTTCCGGCGAGTTCGAAGCTGACCCAGTGTCGACCTTCGACGCCGTGATTTCGCAGAATTGCAGGACGGCCATCCAGAGTCTCGATTACGACATCCATCTTGCCGTCGTTGAACAGATCCCCGATCGCAAGGCCACGAGTCACCCGCTTCTCCATCAGTGCTGGGCCTGATTGGTCGCTGGCATCGCAGAAAGTTCCGTCCTTCTGGTTCAGGTGAAGTTGTGGAGGCTGATGAAACCCACCGGCGGACGCAAGCGAGTCTGCCTGCGGATAGACGTGACCGGTTCCGTACACCAGATCGAGCCAACCATCATTGTCGAGATCGACAAAGGCATCGCCCCACTTCACCATCAAAATCCCAGGCAAGCCCACGCCGGACTTGTAGCCCACGTCTTCGAAATTCCATTTTCCGTCGTTGCGGTAGAGCGGAGCATAGTCGTACGAGAAATCCGTCACGAACAAGGAAGAGCGGCCGGTGTGCAAGTAGTCGCCCACGGCAATGCCCATCGAAGCCTGCTCGCCTCCGTCCTCACTCAATGCAGTTCCGGACAGCAATCCAATCTCGGTGAATTTGCCGTTGCCTTCATTGCGGTAAAGATAGTTGGGCGTCGAATCGTTGGCGACATAAATATCGGGACGGCCCGTGTTGTTGAAATCCGCCCATATCACAGTGAGACCGTAATAGCCGTCAAGATCAGAAACTCCGGCGCTCTTTGAAACCTCGGTGAATGTGCCGTCCCCGTTGTTGTGAAAAAGCTTGTCGCCCGCGCCCTTCAGCCCACGCGGACCGCATTGCACGGCCAGTCCCATGTAATGACAAGTGGCGAGACTCCCGAATTCAGGAAGATTCTTCAGGTCGAATTGTGTGTATTCGGTCACCATCAGATCGACGAAGCCGTCGCCGTCGTAATCGCCGAACGCCGCCCCCGTGGCCCATCCATCAAAGGAGAGTCCGGCCTTTGCCGTTACGTCAGTAAATGTCCCGTCACCGTCATTGCGATACAGGACGCCTCCCTGCAAACACGTAATAAAAATGTCAGGCCAGCCGTCATTGTTGTAGTCACCGACGGCGCCTCCCATCGCGAAGCACGGAGAAGCGATCCCGGCTTTCTCTGTCACGTCCGTGAATGTGCCGTCGTGATTGTTGTGATAGAGTGCGCCGCGCGCTTTCTGCCCCTTCAGCGCCATCTCGATCGTCGGAGCGTTGGTGAAATAAATATCCACCCAGCCGTCACGGTCGTAATCCAGCAGCAGGACGCCGCCGCTCATTGATTCTGGAATGTATTTCGCCTCCGGAGCAAAGGTATGACTGAACTTGATCCCTGCCTTTTCCGTTACATCTTCCAACTGTGGAACCGGCCGACCCTTGCACTTTGCGATCTTGAGGCCGGAAGGCGGCGGAGCGCCTTGCGCGACTCCCTGTCCGAACCCTCCGCTCGGCCCAAGAAATGTGTAGAGCAGAGCGATCCCGGCGATGCCCCTCGAGCATGGGACAGTCCAGGTTCTGCGAATGCCGGTTCGGCCAGTCGGACGTGCGAATCGTGACATATAGGATTGCGTCTAATTCTAAGCGCAACCTGCGCAAGGCCGCGCGACGCTTTCGCGGCCGGCGAAGTCCAATAGGCGGCTACAGTAATTGACGGATAGCCGTAGGGGGGCGGGGACTCTAGGTTGGAACACGGAAGAGCACGGCATACCCGCAAGATGAACGGATCGCTCCGCCCAATCCTTTATTCGCTGATTCTTTTGTCGGCGCAACTGCTGTGGACAACCCAATCCGCGGCCTACTCCGTGTTCACCCATGAAGAGATCATCGATCTGGCCTGGAACGACTCGATCCGGCCGATTCTGCTGGCGCGTTTTCCCGGCGCCACCGAGCAGGAATTGCGCGTCGCCCATTCGTTTGCGTATGGCGGATGCGCCATCCAGGACATGGGTTACTACCCCTTCGGGAAGGAATTCTTCAGCAACCTCACGCACTATGTGAGGACGGGAGATTTCATTACCTGGATGTTCCGCAACGCCCGAACCATCAATGAACTTGCGTTCGCCATGGGCGCACTCTCTCATTATGTGGGAGATTCGATTGGGCACCAGGAGGCGACCAATCCGGCGACTGCCGCGGCGTTCCCGAAACTGGCGCGTAAATATGGTTCGTCGGTCACCTACGGTGAGAGTCCTCATAGCCATATCCGCACAGAATTTGCTTTCGATGTGGGCGAACTCACCAATTTGGAATTCGCGCCGCCCGCTTACTTGAAGTACATCGGATTTCGGGTGCCCAGGAAGTTTCTTGAGGAAGCCTTTCGCAACACATATGGCTTCGAACTCCACGAAGTTTTGGGCAAAGCGCATTCCTCCCTGCGAAGTTACAGAACCAGCGTTCGCAGATTCATCCCTGCTTTTGCGGAAGGCGAGGTCGTGCTTCACAGACATCACTTCCCTCCCCAGGACCAGGAGGACCCCGCTTACCAGCAGTTCAAAAAACGGGTCGCACGCACCAGCTACGAGCGCAGATGGAAGCACACCCACCGAGGCCCCGGATTCAAGGCTCATCTGATCGCAATCCTGATCTTCATCGTTCCGAAGATCGGAGCCGCATCCGATCTTGCCATCAAGATTCCAACGCCAGAAACCCAGGAAAACTACCTCCGTAGCGTGAACCATACCGAGGCCGAGTTCAAAGAACATCTACAGAAATTCGCGGCCCAAGCCGATGCTGCACAAGGCGATCCGCCTGCCGGGCTGGCAAACCTCGATCTCGATACCGGCGACACGGTAAAGCGCGGCGAGTACGAACTGGCCGACTTGGCCTACGAACACCTGCTGGCCCGGGTCACTTCGAAGCCCGACCGCGTGATTCCCGCCGAATTGAAGCGCGAGATGCTCGCCTTCTTCGCGGAAACCGCGCCAGAGGCCGATCCACCCAAGCAAGTCCAGGATCAGCTTGAAACACTCAGGAATATGCGAATGAAGTGAGGGCGTCCGATTCTCAGTGGGTAGCGGTCGCTGCAAATGCCGGAGTCGAACGCCGGCGGACATTCCGCACAGTGACGGGCTCCGCCGCGTAATCCAGAACTTGTGAGGAGAGTTTCTGGGCTCCGAAGCAGCGGATATCCGCCAGGGCGATCCAACTCGTCTGTAACCACATGCCCCGGAATTCTGCGAACCGGATGTCCACATGGGCCGCTTTGACCCACCAGGAGGGTGACTTCGCCAGGTCCCCATCAATCCTGCGCATCAGGAATGTCTGCTGATCCACCCACACTCTTCCGCGGATGAGTTCTGGCTGTTCTCGCTTCGGCAACAACTGGAGCAGGTAGCAGGAATGCCCTTCAAGGATGTCCTTGCCAACGTAGCGGAAATCATAGTTTTGATGAGTGATGGCGGCTGCCCGCAATTTCTCATTGGAGCTGGAGATTTGAAGTTCGTGCTGCAGTAAGTTCTTCACCACGAACTCGGTCCGGTAACTCCCATAGCGTTTCTGGATAACATATCGGCCGGGAGGAGCGAAATCCATCTCAGCCACCACCTCGGAATCGCTCGAGATGCTCGCTGGGGTGCCGACATGATATTCCCGGGTAATTTGGCGTGGTAGTTGGACATCGGACTGCGCCTGTTCCATCGAGGAAACGATGAAATTGAGTGGGGCCGGATCCACCTTGGTTTCAGTTCCGGCGAATGCCAACCGGCAGAATGCACATACGAGTAGCGTTGCTGGCCAAACCTCAATCCGCAAGAATGGCAATTTCACGACCCCCCAAGACCGCATTCACTCGCTTCCCGAGCATTCACACTTTCAACAAAACCCGCGTGCGCATGTGCGCTTGCACGCGAATGGCCAGTCGACGTCCTTTAGTTTGTTGCACGCCAGCCCAACTGCGTCGCAGGTGCGGGAAATAATTCGAGTCGGTATGAGGAATTTATAGATAAAGCAAACGCTGTAGTGTCCCAAGCCTTTGAGAGTAGATCACAAAGCCAGTGTCTCGAGTAACTAAACATGGTTACCAAACCCTTCTCGGACTGGTAGTAGACTAAGCCGCATGTTCGTCGATTCTCACGCTCATCTCGACGGAGGTCAATTCGATCTCGATCGCGAGCAGGTCGTCGCCCGTGCCCGCGACGCTGGCGTTAAAACCCTCGTCGCCATCGGCAATGGCGATGGGCCTCCTTTGTTGGATGCAGGAATTCGGCTGGCCGAAAAATATCCGTTCATGTATGCCACGATTGGTATCCATCCCCACGAAGCGCGGCTGGCCTCCGAGCATGCTTATGCGGAGATGGAGCGGTTGGCGCAAAATCCCAAGGTCATTGCGTGGGGCGAAATTGGGCTCGACTACTACTATGACCATTCGCCACGAGACGTACAGAAGCAGGTCTTTCTTCGCCAGATGGAGCTGGCCGGCGCGGCGAAGTTGCCTCTTGTGATTCATTGCCGCCCTTCCGATCAGAGCGATAACGCGTGGCAAGATTGCCTGCAACTCATCGAAGAGCAGTGGGCTGCGAAAGGCATAGGCGGCATACTGCACTGCTTCACAGGTACCTGGCCCCATGCCAAACGCGCACTCGACGTCGGGTTTATGATCTCCTTCGCCGGAAATGTGACCTTCCCGAAGGCACAGCAGATCCGCGACGTTGCCACCCAGGTGCCGCTCGACCGCATGCTGATTGAGACGGACAGCCCCTACCTTGCGCCCCTTCCGTACCGGGGCAAGCGCAATGAACCCGCCTACGTCAAAGAAACCGCACGAAAGCTCGGCGAACTCCGTGGCAAGTCCATGGAAGAGATCGGGGAGCAGACTGCACGCAATTTCTACAATTTTTTCAAAATATCTGAAATGGATGAAACCAAAGTTCCATCCCGCTAAATTCCAGATTCTGTTAACCTCGGATCAACATTCCTTTGTTTCAGAAAGATTAGAAATGTATGCCCGAGAATAGCTTCGACGTCGTCAGTAAAGTCGATATGCAGGAGGTCTCCAATGCCATCCAGCAGGCGTTGAAGGAGATCCATACGCGTTTCGACCTTAAGGACTCCAAGTCGAACATTGAATTGGAGAAAGACGCTATCGTGCTGCATTCCGCGGATGAGTACAAACTCAAGGCCGTAAACGACGTGCTCCAGCAGAAGCTGGTGAAACGTGGAGTTTCCCTGAAAGCCATGACCTACGGCCCGGTGGAACCCGCGGCTGCCGGCACCGCGAAGCGCCGCGTGACTCTGCAGCAAGGCATCGCGATCGAAAAAGCCCGCGAGATCGTGAAGCTGGTGAAAGATTCGAAGAAGAAGGCGCAAGCCTCCATCCAGGGTGACCTGGTACGTATCAGTGGAAAAGACCGCGACAGCTTGCAGGAAGTGATTGCGCTGTTGAAGCAGAAGGATTTCGGGATCGATTTGCAGTTTACGAATTACAGAACGAATTAGAGATCACTGCAGAGCACGCTGAGAACGCAGAGAAAGAATCAGTGCTTCAGGCTTTCGTCTCGGCGATCTTGGCGATTTCGGCGATAAATAGTTAAGAGAGACTCTTGAGCGCACCAGCGACCATTAACGGGAAAGAAGTCTTCGATCTGTTGCGGGACGATCTTGTCGCTCTGGAAGACGAGTTCGGCCGCGATACGATATCGAATGTCGGCGCGATCACCGAAATTGGCGAATACCTGCGCGCCGGCGGTGGAAAACGAATCCGCCCTGCCCTGCTGCTGCTTTCCGCCAAATTGCTCGACTATCAAGGACAGGGTGCGGTCCGCCTTGGTGCGGTTGTCGAAATCATCCACACGGCGACCCTGGTACACGACGACATTATCGACGACGCCAAGACACGACGTGGGCGTCCCGCTGCCAACACCCGATGGGGCAATTCCAAATGTGTTCTGGCCGGTGACTGGCTCTACATGCAGGCGTTCAAGATCGCCGTACAGGAACGCAACTTCCGGATTCTCGACGCGCTGATCGAACTCACGCAGCAGATGGTTGAAGGCGAACTGCTGCAGATCGAGAGACTCGGGAAACTCATCACGCTCGACGAGCATTTCGACCTGATCTTCCGCAAAACGGCGTGCTTGTTTTCCGTCTGCATGCGGTTGGGAGCAATCCTGGGTGGTGCCAGTCCCGAGCAGGAAGCCGCTCTCGGCAAGTATGGACACGACCTTGGGATGGCATTCCAGATTGTGGACGACGTCCTTGACCTCACGGCTTCGGAACAGGTCCTGGGCAAGCCCGTAGCCAGTGATCTGCGCGAAGGTAAGATGACCATGGCGGTCATTCACGCCGTCGAGCGCTGCACTGCTGAGGAGCGCGGGAAGATTGAGACCATCCTACGGCAAGGAGCGTTTAACGGAGTAAGCCACTCCGACATTCTCCAGATTCTGCAACGCTACGGATCGCTGGAAGCGGCCACCACTCGCGCGGCTCAATATGCCGAATCTGCAGCTAGAGCAATCTCTTCCTTCCCCGATTCTGAGATTAAGCGTGCCTTGCTCTGGGCGCCCGAATTCGTCGTCGCCCGCGAAAAGTAACTCGGCCCTCCGGACTTCCTGACTTCGTCCATTTTCCGATTTCGTTCCTGACCGTGTGAGCCGAAGCACAGACTTTTCAAATTTACATGCTTGATCCCGGTCACGCTCGGTGGTGACTATGGCTACAGATTTCCCGACCGGCCCGTTGCAGAATCAGCGCAGTTGATGGAGGTGTCCGCAAGCCTGGAAGCCTAACGAGACGCACTGGCATGCGGTGAGGCAACGGTAACGAACCTCACTTCTCTCCCCCTGGCACCTGGGAAAGGCAGGTCGTCAGGGTCCTTCCATAGCGGATAACCATCGACATGACGGCGGCTCCAGTCGAAGCTTTAGACGAAAGGCGCCTTGGTTTTTCGACGCGCCGGCCCGGCCAGGGTCGGAGAGACTTCGAGTGACGGCCGCCGTTTTTCTCACCCTGTCGAGGAAGTCCTCCTGAGAGACTCGCATCCTCGCAGATGCCGGGCGTGTTCCATCGGACACGCCCGGCTTTGTTTATACTGAATCCACCCCTGTTCCACTGAATCGAATCCGGCTTAACAGACATTTATGAATAATCTGGTCGCGGCCGTGGCGCATCACGGCTATGTGCTCATGTTCGCCATATTGTTTGCCGAAGGGATTGGATTTCCTTTTCCTGCCGCCATTGCCCTGATCGCGGCGGGCGCGGCCATTCCCTCTCATGCGCTATCGGGCTGGGGAGTGATTTCTGCCTCACTGGTCGCCCTCATGGCTGCGGACGTCCTGCAGTTCTGGCTGGGACGATATACGGGTTGGGCTTTGCTGGGATTCCTCTGCCGGCTCTCGATGAACCCGGAAACCTGCATGCTCCGCTCGGCCGAATCGTTCTATAAGCGTGGTAAAACCACGCTGATCATCGCCAAGTTCATCCCCGGTATCAATACCATGGCGGCTCCACTCGCAGGCAGCATGAAGATGCGATTCACCCAATTTCTGCGCCTCGACTTCGCTGGTGCCCTGCTCTACGTCCTCACTTACCTGTCGGTCGGATACCTGTGCCGCGATTTCCTGGCGGCAACATTGCGAAGTTTCTATACCGCTGGACGCGTCATGGAAATGCTGCTCGTGGGCGCTTTGGTGCTGTACGCGCTCTATCGAATCGCGCAGTTCCTCAAGTATCGCGAGTACGACGTGGTGCCTCGCGTTCAGGTCGAGGAACTGGCACAACGCATCGCCCGCGGAGATGCCGGCAAAGTTCAGATCGTGGATGTGCGCAGTCACGGATATTACGACCGCGGCGCGGAACGGATCCTGGGGTCCATCCGCATCGAACCGAACAACTTCGACGATGAGATTAAAGGCCTGCAGAAAGACAAGGACATTTACCTGTACTGTACTTGAACGCGCGAAGCGACCAGCGCCCGGGTGGCGCATCTACTGCGGGAAAAGGGATTCAACGCGTTCGTCATCGTCGGCGGACTTACCGCCTGGCGCAAAGCCGGAGAACCGCTCGAAGGCGTTCCCAAAGACGATCTGGTCAAGCTGCCTACATTCAGTTAGACGCCGAACTGCCTCAGGTGATGATCCAGATGTTTGTACATTCCGCGAGCCCATTCCTGCGGACTTAGGGGCCCGAAAAATGGATGCGGATGCTGGCTACACTTCGATTCCCCACCCTCGTGAAACTGGAGCACGCCAGACTTCAAGCGTTCCTGCTCGCGCGCGAATTCGCGCTGATCGGCAATCCGTAGCTTCTCGTCCGTCGGACTGTTCTTAGAAAACGGCTTTTCATTGGTGAAGATTGGTTTGGCGATCCGGCCAAGAATCCTCCCAATAAAGATCCGCGGCCGGTTCAGGCGTCCGGACGCCATGTCCATGGTGTTGGCGCAGTGTGCCAGCATCTGGGCTACATCCATCTTTCCCCACTGCCGCTGGGAAGTGGGCTGCAGTCTATTGACGCGAGCTACGATTTCGTTGAGTGTCTCTTTCTCGAATAAGTTCTTCATTAATGCCTCGGCTAACGAACAATCGGGCCGATGATAGCACTCGTATTTCCACTGTAAAACAGCCGCATTCGAAGCAACTGAGTGTACAATTGGGCGGTTTTGCCCATGAGCCCGCTCGCCAGTTCCGCGGCCGTCGATCAACCTGGCGACAAGGGATTCGCCGCTCCGACGAATCAGCCGGGCATGAACCTTGTCCTTTTCCTTCTAACCCTGTCCGTTCTTATCAACTACATCGATCGCAGCAATCTCTCGATCGCCGCCGACCTCCTGAAGGGCGAGCTTCATATCTCCAACACGCAGTTGGGCACGCTTCTCTCTGCTTTCTTCTGGACGTACTGTCTCATGCAAATGCCGGCCGGATGGCTGGTGGACCGGTTCGATGTGAAATGGGTTTTCGCGGCCGGGTTCTTCCTCTGGTCAACATCCACCGCCGTCACAGGCGTGCTTCACGGGTTCGGCGCCCTGCTTCTGATCCGCGTCATCCTCGGCATCGGAGAGTCCGTCGCCTTCCCTTCCTACGGCAAGGTTCTGGGTACGCACTTCACTGAAGACCGCCGCGGATTTGCCAATGCGTTGATCATCGCCGGCCTCGCGCTGGGACCTGCGATCGGCATGATGGTTGGCGGAAACGCCGTCGCGCGCTTCGGATGGCGACCATTTTTTGTGGCGCTCGGACTTCTTGGCCTGCTCTGGCTGGTCCCCTGGTTGATCTGGATGCCGCACCGAACCACGCCTCCGCGCCTGACGACTTCGCCCATAGCGGGGCTGCTCCCCATCCTGCGACAGCGATCCGCGTGGGGCACATGCCTGGGACAGTTCGCAGTCAACTACTTTCTCTATTTTCTGGTGACATGGTTTCCGTTTTATCTCATGCGCGGACGGCTTTTCTCGATGACCACGATGGCCAGAGATGGAGGGCTTCTCTTTCTCATGTCGGCCACCGGGGCCACGGTCTGCGGGAAACTTTCCGATCGCTGGATCGCATCCGGATCCTCGATCACTCTCGTCCGCAAAGGTTCGATGGCGTTCGGATGCACGGGCTTCGCGATCTCCCTGAGCGTGATGGCCATTGCTCCCAACCATCTTTTGATTTGGACCATCGTGCCGACTGGGCTGTTCCTGGGGATCAGCGGGTGCGCTACCTGGGCGATTCCTCAAACGCTCGCCGGCCCTGACATGGTCGGCCGCTGGATCGGACTGCAGAACTTTATCGGCAACTTTGCCGGTGCCGTTGCGCCGGCGCTCACCGGATACCTCCTCGACCGTACCGGACTTTTCTACTGGCCCTTCTTCATCACCGCGGGCATCGCCCTTCTGGGCGGTTTCGCGTGGACTTTCATCATCGGGCCGATCGAGCCGGTCAACTGGGAGCAACCAAGCCGTTCTGCCTTCGCCATAACGCCCCAGGCTTCCCCGGAATCCGCACGGCCGTAATACACTCGCTATATGGCGCAAGAAATCGAAATCAAATTCCGTGTGGACGATCTGCGTGCGCTAGCGCGCAGGTTGCGCGCCGCCGGCTTTCGCCTGGTCACCAAGCGCACCAACGAGATGAACACGCTCTACGACCTGCCCGGACAGGTCCTCAGAAACCGCAAAGAGCTGTTGCGCCTACGGAGATACGGTTCGTCGTGGAAGCTCACGCACAAGAGCGGCAGCAAGGCAGCGCGCCATAGCAGCCGCAAGGAACTGGAAACCGCAGTGGACGACGGCAAGACGATGGACGAGATCCTGCGGGCACTCGGGTACTCACCTTCTTTTCGTTATGAAAAATTTCGCGCCGAATGGACCGATGGCAAAGGCAACGTCGTTGTGGACGAAACCCCGATCGGCAATTTCTGCGAGATCGAAGGCAAGCCGCGATGGATCGACTCCGTCGCGAAGAAGTTAGGAGTGAGGCACGAACAGTACATTACGAAGAACTACGCGACACTATTCGCCGAATGGACGCAGGAAACAAAGAGCAAAGCGAAAGAGATGACATTTAAGGCCTTAGGTCGCGGCAAGAAGAGATGAACTAAGGCGTCGTTCCTGAGGCAGGAAAAGTCAAGACCTCGTTTGTGTACTGGGCGCCTCAGAGGAAGTGCAGAATTCCCGTAATGAACTCATTCCCAAGGAGTTCAAGAGCGGAAGCGCTGTGTAAATAATTCCCGCTAAGTAGCTGATTACAGAGCAGATAAATACTAGCGTTAAATCGATTTAAACTCCTGCCACAGCGTCAGAAGTTCTGTCCGATGCTAAGCTCCGCGCGGCAGGGGGGAACGTCGTCCAGCACGATCAGAATCGCCGCACGAGGCATTTCATCACCCGAGCTGCCCGGCGATTTTGACCCATTCCGGGAACCATACGAGCACAACCAACAAGCTTTGCTACTCCTGAGCGTCTTCTGGTGCGCTGAAGAACCCGCCATTCAAATTGCCCATGCACGGGCGCTTTCGATTGATTACGCTCTGTTATTTCTTTATATTTCGTTACTCTGCTATTGTGTTCGTGTCATCCGTTCGATTGCCGATGGGCGGACATGGCGGCCAGTGTCGCGGTAGGAACTCCTTACCCGAGGAGTTGGTGATGAAGAAGTCACGGTTCGTTGCTGTCATACTGCTTCTCTGCGGATTGGCGTTTGCTTCAACCGAGTCGTTCACACGGCCCCGGTTGGCAGTCTTTCTGAGCAAAACCAGCTATCACCACGCCTGGGAAACGAGTCAACTCGCCGGACACGGCTGGGTCGGTATCGCGACGCTGGCGGGTATTCCTTACGACACGCTTTTTGTAGAAGAAATGCCCGGTGACCAGGAACTGTCGAAGTACTCCACACTCGTGTTTGCCCAGGCGACGCTGGTGGATGACGCGACGTACTCACAGATCGTCCTTCGCTTGCGCGCTTATCTCGTGGGCAACCACAGCGTAATCCTCGACGGGCCACTCGGCACCAAAGACGAGAACGAGAAAGAGCGCGATCACCACGCTCTCGATGATCTTCTCGGACTGGAATACAAGGGACTGCAGGGCGGAACCGAATACCGGATTCGAGTCACTTCAAATGATCATTATGTGACGCGTGGATTCGAGGCGTCGCAGTTCCTAACACCGGTGCTCGCGTCCGCCACGAATGTGCTGCAGCCGAAATCCGGCGGAGCCGTATTGCTGGTCTCGACCGATGGCCAGCACAGTTTTCCCTACCTCTCGTGTGTGACACAAGGGAGCAGCCGCGTTGTTCTCCTGAGCGACTTTGGCACCGCAGCCGGCGCAGGAACCTTTTTTCGCAACGACCCGCCGCAGGTCGCATATGCGAACCAACTCTGGAATGCGATGATCCGCGCGGTTCAATGGGCTACTTATGGCGATGTGGACATCCCATTCCCAGCTCCGCAGATTTCCAACGCCAACCTGACCGCGGTTGTGCGATTCGATGGAGACAATAGCGGCGACCTCAACTACCAACTCAAGACGCTCACTTTTCTTACCGGCGTGGCGCAGGATACAGGAGTAGTGCCGCTCTACACCTGGGTATCCAGCTTCGTGCAAAAGGCAGGTTGGGACAGGCTTGCGCCGCTCGGTAAGCGTCTCGAGGATCTCGGGGGCGAGATCGGAACTCATAGCAAGTTCCACGAAATCGACCGCAAGATGACTCCCGATCGCTGGCGCGAGGAACTTGACGGGTCGGTCGAGGAAATCGAGCAGAACATGCGGGCGCAGGGTTTTCCGATTCGCAAGATCCAGTCCATGATCAACCCGGGAGACACGATCCCGATGGAGGACTACGGTGAAGTAGCAACGCGCTTCTCGTTTTACATGACCCATGGCCTGGAGCAAAGCGTGCCGCTAGGTTTTGGCAACATGACCTGGTTTACCGGCGCGAACAAGGATTTCGTTCTGCTCGAGAATTCTCCCCACCCCGACTACCAGTGGTTCTATGACCCCACGTGGAGCTATACGACCGCGCAAATTACCGCCAACGAAGAAGCTATCTTCGACCACATGTTTCACGACGTCGGGCGCGGTGTGATTTTCAACGAGATGTGGCACGACTACTCGATCTCGTCGGCACCCGTTCATGAAGGCAAAGACAAGCGCATCACCAACGAGAACAACTTCCCATTCTACGAGGCAATGAAAACGAAGTGGGGGACGCTTCCGATCTATTGTCCGGAGCCGCAGGAACTCGCGCAGAAATTACGCGCGATGGCGCAATGGAATTATTCATGGAAGGCATCGGACGACGCGCTCGAGATGACGATTGATCTCTCAAGTCTGCGCCGGAACGATACTGCTGAATCGCTGGGCGGGATGGGAATCCGTGTTGAGAACACCCGGAAATTCATCCAGTCGGTTCTGATCGATGGACGCGTTCATCCTGCTTTTGATGACCGCCTGTTGATTCTGCCGAATCTCGCGCCGGTCAAGAAGCACACCATCACGATCAAGCTGGGTGCTCGGCCAACAACTGCGCCCCATCTGACATACGCGTCGAAGCTGATGACCGAGGCGACGCCGACGCAAACCGGGTTGGCCTTCAACGTAAAGGCGAAATCAAAGGCAAGATTCGCGGTTGCAGTCGACGGGCCGGCGATCGCACTGAACACCGACTGGCAGGAGTGGGACGATAGCAATGGTCACATCAGAGGGTTCGTGCGCTCGGACCGTCGGATTGAACTGGTAAAGATATCGGCTGCCGGATTTCATCTCATGCGTGCAAACCTGCCGATCCTGGCAGTGAACGAAAAGCCCGGCACGTTGGCATTGCGACTCGCGACGACGGGTGCGGAACCGCCGCAGGTTAGCTTGCGATCGGACCGACAGTTGCGCCGAGCGACTCTGGGCGGCCAGGATCTGAAAATAGGAAACATCGGCCGGACGTATAAATTGGAAATCCCCACTTTCGCGAAAGAATCCGAACTAATTCTCTACTTCTTGGAAACAAACCGATGAACGAGTCCGCAGCGCACAACCGAAGCGCAGCAGTTCTGATCGATCCGCGAACTCTTTGTCTCAGGTGCCGGGTCTTGCGCACCGGCATGATCTGCGGTCACGAGAACAATCATAGGAGTCCATATGCGATCAAAGCCTCTAATCAGATACGCACTTCTTGTGGTTACGACGTTGATGGTCACGTTCGCGCAGGAAAAGCCTGGGACATGGAAGCCCGATACCGACTGGGGGCATTGGCGACTGGGGCAGAAATCGGACCTGGATTTCCTGAAGACGAACAACATGACCATCACATTCGGAAGCGGTGCGCCCAGCTTCGAGGATGTGACTCGCGAAGAGTTCAATCGCGGGATGGAACAAGCGAAGATGAACAATCGCGCCCTGCACGACAAAGGCTACATCGTGCTGCGATATCTCACGAGTTCGATCCACGGGCGTTCGGCGTCGAATAAAGACGAACCGCAAAAAGATCAGATCCGGATGCTGCAATTCTGGCGCGAAGGCTGGAACGAATATGAGGATTACCTGGGTCCCAAGCCGGCAGAGGACCCGACGACGTGGATCACGGTTCGGCCTGACGGCAGTTTCCCGCACTATCGCTATGCCCCCTACGGCCAGGAAACGACGAACGAGTTCGAAACCTGGGGCTGTCCCAACAATCCGTACTTCACTCGTTTGATGGAAGGCCGGATACGTGCGCAGGCGGAAACCGGGATCGACGGTTCCTATATCGATTGGACGCAGATCGCGGGAGGCACGTGCTATTGCGGCTACTGCAAACGGAACTTCGCCGTGTATCTGAAGAAGAACCTTCCCGCGAAAGTGGCGCAGGCCAAGTACGGCGCGGACAACTATGACAACATCGCGCTGCCCAAGAAGCGCGGTGAACCGTTCTGGACGGAGTGGAATACCTTCCGTGGTCATTCTGTAGCCGAATTCCATCATCGCCTGCGCGAAGTGGCCCGGAAGTACAACCCCAATTTTATGATTTCAGGAAATGTGTTTGGAGGGTTCGGCTACGGTCCAATCGGCTATGACGCGGCCGGCAACATGGAAATGCTCGGCCGCGACGGATATGACGACTTCGTCTACTCCGAAGTGCAGGAATACCTCGATTCGGCGCCCCGCAAGGACGATCAGGGCACGAAGATCACAAATAGTCCAGCGTTCAAGTTCTTGGCCGCAGCCACACATGGCAAACCCGTGATCGTGTATGCCACCGAGATCACGCCGCCGATTTTTCCTCACCCCACGGAGGGCTGCTTGAATGCCATGTCTCAGATCAACATCGCGGAGGCGGTGGCGAATCACGCTGTCTTCCGGGAAAAAAGATTGACGCCGGCCGGCGCCACTCAGATGTATCGGTTTCTGGCGGCGAATGAGGAGAGTCTGCGCAACGTACGAATGCACGCAAGCGTCGCGGTGGTCGCCTCATTGCGACAGTATCTTGCGGATGAGTTGAGCTTTGCGTTCAGCGCTTCGCGCGTCCTGGGGGACAAGGGAATCGCTCACGTCATGCTGACCGAAGACGACCTATCGGGCCCGGCGATCAACGAGTTCGACATGGTGATCGTTCCATATCTTCCGCTGATGAGCTCGGAGAATCAGCAAGCGCTTGTCCGCTATGTCAAGGCCGGCGGCACTCTGCTGGTTCTAGGCGCCAGTGGCAACAAAGATCAGTACGGTCTCCCTCAACGCCAGATTCCCTTGGCGCGATCATTGGGCAACGGGCAATATCCCGCCGCCGAAGTTACGCGGAGAGTCGGCAAAGGGCAGGTGCTGTTCATTCCTCTCCAGATTCCTCCATCCCGTTTCCTGATACCAATGAAGTCGCATGGAGACTACACAACCTTTGGTCCGACGATGGCCGACGTCTTTGCCGACATACCCGAGGGCTATACTCGGAACCGCATCGATCCCGACTTGCGCACACTCCTAGAGCGAGTCGCCGGCAAGGTACAGGAAAGCCTCGGCCCACGCCTGACACGCCTCACCTCTGCATCGCCGTTTGTCGAAATTAGTACGATGACCGAAAAGGCCAACCGATGGATGCTGCTCCACGTCGTTAATTACGACGTAACGGTGGACGGTACGATCACGCCTGCACGGAACCTGACCGTGCAAGTAGCGATTCCTCGAGGAAAGACCGCTAGAAGCGTTACCTGGAGTGGAACACTCGCCGAGATGAAACCCGTGAAGTACAAAGCTGTGAATAGCGGGGGGCGTCAGATGCTGACATTCGACCTGGATGAGCTGAGCATTTATGGGCTCGCGAAGATCAAACTCGATTAACTCACTCCCCGAAGCGAAGAGGGTGTACTGCCAATAATCCATCCGAACCGCGTAAGTGGCACGAGAATCGATCCATCTGGCCAACGGGCAGTCTGGCCTGAGACAAAACTCCGCTAATACGCACTCAGAGACAACCCGTTATGGAAGAGCGGCCAGCCGCTCCTAGAGAATCGTCGGTCCCCAGGCCATTTCCTGGCATCTTGGAAGTTGTGCCCGGATGACGCTAGTGCTTTTTCGGACGCGACGCCGGGATGAGTGCTCAAGTCTGAAAGAAGGTGTGAGGCGTCGCGTTCGAAAAAGCCGTCAGAAGGAAGCCGCTGGTGCGGCGGACGCGGGACTTATGGAAATTGAATGGAGCGAGAGAGGTTTGTAGAAGTTGGCGGGGTGTTCAATGTCCGTGAGCGGAGGAGTCGACGCGCATGGGCCAGGGCGAAGTGCGCTTGAAGCGAAACCTACTCTGGGGCATGAAGAAGCTGTCGAGCGGCGACGGAGACACACTTCGGCGAGACGCTCTGAGGCGCGCCGACAGTGCGGTGTGTGGGCGAGTGATTTCATGCAGCCGTGGCCAGGAGCGGTGGAGAACGGAGTTGGAGTTGTGCGGCTGTGAATCGTTCGACAACGACCATCGGTCCACCGCACTTGGGACAGCGCCATAGGGGCTGTGTAGTTGGTGCAGTCGATGGTTCCGATTCGGCTTGCGATGGAACTGCGTGGAGAGCAGCGAAGCACAGCGGCATGAGAGTAGCGCGCCTTCGGTTGGCGAGGAAGCCGAAGTGACGGATGCGGACGAAGCCCTTGGGGAGCAGGTGAAGTAGGAAGCGACGCAAGAACTCATCGCGCGAGAGGGTCATCAGTTTCTGCTGATTGTGGTCCGCGGAGTCGCGCCAGC
The DNA here is from genome assembly GCA_963778995.1 of Terriglobia bacterium. Taxonomy (GTDB): domain Bacteria; phylum Acidobacteriota; class Terriglobia; order Terriglobales; family Acidobacteriaceae; genus Sulfotelmatobacter. The sequence continues at coordinate 148,751 of CAVZWK010000022.1, forward strand.
GAAAGGTGACTTGGCCGTCCGCCAATGCGACCAAGCGATGGTTGGAGATGGCGACGCGGTGAGTATAGCGGCCGAGATACTGCAGGACATACTCGGGTCCGCCGAAGGGTGGTTTGGAGTAGACGATCCAGTCTTTGCGGAAGAGCGGACGCAGCCAGGCCGCGAAGAACTTGGGATGGGCGAGTGGTGCGAGTTCTCCGGCCAGGTGCAGTTGACCGCGCTCGAAGGCAGACTTCAGGCCAGCGACGAACTTGCCGCGAAACACGCGCCGCAGCACCGCGATCGGAACGAAGAAGCGTGGGTGGGATCGAATCCAGCGGGCGTGATCGCGGGAGAGTCCGCCAGCGGGAACGACACAGTGGACATGGGGATGCAGCTGGAGTTTCTGGGTCCAGGTATGGAGCACGCTGAAGAAGCCGATCTCGGCTCCGAGATGGGCGGGATTGCGTGCGACCTCCAGCAGGGTTTCAGCGCTGGCCCGAAGCAGCAAACCATAGACAACCTTCTTGTTCTGCAAAGCGAGCGCAGCCAGGTGCGACGGCAGGGTGAAGACGACGTGGACGTAGGGCGTGGGCAGCAGTTCACGACGACGCGCCGCGATCCAGCGCTCCCGCGCACCGGTCTGACACTTCGGGCAGTGTCGGTTGCGACATGAGTTGTAGGAGATGGTGGCACGATGTCCGCAGCCGGTGCACTCATCGATATGGCCGCCGAGAGCGGCGGTGCGACAGCGCGCGATGGCCCGCAGGACCTTAAGGTGGTTCCAGCGGAGCCACGAACGGTTCCTCTCGATGAAGTCTGTGCCTGCGCTGCGAATGATGTCGGCCACCTCGAACCGTGGTCGACTCATTTACTCCTCCTCGAACGACCTGCCTTTCTTCAGCACCAGCGCATCCAGTGGACTCGGTGTGGCATGCAAGTGCCGTTGCGAGAGGTGGAGATAGCGAGCGGTTTCTTTCAGATCGTGATGGCCCAACAGGATCTGGATGGTGTGCAGGTCAGCGCCGGCTTCGAGCAAGTGCGTGGCGAAGCAATGGCGGAGCACGTGAGGATAGACACGTTTCTTAATCCCGGCGCGGCGGGCGGCATCCACGCAAGCGTGGTAGGGCGTCTTGTCATCCATGGGGTGATCACCGCTGTGCCAGCGGTTGCCGGGAAATAACCACAGGGACTTTTTGCGCAGACGTCGCCAATGACCGCGCAGTTCCTCGAGCAGGATGGGGCTGAGCATGACATCGCGGTCTTGATCGCCTTTGCCGCCTTGAATGTGTACGATCATGCGTCGGCTATCGATATCGCTGACCTTCAGGCGCGTGAGTTCGGTGCGGCGCGCACCCGTGCCGTACAGAGTCATCAAAATGGTGCGATAGAAAGGAGTCGGCGCAGCATCGATGAGCTGTGCTACTTCTTCCTGACTGAGAATGGTGGGCAAGCGATAGAGTTTCTTGGGATAGGGAGTGTCGGCAATGCTCCAGGGTCTCTTGAGCGTCTGGATGTAGAGGAAGCGCAGGGCGCAGAGATGATTGGTCACCGACCCAGGAGTCAGTTTGTGCACGGTGAAGAGCTGGGCTTGGTACTCGCGAATGTGCTGCGTCCCCAGGCGGTCGGGCGAGCGGTGGAAGTGCTGGGCGAAGCGCTCGATGAAGCGAATGTAACGCTGTGTGGTAGCTTCAGAGTAATGACGACGCTGGAGTTCCTCCAGCATCATTTTGCGTAGATGGGTCACAGGGACACCTCCTTGTGACCCACAAATTAGCTGAACCGAACAGGACTGCCGACATCACCCACGCGGCAGCGTCCGCCGCGCCAGCGGCTTCCTTCTGACGTGCAAACCGGAGGCTAACTGTCTTAACCCGCGACCCAGGCGATAGTTGTGATCAACGAGCAATTACCGCTCACGAACCTAGGTCAAGCCCCGTGGCACTTCTTAAACTTCTTGCCTGACCCACAGGGGCAAGGATCGTTGCGTCCGACCTTCTCCTGACCACGGACGACCTGTTGTACCTGCGGCGCTTCTCCACCGCCAGCCATGCGGGCCTGCTCCAGCTCGCGGCGCTTGCGGCGCATGAAGGCTTCTTCCAGTTCGTCTGCCGAGGTCGAGACCATTCGCGGAGGACGCCGTCCGTTGCCATCACCATGCTGCGCCGAAATTTCATCCCCAGTCGGCCCACTCGGCTGAGGAAGCGCCACTGGCCGCTCCAGAATTTGCATCAGGTACAGATAGCGGACCGTGTCTTCCTGGAAGCGCTGCATCATCGCTTCGAACATGTCGAACGATTCTTTTTTGTACTCGACCAGCGGATCGTGCTGCCCGTACCCGCGCAACCCGATGCCTTCTTTCAGGTGATCCATGCCGAGCAGATGATCTTTCCACTGCTGGTCGATCACGCTCAGCATGATCATGCGCTCGTGATGCCGCATGGCCGCCGGGCCAATTAGCTTCTCTTTCGCGTCATAGCGCTCCTTCAGCTTCTCGAAGATCGCATCGCCGAGCTCCTGGCGGTTCATGGTCTCAGGCTTGACGCCCTCGGCAATGAAGTCCACGCCGAAGCGCGTGAAGACCGCGTCCTTCAGTCCCTTAATGTTCCAATCGTCCGCGTGCGCTTTGGGCGGGCAGAATTCGTCGAGCAAATCGCCAAGGATGCCGGAAACGTAATCTTCAAGAATCAGATCTTTCTGATCGAGCCCCTCCAGCAAGTGGCGGCGCAGGCCGTACACGGCCTCGCGCTGTTTGTTCATCACGTCGTCGTATTCGATCAGATGTTTGCGGGACTCGAAGTGCTGTCCCTCAACCGCCTTCTGCGCGGTTTCGATTCGCCGCGTGATCAGCTTCGACTCGATGGGAACTCCTTCTTCCATCCCCAAACGCTCGAGTAGCTTCGACACCCATTCTTTGGCGAAGATGCGCATCAAGTCATCTTCGAGTGCCAGATAGAAGCGCGACGATCCCGGATCGCCCTGACGGCCGGCGCGTCCGCGAAGCTGGTTATCGATACGGCGGGATTCGTGCCGCTCGGTGCCGAGGATATGCAGGCCACCAACACCGACGACGTCGTCGTGCTCTTTGTCGGTCTGTTCTTTGTAGCGGGCTAACGCTTCTGTCCAATTATCCGTCGGGACTGTGAATTCGTTTCCGTTGTAATAGAAAATGGAAGTTATCCCGTCTTCCTGTGGACCCTCGATCTTGCCCTGCGCCACCCGTAACTGCTGCGCAATTCCCTTCTTGACCAGTTCCTGCTTGGCCATGAACTCGGGATTGCCGCCCAGCAAAATGTCCGTACCACGGCCAGCCATGTTGGTGGCGATGGTAACCATGCCCTTTCGTCCGGCTTGCGCCACGATCTCGGCTTCGCGCTCATGGAACTTGGCGTTCAGGACAACGTGCTTGATTCCCTTTTTCTTCAGCAGATCCGAAAGCCGCTCCGACTTTTCCACTGATGTGGTTCCGACCAGTACGGGCTGGCCGTTAACCGCGAGTTTCTGGATCTCGTCCGCCGCGGCAAAGTACTTCTCTTTTTCCGTCCGGTACACCACATCGGGATTTTCGATGCGCCGCATTAGCTTGTTTGTAGGAATGACCACGACTTCGAGCTTGTAGATCTTCTCGAATTCGGTCGCTTCCGTCTCGGCGGTACCGGTCATGCCGGCCAGTTTCTTGAACATGCGGAAGTAATTCTGGAAGGTGATGGTCGCGAGCGTCTGGTTCTCGCGCTCGATCTTGACGCCTTCTTTGGCCTCAACCGCCTGATGCAACCCGTCCGACCAGCGCCGACCCGGCATCATGCGCCCGGTGAACTCGTCCACAATAATTACTTCGCCATCTTTAACGACATATTCAACGTCGCGGCGGTAGAGCGCGTGTGCCTTGATCGCAGTCTCGACGTGGTGCTTCCAGCCCCAATTCTCCGGATCGGCAATATTTCCGATCCCCAACAGCCCTTCCACCTTCTCCCATCCCTCATCGGTGACGGTGATGTTGCGATGCTTCTCGTCGATGCAAAAGTCGCCCGTGTATTGTGGCGGCTCGCCCGGAGGCCCTTCGATCTCCTCGCCCTTTTCCAGCTTGGGGATGACCCGGTTGACCTTGTAATACTTGTCGGTGGATTCCTCGCTCGCGCCCGAGATGATCAGCGGGGTACGGGCTTCGTCGATCAGGATGGAGTCGACTTCGTCGACAATCGCAAAGCTGTGTCCGCGCTGCACACAATCCTTGATGTCGAACTTCATGTTGTCGCGCAGGTAGTCAAAACCGAATTCGTTATTGGTGCCGTAGGTCACGTCGGCGGCGTAAGCGGCTCGCCGCTCTTCGTCATCCAGATCATGAACAATCACGCCCACGGTCAATCCAAGGAATCGATAGAGCCGCCCCATCCACTCCGAGTCGCGTTTCGCCAGATAGTCGTTGACGGTGACGACGTGCACGCCGCGTCCGCTGAGCGCGTTGAGATACACGGGAAGGGTGGCGACCAGCGTCTTGCCTTCACCGGTCTTCATTTCGGCAATCTTGCCGCTGTGCAGCACCATGCCGCCGATCAGTTGCACGTCGAAGTGGCGCATATTGAGTACGCGGCGTCCGGCCTCGCGAACGACCGCAAAGGCCTCGACCAGGATGTCTTCGAGAGCCTCCTGCAGCACTTCGTATTCCAGCTTCTCAAACTGTTTCTGCTGGTCGAAATCGGAATCTTCTTCCGCATCGGGTTGAACCGCCTCGGGTGCGGATGGCCGCGCTACTTTGCTCAGTCGCTCCTGAACACGCTGGCGGAATTCGTCGGTCTTGGCCCGGAGTTCGGCGTCGGTGAGTTTCTGGGTTTGAGGTTCGAGGGCATTAATCGCCTGCACGTTCGGCATCAGCGACTTAATGACGCGCTCGTTCTTCGTCCCAAAAACCTTACCTAACAATGTGTTAATCAACGGAAGTCCTTCAGAGGCGGAGTAAGCCCAAACCCTGTCTTTAGAAGCCTAGCATATTAGATGCACCGGCACTCCCCTGCGAACGCAGGGGATACCATCAGTATAATGGCTGCGTCCGCACGCGGAGGCACTATGATCCCTCGCCTTTCCTCCTTGCTGATCCTTTCCGCCCTGCTGGTCCCGGGCGCTTCCGCCAAGGACAGGAAGCCTACGATGCCGCAAGATGTCCTGCGCGCCCAAACGGTCCGGGTGGTGGTCGATCCAGATGCGGGAGAGCCGCTCGATCAGCCGAACACTAATTCCATGGCCCGGGAGAATGTTGAAAAAGCGCTGATGGAATGGGGCAGGTTTCGACTCGTGATGGACGGTCAGGAATCGGATCTGATCATTGCTGTCCGCACCGGCTCCGGCCGTATGGTCCGTCCGACCATGAAAGGCGGCCCCATTGATCAGCGTCCTGGCGTCGGCCAGAGCACCGACAGCAGCATTCGCATCGGCGGCCAGCGTGGAAATCCAGTCGGACCGAATAGTCCGAACAATAACCCAAACATGGACCCGGGGAATCAAGGTCCACGCATGAGCAACGAAGTCGGGCCATCTGAAGATATGTTGGCGGTCTATCGCGGAGGGATATCAGATCCGCTGAACTCATCGCCAGTGTGGCGCTACATCAAGAAGGATTGCCTACGCCCGAGCCCAGAAGTGCCGGCGGTCGAAGAGTTCCGAAAAGCACTCACGGAAGCGGAAAAGCCGAAGGTTCCAAAGAAGCCATAGTGCCTGAAGAGAATTTAAAGTTCCCTTCGTGAACCTTCGTGTTCTTTCGTGGTTAGTGAACTTGAGCCGTTCAAGCCGAAGACACTGCTGCCAAAGCCGCATTTCGTGTATATTCCCCACGACCCATGCCCACGTTCTACGACCGCTTTGTCGAGTGCGCCGAGCGCTGGCCGAACAATGTAGCCATTGAACTTCAGCGCCACGATCACCTGGAAAGCTGCACTTATTCGGAGCTTCACCACATGGCGGAGTCCGTCGGCCGGTGGATCCACGAGAAGAAATTTCCTCGCGGCGCACGATTGGCAATCCTGGCCGATAACCATCCGCGGTGGGTCGCCGCATACCTCGGCATCATCGCGTCGGGATGTGCAGTCGTGCCGCTCGATACTGCTCTGCACGATGACCAGGTCACGAAGTTGTTGAAGGACGCGGGAGCTACGGCCGTTTTCTGCGATGTCAAACATGCACCAGTAGCACGCCCCGCTGCGACCGAGTTGAAGCTGGGAATGATCCTGATGGATCCGGACCGCATGACCAAGCCGTCCGTTCAGGACCAATGGCTCGGTGATCTGCCGGCAATTTTTGAGGCCGGGACCGGCGACTTTAAGCCCGCGGATGCCCAGCAGGACGATCTCGCTTCCCTGCTCTACACCTCCGGAACCACCGCCGATCCCAAGGGCGTCATGCTCACGCACGCGAATTTTCTGGGGGAGGTCAACGCCGTCTTCACCTGGGTCGAACTTGGACCGAGCGACGCCTTGCTTGGGCTGCTGCCGCTGTTTCACGTGCTCGCCCAGATGGCGAACCTGATGCTGCCGCTGGTGAAGGGATCGCGAGTCGTCTATCTGGAGACTCTGAACACCACGGAGCTATTGCGAGCCCTGAACGAACGCAATATCACGGCGTTCGCCGTCGTGCCGCAGTTTTTCTACCTGATTCACGAACGGGTGATGCAGGAGATCGCCAAGCGCGGCGCGTTCACGCAAAAATTATTCCACGCCATGGTTGCGCTCAACCGCATCCTGCGCAAGGTCGGCATCAACGCAGGCCATCTCTTCTTCCGCAAAGTGCACGACACTCTGGGGCCGAAGATGCGCTACCTGGTCACCGGCGGATCGCGCTTCGATCCCGCCATTGGGCGCGCTTTTTACGATCTGGGAATCGACATCCTGCAGGCCTACGGCCTGACAGAAACCACAGCAGCCGTCTTCGCCAACTCTCCCCACGATAACGAGATCGGATCTGTGGGTAAGGCATTGCAGGGAGTCGAAGCGAAGATCGTTGACGCGCAACCGCAAGAGGAAGGCCCTCCGGTAGGCGAAGTCGCGATGCGCGGCGCGGTGGTGATGAAAGGATATTGGAATCGTCCCGACGCCACGGCCGCCGTGCTGAGAGATGGATGGTTCCTGACCGGCGATCTCGGATACTTCGACGCGCATGGCCATCTCTTCCTGACTGGACGAAAGAAGGAAGTCATCGTCCTCAGCAACGGCAAGAACGTTTATCCGGAAGAGATCGAAGCGCACTACCTCAAATCTCCATACATCAAGGAAATTGCTGTGCTTGGCCTCGAAGGTAAGCCGGGCGAAGCACGCGATCGTCTGCACGCGGTAATTGTTCCGAATTTCGACGTGCTGCGCCAGCGCAAGGTGGTGAACGCGAAGGAAGTGATTCGCTTTGATATCGAGGGTCTGTCGCCGCAGATTGCCTCGACCAAGCGCATCAGCAGCTACGAAATCTGGCAGGATGACCTGCCCCGCACCACTACGCGCAAGATCAAGCGCTTTGAAGTCGAAAAGCGCGTGCGCGCGAATGCGGCGAGGAAGTTGTCGGATGACTCGGATGTTCCCTCGGAAAAGCCTCTCACCGCCGAGGAAACAGCATGGCTCGACCAGCCGGACGTGCAGCGAGCTTTGAAAGTGATTCGCGAGGCTGCCCATTCGGCGCCGCCCACCATGCGGCCCACGCTAAACCTGGAACTCGATCTGGGACTCGATTCCATGCAGCGCGTGGAAGTCCTGAGCCGTCTCGAAGAAGAGTTGGGAGGCGACGTCGAGGAGTCGCAATTGGCAGGACTCTACACGGTTCGTGATCTGGTGGATGCCGTACTGCAAAGCGCCGCCACCGGCGCGGGCAAGCCGGGTACGCGCACAACGTTCGCGGGATGGAACGCCATCCTCGGGGAAGATCCGGACGATCCTGACGTCCTCGCATTAGCCCATCCCGGATATTGGAACGATACGTTCTGGTTCGTGGTTTCGCGGATCATCCAGATGGTCGCGCGCGAGCGGTTTGACCTGAAGGTCAGCGGGCTCGAGAAGTTGCCGAAGAGCGGCGCCTACATCCTCTCGTCCAATCATCAGAGCTATTTGGATCCGGGGATTCTCGCATCGCTGTTGCCCGAAGAGACCTTCCGCCGCACGTTCGCCGTAGGCACCAGCGAAATCTTCGGCGAAGGACTCATGCGCCGACTGGCGCGATCTATCAAAGTCATCGTCGTCGATCCGGATGCCAACCTGATTCCCGCCATGCGTGCCGGAGCCTTCGGATTGCGGCACGGAGGCCTCCTGATTCTCTATCCCGAAGGCGAGCGCTCGATTGATGGCAGTCCTCGTATTTTCAAGAAAGGCGCGGCGATCCTGTCGATTCACCTGCAGGTCCCGATCGTTCCGGTTGCCATTGAGGGATTCCACGAAGCATGGCCGCGAAATAAGCCGTTTCAGAAATTTGCGCCGCTGCGCATGACCATCGGGGATCCGATCCTGCCGCCGCCGCAGTCCGCAGCTTCGGAAGAAGCCTACGAAAAGCTCACCGCGCAACTGAAAGAGAAGGTGGTCACGATGTGGAACGAACTGCGCGCTGGCGGCTGATGCTCACGCCCCGGCTCCCGCGGCCTGGCTGCCGAACGCCTGGCTGAAACCAGTGATCACGAGTGAATCATAGCGATTCGCCGCGCGCTTGATCAGTTCCTGCCCTGCCAGCGCCGGCGACATCTTCGTGCCCCGCGCTCCGCTCGTCAGCGCCTGATACTCTTCGGCGATCGACAGAACCTGTACGTCCAGGGGGCACTCTGCTGCCTTTCGTCCGCTCTGTTTCAATTGCCGTTCCGCGAGAAAAATGGGGATCGCGCGCCGCAACGAACCTGCGCTGGAAATCGGCTTGGTTCCTGCCTTTCCCTGCGCTCGGTTAGCAAGCTGCAGATCATGCTCTGAAACCTGCGCCGCTTTGCAAAGAACCTCATCGCTGATGCCCAGTTCCTTCATGTGGAAGAGCAGCGCCGCAGTGCGAATGTCTTCCACACTGGTGGTATCGAGTCCCGCGCCCTCTGCAATTTCAGTAGCGCATAGCGACAGGCGGTACGCGTAAGCATCGCTGTACTTCTGATTGGCCAGGAAATTCTGCAGGATGGCCAGCATACCGTCGTAGCCCTCTTCCATTTCGCGCAGCGACTCCTGGTTGCGCTCGTAGAGAGTGCCAGTCGTGTATCCAGCGATCATTAATGTGCCCCCCCAGACTGCAAGGTCGAACCAGCGCACGAACGGCAACTCCACGCGCCGGGCAAACATCGCCGGATTCGCGAACATGAGCAGAACCACCAGCACGATGCTGGCGACAGCTGTGAGAGTCGCGTGGCGGCGTCCAAGATGATACGCGGAATAAAGCGTTGGAAGGAAATAGAAGACGAGCGCCATTCGCTGCGACGCGACCAGAAAATTCAACACGGCAGCGATGAGGACGAGGAACAGCAGGAGCCAGAGTTCCGGATTGCTCTTGCGCACAGTTACCTCCCGGCTTGCAGAGGAACTAACCCGAGCGATGCCAGATCAGCTTCAATTTCCAGATTGCCCGTTCTTCCTATTCTCGATTGCGAGCAGGGGCTCCCGGAAATTACGGAGGTAATCCAATCGGAGTGACTCTGTCTACTTCGCTCGCGGATGCGTCTGATCGTAGACCTGGAGTACATGCTTCATCGAGAGCTGGGTGTAGCGCTGTGTGGTGGCAAGCCGCTCGTGTCCGAGCAACTCTTGAATGGCACGCAGATCCGCGCCTTCCTCGAGCATGTGGGTGCCGAAGGCATGGCGCAAGGTATGCGGATGCACATCGGGGGAAAGCCCCTTGGCGACGGCGATTTGCTTGATGATGCGCCCCACGCTGCGTGTGGTCAGGCGGCCGCCGCGCCGGTTGATCAGCAAGGCGGGCGTGTTCTTCCGGCATTCGGCAAGCATCGCTTGCCTGGCAGGAAGATAGGATCCCAGCGCGATTTTCACCGAGTCGCCGAAGGGCACATAGCGTTCCTTCTTCCCCTTGCCTCGAATCAGAATCGCCTCTGCGCTCAGGCGAATATCATCCAGGTTGATCCCAGTTAGCTCGGAATTGCGGATACCGCATCCGTAAAGCAGTTCGAGCATCAGCAGGTCCCGCTGCGGGAATGCGGTGGTCTCCGGCATTCTCCCATCGAGCACGAAATTCATCTCTTCAATCGTTGGCACACGCGGCAGCTTTTTCGGCAGCTTCGGAGTCGCCACCAGCTTGGCGGGATTCTGCTCGACCACTCCTTCCTGAGCCAGCCATTTGTAAAGCGAACGTACGGCAGCCAGCGAGCGCGCGACCGATGTCTTGCTCAATCCTTTTTCGTAGAGTCGCGAGAGAAATCCCCGGATCGCAATGTGGTCTATTTGCTTCCACGAGCGCGATCCCGCATACGCGGAGAAGTTTGCAAGGTCGCTTGTGTAGGCTTTGATAGTGTGGGGAGATGAATTCCGTTCGCGCAAGTGGCGAAGAAAATCGGCAACGGCGGTCTCGACGATGGTGGACGGCGGCGTCATGACGATAATTTCAGATTGCAGATTTCAGATTGCAGATTCAACGGCAACAGATTGATCCGCGGGTGCTTCCAATCTGCAATCTAAAATCTGAAATCTGCAATCCCTTACCTTGCCTTTGCCCTTGGATGATGCTTCTGGTACACGCTCCGCAACCGGTCGAGAGCGAGATGCGTATAAACCTGCGTGGTCGAGATATCCGAATGGCCGAGAATGGTCTGTACCGTACGCAAATCCGCACCGTTCTCCACCATGTGCGTCGCGCACGAATGCCGCAGCATGTGCGGGGAGGCGTGCCGTCCTGATACGGCCGAGGCCTCACCGACCATCTGCCATATACGCTGCCGCGTCAGTTTCCGCCCGCCACGCGCGATGAACAGGAACGGAGACGTTCTGGGCGCCAGCGATTTCGAGGCGCGCGCCAGCGCCGGACGTCCATTTCGCAGGTATTCCGTCAACGCATCCTGCGCAGGTCTTCCGAGCGGGACAATCCGCTCCTTATCGCCTTTCCCGCGCACCAACATGTATCCGGACTCAAGCTTCAGGTCCTCGAGCGCGACATTGGTCAGCTCGGATACGCGCAGCGCGCCCGCATAGAGCAGTTCCACCATCGCTCTGTTTCGCAACGCAAACGCGCTTCCCTCTGTCGTCTCTCGATGAACCTTCGCAGAAGCCTTCAGCGTGCTTTCGACTTCATCCCGCGCCAGAGACTTGGGCAAGACTTTCCATTGCCGTGGGGAGTCAATGTTCAGCGTCGGATCATGCTCGATCCGCTTATCCAACAGCAGATAGCGATATAGATGCCGCATTGCCGAGAGCTTCCGCCCCACGCTACGCCCGTCCACCTGATGGGAAAAGAGCTGCTGCAGAAACTCGCGCACGTCCGTGCGCTGTGCATTCAGGAGATGCCGTTTACTCTTCTCAAGAAATTCCGCAAACTGCAGAATGTCGGTCGTGTAGGCGGCAATCGAAAGCTTCGCCAGGCCCTTCTCGATCCGCAGGTAGTCGAGAAAGTCCGCAAGCACACACGAGTTGGATGCGGAACCCATACGAGGGAGATTCAGTATGCGCGTTATCGGACACCAAGAACAGTGACGAACAGGATTCGGAAGCGCCTCACCATCCGCTGACCAGCAGGTGGCGCGCCGCACGGCTGCCGCAATGCTGATATTTGTCGTAAGCCGCAGCAGCTCGTTCTCGGATCTGCTCGTTGCTTTCGCCCGCGATCCAGCCGTCCAGCGCGCTCTTCAGCGTGTACGCTTCAGGAGCCATCAAGCCGGTGGTCCAAACTAATGGAAATGCGCCGGAGGCGCGCAGCCCCTCCGCAAAGAATTTCTTGCTGATGCAGGCCAGGACGATCGCATCTCGATGAGCCTGATCTTTCTGGCGGGGAAAACGCGCGATCTGAAAATCCATCAGGCCATCATGCCCGATGTAGGCGACGAGGTTCGCCCCACCTCGGATCGGCAACTTCCTATCTTCAGACGCGTCCGCAACGCTAACGAAATCCGCACCGTCTCCGGCCGCCGAGTCGAAGAAATCGAGAATCGCCTGCCGGATCTCAATTCCGCGATATGCATCGGCAATGAGATAGACATCGGCAGACCGGAATTTGAAGATGCAGCGCGCGAGAATCTCCGCTTTCGGCTTCGCCGTGCATTGCACCCGCTCCCACTCTTTGGCGCGGCTGAAGAACACCTTCACGCCGTAAGCTGAGCCCCAGTAGAGATTGTGTGCTGCGTCCTCACCGTTTCCCAGCTTTGCCGCCACCGGGATGATCCCCTGGTGTTCATTGTCGGCCAACGCGACGAACACGTGGACCGTGCGCAAAGTCCCGTGCTGCGCGAATCCGAGTGTTCCCCAACAAAGGCACACGCACACGAGAGCGCTTCGCATTCGCGTGCAATGGCTCACGGATTTTTCTGGCCTGCGATCTCCCGCCGCAATTCCAGAGCATAGATCGCTCCGGCCGCGGTCTCTTCGTGTTTGAAATAGGCAAACACGTTGCGCCCGCCCGCGAGATGCTGGCGAATGCGATCGAGCATCGACTGTTTCTCGCCGCCGCTGTAACTCGGCTTGCGAAATCGGTAGTACGCGAAAGCGGCCGTCGTTACGTCAGGTGTGGTCAAAGTCTCAGTCTCGGCCACGCACAATGCCGCGTTCGAGGACTTGAGCGCATCCCAGGTCGCGTCACAGAACCACGACTCATGACGGAACTCAAATGCAGTTGGAACTGTCCACGGCAGAATAGCGAGAAAGCTTTTCAGCAACTCGGCATCGCACTTCAGATTCGGAGGAAGTTGGAACAGCACTGGCCCCAGTTTCCCCGCCGAAGCCAGCGGCTCAATGGTGGCCAGGAATCGTGGCACGAAATCTTCGGTTCCCTTCAGGCGCTTGATATGTGTGATGACCTGGTGTGCCTTCACGCCGAAACGAAAATCGGCAGGCGTTTCCTGCATCCAATTCTGGATTGTGGTCTCCTTCACCAGCTGGCGGAAGGTGAAGTTCACCTCGACGGTATTCAGCTGAGTGGAATAGTAGCCGAGGAACTTTTTCTGCGCCAGCTTCTCCGGATAGAAGTCAGGCTTCCAAGTCGGGTAAGCCCAGCCGGAAGTCCCCGCGAAGAATTCAGCCATAGAAAAAGAAGCGCGCCTCCACACAGGCATTTAAGCCTTGCGGAAGGCGTAGACTCCGCCACAAGAACGCGATTATACCTTGCTGCGCTTCTTCCGAGCTGCAGTCCGTTTCACCCGTTTCGTAGCGCCGGAAGTGCGAGAAGGCCGCTTGCCATCCGCATGGGCAACAATCTCAACCGGAGCAGGCGACTCGCCGCGCGCCACAGCTGCGGCACCCAGCTTCGGCAGTTTCTGCTTCAGAGTGAGTACCGGCTCGAAGAGATCTCCCAACTTCTCGAAACGCGCAACGGTTTGCTCCGACCGGAATACAAGCAGGTTGGGATCTTTCTTCTTGAGCGCGCGCTCGACCTCGTCCCAGGTGACTGGGGTGGATACCGTCGGATTCTCCCGCGCCCGCAGCGAATACACAGCAACCGTGGTCTTGTGTTCATCGTTCTGGCTCCAGTCCACGAAGATCTTCCCGGTGCGCAAGGCCTTCTTCATGTCTGAGACAACCTCTTTGGGATGCTCCTGTTCGAGCAACTGCGCCAGCGCGTGAGAAAACAGCTTCGTGTCCTCGAATGTCACTGGCGTATTGAGCGGCACGTAGAGCTGCAGCCCTTTTGAACCTGAGGTCTTCGCGAAACTCTTTAAGCCCAGATGTTCAAAAACCTCTCGCAACCACATGGCGACCTGGCAGCACTGCACGATATTGGCCGGAGGCCCAGGGTCCAAGTCGAACACCATATCTGTGGGGGATTGGATGTCCTTCGCCAGCGCCAACGAGGGATGCAACTCCAAGGCCGCCAGATTCGCCAGCCAGACCAGCGTCGCCATGTCGTTGGCCAGGATGTAATGCACGGTCCGATGGCTGGCGTCACTCCAGACCGGAGCCGTCTTCACCCAGTCGGGCTTGTGCATGGGCGCGTTCTTCTCGAAGAACGGCTCTCCATCCACTCCGTCCGGATAACGCTTTCGCGTGAGCGCGCGTCCCGCCAAATGGGGAAGAATCGCCGGCCCGATCCGCACGTAGTAGTCGATCACATCTTTCTTGGTGAAGCCCGCCGCTGGATAGAGGACCTTTTGCAGGTTTGACAGCTTGATTGGCGTGCCCTGGATTTCGATGACCGAGTCGCTCACGTTGTCTCCGCCCGGTCATTGTGCCTGAAATCGTGCATCCCGCAAAATACAGCATTGCCCTAAAGACGATTGAGAGCGTGGGAGTCGCGTTTGACAAGCGGCCTTGCTGCCACGTACTTTCAAACTTCTGCCCTGCTGGTTCGTCTAAACCTATGTATTTTCGGGAATATCCGTCCCAGCCGCCGGAGGTTCGATGAAATTCCGTACTGTGAAACTCGCCTGCGTTTTCCTTCTTTGTTCCGCATTTGCCCTCGCCCAGGACGTCGCGTCATTCGAAAAGCGGGTCACAGTCAAGAAACTGGCGAACGGGCTGACCCTGGTCCTCTGCGAGCGCCCCGAGGCTCCTGTGTTCTCGTTCTTCACGCTCGTCGATGCCGGCTCGGCGCAAGATCCCATGCGTGAAACCGGTCTCGCCCACATGTTCGAGCACATGGCATTCAAGGGCACCGACAAGATCGGTACCACGAACTATGCCGCCGAGAAACCAGCTCTTGCAAAGGTCGAAACCGCTTATGCGGAGTACGTCGCCGAACGGGACAAGACCGTTGGCCAGGACAAGACCAAGCTCGAACGCCTGGAAAAAGCTTGGAAAGATGCTATTGCGCAGGCCGACAAATTCGTCGTGCCCAACCAGTTCGGCAAAATCATCGAGCAAAACGGCGGTGAAGACATGAATGCCTTCACCAACCTGGACGAGACGGCCTATCACTATTCATTTCCCGAGAACCGGCTGGAACTCTGGGCCTATCTCGAGTCCGAGCGCTTTCTTCACCCGGTCATGCGCGAGTTTTACAAAGAGCGCAACGTCGTGATTGAAGAGCGCAGGATGCGCACCGACAGCAATCCCTTCGGTCGCCTGCTCGAACAGTTCACAGAAGGAGCATTCGCTGCCCACCCGTACCACCGGCCCACGATTGGGTGGATGTCGGACCTGAATCATTTCTCCGCGACCGACGCACAGAAATTCTTTGATCGCTATTACGTTCCATCGAACATGGTGGTGGCCGTGGCCGGCGATCTTAAGGCTGCACAGGCCATGCCGGTCCTGGAGAAGTACTTCGGACGTCTTCCTACCCATCCCAAGCCAGATGAGTCCACTACGGCAGAGCCTCCACAGAATTCGGAGCGGCGCGTGGTGCTGCAGGAACATTCGCAGCCCATCTACATCGAGGGCTATCACCGTCCCGACTACCGGAGCAGCGATGACGCGGTGTTCGACGCCATTAGCGACCTGATGTCCGAGGGCCGCACCTCCCGTCTTTACCGCGCCCTGGTGCGCGATAAGAAGATCGCTTCCTTTTCTGAAGGACTCACCGGATATCCCGGGATCAAGTATCCGCACCTGTTCGCATTTCTTGCCGTGCCCTTGCCGGGCCACAAGCCGCAGGAGATGGCGGACGCGATCCATGCCGAGATCGACCGCCTGAAGAAGGAAGACATCAGCGACGATGAACTCAAGATGATCAAGACGCGCAGCAAGGCGAACCTGATCCGAGGTCTCGCCGACAATCAGGGGCTTGCTACCCAACTCGCGACCTATCAGACGCGCTACGGCGACTGGCGCGAACTGTTTCGATCCGTAGATCGCATCGACAAAGTGACGAAAGCCGACATCCGGCGGGTTGCGAATGAGGTCTTTAACGATTCAAACCGCACTGTCGGCATCATCGAGAACGCAGCCAGCGGAGCCTCTCCCGGCGAAGGCGGCCAGCCCGCCGGAGATTCGAAACAGGGAGGTGGACAATGAAGCGGACCATCGTCGTTGCGCTGATAGCGAGCGTATTTCTAATCCCGGCCGCCGCCCAGGTGCAAAGCTGGAAGCAGATTCCGATCCCGCAGTTGCCGGCTTTCCACCCGAAGCAGCCCAAACGGATCGAGCTTTCGAATGGCATGATCATCTTCCTGCAGGAGGATCATGAGTTGCCGCTGATCGGCGGCTCAGCCCGCATTCGCGGTGGTTCCGTCAGCGAACCCGCGAACAAGGTCGGTCTCGTCGATATGTATGGCGATGTCTGGCGGACCGGCGGCACCAAGACGCAAACTGGCGATCAGCTCGATGATTTCCTCGAAGTACGTGCCGCGAAGGTTGAGACTGGCGGAGGTCCCGATTCCACTTCGATCGGCTTCTCCTGCCTGAAAGGCGATCTCGACGACGTCTTCAAAGTATTCATGGATGTTCTGCAGAATCCGGAATTCCGCGCCGACAAACTGGAACTCGCGCAGAAAGCCGAAGGCGATGCGATCTCTCGGCGCAACGATGAAGTTTCCGAAATCGCACACCGGGAGGCCGTGAAACTGGCGTATGGTCCGGAGAACCCCTACGCGCGCGACACCGAATACTCCACTATCGCTGCCGTCACTCGCCAGGATCTGGTCGATTGGCATGCGAAATACGTTCACCCTAACAACATTATCCTTGGGATCAGCGGCGACTTCGATTCGGCCGCCATGGAAGCGCGCCTGCGCGCCGCATTCGAATCCTGGCCGAAAGGACCCGAGTTCGAAAAGCCTAAGGTTCAGTACTCTCCGGCGAAGCCCGGCTACTACCTGATTCCCAAAGAAGACGTGAACCAGAGCAACATCCGGATGGTCGCACTCGGAGTAACCCGCGACAACCCGGACTACTACGCCATCAGCGTATTCAACGAAGCCTTCGGCGGAGGATTCTCTTCCCGCCTGTTCAATGACATTCGCACCAAACGGGGACTCGCGTACGGAGTCGGCGGCGGCATCGGCGCCAACTTTGGCCATCTCGGTATCCTGCAGATTTCGCTCGGAACCAAGAGTCAGAGCACGGTGGAATCCATCCAGGCTACCGATCAGGACATCGAGGATCTCGCGAAGCAGCCGATCACGGCCGACGAAATTCAGCGTGCCAAGGATGCGATTCTTAACGCATTTATCTTCCGCCTCGATTCGCCCGATAAGATTCTCACCGAGCGCATGACGTACGAGTTCTATGGATATCCTCCAGACTGGCTGGACAAGTATCAGTCGGAGATCAAGAAGGTCGAAGCGGCGGACGTAAACCGCGTGGCCACGAAGTACCTACACAAAGATCAACTCGCGATTTTGGTCGTCGGCAATACGAAAGAATTCGACAAGCCGCTGTCCTCGCTCGGTTCGGTGAAGGAGATCGACATCACGATCCCGTCGCCAGCAGGCGGGGCCGAGGAGTCCAAACCCGCCGCATCGAATCCAGAAGGCAAGGCACTGGCAGCGAAAGTAGCTGCCGCCATGGGAGGACTGCCGAAGTTGCAGTCCATCAAAACCATGCACGTCAACATCGCGGAGAGCGATTCCGGGAATCCGCCGTCGCCGGTGGACGTTTATCTTGCGTTCCCCGACAGCATGCACGTCGAGATGCAAATTCCTCAGGGCAAGCTGACCATCGTAGCCAGTCCGAATGCGGCGTACATGTCCCTGCCCGGGATGGGTTCGCGCAATTTACCGGCTGGTCAGAAGACCGAGATGATGGCGCAGATGCACCACGATCTCGTTTATGTCGCTCAACATGTGGAAGACCCGGCGTTCACCTTCACGGCTGCCGGAACGGAGAAAGTCGGCGACATTGATGCCGCCATTCTGGATATCGGCGGAGCGATTCCCTGGGTGCGCTGGTACGTCGATCCTTCGAACGGTCACATTCTTCGCGAGAAGTACAAAGGCATGGGGCAAGGCGGGCCATTCGATGGCGAAACTGAACTGTCAGAGTGGCGCACCGCCGATGGATTGACGATGCCCTATAAACATGCCAACACGCAGAATGGGCAGCAGACCAGCACGGCGGAGTTTCAGAAGATCGAACTGAATCCTCAGTTGGATCCCAAGTTGTTCGACAAGCCGGCAGAAAGTACGGCTGAGCAGAAGTAGCTTGGTTCTACCGCTGAATCTGACGCTATCCCAAGAAGAATAGTGCACTCACGCGTGCAATCCGTCGTCACCGCAACGCCTGCGAAATCACGTGGACGCGCGCGGCAAGCAGCGATTCTGTGCGCTTTTCTGCTCGCAGCGTTGGCTTACGCGGCACAATGCGCCACTCCTTTGCGGCTCATCAATGACGGAGTGGACTACCTGCTGCAAGCCAGTTCCGCGCTCGATGGCCACGGCTTTTTGCTTCACGGCGTCCGCTCAATGCGGCCTCCGGGCTATCCCGCCCTGATTTTCCTGTTAGCCAAACTGGGCCTGGGAACTTCCTGGGCTATCGTGGCGTTGAATTGCGTGCTGCTCGGGTGGGGCGCATGGACGGCTTACTTTGTCCTCCGCATTTCGTTTGGCTTCTCCAGGGAAACAGCGCAAGTGATCTCGCTTCTCACGCTTCTCTCGTATCTGATGGTCAGAAACGCGACTTACCCTTTGAGCGACATCAGTTACTTCGGCCTTTCGGTGCCGTGTCTAGTGCTGTTGGCCAAGTTTGAAGCGGAGGAGCGGGCGATCCGATGGCTGTGGCTCGTTGCCCTCGTCCCCTTGATCTTTCTGTGCATTGAAGTGCGCACGATCGGGATCGTCCTGATACCTGCCTTCGTTTGGGCCGCAATGGGAGGTAAGCGAGGCGCCCGGCGAATCTATCCACTTCTCCACCAATATCGCCTGATCCTTCTTGGCCTCCTGCTGATCATCGCTGTCGTAGTCGGGAATGTATTCTTCCATTCCCGCTACATGCAGTTCAATCTCCCGATTTTTCTGCACCGGGGAATTGTCCGCAGCATTACCACCAACATCGGATACCACACGGCAGAGTGGGGCGAGATGGTGGCCAACGCACCCCTTTCGAAGCTCCCGGCAGCACTCGAAATCCCAGCGAAGATTCTCGGTGGTTTTGCGATCGTCGCATTCTTGATTGGACTGTGGACCAAGCGACGCGAGATCGATTCGCTTCTCGTCTATGTCGTTGGAGGCGCGTCGATCGTCGGGGGATATCCGTGGTTCGATACCAGGTTGTGGCTGCCGTTTGTACCGTTTCTGATGGGATACATGCTCGTCGGTTTGAGACGCATATTTTCGCCGCGCGTGCTACGCCCCGTTCTCATTGCCTATTGTGCGTACTTTGGGCTTCTCGGAATTCTGGCTCTGGGCTATAGCAGCCGGATCACCTTTTCGGGTGCGCATTTCCCTCACGTAAACGGCGACGGGAATTTCCGCCCAACCTACCGGCTCGTGCTTCTCGGGGAACAGCCTAAGAACGGCGAAGCCACTGATCGGGATGCCGTGTACCTCCTCCGGCGCTTCGAGCCGCGCGCGGCAAAGTAGTATCAACTGAGTACAGGATTTCCCGCCTTGACACCCCCCACAACGCGCAGTACCATTGGCGAATAAAAGGCGAATATCATGTCTTCCCTGCCGCTGCTTCCAGATTCCGGTAAACCTCAGTTCATCGGGATAGCCCGCCTGGCGGCTGAAGGCGAGTCTCTCCGCGAGGGGCATGATGTCGAATACTTCACATTGCCGTCCAAGTCTCTGCTGAACCGATGCGTCAGCAAAAGGGCGATGCCATTCGAGTGGACCATCAATCCCTACCGCGGATGCGAATTCGGATGCCGCTACTGCTACGCGCGTTACACGCACGAGTTCATGGAAATGCGCGACGGCATGGAATTTGAGCAGAAGATTTACGTGAAGCAGCATGCTGCGGATTTGCTGCGGCATGAACTCCGGCGCGTAAGGCCCGGCGAGTCCATAGCGCTCGGCACCGCAACTGATCCCTATCAACCTGCGGAACGCCGCTATCAGGTCACCCGGGCAATTCTGGAGGAATTCGCACGCCATCGCGGATACGAACTCGGCATCGTGACCAAATCGAACCTGATCACTCGAGATCTGGAATTGCTCAGGAAAGTTGCTGAATCGAACAAATTGTCCGTCCACATCACAATCACGACTCTGGACACGAATCTCGCCCGGATTCTCGAGCCGCGCGCCCCTCGTCCCGATCTTCGAATCGACGCCGTGCGGGCACTGGCAAGCGCGGGTCTGCGCGTCGGAATCAGTTGCTCGCCAGTCGTCCCCGGAATAACCGATGCGACGAAAGATCTCGAGTCCCTGATCCAGGCTGCCGCAGATTCTGGAGCTGACTATGTGTTTGCCAACCCGTTATTCCTGAAGCCATGCTCCGCTGCGGTATTTCTTCCGTTTCTGCAGCAGTATTTCCCGCACCTTGCCGAGAACTACCGCCGGCGATATCAGCATCGAGCCTTCGTGCCTGCGGCCTATGCAAAACGACTCTCCGAACTCATCAGCCGCTTGCGGGAGAAATACAAGCTCAGACGCCGCCGCGAGCGATCAGCATTCGCAACGAAGTGGCCGGTGCAAGCTTTTGAAGAGCAAATGAGCTTATTCTGAAATCGCTGGATGACTCAATGGCTCGATAACTCAATGCCTCACGCTGTCGATCGTCTATAATCTTCGGTTAACCCCGATGGCTACCGCATCCCCACCAGCTGGACAGCCCGTTCCGCCTGTTCCCTTTGGCGTTCGACTCCACAATTTCTGGCGTCGGGTCACAGATGGGCTGGAGGTCAGCCAGCTCTGGTCGCAGTTCGAATCCGAAGCCCGCGCCAGCTACCGCCTGTATTCGAAAGATGTCGCTGCGAAAACTCCTGATGGGTTGACGGATCGTGGGAGGCACATTCATGTCATCAAGGAATTCTTCTGGGCGGTCTTCGAGAAGTTGTCTCCCGCGCGTCGCGTTTTATTACTGCTCGCCCTGATTCTGTTGATCATTCCGCACAGCGGATTTCGGTACACCGATCAAGCGGGCAAGGTTTATGCCTACGAGTTCAATCTGCAATTCTGGGGCGGCCTTCTTCTGCTTCTACTGCTGGTTCTTGAAATCGCCGATCGCGTGGTGATGAAGCGCGACCTGCAGATCGCGAAAGAGATCCAGACCTGGCTGCTGCCCGGCGCCCCTCCGCAGATACCCGGTCTGGCAATCGCGTACTCCACGCGTCCGGCAAATACCGTAGCCGGGGACTACTACGATGTCTTTCCCCGACCAGGGAAAACCAATGCGGAAAATCGGGTCGTACTGGCAGTAGCGGACGTTGCCGGAAAAAGCATTCCTGCGGCTATGCTGATGGCCACGTTCCAGGCAAGTTTGAAAACTCTTTCCACGGCGCAAGTCGCACTTCCCGAACTCGCCGCGAACATGAACCGGTACGCCTGCACCAACAGTCAGGGCGGGTTGCGCTTCACTACGGCCTTTCTAGCGGAATACGATGCGGTGAACCGCACCCTCGACTACATCAACGCGGGACATAACAATCCGATGCTGCGCCGCACCAGTGGACTCATCGAACGCCTGGACGTGGGCGGACTGCCGTTCGGCATCATGCCGGACCTGAAATATGAGTCCGCGCAGGTCACCTTGGCCCCGGGCGACTGGCTCGTCATTTTCACGGATGGACTGGTAGAGGCAGAGAACGCAAAGCAGAACGAATACGGAGAAGGACGGCTGCTGAACGCGATCGAAGCCAATCGATCGGTGGAGCCGAGTGAGCTGCTGAAACGCCTGATGTCTGAACTGGATCTCTTCGTCGGCAACACCCCTCAGCACGACGACGTAACCTGCATGCTGATCAAGTCCGAGTAAGCGAGCCGCCCAACGCGGTCACTCTTTCTCAATGTCGTCCGCAATCCCAATCTTCGATAACCGGTAACGCAATGCATTCCGCGACAGCCCCAACAGGCGGGCCGCCTGGCTCTTATTCCCATTCGCCCGTTTTAGAGCTTCCTTCACCATCTCGTCTTCCCACTGCTCCAGGGTCATGCCGTCAGGAAGAAACCCATTGGCCCCATTGCCGGCTTTCGGCGCACGCACATCCAGATGGATGTCCGACGTCTCAAGCATCGATCCTTTAGACAGCGCACACGCGCGTTCAATTACATTCTGCAGTTCGCGCACATTGCCCGGCCAGTGGTAGCTCACCAGCATCGGCATCGCGTCCGGGGTAATCCCTTCGATCAGCTTGCCGGAATCGCCAGCGAAGCGTGCGATAAACAAGTTGACCAGATCCGGAATATCTTCCTTGCGTTCGCGCAGTGGAGCGATATCGATCGGCACCACATTGAGCCGGTAGTAAAGATCCTCGCGAAATGTGCCCTGCTCCAAGGCCTCGCGCAAGTCGCGGTTCGTCGCGGCAACCAGGCGGACATCCACCTTCACCGTCTTCGTTCCACCCAGCCGTTCGAATTCGCGCTCCTGCAGCACACGCAACAGTTTCACCTGAGTTGCAGGCGGCACATCTCCGATCTCGTCGAGAAACAGCGTTCCCTTGTCCGCCAGTTCGAACTTTCCGGGTTTGCTCGCGACTGCTCCGGTGAATGCGCCCTTCTCGAAGCCAAACAACTCACTCTCGAGCAGGTTCTCGGGAATGGCGGTGCTGTTGATCTTGAGGAACGGCCCGGAGGCACGTCGCGATTTTTCGTGGATCGCGCGCGCGATCAGGTCCTTGCCAACTCCGCTTTCCCCTCCAAGCAAGACGGTGGCGTTCGTAGGCGCAACCCGCTCTAACGTCGCCAGAACTTCCTGCATCTTGGGACTCCGCGCCACCACATTCGGATGGGAGTAGCGCTTGCCCAGCGCCTCGCGCAGGGATCGGTTCTCTTCCCGCAGGTTGCGTACGTCCAGTTCCTTGTGGATGACCAGCCGCATCTCAGCCAGCGAGAACGGCTTCAACACATAATCGCTGGCCCCCGCCTTCATGGCGTCAACCGCTGTTTCCACGCTGCCAAAGGCTGTCATCACGACGACCGGCAAAGCCGCGTTCTGGCGTTTCACCGATTGCAGAAATTCGAGCCCATTCATTCCGGGAAGTTTGAGATCTGTGACGACTAGGTCGATGGGATTCTGTTGCAGCAACTTCAGTCCGGTTTCAGCGTCTTCCGCGGAGAAGGTCGTGAAGCCATCCTCGCCGAGATTCAACTCGAGCAGGCGGCGCATCTTCGCCTCGTCCTCGACAATCAGGATGGCCGGCATCAGTACGCTCCCCTCACTTCTTTTCGTATCACGAAATCACCAGATGAGCATGGGTGGCCGCGTCCGTCGATGCGCTCGCGGCTGGAAAGAACATGATGAAGCACGCCCCCGACCCTTGCGCCGCGTTGCCCGCAGCATTCGTGGGGCTTTCCACCCGAATCGATCCGTGGTGGCCGTCCACAATCTTCGACACGATCGACAATCCCAATCCCACACCGTTCTTCTTGGTAGTCACGAAGGGATTGAACATTTGTTCGCGCAGTTCGGGAGAAATGCCCGGCCCCGTATCCTCGATGCGCACTTCCACTCCCTCGACAGCATCTCCATTACGACTATTCTGGCGAGATCGCTGCGCCTGTACGTGCAGCACCCCGCCGTTGGCGCTCATGGCATCGTAAGCGTTCTGAATGAGATTCACGAATGCCTGCTCGGCAAGGCCTTCGTCCAATGCGACCTGCGGCAGACTTTCCTGGTAGTTCTTTTCGACCCGGACTGGAGATCCCTTCCAAAGCTGCGCGACGTCGTTCAATGCCCGATCCAGCACCGCCGTAATTTCCTGAGGCGCGAGATCGGCATGCAGCGGCCGCGCGAAATCAAGAAACCGCGTCACCAGCGCGCTCAGCCGGTTCGACTCGGTCAAGATATATCCGGCGAGTTCGGCAGCCAGTTCATTGGAACCGGCGAGCTTTTGGTTCAGCATTTCTGCCGAACCTTTGATGACTCCCAGAGGGTTCCGGATCTCATGAGCGAGTCCAGCGGAAAGCTGCCCCAGAGCCGCCAGGCGCTCCGATCGCCGCGCTTCCGCCTGTACGCGTTCCAGTCTCCGGTTTGTTTCCGCCAAAGTCTCCGCCAGTTCCTGATAGCGCTGCGTCTGGCGACGATTCTCCACGACAAATCGATTGACCACTACTGCGGCAAGAAAGAAAAAGAGAATTCGAATCGCCAGCAGCGCATAGTTTTCT
Source organism: Terriglobia bacterium (assembly GCA_963778995.1). Classification (GTDB taxonomy): domain Bacteria; phylum Acidobacteriota; class Terriglobia; order Terriglobales; family Acidobacteriaceae; genus Sulfotelmatobacter. Next base: position 172,950 of record CAVZWK010000022.1, read on the forward strand.
TCCGTAATCTCGTAGTCCTGCAGCGCCGGGTAAAGATAGGAGCAGTAAAAAGCGGAACCCAGCGCAGTCCACAGCATCGTCGCCAGCGGTCCGAAATACTCGGCGGCAGTCATCACGGGCAAAAAGTAGATCGGCCAATAGCTGCTATTGATACTGATCTCACCCGTGTGATCCACGAGAAGCGTCGCCAGGGCGATCTTGAGCAGAACTACGTACGTTGGCCCGCGGCGGGGAACCCGTCCGATAAACCACCCCTCGGAGAGCTGCAGGATCCCGAACGCCAGCAGGATCAGCTGTTTGTGGATCTCCTTGACTGGCGGCACGAGCGCCAGCCCCGCCAGGAAAACCAGCCACAGCAGGTCCATCCAGTTGATGTACGAACGCTTGGTCTCGTTCATCTCTGTGTGTCGCAATCCCAAAAAACTACGCCGGGAGTGGATGCGCCGCTCCCGGCGTTGGATTTCTCAGTTCTTGGTCCGCACGATCATCTCCTGCGAACCCTATCACACTGCGCGGTGCCAGCGTCAAACGCTACTTTTTCTTGTCTTCCTTTTGCGGAGCAGGCCGTTCTTGCCTTTGCGGAGCAGGCCGCGACTGCTGCGGCTTTGGCTCCGGAGCACGCGCTTGCGGAGGCGGCGAAGCCTGCCGTTGCTGGTGCCACTGGTTGAACTTCTGCTCTTGCTGCTGCTCCTGCTGCGGAGTGCGCTCCTGCACCGGGGGCGCCGGCGTTACCCGCGGATGACTCTCCGGCGGATTTTGCCTGGTGGATTCGCGGAAGTCCCGGTTCGTCGGCTGCATCCGGTTTTCCGGAGGCTGCACATTCCGGTTCTCCGGTTGAGCATTCCGATTCTCTGGTTGCGCATTCCGATTGTCCGGCTGCGCATTCCCCTGCTGTTCATAGGTGCGCGGTTGCGTGTTCGGCATTGGATGCGCCTGCGGATTGCCGCTGTTCGGAGCACTAAACGGACGGAAGCCGTCTTGCGTTGGCTGCTGCGAGCGTCCACTCTGATTGACGGGAGGCTGCACCCGTCGATTCTGATTTGCGGAACCCTGATCCATGGAACCCTGGTTCACCGGAGCCGGTCGCGCCGGTCCTACTGGCCGCACCAGGGACTGCTCATTCAAACGTCCGCCGAATTGTGCCTGCCGCCGATCGATCGATTGCGGAGGTGGAGGAGGCGTCCTGACCGAAACGACCGGCCTGCTGACGATCGCCACCGGAGGCCGCACCGAAACCGGGCGTCCTGCACCAATCACACTCGTGCGAACCGGTTCGGCCCCAACCATTCGCGTCACCGGCGCCGAAACCACTTCGCGCTGGTCTACCCGCATCAGGTTCTGATGAACCGGCCGCGCATTCACAAAGGCATCATGCGACACCACCGTGACGCCGTTATTCACGCGCTGATTCACATAAGTGATGTTGTTGATCGTCGTATTGCGATTGACGATCACCGTGTTGTACACGTTCGTCACCCTGGTGACATTCACCGTAGTGTTGGTGATGTTGACTTGGTTCACGTACCCGCGGCTTACGCGGTATCCGGGGACATAGACTTCCCCTGGAGCCAGCGGGAACCATCCCACGCCCACTCCTGCGGAGAAATGGAAGCCCGGTCCGCCGCCCACGAACGCGACCAGCGCCGGAGCCCACACCGGCCTTACCACCACCGGTCCCGGCACCCAGAACCATCCGCCGCTCACGAACGCCCAGCGTCCGTAGTGGAACGGCGCAAAGCCCCAAGGCTCATCTTCGACCCAAGTCCAGCCCCACGGCCCAACGTAGGCCCAGTGACCGTAACGATACGGAGCCCAACCCACAACTACAGCACGCGGACGCCAGCAGGGACCGTATCCCGCGACGTACCTCCAGTCGCCGTATTGATCAAGATCCTCGTAGCCGGTCATTTCACGGGAAACGTAATTGGCCGAATCGGCCCTGTCTTCCCGCTCGTCGCGATCGAATGCCCATTGATCGAAACCATCCTGTCGGGGAACTTGTCCGAGATCGTAGTCCAAATGCTGCTCGTTCCCGGTAAATGTGGCCGACTGATCCGCGACCACCGTATAGCTGAAGCCGCCGCCAGTGGCGCGACCGCGGCCATGCCACACGGTTACGACGGTCTGGTTTCCGTCCTGGCTCACGTCCAGCCGATATTCGCCCGGCTGCCGCAGCGCAAATGCGATATTCGGAGTATCGACTTCGTAGTTATCGTCATCATCCAGATGACGCACCCGCAGGATCAGCGATCCCTGCGCGAGCCGGATCTGAGTATTGTGATCGTCCAGATCGAGGAAGGTGATCCCCGTCTTCTCGCCCAGGCGCAGCGCTGTCGAGCCAATGTGTACTTCCGCCCGCGAATTGTCATCCGCCCAAAGATCGTCGCCGGTCACCATCGGCCGGTTCGGAACGCCCGTCACCCACTCATCCTCGCCAGCGGGACGAAATGAGATCGATCCCTGCGAGTAGTTCAGCCGGCCAACGCGTCCCGGAGGATCCTGTGCCGTGCCCTGGTCGTCATCATTATTCTGATCCTGATCGTTATCCTGCGCTCGAGCTAGCATGGAGAATTGAAGAACAAATGCAAGACTTAGTAGCAGAACCATCCATGACCACAGCGTGCGTGTTCTCATAAGGTCTCCCAAACGGTGCAACAGCAGGCCGTTCGCTTCGATCTTACCCTCATGTCTTTAAACACGATAGAGACGCTTTAGTTTCCTGCCGGCGGGAAGTGCTTGCAAGGAAGGTACTTGGGAACAGAGGTCAACATCCCCATTCCAGCCCCTTACTTCGCGGCTAGAGTAGGGATGTTGACGGTGACGTTTTCCGGGGAAGCTATTCCTTCATCTTCGGTCGCGAACAGGTGTCCACGATCTTCTTGGGATCGATCGCATCCTTGTCCACCTGCTCCTCGATGATCTTCCCATCTTTTCCGACCAGGAAGTTCACGCGGCGCGGCGCTTGATATTCGTCTTTGTAGATTCCGTACTCGTGGGTAACTTTGCCGCCCCAGTCGCTCAACAGCGGGAAGGTGACTCCAATCTGGTCGGCAAAAGCTTTGTTGGCGAAGGCGCTATCCATGCTTACACCCAGGACCTGGGTGTCAGAAGCTTCCAGGGTCTTCAGATTCGCCTGGAAGTTCTTCATCTGCTGCGTTCAACCACCGGTGAAGGCAAATATGTAAAACGCCAGCACGACGTTTTTCTTGCCCCGGTAGTCACTCAACTTCACGTCTTTCAGATCCGTACCATCGAAGTGCTTGAGCGTGAAGTCAGGAGCCATATCCCCAACCTTGGGCATGCTCGATCCTTCTTTCTTGGCCTGGGCAAAGGCCGGGAAGCTAGTGGCTAATGTGCCCGCCAGCAACACTGCCGCCAGCAGGCCGGAAAGTCTCATTTTCATGCGGAACTCCCCCCACGGGAGTCCCCCACAGAATACCCTGCCAAGCCTTTTGCGGTAAACTGAGGTGTCAAATCCGTGTCAACTCGGCTTCCTGCCACGCACCTTTCACGTTGCTCAGACCGAGCACAACACAGTACATTTCATTCGCAGCGGTTCGCATTCTCTCGCGGATTTGGCCAGGACCACGCCATGAGCATCGCCACCCTGAACGATATCTTCTTCGCTGCGGTTGAGCGCAATCTCGACCGGATCATGCTCTACCGCCATGCCGGGAAGTGGCTGCCCATCTCCTCGCGAGAATTCGGCGTCAGCGTCGCACGCACGGCGCGGGCTCTTCATAGCATGGGCATTCGTCCGGGAGATCGCATCGCCCTCCTCAGCGAAAACCGGCCTGAATGGCCCATCGCCGATATGGCGAGCCTGCTGTTGGGCGCCGTAACGGTCCCGCTGTACACGACCCTGACTGCCGAGCAGAGTGCGTTCGTTTTGAAGGATTCGGGATGTCGCGCCATCTTTCTCTCGTCCGCTCATCAACTGCACAAGGTCCTTTCCATCCTTCCTGAAACTAACCTCGAAAAAATCGTGGCCATGGACGAACTCGAATTCACGGGCGACCAGGCGACCTTTACGGATCAATGCGTCAGGATGAGCCGCATGACTCGCCAAGGCCCGTCCGATCTGGGCGCAGAAATCGAATCTCGCGCGCGGGCCGCGACTCCTGATCAACTTGCGACTATTGTTTACACCTCCGGGACTACGGGCACGTCGAAGGGAGCGATGCTGACGCATGGCAACATCGCGTCCAATATCCAATGCTCTCTGTTGGGATTTAATATGCATCCCGGGCTGACCAGCGTTTCATTTCTGCCGCTCTGCCACATCACTGCCCGCCACGTGGACTTGTCCATGCTCTACCACGGAGTCACCCTGGCCTACTGCCCTTTCATTGAACAACTGCCGCAGGCTCTCCAGGAAGTTCAACCCCAGCTGTTCGTCGCAGTTCCCCGCGTGTACGAGAAGATTTACGCGCAGGCCGAACAGAAAGCCAGGGGATTTCCGAAACGCGCCATTTTCGACTGGGCGATCTCGGTGGGGAAGGAATACGAAGCCGGACATCCTTGCTGGAAATACGCCATCTGCAGGCGCATGGAAGCTGGCGAACAGACTCGTATTCTCAAAAATCCGCGAAGGCATGGGAGGAAGAGTCGAGACGTTCATCTCCGGAGGAGCGCCGCTCGGCCGCGAACTAGCCGAGTGGTATGCGACAGTCGGCATTCGCATTCATGAAGGGTATGGCCTGACTGAGACCTCGCCGGTCATCGCCGTGAACACTCCGATCAACCATCGCATCGGCACGGTCGGCAAGACTCTCCCTAATATTGAAGTCCGCATCGCCGAGGATGGCGAGATCCTGGTGCGCGGCCCATCGGTTTTCAAGGGCTACTGGAATCGTCCGGAAGAAACGAAATCGGCGCTGGAGAACGGCTGGTTCAAGACGGGCGATATCGGCAACATCGATGCCGACGGATATCTCTCGGTCACGGATCGCAAGAAAGACTTGATCAAGACCTCAGGCGGGAAGTTCATCGCACCGCAGCCGATCGAGAATTCCCTGAAGCTGAATCCACTGATCGGGGTGGCGGCCATTCTCGGAGACCGCCGCAAGTTTCCCGCGGTGATCGTGTCCCCGAATTTCACGCTGCTTGAACAGTGGGCGCTGGAGAACAACGTCTCGTTCTCGTCTCGCGCGGACCTGATCGCGAATCCGAAGGTACAGAGCCTCTACGAAGAGATCATCGAAGGCATCAACCAGAATCTCGCGCGCTTCGAAAAACTCAAGCGAGTCCTGCTGGTGCCCGACGAATTCACGATCGCCGATGGAGCGATGACCCCGACACTAAAACTTCGCCGCCGCGTCATCGAAGACCGTTACCGCCAACAGATCGACGATCTGTACGCGCAAGCCGAGGCCGCTACCGTTTCGCAATAAGGCAATTTGTCATGTTGAGCGTAGCAATGAGGACGCGATAGCGGCCTCATTGCGCAGTCGAAGCATCCCTACCCTCTCCTCACTTCATCCACGGGTACCACTCTGCTCCCGCAATTCCCGAAGAAAACGGTCCTGATCCAACTGCACGCCCGTCATCGGAATCTTCGCAGCCAACCGAAACACCGCATGCTCCAACTCAGTCCCATGCTGCCACTGCGCCAGCAGACCCTGCCGGTATAGCTGGCGCAACTGCGTATGCCGCAGCCACACCGCCGGCACATTCGCTCCCGGAGTGCAGGCACGCTCGGTCACATCCAGGCTGATGACACCGTCTTTGCCGACATAGCGCTTCGAGCGCTCCACACACAATTCATGCAGGTGCTTCAGGTCCTGCGCATCGACCGCCGGGATCGGCGCGCCGTCTTCCGCCTCTTTAAGAAACGTCCTGAAGGAATGCAGCAGACCAGCCGTGGGATCACTCATGTCACCAATTCGTGTTCAAGAAAATGATTGCGCAAGAATGATACATCTCACCTGCGCGCCGGGTCCCGCCAGAGTTGCCATTCCAAACAGCGAAGGTCCAACGCTGTGTCATTCTGAACCGGCGGAGCGGCGAGGAATCTGCTGTCCTCGCCCTTGCCACCGGATTTTCATTACAATGTCCCCATGTCGGACTCATTGGTTATTGCCGGACGTTCCTTCCGCTCTCGCCTCATCGTTGGCACGGGAAAGTACAAATCCTTCCAGGAGACTGCGCGCGCGCTGGAAGCCAGTGGCGCCGAGATGGTCACGGTCGCCGTTCGCCGCGTCAATCTCGATCGCAGCAAGGAATCGCTTCTCGACTATATCGATCCAAAGAAATATTTCCTGCTCCCCAACACCGCGGGATGCTACACGGCAGATGAAGCCATCCGTGCGGCACGCCTGGGGCGTGAAGTCGGCCTGTCAGATTGGGTGAAGCTGGAAGTCATCGGCGACCAGGCCACACTCTATCCCGACGTGCAGGCCACGCTGGAAGCTACACGGGTGTTGGTGAAGGAAGGCTTCACGGTCCTGCCTTACACGTCGGATGACATTGTGTTCGCGAAGCGCCTCATCGATGCAGGGGCAGCAACGATTATGCCTTTAGGCGCGCCCATCGGCAGCGGCATGGGTCTTCAGAACGTAGCGCACATCCGCATCCTGCGCGAGATGATCAGCGGCGTGCCTCTAATCGTCGATGCAGGTGTCGGAACGGCTTCCGACGCGACGATCGCGATGGAACTTGGAGCCGACGCCGTCTTGATGAATACGGGAATTGCGAACGCGCAGGATCCGGTGCTGATGGCGGAGGCGATGAAAAACGGAGTGATCGCGGGACGCCAAGCCTATCTCTCCGGCCGCATGCCGAAGAAGTTGTATGCCACAGCAAGCTCACCGCTGGAAGGAGTAGTCCGCTAGCTGGTATGGCTAACCTCGCCCGTGTCAGCCACCAGCACAGGGCAAAACAAAAGGGCAGCCGAAAAGGCCGCCCTTGTTTCTTCAAGCATTCAATCTCACAGCATCTTCGCACTATCTACGTGGATCGAGTCGCCCTTCATCGTGCCGGTCACGGCGACGTGATGTCCTTCATGTCCCTTCAGGGCATCGGGATTATCGACCATGAGTACCTTCTGGTCGCCATCGGTGACAACGACCATCTTGGCTCCGCTCTCGAGGCACTTTTTGGTGCAGGCCTCGGCTTTTGCGTTCGCACCCTTCGCGCCGCACTTGTCATCAGTGACCCAACCCTTCACGGTTGCGCTCTTCCCCATATCGTCGAGCGCCATTGCGGAAAGCGCACATACAAAGCATGCCGCCAGACAAACTGCTAGAACCTTTCTCATGACCGGTTGTTCTCCTTTGTGAAATTCAAGTTGCGGCCCCACGCCGCAACCGCGTGACGGGAGAGCAAATCCCGTCCGGAAATCTGGATGGAGCAGGGGGAACTATACCACAGGGACGTGCCCTGATTGTCAGCGCAAAACGGTAGAGGCGCACTGAGAAGTTGCACCCGTGGAAAATAACGCTATCTGTTTTTCGCCGTGTGATTCGCCGGAGGAGCCGGCTTCGGCGGAACCGGAGGAACGTATACGTACTCGCCCGGCTTGGCATACCCCATCTGTTCGCGGGCTTCTTTTTCGATGGCAGTCTGGTCCGTCTTGAGACCCTGAATCTGCTGCATGTACCGGTCATTCTCCTGCTGGACCCGTCCAATGTGCTGGCGCAAGGTCAGCAGTTCGGCGCGCTTCTTCTTGTAGACCACCATGCCGTTATCGCCGAACATAACGTGAATAAACAACAATGTTGCGGCAACTACCACCGCAATTGTGGCGATCCGCCGGCGCAAGCTGTAAACCTGCAGAGCAAAGGGGCGCATGCGCTCGATCGAAGATGCAGCCAGCGCCTCGGCCTGGGGCGCGCGATCGACCACGGAGCGCAGGTCAGGAGGCGTAAATCGCGAAAACCGGGAAAATCTGTTCACTCAGAATCCTCTACTCGAAATCCGCTACTCAAAAATCCACTGCTTGGCTGCCGTGCTCAACTTCTCAAGCCCGCTTTCGCTGCGAGCCTCCGTGTAAACACGAACCACGGGCTCAGTTCCCGACAAGCGATAGCCGACCCACGATCCGTCGTCCAAAACCAGCTTCAGTCCATCGGTTCGCACAGCTTCACAGACGGACTGGCCATAGAAACTCTGCGGATCAGACCTCAACTTCTCAGTGAACTTCTTCTTCACCTCGTCGGTCAATCGGAAGTTCTGGCGAAGGGGAAAGAAGGAACCAACCTGGTTACTGATCGCCTTCAACTGTTCGCCGAGCGACTTCCCTCTCTTGGCGACCGCCTCGCAGCAGAGTAACCCGGCGAGCACTCCATCCTTTTCGGGAACGTGATGGCGAATCGACAATCCTGCGCTCTCTTCCCCGCCAATCGCAATCTTGTCCTGCATAATCAGTTCGCCGATGTATTTGAAACCGACGGGGGTTTCATACAACGGGACCCCGTGAGCTTTCGCGAGTGCATTGATCAGGTTGGTCGTGGCAACGGATTTCGCTACGCCGTTTTTCCATCCGCGGCTCTCGACCAAGTAGTCGAACAGCAACGCGATCACATAATTCGGCTGAACAAAGGTTCCGTCCGAATCGACCACACCGAAGCGATCGGCGTCGCCGTCAGTCGCGATCCCGATCTGTGCGCCGGTTTCTCTCATCTTCTTGCGCAGGTCTTCGAGCAGATGATCGTCCGGTTCGGGTGCGTGTCCGCCAAACAACACATCGCGGTAATCATGCACAGTGGCCACTTGCAATCCGGTGCTGCAAAGCAGGTCGTCCGAGTACCCGCGCGCGGCTCCCCACATCGGATCAAACACTACCTTCAGACCTGCCTTCTTGATCGCAGTCAGATCAACAAGGTCGGCGAGACGCTTCAGGTAACCAGGTTTTGGGTCGAGGGATTCAGCTTTCAGGGAACCGCCACTCGCAGGACTGGACGAAGGAGCACTATCGCCAGCTACGATCTCCGCTTCGATCTTCTTCGTGACTTCGGGGAGCGCAGGACATCCGTCGCGAGTCGAGAACTTGATGCCGTTGTATTCCGGAGGATTGTGCGAGGCGGTAAAGTTGATCACGCCATCGGCCTTGGTTTGCACAACGGCGTACGCGAACGCAGGAGTTGGCGCGGGTTCCGGCGAGACCAGTGGAGTGATTCCGTGCGCGCTGAGGATCTCCGCTGCGATCGAGCAGAAAGTCTCACCGAGGAAGCGCGGATCGCGACCGACGATGACGCGAGCTCCGTGGGACTTCTGCGACGAAACGTAACGGGCGATGCCTGTGACTGCGCGGCGGACATTGGCATAGGTGAATTCTTCTGCCATGATCGCGCGCCAACCTGAGGTTCCAAACTTGATTTGCGTTAGCATAGTGCGTTGCTCCATCGCTCCGCCGCTTTCGCTCTGACAGCGGGAAGCTTGGAGCTGACGCCTGATTTTATATGACCGACAAGAGGATCGTCCTGTCCACCGCAAGCTCGAAAGAAGAGGCCCACAAAATTGCTCATCATCTCGTTGAGCAGCAACTGGCGGCGTGTGTGAACATGGTGCCGCAGATCGAATCCGTTTACCGATGGCAAGGAAAGATGGAATCGAGCCATGAATGGTTGCTGCTGATCAAAACCACGGCGGAACAATTTCCTGCGGTTCGCGATGCGATTCGCGAATTGCACTCTTACGATCTTCCGGAGTGCATCTGTGTTGCCATTGAAGATGGCAGCCCCGCATACCTGCAGTGGATCGCCGACTCAGTGAAGTAGCGGTTCAAGTTGCCCGTCCACGCAGATTCAGGCGCCAATAGTCGAGCGTGTAAGGCGGATCATCTTTCGCAGCCTGTTGCGTGAGCGTAGCGATGAACTCGGCTTTGCCCTCCTCGGTCGGAATCAGCTCAAGATGACGATGCAGGATGATGTTGCGCACGAACTCCGCGAACTGTGATGCGTCGTTCAGAGTTGTCGGAGTAGATTCAACGGAGGTCTCCACGTCGCCGAAACCGGCGCGACGCAAGGTTTCGGCTGCACCTTCAGCATCCTCAAACAGCCATGGTTCACGAAAGTCCTGAAAGTAGTGCGCGAACTTCGGCCTCGCCGCAAGGATGTTGGCGCGATCGCGAAGGCGCTTCACGTTTGGACCGCCTCCGCATTGGGCTTCCAGCCAGCCTCCGGGAAGCAGGATGTCATGCAGGTTGCGAAACAACCGGTCATGATCGCGAACCCAGTGAAACGCGGCTGTGCTGACGACTACGTCGAAAGCTTGCCTGAACGGAAGATGAAGGAAATCACAAGCAAGCAGGGTCAGGCGATTGCCGAATTTGTCCGCAAGGTGCTCACGAGCGGAACTGAGCATATTCTGCGATAGGTCGATTCCGACGACTCGCCCGCGTGGAAGAACTTCGAGGAGTTCGGCCGTGAGTCGTCCGGTGCCGCAACCTGCATCGAGGACGACTTCATCCCCGTGAAGCTGCAAGCGGGCGAGAACCTTCTTTCCCCAACTGACCTGAGGTCCGGAAAGACGGTGGTAAACGGCCGAGTTCCACTCGCGCGACCTCGATTGTGTTTCCCCGCTCACGAAAATCTCCAGATTGTCCCATCCGCGGAATGCGCGCCGAAGAAACTAGATTGCGCTCAGCGCCTGATCCAGATCGTCCAGGATGTCGTCCACATCTTCGATCCCGACTGAGATTCTTACCAGGCCATCCGTGATGCCGATTGCCTTTCTTCCCTTCTCGCCTAATGCAGCATGCGTCATGGTTGCGGGGTGCGAGATCAGGGTCTCGACTCCTCCCAGCGACTCTCCTAGCGAGCATACGCGGCACTTCTTCAGCATCTTGTTGGCGTTCTTCAAGGACCCGGTTTCGAATGTGATCATCGATCCGAATCCGCTCATCTGGCGTTGCGCTAAGGCATGCTGCGGATGATCGGGCAATCCGGGATAGAAGACTCGCTTCACTTTCTTATGCTTCGAGAGGAAATCGGCGACCATGCGTCCGCTGCGGTCGTGGATCTCCATGCGCGCAGCCAGCGTCTTCACTCCCCGCAAAATCAACCAGCATTCAAACGGCGAAAGAATCGCTCCGGCGCACTTCTGAAGGTAGGCCAACTGATCGGCGTGTTCCTGATGCTTGCAGGCAACGACTCCACCAAGGCCATCGCTGTGTCCGTTAAGGAATTTCGTCGTGGAGTGAACAACCATATCCGCGCCGAGCGCGAGCGGTTGCTGGAAGTAAGGCGACATGAACGTGTTGTCCACGACCAGCCGGATTTTCCGGCGGCGGCAAATCGCGGCGATGGCGGCAAGATCGCTGATGCGCATCAGCGGGTTGGTCGGCGTCTCGACATAAACCATGCGCGTGTTCTTGCGGATCGCCTTCTCGACGTTCCCGGCTTCGGATGTATCGATGTAGGAGAACTCCAAGCCAAAATTCACCAGTACGGTGTTGAAGAGGCGGGGAGTTCCTCCGTAGAGATCGTTGCCGCAGACGACGTGATCGCCGGATTTGAGCATGCTGACGATGGCATTGATGGCAGCCATTCCGCTGCCAAAGACCCGTGCGGCAATTCCGCCTTCGAGGGAGGCGAGATTCTCTTCCAGTCGCGCGCGGGTGGGATTGGAGACACGAGAGTATTCGTATCCTTTATGCTCCCCAATTCCCTGCTGAACGTAGGTCGAGGTTGGATAGATCGGGACGGTGACCGCTCCGGTGAGCGGGTCCGGTTGCTGCCCATCGTGGATGGCACGTGTGGCAAATCCGAGATTTCTGGTTTTGGGCAAAATAGGATATCGGGGGTATCCCCCCTCCCCCTCGGTCTATTGGAATCAGCGACTTAGCGGAAAATTGAAAAATAGTCCTTTAGTTTCAACAGCTTACAGGCAAAATCTTCAAGACAAAGAACTTACGTCAACATCGTTACAGTTTCCATCACCTTTGGCGCTGGTCTTGGCGGCAAATCACCAGAGTCGTCGAACGCCCATCCTAGAGTCAAGGTCATGTGAACATTAGCCGTCGAATCTGCTGTGGAAAAGGTTGATCCGGCGCTCTGGCTTACATTCCGCCTTCGAAGATTTTCTTCGACAAGTAACGTTCGGCTGAGTCTGGGATGATGGTGACCACCCGCTTCCCTGTACCCAGGCGTTTCGCGATCTGCAACGAGGCGAAGACTGCAGCACCGGCGCTGGAGCCTGCCAGAACTCCCTCTTTTGCCGCCAGAGCGCTTACAGTTGCGAAAGCGTCGTCATCCTTCACCATGATGACTTCATCGCATACAGAACGATCAAGGGTTTTTGGGATAAAACTGGCGCCGATTCCTTCTACTTTGTGGGGACCGGGTTGTCCGCCGCCGAGCACCGATCCCTGGGTTTCCACCACGATGCCCAGAGCGTGCGGCAACTTTTCTTTCACGTATCGAGCCACTCCGGAGAAGGTCCCGCAGGTACCGCAACCGATGACGACCGCATCGATACGGCCGTCCATCTGTTCGAAGATCTCACGGGCTGTGGTTTCGTAGTGGAAGTCAGGATTGGCGAGATTTTCGAACTGGCCCGCCATGAAAGCGCCGGGAGCTTTGGCGACGACTGCTTTGGCTTGCCGAATCGCGCCCTGCATGCCTTCCGCATCGGGAGTACGGAAAACTTCGGCCCCCAGCGCCCGCATAATTTTCACTTTCTCTTCCGAGAAATGTTCGGGCACGAACAGCTTCACCTTATAGCCGCGGTTCACGCCGATGAGGGCCAGTCCGATGCCGGTGTTGCCGGCAGTAGCTTCGACGATCGTCCCTCCGGGAGAGAGTTTCCCTTCCTCTTCGGCGCGCTTGATGATGCCGATGGCGGCGCGGTCTTTCACGCTGCCGCCGGGGTTCAGATATTCCAATTTGGCGAAAACATCTGCGGATCCGGCCGGAACCAGACGCTTCAACTGCAGCATTGGTGTTTCGCCGACTAATTGCGTGATGTCGTCGGCGACACGCAGGCGGGACATTTCTGTGGTTTTCGAGGTCACGTTACAGGGTACGCAGCGGGAGCGGAAAACGTCAATTCTGGACTGGCCCTAGGACCCAAATGCACTAACCACCAAGGACACAAAGGAAAACCAGCATGAGAACTTGCCAGTACAGAACGTCCTCAAAGCGCTGAACTCGGTTGTGGTTGATCCGGTTATAATTGGCGCCCACCTTCCACTCACCGAAAGGACTTGCATGCGACGTTGCGCCGCCGTGCTGCTGGTGTTGTCATTCGTTTTTCCATCGACACTCTTTGGAGAGGACGCTTCGCTTGCCGGCTACTCTCCGCGAGCCAGCCAGAGCGAACGCGATTGGGAAGCCAAGTTCAGGGCCATTCCTGATCCCGCGAACCTGCGAGAGTACATGCGTAGGATGAGTGCGCGTCCGCATCACGTCGGCTCGCCCTACGACAAGGACAATGCAGAGTGGATTCTGGCGCGGTTCAAGGAGTGGGGCTTCGATGCGCATATCGAAACATTCAATGTGCTGTTCCCTACCCCGAAGCTCCGAGTCTTGGAGATGATCGAGCCCACCAAGTACACGGCCAAATTGGAAGAACCGGCGATTGCGATTGATCCGACATCGGACCAGAAATCGGAGCAACTGCCCACCTACAACGTGTACTCGCCCGATGGAGACGTAACGGCGCCGCTGGTCTTCGTGAACTATGGCCTGCCGGAAGATTACGAGAAGCTTGATCGGCTGGGAATTTCCGTGAAAGGTGCGATTGTGATTGCGAAATATGGCCACTCGTGGCGCGGAGTGAAGCCCAAGGTGGCGGCCGAGCATGGGGCGATCGGATGCCTGATCTATTCCGAGCCGCAGGATGATGGGTACGCGCGCGAGGACGTTTTCCCGCAGGGACCGATGCGCAATCCGAACGGAGTGCAACGCGGCAGCGTGATGGATTTCGCCTCTGCCAGTCCGGGGGACCCGCTGACCCCAGGAGTCGGCGCAACCGCGGATGCGAAACGCCTTCCGCTCAAGGAGGCGAAGAGTCTCGCGAAAATACCAGTGCTTCCGATCTCATACGGCGATGCGCAACCACTGCTTGCCGCGCTGAAGGGTCCGATGGCGCCGAACGAATGGCGCGGGAGCCTGCCGATCCCGTATCACGTCGGGCCCGGGCCGGCGAAGGTTCATCTCAAGCTGGAATTCAACTGGGATCTCAAGCCGGTGAATGATGTGATCGCGAAGATTCCTGGCAGCGTTGAACCCGACGAATGGATCATCCGCGGGAACCACCACGATGCATGGGTCAATGGAGCGGAGGATCCGGGTTCCGGACAAGCTCCGTTGCTGGAGGAAGCGCGTGGGCTGGGAATTCTGCTCAAGCAGGGTTGGAAGCCGCGGCGCACCATCATTTACGCAGCCTGGGATGGCGAGGAGCCGATGCTGCTTGGCTCCACGGAGTGGGTTGAGGCGCACGCGGAGGAACTTCGGCAACATGCCGCGGTTTACATCAATACTGACGGAAACGACCGCGGGCTGCTCGATATGGGAGGCTCGCATTCGCTCGAACACTTCATCAACGGTGTTGCGCGGGATATCGAGGACCCCGAAACGAGGCTGAGCGTATGGCAGCGCGAACATCTTTCGCTGATCGCGCACGCTTCGGCGGAGGATCGTAAGGAGATCCGGGAACGTCCGGACATTCGGATCAGCGCATTGGGCTCGGGGACGGATTTCACCGGGTTCCTGGATCATCTGGGGATCGCGACTCTCGATCTCGGTTATAGCGGCGAGGATGAACAGGGCATCTATCACTCGATCTATGACGATTTTTACTGGTACACACATTTTTCTGACACCGAGTTCGTGTATGGGCGCGCATTGTCGCAGACCGTGGGAACGGCAGTCATGCGTCTGGCCGATGCCGAAGTGTTACCGTTTGAGTTCACGAACCTGGCGGACACCGTCGAGAAGTACACGAAGGAACTCGAAAAGCTGCTCAAGGACAAGCAGGAGGAGATCCGCGAGCGGGATCAGGAATTAGACGAAGGTGTGTTCAAGGCGACGTACGATCCGCGTCGTCCGACGGTGGCGCCTCCGCGCGAGGACGTGCCTCCGCATCTGAATTTTGCACCCATGCAGAATGCTGTTGATGCCCTGGCACGGAGAGCGGAGCGATATCACCAAGCCATGGTTGGAAAGCAGGCGACGCTCAACGAAGAGCAGGCAGAATTTATTCGCGCTTTGAATGTGAAACTGATGGAGAGTGAGCGAAGGCTGACCGCTGAGGATGGACTTCCGCGGCGTGGCTGGTACAAACATCTGCTCTACGCTCCGGGTGTTTATAGCGGTTACGGAGTGAAAACTGTTCCTGGGGTGCGCGAGGGGATTGAACAGAAACGGTATGCGGAGGCAGAGCAGGAGATCGCACGCGTGGCGAAAGTGTTGGATAACGAATCGGCATTGATTGACTCCGCGGCGGAGATGCTGGAGAAAGCTGGGTCAGCTCACTGAAAGAGGTCGAGCGGACTCGATGGACAGCCGAAGGCGGCTGTCCCTATATGAGTTTCAAAGCTACTTTGTTCCACCGGCCGCTGCTTGAACGCCGGCATAGTAGCCGGTCTTGGTGCGGACGATCAGCTTGGAGTGGCCCTTGGCCTTGGCTTCTACGCGGATCTGGCGGAATCCACCGGCGTTCCTGGGATTGGTGGGCTTGTAGCCAATGGCGTACTGATTGCGGATGTCGTTGGCAACCGTGCGGCTGATGGCATCGACTTCGTCGAGGGTCTTAGGGAAGAAGGCGATTCCGCCGGTGCGCTGCGCAATGATCTCAAGAGCTCGCTTGGCGCGCTTCGGGTGCTCCTCGTCGCCAAGGATGCCTATGGCATAGACTTGCGGTCCATTCTCCTGCTGGAGTTGTTTCACTGCCTGTTCCAGAGTTTCGCTGCTGGCGTTGTCTTCGCCGTCAGTCACGACAAACAGGACCTTCTTTTCCAGCCTTCCGTTCTGCTTCAGATGATCCGCTGAAGCGACGACCGCGTCATACAACGCAGTTCCGCCGCGGGCATCGATCTTTTCCAGCGCCTCTTTTAGCTTCAAGAGATTGTTGGTGAAGTCCTGGTCCAAATATTGCTCATCGTTGAAGTTGACGACGAAGACCTCGTCCTTGGGATTGCTGGAGCGAACAAGATTCAGTGCTGCCTGATTAACCTTGTTGCGTTTCTCGCGCATGGACCCGGAATTGTCGATGACGATTCCCATTGCGACCGGGATATCCACGTGGTGGAAGGAAATGATCTGCTGGGGCTTGCCATCCTCTATAACCGTGAATGCGGTGCGGTCAAGATTGGTCACGAATCGCTGCTTGTCATCGACGACGGTGGCGTGCAGCATGACCTCGTCCACGTCTTTTCTAAAGACGAAGATTCCCTGGTCGTTGAGCTTTTGATCCTGATTGTCCTGGGGCTGACTATCCTGCTCGTGAGCGGGAGCGTTCGCCGGCGGAGTTGCGGGCGGGCTCTGCTGGGCTGCGGATTGAGGCCAGACATACGCGGACAGGCTGGCTGCGCAGATTGCGAGCGCAAGAAGGAATAAGAGTTTCGAGGCCCTATTCGGCAGGGGCGTAATATCCCGTCCTGGCATACACCTTTAGAGGAGGCAGTCCTTTCGGCGGCAACAGCTTCACTTTTATCTTACGCCATTTGCCGTCGCGGACTACTTTACTCGGACGGTATCCCAGAACATATTGGTTGCGCAGTTCTACGCCAATCTTGGTGGCAACATCGCCGAGGTCGTTGGGGTTATCGATGGTAAAGGCGCGTCCGCCAGTCAGTTCGGTAATCTCGCTCAGCAGTTGTGGTCCGAGGCGCTCTTCCGGGGCAGAGGCATAGTGATCGTAGATGCCGATGGCGTAGATCATCACGTCAGCTTCCTTCACCAGTGACTTGATCTCATTCTCGGTATAGCGGCTGTGGTTATCGCCTCCGTCGGAGATGATCAGCAGGGCTTTTTTCGGATACTTGGCCTGACGCATCTTGCTCACGCCCATGTAGATGGCATCGAGGAGCGCCGTGCGGCGGCGAGGAACGGCGAAGACCAGCCTGTTCTGAATGTCGTCCACGGAACTGGTGAAGTCGGTGATCTCGTCCGGTTCATCGTTGAACGTGATCATGAAGAACTCGTCCTGCGGGTTCGCCGTCTTGAAGAACTCTATGACCGCTTCCTTGGCGCGGTCCATCTTGCTGCTCATGCTGCCGCTGGAGTCGAAGATCACACCCAGAGACACAGGAGCATCCTCGCTCGAGAAACTTCGAATCTGTTGAGCCGAGTTACCTTCGAAAAGCTGGAAGTTTTCTTTCTCGAGTCCGGTCACGAGGCGGTTCATGGGGTCTGTGATGGTGACCGGGACAAGGACGAGGTCGACATCCACTTTCAGGGGACGCACGTGGGCGCTCAGGCCATTTGTCGTTTTGCCATCGGTCGTTTTGCTGACGAGTTCTTCTTTGGGCTGATCCTTTGGCTTTTCCACCTCTCGCGTTTCGATATGCACATCGTTGACGTCCGTCTGACTGGCGGCGGGAAGTGCAAAGCAGAAGGCAAACAGCGCCAGAATGAAGTACTGTTCCAGACGTGAATGGAGGATGCCCAGCGTTCTTCGCGGCGGAACGTGGATCGGGTCCATAACGGGAGCCGAACAACCAGTCTGAACTAGGGCCCTGTGGCGAGATGACCGAACCTCTAAGAGGTGGGCCATAAATACCTCGATGACGCGGATGTTAGCACAGCTTGTGCCGTCAGGAGCAGGGTTTTTGTCAAATTTCGGAGACAAACGAGTTAATTCTTCCGATCGACCGCACCCATTGAAACTGCCCGTTGGACGCGCCATCCGACGACAGCAGCTAACTTGTTACAATCAAAGGTTTCCTATGGCTGACATACGTGCATTCTCCGCTCTTCGCTACAACCTGCAGCGCGTGTCTGCGTCGCAGGTCGTCACTCAACCGTACGACAAGATCACTCCTGCCATGCAGGAACGGTATTACGCAGCCAGTCCGTACAACCTGGTCAGGATTATTCTCGGCCGCCGCGAACCGGGCGACAATACTGTAGAGAACCTATACACGCGTGCGGCGGCATTCGGCAGACAATGGCGCGCGGAAGGCATTCTGCAGGCCGATTCGGCGCCATCGATTTATACATATTCGCAGACGTTTACCGATGCATCCGGGAAGAAGTTCGAGCGGCGGGGATTCATCGCGCTTGGGCGGGTAGAGGATTACGCCGACAAGGTCGTATACCGGCATGAGCAGACTCTGGCCAAGCCGAAGGCCGACCGCCTGGACCTGCTGCGTGCGACTCGGGTTCACTACGAGCAACTGTTTCTTTTGTATGACGATTCTGGCGGGATTGATTCCGCGCTGAGGAGCAGCGCTCGGCCGACGATCGATGTCAATGATGAGTATGGAGTGGCGCACCGGGTATGGCAGGTCTCGGATCCGGCGGTGATCGCGTCTGTCCGCGACGGGATGGGCGACAAGAAACTGGTGATTGCCGATGGGCATCACCGGTACGAAACGGCACTCAACTTCCGCAACGAAAGCCGTGCGGCAGCGGGCAAGGTGGACCGCGAGGCTCCTTATGAGTTCGTGATGATGACGTTCGTCAACATGAATGATCCGGGGCTGCTGGTGTTGCCGACTCATCGCGTGGTGCATTCGACGCAGACATTCTCCGTCGATGAGTTCAGAAAGGCCAGCAGCGAGTATTTCGAGGTGGAAGACGTGGATGCGGCAGTGGATGCAGCGAAGGCAACCGCGCTTTTGAAAGATCGCGGACGCTCGAGCACAGCGCTTCTGGCCGTTACGGGAAACCGGGCTTTACTTCTGCATTCTCCCAAAGAAGCTGGATCGAAGTTTCTGGGCGGGTTCTCTCCGCGCCAGCAATCGCTCGATGTGGTCCAGTTGCATAAATGCCTGCTCGAGGGAGTGCTGAAGTTGTCGGAGGAATCGATTCGCAATCAGGAAAACTTGTCTTACCTTCGCGATGCGTCTGAGGCGCTTGCCCAGGTCAGGAGAGGTGAAGCGCACATTGCACTCCTGATGAACCCGTGCCCGGTGCACCAGGTGCGCGATGTTGCATTTGCGGGCGAGGTGATGCCGCAGAAGTCCACCGACTTCTATCCCAAGCTACTGAGTGGACTCACCGCCTATGCGCTGGAGTAGCCGCGTCCGATCAGGGGTAACCGTGCCACAACCCAATACGAGAGCGATCTGGGCGTGGGCGGCATTGCTCATTGGAGCGAGCCTGGTTGGCAGCTTCGTTCTGGCCGTCACCCCGGGTGAAAAGCATCTGTCGGTGTACTCCGTGGCGGCAAATTACGCGTTGCCCCTGGTGCAGCGCGACGGTCGCGACTACGTTGGACTACTTGAGTTACTGGAACCCCTGGGGAAAGTCAGCGCCAAGGCAGATGGCTCGCGCTGGCGATTACGCTACAACAATGTTGAGGCCGAGTTTCAAGGCGGGAAATCGCGGGCGCAGGTTCAGGGTCGCGACGCTGACCTCGGCAGCAAATTCGTCATGGAGAACAAGCGCGGGCTTGTCCCCGTCAGTTCCCTGGCTTCCCTTCTGCCCCGGATTCTTGGTGGGCCAGTTACTCTGCACGAGATCTCGGGCCGGCTTTTTATCGGCAGCGTTGCGACGCACTTTACGGCGTCGCTGGCCCCCGGCGATCCTCCGAGCCTGGTCCTGCATTTCTCGACCCCTGTGAACCCCAGGATCGCGGCTGAGCCGGGTTTGCTGCGAATGACCTTTGCCCGAGAACCGGTGGTATCGCCCGCATCGCCGACACTGACATTCGGGAGCAAGATCATTCCATCCGCCAGCTATACCGAGAGCAACGGTTCGGCGGTCCTGACGGTGAATACGAGTGTTCCGGTCATGGCGACGTTTTCCGGTGATGGACGGACGATTACCGTTGCTCCAACCGCAACCGCTGCCCAGAATGCGCCAGCAACCGGGCCCGCGAATCCGTCCACTTCTCCGGCACAGCCGAATCAAGCCGCAGCGCCCGCGGCGCAAGCGCCCGTGCCCAGTCCGCGGCGGTATTTCGCTGTGGTCGATGCCAGTCATGGTGGCGACGATCACGGAGAAGCTTTGAGCACGGCGTTGCTGGAAAAAGATGTGACGGTGGCGATTGCGCGGGGACTGCGGCAGGAACTTGAAACCCGCGGTGTGACCACGCTGGTGCTGCGCGACTCCGACGCAAACCTCGCTGTCGACCAGCGTGCCGTTTTCACGAACGCGGATCATGCAGCCATCTACATCGCCGTGCACGCGACATCCACTGGCCATGGAGTGCGGGTGTTTACGGCTCTGCTTCCTTTTGGCGGCGATGACCGCGGCCCCTTCAAGTCGTGGACCACGGCCCAACGCGCATCCCTTGCGGTCAGCCAGAGTGCGGCCAACCTGGTTACAGGCGAATTGCAGAAACGGCAACTCTCGGTGCGCACGGTTTCCGCTCCGTTGCGGCCGCTGAATAACATCATAGGTCCGGCGATTGCGATTGAGATCGCGCCGCAGGGTTCGGATATTGCGCAACTGACCGCGCCGGATTATCAGCAACTCATTACCAGCGCAGTGGCCACGGCAATCGCCGGCGCCCGCGATCAACTGGGAGGAGCGCAGTGAGGTCCGCCCAATGATTACGCGCCAGCTGGCCATCGCAACGGCAGTGCTGATCGTGGCAGCTCTTGGCCTGGGCGCTTACGCGTGGCACATGCGCAAAGCGGCTGCACCTAGTCCGGTGGCAGCGGTTGATACGCGTCCGCTCGCGCCTCCCATCGCTGGTCCCACGGAGCGAGTCGCGCTATTCGTGGCTCATGACGAAGACGGCACCTTGCGCGCGGAGTCGGCGCTGATCCCTATGCCGTCGGGACGCCAGCAGCGGGCCGAGGAACTATTGCGAGCCTTGCTTTCCATCTATCTCGACAAGAATTCTCCGCATGTGCTCGGATCAGGAGCCGAGGTGCGCAGCGTCTTTCTGGTGGATCCCGGAGTGGCGGTTATCGATGTGAACTCCGCGCTCGCCGACACGCACCGCTCCGGTGTGCTGGTCGAAGAACTCACGGTCGCCTCGCTGATTCATACGATTTCGGCGAACACGCAGGGAATCTTGAGGGTCAAGATTCTCGTGGAGGGCAAAGAGCGTGAAACGCTGGCCGGGCATGCCGATTTGTCGGAGTACTACGATGTGACGGCGGTGAATCAACTTGTGGCGCAGTTACAACCGCAGTAGGTAGGGTTCTACGAGTGCCCCACCGCGGCTGCTGCGCGCTCGACCTTCAAAGCACTCGCTGGTAATTAGATGACATTTCTCTGTATAGCCGACAATCATGCGTGGTGGCTGAATCAGACTGGTTGTCAGGGGATGATCACCATTCGGCGGCCGGACTGCTCGCGCTGCCAGGCGTTCTCAACTTCGGTGAGCGGTACCCTTTCTGTCTCTAGCTGAAGGTCGCCGCTGGCGGCGCACGCCATCACTCGCTGAAAGGCTTCGACCAGAACATCCCGCGGTGGAATCCCCGCGGTACCCATCATTGTTAGTGCCGTACTACGCAGCACGGCTGCCGGAAGCGTGATGGTCGGTGAAGCGCTTTCTCCAACCTGAACAAAGCGGGTCTCAGATTGGATAGACGCAAATTCTTTTCGCGTCATCGCCGTGAGAAATGCCTCTGCAGGTTGGCCCCAAACGTAATCGATGACAACTTGAAATCCAGATTGCCCCGCTTCCCGCACAAATGCCTCGCCCAATTCAGTCGCAGGCAGCACGAGGGAAATGGTTGAGTCGGCGCCTAGATCGTGGAGCGCATGCAGCGCCTGTTGATTCCGGCCGGCGGCAACGACTCGAGCCGCCCCAAGAAGCTTCGCGATTTTTATCGCCAGCCTGCCAGTGACTCCCGTTGCTCCGAGGATGAGGACGTTTTCACCGCGAACCAACTTCGCACGGTACGCCAGTGAGAGCCAGGCTGAGATACCGGGATTCGGCAAAGCAGCGGCAGTTTCGTCGCTCACATTGTCAGGTATTAGAAACGTGAATGCGCGTGTCACAACAGTGCGCTGTGCCATCGCGCCATAGGGTGGGCGAGGTCCACCGAAGAAAACTCGTTGTCCGTCGTCAAGATGCCCGACTCCATCCGAGCCGCAGACGCGGGGTAATCCGCCGCCACTCGCATAATGCGATCCGCTGGCAAGTTGCCTGTCCACGGGCTTCAGCGACGCGGCGTGAACATGTACGATCACTTCACGGTCCTTGTCACCAATGACCGGCTCGGGAAATTCTTCGTATCGCGGCACGGTTCCCATCGTGTGCAGGACGGCGGCATGCATGTGAGTTCCCCCCTTTCGAGGTGCTCTGTTAGTGGATTTTACGAGCTGATGTCCGGGTCTGCACTTGGAGAACAACGCGCCTCGGGAAAAAATGGCTACTTTCGAATAGCCGACGATTCGGGAATTCGCGCTTGGTCAGAATGGCGCGACTGCAAGGATATCCAGAACATGGAAGTCGTCGTCATCCGGATTGCGCGTGAAGCGGACGCGAGCTTTGACCCGAGAGCTCATGGAAAGGTGCTCGAGCGAAGCGTGGGGGGCACGATGAAAGAATTCCTGCAGGTTCGCAAAGTAGTCGGGGGTAAGGGAGAAGAAGACCTCGCTCAAAAGCCGGCGCGGAATCATCCCCGGAGTATAGGACGGCAACCGCGACAGCGGAATTCCCAGGTTTCGGCACATGCTGACATTACGATTGGTGGTACGAATGCAGTAATCCATGTCGGCGCACTGCTTCGCCGTCTTCCCGAGACAGAATTGTTGCAACGGCTGGGGAACCCAGACCAGATAAATACCCTCCTGTCCATTCTTCATCGGTAAAGACTGAACAAAGAGAACCGCTTCAATCTCGCTCGACGTGGCTTGAGCCTGAACGCTGGCCGCTTGGGCGTGGGCTACCGAAGCAAACACAGCAACACAGCACAGTCCGGATATGAGCAAACTCAGGAGGCGCAACCGCCGTCGTTTCGGTGGCATAGGGATCGTCAGTTATTTCGCACAGTGTAAAACAGCAGATAACTTTACGTAACGGCGAAATTACGCCACGCTGACCCAGCTTTGCCGCGCAACCTCACGGACGGTTGTTTCCGGGTAGCGGACACTCATTCCGACTCTTCTCTTCAAACGGGAACCAGGGTTCCTGAGATCTGCGACGTTGCGCTCGTTCTGAAACGCATGAGAGCATGACTGCCATGAAATCGAGTCAACTTGGATGCATCCTGCTGGCGTTCGTGAGTGCGTCACTGTTTACGGGTGAACTCCTTGCACTTTCCGGAATCCCAAATTCGCAGCTCTCGGCCAAGGGATCAACAGCAACGCAGAGAGACGGATCTCACGATTTCGATTTTCTGATCGGAGACTGGAAGGCACATGTTCGTCGACTCCCGGAACGCTTGAAGGGTTCGAATGTCTGGGTCGAATACGATGGCATCTCGAACCATAAGAAGCTTCTCGACAGCAACGCGAATTTTGAAGAGTTCGACGTTTCGAGTCCCGATAAGAAGCTTCATATAAAGGCGCAAACGCTTCGGCTCTATAACCCGGAATCGCACCAGTGGAGTATCTACCTGGTAGATCTCGATAAAGGTACTCTCGAGATTCCGCCGGTGGTGGGCCAGTTCAACGGAAAACGCGGTGAATTCTACAACCAGCAAATTTGGGAAGGCCGCGCAGTTCTTGTGCGCTATGTCTGGCTCGATATTTCACCTAAGTCATCGCGAATGGAACAGTCTTTTTCCGCGGACGGCGGAAAGACATGGGAAGTGAACTGGATCTGCGAGCTCTCACGATAAGTATCGCGATCGGCATCCGATCTTTTTTAACGCGGCTGTTGCTTAATAGAACTTGGATGAACATACTAGTCGGCTCGAAGTGCCTGCATGGGCTCTATCAGAGCGGCGCGGCGGGCAGGGATAAGGGAACCCGCAAGAGCTAAAAAGAAGATCGAAATCACGGCCATCACAAGAACAACCGGGTCGAGCGGATCGACCTGGAACAGCATCGAACGCAATAGTCGTGTGGCGAAGATCGCGGCTAGAGCGCCAAGGCCGCAACCCACCAAGCCCAGCTTGGCTCCGGAAGCAAGAACCAGTCCCATCACGCCGGTGCGTTGTGAGCCGAGCGCGAGACGAACGGCCAATTCGCGCGTCCGCAGAGCGGCAGAGAAGGCAATGACGCTGTAGATGCCAAGCAGAGCCAACAGCACGGCGGCAGCAGCGAAGCTGGAGATGACTATGGTGTTGAAGCGGCGCGAAGCCTGGCCCTCGGAGACAATTCGGTCCATCGATTCGACGTGCGTGAGCGGGAGTTGTGGATCGATGGAGCGGGCCACCGCGAGCAACGAACCGGCCATCTGCTCCGGGGACAAGCTCGAACGGAGCGCAATCGATCCCCCGCTGCCTGTGAGCATATCCGGCGGGGCAAACTGGCCAAGTCCCATCTTGAACTGGCTCGTGGGCTGATAGATCTGTTCAGCGACGTCAGTGTCCGCCGACTTCTGTTTGATATCGCCAATCTCGCCAACCACGGTCATCCATGGGCACGGAGTTTCCCGAAGACCGATATGAATGCGCCTCCCGATCGGGTCCTGGCCGGGCCAGTAATGTTCCGCAAACTTGCGGTTCACGATCACCACGAGCGGAGAGTTCGCGGTATCCGCGTCGGTCAAGTCCCGTCCGCGAAGAAGTGGTATGCCCATCGCACTGATGTATTGTCCCTGTACCTGCCCGCGCCACGCCGCGGTCATGGGCGCGCCCTTGGGCGATACATAGCCTTCTGCGAACATTGCGCCGTAACTCTCCTGCCCCGAAGCAGGCAGCAGGTTCGTCAGACCGACAGCTTTCACTCCGGGCAACTGGCGCAGCCTGGTCAGCAGAGCCGCGTCGAAGGCGTCCACGGACGCCTGGGTAGAGTATTGCTGGTGAGGCAGTCCGAACGAGACTGTCAGCAGATGGTCGGCGCGAAAACCCAGGTCCACGCTTCGGAGCTTGTCGTAGCTGCGCAACAAAAGGCCCGATGCCGTCATCAA
Organism: Terriglobia bacterium; assembly: GCA_963778995.1. Taxonomy (GTDB): domain Bacteria; phylum Acidobacteriota; class Terriglobia; order Terriglobales; family Acidobacteriaceae; genus Sulfotelmatobacter. Next base: position 197,985 of record CAVZWK010000022.1, read on the forward strand.
AACGAGAGCTACCGCGAGTTGACCGACGACAAGAATGGACCGCAAGCGCGCATGACCGCCGCCTGGGCTGCCTGTGCGTCCGCTCTCTTTGAGCGCGTCGTTAACGCCGGTGCGCGAGGCTGCATAGGCCGGCAGCACGCCACAAGCGAAGCCGGTGAGGATGGCGGTCGAGACGGCAAAGAGGATGACCTTCCAGTCAAGGCTGATCGCACTCACCCGCGGCAGAGACTCCGGCAGGAAACTGAGGCCGACTCGCAAAGCGGTACTGGCAAACGCCAGGCCCAGGAACCCTCCCGCCACGCTCAGGAGCATGGCTTCCAGCAAGCTTTGGCGCAGTACGGCGGCTCCCCTTGCGCCCAGCGCGAGGCGAACGGCGATCTCATGACGTCGACGAATAACGCGCACGAGCAACAAACCCGTGAGGTTGGCGCAGGCAATGGACAGCACCACCGCGACCGCAAGAAAAAGCGTGTTCACCAGCGGCCGCGCCGCTGCAACAGTCACTTCTGACAACGGTTTTACACTTGCGTGAATGCGAAGGCTCGCCATCGCCGGGGGAAATGTTCGCGAAGTCTGCTGCGCCACGCGCTCCGCATCCTGCTGCGCCTGCTCTGGCGAGACGCCGGGCTTCAACCGGCCGATCATCTGGTAAGCCCAAGCTCCCCGCTGTACAAGATCGCTTTGCGTAAAGCTCGTTGGCACCCAGAGCTCGCTGCGATTGAGTTGGCCCGGTACCAAGGGAAACTCGAACTCCCGCGGCATGACGCCGATAACCTCATATGGCTTGCGGTCGAGCAGAAGGGTTTGGCCAATTACTCGCGGGTCGCTGTGCAGCCGGCTGTGCCACATTTGGTAACTGATGACGATAACCTGCTGCCTGCTTTCATCCTCCTGCTGCGTGAAGGTCCGCCCCATCAGCGGCTGGACACCCAGCGTGGGAAACACAGACGCGGTAAGCCGCGAGCCGTTGATCTCCTCGGGGTCTCCGACTCCTGACAGTTCGTACCCGCGCTGCTGGTAGCCGCCCAAGCTGGAAAACCCGTGTGTGTCGCGCTCATAAGCCGGAATCTCGGGTCCAGATACCAGCGGATCTCCACCCCATAGAGATCCCTCGGTTGTGTCGCCAAGGGCCACCAGCCTGTCTGGATCGGCGAACGGCAAAGGCCTCAGCAGCACGCCCTCGACGATGGAGAAAATCGAAGTGGTCGCTCCGATGCCGAAGGCCAGCGTCAACACCGCGGTGAGAGTGAAACCGGGCGACTTGCGCAACTGGCGAAGAGTGTGGCGCAGGTCTCGAAACAGTTTCTCCATTACAAACCCTCCACAAGGATACGGATACGCATCCTCGAGGAGGCACGTTCCCAGCCAAATCTCACTGAACATAAGTGGCCTTCTTCGAGACGGATAGGCTCACGAGACGATCCCGGCAAAAGGGCTTCTTCGTTCACAATTGAAAATTGTTGTCCGAAACTGAACAATCGAAGAACCCTGCCTGTGGATTTCGGAGTTGCGGCCGAAAACGGGCAAATAGAAAGGAACCGCGATGTGGGTTGGTGCTCGTGGGCACTGGTCCCGATGAATCAGGATTCAGGGACCAGGGCCCAGTGCCGGTATTTCTAGGTTGTTTCCAACGCTTCGATCTCGTGTTTTGTGCGTTCGAGGATTTCGCGGATTTTGGCAATACGCGAGGAATCGTGGGAGCCGCGCGTCGCCGCACGCAGCGCGGTTTTCATCAGTTCCGCGGCGGGACGCATGACCTCGGCTCCTTCCATGCCCAGCCATGGAGCCCAATCTCCCGCTTGCTCCGCGCGCTGCCAGATTTTTCTTACGCTTTCCGCTTCGCGCTGCAGTTCGGCGCGGCCGGCATCCGTCAGCGAGTAGCTGCGCTTCCCTGCCGTTGTGTCGGAGGTCACCATGCCCTCATCTTCAAGCTGTTGTAGTGCCGGATAAATCGCTCCAGCGCTCGCCTTGTAAATACCGCCCGATTTCGTTTCGAGTTCCTTCATCAGTTCATATCCGTGCTTGGGACCGCTTTCGAGCATCGACAGCAACGCCAGCCGGATTTCTCCGGGGCCAAAGAATCGCCCCCATCGCCCACTGCGCCCTCCCCAGGGAAATCCGCCGCCCATAAAGGGAGCGCCCATCGCTCCACGCCACCACGTTCCACATCGTCCGTGCATGACCAACTCCTTCCATTCAGGTTTCAGCCTTCAAGGTTCACGGTTTCAAAATCATCCCGAATGCCGATCGATCTGTCGTTCAATATATCTTTAGATATACCTATTGTCAATCGCTTCATAGCCTTGTTCCTCAATCATTTACAATCCCGTGCATGTTCTATCGCTCCGATAACCGTTCGCCGGACCAAATGCGCGCCGTCAAAATCACGCCGGATTTCATCACTACGGCGGAGGGGTCCGTCTTGATCGAAGTGGGAAACACGCGGGTCATCTGCACCGCCTCGATCGAAGAGTCAGTGCCCCAGTTCATGCGCAACACGGGGAAAGGATGGGTATCGAGCGAGTACAGCATGCTTCCCCGCTCAACTCTGACCCGCACACCCCGGGAGGTTTCGAAGGGGCGGCAGAGTGGGCGCACTCACGAGATCCAGCGCCTGATAGGAAGGTCCCTGAGAGCCGTCACAGACCTCGCGAGGCTGGGCGAGCGAACCATCTGGATCGACTGCGATGTGATTCAAGCCGACGGAGGGACGCGGACGGCGTCAATTACGGGAGCGTTTGTGGCTCTAGGTCTGGCGCTGGAGAAACTGGTGGAGGCTGGGACTCTGCCAGCAGTGCCCATAAGAGATTACGTGGCAGCCGTCAGCGTCGGAATCGTGGACGGAGAGGTCCTGCTGGATCTGGCATACGAGGAAGATTCGCGCGCCGACGTAGACATGAATTTCGTCATGACCGCCGGAGGCAAGATGGTCGAACTCCAGGCCACGGCGGAGCATCAGGTGTTCGATGACACGCAGCTTGCAAAGATGATGGCGTACGCGCGAAGAGGTGTACAGGAACTCGTCGCCAAGCAGGAGGCACTGCTCGGCAACCTTAAGCTGCGTCGTTAGTCAGCATCCAACAATACGTCCTACTTCTGCTCGGCCTTTTTCTCGGCAGCTTTTTTCTGCGCGGCTACGGTCCACGGCGGCACGACGCCGTTGACACGCGCATAGGCAATGGCTTGCCCGAGATGCTCGTGCGCATCTCCGACCAGGATGTAGACCACGTCTCCGGCATTGGCCTGCGGACCGAGTTTGGGCAACAACTTTGCGAAGTCCGCATTAGGCATTGCGCCGATTGTCTTTTGAGTGAACTCCCACGACTTGTTCAACTCAGTGACGATTTGGGTTCGGTCGGTAGTGGATTTTTCAAATGTCTTGCGATCGAAACCGGCAGGCGCTTCGGCTCCCATGAGGCCCAGAATTCCGTAGCGCTCTCCGGCCACATGCAAGAGCATTTCTGCAAACGAGCGCGCATCCGGGGCGGGACGCCATGTCATTTTGTCGGCAGGTACCGCATTCGCAAGGTCTACAAACTTTTTCTGCACGTTCTGCAGATCGAGTAGCGATTGCGCTTTCATGTCGTAGCTGGGTGCGGTGTGGTCGGCTGCGGACGCGTCGGAATTCTGGGCGAATGCAGCTCGCAGACTTGCGCTTGCTGTGAGCGCCAAAAGCACCATCGCTAAGACTGTCTTATTCATGATCGCATCCTCCTGGGATGACACTCGCGGTTAGACGGCGCATGCAAGGAATAGTCGCATTGCATCGAACACACTTTTGCGTTTACTGGACTCTGGTTTTCGGGGTGACTGTCCCTCCACGCGAGTATCCCTTCAGGTCAGGCTCCTTGCCGGACACAGCTGCTGGTTTCTTCCACAATCATCTGTTTTCCCCGGCCGGTGACGTCCGCAGTGCCATCTTGCGATTACCAATATGGGACAGTTCCAGAATGGAAAACTTTGAAGCAGATCTCATGCGCAATCTGCGGTCAGTCACCTTTACCTGAGTTTGGCGTCGCGCTAATGTGAGGAGACCGACATGGGCATACTGCACCGAATCGACCGCCGTCGCGAATTACGAGCCGAGACAGACCTGAGGGTTATGATCTGGGGCGTCGATACCAAGGGAGATCGATTTCTGCAGGAAGCACGCGCCCGCGAAATCAGCCTCAGCGGGGCGTTGCTTTCAGGACTCGACGTAGAACTCAGATCTGGAGATGTTCTGGGACTGCTCTATGCGGGGAAAAAGGCGCGATATCGCGTGGTCTGGGTTCGCTACTGCGATGGAGAGTACAAGGTACAGGCCGCCATTCACCGGATCGAGCCGGACGTGTGTCCGTGGCATGAATTGTTTTCCGAAGAAACCGTGAGACCAGAGATACCCGACAGCGTGAGGTTTCCCAACGAGTGAGTTGGCAGTTCGTCCAGCCCTGCCACGTCTGAGCAATCGACGCCAACCGCTGTCACAGGCCCGTCACTGTCTCAGCCTCTCGGCGAGTCCTCGGCGATTTCTGCAATTTGACCAGTTCTCACCGCAGAGATCTCGGAGAGTTCCGCGGAGGACGCCGACCGCTTCCGGCTGCGCTATGCGATCCAGACAGTTTTCGCGTTCAGAAACTCGCGAATGCCGACCAGGCTTAATTCGCGTCCGTGGCCGGAGGCTTTGACTCCTCCGAATGGAATGCGCGGGTCGGAGGCGACCATCTTATTGATAAAGACCATTCCGGCTTCGAGTTCATTGATGAAGCGTTGCTGCTCTTTTTCGTCGTTGGTCCAGGCGCTCGCGCCGAGTCCGAAGCGGACATCGTTGGCCAGCCGGATCGCTTCATCCTGATCTTTCACGCGGAAGATGGAAGCGACCGGGCCGAACAGTTCTTCGGCATAGGCAGGCGAGCCTTTGGGGACGTTCGTGAGCACCGTGGGTGCATAAAAATTCCCTTTGCCCTCGAGCGGATGGCCTCCAGTGAGCAATTTGGCTCCTGCGTTGATTGTCTTCTGAACATCGGCATCAAGGTCCTTTACGCCATCCGGAGTGGCCAGCGGGCCCAGGTCTGTTTTGTCGTCGAAGGGATCGCCGATTTGCAGGCTCTGCATTTTGCTGACGAACTTGCGCTCGAATTCGTCGGCAATCGATTCGGCGACGATGAAGCGCTTAGCCGCGATGCAAGACTGGCCGTTGTTCTGGACCCGGGCCTGCACTGCCGTTGTAACGGCGGCTTCGAGGTCGGTGCTGGGCATCACGATAAAAGGGTCGCTGCCGCCCAGTTCGAGAACAACTTTCTTGATGCGCTTGGCGGCTCCGACCCCGACCTGTATGCCAGCCTGCTCGCTGCCGGTGAGGGTCGCGGCAACCACGCGGGGATCGTTGAGCAACGCGTCCACCTGGCCCGAACCAATCAGGAGAGCTTGAAACGCGCCTTCGGGAAATCCCGCTTCAAGAAAGATGCTCTCCAGAGCGAGAGCACACTGCGGCACGTTCGAGGCATGCTTGAGCAGGCCGACATTACCGGCCATCAATGCCGGCGCGGCAAAACGAATCACCTGCCAGAAGGGGAAGTTCCAGGGCATGACGGCGAGAATTGGCCCGATCGGCAAGTAGCGAATGAAGCTCTTTTTGGCTCCGGTTTCGACGATCTCGTCCGCCATGAACTTCTCGGTGTTTTCGGCGTAGTAACGGCAGGCTGTGGTGCACTTCGCCGCCTCGGCCACCGCCGATTTGTAGGTCTTGCCCATTTCGAGCGTCATCAGGTGGGCGAACTTTTCCTTATCGCGCTCGATGATGTCGGCTGCTTTCAGCATGCGCTTGGCGCGCACGGAGAATGGCGTGCTGCGTTCCGCTTTGAACAACTGCACTGCCAGTTGGAGTTTTTTGTCGATTTCGGAATCGGACAGAGCCTGGAACGTCTTGATTACTTCACCGGTTGCAGGATTAATCGTCGCGATGGCCATAAGGATCCTTTGCAGGGTTCAGCAAGGGCCGCACCAGCCGACCCGTGCCTCCGCCTTGTCGGTGGAATAGAGCTTACGCGTAGTCTCGAAAGGCGAGAATCCTAGCGGTCATACCACTATACCACCACAAAACCCGCTTCATGGCTTCTATCCCAACCAAAAGCGGGTGTGCCGAGTACCGTCTTCTATCGAAGCCTCGGCCTGGGATGGTGCAAGTCGTCCTCTGGATCCCTGCGTTCGGGATTCTTCCACGCGTCGCGCAGTTCGTCAAAAGCTCCCATAGCAAAGAGAAGGACGGCCCCCACTGCGAATGCGATCATGAGCCATAGCAGCATTGCATCATCCTCAGGGCGGCAGCTTTATGCCCGCAGCCTAGTCGCTGCCGGACAGGTGGTCAGTGATGCAGGTCACTCTGTTGCCCAGCATGGCTGGTGAGGCCTCGGAGCTAAGGGTGGCGCTTTCCTTTTCTTACGTATATACTTATTGTATATACGTAAGAAAAGGAAGGATTTATGGGAACGGCGCGAGTATTTCGATCGGGGAACAGCCAGGCGGTCCGATTGCCCAAACAATTCAGATTCAAGAGCAAAGAAGTCGAAATCTTTCGGCGCGGGAAAGAGGTCGTTTTGCGGGAGAAGGACACCGACATGGCGCAAGCCTTTGAACTGATTGCGTCGATGGCGAATGATCTCGTGCCCAAAGACCGCGAAAAGGACCTGCCGCAGAAGCGTAAGGGTCTGTAAGGAGCCTGCCGGATGGAGCCGCGGTACCTGCTGGACACCAATATCTTCATTTACATCCGTCAAAAGCGGCCGGACGAAGTGTTGCGGCGCTTTCGCAATCTTCGCCCGGGAGAGGCGGCGATCTCTGTCATCACATACGGTGAGTTGTTCTACGGCGCGGTCAAGCACATCCAGCAGGCAACGGCGATCGCGCAACTTCGTGAACTCCTGCACCATTTACCTGCGCTACCTCTGCCAGAAGGCGCATCCGAAAGTTATGGGAAGATTCGTGCCGAGCTGGAAGCCAGGGGCGAAGTGATCGGCAATAACGACTTGTGGATTGCGGCACACGCGCTGGCGTCGGGGCTCATTCTCGTCACCAACAACGAGAAGGAATTCCGGCGGGTGAAGGGATTAAAGGTGCAGAACTGGGCGGCATAGAAGTGGAATTCCGCAGGCCCGGCGCACTACTCATCATGATATTCCGCTGGCACTTCGGAGTATGATTCCTTGCGTCTGAAGAATAAGGGTTCTCTTTTGAAGATTAGGAACCTAATCGGCTTTTTCCTCGCACTCGTTGTTGCAGTTTCTTCGGCACTGGCACAAGTTGCTCCATCTCAACCTTCAAATCCGCCACAACTGAAAGTCGAGTTAATCCTGTCAAAGAAGACCTTTAAGGTAGGCGAGACGGTCGAAGTGAGATACCGCCTAACTAGCTTGGTTGACGGAACCCTATGTTTCGCAGTTCCATTGGTTGGAGCGGAACAACACTACAGCGGATACCTGAAGACCGATGCTAGCAGCCCCAGCGGGAGTATCGATCTATTCCTTGAGCATTTTTGGGAAAGACATCCCGGCGAAGAATCACTTCGCCAAAATGTCCTTAATCAGTGGATAAGGCTCGGAATGTCAGAACCGTATCAAACCAAGAAATTACAAAAATGGGCAAGGCTGGGCGACGTCGGTGAATGGACACTGAGGTCAGCATATTACCCTCCAGCCTTGAGTACGAGGGACAAAGAGATTGTCAGGTCGATGGGCTGTACCACGCCAGACCGCGCGATTCAGGCGGATCCTGTCACAATCACAGTCGTAAGTTCATCCGACTGACACTCCGACATCCGGGTCGATGAAGCTGCCAAATCTGATTCACTTTCTGTAACGGACACCAAACCCCACCCTCCGCGTTCTCGGAGGGTGGGGTCCGAATGATCATCAATGAAGGCGTTTACGCCGTTGTGAGTTGCGGGTACTTCTCCGCCATCTTGGAAAGCGGAATCGGCTTGTAGTCGCCGGCGTGTCCGGCCTGGCCGAATTCCTTCATGCGCTGGGCCACGACTTTCTTCATCGCTTCGCGCGCGGGTTTCAGATAATCGCGCGGATCGAATTTCTCCGGCGTTTCTGCGAACACCTTGCGGATGGCGCCGGTAATGGCCAGGCGGTTGTCGGTATCGACATTGACCTTGCGTACTCCGTTGCGGATGCCAAGTTGGATCTCTTCGACCGGCACGCCCCAAGTCGGCTTCAGCTTGCCGCCGTATTGATTGATGACATCCTGCAAGTCTTTCGGCACGCTCGATGAGCCGTGCATGACCAGGTGCGTTGTCGGTAGGCGCTTGTGAATCTTGATCAGCACATCCATTTTGAGGACCGAGCCGTCGGGCTTCTTGTTGAACTTGTAGGCCCCATGGCTGGTGCCAATGGCGATGGCCAGGGCGTCGAGACCGGTCTTTTCGACGAACTCGACAGCCTGATCCGGATCAGTCACGTGCTCGAGGCCGGTGCCGCCAGCGCCATGTCCGTCTTCGATTCCGCCGAGCACGCCGATTTCGCCTTCCACGGTCACGCCTTTCGGATGCGCGTATTCAACCACCTTGCGCGTCTCGCTGACGTTGTAGTCGAAGCTCGAAGGAGTCTTGCCATCGGGCATGAGCGATCCATCCATCATGACGCTGGTAAAGCCCAGGTCAATGGCCGACTTGCAGGTCTCGAAGCTGTTGCCGTGATCCAAATGCATGACCAGTGGGATCTCAGGATAGAGCTCTGCGGCGGCCAGCATCAGGTGATACAGAAATTTGTCCTGGGAGTAAGAACGAGCGCCGCGGCTGGCTTGAATAATCACCGGCGAGTTCGTCTCCTTGGCCGCTTCCATGATTGCCTGGATCTGTTCCATGTTATTGACGTTAAAAGCTCCAACGCCGTATCCGCCCTTGGCGGCTTCGTCGAGAAGTTGGCGCATCGACACTAGTGGCATAGATAAATTCTCCTCAGGATGAAGAAGTAGATGATCTCCGTTTCAGTGTAAACTTCCAGTGATCCCATTTTGTGTGATTTGAATCACTTTAGGGCAATTTTCCAGTACCCATTTGGCCCTTAACTACGAAAAATGACTTGGAGGAATGATGAAGCTCACCCCTGGTAAATTAGCCGGCCTGAAGAAGGTCTCAAACGAACGCGGCGTGATCGCGGCTGCCGCAATGGACCAACGCGGATCGCTGCAGAAATCCCTCGCCAAGGAAAAAGGCGGCGAAGTCAATGACGCGATGATGGAAGAGTTCAAGTCGCTGGTGACAGAAGTTCTGACGCCGCATGCCTCGGCCATCCTGCTCGATCCTGAGTGGGGGCTGCCCGCCTCGAAGCGTCGCGCCAAGAATGCCGGCCTGCTGCTCGCGTATGAAAAAACTGGATACGACAAGACTGGTCCGGGCCGCCTGCCCGATCTGCTGGATCACTGGTCCGCGCGCCGCCTGAAGGAAGCTGGCGCCGATTGCGTGAAGATCCTGCTGTACTACACGCCCTACGATCCGAAGCATGTCAATGAGACGAAACACGCGTGGGTCGAGCGCATCGGCGACGAGTGCCGCGCGAACGATATCCCGTTCTTCCTGGAATTCGTCGGCTACGAAGAGGGCGCGGACGAGAAGGGCGCCGAGTACGCCAAGAAGAAACCGCACATCGTGACCGAGAGCATGCGTGAATTCTCGAAAGACCGTTATGGCGTGGACGTGCTGAAGGTCGAAGTGCCGGTAAACATGAAGTTTGTCGAAGGTGCGAAGTGCTTCGGCGGAACGAAAGCTTACACGAAGAAAGAAGCCATCGACCTGTTCCACAAAGCCGCGGCTGCCGCTACCAAGCCGTTCATTTATCTGTCGGCGGGCGTGAGCAATGCGGAGTTCAGCGAGACGCTCGAACTCGCCGGAGAGTCCGGCGTGAAGTTCAATGGCGTACTCTGCGGCCGCGCAACCTGGAAAGAAGGCATTCCGGTTTACGCGAAGCAGGGCGCCGCAGCGTTCCGCAAGTGGCTGGAAACCGAAGGCGTGAAGAACATCAACAACGTGAACGATAAGCTGAAGTCTGCCACCAGCTGGCACTCGATGTACGGGGTGGAACTGGTACACGCATAACAGAACTGGAATAGAACTCGTGGCGCGGGCGCTCTCGCCCGCGCTTTTCTATCTGCGAGGGATTCGGTGACAGCGCAAAAAGTGCTTCTCTCCTGGAGCACCGGCAAGGACAGTGCGTGGACGCTGCACGTGCTCCGGCAGCGGAGCGATATCGAAGTGGTTGGCTTGCTGACGACCATCAACACACATTTTGAGCGCGTCGCGATGCATGGGACTCGCAAGATTCTGTTAAAGGCGCAGGCCAAGGCCGCCCGTCTGCCGCTGTGGGAAGTTCCCCTGCCGTGGCCGTGCAGCAATGACGTTTACGAAGCAGCCATGGCGGCGGCGTGCGCTGCGGCCGTCCAGCAAGGCATTTCCGGAATTGCGTTCGGCGATCTGTTTCTCGAGGACGTCCGCCGCTATCGCGAAGACCGCCTGCGCGGTACTGGGCTCGAGCCTATGTTTCCACTTTGGGGACGTCCCACACGAACCTTGCTTTCGGAGATGCTGGACGGCGGACTGCGCGCGCGGATCGTTTGCGTAGATCCAACCAAAGTATCTGGCGAGTTGGCAGGATGCGATCTCGATCGCGATCTGGTCGAGCGCCTTCCCGCGACCGCAGACTGCTGTGCCGAGAACGGAGAATTTCACACCTTCGCCTATGCGGGACCGATGTTTTATGAACCGATTCCGATCGAATCGGGTGAGTGCGTAACATGCGATGGATTCGTCTATGCTGACGTTCTTCCGCCGTCGGGACGCGAAGTTGCTGCCGGCTAAGCTCTCACCATTCGGCGCCGCTTTGATACATTGGCTCAGTGACTTTCGACGGACTCTTTTAAGGAAATCCCCATGTCTTTCGTTCTGATTACCGGCGCCTCGGGCGGCATTGGGTATGAACTCGCAAAACTATTCGCCCGCGACCATCACAATCTGGTTCTCGTAGCCCGTAGTGCGGACAGGCTCGCGGAGGTTTCGGACGAATTACGGAAATTCGGAGTCACCGTAAAAACCTTCGCCGTCGATCTGGGACAACCGTCCGCGGCGAGGTTCCTGTTCGGTCAGCTTCAGCGGGAAGGAGTCATGGTGGACATCCTGGTGAACAATGCCGGGTTTGGCGCCTATGGAAATTTCGCGGAGATGTCCGAGTCCGAAATCCTGGGCCAGATCAGTCTCAATATCACGGCCCTGACGGAATTGACACGCCTCCTTCTGCCACCGATGATTGCCCGCCGCGGCGGACGAATCATGAATGTCGCTTCCACCGCAGGATTCCAACCCGGCCCTCTCATGGCGGTTTACTACGCAACCAAGGCGTATGTGATCTCGTTCTCGGAAGCGATCGCGAACGAAGTTCGTCACTCCGGCGTGACTGTCACATGTTTCTGTCCGGGCGCGACTGAGACGGGTTTCGCCAAACGCGCAGGGAATGATAAGACGCGGGTGTTCAAGAAATTTAGGGCCATGGATGCGGGGAAAGTTGCAGTCGACGGCTACCGTGCCGTGATGGAGGGCCGCACGCTGGCCATCAGCGGCATGCAGAACTGGCTGGTTGCTCAGTCAACACGATTCGCCCCGCGCAAGATAGTAACGGCGATGTCGCGCTGGGTCTCGGAAACAAGTGAATCGTAGAGACGTCGCTGGCTACGTCTCTACGATTCGCAATCCGACGGGGCCAAGAGAGACGTTGCAAGCAACGTCTCTGCGCCCCGTTCACGTCACAACTCACACCTGCGCCGCGCCGCCATCCACAAACAATTCCACTCCGGCAATGAAGCTCGCGTCCTGCGAGCCGAGGAATACCGCAGCCTTCGCGATTTCATCCGGCTGGCCGATGCGACCGAGCGGGACAATCGGACGTGAATTGGCTCTTGATTCCCTTGCGCTGCTCTTCCGTTTCAGCCAATCCATCGAGAATTGGAGTGTCGATCGGGCCTGGACTGATCGCGTTGACGCGAATCTTGCGGTCTTTCAAGTCCTGAGTCCAGCTTCGGGCGAATGAGCGTACCGCCGCCTTCGTTGCCGAATAGACACTGAATGCGGGCACTCCCTTCTGTGAAACGATGGAGGCGTTGAGGATGATCGAGCCGCCATCTGGAATCAGCGGTAGAGCCTTCTGCACGGTAAAGAGCAGACCTTTCACGTTGGTGTTAAACGTCTTGTCGTAGTGCGCTTCGGTGATTGCGCCCAACGGAGCAAACTCTCCTCCGCCCGCATTGGCGAAGACCACGTCGAGGCGGCCTTTCTCTTTTTTGATCTGTTCGAAGAGACGGTCCAGGTCGGCGAGAATTGAAGCATCCGCCCGGACAGCTTTCACATGCCTTTCTCCGATGGACTGGACCGCTTTGTCCAGTTCAATCTGGCGTCGCCCGGTAATGTAAACATATGCACCTTCTTTGACGAACTGTCTGGCAGTGGCCAATCCGATTCCGCTGCTGCCACCGGTGATGAGAGCGATCTTCCCTTCCAGCTTGCCTGCCATAAACTATTCTCCATTCTGCGGTCACTTTATGGACCGTACGGTACAGATGTAGGAAGTTGCGGACTGGATTCAGCTTTTTTGAACTGGATGGTATAAAAGTGCATCGAAGAGAATATGCCGAAGACCGCCACCGCAAAGCTGGGCCGTCCCCGCGCGTTCAATGAGGACGCGGCGCTGGATGCTGCCATGCGGGTCTTTTGGGAGAAGGGCTACGAAGGTACGTCGCTGGACGATCTGACTGCTGCGATGGGGATCAACCGATCCAGTTTGTACTCCGCGTTTGGCGATAAACAGGCTCTATTCGAGAAGACCATGGCCCGCTACAGCGCCGGACCTATGGCATTTCTACTGGAGGCGCTGAACCAACCTACCGCTCGCGCAGTCATCCAATCGCTTCTTCGATCCGTTGTGGAGTTCCTGTCCGACCCTAGCCATCCGAAGGGGTGCTTGTCGCTGCAGGGAGGACTGGCCTGTGGGTCAGGCGCAGAGGAAATCAAGCAATCCATGATTGAGTGGCGCAGAGGTGCAATCGCCGAACTGGAAAGGCGGCTCAAACGTGCCAAAGTTGAAGGCGATCTTGCCAGGGATGTCGATCCGAAAGACCTCGCCCGCTATGTAGCCATCCTAATGAACGGATTGGGAGTTCAGGCTGTGAATGGCGCCACGCGCTCGGAGATGAATCGTGCGGTTGAACTGGCGCTGCGATCGATGCCGCTGTGAGTGTGATTTTTGGATTGCCGTCTGGGTGAACCGTTTACAAATCGCTACTAACACTTTTCAAACATTTACGGGAAAGCGGGATACGATTTGCCGCGTAACGAGTCAAACCGGTGAAAAGCGGTTTCATTGCATCGAATCCGCTGATAACCGAAAGCGCCACTTTAAAGCTTTCGCAGGAAGGTGCCCAATGTACCTGCGCTCCTGTATCTCTGGCTTCGCTTCCTTTTCAGCTTTTTCACACGTCAGAGTTCTTCAACGTTTGGCTTTATTGGCCATTTGCGTGGCAGCAATTCCGTGCTTTGCCCAAGAAGAATCGGCGCCCGGAAACGCCCAAGAACCCACGCAATCGCCCGGTCAAAAAGTAACGCTTCCTGCGGGCACACATTTCGCGCTGGTGCTCACGCATCCGATTCAGAGCCGCTATGTGCACCGCGGAGACGACATCTACGCGCAAGTCAACTCTCCAGTGGACTCTGGCGATCAGATGGTGATCCCGCCTGGGACATTCGTCCAGGGTAGCGTCGACCGGTTGGAACTGAGGAATGGCCGCGGATTCCTGTATCTGAAGTCGATGGCGATTACATTTTCGGATGGCTACGCCGTACCCGTTGCCGGCCCCATTACCCTAAGTACGAATGAGGGCTATGCGATCAAGGATCCTGGCGGTCGAAGGATGAGTACTATGCTCCTGCTACCAGCAGCCGGTGCTGGGCTGGGAGCTTTGGTCGGCCATTCGGTTGGCGCTTCCCAACAAACGATTACATCCACCTTGCCTCCGGGATGTGTCGGCCCTCCGCCGGGGTGCTTGTCATCGAGCCTGACGGTGCCGGGCAACCAGGGAATGCACACGGCAATGGGTGCTGGCATCGGCGCAGCCGCTGGGATGATCGCATCTCTGGGAGTGGTGTTCAGTACTCGTCATTTCTATATGGACGCTGGCTCCCCCGTGGAGATGACACTGGAGCGCCCGATGGCACTCAGCCAGGAGGAAGTGGCAAAAGCGGTCCAGCACTCCATGGAATACTCTCTGGCCACGCAGCCTGTGGCGCCACGGCCGATTCCGCCACCGCCCCCCGACATGCCTGTGAACCATGGCACATGCTATACGCCTGGAACTCCGGGTACGCCGCCGACAGTGATTCCGGGAGCGCCGGGTGCGGATGGAATTCCCGGACCGCCCACGGTGATTCCGGGAACTCCGGATATGCCCGGGACGGCATATCCGTGTCCGTAGGCCGTGATCCGTGGTCAGTGGCTAGCCGTTGGTCGTCCGTGGTTAGTCCCCTAGTTCCTTCGCTTGGAGGCTTTAGTCATTCCGAGCATCGCGAGGAATCTGCTGGCTACTCGCGCCGGTCAACTGCAGATTCCTCCCGGCTTCGCTCCTCTGAAAGACAAAGGGCCTGTGCTCGGGATGTTGTACTCTTTATTCCGCGCCGGAAACCGGAAGCCTGATTATGCCAACTCTGATCTCCCAGCCCACGCGGATCCAAGCTGCCGGAAACAAGCCCAAGCTCATCGACGAATATATTGGCCGCGTCAATTCGAAGACGTCGGCAGCCAGCGTCGCCCACATGCGTAGTCCCTCCGGGTGGGTTGAGCCCGGCCAGGCTCCCGAGTTCGACGAATTCACCATCGTGCTCAAAGGGATGCTGCGAGTCGAATATAAGGGCGGATCACTCGATGTCCGCGCGGGACAAGCGGTGGTTACGTGCGCTGGAGAATGGGTGCGCTACTCGACGCCCGAAGCGGACGGAGCGGAGTACATCGCAGTGTGCCTGCCCGCATTCTCGATGGAAACCGTGCACCGCGATCCAGCGTGACCTCCTCTCAACATCTGTCGGACGTGTCTTCGGTAAAATCAAGGGGATGACGTATCGTTCTGTGGCAGTGTTTGATCTGGGAGGCGTCCTGATTGACTGGAACCCCCGCTACCTCTATCGCAAGCTCTTTCGCGACGAAGGTGCGATGGAGCACTTTCTGGAGAAAATCTGCACCTCGGATTGGAATACGCAGCAGGATGCCGGCCGCCCTCTGGTGGAAGGCTGCGCTCTGCTGAAGAAACAACATCCGGAACATTCGACGTATATCGATGCATGGCTGCACCGTTACGAGGAGATGATTGCGGGGCCGATCCAGGGCACAGTCGAACTACTCGACGAACTCCGGGGTCGCCGCGTGCCGGTGTACGCCCTGAGTAACTGGTCGGCGGAGACGTTTCCAGCTGCCCAGAAGCGGTTCGATTTTCTAAGCTGGTTTCAGGGAATCCTGCTCTCGGGCAAAGTCAGACTGGTGAAACCTGATCCACGGATCTTCCGGCTATTCCTGGAGACGCACGCGGTCGATCCTGCGGGCGCAGTCTATATTGACGATCTACCCCGGAACGTAGAGGCGGCGGCCGCCGTGGGAATGCATGGCATCCGCTTTACCAATCCCGTTGCTTTGCGCGCGGAACTGGTTAGTGTCGGAGTGTTGCCGGAGTAGAGTTCCAGGTAACGGCGGCCGTTCTCACTCCCACTCAATCGTGCCCGGCGGCTTCGACGTGATGTCATAGACGACGCGGTTCACGCCCTTCACTTCATTCACGATGCGCGTGGAGATGATCTTGAGGACTTCATGCGGCAGCGGAACCCAATCCGCGGTCATGCCGTCTTCGGAACTCACGGCGCGGATCGCGCAGGTGTAGGCATAGGTGCGCATATCGCCCATTACGCCGACGGACATCACTGGCAAAAGAACCGCAAATGACTGCCAGATCTTCCTATAAAGGCCCGCTTCTTTGATTTCGCTGACCACAATGTCGTCACATTCGCGCAGCAGGGCCAGCCGTTCTTTTGTTACTTCGCCCAGAACTCGCACCGCGAGCCCCGGGCCGGGGAATGGCTGACGCTGCAGAATTTCCTCGGGCATGCCGAGATCGCGTCCGATCCTGCGCACTTCATCTTTGAAAAGGTCCTTCAGCGGCTCGATGAGTTTAAGCTTCATCTTCTCGGGCAATCCGCCGACGTTGTGATGCGACTTGATGACCTGGGAAGGACCGCGCACGGACCGAGATTCAATCACATCTGGATAAAGCGTGCCCTGCACTAACCATTTCACCTTACCTTCGGTCTTCTCGATGCGCTGCGCTTCCTTCTCGAAGACTTTAATGAACTCGTTGCCGATGATCTTGCGCTTCTTCTCAGGATCGGCAACGCCTTTCAGTTTCCGCAGGAAACGATCGGTCGCATCGATGGCATCAAGGTGCAGGCCAAGCTTGTCGCGCAGAGTTTTCTGAACTTTTTCGAATTCATTCTTCCGCAGCACGCCGTTATTTACAAAGACGCAGGTGAGGCGCGACTTCCCTTTCGCATCGCGCATCGCACGATCGACCAGCACCGCCGCAACCGAAGAATCAACGCCACCAGAGAGCGCGCAGATGGCTCGTCCGGCGCCAACCTGCTGCTTCACCTGCGCCAGCGTGGATTCGATGAAATGCTGCGGAGTCCATGCCGGCGTGGCGCGACAAATCTCGAAGACGAAGTTTTTGAGGATCTGGGTGCCCTGCGGCGTGTGATGCACTTCGGGATGGAACTGAACGGCATACCACTTCTTCGCAACGTTTTGAATTCCGGCGACCGCGTAGTGTGTCTTAGCCATCAACTCGAAGCCGGGAGGGAGTTCCAGAGCTTCATCGCCGTGCGACATCCAGACGGCTAATTTCTTGGCCAATCCCTGAAACAGAACGGAGTCCGATACGACGTCGATCTCCGCATGGCCGTATTCGCGTTTCGCAGCTGGGCGAACTTTGCCGCCGAGCGTGTGAACCATGAACTGCAGACCATAACAAATGCCCAGAACCGGCACGCCGAGATCGAATACGTGAACGTCCGCCGGCGGTGCATCTTTGTCGTACACCGACCAGGGTGCGCCCGACAGCACGATGCCGACCGGGTTGTAGCTCTTGACCTCGCTGAGCTTGGCATTGCACGGCAGCACCACCGAGAACACGCTTTGTTCGCGGATGCGGCGCGCGATCAATTGGGTGTACTGCGCCCCAAAGTCAAGAATGACAATGGATTGGTTTTCCAAGGATGGGTTGTTCAGGGATTTGGATTCCACGGATGAGTTTCTCAAATTCGAGGAGAGAGTGTAAAGACATTCGTTCAGCGTCCCGAATTTGAGCGCAAGAAACGGATAGCGGCCCACACCTGCTTCAAGTCATAACAGTGGCATGCACAAAACCATCGAACCAACCATCCTGTACTTCGGCACTCCTGTGGCGCTGATCTCCACGCTCAATGAAGATGGCACACCCAACCTCGCGCCTATGTCGTCCGCCTGGTGGCTGGGATGGACTTGTATGCTGGGACTCGGCTCAATGGGGAAAACGTCGGAGAACCTGATCCGCAGCCGAGAATGTGTGATTAACCTGCCATCCCACGAACAGGTGAGCCACGTCGATCGACTGGCGCTCACGACTGGGAAAAACCCAGTCCCCCAAAGGAAGCAATCCTGGGGATATCGCTACGAGCCAAACAAGTTCGGTACCGGAGAGTTGACATCGATGCCATCTGTAGATGTGAAAGCTCCGCGGGTAAAGGAGTGCCCCATACAGATGGAGGGCCTTGTGCACGACTACCGCCCATTCGGCAAGAACGTTTCCGCGAACGTCTTTGAGGTACACATCACAAGATTGCACGTGGAGGAATCACTGCTGACCGGCAGCGAGGCGCGGCCGCACATCGACCCGGAGAAATGGCGCCCTCTGATCATGAACTTCTGCCGTTTCTTCGCATTAGGAGCTGAAGTACATTCGTCTCGACTCGCGGAATCCAACTTCATGAACTTTGTTTTGAAGACTGATCCGCTGCAGCAGGCCGCTAGCCGGTAACCACGTGGGGGACATCGCTCAGGATCAGTTCATCACGATCGATGGTGGACTGCACAGGAGGCAACGGCGGAACGGACGGACGCACTGGCGGAGCAGGTTTCACCAGTGCGTCCGGAATATTGAGGATACAAACGTACCCCGCCAGCCGCGCCATGTAGAGCCAATCGGCGACAGCAAAATATGCCAGCGTCAGAAGCATGACCACGACCATGACCAAACGCCATGGCAGCAGGGGCATGAAGCCCATGACCATGGAAACGACAGTGGTAGCGCCGACAAATGCGACCAGGTGCGCGAGTCCGGTCCATGTGCTGACTGCGAACACTGCGCCAGGACGCTCACGACAGAGAGTGACTGCGGATGAGATTGCAGTGATCGCGCTATCCCCGTCGCGGACTGCGAAGATTTGAGAAAGCGAAATCAGCCAGTTCAGCACCCAGGCGAACAGAACTACCAGAGCCGCGATGGGCAGGAAGATGATGAAGGCGAGACCCGGTTCAGGATCCTTCGGGGTCGAGACGAAACCGGCGACGATATCGGCAGCCAGCAGGCCGAGAACCACAGCGACTCCAAGAGCGATGCGCAGAAAGTTCAGCCGAAGCAGAGCAACAAAGTTGCCCGTAGAGACGTTGCTTGTAACGTCCCTCTCGTCAGCATCATGAATGTCCGCTGGGGAGAGGCGCGCGGCCATATCCCGAAAGTAGGTCGTCAACGCCCGCACTGTAGCAACCCGTCCAAGTGACGCGGCGACAATCCACAAGACCGAGAGCAGCAGAAAAGCAAGAAGTAATGACGTCACGGCACGATACAAACTCCCGCGCAGGATATGTGCGATTGCCTGCGCGACGAGGAAGGGCTGTTTTGTCCGCAGGAAGAGCAGTTCCCTGTTCGTGACCGGGAGCGTATCGAGGTATTCGAACAATCCGAAGAAGAAGAGCGCGACAGCCGTTGCGCCGAAGACCCAACGCCATGCAATTTCCGCCAGAGGAAACGAGGGTTGGCGGAATGTGGCGCGAAAACCTTCAGCCGTGGGAGAGATGGCCATGTGCAGTCAGGATAACTCAGCCGCCGGTGCGCGGGAACATGCGTTTGTCATTCCGGTGAGGGGCGACATGAAACTTTGTCATTCCGACGAAGGCGCGAAGCGCCGAGGAGGAATCTGCTTTTCTGCCGAAGCCGGCAAGCAGCAGATTCCTCGTCGCTTCGCTCCTCGGAATGACGACGCTTGAGGTGAACGGAGGATCGAGGTGAACCAGAGGATAGAAGCTGCTTCAAGATCAAACCGATACGCGAGAAGATCGGGATTACTTCACGACCAGATTCACCATCTTGCCGGGAACATAGATCTTCTTGACCACCTGCTTGCCGGTAATCGCAGCTTTAACCTTCCCGTCGGCCAGAGCACGCTCGAGGACAAAACTCTCCTCGGCATCGGCGGACACAGTCACTCGGCCGCGCAGCTTGCCATTGACCTGCACAGGGATCTCGATCTCGTCTTCTTTGGCCAGTGCCGGGTCGTACTGCGGCCAGCTTGCGCGCAACAGGCTTCCCTTTTCTCCCAGCATCTCCCAGAGTTCGTTGGCGAGATATGGCGCGAACGGCGCGAGCAGCAACACCAGGCTGCGCTGCACGTCAGCGAGGAAGGGCGCAGGAATCGCGCCGCGCCCGATCGCCTCTTCCGCGCCATACAGAACGTTCACCAGTTCCATGACGGCCGAGATGCAGGTATTGAAATGCCAGCGTCCCTGAAAGTCGTCACTGACGCGCTTGATGGTCTGATGCAGCTTGCGCTGAATGGCGCGGGCCTCGGGCGACAATTCCTGCGGTACGGCGGCGCGCGAATCGGGCCGCGCATATCGCACGAAGAAACGATAAATGCGACCGAGGAAGCGCTGTATGCCTTCGATTCCCGAGTCCTGCCAGTCGAGATCACGATCCGGAGGCGCAGCGAACAGACTGTACGAACGCGCCGCATCCGCGCCATAGCGCGCGACCATTTCGTCGGGCGAGACCACGTTCCCCAAGTTCTTGGACATCTTGCGGCCTTCTTTGATCACCATGCCCTGTGTGAAGAGCCGCTCGACCGGCTCGTTATTGGTGATGAGGCCGAGATCGCGCATGAACTTCGTCCAGAAGCGCGAATAGATCAAATGCAAGATCGCGTGCTCGACCCCGCCGATGTACTGATCGATGCCGCGGTCTCCAAACCAGTACTGCGCAGTCTTGCTGTCGAACGGAGCACGATCGTTGCGGGCATCGGTGTAGCGGTAGAAATACCAGGAGGAATCGACGAACGTATCCATGGTATCGGTCTCGCGGCGTGCCGGGCCTCCGCACTTCGGGCAGGTGGCGTTGACGAACTCCGGTACGTCGGCGAGCGGCGATCCCCCGGCCAATGTGACCTTCACGTTCTCCGGCAAGATCACGGGCAGATCTTTTTCGGGCACCGGGACGATCCCGTCCTTCTCGCAATAAAGCATGGGGATGGGCGTGCCCCAGTAGCGCTGTCGCGAGATGCCCCAATCTTTCAGGCGGAACGTGACCGTCGCCTTGCCGAAGCCTTTTTCCTCGGCATGGGCAGACATCTTCTTGATCGCCTCGGCGCAGCTCAATCCGCTAAACGGACCCGAGTTGATGACCATCCCGTCATGCGCCGTAAACGGCAACTGCGGCTCAGTCATGGTTTCTTCCGGATCATTCGACACCGGCAGAATTACTAACCGGATTTCAAGCTTGTACTTCTTCGCGAACTCATAATCGCGCTCATCGTGCGCCGGGACGCTCATGATGGCGCCGGTTCCGTAGTCCATCAGGATGTAATTGGCAATCCAGATCGGCACCTTCTCGCCGCTGAACGGATTGATGGCGTAGCGGTGCGTGTTGATGCCATGCTTCTCGATTTCGCCGATATCTCCTGCTTCTTTCGCCTTGCGCTGCTCCGTAATCAACTGCTGGACGGCCTCGCCGAGCGGTTGGTTGTAGCGCGTGAAATCGGCGACCAGCGGATGCTCGGGGGCAAACTGCACCGAGGTCGCACCGTAGATCGTATCGACGCGAGTAGTGAATACGCTGATCGTCGATCCCGCCGGTCCCGCAGTACCATCGAGTTTGAAGTCGACCAGCGTGCCTTCGCTGCGGCCGATCCAGTTGCGCTGCATGATGCGCACCTTCTCGGGCCAGGCGTCGAGCTTGTCAAGGTCGCGTAGCAACTCTTCGGAGTATTTCGTAGTGCGTACGAACCACTGCTCCAACTCGCGCTGTTCGACGAGCGTGTCTTCATGACGCCAGCAACATCCGTCCACGACCTGCTCGTTGGCGAGCACCGTGGCGCACTTCGGACACCAGTTCACCTTGCTCTTTTTGCGATACACCAATCCTTGTTCGTAGAGCTTGAGAAAGAACCACTGGTTCCAGCGGTAATAATCGGGCAAGCAGGTCGTGACTTCACGTGACCAGTCGTAGGCGAAGCCCAGGCGCTTCATCTGCGCCTTCATATTGGCGATGTTGCGGAGCGTCCACTCGCGCGGCGGAGTGTTGTTCTTGATGGCGGCATTCTCCGCCGGCAATCCGAACGAGTCCCAGCCCATGGGATGCAATACGTTGTAGCCGTTCATCCACATGTAGCGAGCCAGCGCGTCGCCAATCGAATAGTTGCGCACGTGCCCCATGTGCAACTCGCCCGAGGGATACGGCAGCATCTCCAGCACGTAATACTTCTTCTTGTCCGAGTCAGGCTCGGCGGCGTAGAGCGAGGCGTCCTTTTGCCAGCGCTCGAACCATTTCATCTCGACGCGCTGGGCATCGTAGCGCTCGTCGTTAGGACGATCAGCTTGCGGCATTGCCTGTGTTTTTTCTTGTTGCGGCATAAGGGGCTGGGGACAAGAGTCGAAACCACGATTCTACAACGCGTAGCGACGTTGATGGCAACGTGTCGGGCTTCGGTCATCGCCTTACAGCCGAGATGCTTCCGGCAAAGACGTAGCGAGTTACGCCTCGACGACGAGTTTCTTCAGGGCGTCTACATTCCGACGATCGTCTCCGGGACTGTCAACCGGAGTTTCGGCAATGAATGCGGCATGCGCGAGACGCAGATCATTCAGCAGGATGCGGAACGGCTCTTTCCCGATGGTTCCCTTCCCGATGTGCTGATGGCGGTCCAGTTTCGATCCGCGGGCGGCTTTCGCGTCGTTACAGTGCCACACCTTCACTCGATTCAATCCGATGGTCGCATCGAGGTGCTGGAGGGTGCCGTACAAGCCCTCTTCACTCACGATGTCGTATCCGGCTACATGTGTATGGCAGGTATCGATGCACGCACCCACAGGGACGATTCCATCGAGACAATACATCACTTCCGCAACTTGCTCAAAGGTTCCGCCCAGCGAGAACTCGGCGCCGGCCGTGTTCTCGATGAGAATGGTCAGCCCGCCTCTTGCCAGGTCAAGACCCTTCGTGGATGCGGCGATCGCGGCGGCAGTCCGGAGGAGTCCCTGCTCGCGGTTCGCTCCACGGAAAGATCCCGGATGCAGAACGAGGTAATCCGCGCATAGTTGCAGCGCGCGCTCGACCTCGCCGCGAAAGGCCGCCATCGACTTGTGCAGGAATCCCTCGTTCGAACTGGCCAGGTTCACGAGGTAATTCGTATGAATCACCAGCGGCTTCAGGTTGTAACGCGTCCGAAGGCGGTTCATCTCGTCGCATTGCGGCTGGCCGAGTTCATACGGAGCCCATTGCCGCGGACTGGAGGAGAAGATCTGCAGGGTGTTGCATCCGAGCCGGTAAGCACGTTCGGCGGCGTTTTGCGGGCCGCCAGCAGACGACGTATGAATCCCGATCCGTCGGGAAGTCAGGTGCGGCGGCCGTTTCGGCGCCGGCGCATTCAGAATGTCGCGTTCCCCCGACATCCCCATAGTTTCAAGTTTCGGGTTTCAAGTTGCAAGAGGGCCCATGCCGACCACATGGTCGGAGAGCGAGGCGGCTCTGTAACTGCTCCGTTTGCGGTGCAGCTGGCGGCAAAGGTAGACTTGATAGTCCGCTCTACGGCATTTCCGCCGTCCCAGGTGACTTTATGTTGGTTGTCATGAAGGCGCAGGCCACAGAAGACCAGGTCCGCGCCGTTTGCCAGAAAATCGAACAACTCGGATACCGCTCCCATCCCATGCCGGGCGCCACCCGCACCGCGATTGGCATTACCGGTAATAAAGCCGAGGTCGAGCAGGGCACGCTCGAAGAGATGCCGGGGGTGCAGGAAGTTATTCAGGTTTCGAAGCCCTACAAGCTGGTAAGCCGCGACGTGAAGGAAGAAAACACGGTCATCCGCTTTCCCGGCACCACTGCGACCATTGGCGGACCCGGCCTGGCGATTGTTGCTGGACCCTGCGCTATTGAGAGCCGCGAGCAAGCGTTCGCTGTGGCCGAGCGCGTACATCGGGCGGGAGCCCAGTTCTTCCGCGGAGGCGCCTACAAGCCCCGCACTTCTCCCTACTCGTTCCAGGGACTGGGCGAAGAAGCCCTGCGCATTATGGCGGAGGTCCGGCAGCATTTCGGCATGCGAATTATTACCGAAGCGATCGACCACGAGTCGCTGGATCTGGTCGAGCGGTATGCCGATATGATCCAGATCGGCGCGCGAAACATGCAGAACTTCTCTTTGCTGAAGCGCGCTGGACGCTCCCGCAAGCCTGTGCTCCTGAAGCGCGGGATGTCGGCGACCCTGGAAGAATTCCTGATGGCCGCCGAGTACATCCTGAGCGAGGGCAATTACAATGTCGCGCTCTGCGAACGCGGCGTGCGCACGTTCGCCGATCACACGCGCAACACGTTGGACTTGAGCGTTGTACCGGCGGTGCAACGGTTAAGCCATCTGCCAATCCTGGTGGATCCCAGCCACGGCACCGGAAAACGGAATAAAGTCACGCCGCTGTCGCGTGCTTCGGTTGCCGTAGGAGCCGACGGACTCATGGTGGAAGTGCATCCGCAGCCTGATCAGGCACTCTCGGATGGTCCACAGTCGCTCTTCCCCGATCAGTTCGATCAACTGATGGCGCAGGTTCGGCAGATCGCAGCGGTGGTGGGACGGACTGTTCCGGCAATTGAAGTGAGTGAAACCGTTGCGGCGAAGTAGGAAGGTTCCCTTCTAACACGGAGGGCGAGTGGATATCGTTCAGAGATTCACGATCGTGCTCTTAGTAGCATGTGGGGCACTCGTCGCTCAACCTGCATGGGCCCAGTCGGGAGCCGCAGTGACCACTCCTCCGATAGTTCGGCCTAAAACGCTCACTTGCGACCCTAATGCACCCGATACCACGACCAGCTTTGAAGTAGGCAGCCAAGCTTGGGACGCGCTAAAGTACGTCGACACCATCCGCCCCCGGCTACGTGATTCATGGTACTCGCTTATCGGCACCAGTTCGCGGATGGAGAATGCTTGCGCGGTAATTGATTTCACGATCCGTTCTGACGGAGGGATCTCGGCCCTGAAACTTGACACTTCGACTGGCGACCCGCCTCTGGATCGGGCTGTAATTGGAGGAGTTCTTCTGGCATCTCCTTTTTCATCCTTGCCGATCGAGGCTTCCCCGTCGGGGCTGCGTATCACCATGCGGTTCTATTACAGGTGCGATGTCAAACGCTCGAGGGCTGTACGGCCCGAGATCGCCGATCGAATGACAGCGCCGGATGACGAACCCTTATCGACTGATCCGGCGATTACGTCTCCATCCGTGATCTATTCGCCCAATCCCGAGCGAGTACCTGAAGTACTGGCGAACCACAATCAGCAGAATGACAGCAAGGCAGTCATTCTCGAAGCGACGGTAAGTTCCAGGGGAGATGTGACTGCGGCGCGCGTAACAAGCGGAATGGGCAATGGCTTCGATGAAAAGGCACTGGTAGCCGTGTTTATCTCGAAGTTCAGGCCTGCTATGAAGGATGGGATTCCAATGCGTGCCGAGGTTGCGACGCGAGTTCGCTTCCCCTAGTTGTTGTTTCATGGAATTCTGATAATCGGATTTTATGAAAAAGCACGTTATTTCCGTCACACAAGCGGTCGCGCAACTTCGCCGAGTGCGTGAACCGCGTCCGGTACCAGAATGTCACATTCCTTCTGATGAAGAATGGATCGCCTGTCGCCCAGCTCGTGCCCAACGAAGAGAAAGACAGCACCGGCAAGGAATTGCCGAAGGCATTGTCCCGCGTCTAGCTTTCGAAGGAAAAGGCGAAAGCGTGGCACCGCGACTTGCGCCGGACGCAGGATTCTGAAAAATCCAACCAGCCGGTGGCCATAGATCTGGATACGGACGTTATCATATGCGGCGAAAGGGCAATGTTCGAGCTTGAAAGTTGGCTCGAATGGCAACCGGGTAAGCGGTTCCAGATCGCAGCCACCACAGTAGCAGAGTTGTGGCGTGGCATTGAGCGAGCCACTCCAGCCTACAAGGCTGAACGCGAACTGCATCTTCGGACTATTCTGAGTTCCATCCGCATACTTCCGTATACGGAAGTCACCGCGCTGGAACATGCTCGTCTTTGGGCGGAACTGCAATCGACGGGCAACATGGTCGGCTATTAGGATCTTATCGTCGGTGCGACGGCCTTAGAGAATGGGAGCGCAGTCGCGACGTTTAATGAACGCCATTATCGGAAGGTGCCTGGCCTTACGGTCATTCCACCCAGAGTCTGACGCAAAACTCGCGCCAATTCAGAATTTTGATAGTCTCTTAACGCTACTTTGAGAAAGCTCCTTTTCATCGCTGCGTTGCTTCCCATCCTTGGCGGACTTGGATGGTGGTATTTCCGCGAGCAGCAACTTCCCGATTACGGCCCGGCCTACCGCGAGTACGCTTACGTGACCAACGGAAAGAGCAATACCGTCAGCATCATTGACCTGCGCACGTTTGCTCTGGCCAAGACGCTGAAGGTTGGCAGTGAACCAACCGGGATCGCGGCGAATAGCAAGAAGAATGAGATCTACGTGGTCAACAGCAACTCCGCTAATGTCAGCGTGATTGATGCGGAGGCCAATACGGTCGTTGCCACGATCGGCGTGCACGCGCGGCCCTACTTCATCGATGTCTCGGAGGATGGCAAGCGCGCTTATGTGGCCAACTCCGCCTCTTCGAATGTAAGCGTGATCGATCTCGAGGAACGCATTGTGATTGGGAATGTGCGCGTCGGCGCATCGCCCGGACTGGCGCGGGTGTCCCCGGATGGTTCCACCGTGGTCGTATCGAATCGAGGAGACAATACCGTCTCGCTGATCGACGCGAAGGCCCTGCGCGTGCGCGCGACGCTGCCCGTTTGCCAGCATCCTGAGGACGTTGCAATCCTCCCTGACTCCAACAAAGCCTTCATCTCCTGCTCCGGATCGTCGCAGGTGGCTTCAATCCAATTAGAGAGTCCGGCGCATCCTCAAGACCGTGTGCTGGCACTCCTCGATGTCGGCCACACTCCCGTGAGCCTTGCGCTCAAGCCCGATGGAGGCGAGATGATGGTCTGCAACTTCGATTCGGACAGCATTTCGATTATTGAGACGGGGAATGATGAGGTAGGAAGTACGCAAGAAATCGGACAGCGTCCCTCGCACGCCGTGGTCACCCTCGACAATTCGCGGCTGTACGTTTCGAATTTCGGGTCCAACAGCGTTGCCGTGTACGACATTGATATGGGCCGCCGCATCACCACTCTGCCAGTGGGGAGCCACCCGGATAACCTCGCCCTTACTCCGGACCAGAATTACATCCTGGTGCTCGATAGCGAATCGGGCGACGTGACGGTGATTCAAAAGCGCAAACCGAGGAAGCTGGAACCGACGGAATATTCCCTTCTCACCTTGATTCCGGTGGGCCAGCAACCAAATGGAATCGTGGTCAAGGCATTCGTGGCGAGCAAACCTAGTAAATAGGCAGCGGGTTCGTGGCAATTGATCTATGCCGAGACGCTCTGCCCACAATAGCGATCGAACGCGGCCTTCAGATCCGCAGCAATCGCTGGAGCTTCCCGCGATTCGATGTCGCGCCGCGGCATCATGTAAACAAGCTCCCCGTCACGCATAATAGCGATCGACGGTGATGATGGCGGATATCCAGTGAAATAGCCACGGGCTCGCTCAGTCGCTTCCGTGTCCTGTCCAGCGAAAACCGAAAATGCCTTGTCGGGCTTCACGGAATTCTGCAGTGCCACACGGACCGCGGGACGCATCCGTCCCGCGGCGCATCCGCAGATCGAATTCACGATCACCATGGTGGTTCCCGGACGGTTTTTCAATTGCTGATCGACCTGCTCGGGCGTTCGAAGCTCTTCAATTCCCAGACGCGTCAACTCCTCGCGCATAGGTACAACCATAATCTCTGGATACATTGGCATGATTCGTAAGTCCCCCAGGTAAGTCTGATTTCATTGTACCTGTATCCCGCATAGATCGCGTCCCGGAGTCGCTAAATTCAACGAGTCTCTGTCCCATCGCCGATATAGGCCGCGATTCGCAATGCTTGTATATTGAATTCGCACTCATGCTGCTTCAGGAGAACGTCCCGCTAGCGCCGTTCACAACCCTCCAGATCGGCGGACCCGCTCGCTTCTTTGTAGAAGCGAGGTTGTTGAGCGATGTGCAGGAAGCAGTCAGGCTGGCGCAATCCCGGAGCCTGCCGCTGTTCGTGCTGGGAGGAGGGAGCAACCTCGTGATCTCCGATGCCGGATGGCCTGGACTGGTATTGAAGGTTGCCATTGCAGGCATCGAGCGCATGGACGATCACGAAAGAAGGATCCAGTTCGCGGTAGGCGCAGGAGAGTCGTGGGATGATTTCGTCGCCCAAGCCGTGGGCGCAAACTGTGCGGGGGTCGAGTGCCTCAGCGGGATTCCTGGCAGTGTCGGTGGAACTCCAGTGCAGAACGTCGGTGCTTACGGGCAGGAAGTCTCGAACACCATCCAGTCCGTCGAGGTCTTCGATCTCAAAGACAGTCAAGTCCGCGAACTCTGTGCCGAAGCGTGCGGGTTTGCCTACCGTTCCAGCATATTTAACAACAGCGAGCGCGGACGCTTCATCATCCTGCGCGTTACCTATGCGCTTACTCCCGAAGGGAATCCGCACGTCGAATATGCCGATCTGAAACGCCACTTTGAAGGACGCGCAACGGCTCCGAGTTTGGCAGAAGTGCGAGAGGCGATCCGCCAGATTCGCGCCCGGAAAGGCATGCTGATTGTCGAAGGCGATCCCGACTGCCGCAGCGCCGGCTCGTTCTTCAAGAATCCCGTGGTATCGGAAGAACAGCACCAAGAGTTAGAGGGGCAAGCAGCCGCCAAGGGACTTAAGCTTCCCAGCTATCCCGCACTTGAGAAGAACAGAAAACTTTCAGCCGCATGGCTGGTCGAACACTCCGGATTCGCCCGCGGATACACCCTCGGCCAAGCAGGAATATCGAACAAGCACGCCCTGGCACTTATCAACCGCGGCGGAGCCAGCGCCGCCGAAATCATTGCCCTGAAGAATCAGGTTCAGCAGCGCGTCGTAGAAATATGGGGCGTGCGGCTCGAACCGGAACCGGTCTTTGTGGGAATCTGACTCCATCCGGTGATCACTTGCTGAATCTCTCGCGGCAGCACTGCTGAACCCATTCCTTTTGCACACTGCATGCAGAGACGTTGCAAGCAACGTCTCTACCACCGTTCCTTCTACGAAAATTCCTGAACGAAACGGATCTTCGGGCGGTCTTCATGATTGAGGGCAGACGAGTGGTGGCGGGAGAGGCGATCCTGAGCGGCGCAAAAGCAATCGAGCACACGAAGGACGAGATGCTCGAATCGCTGGTCCGGGAGCATTCGCGGCTGGTTTACCGCATCGCCTATGCCGTGCTGCGACGCCACCACGATGCCGAAGACGCTACTCAGGAAACGTTTATGCGCGTGCTGAGATATCGCTCGAAGCTGGCGCAGGTGGAAGCCCCAAAGACCTGGCTGGCTAGAATCGCGTGGCGCGTCGCGGTGGATCGGGGCAAAAAGCATAAGACCAGAGAAATCGCGCTGGACGACCTCGAGAAGCCTGTGCCCGAGCCGGCGTCGCCGGATCAATCAGCCGACGAAACGATTCGCGGAACGCAACTGGAAGCGTCGCTCGAAAAGCTGATCGCCGCTCTTCCGCCCAAACTGCGCGAGCCCCTGATTCTCTCGGCCCTCGAAGAGATGTCACCCCGCGAGGTCGGGGCAACCTTGGGTATTAACGAGGCCGCCGTGCGCTCGCGAGTGTTTCGGGCGCGGCAAATCCTGAAAGAAAAGCTGGCGCAAGGACGTGGAATTTGAAGGTGAAGGTATGACAGAACTAAATCACGACCAAATCGCGAAAGATTACTCGCTGGATGCGGTTGACCGTCTGCTCGATACGGCGCTCGCGAGGTACGCGTCGGTCGAGCCCAGGCTTGGACTAGATCAGCGAATCATGGCCAATCTGAATGCTGAGCAGTCCAAGGCTCCAGTTGGGTCGCTGTGGCAATGGACGTTATACGCCGGGGCTGCTGTCATGGTGCTTTTCGCGCTGATTCTGATTTGGAAACCTAGTGGGCCCAATAAGCCGAACATGGCCAATGACGGCGCACAACGAGCGGAGCCCGCGCGAGAGGTGCACACGCAGGTTGCAGTCGTCGAGAGCGGGAGTGCTGATTCAGGAACAGGATCGCAGCGCAAGCATGTGGTTGGCCGTCCAGCTCGAGCGGTGCCGACAAACGCAGCCAGGCGTGACCAGTTCCCTTCTCCCCAGCCGCTGAGTGAACAGGAACGGCTTCTGGCCAGTTATATAGCGAATGATCCGCATCACGCCGTACTGATTGCGCGCGCACAAGCTGAACTCGAGCAGCGGGATCATGAGGAAGAAATACGAGAGATCAACGCATCGCCGATACAGGGCCCGAAGCAAATACAACAGTAGTTTCCAAGGAGAACTTGAATGTCGAAAAAAACAGTTTTCGTGGTGGCGTTAGGAGTGGCTCTGATATTGAGCGCCACGTCGAAGAGTGCCTGGACACAGGAGTCAAACAAAACCGAGTCGCAGGAGGCCGCGAAAACGCCGCAACCCTATCGACTCGATTTCTCCGTCAACGAACTTGAAGATGGCAAGAAGATCAACTCGCGCCAGTACTCGATGAACCTGAACGCCAACGACGCCAACGAACTCAAGATCGGCACCCGGGTCCCGGTAGAGGCCGCTCACGAGCAGTTCCAGTACATGGATATCGGCACCAATATCTGGGCTCGTCTTGGCGATCATCGCGGAGCCCTGGAAATGTCGGTACGGGCCGAGATCAGCAACTTCGCAACTCCTGACGGCGGCAGCTCATCGCGCCCAATCGTCCGTCAATTCAAGATCAATGCCAGCACGGTGGCGCAACTGGGCAAGCCAATGATCATCGGGAGCGTCGATGATCCAGCCTCGAAGCGGCAGTTTCAACTTGAGGTTATGGTGACGAAGCTGCGGTAGCCGCATGTGGCGCGGGCATCTCGCCCGCGTCACTTCCCGTCTTCGGCAAGTTTCCGCGCCTCATGAAAGATCTTCAAAAACATCTCGCGCGTCAGCTTCCCGGTCTGCGTGTTCTGGTTTGACGGATGATACGAGGCCAGGAGCACCTTGCCATCGGGCATGGAATAAGTCAGGCCGTGTCCGAAGACGTATTTTTTCTTGCTGGTCAGCAGGCTGCGACGTTTCATGTAGTTCAAGTAGGCATCGAAGCCGATCTTCCCTAGCGCTACCACGACTTTCACATCTTCGAGGCCGGCGAGTTCACGATCGAGGAACGTTGAGCAGGCTGCGAGTTCGGTGGGAAGCGGCTTATTGTCCGGGGGCGCGCAACGCACGGCGGCCGTGATGAACAGATCGGTCAGCTTCAGGCCGTCGTTGCGGTCGGTCGCATTCGGCTGATTGGCGAATCCCGTCTCGTACAGCACGGGATACATGAAATTGCCCGAAGCATCTCCTGTAAACGGACGCCCGGTGCGATTCGACCCATGCGCGCCCGGGGCCAGTCCCATGATCAGCACACGCGCGTGCGGATCGCCGAAGCCCGGTACCGGCTTGCCCCAGTATTCCCAGTCGCGATAGGCGCGTCGTTTCTCGCGCGCGATCTGCTCGCGGTAGGAGACCAGGCGAGGACAGCGGGTGCACGCGACGACATCGCGGTTCAGA
The DNA here is from genome assembly GCA_963778995.1 of Terriglobia bacterium. Taxonomy (GTDB): domain Bacteria; phylum Acidobacteriota; class Terriglobia; order Terriglobales; family Acidobacteriaceae; genus Sulfotelmatobacter. The sequence continues at coordinate 229,277 of CAVZWK010000022.1, forward strand.
ACGGTGAGCCAGGACACTGGGTCATTAAACCATAGGGTTGGGGGATAGCAGGGTTGGGATGGCGGGTTTTGCGCGCCGGAGCGTGTACGGCTCGATTCGGACCGAGGGCTTCCGAATGCTAGAATAGGAAGATTGCATGCCTGTAAAGGACCTCACTGTTAGCGGTTCCCCCGAAAATAGAAAGAAGACGAGCTCGGAGAAACCAACTGCCGAACGCCCCCGGAAAGTGGGCTTCGTGAGCCTCGGCTGCCCCAAGAACCTCGTCGATAGCGAGGTCATGATGGGGCTGCTTGCCCGTGCCGGAGCTGAACTCACCCGGCGCGCCGAGGACGCCGACGTTATCGTCGTCAATACTTGCTCGTTTATCGACAGCGCCCAGCAGGAATCGGTCAATACGATCCTCGAAATGGCGGGTCACAAGACCGCCGGCAGAGCCAAGAAGTTAGTGGTCGCCGGGTGCCTCGTGGAGCGATATCGCGACCAGATTCTCAAGGACATTCCCGAAGTCGATGCCGTTGTCGGAACCGGAGAACTGGAGCGCATTCTTTCCGCGACTGGAATCGCACCCCCCCCACCGGCCTCACCGTTCGTGATTCTCCCGGGACGTCCCGAGGGCGATGCACGCGCTGCACAGGGCCGGTTCTCCCGTGATTCGTGGGATGGAGCCATTAGCGATCTCCCGAATTACCTGTACGACGAGGAGACGCCGCGCATCCTCGCCACGCCCGGGCACATGGCGTACATCAAGATCGCCGAAGGCTGCGATCACCCCTGCACGTTTTGCATCATCCCGCAATTACGTGGTCAATTCCGCTCGCGGCGATTCGAGTCCGTCATTGCCGAAGCCGAAAGGCTTGCGCAGTCGGGAGTCCGCGAGATCACACTCATCGGCCAGGACACGACCTGCTATGGCGAAGATTTCGGCCTCAAAGACGGCTTGCCCCTCTTGCTGGAGAAACTGGCCGCGGTCGAAGGTCTGCGGTGGGTACGTTTCCTTTACGCATATCCCAACAAGATCACCGGCAAACTCCTGGAAACCATCGCGGCACACGAAAAAATCTGTTCGTATATGGATGTGCCACTGCAACACGCCTCCGCGTCGGTCTTGAAGCGCATGAAGCGAGGAGGAGGTGCAGAAGTTTTTCTCAAGTCGATTGAGAAAATGCGCCGCGTGGTTTCCGGCCTGACTTTGCGGACATCGTTCATCGTCGGCTTCCCCGGAGAGACGGAGCGAGAATTCGAGGAACTCTGCGACTTCGTGCGCGAAGCACAGTTCGACTGGATGGGAGCTTTCTCCTATTCTGATCAGGAAGGCGCTGGCGCGTTCGGCCTCGACAAGAAACTCTCCCCGCGAGAGATCGAACGCCGCCGCAAGCACCTTATGTCCATCCAGCGTCAGATCAGCAAGAAAAAGAAGAAGGCGCTCGTCGGATCCGAGTTCGATCTGCTGCTGGAAGGCGAGTCCGAAGAATCCGATCTCCTGCTCGAAGGCCGAACGCCGATGCACGCGCCCGAGATCGACGGAAAAGTCTTCGTCAATGACTATCCCGAGGGGATCGATCCACAACCGGGCCAGTTCTACCGCTGTGAAATCACCGAAGCCCACGATTACGATCTCGTGGCCAGAATCATCTAGCAGCGATTTTCGATCCGCAACCCGAATTCCTCTACAATGACTCCGTATGCCCCGTAAGCGAAGCGTCAAACTGAGTTGCCCAATCTGCAAGAAGGCCGTGAAGAGCACCGACCCCGAATTCCCTTTCTGCAGCCAGCGTTGCCGGACCGTCGACCTGGGGAAGTGGGCAAGCGGAGGCTACGTAATCTCGTCTCCAGTAACCGACGCCGACGAACCGATTCGGGAAACCAATCCAGAAGATCGAGACCGGGACTGATGAACGCGACAGCGGAGAAACTCCGCCCTCGCGGTCCACTGTGGGCCGTTCTTGCATCCACATGCTTCGGTATCGGACGAATGCGTCCCGGACCCGGAACCTGGGGATCCGCCGCAACGGTACTGATCTGGGCTGCGATGAGTCACGCATTGCCGGCAGCGACTCGCGCGCCAGCCACAATCGGCTTAGCGATACTGATCGTACTGATTGGCATTCCTGCGGCAACACAGGTTTCGCGCGCATCCGCCAGCAAAGATCCTCAGTTCGTCGTCATCGATGAGGTGGCCGGACAACTGATCGCGCTCATTGCCGTTCCGCTCGCATGGCAAACATTTCTCGCCGGCTTTATACTTTTTAGAGGGTTCGACATCCTGAAGCCTCCTCCGGTTCGGCAACTGGAACGACTTCCCGAGGGAACCGGAATCGTGCTCGACGATGTCGCGGCAGGAATTTACGCACTTGTGGTAATCCAAATTCTCCTTCACTTTCATCTATTAAAATAGTGAAAGTTGTCTCGACCTAGCAGTGCTCGGTTCGGGATGTCGGCAGTCGGTACTCTCATGGGATTCTCGGATCGCATCCTCGGCAGGAAAACCGTCAACGGTGGACCGCACATCGAAACTGTGGCACCCGCGTGCGCGCTCACCGGAGGCGAAGTGCGTATCATAGGATCAGGTCTTCGCCCGCAGGACCTCCTGCGCCCGAAGGTGAAGTTCGGGGAATTCGAAGCGCCGATTGTCGTCAGTTCAGAAGCATTCGTGGTAGCACGCGTTCCCGAGGGCGCGATTTCCGGTTCGGTTGTGGTCGCAACCAACGGCCACGTAAGCAATCCACAGACAGTGAAGGTTGCGGTTCCTATCGCCGAGAACCTGCATCCGGTGACGAACCCGGCGGTGGATGGCGAAGAAAATATCTATGTGACCTTCTCCGGATCGCGCGGCCAGAAAGTTCCGGTCGCTATTTTCAAGATTGACACGAACTACACGGTCAAGCCCTTCGTCTCCGAGATGATGAACGCGACCTCAATTGCTTTCGACAAGCAAGGACAGATGTATGTGTCTTCGCGTTACGACGGGGCTGTATACCGCGTTGCTCCAAATGGAACGATGACGACGTTTGCGGAAGGCTTGGGGGTGGCGACTGGCATCGCATTCGATCGCGAACAGAGTCTCTACGTTGGCGACCGCAACGGTACGATATTCAAGGTCGCCCGCGACCAACAGATGTTCGTGTTTGCGACGCTCGAAATGAGTGTCTCGGCTTATCACCTCGCATTTGGTCCGCAAGGCGACCTATTCGTCACGGGCCCGAACGATCGCGTGTACAAGATCGCTCCTACAGGAGACGTCAGCACGTTCTACAAAGGCTTAGGCAGGCCACAAGGATTGGCCTTCGACGCGGATGGAAACCTGTACGTAGCCGCATCGCTCTCTGGGACCCGCGGCATCGTAAAGATTACGCCAGAAGGCAAAGCTAACCTGGAGGTTTCCGGCCAGGGGTTGGTAGGACTTGCCTTCGCACCAGGACGATCGGTGATTCTTGCGACGACGAACGCCGTGCACCATTTGTCGTGGGACATTGCAGGCCTTCCGCTCATCCCCGAGTGATGGAGCGGCTCGCGTCCTCCCAGCGGTTTTCATTTACACTGCTAACGCGTGAACGCCGAAATCATCGCGGTGGGTTCCGAAATGCTCGGCCCCTACCGCATGGATACCAATTCGCTATACCTCACCGAGCAACTCAACCTGCTCGGGGTTGACGTGATTTTCAAAAGCATTGTGGGAGACAACCGCCGGCTTCTGGCGGCTGCGGCCGAGCACGCCCTGTTTCGCTCCGAGATCGTGATCTTCAGCGGCGGACTCGGTCCCACCGAAGACGACCTGACCCGCGAAGCGGTGGCGGAAGCGCTGGGAGTTTCACTTCGGCAGGATCCCGAGATCGTCAAGCACATCGAGCAACGGTTTGCTAGCCGCGGCTGGAAGATGTCGCCAAATAACTTAAAGCAGGCTGACGTTCTCGAGGGGGCAACCGTCCTGCCGAACGTAAACGGAACCGCGCCCGGACAGTGGGTGAGCGGTGAATTCGATGGACGGGAACACATTATCGTCCTGCTCCCCGGTCCTCCCCATGAATTGAAGGCCCTCTTCGAAGGTGAAGTGCGCGAACGATTGCGCGCGAAAGTTCCCGCAGCACATCTCTTTACCCGCACGCTGAAAATTGCCATGCTCGGCGAATCGGCTGTGGATGCGCGGGTGGCGCCGATTTACAAACGCTACAGCGATATTGAGACCACGATTCTCGCTGGCGCCGGTGAAATCGAACTGCATTTTAAAGCGCGCGGAATGAGCATCGACGAAGCGCAAGCCCGTGCAGAAGAGGTGGCTGGACTTGTCGAAGACGAACTCGAAGACGCTGTGTACTCGCGGAACGGCGAGTCCCTCGAACAAATCGTCGGATACTGGTTGCAGATGCGAAATGCCACGGTGGCGGTCGCGGAGTCCTGCACAGGAGGCCTGCTCGCCGAGCGCATCACTTCTGTCGGCGGCAGTTCGCGGTATTTTTTGGGCGGGGCCGTCGTCTACTCCAATCAGTTGAAGACCGAACTGGCCGGAGTGCCCGCCGACATGATTCATCGCCATGGAGCCGTGAGCCGCGAAGTCGCCGCCGCGCTGGCCGAGGGCATTCGATACCGCTGCGAATCGACGCTGGGCGTGGGCATCACCGGTGTAGCGGGTCCAAGCGGAGGTACTCCGGAAAAACCCGTGGGACTCGTCTTCCACGCGGTCGCGAGCGATTCGGGAACCGAAGTCGTGCAGCGCAATTTTCCGGGAGATCGCAAGCGCATACGGCGATTCGCCTCAACCATGGCTTTGGACATGGTGAGAAGAAAACTGATGTAAGAGCATCGTGCGATGGGTCACGTGAGTCCCTCGATTTTCGCTAATCGCCCATTGCCCATTGCTCACTACTGGCATATGCGACTGTTCATCGCTCTCGATATCGACGATGCTATTCGTGAGCGCATCGCGCGCTTCGTCGAGGGAATCCGCAACTTTGCACCCGACGCGCGGTGGGTTAAGCCCGAGTCGTTGCATGTGACGCTGAAGTTCATTGGGGAATATTCTAATGTTGAGATCAATGCGCTTCAGAGCACCTTGCAGACCGTTCGAGGAACGGCGCCGGAGATTCGCTTGTGGGGTTACGGATTCTTTCCAACCGCAACGTCCGCTCGCGTTTTCTGGATCGGCATGGAAGCTGGCCCAGAACTTGCCGCGCTCGCAGCCGCAATCGACGACAAAATGCCATCTTTAGGAATTGCGAAAGAAGAGCGCGCGTTCAGCCCACATTTGACGCTTGCCCGCGCGGCGGGCGGTTCTGGTTCGCCCCACCGGCACAGGGGGGACCGACCGAATCGAGTATTCCAATTGCTCCAGGATAAGCTCGCGGCCCTGCCCGCGCCCGAGTTTGGTAGCATGACCGCGCGCGAGTTTTTTCTATACCGAAGCGAACTCTCGCCGAAAGGATCGAAGTACACCAAGCTGGCGAGATTCAGTTTGCCGTCTACAGAGCAGTGAATTCGTCGCAGATTGCAGATTTCAGATTTCAGATTTCATGAGTCGAGAGTCATGATTGACAATCTAAAATCTGAAATCTTCAATCTAAAGTCTCTTCTTACCGATGCCCAGAATTCTCCTCATTGTCGCGATCAGTTATTTGCTGGGCTCGATTCCCTTCGGCTTTCTCCTTGTGCGCATGGTTCGCGGGGAAGACGTGCGACTGAGCGGCAGCGGGAACATCGGCGCAACCAATGTGGCCCGCAAGTCTCCGGCGCTGGGCGCGCTCACGCTGCTGCTCGACGCCTTAAAAGGATCGGCGGCGGTTGCTCTGGCGTATCTTCTCTCGGGATTCATGGGTATTGGACCGACGCCTTATCGCGTGATGGCGCTCGCGGCTTTCTGTGCGATCGTGGGACACCTCTTCCCCGTCTGGCTCAAGTTTCGAGGAGGAAAAGGGGTCGCGACCGGGCTCGGCTCTTTTCTGATGATTTCGCCGTTCGCCGTAATGATTGCTGTCGCGGTATTCGCGGTTGTTGTTCTGGCTTCCCGCTACGTGTCTCTTGGTTCGATTCTGGCGGTTGTCGTCTTCCCTGTTCTAGCGTGGGTTCTACATGAATATGGCAACGCCTGGGTGGCTCTGCTCTTCATGGCGCTCTCGTCCATTCTGATTATCGGAAAGCATCATGCGAACATCCGCCGGCTGATCGCAGGGACGGAATCCAGATTCGGAGCAAAGAATCGATGAGCGATATCTCCATCGTCGGAGCGGGCGCCTGGGGCACGGGACTCGCGATCGTGCTCGGACGCAAAGGCATGCACCGTGTTCGCCTCTGGGCCCATGAAGTGGATGTCTGCGAATCCATTGCCCGGACGCGAATCAATGAGCGATTTCTTCCTGGTCGGCTAATTCCGGAATCGGTGACTGCCACTAACGACCTCGCGACCGCGTTGAAAGATGCGCAGATCGTGGTCAGCGTGATGCCGTCGCAGCACTGCCGGGGTCTCTTCGAGCGCATGTACGCGATGATTCCACCGGATGCTCTCATTGTCAGTGCGACCAAAGGCTTGGAGGAAGGCTCTCTTTTGCGGATGAGCGAGGTGATCGCCCATGTGCTCGGCCGTAAGCATGCCTCTCGAAGCGCAATCGGCGCTCTCAGCGGTCCCTCGTTCGCGCAGGAGGTGGCCCGCGGAGATCCCACCGCGATCACCATTGCTTCGAGCGATGAAGGATTTTTGGGAACCATCCAGCAGGAATTTAGCGATTCGAGATTTCGCGTTTATACCAACAGCGATGTGGTGGGAGTGGAACTGGGCGGGGCGCTGAAAAACATCATCGCGATCGCCGCTGGGATTTGCCATGGCCTCGGCCTGGGGCATAACTCGGTCGCCGCTCTGATCACGCGCGGCCTTGCCGAGATGACGCGCCTGGTGGTTGCCTGCGGAGGACGGGCCGACACGATGGCAGGGCTGGCGGGACTGGGCGATCTGGTTCTTACCTGTACGGGAGGGTTGTCGCGCAATCGCAGCGTGGGCGTGGAACTTGGTCGCGGCAAAAATCTATCGGAGATCATCGCCGGCATGCACGGTACCGTGGCCGAAGGAGTCTTCACCACGATCGCAGCAGTCGGTCTCGCCCACGCGCGCAATGTGGAGATGCCGATCACTCAACAGATGCACGCGATCCTGGACGAAGGCAAATCGCCGAAAGAAGCGATCCAGGAATTGATGAGCCGCAGCGGGAAGAGCGAAACGGCCTAGCGTCTTCGGCCGGGTGCCATGGCAGCGTCCCCGGTGGAGAAATCCTCCGGCCCGCGAGCACCTAACTGAATCACGCCCAAACCGCCGAACCCGTGCTAGGCTTTTTCGTTCCCGGTTATTTATTGGAGTCTCCCATGCATAGAGTTGCTCTGTTCCTTGCAGTCGTTCTTCTTGCATTCTCCATACCATCGATCGCTCAGACGAAAACTGTCGCTGAGCGCCTCGGCTATCCGGCAGATTCGAAGCTGCTCATCATCCACGCGGACGATCTCGCAGTCGCTCACTCCGAAGACGTAGCCAGCTTCGACGCGCTCGATAAAGGCGCCGCCACGTCTGCCAGCATCATGGTTCCCTGTCCCTGGCTTACGGAAGTGGCCGATTATGCGAAGGCTCATCCGGATGCAGATCTCGGCCTGCACCTCACGCTGACCAGTGAGTGGAAGACCTACCGTTGGGGCTCGGTCGCATCGAAAGACACTATCCCGAGCCTGTTCGATGCCGACGGGTATCCATGGCCGGAGACAGAACCCGCCGTGCAGCACATCAAAGCCGAGGACGCTGAACGCGAGATCCGCGCGCAGATTGAAAAGGCGATGGCTATGGGCATCCATCCGACTCACGTGGACAGCCACATGGGTGTCCTGTTCGCTCGGCCGGACCTGATCGGCGTTTATGTAAAGGTCGCGCATGAGTACAAGCTCCCATTCCTGGGTATGCTGGGCCCAAGTCTGCCGGCCGCGGCGCGAGGGATGTTCACCGATAAAGATGTGCTTCTGGATTCCGTGGTGATTGCCAGTCCGAATGTTGCGGCGGCGGACTGGACGAAGTTCTATCTCGATGCGATTAAGAATCTGAAGCCGGGGCTGACAGAGTTCATCGTTCACCTTGGCCATGACGATGCGGAACTGCAGGCGATCAGTGTGGGGCACCCGGATTATGGAGCGGCGTGGCGGCAGCGCGACTATGACGTGATCACCAGTCCTGAATTCAAGAAGGCGTTACAAGACAACCAAGTGGTTCTGGTTCACTGGAAAGACCTGAAGAAACTGCTGAGCTAAACGAATCCTTCGGCCAGCAGTGCCCGGCGGCAACCCGATCTCGTTTCTCTGGGGATTTCGATGAAGTGTTGGATTTTGTCTCTTTTCATTGCGCTGGCGCTTGGGAGTCTCGGAGCACAGACGCGAGACTGGCAGCCCTCGCCGGGACATACGCAAGTGCCGATATGGCCTCGAGTGCCGGATGCTCAGCCAGTTGCGGGTCCGGAGATCACCGCCGTTGAGAATCATTCTCTGGTCGCCCGCAGGCCATGGATGTATATCGGCAAAGTCTCGCGGCCTACGATGACGGTCTACTCGCCACAGGGAAACAATACTGGCGCTGCGGTCGTCGCCTTCCTCGGAGGAGGCTATCAGATTCTGGCTATCGATCTAGAGGGAACGGAGGTCTGTGATTGGCTGACCTCCAAGGGGATCACTTGTGTGCTGTTGAAGTATCGGGTGCCCGGTGAGGGGCTTGGTCCGCAATCGGGAGCGTATCCGCGCTCGCCGGTGGCATTGGAAGACGCACAAAGGACATTGGGACTGGTGCGCTTTCATGCGCCGGAATGGCACATCAATCCGCACAAGATTGGAGTGCTTGGTTTTTCGGCGGGCGGGCATCTGGTTGCAGCCGTCAGCACGCATTTTGAGAAGCGCTTGTATCCGGTTTTCGATGCTGCCGATAAAGAGAGCTGCCGCCCGGATTTCGGAGTCGCGCTGTATCCCGGGCACATGCGGGAGAACACTTCCAAACCTTTTCAACTGAATCCGTATGTTCCTGTCACGAGCAAGACCCCGCCTACGTTCCTGCTGCAGGATGAAGACGATCCGATCGATCCTGTGGAGAACTCGCTGGTTTACTACGAGGCGCTCAAGAAAGCAGGAGTGCCCGTAGAGATGCATTTGTACGCGCAGGGCGGCCACGCGTTTGGGCTGCGAAGGACGAAGTTCCCCGTAACGGATTGGCCTCAGCTGGTGGAAACCTGGCTCAAGACGATCGGGATGATTTCGCAATAGAGCGGGGGCCTTGACGCACTGCGAGATGTCACCCTCGGGCCTGCCGAATCCGAGGTCGAGACTGCGATTCCGCTACGCGTACCCTCTCCCACGGTACTTTCGTAACCCGCGTCTGACGGGCTTTTCCACGCTTGTGCCTCGTTCCCCGATAAACTTTGAGAGATACCGTGAAAGCTGCCGCCACATCGCCTTCGGCGCCTGCGACGAGCAAGGGGAAAGAATTGTCCGCGAGTACGTCCAATCACGCGCGCATTCCGATTCTGTATGTGATCCTCGGTGTGCTTCTAGTCATCAGTATCGTCCCGATGTATTTCTACTCCTCGCAAGTGGAAGCGATTAACCGGGACCGCCTCAAGACGAACGAGATGCTGCTGCAGAATACGGTGACGCGCTCGCTGGCAGACGATCTTTCGCAGAACGAACATTCGCATCGCATGATGCTGGCTAATCTTTCATCTGCGATTCAGGTGGCGAGCGGTGGAGATATTGGTGACAAGAACATCGAATCTCCCGAACTGCGTGCCTTGCTCGAAAACTATGTCTCATCTTCCGATGAGATTGCCTATGCAACTTTGCTTAACTCCCAGGCAAAAGGCATCTCGGCCGGACGCATTGTGCCTGATGCGTTTCTACAGCGCGAACTCGAGCGAGCCTACGCTGCCGCTCGGGATGGCCGTCTCTATGCCGGACAGGCCCTGGTAGTAGGCGAAGGCAAGAATGCGCGCACGGTTTTCCTGGTCAGTTCCCCAGTCCAGTACGGGCCTCGTTTTCTCGGAATGATCGCCGCGGTGGTCGATCTGCAATTCCTGATCAAGCGCTTGCGGGAAGTCGCGGGCGGGGGACTCACACCCTACGTCGTCGATGCGCAGGGACGCCTGGTGGCCGCCGCAAGTCCTGAATTCGCCACCGGTCAGGAGATGAAAAGTCTCGAGATCGTGCGTACGTTCGTCGAAGGCGGCAACAAAGCACAACTCGCTGAGACGAAGGAATTCACGGTGAACTCGGGGAGCGAGCACGTGGAGATGCTGGGCACGTTCAGCCCCGTGACATCCCTGAACTGGGCGGTCGTGGTGCAGAAACCCCGGCGCGAAGCCTACCGTGGGGTTTATGAAATGCAACGCACGGCCCGCCTGCTGGCACTATTGGCGGTGCTGCTCAGCATCGGCGTCAGTATTTTTGCAGCGCGCCGAATCACCAATCCCTTGCATGTACTTACACAATCGAGCCGCGCGCTCGCCCGCGGGGACTTCACGCAGCGAGTCCATTTGTGGAGCCGTACGGAAATTGGCGAACTGGCACAAACGTTCAACACGATGTCTGAGGAACTGGAGCGCTTCGTCGAAGATCTGAAGCGCGCTGCCGATGAAAACCGGGCGCTGTTCATGGGCTCGATCCAGATGCTGGCCGGAGCGGTTGACGAAAAGGATCCCTACACACGCGGCCACTCTGACCGCGTGACGCGCTATTCGCTGATGATTGCGAAGGACTTGAAGCTCGATAACACTTTCATGGAGACGCTGCAAATCTCCGCGCAATTGCATGACGTCGGCAAGATCGGCATCGAAGATCACATCCTGAAGAAGCCCGGTGCGCTCACCGAAGAAGAATTCGAAGTGATGAAGACGCACACCACCAAGGGGGCGAATATTCTGCGTCCGGTTACACAGCTGGCAGAGATGCTGCCGGGCATCGAGTTGCACCACGAGGCGCTCGATGGCCGCGGGTATCCCTACGGCCTCACGGGGGACCAGATTCCGCTACTCGCCCGCGTGATTGCCGTCGCTGATACTTTTGACGCCCTGACAACCAACCGTCCCTATCAGCAGGCGCACACGCCGGAACAGGCGCTGCAGATCATCAAGAATCTCGCGGGCAAGCGGCTCGATCCGGACTGCGTCAACGCGCTCCTGGCAGTCTATGGACGCGGCGAAATCCGCATTCAGCGATTTACCATCAAGCGGCCCATCGTCCAGACTTCCCAGGCAAACGCCGCCGCAGTCGCTGCATCGACTGCGCCCGCGGTCTCCTCCACCCCAGGGCCAGTTCCCACGACTCCTCCCGCAATCGCCGTAACCGAAGCCGCATCTCTGGAGCGAACGCGAGTCTAGATCGAAGCTCTGCTTCGCACACTAGCAACCACCCTGAATCGGAAGCCGCTCATCCGGTCTATAATGTCGCTTCCATGCCATTGACCCCGGGCACGCAGCTTGGTCAGTACGAAATCCTCGCGCCCATAGGCGCAGGTAGCATGGGTGAAGTCTATCGTGCCCGCGATACCAGGCTCGATCGCGATGTTGCGATCAAAGTGCTTCCTGAAGTGGTCTCGTTCGATCGCGAGCGATTGCTCCGGTTCGAGCAAGAGGCCAAAGCCGCTGCCGCCCTGAACCATCCAAATATCCTTGGCATCTATCAGATGGGAGCGTATCTGGGACAACCGTATCTTGTCCTGGAATTACTCGAAGGCAAAACCCTCACGGAAACGATCCGCCGGGGACCGCTTCCCTTGCGGAAAGTCATCGACTATGGGGTTCAAATCGCCCGCGGCCTGGCGGCAGCCCACGAAAAAGGCATCATCCACCGGGATCTGAAGCCCGACAACCTGTTCGTCACCAAAGACGGGCGAATCAAGATCCTCGACTTCGGCCTCGCCAAGCTCATCCAACCCAAGCACACCATCGCAAGCATTGCGGCGACGATCACGATGCCCGGTATGGCGCTGGGCACTGTGGGCTATATGTCTCCCGAGCAGGTACGCGGACTTAATACCGACCAGCGGGCCGACATCTTTGCACTCGGCGCGATCTTGTACGAGATGATTACCGGCAAGCAGACATTCCAGCGGCCTACCTCTGCTGATACGATGAGCGCCATCCTCAACGACGAACTTCCCTCGATGGCGCAAGTCTCGCCCGAGATCCCTTCGGGCCTGGAGCGAGTGATCCGTCGATGTGTCGAAAAGGATCCGGCTCAGCGCTTTCAGTCGGCTTCCGATCTGGCGTTCGCACTCGAAGCATTGGGTGACCCATCCGTTTCGGTAAGCGGAATTCACTCGGTCGCAAGAGAAGAACCCAGGCGCCGAGGGCCCGCTTGGGTTGCAATATCCATAGCAGTCGCACTTGTAGTGTTGGGACTCGCGTACTACTACGCGCAAAAACCGCCATTGGTAAGCGTGGCGAACTACATTCAGCTCACGCACGATGGCCAGCAGAAATCACTGATCGGAACTGATGGCGCAAGGCTTTATGTGAATCTTGGCGAAGTGAGAGCCGGAAGTTTCGCCATTCACGGCTTCGGCGAGTTGTCTGTTTCGGGCGGAGAACTGAAGAAAGTTCCCGTCCCTCTTTCGGTGGATATGGTGCCGCTCGATCTATCGCCGGACGCCTCCGAACTCCTGGCCATAGACGGCCAGGGTGCGCCTCCGAAAGGACCGTTGTGGAGCATTCCCGTTCTCGGCGGAACTCCGCGAAGGATGGGAGACATCATTGCGGAAACGGCTGCATGGTCTCCGGACGGAAAGACGCTGGCGTACACCAATCTGGGGAATTTGTTTCTGGCCAATGCCGATGGCACCGGATCTCGAAAACTGACCAATGTCAGGGGTGACATTCTCAACGTCGCATGGTCGCCTGACAGCCGGCGCCTGCGTTTTGATTCTTCGGAAACGGCGGGTACTGTCGGCCAACAGTTGGAATGGGAAGTGTCGCTGGCCGGCAATGACTTGCATCGACTGCTGCAAGGGTGGCATAAGCCACCGAATGAGTGCTGCGGGAAATGGACTCCGGATGGCGAATACTTCATCTTCCAATCGAACGGCCAGATCTGGGCGCTTCCAGAGAAAAGATTTCTTCGCCCCAAGTCTGAACCGATTCCGCTCACCGCAAGCCCGCTCTCGCTATCGTCGCCGCTTCCGAGCAAGGATGGCAAAAAGCTGTTCATGATCGGCCAGACGTTTCGCGGCGAACTCATGCGCTATGACGCGCAGTCCCGCAGGCTGATGCCTTTTCTGAACGGCATCTCCGCCGAATATGTGGCGTTCTCCAAGGACGGTCAATGGGCCACGTACGTTTCCTATCCTGAAGGTTCGTTGTGGAGAAGCAAAGTGGATGGCAGCGAGCGTATGCAACTCACGTATTCTGGGAACTATCCGGTGTTGCCGCGCTGGTCCCCGGACGGGAAGAAGCTCATCTTCTTTGAATTCGGCCTGAGTGCCGACAAGCCGGCCCGGATCTATGAGGTCTCCACCGATGGCGGCACCCCGCAGCAGCTTCTGCCCGATGATCCCAGCCAGCAACTCGATCCGAACTGGTCGCCCGATGGACGCAAGATTATCTTCGCGGGTGAATCCAATGATCCTTCGTCCGCCATACGGATTCTTGATCTATCCACGCATGAGCTCTCGACCGTGCCAGCGTCCGACGGCCTGTATTCGCCGCGCTGGTCGCCCGACGGGCGCTACATTTCGGCGTTCTCGGCAGATTCCAAGACATTGCTGCTCTTCGACTTCGCAACGAAGAAATGGACGGAGCTAGCCAGCGGTTCGTTAAGCTGGCTTAACTGGTCGCGCGATAGCCACTATGTTTACGTCCTTGACTATCGTGGAAAAGATGCGGTGGTCAGAATTCGGATCAGCGATAGGAAACCTGAAGAGGTCGTTGACCTAAAGGAGGTCGTCACCGTGGGTCGTTATGGCGGCTGGCTGGCTCTCACTCCTGATGATTCCCCATTGCTGTTGCATGACACAGGTTCACAGGACGTCTACTCGGTCGACTTCCAGCCGAAATAAGGGATTCAGTTCGTCTGCATGGTTAGCATACAAGGCGAAAGGCAGGAAACGCTGCTTTCGCAGGGTTCCTGCCTTTTGCTGACAACCACTCGGGGAAGGTTAGACGTCTCGGTTATTCTCCACTCCTTGCTGTATTTGTCTGTGACAGCCGTCACTAGGACTAACATTTGGGTTATCCCGCTGAGTTCGCAATTCTTCCCTTCCGTTCCTGCGCAATCATCGTCCAAGTCCAGGTTTGTGAACGTGCTAGCGGCCGCAATGCTGAGACCGACGCCAACAACGTGCTGCGCGTTCTCACGGACCGTGCGGCGGCGAAGTTGTATTTCCATGAAGCTTAGGCTCTCTCGACGAATATCTTTCGAAGCTCCCGGACTTGGTTCGCAGCGTTACCTTGTCGCATACCGGCCGACGGCAGGCAGCGCAGCATTCATGGACCGCCGCGAAAAATGGAAGGTGGCTGAAGGTTCACGTGCGGAAGGGCTACTACACTCGCATGGCGGGGAATCGCACCGGTATAGCTCAGCGCTGATTTCGGTGCCAAGAGGTAGCCAAGAACAATCTCGGTTAAAACTGTTCGCAGTTCAGCGCAACCCCAGCAGTGCGGCGTGCGCTTTGTCGTATCCAAGATTTGCTGACGCTTGCAGCCATCGTCGTGCGTCATCCTGGCTGGCGGAAACTCCGTCTCCATAAATGAAACGCAGCCCCAGATTGTACTGAGCAGCTGCGTTGCCGTTTTGGGCAGCAGCCAGCACCCAATGCGCGGCCTCGGTGCAATTCTGAGGTGTGCCCTGCCCCAGTTCATGAGCCATGGCGAGAATGAGTGCCGCGTGGTCATCCCCGAACTCCGCCTGCCGGCGAATTGCGCCGATCTCGTAACCGCTCAATTCCTCTAATTCCGCAGATATGGACGAATCGGTTACGCGGCGGTGGCTTGATTCCGGCAGAGCAGCACTAGTGGCCAAGTTAGCCGCACCGGCCGTGCGATGCTCGAGGCTCAATGACGGTCCTTCTGGCGACGACAATCGGCGACCGTAATGTCCGACGCCAAAGGTGAGAATGCCAATTGCCGTAAGAAGAACGAGGATGGAACCAAAAAGCACTGCCGCTGGCGTCGAGCGGAGAAACGCAATCGCATCGAAACTGGACTGGCGTTTCAGTTTCGGCGAGCTCACCACAGTAAGAATTGACCCTGGCGATTCCGGCCTAACTGTTTGCCTTGAAGTCGAGCCTAGGACGCCGTCGGGACAGTCATGGCGACCCGCACCCGGAATGGCACGAGGTTGTGGCGCAAGGGCGAGTGCCCCAACGGTCTCGGGCGAGCGAACCGGTTCGACTCTGGTGGGTGGGAACTTCGCCATGGCCTGGATGCCCGCGGCACTTTGCTTCTGAAAGTCGCGACTGGAGCCTCGTGCTTCGGCCAAGGCAGGTTTGTGTGTCTGGTCCGGCGTATGGTGCGGAAATGCGCTCAGGTCGAACGCAACCGGCAACGAAACGGACCCTGCCCGCAGACGATCGCGCTCGCACTGAATCGTCCACGCGGCAGCCAGCAACTTCTGAAAGGACGCCTCATCAAGAGTCAAGTCTCGTGAAGTCTGGCACTCGTTGGCAGGACGACTGGCCCACATCGGGCCAGTAGTATATCTCAGATTTCAGAATCGCCCACGGCAAAACCTGCGGGAGTCGGCCTCGTGAGCCGGGGTTGTAGCCAATCATCCACAAAGACAAAACTGCTCGCGGCAGGTTAGCGGCGAGCGGAGAAGTTGAATCCGATTAGCCCCCCCAAAAAATCAGGATTTCGGCGCTAGCCCAAGCACTCGGAGTAGTGGCTTGAGGGTGAGTGCTTGAACAAGAATCGAGAACACAACCACTCCAAAAGTTAAGTCAAGTAATCGCGCGCGCTGCGGAAATGAGGTCTCGAGACTTAGGGCCAGCGCGAGAGCCAGGGCGCCGCGTAGCCCTCCCCAGAAGAGGACATGCTGCCATCGGAAGGGGATGCTCTCGGCAATGGCATTCGATGCGGGGACAAGCAAATACACCGACAGTGCCCTGCCGATAAGCACCGCTGCCACAGCAAAGAGCACCAGATCATACGACCGTATCAGGGATGCAACGTGCACCTCCAATCCGATCAACAGGAAGATCACCGAGTTCATCACGAACGCGAGATACTCCCAAAACGCTTGCAAGGCAGTTTTCGTCTGTGGGCTCATTCCGGGCTTCCCGATGTTTCCCACGACCAGTCCAGCCGAAGCAGTGGCGATGATCCCAGACAGGTGGAGGTGATAGGCCAGGAGATAACTTCCGTACGCGACCAGAGTCGTCAGCGTTATTTCAATCTGCGGGTCGTCAATTCGCGCCGTGATTTTGCTGGCTGCGTATCCCAGTACGATACCGAGCGCGGCTCCCCCAATCACCTCGAGAAGGAACGCTCCGACTCCGCGAATTAGGTTCAGGTGGCCAGCAAGAATGCCCGCAAGAATAATCTGAAAAAGAGCTGCAGCCGTTCCGTCGTTCAGCAGGCTCTCGCTTTCGATGATGAGTGAAAGCCGCGGATCGATCCTCCAGTTCTTGAAAATCGCCAGCACTGAAATCGGATCTGTGGCCGAGATGATCGCTCCGAAGAGGAAGGAAACCAGCAGAGGCAACCCGTCCCACCAGAACACGAGGCAGCCGGTGACCAGGGTTGCAAGAACCACCCCGACGTTGGCAAGGATGAGAAGCGGCATCCAATCGCGCAACAACTCTCGCACGTTCAGTTTGACACTTCCTTCGAACACCAGCGCCGGCAAAAAGACGATCAGAATGACATCCGGAGTCAGCCAGTGCGGACGATTTGCTGGATCGAGAGGGGATATCGGACCGAAAGGCAGCACCCCGAGAACGAGTCCGCCGGCCACCAGAGCTGCCGTGTACGGAATCCGGAGCCGATCTGCCAGGATTGCGATAATCGAGGCAGCAATCAGCAACCAGATCAGGAATTCGACGCTTGAGATTGCTGTCATCTTGCGGAACCGGGGAGGGTCTCGCCTATCCTAAGAACTACCTAACATCATCTGCCCGAGGGACACGTCCATCGCCTAAAGTGCCGCGACTCGCCTCTGCACAACGAGGAAATAGACCGCTACCAGCACAAGCAGGAAACCGTTGACCCCGAGGACAATTGGGGCAGTGTACACGGGAACAAGCCAGCCTGATACCAGGTTGCCCATCGGCATTCCGCCGCGAAACGCGCAGTTGTAGACGCTCATCACCCGCCCGCGCATTTCGTTGGTGACGATCAACTGCACCAGCGAAGTGACCGTGGCGAAGACGGCCATCATGGATGCGCCCACCAGAATCAGCATGGCATACGAGACTGGCAATAATTTCGACAGCGAGAATCCTGAGATTCCCACGCCCAGGAACACCAGGGTCGAAAGGGCAAACCGGCCCTTGTGCGATATGTTGCCGAGTCCGGCGACCATCAAGGAACCGCAGATCGATCCGACTCCCATGAGCGAGAGTAGATTGCCGTATGTTTCCGGGCCGCGGTGAAAGATGTCTTTCACGAATACGGGGATATAGGTGCGCATGGGCATGCTAAGGAATGTCATCAGGAACGCCAGCGCGATGAGTGCGACCATTGCCCCCTGCTGGCGAATGAATACAATCCCCTGCTTCAAACTGCTGAACATCGACTCTGCTGACTTCGCCGGAAGAAATCGGGCGGTAATCATGGAAAGCGAAATAACGGGCGCAAGGAAAGAAATGGCGTTCAGCCCGAAGCACCACTTCTCTCCCAGTCTGCCCAGGGTGATTCCTGCCAGAGCGGGCCCAACCGTTACTGCGAGGTTGAACTGAATTGAGTTCAGGGCGATGGCATTTGGCATATCGTCGCGCTCAACCAGAGTCGGGATCAAGGCCTGATACGCGGGACCTCCGAAGGCCTGCGCGAGTCCGGACACAAACGAGAGACAAAGGATGGGCCAGACGTGCTGCAACCCCAGTGCCACCAACAGAGTGAGTATCCCGGCACTGGCCATCTGTATGTATTGCGAGATGAGCAAGATCTTGCGCCGCTCCACCCGATCTGCCACGACTCCGCCGATCATCGAAAACAGGAAGATTGGAATCCCTGCCAGAAACTGATCCAAAGCAAGCAGGAACGCCGAATGGCTCAGCCGGTAGATGAGCCATCCTTGGGCTACGATCTGCATCCACGTGCCGATGCTCGACGTGCACGCTCCCACCCACATCAGGCGGAAGTCGCGGTACTGAAATGCCTTGAAGACTCTTTGCAGGGTTGAGGTTTGCATGCTTGCAGCGGAACTGGGCAGCTTCTATCTTCGCACGGCTATCTTCGCACGCCGGAGCGTGGTTCTACCGAATCCGGCGTTTCCTCCGGGGATTCTAGTGCGTAGTTGGATTCCCGAAACCGGTGGAGGACTCGAAAACTCAGGATTGTCGGGAGAGTGCTACTTCTGGATGCCTGCAAGACGACGCGATTTCAGCGAAGCCGGCCCAGTTTTTCCATGGGCCAGTAGCCGAATACGGCTTTTCCATAGATGTAGCTTTGGTTGACCGGACCGAACTCCCGGCTGTCTTGCGACATGGAACGGTGGTCACCCAGCACAAAGTAACAGTGTGGCGGAACAACCATGTCCGGGTAGGATCGCGTGTCTTCATATTCCGCGGGCACGTAAGACTCGTTCAGCGCCTCATCATTTACGAAAACCGTTCCGCCGTCGATCCGGATGTGGTCTCCCGCCATCCCAATCACGCGCTTGATGTAGCTTTTCGAGGGGTCGCGGGGATAGCGGAACACGACAATATCGCCTCGCTCGATCGGTTCCAGGCGATACACAAACTTGTTCACGAAGATGCGTTCCTGATCTTCCAGCGAGGGCATCATGCTCGTGCCCTCCACCTTCACCGGCTGATAAAGGAAGATGATGATAAAGGCCGAGATCGCCAGAGAAATGATCAGATCGCGCAGCCAGACTCCGAGACCGTTGCGAGCGGACGCCGGAACCAGGGTGGCCGGCAACACGTTCGGCGGCACCGCTGTTTCAGTGGATGCTGCTTGCCCAGTCTCTGGCGGAACTTCCATGTGCTCCTATTGTATACAGAACCGGTCTGGATCACTTGGGTTGCATCGGTACCGTCGGCACGGCTGTCTAGTAGCCGTGATCTACCATTTCCACCCGCTCTCCATTTACAATGGCGGAATTCGGGGGATTCATGACAAGGCAGCTGATGCAACGCAAATTCGTCTATCGCAGCCTGACACTCGCTTTTCTCTTCGTCGTGGCACTCACGATGTCAGCGCAATGGGCATCGCCACAGGGAGAAGGTGGCGTTCCAGCGTACAACTCCGCGCCTCCGCCGAAAGGTACCAAGCTGCCTCGAATTCTGAGCAAGTCTGATCTCTGGGGAGCCGACGCCCAGTCCCCGTACCAGACTCATGCCTACGAACTTGCTGCGAAGATCCCGAACGTACTGCACCAGCAGCCGTGCTATTGCTATTGCGACCGCATGGGACACAACAGCCTGCATAGCTGTTTCGAGAATACGCACGGCGCCCAGTGCTCCACTTGCCTGAAAGAGCTCTATTACACGTATCAGGAGAACAAGAAGGGCAAGACGGCAGCCCAGATTCGGGCAGGAATCATCAAAGGCGAGTGGAAGCAGATCGATTTGCAGTCAGCCACCGCTATCAATTGATTGCGGGGTCCTGGGAGCGGTTTTCATTTGGGAACATCCGCACGTTCCTTTGGTTGCGGACATTGCCCTGTACCCTCTATTTGAGTAATACTTTACTGCTCAACTCAGGAACGCGACCGCAAGGAGTTCCCCATTACTAAGAGCACAGGAAGAGTTCTGCACATGGCTCAGAAACCTACTCCGAAGAAGACGACGGCGGAGGATCCGCATTACGCTCAAGCGCTACAGAGCTATGAAGCCGGGCTGCGCTTCATGCAGGAGCATAAGTTCGAGAAGGCAAAACCTCACTTTCAGAAGGTTCTTGCCGCCGGCCACAAGGACCTGGCGGACCGCGCCACCGTTCATTTGAGCATTTGCACACAGCATCTGGAGCGGGGCGCAGCCACCCAGTTTAAAACTCCCGAGGAGCACTTCGACTTCGCGGTCTCGCTGATGAATGTGGGTGACTATGTCACCGCCCGCGAACACCTCGAAAAACTGCTTAAGCAGAATGCCAAGGCCGACTACGTCGTTTACGGCATGGCCGCGCTCGATTGCCTGACGGGGCACGTCGAGGAATCGCTGCGGCGTTTAGATGAAGCGCTCCGCCTGAACTCCCAATTGCGGTTTCAGGCGCGCAACGACTCTGATTTCCAGAACCTGGCGGAGGATCCGAGATTCACGGAATTGCTCTACCCGGATCCCGGAGCGGAACTCGGCTCTGAATCCGGGTTAGGGGAAGAAGAGCCCGTTTAAGCCATCGCATCTGCCCATGGAATCGAAAACCGTTGAATTGGCGACGCCGCACGAGGTCACACACGCAGGCGAATTACGCGTGGTCGCCATCGGCGGTGGTACCGGTCTCTCAACCCTGCTGAAAGGCCTGAAGCGGTTCGTCCTGTGGCCCAAGGAACTCCCCTGTGAAGGCCTGGACTCTCCGGTCATTCGTGACCTCTGCGCCGTGGTCACTGTGAGTGACGATGGCGGGTCCAGCGGCCGGCTCCGCAAGGAATTCAACATGCTCCCGCCGGGCGACATCCGCAACTGCATTGTCGCCCTCAGCGAAGATGAGGCTCTGCTCTCCAAGCTCTTCCGCCATCGTTTTGACAAGGGATCCGGGCTGGAAGGTCATAGCTTCGGAAATCTGTTCCTGGCAGCGCTCACTTCCCTGACGTCAGATTTTTCCGAGGCGGTTCGACTCTCGTCTGAAATTCTGCTCACGCGCGGACACATCTATCCCGCAACGACGTCGAACATAGAACTCGAAGCTCTGATGGAAGACGGCTCGCGGGTACGTGGAGAAACCAGGATCACCGCCAGCAAAGGACGAATCAAAGAGCTGTTCCTGGAGCCGCCGAGCGTGAATCCGATGCCTCAGACGCTGGAAGCGATTGCGCACGCCGATCTCATCACCATCGGTCCCGGATCGCTGTTCACCAGCCTGATTCCGAACCTGCTGGTTCGTGGAATCGTCGACGCGATCGTCGAGTCGTCCGCAACAAAGGTCTACATCTGCAATTTGATGACACAGGCAAATGAGAGCCTGGAGCTCAGCGCGGCCGATCACATTCGCGCTTTGAACGGGCACGCGCAGAAGCAACTGTTCGACTATGCCCTGATCAACCGGATGTCCGCCTCGGATGAAATGAAGGCGAAGTACGCCTCGGAGGGCGCTTGCCAGATCGTCAATGATCTGGACGCGATTGAAGCCATGGGAGTCATCCCAGTGCTCGGCGATTATCTCGAGGAGGGCGCAGTTGCGCGTCACAACACCTCCCGCGTAGCGCGTGACCTGATGCAACTGGCGTCGGGAAAATCCAGAGATCACCGCCGTCACTGATTGATTGCCTATAAATCTTCGTTCTCATTTCGAGCCAAGTGAGAAATCTGCTTTCCAGCCTAGGCCACCTCCGCAGCCGTTGTCGCCAAACAGCCGTTCCTGTATGTTGATCCATCGAGGCGCTACCGTCCTCGACCAAATTGCATGCGCACTTCCCTGTTCACCGTTGCTGTTCTGATCGCGTCCAGCGTCTGCCTCGCCCAGACCGGCCCCGAAAAGGGAGGTCATGAGATTCAAGTCTGGGCGGGCGGAGGTCACTCCGTCAGTGGCGGACGCGGAAACACCGGCGCATTCAACGCCGGCCTGCGCTACGGATGGATTCTCACCGACCCGCATCTTCCCGGTTTTCTGCGCGGACGTTTTGAGTACGCGGTGGATGCCGTCCCGGTAATGCTCTTTTTTCAGCCTGCAAACACGGCTTTCGGCATGGGCTTTGACCCGCTGGGCCTAAAGTGGAATTTCCAGCGCCACGGCCGTATTTCGCCTTATCTCGAACTCACGGGCGGCGCGCTGTTCACCAATCATGACGTTCCTACCGGAACCAATAGGGTGAACTTCATGGACCAGGCCGCATTGGGGATGCACATCCTCGGAGCAAAACACAATGTGAGCCTGGAACTCCGCTACATGCACGTTTCGAACGCAGGCCTGGCGACGCCGAACCCAGGAGTGAATACGGTGCAGGTTCGGCTAGGATTCGGGAGGTTCTTCGCCAAGCACTGATCCGTAGAGACGTTGCTTGCAACGTCTTTGCTGGGGACACCTCGAAAGTCGAAGTCAACCGACGTTGCCCACAAAGACGTTGCACGGTACATCTCTACGAGTTGCGCCGGACTTTATCGCCCGTTATCCTCATCCGTTATGTCCACGCTCGTCGAATGTGTTCCCAATTTCTCCGAAGGCCGCGACAAGGCCAAAGTTGACGCCATTGTCGACGCCATGAAGATACCCGGCGTCTATCTCCTCGATCGCGAGATGGATTCCGACCACAACCGCTGCGTCATCACGCTCGTGGGTGACCGCGAAGCCATTCAGGAAGCTGCCATTCGCGGCGTGGGAAAAGCTTCGGAGTTGATCGACCTGAACACGCATCACGGGCGCGCATCCCCGCATGGGCGCTGCCGACGTAGTTCCCTTCATCCCAATCGAGGCGTCACCATCGAAGACTGCGTGGCCATGGCCAATCACGTTGGCCAGGAAATCTGGAAGCGTTACAAGATTCCCGTCTATCTCTACGAAGCCGCCGCCAAAATCCCGAGCGCCAGGACTTCGAAAATATCCGTCGCGGCCAGTTCGAAGGCATTCGCGCCGAGATTGCCACGAACCCCGCCCGCTAGCCCGACTATCGGCGAACCCCGCGTCCATCCCACAGCCGGCGCAACCGTCGTCGGAGCCCGCAAGTTTCTCATCGCCTACAACGTCTTCCTCAACACGCCCGACGTCGACATCGCCAAGAAGATCGCCAAGGCCGTTCGCTTCTCCAGCGGCGGACTCCGCTTCGTCAAAGGCGCCGGGTTCCTGGTCCGCGGACTCGCCCAGGTTTCCATGAATCTCACCGACTTCGAACAGACTCCGATCCATCGCGTATTCGAGATGGTGAAAGGCGAAGCGGCCCGCTATGGCGTGATGCCGGTCTCCAGCGAGATCGTGGGACTGATTCCGAAGAAGGCATTGGAACAGGCCGCCGAGTGGTTCCTGCAGGTGGAGAACTTCGATTCATCCCTGATTCTGGAGAATCGTCTCGCCGCGGTCATGGGGGGAAAGATGGCCGTCGGCGGTCTGCGCGCCGGAGTTGAGCCCTTTATCGAGCAACTCGCCGCGCCCACTGCGACTCCCGGAGGTGGTAGCGCCTCCGCGGCCGCGGGTGCAATGGCGGCCGGACTCGGCGATGATGGTCGCCTCAATGTCGCGCGGAAAGAAAGCGTACCTGCAGTACGAGGCCGCACTGAGCGAGGCGATCGCGCGCCTTACGCCTCTTCGCGAAGATTTGAAGGCTGCCATCGATGCCGATGCCGAGTCCTACAATTCCGTGATGAAGGCCTACAAAGCGGCCCGCCAGGCGGATGCTAGTTCGAGCGAAGTCATGGTCGACGCCGCCCTGAAAGAAGCGACTGCGGTCCCCCTCATGGTCGCCGAAAGAGCGCACGCGATTGCTCAAATCACAGAAACTCTCGGTCCCATCACCAATCCGAACATGAAATCCGACCTGACTACAGCGCTGGCCCTTGCTCAATCTGCCATTAGGGGCGCTCTGGCAAATGTGGAAATCAACTTGGCGTCCATAAAGGATCAAGCATTCGCTTCGGAAGTGCGCAGCCGCACAAACGCACTTCGACGGTGACCTTGATCCGCAAGTGCAACGCCATGGCATTGTCGAACGGAGTTTTAGCTAACCGAAAGGCTCTCCACATCGACCGAGTGAAAAATCAGGCAATCGGGTTTAATGGTTTCAGACTCTAACTCCCGGTACTCCTCGAGGTAGGCCATGGGCCGCGCTGCGTTCTTCTGTCTTTCTGCACTGGTTGCCATCTCCTGTGGTTTGCTGCTGGGCATGAATGCCTGCGGAGGCGGAGCGCACGCGGGAAATGTAATCCCCCCCGGCAAGATCCAGCACATCGTCATCGTTTTCCAGGAGAACCGCACTCCCGACAACCTGTTCCAGGATCCAGTCCTCATCAAGTCTGGCGCCGACATCTCCAGCACCGCCACCAACTCCTCTGGACAGACGGTACAACTCACCCAGACCCCATTCGGCACGGACTACGACCTCGACCACTCCCACAAGGGATTCGTAACCATGTATGACGGCGGGAAGATGGATGGCGCCGACAAGAATCCCATCACCTGCAACGGGACGAACCCTCCTTGCCCGCCGGCGAATCCCGTTTACCTGTACGTGAACCCCGCAAACGTACAGCCCTATTTCCAAATGGCCGAACAATATACGTTCGGCGACCGAATGTTCCAGACCAACCAGGGTCCGAGTTTCCCGGCACATCAGTTCATCATTTCGGGAACCTCGGCCCCTGCGATGGGAAGCAGTGACTTCGTTGCCGAAAATGCAGCTGGAATCGCAAATGCGGGCGACAATACTGGCTGCACCGCGCCTCCAAATGAGTTCGTCTTCACCATCAACCCGCAGGGGCAGGAAACCACAAAGATGTACCCCTGCACCGACCACGCCACTTTGACCGACGAACTGAACGCCAAGAATATCGGGTGGCGCTATTACACGCCGGGCCCCGGTTCCCTCTGGACGGGCCCGAACGCCATTCAACATATGTGCGGCCCCAATGCGACGCCGCCAAATGCGACTGCCTGTGTCGGATCAGACTGGGTAAATCATGTGGTGATTTACTCCACCCAGAGCCCGGCGCCGATTCTTACCGATATCGCCAACAATCAACTCCAGCCGGTGAGTTGGGTCATCCCCTCAGGACAGAACTCGGATCACGCAGGTCATACGGACCAAACCGGCGGCCCCTCGTGGGTCTCTTCCGTCGTCAACGCAATCGGGAACAGCTCCTATTGGGCCAACACAGCGATCATCGTCACTTGGGACGACTGGGGTGGCTGGTACGATCATGTGCCCCCGCCCAAGGTGGTCAATGACGGGAAGAGTTGGGGATCCGGTTATGTTTACGGATTCCGCGTGCCGTTGATCGTGATCTCGCCCTATGCCAAGGCGGGATACATCTCTCACGTCAACCACGACTTCGGCAGCATCCTGAATCTCGTGGAAGAGACCTTCGGCCTAGCCTCCCTGGGCTACGCCGACGCCCACGCAAACGACGATCTCTCCGACTGCTTCGATTTCAACCAGACTCCGCTTACGTTTAAGACCATCAACGCACCGCTGAAGGCCGACTTCTTCCTGAATGACAGGCGGCCGGCCGGCCCACCTGACAACGACTAAACGGCCCAATCTGGTCGGTCCGGGAGGCAAAGAGATCTGGCCCAAGTCGGTCAATGGGACTTGTACTTTTGTTTCTCCGTATCTGCTTGCAAGTAAAATAGAATAGAGCGATCTGAGAACGACGAGGCTTGATGACGCATCCAATGATGGGTGTGCCCAATCCT
Organism: Terriglobia bacterium; assembly: GCA_963778995.1. Taxonomy (GTDB): domain Bacteria; phylum Acidobacteriota; class Terriglobia; order Terriglobales; family Acidobacteriaceae; genus Sulfotelmatobacter. The sequence continues at coordinate 254,923 of CAVZWK010000022.1, forward strand.
GATTTTTCTGTGATTCGAGGCGTTATGAAACTGTGGAAACTTCCGCTGGTTTGTATGCTGCTGGCGAGCATGGCATATGGCATGCCGCTGAACTCTGCCGCCCGTTCCTGTGTCCCCGCTGATCTGCTGCAACTGATCTCGGTGGATTACCGGGCCCTGAAAGATTCTCCCACGGCCATGGCACTCAAGCAGCAACTCATGCCCGACAACATTAAGGAATTCGAGGCTGCGCTCAAGAGCATCGGTCTCGACCCCGAGAAGGACATTGACACGCTGACCTTCGCCTCCTTCCGTTCCGGCAAGCAAGGCGTCAAGACCGTCGGCGTGGCGAGCGGCCCCTTCAACATGAAAGCCGTTCTCAAGAAGATGAAGCTTCAGAAGTACGTGCCGAAGAAGTACAACAACTCGGATATCTATCCGATGAACGGCGGCTTCGTCATGAGCTTCCTCGATGACAGTTCGCTTCTGTTCGGAGACTCAACGGCGATCCGCACCGCGCTCGATACGCGGGATGGGCAGATTATGGGTCTGGACACGAACGGCACCATGGCCGACATGATGACCGACGTGGACTCCGCTCCGGTGTGGAGCATCCTCGACCAGCAGGGCACACAGAACATGATGCGTTCCGCCTTGGGGGATGCATCCAAAGTCGCCGACTATGAGACCGTGAAGAAGCGCATCCTGGGATCTCGCTACACCATGAACTTCAACAGCGGCGTCAATTTCGACCTCACCGTCGTCACTGCGGACTCGGTCACTGCCGGGACAATGTCTTCGTTGGTTAAGGCTGGCATCCTCTACAAAAAGATGAGCGCCACGCCCGCTGAGAAGGTCGCGATTGACAACACAACGGTGGATTCCGATGCTTCGAACCTGCAGATTCATTTCAAAGCAAATGACCAGCAGTTCCAGGCACTCATGCATTCGGAACTGTTTAACGCAGTTTCGCACTAAACAAGGCTAGTAATTGAAAAGGCACTGAGCGCGAGTCTCAGTGCCTTTTGTCTTGGTGAAGAAAAAGCACGATTTCGTAGCACCTTTTTTGGGGAAGGACGTGACTTTGGACTTCCAGAAAAACACTCGAGGGTGCCCCGTTCTAAACGTCGCGCAATTTGCGGCGTTTAGAGCGGGGATTTTGATTTTCGTGTCCCAGCAGTGAAGCTTCAAGGGCACGACCTCAAGACAAATGCGGCCAGAAGGTTTTGGGAAGGCACGACTTCAAGTCGTGCCGTAACCCGGTCAGTCCCTCGCGTCTTTAGCCGCTGAGGGTCGCGCTCCCTTCTTCATATCCATCGCATTGCAATTGGAGGTTCTTGAGATCGGAGGTGGAGAACTTTACTTCGCGCGCTCGGCCCGCTTCTGCCGCGCCCATCCTTCTTTCACCACCTGTCGAGCGCGTCCCAGGGCCAGGGCATCCTCGGGAACATCGTCGGTAATGCAGGACGCAGCCGCGACGTATGCACCTCTGCCGAGGCGAACCGGAGCCACCAATGTGCTGTCGCTGCCGACGAATACTCCGTCGTCGATGACCGTCGTATGCTTGTGAACGCCATCGTAATTGCAGGTGATGGTACCCGCACCGATGTTCACTCCCGCGCCGATTTCCGCGTCGCCCAGATAGGTGAGATGGTTCGCCTTCGAGGCCTTCCCGAGTTTGATCTTCTTCGTCTCCACGAAGTTCCCGACGTGCGCGTTTTCACCGATCTCGCTTCCCGGACGCAGATGCGAATACGGCCCCAGAATAGCTCCCTGAGCGATCTTTGAGCCTTCCATAATGCATCCTGGCCGAATCAGGACGCCGTCACCGATTTCCGTATCCCGGATTACGCAATAGGAACGCACGCGGCAAGCGGTGCCGACCTTGGTTTTCCCGAGCAACTGCACGTAGGCCTCGATCACCGTGTCTGGAGCAATGGTGACGTCGGCATCAATCACGCACGTGGCGGGATAGAAGATCGTCACCCCGTCAGCCATCAACTGCCGGCACTTCGCCAACCGCATCTGCTGGTCGATGTCTGCCAATTCCGCACGCGTGTTTCCTCCCAGGACTTCGCTGGGGGTTGGAGTCTTCCAGGCGACAACGCGCCGATTCGCCTTGCGAAGCACTTCGGCCATGTCGGTGAGGTAGTATTCCCCGTGCGGATTATTGGTGGACAGGCGCTCTATATTTCCATAGAGCGCCTTCACCTTGAAAACATAGAATCCGGAGTTGATTTCTCGAATCTTCTTCTGCACCGCATTTGCAGATTTCTCTTCGACGATTGACCGCACTTCCGCGCTTTTCCGAGTTTTCCGCAGGACCCGTCCATAGCCGGTCGGATTCTCCAGTTCGGCGCTTAACAGGGTCATGTCCGCCTGCTCTTCCAAGTGGAAGTTCCGCAAACGTCCGATCGTTTCGGGCGTAATCAACGGTGCGTCGCCCGAGAGCACAATCACGTGGTCGTATCCACGAATCGCCTCGCGCGCCACCATCAGCGCATGGCCGGTGCCCCGCTGTTCCGCCTGAAGCATAAAATTGACGCCGGTATGCTGCATGGCAGACCGCACCTGATCCGCTTCATGCCCAATGATCGCGTACACGGCCTGTGCCGGCACGATTCGCATCGCCGCCCGAATTACGTGCTCGAGCAATGCTTTTCCGCCAACCTCATGCAAAACTTTGGGTAACTGCGATTTGAGCCTGGTTCCTTTGCCTGCCGCCATAATTGCGACAGCCACGCGCGGTGACGATGAAGGCGCATCTGGGCGCGATATCGGCCTTACTTTGGAAGAATTGCCTTTCAATTTCTTCATTTCACCTCAATATACCTCGCGTTTGGGGCAATGGCTATTTTGCGCCTCCTCGCCTACAATTTTGCACTTGCTCCAAAGCGTGCGGATAACAACGAGAGGAACAGATGCCCAAGTACGTGATCGAACGCGACATTCCCAATGTGGGAGATGCGACCCCGGGCGAGATTATTGCGATTTCGCAGAAGTCCTGTGGTGTTCTCAGCAATCTCGGACCAAAAATCCAGTGGGTTCACAGCTATGTGACCCAGGACAAGATCTACTGTGTTTACATCGCACCTAACGAGGAGATGGTCCGCGAGCACGCACGGCAAGGCGGCTTTCCGGCGAACCGCGTCTCTGAAATCAAACACACTATCGATCCGACATCGGCGGAGTCGTAGCCGGGCTACAGGCCCAGGCCTCCATCCACGGCCAGGATCTGTCCGGTTACGAACTGCGGCGCCATGGCAAAGAACAACACGGCCTCGGCAATCTCATCCGCGCGGCCATTGCGCTGCATGGGCGTCTGCTTCGCCATCCGCCGCATGAATGCCGCAGCCGACTTCTCTCCCATGTCGATCATCCCCGGCGCGACAGCGTTCACAGCGATTTCCGGCGCTAGCGCCTTTGCCATGACCTTCGTCAGCATGTGCAAGGCGGCTTTCGACGAACAGTAATGCGCATGCGTTGCCCAGGGCCTGAGTCCGCCCAGGGATCCCATGTTGATGATCCTCGCTTGAACCGCTCCTGTCCCTTTGCCGCGAGAGCGCCGCATCCATTTCAGCGCCTCGCGCGTCACCAGGAAAGGCCCCCGCGTATTGGAGGCGAAGATGGCGTCCCACTGCTTCACCGTCAACTTCTCGAACTCAGCCGTCTCGTAGTTAGCGGCATTGTTCACCAGAATATCGATTCTCCCCAGCTCGCGACCCGCCTCTTTCATCATCTCCCGAACACTCACCTCGTCCGTCACGTCGCAGCGCAGTGCAAACGCGCGTACCCCGAGAGCGGACAGATCGACCACGGTCGCGCGCGCTTCCGCCGCTGAGCTCAGGAATGTAATCGCGACATCCGCGCCCGCACGAGCCAGAGCCAGCGCCGAGGCGCGTCCAAGCCGCCGCGCAGCGCCCGTGATGAGTGCAGTCTTGCCTTGAAGTGGTCTCGGTTGAGGGGCTTGCATGCAGGGAATTCTACATGGCAGGCTCGAATGAGGGAGGAACGGGTGAATTCCCGACAGCCGTTTATTGGTGGCGTACTAACCCACGCACGATATCTGCGAGTCGGCCAGTCTCCTCGGATTTCGTCAGCACGGCATCCGCCTGGTTCGTCGCACCGGGGGCCAGTGTCTCTTTGGCATTCACCAGCATGATGACCGGCACTTCAGGTTTGGCTTTCTTGAGCGCACTGATGATCAACGCAGCCTCGGCTCCATCATCGTTGAGATCGACGACCACTGCGTCGACTGCCTCTTTCTGGAAGCGCAGTACACCTTCGTGGCCGCTGGTCGAGCTAAGAACGTGGAACCCGTTCTTCTTCAGCGAAGAGCAACGAAAGTTCAACGCGACTGCTTCCTTTCCAATACATAGAACAGACATCCGCCTCGGTGAGCCCATGACCCGTCCTAGTTCGAGCGGCTTTACCGCTAGCGCGCCCAGCACATCTTCATGACGGATATCAAAACGGCTTCAGAAGCGCGATGATCCGGATCACATATGCAAGAACAAGTTACAAAGCGAGACAAATTCCTGAATCGGACAGCCCGCGTTGCCAAGGCGCAGAATCGACACTTGCTGCTGGAAAGATGCCATTTCTCCGCGTTAGAATCGGCTCGCATGCCAGAGACTCACAACGTCGTGGTCTACTCCCGAAAAGGCTGTCACCTTTGCGAGGTTGTGAAAGAGAGCCTCTCAAAGCTCTCGCGCCGCGGCGGCTTTACCTGGCGCGAAATCGACGTCGATGCCGATCCCGACCTCCGGCGTCAGTACAACGATGAAGTCCCCGTGGTTTTCATCAATGGCCGGAAGGCCTTCAAATACCGCATGGACGAGCAGGAGTTTCTGCGCAAACTGGCCAACTAGCCCTTCTTGCAAAGCACCCACTTTGCATTACAATCACTCCCTGCATGAAACGAACCGAGCTCTATGCAGACCCAGGCGGTCTGTTCCTGCATAACCTGGTTCTGGAATCCTGCCGCCGCAATGCATCGAAGACGGCAATCGTGGACACCTCCTGCGGGCGCCGCCTGACCTATGCTGAGTATGGGGAAACTGTTGAGAACCTCGCCAAAGGATTTATTGCGGCGGGTGTCAAGCCGCGAGAAGTCATTGCCATCTTCCTGGGGAATTCCTGGGAATTCTGCGTGGCTTATCATGCTGCCACCCTGGCCGGCGCGATCCCCACGCTGCTCAATCCCACGTACCGCGAACGTGAGGTCCGTTATCAACTGGAGAATTCCGGGGCGGTCCTGCTGATCACCGATGGTAGCAGCGTAGAAGGCATCCACCTCGGCGGGATACCGAAGCTCCGGCACGTGTACACCACACGAAAGCCCGGGGCGAATACGGAGCCTTTCTCAAGCTTGCTCAGAGCAACAATTTCGTGCATTCCGCAGCCAACGCAATCGTCGGATCAATGTCTTGCAGCTCTTCCCTACTCCAGCGGGACCACCGGATTGCCCAAAGGCGTGATGCTCTCGCATCACAACCTGGTCGCGAATATCTACCAACTCATCGGTCCAGATGCGACTGCTCTGAGTGCGCGGGACAACATACTGTGTTGCCTGCCGCTCTATCACATCTATGGCTTGAACGTGATGCTCAACCCTGCGCTCGTGCTGGGCGCTACGTTGATCCTCATGCCACGCTTCAACGTGCAGCAACTCACGAGCCTGATTGTTGACGAAGCCGTGACGATGATGCCATTGGTTCCCCCGGCCATCAATGCTCTGTGCCAGGCCGCGGAGGCGGGACAATTCCCTCGCGATCACCGCGTGCGCTGGGTCAAGTCAGGAGCCGCACCGCTGGCTCCGGATCTTCCGCGCCGCTTTACAGCCCTCACCAACATCCATGTGTGCCAAGGCTATGGCATGACGGAGGCATCCCCCGTTACACACGTAGGATACCTGGAGCCGGCTCTGTACCATCCAGACTCCATTGGGCATCCGCTTGCGAAAACCGATTGCCGCGTCCTATCCCAATCAGAAATCGATCCAAGAGATACGCCGGACGATCTCACTGAAGCTCCCGCCGGAATGCCCGGCGAACTCGTGATGCGCGGACCTCAGTTTATGCTGGGCTACTGGAATGATCCCCAGGCAACGTCCTCTGTTCTGCGCGATGGCTGGTACTGGTCCGGCGACATTGTCACCCGTGACCGCGAGGGCTTCTACCGCATAGTTGACCGACGCAAAGAAATGATCAAGTACAAGGGATTTCCGGTTGCGCCCGCGGAGGTCGAAGCTGTGCTTCTGGAACATCCCGCGGTGAAAGAGTGCGGAGTCGTTGGCCGTCCGTGCCCCGAAGCCGGAGAAATCCCCGTTGCATTCGTCGCGCTGCGCGATGGCTTCAGCGAGAGTGGCCAACTCGGAAATGAGCTTTGCTCATTCGTCGCCGATCGCCTCACGCACTACAAGCAACCCCGCGAAGTGCGCTTTGTGGACGTTATCCCCAAGACGGCCTCCGGAAAGATTCTTCGTCGCGAACTGCGTAAGCAAATGGTTTAATCCCATCCGTCAGATGTGACACCGTTTTGACAGCCTACTGACAATTCTGGCCACTCGTGATCTCAAACTTCATCCCAGCAACAACAGAATGATTGATCGGGCGACGATAACAGTTCGACGCCCGGGACGCGCAGGAGTTCGGGTTCACGCCCACCTCACCCTGCTAGCAACCGCCCAGGCCTGCCCTCTCAAGCCTGGGCGGTTTCTTTCGTGCGTGCGCAAAAAGGTTCCTCGGGATTAAGCCCTCCCCTGAAGAAGGCACCATGAACTTGTGTGTCCTTGACCGCGAATCGCACCCAATCTAGATTGCTCGCCAACGTTGTTCCGTTCTTTCCTCGTGTCGAGGATAACTACTCCGTTGGGGCTCCCATCACTCCCTTAGCGTTGTTCTGTTCGCGGTGGGGCACGGGACTTGCCGTCAGGCTCGCCCGCAGCTTGAGCTGAACAGCAGATCGACCTCGCGCCGCCTTCGAAAGCACGTCACACAGCTCAAGGCAGAAGTGTGCCTATCCATGCACGGAGGTGCATCATGACTCGTAGGCTCTCCCCGCTCGTTCTCTGTCTCAATATCGGAACCGCCGCGGAGATGGGATCCGACACCGTAAACTTCGCGCTCTTCAGCCGCTTGTCCGCGCCGCCGACGCCCGGCACATCGACCAGCTCAACCCAGAACGGAGCAGCCCTTTTCGTTTCGACCGGCTGCTCCCTTTGCCACACTCCAACGCTAACGACGGGGACATCGCCGTTCACCGGCATGTCCAATGTCACCTACAATCCCTACTCCGATTTCGCACTGCACAATATGGGCAAAGGCCTGTCGGATGGAATCACGCAAGGTGCCGCCGGACCCCAACAGTTCCGCACAGCTCGCTTGTGGGGACTCGGCCAGAGGCTCTTCTTCCTGCACGATGGCAGAACAAGCGACCTGGTGGTTGCAATCGAGGACCACAACAGCACCGGATCCGAGGCGAATCTGGTCATCAAGGCATACAACAAGCTGAAATCAACTCAGCAGCAGGACTGCTGAACTTCCTGCGATCGCTTTAACCCAGGGAGAGACTGGCTCGTGCCAAGCCAGTTCCCGGCAGCGGAGGATTCCGGGGGGAGTCCTCCGCCTTTTTTGTCCGGGAACTTTCTCTGCCCACTCTGCGTACCTTGAAACAGCAATTGAGATTCATCCGGCAGCGCGGCATGCGCACGGGAAGGAGAAATATCATGGAAGGACTCACCGGTCTCGCAGCAGTCGTAATGTTCCTGATCATCCCCACCGCTCTTGCGGTTTGTTACACGTTTTATCGGGTGCGCAAACTGCGCACCGACGAGCGCCTCGCCGCAATTCAACGTGGAGTCGAGGTTCCGATCGAGCCCGATCTCAGTCAGGCAGCCCACTCCCGCCGCGCGGGAATTTTGCTGCTTGCCGGCGCAATTGGCTACATGCTGGCATTCAGCATCCTGGCGCGTTACGAACCTGACGCCATGATGGCCGGCGCTTTCGGCGCGATTCCGTTCACGCTCGGTTTGGGATATCTGCTGGATTCGGCATTGATCCGCCGAGACTTGAAAGCATCTTGAAGTTGCGGTGACTGATCGGCTTGACCGGAAGGGTTGCCCCATCCTGGCCGCATAGTTTGCGACAGGGTGGGGCTTTTGAATTTGCTGGCAGCGAGTGGCCTACTCCCCAGTCAGGAATTTGTATTGCGCTTCATTCAGCGGAACCACGCTAAGCCGTCCCTGTCGCGCCAGAGGTGAGTCGGCAAACAAAACGCTAGCCTTCGCTTGAGCCAGGGTCACCGGTGTCGCGATCGCTTTCCCGGCCTTAATCTTCACCTGTGGGTTGCTCGACTCCGACGCATCCACGGACACCACAGTCGCAGTTCCCACCGCGCTCTTCTCATCGCCCGTGTGATAGATCACCAGCCGTTCTCCCGGCTTCATCCCGCGCAGGTTCTTCAGGGCCACGGGATTCGATACTCCATCCCAAACGGTAGTCTTATCTTTCTGCAAATCCGCAAACGAATACGTGGAGGGTTCCGTCTTCAGTAGATAGTCCATAGATCATCCAGTGCTTGAGAGTTGGCTGCTATCGTCGGGCGAGTTGTCGTTCCCTGGGTTGACGTTCTCAGTTCGGCTTCTTCGTGTCTGCCGGTGGATTCGCCTGCTTGGGAGCCCCGCTTGAATCCTGCGCGCGATCGTCATAGATCGAGAACTGCCCTTGCGGCCGCTTCAGCTTGATCGTGATCTCAGTCTTTGGCTTCTCGATGTCGAAGTCTTCCCCGTAGGTCTGAAATCCATGGGCCAATACTTGAATGCGGAGTTTTCCAAGAGGAATCCCATCAATATTCGACTTCCCTTCGGGATCGGTCTTCAGTTCCAGCCCACCGCGCTCCTGCTTTCCGCCTTCGGCAACCGGATGCAGAATGACAGCTGCATTGCGCACGGGCTTGCCATTGTCGTCCTTGACCACGGTGAAATAAATCCAGGAAGTCGGCTCGTTATCTTTGTCTTTCTGGCCCCATGCGGCACTCGCCGGCAGAAGCATCGCCACAGCAACCGCCGCCACCAAGATTTTCTTCATGCACGACATTTTATGCAGGTCGAGGCCACCTGTCACTGTCGAAGATCACACGATCTCCATATCCAGCCAGCCGTGGCGCTACCGCGCAGTTCAGGCGAGCCGCCTGGAACAGACATGTCGGGCCTTTCCGCCGTATCCGCGCCGCCAGTCTTTTAGAATACTTACGTGAAGACCTGGGACGTGATCATCGTTGGCGGAGGCATCATCGGTGTCTCTCTCGCCATCGCTCTGCGAAAACGCGGCGCAACCGTCCTGGTCGTGGAGCGAGGAGAGCCCGGGCGCGAAGCCTCCCATGCCGCCGGAGGCATGCTGGTGGATTGTCCGCTCGAAACCCCAGAGCCGATCCAATTACTCGCTAAAGCGAGCGCGGCAATGTATCCCGAATTTGCTCGCGAACTCGAAATCGAGTCGGGCATGAAGGTGGATCTCAGAGACAAAGGCACGATCCTATTTCTGGCAGGAAAGCATGCCGGCGATAGCGAATTTGCTCTGGCGGATGTGAGTGAACTCGAACCGGCGCTCGCCCAACGAACTGCCGATGGACCGGCGATCTATCTACACGAGCGCAGTGTAGATCCGCGAGCCTTGACATCCGCCGCAATCAAGACCGCCAGGAATCGCGGCGTGGACTTCTCTTCCGGCGATGAAGTCATGGCCGTAAGCCAGTCCGAAGGAAAAGTCCGTGGTGTAACGACGAACAAGACTTCGTTTGCCGCACCCAAAGTGGTCAACTGTGCTGGAGCGTGGTCGGGCAGCATCGCGCCGGTCGCGTTTCCGACTCGTCCGGTGAAGGGTCAAATGCTTTGCCTCGCGATGCCGTCGCGCACGTTTCTCCAGCATGTCGTGCGAACACCGCAGATCTATCTCATTCCGCGCAGCGATGGACGTTTGCTCGTCGGAGCCACCGTCGAGGAAGCCGGATTCGACAAGCGCACGGTACCATCCACGATTCAGCGCCAGCATCGATCCGCGCTGGAACTCATACCGAAGTTGCGGGATGCAAGAATCCTCGAGGACTGGGCCGGACTTCGCCCGGGCACTCCCGATGCATTGCCGATCCTGGGTAAGACCGCAACTCCGGGCTACTACGTTGCTACGGGCCATTTCCGCGATGGAATTCTGCTGGCTCCAATTACCGCGCACGTGATGATGGCAGTCATCGAAGACCGAACTCCCGAGTACGATCTCACCCCGTTTTCTCCAGCCAGGTTCCAGTCATAGATTCCCCTGCGGAACTTTTGTTGTTTGTGTTTCGTTCCTCCACTACGCTGTTCTTGACCTGGCTGGCGGGCCGGGAGATGTAAAGCCAGGAGCTTCCTTGCAACTCACCATCGAAAATGTCAGCAAACGATATCGGGCCGGAAATTGGGCTTTACGCAATTTCAATCTGCAACTTGGGCCGGGTGTTCTGGGCCTGCTCGGCCCGAACGGCGCGGGAAAGACCACGCTGATGAGCATCCTCGCGACGATCACCCGCGCCACCGAAGGCCGACTCTTTTGGAACGAAGCCGATGTTGCTAACAATCCTGACGCGCTGCGCTCCACACTCGGTTATCTGCCGCAGGACTTCGGCGTGTATCCAAACCTGAATGCGGTTGAATTCCTCGAATATCTGGCGGCAGTGAAGGGCCTCGATGCGGCCTCGTCCAGGCGCCGCATCGACGAACTGCTCAATCTGGTGAACCTCAATGACGTGCGCAAGCGGCCTCTGGGCGGGTTTTCCGGAGGCATGAAGCAACGTGTGGGCATTGCTCAAGCCTTGCTAAATGACCCACAACTCCTGATTGTGGACGAACCGACAGCGGGACTCGATCCCGAAGAGCGCGTCCGCTTTCGCAATCTTCTATCGGAATTGTCGGGAGAGCGCATCGTCATTCTTTCCACCCACATCGTTTCCGACGTAGAGGCCACCGCTACCGATATCGCGCTGATCTCTCAAGGGACGCTCGTCGCATATGCTTCGCCCGAAGCATTGCTGCAGAAAGTCGAGGGAAAGGTCTGGGAATGTGTGGTGCCGAGCGCCGATCTGAACAGCGTGCGGCAACAGTTTCTCATCAGCAACACCGCTCGCCGCAGCGATGGTGTTCATGCCCGTGTGCTTAGTGACAATCCGCCCAAGAATGCTCAACCTGCGACTCCAAATCTCGAGGACGCTTACCTGTATTCCCTTTCTCAGCATCGCGCAGAAAGTGCGCATGTTGTTCCAGTCGAACCCGGAATCCTCGCATGAGCCGCGCATCGTCATCTCGCGTTCTATATCACATGGTGCGCGCCGACTTTCTGGAGCGCGTGCGGCGTTACAGCTTCCTGCTCACGCTGGCTGGTGCTCTTTATGTGGCCTACGGCGTCGCTGCCGAGAAAGTCTGGATCGTAGTCGGCGATGGATATCGCGGCGACGTACAACTCCGCCTGGATCGGCGCATTGATGTCGATCTGTTGCTCGACGTTCCTTTCCCTGGCGGGTTTCTACATCGTCAAAAACTCTGTGCAGCGCGATGCCGACACGCGCGTCGGTCAGATTCTCGCCGCCACACCCATGCGCAAGGACTTCTACACGCTGGCAAAGACGCTCAGTAATTTCGCAGTGCTCGGGTGCATGGTCGTCGTCCTTATGCTTTCTGCCGTCGTAATGCAACTCATGCGCGCGGAAGGTCATACGTTTTCTCTCTGGAAGCTGTGGTCGCCGTTCCTCTTCTTTGCGCTCCCGACGATGTTTCTGACTGCGGCGCTCGCCGTCTTCTTTGAGACTGTTCCTCTACTCCGCGGAGGAATGGGAAATGTCATCTACTTTTTCCTTTGGACTGGCTTCATCGGGCTCGGCGCGACCGGCACCGATGATCCGAGCGGACTGCAGTTGCTGTTCCGCAGCGCTCGCACGGAGTTGCAGAAAATCGATCCTCGCAACCCGCAGGAGTTTCATTTCAGTCTGACGATCGGCGGGGAACACGCCGTGCGAACGTTTCCCTGGAACGGGATCGATTGGACCTCTGAAGTTCTCCTGATGCGGATCGTTTGGATTACAGCCGCAGTCGGAACCGCAATCCTCGCATCGGTGTTCTTCCATCGCTTCGATCCCGCGCGATCCTGGAAAACAAGACACGCCAAGCGGGCGAAGAAGGCCCTCGAAACTGAGCCGGCAGCTCTTGCCTCAACCCTGCCGGCGATCTCTGCGGGCCATCTCACTCCTTTGGTTCGCAACCGCGGAGGCCGTCGATTCGTACAGTTGATAGCCTCCGAGCTGCGCCTCATGTTGAAAGGCCAGCGCTGGTGGTGGTATGCGTGCGCTGCGGGGATGCTGATTGGGCAACTGGTGTCTCCCGTGGCTAACATCCGCAGTGGGTTCCTGATTGCTGCATGGATCTGGCCTATTTTCCTGTGGTCGCAGATGGGATGCCGCGAAGCACGAAACGCTACCAGCGCATTGCTGTTCTCTTCTGAGCGAAGTCTCACGCGTCAGCTTCCTGCGTTGTGGACCGCAGGCGTGCTCGTCGCACTACTGACCGGAAGCGGCTCAGCCGTGCGCCTGCTGATGTCTGCAGACTGGCACAGCTTTGCGGCGTGGCTCGCGGGAGCGCTGTTCATCCCGAGTCTCGCGCTGGCTCTTGGCGCATGGAGCGGAGGAAGCAAGGTATTCGAGGCGCTGTACACGATCTGGTGGTACATCGGACCCGCGCATCAGATTCCGGGCCTTGACTTCATGGGCACAACGCCGCAATCGAGCACTCCGGTGTTATACGCGGCTGCCTCACTCGTTCTACTTGCGGCGGCGTTCGTAAAGCGCCGACAGAGCTCTGGGATATGCCTGAGTATCGCTCTGGGAAGTCCTGAGACTCTGCTGAGAGCCGTGCCTTCAGCATTTGGATTGGCACCGCGCTATACTGATTCGTTTCCTCGGAGCCCAGACACGCCATCCGCTCGTGTCCACCGAGATCCTGATCGCGAATCGAAGAAAGGACCCATCATGGCCTCTCCCGCAGTCGATTTTGCCCGCAGTAATCAGCAGCGTTTCCTGAACGAACTCAAAGATCTGCTTCGCATTCCGAGCGTCAGCACGCTCGAAGAGCACAAACCCGATATCCAGAAAGCAGCGAGCTTCGTCGCCGACGAACTCCGTCGCATCGGCATGGAGAACGTGGAAGTCATCGCGACCAAGGGACATCCGCTTATTTACGCTGACTGGCTGCACGCGGCGGGCAAGCCAACCGTGCTCTGCTACGCGCACTATGATGTGCAACCTGCGGAGCCTCTGGACGAATGGCACACTCCTCCGTTTGAGCCTACAGAACGCAACAACAATGTCTACGCGCGCGGCGCGGTCGATGACAAAGGCCAGCTCTGGATGGAAGTGAAAGCGCTCGAAGCCCTCATGCAAAGTGGCGGAGGCAAGCTGCCCATCAACGTCAAGATCATCTTCGAAGGCGAAGAAGAAGTTGGCGGCGAGTCCATTGCGGAGTACGTGCGCAAGCAGAAGGCGAAGTTGAAAGCCGACTTCGCGCTGGTCTGCGATACGGAACTGTTCGCGCCTGATCTCCCGACATTGTGCGTCGGCTTGCGAGGGCTGGTCTACACGGAGATTGAAGCGTACGGCGCAAAGACCGATTTGCACTCCGGCGTGTACGGCGGCGCGGCGCCGAATCCGTTCTTTGCCTTGATCGAGATGATCAGTAAGATGAAGGACTCCAAAGGCAAGGTGCTGATTCCCGGATTTTACAAGGGCGTCAAGGCTCCGACCGCGGCCGAACTGAAAACATGGAAGCGGCTTCCCTTCAACGAAGAGAAATATCGCAAGGCCGAAGTCGGATCGAAAGTTCTCACTGGCGAACCTGGATATTCTGTTCTCTATCGCACGTGGGCGCGTCCGACGCTCGAAGTACACGGCATGCCTGGAGGCTTCGTTGCCGATGGCGCGAAGACTGTGATCCCTGCGAAGGCAAAGGCGAAGGTCTCGATGCGGCTTGTGCCCAATCAGGATCCCGATGACATCCTGAAGAAGTACCTGGCGTTCGTGAAGAAGAACACGCCGAAGGGGATCGAGACGAAAGTGAAGGTCTGGAGCAAAGGTCCGGCGTGCGTGGTCAGCACCGATAACGAATACATCGAGGCGGCAACCCTGGCGCTGCACGACACGTTCAAGAAAGACACAGTGTTCATCCGCAGCGGCGGATCGATTCCCATCGTGACCGACTTCCAGGATGTGCTAAAGATTCCAAGCGTAATGATGGGCTTCGGTCTCCCTGATGACAATCTGCACGCGCCGAACGAGAAGTTCCACATCCCAAACTTCTATCGCGGGATCGAAACGATTTGTCGGTTCTTCGAGAAGCTGGGGTGAAACAGTGGGCAGTGGTCACAGGTCAGTAGTTGGTAGTTGGTCGTCAGTCGTTAGTTACTGCTGCGCCATCGGTGCCCAGCGGCTAGCATTTCAGGTGTTAGCATTTAGCCGCGAGCATTTAGCTCTTAGCTGTTAGCTCAAATCGAAGCGCCCTTCGGGGCGCTTTTTTCTTGCATACGTTCGAGCCGAAAGTTTTCTTTGAAACCGAGAGTTCAACGGATCAAGACCGCCCCGCGTCCGGTGTGGGCTTCGATTCGTCTACCCCCGCCGTTGATCTTTTGAGAGACCTTGCGCGTATCCGCGGGTACGGTGGGAAGGTCCTCGCGGTCGAATTGAAAGTTACCGGCATCGCTGGAGCCTTCCAAATCGAATGGGGCTTGCGACGGGAGTTCGAGGCGGATCGAGCCCGAGTTGGAATTGAGAGACCAGTCTGCGTGAGGAACGGCTTGTACGCGAATGTCTCCGGCATCAGTGGTGGCGGCCAGAGTGTCTCTGGCTCCGCCGACTTCGACTCGGCCAGAGCCTGCCCGCACAGTGGCCTCGGACGGGCCCACGACCAGCAACTTGACGTCACCGTCTTCAGTTTCTGCGCGGATGCCCTTCGGCAAACGTTCGGCGGCTATGTTGCCCCCGCCGGTACGCGCGGCTACATGGTCCCCGATCATTTGGAGTTCGATGTTGCCGTGCTCGAGTTCCACTGTCAGCGACTGGGATACGTAGGAAACGATTGCATCTCCGCTCCCTTTCAGTTCGACCGGGCCGGTAACACCTCTGACATTCTGCTTTCCATGCTTTACCGAGGATGAAATTTCCGTCCGGTAAGGAACGTCAATCCGATAACGCACTTTGACGTCGTCATCCGGATAAAGAAAGTTCGGAGTCGTCTGAATGACGATTTTGTTGCCTGCCTGTTCGGCACGCAAGACGTTTTGAAAGTAGTTCGCGTCGATCTTGGTCTGTGGTAAGGACACAGCGGAGGCGGTGATTCTGACTTCTCCGTCGCGGCTGTAAGCGATCTCCACATCGCCCTTGTAGATCTCAACCGCAAGCTTAACGGGCTCGGCGTTGGTAACAACCAGCGTCTTGTGCAATTCCGCGGAATCGGCCCGAGACAGAGCGGTCATCGAGAGGAGAAGCAGTAACCCAGCTATGCAATAGAGTGCGAAGAGGCGATTCATCAGGTAACCAGCGCGATCATCGTTGTGCAAGAAACGGGCCGCCCTGCCGCGGGCAGAGCGGCCCTACACTGAGGGCTTACAGCGAACGCAGGAAATCGAGGATCGATTGCTGATCCTCAGGTGCCAGCTTCTGAAAACGACGCGCGACCCCGTTTGCCTCGGAAGCTGGATATTTTGAGGTTGCCGGGGAGAAGTGCTGGTGGATGGCATCGAGCAAATCATTGGTCCGCCCGTCGTGGATGAAGAAGATGCGCTGGCCGACGCCCCACAGCGGAGTGGTGCGGAACTCGTCGCCTCCCGCCTGTCCTTGCGCAATGTCGTCGGCCAGGTTGGCTCCCATGTGATGGATCAGCAGATCCGTGAAAGCGTGAACCGGCCGATCCTGCAGTACAGCACTGTTCATCACCGGCGCAGTCTGCATCTGCGGGGTGTGACAAAGGGCGCATCCAATTTGTTGGAAGAGTTGGCGTCCACGTCGTGCGCTCTCGCTGGGATGCGGGTCGGGCGCCGGACCATCGCTGAAGCGCATCAGGATCTGGAATTGCTGCCAGTCGGGCATGATGTGCAACGGGTTGTCGAATCTCTGGTTGCGAACATCGGTCGGGTCGGTGCGAACAACGTCGTTCGGCTCAGGCTTTGCGGGGCCCTGGCAGTCCGGATCTTCTTCGGTCGCTGTGGGGAACGCTTCATTCGTGATGCCCATCTCGACGTTATAGGCCTCGCCGGCAAAGATCGTGATGGATTTGTTCTGAGCCTTCCATCCAAAGCGCGTGATCGTGCCATCGTTCCCGCTTCGGTTTGGGCGGCCGGCGATCCCAAGAGGCGAGCGTAACGAAGCCGTAGCATCATGCTGCGCGAGAATTTCACGATCCTGGATCGACTCCAGCAATCCGAGTCCCGTCATCTGCAACGGAATGCGGAACGCCAGATTTCCAGCCTGATATTCCTTTTCGAAATCCGGTTGCGTCAGCGCGCAATTCGGAATGGTCGTGTCGTTGGTGCTGCCGCGCACCGTCCAAAGTTGATGTACGCCGCCGTCGGCCGTACCGTCCGGTTTATTCTTGAAACGCACCTCGCGGATTGGGCCAAATTGAGTTTCGAAGCTGGGCACGGTGTTCAGCCGTCCATAGCGGTGGGGGATCAGACCAAACTGCGGATTCTCTGGCCTCCGAGGGGTCTTATCGCCTGGGTTCGGCACGAGATATCCGCCAGAACCTCCGAGCGTCGGCTGTCCGTGGCAGGAGAAACACTGATCTGAGTTATGGCGTGCGCCGAGACCATTGGAATTGGTATGGAACTGTGGAAACATCGGGTCGAGTTCGCCCATTCCTGTCACTGGCGAGCCGTCGGTGACATCGGCGCAATCGTCGCAGGTAGATTCGAGTTGTCCGGCGCGCAAGATCCCTTCCAGGAACGACGCCAGTTCGTTGTCGTTGATGGTGGCTCCGGTGGTCGGGTTGGGACTGATGACCGGCGGATGCGGAATGGGGATTCCCTGGGCCTGGAGTCCACCTCCTGTGTTGCGAATTCCTCCACGGACTCCGGGATCTTTCTGGGCAAGCGCGCACGTCGAAATCCCCACGACGGCGAACAGAAGCAGAATGTCCTTGAGCAAGACTCGACGATTCATCGGATTTCCATCCTTTCCATGATCTAAAGCAGCTATCGATGTACTTTCAGATTGACAACGGGGGGTGTGCGAATGGCCCGCCGGGGGTTCCGGAGCAGTCCTAGCGGAAGGAACTCTCGTTCAGAGCCGCGAGTTGGTCAACGGATCTGGAGCGAGACTGAATCTGTACAGCTAAGTGACTGCTGCTATTGGATTTGGACTAATTCCTGAACTTGCGTGGTAGAATTCCGCCTACGTTTTCGCACGGTCGGTGGGGCATGTCGCTCGGGGCAGTTGATCGAAGGGTCATACGTTTTGGGCTATTCGAGGTCGATCTGCAACAGCGGATCCTGACCAAGGGCGGACTGCGCATCCGGTTGCAGGAGCAGCCTTTTCAGGTATTCGCCATGCTGCTGGAAAAGCCCGGCGAGCTAGTTACCCGGGAAGAACTTCAGCAGAGGTTATGGCCAGCTGACACATATGTGGCGTTCGATGATGGCCTGAATACCGCCATCAAGAAGTTAAGGGCAGCCCTCAGCGACACGCCAGATAGTCCCCGTTTCATTGAAACCGTGCCGCGCCGGGGATACCGGTTCATCGCTCCGGTGTCGAGTTCGCCGAGGTTCGACGGCAGCATTGCCATTGCGGGGTCGATAGCACCGGCAAAATCGGACGTCAGCTCCGCTGAGGAAACAACTAACCGCACAGGGCGAAGTTCTTCTGCAAGTCCTTTTCCGCAAGGCGTCGCAATCAGGGCTCTTGGCCGATGGATCCTCCCGATTACAGTTCTTCTCTGTGTTGGGGTCATCGCCCTTGTGGTGTCGCGAAGGCATCCATCGACAGCCTCGCCCGGGGCAGAGTTCCAGGCCATTGCAGTGCTTCCCCTGCAGAGTATGTCAACGGAACCTGCGCAGGAGTATATGGCCGACGGTATGACCGATGAGATCATCACCGACCTGGCTAAGTTAGCCGGTCCGAAGGTGATCTCGCGGACCTCGGCCATGCAGTACAAGAAGTCCAGCAAGTCAATTCCGGAAATCGCTCGCGAACTGAACGTTGGGGCGGTCGTGGAAGGTTCGGTCGAGAGTTCAAATGGACGTATTCGTGTTCGAGTGCAGCTGATTCGAGCTTCTACGGATCAACACATCTGGGCGGAAGCTTACGATCGGGAGTTGCGCGACGTGTTGCAATTGGAAGCGGACCTGGCCCAAGACATCGCTCGTGAGATTCAGATCCATCTCACTCCCCAGCAGCAACAAAGTCTCGCCAATCGCCGTGCTGCGAATCCGCTTGCGTTCCAGGATTATTTGCAGGGCCGGCATTATTGGGCCATGCGAACGGAAGAAAGCCTGCACAAGGCCGTGGAGTACTACACGCGCGCCATCCAGGAGGATCCGGGAGATGGCAGCAGCTACGCGGGACTCGCCCAGTGTTACATCGTCCTGCCGATGGTCACCCAGGCGGAATTCCCGGAAAGTGATCGCAGGGCACGGGAAGCAGCGCAGAAGGCCATTGAACTGGATGACTCCCTGGCGGAAGCTCATCTTGCGATCGCCGAAATCGATTTCTACCAGGACTGGAATTTCGCCGCGGCGGAAAAAGAATTTCGCAGGACCCTGGAGTTAAACCCGAACTACTCGACTGGCCATCAATGGTATGGAGAATATCTCTCCCTGTTCAAACGCCAGGATGAGGCAATCCGCGAAGTCGAGACGGCCATCTCACTGGACCCGCTGTCTCCGATTGTTCACCACCAGGCAGGCCAAACCTTCCAGCAGGCGCGGCAATACGATCGAGCCATTCAGGAATACCGGCAGGCGCTAAAGCTGAACCCAAACTTGTACGTCTCTTACGAAGCGATGTATTGGGCTTACCGACGGGAGGGAAAGTTCGAGCAGGCAGCACAAGCGATGCGGGGCGCAATCCCATACTGGCGGCCGGAACAAGGCATGGAGGCGATCATCCGGCAGTTGTCACCCTCGTTCGCTCAAGGGGGCAGAGAGGGCTTCCTCCATCAGTCCATCACGATGCACAGACTGTTCCGCGACAGCACGCTCTATATTGCACGCGATTATGCGGATCTGGGCGAGAAGGAAGCGGCCCTTGAAGGGCTCGAGAAAGTGTTTCAGCAGCAGAGCGCGCTTCGGCTCTGGATATTGACGGATATGGAATTCGATGCATTTCGTTCGGAACCGCGCTTCGGCAAGTTGGTCGCGAAGATCGAGGGGCCGAAGTGAATTGATGCAGGCCGAAATTCCGCTTGCCCTAACCAACATCTCCGTTGCGCTCCCAACCCCAGAACCTCTGCTAGCGTGAAAGGTGCGTGACCGCCGCTCGGAACCAAAGCAGCCTCCATGGTGTCTTTGCCTGGTGGTGAATAGCGGTCGAGGGCCACGTCCCCGCTGATGCCCGGAACCTGTCTGTACTCATGGCAAACCGACGCGAGTGAACCGACTCTAGCGTGCATCTGGCGTTCCTCGGACTACATTGAGCGCGCGATTTTTATTGCTCTGGCGCTCATGCTCGCCCACACGCTGTTTGTTGTAGGCCGATTCTCTTTTCGACACTACAAATACTTCCGGTGTTCGGCGCCGATGTTCGTGCCGGATGCCACTCGGGCATCTCAGCGAAACCACAGAAGGATAGTTGCCGGTCTGAGCCAGGGTCTCGGAACACTGAAAGCAATTTCCGCGATGGCGCCGTTTCTTGGGCTGGCGGGGACGTGCTACGGGATTTTGGCAGCGCTTACGTTCGGAGGCAGTATTTCTAAAGCCAGCCTTCTTGCCCTAGTCACGTCCAGAATTGGGACTGCGTTCATTTCAACGGCTGCGGGAATCCTCGTTGCGATCCCGGCTGTGATTTCGCACAACTTTATGCGAACGCGTGTCGAGGCCTTTCTCTCGCACCCATTGTTCGCGATCGCGTGCCAGGACGACAACGACGGCGTAGGATCCTTTCATTTTGCCCAGAGGCTTCCTTTGCAAAGGCGGTTTTCGAGCTTGCCGCCATTCGCGTTGATCGCAGCGCCAGCGCTGGCGTGTGTGGTCGCTCTCTTTACGCCTTTTCACCCTTACCGGGTTCCAACAGGATTAGCAGTCCGTCTGCCACAAAACACCTGTGAGCACGGCGACTTTCCGGACCGAATCATCGTGTTGCGGGTGACGAAGGAAGGCACACTGTTTCTCAACATGGAACCCGAAAATTGGGAAGGTCTTCCCCAAAGACTCTCGGACATCTACAGAATGCGCAAAGAGAGGGTGCTCTACTTTCGGGCAGATGATGAGGTTCTATTCCAGACCGTGGCCGAAGCCATTGATTTGACGAGGACCAGCGTTCGGGCAAACTCGGAGCCACTAGACATTTACGTGCGTTTAGTCACTCCAGCGATTGAGGAGGAGAGTCGTGCGTGCTATGAACACCTCTGGAACGGCCCTGGACTTCGCATTCGGAAGTAGCACCGAAACAGCCTGGCAAACTGCGCGAGGTCGATGCTGCGCATATTAAAATCGCGCTGTGAAATCACCTCGCAGATGCACGGTCGTCATTGAACGCGACGAAGACGACTCCTATGTTGCTACCGTCCCAGCCCTTCCAGGCTGTCATACCCAAGCAAAGAATCTTGACACCTTATGAAGCGCGTTTTCGAGGTCATCGAGCTCTGCATAGAGGATGGTCGCAGTTCGCCCTCGATGGAACTTGTGGGTGTTCAGCAGATTTCCGTATGACTCGCCTTCCCCGCCTCAAGGGAAAAGAGTTTCCGAATTCTCGAGAAGTCTGGATTTGAAGTTGTCCGCAGCCGCGGCAGCCACTTCCTTCTACGTCATCCCGACGGCAGAACCACAACGGTTCCGGTCCATGCGGGTGAGGTCCTCGGTCTAGGCCCCTTACGGTCTATCTTGCGCGACGTCGAGTTGTCCGCCGAAGAACTCCTTGGGGGCCGTTGAGACAAATCCCATTGCTTCCGCCGAGCGGGTGCGCTAGCCTTGTTCTGCTCCGGCGGTTCTCCCACCTCGTCTTTCCTCTCCAGGATCAAAATACACAGTTGGTGCAATGTCTGTGCAATACAAGGCGGTATCTTTTAACCCCCCACTACATATAGTGTTATATTGCTTGACGCCACCTGAATTTCGTCGGTACAGTAGCTTAACTTTGTGCCCGCCCTGTCCAGCCTGGGGTGAGAGTGTGATGTGGAACGGGTCCGATGTGGACCGCGAAAGGCATCCAAGCCGGGAGGGGAACCTTCTCGGTAAACAGGCAAACTCCCCGCTTCTGGCGCAGCGAAAGCACGAGCAGCGGGGCACCCACGGAATAATCCGGCCACTGGTTCGAAGGAGTCGACGTTGCTCAAACTGAAGAGACTGCAGATTCTCGGGTTCAAGTCGTTCTGCGACCGCACCGAACTCAAGTTCCACGGAGACGGTGTGGCCGCCATCATTGGACCCAATGGGTGCGGCAAATCGAACATCTCCGATGCTATCTCGTGGGTACTGGGCGAGCAGTCCGCCAAGACGCTGCGCGGATCGCGCATGGAAGACGTGATCTTTGCCGGGACGCGCGACCGCAAGCCCACTGGCATGGCCGAAGTCTCTTTGACGTTGATTGATCCGGAAGCCTACAACGGCCCGGACGCCGCGGCTCCGACAGAAATTGAAATTCAAGACGAGATGCCGCAAGCGGCGGATTCCGCTGTGGCCGAGGATTGGGATGAGGCAGCGGTTCGCGCGCGCACCGCGGAAGATACCGAGCGGGCGGTGGAAGATGCCCAACCGGGCAAGATGGAAGAAGTCGAAGTTCCGCGGTCGAAGATCAATACGATTGCAGTCGCATTCCCTGAGGATGAGCCGATCTTCGCGCTGCCTGCGCACAATGTAATCCCTCCGGCGGCAGGGGCGTCGGTAGGAACCCCGGCTGGTCATGTGGTTCTGAAGATTCGCCGCCGGAAGTTCAATCAGCAGCAATTCCATGCGGGAGAGATCGTCGTGACGCGGCGGCTGTTTCGTTCCGGGGATAGTGAGTATCTGCTGAATGGGAAGCTGTGCCGGTTGCGCGACATCCAGGACCTGTTTATGGGAACGGGCCTTGGTCCGGAGTCGTACGCGCTCATTGAGCAGGGACGCATTGGACAGATTCTGAGCAGCCGTCCGACGGATCGGCGCGCGATTCTGGAAGAGGCTGCCGGAATCACGAAGTTCAAGACGAAAAAGCGGCTGGCGGAAGCCCGGCTCGAAGATGCCAAGCTGAACCTGAATCGCGTGAACGACATTTTCGAAGAAGTCACGCGGCAGATGAATTCTCTGAAGCGGCAGGCTTCCAAGGCTGAGCGCTACGCGCGCCTGCGCGACGAGATGCGCGCCAAGCTCCGCGTGGTGCTGGCCAGCAAGTTCGCGGCTCTCGAACATGAGGCGGCCGAGATCGATGCACAACTGAACACGCTCGCCGAGGAGATGCAGCACCGGACGGAAGAAGTCCAGGTGCTCGAAGGCGAACACAACGAGCGCACGCAACGTGGATATTCGATCGAGGCTGAACTGCGGGAAAATCGCGACCGCATCAGCCAGATCGCGATGGAAATTGACCGGGCGCAGGCCCGGCGGCGGCATAACGAAGAGCGCTGCGCGGAGTTGCTGGTTCGCGCGGCTTCGGCCGAGGCGGAACTGGCGCAGGCCCGGCATCGGTTAACGGCGCTGGAGTCGGAGCGTGAATCGAACCGGCAGATTCTGGAATCGGCGGCGGCGGATTTGGCTGCGGCGCAGAGCGATCTGCTGCTGTGCCAGCAGGATGCGGCAGCGGCGGCGGCGAGCTTGGCAGATATCGAGAAACAACAGGAAGAATCGCGGGTGGCCATATTCGATACTGTTTCGCAGGCGTCGCGGCTGCGGAATCAGTTGGCGCAGGCGGAAGAGCGGCTGGCAGCTTCAGATCGCGAGGCTCGGCGTCTCGAGGCCGAAATCACGAATGCCAACGTGCAGGTGGAGGCATTCGGCGGACAGCGCGGGCAACTGGCGCTTGAGTTCGAAGGTGTCACCCAGCGCGTCAGCGGCATCACCGAAGAAATCAGCCAGCTTCGTCGGCTGATCGAATCGAAGAAACTGGAAGAGACGCGCTCCAAGACGAATCTCGATGTGCTCCGCGCCGAGTACGCCACGGCTCTGGGCAAGAAGGGATCCTTGGAAGCTGTCATTGCCGAGCACGGGTACTCGACGGAATCCGTGCGGCGGTTGTTCCAGTCGGGCGTGATGCAAGGTGGCCTGGCGCCGGTTGGCGTGCTGGCTGATTTCCTCGAAGTGGAGCCGCGCTACGAGCGCGTGGTCGAAGATTTCTTGCGCGATGAATTGAACTACATCGTGGTGAAATCGTGGGATGCCGCCGATGAAGGGCTCCGCATGCTGCGCACCGATGTCGACGGGCGGGCTACGTTCCTCGTCCATCCAGAAGATTCGCAGGCGAAGTTCTCCTTCGTGCTGGATGAGGCTGCACATTCCGCGCCTCCGGCTGCGCAAATTCTTCCCTTGAAGAACACGATTCGCGTGCTCGATGGATTCGGGAAATCCCTTGAAGTCATCCTGCCCAAACTCCGGGACGGATATATCGTTCCCGAGTCCGGCGTGGCTCGAGGGCTGGCACTGGAGAATCCAGACGCATTCTTCCTGTCGCAGGCGGGCGAGTGCTTCCACAATGTGACCGTGACCGGCGGCAAGCAGCGCGCGGAAGGCCCGCTTTCGATGAAGCGGGAATTGCGCGAGGTCCTGCGCCAGACGGAAGACCTGGAGCGGGCACTGCGCGAGGAAGAAACCCGAGTAATGACGCTCGGCCGGGAGATTAAAGAGCTTAGTTCCCTGCTCGAACGCCTCGAAGGCGAAAAGCGCGAGGCCGAGCTTCAGGCGATGACGTCCGGCCACATGCTGCAGCAACTCGATACCGAGATGTCTCGGGTGGGAGAGCGGCTACGAGTGGCACAGATGGAACTCAGCCGGCTGGCTGCGGAACGGGCCGAGCAGGAAGGCATTCTGTGCGCGCGGCAGTCCGAAATCGAGACTCTGGAGTTGCAGCGCATTGAGCTTGAGCAGAAGATCGCGGCCGGGCAGGAATATGCTGACTGCGCTACGGCAGCGGCGGGAAGATTCCGCACAAACCACGTCGCAGCATGCCGCTCGCGTGGCGACGCTCGAAGAGCGTCACCGCTCGGCTGCGGCAGTCCTGCAGCGCATTGAATCGTTATTCGCCGAAATGGGCGAGCGGGTGCAGGCGCTGGCTTCGCAGATCGAAGGCGCGGCGGCGGAGAAACTGCAACGCGAATCCGAGAACGAACAGCTATTACAGAATGCAACCGATCTCGAAGCCGAGCGCAATGCTGCCCAGACTCGCGAAGGCCTGCTGCAATTCGAAACCGAACAGCTGCGCGCGCGGCTGGCGGAGATCGACGACCTTCTGCATAACAGCCGCTTGTTGCTGGATCAGGCACGCGATCGCCGTGGCGAACTATCGGCGCATGCGGCGAAATTGCAGTCCGACGCGCAATACATGTCCGAAACCTGCCTGAACGAACTGAGTATTGAGCACGACGTGCTGATGGCGGATACAACGATTACCCCGGTGACCGGCGACGAGCTTGCCGCCGAAGATCAGCTGTATCGCGACATGCGCTCGAAGCTTGAGGCCATGGGCCCAGTCAACATGATGGCCCTCGAGGAATACAAGGAAACCGCCGCGCGGCATGAGTTCCTCGATACCCAGCGCAAAGACCTGATCACCTCGATCGAAAACACGACAGCAACGATCAAGGAGATCGATCAGATTTCACGACAGAAGTTCGAAGAGGCGTTCGCCAAGATCAACGAGAACTTCCAGGCGACATTCAAGAAGCTTTTCGGCGGCGGTCACGGGTTCATGAAGCTAACCGATGAAGAGAACAGCGCCGAGAGCGGGATCGACGTAGTGGCGTCGCCGCCCGGAAAACGGCTGCAGAGTGTGCTTCTGCTCT
The DNA here is from genome assembly GCA_963778995.1 of Terriglobia bacterium. GTDB lineage: Bacteria > Acidobacteriota > Terriglobia > Terriglobales > Acidobacteriaceae > Sulfotelmatobacter. The sequence continues at coordinate 280,091 of CAVZWK010000022.1, forward strand.
CCGGCGGAGAGAAAGCGCTGACAGCTCTCGCCTTGCTGGTTGGAATCTTCCAGTACGCGCCTAGCCCGTTCTGCATCCTGGACGAAGTGGACGCGCCGCTTGATGAAGCTAACGTCGGACGATTCACTGACCTCGTGAAAGAGATGAGCGTGCAGACCCAGTTCGTGCTCATCACTCACAGCAAGAAAACGATGAGCATCGCTCCCGTTCTCTATGGCGTGACCATGCAGGAGCCGGGCGTGTCGAAGCTGGTGTCGGTAAGGTTCGGGACACAGTAGCCGAACATCACAGCTTGATTCCAATGAGCCGGGCCTTGGGTCCGGCTCTTACTTTGTATCGGCAAGGTCTTCCGGAGTATTCAGGTTGCGGAAAAGCTTTGGGGAGAAGCCTGCTGCCTGCAGTACATCTTCTTCGATGACGTTCGTTCTTTGAGTATCGAAGAGCGCGTCGATCTTATTGCGCTTTGCCCGAAGCGCCTGGTCGGCGGCTGCGACGAACTCCCGGCGATAGACGGCACATAGGGGCTGCAATCGCCCGGCAGCGCGCGGAACGATCACGCTTGCGACTTCGGAGCTCTTGGCACGCGCAACTAGAAACTGCAGAAGTTCCGGCGTGACAAAGGGAAGATCGACTGCAAGCATCAGATTCAATTCGGTGTTCGACGAATGCAACGCGGCATGAATCCCCCCCAGTGGGCCACAGTTAGGGTATAGGTCCGCGATACAGGGAGCGAACCTGCCGTACTTCTCCGGATCGCCGACGATGAACACGTTCCCGGCGACCGAACGGGCAACCTCAAGCGCACGGTCCAATAACGTGCGGCCTTCGAGGATGACGAAGGCCTTGTCCGTACCCATGCGGGTGCTCTTGCCACCGGCAAGCACAAAACCAGTAACGTCGTCGGCCATGGGCGCGATCATACAACCTTCATTGACGATTGGAGATCACTCCGACTAGGCTGCGAAAATGAAACAAGCGAATTGGGTTGTTCTCTATGCCGTCGCGATTCCGATCCTCGGTGTGGTTGCGTTCTCGCAAGCTGCGAGCAGCGCCGGTCAGGACAGAACCGTGAATAGTGGGGTTGCGGTGACGGTATTCGATGCAACTCGCGCGCGGATCCGGGGAGCCAGAATAACTGTCCTAAAGAAGCCGGCAATGATGGCGTACAGCGTCACTGACGAATCCGGCCAGTGTCAGTTCGACCTTTCGCCGGACACATACGAGATACTGGCGCAAATGGCTGGATTTAAAGAAGAAAGGCAGATTGTGAATGTGCGCGAGCATGAGATCACACGGATCAAACTGATTCTGGAGGTTGCATCAACAACTTCTTACGATCCGATTGATGGCGTACGTGTTGCAGTCCAGCGTCAACTTCAGTCTTAGACCGCAACATCCTGGAACGCGCGTCTAACCGCACATCTGGGGTTGAAAACAGCGGGAAAGAACTTCTGGAACTCGAGAATCGGTGGCTGGCAGCGGAACACGATCCCGAAGCGTTAGAGACGATTCTTGCACCGGACTTCCTGCATGTGGTGAAGCAAGGAATCATCACGCGCGAGCAGCAACTTGAGTTCTTGCGGAAACATCCGGCGCCCGCGTCGCATGAGTCGAAGCACCTTGAGGACATGCATGTCCGGATCTATGGGAACGTGGGTGTCGTGAATGGCGTCGTGCTGGCGACGGGGAGCGGCCAGACGCGCCGGACGTTATTTACGGATGTGTTCGCCTATCGGGACGGCAAGTGGCAAGCGGTAAGCGCGCAGGAACTGCCGGAAGAGCAACACTGAGCGGACTTCTGGATACAAGTTCCACAAGGCAAGTCTCTGATAGCAAAGCAGCTTAGTACGCTGTCAGGACCGCATACGGCACGAAAGTAACCTAGTAAAAGCATGCCCTTCGAGCGATGATGTGGAGCGTTCCCTAAGGTTCGCGATCATGCCGCAGAAGATAATGGATGTGCTTATGCTCGGGCGCTGCTCTCACGAGTTCTCCTGGCCACGCCGCGCCGCGGATGGCGACTATTACCAGGTTTGCCTGCTGTGCGCAGCGGAATACAAATACGACTGGACCACCATGAAGCGCACCGAGCGGGTGGAGCGGGCGAAACCTGAGACCGGCATTCGCCGCAGCCATGCGCGGGAGAAGCGGCCATCCTGGGTTCCGCGGGCGCGCCGTCTGAAGCTCGACATCCAACTGCGGTACCGCGTCAACAAGACGAGCACGTGGTATGAAGGCATCATCGAGAACATCAGCCAGAGCGGAGTATTGTTCAGCGGTCCTCAGCCTCTGCCCGTGAATGCGCTGGTCGAGATGGTGTTCGAGATGCCCGAAGAGATTTCAGGTCAGAAGAACAGTAATGTCGTCTGCCAGGGACGCGTGATGCGCACCAAGGATGCGACAAAGGAACAAGAGCAGGGCGCTTTGGCCGCCTCGATTGTCGACTACAAGTTCATCCACTAGCACTGATAGTTCCCCGAACATATCAGGGTAGTTCTCCAACATCCGAGTTGCGAAGCGGAGGCGCTTCGCCGGCATCCGACATGCGAAAGGGTTGGGCGCTACTCTTTTGAGTCATCTTTTGGCCAACGTTGCCACATTTACATCTGCAGGAATGTCTCCCAGCATCTAAACTGTAGTCGTATAAGGGTGGGCCTCATCCTTGGTCCCAAGGTCAGGAGTCGAGTTATGAAAAAGCGTTCTGTGATTGTGTCTTCATTTGTTGTTGCGGCGATTCTCATGATGGGTGTGGGTTGCGCGAAGAAGGCGAATGACGCACAGATGACAACCGACATCCTGCAGAAGTACAGCCAGGATTCAGGACTGTCCCAGAAGCCAATCTCGGTTCAGTCGAATGATGGTGTGGTCACGCTGACCGGTAGCGTTGACAACGATGGGCAACGGGATTTCGCGGCGAAGATGGCCGCATCGGAGCCCGGGGTAAAGACTGTCATAAACAACCTGCAGGTCGGTGCGCCGGCGGCGAGTGCCGCTGCGCAGCAAGCAGCTCCGCCAGACCAGACTCCTCCAACGCAGGCAACAAACGAGCCTGCACCGGCGCCCATGGAGAAACCTGACTCGGCAGTGAGCAAGAAATCCAAGGCCCGCGTGCGCGAAGATCGCTCGGCGCGGAAGTCTTCGCACGAGTCCGACAACCAGCAGATGGCAGCCAACAACGCTCAGGCGAGTGCCGCTTCCGCACAGGAGCCCGTAACTCCGGTTCCCGCGACGCCTCCACCTCCAGCGCCGCCGAAGAAGTTCATCATTGATCAGGGAACGCAGTTGACGGTGAGGTTAACCGATGCCATCGATAGCGAAAAGAACCAGACCGGAGACACGTTCCACGCGACGCTGAACACTCCGATCACTTCCGATGGCGAGGAAGCCGTGCCGGCCGGCGTGGATGTCGTCGGACATCTGGTATCGGTGAAGAGCGCCGGCAAATTCGCCGGACAATCGGAAGTCGTGCTGCAAATCGACAGCATCGCTTTCGGTGGAAGAACGTATAACGTGCAAACGGATCAGTACAAGAAGACCGGCAGTTCCCGCGGCAAGAACACCGCCGCAAAGGTCGGCGGAGGAGCACTGGTCGGCACGCTGATCGGCGCACTGGCTGGCGGTGGCAAGGGAGCGGCGATCGGCGCAGCAGCCGGCGCGGGCGTTGGCGGCGGCGTGCAGGCGGCCACCAAGGCGCAGCAGATCAAGCTGCCGTCGGAAACTGTTCTGAACTTTACGCTGCAATCGCCGGTTACGGTGGTCGAAGCCAGAGGTTCGAATCGGCCGAAACTGAACGATTCGCAGCAGCAGTAAGCATTTGAACCGCGTTCACAGAGACGTAGCCGGCAGTTCGCTACGTCTCTTTTGTTTTTCGATACACTCTCTGTTGAAATGCGCCGGCTCGCGGCAGTGCTCCATACTCTCAACGACGGTCTCCGGCTCGGACGCTGCCTGGAAACACTTTATCCCTGTGACGAGATCCTGATCCTCGACTGGGGATCGACGGACCAGACGCTGCGGATCGCGCGTGAGTATGGCGCAAGGATCGTTCGCGCAGAGCACGCGCGATCTGCCCATGACTGCTTCACGCCGGCAGATGCGGGTTGGCTCTTGTGCCTCGACCCGAGAGAATCTCTGACCGAAGGACTGGCAGCGAGTTTGTTCGAGTGGAAGTCTCTGCCGTTGGATTCGCAGCAACCAGAGATATTCTCCGTTGTCGTGCGCGAGGAGATGTCCAATGGCTGGCTGGAACACCCCGTCCCGCACACGCGACTGGTTCCTTCGACGTGGCAACGCTGGAACGGTCCGTGGCCGGTCGCCGATCCACTCGCAACGGCGTTGAAGGGAGAGGTGCTGCGGTTCTCTTTTCCGTAGGATCGGCTGGGACTCCGGAACGCCCCCTCATCCGCGCGACTCACAAATAGTCGTGATTTTGATCACAGTCGCCCTTCAGGCCCGCGCCTAGACTGCGCTGTTGTGGTAGCATCGGGCCCCGATGCCCCATGGAGGAAGATTATGCGTGTAATGAAATTCATCAGTGTTGCCCTGATTTCAATCATGATTTCTGCATTCGCCGCGGCGCAACAAGCGCCGGCTCAGAGTTCCCCAACGGTGAAGCATGTGCCCATCACCCGTACTCCGTCGAACTCAGGCAAAGAGATGTTCAACAGCTACTGCGCCGTTTGCCACGGGAAGGACGGCAAAGGCACCGGCCCGGCAGCCTCTGCCATGAAGACACCGCCCACCGACTTGACCGCTATGGCAAAACAGAACGGCGGGAAGTATCCGGCAGCGCACGTTGCAGCGGTGATTAAGGGACAGGCTGTGACGGCATCGCATGGCAGCCAAGATATGCCGGTGTGGGGACCGCTCTTCTCAAGCATCAGCCAGGGACACGAAGCGCAGGTCCAGCAAAGGGTTACGAACCTAGTCACCTATATCGACAGTTTGCAGGCAAAGTAATGGAATTTTGAGCCGGGGCGCGGCCGGCGCCCCGGAACTGCCACGAAGCGTATCGGAACCGGTAAGGTCCCACTCGGACCATTGTGGTCTGGGCGTTGTCCATCAGCTAAGCTCCGAGTGGACAATGGCTTGCTGGCCCTCGTCCAGCTGGCCAGTGACTTCGGTACTTAGTCCTTCCCTCTCTGATCGACTTATAATCCACCCAAGAACCGGCGTATCCGACGTTCTTCCGGAAAGACTTGTGCCGGAAGAGCGCGGCGCGGTTTTTTGGTGAACGTGGATCCTTTTCTGGCATCGGCGATTTTTGTCCTCGGGCTGGCCTTCGGCAGCTTTCTGAATGTGTGTATCTACCGCCTGCCGTTGGGCCTTTCGGTGGTTACGCCGCGCTCCGCCTGCCCGAAATGCAAGTCGCCGATTGCGCTGTACGACAACATGCCGGTGTTGAGTTGGCTGATCCTGCGCGGCCGTTGCCGCCATTGCAAGGCCGGAATATCGCCCCGTTATCTTCTAATCGAACTGCTCACCGGCCTCTTGTTTCTCGCATGCTACTGGTGTTTCGGGTGGACTCTTTCCACCGTGAAGTACTGCTCATTCTCTTTCCTCATACTCGGACTGATCTTTACCGATGCAGAGACGAAGCTCCTGCCCGACAAGCTGACGCTTCCGGGACTGGCGATGGGAATCCTGTTCAGCGTCTTCGTTCCGGTAAGCGATCTGGTCTCGCAATTTCTGACTGCGGATGTGAACCTGTCCTTTAGCAATACCGTCACGTCGCGGCTGTGGTCGCTCGGCGATTCCCTGCTGGGCGCTGGGGTGGGGGCTGCGTTCATTTACGGAGCAGGGGCGATTTACCTGCGCTGGCGCGGCACAGAAGGAATGGGATTCGGCGACGCAAAACTGATGGCCATGGTGGGCGCGTTTCTTGGGATGAAGCTCACCGTGCTGACGATCTTTACCGGATCCCTGGCAGGATCGGTATTTGGCCTGGGCACGGTACTGCTGGTGTGGCTGAAGCGTACGCGCCGCTTTGCGAAGAGACTGGCGAGTGCACATGCCGCGCGAGAACGCGCATGGCAATCCGCCCAGGTGGTGTACCGCAGTTTCCAGATGCCATTCGGAGTATTTCTGGGAAGCATGGCTCTGCTGGCCTGTTTCTTTGGGGATCAAGTTCTCAGGTGGTACGGGAGATTCTGGTGAGACTCTTGGGCAATCCGGTTTTGCTCCGGGCATTGACGGTGTTTGTCTGCTCGGCATTTTTCCTTCTTCTCGGGATTTTCTTTGTGCGCGCCTTGCGCAAAAATATTGAAGAAGAAGCCGATATTCCGGAAGGGCCGACCGGGTCGCCGGAGACTCTGCCGGTGAACCTGTACACCACCGTCATCCAGGAACTGAAGCAGCAGAAGCATGAACTGCAGGTCCAGTCGCAAACCGAGCAGAATCGCGCGCGAGTCACGGAGAATTTCAGCCAGGCTGTGCTCTCGAACCTCTCGTCGGGCGTGCTCGTGTTTGGGGCGAACGGGTTGATCAAGAGCTCGAACCCTGCGGCGAAAGCAATCCTAGGCTTTGCCTCGATGAATGGGATGAACGCCGAAGACATTTTCCGGAAAGCGCACATACGCGCTGAACAGGCGCCGGCGGATCAGGCGGTGCGGATCTCGGATGAGATTCACACCGTGCTCCGGGAAGGCATGAAGCGCCGGCAGGTGGACGCCGAATACCAAACGCCGGCGGGCGAGAAACGGTTTCTCTCGATGACGGTGTCGCAAGTGCCCGCTCTCGATGGCAGCCTACTCGGAGTTGCTTGCCTCATCAACGATCTCAGCGAACTGGAAGGAATCCGAAAGCAACAAAAACTGCACGGTGAGTTGTCCGCGGAGATGGCGCTGCAACTGCGAACATCGCTCACGACAATCGCGGGCTACGCCCAGCAGTTGGCGAGTAATCGGGATCCTGACATGGCCAGGCAACTAGCAATCGATATCGCGCAGGAAGCAGCACAACTGGATCGCAGCATTGGCGGATTTCTGACGACGAAGACCGAGCCTCGTCCGAAAGCGGATGGGGCAGCAGCAGGCCGATAAAGCAATACCCGGCGGGATGGGAGACCTCTTGCCGTGAACCTGAGTTTGGAAGGTGAAGCTATGAGACATGTCGCACACACTGGAATCGGACTCACCGTGCTCCTCATGATCGCGGGAATTCCTGCGGGAGCGCAGAACCAGGCCCCGGCCTCCTCCGGGGGATCATCACTGGGAGAATACGCGCGCGAGGTGCGCAAGAGCCCTGGAACCAGCACCAAACCGAAGGTTTTCGACAACGACAATCTTCCGCGGGAAGAGCATCTATCGATCGTCGGCAAGGCTCCGGCCGAAGGACAAGAGCAGCCCAAGCAGGACGAAGCCAAGCAGGCAGAGTCCACGGCCGCGGAGAACAAGACGAGTGAGGCAAAGCCTGAGATGGACCCGGCGGCGAAGGAAGCGGCATGGAAGCAATGGGGTGAGCGGCTTTCCGAGCAGCAGAAACAGATTGACCTACTCGGCCGTGAACTCGACGTCCTGCAGCGCGAATATCAGGTCCGTGCCGCCGCCATGTATGCCGATGTAGGCAACCGACTGCGCAATTCGGCGGATTGGGACAAACAGGACACGCAGTACAAGCAGCAGATTGCCGATAAGCAGAAAGCTGTGGATGACGCCAAGCAAAAGCTCGAGGATATGCAGGAAGAGGCTCGCAAAGCCGGGGTTCCCGCCTCGGTTCGCGAACCGTAGGGCTATATTCCTAAATGTACAAACGCCGGAGCGTGTCTCCGGCTTTTTGCTGGCACGGTCAGATTTCGCCGCTTTCCAGTTTTTTCCGTAACCGGCGAATCTGCTTGAGATGGTGGAGTCCGTGCACCAGATGGAACTTTCGCCATTGTTGGATGGACAAAGGACCCAGCACAGGATGATCCAGCACCTTGACGTTGGTTCCGAACTTCCTGGCGCAACGGCTCATGAGTTCGTCCATTTCGATGAGGGCGTTCATGATCTCAGCAGTCACCTTCGCGGGCGGAATCCCGCGTGGAAGGCCCACCGCGGGAGACTTTCTTCCGCGCGGCATGTATCCAAGACCGACGACCACCAAAGAGCGTCCGCGCTGTTTCCAGGTGGCTTTCGATGCCAGAGACTTACCCTCGGCCATCAAACGAGAAAATCCCTTAACCGTACCCGTGTAGGTCAGATAGAGGTGCTCCAGTATTTCTGCCGTGCACCATTTTCCCGGAAAGCTGCGCGCCATCTGTTCGGCTGAGAGTCCGACGATCGAAGCAGCGAGTTCAAGCTGCAATCTAGCAAGACGAGGGTCCACGCGGGTTACTAACCTTTCGAAGCCTTTCAGTTAGAATGTTGCGAAAGTTTAAATTCATCCAAAGTTATAACAGGAAGGACGCCAATGAAGACGGCTCGCCTTAAACAGCCAACCGCAAATCTGTTATCGGCAGTACTGGTTCTCCTGCTGCTCGCGTTTTTGAGCGGATGCTCTTCGGAATCCAGCAAACCAGCAGAACCCGCGAAACCGGAGCCCAAGGGACCGGAGCTTCTGACGGCGCGATCAGCGTTCCAGAAGCTGTATGTGGCGGCGCGAGGATGGAATTTAGACGCCAAGCCGTACCGCATCGAATCGGTAACGACGAGCGACGGCAACGGGCACGATGGGAAATGGGCTGTATGGCGCGCCAGCTTTGCCTCGGCGACCGCGCGGTCGGAAAAAAGCTACACGTGGTCGGGCAGCACTGCCGATGGAGCGCCTTCGCGTGGCATCAACCCCGGGACCGAAGATAGCTATAGCCCCAGCAATGCGAGTACAACGATATTCGACATGGCCTTCCTGAAAGTCGATTCAGACCAGGCGGCCGAAACGGCACAGAAGCATGGAGGAGATAAAGTGCTGGAAAAATCTCCGAACACTCCAATCTCGTTCGTCTGCGACTGGAACCACAACACCAACGAACTGATCTGGCATGTGATTTACGGTCCAAGCCGGGAGGGGGCGAAGCTTACGGTGTCTGTCAATGCTTCAACCGGAGAGTTTCTTCGCGTAGAGAAATAGGGCCGCTGGACCTGGCGGAACACGGGGAATCCAGTGACCGTTGCCGGGGCGTTACTCGATCGAGCTTTCTGTGTGCTTAATCTGGGATTCGATGTTGGAAAAGTACTGATGTAGGGCCTCGGCAGAAGCGATTGCCCGTTTCAGGGCGTTTCTCTCGCCAAAAGTGACGATGTCCTGGGCAGCGTACTTCAGGCGGAGGCGGTCGGCTGCGCATTGCGCGCTGAGCAACTCGACACTTGCAGCGGCCAGGTCAGCTTTGAGCCGTACAACATCAAGCTGTTTCTTTCCACCAAACTGCATGACCTACTCCTTAACGGCGCAGACTGGGCGTAGGGACCTGCCGGCGCTGCTAGTTTGGCGCCCAACACGGAACCCGCTATGTTAATCACTAGGTTTTCTGTTTCCATTAGTATACGACGTTAATAATACGCAGTGCAAATAATGACCCTCTACTTTGAAGGGGAAGAAAATGCCACGGCAACCCGATCCTGATCTGGAACAACGCATCCTGGGCGCGGCGTCACGCTTGTGGGCGCGCGGCGGGGAAAAGTTGCTGACGATGCGTGCAGTCGCTACGGCCGCGGGAACCACGACACCCACGGTTTATGAGCGCTATCGTGACCGCGACGACATCCTGCGCGCGCTTCGCCTCAAAACGCGCGGTGAACTCTTCTCCGCCCTCACCCGCACACAAACTCCGCGCGAGGCCGTCAAAAAGCAACTGGAATTCGCAATCCAAAACCCTCATGCATACGAGGTTTTGTTTGATGGTGTGGGTAGGCCCCCTTCCCTGCACGAACCGTGGCCCTCGTTCAACCTCATGCGGCAGCGGCTTGCAGAACAGCTTGGCGGCACTCCGCGCCAACACAATCGCCTCATGCTCGGGATCTGGTCGCTGACGCACGGCACCGCCATGCTGATTATTCGCGGAGAGTTCGAGGGAGCATTGCGCAGACAGGCGATCCATGCGTGCCTCGATATGGTCGACAACATGCTTCGTTTCGCGGCAGGTGGAAAGGGATTCGTGCAGTCTGGACCGAGATGGCCGGCCAGCCTGGTGTTAGGGGAAGGTGAGCAAAGCCGGGTGGGAAACGGGGATGCGGTAAAGGAAACGAGAAACGCAAAGCGCACAAAACGCTGAATCGGAATGCGCGAAAAACGAACTCGTTGGAAACAACAAACGTGATTACTTCGCCGCTTTTGTGCCCGGCAGTGCAGCTTTCAAGCGCTCGATCGCTTTGCGGGACTCTTCAGCTTGAGGCCCCGAGGGCAGGATCTTAAGGTAATTCTCAAACTGTGTGCGGGCCTCCTCCGGTTCATTCAACTTCTCCAGACAAACCCCGAGGCGGTAGGTCGCGACAGCGTCGTTATCTTTGTAGTAGAGCGCTTCGCGATAACGGTCTTCGGCGGCCCGATAGTTCTTGCGCTTGAAATAGAAATCTCCAACCTCAATGTCCTTGGCCGCCCTATGGGGATCCCAGGGATGCATTTCATTGACATCGTCACTCCCGAGCGCGCCATCGTTATCGCTGAGAGTCTCGGAGCTGTTTGGATGAGCATTGGCATCATCCGGCGGCGGGCTGAGGTCGATTTGCGTATCTTTACTCGAACTCTGACCATCGCTGACCTCGAGATCATTCACATTCACGCGATCGGAGCGCGGCGGCTCCAGGTTGGGCGCTCGCTGGGTGGACGGCTTGGATGCGCCCTGATCGCCGCTCTGCGAATTGGTCGGCACACTCGGACTGGAGTTTTGCGCCCAGGCAAAAGCACTCAACCACAATAGGACTAAGAGGAAACCAGTGCGCATAGCGTTATTCTACCGTGCTCCGTGCGTCTTTCGGAACGCAGCCAGACATCGCTCGGCCGTTTCCAGTTCCGGATAACGGCTGCCTTCCTGTTCGATCAGGTAGTATTCGACGCCGCCGACAGTCTCGGCCGCATTGAAGACGCCCTTCCAATCGGATTTGCCTTCTCCAAACAGCGCCTTGTAACCGACGTTGGGATCGGGAGACCAGTCTTTACAATGGATGGACCGAATGCGTCCCGGGTTGGCTTTGATCCATGCAGCAGGGTCGGCTCCGGCCTCCACGCAAGTACCCACATCGAGTTGCAGCATCACGGAGGGTCTCGTATTGGCGGCGAGCACCTCCATCGGACGCTTGCCGCCGATGGGCTTCCACTCGGCATCGTGGTTGTGATATCCGACCTTAAGACCGGCGGCCTCCAGTTTCTCGGCGGCGGCATTCAATCGATCGGCGAGGGCCTTCCATCCGTCGAGATCGGGTTTCGGATCGCTCCACGCCTGAACCATGTACTTCGCTCCCAGGATCTGGTTCAGTTCGCGCGCATGCTCGATCTTGTCAACGGCGAAAAATCCCTCGTCGTTATGCGTTGAGTAGCAGCGGATTTTTAGGTCATCCAGCAGCTTGCGCATGTCTTTCGCCTGCGCCTCGGTCCAATCGTAATAGGGCGCGTAGAACTCCAACGCCTGATATCCCATTTTCGCCACGGCGCGGACAGTGGCTTGCGGATCCTTCTTCAGTTCGTCGCGCACCGAGTAGAGTTCCAGACCTACAGGAATGTAGTAGGTCGAGCCGGAGGTAAGTCCGCGAAAAGCCCAGGGCAAAGCGGCAGACAATGCCAGGAAGGAGCGGCGGGAGAAGGATATCGGCGGCATAAATGCCATATTACGCCTCCATCGCAAATGCAGATTGAGGGGAGCAAAGCGATATCCGCTTTGGCAACTCTGACTCCGCATGAGCTGCGGGCTATACCTTCGTGTTTACTATCGCCATGGAATGTGACCCACATCACCGCAAGGACCCTGGCACGAGCTTGATTCTGGAGTTGAGGAGACGTAATGCGGACTGCGCTGCTGGCCAGCGTTCTGGCGGGACTCTCTACCGGAATTGGAGGATTGCTGATTTGCATCGTACCGCGAATCAACCGCCGCTGGTACGACACGCTGCTGGGCTTCTCGGCGGGCGTGATGCTCGCCACCGCGTCGATCAGCCTGCTGGGTCCCGCGTTGCATCGGGATGGCCTTGTGCAGGTTTCTCTGGGACTCGCAACTGGAGCCCTCCTCGTGCATTTGCTGGAGCGGATTGTGCCGCATCTCGAACCTCACTTCGCGCCAGAGCTCAGCGGCCACGACAAAAGCCTGGGGCTACTGCTGGCAGCCGCGCTGACCATTCATCACATCCCGGAAGGTCTGGCCATCGGTGTTGCATTTGCCGGAGGTGGGCCTTCCATCGGCATGCTGGTAGCCGCATCCATCGCAATTCAGAACATCCCGGAAGGTTTGGCAGTTGCCATGCCCTTGCGTAGTGCGGGACTGCCTCGATGGAAAGCGTTCCTCGGAGCGACAGCCTCCGGCCTGGGAGAGCCCCTCGCAGCAGTGTTCGGTGTTTGGTTCGTATCCCTGGTCGGCCCGGTGGTGCCCTTCGCACTGTCGATGGCGGCCGGTGCGATGATCTTCGTTGCGTCCGATCAACTGATCCCCGAAAGCCGTCAGCAGCCGGAAGCGAAATCCCCATCGCTCGGATTGATGCTCGGATTTATGTGTGTGACTGTGATCAGCCGGCTTGTCTAATGACCGGGCGCTTCGGACCGGCGAACCAATAAGTGCAACTCGGAAACTGCTCGAAATCTACTGATACCTCCGCGTTTCTTCCCTGTTTTACCCGGCCATTCAGGAGAGTAAGCGGAAACGCCCGCCGCATGCCCTTTTTGGGCCTTGTTCCCGTTTAGGAGTTTCGCCAGGTTACTGAAGGTCAAGAGCCGTGGACACGTTTACCCCCTGTCCTATCTCCCGTATTTTTGAGACTCCAAGTCCCGGTTCTCTCCCCAACTGGGTTCCGATGGAGACAGACTGCATGCCAACGGCTTACGGCGGATTTCAACTCGGTTTATTGCCCGAGCGCAAGATCAACAAGCGGGCGGTCGCGACGGCGTACGGCATCGTCGCGCTGATCCTGCTCATACTCATCAATCTCGGTCTCTTGCTGCCCGATAGGCTCCAACTCAGCCAGTATCACATCACCGAGATTATTCCGATGCCGTCGCTGCGTCCCGAACCTGCGCCGCTCAAGGCAAAGCCCGCGATCAAGGCGAAGCTTCTGCCTGCGGTCAAGCTGCCTGTATTCGAGCAGCCGAAGCTGGTGATGCCGCAAGAAGTTCGCCGCGAAGAGCCCCGGCCAGTCGAAGCACCAAAAGTCATCGTGAATCAATTCGCCCCTCCGCAGATCAAGGTGGCGGGCGGTGCGCGCCCACAACTCGTTCACACCGGAGATTTCACCGCGACTGGCAGTTCGCAGACTCCGACCGTGAACGCTCCGATTGAAAAAGTTCAGACCGGCGGCTTTGGCGATCCCAACGGATTGCCCGGCACCGGCAAGCAGGGAGCGAAGCTCTATGCCGCTTCGCTGGGATCATTTGATATGCCCGCGGGCCCGGGACAAGGCAACGGATCTGGCGGCGCAAAAGGGATCAAGGGCACGGTAGCCAGCGCCGATTTCGGCAGCGGAATCGCTACGCCCGGCAAAGGCGACGGCCGCAGCAACGGCAAGGGTGTTCAGACCGGCGGATTCGGTTCCACGCAGGTCGCGCGTCCGACGGGGCCGAAGATCGCTCAGGCCGAAAGCGGCCCGGCGACCACTCCGGTTGAGATCACGTTCAAGCCGAATCCGGTGTACACGCAGGAAGCCCGCGACATGAAGCTCGAAGGCGAAGTTCTCCTGGAAGTCAACTTCTCGGCCAATGGAATGCTCCACGTAAATCGCGTGGTGCGCGGACTGGGACACGGCCTCGACGAAGCTGCCATTGCCGCTGCAAACAAGATTCGTTTCAAGCCCGCATTGCGTTACGGCCAGCCGGTGGATTCGACCGCGGTGGTTCACGTGATGTTCCAGCTGGCGTACTAAGAATTTTGGCGAAGTAGCTTTTGGCATGCAGAGAGATAACAACAAGGTTTTTAGCACTGGGAGAATAGAGTCATGCGTACATCGAATTGGATCCTTACGGCGGCGCTGCTGGCATCCATGAGCGCGGTCGCCCAGCAAGCGGCGGATTCACAGCCCTCCGCACAACCGGCTGCGCCTGATGCAACGCAGACATCGCAATCGTCGCAGCCCGTGGCTCCGGCCGCGGACACTCAGCCCGCGCAGGCGCAGGCTCCGGCGACGGCCATGCCTCTGCCTCCCGCGGTAGCCACGCCCACCACCATGGACCAGGTCGTAAACCTGTTCATCGAGCGCGAGCACGGCCTGATTAAGGTGCTCTCGACCCGCACGCCCGTGGTCGAGACCTATTTGCAGAATCTGACAGCCGATCCGCAACTCGGCCCCGTTCCGAGCGCGGACCATTATTTCCTGGGCCGCCTCGATATGGGCGAGACCGTCGACCGCAAGGACTACCTGAAGGAAGAAGAAAAGGGCGGCATGCAGATCCAAGCTGCTGGGCGGATTCCAGAAGCTCTACAAGGTCCAGTATCAGCCGATGGGCTTCTCCTGGATGGTTTACGCCGACCGCACCGACTTCGATCGCGAACACTATGATTTCCGCTACGTTCGCCGCGAATTCCTGGGCGACGTGCGCTGCCTCGTTTTCGACGTCACTCCGAAGAAGGGCTCCGGCAGAGGACGATTCCTCGGCCGCCTCTGGGTCGAAGATCAGGGCTTCAATATCGTCCGCCTGAACGGAACGTATGCTCCGGCTCCGCGAAATTCCTACTTCTTCCACATGGATAGCTGGCGTTTGAACCTGATCCCCGGCTACTGGGTGCCTTCTTTCATCTACAGCGAAGAAGGCGACTTCAGCGCCGGCGTGAAGAACAAGATGGCATTCAAGGCGCAGACCCGCATCTGGGGATATGACTTGAAAAAGGGCGGCAAGGATGATGAGTTAACCAACATCCGCGTCGACTCCGTGCAAGACAGCAGCACTGCCGCGCAGGATGCTTCGCCTCTCGAGGCAGAGCGCGTTTGGCAGCAGCAGGCGGAAGACAACGTCGTAGAGCGTCTGACCTCCGCCGGTTTGCTTGCTCCTGAGGGCGATGTGGACCGCATTCTGCAGACCGTCGTGAACAACCTGGAAGTAACCAACAATATCGACCTGCCGCGCCCGGTTCGTACGCGCGTGCTGCTCACGTCTCCGCTGGAGACGTTCAGCGTGGGAAATACGATCGTCATCAGCCGCGGATTGATCGACGTTCTTCCGGACGAGGCCAGCCTGGCTGCCGTGCTCTCGCATGAACTCGCTCACATCGTGCTCGGCCACAATCTCGGATCGAAGTATGCTTTCAACGACCGCATGCTCTTCTCCGACGAAGGCACGTACCAGAACCTGGGATTCAAGCACATTCCCGAAGAGGAGACTTCCGCCGACAAGAAGGCCATGGACCTTCTGAAGAACTCGCCCTACGCACAGAAACTCGATAACGTCGGACTTTTCCTGAAGGCTCTGCAACAGAAGGGTCCGCAATTGCAGGCGCTGTTGACGACGCATCTGGGCAATCCGCTGGCTGAGAACGGACAAGTCACTCGACTCACGGCTCTGTCCACGGGGGGCCCGGCGCTCGACAACAACAAGCTCGATCAGATCGCGGCCCTGCCTCTGGGCGGACGCGTAAAGGTCAATCCGTGGAACGACAAGGCGGAGATGGTGAAGACGGCTCCGGTCGCCATCACCTCGGCGCGTGACAAGATGCCGTTCGAAGTCACGCCCTTCTTCCCGCGTCTGTCGCGCTTCGGTGGAAACGCTGCCCCCGCGGCCGCGCCAAGCACCAGCGCAGCCAACACGAACCCGAATGGAAAGTAGGCGAAGCTGACTGCCGTGGAAGAGCGGCCCTTTAGGGCCGCGTCCACGGAGGAATAATGAAAAGGGGCTTCGGCCCCTGGGGTCAGCTGTCCCACTCCACATCACAAGATCAACACCAAGGTGAAGTAAAACGAGGCCGGGATCCGGAATTACCTTCCGGGATGCCCGGCCTTCGTTCTATTTGGAGTTCTGAACTGCCCATGGCCCAAGCGGCGGCACGGCGTCTGCATTCGCCTCGATTGTGTGGTCGATTCGAAAGCTACCTCGCAACAAACTTTCGGCATCGTAAGCGCAGGAGAATTTAAATGCTGACGATTTTCAACCGAAAGCGCCCTTGTGCATGGAAAGGCTTGGTCGGAGGCCTCGCTGGAGGCTTGCTTGCAACCGTCGCTATGACGCAATTTCAGAATGCCTGGACAAAGGCCTCACACAAGCTCAAATCAAATCAGAATGGCAAGGGAGACAATCAACAGAGCGGATCGGCCCAGCCGGAATCGGAAGATGCCACCATGAAGACCGCAGGAAGAATTGCCCAGGTTGCGGGGCATCCGCTGTCGCATGAACAGAAGAAGAAAGCTTCGCCGCTCGTGCATTATGGCTTCGGAACTCTCATGGGAGGCGTCTATGGCCTGGCAATGGAAGATCGTCATTTGCGCGCTCAGCATCCGCTTCTGACCGGCGCCGGATTCGGCACAGCCTTGTTCGTCGGGGCTGACGAAATCGCCATCCCGGCGCTCGGACTTTCCGGACAATCGGAATCGTCGATCGGAACACACCTCTACGGATGGGCCTCGCACCTCGTGTACGGGATGACGGCCGAGGGTGTTCGCAGGCTCACTCGCAGGTTCTTGTAGAAGCCCACAGCAAGCAGTGCGCCGCGAATCATTGAGACGTCAGGAAAATCGGCTTGTACCCGATCGGCACCGTAGTTCCGCTCAGCGACGTCTTCGATCCGGTGAGATCCATCTGCCACTTATATGTCGCCGGATACGTATAGCTCGACGTCGTGCAAGAGCCGTTGCTGCAGGATTGCGCGGTATCCCAGACAATCTGCCCGTCATCCACATTGCAGGTATAGACCGTTCCGCTGACCACGCACGCGCTCAGTGTGTGGCCGATTAGCCAGCCCGCAACCGTGTCATACGCGGTCCCGCCGAGATTTCCTTGTAGCCCAATCGGAGCATTGTCGTCCCACGAATACAGATACTGACGCGGCAGTCCTACGCTCGCCCGCAACACAAGCTCTCGCGCGATGTATCCCGCGAGTTCATCGGGATCGCTGAAGTTCTCGTTTGCCTTGATACCGTGTTCGTCGTCCCACAAGGGACGGCTGCTCAAACCATTCGCCGCAACCGAGGTAGTGATATTTGAATACGTTCCCAGAAATGCTTCGGGACTCAGATTCAGATCGCCGGTCCCACGCATGTGGAAATTCACGATGTCAAACGTTGGCGCGCCACCGGCCTGAATGTACGGGGTGAACCACGTATCCAGGGTCCAGACGTGACCCGAGGGACTCAGCAGCTTGGCATTTGGATCGATGGATCGAATGATCGCCGCTGCATCTTTATTCATACGCACCATCTGAGCCTGCGTCCCTGCGAAGTAGCATGAGCAGTCGGGCTCATTCCACAATTCGTAATATGAAATCTGCCCTTTATAGCGAGTCACAAGCGCAGTTACGAAATTAGAGAAATACGCATCGGCGCCCGTACCATCGCTATTCAAGTCATTTGGAGGCGAGCAGCTGTAATCCGATGGCGATAAGCAATGCACATTCCCGCCCGGAATTGTCCCTGCATAATCAGGGGTATCGCCGAACGTATAGAGAATGTCGGCATTCAGCGACTGCGCCATGCTGACGTAGCTATCCAACAAGGACCAGTCATATGAGTTCTTGGCCGTGTTGATCTGGCCCCATTTCACCTTGTCATCCCAAAGGCGGATCGCACCGAGAGTGGCCACGCGTCCGAGCCCGTCGGTTGGCGGCCACGTGGTAAAGAAGTTGAAACTCGCGCCAAAGAATGTTTCTTTGATTCCGTTACCAGTCACCGTCACGCACGTGACCAGGACATTCGTCACATTGCCATTTGCCGTCCCGCTGCCATTCGCAACCGTGCACGATTGTCCCGTCGGTTGAGTCTTCACGGTGACATTATAGGGATTGCCCGCCGCGACCGCAGTGGCAAACAAGAACGATCCATTCTTGCTCAGTGACAGATTATCGCCGCCATTATCCTGAATGACGACGCTGCTGCTCGTGAGCCCGGACAGTGTCCCACCAATGGTGTACGTCGCCGTACTGCACGTGACTGTCACGTTCGTGACGTTCGCATTGGCCGTTCCACTCGCATTGCTGACCGAACACATCTGCGCTGGACTGGATGGCTGCGTCTTAACCGTCACGCTGTAACCGCTTCCCGCGGCGACAGCGGTTGCGAAGGTGAACGTTCCGTTGCCTGTGATGGTGAGACTGTCCGTACCATTGTCCTGCAGCACCAGCCCGCTTCCGGACAAGCCAGAAACCGTTCCTCCGATCGTGTAGGTAGTCGATGCCGTGGTGCAGCTGACCTGAACGTTAGTAACGTTCGCGTTCGCAGTCCCGCTGCCATTTGCGACTGTGCAAGTTTGTGCAGGATTCGCCGGCTGAGTAAAGACCGTCACGTTGTAATTGCTGCCACCAGCAACTGGCGCGCTAAAGGTGAAGTTTCCGTTAGAATTCACCGACAGGTTATTGCCGCCATTGTCCTGCAGCACCAGCCCAGAACCGGACAATCCTGCGACCGTTCCTCCAATCGTGTAAGTAGTCGATGCCGTGGTGCAGCTGACCTGAACGTTAGTGACGTTCGCGTTGGCGGTCCCGCTGCCATTTGCGACTGTGCACGTTTGTACAGGATTTACCGGCTGAGTAAGAACCATCACGTTGTAACTGCTGCCGCCGGCAACCGGCGCGCTAAAGGTGAAGTTTCCATTAGAATTCACCGCCAGGTTATTGCCGCCATTGTCCTGCAGCACCAGCCCAGAACCGGACAATCCTGCGACCGTTCCTCCGATCGTGTACGTAGTCGATGCCGTGGTGCAACTCACCTGAACATTGCTGACGTTCGCATTCGCCGTCCCGCTGCCGTTTGCGATTCTGCAAGTTTGTGCAGGATTCGTCGGTTCGGTAAGAACAGTCACGTTATAGGCGGCGCCGCTCGCCAGCGCCCCGACAAAGGTGAACGCGCCATTCGCGTTTACTGTGAGGTTATTGCTGTTATTGTTCTGCAGGACGAGTCCCGACCCCGACAGTCCGGAGATGCTCCCCCCGATCGTGTAGCTAGGAGGGGGCGTAAACACTTTGCCGGTTCCGGCACCGCCGCCGCACGCCGTAAAGAAAATCAATGCCAGGATCGACAGGACAAAAACAACTGACTTCAAACCATGCATCTTCGAACCGCCTCCCCACAGCGTCGGCACACACTCACGACGTCACCCCTGTCACTCGCCCCGTAGCTCTCGGACTGTAAGATAGCCCCTCCATCGCGTCAAGATGAAAGGGTTTGCAACTCGCCCTGGAATCGAGCGACGCCCGTATTCACCATCTATTTACAATGTCACGCGCCGTCGGTGCCGAAGGGAAGAAGCGGCGAAGAATGCGTCATTCCGCACTGGCTGATGCTCTCTCGTTGAAGCTGCTCCCCCCCACGAACGGTCTCGGTTCTCTCTTGGACGCAACAACTTGCGCGTGCGACCCGCCTGCGTCGCTGACAGCGCGCATTGTGCAATCGCAGAGCGGAACTTTTTTCTGAATGTCACTCGGGAAGATCCTGTACGGCCTTTAAAGTAGAAATTGCAAAAAACTCTTTGAGTGTTCCGTCAATCTGGAGTATGTTTGCCCGATCAAATCTGGAGCAAGGCCCAGATTTCACCTGGTCGGGTCTCGGGTTCTCTCGATCATTGCAGCACCGCTACCAGCTTCGTGATCGTCACCAGGCGAATTGAGGTCTCGTCATCCAAGGGGATCCAGTCGTGAAGACTCCTCTCTTTGTCTCTGTTTTCCTGGCATGCACTGTTGTCAGCAGTTTCTCCTTCGCGCGTGCCGGCGCTCGCTCGTCTGGTACAACGCCTTCCACTGCTGCCTCCGAATTTCCCCTTCCGGGGCCCCAGCGATCTTTCCTGCGCATGGCAGGAATCAGCCAGAAGGTTCGCCCGGAAGAAGTTCTGCCGCTGCTCAGCCGCAACGTTTTCATGCAGGGCTACGAAGGAAGTGATCGGGTCACCGAATTCCTCATCCTGCTGCGGCGGTATGTCGTGCAAGCGCGCGAACTTTCCGCGCTGGCCGCGAATCACGGGATGGTCATCGAGGTTTCCAATTGCGACGATGCCAAGCCCCTGCTGCGTATTCTCGGATACCGAACTCGCGCCACTTGCGGTCAGCCCGGCGCAACCCTGATCACCGAGGACCCCGAGCGTGCGTTCCTGGCGATCGATTCCGGATTCCCACTCCCCGCACTCGAGCGCACTCTCGAAGGCGGGACTCCCTTCCGCTACGAGTATGTCTCCTCGTCCGTTCCCGTCCTCTTCTCGGGGAGCGACTGGACCATGTCGAGCAAGAAGAACTACACAGAGAACAGCCGCGATCTGCTGGAAACCATCCTTCACGATTCTTCTGTCGCGCGCCTCTACTGGGCTCTCTCGCGACTGGATCCTGATACCGCACGATCGCTGCAGGAATCAGTTGGCCTGCAGAAACTTCTGCCCTATGCCGCTGTTCTCGATTTCTACGGCAGGGAAATATGCATCTCGAACGGCAAAGTCAGAGTTCCGGGAGGAACCAACGCCGAGGCTGCCTGGAAGGATTTGGTCGGAGCCAGTCCGTCCGTGCCCGCGGCTTTTGTGCCTCGGTTGATCGCCAAAGACCGGGGTTGGATGGCTGCGTATTTTGACGTTCTCTCCCGGGCCAATGAGCGCCAGCAGGCTTACTTCACCGATCCTCACCGCTTGCACGCTTTCTACAACGCACTCCGCGCGCCCGATCCTTCCGTGAAAGCGACTCGCGGAACCTTCCGCCCCGCTCCCTCCATGCTCCTCCTCGCGACCCGGTTACATTTGGATGACTCCGGCGAACCTCTTATCCCCGGCGGCCTCGATGAATGGAAGGAAATTCTTCTCGAGGGACACAACGGAAGTTTTATACGCAAATGGGCCAAACAGCCAAAACATCTGAATAGTCCCGATGAGTTCATGCAAGATATGTTCGCGTTGTCGCGCGCAAGTTCCGAAGACACGCCGCTGCAGGCCTACATGGCAATCAGCGAACTCGACAGCCGTCGACCTCCGAACCGCCGCTTGTCCCCGGCCACTGTCCGCCTGTTAGCACGGCACTTCGATGACTACAGCGACCAGTACCGCGTCTTTTCGGAATTTCCCGAACTCACCGATGAATCGATCGCGCTCTTCCTGGAAGTTGCGCAGCGCCTGAACAATGAGCCCATGGCGTTTCGCGCCAATGCATTCGGTATCTTCCAGGCTGAGATTGGAATCTGGCAGATCCTTGCCCGGCAGGAACAGATTTCCACTGCGCACCTGAATGATTCATGGGAACGCGTGGTCCGCCCGTTCACCGGCGTCCGAAGCGCAGCCCAACTCTACGACGCAGGGCGCAATTCCCTTGGCGAGATATTCCGCTTCACCACCGGAAAGGTCCGCGGGTCGCAGGATGACATTATTGAATTGCTCGCCGGACCTGCGCAGTCCACTCCGGATGGCAAGCAGATGCATCACGAGGTCGCCCGCCGCATCCGCTCCGTTCTCGATGACCAGCGTCTGGTCTCGCTCGACACGCTTATGACCTTGGGCGATGGTCTCACAGAGAAAGCCGCTGGCAGGCATCCGGAAGAGTACGTCGCACTGGCGGCTGCTGAGACCCGCGAGTTCGAAATGCCTCGTCCCATCTTCACCGAAAGCGAGCGTTACCAGTGGGCCGCCGGCATTTACAACAATCACCATACCGATACCGAGATGCGCACCGATCTCCCCCGGCTGCTCAAGGCCCCGACGTCATCGCGCGCGCAGATCGAAGAAGCCCGCGGACAACTCGCGTCATTTCTGCGCGACACCCTGGTTGGCCTGAATTACGCTTACTACGAACCGCCCGGCGCGCAGGCCTTGCACAACAATCCACTGTTTGTTCGCTCCCACGATTTCGCTGGAGAAAGCGTCTCTGGGATGAAGACTCTCTGGCAGGCGCCTTCCCTGCTCGGTCAAGGCACACCCGCCGGAGGCGGCGCGCATTTCGTCGGATCCCTCGCCGACCTTCCATTTGCGCTCGCCGAACTCGAGCAGGACTTCATCTCCCCCGACAGTGTGCAGGCGCTTATTTGGAAAGAACTCACGCCCCACGTATTGGCAAGCTCCGTCCTCCCGCGTTGGTGGAATGTGACCCCCACAGAGCTTCATGCCGTCGCGCTTTACCAGCGATCGGGCGAGGAACTCCTCACAGCCGCGGCACAAGATGCCGGCCTCCGCAGCAAGGTGCTCGACATCTTGTCGGCCCGGGTGCTTCCTTCCCGCAGATACGGCAGATCGAAGACTCTCTGGTCACCGGTCACGCATCCGATCTGATCGCCGAGATGATGCCGTCCGACACGTTCTATCTTGCGGCCGAATTCCAGCGCACCAATCCAACTTATGCCGGAGCGGCTGGATCGGCCACGCAGGAACTTCAGGACCTCTGCCGTCAGCATCCTGACCAGGTGAACCCGGCCCGGCTCTCGCGCGACTTCGGCACGCCTCACCCTAACCTCGCTCAGAACTACGGCCCGGAATTGCTGAATGTCGGCCCCATGCCGCCCTTCGCCGGGCGCGCCAGTCGGTTCCTGGCAGAGTCATGGGACTCTCCCAACCTGTACTGGGCGCGGCTCGCCGATGAAGCAGGATACTCTCCTGTGATGCTTCAGCAATTCGTCCCGGAGCTGACCCGCGACATGATCGAAAAGATCTTCGCTACCGATTTTGAGGACTGGCCCGCACTGCTTCGCGCCATGCACGCAGCCGGCGCGGACTTCAAAGCGGGCAAGTGGAATCCGCCTTCTCCAGGGGTGGTTTCCACTAGCTCAGTCACCGCACCCCAATAGGGCAATGATGCAACCGGCCTCGGAGGAATCTCGCAGCCATGACGCTTCATAAATTCTCGCTGATTCTTGCGCTCTCTTCTGTTGTGGTCCTTGGAAGCGACACGGGCACCAATGCGCAGGAGAACCCTGACATACACGTCGTAGTCAACATGGTGCAGCTCAATATTGCCGTCACCGACAAGAATGGGAACTACGTCACCGGATTGAAGCCGCGTGATTTTGCAATCTCCGAAGATGGCATTCTGGAAAAGCCGGCGACCTTCTCCGAGGGCGATGCGCCCGCGCGACGGGTCGGCGACAACGGTGAAGAGGAGGCTCCGGTACCCGCTCAGTCTGTGCTCGGTAACGAAACGATCGCTTCCCCCGCAACTTTCGATTCGTTGATCAGTGGCGCCAATGTCTTCGTGCTCTTCGATACCAGCGACTACATGTATCGCGGATTCGTCTTCGCCCAGGATGCCATCAGCGATTTCATTCGCTCCCTCGGGAAAGCTGACAAGATCGCCTTCTATTCCTACAGCCGTGATCTGTCCCGCGCCGCTGCTCTAACGGCAGACCGTTCAAACCTGTTGCACGCCGTGCGCTCCACCGTCGCCGGCGATCAGGCCGCTCTCTACAACGCGCTGCTGCTCACGTTGAAAGACGCTGCTCAGAATCAGGGAAGAAAAGTGGTCGTCGTCTTCTCCAATGGACCGGACAACTCCAGCGTCATTCCTCCCGAAGATGTCGCCGAGTTCGCCCAGTCAGCCGGAGTCTCGATCTACATGATCAGCACGCGGGAAGCGCGCCTGGAGCCGGTTTCCACGGCGGTGTTCGATCGCATGACCGCCGCCACCGGAGGCAAAGCCTACTTCGCCAAGAATTGGCGCGACGAAACCAAAGCCTTCGCATCAATTCGCGACGACCTCAATCATCTCTACTCTCTGAGCTATTACCCGAAGACAAACCCCAACACCGGATGGCGATCGATCTCGGTGAAGTTAGTTGGCGAGCACCTGAAGAAATACAAAGTCCGCAGCCGCAACGGCTACAGGCCGCAGCCCGCTCGCTTCTCGAACGACAATCGAACGGCAGTGTCGAGCGCGATCCCAACCCAGGAGCAAAAGCCAGACGAGATCGTCCCCGGAGGCAAAGAGTAGAAAAACGTAGCGCCGCCCGTCTCGGCGGCTGTTCCGGCGGCTTCCGGCAAGCCGTATTTAGTGCCGATAGAATGGTCAGCTAGAATTGCCGGTTGACGCATCACAGACTGAGGCCTTTCAACACTCGCTACGGGCGTTTCAAAGCTATCGGCGGAGGAGTCATACTCATCGTGATCGGAGAATTGCGATTGCGCGGTGGCGTTCAGGTCGTCACGCACTGGACTGGCCAGCCAATGTTCTCTTGGGCACCGCTGCGGGACTTGTCTGCATAGCACAGTTGGAGTTGTGGATTGGGGACGTAGCGGAGAGTCGCACCAAACGAGATTTTACGTAAATTGACGGCAGCGCCAGCGGTTGCGCATACCTTATCCAGAGTGGTCGCTTCTGACCATACGCCGATCGGAATACCGCGTAACGTGAGGTACATCCCGGTCCGTCAGGTCGCATCTTCGATACGATTGATCGCGATTTTGGAGGAAGTGGAATGGCTACTCAACTATGCCAGAAATGCAAACAAGCCCATCCCGGTCGCGTTTGCGATTACGACGAAAAAGGTGAATGCGCCGAGACGATCGACACCAATGAGGTTGCTCAACCCCCTGACGCACCATTGGAAGACGAAGTCGGCTTACGTTCCGGAAATTAGCTCTGAGGCCGGAAGTCCCCACTACCCGTCAGATTTGCAGCGTGAGGGTCAATGAGTGATGTGGCGATGTTTCAACAACCGCGGCTTAGACTCGGCTTGGCTTTCACACTCAAGACCGATGTTAGGGCAACAACACAAGCCACCGGGGTAAGGAATCGGACCAAGAGAAGAGTAATGGAAGCTCGGAAAAATCCGTGCTCAAGACGAACCCGGAAGATTCCCGGAGTGCCAGTTACGGCCCACAACAACAGCGCGACCAGTACAACAAACATCACGAACAACGACCAGCGTGCAAAGCCTCGATCAAGTATGTACCCCAAAAACCACCACGATGCGAGAATCCCCGGAATTACCAAGAGCAAATGCATCGGAGCAGCGAGCCTCAAGAGGCTGGCAGTTGGCATCGCGATGGAGTAGGCCGGACCATTTAGCATCCGCAGCAGAATGTCAGAGGCTTGGTACGGCCAAATTGGTGCGCCCATGTCCCAAGCCATTCCCATCGACTCAACACGCGGGCATTGTGGATGTCCCAAAGTGCCAGGGGAAGACTTAGCACGCCCATGAGCACCGGAAGGACGATTGCCAGGCGCGGCTTCATACCCAACTGATTAGACACCGTTTCGCGCTCAACTGCTCCGAAGTTGACGAAACCAAGGCGATGGCGCTCATCGAGGGGTTTTAAGCGCAATCGCGATGTTTCGACACTTACCGGCTAGAGACAGGCTTCGGTGTAGCGTCTTGCCGCTCAAATTCCAGCTTCCTAGTTAGGTCATCCCCCGCAAGCGCGTTGTAAGTGTCAGGGAAGTACAGCCTCAACCGCCGTAGTGCCGGATTCACAACAATATTGGCATACAGATCTTCGTATTCGGTATGAAATGTTTTGGAACGGACCGCTTGCCCCGTGAATGTCCGCCATTAGAGATGCCTTGAGCGTCTCTGCTTCTCCTTTTCCCCAGTCCTCCCTAACCGTCTCAATTAGGACCGGAGTCACAATGGGTGAGTTCACCGTTAAAAATCCGGTCGGTATGGGCTGCACGGTCTGCAACTCGCGGCTGACAATCTGCCCGATGAGCGCGTAGCAAACATCCCCAACCCTCAGCGTATAAGTCGTGAATGATTTTGGAGTCCGTGAACGTCCCAAGCCTGATGGTTGCGAGTCGCGTATACGAGGGGAATAGGCGTCCCCAAATGCCTTACCTTCAAAAACGGTGGGATTTCCCAACCGCGGACCGCCAACGTCGAGTTTTGTCAGCCTTTTGTCGTCCAGATGCTTAATCAATTCCGGCAAAGCGAGCGGCCCACGCCGAACCAACTCGCGCATCTGTCGCGGAGCGTCGGGAAGCACCCCGTAACGGGTGGCGCGAAGAGACTCGGGAGTTGCGTACGCGATGAATCCAGCGCGCAAATAAACGGTATTGATTGCGATGGACTCCGAGTCGATCTGAGTCAGATCATCAATGAGTTCAGCGACTGACTTCTGCGAGTAATCAGAACCAGCGTAGCTCCGCCCCGAAGCCACAACGAGAGCAAGAAAGCATATTCCAAGACTGCGCATCGTGTAGCGCATGTGCAGAGTCTATACCGACTGTTGTAATCAGGCGTGGGTGTTGAAAAAGTCCAGTTTCTATCCACATGCCAAAATTTGAGCTCCCCCTTCGCGCCAGGTAAAGCAAGTTTTCCACAGCCCCATGTGACATCTGCCCTTGCGCTGCAGAGACGCCAAGATAGCTCCGCTGCGCGGACTGCAATCGTGAGACTGCAGAAACGCTAAACCCAAGCGGCTCAAGATTTTGCCCGTAAGTTGCTGAATCGAAGATACTATTTCGCAATTTCCTTCTAAGTCAGTGATTCCAGTAGACCGAGGGGAGGGCGGGTGGGGAGTACTAGAAGGTAAACCCCATTCCCAAAACGGGAAAAATCCGCGATCCCGTCGAGCCAACCTAGAAGAAATTTTCAGCCCGCTACTTCGCCCCCAGATCATCGTGCTCGTGATAGTTCGGATACGCAGGACGTTTCAGTTGCGGCACCGGATGCTCCTTCAACTCCTGCATCACGACCTCGATCGCCTTCTCCAGTTGCGCATCATGTCCGTTACGCCACGCAGCCGGATCGAGATCCACTTCAACATCAGGACCGATTCCGTGGTTCTCGACTTCCCACTCGCCATTGGTTCCATAGAGCGCGATGCGAGGCGCTGTTACATGCCCTCCATCGATCAGTTCCGGATATCCACCAATTCCAACAAGTCCTCCCCATGTCTTCTTGCCGATCAGTGGACCAAGACCTGCTTTGCGGAAGTACCAAGGCAACGCGTCTCCGCCTGAGCCGGACATTTCGTTGATGATCATCACCTTCGGACCGTAGATCGCAGCCGATGGACTTGTCCAGTCATGCCCTTCGCGCGACATTGCTCCGCCCATCATCGGACGCCGTAAGTTCTCGACGATGTAGTCCGCGAGTTGCCCGCCTTCGTTGAAGCGCTCATCGATAATCGCGGCGTCTTTGCCCACCTGCGAAAAGAAGTAACGATTGAAGCTTGTGTAGCCTGCGCCAGCAGTATTCGGCACGTGAACGTAGGCAACTTTGCCACCAGTTGCCTGATCCACGCGGCGGCGATTGCTCTCGATCCAATCAAGATGACGAAGATTCTCTTCGCTCTCCACGGGAACGACCGTGACTTCGCGAGAATCTTTCCCATCCGGATTCGCTCCCACCTTCAGTACGACCTGCTTCCCTGCTGTTTCCTGGAAGAAACTGTAGATGTTGTCGGAGGAATGCAGCTCACGTCCATTGACCGCGAGAACGTAGTCGCCGGTTTTGACATTCACTCCAGGTTGCGTCAGTGGAGCTTCATTCCCCGGATTCCAGTTCTCGCCGTTGTAAACCTTCGTAACGCGGTAACGCCCGTTCTCCAGCGTGTAATCCGCACCAAGCAGGCCAGTTTTGATCTTCTTGGTCTCGGGTTTCTCGCCATCGCCCACGAACATGTGTCCCACTGTCATTTCTCCCAGGGATTCCTGGAAGAGATAAGTCAGTTCGTCGCGTGAGGCGATGCCATCGAGGTAAGGCGCGTATTTCTTCTTCACCTTCTCAAGGTCGAGTCCGTGATAGTGCGGATCGTAGAAGAAATCGCGCTCGATCCTCCACGTCTCGTTGTAGATCTGCTTCCACATTGAGCGCGGCTCAACATAGACTTCCCAGCCATCGAGCTTGAGCGGCCCTGTTCCCGGCTTCGGAGGACCGCTACTTCCCGGAGCGTCGTCGGCAGAGGCTGTCGACCAAGTGTCGCCTTTGCGATAGAGAATTTTCTCGCCATCGAACGAGACGGTGAAGTCGTTGATGTCCTCTATCGCCTTATCGACCTTGCGCTTGCTCAGATCGAACTTTTGGAGCGTCTGCGAGACATTCGGTAAATCGTCTTCCGTAACGACCAGCGGACCTTCCGCTAGAAACAGAATGCCGGATTTGCCACCTAGCAGATTGAGGTAGTTCTTCGCCGGAATTGGCAGCGAAAGAATTCGCTGGCCGATGTTCTCAATATCGATCTTGACGACAACCGGCTCGTCTTTCTTTTCGTCTTTAGACTTGTCGTCTTTGGCTTTGTCGCTAGCTGCAGCTTCGTTGGATTTGCCCTTAGCTTTACTCTTGTCTTGATCTTTGGACTTGTCTTTGTCCTTATCCTTATCTTGATCGGGTTTCTTCTCGTCTTTCGGCTTCTCCTCATCGCTTTCGGGAGCGAGAGGCGACTTCTCATCCTTGCTCAGAACAGTCAAGTAGACGTTCCGCGTAATGCGGCGTTCGTCACTCGACATGTCGAGGCCCGCGCTCGTGAGACCTGTATTCGTGGAAGCGGTGAAATAGAGGTATTTGCCGTTCTTGTCCCACACGGGATTCGCCGCATCGCTCATTCCGTCGGTGACCTGGAAGAACTTCCCCTGATCGACCGAATACAGATAAATCGCGTGCAGCCTGCTCGGGAGCTGCTTGGTGTATGAGATCCACTTACTGTCAGGCGACCACGTCTGGCTGAAGAGCGTCGGCGAGAAATCATCGTAATAGGTTGTGTCGACAAGCTTTGGCGTTGGCTTGTCCAGATCGAGATACCACAACTGCAGACGCTTATCGGTGTACGCGATTTTTTTGCTGTCAGGCGACCAGATTGGCCGGTAGAAGAACGAAGGAGGATTACCAAGATTGATGTGGCGAACTGTACCAAGCCCGTTCTGGTCGCGGATTGCCAGTTCGTATTCGCCGGATTCGTCGGTGAAGTAGGCGATCGACTTGCCATCGGGTGACCACGTTGGATCGCGATCTGCAACCGCAGGACTGTTCGTCAGATTGCGAATATCGCCCTTGTCTGTCGGAACGGTGAAGATCTCTCCCCAGGCTTCGAAAACGGCGCGAGCGCCGGTGGGGGAAATGCCGTAGTTCTGGATGCGCTTGGGTTCTACTTTGGCGAAGTGCGGACGAACCGCTGCAAGGTCTCCTTCAACGTGGATGCTGACATTCTTCGCCTGGTGTGTGTTCAGGTCGTATAGTTTGATGGCGCCGAACTGCTCGATGACGATCGCATCCGGTCCCGCCGAGGCGGTCTTGAAGTCTAGGCCATCGCTGTGTAGCGCTTCCGTGACTTGCCTGGTCTTGGTGTCATAGGCGAACAGGCTGGCGGGTCCACTGCGATCGGAGAGGAAATAGATCGTATCTCCCACCCACATCGGATGATGATCGTTGGAGTTTTCGCGCGGAACTCTTGTCGTGATGCTCGAATCCTTAAGGTCGGCAATCCAGATCGGCGTGGTTTGTCCCCCGTGATAGCGCTTCCAGGCTTGCTGCCACTTGGGATGAGGCACGTAAGCGAGATGTGATCCATCGGCAGAAAACGACGCATCTTCCACGATGGGCAGTGGAACGCGGCTGGGGAATCCGCCTTCAACGGGGACCTCGTACAACTGGTCTTCGAAGTGCATGAAGTTGCTGCCCCAGGAGTTGAAGAGGATGTTCTTACCGTCGGGAGTCCAACCCGCGACATATTCTTCCGCGGGATGATACGTCAATTTTCGCGGCACTCCGCCGCTCGCAGGCATGACATAAACGTCGAGGTTGCCGTCGTACTCACCGCTGAAGGCGATCATGCTGCCATCCGGGGAGAAATACGGAAGCGCCTCTGTGCCGACTCCAGATGTCAGGCGGCGCGCGTTACCTCCATCGCGGCTGACGATCCAGAGATCGCCGGCATAGTTGAACACGATATCGGTTTTGCTGACGGTCGGGAATCGCAACAGCAGTGGCGCATCAGATTGCGCGGCGAGAAGGACGGTTGCGAGCGAACAGATCAGGGAAACAAACAAAATCGATTTGCGCATGTAGAGACTCCAGAGACTGTCACGGGAAAAGGGGAATCTTAGTTTGACAACCATCACCCGTCAAGGAACGCGGGGTTCAAGGGCTGAGCGGCTGAGTGGGAGAACTCAAGGTTGCCTATCGGCACGCATTCTGTTGAAATGGGCGATCAACTCCATTCCACACATCAGAGGGTAGGCTCGGGAATGCAGATTTACTTCTGTTTCTTCCTCGTATCCGGCTTTTGCAGCATCTTGTACGAGGTTATCTGGCTTCGCTTGACCATGGCGCAATTTGGCGTGACCACGGCGATGGTTTCCATCGTACTCTCGGTGTTCATGATCGGGTTGGGAGTCGGATCATGGGGCTCGGGATATCTGATCCGCCGGTACAGCGAACGTATCTCGTTCCCCGCTCTGCGCCTGTATGCGCTAACGGAGCTGATGATTGGCCTCGCCGCCATTGTGGTCCCCTTGGAACTGCTATTGGGCAGACACGTGCTTGACCAAATTGCAGGACGAAATGCCCTGCCAGCGGCGGAGCACTAGTGCTCGCCGGAATGTGGGTTGCGTTAACGCTCGTTCCGTGGTGCACGTGTATGGGCGCAACGTTCCCGTTTGCGATGCTCGCCATCCGACAGACGCAACCTTCAAACAGCCGCCGATCGTTTAGTTACCTTTATCTCGCGAATGTGCTGGGTGCGCTCGGGGGAGCATCGCTTCCGCTGCTCCTGATCGAGTTGCTGGGATTCCGTCACACTCTGATGGTTGGAGCTGCCCTTAACACGCTGTTAGCCGCTACTGCTTTTTCAGTCACCCTGAGACAAGGGCTGAAGAGAAGTCCAGAAGAGACAAAGGCCGAGAACTTCGCTGTTCGTAGCGCGACAACTCTCAGCCGCAGAAAGCAACTGTGGATTCTGTTTGGCACCGGACTCACCAGCATGGGAGTAGAAGTTGTCTGGATCAGACTTTACACGCCGTCGTTGGGAACGCTGGTGTACGCGTTCGCGTCGATCCTTGGACTGTATCTGCTTGCGACATATCTGGGATCTCTCGCGTATCGCCGTGGATACCGTGCAGGACTGGGGATTGCGTTGATGGCTTTCGCATTCTGCACCGTGTTTGCATTCCTGGCGGCTGATCCGTGGTTGCGTCTTCCGGGCTTGATACGAGCCGTGCTGGGTGTGGGACCGTTCTCCGCTATCGTGGGCTACATCACTCCGATGATCGTCGATCAATACGCGGAAGGCGATCCCGACCGCGCAGGAAAGGCCTATGCCATCAATATCGTCGGTTGCACGATCGGGCCGCTGCTGGCTGGCTTCATGTTTCTCCCCTCATTTGGAGAGAAGTATTCTCTTTGCGCGTTTGCTTTGCCATGGATGGTTGCGGGAATCATGC
This sequence comes from Terriglobia bacterium, assembly GCA_963778995.1. Lineage (GTDB taxonomy): Bacteria > Acidobacteriota > Terriglobia > Terriglobales > Acidobacteriaceae > Sulfotelmatobacter. Next base: position 311,598 of record CAVZWK010000022.1, read on the forward strand.
TGGGAAGAGAAGGTTCGACCCGAGTGATTCCGCGACGGCCGCTCGGATACGCGGTTCTCGTATTGGCATCGGTTGGGGTAATCGTGTTTGGCAGGGGATTCGAGGAACAGTTTTCGCCGCGCCAGGTGCTGCGTGACGATACGGCCACGGTTGTGGCGACGGGTAGTGGAATGGGGAAGCGTCTATTGATTAACGGTGTGGGTATTACGACGTTGACGCCGCTAACCAAAATGATTGCTCATTTACCGCTCGCTTCTCTCGACCGTCCTCCGGAGAGCGCATTAATCATATGTTTTGGGATGGGAACCAGCTATCGATCCGCGCTTTCCTGGCACATCCAAACCACCGCAGTGGAACTGGTTCCCAGTGTTCCGGCGCTGTTCACTTACTACCATCCCAACAGCGCGGCGGACCCGGAGTCTCCTCTATCCCATATCGTCGCAGATGATGGCCGCTCGTACCTCGAGAGATCAGACCAGCAATTCGACGTCGTAGTCATCGACCCGCCTCCACCAGTGGGCGCCGCAGGCTCGAGTTTGCTCTATTCCAAAGAGTTCTACGCTGTTGCGCGGCAGCATCTGCATTCCGGCGGAATTCTGCAACAATGGCTGCCGACTGTCGAGCCTGCTCTCGTCGCTTCGGTCGCGCGTGCATTTCAGGAGTCTTTTCCATACTCACGATCATTCCTTGAGATGGGCGGCAGCGGCTATGTTCTTCTAGGCAGCATGAGTCCGATCGCGCCGAGAACGGCAGCGCAACTGGCAGACCGTCTGCCGGAAGATGCGCGGCATGATCTGGTTGAATGGGGACCAGCGCCGACGCCGGAAGGTGAGTTTCAACTGATCCTGAATCAAGAAAAGCCGATAGCCAGCTTGATTAGCGCGGTACCCGGAGTGCCTGCGCTTCAAGACGACCGGCCATTCAATGAATATTTCTTGATCCGATGGACAAGGCGAACCGGTTCATTCGAAAAACTGGCACAATTTCTGCTGAACGATCCCAGCAGGCAGCATCGACGCCGCACACAATAACGTTTTAGCGGTCGCGCAGAGCCGAGAGTATTTTCCTTGCAACTTGCCCAGGTAACCTGGGCCCGACCATCGCGCATCCGAGCCAGCTATATGTCCGAACAGTCTGGGTCGAGTCTGACCCGCGCGATATCGCGTTGGGATGGGAGGCCCTTATTGCCGGCCTGCTCCGCTCAAGATGACAAATTCTATGTGTCTGACATCTTGTTCTTCCCTTTGCCTGGGAGGCTGGCTGGATTCTCGTGCGTGCGTTCGCGGAAGCTGCCGCGCAGGCCGGCGGCCAGGCCCACAGAGGACTCTCCGAACTTATCACGGAGTTTATCGGCTGCGGCCAGCGCATCTTTCCAGCGCTGCTGGCGATTGCCATCGAGCAGGCCGATCTGTGAGGCCTGCGTCGTGAAGTGCGACGCGTGCACCCCGAGTAAGCGTATTTCGATTCCCTTCTTCCAGTTCTTGCGGAACAACACGCGAATGTGCTCAAAGATTTCGGTGTCGAGCTGGGTTGGACTGGGCAGCGTGTGGGCGCGGGTAATGGTGGTGAAGTCTTTGTAGCGTAACTTGAGCTGGACGGTGCGAGCGTGAAAGTTAGATTCGCGGAGCCGACGTCCGACCATTTCGGAGAGACGCATCAGCGTGGATTCGAGCCTTGCCGGATCGGCAGTGTCTTCGTTATACGTATGCTCGTGGCTGATGGACTTCGCGTCCAGATCAACGCCGACTTCGTTGTCGAACCATCCTCCAGCATCTTCGCCGCGGGCTTTTCCCACGAGCGCGAGTCCCCATTTGCCGAAACGCTTTTCGAGTTCGCCTCCTTCCAAGCGGGCGAGATCCCCGACCTTCTTGATCCCAAGACTGTGGAGCTGGGAGTCCATCACCTTTCCAACTCCGGGAATTTCGCGGACATCCAGCGGCGCCAGGAATTTTGCTTCTTCACCCGGCAGGATCCAGAGCACGCCGTTGGGTTTTGCTTGTCCGGAAGAGACTTTCGCTATCAGGCGGGATGAACCGATTCCGACCGAGCAGTTCAATCCAGTTTCGTCCTTCATCCGCTCATGCAGGTTGTGCGCAGCCTTGAGCGGCGGCCCGTGCAGACGTTGAGTCCCGGTCATATCGAGATATGCTTCGTCAATGGAGGCCATTTCGAACTGCGGGGTGAATGTACCCAGGACCTTGTACACTTTTTCGGAGTGCTCACGATAGCGTTCAGGGTGTCCATCGACGAAGATGGCATGCGGACACTGTTTCGCCGCGGTGCGTAGCGGCATCGCGGAATGGACACCGAACTTGCGCGCTTCATAGGATGCTGCGGAGACGACGCCGCGTTCATCGCGCTGGCCGCCGACCACGACCGCTTTTCCTTTCAGAGACGGGTCGTAAAGCTCTTCGACGGAGACGAAGAAGGCGTCCATGTCGACGTGGAAAATTGTGCGGGGGAATGCGGGATGATGGGCCGCGGACATGGTCGAGGAAATTCTAGCAGTTGCGTCGGCGTCGGTGCCGACAGCGCGGATGGGTGGTGAAAACGTGAAGAGATTCAGGATCTCGATGGCAACCACTGAGTGGAAGCTCAACTTGTGACCAGGCTCACATCTTTCGGCAATAAGAGGACTGTAAGGTAAGTGAGCGTGGAGGTGAATGGTCGGTTTCTTAGAGTAGACACTCGCCTGCACGAAGACCGCGTAGCGGGTAATCGGTCCCACAACGCTGTCTCCCCCACTTCGCGTTGCAGGCTTGGGATCTCACCTCCCAGAGGTCCCGTATGCGCAGGATTCTTCCATTGTTCGTATCCTTGTCTCTGGTATCCATCGGTCTGGCCGGATGTGGCAGCAACGGCAACTCCGGTGGTGGCGGCGGCAACAACAATCAACCAAGCATCAGCGTAACTCCGACGAGCGCCAGTCTGCTCGTAGGCCAAAGCACAACCCTCACGGCGAATGTGCAGAACGTGACTGACACCCGGGTTTCCTGGAGCGTGCAGGAAGCGAGCGGAGGAACGATTACAGCTACAGATACGGGTGGTGTTTACACGGCCCCGTGGCCGGTTGGAACGTATCACGTAATCGTAACTTCCGTAGGAAATTCAAGCCTGACAGCAAGGGCAACGCTCTCCGTCTCAGCGCAGTTCGCGTTCATCGAGGAGTATCCCGAGGGGAGCGCAACGCCAATTTCCATGACGCCGAAGATTGGGATTTTTGCACCCGACGGGACGTTCACGACAGCCGGGTACACCGATCAAGGCAATCCAGTTTCAGTGGCCCTGGGTTCAGTGATGTTGTCGAATGATGGCACAAAGGCAGTGATGGACATTGCATCAACCGACGGCTATCCAGACATCTACACTGCGAATGCAGATGGGTCTGGGAGTCCTCTCCAACTCACCACCGATGGTCTCTCGAAGATGCCGGAGTTCTCGGCGGATGGGCAGCAGATTGTTTACATCCGGGACTATGAGATCTGGGCGATGGGTACGAATGGCTCGAATCAGCATGTGCTGCTTCCGGGAGGCGCCGGTGAGATCTACGCGTATTCTGCGACATACTCTCCAGACGAGAGCAAGATTGCGGCGGAATTGGAGTGGACTCCTAGCGGAATATATTATGACGGGATTGCAATCATGAATGCGGACGGAAGTAGCGTGCTCCCGCTCACGGGCGGATCGGACTTCCCCTGCGCCGTCGGGTGGGATGAGTCACCCGCATTCACGCACGATGGCACACAGATCATGTTCAGCCGCTACTGTGACGACAACGCGACCGAGACGGTGTACACCATCAACGTGGATGGGACCGGGCTGACAGCGGTGTACCCGATTGTGGAGACTCCTGGCGTGGCGGCGTACCACCCGATACCCGTGGCGGACAAAACTGTGTTTCAGTCGAATGAGGACACTCCGTACTCGACTTCGCAGTTCGACATCTACAGCATCAAGCCGCTGGAGGGCGGAACTTCGGAGTTGAGCCGGCTCATGACGAATACTCTGTATGACGGCTTCGATTGCAACTGGTACTACTCGTGTGGAATTGCGACTCTGCAACAGTCGACTCAGTCTCTGACAAAGCAGACCCCGCACAGAGTCCGCACCAGAACAGAGAGAATCCGGAGTCAACAGCAGCGGCATCGCCGATAAGAATCAGATCTTCTCGCTTGTCATGGGGCGCCGCTCACACTCCCTCAAGGCCTGAGGGGCAGCGACATCTATGCACGTAGGGGTTGCGCATTTTCTTGTGAGCACAATCACAACCAGAAATATCACTGTTGTATTGCAGGAGGACAGGATTATAAGTGTGGATATGCGTGGAGGTGAATGGCCCGCTTCTCAGAGCGGACACTTGCCTGCACGAAGGCGGCGCAGCGGGTAGCTCGGACCGCGGTGCAGGCATCCCCCACTTCGTATTGCAGGCTTGGGATCTCACCTTCCAAAGGGATCTCTTTATGCGCAGGACTTTCATTCTCGTTTTGATTCTTTGTCTTAGCGCAGCCTGGATGGTGGGCTGCGGCGATTCCGGCACCAAGACGGTCATCACCCCCCCACCGACAGTCACGTCGAATTTTGTTTTCGTCCGGGCTGGTGCACCGATTGCGAATGCGATGGGGCGGCAACACTTCGACCTGATGGGCAAGCGGGGCATGCATTCATTTGCGGCGCGGGCACATGGGCGCGGAGGCATGCGGCCGATGATGGACGTTAATCCCGGCAGCGATTCCGTGGTGATGATGAAGAATGACGGAACCGGCGAAACGGTGCTGGCCGACCAAGCGGGCTGGTTCTATGCCGTTCAGCTCTCTTTGGATGGGAAGAAAGGTGTGGGGACGGTCGAGGATCTGGATGGATATCAGCAGATCTTCTATGTGGACACGACGAATCTCAACAATCTGAACCCGTTGCAGTTGACCACAGATCCCGAAGATCACTACACACCGCAGCTGTCGCCGGACGGCTCGACGGTGATCTTCGTCAAGGATGTGGAAGGATTGCCGCAGGCGTTTACGGTAAAAGTGACGGGAGGAGCCGAGACGCAGATAGTTGTCTCGGCAGGAGTCGCCGTCAATTTCCCGTCTTATACTCCTGATGGAACGAAGATCGTATTCGAAGAAGAAGAGTACGACACGATCGATATCATGAATGCCGACGGAAGTGGAGTGACGATCCTGACCAACCAGGACCAAGCCTACTACGACGAATTCCCGTCGGTATCGGCGGATGGAAGGACGATTACGTTCAGCAGTTATCCGGCTGACGAGAGTAGTGGAGAAGACATATACGTCGTCAACATTGATGGCAGCAATGTTCGGCAGCTCACAACGGACGGCGCAAGCTGGGATCCGCTGATGGTGAACAATAAGATTGTCTTCATTTCGTATCGAGACGAAGCGGCGGGTGGACGCATTTATGCCATGGCCCCGGATGGCACCAGCCAAACAAACCTGACGCCGAACGACACAACGGATGACTTCTTCATTTGGTAACCGGTGAGTCGGTTAGAGCGACGACCGCAAATCGCAGGGCGATTCGATAGCCGGATCGCCCTGCTTTATTTGTGAAGCAGGGAAGCTAGACGACGAGTATCTTCTCCTGAGGAGCGGGCGCGGTGCGCATCTGGCGCACTCTCTCGTAGACCTTGCCGTACTCGCGGGCCGAGGAGTTCCAGGAAAAATCCTTGTTCATGCCGTTGCGCATGAGGACCTGCCAGGAGGTTTGATCGCGGTAGGCTTGCAGCGCCTGCCGGATTGTCAGCAAGAGCGATTCGCCATTGTATTCGGTGAACTTGAAGCCGGTACCTTTGCCGGTGCGGGCGTCCCAGTGCTCGATCGTGTCGTCGAGGCCTCCGGTAGCGCGAACGATGGGAACCGTGCCGTACTTCAGGCTGTAAATCTGGTTGAGGCCGCAGGGTTCGTAGCGCGAAGGCATGAGGAACATATCCGCACCGGCCTCAATCTTGTGCGCGATCGCGTTGTCATAAGCGACCTTCACCGCGATCTTGTTGGGGAACTGCTTGTTTAGGCGCTGGAACATGTCCTCATAAGCCTTGTCGCCGGCGCCCAGGGCGACAATGATCATCTCTTCGCGCGCGAGACGGTCCGCAATCTGAGCGATCAGATCGAATCCCTTCTGGGCCGCGAACCGGGACACGATGCCGATGACCGGGAGTTTGGGATCGGCGTTTTTCACGCCAAACGCCTGCAGCAGATCCTGCTTGTCTTTTGCCTTCCCGGACAGATCCTGGGTAGAGTATTTCGCCGCCGTGAACTTGTCGGCCTGCGGACTCCATTCGTCGTAGTCGACACCGTTCAGGATGCCTGTCACTGTGGACGCGCGGTCGCGCAGCACTCCTTCGAGCCCGAATCCGTATTCGGCGGTCTGGATTTCCTGGCTGTATTTCTTGCTGACCGTGGTGATGTAGTCGGAGTAGGTCAGAGCGCCTTTGAGGAAATTTACCTGGCCGAAGAATTCCATCTTGGTCATGGTGAATAGATCCCAGGGCAGCATGAGCAGAGGCAGGGTGTCCGGTGGGAACAAGCCCTGGTATCCCATGTTGTGGATGGTGAAAACAGTACCGGTATCTTTGAACGCGGGATCTTCCGCGTAGATTGTCCGGAGAAGAACCGGAACCAAGGCCGATTGCCAATCGTGGCAGTGAAAGATCTGGGGGACGCCAAGGATCTTCGAGGCTTCGAGAACGGTGCGCGAGAACAGGGCGAAGCGCTCGGCGTTGTCGGGATAATCTCCAGCGGGCGTGCCGTAGAGAGCGTCACGGTCGAAGTATGGCGGATATTCAACGAAATAGAAGCGGATATTTCCCTGAGTGGCTGTGGTGACAACGGACGAGAAACGGTATTCATCGTCGAAGGGAACGGTTACGCTGCGGACGACGGTGGCAGGATCGGACACCCTAGTCTGGCGATAGCGTGGCAGGTAGACACTCACCTGGTGGCCGAGGCCGGCGAGGGCGCGGGGAAGGGCGCCGACCACGTCGGCGAGGCCTCCCGTTTTTGAGAACGGGACGCATTCGGAAGCAACGAAAGAGATATTCATGGGTAAGAGAGCCTCCCGCGCACGAGCAAAGCCGCGCACGTTATGATGGATGGAGCCAAGGGGCCCGATCCGAGTTTAGGATGCGCGGGCCGACTTCAGAGTCTACTTCCCGGGGGGATGAGGGTCAACGTGCCAAAGGTAGCTTCCACACATCATCCGCGAACCAAGCCCAAATTGGGACAGCATTTCCTTAACAGTGAAGATGCGGCTGGGAGAATTGTCGAGGCGCTGGGCGATATCTCCCAAAGCACGGTACTGGAGATTGGTCCGGGACGCGGGATTCTGACTTCCCTGCTGGCCAGGAAAACGCGGCGGCTGATTGCAGTGGAACTGGACCGCGTGCTGGCGGCGCAACTTCGGTTGAAATTCGGGATGGCACGGAATATCGAGATCATCGAGGCCGATGTGCTTGCGATTGATTTCGACTCGCTGTTTGGGCCGAAGCCGGGATTGGGGCGTCCGGGAATTGAGATCAAGCCGGAACCGGTGAAGGTGGTCGGCAACCTTCCTTACTACATTACGTCGGACATTTTGCTGCGGCTGTTCGAGTTCTCCAAGTATTTCGAAAGCATCGTGATCATGGTCCAGAAGGAAGTTGCGGACCGGATTGCTGCTGAACCCGGTGGCCGCGATTACGGAGTGCTCTCGGCCACGGCGCAGTTGTATGGGCAGGTCGAAAAACTGTTCACGTTGCCTCCGGGAGCATTTTCGCCTCCCCCAAAGGTACATTCGACAGTGCTGCGGCTGACGATTGATCCACAGCAAGAAAAACTTGGCGTGTCGGGGGATGGATTCGTCGATTTCCTGCGGCTGTCGTTTGGGCAAAAGCGAAAAACGCTTTGGAACAACTTGAAATCGAACTACGACCAGGCGGCGTTGAAACGCGCACTGGCCGAAGCGCGCGTGAAGCCCACGGCACGGGCGGAAACCTTGAGCCTGGAACAGAGCGCCGCGGTTTACCGCGCCTTGCGCGCCACTGAGAGCGAGTCTTAGCATTCCTTGTGCCCCGTAGCCGGGCGAGGAGGGGCCATGGCCAGCACACATGTACGTCACCCCGCGGTCGCGGGACGTTTCTATCCGGGAGATCCCGACGACCTGCGCAGTGAGACGCAGTCTTACCTCTCACAATCCAAGGGCGAAACGATTCGAGCGATCGGGTGCATCGCTCCACATGCCGGGTACATGTATTCGGGGCATGTTGCGGGAGCGGTATTTGCGCACGTGGAGGTTCCTGAACGGTGCATCGTCATGTGTCCGAACCACACGGGGATGGGGGTGCCTCTGGCGATCTTAAGTGAAGGATCGTGGGAGACTCCGTTGGGGGACGTGCCGATTGATTCGCGCTTGGCGAATGCGCTGATGCGCCAGTTCCCTGCCCTGGAGGAAGATCCCGCGGCGCATCGGGCTGAGCATGCAGCGGAAGTAGAGTTACCGTTCTTACAACTACGGCAGCCTCATCTTAAGTTCGTGCCGATTGCTGTGGGAACTGGACGGTTCGAGGTCTTGGAGAAACTGGGTGAAGCAATGGCCGATGTGATCACGGCGGAGAAAAGATCCGTGTTGATCGTGGCTTCGAGCGATATGAATCATTATGAATCCGACGCGGTGACTCGGGTGAAGGATCATCGGGCTATTGAGCGGATTCTGAGCCTTGATGCGCGGGGGCTCTATGATGTGGTTACGCAGCAGAATGTCACGATGTGCGGATTTGGTCCTGCAGTGGCGATGTTGACTGCGGCACGGAAACTGGGTACAAAATCGGCCGAACTGGTGAAATATGCGACTTCCGGGGATGTATCGGGCGACCGCAATATGGTGGTGGGATACGCGGGAGTAGTTGTGTACTGAAGAATCGATCAACCCTAAGGACATTTTTACTGAGAAAACACAGGCGGCTAATTCGGCCGCCTTTTTCTTTGCAGGTTTTCTGCAGGAAATCCCGCGGCGTTGGACTACCAGTACGAAAACCGATGATCAAGGAGAAAAGCCCGCAAAGAGTTGCCATGGGCAGCGGGTTGTGAAGGATCTGTCGTTTGAGGCGGCGAACGAGGGAAACAGAGCAGCAGCAACAGGGGTGCCTTGGCTGGGAATCACAATGTTTATGGTGGCGCCCGCGCATTATGCCTGAAAGAAAAGCCGGGAGGCGATTGCCTCCCGGTTCAGACTCAACGCAGGACCGATCTATCGATGTGGAGCAGGGCTGCTGGAGCGGGCCGGGGGCGCAGAGCTACGAGTGGGTGCGCTCGTAGGAGCCCGAGATTCCCCAAAGCCCGAGTTCCGTCCTGAAGCGGTCCCTCGCGGCGAACCCTGCGAAGCTGAGGACCCACCCCAGGGGCGTGGGGAAGTTGCTGAAAACTGGGGCGCAGGCCGAACTTCGGCGGCTCCAGTCTTAATTACCTGATGGTTCAGGTGCTCCAGATTATGAATCGAGCCACGCGGAATTCCGAATCCCGCGGAGCCAGACCTCAGCACCACGCGAGACGCCGTGGATACCGGGATCACTCCGCCTCGGCCGACCGGGACGGTCCGCACGGTTCCGGCTGCCGGAGGAACAAGGGCGCTGATCCGCGCCGTGGTTGTTGGTGTGTAGCGCGGTACGGTCAACCAGTTGTTCCAGCCACCCGGCTGCCACATCCAGCCAAATCCCGGAACGAAATTCCAGTTGCCGTAGCGGTAAGGCAGCCATCCCCAGGGATAAGCCGACGCGTACATGTAACCAAACCCCGGATAGAAGCCCCATGCGCCGTCCATAAAGGGATCCCAGCCAACGCCGGTGAAGTAGGGTTGCCACATCATGCCGTAGCCGGGGACATTCGAAAACGCTCCGTAGTAATTCAGATCGCTGAGTCCATATCCGTACGGCGAGGAACTGTAGTTCTTCGCATACTGATCGTGGTAGGAAGAGGCTTCCTTGTCCCAGTCATCCAAAGGGGCTTCGGCAATCTTGTTCTCGATCTTAGATTTGTCGTTGTCAGCGACATCGAAGGCCGCAGTTTTCTTCTTCTCGACCTTGAGCTGACCGGACGGCCCATCTACCGCAACCTCTCCTTTGAATACGGCCAGGTTCGCCACTTCTGTGGAGGTATCGGCACGGAAATGGGCAGGTCGATCGAGCGTAACCTTCTCACGGGAGAAGTTCATCGTGAACTGGTCGCCATTTTTCGCAAGCCAATTGACGTAAGCCATTCCCTCGCTTAAGTTCACCTGAGAGATATGGACGCCGGAATCCGTCGAACTCAGGGAACTGAAATCAATGGATGTCTTGGGTGCAAGGCGCATTGAACTGCCGTCTTCGAACTCGATTTCGGCGCGTCCTGCATCGCCGGTCCGCAACTTCGTTCCTTCTGTGATCGGTAGGTTGATGAAGGCCTTCTCGAATCCCAAGCCGGTGTTCTTGTCGATCTCGACCGAACCTTGAACGTCGCTGAGGCGAACGATACGTGCTTGAGAAGCGGCCATAGCAGGCAACGCCGCCAGGGTGCAAGCCGCGAGAAAAATCAAAGTGAGACGGGAAACGGAAGGAGTGGACATGAGATCCCCCTTACTGTATGCATTCTATTAGAACACGATTTGTGACCGGAAGTTGTAAAACATAGGTCACCAGAGGGTTAGCGTCGGGATGTTCGAATTCAGGAACGGATTCCGATCACTTTCCGGCAACTGGTTGGGGTTCTATTTCCATAATCCGGCGGGCCCTGGCGCGGACCACATGGATGACCGAGCTGTCATCGTAAATAGCTTGCAGGACAGGCTTTACAGCCTGGAGCTCCGTAATCTGAGCTTGCTTTGCCTGATCCTCCATGCGCTTGAGTTCATCGTCCAACGCCAGCTTTTGATAGCGATGGAAATAGGTCAGGCGACGCCCGAACTCCATGGTGGCCGCCACGCTCTGGAAGAGTGTAGTCAACTGCTGGACGGCGGGGACGCGAGAGAAGTTGTAGGCGGCGGAGGTGCTTCGCTGGCCGTCGGTGTACACGAGCTTCTTTGCCCCGGTGAAGGCGATTTTCTTGTTTCCGGAATCTACCTTGCCGGAGAAGTAGTGAGCCTCGGCCGCCAGATTGAAGATACGGACGCGGGTAGCGTCGGAAAAGCTAAAGTCGGTCTCGTAATCGTAACGGTCGTCGGATTCAAGGGTGATTTTGCCGGAGGATTTGTAGTGGGCATGCCCGTCTGTACTCACAGATAACGAGTAATGCTCCGGGCTGGAATTGGGAAAGTCGAGCGAGAAAACAATGCTGGCCGAGTCACCCGCCAGAGCCGGCAGGCAGAGCAGCAGCATTGCCAAGACCAGCCGGGCGGAGCCGCAGCAGTGGGCAAACTGCGATCTGGTTCCAATCGTCCGGTTGAAAATGCTTTTGGTACTCACCTGAAAGACCTCACGTAGGAATTATGCCAAAGATATTCTATGTAGCGGCAGCGCGTTGACGGTTGAGCGTTCCAGCGGTGTGAAGGTGGCAGATAGCGATTGCGAGGGCGTCGGAGGCGTCCATGGGCTCGGGCGGGGTAGAGAGTTGGAGTAAACGCGTGACCATCTGCTGAACCTGCTGTTTCTCGGCGCGGCCGTAACCCACGACGGAAGATTTGATGGTCAGAGGTGAATACTCAGCTACTTCGAGCCCGGCGGATGCGGCAGCCAGCATGGCCACTCCGCGGACTTGGCCGAGTTTCAGCGCCGACTTCACATTCAGGGCATAGAAGACATCTTCAATAGCGACTTCGTCGGGTTGATGCTCGTTGATAATCGCACCCAGTTCCATATAGATGCGTGAAAGGCGCCGGGGCAGAGGTTCCCGAGGCGAAAGCTTAATCGCTCCGCAGCTCAGACAGCTAAGCTTCCCGGAAGAATGCATTTCCACAACGCCGTAGCCGGTGTATTCCCCGCCGCAGTCGATGCCCAAGACTCGCATGTGAGTGCAGTGTATCGCGGATTCGTGCGGAAGTCGTAATGGTTCCGCTCAGTGGGTTCCATGACCTCAAATGCGGCCCAGTCAAGCGGAACGAGGTCAGTGATCCCAACTGACTCCCGGATAAAGGCTGGGGACGCGATACGCTCGATAGGCATTCATGGGCAGCGGCACATCCATCTCCCAGACAACGGAAGGCGTCGGAGTCTGGGTTACCTCCTGCACCAGGGACGCATAAGCGGAGCCGGGGGGATCCGCCGGCGCATTCAAGTCGAACTCGACGTTGCCATTCGCAAGCTGGTTGACACTGCCTCCCCAGATGCTGAAATTCCCTGGGGTGTAGGCCCAAAGCAAATTGGCGGACATCGCACTCTCATCCACCTGAAAGACGGTGGCGCGAGAGTAGCAGTCCGGAGGGCCGGGGATTTGGCAGACTGTCCCGCTCGTATCCAGCGGACGATAGTCGCCGTTATCCCAGACCGCAAGTGTGATTTGAGAGCCATTCTGGCTGATCAGTGATGGAAAGTGCTGAAAAGAAAACCACAGGCTGGGATCGGTGGTAGGAGCGCCATTGTTCGTCAGAGGAAAATCGCCCTGGTAGCCCAAATGCCACAGCACATTCCCGGAGCCCGTGCCATTGCTGTAGTCGATTTTTAGAATCCACGATTGATGGCGCATGGAGAGCAGGAGATCGCCGTCATTCGGGAGATAGACAATCGCGTTGCTATGCGTCCAGTCGGGCAAGCCATTGAGATGGCGGTTGACATCGAGATGATCGAACCCATTCCAGGCCCACACGGGATTCCAGTTTTCGTCGAGATCAATCAGGGCGTCCCCAACAACCTGGGTCGTACCAGGATATCCGGGAAGGTCGGTAAAGTCTTTGAGGACATTGGCGAGAACGATGACGTGCCCATTGGCGAGGGGGACAAAATCGTGATGGTAAGAAGTGGGCACGAAGTTGAAGCCGGCCGCTTGCATTCTTTGCTGGAGAGTGATGATGCCGAGTTCGCGGATGTTATTCCCTGCCAGATCGACCTCTCGAATGAGCGAGTCTCCGTCGGCATTGCCCATGCTGAACAGGAAATGCCCATTCGGGAGAAGTTTGAAGGTGAATGGGTAATAGGTCGGATCGAGATCGTAGTACCAGATGGGATTCCCGTCGCGATCGGTGAAGAATGCCTGAATCTGGTTGGAGGTCGCCGCGATGGTGTCGACCAATTCGATGCCGGCATTTTCAGATGGCGTGATCCCAGGATTGGGGCGCGTAACCAGAACAGCCGGGAAGGGCTTGGAGGGGGGAGCGCCCGTAGTGAAGGTCGTGTCGTCGCTGGCAATTGTCTTGCCTGCGCACTGCCTTTGGGATCGCAGGTGGTAAGTCGTGGAGACACGCATCCCGGCAACCTGGATGGTAAGGGGCTGGCGGGCGCTGATCGGATACCAGGCGGTGGAGCGTCCATAATTCGTATCGGGGCCGAATTCGACCATCACTTGGCCGGAACATCCACTATCTACGGTGTACTGGGCCACCATGGGATGCTGGCTGCCCGCGACTGTAACGTGGAAGACCTTCGGATTTTCTCCGGAGTTCGTGCCGCAGGCCCCGAGGAAACCGCATAAGAGGAACAGAAAGCCAACGGAAATCTGCAGACGATGTCGTTCTGCAGTCGATGAAGCGGGGGATCCAGGGCGCGGATGAGTACGCAAATGTACAGACATCATTGCTCTCCTCTGAATTTGGTCGTTCTGAAGCAGGTCGAACTGAAGGTCAGCTTTCGGCTAGCAACATTTGGCGCGGCGCGAATACTCGGCTTCCCGTTCGCGGCAGAAAGCAGCGTAGGCGTCGGCAGAGGAAGGGATCTGCCGGCTTCGGAGAAATCGCGAATAAGCGGACTCATCGAAGATCTCACGCAGTACTTCTACGAAAGTGCGAGCAGCACTGCGGAAGAGAGTCATGCGCGCTCCTCCGCGAGGCGAGTCGGTACGAAAGGTGATTCTGTGACGCAAGCCCGACTGCGGCCGCTCAAGATCGAGATCCATTGACGGACGGATTCGATCAGGACCAAAAAAACCATGACCACGAGAATGGCGGTCACTGCGGCATCGAGGCGATTGTTGAAGATGACGCGCGCTGTGTTTTGGGTTGCCGGATTATTTGCCAAAAGGTGAGCCTGAGCCAGAAATCCGACTCTGGGATCGGGATCGAAGATCTTGTGCCACGATGCGGTAAACGTAACGGCCACAAGCCACATCAGGGGAACAAGCGTAACGGCGATATACTTCGCACGCTGCATCTTGATGATAATTGTGGTGGCCACGCAGAGGGCCACAGTGGCGAGCAGTTGATTGGAAATTCCGAACAGCGGCCAGAGAGAGTTAATTCCGCCAAGGGGATCCTTAACGCCCTGCCAGAGGAAAAATCCCCAAGCAACAACGATGAGTGCACTGGTGGCAAGGGTGGACGGGTACCAACTCGTGCGACCCAGAGGCTTGTAAAGGTGACCCAGCGCGTCCTGGATCATGAAGCGGGCAACACGCGTTCCGGCATCCAGGATCGTCAAGATGAAAAGGGCCTCGAACATAACAGCGAAGTGATACCACATGGCGGTCAAGGCGGCGCCGCCCGAGAGTCTGGGAAAAGATGTGCGCCATCCCCATGGCGAATGCCGGCGCCCCGCCTGTGCGGTTGAAGAGAGTCTGCTCGCCGACTGCGTGTGCGAGCGCCTGCATCTCGGCTGCGGTCACGGGGAATCCCCAGTTTGAGATGGTGGTAGTCGCCGCAGCAGCCGTTTGTCCGACGATTCCGGCGGGACTGTTGATAGCAAAGTAGACACCCGGTTGGAGTACACACGCAGCAATAATCGCCATGATGGCAACTGCGGATTCGGCCATCATGGCGCCGTATCCCACGAGGGGAATTTCGGTTTCGCGGGCGATGAGTTTGGGAGTAGTTCCGCTCGAGATGAGGGAATGGAATCCGCTAATGGCTCCGCAGGCGATGGTAATGAAGGCGAATGGAAAAATCTTCCCTGCGAATACCGGGCCTGTGCCATCGACAAAGCGTGTGAGAGCGGGCATATGCAGCGTCGGATGCAGGACGGCAATGCCGATCGCAAGCAGTCCGATGGTTCCCAGCTTGACGAAGGTGCTGAGGTAGTCCCGCGGCGCAAGAAGAAGCCAGACGGGCAGAGCAGATGCCGCAAAGGCATAGATCAAAATCAGGACCGCTAATGCGGTCGCGCTCAAAGTGAAGATGTGAGCGATCGGCGGATTCTGCGAAACCCACTGACCTCCCCAGATTGCGAGCAGGACGAGACCGAAGCCCAGGGCGGACGCTTCCAGGACTCTGCCTGGGCGAATCCGCCGCAGATAGATTCCCATCAGCAGTGCGATCGGAATCGTCATAGCGATGGTGAACGTGCCCCACGGGCTGTCTTTCAGGGCATTCACGACAACCAGGGCGACAACTGCCAGCAGAATGATCAGGATGACGATGACGGCAGCGTAGGCAATGATGCCGCCGATCACTCCCGTTTCTTCCTTTGCCATTTCAGTCAGAGACTTGCCATCGCGGCGTACCGAGAAGAGCAGAATCACGAAATCCTGAACGCAGCCGGCGAAGACGGCTCCGCCAAGCACCCACAGAGTTCCAGGGAGATATCCGAATTGCGCGGCTAGGACGGGACCCACTAGAGGGCCGGGACCGGCAATAGCCGCGAAGTGATGTCCGAAGACCACCCACTTGTTGGTTACCAGGAAATCCCGGCCGTTTTCGAGACGTTCGGCAGGAGTAGCACGGCGTCCGTCAATAGCGAGGATTTTGGCCGCGATAAATCTACTGTAGAAGCGATAGCCGAGCGCGTAGCAACATGCTGCGGCGGCAACCAGCCAGAGGGCATTGATGGGTTCGCCGCGATGTACGGCCACCACTCCGACCGCGACTGCACCTGTAAGGCTAACCGATCCCCAGAGAAGAGCCCCAAACGCCTTGTTCATTCGTGTCGAGCATTGTGTCGAATTCGGGCGCGCAGTGCAACCTGCAACGTAGGTGAACGCCCCGCCGACACCTCCGACAAGTCATGCCTGATCGATTTTGTTGACACATTCTCGGTTTCGAAGGGATTGCTTTTAATGCTACTCTATTCATTCCAACAGATTGCAATCCCAGTGTTTTCGGCCCCTTTCGCGTATGCTCGAGTGCCCGGGGTGCATTCCGAGGAGTCATCCTGAGCTCGTACACAGAGGAGTGACTGATGAAAATTGGCATTTTGACTGGCGGGGGAGATTGTCCCGGACTGAATGCAGTGATCCGCGCGGTGGTACGCAAAGGGGTCTTCCATTACCGCGATCAGTTCGTGGGATTTCTAGAGGGATGGCGCGGACTTATCGAGGACCACAGCATAGAACTCGACCTCGATGCGGTGAGCGGGATATTGCCCCGCGGCGGCACGATTCTCCGTACTTCTCGCACCAACCCCTCGAAGCGTCCGGATGGATTCGAGCGGTGCATCGCCACCATTCAGAAACACAAGATTGACGCGTTAATCGCGATTGGCGGCGATGACACTCTGTCGGTTGCGGAGAAGTTACACGAAAAGGACGTGAAGGTCATTGGCGTGCCGAAGACGATCGATAACGACCTGGGCGGAACAGATTACACATTCGGCTTCGATACTGCCTGCAACATTGTGTGTGAAGCGATTGACCGCGTGCATACGACGGCCGAGGCTCACAATCGCGTGATGGTGGTCGAAGTCATGGGACGGGATGCGGGCTGGATCGCGTTGTACAGCGGAATCGCGGGCGGCGCGGATGCCATCCTCATTCCGGAACGGCCGTTCGACGTTGACAAGGTTGCGACCTCGATCCGCCAGCGGCACGAACGTGGGCGCTACTTCTCCATTGTAGTAGTGGCCGAAGGCGCTAAGTTCGCTACCGGGTCAGGAGCTCCTGTGGTACAGGACATGGGCAAGGACGAATTCGGCCATGCCAAGCTAGGTGGCATTGCGAACATTCTGGCACGGGAGATTGAGACGCGCACCGGCTTTGAAACCCGGGCGGTCGTGCTCGGTCACATTCAGCGCGGCGGATCTCCGACAGCCTTTGACCGAGTCTTGGCCACTCGCTATGGTTTGGGTGCGATCGATATGGTTCATCGGGCGGAGTTTGGCTGCATGGCTGCTCTTAGGTCGAATAAGATCGTTTCCATCCCGTTGAAGGAGGCGATCTCGAAGAACCGCGTAGTGGATGACGAGATCATTCAGATCGCCAGCGGCCTTTTTGAAGAAATCGGTGCAAAGGAAGCTGCTGGTAAGTAGTCAAACCATATGGCCTCCCCCCTTGTGACCGGGTGGAGGCCGTTTTGTGTTCGGGAGCGGCGTTTTGAAGGACGGAATTCTCAAGCCGTGGATATGGTTGGCTCTGGCGATCGCCGCCGGCATTATCAGTTGGTCCTACACGCACCGCGTGCTCCGGCCGTGGGAGAGTTATGTCGATGTTACACGTGGCCACTTAAAGGCACAGATGGGCGATCTATATCCGCGATGGGTGGGCGCGCGGGAACTTCTCCTGAACGGACACAGTCCCTATGGAAAAGAGGTCAGTGAAGAAATTCAGGTCGGATTCTATGGTCACCCACTGGAGCAGAACTATGACAAGCCTGGCTCGGAGATCTTAGACGAGCAGCGGTTTGCTTACCCTGTATATGTCGTCTTCCTCCTGGCTCCGACAGTTCACATGGACTTCTCTGAGTTGCAGGACTGGGCGGCGATCTTATTTGCGGCCCTGACGGCGCTGAGCGTATGGCTTTGGATGGCAGTACTCCGGTATCGTCCGCCCTTTTGGCTCCTGATGTGTACGGTTCTATTTGTCTTGGCAACCCCGCAGGTTATGCAAGGACTCAGGCTTCGCCAGTTCAGTCTGCTGGTTGCATTCCTGATTGCACTTGCCGCTTGGTTCGTCTCGCGGGAGCGTTATTTCTTCGGCGGCATGCTGCTCGCGATCGCCACAATTAAGCCGCAGATGGCCTTATTGTGCATCGCCTGGTTCCTTCTCTGGAGCTTTGGGGACTGGAAGCGGCGCGGCTCACTTGTTGGCGGTTTCGGAGTCACGCTTTGTATCCTGATTGGGGCCGGCTTATATGTGCTTCCAGGATGGCCGCGTGAGTTCCTCGAAGGCATCGAAGCTTACCGGCGGTACTATCCCACAACCTCGCCGCTGCGGCTAGCCCTCGGCGATTGGATTGGCGGAGCATTTTCCATCTTGCTGGTGATTGCGCTCTTTGCGCGTGCCTGGCGCAACCGGACGGTCTTACCGCAGTCGCGTGTATTTGCAGAGACTCTGAGTTTATTCCTTGTGGCTTCATCGTTGGTTCTGCCGCTACTGACGCCGTTCAACCAAGTGCTTTTGTTGCTGCCTGCCCTTATGCTTCTTCGGGATTGGCGCAAAGTGCCCCGTATTGGGCACGCTGCATTCGGCGCACTCATGGCATGGCCTTGGATCGCGTCGTTGGTACTGCTAGTTCACCCACCCAGGATCCAGTCCCTGAGTCGCCTGCCTCTGCTGCCATCCTTGCTCGTGCTCGTGTTCCCGTTTGTCATCGCAGGGCTCTTGTTCATTCGCTTACGGCGCGCTCACTAACCGTCTCACTTGGTGTTCGTGCATTCCATAACGCTCCGATATGATGAAGCGTTCATGGGCACAGGAACTCACTGGCTCACCGCAAAGCGTCTTGCTGCACACGGACTGCTGCTTGCTCTGGCGCTGTGGTCTGTCTATGTGTGGGCGCTCGCGATTCCAGGCCTGCGCGACCGGAACGGAAATCTGAAGGGAACAGATTTCCTTCACCTGTACACGTTGGGCTCGCTCGCACGCGCTCACGATGGGATTCACCTCTACGACATGAGTTATCAGGGCGCGTTGTCCGAGCAGCGAGTGACGGGCACTGCGGATATTCGATACCTGCCGCTGTACCCTCCGCAGATGTCGATACTGTTTGCGCCATTATCGGCCTTGCCCTACGCTTGGGCACTCGTGCTGTGGTGCACATTTAACGCACTTATCTATGGAGCCTGCTGTTACGCCGTCTGGCGCGCCTGCCCGAATCTGCATGGATGCGGCGCGCTCATTGTTCTTCTGGCAATCGCGTTTCCGGCGTTCTTCAACCTGATCGCCTGGGGCCAGACTTCGGCGCTCGCCCTCGCCTGCTTTACAGCCGCGTTCCTGCTGATTCGCAAGCGTCAGGATTTCCTGGCGGGACTTGTAGTGGGATTTCTGATTTATAAACCGCAGCTTGGCTTGGCAGCTGCGGTTGTCTTCCTGGCCCTGGGAGCATGGAAGGTCGTCGCTGGTGCGATTCTCGGCTCTGTAGTGGAGTTGAGCGCGGGAGTCCTCTATTACGGAATTGGCCCGTTGCGCGAGTGGATGGCGCGGATGCTCAAGGTGGGCTCTGTTCTGCCGTTATTGGAACCCAGGCCGTATCAGACGCACAGCCTGCGCACATTCTGGTCGATGATCGTACCGTGGGAGCGCATGGCGTTCGGAATGTATCTTGTCAGCGCTGCGCTAATTCTGGCACTAACAATTTCGATTTGGCGGCACAGAGAGGCGGTGCCCCTGCCGCTGCGGTATTCAGCATTGCTGCTCGCGACCGTGCTCGTGTCACCGCACTTGACGGTTTACGATCTCGTGGTTCTTGCCCCGGCGATCCTGCTGCTGAGTGACTGGGCTGTCGGCCAAGACAGTCTGACCCAATTCCGAATGGGCACGCTTTTATACCTGGTGTACACCTTGCCGCTGCTGGCGCCGGTCACACGATGGACGCACGTTCAGCTTTCGGTAATTGCAATGGCGATCCTGCTTTATGCGGTCTGGAAAGCCTCTCAGAAGAATCCTGTCATCCCCGAACAGTTGTCGGGCGGTCTCCTTGGCCACGTTGCACTTCCTGCGCATTAGCGGCTGCCGGGATTTCCAAACAGGAACGACAGCGCTTCCGGAAAGCGGCGCGCCCATGCCGACTCGTGGTGCGTGGCGCCTTCATCGATGACGAGTTTGAGCCGCCGATCGTCCAATCCCGCGCGGCGAAAGATCCCCGAAAGCTCGCGGACATCATCGACCATGCTCTGATCTTTCTCAGGGCGGCCAGATTCCGCGGTTCCAGTCGCAAGGAAGACCCTTTCGGGCCAGCGGCGAACTCCACGGCTCTGCCTGATCATCTGCCGGTTGGAGGCCCAGAGTGACGGGCTTTCGATGAGCAGGCGGCCAATCACATCGGGACGAACGGCTACGGTGTACAGGGAAATCAGAGCGCCAAGAGAGGATCCGCCCAGGCCCGTATGCTCCGGGCGCACAGAGATCCTATAGGTTCTCGCAACAAAAGGCATGACTTCGTCGACTAAGAAGCTGGGATAGCGGCTGCCGAGCGTCCGGACCAGCATCGGATTGAGAGAGCGATGCGGCATGTACTCGCGCATGCGATCTTTCGCGGCATTGTCGATGCCGACAAAGATCATCGCGGGGACGACACCTTCACGGATCAAGCGATCGCCGGTTTCATCCACCTGCCATTCGCTTCCGTTGAAGGAAGAGATTGGCTCAAAGAGATTCTGGCCGTCGTTGAGATAGAACACCGAGTACCGCCGTGCGGAATTCTGCGGCTCGTCATATCCGGGTGGCAGCCAGACGCGCAGGAATCTTGAGTTCTGGAAGATGCGGCTGTGGAATTCATGAAGACGCAAGTCGCCCGCGGCGAATTCTCCACGGACGAAATGGCTGCTCGAATTAACAGCGTTGTCAGTCTTCTGGCGATCTTCCATCAGGAGAGTGGGATTTCAGAATATAGCAGCAGAAACTCTCAGGGTTTGGAACTTCTCCACTTTACGATCGCCGCCAGCACGGCGATGGCGAATATCAACAGCTGCGATCCTACACACAGGATGCACCATGTCATCAGTTCGTAAGCTTCGATGTAGGTAAGGTACAGCGCGAAAACGAAGCCCACAACGGCGCCCCCTAAGAGCCAGTTGGGAGTCTCCGGCCGCGACCGTCTCAAGGTGGACAGGACAAACAAGAACAGGTATCCCGCTACACCAATTGCAGCAACCGGAATACCGGCAATCGCCGACCACTCGCTTCGGTTCACGATGTCGCAGTTGAACTGCTGGCTGAAGTCGCAGAAGGCAGTAGCAGATCTTGCGTAATGCCGCTGAAGCGATACCGAAGAAACGATCGCACCTGCCAGGGAGATAACAGCGATGGTCGAATAAAGAATCGGGCAGGATCTCCGGGTCACGCTCATGGCAGGCTGCACCCGGTCTTTTGGCTCAATTCTTCGAGAGACAACACTCCTTCTTTGGGCGGCTCGGCGCCGAACTGCCAACTGGGGAACAACTTCACTCCGGCAGATTTGCACTCCGGCGCCATTTCGCGGGAACCCCGGATGGCGCATTCCACATAGGGCACGTACTCGAAAGAAGTGCCAAACATTCGTTTCTGATCGGCGCAATGCGGGCACCAATATAGGCCGTACATCCTGGCTTGCTTTGAGGCGAGGCACTTCGCTAAGGAATCATACTTGTGATTCTTGTAGTAGCGGCCTCCGGCGAAGGCTCCGACGAAGAGAATCGCAACGAGGCCGAATAGAAAGACCTTCTTCCTTGAGCGACTGCCCGCGGCCTGCTCTCGGTTGTTGCTTGCTTTCGGCATGCCTCAACTCTTATATCACGGGGATCAGGCGACGACGTTTAGTGCACCCGGCAGCACATCAATCTCCTCGCAGTACAGGGTAAGCACTTCTCCATCGACCATCACATCAACCGGACTGTCGAGGTTGAATTCGATGCGTTTCACAGCCTTGCGCTCGGCCAAGGGGTGCTCGACATGAGTGCCGTCATAAAGACCAGGCAGATTGCGGATCAGTCCCAGACGTCCGATCGGGCCCCAACGAACGTATTCGATGAGGCCGTCGTTGATGTCGGCCTGCGGGGCAATCATCATCGTGCCACCAGTGAATTTGCTGTTGTTGAACGTAACGAACAGGCAGCTGCGATCGTCGAACTCCGGCTCGCCTTCAAGGCGCGATGGAAACGGGCGGCGGTTGAATCGGGCAAGCGTCAGGAAGATCGACGTGATGTATCCCAACTCTCCCCATGAGCTGAAGCTGCGTTCGCGGAGAGTCGCAACGTCGGCCGAAAACCCCATGCTGAGCAGGTTGATGAAATGGATCACTCCGGCGCGGTGTCGCAGGCGCAGAACGTCGCAGGAACGCTGTCGTCCTGAAAGCAATGATTCGATCGCGTACTCCACGCCCTGGTCGCTGAAGTCGCGCAGAAAGGAATTGCCGGTCCCGAGTGGCAGAAAAGCCAGCGTGGGACGCTCTTTACCCAGCGATTCAGGAAAGAGCCCGTTCACAATCTCGTAGGAGGTACCGTCTCCACCGACAGCGATGAAGTTGCGAACACCCCGGGCATAGGCGTTTCGCGCGATCTCGGTCGCATGCGCTGTAGCGCGGGTTTCGGCAACCTGGATGGTCAGACCGCCGGCACGCAGGCGATCAAGCGCCGGGCCAAGGAGTTTGCCCCTTTTGCCACCGCCTGCTGCCGGATTCACGATAGCGAGATAGCTTTGCCCCACGGTGGTTTTGATATCAAGCAGAGTGTAAAAGAGCGCTTCGGTTCAGCAGTTGCTTACAGACTTAAGACTGCCGAACGGTCCACAGCCTTCGCAATTTCGTCCGCAAGCACCTGGCGTTTGATCTTCATCGATGCCGTGCGAGGGAAATCCTTGTCCCAGATGAGGTATCCGCCGACTCGTTTGAAATCGGGAATTCGGCGGTTGCGCGCTGAAACATCCTCTAGTAGTTTGCTGTCGAAGGTCTGGTTCTGCTCGAGACGAATCACCAGAACCAGCTTTTCCCCGCCCAATTCCTTTTTCGGCCAGATGTAGTTGGCGGCGTAAACCGAGTACTCCTTCACCGCGAGTCCATCGAATACTGTCTCGATATCCTCGGGGTAAATGTTCTTCCCGCCTTCGGTCACGATCATGTTCTTCTTGCGGCCAAAGAGTTGCAGATGGCCATGCTTCTCGAAGCGGCCCAGATCTCCCGTCAGAAGCCAGCCATCGACGATGGTCTCCAAGGTAAGCTCCGCATCGTCAAGATAGTGAGACATCACGGTCTTGCTGCGGACGGCGACTTCGCCAACCCCGTCTTCGCCGGGATTAAGGATGCGTAGTTCGACCCCAGGTAGCGGCTTTCCGACTGTATCGGCGCGAAAGGGCTTCAGATCATTGAGAGTCAGCGCGGTGCCCGCCTCGGTCAGTCCGTACCCATTTACTACCGGAACACCCAGGTCGTAAAAGAACTGCATGGTCGAAGGTTCCATGAAGGCGCCCCCGGTAATGAGCGCCAGTAGTTCTCCACCGAAGCCACGATGGATGTTTGGCAGCAACATGCGGCTCAGCTTCACATTCGGACGGCGCTTCGTGAGCAGCCGATTGATGCCGATCATCGAGTTCAGAAAGGTGCGCTTCCAGGAAGGCAATTCGTCGAACTTCGCGCGCAGGCCGCGCTCAAGATTTTTCACGATCATTGGAACCAGTGAAACGTAGGTGATGCGATAGCGGACAAACGCATCGCGCACAAACTCGGGGCGAAGAGTCCTCAGGTGCACGACGCAGGCTCCACAGACGAAGGGCCCGATGAAGCCGACCATGAAGTCAATGGCGTGGTTCGTCGGGAGAATGCTCAAGTAGCGCACTCCGGGCCAGAAGGGATACCAGGCTGTCAGCGACCGGCACTGCTCGATGTAGTTCTCGTGGGTCAAAACGCAGCCCTTGGGCCGGCCGCCAGTACCGGAGGAATAGACGATGCAGGCTACGTCATCTTTTTGGCGCATCACGAAGTCGGGAGCACCCTTGCGCTTGAAATCTTCCCAGCGGAATGCGCCAGCTAAATCCGCGCCCAGCGGGGCTTCCGTCACCAGCACGATCTTGGTCGTGATCTTCTGGAAATCCGGCGCCTGCATGATGGCGCGCCAGAGATGGTATTCGACGACCAGCACCTTTGACTTGGAGTGCGCGAGCAACTGCAGATGTTCCGCAGCAGTGAGCTTGTAGTCGATTGGAACCAGAACCCCGCCGCAGTAGAAGATCGCATACGCTGAGATCAGCCATTTCGACTGGTTCGTCATGATGATTGCCGCGCGGTCGTTGGGGTCGAAGTCAGCATCTTCGAGGGCGCGGGCGAGGGGAAGCGCGATCTCCTTGAAATCGGAGTAGGTCAGCCGCAGTTTCTCGCGATCACGCTCCGCTTCGATCAGGCAGATTTCCGCCGGGAAGCGATCGAGCGCGTCGCGCAGGGCAGCGCCCAGACAGGTGTATTGGCGAAGATCAAGCATCGGGAAACTTGTGATTCTAGATTGTAGAGGGTTGATTGAACAACCGGAGCAGCCGTGACGGGCGATGTTCCCTTGCGATTAACAAGCAATTCGCATTGTACTGGTGCGGAAAGCTATGTTTTAGAGGCGAGCCTGTATTTTGCCCGCCAGCGTACGAAAATCGCTGACTCCCTGTAACTCGTAATCCGGCAATTCGACATGGAAATGGTTCTCGAGCTTGGTGAGCAGATCGAGCGTCTGAAGGCTATCAATGCCCAAAGTCTTAAAGAAATCTTCGTCGGGCGACAGCTTTTCGCGCGGAACTTTGAAGTGGGTTGCTGCGAGGTTCAGGATCTCGGTAAGGGTCTGATCAGTCGTGGGCATGGTTCTGCTTAATTGTCCTTCTTACGTTTACGGTAGATATGGCTGCGCGTCGGTACTTTCTACGAATTTCTTTAGTCCAGCTCGCACTGCGGGGCGCTCAAACAGTTCACAGAAAATATCAATTTCACGTGCAAGTTCCTCGTGCGGAACGGGCTTGATGAATTGCTTGGCCGCTGCCGCCGTATGCCGGTCGAACTTTCCCAACTGCGCCGCGGTTGCGCGCGCGGCTCGCAGCGCTTCTCCCTCGCCAACGACCTGGCTCACCAACCCAATTTGCTGCGCCTTGGTTGCGTTAAAACTGCGTCCGGTCAAGAGCAGATCGCGAACCACACTGTTCCCGAGATCGCGCTTGAGGCGCGGGATTCCGCCGAACCCGGGAATCAGGCCAAGTCTGAGCTCCGGAAAGGCAAAACGGGCCAGCTTATCCGCGAAAATGAGATCGCACACAAGAGCGAGTTCAAAGCCTCCCCCGAAGGTCACGCCGTGAACGGCAGCAATGGTCGTCAGTGGTGATCCATCAATTCGATTCAGCACAGCATGGATACGCTCCAGAAAATCACGGACGCCGCTAACAGCTTGGGATTTTTCCATCTGTTCGGAGCGTTCATACAATTCGCGCAGGTCCGCACCGGCGCAGAAACCCGGCTTCAACTCGCTGTGGATGATGAGCGCGTGCGCGCCTTTTTCCAGTTCCTCGAGTTCGGCGACGAACTGCTCTAATTCGCCGAGAGACAGGGAGCCCAGCTCGTTGCAGGGCGGGCGGTGAAGCAGGAGTTCGATGACTCCGTTCGTCGATGCCCACGAGAGCGCCTGTCCTTTGAAGTCTTTCAATTGCGATTCCTGTCTGGAGCTAGACCGCTTGTTTCACCTGATACATGTCTTCGATCTCGGACTTCATGCGGGCTGAGATCAGATCGCGCCTCAGCTTGCCATTGGCAGTCAGCATGCCGTTCTCGATGGAGAATGGCTGCTGCCGCACCTTAAAGACACGCACCTGTTTGTAATGCGGCAAGCGCGGATTCACCGCATCAAGTGCGGCTTGCACCTGCTCGCCGGTCAGGCTTCCGGTCACGATCACGGAGAGGTATCCACGGCCGTTGCCTACAATGACGACCTGCTGCGCGGCAGGCAGGAGATGTGCGATTTCTTCTTCAATCGTTTCGGGCGCGATCTTGTGGCCGGAACCGAGCACGATGAGGTTCTTAATCCGGCCCACGATCTTCCAGGTGCCAGTCGAATCCAGTTCTCCCTGGTCGCCGGTATGAAACCATCCGTCGCGGAGTACTTCGGCTGTTTGTTGAGGCCGGTTCCAGTAACCGGGAAAAACATTCGGCCCACGGACGATCATTTCATCATTCTCCGCCAGTTTCATCTCGATCCCTGGAATTGACGGACCCACTCGCCCGGGCACCGGCTTGCGCGGATCATCCATCGTGCAAATTCCCGTCGTCTCGGTCAGACCATAGACCTGAAGCACCGGGATGCCAAGCATGCGGAAATACTCTTGTGTCTCAAGCGGAAGGGGGGCCGAACCGCAGATCAATGCTTTCAGGTTAGGCCCGACCATCTTCTTGCGGATCGCGGGAAAGATTGCCGCGTTCGCAAGCCAGAACCAGATCGCTCCTGAGGAGATTGAACCGGGCGCTTTGCCCATCCAGGCTGCGACTGCACGCCGATAGACCAGGTTGATCACACCACCTCTGTTCGCGATCTGCTCGTCCACGCCTCGACGCATCCGTTCGAGCAACTGCGGAACGTTGAGGAAATAGTGCGGCGCAACGGCCGTCATGTCATTCGGAATCTTCGTGAGATCGGTGTTCAGGGTAACCAGGCTGCCGCGCAGGATGAACGTGAGCACTGCGATCCATGACGCGCAGAAACTGAACGGGAGATAGTGGAAGATGCGGTCCTGACCGCTGCGTCCACCCATGAGCAGGTCGAGGCGCGCCGAGGTGCAGCCCAGCATGAAGCCGGCATTCGCGGCAGTCAGCACCACGCCTTTCGATTCGCCGGAAGTTCCGGAGGTATAGATGATCGTGACCGGATCTTCATCGCGGACCTGAGGACGGTCGAGCGTGATGCCGTCTACTCCTGCGAATATCTCGTCAAATAGATAATGTGGCGGAGCTTCCGTCCAAGTCTGCTGAATTCCATTGCGCAGGGCAACATCGCCGCAGCAGACCAGCGACGGCGTGCTGTCTTTCATCATGGCGACCAGTTCTGCCGGAGCTTGCCGGAAGTACAGGGGGACAACGATCAGGCCTTCGGCCATGGCAGCCAGATCCAAAGCGATCCACCGGATGCTGTTGGCTGCGAGCAGGCCACACCGGTCCCCTTTCTTCAATCCTCTTGAAGCAAGAAACGTGCGAGCCTTGCGCACCAGTTCGAGAAATTCGCTGCCAGTCACACCCGTGATCTGGCCGTCGCGGATTTCCTGCAAAACCGTGGTGTTCGGCGCACTCTTGAGTTGCGCGAAGATGTCTCCGACGAAAGGCATGTTTTATGTCTGGGACTCGACTGACTAACTATACGCAGCGACCAACTGCCGCAATGAATCGTTCATAGGCGGAAGGTAGTCTTCCCAACTCCATTCGCCCCTGCGCGTTGGGAATTCGGGATATCGCCGCTGAAGTTCTTCTTCGAAGAAAACTCCCATTCGCGCCATGACTCTCAAATTTCTTACAACAGTGCGAGCGATGCCATCTGCGATGCGCTCACCTTCGGTCGCCAGTATTTCCAGGGCGCCCAGCAGTTTCTGCTCGAGATCGGGATCATCGACGGTCATCAGCAGTTCCTGATGTCCGCGTTCGCGCATGAGGTTTCGAATGCGCTCATCCATAGTGATGCCACAGGACGGGACCAGGCCCGGCATCGAGGTCACGATCCCGTGATAGCGCGAGGAAGCCATCATGTGGCAAGAGCGCAGAATGCTCACCAGTTCATACATGTTGTACTGATCTGACGTCAGAACAGGCACACCACCGAGCTTCTCAGAAATTCTATTTGCCGGGCGGGCATCGAGGCGCTCAGTTGCAGCCAGGATGATGAATACATTGCGCTGCTTACGGAAGGCGGACAAAGCGTTCGCAATTGAATTCAGATAATGCTGGTACGCCCGATCCGCCTCGGGTCCGGAATTATGGAAATAGACGGTCCGGTAATGGCTGTCTTTGTATGCGCCGGTCAGACTACGAATCGCATATTTCGCGACGGATGCCTTCACTGGCCACTCGAATGGATTGATGGGACACACTACGAGGACAGGGGTTTGGCCATCCCAGCCCACCTGTCGAAGGATATTCTGGCCATACTCCGCGGAGCGCGGCTCGAATGTCCAGGCAGTATCGGTTCCGATTTCTGTAGGAACACCCAGTTCGCGCAGAACGGTGCGCGATTCCTCATTGCGCGTAATCACCAGCGAGTTCTTGCAGTAGCGGCCGCACATCTTCGCGACCAGCGGATCCATGTGACCGGCTTCGGCGCCGTATCCAACCGACAGCTTGTTCTCGACCGCTGCGATCCCCAGCGAACCGATCATCATCGTCGTCAGAGCGTTCGCGAACTTGCTCTTGAACATCGAGCCTTCGCAGGCGACCACACCATGATGCTTGGGAACTTCATCAAACAGGAATGGCGGAAAGATATCCGGCAGGTGCACTTGGGTCGTGCCTTCGAAATATCCCTTGGAGTATTCGAAGACCTGACTCATGACGCTGAAATCGACGCGTTCGGCACCCAGAATGTGGCGTATCTGCCGCAGCATTTCCTCGACGCGGACGTCCGAGCCCATGTTGCGGGTGCCGTTGTAGCCGGCGAAGAGCAGTTTCAGCTTCTTCCCGGGTTGCCAAGGCTTATTGCCGCCGAGCATCCAGCGTGCTTTGGCGCGTTCGATGTTCGTACTGACCCAGGCCTCGAGGATGAAATCCATCATGCGGCGCTACCTCCGCGGGCGGCCGGCCAGGGCTGATATTTGTACTCGAAGTTGTTTTCGCGGCTGAATTTGAGCAACGGAAAGCTGTACTGCGAGAACGGAACCGGTCTGCGGCCCAGTTCTGAGGTGACGCGCGTGTTGTCGAATACCGTGTTCCAGACGAGGTACGGCATGAACACTTTCATCAGCGAAGCGCCGTAACCCAGAGGTCCTTTGCGATTCGAAAGGAAATTGACCGAACTGGCAAAAGGCTTTTCCGTGAACGGAACGAAGACTGGCTTACGCTTCTGCTGTGCGGAGGCAAGAGCCGTCGTCAATTCGCGGAACGTTTGCGACGAGGTCCCGGACGAAAGGTGATACGTATCCCACCTTGGCTGATCTTTCTGATGTAGGGTGGCGATGGCATCGGCAACGAAATCCACATTCACGATATCGATCTTGTCGTTCGGACGGAAGGGCAGCGCTGGCAATCCGGCAAGGAATACAAATGCCTTCACCATATCGAACTGCGTGGTCTCGGCACGGCGGCTATCCCCGAGTACGATGCTGGGGCGGAAGATAGTTTTCGGAGTGTCCGGCAGGAGTACGCGAGCCATATGCTCGCAGAATTTCTTGGTGCGCGCGTAAGGATCGTAGTCCGAACGGTCCCACTCGATGGACCGGTCCTCAGTAACGACTTCGTTGCTGCGCTTTCCCGCCACGGCAACGGTGCTGACTTCGCTGAAGCGGCGCAAACCGTGATAATGCTCGGCGTGACGGGCAAGAGTCAGCACTTCGAGGGTGCCACGCAGGTTCACATTCAAACAGGTCTTCTCTGACTTGCGATTGAGCGATGCCGCGCAGTGAATCACCGAGTCTGTTGTGTGGATGAGGCGATCGTACTCGTCGCGTCCCAATCCGAACCCGGGAGAAGTCAGATCTCCAACAAAGATTCGCACCCGCGTCTGGAGGTATTCGTAGAAACGAGGAAAATCCAAATGTAACTGCAGACCACGCCACAGCCGCAATTGAGCTTCCTGCGGGTCGCGAGCGCGCACGAGCAGGTTCAGCGATGCGCCGTGCTGGTCAAGAAGGTTGGCCGCCACATGTGCGCCGATGTATCCGGTGGATCCGGTCAGGAATATCGCCACGTTGCTCCGTCAGTTCCGGTCTTCACTGCGTCCCCGTTTGCGGGCGCAAGCTGAAATGTGCGAGGCGGCCGAGCCTCCAGAGGACGTCCTTCAATCAGAGGATAAGTCCAACGCCGCAGAGCCGGGATATGAATGTTGATCCAATACTCCCACCAATCGAGCGAATGCGTATCGTAGCCAAATTGATCCCGCTCCTCGGGTACGAGCGCGTACGAAAGCTTCTCAATATTCTCCGCGATGAAGTCGTGCTCGTTCAGCAGGATAAATGGTTCAAAGAGCTCAATGAGCTTTTCCACGCGCTCCAGGCTGCGTTCGGTCTTCACCAGCGGTGCTTTCTTTAGAGGGAGCGGCGACATGACTCGCTGAATCGATTTCACGATGGCGCGTTGCGCAGGGGCGGACATGCGGTTGTAGCGCGTCTTGGACACGGGAATCGCGTCAAAGCGCAGCCGCAGCCAGGACTCCAAGCCTTCCTGGGCGCGGTAGTGCTTGCGATGAGCGAGCGACGTAAGTTCGATCGAGCGGCCCATATCGCAAGGATTCGTCACAGAGGTTGCCAATTGATACATCGTGTCGTGGCGGCGCTCCATGACTGCAGCGGCAATGAGAGTCATGCCGGCACAAACCGAATCTACCGGAATGATGTCGAGACGCTTGCTCTCGTTCGAAGGCAACTGGCGAAAATAGGTCCCCAATAGATAGGACAGCGACGCGGATGTGTTGATGCCTTCATTCCAGCCTAGAAACGGCTTGCGGACCGAAGTCTCGACGATAGCGGGACGAACCACAGCCACGGGAAGTCCGCTGCCGTACTTTGCGATCAGCGACTCGGCGAGGCTCTTGGTCAACGTGTAGGTATTCGGCCAACCGAGTTCCTTGGCGCGTCTCGTTCCCGTCTCGGTCAGGTATGTCTTCAACCAGCGGACGCGGTTTTTTCGAATCTGGTTCTCGAGCGCAGCACCCTGCAGATCTTTGGCAGCATGCTCTTTGGACTGGGCCTGCATGCGTAGGCCGGACGTGACTTCTTCACTTTCCGAGCGCGCCTCGCATTCTTTCACGAGTTCATGCAGACGCCGCCACTCCTGCTCGGCATCGAAGTCGGCGAGTCCTCGCGGATTGTAGTTTGGGGTGAGCTTTTCGCCGACTCGGCCATCCTGCTCTCCCGCAACATAACAGGTTGAGAGGTGGACCAATCCGGCATGATCGGTGGTGCGGACAAATTCCAGAATATTGAGCGGCGCGTCTGTGTTCGCGGCAAGAGCGTCGCGCAGATCCGGGTTGAAATCAGTCAGACCTGAACTATTGATAATCAGGTCGAGATTCTGCCGCAAAACGTTTGCAATGTCGTCACTTAGCCCAAGCCCGGACTGGGTGACATCCCCTTCGACAACCTCGACTTTTTCGCGCAGGAAACTCTGCGAAACCGATCGCCATACTTTTCGAACAGCGGATCAAAGACAGGCGAGTCCTCGATCATCTTCTGGAAGCGCTTGTCGGCGGGATTCGATTTCTGACGACGAATCAGGAGGTAAATTCGCTTGACGTCGGATAGGTCAAGAAGAGTATTCGCCAGCCAGACTTTGCCAATGAAGCCGGTCACGCCGATGAGCATGACCTGTTTGCCTGCAAATGCGCGGCGGACTGAAAATCCCTGAGCCTGACGTTGTCCTTCGAAATGAACGATTGGACCGTCCGCAACGGGCGTTTGCCGGGCGACCGGAACCACCGCCGAACGCAATTGTTCGGCGGAAATGTCGAGATGGCGCGCTAGCGTTTTCGGAGCGCGTCGGCCGTCGGGCATGTTCTCGCGGAAGGGCGCAAAGGCGCCGCGAGGGCGGATAACAGGAGAAAGCAGGCGTCCGGTGGCGACACCGTCGCGGAATTCCAGTCGATTCGCCACGATTTGCCGCACACCCAGATGCCGGGCCAGCGGGCGCATGATGTGGTCCAGCGCCTGGCTGACGAGCACTACGTCGGAACCGGCGCGAACGAGTTCCTGCACCTGGCGGACACCTGTTTGCTTCAGGCGAGGCTTCAACTTGTAATCGAAGTATTCTTCGCCAAGCAGATCCAGACGGTCGCGGGTGACGCCACGCAGGACGGTGTGCACGACCCTGGTCGCGAATTTGCGGTTCGTGGAATAGAGAAACGGGCGCAGTGACCGCCATGAGGAAGATCAGACCACGACGCCGGAAGCGGTCCGTAAACGTCTGGGCATTCCAGGTAAAAAAGGCCACAGGCCGCACTACGGTCAGGTCGAGGAGACTGCCCTCGACACGCCAGTAGACAGTCGGAGCCACACTGCCATTATTGTTGAACTGATCCAAAATTGCGTTCTTCCCTATAAGGACTTACGTCTGCCAAGTGGACGAAGCGTCTATTGTAAACAATCGACGGAGTGGAACGAAGCGGGAAGGCCTCGGAGTGATAATTCCCCTGGGGCCTCAACTGGCTACAGAATGCGGCGATCGTCCGACGATGAGAGCAATGCAACCACTCAGGGCGACCGTAAGGCCAATGGCAATCAGGCCCCCGCGGAAGCCTCCGGTCTCCGACCGAAATAACCCAATGATATCCGGACCGAAGTAGCCCCCCAGGTTGGCCAGCGAGTTAATGACGGCAATCCCGGCAGCGGCGGAGAGGCCCGTCATACGGGAGGTTGCCATGGCCCAGAAAGGGCCAACCATACCTTCCGCGAATGCCATTCCCAACGCGAGTCCGCTAACGACAACAATCGTCGTGCTTCCGTAAGCGGCCCCGATCAGAGCGGCTCCGGCTACGAATGCCGGCGCGGCGGTATGCCAGCGACGTTCTCCACTGCGATCCGAATGCATGCCCACCAGCACCATGACGATTGTGGTTGCGACAAATGGCAGAACAGCGATCAACCCAGTCGCGAAGTTGCTCAGTCCGGAGAGCGCTTTGATCACGGTTGGCAACCATAGCGTAACCCCGTACATGGTTGTGGAGACCCCGAAGTACACCATCGACAACAGCCAGATTCGTCCGCTGAAGATAGCCGCCCAGACGCTACTCTTCGTCAGTCGAGACTCCGTTTGGCGTTCGGCAGCCAGAGCCTCCAGCAACAGGGTTCGTTGTTCGGGCTTCAGCCATTTTGCGTCGGCGGGCGTATCGGCCAGAGTCCAATACACCGCCGCTCCGAGCACGA
This sequence comes from Terriglobia bacterium, assembly GCA_963778995.1. Taxonomy (GTDB): domain Bacteria; phylum Acidobacteriota; class Terriglobia; order Terriglobales; family Acidobacteriaceae; genus Sulfotelmatobacter. The sequence continues at coordinate 344,549 of CAVZWK010000022.1, forward strand.
TGGCCGGCAGCGCCCTCGAGCAGAAACATCCATTGCCAGCCGGAGAGTCCCCGGCCATGGATTCCCAGCAGGGCACCAGAAATCGGACTGCCGACGATGCCTGCCAGGGGGTTTGCCGTCATAAACCAGGCCACCGCTCGGGCTCGCGCCCGGGACGGAAACCAGTGCTTCATATAAAGAATGATTCCAGGGAAAAATCCAGCTTCGGCGGCCCCGAGCAGAAAACGCATCGTGTAGAAGCTGATCGGCCCGCGGATGAAAATCATCAGACACGAGACCACGCCCCAAACCATCATCAGGGCGGAAATCCAGCGCCGCACACCAAACTTCTCCAGGACCAGATTGCTGGGGAGTTGGAAGAAGAAGTAACCGATAAAGAACATCCCCGATGCCCGCCCGATCACTCGATCGCTGAGATCAAGCTGTCCTTTCATCTGCAGGACGCCAAAACCAACGTTGATTCGGTCAAGGTAAGCGACGATATAGAGGAGAAAGAGAAAGGGCATCAACCGCCACATGAGTCGGGACACGGTAGCGGCTTCCAGACGGTTGGGTGCTGTATCCAAGGGCAAGTTCCGGATGCTCGTCGGAGAACGTTCGGAGCTCGTTCTGCGGTGTGAGGATTCTACTCCAAGCGGAGCGCTTTACAGATTTCACAGACGATTTCTTCAGGAGAAGCCTCGATGCTGACCGTGACTGCATCTGCGGGCTCTTCGAGATCGTCCAGTTGACTCGCCAGGATCTGCTCGGTTGCGAAGTGGCCATGCCTGGAGCGCAGCCGTTCAGTGATCAGGGATGCCGGCCCTCTTAGATACACGAACCGAACTTCCGGACCGGCTTGAAGTGTCTGGCGGTAGCCCCGCTTCAAAGCCGAACATGCCACCACCACGTTGCTGCCAGCGGCGATCCACCGAACAATCGCATTCCGAAGAAGCTGTAGCCAGGGTGCGCGATCTTCATCCGTCAGAGGAATCCCGTGGCGGATCTTTTCAACGTTCGAACCAGGATGGTAGTCGTCAGCGTCAGCGAACTTCCATCCCAGGTTCTTGGCCAGGAGTTGGCCGACCGTGGTCTTGCCCGCGCCGACCACTCCCATGACGATCACGATCATCGTTGGATTGTAAGCTGTTTACTTCTGGGCGTAAGTCTTCTCGGCACCGGTGCGCTGGTTAGTAACCGTGAATGAGCCGTCGCTCTCGGCCAAAACCTTGAGGTACTTCCCTTCGCAGTTTTCCTTTACGTTGGCGATGTGGTCGGCATCGATGTTGTGGTCCCGATCAGACTGGGCGGCATAGTGAAGCTGCCAGAGGCCCTCTAACCCCGGAGAGTCATGCACGATCTGCCACGCCGCAGCACTTGCTCCCTTGCGGGCGCCATTGTCGAAAATGGCGACACGCGGGTGCAGAGCCCACACCAGCGATTTGGTGTTTGATAGATCCATCCCGTGATGGCTAACCAGGAAAAGATCGACATTCCCCAGCAAATTGTTAGGACAGACCAGTTCCAGTTCCTTTTTCTTTGTGAGATCACCGAGGTCGAGAAAACGAAACTTGCCGTAGGTGATTAGAACGCCTACGGAACGGGCGTTCTCGGTAGAGTCGGAGGCAGGAGCAGGTTCCGACTTGCAGTAAGGGTTCGCCTCTCCCGCATTGGGGAGGGGGTTGTCGATGTGTTCGCCGGCGGCAGCCACGACATGCACCTCGATTCCCTTGATCGGGAGTCCCCAGCCTGGCTTGACGACCACGTGTGCGTGCCCGGCAATAGCTTTTTCGTATGCTGCGTAATCGGTGCGGGTCACTTCCGAGTTCTCCAGATTCGGACCGTGATCGACGAACGTGCCAACTTTCATGCCGTCCACGAGCTGCGGAACTCCGCCTACGTGGTCGCGGTGATAGTGGGTGATCAGGACGTAATCGATCTGTTTCAGCCCAAGTTGATGCGCCACGGCGATGATGCGGTCCGCGTCTCGCCCCTCATATCCGGGCCAGCCCGTATCAATCAGGAGCGACTGTCCTGAGGGGCTCAGAACCAGTGTGGCCTGGCCTCCTTCAACATCGATGAAATAGATCTGCAGCGGCTTGGAAGGAGCATTCGCGGCCGCACAGGACAGCACGATCGTGAGCAGAAGAAAGCCGACGCCAAGAACGACACGTTTGTGCATTGCGGGCACCTGAGGATGTTTCGAAGATTATGCCACGCAATCTGGAGGGAAGGTGTCTGAAAGCCGAGCGCGAGGATAATTTGCCGTTTACCAGTCGTACGCCGACTTCCGGGATTCCGGCTTGTCGTTCGTGCGATTGCGCTTCTTGTAGGCCAGGATTGTAATCCCGACCGACATAAACATGGGAGGGACGATCAATACAAGAATGCCCGTGCGCAGCCCTTGGATGAAGCGGTGCCCCGCTCCGGCGGCCTGCGTGTAGCAGAGAGCGCAACTCTGCGCATAGCAAGCGGCATTGGTGGCGAGTACGACTCCGCCGACCAGCGCCACCCTCAGGCTGCGTGCGAGACTCGACACTGTCATATATGGACCTCTACTTCGCAAATGGCTTCATCGACATGAGCCTGTAGCTGTCAGCCCAGATCATATTCATCATGACGAGCACGAACAGCGTACCCGGAATCAGCGCCAGCTTCAGCGTTTGCTTCTCTGAGCCAAGATGCATGAAAAAAACTGACGGCCAGGATCGCCTGCACCACCGCCACCGAGAGCATGGCGAATAGATGGCCTTTTAAGAAGAACACCTGCACGCATGCGAGAGCCAATATCACCACGTAGACGACCAAGTCGCCTTTCAAGCTTCCCTGATTTGAATCCATCGTAGTCTCCCGTTAAACTTTTGCGTTCATCAGGTACACCATAGGAACGACGAACATCCAGACGAGATCGACGAAGTGCCAGTAGAGTCCCCAGATCTCGAGATCGTCGGAGTTGTAGCGGCCCCGCTTGTAGCCCAAGACAACGACGAACAGCGCGATGGCTCCGCTGACCACGTGCGCCAGATGGAGTCCCGTGATCGCGAAAAACGATGCTCCGAACATCGGCGATCCCCATGGATTCTGGAACAGTTTCACGCCCTCGCCGATGAGTCCGAACCATTCCTTCAAGTGGAGCGCGGCGAATATCAAGCCAAGGACGATGGTCACAAATGTCATCTGGATCGCTTTGGACTTGTTCCCCGCTTTCGCCTGCCGAACGCCCATCAGAATCGTCAAACTGCTCGTGACCAGGATGAAGGTCATCACGAGCGCATTCATAATGCTGGCGGACTCGAACGGATGAGGCCAGTCGGCTGCCGCATTCTTGAGGTAGCCGTAGGCGAATAGCATTGCTCCGAACGTACAGGCGTCGGAGATGATGAACAACCACATCACGAGTTTCTTGGACGGAACTGCAAATGGCCGGGCTTCCATCATCTCCGTGCCGTGTCCCATGCTCAGATCGGCCTCGCTCACGTTGCCTCCTGGAATCGCTTACAACTTGATCCACAAAACACCGAGAAGATAAATCCACAGCATCCCCATGAAATGCCAGTAATACGAGGTGGCATCGATGGTGCTTCGGCGCAGGGGACGCGCCGTACTGCGGAACTTCAGTAGGACCCGGCTCAACCCGCCCAAGCCGCCCAGCACATGGATGACGTGCACGCCGGTGAACACGTAGAAGAATGAACTGTTGGGGTTGGTGGGCAGGTACAGTCCCTGGGCACGCAGATTCAACCATGCGAGGTACTGGCCCACGACAAACACGACGCCGAGCAGCATGCTTAATTGCAGCCACAGCATCGGGGTGGAGCGATTGCTCTCTTCGCCCCGCATGAAGGAGGCTACGCGCCGCCGGCCCAACTCGAGCGTAATGCTGCTGGCAATCAGCGCCAGCGTATTAAAGAAAAGTATCGGGGGAAGGACGATATGGTGCCAATCCGTCGCCGCGCCCTCACGGACGTAGAGGGCGCTGGTCAGTGCGGCAAAGGTCATGGCAATCGCCGATAGCCCAACCCAGATTCCCGTGCGAGTAGGCTCGCCCGAGAAATTCTTGACCGAGCGAACATCGCCGGGATCCATGGTTGGGCCTCGGGAACCTGCTCCAGAGCCGTTCCCGCTGGTTCGCGGTTTCCGCTCAACGTCTATTTGCGGTGGTTGCAGCGTTGTCGCCATGACTGCTACCTTCTTCCCTTCCCTGATTGGGCCCTTGGTTCGTTAGCCGGAATTCATGTTCCGGAGGTTTACGGAGTTTCTCCCGCGCGCTCGGGCGAGGCCTGCATCAGATAATCGCCGGTCGAGCTCTTCACGCCGTATTGATAAGGATCGTGATAAACGACCAGATGCTGTCCGCCGAAGTTATCGAACGGCGGCGGAGACGAGGGCGTTGACCACTCTAGCGAAGTGCACTCCCACGGGTTGTCAGAGGCAGGTGCGCCCTTAAAGTGGCTATAGATCAGGTTGAAGATGAAGAGAAGCTGCACAGCTCCCGTGAACAGAGCCGCATAGGTGATGAACCTGTGTACCGGGATAAGAGGCACCAAGAAATCATCGGTGAATGCCGAGTAGCGGCGAACGTTGCCCGCCAGTCCCAGGTAGTGGAACGGCATGAAGATGGCATAGGTGCCGATCAGCGTCAGGAAGAAGTGCCACTTCCCGAGAGTCTCGTTCATCATGCGTCCGGTCATCTTGGGGAACCAGAAATATGTTCCCGCAAAGACTCCCATAATGGCGGCGACGCCCATCACCATGTGGAAGTGACCGACGACGAAGTAGGTCGCATGCAGGTAAATGTCGATGGAGGGCTGCGCGAGGAAGAATCCGCTCACTCCACCGCTGACAAACATCGAAATGAATCCGATACAGAACAGCGACGCGCTATTGATACGCAGGTTCGACCCGTACAAACTGCCCAGCCAGATCAGGGTCATGATCGTGGCAGGGATCGTGATCATCAGCGTTGGGAACGAGAACACCAGAGCCGAGAACGGATTCATGCCGCTGAGGAACATGTGATGTCCCCAGACCATATAACTGAGGAATCCGATGCCCATCATGCAGTAGATGATGGTCTTGTGGCTCAACATCGGCTTGCGCATGTTGCAGATGAGAATGTGGCTCACGATACCGATAGCCGGCAGGATCGCGATGTACACCTCGGGATGGCCGAAAAACCAGAACAGATGCTGCCAGAGCAGCGGCGATCCACCCTGATGCGGTTGCAGGTGGTCGCTGATGTTGAGCCCTGACGGTACGAAGAAGCTCGTCCCCGCAACTCGATCCAGTATCAGCAGCAGGCAGGCTGGCATCAGCACGGCGAATGCCAGCAGCGAGATGCAAGAGGTGATGAACCATGCCCAACTGACGATCGGCATGCGAGCCAGTGTCATTCCCTTAGTTCGCAAGTCCAGCGTTGTTGCGATGAAGTTCAACGCGCCCAGCAGCGACGCGATACAGAAGACAAAGATCGAGAGTCCCCACAAGGTCTGCCCAACCGCCTGGCCCGGTCCAGGGTCACCGCCCACAGCGCTTAGCGGCGCATAGGCCGTCCATCCAGAGAGCGGCGGACCATCGCCGACGAAGAAGGACGAAACCAGAATGCAGAACGCCACAAACGTGGTCCAGAACGACATCATGTTGAAGCGCGGGAAGGCCATGTCTTCCGCGCCAATCTGAATGGGCAGAAAGTAGTTGCCGAACGCTGCGAAGGGCGCGTTTGTGAGGACGAAGAAGACCATCAGCGTCCCATGCATGGTCATCAGCGACAGGTAGTACTCAGGCGTGACAATGCCTCCCGGGGCGCCAACCTTCGACAGCCAGCCCAGCCCAGGAATCGGAGCATTAGGCCAGACGAGGTGAATTCGCATGATCCAGGACAGCACCATCCCGGTCACGACCGCTACCAGGGCCAGAGCGTAGTACTGCTTCCCGATCACTTTGTGGTCAAGGCTGAAGACATGCTTTCGAATGAAGCTTGTCGGCGGACCATGGTGCGCTACATGTACGGATGCCTCAGACATTGCCCTTTTCCTCCCTCGCTAGAGTTGGCGCCAGCGGCCAAACGACTATGTATTCGATTGCGACTTCAACCATTTATCGAAATCTTCCTGCGACATGACGTTCAGATAACCCTTCATGTTGTAGTGACCGAGACCGCAAAGCTGAGTGCAGACGATTTCGTACTTGCCGATCTTTGTGGCCGTGAAGTGAAGAGAAAGATCGAGGCCCGGAACGAAATCCTGCTGAATCCGCAACTCACGCACGTAGAAGGAGTGTCCGACGTCCTTGGCGTGCATCATCAGATGAATCTCTTTGTTGACCGGGATGACGAATTCGGCTGACTGGATGTCGTCGCGGGCAGCCACGTCATTCTCGGGATCGAGCCCGAAAAAATTGCTGTTACCCTCGTCTATCTTTTCGGGATGGAGGGATCCGAACTTTCCATCCGGGCCGGCATAGCGGAAATAGAACGCGAACTGTCCCGCCTGCACCTGTATGGGAAGAGCGTCGGCGGATGCGGGTTGGAAGTACACCTTTGCCCACGCCTTGCTTCCTATTGCGCCGAGGGCGAGCGCTTCCGCGCCGACCAGCAGCACGGCGGCCAGGATCAGGTACTTAGCGCCGCCAGGAAAAGTCTTCAGCGGACCATTCTTGCGGCCCGCGTATCCCCACACGAAGATGCCGAGAACGATCTGAGCCGCCAGGAACGACAATCCCGCTTCGATCATCGTCTCGTCCATCTGTTTGTCGATCTCAGGTCCGTGCGTGGAAATGTCCTGAGGAGGAGCAATGGTCGCGCCCAGGAAAGTGTGCCTCACAATCGGAACTGCGGAAGCCAGCGCAATCAGAATCACGATCACTGCTAGTAGCTTGCCGGTCATGTTTCCTCGCCTTTGCTTGAAATGCCGTCGAGAAGTGAACTGGGGCAGTCCGCTCAGGCGGCTGCCCCAGAGAGAGTGTTAGTACGCCTTTGCCTTAAAGGTGAAGTCCAGAGACTTCGTCTCGTTACCGGTGATGGTCACCTCTTGCTGCTGGGTGCCGTAGTCTTCGTGCCACGCCGTCACGGTGTACTTGCCGGGAGGCAGGTTGGGCAGCGTAAAACCTCCGCCCTGGGTTATCGCGTAGTGATTTGTCTTGAGAACGGCAAACCATCCGTGCATCCAGGGATGGATGTTGCACTTCACAGAAATGAATTCCGGCTGATCGAATTTATCTTGAATTGGCGGAGCCCCAGGGGGCTGCGACTTATTCCACTCGCGGTTCACTTTGGCAAGAGGATGAATGTTGTGGGAAGTCTGATCGTCGTTTACAACCTTAAGTTCCTGACCCGTGTGGAGAGCAATGATGTGAGGCGTGTACTGGCAACCCTTCTGCGTGAAGGTGACGGCTTGGGCGGGAGCATTGGCATCATCGGCACCGGCAGAGATGTAGACGACGACATTGTCGAGCGCGTTGTTCGGCCCGGTGACGACAGTCTCGGTCGTGATCGGCGGATTATGCTGTTTCGCGCAGGACGGTTCTTTCGACATATCGATCGGTTTCTGCTTCACCGGTGTACCGGTGTAAGTCACTTTGCCGCTAATCGTTCCGCCATACATCAGGGCGGGACACAAGGTTGCAATAAGAATCGCAGCACTGAACTTGCTGACACGCATTTCTTGGCCTCCTCAGTTCCAACGATCGGAAATGGAATTTCGTTTCTAGTTGCCGCCGCCCGCAGCGCCGTTTCCGGACGGGCTGGCTGGCGTCGCTGACGGCTTCTCGGCGTAGGGAGGGATCCTCCCACCTGCCGCCTTCAACACGTCGTTCTCTTTGCTGTGCCGATTAACCTGCAAGGTGCGCAGGAAATGCACCAGGTCCCAGGCATCATTGGGCTGGATCGTATCCGCAAACGAGGGCATCGGAGTTCCATCCACACCGGTCATGAAGATCCGGTAGATGTCCTGGTTGGTAGAGCCGCACTTGAACCGGGAATCATCGCCTCCGGCCGCGAAGTTGTAAGGCCGGATGGGCTGATCCTTGCTGTCAGTCAGCGTCGCCGCCGAGGGGCCATCCCCCTTGCCTTGCGGACCGTGGCACTTCCAGCACTCGAGCTTGGTGAACAATTCCTTGCCATGCGAGATGCTTTCGATGGTCACCGGGGGCTCGGCTGGAATTTTGATGGGATCACCCGATTTTTCCTTCTCCCAACGCGGCGAGAAGGTTTTGATAAAGGCCACGAGGTCGGCGCGCTGCTGGTCGCTAAAGGTGTTCCAGACAGGCATATTCGAATTGGTGAGGCCACGGCCGATGGTGTTGAACAGATCCTGGTCCGTGGGAAGCGTGCCGGTCGGAGTGGAACGACACTTGAACGTGGCGATGGTGAAGTCACGGGGTTTGGGATCGAGCCATACCGCATTTTCGCCGTTGCCGTCGCCAAGATCGCCGTGGCAACCAGCACAGTAACGGCGATAGTCCGACTTGGCGGCCATGGAATGCCCCGTGACATTGCCGATATGACTTTCCATCGGTTTCGCGGGTTGTGGAGGATGGGGCCCCACATCGGGCGCGTCCTGCGCGACGACAGGGACAGCGAAGAATGCTCCTACCGCGAACAGCAAGCAGCCGGTCCAAATACGCATCATTTTCGAATTAGGCATCGGAGATTTCCTCATAATCGGCTCGTGTCCGCCGACAAGCTGTTGGCTTAGAAGTCGAAATCAAATCCGAACATCAAGCTGTTGCCGATCAGGTCGGTGCTGGTCACCGGCGAAGTCCCACGCTGGCGCAACCACGAATACTCGTTGTGGAAGGCAAACCCGGCGCGGCTCGTCATGAACGGGTTGTAACGGTAACCGAATACGTAGTTATCGATATTGCCCAGATCTGACGGAGTTCCCGGTATCGCCTGCTGCGACATACGTACCCACTCAGATCGCTGGAAGATCGTGAACTGCGGACTCCAGACGAAGTGGGTTTCTACGAAGGCACCATTCCAGGTCGGATTGCGTGCGCCCGCAGGCAGGGTGGCACCGTTCGTGTTGTTGTTGGCGGGATCGCACGTTCCCGTGATGATGTCGCCATAACACGCACCGAACCAGGCGTTATCCGACCCGTGCTGGGTGAATACCTGGAAGTCCAGTTTGCCGAGATAGAACAGGCCTTCGAAGCCGTAGCGGCTGAAGCTCTTGTTCCCAATGCCTGAACCCGGGAGCGGAATCCCCGCACTGGTCAGGTACGTAGTCGGGGCAACACCATACATGGCATAGCCGCCGATGCGCTGTACGCCGACCTTTGTGCCGAATGCCTGGCTGGCGGCAAAGAAGGTGCTATACGAGTTCTGCCCGTACGGCACGTCCACGTTCCCGTCGGTGGAACTGAATACAGCCGCCGAAATGCGGGTCCGATCATTGTAGGAGTGCCCCATCCACTCAGCGCCCAGTTGGTTATCGCCGAGTTGGCCGAAGATGTTGCCATCGCCCACAGGGATGAAATGGAAAAGCTGGTAAGCCCCGCCATTCGCGGAGAGAGTCAGGGTTCGCTTCTCAGAAATGAAGCTATCGAGTTCGAACTTGCCGACTTTGACGTTCAGCCAAGGGCTGTGCAACAGGTTATCGAACCGTACGTTTGCGGATTCGAAGTGAAACGCTCCAGTCTCGTCAGCCGAGGGCACAAGCAGGAAGGAAATATTCTTCTCCAGAGTGCCCCCGGTCAGGATGTCGAGGCCGCTGAGATTGAAGCCGGTGGTGGCGAGCTCGGTCTCGGTGGTCCCGCCCCCAGTTGCATCGACTGCAACTTTGTTCGTGCTCTCACGGCTCCAAAAGGGCGTGATACGCAGCGTCATCGGCCAGTAGGATGGATTCTGCCAGATCGGCGAGTCCCGATCGTTCATCAACTGATAGCCGTTGTCTTTGAATTTCTGGCCAAAGTAGTTGAGCATCGGCCACGATTCGTGGCAGGCCGAACAGCGGAGCCCGTACTTACGGGCGAATGCTGGAAGCGCATTCGCGTCTGTACTGCCGCTCAGGATCAGAAAAACCAGAACCAGAGCCCCTGTGAGGCAATTTCTACCCCACGGTGATTCCGCACACCGCGGAAATCGGATCCCCATGTGCATGCCGAACCCCTCAGGCAATCTTTGTTTTCAACTGTTTCTGCATTCCCACAAATGCAAAGGCGAGCACTGGACTCGCATGCAGAACCCCTTCCCATGCGAATCCGGTGAAGAACCTAACCCAATTGCAAAGCCTCAGGTCCTACCACCGTACCGGAGCGGGATGCTACTACGAGCTCTAGACAATTTGCAAACAAATTTTTTACAATTTTTTTACAATGTCAATTCGCAAACTGTGGTTTCTCCGACAGACTGACGCCAAAGCAGTTGACACGCCGGAGCTTAAAAGCTGAGACTCGTGAGACAGGTGGGGGGGATTTCCGTGCGGAGATTGGATCTGCTTGCGCCGGCAGTCATGGAGCTCTTGCGCAGACCGGGTTGCCATCGCTTGCGGCCAAGAGCAATGGGCCTGCTCATCGCCGGCGCAGTCGTGCTCTTTTCATCGTCGCATTTGGATGCCCGTGAAAAGGATGCCATTCAGTACGGAGCCGGACTGATCGTCAATGTTCCCTTTCCAGAGGCTCAGGTAGTTCAGGTGGTGCAGGACGTGGCCCAAAACGGGATCATCCGGGGAACCAAGGAGTACAGCAAAGACGAGTACGTGACCGGCGCCAGCTTCGCCTCAACGACTCGCGCCTTCCCTGAATGGACGGAACCAGGAAAGGTCTTCTACAAGATCAAGCTCAAAGCGCTGGATCCACAAAACTTCAAGAATACCAACGACGTTGGCACCCTCGCCGTACGCTACGTCGTTCAGGGACAAGATGACAAGCACACGGTGCTTCACATCGACGCACGTTTTGTTGAGGACTACCGGCGAATGTCGCATCCATCGAACGGATCCGTTGAGGGCGCGGAGTACGGAACCATCCATGACCGGCTCGAAGCCATCGAGGCGATGAAGCACAGCACCGACGAATTCGAAAAGCAAAAGCAGGACACAATCTTGAATAAACAACCTGCGCTTGTCGACGAGACGTCGTCGAGTGTTCCGGCTTCCACACCTGCGAACTCTCTGGCGCCGCCAGATCCGGCTGATTCTGCGCCGTATCCCACTGCCGCAGCGGCGCCACCACGAACTGCGGAAGAGAGAGTCAAGGATCTGCGCCGACAGGTTGAGCGTCTGGTGAAAGCGCCGGGAGCTCCGCTCAAGAGCGCGCCCTTCCACAGCGCGACTACGCTCCAATCGCTACCCGCTGGTAGCGAGGTTCTCGTCGAGATCACGACCCCATATTGGCTGGGCATAGAGACCCACGACGGACAAAGGGGATGGGTTTTGCGCGACGATTTGGAGTTGTTACCGTGAGACGACATCCGGGCCGGGTTCGATTGATTCTTTCAGTGTGGGGCTGCATGCTCGTTTGCGCGGTCTGCGTTGCGTCACAGGCGCAAACTGATCCCAACGAACGAGCTTTCCCGCAGTCAAAGTCCGCGATCGAGAAAGCGCTGAAGGTCATGCAATCGTCCATGTCGGGACGTCTCCCGGTCGTGGATGGATTCGCCAAGCCTGGCGAACACCCCTTGGATCGCTATCAGCGCGCGTTTTACCAGGCCATAGCCGAAGTTACTCCGGTCCCGTCCGGCGGTTCGCTGGTCCGCGTTAGCGCCAAAGTGACGGCCTGGTACGGGGATCCTGTCCCTTCGCACTCCGGATACCAGCTTCTTGTGTCCAACGGCCGAATCGAATCAGACATTCTTGATCAGCTCGCTGCCCAACTCGCGGCCATCTCGTCTGATTCCGGCACGATCTCAGCGGCAACGGGACAGACCAAGGCTACTGCAACGAGCGCGGCCCCGCCAGCCCCAATGCCGGCGCGCACTTTCCCGGAAACCAAGGGAACATTTCCATCCTCGTTGACTCGTAGCCTGGCATCGGATGGGCGACCGGCCAATGGTCACCAGCCGGTTCCAGACAATGGCGTCAAGAAAGCAGACCCTTTGCAGGTCGAAGCAGAGAGCCTCGAAGAGACTCTGAAGAACATGGCTCATCCCAAGAACCTCGTGGCGGTGAAAAAGTCCGGCACTGCGGTGGTAGCGACTCCGAGCCTGAGCGCCAAGCCCCAGTTCCTTGCCAGCCAGCACGACGAGTTCGAACTGCTGGACTTCAATGCGGACTGGGTTCATGTGCGAATTTCCGGACTGTCGCGCGGATGGATTTGGCGAAACAGCGTCGAAATGCCCGAGGGCATTCCCGATACGGCGACGCAGGCAACTTCTCCCCAGAACCCCGCTGCAGATTTGTTTCATGTAACTCGTGAGGAAGTGGCTCCATTTCCTGGGGACTGGGCTCCATTGCGCACGAAGATCGTGAAGATCATTTCCGTGCAGAGAGTCCAGGACAATGCGAAGAGCAGCAGCCCGCAAGAGCGGCTCGAGTACGCGAAATACCTGCTCGAAAAGGCGGTCCCGGAAATCGCCAAGAGTCCCAAGAACTGCAGGGAGTGGTAGTGATATTCGACTCCGCCGACGGTGGGATGATCGCCGCAACGGCTGAGGCATTGCAGCAGTGGAAAGCAGGCAAGTTGTCGGACGCTGCAATCTGGCATAAATGCTTTTTCGATCCTCCCGAAACTTTTGATTCTGCGGCTGCTTCGGCAACCGGGGCGGATCCCGCAACGGTCCGATAGCAGGCAACGTGTTAGTCTTAGACGAGCACCGATTTTCGTTTTCGCTTGACTTTCGAAAACTATCAGAGTACCTATGCTTTCCTTGAGCACGTTACGGAGTGGGGTCCGAGCGTGCTTGTTCTGCAGCAAGCCAGGTACTGTATTCCGGGACACAGTAAACACGGCCTAACATGAGCACCATGACATTGCCTCTCTCCGGTTTCCGCATTCGGGCGACTTCTCTTCTCCGCGACTACGCGGAACTCACCAAGCTGCGAGTCACGACACTGATCGTAATGACGGCATGGTGCGGCTATTTTTTCGGCGCTCATAAAGCAGGAGTGTCATGGATTAGCTTTGGGCTATTGCATGCTCTAGTCGGAATAGGGCTGGTATCGAGTGGTACCGCTGCTCTCAACGAAGTGATGGAGCACGACGTCGATTCCCATATGCGACGTACAGCGCTCCGGCCGATTCCGGCTGGACAGAATGAGCCTGGCGCATGCGATGACGGTGGGAATGCTAGCTTCGGCCGGAGGTTCGCTCTACCTCGCGGTGTTCACGAATCCGCTCACTGGTTTCCTGACTTTCCTCACTTCGGTTGTGTACCTCGTCGCCTATACCCCATTCAAACGTGTGTCTCCGATCTGCACGTTCATCGGAGCGTTTCCTGGCGCGATGCCCGGAGTACTAGGCTGGACCGCGGTTCGCGGCCAACTGGAATGGGGGACACTGATCCTGTTCGCCATTCTCTTCGTGTGGCAATTCCCGCATTTTTTCTCAATTGCGTGGCTCTATCGCGAAGACTATGCGAAAGGCGGAATCAAGATGCTGCCGGTGGTTGAGGAAGATGGAAGATCAACCGCGCGCCGCATACTCGCCTACTCCATCATCCTGATCCCGCTGAGTTTGCTGCCCACTTTCATGGGAATGGCTGGCAGTATTTATCTGGTCGGCGCAGTGGCTCTTGGATTTCGCGCTGTTGTACTTTGGCATTCGGCTCGCGTTTCTGAACTTCCGCTGGTCAGCGCGCAATCGAAGATGCGCGCACGTCACGTCCTGCAAGCGACCGTTATTTATCTGCCTCTGCTGTTCGCACTGATGATGATCAACTCGACGAAAATGTGAATCAAGAGCGGAGGCTGAAACCCTCCTGTCTTGATGTCCCTGGCTATATCTCAGAGCAATAAAAGTCGCGGCTATTTGGCCGGCGGACCCAAATTGTCCGGCAGCGGAGCGGTCAGAGAATCCATGAATGCGAGGATATCGTCGCGTTCGTCAAAGCTCAGGAAGTCCAGCGCGTGCATTTCCTTATCCAGATGCGGATTGAGGTTCCCGCCTCCGATGTAGTGGCCGAGGGCATCCTTCAATGTTGGGAATGTGCCATCGTGCATGTAAGGAGCGCGCTGCGCGATATTGCGAAGTGTCGGCGTCTTGAATGCTCCCCAGTCCGCCTTATTCTTGGTCTGAGTGAACCGGCCGAGATCGACCATGTCCCCACGCACATCTGCGCCTATCCCAAGATTGTGAAACTTATTATCGGTGAATAATGCGTAGTCCTTGCCGATGGTGTGACAGACGGCGCAATTGCCTTTCTTGGGATCGCTGAACAGCTTCAAACCGCGCTGCGCCGAAGCAGAGAGGGCCTTCTTGTCATGTCCATAGTAAAAGCGGTCAAATGGAGAATTTCCACTGAGCACGGTTCGTTCAAATGAGGCGATCGATTTTGATGACCAGGTCGATGGTGATCTGGTCGGTGCCCCACGCCTGCTTGAATGCCGCAACATACTTGGGATCCGCCTGTAGATGTTTAACAACGCAGCATGGCTCGTAGCCATCTCCACCGGATTGGCGATCGGCCCTTTAGCCTGTTCTTCGAGGCTCGATGCTCGGCCGTCCCAGAACTGCAGGGAGCTGTAAGCGGAGTTGATTACGGTCGGAGAGTGCCGCGTTCCTTGCTTTCCTCCCACTCCGAGAGAGACCGGGCGCGTGTCAGTGAATCCCATCTGCGGCCCATGGCACGAAGCACACGAGATCGTATTATCGGCAGACAGCAGGGGATCGTAGTAGAGTTGCCGGCCCAGGGAGACTGTTTCCGCAGTCGGCGGATTGTCGGGAGGGATCGGAACCGGGGGCAATCCGAGTGGCGCCTTGATCTGCAGAGGTTTACCTATGGGTAGAACGGCTGGACCCTGGTCCGGCGGGCTGCTCATCGCATCGGTTGGATGATAGATCACTGCGAATGCCAACAGGACAAAGAAGAAAATAGAAAAGACTAGTACGCGGGCTTTTTCCAGGTTCATGAGACACCTCAGACTACCCGCAAAAATTCTAGACTCTGCATTTTTGATCGCTGTGTCTCCGATCACACTGTGACGTGCGCAGTAAAGGGCGCCGGGCGAGGATTCGCGATCCGGGTGACAAATACGTATCCCATCGTAAAATGCAGCGAGGACTGAAATTGAAACTCACCGAAGATCCGCATCGGCGGCTGAATGCACTGACTAATGAGTGGGTGCTGGTTTCCCCGCACCGCGCGACTCGTCCATGGCAAGGAGAAGTCGCTAAACTGCAGACCGCGCCCGAGCCTGCATACGATCCGAGCTGTTACCTATGTCCCGGCAACGCTCGAGTCGGTGGCATCCGAAACCCGCAATATTCAACAACGTTTGTCTTCGACAACGACTTTGCGGCATTGAAGCCAGATACCTCTCGTGAGCGCATGGACACGCAGAACAAGGGATTGCTAATCGCCGAGGGCGAACCCGGAGTCTGTCGCGTCATTTGCTTTTCTCCGCGCCATGACCTCACCCTGGCAACCATGACACCTGAGCAGATCGAACCAGTCGTCCATACCTGGGTTGAACAGTTTCGAGAACTCGGCGAACGTCAGAGCATCAATCATGTGCAGATATTCGAGAATCGCGGAGCCATGATGGGCGCTAGCAATCCGCATCCGCATTGCCAGATATGGGCAACAGCATCCATTCCTGAGGCACCGGCAAAAGAACTGGCGGCTCAGAGTATTTATCTGAAATCGCACGGAAGCTGCCTTATTTGCGACTACGTTGCCCTTGAGAAAGCGGCAGCAACTTCGAATCGTCTGCGAGAACGAATGTTTTGTAGCGCTGGTTCCCTTCTGGGCTGTTTGGCCGTTTGAGCTTCTCGTCTGCAGCAAGCGGCACATCGCCAGCATGAGAGATTTCAACCAGGACGACTCACGATGGCTTAGTCGAATTTTGCACGAGATCACCTCGACTTATGACAAGGTGTTCGGGGTTCCCTTCCCGTACTCGATGGGCTTTCATCAGGCGCCCACGGACGGAGCGGATCACCCGGAGTGGCACTTCCACGCGCATTTCTATCCACCATTGTTGCGGTCGGCCACCATACGGAAGTTCATGGTCGGGTTCGAGATGCTCGGGACACCGCAGCGCGACATTACGCCCGAAATTGCCGCCGATCGCTTGCGCGAAGTGGCGGCGCAGTAATTTTGGAACAAACGATATAGGCTGTTAGATATACCGGAAAAGAAAGGTCACGTTCATGAAACTGGGTCGAACGAATGATGTAATCGTCCTTCTTGCATTTGCTCTTATTTCTCTCACTCAAGGTGTCGGTCAGGCGAGTTCCATTCCTGCGACCAAGCTCATCCAGGCGGAGGACCTGGTCAAGATCCTTCAATCGGGAAAAGAAAAGCCGCTGATGATCCAGATTGGATCTCACGTGCTGTACACGCAGGCGCACATTCCCGGCTCAGAGTACATTGGCCCGGCCTCGAACCCAGCGGGAGTGCAGCAATTGCAGCAACGCGTCGCGTCCCTTCCCAAGAAGAAATCCATCGTTCTCTATTGTGGATGCTGCCCATGGAATCACTGCCCAAATGTGAAAC
Organism: Terriglobia bacterium; assembly: GCA_963778995.1. Lineage (GTDB taxonomy): Bacteria > Acidobacteriota > Terriglobia > Terriglobales > Acidobacteriaceae > Sulfotelmatobacter. Next base: position 361,122 of record CAVZWK010000022.1, read on the forward strand.
CTGCCTTCGACGCTTTGACTGTGATGGGCTTTACGAACGTGAAGGTGCTTTACATTCCCGGAAATTTCGGAGCGGACTGGGTCGATAAGGGATATCCAACCGCTAAGGGAGAATAGCTTGCGCGGGTCGAGGCAATGGATCGTGCCTGCCGTCGTCATAGTCGGCGTCATCGCATGGTTTTACTTCGCCCGGGGCCACAGAGGCGTAACGAGCCAGCATCCTGCGGCTCCCGATTTCACACTCCCGGAAGTAGGCGGAAACACGCTACAACTCTCGTCGCTGCGCGGCAAGGTTGTCCTTCTGGATTTCTGGGCAACATGGTGCGATCCGTGCCGCGAAGAGATTCCTCACTTCGTCGAACTTCAGCGAAAGTACGGAAGCGACGGTTTACAGATCGTCGGGGTATCCATGGACGACAGCATCGATCCGGTGCGTCCGTTCGCAGAGAAGTTCCACATCAATTACCCGATTGTGATGGGGAACGCGAAGGTCGGCGAACTCTATGGCGGAGTTCTCGGGTTACCCATCGCATTCATCATCGGTCGAGACGGACGGATATATCGCAAGCACATCGGAGCCACAAACGTTACCGTCTTTCAGAATGAAATTACAGCCCTGCTCCATGTTGAGCAACCGCACTAAGCTACGTCGTTCCAGCCACTTAGACTGGACCAAGCAGCCTCGTATCCATTTGCGGGAGTCGAATCACACGCCGGTGTGATCCAAATCGCGGTCTGCCCTCATACCCCCAGCTAGCCTCGAAGGTTCGCAGTGGACGAGAGTATGCGAGAAACCATTCTGCGCCTGTGGCCTGAGATTGAGTGGATCGAGAACTCCCTCTTACGTGAGCAAGTTACAGATACCTGGGCCAAGGCGCTCGAGCGCAGTCCGCTTCAGCCTGAAGACCTCAACCATATCCCCTTCACCCTGCTCGTTCCGAATTGTCCCATCACGTTTATGGAGCACAAGCGCTGCGTGGTTCACATTGCCAGGGACAGCGCCCGGGCGATGCAGGATTTCATGGGACGGGCGCTGCCCGTCGATAGCGACACCGTCATTGCCGGCGCGATTCTGGCGGATGTTGGCAAACTCCTCGAATACGAGATGGGACCCGACGGCAAGAGCCGCCAGAGCGAACGGGGAGAGGCACTGCGCCATCCTTTCACCGGAGTAGCGTTGGCTCTCGAATGCGGCGTACCAGACGCTGTGTGCCACATCATTGCCGCGCATGCTGCCGAGGGCGATCTGGTCAAACGGAGCACCGAGGCATTCATCGTGCATCACGCCGATTTCATGGCGTTTCTGCCGTTCAAGAATCCAAAAAACATCAAAACGAAATCGTAGCGAGGAGCAACTCTTGCCTGTCACTAATCCGAATCTTCCTCCGAAAGAAACTGTCACGGCGAAGATGTCCCGCTGGGCGGCAGGTCTGGAGTATAGACATCTCTCAGCTGATGCCGTGTATCAGGCGAAACGTTTTCTGCTGGACTCAATCGGATGCGCTCTTGGAGGTTTTCAGCAGCACGACGTGAGGATTGCGCTGGATGTTCTCGATGAGATTGCAGCTCCCGGCCCGGCAACTGTGATCGGCACTGGTAAGCGGATCGATCCGGTCTCTGCATCGTTGGCGAATGCGCTGATGATCCGTTGCATGGACTACAACGACATCTACTGGAAGCAGGATCCGTCGCACCCTTCCGATATCTTTCCTGCGGCGATTGCCTGCTGCGAACGTGCCCGCAGCAACGGCCAGGAACTGATCGTCGGACTTGTGCTCGGGCACGAATTTGAAATGCGGTTGTGCGAAGCTGCTTTTCCCGGCATCCGCGAACGCGGGTGGCATCATGCGACGCTTACCGCATTCGTATCCCCGATCGTCGCGGGGCGGGTGTTGCACCTGCGATGGGAACAGATTCAGCACGCGATTGGCATTTCCGCCAGCCGGCATTGCACCCTGGGCGCCGTCACTGCTGGCAAGCTGACGATGATGAAGAATACCGTTGATCCGATGGCTACCCAGAGCGGAGTATTCGCGGCATTACTCGCGGAGAAGGGCTATTCGGGACCGGAGCACGTCATCGACGGGAAAGAAGGTCTCACGCAGGTTTTCGGTCCCGACTGGAAATTACATCTCTTGACCGACGGACTGGGCGACTCATGGCGCATCACCCAATGCGGCATGAAGGCATTTCCAACTGAAGCTCTCACCCACACGCCGATCTCCGCGGTGCTTGACTTGGTCAAGAGCAACGATCTTCATCCGGATCAGGTAGTGAAAATCCAGATCCGCTCGTTAGCCCGTGCGGCCGATATTCTTTCCGACCCCAGCAAGTACGATCCGCACACCAAAGAAACTGCGGACCATTCGCTGCCCTACGTGATCGCCGCTGCTCTGGTCGATCGCCAGGTCACGCCAGTGCAGTTCACGATGGAAAAAATCATGGATCGCAAGATTCGGGAGCAGCTCAACAAGGTTGAGGTCGTCGCCGATCCCGAGATTGAGAAAGTATTTCCAACCTTACAGAGGGTGATTGTGCATATCGATACGACAGATGGAAGGACGTTCAGCAAACAACTGGATTATCCCAAGGGTGATCCGCGGAACCCACTCACGGACCAGGAGATTGACGAGAAGTTCGCGGCCCTTTCCGAAGGTGTGCTTTCCACGGAAGCACAGAGACGAGTTAAGGAAGCTGTCTGGAACCTTGAGCATGTGGACTCCGTTAGCGATCTGATGGCCTTGATGGAAGCTGACCTTCGGAAAACGAAGACCAAAGGCAAAACGCGACAGCGTACCAAAGCGCCAAGGAGTCATAAGTCCGTGCTCGCTTAGGAGATCTTGCTGGCCCGAGCGCACGCCTCGGTCAGGCGAAGGAGGTCTTATGCCTCAGACCGTTGTTGAGAAGATCGCGCAAGCTCACATGGCGGACGGCCCAAAACGTCCGCTGCGGGCCGGAGATTTCCTGTCGGTCCGGCCATTTCATGTAATGACGCATGACAACACTTCCGCTGTAGTCTCGAAGTTTAAGGCGATCGGCGCGAAGAAGATTCACGACCCCAAACAACCCATTTTCGCCCTCGATCATGACATCCAGAATCATGATGAGGCGAACCTGAAGAAGTATCGATCGATTGAAGCATTCGCCGCTGAGCACGGGATTGAGTTCTATCCTGCCGGTGCAGGAATCGGCCACCAGATCATGGTGGAACGCGGCTACGTCTTACCCGGATCGTTCGTGGTTGCATCCGACTCTCACTCCAACACCTACGGTGCGCTGGGTGCGATTGGCACTCCGATCGTGCGCACGGATGCTGCCGCGGTTTGGGCCACTGGAGAATTCTGGTGGCAAATCCCGCGGACGATTCAAGTCGTTCTCGAGGGCCGGCTGTCGGAAGGGGTGAGCGGCAAAGACCTGATCATTGCATTGTGCGGGTTGTACAACCATGACGAGGCGCTAAATGCGGCCATTGAATTCTCGGGTCCGGGCGTTACCAGCTTGCCGATAGATGCCCGCTTCTCCATCGCTAACATGAGCACCGAGTGGGGACCAATTGTGGGCTGGTTCCCGGTGGATGATGTGACGATCCGATATTTCCGGCGGATGCATGCCCGCCTGAAGGAACAGGGAATTGAACGATTCAAAGAAGAGGACCTTGAACGATGGGCGAACGATCCACCTCGTCCCGATCCCGCTGCTGCCTATGCGGCTCGGATCGAGATCGATCTCGGCGAACTAACCCCGTACGTCTCCGGTCCCGACACGGTGCAAGCCATGCAGTCACTGGCTGACATCGAGAAGAAGAAGGTTGCAATCCAGAAAGCCTACCTGCTTTCCTGCGTGAACTCGCGCATGGATGATCTGGAGGCCGCAGCGTGGGTCATCTCCGGCAAGAAAGTAGCGCCCGGAGTGAAGTTTTATGTGGGCGCTGCGAGCGCGTGGGTTCAGCAAGAGGCAGAAAAACGAGGTGTCTGGAAAGCTCTACTGGATGCCGGGGCAACCCCGCTTCCACCAAGTTGTGGACCTTGCATCGGACTCGGTACCGGACTTCTAGAGAAGGGTGAAGTCGGCATCTCAGCTACGAATCGTAATTTCAAAGGCCGCATGGGCTCGCGTGACGCGCAGTGTTATCTGGCAAGCCCCGAAGTGGTGGCTGCCTCGGCAATTTCCGGATACATCACTGGGCCTAGACGATTTTCGGATCGGACCATCACCCGCAGATATCAAGAGTTCGCTATCAAGGTAGAGGGGGGCGAACGTGGAGAGATCCTGCCCGGATTCCCCGAGCGCATTCATGGTCGCCTCGTCTTCATGCCGCTGGATAACGTAAACACCGATGCGATTTACGGCAAGGATTACACCTATCGCGACGACATGACGCCCGAGATGATGGCTGGTGTCGTGATGGAGAATTACGACCCGCAGTTCGCGCTTCGTACCCATGCCGGAGATGTGATCGTGGGCGGATTCAACTTCGGCACCGGATCGAGCCGCGAACAGGCGGTTACATGCCTGAAGGCAAAGCATATTCCTCTCGTCGTGGCGGGCAGTTTCTCCCAAACCTATTTGCGCAACGCATATAACAACGGATTCTTGTGTATCGAAGTTCCTGCCCTCATCAATCGTCTCCGCGAGCAGTTCGCGAATGAGATTGCCGGCAGAGAGAAAACGATCATTCCCGGAGAGAAGGTGGAGATCGATTTCAGTTCCAGCACACTCACGTGGCGCGGAGAGAAGTTCTCGTTCCCGCTACTCGGAACTGTTCCGCAATCCCTGGTGATCGCCGGTGGCGCAGAAAACGTGGTAGCCAGGAAAATCGGAGTGGATCGCAAGCTGGCGGATCCAAAGCACGCATTGGTGTGAGGAGATTAAGAATGGCAAAGCACACAGTCGTCATCATGCCCGGAGATGGTATCGGCAATCAGGTTCTTCCGGAGGCTCTGCGGGTTCTTAAGGCGGTTGAGTTCGATGCCGAATACGTCCACGCCGACATTGGATGGGACTGCTGGTGCCGCGAGGGCAATGCCCTGCCCGAACGCACGGTCGAACTGCTGGCAAAACACAAGCTGGGACTGTTCGGCGCCATCACTTCCAAGCCGAAGAAGCAGGCCGAGGCGAGAGTTGAGCCCGGAACTTCGGGGCAAAGGGTATTCGTACTTCAGCCCTATCGTAACCATGCGGCAGAAGTTCAATCTGGATACCTGCATTCGGCCCTGCATTTCCTTCCCCGGCAACCCGTTGAATTTCATTCGCAAGCGGCCCGACGGTGGCTTCGAAGAGCCGTTCGTCAATGTAGTCGTATTTCGACAGAACACGGAGGGACTTTATGCCGGGGTTGAGTGGACGAGTCCACCTGAGCAGGTGCGCAGTGCGCTCGCCACTCACTCGAAGTTCCGGCCATTCGCCGGAGTTGCAGGTGCTGATTTGGCGATCTCAGTCCGGATCATCACCCGGGCAGCGGCGCGCAAGATCTGCAGAGGCGCCTTCGTGTGGGCGAACAAGTATGGATATAAGTCCGTTACGATCTGTGAGAAACCAAACGTGCTGCGCGAAACTTCGGGAATGATGGAGGACGAGGCCAAAGCCGTGGCTAAGGAATATCCGGGCATCGCACTCTGGTCCACCAATATCGATGCCCAGACCATGTGGCTGACAAAGAATCCGGAAGACTACGGCGTGGTGGTGGCGTCCAATCTCTTCGGTGACGTGATTTCCGATGCTTTCGCCGGATTGATTGGCGGGCTCGGGTTCGCCGCATCGGGCAATATCGGAGATGAGGTCGCGGTCTTCGAACCGACTCACGGATCCGCGCCGAAATACGCCGAACTCGATCCTCCTATCGTGAATCCGATCGCGATGTTCCTCTCAGCCGTCATGATGCTCGAGCACGTCGGAGAGTTAGAGAAGGCTCGTCGTATTCGCCATGCCATCGCAACAGTGGTGCAAGAGGGCCGAGTTCGCTCCTATGACATGATGCGGATTACCGGCGGGGCCAAGGCCATCAGCCAGGGAGCGGCAAGCACGATTCAAATGACGGATGCAGTTCTCGAGAGACTCAACGCGCACCATGAACTCGTAGGCGCTGGAACAGGGCGGACCTTTGCGTGAGAAGGAGGAGCTATCGATATGACTCGGCTCATGGACCGGAACGCCACCTCAATCGGAGAAGCAGGCCACTGCGGCGCAGAAATCAGATCCGATCTTCTCGTGCGCATTGAGCCCCGCGACAGCGGGGGGCTGCAGATCCAACTTGAGTCTCGAGTCGAGCCGTACTACGGTCAATCCATTCGGCGGCAGGCCGAAGAAGTGCTCGAAGTCCTCGGAGTAAGACACGCGTCTGTGCAGATTCGCGACGAAGGAGCGTTGCCTTTCGTCATCGCCGCACGCCTCGAAGCAGCCGCGCGCCGCGCCGGCCTGGGAGAGAACACGCGGGTCCTGCCGGAGCGAGTAGCACTACCCTCGGCTTCAGCCCGCGACCGCATCCGGCGTTCCCGCCTGTACCTACCCGGAAGCGAGCCAAAATACTTCATCAATGCAGGCTTGCACGGATCCGATGCGATCATTCTCGATCTCGAAGATTCCGTTCATCCCTCCGAAAAAGGTGCGGCCCGCCTGTTGGTGCGCAACGCGTTGCGCGCCGTCGACTTCCTGCAATGCGAACGAATGGTGCGAATCAATCAGTTACCCCTTGGGCTCGCCGATCTGGACGAAGTCGTGCCCGAATGTCCGGACCTGATCCTGATCCCGAAAGTCGAGACTCCAAACCAGGTCATCGAGGTGAACAGCCGCATCGCGGACATGAAAGCGGAATACGGGATTACTCGGCCGATTTGGCTTATGCCGATCCTGGAATCCGCGCTGGGGATCGAAAACGCATTGGCCATCGCAAAGGCATGCGACCAGGTTGTCGCTCTGACGATTGGTCTCGAGGATTACACAGCGGACTTTGGCGTGGTGAAAACTCCTCAGGTACTGAATCACTCTATGTGCGACAACGCGTAATCAATGCCGCGCACGCAGCCGGAGTACAAGCCATCGATTCCGTTTTCGGAGATGTGGGCGATACGGACGGCTTCGCCGCTGGGGCCAAAACTCTCGCGCACTGGGGTTCGAAGGCATGGGCTGCGTGCATCCTGTGCAGATTCCAGTCATTCACGAAGCGTTTGCGCCCCAGCCGGTCGAGATTGAGAAGGCACAAAAGATCGTCAAGGCCTACGATGACGCGCAGCAGAAGGGCCTCGGCGTAGTCAGTCTGGGATCGAAGATGATCGATCCACCCGTTGTGAACCGCGCTTTGAAACTGATTGAACGGGCACGTGCAATGGGCCTGGTTCAGTAGCATTCAGGAGCTTTTCCATGCCAGTCCTCGACAAATCGGAACTGGTCGCAAATGCGGCCGGACGAATGGTTCCCGAAAAGGTGAATGGACGTCCTCAGGTTCCTTATCAGGGCACCGGACGCTACCGGCCGTTTGGACACAAGGCTGCTCCTCCAATCCGGACTGCGGCGGATTATCCGGCGAATGGCGACAAGCGCGTTGCAGACCTTGAAACCGCCCTGCGTAAGTGCGGCCTGCGTGACGGGATGGTGGTTTCGTCCCATCACCATTTGCGCGACGGTGATCGCGTGGCCATGATGGCGCTGGAAGCCGCCGCCCGAATCGGCGTCAAAGACCTGATGTGGTTCCCGAGTGCCTCGTTCCCGTCTCAAAAGGGTGCGATCGAACTGATGGAGTCCAGAGTAATTCGGCACATTGAAGGAAGCATGAATGGTCCTTTGGGCGATTACTGCACCCAGGGAAAGATGCGTGGTATCGGTGTGCTGCGTTCTCATGGCGGACGCTGGCAGGCCATTCAAGATGGCGAGGTTCATATCGACATCGCCGTGATTGCCGCACCCACCGCCGACACTTTCGGAGATTGCGACGGCTCAAACGGCAAATCCGCCTGCGGATCTCTAGGATTCGCCCTCGCCGATTCGATGTACGCCGATCACGTGATCGCCGTAACCGACAATCTCGTTCCCTTCCCTTGCGTTCCTTGGCAGATTCAGGGCAACAACGTGGACTATGTTGTCGAGATCGACTCGATCGGAGATCCAGCAAAGATCGTTTCGGGGACCACGCAAATTACGCGCTCGCCCGATCGTTTACGCATCGCGCAACTGGTCGCGAGTTTTCTGCGCGATGCAGGCATCATGCGCGACGGCTTTTCTTTCCAGGCTGGCGCCGGAGGAATTGCCCTCGCATTCGTGAGCTACTTGAAGGAGATGATGAAAGAAGCGGGAGTAAAAGCTCGATTCGTCCGTGGAGGCTCGACTAAGTACCTCGTGGAACTTCTCGAAGAGGGCCTGACCGATTACATCCTCGACGGGCAGACATTCGATCTCGATGGCGTGCGTTCGATGGCCACAAACCCGAAACACGTCGCGACCTCGCCCTTCACCTCATACAACTATCACGGCAAGGGCAATTTTGCATCCATGGTCGATGCCGTCGTCCTCGGCGCAACGCAAGTGGACACAAACTTCAATGCCAATGTGGTCACTCACTCCGACGGACGACTGTTGCACGGCATCGGGGGATGGCAGAACTGTCTCGCCTCGGGATGCACCATCCTCGCTGTACCCTCATTTCGAGATCGAATTCCCGTGATTGTGGACGAAGTGACGACGCTCTGCGGACCCGGCGAGTTGATTGATGTCGTCGTGACCGAACGTGGAATTGCGGTCAATCCCCGCCGGCAGGACCTGCTCGATGCGGTGAAGGGTTCGAAACTGCCGATCCGTCCGATTGGAACCCTCAAAGAAGAGGTCGAGCGGATTTGCGGAGGAAAGCCATCTGGCCCAAGGCGCAGCGATCGTCCTGTTGCAGTGGTGAAGTGGGTGGATGGAACGGTGCTCGATACCGTTTGGCAAGTACTGTAGCGGATCACCTAAGCAGGAAAATCCCAGCCCTCTGCTTTCATCCTGCGATTGCTCCAGTGCTGAAGCTGTTCGAATAGCATGGGCTCGATCACCGCAAAACGTACTCCCACGCGCCCCTCATCTCCAATCCACATCAAGCGGGCTTTGGCCTGAAAGTGAACATCCGTCTCAGGCAGGTCGAAGCTCACGTCCAGCAATCCAGCGAACCGCAGGGGCTCCTTGAGGCCATCGAGACCCATCCCGCCAGTGCTGAGATTGACTCCGCGCACCTGAAATTCCTCTCCTTGTGCATTCCGCACTGTGACCGGGATTTCCACTTGAGCCCGGAAGAATTTCTGCTGTTCGTTGCTGATGCATCCGAGTGAGGCACTGCTTTCCCCGGGAGCGAAGTTGATGTTGTATTCCTTGAGCTTGCGGCTAAGCGTGCGTCGCGAGATGCCGAGTTGTTCGGCTGCGAGAGTCCGCTGTCCCCCCGTACGCTCGAGTGCCTTGATGATCATCTGTTCTTCCATGCTGTCGAGGTTGCTGACCGGCATGGACGCAGTCTGCCGCAACGCTGCCGGTCCTGCACCGAAACAGGCGGTGACGCGCGCGGAATCGATCTCTGCGCCTGAAACTTCCATGGCCAATCGTGCGACAAGATTACGCAGCTCGCGAATGTTTCCCGGCCACGCATGGGACAACAATGCGGATATGGCCTGCTCCGAGAAATTTTTGCCAGACGCCTTCAATCGCAGGAAATGCTCGGCCAACGCTACGATGTCCTCGGGGCGCTCACGAAGCGGCGGAACACGCAACTGGAACTGGCCCAGCCTGTGATAAAGGTCCTGGCGAAAGCGTCCTTCCTTCACCGCCGCTTCGAGATCCTGGTTGGTGGCGGCGACAATACGGACCTCCACACAAATCTTTCGATGTCCGCCGAGGCGGTAGAAGGGCTGCCCATCCAGCACGCGAAGGAGCTTCACTTGAGTTTGCAGTTGCAGTTCCCCGATCTCATCGAGGAAGAGAGTCCCCCGGTCCGCCAGTTCGAAAAGTCCAGGCTTCGATGCGTCCGCCCCGCTGAATGCACCTTTCTCATATCCAAAGAGTTCGCTCTCAACCAGGTTTTCAGGGAGAGCGGCGCAGTTGATATCCACCCAGGGACGATTGCGGCGATTCGAGGACTGGTGAACCGTACGGGCGATGAGTTCCTTCCCAGTTCCTGTCTCTCCAGTGATCAGAACGGTCTCAGTGTGGCTTGCCACACGATCGACCATTTCCATAAATCGGTGCATCACCGGACTGGCAAGGATGAATTCTGTGTCATCAACCCTGCGGCAGATTACTCCCGGAGCCAATGCGACCTCTTTCTCGATGGCGTTCGCCTTGGATTTGAGCAGCGGAGTGATCAGGGCAATCAGTGCGACGGCATTGAGATTGGAATCTCGCAGGATCGTCGCTGAGAGGTGCACGGGCAGGGTGTTGCCTGTCTTTGTCTGAAGGTACAGCTTTGAGTTATAGCCATCCTCTGCGGAGGCGGCGCTGAGAATCTGTGTTCGCAACTGCGGCTGATCGGAACCCGTGTTCTCTTTACGGGTGAATAAAGACGTGAGATCCCGCCCGTCCAACTCCCGCGGCGAATACCCTAATAAAGCAGCTACCCCAGTACTGCAAGCCCGTAATCCTCCCTGCGCATCGGCATACAGCACGCACGGTTGGGCTGAACTGACTGTGTATTCTTCCGGCGCATCAGGTCGTGAAGACCGATGAACCTGCGAGTTAAACGAGCGACTCGACATAAGCGGGCAGTTAAGACGATGTTGACATAGGGCAGAACGCGATATGTATCACCAAAGTAACTTGGAAGTGCCGAGACAGCCTGAGCCGACGAAGTTTAGCCTACGGACGGCACAGCTTGTAAGCGGGATATGACGTACGCGGGTTACCAAAGTAAGCTTCTGTAAACACATCCCTCGCAATACGATTCGGGACGAGGCCGGAGTGTGGGCGTTCTCGGTCCACAAGACGGTCTGTCCCCCCAAACAGCGGAGTCGCAGTTCGCCAACTGAGGACTGCAGCAGCAGCGCTCAATGACCGAAGAAACGCACGGACTGTCACTGCGAACGAAAGCATTCGTTGGCACAACCGTGTCCATTGGCATGGTTGTGCTGGTGTATGCGCTTTGGCATTGGCAGTCGCAAGACCTGGTACGTTTCGCATGCTATCTCGCGGTGGCGCTGCTGGCGTCAGGCTTGAAAGTCCAGTTGCCAGGCATCGACGGCACGATGTCGGTGAACTTTCTGTTTATCCTTCTCGGCGTCCTGGAACTGAGCCTCCCGGAGACGCTGGTCATCGGGTGCGCCGCAACGTTAGTTCAAAGCGTATGGCAGGCCCGCAAGCGACCGGACCCGATTAAGGTCCTGTTCAATGTTGCCGGCATGATGGCCAATGCCAGTTCCCTCACCTATTTCACTTATCACTTCGTGACTGCGAGATACGGCGCGAACAAACCGATTTTCTTGATGCTTGCCGCACTGGTGTTCTTCTTCGCGAACACGTTGCCAATTTCCGCTGTAATTGCGATGACCGAGGGAAAGTCGAGTCGCAAGGTTTGGTCGGAATGCTACTTTTGGTCATTCCCTTACTATCTCGTGGGAGCCGCCGCGGTCGGATTGGTGGGGATTGTGAATCGCTCGGCGGGATGGCAAACCTCGCTGCTGGTGCTTCCCCTCATCTACTGGGTGTACCGCTCTTACCGGATGTATTTGGGACGCCTTGAGGCCGAAAAGGAGCGGGTTGAAGTCGAAAAACGCCACGTGGAGCAGATCGCATCCCTAAACATGCGCACCATTGAAGCGCTGGCGCTGGCGATCGAGGCTAAAGACCACACCACGCACACACACCTGCAGCGGGTCAGAACGTATGCCTTAGAAGTCGCTAAGGAACTCAACCTCGACGAGGGACAAATCGAGGCGCTGAGGGCAGCCGCCCTGCTGCACGACATCGGAAAGCTCGCCGTACCCGAACAGATAATCAACAAGCCCGGCAAACTCACGCCGGAAGAGTTCGAGAAGATGAAGGTGCACCCCATCGTTGGGGCAGAGATCCTTGAGCGCGTCGCTTTCCCTTATCCCGTGGCTCCAATCGTGCGCTCGCATCACGAGCGCTGGGATGGATCCGGTTATCCCGAAGGTCTCTCCGGCGAGTCCATTCCCATTGGAGCGAGAATCCTCGCTGCGGTGGACTGCTTAGATGCACTGGCCTCTCACCGTCAATATAGGCAGGCCCTGCCGCTATCGGAGGCGATGGCAAAAGTCAAGGAGAAGGCCGGGACTTGGTTCGATCCCCAAGTTGTTGAGATCCTCGAGCGTCGATATATCGAACTCGAAAGAATGGCACAGATGACGGAGGAAACGGTCGCGACATTCGGGCTTTCGCGGAGCATACGAGTGGAGCATGGAGTGGCGCCCGCGGCGGGTTTCGAGCGCACCGAACCAACCCACGGAGCGGTCGAGAGCGCGGACTTCCTGACATCGATCGCGTCGGCACGGCAAGAGGCACAAACGATGTTCGAACTCAGCCAGGATCTGGGGGTCTCGCTCAGCTTGAGCGAAACTCTCTCCGTCCTCTCGATGCGTTTGCGGCGAATGATTCCTTACGACTCCATTGCCGTTTTCGTCAATCGCAATGGATGGCTGCTGCCTGAACTTGTAAGCGGAGAGAATTTCCGCACTCTGTCCGCATTGAAGATCAGGGTTGGCGAAGGTCTCTGCGGCTGGGTGGCTGCAAACTGCAAGCCCATCATGAATGGGAATCCTCAGGTCGAAGCCGGTTACATCATCGATGCGTCGAAGCAGACGGCTCTGCAGTCCGCGATCGTGGTACCTCTCGAAGGCCTGAACGGAGTGGTTGGCGTGCTCGCCATGTATCAGGCGACTCGCGATGCGTTCACCCCGGATCACCTGCGAATCCTGCTCGCGGTGGCATCGAAGGTCGCGCTATCGGTCGAGAATGCGTTGAAGTACCAGCAGGCAGAAAGTTCGGCGACCACCGACTATCTGACCGGGCTCCCGAACGCCCGATCCCTGTTCGTGCATTTGGCGCAGGAAGTGGCGCGTTGCCGGCGTATGAAGACGTCGCTCGCGGTGCTGGTTTGCGATATCGATGGATTCAAGCAGATCAATGATTCGTTTGGGCACCTGGAGGGCGACAAGCTCCTGCGCGAATTCACCGTTCGCCTGAAAGATGTGTGCCGCGGTTACGACTATGTGGCGCGCATGGGAGGCGATGAATTCGTCATCACGGCCCCCGGCCTTACACCGGAGGCGGCCCGCGACAAAGCGGAGCGATTGAATCAGGCGGCGGTCGAGTCAGGGCGTCATGTTTGCGGCCGCGACCTGATCACCTTGAGCGTTGGAATGGCGTTCTGCCCTGAGGACGGAACGGATGTCGAGCGCTTGCTCGCCGAGGCCGATCGCCGAATGTACTCCATGAAGCAGGTTCACCACGCCGACGCGGAAGCGCGCGAGCAGCAGAAACGATCGCTCGGCGCATCGGCGCAATAGGAGACACTGACCATGCTCGGGCGAAGACTTGCGCGGCATGGCCTCACCCTGATCGCCGTCGTTTTGCTGGGCGCATTTGTCTCCGCCACACTCGTCCGCTTTGCACCAGGATTCGACACGGATGAAGCCCAGCTTGATCCGCGCCTGAGTTCTGCCAGTATTCAGTCCCTCCGCGACCAGCGAATCGAGCAGCACGATATCTTTCGTTTCTACGGAAATTCTCTCCGACGGGCTGTGCAAGGCGACTTGGGGACATCGATCTCCCTGGGACAGCCGGTGGTCCGACTGCTGAAGCAACGGGTTCCGCCGACGTTTCGGATGGTGGGAATGGGCCTACTGTTGAGTTGGGCTGTCGTACTCGCCATGGCACTCAGTGCCGCATGGCTTCGAGTTGTAGCCTATGACGCGATCGCGACCGCCGCGAGCGGGATTCTCCTCTGCATTCCTGCCGCAGTGCTAGCCTTGTTATCAGTCCTGTGGAACATGCCCGGTGCTTTGGCCATTGCCATGATCATCGCTCCGCGAGACTACCGCTACACCCGCAATCTTCTGGCAAAGAGTTACTCGCTGCCTCACATTCTCGCCGCCCGTGCCAGGGGGATCAGTGAGTTTCGAATTCTGTTTGGCGACGTTATACCGGTCGTTGCTCCGCAACTGCTTGCGCTCGCGGGTGTGTCGGTCAGCCTGGCGCTTGGGGCGGCAATCCCAATCGAGGCCCTTTGCGGCCTGGCCGGTGTGGGACAACTCGCGTGGCAGGCCGCTCTCGCCCGCGACCTTCCCTTGCTGGTCAGCATCACGACGCTCGTGACCCTGGTTACCTTGCTCGCCAATTCCAGTGCCGATGTAATCGGGCATATGCTCCGAGGCCAGGAGCGATGACGATCTGGCGCAGGCTGGCGTGTGCAGTTTTGTTGCTCGTCGTGTCCCTATCGTTAGCAGCAGGTTGGTTAGCGCCCGCGGGCTACGCCAAGCAATATCGTGAAGCCGGAGATGCTCCGCCTTCGAACATGCACTGGCTCGGAACGGACGAGATTGGCCGGGACAGGTTCGCCCGGGTGTTATATGGAACGCGAATCTCCCTCCTGCTCGCTCCCGCTGCAGCGCTGCTCTCAACGTTCATGGCGGCGTTGATCGGCGGATTTGCAGGCTATCTCGGCGGGGGGTGGTCGCGAGCGGCAATGGCAGTTACAGATCTATTTTTGTCTCTGCCATGGTTGTTCCTGCTGATCACGGTGCGAGCGCTGATGCCTCTAAACGTGTCGCCGCTGGTTTCAGTCGTGGTGACGTTCTTGATTCTGGGGCTGTTGGGCTGGACTGCCGCAGCGCGCGTGCTCTGCGCTACGGCAGGTTCGTTGCGGAACTCGGATTTCGTCCGGCAGGCGCGGGCATCCGGAATTCGGGGCGCACGCGTGTTCTGGGTTCACGTCGTGCCGAACCTCAAGCCGGTGTTATATGCGCAGTTCTGGATTTCGATTCCAGTGTTCATTCTCAGCGAGGCCAACCTCGGCATTCTGGGCTTGGGAGTAGCCGAGCCAATGCCCTCGTGGGGAAGCCTCCTGCGAGAACTGGAGGGGCTGGTTTCCGTGGGCGAGCAGCCCTGGAAGTTCGTGCCCCTGATCCTGCTCGTGGCGGTGATCACGTCATTTCAAATTGTGCTGTCGAACCAAGAAGAGGCGGCCCCGTGACGTGCCTGAGGAGAAACCAGCTGTGATACGAAAACAAGGTAAGACAGCAGTCTTGGCCTATGTACTTTGCTTTGGATCGCTGATGGGCATGGCCGCAGCGCAAGGTGAGTTGCGCTTCTGCTTGCGCTCAGAACCGAAGACGTTCGATCCCTTGAAAGTAGAAGATGATGCGTCCGTCGCCGTCCGATACCTGACCGGGGGTGTTCTGCTGCGGATGAACCGGCAAACGCAAGCTCTGGAGCCGGGACTGGCGCAGTCCTGGAAGCTCTCAAAGGACGGCAAACAGATCACATTCAAGCTTCGAGGCGGGATTTCGTTCTCGGACGGCACTCCATTCTCCGCCGAAGACGTCGCCTACACCGTGCAGCAGATGATGGATCCGGCATTGCACTCGCCCACCGGAGACGCATTTCGCTCCGGTCCGGGCAAGGTTGAAACCAAGATCATCTCGCCGACTCAAATCTCCATTACATTTCCCGCTCCGGTCGCCGGACTCGACCGGCAATTCGACCAGGTGGCAATTCTTTCGGCACACTCGGCGAAGAAAGAAATGGCTGTACTGGGCCCCTTCATGGTTGCAGATTACCAGCCCGGTGCAACCCTGCTGTTGAAGCGCAACCCGCACTACTGGCAGACGGATGCCCAAGGCCGAAGGCTGCCGTATCTGGATTCCATCAAACTCGACATACAGCCCAACCGTGATGTTGAGCTGCTGCGATTCAAACGAAACGAACTGGATCTCATCAATTCTCTCGATAGCGAGTACTTCGATAAGTTGGCGTCCACCTCTCCGCAGATGGTCCACGATGCGGGCCCGTCACTCGATAGTGAGCAGATGTGGTTCAACGAAGTCGCGAACGCACCGCTGCCGCCATATAAAAAGACGTGGTTTCGCTCAGCGGCGTTCCGCCGGGCAATATCGCAGGCCATTAATCGTGATGACATGGCCCGGCTGGTCTTTCGCGGACACGCCCAGGCTGCCATCGGCCCAATTTCGCCAGCGAATAAGTTTTGGTTTGACGCGAGATTGAAACCGGTCCCTTACTTGCCTGATGCAGCTCTGAAAGCTCTGCAAGCCGAAGGCTTTCGTTTCGAAAACAATGTTTTGAAAGACAAGGGTGGAAATGCCGTGGTTTTCTCGATCATCACCAACGCGGGTAACAAGTATCGCGAGCGCATGGCTACGATGATGCAAGATGATTTACAGAAAATCGGCATACGCGTGAATGTCGTTACGCTCGATTTCCCTTCCCTCATCGAACGCATGACGCAGTCGTTTGATTATGAAGCAATCCTGCTAGGTCTAACCAACATGGGCCTTGATCCCAACGATCAGATGAACGTCTGGCTAAGTTCTTCGGACAATCATCAATGGAACCCGAAGGAAAAGACCCCTGAAACGTCTTGGGAGGCGGAGATCGATCGCCTGATGCAACTGCAGGCATCGTCAGCTGATGCAAACAAACGCAAGCAGGCTTTTGATCGCGTACAGGAAATTGCCGTCGAGCAGTCTCCTTTCATCTATCTGGTAAATAAGAACGCTCTCTCGGCGATTTCGACTCACGTTCAGGGAACCAGTCCAGTGATCCTGGTACCGCAGACCTATTGGAATATCGAGAAGCTCTCCATAAAGTAGGAACTTTGGCTAACGCTGATCGCACACACTCGGTCGAGCAACACAAGGTGCCGCAGGGCGAATTCGTGCTCTCGGTGCAGGCATCGGTTGCTTATGGCTCGAAAGAAGTTCTGCGTGGCGTGAGTCTCTCCGTCGGCAAGAAAGAGGTACTTGGGCTGATAGGCCAGAGTGGCTCCGGAAAAAGTACACTGGCCATGGCGATCCTGGGCCTGCTCGAGCGTAAACGCAGTCTGGTAGAAGGATCCATCTATTTTGACGGACAGAACCTGCTTCAGCTCCGTGAGCGCGAACTGCGCAGTTTGCGTGGACGTAAGCTAGCGTTGGTTTTGCAGAGTCCCCAGTCATCGCTAAATCCAGCTCTGAGGATTCGCACGCAGTTCAGGGAGACCTGGAAAGCGCACGCTTGCGGCTCGACTGCTGATTGCGATGCTGCCATCCGAACGGCGCTCGAACAGGTAAGCTTGCCCTCGACTGACGAGTTCCTGCGGAAGTATCCCTCGCAGATGAGCGTCGGCCAGGCCCAGCGCGTTCTGATCGCGATGTCGATCATTCATCGGCCCGCGTTGCTGATCGCGGATGAGGCCACGAGCGCACTCGATGTCATTACACAATCCGAAATACTGAAGCTTTTTCGCGAACTGAACCGCACTTCGGGCATGGCGATCCTCTACATCTCCCACGACTTGGCATCAGTCGCCGGGATTTGCGATCGTGTCGCCATCCTTCACGAGGGCGTCGTAGTGGAATCGGGACCCACCGAACAGATCCTGACTCGCCCTCAGCACGACTACACGCAGCGCCTACTCGCCGCGATGCCCAAGATGCCCGAGAAGCAAACGGCAAGTGCTGCAGGAATTTAGTCCTGGCCACGCGGACAGTTCATCCCACGCAGAAACTCATCACTACATCCGTAACCGGCTCTCACGTGCTTCAGAAAGGATTCGAGCACCCTTCGGCGGGACAAACTGTCCCACGCCCAGCGCCGTGGGACAGAGTGGCCCATAGGTAACGAGCGGCACGTATGAGAGCCCCCTAATTTTCAAGGAGTTGCAACAAGATCGATTGGTTCCTCCCTTGCAACGACTTGTAGCTGGTACGAGCTCTGTCTTTCCCCCACGAAAGAAGGGTTAGATCTATGATCCGTACAAAGAAGCCATCGAAGCCAGGTCGCAACGAGCGACACAGCGCTGCTTGGGGTAAACGCGTCGCTTTCGTCCTCGTGCTGATGACCGGCATTGCATTCGGACAGCAGTGGGATAGTGTGGCTGGCAATAAGAACGGCCACTTCTCGCGCATGGCTCCCGAAGTTGCAGGATTGCTTGCCAAAGCGAACCAGGGATCAGCGAAGGGGAAGACCGTCAGGGTCATCGTCCAGTACAAGCAAGTTCCGACGTCCTTTCACTACGCTGCCATGCAAAACCGCGGCGGCCGCCTGCAATCCCGGCTGCATATGATCAAGGGCGCAGCCTTTACGATTCCGCTTTCTGCATTGCCCGCACTCGAGGCTGATCCCGAAATCGCGTCCGTAACCATCGACCACCCGATCAAAATGATGGACGAACTCACAAACGACGCTACGGGCGTCGCTACAGCTTGGACGTCCGGGTATACCGGTGCTGGAATCGGGGTTGCGGTAATCGATAGCGGAATCAACGATAACCATCCGGATCTTCGCGATGCCAATGGCAATTCGCGCGTCGTCTACCATCAGGACTTCACGGGAACTCCGATCACGAACTCCAACGGAGCGCAGTACGATCTCTACGGCCATGGCACGCACGTCGCCGGCATTATCGGCGGAAACGGCTCGAACTCCGGAGGGGAGTACACCGGCGTTGCTCCCGGGGTGAAGCTCATTGACCTTCGCGCACTGGATGCAAACGGCGCCGGCAGTGACAGCACGGTGATTGCGGCAATCCAGCAAGCCATCGCCTTGAAGAACACCTACAACATCCGCGTCATCAATCTTTCCCTGGGACGCGGCATTCCGGTCAGCTACACCCAGGACCCTCTCTGTCAGGCTGTCGAAGCAGCGTGGAAAAATGGGATTGTTGTGGTCGTGGCCGCCGGCAACTCGGCCGGCTGAACGTCAACGGCAACATGGGATTCGGCACTGTCACGGCCCCTGGAAACGATCCTTTTGTTCTGACGGTTGGCGCGACCAAGGACAACGGCAGCGGATCTCCTTTCAGCGAAACCAAAACCAGCTATAGCTCGAAGGGTCCCACCACCTATGATCACGTCGTCAAGCCGGACATTATGGCACCAGGAAATGGCATCGTTTCCCTTGCCGCTCCGGGTGCGACCCTGGAGAATGCCTACCCGTGGGAAATCAGGCCCGGGAATGATGGAGTGAACAACTACTTCAAGTTAAGTGGAACCAGCATGGCCACGCCGGTGGTTGCCGGTGCCGCAGCGATCCTGCTGCAAGAGCAGAAGACCCTCACACCAGACCAGGTCAAAGCCCGGTTAATGAAGACTGCATACAAGATGGGCATGTTCTCCACCTCCGCTTACGTGCCACATCTGATGATGAGCTTCGTCGACTTCTATGATTTGTTCTCGGTCGGTTCCGGGTTGTTGAATGTTCAGGCGGCGGTTGCGAACAACGATCTTGCACCTGCGAATGTCGGAGCAGCACTCTCTCCGGCCGCTGTTTACAACGCTCAGAATGGCACCGTCTCGCTTGCCTATGGAAACTCCAGTGTTTCCACCAACTCTGTCGTGTGGGGCAGTTCGGTGGTCTGGGGAACGTCGGTGGTATGGGGATCTTCCCTGTTGAACGGAACTTCGGTTGTCTGGGGAAGCTCCTTGCCATGGAATACGAATACATTGAGTGGCTTCAGCGTAGTTTGGGGCTCGAGCACCGGTACTGCTAACGCTACGAGCGTGGTATGGGGCTCCTCGGTGGGAGACGCAAATAGCGCGTTCTCTGACGCGGGTGACGACGAACAATAGCTGCCGTGTAAATCTGAGAGAAAGGAGAGGCCTTTATGGACGAGACACGGCGAACTAAGACATTCATCGGCGCCATGATGCTGGCAGCATTAAGCACAGCAGGTTACGCCGGATTCGCGAGCCACACGCCGCACGGCTATCTCGCAGGGGCTGTTCTGGTGCTGGCGGTTGCGACCTCGCGGATGAAAGTTAATCTGCCTGGCATCAACGGCAACATGTCGATCAACCTGCCCTTCCTGCTTACTGCGATCCTCGCGCTGAGCGGCGCAGAAGCAGCCGTAATCGCGCTCGTGTCCACGGCATTCCAATGCTGGCCGCGAACAAACGCGAAACTAAACCTTCCGCAGATGACGTTCAATCTCAGCATGATGACGTTCGCCAGTTCATCGGCAAGCATCATCGTTCACGGAAAGTGGTTCTCTGGCGCATTGTCGCACTCCGCAACCCTGCAGGCAGTGCTAGCCACGTTGACGATGTTCTTGGCACAAACTGTTCCGGTGGCGGGCATAGTGGCTGTAAGCGAGGGCAAATCGGCAGCAGGAGTCTGGTGGAACATAGCGCATCTTTCGTTCCCCTATTTCGTCATCAGTGCCGGAGTGACCACCATGGTCGAGGCAACGAGCTCCCATTTGGGATGGGGACTCGCGCTTGCCGTCTTGCCAGTGATGTACGGGATTCACCGCTCCTATCGTTTATATTTCCACCACTTTTCGGAGATCGCCCCGCAGCAGGTTCTCGTCAAGGCAGCCGGCGCTGGGGCCTGAGCAGGATCCGTATAGGCAGAAAGCAATGGCGTGCTCCCGGGAGCACGCCATCTTCAATTCCCGGATCGTGTGGGGGCTTACGGCTGCACTCCCGTCTCGAAATTCAAGGCAGACAACGAGAGCCGGTATTGATATTGGGCAGTAACGTATCCAATGGCAGCATCCGCTTGCTGCAATTGAGCCTGACTGAGTTCGACAATCGATCCCAGGCCGAGTTTGTACCGCTCTTGCGCAAGGTTGAGCGCTAGATCCGCTTGTTTTGCAAGCTCCTCGGCCACACTCACACGCTGAAACGATGTGTTTGCCGCCAGCCATGCCGTGCGAACATCGCGTACGACTCGATCGCGCAGGTCGCGCGTGTTCTCCGCAGCCGCTTGCGCCCGATACTTGGCCTCCGAAGCCTGCGCGGTGTACTGGAAACCGTTGAAAATCGGAATGCTCATGTTCACCCCGATCGCTCCATACCAGCTGGAAATGAAGTAATTCGGAAAGCATCCGCCGAAACAGTCAGGACGGACAGGCGCACCTCCCGCGATCCCCAAAGCACTGACCGTGGGGAACATCTGGTCGCGTTGAGCCCGCCGGAACCTTTCTGCCGCCTGCTGATTGAAGGTAAACGCCTGCAGATCAGGCCTCTGATGCAGAGCTGTGTTCACAAGCACGTCCACATCTGGCGAAGGCGCAGATAGTTGCGTCTGTTCGTCAACTAACTCGTAATTCGTCTGCTTGTCCAAGCCCAATACTGCCGTGAGCGCAGCAATTGTCGAATCGACATTGTTCTCCGCATCCAGCTGCAGCAACTTAGCCTGGGAGAAATTCACTTCCGCAAACGATAGGTCCAGAGTCGATTTCAACTTGTTCTTTGCGAGTTCGCTCACCTGGTGCTCGACTGACTGCCGCGTCGACACGGTCTGTTGTGCCACCTTGAGCAAAGCCTGCGCTTGCAGCGCGTTGTAGAAAGCCTGATCGGTCGCAAGGATAACGTCTTCCGTGGTTGCAAGCGCGTTCGCGTTTTGCGCCTTCTCCAGAAGCTTCGAGTATCCGACAAGATTCACTGTGCGCCCGAAATCAGTGAGTAATTGGCTGAGCGTCACTCCGGCGCCAGCATGGACAAAGAGTCGCGACGCGGTCAGCGCCCCCGCGCTGACTCGACTTCCTTCATTGGCATCGACTGCAGTAATGGCGCCGCTGAAGGTGGGTAGTTCTGCCGACCGGACTTCCCGGTATACCTGATGCTGGGCCAGCGCCAGCAAATGTCCCACGCTGACACGCGGATTGTTCTTGAGCGCGAGTTGCTCGGCCTGCGTACGAGTCAACCGTATCGGGTTGCCCAATGCCGGACCGTTCTGAGACGGCGAACCCGGCGAATTAGCGGATTGAACAGCGCCCGTGAGTCGGGCTGTACTTTTAGGAAACGCTACGTCGGCTACCGCAGAATTGGCCGCCTCCGCCGTTTGTAATTGCGGAGCTGACGGCAAAGGAACTGGCTCGACAGAAATCGATGTTGCACTGCTCTGCGCTGCTCCATAGACCGTCAGAATCCCCCAGCAAAGCACTCCCAGCAGTGGGAATTTGGCCGTATTCACGATCTTCATCAGCGATGCCTTGCCTTTCATTCAGCCGTCCCTTCCGGAGAAGCTGTGGCCAATTGTTGGTCTCGCTTTCTGTATGCCAGCAGGTAGGCCGCCGGCACGATGAAAACAGTCAACACCACGGACACCGTGAGCCCTCCGATAATCGCTCGTGCCAATGGCGCGTACTGTTCGCTGCCCGTTCCAAGTTTCAGGGCCATCGGCACCATCCCGATGATCGTCGCCAAAGAGGTCATAAGGATTGGACGCAGGCGGACTCTGCAGGAAGTGATCACGGCCTCCTCCACGCTCTTGCCCTGTTCCTCAAGCCGGTGAGCAAACTCCACAATCAAAATGCTGTTCGACGCGGAAATTCCAACCAGCATCAGCACGCCCATCAGGGACATGACGTTCAGAGTCGTTCCGGTTAGAGGCAGAATGATCAATACACCAATGAATCCCATCGGAATGGCAAGCATGATCAGGAATGGATCTTTGAACGACTTGAACTGCGCCACCAGAATCAGATAGAGCAGAACTACAGACAGCGACAGTCCAATTGCGAAACTGCGGAAGGATGCGTTCATACCTTGCACCATCCCGCGAAGATCCACGCGAACATTTTCGGGGATCTTCATGTCTGTAATCGTCTGTTGAACTGCGTCCGAAATTTTCCCCAACCCTTCGCCTGATGGGGTAACGTACACGTCCGTAACTCGCTGAATCTGGTAGTGGTCCACCTCGGTCGGAGTCTGAACATTATCGATCTTCACCACCGCATCAAGGGTTGTTGGCTGCTTTAGGTTGGGAGCGCGCAAAGGGATGTTGGTCAGATCGGCAAAATTGTGTATTGCACCACGGCCATGCTCGAAATATTGGACAGTAAGGAAGTAGTCGTTCCCGCTCTTCCGGTCGAGCCAGTAGTTGGGAGCGATCATCCCATTTGAATTCAGCGCGGTGATGACGTTGTCGATCACCTGTTTTTGAGTCAGCCCGAGTTCGGCGGCATGCACCCGGTCCACGTTCAGCCGTATTCCCGGATAGTCCATGTCTTGCGGAATGTAGACTTCGCCCACTCCCGACAGGCGCCGGAGTCGGCTGGCCAGGTCTTGCGCGATGCTGTAGGTCTCCTTCAAGCTGCGTCCGCTTACCTGCACATCGATTGGAGCCGGCATTCCGGAGTTCAAAATTGCATCCACCATGGAACCGCTCGAAAAGAAGGTCCGGATCTCCGGATATTGATCGGTAATTTGTTTCTGCACTCGATCCATGTATTCGAAAGTGCTCACACTGTGCTCGTCCTGAAGTTCAACCTGAACGGTCGCTGTATACCCCGCGGAGTTCATCGTGTAGAGCGAAGAAAAGCCGGGCACGACTCCGATGTTGGAAACCACCATCTTCAAATCCTTCGGGCCGACAACGTTTCGGATCAGGTCCTCGACCTTTGCTACGTACTTCTCCGTTATCTCCAGTCGTGTTCCCGTCGGCGCCTTCACATTAATCGTGAACTGACCGGCGTCGGTGCGCGGGAAGAATGCCAGGCCCAGGAATGGATAGATGGCCAAGCTCACCAGAAAAGCACCGCTGAGTACAAGGACGGTCAGAACTGGTCGCTGCACCGCACGCCGTACCCATAACTCGTAATAGTCCAGCAGGCGATTGAATCCCCGGTTGAATCCTGCATTAAACCGCTGCCAAAATGATTGGCTACCGGGGGCCGTTGGTTCGATTTCGTATTCCTGGTGCTCATGCTCCGCAGCGTGTGGTACCGCTTTTAAAAAACGCGAGCAGAACAAGGGGATCACGGTCATCGCGACGAGGTACGAAGCAAACAGCGAGATGACGACCGCAAGAGCTAGCGCTGTAAACAGGAATTTGCTGACTCCGTACAGGAAGGTTACCGGGAAAAAGACGACGACGGTTGTCAGCGTGGCCGCCAACACCGCCAGACTCACCTCCGAGCCTCCAGTTTCGGCGGCAGCAACGGGGGCAGCACCATGTTCCAGATGCCGGTAGATGTTTTCCAGCGAGATCACCGAGTTGTCGATGATGCGCGAAAATGCTAGCGCCAGTCCTCCCAGAATCATCGTGTTGATCGTGCTACCCATCATGTAGAGGACCATGAATGTTGCCAGCGCAGAAAGCGGTATGGAGAGAAACACGGCCGATGTGGCCCGGAGACTTCCCAGGAAAATGAGGATCATCAAGCTGGTCAGGGCCAAGCCGATTACGCCCTCGTGAAGCAGAGTTTTGATCGCCTCTTTCACGAACGCCGATTGATCGAATACGACCGCGGACTTCAATTGTTTTGGAACATCAAAGAGGTTCTTGAGTGCGTTTCGGATCCCCTGAACCACCGCGATGGTGTTGGTGTCCCCGCCTTGCTTCATGATTGGCAGATAGACCGATCTCTGACCATCTACCCGCACGATGTTGTACTGAATTTGGTTGGCGTCCTCAGCTTTTCCGATATCGTTGATCGAAACCCACGAGTTCCCTACTGTCTTCACCGGCACTTTCGATAGCTCATCCATATCCCCGACTAAGCTATTGGAATAGACGAAATAATCGAACGGCCCCATCTTGACGTCGCCGGCGGGAAGGATCAGGTTGGAGTTATTCACCGCACTGACGACATCCATTGGGCTCAGTTCACGAGAAGCGAGCTTGTAAGGATCGACATAGACCATAATTTGTCGATACTTACCCCCAAATGGCGGTGGGATCTCAGCGCCCTTGACCACCGCGATTTGGTTGCGGATCGAAAACTGGCCGATGTCATGGAGTTGACTCTGGTTTAACCCTTGTCCCTTCAGGGTCACCAGGCAAACAGGCAAGCTGGAAGCATCGAACTTCAGAACCACTGGAGGCAACGTTCCGGGCGGGAGCCTTCTCAGGTCCGCCAGCGCGAGATTCGACATTTGCGTCACATCCGCATCCGGATCCGTCCCCGGCTGGAAGTAGACCTTGATGATGCTGACACCCGCCAAGGAGCGAGACTCCATGTGATCGATACCGCTTGCCAACGTAAAGAATCTCTCGAGCCGGTCAGTAATGTCGCTCTCAACGTCCTCGGGTGGCAACCCGGAATAGAACGTGACCACCACGACTTCCGGCAAATTGATCGGTGGAAACAAATCCACGGGCATTCGCGCCAGACTGGTGACGCCAATAACCGTCAGCACAAGGCAAACCACAATGATGAAGTACGGATTACGAATCGAAAATCGTGACATGTTTCTGGCACCTTCAGCTCAAAAGAGCTGCGCAGCCCTACTCCTGGCTGGTTTCCTGATACTCCATGATCTGGACAGTCTTGGGCGTCACCTTCTCGCCCGGCTTCAGTCCGCTTCGATCGCTGACGACGACCTGCTCTCCGTCATGTAAGCCCGCTACGACTTCCGCATCGGTCGCAGTCTGCAGTCCCAGAGTCACCGGCCGATCCTCGAGGTCTCCCGATGGATTGACGACATATACAGTCGCCTTATTGCCCTCATGATTTACGGCCTGTAACGGAATCGCCGGGATGTCCTGGCGGTGCTCCAGCGTGAGGTCCGCTTCCGCATAAAGCCCGGGCACCAGCGCGTGATCGCGATTCCTCACGTCCACTTCTGTGTGCATGGTGCGGGTGTCTTCCCGGACATCCACCGAGAACCGCGCGACTTTCCCGGGGAACGTGCGGTTGAGTGACGGAACCCGAACGTTGACGGGATCACCCACCCGAATGAATTTCACATACGACTCGGGTACGGGAATCACGAGCCGATACAAGTCATCCTCGGACAGTTTGGCGATTGGCATTGCCTGAGTGCTGGAATTCGTTCCGCCCTGCACGAGTGTTCCGAGATTCGCGTACCGGTCCGTCACCACGCCCGCAAATGGCGCAGTGATTTTCGAATAGTCATACAGGCTCTGATCATGCGCCAGCTTTGCCTTAGCGACGCCAAGCTGGCTCTGGGCTGATTCCAGTGCCGCTTCGCCGGCGTCCATCTGCGACTGCGCTGCCATGTCTTTCCCTTGTGCGTCATCCACTTCCTGCTGCGCGACAATGCCAGGTTGGCTTTCTGAGACGCCGTTCAACCGTGTGTATTGCAGATGCAGCGCCTTGTACTGCGCCTGATAGCGCGAGAGTTCGTGCTGCGCTCTAAGCACCTGATTCGCCGCGTTCTTGATCTCCGCCTGGTCTTCTTGCAGTTGTGCCTCCAGTTCAGGGATTTCAAGGATCGCCATCACTTGCCCGGCCTTGACGTGCGTCCCGTAGTCCACGAACAATTTCTTCACGTAGCCGGCTTCCTTTGCGTAGACCTCAATCTCCTGGAACGGAACCAACTCCGCAGAAACGGTAAGCTGCTTCCCGAGAGTCTTGTTCGCAACCTTCGTCACTCCTACGGTGACACTCGGCCCTTTGGCCTCCACCCGCTTCTCATGCATACTCGAACAGGATGACGAGAAGAGAGCGGCTGCACCCACGAGGGCGGCTATCCGATATGGCATCCAGGCCCTCCATCTGCTGAATTTCTTCTCTAACCTGCTGTCGTCTAGTTTCATTGCTTCCCTTCCATACGCTGGCACTGGCCAGCGAGATACCAAGTACGTTTTCTAGATCCGGCTTTTCTTCATGATTTCCGTCAGCTTGGGAATTGAAAATGAGCCAGATCGGCAGAACTCGATCACTTTCTGCTCCTCGGCCATGAGCGCCCTCGCGACTTGTGGGATTTCCGCCGCGATCTGGAGGGGGATATTCAGGACTCCATGCCGATCCCCATGCAATAAATCTCCGGGGCTGATCTCCATCCCGCCAATCGTCACCTTGGCTCCGATATCGAAGATGTGCGCATAGGCATGCGAAACCGCAACATTTCCGGCGAACAACTGCACCCCGGCCCCTCGCACCGCCGGCAGTTCGCGCACAGCTCCGTTGGTCACATAGCCGACGCAGCCTAGTGCTCTTAGGATCGATGCGTGGACATCTCCGATAAAAGCACCGCGTCCTGGAGGAGTGCCCATGTCCTCCAGAACAAGGATTCGTGGTTCCGGCATCTGAAGAATTTCGCTCCAAAACTCGCTGCGATCACGGAATGTTCCTCCATTCATCGGAGGCTCGTCGGTGCGCAGCCGCGCCGTTACGGCGTACCCCACCATGGGGGGAGCATCTTCGAACATGCACCGGATACTGGCGTTCGTGAAGCCCGCATTTCGCAATCGCACCTTGAATGTCTCCACCGCATTGGCGACCATACAGGTGTCGAATGCGCGAAGTGAGTCCAGTTCTGTCTCAGTTAATACGGGTGAAGGTTCCATCAACCGTCCTTTCGACAGCGTTCACGTCTACCCGCTGGAATTGCTGGGTCGTACACACAAATTCCTTTCGTAATTCACCTCTGCTGTGAGCAGAGAGCACGGCCTTTCAAGACGCATTGCATTCGTTTCATTAGCGAATGCACCAGTAGATACGTGGAATGGGATCCGGCGACTATGAGCCGCCTGGAGTGCTACGAGAGAAGATCGGAGGAAGGAGGAGCGCGATTGGACAGGTTCTGTCCGGCGTACCTGGTTACGACGACAGGTTCGGAAGAAGACATCCTTCGATATGCAATCGGCCATTGAAGGATGGCGTACCGGACCACCGCGGGAAGCCAGTCCGCGGTACTCATCGTCAATCGCTGTCTGCCCGACTCTGAAGGACCGTCCTTTTGCACAACCGTTGTCTTGCAGGGTGACGAGCCATCAGGAGAGGTGTAGCGCGTAGCTACACTCGCGACTAGAGAGCACACCACCACCGTGATCAGCAGGGCACTCCCTGCTTTGCGCCACGGTGTATTCAGTTTTTTTAGTGGCAGCATCTCGAAGGGATCAGCAATCCGTTTTTACCATACGCGGGCTCTGCCCGCAACCACGCGGAGTAACATCGGTAACATCGGGCCGCACAATCATTTTGATCCATCCCGCCTAATAATTGGTTGTATGTCGTTGCAAAATCAAGTCAAGCCGTAACTTTTAACTGCTGACACCCGCGTTCCAGAATGCTATGATTCGGCCACATCGTACGGCCCCGTCACAATGGAACGCGCAGTCGCTACTGGACAAGTCTTCCGATTTGGTCTGTTTGAGGCGGATCCCGCCAATGGCATCCTGACTCGCAAGGGCGTTCGTATCAAGATTCAGGACCAGCCCTTCCGGATTCTAATTCTCCTGCTTGAACGAGCGGGCGAAATCATCAGCCGTGACGACATGCGCCAAAAACTCTGGCCCGAAGGCACTTATGTCGACTTCGACGGGAGCCTCAATGTCATCCTCAAAAAGCTGCGTGCCGCGCTCGAGGATGACTCGGACAATCCTCGTTTCATTGAGACGGTCCCGCGAAAGGGTTATCGCTTTATTGCGCCGGTTTCGATAAACGCGACCATGCCTTCTTCCATTCTCGAAGAGGCTCCCGACTCCGCTCGAATTGAACCTGCCCCGAGCCTTCCGGCCCGAGACATCCAAAGCAGACAGAATCTGCGCCTCATTTATATAAGCGCGGCGATTACCCTCGTGCTGGCTGCGAGCGTCACGCTTTTGTGGCGCTGGACTCACCGAGACATGAGTCCCTCTGGCGCTCTCGCCAGGACCATCCCCATGCGCAAATCCGTTGCCGTCCTCGGATTTCACAACACCAGCGGACGGTCTGGCGACGCCTGGCTGGCCACGGCATTCGCGGAAATGCTGAGCACGGAATTGTCTGCGGGCGAAAGGCTCCGGCTCATATCGGGAGAAGACGTCGCCAATCTGCGACTCTCATCGCCATGGTCGCCGACCGATACGCTCGATCGAGCTACCACCTCCCGCGTTGGCGCTGCCCTGAACAGCGACCTGATTGTGCTCGGGGCGTACACGATTATCGGCCCTCCTGAGAGTGGGCGCCTGCGCCTCGATGTCAGAATGCAGGACGCGAGGACCGGCGAGATCCTGACTGAAATCGCCGAAATCGGCGGCACCAATGAGGTGTTTCAAGTGGTATCGCGCGTAGGCGATAAGCTCCGAGACCGCCTTGGCATCCCGGCACTGGACACTACGGACCCGGGTCTAGCCCTCGCATTTTCGCCGGCGGACAGGGAGGGGGCAAGACTGTACGCCCTGGGACTCGCAAAGATGCGCGAGTTTGATTGGCTGGCTGCAAAGGATTTGTTCGAACAAGCCAGCAGGATTGATCCAAAATTCCCTCTGTTGCATTTGAACCTGGCAGTGGCATGGGGTCGCCTTGGCTACGAACAAAAACACCGGGAGGAATCCAGGAAAGCATTCGATCTCGCTTCCAACCTGCCGACCGTCGAACGTTTGCTCATTGAGGGAAACTATTACTCCAGCATTGCGGATCATGAGAAGGCCAGTTCCACCTATCGGGCCTTGTTTCAGTTGCATCCCGACAGCGTGGACTACGGCCTGATGCTTGCGAACGCACAGGTTGCAGCCGGTCATGTCAGCCAGGCCGCATCGACGATCGCTCAGCTTCGGGCGCTCCCGGCGCCCGCCTCCGACGACCCGCGAATTGATCTGCAAGATACACGCGCGACGGCCCAAAACGACCCGGACCGTCTGGTACTCATACGGCGCGCAATGGCCAAAGCATCGGCGCAGGGCAAGAAACTGCTTTATGCGCAAGCCCGCAAAGAAGAGTGCACGAACCTCATGTACGGGGAACATCCTGATGACGCGCCCCCTGCCTGCGAGGATGCGTACAACATCTTCATAGCCGCGGGAAATCAACTGGAAGCCGCCGACGCAATCCGGCTGTTGGGAGACTCTGAAGGCGCGCACGGCCACATGGAGCAAGCCATTTCGACTTACCAGAAGGCGCTGAATATCCTGCAGGAGCTCGGCGAACACCACAAAACCGGCGCCGTCTTGAACAATATGGCCATAAATTATGAGAACGAGGGGAAGCAGGATCAGGCCGAGAAGCTTTATCGTCAAGCCAAGGCTCACTTCGAACAGGCTGGGGACAAAGGACTCACAGCACTGACAATCGGCAACATCGCAGATGTACTGTTTCTCCGGGGTGATCTCTCCGGTGCCGAAAAAATGTACCGTCAATCCATTCAGATTGAAGAGTCGCTCGAACGCGGCTCTCCTGGGTATGCCTTGTATCGATTGGCCGATCTCGAATTAGCACAAGGGCATTTGAACGATGCACGGCGCGACGCGGAAAAGGCCATTGACTTCCTGCGCCCCAATCAAGGAGGGTTTCAATACACAACC
The DNA here is from genome assembly GCA_963778995.1 of Terriglobia bacterium. GTDB lineage: Bacteria > Acidobacteriota > Terriglobia > Terriglobales > Acidobacteriaceae > Sulfotelmatobacter. Next base: position 391,442 of record CAVZWK010000022.1, read on the forward strand.
GGCGCCATGATCGTCTTGGGAGATGTGCTGAAGGCCCAGGGAGACTTACCGGGTGCCCACCGACAGATCGAAGAGACGCTTTCAACTCGGCAGAAAATTGGCCAAGCCGATCTAGTTGCAGAAAGCCAGGTCGAACTCGCGGACCTCTCCCTAGACGAGGGTGACGGTCCGCGAGCGGAAGCATTGCTCCGCCCCGCAATTGTCGAATTCGAGAAAGAAAAATCGACCCCCGACGCGGTGTCCGCTTATGCCATCCTCAGCCGTGCACTTCTTCTCCAAGGAAAAACAGAAGAAGCCCGCAAGGCGATTGATCGAGCCACGGAACTCGATAGGGCCGACTCGGATCCGGCTCTGAAGCTGCAGACCGCCATTCAAAAGGGACGACTTGAAATGGTCGAAGCGGCCCAACCAGCGAATTCCAAGTTCAAAGCGGCCCAGCAGAGCTTGAGGACGGTTGTCGCCCAGGCAAAGAAATTGGGCTACTTCAACCTGGAGTTGGAGGGCCGCCTCGCTCTGGCCGAATTTGAAACGAAGGCCAATCCAGCAAGCGGCCGTACGCAACTTGAAGCTTTTGTTGCGAACTCTCGCGGCCATGGATTCGAGCTTTTAGCGAGACGTGCCGAGCAGGCTTTGGCGGCCCCGGGCACTGCCGTGGCTAGTGCAGCGCCCGCCCATTAGTCCAGTTTCTTCTATTCCTTCCGTTCCACGTTCTCTCCGCCGCCTTTGATCGCTCTTATTCTTCCAAGTCATCTGACGACGCAAATTGCTGTCAGTAAAAGACTTGTAAGGTCATCTCCATGTCAGCCTCAGTTCCTTTGACCCAGCCAGGCATTGGGATTATTCAAGACACACGTTTTGGGGAAAACATCGGGCTCGCCGCAGGCTTGGCGGGACGGGGATGCCACGTTGAGTGCGGGCCCGAATATAACGATCTTTACCGAAGCCCACTCCCTGAATTTATTAGGAGTACACAATGAAGACACTCCGTATCGCCGCCGCAACTCTGTTTGTCATTCAAGCTCTGCCCTCGACCCTGCTAGGCCAAACCGCTAAGCCTTTGACCAATGCTGATGTCATCAAAATGGTCAAAGGCGGGCTGCCCGAATCAGTGGTGATCTCCGCCATCCAGACGAGCCCCGCGAAATACGATATCTCTCCTGATGCCCTTCTGATGCTTCAGAAGGATGGCGTTACAGCCAAGGAAATGGATGCCATCCTTGCAGAATCGAAGAAGGCTCCATCCTCATCGGAAGCTGCCGCAACCGAAACCAGTTCCAGTCCAAAAGGCCATCTTCCTCGCGTCACGATGGTCAAGGGCAAAGCGTCCGAGCCTTTGGCGCTGGAGAAGACACAATTAGCTCAAACCAAAACCAAACCGTCCTCTATGAAGAGCCTCGCTGGGGACACTGCACTGAATCAAGCCATGCAGGCAGGCATCGGAACCGCCGCATGGAGCACCGCGACTCACATGAACTCCGGAATCGGAGGCGCGTCGGTCATGGAGGGAGGCAGCATTCTCTCCGGGGTCATGGCACGCCGCAAGCCGATGATGACCTACGTGTGGGGCGTTACGAACGTCTCGTCGAAGACCGTTCTGCAGACAACTCTGCCTGAGTTCAACCTCGATCTTTCCAACACAATGGGCGTGCATACGGATGACTTCGAACCCGCCATTGTGAAGCTCACGCCCGCCCAGAATTCCTATCGCATTGTCGGAGCCACCCAGGGAAAAGAAGACATGCAGTCGAATACGGCTGCCGATTGGGAGATCTATTCTTCCTTCCTGGAAGACCGGGTCGCCGTCAAATCCCAGAAACTCAAACCGGGAGTGTATCAGCTCTCGCCCGCTGCGCCATTGTTGCCCGGCGAGTATGCCGTCGTATTGCGCCCCGCTTCAAAGTCGAAGAAATTTTCCGGAGGCGATGTTGCCCGCGCTCAAGGCGATGGCCTGTTGTTCGACGCTGTGTGGTCATTCCAGGTCGCGGACTCAGCGGAATAGCCTCATCCCGCTGGCGGGACGCCGCACCGCAACTCATGAAGCTTTTGCAGGCTCAAATTCTGGAGGAAACATGAAAGTTCTATGGCTAACAGCACTGGTCTTCGGCGTAACAACTATGGTCTTCGCTGCCGACAAAGTGGACCCCCTGGACGTCAAAACCGGGCTATGGGATGTCACCTTCACCAGCAACATGAGTGGCGCTCCTCCGATCACTGCCGACAGGCTGGACAAAATGAGTCCTGAACAGCGGGCCCGACTGGAGAAGATGTGGAAGGACCGGGAAGCAAAGGGAGCACAGACCAGCAACAGAAAACATTGTGTGACTCAGGAGCAGCTCAAGGACCATGCTTTCATTGAGGATGAACCATCATGTAAGCGGACCGTGCTCGCGTCCACAAGCAAAGAACTGAATGTCCGAGTGCAATGCTCTTCTGAAGAGGGCACGCGAACGTCCACATACCACATCCACGCCGTGAGTTCCGAAGAAGTGAAGGGCGCAATCCACGTCGAACACTCAGGCGGAGGACGAACTCTCGAAATCACGAACGACTTTACCGGGAAGTGGCTCGCTCCGATGTGCGGGGGCCTGAAGTAACGCGGATCAATACTGCATTGCTGAAGCAGAGTTGAAGAAACACATTGTCATCTGTTCAGGGAGGTATGCCGTGAACGCAACAAGCAGATCTATTCCTCAGAATTGCATATTTGTGTTTCTAGCATCACTTTCGCTCCTGGCCGTCGGTTGCAGCGCTCACGCAGGCAAAACCTCGAGTGGGAACAAGGACAAGCTGGCGAGCACATCGAACCCCATGGAACGTCAACTTGACGGCGGAAGCTACTGCGTGCAGACGATCGCGCAGGGACCTCCGCCATCCATGCCCCTCCACTTCTCAAACAAAGAATCCCAGAGCGATGGTTCGTCCAAAGACTTCGAGAGCGATCTCTCGGGCGATAAACTGGACGTAACGATTCACGAGCGTCATCCTGCCACAGATTTTGACCGTGAACTCAATACCGTGAAAGGCGTTGTGCCGACTCCGATTCGCGACGGATTTGCCGAGTCTGTCCGCACGAATCACTTCACTCGCTCCGATCCTTCCGGCTGGACTATGGGCGCAAACAGTGTGGTATTAGGCGTCACTCCTTGGGGACTCTTCATCAACAAACCAACGGTGACCAAAATCGGACCCGAGAGCGTCAGTGGCTTTGATACCGTCAAGTACGCAGTGGACACCACTCATCAGAGTGAGTTGGACAAGGCCGCCCTTCTGGCCGCCGGTAAATTGAAGGATTACGAGATCACCGGTACCGCCTGGGTCTTTAAGGACAAGAACTGCATTCTGCAATACGCGATCGACTTCGAGCAGGACGAAAAAGACGGCAAGGTCAGCAAGACACACTATGAAGGAGGAATTGCCAGGCAGTAAACCACTTCACGCGGAAAGCTTCACGGTATCTCTGTTTCCTGCATGGCGCCGTTCGCGGTACGAACGGGCCAGTTCCATGTAGATCCCGATATCGCGATCAAGATCCGATTGCTGGCCATCAAAGTAGAAACTCCGGATTGGAATCCCACCATTCTCCCTCCCTAACTTCGGATAAATCGCCTCACTCACTACACCATTCATACAAGTGAACGGACTGATATCCACGATCCCGTCAACTCCGTGGCGCGCCAGATAGACGCTCCGCCCCAGGCTCATGACCATCTCGCCTTCAACCCCTGGAAACGGCAGATAAGGTGCCGCCAACTCCAATACTTGCTCCACCGAAGGCTCCTCGTACCCCCTAAACTCGTCGGAGAAAATTTCGCGCAATGCATGCGCATCCCGGTGCTGCACCTTGTGCCGAATCTTTGATTTCAACATGTCCCACGAATAAGATTTCCCCGCAAACCTCAAGTTCCTGAAGTCCTCCATGTTGCTGTAAGCAATCCATTCCGAGATATCCGACATCCAGCACTCTGCTCCGTGAGCCTCAAGCCGGCGCAGCAACTCCTGGTTACTGAATTTGTTTAACCGGCAGAAGATCTCACCAACGACCCCTATCAGGGGACGCCTCTTCTCAGCCCGTGCAGAGACACTCCGAAACCGCTCTCGCGCACGCGACAAAGCGCTGCGCAAAGAACGCATCTGGCAAGCAGGATAGAAACAACTGCCCTCAATCGTCTGGCAAAGATCCTGCACCGATTGGTGAAATGCCTCATCCGCCGAGCCCGGAATAGCCTCGTAGGGCCTCCTCTGCAGCAGCATCTTGCGTAAAATGTCCGCCGAAACCACCGCACGCCATGCAGTGCGCAGGAAATTTGGATTGAACTCCTGAAGATCGTTGTACCCCTGCTGGCCCTTGGGAGATAAGATCTCAACATCGCCGAAGCCATTTTCCTGCAGCAGCTTCCGTAAAAACGGAGCGTACTGGCCGAATCGGCACGGTCCGTCCATCGTTGCCATCATGAAAACCGTTTTCTTCGCATCGAACCCCGGGCCCTGCGCAATTTTCAGGAAGTCGCCGGTGGTGATCTTCGCGGGAAAACATTCGTCGCCGGAAGTGTGCTTGCCTCCCACCTCGAGCGTTCTCACATCGGACGGTGGTGTGGGACGTGCTTCAATTCCCATCCATCGGAACGCGGCGCTCAATGCATCGACACTCCCGTCCGCCATGGCAGGGATGAACATCGTTTTGCCTGCCAATGGATGGTCTGCAGCGATCGTTCGCCTCACACAGCGATGTTGGAAGACTGGCATCGTAAAAACCCCGTACTGTCGAGATACGCCTCGCAGCGCGTCACGTAACCCGCATCATTGGAATGTCCATCAAACTGCAGAACCAGGCTGGGCTTGCCGCACGCGTCCTCAATGAACGACTTCAGATAGGAATCCGGCCCGCACTTGAAATTGGAGATGTAGATCAGGTGCATGCCGCGCATTCGGCGCGTGAACTGCGCTGCAGCCAGGATCTGTCGGCCCGAATGCCAGAACATGTTGTCGTTGACGGCGGATACATCCTCGTCATCAAGCGGCAAGAAGTCGAGAGGCACGACATTGATTCCGTAGAACGCCCGGAGTTTCCGCGGAATGTCGCAACAGACCGTACGGTCGTAAATGTTGTAGGGACGGCCAATCAGCACAACCGCGGGTTCTCCAGTCTTGCGCAGACAATCCAGCGCCGTATCTCCTGCCTTTCTCAGCTCCACACCGAATCTCTCTTGTGCGGCGTAGGCTCGTTCCACCGCAGTGTCATTCGCCGACTTGCCACATCCGAGGGAACCGGCGAAGGCCCGCAATTCCTTCCTCACGCGCTCGCGCCCCAGCCGGAAATGAACCGTCGGGATAAGCAACTTCTCAGTTAGCGGCACCTCCATCTTCTCGACTGCGCGCACTACGAAAGGCAGTGTCACGTTCCACGGACACAGCTTCGATTCGGTATGCATGAAATTCGTTTCCGCATTGACGATGTTAGGCACCAGCACGTAATCCACGCCTTGTTGAAGCAGAGCCTGAACGTGTCCATGAGCCGCCTGCACCGGAAAACAGGGCTGCGCAATCGCGAGTTCTTCCCCGGACGCCGCAATGCGGCTGTCGGTAGGCGGAGAGATCGCCACATCGAAACCCAATTCCTGCAGGTATGCGCACCAGAATGGAAACCGATCGTAAAAGAACATGGCCCGCGGGATACCAACCGTCTTCCGCCCGTCTCGAGCCGGCTCGTGGACCTCCTCCAACAACTTGTCTCTATGTGCCACCAGGTCCTCGATCACAGGCTGCCGGTCCGTGCGCGAACGCTTCCTGAACTTATCCGAGCACTGGTCGCCCCAGTAACTCTTGTCCCCATCGATAAGGAACTCCTTCATCTCGCAGTAATTCGAGCAGGCCTTACAGACGAAATCCCGGCTGGTAAACTGCACGCAATTGAGATCAAAACCACGAAAGCGCGTCTTTCCGTCGCTGCCCAGCATGCGGTCCCGCGCAATGAGGGCCATTCCGATCGCCCCAATCACACCGTTGTGCGGCGGCACGATAATGCGCTTGTCCTTAAGAATCGATGCGAATGCAGCGGCAACGGCGTCGTTGTAGGCCGTCCCACCCTGGAAGTAAATCACGTCACCAATGTTCCTTCCGCGCACCACACGGTTGAGATAATTCAGTGCCACGGAATATGCCAAACCAGCGCACAAATCGGCCACCGCAGAACCTTTCAATAGCAGACTGCTCACGTCTCGAGCCATGAATACCGTGCAACGTTCACCCAACCGGATTGGCTTCAGAGAGGAAAGAGCCAGCTGGGCGAATTCTCCCTTGATCTGAATCCCTAACTTCTCCGCTTGCTCCTCCAGGAAAGATCCTGTACCGGCCGCGCATGCCTCGTTCATCGCAAAGTCCACCACCACACCTTCGCGAATCCTGATGAATTTCGCGTCCTGTCCGCCGATCTCGAAGATCGTATCCACCATTGGCATGCCCAGCTGTCGGCAAACGTGCACGGCTCCCGTCTTATGAGCGGTGATCTCGTCGTTCACTGAATCCGCCCCGGTGAACTCACCAATCAATTCCCTTCCCGATCCTGTCGTTCCAAGGCCACGAACGTTAATTTTCGAACCGAGTTCAGCATTGATCTCCCGCAAGCCCGCAGCTACCACTTCGACCGGACGCCCCGCCGTTGGGACGTAAATCTCTTTCATGAGATGCCCGTCCCCATCGATCACTACCAGATTTGTGCTGACCGAACCCACGTCGATCCCCACATAGGTTTCGACCCGAACACCTGAAGCGGGAAACACGAACGGCGTCGCTTTAGCGCGCAGAAGGGCGACGTTCTGAAGCGAGAGCGGCTCTGCCGTTGGAATTTCGTCTGACGCTACATTGGACCCCGGAACTAGCGCCGAGTGACTGGCACGCCACCCATTGCCGTTGGTCTTCCCTTCTGCAGCCAACATGCTCGCGCCCAGCGCAGGCATCCAGCAGTGCAGTTCAGGGACAAAGAATTCAGACTCCTTCAGCTTGAATGCTTCCCGCAATGCATCCCGCACCCCGACATTCGATGCGACCCCCCCGACCATGGCCACAGGAGTCGGAACGTGCCGCCCTTTCACAATGCTCGATTTGAAATTCCGGGCCACCGCTTCGCAGAGGCCGCGCAGAATCTGGTCTGCCGTGAAGCCTTTCTGCTGGGCATGGATCATGTCGCTCTTCGCGAATACCGAGCAGCGGCCAGCCACACGTGCCCCACAACTCGCTGCCTGGGCGGCGGCCCCTACATCTTCCACTTCATAGAGAAGCCGCGAGGCCTGCTGATCGATGAACGATCCCGTTCCGGCCGCACACTCCGTGCTCGATTGATAATCCAGTATGCCCAGATTGTCGGCACCGTGGCTTTGTCCCAGGCGCATATACTTCGAGTTCTCTCCTCCCATCTCGAAGACAGTCCGCACCTCGGGATAGAGCGCGCGCATGCTTCTTGCGAGCGCACGGAACTCATTTTCAAACGGTGCATCGAATGCCCGCGCGATGGTCCTCCCCCCAGACCCAGTGAAACGAATGCTGCCAATGGCCGGCTCGGGAACCATCTGATGAAACTCCCGGAACAGGTCCGAAACAACCTGCAAAGGATTTCCCTGCACGCGCCGGTAGGCCGAGAGTGCAACCGAGTGCTGCGCAAATCCATTGGTTCGAGGCAGTTCAGGAACAAAAAACGTGGAAGTACTTTTACTCAGGTCGGCCAGCAGGGCAGCGTCTTCGGACGATCCGAAGGCCGCCAGCTTGACACTTACCGCTCCTACATCGACTCCAAGACTGATGCTCATACGTGCAGCCGTTCCTCCTTGGTACGTCCACTGCTCGTTTGCGACGCCCGCGCCCGGCGATGCCGACTGTAGAATCTCGTGACAATTGGGGCTGTGATGCAGATCACATAGCCTCGTATCTCCTCCAGCGAATAGTGGCCTTGATCTACTTCGTGGCAGTCCCGACAACAGACCTTCGCGCAACGCCTTCAGCGCCGTCGATCATAATTTCCTGGCGGAGAGACTCTCGCCAATTACGATCCCGCGTGCGCACCGTCGCAATCAGAAGCACGGCACGCCGGTACGCGTTCACCAACTCCTGTTCAGCAATTGGATCCCGTCACGATCCGGACCACGAACCATTGTTCTTTGCTGTGAGCAATATCGGGCGGGGTGGCGTCGGTAGCTATCAAAAGTTTCTTGTCACACTTGCGACTCTGCGAACACACCGGCAGCGTCGCTCTGGTCAGTGGAACTTTACTTGGCGCCAGCGAGAGGTACTGTGACCATCGTCACAGCCAGTGCACTGGATGTGACATAGCGTTGTGCTGATGCGCGCCAGGCCCACTCGCTTCGGCTTCGGACCGAACGCGTTTCCGAGGTGACAAATGAGTGAAGTAAGCACCACTCAGAAGTCGTCTTTCAATCCTCAACACAGGCGCGAGTTCCCGATCGAATCTCCGCGCTGGCTGCACGTAACCCTCATGATCGTTGCCATGGCCGCATGGATGATCTTCATCCTCGCCTGTGTCGGTGGTCCCGCCTGGAGTCCCGACGGCTCACAAGTATTGTTCGCTTATCGCGATGTCGAAAATTCCAGAAACTCGGTAGCGCTTTACGACCGCAAAACCAGCCAGATGACGACCATCTTTTCCCAGCCGGCGGAAAACTCTGACAGGCTCGGCATTGAACCGGAATGGCAGAACGATGGCGCCCGTGCGTTGCTTAGCCTCTATCAACATCTCGATTCGAGCGATGCCAGTTGTGAATTGCTTTCGATCCCCGTGAAATCGAAGTTCCCGTTGCATGCGTATGGTGTGGGCTCTGCCGCAGGGTGCATCGGACCACACGCGCAATTAGGCAACAAGATCTTTTTCGGCGGAAGCGGCTTGCGCTGGATTGATCTCTCGACTGGCGAGATGGGTACTAAGACTTTTGGAGAGGAGGCCCTCCTGGTGAGCCCACAAGGCGATCAACTCTCCTACATTCGGGAAATCTCCCGCCCGTCGTCCCAGGGCGACGGCGATCCGCCCACCGCAAAGGGTTGGGAGTTCGGCCATATGGATCCATCCGATCCTGCCCTGAGGCCTGATTTCAATTTCTGGGCGACCGAAGCCGCCGCCCTTGGCATGAAGACCGACGATTTACCGCCCGTCTATTGGGACCAGCAGGGTTCGCGCATGGCGATGATCGCCAGGCATGGGGACTCGGACAAGATTCTGTTGTTCGACGGAAACAAAGGATACGAGCGCACCTTGGTTCCCGACCTGGGCGTTCCGAGGGTCGCACTCGGCAATCTCGTCTGGTCCCAGGACGCCAACACGCTGTATGCCTCGGCGATCATCAAGACCGAAAGCAAAGAAATCATGGAATATTCCCTGGCTGAAATTCCGTTGGCGGGAACTCGCGGCCGCCTTACGAAGATTGCAACCATCCACGGGTCAAACAATGACGAGGATACCTTTCTCGTCCTCAGCATGCACGTATCGCTTTCCCCCGATGGCAACCTCATCGCCGCCACCCCTGCCGTCCTCGGCAGCGAGTCAATCGGGCCGAAAGATCGCGCGTTGTTCCTCATTCATCTTCGCGACCCGGTCCGTCACATGCAGCGCGTCCCCATATCTGTGACACATCCCTCAACGCCTGGCGCGAAATGATCTTTCTGCAACAACTCTTCGCACACATCTGCGGCCAGCAGCACGTCTGGATTCTCGACGGACAGACTCTCCCCTTCTGCCAGCGATGTACCGGCCTCTACACCGGCATCCTCATCGCAGTGCTCTTGACCTTTGCTTTTCGGTTGCGGCCCACTCGTTTTCAATATTGGCTGCACGGCGCATTCCTGCTGCTGATGATCCCCTACGGATTTCACTTCGTCCCGCAAGGTCCCTTCCTTCGAACAACCAGCGGATTTCTCTTCGCCTTCGGACTGGTGTACTTCCTCGTGCTGAATACCTTCACCGCCTGGCAATTGTGGAAAACGTCGGCAGCCGGACCAACGATTGCCTACCTGCTGCTGATCCTCGCCGCACTGGCCGCATTGCTTGCCATCGTGCACTTTGGGGGCCGCACGTGGGCCGTCGTTGTCGCTGCCGTGAGCGCGCTCGGATGCGCCGCGCTCTGCCTCCTGGTCGTGGCCAACATCGCAATTCTTCCCGGAACGTTTCGACATCTCACTCGCGGTTCGCGAGCGGGCGCCGCATGAAGCCGTTGTTTCTTTTCGTTCGGCCCCCGCGACCATTGTGGCCCTTCAACGGACCGAGCACCGCGTTCTGGCCTCCGTTGGCATTCGCGTCCATGGCGGCCGCGTTGCGCGAGAAGGTTGCGGGCCTTCGCGTCGCCATCCTCGATGCCCCCGCGCTTTCCATGGGATGGACGACTCTGGCGCGACAGATCCACGACCTGCATCCCGCCTACGTCGCTCTCGGAGAAGAAGCCGTCAGTTGCATCGAAGGTCTCCGCCTGGCGAGACTCGCCAAACATTTCGGCGCACGACTCATCGCCGGAGGCTGCTTCTTCTCTCATGTCGCCCCGCAGGTATTGCGAACGAGATTAATCGACGTCGTGGTGCACGGCGAAGGCGAACAAACGATTGTGGAACTAATGCAGCTCTTGATGGAGCCCGGACATCAAGACCTGCGCCCAATTCCCGGCCTCTCGTTCCTCGAAGGCGAAGAAGTACTCTTCACCGGACACCGCAAACTTCTCGCGGACCTCGACGCACTCCCCTTTCCCGCCTACGATCTGCTTCCCATCGACAATTACGGAGCCAAGAGCCGGAATCATCCCAACCTCGCCGCAATCGAACTCGGACGCGGTTGCTCGCACGGTTGCTCTTTCTGCGTGCTTTGGAGGCAGATGGGCCAGTTCCAAGGCGATCGCCCGTCACCATGTCTTCGCGTGAAATCGCCGGAGCGCCTGCGCGAAGAGGTCCGCATCCTCATGGATCGCTTTGATCGTCTCTATCTCGGATGGGTCGATCCCTGCTTCAACGGCGATCCCACCGTGCCCGCACAACTCGCCGAACTCCTTCTTCGCGAAGATCGAGCCATCGGACAAAGCGCATGGGTCCGCGCCGACTACGTCGTCCGCGACGCCGCCTCAGGTGCCCTCGACGTTTGCCACCGTTCCGGGCTCAACGAACTTTACATGGGCCTCGAGCGCCTCGACCCGGACCATCTTGCGGCAATCGGCAAGAAAGATCTTGCAGGGCACGGACAGCGAGCGCTGGCAATTCTTGACGAACATTACCGAGGCATCGTCACCATCGGCACCTTCATCTACGGCCTTCGCGAAGACACCCGCGAGAGCGTGCAGGCCCTGTTCCGCAGCGCCCAGCAACTCCCTCTGGACGAACTGTTCTTCATTCCCCTGACTCCGCTGCCCGGAACCGCCTACTGGAAGCCGCAGATGTGGGATCCCGAGGGCAAAATCTTCCTGCATTTCGACTTCCTCCCGCGTCCCGGCTCCGACCAGCGACTGGCAGAATTCTCGGCGGAGATTGCGCGAAGCTATCTGCTCTGCTGGCCGAAACAACGCTTTCGCCGTATGCTGAATGGCCTGTTCGCGCGCGATGCCCGCCGTCGCACCATCACTCGCCACATCTTTGGTCGCACGATTCCCGTAATGCTCCCGGGATTGTTTCACCGCAAAATCGAATCCCCGGGAGGCATGTTCTACCCCGCGTGGTACGAGAGCTAGACCGAACGTTAACTGCGAGCGTGGGGTTTCAGCTTCGAATCAGGGTCATTCAGTCGGGTAGCTGAATGCGGTCGCTATGCTTCTGCTCACGCTCGTGCTCGTAGGCTAGAACTTTCTCCAGCCAAAGCGCCTGTCGCTGTGCGGCCTGAGCGTCGACAAACCTGGGCTCATGAAAGATGACAAACGTCTCGCCGCAAGCATCACAGCGGAGCGTTCCCATATCTTTGTAGCCAGGCGCCTGCTCGCGCACTTGCCCTTTCTTGATCGCAACTGCCTTCATGGACTTGTTTCTATGAGTTCGTAATTCGCTGTTGGGCTGACGAGTCGTGGTCAGCAGTTCCCTGGAACTCCGCAAACGGGGAGCACCGGGAGGTTAAAGCACAAACAACAACTATACGCATTGGTGCCGGGAGGGGGAATCGAACCCCCACAGGCCTTTTGGGCCCTGCGGATTTTAAGTCCGCTGCGTCTGCCAATTTCGCCATCCCGGCATTTCTTTGTATTACATTGACATTCCCGCGGTTACTGCAACTTGCCCCCGGCAGATTCGCAGTCGCCTCAGAATCGGCGTTTCACTCCTGGTGCTAGTTGGCATTTTCTGTGAAGCACTTATTGCATGCTTTCGGCCTTAGTATCACACAGGCTCTGAACGGCTGCCAGTCTGGTGCTGAGCGTTCTCAGTGATGGCAAACCAGGAACGCTGGAAGCGTGTCAGGACCAAGCGGGAGCCATTCGAGCAATTTCCCGAAATACGTTTTACAGGACTGAACCGCCCTAAGTTGACGGGCCGGCTTTCTCCATCTGCTTCAGTCTTTCCGTCAGCAATTCCTGTTCCCGCACATTTTGCGTCATGGCAATGGCGCGCTCAATTTCCTCGCGCGCCTCGGGGAGCCTGCCCATTTTCATCAGCAGGTCTCCGCGAACACTGTGAAGCAGATGATAGCCAGCCAGCGCGGAGTCACCGACGATCGCGGCTATGGCATCGAGTTCATCAAGCCCAGCGGCCGGGCCCCGCGCCATACCCACGGCGACTGCCCGGTTCAGCGCCACGACGGGAGAAGGCCTGATCTGCATCAGAGCGTCAAACAGAAGAACGATCCGTTCCCAGTCCGTCTCTTCGGCGGTGCGAGCTCGCATGTGACAGGCAGCAATCGCCGCCTGCAAAGCATAGTACTCAGCTTCACCGCCCAGCCTTTGCGCGTGTTCGAGCGAGGTCATTCCCCGCTGAATCTGCGCATAGTCCCACAAAGACCGATTCTGATCCGGCAGCAAGACGGCCTCACCATTGCTTCCCCGGCGAGCCGCAGTGCGCGCCGCATTGAGTTCCATCAGAGCCAGAAGTGCATAAACTTCAGACTCGCCAGGAAGAAGTTGCACCAGCATGCGTCCGAGCCGCAGCGCCTCGTCGCAGAGTGCAGCCCGCATCCACTCCTCTCCCGAGGTCGCGGTATATCCCTCATTAAAGATGAGGTACACGACCGAAAGTACTGAGTTCACCCTGCGGCCCAACTCGTCTCCGCGAGGCGTCTCAAATGGCACCTGAGCTTCCGAGAGAGTTTTCTTGGCGCGAAAGATCCGTTGTCCCATCGTCTTCTCAGGCACAAGAAAGGCGCGGGCAATCTCGGCCGTAGTGAGTCCGCCGACCAAACGCAAGGTAAGCGCGACGCGCCCTTCCACCGCAAGCACCGGATGGCACGCGGTAAAAATCAGCCGCAGCACGTCATCGTCGATGACCTGATCCAGAGCCTGATCCATTGCGTCACCGAGCCGCTGTTGTTGCGACTCCAGTTCCCGGGCAATCTCTTCGTGCGTTTGTACCAGCATGCGGCTGCGCCGGAACGAATCGATCGCACGCCGCTTTGCCGCAGTCATCAGCCAGGCCCCGGGATTGTCAGGGATACCTTCCTCGGGCCACCGCTCAAGGGCTGCAATCAGCGCGTCCTGGGCGAGTTCCTCGGCCATGCCGATATCGCGGGTAACGCGGGCAATCGCAGCGATGAGCCGTGTGGACTCGATCTTCCACGCCGCCTCAATCGTCTTATGGACATCGCTCATGTTCGCCTGACGCCATCTTAATCGACGTCAGGCAAACACGTTACCGATGCACGTGAGGCGGCGATGCCGGAATATATTCCGTCCCGTCGGACCAGTGTTGCGCTGGAATGACGAACTGCGTCAGGTGCTCCAGCGGGTCAGCAACCGCAATGACAGGAGAACCCGGCAGATTTTGCTCCCCATACTGCGGGATCGGTGTCGGAAAAGAAGAACATGAGGTGCGAGGGCCAGTGTGGCGCGCTGTCTCCGCCGTAGCCCTGCTTCCCCATCATGTAGCAATGGCTCCGGGCTCCATCGCCGGCAGTTCCTTCTTCTCGACGGCCGCAGCCATGGCCTCGTTCACCTGAGCTAGCGTTCGTCCTGCCAGGGCCAGTTCGGTAATTTTCGTGACGCGTAGAAGGTAGGTACGCGCTGCCGGGGCATTCACACACATGGGGACGCGTACCTTCGGATTCCAGTAGTCAGCATCCGCTGCGGATGACCATCCACGCCCCACAACACATACGAAACCGTTCGTGCCTTTCACCGCCGTATCGAACCCATGACGGCGAAGCACCAGCACCTCGGCATCGCGCGCAATCGACTCCGGCGCTGCACTTCGCGCCAGGGTTATCTCCGCATCCTGATCGCCCATAAGATATTGCTCGATCGGGGCCATCTTCGGATACGCCGTCGCAGCATCCTGCGCCATGCCCTCATACGCCCATCCGACGACAACAAACAAGGTGATCATCACAAAACGCATATGTCGCTCCTTATTGACTGCGCCACGTCCCGACTGTCGGGAGTCGATCCCTTATCTCTCCCCCGTCCGCTTCTTACCCTCCATCATGACTCTTCTCAATATCCGGTTCATTCGCGTCTGGTAACCCGGACCTTTGGACTTGAACCAGTCCACCACTTCAATATCCACGCGCAACGAGATCCTCCGCTTGCGTGGACGGTTCCAGCGCGCCTCTGCGCCTTCCTTCTCCTCGGCCAGCAGCAACAGGTCGTCCTCAACCGATGCTCGCAGCTCGATCACTTTTCCACGCCGCGACCCCGCCTTGCGTCGCTTTGATTTCTTGGGCTTAGCTGTCATGACATAATCGTATAACCCTTACTGTCATGACGCTACGTTCCTGCAGGAACATGTCGACAGTAAAAGAGGCGGGTGTCCCAAGCTTTTGGCGCAGCTACATGCTTGGGGCATGCGTTCCGTCGGACCAATTTTCCACCCCAACTAAGAACACAAGAATCGGTGGCAGCCCTTTCATTTGAGGATTGTTCCTGCGGAGAGAAGAACCAGTAGGGACTGGACAGAACCGGCGAGCCCGCTGCGCCGGAGCCCCAATCTTTACCGTCCTTGACGAGCGTGTAGAACATGAGATGCGGCATGTTGTGGCCTCCCTGGTCGGTGAGATAGGACGATTTCGACATCATGTAATCCATCGCGCCGCTTTCGAGATCCGGCAGTTGTTTGCTCTGATACGCCGCTTTGACTGCCGACACGATCTCCGCTTTGGAACGGCCGGCCATCACCATCCTGGCGCGCAGATAAACGATGGGCAACATCGACCGTGCAGCTTGCGGGTTCATACAATCGGCAGCCTTCACCTTCGGGTTCCAGAACTCGGGCCAATCAAACATTCCCGTCCAAGCTCTGCCCACCATGCAGACAAATCCGTTCTGGCCTTCGAGAGCGGTCTCGTAGCCCTGCCGTCCCAGCACTAGGATCGTCGCGTCGCGGGATATGGAATCGGGAGCGGCACTTCGCGCCAAGGCTATCTCCGCTCCCCTCTCCGCCATGAGGTATTGGTCGACGGGTGCCCTCTTCGTGTACGTCGAGGCGGCATCCTGTGCCATTGCCTGGTTCGCCGTGCCGAGCCCAAGAAGCAGTAGGAAACACTTGATTACGAATGCCCCAATCTTGCTTTCGCGCATAGTTCCCTCCTGAGAATCAATGTTTTCACGCTGCCGGCCAAAGCACGCCGTGCGCTACCGCCGCTCACATGGTTTTCTTCGGTTGTGTAAGTTTTGCCAGCCGAGTCCAGACCACGCCACTGCGCGGCGCCAGTGGGCGACCGCCGTACCGCTCAGTCCTTCTCGGGGGCCGGCATGAAGAAAATCTCTTGCACCTCGATCGCGAAACGGCACGCCTTGGCGCCCTTGCGCGCCCACGCCAGCGCCTCGTCCAGGTCAGCGCATTCCAGTATCCACAAACCGCCCACATGCTCCTTGGCCTCCAAATACGGACCGTCGGTGAGAAGCAGTTCACCATTGGGCTGCGCCCGCAGTGTGTGTGCCTTGCCCAGGCCACCGGCAAACTTCCTTACACCAGCAGCGATCATCTCGCGATTCAGCGCGTGAATCTCGTCTACGATCGCAGGGTCCTGCGTGGACGGGTCAAAGTTGTCGGGGAGGTAACCAGAAATCAGAAATTGCGGCATGTCGTCTCCTAGAGTGGTCTTCAGCCGGGCTATTTGCCCGCCTTCACTATAACGACGAACGGCGAGACCGGAATTCTACAAATATCCGGAAGAATTTTGGTTCTTATGTTTGATGGGCGGTGTTGCACTCCTCGCCTGTCTGCAAGTCGCTGTAGAGTCTTAAGGATCGGCATGGAACCTATGCGCAGGCCGACCGGTGCGGTTAGGTAAAATGACTTTTCACGCCTTCCATTCCATTGGGGGCACCCGCTGCGCGCTGGAAGGACCACGAGATGCGGAAAGGGTTTACGAGAAAACCACACGGGGACGAACCCGCGACGCGAGTCAAGAACTACATAACGCCGAGCGGGCTGCAGCGCCTCAAAGATGAGCACCGGTTTCTGCTCACCAGGGAACGCCCGGCCGTGGCGGAGGTGGTGGCGTGGGCTGCCAGCAACGGCGATCGCAGCGACAACGCCGACTATCGGTACGGCAAGCGGCGGCTGCGGCAGATCGATGGGCGGATTCGCTTTCTCACGAAGCGAATCGAAGCCGCGGAAGTGGTGGACCCGGAAGCTCCGAGAGCGGCGAAGGCGGCGACGAGGGCATTCTTCGGAGCGACTGTGCGCTATGCCAATGCCGCGGGAGTATCGCGAGTGGTGAGCATCGTGGGCACCGACGAGGTCGATCTCAACCGCAACCACATCAGTTGGGTGTCACCTCTGGGCCGCGCGTTGATGAAGTCGGCAGCGGGCGACAGTGTAGTTCTCCAAGCGCCGGGCGGCACAGAATACCTGACCGTGCTGGAAGTGTCTTACGAGCGCATTTCTGTGGAACCGTTCCGTGAACCACCTGGATCCGAAGCCTCGGCGAAGGGACTCACTCGCCGCTAATCCAAGAAGGACAAGACCAAACCGCACAGGTGGTAAAAGATTTACCCCGCTCAGAAATCCACGCGCATGTGGAACAAACGGCGCCGCGACGCTGTGCATGTCATATCATGTTGGGGCAAAGGAGCAGTCCCAATCTCATGTTGACGCGAATCATAGTGTGTCTCCTCTTGGCCCTGATCTCGGTCCCAGGCCTGTCCGGCGCGGATTTCGCCATGAAGGTGACCGATAAGAATTATCTCGATACTCAAGGCTTCAGCGTCTTTCTTTACGACAGCACGTACCATCCTGTTTTTGTGGACCAAAAGAACACCGCCATGGAGATGATTCTCCACGGCCAGCGTATCGCCACCAACGGCGACGTGCGCCTGATGCCAACACCCGAGCAGTGGGACCTGGTGGCAACCCTCAAAGATCGCCATGCTGATAAGGCGAACGACCGCCTCACTGCCGACCTCGCTTTCCCGGCGTTCGATTTCAGTTACACGCTGGAAGTGACAGCGGAGCCAGGCGGCGTGAAGGTCAGCATCAATCTCGACAAGCCGCTACCGCAGAAACTGGCGGGGCGAGCGGGCTTCAACCTGGAGTTCCTGCCCTCGATCTACATGGGCAAGGCTTACCTGGTGGACGGAACCAAAGCGGGCATCTTTCCGCGTACGCCGAACGATCCGATGACGAAGGTTTTGCCCCTGCCGGATGAACCGAAAAAAGCGTACTACCTGGAGGACTGGGAGGAGGCCAAGGGATACACTCAGCCGCTGCCGTTCGCCGAGGGCAAGAGCATCACCCTAGGAGTCGATGACGCGCTGGCCCGGGTGAATGTGATATCGGATACCGCCGACCTCATGCTGTTCGATGGACGCGACCGCGCGCAGAACGGCTGGTTCGTGTTGCGTTCGCTGATCCCTGCGGGCAAGACCACTGGCGCGGTCGTGTGGCACATCAGGCCGGACACGATTCCGAACTGGACGCGTCCGCCGATGATCGCGCACAGCCAAGTAGGTTATGCGCCGGGCTTCTCAAAGGTGGCGGTGCTCGAACTCGACCCGAAGTATGACGCCCCGAAGTCGGCCAGAGTGCTGCGCCTGATGGAAGACGGAACTTATAAGCAGGTGTTCGAAGGCCCGATCACACCTTCAACACCCTGGCTGCGCTACGTCTATTCGAAATTCGACTTCACCCCGGTGAAGGACCCCGGCCTCTATGTCATCGAGTATGGAGACCAGCGTACGGCGCCCTTCCCCATCGCAAAAGATCCTTACGCCAACATCTGGCAGGACAGCCTGGATCATCACCTTGCGGAGCAGATGGATCACGTTGCCGTTCGCGAAGGCTACCGCGTGTGGCACGGCGCTTCGCACCTGGATGATGGCCGCATGGCGCCCGTAGTTGGGGAGCAATTCGACGGATGGAACCAGGCCACAGCAACGGACGGGAAGTACAAAGGCGGCGATCACATCCCTGGGATGAACGTGGGTGGCTGGTACGATGCCGGCGACTTCGACCTCGAGGAGCCTGCGCAGTTGAACGTGATTCAGAGCCTCGCTCTGGCGTATCGCGAATTCCATCTCAAGTACGACGAGCTTACGGTGGATGAAACCGCCCGCCAGGTTGAGATGCACCGTCCCGATGGCGTACCGGATACGGTGCAGCAAGTCAAGCACGGCGCGCTGCTCATCCTGGCGCAGTTTCACAACATCGGCCATGCCATTCGCGGCACTCACGAGCCAGACCTGCGCCAGTACACACACCTGGGCGATGGAGCGTCGAAAACTGACGGCCGCATTTACGACCCGAAGCTCGGCCCGAACGAAACGAAGGGCGACTACTCCGGCAAGCCGGACGATCGCTGGATCTTCACTTCGAACAACCCGTATTTCCAGTGGACTGCCATTGCGGCGCTGGCTGCAGCGGCGGATACGCTGAAAGGCTGGGACGACGCATTAGCGAAAGACTGCCTCGAGACCGCGATCAACGCATGGAAGGACGCGAAGGCGCACCCAACGGAGTATCCGACCGGCGGCGGCTTAGGCCGAGAGGCTCCGGAAGGTGCCCCCGCAGGTGGTGTGCTGGCTGCGTCTCAGGGCGTGGTCTCTGGCGCTCCAGGCGGGCGTAATCGAGGGGCCAGTTTGGGCGCTCCTACAAATTCTGGCACCACTAGCGCGCAAACAGCTCCGCCGTTCGGCTTCGGCCGTCGCGGATTTGGCGGCGCACTGGACTGGGCTGCGGCTCTGGAATTGACCATCGCCACGAATGGTGCCGAGCCTTACAAGTCCCGCCTGAAGGAATTGTTCCCTCAGATGATCACCCCGCAGCTGCTGGATTTCCATGGTTGGACAGCAGTCCGGGCGTTGCCTTATCTGGACGCGACCGCGAAAGATCAAATGCGCGAAGCGGTGAAGACATACATGGCGGGTTTGGACCAGCGTTTGGACGCCACCCCGTTCGGCGTGCCTCCGAGCCTCGGCACCTGGGGCGGATCGGGAGCCGTGGTTGACATGGCGGTCCGAATGTATTTTCTGCACAAAACGTTTCCGGATCTGGTGAGCCCCGATTACACACTTCGCGCCGTCAACTACATTCTCGGCACGCACCCGGTATCGAGCACTTCGTATGTAGCCGGAGTCGGTACCGTCTCGAAGACGAAGACGTACAGCAACAATCGCGGCGACAATTCTTACATCCCGGGTGCGGTGATTCCGGGATACGTCATCATCAAGCCGGATTTTCCGGAGTGCATCGACGACTTCGGATTCTTGTGGTTTGAGGATGAAGCCGTCGTGGCCGGCTCGGCGAGCTGGGTCGTGGCCGGCAACGCTGCCAACGCGATCATTAAGGAGTCGAAGTAGACTCGGTACTAAAAGCGCCCGGCGGCCCCGGCGGTTGCGAGGCGGTGTCTACGCCATCCCGGGGGGAGGAAAAAACATTCAGGGAGTTATTGCGAATTGCGTCCTCGGGCAAAACTGCGGTCAAGAGGTGCGCGGCTGATCTCGTTATTCAAATGCACGAACTTCTTGAGCAAGCTTACAAAAACTTTCTGCTCCTCTTTATTCAGTTCTTTCAATAAGTGTCGAGCCAGTACTCGACTGCAAGGAATGAGTTTATCCAGCAGTGCCTTCCCTTCCTCGCGTCAAATGAAGCAGACGAAACCGCCGGCTCTTCATTGGCATCATTCGCATCACAAGTCCGCGTTCTTCAAGCCGTACCGCAAGGTCTGCCGCGGTCGAAGTATCCAGCAGCGCATAACCTGGCCAGCGTGACCTGATCGATGCCCGGATGATCCCGAAGCACCCGCAGCACGCAGTACTGAACGGGAGTTACACCGTTGCCCATGATCGAGTGAAACATGGAGACGGCAATTTGCTGAGCCCGGCGAATCAAGTGTCCCGGCTCATCATAGACTTCGGTGATTGACTTGCGACTTCTAATGTTGCCCCTTGGCGCTGTCGCAGTTCTTCGTTCCATAGATGTTTTCCATTGTAAGCGAGTAGCTAGCAGCAAGGCGGGACAGCGGCAGTTTCTGAATTGTCCGAAAGATTCTGCGATACGGCTATCGACCCTCGGCACGATAGAGTCTCGAACAGGCGAACGAATAGGGCCTATGGCAAAAACGCGTTATCGTTCAGTATACTGAACGCCACGATATGGATTTTCACGGCGTATAGGGTTGACCACATGGAGGCCGAGATGAGCGAAATGAATCTGGAAGGCTTGCTGCAGAAGGTCGGCAATCCGGTCAATATGTTGCGCAACTCGCAGATCGGAGCGTACGTTTACCCGGTCGTGCCATACGAGTTTTCCAATTGGCGCGACGAGCAACGCGCCTGGCGCGAAACCGCTGTGCTATTCGACCAGTCTCACCACATGGCGAACATATATGTGGAGGGTCCCGACGCCTTGAAAATGCTTTCCCATTTGGGGACCAACAGCTTTGCGAAATTCCCTGTCAATCGCGCCAAGCAGTTTGCGCCCTGCAGCTATGACGGCTTCGTGATTGGCGATGGCATTCTCTTTCATCTGGAAGAGAATCGACTGGTCTTCGTGGGGCGCGCACCGACCGCAAACTGGATTCAGTTTCACGCCGAGACCGGCGGATACGACGTCAAAATCGAGAAGGACGACCGATCACCGTCAAACCCCAAGGGCAAGGCAGTCGTTCGCACTTGTTATCGGTATCAGATCCAAGGCCCGAATGCCCCGCAAATCCTGGAGAAATTGAATGGCGGGCCGCTGCCGGAAATCAAGTTCTTCAACATGGACGCGATCCACATCGCTGGACGCAAAGTTCGTGCTTTGCGTCACGGCATGGCTGGCGCGCCGGGGTTGGAAGTCTGGGGTCCGTACGAAGAGCGCGAGGAAATCCGCGAAGCCATAATCGACGCGGGAAGAGACTTTGGCCTGGTGCAGGTCGGGGCGCGCGCCTACGCCACCAACACGCTTGAGTCCGGGATGGATTCCCTCTCCACTTCCGGCGGTATACACGGGCGAGAAAATGAAGGCGTACCGGCAGTGGCTCCCCGGCCAGCAGTTATGAAGGCACAGGTTCGCTGGGAGGAAGCTTTGTGTCCGACAATATCGAGGACTACTACATGACTCCCTATGCGTTGGGCTACGGCCCGTTCGTCAAGTTCGATCACGACTTCATCGGACGCGCAGCGCTTGAGAAGATGGCAGGTGAACCCCAGCGCAAGAAAGTCACGTTTGCCTGGGATGCCGAAGATGTGATTAAAGTATGGGCGTCGATGTTCGAGCCGGGGGACCCTTACAAATACCTCGATCTGCCGCTATCGAACTATGCTTCGGCCTCGTATGACAGCGTCCTCACCCGGGGCAAAGTTGTGGGATTCTCCATGTTCACCGGTTACAGCTACAACGAGCGAACGATGTTATCGCTGGGCGTCGTCGACTCGGATATCGAAATCGGAGCTGAGGTAAACATCGTTTGGGGCGAAGCAGGCGGCGGCACACAGAAGACGACGGTCGAGCGGCACAGGCAAATCGAAATACGCGCCGTGGTTAGTCCCGTGCCTTACTCGAAGGTGGCTCGAGAGAGTTACGCGACCGGCTGGCGCACAGTTCAGATGTAACCCGACGCCGGCCGGCGGGACCGTGCCGCCTCAATCCAATCGAGGGTCTTGCCGAATCCGCCGAACATGTAGAAGTGCAGGCCCGCTATGCCGAGTTGGAGCAGAGCCTTCGTCGGCGATCGAATCCGCTAGGTCGCGGATGATCGGTTCAGGTCCTCGGTCCACGAGGGCTTTCGCGAATACCGGATTCTCGGTCAGCACGCGTACGGAGTTGCCGACTCCACACCTGAGGGCGTAGCGGACAAGCGTAACGATTCCCGCCGGTCCCGCCAGCCCAATTCGTACTGGGAAGTCAATGCCTCTGGCGCGAAGGCGCCGGATCCAGGTTACGATTGGTGACGCCGCAAAGCAAAATTGCGTGACAATCGATAACTCCAAACCATCGCTGCGCGCAAAGTCCACTTTCGCCGCAAGCGCATCGGCCAGGAACTTCGCGGGAATACGAGGATTGCCTTCCGGGAACCCGGCCACCGCGATGCGCCTGATTCCAACCCGCTGAAATATACCCGTTCGCATAACAGCCAGGCTACTGTCATAGGGGCCGGCTGGTTCCGCACGGTCGCCGCCAATCATGAGAATGCGGTCAACGCCCGCTTGAGCCACCAGACGGTGGGCAATGTCGTCGAGTTGAGCCTCACTTTCGACATGACGCGCCCCAATATGAGGCATCACCAGAAGTCCGGCACGCCGCAACTTGGCGGCTGACGCGATCATGGTCATTGGGTTCGATCCGGGGATCCAGGTGAGCGAGACCACGGTCCGGGGCTCCAGGCGATCCGCTGCTGCATCGATGAGTTTAGGGTCGCCAGGAACGAGTTCGAGAGAAAAGTCGCGCAGCATTCCGGCGACGGTCGACTCCGTTGCAGTCCTGATCATGCGCTTGACGCCATTCAGTATACTGAATTCGATTTACATTTGCTCACTTTTACCGGCACTTGTCAAGGATAGTCACCATCGCTTCTTGCGCATTGTGAAATCATTCGTCACGCACAGCCGGTGACTTGCTGTAGATTAATAAGCTCTTCCCGGTGGGGTAGGGACCCCGGAGGCCTGCAACTGCATGGTACGAGTTACGAAACGGCGTGTCAGACCGGTTAATGTCGTAACCCTGCGAGCAAGTTTTGAGTCTCGCGAGAATGGGGTTACGTATGTGCGTTCAACCGACCTGCTACGCGACTATCCTGCTCGCGTTACTGACCGACTGGAACACTGGGCTCAGTCCGCGCCCGACCGGATATTCCTGGCACAAAGGAATGCGCTCGGTTCCTGGCAGACGACAACGTACTCAGAAGCGCTACAGCGCGTGCAACGCCTTGGTGCCGGGCTTCTCCGGTACGGGTTGTCTCCAACCCGGCCTCTGATCATCCTGTCCGGGAACAGCATCGAACATGGACTCCTCGCCTTGGCCGCAATGTATGCGGGTATCCCTTACGCGCCGATCGCTCCTTCGTATTCCCTGGCGGTGAAGGAATTTGTTGCGCTCCGCCACGTTTGGGAGAATCTGGAGCCCGGCTTGGCGTTTGTGCAGAACGGAGCACCGTTCAGTTCCGCGCTGCAAGCGGTCCCGCGGGAGAAAGTTGTCGTCGTACATCACGGACCGGCTCCTGCGGGAGTCCATTCGATCCCTCTCTCCGCCTTGGAAGACGCCGGTTCGTCACGCGAGGTGGACAAAGCTCACGGGGAAGTCGGTGCGGATTCAATTGCAAAGATTCTGTACACGTCGGGATCCACGGGGCTGCCCAAAGGCGTGATTACCACGCATCGCATGCTGTGCTCCAACCAGTTGATGCTCGAGCAGGTGATGCCTTGTCTCGCGGAGCAACCGCCCGTGCTGTGTGATTGGCTGCCTTGGAATCACACGTTCGGTGGCAGTCACAACTTCGGCATCGCGTTACACAATGGAGGAACCCTCTACATCGATGCCGGCAAGCCGACGCCGGACCTATTCGGCGAGACGATCCGCAATTTGCGGGAGATCGCACCAACTGCATACTTCAATGTTCCCAAAGGCTACGAGATGCTGGTCGAACAATTACGAGCCGACGCAGAACTCTGCAAATATTTTTTCAGCCGCGTCAACCTGCTGTTCTTTGCGGCTGCCGGGTTGAGCCAGCGCGTATGGGACGATGTTCAGGATCTGGCGTTTGAAACCTGCGGCGAAGAAATTCTCGTAGTCACCGGACTGGGCGCCACCGAGACAGCGCCGTTTGCGCTTTCGACGGGTCTCGAAGGCTCTTCCTCCGGCTGGATTGGACTGCCTGTCCCTGGAGTTGAACTGAAGCTCTTCCCGATCGGCGATCGCACCGAAGCCCGGGTGCGAGGCCCATCCATCACACCGGGTTTTTGGCGGCGCCCGGACCTGAATGCAAGCGGATTTGATGAGGAACACTTCTATCGCATGGGCGATGCGGTCAGGCTGGTCGATCCGGCCGATCCGCAAAGAGGGTTCATCTTTGACGGCCGGCTTAACGAGGACTTTAAGCTGTCGAGCGGCACTTGGGTTCGGGTCGGCTCCGTACGCATGCGTCTGATCGCGCACTTTGACGGTCTTCTGCAGGACCTCGTGCTTGCGGGACCAGACCGTGACTATGTCTCAGCTTTGTTCTTCCCTGCCCTTTCCGGATGCAGAAAGTACTGCACCGATTTGCCGGACAGCGCAACGGCGGCAGAATTACTCGGTCGGCCAGAGCTGCGGTCCGTGTTTCAGGAGAAGCTGAACAGCTTCGCGGCAATGAATACCAGCAATTCGACTCGTGTGATGCGCGCTCTGTTGCTTGATGCGCCGCCCTCGATGGAACATCGCGAACTGACGGACAAAGGATCGATTAATCAAGGAGCGGTACTCCGAAACCGGGCATCCCGCGTCAACGAACTCTACCTTGAATCGCCGCCGAAGAATGTTCTGCTCGTCACTGAAGGCTGTGCCGACTGATATAGCACTCGAAACACCCTCGTCGTGCAGCGACAGAAAGCTAGTCGTGATACTTACCCCGATACAGGTCGGCGCATCCAATGAGTATCCAGGAGGCGAGCGGCAGACGTGGCTGTTTAGCCGAAAGTGAACTTTCAGCCCAAGAGACGCGATGCCGGCGAGGAAAACTGGTTCTTTGACATTCAGTACACTGATGCTCGACAAAAGAAATCTCGTGCGCTATGATGCAGCGGTTCGCGTCATACGGAGGGGACCGTGAGCAAGATTGCGAACGCCAGCCCGACTGATTCATCCATTTCACCGTTATCCGCCCGGTTCTCAGCCCGCCAGGGTCTATGCACCCTACCGGTCAACGCCTTCGCGCAATCCCTCAAAGCCGCTGATTTTTCTTCCACATACACTTTCGGAAGTTACTGGGCCGGTCTACGGTCACGACCCGATCGGCGAGACTGACAACGACCTGACGCGCCAGCATACAGGAGAGCCTCTGGGAGAGCGCATCATGGTGACGGGCCGCGTGCTCGATGACAATGGACGGCCGGTCCCCAACACACTGATAGAAATTTGGCAGGCAAATGCCGCGGGGCGATACCAGCACCAGCGCGATCAGCATCCTGCCCCTCTCGATCCGAATTTCGGGGGAGCCGGACGCACGCTCACGGACGAAAACGGCAACTACCGTTTTGTAACGATCAAGCCCGGCGCATATCCCTGGTTCAATCACTACAACGCCTGGCGCCCTGCGCACATTCATTTTTCGGTCTTTGGACGCGCCTTTCTGAGCCGGTTGATTACGCAAATGTATTTTCCCGGCGACCCGCTCTTCGCCTACGACCCGATCTATCAGTCTGTGACGGACGAAAAAGCCCGCCAGCGGATGATCGCGAAATTTGACATCGAGACAACACAACCGCAGTGGGCGCTCGGGTTCCGCTTCGATATTGTGGTACGCGGGACCAGAAGCAATCCCATTTGAGTAGCACAAACATGGAACACGTGCCAACACCTTCGCAAACCGCCGGACCGTACTTGCATATCGGGCTCACGAACAATCATTCGGTCACTCGTATGGCAACGCCAGAGGTCGCCGGTGAGCGGATCCGGCTGAAGTGTCGTGTATTGGACGTGGACAACGCCCCGGTGAATGACGCAATGCTTGAGATCTGGCAAGCGGACGGGGATGGCAGGTACAACCATCCTGACGCTCCCCAGGGGTCTCGGGGTGATTCGGTATTTCGAGGTTTTGGCCGCGCAGCCACGGATCAAGTTGGAGCCTGCGAGTTTGAGACAGTACGGCCGGGCAGCGTTCCGGGGCCAGGAAACACGCTGCAGGCGCCGCACCTGAATATCGCCATCTTTGCGCGCGGCATCTTGCTCCAGCTTTACACACGAATTTACTTTGCTGGCGATCCTGCCAATGACGGCGATCCCGTATTGGCGCTGGTGCCTCCCGATCGGCGGGAAACCTTGATCGCGCAGCCTGAGCCACAGGAACCGGGATCCTGGCTCTTTGACATTCATTTGAGGGGAGATCGGGAGACAGTATTTTTTGATGTGTAAGACGGACATCTGCCCTGGTCCGCGCCGACGTTGGTTCTGGGCAATCGTTACAGCCTCTCGGCTTCCTGGGAATTAAGACAGCTGAAAGGTGATCTTCAGGGGCTTCCGCTAATGAAAGGACGTGTACTTCTTGCGATTGCGATCGTCCTTGCCACACTCATGCTGCTGATTGGGGAGACGGATGTCCAAGCGCAATACGGGAGTGCGCGTACTCCCGCTGATGTGACGTCCACCCGGCTGGAACACGCCGATCAGGAACCCGGCAATTGGATGAGCTACGGTCGTACTTACAATGAGCAGCACTTCAGTCCCCTGAATCTGATCAGCGACCAGAATGTCTCTCGCCTCAAGCTTGCCTGGTACTACGATCTCGATACGAACCGCGGACAAGAAGCGATACCGCTTGTCATCGATGGCGTGATGTACTTTACAACTGCCTGGAGCAAGGTCTTTGCTCTGAACGCTGCCTCGGGCAAGCTTCTCTGGTCATACGATCCCCAGGTTCCCGGTGGGTGGGCGATCAATGCCTGCTGCGACGTCGTCAATCGTGGCGCCGCAGCCTGGGCCGGAAAGGTTTTTTTCGGGACCCTCGATGGCCGTCTTATTGCACTAGACGCGGCCACCGGGAAGCGGGTCTGGGAAGTCCTCACGATCGATCCCCAGTCTCGCTACACGATTACGGGCGCACCGCGGGTTGTCGCTGGCAGAGTGATTATCGGGAACGGTGGTGGCGAATTCGGCGTTCGTGGTTACGTTTCCGCGTACGACGCGAATACTGGCAAATTGATCTGGCGGTTCTATACAGTTCCGGGCGATCCCTCAGAGCCGTTTGAGACGCCGGAACTAGCGAAAGCGGCGAAGACCTGGTCCGGCAAATGGTGGACGCTGGGCGGCGGCGGCACCGTGTGGAACGCAATCGCTTATGACCCCGAGCCTGACTTGCTCTATATCGGCACAGGAAACGGCACGACATGGGCGGAGAAGTATCGGAGCCCTGGAGGCGGGGACAATCTTTTCACCTGCTCGATTATTGCGTTGAAGCTTTCGACAGGAAAGTACGTCTGGCACTATCAGCAGGATCCTGGAGATGACTGGGACTTTGATTCCGACGAAGACATCGTGCTCGCGGATCTGGCCATGGATGGACGGGTGCGCAAGGTGCTGATGCAGGCGCCAAAAAACGGCTTCTTCTATGTCATTGACCGCACCAACGGCAAACTACTTTCAGCGAAGCCGTTCACTTATGTCAATTGGGCCACAGGCATCGACATGCAAACAGGCCGCCCAATTGAAGCCGCGACCGCCCGGTACACAGGAACAAGTCCTCCGCCTGTTGTCCCCGGTCCGCTCGGCGCGCACAGCTGGCAACCGATGTCTTACAGCCCCATCACAGGATTAGCATACATTCCCGTAAACGATGCCGGTTTTGCATACAAAACGGCAGATGACTTTAAAGTCAAACGTCTCGCGGCTAATTACGGAATCGACCCCGTCGCCGCCGGCATGCCACAAGATCCGAAGATCAAAAAGGCCATTCTCGACACCGTGAAAGGCAAGCTCGTGGCGTGGGATCCAGCTCAGCAGAAGCAGGCATGGGCGGTCGAACGTCCGGGCCCATGGAATGGTGGCGTGCTTTCGACCGCGGGGAATCTGGTCTTCGAAGGCACAGCGTCGGGAACGTTCGAAGCATATCGTGCGAACACGGGTGAAAAGCTCTGGTCTTCAGTAGCACAAACGGGAGTGATGGCTGGCCCGGTGACATACACGATAAGTGGCGAGCAGTATGTCGCCGTCCTCGCTGGCTGGGGAGGCATATTCCCGCTCGCAACGGGTGAGGTATCGTTCAAGTCCGGTCGAGTGCGAAATATCAGCCGCGTGCTTGTGTACAAACTCGACGGAAAAGCGACGCTGCCCCCGACGCCCTCTACCGAGCCGCCGGCACTCCGGCCACCGCCATCCAAGGCGAGCAGTGCAGAAATCAAGCGCGGAGAGGCCAATTTTCAGCGTTTCTGCGCTGCCTGCCACGGCGACGTCGCGGTAAGCGGAGGCGTGCTTCCGGATCTGCGCTATTCGGGCACAATTTCCAGCGATCAGGCGTTCTCGTCGATCGTGCTGGGAGGCCTTCTTCGAGAGCAAGGAATGGTTTCATTCGCAAGTGAACTCACAAAGGATGATGTACAGTCGATTCGAAGTTATGTAATTTTCCGAGCCAACCAAAGCATGGAACAAAGCGGACAGCGAGAGACGAAGAGTGCTGGGAGCAATGGCAAGTAATTCGGAACATTGCCGATGGCGCAAATCGTGAAGCGGGCCAGATTGCCAGGAAACAGAGACCACCGAGGAGGAAAACCGGTGTTTCGAAGCGATGTGGTTGGAAGTCTGTTGCGACCCGAATATTTGAAACAGGCCCGCCAGAAGCACGAAGCGGGTCAGATGACGGAGGCCGAATTCAAGCGCATCGAAGACCGTGCCGTCGACCAAGCGATTGCCCTGCAGGAGCAAGCTGGGCTGGAGGTGATCACTGACGGCGAGATGCGGCGCTACGCATTTTACGGCCATCTGATCGACGCCGTCGAAGGTTTTGATAAAACCGGCGGCTGGGCCATTCCATTTCGCGATGAAAAGGGCGAGCAACTGGTGCTGAAGCGCCCGGTGGTGGTCTCCAAGTTGCGCCGAAAATATCCGATGTGCGCCGAAGAATTCACCTATGTTCGGGCGCGCACCTCTCATCCTGCGAAAACGACTCTGATCAGCGCGCAGCAGGCTGCGGCTTATTACGACAAAGATAAATCTGCAGGCGCGTATCCGACCATTGATGGCTATCTTGCCGATCTGGTCGACATCCTAAGTGGAGAAGTCGCGGAGCTCATCCGCCTCGGCTGCACTTACATTCAGATTGACTCGCCACAATATGCAGCATTGCTCGACCCCGAATTGCGCGAGGGATACCGCAGTCGCGGCAACGATCCCGATCGCCTGCTCGATCTCTCGACCGAGATGGACAACGCAGTCATCGGTAACCATCCCGGTATCACGTTTGGGTTACACCTCTGCCGCGGTAATAATCAGAGCAAATTCTACGCAGCCGGGGACTACGGCCCCATTGCGAAAGTATTCCAGAAGACCCGATTTCAGCGTTTCCTGCTGGAGTATGACGACGAGCGGTCTGGAGGCTTCGAACCGCTGCACCATGTGCCGGAAGATCGAACTGTCGTTCTGGGTCTGGTTAGTTCGAAGAAGGCAGCCCTTGAATCCAGGCAGGAGCTCAAGCAGAGAATCGAACAGGCATCCAGGTTCATTCCGCTAGAACGCCTCGCCCTGAGCCCGCAATGCGGCTTTGCCTCGACTCTCGAAGGAAATCTAGTTACTCCAGGGGACCAGGAAGCGAAGTTGCGGCTAGTTGCGGAGACCGCAAGAGAGGTTTGGGGTGGCGAACGCGAAAGGGAACGCGCAAGTGCATAGTTACTTTCGCGGAACCATGGTGCTGATCTAAGTGGATAGCGAACCAGTCCTTTGCAGTCGATCTCGTTTTTATCTTGACATTGCGTTTCGACGTATGCGAAATAGAGTCAAATTTGAACGGACGTTCGATAGCTATTCAGCATACTGAACTACTGGGGCTAAAACGTTGGAGTCGTCAAATCTTTTGGTTCCTGAGCATTCATAGAGGCTCTTTCTCGGTCATTTTGGGTCGTTACCTGGACGTAACGCTTCGCTCCAAAGGGGATCTCATGAGAACGTGCTGGTTCAGGACCGCCTTGTTCGCGGTTGCCACGATTGTCCTTTCGACACCTGCCCTCCCCCAAGCCAGTCTAAGCACCGCTCAACTGAATGGGACCGTACTCGACACCAGCAGCCGTGCAGTCGCCAAAGCTCAGGTCACCCTGCGCGCGGTCGACACGAATCAGTCTTACACATCCACCACCAACGAAGACGGCTTCTATGTGGTGCCAAGTCTTTCGCCCGGCCGTTACGACTTAACGATTGCCGCCACCGGCTTCGCAAAGTATCAGCAGACGGGCATCTCGCTCTCGGTCGGCCAGGCTGCAAGCATCAATGTCACGCTCAAGGTCGCGTCAGTCGGCGAAGTCATCACCGTTACTACCGATGTACCCCCGGTCGAGACCACTCGCACCGAAATAAGCCAGGTCATCGACACGCAGCAGATTGCCAATCTGCCAACGGTGAACCGAAGGTTCACAGACTTTGCCTTGCTGACGCCCGGCGTAGCAACCAGTCGTACGGCGCTGGGCTCCACGTTCACCGAATTCGAAGTGACGCAGATTTCGTTCGGCGGTATGCGGTCTTTCAGCAATGAAATCACGGTCGATGGCGCCGATTTCGTGAACACAATTAGCGGGGTGCAGCGGGCCACCCCACCGCAGGACTCCGTACAGGAATTCCGTGTCGTCAATAACAGTTTCGGGTCGGAATACGGCCGGGCGCTCGGCGGAATTGTGAACGTGGTCACAAAGAGCGGAACCAACACTTTACATGGTTCGCTTTATGACTACTTCCAGAACAGCAGTCTGAACTCGCGCACGCTCCTGCAGCCTCGTCCGATACCCGACACCCTCCGCCAGAATCAGTTCGGAGGCTCCCTGGGTGGGGCGCTCCGCAAAGACCGCACGTTCTTTTTCATGAACTACGAAGGTCAGCGGCGTGCTGAGTCCCCAACTTTTGCACCTGATCTCTACAACAATATCGCCGCCATCGATCAAGCCAAGGCCTACCTCGGGCTTTCTCCGGAAGGCTGCTTCCTCAAGCCCTCGGAATGCACGAGTTCGCCTCTCGCATACTTGTTTTCTTCCATGAAGACAGTCCACAACGATTACGGATTCGCCCGGCTCGATCATCAACTGACGGCAAACAACCGGCTGGCCGTCCGCTACATCGTGGAAGATGCCAGGGATTTGGGCGAGTTGGTCGGTAACACAGAGGACGGCGGCGGAACCGGTACTCCAAGTGGAGGACGCAACCTGTTCATCCGCGACCAGGCGCTGGTAGGTACTCTCACCAGCATGCTCAAGCCCAATCTCGTGAATAGCGCACTGGTTCAGTGGTCGAGACGCCACTACAACTTCCCGGGCGCGACTGGCGAACCCGACTTGAGCGTAGTCAACGACCTTGAGTTTGGTCACAACTTCGGCACTTACGACGCAATTTACGAAAGCCGCGCCCAGTTTTCCGATTCGATCGACTGGATCAAAGGTAAACATGCCGCGAAGTTTGGCTTCGATGGCAACTACGTCTGGAGCCAGAACAACTATCCTGGATTCACGCCGGAACGAATTCTGTTCCCAAATCTCGATTGTGTCTTCCGCATGGCGAATGTCGTGAATCTGCTGACAGCTGGAACCGAGGGAAATATTCCGGAGAATTGCCCGCTCGCTCCGCAGAACGACGGAATACAATTCATCTATTGGGGAACCGCCCTACCGAAAAGCGGCTTTACCAACGGCTACATGCCTGCTCCGCCAACCGGCGGCGGCTTTGGGAGTGGCTGGCCCAACGCTTTCCCAACCGACCAGTACTCGAATTTTGCTTACACTCTGAACCACGGCTACTGGGGATTTTTTGCTCAGGACCAGTGGAGAATCCGGCCTTCCCTCACTCTCAACTATGGCATGCGATGGGACTTTGAAACGGGCCTCGGCAACACCATCAACGCGGACTACCGAGGGTTTCAGCCGCGTGTAGGACTCGCATGGTCTCCGGACGGCAAAACTGTGGTTCGCGCCGGCTTTGGTATGTTCTTTGACCGGAACAATCTCACGTTCTTTTTCACCACCGGGAACCAGAAGGCCCTTCCGGGTTACTTCTGCAACCCTCCAAGCGCCGACCCGGGCTGTGCGGCCTATGGTCTTACGCCCGTGAAGGTGCCGATGATCCAAAATCAGGCGGCCAAGTGGCGGGTGGCAGCTGTCAGCTCTCCCCGGATATCCTGGCACGCCCGCCGTTCCGTGTGCTGCATTCCCGGCCTCCGTGTGCGCTGCCGAGCCGGATGGAATCTCCGTAGTAGCCCTGCAGACGCTGAGTGTTTTGGCCAATCAGCCCTATCCTGCGGTCACTCTCACGGGCCCTTGCTTCATACCCGCTGGAGGCGGCCCACCCACAGGAGCTTGCGGCGTCGGAGCAGGCGGCATTCAACGCAATGCCCGCTTGCCTTACGCCGAACAAGCCAGCTTCGAAATCGACCACGAGTTCGGCAAGGGATTCACTCTCGACGTCGGCTACCTCATGGTCGCTGCTCACAAACTTGTGCGCGGCAATAACATCAACATTCCGTGTCCCTATGGCACCACAAAGACTTCAAATCCAGCGAACGCGCAGGGAATCTTGAATCCGGACGGTTCCCTCACTCGCCTGTGACGGGGCGCCGATTCGTCGGGCCCTTCGGCTTGGGACCGTTCTTCAGTTGGCTTGGGCCGGCCAGTCCCCATTCCACCGCCATTCCCGCCGCCGAATGCTCAGCTTCCGGTCAACCCCAGCGGGTTGGAATTCGGAGTTCCCGAACTGCCCGGTACTGCCACTCTGAGCGCCGGCCTCCTTGACTACAACAACGATGTCGCAAATGCGATCTACCATGGCCTCACCATCACGGCCATCGAAAAGATAGGCAGGCTCTTCAACCTGACCGCCAACTACACCTATTCGCACACCATCGATAACGGGAACTTCACCACGTTTATCAATCTTCCGCCAAATCAATTCAACTATGCGGCGGAGCGCGCGAATTCAAACCAGGACCTTCGGCATCACCTTGTCGTAAACTTCACGGCTAATGCGCCGGACCACGGGCCTCTGCGAAAGTTCCAGTTCAGCAGCATCATTACCGCTCAAGGCGGACGGCCGTTTACCCTCTTCGTTGGTCAGAACGTCTTCGGCGACGTTGCCGGACTGAGCACGGATCGTGTCGGCGGACTTGGCGGACTGTGCAACACAGTCTCAGATTGCAACACAACCGTGCGCCGAAACACCTACCTTGGCGATTCGCTGTACTCCTGGGATCTGCGCTTGTCCCGCGAGATAGCGATCAAGGAACGTCTAAAGCTCAATCTCACCATGGATGTCTTCAATGTCTTCAATCGCCAGAACATTGACGAAGTGAGCTCGATCTATGGATCGCCGGCATTTTGCGGACCCGTCCCGGGACACTATAACGACGCCACAACTCTCGCAATCCAGAGCCAGGCTTCGTCGGTGTCCTGTGCCTCACAGCAGGCCATCGGAAATCCGGTGGCATGGTTGAGTCAAGGGCTGCTGCCGGTGAACATTCCGAATTTCCCAAATGCGAATTTCGGAACGCCCAGGACCATGCTCAACCCTCGGCAATTTCAGTTTTCGGCAAAGTTTGTATTTTGATCCGCTGCCGCCTTGCCTGATCCCGCGAGGCGGCACTACCGGAGCTTGCTCTGTAGCCTCGACTGAGAACGATAGCTTGTCCATTTCGAGCAGCGCGAGGAGGAAGGAATAGATGAACTTTCATCGCGTAGTTGGGATCGTACTGCTCTGCCTGTCCGCTTTCTGCCTCTCGTTATAGCCAGGAAACGAGACCGCAGGTGAAACACGCTCCCGCGCCACAGACGTCCGCGGCATCAGGCAAAGAGATGTTCAACTCCTATTGCGCTTCGTGCCACGGAACCGGACGCGAAGGGCAATGGGCCGGCAGCTGCCGCCTTGAAGAGTGCCCCCGCGGATCTGACTGCGTTGGCCAAGAACAACGGCGGGAAGTTCCCCGCGGACCGGGTCATGAGCATTCTTACGGGGCAAGCCACCGTTACGGCACACGGCAACCGCGACATGCCCGTATGGGGACCGGTGTTTTGGCGAATGAGCCAGGGACATCCGGCTGAGGTACAACAGCGCGTCACGAATCTGACCCGATACGTTGAATCGCTCCAGATGAAATAGAGGAAAGTCGACCCCATCGCAGCAGGCAACAGCGTTCGAGGATTTCCATGAGTGTGGTCCCACGCAGCGGAGCTCTTGCGCAAACGCGATTGCCCTCCAAGTTCGATCAGCGGCTCGCGCGTATCCTCGACCACGCCACCAAAATCTTCTGCGAGAAGGGCTATGAACGCGCTTCCATGCGCGACCTGTCCCATGCCTGCGGAATGTCTCTGGCCGGCCTTTACTACTATTTCGACTCCAAAGAGAGAATGCTGTATCTGATCGAGAAAGAGCTATTTGAGCAGGTGACGGAATTCCTCGACCAGAGATTGAATGGCGTCCGCGATCCCGAGGAGCGCGTTCGAATCTTCATTGAGAATCACATCATGTTTTTTCTCTCGCGGCAGAATGCGATGAAGGTGCTCGCGCACGAGGATGACGCATTGAGCGGCGAAATGCGCGCGGAAATCCAGGCCATCAAGCGCGAATACTACCATGGTTGTCTGACGCTCCTGGAACAACTGAAGCTCAGGAAAAAGCTGCAGTTCCAATCGCGCATCGCGGCAATGAGTCTGTTCGGAATGATGAACTGGTTGCACACGTGGTATAACCCTGAGCGTCGACGGGACGCCGGCCGCACTCGCAAAAGAGGTCACCGAGATTTTTCTGCGCGGAGTCTACCAAATAACGGGACACGCCTGCACTAGCGCGACGATTGGCTATTTCGGCTCGCTTCAACTGGGGTAAGCACTCCACCAGCGCGCAGACACCGTTCTCTGCTAATGGATGGCGCCCGTTTCTGCCCGCAATGACTCGCGTTTAGTCTCGAGAGCTTTTCTTTGTGCGCGCAGGCGGCCCGCCGGCACACCGTACCGCGAACGATGCTTCGGTTCCCCACGCCGACATGAGTTTGAGAATTGGTTTCAGACTTTCTCCATGCTTGGTCAGCGAGTATTCCACCTTCGGCGGCACCACCGCATAAACCTCGCGATGAATAATTCCATCCCGTTCCAATTCCCTCAGATGCTGCGTGAGCATCTTCTTCGTCATTCCGGGAATCATTTTTCGTAGTTCGCCGAAGCGCCGCGTGCCGCCTTCCAGGTAGAACAAAATCATTGGCTTCCATTTGCCGCCAATGATGTCAGCGGTCAGCTTCACCGGACAATAGAACTCCTCCATGAGTAGCCTCCCCTAGGACTCCATGGTTACGAAAAAGTGCCTACTAGCAATTTAGATACTTTAGTCTAAAATCGCGCCCACGCATAGAGAATAGCACCTTCTAGTTCGCGTGGGGTACATGCAACCATGACGAACAAACCCCAGTGGTGGTCTATGGTGCCAACGGATTTTCTGGCCGATTGGTCGTTGAGTACCTGCGCGAGTACAACGTCCCCTTCATCGCCGCTGGACGGTCCCGTCAGCGGATGGAAGAAGTACTGGCCAAAGTACCTGGCATTGAAACCGCGAATTTCGAAATTGCCGAAACCGACGGTTCCGTGGAAGAACTGACGAAACTCCTTAGCTGGTGCGAAGGTGGTCTGCAACACGGTGGGGCCATTTATCTACAACGGCCCTCGGGTAATTGAGGCCGCCTTGGCCGCAGGCTGCCACTACCTCGACATCTCCGGCGAACAGGCATGGATTCGGCAGATCGCGGAACAATGGAGTCTGCAAATTCGCGGCGCGGGGACTTTTGGCCGCTCCAGCCACTGCATTCATGTCGGCCTCCAGTGATGCCGCCATTCGGCTGTGCCTCGAAACAGCGAACGTCGACACCATCGAAACCGTGACGATGTTCAAAGGCATCCCGACTTTCGGATCGACCCAGACGATCTTTGCCGTCATTCAGACGGACGCGCAGTTCCTCGAACAGAACCAATACAAGCCGTGGCCCAAGGCAACGCGTTACGACGTCTCAATTCCCGGTTACGTGCAGAGCCAATTGGCGCTCGCCTGGGGAGGATTCCCTCACCCGGTCTGGTACAAAAATCACCCGCAGGTAGCGAACGTCCGTTCCTTTGGCGGATTGCTCGACCGTCAGATCATGGAAGGGGTGGCCGCCACCGAGAAACTGTTCGAAGAACAGATCAGGCCTTTGCCGAAGGCGGAGCAGGAAAAACGCCTCGCCGATATGGCAAATGCCGTACAAGGCGGAACTCCGCCGCGCGAGAACTCTCGCGAGCAGCGGACGATCGACGTTGTCGCCGGACGTGGCTCAACTGAGGTTGTGCACTGCGTAGTCGTAGGCACCTGCTGCTACAAGCAAACAGGACTGATCCAGGCTTTTGCGGCGCACAATCTGGTTTGTGGACCTCCACGCAAAGTCGGCTTTCGCATCTGCCCCCGAAGCCTTTGGTCATCGCGAGCTATTGCGCACCCTTGAAAGTCACGGCCTGGCCAAGGCCAAGCTCTATTGACCGCCGAAGAGCGTGCATTATGCGGGCCATCGACTATTTCGATAAAGGTGCAGACGCGAATCCCGACCGCACCGCCATCATCGATGGCGACCTGCGCATAAACTATCGCGAAGCCCGCGATATCACCATTCGTATTGCTTGCGCCATGCGCGCGAGTGGTTTGCGAGGCGAAGAGGCCGCAGGAATTTATTCCCACAACGATGCCCGCGTGCTGCTCAGCATGCTCGGTATCATGCGGGCCGGCGCTGTCTGGGTGCCGATCAATTATCGAAACGCTATCGACGCCAACGTCGAATACATGAATTATGTCGAGATGGCGTGGCTCTTCTATCACAGCGCACTTCCGCGACAGCGTCAGCGAAATGAAGTCGCGCGTGCCAAGCCTGCGGCACTTCGTCTGCCTCGATTCGCGACGACGGAGATCATCCTTCGCTCCAGTCCTTCATGGACTCGGGCAAAGAGATCTCAGATCTCGATTGGGGAGATGCCTCACGGCAATCATCGACCGGCTCGTCGGCCTGGTTCCCACGGGTGGAACGACTGGTCCCGCAAAGGGAGTTCGGGTCACCTCGCTTGCCTGGGGCACGATGACCGACATGGCCACGCACTACTGGCGTGGCGATTGCGCGGACCCCGTTTGCTTGAATATTGCGCCTCTTTCGCATGCCGCCGGAGTCGTGGCTTTCACTGCCTCCGCGTTCGGCGCGACGAACGTCATCATGCAGAAATTCGACGCGCTCGAAGTTCTGCGGAACATTCCGCGCTTCCGAGTCACGCACCTGTTCTTACCGCCTACCGCTTTTTACAACTTGTTGTCCCATCCGCGAGGTCGAGAAGTTCGACTACTCCAGCCTGCGGGTGTTTCTGCTCGCCGGATCGCCAGTCTCGCCGGACAAACTTAAGCGCGGAGTTGAGATCTTCGGCCCTTGCCTGTGCCAGTCGTACGGGCAGACCGAAGCACCCATGCTGCTGACGTTTCTCGATCAGAAGACGCTTGCCGCCGCTGCGGCGGGAGAACATCCGGAACGTCTGGCCAGTTGCGGAAAGCCAACTTCCGCAGTGCGGCTCGCGATCATGGACGACGAAGGAAGAATTCTCCCCTCAGGCGAACGCGGCGAGATCGTAGCCCGCGGCAGTCTCGTCAGTGGCGGCTACTACAAAATGCCCGAAGCAACAGCCGAAATTCGCCGTTACGGATGGCACCACACCGGCGACGTCGGCTACATGGACGACGACGGCTATGTTTACATCGTCGATCGCAAGAAAGACATGATCATCACCGGCGGCTTCAATGTTTTCTCCGTGGAAGTCGAGGCTGCGATCATGTCCCTGCCGCAAGTCCACGAGTGCGCCGTGATCGGCATCCCTCATGACATCTGGGGCGAAGCGGTGAAAGCATTTGTCGTGCTCAAGCAACGGCGAACATCTGACTGAAGACGAGGTACTGAAACACTGCAAGGCAAAATTAGGCGGGGTAAAGGCGCCGAAATCGATCGAGTTCTGCAGTGCAATTCCAAAGACGCCCGCCGGAAAAGTTGATCGTAAGGCCTTGCGATCGCCGTACTGGGATCGCACCGGAAGACAAGTGCATTAGTCTGCCCGCTAGCAAACACAGCCTGTCCTACGATGCTTTTGTCACCACCTCAAACGGATAGTGCCGCACTTTATGCTGCACCGAGATCCACTTGAGCGTCGTGAACTCCTCAAGCGCCCACTTTCCATTCAGTCGTCCTATACCGGAAGCCTTCTCTCCACCGAAAGCAATCAGCGGGTCGTCGTTAATCGTTCCGTCATTGACGTGAACCATCCCCGAATCGAACTGCTTCGCCAGTTCCGCACCGCGCTCGCCGTCGCGCGTGAGAATCGCTCCACTGAGCCCGTACGGGCTGTCGTTGGCAATCTCAATCGCCTCTTCCGGCGTATCAAACGGTATGACGCAAACAGCAGGGCCAAACAATTCGTTCTGAGCAACCCACATGTTCGGCTTCACATCGGCAAACACCGTCGGCGCAGCCAGAGTTCCCTCAATCTTTCCTTCGAGAGCGACCTTTGCTCCTTCGTCAATGCCGCGCTGCACCTGCTTGCGAAAGGTTTCCGCTTGGCGTTCGTTCATGAGCGGACCGAGCTCTGTATTCGGATCGCGTGGATCGCCCACTCGCAGCTTGGAAACGCGGTCCACAAACTTCTCCAGGAATTTGCCATACACTCCTCGCTGCACCAGGATGCGATTCGAGCACATGCAAACTTGTCCCTGGTGGGCAAAGCGGCTGAAGACGGCAGCATTGACCGCGGTATTCAAATCGGCATCGTCAAGCACCACCAGCGCGCTGTTGCCGCCCAGTTCGAGGACGGCTTTCTTCAACGACCGCCCGGCCACCCCTCCAATGTGCCGCCCAACCTGCTCCGATCCCGTGAAAGAAATGATCCGCGGCACTGGATGCTCGATGAATGCGTCCCCCAGTTCCCCGATATCCGCCACGATCACGTTCAGCAGCCCCTTCGGGATTCCCGCCTCTTCAAAGATTTTTGCGATCAGTGTGCCGCCGGTAATCGGCGTGTCATCATGCGGCTTCAGCACCACTCCGTTCCCTGCTCCCAACGCAGGCGCCACCGACCGCATGCTCAGATTGAAAGGAAAGTTAAATGGGCTGATCACGCCAACCACGCCGGCCGGCACGCGATACAGCCGGTTCTCCTTGCCGTCGACGGTCGAAGGCAAAATCTCTCCCGTCATTCGCAAAGGATAGGTGGACGCTTCCTTAATGAAAGTCTTGACCAGAAAGATTTCGATGGCCGCTTTGAGCTGAGTTCCGCCGAGCTCTTCCACAATGATTTCGGCGATGTCTTTTTCATTCTGTTCGATCCACGTGATTGCGCGTTCCAGGATCGTGCGCTTCTCGAATGGATTCACTTCGGCCCAAATCTTCTGCGCGCTGGCCGCCGAGCGGTACGCCTCGTCAAGGTCCGCGAGGCTGGCGAGTCTGAAGTCCGCGATTACACTGCCGCTATATGGATTCTTATCGCTCAGCACCCTCGAGCTCTCGACCTTCACGCCAAACACCGCCAATGTACTGCTTATTCAGCTTCATCAATGGATTCATTGGAACTCTCCCCAGGCAAACTCGGCCACCAATGCGGCATACAGGCTATCACCGAATATCACGCTTGAATAGCGCCGCGGATGCTACAGGTAACTTTCAGCAGGAAGCATCGGGGCCTGTATACGCAGGTGGGAGGAAACCGGCTTGCGCTTAGCAACACACGGCTGACTGAGCAGCAACATGGACTCTGTTTCAAGATCCTGATCGGTCGCCCGCAAGTTGTTGTTGGGCGAAATGAAACGCAGTGTTCGCTGCGGGCAGTCCAGCATATAGCGCTACCAGCAGAAGAACTTCCTTCAGATCAGACTTTCCAAGTTCGTGATTCAGGCCCGCCGCCAGGTGCATCCGGAACTCTTCCCATCGGCCCATTGCGGCCATCAGCGCAAGCACGATCATCCGCCGCGTACCGTCATCGAGCAGCGGACGGCTCCAGACCTCTCCCCAGGCATAGCGCGTGATCAGATCCTGGAATTCGCGAGTGAAGTCAGTTGTGGCCGCAATGGATCTGTCAACGTGAGCATCGCCCAGAACTCTTCTGCGGACCTCAAAACCCCTTGTGGTTGTGTCACGCTGATCTGAATGTACAAAATCCAGCACAGCACTGGTGAATGAATGTGGCTGCTCCAGTATTTGAGAGATGGGCGGCGGCGAGACGAACTGCTTTCGCATTCGGAATCTGGCGAGCCAATACCTCGCCGTTCCCCGTCCACGGAGTCGAAACGTCGTGGTCTCCCGCGATCACCAGCGTTGGCGTTGTGATCTTGCTGAGTTGTTCCCTGTTGTCGAAATCCCGAAGCGCCGCGCAACATCCCATATAGCCTTCCGGATTTGTGCCCAGCAGCACCGCTCGAATCGATGAAACATGAGCGTTCGGAGCTTGTATGGTCTTCTCGGAAAAAAAGCGTTGCAGCGCGAGACTAAGGATCGCCGCCATCCCGCCTTCTCGAACAGCCTTGATGCGGTTCTCCCAGTTGACGCGATCGCCGAAACGAGCCGACGTATTGGCCAGCACAAGATGACTAAGTCGATCCGGTGCATGCAGCGCCAACCACTGCCCTATAGCGCCGCCCATCGAGAGTCCACACCACGCGAATCTCGCAATGCCCAACTGATCCGCGATTCCCAACGCATCACGGCCAAGCTGTTCAATGGAATATTCGCCGGATGGCGCATCGGACGCGCCATGTCCGCGAGTGTCATATCGCAGGACCTGAAAATGGCGAAGAAACTCGGACATCTGCGGTTGCCACATGCCGTGATCTGCGCCAATCGAATGTGAAAGGATAAGGAGCGGGCGGCCTTCGACTCCCTCCAGGCGGTAATAGTGACGACTCCCATTGGACGTGATGAATGGCATTCCTATTTCCTGCGGCGTGGACGCCTTTTCGATGGACCACACAAACGTTCAGAAAACTTCCTCGCCACTCCTAAATAATCTTGCGGGTCTTCCAGACGACTGAGGATTTTATGGCTGATCTGTCCTTGGATTTCCGGCTGCCGCGCCAGCACTCCGGCAAGCGTACGATCACGAAGCTGTCGCGGATCGGTTGCCTCTTCGAGCATCTGATGAGCACGCTCTCGCCCAATTTTACGGCTCAATAGCAATGCAGCTTTTTCCGCGAAGACGGTACCGCGAGTCGATTCCAGATTCTCCTGCATCCGCGAACGATTGACCGTCAGGCCCTCAGCAGCTTCTGCCATCGACGCGATCGCCAGTCCCGTCGATTGAACAACGCTCGCCACCGTCGACCATTCCGCCTGCGAGCCCCCCACAGCCCGCTCGTGCTCCTGCACCATCTGCGATCAGAAAACGCGCGACTAATCCGGGCACACGATTCGCTGCTGCCAGTGCGATGCTCGAGGCAATCGGGTTCCGCTTTTGCGGCATGGTGGACGATCCACCGCGGCCCGACCCGCCAGGTTCTGCAGACCTCGCCCACCTCGGCCTGCATGAGGAGGCTGATATCGCGAGCGATTTTTCCAAGACTTCCCGTAAGAATGCCGCAGGCACATACGAGCTCTGCCAGACGGTCGCGGTGCGTGTGCCAGGGCGCATCGGGATAACCAAGATCAAGCAGTTTCGCAACACGTTTCCCAACTTCAATTCCCCGATTCTCCAAGGCAGCCAGAGTGCCGGAAGCACCGCCCAACTCCAGCACGAGAGCATCTGAAAAAGCGGAAGTCATACGAGCGCGACCGCGACGAACCGCTCCGAGCCATCCCGCTGCCTTCAGGCCTAGAGTGATCGGTGGAGCCGGCTGCAGAAGTGTACGCCCCAGCATCACCGTATCTTTGTGCTGAGCGACAATCTTCTGCAGAGCCGCCTCGAGTCGGTTGAGGTCCGCATCGAGAATGGCCGCCGCATTTCCGCAGGATAAGGACGAGGGCACTGTCAGAAACGTCTTGGCTCGTCGCTCCCCAATGAACGAAATCTCCTGCGCCGGCATCGATCACGCTGAACTTTCTTGCGGAGGGCCTTTACCACAGGGATTCCCGGCGTCCCGGCGCGCAATGTCTCTCGCGCAAGCGCGGCAACGTCGAAATTCTCGGCGCGGGCAACTTTTGCAATCGTGCTCGCTGCCGAACGCGGAATGATTTTTAATTCCGCTTCAGCTCGGGCCAGGGCGACTTCAAAATCCAGCATCGCCTGCAGCACGGAAATATCGGAGAAAGCTTCAGCGAGCGACTCGGTTGTGGTCAGGCTCTCTATCAGCCGTAAGGCCATCTGTCGCCTCAGAAATGATCCTGTATCACTTTAGCAGAACCCATTCCTGGCAGACGCCATACTGCATTGAGGGGGCTGGGGGAACCCAGTATGCTCTTGGATTCCGCACCAAACCCAGCCTAATCAAGCTGGATGAAACGGGCGCTCAAATAGGTTAGACCACCCACGTTGCCAAGGTCGATTCCGGCATCTATTTCTTGATCTCGATATAGACACCATCGAATGGCTTATCGGACAGGTTCTCTACTTTGTGCTTGAACGCAGGAAACCAGCGCGCTTCTCCTGCTTTCGCGTCCGCCTCTATGACTTTCCCACTTTCATCCGTGAACCGAAAGTGTCCGGCTGTGATGTACACCGCAACTCCTGCTGGATGGTCATGCATCCCGGATTTCTCGTGCGGCCCATAGTGCATGTCTATAACTCGGACATGCTCATTTTCAAACGCGACGTGGTAATGCTTCGGTTCTACTTTGGCCGCGTCTTGCGCAAGCGCTGAACTTGCGAGCAGCAGCATGCCAAATGCCAGCAATCCTTTTGACATTGTTGTTCCCCCTCATTGCTTGATCGACCAAAGCCTGAAGATTACGGCACTTAATCCGGGATCCAAAATCACGAAGGGAGGTGTCCGGCAGTCACTACCAACGAGAGAACGAGGCTCTGGAGGCGTTAATCACGCATACGAGATTGCGTGAAGAGGAATAATCGGCGGATGCGCATCTGCACCCGCGAGGCGAACGGTAAGACTGGGACTGAGACGGCGATGTCGGAAAACCAGTCTCTGAAACAAAGAAGATTGGAAGAAATCCGCGAAATCAGGCGTGCGCGGCCGCGCTTTCGCTGTTGCGCTCCGGTGCCGGGGCGCCCCGCTGCTTCCGCAGGGCTTCGTGAAATTCTTCTGCGCTCAACGTTTCTCCGTAAAACAGCTCGAGCAGCGGATCATCGGTATCCACGTGCGACGTTTTCACAGCGCGCGAATCAGGGTCGAGCCCCTCGGGCTCGACCAGCAACTCCGGCGTTAAGCCACGGTTTTCGGTAAGGACCGCGAGAAATTTCTCCAGGGCCGTCCGGTGTTCGGCAGTCGCCTGGGTGAACTCGACTCCCATGCCCTTCTCGGGATGCATCACGCGAACCACACCTTGCACTCGGACTTCGAGTCCTCCCGCCCGCATCGACAAGGTCACCCGGCTCGATGCCGGAAAAGGAGAAGGGATTTCAAGATAACAGCCGCCCAAGCTCAGATCGGTGAGCTGGCAGCGAATCGGCGGATCATCCTGTTCCGCCTCAGGAGAGTTCTGTTTCAGCCATTCGCGCAGTTGGCGCGTGACCTCGGGCGAGGGATGCAGAAATCGCAGTCCAGCCTGCCGGCCATTTCCTTCCCAGGCAAATTCCGCGGGGATTTCCAGGGTGGATGATGTCCCCGGAAGCGTAAACGCAATCTGCCATTCTCCCCGGGGCCCCTGCTGGTTCGCCATGGCGACTGCCATTCCGCCTTCACTCAGGTCAACTGTCGTGACTTTTATGTTGCTCCCCGCTGTACGGCTCCGCATCACGACTGGAATCTGCCGGGCCACCCGCACATTACGCCGCCGTTCACTCTTCATCAGTGCCCGGGCCGCACGAAAGCTCGACTTCGCCCGCTCACTTGAAACTGGTTTATACAGGACAAAGTGTGCGCCGATATCGAAAACGGACTTCAATCCAACCCCTGGTTCGACGATGGCCACCGCGACTGCCTGCTTATTACAAGGAGCGTTTCTGGCGCTGCGCAGCACGTCAAAAGCGCCCTCG
Organism: Terriglobia bacterium; assembly: GCA_963778995.1. Lineage (GTDB taxonomy): Bacteria > Acidobacteriota > Terriglobia > Terriglobales > Acidobacteriaceae > Sulfotelmatobacter. The sequence continues at coordinate 435,997 of CAVZWK010000022.1, forward strand.
TCTAAACAGTCGGCGATGATCGCTTCAAATCTCTGCCGGGTCAGCTTGCGCAGGGCAGCGTCTGCGGTCGCACACAGGTCGACCTCGATATCAAGGTCTCCCAGTACCCGCCTCAACACCCGAACTATCTTTTCATCGGAGCACAAGACCAGGGATTTGAGACTCATCGGAAATGCCTATGTCGCTGTAACAGAGAGAGATCGAACCTGTTTTGCCTTTTCCTAGGCCCGAAAGAAGGCGTCAATTGTCTGATCTCCCTAGCTGCACTCTATTTCCATCGGCTTGCGAGGGCAACTTCTGACGCCCAGCCGCAGGTTACGGCCGTAACCCCCCTCGTCCGCGCCCCTCCAAGCAATCCGACCCTCGGGTTCCGGGGACGTCTGGTTCCAAAGCAGGGCCGTCAAAAACGGGGAGGATCATCTAACTTGATGAAACTATTGTATTTAGTAGATGTATAGTACCGTTTGTGCTGCAAATTCCTATTGACTTTGTAGTTAAATCGACCTTAAGATCTAAACCTCCGATCAGCATTCTTGGTCCCCAGCAGGGTTCAGCACATCCCGATGAGGTTCATCGCGGAGAGATGCGAATTCAGCGAGGATCTCCCTGAATCGCGAAGATGGGTTTTGGAATCCTATAAGTGGGCAGTCAGGTAGTCTCATCCCCTTGAGTGGAAAGGCAATAGTTCATGGCCAAGCGACGCGGAAATCCTAACTGGGGCAAGCCCGAGCCGATCGGGCCGATTACCCCCACCATCACCGAATTCGAACAGGTTGTACGTGAGTACAAGCTCTCCCCTGACCAATATCTGCGGTCGACGCGCCTGCGGGAGTGGGCACGGCGCAACAAGAACTCCAAGTACATCCCCGAGCCACTTCTGGAAGCGTGGGGCTTCGAGATCGAGTCGACACTGTAAGTCGAGTGAGGCAGGGAAAACGTTCAGGGCCGCTCTTCGAGCGGTCCTTTCTGTTTCTGGCAGCCCAGCCGGGTGAAAGTGGCGTAAGATGTCGCAGCGTCCATAGCGACTCCGCTCATGCTTGACGTCCTGAAGATTCCAACCAGCGAGCTGTTCGCTTTGCTTACTGCGGTGGGTTTCGCCGCCGGGCTCAATCTGTACGCGACAATCGCGGTGCTGGGTCTTCTCGCGCGATTTGGACATCTCCCCTTGCCTCCGGGCATAGAACCGCTTCAGAGCTGGCCAGTGATCGTTGCCAGCCTCATACTTTTCGGAGTTGAGTTCTTCGCCGATAAGATCCCTGCCTTCGACCTGATCTGGAATGCCCTGCACACTTTTATCCGCGTCCCGGTCGCGGGATTGTTGGCTTATCGCGCAACCAGCCAGCTTCCTCCAGAGCATCAACTGCTCGCGACGCTGATTGGAGCAGGCGTCGCCCTGGTCGCTCACAGCGGCAAGACTGCGGTTCGCGCGGCAGTGACTCCGTCTCCCGAGCCGTTTTCGAACATCACTCTGAGCCTCAGTGAAGATGTGCTTGCGATTGGCCTGACTTGGCTGGCGACGAGGCATCCGTATGTTGCGGGATTTGTGGCAGCGACCTTCGTCTTTATCGTCTTCGTGACGATCCGCTGGGTGATCCGCGCGATGTGCTCGCTGTTCCGAGGCGCGGAGCAGAAAGTGGCCAGCGCTTCCTGAAGTTGGTCGTTCGGTAATCCAGAGTTGGGGTTCCGAGCCCTGATCAATGCCCGGCATTTGCGGTCAGGTTTGGAGCCCTAAGAATAAGCGGACTCTCTCCAGTTCGATCCCGAGTTCGTGCTGAAAGGTTCTATCTCGGGTTGGAGCCTTATCTAGGTACCCGAACTCGGCGTAAAGTTCACCATTCCTGACCGACAGGTTTCCCCAGCCAATTACGCAGTCTCGCCACAACAGAGGCAGAGCATAATATCCGCGGATCCGCTTCGGAACCGGCGTGTACGCTTCGAAGCGATAGGTCCAATTCCAGAGCTTCTCGAAGCGTTTACGATCCCAGACAACGGGATCGAATGGTGCTAGCAGGCGCACTTCGGGTTCAACCTCGGCTCGCCTCGGATCTTCTCCTGCGGGCCAATACCATTCCACTCCGTCGACCTTTTCGTGCGCCAGACGCTGCTGCGCTCGCTGCAGCGTCTGGGGAATGTACTTCTCCCATTGCGGCGCAGCGTAGCGCAAACGTCGCAGCAGAAAGTTGAGGCTCGGTTTCGGCATGGGCGCGTAGACATTCACAGCAGCGTCGGCCAATGCGTCGAGGCGCGCTTCCCTTTCTACGCGGTCGAGTGGTCCCGGTCCGTGCTCGTGGGTGCTGTAGAGCCTGATTCCAGCTTCACGCTTCACCACCCGCAACAAGCCCTGATAATGCAACTGGTCGAGCAGGTGTGTGGTTGCATTCGACTTTCCTCCCCAATAGTTTGTGACCGTGCCGTGAGAGAAGTGCTGGTCAACTTCTTGCGGATGAACAACTCCTCGCTCGCGAACGAACTCCCACAGTGCCTGCGCTTTCTTGCCGCGAAGTCCAAACCAAGGCGTACGTGGGGAGCGTTGCGTTCCGCGAGGATGCATCAAGGCCTGAAGCTGCTGGGTGACAAAGCCGTAATTGATGAAGAAGTCCTCGTGGATGACAAGTTCCGAGTAACGGCGTTCGAGGTCGCCAGCGCGGTATCCCTTCACGCGGTGCCGCAGGATCAGGTCCTGGGCGCGAGCAGGAGCGCGGATGGGATCAGCCTGCACGAATTCCATCCGATGGAGCGCGCGTTGCAGCGTGGTTGGCGGGAAAAGGCTGCGGGCGACAGCGTAGCGGCGCATCTCGTCGAGCGTAATTGGCATCTGGGAATATTAGCGAAAATTGCGGACCGGATCCGTCCGCAATGGGGCCTGTGAATTCCGTGCCCAAAACTTTTACGATGGGTAGGGATTTTGGGGAACTCGCCAATTAGGAGTTTCCGGGGGTATCCCCCTTGCGGTGTGGGAATCGTCGAGTTAGCGGGAAATCGCAGAGTAATCGCGATGGCGATCAATCACTTACGGGAAGGCCTTGGTTTCAAATAACTTAGCTACCGGCGACGGAGCTTTCCTCAGGTTGTCTTGGCCTCTGGCACGATGCGCTGGGGGTTGCGCTGTGCGTAAGGCCGGATCTCCCATGCGGGCTGTGGATTTCTTCCGCGGAGGCCCTGGGCTATCGGTGCCATCCTTTGCGGAAATGGCGCTTTCTCACTTCTGCATTCGGGACCCCCATGGCTGGCCTTCAGATTCCGTTGGGATCTAGTTCCTTGGGTGTCGGGCGGCGAGAAGCCGCCACGATAGATGGCCGGACGCCGGCGCTACGCCAACCGAACAGTCCCTAGTGTAAATGATGGGTGCGGCCTGGGCGTGCCTTCGACTGCATGGCGATGGTGCGAGCAACGGTTGATCCTCATGACAATAATCAGACAACTCACGGAATCGCCGCCTGATAAAATCGCGGCGTATGAGCCTGCAGCCTCCATTTACCGATGTTCCGGACGCGATCGAAGAGATACGCGCGGGACGCATGATCGTCGTCGTGGACGATGAGGACCGAGAGAACGAAGGCGACCTCACTTTAGCCGCGGAGAAGGTTTCGCCCGAATTGATCAACTTCATGGCGAAGCACGGGCGCGGTCTCATCTGCCTTGCCATGACCGAGGAGCGGCTCGAGTACCTGAACATCGGTCCGATGACGAACGAGAACACTTCGCAGTACGGCACTGCGTTCTGCGAGGCGATTGATGCACGACAAGGAGTGACGACGGGCATTTCGGCCCACGACCGTGCTCGCACCATTCAGGTCGCGATTGATCCTGGGACAAAGCCTTCGGATCTGGCGCGTCCCGGACATATGTTCCCTCTGCGCGCCCGCAAAGGCGGCGTGCTGGTCCGCGCGGGACAGACCGAAGCTTCTGTCGATCTGGCGCGGCTGGCCGGGATGATTCCTGCGGGCGTCATCTGCGAAATTATGAAAGACGACGGCAGCATGGCGCGGGTGCCGGACCTGATTGAATTCTGCCGAGAGCATAAGATGAAGATGCTTACGGTGGCGGAACTCATCCGCTACCGTATGGCGCACGAGCGCTACATCAATCGTGTAGGCGAGGCGCTGATCGAAACGCGATTCGGCGAGTTCCGTCTGATTGCTTATGCCAGCGAAGTGGATGGCGGAGAGTCGCACGTCGCGCTGATTCGCGGAGATATTGAGCACAGTGAGGAACCGGTCCTGGTGCGGATGCATGCTCACTGCCTGATGGGCGATGTTTTTGGCGCAACCGGCTGCGAATGTCACGCAACCCTCGAGGGCGCGCTGCGCCGCATCTCGCAAGAGGGACTGGGGGCGGTGATCTATCTTCACCAGACGTCGCAAGGATTCTCGGTCGAGAAGATCGGGGATCGAACCGCACTCAGCTTCCACGGCGGGCGCACGCTTCCCTCTTTGTACGACAACTCCAAGCACATCCAGCGCGAGATCGGCATCGGGGCGCAGATCCTGTCGGATCTGAATTTGCGGAGAATTCGACTACTGACGAATCGTCCGAAGAAGGTGGCCGCGCTGGAAGGGTTCGGAATTGAAATCGTAGAGCAGGTTCCGGTGAAATTGTCTGAAAAGGCCCGCTCTTAGGTCTGTCATCCTGAGGTCGGCGTCTTTTACGGACTTTAGGATCTAGGGAACTCTTCCCTTGGCGCAGTGACACCGACCAGGCAAAATGCTATAGATCCTCCTGCGCGCAAAATATGCGCGCAGGAGGATGACAAGTCCGCAGGATGATCGAGGAATGATCCGTCTAGAACGGCTTTCTCACTATTACTTCGCTGTCGCGGATGAAGAATTGGGCTGAGCAGGTTTCGGAGCCGCAGATGACCGGCAGCAGTCCGTTGATCTGCTTGCGGGTGATGAGGCCCAGCATGCCGCACGAGGGACAAGACAGCACGGCCCAGTAGGGATCTTCCTTTTCGCCGATTTCGCCAGCGTTTTCGAGCACAAAGACGGTACCCGGCTGCATCTGTTCCGGAATCCACTCGTTGAGGAGTTCCAGTTCACCGACCATGTGTTCCTCCGTAACTCGTCCGTTTCCGCTGCGTGGCCCAAATTCCCTACTAAACTTTTCTAGCATTTCTGCGGTAATCAGGCGACGTTACCGAAGTATCCCCTTGCCTTATCGCAGCCGAACCTTGCACCCAGCGATGTGCAAAATGTTTCAGACATTCTAGGCACGAGTGGCTGTGGATTAAGCAAAGAAAAGGCAGGGGTTAGTGACTAAGGGAGTTCCTGGGAAAGAAACTCACCCCAGGGGACACGCAGTTACGCAGAGGAACCACAACCGCCGCCGACGAAGTGCACAACTTCCAAATGGTCGCCTTCCTTCAGCAGCGTTTCGGACCAGCGGTCGCGTGGAACGATATCGCGATTCAACTCCACCGCTACGCGGTCAGACTTCATGCCCAAGCTGGCTACAAGGCCAGCTACGGTAAGAGAAGGCTGACCCGACGGTGGCGCATATTCGCCTTCGTTTCCATTGATATGCAGTTTCATTGAGCTCTTAGTATCTCAATGGAATGCGGTTTTGAGGTAGATCTGACAAAGGAGCGCCTTTCCTATGCGGAGATCAGGGCTGATATTCCCAGAGGTCGTTCATGTAGCCGAGGTTTCCGGCGGAGTCGTAGCCATTGCCGCCGAAGAGCCACATATTTCCGGATGAATCGATCCACGTCGTCGACCAGGTTCGCGCCCCGGGAATATTGGAAGGATGCGGCGTACCCATCGCTCCATAGTTTCCCGATTGCCCAGCCACGTTCGCGCCACCAATCCAGGTCCAGTTGGTCCCGTCATATTTCCAAAGATCATTGAGTTGACTAAGATGCCCGGTCGAATCGCGACCGTCTCCGCCCGAAGAGCCACAGACGTCCTGCGTGGTCGGTCCAAGTCATGCCCGAAACCCTCGCGCCGGGAACGTTGCTGGCTGTGGCTGTGCCCTGCGTGCCGTAGTTGCCGGCTTCGTCGGTGCTGCTGGGTCCACTGACCCATGTCCACTGGCTCGCAGTGAACTTCCACAGATCATTGAAGAGGTGGAATTGGCCGTCGGGCCCGGGAGAGCCCCCAAAGAGCCATAAATCTCCGGAGGCATCATTCCAAGCCATCGGCTCCAGTCGCGCGCCCGGAACATTCGTTGTGGAGGGTACTCCTTGTGTGCCGTAGGACCCGGGCTGGTCCACGACGTTGGAACCGCTCATCCAGACCCATTGTCCGTTTGTGTATTCCCAGAGATCGTTGAGGTAGTCGGGCTTACCCGTCGAATCATTTCCGACGCCTCCGAAGAGCCAGAAGGTTCCATTGGCGTCAACCCAGTTGGCTGCCAATTGACGCCCCCCCGGTACGTTACTCGCCGCAGCCACCCCTTGAGTACCGTAAACGCCAGACTGACCGCCGATCTCTGATCCTGAGACCCAGGTCCATTGCGCGCCGCTGTACTTCCAGAGGTCGTTGAGATATTGGCTGCTTCCTGTGGAATCAAGTCCAACTCCGCCGAATAGCCAGAAGTCGCCGGATTGATCAACCCATGCAGCACCCCCGGTACGAGGCCCGGGGATATTGTTTGCAGAAGTCACGCCTTGCGTTCCCCAGGTTCCCAACTGGTTGGGTGTGGAGGAACCTCCCACCCAGGTCCACTGGCCACTGGAGAATTTCCAGAGATCGTTCAGAAAGGTATCTGACTGCTGTGTGGGAGCCGAAGAGCCACCGAAGAGCCAGAACGTACCCGAGGAATCGATCCAGTTGTACGCCAGCCCTCTAGCAGGTGGCACGTTGCTCGGCGAAGGCACACCTTGAAGGCCGTAATTGCCGGCTTGGTTAACTAAATTCGAGCCGCCAACCCATGTCCATTGGTTCGTTGTCGGTGGAGGTTGATGCTGCTGGAAATTCGCGTTGCCACTTCCGCACGCCAAAAACGAAGAGGTGACGACGACCACTGCCATGCACCTGCAGAACTTCATGGACTTCCTTAACTGTTCTACGGCTATTCGGCTTTGCGCAGAACGAACTTTCTGGTGGCGGTGCGGCCTTCGTAATGGGCTTGGACCAACAGCGACGCATCGGGCAGCGCGTCTTCTTCGACTTCTATTTTGATTTCGGCTGCGCCGCCGGAGTCCGCGACTGCCTGCGTATAGAACGGCGCGGCACCTAATCGTGCGAAGCGAAATGTTAGCTTCGCACCGGAGGCCGCTGCTCCGCCCTCGGTTACGCGCAGCTGCATGGTGAGGTTACGATCGGCGTGGACTGATTCTGAGTTGAGCCACTGGACATCGAGTTCCTTCACGGTCGCGAGCGTATCCGGCTCGGGATGATCGAGAACGTTGTCCAGTTTTCCTTCGCGGATCGCGTCCAACACCAGGCGATGCTGCTCGCGCAGGAGTTGTTCTTTCTGCGCGTCCCCAAACTGGGCTTCAGCGGCTTTGGGTGCGTAGGAAGTCGCCTTCTTGCCGATGCAGCGTCCGCGGACGAAGACTTGCGTCTGCAACAGAAGCTCGCCTTCGCGCGCCTCGCTTTGCACGTGGTAAATCGTGTCCACGTGTTTTACGTCGGTATTGAAGCCGAAAATCATAGGGATTGAGTAATTTCGTAATTTTGTAATTTGGTAATTTCAAAACCCGAATGCAGTGCAATCAGCGTGCTCAGACTGATTTTCAAATTACCCGATTCCCAAATTACACAATTACCAAATTTATTTCCGTTCCCTTGACACTGTTCGGCACAAGCCCATAATCTAGAACGTTTAATCAATCATTGGCGCGAATTATATATAGCCCGTACCATGCCCGACAATTACTTCGCACGCTACCTCCCGTTTCTGATCCATATGATCATCGCAGGGGGTATTGCGGGCGCAATTGTCTCGCTTTCGTGGCTGATCGGGCAACGTAAGCCCACCCGCGCCAAACTGATGCCCTATGAATCGGGCATGACTCCAGTCGGCGACGCCCGCCAGCGCTTCTCGGTGAAGTTCTACCTGGTCGCGATGCTCTTTATTCTGTTCGATGTAGAGGCGGTTTTCATCTATCCATGGGCCGTGATCTTGCGTGACCTAAAGCGGTTTGGCTTGTGGGAGATGCTGGTGTACATCGGAATCTTTCTGGTCGGCTTCTTCTATGTCTGGAAGAAAGGCGTGCTCGATTGGGGTGAGACGGGCGCAGGAGGGGAGCGACGGTAATGCCTTTGGCCCCTGCCATCACCGATATTGAGCAGTTGAAGAACCATCCGGCGATCGTGCGCCTGCTGGGCTGGAAAAACGATGCCGTGCAGGCGGTGAAGTTTGATCGCGACGAGATGACGATCTATGTCGACCGGAGCGACATCCGAGAAGCTTGCGTTCTGCTGAAAGAGGATCGCGCCTGCCCATTTGACTTTCTGTCGGACGTCACTTGCGTGGATTGGTATCCCACTGAGCCCCGGTTTGAGGTTGTCTACCATCTTCTTTCTATTCCTAATAAAGAGCGCGTTCGGTTAAAGGTTCGCTTGAATAGCGCCAGTCCGGTCGTGGAGTCTCTTACCTCGATCTGGCCGGGGGCCAATTACTTTGAGCGCGAGGTCTTTGACCTGTTCGGGATCCGATTCACGGGGCATCCTTATTTGCGGCGCATCATGATGCCGGAGGACTGGGAAGGCAATCCTCTTCGCAAAGACTACCCGGTGGAGGGATACCGCTAAATGGCGCACCTGAATCCTACTCCGGTTCTGGAGCCCGGCCAGGATCGCACCATGATCCTGAATATGGGCCCGCAGCATCCGTCCACGCACGGCGTGTTGCGCGTGCTGCTGGAGATCGACGGCGAGAACGTGGTGCGCATCATGCCGGATATCGGATATCTGCATACCGGGATCGAGAAGACCTGCGAGGCCAAGTTCTATCAGCAGGTGGTGCCGCTGACGGATCGCATCGATTATCTGTGCCCGATGACCAATAACCTCTGCTATGTGCTGGCGGTGGAAAAGTTGTTGGGTCTGGAGATTCCTCCCAAGGCGCAGTGGCTGCGGGTGCTGCTGAACGAATTGACCCGGATTAACTCGCACCTGGTGTGGTTGGGCACGCACGCCATGGATATCGGGGCCATGACGGTCTTTTTATATTGCTTCCGGGAGCGAGAAGAGATCCTGCGAATGTTCGAGATGGTGAGCGGACAGCGCATGATGACTTCGTACTTCCGGGTGGGTGGCATTGCGCTGGAGCCGCCTCTGGGGTTCTTTGACCGGGTACGCGATTTCGCCGGGTACTTCCCGGAGAAAGTGGATGAGTACGAGAACCTGTTGACGGGGAATCCGATCTGGCTGATGCGCACCAAGGGAGTCGCGAAGATCTCGGCTGAAGATGCAATGGCGCTGGGCGCGAGTGGTCCGACGCTGCGCGGCAGTGGCGTGGACATCGACCTGCGGCGGGACATGCCGTACTCCAGCTACGAAAAGTTCCAGTTCAAGGTGCCCGTCTCGCAGGACGGCGACGTGTTCGCGCGTTACATCTGCCGGGTCCGGGAACTGCGTGAATCGATTGGGATTGTGCGGCAGGCTCTGGATGGAATGCCGGAAGGTCCGATCAAGGCAGATGCGCCTGGGATCGTGCTACCCGATCGCGAGAAGATGAAGACGCAGATGGAGTCGCTCATCTATCACTTTAAGATCATTACGGAAGGCTTTGCGGTTCCGGCAGGTGAAGTTTATCAGGCGGTTGAATCGCCACGCGGCGAGATGGGTTACTACATTGTGAGCGACGGTACGGCAAAACCATACCGGGTGCATATGCGCTCCGCATGCCTGGCCAACCTGCAAACGCTGGCCAAGATGTGCGAAGGAAAGCTCATCGCCGACGTTGTAGCGGCGATTGGAAGCATCGATATCGTGTTGGGAGAGATCGACCGGTGAGATTTTCGGAAGAATTCGAGACACGGTTTGCCGAGATGGTGCCGCATTATCCGACGAAGCGATCGGCGCTCGTCCCTACCCTGCTCTATGCGCAGGATGAGGTTGGGTATCTGTCGGATGAAGTGATAGCCGAGATTGCCGGACGCCTCGATCTGACGGAACTGGAAGTGCGCAATGTGATCAGCTACTACTCGATGCTGACCACGAAGCCCCGAGGCAAGTACAACGTGCAGGTTTGCACGAATATCAGCTGCATGGTGCGTGGTGGAGAAGACATATTGCATCACTGCGCGAAGAAGTTGGGCATCGGGAACAAGCAGACGACAGCCGACGGCATGTTCACTTTGGAAGAGGTGGAGTGCATTGGGGCGTGCAGCTGGGCTCCGGCCGCTCAAGTGAATTACGACTTTCACGAGAACCTGACGCCAGAGAAGATGGACGGGATTCTGGACGGATATAAGAAGAAGGGAACGCAGTAGGGATTTCAGATTTTAGATTGCAGACTGGGTGGCATATCGGTTCCAAGTCTGCAATCTGAAATCTTCAATCATCAATTTTCATGGCTGATCTGGTTTCACATCCCGACGAGGTAAAGGTCGTCTCCCGCCGCTTCGGCATGGGAGCGACGAACATTGACCGCTACCTCGAGCTGGACGGCTACAAGGCCGTGCAGAAGGCGCTGGCCATGGAGCCGGACGCCATCATCAATGAAGTCAAGAATTCCGGGTTACGCGGACGCGGGGGCGCTGGGTTCTCGACCGGGATGAAGTGGTCGTTCGTGCCGAAGCAGTCAGCCAAGCCGAAATACGTCCTGTGCAATGGCGATGAGAGTGAGCCAGGGACCTGCAAAGACAGGCTGATTTTTGAGCATGACCCGCACTCGGTGATCGAGGGTGTGATGATTGCCGGGCTATCCATCGGGTCAAAGAACGGATACATCTACATCCGCGGTGAGTATCGGTATCTGTCGAACATCATGCAGAAGGCGATCAAAGATGCCTACGCCAAGGGATTCCTGGGCAAGAACATCTTCGGCAGCGGGAAAGATTTCGACGTTTACTGGCATGGCGGCGCTGGGGCTTACGAAGTCGGTGAAGAGTCGGCCTTGATGGAATCGCTGGAAGGAAAGCGTGGAGTACCTCGCATCCGGCCGCCCTTCCCCGCTGTGGTTGGGCTCTGGGGCGGACCGACGATCATCAACAATGCCGAAACACTGGCGAACGTCCCACATATTTTGCTTGGCGGCGCGGACTGGTACGCGAAGCTTGGTACGCCGAAGAACGGTGGCACGCGGCTGTTCTGCCTCAGTGGCAACATCGCGAAACCTGGCGTGTATGAACTGCCCATGGGTTACAACCTCAAGAAGATGATTTACGAGGTCGGCGGCGGAATCCCCAATGGGCGCACAACTGAAAGCTGTCGTTCCCGGCGGATCCTCTTGCCCAGTCCTCAAGGCAGACGAAATTGACGTCGCCATGGATTTCGATTCCGTGCAGAAAGCCGGATCGATGCTGGGTTCGGGCGGGGTCGTTGTTATCGATGATGCGCAGTGCATTGTGAAGTTCGCGTTGCGAACCATGAAGTTCTATCAGCACGAAAGCTGTGGCTGGTGCATCCCATGCCGCGAAGGGACGGACTGGCTGAAGAAGACGCTGATCCGGTTCCATGCAGGCGGGGGCGTGAGGAAAGACATCGATAACATGCAGTACCTTGCGGAAAACATGCTGGGACGGACGTTCTGCCCACTGGGCGATGCGGCCGCGATGCCGACGATTGGGTTTGTGAAGAAATTCAGAAAAGAGTTTGAGGACCACCTGGAAGGCAGGCCCTGCCCGTACGAGAAAGAAGGGGCAGTTGAGCAACTTCCCGTGTTAGCTCACTAAAAGATCTCCAAATGCCAGACGTAAACCTCACAGTTGACGGCAAGAAGCTTACGGCTCCCGCGGGGACTCTGCTCATCGAGGCCTGCAAGAGTGTGGGCATCGAAGTACCTTCGTTCTGTTACTACCCCAACCTCTCTTTGCAGGGCGCCTGCCGCATGTGCCTGGTGAAGATCGAGAAGATGCCTAAGCTCCAGACCGCCTGCACCACGGTCATCAGCGAAGGCATGATCGTTACAACCGAGAGTCCGGAGATCAAGCAGGCGCGCAAGTCGATGCTGGAACTGCTGCTCGCCAATCATCCCCTCGACTGCCCGGTCTGTGACGCAGGCGGCGAATGCGAACTGCAGGACATGACCTTCTCCTACGGCGCCGCCGAGTCGAAATTCATCGACATCAAGAATCACCGGGAAGAGCAGCAGTGGTCTCCCATTGTGTTCTTCGATCGTCCGCGCTGCATCCTGTGCTACCGCTGCGTGCGCGTCTGCGGCGAAGGCATGGACGTCTGGGCTCTCGGCGTCCAGAACCGTGGTGTCAGTTCGATCATCGCGCCTAATAAAGAAGATCATCTGGAGTGCGAAGAGTGCGGCATGTGCATCGACATTTGTCCCGTCGGAGCGCTCACCTCCGGCGCGTACCGTTATAAGACGCGTCCGTGGGAGATGAAGCACGTCGGCACCGTCTGCACGCATTGCGGCGACGGCTGCAAGACGACGCTCGGGGTTCGCCGCTCCGACACCGGCATGGAGATCGTGCGCGGCGATAATCGCGATAAGAGCGGCACCAACGGCGACTTCCTCTGCATCAAGGGACGCTACGCCTTCGATTTCGCAAACCACGAAGACCGCCTGACCCAGCCGCTCATCCGCAAGAACGGCAAGCTGACCCCCGCATCATGGGAAGAAGCATTCGAAATGGTTGGGAAAAAGTTCGCCGAAGTGCGCGAGAAAGACGGTGGTTCCGCCTTCGGCGTGATCGGCTCGAACCGCACCACCAACGAAGAAAATTACCTGCTGTCGAAGTTCGCCCGCACGGTCGTGAAGACCAATAACGTCGATCATCACCGCACCACCGACTTCCCGGCTTTTGCGGCTGCGCTTCGCGGGAAGGCCGGCGCGACTGCCAGTATGGCCGATGTGTTTACCGCTCCGGCGATTCTGCTGATCGGCAACGATCCGACGGAGCAGCATCCGCTGCTGGCCTGGCAGATTCGCAATAACGTCCGCCTCCATCGCGCCAAACTCTACGTCATCAACTCGCATCCGATCAAGCTGCGCCGTCAGGCAACCAGCTTCACGCAGATCCCAGAAGGAACAGAAGGTAAGCTTGCCTCATTCCTTGCCGGAAACGACGCGGCGGCCGATGCCCTCGGAAATACAAAGGACTCCTGGGCTGCACTGCGCGACAAGATCCGCGCGGAGCAGAACCTGGTCATCATCTTTGGATCGGAGATCCGCGGTAACGACATCGCACCGCTTATAGATTTCGGTTCGTCCATTGGCGCAAAGTTCATTTGCCTCGGCGATTATTCGAATTCCCGCGGCGCTGCCGACATGGGACTCTATCCCGACGTGCTCCCCGGCTATCACCCAGTCGTAGGAAGTAGCGACTTCCATCGTGAGTGGGGCGACATCCCGCAGAGCGCCGGACTGGATTTTCCTGGCATGGTCGATGCCGCGAAGGCTGGCACATTGAAGGCCTTGTACGTCGTCGGTTCAAACCCGATCGGGCGCCAGAACGTCGATCCCTTCACATTCTCGAAGAGCTTTGTGGTGGTCCAGGACATGTTCCTGACCGAGACCGCCGTAATCGCCGATGTAGTTCTGCCTGCGGCGAATGCTTACGAAAAATCCGGCACGATGACCAACACCTGCGGCGACCTTCAACTTGCGAAAAAAGCTGGAGAAGTTGCAGGCACGAAGCCGGACTTCGAGATGATCGTCCGCATCGCCGATGCGATGGGCGCCGACATTCACAAGCTCGTGCCGTTCGGTGGCGGTGTCCGCGCCGACATGGGCCAGTCGCGCGGCGCGCAATCCGGCGAAGCGGACCGGCACGCCGTATGGCTCGAGAACCAGGGACTGGAGCCCAAACTGAGCCCGCTCGATCCCATTGCCATTCTGGATGAAATTCAGCGTCTTGTGCCGGGATACGAGGTTTCGCGCATGAATCTTCTGGCGGGTAATAGCGAGCACACCTCGGTCGGGAAGAGCGGTCCAGGCGCGATGCAGAACTCGGAACTAATCGTTCCGGCCAACGACAGTCTCTTCAGCTCAGGCACGCTCGGTCGCTATTCGCGTGCGCTGAATTCCGTCTTGGAAAGTCATGAAGTCAAACCCGCGGAAGTCGCAGCGGACTGAATTAGCCCTTACCTGTAACCTGAGCAGTTCGTAGTTGCTGGATTCGAGAGAGGAAGCAGCACTTTGCCAATCTGGCTTTACATACTGGCGTCCGTAATCAAATCGGTGGTCGTGCTGGTCGTGCTGCTGACCGCGGTCGCCTACACCGTGTGGCTCGAGCGCAAAGTAGTCGGACACATGCAGAACCGCTGGGGTCCCACGCGTGTCGGCCCATTTGGATTGCTGCAGCCGGCAGCCGACGGTATCAAATTCCTGTTTAAAGAAGACTTGACGCCGCCGCACGTGTACAAGCCCCTGTTTCTTGCGGCACCGCTCATCGCGGTCATTTTTGCGCTCACTTCGATTTCGGTCATTCCATTCGGGAATCCCGTGGTGATTGGCGGATACAGCATTCCGCTGCAGATTACAACCGACGTCAACACCGGCCTGCTGCTGATTCTCGGGGTGACGTCGATTGGCGTGTACGGTGTCGCGCTCGCCGGATGGTCCTCGAACAACAAGTATTCCCTGCTGGGTGGATTGCGCGCCAGCGCGCAGATGGTGAGCTACGAAATATCCCTGGGCCTCTCCTTGGTCGGGGTGCTGATCATGGCAGGCAGCTTCAGCCTGACTGATATTGTCCATGCACAGCAAGGACATTTCTGGGGATTCATTCCGCGATGGAACATCTTCACCGGGCAGATCATCGGGTTCTTCTGCTACCTGATGGCGGCGTATGCGGAAACGAACCGCATCCCGTTCGACCTGCCGGAGGCTGAGACGGAACTCGTCGCCGGGTATCACACCGAGTACAGCGCGATGAAGTTCGCCATGTTCTTCATGGCGGAATACGCGAACATGATTACCGTCGGCTGCCTGGCAACGCTGCTATTCTTCGGCGGCTGGAATGGACCGATTTACGGGCCTCCGATTGTGCGGGCCATCCTTCCGGTATTCTGGTTCGTCGCCAAGGTTTTCGTATTCCTCTTTATCTATATCTGGGTGCGCGGGACGCTGCCGCGCTTCCGTTACGACCAGTTGATGGCTTTTGGCTGGAAGTTTTTGCTGCCGCTGGCACTGGTGAATTTGATTGCCACGGCGATCGCAGTAGCGTGGTGAAGCGAGTACCGAGCAGTTAGTACCTGGTACCGAGCTTTCGAGCGAGTTTTTATTGGGTACTGGGTACCGCGTACTGACAACTAGTCTCATGTTCAACATTCACTTAATTCTGTTCCTGTTTTTCGGGGCGATCTGCGTAGCGGGCGCGGTCAACCTGCTGGTGCAGCGGCATCCGATCAACAGCGCGCTATCCCTGATCGCCGTCATGGCGGCGCTGGCCGGGGAATATCTGCTGCTTGGCGCCGAATTCGTGGCGGCCGTGCAGGTCATCGTGTACGCCGGCGCGATTATGGTGCTGTTCGTGTTCACAATCATGCTCTTGAACGCGGGAGTGGAAGAACAGAGCAAAGGCAGCCGCGTCGCGTTTCTGTTCGGAATTCCTGGAATGCTGGTTGGCAGCGTGCTGCTGGCATGGGTTTTGTTGAAGCACTCCGGGACCGAAGCCGTTGCGGCGGGCGCGTTGCCGGGAGCTCCAAAAGTGATTGGCGAGTTGCTATTTCACGAATTCCTGCTGCCCTTCGAAATCACGTCAATCCTGATTCTGATCGCCATTATGGGCGCGGTAGTGCTGGCCAGCAAGCCGACTGTGCCTGGCGGTGGACCGGCAAAGAAGGTGAGCGACTAATGGTCCCGCTTTCGTACTATCTCGTGCTCAGTGGATTCCTGTTCGCGTGCGGCGTGACCGGCTTCCTGATCAAACGCAATATCATCACCATCTTCATGTCGATTGAGCTGATGCTCAATGGTGTGAACCTGTCGTTCGTAGCGTTTGCCGCGCACTGGCACGTACTCGCTGGGCAGATCTTCGTCTTCTTCGTGATGGTGGTAGCGGCTGCGGAAGCCGCAGTTGGACTGGCCATCATTATTGCCGTGTACCGTACGCGCGAAACGCTGAATGTCGATCAGGTAAATTTGCTCAAACTATGAACCCCGACGTCCATCTCAATCTCTGGCTGATTCCAGTGTTGCCGCTGGCGGGAGCTGCCATCAACGGCTTCTTCGGGAAGAGGTCGTCGCGCACGGCTGTCAGCACGATCGCGCTGTTTTGCTCGGGTGCGGCTTTCGCATGGGCCTTGTCGGTCGCGTTCCGCTTCTCATCCCTGGAACTTCCCTACCAAGAGTATCTGGCGCACTGGATTCGCTCGGGAAACTTCTCGGCCGATTTCGCTTTCTATCTCGATCAACTCTCACTCGTCATGCTGCTGGTGGTGACTGGCGTCGGATTCCTCATCCACGTCTACTCCGTCGGTTACATGTGGGAGGATCCCGGCTATTACCGGTTCTTCTGCTACCTGAACCTGTTCATGTTCTTCATGCTGACACTGGTGCTAGCCAACAACTACCTGCTGATGTTTATCGGGTGGGAGGGCGTGGGGCTGGCGTCGTATCTGCTGATTGGGTTCTGGTTTACGAAGGATTCGGCAGCATCGGCTGGGAAGAAGGCGTTCATCGTCAACCGGATTGGCGACTTCGGATTTCTCATCGCCTTGTTCCTGATCATCCAGCACTTCCATTCGTTGAACTTCGCTGCGGTGTTTCAGCAGGTGAAACCTTTGGAGGCTGAGACGGCTGGAGCGGGACTGCTTACTGCCATTGGCATTCTGTTGATGGTTGGGGCATGTGGTAAGTCTGCGCAGATTCCGCTATACGTCTGGCTGCCCGATGCCATGGAAGGACCGACGCCGGTATCGGCGCTGATCCACGCGGCAACGATGGTAACTGCCGGAGTGTACATGGTGTCGCGGTCGCACCTGATCTTCGAGCGTGCGCCGACCGCGCTAACGGTAGTTGCGATCATCGGAACCCTCACTGCCTTCTTTGCCGCCACCATCGGTGTCACGCAGACTGACATCAAAAAGGTCCTTGCCTACTCGACGGTCTCGCAGCTGGGATACATGTTCGTGGCTTGCGGCGCTGGAGCGTTTTCGGCCGGCATCTTCCATCTCATGACGCACGCCTTCTTCAAAGGACTGTTGTTCCTGGGAGCAGGTTCGGTCATTCACGCCGTGGGTGGCGAGCAAGATATGCGGAAGATGGGTGGGCTGAAGACCTATATCCCGACTACGTTTGCGACGATGCTGATTGCCACGGCTGCAATCGCCGGGATTCCGCCGCTGGCAGGGTTTTGGAGCAAGGACGAAATTCTCTGGAAGACGTACGAGGCGAACCCGGTGTACTGGGTGGTGGGCGCGATAACGGCATTCCTTACTTCGTTTTATATGTTCCGCCTGCTGTTCATGACATTTTGGGGGGACTACAAAGGAATCAAAGTTGACGATCACGGACACGCTCATGCGACTCACAGCCACGGCGATCATGGACACGGCGAGCCGCACGAAAGCCCGAAGGTCATGCTGATCCCGTTAATCGTTCTTGCCCTGCTGTCGCTGGTTGGCGGACTGGTCGGGATTCACAATGGATTCGAGCACTTCCTGGAACCGGTGTTCGGCTCGGAATTCCCCAAGGCCATTGCAGAACCCGGAAATACGGAATGGCTGCTGATGGGGATCTCGGTTCTGTTCTCGTTCGGCGGTCTGATTCTTGCCTATGTGCTGTATGTCAGCAAGCCGTATCTGCCGGAGAAGATTGCTGCTTCGCTGGGCGCATTCTACAACGCCGTGTTGAATAAATATTACGTAGATGAGATCTACGCCAAGATTTTTGTGAAGCCGCTGGTCGATGGATCGACCAGCATTTTGTGGCAGGGTGTGGATCGTAAGGTGATCGACGACACCGTGAATAGTGCCGCAGACGGTGCGCAACACGTTTCGGATGAAGTGCGGCACATGCAATCGGGCAACCTGCGATCGTACGCAGGCTGGATTGCGGCGGGCGCAGCCGTGGTGATCGCCTACATGATCTGGCGGGGGGTGGGACGATGAACTTCCTCGACCGGAACATCCTGACGTTGGTGACGTTTGTGCCACTTGCGGGGGCGATGCTGCTAGTGATGTTTCCCCGCCGCGATCGCGATATCCGGATCTTCTCTCTTGTGGTCTCGCTGCTCGCGTTTGGAGTTTCGCTGCATCTGCCGGTGCATTTTCATCGGATGCAGGCCGGATTTCAGTTCGAGATCAACCAGGCGTGGATATCGAGCCCCAACATCCACTACCACATGGGAATCGACGGTATCTCCCTGTGGCTGGTGGTGCTGACGACATTCCTTACACCGCTGTGCGTCTTGATCTCGTGGAACTCGGTGCATGACCGGGTCAAAGAGTTCTTTATTCTGCTGCTGATCATGGAAACGGCCTTGATTGGCGTTTTCACTTCGCTCGATCTCTTCCTGTTTTACTTCTTCTGGGAAGCGACATTGATCCCGATGGCATTGTTGATCGGCGTATTCGGGCACGAGCGCAAGATTTACGCGGCAGTGAAGTTCTTCATGTACACCATGATCGCCTCGGTGTTCATGCTGGCGGCGATCCTGTGGCTGTACGCACAGACCCACAGTTTCGATTTTGTGACGATCCGCGAACAGATTGCGCATGGCGATGTGGCGAACTTGCCAGCGGCCGCCCAGTGGCTTTTCCTTGGATTCTTCCTGGCGTTCGCGGTGAAAGTTCCGTTGTTCCCCTTCCATACGTGGCTGCCGGATGCGCACGTCGAAGCGCCGACCGCTGGTTCGGTGTTGCTGGCAGGCGTATTGCTGAAGATGGGCACGTACGGCATGCTGCGCTTCAACCTCGGACTGTTCCCCGAGCAGTCGCGGCACAATGCGCCGTGGATCATGATTCTCGCGCTGATTGGCATCATCTATGGCGCACTCGTGGCCATGGTGCAGCCGAACATGAAGAAGCTGATCGCGTACTCGTCGGTCAGCCATTTGGGCTTTGTAGTGCTCGGCATCTTCAGCTTCACCACGGCGGGATTGAACGGAGCGATGTTCGTCATGTTGGCTCACGGAATCTCGACCGGAGGACTTTTCATGCTGGCCGGGATTCTGCATGAGCGGCGGCATACGTACGAAATTTCCGAGTTCGGCGGCCTGGCTTCACCCATGCCGGTTTACGCAACGTCCTACCTCTTTATTGTTTTGGCTTCCGTCGGGCTGCCCCTGTTAAACGGGTTTATCGGTGAATTCCTCGTCCTCAGCGGGGCGTTCCAGGCGCGACCGATTTATGGAATCCTCGGCGCGACGGGTGTGATCTGGAGCGCGTGTTATCTGCTCTGGATGTTCCAGCGCGTGTTTTACGGGAAGGTGACGCATCCGGTGAACAATGCCCTGTCCGACATGCTGGTGTTCGAGAAAGCGGCGGTCTGGCCCTGTGCGGTGGCGGCCCTGGTCATGGGCGTGGCTCCGATCCTGTGGCTGGCTGCGATTGATCCCGCGGTGCAGGCAGCCCTCAGCCCGGCTGTAGGCGTCTTCACCAAGGTGGTGGGGCAATGAGCGTTCTCGTGGCACAGGTGCAAATCCTTCCGCAGAGCGCCGACTACGTTCGCATTCTGCCGGAACTGGTCTTGTCGTTTTTCGGCATTGTCATCATGGTGCTCGAACCCCTGGTGGACGAGGAAAAGAGCCAGAAGACGCTGGGACTCATCGGCTTCATCGGAACGGTCGCGGCACTGATCTCGACTTGGTATATGGCGCAATCGCCGGGCCTGGCGTTCTGGAATACGGTGCGGGTGGACAGTTTCTCCGTCTTCTTCACGTTCCTAGTCATTGCGATCGCGGCAGTCGTGATTCTAAGTTCGTTTGAATACATGAGGGTTCAGCGTATTCGCGCGGGCGAGTACTACGCGCTGATTCTGTTCGGCGTAGTCGGCATGGCGCTGATGTCGTCAGCGATCGAACTGGTGATGATCTTCATTGGGCTGGAGATCTCATCGATTTCAACCTACATTCTTGCTGGCTTTCGGCGCAATGAGGCATCGAGCAGCGAATCGTCGTTGAAGTACTTCCTACTCGGATCGTTCGCCACAGCATTCTTCCTGTATGGTGTCGCGCTGATGTTCGGCGCCACGGGATCCACCAATATCGATGCGATCGCGCGGAAGTTGCAGTCCGCGCCGGTCGAATTGCTGGTCTATGTAGCGATGGCCCTGATGTTCGTGGGGCTTGGATTCAAGGTAGCCGCCGCGCCATTCCATGTGTGGACACCCGATGTCTACGAGGGCGCTCCCGCGCCCGTAGTCGGCTTTATGTCGACCGCGCCTAAAGCGGCCGCTTTCGCTGTGCTACTGCGCGTGGTGTTTGCCATTAATGCTCCCGGACGCTTCTGGTTCCTGTGGGTGGCTGCGGCTCTGTCTATGACCCTGGGCAACATTGGCGCTTTGGTGCAGAACAACGTGAAGCGACTGCTGGCTTACTCGTCCATCGCGCACGCGGGATATCTGCTGGTTGCCTTTGCGATGACCAGCCAGGAGATGTCGGTCACGGGCATCTCGGCTGCCATGTTCTACACCGCAGCCTACGCGGCCATGAACGTCGGTGCATTCGCCGTAGTTAGCCATTTCGCGAATGCCGGCGAACGGTACGTAACGCTGGAAGACTATGAAGGACTAGGCCGCACTTCCCCGCTGCTGGCCGCCACGCTTACGATTTTCCTGCTGTCATTGATAGGCATCCCAATGACGGGCGGTTTCTTCGCCAAGTTCTATGTGTTCAGCGCTGCCCTGCGCTCGAATTTGATTTGGCTCACAATCATTGGCGTACTCAACAGCGCCGTCGGAGCCTACTATTACCTGCGCATCATCGTCTCCATGTACATGCGCGAGGCGCGGAAGGAAGTCCCGGTAGCTCCAATTTCGTTTGGGTTAGCGACGGCGCTGGTAATCAGCGTCGTAGCGACTCTGTATCTGGGCATTCTGCCGAATCGAGTACTGCAGATCGCCCAGCACTCTGCGCAGGACCTGACACCGCAAGTGTCGGCTGCGAGCACCGTTGAGACACCGCAAGCAGCGGGCTTTCCGCAGCGCTAGTTTGCCGGGCGCACAAGTAAGAATCCGGATTTGACAAGTTCCTCGGTCGGCGTGCATCATGGGGGCAATCGACTTTTCAGATCGGTTCCTACCTCTTGGAACTGACGCCGGGCGTGGAGGGAATCAATGTCCAAACTCATGCGGAAGCTTTGGTCGGAGGATGCGGGACAGGACATCGCCGAGTATGCCGTGATGTTAGCTGTCATTCTGGTTCTTGTGGTGGGTACGGTTCGCTTGATCGGATCGAATGCCAATAACGCATTCTCAAGCGTCGCCAGTTCTCTGCAATAGCAGTTCAAAAAGAGCATCGAAGTAAGTAGGCGCATACATTCATAACGGACTTATATGACACGATTTACTCCAGGCTTTTCTTTTGCAGGCTACTACCGATTTACCTGGGTAGCGGCGGCGGGGCAGCTTGGAGCGGGGTTGAGCCAGTAAGGGCAGCAAACAGCACCAAGATCTGAACCGCAAGCCGCGATGAAAATCGCGGTTTTTGTTTTGCGGCAAATTTCATTAGGAGAACCCGTCCCATGATTGTGAATATGTCCGAGAAGGCTACTGAACCGGAAATCCAGCACGTGATCGATCGAATTCGCGAAGCTGGATACAACCCGCATGTCACCCGCGGAACTGAGCGCACCATTGTCGCAGCGGTGGGGAGCGGGCGCCGGCACGAGATCGAAGCGCTGCAAGTCGCGCCCGGCGTGGACAACGTCGTTGCCATCGCACAGCCGTTCAAACTCGTGAGCAAACAGGTGAAACCGCATCGCTCCGTGGTTAACGTCGATGGAGTACGAATCGGCGGCGAGGATGTGGTGGTCATTGCCGGCCCATGCTCGGTTGAATCCCGCGAACAATTGCTCGACACCGCGCACGCTGTGAAACGGGCTGGAGCCTGCATGCTGCGTGGAGGCGCGTACAAGCCGCGCACTTCTCCTTATGACTTCCAGGGACTGGGAGTGGAAGCACTGAAGATCCTGCGTGACGCGAAGAAGGAAACCGGGCTGCCCGTCATCACCGAAGTCATGAGCACGGAAGATCTGGACATCATCTGCGAATATGTGGACATGCTGCAGATTGGCGCGCGCAACATGCAGAACTTTGCCCTGCTGCGGCGCCTGGCCACCGTGAAAAAGCCGGTGTTATTGAAACGCGGGCCTTCCGCAACGGTAAAGGAATGGCTTCTTGCCGCGGAGTATCTTCTCTCCGGAGGAAATCACGACGTGGTGCTCTGCGAGCGCGGCATCAAGACGTTCGAGACTGAAATGCGCAATACGATGGACCTTGCCGCGATAGCACTGGCGCGTGATCTCTCGCACCTGCCGGTCATCGCCGATCCCTCGCACGGAACGGGCAAACAGAGCCTGATCGCGGCGGTATCTCGAGCGGCGGTAGCTATCGGAGCCGATGGCCTGATTATTGAAGTTCACCCTTGTCCCGAACGTGCGCTGTCGGATGGTCCACAATCACTCGACTTCGCCGGATTCGGCAATGTCATGCGGGCATTGACTGAGCCGTTGCGCAAGGCGGCAGTGCCACCTGCTCCGGTAATGCAAACGGAAGCATTCGTGCATGGGTTGGGAAAGGATCAGACGCCAACCGCAGAGGCCGGCGTCTAATCGCAGGTTGGGGTGTTACTTTGCGTTGCTGGTGGTCGCAGGCTGCTTGAGTTGCATGGCCGGGTCGCCGAACAGAACGTACGTCTTCCGCACGTCTGGATCGGTGATGTCGGTTTTTGCCTTCACGATGGCTTCGCCAAGTGTGGCATGCGTGCCATCGAACGAGTGCTGCACAACCAGTGCGTCGAGGCTGGTTTGCGGAGCCGGCTGGTTGAGTCCGCTAGAAGTAAAGACGGCTACGGCGCCTCCCTGCGGCGCGAGTATCAAGCTCACGCCCAGGGGCTGCGCGTACACATCCTGAAAGAAGCCGTTCAGGCAGTCCATGATGAGGAAGACCGGCAGCTGCGAGCTGTTGGTCAGCGAAGTGACTGCGGTGGTGTCGAATATGTCGGAGCTTGACCACTGCTCTTCCGATCCGTGGCCGAGATAATTCACCAGCAACTGCCCCGAATTGATGTAGTTCACGATGCCGGTTCGAGCAGCGGTGGTTCCGACACTATCCACGTAAAGATTATTTACCAGCATGATTGCAGGCAGATTCGCCTGCACAAACTGGCTGTCCTGAGTGAACGACTCGGTGTCATCCTTGTCGGCGACCATGAGAGCGTTTGCAGTCCAAGGTCCGTCCGTCGACGACCCCTGATAGGCAACGATCTTCCCCACCACGGATTGCGCCTCAGCTGCCGTGCTTACGGGTAGCCGCCCAGTCGCGATCGTGGGCAGACCCGTGTTGGAGAAATCAGAGAACCAGTCGTCGGAAGCAGTCATCAGGCTGGAACTCGGAACAATCCGAGTGGGCACCAGATCCAGATTGCCAAAGCCAAGATAGTTTCGTGGATCAAGAGAAGCGCGTCCGTTCAGCAGCAGATATCTTGGAGCCTTCTTCCAATTCCTGGTTGTCATCTGCAGGAACATCTTGATGGCCGACGGACTATGCTCGCCGAAGGTGAACTCGTCGTACAAATCTCCGACGGGCACAATGGCAGAGCTCTTGCCTTCGGCTCGATGGACGCGCGCGAGGGGAGCAAGGGCTGCCGCCAGATCGCCGTGCGTGATCATAACGATATCCGCCCCGGGTTCTACGCTGTGCCAGCGTGAGGGATGATTCGGCCAGATCCCGGCGGCCGTTGCAATTCGCGGGTCTGCGACGGCAAGCAGGGTATGCAGTCCGCGTTTCGTGTGGCCAGTGCTCGTAAATGGGACCTGTAACGCGATCTCGTATGTGCCGCTGCTTGACGTTACTTGCGGGATCAGTTGCACGGGCCGGTTCGGATCGGTGATGTCCAGCACGGCAGGCACGCCGGTGAATCCGCCGATGTTCAACTGATCGCCGGCGCGTCCGGTAAACTTCAACTGGTCGTTGTCGGCTACATACTGGTGGGGATAGGTAATCCGGATGTAGTCAACCAGGCTGATGTCGTAATCGCCATTCTGAGCGGTGAGAGTAACGGTATTGTTCCAGGGCTGCAGTGCTCCAGCGGGAAGATCGACCGTCAGCGTCCCCTTGTCCTGGCCGGTGAAGATCACATCGCCGACCGGAGTTCCATTGACCGTCACGGTCACATCATGCGGGAAACCGATGATCACGCCTTGCAGAGAAACGGCCAACCGCGAGGCTGCTTGCGCAGCATTCGAATCCAGATGGGGCAGCGTAAGCACCTGATCGACCGGCGTAGGAGTAACCATCGCGCCGAAGAAATTCTGCCCATCCTGCGTGATTAGAGATGAGAAGTACATCGTGTGCTGCTGCAATTCGACCGTGGTTTCGAAATTCGATGGAGGCTGGTTCGATCCCCACGAACGGAGCATGCGTGGAATGCGCGCTCCTGGCCCGCGTTCTTCCACGAGCCAATACACGCGGGTTCCTGAGAACTCCGTGTCGATTCCTGTGCCGTAGAAGCTGATGGCCGACTGAGGGCCGAATCCTCCGGAACCGGGAGTGGCTCCTGTAATCTGAATCGGCTGTTCGACAGCCTCGGCGTACAGATGCAGGAATGCCGGATCGACAGTTGGATTGAGTCCGGCCTTGACCAAGTCGGGTTGTGTGACACGATACCAGCCCTCGTGCTGAACATCGATCTTAACCGCCGGATGCGCGGCCAGGTCGAACTGCTTCTCCAGTTGCGCGGCTTTCGGAGCAGATGTTGACGGGGTCAATTCCAGCAAATGGCTCTCCTGGCTCCCGGCAACTGGCGGCAGAGCCTGATTTAGCTGGCTCATCATGCGTGTCTCGGCGACGGTTGCATTGCTGGCGACGATCGCACCAGCGGGAGTAACTGGACCGTGCATGGTGCGCGTGCCGTTTACGTCAATATCCTCGAGCCAGTATTGAGTTCCACCAATCGGAGCAGCCGGATCAATCCAGGCATAGCTTCGCCCTGAATGGCGAGGTAACGCGCCACGCATCATGAGAGCAGATCCAGCGACAGGCGAGGGATTCATCCGCACCAGATTTCCGTTTTGTTCGCGGTACACGTTGAAGCCAAGGTTGCGCGATTCGCCGCCAGTTTTCCACGTGAGCACTACGCGGTTTGCGCCGTTCTTGTCAGTTCCGAAGTGCGCCGTAAAGGTACGTAACGTGACGCTCGTCGGAGCAACAACCGTTTCAGTCTGCGACGACGTGTTATTGCCTGTGACCGGATCGGTCTGGTCGGCTTGTACGTTCGCAACGTTGAGAATCTGTCCCGGTGTGCCGGGTACGACCAAAATTGTGATCGTGGCCGTACCGCCGCTCGCCATCGTACCCAACTGGCAAGTCACTGTGGCGCCAGCTTCAGAGCAGGATCCTTGCGTTGTCGTGGACGAGAGATACGTTACGGTCGAGGGCAGCGTATCGAGAACCGTGACATTCGTGGCGGATGCAGGTCCGTTATTCGCAACCGCTAGCGTATAGGTGAGCGGCGTTCCCTGCGTAACCGGGTTCGGCGTCGCCGTCTTTACGATTGCCATGTCTGCGCTGGTTGCGCTCGCCACTACCACGCTGGCGCTCGCCGAGTTAGTAGTCAGGTTGGGAACGATGTTCGTAGCAGTTGCGCTCGCGGTGTCGGTGATGTTCGTACCGGACGGCGTGCCGGAATTCACCTGTAAAACGACAGTGAACGTGGCAGTATTCGCGGATCCAACAGCCAGATTGCTGCCGTCATTGCAGATGATAGTTCCAGTCCCGCCGACCGGAGGCAGCGTTGGGCAGGTCCAACCCGCCGGAATCGCAATGGACTGAAAATTCGTGTTGGGGGGAGTTGCCTCCGTGAAACTGGTTGCGGTAGCGGCAGCAGGGCCGTTATTCGTGACCGTCTGCGTATAAACTACATTGCTGCCCGGCGAAACTGACGTGGGCGATCCCGTGTTCGTCACAACCAGGTCCGCCTGACTCGATAGGGCTACGACGTCCGATGCGACGGCACTGTTGTTGGTGGAATTCGGGTCTGTTGTGGACGAGGTCACACTCGCCGTTTCGTTGATTGCGGTTCCTGCAGCTGTTCCGGCGGTGACCGTAAGTACATAGGTGATGGTCGCCGGCGAGCCCGGGGCAAAGCTTGGATTCGTACACGTACGCGTGGCCAGAGTACAAGTCCAACCTGCCGGGCCGGTCAGTGACACACCCGTGGTGTTGGCAGGCGCGGTTTCGGAGAGGGTGACGCTCGTCGCGCTCCCCGGTCCAGCGTTGCTTACCACCTGTGTGTACGTGATTGTATTTCCAGCGAGCACCGGTACCGGATTCGGCGTGTTCGTCACCGAAAGGTTTGCTGAGTTTCCAACTGGAATGCTGACTGTTGCACTGTTATTGCCGCTATTGGGATCGGTGGTCGTCGAGCTTACAGAGTCGGTTTGGGCGATGATGGTACCCGACGCAACGTTCGCGTTCACGGTTACCACGAAGGTGAAACTCGCAGTCGTGTTCGCGGCCATTGTCGTAGTGTCCGTGCATGTCAGGGAGGCCAGAACACAGGTCCATCCCGCGGGCCCGCTCAATGAAACTGCTGTCGTATTTGCAGGAAGGGTTTCGGCCAGCACGGGTGCATTCGCCGTCGCCGGACCGGAATTCGTCACGCTCTGCGTGTAGGTAATGTTGGCGCCCGCAGAGACCGGATTGGGACTCCCCGCGTTCGTCACAACCAAGTCGGCCTGGGTACCGGAGGCAACGGCAATATTCATGGCCGCGGAATTGTTCGCAAGATTCGTATCGTGGGAACTGGTGGACGCGGTTACGGTGTCGGTGATGATGGTGCCCGCCGCTGTTCCGGCCAGGACTCTATAAACGGCCGTAATCGTGGCAGTGGAACCAGGTGGGACGCTGGGATTCGTGCAAGAAACAGGACCCAACGGCGGGCACGTCCACGTTCCGCCGCCGCTCGTGACGACCGAAACTGAGACGAAGGTCGTACGGGTCGGAGTGCCTTCGGAAAATGTCGACGAACCGCAGTTCGAAGGTCCGTTATTCGTGATCGTCTGGGTGTATGTGATCGTCGATCCTGCGGTGACCGGGCTGGGAGTTCCGGTATTGGTCACAGCGAGATCGCAGGCCACGCCTACATTCGTGGTGATACTCGTGCTGTTGTTGGCCGAAGTCGGATCGGACGTAGTGGCCGATACGGTAGAACTTGCAGTGATTGAACTGGCTGTCACTGTCGCCGGAACGCCGAGAATTACGATAATGTCCGAAGACGTGCTCGCGGCCATGCTCGGGTTCGTGCACGTGATCGTGCCCGTGCCGCCGACGGCTGGAGTTGTGCAGGTCCATCCCGCCGGTGGAGAAATCGACTGGAAAGTCGTGTTGGCCGGAGTGGCCTCGGTGAATGTCGCACCCGTTGCTGTTGCCGGACCGTTATTCGTTACGGTCTGCGTGTAGGTGATGTCGTTACCCGAGAAGACCGTCGTCGGAGTTGCGACCGTGCTGAGGGCCAGATCTGCCTGAGTGGCGCCGGCGACTATATCAGTCGCAGTGGCCGAACTAGGCCCGAATGCCTGGTTGGTCGATGTGGCTGTGGCCGTGTCGATGATGGTGGTTCCGCTGGCGGTACCTGCAGTCACTTTCACTACCAGGAGGATGGTTCCACTTGAGCCTGCCGGGGCGCTCGGAGCCGTGCAGGTCACGGTTCCGGTTCCCCCGACTGGCGGTGTTGTGCATGTTGTCCCCGTCGGCGCCGAGATGGAGACGAAGGTCGTACTTGTCGGAATCGTCTCGGTGAGAGATGGATTGTTAGCAGTTCCACTACCGGTATTGGTCACCGTCTGCGTGTAAGTGATGTTGTTTCCCGCAATGACAGGGTTCGGCGAGGCGGTGTTAGTCACCGTCATCTGTCCCTGCGTTGTGGTTCCCACAATGGTGGTTGCGGTTGCGCTGTTGTTCGCAGAATTCGGATCGGTGGCTGACGAGGCTACGGAGACAGCGTTCGTGATCGCCGTTCCATTTGCGACCCCGGTGTTTACCTTTACCACCATGGTGAAGGATCCCGAAGTCGATCCAGGCAAGTTGGTGTCGGTGCACGTAATGTTCCCGGTACTGCCAACGGCCGGAGTGACGCAACTCCATCCGGCGGGCGCACTGAGCGAAACAAAAGTCGTGTTTGCCGGGACCGCCGAGACAAGCGTTGCGTTGTCAGCCGCGCTCGGACCGCTGTTCGTAACGACCTGTGTATAGGTAATGTTCGCACCTGCGGCGACCGGGTTCGGAGACGCGGCATCCGTGACAGAGATGTCGGCGCTCGAGCCGACAACGGCAGTATCTGTGGCCAGGTCGTTGAGAAGATTCGCTTCGTTCCACCGCTGATCGTTGCTGTGTTGGTCACGGTAGCAGGCGCCGACTGCAGCACACTTACGTTCAGCGTAATCGAGGGATAGCTGCCCGCCGCCGAAAGCGAATCGGAACGTACGCAGCTGACCGTCTGCCCCGACACTGAGCAAGTCCACCCTGATCCGACTCCGCTGATGGGAGTCACGCCGATCGGCAGCGTGTCATTCATCGTGACGGGGCCGCTGGTTGCGCCGTAGAGGCTGACGTTAGACACAGGGATGGTCCAGGTCGCGTTTGTTCCGCGGGTAAAGTTTCCAGCGTGGCTCTTGCTGAGGGTCACATCTGAAGCACAGAGCGAGGATGACTGAATACCGGTAACTTGCGACATCGCCGCCGAGGTCGAACTTATTCCTGCGGAACCGAAAGTCGCGCCATAGGCGACGCCTGGATTCAACGTCGTTCCATTCGCACCACCCGCGACACTGATCCCGGCCGGAGTGCCGGACACAAGAACGACTCCGCCACCGCCGCCGCCGCCCGGACCATGACGGTCGGCAAGGCTATAGGTTTGTGCCTGCCAAGCGTTCCCGCCGCGGCCGCCGTTGGCCTGGAGCGTTAAGCCACTCTCACCACCATTGGCTGAGAGGATCACGATGGTGCCGCCGGCGCCTCCGCCACCGCCCGCATCACTGATCCGTCCCGTTGTAGGCAACTGCGCCGTTTGCAGTCAGGGTAGCATTTCCGGTCAGGCTGTCGGCCCGGATGAAGATAATTCCACCACCGGCCGCCGCACTGCTTGCCTGAGCGTCGCCATCGGAGTTATTGCGCGAACCCGCACCACCGCCGCCTCCAAAGGTGATGCGGTCGATGGTCGCCGGGAACTGCGCGCCGCCCTTGCCTCCGCTGCTGAGATTCGAACTCCAGGAGTCGCCGCCAGTGCCGCCGGTTCCGCCGTTGCCACCGCCACCACCTCCCGCATTCTGATCGTTGCCGCCGGGATTGGCAGCCTGAGGATCGCCGTCAGTCCCACCGCCTCCAGCGTTACCTGGAGCTCCGTGCGCCATGCTGCCATCGGCGGCACCGCCGCTTGGATACTTAGTCCTGGTCGCGAAGTACGTTCCGCCGGATTCCACGTACGCAGGCGTGCCTGCGACACCTTCGCCTTTCGGCGCCTGTCCACCTGCTTCGGCCGTACCGCCATACGTCGCAGGCGCATTGCGCACGTAATCCGTGTTCGCGCCCGTTCCGCCCTGTAACTGCATGCCCGCACCACCTCGGAAACCCAGCCCATCCACGGAAACGGTCGCTCCACCGAGATCAAGTTGGCCCGCGATGTCAAGCGCAAGAATCCCACCCGTGGATCCATTCCAGGCCGCTGCAGTCGCGGATCCCAAGGTGGCCGAGAGATACTGCGGCACGAGTACCACCTGGAACGTGCTGCGGCCTTTCGTATTCGAAGCCCCCGCCACTGTATATCCGAATACGAGGCCGCCGCCTGTGCCTGCTCCAGCGATCGGAACAGATCCGCCACTCACCGGGCCCGTCGCCGTCACATATTCGTAATTGCCCGCATTATTGATCGTCGTAAAACCCGCGCCGGTACTGCCATTCCCGTACGCAACCGTGTTGGACGTATTGATGCTGGCGTCCTGCATCTGAATGACAAGCAGTTCGCTGCCAGCCACAATGGTTCCACCGGCTCCGGTTGCGGCTCCGATTGGAATCGAAGTTGCTCCCGCCTTACGGTTGCAGTACCCGGGAAATACGTATTCAGCACGCCGCTCAGCGTGACTCACCGGGTGCGGTCAGCGTGCCCGTCGCGCAAACGACAATCACGACAGGCGCGACCGCAACGTAGCTGTTGTTACCGGTGTTGGGATCAGGCGGCGGCCCTGAGTCGTGATGGTCGCGGTGTTGGGATAGAAGCCGGCGCGCGGTCGTCATACGACAACTGCGATCTGCACGGATGCCCCACTCGCCAGAGGTGTGGGTAATGTGCAGCTAACGGTCGTTGTACCGACTCCGCTGCACGACCCGGCACTCGGCGTCGCTGAAATCACGGTCAGCGCGTACGTATCGGTCAGCGTTACATTGGGTGCTGCCGATGGACCATTGTTCTTTACTGTGATGTTGTAAGTCGAATTTTGACCAAGAGCCACGGCGCTGACGCTGGTGGAAACAGCAATATCGGCGGTCAATGGATTGATCGAAACTGCGCCGTAGGACCAGTTCGTAGTGCCGCTAAACGTCTCTGAAATTGGCACACTGGGAGCACCGGTACGAGTACTGGCGGCGCCACGAACGTCCGCATTCGTCGTCGCTCCCGTGCGAAGGTTCCAAGCCACCGCCTGAGGACCCGGAATCGTGACGGTACGGTTCCCACTGATTGCCAACGTATCAAGGATCATTCCATTGACGACGCTAGGAACATCGAGTTCCGAGAAGGTACCATCAGCACCATCCGCAGAGACAAACGATCCTAGCGGAACAGTTTGGTCGACACCCGTGAAGGTCGTTACTCCGACAACAACTCCCTCATTCACGCTAGTCGTATTCACGGTTGCAATGACGTTATGTGTTCCCGTCCCAGGATTGAGCAGATACCACATCTCGATCCGGCGGGTGCTGGCGGCGTCTTCGTGCGCACCAAGCAGTATCAGGCCAACGCCATTCCATGTTACTGACGTGACGGAAGCATTCGGACCGTTCGTGATGTTCATGGAAATGCCCACGATCATCAGACGATTGGTGCCAGTGGTAGCGGTGTTATGAGAAACGCCGATAGTTGCGGCTATGCCGTTCAGCGTTCCAGAACCGGAGGTAGTCGAATCCACCGCGACCTGTGCGGTCGCCACCATTGCACTGAAGGCGAGCAAGGCCACAACAAACAGCCCCAGCCCTGCGCGCACATGTAATAGCTTTCCGGCGAGATACTGCCCGCGCGCTGCGCTGCGCAGCGCCCATCCACTCATGCTCTTGAACCTGGCTTGCACGATATTTCGTCCTATCCGCACGTCCTTGGATCGAGCCATTCCAAGAATCTGAGCTCCGGTAATTTTCGGATCATCCTGCTGGCCGCAATCGCCGCGCGTTATGAACTCATCGCGCGCAGGGTTCGCACTCACGATCCGGTGCAGCCGGAAGCCGTGCACACTCTTTGCAAGAACGATATCGTCCTTTCGTAATTTGCTCACGATTACGGGAGTAACCTCGACACACTCCCCGTCGCGGATTGCGGGAGACATGCTGGCCCCGCGCGCCTGAAAACGCACAGCCAAGCCTCGCCCCAACAATTCGCGGATCATCTCTTCAAACAGCTTCGAATCCGCACCGTTCTCAATCATGCAGGCTGAGAATTGCGTCAACGGCACGCTGGTCGGGCTCGAAGTCGTAGCGATACACTGGGACGGCATCGACAAGCTCCTCCAGGAAATCCAGCGCAGAATCGACGTACTCGTGCCGGTGAAATGGCACGAAGCTTCGCGCAAACAACTCGGCCACCGCCTCACTGGCGGAGAGCGGCGTCAACACATTTCCGTGCCCATGCTGCAGGATGAGGATTCTGGCCAGGAGTGCGCTTGCCGGGGATGCGTGCATTGCTTCTCCATGCCAAGGGGTGCCATACATCCGCATACCACCATAAACAGAAGAATCAGCGCGCACAATGATTCGGTCATCGCTAAGCACTTGCACGTCTTCTCGCTCAGTCCAAAGCCGAGTGGTCGTACTCTTCCCGGCACCCGAATGTCCAACGAACAGATTCCCTGTTCCGTCCGCGCGCACGATGCCGGATCCATGCAACTCAATGGCTTTTTCCTGCGTAAGCCGATGCATGATCAGCAATTCGTCCAGAGGGTAATCAAGGGGATCTGCGATCCGCGCAGCAAACGCTTCCTGATTCATCTGCAGGGTCGCAGATTGAAACCTTTTATCGATAAGGAACCGCTTGTAAGGATCCTCTCCGAGGCTGGAGGAACTGAACTCAAATTCGAAACGATCGCCGCTTTCGTAGAGCTGCCAGACGGAGCCGGAATCGAAAAGCCGCGCACACGGATTCCGCCGGAGGCGTTCGGCCCACTCCACCCGGATCTCCACATCTGGTCGTGGGGAGTCGCCTCGAAAGGGAGCGAGCGAAGGCCCAAATACCACGTCCGCGCTGCGTGAGCTCGTAATCTGGACTGAGACTCCGCCAATATGAAATTGGTCGCGGTAGGTTACGCCTGACGCGTTGGATACATTCAGCAATGCCGCTCCATAGCACCGCTCTTAGTCTCGCGAAAGCTGTGACAGCCCTATGACCCAATCGAAGAATTACAAAGAGGAAAACATGTACTCGATGCTGGTCCTCCCGTAGTCATGGACTTGCAATGCCCGAGCACCGCCTCTTCGGGACGCAAACTGATCACCGTCAGCCGCGGTGGCTCATACGTTTTCTTGCTTTCGGCCTGGTCTAATTCTCGATCCATTGCGCCTCCAGCTCCCCCAAGATCATCGCTAGCTCCCGCAGCTTCCACAGCCGCCCGCACTTACATTAGCGTTGTTCAAAATCGGCAGGATCTGCTGCGGACCTACCCAATGCTCCACGTTCACCTCTTTGCTAGTGATCCTGCGAGCTGACTCGATAACTTCCGCGTGTTTGCTGCCGCCGGCGCAGAAGTCACACTCTCCGTGCGCAGGCACCTCTACGCCGACAGCCGCAGCTCGGAGATGCGCTACATGGCAAAGAAACTCGACGGGGCTCTCTCGATCGCCATTCTCCATCTCCCCATTTGCCGGACACATGCCGCAGATCGACTGGATGCGACATTCAACGCATTTGGTCATTCGCGACCGCTTTTGCTTCCGCAAGTCCTTCAGGAGACCATCCCAGACTTTCTTCACGCCACCGGCCCGGATATCGAAGGTTTCCTGCTGCGAGATCACGCAGATTCCGATCTCTCCGTACGCATTGATGGCGAATGAATTCATGCCGCCGCCGCAAAAATAAACGCTGTCAGCCCGGGAGCGAACAAGGGGCGTCTCGATGTCATGCTTCGCAAGCCGCAGATACTCGCTCATTCCCTTGGGCATACTCATATCGAGCGCCACCACTTCTTCCGGTGTCAACCGAACAGCCAACGGACTCTGCGAGCAATCGATCCGGGGATTGATCTGGCCATCCACCTTAAACTCCACTCCGAGGTCTTCTTCCGCGAATTGCCGCATGGCCACCACTTCATGCTTATTGATGCTGGTGGCGACGGTCTTAAGCTTCAGGGGAAGCCCGCGCTCTTTCAGCAGCGTAATTCCTCGCAGACAGCGGTCATAAGATCCCGGAGTTGCCGTGAGCGCCTCGTAGGTTTCGCGCGTGCGGCCATAGAGGGTGATCTCGATCGCGAACGGCGGCCATTCAGCGAGATAGTCAGCGATCTCTTCCGTCATGATCGTGCCGTTCGTAAACAGCGTAATCAGAAATCCCTTCTTCTTGGCGTATGTATAGATCTCAAGAAAGTCCTTGCGGGCAAAGACTTCGCCTCCGGTGAAGAGGATCCAAAAGCAGCCCATGTCTGCGAGTTCATCGAGCACCTGGCAGTACTCTTCCTTGCTCAACTCACGCCGCCGGGCATCTGTATCAGCCATCGGCAGATTGTTGTAGCAATGGAGGCACTCGAGCGGACACCGGCGCGTTACCTCGAGGGTGACCTGCAGGGGCAGACGTTCACCCGAGTAGTGCTCATGTACTCCCGCACTGAAGGTGCCGTAGCTGACCTGCTCCACATCTCCCCCATCTGAAACAGCGGACGCGATCTTCGCGCCCGCTGCTTACAGTTTCTTCCCGCCCCACTGGTCCTTCAGTCGCCCGCCATAGCGCATGGTGCAGCGACCTCGACCAGACCAACGCTTTTCATTTCAGTTACAAAAACACTCACATCACGCTCGGCCTGCACAA
The DNA here is from genome assembly GCA_963778995.1 of Terriglobia bacterium. GTDB lineage: Bacteria > Acidobacteriota > Terriglobia > Terriglobales > Acidobacteriaceae > Sulfotelmatobacter. The sequence continues at coordinate 470,447 of CAVZWK010000022.1, forward strand.
AATCAATTTCGTAATGTTTCGCAACCGCGGCGCACAGAGTATCGAGTGTCTGCGGCGTCCCCAGAAGTTTCCAGATCAGAGTCCCCGTGCCGTTGAACTTGTAAATCGATGCAAGATCGCCCACTCTGGCGCGCACGGGCACGATCAAAGTTTCTCCAGCCACGACACGCGCCACCACGGCCTGCGTGCGTACGAGACTCTCTGACAGACTCATGCCGTCCGATCACCGCGAATTCCGGATTTCGTAACAAACGCAATCTTCGAAACCCGATGAACTTTCGTCCCAAATTGAGATTACGTCAGAGAACCCTTTTCCGAGCATGGAAGTTTAGTGGCAGGTATTGACTTGGTTATCACTCTGGATGGTTCCAACTAAGCGCAGAAATTGGACTTACATCCCGCTACGCGAAGCAAGGGTGCCGCCTCGGAGGCGCGAAGTAGGGTCGTTTATCCGACAATTGCTTCGTGTTCTTTCTAGTGGACAAACGAAAGGAAACGCTATAAAAAGAAAGTCGGCAGTCTCAGATCGGAGTAGTCGCAGAGTCGCCGCAAAGTGCTCAACGAAGAACGCCGTCGCGCCATCCTCGATCTTCTGAACAGTCAGGGCCGTGTTCTGGTCACGGAACTCGCGCACCAGTTCGAAACCTCGCAGGTTACGATTCGCAAAGATCTCGAGATCTTGCACGCGCATGGACTGGTGCACCGCACTCATGGAGGCGCTCTTCCCTCGCGTGAGGGGGCGCTGGAAGATCCCACCCTGCGCGAGAAGGAAAAGCTTCATCACCAGGAGAAGATGCGCATTGCTGAATGCGCTATCGCACAGGTGAAAGAAGGCCAGGTGTTGATTCTGGACTCCGGCACCACGACCACGGCAATCGCCCGCGCATTACGCAGTTTTCAGAGCCTCACGATTATTACCAACGCCGTGAATATCGCAGCCGAACTTGCCGGCACCGGAGTGGAGGTGATCCTTACTGGCGGAACACTGCGGAAGAACTCTTTTTCGCTGGTGGGTCCTATTGCCGAAGAAACATTACGGCGGCTGAGTGCGGATACATTGTTCCTGGGAGTCGATGGATTTGACGTCCATTTCGGCCTGAGCACGCCGAATCTGCTGGAGGCAAAAGTCAACCGCGTGATGGTTGAGGTGGCGAAGAGAACGGTCGCGGTTTGCGACGCGAGCAAGTTTGGACGCCGGAGCCTGTCGCTGATTGCGCCGCCATCAGCCATCCACGAAGTGATCACCGACCGCAGTGCAGCGAAATCTGACGTGCGCGCCTTGAAGCAGGCCGGAATCGAAGTCACGCTGGTGTAAGAGATCGCAGATTTTAGATTGCAGATTTTAGATTGCAAAAACAAACGTTCGCCGCATAGATCTAAATTCTTCAATCTGCAATCGTTGTCTTAAGTTCCGACTTCTTCACTCTAAATTCCTTATGCCCCGATTCGACGTTACCATCGCCGGAGAACTCAACCTCGACCTCATCCTTTACGGATTGCCGGAGCAACTTCCGCCGGAGCGGGAATTGCTGGCGGACCGCATGATGCTGACCCTGGGCTCATCATCCGCAATCGTAGCCCATAACCTGTCTGCGCTGGGCAGCCAGGTCGGATTTCAATCGCGCATTGGAGATGATCCGCTAGGCCGCATTGCGCTGGAACGAATGCAGGAAGGGAGGGTCGATGTCTCGAAGGTGCGCATCGTTCCTGGTTCAACCACGACGGGACTCACTGTGATCCTGCATCACGAGCAGTGGAGGAACATTCTGACTTATTCCGGAACCATTGCCGAACTATGCTGGGATGATCTGGACCTCGATTACCTTGCTGACTCACGCCATTTTCATCTCTCGTCTTATTACTTGCACAAGTCGCTCCGGTCCAGGGTGGCGGAGCTTTTTGAGCGCATGAAATCGAAGGGTCTGACGATCTCGCTCGATACGAACGACGATCCCGATGACCGCTGGGAAGGAGGACTGCACGATCTTCTCAGGTATGTGGATGTTTTTCTTCCGAACGAGCGGGAAGCCTGTAAAGCCGCGGGCACGGAAGATCTCGAGGATGCGATCGGGAAGCTTTCGAAGCTTGTCCCGCTGGTCGTGGTAAAACTCGGCCGGAAAGGCGCAATGGCGCAGAAAGGCCGCGAGCGTTTCACGGCGGCATCCAAGGAAGTGGTCCCCGTGGACACGGTCGGAGCCGGAGATAGTTTTGACGCGGGATTCCTGTACGAGTACGTACGCGGTGCCGATCTCGAAAAGTGCCTCCAAAGCGGAAATGCGGCCGGAGCCCTCAGCACAACCCGGCCGGGGGGCACGGAGGCGTTTCGCGAAAAGTACCTTCGGTAGATCCTTGCCTATACACCGATCGCTTTGACGCAACTGTTCTGACCGAACGGGCGGGTAGGCGCGAATCGTGGCTAGTCCCGACTCACCTCGAGCAGCAGATGCTCCTTAAACTCTGTCTTCAACCGCGGATCCTGTCCATTCGCCGCCTCGACCGTCCCGAAGTCCTTTCCGTCCGCGTAATCGAGAACGTGATATTTCCCCGGCTTCAGCCCACGCAATTCCACCTCACCTGAGAACGGCTTCTCTGGATCGGTGAAGAACGCGTAATACATCTTTCCGTCCTTTGCAATCGCGTACGCCTCGGGCACGTCGTATCCGTACACGTAAAGATCGAGGAACTCTCCCTTGGAGAGCATCTTCTGGTTGTAGAGTCCGATCCACTTTTTCCAGATCTCTTCCTTTTGGGCGGTGAGATTCACGGGCTTGAACTTCGGGCCCGGATCGGGCCACACGAACTTGGTTCCCGGAACGCCGCCGGCACCCAGCGTGGAGGCAAAATCCATGCCGTGCTCGCTCCAGCCATTCGCGCCCACGCGCGACATCGCCGAAAGTTCGACGTGATCTCCATAGACAGCAGACTCCGGCCCCAGCAGCGCTTTATACATCTTGATGCGGCGCCGTACCTGCACCGCGCCCACTGGATCGGCCGTCACCGCCTGATCCATATAAGGCAGCCAAGCCAGCGACGGAGGCGTCCCGCAGGGACACGACTGCGTTACGCTCTCCGGCTTGATCGCGCGCGTGGTCTCGAAGATCACCTTGTAGACGTCGGCCATCGCGTTCACTGAATCCTGCGGTGACTTGTGATGGTGCGCCGGGTTGTAGCACGCGGGCACGCTGTAAATGTTGTCGAGCTTCGATCCATCAAAGCCCCAATCGCGAATGAACTTCTCGGTGAGCTGCTTGAAGTAGCTCTGCACCTCAGGCACCGCCGGACACAGCGCCGCCAAGTCACGCGTCATGCGAGCGTGCTTGCCATTTTTGTCGAGGATGAACCAGTCCGGATGCTCCTTCGCCACCTTCGACACGATGTACTTGTGCGACTCCCACTTCCCTTGCCCGTCTTCGGCGCCGAGCGGCAGCCACCATATCTGCGCGAAGATTCCCTGCTTGTGGAAATCGTCGACCATCTGCTTGATCGAATCGCCGGGAAACGTATCGCTCCGTGGATTCCAGTCGCCATACGTGTCGAACCAGCGATCGTCGAGCGTGGCCCACTTGATGCCCATCTCCTTCAGCTTTGGAATCGTACCCAACATCTGCTTGGGCGTGACGTTGAACTCGTATCCCCAGCCGCACCAACTCACGTTGTAGGCCTCGTTCGACGGCTTCGGGATATCCCATCCTTCCTTCTGGAGCACGCTCGACCACATGCGCAGCGGCTTGTAGAAATCGCCGCGAGTACACGGCGACGAAACTCCGCGGCGAAGAATACGTCTCGCCGGGCTTCAACGTAGTATTGACCGGAATGTTGACGCTGGCGGTAACGCGCCCGTCCGATTCGACTTTCACCGGCATCGACAGCGTCCACGGCAGCGTCTCCACATGCCCAATGGCCTCGCCCACGGTTCGCGTCCAGAACGCTACCACTGGAATCCCGCCGCCATAGCCGCCTTTTATCGCTTCGCCCATGGCGTTCGGCTGCGAGGAAGTGCGCGTCAGCTTGAAAATGTCGTCTTTGCCCCAGTCGTAGCTCGATCCTTGAAACGACCACATGTCATACGGTTGCCGCTGACGCATCTGCCAGCTTCGCGTTGAACCGATGCTGCTGCATCCAAACCTGGTCGAGACCGGAACTCGGCATTCCCGACATTCTTGTACGCTGTGCTCACCAGCGCAATGTCCGGAAAATCGTCATACGCTTCGACCGTCAATGTGCGCTCGACCAGAATGCCCGAGGCGGCCAGCGGACGCCCCGGAATCTGAACCCGCTTTCCACGCCCAAGCTTTCCGCTGCGCCTCCGAGCACTTTCGCCTGCGAGAAGTCGGGAACGAAATCCAGCTCCTTCCCTTCGTGAACGATCGAATCGCTGCCGCCGGAGGAGCCCACGCCGGGTTCATCGAGCGTCAACCGTTTGCCATCTTTGAAGAAGTGCCGCCTGCAGGAATCCCGAAGGAAGTATCTGAAATTCCGCCGCGCGAGGTTGTGATCACAATCGGCCCGCCATCGCGCACTTCGACCTTGATGTCGGATGGCTTATATGGTGGAGCTTTCGGCTGCTGCGCCGTCTTCGTACAAGACACGACAAAGAGCGTAAGAACACAGAAGAACGAGAAAGGAGAACAATCGAGGAAAGCTGACGCGACGCCCTGTGCGATGCATGCTTTATCTCCAGGACTGGAGTTTATCGATCGAAAGAAAACACAAGCATTCGTAACTATACAACAATCCGCGATGCCAGTGGAAACGAACGCAATTTGTCCTTCGGTACTGCCCAGTATAAGCGCCGGAAGCCAACACGAAGGGATCGTTATTTCGTGAGGGTTTGTCTTAGCGAATTTCTGCCAGCGAATGTTCGAGCGCACCGCGCTTCGGGGCGGGCATTGCGCCCACCTCGCTGGCCACCCACGCGCCTACCAGGTTGGCAACTTCATTCATCAAATCGAGCGATGCCCCGTGCAGGTACTCATGCACGAGGCCGGCGGTAAACGCGTCGCCCGATCCGACAGTGTCGGCCACGCGCACCTTGAATCCGGGATGCTGGCTGACCTGCTTGCCCCGCACCAGCAGGCTTCCGCGGCCGCCCCGCGTGATGCAGACAACCTTCAGGTTAAATTGCATCAAGCAGTTTCTTCGCCGACGAGAGTTCATCTTTATGAGGCATCCTGCTCAGGCTCATGATCTTCGGCAGTTCTTCATCGTTCAGTTTCACGATGTCGGCAAGCCGCATCGATTCCGCCAGCACATCCGCCGAATAATGGGACTGCCGCAGATTCACGTCGAACACTTTCAAGGTGTGCGGCGGAAGTCGCGCTCAGAAACTTTCGGATGGTCGTCCGGCTTATCTCCGACCGCTGCGCCAGGGATCCGAAGCAAACCGCATCCGCCTGCCGGGCGAGCCGCTGCCAGTCCTCGGTCCACTCCAGGCAGATCCCATGCAACCGGCTGCAGGATCTCGTAATCGCGCCTGGCCATTGCCATCGATTTGCACGTTCACCGTGCCGGTTGGATGGTCGCGGTCCGTCTGCACATGATCGATATCGAGCCCGAGTTCCTCCATCCGTCGCAGCGCCTCGATGCCGCGAGAGTCTTCGCCGACACGGCTGGCCACGATCCCCTGATTCCCCATGAGGGTCGTGATATAGGCAAAATTGGCGGGAGCCCCGCCCAGGCACGCGCCACTCGGTAGCAGATCCCACAACACTTCTCCGAGGCCCACAACTTTCTTCTTCATGGCAGCGACCCGGGTCTCTCAGCAACACTCGAGCTGTAAACGTTTACGTAAACCGATCAGTAAAAAGAGGGACCCCCGAAGGAATCCCTCTGTAAACACCTGCACGGTGGTTAGAAGGTGAGCTTCAGCGCAAACTCGAGCTGACGCATACCGGTGGTGGATCCCGGAGACGCGTCGGCCTCGATATCCGTAATCTGTCCGGCATTACCGCCGCAATCGATGCACGTGTTGCCCTGATTCGAATTGAAACCCAGCACCGGGTGATTGAACACGTTGAATGCATCCATTCGGAACTGTACCTTCACGCGCTCGGTTACGGAGAAGTTCTTGAACACCGCCGCGTCACCAAAGAACGCTCGCGGACCGCGGAAGCTGTTGACTTTGACATTGCCTAGATGTCCGGCGCCGGGGTCAGCAAAAGGGCCGCCACTGTTCGCAGTGATGTCCGGAACTGGAGTGTAGAACTGAATGTACGGATTAGCGTTTGCCGGATGCTGCAAGGATCCTGCACCCGTGTGAAACGATCCCGTCCCCCGACTCGGACGGCACACGCCTACGTCTTCTTCATTCCCGCAATTGCTGAAGCTCGGAGTCCATGGCAGGCCACCACTCCAGTTGGTCGTACCCGAGATCTGCCATCCTCCAATAAACAGGTTTTCCAGACGGCTGGCACCCCCTGCAAAAGTCTTCCCCTTGCCGAAAGGCAGCTCGTACACAGCTTCAGTCACCCACACATGCGTTCGAACCTGGCTATCCGGCCCATACGCAACCGGATGACTGATCGCGAAATAGTTGGAATCGTAACCGTTCGCTTTGGCCAGAGTGTAATGCGAGAGCAACTGCAATCCGTGCGAGAAGCGATGATCTACCTTGATCTGAAGGGCATGGTAGATGCTGTTCGCGTCATTGCCCAAATAGTTGCCTTGATCTGTCGAGCAGCAAGTCAATTGATCATTCAAGGGCACGCCCGTATTACCGCACGTGTTCGCCTGAATGGACCCAACGGTGACGGTCGAGCAATCGGGGTAGATGAACTTGTTGTAATACGGACGACGCTGGGCCTGCGACAAGGTGCCGTACCCAACGATCGAAGGTTGATTGACATTGTAGGTGTTGCCGGTGCCAGCAAAAACGTTCGTGCCTTTGTTGCCGATGTATGCCACTTCAATGGAGGTCGTGCTGTTGAGTTGATGTTGTAGCGTGGCGTTCCATGCATCCAACGTTGGCAACCGTTGGAAGGTCGGCCGAATATGCGGTTGCAGGTTACCCGCAGGCCCATTCAGAGGCAACAAGCCATTGTCAGGCACCGTTGGGAACACGAAGATTGGCGGACCAGCATCCAACTTGAAAGCAGGTATGTTGTTATTCGTTGCAGCCGGGTCGTTGTTGACAGCTGCAACCGACTGGCTGGCCAACACCGGCAGGTTCTGCGTAACGGAGTGACCAAAGTTCGAGCCGAAGACGCCCATATCGAAGCTGCGTCCGTACCCGACGCGAACAACTGTCTTCGTGTTGATCTGATAAGCCATTCCGAGACGCGGAGCGAAGTAGTTCCACTTGTTGTTGATATTGCCGTTCATGCCAATGCCGTCGTATCCGGCAACGCGGTCGTGCCCATCGCCTAAATGTATGTTTGTGAAGCCGCCCTGCCCCTTACCGTTCACATATTCGGGAAAATAGACTTCCCACCGCAAGCCATAGTTCACAGTTAATTTAGACGTAGCCCGCCAAGTATCTTGCGCGTAGTAAAACATGCGATGCTGACGTTCGGCGGCATTCGTGCTAGTGCTCACGTAACGACCCAAGTTAGTCACATCGCCCAACATGAACGTAGCCCAATCCAGCCCACCAACGCCGTTGTCCGACGTAGCAAGATGATTGAACGAGTAAACGCCCGTCCGGTTGGAATCGCTCGGGACGCGCAGGTTCTGCGCGTAGCGAACGTCGGCTCCAAACTTGAACTGGTGGTTGCCCTTCATCTTGGTCATGTTGCCGACCCACTGGAACTGCTGCTCATTTTCAATCAGAGGGCAGTTGCAACGGGCAACGCCGAGCCCGTCGCCGAAATTCGTGCCTGAGCCCGCCGGGGGTATTTATGCCGTCCATGTCAAATTCACCCAATCCAGAGGTGAAGTTGTCACCCATGTTGGCATTGGGAATACCGAAATTCGTCATGGCAGTTGTGCCCGCATCGGGCTTATTCGTGACTGGGTTGTATTTGAAATAACCGAATCGAAAATCGCCAAGCAAGGACGAACTGAACGTCTTTGTGACGCCTGCTGCCAAGCTATAGGTTTTAACCTTAGAACTGCCGGCTAATCCTCCGGGCCCGAAACCAACGCCGCCTACAGCTCCCAGGCTCGGTGCGCCGGAAAGAGCTGAAGCGATTCAAACTGAACCGTCCAAACACGTTCAGGCTCTGACTCGCGGTGAAGTCAATACGCGTATCAAAGCTGTTCTGGTTGTAGGGTCCGGCTCCGGCTCCCACAAAGTTATTGTGTTGGACCGACCACTTGTGGGATCCGGAAATGCTGCCAGCATCGCTAATGCCGCGGGAGACATCGCGCTCACCGGGACCAGGATACTGACTTCAAGAGGACCCAGGGCAATCCGCTAACAGGAACGAGTCCGCGCTGTCCGCAGAACACATTGCGTCCCGCTCCGGTGTGCGGGTCACCGGTGCGTCGGGTCGTAAATGTAGTTCGACGGATCTCCCGAACGCCGGTTCCGATTCTTGAAACGTAATCACTGAAGTTGCAGTACGTACCTCCCGTAACGCACGTGGGCTTCAGCAGCGCGGTCGGGATCGACTCCTGGTTGCTTATCCCGTTCTTCTGACGTGTAGCCTGATAGTCACCGAAGAAGAACAGCTTGTTCTTGATAATGGGGCCACCGAGCGTTCCGCCGAACTGCTGCCACCGTGACGACGGAATCAGCCTTCCGGTGACCGCGTCGGGCTTGAACTGGGTAAAAGGATCACGCGCCGCCAGTGCATCCGTGCGGCGGAACCAGAATGCGCTTCCGTGAAGGTCGTTACTTCCCGACTTCGTCTGCACCGTCACGACGCCGGCTACAGCCTTGCCGAATTCAGCGTCGTAGTTCCCCAGCGTGATCTTTGATTCCTGAATCGCGTCCAGGTTGGGATTGACTACAATGATTCCGAGAATTGGATCCTGATTATCAGTACCGTCCAGCTCAAATGCTGTGCCGCTGAAGTGCTGCCCATTCACGAAAATCTGCTGGCCACCTTGTGGATTTTCCGTCGCGGCATGGCTCCACCCCACCAGCTTTTGGGTGCCAGGGGAGAGTAATTCGAACGAGGTGAAGTTCCGGTTCAGGATGGGAGCGTTCTCGATCGCCCGCGCTGTGAATTCGATAGAGACATCGGCGCGGTCCGTCTTCAATTGCGGCGCTTCAGCTGTAACTTCGACCTGTTCACTAGCGGAACCAACCTGAAACTGTCCATCCACGTGGGCGCTGGTATCGGCCGAGACTTGGATGTCTTTATACTGCAGCGTCTTGAATCCGGTGCCTTCAATCCGGATTGAATAAACGTCCGGTATCAGGTGCGTGACTGAATAGTTTCCGCTCTCGTTCGTCGTATCGGTGAAAGACGTGTTCTTCGTCTGGCTCGTGACTGTGACTTTCGCCCCATTCACCGCCGCCCCCGAAGGGTCCGTCACTGTGCCTAAAATGCTGCCGTACACGGCCTGCCCCACGGCTGCCGGTATCCCCAGAACGCACAGTAGACTCAGCGCTACCCACGCGATCCATGCTGACCGTTTCATGAACTTCCTCCTAGCCTTTCGAACGGAAACCCAGATTGCCCCAGAAATGCAGAGGTGGTACTTGACGCGGTGGGGTGCAGTCGTAATACAAAACTATTAACTGGATTAAGTTTCACTAGGTTTGATACTGTTACCGGAACGAAGTCCAGTTTTTCCAGTGAGTTAACCACGTCTGTTACTTCTGGGGCCTATGGCTGTCACACACACGTTCGCAGTTGCTCGGCACGAATGCTTCCAGCAAATAGAGAGACTTACCAAAAGCCATATCCTTCACAGCTCTGAATCGCTCTGCAAATTGCTTCGCTATCTCGCAGAGCACTCGCTGGATCATCCCGGAATTGCGCTGAAGGAGTACCAGATCGCCACTGAGGTTTTGGGACGCCCGTCCGGATTTGATCCTCAAAGTGATTCCACAGTCCGTGTCCAGGCCGGACGCCTGCGAGTCAAACTCGCCGAGTACTATTCGCACGAAGGAGTAAACGATCCGATTCTGGTTGAAATCCCTAAGGGCTCGTACTCCCTCTCCTTTCAACTGCGCCCCTCCGGGTAGATGCTTCGCCTGTAGCGCCCCTGGTCGTTGAACCGAAGCAAAAACCGGAGCCTGTTCCATCGGTCAATCGCGCCTGGCCCATCGTCGTTATAGTGCTTTCGGTTCTGCTGGCCGCATCGTTTATTGCCAGCGCCATCCTGCTCTCGCAACGCACCCGTACACAGGCCGCCATTGGTGAACCCGTTCCCGTTTCGTATCAGCTCTTCTGGAGTCACTTCGTCACCGGATCAGCCCAACCCTGGGTCATATTCAGCAACGGCAGTTTCGTGGGACGCCCCGAAACCGGCATGCGCTATTTCAATGCAGCCACCGATCAGCGCGCATTCATCCTCGATCATTACACCGGGGTCGGAGAAGTACTGGCGATTCATCAGCTTGATCGCATTTTCTACATGTTCAATCGCCAGCTTCGGGTCAAGCGCGGCGCATTGTTCTCACTCGACGACGCGAAGAATGACGATTTGATATTCGTGGGATCCCCTTCGGAGAATCTCACTCTCGCCGATCTCCCCGGAACTCGAGAATTTACGTTCCGGCGCCTGGACTCCGGTCCGCGCAAGGGGGACTTGGCGGTTTACAATGCGCATCCGCTGGCGGGTGAACCGAAGATTTTCCTCGCGACCCCGGCCAATCAGCCGACGGTCGAAGACTATGCGGTCGTAAGTCTTCTGCCGGGGCTCGACCCAACGCGGTCTATCCTCATTCTTGCGGGAAACTCGACATTTGGAACGCAAGCAGCCGTGGAATACGTCTGCCGCGAGGATGATCTGAAAGAGCTTCTACACCGTCTGAACGTTTCCAGGGTGAGCGAGCTGAAGCCTTTCGAAGCGCTGCTTCATGTGAAGATCGCGCATGGAGTTCCTGTGATGACAGACCTAGTCTCGGTACGCCTTCGCGGCAGTAATTGAGCACAAGAGACTAGAGCCGCGCATTTCTCTGTGGTCCTCAGTGTCCTGTATGGTGAGGAAATGCGTTGCTGCTGCAAGAGACTTACTGAGCGGGGTCCTTCAGCGCAGGATCCAACTCCTCCGCTTTCTGAAACTCCTGTTTCGCTTCGTCCTTCTGCCCCTTCTGAGTGAGCGCCATCGCCAGATGATAATGGGCTGCCGCGTACTTCGGCTCTGAGTTGATGGCCGATCTAAACTGCGAAATTGCGCCTTCCAAATCTCCCGCGCCCAACAATCGCTTGCCGGAATTGGTTGCCACTCTTGCTGCCTGCAGATTGTTTACTGATGCGGCGATCCGGGCTCCTTCTTTGGCTTCTGACGATGCACCTTCCATATCGCCCAACTGCCGCAACACTCCAGCCAGCGTAGTGTGTGCGCCAGCGAAGTCTGGCTGCAACCGGATTGCTTCCTTCAACTCTGCCGCAGAGTCCGCCAATTTGCCTTGCTGCTTGTACACAGTTCCCAGGGTGTAGTGCGCCTCCGCATAGTCAGGCTTGGTTTGCAAGGCGGCCCTCATTTCATCCGTCGCTTTGTCGAACTGACCGCGTTGCCAATAGAGGATGCCGAGTGTGTAGTGGGCATCTGCAAGATCCGGCTGCAACCGGATTGCTTCCTGAAACTCGGGAACCGCCTTATCGAGCTGATCTTGCAGTTTGAACGCCAGCCCCAGGTTGTAATGCAGAGAGGAATTCTGCGGTGCCAACTTGAGCCCAGATTGCAATTCCGAGACGGCTGCGTCGAAGTTGGCCAGCTGCATGTACGCGATCGCAAGATTTCCGTGCAGCGTACCATCGTCGGGATGGAGATCCACAGCCTTTTTGAATTTCGGAATGGCTCCTTCTGCATCTCCCCGCTGCACCAGCGTCAAACCTAAATTGTCGTAAGCCTCAGCGTCTTCAGGACGCAGCTTCACTACTTCGTTAAAGGCTGCGAGTGCGGTTTCTACATCCCCCGCCCTTTGCGCAGCGATGCCCAACTCCGTCTGCAGTTCTGGCGATTCCGGCTTCAGCGCAACGCAGTTTTTCAATTCTGCCAGGGCATCGGCACTCCTCGATTGCGCGGTGAAAGTTTTGGCCAGGTAGTAATGAGCCGTTCCATCCTCGGGAGCAAGTCTCACGGCCTGCGAAAGTTCGTTTGCCGCCTTTTCGAGTTGTTGTTGCTGCAAGTAGATAACACCCAGGTGAAAATGAGCAGACTCCAAATTCGGCATCAGCCGCAGCGCTTCTTTGAACGAGGCGGCCGCATCTGGCAACTGATTTCGTTGGGCCAGTAGCGTCCCTAATTCGTCGCGCAGATCCGGACGCGCGGGAGCGAGTTCGACGGCTCTCTGCATCTCTTTCAGCGCTTCGTTTCCGGGATTCTGACTCAGAATTCTCGCCAGCGTGCGATGCGTCTCCGCATTCTGCGGCGCCATGTGGATCGCAGTCCGCGCTTGCTGCTCGCCCTCTGCTTTCCCTTGCTGCGCCAGCACTCCTGCCAGCGTCAATCGCGCCTCAGTCGACCTCGGCTTCAGCTTCAATGCCGCTCGCAGATGAGTGACTGCCTCATCTGCTTCGCCCTGCTGCGCCAGCACCCAGCCGAGCGCGCCCTGCGCCGAAGCATCCGATGGCGCAAGCCTCACTGCCCTCTCGAATTCTTTGCGGGCGGCTTGGATGTCGCCCTTTTGCAGCGCCTCCTGGCCTCGTTGAAGCGCGATGTGAGCAGAGGGGCCGGATGAGGAAATCGGGGCGGATTTTTGCGCGGGAGCAGGGGCGTTCAGGAAAATCGTCGAGAACAGCAAATAAACGAGGATGTGACCGGAGCGCAACACCATGGATAGACAAGAACTCGCGACCGAATTATAAACAACATCCGACACTGCCTTCTTTGAGGCCCCAGAAACCTCTGCAATCCGTACGTTTCTGGATGGACCGCTCCTGGAAGTCTTCGCCAACTCCACGACTTCGCTGACCGCTCACATCTATCAGGACCGCTTCGCCTGATACTGGAGCGGAAGCGCAGCTTGCGAGCGATCCATGCCTCGCAGGTGACGTCAATCTCCCGCAACCGCCTGACTTCTCCGCTATGCCGATAGTCGGCTTGCCGGAAAGACATGACGGCTCTGACTCGGTACAGTGTTCACCGTATGCGACCATCAGAGTGGTTTTGTTAGGATTTGAGGGTTCGCATCTAGTTCATACCTGCGGTTCCCCTGAGGTTCCAGCTGCGGGCCTATTCAGTCTGTCGACGAGGTTCCTGGATGCGTGTGTTGGTAGTCGATGACCATGAAGTCGTCCGGCGCGGCGTAGTGTCGATGCTGCGTGAACGGTCTAACCTCATGGTGTGCGGCGAGGCATCAGACGGCCAAGAGGCCATCGAAATGGCCGGGACGTTGAAGCCCGACATCGTGATCATGGATATCAGCATGCCTACGCTCAACGGGCTTGACGCAACGCGTGCCCTGCGGAGCATAGTCCCCTCCTGTGAAGTGATCGTACTGAGCCAACACGATTCTCCAGAGATGGCTCGGCAAGCCTTCAGATCGGGCGCCCGAGGGTACGTCATCAAGTCATCGGTTTCGCAGAATCTCATGGCGGCCGTGGATAAAGTCTCCCGCCACGAATCATTCTTTGACCCCGCTATTTCTGAGATCTCAGGAGCACTCGATCTCCAGGAACTTCTTCAGCGCAGCGCTGCGCTCGAGCAGGCTTTGCGTGAAAGCGAGCAGGTCTATCGCTCCACATTTGAACTTGCGGCAGTGGGAGTCGCCCACGTGAGCCCGGATGGTCGCTGGCTCCGCGCAAATAAGAAGCTATGCGAAATCGTGGGCTACAGCGAGAGCGAATTGACCCAACTTACATTTCAACAGGTCACCCACCCGGACGATCTCCCGACAGATCTGGCTGAAACGCAGAAGATCCTGAACGGCGAAGTCGATACCTTCACGATCGAGAAACGTTACATTCGCAAAGACCGGTCGCTGGTCTGGGTGAACCTGACTGTCTCTGCCGCCCGCGACATCAACGGTCGCATGAAGCACTTCATCAGCATCGTGGAAGACATCTCCGAGCGCCGTGAAGCCGAGGAAGTGCGTGCGCGCATGGCCGCGATCGTCGAATCGTCCGACGATGCGATTGTGTCCAAGAACCTCGACGGAATCATCACTAGCTGGAATGCAGGTGCCGCACGCATTTTTGGTTATACGTCTGAAGAAGCCGTGGGCCGCTCCATCACGATCATTATTCCTCCAGACATGCGGGACCAGGAGACCGGCATTCTTGCCCGCCTGCGTAACGGCGAACGCATCGAGCATTTCGAGACCGTGCGCATGAAGAAGAACGGGGAAAGGATCAACGTCTCTCTCACCATCTCACCGGTCCGCGATTCCCATGGTCGTGTCATCGGCGCTTCCAAGATTGCGCGCGACATTACAGACCGCAAGCGCGTTGAGGCAGCCCTGCGAGACAGCCAGACCCAGCTTGCTCTGGCATTGGAATCTTCGAAAACGGCGATGTTCGATTGGGACATACTCGCGCAGCGCGGTTCATGGAATCCGCAGATGGCTACGATCTACGGCTTCAATCCAGATGGCAAGTTCATTACCGCTACTGAGTGGCGCGCCCTGTTTCATCCCGATGATGCTACCCGCCTGGCCGAGGAAGCTGAACGCGTGTACAGAGAGCACGATCAATTCCAGTTTGAGTATCGCGCTCTTCGCCCGGATGGCGAGATCCGCTGGATTCTTTCGCATGGACGCATAGTTCGCGATGCTGACGGCACAGCCATTCGCATGATCGGCACGCACGCCGACATCACCGAGCGCAAGCAGTTCGAAGAGGCGGAAAGGGTTCGAGAACTTACCGGAAAACTTCTTCACGCTCAAGACGCCGAACGCCGCCGCATTGCTCGCGAGTTACACGACAGCGCGGGACAGATCGTTGCCGCCCTGCAGATGAATCTGATCCCGATGGAATCGGACGCGACAAAACTTAATCCCGAGTTCGCAAAGGGACTCCACGACGCATTGGACCTCATTCAGCAACTCTCAACCGAACTACGTACCGTTTCGTATCTCTTGCACCCACCTCTCCTCGATGAAGCCGGACTGCCATCCGCATTACGCTGGTACATCGAGGGCTTCGGCGAACGCAGCAAGATCGAAGTTCATCTCGAGATCGATCCCGATCTCGGCCGTCTCTCGCAAGACATGGAGATGACAATATTCCGCGTGATCCAGGAGTGTCTTACCAACATTCACCGCCATTCAGGAAGTAAGCAGGCGCACATCCGAGTACTTGGTTCAGGGACGGAAATTCGCCTCGAAGTACGCGATTACGGAAGAGGAATGCCGGCTGCGAGCAACAACGACTCGCCTTATTTTCGCTATGGTGTCGGAATTCAGGGCATGCGCGAACGCGTACGACAGTTGAACGGGCAATTCGAAATCAAATCCCACAACGACGGCACAATGGTGAGCGCTCGGCTTCCACTGGCCAACGTCCCAGAGCCCGTGGCCTAGAATCAATCGCGCGAAAGTCCTCAGAAGCCGGTGCAGCGAGCTCGCGATTCAGGGCCTCAACATCACCCTAATAAGTATTGAGCGAGTGGTCGCATTGAGGATCACTGAATGGCCATCGCTAAACGAAACGAGTTAACGAACTGATTTCAGGAAATGCCTTGCAAGAACTTTCACGGAACTGCTCGATCATGACTCTCTTTTTCACGCCCCTTGAGCCTGAGAAGCGCGTTTTATCATACTGATTTGTGGGATTCGGCGGGGAGCAAAAACCCGTCCGCCATAGATCGTTCAGATTCCTGGTGAGCGCGGCAGGACTCGAACCTGCGACCCATGCCTTAAAAGGGTCGCCAAACTATCTACATTCAAAAACTTGCACGTCCAGCTTACTCCATACACGACGTAACAAAATCAACGAGATGCAAACAAGACCTATGTCGGGGTGCCCTGAGGGTGCCCAAAAGCGAGCCTTTTCAAACAACACATGAGGTTGAGTGATTCGAGTCGTGGCCGTTGTAAAAGGAACCAACACAGTAATTTTGGGGAATTTCGGCGTGCTCGTCGAACAGAGATTCAACTGTAGGTAAAGGCAGGGCCGCTGACAGCATTCATTGACGACGACCGTCGCCGTAGCGTTAGCGTCCGGTGCGTACCCGTGTTGATTGACAGCGAAGTTATTGTGAGCTTCACGCTAGGCGGCGGGTTCGACGGCGTGCGCCAGAGTGGCGGCGATATTCCAAGGGAGAAGCTCGTCGATGCGGTTGATGGGATGATCGGCGATGCGAGTCAGCACTTCGCGTAGATATGCTTCCGGGTCGAGACCGTTGAGTTTCGCCGTGCCGATCAAACTGTAGATGACGGCAGCCCGCTCTCCGCCCGCATCGGAACCGGCGAAAAGATAGTTCTTTCGGCCCAACGTGACTGCGCGCAAGGCCCGTTCGGCAGCATTGTTGTCTGCCTCCAAGCGACCATCGTCGCAGTAACGGGTCAGTGCCGGCCACACGTTTCGGCACACCATGGCAACGCTGATGCTCGAAGGCGGCGCCGACATCCGCTATATCCAGCAGATGCTCGGCCACGCCGACCTGTCCACCACGGAAATCTACACGCACGTGGCCATCCGCAAGCTGCAACAAATCCACGCGGCTACGCATCCCGGCGCAAAACTGGAGCACCGAAAGCCAGAAGACACGAGCGACAACGGCCACGGCGAGGAGGAGAAAGCCGCGCTGCTGGCCGCGCTCGAAGCCGAGGACGAAGAGGAAGACGAAAGCTGCTCTTGACGAGATATGCCACATCTGGCATATTCGAGAGGTACGATGAAACCACTGATCTTCGTTGCCGATTCACACCGCGCTCTGTTGGAGTTTCCAAAAGCCGTGCAGCAGCAGGTTGGCTTTGCTCTCTATCAGGCGCAGATGGGCGGCAAGCACATCGACGCCAAGCCGCTGAAGAACGTCGGAGCCGGAGTGTTGGAAGTGGTTTCCGATCATCGCGGCGACACGTTCCGCACGGTCTACACGGTGAAGCTGGAAAAGGCGGTGTATGTGCTGCACGCCTTTCAGAAGAAATCGAAGCACGGCATAGCTACGCCGAAGAGCGTCATCGACCTTGTGAAACAGCGGTTGCAACGCGCCATCGAGATCGACCGGGAAAGAGAGAAATAGCGATGCCCAAACGCACAAAAGATTACGTGGTCAGCAGCGGAAACGTCTTCGCCGATCTTCGACTGCCCAACTCGGAGGAGGCCTTGGCCAAGGCCGAGCTTGCCCACAAAATCGCCCTGCTGATCCAGAACAAGGGGCTGACCCAAGTGCAGACCGCCAAACTGCTGGGTGTCGATCAACCCAAGGTCTCAGCCCTTCTTCGCGGGCGTCTCTCCGGCTTCTCTCTGGAGCGGCTGATGCGCTTCCTGCTGCTGTTGGGACAGGACATCAAAATCACGGTGCAAGCCTGCCCCCGCTCCCGGTCCCAGGCTCGCGTGCATGTGGCATAGAGAATAGCTTCGCATTGTTTGGTTCGCCGCGCACTCGACTGCCCCCGCCACGGTCTCTCTCCCTTGGAACCCTCTCGTCCGGGCACCCCCATCTCTATGGAATCCCCAAGGGAGAAAGACCCTTCTCCCGCGCCTGTTCGTGTCGTGTGCGCTGTGGCGCACGCAGGCGCTCCTGTAGGGGGCTGTCGAGCGGACCACGGGCCCCGGTCCGGCTGCGTTGTGCGGCGGATCGCAAACAACCAATGCTGTCCTGAAGTACCTGTGCGTGCGTCTCCAAAGTCACTTCTTTGTGTGTGCCCCGCTGACTACAATCAGCGGTGATGGCCGCCACAGCCGAAGAACGAATCCCTGCTCTCAAGAGCAGCGAAGATATTTTTTCTTTAGCTGTGCCTTTCGTTGCGTGCTCCGAAAATCGCATCGGCGAAAAATCGCTTGAGGGCAAAAAACCGCATCAGGGGATTTTTTCTCATATGTGAGGAACCTGCCGACAACCTTTGGGGATCCCATGGGTCTTGTCGATATGGAGTACAAAACTCACTACGTACATATAGGAATCTGGGAGAGCCAATGGCACGCAGGCGGCGTGGAGCGGAAGTACGAATGGCATGGCGTATGTACAAAGCTGCCCTGCGGCAAGTGGAAGCTAAATCTGACTATTAAAGCAGACTTCACGGTCACCTTCAGCTCCGAGTGGAATGGAAACCACGAGCAAGGTCACGTCAACATTGCGAAAGCATACTTTGATAAGAACAAGTCGCACTATGAGGCATTTGAGCGAGTCTTTGGATCCCAGACGGAATGCGCCGATTATGTCCACAACCGCGTGAAAGGCCCGCTCGAGTCTCAATGGAACTCGGACCTTCAGCAACTCCAGAAGGAAGAGAACGCATGGGACGGAGTTTGGGGGTGGCTCTTTGACTGATCAAATCTGGAGGAGAGTATTGCCAGCATGCCATGTGCTCTTAGCAGTATGCTTATTGACACTCGGGCACTATCAGCAAAATGTCTCTGCACCGGGGCCTTTGGGGCCAAACGAGTTGCCCGCTTCTCCTGAACCTTATTTGGCGCCTGCTGCCCAGGTGGCCTATGCGATAAACTTCCCGGCGCTCCTCCTTGCAAGCCCGCTCAAGCTGTTTATGCAGAAAGGCGTCGTTTGGCACCTATCATTCCTGTGCGCCATAGCTTTGCTATGGTACATCGTGGCCCGTGCCCTCGAATCATTTCACCGAAAACCCTCGCATAAACCGATGATGCTCGCACTGGCTTTCGGCATAGGACTCCTCCTTTCAGCGGCTGGGGCAGGGTTTTCCTGGCGGGCAATAGGTGCACATTACCGAGTTCCTCCACTGGGAGCACTGCTTTGGTCAGTTGCAGTTGCAGTGTATTGTGTCCACGAATTGCGAAATGCATGGCGTCCCCAAAGCTGACTTGTCGGGTCACTTGTACGACGCAAACGGCAATACCCTCTCCGACGCTCAGGGCCGCAGCTTCACCTGGGACTTCGAGAACCGGCTGGTGCAGGCGGTGGTCCCCGGCACCAACGGCGGAACGACCAGCTTCAAGTACGATTCCTTCGGCAGAAGAATTCAGAAATCCGGCCCGCTCGGAACTACGAACTACCTCTATGATGGTCCCAACCTTCTGGAAGAAGTCGATCAGAGTGGAAACGTCCTTGCGCGGTACACGCAAGGGCCAAGAATCGATCAGCCTCTCTCCGAGCTTCGAGGAGGCCTCACCAGCTATTATCAGCAGGATGCACTGCACTCCGTTACATCGCTGAGTCTCCCTGCCAGGTACAGCCGACGCCAGCCAAATACCTGGTTCGCGTTGATACCATGCGCTCGCGCTACCCGCGCCACCGACGCGCCTTCCACCAACGTCTCTTCAACAATCCGCCGTTTCTCCGCGATACTGCGCCGCTGCCGCGAGGCCGCACCCAACGACTCACTCTTACTCGTGATCCCATCTGTAACTTGCCGGGAAGTGTCCATCTCCGCTCCAAGTGGACACCTATCCGAAGTGTCCACTTCGGCAGAATGACTTCCTACCAGCCAGATGTCCAGACGGTCTCAACCCGACGCTTACGAAATTAGCAGAAGCCGCCGATTCATTACGACCTGTGAGCGGTCATTGTGCCTCACGATACGAATTGCGGATCGAGTCTTCTTCGGGGGAGAAGTCGCTAACCGCTATAACGGGCCGCTGCGCGTGAACCGAAGCCTTCAAAGGGAAGATGATCCGTACCATGCAGTGTGATTCAAATCAGGACACTCATAAGCGCCAGGCCGTGAGTGAGTGTATCCACATGTCGCTAGCAGAACTTACAACGACATACGCCAACTACGATGGCCACGTGTTCGGTTTTTCGTAACGCATTACGAATCCCATATCCGTCGGCGGGACCTATGATACTGCGGCGGCCGAGTTCACAGCCAATAACGTGAGCATCCGACACGTGTCGCAGATAGCTATAAACACTGTATTCCCGCAATAGGTGCGTTTAAAATCGTAAATCGCGGTATGTCGAACTGTAAGACGCATTTTACAAAAGCCGGAATTGAATAGCCTAATCATGTTACGCAGTGAATTGCCGTTGACATGCGCGCACCCTTCCTGTAAAACCTTCCGTCTCCCCCAGTCGAGTAGACAACTTTAACTTAGGCAACAGCTGACGCGGTCAGCAACTGTGCGCACTTAATATCTGCGCAAGCACGGTGAAGTGTGCTTAACCCAAAGCTATGCATTCGCGTTCGCAAATAGTCTGATCCGGTTATGGGGCGTTCGCCCTAACGTGGAGGTACGTAGCGTGACGACGAAAGATCTTCTCATTGTATCCGCTCTCGCGATCCTCACCTTTTGTTCCCGTACTCAGTTATGCGCACAGAGCTGCGTAACAACTGTCACGTGCGGGACCTATTCGCAATGGTGGGCTGCGTGCCTGCCGGCTCTACCTGCGGGCGCGTATGACTGCCAGGGCGCCGGTCCTTTTACAGAGTCGTGCAAGCTTAACGTGTGTGTGCCACCTTGCCCTTACTGTGACGCGCACGGTGGGCACCCTATTCATTTGGCAACCGGCGACGTCTACATCGAGCAGACCGACCTCAAGGTCCCGGGGTTAGGCGGGGGACTCATGTTGTCCAGAACCTGGCACAGCATTCCGTTCACAAGCAGATCTTCAGGAGGTATGTTCGGACCAGGTTGGACGTCGAACTTCGATGAAAGCGTTTTTGTGGATGCGGGAAACTTCGTCACTCAGCTGCGCGGTGATGGAGGGCCATGGTACTTCGCTTTTAACACATGGGATGGGAATGGAAATCCGACTTTCAATGTGGGTGGGCCCGCCAGCCAGACGGCAAGCTTGATGCAGACGGTTATGCAGGCGACTCCGAACTGGACGTTGTCGTATCAGAATGGAGAAAAGAGAGTCTATGACTACTTCAGCGGCAAGCTCCTGACGATAACAGACCGGAACGGCAATACTACGACTCTCACGTACGACGCCTCTTCGCGGCTTGTCAATGTCGCCGATGCCGCATCGCGACATCTTTACTTCTCTTATGCATCACCCTCAAGCTATCTCGTAACCAGCGTTACTTCGGATTTCGGTGTGACGTTGCAGTATACCTACGACAATCAAGGGCGTCTTGCACAGGTCACCGAACCTGACGCGACCACGGTGTCATTTCAGTTTGACCAGTTCTCGCATATCACTGCTGTGCTGGATTCCAATGGCAAAGTGCTGGAGTCACACACGTACAACACCTGCGGACAGGGCCTGACTTCATCGCGCGCCGGAGGCGCTGAGGCAATCACGGTTTCCTATCCATTGCCATGTGCACTGGGAGTGCCCGCAACGCCTTCTCTAAGAGAGTTCCTCCGCTAAAGACAGCATTCCAAGTTCTCGCCAAGAGGTGAACTGTGGCTCGAAGATTACTCCAGATCGCGATCCTCCTAATCGCTTGCGTTACACCCAAGGCCTTGCTCGCCGCCCCGAGCATCACGAGTCTGTCGATCACATCAGGAGCGGTCGGCGCCTCCGTCACGGTTACAGGCTCGGGTTTTGGCTCCACGCAAGGTACGAGTACGGTCAAGTTCAATGGAACTGCTGCGACCAGTATTGCTAGTTGGGGTGCCTCGTCCATCATCGTGACGGTGCCGACTGGCGCCACGACAGGGAATGTGGTCGTTACCGTTAGCGGGGTGAATAGCAACGGAGTGTCTTTCACTGTAGTCGCTGCACCAAGCATTACCAGCTTGTCGACGACCTCGGGCGCTGCAGGTGCTGCTGTGACAGTTACCGGCGCCAATTTCGGTTCGACGCAGGGAACGAGTACGGTCAAGTTCAACGGCACGACTGCGAGCGTCACGAGTTGGAGCGCTACTTCCGTCAAGGTGACGGTTCCGACTGGTGCGACCACCGGCAATGTCATCGTTCATGCCAGTGGAGTAGACAGCAACGGAGTGTCCTTCACAGTCGTCCCCGCGCCGAGCATTACAAGTTTATCTGCGACCTCCGGAGCAGTCGGTGCCTCGATAACGATCACCGGGACAAATTTCGGATCTACACAGGGCACAAGCACCGTCAAGTTCAACGGCACAACCGCCACGGTGACAAGTTGGAGCGCAACCTCGATCGCGACGACAGTTCCGACGGGAGCTACGACCGGGAATGTGGTTGTGAACGCCAGCGGGGTGAACAGCAGTGGGGTGTCGTTCACTGTGGTGGCAGCGCCCAGCATCACTAGCCTGTCCGCAACGTCAGGAGCCGTGGGAGCATTGGTCACGGTGACCGGGACGAACTTCGGCTCTACGCAAGGATCAAGTACGGTCAAGTTCAATGGCACCGCTGCCACGGTTACAACCTGGAGTGCTACCTCGATCAAAGTGACGGTTCCAACCGGTGCAACCACTGGGAATATTGTTGTGCATGCCAGCGGAGTGGACAGTAATGGCGTGGCCTTCACGGTGTTTCCAAGCATCAGCAGTTTGTCTACGACGTCGGGAGCCGTGGGAGCCCAGGTCACCATCGCGGGACTGAATTTCGGCTCGACCCAAGGCACGAGCACGGTGAAGTTCAATGGCACAACAGCCACGGCAACGAGTTGGAGTGCTACGTCGATTGTCACATCGGTGCCGACGGGAGCGACAACCGGGAACGTCGTAGTAACAGTTGGTGGCAACGCCAGTAACGGTGTGACCTTTACCGTGCTGCCCGCGCCCAGCATCACAAGCCTATCCGCGACATCTGGAGCTGTGGGAGCAGCAGTCACAATTACCGGCACGAACTTCGGTTCTACTCAAGGCACGAGTACGGTTAAGTTCAATGGAACAACTGCCACCGCAACAAGTTGGAGCGCGACATCGATCGTGACAACTGTACCGACGGGCGCGACGACGGGCAACGTGGTTGTTACCGCTAGTGGTGTGAACAGCAACGGAGTGTCGTTCACGGTTGTTCCGGCTCCGAGCATCACTAGTTTGTCTACCGCTTCTGGCGCGATTGGTGTTGCTGTGACCATCACCGGGGCGAACTTCGGGTCTACTCAGGGCACTAGTACTGTGAAATTCAACGGAACGACCGCCACGGCGACAAGCTGGAGTGCGACCTCGATCGTCACGCCGGTACCCGCGGGCGCGACGACCGGGAACGTGGTCGTGAACGCTAGCGGTGTGAATAGCAACGGAGTGTCGTTCACGGTCGTTCCGGCTCCGAGCATCACGTCGCTTTCCTCTGAATTCCGGGGCAGTGGGTGCCCCGGTGACTATCACCGGGGCTAACTTCGGCTCAACTCGGGATCGAGTACGGTGAAGTTCAACGGAACAGTGGGCCACTCCGACAAGCTGGAGTGCGACCTCGATCGTCACGGGGGCGGTACCCGCGGGGCGCGACGACCGGGAACGTGGTCGTGAATGCTAGCGGTGTGAACAGCAACGGAGTGTCGTTTCACGGTTGTTCCGGCCCCAAGTATCACCTCGCTCTCTGCTGACCTCAGGTGCGGTGGGTGCGCCGGTGACCATCACAGGAACGAACTTCGGCGCGACCCAAGGCACCGGGGAAGTGTGAGCTTTAACGGGACGGCACGGCATCTGGCGACGAGTTGGAGCGCGACGTCAATCGTGACAAGTGTTCCGACCGGAGCGACGACCGGGAATGTGATAGTGAATGCGAGTGGAGTGAATAGCAACGGAGTGTCGTTTCACGGTTGTTCCGGCCCCAAGTATCACCTCGCTCTCTGCAGACCTCAGGTGCGGTGGGTGCGCCGGTGACCATCACAGGAACGAACTTCGGCGCGACCCAAGGCACCGGGAAGTGTGAGCTTTAACAGGACAACACGGCATCTGCGACGAGTTGGAGCGCGACGTCAATCGTGACAAGTGTTCCGACCGGAGCGACGACCGGGAATGTGATAGTGAATGCGAGTGGAGTGCACAGTAACGTTGTGTCGTTCACGGTGGTAGCCGCTCCCAGTATTACCAGCCTGTCTACGAGTTCGGGTGCTGTCGGAGCCGCAGTGACGATTAGTGGAACGGGCTTCGGCGCGGCCCAAAGCAGCGGGAGTGTGAGCTTTAACGGGACCACGGCATCTGTGACGAGTTGGAACGCAACGTCAATCGTGACAAGTGTTCCGACCGGAGCGACGACCGGGAATGTGGTCGTGAGTGCGAGCGGAGCGAACAGCAACGGAGCGTCGTTCATTGTAGTAGCGACACCAAACATCACAACCCTGTCGACCAGCTCGGGAGCAGTGGGGGCGGCAGTCACGATCACGGGAACGGGCTTTGGCTCGACGCAAGGCGGCGGGAGTGTGACCTTCAATGGGACAAGCGCGACAGTCACAAGCTGGAGTGCGACGTCCATCGTTACTACTGTTCCTGCAGGAGCAACGACGGGCAGCGCTGTCGTCAATGCGAGTGGCGTAAACAGCAACGGGGTTCCGTTCACGGTGGTTCCTGCGCCCACCATCACCAGTCTGTCTACCAACTCAGCGACAGTCGGAACGCCGGTGACGATCACAGGAACGAACTTTGGCGCAAGCCAAGCATCGAGTTCCGTTTCGTTCAACGGAACAACGGCGACGGCCATCGGCAGTTGGAGTGCGACTTCAATCGTTGCAACTGTCCCCGCCGGGGCCACGAGCGGAAATGTTATCGTCACCGCGAACGGTGCCGCGAGTAACGGCCTTCCCATCACTATTACAACGAGTTCACTTCCATCGGTCGCGCAAGTTCAACCGGCCAACGGAAGCGGCAGTGTGCCTCTGAATAGTCGTGTGGTCGTCCGGTTCGCGCAGGCAGTGCAAGCGTCGGAAATCGTCTCCGGAACTATGACCCTATCGCAGGGCAGCACGTCGATTCCTGGGACTTTGACGCTGTCCGCCGACGGATTGTCGCTTACGTTCGCTCCGAATCAGAATTTCAGCGCCACAACGACCTACACAGTTGCAGTCACCAACGTTGCCGGGGGACAGAATTCACCCGAATTCCAGAGTACGTTCACGACAGGAACGACGACGGATATAGTCGCTCCGCAGATCGTTCAGACCAGTCCTACAAATAACAGTAGTGGTGTTCCGGTGAGTGCACCATTTCAAGTCCAGTTCACAAAGCCGATCGATCCGGCCACACTTACCTCCCAGAGTTTCACGATCACCGACTATACAACCGGGAGCCTCATATCCGGCCTTATCCAGGTCGATGCTTCGGGGATGACAGCCTCATTCATCCCGCAATCCATTTTGCCGGTAGGGAGAACTTTCGGCGCGAGCTTGAATTGGATGGTTCAGGACACATCGGGTAACGGTGTTCAGGGAACTGCTTATTTCACCTTCGCAACCGCATTTGGGCCTGATATCACACCTCCGCAAGTGGTTGGAATTAGCCCTGCGAATGGTGCGTCGTCGATTCCGCTCAACGCGCTCATCATTGTGCAATTTAGTAAGCCGATAGACGGGATCAGCTTATCCAACGGATTGCAGGTGCTCTCGGGATCTAATGTGGTATCAGGTGCCGTTGCTCTGTCCGACAGTAATCAGCGCGTGACCTTTACACCTACCGCCCCGCTTGCGGCGAATACCACGTACACGGTTTCGCTCACCTCGCAGATTACGGATGTCGGCGGACTCAGCTTGAGTAATCCGACAATTTCTACGCTGGCAACTGGATTGACCAGTGACACGACCACGCCCATCGTTTCGATTCAAAATCTGGCTCCCAATCAGATCAACGTTCCAACGAATGGCGTGGTCCAAATTCAGTTCACCAAGCCAATCGTGCCCTTGACCGTGACGAGCTCAACGTTCTACTTGATGCCGTACCCTGCGGGTGGGCCGGTAGCCGCGACAATCTCGGTGTCCCCAGACGGCATGTCAGCGACGCTGACGCCGATCTCACCTCTTATTCCTTTCACTCTATATTACGTTCAGGTGATAAATGGTATTTCGGACTTAGAGGGACATGCGATTTCTGGATCCGGAGGATTCTTCACTACTGGGGCGACGAGCGACACTGTTGCACCTACGGTTCAGACGGTCAGCCCGCCAAACGGAGCAGTTAGTGTTCCCGTGAACGTGCGGGTGGATGTTCGAATCACCGACGCGTTAAACCCTTCCACTGTGAACGGTAATTCGGTCGTAGTCTCCGCAGGAGGTGTTCAATCGCCCGGTACAGTGACGCTAAGTAGCGACGGGATGACGCTCAGCTTTGTGTCCAGCGGGTCGTTGGCCACAAATACGGCTTACACCGTTAACGTGAGTGGAGTAACTGATCAATCCGGAAATCTGTTGACGCCATTCACGAGCTCATTCACTACAAGTTCATCGGGGACGGCCAATACGAATCACCCAACGGTGCAGAGCGCCAACCCGGTCAATGGATCGGCCGGAGTTTCCGTGACCAGTCCCATCGTATTGACCTTCAACGAAGCCATTGATCCGACGACAGTGAGTGTTGCGACGATACCGATTACAGCCAATGGATTTTCCGGAGCGCTGGCCGGAACTTACGCCTTGGACGTTACCGGCACGGTGCTCACGTTCACTCCTTTGAGCCCACTTCCGCAAAATACCTACATTACCGTGCAGGTTTACAGCAATGTTGTGCTGGATCTGTCAGGCAACGGCAGCAATTACTTTTCTGCGTACTTTACGACTGGCGCGGGAACGGACCCTGTTGGACCGACCGTCGTTTCGGTGACGCCGCAGAACGGAGCCACGGGCCTGGGATCAAATGCAACAGTGGTGCTGACTTTCTCCGAGTCGCTGAACCCGAATACGATCAATGCCAATAATCTCGGGCTGCTCGTTAACGGATCAGTACCGGCCTCGGGGTTTGGAATCACCACGTCGCAGGACAATCGCACAGTCTCCCTTACCGGGTACAACCTCGCGCCGTCGAGCACAATTACGGTGCTGGCAACCAGCGGGCTTACGGATTTGTACGGAAATGCTCTGGCGTATTTCCAGAGTGAGTTCTATACGGGACCGGCGCTCGTTTTGACCGGGCCCACAATCGTATCCCAACGGCCGGGGAATGCCGCCACAGGCGTGCCGACCAATGCGAGCGTTGTGCTGTACTTCAGCCAACCTATGAATCTGGCATCGCTCACGAATTCCATTTTCGTCTCGCAGAATGGCATTCTGGTAAGTGGCGGCCTGCAAATCAGCGAAAGTGGGCAAGTCGTGCAGTTTATTCCCAACAACCCTTTCCCGAATGGGGCACTTGTGCAGGTCTTCGTGTCATCCTCGGCGACGAACACGAGCGGAATTAGCATCAATAATTATCAGAGCTCCTTCACAGTTGCTCCTGATACGAGCACGACTGCACCGACTCTGACCAGCACGAATCCGCCTAACGGCACACAATCTGTGCCGACGAACATCGTGATAGGTCTGGCATTCAACGTTCCCCTGGATCCAGGTTCCATTACTGCCGACTCCATCCTTTGTTACCAGAACAATGTGTGGTTCCAAACTGGTTTGAGTCTGATGAATGGCGGAACGGTAATTGAGATCGTGCCGCGAACTGCGCTTTTGGCGAATACCTCGACGAACTGCAATATTTACTCGAGCATTAAGAGTCTCGGAGGTGTTAGCGCTCAAAATACCGGATTTTCCTTTACCACCGGAAGCGGCCCAGATAATGTCTTGCCAACGATCACGACGTTCTCTCCGCCGAATGGTCTGGTGAATGTAGGCGACAACGCCAACATCCGGCTTCTATTCAGCAAGCCGGTCAATCCGACTACGGTGAATGCGAACACAATCCAGCTGAGCGGCGGGGGGATCACGTTTGTCCCCGATTCGATCAGCTTCAGCAATAACAATCAAAATGTGCTCGTTGTGCCTCACGCACCGATGCCGGATAACACCCAGATGACTCTAACAATAGCCGGGATAACAGACGTTGCAGGCAATCTGGCTGCGAGCCAGACCACCACGTTCACGACGGGAACGGGGCCGAACGTAACGCTTCCGACTGTCATCTGGACCAACCCGAACACAGGGCAATATCAGCAAGCTCTGAACGTGCCCCTGAACGCCATCGTTCAGGTTGAGGCAAACGTGCCAATCGATCCGGGAACGGTGAGCAGTTCCACATTATCGGTGTATGACACCACGACAGGACAGAACGCGACTGGCACATATTCGACCAGTAGCG
Organism: Terriglobia bacterium; assembly: GCA_963778995.1. Lineage (GTDB taxonomy): Bacteria > Acidobacteriota > Terriglobia > Terriglobales > Acidobacteriaceae > Sulfotelmatobacter. Next base: position 498,619 of record CAVZWK010000022.1, read on the forward strand.
ACGGATTCACTGCCACCTTTGTTCCAGGCGCTCCTCTTGCAGCCAATCGCCAATACCACGTCTATTTCCAGGGCCGCGGGATGACCGATTTGGCCGGGAACGTGATCGGAGGTGGGCTCGGCGATTTTCTGTTCACGACGGGAACAACTGCGAATACGAGCGCGCCGCAGGTCCTCGGTGTCAGCCCAGCAAATGGTGCGAGCGGGCTTCCGACAAATGCACGCGCCGTGGTGGAATTCAACGAGCCGATCGATACGACTAAATTGAGCGGCATGGTCCTCAAAGGACCCGGAGGAGCCGTCGTTTCCACGTCGGTTAGTGTCTCCAACGGAAATCAAGCAGTTGCCTTGATTCCGACTGTGCCTTTGGCCTCGGGAACGCAATACACTGTGACGATTGCAGGAGTGCAGGATTTTAGCGGGAACCAGTTGGCATCGCCTGTGAATAGCAGCTTCTCCACGGGCAACAGTGGAGCGGACCTCAACCCGCCAAAGATTACGACCAGCATCCCGGCTGCAAACTCGACTGGTGTCTCGACGACCGCGGCAATCCAGATTCAGTTCTCCAAGCCAATCAATCCGCTGACGATTACGCCTACGACCTTCCAGGTGTATCCGTCCTTTACGAGCATGGTTGCGTCGGGAACAACGTCTGTCTCAACAGACGGCCTGACTTTAACATTCACACCGAGCCAACCTCTGGATTCCCAGACCCAGTACTATGTTCAACTCACGTCGGGAATTACAGACATGGAAGGCCAAGGCGTGACCACGGGCTCGTTCTATTTCACAACAGGACAAAATGTGTCGGCACTGACGCCTGCAATTCTGACTGTCAGTTCGTCGACTGGGATGGTCGGAACCTATATTCAGATCGGCGGCTCTTACTTTGGAGCTTCCCAGGGAACTAGCACTATTACCTTCAATGGCGTGGCGGCCACTCCTCAAAGCTGGACCGATGCACAAATATCTGTTCCGGTCCCCACGGGCGCTACGACCGGACCCATCGTGGTTACCGTAAATGGAATAGCGAGCAACGGCTGGATCTTTACTGTCCCATACGCTCCATCCATCACAACAGTGTCGCCAAACCCGGTTGTGGTCGGATCGGTGCTGACCATCACAGGTATGAATTTCGGACAGCCGCTTGATAACGTGACAGTGCTCTTCAATTCGAACACGTATCCTCCCCCCCAACTCACACCGATTAGCCGAACCCCGACTTCAATCACGGTGACAGTGCCTTCCAGCGCAATCAGTGGGCAGGTTTACGTGATGATGGATGCCTATCAAAGCCTGGGCGCGAACATCACGATCTTGCCGGTTCCAACGGTCAGTACGATATCTCCGAACTCGGGTGAACCCGGGACGCTCGTGTCCATCTCGGGCGCGAATTTCGGATCCACTCAGGGCAGCAGTACGCTCACGTTCAACGGTGTACCTGCGACTATCAATGGCTGGCAAGACTACTGGATAACTGCCTATGCGCCCAGCAATGTGACGACGGGCCCGATCAATATTGTCGTGAATGGTGTTCCTAGTAGTGGCAACCAACTCTTTACGGTTACCACGCCCGCAATCGGTACCCTTGTGCCTCCGTCGGGCGCGTATGGGTCTCAAATCACCATTAGCGGATCGGGTCTCGCATCGAGTGGCCTCACGACCCAGGTATTCTTCAACGGGCTTTCTGCGCAGATCGTCTCCACAAGCCCGGGCAGTGTTGTCGCGGCGGTTCCAAACACGACGAGTGGGCCTGTAACCGTACAAGTCGGAAGCCTCACCAGCAATAGCGTTCAGTTCACTGTTGAACAACCGCCGACGATCACATCGATATCGCCTAGCTCGGGTCCGTTCGCGAACGGAGTCCTTGCTCCCATTACGATTAATGGAGGCGGCTTCGGCGCCACACAAAGCAACAGCACAGTGGCGTTCTACCTGAGCAGCACAGCTCCGCAGATCCAGAGTTGGAGCGACACCGCGATCACGCTCTGGGTACCCAATGACGCGGGTACGGGGCCGGTAACGGTGACGGTGGGTGGCTACACGGCTACCTCGCCCTCGTGGTTCTATGTCAACCGGCAAACCCTGCTGACCGACTCCCTAGGCAACCAGACCATCTATACCTTCCAGGCACAAGGCGGGCACTGGTTCACCCAAGCATCATCCGGTCCGGGGTGCGTCTCATGTTCACTCCGAGGTAACATCACCAATACCGGGGATACCAATGGCAACGTGCTGACATCCACCGACGACCTCAGCAATACGACTACTTATACTTACGACTCCAACAATGACATGACGTCGGCCTCGAAGCCGCTGAATGCCGGCACAACGCAGACCACGTCCTACACGTACAACAGCTTTGGCGAAGTCTTGACCATGACGGATCCTCTGGGCAACACGACGACGAATACCTACGATCCTAACGGCAACCTTCTGACCGTGACCACGCCGCAACCGAACGGCAACACAGCCGCCAGCCTCACGCAATTCCAGTACGACACCAAGGGAGAGCTGACGCAGATCACCGATCCCCTGAACCACATCACCAAGTTGACCTACACACCCGCAGGCCTGATCGCGTCCATTACCGACGCGCAGAACAACGTGACCACGTATCAGTACGACTCGCGCGGAAACCGGACGGCGGTCATCGATCCCATCAACGGTACCTCGCATCCGACCAGTTTCAGCTATGACATCATGAACCGGCTGACGGGGATTACGTATCCAGACGGTTCGACCGTTGGCTTCACCTATGATGTGCGCGGACGCCGCATTACCGCGACCGACCAGAACCATCGCACGACCACGTATACGTACGACGACGCCGATCGGCTCACGGTTGTGAAAGACCCGGCCAACAACGTAACCCAGTACGCCTACGACACCGAAGACAATCTGCTTTCGATCACGGACGCAAACAACCACATGACGCAGTTTGCCTACAATTCTCGCGGATGGGTGACGCAGACCACCTTCCCGTCGAACCTGCAGGAAAGTTACAACTACGACCTCGTCGGCAACCTGCTGTCAAAGACGGACCGCAAGAACCAGACGATCCAGTACGTTTATGACGCACTGTACCGGCTGTCGTCGAAGACGTATCCGGACTCGACCAGCGTGGAATACGCCTACGATCTGGCCGGGAAGGTGCAGCAGGTGAGCGATCCGACGGGAACGTACAGCTTCGCCTACGACAACATGGGACGTCTGATCGGGACGACTACGCAGTACGCGTGGTTGCCGGGGCTGCAACTTCCAGAACGCCTATACCTACGACGCGGCCTCGAACCGCACGTCACTGACCGCGCCGGATACAAGCATCACGACCTACGGCTATGACACGCTGAACCGACTGAATGGCCTCGCGAACTCCTGGGCAGGATCGTTCGGCTTCGGCTACGACGCGCTGAGCCGGAGAACAAGCCTGACTCGGCCCAATGGGGTGAACACCAGCTATGGCTACGACTCGGTGTCGCACCTGCTGAGCGTGCTGCATCAGGCGGGAGCCAACACGCTGGACGGGGCGGGCTATACCTATGATGCGGCGGGAAATCGCTCCGTCAAAGACGAACTATCTGAACGGGGTAACCTCGAACTATGGTTACGATCCCCTATACGAATTGACCCAAGTCACGCAGGGAGGTAGTACCACAGAGAGCTACAGCTATGACCCTGTGGGGAATAGACTGTCATCGTTACGCGTGCCCTATACAACTACAATTCGTCGAACGAGTTGACGTCGAATTCGTCCGGCAGCTATACGTACGACGCAAACGGCAATACCCTCACCGACGGCGGCAAAACCTACACCTGGGACTTTGAGAACCGGCTGCTCAGCAGTTGTACCGGGCACTGGAACCATGACCTTCCAGTACGATCCCGTTCGGCCGGAGAATCCAGAAGTCGGGCCCGCTCGGCACCACCAACTACCTCTATGACGGTGCCGGTGTCAGCGAAGAAATCGATACCGCGGCAATGTGCTGGCAAGGTATACGTTTGGGCCACGAACAGATGAACCGCTTTCGAGTCGCGCCTTGGAACCACGAGCTATTACGCCCAGGATGCAGTTAGCACCGTTACCTCACTGAGCAATTCGGATGGAACGCTAGCGAATACCTACAGTTACGACGCCTTCGGCAACCTCCGGCCTCCACAGGCACGATACTCAATCCGTACCGTTACACCGGGCGCGAATTGATCCAGAAAGCGGCGTTTATTTTTACAGAGCCCGATACTACGATCAGAGTGCGGGCAACTTCAATGAGTGAAGATCCAGCCAGATTTGGAAGCGGAGGAATCGATTTTTATAGCTATGCCTAATTCGCCAGCCAACTTCAACGATCGTACGGGGCTGTCTGCCTGCCGTCAAAAGAACATCGATCAGGGGGAACGCGAATTAGAGAAAGCCTTGAATAACGCGCAGATCATGGGGCAGGGCGTGTTCAAGAAGTACAAGAAATGCCTGCTCAAACCTTTCCCCGAGGTTAAATGCGATCCCACCGATAAAGGATGCGGATACCATCATCCATTTTCACCGAGCACGATTACGATCAGTCCGCTGGGTGCCGCGGGTAGAAAAGGTCCTCGTGGACCTGTTGCCTCGACACTTCTACATGAACTTGTCCATCTGTGTTATCGTAGGGCTTGGACACGCCGGACCTCACACCGCTCCAACAGGAACAAGAGGCTTGCAGGCAGAATGCCAAATGTTCGGGTTTGGGTGTGTGTGTGCTCAAGACCCGAAGAAGTGCGGCTACTGAGCAGATACGTTCAACAAGAAGTTTGAAGTCTCAAGGAGCAGAAATATGCTTCGCTCTATTCTGAAGCTCATCGGCATAGTCGGGCTGGTGTGCGCGTGCTCGCTTGCGCAAGAACCGGCGCAGAGTTCACCGAAAACTGTTCTGCTGGAGGTCCTCCGAGTCTTGGGATGCCCAGCGAACTGAAACGCTGGTGTACTTGCGGTGTACTCGGACGGGTTTGCAGAGGCCCATCCGATGTTGAAAGTGGATTTTCGGAATCTCCAGCTCGCCAAGAAGCAGCTCACCGCCAACGAGCTCGAAGCGCTAAAGGGGCTACTAACCGATCCGGCTACAAAGCAGCTCAAGCCAGAGTATGCCCGGTACTGGGGAAACAAAGACTTCGGTTTCGAGTACGACATCACAATCTCCGAACCGTCGCAGGAGCAGCACATTACGCTTGTGAACTTCCAGCCATTCCTCGCGCGCAAGGAAGGCAAACCCTACCGCAGCAGGTAGAAAAGCTCGGCTGTTCAATCTGGAAACTAAGGACCGAGGTGTCAGGTGAGCCGCTCGAAAAGGACTGGCTCTCCGGGTGTACCAAGTTGGGCTACTGAGGCCCGCATTGTGGGGCAGCGGCACATCGCACTTGATGTACGACGGAGTGGGCATGCTTATGGTGCGGTCGGAATGTTCTCCTCGGTACATGCGTGAGAGGCTCTCCTACGCCTACGACGC
>CAVZWK010000023.1:0-915173 GCA_963778995.1 Terriglobia bacterium
CTCGGATGTCCCGGATCATCTTCGATATATCTGCGCAATCGCACCACGAAATGATCCATCGCCCGCGCGTCGGTATCCTTCTTGGCTCCGCCCCACACTCTTTCCAGGATCTGCTTCCGCGGAACGATCTTGCCGTCGTTCCGCACCAGATGCCGCAGTAACTCCGATTCCATGACTGTCAAATGAACCGTATTTCCTCGCGAGCGCAGCTCCAGCGCCCCGAAGCCGATGGTTTTCCCCGGAAACCAGAACTTGTCGAGTTCGCCGATGTGCGGCCGATCTGCGCCTCTTCCGCCTGCTCCGGACCGCCGAGCTCCATGCGCGCCGCGAGTCCCGGCAAACGCGCGACAGAATCGAAAGTTTAAATGGCTTCGGCAGGTAATCGTCCGCGCCGAGGCGAAGCCCTTCAACACATCCTCCGGACGCCCTCGCGCCGTCAGCATCAGGACCTGGATGTAATTTTTCGCCGCGCGCAGTTCCGACACCACGTGGAATCCGTCTTTCCCGGCAACATGATATCCAGCACAATAGCGTCGAAATACTTTTTCTTGTTGAGCAGCCGATCGGTTGCCTTTTGCCGTTCCGACAACGTCGGCCTCATAACCTTCGGCTTCCAGATTGAACCGCAGCCCTTGCGCGAGATGAGCTTCGTCCTCGACCACCAGCACGCGGCTCATATTTTGGACCCCGGGATTCGCGCAATTCTCGGCAACTCCAGGACGATCGTCGTTCCCTGCCCTTCGCCGGGACTTTCGGCGAACACAGTCCCCCATGCTTTTTAGCGATGGATTTCACGATGAACAGTCCCAAGCCCGTTCCTTTGACGTGCGCCAGCGTGCGACTGCCCACGCGATAAAAGCGGCGGAAGATTCTTTTCAACTCCTCGGGAGCGATTCCAACTCCGCGATCCTGCACTTTGAGCACGATTCGCTTTTCGTCCGGCGTCTCCAACTGTACCTGCACATCGATGTGATCGCCGGAATACTTCACCGCATTCTCAAGCACATTCGAAACCGCGACTCGTAGATCTTCCGCATTCCTCTCACGTGAGCGCCGCTTCCTTGGCTGACCGCCTGCTCGTAACGCAACACTTCGGGGGGCAGGTGATGCCGCACTCGCATGGCCTCCATGCAGTCTCGAACCACTTGTGCGAAATCGACCTCTGCTTTGTCCCGCCCAGCTTTTTTGTCTCCCGCGCGCCCGGCGCGCAACACCTGCTCCACCGTGTCGGTAAGCCGGTCCGCATCGCTCAGCATGACGTTGTAGAACTCCTGTTTCCGCGATTCGGGCAGATCCCGGCGCTGCAAAGTCTCGAGATGCAGCCGGATTGAAGCGATCGGGGTTTTCAGCTCATGAGTGACCGCATTGATGAAGCTGTCGTGCTGCTCGTTGCGGCGCACTTCGCGTACCAGGAAGATGGTGTTGAGGACCATGCCCGCGATGATCAGGGCAAAGAAGATGATGCCGAAGAACAGCAGAACAACTTCGCGCCGATTGAGGATGATCCAGCCGACATTGAGCGCAACTGCCAGAGCAACCAGACCGATGCCCAGGCAGAGAAAGAACGCAATCGTTCCTCGGCGGCTCGAAATACGCATACGTTTACGCTGATTTTACCTTTTTCGCGTCCTGCCAGGAGTGGAGGACGCGCGGAACCATAAATTGCACGGATATAGACGAAGTGGGCGTTCGCCCGTCGTGATCCTTCGTTTCCAGTCGGTTGCCTGACCTCACCGGCAGTCGAGTTTATCGAGTCGCATCATCGATACGATTCCTATACATATATCGATATGTTAATATATGTATACATCTCCAAGCATATTTTCACGGGGTTCTGATTGGCACGTGAATTCATCGGCACAGTAGCAATATCCGTGTTTCTCTTGGTCTCGACGCTCGCTAGTTCCGCGCAAGAAAGCTACTTCGCGCACTGGTTTGAGCGCGTCAACAAGACGCAGGCGGAACAGCCGCACTGGATCACTCCTCTATTCACAACTACGCCCCGGCTCGAAGAAGAATTCCGTTCAGATATTGTATGGATGCCAGCAACTGGCGGGGAGAGCCTGAACTATGGTGGGGGCAAGGGCCTTGAACTGATTCCGACAGAACACACCGAGATCATCCTCGGGCTCCCTCCCTATCAGGCGCCGTCAGCGGTACCAACGGATTCGGTAATATCCCTCTCACCCTGAAGTACCGGTTCCTAGCCGGCAACCAGGAGCACGGCAACTACATCCTGACTGCATTCCTGGCTGGCAGCATTCCATATGGACGTTATGCGTCGAGCTATGCCTCTGTTACACCAACCCTCGCCTTCGGCAAGGGTTATCACTATCTTGACTTTCAGAGCACGCTTGGCTGGACCATTCCGACGGGAGGTCGTGAGAAGAGCGGCACACCCGTCGCGTACAGCACGGCCTTCCAGTATCGTGTGCTCCGCAAGCTATGGCCGGAACTCGAAATAAACGCCACATTCTGGCCGAACGGCAAACTCGAGGGAGACAAACAGGTGTTTCTGTCTCCCGGACTGGTCGCCGGAAGATTTCATCTATGGAAGCGATTGGGGCTAAGTGTGGGCGCCGGGGAGCAGATTGCAGTGACGCGCTTCCACCAGTTCAATCATGCAAAGACGCTGTCGATCCGCGTTCCGTTCTCAGCGATCTCCTGAGGAGAATGTCGGCGCTTGCTTTGATCGGTGCCAATCCGTGAGAATCCGTGGCGAAAGGTTCTGCCCAGATGCCAAAACAACAATCTGCCCCGGAAACATTGCTACGTCCGCGAGACGCCGCCGTTCAACTGCAGATTAGCTATCCCACGATCAAGCAGTGGATCTACCATCGAAAGCTGCGCGCGGTGCAAACTCCCGGCGGACACTATAGGATCCCCCAGTCGGAGATCGATCGCCTGCTCTACCGCACGCGGGGCCACAATCAGGACGAACGCCGCATCAGCTACAAACGGATCAGCGGACGCAATCAACTCGTGGGCCGCATCGTGGACGTGCGCGTGAGTGGACTCGTTGGACAGGTGACGATTTCGGTGGGAGGCCAACTCATCACATCGCTGATCACGTCGGGAGCAGTACGGGAAATGAAGCTGAAAAAGGGCCAAACCGCCGCTGCACTGATCAAAGCGACGGAAGTGATGATCATCCGCGTCTGAGTCGCGAGCGGAAGCGCAGGCGAGGGCATAGAAAAGCCCCGACCAGAAGCCAGGGCTGATTCCTGTATCTTCACAAAAATCTTCGCTCAGTCGCCTGCTACCGAGACTTCCGGCACGGCCGCAGTAATCAGACGACCATTCGGCGTCGGCACCAGACCCCGTTTGACGTCCGAGAGCTTCACTCGCTTAATATCCCAGGCCAGGCCCAGAGTCTTCAGAACCCAGATCCCGTACCAGTTCATATCGACTTCGTACCAGGTAAACCCATGCTGCGCAGCCGTCGGATGCGCGTGATGGTTATTGTGCCATCCCTCGCCAAACGTGAGCAGAGCCACCCACCAGCTGTTGGTTGACAGATCGCGAGTCGTAAACCGGCGCGTTCCCCACGAATGAGTCGCCGAATTCACCAGCCATGTCGCGTGCAGAAGAAACACGGTGCGGAAGAACATTCCCCACAGCAGCCACGGCAGGCCGCCGATGGAAAACAGCGCAATCCCGAGAACAATCTGCGGAACATAGTGATACTTGGTGAGCCAGACGTGAAACTTATCTTTCGCTAGATCCGGGACATACCGGGCCAGGGTGGTCGCGTCGTGATGCATCGACTTGCCCATCAGGATCCATCCCATGTGCGCCCACCACTTGCCATCGATTGGCGAGTGCGGATCGCCTTCCTGATCCGAAAACTGATGGTGAATCCGGTGCGTTGCTACCCAGAAAATCGGACCGCCCTCGAGCGCCAGAGTGGCGCAGACGGTCAGGAAATACTCCACCCATTTGGGTGTCTTGAATCCGCGGTGTGTAAGCAGGCGATGATAGGCCATGCCGATGCCAAGACTACCCGCAACCCACCACAAGAAGATCGCCACAAACAGCGCCTTCCATGTGAAAAAGAAAAGGGCCGCCACAGCCCCGACGTGAAACAGCGCCATAAAAATCGCTGTAACCCAGTTAATTTGATCTTTCGTGCCCTGAGATTTTTCCAGATCTTCCAGTTGGATAGCCAAGAGGGTCCCCATTTCCCGACTGATTGATTGATTCACTGATTGATTAGATGAAGACTTTGGCTAAATTATCAGCAGAAGTGGGCCTGCTACTGTAATACTTGTGTAATAGGCGACGGACGGCATTACGGCAGTAATGCTGCTGATCGGTCCGGCGTTTTTGGGCTCTCTGTGTTGGAGGATTTAGGCGGCTTTCCCCTTCACCTGCACCCCTGCCCACTTTTCAAGCAAAGTGAGCGTGGCGGCGTAATCCAGGTCCTGATGCCCGTCCTCGGTCGCCATCTGGTAGATTTCTTCCACCGTTTCAAGAGCCGGCAGTTTCACGCGAGCCTCCTTCGCCGCTTCCAACGTGAGCCGGATGTCTTTATGCATCAGCCGTAGCGGAAAATTGGGCGTAAAGTCGCGCTGCAGGATGAATGGCCCCTTGTAGTCCACGACTCCGGACCGCACCATGGTGGCATCGATCAGGTGCAACAACTGTTGGGGATCGACGCCGAGTTTGGTTGCGAGGGTGAGACCTTCAGCGAATCCTTCGAAGATCAGGGCAATCTGTAGATTCATGGCCAATTTGGTCGCTTGCCCCTTCCCGGTGTCCCCCATACAGAAGATCTTCTTCCCCATGGCTGCGAACAGCGGTTTCAGGCGCTCGATATTCGGCTCCGCTCCGCCGACGATGAACACGAGTGTGCCGTCGCGCGCGCCGATTTTCGATCCCGTCATGGGAGCATCCACCCACGCCACGCCCTTGGTTGCGACGCGTTCCGCAAACTTCATGGTTGCGGCAGGAGAAATTGTGCTCGAATCGGCAATGATCGTCCCTTCGGTCAACGAGGCTTCCGCCCCTTCTTTGCCGAAAATGACCTGCTCCACAGCGTCTGTGTCCGATACGCACATCCAGACGACTTCCGCGCCCTGTGCAGCCGCAGCGGGAGTCGGCGCGACACTCGCTCCTTCCACGAGTTTCCCCGGTGTCCGGTTCCACACCGTGACCTCATGGCCGGCCTTGGCCAGGTTCGCAGCCATAGCCTGCCCCATAATTCCCAACCCCAAAAACGCAACTCGCATGTGGAACGTTCCCCTTTCAAGACTCGATGAACGGATCAATTTGTCTTCGGATTAGATATGACCTGCGCGATTTAGGTCAAGCAAGGGATTGAGAATTTCCGCACGCGGCCGCTTTCTAGTCCGACTGTGAAAATTCCTTCACGTCGACACATTTACCACGCTCGGATATAGTGCGCGGGAATCGAAACGCTGTCCGCTTTCTGAAAGTCCTCCAATAAGGAATACCCATGAAGGTTCCATCAACTCTCGTCCGTTCGTTGGTCGCATTGGCAATAGGGTTGCCGGTTGCGGCGCAGACCTCTCTGTTCAAGATCAGCACTGATACGCTTACCAACCCGGACAGCAATCACAAAACTGAAGTGGAGCCCTCGACCTTTGCCTGGGGCAGCAAGATCGTGAGCGCGTTTCACGTTGCTCGCCGCCCGGGCACCGTGGGATGGGGCAGCGGCGACGTAGGCTTCTCCACTTCGACAGATGGCGGTAAGAGCTGGAAATATGGCCTTCTCCCGGGCCTCACGGTGAACTACCAGGGCGGAACCTACGGCGCCGCCGCCGATCCCTCGGTTGCTTACGATGCAAAAAACGGACAGTGGCTCATCTCTACTCTTCCACTGGCGGGGACGAGCTCGAGTTCTGGCCTGATCGGCGATGTTGCTGTCAGCCGCTCGACCGATGGCCTGACGTGGGGAAATCCAATCATCATCGACAAAACGCATCTCGATGATAAGAACTGGACAGTTTGCGACAACACGCCCAGCAGTCCGCACTATGGCAACTGTTACACCGAGTGGGATCAAGCATTTGGCACGGGCGACGTGCTGATGAGCGTATCGAGCGATGGCGGACAGACATGGGGACCTGGACTTCCCTCTTCCGATCATGCCGGCGGACTCGGCGGCGAGCCTCTGGTCCAGCCGAACGGAACGGTAATTGTTCCCTTTGAAGGCGGAGGCATTGACGTGTTTACCTCTACGAATGGCGGCGTAAGCTGGGGCAAGAGCCAACAGATAGCAACCATCAGCAGCCATTTCGTTGCAGGAGGATTGCGTAATCCGAACCTGCCTTCCGCGGGGATCGACGCAGCCGGAACTGTTTACGTCGTCTGGTCCGATTGCCGATTTCGTAAAAGGTGCGTCTCCAATGACATCGTCATGAGCACGTCATCGAATGGAACTATCTGGAGCCCCGTGACTCGCATTCCGATCGACGCAGCCAGCAGCACCGTGGATCATTTCATCCCCGGCATTGGCGTCGATCCCATTACGTCCGGAGCAAACGCGCATCTCACGATTGTTTACTACTACTATCCCAACAAATCCTGCACCACGAGTACCTGCCAATTGGATGCCGGCTTCACCACCTCCACCGATGGAGGGGCGACCTGGACAGCTGGCGCGAAACTCGCGGGACCAATGAAGATTAGCTCTCTCCCCGTCTCCGATAACGGCCCGATGGTTGCCGATTACATTGGAGTGTCGTACGTGAATGGCAACCCCTTCGGCGTTTTTGCCGTCGCGCAGCCTCTCGTCGGCAGCAACTTCAATGAAGCGATGTACACAACCAAGAATCCGCTGCCACTGTCTTACGATGCTCCTCGATACAGCTCAATCGACGACCATCCTGTACCGAACGCGAAATCCGATCACCCGATGAAGTTCTTCTACGACGACGAAGGACATCGGGAGATCCCGCGCTCGCGATGGATCAACAACTCAGGATCCCCATAGCCGCTCTGTCACGCAATCTACAGAGTCGAGCCCGGATGTGCCCGCCTTGCCACTTTCATTGCTTTGTACGGCAAGATTACCGCCGTACTATGGGGAAATGAAAAAGCAGCGCTCCGTGCTTCCGTTTCATCTAAGATTTAGAAGGCGAAGCAACTTCGGCGCACCGCGTTCGTTACTCTGCCGTTGCGGCAGGCAAGGATACGATAGTGAGGCTTCGCACAGGTTGCTGTATCCCCGAATTGCAGGATGATCAAACAGACGCTCCGTAACCCGGCCCTTCGCAAGCGCGCCACCCAATTCAGCCGACTGGTGCGCCACTCTGCGGTCACTCCACGCTGCGGTGAGACTCACAAGCCGCGCCTCGTCACCAATGGCGAACTTGGTGTGACGTTTATCGGTCACGCTAGCTTCTTCGTGCAAATCGGTGGTAAGAACGTGATGATCGACCCGAATTTCGCACGGTGGCTTTTTGTGCTGAAGCGCCTACGCCGTCCCGGGTTGCGGATTGCCGATGTTCCGGCCATTGACCTGGTGCTGGTTTCACACGCGCACTTTGATCACCTGCACCGTCCGTCTCTTCGCGCGATTGTGCAGAATAATCTCCGCAAGCGCGGGGTTGCTCCGGCCATCATTATCCCCACGCATGTCTCCGATCTCGTTTCGGATCTCGGGTTCTCCGAGATTATCGAACTTGATTGGTGGAAGACCTCCCGCGATGGGAATCTCTCCGTGACCCATGTTCCCTCGCGGCACTGGGGCGCGCGGATTCTGAAAGACTCGCACCGTGGCTATGGTGGCTTCGTCCTGAAAGCCGGGAAACACTCTCTTTACCACGCGGGGGACACAGCCTACTTCAACGGATTCACCGAGATCGGCCGCCGCTTAGCTCCCGAAGTCGCCCTGCTTCCCATCGGCGCCTACAACCCTGAACAGTTCCGCAACGTTCACGCCAATCCTGCCGACGCCACGCAGGCGTTCCTAGACCTCAAGTCGCGATGGATGGTTCCCATGCACTACGGAACCTTCCGCCTCTCACACGAACCGGTCGAGGAGCCTCTGCAGTTGCTCGACCACGAAGCTCGCGCAGCAGGTATCGAAGATCGCGTGCTCGTCCTGCAAGAAGGCGTAACGCGGTTCTTCTAGATCTCCTTCGCGGTCTGTGTTGACAATTTTCCCTGCTATTCCAACCGCTTCACCGGAATATCCCTGCCCACATGCAGAACCAGTCCCGTGACTTTGCCATTAGCATCCATCTCGAACGTAAGGGTGTCATCGGAAGTGGTGGAATAGAAACCCTTGTCGCTTTCCGGGAGCAACTCCTGCTTAGGTTCGTCATTTTCCTGGAGGGAAAGATGATCGCCCTCGCGTCGGATGTTAAGAACTAGATCAGGATTGAGCCCGTATCGCCCGGCGTAACGGTCCAGAATGTTCTCGCTAACAGAGATTCGTTTGTGTTGCTTCAGTGGGGGACGCGGCGGCAGTTTGTCGTAAGGCGTGTACCCCTCCCACTCGATTGGCGTGAACGTATCCCTCAAGACCGTTTCCAGCAACTCCTTAAATATCCCTTCCCCATTGCTGCTATTCGTCAGGATGATCATTCCGGACTTCGGCCCGTCGAAACAAACCGCATAATTCCTCCATCCCTCATCGTGCCCTTCCTTAAAGAAGGCCTCGCCATAGGAACTCCAGTAGAGGCCCCAACCCAAGCCGTAGCTCAAGCGAATGGGCTTGTACTCCTCCGTCGTTTCTTGGTTCAGCGAGGGAAACTCGTGTTTGGAGAAGATCTGCACCTGCGGGCTCAACATCTGCCCGTGCATCGTCGGCTGCAGTCTCTGACCCTGCATGACTGCCAGTAGAAACTTGGCAAGATCGTTGATTGTAGTTTGCATTGATCCGGCGGCGTCGGGACTCATCCAACGGTGCGGTCCGAGTGAACGGCCGTATTCGTCGTACGCGTTCGCATAGTCACTTTCAAAATGATCCTGCCAAATGAAACTCGTGCGCGTCATGCCGAACGGCTGAAATACGTACTCCTGCAGCAGTTCTTCCAGAGGCCGTTTGGTGACCGTCTCTACGACCAGTTGCAGCAGATCAATGCCCTCCCCCGAATAGGCGAACCTGGAACCAGGCTCAAAGTGGATTCGGAGTTTGCGATCGTCTTCGAGCCATCGCCAGTTCGGAAATCCGCTCGTATGGCTCAAGAGCATGCGGGCCGTGATCTTTTTGTACCTTGGATCATTCGCCAGATCCGCGTACTTCGGATATTCGGGGAGCGGCTTCGGCAAATACTCGTAAACCGGCTTGTTGAGATCAATCACACCCTTGTCCACCAGTTGCATGACCATGTACCCGAATGTGGGTTTGGTAATCGAAGCCGCCGACATAACCGAATCGACCGTCAGCGGTAGATTCTTGTCCTTGTCACGGAATCCATAGGCTTTCAAATACCCGAGTTTCCCACGATCGAAAACAGCGATTCCCATGCCGGTCACTTCGGCGGCTTTCATCATACGATTCACCATCTGATCAATTTCCGCTCCGCTGATTCGGCTGCCATCTAATCTCGCCACCGCTGCCTGCTGCGCTGGACTGGAGATACTGAGCGTGAGTGTGACCAAAAGAGCTGCAAAGATATGTTTCATCTCTATTTCCTCTCGGCAGGCACCCACAAAACACCAGAGAAATGTGTTCGTGTTCCCTGACTGGGTCCGTAACTAGTTGACGTGTGCGAAAGTAAATTGTCCGCAGGAGTTCCGCAAGATTTCCGATCATCCTAAGTAGTTGCTGTTGTAGACTGCCTGAAAATTCTCTCCCAGGAGGTCTTCATGCCCGTAAAACCAATTCCCGAGGGATATCACACGCTAACCCCGTTCATGACCGTCCGTAATGCTGAACGTGCTATTGAGTTTTACAAGCAGGCTTTCGGTGCAGTAGAGAGAGGCGTCATGAAAGGACCGGATGGCAAGGTTATGCACGCCGAACTCAAGATCGGAGACTCAATCATCATGCTCGCAGACGAGTTCCCGGAATTCGGAGTAGTCGGTCCTGAGTCGGCTGGTGGGGGTTCGAGTATGGGTCTGCACGTCTACATCGAAGACGTGGACGCGGCTTTTGATCGTGCCGTAAAAGCGGGAGCAAAAGTCGAAATGCCGGTAATGGAGCAGTTCTGGGGCGATCGCTACGGCAAATTGAAAGATCCCTTCGGACACAAGTGGTCCATCGCAACCCACACCCGCGATCTCTCGAGAGAAGAGATGAAACGCGGCATGGACGAAGCCATGGCCAAAATGCAGCAGAAAACGGCGTAGCACTCAACGCCTACTAACCGGAACCTCTCCCACCGTCTCACATTACATTTTCATCCTGAGCGCCGCGTCTGTTGCGGTGCTCAGGATCTATGTATTCCCCGCAGTCGCGGCCAGATCAGGACCGCAACGAATGTTGTTTAGTATGCCAGCAGAATTCGCAGATCCCTCAGGTTGTTTCCGGTAGGCCCAGTCTCAACCGCATCTCCCAGCGCCTTGAAAAACGGATAAGCATCGAATCGCTGGAGTGCGATGTGCAAGTCCAACCCCTGCTTCTCAGCACGCTCGACCGTGCTGCCGTCCACAACAGCGCCGGCAGCCGGGCTGTTGCCGTCCACGCCGTCCGTCCCAGCACTCAGCACCGTGATGTTCTCTGCCTTGATTCTTTCCGCACATGCCAGGGCGAACTGCTGGTTGCGTCCGCCCACGCCTGGGTTCGCCACTTTCACTGTGACTTCGCCACCCGAGATCAGGCACACGGGCGAGAATTGCTTCCGCAGTTCCACCAACTTCTGCAGCAGATAATCCGCAGCCTTTTCGTAGTCCCAGTCGTCGCAACTGTTATCCACGCGGACCATATATCCTGCTCGCTCCGCCGCGTTGCTCGCCTCCTCCACCGCCGTCTGGTTCGATAGCACGGTCCACCAGCGCGCCTGATGAAATACGGGATCTCCGGACTTCGGAGTCTCTTCCAGCGCATGCCGCTCAAATAGTTCGCGCGTGGATTGGGGAAACCGCGTCAGGAGCGCGTATTTCTCTGCGATTCGGTAACAGCCTTCGACCGTAGTGGAGTCCGGCATGGTGGGTCCCGATGCAAGCGCATCCGGCGTATCGTCCGGCACATCGGAGACAAGTAACGACACCTGCTGCGCAGGAGACGCACGCTGCGCCAGGCGGCCACCCTTCACTGCCGAGAGATGCTTCCGCACCGCATTGATCTCGCCGATTGGCGCACCGGAATGTACGAGGACGCGGTAAGTTGTAATCAGATCATCTAGCGAGATTTCGTCATCGATCGCTTTCTCGACAACGGACGACCCTCCTCCGCTCACGAGAAAAATTACCAACGCCGAAGCGGGCTGCGCCTCGACTGCCCGCAAGATCGCATTCCCCGCCTCAATGGACTCCTCATTCGGGGTTGGATGTCCTCCGCAGAAATACCGGAATCCGTGAACCTGGGACTCCGGACGCACGGAACTGGCGACGATTCCCTCAAGAGACGACCCGACATGATGGGCAAGTGCTTCGACCATCGTGTGTCCAGCTTTCCCGATCGAGATGACGAGCACGCGCGAATAGGAATTCAGATCATAGAGATCTTCGCGGATCCTCAGGACCCCGCGGTGATACTCCAAATGACGCCCGAAGCCGTTCGCAATCGAAGCTTCTCTTAGGGTAATGCGGAATATTTCCCGCGCGGTCTCGCGCGTTTCCCGAAACCGTTCGTCACTGGCCTGGTAGCACATCGGAAGGATTATAAGAGGGTCGTCGGCTGTCGGCTTCCGGCACGCTAAAGGCGAGTCATTACGACTTCAAGTCGGAGGTTAGCCGATGGCTGACGGCTGAGAGTTAAGGGCTTCACCCACCCAGGCCTCAATTGCCTCACGGAGTTCGCGTAGCCGTCCTTCAAAAAAGTGATCCGCCCCTTCGATGACGACTAATTTCTTCGGTTCCGGAAGGGAATCCACCAACGCTTCGAGTTTGGATCTCGGACCGAACTGATCGCGCGCGCCACTGACGAACAGCTTGGGCTTAGTGCAATCGTGCAGGAAATCGAAGCTATATACGCGCGGCTCTTCGCCATCGGCAGCTACAGGCGCGACCGGCACCCCAAGTCCGATCAAAGCGCGAACCCGCGAATCCGCGTATGAGGCCCGAAGTCCTATGGCGGCCCCAAACGAGAAGCCCGCAAAGATCAACGGCAGGTGAAACTCGCGATCCAACCAATCGAGCGCGGTGCGGACATCGTCGACTTCGCCAATCCCATGATCGTGCTCTCCCTGGCTCAGCCCGGTTCCGCGGAAGTTGAAGCGCAATACCGGGAACCCAAAGGCGTTCAGCGCCTTCATCGTGTGAAATACAACTTTGTTGTGCAACGTCCCGCCGTAGACCGGATGAGGGTGGCAAATAACGGCTGCATACTTGGCGCTCTCCGTTCCGGCATTGAGCAGCGCCTCGAGATGACCGGCCGGGCCCTTAAGGAAAAGCGAATGAATCGTTTGATTCAAAGGAATCACATATTCAGATTACACAATGGGGACGCGGGTGTCGTTATAGAGCCGACTCAGATCGAAGTCCACGTTTTGCTATTCTTTCATGCATGGACGCAATTACCCTGACACGGCAACTGGTGGACATCGAGTCGATTACAGGCAATGAAGCGGCGGTCGGAAACTATCTATATGGCGAACTCTGCCGTATCGGCTATCAGACCAGAAAGATGCCGGTCGAGGCCGATCGTTTCAACGTGTACGCAACCTCGGCCGATCAACCAAATCCTTCGATTGTCTTCTCGACACACATGGATACGGTCCCCCCATTCATCGCCTCATCCGAAGACGCGGGGAATATCTACGGCCGGGGGTCGTGCGATGCCAAGGGAATTATCGCAGCGCAGATCGCCGCCTCCGAAAAGCTTCGAGGACAAGGGATTCATGTCGGGCTTCTATTTGTGGTCGGCGAAGAGCGGGATAGCCTGGGAGCTACGGTTGCAAACGAACACGCACCCCCCGGATGCAAGTTCCTAGTGAACGGCGAGCCGACGGAAAATCATATTGCCCTGGCCTCGAAAGGAACGTTGCGCGCAGAAGTCACCGCCCGGGGGAAGATGGCGCACTCGGCGTATCCGGAACTCGGCGAATCGGCCATTGACAAGTTGATTCGTGCGCTCTCGGGCCTTCGCGCCATGCCGCTGCCCTCCGACCCGCAAATCGGTTCCTGCACTTTGAATATCGGGTTGATCGAAGGAGGGCGGGCGCCCAACGTTATCCCCGATTACGCGCATGCCGACTTGCTGTATCGGCTAGTCGGCCCAAGCGACGAGTTGCGAAAGCAAATCCTCGCCACCGCCGGAGATCGGGTCGAAGTCACTTTCCCTCTAGAACTCCCCTTCCTACGCTTCCGCACGATCGAAGGACTCCCCACGATGATCGCTGCCTTCACCACCGATGTTCCAAAGCTCACGAACTGGGGAGAGCCTCTCCTGATCGGCCCAGGTTCCATTCACGTCGCCCACACAGAGGGCGAGTACATCGAGAAAAAGCAATTGCACGATGCCATCGAACTCTATTGCACGATTGCAGGGCAACTCGCCGTCTGAGCACACCAAAGCCGAGTTTCCCCGGGGCGGCCCATAACGCTTCGCGCTAGACTGGGATGATGACGACTTCGACCATGAACTTGCTCTCTCGTGCCTCCTCGGCTTACCTGCGATCCGCCATGCACCAGCCCATTCAATGGCACGAGTGGGGAGCCGAGGCCTTCGCCACCGCCCAGCGCGAAAACAAGCCCATGCTGCTGGACATCGGAGCCGTCTGGTGCCACTGGTGCCACGTCATGGACCGCGAGTCCTACGACGATCCCGAAATCGCCGCCATCGTCAACGAGAATTTCGTCGCCGTGAAGGTCGATCGCGATGAGCGTCCCGATATCGATAGCCGTTATCAGGCCGCTGTTCAGGCAGTGAGCGGGCAGGGCGGGTGGCCGCTCACCGCCTTTCTCACTCCCGATGGCAAGCCGTTCTATGGAGGAACGTATTTCCCTCCTAAGGATGGATACGGGCGTCCTAGCTTCCGGCGCGTGTTGCTCAGCATCGCCAACGCCTACAAAGAGAAACATGGCGACGTGATCGAGCAGGCGCAGATGGTCGAGAGCGCAATCGCGCAGTCGGAATCATTCGCGGGGCACAGCGGCCGCATTTCGGCACGCTGTGTCGACGCAATTCAGGACTCCGCGCTCAAAGATGTTCGACCCGCAGCACGGCGGATTCGGGCAGGCTCCGAAGTTCCCGCATCCCTCGGCTCTCGACCTGCTGATCGAGAGATACGGTACGCGGCGCCGGCAGACAGACAGCGGCTGAACGGCGCAATTGATCGTTACCACGCTCGAGAACATGGCCCACGGCGGCGTCTATGACCAGCTTGCCGGCGGATTCCACCGCTACTCCGTGGACGAGCGCTGGGTCGTGCCTCACTTCGAAAAGATGTGCTACGACAACTCCGAACTGCTGAAGAATTACGTCCATGCCTATCAGGCGACGGGTCGGAATTCTTCGCCGAAGTGGCGCGCGACATTATTCGCTGGATGGACGAATGGCTCAGCGACCGCGAGCGCGGCGGATTCTATGCATCGCAGGACGCCGACATCAACATGGACGACGATGGCGACTACTTCACGTGGACGCTCGACGAAGCCCGCGCCGTGCTGACCGAAGAAGAGGCAGCAGGTCGCGGCTCTGCGCTACGACATCAACGAGATTGGCGAGATGCACCACAATCCCGCGAAGAACGTCTTGTTACGTGCGCGCCTCGATCGACGAGATCTGCCAAGCGGCTGAAACTCGCTCCGGACAGAGTGCAGCGAACTGCTCGCATCGGCAAAGAAGAAGATGTATGCGGCGCGGCTCGAGCGGCCCACGCCGTACATGGACAAAACCGTTTACGTGGGATGGAACAGCCTGTGTGTGTCGGCCTATCTCGAGGCTGCGCGCGTGCTCGAACTCGAGGCGCGCGCGAAAGTTTGCGTTGCGCTCGCTTCGATCGGATCCTGAGTCGAAGCGTGGAAAGCGATTCTTCCGATACGGGCACGCCGACCGCTCTGCTGCATGTGGTCGCCTATTCGGATCCCAAAGCGGAACATCGTGAAGTTCCCGGGAATGCTCGATGATTACGCATTCACCGCGCTGGCGTGTCTGGATGCCTACGAGACCACGGCCGATCTCAGCTACTTCAAATTCGCGCAAGGCGATTGCCGACGAAATGATCGCGCGTTTCTACGATGCGACCTCCGGAGGCTTCTTCGACAGCGAACCCGCGGATCGACAACAAGAATCTGGGAGTGCTGGCCACTCCGCCGCAAGCCCTTACAGGACTCGCCCACTCCGGCCGGAAATCCAATGGCTGCGATCGCCCTCGTGCGCCTGCATCACTACACCGGGGAGCAAGCTATCGCGAGAAGGCGGAGGAGACTCTGGAAACATTCGCCGGAGTTGCGGATCAGTTCGGGATCTTCGCGGCAACGTTTGGGATCGCCGTCATCCACTTGCTGGAGAGCCCAGTACAGGTAGTCGTGGTCATGGGAGAAAACGACGGAAATTCTGCAGAACAACTGTACGCGCGGCTATTGAACCGTTTGCCTTCACCAAGACTGCCTTGCGGATTCCGGCCAGTCATGTCGTCCCCGAAAATCTGCCGCCCGCGTTGGCCGTCACCATTCCTCATCTGCCGCAAATCAGGGACGGGAGATCCATGGCTGTACTTTGTTCGGGAAGCACATGCCAGCCTCCAATCTTCGAGGCGCCCGAACTCAGTCGCCTCCTGAACACGGCACTGAAGATCACGGAGTTTCCCACCAAAAAATAAGGGCTGCCGGGATATATGAGGCCCGTCAGCCCAAAAATTGCAGCCTTGTTTCGTACTGACTAACAGTTACGGCTAGTTACCTTGGTGACCTTGCGGTCATAGCCTGCCTGCGATTTACTGCGGTGGCAGGGTTGTCTGGCAATTTGCTTGTCGGGGTGGGCACAGGAAAAGCGGACCGCCGTCAGCGGCTGGGACCTGTTGAACGGCAGCAGCGATGAATGTGCCCACAAGTCCTACCATCAGGATTGCGATCCTGATCGCACGTTTCATGGGTTCGTCTCCTAATCCGCATAGAGTGTCCCTTGCGGGTACTTTTTCGCGGAACCGAATTATAGGACACGTGTCAATAGGGTAGCTTGCAGTATTTCCCCCCATACGTCACCGTAGGCCCATTCCGCACTGCGCAGCCCAGACTGCATCGAAGCGTAACCCATTGAAAATATAATACCTTATTGGCAAATAGCGTGACTGCTTGAGCCGCCATCATCGACTCGCGCAACCGGCCAATAATTTACGAATTCCGAACAAACGCCTGAAAAGCGCGGTAAGAGGCTCGGGTATGGCGGGGGTTTGCGCCAGGCTAGCGCTTGGAATGGGACACTGTGCCGGAAGAAGTTCCGAATCCTGCGGCTGCGGCAGCACTCTGGCTACCCGGCTCTGCTGTTCGTGGCAAAGATGCCGAAGTCAGATCTTGCTGCGCCCTTGAGAGTGCGCGATCGACCATTCCTTCGAACATGGGAATCAGAGAATCAGCCGGGACGGGATGGTGAATATCGGAAAGGCTCTGTTCCCAACGCTGCGGCTGCAGCAGTGACTGCGCCAGGTCGCGTGCGGGCCTCTTCACCATTACGTAACCCAACCACAATGCCAGACTGCAGTTGTAGGCCGCCATATTAACGATGCTCATCCACGGCCCAGTCAAGTGATTCCCCACCCACGAGCAGATCAGGATCAACTCGATAGTCGCGAAAGAACCGAAACCCAGCGCGATTCCAAAGCTGTGCTGACGTCGACTGACGCCAAGATAGTGCGCAAAGAAGAGCAGGAACAGGACCATCCCTACCTGGATCATGCGTACGCAGCGCTGCGAGGTGATGATCGCCTGCATCCAGGGCGCCATGTCAGTCGAGTTGGCTGAAACCGAGACGACCCCGGCCACCAGCAGCATCACCAGGCCGGCCCACTTGAACAGCACCGTCCCCAGATCGCGCAGCGTGTGAAATGAGCGGAACACATCCACAAAAACCTCGTGGATCACCAGAAATCCAAACGCCACGCTGATGGCGCAGGTGCACCAGTAGAGATAGAAGGCAGCAGAATAACTGCGCCATACAAAAGCCGGAAACACAATGATGAAGCTTGCGAGTTGGGTAACGATGTAGCCGAAGAAGAACTTGAATTGGCGAAGCAGTCCCCGACGAAGCATGAAGATGCCGATCCCCAATTGAAGTATGGGGTGGGCCATCCAGAGCGCGTAATACAGGTACTTCGGATGCTCGCTCATGCTCGTGCTTCGTACAGCTACGGAGTTATGCTACCCACGGCGCATGCCTAGCATGCTTTCGCGTGGGATCTCACGGTGATACCCAAGTAGGCTTTGTTGATCCGATGTTCAATGACTGTGGTAACCGTAAGTAACGTTACTGTTCCTGGATCCGTCCGGCAAGTTACCTTCGTGCTAGGGGGTTTGGGCGGGCAAGAATAGCGCATATGGCAACGTCTCACGGGGCGCGCATGTACAAAGTCAGACGAGGAAGCCAGATGCTGCCAATGCGTCAGTCGGTGCGCTTAGGCGTCAGGCGTGGAATGGATGTAGGCGCGCATCATCCTGACTTCGTCGTCCTTCTCGTTGAGATCATGCAGCAGGATGTCGCGCAGGGATACCATCCCGACCAGTTGACCCTCGTGACAGACCGGCAGGTGGCGGAAGCCGTGCCGCCGCATCAGGGCCATGCAGCTTTCGAATTCTTCGTTGGTGCTGACGGTCAGCGGATCGTCGGTCATGACCTCGGCCAAGCAGGTGTTCGCGGATCGCGACCTTCTGCCACTACCCGGCGCATGAGGTCGCGTTCGGAGAAGATGCCGACGAGCTTGCCGTTATGTAGAACCGGAACTGCGCCGATATTTCGCTCGACCATGGCGCAGACGGTTTGAAGAACAGAGTGGCCCAGATCCGCCTGATACGTGTCCTGATTCTTGATCAGGTCGCAGATTCGCATTTGATACCTCCCGGGGACGGAGTCCGAGTTGGCCCAAAAGCATCTACCGGAGCGCGAGTATATGCCCAACTCAAGATGTAGGGAAAGCCAAAAAGGTTGGGAAAAGAAGAAAGTCAACCCATGCCGGTTCGGGCAGGAAGGTTAGCGCGGGTGTGCGCATCCCAACAAAGACGAAGTAAGACGAATTCCATAGAGCCGTCGGGAATGCTACGGTGCGGATCGTGCTGTGACCACGATGTGGTATTCGTCAGTCCCACTGAGGATCATCTGCCGAAGCGCGTCTTCCTCGCGCCCGGCTTGGCCTTATTTTCTTTAGCAGGCTGAGTCAAGGCCAGCCAGGCCAGAAATTCATGTACATCGTGCGTGTCCGATCGTGGCCGGGAGCAACGAACGATACTTCGGCATTCGCGATTGTGCAAAGTGCCAGGCAAGCGAGGCAGCGAGACCGACAGCTTTTTCGTACGCCTTTCGCTGAAATCGATCCCGGCCTGAGGATTATCAAACAGATGCACACCCGGCGCTCGTCCTCCCGCGCAAAGTCGCGGACCTTCAATGAACCGGATTTCGCAGTCGCTTTCCAGTCCACGTGCCGGGCAGAATCCTCCGGCATGTATTCGCGAATGCGGTATAGATCGGATCCGCGACCGCGAACGAAGCTTTCCCACTCTCCGCGAACCGTGGCAATACTTCTCTTCAACTCCGTGCGTGGGTTCGATTCGCGGATACACAATCACTTCCCGCCGCAAGGCGATATGCCGCGTCTTAGTGAAAAACGCAAACGGAAACGCGTCGCCAGCCCAAAACTGTCTTCGCGATAGCAGCCGCGGCGATCGAATTTCAATTCGAGGTCGGCGCTGGCATCGACCTTCGCGGAGGCACAAAGGGAAAATACGCCATTCCTTGGAAGATTCCCGGCGGCGGAGGAAGCACCATGACGTGCCGCAACCTCCGATCCGGCAGACTCAGCCATTGCTGGCCTTCTGGACGGTTGAATGGAAAGGCGAAAGTAGTCGGCTCCCACCGCCATTCCTTGGCAGGCTTTTTCTTCTTCTTGTGCCTGGAAACGACGCGCACCGAGAACGCCGGCAGCAAACGTCGCGGGTTGTTCAGCACGATACGTCCAAACACAGGGCGTCCGGCAAAAACGTGCTCGGGCAGGCGAATATCCAGTTCCAGATTGCGCAGCACCCACCGCCGAGACGTATCCCGAAACAAGAATTGCCGCCAGCATCGCCGCAACCACGATGTAGAGCAGATTATTGCCGGTATTCAGCGCCGCAATGGCAATCACAAGGGTGACCAGCGCGTAGATGATTCCTGCGCGGGTGACGTCGTAATCGAAGTGTTCTCGCGCAGGCGCTCGACCGCGACACGGCGCGCAAGATATGGCACCGTCACCAGCCCGACAAGAGTGGCGAGCACCAGAGAGGTTGAGGCCAGGATGACCGTCGCCCAGACATTGCCGGCATCGCGCGAGACCGTCGAGAACAGCGCGGCCCGAACGCCAGGCCCAGCCCAACCAGGGCGAGAAGGAATTTGACCCAGACCTCGGCCGCTGCCGATTGCAGCCAATGCACAAAGCGGCCAGGACCAGAGGCTTTTAACGGATTGGCGTACGCAGAATCCACTCGATCGAGCCTAGCATCCAGCTGGCAGAACGAACAATCTGGATCAGCTTGCCGAAAAAGCGTTCGTAACGTGAATCCCGTGAACCCTGTTGTGAGTGGGTTCCGGTCTAGGGCTTGCGCCACTTGCGCAGCTGTTTCCAGGCCTGAACCAGTTCCTGAACGGCCCGCGCTGGCGGTAATGTATGCGAATTGATAATGGCGCACTCGCGGTAGGCCCGCTGATAGAACTCGCGTACGCCGTGCTCGCTGAGCAACGACAGATTGTGCAGGATCTCCTTCAGATCCTCGCGGGTCCAAGTCTCTTCCCGTTTCCCGAGATCCGGCCGCCGCGCCATGCGAAACCATTCTACCGTTTTCGCCGTTTGTTCGCTACAACCAAAGATCTCGGCCCAAAGGATCCGCACCGACCGCGATCGGCCTCTGCCTCACGCTGATTCACCTGGTGTGCATCCCGATTACGAATACGCAGCGCCGGACAAGCGATCTTCGCCCAGGGCTGGGCTCTGCAGCAGCTCTGGATGTTCTGGGTCTCCCCACTGATCGGCGGCGCGCTCGGAGGTGGAGCCTATCGCGCGCTATTTGGCAGCGTAGGCAAAGTGGAGGCCGTACTGGAACGCCCGATCCACATACCACAGGCGGTTCGTGCCGGCTCCAGGCATCGAAAGCCTTTTGTCTTTTGTCCTGAAGTGGTCGGTGTGCAACTAATACTGCGCCAAATCCTTCATCGCCAGAGTACAGATCATTTGGCTGTGGCAGGATAGCGTCTTCCAGAATCGGCTGATAGGCGACGAACGTGTCTTTCGCGGCGACGCGGCGGACTGGCGCGTCCAGCTGATCGAAGAGTTGATCGGCGATGCGGGCTGCGATCTCGGCGCCGTATCCCCAGCTCAGCGTGTCTTCGTAGGCGACGAGTGCGCGATTTGTTTTAGCAACCGACGCAGCAATCGTGTCCCAATCGAACGGGTTCAGCGTGCGCAGGTCGATCAACTCGACGCTGACTCCCTGCTCCCGCTCGAGCTTCTGCGCAGCCTGCAGCGCGCGCGGAACGACCGCCCCGTAAGTGATGACGGTTAGAGTCTGTACCCGGATGCACAATCTTCGCCTTCCCGAATGGAATCATGTACTCCGATCCGGGATACGCAGCGCGCCCGTACGACTCGCGATAAAGCCGTTTGTGTTCGAGGAAGAGCACCGGATCGTCGCAACGAATGGCGGTGCGCAGCAGTCCAGCGGCATCGAGGGAATTCGACGGAAACACCACGCGCAGTCCGGGAATGTGCGTGAAGATGCTCTCGCCACACTGTGAGTGATAAATCGCGCCGCCCGTCAGGTATCCGCCAATGGCCACGCGAATCACACAGGGCGCGGAGAATCCATTATTCGAGCGCCAGCGGATCGTGGGCAGTTCGTCTCGGAGCTGCATCATCGCGGGCCAGATGTAGTCGAAGAACTGCACCTCGACCACCGGCTTCAATCCGCGCGTCGCCATGCCGGTAGCGCGACCAACGATGGCGGCTTCGGCCAGCGGCGAATTGAATACGCGGTCATTGCCGAACTCGCACTGTAATCCGAAGGTCAGCTTGAACACGCCGCCCTTCCCTTTCACCAGTTTGCGCTTGAGATATTCTTCGCGGCTACAGTCGGCCACATCCTCGCCAAAAATGACGATGCGCTCGTCGCTTTTCATTTCGTCGCGCAAGGTCGCGTTGATGAGATCGGCCATGGTCTTCGGCGCATTCTTCTTGCCATCCGCTGACAGCTCCGGGGTGCGCGGCCTGAGTATCAAAGGTCGAAGAGGTCACATCCAGATTCGGCGAATAGAGAAATTGCATCACCGACTCCGGCGCGGGCGGCAATGCTTCCAGCGCGCGATCGACCGCGGCCTGCAGCTCGGCTTCAACTTCCTTCTCCAGCTGATTGATTCCCTTGTCGTCGAGAATGCCCTCGCGCAGCAGGAACATCTGTGTGCGCGTAACAGGATCGCGTTGCGCATCGCGCTCGCGCTCGGCATCCGGACGGTAAAGCCGCTCGTCGTCGGACAGAGAATGTGAGTAGGGACGGATCACGTGGGCGTGTACGAAAGCCGGGCCATGTCCTTCACGGCAATACTGCGCGGCGCGCCGGAATGCGGCATAGCTGGCGACAGGATCCGTGCCATCGACTTCTTCAAAATGGAAGTTGGGGAATCCCGAAACCAGGCGCGAGATGCTTCCGCCGGCTGTCTGCGCTTCCACCGGCACAGAGATCGCGTAGCCGTTATCTTCCACGCAGAAGATCACCGGTAGCTTGCCGAGTGCGGCGGCGTTCATCGCCTCCCAGAATTCGCCTTCGCTCGAAGTGCCGTCGCCCAACGAAACATAGGTAATTTCATCGTCCTGGAAGCTGACATCCTTGAACCTACGATAATCAACAATGCTATCGGCGGGAACGTTAGCGGCCTGCGGATGCCGCGCGAGGTATCGTCCACCTTCTGCGCAGCCGACGGCCTGCAGAATCTGAGAGCCTGTCGGGGACGACTGCGTCACGATGTGCTTGCTCGGGATAGCTCCAATGTGACGGCATCTGCCGTCCGCCGGAACTCGGATCATCGGCCGCACCTACGCCTTGGAGGAACATCTGGTACGGGTTCGACCCCCAGGGCAAGGCAGAGCGCCCGATCACGGTAGTAGGGATAGAACCAGTCGTACCCGGACTTGAGGGCCATGCCTGCAGCCACGCCAATCCCTTCGTGTCCGGCACCGGACATTTGGAAGAAGATCTTCTGCTGGCGCTTGAGCAGGATTTCCCGGTCGTCGATGCGGCGGGAGGTGTACATCCAGCGATAGGCCTGGATGAGCTGTTCGCGGGTAAGTCCTTCGTAGGACTTGGCTTTTTTCGCGCCATTGGCCGCCAGGGCCAGCTTGGGGTCGGTTTTTGTCGTGGCCATTCCGGTTCTAATCCCTGCCCATTTTAGATTCCCATCAGCGCTGAGGAGATTCCGCGCAACTCACAGAACCTGTTGGATTGTAAATGGTATTGTTGGGTTGGAAAATGGAGAAGTTTCTGCCACTGGGCGGTCCAGTATCAACTCATGGGCGGGATCTTCGGCGTGGCGAATCCAAAAGTTCACGATTTGCGATCTGCGATTCTCAGCTGTGCTGCCGCATTGAGGCTCGTACCATCATAGAATGGAGTATTTCGACCCTATTTTGACCGAAGCCTCGAACGCACCTCGTATTGACCTCTTCCGTAAGCGCTTTTCTATTTTGCACTTAGGGTTCCGACCATCATCTACAGGTTTCACCTCATGGAAAGGCGAAACCATTTCTGATATCCGTGAATCTAAGTAGATGAGTAGTGGCGCTTACGGCGTCCGCCGTAGAGGGGGCGCACACTCGGAACACCCAGGAACTCGGACATACAACCGCTCAGGTATGGAAGGTGGGTCATGATTCAAAGGCTGGTCGATGCTGTATTCGGCTGCAGACACTCTCGTTTTAGCTTCCCCGTAACCATCCGTCAAGCAAGGCGCCGCCCCCAGGCAGCCGCTCTGACGGGAACCTACGTCGCCTGTCTCGATTGCGGAAAGGAATTTCCCTACGACTGGCAAGAGATGAAGGTCATCACCTCCCCCGAGCAGCACCGCGAGCACTTGCGAGAACTGGCAAAGCACGCCGCATAAGGTCGTAACCGCTAATTGTGTTGTCTACGTCAGAGGCGCAGGGTGGGCAAGTGGAGGCGTCGAGCGGGCGGACTCTGCCAACACTCGCATTCGATGAAACATTGCCATAAACATACCAAACGTCGCTCCTGCAAAGGATGACAGCAGGTATGGATTCGTCCAACTGCCGAGAAGCCATAATACAAACAAGGCTGCGACCCAGAATTTTGCTCGACCTTGGACGAGGAATAAGTCTCGCGCTGCAACGAAAAGAAGGACGAGAATTGCCGCTATACCGATCGCGCCCGTTTGCATGAGAAGAGATAGCCACTGCAACTCATACGAGTAGCGATTCTCCTGGTTGCGAATCGTCTGGGGCGCATACTGGCCAAGGCCCTTGCCCAATATCGGACGATCCCGAATCTCCTGCAGAAGGCTTTGCGATTGCTCAATCCGAACCAGGTCCGAGTCGCTCGTCTGCTCCGAGGAAAACCGGGCGACCAGAACCGGAGATAACGCTTCGTAGAATACCCCACCGATCGCACAAACGCTGATAACCAAGAAAAGCAGAAACTTAAAACGACGCTCGATCGCCGATGCGGCAACAATCGCAAAGAAATAGACGAACCATAGATATCTTGAATAAGACAGGAGACCTGAAACCAGCAACGGAGCAATGAGTAGTGCAGCGTGCCGGCGCCGCAGGCGAATGCCGCTGACAGTCGGGCAAAGAACGGCAAACATCGAAAAGCCACCTACGACATCCGATGGAAAACCAAGCCTCGTGAGACCGAGGCCGATGTCTCCGCTGACCAATGCCGCCTGTCCGAAGACGGATTCGATTAACAGTACCGGGTTGATGTGCAACACAAAGGTCGCGACCACAAGCCCGATTTTTACCAAGCCAACCGCGGCTCCAGCACACACGACAGCCAGAGTGATATTTTCAGGTTCCAGCAATCTTCGTCGGACAAAGAAAATACAAAACCAGGCGATAAGAACCGTCGAGGCTATGTCTTTGAGCTGGAGAAATACCTGTCTCACGTCAGGTATGCCATGCAGAATGCCGATGAGGGACCAAAAACACAGGGCCGCCGCGAACAGACCGAGAAATATTTGCTCAGGCGGTGTAGGCCAATCAGAGGAGTTGGTAGCAAGGAAAAACACAAATGCAAGGCTGTAAAGTGCAAAGAAAATGGTTTTGACATTCAATGCGAAAATGCTGCCTGTGGGAAGCCATACCGCCACGAACAGTAGCACCAGAAGCAGCGTTGCGGTCAGAGGCCTGCGGCGCATTGGGACTTGAGAAACCTATCTCTTATCGAACGCTCGCCTGGGATTTTAACGATCGCACAGGACGACTAAGACTTGGCTGTGCAAAACCCGAATTAGTTCTTCTTCAAAACCACGACCGTTTCTTTTCGGTAGAAGTGCGCCTTCCAGAACACTACCGGGTTCCACCCCAGTTTCCAAGCCGTCCTGGTGTACTCGGCCATATCGATCAGGTCGCGATCGATCCACGCATGATAGTGAATGCTGTAGTTCTGGTCGAGGAGAGAGCGAAGGTCCCGCTCGAATTCCGGACTACCTACAGGCCTCCCGACCACAAGTTCCACCCACTCTGCGAAGTGCGCCCTTATATCGATTCGATCCGGATTCTCGTATTCATGGATTAGGTGTTGAAGTGATGTTCGCTGGCGTCTGTGATCGAAGGTAAATCGCTTGTCTGGAACTTTCAGCAGCAAAACCCCACCATTGCGTAAAGCTTCATGCCATGCCCTGAGCGCCTTAAGAGGCGAAGGCAGGTGTTCTAGCACATGACTAGCGACAATAAAATCGAGGTCTCGTAAAGGCAGAGATTCGCCATCGGCTATGACATCAGGGATTACGATGCTGCCGTTGATATCGGAGTAGTGTTTTGCTAGTTCGTCTGCAGACAGCCGATCCACATACCAGACCTTTGCATGAGACGAAACCGGGAACCTCCGCCAAAGTCCGCCGATCTCGACTCCTCTACCTCGTAAGTATCGGCTGAGATACCTATTCTCGATCCAGCGCAGGGCTGTGCCTTTTGCCATTTATCCCAGAACCCCAATGCGTCGCTCTTACGGTACCCAATCCAATATACAGGGTGCTACTGGGCGCCTCAACCCAGGTGCCGCATGCGTATTTTGCGGCTAGTAGAAAGCGGTCTGGATCGTGTTGCCAGGAGATTCTTTGCGTCCAATCCGCATTTAGTGCCCGAACAGCCCTGTTGCACACAACAACTCCACGCGGGTTTGAGTGATGAGTTCGCGACCGGCGGATTGCATGCCCTGCGAACCTGCGGGGAATTCCCTTCCGCTATTTCTTCAGCAGTGCGTCGAGTCCTGCCTGGGCGATGGCTTCGTCGACTTCCGACTTCGCGCCGCTGGCCGCGATTGCGCCGACTACCTGGCCGTCGACCTTGATGGGCAATCCACCCTGAGCCGGAAAGAAGTTCGGAAACGAGAGTGCGGCGGGGCTTCCTGACTTGAATGCATCGGCACCGTCCTTCGAGGGGCTGCCATATAAAGCCGCGTGCCGCGCTTTCTTCTGTGCCCATTCCTCGGTATTAATCGAAACACCGTCGCCCTTCTCCAGGAAAAGCAGCGCGCCGTTCTCATCCACAACGCAGATCGTGACAGATACATTCTGACGCTTGCTCTCGGCCTCGGCGCCCGCGACCATCGTCTTAATGGCTGCCAGGTTCAAGTACTTCTTCGAGGGCAGATCGGCGGCCGCAAGCGCTCCCACAAGGCAGACTGCAACAAGCATTGGTTTCAACATAGGCGGGATGTTATCAATGGCCTCGGGGATTTCCAAGGAAGAAGTGGTGGAGCGAGTTTCGCGTGAGGCAAAATGGGATGAAGAAGTGCCGCGATTCGAACTACATTTTGCCCAAATAAGCGGTACGAACCCCTCTTGAAGCCCCTCTGCCCAACATTTGTTATTCATGTACAATTGCAAACCAATGTCGTACTTCAGTCCCCTTTTCCTGAATAAAGCCTACCGAGTTCTCACGCGAAAATCGGATGCCTTACTCGGGCGTTTGCGTCCGCTTGCGCCAACTCTAGAAGCCATGGCCCTTCGGCCCTTCGAGCTTCATATCGAGCTGACAAACTTATGCAATGCTGACTGCGTGTTCTGTCCTTACCAATTTCAACAACGCAAAACTGAGTTCATGAGTAACCGTATTTTTGAAAAGGCGCTCAGCGATTTTGTAGAAATTGGTGGCGGATCTGTGGGCTTGACCCCGATCGTTGGCGAGGCGTTGATTGACCCTCATTTTCTCGAACGAGTGCAGCGCCTGCGGGCGGAGCCGAGTAACGACAGGATTTGGCTCACAACAAATGCCATCCTTTTGGACAAACATGGTATTCGGGAGGTATTGGAGTCTGGAATCACCCACATGAACATCAGTACCGCTGGATTTGACGAAGCGATGTATGTTCGTGTGTACCGCAACAAATCCTACCGGCGTATGCGGGATAACGTTCTCGAACTCCTCAAGATAAACTCCCGGCGCGCTCACCCAATTCCGATCACGATTGCGCTTCGTTCCGACCGGCCTCTCGAGGACGTGATGAAGGATCCGGACTTTCAGGAAATCCTAGGCTACGGTCCGCAACTGGACTTCACCTGGTCCTACACTTCGGCAAACGGACGGATCGAGCGGACGGCGCTGCCAGAACTTATGAGGCTGCGTTCTGTCAGTCGCCGGCCCGAATCTTGTGTGAATCTTTACAATGGCCCGATCGTGTTGGTCGACGGTACCGTTATGGCCTGCAGTTGCGTGGCCGCAATGGATGCGACAACAGATCTGGGAATCGGGAATATCGTGGATTCTACTCTCCTGAAGATCTGGCAGAGTCAGCGTCTCAAGAGCATGCGCGAAAGCTTCGGGACGAACGCTCTCAACAAGACTTGTGCCGGATGCGATATGTACAGGGATCTCGAGTTCTACCGGACCCATGATGGGCGTCGCAGGGGAAGAATCAATCTAGCCCGTCATTCGGGTTTGCAGCAAATCGCGCCAGTTGAGCACATTCGACCGTTCAGTGGCGGCTAGCTACCAACCATGAAAGACGCCCGATCGTGATTCTTGAGGCCAAAATCGTTGCCCGGTTCGTACTGCGACGTATGAAGCTCACGTCGTTAGCTCATCGAATCCGGATGCTCTGGCATAACTCTGACTACGAAGACAGGTTCGCTGACGTTTTGCTCGCCTCCGTAAAACCCGATGACTGTGTGTGGGATGTAGGGGCGAACATTGGTGATCACAATCACCGTGCGATCGCACACTCAGGAAAAAGGCGACCGGTCGGAAACCGAGTAAAACTCAGTGCTATCAACAGAATGGTTTTCGATCTTCTCGAGTGTTTGCAAGATGATTCAAGTTCGTCTGTTGGCGCTACGCGACGCACAGCGAGACACAAACTCCATCCTTCAGCTACCCCGCCATGGAAAACAAAATGCCCCGCTTTCGGGGCATTTGTTTCGAACTGCTTCTCGTGCCGACCACGACGTTAGTTCCTCGGGCCCCGAGGCCGGACCAAGAGGAAGAAAAAACGCTGCAGATCAAGTTCGCCGTTCGTCAGCATGGCGCTTCGCTGTCGGCGCTTACGTCGGATATTCTGCTGGGATCGGCACCGCGACGCGCTTGTCGATCGGCACAAATTCCCTTTCGCCGCTGCCGGTGTAGACCTGGCGTGGGCGCGCGATCTTCTGCTCGTGATCCTTCATCAGTTCTTCCCATTGTGCCAGCCAGCCAGCGGTGCGGGGAATCGCGAAGAGCACGGTAAACATTTCGGGCCGGAATCCCATGGCCTGGTACATGATCCCTGAGTAGAAATCGACATTGGGATAGAGCTTGCGCTTGATGAAGTATTCGTCTTCGAGTGCGATGCGTTCGAGTTCAAGCGCAATGTCGAGCTTGGAATTGCGTCCCGTGACTTCGAACACCTGCTCGGCGCTCCAGCGGATGATTTTGGCTCGTGGATCGTAATTCTTGTAGATGCGGTGTCCGAAGCCCATCAGCTTGATCTCGCCATTCTTCACCCGCTTGATGTAGGCAGGAATGTGATCTTTGCTGCCGATCTCGTCCAGCATCTTCAGGACTTCTTCGTTGGCACCCCCGTGCAGCGGGCCGGCCAAAGCCGACGCAGCCGAAGCGACTGACAGGTAGGGATCGCTCTCTGAGCTGCCCACGGTCCGCATGGTGCTGGTGCTGCAGTTCTGCTCGTGATCGGCATGCAGAATGAAAAGAATGTCGAGCGCGCGTGCGATCGCCGGATGCGCCACGTACTTGGGCTCGACCATCTTCCACAGCATGTTCATGAAGTTCTCGGTGTAGCTCAGGTCGTTGTCGGGATAGACGTACGGAAAGCCGACATTGTGGCGATACGACATGGCTGCAATCGACGGGACCTTGCCGATGAGACGGACGATCTGGTGCAAGCGGTTCGCCGGATCGTGAACTCTCTTCGCGTCGGGATACACGCTCGACAGCGCCGCAATCGTGCTGACGAACATCGACATCGGATGCGCTGAATACCGGAAACCTTCCATAAACTTCTTGGTAGTCTCGTGCAGCATGGTGTGATGCGTGATGTCGTAGACCCACTGGTTCAGCTCTTTTTCGGTGGGAAGTTCGCCATGCAGCAGCAGGTAGGCCACTTCGAGAAACGTGCAGCGCTCGGCCAGAACTTCGATGGGATATCCGCGATAGCGCAGAATGCCTTTGTCTCCATCAATAAAGGTGATCGCGCTTTTGCAGGATGCCGTATTCATGTAGGCCGGATCGTAGGTCATCAGGCCGAAGTCGTCGGAACTGGCCTTGATCTGCCGAAGATCCATGGCCCGAATCGTGCCGTTCTCGACCGGAACTGTATATGTCTTATTTGTGCGATTGTCGGTAATCGTGAGTGTGTTCTCTGGCATGGCTGTTTGCCTCTAGGCGCCTACAATAACAAGCATAGCCGAGGCTATGTCTGTTTGACAGTCGATTCTGTGATCGAAATCACAGAAAACTGTGACCAACTGCCGCATGTAGTTGTAGATGCGGTTTACGAGCGAAGAGTGAGCCGGTTTTGCCGGGAATCGCAGGGCTTCGTAGGGGGACTTGCGGGTTTGCTGGCAGCCTGAAAGCAGTTCCTAAACACAGAGCACAGAGAGGGACACGGAGAAGAAACTCTGTGTTTGGGACGTGATGATTAGAAGATTCGACAAGAGATGACGGGCGGCCGTAGCCGTCGGTTCGCGTCGCAACAGGGAATTTAGTTCATGAAGTCGTCGCACACCCTTCAGGGTTGGATGATCGTCGGTCTTCTTGCTGTCGTCGGACTTGTCGCTCTGGTTCGAGGTACGGCGCAGGCCAGCCTTGTGGCTGGAAGCAACTGCGCCAATCGATCACATATTGTCCTCATCGGTCGAGAGCTTCAACGCGCGCCTCCCGAGTTGAATCTTGAGGTCTGGTTGTTGTGCGCCACCAGACGAACACAGTTCCAGCAACGAGGAGCGCCGTGCAGAAGAGACTCCCTTCGGGACCCTGGGCACCGCCGGTCAGCAGATCCGATCCCGTGGGAACTAATCGGACGATCAGCGCCGGCATCTTGAGATTGAGCCCGGTGATCGGCACCTCGTAGCCCACGCCGAACAGCCAGTTCCAGGCACCATGCCAGCCCATGACGCCCCACACGTCCCCGACCCGGAGCGCCCAACTGCAAGCGAATACGGAGAAGAGGCAAATGTTGACAAAAAACAGCGCACCCACCTTTGGCTCAAAGTGCAAAAGTGTAAAGGCCAGCGATGTCACCACGATGGCAATCGGGACGTTCAGCTTCAGAGCTACCCCGGAGAAAAGCCAGCCCCGGAATACTACTTCCTCCACACTGGACTGAAACGAGAAGCATGCCAGCAACAGTCCCATGTGGAGCAAAGTGACGGGCGTCGCGAACGCCCTGCCGAACCCTTCCGCTCGCGCGCTACCTGTCAGCCAGATTGCGGCGGCGATTGCCGACGACATTGCCAAACCCACGCCAAACCCGCGTAGAAACGTCTTTGCGGCGTTTCGCCGAACTAATCCAATCGAGGCGAACGATCGTCGCTCGACCAAGGCAACCCAGGCAAGCACCACGAGTCCGATCAACGTGAACGTGAGAAGTAGAAAGGAGTACATGCCTCCCACTCCGATCGGATTCTCGTCCGCGCCCACCAACCGCAACCGACGCAGCAGGAGCGTCGCGGGAATTGACGGGACTACGACCAGCACCACGGCCAGGAAGGGCGCGAGTGCACCCCAGGGGAGCCAGCCTCGAACACTTTCAGTTGGGTAGATGGCCTGTCGCTTCATCAACGTCAATCTCCTGAGCTTGCAGGCGTTTTGAACTGCGCAATCAAAATACTGGTAGGCCGCTATTGCGTCAATTTCAAAATATGAAATATTATATTGCGTAGTATGCAATGTTATTTCGACGGGTCTGAAGCTTGTTAGCAGAACTCAAAGCTCTGGTTGCGCTAGCAGAAACCGGCTCGATGGAACGAGCCGCCAACGATCTTTACCTCACCCCTTCAGCACTGACGCGAAGAATTCAGCGTTTAGAAAACGAACTTGGCGTTGTCCTGCTCGACCGGCATTTCAAACCCCCTAAGCTGACTGGGGCGGGATTCGAAGTCCTGGAGAAAGGCCGCGCCGTGCTTTCATCTCTGACCGATTTGAAGGCCGCGACATCTGGAGATACCACGCCCATTGGTCCTTTCCGTCTCGGTCTTTCTCACGCTGTGGCACAGTCGGACATGTCCGAGGTCATCATCAAACTGGGCAGGCAATTTCCTCTTCTTCAACCGAACATCTGCAACGACGTTAGCTCCCGGTTACTGGCACGGCTGCACGCTGGCGAGTTGGAGGCGATAGTTGTGCTCCTGCCGGCTGAAACGCCGCTGCCGCACGACTTGGATGGCGTAACTCTCGCGCACGACGGGTTGAGAATCGTTCAAGCGGGAACCGCCGCCCAACGAAAGTCATTGAGATCCTCAGAATTTTACCGACGCAGTTGGGTTCTGAATCCGATCGGATGTTCGGTTCGAGAAGAAATAAGGAATCGGGTGGAGCGACTCGGTGCTCCCCTCATCGTTGCCGCCGAGTTGCACAATCCGGACCTGCAACTCTCCCTGGTAGCCGGTAATGTCGGGGTGGGGATATTACGCGCCAGTTTGTTGCGGAGACACCCGCTGCGCAAACAACTAAGTATTGTTAAGCATCCGGACTTCAATATTTCGCTCCGAATCGCTTTCTTTCGTGGCAGACATCTCGGCACGCGGGAGCAGGTAGCAATCGCACTTCGGCGGATATTGGTCTCACACTTTGAAGGTAGCAAGGGAACCGAGAAGAAACTGGATTTACGCTCTCGTTAGATTTACTTGTTGTCTCCGCCTTGCCGGTTGCAAGTCTCCTAGGAACTGACAACCCGGTTGACAGTGGGGCGGGTGGCCAGGGTTTTGACGGTACCACCGCGACGGAACGGGTGCCCCTCGACAAGATCAAAGGTTCGGTCAAGGACATGGTCATCCTGGGCAGTGCGTAAGGACCGCCTGACTGCCGCGCCAACGAAGGTTGAGGACCAAGACTCTGGAAATCTCACACTGAATTACCCTACGGTGGAAGATCGTTCCACCAACCATCGATTCGGCCAAAACCTCGACCATGATTCTTATATGCGAACATCCCGTCTCCACGGGACGAGAGTGCCCAATCAGCCCTGCGGTAGTCCTCGCAATTTTTGCAGGGTGGGTACGATGCTGCCGATACCATGGCTGTTCAATCCCAGTGGACTGCACCCTACCTACGGCGCACATAAGCTGCAATTTATCACCTGCTCCTGCAATCGCCGCTTGCCTTCTCTGAGTTCTGCCCACAGTATTCCCAAGCTGTCGAATGTGCTCGGACCAAACACAAAAAATCGGCGGCCGGGGCCGCCGATTTAGTTCACAGGAGTTTGTCAGTTCGATGAATCGTCGCGACGCTTCAGGGTTGGACGGTCGTCGTCCTTCTTGCTGTCGTCGGACTTGTCGGTCGTATTGGAGGTACGCCGCAAGCTTGGCTTGTTGGCGTCCTTCTCGTCGAGCAGTTTGTGCTTGTTCTCGATCGATGCGAACCGTGCCTTCACCTCATCGAATTCGGAGGTGGTCACGACATACTGCTGCTTGGCAGGCAGAATCTTGCGGATCTCATCCTGCGATTTCTCGATGCGATCTGGCGTTTGAGGATGGGTATCGAAAGCCTTCGACAGCGTGCCGGGCTTCTTTTTCTCCATCGCCTGGATCTTTTCGAAGAAGGAGACGAAGGCCGACGGATCGTATCCGGCACGGTACATGTACTCGATGCCGAGGTAGTCGGCTTCGGCTTCGAATCCACGCGAGAAGTGCAGGAAGGTCAGCGGAATGCCGAGTCCCATGCCTTCATAGATTCCGTATCCGAGCGCGCCGCCCATGAAGATTGCCGGTAGAGAGGCGATCTGCAAAAGGTTCATGCGGGTGGCTTCGCGCCCATAGTGGCAGGCGGCGACGTGAGCAATCTCGTGGGCCATGACGCCGGCCATCTCGGCCTCTTCGTCAGCCGCGAGAATCAAGCCGGAGTTGACGTAGAAGAATCCGCCGGGAAGCGCCATTGCGTTCACCACGTCGGAGTCGATGACCTTGATGGTGAAGGGCACCTGCGCGTCGGAATTCCGCACCAGGTTCTGTCCCACGCGATTCACGTATTCGGTGATCACCGGATCATTAATCAGCTTGATCTGCGATTCGATCTGCTGGGCATACTGTCGCCCGCGGGCGACTTGACCTTCCACGGAGTACCAGTTCCCCACGCCGCGTCCGCAACCCACGTTGCGGTTGCCGACCGCGTCAACGTCGGTTTTGCCGCCGTTGTGCTTGATATCGGCATCGCTCTGGCTGGGCAGGGCTGCTGGTTTCTGCTTGGGCGCGTTCTGTACGTCCCCGGCCTTCGGGCCGTCGTTCGGGTCGTCCGGAGTCTGGGTCTGAGGCGGATTCTGGCCAGGACTTTGCGTTTGCGCGAGAAGAGAGGGGCCCGCGCTAAAAGCTGCCAATGCAAGCGCGATTGCCAGCCATCTGGGTTTCATAGGGTACTCCTTGAGCCGATTATACGCCGGGTGGAAAGACACCTGGCCCTAATCTGAGCCATAACATTAGACGCTCCGATCCCGGTGCGGGTTACCTGAAGGTCTGAAAAACCATGGATTTAGCGGACGCCCCACTTCCCAGCGGAACGGCCGGGTTGCTCCTTTGAAGGGCACCGTCGTACCATGGCCGCTTCCTTTCGCTGCACGGGAGGGTTCATGCTCAACCGCCGTCACTTTCTGTCCACAGTCGCCAGCGGGGTCGCGGCATCGATTGCGCTGCGGAATGATCTATTTGCGCAACTTGAGCGAGTTCCGGCCATGCCGCAGAAGTCCTTGCTGGACAAGGATGAAGAACGCTACTGGGCGGAGATACGTAAGCAGTTCCTGATCCCGGCGGACGAGATTTATCTCAACAACGGGACCGTCGGCTCGAGCCCCGCGCCGGTATTACGCGCCATTTTTGATGGATATACCTCGACCGAGAAACTCGACCAGGCGGATCCTGAGGACTATCCGATTTGGGGATACGCGGCGTGGAACGAGTTTCGGGATCCCCTGTCAGACTTTGTCGGCTGCAAGCGAGACGAAATCGCCCTGCTACGCAATGCGACCGAGGCAAACAGCTATGTCGCGAATGGCGTCGATATGAAGCCAGGCGATGAAGTGCTGATGACGGACCAGGAGCACCCGGGCGGCGAGCATCCATGGAATCTTAAGGCGAAACGATACGGCATCGTGGTGAAGAAGATTCCTCTTCCCCTCCCCGTCAAAGATTCGAGTCAGGTCTTGAGTCTATTCAGCGAGGCAATTACACCGCGGACACGGGTTCTCTTCTTCAGCCACATCACAACATTTTCGGGAGTCGTGCTTCCGGCAAAAGAGTTGTGTGCTCTGGCGCGAAGCAAGGGGATTCTCTCGGTGGTGGACGGTGCACATGTGCCGGGCATGATGCGGCTCAACCTGCACGATCTCGGCTGTGACATGTACTCATCCAGCCCGCATAAGTGGCTGATGGCCACCAAGGGCTCGGGATTCCTGTTCGTGCGAGATGAAGTGATTGATCGGCTGTGGAACACGATCGCCACCGAGGGGTGGGACGAACCGAAGATTCGCGCGGAACGCTTTCAGCGAATCGGCAGCTCGAATGTGCCGGCGCTCTGGGGACTAAGGGCCTCGATCAAGTTTGCGAATGACATCGGGCTCGACCGTATCGAGCAGCGGCATCGCAAGCTCGCCGATTACATGCTCGCCGGAATGGAGAAGCGTGGAGCCGAATCGTGGACGTCTCCCGATCCGGGGCTGCGCTGCGGGATTGTAAGCGTGAACGTGCCGCCCATTCCGCGGGCTGACTTGGAGAACTGGTTGTGGAAGACCCACAAGATCCGGATTCGTGGAGGCGATCCGAATAAGCTGCGGCTCTCAACGCCGTACTATCTGCAGAAGAAGGACATCGATCGGTTCCTGGAGAAGTTCGACGAGTATAAGCGGGAGAAGAAGATGACGTGAGTCCGCGAGTCGCCAAATGCTAGCACGCTCAAACGGGGGTCAGGGTGTTTCTTAGTCAACGTGTTGGCGACAATCCTCAAAGCACTTTGGCGGGCGCTCAGCGTATGGAGGAAAGAGCCAGAGCAGCCTCATTCCGCGGCGGAGTGTGCGGACGCCCTGCTCTTCCCTCCTGACAAACCCGACGATCAAGATAGCTAGAGCCGGACGACGTTAGTCGTAGTACTCCAGCCCCAGGTGTGTGATCAGTTCCTCGCCTTTCAGGTGCCGCAGCGTGTTCTTCAGCTTCATCAACTGGATGAACAGGTCGTGCTCGGGATACAGGCCTGGAACGGTCATCGGAGACTTGAAGAAAAAGCTGAGCCATTCCTGAATGCCCAGCCCTTTCAGCTGCGAACTGCGCTGGGCAAGATCCATCAGCAGAACCAGGTCAAGGACGATCGGGGCCGCAAGGATCGAGTCGCGGCAGAGGAAATCGACCTTGATCTGCATGGGATAACCAAGCCATCCGAAGATGTCGATGTTGTCCCATCCCTCTTTATTGTCACCGCGCGGAGGATAATAGTTGATGCGAACCTTGTGGAAAATATTCCCGTAAAGGTCGGGATAGAGTCCCGGCTGCAGGATGTGTTCCAGCACGCCCAGTTTCGACTCTTCTTTTGTCTTGAACGAGCCCGGATCGTCGAGTACCTCCCCGTCGCGATTACCTAGAATGTTAGTCGAATACCAGCCGCTGAGCCCCAGCAGGCGCGCCTTGAAAGCCGGGGCGAGGACGGTCTTCATCAGGGTCTGGCCGGTCTTGAAATCCTTGCCGCAGATCGGAGCTTCGTTCTTTCGGGAAAGTTCAAGCATCACCGGAAGATCAACCGTCAAGTTCGGCGCGCCATTGGCGAACGGCACGCCTTCCATCAGCGAGGCGTAAGCGTAGATCATCGAGGGCGCAATCATTTCGTCGTTATCGCGAAGCGCCTTCTCGAACGCCTTCACGGATTGATGGGCCTCGGTCGGCTCGATATAGGACTCAGTCGATCCGCACCACATCGTAATCAGGCGGCTGGCGCCGCTGGACTTTCTGAATTCACGGATGTCGTCGCGCAACTGCTCGGCGAGATCCATCTTCGACTTGCCCTTTTTCACGTTCGGCCCATCGATCTTCTTGACGTAGTTATGATCGAAGACGGCCGGTCGTGGCTTGACGGATGAAAGAAATGGCTTTAGCTGTTCGAGGAGGCGGTAATCGAGCACGCCCGCATTCGAGGCAGCCTCGTACATGTTGTCTTCAAAGATGTCCCAACCGGTGAAGACCAGGTCGTCGAGCCCAGCGAGCGGAACGAACTCTTTCACTTTGGGAGCGCGGCCCTCGGTACGCTTGCCAAGGCGAATCGTGCCCATCTGAGTAAGCGACCCGATGGGCTTCGCCAAGCCTTTGCGAATCGCTTCCACGCCGGCAACGAACGTCGTGGCAACGGCGCCCATACCAGGGATCATGACGCCGAGCTTCCCTTTTGCGGGCTCCATCGTGCCGCTATCTGCCTTGGGAGAGGAGCGCTTCACGCCACCTGTCCGAGCCGCAAGCTTCATCTCGCGGCTGGCCCGTTCGGCGTGTGCTAAGGCAGTCTCGCGATGCTCATGCTCGCGGGCTAATGCTGCATTGGCAAACTGCTTGCGATGACGACGCCCATCCGCGTCCCACCAGTCAGCCATGAAAACTCCGGGTTTTTTTTGATACATGAAATCCTTTCCAAAAGGTGACGGTGGCTCGCCACCGTCACCGCCACCACGGGATATGGTCTCACGGTCGCCGTGGAATTAGCAAATCGATTTGGTGGACTGGACTAAGCGCACATCGAACACTGCAACATCCGGGATTGGATCGAGTTCCCGAAATTGGAACGGCGGATACCTACAGCTTTTACACTACTGCTTTCACCCCGGTGAACGTGGTATACCTTAGCTTGTCCCCGCAAGGATTCGTTCCCCCGGGTAAACCCTATAGACGTCCAAAGGTGAACTCATGAATCCGAGAAGATCCGCGCATACCCAAAGCTTCTTTGGCACTCTCGAGCAGTGTGTTGAGCAGTACGGAGGCGTTTCGCGATTTACAGTATCGGCTCCAGTCACCTTCTTCAGCGGAGCGAGACTAGAGACGCACCGACGGGCTGAATCGAACGACGGCAGCGTTGTCATCATCGAGCGGCAACTGGGGCCGACAGCCTGTGAGGTATATCTGCAATCGCCGGCGATCCGACCGCAGAGCGCCCGTCCGCTGATCCCGCACGCGAACTGCGCATAACTCAACCGCAATCCCAACCTTGACCGCCACTCTAGAAGAGCGCCCTCGCGCTCTGCCCCAAGTCCGCCGGTGGAAGTGTCTTGTCCTCAACTAAACTCGATCCTTCATAAGCCGATGAACCCAATGTCAGGGCTCAATCCTGCCAAATTCTGATGGTCTAGGCTGGGAGGAACGGTGAGTTTGATCACTTGGGAGGATTCTTACAGCGTAAGAGTGAAGCGCTTCGACGATGATCATAAGCGGCTCTTTTCGTTACTGAACACGCTCCACGATGCAATGAAATCCGGGACGGGCGGGAAGATCGTGCAGAAAGTAGTGCAAGAACTGGCAGATTACACGAATTATCACTTCTCTGGAGAAGAGGCTTTGATGGAGGAAACGCAATATCCCGCTCTCGGGGTACATCGTCTGCAGCACAGGGAGTTCGTTAAAAAAGTGGAACAGTTCCAGCGGGATTTGCATTTGCAGACGGGGGTGGTGGGGCAATCGGTCGCGGTCACAATGTTTTTGAAGGACTGGCTGGTAAATCACATGCAGCGTACCGACCGCGAGTACTCCATTCACTTCCATGCCAACGGCTGGTCCTAGCGCGCCACGCGCGGGACTCACTGATCCATGGGCCAAGAGACGCGATTCGCATGGTCACGGGAACTAGCCTGATGATCTCGATAAAATCTTTGAATTGGACGTCGCACCACGTTTGTTGCATAGTGGAATCACTTCGCAAGCTGGCTGAGCAGCCAGTGTCCCAGCGAAGTCGCTGGTTGCATGCCAGCCGTGTTAGCGGCATCGCCAATCTCCTGACCTTGTCGTTCTCCACTAAAGCCTGAGCCCATGTGATCCGTGTGTCTTGCGGACAACGTGCTCGTCAGAC
The DNA here is from genome assembly GCA_963778995.1 of Terriglobia bacterium. Lineage (GTDB taxonomy): Bacteria > Acidobacteriota > Terriglobia > Terriglobales > Acidobacteriaceae > Sulfotelmatobacter. The sequence continues at coordinate 38,157 of CAVZWK010000023.1, forward strand.
TTGTCCCCCTTGCGGGACAGAATGGAGATTCCATGATTTCGACTCGCAAATTTCTCTATGCGGCGCTTCTCGCTGCAGCTGCTTTGAATCTCACACCGACTGCGGCCTCTGCCGCCGAACCGGCCAAGGGAAAATTCACTCTTACCCACGATGTGTTATGGGGAAATGCGAAGCTTCCCGCGGGCGACTATCAGTTCTCGTATAACACCGAGGGCGTCTCACCCGTGCTGACTCTGAGCAAGATCAGCGGAGCCCCCGCAGGATACATGGTCCTCGTTCGTGCTACCGAGGACATCACATTCTCGGCGGCAAATCGTCTGGTACTTGAAACCTCCGCGGATGGTAGCTACGTCAGCGCCATGCAACTGCCGTACTTCGGTATGTCACTGCAGTTCTCGGCGCCCTCGCATACAACGGAAAAGCAGCTCGCCAAGGCTGCGGTCGGTGGATCGGCTGGGCAGTAGTTCGACAGAAACGACCAAGGGCGGATACCGATCAGGTATCCGCCCTCTTTTTATCGCTCTTGATTCGCCTGCTCAAGAAGGCGAAGTCCATCGTCGGAAAATGAAGCCTCGACTCGCTAAGTCGTAGTTAGTTGCGAATTGCCGCGTACATCATCACTCAGGACGATCGCTTCGGCAATCTCCTTCATCGGTTTCCGCTTCTGGCGGCTCTGACGCTGCAAGGCCAGGTACGCTTGCTCTTCGCTCAAGCCAAGATCGCGCTGCAGAATGCCTTTGGCGCGCTCTACTACCTTGCGGGTTTGCAATTGTTCGGCAAGTGAAGAGTTCGCTTCTTCGAGTCGGGCCATTTCGATCTCAGCTCCGACCAGGAATCCAACGGTGGAGATCATTCGGATCTCGCGCCGGCGATAAGCATGGTGCTGCTTGTGCTGCAGATTAATCACCCCGACCACGCGTCCACGGCTCATCAGCGGTACGGAAAGAAACGCTTCGAAGCTGTCTTCCGGCAGTTCGTGGAAGAACTGAAATCTCGGGTCCTGCGCGGCCTTTTCCGGGATCGCGACCGGTTCCTGATGCGCCGCAACCCATCCGGTAATTCCCTGACCAACACGGATCTTGAGACGATCGACCACGTCGGAGTGCGGGTTTTTTGAAGCCCGCAGCACCAGTTCATCATTCTCAAGTACGTAAACCAGGCAGGAATCGCATTTGACCAGTGCAGAGGCGAAATCCACCACCCTGCGAAGCACCTCGTGAAATCCATCCGCAGTATTCAGCCGGGAGCTAATCTCATGAAGTACGTCTACATGGGAATCCTCAACAGAGACGATGCTGTCCATAGAAATACATTATCGGTTTTGTAGGGAATGTCTAATTGCAAATTTTGATGACGCTGATAAAGGAATTCCTTCCATTTTGTTACCTACCTTTAACATCTTTTTCGCTTTTAGCGCATCGCAGGACAAACATCAGACACACAGGCAGGGATCAAGTATCAGCTCTGTTCGCAGCGGCTTTACCGTGCCGGTTCAGCCAGGAACCAGATCAGCAATCCAAAAAGGATCAGCGCGCCCAGCAGTGAGAACAGAGAATGTAGAGGATGGAACTGAAAGTAGGGATTGCGAGAGAAACGTTGTCGGACGGCGAGCATAGGACCTCCTTCAGTCACGCATAAGGCGTTATGAATGGCCTACTGCATCTATTGTCCCACCAGAAGGGGGATGGATTCCAGCTTTTCTTTCCTTGTAGTACACCTTTCGCATGCCTGAAGGCGATCGCGAATTATCTGAAACCAAGATGCGTAGGCTCACCGCGGACGACACTGAGTTGCACACAGGAATTCTCTTTGCTTTCTGCCGTGGATGGCTTTACGGCTTGGCTTCCAGATTGACCGGTTTTACCGGGAGATCCCAGTGCGCGTCGAGGATCTCGAAGCGGCGCTGCTCTTCACGGTTGTAAGTGTCCTGATCGGGCCAGAGCTGCTTCTTCAGGGCATCTTCGTCGAAGGGCTCATTCGCTACAGTCGCGTTCTTGAATACGATGGTGACGCGGTAGTCCCATCGTCCGTCTTCAGTGGTGTGATAGCGCGGTTGGTCCATCCAGACCTTGAGCATGCGTCCCATTTCGACTTGCTTGTTGAGCAGCGGATAATGATTCTTCTTGAACAACTTTAGGAATTCGTCGGCGTGCCCCCACTTGGTTTTGTAGTAGTACTCGACAACGAAGGGCTTTTCGGAACCAGCTTGCGCCTGCACTGCAACGGACAGGGCGAATGCGAAGCATAGAAGAACAGCAAGCAGACGGAGTCGGATCATGGTCGCTCTCCTTGGCGTGAAATGGAATAATACCGAAACTCTGGCTGTGATAACGAATATCAGGAGAGGGGACCAGAGGTTGGAAGATGATGAACAACAAATCGGGAGGCTCTTCGAAGATGGCGATTGCGCCCTGATCGAGGGGAACGTCGCGGAACTGACGCGAATCTACGCCCATGACTACATCCCATATGACGAATCTGGAAGTTCGCGAACAAAGCGAGACCTGATCCGCACGCTTACTTCGGGAGATCTTCGGTTCATCTCGATGATTTCGACCGGCCGGAGCATACGGTTGTTTGGCGATTTTGCCATTGTTCACGGCTCTGAACTGGATGAACTAGAGCAACGCGGCAAACGATTCACGGTGTCTTACCTCTATATGGACGTGGTCGTTCGACGCGAGGGACGATGGCAGATCGTGGCGTCGCAATTGGTGAAAGTGGATTGAGAGAGTGCGCTTACTGACGTCCAATCGCCGAGGGCTGACTACTGATGCGGTTCTGCCAGTGGCTGTAGATGAACCAGATCAGCCCGGCCACCAGGACGACTCCGATCACCGCATCAAACTTGTGGAAGTATTGCCCTAGCTCACGCCAGTTCTGGCCCAGCTTCATTCCGAGATAGGCAAGGCCGAGGCACCAGGGCCAGGATCCGAGGAAGGTATAGATGTGAAAACGGCCGCGCGGCATGCGCGCGATGCCAGCTGGCAGCGCGATAAAGGTGCGAACTACCGGAAGCAAACGGCCGATGAAGACGGCAAGATATCCCCAGCGCTGAAAGAATCGATCTGCCCAATCGAGTTCGCGGCGTCCCATCAGAATCCAGCGTCCGTAGCGCTCGACCAGGGGGCGCCCGCCGTAGCACCCGATCTCGTAGGCAACCAACGACCCGAGATTGCAGCCGATCGCGCCCGCCGTTGCGACCACGAAGAGCTTGAACGTACCTTGAAGTACCAGGTATCCAGCAAAGGGCATGATCAGCTCTGATGGCAGCGGGATGCACGCAGACTCGATGGCCATCAGGAGTGCGATGCCTGCATAGCCAGTCGTCGCGATGATTTTGCTGATGAAAACGAACAGGACCGCGAGGATTCGTTCAGTCATAGAAAGGCAGTGATTAGTGGCCAGTCGTCAGTTTCTAGCAAAGCACACAACGATGTGATGCTCCAGTGTAACGGAAAAATAGACGGGATCGGTGAACGCGCGTTTACGGATGAATGTTCACGAGCCACTGACCACTAGCTAGAACGAGCCTTCCTGAGTGAAGGCGTACCCCGGCAGTGTGGCTCCCTGTGGTCCCTTGGAGACTTTGACCCGGACCGTTGGCGCATCCGGGGCGGTGATGCCAGCCGGGCGCAGCATGGCATATTGCGTGAAGACTTCGCTGTAAACCTTGGTTACGAGATAGTCCTGGCCATCAGCTTCGCTGCGCCAGACTTGTCCGAGTTGGATGGAATTTACGGCCACGGTCACTTCCTGGTAAATGGATACTTCCAGAGTAGTCAGGCGGCGAATATGCGTCAATTCCCAATGAGGTTACCGAGGGACATGCTACCGTATGCCGAATTTCTGCTGGTATCCCAATTGGAAATGCGCAACCGTCCATTGCTATGATGAGCGGCATCGTCAGCTAGCAGAAAGGGGATGTTCATGCCGCGTGGAGTCGTTCCCCGTCAACCAGCCCGCACAGGCCGCCAGGACAAAGTCCGTGTGGCGCGGACGCCCTCGTCCGCGAAAACTATTCGAACACGCGAGGCCAAGGCCGGCAGTCTCCCCGGAAAGCAAAGTAAACCCGCGCCGAAGGCGGTGGGGACGGCCGGGTTAAAGGGCTATAACCCGATCGCGCCCGAGCGGGTGCAGGACATCCTGAAGCGCCTCAACGATCTCTATCCCGATGTGACTTGTGCCCTGACGCACGCAAGCGCGTGGGAACTGCTGGTTGCGACCATTTTGTCGGCGCAATCGACCGATGTGAACGTGAATCGTGTTACGCCGGAACTCTTCCGCAAGTATCCGACTGTCGAAGCGTTCGCGGCGCTCAGTCCTGAGCAACTGGAGCCGGACGTGCGATCGACGGGATTCTTCCGCAATAAATCAAAATCGGTGGTCGGAGCGGCCAAAAAGATTGTGGCTGATTATGGAGGACAGGTTCCGGAGGACATTCAAGAGCTGCTCACGTTACCGGGCGTGGCGCGCAAGACTGCCAATGTGGTGCTCGGCACATGGTTCAAGAAGTCTGAAGGAGTGGTCGTAGATACACACGTGCAGCGGATCTCGCGGCGGCTGGAATTGACGAAAGAAAACGATCCGCCGAAGATCGAGCAGGATTTGATGAGGATCATCCCGCGCGAGCGCTGGATTCTGTTTTCTCACCAGATCATCTGGCACGGACGCAAGCTCTGCGTCGCCCGCAAACCTAAGTGCGCCGAGTGCATACTGGAAAATATCTGCCATGCCGGCGACAAGACCTGGAGCACCGTCGATATGCATAAGAACGCGAAGTAGCTGCGTTAGGAGCTGTGTCCGTTGCAATGCAGCACGCCCAGATAGGCCTGCCATGGCCCGACCGTCTCCCGGTACTGATACGCCATAATCCTCGATAGCTGGTGCAAGTGTGTCAGGTCGTGAACTGCCCAGGTGGCAAGCAGCTCGGACAGCGTCACCACACCAAGTTCTGGATGTGTTCCGCGCTTCTTCAGGTCGGCCTCGTTCAAGTTCAGTTTTCGAAGTTCTTCGAGATTCTCTGCCCGGAGCCGCGCAAACTCGTCCAGCAATTGCGGTAGCGATTTGCCCACGCTCTGCCGCTCCTGCGCCAAACGGTCGAACGGCTCGAATGTGCGGCTCTCGCCGTGCTGCAGAATCATCCGAGCCCGAGGCATCCAGTCCGTGCGCTCGCCGTGAATCAGATGCCCAACCACGTCGTACGCGCTCCACGTCTTCTCGCCTTCGTTGCATCTCGTCCAGGTATCCGGCAACCCGCGGAGGAAAGCATTCAGAGCAACAGGAGTATAACTGAGCAGAGCGATAGTTTCCTGAAGATTGTGGTCCATGGTCTTCACCCGAATGAAAAGAATTGGCGCTTCAAATCGCCGAACGTGCAATAGATGATGGGACCGGCGGGTCGACGCACATTTATTCATCCACCGTTGAGAGCCGCCGATGAAGCCACTTTGAGCATTCACCTCTGCTAAACTTTTGTTTCCGCCTGTGTCGAGGATTCCCACTCCCATGCGCTCATTCATTGCCCTATGTTTGACGGCGCTTTCAAGTATCTGCGCGGTTCACAGCGTTGCCCAGACCTTGCTTGCTCCCCTGGCCATCACTGACCCGAAGAAGGTGGTGTCAAAGCCGAATGCGGACATTGTGCCGCGCACGTTGACTATCGAAAAGATGTACATGACCCGCCAGATCGGCGGTTCCACATGGTCGCCCGACGGCAAGAGCATCGGCCTCATTTCGAATATAAGCGGACGGAACAATTTATGGATCGTTCCGGCCGACGGCGGATATCCCGTGCAGCTTACTGTGAGCAATCAGCGCCAGAGTTCGCCTGCATGGTCGCCAGACGGCAAATGGATCGCATATCAATCAGACTATGACGGCGACGAACAATGGGACATATTCCTCGTTTCGCCGAAAACCGGCAAGATTGTGAACCTCACGCAGACACGCGAGATTGCGGAGATGAACCCGACGTGGTCGCCGGATGGACGGTATCTCGCGTATGAAGTGAAGCCTAAGACTTCGGCGGCAACCGAGATTGACGTGTACGACATGGTTCTGCGCGAGGTGAAACACCTTTCCACTGGGACGCCGCAGGATAAGGGCAATCACAATCCAATCTGGTCGAAGGACGGGAAGTTCGTCGTCTACACGCAGGAACAGGCGAAAGGTACGGATTCGAACGTTTTCATCGCGAATGTAGCTACTGGCCAAAGCGCGCTCCTCACGCCCCACGAAGGTGAGCGACTGTTCTCAGGGAACGACATCTCACCCGATGGGAAGCATGTTCTGCTGACGTCAAACGCCGCAAATGACTATCAGAACGTCGGCTTGCTCGACCTCGCAAGCAAGAGAATCTCCTGGATCACACGGGACAAATGGGAACTTTCCGGCGGCGAGTTTTCTCCTGATGGCAAGCGACTGATCTTCACTGCCAACGTGGATGGAAATGAGGACGTCTATATTCATGATCTCGCGACGGGCAAATCCAGGGCGCTCTCGATTGCGAAGGGCGTCAACGGCCCTGCCGGCGGACCCAAGGCACTCAGCCCCGACGGCAGCCGCCTGCTTTATTTTCACAACGGCCCTACGGCCCCGAACGATCTTTGGGTATATCAGTTCTCCTCTGGCAAATCGAAGCAGATTACCCATTCACTGCTCGCCGGGATCCGCCCGGAAGATCTCGTCGAACCCTACCTCATTCACTATCCCAGTCGCGACGGCAAGTGGACGATCTCCGCATGGCTCTATATCCCCTTCAATATGGCGCGTAACGGGCAGAACGCGGCTATCGTCCTCATTCACGGGGGTCCGACTTCGCAGACCATGAATTCCTTCAACCGATTCATCCAGTTTGCGGTGAATCAGGGATACATGGTCCTCGCCCCGAACTACCGCGGATCGACCGGCTACGGCCAGGAATTCCAGCAGGCGAACCTATTTGACATGGGAGGCGGCGACTTGCAGGATGTGCTCGCGGGTGTTGATTGGATCAAACAGACGGGCCATCTCGACCCCAAAAAGATCGCAGTGATGGGAGGCAGCTACGGCGGTTATTTGACGATGATGGCCGTAACCAAAGCACCTGATATCTGGGCCGCCGGGATTCCGATCGTACCGTTTGTAAACTGGTCAACGGAAATCGAAAACGAAGATCCGGAACTTCGGCAGGGCGACCTGGCCACCATGGGCGATCCCGCACAGAACAAGGCGCTCTACCATGACCGTTCGCCAATTAACTTTATCGGCCAGATCAAAGCGCCTCTTCTTCTGCTCGCGGGAGGAAACGATCCACGCTGTCCGAAATCTGAAACCGAGCAGGTCGTGGACGCGATCAAAAAAGGCAGCGGCAAAGTGGATTACAAGATCTACGACAACGAGGGCCACGGTTTCGCCCGGGTTGAGAATCAGATTGACGCATACCAGCGGGTGGCAAATTTCTTGCTGGCCCACGTGGTTCCGGCCGACTGCGGCTGTTCGCTGAACGAATAACCGGCTTCAACTGTTGCCGCACAGCCGCGTCTTTCGCGGATCGCGCAAAGCTCAGGATTCCAGGAGCGGAATTTCTGTCCCAATGGTGTGGGGACGACCGCCACCGGCCGAGCGAAGCTCGACAGGATTTGTCTCGTCCGCGAATGCGCACCCGGGCGACTGTCCCCACAGGAATCGCTGACTTTATTGCTTCTGCCCCGCCGTAAACACGGTCCAAGGCCCCGCTTTCATGTCGCGCAGCAGCGGCTTCTGCCAGGAATATTCCGGATGCTGATCGAGGAACTTCTCAGCCAAAAAATCTTCGCCGCAGGGATGTCCGGCACGCGCCACGAAGCTCATCTTCGCAGCCATCGCACTGTCCGTCGCCTTCCCCTGCACCGCGCCGCCCGGATCGTAAGCATCCCAGCCCCATTCCTTTACCCCACGAGGCGAGTTGTCCACGTGTCCGCAGAGGGCGCGCTCGTTCGGCTGATCCTTGGGCACCACATGCGATTCTGCGAAGGTGTCGGCGTGATCGCCCAGGAACTGCTCGGCCATGGTGACGTCGATCTTCCCTTTCGCCTGCTTGATCAATTCCTCCCAGCGAATATGGCGCGCATTGGGAGAAGATGAGGCGTCGTTCGGATCAAATGTGGTCTCGTCTTTAATCACCTTCGGATCACGCGCAAAATTTGAACTTACGAAGTAGCCGTCTTTTGTGCGCCAGAGTGGAGTGTTCTTGAGCCCGAGCTCCAGATACCCGATCTCTCCCGTCTTGCGGTCGCCGATAAGCCAGTCATTCGCATATCCGCCATTGTTCCCTTCCTTGATGATGCGGACGTAATCGTCAATGCTGTTCGCGTACTGCATCGCCTTGCGCGAGCGCATGAACTCTGGCTTGCCATTCGGGTCCCATCCTTCGAACTGTGTGATGGTGGTCTCGGTGAACATGATCCCTGCCGAGTTCACTCCGAAATCATCGTCGCTGGTAATCACGCCCGGAAAGCCGTCCATCAGAATGCGATTGCCGTGTTCGGGCTGAATGTCGAAAATGATCACCCACCGCTCGCCCGCCAGATAGCTAGTCCAGTTGTTATGGGCGATCACGACCTGGTGACCCTTCGTCATGCCGCCGGTTGCAATGAAGGCGCTGCAGTTCCCAGGGGCCTTCAGCTTCGGGTTCGCTGCCGACTTCTGCTGCTTGTTCAGCCACGGAAGGTAATAATCCATGACCTCTTCGAAGGCGTTGAGAGCCACGATGTCATACAGGTCGAGATTCATGCCCTGCGCCTTAACGCCGTCGGTGATGCCCTGTAATTCCTGCTGATACTCGGCATCGATTCGCGGCCACAGCATCTCTCTGGCGGCAGTCCGAAAGAACTCCCAGCTTTTTCCGCTCTGATGCGTGTCGTAGAGCTTGATGGCCGCGAAAGCATCGGCGATCTCCGGGGCAAGCAGGTATCCATGTTGATAGCCCACGTCCGCAGCGGATCCCTCCAGATGCACGTAGGTCCAGCCTCCCTGCTGGAAGCGGTACGCCTTCCGCAGCCGCGGGTCGGATGAGTCCTTCGCCACTGCAAGTGCCGAGAAGAGCGCAACCAGTAAAACCAAGATGAATCCCATTCGCACACAGTTCTTTAACATGGTCCCCCCGGATCGAACCAGACGCCGGAACATTCTAGCCCATCCGGCTAACCGGCTTTTGTCATTCGGACGCATGAAAGCGCGAGGAATCTGCTATTTGCCCGCCGCAGCACGCTGCCAGCGACAGCAGATTCCTCGCGCGTTCGCCGTTCGGAATGACAAAGCGCGCAGGGGCACGAGATTACCCGTTAGATATCCGTCCTCTGCTCTGGATGCCGCTTCAAATACCAGCACGGCATTGCACCCGAGTGCGGGAAGAGTGCATTGACACAGCTTTCATCCTGTGGCGGCTCGAAGATGAACTGCGTCTTCCCGTTCTTCTGGTGTACGGCATAGTAATGCTTTACGGAAACCGACCCGTACGGGTCGCGATTCGTAGCGATCCGGATGCGAAGCACCGCAAAATCCACTCCGAATGCCAGAATCGCCGCGCCCAGAATGAACGCTACGAATCCCAGAAAAAGGCGCCGTAGCCGCTCCCTTAAATTCGGTTTTGGGCCGTCAGTCACGAGGCGAGATTATAAGCCCGCAAGCCCGTCCTGTAGCGTTTCATCGTAAGTCGTTGACAATCCCCCCATTCCACAGGCAAACTACCGCATTCGCCGGGAAATGCTTCTGGCGAGTGCCTGAGGACGGGTTCCAGCAGTCTTTTGCCCTCCCGGTCGTTTACTCGCTTACACTTCGTTCATGGCCATGACCGAGCAACGGGTCTCGTACACATTAGACTCCTCACTGGAGACGATCGATAGTGCCGAGGAAAAAGCCACCCGCTTTGCAGCCGAACTCGGCTTTGGCGAAGACGAAGTGATGCAGATTTCCATGGCCGTCCGCGAAGGCGCGGTCAACGCCGTTCTGCACGGCAATGCCTATGCACCGGACAAGAAAGTGACCCTCGCCTTCGAGCAGACTGGCGGCGACCTGATCATCACGATTCGCGATCAGGGTCCGGGGATGGATTTAAGCAAAATACCCAATCCCCTGGCGCCAGAGAACCTGCTGAAGACTTCCGGACGCGGAATCTTTCTTATGCGCTCGTTTATGGACGTGGTGGAAATTCGCCCGTCCTCTGCGGGCACCGAACTCAAACTGATCAAGCACGTCCACGGGCCTACCGCGGGCGGCAAGGAGGCTTCCCAGTGAGCATGAAAGTTGGTAGTCGGCAAGTGGATGGCGTCACCATTGTGGATTGCAGCGGTCGCATCACCCTCGGCGAAGGCAGCGTGATCCTTCGCGACACGGTTCGCGATCTGCTTAGCAAGGGCAACAAGAAGATCGTGCTGAACCTGGCGGATGTGAACTACATCGACAGCTCAGGGATCGGTGAACTGGTGAGCGCCTTCACGACGACCAAGAACCAGGGCGGCGAACTCAAGCTGCTGAATTTGACTAAGAAAGTCAACGATCTATTGCAGATCACGAAGCTCTATACTGTTTTCGACGTAAAGGATGACGAAGCATCCGCCGTCAAGTCGTTCAAGTAATCCTTCGACTCTTCGGGCGCCCCATTTCTCGCGCGTAGATCCTATGTGAGAAATGGGGAGAACGCCCAGTCCCGTTCTGGAATTCATCACCGGTTTTTTCTCGCGAACCACGGTCCAAGTTCCTCAACCGTGCCTAGAATCATGATGTGCTCGCATCTTTTTTCAATCGTGCAAGGACACCCAGAGGCTGCCCGCCCAGATCGAATCGTGTGGGGACAGCCGCCCACGGCTGTCAGGCCGGGCGAAGCCCGGCAGCGCGCTCCAATAACCTATTCAGAGTTTTACCTCACATCACGCTGCTGATGCTCCTGTTCGTCGCTCCAGCGCTCTTCTCGTCCGACTGCCTGCCGATTCACGAAACCGGCCAGCACATCGGGGAAACGAAGTGCGTGGCGGGCAAAGTCATCCGGGTCAAAGTCGGGGACAAAGGCGTGCACTTCCTGGATTTTTGCGAGGAGCAGATTGCTTGCCCGTTTACTGTCGTGGTCTTCTCCCACGACCTGAAGGATGTCGGCGATGTCCGACGCTTGGCCGGGCGCGAAATCGAAGTCCGCGGAGCGCTGAAGCTCTACGACGGGCGACCGGAGATCATTCTCAGCCGGATCAGCCAGATCAAGAACGGCGCGGCCATGATCCCGCCGCTGCCCAAGGCCTACGACGTCGAAAACCGCGGGCACTTCAGCGCCGGTAGGCTCTATCCTTCGAGGAAGCCGAAGAAGACGAAATCCAAGCCCAACGCAACGGCCGTTTACAGCACCGATGTAGAGGGCCAGAGCCCGCAAGACTGACTCCGCAGAGACGTTGCTCGCACGTCTCTGCAGTGGGCGGAACTATTGCCGATCTCACCCTTATTCCCGCCCCGGCGCAACCACAACCGGAGCAGCTATACTGGTGCCCGAATTGTCCCTATGGATACAGCTGATCAAGCCATGACGCGCCGCACGGCAATCGCCGCTCTCGGAACCTCAGCCTTGGGCATGATAATGCCCGGCTTGTCCCTGCTCGCCGATGAACGCTCCGGTGACGCGCTTGCGAAACTCCTTCCCAAATTCTCTGACAACTCGCGCGAGTTGTTGAGTAACCTACTTGCCAATCCCATCTACAGCGGACAAATTCCTCCCGACCAGGCCGCCAATCTCTCGAAAAATGAAAGCAGCACTATCGAAAAGCTAATGCTCGATCTGCTTCCCCTTGCGCAGAGCTACTCGCATGCGCCGATCTCGAATTTTTATGTGGGAGTGGTCGTGCGCGGGGCGAGCGGCGCGCTCTACACTGGAGCGAATATCGAAATCCCCGGCCAGTGTCTAGGCTTCGCTGTCCATGCCGAGCAATCCGCCCTCTCGAATGCATATATGCATTCGGAGCAGTCGGTGACCGCACTTGCCGTTGGTGGCGCGCCCTGCGGACATTGCCGCCAGTTCATGAACGAAATGGCGCCTGATGGAGAGATCCGAATCCTGATGCCCCAAAAGCCACCGGTGAAGCTTTCGGAGATTCTTCCCGACGCGTTTGGACCGGCGGCGTTGGGGATGACGCATGGAGCATTTCCGGTACAGACGTCCGATCTTCTGCTAAGCGAGAATCCGTCGGATCCATTGACCATGGCGGCACTGGACGCGGCGCGCAAGGCTTATTCGCCGTACAGCAAGTCGCCTTCGGGAGTTGCCATCCGCTCGGCAAAAGGCCGCATCTACCGCGGATCTTACATCGAGAATGTCGCTTTCAACCCCAGTCTTTCGCCCCTGCAGATCGCGCTGGCAGCAATAATTGCCGCAGGGGAGCCCTACTCCGCAATTTCGGCAGTGACTCTTGTAGAAGTGGAGGGCGCGAAGATCAGCCAGAAAGCTGTGACGGAGACGGTACTGGGTGTGATTGCTCCCAACGTGAAGTTGCAGATCGCGGCAGCGAGCGCCTCGTAATTTCACACCATGCCCTTGCGCAACTCTTCTAGCGGATATTTGGTCCCGCGCCAGACGATGCCGTCATTCCAGAGCGTCAGGAACATCGAGCGCAGCAGCGTGTAGATGAACATTGCCGTGCTCACTGGATGCAAGAGGAAGTAATAGGGCGGCACGGCGGACCGCCACGACATGCCGACGTATATCAGAAACATCGATCCCAGTGCGATGGCATACGGCGCGCGTGCCCATCCGTGCGCCAGCCACACTCCAAGAAACGGCCCGAAGTTCAGGAACGCGAGACCAATTACCGAGAGCGCCGTCCGCCACAATTGGAACGAAAGCACCGCGAAGAAGTTCTTCGTTAGATTGTTGACCACACCCCACGCGCCGTGAGCCCAGCGGATTGAGATCAGATCTCCGCCAAAGACATTCCTCTGTGCGAAGCCGGACTTCTTCACCACTTTGCCCAATTTCATATCGTCGAGCACTTCCATCCGCAGCGCCCGATACGTCCCCACAGCCTCGTAGACGCGCCGCCGAACCAGATTGAACGCGCCAACCCCCATGTGATCGTCCGTGCTCGGGTCGGCAACCTTCCAGGGGCGATGGCCGAACATAAACATCGTCTGGAAGAATGCGATCATCATGTACTCGCCCGGACGTTTCATAATCATCTGAGGAAACAGCACAACGTGATCGGCACGCTCCGACTCGGCGTAGGCAAGCGCACGACGCACAGAATCGGGCTTGAACAGCACATCCGCATCCGTAAACAGCAGCCAGTCTCCCGTAGCGAAGTTGGCCGCAGTCCACATAGCATGCGTCTTCCCGAGCCATCCGGGAGGCAATTCCGTGTGATGAATCACACGTAAACGCTGCTCCACATTCGTCGCTTTTTGTGCAACTGAATGGCGCGTTTGATCTTCGATTGGAGTGGCAGCGCGAGCGACGCGCTCCATAATCTCGCCGGTCCGATCGGTCGAGCGATCATTCACCGCAATCACTTCATAGTTGTCGTAATCGAGATACAGAAGAGTGTTGAGCGCCCGCTCGATGATTACTTCTTCATTTCGTGCGGGGACGATAATGGACACGCGTGGATTGCCGGAGGATAGGACCGGGTTTCGATCCCATTCCGGCCGGGAAACATCAGCGACAGACGGCATGCCAAGCGCGGCATCCACAATACGAGACGCCCACGCCAACGCGAGAATGACTCCGGCGATCCAGAAAAGGTAAGCCATTCGGATACTTCGTGTACTTAGTGGCTGATCGCCTTTGGGCCGTCCACGGCCACGGCGGGCGCGAACTTCATCCCGTAGAACAGAATCGCTGCCGAGATCCCCATCGCAATCACCGGCAGCACAAAGGCGGCCTGCAGCGAGCGCCTATCGGCAACCCAACCCATCATGGTGGGCGAAGGCACGTCGCCCAGAATGTGAATAATGAAAATATTGACCGCCAGAGCAGTGGCGCGGATATGCGCCCCCACCGAGTTGATGACCGCCGCATTCAACGGCGCAGTATTCAGCAGCAGGAAGAACGCAGCTCCTGCGATCGCAGGAATCATCAGCGGGCCCTTGCTGAACAACGCTACAATCATCACCGGAATGCCCAGCAGCATACTGGCGGCCGAAACCAGATAATACGAACTCTTCATTCGCTTCAGCAGGTAGTCGCCCAGCCAGCCCCCCGCTAGCGCCGCCAGAATTCCATCCACGACAATGATGATGCCGAACAGCAGATTGGCATGTTCCAACGTGTAGTGCCGCTCGCTGTAGAGAAACTGAGGCATCCAGACCTGGATGCCGCCCAGCGAAAACGTCATCGCCGCCATGCCTAGCGTCGAGGTCAAGAACGCAGGGTTGCGGGCAAGAGCCACCCACAGGTGTTTCAGGTAGTTCACAATCACCGCAAACGCGTGTGCAACCGAAGAACCATTCCCCTTAACTGTTTGCCACGGGACTTCGCGGACCGAATCATACTGCCCTCGCTTCGGCTCTCGCAGAAATAACGTAATCAAGCCCAACACGAATCCCGGGGCCGCTGCAATGTAGAAAGGAAATCGCCAACCATGCTCAGGCGCAAGATATCCTCCCAGAAGATATCCCATCGCTGATCCCACAGGAATCGCCAGGTAAAAGACTCCCAGAATCCGCCCGCGCTTTTCCTCCGCGAAGAGATCCGCGACAAACGTCGGCGCGATCGTGACAAACGTCGCCTCCCCGATGCCTACCAGCGCATGCCGCACCAGCAACTCGGTGTAGGTATGGGTCACCGCTGTGAGCAGCGTCAGGCCGCTCCAGAAGAACGCCCCCAGCACGATGATGAGTTTGCGGGAATAACGGTCCGCCAGCGGTCCCACAAAAGGCGCCGCAATCATGTAGAAGCCGAGAAACGCGCTGGTCAGATACCCGATCTGTTCTTTTGTCAGGTGGAACTCATCCTGCACCAGCGGCTGCACCGCAAACAGGACATTGCGGTCGGCATAGTTCAGCAGATTGAGCGCCGTGAGGACGATCAGCGCGGTGCGTGGATAGAGTTTTTCCTGGGGCACGGGTCTGGCGAATATAGCACGTGCACTAGAGGCCACGGCTCTGCGCTGGAGCCCTAGAACCACGAAGGGCACGAAGGTTACGAAGAAGCCACGCCTCGTTTCGTTCGTGAACCTTCGTGCCCTTTGTGGTTAGTGTTTTTCTGGGCGCGGCCACCGCGCCACAATTGTTGTCGAGATGCCGCCCCGCGGGCGAAATTCCCCATGCACTTCCGCCCACACCGGCTTCGCCCACTTCACCACGTCTTCGAGAACCTGATTGACCACGTTCTCCTGGAATATTCCGAGATTGCGGTAACACTGCAAATATTCTTTCAGCGACTTCAATTCCAGGCAGTCTCGGTCAGGCATGTAGCGGATTTTGAGAGCGCCGAAGTCGGGCAATCCGGTCTTTGGGCAAACGGACGTGAACTCTGGATCGTCCACGACAATCTCATATCCCGGAAACTGGTTTGGCCATGTTTCAATCTCTGGGAATTTGAAATTGAGGCCGGCCGCGGCATGCTCCGGTGTGTAACGAGGCGATGTAGGCATAACGCATATTGTATCGGCTCCTCACGTTCGCATGAACCTGCCGTACTGAGAAGGCATAACCAAGTTGTGCAGCGGAAGCTCTTGTACCCGCATCCAAATAGGTACCATGTGGACGAGCCAGTTTTGTACCGTCGGCACCTTCGGATGGTAAATTACTACTTACAGTAATTCCTGCCGGAGCCTGAAAGAAAAAAGGTTGGCGTCGACGAACAATTCGCGTACACCGCCTCGTCGGTGGGGGATCTGGGCCGCGCTCTCCATCCTGATTGTTCTCATCCTGTATTCCTACCTGCACCAGACGCCGCTCAAAGTACGCGAGACCACAGTTCAGCGAGGACCGATTCGCAGCGTAGTATCCACGAATGGCAAAGTTGAGCCTATTCAGAATTTTGAAGCCCATGCCCCGATCTCTACCACGGTGAAGAGTCTGCTGGTGAAAGAGGGAGACCACGTCCACAAGGGCCAGCTCCTTCTCGAACTCGACGATGCCGACATTCGCTCCCAAGCGGCCAAGGCCCAGGCTCAAGTCAAAGCAGCCCAAGCGAGCCTATCGGCCACCAAGAACAGTGGTACGCAAGAAGAAGTTCTTACCCTGAAGGCGCAGTTAAGCAAGGCGCAGACTGCTCGGGACGTCGCTCAACGGAATCTCGACGCCCTTAAGCGTCTGCAGCAACAGGGCGCCGCCTCGGAGGGTGAGGTTCTTCAGGCCGAGCAGACTCTGCACAGCTCGCAGGCGGATCTCAGTTTGTTGCAGCAGAAACAAGAAGACCGCTACTCCGCTCCGGAACTCGCCAGCACAGAAGCTCAGGCGGCCGAGGCTCAAGCTGCTTACGAGAGCGCGGAGGATGCGCTGCGCAGATCGAATGTCCGCGCCCCATTCGACGGCATCGTGTATTCCCTTCCCGTAAAGGCCGGGGCATTCGTCCCCAGCGGTGAGTTTCTGCTGCAAGAAGCCGACCTTGCGCGTGTTCTCGTGCGCGCCTTCGTCGATGAACCTGATGTGGGGCGCCTTCAGGTTGGGCAAAGAGTAGAGATTACATGGGATGCGATCCCCGGCCGGACATGGACAGGCATGGTCAACACTATTCCTGCGACGGTGAAGCCCCGAGGCTCTAGAAATGTCGGTGAGACCACCTGTCTGATCGACAATGAAGACCTTCGTCTGCTGCCCAACATCAACGTTGGGGTCACCATCGTAGTGGCAGAACACAATAACGTCCTCACTCTGCAGCGCGACGCGCTGCGCATGGATGACAGCAAACCCTACGTCTTTCGAATTGTGGACGGCCGTTTGAAACGGCAGACTGTACAGTTTTCGCTGCAGAACCTTACCCGGGTAGAAATCACGGACGGGCTCTCCGAAGGAGAGAAAGTCGCCCTGCCCGCCGAAGAATCGAAGCCCCTGGTCGATGGGGCCACCGTAAGACTCGTACCCTGAGTTGCGCGTCCGCGTAACTGCGTCCGGGAGAGGTCTCGAACGTAGCGTCCTAATGCGTTGTGTTGCATTAAAAAGATATAAGTACAGGCCTTCAACGAATGAAGTTCCGGAATCTTTCATGGCTGCTTGTGTTGTGCCTGACCCTCGGCGCATTCGCACTCCCTTCTGTGCTGCAACTCCTGATTGAGGGCCACGTAGATGCCGCTGTCCCCGATCTCGAGCAGCAAGTCAATCATGTCCCCAACGATGCGCACTCCTACAACCTGCTCTGCCGCGCCTATTTCATGATGGAAGAATGGGACCGCGGAATCTCCAACTGTGAGCGCGCTGTCAGCCTTGATCCACAGAACAGCACATATCAACTCTGGCTCGGGCGCCTGTATGGCGAAAAAGCAGACCGCTCCAGTTTTCTTTCCGCTCCAGGACTGGCGAAAAGGGCACACACCGCGTTCGAGCGTGCCGTAGAACTTGATCCAAAGAACGTAGACGCTCGCATGGACCTAGGCGAATATTGCGCCGAAGCTCCGGCCATCGTTGGTGGAGGGAAAGACAAAGCTCGACAGCAGGCGGATGCACTCATGTCGCTTGATCCAGCGATTGGACACTGGGTCTTGGCTCGTGTGGCGGAAAAAGACAAAGACCCTGCCAAGGCCGAGACTGAATATCGCGCCGAAATAACAGCCAGTCACGGAGCGGTTCGCGGATGGGTGGATCTCGCAAACTTTTTCATGTACGCGCACCGTTACGAGGAGATGGAGCAGGCCCTCGTTCACACCGAGAACGCTCCCATTGATCATCCCGAATCGCTGATGTATGCGGGCAATCTCTTACTCCGTACGCAGCGTAACTATCCATTGGCGGTGCGCCTATTGCGGCGCTATCTCTCGAACCGGCTGTGCGAAGAAGGCCCAGCCTTCAAGGCCCACACCATTCTGGGAGAGGTATTAGCGAAGCAGGGTGACAAACTAGGGGCAGCCGAAGAGTTCCGCGCCGCATTGGACCTGTTTCGGAACTACACCCGCGCTAAGGACGACTTGAAGAAACTGGATCACCCCGGTTAAGACTGTTCCCTCTCGGATTCACGCGGTCAGAGCCTTGAATGCTGAAAAACACTCCTCGGCCTTCATCTGACATTTAGAATTTCACTTGCACCCAAATTGTTCATAGCTCGCTTGCAGATCGCCTGGAAAGGGACGCAATGAAGACTTTGTGCCGCACTGCGCTTGGCTTGAAATACATCCTGGTCCTGGTTCTACTTCCTGCCTCTCTTTTTGCCGAACCGATTCCGTTGAAGCGAATCGTCGAACTCGCATTGTCCCACGCCACTGCGGGCGCAGTGGCCGCAGCCGACCAGCAGCGCATGGACGCGAGCTACCGCGAGTTGCGCAACAGCTACGTCCCGCAACTCACGACCGGTGCCGGCCTGGGGTTCTCTTACGGTTTTCCCCTTGCTCTCGAAGGCTCCGCCCCCGCCCTGTTTAACATCAATGCTCAATCTGCCCTGTTGAACCCATCGCTTCGCGCGTTCATTCAAGCAGCAAAAGCCGATTCGAAAATGGCCTCTCTCAATACCAAAGATCAGCGCGATGCAGTCATCCAGGACGCTGCACAGAGTTATGCAGAACTCTCGAAATGGGAGGAGCGTTTAGCCAAGCTGCAGGAAGTCGAAGCCGATGCCAACAAGTTTCAAGCCGCCGTGAGCGAACGAGTCAAAGAAGGGGTGGACAGCGATCTCGATGGAACGAAGGCCCGGCTCTCCGCTGCTCGCGTGCGATTGCGGATCGTTGAGGCTCGAGGATCTGCGGATGTGCTGCGCGAGCATCTCTCGAAGCTCACTGGAGTTCCTGCCTCCACCATCCAGACTGATCCTGGCTCAATTCCCGCGCCACCCTCTCCACCCGCCGACGCCACGAACACGGATTTTGCGACATCGACGCCCGGGGTTGAAGCCGCCGTCGAGCACGCGCGCGCGCAGTATTTGCGCGCTAAGGGAGAGCATCGCGCCCTCTTGCCGAGCATTGATTTCGCCGCTCAATATGCTCTTCTCTCGAAGTTCAACAACTACCAGAACTACTACATTCCATCCAAGCCCTGCACCACCCCTCTGGGTGAATTCCTTTGTGTGACCAACGTCTTTCAGCAGAACAACGCGACTGTCGGCGTAAGCATCCGGTTCCCGCTGTTCAATGCGACACAACGTTCGCGCGCGCAAGCCGCGGACGCCGACGCCTTGAAATCGAAGAAGCAGGCGGAAGCCATCCACGACAAGGTCTCGGAAGGAACGCTCCGCCTGCAGCGTTCGGTGGCTCAGCTTCAGGCTGCCCACGATGTCGCCCAACTCGAATACGAGCTCGCTGAAAAGGACCTGAGCGCGACTCAAACTCGGATCGATGCCGGCACGGCAAATCTTCACGATCTGGACGCCGCCCGCTTCCAAATGAGCGAGCGCTTCATCACACTCCAGGATGTGACGTTCGATCTACAGAGGGCGCAACTGGGCGTGATGCGGACTACCGGAGAGTTGGAGAAATGGGCACTGGGACGTTAGTGAAGGCATTGTCGATATTTCAGATCTTGTCGCGAAAGGAATACTTGCGATAGAGTTTTCAATCTGCAATCTGAGATCGTAGAAATCTGAAATCTCTCAGAGCCTGCCCCGCAGCATCTTGGCGATCTGGCGGATCGCCTTCTCATTCCTCCGATACCAACGCCACTGTCCCTGTTTATTGGCCTCAACTAACCCGGCTTTCGTCAGGATCGCCATGTGATGCGAGATTGTTGGCTGCGACAAGCGAATACGCTCTTCGATCTCTCCGCCGCAAAGACAATGCCCGGATGCACTCCTCCCAGCCTGTTTTGCCTCCGGGATACCTTCTCGCAAAACCTGCAGAATGCGGCGTCGCGTAGGATCGGCGATCGCGCGCAGAGCTTTATCCAATGCAGAGTCGGAGTTTGGCATAGACGATTACAGGTATCAGCAAACCGACGGCTGTAAATGAAGACAAATTGCAGCGGGTGCATCCCTACTTCTTCACGATGGGGCTATACCCATCGCCAACAAGCTTAGTCCGCGTCGCCTCGGCATCTTTGATCTCGGCGAACGGCCCCAGTTGTACGCGGAACAGTTTGTCGGTCGCCGCGCCGGAGGCTACGAACGCGGGATATTCCTTCTTCTTCAACGCATCCACCAGAGAGTCGGCATCTTCCTGTTTACTCACAGCCGCGACCTGGACGAAGTATCCGGAAGTTGGAATCGTCGTAGAGGGATCTACCGGCGCTGACGTGCTCGCCGGAACTGGAACTGGAGTCGCCGGAGCCGCAGCGGTGTCGTTCTTCGCGTCAGCAGGTGCAGCCAACTCGGGGCTGGCTTCTTTCTGCTCGACGTTTTTGTAAAAGGTCATCTGCGGAGACTGGGCCGCGTTTCCGCCCGCTTTCTTCGCATTCGTTGCAGGCTCCGGATTCATTGCCGCGCTTGCAGTCGTAATGCTGGGCTCGGACTTGCGCCCAAGCGAATAGCCCAGCGCGAAGAAAACAGCGCAGATCGCAACCAGACCGAAGAACAAGAACAGCAGCTTACCTGTTCCCAGCGTGATTTCAGTGTCCTGTGACGAAGCCATAGTTCCACTCCAGTGTGCGCTGCCGGCATTCGCCGGTTATGCGCGAGGACAGATCGCCCCCGCCCCATCGTCGTCAACAAGCCGCGAGCCCTAAGCCGTCTTCGCCGCTGGCGGAGCGGCCGGCGCTGCCGCAGGTACTTTGTCGCCACTACTACCCAGCAACTTCTGAATGCCCGAGAAGAAGTCGACCGGAACCGGAAACACTACGGTTGTATTCTTCTCCACACCGATTTCCGTCAGAGTCTGCAAGTAACGCAACTGCACGCTCACCGGCTCGCTTGACAAGAGATGTGCCGCGTCGACCAACCGCTGCGCCGCCGAGAACTCGCCTTCCGCGTGGATGATCTTCGACCGCTTCTCGCGTTCAGCCTCGGCTTGTTTAGCCATCGCGCGTAGCATTGACTCCGGCATGTCGACCTGCTTCACTTCGACGTTCGTGACTTTTACGCCCCAGGGCGAAGTATGCGTATCGAGAATGCTCTGCAGCCGCAGATTTATCTTGTCACGATGCGCCAGCAGTTCATCCAGTTCCTGCTCTCCCAGCACTGACCGCAACGTGGTCTGCGCAAACTGCGAGGTCTGATAGACGTAATTGGAAACCTCAACTACTGCCTTCCGCGGCTCAATCACGCGCAAGAAGATCACCGCATTCACTTTCAAGGTAACGTTGTCGCGAGTGATGATGTCTTGCGGAGGAACTTCCAGCGCCTCTTGCCGCAGCGACACGCGCACTATCCTGTCAAGTGGTGCGAAGACGAAGATCAACCCAGGTCCCTTGGCCTCGGGCAGCAATCGCCCCAGCCTAAAGATCACGCCCCGCTCGTACTCCGCGAGAATCTTGATGGAACTCAGGAAATAGATAACGAAGATAACAACGACAATAGTGCCGAAGCCAACCCCTATACCTTCCACGGACGCCCTCCACTAGGAGCTAGAAACACTCCTATCGCGGATTGTATAGCAGTGAGAACAAAGCGGAAGCCTAAATTGGCAGTAGAGACGTTACCAGCCTTGATGCGTGATCGCGCATCGAAGGCAAGCCATCATCATTCTCCGGCGAGGACGCCGGGAGCAGAACGCCGGAAGCCGCAGATTACGACCCGGCTCGCGCCACCTGAATGCGGCGAGCATCCACCTGCACGTCCCGTTGAATCTCCATCTCGAGAGAAGTGCCCGCGTCCAACTTCAACTCCGGACCATGCTTCAGCAGTGCCCACGCAACTCCCCCCGCAATACCGGCCAATCCACCGTAGCGTGCGCCGTTCATACCTCCGGCCGCGACCCCGCCGATACTTCCCACAGTCCCTCCGACGGCCGCCCCTTTCGCGGCGTCTTCCAGACGCTTGCCCGTGTCCTTGTCCTGCTGAATCGTTCCTTCGGAGTCCTTCACGCCCTTATTGTCGGCACCCGGCGTGTTGTCGATTGAACCCGGCAACATGACCGTATAGCCGCTCGGATAAATCATTGACGTGAAGTGAATCAGCAACTCAGCACGCTTCTTCGATCGCCCGGCGTGCTCGGTGTGCATGATCTTGCCCTGAATGTAAGTCCCCGCCGGAATCAGCACACGTTCATTCACCACGAACGGGAATACGGTCTCGGCATACACCGGATCGCCCTCACGGGCATTCTTTGTTGAGATAGCCTGCTTCAACGAGAGCGGAATCTTCGATCCCGCGGGAATCACTATGGAACTGGACTCTGCGTGCGGCAGGCTCCGCCGCGATGGATGGAGCTGACTTCTGCATCGAACTCTGAACCGCAGGCGTGTCGGGAGTCTTAACCGCGGCCTGTCCCCAAACGATGCCAGAAATCAAGAGTACTGTACCCAGCACTCGCATGCAGCACCTCCCAAAACAATCGCAATCAGCCCGAGAGTACCACGGACTTAGCGCTAGGATGCGGCGTTTCCGACACAAGTTATCCAACTAGACTCTCTATTTCTATTCGCCTTTGAGCTTAGCGATCTTCTCCTTGGCTTGCTTGCCAAGTGCCGCCTTGAACTCCCCGCCGCTGGAATCATTCGGCAGTAGTGCCCGACACTTTTCCTCGGCGACCAGCGCAAGATTGTTGTTCCCGGCCGCAAGATACCCATCACTCAAGCTATCCTGCGCGTTGGCGGAGGCCGGATATGCTTCCGTATTGAGCTTGAAGAGTTCGATCGCGTCTTGTACATCGCCGGCCTGCAGACGCTCATAACCCAGAAGATTTATGGGAAGCTCGGCAAACAAAGGTGCCCCGGTTTTTCGCTCGCCCGGTCTGTGAAACATCTCCGCCGCTCGAGCAGCTCCGCCCTTCTGGTTGGCCGCCTGCCAAAACTCCGACACAGCAGTCTTGGGCCGGGAAACGG
This sequence comes from Terriglobia bacterium, assembly GCA_963778995.1. Taxonomy (GTDB): domain Bacteria; phylum Acidobacteriota; class Terriglobia; order Terriglobales; family Acidobacteriaceae; genus Sulfotelmatobacter. The sequence goes on from CAVZWK010000023.1 coordinate 61,149, forward strand.
GCGCATTCGGTTGCGAGGGTAACGTGATCAGAGCTTTTACCAAGAAGGCATTGATGTGCTGAATCAATTCCGGATGCGACGCAAATATTTCGGTTCCTTGGCGGCCATTGGCAAACCCTTCAAACTGGCTCTGAGCATTGTTCGATAAATCACGCGTCCATTGCATCAGTTGCAAGGTTGATGGATTGTATTCATCATCGGCAGCGGCGGCCGTAAAAACCGGGATTTCGGGGTGCTGTTCAATGAAGTTGTAACCTTTAACGTCGGTCGATCCTGCCAGGAGGACAAGAGCCGTGAGATCCGGATGCCTTTCAGCCAGCCTGATCGCGTTGTCCACGCCACAACTTCCGCCACCCGCGGCGATTCGTGTTTTATCGACGCCTGGCTGCGCCAGCAGGAATTGATAGGCTGCATCGAAATCTCCCGGCCAGGCCTCATTCAACTGTTTGATCACTGCCGGAGAACCACCCTCGAACCTTGGGCCACCGCTCTCGCCAAATCCGCGATTGTCTACTGTCAGCACATTAATCCCGGCCTGACTCAAACCAACCGCGACCGGCTCCCATGATTTCCGCGCGGTATTGCACATGTGCAAGAACAGCACACCCGGTCCGGGCTTGCTCGCTGCGAAGAAGCTAGCACGCAGTTTGGTTCCGTCCGGCGCAACGACGTCGATGTCCGTTCGCGCGAAGGTTTGTGACCAGGTAAGCGCAGCAGAAAAGAGTAGGAATACGACCAAGGACGATCGAATCATTGCAAGTCCTCTGCAAGAACAGCAGGCGCGAGTTAGCAGGCGAAGCTAGACTTTTAAGGATAGCCGGAATCGTAATACCGGGGAAGAAGATTGAAACTGCTTTTCAGCTATGGCGGAGATTACTCCTGAATCTGCCGGGCTGAATCCTCTTTTCAGGACGTAGCGAACCGGGCCAAGAAAACTCAATGATCGCCCGTTTCCGATTCTCCACCTTCGTGAGATGCCTCAGCTGCATCTCCGGCATCCCTCTCGCCATACTCGCCGTCCCATGTCCGTTCGACCTGGAGAGCGCGCTCACGCTCAAACTCAAGTCTCGCCATGTGGTCCGGGACCTCCACGTCGGGACGAATTTCGCGAGTGGGTACCGGCCTTTCGGGCACAGAGCCAACGCCCACGCGGGTGGACATGCCCGGACGCACGAGAACGGAAACTCCCGGCAACGTAGCGGAGCTCACTTCAACTAAGCCTTCGAAAACATCCACTTCGGTCACGCCAGTCCCGTTCACTTCTACGTCGAACCTCGTGCCGCGAACCGCGATCACCGCGCTGGGCGTGCCCATCTGAAACGGAGCCGCTCCGCCAGTGCGCTTGCGAATGAAAGCGCGCACCTTTCCAAGCAGGATCTGCAGCGCATCCCAGTTCCCCGGTTGCGGCGCTTGGAGAACTAACTTGGAGTGCGGCTGGATCAAAATTTCACTTTCATCCGTCCGCAGTACGAGAACCATCTGGCCATCTCGCGTTTCCAGCGTAGTCCCTTCTGGAAGCACCTGCCCACGTGACGGGTGAGCCGCGGCGATTCCCGGCAATTGAACCTGGACCGATCCTCTCCAATCGGAAACCAACGCGCCCGCGAATGGCGCGGAAGTGGGAGAAGGACTCTGCGGAATACTGTTGTTAGGAATCGCTTGCGCGGCGCAGACAGTAATTGCGGCATATACGGGGAGGACTGCACCAACCGCAACCCAGATAGCTTCTCTTATGGCAATTGCTTCTCTTCTGGCAGAAAACTGCGGCCAATGGCCAAACGCCACCATTCTCTTCGACCGATGCCTGAACCAGTTCATGATTCCCGACCCGTAGTCTAGCATTGCCCCAGCGAAGACCACCGCATCGGGCGTGGACGATTCAGGTCCATAAAATGAGCCATCCTCGGCGCGCCCGTCCTTCCGCGTCGCTTGCCTTACAAAAACCTGGCCTCCCTTGTGGGAAGAGAGGCCAGCCTCAGGATCGGCTCGCATGGTCACCCAGTTTGCGGCGGTCCGATCTCCCCGTTCGTGAGATCGTTTAGCGCCCTCCCCGCCGTTAAAGATCTGGTGACCGTCCCTGAGATAAGCAACGGGGCGGTGGCGCCTTTGCAGGCCAACGGGACTAAGCTGCTGCTGAAGCCGCCCGCATCTCACCGCCCCGACCTTGTTGCATCGCCACTGGCACTCCACTGAGACTTCTCGTGGACTATCAGCGAGCAACTGCCGGGCCATTTCAAATTGGAACGCAAACGCTCGCGTCAGTGATAAGAATCAGCATTGCTGCTGCGCACTACCGGGCTCATGACCCCCGCTCGTGCATTCAGGTGGGGCATTGGGCGTTTTTGACCCGCGGCAGTGGGTCATCCGAACGCACCCTCAAGACCCAGGTGGGGGGAGGCGTTGGGAATCCTGACCCGGACCTTGATTCCCGCATCATCGCTGGTGGCCTCGATCGTTCCCTGATGCTCCTCAACGATTCTCTTCACGAAAGTCAATCCCAGCCCCCATCCGGCCGACGATGTCTCGTGTTCTTGCGCACGGTAAAAAGGTTCGAACAAGTGGGACAACTGCTCGGGCGGAATCGGCGCTCCGGGATTGCTTACCTCAAACATCACCGCGGAGCCGTCACAGTAGACCCGAAGCGACACTCGGCTTCCAGCAGCGCTGTACTTCACAGCATTGTTCAGCAGGTTCAACAAAACCCCGGTAAGCATCGGAGGATCGCCAAATAGCTTTGGAAGGGATGGCGCCAGATCTACCGAGATCTGGATCTCAGCCGAGTCCGCAATCGGAGCCATGACTTTCTCCACCTGCTCCACCATCTCTGGAATGTCAATCGCTTCTTTGCGAAGGGATCTTGCGCCCGCGTCAAACCGTAAAGCATCGAGGTAAGTATTGATCAACGAAACCAGCCGCTGCGACTCGCGGAAAATCGTTGCCGCCGCTTCGGATGAGCCTGTCGCGCTCGGATAACGCATTAAGAACTCTGAAAACCCCTGGATGGAGACCAAGGGTGTGCGCAATTCATGGGTAACGAAGCGCAGCGCCTCCGCGCGCGCCTGGTCGCGCTCTAATCGAGAGGTTAGATCGGTGACCACCACCATCCAACGCGGGCGGGCTCCATCCTCAGCGGCCAGACGCATTCCCCGGACCTGCCAGAAGCCGCCCCCTAAGTACACTTCGCTCTCCGGTGGAAGATCGTTCTGGCGCATGCGTCGCTCCAGATTCGACCATGCCGGATGCCCCAGTCGACGACCCAACTCCGCCAGCCCAATTGACGAACTCCAGTTCTGCTTCTCGCAAAATCGTTCCCAGTGCGGATTACAGAACTCGCTTTTTCCCGCTGCATCGAAAACGGCGAGCGCTTCATGTATGGACTCCAGCAGGTTCTGGCGAAAGGTGTACGACGCCGCGAGTTCCGATTGCAGCTTCTGGATGAGGTCCAGTTTCTGCGGCAGGTCGGCCGCATCCTGCAGACTGGCGTCCGGCTGGAAACTTGGCAACTGCCCCGTCGTGGATCCGGCGAACAGGGTTCCGCGTAGCTGCTGCAGTCCCTTCGTCAGAGCCCGATTGACGAGGGCAAGATTCTCCAACTGCGCCAGCGGAACGGCCAGAATCGCGGTACACAACAGCGGTCCAAAATCAACCAAGATGCCTTGATCACGAAAGAGCCAGAATCCGCCGGCATAACAGCCTGCGAAGAGAACGATCGGAATCCATGCCGACTTCCACCCAGGATTGCGCAGAACGAACCACGTCGCGATCAACGAGAACACAAGCAACATAACGAGCTCAGAGTTGAGCGTGGCGTGCCTAATTCCCTTTCCGCGGAGCAGACCATCGAGAAGATTGGCATGCACTTCTATTCCCGGCATTGGCATCTGGCCGCTGACCGGAGTGGCGATCCGGTCGCTCAGATCGGAGGCTCCAAACCCGATCAGCACCGCCTTTCCCCGGATCTCGGGGCGCGTCTTTCCGTCGAGGATACTTGCTGCCGATAGGGCCAAAAAAGCGGGCTCGATTTGTCCCGGCGCAAGTTGTTGACGGAAGTTAACCACCAGGAATTGAGCCGGATACGAAATCCAGCCTTGATCGCTGCCTTCGCGTGGCTTCCCCTCAACCGAAATGCGCCGGTCTCCAATGGAGAGCAAGTTCCGATCCAGGCGAGGCGACTGTCCAAGCGCAACCCGCGCTGCCTCCACCGCGAGAGGCCATCGCGGACCGTCCGCACTCAGCTCAATCAGCGGCACCCGCCGCCCGATCCCATCCGAATCGGTCTCCGCCTCGACATGACCGACACCGGCGGCGCGGCTGCGCAACGCAGGTAAGGGATCAATCCACGCTCGGTCCGGCGCACCCCCGAGCTTCGCGGCCAGTACGACATTGCCCGATTCCTGGATAGCTTTCGCGAGTTCGCCGTCGCCTCTTGTATCCCCAGGTTCCGTCAGGAGGAAATCAAGTCCAATTACGGCAGGATGCTGTTGGCTGACCGCACGAACTAAGCGAGCCAGTTGCGTTCTGGGCCATGGCCAGCGTCCGTAACGTTGCAGGCTGACATCATCGATGAGGACAAGCACCACGGATGACGAAGTCGCTTGTTGGCCACGCAGACGGAAGTATTCGTCTCCCAGCCTGCGGCTCAACTCTTCCACCGGATAGGTCAGGCTGAGAATCGCGATCAGGGCGAGCAGCACAACGTTCAAGGTGAGCCAACTTGTCGCGAGACTAGGCCTGCGATCACCCGCGGAAATGGCTCTCATTTGTCAATTGCATCAAGATCGATGCCCAGACGCCTGGCTTTCTTGTAGAGAGACTTGCGCTCAATCCCCAGCATGCGGGCGGCTTGCGAGCGATTGCCTTCTGACTCCCGCAAAGCGCGGATGATTTGTTGCCTCTCAGTTTCCTTTAGATTCAAACCATCCAGCGCTGGAGAAGCAACTGCCAACGGAGCTATTGGAGCAGCCGCAATTGTCGGTATTCCATCTTCGCGGCACCGGGCTATGTCCTCTGGGCTGATCACCCCAGTAGCCGATAAGATTGCCGCCTTCTCAATCAGGTTTTCCAGTTCTCGCACATTCCCCGGCCACGACATCTCCGACAGCAGATCGAGGCTTGCTGCCTGCAACGTAACCTGCCGCGCGTTGTTCTTGTTGAAACGGGCCAGGAAGTGCTGCGCCAGAAGCGGAACATCCTCACGCCTCTCATCCAGCGAAGGCAGGCGAATGGTGATGACACTCAAGCGATAGTAGAGATCCTCGCGAAACTGCTTCGAACGGATGCGCTCCATCAAGTCGGCATTTGTGGCTGCCAGAATTCGCACATCCACGGCCGTTGAAGTGTTCGAGCCGAGCCGCCGCACTTGACGTTCTTGCAGCACGCGCAACAATTTCACCTGAAATCCGGGAGTGGTTTCCGAGATTTCATCGAGAAAAATCGTGCCTCCATTCGAACTCTCGAAAAGTCCGCGCCGCGCCGCGTCCGCACCCGTAAAGGCACCCTTCTCATGCCCGAAGAGTTCACTTTCTAGAACGCTTTCCGCGAGCGCGCCGCAGTTGATGGCGGTCATCGACTTGCTTGCTCGCTGGCTGTGCTCGTGAATCGCGCGCGCCACTCTCTCCTTGCCAGATCCGCTGGCTCCCACGATCAGCACAGTCGCGTCGGTCGGCGCCACTCGGGCAATCGTCCGGTACACCTCCAGCATCTTGGCACTCCGCCCTACGATCGCCGTGCCCTCAAATCCCTCGGGTTCTTCGGCTTGCGGTGCCGCACCGGCCGTGAGCCCTTCCCGCCGGGCCTTCAGTCGCGCAATGCAGGTCAGCAGCTCATCGACCCGCAACGGCTTGCCCAGATACTCGACGGCGCCGTCCCGCACGGACCGCGCGAAGGTTTCCACGCTAGCGTGAGCCGTCATCATCACACAGTCGCAGTCGGGCTGAACTTCTTTGATTCGCTTGAGGAATGCGACCCCATTGGCGCTCCCTAGATAAATATCGACGAGTGCTAGTTGCAGGCTTCGTTCTTCGAGGTGCGCTTCCGCCTCCGCAAGGTCGCGGGCGACATAGCAGGTATGTCCTTCGGCGGTTAGAACGGAACTCAACCACTGTCGCGTAGCTCTGTCATCATCAACTACAAGAATATCCATCGGCATGACTTTCGCTGGCAGCATCTCCTTTACCCGGACAGGAGTGAAGCACGCCACGTGCCAGAACCGAAATCTCAGAAATGATAGGCGAATTCGAAGCGCGCCGCATCTGCCCGGAAAGCTCCGGTTACCTGTGCCATGTGGTATCGCGAATAGTCCAATCCCAGTTCCCAATGTCCCAGAGTCAGCTGGTTTCGCGTGGTAATCTCCCATGCCGCCTGGAAGGGGGCGCCGCTGGCGATAGATTCCGCTCCCAGCCGCGCTGTGAGTTCCCCGCGATATTTTCGGTTGGGATGAAAAATAACGCCCCCTCCGCCCTGATAGCTCTGATAGTTGTCAGGGCTGAAATATCCGTGCGCCAGATTCTCGCTGAAGTCATAATGGCGGAACCGGAAGCTTGCAACGCAGTTGATCTTAGGCGTCCTCCACTGATGGACAGCCTCCATCCCCTCCAGTCCGCCGACATTCCCATCGGTGAAGTGTCTGCGCGAAACTCGCGCATTGACCTGCCAACTGTTCGGTGCCCACAGACCAAAGGCCTCCCACCCCTGCGCCGTAATGCGGTACTCGGCTGCCTCCGCGTCAGGGAGGATGGGAATTCGAGAGAATCCCGCCCCGAGCAGCAACCTGCTTCCAACCTGTTTTGTGAGCGTGGTGTCGTAGATCGCGCTTACATCGCCGTTGTCGAAGCGCACACCGCCTCCGCCCAATGAGAGCCCCAACTTCTCCCGCGGACGCCAACGCAGAGTCTCAGAAAAAACCTGCACCACATCGAGCGGGTTATCGAAACTGTGAAGGAACTGCTCCTCCAAGTGCAGATCGCTAGTAAGCCCCGGTCGAATCTTGAGCTCCAGACGCTCCGTGCCGCGCCAGGAGTGGTTCCCGGCTGAGTCATTAACGAATTCCGTATCGGTCGAAAAGACATTTCCCGGTAGCGGCAAAGACCGCTCATCCGCCCCCATCAGTCCGCTGGCGATTCGGTCTCGATACTCGAGCAACCGGAGACTGTTGGCATGGTAAGCCAATCCCGCATCGGCCACCGATGCCGCCTCTGCCCTGCGCCCTTGATGAAGCAGGTTGCCCGCCAGCCCAATCGCCGCGGCCTCGTCCGCCGGATTGATTCTCAGCAGGAGCCGGTACAGCTCATTCGACTCATCGAAATGCCCCTGGTATGCTCTGCAACGCGCTAGCTCCAACTCCGCGTCGCGGTCCTCTGGTTTCGTTTTGAGGATCTCTCGAAACAAATGCTCCGCCTTGCCATCTTGTCCGATGGCCAGGTACGAACGGCCCAATTCAAGCTGCAACTGCAAGTTCCCCGGATTCTGCTTCAACCCAGCCCGCAGCAGCTTGATAGCCTGCGAATAGTGCCGATCGAGTGCCGCAGACTGGGCCTTCGCCAATACGTGCTCGACAGACGACGCATTCGACCTACTCCCGCCGTTCGTCCTATTGTCGGGAGCGGTCTGAGAACGGCTTGATGCCACGCAGAAGATGATGAGCAGAAGCAGGAGAGGACGACTGAACATCCCCGCGGCAACTTCGCGCCCGGTAGGTTTTCGCGCGTGGCAATTCCCTTGATCAACCCCGCCGCGAATTGTAGATCGTAACGTCACTCTGGAAAGTTTCACGCCGAACGCTGCCGCACTCGGGGCACCAACCTGGAACCGGCTGCAATCGCCGCCCGAGCGTTGTCTGCGTTCGTTTCTCATCTGCGCGTCTGATGCCATTCGCCCCCAGATGAGCCGATCTTGTTACGATGCGCGAAGTTATGATGCGCGAATCGAGAAGCAACGCGCCGCCCATGCAGCAAGCGTTCTAGAACGCCCCCGACGTCAGTATACGAGGACGCTGTTTCTCAAGTTCTTAAGTCTTCCCGGCATAGTTATCCCAGCGTCAGAGATGACCGCATCAGGCTCGCTCCTGGAACTCATTTCACGTCTGAAGATTCACCAACCTCCTCAGCAGCAATCGGGATGCTGTGACTTGTATCACTGTACCCGCTCCCAGCCGGAGTCAGAATGCTTAGTTCGTGAGCAAAGGAGTAGGGAGGATTATGAGCTTAGACGTAACCGCCAAACCCGCATTGCAGGACATCACAGCCATCACAGTCGAATGCCACCGCTGCCACAGAACCCGACTGTACACATCCACCGAATTGCGGGCCGGTACTGTTGATGATCTATCCAACTCCGACTGCGTATGCAGTCAGCCCACAAAGGTGCTGCTCGGACTCATCTCTCAAGCCAAACACTTCAACTTGGGCTTTAAGCTCACTCTCGAGTTCTAGATCATCCATGCGTTCGGATCACGGTCCTGCGCCCGAGACCTTTGGCTCCATTGACCTCGCACACCTGCAACCTGCAGAATCACCGTCCAACCTTCCGGGACATCGCAACCCGCGGCGATTAAGGGCCCGACTGATGCCGGACCCTTCAAGTCAATTTAGTAGGCAGGGGATACTGGCGTCTCATTGCTCAAATGAGATTACCGTCACAGATTTGGGTTCCAGTTTCAGAGATAACTTACCGCCCTGAATCTTTGCTGAGACCGGCTTCGGCACCACTGTATTTGGCGCCTCGAAGCTGTTGACGCTGTCCACCTTGGGCGCGGTGAGGGTTTCTCCGACTGCCGACTTAGCGCTGATGCCCCGAAGATTCGCCTCGACTTCGGTGGACTCATTCGGATCCAGATTGGTCAACTCCAGCCAGAACTTCCCAGTGGTGTCCTTGGCAGCGATCGCATCGATACGCGGCAATGTAATGTCACCGTGCGTGTATGTACCGGCATCGAAAGTGACGGGGATGAACGTTGCGTCCTGGAATGGAACATACATTTTGAAGACGTAGTAGGTAGGAGTCAGAACCATCTTTTCCTTATCCGTCATGATCATGGCCTGCAGAACATTAATCATCTGGGCAATGTTGGCCATGCGCACGCGGTCGGCATGACGGGAAAAGATGTTCAGGTTCAATGCGGCCAGAACGGCATCACGCATGCTGTTCTGCTGGACTAGGAAACCCGGATTGCTCCCCGGCAAAGGCGCATACCAACCGCCCCATTCGTCGACAACCAGAGCCACCTTCTTCTCGGGGTCATACTTGTCCATGATGCCCGAATGCTTGCTAATCAGACTTTCCATATCCATCGTGTTCTTGAGAATTTGGCTGTACTCGGTTTCTCCGAACCCGACGGACTTGTATGAAGGCGGCCACTTCACCACCGTATAGCTATGCATCGAGAGACCGTTCATATCCCAGCTCCAGGTGTGCTGCTGATACGCCTTCATGATGGTTTCCGTCCATTCGGTCCACCGAGGTTCGCCGCCTCCTGGTCCGACAGCGATCTTCAGCATTTGGTCCTTGTCCTGCTGGGCGGGATTGAAGTTGCGCACGAATCGGCTGTAGATCTTGAGCTGGCTCAGATAATAATCCGGCGTCATGTTACCGCCGCAGTCCCAGCTCTCGTTGCCAATGCCGAGATATGCGACCTTGTAGGGAGCGGGATGACCGTTGGCGGCGCGTTCCTTGCCCAAGGTCGTCGATTGCGAGGCGGTCATGTATTCCAGCCATTCGGCTGCTTCCCGCGGTGTGCCAGAACCAACATTGACCGAGAGGTAAGCCTCGGCGCCAATCTGATCGACGAAGTCCATGAATTCGTTGGTTCCGAACGTGTTCGGCTCGGTAACGCCGCCCCAGTTGGGATTGAGGGTCACCGCGCGCTGACTGACGGGCCCAACACCGTTGCGCCAGTGATATTCATCGGCGAAGCAGCCACCGGGCCAGCGCACGTTCGGTACCTTAATGGCTTTCAGCGCGGCCACTACGTCATTACGGATGCCGCGCGTGTTAGGAATCCTGGAATCTGGGCCGACCCAAATACCGTCGTAAATTCCATGGCCAAGATGCTCCGCGAACTGACCAAAGATGTTGCGGTCAATCTTTGCGCCCGTCTTCGACGCATCCACGGACAAATCGATCTTCTGTGCAGCCAAAACAGGTACAGTTAAGGCCGCCGCTACTAGAATAATGAGGACCCGAGATGCCCGCGTGGAAAGCGATACTCTCCGCAAGAAACAAGTGAATGCAGTAGCCAAGGACGAATTCGAGAAACAGCGTGCCAGTTCAGCCTTAGATTGATGAACGAATTTGAGCGCCATTGATTCCTCTCTGGAAGTACAGGAATGATCGCGTGCTACGCTTCGCAAAACGAAGTTGAAGACCTGTAATAAAAATTCTTACTCCGGTGCTTATCGAATTTGAGCACTCCGTTCTGGCGTCAAAACTTATGCCATCTGAGTCGCATCAAAGCTTAAGCCGCCGGCCACACGAAATTCTACTTCGGCAGAATCGCGCTGCCTTGGAGCGTGACCGTTCCGGCAACCCCCGCGGGCTTGGTCAGACCCACACGCGCGACGGGCTGGCCATCGCCGGCCCAAATTTGTACCTGGCCAGCGACGATTCTCCTCGCGCCCTCCGGCGTCACCACGCTCAGATTGCGATTCGGTATCTGAATCGACACTGATTTGCTTTCGTCCGGATTCAGGCTCACGCGCCGAATTCCGGCCAAAGACCGAATCGGCGCACCATCTACTCCGGGACGCGAAAGATAGATCTGCACAACTGCGTCACCCGCCATCTTTCCGGTGTTCTTCACTTCGACGGTTGCGGCGAGATCGTCATTCGCGCCGACGGATTCCTTGTCGAATTTCAAATTACTGAACGCGAAAGTTGTGTAGCTCAGGCCATAGCCGAACGGATACAGCGGCTCGCCAGTAAAGAATCGATAGGTGCGGCCTTTCATGTCGTAATTGTCGAATGAAGGCAACTGGTCGACGGATTTATAGAAAGTGACCGGCAACTTCCCGCCAGGAGAAAAGTCACCAGCCAGAGCCTCGGCAACCGCAGTTCCGCCCTCCTCACCTGGGTACCAGGCCTCCAAGATAGCCGGCACATGCTCGTCCGCCCAATTCACGGCGAGAGCGCTGCCATTCATCAGCACGAGCGCAACTGGCTTACCGCTGCCGACAAGGTCTTTCAGCAAATCTTGCTGCACTTGTGGCAGATCAATATTGGTACGGTCCCCGCCAGAAAAACCTGGAATGGTGATCGGCATCTCTTCGCCTTCCAGTCCGCTTGTCAAACCCAGCACGGCAATGATCAAGTCGGCTTTGCGAATAATCTCGGGATAGTCCTTCTTCGTGCCCGGCTCATGCCACACTAACTTTGCATAGCCCGGGCTGCGCTCCAGCGAATATTCGATCTTGATGGGATAAGGTCGTCCCGCCTCGAGATGAACTGTCTTGCTCGCGGATTTCCCGGGATTCGCATAGAAGGCCAGCCCAATGACTTGATTGTCGAGCCAAATACGGAAGGTGTCGGTACCGCTGAAGCCGACCTCATAATCGCCCGTCGTCGGTGGCACCAGTTTGCCCGTCCAACGCACCGAAAAATCGGACCTGAGCTGCGGATCCGTGCCATCTTGCCATACAAAGTTCACATCCTTATCCGTGCGCTTGATCACCGGATCGCCTTGCCTGTCGCGTCCTTTAAAGTATTCGGCGGAGAGTCCCTCAGTGCCCGAATCGCTCTTCAGGAATTTGCCCGGCACTGCCGTAAGCGGCGGACCTGTGAGCGAGGACCCCTCGGCATAAACAACAGTCGACGCGGCAAAGCGCTTGCGAATCCCTGCCAGCACAGAGACGGGTTGTGAAGGAGTTCCGTTGTAGTTCCCTACCAGCGGGTTCGTGCTGTCAGCATTGGGTCCGATGACGGCAATCGTCTTGTACCTGGAACCCAGAGGAAGGAGACTGTCTTTGTTCTTGAGCAATACGAGTGTTTCACGCGCTGCTTTCAAAGCCAGTTCGCGATGCGGCCCCGTGTCGTTTTGCGAAATGGTGATGCTGGAGTATGGGACCATGCTAGGCGGATCAAACATGCCCAGCTTCATCCGCGCCGTAAACAACCGGCGCACCGATCGGTTAATGTCTGCTTCAGAGAGTATGCCTTGCTGGACTGCAGTCAGAACTGCGGCGGTTTCTTCCTTGACGGCCGGCATCGGCCAGGTGCAGATAATGTCCATTCCGGCCTTCACGGCATCGGCCATGCCCTGCGGCATTGTCTCCGTGTAGTGATGATTCCGGAAAATATCGCTGGCAGCCCCGCAATCGGAAACTACATAGCCTTGAAAAGCCCAATCATCACGAAGATGCTCCTGCAGAAGCGTGGCTTGAGCGCAGGCGGGTTTCCCATTGATAGAGTTGTAGGCGCACATCACAGAACCCGCGCCCGCGAGCACTGTCGCTCGAAACGCTGGTAGATACGTGTCCTCTTCATCATGACTGGAAACCAGCACATCGACGGAGTGACGGGTAGATTCCGGTCCGCTGTGTACCGCAAAATGTTTCGGGGTGGACAGCGCTTCGAGATACTTCGGGTTATCGCCCTGTAATCCCGTGACAAATGCAACGCCCATTTGCGCGGTCAGAAATGGGTCTTCGCCGTAGGTTTCCTGGCCGCGTCCCCAGCGGGGGTCCCGAAAAATGTTGATGTTAGGGGACCAGACTGTGAGTCCGTGAAACCAACCGCTGTTCCCTTTCGTCCGCAATTCCTCGTTGTATTTCGCGCGGAACTCGGTGGCAATGACCCCAGCTTCGGTGTGAAGCAGATCAGGGTCGAAGCTGGCTGCCATGCCAATCGCTTGAGGAAAGACCGTCGCGTATCCGGTGTTTGCCACGCCATGAAGTCCTTCGCTCCACCAGTTGTACGCAGGAATGCCAAGTCGCGGTATCGCCGGGGCCGCCTGCACCATTTGCTCGACCTTTTCTTCGAGCGTCATGCGCGAAACCAGATCGTCAATTCTTTCGGTGATCGGCAAGGATGGATTCCGAAATGGCACATTCGCCGTGACAGACGAGACAATATCGGAAGACGGAGCGGTTGACTGACTGGCCGCTGAATTTTGTGAAAAGGCCCGAGTTGCAATCAATAAATTTGCGAGAACAGCCAGAAGCAGAATCTTCTTCAATGGCATCTCCTTATGAAATAAAGAAATAGACTGAATTAGAGAAATCAACCGTGCCCCAGAACCTGAGGCCACGACACACGCGTTAAGGTCCTGTTGCAAAACTGCTTATTCGCGCAGGTTCATTCCATGCACTCAGAACCAGAGGTTGTCGGTAAAGTAATCGATCTGCCAACCCACGTAATTATGCGCCACTGCGAAGCACACTGGAATGAAAAGATCAGTCAGATCTCAGTGCGAAGCACGATCAAAGGTCAGGCGAAGTACATAGGCATACTTGGCCGGGGCCTGGCCGGGGAGTTGCACGTGCAGGCCGTCGGCACGTTGATCGAACCGCAATTTGGCATCACCACCTAACAAGCCGACGGATTGAATTGGTTCAGTGCCCAGCGCCTTGGCGAGCGAGCGAATCACCGCTTCCCCACTTGTTGGCCAGGCAAGTCCGATCGCATAAATCTCTTCTCCCTTGACTGTAAAACGAAAATCTTCGGGAGTGTACTTTGTTGTATCCGTGTCATGAAAGGACCCAGCCGCCACTTTTGTGGGGCCTTCGCCATAAGTCCTCCACGGGCGAGTACCGTAAATGGCCTCTCCGTTAATACCGAGCCAGGCACCGACATCCAGAAGCACCCGCTGCACCTCATCCGGTATAGTGCCATCCGATCGTGGGCCAATGTTCAATAGAAGATTACCGTTCTTGCTTACGATATCAATGAGCTGATCAACCACAAATTCCGGCGATTTGAACGTATCGTCCTTGATGTAGCCCCAGGATTTATTGCTCACGGACGTATCGGTCTGCCAATACAGGGGGCGAATGTCGCCGAGTTGTCCACGTTCCAAGTCCAGAACGGCGGAGTGCTCCTGCATGGCGTAGTCCTTGTAATTGATCACTCCGACCTGATCGCCATATTTCTGGGAGCGGTTGTAATAGAAGGCGGCAAAACGGGCGAGACTCGGCCGGATCGACGCTTGCCCGATCCACCAGTCGAAGTACACGATGTCAGGATGGTATTTCTCGACTAGTTCCGTTCCTCGCGCGAGCCAGTCACTCGTCCACGCCGAGGAAACGTATGTGAAATCGTTGCCGACGGGAGTTCCCCACTTAAACACACCTGCCTGGGCGGGACCATAGAAGGCGGCGTATTGCGGGTCGTTCACATCGGATGCGATCTTGCGGCCCACTCCCATGAAGAAATCGTGTTCCACTCGGTGCGATGACACTCCAAAATGCAAGCCTTCGGATCGTACCGCCTTGGCCAGGTCCCCAATGACATCGCGATGCGGACCCAACTTGGCCGCGGTCCAATCGCTCAAGCCGCTGTCGTACATGGCAAAGCCATCGTGATGTTCCGCCACCGGCACGACGTACTTCGCTCCGGATTTTTTGAACAACTTGGCCCAGGCCGAAGGATCGAAATGTTCTGCCTTGAACATGGGAACGAAATCCTTATAGCCGAACTTGTCCTGCGGACCATAAGTGGCAATGTGGTGCTTGTAGGCGTCGAATCCGGGCTCATACATATTTCGGGGATACCACTCGTTACCGAAGGCAGGAACCGAATAGACGCCCCAATGAATAAAAATGCCGAATTTCGCGTCCTTGTACCATTCGGGTACCTCATATTTCTGAAGTGATTCCCAATCAGGATGGAACGGGCCCTGATGATTCACGTCATCGACTTCTTTCAGGAGTGCGGCCCGTTGAGCATCATATTTGCTGCTGGCCTTCTGCCAGATCTGATCAATGCTGACCGGATCCTCTGAGGCAGTGGGAGCCGTGGCGCTCTGGGCGTAAAGATTGGGAAAAGTGGACAACGCCAAGGCCACAGCGCCGATCCAACGAACCGATAGAAGTAACCGATAAGATTGCATCCTGCCCCTCCGTCAAACGCGAGATTGAATTTGTAGAATTGGTTGAGTTCGGTCACTCACCCGACCATTGCTCCATATCTGAGTACAACTGCGCCTCTAGCGCGGCCATCGAGGCTATTCCAGACTGGTGGAACCTGGCTGCCTCGCTTCGCCGGGCAGAGAGTCGAGACTGCTGAATCTTGCCCAGGTGAGTCCATAGAGAGCGATGAATACGAAACAGACAAGGGGTACGAGAAAGCCGACGCGCATCGAGTGCAAGTCTGCAATGTGCCCCATGAATGGCGGAGCGATCGCTCCTCCTACGATGGACATGACAATGAGCGATGAGCCGAGCTTCGTATAGTCGCCCAATCCGCGAATGGCCAGTGCGAAGATTGTCGGAAACATCACAGACATGAAGAAGAAGCTGGCAAATAACGCGTACAGGCCCGGCTTGCCGCCGCCAATGATGATTGCGAAGAGCACCAGATCGATTACCGCGTAGGCTGCGACCACCCGGTCGGGCTTGAACTGGCTGATCACAGCGCTTCCACACAGTCGTCCCAGCATGAACAATCCGAAACCTATGGCGCCGAGCCATTTGGAGGCCTGCAGACGGGTGACGCCGGGATCATTTTCCAGAACGTAATTGACGAAGAAACTGAATGTTCCAGTCTGGGCGGCGACATAGACGAATTGCGTGCCGATGCCCAGAGTGAAATGTTTGCGCCGGAACATGTCCCAGTTTCTTGAGACCAAACGAAAAGCGGCCCAGTACGCAACCACCAGCAACCCATATTTCACCGGCTGGAACAACGCTTCGTTCAGGCGAAGCAGACTCCAAATCAAGCCTAGGATCGGCGCGATGAAGAAATAGAGCAACCCGCAGACGGCGGCCAAGACCACCACAATCGACACCAGCTGGGCGCTGGACGGCTTGAGACGGTTCTTCTCGGTCTCCAATCTGCGGTTTTCATCTACAGCGTGCAAATCCGGAACCGGCGAGAGCGCAAAAATGATGAGCAGCGCTGCCACAAATATGCCAATGCCAAGGTACGGAGTAGAGAGTCCGGCATTGGCATTGACTCCATCGGCTCCGGCAAACACAAAGTAGCCGCCCACAATCGGTCCGAGGATCCATCCGGCCCCGTTGATGGTTTGGGCGATATTGATGCGCGTAGGACCGCTGTCCGGAGCTCCGAGGACCGTCGCATAAGGATTGGCAATCGTTTCCAGACAAGTCATGCCCGCCGCGATGACAAACAAGCCCAGCAGGAATGCCCAGTAGGTACCGATACTGATGGCTGGAATAAACCAGAAGGCACCCGCCGCAATCAGCGATAGCCCCACGAGGATGCCACCCTTGTAGCCGAGTTTCTTCGCAATCAGACCGGCGGGGATGGCCATGAGGAAGTATGCGAGGTAGTTCGCTGCCTGCACCAAACCGGACTGTTCCTTGTTGATCCGCAGCGTGTCCTGAAAGTGCTTGTTCAGGATATCGATCATCCCGTTGCAAAAGCCCCACAGGAGGAACAATGAAGTAATCAGGATAAAAGTGACGGTGAGGTTCTTGCCATCAACGGTGCGAAACAATCCCCCTCGGGTGGCGGGATGGTTGAGAGTGGTGGTGGACTCGGACGGGTATGTACTCATGGTTGGCTAATCCAGCGAGACCAGGATTTTCTTAAAGCGTGATGGATTCTCACTCCACGAACGCAAAGCAATTGCCGATTCCTCCAGAGGAACGACCAGACTCACGGCCTGTTCCACCGGGAACTTACGGGCGTCCAACATTCTGATGACCGCGTGGAAGTCTTCGGGCTGCGCATTCCTTGATCCGAGAATGTCCAATTCCTTTTGCACGAACAGCCTGGTCTCATAGCTCACCGGTTCTTTGGCATACCCGATGTACACCACTCTGCCGCTGAATGAGACTTCTTCCACGGCCGCTCGAAATGTCGCTGGTGTACCAATCGCCTCAATCACAACGTCCGGGCCGCGGCCCTCAGTCAGTTGCAGCAACCGATCGTGCAACGATTCCCGCCGCGTGTTGATCGTGTGAGCGCCGCCCGCCGCTCGCGCGAGTTCCAGTTTGTCGTCTTCCACATCAACACAGATCGTGCGGGCACCCCGAGAACTCGAAGCTGCGACTGCGCCCAGCCCCACTCCCCCACAACCGATAATCAAAACGGTATCGTCCGCGGTGACCCGTCCCCGTGATGCTGCATGAAACCCCACAGTCAGCGGTTCAACCAGGCACAATTCCTTGGTCGTCAGTTTTGCCGGATACAACCTCTCTGGCGGCAACACGATGAGTTCGGTGAGAGCACCGTCCCTTTGCACTCCGAGAGTCTCGTTGAATTGGCAGGCGTTGGGACGCCCTCGACGGCATGACGCGCATTTACCGCAGCTGCTGTAAGGAGAAATAGCTACGTCCGTTCCCACGGGTAGCCCGCTTCGGCTGCCGCCCTCTACGACCGTCGCCGCCACTTCATGCCCTGGGATTCTCGGAAATGAAACGAGAGGATTCAGACCACGAAAGGAATTCAAATCACTTCCGCAGAATCCCACCATTCGGACCTTCAGCAGTACATCCCCATTGCCGGCGACTGGTTCCGGAACCGTCTCGATTGATCCATGCCCGGGCTTATGAAGTACGAGTGCTTTCATGGTTGGATACGGAACTTCGGGATACCGATCAAACCTTACGCTTTCGGACCTTGCCGGGACGATCTCCGGACGTCATTGCGGTCCGAAGCTTTTTCTCGGCCTGAGCATTCCAATATCCGCAGTCCAGTTCGAAAAACACGGATGTGTATGGGATTCGCATTTTGGTTTTGACGACAAGCACTCGAAACAACTCGCCCGCACGATCGAGCTTTGCGATGATCTCTTCGTGTGGAAGCACACGTACTTCCGCTCCCGTGAGAAGGCTGCCGAGCCTTTCCCGGTAGGAATGGATGCCCGGGGCATCTTCCTCGCCAACAAAGGTCAACTCCTCGTCCGTATAAATATTGGGTTTGATGTGCCTGCATCCGCCCAGAATGGCACAGGTGCGTTCCAACACCGTAGTCTGTTCCTCGTTGGCAACAATAGTCTCAATCGCTTGCCTCGACTGCGCCGGATATGCCGAGTCCGCAATCACGAGCCAGTTGCGATGTCCATAAAGTTGTAGCCGATCCTTCAGAATCTCTTCCCAGTTTTCATTCATTTGAGCGCCAGTTCTTCGTCCGAGCAAACAGCAACCTTGCCACACTTGCCCGAAGCCATGAGCGCATACGCGTCTGCGGCATGCTCAAGTGCAAAGCGGTGAGTGATGATATCGGCAGGGTGTAGATTCCATCGCACGAGGCGCTCGACTAATTCCTCCATCAGCCAGGTCGACGTCACCCATGAACCATAGATGGTCTTCTGATCGTGGATGATATCGGGCGACGGATTGAATTCAACCGTTCCTCCTTCACCTACGAAAGCGATTCTTCCCCACTTGCGCGTCGCTCGAATGGCAGTGGCACGCGCCCTTGCATCGGCAGAGCAGTCAAACGCGCGTTCCACACCGGAACCCCGCGTGAGTTCCTTGACCTGAGCCACGTTATCTTGACCTGCTGTTAACACGGTGTCACATAGCTTGAGAGACTCGGCCAAACGCAGTCGCTCGGGGACGATGTCGATCCCAACAATCATCTGGGCGCCGAGTTTGCGACACAACGCTGCAGCCGCGAGCCCGACTGGCCCCAGCCCCGTGATGAGCACAGAATGGTCGCCATTGACTCCAACTTTTTCTACCGCTTCATACACCGTTCCAAACCCACACGCAACCTGCGCACCGTCACCGTAAGAGAGCTGGTCAGGTAGCGCGATGAGATCCTTCTCTTCCGCAATCATGTAGTCGGCCATGCCGCCGTCGCGCTGCCAACCGTACGCGCGCCGGTATTTTTCACTGGTGCAGGAGATCATGTAACCGCGTCGACAGTCGTTGCAAACACCGCAGCCGGAAATGTGATAAACGATCACCCGGTCGCCCACACCAAAGCGCCGACAGCCGGGGCCAACCTCCACGATTTGACCGCTTGGCTCGTGACCGGCAATGACTCCTTGATAGCCCTCAGGCCCTTTCCCGAGGTGTTCGTGATAGATGCAACGGATATCGGAACCGCAGATCGTGGAGGCCTTCACCCGGAGCAGAACCTCGCCATGGCCGGGATGAGGGACAGACAACGTGCGGAGTTCTACTTTGCGGTTTCCGGGCAGAAATGCGGCTCGCATGTTCTGTTCCATGTTTTCACCAACTGGACTTCACGGCGGGGTAATCTCACCGTTCAAGTCCCAAAGATCCTCCCAAGATTGTCCATCCTTCCAGAGAAACACCTGACCCTTGATCAGCCGACAATTGCGGTCGATTGCACTGATTTCTCTCATTTCGCCGTCAGTCAATGGCTCGCTGACGACGCCCTCGAGATTGCTGAGATAGTGTCCTCGGTTGGTTGAAAACGGAATGGGTACCTGTCCACGCTGGACCGCCCATTTTAGACAGGCGACAGCCGGATGTACTCCCAGGCGACGGGCGATCTTGATAATCACCGGGTCTTGAGTCGGCACAGAATCCTCGGGCGTACGATCTCGCTCGGGCCGGCCCGGCGAGCCGACGGGGCAATATCCGACCGGCACCATGCCATTGGATCGGACGAAGTCAAATAGCTGCGATTGCTGAAAATGAGGGTGCAGTTCCATCTCGTTCACGGCGGGCTTAATGCGAGCGTCGCGCAAGAGAAGCTTGAGTTTGGGGATCGTCATGTTCGAAGTCCCGATGTGGCGAACCAGCCCCAGGTCGACCAATTCCTCCATCTTTCGCCAGGTTTTCATGAATTGGCTGTGGATGTAGGGTCTCGCCTCTTTGCTGCGCGAGGTTACATCACACCCCGGTGGATGGAAATTCGGAAACGGCCAGTGCACCAGGTAGAGATCCAAGTAACTGAGTCTCAAGTCCGCCAGCGACTTTCGACACGAAGCGATCACATCGTTTTCGCCGTGTTTGTCATTCCACAACTTCGAAGTGATCCAGAGTTCCTCGCGTTTAAGATGCTTGTGCACTACCTGCTCAAGTGCATATCCAATATGGTGTTCGTTGCCGTACACGGATGCACAGTCGAAGTGCCGATAGCCAACCTCGGCCGCACCTTCTACCGCCGCTGCAACTTCACCCGCCGTGACATGGTCCGAACCGAAGGTTCCCAAACCGATCGCTGGCATCCGGGCACCAGTGTACAGAGTTCTCTGTGGCACAAGCGCTGGATCGACATATCCCTTAATCAACGGTCCTGATTCGCTCTGAACTTTCATCCTGAACTCCTATGATTGCGTGATCGGAACCTCGAGTGTTCCGACCTGGTTACGCAGTTCCCTAATGCACGAGCACAAAAACACGTACCCGGAAAGGACGATAATCGGTAAAGTTAACGATGTCAATAGAAAGGGCAGCACTGCACTGAACGCATTCTGGAGCGTTGGGAGCCAGTATTTAAAGGGAGAAGCGAGTGGCTTCCCCCTAAAGTCATCGGAAACATGAATCCGCGTCTGGTTCTATATACTGAATAACGATCTATGAGCACACGAATGAAGGACATTGCCAAGGACCTTGGCGTATCGGTGATCACCATTTCCAAGGTTCTCCGCAATCATCCTGATATAGGGGACGAGACTCGACAGCGCGTGCTGGCGCGGGTGAAAGAGCTTGATTATCGGCCAAACCTGGCAGCACGCAGCCTCGTCACGGGACGCACGTATCTGGTCGGATTGGTTGTTCCAGACCTGCTTCATCCCTTCTTTGCAGAAATCGCCAAATCCCTTTCCGATGTCTTGCGGGAGAGCGGCTACTATCTGATTGTCGCCTCCTCCGAGGAAGACCCGAATCTTGAGGAGCAGGAGATCAATCATCTGCTGGCCCGCCGGCTGGATACGTTGATTATTGCCTCGTGCCGGTCGACTGTCGATGTTTTCTTCCGGATCGAGAAGCAACAAACGCCTTACGTCTTGATCGATCGAAGTCTGCCCGGGCTTTCGGCAAACTTCGTGGGCGTCGATGACGAGGCCGTCGGAATGCTTGCTACAGGGCACCTGATTGACATCGGCTGCAAAAAGATCGCGCATATTCGCGGGCCCGAAACCAGTCCCAGCATTCGGCGCATGGAAGGATATAAACGAGCACTGATACGAGCCGGCCTCAAGGTCACGGATGACTACATCATCGCCGAGCGGAAGGGAGATGTGGGAACGAAACAGCGCGGTGCGGAGGCTATGGGCCAGCTCTTGAGCCTGAAGCCGAGACCTGACGGGGTATTCTGCTTCAACGATCCGCTGGCGATGGGCGCCATGAATTACGCGCTCGATCAGGGATTACGCATCCCGGAAGACATTGCGGTGATCGGTTGCGGAAATCTTCACTACGACGATTCGCTGCGCGTTCCACTGTCAAGCATCGACCAGCACAGCCGCAGAATTGGAGAGGAAGCTGCGCGTCTAGCGATCGCAATCCTGAATTCGAAAGCACCGTCCAAGCCTGAAACGGTGGTGCTACGGCCAGAGTTAATCATGCGCAGATCTACCCAACGCCGTACGGCGAAATTGGCCCCGTCAAAATCGAAACCACGGCCTTAAAAATCCCCGCCTGAGATCTTCCATCCGTACGCGCAGATGCCTCTGTGCCGCGCAAAATATTCGCCCATCTATCTGGTATTTTGGCAGTCAGTTCGGTACAGTTAACGGTACTCGCGATGGCGGGGCCGCTAATTGGCAGCGTATGCAGCTCTGCCGCAGGGGTAAGTGCCCGCCGCTTTCTTTGATCCTTTCGGCTGGCACGTGGAGAACGACCGTTTATCTAAATGGATCGTAGAACCTTCCTGACGTCCAGTGGGGCCGCGGTATTCGGCACTCTCCTGCCGCGCATCTCCCGTTCTTTCCCCACTACAAGCAGCTCTGAGCTTTTTGCCTGGGAAACGAACGATCTCATCTTCTCCTTCGAAGTAACCGCAGGAAAATTGCGCCAAAAGCGTGTTGTCCCGACAGGCATGTTAGCGGCGCGAGCAGACAATTCCTCCGGTGTCGAAATCGCACTGCAATGCAGCGGCGAAAATTCTCCCGATCAAGGCATGAAATCCGGCATGGGTCAACCGGGTTCCCGGTTGCTTTTCGCGGGCAGGCGGGAGGATGCCACACAGCGAGGCAAGCTTTTGATCTGCATGCACACGGACCCGATCCTGAAGCTAAGTGTGGAATCCGTGTACGAGGCTTTTGACGGCGTTCCAGTAGTCCGGCGCTATTCCCGGGTCACGAATAAGGGGGATTCCCCTGTTGGACTCGAGTTCCTGAGTTCAGCCATGCTCCATGGCCTTGCTGCTCCGCAAGCATACGACCGTGAACTTCGCATCCACGTCGCACTGAACAGTTGGATGGCGGAGGGCCAGTGGCATTCCCTTCGGCCGTCCGAAATGGGCTTCGTCGAAAACGAGCGCACAAGCTGGTCAGAAGCGCAGGCAGGCAGTATCGGCAGTTGGTCCACGGAGCGATACTTGCCGATGGCCATGGCCGAAAACACGAGGCTGGGCCTGATCTGGTTCTGGCAGATTGAACATAACGGATCGTGGTATTGGGAGATCTCCAATGTCTCCGCTCGCGATAACAATGCCGACGACGTTTACGCGTACCTCGGAGGTCCAGACGATCTGCACTCCGCGGCGTGGAAAAACCTCAAACCAGGAGAAACCTACGAGACTGTTCCGGTGGCAGTTGGATGTGTGCGCGGGGGCTTCGGCGAAGCTGTAGAGGCGCTAACCCGTTACCGGCGCGTTGCATGCGAAAAACGACGCTCGCAGAATTTGCGATGTCCCGTGATTTTCAATGACTACATGAATTGCCTGTGGGGGGATCCAACCGAAGCGAAAGAGTTGCCGCTGATTGCCGCAGCCGCAAAAGCCGGTTGCGAATACTTCGTGATCGATGCCGGATGGTATGCGGATCTGCATGAAGACTGGAGTCAGACTCTCGGTTCATGGCAGGCATCCGCCACGCGATTTCCGCGCGGGCTGAAATTTGTGCTCGATCAGGTCCGGCAAGCTGGAATGATTCCCGGACTGTGGCTCGAGCCCGAGGTCGCCGGGCCAAAGTCACTGCTCGCGCACAAGCCGGACAACTGGTTCTTCGTACGCCACGGAAAAAGAGTGTTAAAAAATTCGCGCCTTCTGCTCGACTTCCGCAACCCGGAAGTGCGCGCCTATCTCGACCAGGTGATGGCAAGGGTGGTGAACGACTATGGCGTTGGTTACATCAAAATGGACTACAACGTCGATTCATTGCAGGGGACCGAGTTGAATGCAGATAGCTTCGGGCAGGGTCTGCTCGAGCATAACCGTGCCCAGCTGGAGTGGCTAAATAGCGTCCTGGATCGTTACCCTGACTTGGTCATTGAAAACTGCGGCAGCGGAGGCGGGCGCATGGACTATGCGATGCTCAGCCGTCTTCAACTTCAATCCATGACCGACCAGGAAGATTATCTAAAACTGCCCGCAATTTTGGTGGGCGCATCCGCGGCGGTATTGCCCGAGCAACTCGCCATCTGGTCTTACCCGCTGGCGAACGCCGATGCCGAGCAAGCCAGCTTCAATATGGTGACGGCGATGATGTGCCGGATTCACCAAAGTGGTCGTCCCGATTCCCTTAGTTCACCAGCATCGACCCAGGTAACGGAAGCCATTCGGATCTATAAGGAAGTGCTCCGTAGGCACATCCCGGCGGCGGTTCCCTTCTATCCGCTCGGAATGTCTGATATCACCGATTTCAAGACGCCAATTGCTTTGGGAATGCGCTCCCCGCGGCAGAATTTGCTCGCCGTCTGGAGAATCGACGGACCAGAGGCAGTGCAGATACCATGGGCGTCCGCGGACGCAAAACTGCTGTTCCCCACTGACCTCGGCATCAAGATCACGCTTGCGAAGAGTGCATTGCAGGTTCAGTTCCCGAGAACTCGCATGGCTTGCTTGATCACTGGATGAGAATGCTTTCGTGCGGAGAGCCTTCGAGAAATGTGCATTTGCGCCAGCGCATGTTTGCCGGCAGGTGAGCGGGATCTGATCTACAATGCCGCAGTAAGAACGGCGAGCCTCGCTCGCTCTGTTTTGTTGCAAGCTTCGCTTAGAAATTGGAACCTGGGTCGGTAACTCGTTTCCGCCACACAATTGAGTCGGACCTTAATTCGGACCTTATAAGGAGAATGTAGATGGGACGGTTTGCAATCATGATGCTTCTGTTTGCGAGTCTTGGCTGGGCGCAGGAACCCGGAACCTTTCAGCCCTCGACGACCAACGTGTGGGGGGCAGAATATCCCCGTATCGATAGTACCGGCAGAGTTGAAATTCGGGTGAAAGCACCCGAGGCCACGAAGGTGAAGCTGAATTTCTGGAGCGGCCCGAAACTGGACATGGTAAAGCAGTCGGACGGGTTCTGGACGATTACCACTCCCGCGCTGGTTCCCGGCTTCCACTATTACACCTTGAGCATTGACGGAGCCGAAGTCGCGGATCCCAACACCCATGCGTATTTTGGTGGAGGCAGGCCTGCAAGCGGAGTGGAGGTCCCGGAACCGGGCTCCACATATTATTCGATTCAGGATGTGCCTCATGGCCAGGTCCGTGAGGTCTGGTACAACTCGAAGGTGACGGGAACCTGGCGTCACGCTCTGGTTTATTTGCCGCCGACTTACGACACCGCCAGCAAGGTCCGCTATCCGGTGCTCTACTTGCAGCACGGCGGTGGCGAAGATGAGACCGGATGGATTCGGCAAGCAAACGCCAACTTCATCCTCGACAATCTGATCGCGGCGAAAAGCTGCAAGCCCATGATTGTGGTAATGGCTTACGGCTATGCCCGACGGGCAGGACAAGCGCCGCCCGACCTGACTGGAAAACCGTTCGGTTCTCCCGAGATGCTCAAGGCCATGCAGGACATGGCATCTGCCTTTGAAGATGACGTCACTCAGGTGCTGATACCCTACATTGATTCAACCTTCCGCACGCTCCCAGACCGTGATCATCGCGCCATGGCCGGCCTTTCCATGGGAGGCATGCAGACTTTCCAGGTCACGCTCAATCACCTCGATCTGTTTTCTTACATTGGCGGTTTTAGTGGAGCCGGCGGGATGCTTGTGCTCGGCGACCGGAAACTCGATCCCAAAACCGATTACAACGGAGTATTTGCCGATCCCTCAGCTTTCGCCAAGAAAGTCCATTTGCTCTGGATCGGGGTGGGGACAAATGAGCCGGAAAGAATGCGCGCTGGACTTCTGAGACTGCACACTTCACTCGACGAAGCCAAGATCCAGCATGTCTTTTACGAATCACCCGGGACTGATCATGAATGGCAGACCTGGCGTCGCGACCTCAAGGATTTCGCACCGAGACTTTTCTAAGAACGCTATCTGAGGAGTTCGGAATATTTTCCCCATTGGAATCGCTCCGGCTCCAATGCGTTCCGTGCTCTCTCCTCAGGCTATGGACACGGTATTCGACAGGAGGCTTCCCACGGTGTATCTGAAAGCGAAGACCCAGGCCTTATTGCTGGCAGTGCTGCTGTTCTCAACTCTCTGTTCCGCGCAAACTCAACCCGTCCACGCCAGTATTGATGCTTCAAAAACGGCCGCTCCGATATCGAAATATATTTATGGACAGTTTCTGGAGCACATTGGCGGAATCGTCAATACCAACATCTGGGCTGAGATGCTGGACGACCGGAAATTCTACTATCCAATCAATTCGCATCCGCCGGCGGAACCAGCCGGACCGAGTTGGAGACGCATCGTCGTAAGGCACTGGCTACCGATCGGAAACGACGAGTTCGTGACCATGGATGCTGTTCGTCCCTACGTCGGCGAGCACACCCCGATGGTGAAGCTTAATCAGACCGACGCGCGCGGAATTCAGCAATCCGGATTGGCAGTGCGCAAAGGCAGGTCGTACACGGGTCGTGCCGTTTTGGCGGGCACTCCCGGGACTGCTGTCAAGGTGACTCTGATCTGGGGAAGTGGAGCAAATGATCGGCAATCCGTCACTATCTCCAAGCTTCGCGCCGAATATTTTAAATTCCCGCTGAGTTTTCACGTCCAGGGCGACAGTGATGACGCACGGCTCGAAATCACCGGAACTGGCACTGGCTCTTTCCACATCGGAGCGGTGTCGCTCATGCCGGCCAACAACGTTCAAGGTTTTCGCGCGGAAGTGATATCCGCTCTGAAGCAACTGCACTCCGGAGTGTATCGCTTCCCCGGCGGAAACTTCGTTTCAGGCCATGAGTGGCGTGATGCTATCGGAGATCCCGACCGGCGCCCACCCATCATGGATCCGGTCTGGCACGCGGTTCAGCCAAATGATGTCGGCACCGACGAATTCGTGGAACTATGCCGTCTCTTGGATGTTGAGCCCTACGTCACGGTGAATGGTGGTTTCGGCGATGCCTGGTCCGCTGCACAACTCGTCGAATATGCCAACGGCTCAGTCACCACGAAGATGGGGAAATTGCGTGTGGCGAACGGTCATCCGCGAACCCTATCATGTGAAATTCTGGGGCGTTGGAAACGAGCCATGGGGCGAGTGGCAGCTGGGCTTTATGCCCGTTGCACAATGGGAACTGAAACACGATCTTTTTGCCAAGGCGATGAAGAAGGTCGACCCTAGTATCAAACTGATCGCTGCCGGTGCAATGCCGGACGCGATGACCGGATCCAAGCAGGCAAAGCGCCTCAACGGCCAGATCGTGCCTGACTACCTTTCTGCCGGAGACTGGAGCGGCAACCTGCTGGCCCACTGCCTCGACAATATTGACCTGCTGAGTGAGCATTTTTACTCCACGAGCGGCCAGCGAACTGATCTTGAGAAAGGCGAGAAAGTCAGCACAGGACCGCAACCGCTGATTGAATGGGAACGCGCGCCTGCGACCCAGGTGCGGGTGAAATATGAGCATTACCAGGAATACCTGAAACACATTCCGGGACTCAAAGCGAAACCGGTGCCGATCAGCCTGGACGAGTGGGCATACATCGGCGCTCCGCCGAATTCCTACAAAGTCGTTCCGGCCTACGCCTGGGCCTTCCACGAAATGTTCCGCCATTCTGATCTGTACCAGTTGGGCGGATTCACCTTCGCCACCGCAATGATCAGCGAAGACCGCACCGATGCCGTTTTGAGTCCAACAGGTCTTTTGTTCAAGATGTATCGAGAGCATTTCGGCACGATTCCGGTGGAGGTGTCAGGAGATTCGCCGCAGCCCAGGCCTATATACCCCGCCGGGGGCGATCAACCGAGAGTAAATCCGGGCAGCGACACCTATCCGTTGGACGTCAGCGCGGCTCTCAGTGACGATCGCAAGACATTCACGGTCGCGGTGCTTAACCCCTCGGATGGCGAACAGCATTTAAGCCTTTCGATAAATGGCGCAAAGCTCTCGCCGCAAGGGCATCTTTGGCGCATGGCACCACAGAACGTGGACGCAACCGTTGCAGTCGGCCAGAAGCCGGGAGTTGAAGTAGAGGAGAAGGAAGTCACATCTTTGGCGGATACGGTTTCGGTGCCGCCGTTCAGCGTCAACATCTATTCATTTGCAGTGCAGTAATTATGTAGTCGGAAGAAGGGACATCGATGACGGCGAACAAACTCTCTTGCCTGACGATACTTGCCATAACCGTTGCTCTGGTGCCTCAACTCGTGGCACAAGTTCAGACCGACGTGCCTCCTATTGTCCCCGGTGCGAAGCCGGTGACGATGGAGCACATTAAAGTCCACGGAACTGCGCTCGAAGGCAACTTGGAAGGCGATGCGGTGGACCGCGACGTATTCGTGTTTTTACCACCCAGTTACGCCAAAAATAAATCCCAACGCTACCCCGTCGTATATGCCTTGCACGGTTACTCCATTGGCGCCGAGCAATGGAGCCATGAGATCCACGTACCGCAAACCATTGAAGGCGCATTCGCGCAGGGCGCCAGAGAAATGATCGTTGTGCTGCCTGACTCAAAAACGCTGCACAATGGCTCGATGTATTCGAGTTCGGTGACCACGGGAGACTTCGAGCGGTTCGTCTCCCACGATCTCGTCGCCTACATCGATGCTCATTACCGGACCATCGCAAATCGAGGCGGCCGCGGCCTGGTAGGCCACTCGATGGGAGGCTACGGCGCCACACGGATCGGCATGAAGCACTCCGATGTGTTCGGCAGCTTGTACATCATGAGTCCATGTTGCTTATCGCCGCGGCCCGCCGGACCGGCCAATCCAGAAATGGAGAAGACTCTGGAGGCAGTGAAAACGCCCGACGATTCGGCCAAGCTGCCATTCTTTGCCCGCGCGCAGCTTGCCACGGCTGCGGCGTGGTCCCCCGATCCGAAAAATCCTCCGCTTTATCTGGATTTACCCACGAAGGACGGAGTCTCTCAACCGGATGTCCTCGCGAAATGGACTGCGAACGCGCCCCTGGCATTCATTGACCAGTACATCGGAAATCTGCGCAGCTATCGCGCAATCGCGATCGACGTCGGGGATCAGGACGGGTTACGAGTGGATACCGGCAAACTTCACGACGCACTGGATCGGTATGGAATCGCGAACAAGTTCGAGCTTTATCCGGGCACGCACACGAGTAAGGTGGCTGATCGCTTCCAGAATCATGTGATGCCGTTTTTCAGCCAGAATCTTTGTTTCCAGGCAAATTGCCAATAGTTTAGGGTGCTCCCACTCATGATTCATAGGTACGGTCTCATCGTTGTGGCCGCCGTTGCATTTCTGTTTGCAGCACCGGGGACGGCATTGCCCCAGAACGCTCAGGAATCGGCAGGCAAGCCGCTTCCGCTGATCAGCCCGATCTTCGGTGACAACATGGTGTTGCAGCGTGGCAAGGAAAATACCATTTGGGGCTGGGCAGCGCCGGGCGACAAAGTGTCGCGTTGAGATTGCCGGAAGAACTGCATCCGGCGTCGCAGGACCCGATCGCCGATGGCAGGTGAAGATTCACCCGCCCGCTGCAGGTGGTCCTTACACCCTGAAGATCAAAGGTCCTCAAACGGTGGAACTCCACAACGTGCTGGTGGGAGATGTCTGGCTGTGCGGCGGCCAATCCAATATGCAGGTGGGCCTCGGCGCTGTACGCAATGGAGAGGAGGAGGTTAAGAGCCGCCAATAACCCGGAGATTCGCTTCTTCTCCGTTGCACCTCACCCGGCCTACCACCACACGGATATTCCGGAAGGATCTTGGAAAGTGGTATCGCCAGAGACAGCAGAGCGGGTCTCTGCAGTCGCGTATCTACTTTGCACGCAAGGTCCAGCAGGAGATTCATGTTCCTATTGGACTGGTCGTGGATGCCCTCGGTGGAACTCCCGCCGAGGCCTGGACGAGCACCGATGCGCTTCGGCCGCTCAAGGACTTCGATATTCCATTGGCAGAACTGGCAGAGACTGGCCGCGGCGGGCGCACCCGAATACGGCAATTACGTCATGCACTGGTATGACCAGTACGACCTCGGAGTGAAAGGAAACTGGGCCGACCCAGATCTCGACGATTCGAATTGGAAGACGGTCGACATTCCCGGCGGATTCTCGGAATTGGGCGTGCCCGAAACTCCGGCACTGGTCTGGTTCCGGAGAGAGATCGTCCTGCCCGACCCGCTTCCGGCGGGCCGCAGCGTTGGTGTTTCTTGGCTCGATTGAGCGCATGGATACCGTCGTACATCAACGGGAACACAGGTCGGCGCCAGCGCATGGGTCGAGAACCCGCGCGTCTATTTCATTCCCGAGGGCGTGCTGAAGCCCGGCAGGAATGTCGTGGCGATTCGCGTTTTGAAGACAAAGCCGCAAGGAGGATTCCTCGGCAAACCAGAAGAGTTGCACCTGGTACTCGGGGACAAGACGAGCATTCCGCTGGCAGGCAAATGGAAAGGCTCAACTGAGTGTCGATGCCCGTCCGCCGCATCCTTTGCCCATCGGCTACGAGAACTGGCCGGTGATGCCGTCGGTGCTTTACGAAGGAATGCTGGCGCCTATTGCCCCGCTCTCCATCACGGGCGCCTGTGGTATCAGGGCGAGCAGAACTCCGATCGCGGATTCCAATACCGCAAAATTCTTCCCTGTGATGATTGCGGACTGGCGGAAGCTCTTCGGACAGGGTGATTTCCCTTTCTACATTGTGAGCCTGCCAGCGTTCCAGCATCGCAAGCGACACGCCTAGTCGACGACACTTGGGCAGAAACGCGAGAATCCCAGGCGCTCACCGCCGCCAGCGTTCCGTAATTCCTGCCTGGCAGTCACGATCGATACAGGCGATCCCGACAATATTCATCCCAAAGACAAGCTGCCTGTCGGCGAGCGTCTGGCCTTTTGCGCCCTGGCAAAACACTATGGCAAGAAAGTGGCCTATTCGGGACCAACCCTTGCTTCGGTCAAACGTCTTCCAGGCTCGATTCGGCTGCACTTCGCACACACCGATGGCGGCTTGGTGGTAAAAGGAGCGAAGTTAGAAGAGTTTGCGATCGCGGGCGAAGACCGAAAGTGGTATTGGGCCGACGCGCACATCGAAGGCAAAACAGTTGTTGTCTCATCTCCTTCTGTGCCGAACCCGAAAGAGGTCCGCTATGCCTGGCAGTCGAATCCTGCCGCAACCCTGTTCAACGGTGCAGGACTACCAGCCGCCCCGTTCCGGACGGATACATGGCCGGGGATCACCGAAGCCCACCGGCCGTATTAACGCCGCCGTATTGATGGTGATGGGCGAAGAGTGGGCGAGATCTCTAATACTTCTTCATGCCCACACATTCATCGCATTCAGCGACACTCGAAGTTATTGGCGTTCTGGCTGTCGCCTTGCCCTTTGTAGTGGGCGTGCTTGGGATAAGCACAGAGGGGACGACTGCGTCCCGGAAATGCTTTGCCGGTCGCAGTCACTGATGGCGGGGCGATGCCCTTCTCCACCCAGTTGACCATCGGACCTAGCAAATCAAACTGGTCAAGCGACAGACCTCCGGCACAGTGGCTCATGCCCGGAACAAAGTAAAACTGGCTCCACTTGGCAACTGTTTCAAGACCGCCGTTCGCAGCAGCCATCTCTTTGTAATAGGTGAAAGTATCGAGCGGTGAGAACCATGGATCGCTATCCCCGTGGTAAAAGATCAGCTTTCCGCCGTGACTGGAGAACGTTGTCAAGTTTGTGGACATCGAGTCCACCAGGGGCTGGATGTCCGCCAGAGCTTCCTTATCAACATCTAAGGTCAGATCAGTCGGCGCAGGTCCGAAGATGCCGGGGCCCGGCGACAGCAGGCCGCGAAACGGCGGGCCACTCGTGATTCCGCTATCGTAGAGGAAGCCGGGATACACTTGCGTTCCTCCCGACGTTTTCGGGCCAGCAAGAGCCTTCTTGATGGCAGCGGCTTTTTCCGCAGGCAAACAGGAGTCGCTCGCCGCACCCTTGCACACCAGCATCTCCGGATCGAAATCGCAGGCGAGAGGATCGGAGATCATACCGTCGGCTACTCCGTCCTTGGCATCGCATCGTTTCATGAGCGCGTCCATGATTAGCTTGCGGTCATTGTCAGTGATGGACTGCTCGATGAGTGGTTTCCCGTTCGTGTCCTTCGGCGCGATCTGGTTGAACGCAATCGGTATCCATCTCCCGATGGCCAGGTTCGAAAGTCCTGTGCGCATCGCCGGATCACCAGAGATGATGCCGTCAAAAACCGTTGGATAACGCTGCGACAGGATCATGCCTTCGCGGCCGCCGGTGGAACATCCTGCGAAGTAAGAATGATCTGCGGACTTTCCATAATGATGCGCTACGAGTTCTTTGGCGACCGCAGCCACCTCAGCGTTGGCCATATACGCGAAATCAAGATAGGCCTGCTCGTCTTTCATAAAGCCGAAATCGAACGCTCCTCCATGACTCTTATGACCGGTATCGGTGCTGACCACAGCGAACCCGCGCATGAGCCCTGGTGTGTCTCCGGCCGCAATAAGACCGAGCGGGGGAAGCACAACTCCGTTTCCCCCGCCCCCACCCTGCATCAGCAAATCTCCATTCCACTTATCCGGCATAGCTAAGGCGAACTTGATTCCGAACTCTTCGCCGCCTACCCCAGTGCGCCGATTGATAACTCCCTCGACTCGGCAATAGGCAGGAAGCGGAGCACTGTGCCCCTGCCCGTAGGGGTTCGGCTCGGTGGTTCCGGCAGCAATCGGTGCAGCTTTGGTGATTTCCACGTGAGGACTCGTAAACTTCATCAGCCCGGCACACACGTCTATCTGCTGTGCCGATGCACACGTAACCAAAGCGAAAACAGGCCACACTAACTTTCGGAATAATTGCGAACGCATATGCCTCACGTTTCTATGCCGCCAGTACAGCAACCTGCCGGCAGTTCATGCTCAATGATTATGCAGCAAAGAAGCTGTTGCACGCCGGGCGTTCGGCTTGAGCGAATGGCCCAGCCAAGATGTCCCGCAACCGGCCGCCGCGTTTCGCAGGAAAGATTCGATCGCAACGTGGATTCCGGTGATTGCTGTGCCAGAGAATCGAAGGGTTACTTTTTACGACTGCGTGCTTCATTCTCTTTTGCGATCTGCCTCTGATTCCGCTCAGGCGTCGTCCGCAGCAACTTAATGGGCCGGAGACGTCACTTCATCTGCTCGACGCGAAGCAAAATACTCGTCTAAGACCGTTAGCCCTTTCTCGTTGACCAACGGACCTGCCTTCGTACTTCCTGCCTCGATGCGCAACATCTGCGGTGCGGCATCGTCGTAAGCTGGCCACACAGGCAAGCCCGCACTGTTTGGATCACCGGTCTTGGCGAAGTTAGTCCAGTACGTGCGCATCGTATCCGATAGCGCCTCGTCTTTCGGAGTCGGAGCCGGGCGACCGTGTTCAGTAAGCTGTCGGAACACATAAGGAAGCTCCGAAGCGTGTCGCGCTCCGTAGCCCGCGCCCTCAGGTCCAGCGGGGATTTCGGCCTTTTCGTCGAAGTAGTACAAGAACACCTTCGACTTTCCCGTTCTTGTTTGCAGGCGAGCCCACACCCAGGCGTTCCAGCCAAAGGCCGAATCGCGGAGCAGATCACGGGCCGTCTTCTGCCCAGCAGGCGCGTCGCCTCCCGGGTAAGCTGCCAGAATCTTCTCTGCAAACTGCTGATACCGCTCGCGCACACTTTGAACGTAGGCCTCCTGTGACTTAGGGCTTCCGAACAACAAACCTTCGTCGGAGTTGTAGCCGGTCAGGACCGGCACGTCGTCGTATTTGCCGGACTCGTAGAGTTTGTATTGGTCTCCCGCAATAACCCAGCCGTCCACATTCGGCCGAGCCCATCCGAATTGACGCGGTATCATCGTCTGCAACTTCTCGGCGGGGATCTTCCGAAGTTCCGCGATGCTCGCAACGCCTATCGATGAGAGCCACTCTGCGGCCCTTTTCTCAGCACTGGCTAACGGTTCGGCTTCGCCAAATGACGCGTCGGCTCGCACTGGTCCGAACGAAGCTCCACTCTCGGCGATCGCCGCGCGAAACAGCCCTTGGTAAGCGGTGATGCGCAGAGAATGCTTACCGCAGCCGCGCCCGCCGATTCGCCCTGTATTGTCACCTTCTTGGGATCGCCGCCAAATGCCGAGATGTTCTTCTGAACCCAGTCGAGCCCGGCGATCATGTCGAGAAGGCCGTAGTTTCCGGACACGTGATGAGGACTCTCGGCGCTCAGTTCGGGATGCGCCAGAAAACCAAATACCCCGAGGCGATATGCAATCGAAACTACGACTACGCCCTTCTTAGCCAACCATTCACCGTGATAAAGCTTTTCGGCTGGTGCGCCCGCGACAAAGCCGCCGCCATGAATCCAAACCAGAACAGGCAGGTGGTCTCCGTGCTTGGCTGGTGTCCAGACGTTCAGGTACAGACAGTTCTCGCTGGGCGCGGGCAGATCTGCAATAGCCGCATTCGTCTGTACGCAGGCCCGGCCGAACTGGTCAGCTGCGCGCACTCCCTCCCACTTCGGCGCAGGCTGCGGAGGCCGCCAGCGGAGGTCGCCGATCGGAGGCGCCGCGTAAGGGATACCTCGATAGACTTTGAGCCCATCTTCGACGGTTCCACTAAGCAGGCCACCTTCCACCTTGACGGTTTCAGCAATGGCGGTGCTTGTGAGCAGCACCAGCGCGGCGAAAGACAATATCGCAATTGCGATTCCGTACCTCAAAGGACTCTCGGGCACTCGCATTCCTCCATTCACAAGTGTGCTTCCATCCGCTGGTCGTCGAATGCACGCAGTACGGCCGCAGCCTATGCAACCGGACCTTCGTACATCGAGCCCGCGCCCGACTGCCTTCCTTACTGAAGAGCAGCTCCCCCGTTCAAAATCTCCTGCAACTGGTTTGATGTAATCGGCGGAGTAGCACCTCTCTGAGTGGCCACCCAGGACGCAAATCGATTTGCCGCTTCACTGATTTGCTGCAATGGATTGCCGCGAACGTAGTGATGCGCAAGACACGCCGTGAATGCGTCCCCGGCCCCAACAGCATCGGCCACCTTCACTTGGAAACCTCGATGCTCAACCGTTTGCTCTCGTGACACCAGCAGGCTGCCCCGGTCAGCGCGCGTTATACAGACAAGCTTCAAGTCACAGTCCTGAAGCAATCGTCGGGCAATAACTTCCGCAGTTCCCGCACCCAAATGGAAAAGAAATGAAACCTGAATCAGTTCCTGCTCGTTCAGCTTGACGATGTCTGCATATTGAAACGATTTGCGCAGCACCCCTTCGTTGTAGAACGATTGACGGAGGTTCACATCACATATGCGAAGCGTCTTTGCTGAAGCATTGCGCAGAAAGCGATCAATGGTATCCGCGGAGGTCAGCGAGCGTTGCGCCAGCGACCCGAAACAGATGACGTCAGCCCTCGCCGACAACTCCTGCCAATCTGCCGTCCATTCCAGAAAATCCCACGCAACCGGCTCCTTGATGGTGAAATTTGGTTGACCTGTGTCGTCGATCGTGACGGTTGCGATGCCTGTTTTATGATGATTGTCCCTCTGAAGGTACGACGTGTTCAGACCCAGTTCTTGCAGGAGCTGGCACGCTTCACGACCCAGATCGTCATTCCCGACACGACTGGCGACAATTCCCTGGTCTCCAAGCACGTTTGTCATGTAAGCGAAGTTTGCGGGAGCGCCACCCAATACCCTTCCGGTGGGCAGGATGTCCCATAGAACTTCGCCTAACCCAATCATGAGTGCCGGTCTGATCATGAAATCATCTCGGTAATTGACTGTGGGTTCGCCTCACTGAAACAGCCTCGGCGCAAAATCGGCCAGATACTTGCGCCATACGGTCCACACATGGGCGCCCGAACTCACGACCCACACGTGTCTGATCCCTGCCTTCTCCAATGTTGCGTGCGATTCCTTCACGGGCTCAAAGAGAAAATCGTCACTGCCGATTCCAATCCACAACAGCCGCAGTTGCTGGTTGAGTCTTGTCGGGTTCGCCAAAGCCCCGTCGTACTCTTTCGTGGTATCGGTTATGTCAATCGCCGGACTGAATGCTCCGATGTAGGCAAACTGATCCAAATGATGGAGTCCGACACGGAGCGCTTGAGATCCACCCATAGAAAGGCCTGCAATCGCCCTGTGCTCGCGGTCAGGCACAGTGCGAAAGTTTGCATCAATAAATGAGATCAAGTCCCCGGAAATAACGCGGTCGAAGGTCTCGTAGCGTTCATCCATGAAGTAGCGCGCCACCTCACCGACGGGTGGCGGCTTCGAACCAGCATGAGGAGGTGCAGGCGGCTGAAAACCCGGCCCAGGCTGCCCATTCTCATTCACGATGATCATCGGCTTGGCTTTGTGAGCGGCGATCAAATTGTCCAGAATGAAGTTCTCATGGCCCTGTTCCGCCCAACCGGCTTCGTCTTCTCCATACCCGTGCTGAAGATAAAGGACCGGGTAGTGTAACCCACTCTGATCGTATCCCGGCGGCGTATAAACGAAGATCCGTCGCGTCTCGCCTGTCGTTTTCGAGACATACCACTCGCTACGCACTGTACCGTGCGGCGCATTCGTGATGGCAAAGAAACCGGAGTCTGGGCCTGGAACTTCCAGCCCGCTGACTTCTTTCCGGGCGGCGAAAAACACTCTGCTTCCGGGATCGTTCGCTGGAAAGCCGTCCACTGAAATCGCGTAATAATGAAATCCCGGCAACAGGGGCTTGGTCGTCACGCTCCAATACCCATCCTCGCCTTTGACCATGTCAAATGTCGACTGGCCAAACTCCATCAGGACCTGCACCTTGTGCGCCTGGTCCGCTTGTACACGGAATGTTGCGCTCAGGTCCTTGTTGATTCGGGGGAATTCAGCATCAGGAATGTTCGTGGTTGGCCGTAGTGATCCGCTCTGCCCCAGGCACACACCGCAGAGCAACATGCTAACGAGCGCGATTTGCTTGATTGTCACTCTGCCCTGCCATTTCCATTGTGCGACGCACGCGCCGCCGAGAGCCTATTTCTTCGTGCTCGAACTCAACGTGCTCCTCAATACCGAGAGGTCGATCGCGTTCGCCATTGCCTTATAACCCGTGGCGCTGGGGTGAAGGTGGTCGCCTGAATGATAGCTTTCGCGAAACTGACTTGGATGGACTGGATCACGCACAGCGGCGTCGAAATCGAAGACTCCGTCGAAAGCGCCGCTCGTTCGAATCCATTGATTCACCGCCTGACGCGTCGCTTCACCATCCTCGCTGTAGTAGTCAGCGCCTTCGTAAGGCGTCAATGTAGCGCCGAACACCTTGATTCCATGCTGATGAGCGCGTTCAATGATTTGTTGAAAACCCATAATGAGGTCTTCCGCGCCGACCACTTCATGAATGAAGGGCGGCTCTTTCAAAATGGTGCCGTTCGGCATTCGTGGCTTCATATGCGGCCAGCCGATATCATTAATTCCTTCGAGCACGATCAAGTTCGAAACCCCGGGTTGGGCCAGCACGTCCCGATCAAAACGCGCCAGCGCACTCGCCCCGGCACCGTCGTGCAGTATCCGGTTGCCGCCGATTCCTTCGTTGACCACCGCAAGACTCGACGAGCTGTGCCCATCCGCGAGGCGCTTCGAAAGAACATCGGGCCAGTCCGAATACTCGCCTTGCTTCGCACCAACGCCATCCGTAATTGAATCGCCGAAGGTAACGGTAGCCGAAGTTTGATTGGGAGCCCACACCTCAACCTCTGCCAGCCAGTACCACGAGCTTTTCGTAATCGGGTTCGGTATGTCTTGTTGCGCGGTTAAATCAGCTGACTCCGAGATATACGTTTCGTGCTGCGCCCAGAAATGAATCGTGGAGGATGCCGTTTTCTCCGGCAGGTAAACACTAACAGCAAGCT
Source organism: Terriglobia bacterium (assembly GCA_963778995.1). GTDB lineage: Bacteria > Acidobacteriota > Terriglobia > Terriglobales > Acidobacteriaceae > Sulfotelmatobacter. Next base: position 98,587 of record CAVZWK010000023.1, read on the forward strand.
CGCGCAGAGGAAGCACCTTCAAGTCAACCGGATCGCTGAGTATGGGCGCTCCAGGCGGAACGGTGACCGATGCTTTGCCGCCAAAGGTCAAGGCGCGGTCAGACCCGGGCACGGTCGCCGACGCTTTCGATGAGAGCGCAACATGGGCGGAACCGATTTTCAGAGCCGTCGTCCCGAACGCATTCGAGAACCTGATGCGCAGGCGTTCTCCTCCAATCGTCGGCCGCACAACCATGCGGATGGTCTGGTTCTCGAATACGGGAGAAGGTGGAAGCCCTGGAAATGGCAGGGGACTGTGTACTGCGGTGCTCCAGGCACTCACCCAATGACCGTTATTGGAGGAACCCTCAGCCCAGAGCTCAACACCTAGAAGCGTTGCCAGACAGACCACAACAATGATCCGCAGAATCTTTTTATTCTGCACTATGGCTCCTTTCTAATCGGCGGCTGTGAGAAGGACTTCGAAGGTTGGCGAGAATGTGATCACGATTCCGGTAACCGCAGTCTCGGCATTTCCCACGAGCACGCCATCTGAGAACCCGTCAGAGCGTTGGCTTTGCCATGGAACGCCAACGTTCTTCTGAATCCTCTCCAGCAGCTCCTGGCCGTTAATCATGGGATGCCACCACACCTCCGCTGACATTCGCGATTGATGCGTGCTGTGTACCGGCACCTAAGTGGCGATCAAAGAACTTTATGATCACGTTCAACGCATCTTTCGACTCAGGGACATCCGCGTTGTAGAAGAAGCCGTGGAAAAGCCCTTCCCAAACGTGAAGCTCGGCTTCCACGCCCAATTTCACCAGTTGCTCGTGCGTATAGAGCGCGGAGCTCAACTCGAAACCACGCGTTCCGGTGATGATCAGTGTCGGCGGAAACTTCGCGAGAACCTCCGGCGAATCGACTGGGGAGACCAGCGGGTCCTTCGGATCCGTATCTTTGAAGTAGCCAAGCGGGGGCCGCGCTCCTGGCTTCATTGGCGGCGCCAAGCGAGCTTCGCCCATGGGCATCGCCGTGTACATCGCATCGCCACCGAAGACACCGCCCGCCGATGCACAGAAGATTCCGATCGCACCCGGCCTGGGCAGTGAGTGTTTCTGAAACCAGGCAACCGACATTGCCGTTTGCATACCGCCAGCCGAGCAACCATAGATGCCGATATTCTGCGGCTTGTGCGTCTTCAACAGCTCTTGATAGACACTCGCAACATCTTCGCTCGCCGCCGGGAACTTATTGTCCGGACCTTCGCGGTAATCGACACTCACTACTTCTATGTTCCCGAGTGCCGACACTGGAATGGATTCGAGTTCGCGCAACCCGGCCAGCATCCAGAGAATCCGCCGCCGTGAAGATTGATCAGAACCCGTTCTTTGTTTCTCGCCGAGACTCCCGATTTCGGCCTGTAGTCGTACACATGCACGCCGCCAACTTTCTCGTCTTTCCGGTCGACAGCAAACAGTTCGCGGTCACGTGCGATGTACGGCTTCATGAATCGCGGCACGCCCTCATCCTGCTTCAGGATTTCCGGGTCCTGCATGTCTTTTAAATGTTGAGTCAAGTACGCCTTCGCTTCGGGACTCAGAAACGTGGACACGGGTGCTGTCTGCGCCGGTATCTCGACAGTTCCGTCCGCCTGCACCACGACCTTTTTCTGCTCTGGGGGAGGGCTATCTTGGGCAGAAATTGGGAGCGGCAGCAGCAGGCCGAAGCAGGCGATGGGCAATAGACGCAACAAGTAGTGGATGTTTCGACATGATGGCGAGCCTCTTAACAGCGAGGATGATCGCGTGCAATTGAAGAGGAAGCACCGCCCATTGCTGGGCGGTGCCGTTAAGCGGGTGTTTAGAAACCAACTCGCAGACCGAATTGAATCGCGCGAGGCGGATTCACTTGCGAGGTTACAATGCCAAAGTTCGGAGTGCCTACCTGCTCGTTTGGCGCCCCAAATCGTACATGGTTGAATGCGTTGAAGAACTCCGCCGTGAACTGGAGATACACGCTCTCCGTAATATCGTTACGCTTCGAGATCGAGAAATCCCAGTTGTTCATGTGATCCATGCGAACAGTGTCAACGTTTGCGCGGGGCATTGCCAAAACTTACGAGACCAGTAGGATTCTGAACGCTGCCCTCATCCACAGGCACGAAGCATTCTGTGTTGAACCAGCCGGTTAGCGCCCTCGTGTTCACGCGAGCCCGACATTTTCAGGTTGCAGCCCGGATCCAGATCGGGCCGCATCCATAGACCTTGCGCACCAAAGTATCCCTGGCCCCCGCCAAAATCGCTAAGGGTCGAGCCCGGGAAGAATTGGTACGCACTGATAGGAACACCACTCCGGATCGAGGTAATGCCATTCACTCGCCATCCACCGACGATTGCGTTCAATACTCCGTGAGCATCCGACAGGAAGTGCTTGTTGCGCCCGAAGGGCAAATCAACACCATAGCCAATGGAGAGGTTCTGAGGAATGTCGTAAGAACTCAAGAATATTCGTGATTGAGATGGTTGTTGTCTTGAGTCGATCCTCCAAAGATGAAGCCTTCGTCCAAAAAGGCGCTTGAGCTGTCCGTGTTCGACATCAGTCGCGACCAGGTGTAGGCCACGCTCAGGATGCCCTTCGAGCCAAACCTCTTCATGAACGACGTTTGGAGTGAGTTGTAGTTGGATGTGCCCCGATGCGGATCGAGGAACAGAACTCGCCCATATTGCGGGAATGGCAGCAAAAGCTGCCCGGTGGCAACCGTTGGTCCTGACAGGGCACCCGGGGTCGATAGATGCGCTGCACCATGGACGAAGAGGATTCGGAACCTGGGCCTGCAGCGCGGTCGGGCCCCATCGAGAAGTATTGATCGGGCAGTTGATTCAGATTGACGTTCGAAACAGTAGCCCAACCCTGCAGAAGAAGGTGGGTGCCCCTCGATCCGGCATATGCCACCGTAAGCGAGGAGTCCTTGCCGATCTGCCGTTCGACAGCCGCATTCCACTGCTGCACGTATGGCATTGGATCGCCAGGTACGCGCATGGCAAAGATCGGCAGTCCGTAGAAGTCGCCCGGGGGTCGCCGTTCGGCGCAGAGGCTGCGGCAAGCCGTTGGGGAATGGGTTGTCCACTGTGGCAGTTGGAGCCGCCGCCACCCTGAGCTGCATTGATAGGCGAGAGATTCGGTCCATCTTGGCTGAGCGTGCTGGGCGGATAGGAAATACCATACGCAGCCCGCAACACAGTTTTATCCGTGACGCGGTAAGCCAATCCAAGACGAGGCGAAAACAACTTCCAATGCAGATAGTCTTCTCGCTGCGAAGGCCATTGCGGACTGCCAACCAGAGCGACATTTCCCATGAGTTGTTGTGTCTGTCCAGTCACCGGATTCAGGAACGAACCCAGCGGGCTGGCCTGATTCGGCCGAAAAACTGTGTCGTTGTTGTTCGCTTCCGAGAAAACACTGGGCTGATCCCAGCGGAGGCCGGCCGTGATCGTGAGCTTTCGGGTGGCCTGGAAGGTATCGTCAACAAAGAAACCGTAGGACGTGAAGTACGCTCTGGAGCCGCCTACCATTCCGGACGCAACCTGTGTGTCTTGTGCGCGATGATTCAAGCAGTGCCGACGCGACAGCAGTGCCGCTCGCGCCGGCAGACTGGGTGCCGCAGTGGCCGCTTGCTCGAAGTTGAGGGTGAGTACTCCGTTTTGCGGATTGGAAATCCATTGCACATGGCGAATCGCGCCGCCAAACTTGATCTGATGGCGCCCAGTAATCTTCGTGAGAGTGCCCGAAAATCCGTAGATATTCTGGTGCCAGAACAGCTGCGAACCAATGCCGTTGCTTCCGGTGGTTCCGGAGTTATCGTTGAAGGCCATTGCGGGATAGTTCGCTGGGGCAAGAAGCTGGCTTGTAAGGCTTGCCCAACCGGGCCCGAATTGAGACAGGTCAACCCCTTGGCTGTCGGGAAACTCATGTTGAAAAACCCTCAGATATGAGAGCCGCAGATCGAGAATCGTCGAGGAGTTAAAGGCGTGAGTATCTCCAAGAATCGCCGAGTGGGTGTAGATACCGGTGTGACCTTGACCCGACGTGTGGGTCCCCCAGGCGTCGTAGGCGTTGCTGTCTGCCTTCCAATACCCGAACCGGGCGAACAAACTGTTTTGATCTGAAAAATGATGGTCAACACGGGCATTGTATTGGGCGTTGATACCTCCGGTGGCCATCTGGGTGATGAAGTTGTTCGCTACGCCCGGCCGGTTCGGAGCGGGATAAGACTTCGCAAAAAGCGCTAGCGCCGAGGCGTTCAGACGACCAGAAGGTATCTGGTTGTTGGCGAAGGGTGTAGACGGGTTTAGCGGGATCATAGCATTTGATGGACTGGCGCATTGTTGTTGTTAACGTCTGTATCATTACAGATTCCGGCTGTAAACCAGTGGCACAAATTCCCGAAAAATCACCTCCCAGCATGGCGGCCGTTGGCACCGTGTTCTGCACAGGTGTTGATGTCTTAAGCACTTCACGCTCAAACCCGAAGAAGAAGAATGTTTTGTCTTTGACGATGGGTCCACCCAGCGTCGCGCCAAACTGGTTTTGTATGAGTGGAGGACGCGGGAGCGCCGTTCCGCCTGGTCCATTGTGATTTGAGAAGTAATCGTTCGCGTTGAGGACCTTGTTGCGAAGGTACTCGTACGCCGTTCCGTGGAATTTGTTGGTTCCAGACTTGGTAGTGAGGTTAATGATTCCCCCAGCGTAACTGCCATACTCGGCAGCCACATTGTTCGTCACAACTCGGAACTCCTGCACGACATCCTGCGAGGGAATAAAGGAATTCAAATTGCCAGCTGGTGCGTTGGATGCGACGCCATCGATGTAGAACGAACTCTGGTTGCCGAACCCGCCACCAATCGCGTAGTTGCCAAACCCGATGGCATTCGTTCTCGCGCCGCTCGCTTGGTTCGACACGGCGTTGCCGTAGGTTCCGCCTTGAGCAACAACCCCTGGGACCAGCGTCAGCATGTTATTGACGTTTCTGCCGCTCAGCGGAATGCTCTCCACCTCCGCCTGCGAGATGGTGGTTCCGAGAGAAGCACTGTCGGTCTGCAGAGGAGGCGCCTCGGTGGTTACGGTTACTGTTTCGCTCGCATTACCGAGCGGTAATGTCGCGTCGACTCGGGTGCTGAGGTCGACCTGCACCTCGACATTATTCTGAACAAAGTGCTTGAACCCGGTCATCTCCACTTCGACGCGATACATCCCGGCAATGAGGTTGGGAAAGCTGTAGATTCCACCACTGCTGGTCTGCATCGTGCGGACTTCGTTCGTGCCTAGGTTAGTGAGCTTTACGTTGGCACCCGTGACCGTCGCCCCGCTGGGGTCGGAAACCGTTCCCACGACCGCTCCAAACCTGACTTGGGCATTTGCTGAAACACACATCGCGGCCATTCCGGCGAAGACGAGAGCCACCCTTAGCAATGATGTGGACCGGCTCTGCGTGCCCGCATGCCGGCGCCTAGACGCGGCTTGGCACGACACGAGATTCCCGCCATTAGTTGAGAAACTTGCGACGAAAGCTGCGAGGAGGTTAAGCATGTTCTCACCTTCTTCGTGGAAAGCGGTTCCGCTCTATGCGGACGCCATACGCTGGCTATTCGCAGCGAGTCCCTTTTGCTCGAGTGACGACACAATCACGACAAGGAGGAAGCAACTCGCGGCTGGAGACAATTTCTAGCTTTCGCTGTCCAACATTGTCAAGGTATATTGCAGACAACTATCACAAAGTTGTCTATACCACGCGAAATGCTTTAGCGGAATGAGGAAGCAGACAAGAAACGGAAACACGCGCTGAAATCGGTTAGATTCAGTTGCGGCCGGCGCTCTTTATGGCTGCGCCGCACGACTTCCGCACTACCAGATCGCATCTTAAGAGTACGTCTCTCGGAGGCAAGTCAGGATTCGCAATCCTATCAAGCATTGTCGCTATCGCAATTCTCCCCATGTCGCGGCACGGCTGGTGCAATGTCGTGAGTGGAACTGGCAGTAAGCGCGCATATTTCACGTCATCGATTCCTACGATCCGAATATCTTCCGGGATACGCTGGCCAAGCGACAGGAGTGTGTGCATCAGGTTCCCGGCTGTAAGATCGTTGGCACAGACGAAAGCATCGGGCCGCTGCTTTTTCAGAATCGACTTAATGAACTTCGCGTCAGTAGCATCGCCGATATTCACCATATCGCCACGAGGTCTTTCGGGACGCAACAACAGCGCTTCGCGATAACCGGCAATACGGGCATCAACGGTCGGCGCCGAGTTCGGCCGGGTAAAGAACGCGATGCGCTTGGCCCCCGCTCTGATCAGGTGTTCCGTAGCAAGAAAGCCGGTACGCCGATTATCAATCCCCACCAGGTCAAATTTGCTGCGCTGGGGATACGGTTCCAGGCAGCGGTCGAGCAGCACAACCGGGATACGAGCCCGATCGAGCGCACTTACGATCTTGTGATTTGCCTGGAACCTGTTTGTACTGAACTCAACCGGGGCGAAGAATACGCCGGAAACCTTTCGCGAAATGTAGTGCTCGCAGAGTTGTGCGGCTGATTGCTCTTTCTCGAGTTCTTGTGGCGCGGCATTTCCCCAGAGCAGAGAGCAATGAGCCGCCTCTTGCGCTTCCATCATTCCCTGACATATCGCTTCAAAGATCTCGGTCTGCCCCAACTCCGGAATCAGCAATCCAAACAGATGACTCCCAGCGTTGGAATTTGGCGACACGTACGTTCCAGACCCGACTCGCCGGGTCACCAGTCCCAAAGACTGCAGTTCGTGCATAGCCCGAAAAACGGTCATGCGGGACGCACCGAAGCGCCTGACTAATTCAACTTCACTTGGCAGTCGTTTGCCCGGCTTGTAACGGCCGGACGCGATATCTTCTTGTAGTTTTTCGAGAATCTGGCGGTATTTGTGATGCGCCATTGTGGTCTCCGGCGATGAGCGAGCTCGTCTCAGACACGCGAATCAGGCTCGCGACACGACATCTTACTCCTGACTAGAGCATTATTACCATATACAACTTTAGTACTATTTGGTGACAATACGCTTGACCTCAGAGTGGTGTCCCTTTAAGAATTGTGCTTCGCGCGAAGTCAGTTCTCCCCGTTTCGAGCGCGTCCCAAACGTGCCGGAAGGACGCAGTCGTGAAGAATCAAGTTCAACTCATCACCTACGTGGACCGGCTCTCCGGAGACCTGAAACGGTTAAAGGCGGCGTTTCGTGGTCCTCTCCGCGGACTTTTCGGCGGAGTGCACCTCCTCCCTTTTTTCCAGCCGATCGATGGCGCAGACGCAGGCTTCGACCCCGTCGATCACACACTCGTGGATCCTCGCCTGGGCGATTGGAATGACGTGCATGCTCTGAGCGAAGACGTCGATGTAGTGGCCGACCTCATCGTCAATCACACATCCATCGCTTCGCCGCAATTTAGAGACTTTTCAACTCACGGAAAGGCATCTCGCTTTGCAGGGATGTTTCTAACCTTCGACCGCGTCTTCCCGAGGGGTGCCTGCGAAGAAGACCTGCTGCGAATTTATCGTCCGCGCCCCGGACTACCATTTACCAATGTATTGCTGGATTCAGGAGAACGCCATCTCCTCTGGACCACGTTTACTCCTGAACAGATCGACATCGACGTACAACACGAGCAGGGGAAGGCTTATCTTGAGGCAATTCTCCAGCGATTTCAAGCCGCCGGCGTACGCATGATCCGGCTGGATGCCGTGGGGTACGCAATCAAGAAGCCGGGGACAAGTTGTTTCATGATCCCAGAGACTTTTTCCTTCATCGCCTCGCTCGCCTCCAGGGCTCATACCCTTCGGATGCAAGTCCTCGTAGAGATCCACAGTCACTATTCGCAACAACTTGAAATTGCGCGTCAAGTCGATTGGGTTTATGACTTCGCACTTCCGCCTCTCCTCCTGCATTCGCTCTTCGCCCGCGAGTGCAAAGCCCTGGGACATTGGCTGACGATTCGCCCACAGAATTGCATCACAGTTCTCGATACTCACGATGGTATTGGAGTCATTGACGTTGGCACCGGCACAAGCGGCGAAGCGGGCCTCCTGGAACCGGGAGAGATCGACAGCCTCGTTGAAACCATCCATTCGAGAAGTAATGGCCAGAGCCGGAAAGCCACCGGTGCGGCGGCCAACAATCTCGACCTGTATCAGGTGAATTGCACTTTCTACGACGCACTGGGACAGAGTGAGAACGAGTACCTCATCGCCCGAGCGGTACAATTTTTCGTTCCGGGCATTCCGCAGGTCTATTACGTCGGGCTTCTCGCCGGCACAAATGACATGGAACTCCTGGCCCGAACTCAAGTCGGTCGCGACATCAATCGTCACCACTACAGTCCAACAGAGCTAGAACAATCTTTGCAAAAACCTGCCGTACGGAAACTGATCGAGCTGATTCGGTTACGCAACAGCCATCCTTCTTTTGCTGGGACGGCCCAGATTGAGACTCCATCCGATCAAAACCTGAGGATCACCTGGACCAAAGATGGACACTGGACAAAGCTCGACCTGGATTTCGCAAGGCCGCGTGCGTTATTGACCTACTCTAAAGAAAACCCTACAGGCGACCAGACCGGTGGACGTTGGGAATCGCAGGACGACTTCACCTCTTCGGAGGCAATCCAATGACGGAATCCTCCAGTCCCGTGCGAAGTTTGTCCTTGATCAAGTGGCTCACATTCTTCATGTTCATGATGTTTGCCATGACGACGGATTCCGTCGGCGTCATTATTCCTGAGGTCATTAAAGAATTTCACCTCAGCATGACCGTTGGGGGCGCTTTTCACTATGCTGCGATGTCCGGCATTGCTGTCGCAGCTTTCTTTCTTGGCTATTTGGCGGACAAGCTGGGAAGGAAGAGAACCATCATTTTGGGCTTGGTTCTTTTTGCGCTGAACTCTTACCTGTTCGCCGTCGGCAGATCTTTTGTTTTCTTCCTCGTTCTGCTCACGATTTCCGGAGCAGCAATCGGTATTTTCAAGACCGGGGCGCTTGCCCTCATCGGGGACATCAGCACATCCACGACTCAGCACACCGCCACCATGAATGCTGTGGAGGGCTTTTTTGCCGTTGGGGCGATCATTGGTCCTGCCATTGTGACGCACTTCCTTGCGGTAGGTATTTCGTGGAAATGGCTGTACGTCGTAGCCGGCAGCATTTGCGTGATCCTCATCGTGATCAGTTCTCTGGTCCGCTACCCGCAAACGACAACCAGCACAGAAGGCGTCGACCTCCATAGGACCGTACTGATGATGAAGAATCCGTACGCCCTCGGGTTTTCTACGGCGATATTCCTGTATGTGGCAGTCGAAAGCGCAATCTACGTATGGATGCCTACATTGCTCGCCGGTTACCACGGCAATGCCGCCTGGATGGCGGCTTATGCCATCTCGATCTTCTTCATTCTTCGCGCGGCGGGAAGGTTCATTGGTTCATGGATGCTTGCGAGGTTAAACTGGGCCGCGGTGGTAACCGTATTCAGCCTGGCCATATTAGTCTGCTTCGTCGTGAGTATGATTGGAGGAGTTGGAATCGCCGTATTCCTCCTGCCCTTTTCCGGTTTGTTCATGTCAGTTCTTTATCCCACGATCAACTCCAAAGGTATAAGTTGTTTCCACAAGTCGGAACATGGCGCGGTATCCGGCGTGATTCTGTTCTTCACCTGCCTGTCTGCGGTTTTGGGACCCCTTGCGATGGGTGCGATCAGCGACGCCTTTGGCGATCCCAAAGACGGGTTTATTTTGGCCACTGGCTTTGCGGCTGTTCTCTTCATCGGTCTGCTGTTGAATTGGATTTTCAATCCTACTCAATCAATTCTGCGTGAACTCGATGTCACTGAATATCAAGCAACCCCCGCCCAGACCGTATCTTTGGAGCCGCAACGTTAGTTGCTCACGGTGAGCATGTCCTTAACACCACTGCGGCTTTTTCTGAGCTGTCCTTTCTGATCCAGCCGTTCTTATTTAGCCTTGGGCTTGGTATAAGGTCCTGACGCTACACAGTCGCCGAGTCTAACGCTTGACTAGCGTGGGACATGGGCCGAAACAGCCTTGCCGGCAAATTCAATTTGCGTATCGACTTTCTCTGTCGATGAGGCACCGACCCCATGCGCCTCTGTGACACGCACAGCACGAAAAGTTCGGTACTCGAGCATCCCGGGGAAGTTACCCCGACGGTCTCCAATGGTTAGGGTTTCTGCTTTGTCATTCCAATGGATGGGGATCTCGGAATGGGCTCCGCGTTCATAGTTGTAATTGTCACCTTCGTCTTCATACAGTGTGAAGTCTCCATCCGCCCCCGAATAGATGCGCAGCTCAACCGGATTTGGTTTGGCTGAAGCAGACTCCGCAGCGGGACCAAAGGCAAGAATGGAGCCGGATTTGGCATACATCGGAATTCTGTCAAGAGGAGCTTCTGCGGTGATGATCTGGCCACCACTCATGGTTTTTCCTGTCCAGAAATCGACCCAGCTGTTGCCAGCGGGGAGATAGAGCGTCCGCTGCGTTGCTCCTTCCGTGGTTACGGGATTGATCAGCAATGCGGGGCCGAACATGAACTGGTCCCGCACTTCCCGCGCGCCAGGATCACTGGAAAATTCGAGCGGGAGCGCTCGCATGAGTGTTTCCCCTTTGTTGGTGACGCCCCAGGCAGCGGAATAGATATAAGGCAACAGATGGTAACGCAACGCATCGTACTGCGTGAGTATGCGTTCAACCTGTGGGCCGTAATTCCAAAGCTCAGCATTTGATTTGTATCCATGAACGCGGAATATCGGGCAGAACGTTCCGTACTCAAACCACCGGATCAGCAATTCGTGGTATGCGTCTGACGTGTATTGATCGTCCGGTCGGAAGAACCCGCCAATGTCTGTGGTCCAGTACGGCAGGCCGGACATGCTGAAGCTCAGCCCCGCCGGAATCTGACGCTGGAGTGTAATCCAGTTGGCACTGATGTCACCGGACCACGAAGCGGCGGCATTTCTCTGCTGTCCGGCAAAAGCCGAGCGCGTTAGAATCACAACCCTTTTCCGGTTCGTGGCTGCTCTTTGACCTTCGTAGATAGCCTTCGTGACATACAGCGGATACGCGTTGCGCACAGAGTTTCCGCTTCCCAGAAACGTCTGCTTGTCTTTGAGGACATCGAACTCCGGCTCCGACGCGTCCATCCACCAGGCGTCCATTCCGTCCTCAAAGATTCCTTTCTTGAGCTCCGACCAAAAGGCGGCTGCAGCTGCTGGATTGAAGAAGTCCGTCCAGGGCTCTCCCGGGATGAGGAAGGACTGAGCTTTCATCCGTTTGTATACGGCTGTATCCTCTCCAAACCTCGACCATATTGAGATCATCATATGAAGATCGTCAGCATGGAGTTGATCCAGCATCTCCTTGGGGTGTGGATAGTGGTCCTCGTCGAACTTCATTGCGTTCCAACCGTACTTGCCCCAGTACTGCCAGTCTTGAACCAAAACATCGACCGGGATCTTTCGCTTTCGAAACTCAACTGCCGTATCGAGAATTTCCTGCTGGCTGTGATATCTCTCTCGACACTGCCAATATCCATATGCCCACCTTGGAAATAGCGGCGCTTCCCCGGTGAGCAGCCTGTATTCCGAGACAACGCGATTTAACTCAGGACCATAAAAGAAGTAGTAGTCGATGGCCTTCCCCACTTCGGCGCGGAATGTGGTCGTGTCCATGGGAAGCCGCACGGCGAGGTGAACTCCTCCCGGTCCGCCCTGCGCGGTGACTTCGTACTCCTTGTTCGCTTCCAGACTGACTGCGCCACTTGCGGAGCTTGGGGTCCATTCGTTATGCAAATCGATGACTTGTTGTCCGCCCACCTGCAGCGTGAGTTGCCGCCTGTTGTCGCTGGTCAGCAGGAATCCGTACACGCCCTTGGCGCCAGTCTTGAATCTTCCTTTGCCGGTGACAGGATCAATTTCGATCGATTGGTCGGCAGGGTTGAAATCAGTCAGCGCGGCGTTGTTCCACAGAATGCCGTACCCCTTGCTAGACAGCAGAAAAGGAATCGAAATATTTGTATTCGCCTGGTACAGCCGCATCGGAACCCCGCGGACGTTGAAAATACCCTCCTGATGCTGGCCGAGACCATACAACGATTCATCAGACGGCGAAGAGAAGGTCTGTTGAATCTGCCAAGTGTTCGTTTCGAACACTGAGGGCACATCAAATGCTTTTCCGCCTTCCTTCGGTTCGGCCAGCAGCAGCGCTCCATCTTTTCTTGAGAAGCTCACTGCAGCCGTTAGTTGATCCACGGTCACGGTGATGGCTTCGGTCGAGAGCTTGATCTGGTTCTTTCCGGACGCGACCTCAATGTTCTGGGCCTTGCATGGTTGAATAACAATAGGAACCTTCGGAGTCGGAATCTCTGAAGTAGGGCTGGCGACAACGTGAATGATGCGGTCCCCACAGGCTTCAATCCGCATAGAGCCGGACGCTAACTGCAAGGTAACGCCGTTCGCATCCTGGTGCGATTCCTTGACGGAAAATTGTGGCTTGCTCGCACTCCAGGCAGTGGACGCAAGAAATATAAAGATCACAACATTCATACCGTAGGTTTTCGTCATGTTGGTTCGCAGAACTGATGTCCTTTCGTACTCTCCGAAGCTCTTCGAGAACATTGTGCGGTAAAGAATCGCTAGATGTGCTAGTGGGACTCGCTTTCGTACCGGCTTTTTTCCAGTGCGGCGGTGGCACCCATCAATTTCTCCCGCTCTAATCGCTTTGATACTTCAAAAGCCCGCATGGCCGACTCGCGGTCCCCAACCTTCAAATACAAACGCGCAAGCTGGTAATGGACGCTGCCGTCGTAATCGCTAGCGAGACCGAGCCTCAACTCGGCGATCGCCAGTTGCGTCCGGTTCGTCTGGGCGTATACCTTGCCAAGCAAAGCATGTATCCGGGAAACATACTCTGGCTTGGTGTTCAGGCTCTTCATCAGATAGGGTTCTGCGTCAGAAAAATCCTCACGAACACAAAGGATTTCGCCCATGACCGCATTCAGTTCCGGATCATCCGGGTTCTTCGCCAGAGCAGCCTTTGCTACTGTCAGCGCTTCATCGTTCTGGCCGTCGCCGAGCAGCGCTAATGACAATCCAAACAGAGCGCCACTATCCCCGGGCCGCAGCGCTAATGCCTTCCGGTATTCCTGCTCGGCATCTGGAGAAGCTTTCTGCTGACGATAAATATCTCCGAGCAAGACATGCAGTTTGGGCGAATCGGGGTCGGCTGTGCTCGCCCGGGAGAGAGCTTCGGTGGCCAGTTTTTGAGCCGACTTCGTTTCCCAATACAATCCTTCTGCTTCCGTCCTGACGTCCGAACCAAGTTTCGCCCCCGAATCCAGGGCTGCCCGATAATTGCCAGTGGAGTACGCGCACACAGCTAGTAATTGGAGATCCCCGGTTTGAAGCTTTCGCAGTCGGGATACAAGCTCGTGGCTGCAGTCCTCATACTTTCCCCGCGCGTACAGTCTCGCGGCGTCGGCCACAGGTTTCCTTGGGCCCTGAAGTGGGCTCGCATTCGAACCAGAAGCAAGCGCTAAGGTAGCGGCTCCGTCCGCCGTTGCCGGATCGCCAAACAAAGCTATGAGTTCTGGTGGAAGATCTTCATCCACTTGCCGTTCTTTCAAAAGGTCCTGTAACTCTGAGCGTTTCGATCGCGCGAGTCCGTCATTGAAAAATGAAGCGTTGGACCGGAGAAAGCCGGCATCCGCTTTCCATATCTCTTTGATTTCCTTGACGGCCTGCCCGGTCGCCCCTTGTTCCAGATGCAGTCGGGCCAGGCCCAATTTCGCCATGAGAGATCCAGAATAAGACCCAAGTTCGCTGCTCAGTTGCTGCTCAGCACCGGAGAGGTCATGCCGGTTGAGCAGAACAAAACCATAGTTTGCACGTGCATTTGGGGGCAACTGCGGGTAGGCCAGCAGTTTCTTATATGTCTCATCGGCTTGAACCAATGCCCGCTGCTCAGCGAAAGTTTCCGCCATAAGCGCCTGCACATAGGCTGAGCCCTGGTACCGGCTCAACAGGATGCGGGAATCGGCTTCGACCTGCTCCAGGTAACTCACGCCTAGGTGATACCAGGCGTCGGCATTTCCGGGGTTGAACTGTGTGGCGCGCGAATACGACGCGGTTGCGAGCCGCGTTTTTCCTACGCCTGCATAGGCTTGACCTAGAGCGATCTGCACCTGTACATCCGAACTCTTAGCCAGAGCAGCCTGTTGGAGGTAAGGAATCGCCTTACTGAACCGCCTTAGCTTCACGTACTCGAGTCCAAGAAACAGATTGGGGACAAGCAAGTGAGGCCTCAAGCGAAGAGCCTGCCGAAAAGCCTCAACGGCTTGTTCGTCCTTGCCGATCTGGTAGTACATCAAGCCAAGGTTGGCGCGGAGTTCAGCAATTTCGGGATGGAGACTTACGGCTTGCTGGTAGAGTCCGGCGGCGGCCTGAAAATCATTCCTGGCCTGGGCTTGTTGCGCCGAGGCCAGGAGCGATTCAAAATCCGGCTGAGGTTGCGAAAATGCTACTCCGTCGAGAACGACGAACATTAAGCAACAGACAACAATCCTAATTCTTCGCACGCATCACCAATAGAATTTTAGCGCTGCCTGCATTTGCCTTGGTGTCCACGCCTGAGTAATCGTCCCAAATCCACCTCCGATGGATGTGTTCGGGCTATAGAAGTTGGTATGGTTCAAGGCGTTGAACATATCGAGGCGGAACTGGAACCGGAACCGTTCTTGGATCGGGAAGTACTTTTGAATACTCATGTCCCAATTCTTGTAGCCGGGTGCCCGCAGATCAGAGAAGAATCGCGGAGCATTTCCCAGGTCCCACTTTGGGGCTTGTGCGAATGCTGCCGTGTTAAACCACTCAGTGCGGCTTGGATGCGCCAAATGGTAATCGCTCACAACATTCACATGTTGGCCGAAGCCGAACTCGTTTAGGTTAGTTTGGCCGATGCTTAGCGGAAATCCTTCTTTTAAGGTCAATGCCCCCGAAGTCTGCCAGCCACCAGCGACGGCGTTCAAGACTCCACCCATGCCTGAGCCGAACTTCTTGCCCTTACCAATCGGCAGCTCGTACACGTAGCTCACGACAAAGCTGTGAGGAGTGTCGGTCGCATCCACGGACTTCTCAGCCGCCAGGTTGTAGACGTTACGAATGTTCTCGCCCGATGCGGCAGCCCAGGTATTCGGCCCGCCGACGTTATCAATGAATTTAGAAAATGTGTAGGACGCCAATAACGTGAGACCTTGCGATACCCGGTGCGTATAGTTCACGTTTAGAGCGTTGTAGTGAGAACCACCCGCTGGATCCTGTTGCTCAGTGATGTCACAGAACTCCGGATGCGGCCTGAGCAGTTGACCCTGCTGAACTGTGGCTCCATCAAGGCCGCAGCCGCTGGCGGTTATCTGATTGAAAAACGGATTTGGCACAAGGGTGTCCAACGCAGACCCCATCGAGAGATACTTGGGATCGAGTTGGTTGAGATTGAGACCTCCGTCGACCACATGAACGCCATGATTCCCAACGTAAGTGACATCAATTACGTCGCTTGGGGTTGGCGCATACTGAATTCCGTACATCCACTGCTGCGTGTAGTAGGTTTTGCGGGTGCGGCTGACCGCGCCGACGCTGAACCCGACATTGGTCAAACCATCCAAAGAAGAGCCAACAACCGGTATCAACCCACCGGAATACGCAGTGCTCAGGGTATTTGCGGGAGTCAAGTTGCCATCGGTGGATGCGATATAAGGCGTGTCAGAACTAAATCCCGGCGCTGGACCAAGGCCGCGATAGCTGGGGGGAAAGAAGATACCGTACCCGCCGCGCATCACGAGTTTCGGCATCAACTGGTAAGCAAATCCGATTCTGGGAGCGAAGTTTTTGTAATCAGTATTGAACAGTCCGCGTTTCCCGGAGTTCGCGAATTGGAGTTCGCCCGTATAGTTTTGGCCAACGGCGGCGCTGATCGGATTAACGGCGTTGTAATCAAACCATGCTTGCCGGTTGTAGCGGTCGGTGATAGGTCGCTGAACTTCCCAGCGCAACCCGAGGTTCAGCGTGAGTTTACGCGTGGCTTTCCAGTCGTCCTGCAAATACAAGCCGTGGAACCAGGTGCGGCTTACATTCTGAATGGAAATACCGGTGCTGCACCCGCCGCCCACGCAACCGGAACTGGCAGAAACGCCCATCAACATCGAGGCAATGGAGTCGCCAGTTCCAGACACGTCCTGGCCCGTGTTATCCAGACCGGCGGTGAATAGAGTGTTGAAATTGAAAGTCGTGAAGTGGAAACGTCCGCCGTTTTCATCAACGGCAATTCCCATATATCCGAAAGATAACTGGTGTTTCCCACGCATTTTGACAAAGTCGAGTGATCCGCTGGAAGAGGCTCGGGGAAAAGCTCCCTGTCCGGCGCCAAACAATGGCCCTTCCGACAAATAGTTGTTCACACTGATAATCGGGAACTGGGGCGAGTAGGTGTCGATGAAACTCGGCAACCCGAGGGACGAAGACTTGAAACCGTGGCTTTGTACGTCATTGCCCTCGACCCATTTCATGCCGCCCACATTCAGGCTCATGGTAAGAGTAGGGCTGAATACATGGCTTACACCGGCTCCCACGTTCCAGCGGCTATTGGGGTTTCTTTGTCCCGGGCCGGCGGGATTGCTCGCTCCGAAGAAAGGAGCCTCTTCGTCCTTATATTCCTTCTTGTGGGAATATCGTCCGTAGAGACGCGTGCTGTCGCTGAAGTTGTGATCAATCCGACCACTGAACTCGTCCGAATAGTCCGCCTGGAGGCCCGTAGCGCTCCAGTTATTCGACAATGCGGTGGTGAGCGGGGCGGGATAAAAATTGACCAGCGTCTGCCCGATGCTATTGATGAGCGACCCGCCTGTGTAAGGTGATACATACGTCGCCAAATTGTTTCCCGGGATCGGATCGCGAGTCTCGATGCCGCCTATCGAACGTGTGCTGTATGGGTCATAAATCTGGCCTGTTAGCATCGGCCTGCCCAACCCGTCCACGCAAGCTTGGTTGCTCTGTGCGCCGCAGGTCATTGCCTGCGATCCCAGCAGTGCCGAGAAGTCCCCGTTGCGGAAGGCCGGAAGTGGCGAGGTACCTGATAATTGGCCGGCGTTGTGGTCTCGATGGCCCTCGAAGTTGAAGAAGAAGAATGTCTTATCACGCTGCTTGTAGAGGCCCGGAATGTAGACAGGGCCCCCGACAGCAACACCAAACTGATTGCGATGCGAATTTGGACGCTCCAGATTGTTGAGGTTATTAAAGTAGTTGTTCGCATCAAGCGCGCCATTGCGCATGTAGTCGTACACGTCTCCGTGGAAACCGCTGCCGCCGGACTTCGTCACAACGTTGATAACGTTGCCCGTGCTCCATCCGTACTGTGAAGTGAAAGAGTTCTGTTGCACCTTGAACTCCTGCACATTGTCAGGAGATGGGACATAGATAACGCCACCCCAGCCCTCGCTGGCATCCCAGGCACCATCCAGAAGGAAAGCCGTCGTTCCAAAGTACCCGCCGCCGAAATTAAAGAACGAGACGTCCTGGTCGGCGGAGCCTTGCTGGCCGCCTGACGAGATGGTCTGCCTTTGCGACAAGTTATTGACGGATGAGTTCAACTCCACAAAATTGAACACGTTCCGCAGATTGAGGGGTAGTTCCGTAATCTGCTTTGTCGAAATCTCAGCGCCAACGTTGGAGTTATCCGTCTGGAGCAGGGGGGCAACCGCCGTCACCTCGATCTGTTCGGTCGACCCAATCGTCAATGTAACGCTTTGATTTGCGGACTGGCCGACCTCAAGCGTGATTCCTTCCTGCTTGGATGTTTTGAAACCCGCTGCTTGTACAGTCAGGGTGTAAGTCGCCGCCGGCAGGAGCGAGAACGAGAAGTTTCCTTCCGCATCGGTCTTGAAAACACGCGTGATTCCCTTCTCGGGGCTACTTAATGTGACATTGGCGTTCGCGACCCGCGCTCCGGAGGAGTCCGAAACCGAACCTGAAAATGAAGCCGTGGAAGCCAGCGTCTGGCCATTTGCCAGGGGTAGAACCGCGCTGATCGAAAGGCTTGCTACGACCAGGAACAGAAGAGCGGAAACACTCCGAGATTTGGGCATCGACGAAGCCCTCCTTGTTTGCCAACGTCTAGGTTAGCGGTAACTGTACCGAAGTCAGCGAATTCTAGTATCTAGGCACTGGGGCTTGTCAAGAACTTTCTTGCAGAAGTGTTAGCGGTAACTTAATCGCTGGCGGACACCAGGCGGCGCAACCCTGTTTCAATGAATACCCTTGGCTCTCAATATTAGTGCCGTTTCCCGGGAAACACGGCATCATTACGCCAATCCAACCAGCGCGGCAATGTAAAGAATGTAGAGGAACGTCTAAACCAACCCTGGTGAACACGCAGTTTGCGAAAAGGGGGACACGAGAGATTTCTGATTTCCTATCGCAGGGGCGCGAACCAAGCCTTAGGAAGATGATCGGCGCCGACGACGGCATTCTTTCAACATCGAGTCTGATGCTCGGCGTCGCAGCTGCGCACGCGACTCGCGGCAGTGTGTTGGTCGCAGGGGTTGCCGGCTTGGTGGCTGGGTCGATGGCTGCCGGTGAGTATGTGTCTGTCCACTCACAGGCAGCCACCAAAAAAGCCGACCTAAAGCTTGAGCGAGCGGAACTAAAAGCAGACAACAAGGGCGCCTAATACTGCTGCACGTAGCCAGCCGATGCGCTCTGTGCGGTGTCGCTCGTTGTTGCTTGCCTACATTCTCGATGACATTGCTATTCTGGAAACCCTGGTGATCTAGGGCATGAAGGCGTGATCTGGAACCGACGCTTCATTGTTCATCGTACTCGCGGGGTATATCGTCCCCTGGCACTTCTTTTGTTTTGACTTCGTAAACATCAGGATCGGCGGCATCTTCCACGCCGCTCACCACCTCGGCTTCGAAAGCTTGCCCGTCGGCCGCCAGCTCTTCAACGCTTTCACTGTTCGTCTGCTCGGCTTTTGACAATCCTTGGGTGTCACCCGACTGCACTTCTGTTTCGCGGCTGCTTTGACCAGCTGTTGTGGCGATCATTCAGTTTCTCCTTCTCATGATGTCCTGACTGTTCGCGCCCACATCCCAAACTTTAGGCGACCATCACAAGCGTAGTGTCACGCCGAAGTGGGAGTCTGAGCGATATTGCGCATAGGCTGACCCGGGGGGGCAACCACGTTAACCATTTGAATTGAATATATAGAGCGCCCCGGCACTTAGTACTTGTGAGCTCGCACGACAAACCGCTTCGGTGCCGACCCGACGAAATAGAATGGGTAGCAGGTTACGAGGGTGAGTGTGGATTCTTGTGTCGAAGGCTGCAGAACCGTGGAGTCATTCGGCTCGACGACCTTCACCCAATCTACCTCATAGCGAAATAGCCCATTTAGCGTCTGAAGCTGAATCTCGTCATTCTTGCGAATGTCTTTCAGTTCGCGGAAGAAGGTGTCGCGGTGCCCGGCGATTCCGCTGTTCCCGTCTTCCCCTGGAAGCGGAGTGCCTTCGATATGTCCCGCACCCAGCCGCAAAGTTCGCGAACTGGTCCCTTGCAGGACTGCGACGGAAATTCCTAGTCGCGGGATATCTACTCGACCGAGAACGTCGCCCGTTTTGACCGCTAGTTTAGGCGGTGATTCGCGATGCTCCTCTTCCTGATGGATCTGAACTTCCAGGGATCGTTTCGCAGAAACTTGATAATGCCTTGCAGCGAGCAGAATGAATCCGACGTAACCGAGCGCAAGAGCGCCAGTGATGAAAAGCAGGCGTTGACTCCAGCGAAGAAGCTTTCGAATTCGCGTCGGGAACATCTCGCGTTCAGTGGAGAGCGTCATGATCGGTCGCCTTTGGCGATGGTGGCGGAAGCAACGGTGCGAAGTAACCAGCCCGGGCGCGGATGACCAAATGCTCGTGTCCCGGCGTATTGGCCCTCACCTGAATGTGCCGATAGGTTCCGTCCGGCCTTCTATTGGAAGGGATATAGGCGATCGTGTACTGGTTGCGAACATCACGAGCGATGCGTTCACAAATAGGGAGAACTTCCTTTAACGACTCCGCCAAGAATGCTTCGCCACCAGTATCCTTGGCGAGTTGCCTGAGCACGTGAGGGTTTTGGTCGGCATCCTGCTCATCAAAGATACCGATGGTGTAGATAATTGCGTCAGGGTGACCCGCCATGGTCCTGATCTGAGACAAATTGTGTTTGCTGGCGTTGTCGCCCCCATCGCTGATCACGATCAGTACTTTCTTGTCGCGATTCCCCTTTTTCAGATGCTCAAGCGCGGCAGCAACCGCGTCGTACAGCGCCGTCTCACCATTTGCGGAGATTCGGGACAGTGCGGTCCCCAACTGAACGACATCGTCCGTGAACGGCATGTTGCCCGGCAGGCCGAAAGACACCTTCTCGTTGAAAGTGACCACGAACATTTGGTCCATCGGGTTGCTGGACCGCGCAAAGGCCAAAGCGGCGGCAATCACGTCAGCGCGTTTCGGTCTCATGCTTCCGCTGTTGTCGACGACCAACCCGACGGTTACCGGAATATCCTCGTGACTGAAATGCTTAATTTCTTGAGGTACTCCGTCCTCGTAGACTTGGAACTCTTCTTTGCCGAGTCCGGAGACAAGAGTGCCTTTGTGGTTTTGGGCGGTCGCGTGTAGCACAACCTCGGCAACGTTTACGCGAATGGTGTAGTCGTCAATCGCTGACTGCTGTGACGGAGATGATTCTTGAGGTCGGACTGAGCTGGGTAGAACGACCAAGGCAACAAGCGCCATCAGGCGTGTGCATCCGCGCCCCAACATGGTTCGCAATTCAGTGCCGGAGAACTCGTCAGATCGCCCTGCCGACCTGTGATGCCGGCGTAGTCGAGATGAGGACAGTTCTGGCATTTGGGTATTGCCTCCCGGGAGAGAGGGAGGTGGCACTCGCACACCACCTCCTTCGCAGCTTGACTTCGATCCGCCCCTTGGCATCCGACACTCGCTCAGTTCAATCGAGTTCGCCTCGAGAGCATCAGGGCGAAACCCGCTCCGAGCGCTGCCAGCCCCATCAGTCCAATAAATGGCAATGAACTCGCCGTTTTCGGTAGGGCATTCTCAGCCACAGTCACCGGCTCTGCAGCCGCCGGAGGTGCTTCAACAACCTGCGCTAATTCAATTGGTTCGCCTTTCGGATCAACGGCCTCTATTGGTGCCGTCTTCAAAGCCTCGATCGGCGCTGCTGCCAACTCGACCGGTGTCGCGAGAACTGGTTCATTTGTTTCCTTGGCCAGTTCCACGGCCCTCGACTTTGCATAGACAAACTCTTCACCCCATTGGCGCCCGGGATAAAACCATGCTTTGAGGGCTTCCGGTTGTCCCGCTGGCCGCTCCCGGAAACTGATCACGGTCTTGTCTGTTGTTTTCAACCGATAATTTGGGATTGCGAGGATGGTGGTAAATACATGGGTCTCATCTTGATTGAATATCTGGACGATATGGCGGTCGGACTGGGAATCAAGGATCTTGAACACATACGTGCCAGCGGGCAAGGTCTGGGCACCCACGCCCGGAACTTCCACTGGTCCGCTGAAGGTGACTACCGTCTTCCTGTTCCAGTCATCGGCTGATGCACTTGGAACCGCGAGCAAGCACAGCACAGCGACTGAAAGCACGGCTGCAAACATCTTGAACAATTTCATATTTGACTCCTGTATTTTCTCCGAAGTAGCTCGTACGACGGGTCTTTAGGAGCTCTTGTGTATTGGTGCACAAGAGATCTACAGCCGCGCGTGCGGCTTCTTAAACGTGGAGAGGTTTATCAATTGTTAGTGTCAGGTTCCGCGCC
This sequence comes from Terriglobia bacterium, assembly GCA_963778995.1. Lineage (GTDB taxonomy): Bacteria > Acidobacteriota > Terriglobia > Terriglobales > Acidobacteriaceae > Sulfotelmatobacter. Next base: position 120,527 of record CAVZWK010000023.1, read on the forward strand.
TGGCGATAGCTGGTCAATATTGATCAGCGCTGCTCGCGCGCGTTCGGAGATCGGCCGTTCGTACTTCGGCTGCACGCACAATCCAAGGTTACTTCTGGCAGGTGTCACTGACCATGGTCAAATTCGTGACCGTCATGTGACCGCGCTCGGCGTGTGTATCCATGCCGTGTTCTTTCATCTCCTGCTTCGCGTCTTCCTTCATCCCGTGGGCTTTGGCATTTTCCACTACGCCGGTAATCTTGACCGTATGCCCGACATGCTCGTCTAGTTTGACGCTGTCGCTCTTGATCTCCCACGTACCTCCGCCCTTCGCGGTGAGATTGTATTCATTGGCATCTTCGCCTTTCTGAAGACAACCGGTGAGCGTCCGCGTTTTCTTGTGGGTGGTTTTTGTGGTGTCCTGCGCCGTGGCCAGTCCGGCCGCGCCCGCAAACATGAAAAGCGCAATAAGCCCAGTCACAATTTTGAGATTCATCATTAGCCTCCAAGAAAGTTAAGAATTTCCTTACACGCGGGATGTTACGACTTGCGCACAGCGCGCGACTGGTCAAATTTGCACACACTCCTGAAAAGGAGGCTGAGATCGCCGCAAACTGCTCGAGAATTCGATCGATTGCTCCCGGAGCACCATGGCGAATAACCCCCTGAAAGGGCCCGCTCCATTTCGGCGGCTAGCCGCAATTCATCGTTAGCCTTCTGAACTGATGCCTTGATCCGACCAGTTATACACTTTGGCACAGGTGCACTCAAGGTCCTGTGGTGGAAACCACCGAACTCGGACGGAAGGACAAACGAAGATCCGTAATCTTATAGCCGTTCTTTGAGCTACGAACGACTGGTACCGATTTGCCAATCTGAAGTCCTCAGACCGCGACTCCAATTGTTGGGAAGAAATTCGCGCGTCTCACAAGCTCTTCGTAGCACATGTAGGAGGTAAGCAAGCTGCCCTGCTTGTGGACATGAAAGGGAAAGCTCTTCTTTTCAAGACAATGGATGTGCAGCAGGCTGAAAGCCACAGTGATTTTCACCGAGTCCCCGATGACCTGACACTTGCGGAGGCGGCGAGCATACTCAAAGGCCAGAGCGTCGTAGCGGATAATCGCTAAGGCGAAGAAGTTCTGCCAAGTTGCATCCGTGAGTGTCACTCTCAAGCAGACCGTTCCGATCCCCCTCGGATCCTCATTTCGTAGACGATCGCGTACGCGCTCCCGCAACGGTCAGCGCAATCCCGCCTGCGATCAGTACAACGCTGACGATTGGCGACACACGCTCACTTTGGGTGGTTTCCACGCCGATGTTCACATCTCCGGCTTTAATTCCATGCTTCTGGGTATGGGGAATCGGCACGAGCAGTGATGCGATACCGAGTACAACCAAAATCAGGCCTGCGAATAGCATAATTTTCATAAATAGCTCCGGCGACAATTGCAACGAAAACGCGCACTTCTGTTCCACCAACTCGCTCCGAACCTCAATGGGGCATATGCATTCCGCCGAACACGAAGAGGAGCACCAGAATGATCAGGACCAGCCCAAAGATTCCGACGCCTCCGCCCGTTCCCCACCTCCGATATCCGTAGTAGCCACCGCCACCACCGAACGCAAGTAACAGGATAATGATGAGCAAAATCAATAACATGGGAATCTCCTTTCAGCACCGGTCTGTCTTTGATCTACTACCCCCGGGCAAATGGTGCGTGTGTCAAATGGGCGATGGCCTGTCGCTGAACTATCTTTATTGCGCGCTGCCATCGCCTTGCGACCGCGAGCGGTCAGCCATGTTCGGCCAGTAATCTTTTCGAAACCGGGTGCGCTGGTGCGAGCCATTCGTGGTTGTTTGTTTTGTGCCTGGCCATGGCTACTCACGTTCCGGTTCTGGAACTCTAGTGGCCGAGATTTAATCCAGTCTGAAATCTAAAAAACTTCTCGGTGTTGTGTCTGCTCAAAATGGCTCACTTCCGGCAGAAGGCCTCAGAAGCTGTTCTGCAGCGGTGCGCGGGGTTCTGGTCTCGTCTTCGAAGAAAGAAATGTCTAGCTTGGCTGGCGTGCCTAGCCGAAAATGTTTAGCCATGAATATTCCGTCCTCGCCAGGCGTATATGACCTTGCCTACCGGTTTGCCGCAGCTCTCGGAATCGGCCTGCTCATCGGTGCGGAGCGGGAACGACGAAAAGGGGAAGGTCCGTCGCGCTCCCCAGCCGGTATCCGGACGTTCATGATTGCTTCTCTGTCAGGCGCAGTGAGTTGGACATTGGGGGGCGTGCCACTGCTAGCGATAACCTTTCTTGGAGTAGCTGGCTTGTGTGCGATCGGATACATGCGCACCGAAGAGCAGGATCCTGGTCTGACCACCGAAACCGCTCTGTTGCTGACCGTACTGCTCGGAGGATTTGCCCTCAAAGAGCCAGTAACCGCTTCGGCCCTGGCGGTGACGGTAGCGATCGCGCTCATGGCTCGAACCCGAATTCACCATTTCATACGTGATGTGCTCAGCGAGGAGGAACTGACCGATGCTCTTATCTTCGCGGCTGCCGCGCTGGTGGTACTTCCGTTGGTTCCTGATCGATACGTTGGTCCGTTCAGCGCCATTAATCCTCGGACGATCTGGAAGATCGTGATTTTGATCATGTCGATCAGCGCCGGGGGCCATATCGCTGTGCGTCTGCTCGGGCCTCGCTTCGGCCTTCCCTTGGCGGGGTTGGCTTCTGGCTTTGTATCGAGTGTGGCCACCATCGCCTCGATGGGGGCGCGTGCACGAAAGGATCCGGTGGTTTCGCGGCCTGCAGTCGCCGGAGCTGTCCTCTCCACGGTAGCCACGGTGATTCAGTTGGCTGTGGTGTTGGCAGCGACCAGCTGGCCTGCATTTTCGGTGCTGAAGATCTCCCTTGTTGGAGCGGGACTTGCGGCGATCATCTACGGGGCGTTATTCACGTTCAGGAATATCCGACAAGGTGTGCCAGATTCAATGCAGGTCGGAAGGGTTTTTAGTCTGAAGACGACATTGATATTTGCGGGTACGATCGCTCTGGTGCAGTTGGCTTCGGCTGCGCTCGACGCGAAGTTCGGCAGATCCGGAGTGATTGTTGCGGCTGCGGCTGCCGGCTTCGCCGATACGCATTCCGCCGCTGTGTCGGTGGCGTCGTTGGTTGCGTCCGGCAAGCTGAGTGCTCAGGAGAGCGCCCTTCCAATCCTTGCCGGGCTGACCACGAATACTGTGACCAAGATGGTTGTTGCCATCAGCAGCGGTGGCAGACGCTTTGCCTTGCAGATCATTCCGGGGCTGATTCTTGTGGTCTTGGGTGCGTGGTTCGGGACGATCTTCTCTCTCTTCCGTTAATTGCCGATCTGTCTCACACAAGTCCAATTTTGCTCGTGCGGACGTGCGCGGCAGGGGCTGCACGATTGCGATGAATCCGCACAATCTGCAAAGAGCAGCGCGCGTGGCGCGCTACAACTTCCGAAAGAACTGCCGACCGCCTATACCATGCGCCCCTGAAAGGTATCCCGCGGAATACGTTCCGCGAACGGACTTCCTCTCCCGATTTGTTACTCGCCGCTGGGGTGTGGAGTTTGCGATGTGCTCTTGGGCAATTCCGGTGCTTTGATATAGCTCGACGGTATCTGTCCCGTCAGCGAATCCATCCAAACTTCAATTGACCTGACTTGCGCGTCGCTAAGAGTGACTCCACGCTGGTGAACTGCCATGTTGCGGATCGCCTGGTCCAGCGTCGCCACCGAGCCGTCATGAAAGTACGGTCCCGTCTTTTTGATGTTCCGCAGCGAAGGAACCTTGAAGACCATCTTGTCCATGTCGTCCTTGGTCAACTGGTAGACTCCCTGATCGGTTTGGTTGGGCCACGGTTTCACTACGCCGAGCTTCTGATAGGCCGACCCACCGACGTACGGGCCGGCATGGCACCACTGACAGCCGGTGGCGGCAAATGTATTGAAGCCTGATTTCTGGGCGTCGGTCAGGGCCGACTCGTCGCCTTGGATAAAGGCATCCCAAGCCGATGGAGTCACGAGCCCACGCTCGAACGCTCCAATCGCCAATGCCATGTTGTTGTAGGTAATCGGATCCGTCTCTTTTGGAAAGGCTACCTGGAAAAGCGCAACGTAGTCAGGCATAGACTTGATCACTTCGACGGCCGCCGCATTGGAGGGCATCGCCATTTCAACCGGGTTCGTGATCGGACCTTTTGCCTGCTCCTCAACGGTGGGAGCCCGGCCATCCCAGAACTGCACAAAATGCCCGGCGGCGTTGTAGACGGTTGGCGCGTTGCGTTTCCCCTGCTGGTTCTTAAAGCCGGTGGAGACGCTCTTGGATTCAGCTCCATAGGCATCGAGAGGATGGCAGGTGTTGCAGGAAATCTTCTGGTTGGCGGAAAGGCGAGGATCGTAGTACAGGATTCGGCCCAGCTTCACTTTCGCGTCCGTCACCGGATTGTCGAGCGAACTCATCACCGCAGGAAGCGGCGCAAAGAGCTGTAATGCCTCGGTGTTCACCTGCACCTTGCCGGATGCGGAGAGAAGGTAGGTGACGGGGATGAGCACGAGCGTGACGTAGCAAAGCGAACCATCGAACCTGGCGTGAGCTATGACTTGACATAAGCGCCCCCTGGAGGGATGCCCAACCGCTTGGTGGGTAGAGGCCGGGCACTGTTGTCATATTTGCAGGGAAGCAGCAGAATCCTCAAGGACATCAATCACCTCGGCCTGTGAACAAGGTCACACCCGGCGAAAGGGATCCAGGAGAGAAGGAATCACGGGATCTGCCTCCATAATGTTTTCGGCGATGTCCTGAACGATAGATCGCTAATTGGTGACGAGAGACTATCGGACCAATACGAAGCGGCTCGAAGAACCACGCGGATTTGCTTTGCAGCATTGAGGGCTCCGTGTCAGGCACCCCAGGGATTAGGGCAGTGAAGCGAGCGCCAGCACGCTCGTAATGCGCCTGCGAGGTTTGGCCATTCTCTTACCGCATCCCTCAACGTCAATGGGATGATGCGCCCTACTCCACGGACCTGTTGCAGATCAACGGAGCAGGACGTAGCTTGGACGCCACCGTCTTCAGCGAAGCGGCTGGAAGCCGAGGATCTGCCCGAGGGTGACCTCAAGCACGATATACGAGCCGTTCGAATAGTGCCCGTATTGGTAGCGGCTGTTGAATCCGTCTTCGTAGCCGTGACGAAAGCCCTGCCGAAAATAGTAGTTGTACTCGTCCTGGTCGACGTAATAGCCCGTGTAGCCATAGTTCGCGTCCTGATAGGCGAACGAGCCCGGTAGCTGGAATGCCAGCGATCCTGCCGGTCCGCTTCTCCAGCGCGGAAGCCTTGCTCGTAACCGTAGTTCACGGCCTGACGCAGCAAGTCTGCGCCGTACTGATTCGTCTCGTAGTATCTGCCACCGCGATGGTAACGATAGATCGGAGCCGAGTAGAAATACGGATCATGATCGTAATCGTGGTCGCGGTCGCTACGTATGCGTACCTGCTGCTGGCGTATCCGCTCTAAGTAGTCTTGCTGATAACGGTACTGCGCCGCACGGTTTTGTTGCTGTAGCAGCGCCGTCTGCCGCTGTGCGGTCTGCAGTTGCTGTTGCTGCTGATCTAGATGTTGACGGTACTGGACGTTGCGCTGCTGCTGCTGTGAAATGAGTTGCTGCTGGCGCTGTTGCGAGAGCCGCGCCTGTTGCTGTTGGTCCTGCTGTTCCCGCTGCTGGCGCTGCGCCTGTTGCTGTTGGTTCTGTTCTTGCTGTCTTTGCTGCTGGGCCTTTTGCTGTTGATTCTGCTGTTGCTGCTTCTGCTGCTGCTGCTGTTTCTGTTGCTGGTTCTGCTGGTTGCTGGTTCTGCTGTTGCTGCTTCTGCTGCTGGGCCTGTTGCTGTTGGTTCTGCTGTTGCTGTTTCTGCTGCTGGGCTTTTTGCTGCTGGTTCTGTTGTTGCTGCTTCTGCTGCTGCGCTTTTTGCTGTTGGTTCTGCTGTTGCTGTTTCTGCTGCTGCGCTTTTTGCTGTTGGTTCTGTTGTTGCTGTTTCTGCTGCTGGGCTTTTTGCTGTTGGTTCTGTTCTTGCTGTTTCTGCTGCTGCGCTTTTTGCTGTTGGTTCTGCTGTTGCTGTTTCTGCTGCTGGGCTTTTTGCTGTTGGTTCTGTTGTTGCTGTTTCTGCTGCTGGGCCTTTTGCTGTTGGTTCTGCTTGCTGTTTCTGCTGCTGCGCTTTTTGCTGCTGGTTCTGCTGTTGCTGTTTCTGCTGCTGGGCCTGTTGCTGTTGGTTCTGTTCTTGCTGTTTCTGCTGCTGCGCTTTTTGTTGCTGGTTCTGTCTGTTGCTGCTTCTGCTGCTGGGCACTCTTAGCCTGGCCCTGCTGCTTCTCGGGCTGGGCTTGCTCCTTCTGCTTGGCCTGCTTTTCGTCCTGCTGATCCTGCTGAGCATAAGCAGGAGCGGTGGTTCCGACAAAACAGAACAGAACTGCCGTGGTGATGATGAATCCGAATCGTTTCATGAAAGTTACCTCACATTCCCGCTTACGAGCGTTACCTCACGCTTCCAGCGTAAGCGTCGCAAAAGGTGCTTAACTGTCTCGTTTTGACCATTGAGAACCCATGATGTTGCGGCGGTGGCTGTAGTTGTGCCCAATGTTTCAGCGAACGGGCAACCACTAGCAAGAGCGGTGTTCGGTTGGCGGTTGGGCTTGCGTGGGCGGTGGCGTTCTGAGATTTACAGCCCTTCGATTGGGCGGTACAATTTGCGTAGATGTGGGGTTGCGGAGGTGCACATGTCTCCGCCTCGCGAGTCCCAGGGTTCCACGAAAATCGCCCGCCAAACGTTCGCTGATCGGTATCCCGAAGAACGCAGAATTCCGCGGTTCCGCGTCGACCTTCCAAGAACAGCCGCGAGTTGTTCTTCACGATTAGCTTCCCCACTGAAATCCCAACGCTCGACTCAAACAGAGCAATGAGCAAATCAGGCACTCGCTGGATCTAGTCCGGCGAGCGGGGGCATTTTCATCGCGACCAGCACCTCCAACAGAGTTGCCGTGTTACGAACGCTTTCTGAGATGGTGATGAGTGCTTCTGAGACCAGGGGATACTGCCCCCGCCAGGAGTCGAGACGGTCGCTCACGCTGTAGAGTTGCGGAGCTTCGTGCAGGATCGCATTGGTATGCATGAGTACGCGGCTTTCGTTGAGTGCCCAAGGAGAGAAAACTTCAGATGGACTGCCCTCAGTTCAGAGAACCTGAAGGGTGGAGCGAGTTACCGACGCAATAGAGCGAAGAGGATCCGTGAAGAATCGTCGTTTCAACATCGACTGATCTGATTCGGCACCTCACACTGCACTTCGTCGACCGCTCACCAGGTTGTAGATCAGAACCACCGCCGCTGCAACCAGCAGCAAGTAGATCAGGCCTCCGCCGACATGGAGACTGAAGCCCAGAAGCCACAGAATCACAAGAACTACGAAAATTGTCCAAAGCATATTGAATCTCCGGCCATCTGTGCTCATTCCTGAGCAGCTTATTAAATAGATGATGACAGGGGGAGCGTTGAGAGTCTGCGCAAGATTGCTCACGTACGCGAAGGCGCAACCAGAAACCGGCTTGATCAATTTTGATCAGTATTCAGAATCTTCGACGCCAAAAATAGCGACGTAAGGTCCCTCAAGGAGAATCACTATGAAGATCATACGAATGTTGTTGTCATCTTTTATTGCTCTGGGGGCGTTCGCGCTGGCTTTGCCTCCTCCGTCGCAGGCGCAAAACATTTCAACCGACCAGAGTACTCAGCAGACGCAAGCCACAATGGCGGTAGAGCCGATGAGCCCCACGCCGACGTTCCGCGTGACGGTGATCAGCCGCACGGCGCGGGCGGTCAACTATAAGCACCGCGGCGGAGCGACCAAGCTCAACTTCGCGGGCACGGATCTTATGCCCAAAGCCAGTGGCGAAGCCAAGGTGGAGAGCAAGCAGGGCTATATCGAAATCGAAGTGGAATTCGATGAACTCCAGAAGCCGACGACCTTCGGCAATGAGTACCTGACCTACGTAATGTGGGCGATTACCCCCGAAGGCCGGTCAGTGAACCTCGGTGAAGTACTGCTGAACGGCAACCGCAGCAAGCTCGACGTTACTACCGACCTCCAGGCCTTCGCTCTGGTCGTTACCGCGGAGCCCTATTATGCGGTCCGCCAGCCCAGCAACGTGGTCGTGCTCGAAAACGTCATTCGCGAGGACACCAAGGGAACTACCGAGGTAGTGAATGCAAAGTACGACCTTCTCGAACGCGGTGGCTACATTCCCACCGGCTACAAATTCGACCCAGTCGTCATGAATGCCAAGTTGCCGTTGGAATTCTTTGAGGCGCGCAATGCGCTACGCATTGCTCAGTCCGAGGGCGCAGATAAATACGCCAGCGACAGCTACCAGCATGCTGTCCGCCTGATGGACCAAGCGGATGCATACGCCACAAAGAAGAACATCGATAAGAAGGCTATGATCGCAGTCTCGCGTGAAGCGGTACAGACCGCGGAAGACGCTCGCGAGATCGCAGTCAAGAAGATAGAACAGGAGCGCATAGACGCTGAAAACAGGGCGGCAGCGGATCGCGAAGCCGCCGCCAAGGCTCAGACAGTCAGCGCCGAAGCAGACACCGCCGCGGCAGCTGCGCGCACGTGACGAGGCCGAGCGCCAGAAGCGCGAAGCCCAAGCCTCTGCTCTCCAGCAGCAACAGAGCGCCGATGCTGAAGCGGAGCGTAATCGCGCTGCCGCCGCAGATGCCGCTGCAGCATCCGAACAGAAACTCCAGCAATCCGAGCGTGATCGCGAAGAACTCCGCGCCCGCCTGCTGCAACAATTCAACGCTGTCCTCGAGACTCGCGACACGGCGCGCGGCTTGGTCGTCAACATGTCCGACGTTCTCTTCGACACCGGCAAGCACACACTTCGCCCGATGGCGCGCGAGAAGCTGGCCAAGATCAGCGGCATCGTGCTCGCCTATCCGGCGCTGACGCTGGGAATCGAAGGCAATACCGATAGCGTTGGTAGCGATGAATACAACCAGGGTCTCTCCGAGAGGCGCGCAGAGGCGGTCCGGTCCTACCTCGCGCAGCAAGGAGTCCCGGAGTCCTCGATGACGGCAAAGGGCTTGGGCGAAGGCCAGCCCATTGCGTCAAACAGTACAGCAGAAGGCCGTCAACAGAATCGACGCGTTGAATTGATAGTGTCAGGCGATGTGATTGGAACCAAGATCGGATCCGTCACACCGAACGAGGTTCGGTAACCGAAGCGCGACCACGCCCAGGTGAATCCGTTAGCCGAGAGCCGGCTCCATTGTGAGCCGGCTCTTTACTTCTCTGTGCCTCATCGAGGCCGACAGTGAACTCATGAAAATTACGTAGAAGATGTAGCGGTGAGCCTTGGCGCCCCTCGGACTCCGGAAGGAGTTCACGCAAAGACTCACCAAAATCGAGACAGGTTAAGCTTGCGTGCTAGCAGAGTGATTAGCCAAGAAGGCCGTGTAGCCGCCCGGACTGTGATGTAGAGTCTCTGCTATGTCTGGTGTGCTAGGGGATTGCCTGTCAGCCCCGCCGACTGCGTCAGAGTCTGCGGTGAATTGTCGGCGCCGTCGACATCATGGAGTTCTTGCGGACTGTGAGTGCATCCGCCTCTGTCCCCATGATGTCCTTCATAATCGAGAGGGAGGCCAATGGAAAGAAAACAGGCCACGACCACGTTTTTCTTGCTGGCTTTGTCCGCCATTGCGCTCTACTTCTGTTACGTCATCGCCAGGCCTTTTCTCAGCCCCGCCTTCTTGGCAGTAATGATGGCGATTGTTTTCCATCCTGTCCACGCTCGCATTCAGGCGCACATCCACGGCCGGAATACGGCGGCTCTAATCTCTACAATTCTGGTACTACTTGCGCTAATTGTTCCAGCGGTTGGATTGGGAGTGGTGGTGAGTCAGGAGATCAGAGGGCTGTATCAGTTGCTGAACGAGAGGAGTGCTGCACAGGGCGGTTGGAACCCATGGGTGATGCATGCGATGGAGCGTCTTGCCATCTGGGCCGGAAGGTACGTTGATCTGTCCTCATTTGATTTGCGCGGAGCACTACTGCGATGGCTGGAGCAGATCAGCCGGTCCTTGCTTTCCTGGGGTGCTTGGGCCGCCAGCAATATCATTTCTTTCGTCGCAGATGCCGTGATTACACTCTTCACCTTGTTTTTTCTCTTCCGGGAAGGTGGATCGATGAGGGAGCATGCGAAAACAGTCCTTCCTCTCAACGCTGCTCAAGTGGAACGGCTGTTCACGGGCCTCAGCAACTCGATCGTTGCCAACGTGTACGGTTGTCTGGCGGTGGGTGTGGCTCAGGGAACTCTTGCGAGCCTGGCTTTTTGGGTCCTGGGTCTGCCTTCCCCGGTCTTATGGGGACTGGTCACGGCGCTGTTTTCGCTCGTTCCAATCATTGGCTCGGCGGCAGTGTGGGGGCCCGCCGTGATTATCCTGGTCATCGGAGGACATTGGTGGAAAGCGCTGATCTTGTTGGGTTGGGGAGCTGGGGTCGTCGGGCAAATAGATACCTTGGTCCGGCCCTACGTGATCAGCGGACGGGTCAAGCTGCACACGCTGCTGATCTTTTTCGCTCTGCTGGGGGGCGTGGAGGCATTCGGCGTCATGGGGCTCTTCATCGGCCCGGTCGTCCTCTCGGTTACGCTCGTAGTGCTTGAGATGTTGCGGGAGACGAACTTGGATTACACCGCTGCAAGATAGCCGCGAACCGTGAGGCTGAGAGCCGGCAAGGGGAAGGCGGGCACTATGATTCGTGATCCGTTCGAACGGTTGGAGGAGAGGACTTCTGCTTAATATTTACTGAAGACCCGATTCAAACGACACTCCCCCGTGGAATTGAGGGGCATACGATTTCCCAGTACGATAGAGGGAGCTAAACTCACAACGAGGTTGGAATGGGGAGAATCGGACGCCGCGAAGCGTTGTCTTTGAGAGTCTTCTCCGGCATCATGGCGCTTGTCCTGTGTTTGGGCTGGCCAAACGAGACCGCGGCCTATGCCGTCCTTGCGCATGAAGCGATCATTGACAGCGTGTGGGACACCAACATACGCCCCTTACTGTTGAAGCGTTTTCCCAGTGCCACGCCAGAAGAACTCAAAGAAGCACACGGCTATGCGTACGGCGGGGCGATTATCCAGGACATGGGCTATTACCCGCACGGAAGCTTTTTCTTCAGCGACTTGACGCACTATGTGCGGAGCGGAGACTTTGTCCTGGCTCTTCTCCACGATTCCAAGGATCTTGACGGCTATGCCTTTGCGCTTGGGGCCCTCGCTCACTACGCCTCGGACAACGAAGGTCACCCCATCGGCACGAATCGCGCGGTCCCGCTCCTGTATCCCAAGTTGAAAACGAAATACGGCGACTCCGTGACGTATGAAGAAGACAAGCTCGCGCACGTGAAGACGGAATTTGGATTCGACGTTCTGGAAGTAGCACATGGACGTTACGCTCCCGATACTTACCACGACTTCATCGGCTTTGGAGTTTCGGTTCCTCTACTGGAACAAGCCTTTCAGGAAACCTACGGTTTGGATTTGAAAACCGTCCTTACTAACGAAGACGAGGTCCTCGGTTCCTACCGTCACGCTGTCAGCCAGCTTCTTCCCAAAGCCACGCGCATTGCCTGGAGCCTGAAGAAAGACGAGATCCTGAAGGATCAGCCCAGCATGACGAAAAAGAAGTTTCTCTACAATCTTTCTCGCGCGAGCTACCAAAAGAACTGGGGCAAGAACTTTCAGCCGCCGACCTTTTGGGAAAGATTTTTCGCCTTCCTTACTCGGATTCTCCCCAAGGTCGGCCCCTTAAAAGTGCTGCAACTCAAAACACCTACGCCTGCGGCGGAAAAACTATTCCAAGCGAGCTTCAACTCGACTCTGGATCGCTACCGACAGCTGCTAACCAAGGTAGGCACCGGCCAGCCAGACTTGCCCAACGAAAATTTTGACACCGGTGCAATAACGGGGCCGGGAAAATATCGGCTCAACGATGAGACGCATGCCAAGTTGCTGGACGCGCTGGCGAAGCAGAGTTTTAGTGGTGCTTCGCTGGAGGTTCGGGCTGAGCTTCTGGAATTCTATGGGCATCCGGATGCTCCTTACGCGACGAAGCGAAAGCCAAAGGACTGGGCAAGAGTTCAGGCCGAACTTGAACAACTGAAGAAGGCAGCTCCGCCAGTGGTTCCGACCGGCCGCAGATGGTCCCGTCCAGCCAGGCCTCTCCTCCGAGTAAGGGGGAAGTTCTTCTGTATTTTCTCAGCCGTGGCGGTTGAGGCTGTACGTGGGAGATACGGCATGCAACCGAGTCCAGCTAAATTCTCGGCCCGAGCCATAAAGGCCTCCTGGTGGTTGGGGACGGCCTCGCTGGCTTTTGGCCTTTTTATCAAGATCACTTCTGAACTGCTGGAGCACGAGGTGTCCGGCGTGGACCGTGCGATCCTGATTGGTTTCGCGAAGGCACGAACGCCCTGGCTCACGATGGTGGCCGTGGATTTGACGGCATTGGGATCGGTCACACTCGTGGTGCTTATTTCGACCATAGCGTTGTGTGTGCTGCTTCTCTTGAAGGACCGGATGGGGGCGGTGCAACTGGTGGCAGCTTCCGTGGGTGCAGGAATTCTAACGACCACAATAAAGGACTACATTGACCGGGCTCGCCCTGAGGTCGTTACACAGCTCGTCGAGGTTTCGGGCTTGTCCTATCCCAGCGGCCACTCACTGGCGGCCGCATCCCTCTATTTGACCGTAGCCATTCTTGTGTGCCGGCATCTTCAAAGAACCGGGCATCAAATCGCGATTCTGGCGATGACGTTTGGGATCATACTGCTGGTGGGAATGACTCGCATCTACCTCGGAGTGCATTACCCAAGCGACGTCGCCAGCGGCATATCGCTTGGGGCGGCCTGGGCGCTTTTGCTGGCCGGGTGCTTTTCGTTTTTCCCTGATCCCAAGATCGCCCGCCCCGGGCAATAGTTCTCTGGATCGTGCGCTGCCACTTCCATCGTGACTCCTGAACATTAGTGCAGCAGTTAGATGGAGAGCGGCGCAGCTGCGAAGGCTCCACAACACTCTTTCTTCATCGCGCCCCCGGCGGCTCTTGTGCGGTTGGAATTCCGACCAGGTGGCGATAGAACGCAACGGCCCGGTTGACCGAGGAAGACTCATTTCCCGCGATCAGCCCGTTGGCATTCTTTCCCGTGCGCACGATGCTGTAGTAGCGCCAGACGCTATCCGACTCGCGATCCAGGAAGTACATCGACTGCAGGTCACCCGGGTGAAGGATAGGGATGAGGAAATAGCGCATCGTGCTGACGTTCTCCACATCGAAGACGAGTCGCCTGGCCGAAGCCTCTACAATGTGCATTCGGTAGATGGCCTTGCCAGAAAGGTTGTCGACCTGTTCGAAGTAGAGCACCTTGCCTTCCTTCATCTCATCGGAAGTAAAGTCTCCGCGGCGTCGACCGGACTGCAATCCGGTCAGAGCATAGGCGTCCACAATTAGCGTTCGCCACTGCTTGTGAGTGGTCGACCAGTAGCGCATGCCCGCGAGTTCTGAAATTGCTCCAATTTGGTGAAACAAGCCGCCAGCTTCCGAGGTATGGGGAAATCGCGCGGCTATGGTCACCAACGTCGTAAAGCCCACTTCAGCCCAACCAGTGCATGCGGGCGGTTTCCAGTCCGGGCCGAGGTCAGACTTGCTCCACGATTTCACGATGGCCAAATCATCCAAACCCGGATAGAATAGAACGGAATGAGCTCATCTCCGCATGGCGGCTGCGGTCCTAGCTGAGACTCAACATCAATGAGCCGTTCCGCCTGCAGCGCAGGGGGAGAAAGCTGGAGGCGATTTGCCTCTTGGGCTGAATTTATCGCGGGCAATACCAAGAGGAGCGCCGAGAGAGTTAGCGCATCCCGGAACCGGGACAGTTTGTCCTTTACTAGCATTGCCTGCTCGATTCCGACTCCTGAGGATCGCGAATTGCCGTAGATCGTCGAAAACTCACAGACCCACAAATCTTCCAAAGGGCTATGCGTCGAGTGAGAGAACTCAAAGACAGAGATCCCGGACACGTCTAGGTGTCTGGACGAAAGCCAAAACCATTGTTTCGTTCTGATCTCACACCTGTCTGGTCAAAACGGAACATACGATCCGAAACCACGTCGCTCTGCGAGATTTTGAACCTGACACCCGGGACGTTCAGTCTCGGCTCAGGGCGGCCGGGAGCACGCACTCTCGCCGCGGAACCACCGGCGAATTCCCGGTAAGATACGAACCCTGTGGAGTTGCTCGGCGGTCTGCATTGAGATCCCGCAGAGATGGTCAATTGTGCTCAGACGCTACAGTGCTGCGAGATTAAAAAAGAGACATCCTTCAAACATGTAATACATGCTTCACGGAGGGTCGAGGTGGAATATGAAAACCAGCACGAAGGACAAGCTAAAAGGCAGCTTCCACGAAATGAAGGGAACGATCAAGGAAGAGGTCGGAAAGATCACGAATGACCGCGATCTGAAAGCCGAAGGGAAAGCCGAAAAGAAGGAAGGTAAAGTTCAACAGAAGATAGGCCATGCTAAAGAAGCCGTCGCAGATTTGAAAGACAAGCTAACAGAGTTGAAGACTGGATAGGCCATTCAGTGCCGGATCCGCAAAGTGGAAGGGGCCATCGAAAACCAAACGAATCAACGTCGAACTTGGAGAGGAGAGAAATAATGCCGCAAACAGTGCTGGAACGAACCGGTGAGCACATCGCCGAATCTGCGCGCAAGGCTTCTCGCGTGACATCTGCGGTTGCCGATGCAATTGAAGATGGCGTAGGAGCGGCGAGGCGTGTTGTGAGACAGGGCGGCGATGCTGCCGAAGAGTTCTTTGATGACACAACCAAGCGCCTGCAGCGACATCCGATTGAAACTGTCATAACGTCATTAGCGGTAGGCATGACCGTCGGAATTATGATCGGCTGGATGATGAAACGAAGGTAGGTCTGGCAAATAGCCAGGATGCTTGGAAGCAGGTGCTTGCTAGCCTGTCGTCGAAGCCTTCGCCGGCCGAGATACCACGCGATAGCTGTTCCGGTCATTAACCTGTTGAGCGGACAGCAAAGGCTGGTTTGATGAGACGCAGCACGAGTCCCGGCACCAGGACGGACCCGTGTGGCCTCCACCTTCTGTTCGGTCCCGTTGCGACCGGACCACACCATTCAAGGAGCCCGCAATGTCCGAGCCGGACCACTCCGGGAGTTTGCAGTCGAACACCACGATGCGCACAGCGAGTCCTCTGTTGTTCGGGAAAAAGTCAGCGTCCTCACATGGGATACCCATGCCGTCCCTTCCAATGCGGATAGCGGTTGTCGGGAACCATCTCCCGCGACAGTGTGGAATTGCGACCTTCACAACAGATTTGTGTGATGCGATTGCTGATGAGTTCGGAGCCGCTGGAGTATTGGTTGTAGCCGTCAACGACCCCCAATCAGGCTACAGCTACCCTGCGCGCGTGCGATTCGAGATAACCGAGAGCGATCTCTCCTCCTATCAGGCAGCCGCCGACTTTCTTAATTCCAGCAACGTCGATCTCGTCTGTCTACAGCACGAGTACGGGATTTTTGGAGGGAAGCGCGGCAGCCATGTCCTGCGGCTGCTGCAGCACCTCAAAATGCCAGTGGTGACAACTCTGCATACGGTTCTTCGTGAGCCAGATGTCGACCAACTGATCGTCCTGCAGGAAATCGCCGCACGCTCTGATCGTCTTATTGTTATGAGCGAACACTCTTCCCAGTTTTTGCAGGATGTATTTAGGGTCCCGGCGGGGAAGATTGACCTGATTCCACACGGCATCCCCGACTTGCCTTTTGCGGAGCCAGTTCTTCATAGAGATTCGCTCTCAGCACAAGGAAAGATCGTATTACTCACGTTCGGCCTGCTGTCTCCGAACAAGGGATTCGAAACCGTGATTCAGGCCCTGCCACGCATTTTGTCACGGCACAGCAACGTTGTTTATGTGATCGCGGGCGCTACTCACCCACACGTCAGACGTCGCGAGGGTGATCGATACCGGTTCCAATTGCAGGCCTTAGCCAAGGAACTGGGAGTTGAGGAGAACGTGGTCTTCCACAACCGGTTTGTCAGCCCTCAAGAGATGGCATCGCTGGTGGGTTCCGCCGACATCTACGTCACGCCGTACCGCTACGAGGCACAAGCCGTATCTGGAACACTCGCGTACGCCTTGGGCGCCGGGAAAGCCATCATCTCGACGCCGTACTGGCACGCCGCCGAACTCTTGGCCGACGGGCGCGGGGAGTTGGTTCCCTTCGAGGATCCAGCGGCTCTTGCAGATGCGGCAATTGAACTCCTGGACAACCAGGCAGCTCGCGAGACCATGCGCAGACGTGCTTACCTCTATGCACGGCACATGGTCTGGGACCGAGTGGCGCAGTCGTATATGCAGACCTTCCTCCGAGCCTCCGCTGGTCGCAAGCAACCTGTCCGCGCGGCGTTCCCCGCACAGACTGCCCAGAAGAACCCTACTGGCCGGCTCATAAATGCCTGAGTAAAGGAGATCGTGATTATGACTGAATACGTTGGAGCGATTGAAAAAACAACTCTGGAAAACATATATTTCCGGTAGGTGTTATTCACGGCACAGCACGCACAGCTTGTCGTGATGTTTGCGGCCCGGAGAAGACATCGGAGATGAAGTGCATCCGCATGTCGATCAGTTCTTTCGCATCGAGCAGGGGGAGGCCAAGTTCGTCTTTAACGAGAAAGAGGCGCATGAGGACTCCGCACTCCGCAACTTGCTTCGTGACACCTTGGCTACCCGCGATCAGGTAACGGCCGACCTGGCGAAGGGAGATGCCGCTGCACTTTCGGAAACACAGCTAGTCTTATCTAAGCTGGAGCAAACTGCGAAGCATTGACGGATTCGAGCAGGTAACCCTTTTTTCTCCGGACTCTCGCCACGTGTTGGCTTATGTCATAGCGCTGATTCAGCAGGCGATCAATTCTGAACAGTTTTCCGAAGCCCGAAGTTCGATACTGGCGATTCACAAGGTTCCTACCAGTCTAGCGAACTTCGTGGACAACTTTGGTTTCATAACATTCTTGATGCAGGGAGGTTTCAATGAATCTAAATCTGCTGGATCCGAAGTTAATTATGCTCATCGCCGCGGTGATTGTGATCGTCGCAGTGCTTGCTTGGCTGTACGTCCGGAAGCGCAGGAGCACGACTGAAGACCTGCGGCAGAAGTTTGGTCCGGAGTACGACCGGGCGGTGCTGAAGCACGGGTCAGAAAGAAGAGCACAATCGAAATTAGAGGATCGCGAGAAGAGGGTGGAAAAGCTCAACATTCGCGATCTTGATCCGACCGAACACGAACGCTTTTCGAAACGGTGGGAAGCTGTACAGTCTCGTTTTGTCGATTCTCCGAAGGGAGCGGTTGCAGAAGCTGACGACCTGGTGTCCTCAGTCATGAAAGCGCGTGGCTATCCCGTATCCGATTTTGATCAACGTGCGGCCGACATTTCTGTTGACCATCCCCGGGTAGTGGAAAACTACCGCACTGCGCACGAGATTGCGCTCCGGGTTGGGAAAGACGCAGCAACCACGGAAGATCTGCGAACGGCGATGATTCACTACCGCTCTCTATTTGAGGAACTGGTGCAGGTACCCGCGCCTGTTGAAAAGAAGGAAGTGGCGTAATGGCTGAACTGCAAACAAAAGAAGGGGAGCTTACGGCGGCCGAGCTGAAGACGTATGGCATTGAGCCGAAGCAGCCCGACGGACCCAAGCTTGTAAAAGGCCAAGATCAGGAAACTCTGGATAGAGGGGCTGCAGTCTCAGAACCCATGCCGTTGTTTTCTGAGTCGGAGATCAGAGAATTCCGTTCGCGGTGGAGCAAGGTACAGACTGGTTTCGTCGACGAACCCCGCCGGACCGTAGAAGACGCAGACAAGCTGGTAGCTGCTGTGATGGAGAGACTCGCAGAGGGTTTCGCCAACGAGCGATCGGGCTTGGAAAAACAGTGGGACAGCGGCGACAACGTGTCCACTGAAGACCTGCGGCTTGCTCTCCAGCGTTATCGTTCCTTTTTCGACAGACTGGTGAATTTGTAAGGACGAACGCGCCTTGGGATGCAGGAGGAGACCTCGATACGGAGTGTCGTGTCGCGGCTCCAGCCCTCGCGTAATGGAAGTTATGCTGCCGCTGATTTCCGCATAGCGTTCATGTAGCTATCCATCGACTGGGTCAACTGCGTGTCCACTTCGTCCGCGATAGTCATCACGCCGCGCAGCAGCAAACTGAAATTCAGGACACTCCGATTGCTCTGTACTGTCCCGAAAAAGGTCACTTGGAGTATTCGCGATTCGTGCACCAGCATCGCGGGAGTGTAGCCCTGCAGATATCGCAGCTTGCTATGGGCTAGGGCTGCGGTGGAAAAGATGGCATCGCTGTCTTTCGTCGTCGCGCTAGGCTTTCGCAGACGGACAATCAGGTCAACCTGCTGCCCGGATGGAGAAGGAAAGAGTAGCCGCGATATTGCAGCGATGTATGCCGAGTGTCATTGAGTACTGGTTGGCGCGGGTAAAACAGAGCCACGAACTAAACCATCTTCCGCATACTACCGAAGAGCGCACTGGACATCTTCCCAAGCTGGCTGAAGAATTTGGAAAATGTACAAAGGTGAACAGTGTCCTAACGTCGACAATGGGTAATCGCCTTCGACTAAGGCCTAGCTTGCCTGTGTTATAGAAGGTGCCTCTTCGAAGCTCAGCTGGCCAGCTTGAGACCGAGAACTTGGGAAGTTAGCGCGGTCCCTTCAACTCTCGATCGGATCTTTGCGAAGGCGGTATCGCGCGAAGTCGAACTGTCATCGGCGAACAGCGAGAATCCGCAATCGTCGGTTGTTCCCAGCATCTCCAGTGGGATGAACTCTGCAGCTTCGAGCACGCGATCGCGCACGGCTTCCACAGTCTCGACCTTAGGGTCAATCGGATCAATCACGCCGACGAACAGCATTTGATCTGGTTTGAGGAGCTTTCGAATCGTCGATAGGACACGCTTGTGGGTCAGGGCAAGAAAGACGACCAGCCTGCCGGAGGATTTAGGACTCTACTGTGCTCGTCATGACTTTGGCACGAACGTGTCACTCGGACGTGAAGACGGCCATGACGTGTCAGCACCCGGAATTGAACGTGGTTCGTGACGCGATCAATTCACGGCACACCGCCGAAACCGTTAATTAGGTAAGTGATTGGAAAGATTTGGCTGCCCCCCAGGGATTCGAACCCCGATATGCTGATCCAGAGTCAGCTGTCCTGCCGTTGAACGAGGGGGCAGTTTTGGATTGGAGGAGCCCGCACAACAAGGCTCTTTCCGATTCTATTGGTCCCAACCGAATACGGTCAACATTCCACCTGCACGCTGCGAACCTCGGGGCCACCCGTCGTACAATTCTTGCAGAGCTACTCGCGGAGGAACTTCCAATGGCCACGATCCTGGACAATGCAGTGACCGCCTTCGACTACGCCGAAATGGCACGCCGTCCGCTCAATTCCGAGAAGTGCGCTCTGATCGTGATCGACATCCAGGAAAAACTGCTGCCGCCGATCTTCCAGCGCGAACAACTTGTGCGCAATTCGCAGCTTCTCATTCGCGCCGCCGGGATCCTGAAGATCCCCGCGCTTTTCTCTACACAATATGCTAAGGGACTCGGCCCCACAGTGGCTGGAATTGCTTCCCTGCTCAACGGCAGCGAACCTATCGACAAGACATTGTTCTCCTGCTTCGGCAGCGACGCATTCTGCAGCCTGCTGAAACGCCTCCCAGGCCAGCGCACCACATTGCTTCTGTGCGGAATGGAAAGTCACATCTGCGTAACTCAGACCGCCCTCGGCGCTCTGCGCGATGGATACCTCGTCCACGTCGCCTCCGATGCTGTCAGCTCACGCACCGAATGGAATTGGAAAATTGGGCTGGAGCGCATGCGCGCCGCGGGAGCCATCCTTTCCTCGACGGAAATGATCGATCTATGAACTGATGCGTTCGTCATCGTCGGCAGCATTCAAGGAATTGCTGCCGCATCTCAAGGGATAACTTCTGAGAGGCTCAAACTACGAAGAATACGAAGTATCACGAAGGAATTCCCCGCCGAATGGTCATCCTTCGTGAACCTTATTGTCCTTTGTGGTAAATACCTTAGACTTCAGCCTGCTCCGCCGGTTCCTGCTCCTTCTTCTTCACGCGGACCACGGTGATCTTGGCGAATCCTTCATCGAAAGCCGGAGGCTTCAGCTTGGCCGCCATGCGCCGCATCACATCTTCCGGCACTACGCGATCCCGCCGCTGATGCCGCTCGATACACACCTCGAGAGGCACATCGAAGAACACGGCATGAACTTCGTAGTTGTAGTCCTTCGCCAGTTTGATCCAGTGCTGACGCTCCTGCGGAGTCAGGTTGGTCGCGTCCACATAGTTCATCGGACGCTTAGCAATCAGCCGGGCCTTCAGCATGGACCGCAAATTCGAGAAAACCAGGTCCTGGTACCGCTGCTCCCGCACATCGTCAAAGAGTAGCGACCGCACCATGTCACTCGAGAGCGGCGTCACATTATGCCGCTTGAACCAGGAACTCTTTCCCGATCCCGGCAGCCCGATCGCCAGCACCACGATACCCTTTGGAGGACGCTGCGCCGCCGCAGGAACAGCCGTTGCGACCGGCGGAGCCTCCGGCAATGCAACCGGCTCCGTCTCGCTCCTCTGCAGCCTGTGGGACCGATTCTTCCGGCACTTCAGCCGAGACATCGGGTATAACGCCTTTCACCGCCGCAGGAGTGAATGCCTGGGCTACAGCCTGTTCGCGCCCGCGACCGCCACGGCCACGTCCACCCCGACGTCGGCGAGTGCGTCCACGGCGACTGTCGCCGCTGCTGGGCTGACCCGCCGGTTCGGCCGTCTCTGCTCCAGCCGATGAAGCTCCTTCAGACGACTGCGGCGCCTCCCGAACTTCAGGAGTTTCCCGCGCCTCGGGTTGTTCCTGCCCGGATTCAGGAGCCTCGCCGGATTCAAAATATGCTGGTTGCAGGGGCGGTGGGGCCGGTTCGCTGCCTTGCTCTGGGGATTTCTTTTTGCGGCGCTGCATGCGCTCGCGCATCCATTTACGCATGTTCAGGCTTGTAACACAGATGCCGCCAGTGGAGCAATCCGCCGACAGGCTTCAGAACCAGCAACGTCAAGCGGATACCCGCAGTCGCGCTGCCGCTTTTGCCCTATTTCCCGCTGTAGAATGACCAATATGCCGAGTCGGATTCCCCCAGCGATTCGCAATCAGAAATACATTTCGCTCACTACATTCCGGAAGACGGGTGTGGGCGTCGCGACTCCGGTATGGTTCGGCGAGCAGGACGGCAACCTTTATGTGATGACTCGCAGCGACATGGGCAAGACAAAACGTATCCGCAACAATCCTCAGGTAAGGGTCGCGCCCTGCACCATACGGGGAAAAGTTACAGGCCCGGAGTTCCCGGCGACAGCCCGCATTCTGCCCAAAGAGCAACACGCCGCAGCCCGCCGGACCATCAACCAAAAGTATTGGATGGCGAGAATTCCGTTGGTCTGGGCTCGCACAGATACATATATCGAGATTACTTTCGCGTAAGAGAAATCTTCTGCGTCTCAGGTTTTCACGCACTCTTGTGGCGTGAGATTTGAATAGACGTAAGCCGCCGACTTCGTTACGGCTACAATATCCCGATGTCCACGCAAACCTCGGATGCTTCCCACTACGCCATCAACGCTGCATTTGTGCCCGCGCTCGGCCAGCCCGTGCTCGATTTGCTTCAAATCTACGGAACTACTGAGTTCCGTTCTGCGCGACGAGAAGGGCCGCTGGACCGCAGATTACATGCGGCTGCGATTCGTGGCCCGCAAACGATGACGACCTGATTGCCTCGGCGCTTTCCTGGGGCGGCCAGATCTCGACAGAGAAGTCTTCTCTCACCAGTCTCCGGTCGTCAGATACTCATGAATTGAATTCGCAGCCCGTCGGCCGGCGCCCATGGCCAGAATCACCGTCGCGCTCCCTGTGACAATATCGCCACCGGCAAACACGCCCTTGCGCGTCGTGCGCTGCGTCTCTTCACTGGCTTGAATATACCCACGCTTGTTCGTACCAAGGCCGGGAGTAGTGCTCTGCACAATCGGATTCGCGCTGGTGCCAATCGCGATCACAGCGACAGACAACGGCAGATCGAACTCCGATCCCTGCATCGGCACCGGGCGCCTGCGCCCCGAAGCATCCGGCTCGCCCAACTCCATGCGCACGCAACGCGCCGCCGTAAGCCAGCCCTTGCCGTCCGACAAGAATTCCACCGGAGCGGTCAGCATCTGGAAGTCGATTCCCTCCTGCCGCGCATGATGTACTTCTTCCGCCCGCGCCGGCATCTCTGCATCGCTGCGCCGGTAAATCACGTACGCCTTCTCCGCACCCAGCCGCAACGCCGACCGGATCGCATCCAGCGCCGTATTGCCTCCGCCGATCACCGCCACATGCTTTCCCCCGCAAATCGAGCATCGGCTCGTCGTACACGGGGAACTTGTACGCTTTCATCAGATTGATGCGAGTCAGGAATTCATTCGCCGAATACACGCCGTTCAGATGCTCTCCCGGAATGTTCATGAACTGCGGCAACCCGGCGCCCGTCCCGATATAGACGGCGTCGAAGCCTTCTTCTTCCATCAGTTCGTCGATGGTCACCGTCCGGCCAACCACAACGTCGGTCTCGAACTCCACGCCCATCTCTCGCATGTAGTCGATCTGCTCTCGCACGATCTGCTTCGGTAATCGAAATTCCGGGATGCCATAGACCAGCACTCCCCCGATCTCGTGCAGCGCCTCAAACACCCGAACCTTATGTCCCTTCTGGATCAGATCTCCAGCCACCGTTAGTCCCGAAGGCCCGCTGCCCACGACAGCCACTTTCTTCCCAGTAGGCGCCACCTTCGGCACGATGTGCGTGCCCATGCGCTGCTCATAATCGGCCACGAAGCGCTCCAGATAACCGATCCCGAGCGGCTTCACCTTCTTCGACAGCAGGCACTTCCCTTCGCACTGATCTTCCTGCGGACATACCCGTCCCGTAACCGCCGGCAGCACATTGTCTTCACGAATCTTTGCCGCCGCACCCAGAAAATCGCCAATCACGATCCGCTGAACGAACTCCTTTACATCGATTCCGACCGGACAGTTATCCATGCACGTGGGTTTCGCGCATTCCAGGCAGCGCAACGCTTCCTGCTGCGCCAGTTCCGGGCTGTATCCGAGATTCACTTCTTCGAAGTTGTGCGCCCGCACTTCGGCCGGCTGTTCTGGCATCGCCTGACGCGGAACCTTCATGCGATCCTTCGGCAGACAGCGGATTCTTCGATTTGCTCGCAGTCGGGCTCATCGTTTTTCTCCTCGCCGAACTGCGGCCGCACTGTCCGCACTTCTTCCGGATGTTCTTTCGCATGCTGATACTCCGCCATCGACTGCTGCTCGGCGTCGCGATACATCGCATTGCGCTGCACCAGCACCGCGAAATCCACCTTGTGCGCATCGAACTCAGGCCCATCGACGCAGGCAAATTCGCTCTTGCCGTCGATCAGCACGCGGCATCCGCCGCACATTCCCGTGCCGTCGATCATGATCGGATTGAGGCTGACGACGGTATGGATATGCTCCTTGCGGGTCATCTCCGCGACGGCCTTCATCATCACGATCGGCCCGACGGCGATGACCAGGTCGATGCGCGTCCCGTTCTCGATCAATTGCCGCAGTTTGTCGGTGACGAATCCCTTGTCGGCATAGCTGCCATCGTCGGTCGTAATCATCAGCGCATCGCTGACTTCGCGCATCTCACGCTCGAGAATGACGAGTTCCTTGTTGCGCGCGCCCACGATCGAGATCACGCGATTCCCTGCCCGCTTCAGTGCCGCCGCCGTCGGATACGCCATCGCCGTTCCAACTCCTCCCCCAACCACAACGACAGTTCCGTATTTCGCAATCTCCGACGGCTTTCCCAGCGGCCCGACCACATCCAGAATCGAATCGCCGGTCTCCAGCGAGTTCAGCAGATGGGTCGTCTTCCCTGCTGCTTGCACCACGATGTTGATCGTGCCCTTTCTCAGGATCGGAGTTCTCGATGGTTACCGGAATCCGCTCGCCCTCTTCGTAAATCCGCAGAATGACAAATTGCCCCGGCTTCTGTTTGCGCGCAATGCGCGGCGCTTCAATCACAAACCGTTTGATACCCGGCGCAAGAAATTGTGCGTGGATGATTTTGAACACAGGCGCTCCGCTGGGGGAACAGCACAGATTCCCCACCGAATGATTGTGTTCGGGATCACATCAGGTAGGATGTGATGAGAATCACATGGGGTGTGCCAACAACACTCCATGTTTAAGGAACGTGACATAGTTAATACACGTGCCATTGTGCCTGTTATGTGACAATATGATATACTATGGCATTATATAGGAGTTGTGTCATGCTACAAGAAGCCAAGCTTAGAATGAACCCGAACGGGCGCATGGTAATCCCTGCGGCTTTTCGTCGGGCTCTTGGTATCAATGCCGGCGACGTGATGGTCCTGCGCTTGGAAGACGATGAGCTTCGTATCACCACCATGAAGAAGCGTATCGAGCGCGCCCAGCGGATGGTCAGGAAATACGTAAAACCTGGAGTTTCGCTCGTGGATGAACTTATCGCCGACCGCCGTCGCGAGGCACGAAATGAGTAACGTCGTTCTCGACGCATCGGCTCTGATGGCCATGCTGAACAGGAGGCGGGGGCCGATCAGCTAACTCCAGATCTCCTGGTCAAGGCGGTCAGCAGTACCGTAAATCTAGCGGAAGTCCAGGGTAAACTCGTCGACCGAGGAATCCCACGCTCAGAATGCATGGGCCGCCACCTTGAACTCAGTGAACGAAGCCGTCCCGTTCACGGCCGAGCATGCAAGAATTGCGGGATCCCTGATCGCAGACACCCGCCCCCTCGGGCTTTCCCTTGGAGACAGGGCATGTCTGGCTCTCGCGCTCCAATTGAAAGTTCCCGTGTACACTGCCGACCGCGCCTGGAAAAATCTGAAACTCGGAATTCGAATCCACATAATTCGCTGAAGAGAGTCTTGTCCCTTCATCCCACCCGGCCTTGCCAAAGCAAATTCTTATGGCTACCTAGCCTCCGGCTTAAGATCAGACCCTGCCCGGTCTTGCTGTTCATCACGACGCGCAAGGGTTGCGCAAATTGCAGATGACGCACGCAGCCCCGCTCTTCGGCGGCGGGCTGATCGGCGAGCCACTCCCAGTCCACCGATCCCTCGCCCGCATCCGGATTGACGGTGAAGTACCCCACCTGAAACGCGGTCAGATTCTGAAAAAAGTGGCTTCCCTGCGAGGGCGTAACCCGAAAATCGCGGAAACCCGGCCTCGACAATCGCCCGCGCCCCCGAAATCTCATCCCACTCCACAGGAATGCCCGAGCCACGGATCGTTCGATCCCCACCGCCCCACTCCGATCAGAAGGTACGGACGATTGTCCGCGCTCAGACGATGCATTGAACTGCGCGACGGCCTCCGCCACTTCGCGGCTGCGGCTGCGCTCGAAGCGCTGCGAATCCACTACCACGATGTCCTGCAGATTCTCGATCCGTCCATTCCCCAGAACTTTTGTGCTCCGACAGATCAACTGTGCGGGATCGACCTCCTCAATCGTCAGATCCTGATGATCTCTCGCCAGCGTCAGCGGACGTATCTGCAGGAATCCAAACTCAGCCGGCTCTTCTCCCGCGAGGCAGGCTCACCGCAAACTCGATCTCCACCGGATTGCCAAGCGCGTCCTCTCCCGCCCGCACCAGCAATTCGAGAATCTGCGCCAGCGGAAAGATTCCGTGCTTCAGCATCGGCGCAAACGTCACTACCCGCGATCCCGGACGGCTCAGCCCGTCATACACGGCATGATTGTCCGCGGAATAAGTCGATCCAACCGCGTGCAGCGTCCCGTCCAACTCCGCCACATCCAGCCCAAAGCGCATCTCGCGCAAATGACCCTGTCCCGCTCCATGAGGCACCCCGTCCAACTCCAGCGCGCAGAATTCCGTCTGTGTATTCGCCAGGATGTCCTCCACCGACGAGAACTGCAGCAGATTTCTTGGATACCGTGGACAGAAATTAATGCACTTCCCGCCATCCACCACGGTTCGCCCAAGGCCCAGAGCCACCGCGGCAATGCCGTCCGCGTAAGTCATCGGCGCCACTGGATAGAAATTGTGCGACCGCACGACGCCTGAGAAGTCGGGATAAAAACGATGCCCATGAAGCGTGCCCACGACCTGCTGCAGAATCACCGCCATCTTCTCTTCTTCCAGGCGATAGGGCGTGGCCCGCACATAGGCCTTCGCATGCTGGCTGAAGGTGGACGCATAGATGCGCTTGATCGCTTCGCTTAGTTCGTCCAGGCGAGCCTGCGAACTCGCCTGCTGATTCCCCAGCATGAACGTCTCGTACACCCCGGTGAACGGCTGATACTGCGAATCTTCCAGCAGACTCGACGAACGCACCGCCAGCGGATAACGCACCTCTTCCAGAAATGCCTTCAGGTTCTCCTGCAGCGGCACCGGTAACGGCGAATCCAGAAAACGTTGCTGAATCTCGCTGTCGTCATCGCAGTGCAGCGCAAAATCGCTCAGGTTGTTTTCGGCAAGAAATTGATCGAACATGGTCCGTCGCGATCACCACGGCAGGCGGAACAGAAATGCGCACTCCCGGAAACGTCTGCCCAATCCGCCGCGTGCGCAGCAGATGCCGAACAAACGCCAGACCGCGCGCCTTCCCTCCGAGCGATCCCGAACCGATCCGCAGAAAACTGGATTGCGACGGCTTGAATGTATCGGCCTTGAAATCGCCGATGAGAACTTCGTTCTGCTCGCGCCGATACTCATTGATCGACTCGATGAGATCGCGCCGCAGGTGCTCCGGGCCGTCAAAGTCCGATACCTTGCGCGGCCGCAGCTTCGCCGCCAGCGCAAATTCCGTGCGCGCCATGAGCCAATGCGAGAAGTGATTGCGCTGAGCGTGATACATCAGGCTCTCGGCCGGTATCGCCTGCAGCAACTCTTCCAATTCATTCAGATCCTTGGCGCTCCCGACCTCCCGCTGATCGGGCAAACGAAATGCAAAATCACCAAATCCGAAGTGATCGGTCAGTATCCGCCGCAAGTCTTTCAGCAGAGTGGGTGACCGTTTCCGCAAGAACGAGTATCCTTCCGCTTGCGCTCGCGGACGAAACTCCGTTCGGCTCGTCTGCAAGACCACCGGCACATCCGGAGTCAGCCACTTCACCATCCGCGCCAATTCAAATCCGGCCTCGGGATTCAGCTTGCCGTCCCATGGAAACTCCACATCCGAAACCAGCCCGAAAATATATTCGCGATACTCTTGCACCAGTCGCGCGGCATCTTCAAAATTCGACGCCAGCAGAATCTTCGGACGCGCCTGCATACGCACCAGTTTGTGCGCCACATTGATTCCTTCCTGAATGACCCGCCGCGATTGTTTGATCAGCTCCGTATAGATCGAGGGCAAGAATGACGAGTAGTAACGGATGTTGTCTTCCACCACCAGCAGTACCGGGACGCCCATCGCCCGCGTATCGTGCAGTACGTTGCGCTTATCTTCGATGTACTTCACGATTGCGATCAGGATGCGCGCCGTTCCCTGCCAGAGAAACACCCGGTCCACATCCGTCACGGGATTGCGTGCCACAAAATTCTTGATCTCCCGATAGTCGTATCCCAAAACGACCACCGGCACGTCCAACCCGGCGTGGCGCACCTTGCTCGCGAGATCGGCGGCGTTCGGTGTCGCCCACCGTCAAGTTCGTCACGATCAGATTGAACTGCGGATTCGACCGCGCTAACTCCAGCGCTTCGCCACAACTCGAGACGTGGGTAATCCCGGGAATCTGCCGCAAATTCAGTTCAAGGGATTCGTCGATGAGCAGTTCGTTCAGCCGCCCGTCTTCGCGAAGGATGAATGAGTCATACAGGCTCGACACCAGCAGAATGTTCTGCACGCGAAACGGCATGAGATTCTCAAAGCCCTCAAATCGCTCTTCAGCATCGAGAATCGGTTCGGCAATCGGACGAGTGATCATGGTAGTTGCATCAACCGGTAATCATAATCCGACAGCAGGACGTCACCGCACGCAAAACGAAAAGGCGTCCCGGAAAGGACGCCTAAATCTTCGCTTTCAAATTACCCGATTACAAAATTACCAAATTACCCAGGGCTTCAATCTCCCTGCGGCACCACACCCTTCGCCAGCTCCGGAGACGTCTCCGTCACACTGGGCTCGCCGACTCTCTGCAAACTGGGCCAATCTCGAATCCCCACCGCCGGACAAATCAGCCCTTTCCCTTCCGGCCGCAGCAATTGTCGCAGCGTCTGCACACCGTAGAACAAGCCCTCTCCGCTATTCGCCGCCACAATCAGGTGCGACTTGTCCGAGAATAAGAGATAGCCTTCCTCGCCCACCACCTGATCGGCCCTTAACCCGTTTCGCGCCAGGAATCGCCGTACCCGCTCATCCTGCAACCGCGCCAGGACGATCGCCCCGTCCTCCGCCTTGCCCTCGGCCTTCATGCGCTCGATTTCGAGCCTCAGTCCGGACTGGTCCTGCACCTCTTCCGCCAGCGTCTCAGCCGCAATCCGGTCTTCCGACTGGTGCCCTAGCTGCACGTAGATCTTCGTGTGTGGCCCAACCCGAAAACCACCATCCCGCAGTTGGACCTCCTTCGGCGCAGGCTCCAACTTCAGCGCCGGATTCCCCGCAGAATCCATAGCCAATCCAGCTGGAATGCAGACCAGCAAAGATCCAACGATCCCCAAAAGTCGCTTGTTCATTGAACTCCCTGAATCAGATAAACCGAGCCCATATTGTACCCGCTTGCGCACCTGCCATTCACAGAAACCTGTCCACCTCTATAAACCCCGTGCCGTCCATGATTCCTCTGCCTTTTTGGTCATTAGAATCATTAACTTGCGAAGGCTTCCTTGTTCACGACGTAGGGCATCCGGCTCACCTCCCCGCCGTAGTTTCCTTCCAGTACATCGATCAATCCCTGAGCGCATCGTCCTGCCATTCCCTTCTCGGGATCGGTCGATAGCCGCGTGATCCGTGCCGCGCTCGCAAAGTGCGGCATCAGTCGGCATCGATCCGCAATCGCCGGATCCCTCAGCGGCGAATCCGCCGGCAAAGGCTCCCTCTCATAGACATCCAGCGCCGCCCCTGCGATCCAATTTTCTTTCAGCGCCCGTGCCAGCGCCTGTTCATCGACCACCGGCCCTCTCGACGTATTCACCAGATACGCGGTCGACTTCATCAAGCTCAAACTCTGCTCATTGAACAAATGGTAGGTCGGCGTGGCGCTCTCTTCCGCACGCAGCAGCGGCACATGCACGCTCACAAAATCGGCTTCCCGCAGCGCCTGTTCAAACGGAACGTACTTAATCCAGGCTTTTTCCCTGATCAGCCCACGCGCATGCCGCAGTTCGTTGATCTCCTGAATTGAGTTCACAAAGGCCTGATTCTCGTACGCCGGGTCATAGCACAGCACATTCATATCGAAGCCACTGCATTTGGAAATAAACGCCAGCCCAATCCTCCCCGTACCGATTACCGCCACCGTCTTCCCGGTAACCTCGTCTCCCAGGAACGGCAAATACGGATGCCAATACCCCCACTGCTGATCACGCGTCAAATGCTCCGCCATCCACATCTTCCGCGCCAGCGCTCCCATCATGAAGAACGCAAACTCCGCCGTAGCTTGCGTCAAAACATCGGCCGTATGCGTAAAGGGGATCTTGTACCGGTTCGCATCCGCCCGATTGATATTGTCGAACCCCACCGCAATCTGCGCCACCACCTTGAGCGTGCCCTTGCCGGCCTCGAAAACCTCGGCATCAATCGGATCGCGCAGTGTCGTGATCAGCCCGTCCACTCCTGATTTCACCTTCGAGATAATCAGGGACTTAGGCGGCGCCTCCGGGTGCGGATACACCTCCACCTCATATCCGCGATTGCGCAAGTGGTCGATGGCCTCTCCTATATCGCAGGTCGCAAACACGCGAAATTTCTTGTTCATAGGAATTTGGAAGAGTCTCTCAAGAGAATAGCTGCGGCTTCGGTCCGTTCCCACCACGGACCCACGAAATTATCATACGGCAGCACCGCTAAGGAGTTACAAAGGCGGCTAAGGAGCCTTGGTTTCGGCGAAGTTGTCCGCCCTCTTGACCTGTTAGAGAACCCCGAAATACTTCACCCGGACAGCAGTAGTTTCCAGAACGCCGTCTCGGAGAATTCCACGAATGCCGACGCCAAAGTCCGTCCTCGCTCAACTCGACTTCATGAGTTCGAGTTTCACTGGACCATCCCTGAGTAATCCTTGCTCCAGAAGAGTGCGAACATCCGGATCGGTCTTCGGCGGTGCAACGAGAAACTCACCCCCAAACGCAAGTAGGAGCGACTGTAACTTCACAAGCTCAGGCTGTTTCGCAATAGCTTCGGAAAGGCGGGGCGTCAAGAAGTTCCGTTGTCCTGGTGTCATGCACTTTACTTGTACAGCAAGTACTTCTCCCTCACCTTCCCGAACTTCTCCAATTCATCTCTCCAATCCTGCCCGATCCTCCGTGGATCCTGCCCCGCCATCAACGCGTCATAAACGCTCTGATTCACCAGCAGCGCCTGCATCTTCTCGATCTTAAAATCCGCCGCATACAACTTGTGCAGCGCCGCCGCCAGTTCAATCCCCAACTCAGGAGCATCGAGTCCATTCCGATCCGTCAAGACAATGTTCACTCCCTGGCAAGCCTGCCCGTTGTAGTTGCTCGCAGTCGGCGTGAACGTCACCGGAACAAACCGCACGCCCATAATCCCCCGTGCATTCAAATAAGCCGCGAACTCTTTGCTCTTGATCCACGGCGCACCCACCAGTTCAAACGGCGTGTCCGTCCCCCGCCCCACAGAAACATTCGTCCCCTCGATCAGCGCCACTCCCGGATACAGCGCCGCCTCGGTCACGCTCCGCAAATTCGGCGACGGATTCACCCATGCCAGCCCCGTCGAATCGAACCAGTCCCCGCGCTGCCATCCATCCATGGCGACCACGGTCAGCTTCGCGTTAATCCCGCGCTCGGCATTGAACATCTTCGCCAACTCGCCCATGGTCATCCCATGCCGCACGGGGACGCTCCAGTAATTCGTGAAGCTCTCGTGCCCCGCATCCGCAATCGGCCCCTGCACGAACGAGCCAGTAATCGGATTCGGACGATCCAGCACGATCACTTCGATGCCGGCCTTCGCCGCCGATTCCAGGAAGTACCCAAGCGTCGTCTCGTACGTGTAGAACCGCGCCCCGGCATCCTGAATATCGAACACAATCGCATCCAACGTCCGCAGCACCTCCGCCGGAGGATGCCGCGCCGCGTCTGTCGCCCCATACACGCTGTACACCGGCACGCCAGTTGCCGCGTCTTTGGAGTTGTTGATGTCGGTGGTATCCAGCGTTCCGGTGACCCCATGCTCCGGACTGAAGATCGCATCCAGCGACACTCCCGGCGCCTGCGCCAGCACATCAATCGTCCGCTTCCCCGAAGCATCAATCCCGGTCTGATTCGTCACCAACCCGATATGCTTCTTCCCTTCCGCCGCCTTCAGCACATCGAATCCATGCTCTTCCAGCACATCGATCCCGTTTTTGACGCTGCCATTGCGTGCGCTCATCCGCCGCATCGCGGTGAATGCTTCGTTGTAGCCGGTGACGCTCTTCGCCCGCATCTCGTCTTTCTCATCAGGCGTGAGATTCAGCGCCGCCGCTACCTCGGTCGCAACCTTGGTCCGCAGCCCGATCGCATTCCCTTTTCCGCGCGGATGCACTGAATTGGTCAGCAGAATCACATAAGAATGAGTCGTCGGATCGATCCAGATCGATGTTCCCGTGAATCCCGTATGCCCAAATGACCCCACCGGAAACAAATCACCGCGGTTCGACGAGAACGGCGAATCAATATCCCACCCGAACCCGCGCAGCACCGGCGCCGAAGGAGGCTGCTCCGGCTGCGTCATCTTTTGCACGGTCACGCTGGAAAGTATCCCGTCGCCGCCATCGAGCAAGGTCTGCGCAAACTTCGCCAGATCGTCCCCCGTCGAAAACAAGTCCCGCATGCCCCGCCACGCCGCCCATGCGCCGCGCCGTCGGATCATGCACCACGCCCCGCAGCATATGCTCATTCTCGTCATACTGCGTGGGAGCGATCTTCGGACGCCACGCCGACGGAGGCACAAACCGCGTATGCAGCATTTTCAACGGCGCAAAAACATGCTTCGCCGTGTACACATCCAGCGTGTCCCCTGATACGCGCTCGACCAGCGCCCCCAGCATGATGAAATTAATATCGCTGTATACGAACGAAGACCCGGGCGTCTGCTCCGGAGGCATCACAAACGCCAACTTGTACGCCGTCTCCTTGCCTTCCCACGGTGTCGTCAGATCCAGATCCGGCGCCAGACCCGAATAATGCGTCATTAACTGTCGCACCGTGATGTCATCTTTCCCGTTCTGCGCGAATTCCGGCAGATACTTCGCCACCGGATCGTTCATCCGCACCTTGCCCTGCTCCATCAACTGCATCATGGCGGTGGTCGTCGCGATCACCTTCGTCAGCGACGCCAGATCAAAAACCGTATCCAGCGTCATCGGCTCGCGCCGAGGTTCGAGCGCCCGCTCGCCATAGGCCTTTCGATAAATCAGCTTCCCATCGTGGCCCACAACCAGCACCGCTCCCGGAATATTCCCGTCCGCAATCGCCTGTCGAATAATGGAATCCACGCCGCTCAAGCGAACGTCGGATACTTCCGGGATCGCGGATATCTTCGATGCGGGCTCGACTTGGCCTTCGATAACCGAAGCCCAACTGGTAGTCGAACTCAAAAGACCCACGATGATGACCGCGAACACAGGAATCCCGCAGCGAAAATCTCTTTTCATATGCGCTTTGAATGAGACAAGTTGGATACCACGACTCTACACAAGCGAACTCCCGCGACTCAAGAAACGAAAGTGTCGAGAATGAATCAAGAAGGTTCCCCCTGTGGCCCTCTGTGTCAAGCGTTTTCCCGTCTGCAATCCAGGAACTTTACGTGTTCCGACCGACTCTGCTATAACCCGCACAGGTCTGAAACCCGAGCCAGCAATCCTGAACACAGCGTCAATTCCGGTCCCCGCTTACCAGAATCAAGACGAACGTTTCTCGTCCGCCTTCGCCATTCTGAAACAAGCTATCGCACAGCGCGCGTTCCCCTCAGCCTCAATAGCCGTAACCCAGGCGGGACAACTCTTGGCGCTGAAAAGCTTCGGCAACTTCGTCTACAAAGATGACCTGGAGGGTGCCCGGTTCAAGCACTTAGCGGGGATTTTGACACTAAAGGTCCTTCCGGAAACCCTCTTCGACCTCGCCTCCCTCACCAAGCCGATCGCCACCACAACGATGGCAATGCTTCTCTATGAGCGGGGCCTTCTGGAACTCGATAGCCCCGGTCATCGGCACAGTCCCCGAACTTATCTCAAAACAAGATCCCCGCCGCAATGAAATCACCTTCCGCATGCTCCTGGCCCACTCCTCGGGTCTCCCGGCATACGAGAAGTTATTTCTGAAAGCGCACACCCGCGACGAACTCCTGCAGGCCGCCTTCAGTACGCCACTCACCGCCGATCCCGGCACTCGCGCCGAGTACAGCGACATCGGATTCATCATCCTGGGACTCGCCCTGGAACGCCTCGCGGGCGAATCGCTCAACATCTTCTGCCAACACGAAATCTTCGGCAAACTGGGAATGGCGAACACGAGCTTCAACCCACCCGAGTCCATGCGCGCGAAAATCCCGCCCACAGCAGACGAAAGAAAAGAACCATGTGGCGCGGACGCTCCCGCCCGCGTAGCCAACGACGCAGTCAAGCCCCGCGGCATCTTCCGCAACCGCATCATCCAAGGCGAAGTGCAAGACGAAAACGCCTCCGTCCTCGGTGGAGTCGCCGGCCACGCCGGACTTTTTTCTACTGCCGAAGACGTCGCCCGATTCGCCCACGCGATGCTCAATGCAGGATCTCCAATCCTGCGCCCCGAAACCGTCGCCCTCTTCACCCGCCGCGAATCACAGCCCACGAGCACCACCCGCACCCTCGGCTGGGACACTCCCTCGAACCCTTCACAATCCGGAAAGCACTTCGGCCCCAACTCCTACGGACACCTCGGCTACACCGGCACCTCTCTCTGGATCGATCCCGACCGCCAACTCTCCATCACGCTCCTGACAAACCGCACCTGGCCCGACTGCTCGAACCATGCCATCAAGCAGGTCCGCCCCAAGTTTCACGATGCCGTCATCGAAGCTCTCGACCGGTAGCCTGATCGGTCACTTCGTCGCGCGCCCCCAACCATTTAGAATGTCGAGTTCCCGGACGCCTCACTCCTCGCCGCATTCGCGAGAGACCAGCGCCCGATCCCAGACGGAAAGGCCCGACTTGTCCTCGACTCCGAAGTCCGATCTTCGCCGGCTCTCGACCGAGCAAATTCTCCCGGCTGCCCGCAATCTCGACCAGATCTCCTCGCTCGACATCGTGCGCCTGATCAACGACGAGGACGCGACCGTTGCCGCCGGCGTCCGCCGCGCGCTCCCTCAGAATCGCCCGCGCCATCGACGTCGTCGCCGACTGCCTCCGCCATGACGGACGCCTCATCTACGTTGGCGCCGGTACCAGCGGACGCCTCGGCGCCCTCGACGCCTCCGAAATCCCGCCCACGTTCAATGCCTCGCCCCGCACCGTCCAATACATCATGGCTGGAGGCCCCAGAGCCCTCGGCGCTTCCACCGAAGCCAGCGAAGACGACACCCGCCTCGCCCTCGCAGAAATCAAAAAGCGCAAGCCCGGCAAGCACGACGTCGTAATCGGCATCGCCACCAGCGGACGCACTCCCTTCACCCTGGCCGCCATCGAATACGCCCGCAGCCGTGGCGCCCACACCATCGCCCTCACCTGCAATCCCAACTCCCCCCTCGAGCGCGCCGCCGACTTCGCCATCGTCACCGAAGTCGGCCCAGAAGTTCTCGCCGGATCCTCCCGCATGAAAGCCGGCACCGCCCACAAGATGGTCCTCAACATGATCTCGACGGGAGCCATGACTCGCCTCGGATACGTTTATGGCAACTTGATGGTCAACGTCTGGACCAAGAACGAAAAGCTGATCCAGCGCGCCATCCGCATCGTCGAACAAGCGACAGGCGCCGATCACGAAACTGCAGCCCGGGCCTTGAAAGAAAGCGGCAATCGCACCCCAGTAGCAGTAGTAATGCTGGCAGCCGGAGTCACCCGCGCCAAAGCCGCAGCCGCCCTGAAGAAAAGCAAAGGCCACGTCCGCAACGCAATCGGGTTGGCAAAGCACTAGCTCTCATCATCGTTCCATGTGGGAAAGTCAATACGGCGGGTTTCTTTCCTGATCTTCGACATCTTCTACGCGAGTCCCTGATCTGAGCCCGGCCCTGTCCTTCAGTTCCACGCCAGTCAACAATCCACAATCGGAATCCCCATTACAATCGAAACGAGAACTCATCCATGGATAAATTCGTCATTCGCGGCGGAGAGCCGCTGCTCGGCACCGTCCACATCAGCGGCGCGAAAAATGCCGCCCTGCCCTGCATGGCCGCTGCCCTGCTCACCGATCAGCCGGTCATCCTCGAAAACATTCCGCAGGTCCGCGACATCCAGACCACGCGGAACCTGCTCGCCGCCATGGGCGCCGACGTCGAACTCGGCTACGGACGCGCCCACCACCGCACGACGATCCACTGCGCGAAACTCGCCAGTCCCGAGGCCTCTTACGAATTAGTCAAAACCATGCGCGCCTCAACGCTCGTCTTGGGCCCGCTCGTCGCCCGCTGCGGCCACGCCCGCGTCTCTCTCCCCGGCGGATGCGCCATCGGAGCCCGCCCCATCGATCTCCACATCAAAGGCCTCGAAAAGCTCGGCGCAAAAATCATCCAGGATCACGGCTACGTCGAAGCCAGCGCCACCCGCCTCAAAGGCGCGGAAATTGTCTTCGACAAGATCACCGTCACCGGCACCGAAGATCTCCTGATGGCCGCCACCCTCGCCGAAGGCGAGACGATCCTGCAGAACTGCGCCCGCGAACCCGAAGTTGCGGACCTTGCCGACCTCCTCAACAAGATGGGCGCAAAGATCGAAGGAGCGGGCAGCGCCACGATCCGCGTGAAAGGCGTGAGCAAGCTAAAAGGCGCGAAGCACCGCATCATTCCCGACCGCATCGAGGCCGGAACCTTCATCATCGCCGGCGCCATGACCGGAGGCGATCTCAACATCTCCGGCTGCGACCCCAAGCACCTGGGCGCCGTCCTCAACAAACTTCAGGAAGCCGGTGTGAAGACAAAAATCAACGGCGACTCCGTCCGCGTCATGGGAGACAATCCCTTCACCGCCGCCGACATGAGCACCGAAGAGTATCCCGGATTCCCCACCGACTGCCAGGCGCAGTTCATGGCCCTCGCCACGCAGGCGGAAGGCACGTCGATCATCACCGAAAATATCTTCGAGAACCGCTTCATGCACGCAGGCGAACTGGTCCGCATGGGCGCCAATATCAAGATCGAAGGACGCCGCGCCGTAGTCCGCGGCAAAACTCCGCTTAGCGCGGCCGCAGTGCTGGCCAGTGATCTGCGTGCGTCAGCCTCATTGGTGTTAGCAGCCTTAGTCGCAGACGGCGAGACCATCATCGACCGCGTCTACCACATCGACCGCGGCTACGAACGCATTGAAGAAAAGCTGAAAGACGTAGGCGCCCAAATCAAGCGCATCGGCGAAATGTTCCCCAAAAAAGCCGTCGCCGCGAAATAGACTGTGTAGCCCCGGACGCATTCGTCTGGGGAACTCAAGCGGCCGAAGGCTGGAATGCCTGGTGGGATTTTGAGATCCCGGTAGGGATACCACTCACGTGATACCCCCCGGACGGACCCGGACGGGCGCTCATTAGCGCATCCGGTTCTTATCGCGGATGACTGGCGGCAAAGCGAACCGCGGGGTAAGGATGGAGCACTCGCGGTTGGGGAAACCATCGGTCTGCCAAGGCGAGAATGCGCGTCCAGGAGATCGGGTGTTTCTGGCTACGGCGGCGAAGTGTACGCCACCAATGCCCAATTAACCGATCCCGGAATACGCCGAGACTATCGAGATTTCCCGGTACCGCATAGTAGTTGAAGTGGCCCTGCACGATCGACTTGAGCCATTGCCCGGTTTGGCGCACGGGATCATGCATACGCTCGCGGAGCTGCTGCTTAATCTCCCGCAGCTTCGCCCGCATGCGTTTGCGGATCGTCTTACGCCTCACCGTGAACCGCCCTAGCCTATTCTTCCCGCTGATGTGCGTGAAGCCTAGAAAGTCGAACGTCTCGGGCTTGCCTTCTCCTCTACGTCTCCGGTTCTCTTCGGCAAACCTGCCGAATTCGATCCGGCGCGTCTTATCTGGATGTAATTCCAGTCCAAACATTCCCAGTCGTTCCTGTAAGTTCTCCAAGAAACGATCCGCGTCCGCTTGGTGTTGGAATCCCAAGATGATATCGTCCGCGTAGCGGATGACCACCACCTCGCCGTGTGCCCACTTCTTGCGCCACACGTTCACCCAGAGATCGAAAGCGTAGTGCAGGTAGATATTCGCGAGTAGCGGTGAAATCACCGAACCTTGCGGACTGCCTGTCTTCGTGTCCGACCATTTGCCTTCCTCCATCACCCCCGCGTTGAGCCATTTCTGGATCAGCCGCAGGATGCGAGGGTCAGCGACGCGATGCTCCACGAACTTGATCAGCCAACTCTTGTCGAGGTTATCGAAAAATCCTCGAATGTCGGCATCAAGCACGTAGTTCACCTTCTTCTTCAGGAGCGCATACGACAACGCATCCAGCGCCTGATGCTGGCTGCGCCCCGGGCGAAACCCGTAGGAGAAGCCGAGAAAGTCCTCCTCGTAGATCTGGTTGAGGATGGTGACCACGGCATGTTGGACAAGTTTGTCTTCGATAGCCGGGACCGCAAGTGGACGTTGCCGTCCATCTGCTTTCTCTATGTACACTCTTCTCGAGGGCGTCGCTCGATAGGCTCCGCGATGAACCCGGCCATGAAGATCGGTCAGCCGATCCTCTAGTCCGTCTTCATACTCCTGCCAAGTGACCCCGTCCACTCCGGGTGCGGCCTTCCTCTTGAGCGAGTAAAAGCTTTCCCGTAGCAGTTCGACGGTCAGGTGGTGGAGCAGGGCGGTGAACTTCATCTCCTTATTATTCCCTGCTGCTTTCCGCACGCCCGCCAGCCCCTGTGACACGCGCTCCCTGCTCTGTGTCGGGGACGTGTTAGGTTGACGAACGTTTTCCTTGATCAACGGCCTTCCC
Organism: Terriglobia bacterium; assembly: GCA_963778995.1. Lineage (GTDB taxonomy): Bacteria > Acidobacteriota > Terriglobia > Terriglobales > Acidobacteriaceae > Sulfotelmatobacter. The sequence goes on from CAVZWK010000023.1 coordinate 159,110, forward strand.
TCCCCACTCTCCGCTGACGAGTTCCCGTCTTTGTTCGAATGGTTCATAGGTACTATGCCGCTGTGTGACTCCTCGGTGACGTACATGCGGGCCGTGTGGCCTAAGCCTTCGCCCGCCGACCTCCGGCCTGGTTGAGCCGCAGGTGTCTCCGAGGTCTCCCGGTTCTCGTGCTTGAAGTTTCTAGGCGTGTCTGGGGTCTTCGACTACGCCGGACTGAACGGGGACTCGCGCTATCGCTCCGTTCATGTTGCCTTCCGCGCATTACAAAGGCGTCGGCGTCCGGATTGCATCTTTTCGGAGCTGAATACCCACCCCGCCTATCCTCTGTCTACGCTTCGCTGTGTCCCTCGCGGTAGCAGCGCAAGACTCGAGGCCGAGCGGATCGCTACTCCTTTCTCGTAAGGAACTTTCATCCTCTACTTCAAGCCGGTTTAGCCCGGCGCACTGTAATGGGGATTTTGCGACAGTTTGGTTTGAGCGGCGCGCTCAGACTCCCGATTTTCACTGCCTTCCGTCGTGCGAGAGTTCGCGCTGATAGTCGCTCCAAGCTGATGGGGCAAGCTCCGAGAAAGTGCATCCGTGTGACACGGCGGTTAGACAGCGAAGATTCACATCGTAAGCACCGGCGGTTGGCATACCCGGCATTTGTGTCATCCGCACCTGGAGGATCTCCAGTGGTCCTCCGGTAACGTGCGGACGCCCAACAGAATAGCTTTGGTCGCCATACACCGAGTCTGTATCCGAGATCACCTCGTACTCCAATGGGATCGCACCCTCATATCCGCCAGACGTGCCGTTTTTCAATCCCCCTACGGAAGTCCGGGATCTCTTCAACTTGCCATCGACAATTTCAAATGTAGCGTACACACCCCAAGGTCGAATTCCGGCATATGTCATAGCGGACAGCAGCCGCATTTCTGATGGATAGCTGAGCGTCACTGTCAGTAGCGATGGCCTGATCCAGACCTCAAAAACACAGGCTCTACTACTGCACCTGGGCTTGGTCCAAACGCTGGGAATCTGCGCCTGTCCTTGGGAATTCGGAGTAGGGAATCCTAAGGTGGGGAGAGATGGTGGAAATTCCTGGACGCCGCTACCGCCGTGGCTCAAGACGAAGTCGCGCACTTCTGTAAAGTCAGCGGACGCGAATGGAAATGATTTGAGATCGGTGAACAATGACTCGGCTTTTCGCCTCTGGTGAAGCGCGTCAAAGTACAACAATAGCCAAAAGCCCGAAACGAGGAAGAGGACCGCGAGGATAAGACGCGAAGGAGAGCGAAATCGACGTGGGACATTCGACACTTGCGCGACCGATTACCACCCACTGTATTAGACAATCGGACCGAGTCCAAAGTTCCCATTTGATCGTTGGCGAAACCAGGCAATAACACAAGTGAGCCAGAGTCGAACTATTTTGCTTTACGGTAATGAGTGATATGGCGATAATGAGATGGTCCGCCGTCAAGGAGCCAACCGAGTAATGATTAGGTTGGCGAAACAGACGGAGGACGCATCATGCAGATTAAGTCGATCGGAATCGATCTTGGCAAGACTACCTTCCACCTCATCGCACCGTCAACCACACTGGCTAATGTTCGCTGAATTCTAATGGTTTGTATTCTTGGTAGTTATCCATTCCGAGTTTTGCCGAACCTGACGCAGTCCCGTCCGGACTGGCAACCGCTACTAGGCCGTTCCTGGTAACCAGAAGGAACCCTGCTGTCCGGTTGTCGCGGTATTCATAGCGTCTTACCGTCTGCATCTTACCCAACACTTTTGCCTTTTCCTCGCCCATAAGGGTGAGCTTCGTGGGTTGGTCAGGCTTCAACGTGGTCCCTCCAGTGTCGTTATCTCTTATGACGTAGGTATTGACCACCGCTTCTTTCGTACCCGTGTGCTCCATCACGCGGATGACTCCCGTAAACGCCCACGTAACGTCAGCCCACCAACCTTCGTCAAGAAATACTATGTAGGGCTCGCTTGCCGAGATCGATGTGCGCGACTTTTGTCCCTGATACTCTCCTTCGCAAGCCAACTCCGTTGCGTTATACGAACAATTTATATTCACAGAACTCGGGTAACCGGATCGAGTAGCGACTCCTAAGGTGGGAGGGCTGATTCCGAGTGAGTGGCCAATCGGCAGAAACTTCGCGTCGAATCGAAAGGTTTGCGTAACAGCCGAATTGCGAGCGAATGACTCAATTACCTCATACTCGCCACTGTTAAGGTGCCAGAGTTTCCACTTGGCTATCGTTTTAGTTCCCTTTCCGTTCCGCGCCACGTAGTCGCCGTCAGCTATCAGCGTGCGTTCCGGGCGAACCGAATTCTGGACTACGCCAGACGGGAACCCTAGAGCTATAAGCAGAAACCAGACCATCGCGAAACTCTCCCACTCCGCTGCCCTTAAGTCAACCTTCTGTTAACAGCGTGGGTGTTGAAAAACTCCAGTTTCCTCCCAAACAGTCAAAATTTGGGGGGTAGAAAATGTCTAGAAAACTAAGATCGTCGTTTGTAGGGCATCCTAGCGCGATTTTATTTTCGCGAATTTCGTGGGAAGGAGTTTTCCAACACCCACAGGCGATAGCGCTCATTGATCATTGGATGATGAGTGCTATGGCGATTTTTAGTCAACTACGTTCGGGCCGTGGGGATTGCGGGGTGTCAGAACGACGCATACAATTTCAGATGTGACGCGATTGCTGGCGGCAGCATTGTTATTCCTCGGTACTGTTAGCCCTACCAATCTTGCCTTTTGCAAACCTTCCTCGAAGGTCGAGACGATCACAGGCCGGATCGTGGCTTATTCCAGTGGCCTAGCTTGTCTGAATGGAAATGGGTATTGGTCGATGCTGATTCGGGTTCAGGATCGGACGGAGGCCCTTCCACCGAGATTTGTCCAAGTGCAGTTTTCTCTTCCTTGCGCGGAACACCCGGAATGGTTAGGTCGCAAAACATCTGTGCAGAAGTTCCGTCTGAAGCGGCAGCAAGATGCCGACTCGGTTCTCAAGGAATTTTATGATTGTCCTCCTGACTCGGCCGATAAATGCCTTCACCTAGGGCGACTGTGGAGCCCCATGCCGGGAACCGAAGATGAGAAACTCCCATTTGGGCAGCGTGTACCAAGCTACCGCTCGATAGACCTCCCTCTTGCCCCGGTTGTTTAAGTTAGGAAATGGAGATTGCTGTAATCGGCCATTACACTCAAATGTATGGTCCGCCGCCGGACTGCAAGAGGTTTGAAGTTGGGCGAAGGGACAGTCTGCGTAAATGTATTCGGCCTCTTAGTGGAGAATCGTTCTCCGGGCACTTGATGATGATCCGCACGTGCCGGTCCTTTTAAATCCCTCGGTCACCAGGGACGCGTTTGAGTGTCCAGGTTTTCCGGCACGCCGTTGGACTGTTCTTTCGTCTTCTTCTCTCCTCAGCAGACCTTTGGAATTACTCTAAAGCCCCGTCGTCGTGGCGGTGGGAAAGTGGAAAGCGTTCTGTGCTTTCCAAGCGCAGCGTCTTTTCCACGGCCATCAAGCGGCCGCCAAGTGCAGCGGCTGATGTCGATAGTCTTTGCCGCTGGACAACACAGCCCAGGCCATGCGAGCCAGCTTGTTGGCGATCGCGACCACGACTTTGTTGCGCGGAGCACGCTGAGCCAACCGATGCACCCACTGCCCGAATCCTCCGGTGTCGTACTTCACGCGCAGCAGTACGGCGCGGGCACCGTGGATCAGCATGCGACGTAGATAGATGTTGCCGCGCTTGCTGATGCCGAACAGCTTCTGCTTGCCTCCGGTGGAGTACTGCCGTGGCACCACGCCAACCCAGGCCGCGAAGTCACGTCCCCGGCGGAAGGCAGCTCCGTTGCCGATGGCGGCCACGGTGGCGGTGGAGACCAGCGGGCCAAAGCCGGGGATTTGGCGCAGCCGCCGGCAACGCGCATCGTCGTTACTAATGCGCTCGATCTCGTCTGTGATCGCCTTAATATCGATCTCCGTTTGCTTCCACTCCTGCCACAGCCGATCCAGCAGCCAGCGCAGGCGCGGGCTCAGGTTCTGCTCGGCATCTTCAATCACGGTGGGTAGGTTCTTGCGCAGGTAGATGGGCCGCGCCGCGAAGGTGAGGCCGCGTTCCAGCAGGAATCCGCGAATCTCGTTGATCAGCGCCGTGCGACGCTGCATCAGTCGGTCGCGCACCCGGTGCATGGCCTGCCAATCGAGTTGCTCCTGCGTTTTGATCTGCACAAAGCGCATGTTTTGCTTGGTCACGGCTTCGGCGATCGCTTCCGCATCGATGAAGTCGTTCTTGTTCGACTTGCGGTAAGGCTTCACAAACTGCGCCGGGATGAGTCGCACCTGGTGCCCTTGTTCTCGGAGTGCGGCTCCTATGAAGTGTGCTCCCGCACATGCCTCTAGTCCGATTAACGACGCCGGGAGGTTGGCGGTGTAGGCCAGCAATTGCGAGCGTGAGAATTTCCTGCGCAGCAGAATCTTGTTGCGCTCTCCCAATGCAACCAGATGAAAGGTGGTCTTGCCTAGATCGATGCCGATCGATGCGATATGCATATGATGATCCTCCTCATGTAAACTGCCGAGACAATCCTACTCGGCGGCGGACCATCTCATTAACCCCAGCCGGGGGCATTTTGAGTGATATGGCGATGTTGCGCCAGTCACAGACGGCACACGAGATAGACCCGATTCGCTCTGCGTTGCACCGCAAATACGGCGACGTCCTTCGCGATAGCTTTTGCCGAGCACCTCTCACTCTCATCAAAATCCGCGATCGTTCGAGGAAAGCTGAGCGTTTCAGAAACCACACCATGCTGCGTGAACACTAGGAGAAACTCTCCTTCATCAACCCCTTTGATACCCGCTGAGGAGCACTGCGAAGCACTCAATTTCAGGGTTCTGCAAATCTCATCCGTGGGTGAATAGGGGGCGAAGACAAACATCTCATCCCACGACGAATCGGCACTGTTTCCCATGTCCACCTGAGTCGCCCCATTCCGAAGTTGCTGAGTGACGCTGTCAATTACGTTGGTGTGCCGCCTGCACCCCACGAGAGCGAAGATGAGAAGGGCCAGTATTGAATAGCGACAAAGGAGAATCCTCATGGAGCAGAGTTTCGCCGAAGTATGGCTTTGCGACAAGGTCAACTGTTGCGAACAGCCTTTACACTCATCGACTGCTTGGGCGTGTCAGGCGTTGTACACACATTTACGATTTGCACGCGTCATGCACGGGGGGGTGGCGTCTGCCGTGGATGAATTTCGATGACTGGTTCGTTCTCTTGCGCCCAAAGCACATCTGGATCGGCTCCCATGCGTTTGGCAACCTCAAGCACCTTCTCGCTACTAAACCGCGGTACATCGCCCAACTGTTGCACAAACACGTCTCGTCAATCGGAACGGTCACAAACGCATACTCAATCTTCGTGCGCCGCAAACGCACTTCCACTCTGGCGTTAAACTGCTTCAGGTCGTCGAAGGACATGACATTGGCTCTGCGATCTATCCATTGTGCCGGAAAATGAGGGTAGTCGTGTGACTTTTGTTAACCGGCCTTCTCACTCATTGTGTTTCGAACGACGAGGTTCCCGCTTTTTCTTCCCTGATTTTCGATTCTTTTCGAGCCTCACCTTCCACGCTGTTTGCAATGCGCCTTCTAGGACATCCTCGTTTGCAGCTGCCAATCGAATGTGGGTGGCTCCATTTTTACCCCACCCACCGGCAATGGGAACAAAAACTTCCGGCAGCTCCTCAACAAACGTTGCTTGTTGCTCTGGAGTGAACATGAGGTTTCCATAGCCTTGAGCCGCAGCGGCTAAGGTAGCGAAAATTCGCCCACCAACGCGAAAGTCCGGCTGCCCCATGTGAGAACTCTCTTCGGCACCTTCGAGGCTCAGAGCGATTCTTCGAAAGTCGTCTACTGTCATCGGTTGGGGATGCTCCTGCGTGCCCGTAGTAGATTACCGCGCTGCGTTGTTGTAAACAGATGGGAAAAGAAGGACGGTCTCCGGCGGGATGCGGTGTACGCTCCCAAGTTATCGACGTGCTCAAGACACAGATGAAAAGGAGACCGGCAATGAAGAAGGTTAGCACCGCAGCAGGTTGCCCCACCCTTGTCGCGTTCTTTGCGACAGGGTGGGCACTCAAGTAAAGACCGAGTGACGGTAGGAAATCTTCCCCTGATTGGTCCTGCAGCCCTCGGAGTCAATTCTTACCACGCAACGGACTCTTGCCAGTTGCCTTGCCGGGAGCAACGGCGGACGCTCCGCGCTGCCCCAACACAATCCGCGCCACCCGGCCGCGTGCCAGTTGCATTGCCTTGCCTCTTGCCGTGATGTTCACACCTGTCCCGGTCATCGATGTAACATTGCCCATCAACACCGTCCCGTCACGTAACACCACGGTATCGACGCTCAACGGCTTCAACTCGATTTCCACGCTGCCCGGCATCGAATTCGCAGCCACGTCCACCGGCAGGTCCCGGTTGCGTAACCTTCCTTGCTGAACTCCAGTACATGCTTCCCTGGAGCGATTCCCATCACCGCGGCGTTACCCCCGACTCTTGCGAGTCAATTTTGACGCTGGCTCCCGGCGGTACGCTGGTGACGTGCATCTTGACCTTCATCGGCTCATCCGATGGCAGATGCTGCGCCTGCAATTGCATGGTGGCGTAGGATCCCATCGCGTGCACGCTCACCGGAATCTTCGCCCGCTGTCCGGCACCCAGGTTCGTGACTTCCAGATATCCCTCCCCCACACGTTTGCCATTCTTGTCGAGCAGGTAAAGATAGAACGAAGCGGAAGGAATCGCTTTCGAACTGAGGTTCTCCGCCAGCGCCTCGCCCAATAGATCGTTCTGCCCGGAGGCGGAGTTGACCTGACGCAGCTTGCCCACCGTGAAACGTAAGATTGCGTCTTTGCCGTCGGGCGGCCAGGTCAGAACCGTATCAGCCGCCAGCGCCGCCCCGACGCAGCCATAGCAAAACAATGGAACTGATCCAGACTTTTCTTCGCATCGTTCCTCTATCTTGCCGGGATCTCATTCGCCCGCACAACGGGAATCTGCCAGGCGCGTCCTTACTGAAGTGAATGACCCTACACCTCAAAAAGGTGCGCGCAATCGTCACAAGCGCGTCAACCGTTCAATCACCACTCGCTGCCGCGGATACTTCGCGACCAACTCCGCCCGCTTCCCCATCTCAAAATCCGCAAAGTCAAACCCCGGAGCCACCGTGCACCCCACCAGCGCCCATGAAGACCAATCCTCCACGTGCGATGCGAACCAGCACCCGAGCCGTCACCACCGCCTGAAATACGTGTCCGGCCTCGGGATCATTTCCTAACAACATCGAGGAATAATCCCCCATGGGATCGATTACGTGCACCCTCAGCGCAGATCCAGCATAGAAATGCCATACCTCATCCGAGAGCAGACGATGAAACGCAGAAAAGTTTCTCCCCTCCAGCAGAAAGTAAATCGCAGTAGAAGCCGCCCGATCCCGCTGAATGCCGCGGCGCCCAAACTTTGCGTTTTCTGCGAATGGTGGGAATTCCGCAAAGCCTCCCGCGGTATCGTCACTCCGCACGATAAGTCTGCCGAAAGTATCCACCCTCCGGATGCGGCTCCAGCCGCAGCTTCTCAATCCAGTAACGCGCGTCGCGAACCAGCCTTCCGACATGCGACAAACTATACCGCTTCCCACGCGCAGATTAAGAATTGCAGACTTAAGCTCCCAAATTGAAAACAGATCACTCCTCTGCGCCTTTGCCGATCTTCAATCTGAAATCTGCAATCTAAAATCTGAAATCGATAGCTTTCCCGTTCACTTCCTAACCAACAACCCCAACATCGGCAGCGCCATCATGACGCAGAAGATGATCCCCAACACCCAGTTCATCCACTTCCTTGGACGATTCACCCAGGCACACAAGATCGCCGACAGCAGCAGCGCCTGCGGCACCACTTCCAACCATCCTTTCGTTTGTCCTAGAGCCGGCCATGTTGTGTACAACATACCTTCCACCGAGCCGGGCGCCGGTCCGAATGTCCCCAGGATTCCCAGCGCCACCAGCAGCCACCACATCACCAGCCATCCCCGTTTTCTGCCGAACAGCGCCCCGCGTATCGGATAGAACGCCAGGGCAAAAATCAGCCCGCGAAGCGGCTGAAACAGTGGCCCCGCCATTACCCAGGGATCGCTCAACTGCCGCATGTAGCAAGCAATCCCCGGAAGCGCAAACGCCTCTTTGTAATTCATCGCCGTGGATGCGATTACTCCCATGAAGAAGTAAGTGACAGTATGCGCAACTGCCGCCTTGGCGAATAGCTCCCCAAACCCCGGCCCTCGGACTTCTACAGTCTCAATCGCCTGATCATGCATGTAAGAGTGCTCCAGACACGAAAATTCTCCCCGCTTGTCCACTCCCGGAACATAACGCCGTCCCGATTGAAAGAGTGCGACGAACCTTATCCTCAATCCGACCCCAACAGCAATGACTCTGATCACCCCGTGCCAACAACCCATCCTCATCCAGAATTCGTAACCCCCCGCCCCTGCGTGACCCTCGACACAGACACCCTTCCATCCAGCGCTTCTACTTCCATCGGAGTTGTGTGCGGAGGTCTGCCGGCCCCTCTCCATTCCCCCTTCCGCAGCTCCCACTCCATCCCGCAGCAAGGAGGCACTCCCATGGCCCAAGGACTTCTTGAGCTCAAAGGTACAATCGACATCCTTCAGTTCTGGCCCGAGAACATGTCCGACGGAGACACCGTCACGGTCACGGTCGATCCCGACGGATTCCAATTCAGCCCCAATCCCGCGAATCACGAGCCATTCCGCGTCACTCACGTTTTCGACGAAGCCGTTTCCCAGGGCAGCGGAACCAAGAAGGTCGTGCACAACGGCAAAGTCACCGTTCGTTTCGAACATTCTGATTCCGCGGAGCTGCACTACTCCGCCCCGATTCAGGGATCCAAAATCTTCCGTCAATTCACCGGCGAGACTGCAGCGACCAGGCTGCATGATCAGATCGCCTCGGTCAATGCGCGCCCGGTGCCTTGCAAAGTACGCACAGCCGTCGATCATCCCAGTGACGTCTTCGATACCTACGCGCGCATGATCGGCCAGATCTTCATCTATCCGGAAGGCCGGGAACTCAACCTGAATTTCTGGATGATCCAGAACGGATGGGCTTTCCCCGCGTTCTACAATTGCGCCGACCCCGACGAGATCAACCAGGCCATCCATCTCGCCCATGAAGCGCGCAAGGCCAGGCGTGGAGTCTGGGCCTCCCTTTCCTACAATCTCCTGAATCCCGATTTCTCGCTGCTGTTCCGCCCACATGCCGTCCCCATGCCGGAAGACGATATCGGTCCGCTCGTTATCCCCAAACTCTTCCGCCGTCAAGTCCTGTGGCATGTGCAGAAGGAAGCTCACAAGTTCTCCGATACCTTCGCTCATTTCCTCGAAAAGCAGAAAGACGGATGGGTGCGCACCGGAGACTTCCTCGCCGATCCCAACATGAAGCCAACTCCGAAGACCCGCAACCTGTCGGAACTCGTCGACGAACATGGCACGTTCACGGCCGTGCCCGCAGACATTGTCTTCTCCGAGAAACCATCAACCCTGCGCGACGGGAAAGGAAAAAAGATCACCTCGTGGTGGAAGACTCCCGCCACCGGTACTACCCACGAAGCAAAACCCACAGTCGCCGCATAAGCGAAGCAGTATTTGAGTCCCGAACAGATGGGGTCCCCACTCTCGTGCTCTTGGTTTTAGAGGACAGGGTGGGGATTTTAACTTTTTAGCAGTGTAGGAACGTGGAAGAGCGGCACTTCAGGGCCGCGTAAGGCGATGTAAAACGAGGGGCTTTTAAGCCCGGGAGAAATCCCGGCAGACTTCCCGCCCAAACTCTGCATCTACTCCTCGTACATGAAGAAGGAGACTCCCATGCCCCCAGCCCCTCGAATCACCGTAGAGGCCCTCAAGCACCGAATGGACGAAGGCGAAGAATTCACCCTCATCGACACGCGTAACCCTGTAGCCTGGACCGAGTCGGACACCATGATGCCCGGCGCCATCCGCATCCCGGTCGATGAATTAGAAGACAATCTCTCGCGCATCCCCAAAGATCGCCCGGCCGTCGCCTACTGCACTTGACCCAACGAAGGATCAAGCGCCAGTTTGGTGCAACAACTCGAAGCTCTCGGATACGACAAAGTATGGGCCCTGCAAGGCGGATTCGACGCTTGGCGCAAAGCCGGCCACCCAGTCCAATCAAAGCGTAAAGCTGCATAACAAACCGGGGTGCCCCCTTCTAAAATCGCGCCCCTGGCGATTTTAGAACGGGGATTTTGACTTCTTCGTTACGCGACGGCGCACCACGAAGCCGTTACCAAGGTAAGTTCCGCGCCCCAGATCGGCCTCCTATCATAAATACGCTCGCACGGTCATTTCTGGATTCGCCGCTAACCCCGGCAGATTGGATGCGTTGCGAACGTGAGATTCTGGACCTGGCTCCTGCTACGCCTTGCCGCGGCAATCCTGCTCGTAGGCTGGGCCTATTTCGCCCTTTTGACACCTCCTGCCGGTGACCAGGAATTCCGCCGCACCCGGGAAGCACTGAAAACCATAAAGTCCGTTCATCTCACCATGGTTTCCGATAACCCCTCCCAGCACATTGAGACCGAAACCGACCTCAATTGCGCGGACGACAGTTTCCGCCACGTCAGCCAGATCGTCGTTCATCAGCCAGACAAAGACTCCACCCTCGACCGATCTATGTTGCGCAGCGGTGGACAGGACTATGTCCTGAAAAACGATGGCACATGGAAGCGCGAGTACTCGGGTATCGACCGTCCGGCATTAACCTGCCAATATCTCGCGCAAGGCGCGCGCGCCTGGATCGCTCCCGACATGGAAGAGATGCTGACTCACGGCATCATCGAGAAAGGTGACAAAAAGGTGGTGAATGGCGCTGTGTGCCGCGAATGGAATGTACCATGCGGATCGGCGTTATTTCCGAGCACCGCACCGTCTGCATCGGAACCAAGGATCATCTCCCTCGAGAAATGCAGGCAAGTCTCGGCAATACGAAATGGACCTACGCCTACAATGTGCCGGTCACAATTGAGGCGCCGGACAACATTACCCCCGAGCCACCACACGACAACTACCAGCCGCCTCCTCCAGGCCTGTCGCTGAGTACCGACGATGAGACCAAGCAGTAAGTCGCGCAGAACCAGCCCGAATACTGCTCTGATCCTGTGCCTGCTCCTTCTCGCGAGTGCCAACACAGTCTGCGGACAAGACGAACCCGCCGTTGCCCAGGCGGCCCGGCAGGCACGGGCCGATCGCGCACGCAACCAGGCGGAGAACAGAAATGCTGCCGCATCGGGCTCAACCGAAGTGATCGATCAAGATGCAGACGGCTCTGAATCCATTCCTGACGGATTCCAGAACTACGATGGCGACGGCTATCGCGTCCTCGTTCCCGCGCCGTTCAGCGCCGAGGGCCGCGACGAGCGCGGCACTCTGGTCGCAACCTCCGTGGTTACTGGCATCACAACCAAGGTCTTTGCCGGAGTGCCGATCCCCATCAGCCAACATCCGACTCAAACCGAGTTCATGACCATCCTCCAGCAGTACTGGGGCGAATACGGCAAGGTTTTCCTGTGACAACCCAAAAGCCGGAGTACCCGATCACCGTTGCGTCGGATACGGTACTCTTTTCGGAACCCAGTTTCGTGCCGATGCCCGCATTATCGATACAGGCGATCGTCTCATCCCGGTACTCTGCTTCGCGACGACTCTTCCCGATGAAGCCATCGATCTCAAGAAGATTTACGTACCCGCGTACCGCGCAGATGCAGCAGCCCGCATGAAGTCTAATAATGACAAACACTCCATGGCTGCATACAGTTCCACCCTTTGCCAGACAGTTCTGAACTCTGTTCATCCGGCACAGCGCACTCTCCTGCTGCGCCGCCCTGCTTCTCGCCCTGCTCCTGCGCAGCCCGTCGCGCTCCCCCAAACGGCAACGGATTCGCCATCTCTCGGTGATGTTGCGCGAGCTTCCAAGAGCCAGGCTGCTCAAGCCAAGGCCAAAATCACGGTCGAAGCTGAGAATACGATCGGTCAAGCTCCTTCTGGTTTTCGAGTGCGCTCCTCTTCGCGCTGCACCAGCGCCTGTTGCTGGCAGGAGCGGCTCTTTCTGCCGCAGAATGCACGCCGCGTCAGCGGCGGCAATTCGGACAATGTGTACGTCGTCGGGTCCGACGACAGGACCACCATGGTCATCTACTTCGGCTCAACTGCCGTCTCGTATGGGTATAGCAATTACGGCACCGCCGCCGACCTCGCCTACCACTGGATCCACGCTCATGCCGATTACACCGCCAAACCCATCGCCAGCTTCAGAACTATGAACGGACATAGCGTTACAGTCGTCCGTACCCGCCTGCTTTCCAACCTGACTCCGTGGACCGAAGAAGCGGCAGAGCTTGGAAACAATCCGGTGAACTTCAAAATTGCATGTATCGCTCCTGAGGACCAGTTCGCTGATCTGGAGTTCATGTGTTCCACGATCGTGGACTCCTGGAGGCTCGACCCGCAATGAGCCCCAAACAAGCCCGCGCAGTGCGACTCCTCACTACCGGCGCTCTCATTCTGCTGCTCGGTCCCACCTGCGCCTGGGCTCAGGAACAGCCGCACGACTCCGTCGCCGCTGCTGCGAAGAAGGCTCGCGACGAAAAATCCTCCGCGGGCCACGTAACGGCTCGAAAGGTTCTCACCGACGAAACATACACCAAGCCGAACTGGTCGAGGCGCAGCCATGATTACTGGGCGACGATCCCGGCTGCCACTCTCTCCATCTCGTCGCCGAATCCTTCCGCGAATGTTTCGGGAGACTCTCCGGACCCGTACGGAGCCTACATTCTCTTCGGTGAAACGATTTGGAGCGAAAGCTTTAATCAGGCCGCAAGAGAGTACCTGACCATGCTCTTGACGCGCAGTCGATACCGCGGCGCCGTCCTTGTCATTGGCGGCGTAGAGGAATCCTCGATCCGTGGACAACGCTCGCTCCTCGTACACTTCAAGTTCGATTTTCGTGGCATTCCCCATCAGGGCATGGCCCTGTTCGTCAGTGCGCCCGAACAGATCATGAGTCTTGGCTGTATGTACCGCAACATCGACTGGGAACAAGCATCGCGCGTTTGCGAGGAGGTTATGAACTCCGCCGACGTCCAGATACCTTCCGAGTACAGGCAATTCAAGAAGCCTCGATGATTATGCTGGCCAGATTGGCAAAACTCGCTGCGCGGCTGATCTTCTTGGCAAACCTGTGTTTCTCTCAGCAATCACAGTTACCCGCCGCTTCGCCGCTGCTCGCGCAGTTGCAGCCCGGAGAAACGCTGCGCTATGAAATTGAAGCCGACACGTCCTACTCAGTCGCGCTCATGCCTGGATACTCCACCAACTTCCCCGCCGGGCCCTGCCAGTACGCAATTGCCGCGACACTATCACTGACTGTAGGCTCCCCGGCCGAGAGCGGCAATCTGCCGGTGACTGCGGAATTTTCTCCTCCAACAATTTCCGCCTGGGAATGTCGCCGCCTCACACGTGCGGGACTCGAAAGTAATCTGCGAAGCTTTTCTTCGCACGCGATTGCCTTCGAAGTAGGCCCGCATGGCGAAGTTGGATTCGACCATCAATCACGCCGACAGTTCGCATACGGAGAAGCCGCCGACCTGCTCACCAAGCTTGCTCTCGACCTTTTGCAGACGCGATTGGCCGACCGGCCCATCTCCACCGGCGCAATATGGAAGCCTCACGGCCAGTTCACGTACTGGCAAGACTCGCTGCTCGAAGGCCTGGAAATCAGCGCCGCCACCCTGCGCTGGAAGAACACGGTTTCACTCGCGGACAGGAACTGCGCCTCAGTCCTGTCCACCTACGTCTTCTCACCCACCGAGAGCACCTCCGGACCGGTGACCTCCGGCGGCAATCTGCGGCAGGAGCCCACCAATGTCCTTGCCGGCAAACAGGAGATCGCCCTTCTGTTTGACCTCGGTTCGAAGCGCGTTGCTTGGCTGCACCGTTTCTTTCGCGTTGACAACCATGTAAGTGTCCAGCCGGTAGACGAGCCCGACCCCGAGGCATTGGTCGTTCGCTGGGAAGAAGAAGCCACCGCTCGCCTCATCCCCGATCACGACTCGCTCGCCTGGCTTGCGGCGCTTAAGCATTTCGAGTCTTCGCCCCACGCAGGTTATACCGTTATTCGTGGCACAGCCTCGGGACGGCACTCGGTCGCTGCTCTGGCCCGCCCGGCGCGCAAACCCGAGGTGAAGGAATCCATCTCCGACCTCGATACCACGCCGCAAGGCTTCGCCCGCTGGGCACGCAATTTTTGCCAGTCGCTCTATTGCGCAGAAGTTTCCCTCGCACTGCCCGGACAGGTAAAGGTCGCCGAAGATGCCAATCTCCAAACCACCTATCTCGTGAAGAACGATGCCAGCACGAATACGATTACGGTTGGCCCAGTTCTACAACGCCGCTTTCCCGGCCTGACCGCCGATGAAGAATTAGAAAAACAGACGGAGTTTTTTCTCGCGAATCATCTGTGGATGAGCAACAAGCCCGGCATCCGACTCTCCTCAGAAAGCACGTTCATCGATGGATACCCTGCGCGGGTCACTACTTTCCGCGGTGAGACGCGTGACTTGGCCGACATTCGTGGCGTCCTGGCGATTCTGCTCAGCCCTTGGGGAGAGTCCTTCCCAATCACCTGCTCAGCCAGACAACGGGATGGCGCACAGGCACAAGCCACATGTGAGCGTATTCTCGGCTTGATCCGTCTAAAGCGGCCCGAAGACGACAGTTCAGATCCAAACGACCCATAAAACAGATCGTGTAGTAGAAGCCCGTCTAGCGGAGGACGTGAGAGAAGATTGTGTGGGGCGGAGGACGTGAGAGAAGATTGTGTGGGGCGGAGGACGTGAGGTGGGGCGGATTCCGCCAGCGAGCGAAGCAAGTCTCTACTACCCTAAAAAACACTGGCGCCGAGGAACAAAGAGCCGGTTCGCTCATTGTCCTCGGTGCCTTTCTCTCCTAACAAGTTAGTCGAGAAACAAACTTACTTCACCATGATCTTCTTGCCGGTCGGATCCAGCGTGCCCTGCACGCGCACGCGCTTGCCGTCGAACTTCGCGACTTCCGCCTGGTGATCGATGTCATACGTCTGTCCCGAATCATCCCTCAGCACGTACTTGTCGCCTTGTTTTGTTACTGTGCCCGAAAATGTCTGGCTGTCGGTACCGGACGCAGCGGAAGATCCAGAGCGCGAGGTCGAACCTGCGGTCGATCCCGACTGCGGCGTGCTCGCATCCGGAGTCTGCGCTGACGGTGCCTGCTGTGAAGAAGGCGGCATCTCCGGCGACGGAGTAGGCTGCGTCTGCGGTGTCTGCTGTGTCGGAGTCGTATCCGGCGAGGACGACGGCTGCTGCGCCTGCTGGTCCGGAGTGGTTGAGGGTGTGGTCTGCGCGTGAAGCGCGCTGCCCCATGAGATCATGCCGAGGGCGATCGCCAAGGTGGCGAGAAACGATAGCGACTGAACTTTTTTCACAAATCCTCCAGGAGCCCATGCGGCTCTCCAGAAGGTATTTGCACGCACCCTGCCAGAAAATTCCCGCGTGGACTGGGCACGAATGACCGACTGTTGCAGGCGCAAGACTTAGCACCGCATTCACCCAGTGCGCTGTTTTGAATTAAGGAATCTTTCTTCGGCTCCTAGAGGGAATGCAGTAATCTTCACGCCCTTCATGTCGAGACAAGATCGCCACCGCACCGAGCACTTCCTGCCCGCATAGCGAAATCTCTTCACTCCAGCCAACTCGCAGTCCTTTGCGATTTTAGAGTGGAGATTCTGATTCTCTGTACCCCCTCGGGTGAACGACTCCCTTGCGAAACACTTCTGAGTACTAGAAAAAAAGAGCCGCGATTTTTTGATCGCAGCTCTGTTCTTCTTGCATTAATTCAATCCGAAAATCCACCTGAATCCGTACAGGCCAAGCTTAGTGCCGGCCACCACCGCCGCCACCGTGTCCGCCGTGACCACCATGCCCGCCGCCATGGCGTCCTCCGCCACCGCCGCCGCGTCCACCCCGTCCACGACCTCTGCCGCCACCCCCACCGGGACGTCCACCGCGCCCGCCACGATCTCCGCCTCTATCTCCACCGCGAGGACGATCGCCACCAGGTCCAGGTCCAGCTCCTGCCCCTGCCCCTACATGTGGGGCGCCTTCGCGATTGAAGTTCGGCTCATCCGGGTCATCCGGAAAATCGCCGCCGCCCTCAATCACCAGAGATCCCGCAGGCACGGGCTCCTGCCCGTCCGCCGGAACCGCTGCCGCAGGTGCCTCGCCGCCGCCCATCTTCGCGCGCTGCTCTTTCAGAATCGCCTTGCGCGAGAGCCGTATGCGATTGCCTTCGACCGCCAGCACCTTCACCAGCACCTGGTCGCCTTCCTTCAGTTCGTCGCGGACGTCCGCTATGCGATGTTCCGCGACTTCGCTGATGTGCAGCAGACCTTCCGTGCCAGGGATGATTTCAACGAACGCTCCAAAATCCGCCAGCCGTGTGACCTTTCCGAGATACGTCTTTCCTACCTCGGCCGTCGCCGTGATGTCGCCGATAATCTGTAGCGCTTTCTGTGCCGACGCCTGATCGCTCGACGCCACTTTCACCAGCCCGGAGTCTTCCACATCGATCTTCACTCCAGTCTGCTCCACGATCGACCGGATCATCTTTCCACCCGGCCCGATCAGGTCGCGAATCTTGTCCGTCGGAATCTGCACCGTGTAGAACCGCGGCGCGTAATCCGAAATCTTCTCGCGGCTGCTGGAGATCACTTCCTCCATCTTCCCGAGAATGAACAGTCGCCCGCGCTGTGCCTGCGTCAGCGCTTCGCGCATGATCTGCGAAGTGATTCCCGTGACCTTGATATCCATCTGCAGCGCGGTGATTCCTTCTTTCGTTCCGGCGACTTTGAAATCCATATCGCCGTAGTGATCTTCCGCGCCCGCAATGTCGGTCAGAATCGCGTACTGGTCTTCTTCTTTCACCAGCCCCATAGCGATACCGGCCACAGGAGCCTTCAGTGGAACGCCGGCATCCATCAGCGAAACCGAGGCTCCGCAAACGGTAGCCATCGAAGACGACCCGTTCGACTCCAGAATGTCCGAAACCACGCGCATCGCATAAGGCCACTTCTCCTCGGCCGGCAGTACAGCTGAAATCGCCCGCTCCGCCAAAGCCCCATGCCCAATCTCTCGCCGCCCCGCTCCACGCAAAAATGCAACCTCACCAACCGAAAACGGCGGAAAGTTATAGTGCAGAAGGAAGCGTTTTTTGGCTTCGCCTTCGAAGCCTTCCAGGCGCTGCATGTCGTCGCTGGTGCCTAGTGTGGTGGTGACCAGGGCTTGGGTTTCGCCTCTGGTGAAGATTGCGCTGCCGTGGGTGCGCGGTAGGACTCCGGCTTCGATCCAGATTTCGCGGATCTCGTCGAAGGCGCGTCCATCGGGACGGCGCTTCTGTTTGGTCACCTGCTCGCGGAAGATGCGTTCGCGGAGAGCTTCATAGTAGTGATCCAGCTTCTTCTTCGCCTCTTCATCGTCTTCCGGAAGTTCCGCGGCCAGCTTCTTCTTGATCTCTTTGATCAGCGTATAGCTCTCGAGCTTGGGATGCTTCTTCGTATCGAGCGCGTCGGTGAGGTCTGCGCCGATCTTCTTTTTAAGCTGGTTGTAGTACGCATCATCGAACTTCGGAGGCTCGACTTACGCGCTTCGGCTTCCCTGCCTTCTCGCGCAGTTCGTTGATCGCCGCGACGATCTTCTTGATCTCGGTGTGTCCGAACTCGATCGCGTCGACAACGGTTTCTTCTTTCACTTCTTTCGCGCCCGACTCGATCATCACGATGCCATCGGCCGTGCCGACGACCATGATGTTCAGCAGACTCTCCCGCATCTCGTTGTAAGTGGGATTCACGACGAACTGTCCGTTCACGAGTCCGACGCGCACTGCGCCCACCGGACCCAGGAATGGAATGTCGGAAACATGCAGCGCAGCCGACGCGCCGTTGATACCGCAAACGTCCGGATCGTTTTCGCTGTCGGCGGAGAGCACGAACGCAATGACCTGCGTCTCACACTTGAATCCTTCGGCGAACATCGGGCGGATTGGCCGGTCGATCTGGCGGCTGGTGAGCACTTCGCTCTCGCTCATGCGGCCTTCGCGCTTGATGAAGCCGCCGGGGAAACGTCCGCCGGCATAGGTGTACTCCCGGTAATCCACCGTGAGCGGGAAGAAGTCGATGCCTTCGCGTGGGTCGGGATTCGCGGTGGCCGTGGCGAGAACAACGTTTTCGCCGAGTCGAACGACGGCCGACCCGCCGGCCTGCTTGGCCAGTTTTCCGGTTTCGAATGTGATGGTTTTGCCGCCGGAGAGATGTGACTGTAACTATCGTTGGTTCTGGTTTCATTGAATGTCCTTCGGAGAGCAGTGAGCTTTGAGCAGTGAGCGATGAGCCGCCGAGTTGAGAGGCTCAGGAGTCACGAGCCGTGCAGACGAGCGGAGACCTGGACTCGGCACGAGTAAGACACACGTCGCTCCTGTTGACCTCATCGGGATCGCTTGCGCTTGAGAAACGCACGTGTGGAGATTTCCTCGATGCTGTCCGTCTCACCAGAGACGGTGCTCAGAAAAGGCAAGTTTCAAGGCTTCAGAGTCTCAAGGTCTCAGAGTTTCATGATGAACCTTGAAACTTTTGAACTGTGAAACTTTCCCCAACCCTACTTGCGGATGCCGAGTTTCGAAATGACGGTCTTGTAGCGCTCGGTATCGTATTTCTTGAGGTAGTCGAGCAAGCTACGCCGCTTGCTGACCAGCATGAGAAGTCCGCGGCGCGAGCCGTGGTCTTTCTGGTGCGTCTTGAAGTGCTCCGTCAATTGCCCAATACGTTCGCTAAGCAGAGCGATCTGAACTTCGGGACTGCCGGTATCGCTCGCAGTTCTCCCGTACTGGTCAATGAGGGATTTCTTTTGCTCTCTGGCTAACACTAAGTTCCTGCACTCCTGTCTTTAATCGATTGTCTTTGTGACGTTTAGAGAATATCACGCGCGGATTGTGGAGCGTAAAGGATGCCTGTAGAGACGGGCCTCTCCGGGCCTTTGTAGAGAGGCCGGGCGCCCGATTCCAGAATCGCGCAGTTTGGCGATTTTAGAGTCGGATTTTTCACTCTCTACTCCCGCGCACCCGCCACTTCCGCAGCAACTCATACAGCACAACCCCGCCCGCGGTCGCGACGTTCAGCGAGTTCTTCGCCCCCCTCATCGGGATGCGCACATGCGCATCGGCCATCTCCAGCAGCTCCGGACGCAGCCCGTCCACCTCATGCCCAAACGCCACGCAGACCGGAAACCTCGGCTGCCACTCAAACAGATCCACCGCCTGCGCGCCGGTCTCGATGGCGGCAATTTCAAATCCACTGCGCCGCAGCCCCTCTGCCATGCGGACGGCATCCCAGTTATGCTCCCACGCGACCGTCTCCTCAGCCCCCAGCGCCGTCTTCGAAATTGCCTTCTTCGGAGGATGCGCGGTAATCCCGCACAAACACAGCTTCTGCAACCCGACGCCGTCCGCCGCCCGAAAGAACGCCCCGACGTTATACATGCTGCGCACATTGTCGAGCAGAACCGCAGCCGGCAGTGGACGTCGTGGATCCATGAGCAAAACGAAACGATATCACTCCCTCGACCAGAAACAAGAAGTAGGAAGGAGGAAGTAGGAGGGAGGACGGAGGACGGGGCACCCGGGGTTTGGGTTTCCTTATCGTCTTGAGAAAACCTGGCGGAAAGGTGAGCGACCCCAGCCGTTGGCAAGAACGAGGCAGAGGACCGCAGACTCAGTCAAAAACCACCAGACTGTCTATTTAACCTTTGAAGTAGCAAACTTCCAGGCCTTGAGCCGGTACTTGCCATCGGCATCCGACAATTGTGCAAAATTGAATGTGGCAAAGGCGAGATTTGCAGTGCCCATCACGTTGACCGCGGCCTCAAAGTAATAGACCTTCCCGGCTTCGGCTGTAAGCGTTGCCAACTGAGTGAACTGCTTCTTCATCCTGCTTGGAGCTGACTGCATGCTGGCGCAGATATTATGTGCACCAGGCTCTACCGTCAGGGTGAAGTAGGAATCGCCTTTTGTGGCGCCTGCCCATGTTCCATCCACGCCGAAGCGCGTTGTCGTCTTCATCTTCTGCTCGCTCGGCATAGACTCGGAAAAAACGACCACTGCCTTGCCTTCCGGCGGGGCAGCGAACGCGGGATTTTCTTTCTCCTGCGTGACGTCGAACTGGACACTATCGTCGCCGCAGCCCTCCGGCAGGATCGCCTTCGACTTGGCGAAAGCCTGCGAGGCAGGAACCATTGATGCGCAAAGAAGTAAAACTGCGAGTTTGGGGATCATGGCGACCATTAAAGGTCGATGAAGCTGGTCTGTCAACAAAGATGGCCGCATTGGCAGCAGCTTTTTACTTGCTGGGGGGCTGGCTCTTGCGCTACTGCACTTACGCTTTCCCCAGCCAACACCCGTCGCACCGTCGCTAGCTTCAACTCCGTTCCATATTCCGGTGGATTCGTGTTCTTTTGTGACATGTGTTCTCCTCATATCGAGAACTGTCACCATTATCCCTGTCTCAGTTTTGGGTGCACTCCACGGAACGTTTCACCGGTTTTCTAGGACAGAGATGAGTCGCAATGCACCAGGCGGCTACCCCACCCTTCGCGCCTTTCAAGCGTGGGAATTCCCCCAATCACTTCCGCCCATCCGTAATATGCCAAAGCACGCCCGCAGGGTCACTTAGATAAAGCACCCGCACTCCCCAAGGCTGCATCGCCGGCGCCTTGCCCATGATACCCGGATACTTTTTCGTGAACTCCCGCTCCTCGATGTACTTCCACCATGCGTCCGCATCTTCGACCTTCAACGTCATCATGAAATTGCCCGCATGCTCCGCTACGTAGAACTTCTGCAGCAGAAACCGAAACCCGCCAATCTGTAATTCTGCGATTTCATCATTGCTGAAGTTCGTGGTGAACCCAAGATCGGTGTAGAACGCCTTCGACACTTCGAAATCTTTGGCAGGCACGAACGCCTTCATGTCAGTTACGCCACCAGGAATCATCCTTCTCTCCCCTGCACCTAATCCAGTCCCTCTAAGGGACAGAATATAAGATAGCCCAAGACGCAAGTCCTGTAGGGACAGACGGGACGTACCCCGTTTTTTGGCGTCAGCTCAAATTTCCGGAAAAACCGGTGAACGTTCGGTCTGTCCCAGCATTTTCTCAGCATTTTCTGTCCCAGCATTATCAGCCTCCGCATTTTCACATGGACAGCCGAAGGCGGCTGTCCCCACATGGGCTGTGCTACTTCGTCTGCTAATTCGGTCTTAGCATGTGCCAGGCTTCCCTGTATTGATCGTACTGGCCGGGCTTGCGGTCGGTGTGGCGGCGGAAGAGGAGGCTGGTGGATCCGAGGAAGGCTTCGAGGGGGATGATGTACCAGGTGTCCTCGGGGATGATGTAGGCGGCGAGGAAGTCGATTTCGCCGGGGAGGTAGGGGACGGCGCGGCCTTGGGTGCGGCGGTGGGCGTTGAGGTGGTAGAGGCCGTCCGTAAGTTGGGTGGAGCATTTCACCTGCACGCGCCACAAGGGAGCGACCGGTTGCGGCGGACACCAGGGCTGGCGGGCATCGGTTTGGGTGACGACGCGGAGCGCGGGACAGGATCGGCTGCCGGCTTCCGGCGTTCGGCTTCCGGAGCGTCCGGCTCGCTTGGCTTCGCGGGATAGACGGATGCGTCCGTCCCTACCCAAGCATCGGCTGGGCTCGGGGGTGGATGCGTGGGGGCGTACGCGGGCATCTTCTTCAGCCTGCTGAGCCTGGATTTTCCTGGCTGCTTTTCTCGATTGCGCGCCTTGGATCGTCGGGCAGGCGGGATGGCAGCGATGTTTCAGGTTGGGGGCGATGGCGCGGGCGTCGATGATGGCATCATAGCGTTCGCTGTCGCCGAAGGGGCGGGAGACGCCGAATCCGAGGCGCGCGGCTTTGAGGGTGAAGGCGAGTTCGGCGAGTTCTCCACGACGCTTGGTGGTAAGTTCGCGGGTGCGGACGCAGTGATCGTGCGACGCTGAATTTGGTTGGCGTCGCGACGATTTCGGCATCTGGAAAATAGAAAAGGCGCCCGCCCGAAGGCTGCGCCTTTGTTTCTACTCTATATATCCAGAATAGCATTTTGACTGGGGCAAAGTGGACATTTTCCGAAGTTTATATCTGCCGACGTATGTGCGGCTTGCGGGGATCTTCGCCTTTTGATCGACTTGACAGAAATGCGGCAGAAAGTCAGTTCTACTTCACTTCGAGCGATGCACGGTCCCAGTTGCCCGTGATCGCGCCAGCTTCGTATGTACTCTGGAGGAAATCCAGCAGCATGCCGCTGGGCGATTCCGCCTGCCTCACGGCGTCATACATCAGCAGATACTCGCCGAGGCCTGTGTGATAGAAGGCTGCAGCGGGCTGCACTTTCTGTTCCGCGAATCCGGCCGCTGCGGGCGCGGCGTAGCCATAGAAGGCAGCCTCTTTGATTTCGCCGCCGCCCGGCCACCATCCCGCGCTGATCACTTCGTGCGAATACGCTTCCTGCATGATCTTTCGGAGAACGGGATCGGGATCGTTGCGCTCCGGCGCACGGCGTCCGGAAAAGCGCGTCGTCGCAAGATCGAAGGCGCCCCAGAAAAAATGCACGGGACTCGATTTCCCGTGAAAGCGCGAACGGAAGATTTTGAAGACCTCGTCGACGGACAGCAGGATCCGCCACATCCGCCGGACTGGTTCGGCATCGTACGCAGCGTGGACGTTGTCTTCGTCGAACGGAATCGCATCGGCGACTTCCACCGGCAGCTTCCAGATCTTCACCTCGATGTCCAGGGATCGCAGCGTGGACATCAGTTCGCGATAGAAATCGGCGACCGAACGGGGGGCGAGCGCGATCAAGGCGGTTTTTGGGTCTGCCGTGCGGATGATCAATCTGCTCTCGACAAAATCAAATTCCATATCGAAGTGACGGCTGCCGTACGGGATGATCGAAGTCGTGAGACCGCGCGCGCTCAGGTAAAGCGGTACGTTCCACCAATGATTGACGAGTGGCGTGAGTTCGAGGCGTATCTTGCCAACGATCTGCATCCACATGTGCAGCGTGGCGTAGGTGTCTTTCCAGCTATCGAACTGGAGGTCAGGCCAGCATTCGGGTAAATCCAGAAGAGCGGCAGCGCGTGTCATCGTCATCGGGACGCTCCTGAGTTCTCCCAGTCTCTCACGGCTCGGGACTGCGGCATCAGACCTCGGTGCCGGACGGCGCCTGGGACCTGGTGTCGTTTCGGAAGGCGGCGTAAATGGCCCTCCCGTGCCGGAAGCCGCCACAGTCAGGCCATTCCGCGGGAACGCGTCCCGCCATACCGTAGAGCGGCTGGCGTTGGGCTCGAGGTCGTGGCGGTGACCAGAAACCAAGATCACAGACCTCAGCCCTCCGTCAGTCCAGCGGGAAGATTCCCCATTCCGGTCTCGTTCCATTCTGATTCGGTCCCCGAAATTTTCCACGGACCTCTTCCGTGAAGGTGCGCCGCGCCTCCGCCGATAGTTGCGTCAGGAGACGGTTATGTTCCGACGCGGGATTGGGTTGTGGCTCGTCTTGATGTGCGGGGCTGCCGCGATGGCGCAGGATCTGGATCATCTGCAGGTCCACGGATTCGCCACGCAGGGATTTCTCTTCAGCTCGAAGAACAACTATCTCACCATGAAGTCGAGCGACGGCAGCCTGCAGTGGACCGAGGGCGCGGTGAGCATCTGCGATGCGGTCACCGACAAGCTGCGCATCGGCATCCAGCTGCACATGTCGCAGATGGGGGAGTTCGGCGG
The DNA here is from genome assembly GCA_963778995.1 of Terriglobia bacterium. GTDB lineage: Bacteria > Acidobacteriota > Terriglobia > Terriglobales > Acidobacteriaceae > Sulfotelmatobacter. Next base: position 183,134 of record CAVZWK010000023.1, read on the forward strand.
ACCAAAGATCGTGGTCGATTGGGCGTCGGGGGACTACAAATTCCACGATCGGCTGGGTATACGCGTGGGCAAGATCAAGACTCCGATGGGCCTGTTTAACGACTCCCAGGATGTGGACTCGCTGTTCCTGTGGGTGCTGCTGCCCCAGGCCATGTATCCGGTCGATAACCGCGACTACAACCTCTCTGAAATGGGAGGAGAAGTGTATGGCGCGCTGGACTTCGGAAAGAAGCGAGGGCGTGTGCTCTATCGCGGTCACATCGGGGGCAGCGTGCTGGGGGAGGACGGCGGGTACGTCCGGCAATTGCAGCAGATCGGGATGACATTTCCTTCTCCCCCGAGCGGCATGACATTTGGAGGAGACGTGCGCTGGGCCACACCACTGCACGGGCTCACCGTAGGATCGAGTGCGATCAGCACTTCGCTGGCCGCAAACGGATCTATGGGCAATGTGCAGATGCCGGCGGCGCTGACGCTCGGGTACTACGCACAATGGGACCACGGAAAAATGCATCTGGCGACCGAGTACTGGAGAGCGCCGCTGTACATCGTACTCACTTACGGATCGATGCAGCAGGTCATGCCGCTGGATTCGCGGGCGTGGTATCCGATGGCGAGCTACGAGGTGACGAAGAAGCTACAGGTGGGTACCTACTACAGCCATTACGTAAACAAGTCGCAATCGACGCAGTCGTATGTGACCTATTCGAAGGATTGGGTGATTTCGGGGCGATATAACTTCAACCCTTATTTCTACGGGAAGCTGGAGGGCCACTTCCTGCATGGAACGGGACTTGGCTATTACCAGAGCACGAATCCAGGCGGGCTGCAGCCGAATACGAAGATGCTGGCCGCGCGGGTTGGCTTCAGTTTCTAGGTGGCGTCATGATAGGTGACATCCGTATGGGTAACATCGGGAGAAGGCAAGCAATTGCGTTTTGGGTTCTAGGCTTCGGCATGATGCTTACCTGTGCCGCGGCGCAGGATGTGCTGATCGTCGCGAATAAGTCGGTGACGATCTCCCGGCTGAGTTCGTCGGAGATTCGCGAGCTGTTCACGGGTGCGAAGTCGCGGTTTACCGATGGATCGCATGCAGTGCCCGTAATACTGAGGGGCGGACCGGTGCACGAAGTCTTCCTGCAGCGCCACGTGGGCGATACCCCGGAAGAGTTTCGGATGCACTGGCGAAAGCTGGTATTCACCGGGCAGGGATCGATGCTGAAGGAGTTTCCGTCTGAGGCTGCCATGATCGAATACGTTTCGGTGACGCCGGGCGCGATTGGATATGTCAGTCGCGTGAGCGATCCGGAAGCGGTCAAGATTCTGGCGGTACTGCGGTAAACCGACGTCTCGGAGCACGTAGCGCAATTCCTTCACCTTGAGCCGGTAGGGCTGAAGGTTCGGTCGTCCGAGGTGCCGTGGAGTTGCGGCCAGTTCCGACTGCAGGCGATTGGATGCCACCCTTACAGGATTCGTTAATGCGTGAAGTTCTGTCAGAGTGCAGCGGACGGGCGCTTACTTCCAGCGGCGGCCGGTCTGCTCGAACATGTCGGGCGGAAGTTCGAAGCCGACAGCTTTGAGACGTTCAGAAAATTTCGGACGGATGCCGGAAGAGACGAACGAACCAAGGGTGTGGCCTTCGGGAGAAACTCCCTGCTTCTCAAACGTAAAGATATCCTGCAGGCTCACGACTTCAGATTCCATGCCGGTGAGTTCGGTGACGTGGGTGATGCGCCGCGCGCCATCAGTGAAGCGCGCAACCTGAACGATCAGGCTAATGGCCGATGCGATCTGTTTGCGGATAGCCTTTTCGGGAATGCTTAGATTGGCCATCATGGCCATGGTTTCCATGCGGGCGAGAGCATCGCGCGGGCTGTTGGCGTGAATGGTGGTCATGGAACCGTCGTGGCCGGTATTCATGGCTTGCAGCATGTCGAGCGATTCCTCGCCGCGCACTTCGCCGACAACGATGCGGTTCGGCCGCATGCGCAAGGAGTTGATGACGAGCTGCCGCGCCTGCACCCCTCCCTTCCCTTCTGCGTTCGGCGGACGGCATTCGAGACGCACGACATGTTTCTGCTTCAACTGTAATTCCGATGAGTCTTCAATGGTGACGATGCGTTCTTTCGCGGAGATGTACCCGGAGAGAACATTCAGCAGCGTGGTCTTCCCTGCGCCGGTCCCGCCGGAGATGACGATGTTGAGACGCGCGGCTACCGCGGCCTTCAACAGGCCCAGCATGGGCAGAGTCAGTGTCTGATTTGCCAGCAGATCTTCTTCGGTAACGGGCGTGTGGCCAAAGCGGCGAATGGAAATGTGCGGACCGTCCACGGCGAGTGGCGGAATGACGACGTTGACCCGGGATCCATCAGGAAGGCGGGCATCGACCATGGGAGATGTCGTGTCGATGCGGCGGCCGATGGCGGAAACAATCTTCTGGATGATGCGCATGAGATGGGCATCATCTTTAAAGACGACTTTCGTTTCTTCGAGCACTCCGGCGCGTTCGACGTACACCTCCTGCGACCCGTTGACCAGAATGTCGCTGACCGAGGGATCTTGCAGGAGCGGCTCGAGTGGGCCGAGTCCGAAGATTTCTTCCAGGATTTCGTGTGCGATGCGCTCTTGTTCGGGTGGGCTGAAAGGAGCTTTCAATCGGGCGACGACTTCTTCAATCACGGCGAGTGTTTTGAAACGCGTGTTGTCGTCGGGATGGCTTGCGATTCTCTCGAGATCGAGTTTGCCCAAAAGGTAACGATGGATTCCGTGCTTGAGTTCGAGGTAGGTTCGCAGATCGAGTCCGCCGGGCGGCTTGTTGCCGCCGGAGACAGTGGCTCCTAGCGCAATTCGATTCGTAGCGCCCATAAGCTCAAGGCCAGCATTGTAGATGGGGAATGTGTAGGAAACAAACCACCACCGCCGCGGCGGAATGATCGAAGTTACCTGACACTAGTTCGGAATCAGCGAAAGCGAAAAATTGGACACATTGCCGTCGATCACAAGCTCGGTCTTCCGAGTCGACCATTTTGGTCTCCCCCAGTCTCCGAAATCCGAGTCGACGTCAATGAACCCCAAGTACCGGCCCGGCAGCACCCTCGGGAATAGAAAAGAACCATCAGGCGCTACATCTTGTGCGTAATCCAACAGCAGGAATGGCCGGTCTGTGCTGATCAATATCACTCTGGTTCCTGCCGGTTGATGAAAGTTGTTTGGCGTGGAAACTACCCCGGCAACAGAAAAAGTCCTTTCAGACGGAACCTTGAAGACAATATTAGTAGGGCTTGGTTCGCCCGATTTAATGACAATAGCTGTTGCCTCGGACGCACGCATCACGCCGGGATAATACAAAAACGAAATAGGGGATTCTGAGACGACTTCTGAAAACATTAAGTGGTAATCGCCGGCTTCTACATTGGAAGCACAGAAATTGCCTTTCTCGTTGCGTTCAAGCTCCTCAGACGGAATCGGAGACGTGCTTCCAACACGGAAAAGCCAGACCTGATCGTCCACATCCTCTAGTGAATCAGTGGCTTCGTTCTTGACAATGCGCACACATATCTCAGAGCCACTCTGCGATGAAGCGTGAATATTGTCAGGAAGCATTGCTTCACCACGCAAGTAAGCAATATTGGCCTGGCTCTCCTGCAATAACGCAGTCGCTGTGCAAATTCCCGTTGACAGGCGCCCAGAATCATCCTTGTATGCATAGACCAAGTACTTCTTACCCTTTTCAAATCGAAATCCGCAGTCGCCGCCTCCAAGACCAGTTTCAACCTTAACCGCCTGCTGCTGTACGCCACGATATGACCGTGAAACCCTGAAACTGACTTGCATGACAGGTGTGCTTTCCTCAAGATCGGCAGGAACAACATCTCCAGCCGCAGCTTCAAAAAGCGGCGATTCCATCTCAAGAGACTCTACCGTTCCCTCGAAGATGGCGCTGACTCCTTTCGCTCTCAACTCAGCAAATTCGCGAGCATTTTTGATCCCTGGAGGTGGCGGCCCGCAGCTACAACCGAAGGCGACCTCGGAAGAGAGGCCCAGAGCGACCATGATCAAGACAGAGACTACAAAGCGCAATGGAGTGTTCATGCTGAAGGCCAATGTAATCCAAATCGCCCTGTTGCCAAACGGAAATGTGTGGACAGGCTTAAGCACTTGCCGCAACCCGCGGCTTAGCGGAAGTTGTCCACCAGCATGGCTTGGGACTGCTCCTGGCTATTGGGAGACCAGCGCGGCGTCCCAGCGCCTCCTACCGCAGTCAACTGGAATGCGTTGCTGCCGTCGCGATTGCTGATCCAGATCTCCATGGTGCCCTTGCGGTCGGATATATACGCAAGCCGCTTGCCAAGATCTCCCGGAGGGATTCCCCCAGGTTGGTCTCCGGCGATGCCTTGCGGAGTGGGCTTGTTGGACAGACTGAAATTGACCGAAACCTTCGTTTGTACTGCGACAGGCTCGCCATTCAGTTTGTAAGGCGCATACTTCCACTGTTTCACAGCGTGGACTGCAGCGGGAGCAAGCATCGGGTGCCCGCTGACTTGTTGTATGTTCTCCACGTCCCCGGATTTACTGATGTTCACTTGCAGAACCACGCTACCTTCAATTCGATCCTCCCGCGCGACAGACGGGTATACCGGATCCACCTTCTTTAGCAAGAGAGTTTGCATGAATCCTTCTGACACGCGCACGCGTGCCGCCGCTAGTCCCACTTGCGCCATAGCACCGGACAAGACAATGATTACCAGCAGTGCCACTGAAAATCGACGAATGATCATGCGCACCCTCGTTCCATAAAACGGGCCGTTGTATGTCTCGCTAGGCTTCCTCTTCAGAGATCAGACTCCGTGCTATAGCGATTTGTTCCCTTGGACATTGCCTACAAATTGCCTGATTCCTTCCAGAGTCGCGTCTGGCTGGTCGCGTTGGGGAGAGTGACGGCAGTCGCGGAGCAACAGAGTTTTCACGGGAGCATGGCACTGGATCGCGATGGCTTCGACTTGCTTCATCGTTCCGTACTGGTCGTCCAGACCTTGAATCACCAGCACCGGGCACGTGATCCGGGGAAGATATTCTTCGATGTTCCAGCGGCGGAAGCCGGGATGAAGCCAGATGTTGTTCCATCCCCAGAACGTGCGAGCAGGGTCGCGGTGATGGCGGGCTAGCTTCTCCGGCAAGTTGGTGGTCTCGAAGTCCACTCTTGCTTGCACGATGGAAGCGACGCTCAGGTCTTCGACGAACACGTGGGGGGCGAGGAGGACGAGTCCGCGAACCTGGTCGTGGGCTCCGGCATAGATGATGGCGATGGACGCGCCATCGCTGTGGCCGATGAGAATGGGATCTTCGATCTTCAATTGCGCCAGAAGATCCGGCAATGCCGACAGCGCCTCGTCGTGCATGTAGGTGACCTGGCGCGACTCGGTGAGGACGTCGGACTGGCCTGATCCGTAGCGCGAATAGACGGTCACGCCGCAGCCCGTCGCCTCCGCAACACGGCGGGGAAAATCTTTCCAGTGCGAAACCGACCCCAGACCTTCATGCAGGAAGACGAGTTCCGGGGTGTTTGGCTTCACCGCCGAGATTCGGACTACCTCGAGGCGGTGGCCCTGCACCGTGAGATAAAGGTTCCGGGTCAAGAGATCAGGTTTCAGCGGGGCAGACTCGCAGTTCAATGTTTCAAAGTTGAAGGCGTGCGTGCTGGGAAATCCCTGTACTTCTTGATTACGCCCCGCTGCATCGAACCTAGGAGATATCGTAAGCTATAGAGGGAGTGATACGCGATATGCGCTGCAGCCGCTGCGGCAATGACAATCCGGGGGACAATCGCTTTTGCGGCATGTGCGGAGCTACGCTGCTGCCGCCGGTTCCGCCGCCCGCCACCGTGGTTCCGGAGACTCAGACGCAGCGTGCCGCCAGCGCCGGGGCTGCGATTCCGTCGCTGGCACAGGGGCCAGCCGTCGTCGCCGCACCCCCCAAAGAACCGCCTCGACCGGCACCGTCAGAGCCTCCGGTTGCGCACGATCCGCCTGCGATCACCGGACCCTCGTTTCTGGGATTGAACGATCCTCCTCCGCGCAAGCGTGCCAGCTTGAATGTTGATCCGCATGGCTCGCATTCGGGAAATCTCGACTATCTGCTCGAAGACGAGGAAGAGCACAAAAGCAGCGGCGCGGGCAAAGGCATCTTCATCCTGGTGGTGCTGATCATCGTGCTGGGATTCGGCTACCTGCGCTGGAAGAATAATGGATTCCGGTGGCTGAGTTCTTCGGCGAATAAACCTGCGGCAACCGATCAGAGCCCAGCAGATTCCAGCGCCAATCCTCCTGCGTCTCCGAGTAGTAGTCCGGAGCAAACGCCTGCTGCGAGTCAGCCAGCGGCACAGGCCCACGAACCAGCGGCGAAGACAAATACTGGAGCCGGCAGCGAATCCTCCGGCAGCAAATATTCCAGCAGCCAACCCTGCAGCAGCGCCACCTCCGAATGCGGCTCCGGCAAAGAGCAGCGATGAATCGAAAGCTGCGGATGCGGACAAATCCGCGGAGAACTCCAGCGATGACACGAGCGCGGACGATGCGGCTCCGGCGGCCGCCGCACCTGCGAAGCCCACCAAAGCGGAGACTCGGAAGCCGGCGAAGCCTGCGCCGGCAAAGCCCTCGCCGGTGACGAAGCCTGCAAGAGCGGGCGATCCGGTTGCGGAAGCGCAGAAATATCTGTACGGAAAGGGCGCGCCGCAGAGCTGCGATCGCGGACTTCAACTGCTCAAGCCCGAAGCCAACAAGGCGAATCCGAAAGCGATGATCGAGATGGGCGCGCTGTACTCGGCGGGGCTGTGCACGCCGCGCGATTTGCCGACTGCGTATCGCTGGTTCGCCCAGGCATTGCGAAAAGATCCGGAAAATATGTCGGTGCAAACCGATCTCCAGAAGCTTTGGGGCGAAATGACGCAACCGGAGCGGCAACTGGCGATCAAGTTGTCGCAGTAGCCCGGTAATGGATTGGGAATTGGGTATTGGGGAATCAGCTCTTCGGTGAACAGCTCTGGGCAGATCCACGCTTTTGTGATTCGAACGCAATTCACTCCTCGGGCAATCGGCATTCTTACAATCCTGCTCTCGCTTTTTGTTTCCAGCGGCATTGCGCAAGAGCAGCATGCGAGTTCCGCTCCTACTCAGAAGTCGATGGGAAGCCGGAAGCACTATGTGGGACTGCCGAACTTCGGCGAGGTCAGTCCAAATCTGTATCGTGGCGGGCAGCCCGGCGTCGATGGACTTGAAGCGCTGAAGAGGATGGGCGTGCAGATCGTGGTGGATATGCGCGGCGGCGCCAGTGCGCATGAGAAAACCGCGGTGAACCAACTCGGCATGAAGTATGTCTCCATTCCCTGGCATTGCCCGTTTCCGAAAGCTGAGGCGTTTGCCAAGTTCCTGCACGTGATTCAGGAGAATCCGGGGAAAAAGGTGTTCGTGCACTGCCGGCTAGGGGACGATCGCACCGGGATGGCAATTGCGTCCTACCGCATGGCCATGGAGGGCTGGTCGGCGGACGCGGCGATGAAAGAAATGGAGCTGTTTGGATTCAGGGGAGTCCATCATGCGATCTGCCCCGGGCTGGCGAGTTACGAGAAGAATTTTCCCCACGAGTTGAAGACGAATGCGGCGTTTGCGGATTGGACGCCGCCGGCTTCGGCAACGGTTGCGAAATGAGGTTAGTCGTTAGTCGCTCGTCCTTAGTCGTCGGCCAACGGTCTGGCCCAACTAGTAGCGACTGAAAGGCCGTCTGCCTCCTAAACTTCCTCCTGCTCCTTCAACTTCGCCAGAACCGCGAAATCTTCCAGCGTCGTGGTATCGCCTTTTACTTCGCCGTTGGTCGCAAGTTCACGCAGCAGCCGCCGCATGATTTTCCCGCTGCGTGTTTTTGGAAGCGTATCGGTGAAGCGGATGTCATCGGGCTTGGCCAGCGCGCCGATTTCCTTTGCCACCCACTTGCGCAGTTCTTCTTTCAATTCGTTCGTGGGTTGCCTTCCCTGCTCGAGCGTGACGAACGCCGAAATTGCCTGGCCTTTCAAGTCATCGGGACGCCCCACCACCGCAGCTTCGGCGACAGCATCATGCGCGACCAGCGCCGATTCCACTTCCATCGTGCTGAGCCGGTGACCACTGACGTTGAGGACATCATCCACGCGGCCCATGATCCAGAAGTAGCCGTCTTTATCTTTGCGCGCGCCGTCCCCGGTGAAGTACATCCCCGGAATCTGCGACCAGTAATTCTTCACGTAGCGGTCGGGGTCGCCATAGACGGTGCGCAGCATGCCGGGCCACGGCTGCTTGATCACGAGAAATCCTCCGGAGCCCTCCGGCACGGATTTGCCCTCCATGGTGACGACATCGGCAACGACGCCGGGGAATGGACGCGTGGCGGACCCGGGCTTGGTCGCGATCGCGCCAGGAATTGGGGTAAGCATCATGTGACCGGTCTCGGTCTGCCACCAGGTATCGACGATGGGGCAGCGATCCCCGCCAATGACATCGCGGTACCACATCCATGCCTCGGGATTAATCGGCTCGCCGACGGTGCCCAGCAACCGCAGGCTGCTCATGTCGTGTTTCTTCGGCCACTCGTCTCCCCATTTGATGAAGGTGCGGATCGCAGTGGGCGCGGTGTAGAAGACATTCACTTTGTGCCGCGCGATGATCGACCAGAAGCGATCGGGCTCGGGAAAGTTCGGCGCGCCTTCATACATCAGGCTGGTCGCGCCATTCTGGAGCGGGCCATAGACGATGTAACTGTGGCCAGTCACCCATCCAATGTCGGCGGTGCACCAGTAGGTATCCTCTTCCTTCAGATCGAAGACCCACTTCGTGGTCAGGTAGGTTCCGACGGAGTATCCTCCGGTCGTGTGTACTACACCTTTCGGTTTTCCTGTGGTTCCCGATGTGTACAGGATGTAGAGCGGGTGCTCGGCATCGAGCGGCTCTGCCAGGCAAACGTCGGAGGCATTGGCCATCAATTCGTGCCACCAGTGATCGCGGCCGGACTGCATGTTGATCGGGGTTCCCGTGCGCTTGTACACGACGACGTGCTTCACGCTGGGACATGACTTCAAAGCTTCTTCCACAGTGGGAAATAATTTCACTTCCGACCCGCGGCGATACGAACCGTCCTGCGTGATGACAGCTGAGGCCTGCGAGTCGTGGATGCGGTCGATCAACGCGTTCGAGGAGAATCCGCCAAAGACCACCGTATGCGGCGCTCCGAGTCGTGCGCAAGCCAGCATGGCAATCGGAAGCTCCGGAGTCATGCCCATGTAGATCGCGACGCGGTCGCCCTTTTTCACGCCCAGCGACTTCAGCACATTCGCAAACTTCTGCACTTCGCGATGAAGTTGCTGGTAGGTGAGCACGCGGATCTCTCCGGGCTCGCTTTCCCAGATGAGGGCGGCTTTGTTCTTGCGCGGGCCGGCAACGTGACGATCCAGGCAGTTGTACGAGAGATTAATCTGTCCTCCGACGAACCACTTGGCCCACGGGCAATTCCACTCGAGAACCTTGTCCCACTTTTTGAACCAGTGCAGTTCGTTCGCGATGCGGGACCAGAATTTGTCTGGATCATCCACCGATTCTTGGTAGAGCCGCTCGTACTCGGCAAGGCTCTTAATGTGCGCGTAGCGGCTGAATTCGGCCGGCGGCTCAAACTTGCGCTGCTCCTGCAGGATGGAATCGATGTTCGTGGACTGCTTCTCGACAACCTTGTCGGCCATTCGCAACCTCGGGGTATGGAGCCAGACCTGGCTCAGAATCGCGAAGAATATTCTACACAGGGCGTGTGAATGACGCGGTAAAAACCTGCGAGGACACAGGACGCAGAGGCAGCCCTCGCTAATGCGCGGTGGAGGCCGAAAGCGCTGGTTGACGGCTGAACCACGCCAGCACTCGTTTTTCGAATTCTCGTGCTGCAACTGATATGGCTCCGCAATGTTCTGCGCCGGGAACTTCCCAGAGCACGGCCGCTGGATGACTCGCGAAAATTAACCGCGAGTGGCGGACCGGAATATTGCTGTCGGCCTGACCGTGGATGAGTAAGATCGGGATCTTCGTGCCCGCGAGTGCATCCTCCGGTGAGACCTTGGACATATCAAGTTCGTATTTCCAGCGTGCGCGAAGAAATGCGATCTCAACCAGGGGACGAAGCACACTGCGGCCCACCCATGGCCCGAGATGAAAGGGCTGACCCATGCGGTCATAGGCAATTTCACGGAAGGTGGCGAACGGCGATTCTGCAACGACGGCGCAGAATCTTGCCCCGGCTTGTATCGATTGGAGTATCTCTGCCGCTCCCATCGATTCGCCCATACCGTAAACGCATGGAGTTCCCGTTTGCTCGGCGAGAAACTCCGTCCATCGATGAATGTCGTCTCTCTCGAGCAGACCGTAAGTGGCGAGCGAGCCACCACTCAATCCGTGAGCGCGTGCATCCGGGAGTAGCACCGTGTAGCCATGCGTCAGAAGCAGTTCCGCATACCCGGTCATTCCGAGACGGTTGTCGCCAAGGCCGTGAAGCAGCAGCGCCGCCTCGCCATTCGGGCGCGTAGGATGCAGAATCCACCCGCGCAGCCGGACCGCATCAGGAGTATTGATCGAGACCTCGTTCAGGCTTGCATGCAGCGGACCGAGGGAATGCTGAAATGCAGCCTCGTCTTGCTCAGTGAGAGGCCTGCGAGCAGGATGCAACGTGCCGTCCGCGAGATACACGCCGCCGATCGAACACAGAGCCAAGTAAAGCGCAGCCAGGAAGATGAGCCAACGCAGTCTGCGGCTGGGATGCATAGCTGAACGATGATACGCGTCAGCATCGCCCGCAGTTCCAATTCGTCCCGATGCGTCTCACAACGCCATGCACCCAGTCTTAATGCTCGATATCTTGAGGCTTGGGAGTGCAGGGGCGCAAGGCTTAGGTTCATGGGGAGCGGATCGTGCCGCACTTCCTAGCGCCCGCAACAGTTCGACGCCTCTACTTATCCATTCGACCTGCCGCGTTTGCACCGCGTTTCACCGTGGCTTCCAGTTTCTTTAAGGTAGCAAGGGAGTAGGCGGCGGAGTCGCGTTCCTCAAGATCGGTTGTCAATTCCAGTAATTCACCCAGACGTTTTACGACGGCAGCTTTCACTTCTTTAATGCGGTCTGGAAGCTCATCCGACGGTATGTCGATGAGCTTGGCTTCGGAGAGCAGACTCCAAGAGCGATCTTTTTCGGATTCATCAGCTCGGCTCATGGCGCCAGGCTCCGTTTCTCTTGTGAGCTCACTTGCGATCAATCGAAGGGTTACTCAGGATCGGACAATTCACGCCGAGCTTTCAAGCGGAGATAGGTGTATGCCAGATACTGATTCAATTCGGCGCGGAAAGATTGCTCCTCATCGCGCGGATCCAACCCAGCTTCGGCCATGGAAACCAGCCGCCGCTCCCAGTTCTCTCTTTCGTCCTGGGTAATTTCCTCGGGCTTGCGCCAGACTGCCGGCTCCGGATTATCCAGAATCCTGTGCTCGGGTATAACGCGTCCATCCTCAAGAATGAAATCCCGCCATACCAGTCCCCATCTCACTTCTTTCACCACGCCCGTCGTCGGACCGGCCGCCTGACATAAAGGTAACGATTCGGACTTCTTCCGAAGGCCGGTTCGAACCAGTATCCGGTTGCTTTACCGTGGATCGCATCAACACCTGGCGGACCTGCCTCTTAGTTGCGTTCTTCCGGGTTGGGTTTACGGCCTAGGATCTCGGATCCCTGCACGACGGGTCTCGGCCACGTGCCTCGACTCAGAACGCTGTCCACCATCTGCTCCACCATGGCGATGAAACCAGCCTCCCCAGCCTGCGCCGACCCGATCAGGACCACATTGAGCGCGCTGAGCGGCTGAGCCCCCTCGATCTCCACGGCCACTTCGCTTGGGCGCCAGACATACATAATCCAGAGAAGAGTAACGGCATTGTATGCAAAACTCTTTACCAGGCTGACAGTCGCTCCCGGACCATCGCCAAAGTACATCACGATGCTAACCAGCACCATCTCGATACACGCAAAGATCCCAAATCCCAGCGCGATCCCGAATACGTGCTGCCGCCAGCAATTCCTGAGAAACCGGCAGAGTACCAACAACAGTAGGCAGAGCCCACACTGCATGAACCGCTCACTACGATCAAACGCCAGCACCGCGGATACCACCCTGTCCGCACTGGTCTGCTGGATGGAGAAGGCATTCACAACCGATAGCACGATCAGCAGCCCACATGCCCATCTGAATATCACCGATGCCAGCTTCTGAATCCCTCCATACTGCTTCAGCAGATGCTGCAAGATTTCGTCCATCACCACGACACCGAGCAGCACGCTAATCGCGTTGCCTGCCCAATACGCGTCGAAGTAGTTTTCCCCGGAGTACCGATAGACAAGAAAGAGAATCCCTGCCTTAACAATCTGATAAATGATGTAAGAGAAGAATCGCGGGAACTCTCGATGCAGCTTCCGATGGACCATCAGAAGAAATAGCGTGACCTGCAGTACCGGCCCTGCCAGCCAGCTCGCGTTCATCAGAATGCCCTTCATTGCTTTCTGCCCTCCCTCCCGGAGGTCAGAAGCATACTTCTCCTTGAACGCCCCTGCAAGTTCTTTGTCGTGGGCCGCTCTGTTCGCCGAGTATCAGTTAGCTCGTATTACCTGCACGCTTTTCCGCGGCACAGTGGCATAGGCTCGCTGCCGTCCGCGACTAAAACCACGTGTTCTGCTTGTAGGCCGGAACTGCCGACCTGTGAGGAACTCTTTGGAACTGCACAATACATTCCGGCGAGGGCGAGCGTGGCGAGCAACACTTCGAGTGTCCGTTTCATGGGGGAAGGTCTCCTTGGCGTGAACTTCACGCCGGGCGGCAGTATATGCCCGCTGGCAGAGACGTGCACCTGTGGAAAACTGCAGGTTCAAGTCCACCCACTCTGAGAGGGCTTGGACCTCCGCGTCCGCAACTTCCTAGCCTGGGCCTCCTGGCTTGCGGAGCCGACGGATTGGATATCTGGCGGAGACCGCCACAATCCATGACAACTCTGTAATGCGCGGACGCCTGATATGCAACTGCGCAAAACACGAGGCGGGCCAGCCGTAATTCCCGCGTCTTAACCGTACGGCCAGCCCGCCCGTGGTCCCGCTGCCAATCTCCTGCAGCGGCGTATCAACTTCTTTTCCTACTTCTGAGTCAGGAAGATTGGCTTGTATCCGATCGAAACCGTCGATCCCGACAGCACAGTCTTGCGACCTTCAATGTCGGTCTGATAACGATTGCCGGACGGATAGGTGTACCTGGAACTCGTGCAGATGCCCTTGGAGCAGCTCTGCGCTGTATCCCAGACAGCCAGCCCATTGTCGAGCGCACAGGTATAGATCGTTCCCTTCAGTACGCAAGGACTAATCGTGTGCCCGATCAGCCAGCCCGCAACGACATCCCAGGCAACTCCCGAGTCGTTGCTCTGAAGTCCGTAAACGGGGTTGTCCCACGTGTAGATGTACTGGCGCTGGATCCCCACGCCTGCCCGCAGCAGCAGACCGCGTGCCACGTGACCGGCCATCATATCCGGATCACTCATCTGGTCCTTGAGCAGTCCGTGCTCATCATCCCAGACCGGCAGCTTCGTCAGGTTGCGTTTCTTCAGCTCGGCCACGACATCGTTGTACATGTCGATGAACGCTTCCGGATTCGCGTTCTTCTGCCCTTGTCCACGCAGGTGAGCATTGACGATATCGAAGTTCGCCGCCCCTCCCGCAGCCACGTACGAATCGAAGAAACTCGCCATCGTCGGACCATGCGCCGAGGGACTCAGGATCTTCGCCGCCGGATCGATCGACCGGATGATCCTGGCCGCATCCTTTCCCATCCGCACCAACTGCGCCGTCTTCCCTGACCAGAAGCCCGAGAAATCCGGCTCGTTCCACAGCTCATAAAACGCAATTCGTCCTTTGTACCGCGTCACCAGCGCTGTGACGAAGTCCGAAAAATACTTGTCCGTTCCGGTGCCGTCGGTGTTTACATCCGTTGGCGATGAGCAACCGGTGGCACCGTCCAGGCAGTTCGTGTTGTACGTGCCGGCGAATCCCGGCGTGTACCCAAACGTGTACAGCACATCCATGCCTTGCCCCTGGGCCATCGCGATCCAGTTATCGATTTTCTGCCAGTTGTAAACGCCGGGAGCGGTGTTGATGTGCCCCCACTTCACGCCGTTATCCCACAGGCGCAGGCTGCCAATGGTCCCAATCTGATGTTGTCCGTCCGTGGGCGGCCAGACGGAACTGCCATTGAAGCCCGCTCCGAAGAACGACTCCGTGATGGCGGTCTGGCCGGCGGCCAACCCGCATGCGAGAAGACATAAGAGCAGCACTGCAAATAAGTTCTTCATAAATACACTCCATTTTGAAATTGCCCTCTGGGGGAGGGGAGCTTGTATCGCGGCTGACGATCGGCCGCGCAAAAATCTGGGACGTACAAGAACTGGCGCGAGCGAAGGCCTCAAGCCTCCTGTCAGGATTCGGCGCCACTGAGTCGCTTGCCTGCGTTCGCTCCTGATGTCACAGCCCGATCGCAATTCGGCTGCATACGCTTCGAATGACGAGGCCGCGCGGCGAATGCGCGCCGCCACGGATTTCAGGGCCGCTCAGTTTCGAAGATCCACATCGGCAGCCTTACTTGTGTGCACTGCGGCGAGAATCTGATTTCCAAGCTGTGGACCGCAAGGGCAGATGTCACAGCGCCGGCCTGTGGAAAAGTTCACAGGACGCTGAACCCCAATCAAAATAAGCCGACTTCTTTAATTCCCAATTCAGGAACGTGCGCGCCCCGGCTCCATATTTCTCGACCTGCATCTCTGGGCGACGCAGGATTGGACTGAACCCGTGCAAGCAGATTCTGGTCGTTACGAGGCTCCGCCGCAGCTGTAGCGCGCGCAGGAGGAATCTCCATCGCGTTTCGCGCCATTCCCGGCTACCGCAAACAAAAATGGCGCAGTGCCCGCAGGCCTGCGCCATCTGATCTCCCTCTCTATATCCAGAATATCAATCTGACAGGAGCAAAGTGGACATTTTCCAAAAAACATTTCTCGAGTCAAACCAGTGACTTACAAAGAAATGTGATCCTAAACCCCCTTGACAGCTACGTGGACCGGCGTAGCGGCTCCGCATGCCACCTGGAGCGTTCGTCACCGAGTGGAAATCAAGCCCGAGGTATCCAATGATGGTTCGCGGACTGGAGCCAGTCCAGGAATGTCTTTCGCGACCTAGTTACTGGGATAGTTGTTCACTAATAGGATGACTTACTGGCATAGTTGTGGAGTACGCGGCACGGGGCTCTCTGGTAACAAGGGTTATAACAATTTTGCGCCGGGTCCTTGCGTTCAGGCACGGGCTGGGGTGTAATTAGAAGGACGACCTCCTTACATTAGCAGGCCCGCTTGGCGCGTGGCTCCAGTTCGGCGAACCCCGTGCAGTGAGGGAACGTGGGCAGTACCTCTCGAGGAGTATCTGGGCTTCGGCTTTATCCTGAGCTACGTTGGTACGGTTTTGCCTTGGTAGCAGTGATTGCCGCAGCGATCGGACGGTACGGTCTTGGTATCGTAATCGGGGACTTGCCGCTCTTCATCCTTGTTTATCCCACAATCATGTTAGTTGCCCTGCTCGGCGGGTTCGGGCCCGGCGTGTTTGCCACGTTACTTTCTGTCCTGATTGCCGACTATTTTTTCCTGGAGCCGGCGCATTCGCTCTCCGTCGGGAATCGACATGACGTCGTTGTCGTAGGGATATTTACGGCCATCGGAGTCACCATCAGCGGGTTCTGTGACCGGTTTCGGCTGCGCGCAAAAAGGTTGCAGGAGTTCGAACGAGCCGTGGAAGGTCTCGAAGAGATGATGGTGGTGGTAGGCCGCGATTACCGCTACGTGATCGCCAACCACGCATTCCTGAATTATCGCGGCCTCAAGCGAGAAGATGTAATTGGCCGCCATATTTCCGAAGTCCTGGACCCGCACACTTTTGAGACGCAGCTGAAGACGAAGCTGGACGAGTGCTTTCTCGGAAACATCGTGCGCTTCGAAATGCGATACACCTACCCGGATCGGGGAGAACGCGACTTCTTCGTGTCCTACTTCCCGATCGATGGTTCCCGAAGGGTGGATCGGGTTGCCTGCATCCTGCAGGACGTTACCGAGCACAAACGGACCGAAACCGCCTTGCGCGAGAGCGAAGATCGTTACCGTGATCTGGTGGAGCATTCGCAGGATCTGGTTTGCACTCACGATCTGGAAGGCCGGCTGCTATCGTTGAACCCCGCGCCTGCACGACTGTTGGGATATGACGTCAGCGAACTGCGCAACTTGCCGATGCGCGAACTACTGGCGCCCGAAACCCGCGACCAGTTTGACGAATATCTGGAACGAATCAAGCTTACCGGGAAGGACCATGGAGTGTTGTGCGTTGTGACCCGCAGCGGGGAACGCAGGCTCTGGGAATATGACAACACGCTGCGCACCAAAGGCGTGGCGTCACCGCTGGTCCGCGGAATGGCGCGCGATGTAACCGAAACCAAGCGCGTGGAACGGGCGCTACGACGTTCGGAGCGGCGCTACCGGATGCTGTTCGAGAAAACCGTGGCAGGCGTTGCCATCGTGCGCAAGTCCGGGGAGGTAATCGACTGTAACGACGCCTGGGCGCACATGTTCGGGCACGGGAGCCCGTCCGAGTGCATGGGTAGCCAGGTGCAGGCTTGCTATTGCAATTTGGCGGACCGGGAAGGGTTGCTGCGCGCGTTGGAGACCCACGGGTGGTACTCCAACCGCGAGGTGCAACTGCGGCGGCGAGACGGAACACCCTTCTGGGTCCTGGTGAGTGGCGCGATGCTTCCGCAAGACCAGAATGAGCCGTTGATTCAAACCTCGATTCTCGACATCACAGAACGAAAAAAAGCGGAAGAGGCCTTGCGCGAGAGCCAGGAACGTCTGACGGGAATCATCTCGTCGGCCATGGATGCCATTGTCACCGTCGATGACGAGCAGCGAATTGTCCTGTTCAACGCGGCCGCCGAGAAGATGTTCCTATGCACAGCGGCAGAAGTCATGGGGCAGTCCATCGACCGCTTGCTTCCGGAGCGTTTCCGTGTGTCCCACCGCGACCATATGAGGAAGTTTGGGGATTCCGGGTTCACAAGTCGGGACAAGGCAGGCTTCGGTGCGCTCTGGGCCCGGCGGGCCAACGGCGACGAATTTCAGATGGAAGCTTCAATCTCGAAGATCGAAGCCAACGGGAAAAAACTTCTGACCGTGATCATGCGCGACATCAGCGAGCGAAACCTGGCGGAGAGCGCGCTGCGCAAATCAGAAGAGAGGTTCAGCAAGGCATTTCGCAACAATCCGCTGGCGATCACCATCTCGACGAAGGCGGATGGCCGCTACCTCGATGTGAACGATGCCTTCCTCAATCTTCTTGGGTACGCCCGCAAGGATGTCATTGGCCACACCTCGACGGAACTGAAGTTCTGGAGCGAGCCTATGGACCGGTCCGAGATGCTGCGACCGCTCGAGGAGAGCGACAAAGTCGCCAAGTTCCACACCCAGTACCGGACCTCCAGTGGAGAACTGCGAGAGGCAGAGATATCGGTGGAATCGATCGAACTGGACGGGCAGTCCTGCCTGCTCGGCATTACTCGAGACGTCACTGAGATCCAGCGCCTCGAGGCACAATTTCGCCAGGCGCAGAAGATGGAAGCTGTCGGGCGTCTGGCGGGCGGGGTCGCGCACGATTTTAACAACGTCCTTGGCATCATCCTGGGTTACAACGATCTTTCGTCTGAACTGGTTGAGCCGGGAAGTCCGGTGAGCCGGTACCTTTCGGAAACGAGGAGAGCGGCGGAAAAGGCCGCATCCCTAACACAGCAGCTTCTGGCATTCAGCCGCAAGCAGGTTACATTTCCAAGAATCCTCGACTTGAACGAAGTCATACGCAATACGGCCGGCATGTTTCGTCGCCTCGTTGGCGAAGACATAACGGTCGAGTTCCACCCCGGCACGCAGATCGGCAACATCAAGGCTGATCCGGGCCAGATCGAACAGGTCGCTATGAACCTGGTTGTGAACGCGCGCGACGCAATGCCCACCGGCGGCACGATCATGATCGGGACTTCGATGGCTGAACTCGATGACGAGTATATTTCGCGCCATCCCGGCTCTCGCGTCGGGAAACAGGTCGTCCTGACGGTAAGCGACACCGGATGCGGGATGGACGAGAAGGTAAAATCCCAGATCTTCGAGCCCTTTTTCACCACCAAGCCCCTGGGCCGCGGGACTGGACTCGGCCTCTCCACCGTCTACGGCATTGTGAAGCAGAGCGAAGGATACATCGTTGTTTACAGCGAACCCGGCAAGGGCACCACGTTCAAGATCTATTTTCCGAGCGTATCTGAGAAAGCGAAACAACTCCCGCCGCTCGCTGCCGATGCCGATCCTCCTCCTGGGTCCGAAACGATACTCATCGTTGAGGACGAGAAACTGCTGCGTGAGGTTACGATTCAACTCCTACAGCAGGGGGGCTACAAGGTGATCGAAGCGCAAGACGTTGCGGATGCGCTAAAGATCCTTGCAGCGTCGAACGGATCTATTGCCCTGCTCCTGACGGATGTCATTATGCCGGAACAGAGCGGAGCAGAACTCTTCGCCAAAGCCAAGCAGATCAGTCCGAAGCTTCGCGCTGTGTTTATGTCGGGCTATGCGGGCGAGGTCGTAGCCCGGCATGGCATTTCGGTGGAAGAAGCTTTCTTCCTTGAGAAACCGTTCACCAAACGAACGTTGCTAAACAAGATATATTCCGCGCTACACAGTGAGACCGAACCCTAAGTGGCAATGCGGGGCAGACGCCTGTAAGGGTCCCGCTAGGAAACCACTGCGCCATCACCCATTCCCACCTGCGACATCTGATTACAGAAGCCCGCTGACGCGCGCCAGCTTCAGGGCTTCGATAGCTGCTCCTCGCGCTCCGGCAGTATCTCCATTGGGCATCACGTGAATTGGAATTCCGGACTGCTCTTCGCGCTGCCCTGGCATAGCCTTGCGGACCTCTTCCATGAACCACCGCTGAAACTCCGCACTGGTCTCCAGCGCTCCTCCTCCGACAATGAACGCATCGGGATCGAAGGTATTCACCATCTCATCGAAGAAGAGGCCTAGCGCATGAGCTTGTACCCGGAAGACCTCCTTACACAGCGGATCGCCCTTATCCGCCAGACCACGCACCAGCTTAGCTGCCTGATGGAGATCCATTTTCCCCAAATCATGGCCGGGGTATCGCAGCAACAAAAATGGCAGGATATTTCTCTCGATCGCCGTCAGCGAGCAGAGTGATTCCAGGTCCCCGATGCGTCCGCAATTGCATTGCGGATTGATTCCATCGACGCCCGCAATACTCGGATACGGAATGAGGACATGCCCCAGCTCTCCGCCGAATCCGTTCTTACCCTTCACCACATTGCCATCGAGAATGATGCCGCCACCGTTGCCGGTCCCGATCACGATTGAAATGGACGTCTCCTGGCCTTTGGATCCGAAGATCGCGTAGTGCCCCCAGAGGGCCGCTGCATTGGCATCGTTCAAGTACGAGACTGGCTTGCCCAGCTTGTGGGCCAGCCCCTGGCGCATGTCGAATCCCGCCCAGTTCGCGTGGACAAAGTTTGTGGAACCTCTGGCACTAAGCTGTCCCGAGGCGCTGGCCGGACCGGGCGTATCGAGGCCCACGGCGACAATATCGTCGAGCGCAATTCCCGCTCTCTCCGCCGCGATTCGCAGACCGTCGGCGATTTGCTGCAGACAAGTTTCAGGTCCCTGCTTCGCAAGGGCCGGATGCTCACACAAATTGTCGATGAGAAATTTCTCGTCCTGATTCAGTAACGTGTAGTTAACAGCGGTTCCACCCAGATCCACTCCGGCCACAGCTTGCACTATGCAGCTCCTTCGATTCAATTCTGATCCGCCTAGCTTAGCAGAATGCCTCACTTCGGAGATGAGATCGGAGCCATGTCAGGAGAGCAAAAAAGGCCAATGACTTAAACCAGCGCGGAAAAATTCAGGCGCGCCCCGCAAAATCCCGCGTCTCGGTTGACACCTTCACTCGTTCTCCCTCTTTGATGAACAGGGGAACGCGAATTTCGATGCCCGTCTCCAGTTGCGCAGGCTTGGTGACGCTCCCGCCTGCCGAGTCGCCCCGAGCGCCGGGTTCCGTCTGTGTGACCACGAGTTCCACATGAGTCGGCATCTGCAATCCAATGGGATTTCCGTTGTACTTGTGAATCTGGATGATCAATCCTTCCGTAAGGAAGTCCCGCGCGTCTGCGATCATCTCATCGGAGAGCGCCAGCGTCTCGAAGCTCTCCTGGTCCATGAAGTAGAAGCCATCGGCGTCGCTGTATAGAAACGATGCCGGAACCATTTCCAGGTCCGGCTCCTTGAACTTGTCGCTGGCCTTAAAGGTCTTGTCGAACACCGCGCGGGTCAGCAGATTCCGCATCTTCAGCCGCACCAGCGTCTGCGCGCCTCTCGCGGTGGGAGTGGACACCTCCGCCTCCAGGCAGTGGAACGGAGTGTTTTCAAACTCAAAGAACATCTTGCGTTTTATGTTGATCGCCTCGATCAGTGCAGCCATGAGTTCCTCAAAGAAAATAAGGGCGGAGCGGGAGACCATCTCGTCTGAAGTGCCTGCTTCGTGCTCATATCAGGGGATTGCACGCAATTTACCCAGCGCATACAACCCGGACCGATAGAACGTACCCCGCTTTTAATGTACCAAATGCAACATGCACGCCGATTGCCCGACGAACTCTGGAGCCGTCAACCACACGACCACTGCCGCGCACAAAGGACGACGTCCGAAGAAGCCATCCACCTAAAACGAACGTTGGGGGCTGGCCCACCCTTTCCGGTTAAAGCGTGAATCTTGGTGCCACACCCCTCTCGCGTTCTGTGCGGAGGGTGGGCCTACCGGAATGCCAATACCACACGGATAGGTTCTCGCCTTCACGCGAACGCTCGATCCTACCCGGCCCTAGGTTCTGTCTGAGAGGGCTTACCCGGCCAGCAGCGCTACGCCTCCGGCCACGAGCAGCGCCGCGATCCACCGCCGCCGATCCACTTTCTCGTGCAGGAAGAACTTCGCGGCGAAGGCATTGCCAATGAAGGTCAGTGAGGCGGCCGCGGGAGCAACCAGGCTCACGTCTCCCCAGGAGAGCGCGAACAGCAGGCTGAAGAAGGCGACCGCCATGGCGGTGACGCCAAGGAAGAAATTGGGATTGGAGAGAACTCGTCCGACCACGGTGAACAGGCCCGATTTGTGCCAGAGTGCATGGACATCGCCGACCTGCTTCATGGCGCGGGCCAATATCACATCCCCTACCACGGTAAAGAAAACGACGACAAAGATTCCGCTCCAGGTATAGAAATGCTTCATGGTTTGCTCCCGCTGGCGACCGCCGAAGCGATTTCATTCTCTCGCTGCTCTTCGACAGGATGATGAGTGAGAGCAGGGCCGCCGGCGACAAAGCTTACGCCTCCGGAAATCAGCGCAATGCCCATCCAGCGCACCGGGCTTACCTGTTCATGCAGAGCGAATCGCGCCACCACCGCGAGCAGAACGTATCCCAGAGAAGTCGCGGGCAAGACATAGGTCAGGTCGGCCCAGGAGAGCGCGTTCATGTAAGACGCGAAAAAACCGAGCAGAAGGACGACGCCGACGGCAACCCAGGGATTAAAGAGGGCCAATATTACGGTGTACAAATGATGGATGTCGACGTTGCCGGTCTGCTTCATGCCGTGCGCAAGCATGGAATCTCCGGCCGCTGCAAAAACGGTCACTCCGGCCAGCACCAAATACTTGCGCAAGGTCAACGACGTTCTCAGTAGAGCGGAAGCTATTTCAGATTTCTGATTTTAGATTTCAGATTTTAAAACCCTCGCTGCAATCTGAAACCCCCTTTACTTGCGTAAGGTGAACGGCGAGATTCCTGATTTTAGATTTCAGATTTAAAACGCTGACCGACCCGACTCAGCAATCTGCAATCTGAAATCTTCAATCGGCAATCGCTTAGTCTCCCGCGACACCGGCCGGTTGCGCAGCAGCGGCCGTCTCGGCATGCTTCTTCACCAGCTTGTTGCGCGCAGAGCGGAGTTTCCAGAACATCCTGGCTTCTTTATACAAGCGCGAGCGCTCATCGCCGTCGAAGATCGCCTTCCTGACGATGCGCCAAGCCGCCTTCGGACGGAAGTAATACTCGTCGTAAAAGCGATGGACCGCGGAGAGGATGTCATCCGCAGGCAAGCCGGGATACTGAATGTGGGCGAGTTGATGCCCGCCTTCATCCACCATCTTGTTGTCGCCGACGATGAATCCGTTCTTCACGGCGTAGTCGTATAGTTCCGTTCCCGGATAAGCGTGCGCGACGGAAACCTGAATGGTTTCGACGTCGAGTTCCTTGGCGAACGCGATCGTGTTGTTGATTGTTTCCGGGGTCTCGCCCGGCAATCCCAAGATAAAGTCGCCGTGAATCACGAGGCCCAGCTTGTGGCAGTCCTTTGTGAACTGGCGGGCGCGTTCAATCGTGGCGCCCTTCTTGATGTTCTTCAGAATCTGCTGGTCCCCGGATTCGTAGCCGACGATCAGCAGACGGCATCCGGCGTCTTTCATCGCCTTGAGTGTTTCGTAGTCGGTGGTCACGCGCGAGGTGCAGGACCAGGTCAGATTCAGCGGCTTCAGCTTCGCGCACAATTCGATGGTGCGGGCCTTCTGGATGTTGAACGTGTCATCATCAAAGAAAAATTCCTTCACGTTCGGCCAGTACTCTTTTGCTTTCGCCATTTCGCGGGCAACGTCGTCGGTAGAACGCTTGCGCCACGGATGTCCGCTTAACGTCTGCGGCCACAGGCAGAAAGTACACTGCGCGGGGCAGCCGCGAGTCGTGTACAGCGAGACGTAAGGATTGAGAAGAAATGGAACGTTGTAGCGGGTGACGTCGAGGTCGCGCTTGTACACCTCGGTGACGTGAGGAAGGGCGTCGAGATCCTGAATCTGCGCGGCGTCGGGATTATGGACGATATTGCCGTCCTTCAGGAACGACACGCCGGGAATTTCCTCCAGTGGCTTGCCCTTGGCGTAGTCCACAATAGCGTAATCGAATTCCTTACGGCAAACGAAATCAATGACCGGACAATCGCGCAGGGATTTTTCCGGAAGCACGCTGACATGTGGACCGACAAACGCAATCTTGATCCTGGGATTTGCTTCTTTGATCGCCTGGGAGATGCGGACATCCCCCGGGAATCCGGGTGTCGACGTAAACAGGACGAGGAATTCGTAGTCCTGCGCAATCTTGATGGTCTCTTCCGCCGTAATGTGATGCGGCGGAGCGTCTAGCAACCGCGAGCCCTCCAACAACCCAGCGGGATAAGCCAGCCAAACCGGGTACCAAAAACTCTCTATTTCGCGGGTGGCGGGCCAACGGGAGCCGGCGCCTCCGTCGAAATTTTCAAAAGAAGGAGGGTTGAGAAACAGTGTCTTTAAAGGCATATTGAGTGTTTGTTTATTCTACCATTCAGATAAACAAATCCCGGCAAGGGCGAAGGTGCTCTTGCAGGTTCCCCAGATTCCCGGGATGTGATCTAAATGCTTGATTTTAAGGTACTAGCACAGCTCCCAAACTCAAACAGCGTTCACCTGAACCTGTCTTTGGATGCAGCGAATGGCGAAAGGGTGCGGTGAGTGGGGCCGATCTCCAGGCCGGCTACTGGCCTTCACTGAGGTGGGGAGGCTGAAATGCAACCCCGCGATCATCGTTCGCCTTCTGTGTAGCAGCGAGGTCGAGATCGGAGAGTGGGAACTTTTGCGTGCGCGGGGAGCCGAAAATCCAGAGTGTCTGGCCGACGATGGCATAGTTCTGGATTTCCTGCTGGTGATGATCCCGGAAGACCAGGAGTGTCGGCGGGGTAGTGGCAGTTCCCTGCATTTCGTTCGCCGGAGATGGGATGGATGAAGGCCGGGACGGGTTCGGATTGTAGAGATCCTGATCGCGGTCGGCTTCTTCCTGGCGGAGCATCCGTTGCTGTTCGAGGCTCTGCTCGTTCATCTCGTTTGCTTGGGCGAGATTGTTGTTGTAGTCGGCGTCGAAGCGGGCGTCATCGTAGTTCCAATCCCAGGCAAAGGGATCGTAATAAGCGCCCCACCAGGGATAGCCGCCCCATCCAAAGTTGAAGCGATTGCGGTGGAATCCGTGATCGTGGAAACGTCCGTGGAATCCATTGTGGAACCCGCTGTGAAAACCATTGTGCAAATAGGGACCGTGGGAGAAGCCGCGGTTGTAGGCGCGTGCAGGTCCGCGAGAGGAACCGGGGTGCATGCCACCGTAGAAACGGCCGCCGCCAGTGTGACCGCCGGAAAAGCCGCGTCCAGAGAAGCCGTGTCCAGCAAAGCCTGCGCCGCGACCTCCACTAAAACCGGCGTGGCCACCGAATCCGCCGGCGTGCCCACCGCGCTGACCCCAGACAGGGACGGAGAGGAAAAGAGCGAACGCCGTAATGAACAGCAGGCGACGCATATGAGGTGATTATAGCTCTCTTTGAAGGCAAGGAGTGCAGGTGGCAATGTCTCAAGGTTTCAAGGTTCAAAGGTCTCAAAGTTTTGAGATTTTCAAAGTTTCAGGTTTTCGGGTTTCAGCTAAGCGAATAGTTGAGCGGAGAGGAATTCATAGATCCTGAGGAGCACAAAGAACGCGCGCCTCAGGCTGACAATGCACTCAGGATCAGGAACCAGGAATCAGACTCGCAAGAGGACTAGCGTTTCTTCTTCGCTTTAGCTTTGGGCTGCGCTTTCGGAGCAGGTTTGGGAGCCGGTTTGGGCGCAGGCTTCGCAGGAGTCTTCGCGACCGCTTTGGCTTTCGCGCCGGGCTTTTCGCTTGGCTTTGTCTCGGGCTTTGGCGGAGTAACCGGGACTGGGGCCGACGCTGCTGCAGCTTTTCCCTTCTTCCCTTTTGGACCGGGCTTCGCCGCTTGGGCTGCGGCAGCGGCGGCGGCGGCTGCTTCCGCCGCGGCTTTGGCGGCGCGTCCGCGGCGCGGCGCTGGAGGCGGAGGCGGCGGTGGTGGCGCGAACGGCTTCAGGAATTTCAGGGTCTCGGTGCGCGAACGCAGTTTTCCGTCCAGCAACAGCATGAAGACATCACGCGCAATCTTCGGATACTCCGGAATTTGCGGAGTGATGAGAAGCTCGGTCATCTCCGGAAGCGGAATCTTCTGCTGCACCTGACGCCACTTGGTCAGATAATTCTTGATCTTCTGTTCGACCGCCTGCTGCCGCGCGGTTACGGCGAGGAACAGAACCATTTCAGGGCGCGCGGACTCGAGAAGTTGCCAGGTGCGCGAGGGCGTGGCTGCTTCCTTACCGGTAAGGCGCTTGGCAAGTTCCTTGGCGTGGTCTTCGATGTCGCGCCAAGCCTCAACCAGATCCTTGCGCGGGATCATCTTCTGGATATCCGCGACTTCTTTATCGGAAAAGTGTGAGGTCAGGAAGTACATCACTGCCGGGCCGGCATCAGGCGTGTAGCCGAGATCGACCATCTGCTGGCGCGTCCTCATCAGTGTCGTAAGTCCGTTGGCATCGACTTTGGCGACGGTCCAGTGATCGTGCAGGACTTGCAGGTATCCTTCCTTCTCGAGCATTTTGACGACGTTCAGCGGATCGTCTTCGTGCGCGAGTGCGGCGACCTCGTGTCCAATGGAACTACGCAGGATGTGATCGATGTAGCGCCCTTCTTTGGCGGCCTCGTAGCGAGCCTGCGTGCGTTCTTCGAGAGGCCAGTGGAAGCGGGCGGCAAAGCGCGTGGCGCGGATCAGGCGCGACGGATCCTCGAGGAACGAGTAATTGTGCAGGATGCGAATGACTTTAGCTTCGAGATCGGCGACACCATTGAAGGGATCGAGCAGAAGTCCGCGCGAGCCTTCATTCAGCGACAAAGCCATGGCGTTCACGGTGAAATCGCGGCGGCGGAGATCCTCATGAATGGTGGCCGGCATGACGATGGGAGGCTTGCCGGTCTTCTCAAACTTCTCGGTGCGCGCCATGCTGACTTCGGCGCGGGCATTACCGGGCAGCGAGAGGAAGATGGTGCGGACGTCTTCTTCCACGGCGCTGATCTTGGCGCCGGCCTTTTCAAAGTCTTTTTGGAGCTTGAGTGGATTGCCCTGGACCGTGAAATCGAGATCACGGATGCTGAAGCCGCTGATGATGTCGCGAATGGCGCCGCCGGTCAGGTAGAGATTCATCCCCGCGGCACGGGTTACGCCTTGGACGAGGCCGACGCCTTTCAACTGGTCCGGCGTCAACCGGATTTCCATCGTGTAAATGTAATCAGCCATTCGCTTTCGGGCGGCTGTCGGGCCTTGGCCTCAGGCGATTTCGTTGCCGAATTCGCCGGTGGGGAGGGGCCGGACCTACCGAACTTTCCACAAGATTTCCACAGGCCCTAACGAAAGTGCGATTAAGACCTGCGCCACTCAGAGGCAAGTGGCTAGATACAAAGTACTTATGCAAAATGGAAACTTTGCGGCAAGCACAAGAAAATAACACAACGTTTATCTTTTGGCTACTGCCAAGACGGATTCCGGGTGAATTCGCAGGAAAAGTGCGAGAATTTGAGAGCAGTGGTCAGTGATCAATGGTCAGATGTAAGTAGTCGGGTAGCACGCTGGGCTTCGCTCGGCTTCTCGCGGTGGCTGGCCTTCGGAACTGACGACTGACCACTTACCACTGATCACTCACCACTGTTCACTGTCTTCCCATGCCTTCGACGCACAAAAAAGTGATTGTCCGGAAGATGGACCGGGATTCGGTCTCGGGATACGTGTCTCCGGCACAGATCGTGCATGAGGGCAAAGTCGAGGTGCTGAATACTTCGGGGACCGTCATTTCCATCGACCTCAAGGAAATCAAGGGCGTCTATTTCGTCCGGGAGTTTGGGGAGGCGGAGTCGGTGGCACGGAAAACATTTACCTCGCGTCCGCGGGCGGAGGGGCTTTGGGTGCGGCTGCGGTTTAAGGACAGTGAGGTGCTGGAAGGACTCATGCCCGCCGACCTGATGCAGAATCTGGCGGAGGGCTTCCTGGTCAATCCTCCTGACCAGCGATCGAACACGCAGCGCATTTTCGTGCCGCGGAGCGCGCTGGATTCGTTAACTGTGTTGGCGGTCATTGGGGCCACGCGGCGGGCGCGGCGTCCACAGGATCAGCGGCAGGTTCCGATGTTTGAGGAACCGTGATCAGTTGCGAGCCGTGAGTTGCGAGCGCTTTGAGCTGTGATATCCCTTCAGTGCTCTCCTCTCTTTTCCCTCAACGAGTAACTACTCTCTGACACGCGTGGCTCAGGGGCCCAGCAAAATGCATGATACGGGCGTTTAGGATAGAACGCGCGATAACATCTATGGGCTCGCCGTCATCCAACACTAATCCTAAGAATTCCAAAGCTGATCTTAAAAAGGAGTGTCCAACGATGAGCAGCGTGGGGATCCTGCAATCGCTAAAAGAGAGCATCTCAACGACGAACGTGAAAGCGGTATATGGGGAACCAATTGCCGCGCAGGGAAAGACGATCATCCCGGTTGCGAAAATCATGTACGGCTTCGGTGGCGGAGGTGGGACTGGGGGCGCCGGCAATTCTGTCGCACACGGCGAAGGGGGCGGTGGCGGAGGAGGAGCGCGGGCAATCCCTGTGGGCGTGGTGGAAGTCAGCGATCAGGGGACGCGGTTTGTTCCGATCAGCGACCGAAGGAAGCTGGCGGGAGCCGTGGTGATCGGGATCGGTCTGGGGATGTGGTTGGGGTGGCGCAGACGGCGGTAAGGTCGCAAGAGCAGCGAAGTGGTACTGCGCTTGAAGCGGTGTCACGGCGGTCACAGTCGTCGCTTTTATTTTCCCGTGCATTCCGTGCGAATGCCTTATCTGGGGCGGGTTCTGGCCTCTCAGACGTGATTAGCGTCACGTTAACTCTTCATCGACAAAGCTTCCAAATTCTTATTGTCAACCTACAAACCTTGATGTAGTGTGTTTGGTCCACAGGGCCTCTGGCCAAAAAACGAGAACGACTGGGCGTCCCAACCCTTCCTCCCATCCCGTCGATCTCCAGTGGGCTAATCGGTCCCAGTCGAGGTGTGTCCATGCGCGCTGCCGTCCGTGCACTCAGGTGCAATAGCCGTTCTTCTGTTCTCTTCCCTTCCCTATTGATTTTCACTGTATTGATCTCGCTCTGCGGCTTGGGTTTGGGCCAGGAAGCCACCCAGAGTCCAGTTCCTCGGCCGCTCATTACGCAAATGGTGGACGAGATGCGGCTGACGACGCTGCGGGGAAATACACATCCGATGGCACGGCCAGAGTTCGACTTGGGCGCTGCTCCCGCGAGCCTGCCGATGGCGCGCATGCTGCTGGTACTGAAGCGCAGCCTCGAGCAGGATCTCGCGCTGCGGAAATTGCTCGACGATCAGCAGGACAAGGCTTCTCCGAACTATCACAAGTGGATGACGCCGGAGACGTTCGGCGCGCAGTTCGGACCGACCGACGCGGACATGCAGGCCATTACGTCGTGGCTGCAGTCGCACGGATTCCAGGTGGGATCGACCAAGGGGCGGACGGTGCTGGAGTTTTCGGGGTCAGCCAGTCAGGTGCAGGAGGCGTTTCATACCACGATTCACAAGTATCTGGTGAACGGGCAGCAGAGTTGGGCGAACGCCAGTGATCCGCAGATTCCGGCCGCGCTGGCACCGGCAGTGACGGGCGTGCTGTCGATGAACAATTTCCCGCGCAAGTCCATGAGCGTAGTCGGCGGAGTGTTCTCGCGTGAGAAAGCAACCGGCAAGCTTCAACCAACCCAGCCGCTGTTTACGGTCTTTCCGGGATGCGTGGAGGACAATACCAATCCGAATGCGTGCTTCTACGGCGTGGGTCCTTCCGATTTTGCAACCATTTACAACGTGCTTCCGCTTTGGAATACAGGGGTCAATGGGACAGGACAGACGATAGCGATTGTGGGCGAAACCAATATCAACGTCCAAGATGTCGCCGATTTCCGTGCGCTGTTTGGACTTCCGGTCAACAATCCTAACGTCATTCTCAACGGACCGGATCCCGGCATCATCGGCGACGAAGTGGAAGCCGACATTGACGTGCAATGGTCTGGAGCGGTTGCACCGAACGCAACGATTGATTTCGTGGTGTCGCAATCGACGGAGACGACTGCCGGGATTGATCTCTCTGCTGTCTACATCGTGGAGAACAACTTGGCCCCCGTGATGAGCGAGAGCTACGGATACTGCGAACTGGGCCTGGGCACGGCGGGCAACCAGTTCTATAACACTCTATGGCAGCAGGCGGCCGCGCAAGGAATTACTGTATTCCTCTCGGCCGGGGATGGTGGATCGGCAGGATGCGACAACTTCAACGCACAGCCGCCGTCTCCAGCTTTGTTTGGCCTTCAGGTCAGCGGATTTGCATCTACCCCTTACAACATTGCGGTTGGCGGTACGGATTTTAACGACTTCAGCAATCCTGCGACCTACTGGAACATCTCGAATACTTCCACGACGCAGTCGTCGGCGAAGAGCTACATCCCCGAAGTACCGTGGAATGACTCATGTGTGAACCCAATCTTCGGGACCCTGGGATGGAGCACGAACCCTGAGACAAACTGCAACGACTCGCGACTGAGCGGATTCGTTATTCCGCTGGGCGGATCCGGCGGAGTTAGCAAGTGCACTACTCCGAGCGGCAATACTCCTTCGAGTTGCGCCGGCGGGTACAGTAAGCCGGCATGGCAGTCAGGCAAGGGCGTACCAAGCGACGGCAAGCGCGATATTCCAGACGTGTCGCTGTTCGCGAGCAATGGGTTCTTGCAGAACTTCTATATATCGTGCACGGCTGACGTTGCGAGCGGACGCTGCGATCCCAACAACCCGTATGCGTATTTTCTGGCAGTGGGCGGCACCTCGGTTTCGTCCCCGGCTTTCGCAGGAATCATGGCGCTGGTGAACCAGCAAACGGGAGAACGCCAGGGCAATGCCAATTACATTTTCTACAAGCTGGCCGCGCAACAGCCGACTGTCTTCCATGACATCAGCACCGGAACCATTGCGATGCCTTGCCAGACAGGAACGACAAACTGCACGACAGCAACATCTGGGCATCAATACGGGATTCTTTCCGGTTATGCCGCGACAGCCAACTATGACCTGGCTACCGGACTGGGATCGGTTGACGCGAACGCGCTCGTCACCAAGTGGAACACAGTCACGCTGCTGCCTTCGACCACGACGCTGACGAATGTTTCTCCTACGACGATCACCCATGGGCAGTCCGTGAACTTCACGGCGACGGTGAAGCCGACCTCGGGCACCGGGACACCGAGTGGGTTGGTGTCACTGGAAGGTGGACCGACGAACGCCGACGAAGGGATTGCCGGCTTCAACCTCACAAACGGAACCGTTACTTCGAACACGAAATTGCTTCCTGGCGGTACATATTCGCTTGTGGCGCACTATCCGGG
Source organism: Terriglobia bacterium (assembly GCA_963778995.1). Taxonomy (GTDB): domain Bacteria; phylum Acidobacteriota; class Terriglobia; order Terriglobales; family Acidobacteriaceae; genus Sulfotelmatobacter. The sequence goes on from CAVZWK010000023.1 coordinate 213,760, forward strand.
AGACTCGACCTATGGGCCGAGTGATTCGACGCCGGTCAGCGTTACCGTTAGTAAGGAGAACAGCATTCCGCAGGTGTTCCTGGTGACGTTCGACAGCAATGGGAACATCGTCAGCAGCAACACGAATGCGGCCACTTATGGGTCGCCGTACTTGTTGAGAGTAAACGTGGAGAACTCGGGGGGAACGATGTGCGCGCCCGTAGCGACTTCGGGAGCGACAGGGTGCCCCGGTGGTGACGTAACTCTCACGAACAACAGCAGTCCGCTCGATGCAGGAACATACACACTGAACGGCTACGGGTATGTTGAGGACCAGGCAGTGCAACTACCGGGCGGGACCAACTCGGTCAAGGCGAGCTACGCAGGGGATGAGAGTTTCAATGCGAGTTCAGTGACGAGTGCGATTACAGTCGCGCCGGCAGCTACGACGACTTCCGCGCCAAGCGTCCTCAGTGGTACCGCTGTCGGCCAAGCGGTGGAACTTCAAGTCAATGTGAACACATCAAGTTTCGGTGCTGCTCCCACAGGCACGGTTACTTTCTATGCGAACGGCACCGCGCTCAATGGGACATCGAATCTTACTGGAAATCCGAGCATAGGGTACTATCCGGCGTCTGGCATAGGAACTCTGAATTCCGACAGCAATGCATTTCCCAGCCCTGGCAGCTACACGCTTACGGCGAAGTACAGCGGAGATATAAATTACGGGAGTTCAACTTCGACCGGCAACACGATCTCCGTAAAGTATCTCATGCCCACGATGTCCCTCAATCCGCTGCAGCAGAGCATCGCCGCGGGAGGAAGCGCCACAGTTACAACGTTAGTGGACACAACCAACAAGAGCGTGCATCCCACCGGCACGGTGACCTTCGTCAACGTGCAAACCGGCGGAACGCTGGCTGGCCCCGTGGCGTGCGCAAGCACGACCGACAGCAGCGGGAATTATGCATGCCAGGCTTCGGGGTCCTTTACAGTCAACAATTCGATGACGGTGTCGGCGCAGTATAGCGGGGACACAAACTATCCTGCGTCAAGTTCGAATTATGTGTCTATCACTGTACCCAATTTTTCCATCAGTCAACCAAACTCGCTCATGCTGACACAGGGCCAGTCACAAAACGTCATGCTGTCCGTAGATCCATCGGGCGGATTCAACGGGGTCGTGACTTTCAGCTGTTCGGGACTGCCGGCGGAGACTACTTGCACCTTCAATCCGCCTCAGATTACGACCCAAGGATCGACTACTCTAACCATCGCAACCACCCCCCTGGGACAATCACGGAGGAGGGCCGCCCGCGCAGGATTGTGGACAACAGCCGAGATCGGCTTCCTGCTGGGAGTCTGCATCTTGGGCTTGCCCCTACGGCGTCGGCGTCGTGGAGTTCTGCTCGGAATGATGATCGTGCTGCTGGTTCTACCTGGCTGCGGAGGAGGGAACGGAGGGAGCGGCGGGATTACGAATAATCCGGTTCCTTCGGTATCAGCGCTGAGTCCGACATCGCTCGCGGCAGGTTCCGCAGCACATGCGTTGGTGATCAGCGGAACAGGGTTCAACAGCCATTCGACTGTGAACTACAACGGAGTTTCGCATTCGGTTACTTCGGTGACGGCAACCCAGATCTCCACACCACTTTCGTCAAGCGATATTGCTGCCACTGGCAGCTTTCCGGTGGTAGTAAGCAATCCCGCTCCGGGCGGAGGTTCGTCAACGCCGATTAACTTCGATGTCGTGACCGGCACACCGACAGGGACTTTCAACGTGACGGTGACAGGGACCAGCGGGTCGCTCACGAATTCGACAGGGCTCACCCTTACGGTCCAATAGACACTGCAGGATGCCGATGGCGAACGGCTCATCGCTCGCCATCGGCTGGTTCACCTCCACACCAGCCGCACGTGCCCAGCGCTGGTGTAGGATTTATTCGCGTCCACATCTATCCCATGAAACTTTCTGCGATTGCTGCTGCGCTACAGGTTCGTCTGGAAAATGGTGATCCTGACACTGACATCACTGGCCTGAACGGAATTGAGCTGGCTGGGCCTGGGGAGTTGACGTTTGTGTCCAATCCCAAATATGCGGCGTTGGCGCGATCGACGCGGGCGTCGGCTGTGATTGTTGGGGAAGCCTTCCCGGCGATTTCGACGGCGATGCTGCGGGCGAAGGATCCGTATCTGACCTTTGCCCGGGCTCTGGAATTATTCAACAAGCCTCGCGCCTATGCTCCAGGAGTGCATCCGACGGCTGTTGTGCATGAGAGCGCGCGCATTGGGGCGAATGCGCATGTCGGGCCTTACGTGGTGATTGGGGAAGACGTCGAGATCGGAGCTAACGCAGTCTTGTTGGCGCACGTCGTGATCTATCCCGGGGTGAAGATTGGCGATCACTTCTTTGCTCATGCGCGAGCCACCGTGCGCGAAAATTGCCGGATCGGCAATAACGTTCTTCTGCAGAATGGAGTCGTCATCGGGTCGGATGGATTTGGATTTGCAAAAACGGCAGAGGGACACTGGTACAAGATTCCGCAGCCGGCACCGGTCGTCATCGAGGACGATGTGGAGGTGCAGGCGAATTCGTGCATCGATCGGGCGAGCGTCGGCGAGACTCGCATTGGGCGCGGAGTGAAGGTCGATAACCTGGTGCAGGTGGGGCATGGGACGCATGTGGATGAGGATGCGCTGCTATGCGCACAGGTGGGGCTCGGGGGGTCGACAGAGATTGGGAAACGCGTGATTCTGACCGGGCAGGTGGGCGTGGTTGGTCACTGCAAGGTGGGAGACAATGCGATTGTTACTCCGCAGAGTGGAGTGGCGGCGGATATTCCTGCGGGGGCGCTGGTGAGCGGTGCGCCGGCTGTGGATCATCGCGCATGGTTGAAGTATTCGGCGATCCTGCCCAGGTTGCCGGAACTGGTGCGGGCTGTGCGCGAAAGCAGAAGTAAGAAGTGAGAAGGCGAAAGTATGAATGGATACCGCCGAGGGTAATTTCAGATTTTAGATTTCAGATTTCAGATTGCAGATTGGCGCTACGAAATTTGGATCGCCTTTTGCCCGCCGAACGGCCTGTGCAGCTCGGCAGTCAGAGTGCATAGATCCTGAGGCGCCCAAAGTACGCGCTCCTCGGGATGACAATCATTTCTGCAATTAACCATCGAAATGACAATTATTCTGCGGCTGAAGAGCGGGGGGCGCACGCAATCTGAAATCTGCAATCTAGAATCTGCAATCGCTCATGACCCGACGGAGGCGCTTTCTTCTTTGGGGTTGTGGCGGTACTCTTCCGGCAGCCCGCTTTCGATTACGGAGTGCACTTTCTCCATCAACTCTTCCTTGCTGCCGAAATCCCTGGGTTCGATTGGGTGGTGGAAGATTACTTGGACCTTGGTCGGTTTGATCGAGAAGCGTGCTTTCGGCATGGCGTAATGCGTGCCGACAATCGTCATTGGGATGACGGGAACTCCGCATTCGACGGCCAGATAGAATGGGCCTTTCTTGAAGGGCAACAGCTTGCCATCGAAGGAGCGCTTGCCTTCGACATAGATCGTCATGTTGAGTCCCTGCTCCACGGCGGCCTTGGCCGCACGGACGGCTTCAATGCCGGCGTCGCGGTTGCCGCGGTCCACAGCGACCAGCGACCCCATGCGCATGGCACGGCTCAGAATCGGGACTTTGAACAATTCCTTCTTGACCATGACCGAGGTGCGCTTGGGGATCAGAGGAATCTGAATCGGCGGATCGAGATTCGAAACGTGGTTGGTCATGAAGATATAGCTGCGCGAGTGATCGAAGCGGTCGAGTCCGATGGCCTCGACGCGCACTCCGGTGACCCACACTCCGCCCCATGCACCCCACATGAAAAGACGATAGAGGACGCGTACATTGCCCGCGATGAAGGCGTGCGTGAAGCCGATCAAGGCTGCGAACGGCATTGCCAGGACCCAGAACAGGAGCAGCATGCAGGTGCGGATCATTTTGCGGAAGGCTCCGTGGATGCGGCGGTTTCTGCTTCGCCTTTCAGCCACGCTGCACGATGCGCGCGCTGCTCGGGCGTGACCTGATCGAGGTCTTTCAGCTCATACGAGAGTTCCTGTGTAGATCCGACCTTCCACTTCAGTTCGTGCTCGCCTCCGCGACGGGCCTGCACTCTAACGGCGAGTGTGTCACCAGGCGCGAGGCGGCTTAGTTGAGCGCGGGATTCCTGCCCGGCGGGCTTGCCCATGATTTCGGTAATCGTGTCGCCAACGCGCAGACCGGCGCGTTCGGCATCGCTGCCGGGAGTGACGGCGGTGACCGTCATCGGTCCATCGAAGTTTCGGGAGCCGATGAAGCCCGGGTTGGGCACGGTGTTCGATACCGTCTCAACCCGCAGGCCGACGTAGCGGAAGAAATCGTTCCAGGGGATCTCGCCCGGCCTGGCGACATACCGGGAGAAGAACCAGCCAAGATCCGCGCGGCTGACGGCCTCGGCGGCGCGGCGGACTCCTTCGGAGTCGTCGAAGAACAATTTCTTCTTGGCGTAGTTCGCGTTCATCCACTGGAGAACTTCGCGCAAAGACTCCTGATCGTGCGTGGACTGACGCACGGTCAGGTCGAGCAGGATGCCCAGCAACTCGCCAACGTTGTAGTAGGAGATGCTACGTTCCGGGCGGCGATAGTATCCGGAACCTTCGAGCCATGCGTCGAGGCTCGACTGCTCTGCCGATTGAGTGAGGTGCGCCGGCCGGCGTTCGAGTTCAGTGATCTGGTCACTGAGGTACGCGAGATATTGTCGTTCGTCCGCATGACCGGAACGTACTTCGATGGTTCCTGCGGCGGTGCTGGTCACACCTTCACTAAACCACAGAGCTCGCGTGTAGTTTTCCTTGGTGTAATCGATGGGCTCCAGGGACTGGGGCCGAATGCGTTTGACGTTCCACAGATGAAAGAATTCATGCGCGGTAACGGTGGTGAGGCTGCCCAGATTCTGCTTCAGAGCTTCGGCATTGATATCGATGGCTGTGGAATAGGCGTGTTCCATGCCACCTCCAGCCGGACCGCGCGGGAAGTGGTAAAAGAACGTGTAGGTATCGAAGGGGCGATCGTTCATCCAGGAAATCGCTGCGCCGACGATTTTATGCAGCGCTGAGACGATCTGCGCGGAATCGTAGTCTGCCGGATCGGCGTCGATGATGACGCGAAAGTGGCCGCCGGATTCATCGAAATCGGCTTCCTGAAAAGTTCCGAGTTCGAATGGGGAGTCCACGAGACGGTCGTAATTCTCAGCGGTGTAACTATTGTTGACCGGAGCAAGGGGCGTCGCAATGCGCCAGCCCGCGGGGACTCGGCTGAACTGCACCTTCATGGGCGCGTTTCGCGCGTCCGCGGGATACATCAACACCTGCGCAAGATTCAGAAACGCATGGTGCGGGTTGAGTTGGGCGCCGAATGGTCCCGGGGAATCGAGGTAGATCTGATACTCGATCGTTGCTCCGGCAGAGGTCCCTGTAACTTGCCAGCTGCTCTTATCCAGCAGGCGGATCGGAAGCGGGCCACCTGCGGAGTCCTTGGCGCGAACCCAGTTCACATATTGAGAGAAATCGCGGACCTGGTAGAGAGCATTCCAGACGGGAAGTTGAAGTTCGCGGGTCGAGGCGCCTGCGGGTAAGGTGATGTGAACTTCGGCGAGATGCTGCTCGGGATTGGCAAGGGAGATCGAGTATGAAGTTTCGGCGGACTGCCCCCGAGCGGAGGCAAGAAATACGAGAAGGGCGAGAACAAGAACTATTAGAAGGGGTATGCGATCTAGCAGCACGACTGAAGTCGTGCGCTTCCCTTTCATGCAGGAACCATTTCGTAGATCAACGGGTTGGTGACGGCCAGTCACGGCCACGAAAGCTGGCGGGATACCTGCGCTACACTTCATTTCTGCAAGCTTCAAATTCATCATCATGGCTTGCTCGCCAGTTCCCGGAGGCGGGCGGGGAGCTTTTCATAGATTCCTCCGAAGCCGCCATTGGAGAGGATCGCGACGACGTCCCCGCTGCGGAGTTCTGGAGCGATGGTCTGAACGATCGCATCAGCATCCGCAAGAAGGCGGACTCTGTGTCCGTTTTGCTCAATTTCGACAGCCAACGCGGGAAGTTCCAGACGTTCGCTCTCGGGAACGGCTTCGGAGCGAAAAACATTCGCTACGACGATTTCGTCAGCTTGTCCCAAGCTACGGGCCAGATCGCTCTGCAGAACGCGGCGGCGCAAGGTATTGGAACGCGGTTCGAGAATGGCCCAGAGGCGCGATCCCTGATAGCGGGTGCGAAGGGCTTTGAGAGTTCCGGCAATGGCCGTGGGATGGTGCGCGAAATCGTCGATGATGGTGATGCCGTTCACCTGCGCTTTCACCTCGAGCCGGCGCTTGACGCTCTTAAAGGTTTTCAGCGCGGAGGCGATCGCGGTTTTGGACACCCCGCAGGTAAATGCCAATGCGGCCGCGGCTGTCGCGTTCCACACGTTGTATTCGCCAGCCAGCGCGAACTCGAGATCGGCCCAGGGTTCGCCTTTGAGCAGGACGGTCCAGGTGGTGCGGCTGGGGTCGAGACGGAGGTTCGTGACCTTCCAATCTGCGCGTCCACCCGCTCCGTAGCGGTCCACGGGGCAGAACGCCCTTGCAAGGACGCGCTGCAGGCTTGGGCTTTCCGTTGCATCCCCGGCAGCGCCATCGAAAGCGACAATGCGTCCACGCCGCGGAACCAGGTTCACGAGGCGTTTGAATGCAGTCTCCACGGCATCGAGATCTTTGTAAATGTCGGCGTGATCGAATTCGACTGAGGTGAGGATGATTGCGTCGGGAAAGTAGTGTAGGAATTTTGGTCCCTTGTCGAAGAACGCTGTATCGTATTCGTCGCCTTCGAGGATGAAGTGCTTCCCTCTCCCCAGATGAAAGCTGGACCCGAAGTTTTCGGCGATGCCTCCGATGAGGAACGATGGATCGAGCCCGGCAGAGTGGAAGATCCACGAGAGCATGGAGGTGGTCGTGGTCTTGCCGTGGGTTCCCGCGACGACGAGGACTTCTTTGCCGCGCAGGAATTCGTCGTGCAGCAATTGTGGGAGCGAGCAGAACGGAAGGCGATGGTCGAGGATGTGCTCGAGTTCGACGTTGCCCCGTGAGATTGCGTTGCCGACTACGATGAGATCCGGCTTCGGTTCGAGGTTCTTCGCGTCGAATGGTTGCGCGACCGGGATTCCGAGATCGCGCAGGAAGTCCGACATGGGGGGATAGGCGGCGGCATCGGAACCGGTGACGTGGAACCCGCGCTCTTTGAGCATGCCGGCCAGCGAGGCCATGGCCGTGCCGCAGATGCCGATCAGATGGATGTGTTTTGACATCTTCATACTTTCAAAAGCATCATCAACCACTAAGGAACACGAAGGTTCACTAAGGAAACCTACACCACTGCTGATTCCAGAATTCTTAGCGATACCGCGCCATTCGTCGCCGACAGCTTGGCTTTCACCCCGAACGGAAGAGTGATGTTACCTGATGTGACGTGGCCGGAGCGAACGCCGGAGGCTACGGGCACGCCCAGGTCTCCGACGACGCGCGTGATGACTTCCTGCAGTGTGTAGTCCTGAGTGGGAGATTGCACGCAGTCGAGCATTTCTCCGAAGATAATGGCTTTTACATTGTCCAGAAATCCGCCGAGTTTAAGCTGCATCAACATGCGATCGATCTGGAAGGGCCTCGCAGCCAGGTCTTCGAGGTAGAGGATCGTGCCTTGGGTTTTAATTTGGTATGGAGTGCCGAGGGAGGCGACGAGAATCGAGAGACATCCACCGTAGAGAATGCCTTCCGCTTGGCCTTCGACGAGCGCAGTGACTCCCGGATTCAGAGGCAGGTCCCACGCAGCCGGAGCAGTCAACGCTGACTGCCAGGAAATGAGATCGACTCCGCCACCGTGCGCCCAATCTTTGGCGGCCATTGGCCCGTGGAAGACGACGAGTTGGGCAGCATCGAGAAAATAGGTGAGCAGCGCGGTGATGTCGCTATAGCCGACGAAAATCTTTGGATTCGCCTTGATCTTACTCAGATCGATTTCTCGCAGCAGATAGTTCGCACCGTAGCCTCCGCGGGCACAGACGATGGCACGGACGTCTTCGCGAGTGAACATTTGTTCGAGTTCGCGCGCCCGGCGAGTTGCGGTTCCGGCGAAATAAAGATCGCGTTCGAGCATGGAATCGAGGTAAACGGTCTGATATCCGGCAGCGCGCAGTGCCTGGCAGCCCGCTTCGAGATCGGCCAGTTTCACATTGCTGGCGGGGGCGATGATGCCGATGGTATCTCCGGGACGGAGCGCCGGCGGCTTGACGAGTTGGCGGGCGGTGGACATTTGGCTGTGATTCAACTGAGAAAGAATTCTCCGCGACAGATCAGGCGGGCAGGGCCGCGGAGGAAAAGGTTGTCGCCATCGCGGCGGACCGTCTGCGTGCCTCCGGGAGCGTGGACCTTCACTGGCGAGTCTGCGCGTCCAGTGGCGATCGCGGCTGCGGCGGAGGCGCACGAACCGGTTCCGGAGGACTGCGTCTCGCCCGCGCCGCGTTCGAAGAAACGAGCGCAGATATCGTGGCGCCCATTCGCCGTAACGTATTCGACGTTCACTCCTTCGGGAAAATTCGGCAGCGCCTGGATTTTCGCGGCTTGCGCCTGCCAGTCTGGCGCGAACTGCGAAACGAATACCACGTAGTGCGGATTGCCCATCGACACGGGAACCCCGCGCACTTCCCCGCTGCCGGGATTGAGAACTAATTCCTTATCAAGATTCGCCCTGCCCATTTCGGTCTCGAATTCATATTCCGAGTCGCGGTAGGAAATCAGAGAACACACTTTTGTTCCCGCCCCGGTGAGGATCGAGATGCGTTCTTTATTCTGCGTCGCCGAGATGTAGGCGGCAACGCAGCGCGTACCGTTGCCGGAGATTTCGGCGTGCGATCCGTCGGCATTGATGAGACGGATTTCGACATCGACCGAAGAGTGCGGGGACATCCATTCGACGCCGTCGGCCCCCACTCCCTGGTGACGATCGCAGATTTGACGCGTGAATTCTTCGATATCAGCCGGCGCCACGGCGGAATCGATGAGCAGAAAGTCGTTGCCGCAGGCGTTGGCCTTGATGAATGGGATGGTGCGGACGTCGGAGTTCACTCGCGCTCCACTCGTCCAAGGGCCGCAGCACCGGTGAGAACCGTGGAAGCTTTTAATCGTCTTAGCAATTCCCTCTGGTCCCGATTGCACCCCTCAACATCGAACTGCAGGCGGATATGCTGTCCGGTGCTGCCGGTATTTATGTTTTGCATGAGCCGGTGGTGACTCTCGAGAATGCGGTTGACCTCATTGCTGATCTCTTCCAGGCTGGCTCCGGTCACTTCATAGCTGGTCATCAGGAGCTTGAGATTGAAAGTCTCCTCCATGTGGCCGAGCGCGAACAGCGTCAGCAGGACGAGCGCGGTCGCGAACATTGCCGTCACGTAAAGGCCGCCGCCGACCGCCATTCCGATCGACGCGACAACGAAAATAGTGGCGGCAGAGGTCAGGCCGGAGGTGAGTCCGCGGGTGTGGATGATGGATCCTGCGCCGATAAAGCCGATGCCGGGGATGATCTGGGCCGCGATGCGCGTGTAGTCGGAAGGCTCAGCCGCAAGGCCGCGGGAAAGTACCGTAAACAGCGCCGCACCGAAGCAGATGAAAATTGTGGTGCGTAGTCCGGCAGCGCGGTGCTTGAGTTCACGCTCCAGGCCGATGAGACCTCCGAGAATTGCCGCGATCAGCAGACGCAGGAGCGAACTGGAGACGAACCCGCTCGCCAGCTCGCGGTGCATGAGATCGACGAAATGGTCCCAGTTCATAAGTGAATGCGGATGGCCGGATTTTATCATTCGGCCAGCAGGTTGCTGCGTTAACCGCAGTGATTACCGCGCCCGGTAGAGGACCGCGGCCGCCTGACCGGTCACATGAATCTCGACCAACTCTCGCAGATGCGCGTTGTGCACGGCCTGCCAGACTGGATCGCCTTCGAATGCCAGGACGTAATCGGCGTATTTGGCTGGATCCGCGAGAGCGCGCTCCCAGAGACCCTGAGGGTCCGTGGGCTGTATCCAGACGCGGTGGTTGCCTTCATTGATGGTGTGACTAAGTGAAATGCCGGCGCGCTCGAGGGCGCCGACGTGGTCTCCGGTGTACATGAGCAGCGTGGAGTTTTCAGGAAGCTTGTCGAGCAGGATGGCAAGCTGTTTATGCAATTCTGTGCGAGTCCGCATGTTGACGCGGGCTTCTTCGAGGCAGACGGGGACGGCACGCCAGATCGACAGGTAGCTCGCCGCCACGATCGCGAGGAGGGCGACGGTACAAGCGAGGCGAACGCGCGACGACCATTCCTCAATTTGCGCCACGAAATACAAGAGCAGGGCCAGGCCCACCGAGAGAGCTGGGAGCAATTGCAGTCCGTAGCGCGCGTTGTAGTGGGTGAACGGCCACCACTGCGGGATAAAGATTGGGACACCGCCATAGGCAATCGAAAGAGCGTAGAACGGGATGGGGATCAGGAAGAAAAGCAGCGGCGCCGTTGAGATTGTTGACCGCGACTTGGTTGCGATAGCTCCTATGAGCGTGGCGAAGGCCAGCAGAATCCAGGTTCGCTGCAACCATTCGTTCCGCGCGATGTTGTCTTCTGCAGATTTGAGGAAATACAGTCCCGCGAGCAATGGATTGCCGCCGCCCGGGTGCCCCGGGCTGCCGGCGCTTTGGGTTCGGCGCTCGATGGCTTTGGCGGAGTAGGGACCGTTCTCAAATTCCAGAGGATTACGATAGACGATTCCGTTGTATGCGAGCCAGAACGCAGGTGCCGCTGCTGCGATCAGGACAAACTTCAAGGCAGCGGCTTTCGTGGGCCGGGTGAATTTCGAATCTCCGTGTGATGCTGGCCAGAATGCGAGCGCAAGGACAGTTACCGCCATCGCCACGGCGAGAAACCAGCCGTCATAACGAATCAGACAGGCCGCGGCCACGCACAGGCCGGACTTCGTGAGTGCTTTAGTGTCGCCGCGAAAGGACTCAGTGAAATACACGATCACCCAGATGAAGAATGCCAGGTACAGAGTCTCCCCCATGGCGGTCGCCTGCATGTAGATGAGGTTGGGATTTGCGGCGTAGATGATGGCGGCGGTCCAGGCTGCAATGCGCGCGGGAGTTTCGATCGCCTGGGTGCGGGGGAGAGCGCGGCGCATCAGACGGAATATCCCGATCACTCCGAAAACATAGGCGACCATCGAGGGAATCGAGCCTCCCGCGCCGCCCTGCCACATGCGTTTGGAAATGATGAAAGGGATGATCAGCAGGTGCGGTAGGGGGAGCCAGACTGTTCCGAGTTGCAGCAGGCCGGGAGTTTTGGAATCGAAAACACGGCGGGCGATGTTGATGTGTGCGATGGCGTCTCCATAGAGCAGGACGTCGCCGGTGCGGTAGTAAAACAGGAATGACAGGATCGACACGCAGGTCGCGAGCCAGACGAGCAGGTTGGTTTCTGAATCCCAGTTGGGATTCGCGGGCTCGGTTTTGGAATGCTTCGGCATCGCGCTGTCGAACGGCGGCGAGTTATTCCAGATGCGTCAACTCACGGAAGATCTGGAACCGTTCTTCGATTTCGTCCCGAGTCAGCGACTGCAGGCGCTCGGTGCCGAAGCGCTCGACGGCGAACGATCCCATGACGCCTCCGTAGAAGAGGGCGCGCTTGAGGACCTCGCGATTTAGTTCTTTCTGCGATGCCACGTAACCCATGAATCCGCCGGCGAAGGAATCGCCTGCGCCAGTGGGATCTTTTACCTCGTCGATGGGTAGAGTCGGAGCGCGGAACGGGTGACGTCCGATACCGAAGGCTCCCTCACGGAAGAAAATGGTGGCGCCGTATTCTCCGTGCTTGATGACGAGCGCCTGCGGCCCCATGGCCAGAACCTTCTGCGCGGCACGTGGCAGGTTTGATTCGTGGGCCAGCATCTTGGTTTCAGTGTCGTTGATCAGCAGCACGTCCACCAGTTTGAGGGTTTCGGCGAGCTCTTTCGGGGTGCGGTTAATCCAGTAATTCATCGTGTCGCATCCCGTCAGGCGGACGCCTTTGAGTTTCTGCCGCACTTGGGCTTGCAGTGTGGGCTGGATGTTGGCGAGGAAGAGGAAATCGGTGTCTTCGTATTCTTTGGGAATGCGGGGCTGAAAAGTTTCGAAGACGTTCAGCTCTGTGTAGTCGGTCTTCGCTTCGTTGAGATTGTCGGTGTAGGTTCCGCCCCAGCGAAAGCTCTTCCCTTTCGAACGCTCCAGTCCACGAGTGTCGATGTTGTGCTTGCGGAAGACATTTTCCTGCTCAGGGCCGAAGTCTTCGCCGACGACAGCGACGACACGGACATCTGTGAAGTAGCTCGCGGCGAGGGAAAAATATGTGGCGGCACCGCCGAGGATGTTCTTTACGCTGCCGGACGGGGAGCTAACGTCATCGAACGCTACGGAACCGACTACGAGTATGCTCATAGGATTGCTTGGCACCTTCGAAAAGCATTAACCACAGAGGACGCGAAGGAGCACGAAGGAGAACCTTTCATTTGGACTTTGAGGGTTGCAGATATTTTCCGACGATCAGCTTCAGCTTGGTTTTCGTTGCGGCGGGAATCTTCTTTTTGTCGGTAAGGATGGCGTGCGCCAAGGCTGATCCGCACTTGCAGGAACGATCGCGCGGCATGTCGGCTACGGTTTGGCGAACGACTTTCGCGGCATTTTCTGCGTTTTTGATCAGGACGGCCACGATCTGATCGACCGTAACCGAATCGTGGTGTGGATGCCAGCAATCGTAATCCGTAACCATGGCAACGGTGACGTAACAAAGCTCAGCTTCGCGGGCCAGTTTTGCTTCCTGCAGGTTGGTCATTCCGATGACGTCCATGCCGAGACTGCGATAGACATTCGATTCGGCCTTGGTTGAGAACTGCGGACCCTCCATGCAGAGGTATGTGCCGCCGCGCTTGCCGACTACGCCGGCCTTTTGACAAGAATGCGCAACTACGCTGGCGAGCTCCGGGCATACGGGGTCGGCAAACGCTATGTGCGCGACAATGCCGTTGCCGAAGAATGTGTCCACGCGGTGGCGAGTGCGATCAAAGAACTGGTCGGGGATCACAAATTCAAGCGGCCTGTGCTCTTCTTTGAGCGATCCTACAGCGGAGATCGAGACAATGCGCTCGACGCCAAGCTGTTTGAAGCCATGGATGTTGGCGCGGAAATTCAGTTCACTGGGCAGGATGCGGTGACCGCGTCCGTGGCGGGCGAGGAAGGCGACTCTGCGTCCCTCAAGCGTGCCGCAGACATACGTGTCGGACGGAGCGCCGAATGGAGTTCTGATGCGGACCTCCTTAACCTTCGTCAGGCCAGGCATGGAGTATAGGCCGCTGCCGCCGATGATTCCGATTTCCGCTTGTGCCAATCAGCCTCCCAGAATGGTTCAGGGCTCGTCAGTCAAACTCGTGATTATACAAGACATTTGTTCACGGGTCGGCAGTCCCAAAAGCAAAAGCGACAACCACTCAGGGCACTAAGGTTCACTAAGGAAGCTTATCGCTTTGCAGCGGCGGTGCCGAGACGGACGCTACAATTTGGTGATGAGGGTTTTGGCGGCGATCTGCGAATTACTCTTGGTTTGCCCTGGCATGCTGGCGCAGCAAGCTGCCTCTGGCGCTTCGCCTCGATCCGTTACCGTGCCGGCCATCATCGATCACAACCGTGTGGTCATCAATGCCGAGATTTCTCTGCCAGACGGATCCAAGCACACCATTCGCGCATGGGTGGATAACGGCAATCCTGATCTGTATCTCTCTCGTAGATCTGCGACGTTGCTTGGCTTGGACGTTACTTGCGGCGACAGGGAATGCTCTTCGCCTCCGCCGAAAGAGATCACCGTTGGCGGATTCACGATTCCCCTGGACGCCGCCAAGGAAACGAAGATTCCGCTGCGGCCGGTGAATGCCGCATCCGTTCTGGCGGCGGGGATGAGCGCAGATATCAACATCCCATCGAGCGTGCTGCGGCAATATGACGTGCTGATCGACTTCCCCGGACACAAGTTCTCGATCGGAGTGCCGGGATCGATTCACTTTCAGGGCTCTTCGGCCAAAGTGATGATCAGTCCGCAGAACGGGCTGATTGAGATCCCCACCACGATCGAGAACAAGAAATATAGTCTCGGACTGGATGTGGGCTCATGCATCAGTTTTCTTTCCGAGGACCTGTTTGACAAACTGGCCGAGGCTCATCCGGAGTGGCCGCAGATGATCGGCGCAGTGGGTTCCGCTAGCATGTGGGGCGCCGATGACGAGAAGAAATGGAAAGTCACGCGCGTCGATCGGGTGCAATCCGGGCCGCTATTTCTGACGGACGCCGCGATGGTCGCGCTGCCCATGCCCATGGTCGAGTTTCTGGGAAAGCGCGCCGCGTCGCCTACCGTTGGGCTGATTGGGTCGAACCTGCTGCTGAACTATCGCGTGGGCCTGGATTATGCACGCTCGACGGTTTACTTCGATATCCGGCGTTTGTTCAACTTCCCCGATTTCGATGTCATTGGGCTCGTCTTGAGGCCCGAGGACGATGGGCGATACACGATCCTGGGAGTGCCGGAATTCGAAGGGAAGGCGGCAGTGGAAGGCGTGCAGGCTGGGGATTCGCTGATTGCAGTCGATGGTATTCCGGTTCACGGATCGACCATGGGACAAGTGTGGTCGATGCTTGGGGGAACTCCGGGGCAGGAACGGGATCTGACGATCGGGCGCGCGGGAAAAGAATTCCCGGTGGTTGCGCACGTGCAGCATTTTCTTGGCGTACCGCCAGAAGCTGACAGCAAGAAGAAAAAGAAATAGCGCAAGCTCCCGGCCAAGTTCATCGACCACAAAGAGATTCCCGTTTCGGCCGCCTACCGCCAGTAGGAAAAGATCATCTACACTTCTCGATAGCTCTGGGAGGATTGCTTGTCGGAGATTCGCGCTCTGTTTTGGGATGTCGGCGGAGTTTTGCTCACCAATGCGTGGGACCATAGTGAACGCGCCGAGGCGCTGAAGCATTTCGATATCGATCCTGCCGAATTCAATAGCCGGCACGAGATGCTGGTGTCTCTCGTTTGAGCGCGGCAAGATCACGCTCGACGAATACCTGCAACGGACAGTCTTCTACCGCGATCGAGCATTCACTCCCGAGACGTTCCGCGAGTACATCTTCGGACTATCCAAACCAATTCCCGGAATGTTGCAAGTCGCTCAGGCTCTGAGCGATACAGGCAAGTACTTGATGGGAACGATCAACAACGAGTCGCGTGAGTTGAACTACTACCGGATGGATACGTTCGGATTGCGCAAGATCTTTCGGCTGTTTATCAGCTCCTGCTTTGTGGGACTGCGCAAGCCGGAACGCGATATCTACCGTTTGGCTCTGGAGATAGCGCAGATTCCGGCTGAACAATGCTGCTTTATCGACGATCGCGCGCTGAACCTGGAGTGCGCGGCGAACATGGGCATGCACACGATTCAAATGCAGTCGCTGGAGCAATTGCGGGTGGACTTGGCAAAACTGGCGGTTGTTCCCTTAGAACGGAAAGCTTAGGGCTTACGAAGCGGATTGGTCTTCACCACAGCATTCACCGGAATATCAGATTCCATCATGCTGAGCGTCAGATCGCTCGACCAGCAGTCTGCTGCCAGCTTCCATTCGGTATTGGCTTGCCGCGCAAACACCCACAGGTATTTTCCGCGTTCTTCCCGGCGCTTGCCGGTTGAGCTGGGAATGAGCGCCTTGCATCGCCCGGCTTCGTAGGCCAGATCGCCGACCACATCGACCCGAAGAGGCTCCACTTCCACCTCTCCAAGCCCGGCATCGAGGGCGCCGAAGAAGAATTCCCGAATGGCGGCAGATCCGCGAATCGGAGGATAGTTCGACCGCAATACCAGCCCGTCCGATGTGTAAAGTTCCAGCAGATCGTCGAGGTGGCGCGTGTTGCAGGCCAGAACCCATTCCTGTGTAACTCGCCGTACGGCAGCCTCTGCTCGGCTCATATCGCCGCGCATCGCAGGATTGGGACGGAGCTTCTCTTCTCGAACCGGCTCGGCAGCCGCTCGCGGATAGCCGGCCTCTGGC
The DNA here is from genome assembly GCA_963778995.1 of Terriglobia bacterium. GTDB lineage: Bacteria > Acidobacteriota > Terriglobia > Terriglobales > Acidobacteriaceae > Sulfotelmatobacter. The sequence continues at coordinate 229,937 of CAVZWK010000023.1, forward strand.
GCTCCGTTGAAGTAGTGATGGTGATAGTGGTGGTGGTAGTGATGAGTCTCGTTGCCTGTGGTTCCTGTTGAGGACGGACTCCGTTCGAGCTCAGCAAAGGGATTCGGCACCGGCGCGATCGCTTGTGTGGGCGTGATTTGCGCTCCAGCGCTCTCGGACAGTGAACTACCGCATTTGCCACAAAACCGGTTGCCTTTTCGGTTGCGGTATCCGCAGGCGGCACACGGAACTAGAGACGAATCGGCGGCCAAGTCCCTCGCCAAATCGTTGATCGCGTTCTCCGAATCCATGGAGATCGAGAGTTGCTGGGCCGCTTCCACCGCGGCCGGGATCGGTTCCGGCGATTGCGTTTGGTTGCGCCGCGATGCCGGCTGCAAGCGACGATAGAGTTCTTCGATTTCTGGCCCCTGCACAGGCGCGTCCAGCGGCGACTGGAAAGGTCCCGGAGTCTTCTTCTCTTTGTCCACGGATGAGGCACCCACTCCTGAGGCAATTCTAGCCCAAAGCTTCAAAGCTTACCGGCTGGAGAATTCGACTTTGCCCTCGGTCTCGGTGGGAACTCCGTTGCAGGTCGCAGGACGATATCTCCAGGTACGGACGGTTCGCAGAACATGCCAATCCCCGACGAGCCCAGCGCTCTCGAGAATCAGCGGACTGTGCACGCGGCCGTCGGTGCCGATGATGAAGCTGACTTTCACCTTGTTTCCACGCGCATTGGGAGTGAAGAGTGGATTGGGCGTGGCGAGAGCTTCGGGCGGTTGAACCTCTCCGCAAGAAGAGGCGCGCGAGCTGACGTGGAGAACGTCTACGAACTGCGAAGCACGCTTGAGCGTGCCGGACAGCCGAAGTTCCCGCTGGGCCAGCAGATTGCCGCGAGGACTGGAATCAGACGCGCTGGCTAAAGCCATCGCCGAAAACAGAATCAGGAAAGTCGCAGGCCAGTTGCGACGACGCATGTTTCTCACCCACCTCGAACAAGGTTTGACTGCACATAGCCAAGCGCAACTCTCAGGCCAAGCAGCTGTCGGTTATTTTTATTGGAATCAACGACTTACGCTCATACACGAAGGTTTCGGATTACCGCATGTGAAAGGAGTTGCATAACCTGTCCGCAGGATTGGTCCGACTAGCCCTGGCGCACGGTTATCAGCGTCACTTCGGGCGGGCAGTTCAGGCGGACGGGGAACGAAACCGTGCCGATTCCGGGATTCGTGTAAAGCGTCAGATTCCCGACTTGGTACTGGCCCCAGATGTACTTCCTGGCGAGTTCGGGCAAGTAGAGTGGAGGCAAGAACGGGAATCGAACTTGCCCGCCATGAGAGTGGCCGGAGAGTTGAAGATCCACAGGGTGACGCGCAACTCTGTCAGCATAATCGGGCTCATGCGCGAGCAGGACGGTGGCTTCACCGGAGGGAACGTCGTGCAGAGTTTTCGGGAGGTCCGCTGTTTTGCCGAGCACGTCGTCCACTCCTGCCAGCCAGAAGCGCGCGCCATTGCGCTCGATGGGGACGGATTGATTGGAAAGCACCTGAATTCCCTCGGAGCGCAAGGCGCTGGTAACCCGATCGGGATCGGTGAATGCATCATGATTGCCCAGCACTGCCCAGAGTCCGTGGGGTGACTGCAGGCGGCGGAGCAGGTGTGCGCAAGGCTCAGCTACCTCGGCTCCCTTCGCATGCTCACCAAAAAACGGCTCAGACACGAAATCACCGGTCAGAACCACGAGTTCGGGATGCACTTCATTGACAAGGGAAATGGCAGAACGGATCGGGTGAATGGAGAAGTACGGGTCGTAATGGAAATCGCTGAGCAGGGCGATGTTGAATCCGTCGAGGTGCGCTGGCCAGCGACGCAGCCGAATTTCGCGCCTCACGAGCTTTGGACGATTGGGCTCAATGAGAACGCTGTCGACGCCGAGCGCGGCAATACCCGCGCCCGCTGCGAGACGGACGAACTTTCTCCTGGTAATCGGAAGCAGTGGCAATCGGTCTTCTGGTCTTGTGGTATTTACGCCGGGGACAATTCTCTCCTGTTTCAGGATAACCCAGCCGAGCGCTTCGCCGAATGACAAGAAGAGTGCATCTGGTCAGAAGCTAAACGTAGCAACCAGATCGATGCGGCGGTTCGCGGTCGTACCTGGCGAGAAGGGGAATCCCTGAATGTTGTTTGACACGCCGAAGTAGCGCGAACTCAGAACTCCTCCGGGATTGGTCAGATTCAAATTGTTGAAGGCATTGCGGAAGCTCACGCCGAGGGTGAGGTTGTAGCGCCGATCGGAGCTCGACGACATCGACATCGGGCCTCCGCCGCCTCCGAACAATGGGCCGTGCCGACCACCACCATGCGGACCTCCTCCGCCCGGAGGACCGCCGGCGCCGGAACCACTCTTCTTGGTGCTCGGCCCGAACCCGAACGTCTTGGTGAGGCGCAGGTTCATTACGAAATGCGCAGGACCTGTTTCGTAGTTAATGGGCAAGAGCGTGCCGGTCAGGCCCGAGGCGTCGAACGTGCCGTAAGGCGTGCAGTAGATCGTCCCCGACGGCGTAGTGCCAAGCGGACACTTCGCCGTGGAAACCAGTCCGGGACGGTCGTTGTACTGTGAATCGCCATTGAGATCGAAAGGCGAGTTGATATTAAATGGCGAGCCTGAACTCACAATCATGAACGGGCTGAGCCGGAACAGGTACGGCAAGGCAATGCTGCCGCCGAGAAAAAGCCTGTGACGCGTGTCAAACGAACCTCGCCCATAGTCCTGGCTGATGTTGTACGAATTTGAGGGAAAGCTTGAGACGCCTGAGGTGTTACTCCTTGCATAGTTAAGAGTGTAAAAGCCAAAAACTTGAAGCTTTGATCCCACCCGGATATTTGTATTTACGATCAACTGATTCTGTTTGAAATTCCCTTCTGAGACGTAGCGGTAGGTGTTTTGGCTGGGAACAGCACAGCTCGGATAGCACGGCGTGCCGGGATACGGCGCAGTTGAGTTGATCGTAAGAAACTGATCAAATCCGCGAGAGTTCAGATATGTGGCCGATACCGTTGCGGATTTCGTGACCTGTCGTTCGACGCTGAAGGCGCTTTGGATTGTATAGGGCGAGTGCAGCCGCGGACTAACCTCATACATGGAAGTTGTCGTCGTGCTCGGAGTGCCGCAGGACGAGAGTGGAGCGGTCAAAGGATTATCGATCCCCGGGTAGCATGTCGGGTCCGTGTAGATGTACAGGGTCTGATTCACGCCATTCAATCGCTCAGCCTGCAGGAGTGGTGAGACCTGAAACCGTTCGTAGAAGATACCGGAACCGCCTCGAATGACGACTTTGGGAGCGGAGTGCGCGCCCCCTACTCCCCAGGCAAACCCCAGCCTTGGGGCCCAGTCCGCATGGTCGTGAATGGCATTCTGAGTTTCGAAGCGCAGTCCATAACTCAAGGTGATGTTCGGGCGAACGCGCCAATCGTCCTGGAAATACGGTTCCACGTCGTAATAGTTCACCGAAATGGTGGGCGCTGCATTGGGAGACGATGCCAGGCCCTGAGTTATGTTGAGCTGAGACGGCGTGCCCTGCTGAAACGCCGAAAACGATGAGAAAACAAAGGTGCCGTTAAATTGCGACGTCGAATAATCGGTTTCATGGGTCGCGCGAATCCGCGCGCCGAACTTTATGGTGTGGTTGCCATGGATTAACGACGTGTAGTTCTGAATCTCGTAGTTGTTTTCTGTGTCGTTCAGCGTGCCCTCGCTATTGCCTCCACCTAGAAAGTTTCCCAGCACGCTGACAGCGGGGAATGTATTCTGCGGATTCTGCGTGTTGTTTTCGCGATTGTATTGAAAGCGAGTCTCATTGACGATCTTGGAGCCGAATACCTGTGTATCGCTGACCTGCAGCGTGTGTTCGTTGCTCAGCGACGCGTAGGCTTGAGTTGGAAGGCTGAACTGGTTGTTAGTCTGCCCGCTTTCCGTGTCGCGGTAGTACTGATAGCGAGCCGTAAGAGTGTTGTTCTTGTTGACGGCCCAGTCGAAGCGCGGGCCGATGTTGGTGCGGTGCCGCGGATTGGGAAGCGAACCAGTGACAATCTCAGAACCGTCGCCCGTGGGATCGGTCGCGTTGATCACGGACAGCTCGTTGATATCGCGCCGGTCTACATTGAAAAAGAACGAGGCGGACTTGCCGATGGGACCGCCCACGTTGCCATTGAATTGCGTGGAGTAATACGGCGGCTCCGCCCCCGCGAAGGGGTTGGCGGCATTGAATGGTGAATTATTTCCATCCACCATAAACTGTCCGTGAAATTTGTCGGTTCCGGGCTTGGTGAAGATCTCGATCCGGCCGTAGCCGAGCTTGTCGAATTCGGAAGAAAACGGATTCTGGTTAATGCGGATTTCCCGAATTGAGGATTTCGGCGGTAACTGTCCGGCGGTGAAGCCGTCGATGTACATCTGCCCGCCGCTGGGTCCGGCGGATGGTCCAGCAAGAGCTTGCAGATCGGACTGCAGCTCGTCGGGATCATCGGGCAGAGCTTCCAGTTGTTTACCTGAAATTACGATGGCACCCGCATTGCTGCTGGGATTCACGTCAATGGTGGGAGCGGTATCGGAGACTTGAACCTTTTCCTGCTCGACCGCGATCTCCATCGCAACGTTCAGCCGGAGGGGCTGATTCCCGATGACGACGTTTCCGTTCTGGTAAATTGTGAAACCCTGGGCGGAAACGGTGAGCGTGTATTTCCCCGGAGGGAGCGATTTGAATTCGTACAGGCCTTGACCGTCACTCGCGACGACCACAGGAGATCCGGTTTGCGGTGTCATCACAACACTGGCTCCGGGAATGGCGGCGCCAGAGGGATCTGCGACTTGACCGCGCAGCGCTCCGCCCCCTGCGTTTTGCGCGAATGAGGGCGCGCCCAGCAAGGCCACTGCGGCGACGATGACTATGAAACGCACACACTTCTCCAGCTTCATCTTGCCTTCCATTTCCATTAAGTAGAATGATTGCTTGCGCTAAACTCTATTGCTAAACAAAGCCTTATTGCATAGCGTCGCCGCCGGGCGCGCCTCCGAGACTCCATGGAGTCAGCATCATCGCCTGACTTCCGTTGGGAGCCGCCTGTAAAATCGGCTCAACCCCGCTCAGGAGCGTGATGGCCGTACTGGCGGCGCCAGATCCCTCAGTGGTGACAACCAGGATCGCATCGCCCTTATGCAGATCCGTGATCGTCACCGATGGCAGGTGATTCAGGATCTGCTGAAAATCTCCGCCGGCGTGCATCCCGCCCATTCCGCCGCCGTTCATTCCGGAACCACCCATTCCACCCGGCATGGCTCCTGCAGGTCTTCCGGCCGGAGAACCAGATTGCGCTCCATTTGATCCCGCACTGTTACCGCTTGCAGCGGCACCCGGTGTCCCGGGGGGCAGACTGCTTTTCAGCCGCATGGCGATGCGCTGCGCGAACTCAGCCGGCAACTTGTGAAGCTGCGATTCAGAAGTAATCTTCACGATGACCGGCTTCTTGCTCAACAAGTCCTGAACGCTGATGGTGCCCGCGCTCGCATCCACGGAATTGACAGTTCCTGCAATATTTCGAAAGCTGCCCGTCACAATTTCCTCCGCTTGCATGGAGGATCCGTCGGGACTGTGATCGCCACGAGCGCGCAACTGATCGCCGGGATGAATATCCGCGAGAGTACTCGGCCGGGCATCGTCAAACTTGACGGAATCAGGAGCGTAGCGGCGGATCACCGTGTTCCTGACGGTGTGAACGAGAATCTCTTTCTTACCCCCAAGGCCTGTAACAGAAATCTTGACCGAGCCAGTTGCCGAATCGATGCTGTCCACGAGTCCACCGAGTCCGCGCTTCTGCCAATCCTGCTGCTCTTGCTGGTGACGCGCCTCGATGTCGGTGCGGGCCATCACGATGATTTCCAGAGCTGCGATCGACCCGTCAGGTGACGCTTGTCCGCGCACGCGGACTCGGTCGCCCGCTTGAAGGTCCTGAGGCGCAACGGGAGAAGCATCCTTCAGATCCTTTGCACCAGGGGCAATGCGAAGGATGCGCGCATTCGGCTGGATGTTCACCACCACGTCAGCGCCGGAGTCTGGCGCTAACACGATGGAGTTCCCGGTGATGGTCTTGATCGCTCCGATACGCCGGGCCAAGGCGGACTGTGGGGCATCCTGGGCTTGCGCTAATACTCCAGAACCGAACGGTTGTGGAGCCAATCCCAAAAGGATGGCAAAGACGATCGACGATCCAAATTGTGCGAGTGTTCGCTTCATACGCCCACCTCTACTGTAACCCGCGAGTAACGACGCAAACTCATGATTTACAAAGTTTTACCGTAGCTCAAGATACGATTACAAAGGCCCCAAAGAAAGCATTTCGCGCACCGCGATACCCCTTCGACCGATCCATACCAGGCATCCAGAGAGCTAATAGACGATCGGGAAACCCGCCGCTACGATTCTTGATAGAACTCTGTGGATTTCGGATCTTCGGATGCGTGTGCCTATTTTACGTTCTTTACTGTGTTGGCTGATGCTGCTGGCAATGCCCCAGTTCTTGCTCGGGCAGGAGATACCTACGCAGCCGAGGACAGGGGCCATTTTGCGCACGCAGGGTGGTGTGTGGGTAAACGGCTATGAGGCAACGGACTCCTCTGCGGTATTTGCTGGAGACTTAATCGAAACCAAGGCCGGGTTTTCCGCGAGTCTCACACTGGAAGGATCGAGCGTCATGCTCGGGCCGGGATCTCTGGCAAAGTTTGGCGACAACTTCCTTGAACTGGAACACGGGGCTGTTTCCATTGGAACATCGACAAAATTCCAAGTGCGCGTAAATTGTATGCACGTGGTCCCGGTGCTGAACGAGTGGACCCAATACGAAGTTGGCGATGTCAACCGGACACTGCAGGTATCGGCACGCAAGCTCGACGTGAATGTCGAGCGCGAAGGGCCTGCCAAGGGCACACAGCAAAAGGAAGCGGCGCCCAGTGCTTCGGTTCACGAAGGCGAACAGCACGGATACGACGAGAATCAAATATGCGGAGCCCCGCTGGCGCCGACGCAAGCAGGCGCCATTAATGCGAAGTGGATTGAGATTGGAGCTGGAATCGGGGGAGCTGTAGTTATTTGCGCGATCTTGTGCAAGGGCGGCCCATCGAAGCCGAACATGAGCCAGGCGACTCCGTAAAGATTCCGTTCCCAGGCTACAAAATTCTCTCGTGCGTGTAGCCCGCACTGACCAGCGCCCCAAGTAATTCTGCGATGTGATCGGGGCCGCGGGTTTCCATCGTGATATCGATCGCAGTGTCCCCCAGGTTCACACCGTGGTATGCCCGATCGTAGGCGGTTTCAACGATATTGGCGCGATGATCGGCAAGGATTCCCGTGAGGCGATACAAGGCTCCAGGGTAATCGGGAAGGTGGACGCGGAGGCGGACCAGACGGCCGTCTTTCACCAGACCACGTTCGATGATACGGGAGAGCAGCGTGACATCGATGTTGCCGCCGCAGACGAGAACCGCTACGCGCTTGCGTTCCAGCGGCAGCTTGCGATTGAGGACTGCGGCGATGGCGGCCGCTCCGGCTCCTTCGGCGAGAGTCTTCTCGTGCTCCAGTAATAGCAGGATCGCGTTTGCGATCTCCTCTTCTTCAACGGTGACAATATCGTCCACATATTTCTGGACAAGCGGGAGTGTGAGTTCGCCGGCACGGCGAACGGCGATGCCGTCGGCGATGGTCTTGGCGGATTCGAGTGTGACGGGCTTGCCCTGGGCAACCGCGGCTTTCATCGAAGGAAGGCGCGCGGGTTGCACTCCGAAAATCTGCACCTTGGGATTGGTCTCTTTCACCGCGCAGGCAATACCGCCGATTAGCCCTCCGCCACCAATAGGAGAAACGATGACCTCAATGTCCGGCTGCTGTTGAAGGATTTCGAGCGCGAGGGTTCCCTGCCCTGCGATCACTGTATTGTCGTCGAAGGCGTGGATGAGCGTGAGTCCGTCATGCTCGGCCTGCTGGAGAGCTTCATCGTACGCTGCATCGTAGTTCGTCCCGTGCAGAACGACTTCGGCGCCATAGGCGCGGGTGGCCGAAACCTTCGTGAGGGGAGTCGGAAGAGGCATGACGATACGCGCACGGATGCCGTGGCGTCCGGCATGGTAGGCAACGCCTTGAGCGTGGTTGCCTGCCGATGCTGCAATGACTCCGCGCTCGCGCTCGCGGGGAGTAAGGGTAAGAAGTTTGTTTAACGCACCCCGCTCCTTGAAGGCGCCGGTGCGCTGCTGGTTGTCGAGCTTCAGATAGATGGAATTATTCGTCAGTCCGGAGAATGTTTCGGAATATGTGCACGGTGAGACGCGGATGTCGCCGCGAATGCGGCCGAGCGCCGCTTGTATATCGGACAGTTGGATCATGGGCCGGGAGATTTGGTCCCGGTCCATCTTAGCCGTTGCAGCCGGGGTCGTCATGATCAGGACGCGATCTGCCGTCCGGCCGAAACGGGAGAACCAACCGGACGGGCCGTTGCAGTTTTCAGGTAGGCATCCACAGATGCCGCGGCTTTGCGGCCTTCGGAGATCGCCCAGACGACGAGGGATTGTCCGCGGCGCATGTCACCGGCGGCAAAAACTCCAGGGACTGAGGACATGTAGTTCTGGTCGGTCGCAACATTGCCACGATTGTCGAGTTGCACTCCGAGTTGTTCGATCATGCCGTTGCGCACAGGGCCGAGAAAGCCCATGGCGATCAGGACGAGGTCGGCATCCATGTGGAATTCGGAGCCGGCAATGGGCTCGAACTTGGGCGCAGACCCAACGCGAACGGCGTGCAGTTGGTTCACGTTGCCGTTTTCGTCGCCGGTGAAGCTGGTCGTTGCGATGCTCCAGTCCCGGATGCCGCCTTCCTCGTGCGCGGCTTCGGTGCGCAGTTGCATCGGCCACATCGGCCATGGGGTCAGCGGCGAGCGCTCCTCTGGCGGCTTGGGCATGATTTCGAACTGATGAACCGAGATAGGCTTCTGGCGATGGCAAGTGCCCAGACAGTCGGCGCCCGTGTCACCGCCGCCGATGATGACGACGCGCTTGCCGGTGGCGAGAATCTCAATCGACGAATCGACCGCGTCCCCATGGCAGCGCTTGTTTTGCTGCGGCAGGAACTCCATTGCAAAGTGAATTCCCTTCAGCTCGCGGCCGGGGACCTTCAGATCACGAGGATGCTCCGCGCCACCCGCCAGCACGATGGCATCGAATTCTCGGCGTAGATCCTGGACGGCGACGTTCCTTCCAACCTCAGCGTTGGGGACAAACTTCACGCCTTCGGCGGACATCTGCTCGAGACGGCGATCGATGATGTGCTTCTCGAGCTTGAACTCGGGGATGCCGTAGCGGAGCAGGCCGCCAATGCGGTCGGCTTTTTCATAGACCGTGACCGAGTGGCCGGCGCGGCAGAGTTGCTGGGCAGCCGCAAGACCTGCGGGGCCCGATCCGACGACCGCCACCTTCTTCCCGGTTCGTGCTTTTGGTGGCTCGGGATGAATCCAGCCTTCGAGGAATCCGCGCTCGACAATGTTCTTTTCGTTCTGCTTAATGGTTACCGCTGGCGAGGTGATCCCCAACACGCAGGAAGCCTCGCACGGAGCCGGACAAATCCGTCCGGTAAACTCCGGAAAGTTATTGGTCGCATGCAATTGGCGGACTGCTTCTTTCCAATGTCCGCGAAAAACGTGATCATTCCAATCCGGAATGAGATTGTGGACTGGGCATCCGGTCTGACAGAATGGGACGCCGCAATCCATGCAGCGCGCGCCTTGCTTGCGAAGCTGGTCCTCGGGAAAATCCTGGTAAATTTCGAACCAGTCGTTGACGCGCTCGAGCACTGGCCGACGCGGCGCCAGCTCGCGGGAATAATCCATGAAGCCAGTGGTTTTACCCATGCTGCACCTGCCCTGCTGCAGCGAGGACTGCAACTGGCACACCCGGGATATAGGCTTGCTCGCTTCGGTTCACGCCGAGCACTCGCTTGAACTCGTGCGGAAACACCTTGATGAATCGTGGAACAGCGTCAGACCAGTTGTCGAGCATCCATTTCGCGCGGCGGCTGGCGGTCAAATCGAAATGACGGGCGACGAGATCCTTTACGATCTGAAGATCCCGGATATCATGCAACGCTTCAAGATCGACTGAATCGAGGTTGCAGCGCTTTTCGGTGAAGTCTCCTCGCTCATCGAAGACATACGCGACGCCGCCGCTCATGCCAGCAGCGAAATTACGACCGCAGGAGCCCAGGACCAGCACAAGGCCATTTGTCATGTACTCGCAACCGTGATCTCCGACGCCCTCGACGACGGCGGTCGCTCCTGAGTTGCGGACTGCGAAGCGCTCCCCTGCGACTCCATTGAAGAACGCCTCACCGCTGGTCGCGCCATACAGCGCCACGTTGCCAATGATGATGTTCTCTTCCGGCGCAAAGCCGGAGTCTTTCGGCGGATAAACGATGATGCGGCCGCCGGAGAGTCCCTTGCCAACGTAGTCGTTGGCTTCTCCTTCGAGAGTAATGGTGATGCCTTTGGCCAGAAATGCTCCCAGGCTCTGTCCGGCTGAGCCGTTCAAATGGATCTTCAGCGTATTGTCCGGCAGGCCAGCCGATCCATAACGGCGCGCCACCTCTCCGCTCAGAATGGTTCCGACCGAGCGATGGATGTTGCGGACGGGCAAGTTGATCTCGAGCTGATTGAGACTCAGCAGAGCGTCGAGCGAGTGTTCGACCAGTTGATGATCAAGCGCTTGTTCGAGGCCGTGATCCTGAGGCTGCACGCAGCGGCGTGCAATACGAGAAGGCACGGGAGGATTGTAAAGGATCGCGGAGAAGTCGAGCCCCTTGGCCTTCCAGTGATCGACGGCAGGCTCGACATCGAGCATGTCTACGCGGCCGACCATCTCGTCGAACGTACGGAAACCAAGCTCGGCCATGTATTGTCGAACCTGCTCGGCGATAAAGAAAAAGAAGTTGATGACGTGCTCGGGCTGTCCCTGGAACTGCTTGCGCAAGGCGGGATCTTGGGTCGCGATGCCAACCGAACACGTGTTCAGGTGGCACTTGCGCATCATGATGCAGCCCATTGCAATGAGCGGGGTCGTCGCGAATCCAAATTCTTCCGCGCCGAGCAGCGCGCCGATGACTACGTCGCGGCCGGTTTGGAGTTTGCCATCGGTCTGCACGCGAATGCGGCTGCGGAGATCGTTGAGCAGGAGAACCTGCTGAGTTTCGGCCAAGCCGAGTTCCCACGGGATCCCGGCGTGCTTGATCGAACTTAGAGGCGATGCGCCGGTTCCGCCAGAATCGCCACTGATCAGGACCACGTCTGCGTGCGCTTTGGCGACTCCGGCTGCCACCGTCCCTACGCCTACTTCGGCAACTAGCTTCACCGCGATGCGCGCCGTGGGGTTGACGTTCTTCAAATCGTAGATCAGCTGCGCGAGATCTTCGATCGAGTAAATGTCATGGTGTGGTGGCGGCGAGATCAGGCCGACACCGGGGATCGAGTGCCGCAGACGAGCAATGACGTCGTCTACTTTGTGGCCGGGCAATTGGCCGCCTTCGCCGGGCTTGGCCCCTTGCGCCATCTTGATCTGCAATTCGTCGGCGTTTACCAGGTAGTTTGCGGTTACGCCGAACCGGGCCGAGGCTACCTGTTTTACGGCGCTGCGGCGCAGGTTTCCGTTCGCATCGGGCTTGAATCGCTCTTCGTCTTCCCCGCCCTCGCCGGTATTCGACTTGCCGCCGATACGGTTCATCGCGATAGCGAGCGTTTCGTGCGCTTCTTTGCTGATAGAGCCGAACGACATCGCGCCCGTGGTGAAACGCTTGACGATCTCCTTGGCGGGTTCGACTTCTTCCAGCGGAACGGCCTTTTCCGACTTCTTCAGCTTCATCAGTCCACGGAGGGTGCAGAGATTCGCGCTCTGTTTGTCGATGAGTTCCGTGTATTCCTGGAAGGTCTTGAAGCTATCCTGCCGGACCGCTTGCTGCAGCTTGCTGATCGTCTGGGGATTCAGCAGGTGATATTCGCCATTGACGCGCTGGTGGTAGTTGCCGCCGACGGAAAGCTCAGTTTCAAATTCGGTCAGAGGACGGAACGCGTATTCGTGCTTAAGGCGTGCTTCCTCTGCCAAAACCTCAAGGCCGATACCTTCGAGACGCGAAGTAGTACCGGCAAAGTAGGCTTCCACAAGTTCTTTGCTGAGACCCATGGCCTCAAAAACCTGGGCTCCCTGGTAGCTTTGCAGTGTCGAGATGCCCATCTTCGAGAAGGTCTTCAGCAGGCCTTTCTTCACGGCTTTCAGGAAATGGTTGACGGCGATTTCCGGAGTGATGCCCTCGCCAAGTTCACCGCGCCAGGCGAGATTCTCGACGCTCTCCAGCGCCAGATATGGATTGATTGCACTCGCTCCATATCCGCTGAGCAGGGCGAAGTGCATGACTTCACGCGGCTCGCCCGATTCGGTGATCAGAGCTACCTGCGTGCGAGTTTCTTCCCGAACAAGCAGGTTGTGAACCGCGGCAAGGGCTAATAGGCATGGGATGGGCGCGTAATCTTTGTCCACTCCGCGATCGGAAAGAATGAGCAGTGAATATCCTGCTTTGACTGCGTGCGAAGCACGACGGCAGAGTTCGTCGAGCGCGCGATGCAGCCCAGCTTCGCCTTCGCTCACACGGAAGAGGGCTGGAAGGGTCGTAGCCAACAGATCGCGGTTCGAAACGCGGCGAAGTTTCTCCAGATCGCGATTGGTAAGCAGCGGATGCGCCAGCTTCAGCATGTGGCAATTCTCAGGCGCTTCGTCGAGAATATTGCGCTCGCTGCCGATATAACTGATGAGCGACATCACCATCTCTTCGCGGATGGGGTCGATCGGCGGGTTCGTCACCTGCGCAAAGAGCTGCTTGAAATAGTTGAAGAGCGACTGTGGCCTATCGGATAGGCAGGCGAGCGGAGTGTCGGTGCCCATGGAACCGATCGGTTCCTCGCCCTTCAATGCCATGGGCGAGAGAATCATCTTCAGATCTTCATCGGAGTATCCGAACGCGCGCTGGCGTCGCAACAGCGTCTCAGCATCGGGATAGTGCATGCGCGTCGGTTCCGGCAACTGATCCATCGTGATTTGATTGTCCGCCACCCATTTCGCGTAGGGCTGCCTGGACGCGAGCTTCTGCTTAATCTCCTTGTCGGAGATGATGCGGCCTTCGACTGTATCCACCAGGAACATCTTGCCCGGCTGCAGACGTCCCTTTCTCTTGACCTGCTCGGCGGGAATGTCCAGTACTCCAGCCTCGGACGCCATGACTACGAGATCATCATTCGTAACTACATAACGTCCTGGACGAAGTCCATTGCGGTCGAGCGTCGCTCCGATCACGCGTCCGTCGGTGAATGCGATTGCCGCCGGGCCGTCCCACGGCTCCATCAGGCAGGCGTGGTACTCGTAAAAAGCCTTCTTCTCCGGCTTCATGTGCGGATTGCCGGACCACGCTTCGGGGATGAGCATCGCCATCACATGGGGGAGACTGCGGCCAGCCTGCAACAGCAATTCGACGGCGTTGTCGAAATTGGCAGAGTCGCTGCCATCCGGAGCAATGATGGGATTGAGTTTCTTCAGGTCATCGCCAAACAGAGGAGAACTCAGCAACGACTGGCGGGCATGCATCCAGTTGACGTTCCCGCGCAGCGTGTTGATCTCGCCGTTGTGCGCGATGTAGCGGTAGGGATGCGCGCGCTGCCAACTGGGAAAGGTGTTGGTGGAAAAACGCTGGTGGACCAGACACAGCGCGCTCTCTGAATCGGGATCCGAAAGCTCGCGATAGAAATTCTCGATTTGCGGTGCGAGCAGAAGTCCCTTGTAAACGATGGTGCGGCAGGAGAGCGACGGAATATAAAACATCTCCGCGTCTTCGATTCCCGACTCGCGAATTTCATTTTCGGTGCGCTTGCGAACTACGTACAGCTTGCGTTCGAACGCTTCTTCGTCCATGCCAGGAGCGCAACGCATGAAAATCTGCTGGATGTACGGCTGAGAAGCGCGGGCGACCCGGCCGATGGCCGATGCATAGACCGGCGTATCACGCCAACCAAGAAGAGTGAGACCTTCTTCCTTGATGATGCGCTCGAGAATTCCTTCACATTGCAGACGCGGGTGCTTTTCGACCGGCAGAAAGATCATGCCCACGCCGTAGGTGCCAGGGGCGGGAAGCGTGAATCCCAGCTTCTCGCATTCGCGAGCGAAGAACTTGTGTGGGATTTGAATCAGGACGCCGGCGCCGTCGCCGGTTTCGGGATCGCATCCGCAGGCTCCGCGATGCGCAAGGTTCAGGAGAACCTGGATTCCTTTGCGGATGATGTCGTGACTTTTACGACCGCTGATGCTGGCTACAAACCCGATTCCGCACGCGTCATGCTCGTGCGAAGGGTGATAGAGACCCTGGGCCGGCGGAAGACCGGTGCTCGGGTTGGGACGCGTCATCTTGGACATCGTCGGGGCGACAGAATTCCTTTCGAATCAATTGTTGGGCGTGCATTGCAGGGCCTCGGAGCATCGGAACCGTTCAGCTCAGGGACACACATGCGCAATACCTTAATAGCGTTTATGGGGAGTGAAAGTACAATCCAGAATTTCGATGCAAGCTATAAAAAAATCAGGGTACGCACCCTTGGTTCGTGAGTCGTGAAATAGGTCGCTATTTCGTGCGAGTTCGTTATAATTCCGCTCTATCCACAATGGACTTCGATCAGCTCATCACTTTTTTGGAGGTGGCCCGCCAAGGGAGTTTCTCCCGGGCGGGGGAGAAGGTGTTCCGGTCGCAATCGGCGGTCAGCGCGCAGATACGCCAACTGGAGCAGGAGTATGGCGATCGATTGCTGGACCGATCCGGGAAAACCGTAAAGCTTACTCCGGCCGGGCAGGTCTTTTACGAGTATGCAGAGAAGCTCAAGCAGCTTCGCGACGAATCTCTGGTGGCAGTCGCAGACCACAGCGGAACACCCAGGGGCACGCTGCGCGTAGGCGCGAACGAGGCCACTTGCCTCTATGTTTTGCCGGAAGTATTCGGGGAATACTGCCGCCGGTATCCTCCGGTGCAGATCAGCATCTATCGCAATTTCAGCTACAAGATTGTCGAGAAACTCGAAAACGGGATGGTGGAGGTCGGGATTCTGACCCTGCCGATCCAGTCTCCGAGCCTGAAGATTCAGCCGATCTTCCGCGACAAGCTGATGCTGATGGTGAGTCCGAAGAACCCTCTGGCAAAGTACAAAGTCGTGCCCGTCAGCGAGATCGTCAAACAGCCTTTGCTGTTCCCGAAGACCGGACACACGCGGCGGCTTCTTGACAAGCTCTTCCGGCCGCATAGCGCGGAGTTGCAGGTGCGGATGGAGCTGCCAAGCATCGGAATGATTAAGAGCTTTGTGGCGGCCGATCTGGGAGTTTCCCTCATCAGCGCCTCGTTTGCGCGGGATGAAGTTGACGCGGGTCGGGTCAAGTTGATCGACCTGGAGGATGCGGAACTCTACCGCGAATTGGGGCTGGCCTACCGGCGCGACCGGACCCTGTCTGTCGCCTCCACGGCTTTCGTTTCGCTGTTGCGGCAGTTTGCCACCCACATGAAGAAAGCTGACGCTTAGGCTAAGCGGAAATATCGATGCAGGGAATCGGTATTTTGAATTTGGACGGGCGGCATTCCTGCAATATGCTTTTTGTGCGCAGTCTCGAGCAGTTTCTTTCATGAACCTTTCCATCCAGAAGACGAAGCGAATTACATCGACAGGCACAGGCATGTCGACACGAATTACGTGTCTTCTGGAGGACGGGATCGGATGAAGTAAAGCAATCGTAAGCAAGTCACACCGAACCCACCGCCAGAAGCGATCTGGCGGTGGGTTTTTGTTTGCGCGAAAAACTTCAGGAGAAATCATGAGCGGAGCACAGCGGCAAAGCAGATTTGAGCAGGGCGACGACGTGGTGGTAATGAAGTTCGGCGGCACCTCGGTAGAAGACGTTGCAGCGATCCGGCGGCTGATCGGAATCGTCCAGAGCCGGCGAGCCGCTCAGCCTGTAGTTGTGGTCAGCGCACTGGCGAAGGTCACCGATCAACTGCTCGAAGCCGGACGTGCTGCCGCCAAGGGCCATCTGGGTGCGGCCCTGGCCACGGTCCGGATGATCTACGTTCGGCACGAAGAACTCGCGGATGCGTTGGTGGATGGTCCTGCGTATGGCACGCTCGACCGCGAACTGCGAGTGGACGTTCAGGCTCTGGAGTCACTTCTTGCAGGAACTTGAATCTTCGCGTGAACTGAACCTGAAGTCACTGGATCGATTGCTTGGGTTTGGCGAATGCTTTTCCAGCAAGCTGGTGAGTGAGGCTCTTTGCCAAGCCGGAGTGCGAGCCGCGCACATCGATGCGCGGGAATGCATTGTCACCGATTCGCGTCATGGACAGGCAAATCCGCATTGGGACCTCACGAACGAACGGCTGCAGGAAAAACTTGGCCCACTCCTCCGAGAAGGCGTGGTGCCGGTGCTGGGCGGCTTCATCGCTTCGAGCGCGGACGGCGTTCCGACCACTCTGGGGCGCGGCGGTTCCGATTTCAGCGCAGCGATCGTCGGCGCAGCACTCGGTGCAACGCGCGTGGAAATTTGGACTGAGGTGGATGGCGTAATGACGACTGATCCGCGGCTCTGTCCCGAGGCTCGCGTCATCCGCAAGATGAGTTTCGACGAGGCAGCGGAGTTGGCGCACTTTGGTGCAAAGGTCCTGCATCCGGCGACGCTCATCCCTGCGATGCGGGAGAACATTCCGGTGTACGTGCTGAATTCGCGGCGTCCGGAAGGCAGCGGAACCGAAATCACGGCGCGCGCGAAGACTGGCCGAACCGTCAGCGCGATCACGGCGAAGAGAAATGTAGCGGCGGTCGATATTGAGTCGCATCAAGGGATTGACTCGGCCTTTCTCGACAGGGTGTTCTCCGCATTCGACCGGCACTCGTGTCCGGTCGACGTGATGGCTACTTCCCTGGGCCAGATTTCGCTGCTGGTCGGCTCTACGGCAGCTTTGCCCAAGATCTCCGCGGAGATTCAGGGACTGGCACAGGTTCGCTGGGAGAATCACAAGGCGCTAGTGTGCATTGTCGGAGAAAACATCCGGCGACAAGCGGATGTCGCCAGCCAAGCCTTTGCGGCCGTGTCGGACATGGACGTCAGAGTTCTGTGCCAGGGCGCGTCGGACCGGACGCTGTCGTTCCTCGTAGACGAGTCAAAAGTAGAGGAATCGGTACAACGACTGCACAGCGTCTTCTTCCCCAAGGTAGAGCCCGGGCGCGATTGGGGAGGGATCTCCGCTGCATTCTGCCAAGCGGGCTAAGCAGCTAGTTTCCGAGTTTCGCCGACTTCGCGTCCGGCGCGGGCTCGATAATGTGCAGGCCGCACTCGGTTTTCGCGAAACCGGACCAGCGTCCAGCGCGGGGATCTTCTCCCGGCTTCACGGCGCGCGTGCAATGCGTGCAACCGATGCTCGGATAGTCCTGATTGTGCAGTTCGTTATAAGGAACGTCGTGCTCGTGGATGTAGCGCCACACCTGCTTTGAACTCCAGTCCACGATCGGATTGATCTTCACCAGCCCGAACTTCGCATCCCACTCCACTCTGCGGGCACTGGAACGTACCGAAGTCTGATCACGGCGGATGCTGGTGATCCACGCGCTCAATTCAGCAAGCTTGCGGCGCAGCGGTTCGACTTTGCGCAGATTGCAGCAACGGTCGGGGTCGCGCGTCCAGAGCGCGGTTCCATAGCGTCCTTGCCTGATCTTCGGGCGAGAGCAGCGAATAGACTTTCTCGATCGCGATGCCGTATTTCTCTTCGATTCGGTCCATCAGGGCATAGGTTTCAGGGAACAGGAATTCCGTGTCGATGGTGAAGAGGCGGAAGTCCTTGCCGGTACGCGAGGCCATGTCGATGAGGACCATGCCCTCGGCGCCGAATGCGGAGGAGATCGCGACGTGGTTGCCGAATGTATCGAATGCCCAGTTGAGGACCTGCTGCGGGGTCCAGGTTTCGGCGACTTGCTGAACCTTGATCACCTCATCTGCGGCTGCCGTGGTGTATCGGGGAGGGCGACTGATGTGATTCACGCGATTGGCTCCTCTTCTCCGGCGGATTCTCCGCGGGAGGAATAGTCTGCGAGCAGGGCTGGTACCGTGAATTCGTTTCCGGACGAAACCTGAAGGACATCGTCCAGAGAAGAATCTGCAAAGCGGACTACTTCGCCGACGATCAACAGTGTCGGAGAGACGAGCCTGGGCGCATGATGAAGTTCTCCAATCGTGGTGCGGATGCGTTTTCTGTTGTGCGAGTGGTGGCGCGCGAAACGATGGCGCAAGGGGTGTCTTTCGAAAGTCCCGCATCCCGCAGTCTGGCTGCAGTCTCGGCGTAGTTCTGGCCGGGCATGTAGATGACGAGCGTGGAACCGCTGCCGGCGAGCTTGCTCCAGTTCGCGGCCTCAGCGCCGGCGGCCTGATGCGCCGTCAGAAGCACCACCGCGGAGGAAATGTGACGATGAGTCAGCGGAATATTGGTCGCGGCAGCTGCGCCGAATGCCGATGTAACTCCCGGAACAATTTCGTACTCGATTCCGGCTCTGCGGAGGGAGTCGATTTCTTCGCCGGCGCGCCCGAAGATCAGCGGGTCGCCGGACTTCAGGCGAACAACGCTGCAATCCGGAGTCCGCAAGAGCGATCATCAGGAAATTGATTTCTTCCTGCTTAATCTTCTTGGTGCCGCAGCGCTTGCCGACGTTGTGAAGTTGAGCTGTCCGCGGAATGAGACTCAGAATCTCGGGCGCGACCAGATCGTCATAGAGGACGGCTTCGGCTGATTGCAGCAGGCGCACAGCCTTCACGGTCAGCAACTCCGGATCTCCCGGCCCTGCGCCTACCAGATAGACTTTCCCCTTCATGCGTGTTCCCCTTTGCCCACAAGTTCAGGGAGTTCGGCCAAGGCGGCTTCGACCGCTTCCCTGCTGGCAAGCGAATGCAGCAGGTCCAGCTTGCGCTGTTTATCGAGATCGCTGGAGAGGATGAGCTTTCGGGTTTCTCCCAGTTCGGCAACCCAGGCTGCGTATGCCGGACCGAATTGTTTTTCAAGCTGCTGGCGGATCTTCTGCGCCAGCGATGGACTTTTCCCTGCTGTCGAAACTGCGATCTGCAGATCACCACGCCGAACGATTGAGGGATAAAAGAAATCGCAGAGATCGGGAACATCGACCACGTTGCATAGCACTCCCCGATTCTGCGCTTCTGCATAAATGCGCTCATTCAGAGAGCGAGACGATGTGGCGACCACGGCGAGGAACACGCCGTTGAGATCGTCGGAGTGAAACGGACGCAGCGCCAGTTCGATCCGCCCAATCGTGGGCCCATTCGCGAATCGATGGGCTCGCATCGAGCGCGATGACGCGAATGCGCGCGCCAGTCTCGAGCAGTCCTGCGATCTTGGGTTCGCCGACTTTGCCCGCGCCGACGACCAGGCACTGCTTGCCTTCAAGTTTCAGGAACATGGGAAACAGGCTAGTCACCGAGACCTCCAGCGGATTGAGCCGCGTTCAGTGGCAGATCACGAGCGACGGCGCCAACCGCTTCTCCAGCGAGAAATTCGCGCAGTTGCGTGTCGCTGTGACGAGCGAAGAAGCGACGCAGGTTTTCACCCGGTTCGCGCTGCTCGAGGTAGTGTCCGAGCAGGCGTTCGAGTGCCTCAGGAACTTCGGTCGCAAGGCAGCGATAACCGACTGGACGTGCGGTGGACTGATGGAGCCCCAGCGCGCCGCCCACGCAGAAGTAGTAGGCATCCAGCAACTGGTCCTTGACCTTCATCTTCTTGCCTTCGATACCGATGTCGGCGATCCAGTGCTGCCCGCAACTGTTGGGGCATCCAGTGACGTGCAGCTTGAGGTGCTGATCGAAACCGGGCAGGCGCTCATCCAGTTCGTCGACGAGCCAGCGAGAGAAGCTCTTGGTCTCGGTGATGGCGAGCTTGCAGAACTCCGTGCCGCTGCAAGCGACGGTTCCGCGAGAGAACGCCGAACCGCCGACTCGCAGACCGATCGCATCGAGTTCTTTGGCGAGCGAATCAGCATTGATCGTCGGCACATTCACGACCAGCAGATTCTGCATATTCGTGGCGCGCAATTCGCCACCTGCGAAGCGCTCTGCGAGTTCAGCCGCGGCCTGCATCTGGTCGGCCGTAGATTCGGCCACGCAGCACGACTGCGCCTACGTACGAGAGACCGGGTTGCTTTTGCGCGTGAATGCCGACGTGATCGCGATACACATCATCCGGGGGATTCTCTTCGGCGGCGGGATCAAGACGGAATCCGATGCGGTCTTGCAATTCGTAAAGGAACCGCTCGGCAGTCCATCCGTGGCGCAGGAACAGGAACTTCAGACGAGCCCGCTCGCGATGCTCGCGGAGAACATCCGAGCCGCGGAACAGCTCGGCGATCCCCTTTGCCACAGGCACAACCTGATCCCAGCGGACAAACGCATTCAAACGTGCGCCAAGGTAGGGCTCGGTAGAAAGTCCGCCGGCAACACGCAAGGAAAATCCAAGCTCGGATCTGCCATTGAATTTGCGCGTGATGGCGGTCAGGCCGATGTCGTTGATTTCGGGATACGAGCACCAGGAATGGCATCCGGCGATCGAGATTTTGAATTTGCGCGGAAGGTTGTAAAAATCCGCGTTACCGGCGAGTAGCTTGGAGATTTCGAACACGAGAGGTGACGCATCGACGATCTCGTCGGCATCCACTCCGGCGACAGGGCAGCCGGTTACGTTGCGAACTACGTCACCGCAAGCTCCTGTTGTATTGAGTCCTACTGCGGCGAGGCCATCGAGAACTTCGGGTAAGGACTGAATCGTGACCCAGTGCAGTTGAATATTCTGGCGAACCGTGATGTCTGCGATCCCGTTGGCATGTCGGCGGGTGAGATCAGCGATGGTGCGCAGTTGATGAGAGGACATCGCGCCGTTGGGGATGCGGATGCGGACCATGAAACGCTGGATGGCGCGTCCTTCGCCGCCCTTGCCGCCAGTCACGCCCGCGCCGTCGCCCTGCGTGTAAACGCCCCACCAACGGAGGTAGGTGCCGATCCATTCGGGAGGAATCGAGTCGAATCCTTCACGGGCGAAGCGCCGAATTTCTTCGAGGCCTTCCCAGGGATTTTTCGCCTTCTTGAGCCGCTCGGCCCGTTGGGCCTTGCTTTCTTTCACTGGTGCTGCCGGGTCTGTGTGTGTCGTCATGAGGGTCGTCACGCGCAATTCAGAAGCAATAAAAAACCCACCGCCAGGTGCTCTGGCGGTGGGTCGATGAGTGCTGGTATTAAGAGATGTTTCTTAGGTCAGCAGCCTCCCCGCGCCAGTGCACACGCATGCACAACAACAACAAGTACAACAACACGTCGCGCGAAGATTGAGGCTACTCGACATTGGAGGTTCGATTCTAAGTGTGCAGTCTGCGTCCGTCAACGAACTTGCGTAACAACTTGGATTCATACTTCCGATGGAAAGGATCAGAATTTTTGCAGGCATCGCTCAATCCGGCTGCCAAGCTGTAGAATCTTCAACTTAGCGTGAAACCTTCGTTGCACGTTATCTTTAGATTCCTCAAAAAATGGTCGCGAATTTATTGATCCGAAAGGGTGCCTTGTCTATGAAGCGATTCGCTTCGTCTTTATTGTTGTGTCTGATCTTCACATTTCCCAGCTTCTGCCAAAGCAATTCTCCTGATCCGGACAAGGCAACCCTCGATCGACTGGAATCGCTGACGCAGAAAGGGGAGACCGAGTGGCGGTTCCATGCGGATATTCCGCATCCGGAAGATCCCCGGGTGAACGACACCGACTGGGGCACCTGGACGGTGAAGAATGTGTCGGGGCCGGGAGGACAGCACGCAAACGAGGAACACTGGATGGGAACGCGCATCTTCCGCCGCTCGATTCAGATTCCGGAGAAGATCAATGGATACGCAATCCAGGGCTCGAAGGTGTCGCTGGATCTTCGTTTCGGCAGCCCGGGCAGCCTGACGATCACTGTGTTTTCTAACGGCGGAATTCTCTACCGCGGAAACGATGACGACATTCTTCCGGTGCTGCTCACGGAAAATGCGCAGCCGGGACAGAAATTTCTGGTCGCAGTGCGCGTGGTGGCACGGGATGAAGTGCAGTCGGAATTCGTCCGCAGCGAATTGATCATTCAAGCACCGCAGTCGCGGCCGGATCCCGCGTTTCTGCGACTCGAATTGCTTTCCGCACGGCCCATCCTGGCCGCATATCAGGAAGGTAAGGCGGAGCGCGAACAGCAACTGGACGCGTCCATCAAGGCAATTGATTTTTCTCCGCTGGAGAAAGGCGACCAGGCGGGGTTCGATGCTTCTCTGAAGGCAGCGCATGCGAAGCTCGAAACCCTGAAGCCGTTCCTGCAGCAGTTCACGATCCGGCTGGTCGGCAATTCTCATATCGACATGGCATGGTTGTGGCCCTGGACCGAGACGGTCGAGGTTGTCCGCAATACATTTCAGAGCGTGCTCGACCTGATGCGCGAATATCCGGACTTCAAGTTCACCATGTCGTCGGCGCGCGCGTATGAATGGATGCAGGAAAAATATCCGGACCTGTACCAGCAGATCGAGCAACGGGTGAAAGAAGGCCGCTGGGAGATCATCGGCGGCATGTGGGTGGAACCGGATCTCAACATGCCCGACGGCGAATCGCTCGTGCGACAGATTCTGGTCGGCAAGCGCTATTTCCAGAAGAATTTTGGAGTGGATGTGAAGATTGGATGGAACCCGGATTCATTCGGCTATGCGTACCAACTGCCACAGATCTACAAGAAGTCGGGAATGGATTACTTTGTCACGCAGAAGCTGCTCTGGGCGCACGAATTCACCACGTTTCCTTACAAGTTGTTCTGGTGGCAAGCGCCCGATGGCAGCCGGTTGCTGACGTATTTTCCGCATGACTATGCGGGTGGAATCGATGCGGTGCCGCTCGCCACAGACCTCTCCATCTGGATGCCTTCGATCTATGGCCAGAAAACCAGTGACAATCCCGAAATGATGCATCTCTACGGCGTGGGGGATCACGGTGGCGGTCCCACGCGCGTCATGCTGGACCACGCTGATGAATTGCGAGCGCCAGAAAGCGTGTATCCCAAGTTGCAATTCAGCTTTGCCAGCGACTTCTTCCGCGATCTTGAGCAGAAGCTGCCAACCATGCAGGTTCCGGCATGGGATGGCGAACTCTACTTCCAGTATCACCGCGGAGTCTTCACCACGCAGGCAGAGACCAAGCGCAGGATCCGGCGAGAAGAAGAAAATGTCCTGAACGCGGAGAAGGTCGCGGCCATCGCAACGCTCTTTGGCCGTTCTTACCCGCAGGACGGCATGGAACTCACGTGGAAGAATCTGCTGTTCGATCACTTCCATGACATCATGCCGGGGTCGGGCATTGCGGTGAATTATCTGGACGCGAAGCGCAACCTGGAGAATGTGGATCGCGCTGCAAACGATGTGATTCGCGGCTCGGTGAATGAAATCGCGGCCCACGTGAATACCCAAGGGAATGGCGTCGCCGTCATGCTGTTCAATTCCCAGTCGTGGCCGCGCACCGATGTGACCGAGATCGAAGTGCAACTACCCGAACCGGCGAAACAGATCGAAGTTGCCGATTCCGCAGGACAAGCGGCAGAAGCGCAGTTACTCTCGATCGACAGCAGCACGCATCGGGCGCATTTCCTTCTGCTGTCGCATACACCTTCCCTTGGCTACGCGACGTACTTCGTGCGTTCGGCCAATTCTGCTCCGGCCGTCCATTCGATGCTGAAAGCGTCAGTTGACACACTGGAAAACGACTTCGTCCGCCTGAAGATCGATCCGAACAATGGTTGCATAACGAGCTTGTTCGATAAGCGCAGCGGAACAGAATCGCTGGCCCCCGCTGAAACGGACACGGGCGGACCGAAGAACATCCCCTGCGGCAACCTGTTGCAGACATTCGTGGATAAGCCAAAACAATGGGATGCATGGAATATCGACGCCGATTTCGAGAAGCAGCATTGGGATCTCGACAAGGCGGACGAAGTGAAGTTAGTGGAGAGCGGTCCGCTAAGAGCTGTGATTCGAGTTAAAAATCATTTTCAGCACTCGACTTTTATCCGTGACATCACTTTATATGCTGGAATCCCGCGGGTTGACGTGAAGATGCAGGCAGAATGGCACGAGAAACACATCCTGCTAAAGGTAGCTTTCCCCGTCAATGCACACAACGACAAGGCGACGTTCGAAGCTCCCTTCGGGTCGGTGGAGCGTCCTACGACTCGCAATACACCGGCCGAGCAGGCGCAGTTTGAGGTACCGGCACAACGCTGGGCCGACATCTCCGACGCCAGGCACGGTCTCAGCCTGCTTAACGACTGCAAGTACGGTTACGATGCGAAAGGAAACGTGTTACGTCTATCTCTGCTGCGGTCTCCGGAATGGCCTGACCCGCACGCCGATGAAGGCCATCATGAGTTCACTTATTCGCTCTATCCTCACGGCGGAGGTTGGAAGGATGCGCTTACGATCCGGCAGGGATATGAACTGAATTACAAGCTGCTTGTGTTCCCTGTCGAAAATCATGCCGGCAGTCTTCCGCCTCAGCATTCATTTGTGGAAAGTAAGAACGACAATATCATCGTGAGCGCGATGAAGAAGGCCGAAGACGACAGTACTCTGATTCTTCGGTTTTATGAATGGGCGGGTAAGGAGGGAGATGTCACCGTGCAGTTTCCATCGGCAGTCGCGTCCGCTTCGGAAACTGATCTGATGGAGAGGCCCAGCACAACGCTTGCGGTCAGCGGACATGAAGTGAAGGTCCCGACCAAGCCGTACGAGATCCAAACGGTGAAGATTCAGTTTTCTGAGATGCAAAAGGCTGAAACGGCAGGCAAGCAATGAGCCCGAAGCGAGACGCTCCCGTTCTCGGGGTAGATATTGGCGGAACCAAAGTCGCTGTTGGAATCGTCGATGCACAAGGAAAGATCCTGAAACAGGGCCGAACTCGTATGTCTGCCAATAGTTCGGCGGAGGAGGGATTTGCCGCAGTTGCTGCGGCGATCGATTCCCTTCTGTCGGAAGATGTTCGCAGCATCGGCATCTGCGCGCCGGGGCCGCTGGATCCAAAAACCGGCGTGATTCTGAATCCTCCAAATCTTCCCTGCTGGCGGAATTTTCCGCTGGCCGAAAAGATTGCCGCCCGGTACAGCATCCCCTCCAAGGTGGACAACGACGCGAACGCCGCCGCTCTGGCGGAAACGCTTTGGGGCGCAGCGAAGGGATTCCGCTACGTTTTTTATGCAACTGTGGGAACGGGAATTGGAACAGGCATTGTGTTCGACAATGCGATTTACCACGGAAAGACAGGTTCCGCCGGCGAGGGCGGGCACGTGAGCATCGACTACAACGGGCCGATCTGCAATTGTGGCAAGCGCGGATGCATCGAGATTCTGGCATCCGGCACGGCAATTGGCAGGCGCGCGCGGGCACAACTTGAGGCAAACCCGGCGACCAAATCAGTCATACTCGAACTCGCGGGCGGACAAATCTCCGCAGTGAAGAGTGAACACGTCGCGGAGGCCTATGCCACCGGCGACCATCTGGCGCGTGAACTTTTGCGAGAGACTGTTGAATTCCTCTCGATTTGGTTAGGGAACATTGTCGACATTCTCGATCCCGACGTGATCGTCATGGGCGGAGGCGTTGCTGCCATGCTTCAGCCGTTCTTCGACGAGATTAAGAAACGCATGCCGGTGTGGTGCGTCAACCCGCGTGCATCGGAGATTCCACTGCTGATGGCGCACTATGGCGCGGACGCCGGAATCGCGGGCGGCGCCGCTCTCTGCGCCGGAGATATTTCCTAAACCCCAGATCTGCATCCAAGGATAGTGAATGCGCGTAGAACGACTGCTTTCTTTTTGTCTATGCAATGCCTTATCGGCGCTGACCATTGCCGCATCCTTGCACGCTCAGGAGTTGCCGAAAGCTCCGGACGCTCATGTCTTCACGCTGACTCCCACGCCAGGATATTTCACCGAACCGGCCGTCGCAGTGAATCCGGTCAATCCGCAGCAGGTTGTCGCCGTGTTTCAGGACAATGCCCATGCGGCGTACTCAACCGACGCAGGTGCTAGCTGGCAGAGCGAGGACGTAGCGCCCAAGAATTATCGGGTCTCCGGGGATGTCTCCGCCGCATTCGACAACCAGGGCCACGCCTTCATCTGCTACATCGCATTCGACAAGCTTGGCACCTTCAACTACTGGGCGCATGGCGCCACGCGCAATGGCATCTTCGTGCGTCGCTCCCTCGATGGCGGCAAGACCTGGGAAGCGAACCACGTTCCCGTCGCGGAGCAGCCCAGCACACCGGGCATTCCATTCGAAGATAAGCCGTACATTGTCGCCGACAATTCAAAGAGCAAGTACGCCGGAAATCTCTACATCGGTTGGACGCGGTGGAGACTCACCGACTCGCAGATGGTTATTTCGCGCTCAACGGATGACGGCAAGACTTGGTCAGAGCCCGTGGAGATTGATGCGCATCCGGGACTGCCCCGCGACGATAATGGCGCTGCGGAGGGATTCGACGGAACGGTAGGTCCAGACGGAACTCTCTACGCCATCTGGAGTCAGGGCGACGACATCATGCTGGTCACCTCACGGGATGGCGGAAAGACGTTCTCGCATGCTCGGCCGATTATCCACACGGCTCCGATTATGTTCGCCATCGACACTCTCGATCGGGCAAACGGATTCCCGCAAATTGGCATTGATCCCAAGAGCAAGCGGCTCTATGTAACCTGGAGCGATTACCGGAACGGTGACATCGACATCTTTCTGGCGAGTTCTTCGGACCGTGGCAAGCACTGGAGTCAGCCTATCCGTGTGAACAACGACGCGGTTCACAACGGCGCAGAACAATTCTTCCAATGGCTGGCTGTTGATTCTGTCGATGGATCGGTGAATGTCGTCTTCTACGACCGGCGGAGCGATCCCAAGAATCGCAAGCAGATTGTGGTACTGGCTCGCTCGACAGATGGTGGACAAGCATTTTCGAACTACGCCTGGACTGACGAACCATTCGAAGCCGGCGGACTTTTCTTCGGTGATTACAGCGGCCTGGCCGCATACGGAGGACGCGTCTACGGGGTCTGGACGGAGAAGTCCGCGCCTCCTCCTGTTTCCGAACCCAAGGACCAGACCAAGGACAAGACCGACGAAGTGAAAGATACCAAGCCGCAACCGCGCGGAACTCTAGTCAAAGTAGGAACTGCGGATTTCAGCGCTACCCGACAGGGTGGGAAATAAAGCTATCCTCCCGATATATCTCACGCCGAGAATCCGACACGTTTGACTATCCGCTACTCGACCCCGCAACGCTTCTTCAGCGTACATACTCTAACCTCAAAGGACGCTTTGTTTACCTAGTCGCGTAGCATCGCCCGTAAGCCGCAGAAACGTATCTCACTGATTTACAACCACAACCACTGGGATGGCATCCGAAGCCTGTGCCCATTCTGGATCAGCGCACCGTTGCTGTCATCCGCACACTCACTATTTTCGGACTCCTTGCAGCGCTTTTCTACGCAGCGCGGCACACAGTCCTCCTGGTGATCTTCGCAATATTCTTCGCGTACTTAATCGAGCCTATTGTGGCCCGCGTCGAGCGCTGGAAAGCGGTATCGCGTGGCTCACGCGGAATTGCGATTGCCGAAGTCTACCTGCTACTGGGCGGAATCCTCTTCGGCATTCTGTGGCAAGTCGCCCCGATCATTACGTCGCAAGGACGCAATCTGTTGACCGCGGCTCCCGCACTCCTGGATCTGAGCAGTTGGAGGAAACTGATCCACGAGGTCGGTTCGAATCATGGCTGGAGTTATCGCACGCAGGTGGCTATGGAACACCTTGTGTATCAGCACCGGGCAGAGATTCTCGCCGCACTCCAGCAAGTTGCTGCCAGAGTTGAAGGAATTGTCACCAACATTCTCTGGGTTGTCCTGATACCGATTCTCGCCATCTTCCTGCTTATGAACGGACCGGACATCGTAAACTCCGGCATACGGATGCTAAGAGTCCGACCAAGAGCGAAGGCGTTCCTGGGCGCGACGCTGCACGAGATGAATGACATGGCGGCGCACTATGTTCGGGCACAAGTAATACTCGCCGCGATTTCGCTGCCGGTCTATACGCTCGTGCTGTTCGCTTCCGGCGTGCAATACGCGCTGATATTGGGTGTCCTTGCGGGAATATTCGAATTTATTCCAATGGTGGGACCATTGCTCGGTGCCATCGTGATTCTCGGGACGGCATTCCTGACCGGCTTTCACTATGTTTGGGCGCTGGTATTGTTTCTTGGAGCCTGGCGCCTGATGCAGGACTATTTCAACTCCCCGAAACTCATGCAGCACAGCGTCAAACTGCATCCCCTGGCCGTGATCATCGCCGTTCTTGCTGGCGCAGAAATCGCGGGAGTCATGGGCGTATTCCTTTCCATTCCAGTTGCGGCCACACTACAGATTTTCTGGCGACGGTGGCGCACTTCTCCACTGGGGATGGCTTCTCGGAGCGACAATCCACCTTCAATCGAGCAGAGAGTTGCCTGACAGGCTAGAGCGCGTCTTAGCGCTCCGACTGATCTCTTTCCTCTTCGAGAGAAAGCGGCCGGATCCAGTCCACGGCGATTGCGCAGGCCAGCAGGGCCACACCCATGTAAAGTGCCGGCGGACCAAAGTGCTTATCGAGAAAAGCTCCCACCACTGCGCCCGAAAGATATAGAGACCAAACCCCGGCGATAAAGGTGGCTTGAGCAGCCGAAGCCTTTCTCAACGCGAAGTAATGAGGTTTTCGAGTTGGACTAGCTTGATGGAGACTGTATGTCTCAAACAGAAGGTGCGAAATCAGTTGAGAGAGTTTGTTGAGCATTCCTGTGACGAATGTGGTGTGAATCGTGAGCGGGCCAATTCGCGTCAGAGTTGCGGTTTGCAGTCCCATGGCGCAGCCCAGTGCACCGAGTAGCCAGCAGAGCCGCTGAAGAGAGAACGTACCACTGGCATGCACACCCATTTGCATTTCAATGACAAATGCGGCGAGAAGCAGAGCCTCGATGGCCAGAGTTACGGACGCGATTTTCCTGAAGCTCACCTGCGCTCCGATCTCGATGATGACGCGCCCGACAACTGAGCCAAGCAGGAAGGCCGCGACCACGGTGGCGGCGATTGCTGCCTCGCTCCATTCATGACATGCAAGGTCGATCCCCAGATGGGCAGTCGTTCCTGAGACATGCGCCGTGAATACATGATGAAGAGTGAGGAAACCGATGACATCGACACTTCCGGCAACGAATGTGAGCAGCAAAGCAACTGTGGACTTGCTGGGATTGGATTGCGGCTTGCCTCGCACCGGCATGAATGACGGTTCGATGCCGTCCCAAACGCGGAGGGTTATCAGGACTCCTGCGCGGCTGATCTGGTACCAGGATCGGGTAAAGATTCGTAAAAAGTCGTTTGCGGGCGCAACTCTGGTCGGGACTCATGGTTCATACCGATGAACCACGAAAAAAGGAGCTGACAAATGCTTAAGCAATGGGCACTTTCACTCGTACTTGCGGGCCTGGTCTATACCGTCACGCCGTCCATGGCGCAAGACAACACAGCCCCGGCGCAAGAGACTACGCAGCCGGCGGGGCCTCCGGAACACGGTCACGGCAATTTCGATCCCGCTCGACGGGCCGATATGCTGACGAAACATCTTCAATTGAATTCTGACCAGCAAGCGAAAGTGCTCGACATCCTGAAGTCGGCGCAGTCGCAAATGGAAGGTCTGCGATCTGACACATCAAAATCGCGCGACGAAAAGCGATCCAAGATGATGGAAATCAGGAAGGACTCGAATACTCAAATTCGGGCGCTGTTAGACAGCAGCCAGCAGAAGAAATGGGACGAGATGCAGAGCAGGCATCAGCGCTGGCAGGGACAAGGAAATGGGCAGCCGCCAAGTCCTAATGATTCTCCCGAACAAAAGTAGAGGTTAGAAGGTTCGCGGCCGGCACAAGGAAGGGGAGAGTAGAAGGTTCACTCTCCCCTTTTGAGTTATTCAGCAGCTATCCGACCGAAACTGTCTCCAAGCGCTTGGGCCCCGCTTCAAGGATGTTGTCAGGGCACTCGGCGACCATCAGCTTGAAGTTCTCGATGAAGCGCGCTGCAAGAGCGTCATACTTGTTGAAGTATTGTTCCCGGCTGGGCCAAGTGTTCGCCGGGTCGAGAATCTGTGAGGGAACTCCCTCACAAGTCGTCGGAACGTCAAAGCCAAACACGGGATCCTTCTTATAATCCACTTTGAGCAAGGACCCGCTCAGCGCGGAATTCAACAGGGCACGCGTGTGGTGAATGCTGATACGCTTGCCGACTCCGAACGGGCCACCCGTCCAGCCAGTGTTGACGAGCCAGACATTGACCCCGTGCTTCAGTATCTTCTTCTTGAGCAATTCCGCGTAGGCAAGAGGATGATGGACCATAAAAGGTCCACCAAAGCACGCGCTGAATGTCATTTCCGGTTCTATGCCGAGGCCGATTTCTGTGCCAGCGATCTTGCTGGTGTAACCCGAGATGAAGTGATAGATCGCCTGATCGGGCGTCAGCCTGGAGATCGGAGGCATTACGCCGGAAGCGTCACAGGTCAGGAAGATCACGTTCTTGGGATGACCTGCACGTTTCTCGGGCATGCAGTTGTCAATGTAAGAAAGCGGATACGCCGCTCGCGTATTCTCGGTGAGAGTGCAGTCGTCCAGGTCCAGATGGCGCGACACTGGATCAAAGCTGACATTTTCCAGGATCGTGCCGAACCTGCGGGTACACGCAGTAGATCTGCGGCTCGGCCTCGGGCGACAGCCGAATGACCTTGGCGTAGCAGCCGTCTTCGAAATTGAATACGCCGTTATCGCTCCAGCCGTGCTCGTCATCGCCGATGAGGCGGCGCTTGGGATCAGCGGAGAGCGTGGTCTTGCCTGTTCCCGACAGCCCGAAGAAGATGGCGACATCACCGTCGGTGCCCACGTTGGCCGAACAGTGCATCGAGAGGACGCCTTCGAGCGGCAACAGAAAGTTCAGTACGGTGAAGATCGTCTTCTTAATCTCTCCGGCATAACTTGTTCCGCCGATGATCGCCAATCGCTCTCGAAAGTTGATGACGATGAATGTTTCACTGCGTGTGCTGTCGACCATGGGCGACGCCTGAAACCCTGGAGCCGCGATGACAGTGAACTCCGGTATGTGGCGTCGGATTGCATCCTCACCGCGAATCTTCAGAAACATGGTTCGCGCAAAGAGGCTGTGCCATGCTTTCTGGGTGATGATCCGTACGGGAAGGCTGTGCTCCGGGTCAGCGCCAGCATAGCAATCCTGCACGAACACGTCGCGGCCTTGCAGGTATCCCTGCAGCCGGGTGAAAAGCGCGCTGAAGCTTTCTCCGGTGAAAGGACGGTTGTACTGTCCCCACCAGATTTTGTCTTCCGTCGAGTGCTCGTAGCACAACGAACTTGTCGGCCGCGGCGCGCGCCGTGTGCTTGCCGGTGTTGACGACCAGCGGTCCCAGGTGCGAGAGCGCGCCTTCGGAACGGAAGACGCTCTCTTCGTAGAGCGCCGGAGTGGGCAGATTCCAGTACACACGACGCAGATTCACCAGCCCGTGATTCTGCAAGCCATACGCGCTGGCGAGTTTTCCTGCCTGTTGCGCCGCGGGAGATTGAACGTCGAGATAGATGTTCATAGCCACTCCCTGACCAGCTTGCGGTCGCCAAGGTAGAGTTCATTAGCGGAGTGTGTATCGAGCGCCCACTTGATACGATCCAGGCCCTCCATGATTTCCCGAATGGTTCCGCAATAGCTGAGCCGCAGATGCCCTTCGAAGCCGAATTCCTTGCCGGGTACGGTGACGACGCGGACCTTTTCGAGCAGCAGGTTCGCGAGTTTCTGCGAATCTTTCATGTACGCGCCGAAATCAGGGAAGCAGTAGAACGTGCCATCCGGTGGATGAATATTGATGCCATCAAAGGCTCTGAGGCGATCCAGCATGATCCTGCGGTTGTTTTCCAGAGTCACGCGGAGGCTCTCGATGGTGGACTGCACGCCATTCAGCGCGCCGACCGCGGCCCACTGCGCAGGCGCTGACGGGCCCGAGGTCTGCTGCGACTGGATCGTTGCCATGGCCTCGATCAGATGCGCATTGCCGATGGCCCAGCCGATGCGGAAGCCGGTCATGGCATACATCTTCGAGACGCCATTGATGACGACCAGCTTCGACTGCTCCATCGGCGCCTTCGCGAACTCGTAGCAGATCGGCGCGCTCTTGCCGTCAAAAACCAGGCGGTTGTAGATGTCGTCCATGATCAGGTAGATGTTCTTCTTCTCGCAGAACTCGACCATCTCCTGAATGAAATCTCTTGAATACATGACACCCGAGGGATTGTTCGGGCTGTTGAGAATGATAGCTTTCGTATAGGAACTGACTACGTCTGTGATCTCCTTGACCGTGGGACAAAATGTGCCATCCTCTGCCGTGACCGGGACCGGAACACCGCCCGCCAGCTTCACCATCTCGGGATAGCTCACCCAATACGGCGCTGGGAAGATGACCTCTTCTTTCGGGTCCAGGATGGCATGCAGCAGGACCATCAGTGCCTGCTTGGCGCCTCCGGAGGCGATCACGTTGTGCGCGGAAACGAGCTTCTTGTAGTGTTCTTCTGTGTAGCGAATGATGGCTTTCTTCAGAGCCGGAATTCCGTCGGGCGCTGTGTAGCGAATCTCTCCTGTATTCAGTAAAGAAGTGCAGTTGATGACCGCATCAACGGGGGCTTTGCTCTTCGGCTCTCCGCCTCCCAAATGAATGACCGGCTCCCCTTTTTCGCGGAGCACGGCGGCAGTCTCATTCAGCTTGAGAGTCGCCGATTCTTTTATGGACCGGGCAAGCTGACTAAGGCTCATATTCCTTCCTCCTGAAACAGATTGACCTTCTACGCGCGCCTCGTATCCTTCAACTCAGCCATTGCAGGCACTTTGTGGCCGTAATCACTCGTGGACACAGGTTTGCGTTGAGAGATCGCTTCAGCTTATCGAACGAGATAGAACTCGCAGTGACTGGAATCACGCAGAAGCGAAGTAGCCTGAGGAAAACTTGCCAGGAACGCCTCGGAAGGACTTCCGGCCCGAGATTTCGGGAACCGCATTCTAGTAACGCGAACCGTAGCGCGGTTTGTAACGGGTTTTGGATGTGCGGCTCTCCAGCGGAGCTTGTTGCTGGCATTGGGGACGGGGAAACGACGGGGAATCAGGGAACATCTCGCGGACCGGCCGTTCCTGGCATCCAAATACCGCGCAAACGGCCTGAGACAGCAATCGCCTTACTAATTCTGTTGTTGCGGCCTCAACGTCGGAACGCAACGGAGTAGCGAACCACAACTGGCGGGATAAAGATGACCTATTTCTCAGCGGTCACCAGTTTTTTGCCTCGAATTTCGCCCGGCATCATCTCATCCACATAGCACCATACCCATGCTTCTCCGGGTTCAATGGATCGAATGAGCGGGTGCTTCGTGCCGTGGAAGTGCTTCGTAGCATGCTTATTCTTTGAGGAATCGCAGCAGCCCACGTGTCCACACTCCAGGCACAAGCGCAGGTGAACCCAGGTATCGCCTGTCTTGACGCAGTCTTCACAGACGTGCGTCTTGGTATCGGTAACTGCAACTTGATTGGTGTGGTTGCATTGGCTCATTTTCTCTCCGTCTGTAATTGGAAGCGGCTCGTGGACCTACAGCTCCGCGAGGTTTCGATGGACAAGATGGACTGAAATCGCGCCCTCTCCCACGGCGGACGCGACTCGTTTTACATTTCCCGACCGAACGTCTCCGACGGCAAATACACCCGGCAAGCTGGTTTCAAGCATCTGCGGGGAACGAGCTAGCTTCCACGCGCCATTGCGGCCATCGAGATCGCGTCCTGTCAGTACGAATCCTTTGTCGTCCAGCGCCAGACACCCCCGCAGCCACTCCGTCCGCGGCGACGCGCCCGTCATGATAAACACGTGCCTTATATTTTTCTCCGTTTTCGCTCCGGTTGTTTTGTTGATCCACGTGACGCGCTCCAGGTGATTGTCTCCTTGGAGAGCGATGATCTCGGAGCGGACCTGCAATTCGATGGCTGGATTTTCCTCGATGCGGCGGATCAAGTAACGCGACATGGTTTCCGCCAATCCACCGGAGCGCACCAGCATGTAAAACTTTGCGCGCCCCCTGGGACAAAAAGACCGCCGCCTGGCCGGCTGAGTTGCCTCCTCCCACCACGACCACATCTTCGCCTTCGCAGAGCTGCGATTCCATGTATGTGGCACCGTAGTAGATGCCCTGTCCTTCAAACTTTTTGAGATTATCAATGGCGGGTTTGTTGTATTGCGCCCCGGTTGCGATGACAACTGCCCGACCCGAAAGTTGGACGCCATCATCGAGCACCAGCTTGTATGGACGACGTTCGCAATCCAGCTTCACGACGCTCCGGGAAACCATCATTTTGGCGCCGAATTTCTGTGCCTGGTGGATCGCCCGCGAAGCCAGTTCCTGTCCGGAAACACCGGTAGGAAATCCGAGATAATTCTCAATTTTCGAACTCGATGCAGCCTGGCCGCCCGGCGCCTCCGTTTCGACCAGCAAAGAATCTAGCCCCTCGGACGCGGCATACACGGCAGCCGCAAGCCCGGCAGGACCGGCACCCACGATAATAAGATCTCGTACCTGCGCACCGTCAATGCCTGTATTTAATCCCAAACAATCCGCAACTTCCTGTGTCGTGGGATTTCGCAGAACATTCCTGGCGTTACAAATCACAACCGGTATTTCTTCCACCGTCACGGCGAAATGATCGAGGAGCTCCTGAGATGTCTTGTCCGTGTCCAGATCGATATAGGTATGAGGATAGCCGTTGCGGCTCAGGAACTCCCGAAGGTGCAGAGTATTGGCCGAATGCCGGGAACCCAGCAAAATTACATTCCCGAAGTTCTTGGTAATTAACGTCAACCGGCGCAAGATAAACGCCCGCATCAGAGTCTCGCTGAGTTCCGCATCTTGCGCGATTACGCTGCGAAGTTCATCGCTGTTGAGCTGCAGAAATTCTCCCGATTCGGTTACTCGTCCGAGCACCAGGCAACGCTGGCCGGAGATCATGCTGACCTCTCCCGTAAACTCGCCACGATCGTGAGTGGTGATTGGCTGTTCGCCGTGGAAGCCGGGCTGAACAATTTCCATGCGTCCGGATAACAGCACGAAAAACGGCACATTGATGTCCCCCGGCTGGAACAGGACCTCCCCAGCATCCACGTGCCTCACTTTACCGATGGAGCGAAGTCGCGCAATCTGCGCGTCCGTAAGGACGGGAAACATTTGAGTGCGAGAGTCCAGAGCGCTGACTATGGGCCAAGATGACATGGGTTCCCCTCGAAGTGTCCTACGGCTGACGGTAGTAGATGCGGCGCTGGACAATCTGGATTCAGATCCGCCGCGCGAAGCCCTGTGGGTTCAGCGTCCAGCTTTCGAACAGATCCGCCGGATTTCAGACAGAACCGGCAGATCGTCACGCAATTGGGCCACAGTCTACGTGGATTCTCGTGATTCCGGAAACGGTCTTTCGATTGCATAGTGCAACTGCGATTCGGAAAAGCTACGTAGGGAAAAGGATCATGAAGCGTACCAGTGAGATGAAACAGAAAATCCATATTGCTATTTTTGGTAGCGATCCAGTTCGATACCTGGGCTTCCAGGCTTGCCTGAGTTCGGAGTCCGATTTCGATATTCAGGCCGTCTCCTTAAGGGAACTCAGCAGTCTCCAAGCCGTAGATCTCGTACTTGTGGCTAGCCACATAGGAGACCTGGAGGACCTGCTGAGAAGGCTCAGAGTCGTGCGACCGGATGTGCCCTGCATATTTGTCGGATGCGACCTGAGCGATGAGATCATACTCCAGGCGATTTCGGCGGGGGTAAAGGGCTGCGTCGACGAGCGCGCCCCAATCAACGACCTCGCGCGGGCCATTCGAGCGGTGTTCTCCGGTTCGTTATGGGTTCCGAGACGGGTGCTTTCTACTTTTATAGAGCGCGCTCAGGGACCGAGTGGGCAAGGGGCACCCACCGTACCCAAAACCGTAACGCCCAGGGAGAAACAGGTTCTGGAGATGCTTGTGGCAGGATGTTCCAACAAAGAGATCGCTGCGCCTTTAGGAATCGAGGAAAGAACGGTCAAGGCGCACGTTGCCAAGCTGATGAGGAAGATGGGTGCCACGAACCGAATCGTATTGTCGGTTCATGCCATCACACATGCTCTGGTTCGAGTTTAGGACGGCGGCAGCCTGCATATTTTCAGTCATCGGCCGTTCTTCGGCCAATTGGCCATGCCACAGGGAAGTTCCTCCATACACACAAGTGCCGCCTCCATCGTTTCAATGATGCGACTCAGGTCGTCACGCATGGCAGAGAGTTCGGCGCGACTTGCCCGAGGAATTAATGGGACAAGCAAGGTCATCTGTAGCGAATCATCGATTTGCTCGTGCGCCGATCTTAGTCGCAACAGGATGCTTTGGCCCAACTCAGGATTCTTGGTAAGGGTGCTCATGGTATTGGTAGATCCATTCCCAGGCTCTATTCCCCGACGGTCGCCGTCTGCCTGCTGGTGTCGGCTGTCATTGAGACGCCCGTGATTTTTTCCATAGCTGCGAGTAGCGCTGCTCCATCTCGATCCAATTCGAGCACCGATTTTTCGAGAAATCCCGCGGCGCCGTCATGCTTGAGCTTCTGCTCATTCTTCTGAGACAAGCCGGATAAGACCAACACAGGGATGCTCTTGGTTAGCAGGTTCTTCTTGAGTTGCCGAAGCACGCCGGTGCCGTCGAGCGTGGGCAGCATCATGTCCAGCAGAATCAAGCCGGGGCACAGAGTCTTGGCCCGGGAAAGGCCCTCCTCTCCATCTCCCACTGCAATCACCTCGTGGCCGGCTCTGGACAAGATTCGGCTGATTGCCGTTCGGAGCAACCGGCTGTCTTCAATCACCAGTATGGTCATACAATCAGCCCCTCCGGAACCGCGGGAACTTCGCAGTCCCCAGAGCATACTTCGGCATTATCCAGAAACGCTTGCAGGAGGTGCTTCGAAGCTTCGGACATTTTGCCGAATTCGATTCCATTTCCGAACTGCGGATGCTGTGTAACGACTTTGGCGTCCAGTTGCAGCTTCTTATGCCCAAGCCATAAGACAAGCTTCAACGGTGTGCCCAGATCGAGGGTAACGCCCATCTCGATATAGCAGCCTCCTGCACTAATATCTGCCGTTTCGGCGCGAATCGGGCTCTCACTTCCCGGCACTCGCATTTCAGTCTGCACGGCTCTTTTCAATCGTTGAAAGCGGCGTCGCTCGAATGCCGCTCGATGTAAGCCTTCCTGAAAACTGGTGACAGCTCTCATAATTCCCCTTTTCCTGAATTGATAACCTTCACAACATCAAACTACCGCTGAAAACGCCGCACCTGCTCTTTCCTGTACAAGCAGCCCCTCGATTCCTTCGGCGTTCACTGGCTTGGAGAACAGGTATCCCTGGCCGAATTCACAGCCCAGATCACTCAGAATCCTTTTCTGCTCCGGCACCTCAATTCCTTCAGCGACGACCTTCATATGCAGATTGTGCGCGAGCATAAGAATGATTCGGACGATCTCTCGTGTCTCTGCATCCTCGACCATCCGGGCCACAAATGACCGGTCAATTTTCAAACTGTGAAAAGGAAACTGTTGTAGCCGGCACAGCGACGAGAACCCGGTTCCGAAGTCGTCGAGACTCAATCGAACTCCAAGCTGATTCAACTCCAGCAAGGTGGCCAGGGAGCGTTCGGGATCAGCCATCGCGATGTTTTCTGTAATCTCGAATGTGACGCGTGACGGATCAATTCCGGTCTGATTGAGGATCTCGCGAAGGCGCACACTGAGGTCCGGCTGGGCGAACTCCGGCGCGGTCAAGTTCACATTGATGCCCAGCGCTGGTTGAGACGGACGTAGTGTTTGCCAGTGACGTATCTGGAAGCACGCCTGGCGAAGAAGGTCCCGGTTCATGGGGAGGATCAGCCCGATTTCCGTGGCAAGCGCGATGAACTCAGCGGGCGGGACCATTCCCTGCGGCCGTTGCCAACGGGTCAAGGCTTCGAATCCTACAATGTTCCCATCCGCAAGGGAGACGATCGGCTGGTAGTGGACGCGAAACTCGGCCGCCTCCAGCGCCCTTCGTAATTCAGTTTCAAGTTCGAGTCTCTGCACTGCGGCCGCCTGCATGGCGTTATCAAACACTTCGAAGCGGCCCTTCCCGCCGTGTTTGGCCCGGTACATTGCGATCTCGGCGTCACGAAGCACATCCTCGGAGGATGTGGAGCCATTCTCGGCGCTGCAGAAGACGACCCCGATACTCGCGCTTACAACAATCTCTTTGCCGTTCACTGCGAACGGTGCGGCCAGGCGTTCTTGTATGCGTTTCGACATGCGGATCGCGTCGCTGGGATCGCGCAACTCAGACGCCAGCACCACAAACTCGTCTCCGCCAGGACGTGCCAGTGTGCTGTCAGAGGCGGGCATTTGCGGAGGCCGGCTGCGTTCCCGCGACACCGTGTCGGCTCCCCGAAGACATGCCGTAAGGCGCCGCGCGACTTGAATCAGGAGCTCATCTCCGGCAGCGTGCCCCAGGCTGTCGTTGACGATCTTGAAGTTGTCGATCCCGATATAGAGAACTGCAAATCTAAAGTCGCTGTGACGCCGCGAAACTTCGACGGCACGCTGCAAACGATCCAGAAGAAGTACACGGTTAGGAAGATTGGTAAGGCCGTCGTGAAACGCGCGATGCTCCAGTAAGGCTTCGGCCTCCTTTCGCTCCGTGATGTCCCGGTTCACGATGACCAGGCCTTCCGTCTCACCGTTAAGCCCAGCGATTGCGCTGGCGGTAGACTCCAGAACACGCCACGACCCATCTTTATGGCGGATTCTGTATTCGAGCCGGTCACCGTGACCGGTGCTATACGCTTTCTCGGCAGCTTCGACCACCCGCGCGCGATCATCGGGATGAACTTGCTCGATGGACGACGTCGAAGCCAATTCTTCCGGGCTGTACCCCAACACCTTTTCATAGGCCGGGCTGTTGTAAAGCCGCCGCCCATCCCGGTCGATGACTCCGATCATGTCCACTGCGTTCTCCGTGATCAGGTGAAACAGCCGCTCCTTCTCCCATAATCTGCGCCGCATCCGCTGCAATTGAAGATGCTGGTACACGCTATAGATATCGAACAGCAGAACGAGCGCAGCCAGAGCTCGCACCCATTCCTTCAGGTTCAGGGAGTAGATCTCATCTTCGTACCAGTGCAGGCCGGGAAATGTGAGCGAAAGAATCCCCAGCGTCAAGCCAACAGTCACCGCAATGGCAAAGCCCCAGAGCCACCATTCCCGTCCTTCGACCTTGTTCAGCGGCAATGGGGCTTTGTGGGTCTGACGCCGGTCTGGTAGTAGTTCGCCCAATTTCTTTGTCGTCCTTTGTTCTCAGTCACTTTCGACCGCGTATGGCACCTTCAAACCAGGTCCAATCCATATAGCCGGGTTGGGTGGTTACCTTCTTCCATTACTCCCATTACTTACTTGCGATTGTGCGAAGTACATGTCCGAACGTAATCTCGAACCATGACGGATCGCAGCAAGTCGATTGAAAACGCGAAGCCGATCACACAAGGGGCAGCAATCATGAAATCCTTCCTCCAAATCCTCCTGGCAGTAACTGTTACTACCGGCGCTGCACTTGCGAAGGATCTGCCGAACGCTCCTAGCGCAGAAATGGCTGCTGCCGAGCCGATCATGGTCATCCAAAGAGTGGCTCCTACGATTAAGCCTGTCGCGGTTGAGAAGCCGGTCATGGATAAGAAGTTCATCGCACTCGCGATCGTGGCTGGCGGAAGCACCTTTGCCGACTCCTACACCACCATGTTTGCCACCCAGAACTGGCTTGCCGGCAAAACCAACGTCTGCAACGTGGAAGTCCAGTCCGCTTACCTCTACGGCACTCACCCCACGGCTGGCCGCGCGTACGCCGTGGCCTCAGTCAAGACTGCTGGATCGCTCATCGCCGCCTACTACCTGCGCAAGCACCACAGCAAGTTCTGGAGCCTGCCTCTAATCGGTACGGCCGCTACCAGCCTGCAGGGCGTAACGCAAAACATGAGGGCGTGCAACTAAGAGTGCACGCCCCCTCTCCTACTGAACTGTCAGGGTCACCGGAAGCGAGTGCTGCAAGCCTCCAGATGTTCCAGTAACGTGGATCGTATAAGTACCTGCTGGAGTGGAAGTCGTGGACTGAGACGCAATCCCAGTCCCACCGGCGCAGCCCACCAGGAAGAGCAAGCCGCCAACCAACAACATTAGAATTAGCACCTTCAACATCGAATTACGCCGGCGCGTTGAACCCGCAATCACCAGCCCAAAGATCCCGAATCCCTGCAGTTGCAGCATGACCGCAACCAGAGGACTCAGTGGCTGACGCGATTGCGCTGACTGCGTGGACTTCCCTGTCGTCTTGACCGAGAGCGTAACTGCCACGCCATTCGCGCCCGGGGTGACTGGTGACTGAGAGAGACTGCACGTGGCATATTGAGGAGCTCCGCTGCAACTCAGATTGACTGTATTCGGGAAAGCTCCGCCCACCGCGCCAACCGTCAACGAATATGTGGCGGTGGCGCCGGCCTTGACAGTTGCAGTCGCCACCGACGCAGCGATATTGAAATCGGATCCGCTGCCATTCAACGACAGGGCCTGAGAGCCGCCAAAAGCGTTATCGGTTACGGTCAGCGTCCCGCTGTTCGCTCCGGTTATGGTCGGAGTAAAAGTCACGCTGACCACGCAGTTTGAACCCGTAGTAAGAGATGCCGGGCAGTTGTTGCTTTGCGCGTAGCTGCCGGAGATCCCAATATTGCTTATGTTCAGAGTCTTGTCTCCGGAATTCGTCAGCGTCACGGATTGCGCTGCGCTTGTGCTCCCGAGAGGAATACCGCTGAAGGTCAGGGTTGACGGCACGAGAGTGACAGCCGGTCCCGAACCGATGCCGGTGAGCGCGATGACATGAGGAGATCCCGCAGCATCATCCTGAATCGTGATCGAACCGGTCCGGGTTCCTGCCGTAGTTGGGACAAAGCTCACGCTGAGGGTGCAGCTTCCGGCCGCCACGCTGCTGCCACAATTGTTCGTCTGCGAGAAATCCGGAGTCGTCGTGATTGCAGAGATTAACAGTGGCGAACTGCCCATGTTCTGCAGAACAACATTCTGCGCAGCGCTCGTCGTGCCCACCGCCTGAAGCGCAAACTGCAATGAGGTAGGTCTGAACGTAACGGCCGGCGCGGATTCTGGACCGATCTTCATCACGAAGCTGTCAGCATTTCCGGCTGAGTTGCCTTGGAATGCCGGAGGCGTAACTGGCAGGTCCGGCGAATTGGTCACGCCCGCAATGTAGACGTTTCCATTCGCATCGATTGCCAGTCCGCCCGGGGCAGGTTCATCGTCGCCGCTTCCCCCGAGATACGTGGCAAATAACTGGCTCGTGCCTGACGGATCAATTTCAGCGAGGAGAATGTCATTGCCGTTGCTGTATGGCTCGATACCATTAACCGGGCTAAAGTTGTTGCTCGAGGTGAACGCTAGAACGAAGGCATCGTTGCTGGAATCCAGGGCGATGGCGCCGGGAATAGAGCCATTATTGGGCCCAAGGAATGTGGAGTAGAGCAGCGTCGCGCCCACGTTGTCAAACTTTGTTACGAACCCGTAGCTGCAACCCCAACCTTGTGTTCCAGGATCACAAATGCTCGTCGAGGTGATGGGAAATGTTCCATCGCTAAATGCGGCGCCTGTGATGTACGCGGAGCCTGTGCTATCCGCTGCAATGCCCGTCAGACTCGTTTGCAGCCCACTGCTGCCGTAGAAGTAGGTCGAGTACTGCAGAGCGCCAGCCGAACTGAACTTGCTGACAAACCCGACATTGGTGTTCATCTGGGTGGAGTTCGTCGTCAAGTAGGCGCCCTGCGTTACGGGAAAGTTATAAGTGTTGGTGGAACCTGCGAGGTAAGCATTCCCGCTGGCGTCCACGGCCAGGGATGCGATGGTGCTGGATGGTTGAATCCAGCATGGAGTACCTCCGCAATTCAAAGGAACGTTCGAGCTGCCACCCAAGTACGTGGAGTAGACCAGTGAGGATCCATCCGGGCTGAACTTGGTGAGAAATCCGTAGTTGCCGTACTCGCCTCCCTGGTTCGGTGACACAGAGGATTGGAAGGCGTTCGCTACCGGCAGATTCGTGGACGAGGTGTATCCCGCCAGAATCATATTTCCGAGATGATCCACTGCCACGCCGGACGGCAGATCCGAACCGTTCCCACCGAAATAAGTGGAATAAACGAGTGACGATCCATCCGCCGAAATCTTCGACAAGAAAGCATTGAACGCACCGGGATAGCTTCCCTGAAATGGATGAACCATTGGGAAGTCACTGGAAGCGGTACTTCCCGTTATGTACACGTTCTGCGAGGAGTCCAGCGCCAGCGCGTATCCATAGTCCTGGCTGCTGCCGCCGAGATAGTCGGCATAGATCAGATGAGTGCCCGTCGGATCCAGTTTCGCGACGTACACGTGAGGGCTTCCTGCCGGAAGAGTCCCAATCGCACCCAGGGGGAAATCGGTGGAATCCGTTGTGCCCGTGACATAAACGTTTCCGCTGTCATCCACAGCGATACCGGAAGGTTGCTCGTCGCCGCTACCGCCGAGATAAGTGGAGTAAACCAGTACCGGGTCGATGACCAGCGGTTTCTGCGTGTCATAGTGCGAGAGATGGAAACGAATGTGGTTCGAGTCGGTGAGGGAGTACGCACCATGCACCGCAACGCGCTGGCCGTTCGATTCCTGGTACACAACCGGGACCTTGAATTGAACCTCGCTAGTCCCAATCTGAAGCGCCAAGCTGCCATCGCCGGTGAGATGGAGACCTGATGCTCCGGAAACTTCAAACTGAATCTGTCGCGGATTAGCATTCGCGCTCACAGCGAAGTCGTATTCCAATTGCTGATTGTTGCCGTAGAACACGAGATCGATCCCGGGATAAACATTGCTGTATCGGATCTGACTGTACGTGGGGACACTCCTGCGCCATTTTCCAGGGTCATTGCCCAGAAAGTAATTGACGCGGCCTGGCTGAAGGCCCTCCCCAACAATCTTCGGGTTTGACGCTGCTCCCACGAGCCGCAGCTGGATAAAGCTACGGTTATTGGCACGAACCTGAGTACTCGCCGTAAGGGGACGATTTGCAGCCCGGAGGGCAAGAGTAATTCCATCGGCCGTAAGATATGCGCGGTACCCTGGCCCGCGAGAGATGAACTTCACTTGTGGAGCCGTTTGCCCTTGATTTGCCTCGAACGTCAGCGGTAGTCTCCCGTTGCTTGAGAAGTGGGACTGTGGCGGGGCGGACTGGGCTTGCGAATACCCCACTCCCATAAGAACCGCGAGAGCCATGCATGCCAGAGTCTTCAATCGCATATAGTTGTCTCCACTCAAAAGATTTGGGGGAAGCGGGGGGGAGGGACCGCCTAGCACATCGTCTAGTAGACATGCATGGGAAATGCCGAATGGCGAATCGAGGCAGGCATCGGCAAGCTCATGTAACTGCTTGGCTTACCCGCACTAGACGATGTCACTTACTGGCACTAGAGCGTGGCAGAGCGTATCCGTTCTAGACGGAAGTCTGCTTTCTAGAACGCGGAAGTCACCAACATACTGAAGTACTGAGGTTACCGGGCGTGTTTAGGAGGGATTGTTCTTTGTTTCTTCGCCCTTAATCTTGGAAAGTATCTGGTAAATAGTAGCTCGGCCGATGCCCAGCACCTCCGCAGCTCGCGCTTTGTTTCCGCCTACTCCTTCGAGTACGCGCAGGATATGCCGGTGTTGCAGTTCCTCCAGCGAAAGAAAAGTGTCATCCCCGCTTACCTCCGGGGCCGCCGGCGCCCGCAGCCTCTCCGGTAAATCGGTAATATCGATAAGGTTGGTATCGGTCATCATGCAAGCGTTGCCGACTACGTTCTCCAGTTCTCGCACATTCCCCGGCCAGGAGTAGGTGGCCAGTCGCGTCTGAGCCCTGCGCGAGAGTCCTGCAATCGGTTTGTTGTATTCGTCCGAGAACTTCTGAACGAAATATCGTTCCAGCAGCGGCAGGTCCTCTCTGCGACTCGCCAGGGTCGGCAATGGGATCTCTATGACAGCCAACCTGTAGTAAAGATCTTCACGAAACTGCCCGTCACGCACCATCACCTTCAGGTTCCGGTGAGTCGCTGCTATGACCCGGACGTCGACATTGCGGGGAGTCAGGGATCCAACACGCTGCACCTGCCGGTTCTGCAGCACTCGAAGGAGTTTCGCCTGCGCTGCCGGCGCAAGCTCGCCGACTTCGTCCATGAATATTGTTCCGTGGTCGGCATATTCGAACAAGCCAACTTTATCTTGCGTTGCGCCAGTAAATGCACCCCGGACGTAGCCGAACAATTCACTTTCCACCAGAGTGTCAACCAGCGCCGAACAGTTGCACACGACGAAAGGTCCCGATGCGGCCGGACTTAGGCGATGCAGGGCTCTGGCGACGAGTTCTTTGCCAGTCCCGGTT
This sequence comes from Terriglobia bacterium, assembly GCA_963778995.1. Taxonomy (GTDB): domain Bacteria; phylum Acidobacteriota; class Terriglobia; order Terriglobales; family Acidobacteriaceae; genus Sulfotelmatobacter. The sequence goes on from CAVZWK010000023.1 coordinate 274,791, forward strand.
GCTCCCGTCACCAGGACGGTTCGGAAGTGTGGCGCGATGCGACGAATCTTGGCATATACCTCAAGCATGAGCGGACTGCGCCCCACCATGCCCTCAAACTGATAAGCATCGATTAGTTCCTGGTCCAGACGCAGCGTCTTCTTTCGGGTTTCTGCTTCGCCAACCAGCGAAGAGACTCGAGCCCGAAGCCTCTCGATGTCGATCGGCTTGGTCAGATAGTCAGTGGCGCCCTTCTGAATTGCTTCCACTGCCGACTCAGCAGAATAGTGCGCCGTGATCAGAATTACCTCGGCGCCGGGATCGACAGCCAGGATGCGCTGCAACAGTTCCATCCCACCCATTTTCGGCATGACAAGGTCGAGAAGAACGAGCTTGGGCTTCGTTCGCAGGAATATCTCGAGCCCTTCTTCCGGGTCCTGCGACGTGAGGATTTCCAGTCCCTCGCGTTCGAGGGCCAGCTTGATCATCTCCAGATTCTGCGGATCGTCATCTACCGCGAGTAACTTGATTTTGCTCGCTGTAGTGGTTGCGAGTCTGGGATTAACTGCCTCCGCATTTTTCATTGAAAACTGACTCAACTCTCGATGCTACAGCCGACAGCCGCATATGACGACAGCAGACAACCGCATCGATTCTCGCCTGGTGCGGAGCTAAGTTGTCATTCCACTGAGGGTTGGACCTATAAGCTCTTATCGCAAAGTCTGGAACCAGAGTCAAGTGTCAACTTACTTCATGGAAGGAAGAAATGCACCTCCTGCCAGTGAACGGGGCGCATCAAGTCCCGTCAATCCTGAAGTATCCACTCGGCTGTCCGTTCTGCGAATTTGAAAGCGCAGCGCTGCAAAGGTGTATTCGGCGCTTCAGTCCGCACCAGCTTCACAGATCCGACATAGCGGTCATGCCCAGAGCCGCAAAGAAACACCTCATACGATGCTTCCGGGGAGAGCGTCAGCGACAGCCGGCAGAGGAATCCGCCTGCACTCACGTTTTCTGTCGTTGTGAGTTGCTCGAACGAGTGCCGAGCGGCGTCATTCCCCTTCAACTTGAGGGCAAGCTGCATGCGGACGCGGACGTGAGCACGACGTTCAGTGGGCCTGGTTTGCAGTTCGTCGGCGAGCCGGCTTTTAAGCTTGGTAAAGTCGATCGGCTTCTCGAAATATCCCGCCGCTCCCAGTGTAGCCATGTAATCGCGATATTTCGCGGAAGACTCGCCCGTCACCACGAAGATCGGGATCCGTGCCGTGTAGCTGAGATTATGAAAGCTCTGGCACAGTTCGAATCCGGAACAGTCCGGCATCATGAGATCGAGCAGAATGGCACGGGGCCGGTGCCCCAGGGCAAGCTCCAGGGCCTGCACGGGATTACCGGTTTCTATGATTTCATAGCTTTGCGACAGGCGCATCTTGATCATTCCGCGCATCGCGTCGTCATCATCTACCACGAGAATCTTCTCCATTGTTCCTCCCATCCCAATCCTTTGCTGCTAAGTGCCAGAGGAAACTGTCTTGGCATCAAGCGCTTCCCGAACTTTGCAGGCTAAGGTCTCCCGCGTAAACGGCTTCGGCAGAAACATGCTGCCTTCTGCCAGCACGCCGTGCCTTCCTACCATCTGCCCGGTGTACCCGGACATGAACAGAACGCGTATCTCGGGGCGGCGTTTCATAAGTTCGTCGGCCAGAACGCGTCCACTGATTCCCGGCATCACCACGTCGGTCAGCAGGAGATCAATCCGCTGTTGGTTCTTTTCGCTGAGGTCGAGTGCCTCAGTTCCGCCTTCAGCCTCAATCACCTGATAGCCGCACATCTCCAGCAGGTGACGGCTGAGCTTGCGGAGCGAGGTCTCGTCCTCCACAAGCAGGACCGTTTCATGGCCTTTGAGCGCCACCGGGAGTTCATGCGAAACGGCCCCGGCGTCTTGTCCACCCTCCGCCTTGGGCAGATAGATTTTGAAACAAGCTCCGGCTCCCGGCTCGCTCAGTACGTCAATATAGCCACCACTTTGTTTGACGACGCCATAGACCATCGACAGACCAAGACCGGTCCCCTTTCCTTTCTCCTTGGTGGTGAAGAAGGGCTCAAACGCTCGCGCCCGGGTCGCGGCGTCCATACCCAGTCCAGTGTCGCTAACCGTAAATAGCACATAGTCGCCAGCCAGCACGGGATAGGGATAACGGCTGATGAACTCCTCGTCCATGTGGAAGTTGCCAGTTTGCAGCGTGAGTTCTCCGCCCTTGGGCATGGCATCGCGCGCATTCACCGCTAAGTTCAGAATCACTTGTTCGATCTGCCCCTGGTCCGCCTTGATCTGCACCAACTCAGGATCCAGGCTGGTCTTCAGCTGTATGTCTTCCCCGATCAGGCGCTTCAACATCTTCTCCATATCCTTGACGACAACATTCAGATCGAGGATCCGCGGATCCATCACCTGCTGGCGGCTGAAAGCTAATAACTGTCGCGTCAGTCCCGCGGCTCTCTGTCCCGCTTTCAGCATTTCATCCACGCAACCGCGCAAGGGACTGTCGGATGCTGTGCCTTCCTGAACAATTTCTCCGTAACCAATGATCACACCGAGGAGGTTGTTAAAGTCGTGGGCGACGCCTCCTGAGAGTCGTCCAACGGCCTCCATCTTTTGCGCTTGCCGGAATTGTTCCTCGAGACTCTTGCGTTGCGTAATGTCGCGGTTGACGATGACCAGCTTCTCAACCTCTTCGCCTTTCAGGATTGTGCTGGCCCGTGATTCCAGCGTTCGCCAGGCACCATCCTTGTGACGCATCCGGTACTCCAGGGTGGTGCCAACGCCAGTTCGCGTAGCGTCCGCGGCAGCCTTTAGGACTTTCTCCCGATCTTCCGGATGGATTTGATCGACCGCCGTTGTTCCGCTCAGTTCCTCTGGGGTGTACCCGAGAATCCTTTCGTAAGAAGGACTGTTGTACAGGCGACGCCCCGCGGTATCTACCACGGCGATCATGTCGGCGGCGTTCTCGGTGATCAGTCGGAATAACTCCTCTCGTTCGATCAGTTGTTTGCGGACCGCCTGGATCTGGAAGTGCTGATAAACCGTGTAGATGTCGAACAGAAGAACCATTCCCACCAGCGCGAGAATGGTGTCATTGAGTGGTGCTGAGTCCGACTCGGGACCGCCAATGCGAAGCGCCGGGAAGCCGAACGATACGATGGCTGCGGTTAGAACCAGCGTTATGAATACGGCGCAGACCCAGAGCCACCAGTCGCGGCGCTCGATGAAACGCACGCGTTCCATGAGCGTGGTGCCTGCAGTCCTGCTCGTCACTCCCGGATGGATGAACCCCGCTGCTTCCATGCGCAAGAACCCCTTGACCGATGCTTGTCAGCTGAACGGACGGTTACCCCTGGGGGAGGTCACCCAAGGTAAAGCAAGAAGAAGGCCAATCAACCTTCAGATTGCCGGCGGGTTAAAGGGCAAGTCACTGATAATACTGGCGCTTCAAAGGAAGCACCGTTCTGTACCTTTTGCAGGAAGGCACCATGTGTCCATGGGATGGAATCAGTCTGTAAATCGGACGGACGTTACGAGCCAGCATGGGAGTTAGTTGGCGAGGTTCCCATTTCCGCAGCCGGCTCGGCACTGAGAGCCCGTTTCATGGAAGTAGAAACGCTGGTTAATTCCGCTCGCAAGTTCGCGAAAACCAGAGCCATACCGTCTGACTGATGGTCTTGCCCCATCTTCTCGAGAACTTTCGCATTCTCAGCGGCAGACGAAAGGGCTAAATAGCCCAGCTCCCCTTTTAACGTATGGCCCGTTCGGTATACGGCGTCGAAGTCCCCGCCGGCAATCGCTCGTTCCAGCGTAGCTAGTTGCTTGGGCGTTTCTGCCATGAATATTTGAATTAGCTCGGCCAAAAGCGTTTCATCTCCATCAACCCGGTTCAACGCTTTGAGAGGATCCCAAGCCGGACCACCAGGCTCGTTCGCATTCTGCAGGACTGTGCGATGCAACGCGCTTCGCGCGTATTGGGCAATAGCACCCTCAATAGCCTGGCTGCTCACGGGCTTAGTCAAATAGCCGTCCATTCCCGCTTCCAAACAACGTTCTCTGTCGCCGTTCAAGGCGTGTGCAGTCATGGCAACAATGGGAATGTGAGAACCCGTTGCTTTTTCCCGCTCACGGATGTTTCTTGTGGCCGTCAATCCATCAACTTCGGGCATCTGCACATCCATGAAAACCAGATCAAAGTCATCCGCGTTCAGGATCTGCAGTGCCTCCCGTCCGTCATTGGCCAACTGTGGCCGGTGTCCCATTCTCTCGAGCATGCCCAGGACGACCCGCTGATTCACGGGATTGTCCTCAACCACCAGGATGCGGCAGCTCTCCACCGCCCTTCGGATTTCCGTGCCCTGCGGCTCCTTCGGTTGCCTTCCGGCGCCCTGATCGACAACTGTGAGCAGAGCAGCAAACAATTCTGATTTGCGGATCGGCTTCAGCAGATAGGCGTGAATCCCCAGATCCCGGCAACGTTTAACTCTTTCTCCCCGATCCAAAGAGGTCAGCATCATTACGACTTTCTTCGGGGCACCGGGACGGCGGAGGATCCTCTCCGCCAGTTCGAAGCCATTCATGCCCGGCATTCGGCCATCGACGACTGCGACTCGGAACTCGGCGCCTTCTTTCTCTGCTTCCTCGATCGCCTTCAACGCCTCAGGCACGCTCCCGAGGACCGTGGTGTCCATGCCCCATTCCTCCGCCATGTCGGATAGGACGCGCCGATTCGCAGCGTTGTCGTCCACGATCAGGCCCCGGAGATCCAGCAGGTCCATCGCATGAGCAGCACTCTCACGAGGGTAGCGGATGGAGACAGTTTCCAGCGTAACGGTGAAATGGAATGTGCTGCCCTTCCCCGGTTCACTCTCCAACCAGATCCGGCCGCCCATCATTCCTGCCAGCCGGGATGAAATCGACAGTCCCAGTCCAGTGCCGCCGTAGCTGCGCGTAGTGCTGCCGTCGGCCTGTGCGAAAGGCTCGAATATCAGCGTCTGCTTCTCTCGCGGTATTCCGATACCCGTATCCGTAACGCTGATGTGCAGACTCAGTTCGCGATCGCTACAGGAGATCATCTTCACGGTCACGACGATCTCTCCCTGCGCGGTAAACTTGATCGCATTTCCCACCAGGTTTAGCAATATCTGTCGCAGCCGCCCCGGATCTCCCACAACAATTTCCGGGACTCTTTGATCGATTTCATAGACCAATTCCAGATTCTTCTCGTGCGCCCGTATGGCCTGGGCCTTCATCGTTGCGGACAGAAGATCTTCCAGATTGAACTCGATAGGTTCCAGGTCCAGCTTGCCGGCCTCTACTTTCGAGAAATCAAGGATGTCGTTAACCAGCCCAAGTAACGAATCAGCCGATGACTTCAACACGCCGATGTACTCTCGTTGTTCTGACGCAAGCTCGGTATTCAGGACCAGTTCGGTCATCCCGAGAATTCCATTCAGCGGCGTTCGAATCTCATGGCTCATGTTCGCCAGGAACTGGCTTTTCACGCGGCTAGCTTCTTCCGCCTTTTGTTTCGCCAGCGCCAGTTCCTTATTTGCCTTCAGCAAATCGGCAGTCCGTTCGAGAAGGTCAATTCCGGCCCTACGCCGCTCCGATACCAGCGAGCCAACAATCAGCCCAACCGCAGAAACCACAAACATCAGCAGAGCAGTGGCGGAAAGCAGGTTCTGCGCGGGAGGATAGATGTGGATTGCGAGGACGATTCCGAAGTTCAGTGCCAGCAGCCCGGTCACGACCCTCTGAATGCCATTGCGCAAAGCGACCCATACAACCGGGATGAAGATCAGATAAAACAACTGCCCGGGCGCGACATAGAAAACGATCCACAGCACCACCGCAATGGTTAACAACTGCAAAGCGGCTTCCGCCGCCGCCCAAACGTTGAAGATGCCGGTTTCAGACGCTTCTTTTGCGAGCCATTCACCACTCTCATTGGACGAGAGCCCGAACCGCAGCCGTGGGCAAATGTGGATGAGGAGAAATGGCGCAACACTCAGCAGTGCAACCTCATCGCCAAGGAACCAGGCCACTGCCGAAGTGCAGAATTCATTCCAGTGGATGGAGTGATCGCCCGCCAGACACGCCACTCCGACGATAGTGGACGCAACCGCGGCAATCGAAGTAATCACAACGTACAGCAACACATCACGCCGCCTGCGCAGTCCCAGATCGACCTTCAACGGACCGCGCAAGACGTATGCTGCGCCCGCATAAAATGCGGAAATGCCCAAAACCCCGACTGTCTGGTTCCATGTGTTCAGGGTTTGGCCGTAGAACACATAGCCCGCCACCATCGAGGAAAAGGAAACCAGCACGGCATACCACGGACTTACGCCCAGGAGGACGGCCATCATCAGTCCGGTAGCGGGATACCATACCACCGAACCGAGATGTGAGATCAGTATGACTTCCGGACGATTCAGGAGCTGGAACAGAAGGAAGAACCAGATGCAGATAAGAATGTGCCGCAGGACTGTACGCTGGTTGTGCATCATGATCCGACTCCACTTCGCTTTCGTCCGCGCTCGCTTAGCGCTCCGCCACTCTGTTGCTGGTTAAGCTACAAGCCAGTTCCCCTGGGGAGTCTTCATGAGCCGCATGGCTACAAAACCCGATTACCGTCCGATTGCGCCCGGAACGCTTTGCCTCGTACAGCGCGGAGTCCGCTTTGGAAAGCATCTCGAGCTCCGGTGTGCCGTTGCGGGCCACTACGCCACCAATGCTGACGCTCACATGGACCGTAATGGAGTCGGCTACGATGGGACTCTGGCTGATCGCCTGCCGAGTTCGTTCTGCGACATTCCCCAAGTCCTCACCAGAGCAGTTCGAAAGAATGGCGATGAATTCCTCTCCCCCGTATCTCCCGACAAAATCGTAGGACCGAACAGCTTGTGCAATACGCCGTGCCGATTCCTTCAGAACTACATCCCCAACCAGATGGCCATAGGAGTCATTCACGTTCTTGAAATGATCAAGATCGATCATCAGGACGCCCGTGTAGGTATCCGCCCGCCGTCCCCGGCGCAGTTCACAGGCGAGGAGGTCCAGCACTGCGCCGCGACTCCAGACACCGGTTAACGCATCGTGAGTTGCCTGGAAACGGAGTTCTTCCTGCGTCCGGATCAATTCCTCCTGCAGCGTGATGATGCGCAGTCCCGACCGTAACCGCGCCTGTAGTTCCCCAACGTCGAACGGTTTGGTCAGATAGTCATCCGCTCCTGCATCCAGGCCATCGACCACATCCTGCTTCTCGTCCTTTCCTGAAACCAGCAGGATGTATTGATACGAATTCTGCTGCCGCTCTCGGATGCGGCGGCACAACTCGATCCCATTCTTGCCCGGCATGAGCCAATCCAGAATGATCAGGTCCGGCTTTACATCAGGTTTCTGCAGCAGCTCCCACGCTTTTTCGCCGTCCTCGACGGCAAGCACCTCGTAGCCCCAATCCTGCAAGCGCTTCTGAAGAAGCCGGCGGCAGATAGGATCATCCTCTGCCACCAAAATGGTGTGGCAGCGGGAGGAGCCGGTTTGAACTGTCTGGATCATTTGGATAATTCAGCGTTTCAGATGGACGTTTTCTAACGAGTGCAACCCCATCCCGTTACGGAGAATCGTCGCATCTCCACACGAGACCGGATACAACTCGATCTCGGCATGAGACTCAGGGGATAAGAAGCGCGCCGGACTCGGCACCACTTCACCGTTCGTTTCGGCAGTCCCCCGGCGATTTTGGCGCCGCGGCTCGCGCGCCAAAGATTCCTCCGCCAGCCATCGACCTCCGATCATGGACTGCGCCGCAACCGCTTGCTGTAAACGTAAAACCCGCTCACCAACGCGTACGCGTGCGCGAAGTTCGGCAGGCACCGGAGGCTTCGTGATGTAGTCATCCGCCCCGGCGCGCAGACCCGAAACAATATCGGCCTCGCTGTTCTTCGATGTGACAATGATCAGGTACATCGATTTCAGCCTTTCGCAGTCCCGCACCTTCCGGCAGATTTCCGGACCATTCAATCCCGGCATCACCCAGTCAAGAATGGCCAGTTGCGGGGCATCCGGGCGCTGCAGAGTCTCCCACGCCTCGTCTCCGTTGCACGCCAGTGTGATCTCGAACTCCGCCGGCAACATCTGCACCAGCACCCTTTGAAAAAGAACATCGTCCTCAGCCACTAATAACTTCATCGAATTACTCCCGCTTCCGCCTGTGGCGGTTCCCTCTCGATCCCGATGTGGAACTTACCCAGGTTCTTCATGCTCTGCCGGCCTGACGAGAGCGTATTCAGAATGGGGGAGATTCGGCTGCCTCTCGCGCGGCGAGTCTGATCTATGTTCAGCACGGCGAATGCCACCTGCCCTTGAGAGGTGGGCAGAGTTGGCTGGACGGTCCTAAGACACTGACTATGAATGAGATTTGCAGTAAGAAAGGCGGGAGCGGGCACTCGTAGGAACTAGCTTCTGCCACACCGGCGTCTAGTTCGAAGACTGTGTCCGATTCCCGGACAAGGCCATGCGATACCTGGCGAATCGGGATTTCCGCAGATTCCCGCGTCTAGGTCCAGCGAAACCACTTCAGTGCCAGTACAAACGAGATCCCGCCCCACAGGACCATTACCAGCAAGCGCGGCCATTGATGCAGAAGGGGCGTTCCTTCCAGAATACTGGCTCGCAGCGCGTCATTGAGCGCGGTCAGCGGCAGGGCTTTGATGAGTGGATGCATCACAGCCGGGAACCGTTCATACGAAAAGAAAACCCCGGAAAAAATCCACATCGGCATCATCACGAGATTGATGAGCCCGCTCACGCTCTCGATCTTCTGCGCGCGGCTCGCGGTAAGCAAGCCAACTCCGCCGAATGTGAGCGATCCGATGCCGGCGATCAGGGCGATCGCAGCCACGGATCCAAGTACGCGCATGTGGAAGAACAGCACGCCGAAAACCAGCAGCAATCCGACTTCGATGATCATCAGGATCAGACGGCTTGACGCCAAGGCGAGCAGGAAGTCTCCTCGGCGCATCGGTGTTCCAACAAAACGCTTGAGCAGTTTCCGCTGGCGCATATCCACCAGCGCAAATCCGATGCCCCACATCCCGGAGTTCATGAGGTTCATGCCCAACAAGCCGGGAATAAGAAAATCGATATAACGCGAACCCGGCTCGGACGAACTCACCGTGTTTGTGGCAACGGCATCTTTTCTTCCAGCGGCGGCCTGCATCGCGTCATCCGTCTCAGATTTCGCCAGAACGCTCTCCGGGCGCGCCGGATCGTACTGATACGTGAAGCCCCCTTTGCCGTCGGGTGCGATCACAAGGTCGAACTTGCCGAGGCGGAATCCCTTGTGCGCAGCTTCGGCATCGAGAATCTGCACTTTGAAGAGATCATGCCGTGGTGAACGTGCCAGGAGAGCTTGCGCCTCCTGCGCACCGGTTCCGTTGACGATGGCCACCGGCACAGCATCCGCGGGCTTGTTGCGGAACGCGATGCCCAATCCCAGCGCCAACAATAGCGGGAATACAAAGACCCAGAACACGACCTCCGGCTCGCGCTTGAGTTCGAGCATGCGCGCCATCAGCAGATGGGAGTATCCCGCCCATCGGCCGTTGCGGCGCGGAGGTACGGGTGCGGGCGCTGCGACCTTCGCCGGTATTTCCTGTGCAACACTCATGCTTATTCCCCAGAATTAGTTATGGGCTTGTGGTTTCCACTTGTTGAGGAAGTCGGCGACGTATTCGGGGCTCAACTGGCGCGCATCTTCGAACTCGCCATTCTTTTCGCTCACAACGACTCTGCCATCGCTTTCGGCAATGGCAATTACCGGAACGCCTTTGTCCAGCGAGACCTCAAACTGCTTCGCGATGTCGCCGTTCTTCTTGCCATCATCCCCGATATCCACATGGACGACTTCATAGTTGGTCGCGATGACGGGAGCTATTTCCGGCCGCCGAAACGCCAGATCCAAAACGTGGCAGTCGAAGCACCAGTTCGCACCGAACACCAACAGCAGGCGTTTATGTTCTTTACCCGCTTCTTCCTCGGCTTCCTTGATTTCCGCGTGCGCATCGACGTTCGCCGGATACAGATCCTTCTTCATGTCGGACGGGTGCTTGAGTTTTGGATCATCCGTCCTTTCGCTATACACCAGCCGCCACTGATCCCCCTGCTTCATCCATGTCTGGTCGTCGGTCACACTCAACGGTTGCGCATTCGGCAATCCAGGAACCACGTCGGCGCGAAAAATGACATTCGCCTTTGCTGGACGCACAATCAGACGCACGATTTCGACCTGCAGGCTGCGGACTTTTAGATCGAGCCAGTAGTTCAAGTCCTCGGTGCCTGGATGCATGACCGTTTTCAGTCTGACTTGCGCAGGCGGATTGATGCTGTACAGCTCTTTGAGAGTTGCGGTGTCTCCCGTCAGCACAGCTCCCACCCATTGCTGGAATGGCGTAAAGCTGGACGCATCCGCGGATGTCGCCGGAGACTGGGCCCAACTCACACAACTGCATGCCACGAATACCGCAACTGCGACAAGGCGATTCATCTCAGACCTTTCTAGAATCTACTGTTCGCGCAGGTGACGACCAGTGAGATTCACAAACACATCTTCCAGGCTTGCCTGCCGGGTTGTGAGGTGCTGCAACTGGCCGCCCTGCTTCTCGACCGCCTCGAGCAGCGCCGGAATCGTTAGATGTGGCTGTTTCACATTGAGCGCGATCAGCCCCTCATCTTCGCGCACGGACTCCACACTGGGCAGCGCTCGCCAGGCAGCAAGCGCAGCGCCGTCGGATCCGCTGACCGCGAATTCGACCACATGATGGCCGCCCAAACGCGTGATGAGATCCATCGGAGATCCTTCTGCGATCACCTGTCCATGATCGATGATGGCGAGGCGGTCGCACAGCCTCTCGGCTTCATCCATGTAGTGGGTGGTGAGCAGCACGGTACCACCATGGCGCTGGAACACTCGAATAATGTCCCAGAGCTGACGGCGGCTCTGCGGATCCAGCCCGGTCGTGGGCTCATCCAGAAACAGGATCTTCGGATTACAGACCAGAGCCGTTGCGACGGCAAGCCGCTGCCGTTGGCCGCCCGAAAGCTTCCCCACCCAGGAATCAGCCTTCTCCGTGAGCTGTAACTGATCCATCACCTCGTCTGTCGGACGCGGCTGGCGATAAAAGCTCGCGAACAGCTCAATGGTCTCGCGAACCGTAAGTTTCTCGGACAAGCGCGTTTCCTGCAGAGAGATGCCGAGCCACTCGCGCATCTCGCGCCCGTTCTCGTCCCAGTGGTGTCCAAGAATGGCGACCTCGCCGGAGGTGGGAGCAAGCAACCCCTCAAGGATTTCGATCGTCGTCGTCTTCCCGGCTCCGTTCGGGCCAAGCAGGCCGAAGCATTCTCCGACCTGAATCTCAAGGTTCAGACCGCGGACGGCTTCCACCTTTCCGTCATAGGTCTTGCGCAGATCGCGGCATTGGATGGCGGTGGGCATTGGGGGAGATTTTAGCGGAAGCGAGCGCTTCTCGTCTGCCTCGAAAATGGAACAGGTGCGGAGCGAAAACAGAGCTCACAAAGCAAGCAATTCAAAAAGTCATTCAGCTCTAACCAGCGATTTCACCAATAGGCTCACTCGCTTGGTTCCACCTTCGGTATCCTGTTGGCCGACTTCGCGAAAACCGAGCCTGGTATGAAACGCCATCGAGTCGGGATTTGGCGGAACCACATTGACTTCACAGGTCAGGATCGGTGCCACCTCAATCGCGAACCTCTCTATATCGACGTAGAGAGCGCGCCCAATCCCACGTCCTTTGTACGCCGGAGACACAGCGATGCGATCGATGTAAACAAATTTCTCGTAGTGGCTGGAGAACCAGCGGTAGTTCTCGCTCCGATACTCCTGGCCCGGTTGCAGCGCCATCACGAAGCCTGCAAGCTGTTCGTCAGCCATTGCCACACTGAACTGGCAGCACTGCTTCGCCAACGCGCGCAAGTCTGCCATCGAAATACTGGAGACGGCGGGCATGGCATTCTCGTTGATCGCGCGGATCACTTCGTAATCGGACAACTCCGCTGGTCGAATCGCAACAGGCATATTTCAGGCTTCTCTTCGCGCGTCGGACGCCGGGATCTGTGAGTGCAGTAGTGGAAACATTCCAATTCCCTTCCGACAACTCGGTCCTGCTAAAATACCGCATCTCCTGGCTCCCGGTTGGCATCTTCTTTCCATGCGGACACCCAAACGCGGCTTCACTTGACGGCGTAACCCCTAAAACGCCCGTGTGTCGTTTCCAACACCAGTGATTCTGTGGCCATTGATCGTGGCCAATGACACGAAAGGAAGCCGCCAATGTTCTGTCGCCGTGTGTTCGTCTGCCTTCTCGCCTTAACTCTCTCCGTTTTTGCCGAAGAGTCCCGTCACTTCAGCTTTCACTATGCCTTCACCGTGAAGAACGTGCCTGTGGGCGGGAAAGTCCGGGTGTGGATTCCTGCCGCCCATACCGATCGCTTCCAGGAAGTAAGGATCCTTTCGTTCAAAGGAGATCTGCCGCTGAAAAGGACGCACGAATCCCAACGAGGAAACGAAATCTTATACGCTGCCACATCCAAGGCAGCGCAACCCGAACTGCACTTCGACATCGAATACGACATTGTTCGGCACGAGCGGATTGCCCTCAACGCCCAACCACAGATCGTGCCCGCAGCGCTGACCAATGCGGAACGGAAAGAAGATCTTCGACCCGATGCGCTCGTGCCTACGACGGGATTGCCGGCGGAACTCGCCGCCAAAGTTGCCCAGGGCAAGACCAACGCCCTCGACAAGGCGCGCGCCATCTACGACTACGTCTTCACCACCATGAAATACGACAAGACAGGACAGGGCTGGGGACGCGGCGATGTGCTTTACGCCTGCGACGCCAAGAAAGGCAATTGTACCGACTTCCATTCCCTGTTCATCGCGATGGCGCGTTCCCAGGGTATTCCGGCCCGCTTCGAAATTGGATTCTCGCTGCCCCCGGACACGCACGCGGCAGAAATCACCGGATATCACTGCTGGTCCGATTTCTATATCGACGGCAAGGGATGGATTCCAGTCGATATCTCCGAGGCATGGAAGCATCCGGAAAACCGCGACTACTTTTTCGGCTCGCATGACGTCCACCGCGTGCAGTTCAGCATGGGACGGGATCTGCGGCTAAGCCCGCAGCAAGATGGTAAGCCGCTAAACTACTTCGTTTATCCCTACGTGGAAGTGGACGGGAAGGAGTATCCGAACGTTTCGCTCGCGCTTTCGTTTGCGGATTTGCCGTCGGCGATTGCTGCCCGATAGCTGCAAGACAGCCCCTCACATCCTGCACAGGCGGGGGAATAAGGACTTGGCAGCCAGCGTCAGGCTTATCTGCCTGCCGTGTAGCTACCCGGGCCCGTTCCTCCGGGCGACTGCGGGATATCGGGCGGCGCTGCAGGCGGCAACGGGTTGATCTGATCGGACGACTTCGGCACATCTTCGACAGGCTCGCCCGGGCGGCGTAAACTCGGCGCGTTGGCCGGGCGGTCTTCCTTTTCCTTTTTTGCTACCTGCTCCTCATCGGGCTTGGGAAGAATGACTTCCTTTTCGCTCCGGACGATCTTCTGGCCGCCCACCTTCATGGTCTCGATGCGCACCACTTCATCGCCGATAATGCGGACGAAATCAACATCCTGCGGAGGCTGGCCGTAGATCCATTCTTCATAATCGGTTTCGCCCTCCTTCTCGCGGACTTTTCTGGGCGCCTTGCCCACCGCATGAATCACCATCTCGGTGTTCATTCCAACCAGGACGTGATGGGCCTTGATGGCTTCCTTCACCTTGGGTGGCACGGTGTCGAGGTAGGCTTCTTCTTTGTTGTGTGCAGTGAAGTCGAGTGCCGGATACACGAGAGCTCGCAATTGTGCCGCGGTCATCTCGGGAACGTACTTGTCGAAGTAGATATCAAGATAGCTGCCGTGCGGATTGTCCGTTGATTCGTCCTTCGACAGGGGAACGGGCGTTCCGCTTGCGCCAGAAACCTGAATGTGCTGGTACCACTTCTTGCGCCGGATCGGGCCGCCATTGAGATCAAAATGAATGTGGTTGTCCTTGATCTGGACGAACGAGATATGCGCGGGATCGCCTGGCTTGATGGAAGGGCCCCAGAGCGTAAGCAAGTCCTGCAGGTCGCGCCCGTTGGGCTTCAGCGAACCGTCGCGGAGAATCAAACCCTTTTGGCCCATCGGGAACGCTGTCCGCGAATACACCAGTTGCATTTCGAAATCTTTGATGATCTCGAGACGCGTTTGCTTGGACATGTGCGGTGCGTTCGGCGCGATCTTGGGCGCATCAGCTTGAGCATCTGGGCCTGAGCTGGTGGTAGCAGCGCCACCTTGGACAGCAGTCGGATTTGGACTCTGCCCGAAGCTCAGCGCTGCGACGAGAAGGAAGACGGGAAAGAGGAAAAAGCCGACGGGAAGACGTTCCATAAAGCACCCACGCTGCCGCCATTATAGCTCCGAGCCGGTCGCAGGAAGTTGAGAATAAATCTGTAGGAATTTCCGTGGGCGCTTCGAAATGCCCGTCCATGGCGGCATTCACTTGCTTTTTGCGCGATTGACAGTATTGACAATTTGCGACAAACTTGTTGTCACTTGCGCGATTTGCCGTGCGGATGCGGGGCGGCTTCGTCTTTGGCCAATTTCTTCATGTGAGCTGTCTATGCCCGATTTGCCGCTTCCTGCGTTGTCCGATACGCGTGTACTGACGCGCGAAACTATTGGTTCCGAATCCCTTCCGTCCTCTGGCTCTGAGAGCTCGACGCTCCCTGATTTGCTTGATGTTTTGCGCCAGGCAATCACCACCCGAGAACAGTCCACCGACTCCATTCTTATGGCGATCGCTGACTCGGCGTGGGTGGCCAGCGGGGCAGATGGAGTTGCCATAGCTTCTCGCATGAATGGCGTGATTGTGTGCCGGGCACGGGCTGGCGAGATTGCGCCGGTAATTGGTACTCCCCTCAGCTCTGATTCGGGAATCTCTGGGGCATGCTTACGAACCGGAAACACCCTGGTCTGTTGCGACGCTCTTACCGACCCTCAGGTCGACGCCGACGTTTGCCGAAAGCTCGGTATCCGTTCAATTGTGGTTGTTCCCCTTCGTGATGACGCAGGAGTACTCGGTATACTCGAAGCCTTCTCCACGCGTGCGTCAGCTTTTGCCCAAGAGCAACTCAGGTTTCTGCGAGCGCTGGCCGAGATTGCTGAGATGGCCTATGACTCCGAAACCGCCCATTCTCCTTCTTCCCCGGAGATTCAGCCGGCCACGATCGGGGTAGCGGCGGCGCTCTCGCTTCCGTCAAGCGCTGATGAGCCAGGGCAATCAAAGGCGGCAATCGATTGGACAGGCAAATTCACCCGCTACTGGCCCGCGGGTGCAGCAGTCCTTGCTCTAGTCCTGATTGTTCTCGTCATTCGTCTGAGTTGGCGTCAAGCTGGGGCTGAGATCGCATCGAGCGCCGCCGGTTCTGCGCCAGCAATCACTTCACAATCCGGCAAAGCGGTTGTGCCGGCCGAGACCGTGTCCTTGAAACCGGCGGCTGCGGTGCAAGCACAGCAATTAAAAACAGGGGCACACAAGAACCCGCTCAAAAATGCCGCCGAGATTGAACCGGCACTTCCGCCATCGAGTAGTGAGTCCACACCAGTTCGTGTCCTTTCCGATGCGCCTATTACGTCGAAGAATGCTGCGACCACCGATACGGACGCTCCACCGATGGTCGAACTGGCAAAGAGTGGCGATCCGGGATCCATCGTCACCTTACCAATGGGATCGCAGCCCATGCCGCAGTTCGGTGCACCCGTGTCACAAGGGGTGGTCCAACCAGTGCTCATCCAGAAGGTCAGTCCGATCTATCCTGCGCAAGCCAGGGTTCAAGGGCTTACAGGATCTGTAGTTCTGGATGCGGTCATTTCAGCGCAGGGATCAGTCCGCAAGGTCAAGGTGGTCAGTGGACCACCGGTTCTGGCAGCAGCCGCGACCGCTGCGGTCCGCGAATGGCGTTATGTCCCCGGTATTCTCGATGGCAAAGCAGTCGAAACACAGCAGAGGATCACGGTGGTATTTAAGCTTCCTTGAGGCAGCGGAAAACTAGGACAGATTCAGCGCCTTCTTGATGGTCCCGCGCTCTTTCTGGATCTTGTCCTGCAGAAGCGTAATCGCGTAAATCAACTGCTCCGGACGGGGTGGGCATCCCGGGACGTAGATATCAACCGGGATGACCTGATTCACGCTCTGCACCAGCGCATAATTCTGAAAGACGCCGCCGGACGTTGCGCAAGCCCCCATCGAAATCACCCACTTCGGCTCGGGCATCTGTTCCCATAATTGTCGGATGACGGGTGCCATCTTGTTCGACACTCTGCCGGCGATGATCATCAGGTCGCTCTGCCGCGGCGACGGACGAAATACTTCTGCCCCAAAGCGCGCTATATCGAAGCGCGACGCGCCCATCGACATCATCTCAATCGCGCAGCAGGCTAAGCCGAAGGTCATCGGCCAGATTGAACTCTTGCGCATCCAGTTCACGGCCGAGTCCAAGGTCGTGAGCACAACCCCTTCCGGGGTGGGATTCCCGAACGTCAGATCTTTGACGACCTTTTTACCGTTCTCAATGTCAACGTACGGACCGAAATTAAGTTCGCGAGCCATTATGTAAATATCTTAACCCAAACCGGACAACGCCCGTCGGCGTCCCTATCCGCGTAATTAAGCTCCCACCGTTAGGATGACTTTCCCGAACATTCGACTCTTCTCCAGGTATTCGTGAGCAGCCCGAGCCTCGCTGATCGGGAATGTGCGGTCCACCACGGGCTTCAGTCTTCCCGCGAATACGTGCCCCAAGACTTCGCGCAATTCGCCCATGGTTCCCATGTACGATCCGAGAAGGCGTAACTGGCGGGCAAACAGGTGGCGCAGGTCAATTTTGACCTCCGCCCCAGTGGTGGCGCCGCAGGTCACCAGCGTGCCGCCAGTCTTCAGGCATCGAACGCTTTCGTCCCAGGTGGCGGCCCCTACGTGTTCGACGACGATGTCCACGCCTTCTTTGTTCGTGATTTTCCGGACTTCCTCGGAGATCTTCTGGGTGTAGTGATTGATGCCGTGATCGGCACCGAGTGCCTTCGCTTTGTCGACCTTGCTGTCGTCCCCTGCAGTGGTGATCACCCGGCAATGGAACATCTTCGCAATCTGAATGGCGGCGATGCCGACACCGGAACTGGCTCCGAGGACCAGAACGGTCTGACCCGTGCGAACTTGCGCAAGTCCGACAAGCATGTGCCACGCGGTGACGAATACGAGGGGCACGCTTGCTGCTTGCGTGTAGTCGAGCGAATCAGGAATTGGGATGATATTCGCCGCTGGAACTGCGATGAGTTCGCAGTAACCGCCATCCACAGCGTTGCCAAGAACCGTGAATTCGCGGCATTGATTCTGCAATCCGGCCAGGCACTTCACGCAATGTCCGCAGAAGTGTATGGGAGCAATCATCACTCTCTGTCCGGGATTGAGCCCTGCGACGTACTCGCCTACTTCAACGATATCTCCAGCAATGTCGCTCCCGAGAATGTGCGGCAGCTTTACTCCTGGCAGCCCATGCCGCACCCATAAATCCAAATGATTAAGGGAGCATGCCTTGATCCGCACCAGCACCTGATCTTTTCGCGGCTGCGGATCAGGCATGTCTTCGTACTGCAAAACTTCCGGTCCGCCAAATTGGTGAATGCGAACGGCTTTCATGTCGAGTGCCTTGTCTTTCGTCGATCTAGCTTCGCTAGTGTAAATCCTGAGTGTGTGTGCGTGAATTATGGCTGTTAATGTACACAGTGCTCAGCACTATCTGCTTCTGGAACTGGGCACGTTCGCTGAACGCATGGCAGCGTCGTCCTGCCGTGTTTCAGCGCGGCTCCGAAACATGAAACAATAATGGCATTCAGGACTCGTGCTCTGGGATTTACAGGAGCCGGCAAGTGTTTTCGTATCCAACCCGCGTTCGCCTCTGTTGGGCAGTTCTTGGCTGCGCGCTAACGATCGCTTTACCTCGCACTGGTGCCCAGAGTTCTCCAACTGCGCCAGCGAATAACACGCGCTCCACCGCGCCGCGGCTGAAATTCATCCGCGCATTTTCCTCCCCGAGCGATCTGAAACCCGAGCATGATGTACTCAACCGCGCACTCGATATTATTGCTGGTCCCGCCGATCCCAGCACTCGCGTGGACGCCCTCAAATCTCCCGTCGCCCTAACGACGGACTCGGGCAATCGTGTCTTCGTCGCCGACCCGGCGGCGAGAGCCGTTCACATCTTCGACCTCGCGCACTCGCGCTATGGTCACGTGGACACAAGTGGCCGCCTGAGCAATCCCGTTGCGGTCGCCATCGACTCCCAGAACAATCTCTACGTGGTTGACCAGATCAGCCGCACGATTTTCGTTTACGACAGTTCCGGAAAATTTCGCCGCGCCCTGGGCAAACTGCGCGGTGGCGAATCCTATTTCGAGAGCCCCAGCAGCATTGCCATCGATCGCAGCGGACGCATTTATGTCTGCGACCGCCTCGGGCACATGATCTTCATCATGGATCAGCGCGGAAAGATTCTCCGCCGTATCGGCAAACGCGTCGCTGGAGAAGGTCCCGCCGAATTCCGCTTGCCCAGTCAAGTCATCCTGTGCGGCAATGATTTATGCGTACTGGATGCCGGCAACAGGCGCATCCAGATCCTCGACACCAACGGACACTTCCAACGCTCCATCAACGTCGGCTACGCTGGCCACGGTGCCGGCCTGGCCGCAGATCGGGATGGCAATCTATACCTGAGCGATCCCGGCGTGGATCAGATTCAAGTCTTCCGCCGCGACGGCACGCCGCTTCATATACTCGACATCAGCGCAGTCCAAGGCGGGAACATCGGTCATCCATCCGCGCTCTGGATCGATGCCAGCGATAACCTCTATGTCATCGATTCCGAGAAAAACCGCGTCGGCGAATTCAAACTTTCGGGCGGAGCGCAGCCGTAATTCCCACGAGTGTGCCAAAGAGCCCGACGTACCGTGAATCTGCACAGTCGTCGCCTCTCTGACAAATATTCCTCTCGCAATCACTCTTCTTCAGCGCGCTTAATACAGCAAACTCCCTATATAGCTCGCTTCGTTCACACCAGTAAAATCGCACCTTGCGGCTTTGCGTGGCAGTTAAACCAGCACGACTCACGCTTCGACTTGGCCCATGGACTATAAACTCATGTCGGAGCGCGCCCTGAGTCTCGTAACCAATAACCAAGTCAAGAAAGAGAGCCGTCTCCGGCAGACGGACGAGAGCTTCCGTCTTCTCGTCGACAGCGTAACGGACTACGCCATCTTCCTTCTCGACACGGACGGAACAGTAGCCACCTGGAATCAGGGTGCCGAGCGCATCAAGGGCTACAAGGCCGAAGAGATCATCGGACAGCACTTCTCCCGCTTCTATCCACGGGAAGCCCGCGAGAGCAAATGGCCCGACCGCGAACTGCAGATTGCCGGCAAAGAGGGCCGATTCGCCGATGAAGGCCTGCGCGTGCGAAGAGATGGCTCCACATTCTGGGCCTACGTGGTCATCACCGCTCTCCGCGACAGCAAAGGAGAGTTGCGAGGATTCTCCAAGGTCACCCGCGATCTCACCGAAAAACGCGCCATGGAAGAGCGCACGCGCCAGCTCAACAAAGAGCTCCGCAACCGGGTCAGCGAACTGATGGAGTCGCAACGTCTTGTGGAGTTGCGAACGTTAGAGCTGCAAAGGCTCTCCGGAGAACTACTCAGGGTGCAAGACGAAGAGCGGCGAAGAATCGCCAGTTCGCTCCACGATGATCTCGGCCAGGAACTCGTAGCTTTGAAGCTGGAACTGGACACGGCCGCCAAATCACAGCCCGATGCTGACAGGAATCTCTCGCGGGCCGCGAGTATGGCGGAAGACGCCCTGCAGAAAGTCCGCAGCATGTCTTACCTGCTGCATCCTCCGCTACTCGAAGAATCCGGACTTCTTCCGGCGTTGCACTGGTACTTCGAAGGCTTGCAGAGTCGCGGACAGGTCCGCTTGGTATTTGATTACCGGCCCGTCATGTTCCCACGCCTGCCGCGCGATATTGAGACCGCAATCTTCCGCGTCATTCAGGAAGCGCTCACGAATGTGTACCGCCATTCCGAGAGCCAGGATGCCCGCATCGAACTCGTCCAGGACGGTGGGCACGCAACGGTGCGGATTCGCGACTATGGCAAAGGGATTCCTGAATCCAAGATCTCGATCGCGGCGATACCCGGCGTCGGCATCAGCGGTATGCGCGAGCGGGTCAAGCAGATCAACGGAGAACTCAGGATCAGCCGCGCCGAACCCGGAACCCTCGTCCAGGCAAGCATCCCCATCCTCGATTCGCTTTAAGGCTCGCTTAGGATCCCAAGTTCCGGAACTGCCCCTGATATATCTGCCGCCTGGCGCCGCACCAGTCGTTATGAACCAGCAGTCCGGAGCACGCCTGATGCCCCCAACCGTCTCACCTCTTCGACACCACCAGCCCCGAAGCATAATTCACGCGCCGCATTTCGCGAATCTGCCCGCGCTCCATGGCACCCTCGACCATCTCGTAGCCGAGCAACGCAATAATTCGCCCGCGCACGAACAACGGCTGCGAATTCCCATACCAATCCACGCACGAAGCTCGGCAACCATCGTCTTTCGCATTTTCCGGATCCGCTCCTAACTCGCCTAACTGGCGGAAATGCAGCGCATCATTCTTCAGGAACACAATGGCCGCCGAACTCTCAAACAAATGCCGGTATCCTGGACGCGCCGGCACACTGATCGGCAATCCCAGCATCCCCAATCTTCATCCTCGGGCTTGTAGAAAAACCCGTGGCTTCGCAACTCCCCCTGCGATGCCTGTTTATGTACGAACTCGTCCGCAACCTGCGGCGCAGCGCCCAGACTCACCGCAGTGAAATGCAGGTCGTTGCCCTCGCTGCCGATGACTACGGCATCCGAGCCCATTACCTCAATGCGATCCGTTCCATGATCAAGCGCTACATCGTGCCAATCGCCCGTTTCCCAGCGTACAGCATAGAGAGACGAACGCTCAGTCTTCTGCTGCCCCCACCATCCGCTGCCAGTACCGTAAAGCAGATACTTCCCGACGAACCGGTTCTGAAACGTATATCCCTTCGGCGTCGGCAACTTCTCATAACTGGAAGCCGGCACTGCGGCACTTCCATCGGAGAACGCATCCAGCGCGATGCGCATCAGGGCAACACTCCCCGCTGCACTCTCGGCGCTCCACATGCTGTCGCCGGCAGCGTCCGCTCGCACCAGCACATTCAGATATCCATCTTCGCTCTCCAGGAACGAGAACTGGTCCACCGGGCTCCCCGACACCTTCAGCGCGCTGGGAGCCGATCCGTCCAGCGGCATGCGGTACACCATCGACTGCGTGTGCGTGTGCCTGGGGTCATAGGCCCAGCGCGTCACCCACACGTAAATCGCCTTCGGGGAAACGTAGAATACGCGTCCCGGCGGCCCGAAGACGGATGTCGCCCTGCAATCGAAGTCGCCGCTCGCCAGATCACAAACGGTTACCGTGTGGAGCGTCTGCCCGTAGTCCAGATCGATTGCGTCCGCCGGTTTATAAACCTGCTGCGCCGCGAGAATCCGCCGGAATTCCGACGCCGTCGCGCTCTTATGCCATTTGCGTACCGCGGGAAAACCTTGGTAAGGATACTGCCCATACGCATTCACGTACATCGGCGCATAGAAGATCAGCTTCGTCCCGATCAGCCGGCTCGCATAATTCCGCGACGAGTAGTAGTCGTTGGAGCGCAAGTGATACGTCGATTCATAGGTCAGCATGCCTTTGCCGTCGATGTGAAACAGCCCGACTTCCGTCCCGCCGCGCTCGTAGCTGTATCCAATCACGACGATGGTGTCCTTTGAAATCAGCATCTCGTCGTACCACGTGCCGCGCGGATCAATGTCCGGACCAAACGCATCCGAGGTCGACACCGGGCGCAAATCGCCATCTTGGATCGAAATCGTGAACAGTCGCCCGCGCCTCAGCACCACCAGATAATTGCCGTGCAACTTGACGATGCTGCCTTCATCCACTCCCGCGTGCTGCACATTGGTGACGGACTCTTCTTTTGCATCCGCGTTCGCCAACCCAGCACTGGGTGCGGCAGACGGCGCAAGCTCGGCCTTCGACATCAAAGCCCCGCTGACGCGCATCGCTCGCCGCTGCTTCGCCGCCACCTCCTTCAGATAAGCCGCAAGTTCACTATCCGAATGAAATGGCTGCATCGTCCTGGGACGGGCAGCCTCCGGCGGTACGCCCGGTAACGGCGGCCCGGACGCCAACACTTTCGGCGCACTCTCGCTCCCACACCCAGCTAACAAAACAAACAGCAACAACGCACTGATGGCGGACACCAGAACTCGTCGCATCGTTCACCTCGTTTGCACGCGTCGTAAGAACGCGCGCTCCTCAGGAACTTGCATCGGATGGAGCGCGCTCGTGACCCACGTAACCATAGACACCGCTCACGCGCGGAGGAGGTCATGTGTGCTTCGCGCAGTTGCGGGTCCTTCGCTACGCTCAGGAGGACAACTGGTGGGTAGCATCTTTTTGTCGTCCTGAACGAAGGAACCCTGGAACGTGGCCTGTTGCGACCACGTTTGGAGGCAGTCTCAACGTTCTGTCTGACGCTTGGGGAGAACACTCTTGGAGGTCACGGGTACTTCAGGCTGTCGCGGGGTCCTTCGCTACGCTCAGGATGACAGAAATTTGGGGCGATCGATGGGCAGAGCCTGTGCTTCTTTTCGTCGCTTTCCCTTCTTGGGATCACTTGATTTCTACCGTAAACGTCCTTAACTTTTGTGACAGCCTAGCTATGAAGAACCAAGCCCCCTTGCCAGTTTCCCCAGCACCAAGCTTGCTGCCCCCTTGACAACACCCCACTCACCCTTGGTAGAATTAGCACTCGATAGGCCAGACTGCTAACAAGTCCCGGCTAACCCGTAAAATCATAGGCTTACGAGCAGCATTCCCAAGAACTTACACTCAAACTGACCTGAAAGGAGTTTCAGACTATGGCGAAATTTTCACCGCTTCACGACCGTATCCTGGTCCGTCGCGTTGAGGAAGCTTCCACGACCCGTGGCGGCATCATCATCCCCGACTCGGCCAAGGACAAGCCCCAAGAGGGCGAAGTCATTTCCACCGGCAAAGGCCGCACCAACGATGAAGGCAAGACCTTCGCGCTGGCTGTAAAAGAAGGCGACCGCATCCTGTTCGGCAAGTACTCCGGCACCGAGATCAAGATCGATGGCGAAGAGTTCATCATCATGAAGGAAGACGAAGTCCTCGGCATCCTGACCGGCGCAGCGTCCCCGGCAAAGAAAGAGCTCACTGGCTCGAAGAAGTAAACGTCCCTCTTCGTCCGGCCAATTGCGCGGGCGATCAAAACAGACGTGAGGTCGCTCGCATCGCGCTTTGCGCAATGCTCAGGATGACAAGAGATTGAGCTAGGAGCTCTTAGCTGAAAGCTGGCAGCTGATCGCTGCCGCAGCCAAGAAATCGCAGGTTAATCCTGCAACCGAAACATTAAGGAGATTGAAACATGGCAAAGCACATCGTTCACGGAGAAGAATCCCGTCAGGCGATCCTCCGCGGAGTCAACCTTCTGGCCGACGCCGTGAAGGTCACACTCGGCCCCAAGGGCCGCAACGTGGTTATTGAAAAGAAGTTCGGTTCGCCGACCATCACCAAGGACGGCGTCACCGTCGCAAAAGAAATCGAATTGAAAGACGGCCTCGAGAACATGGGCGCCCAGATGGTCCGCGAAGTTGCTTCGAAGACCTCGGACGTCGCCGGCGACGGCACCACCACCGCCACCGTTCTTGCCCAGGCCATCTTCCGTGAGGGCGTCAAGACTGTCGCTGCCGGTGCCAATCCAATGGCCCTGAAGCGCGGCATCGAGAAGGCCGTCACCGTCATCGCGGGCAAACTCGACAAGGAAGGCAACCGCCTCCCGGGCGAACTCGACAAGCTGTCCAAGCCGGTCAACAACGACAGCATGATCGCGCAGGTTGGCACCATCTCGGCGAACAACGACGAGACCATCGGCAAGATCATTGCCGAGGCCATGAAGAAGGTTGGCAAGGACGGCGTCATCACGGTTGAGGAATCCAAGACGCTTGAGACCCAGCTGGAAGTTGTGGAAGGCATGCAGTTCGATCGCGGATACCTCTCACCTTATTTCGTGACCGATCCCGAGCGCATGGAAGCTGCGCTGGAGAACGCGTACATCCTGATCCACGAAAAGAAAATCTCGTCGATGAAGGACCTGCTCCCGCTGCTCGAGCAGATCGCAAAGGGCGGCAAGCCGCTGCTGATCATCGCGGAAGATGTCGAGGGCGAAGCGCTGGCTACCCTCGTCGTCAACAAGCTTCGTGGCACGCTGCAGGTCGCGGCCGTCAAGGCTCCTGGCTTCGGCGATCGCCGCAAGGCGATGTTGCAGGATATCGCGATCCTGACCGGCGGCAAGGCCATCACTGAAGATCTCGGCATTAAGCTGGAGAACGTTCAGATTGCTGACCTAGGCCAGGCCAAGAAGATCACCATCGACAAGGACAATACGACCGTTGTCGAAGGCAAGGGCAAGCACAGCGAGATCGAAGGCCGCGTAAAGGAAATTCGCAGCCAGATCGATAAGACCACCAGCGACTACGACCGCGAGAAGCTGCAGGAGCGGTTGGCGAAGCTGGTTGGGGGCGTGGCCGTGATCAAAGTCGGTGCCGCAACCGAAACTGAAATGAAGGAAAAGAAAGCCCGCGTGGAAGACGCGATGCACGCGACGCGCGCAGCCGTGGAAGAAGGAATTGTCCCCGGCGGCGGAGTCGCTCTGGCGCGTTGCGCGACCGCGCTCGACAAGGTGAAGGCCGAAGGCGATGAGCAGATCGGTATCAACATCGTGAAGCGCGCCATCACCGAACCCCTGCGCATGATCGCCGAGAATGCCGGCGAAGAGGGCGCAGTGATTCTGGGCAAGGTGCTCGATTCGAAGGAGAACAACTACGGCTTCAACGCCTTCTCCAACGAGTATGAGGATCTGGTCAAGGCCGGCGTGCTCGACCCGACGAAGGTCGTGCGCACCGCGCTGCAGAATGCCGGCTCCATCGCCAGCCTGATGCTCACCACTGAAGCCCTGATCGCCGAGATTCCTGAAAAGAAGGAAGCTCCGGCTCCGGGTGGCGGACACGGCGGCGGCATGGGCGACATGTACTAAAAGCAGCCTCTAGCTTCTAGCTCTTAGCTTTTAGCTAGGGTCAAGGTCAAGAGCCTCGCTCGCAAGAGCGGGGCTTTTTTGTTGCTGGAGACAAAGACAATAATTGGATTGGCGGGACTTTTCTCCTGACGATCAAAGTAAAATCCCCGTACTAGCGTCGCGGACGCTGTGCGAGGTTAGTGCGGGGGTACCGAGCGGCTGGTCAAGATCTGCTCATGTGGAGCACACTTTCAGCACAGGTACTCTTGCGTGGACCAACCTTGAAAGCAGTGCCCAGGTAGACCTCCGTGCCTGTTATTGGTAGGCAGAAACAATTGACCCAGAGCACCTGGCGACGTAGATTGATCTGCTCCGCCAATGAGATACGAAGGGAGGTTATGAACTCAGTGAAAATCTATCGGACCGTACTCTTCATCGTGTTCATGACTGTGATGGCGATGGCTGGCGACCCCGCGACGGTCTACCTGAAGGGAGCGTTGGCCAAGAATTTCACGAATACGCATAAGTCCTACGACCTAAAAGGTGAGGGCAAGTCTTATCAGATCAACAACTGCGCCGACTTCCAGGACGGACAGGCAGTAGAGTACCGGGTGGCAGACCAGACGGTTTACATACGCCACGCAGGCAGCAAGGACTATAAATGCAAGATCGAAGCGACCTTAGAGCGCAACCCAAATCTTGAGCAGGCGCCCATTATTCAGAAGGGTCTCATCCAAGGCTATGAATCCCGTTTCCGTATCAGCAGATCAGGTATGGGCGGCGCGCGAAGGACGAATGTCTATGAACTGCGCGGCCCGGACTTGATCTATGAAATCGATTTTTGCGGCGCATTCCAGGCAGGAGAGTTTACGCCGGGACAGGTCTTGGAATACCGCGTGGACACTGCCGAGAAGAGGCTCTATGTGCGTCGCGAGAATGGCAAGGAATACAGTTGCCAAATTGAGGGTACGATCAAGCCCGAGACCGCAAACTCGGCTGATGCAAACGCCCAGGCCACGGCTGCTGCTGCGCCTTCCAGGCTCACGGCCAGGCTCTCCATCAGCTCAGCGCCGGATGGCGCCGATATCGAGGTGGATGGAACCTTCTCCGGGAATACGCCCTCTGATCTGGAGATTCCCCAAGGCGAGCACATCATCACCGTAAAGAAGTCCGGTTACAAGGATTGGCAGCGCAAGATAAAGGTGGTTGCAGGCAGCAACATTCGCCTGAACGCAGCGATGGAAAACACGGCACTCCAGTAGCGGCGGCCCAATTCTTTCCACACCAAGGTTGCCCGCAAAGAGCAACCCGCTCATCGTGTTCGTCGTCTGCATTTACTTAGTTACCTAGGTCAACCGGAGCAGGCAGATGCGTGCCCGCAACTAGTAGGGGCCGATGATGCCGCCGATCTGGCGGGCTGGGGGCCTTGGCTGGAACGGGTTCGCGGGCGAGGGCGCTCGCGCCACACTCGTGTCGAGGACATCGAGATACTTCAGGCCGCTGCCGGTGTTGAACAGGACCACCACATCCTCGGTCTTGAAAAAACCTTTCGCGCGCAGTTTGCGGTAGGCGACCAGGCACGCCGAGCCTTCGGGAGCAGCGAAGACTCCTTCTACTTTCGCCCAGTGACGGGTGGCTTCGAGGATTTCGTCGTCGGTGGCGCTGAGCGCTGTGCCTTTGCTCTTCTTGAGTATGTCGAGGATCAGGTAGTCGCCATAGGGCTTTGGGACGCGAAGTCCCGACGCCAGCGTGGCTGCGTTCTGCCACATTTCTGCGCTCTGCTTCCCTTCTTCCCAGGCTTTCACGATCGGAGCGCATCCTGCGGATTGCACCGTGATCATCTTTGGCCGCTCGGAGCCGATCCAACCCAGAGCTTCCATTTCGTCGAAGGCCTTCCACATGCCAAGAAGGCCGACCCCGCCTCCGGTGGGGTAGATGATGCCCTGGGGGATGCGCCAACCGAGTTGCTCGGCGACTTCGTATCCCATCGTCTTCTTGCCTTCAACGCGGTAGGGCTCTTTGGTGGTGGAGACGTCGAACCAGCCGTCTTTGTCCCAGAAACGCTCTTTCTTCATGTCGGCGACTTTGCGGGCGCAGTCGCTGATGAGTCCATCGACAAGAGTGACGTTCGCGCCGTAGTAGTCGCATTCGACGCGGTTTGCGACGGGGACATCTTTGGGCATGAAGATGTGGGCTTCGAGTCCCGCGGCTGCGCAGTAGGCCGCGAGCGCTCCGGCGGCATTTCCAGCAGAGGGAATCGCCAGCTTCTTGAGGCCGAAGTGACGCGCCATAGTGACTGCGGCGGAGAGGCCGCGTGCCTTGAAGGATCCGGTGGGATTGAGACCTTCGTCCTTGATGTACACGTTCGGATACTCGCGGCTGGCGAGCATCGGAGTGAAGCCTTCACCGAGCGAGACGGGATTAGCATCAGGAAGGACGGCGTCATACCGCCACATCGTGGGAGCGCGTCCAGCCAGACGCGCCGAAGAAAAGGAGCGCTTGATGGCTGGAAGATCATAGCGGGCATAGAGCACTCCGCCATCTTTGGGACAGACGGATTGCGGACGGCCGGCGGGGTAGTGCTCTCCGCATCGCGTGCATTCAAGGTGCGTCAGCATGCGTGGAGAGTTTAACAGAGGCTCGTACTCAGTACTCGGTCTGTGTTCTCTGCATCGCAGTGCGGGGTTCGGACCCCGCACTTACTGACATCAGGTGCAATAAGACTTGGCATTATCGCTTGAGTGCCACGGCTAGCCCGTCGCGGATGGGCAGGATGGTCGTGAAAAACTCTTTCGAGTCGTAGAGCTTGCGATTGAATTCGAGGATGGCCTTGGTGGTTGCGTCGGGATTCTTATCGGCGATGCGGCCGCTCCAGAGGACGTTATCGGCGATGAAGAGCCCTCCTTTGCGGAGCCGGGGCGCGACCAGGCGAAGCACGCGCGGGTAGTCGTCTTTATCGACGTCGTTGAAGATGATGTCGAATTGTTCTTTCTGTTCCGAGAGGACTTCGAGCGCGTCGCCGGTGTGCAGTTTGATTCGGTCGGCCACGCCGGCACGCTGGAAATAGCCGCGGGCCCGCTCGGCGTTCTGGGAGTCGCCGTCGGTGTAGATGACAGTTCCCTTCTCGCCCACGGCTTGCGCCCACCAAATGGTCGAGTATCCGATGGCGGAGCCGAGTTCGAAGACCGTGCGCGCATTGATCATCAGCGCCAACTGCTGAAGAACATTGGCGACTGCGGGGCCGACAATCGGCACGTTGTGTCTGGTGGCGTATTCCTCCATTTCGGCGAGGACCGCGTCGCGCTTCGGCAACATCGAGTAGAGATAGTCGTCGACTGGGCCTGCGGTGGTGAAGTTGTAATGACGCCAACTGGGGGCAGACTGCTTCTTGGGTTGAGTCACTCGATTCCTTTCCGAGGACTGAAAATATCAGAATCAGCCGCCGATCGTCACCCCTGGTTTCATTTCAAGCACTTCGACGTTTGGAACCAGCTTGTGCAGTTCGCTGGGGCGTCCGGTCAGAACGGGGAACGTTCCGAAGTGCATGGGGATGACGGTTTTCGGCTTCAGGAGATTGCAGGCATAGGCGGCCTCGCGCGGGCCCATGGTGTAGTGATCGCCGATCGGGATCATGGCGATTTCGGGCGCGTAGAGTTCGCGAATGATGGCCATGTCGCCGAAGACGTTGGTGTCGCCGGCGTGATAGATCTTCAGGCCATTGGAAAATTCGATGACATATCCGCAGGCCTCACCGCCGTAGATCAGTTCGTTGCCGTCCTGAATGCCGCAAGAATGGTCGGCATGGACCATGGTGACTTTAATGTCGCCGACGGTCTGCGTGCCTCCCTTGTTCATCTCGGCGACCTGCTTGGCGCCTTTCTTACGAAGCCAGCCCGCAATTTCGGGGATCGCTACGACAGTGGGATTGTGTTCGTGACAGATTTCAACGGCATCGCCGATGTGATCGCCGTGTCCGTGCGTACAGAGGAGGACGTCGACCTTCTTCACTTTCTTTTCGGATTCGGGTGTCGCGGGATTGCCCATGATCCAGGGATCGATGATGACGGTCTTGCCTCCGGGAGTTTCAATGCGGAAGGTTGCGTGGCCCAGCCAGGTCAGTTTGACGCCTCTCAAGTTCATGGGTTCTAGCTCCGTTATAGCTTTTAGCTTTCAGCCCTCAGCTTTTTGCTCCCAGTTTTCAGCTTATGGCTGCTAGCTAATATAGCCGTCATCATTCAGCCATTGTGATTTGGCGTTTGGCACTCGCACTTGGCCTACAAAGGATTTTAGATTTTCAGATTTTAGAATGCAGACTGGTTCGGTTTTTCAATCTGAAATCTAAAATCTGCAATCTTCGCGGCTAAATGCCAACTGCTAAGTACTGAATCCTGATTGCTTTTTCCTAATTTGCCTCGTTAGTTTAATATGAAACGCCATGCCTGAACTTAAGGTGCTGATTTCGCGGGAGGATGTTGCCAAACGTGTGCGCGAACTGGGCACGCAGATCTCCAAGGATTTCGCAGGGGAATCAGTGATTCTCGTAGGCGTACTCAAGGGGGCGGCGATCTTTCTGAGCGATCTGGCGCGGAATACGAACCTGGACGCCACTTTCGATTTCATTGGAGTATCGAGCTACGGCAACCGCCCTACGCCCACGCAGGAGTTGAAGAGCGGGTGGGATTCGACTGGAGAAGTGAAGCTGATCAAGGATGTGGATCAGTCGATCAAGGACAAAAATATCATTCTGGTGGAGGACATTCTGGACACCGGGTTGACGATGACCTATCTGAAAAAGATGCTGTTGGCACGACAGCCAAAATCGCTGAAGGTTGCGGCATTACTCGACAAGCCATCCCGGCGAAAGCTGCCGCTGGAGGGGGATTACGTCGGGTTCAAGATTCCCGATGAGTTCGTGGTTGGATATGGACTCGATTATGCGGAGAAATATCGGAATTTGCCGGATATTTGCGTGATACCGAGAGAGTAGGGCAGCTTTCACGCGGCGCTAAAGCGCCGCTCTTCCACGGTGCCCCGGCATTCAGGAGTTTTCCCCAACGTTTGAAGTCGTGCCTTCCGAAGCACATTTATCAAGTCTCCGTCCGGAGCACGGGCTTTACGGGCAACACTGATGACTGAGCAGTGGCCATTTCGTGTGCCTTGTGCGGCTGTGGAAATGCGGCTGCTATCATAACGAAACCATGGATTCTGTGATGTCCAAGCCGGAGCGCTTGCCGGTCGAGTCGTTGCTGCTCGATGTGGCGGACGTGTTGGCGACGTCGCTCGATCTGGATACGACACTGCGCCGCGTGGCGGAAGTCGTCCGGAAGGTAATCGATTACCAGATTTTCGCCATTCTTTTGCTGAACGAGAAGACGCAGGAGATGCGGTTCCGGTTTCAGATCGGCTACCCGCCGGAATTTGTGGAGGGGACGCGGGTGAAAGTCGGCCAGGGAGTTACCGGGCTTGCGGCACAGACCAAAGAAGCCGTACTGATCGACGATGTGCGCGAGGATCCCCGCTACATTGAAGGCGTGCCCAATGTGTGCTCTGAACTGGCCATCCCGCTCATCACAAAGAACCGGGTGATTGGAGTCATCGATATTGAGGCCCGCGAGCCGCGAGCGTTCACTGAAGAACATCGGCGGGTGTTGACGCTGGTGGCTTCACGCATGGCTGCGGGCATCGAGAATGCGCAACTCTACACTCGAACTACGAAGCAGGCGCGCATTTTGTCGATGCTGAACGAGATTGCGCGCGAGCTGACTTCGATATTGAATCTGGATGAATTGCTGGGGCGGATTGCAGAGCTGGTACGGCGGCTCATCGACTACCAGATGTTCAGCATCCTGCTGCTGGATCCGTCAGGAGAGAAGCTGCAGCACCGGTTCTCGCTGCGGTTTAACGAGAACATTCATCTGAAGCACGAGATTTCGATCGGGCGCGGGCTTGTGGGCTATGCGGCCGAAAGCAAGCAGGCGGTGCTGGTTCCGGATGTGAGCAAAGAGCCGCGATATATTGAGGCGAATCCGGAGACGCGTTCCGAGTTGGCTGTGCCGCTCATATACAAGAGCAAAGTTGTAGGCGTGCTCGACCTGGAGCACACGCGGCGCGGATTCTTCACCGAAGAGCATTCGCGCACGATGACGACGCTGGCGGCGCAGATCGCAATTGCGGTGGAGAATGCGCGGTTGTATGAGGAGATCGAGAGGCAAGAGCGGCGGCTCGAGCGTGACTTATCGCTGGCCCGGGAACTGCAAGGGCGGTTGCTGC
Source organism: Terriglobia bacterium (assembly GCA_963778995.1). GTDB lineage: Bacteria > Acidobacteriota > Terriglobia > Terriglobales > Acidobacteriaceae > Sulfotelmatobacter. The sequence continues at coordinate 306,427 of CAVZWK010000023.1, forward strand.
CGCAGACGCATCCGAAGCTGGCGCATCTGGATGTGGCGGCGAAGTTTGTGCCGGCGCGAACTATTGGCGGAGATCTATACGACTTTATCCCGTACTCGATGTCGCGGCTGGGAATCGTGATCGGCGATGTGAGCGGCAAGGGAGCGCCGGCGGCGATTTACGCGGCGCTGGTGAGCGGGATCATACGGTCGCACGCTCCGATCGAGCCCGCGCCGGCGGAGATGCTATCGGCGGTGAATCTCTCGCTGGCGGAGCGCCGTATTGAGGCGCAGTTTGTTTCGATCATTTATGCGGTATGGGATGATCAGCACCGGACGCTCACGGTGTCGAACTCAGGTCTTCCCCGCCCTATTTACGTCCACAATGGCAAGAACGAAGTCATTGAAGCTACGGGCCTGCCGCTGGGCTTGTTCGACGAGGCCGAATACGACGAGTTCCAGTTCAAGATGAAGCCTGGGGAGATGTTTGTGTTCTTCAGCGATGGGATTCTCGACGCACGTAATCGCAAAGGTGAGATGTTCGGCCGCGGGCGCGTGGAGAGGATAATCGCGGAGTGCGTGGACAATTCAGCAGAGTCGATTGTCGAATCGCTCTTCAAAGCGGTCGCGGAACACTCGGCCGGAGTGGAGACGTTTGACGACCAGACGGTAGTTGCGATCCGGGTGCGCGGCGGCACACCAAGTTCTTCCAAGAAAAAATGAGTACACCAGAAAAGAGCCGGTCAGAACGGCAGCCGGGATTTGTGTATCGCGAGGGCAAAGGGCGGTCCGCGCAGACGGAGCTTTACTGCGAGGGAGTATCGCTCTCGAAACTCGCTTCGAGGCACGGCACCCCTCTATACGTTTACTCTTCGACGACCATCCACGAGCGCTATGAGGCGTTCGATCACGCGTTTCGCGAGATTCCGCACACGATCTGCTATTCGGTGAAGGCGAATTCAAACCTGAGCATCCTGCGATTGCTGGCGAAAAAGGGATGCGGGTTCGACGTGGTGTCAGGCGGCGAACTGGAACGTGTTCTGGTTGCGGATCGCAAATCGGCGAAGAACGTCGTGTTCTCTGGTGTGGGAAAAACTCGCGAGGAACTCGCTGCTGCATTGAAGGCCGGGATACTGCTATTCAATGTGGAGAGCGAATCGGAGTTGGAGGCGCTGGCGGAGTGCGCATCCCGGCTGCAGAAAAGGGCGCCGGTGGCTCTGCGGGTGAATCCGGACGTTGCCGCGGAGACGCATCCGTACATTTCCACGGGACTGCATAAGCACAAGTTCGGCGTGCCGATCGGGAATGCTTTGCCGCTTTATGCAAGGGCTGCGACGAAGGAATACCTTCAGGTTCGTGGAGTGAGCGTCCACATTGGTTCTCAGATTACCGAGGTTGCGCCGTTCGGGGAGGCGATGTCGCGCGTTGCAGAACTGGTGCGGCAACTGAGGGCCGATGGGCACACCATCGACTATGTCGATGCGGGCGGTGGGCTGGGGATTTCTTACGACAAGCCGAAGGCCGGCGACTTTCCGCCTTACGTAGCCAACTATGCGCGGCAGCTTTCGGGTCCACTGGGGCCGCTGAAGGTTAGGGTGCTGTTGGAGCCGGGGCGATCTATCCTTGCGCCCGCGGGCGTGCTGCTGACTTCGGTTGTGTACAAGAAGGCGAATAACGGGAAACGGTTCCTGGTGGTGGATGCCGCCATGAATGACCTGATCCGGCCGGCGCTGTACGGGGCGTATCACGAAATTGTGCCTGTGGCTTTGCGCGATGGATCGGAGAAAGAAATCGCCGATGTTGTTGGCCCGGTCTGCGAGAGCGGCGATTTCTTTGCGCGGGACCGCAAGTTGGCGGGAGTAGGCGAAGGGGATTTGCTGGCGATTCTCGATGCCGGGGCCTATGGGATGGTGCTGGCGTCGAATTACAACACGCGTACGCGTCCGGCCGAGGTATTGATCAAGGGAAAGACGGTGAAGGTAGTGCGGCGGCGGGAGCGGGTGGGAGATTTATTGCGGCTGGAGACGTAGGAGTGCCGTCCCTTGGGGAGTGAGTTTCTTCTTTTTCAGCAAACCCGGCACTTCCCGTGGCGGGCTTTCACATCCCGCCGCTTCGCGGCTCCTGTCGAGTAATCAGACCGCTTCATCCACCTGGCGGATTCGAGTACCCAAGAAATCAAAGATGTTTAGATCTGCCGCTCGCCCCACTTTAGTTTGGTGCGGAGGGCGTGGAAGAAGTCGCTGCCGGTGCGGAACAGATTCACGTGATGTTCGGAGCGGCGGCAGTGGACACGGTCTCCGTCGCGGAGGTCGAGGCCCGGCTGTCCGTCGAGGCTGAGGTAGGCGACTTCTTCGGCGTTGCGCAACAGGATTTCGATCTCGACCGAATCGGGTAACACGAGGGGGCGATGGGTGAGCGAGTGTGGCGCGACGGGTGTCACAACGAAGGCTTTGACGGTGGGTACGAGGATCGGGCCACCGGCGGAGAGCGAGTATGCGGTCGATCCAGTGGGAGTGGCGACAATCATTCCGTCCGCGCGGTAGCTGGAGACGAAGCTGCCGTCGACAAATAGATCATAGTCATTGAGGCGGGCCAATGCCGTCTTGTTCACCACCGCGTCGTTAAATACGTCGTAAGAGCCGCGCACTTCGTTGCCACGCAACAGCTGGCATTGCATCAGTGCGCGGCGCTCGACCGGCGCTTTGCCCTCTGCAATCGCATCGAGCATGGAGTACAGGGATTGCACGGGAACATCGGTAAGGAAACCGAGAGAGCCCAGATTCACACCCAGCAGTGGAACGTCGATCGCGGCGGTCACTCGCGCAGCCGAGAGTAGAGTTCCGTCTCCTCCGAGGACGATGACGAGGTCGAGAGCACGCGCTGCCATTTGTGCGCGCGGGACTACTTCCTGGGTAGAAGCGTAACTGGCGGTTTCCGGATCCACAACGATTCTGTAATTGTGGGCTATCAGCCACTCGTAAAGGTCCGGCAGTATCTGGGACACAATGGGGCGGCCCGGGCGCGAGATGATGGCTGCGGTCTTCTTTGGGGATGAGGAGTTCGGCATCGGTCAGTCGAAGCTGTGATTGTACAGAATAATTCTGACTCACCCCAGAGTACACGGACTTTCAGACAGCAGTTGCCGTGGGCGTCAGAAGAGCGCGTGTAAGAGGAATTCGCGATTGCCTTCTGCGCCCAGAATGGGGGAGTCGATTACGTCGATTTGTTGTGCACCTTCGTTCAGGACGGCTGCGCGTATCTTCTCCACCGATGCCTGCTGTGCTTGTTCATCACGGACAATGCCTCCTTTGCCGACGTATTCCTTGCCTGCTTCAAATTGCGGCTTCACCAAAACGACGAGTTCGAGCCCCTGGCGGTCGTCGGGAAAGGCCGCGTGTATCACGGCCGGGAGCACCAGGGTCGCGGAGATGAAGGAGACGTCCATGGCCAGAAAGCTGGGAGATTCGCCGAGAGCTTCGCGGGTGAGGTAACGCGCATTGGTTTTTTCGAAAAGGCGGACGCGCGTATCCTGGCGGAGTTTGAAATCCATCTGGCCGTAGCCGGTGTCGATCGCGATTACTTTGGCTGCACCATGTTGGAGGAGGCAGTCGGTGAATCCTCCGGTGGATGCTCCGACGTCGAGGCAGACTTTGCCGCTCACATCGATCTTCCAGTACTCGAGGGCGCGCTCGAGTTTCAATCCGCCGCGGCTGACGTATTTCAAGTCGTCGCCGAGCAAACGGATCGCACTTTCGGGTTCGACCTGGGCTCCGGCTTTTTCCAACTTCTGATCATTCACCAGAACTTTTCCGGCGAGAATGAGCGCTTGCGCGCGCTCACGCGAGGGAACGAGCCCGCGATCTACCAGAAGTTTGTCGAGGCGAGATTTCAAAGGATAGTTCTCAGTTGTTAGTTGTCCGTCAGAACATTTCTTCTTCTGCGATTGACGAAGAGATTTTACTCGCAGCAGGTACAGTGGCAGCACTCAGTCCGGTGCAAAGTGCTGAAGCAATTCTCAATGAAACACTTAGGTAGCTGGTTTGTACATTTTCCACAGAGTTTTCCAAAAATGTGTTGAAAACTTCGGAGGGTAGAATGCAGCGGGAAGCAAAAAAAAGCCGCCCGTTACGAGGGCGGCTTCTTTGATTGAGCACAAAGGGCGAATTATCCGGCGACTTCTTCCAGAATTTTCTGGTCGATATCAAAATTCGCATGGACGTTTTGCACGTCGTCGTGTTCTTCGAGCGCTTCCATCAGACGGATCATGGTCGACGCTTGCTGTCCCTCGAGTTTGATGTAGGTATCAGGGATCATGCTCACGCTTGATGAAGCTGGTTCGATACCAGCCTTCTTCAGGGCCCCAAGCATATCTTCATAGGCGCCGGCCGGAGTCAGAATTTCCCAGTTCTCGCCATCATCAATGGGCTCATCTTCGCCATTCGCTTCGATGATGATATTCATCAGATCGTCCGCTTTGGCTGCCGATTTGGGGATGATGATGTCGCCCTTCTTATGGAACATATACGCGACGGCGCCGGCCGAAGCCATGTTGCCGCCGTTCTTGCCAAAAACGTGCCGGATCTCGCTCACGGTGCGGTTGCGATTGTCGGTGTTGATATCGAGCAGGATGGCGACGCCGCCTGGTCCGTAACCCTCGAGGGAAAATTCCTCATAGGTAGCGCCGGGAAGTTCGCCCGTACCGCGCTGGATGGCCCGCTTGATGTTGTCGGCAGGCATGTTCTCGGCCTTGGCCGCAAGGATTGCGCCGCGAAGGCGCGGGTTGGAATCGGGATCTCCACCGCCGTTTTTTGCGGCGATGCTGATTTCTTTGATGAGGCGGGTGAAGATTTTGCCGCGCTTCGCATCGAGCGCGCCCTTCTTGTGCTTAATTGTGGCCCATTTGGAATGGCCGGACATGGTTCGACCTCGTATCTATAGAACTTGGATGGCGCAGGATTCGCCTTCAGAGGAGATCACTGGATTGCCTCGTTTATGAATGCAGGCGAACCCAGATTATAGCATGTCGCGGCGGGAACCCGTCGCTTCCGGTCTGATATCCGCGAAACTCCCCAGTTGCTGGTATGGGTACCGATGAGGGGACATGATAACCTGCCCCTGGTATTCAGCTCTGCATGAGCCTGTTAGGAACCATGACTGATCCCCGCCGCTGCCAACATGGCGTGCTGCGGGCTGTCGCCGGCCTGGAATTTATTAAGGGCGTATTCGTGCTGGCGATGGCAATTTGCGCACTCCTGTTGTTGCACAAGGACTTGTGGCTGTACGCGGAAAGCCTGTTGGCACTCCTGCATATTAATACCGACCGCCATTTCGCACAGGTGTTTCTGGACTACGCCGACAATATTACGGACGCACGCTTGTGGGCAGCGGCACGCATTGCCTTTGCTTATGCAGCTCTGCGATTTACGGAAGCGTACGGATTGTGGAGGGAACGAACATGGGCGGAGTGGGTGGCCTTTGTGTCCGGAACGCTGCTGCTTCCCCTGGAGGTTCGGGAGTTGTTTCGGGGCATAACGCTGCTCCGCAGCGGGCTTTTCCTCGGCAACCTTGCGATCGTGCTCTACATGTTGTATATCATCGTGGTGAATCGCCGCGAACGGCGCAATGCGCGCCTCAGTCCACAAGCCACCCCCCAAGGGCATATGGCCGACTAACAGCCCTGCAGTTCACAAAAACTGCGCACCGTCCCTGGAGATTGCATCTTTATTCCGGAGGTCGTCATGCATCTCAGAGGCATACTTCTGCTTCCGATCCTGCTGACCGGAATTTCGATGGCTCAGAGCACGAACTTCCCGGTTGGCCCGCAATATCTGATCACGACGGAATCGTCGCAGTTTCTTCGCTCGATCGCGACGCCCAGCCTGTCGTTAAACAATTCCCTGCCGCCGCTCCCGAGTCTTCCGCAGATTGCACCGGTGGTGAGCAACCCGTCCTACACCGCGAACCCGGAACTGGAGGATCGGCCTAATTTGTTCCCGATCTATTACGGCTATCCCGAAATTTCGGCGGTATTTCTGGTTTCAGCGGCAACACCTGCGTCGCCGGTAAGCTTGAACGAGACGGGATTCGTAACCATCCCAACCGCTCAATACCTGCACGAGCGGGGATATGGCGAGACGCTGGCGCAGGCCGCCGCGCACCGGCGGTTGCATCGGAATGCGGCCGCACATGTGTACACGAACCAGGATATTGAGCGGCTGGGCAGGAGACGGCAGTGAGCAAAGGACCCCATGAGCCGGCGTTAGTTGCTCGTGCGCTTACTGACTGTCATTGAGGTTGTTTGCCGTGAGTCAATCTGACGGCATCGATCGTGCCTGAGCCATTCCTGCACTGGGAGTCTAGATAAGCTCGCGGAGATTTTCCAGTGACTGGGGGATCCGGACGGACCGAACCAGCGCGAGAGTCGTGTTAGCCTGATGTGCGGTTCGCTTGTCCGGAGATCCATGAACGCTTCCAACCCTTCCCACCTTGACCTGCAGGCTATCGCAAAAGAGATCATGCTGGAGCATGGTTTTGAACCGGAGTTTCCGCCGCAGGTTGCAGATCAACTGGCCGACTTGAGAAACCATTCACAGCAAGTACAGGCTAGTGGAGAAGTGCGAGACCTTCGCACTTTGCTTTGGTCTTCGATCGACAATGACACCTCGCGAGACCTCGATCAGATCGAGGTTGCCGTATGCGGAATCAATGGCGAGGCAAAGATCATGATCGGCATCGCCGACGTGGATGCGTTTGCCGGGCGGCAGACGGCGATCGATCAGCACGCGGCTCGGGAGACGACCACCGTCTATGCCGGAATTCGGAATTTTCCCATGCTGCCAGAGGAGCTTTCGACCGGGCAGACTTCCCTGCTCGAGGACCAGGACCGGATGGCCGTCGTCACCGAGTTCACGGTTGATTCGGATGGCAATCTGGAGTCTTCCGACGTGTATCGCGCGGTGGTGCGCAACAAGGCGCAGTTACAGTACAACTCGGTCGGAGCCTGGTTGGAAGGCTCGGGAGCGGCACCTCCGAAGGTCGCGGCATCGAGTGAATTACAAGAGCAACTGAAGTTGCAGGATCAAGTGGCGCAGCGGCTCAAGCAACAGCGTGTCCAGCACGGAGCGCTGAACTTGCAGACGGATGAGGTGCATCCGCTGGTGCTGAACGACAAGGTGGTGGATGTCGTCAAGCAGGAGAGGAACCGCGCCACCGATCTGATTGAAGACTTCATGGTGGCGGCCAACGGCGTGGTAGCGCGCATGCTGGAGAAGGTTTCGTCGATACGGCGGATCGTGCGAACTCCGGAACGTTGGGATCGCATTGTGCAACTCGCCGCGTCAAAGGGCGAGAAACTTCCCCCCCAGCCCGATTCGAAAGCGCTCAACGACTTGCTGCTGCGGCGGAAGGCTGCGGACCCCGATCACTTTGCGGATCTCTCGCTGGCGGTCATCAAGCTGATTGGGCCAGGAGAGTACGTGCTGGAACGCGCCGGCGAAGCTTCGACTGGGCATTTTGGCTTGGCGGTGCAGGACTATACGCATTCGACGGCGCCGAACCGGCGATTTGCGGACGTCGTGACCCAGCGTTTGCTGAAGGCCATGCTGTCCGGTCAGAGGAATCCTTACTCGGACGATGAGTTGTCGTCCATTGCGGCCAACTGCACGCAGAAGGGAGACGCGGCCCGAAAAGTAGAACGCGAAATGTCGAAGCGATTGGCCGCGGTTGCGATGCAGAGTCGAGTGGGTGAGGTGTTCGACGCAATCGTGACGGGCAAGACCGAGCATGGAACTTTCGTCCGTGTGATGCAGCCGCACATCGAAGGCATGTTGGCGCAGGACGCGCAGGGTCTGGACGTGGGAGACAAGATTCGGGCGAAGCTGATTCGGACGGATGTGCAACGAGGATACATCGACTTTGCACGGGCGTGATTGCGGATTTGCGTGCGAAGAGAAATTCAAAATCGCCACTCTAAAGGTCGCCAAAGACGCGAGGTTTAGAAGGGGGTACCTTCCAGCGCACTCTCAGTGACTCGCGGCCCAGGCCATGCCGTCGGGTTCCGGGCCTACATCAATTCGATCCTTTACTTCGAGCGAAGCTAAATCGATCGCCGCTATGTAATTGTCGCGGGAGCAGGCGACGAAGACTCGCTTGCCGTCCGGCTGCATCTGGATGCCGGCTGCACCGTGGCAGAGCTTCAGGCGTTTTATTTCTTTTTCAGTGTGCGCATCAAGAACCAGCAGATCTCCGCTGGCTAGGCTGGAGCTGAAGACGCGCGCTCCATCCGGGGTGAATTTCAGGCGGTTCGCGCCTTCCAGGTTTGCAGCTAGAGTCGCCGTGACCTGTTTCGCCGCAACATCGATGACAGAGATGGTGCCGTCCTTCGCGTTTGCCACCCAGACCTGCTTGCCGTCGGGAGACACGTCGAATCCTTCGGAGCCGTTTCCGACTTTCACCACCGTCTCGTTCCAGTCTCCCCCTGGAGGATGAATCTGCCCGCCGGGACCGAAGGGGGGAGCGCCTGGATTCTTGGGAGGAGCCGGGGGCGACATCTTCTCCATGATGCTGACCGTACCGGAGTTGACGTTAGTGGTGATGATTCGTTTCTGCTCTTCCGCGACGTAGATCATGTGGGTACGGTTCTGGCCGGTACCGAGGATGAAATCGACTCGCTTGCTCTCAGGATCGTAGCTGCCGATTGCTTTTGCCACTTCCGCGGTGAACCATACTTTGCCGCCGACGAACGTCAATCCATGAGGGCCGCGAAGAGCGCCGAGATCGACCGGGGAAAGGGGCTTCTGCTCTTTCAGGTCAACTACCGAGAGTGTGTTGTAAGCTCCGAAGCCGTAGTTCGAGACATAAGCTGTGCTGCCGTTGGTGGACGCAATCACCTCGTGCGGATCGTTTCCGACCGGAACCTTAGCCATTACTTTCAGGGTGGCAGGATCAACGATGGCCAGCGTGTGATCGCGTTTGCTCAGAGCCAGCAAGAATTGTTTGGAGGTCTGCGCATTCAGCAGCGGTGCGGTGATCGAGGGCAAAAACATTGCAACCCAGAGGAGACGGAGGATCACAGAAGAAGATCCTAGATGCTCTGACTGTATTTTAGTTCGCATGGCAGGACCTCCGAAGGTGACGATTCGATAGGGCGACGATACTTACTGGATGGCCACCGAGAGGACGTTATTTCTTCTTGCGGATTGCCGCGCGCAGTTCGGTGACAATTTCTTCACTGGCGCGGACTGCAGCCGCGTGCTGGTTTACCGGGAATGAGATGGCGCCGACGCGGGCATGACCTCCTCCGCCATAGCGCTCGCAGATGCGGGCCAGGTTTAATTCCGGCGGCTGCGGAGCCCAGGGATTGGATCCGACCGAGACTTTGACCCGGAAGCTGCTCTTGCTCAATCCGACGCTGTAAACCGATTCGGGATGCAGGTAGTACGGAATAAATTTGTTGTATCCCTCGAGGTCGTGATCGGTCACATCGAAGAAGATTGTGTTGTCCTTACATTCGGTGCGTTCTTTGAGGATGCCGATCGAGAGTTCGTGACGTTTAAGCAGTGGAGGAAGTAGTGGAGCGACAAAGGGTTCCTCCAGAATATCGTGCAGCGACTTGGTGGCTAGCAGCGGAATCAGGTTAGGGACGAATCCGTGATCGGGAGCAGACTCGATCACCATGGTCAGCTTCATGGCGGGAGCTTCCATCTCGACCGCGGTCTTCGCGTCCGGATAGAGAGCGCCATCGATGATGTCGGTCCAGTGAACGAGGTTGGCGACCGGTGCCGGATCGAAACCGAAGCGCTGCTGGGCGATCATTGCGATGAAACTGGTGCAGGACTTGAAATCGGGATCGTAGAACTTGCGATTGCTCTGGTCCTGCTCGAAGTGCTCGGCGTCGTCAGGCGTCAGGAATGCGCTCTCGTGATGATCGAACCACCATGTGATCTTGGGCGAACTGGAGTACTTGAAGTCAACAATGGCGTTCTCGTCGGCATTGAATTGCGCCTCATCGAAGAGGGCGCCGGCACGGTGCACCAGTCCGGTGAACTCGAACGCGGCGTCACCGCGGATGCGCTCGCGGTAAAAACGCGAGAAGAGAGCGGCCGATGAGGCTCCGTCGAAACACTTGTCGTGGTAAAAGACCCGAACTCGCAATCGTCCCTCAATCGTACAGAAGATTTCCGACGCGTGAGACAGTGTGACACAGCCGAACTCACGGTGCGGTTAAAAGCTAATAGGATTGCCAACTTAAGACAAGAAAGTCAAGCGGCGGCCTTGGGAAGATTGGAAACTAAAGAGAAAACGAGTTCACCCGGAGAGCCGAATGAACTCGTAATTCAATACCCGGACAGGCTCGCAGATTAAGCGTTCGCCTGCTTTTCCGCTAAATCGCCGATGAAAGGCAGCTTGTACATCTGGCCGGCGTTGGCCTTGATCAGCAGAATCACCCAGACCACGAGGCCTCCGATGGCGAGCGCCATCCAGAGAAGGAAAGCAACCAGGTGACCGAGGATTGGGATGAACGCCAGAACAGCTGAGAGGATCATCAGGGCGATCCAGAACGCGATCCAAGCCGCATGAAAGAAGATGTTCTGCCAGGCGTGGAAGCGAACAAAGCGGTTCTTGTTGTAAGGTTCGATCACCAGAAACAGTATCGCTGGAATGATCGTGATGTAGGCAAGCATGCCGGCCACGTTATCGGCCATGCCAGTTCCGGTCGAAGCGGTGGCCACGGCGGGTCCGCCTGCTGTAGCAGCGCGGCTTGAGCATGCCGCACACATGGTGGTACCGTCGGCAATCTGTGCACCGCACCCACTGCAAAACGCCATAGGAAATTCCTCCGAGTCAGATCAAGAGCGGCTTTGGAAACTGAGAAACGTTAGGCCCCCAAAACGCGTTCGCGGCAAGGTACCAAAAACGTTCCGCCAAAGCAATGGACAATTTGGGATAACCCAGCGACCCTAGCATGGTAGTACGCCGTTTCCTGCACACTTTCGTCGCTTCTGGAGTGGCGTCGGGGCAGGCAGGATACCGCCGGTGACCACGACCATTGACGGGAACCATCGCCGCTACTATGGTCTCCGCGAGCCTGCCGCACACAATGGGAACAGTGGGGAGGCACAGATGACGACGGTGTGCCCAGCTTGCGGGAATGCGGTCGGGGCTGAGGAACAGTTCTGCCGAGTTTGTGGAAGGCAAGTAAGCATGGGGCCGACTGCTGCCAGGGTGCAAGTTCCCAGTGCGACGCCAGAGACTAGCGGTAAGGCAATCGCCAGCCTGGTCTTCGGAGTCTTCCTCTTCTTCTTTCCTTTTTCCATTATTGCCATCATCTTCGGACATCTTTCGCTCTCGGACGTTAAGAAAAGCGCTGGGCGGCTTACCGGACGCGGCCTCGCAATTGCAGGGCTGGTCTTAGGATATGCAGGAGTTGCGTTCATCCCGCTAATTCTGATCGTGGCTGCGATTGCGATTCCGAACTTACTAAGGGCTCGGATTGTGGCGAACGAGTCGTCGGCCGTTGCCGGAATCCGGGCAGTGATCGCAGCAGAGCAGTCCTACGCACAAACTCATCCGGATGAGGGCTATACCTGTTCTTTGCCGACGCTTGCGCAGGCTGGGATGCTTTCTGGACAGATCGTCCAAGGCCAGAAGAATGGGTACGTTTACGAACTGAGCGGATGCACCTCAGAAGGCCTCAATGAAACCAAACGCGGATTCCAGATTGTCGCGTATCCTCTCCGCGAGAACCAGACTGGCGTGCGCGCGTTTTGCGCTGACCAAACCGGCATGGTCAAGGTGGACTCTAGCGGTTCACCCCAGCGCTGTCTCGAAAGCGGAGCGGACCTGCAGTAGATGAAACTCATTTGTCCCAAGGAGAAGGAACATGTTCTGTCCTCAATGCGGAGCGAGTAATGCCGACAACGCGGCGGTATGCGTGCAATGCGGGAGAAGTTTGCAGGCAGGCACGGCCGCCACTCCGTTGCCAGTCACCGGTGTCGTGATGCCTCCGGGCGCGACGGTGCCGAATTATCTGGTATTCGCGATCTTGGCGACGGTGCTCTGCTGCCTGCCAACGGGAATTGCGGCAATCATTTTTGCCGCACAGGTCAATGGCAAGTTGCAGGCTGGAGATCTGGCTGGGGCACAGGCTGCTTCCAACAACGCGAAGATCTGGTGCTGGGTTTCATTCGGGCTAGGACTGGCGACAGTCGGCGTGTCGGTGCTGCTCGGAATGTTGGGAGTATTGAGCGGATTGCATCACTGAGGTTGAGCATGGAGAAGCAACGAAGACATCTGGTCGCGGTGGCACTCTTTACCGCAGCCGTTGGGGCGGTTGTCCTGTGGGCGCTCGATCCGGCGAGTGCGGGCGTCTTTCCGCCGTGTCCGTTGCGGTATTTGACAGGCTTGTATTGTCCCGGGTGCGGTTCGCTGCGGGCGATGCATCAGTTGCTGCATGGAAATCTAGCAACAGCTTGGGCGATGAATCCGTTAACTATGGTTCTGCTGCCGTTTCTGGCGTATGGGCTTGCGTCGGAGGCGATCACGGCGTGGAGAGGCAGAGGATTGCCGCAGAGGTTCTTGCCGGCTGCATGGATCTGGGCATTATGCGGCGTCATTGTGCTGTTCGGTGTGGTTCGGAATCTGCCCGTGCATCCGCTCAATCTGCTGGCCCCGGGTGGGATGCTTCGGCCTTGAGTTCGCCGGTTCTCTCGAAACGCGACGTCGGGGACTAGAAGCCCATTGTTGATTTTGCACCCTTTACGCGGCGCTAAAGCGCCGCTCTTCCACCAGTTCAGAGTGCGTGGGCTTCGTTCTTTTTGCGGCAGTCCTCGCAGATTCCATAGATCTGGAATGTATGACGGGTTGTGAGGTAGTGATACTTGCGACCGATCTCTTGTTCGAGCTGACCTACTTCCTGCGAAAAAAATTCCACGGAGCTGCCGCATTCGGTGCACACCATGTGGTGATGACTGCGGCGATTGTATTGATGTTCGTAGCGGGCGATCCCGTCGTGGAAGGCAACGACGCTCGCAAGACCGCACTCGGCAAGCAGTTTGAGCGTGCGGTAGACCGTGGTGTAACCGATGCGGGCGTCTTTCTTCTGAACGACGCGGTGCAGTTCGTCGGTGGAGAGGTGATCGCGGGTCTCCAGGAAGGTGCGAAGAATCGTGTCGCGTTGGCCAGTCTGTTTCAAGCCGACATCCTTGAGGTGGCGGTGGAGGATGTCCTGAGCTTCGCGAACCATCTGGCGGGAGATGGTGGGCTGATCGTCGATGCGTTTCTGCAGCATTGGCGGGCTGAGTAGCGAGTCAGAATACCACCCCAGCATATTGAAAATGAAATTCGTTTTCAGATGTCGCGGGCCTCGCTGGAATACAATCTTAGATTCCCATGAGCACTTTGGCCGAAGTCGGCGTACCCCGTTCGCATCGCTCTTCACTTCTCCGGATTCTCCTCTGGCTGCTTCTCCTGCTGGCGGTCGTTGCTGCCGCGGCGCTTGCCTACGCATATCACGTGGCCCACGCCGCCCTTCCCCAGTTGGATGGACGGTTGGCCGTGAAAGGCCTGGCGGCTGCAGTCACGGTGACGCGCGACGGTCATGGCGTTCCGACGATTCAGGCCGAGAGCTTCGATGATCTTTTTTTTGCGCAAGGGTATGTGACCGCGCAGGACCGGTTATGGGAGATGGATGTTATTCGGCGAGCGGCGAGCGGAGAGTTGTCAGAAATCCTGGGCAGCGACACGCTGCAGTTCGATCGCGAGCAGAGGATTCTGGGTTTACGAGCAGCAGCCAGGAAGTCGATGGAAATGTCAGACGCGCGCAACCGAAGGTGCTTCGAAGCGTATGCGCGCGGGGTAAACGCGTATATCGAATCCCATTGGGACAAGTTGCCGATCGAGTTCCGGATCCTGCGGTATTCGCCGAAGCCGTGGATTCCCGAAGACTCTATCGTGGTCGCCAACCAGATGGTGAAGGATCTGAATTATCACTACTTCTTCGACGCGTTGGGGCGCGAGAAGATCCTGGCAAAGCTTGGGCCAGAATTGACCGCGGATCTATATGTGAACCGGTCATGGCACGACCGGCCTCCCACGGTGATGAAGGAAGACTTGAGCCAGCCCACGAGCGACACGACGGATTCGGATGATGATGAAGAAGAGGACTCGCCGGACAATTCCGTCACGCAGCGCGGAAAGCTTGCTGCCTGGGCCGAAGTTCCTCCTGTAAATGGATCGAATGATTGGGTGGTGTCGGGAGCGCACACTGTCACGGGCAAGCCGCTGCTTTCGAATGACATGCACCTCGGCCATCAGATGCCGAGTTTGTGGTACGAGGCGCATCTACGGTCGGGAGCGCTGGATGTCGCAGGCGTGACTTTGCCGGGAATGCCGTATGTGATCGTCGGGCACAACCAGCGAATCGCGTGGGGCTTCACGAACGTAGGGCCGACGGTCACGGACGTTTATGTCGAGAGCTTGAATGCGCAGGGCGCGTATCAGACTCCCACCGGCTGGGTGCAACCGGAGCACCGGACGGAAGTCATTCACATAAAGGACAAACCCGATGTGAACGTGGACGTGAAGATCACGCGCCACGGACCCATCATCACGGAACTCGTTCCGGGTGAAACGCGGCCGCTGGCTTTGCGATGGACGCTGTACGACGGGCTGCGCATTCCTTTTCTTGATGTCAATTCCGCACAGAACTGGGACGAGTTCACCAAAGCGTTTTCGCAACTTGATGCGCCCGGGCAGAACGTCGTGTATGCCGACGTGGACGGCAATATCGGATACCACGCAACGGGAAAAGTTCCGATTCGCGCAGCGGGGGACGGCAGCCTCCCGGTCAGCGGCGCCGACAACGCGCACGAGTGGATCTCGTACATTCCTTTCGACAAACTCCCGAGCGTTTACAACCCGCCGTCGGGGATGATTGCGACTGCGAATGGCCGGATCACGCCGGATAAGTATCCGAATTCGGTGAGTATGGAATGGGAAGCACCGTGGCGTACGGCGCGGATCTATCACGTGCTGGAGTCGGGCCGGAAATTTTCGGCAGCAGACATGTTGGCGCTCCAGACCGATATTCATTCTGAACCTGATCAATTTGCGGCGGAGCGTTTCGTGTATGCGATCGATCACTCGTCGAAAGCATCGGCTCGCGTGAAGCAGGCGGCGGACCTGATGAGAAGCTGGGATGGATTGATGCAGGCTTCGTCCGCGGCTCCGACGATCACGGAGAATTCGATCCTGAAACTGATGTACCTGCTGCTGGAACCGAAGCTGGGGGCAGGGCCGCCGGGCGCGAAAGCCGACGACGCTGGTCTGAGCTGGAAGACTTACTCGTGGGAGATGCGATCGGTATGGCTGGAGAACATCTTGTTGCACCGGCCGAAGCGCTGGCTGCCGGAGAACTATCCGAACTACGACGAATTGCTAACGGCAGCTGTGGATGCGGCGGGGAATGATCCGCAGGCGCCGAAGGATCTGAATTCGTGGCATTGGGGAGCATTCAATGCGGTCGAGATCCAGCATCCGATTCTGGGCAGGATCCCGCTCTTGAAGCACTGGTCTGGGCCTGGAGTCAACGAGCAGTCGGGAAGTATCTACACTGTGAAGGCCGTCGGCCGGTATCACGGACCGTCTGAGCGGTTCACGGCAAATTTAGCGGACCTGGATCAATCGACTCTGAACATCGTGACCGGACAGGGCGGAAACTTCCTGAGCCCGTATTACATGGACCAGTGGAAGGATTGGTATGAGGGAACCACGTTCACGCTGCCATTCAGCGACCAAGCCGTGCAGGGCTCGAAGGCACATACGCTGGTGCTGCAACCGGGACAGTAGCGTCGATCGAGGTGTCAAGGTTTCAAAGTGACAAAGTCAAAACAGCAACAGCGAATCTTCACGTGAGCGACTGCGGGATTGTGTAGCAGTGCAAGCGGAACTCTTAAATGCTCGAAACGTTGAAACCTTGAAACTTCGAAACTTTGAAATAGGAAACCTGCTTCTTAAAAGAAGTCGATGGCTTTTACATCCCCGATATAACCGGTAAGGTTGATTGTTCCTTGCGGCAGGAAATCGTTGATCAGCAGCTTGTCTTTGATGGTGTCGTAAACCCGCAGAGCGCCGCCTTGGGCTACATATTCGATATTCCGGCTGGTGAAACCCTGAAGACCGTTGACGTTCCCGTTATCAGGTGGGACCAGCACTGAACCGTCTGCTGTCTTGTAGATGGAGAGGCAGCCGCGAACTTCCCCACTGGGATTGTTCACATCGCCAATATTGGTGCATTCGTGGGAGCCGATGAAGAGCTGACCGTTGGACGTCATATCCATGCGGTCGTGAAAGCCGTCGGTGATGACTGCGCTGCTGGTGACAGTTCCCAAGCCAAGATCAACGATATCGAGGCGTCCGCAGGTGGTGGCGGCGGTTGTTTGTCCCGTACACGTGTTGTTGGTGGAAAGGGTTGAGGTGCCAGCTACGTACAGGGTCGATCCAGTAAGGAATGCCATGGTGGCGGCATCCACTGGGATCGTGCTGGTGACACTGAGGCTACCCAGATCCAAGACGGCTACGCAGGCCTGTACGACAGTATTGGGATCGGGACCGCAGGTCAGCGGATTGGCGCCGGAATTGTATGCCCTGCCGCCGCACTGCGGGCCACAGTTCAGAATGTAGGCTGTACTGCCGCTGACAATGGCGAACACCGGTCTGCTGAAGCTGTTATTTGTGACGATGGTGCACACGGGGTTCGGGGGATTGTTGTAGCAGCTGGTGTCGACCGGTGGCACCGCAATGGTGGGAGTCAACAGGGTCACGGTGTCAGAATCGTTGCTGAAAACCAGCAGTTGAGTTCCATTCGAGTTCGCCACGACGGTCTGCGCTCCGGCGACGGCGATCGTGGTCACGCTGCTCGTCTGAAGATTCATCGACTCGACGGCACCTTGAAAGGCGAATCCGTTGATGACTGCGCTGGGAACTGCGGCATACGCGATCGGTGAGGCAAGTGGGACTACGAGACTGTAAGTAGGCCCTGGGATTCTAACGTTGCCGAGGCTGCTTTCTTTTATCGTGTCTACTGCAAACACTGAATTTGTACTAGCCTCGAAAGCCACCAGCACATTTCGAGTCGGGGACAATGCCATCAAACCGGGGGATCCACCACTCGTCAGTGGGCTTACCGGCGCAATGGTGTCGTTCGTCCCATTAAGCAGGTAAAGCCCGCCAGCAACTGTCGTGGCCGAAATCTCCTGCGAGGCAACGACGCGCTCCAAGAGGCCGCTGGAGTGCGCCTTGGGTGCGCTATACCCGCAGGACACGAAAATGACACAGGCACAGAGTCCGACTGCCAGAGCGAGGATGCGTTTCGTCAAACGACTGGCTCCTAAGAACATGAAAAAGGGAGATTTATCTGCGAAATCCAGGATTATAACAGACCCGTTCCGCATAACTGGCGACGCCCGGGCCAGGTTTAGCCATTTGTGGACCTGCTAAAGATGCACGGGATGGCCATCATCTTGTATTCTCAGCAATTATGGCGAGCGATTTCCTCTCCCGAATCAAGCAGTCCCCCGTGCTGTGCGACGGGGCAATGGGAACGTTGTTGTATGAAAAAGGCATTTTCATCAATCGCTCGTACGACGAACTGAACCTCTCACAACCCGACCTGATTCGTGGCATCCACCACGACTACCTGCAGGCGGGAGCCGAAGTTATTGAAACCAATACTTTCGGAGCCAACTCGTTTCGCCTGGCACGGCACAGCCTGGCGGACAAAGTCCTCGACATCAATCGTGCGGGTGTGCGGCTTGCCCGGGAAGCCGCCAAAAGCTTCGATGTTTGGGTTGCGGGTTCGGTTGGCCCGCTGGGAACCAGAATTGAACCTCTGGGTAAAACTTCGTTTCAGGAGGCGCGGGATTCGTTCCGCGAACAGATTACGGCGCTGGTGGAGAGCGGAGTCGATCTGCTGATCCTGGAGACGTTCGGGTACCTGGAGGAGATTCGTCAGGCGATTCTAGCGGCGAAGGATGTGAGCACGTCGATTCCCATCGTCGCGCAGGTCACGATTGACGAAGATGGCAACTGCCTTGATGGCTCGGACCCGGAGACGTTTGCCCCGAAATTGGAGGAATGGGGCGCGCACGTAATCGGATGCAATTGCAGCGTGGGCCCAGTGGCGATGTTCGAGGCTATAGAGCGAGTCCGGCTGGCGACTTCCCTGCCCTTGGCTGCACAGCCCAATGCGGGCATTCCAAGATCGGTAGATGGACGGAACATCTATCTCTGCTCGCCGGAATACATGGCGAGCTACGCGCGTAAGTTCGTGGGCGCCGGAGTTCGCCTGGTCGGCGGCTGCTGTGGAACCACGCCCGAACATATACGGGTGATGAAGGCGGCACTTCGCGTGGGGGAAGCTAGAAGCAGAACCGCTTCGGCACATGTGGCTGGGAGTGCGGCGCAGCCGAAGGCCGTTCCCGCGCTACCTCTCCAGAAGCGCTCCATACTTGGCAGTAAGCTTGCCAGCAGCGAGTTCGTGACGATGGTTGAGATTGTGCCGCCGAAGGGCATCGATATCCGCAAGGAGATGGAGGCAGCCAAGTTTCTGAAGTCGGTCGGTGTGGATGCAGTGAACATTCCCGACAGTCCCCGGGCCTCAGCGCGCATGAGCAACCAGGCGTTGGCGTTGCTGATACAGCGCGAAGTGGGCATCGAGACGATTCTGCATTACACCTGCCGCGACCGGAACGTGCTCGGCATCCAGAGTGATCTGCTGGGAGCAGCGGCAGTGGGTGTCAAGAATCTCATCTGCATCACCGGAGATCCGCCGAAGATGGGTAATTATCCGGATGCGACCGCAGTTTTCGATGTGGACGCCATCGGACTGGTCAACATTGTGCACGCCTTGAACCAAGGATTGGATCTGGGTGGAAATCCGATTGGAACCGGGACAGGGTTCGTGATCGGCGTAGGAGCGAATCCGGGGCTCAGCGATTTGGACGAGGAGATTCGCAGGTTCGAGTTCAAGGTGCAAGCGGGAGCTGAGTATGTGGTCACGCAGCCAGTCTTCGACCTGCGACTTTTGGAGACGTTCTTGCGGCGGATCGAGCACTGCCGGATTCCCGTTGTGGCCGGGATCTGGCCGCTGGTCAGCGTGCGAAATGCAGAGTTCATGAAGAACGAGCTTCGAGTGTCGGTACCCGACTCCATTCTGGACCGTATGGCACGAGCACAAACTCCGGAGGCCGCCAGAGCCGAGGGTGTGGCGATCGCCCGCGAGATGTTGCAGGCGGTGAGGCAAACGGTGCAGGGAGCACAGATCAGCGCCCCTCTCGGACGTTATGCGTCGGCAGTAGATGTGCTGGAAGTGTTGGGCGGGCAACCCGCGTCAGCGTAAACGTTACCGGTGTGAATATTCCCGATCCGGGCATGGACTGTGACCTTTACATTCAATATTCTTCAAAATTTCACTGGACATCTGAGCCGGATAGTTGCATTAGAATAGATAAACGGAGCGAATTCCCGTTGGCCAAATTTGAAGAGTGTCTCCAGCGACTGGAGAAGATTGTTCAGGAACTGGAAAAGGGAGAGGTCCCCTTGGAGAAGTCCCTCACACTCTTCGAAGAAGGCATGCAGCTCTCGTCGGCCTGCCGCAAGGAGTTGGAAGAAGCGGAAGGGAAAGTCGAGATTCTGCTGAAGAAGAATGGGAAGCTTCAGGCCGAACCTTTCGAGCCGCTGACGGAAAAGGCGCCCGCGCGCCGCTAACATATTGCTGTAGTCCGCGGTCCGGAGTTTTACCTTAGCTGTCTGTGGAGTTGAGCTGTTCCAGCCACCCTGCAGCCCTAGTCTCGCGTTTGCGATTATCGTTGACGATGATCGGGGGAATAATGGCTCAGACCGTAGTTGTCCTCGAAAAAGACCCCATCCTGGCCCGGTCCATCGTCGTTGGACTCCGGCCTCACTTTTCAGTGCATCTAACCCGGACCCGCGAAGAGCTTCGGGATCGGGTAATTCAAAATCGTCCCGAAGCTGTAGTGCTCAATATCGAAGCGTCGCACTTGGCGGACATCGTGAGCTTGCATCAGGATTTTCCAGAGCTTCCGATTGTGTGCACGCACCGCATCCCAGATGAGGAGATGTGGATGGCGGCACTTGATGCTGGGGCCAGCGATGTTTGTCCCGCAGACGATGTCGGGAATGTTCTGACCTCGGTTCTTCGCAGCACGGCTATGTCGCGGGCCGCGGCTTAACTCGAACTTTCTTCCTCAATCAGGACGCCTGGCGCGTCCTTTTTTGTTTTGCGCCACCACCACCGGGCAGCAGTTGTACCGGGAGGTCGCTGCTATACTGCCACGTCATGCTCAAGCAGACTCTGGAAGAAGGACAGCGTCTGGCGGACGCGGCATTGGATCGTCTGATCCCGCTGGAGACGCAGCATCCCATCTCCATTCATAAGGCGATGCGGCATAGCGTGTTTGCCGGCGGAAAGCGGCTGCGGCCGATCTTATGCATGGAAGCGGGGCGGATGATTGGGGGCGAGTTGCCGGCTGGCATGGAGGATCTCGGCGCGGCGCTCGAGATGCTCCATACCTACTCGCTGATTCACGACGATTTACCGGCGTTGGATAACGATGATCTGCGGCGCGGACGTCCGACTTGTCACAAGGCGTTCGGGGAGGCGATCGCAATCCTGGCTGGGGATGCTTTGCAGACTCAGGCCTACGAGGTACTGGCGCGGCTAAAGTGTCCTGCGGAAGCAAGGGTGAGAATTGTAGAAGAGATCGCCCGCGGGACCGGGACTGTGGATGGCATGATCGGCGGGCAGGTGGTCGATCTTGAGGCGGAACATACACGGCCCACGGCGGAGATGTTGGAGTATATCCACCGATCGAAAACCGCGGCGCTGATCACGGCGAGCCTGGTCAGCGGCGGATTGTATGCCGGGGCAAGCGACAGCGAAATTGCGAAACTGCGAGCATTCGGCCTGGGCATAGGGCTGGCGTTTCAAATCGTGGACGATGTGCTGGACGTGACGCAGACATCGGAGCAATTGGGGAAGACGGCAGGCAAGGATACTGCATCGGAGAAGGCGACGTATCCGGCGTTGTTCGGAATTGACGCGTCGGTTAAGAAAGCCGATGCGCTGGTGAATGATGCCTTTGCCGAGTTACAGAGCTTCGGCGAGCGAGCAGAGACTTTGAAAGAACTGGCGCGATTTCTGGTGGAGAGAAAGAAGTAGCTTCGAGAAGACGCTGGGAAACACCAACGTACTGTGTTCTTTCCGCGCTTCTCTGTGGTAAATAAATATAGGCGATGGAGTTCGCCATAACCGCCTGCGTCGCAGGCTGATAACTCCTACAGAATTGAATCTCTTTTTGTAGGAGTACTGCAAGTGAAAGACTTCCTCGCGATATCCATAGCCGCAATCCTCGGCGCCAATCTGCGATACATCCTGGGCCGTTTAGCGATAAGAGAGTTCGGCCCGGTCTTCCCCTACGGAACACTGATCATCAATGTTGTAGGCAGCTTCATCGTGGGACTCTTCGTGATCTGGACGACGGAGCGGGTGCTGCTCGATCCCAGATGGAGATTGCTGGTGGTGGTGGGATTCTGCGGATCGTTCACTACGTTCTCTGGCTACGCCTTTGAAACCATGTCGTTCTTCGAGCAAGGCCAGTGGGGTCTGATGCTGACAAATATCTTCAGCAACAACCTGCTGTGCCTGGGTGGAGCGCTGGCTGGAATGGCCGTAGCGCGGGCGCTGTGAAGGGATGCCTCCCGAACTCCAAACCGATCGTTTGACGCTCAGGCCTTATGCGGAGGCTGATATAGCCGAGTTGCTGCCGCTGATCGGTACGCGGGAAGTCGCGGCCACAACCCTGCGGATTGCACATCCCTACACCGAGCAGGATGCGCGTGACTTTTTGCGGTTAACGAAAGATCCGGACAAGATTTGGCTTGCCATCACTCTGCGTAGCGACGGACGCCAGATCGGCGGGATCGGGTTGCGGGTGGATCAGCAGCATAAGCACGCGGAGCTGGGGTACTGGCTGGGTGTGCAGTACTGGGGCAACGGCTACGCGACTGAAGCGGGGCGTGAGATGGTCCGGTACGGGTTCCAAGAGCTTGGTATGCACCGCATCTTTGCAACGCACTTCACGCACAACGCGGCCTCCGGGCGGATCTTGCAGAAGTTGGGCATGCAGTACGAAGGCTGCCAGCGCGGGCATCTGCTGAAATGGGGGCAGTTTGTAGATTCTGAGATGTATGGCTTGTTGAGGCAGGAATGGGAGGCTCGCGAGTAGAATGCCAGATGCCATGGCAGTGCAGGTCACGATCTATCTCAACGAAGCCGATCAGTGGCATCACAAGCCGCTGCACATGGAGATCCTCAACTATCTTCGGAAAGAGAATGTGTACGCGGCCACGGCCATCCATTGTGTAGCAGGATTTCTCGGACGGCAGCGTGTGGAGACGGCGCATCTCGCGGAAGTCGGGGGGAAGTTGCCAGTGATCATCATCTTTGTGGATACCGACGAACACGTGAACCGGGTCCTGCCGACGCTGAAAGAGATGGCGGCCCACCGATTGATCGTGCGCGAGAACGTCGTGCTGGAACAAGGAAGCCTCGATTGAGCATGTCTTTCCTACCCTTAAGCAATGCTCTAGATATTCTGGCTATTGCGGCGCATCGGGATGATGTAGAGCAGACGTGCGGAGGCACGCTATTGAAGGCTGCGCAACGCGGCCAGCGAACTGGGATCCTCGACTTGACCCGGGGTGAGATGGGGACGCGCGGCAGTGCGGAAGATCGCGAGCGCGAAGCAGATGATGCCGCGAAGATTCTTTGCGCTTCGTGGCGGCGGGCTCTCGACATTCCCGATGGACGCGTCGAGAACACGTGGGAGAACCGCCTCAAAGTCGCAACCGTGATTCGGGAGACGCGGCCGCGGGTGTTGATTCTGCCCTACTGGAAAGGGCGACATCCCGATCACTACACAGCTTCGATTTTGGGCTATGAAGCTTGCTTTCTCTCCGGACTGGCAAAGCTCGAACTTAGACAGCATGCGCCGGTTGAGCCTGGGGCTGCGGAGGCGGGACACCTCCGCGACAGCCGGCAAGATGCGGGCGCTACTTCGCTCGCTCCCCATCGACCCTTCAAGATCATCTACGCGACCCTTTACTACGACATCCGGCCTACGTTTGTGGTTGATATCAGCGATCAGTTCGAAGGTAAGTTCGCGTCGATCCTTGCCTACAAAACGCAGTTCAGTAATCAGGATGCCGGGAAGGACCTCTTCCCCGCCCACGAGGAAATCCGCGCGCGTGTCGATTCGATGGCGCGGTTCTACGGAATGCTCGGAGGAGTCACTCATGCCGAGCCGTTTCTACAGAAAGAAGTCGGCCTCGTCGACGATCTATTGGCGATTCCTGTCAAATCCATTTAGCATTGCTGGACCTAACCGGTTCAGGAGGCTGCAAATATGGTTCGTGCCGTACTCACATTGGTTTTTTCCCTTGCGTTGGCCGCAACTGCGTCTGCACAGACGGGAAACTGGCAGATCGATCCCAACCACTCTTCGGCGCAGTTCTCGGTCCGGCACCTGGGGGTTTCGACCGTACGCGGCGCATTTACGAAGGTAAGCGGAACGGCGATGTACGATCCTGCCGACCCGTCCAAGAATTCCCTGGAAGCGACGATTGACGCTAGTTCCGTAGACACGCGCGTGCAGATGCGCGACAACGATCTGCGCAGCCCCAATTTTCTCGACGTACAAAAGTTTCCGAACATCACCTTCAAATCGAAGAAGGTCAAAGCGGATGTGTCTGGCAAACTGCAGATCACTGGCGATCTGACAATTCATGGTGTGACGAAGGAAGTCGTCCTCGATGTGGATGGGCCTTCCGCTCCGATCAAAGATCCATGGGGCAACCAGCGCATTGGCGCATCCGCCAGCACGAAGATCAACCGCAAAGACTTCGGCGTGAATGGCGCGCCCGGCGTTGTGGGAGATGACATCAACATTACGATCGATGCGGAACTGATCCAGCCACAGGCGAAGTAGCGGAACGGTGCGGCTTCCATCGGCTATTCTGGTTATTCTGAGTTACTATCGAGGCGAGTGAAACTCGCAGGAGAAAGCGGAAATGGGCAAGTTCATCTTCGGTCTGATCGTTGGATTGATCATCATCCCGTTGTTTGTCTATCTGTATTTCTCGACGGGAATGGCGCCGGTAGCGACAAATGCATCTCCAATGCCGTTCGAAAAGTGGTTCGCCGGGATGGCGTTACACGCTGGGATGGGCAAAGCAGCGCAGCAGCAGTCGCCAATTCCTGCGGACGAAACAAATCTCACGGCCGGCGCTCAGGTTTATCGAGATCACTGCGCGGCGTGCCACGGAGTGCCGCTCACGCCGGAATCGGCGATTGCCAAGGGGATGTATCCGAAGCCGCCGAAGTTGATGGAAGGTAAGGGTGTCACGGATGATTCGCCGGGAGAAACCTACTGGAAGGTGAACGGCGGAATTCGAATGACCGGAATGCCCGGCTTCCAGAGTTCCCTTTCCACGACCCAGATGTGGCAAGTGAGCCTGCTCTGCGCAAATGCCGACAAGTTGCCGTCGGCCACCAAAACGCTTCTGGTCTCAGGGCCTGCGGCTGCGACAACACCGGCACCTGCCACGACTACACCCGCGCCACCTGCTACTCCGAAATGAGTTCCGCTTTTATTCTTCACTCTCTCAGGCGTCCTTTTGGGACGCCTTTTTCTTTGCTTTGTAGGAATACATTTCCTACGCGTTCGTAATCTACGCTTGTTTTATCCGCGTGCTATAGTGCGTTTTCACGATGGGATCGTTCCTTTTCTTCGCGTTTTCGTGGTGGGCGATACTGTTGCGCGTCATTGCCATCGTCCACTTCATCCGTCGCCGGCCGAACTTCTTCTGGATATGGGTGATCCTGTTTCATTGGATCGGGGCATTGGTGTACATCCTCGTGGAAGTTATTCCCGATGCGGGGCTGCTGCGATCGTCGTTCCAGGTATTTCCACGGCGGCGGCGAATCCATGAACTTGAACGCGCGATCCTCGACAATCCTTCGGCTGGGAATTACGAAGAGTTGGGACTGCTGTATCTGGATGACCATGATTATGGTCGGGCCCGCGCATGCTACGACAAAGCGATCTCTACGCGCGCTGATTCCGTCGACCCGTTCTATCGGCGCGGGGTTGCAGAAATCGAACTGGGAGATTTTCCCGCGGCAGTGCCGGATTTGGAGCGCGCGCTCCGCGCCGATCCGGATTACGATTTTCATCGCGGCAAGGGCCTGCTTGCCTGGGCATACGCACAAACAGGCCAGCCGGATAAAGCCAACGCGTTATTTCGGGAAGCCGTGCGGATTTCAACCATCTCAGAGACGTATTACCACTACGCTGTTTTCCTGGAATCCCAGGGCCGGAATGTGGAAGCGAGGGAATGGGCCAAGAAGATTCTGGACAAGAAAGCGACCATGCCCGGATACCTGAAGCGGCGGGAGCGGCCGTGGTTCCGGCGAGCCAAGTCGGTCTTGAGCCGCCTGCCGGCCTGACTGTCCTCCATGTAAAATCTATAGAGTGAATCTTTTGAAGCCTTCCATCAAGCTGCTGGCGACTGACATCGACGGCACGCTGCTTAACCCACAATTTCAGATTTCCGAGGGCGATCTGGCAGCACTGCGGCGGGCACATGCCGCTGGCATTGAGGTCGTGCTGGTCACCGGCCGACGGCATTCCTTCGCCTTGCCGATCGCACAACAGCTTGGATTTGATCTGTGGTTGATCAGTTCGAACGGAGCGGTGACGCGGTCTTTGAGCGGAGAAACGTTCCATTGCGACATGATGCCGGCAGCGACGTGCCGGCGGCTCTGCGGCGCCATGCACGAATTCCGCGGCAATACCGTTCTGACATTCGATCAGGAGACCAAAGGAGCGCTCGTGTTGGAGCACCTGGAGGAGATCGGGCCGAGCATCCGGCGGTGGCTGGAAAAGAACATGGCCTACATCGAGTTTGTAGTTCCGATCGAGGATGCGCTGGTGAAGGATCCGGTCCAGGCGATGTTCTGCGGCACGTTGGCGCGCATGAGTATGGCTCTGCAAAGGCTGAATGCCGCGGGCCTCGAGGACAGGATTACAGTGCTGCGGACGGAATATCCGGAGCGCGATTTGTCAATGATCGACGTACTGAATGCGGCGTGTTCCAAAGGACACGCGCTTGAACGCTGGTCGGCTTACCGGGGAATAAGGCGCGAAGAGGTCATGGCCGTCGGTGATAACCACAACGATGTAGAGATGCTTGAGTTTGCAGGGCATCCGATTATCATGGGAAATGCGTGCTCCGAGTTGCGTGGACGCGGATGGAGAGTCACTCGCGGGAATGATGCATGCGGGGTGGCCGCAGCCGTGGAGTTAGCTTTGGGTGAGGTGCCGCTGACGCCAGTGGTAAGTCGTTAATCAGCGGGCGATCCTTAATCAGCAGATTTTCGCGTTTGTATGAGAGTTCTGAAACCAATTAGAAGAGCAGCCATCCTCGCTTTAATTGCGACGGCTTTACCCTGCTTTGCTGCCCAAGTCGCGGTGCTGAAGAATGGATTTTCGATCCGGCATGAGCGGCACGAAGTTGTGGGCGATGTCACTCGGCTATACACCAGCACAGATGGGTCCAGCTTTGTGGATGTGCCTACGGCGCAACTGGATCACTTTGAAGCAGCGCCTGAGCTTCCGAAAGAAACTGCTGTGGTTTCGGGCTCCCGGTTCCCGGCGTCCCAATCCATTTCTTCAAAGCAGACCAATGCGCGACGGGCCGCGAGCGCTCCTGGATTTCCCATTACTCGGAATCCGAACATCACCGAAGTGGTTCAAGACGCGAGCGGGCGTTATCAACTGGATCCGGATCTGGTGAACAGCGTTATCAAGGCTGAGAGCGGATTCAATGTGCGGGCGGTTTCGCCGAAGGGCGCGCAGGGACTGATGCAACTCATGCCGGGGACGGCATCGCAATTGGGGGTGCCGAATGCGTTCGATGCTCAGGCAAATGTGGATGGCGGAACGAAATATCTTCGGGAACTGCTGGAGCGATACAACTTCGATCTGGTAAAAGCGCTGGCTGCATACAACGCAGGTCCGCATCGGGTCGAGCGGTTCGGAGGCGTGCCTCCGTACTATGAGACTCGGGCGTACGTGGCGCGAATTGTCAGAGACTTCAATAAAAAGAAACTCGCGCAGCAGAAGGCATCGGCGAAGAAGAACACCGCGAGTTCTGCGAAGAAACACGTGACCGCAGCAAAGGCCGCGCCAAGCAAGACCATTCAGGCGCAGGCGAATCCGCAGAAGGATTAGCTTTATCGGTCAGACTCACGCGCAGTGTCGTGGTTCCGAACAACTGCATGCATCATGTTCGCAACTGAGTTTCGTTTGACCCTGTCGCGCTGGTCATTTACTTTGAGAGTAGCCGCCTGGTGAAGTCCCGCAGTACTGGTTGCGGCTACAGCGCATCCCCTTCATGGATAAGAAACGCATTCTGGCCAGCATCGTCGTGTTTCTCATCCTGGCCGTTCTGGTTTACCTGCAATACCGGCACTGGCGGACGTTTGATTGGGGCACCTTCTGGAGCCAGACCCATCGCATTAAGAAAGTGCACGTTTTTCATGGAATTGCGCTGATCTACCTCGGATATCTCTTGAGGGCCTGGCGTTGGAAAATTTTCCTGAACCCCGTGCGCCCGAAGACGCGAACCATCGACATGGTGTCGCCGACGTTGGTGGGATTTACGGGGCTGGCGCTGCTGGGACGTGCGGGAGAATTTATCCGTCCTTATCTGATTGCCCGCCGAACCGATCTTCCTGTGTCGTCGCAGCTTGCGGTCTGGGGCGTGGAACGTATTTTTGATATCGGCGCGTTCACCGTCCTGATGATGCTGGCGATTTTTCTGCCGAGCGCGCTGCCGTCCATTCCGCATCCGGAATACTATCTCCGCTTCCGCGAACTGGGCTTCGTGTTAACGGGCCTTGTCGCAGCGACAACGGTAGCGGCGGTGGTGATCCGGAGGAACGGAGAGAAGGTTGCGGTTTGGGTGGAGAAGAGATTCTCGCATTTGCCCAAGATCGGCCATAAGATCGGCGACAAAGTGCGCGAGTTTCACATGGGGCTCGATACGATCCAGGGCCCGATTGCGCTGCTCCTGCTCACGGCAGTTTCGGTTGGGATGTGGTATGTCATCGCGCTGTCCTATCACGAAGTCACGCACTCTTACGGAGTGGACGCGCTGGAAATTCCGGTGTCGCAACTCCTGATTCTCATGTTCTCGAGCATGCTCGGCTCGATGCTGCAGTTACCGGCGGTGGGTGGAGGATCGCAGATGGCGACGATCGCAACCCTTTCGAGCGTGTTCGATGTGCCTCCGGAACTGGCAGCGAGTTGCGGGATTCTGTTGTGGCTGGTCACGTTTGCGGCCGTGATTCCGTCGGGCCTGGTGCTAGCGCACCACGAGCGATTATCCATACGAAAACTGTCGGTCGAGAGCCATCAGAAGCAAGAATGACCGGGACCGACTCGCCATCGCGAACGAGTCGATGGAGGCCCCGGGCGGAGTCGAACCGCCGACCAACGGTTTAGGAAACCGCTGCTCTATCCAACTGAGCTACGGGGCCGAGTGGCACGGTCATTATCTCATGCTTGTTTCGTAGTGCTGCCCGCGAGGTCATCGCCCGGCGAGTCGAGCAATAGTCTTTTCGTGGTCGCTTTAACCGTTTTGTAACACTCGCGGTCAGCTCTCGTCAGCCTGCTCGTACAGCATTGGTATTGCAGCGCAGACGCCCGTTCGATGGCCTACGGGCGCGGATCACAGCAACCTTCCAAGGAAGAACTTACATCTATTCTTCGGCCAGGGGAGAAAGCTTCCCCCTCCAACTTCCCCCTCCGAATATATGAGTACCTCCGTATTTCGCTTGTCCAGACGTTGGCTTGTGTATGCATTGGTAATTCCCGCGGTAGCTTGTTCGGGTTCACCGAAGCCTCCTTCTTCTTCACGTTCCGGTTCCATTAGCGTTCAGTTGAATCAGACCGCCGTAACCCTTGCGCCGGCTGCGCAAGAACAGTTCAGCGCCACGGTGACAGGAACGAGCAACACGTCCGTGAACTGGTCAGTGGACGGGACGAGTGGCGGGACTTCGACTCTTGGAACGGTCGACGGTACCGGGTTATACCAGGCGCCAGCGCAGTCGGGCACACACGTGGTAACTGCGACGAGCGTGGCGGATTCGACCAAGAGCGCAAGCGCGACTGTCACCGTGAAAGGCAACGTCTCTATCACCCCTGCAACAGCCACGATTGAAGCGTCTGCCACAGAGCAATTCAGCGCGACGGTGCAGGGCCAGGGTGGTTCGACGGTGAACTGGTCCGTGGATGGAGTGGCGGGCGGGAACTCCACGGTTGGAACCATTAACAGTTCCGGACTCTACACGGCACCATCGCAGCCCGGCAGCCATACCGTCGTTGCGACCAGCGCGGCGAATTCATCGGATAGCGCGAGCGCGCCATTGACGGTATTCACGTTCGGCCTATCGCCGAACAGCGGAGTGCTGGTTGCTCCTTCTGCAACGCAGCAGTTCACCGCAACGATTCAGGGGCTATCGGACACGTCGGTCTCATGGTCAGTGGATGGCGTAGGCGGCGGGAATAGCAGCATCGGAACGATCAGCTCTACCGGGCTGTACGCCGCGCCAAATGCGACCGGGAGCCACACAGTGGAGGCAACCAGCGTCGCGGAACCCTCCAACAGCGTCTCGAGCCGAGTGACGGTCGTGAATGCGGCCCAGACAGCAGTTCTCACTTATCACAACGATGACGCGCGCGATGGCGCGTACACGCAAGAGGTAACGCTCTCTCCGTCGAATGTGAACTTCAGCCAGTTCGGAAAACTGGTGTCGTATCCCGTGGATGGTCAGATCTATCCACAGCCGTTATACCTGCCCCAGGTGAATATTCCGAATCAGGGCACGCACAATGTAGTTTTTGTGGCCACGGGGAACAACAGTCTTTACGCGTTTGACGCGGATGCCACATCCGCGAGTCCACAAACTTTCTGGCACGTGAATTTTGGTGCATCTGTTCCCAAGTACGATTCGGGAGGGGTGTGGCCGAATGTGGGTATTCTCTCGACGCCGGTAATCGATGCGACTACGGGCACACTCTATGTAGTCGCTGAAGTGAATAAGGCGAGTCCTCCGTTCTGGCTGCACGCAATTGATGTAACAACCGGCAAGGACAAGATGAATCCAGTCGGGGTTACGGGCTCCTACTCCGGAGATACGCTCAGCACCTCGTGCTATCAGAGGATGGGGCTGGCACTGGATCCGGTTTCGAACCTGCTGTACATCGCATTTGGCAGCTGCAGCAATGGCTGGGTATTCGCATACGACAAGTCTTCCCTTCAGCAGACGGCAGTGTTTGAAGATACGAATGGCGCGGCCGGCGGCGGGCTGTGGGCCAGCGGCGGTGCTCCTGCGATTGATGATGCGAGCGGTGAAGTCTAC
Organism: Terriglobia bacterium; assembly: GCA_963778995.1. GTDB lineage: Bacteria > Acidobacteriota > Terriglobia > Terriglobales > Acidobacteriaceae > Sulfotelmatobacter. The sequence goes on from CAVZWK010000023.1 coordinate 336,970, forward strand.
CTGATGAGCGGAGTGGATGCCGGTGACGAGCAGTGGATCAACGGCTCCGGCATGGTGGGCTACAACGATTGTTTCCTGCGGCTGGATCCGAACGATCTGTCCGTCCTGGACTATTTCTCGCCTGACAATAACTACACGCTTGCGGTGAACGACGTCGATCTGGGATCGGGCGGCAATGTTATCCTGCCGGGCTCTTCGTCGATTCCGCACATCGTGATCGGAGGTGGAAAAGACGGAAACGTCTTCGTGGTGAATCGCGACAGCATGGGCGGATTCAATGACTCGTCGAACAACGTGCTGCAAACGATACACATCGGGACGACGCAGTACGACAACCTCTTCTCGACGCCGGTGTACTGGAATGGATCGATCTACTTCCACTCGAACAACGATGTGCTGCGAGCGTTCAGCTGGAATGCCAATGCAGACGCCGGCCAGCAGATGTCAACAGCATCAACCTCGGCAGCGAGCACTGTGTTCGGCATGCACGGCGCGACGGCTTCGCTGTCGGCTAATGGTTCCAATAATGGGATCATCTGGGATATCGATAACTCCAGTTACAACAGCACAGATCCTCAAGCCAGCGGCACTGCCGTCCTTCATGCTTACGACGCGACGAATGTGGCGAATGAGCTTTACAACAGCGCGCAGGCCGGCAGCCGCGACCAGGCCGGACTTGCGTTGAAGCTGACTGTTCCAACCATTGCAAACGGCCGTGTGTTTGTTCCGACAGCGACGGAACTGGATGTCTACGGACTGCTGGGACAGTGAATCCACAGCAAGCTGTCAACTGAATTCGACGGCTGGATCAAGAGGAACGGCTGATACATCAAGCAACTCGAGAGTCTTGCCCGACACCCGACTGGAATTGCAGGAGTCTCACGACCTGTCCTCGAGAGAAGATGCCCTGAGGTTCCCCGTTAGAAACTACGGCCAACTGATTGAGACTTTCCCGGCCCATCAACTCGATGAGTTCGAGGCCTGTCCGATGAATGCCGTCTCGCTGCATCAGGGCGCGGAGTCGAGACTGTCTGCGGAAGTTGCTCTCATGAGGCTCGCCTCGTTTCCTTCTGCAGCCACACTCGGTCTCCGTTGAGAACCTGGATCGTCTTTTCCGGCATCAGAGCTTGTTTTGTGAGGCGCTGCTTGGCCAAGAATGCCGCCGCTCCACCGCACATGGACCAAAGTACGCCAACGATGAGGGCGCCGAGGAACCAACGGTAGGGATTATCTCCGAACGTCGCGGCCAACAACCCGACAAGGGAAAAGGAGAAAAGAAGAAAGGCTGTGCTCAACAGCAGGGCACCCGCAACGGCCAGAGGCAGCGCGGATTTTATCGTTTCGAAGCGCTCGCGCAATTCGCTGCGAAACAGTTCGATTCGCGTGTGCGCGAACTCCTGCAGTTCATCTTTCATGTCCGCCAGAATTTCGGACAAGCTACGGCCATTCGAAGAAGCCGAATTCATGTTCGTCGAGACCTCAGGAGGGCGAGGGTGACTCCGAGCGCAAACGCCGAGCCAGAGATAACGGCGAGAGCTGGCAGCGGACGTTCTTCACGGATGCGCTGTCCCTGCCGACGGAGCCGTTGCAATGCTGATGCAATCGCGCGGCTGGACCGTCTGTAGGCCACGGAAACGCGAGATTTCAGTTCGGATTGCGCCTGCCCGAGCCATCTGCCGATCGATGCGGATGCGCCGGACGGCTCGGATGCATTGGATGGCAAATACCCGGGCTCCCCGAGAGCAGGCGTGTTTGCCTTAAACGGCTCGTTGTTTTCAATTGGACTTTCGGCGGCACTCATGATGTCCCTCTGGTCGATTGCGAACGGTTGGGCCGAGAACATCCTTTCCAAGCATGAACTCGAATCTGCCACACAACCGCAGCTAGGATGCAGGAGGTTTCACACGTGTTGTCGGTCAATGTCCACCGAACATCGAGAGATAGGCGCTGGGCGATAGGCTCTACGCACTACGGAAGCGCCGTTCGCTCTATTGCTTTGAGGTCATATCATCAAGGGCAAGATTCAGTTCCAGAACGTTGACTCGCGGTTCTCCCAACAATCCAAGGTCGCGTTGCTGAGTGTGTTTTTGCACCAGCTCGCGGACGGCAGGTTCCGATAAACCTCTTTCGCGCGCAACTCGCGGCACCTGAAACCCGGCAGCCGCCGGCGAGATCTCCGGATCCAGTCCGGAGGCAGACGTTGTAAGAAGGTCTACAGGTACGGGTTCATTTGGATTCTCCTGATTGAGCACTGCGGCATCGGCGCGAACCCGGTCGATTAATTTCTGGTTGGTGGGACCGAGATTTGTGCCTCCAGAGTTCGCGGCATCGTATCCATTGCCCGCGGCAGATGGACGCGGGTGGAAGTATTTCGGTGACGTGAAGGGCTGGGCGATGATGCGGGAGCCTATAGCTTCTCCATTGCGGTGCAGGATCTGTCCGTTCGCCGCGTCTTTGAATAGAACTTGCGCGAGCACGGTGACAACCAGGGGATAGACGATGCCGAGGAGGATGGTCATCGCGATGGTCATTAGAACTGCGGTGATGAGATTTTTCTTCATGGGAATTCCTCAGGCCAACCCTACCGCTGTGATCAGCACGTCGATGAGCTTGATGCCGACGAATGGCGCAATCAGACCGCCGACGCCGTATATCAGGAGATTTCTCCGGAGCAGGGCCTCCGCATTCATGGCGCGGTATTTCACGCCGCGAAGGGCAAGCGGGATGAGCGCAATGATAATGAGAGCATTGAAAATGACAGCAGAGAGGACGGCCGACTCCGGCGTCTTCAGGCGCATGATGTTTAGCGCGTTGAGAACGGGGAACGTTGCCGCGAACATGGCGGGGATGATGGCGAAATACTTCGCCACATCGTTGGCGATCGAGAAAGTGGTCAGTGCTCCCCGGGTCATCAGCAACTGTTTGCCGATCTCCACGACTTCGATGAGCTTCGTCGGATTCGAGTCCAGATCGACCATGTTGCCGGCTTCTTTTGCAGCCTGCGTGCCGGTGTTCATAGCGACTCCGACATCCGCCTGAGCCAGTGCGGGAGCGTCGTTGGTACCATCACCCGTCATCGCGACGAGTTTGCCGCCGGCCTGTTCGCTGCGAATCAGCTTGAGTTTGTCCTCGGGCGTGGCTTGCGCCAGAAAGTCATCCACTCCTGCCTCTCTTGCGATCGCGGCTGCGGTGAGCGGGTTGTCCCCGGTGATCATCACGGTGCGAATACCCATGGAGCGAAGTTGGGCAAAGCGGTCCCGGATCCCGCCTTTGACAACATCTTTCAGATGGATCACGCCCATGGCGCAGCGATTCTCAGCGACTACAAGAGGTGTGCCGCCCGATGACGCAATTCGCTCCACGGTAGCCCGAACTTCCAGTGGCAGCACCCCATTGCTGCTAGTCTGTATAAAACGCGAAATCGCGTCGGCGGCACCTTTACGAATCTCCCGGCCATCGAGATTGACTCCCGACATACGAGTTTGGGCCGTGAAGGGGATAAATTCGGCTTCGTGGGTGGCAAACTCACGTCCACGCAGCCGGTACTTCTCTTTCGCTAGTACTACGATGGAGCGGCCTTCCGGAGTTTCGTCCGCCAGGGAAGAAAGCTGGGCGGCGTCGGCCATCGCCGCTTCAGTGATCCCGGGAGCGGGAATGAATTCTGTTGCCTGACGGTTGCCAAAGGTAATGGTGCCGGTCTTGTCCAGGAGGAGCGTGTTGACGTCTCCCGCGGCTTCAACCGCTCGTCCAGACATAGCGAGGACATTGTGCTGCACCAGGCGATCCATACCCGCGATTCCAATCGCAGAGAGCAACCCGCCGATCGTGGTTGGGATCAGGCACACCAGCAGTGAGACAAGAACGAAAACAGTCTGTGGAGATCCGGAGTAGATTGCGAACGGCTGAAGAGTGACGACTGCGAGTAGGAAGATGATGGTCAGGCCAGCCAGCAAAATATTCAGTGCAATTTCATTTGGCGTCTTTTGGCGCGCCGCGCCTTCGACCAACGCGATCATGCGGTCCAGGAAAGTTTCGCCCGGATTCGAAGTGATCTTGACTTTGATGTGATCGCTAAGGACTCGCGTGCCTCCGGTAACCGCGGAGCGATCGCCGCCAGCTTCGCGGATCACGGGGGCAGACTCGCCCGTGATTGCAGACTCGTCCACCGAGGCGACACCTTCGATGATTTCCCCGTCGCCCGGGACCAATTCTCCCGCGGAGACTGAGACCACGTCGCCGGCACGCAGATTCGCGCTGGGGATTTCCTCGACCTTACCGTTTGCGGCGTATCGCTTCGCAATGGTTTCTGAGCGGGCGCGGCGAAGCGTTTCCGCCTGGGCCTTGCCGCGACCTTCCGCCATCGCCTCGGCGAAGTTGGCAAACAGGACTGTGAACCATAGCCAGAGCGTGATCTGCAGATTGAACCGGAATGCCTGGTGGGGATGCACGATCAGCAGAACCGTCGTAATCACACTGCCGATCTCGACCACGAACATGACGGGATTCCCCATCATATTGCGCGGATTCAGCTTCAGAATCGAACTCCAGGTTGCACTGCGAACCAGCTTCAGACTCCAGATTGATTTGTGATGGCTTGCCATAATTTTCCTAGAAGGTTTTTCCCGCGTACATCAGCAGATGTTCGAGAATCGGTCCCAAGCTCAGCGCCGGAAAGAAAGTCAGAGCGCCCAGGATCAGGATTACGCTGATCAGCAGAAACGTGAACAAGGGCGTAGTCACAGGGAATGTGCCCGCGGATGGCGGCACATACTTCTTTCGGGCAAGATTGCCGGCAATTGCCAGCATCGGAATAATCATCAGGAAGCGGCCGACAAGAGTGGTGATCCCAATCGCGCCGTCATACCAGAGAGTGTTGACCGTAAGTCCGCCAAACGCGGAGCCATTGTTTCCTGCTGCAGACACAAAAGCATAGAGAATTTCGCTGAGTCCGTGCGGTCCTGGGTTGAGAATGCCCACCGTGCCAAAGTTCTTAACCACTGATATTCCTGCGAGCACCAGGATGATGAGCGGGAATACGAGCGCCACCAGCATCGCCATCTTCACGTCGTACGCTTCGATTTTCTTGCCGAGGTACTCCGGCGTGCGCCCGACCATCAGGCCGGCGATGAAGACGGCGAGCACGATGTAGATCAGGATTCCATACATCCCGGACCCAACGCCTCCGAAGATGACTTCGCTCAGCATGATGTTGACGAGCGGCACCATTCCACCGAGCGGCGTGAACGAATCATGCCAACCGTTGATGGCCCCGCAACTTGCATCGGTGGTAATGGTTGCGAACAGTGCCGTATTCGCGATCCCGAAACGCGTCTCCTTCCCTTCCATGTTGCCGCCCGGTTGGGTGCTGGAGACATGCTGGGCAACGGTTGCAGGGTAGAGCGGATTTCCGCGCGCCTCCGCCCAATAGGCCGTCATCACTCCTGTGAGGAAGAGAATTGCCATGGCGGACCAGACCGCCCAGCCGTGAGCCGGAGACCCGGTCATGCGTCCAAGGGTGTAGGTCAGGCCCGAACCGATGGCAAAAATGCACAACATTTCCACCATGTTCGTGAGGGGAGTCGGGTTCTCAAAGGGATGAGCGCTGTTGGCATTGAAGAATCCGCCGCCATTAGTTCCTAATTCCTTGATGATCTCCTGCGAAGCCACCGGACCTTGGGCGATCGTCTGAGTGGTCACGGTGTCCATCACAGGTTTACCACTGGAATCCACAACAGATTTGCCGTCGGTTCCGACACGCTGCACCTGTTGCGGTTCGACCAACTTCACAGTGTCATACGGCTTCAGGTTCTGGACTACGCCCTGGGAAACCAGGAACAATGCGCCTACCACACAAAAAGGCAGCAACACCCATAGGCAGCACCGGACGAAGTCAACCCAGAAATTGCCTAGACTCTCCATCTGCCGGCGAGCGATGCCGCGGATGAAAGCAATGGCAAGCACAATGCCGGTTGCCGCGGACGCGAAGTTGTGAAACGCCAATCCCGCCATCTGCGTGAAATAACTCATCGTCGTCTCGCCCGAGTAGGCCTGCCAATTCGTGTTCGTGGTGAACGATGCGGCAGTATTGAACGCAAGATGTTCGGGGGCAATACCGGCAAGGTGCTGCGGATTGAAAGGCAGCATGCCCTGAATTCGCTGCATCAGGTAAAGCACGAGCATCGACACGGCGCTGAATAGCAACATGGAGACGGCATACTCAGTCCAGCGCATCTCGTGTTTCTCATCCACTCCCGTGAGGCGGTAGATCAGCCGCTCCAAGGGCCGGAGCACCGGATCCATGAATGTGCGTTCCCCGGCGAATACGCGCGCCATGAAGATGCCGAGCGGCTTGGTGATGGCGAAGATCAGTGCCAGAAATACAAAGATCTGCAGCCAACCGTTGATGGTCATTTCAGAATTTCTCCGGACGCAGCAATGCGTAGACAAGATAGACAGTCGTTACTGCGCTGATAACGAGCATGATCAAAGATTGCGCATCCATAATTTCCTCCTACTTCAACCGATCGCAGAGATGCACGTATGCGATCGATCCGGCAAAGAATGCGATTGTGACTGCGGTCCAAAGAATGTCTTGCATCATTGACCTCGAGATTGAAAGCTACCAGGACCCTTGTTTTCTTCCCCACCACCAGACCAGGCCGAGAGTCGCCGTGTTCTGGTCTTTCTTCAGAAATCCCTGCACCTCCGACAAGAACGAGGGCTGATTCGAGAAGTCGCGGCGCCATTCATAGCGCATGAGAAAGTTATCTGCCAACTTGTAGTCGAATGTGATCGTGTTCTCTTTCAGGGCTTGCCCGATCCCGCTGAAAATGCCCTGCCGGTCCGACATGTATTCGGCGCGTGAAGCTAAGGCTATCCGAGGAGTGAACTGGTACTGCATGTACGCGGCACCGCCGTCCACATGCGCGGGAGCGGAAGATTCTCCAGGCGCCGCATTCCTCCACAACCGCTGGATGAAGTAGTCGCCCTCGATTGCCATCGTAAGCTTGGGGGTAGCTTGCCAGGTCGCATAGCTATCGAAGATGTGAGTGCGCCCCGTAGGCGCCGGGGAAATCGCGTTAAAGCAGAGACCGGGGTCCACCGGAGCGGGTCCGCAGTTCGCAGCCGGTGCGCGGTCGGGATTCTCTTGTCCGAGGTAGTAGTTGAACGTCCAGGTCAGCGTTCTGCTGGGTTTCGCGGTGAATCCAAACAATTGATCCTTGAAACCGTTCACGTCTTCCACCTGGTTTGTGCCATTGACAACCCAGTAGTTCACACTGAAACGGTCATTGAGTGGAAGTGATGCGCGCGCGCCCATATGGTAAAAGGGCAAGAAATAGAACCATAGCGAACGCGAGTAGCTCATCTGATCTTTGGTGTAGTTTCCTTCGATGCCGAGAGAGCTTGCCCATTTTCCGAAATCGACGGTTAAGCCCTTCCCAATGGGCGCAACATAAGTGCCGTACGCTTGGAAGATGTTGCGATAGACCTGGGGCCGAGGCTCGTTGCTTGGGTTGCCTTGTATTGCGTCGGTCGCCTGCCCAAATTGCAGATCGAGACGAGCACCCAGGCGGCGTCCCGCGCCGACATCCGGTGCGTGTTCGACTACCACGCTAGCCTGATTGAGACTGAACTCGTTACTGAGCACGTCATACGCTCGCAAAAGATTTACACGTCCCACCGGATTGTTGAAGTTGTAGCCGTAATAGGTGTCAACGCCAACGTTGATCGTGGTCTGGCGTAGGGAGTCGATAATTTTGCGGTCATCAGGAGTGAGCGCGGACTCCGGCGGTGGCGGATCGGTCGGCCCCGTGCTTACCGCACTCACGAGCGCCGGATGCGGCTGAGACTGGCTTGCCTGCAACTGTCGCACGAGAGACCTCAGCGTCGATACTTCGCCCTCGAGCGTTTCCACTCGCACCTGCAGATTTTCCATGTCGGAAGTCCTCGGCACTCCCTTTTCTGTCGATTCGGGTTGCTGCGCATGGAGCACGACTGCGCAAATCGGCATGACAATGAATAATGCAAGCCTCTTGCGAAACTGGCCAGACGCCGCTTTTCCGGAACGTTCAATGCAGATTTTCTCTCTAGCCGCAGCGCCTTGCATGACGACAATCTCTCCTCTTGGGCGGGAACGACGGAATGGCGTCACAGACAATTTAGATATCCGCTGGACAGTCATCCACTCTTGTAGCAGCGCCACCAGCACACGCAATTGAAAGGCAACGCCGATGCAGCAGACTACGAGAAGTGTCGTCCTCATTGCCGAACTCCGTTTGCCGCAAGATCTCTCAAAGGCAGTAGACGGCATCCGTCGTAAAGTCTGGGTGAAGAGTTCATAAAAATTCCGTAAGGACTTGGGACTTCGATTCCCTCCTGCCTTCATATCGATTTGACGCGGGGAGGTATAAGGATTCCGTAAACAATCCATTGAATGTTCGTAAGCAGTCCGCAGCGGAGGCAGAATCGTTGCGTGGGGAAAGTAACTTACTCGCCGGGTTCGAAGCGGTAGCCGACCCAGGGTTCGGTCAGGATGTAGCGAGGAGAGGAGGAGTCCGGCTCCAGCTTCTTCCGCAACTGGCCGACAAAGACACGCAAATATTCGACTTGCTCCGTGCTTTGCCCGCCCCAAATCGCTCCGAGGAGAGTCCGGTGATGGATCACCTTCCCGGGGCGGCGCGCCAGATAGACCAGCAACTCAAATTCTTTAGGGGTCAGCCGAACTTCCTGCTGGCGGACTGTTACCTTATGCGCGGCGGCGTCAATGCGGAAGTCACCGATTTCGATGACCGGATCCGATTCGCTGCCGATTGGAACGCGACGCAGGTTAGCTCGTACTCGGGCCAGAAGTTCGTTCATGCCGAATGGCTTGGTCACGTAATCATCCGCGCCGGCATCAAGGGCCTCCACCTTCTGCTGCTCTTTATCGCGAACCGAGAGCACCACAATTGGGACCTGCGAAACTGCCCGCACATGCCGCGTGAGCTGAATGCCGTCGATCGAAGGCATGGAAAGATCGGTAATGATGAGATGCGGCTGCCAATCTTTCATAATTTCCAATGCCATTTCGCCGCTGTTTGCGACGCGTATGTCATAACCTTGCGCTGAAAGACTGGTGCGAAGGACGCGCGTTATCTGAGGCTCGTCGTCAACCACGAGAATGTGCGGATTGTCCGCCATCAACGCACCTCCTGGGTCACGATGTGCACATCGACTGAGGGAGAATCACGCAGAAACTTCTGAATAGCGGAAAGATACAGATACCGTTGCCAGCCTGTGCGAGCGGAACGTCCGAAGATCACTTGCGTGATGTGGTTCTCGCGCACCAGGCGGGCGAGGCCTTCGGCAATGCTTGCACCGCTCGAACGCACCACGTGCGCGCCGAGATTTTCGGCAAAGCGGATATTCTCCGCCAAAGTCTTCTGGTCTTCTGGCCGGGTATCGCGGCCCACGTCGATGTAGAAGACGAACAGATCTCCCCCGATAGCCTGGGCCATGCGGGAGCCGCGCGCGATCAAATATTGGGCCGCAGGATTGGAACTGACACACACGCCAATCCGTTCGCGTACGGTGTGCGTTGGCTGGGTTGCATCCTTTTCCAGAAATGCATCGAGACTCCGGTCGACAACACCCGTGACCTGCCGGAGTGCCAATTCGCGCAATGCGATGAGATTGCCGGGACGGAAGAAATGGGATAGGGCGCGCTGTGCACGATCTATCGGATAGATGTCTCCGCGCTGCATGCGCTTCTGCAGAGCCTGCGGCGTCAGGTCGGCGAGTACGATTTCGTCCACGCGTTGCATCACCCAGTCAGGCACAGTTTCGCGGACCTGTACACCTGTGATCTGCTGCACGGTGGGCCCTACGCTCTCGACGTGCTGCACATTCATAGTGGAGAGCACGTCGATCTTTGCGTCCAGAAGCTCGATTACGTCCTCGTAACGCTTCGCGTGCTTACTGCCTTCGATGTTGGTGTGCGCGAGTTCATCGACAACGATAACGGCCGGCTTGCGCGCAAGAATTGCGTCTACGTCCATCTCGTCGAAGAGGGTGCCTTTGTATTCGAGCTTTCGCGGAGGCACTCGTTCCAGTTTTGAGGCGAGTTCGGCTGTGGCTTTGCGTCCGTGAGTCTCGACTATACCGGCGATGACGTCTTCTCCGCGGCTGGCACGGCGAATTGCCTCACTGAGCATGTTGTAGGTCTTGCCTACACCGGGAGCATAACCAAGAAATAGCTTAAAGATTCCTCTCGACTTTTCAGTTGATATTTCGTCAAGCCATTCTTCCGGTGTCTTCGGCATGCGCAGCTATTCTCGTTCGCAACCTGGAAAAAGTCACGTCCATCGTACAATGCGGGTGTGAAAGCCCCCGCTCGTACCCAGGCAGCACGTTACACATTTGTCATTGTGGCCATCGCAGCGATCACTGCCATGGCGTTCCGCTTGCACGTCAATCACACGACTGTTGCCCTGATGTTTCTCGTGCTGGTGCTGCTGACTTCAGCGTACTGGGGACTGCGTTACGCAATCGTTTTGGCTCTGAGCGCGACCGCTGCGTTCAACTTCTTCTTCCTGCCTCCGGTCGGGACGTTCACCATCGCCGAACCACAGAACTGGATCGCACTGATTGCTTTTCTGGTGACTGCTCTGGTGGCCAGCAATCTGGCGGAACGGGCGCGGCGGGAGGCGGAAGGAGCCACGCAGCGCCGCCGCGAGGTTGAGCGTCTCTATGCGCTGAGCCAACGCTTGCTTGCGTCCGAGAATGTTCTCGAATTGCTGAATGCGCTTCCGAAATATCTTCAGGAAACATTCTCCATTGGCAGCGCGGTCGTGATGGCCGCGGAGCAACCCACGGTCTACCGCTCTTCGCTGGATGCGACGTTTGACGAGAGCGTCCTGCGAACGACCTTACTTCGGGGTGAGCCGATCACTCAGGGAGGGGTCTCATATGTGCCTCTGCGACTCGGCATGCGCACCGTGGGCGCCCTGGGAGTCACTGGCGACGAACTCTCGAGGGAGACTCTCGACGCGCTCGGGAGCCTGGCCGGCTTGGCGATCGAACGTGTCCGTGCTCTCGAGAATTTGAGCAAGCACCAGGCGGAGCAAGAGCATGAGCGGCTGCGTACTGCGTTGTTGGATTCCGTCACTCATGAATTCCGAACACCGCTCACTTCCATCAAGGCAAGCGTGACAACGCTGCTCTCAGGAACGGCTCTCGACGACCAAGGCAGGCGAGAGTTGCTGGCCGTCATCGACGAAGAGACCGATCGTCTGAACCGGTTGGTCGGCGAGGCGGCGGAGATGGCCCAGTTGGATTCGGGCAGGTTCAAGCTCGATCTGCAGCCACACTCGATTATGGAAGCAATTGAGCCAGCTTTGGAAGATGCCAGAGCGGCCCTCGAGCATCACTTGGTTGAGGTCACGGTATCAGGGCAGAGGTTGCCAAAGGTGCGCATGGATCTGGAACGCATTCGCGAAGTGCTCATGCACCTGCTGGAAAATGCCGGGAAGTATTCGAAACCTGGAACGCCGATCAAAGTGAGCGGCGAACTGAAGGATGGAATGCTGGTAACAAGCGTCGCCGATCGCGGCCCCGGCATTGATTCGTTCGAGCAGTCCTTGATCTTCGAAAAGTTCTACCGCGGACAGCATCAGCGCTACAGCGCGCCGGGCACAGGAATGGGACTTGCCATTGCAAAGGTGATCATTGAGGCCCACGGCGGAATGATCGGGGTGGTGAGCCAACCGGGCAACGGATCTGTGTTCTCGTTCAGCCTGCCTGTCGAGAATATCTCTGAGGTCTAGCGCGCGATTAGTTGAATATTTCGGGGAATACCCTCCACCGGTCTGCATCGAAAGCCGAAAGACTTAACTTTTTTCGCATGCCATGTATAGCACTTATGCCGGCTTGCGCCTCAAGCTGGGCTACAATTCAGGGTGCTTTTCACGAAAAACAGGAAGCCATTTAGCATGCGCTCCATGCGCCTCCGTTCCGATGTGTGAAAACGTCCTATGACAGCTGAGATGACGACCAGTACGGTTTCAGTCCTCGATAGCAAAAAGGTCTTTTACAACCGCTTTCTCCTGATCGTGGCGGGCCTGGGCGGACTGCTCTACGGAGTGGATGTCGGCATCATCGCCGGAGCGCTGCCGTACCTGGAAGCCACATCGGGGCTCAATGCCGGCCAGCTTTCCATTGTGGTTGCGGCTGTGTTGCTGGGAAGCGTGATCTCTACATTGTTCGCGGGTCTCCTCGCGGACTGGATGGGACGCAAGTGGCTGATGGCCCTAAGCGGGGTGATGTTTGTCATCAGCATCCCGATGATCGCGCTTTCGCATGGATACGGTCCGCTTGTCTTTGGGCGACTCCTCCAAGGGATCAGCGCCGGGCTCATTGGGGTGGTGGTTCCACTCTATCTCGCGGAATGCCTGACTGCGTCCAATCGCGGCAAAGGCACCGGGATTTTTCAGTGGCTGCTAACGCTTGGAATTGTTACGGCCGCGCTGGTCGGAGTTTATTTCAGCTTCCGGGTGGACCAGGTCGCGAAACTCGGGGATGCCGCGAAACTGCTGGCATTCAAGGACACGGCATGGCGCGGGATCTTCTGGGTTTCCCTGCCTCCGGGAATTCTGTTCGTGATTGGCAGTTTCATGGTGGCGGAATCTCCGCGCTGGTTGCTGCAGCGTGGAAAGAAAGAACCGGCATACGCCGCGCTGTTGCGCTCGCGCACCACTGAACAGGCTGACCTGGAAATGCGCGAGATGGTAGAAACCAGTACCGCGGAGCAATCGAAGGTTTCCGGAACTAAGGTCAAGGATTCGCTCTTGCGCCGCAAATATGTGATTCCGTTCGTGCTCGCCTGCATCATCTTGGCCTGCAATCAAGCGACCGGAATTAACTCGATCATCGCCTATAACACCAACATCCTTCTGCAAAGCGGGCTGTCGGACGTGGCAGCGCATTGGGGTTACGTCGTATTCACGATTATCAATTTCGCAGTCACATTCGGTGGAGTTGTCCTTGTCGATCGCAAAGGCCGCAAATTCCTTCTGGCGGTGGGCACCGCAGGAATCATCGTGTCCCTGATTTGCACTGGCGTTTTATTCCTTAGCACCGAGAAGCAGCGAGTGGATTCCAACCGCGCCCTGCAAGCGATGGTCACGCCAGATCAGACCCTGCATTTGGCCTACAACGGCGAAGTAGACGGAAAGTTGCTCGAGGCCGCAGGAGCGCACGGAACTGCGGACCAGAACCGTCCTACCTCCATGGTGATCATTTATTCCTATGGCGACTACCGGGCCGCAACACCAGTGGTTCGCTCGGATGATCCGGGAGCCAAGCCCATCGAGATCGCGCGCGCCAGCGCTGTTCCTGCAAACAAAGTAGTCGCATTCTTCTCGAATCCTTTTGGGGACCTCGACTCTGCTCGAACTGCTCCATTGAAAATTGAAAATGCCTTGATCACTCCGGTACCTGAGCCTCGCAACGGCTGGATTGTCGCGATCACGCTGTTTGTCTTTATGGCTTTCTATGCAGTGGGACCTGGCGTGTGCGTATGGCTCGCGCTTTCGGAATTGATGCCGACTCGCATTCGCTCCAATGGCATGAGCATCGCGCTGGTGCTCAATCAGGCCGTCTCAACGACAATCGCTGCAATCTTCTTACCAACGGTCGGCAAGTACGGATATTCGACGATGTTTTTCGGGTTCGCGGCCTGCACCGTGATCTATTTCGTCACCGCCACGTGGTTCCTCCCAGAGACGAAAGGCAAGACGCTGGAAGAAATCGAGGCGCACTTCGAAGGCGCGGAAGGGTAGCAGACAAATCGGGGTCGAGATCTGCGGCGAACCTAGACAGGCCGGCGCTCCCGTAAGATACAAGGCTTCAATGCCATCCTTATGACTACTGAAAAAGCGAAAAAGAACACGGTCAACAACAATCATTCCCATGCCATGCGGCGTGAGATCTATGAACAGCCGACCGCCATTGCAACGACCATCGAGAAGCACCTTAAAGACGACATCATCTTTCCAGGAGAACTGCATCCGCTGGAGAGCGCGCTGCTGAGCTTTGGCAAGCTGATCGTCGCCGCGAGCGGATCAAGCCGCCACGCCGGTCTGGCAGGCGAGATCATGATCGAGGACCTGTCCGGAGTCGCGGTCGATGTCGAGTATGCCAGCGAATACTGCTACCGTTCGACGCACGCCGCCATCGATCCCATCGTGATGGTGATTACGCAATCGGGCGAAACGGCTGACACCATTGCCGCACAACGCGAGGCGCTGACCCGGGGCATCAAGACAATCGCGATCTCGAACATGCCCGATACCACAATCGTGCGTGAGGCCAGCGCTGCTTTGATTACCGGCGCGGGACGAGAGGTCTCCATACCAGCCACGAAGAGCTTCACGACGCAGGTCACGATCGCGTACTTGATGGCGCTATTTCTGGCGCGCAAGCGAGGCCGGATCACATCCGAGGTCACTCGTTCGTATTTGAAGCGCCTGATGCGCCTGCCGGAAGCGATTGAGAAGAACCTCGCGACCTGGGATTCGCTCGCCGGAGAATATGGCGCAATCCACTGCAAAGCAGAGAAGTTTCTTTACCTGGGGCGCGGCGTTCATTACGCGATTGCGCGCGAAGGCGCCCTCAAATTGAAAGAGATTTCCTATGCTCATGCCGAAGGATATCCCGTGGGTGAACTCAAGCACGGTCCTAACGCGCTGGTCGATGAGAATCTCCCGGTAGTCGTACTGGCGACCTGTGACCACAGTGACCCCGATTCGGTTCTCCGGTACAAACGGACGCTGGACGTGATGAAGGAAGTGAAGTCCCGCAAAGGGCAACTGGTTGCGGTTGCCACCGAAGGCGACAAGGAAGTTGCAGCCGTCGCCGACCACGTTTTTTACGTTCCAGCGGCTCCCGAACTGCTCCTGCCCATTCTTGAGGTCATCCCTCTCCAACTCTTCGCCTATCACGTAGCGGTCAACAAAGGCTACGACGTGGACCACCCGCGCAATCTGGTCAAGGCGGTGGTCACGGAGTAGCCAACTCCTGCCGCAAGTTGCAACTGTTACAATTTCTAGTCAGGCCCGCACAGCAAATCGTTGCTTGTGTCACCTGTGCTACGCCTAGGCGTGGCGCCTCGGAATGACAGGAAAGCGTGTCTGACAAGCAAGCGCCATGAAATGTCCTTTTTGCGGTTTTGCGAATGACAAGGTAGTCGATTCGCGCGAGAGCAAGGAAGCCGACTCGATCCGGCGCCGGCGCGAGTGCCTGAAGTGCGGCAAGCGCTTCACTACCTACGAACGCATCGACGAAATCCCGTACATGGTCGTAAAAAAGGACGGCCGCCGGGAGAAATTCGACCGTCAAAAGGTACTCAATGGACTCTTGCGGGCCTGTGAAAAACGTCCAGTACCGATCAGCAAGCTGGAACAGCTTGTGAATGAGGCTGAATCGTTCGTGATCGAATCTGCCGAGCGCGAGCGGAAGACCAGCGAACTGGGCGAACTGATCATGAACCGGCTGCGCAGGTACGATAAGGTGGCGTACGTGAGATTTGCGTCGGTTTATCTGGATTTCAAAGACGTCAAAGAGTTCATGAATGAGTTGAAGGATCTCGTGAAAACAAAGACGCCGTAAACGGATCGCGGCCATCGCTCCGATCACTCAGCAAAGCTCTTCCTAGATAGGAAAGATCAATTCTATGGCTCATAAAGTTACCCTCATTCCCGGCGACGGCATCGGTCCCGAAGTCACCAAAGCGACAGTTCGGATCCTGGAGGCGACCGGCGTGAAGTTTGAATGGGAAACTTTCGCCGTCGGCGCGGAAGCCTATGAAAAATCTGGCGAGTATATTCCCAAGGATTTGATCGAATCGCTGGAACGGACCCACGTTGGATTGAAGGGGCCCGTGACCACCCCGGTGGGTGAAGGCTTCCCGAGCATCAACGTCGCGCTTCGTAAGAAGTTCGAGCTGTACGCGAACTTCCGGCCGATCCGCAATCTGCCGCATATCCCGACGCGCTATCCCGATGTCGATCTGATCATCGTCCGCGAGAACACCGAGGGGCTTTACTCAGGAATCGAACATGAGGTCGTTCCCGGCGTGGTGGAAAGCCTGAAGGTCATGACTGAGAAGGCTTGCACACGCATTGCCCGGTTCGCGTTCGAGTATGCGCGGAACAACAATCGAAAGAAGATACACGCCATTCACAAAGCGAACATTATGAAGCTGTCGGATGGCCTGTTCCTGCGTTGCTCGCGGGCCGTCGCCAGGGAATATCCCGAAATTACCTATGGCGAGCACATCGTTGACAATACATGCATGCAACTGGTGATGAACCCCTACCAATACGACATGCTGGTTATGGAAAACCTTTACGGCGATATCTTGTCGGATTTGTGCGCGGCTTTTGTCGGTGGATTGGGTTTTGTCCCGAGCGCGAACCTGGGGGACGAATGCGCGGTGTTTGAAGCGGTACATGGCTCCGCTCCGGACATCGCCGGGAAGAATCTGGCCAATCCCACTGCCCTGCTCCGGTCGGCCCTATTGATGGTGCGGCATCTGGGCGAACATGAAGCGTCCACTCAGATCCGGAATGCGCTGGAGCGAGTCTATCGTCATAAAGAAAAGTTAACGCGGGATATAGGCGGACAGTCAGGCACGTCGGAGTTTGCCGACTCGGTCATTGAGGAGATGGAGAACGCCAAGGCAGGGACTTCCGCACCGTAGCCCAGCTCAAGGCTCTGGCTGATAACGCGAGGGCCGCAGAAACGAGCCGGGACTGGTGGCCAACTCGCGTAGCACTTCCTTGAGGAAACTTCGCGCTCTCTCGGAGCCCACGTCCCGCGCTCGCACAGCGAGCAGGAAGCTCATCACAAACGAAGTCCCGATATTCAAAACTCCGATCGTCAGTATCCCTAGCAAGGAGAGGACTATGTCTTTGCGATCAAGTCCTCCGTAGATCCAAAGTCCGTCGAGAGCGTAACCGAGGCTCGCGGCCGACAGCGTTACGTGGCGTACTTCCAAGGGAATCCCGAACAACGAAACGAGGATCGGAACTGTCCCCAGCAGGAAGCCCAGCACGATGTAGCCGATCGAGCCGGGTGCCTTGTGAGTCACCCATTCGGCGAGCCGCGCAGCGCGCTGCATTCCAAAGCGCTGACGAACCCGCAAGCTATTCGAGATGGCAGTGCCCATCTTGGTGATAGCGATGTAGTTCGCAGTCCACCCTGTGGCAAGTGACGACACCCACAGCAAAATGCCAGTCGCAATTGCGAAGGCGATGGTACCGGACTGATGTGGAATGACCATGTGCACGCCGTGTTCCGCCTCGGCCTGCGTAAGGAAAGGATGATGCAGAACCAGTCTCCACAACCGGTCGATCGCCATCGAGCCGGGAATGGCACCCAACAAATTGCCCAAAGTAACGATGGTCTGGGTCTGGGAGATCGCGCGAAGACTTGCCATGTGATCCTTTGCGGGATCTTCCATTGCGTCCACCAACGTGGCCGCTGTTGCGGCTGGCATCTTCGACGAGAGCAGAAATCCTCCCGCCTGCATGAGCAGAAAGCTGACGGCGTAGTTCAGCGAATGTCCAAGGGCAACAAGAAAGGGCGCTTGAATTTTCGCCGAGATACTGTATTTCACCAGGGCTGTGCCACAGGTAATCACGCCCGCCATAATGGCTCCAGCGCCCATACGACGCCAATGGGCGGCATTCCGAGCGATGTAGTGAACTCCGACTCTGCCCGTTTTTTCGACCAAACTGCGCGCTAAACGCCGAAAGGTGATGCCCACGACCTTCCAAATCCGCCGTTGCGAGGCAAATCCCTGGATCAGGGATACCGCGAACTTGCGCGGATCCGCGCCCGGACGTCGAAGCGAAAGCACCTGATCGATCCTCCATAAGAAAGACCGTAGCAAGCGCAGCCGGAAGATCAAACCCGCCGACGTCCCTTCTTTCTCGAGCCGTTCGTTGATGGCGCGCATCTGCACCACGCACGCCTCGCGCTGCGCCTCCCAGCGCAGAAACTCCTCCGGACGCAAGACCACAGACTCCACCAACGATGGAAGATGGAAAAAGGGAGAGTTTGTGATGTCCTCATCGTTGGTCAGGATCACCATGTCACGCGAGAGTGCAATACTAGCCGCACGCAGGGCAAGAATTTTGCAGGAAGCGAGCATGGACGAGGTGGACAACCGGAAGACATCGGACCACCACGTAACCAACTCGTCAGGCAAGGACGACAGCCACATTGCATCCGTCTCCCTTAGGCCCAACGAATTCAGCAGAACATACAGGTCGCCGCGCACCTCGTCTTCGGGTAGAAAGGGCTTTACTGCTCGGGCAATCAGCTCCCGGACCAGAAATATCTCATCCGGCAACCCTGCCTCCGAGATCACGCGGACATAGGAGTGGTGCGACCAGAACTCGCGAAAGGCGGCACGGATTTCGTCACGGTGCGGGTGAGCGTCGATGCTTGCCGTGAGTTGCGCCAGCCGTTCGGTGCGGAGCGAAATCGGCACGTCCATGATGGTCCGGAGCAGCCCGTACACCCAGGTTGCGCGTTCGCGCGCCGAGCCAAACTCGAACCTCAGAAGGTCATCGGGCGCCGCCGCCATGTAAGCGACTGAATTCATCTTCTTCAACTCTCGAGTGAAAATGTTAAGAGTACCCGAACGCCATGGGGGTTGCAGAATGGAATTTGTAGCCGTTACAAACGGGCCGGAGGATCGCTGCGGGACGCGGGCGGCCCTAACGACGCTTCAGGCCTTCCAATTCTTCCAGGGTACGGGGCCAATCCGACCCAAGCAGGCGCGACAGGCTGCGGTCCGCTAGGATTTTGCCTCCGGTTTGGCATCGAGCGCAGTAGTTTGTTTCCTTATCCGCATAGCGAATTCGCAGGACCTTATCCCCGCACCTCGGACACGGCAGGCCGTAGCGGCCATGGACCGCCATATCTTTTCGGAAGGCCGTGACCTTCTCAGGAAACGCCGCTTCAGCCTCGGCACGCAGTTTAGACATCCAGTGTGCAAGCGTTTGGCGGGTTGCATCGAAGAGCTTCTGCCAGTCCTTGGGGCTGAGCTTCTGCGTGAGCGCGATGGGCGAGAGCTGGGCAGCGTGCAGAATCTCGTCGGAATAGGCATTGCCGATCCCGCTGAGCAGTCGCGGATCCGTGAGCGCCCGTTTCAGGGTATGGTTCTCCGCGCTTAGAACCGAGCTAAAGGCCTGAAGATCGGAGGCGAATACGTCGATCCCTCCCGCATCGAAAGCGGAGAGGTTCGCCTCCCCGCGGATCACGTGCAGCGACGCGCGATGCTTGCTGCCGGCTTCCGTTAGAACCAGTGCGCCATTGGGAAAATCGAAAGCGGCCAGATTCTGGCGGCCTGACAGTTTCGCGCCTGCTGGCTTCCAGTGGAGGCGACCCGCAATCATCAAATGCAGCACTAACCAGAGATCGTCCCCAAGGCCAAATGCGATCCGCTTACCGAGCCGCCGCAACTGCTTTACGATCTTTCCCTCGACTTCCGCGAGAGGCGGCTGGGCCGTACGCAGCAGGAACGGACTCCCAAATCGAACCTGCTGCAGGGGCTGACCGATGATCCTCGGCTCGAGCGCCGTGAGGTATGCCGAGATGTCAGGGAGTTCTGGCACAGGTACCAGATTGCCTCGTAACCTACGGATTATGCAATGCGAATACAACTTCGCGCACGGCTTGGCAAAAACTTTTGCAATTCCACCATTGACTCGACTGCTCCATTGGGAGTAAATTTCGTGCGGTTCTGGGGTTCTGGGGAATGACGCGTCCGAATTCGCGTGTTGGGATAGTTCTATTTCAGCTCGGTGGACCCGACACGCTGGAAGCAATCGAGCCGTTTTTATACAACCTGTTCTGCGATCCGGATATTATCGATTTCCCATTCGCTCGTATCGGCCGCAAACCACTCGCCAAGCTGATATCCGCTACGCGCGCGCGCAAGGTGCAACATCACTACGCAACCATCGGAGGCGGATCTCCCATCCGGCGAAACACGGAACGCCAGGCGCGCGCTCTTGAAGAAGAGCTATGCGGACAGGGACTGGACGCGCGCTGCTTTGTCGCGATGAGGTATTGGCATCCATTCACGCAGGAGGCGATCGAGCAGGTGCGAGAAGCCGCTTGCGATCAGATCGTGCTTTTGCCCTTGTACCCGCAGTATTCTTCAACCACCAGCGGATCAAGCTTGAACGAATGGCGGCGTCTGTTCCTGGACGACATTCCGGTTCAGTGCGTGCAGAGTTTTTACCGTCATCCAGCGTATCTCGCCGCCATGGCCGAGAAAGTAAACGAAGCGTTGAGACGCTTTGATGACCCAGCCCGCGCCCAGATTGTCTTCAGCGCCCACGGCGTTCCCCTGTCTGTGATCCAGAAGGGCGATCCCTACCAGGAACAGATTGAAGAAACGGTAAAGCTGCTGGTAGCTCATGGCGCGTGGAGCAACCCGCACCGGCTTTGCTACCAGAGCAAGGTGGGGGCAAGCCGCTGGTTGCAGCCTTCGCTGCATCAAACTTTACGTTCGCTCGCGGCGGAGAACGTGCGCGAACTGTGTGTCGTTCCGATCGCTTTCGTTTCCGATCATGTTGAAACGCTAGGCGAGATCGATCATGAGGCGCGTCACGAGGCTGAAACGCTTGGCATCACTCGTTTCGAGATGAGCGCCGGCCTGAACGATTCTCCGAAATTTATACGAGCTCTAGGACAGATCGTTCGTGAAGCCCTCGAGCCGGTAAGTCCAAAACTCATACCGATTCAAAGCACGGGGAGGAAGTTGGCAGAGCCGCAGTACGCGGCGGCTGCCGGATTAGATTAGGGCTCTCGAGAGAATTCAGACCAGAGGAGGAGAAATGGCGGAGTTGGAGACCGATAAGGTCAATCCGAATCCGGACGCGGCGAAACCCGCAGCCAAGGTCGATGCCACGAAATATGTTGGCACCCCGGCGGTCGGCACCTCGAAAGCAGCTGCGGCCGGAGGCATTGCCGGAACGGCACCCTCCACGGAGATCGACCGGCGCCGCCGGCGGTTCGTGTGGACCATGGTCACGGGATTCCTGGCAGCATGGTTCCTCGCCTTCTTCCGCTTCTTCCTTCCTCGCACTCTGTTTGAACCCAATAGTGTCTTCAAGATCGGGTATCCCTCTGAGTTCGCGCTCGGCGTAGATACCAAGTTCCAGCAGAAATATCGCATCTGGGTGGATCGCACGCCAGACCGGCTCTTCGTGATCTACGCGCGCTGCACGCACCTCGGCTGCACGCCCGACTGGAAACCCAGCGAAAACAAGTTCAAGTGTCCGTGCCACGGCAGCGGCTACGACAGCGAAGGAATCAACTTCGAAGGCCCAGCGCCGCGTCCGATGGATCGCGCTCACCTTGAACTCGCTCCCGACGGACAGGTTCTCGTCGATACCTCCAAGCTGTATTCCTGGCCGAAGGGCCAACCAACCCATTTCAACGATCCCGGCGCATTTCTGACGGGCGTGTAAGCAGCAAACTCCTCACCGGGCCTTGTGCCCGGCTGACGATCGAAACACGGGCTTTCAACTATGGCTGACGAAACCAATCCGAACGGCGGAAACGGCAAGAATGGCAAAGTCGGACTCCTAGAAAAAGTAACAACGGGAGTCAAAGACGACATTCAGGCCCTCAAGACCGACATCCCCACCAAGGCGAAGGAACAAATCGAGGGATTGAAGGATCCGACCAAGACCCAGGTCTACACTTCGATCTTCCGCCACAAGCACGATGACACTCCACGCAACCGCGCACTGGGCGTGCTGTCAAACGTGTTCCTGCATCTGCATCCGGCGAAGATCAATCGCGACGCGGTGCGTTATAGCTACACGTGGGGCATGGGCGGAATTACGTTCTTCCTGTTCATCATCCTGACCTACACCGGCGTGCTGCTGATGTTCTATTACCACCCCAGCAAGGTGCAGGCATTTCGTGACGTGCTGTACCTCGAGCACGACGTTCCGTTCGGAAAGATCCTGCGCAACATGCATCGCTGGGCAGCGCACCTGATGGTCATCGGGGTCTGGCTGCACATGTTCCGCGTGTTCCTCACGGGCTCGTACAAGAAACCTCGGGAATTCAACTGGAACATCGGCGTTCTGCTGCTCGTGTTCACGCTCCTGCTCTCGTTCACCGGATATCTACTGCCAGACGATCAACTCGGATTCTGGGCGGTGACAGTAGGAACGAATATGGCGCGCGCGACTCCGCTGCTCGGACATGAAGGTCCGTTCGGATCGCTGTTGGGAATGACTCCGTATAACGACGTGCGCTTTGGATTGCTCGGCGGATCGATCGTCGATGCAAATGCGTTGCTGCGTTCGTACATCTGGCATTGCATCGGAATTCCAATTGTGGCGTCGGTATTGATGATTGTGCACTTCTGGCGTGTGCGGAAAGACGGAGGCATTTCGGGTCCGGCTCCAGTGATGTTGGAAGCCGAAGCTGATAAACCGCGAAGAGGCCCGAAGGCAGCCGGAGAATGATCCGTAGAGACGTTGCTTGCGACGTCTCTCTGTCGGGATTGGCAAACCTGCTTGCGGGGAGAAAGACGTAGCAAGCTACGTCTCTACCAAACGAAAGCGATGTAACTGGAAAAATTATGGATTGGCGACAACTTTGGGAGATTTGCTCGGCCCCCGATAACGTTCCGATTGTGGGCCTGATTCCGCTGCTGGCCTTCTATATTTACCTGGCGTGGAAGCAGGCACATGCCAACGATCAACTCATCGCGCAATTAGAAGCCGATCCCGCGCTGGCCAAGACACACCATCGCAAGACCTGGCCATTCAAGGCCGGATGGCAAAAAGAAGTTCATGTCTGGCCCTTTCTCCTGCGCATTGAGTTTCTCGCCGCCATCATCGTGACAATCGTCCTGATGGTCTGGTCGATCACCCTAAACGCGCCGCTGGAAGAACCCGCCAATCCGAACCTCACGATGAATCCTGCCAAAGCTCCGTGGTACTTCCTCGGTCTGCAGGAGATGCTCGTCTATTTCGATCCGTGGATTGCCGGCGTGGTCATGCCGACGATGATCATCGTTGGATTGATGGTGATCCCCTACATCGACACAAACCCGCTAGGCAGCGGTTATTACACGTGGAAGCAGCGCAAATTTTCGATTGGAACCTTTCTATTCGGTTTCATCATTCTCTGGGTCGCGATGATCATCATTGGCACCTTCATCCGCGGCCCCGGATGGCAGTGGTTCTGGCCGGGGCAGACGTGGGATCACAATCGGTTGATCTACGAGGTGAACCGCGACCTTCCCGATCTCTTTGGCATCACCTCGAACCTTGGCAAGGGAATATTCGGCGCCATCGTCGTGGGCGGGTACTACTTGTTGGGCGGCGGATTGGTGTATTCGCTGTTCCGGCGGGGCATGGCAAAAGACTTCAAGCGCATGAGCCTGCTGCAATTTTCGATCATGCAGTTTTTGTTGCTCACGATGGTTGCACTGCCGCTGAAGATGGCCCTGCGCCTGTTGTGGCACATCAAGTACGTGTGGATTACACCGTGGTTCAACATTTGAGAACCGCCGTTAGCGATCGGTCGTTAGCCGTAAGCCCACAACGCCTCGCGTGGCGTATTTTGCCAACGACTAGCGACAAAAGACCAACAGACGATTTCGGAGGAACTGGTGCCTGATAAACCGATCCCCGAGCAGGATCCGATAACCAGCAAGTCGTACGCTCTCCAATACGTCATCGCGACGATCCTTCTTATCGCCACGCTGTTCTGGGCGCTGTGGGATGAAGCCTGGGGCCAGCGCCCGTGGAAGGCGTTCCAGGATCAGTTCAAAGTTCGGTATAGCGCTTTCCTGAATACTGCGCGCTCGAGCGCGGCGACTTCGCAAAAAGAAGTCGAGCAGGACCCCAACTACGCAACTCTAAAACAGGCATATCAGAAGGCTTACCAGGACTCCAAAGCCAATGCCGCCGAAGCGCGCAAGAAACTCGACGACGCCAGCGCCCGCCTGCTCGCGGTGCAGAGCGTTTTCACCGATCGCCGCGCTTATGTCAATGCGCTGACCTACGAATACGAGACTGCGGAGAGTGCATCAGCCAAGGCCAGCAAGAAGAAAGAAATTGACAGCTACAGAGCTGAGCAGGCTCCCGTCGAATTTCCCGACGGGAGCAGAAAGAAATTCAACTTCCCGCAACTCGAAGAAACGTACAACGGCATTCGTGACGAGCGAACGAAGCTCAGCCTTGAGCTTGGGGATGTGCTCAAGCCGGTGACCGCCGCGAAAGCGAAGATGGACGAGTACGTCAGCGATCACATGGTCGATCTCACACCGGCGCAGATTGACGGATTGAAGAAGAAGACCGCCGACTGGGATCCTAAAATCGTCCAGATCAACGTCGCCGAAGCCAACATTGTCGATCGCTGCGAATCGTGCCACATGGGCGCGCGCGAGCCGCTGAAGATTACTCCGGCTGCGATGACACTCAAGGGAGCGAAAAAACCGGACGAATACGCGGAGGCTTTCGTAAGCCATACCGACCCGGAGTTGCTGCAGATTCACGATCCCGAGAAATTTGGTTGCTCGCCATGTCATCAGGGCAACGGACGTGCGACCACGAGTGTAGAGAAAGCGCACGGCAACTACGAGCATTGGCTTTGGCCGCTGTTTCCGAAAGAAAACTCCCAGGCCGGATGTCAGACCTGTCACTCAGCGGATATGGTCCTCGTAAGCGGCGACGTGCAATTTCAAACCATCAATGACGGAAAAGATCTCTTCCGTCAGCGCGGCTGCAATGGGTGCCATCGCTACGAAGGCTACGACCGGGAGCCGGAAGATCTGAACTCGATCGGCCAGCAGATCAAGCAAATTGAAACGCAGAAGAAGGACAACGTGAAGCGCACCGCCTATCTGATGAAAGAGGCGGACGCGGCGGAGTCCAACGATGAGGCCAACAAGCTCAACGGAGAAGCGGTCGATCTCAGAATTGCGAACAGCAAGTATGATGCACGCCTGCAGCAGCTCGACTTCCAGTCGCACAGCCTGATGCAGGACATGAAGAAGATCGGCCCGAACCTGAAAGACGTCCGGCTCAAGCTCAACAAAAATTGGATTCCGGTGTGGCTGAAGAAGCCGACCGACTTTCGTCCGACGACGAAGATGCCGAACTTCCGGCTGAACGATCATCAGATCCAGGCCATCTCGGCATTCATCTGGCAGTCAGCATTTGCTGACCAGCTTCCGAAGCACAAGCCGGGCAATGCAGCGCACGGCAAAGAACTCTTTGAGACCCGCGGATGTCTTGCCTGCCACTCGATTGGAGAAGGTGATCAGATGCAGGGCGGCACATTTGCCGCAAACCTGACGCGTGTCGGTGAGAAAGCAAACTACGATTACCTCGTGCGCTGGATTCACAATGCGCGCGAGCGAACCCGGCCATATTGTCCGTATGAGAAGAAAGACATCGGTCCCGAGGACTACGCGAAAAAGGGACTTCCCTACCAGTGGGATCTCGAGCACAGCAAGTGTCCCAACGACGGCCACGAACTGCAGGTGCAGAACATGACCGTGATGCCAAGTCTGCGGCTCAGTCCGGAAGACGCCGAAGACATCGCCAGCTACCTGATTACCCAGAAGAAGCAGGAACCTTCGGCCTATGCAGACGCCTCATTCATGGATGATCCGAACCTAAAGGCAGAAGGCATGAAGTGGGTTCGCTTTTACGGTTGCGCGGGATGCCACGAGATCGCTGGGTTTGAAGACGAGGGTCGCATCGGCACTGAGCTTACATTCGAAGGCAGCAAGCCGATCGAGCGCCTCGACTTTGCCTTGTTCACCGAGTCCGCGCAACGCGGCGGCAAGGGATCAGAGCCGATCAAGGACAAGGAAGATCTCGCGCGATTGCCGGATGGTCCGGCGATCAAACCCTGGTACGACCACAAGGGATTTTTCGAGCACAAACTCGCCGAGCCGAATATTTACGATCAGGGCAAGGTGAAGAGCGAGACCGAGGCCATGCGCATGCCAAACGTGCACCTGACCAAGGACCAGGTGCTCGATCTGACTACTTTCCTGATGGGGAGCCAGGAGACTTCCCTTCCCGACAGCTATCAGTACAAACCCGGCGACGCGCGGCATGATATTCAGGAGGGCTGGTGGGTCGTTAAGAAGTACAACTGCATGGGATGTCACCAGTTCATCCCCGGACAGAGGACGATCCTCATGGGGCTGAAGCAGTATCAGGACGCGCAAGAGCAGTTGCCTCCGAAGCTGCTGACCGAAGGCGCGCGTGTCGATCCTGAATGGCTGCGCAAGTTCCTATCAAATCCGGCTCTGAGCACAACGGACACGAACCGTGATGGCGTGCGTCCCTACTTGAAAGTTCGGATGCCCACTTTCTCGTTCTCCGACAACGAACTCCGGAAGCTGGTGCGCTTCTTCGAAGCACTCTCGCAGCAGCCGCTGCCGTATATACCGGAGCAGGTGCCGACGCTCACCACAAAAGAAACGGACATGGCGCGCAGTTTGTTCTCGAGCACGGCAGCGCCTTGCCTGAAATGCCACGCAACAGGTGATCCAGCGCATGACAAGATCGCGACTGCGCCGAACTTCCTGCTGGCCAAGGAACGTCTGAAGCCAGACTGGGTCGAACGATGGATCACCGACCCTCAGGCCGTGAGCCCGGGAACATCGATGCCCTCGGGACTCTTTAAGCAGCAAGATAACCAGTGGGTGTTCTCGGGCCCAACGCCGCCGACCTTTAACGGCTACACCGGAGATCATCGCAAGCTGCTGACTGACTATATCTTCCAGCTCACACCGGAAGAACAGCGGCGCGTTTCTGCATCAATGCCTAGGGCCAAGACTGCCGTGGTGCATCCAACTTCGGATCGCAAGCAGGCGCAGATCGTATCGCATTCCGCATCCGGTGGAGGTTCGCGATAGAATCGCGCCTTAGGGATAGACCCCGAACGCTGATCAGGAACAATCACCGTGGGCACCAAGCCCGCGCTATAGCCGGCTTCGCGCCGGAAGAGATTTCACTTTTGGAGAGAGGGATACTCATGACTAGCAAAGCACGATGGACATCCATCAGCATCCTGGCGCTCTTTGCGCTTCTGATGCTGGCGGCCTGCAACAAGAAGGAAAATACGGAACAGTCGAGCAATACCAACACGGAGCAGCAGGCCCAGCCTGCTCAGCCAGCCACTCCAATTGACCCAGCCACTGTGGCGACGGTCAGCGGAACCGTGAAGTTCGACGGCACCGCTCCAAAACCCGCCAAGATCGATATGAGCCAGGACCCGGGCTGCAAAGGCGCGAACGCCGCGGAAACATTGGTCGTCGATAACGGCGATCTAGCCAACGTGTTTGTCTACGTAAAGGACGGCCTCGGCAACCGTACATTCGACACACCAAAGGATCCTGTGGTTCTCGAGCAGAAAGGCTGCCAGTATCACCCGCACGTCCTCGGAGTCATGGCTGGCCAGACGGTCGACATCAAGAACGCCGATCCGACGACACACAATATCCATCCCACGCCGAAGGACAATCGCGAATGGAATGAGTCGCAGCCTCCGTCTTCTGCCGACATTCAGAAGACCTTCGCGCGCGAAGAGATCATGCTGCCGGTCAAGTGCAACCAGCATCCTTGGATGAAGATGTATGTGAACGTGGTGAAGAGCCCCTTCTTTGCCGTGACCGACAAGAGCGGCAAGTACGAGATCAAGGGCTTGCCCCCGGGTGATTACACGATTGCCTTCGTTCACGAGAAGCTGGGAGAACAGGACCAGAAGGTCACGGTCGCTCCCAAGGACACCAAGACCGTCGACGCCAGCTTCAAAGCGGCAGGCGAATAGCCTCTTCGGTTTGGTAGAATACCTCTTCGGACAGAGCAGGCCCGACCGCTTCCCGGCCTGCTCTGATTCTCGAAGCAGAGGCACTCTGCCGCCCTGCCAAACCTTCTTGATCGAAGAGGGACTACCCTGAAAGCCATAGCTACATCGTATAATCGCGGACTTCATCGATTTGCCATTGTTCTTGCGTGCTGGACGTTTCTCCTGATCATTGCCGGGGCCCTCGTCACAAGTAATGACGCCGGACTTTCCGTGCCGGACTGGCCCACCTCTTTCGGCTCTCTCTACAAGATTCCCAAACTCGTCGGCGGCGTGAAGTTTGAACACACGCACCGCATGATCGCGCAGGGCGCGGGACTGCTCACCATCATTCTCGCAGTCTGGATGTGGCGTGCCGAAAAGCGGCGCTGGCTGCGGTTTCTAGCCTTGGCCGCAATCGGAACCGTCATCGCTCAAGGAGTTCTCGGCGGACTCACCGTGCTCTTCTACCTGCCCCCGGCGATCTCGTCGGCTCACGCGGCGCTGGCTCAGACCTTCTTCTGCATTGCTGTCGCCATGGCCCTCTTCACCGGGCAGAAGTGGGTGGAAGAACAACCCCGCGTGGAATTCGATCAGCGGCGTCCGAGCCTCTTCACGCTGACGCTGCTTTCGATTTTCGTGCTGTACGTCCAACTGATTCTGGGCGCGATGTTCCGCCATCACGGATTGAGTTGGTGGCCGCATGTGGTCCATGCCGCAGTGGTCTCATTCGTGCTGGCGTGGACGGCGGTTCGCGCTCTCACGGTGTATCCGAATGTTGAGGCCGTGCGGCGTCCGGCAGTGCTGATGTTGTCGCTGGTGATCGCGCAATTGTGCCTGGGGTTTACCGCTTTTCTGACTCGAGTGTCCTGGGGACGAGATGCGGTCCAGCCGGAGTTGCCGATGGTGATCTCCACCGTATCTCACGTTGCTGTGGGCGCACTCCTTCTGGCAACCACGGTCATTCTGGCCATTCAAGTATGGCGGTACGTTCCGGTCGCGTTCGAAGAGAGGGTTCCACAGCCGCAGCGCGATGCGTCGACGGCCTGAGATGCGGGCAATCTAAGAGCCTTGCGGCATCGAAGAAGAACGGAGACGCCTCAACGCGGCCTCAGTCTGTCGTACACTGGTTAGATAGTTTCTGGGGATTCATCTTGGCTTCGAAAGTCGATGCAGTCGCTGATGCCGGCCTGGAGTTTGAACACTCCGCCGCGCCTGTAATTTCCGTCCAAAATCTGGTTCACAGGTACGAGAACCGCACGGCATTGAATGGAGTCTCCTTCGATGTCCGGCCAGCCGAACTTTTTGGGCTGTTGGGTCCGAATGGAAGCGGCAAGACCACACTCTTCCGCATTCTGTCCACTTTGATGATTCCGACGGGCGGCCGGGCCGTCGTCCTCGGCTGCGATGCCACCCAGGACCCGGCCAACCTGCGTCGCCAGATCGGCGTTGTATTTCAGGCCCAAAGTATCGATCCCAAGCTGACGGCTTATGAGAACCTCTGGCATCAGGGACACCTTTACGGGCTTCGAGGTTCCGCTCTCAAAGTGCGAGTCTTGGAGATCCTGCAGCGTGTCGGCCTCGCCGATCGCGCAAAAGAACAGGTTGGAACGTTTTCCGGGGGCATGCAGCGCCGCATCGAGTTAGCCAAAGGACTGCTGCATCATCCTGGGGTACTGCTGCTGGATGAACCGACGACTGGGCTTGACCCCGGCGCTCGTAGAGATCTCTGGCAATATTTGCAGATTTTGCGCGACGAAGAACATGTATCGGTGCTCGTCACTACGCACTTGATGGAAGAAGCCGAACGCTGCGACCGGCTCGCCATCATGAACGAAGGCAATCTCGTCGCTCTTGGTACTCCGGCTGAATTAAAAAGCGAGATTGGCGGGGACGTGATCCTTCTGGACGCCGCGCACGACGCCGGCGCCCTGGCCGACCAGATTCGTTCTACATTTCATGTGGCGACTACGGTGCTTGGCAATCAGATTCGCATCGAACGTGAAGGCGGACACCGGTTCGTGCCTGATGTGGTCGAGGCCTTTCCAGGAGAGATCCTGGCAATTTCCGTAAGCAAGCCTGCCCTGGAAGATGTCTTCATCCATCGCACCGGTCACAAGTTCTGGAGTGAGAACGGCGAGACAAGCTCCCAACCTGACAAGAAAAAGAAAAGGAGACACTAGCATGCGGCCCTTGATTCTGGTGCTTTCCCTGGTGCTCGGTATAATCCCTCTGGTCGGAGTACTCTGGATTTTCATGAGCGGGATGATCACGCTTTCCCCGCCCTCGGCCACCGTTGATGGACTTTTCATGACTTTAATTCTGCTGACGGTTTCTGCCTGTTTCCTGCTGAATGCCTACTGGGAAATGCGCGATCAGGGCCTGATCGGCAACAAGCAGGCTGCGAAGACGCCAGCCACGAAGGCGAGTTAAGGATGGCCACTCAAGCGGCAACCCTGGCGCGCCCCCTGCGACCTGCTTCTGCCGGTGTAATGCTGCCTGCATTCACGCTGTGGTGGCGCGAGATCGTGCGCTTCTATCGGCAAAAAGGACGCGTCATCGGGGTTCTCGCATCTCCGTTGGTCTTTTGGGCTGTACTTGGATCGGGATTCGGCACCTCCTTTCGATCGGGCGGAGGTCCTGGCCAGCAGCACTATCTGGACTATTCGTATCCGGGCATTCTGATTCTGATCGTCCTCTTCACCTCGATCTTCACTATGATGTCGGTCATTGAAGACCGCAAGGAAGGCTTCCTGTTGTCGGTGTTGGTTGCGCCGGTTCCCCGTACTGCGATTGTCCTGGGCAAAGTACTGGGAGGAACAACGCTCGCTGCAGTGCAGGGTTTGGTGTTCCTCGTGTTCGCGCCGTTCGCCCGCATCCATCTCGCCGTAGGACAGGTGCTGCTCGTTGCCGTGGTGGTATTTCTTGTTTCTTTCTCGCTGACGGCCCTGGGATTCGCCATCGCATGGCCCATGGATTCATCGCAGGCATTCCACGCCATCGTGAACCTGTTCCTGATCCCGTTGTGGCTAATCTCCGGGGCGTTGTTTCCGTTGAGCGGAGCTTCCGGATGGATTCGCGTCATTATGCGGCTCAACCCACTGACTTACGGCGTTGAGGCGCTGCGTACGCTGCTTTACCCTGGAGCTGAGACCACTTTCCCCCTGTCATCCGCCATCGCTACTCTCGTACTTTTTTCGTTCGTAATGTTCGGACTGGCGTTGCTAATGGCCAATCGCCGTACCACGAGGCCCGCTGCGTGATCGCCGAACAGTACGCCTTCTTCCCCGCGCTGAACGCAACGCTTAATGGAACCAGTGCAGCGTTATTGCTCACCGGGCGCATGCTGATTGCGAAAAGAAAGATGGCGGCGCACCGCGCGTGCATGATTGCTGCTGTAATTGCCTCGGCTCTTTTTCTGGGCTGCTATTTGTTTTTTCATTACAAAGTGGGAAATATACTGTTCCTCGGGCAGGGCTGGTCGCGGCCCGTGTATTTCGCAATCCTGATCACCCACGTGACCCTTGCGATTGTCATCGTTCCGCTGGCCGTCATCACGTTGAATCGAGGTCTGCGAGCGCGGTTCGACCAGCATCGCGCCATTGCGCGCTGGACGTGGCCGCTATGGATGTACGTCTCGGTCACTGGCGTGGTCGTGTACTTTATGCTGTATCGGTGGTTTCCGCACAGCTAGATTTCTGCGTACAGGGAGTTGCCTATGTCCGTACTCCGCCTCAAGATCGACGTATCCGGAACAGTCGGAGATGCTGCGTGGAAAGGAATCCAGCAATACGATCAGATCCAGAGCGCAGATTTCGGTCCGCAATTTGGCAGCGGTGGACGTTGTAACCATCCCCCCGATGCGCCACACGGAAAAGGGGAGTGGATTGGCGCTGAAATCCGGCTCCAGACACCGCTTCTGGCCCAATACGCCATGTCGCACTATCTGGAGCAGGAACGGGTGCTGGACGCCGATGTGGAGTAGCGATTTTCTGATATAGTTCCGCCTTTCTATGGTGGTCCGATCAAACTCTTCCACATCGCCTGCAAGCGATCACGCTGCAAATGAAGACGCCGCGCGTCCGACCCCCAGGCGGTCGATGTCGCGCAACCAGAAAATTCTGTTCTTTGTCACCGGCTGGCTGATCGTTCTCATGCCGTTTCTTTTCTGGTGGAATACCTGGTTCGGCCGCCATCTCTCCGATCAGCAACTCACGGCATACCTGCATGATGAGAAGAAGCCCCGGCACATCCAGCACGCGCTGGTGCAACTCGGCGACCGCATGTCGCACAGCGACGCAGCCGCCCGGCAGTGGTATCCCGATCTCGTTCGGCTTGCGAATTATCCCGTCGAGGAAGTACGCAATACCGACGCCTGGGTCATGGGCCAGGACACCGCCGGCCCCGGGTTTCACGCGGCCCTGCTGCAGATGCTGCAAGATTCCTCGCTGATGGTGCGAGGCAATGCCGCGTTGTCTCTCGTGCGCTTCGGTGATGCGACAGGACGTCCGCAGATTGTCGCGCTGCTCCAACCGGCGCATATCACAGCTCCGACGACCGGAAAAATTGCCGATGCCGACCGGCCCGGTACCGCGATCCGGCAGCGCGGACTCATCGCCAAGCTGTCCACGAATGGCTCGGTAATCGACATTCGTTCGCCGATTCCGGGACGCATTCGCTCAGTCTCGCAGACGGGCGCGAGTGTCACGGCCGGATCCGAAATCGCGATCATCGATCCCGCGACCGAGCAGGCTTGGGAGGCGCTGCGCGCCTTGTACATCATCGGACAGATGGATGATCTTGATGCCGTCCGCCCCTACGAACGCGACGTGGCCGATGTCTCGAGCGATGTACGCCAACAAGCGCTGGAGACGGAGAAGGCAATCCGCGCCCGGGCTGCTGCAAATTGAAACCGGCTCACTGAACACTCCGACTATGAACCAATCCCTCGGCTATGTAGCGCTGGTCGTCCGCGACTATGACGAAGCCATTGCGTACTTCACTCAATCCCTCGGCTTCGAGTTGATCGAGGACTCCGGCTCGAAAGACCGGCAGGGACGAGACAAGCGGTGGGTGCTCGTCGCTCCGACGGGCTCGCAGGGAACGCGTTTGCTTCTCGCCCGTGCCTCGAATGAAGAAGAAGCTAGCCGCATCGGAAACCAGACCGGAGGCCGCGTGTTTCTGTTCCTGCGCACGGACGACTTCTGGCGGGACTACGCGGCAATGAAAGCCCGAGGAGTGAAGTTCCGAGAGACGCCACGGGAAGAGCCGTATGGAACGGTTGCCGTCTTCGAAGACCTGTACGGGAATAAGTGGGACCTGCTGCAGCTAAAAGCCGATGGCTAAAAGCTGAGAGCTAAATCGGCATCACGCCAACTTCTTTCTCCACCTCGGCCGTGTCCACCATGGCGATGGCGTCCCACGGACAGCCATCAAGAAAGCAGCCATCCGGGCCTTTGCTCAGACACTTTTTGCAGCCGATGCACAGGATTGGATCAATCTGGATTCGCCCGAAGGGTGGATTATCTTCGTCTGGCACCCAGAACATGCAATCTTCCACCGGACAGTACTCCACACATGCAGGCGAACCGGCGCATCCGGTACAGCACTCGGTGATGACGGCAAGCTCTTTTGGCTTCTTTTTCCGGGGAGTGGCAAGGCCTTTGGACTTCGGCTCGAACTTGAGTTCGTCGGGAACCATCCCGACCGCTCTGGTAGCTCCGGGTGCAGCAGGCATGTCCGGAATTATAGCCCAGAAATGGATGGGAATTAGTTCTAGTTAAATAGCCCGAAATGAGACTCGCCGCGCGCATATTTGGCTCTGCGCAACCTATCCACCGGCCTCATTCTGCTATAGTGAACCCCGGCAAAGGAGCTTCGAACATGGCTGGAAAGAGTCTGAACCGCGTCCAACTGATCGGCAATCTGGGGAAGGATCCCGAAATCAAATACACGCCGCAGGGGACCGCCGTAGCCAAGATCACTATCGCCACGAACGAGCGATTCAAGGATAAGGCTGGCGAATGGCAAGACCGCACCGAGTGGCACAATGTTGTGCTCTGGCAGCGGCTGGCGGAAATTGCCGGCGAATATCTCAAGAAGGGCGGTAAGGTTTATGTCGAAGGCCGCCTGCAGACTCGTTCCTGGGACGACAAGCAGACCGGACAGAAGAAGTACATGACGGAAATCGTGGCCAGCGACATCATCTTGCTGGGTGGACGCGGCGAAGGTGGGGGCGGTGGAGATTTCAGTGGAGTTCGCGCGGAGCTCCTCGTCCGCCAACAACTTCGACCAGCGCACCCCGGAGCCAGAGCCAAGCCCTTCAGGGCCAATCACCGACGAGGACATCCCGTTCTAAGTATGTCCTGATGGGCTGGTCACACGCGATCAGCCCTAATCCCCATCTCCCGTATCCACAGCGATCATCTCCAGCCCCTGCAGCAGTGGGCTGGAATCAGCCACAAACTCCACGTGCCCACAGCGCGGACACGACAGAATCGCATGTCCGGTATTCGCCCGGAGCCAGGCTACCCGCATCAGCTGATAGCGCTGTAACTT
This sequence comes from Terriglobia bacterium, assembly GCA_963778995.1. Taxonomy (GTDB): domain Bacteria; phylum Acidobacteriota; class Terriglobia; order Terriglobales; family Acidobacteriaceae; genus Sulfotelmatobacter. The sequence continues at coordinate 371,425 of CAVZWK010000023.1, forward strand.
CTGCTCGCACCGCAGGCAACAGACGGTCTACTAAATGGATCGGAAGAGACGCCGCCAGGCGCCTCGATGGCTGGTTTCATAAATCCCTCGCGAAGGGAAATTCTGTGGAGCCTTAAGACTGGCTTGCCGCTCCCAGTGAGTGGGTCGAGTCTATCACGCAAAATGATCTGACGCGGACAGGAAGGGCCTGGTAAGGAACTGCGGTAACCAGAAAAGTTATGCGACGTAGCTCTGGTTGAGCACGGCGGCCGCGGGCCTTGTGATGATCTTGCTCTGCGGCGATCTCGTCCATCTCTTTCCCATAAATCAAGCGTAAAACGGGAGTCGTCATGAAGGTGGTCACGAGCGCCATGATGACCATCATGGAAAATAGTGCAGGTGAGATCACTCCGATATCCAGACCGATGTTGAGGATGACGAGTTCCATCAGGCCGCGCGTGTTCATCAGCGTGCCCAGTCCTGCGGCTTCGCGCAGGGGCATTCCGCTGAGCCACGATGCCAAGCGTAGAGCCGCCAAGCTTGCCTGCAGTCGCTACCAGGATGATAAGCCCGCAGTACATCCACATCTGCGGGCCCTTCACCAATCCGATGTTGGTACGCAGGCCGGTGAATGCGAAGAACAGCGGCAGCAGAAGAGTGACCGTGATGGTCTCAAACCGGTCGAGCACGTACCGGACGAAATGGTGCTCTTTCGGCATGATGGCGCCCATCAGGAATGCGCCAAACAGAAGGTGGATACCCAAATATTGCGTCAGCAACGATGATGCGAGCACCAGCAGAAGCATCAGTGCCATCAGGTTTTCGCTCAGCGCGCCCTTCTTCTCGTAAACTCGCGCAAAGCCGCGAAGCAGTCGCCGGACGCCGTGGATCATCGCGAGGCCAAACACCAGTATTCCGGCGATCGTCAACCATATCGAAGTCGCGGAGTGCGCCGACCGGATCAGCACGACAATATAGGCGAGAATGCACCAGCCCGTCACGTCATCAACCGCCGCACAGGCGATCGCAACCGTGCCCAGGCGTGTCCCGAGCATGTCGCGCTCCGCCAGGATGCGCGCCAGCACCGGAAATGCCGTGATGCTCATTGCCGAGCCCATGAATAACGCAAAGCTCGTAAACGCGACACTATCGTCCGACAACCGCGGATACAGGTACAGCGCCAGAAATGCGGCAAGCACAAAAGGAGCTGTAATGCTCACATGGCTCGTCAGAACAGCAGCATGACTTTCTTTCTTGAGCTCTCCGGGGTTGATGTTCAGTCCAACGAGAAACATGAACACGACTACACCCACCTGGCTCAAGGCATTCAGAAATCCAAGGCTCGATGTAGGGAAAAGGTATGCGGAAGCATGAGGAGCGATCCATCCCAGCAGCGACGGTCCGAGCATGATACCCGCAAACATCTCGCCCACGACCTTGGGCTGATGTATCTGCCGGAAGAGCTCTCCCACGACACGGCAGACCGCCAGACACCACTGCTAGTTGAAGCGTGAGGGTAAATAGATCTGGCATCAGTGCCCTCCCCCGCTAGTGGCCTTCGGCTGTCTCGCGGCGCGAAATCCCAATGGCGCACACGACTGACAACCCAGGAACGACAACGTCCGCTCAATGACTCTCGGTTCCGATTTCGTATCAACTTGCGCACTCAATATCGCCGGACCGCAGGCGCCGCTCGAAGAATCACCATCCGGAATTGATGTTTTGAGACTCTTGCCCTCCAGCAATCCTGGAACCGTTGTTTTGCTGGATCCGAAGGTGACTACAAGGTTCGTGCCTGATTGCGAGACCAGCAGAGGTGCGCTCAGGAGAGTCGAAACCGCGCCGCACGAAGATGTTTTTCCGGTGCTGCTGTTAGCTTCGATTCTCCAGGTTCCGTCAACCGAGATTGGAGCAGCCAGGTGCCGTCCGCTACGCAGCAGGCCCGCTAACCCAAGCAACGGCAGACCTACCAGAAAGACGTACGCGACAACGAAATTCCGGCTCATTCGCGACATTGAACCCAAGCTCTGGGAGGAGTTAAGAAAGAGGAAGTCCGGCACCAACCAGACTTCCTCAAAGTTGCTAAATACTACACCCGTCAGGCGAATACTGGAAAGCTAGAAGGACGGGCGGAACGAGTCGGAGGTCAAGATCTCCCAGCAGCTTATGCCAAGGATGCTTTTCGTTCTGCTCGACCTTCGCGACCATCTCTTTCATCTTGGTCAGAACTGGTGGCGCATCTTCGTCGTACACATCGCCCTGCAGAAGCTTGAGCACGTCCAGTCGATAGTTCTTGTCGATGAATGAAGTACGTGAACAGCACGTTCAGCCGGTAGTACACCGAGATGAACTCATACCAGTTCTTCGTGCCGCGCCGCAGCTTGTTCTCATAATCGGAGAACGCTTCCCGCGAGAAGTCATTTTTCTCGAGCGCCGAAAGAATATCTTTGTGAGCGAATCGCGAGCTGTTCAGCGCGATGCTGACGCCAGTCGAAAAGATCGGATCGACAAAGCGTCCCGCATCCCCGATCAGCATGAAACGATCGCCGCAAAGCTGCTTCATGGCGTAGCTGTAGTCGCCTTCGTCCTTGAAAGGACGAACCCGCTCCGACTTACGCAGGGTCTCGGCAATCAACGGGCGGCTTCCCACCGAATCCCAGAAGAACTTTTCCCGGTCTGCCTTCGATCTTGCGAAGTTCTTCTTCTGCGTGACCACGCCCAGACTGGTGACCGAATCTGTGATCGGAATCTGCCAGATCCAGGTGTTCGAAACCTTCAGGAAATGGATGTAGATGTAGTCAAGGTTGTTATCGCGCTTCGCGAACACCTTGCGATCGTAGCCGTCGAACCAGGAGTGGATGGCATACTGATCGAATACTTGATCTTGAATCTTCAGCTTTAGCTGATTGCCCAGGAACGTTTGTCGTCCGCTGCAATCCACCACCATTTTGCAGCTGACGCTCATCTCCTTCGACCCGATGGTGAAGTAAACCTCCGGGTGCTGCGGACCAAAGTCGACGCGCGCCACTTTCACTCCGTCATAAACGGTAGCGCCCAACTTGAGAGCATGCTGAAGCAGCATCAGGTCGAACTTCCCCCGGTCCACATGGTAGGTATAGTTGCGATCCTCCATGCCTTCCTGCCGGCGCTCTTCAAACCGGATGTCCACGTTGTATTCCGGCGCCATCCCCTCGAGGTCATGCACGTATCCGGGATTCTGGTCGTCGGTTGTCCAGACCGCGCCGTACTTGTGCGGAAACTTCGCGGCTTCCATCTGCGGCAGGAAGTCGAGATCCTTGAAAACCTTGGTCGACGAGGGCACAAGCGACTCGCCGACATGTGGCCGCGGGAACAGTTCGCGCTCGAAAATCACGCACTTCACACCGTTCTTCGCCAGGTAGCACCCCATGCTCGACCCGGCCGGCCCGCCGCCGATGATGGCTACATCAAAATCCGGCACTGAATGATTCATATCCCCTGATCTCTCCCATGAGTTGGCTGCACCGCCGGTCATTGCTGCCGAGCGCAACCGGCGGTGCGTGCTGGTTAAGGACGTCGCTGCTTACGCAGAAGCCTCGACAAAATCGTTTGCTGTCAAACTTCCGAGAAACCCGTGTAGTGCGTGATTCGGATTCGCCTCTACCTGCTTCACGATGTTCTGCATGCGGGTCAGCACTTCCGGCTGCGCGTCATCGTAAACATCGCCTTGCAGAAGCTTCAGCACATCAAGCCGATAGCGCGGATCCGCCACGAATGCTGTGAACAAGACGTTCAAGCGGTAGTACACGGTAATGAAGTTGTACCAGTTACGCGTTCCACGCTTGAGTGTGCTCTCGTACTCCTGGAACGACTCGCGGCTGTAGTTGCCAGTCTCCAGCGCTTTCAGAATGTCCTTGTGCGCGAAGCGTGAGCAGTTCAAAGCAATGCTCACTCCTGTCGAGAAGATCGGATCCACGAAACGCGCTGCGTCCCCGACCAGCACAATCCGGTCGCCGGTCATCTGCTTCATCGCGTAGCTGTAGTCACCCTCTTCCTTGAACTGCTTGACCTGCTGCGAGCCTTGCGCCTTCAGGCCTTCGTAGAGTTCCGGACGGCTCTTGATGCACTCCCAGAAGAACTTCTCGCGATCTTCCTTGCTCGCCGCAAAGTTCTTTTTCTGAGTCACGACACCGATGCTGGTGACGGTTTCCGTGATCGGAATCTGCCACACCCAGGTGTTGGTGATCGGCAGGAAGTGAATGAAGATGAAGTCTCCCTGTGTCTCTTTATTCGCGGCCATGCAGCGCCGGTCGTAGCCGTCAAACCAGGTGTGGATTGCGTACTGATCGAACACCCTGTCCTGGACGCGCCACTTCATCTGGTTGCCCACCATCGTCTTCCGGCCCGAGGCATCCACGATGATCTTGCAAGTGGTCGACAAATCCCTCTTGCCCATCTTGAAGTTCACCGTCGCGTGATCGGGATTACTGAAATCCACGCCCGTAACGCCGATGCCTTCGTACACCTTGGCGCCAAGCTGGTTGGCATGCTGCAGCAGCATCAAATCGAACTTGCCGCGATCGACGTGATACGTGTAGTTCTGACCCACCCCCTGATCGCGTTCTGAGAAGCGCACGTCTACGTGGCAGTCGGCCGAGACCCCGCCAAAGTCCATGTTATAGACCTTCGCGTCCGAAGCTGCGGTCCACGCCGCGCCGAACTTGTGCGGAAACTTCGCCTCCTCCATCTTCGATAGGAAGTCGAGATCTTTGAACACGCGAGTCGATGACGGTACCAGCGACTCTCCTACGTGCTCACGAGGCATCAACTCGCGCTCAAATACCACGCAATTGACGCCAGCTTTCGCGAGATATGCGGCCATACTTGATCCCGCCGGGCCGCCTCCGATAATGCCCACTTCAAAATCGGTCGCAGACGAATTCATAGCTGCTGTTTTTCTCCCAAGATGAGTGTTCGGAAACCTTCATTCCAGATTGGTGATTCCCCAGTTCGCATTCAGACAGACACCGTTCCTCACGAGCAAAAGGTTCGGTTTCACTTTTCGCACCACGGGGGAGACAGGAAATACTAAAAGTCTTGAGGGGGACGCTACATTTAGAGCCGAGCTGTGTTCCAGTAGTAGATCAGATTCTGCCCACTTCGCCAAGCTGAAAATTTTTGCACACTGCCGCAAGTAACCAAGAACGAATCTACCAAACATCGAGCTGCTAAGTCGTTCGTGTCCAATGAATTGGAGAGTTTAGTTTCATCCAGGGCAAAGAACTCGGAAGCATTTTTCATATTTGTGAAAACGCTTTTCGTACCCAGTTTGCCGCATCCGGGAGTCTCCGACTCAATCGCTCCGCCGGCATCAGCGCTCATTTACTGAGAAGGGCAGTCCCCGCAAATCTAGGCTTCCCTTCACACCTTGTGACGCATCTGAACCATTTCTTTCTCGAGTGAGGTTTTCGTGAGAATTCAGTCTCGGTACATACTTCTGTGCTTGGTTTCTGCTCTGCTGACGCTGACGCTTCTCGGTTGCGGAGGAGGTTCTTCGTCATCTGGAGGTGGCACCCAGAACCATGGCGTCACCATCGCGCCGTTTCCATCCCAGATCGGAGCCGGTGCAAACTGGCAATTCACCGCCAGCGTTACCGGCGCCTCCGGGAACTCGGGCGTCAATTGGTCGGCGAATCCGTCGACTGGAGGCGCCATCGATCCCAGCGGCCTCTACATCGCCCCGACCACTGGCACATTCCCCATGACTGTGACTCTCTCGGCGGTGTCGCAAGCCAATTCGAGTTTGACCTCTGCCGCCACGATTACGGTGACGCAAAAGGATCCCCTGGGCACGGCTCAAGGCAGCACGATTCCCTGCCCTACCTTCGGCGGCGGACTACCGAATGCTGGTTCGACCTGTTATCAAATCAATACATCCTGTGAGGGAATGGCCGATTTCTCGGCTTATCTGAAGGTCAATCAACCGGCCGGCACCCCTAGTGGCACCGTCATCTTCGGTACCGGAACCGGAGGAACCGCGCTTTACGATTACGATCCGCCGGACTTCTTCAGCGGAAGCACCAACGGCGGACTGGCAGTCGTCCAGAGCGTCTTGAATGCGGGGTTCACTACAGTGCAAGTGACCTTTGGCGCACCGTTCAACGACCAAACTCCCAACGGATGGCTGACGGGGCCGGGCGGACCTCGCCGGGCAGCATGCCGCTATGCGACCGTTGCTCAGTGGGTATATCAGAACATTCACAATTCAAGTACGACAGCGCCGCTCTGCGCGACGGGAAACAGCGGAGGTTCGGCCGCAATCGCCTATGCACTGACCGACTACGGGATGGATTCCATTTTCTCCATGGTCGAAGAGACCAGCGGTCCGCCGATGTCGCGATTGGATCAAGGATGCGCCGCGCCTTCCAGCGCAGTCTGCCAGACTCACCAGTTCACCTGTAATTCCGGCGATCCGGTGCAGAATCTCTCCAGTTGTTACGCCGCTGCTGACGCCGACATCATTGATCTGGCGTACCCTCAGCCTCTGTGCAAGAACGCGGTGAACGGAGGGAGCGCCCCCGCTGGCCTGTTCCTCTCTGACAGCATCCTGGGTGGTCCGCAGCGCACGTTCCCCAAGACTCGTGTTCACGTGCTTCTCGGCGGCAGAGATACCAGTGCCGCGGTGGAACAAGGGCTGGCATGGTTCGACGCGCTGACCAGCACAACATCATCGCAAAGCTGTGTCAGCGATGCTCCCCATCCAATACCTTCCGCTGCCGATGGCGCAGCCACCATCGCAAGCGATATTCAAACAATGTGCAAGCTGCAGTAGTGATCGGCCCTGTCCTCTAAACTCCACGGCTCGTAAGGTACGCCTTGCTATGACAGGCACTCGACTTCGCTGGCCGGCACGTGACTGTGCCGGCCCCCCTGTTTCGCCAAAGTTTGGCGCAGGTCTGTGAACCTTCGATTTCCCCCCGAAGCTAAAAGTTATTTGCGCTTAGCGGCCAATTCGCTATCATTCTCACAACTTTCGTCGAAACTGAAGCGGATTGTTTTGTAAACCCGTGGCAGCATGGGTTCCGAAAACAGCCCACTTCTTCATCTGGCCACTGCTTCACCGTCGTCTCAAGCTCATTCATTGCTGGAGGCATTCATCGTGAAAAGGTGGTCGTCTGCTCTCATTGTGCTCTGCGTTTTCTTTTTTGCTGTCCTATCTGCCTTCGGTCAGGCCAATGTAAATGAGAATCTCGAGACCGCATTCCTGTATGTTGACGCGGCAAATGGATCTGATTCCAATCCAGGTACGCAGGCAAAGCCTTACAAGACCATCGGCAAAGCGGCTTCCGTCGCTCAGACCAATAATCAGAGTGGGATTGGGACTCGCGTTACGATCAATCCCGGCACGTATCGCGAAAGCATCTCGCTGAACCACAGCAGCAAAGACACCTCTCTACCGATGACCTTCCAGGCCGCGACGAATGGAACCGTAACCGTCAGCGGCGGAGTTCTCTACACGGCCTGGGCAAAATATCAGTCCAACAACAACATTTATACGAATGGCTGGCTGAACCAATGGGGAACGTGTTCCCAACTGACTTCCTGCCCGTTTCAGCAAAACATCATGATGCGCAGAGAAATGGTCGCCGTAAACGGAACCGTCCTGACCCAGGTCATGTCGATCGGTCAGATGCAGGCCGGCACCTTCTATGTGGACCAACAAGGAGCGCAGATTTATGTGTGGCCTCCTTCCGGGACGAATATGGCAACCGCAACCGTCGATATTGCCTCGACGCCCACGCTACTCACCATTCAGAAAAAATCCAACATCGTGATCCGCGGTCTGACTTTTCAGTACGCGAACAGCTGCCACGGCAATGCGGCCGCCATGGTGCTCGGGGCATCCACCAACATTCTCTTTGATAGCGACACTTTCCAATGGAACAACGGCCAGGGACTGAGCATCTCGAATCCGACCACATACTTCACGGTGCAAAATAGCACTTCGAAACACAACGGCGACAGCGGATTCCACGAAGCCCAAACCAAGTACGGCCTCTGGCAGTCGGACACGACTTCTTACAACAATTGGCGCGGGGCTCAGGCCGGCTACTATGCATGCAATACGTCAGGTATGCACTCTTTTGGCGCGCACAACGACACGATTAACGGCCTCACGATCAGCTTCAACGAATCCTACGGCGTTCACTGGGATACCGATAACGCCAACATCACCGCCAGCGGCGTGAACGCAACCGGCAATTTCCTGAGTGGTGCTTTCATCGAAAAAGATGAAGGACCGGTCACGCTATCCGGGAGCTACTTCTGCAACCAGAACTCGGCCATGACCGTCGGAGGCCTCGTTCTCCGAAACTCGGAAGGCGTTTCCCTGACCAGCAGCGTATTGGTGAACAACGCCCCAAGTCAGATCATCGTGATCGGACAAGCCGGAGGCATCAGCGTCAAGAATTGGGAGACGGGCGTCTCCAAGAATCTGATCACGCAGAACTTCACCAACACTTCGAACACCATCCAGGGAAACAACAGCAGCCAATCTGTCTTCAAAGACAGCTATCTGGGTGGCTCCGACTGGACAAGCTTCCAGAACACTTTGAGTTCCTCCAAGAACACCTGGTGGAACGCTTCGAACTCGACCTCGGAGTTCGTGGTGCCCACCCCGACGTTCCGGATCGCAAGTCAGTTTCTCTGGATGGAAAAGCACCACGGGCGAGGACTCAAGCTCGAGTTTCAAAGCACCTGCCAGCAACGTCGGTTCGACCTGCAACCTCACAGCTGCCGGCTCCGATTTTTGGATCACCGTCGACAACAATGTGCTGACCGTGAAGCCCGGCGGCAAAGCGACATTCAATCTGGCGGTTACCCCCCTGAATTTCAGCGGGACTGCAAACCTGATTCTGGACGGAATCTCGGAAGTGAAGGGACTCTCAGCCACCCTGAGCACTAGCTCCATCAAGACCTCGGGCACATCCGTCTTGACTGTAACCGCAGGAACCAACACAGTCCCAGGCACTTACTCGATCACGGTAATCGCCAACAGCGGTAATACAACCAGAACGGTCACCGTTCAATTAACGGTCAGCTAGTGGTCACGGAATGTGCTTGGTGACGTGAGCCAGATGGCTTTGAAAGGATGCTGCTCCGCCGGATTGATTCATCTCGAGTCTCATCCATACGCCAGTTCCTTCGCCCGCTGGGCCGCTTTGACGACAGCCTTGATCAGCGTGACACGAAGCTTCCCTTCTTCGAGTTCCATGATCGCGTCGATAGTGCATCCCGCCGGAGTCGTAACCGCATCCTTCAGCAGCGCCGGATGGTCTCCAGTCTCAAGCACCACTTTCGCCGCTCCCAGCGTAGTCTGAGCTGCCAGCACTGTCGCGATGTCCCGCGGCAATCCAACCTTCACGCCCGCTTCTGCGAGTGATTCCAGAATGATGTAGATATACGCTGGGCCGCTCGCTGAAAGCGCCGTCACGGCATCCATGTGTTTCTCATCCACCACAACCGTCCGCCCTACGACGTTGAAAAGATGCTCAGTCATGGCGACATCGTCGGCGCTGGCATGCTTGCCTTTGCAGATCGCCGTCATCCCAGCGCCTATGATGCATGGAGTATTCGGCATGGCGCGAATCACCGGGACATTGGGCGGCAGATTCTTTTCGATCATTGACGTCGGCACCGATGCTGCCACCGAAACAATGACCTGCTTCGGAGTAATCTGCCCGCTGATTTCACGCACGACGTCTTCCACAACCTGGGGTTTCACCCCGATCACGATGATGTCAGCACCCTTAGCGGCTTCCACATTGTTCGTGCCAACCTTCACCTTCAGCTTTTCCGACAGAGCCTTGGCCCGCTCTTGGTGCGCGACCGTCGCGCAGGTGGACTTCGGCGTCAGCAGGCCATTCTTCAACAAAGCCTGCAGAATGATCCCGCCCATCTTCCCCGCCCCGATGAATGCAACTCTCTTCCCCGCCAGATCGTTTGCCATGGATTCCCCTTGCCCTCTGTGGTAAAAGCCTTTTCTTACCGGTCGTGTGAAGTGTTCCGCTGCATAAACTTCCAGGCTGTCGCCACGATGTTGTCGAGTCCCCGCTCAGCCTTCCAGTTCAATAGAGACTGCGCCTTCGCAGGATTGGCCACCAGCGCCGGCGGATCTCCCGGCCTCCGGGGAACCATCCGATGCGGCACCTTCTTCCCTGTAGCCTTCTCGACCGCATGAATGACCTCCTGCACCGAAGCTCCGGTCCCGGTACCCAGGTTGACCGCAACACTTGGTTTCCCCTCAGCCAGATACTCCAGCGCTTTCACGTGCGCGGCAGCCAAATCGTTGACGTGAATGTAGTCACGAATGCAGGTTCCGTCGGGCGTCGGATAATCCGACCCAAAGACCTGCAGCTCGGGCCCCTGCCCCGCAGCCGCACGCAGTGCCAGAGGAATTAAATGTGTCTCCGGATCGTGCAACTCGCCGATTTCGCCACCGTCATCCGCCCCGGCCGCGTTGAAGTACCGCAAGCTGGCATACCGAAACTGATAGGCCCGGTCGTACGCTTCCAGCGCCTGTTCAAAAAAGAGCTTTGACACTCCGTAAGGATTCACCGGCTGCCGTGGAGTATTTTCCTCAATCGGAACCTTGGCAGGCTCACCATATACGGCACAAGTCGAAGAAAATATGATCTTCTTCACGCCCGCATCCAATGCCGCGTTCAGCAGAGAAAGTCCACCCTCAACATTATTGCGGAAGTATTTCCTGGGATTGGTGACGGATTCGCCGACATAGGCGTGCGCTGCGAAATGCATGATCGCATCCACCCGCGGCATCACTTTCGCCAGAGTGTTGGCATCCAGAACATCGCCCCGCACCAGCTCAAACCCCTTGGTTAACGACTCATATCCAGTGCTGAGGTTGTCGAACACGATTACCTCATGACCGGCACTCTTCAGCGCGCGGCAGGCATGACTGCCAATGTATCCAGCTCCACCGATCACTAGAACGACCACTTTCGTTCCTTTCTTATCCGCCGCAGGGAAACCTGCAATCCCCGAGTCATAGACTTAGAGCCCCAAGTTCGTGCGCCTACTTGAATTTCCAGGGTAAACCACAGAACAGGAGGCGGGCGGAACACAATTGTACACGCAACGGGATCAGGCTCCTATGCAGCGCAGCCGCTCAGATCCGTCCCTCGGCCGGCGGCCACTGGGCTGTTAACATGCTTCCAGTCTCCACGGGAAGAGGTCAGAGATGGCGGAACAACTTGCCGATAAGCAATGCGCCCCCTGCCGGGGCGGTACCCCCGCGCTAAAAGGTATTAACCTGCAAAATCTACACGAGAGCGTTCCTGAATGGAGCGTGCTGAATGAGCACCATTTGCGGCGTGAGTTTCGCTTTCCCGATTTCAAGCAGGCCCTGGATTTCGTGAACCGTGTCGGTGCCATCGCCGAAGAGCAAGGACATCATCCCGATATACTGCTGATGTGGGGCAAGGTGGAAATTACTCTGTGGACTCACAAAATTAATGGACTGACCGAGAGCGATTTCATTATGGCCGCAAAGATCGATCGACTCACGCGTTAACAAAATACGACTGAAATATAGCTCACCCTGTCATTCGGACGGAATAGTGTTCAACAGCCCCGATAACTAAGTAGCAGCGGAGACCTTCGAGCGGTTTGCCCAAAGCGCGATCGCTAACACACCCGCAGGCACAAGCATAAATATGCCAGTTCCAGTCGACAGTGCGCGCGCGGAAACGCCCAAATCAAGATAGTGTCCCGCGAGGTAAGCCGTGACCGCAAAAGTAAAGCTGGCGAGTCCCAGATCCGCGGAAAATACCCGTCCCCGGAACCGGTCTTCCGAATGAAATTGCAGCAGAGTCGTGGAGAACACCCACACCGTTGATCCTCCAGCATGCGCCAACATCGCGCAGCCTGCGGCCATCCAGACGTTGCGGCTAAGTCCTAGAAGGCCATAGCCCAGGGAGATGGTCAAATAACCCAGCAGAATCCCGTACCGCAACCGGGAATCGCTTCGGGCTGCCCAGGGCGCCGCGACCAGCGGCCCCACCAAAGCACCAAGCCCGCGTCCTCCCAGCAAGATGCTCATGCCCAACATAGCCCCTCCAGCCGGATCGATGCCGCGCCCATGCACCGCGAACTCGCGGGCTCCCATCACCGTGAAGATCACCCAACTCGGTCCCACCATCAACTCTCCTGCCTTGGCGAATACCGCCGGCAACAGCGTGCGATGGCTCGCTATGTACCGAATACCCTCGAGCACAGGAGAATAGTCCACCAGATCGCGGAGCCTCAGTGGAGCGGAACCCTCCGCGTGCGGTTCATGGAACTTCATTCCGCCAATCAAGACCGCGGAGACCAGAAACGAGAGCGCGTTCAGGATAAAAGTGGCGTCCCTCCCAAGAAATGCGGCCACTACTCCTCCGACCGACGCTCCAATCAGAAGGTTCACAGACCATGTTGCCGAAGAGAGCGTATTGGCGATCAGGACCTCCTCCGCCTCGGCGATGTTCGGGATTACAGCGCTGCGCGCCGGCTCGAAAAACGCAGCCAATGTCGTCTCCGCCAACAGCAGCGGATAAACCAGCCATACGATCGAGGGCGAACGCACCAGCAGCATCGCCAGCACGATGATGCAGCGGATCAGGTCGGCTGCGATCATTACGTGCTTGCGCTTCAGCCGATCGTTCACGACTCCCGCAGTTGGCCCGGCGAAGGTCTGCGGGATCACCTGCAGAACCAATGCCAGCGCAACCGATCCGGCATGCCCCGTCAACTGCAGAAGCAGCGTGTAAATTGAGAGCGTATAGAACCAGTCCCCAATCTCGCTGACGATCTGCGCCAGCCAGAGCCGCCGGAAATTGCGGTTTCTGCGCAGCAGCCGCGCGTACGAGCCGAGCGAGATGGTCATTGCGCCGTGTTCTGGTTCCGGTTCCATGCGGGTATTCAAATCTAGTGGCGGGAAGGTGGTTAGGCAAAGGACCGCGAGATTCGGCCCAAGAGATCTGTGATCCCCTGTGTCCTGTGTGGCGAATTGTTTTCTAAGCCCGGAGCTTCAGCTTCAGATCAGCCGCAATCTGCTTCCCATGGAAGCGTCCATTCTCGATGAAGATCTCATTCGTACGCGAGCCCGCCACGATTACGCCGGCCACGTAGATACCGCGGACGTTGCTCTCCAGCGATACCGGGTCACACACGGGACGGCACTGCTGCTCCGACAACTCAATCCCCATACTGCGCAAAAAATCGTAATCCGGATGATAGCCAATCAGCGCCAAAACGAAATCGTTCTTCAATCGAACCGGCCCGTGCGGAGTCGTAACCACTACATGATCCGTGCCAATCTCCATCACTGAACTGTTAAAGTACGCCTCGATCTCTCCAGCCTTAATCCTGTTCTCCAAGTCCGGTTTGATCCAGTACTTCACGTGATGATGCAACTGGGACTCACGATGCACCAGCGTGACGCGCGCTCCATGTCGCCAGAGATCGAGCGAAGCGATGGCCGCCGAATTCTTCCCGCCGATCACCAGAACATCCGTGTCGTAATACGGATGCGGCTCGCCGTAATAGTGCGAAACCTTGGCCAGATCTTCGCCCGGAATATTGAGCCGGTTCGCCAGATCGTAGTAACCGGTGGAGACAATCACCTTTTTGGTCACGTAGTCGTGAGGACGTCCGGCGCGATCCGTTGCGCACACGCTGAATTTCCCGTCCTCACCCATGACCGTCTTCACCCACTCATACTGGCGGACGTCGACGCGGTAATGCTCCGCAACCTTTCGGTAGTACTCCAGTGCCTCTTCGCGCGTGGGCTTTTGTTGCGCCGTTGTGAATGGTATGTCTCCAATCTCAAGCAACTCCGGCGTCGTAAAGAAGGTCATGTTCGCTGGATAGTGAAACAGCGAGTTCACCAGACATCCCTTATCGAGAACAATGACCTTCAACCCGACCTTTTGTGCCTCAATCGCACAAGCCAGTCCGGTCGGTCCCGCTCCGATCACCAGCACATCGGTTCGTATCTCCGGGCGAGGCTTCGTCTTCGCTTTCGGCAGGGTATCTATCTCTTCAGCGGCGAGGAATTCAGGCATGGCGCGCGTGTGGAGTCACCCGAGGCTACGGAGGTTCGAGCACGACCCGGAAACGGTTGATTCTAGCACGCGCCACTATTGTTGTAGCACCGACGTCCCGCCCTCGCGCGGGACCTGTTCTGTGTCCGCGCTATAATTTCCGGTTGCCTTCATCTCGCCGCTCATTCAGGAGCACAGCATGTCCACTCTTATCGAACCGGCCACGAAGACCCGCATTGAATCCGACAGCATGGGAAAGATCGAAGTCCCCTCCAACGTGTACTGGGGAGCCCAAACCCAGCGTTCCCTGCTGCACTTCAACATCGGACGCGATACCATGCCGCCCGAGTTGATTCGCGCCTTCGGAACTTTGAAAAAGGCGTGCGCGCTGGTGAACCAGGATCTCGGCAAACTTCCGGCGGATAAAGCAAAACTGATCGTGCAGGCTGCCGACGAGGTGATCGCCGGCAACCTGAACGACCAGTTCCCTCTCCGCATATGGCAGACCGGCAGCGGCACCCAGACCAACATGAACGTGAACGAGGTCATCTCGAACCGCGCCATTGAGATCGCCGGCGGCGAGATGGGATCGAAGAAGCCCATTCATCCCAACGATCACGTGAACATGTCGCAGTCCTCGAACGACACGTTCCCGGCAGCCATGCACATCGCGGCAGCCGATCGCGTGAAGAATGCGCTTATCCCTGCCGTCAAGACCGTCAGCGACGCGATTGCCGCAAAAGCCAAAGAGTTCGACGGCATCGTGAAGATCGGCCGCACGCATCTGCAGGACGCCGTGCCTCTCACCATCGGCCAGGAGTTCGGCGGATGGGCGAGCCTGCTCGACCGCGATATCCGGCGCCTGGAGCAGGTGCTGGAAGGACTCTACGATCTGGCAATCGGCGGAACTGCGGTGGGCACAGGCCTCAATACTCATCCCGAGTTCGCCGAGCGCGCGGCGAAGAAAGATCGCCGAGCTCACGGGACTTCCCTTCCGCTCCCATCCGCAACAAGTTCGCAGCGCTGTCGGCTCACGACGAAATCGTATTTGCGCAGGGTGCGATGGAAACTCTGGCCGCATCTTTCATGAAGATCTCGAATGACATTCGCTGGCTTGCTTCGGGCCCGCGATGCGGATTAGGCGAGCTTTCGATTCCCGAAAACGAGCCCGGGTCGTCCATCATGCCCGGCAAAGTGAATCCCACGCAGTGCGAAGCCATGACGATGGTCTGCGCGCAGGTTCACGGTGCGACTGCCGCCGTCGGGTTCGCCGGATCGCAAGGCAACTTCGAACTGAACGTCTTTAAGCCCGTCATAATCTACAACTTCTTGCACTCGGTCACGCTGATTACCGACGCCTGCCACGGCTACGTCGAATACATGATCAAGGGCATCGAGGTCGAGCGCGAAAAGGTGAATTGGTATGTGAAGAATTCGCTGATGCTGGTCACGGCCCTGGCGCCAAAGGTGGGATACGACAAAGCCGCGCAGATCGCCCACACCGCCCACGTAGAACATTCAAGCCTGCGCGAAGCCGCGTTGAAGCTGGGACACCTGACCGGCGAGGAATTCGATCAGCTGGTCAAGCCGGAGAAGATGACCCATCCGTAACGCAAACATGTGGCGCTGCATTCTTGCCCGCGCAGTTTGCATACGTCACTAGGCTCGTTCAGCTTCGCCTGAAACTGGCATCGCACTCCCACTTATGCGAGGTTCTGCCTTTTTCGCTCTGGCAGTCGTAATCACCACCACGCTAACCAGCACCAAGGCCGTCCCGACAATCGTGCTCGGCCCCAGCGCCTCGCCCCCAAAGAAATATCCGATCAGAACCGCAACACCGGGTTCACATACGCATAAGTCCCCACCTTTGTCGGCGACTCATGATGAATCAGCCAGACATAAGCCGTGAAGCCGATGATCGATCCCGCGACGATCAGATAAACCAGCGCAACCCAAGCCTTTCAGCGAAACGGCCTGCACATGGAATCCCCGAAATTCGCCGAGTAACGCCGCCGTGATCACCAGCAAGAATCCTCCGGCCAGCATCTGCGCTCCGGAACTCATCGCTTTGGCCGAGGGCAGCGGCAACTTCTTGCTCAGAGCGGACGAGACCGACCAACTGATGGCCGCCACGATCAGCGCGCACGCGCCGAGCGTGTCGATCGGCGCATCGCCAAAACTCGCGTGCGGCTGACAAGAACGCGCCACCCCGCCCATGCCGACCAGCAACGCGATCACCAGCCGAAGAGTGAGCCGCTGCGTCTTCAGCATCAGGATCTCTGACAAAGTCATAAACACCGGAATGGTCGCCATCATCACCGCCGCAATTCCCGAAGGCACGCGCCGCTCCGCCCAGAAGAGCAGCCCGTAGTCCAGGACAAAGATCAGCAAAGCCAACAGCGTTGCAGATCCCCACTCTCGCGCGCTGGGCAGAGGCGTGCCCGTGACGCCGCATCCACGCAAACAGAGCCACCCCGGCGACCAGAAAACGCATCCCCGCGAGCAGAAACGGCGGCACTTCGTGCACGCCGACGCGGATGGCAAGAAAAGTCGATCCCCAAACGAAGTAGATGATGGCGAACGCGAGCAGCACCTTCCATGCGCGAGGATGCGGAAGCGGTTTCCATGAGGACTGTGACATGGACCGCGAACGGCAATCCTGGCCTGATTAGATCATCGCGAGCCGACGCCGGTCGCGGCTTTCGCCCATAAAAAGAATTTATGAGAGTATAAACGCTGGAGTCAGGTCTGGACTACTTCTTCAGCAGACTGGTGTGGCTGGCGACGCACTGCCACTTGCCCGTATCTAAGACCCACGTATCGGTGAAGCGTCCCACATGATCGTAGGCTTGCCTTGATAGTTGCCCTGCGTGTGATAGATGCCGGTGACCACGGCCGTATCTCCAAAGAAATTCATCTTCACATCTTGAATGTTGGCTGCGGTGGGCTTGAATCGCGGATCTTTGATATCGGCGAGGAATTTCTGCTTGTCGCTGATTTCGCCATCCCATTCCGTGTTCACGAAGCGGCTCGAAACCAGCGCATCCAGCGCGGCCGAATCCCGGTTCACCTGCGCTTCATTCCACAAGCGCTCCAGAACGAGCAGTTTGCTCTCGCGCGGATCGGCCCGCTGGGCGAATCGCAATCGAACTCAAGGCTAAGAAGACACGCAACAGAAGAGCACGGATCATGGCGCGTCACGCCGCCATCTCCCCACTGGAGCGAGCGTGCGCTCGACAATAGCAGCGGGAAATGCGCCGTCCTATCGAAATAACCCTCCGAACGAGTTACGAACGTCACGGAAGAAGCTTGAATGGGCCTCAGCAATCCACCATCGAGAACAAGGTCGATGAGAGCCGTTCAATTCGCGCTAAGGCAGCCTGATATCGATTTTAGAATGCCCAGCGCATCAGCGTAGCCCCGATCGTAAATCCAGCCCCTACCGAGGCCAGCAGCACCAGACTTCCCTTCTTCAGCTTGCCTTCCTCAATCGCGGTATTCATAGCCAGCGGAATCGTCCCCGCCGTGGTATTCCCATACCGATCAATATTGACGATCACGCTTTCCTGGACGCAGTCCCAGCCGCTCGGCCGTGGCATTGATAATCCGCAGGTTGGCCTGATGCGGGATGAACACATCAATATCCGATCCCTTCAGCCCATTGCGCTCCAGCAGCTTCATACAAAGCTCGGTCTGCTTGCGCACGGCAAACTTGAATACTTGCTGCCCATCCTGATGAACGTAGTGCATCTTCTTTTCAATCGTTTCTTTACTCGTCGGATGCAGGCTTCCCCCACCCGGCATGTAAAGAAATTGCCCGCCTGAGCCATCCACTTCATGGATGAAATCGATCAGGCCCTCGGAGTCATTATCAGCGGGTTCAAGGATCGCGGCTCCGGCGCCATCGCCAAAAATCACGCAGGTCGCGCGATCGGTGTAGTCAATGATGGACGACATCACGTCCGACCCAATGGCCAGAACCCGCTTATGCGCTCCGCTGGCAATGAACTGCGCTCCTACCTGTACCGAATAGAGAAACGCGGAGCACGCCGCCGACAGATCGAATCCCCAAGCTCCATCGGCGCCGAGCTTGTTCTGGACAACGCAGGCCGTAGATGGGAATAGCATGTCAGGAGTCACGGTGCCGACAATAATGGCTTCGATATCACTCGGCTTCAGTCCCGCGTTGCGCCAGTGCTTTCCGCGAAGCTTCCACCGCCAGATCACTGCTGGCGACACCTTTCTCCGCGATGTGTCGCTCCCGGATCCCCACCCGCGTCATGATCCATTCATTATTGGTGTCGACCATTCGCTCGAGGTCGGCATTGGTGAGAAGACGCGGCGGCACATAGGTGCCCAAAGCACTGATCTTTGCGCGTATCGGTTTGTTCAAGGAGAATCCCCTGAGAATGATGTCAATCATTGTGAAGGATTCCGGGAAGAATGTCTAACCCCGGAACTCGGCCGTAGCGCCGAAATGCGGCCTTCTCCCCTGTGCCATCACCCGGCGCCAGCGACGAACTCGAGATCCGAAGTCCCTGGTCTGTTCTAGAAGGCCCAGCGCAGCAGCGTCGCCCCGGAAGTAAACCCCGCTCCCACCGCCGCAATCAGCAGCAGATTACCCTTCTTCAACTTGCCCTCTTCAATCGCAGTCCGCATGGCAATCGGGATCGTACCTGCCGTCGTATTCCCGTACCGGTCGATGTTAACGATCACCTTCTCCATCGGCATACCAAGGCGATCAGCAGTAGCAGTAATGATCCGTTTATTCGCCTGATGTGCGATGAAACAGTCGATGTCCTTGCCCGTAAGCTTGTTCTTCTCCAGAACGCGATCCGTCATCTCCGCCATCTTCTTCACGGCATACTTGAAAACATTTTTTCCATCCTGATGGATGTAGTGCATCTTCTGATCCACGGTATCATGCGATGCCGGATTGAGACTTCCTCCGCCCGGCATGTAGAGATACTGCCCGCCCATTCCCTCCACTTGCGCCACATGGTCGATCACGCCCTCCCCCTCAGTCGGACGGCTCTAGCAACACTGCCCCTGCTCCATCCCCAAAAATAATGCACACCGCGCGGTCCGTGTAATCCGTCATAGAAGAATTCACATCTGACCCGATCACCAGGACTTTTTTGTACTGCCCTGACTCAACAAACTTTGCCCCGGCATTCAGCGCGTACAAAAACCCGGAGCATCCAGCGGAAACATCGAATCCCCACGTGTTCTCGATTCCCAACTTGTGCTGCACCAGGCACGCCGTCGAGGGATACATCATGTCCGGCGTGACCGTCCCCACGATAATCAGATCGACGCTCTGCAGATCAAACGGATGCGTTTCGAGCAGGTTTCTGACAGCCGCAACCGCCAGATCGCTCGCAGCCACTCCCTTGTCGACGATGTGCCGCTCGCGAATTCCTACTCGTTCCAGAATCCATTCATTGGTGGTATCCACCATTTTTTCGAGGTCGGCGTTGGTGAGAACACGCGGGGGCAGGTATGTCCCAAGCGCAGTAATTTTTGCGCGGAGAGATGTAGTCAATGAGGGCTCCTGTTTATAGGAAACCCTGTATTTTGAAGGATCAGAGCAAGAATGTCTAACAACTTGTGAACCGCCGGCAGTTCAGGGATCCCATCGTTTCACAGAACATACCCTCCACTCCTGCCATACGACGCTCGCGTTATCAACAGGTCTCTTGAAAAGTTTATGCCGCTGCCTGCTCCCTTTCATGCTCCATCCATTCGCGAATGAATTGCGGGCACGAACTGATGCCAAACCGGTGATCCTCGCCATCCATCAAATACATCAGCGCAGTCCGATCCAACTCCTCCAACTCAGCCAGGCTCAGCAACGGCCACAAATTGCATTCAGCGGCAGACTGAACCAGTTGATCGATCGCCGTCAGGTGCCCGCGAAACAGCTTTCCAGAAACACGAATTTTGATATGGGCAGGAACTTGGGACGAACTCGAATTTCGACTCATGGTTCTCCTTCGGGGCCCGCATGGATTCTCTAGCCGTGCCCTACCAACAGTGGATGCCCGGAAAAACAATTCTTGCGAAAAGACTGGTAAACGGAGTGTAAAAAACGGTAATCAGAGGTGCAGAAACCACGTCAGGGGTTGTGCGGAAAATCGGCGCAAAGACAAAAAGCCAGACACCGGGAACCCACTGCACACGTAAGAGCCCGTTACCGTTGCTTCCTTCCGGACCTGGCGGGGTTGGCGAGAGTACGTCGCGTGAGACCGATGCCTGACCTGAATCATTCTAGCATCCATAACCGCGGCTTCCACTCGGCACTAAGCATGCGAAGATCTGCAAAAGCAATATAGCTGTGCGCCACCTTGCCGCAACTCAGCAGAAGCCAGAATTAATCGGACTTACACTTCCTCATTCTGCCTTCCGACTTTTGCGATCTGACTTCTTTTCGCACTCTTCCCGCAGGTGCATGTGACTTTCGGTGCAAGAACTGACACTCTGCCCCTTCCTTTCTTTTGCCCGATATCGAACAATGGAGTGCTACTGCCTAAACTGAGATCGGAGCCCTATCATCGAAGCGGATCGAAGTCACATGCCTGCACAAGCTCAATCCAGCGGACCTGTGCTTCAGAAGTACGTCGACTATTACTTTGATGTCGGACTGTATCTACTTGTTCTCACGGCTTTTGGGATGCTTTCTCTCACCGGCGGACTCGACCTGCCATCTCGACTTTTGGTCGCGGCTGCATTGGCAGTTCGCGGCTATCTGCTCGCCAAACGCCGAACGTTCTCCATCTCGTCGCGCTGGACGACTCCTCTATCCCTCGCATACTTCGTTTTCTTTGCCCTGGATTACTTCGCCTTTTCGCGGAATTTTCTTCCCGCTACCATCCACCTCGCCCTGTTTGGTGTCGTCGTGCGGATGTTCTCGCTCAGGCGCGAGCGGGACCACATCATGCTGGCGATCCTCGCCTTTCTCATGGTCCTGTCATCGGCAGTCCTGACGGTCGATAGCCTGTTCTTACTGGCCTTCGCCGTCTTCATGCTGGTGGCTGTTGCCACATTCATGTTGTTCGAAATGCGCCGATCCGGACGTGCGGCGAATATCCAGGCACGCCATTCGACAGATCGCGAGGAGCACCGTCATCTCGCGTTCGCTCTGGCACGGGTCGCCCCGCTGCTGGCTGGCGGAATTGTCATCTTCGGCGCCGCTCTGTTCTTCGTCATGCCGCGCATGTCTGCCTCGTATCTCGGCGGATACTCGTACGGCACCGACCTCTCGTCCGGGTTCAGCGATCATGTACAGCTTGGGCAAATCGGCGAGATCCAGCAGTCGAATGCCGTGGTCATGCACGTTCAAATCGACGGTGACACGATCGGGCACTATGACCTGCACTGGCGAGGAGTCGCTCTCGCCGACTTCGATGGCCGCACCTGGTCCAACCGCGGAGAGCAATTCCCCCTTCCGCGTGAGTCGGACAATCGCTTTCTCTTGCCACGCAGCACCATGGCATTGAAGTCATATGCCACACGCTCCCAGACCCGCGAGAACCTGATTCACTACCGTGTCCTGATGGAACCCATCGGTACAAACGTATTCTTCCTCGCGCCCTGGGCGCGAAGCGTGAGTGGAGACTACCGCTTGCTGGCAGTCGATGCCGCCAGCGCCGTTTTCAACCCTGATTCAAGTCGCCCTGTGAGCCGCTATGAGGCGAATTCCGACATCGCAGTCCCATCCCCAGCGGAGTTGCGGGATGCCGGGCACAACTATCCACCGCAAATCGCCGCCAGCTATCTGCAGCTTCGCGCCGTTGACCCGCGAGTTGCCGGTCTGGCGCAACAAATCACCGCATCCTCCCGTAGCGAATTCGAAAAGGCATCGGCCATCGAAAGCTATCTCCGCGCCCACTACGGCTACACGCTCCAACTGCCGCGTACCAGCCCGCAGGATCCCATCGCGAATTTTCTTTTCGAGCGCAAGCAGGGACACTGTGAGTACTTTGCTTCCTCCATGGCAGTCATGTTGCGGACCCTGGAAATTCCATCGCGGGTGGTCAACGGATTCCACAGCGACGAGTTCAACGACCTTACCGGGAATTACATTGTCCGGGCCAAAGATGCCCACTCCTGGGTGGAGGCCTACTTCCCCGGATACGGCTGGCAAATGTTTGATCCCACGCCAGCCGGGCGCGGCGGAACCGCCCAGAACCCGGGACGCATTGCACTCTACATAGACGCAATGGCCTCATTCTGGCGCGACTGGGTCGTCAGCTATGACACAACCCATCAGATTGTCCTTGGGCAGACCGCAATTGGCGGCACCCGCGGACTCTGGGAAGGCGCGCGCCGATGGGCGCGCAGGAAATATCACTCCATGCTCAAGTGGGCCCATCGCAGCCAGGACCGAGTGGAGCACTCGCCCGCTCGTTGGGTGCTCATCGCGCTCGGCGTCGCGATTCTGCTGGCGGCGTTGGCCAATCTCGCGCGGTTGGCTCGATGGTCTCACGAGTGCTGGCTGCGTCGGCATCCGGACCGCTCGCCCCAGCAGGCTGCAGCCATGTGGTACGACCGCATGGCCCGTGTGCTTGCCAGGCATGGGGTGGAAAAATCGGCCGCGCAAACTCCACAGGAACTTGTGAAACGGATCGAGAATGAGAAATTGCGCGAGCCCGTCTCGCGATTTACAGATGTCTATGAATCCGCTCGCTTCGGAAATTCCCCGGAAGACGCTCGACGACTGCCCGATCTATACGAGGATGTAGCAACCGCGACCAGACGTAAATAAGGGAAACTGCAAAGCCCTGGGAACACTCAATGGCAGTCTGGCTCTTCGTCTCTCGGTTTTCTGTTAGCTGCCTAGAAGCGCCAGAAGACCCCGCCGCCCACAAAGAAATTATGCTGCCGCGTCTTCCCTGTCGGGGCCAGCGGGAAATCCGGCTCACCTGAATAGAAATCGCGCACTTCACCGCGCAGGCTGAGGCGCTTCCACAATCTCACATCCAATCCCGCCCCGGCTTCGATGACTGCACTAGTCGTAGACTTTCCCGGATTAGTCCCCCCGTACACCAGATTCTTTCCTTGGCTGAAGTGCCCAAACCCAGCCCCGAAGCTCACCCAAGGCGAAACCGCAGTCGTAGGAAACAGGTTGACCCGGGCCGCCGGAGTGATAAACAACTGCTTGTAATCGCTGGGGACTACGGCATGGCCATACTCACCGGCATTCAAATCCTCATCCGGGTTGTACACCACCAGTCCTTCAATGGAGATCGACCAGATCGGCGCCACAATCAAGCGTCGCGCGTACTCCCCTTCAATCGTCAGTCCTTTGCCCGAATGGATAATGGGATCGAAATAAGTTGCGCCTTTGATCCCCTGATCGCTGATGAACGTACGACCGAGAATGCCACCGATCTCGTTTCTTTCCGTCTGCGCCCCCGCTGACGCAACCAAAACCATGAGTACCGAGACAATTGCAACCCAAAAACCTTTGGCAGACATTTCGCCTCCTGCGAGGTGGTTCCTAAATTGTTACGGCGGTAAGCGCTAGCCTAGCATGACAAGGCCTGTTTATATCCACGAAATGGTGCCTTTCGTGGCTGGGTTCGGCCCCCCGTCAGGACAGTTCGTCCAGCGTATGAAACACCACAACGCCAGGACTGTTGCGCGTCTGAGTTCTGCGCCGGGTCAATAGATGAATACAGCAGAGACGTTAAGGGCAAAATATTGCAAACGAACGGCTTAGAATCCTGATCATGGGGTACGACCGGGTTTTCGCCTCTAGTCATCTCGAACGCGGATCCCTCCACTGCATGTGTACGGTGTAGCGCGGAACTGCGGTCGCATTCTGCTTCGTCGCGCTCAGAAGCTTACGCCTGACCAGCCATCCAATGGCGGACTGCGCCGAACTCTTCGACACCCCGACCGTTTCTGCCAGGTCGTAGTAGCTGATCTGCACCGGCTGATTTTTGCGCCGCTGTTCCGCGAGGAGCCACAGATACACCAGAAAACTGACCGGGCGATGATCGTGCCCGACAAGGTCGCGCATGAGCACGTCGATTACGTAATCAT
This sequence comes from Terriglobia bacterium, assembly GCA_963778995.1. Lineage (GTDB taxonomy): Bacteria > Acidobacteriota > Terriglobia > Terriglobales > Acidobacteriaceae > Sulfotelmatobacter. The sequence continues at coordinate 395,535 of CAVZWK010000023.1, forward strand.
CCAACGAAATCATTGCTGTACCGATGATCAATATAGCATGATGTGGCTGATTGCGTGGCCGCTTTCGCTCACGTTATGCTCGGCTCCAGTTCAGGAGGACCCATGATTCGTGGCATCAAACTCGCCAGCATTCCGGTTCGCAATCAGGATGTGGCATTGACGTTCTACACCGAAAAGCTCGGATTCAAAGTGTTGACCGATCAGCCATTCGGGGAGAAGCAGCGCTGGATCGAACTCGGCATTCCCGGGGCCGAGTCCCGGCTCGCTCTGTTTACTCCCGATGGTCACGAAGACCGCATTGGAGGGTTCCAGCCGATGACGTTCTGGTGCGACGACGTCTTCGCCACGTCCAAGACTCTGAAATCCAAAGGTGTGGAGTTCGCGGAAGATCCGCAAGAACAGCCGTGGGGCACGTTTGCCATCTTCAAAGATGCGGATGGGAACCAGTTCGTGCTATCGAGCCGGTGAGGATCACACGAGATTAACTTCCGGGTAGCCCCCGCTGGATGCGTATCCGCCGTGCGCACAATGATTCGCTCTGATAGGATGCAGCCGAGGACAGCCCGTGGCCAAACTGGTACTCATCAAAACTGCGCCCACCGACACTTACATCAATCCCGATCACGTCGTCTGTATTGAAGCCGTGGGGACAGGCTCTCGCATCACCATGGTAGACGGGAGAGACTTCACCACTCCTGAAGATAAAGACAGCATCGCGGAGCGCCTTTCGAAATAGCGTGCGTAGTCTGAGTCGATTTGTGGTCCGTCTCTACGGCACCTTCCTTTTTTGGGCGAACGATTGAAAGTAACGACCAACGACCCTCTTCGCCGTTTGACGCTTCTCTCCTTCTATCTTTAAACTCAGATGACGGGCGTGTGAAAATCGAGCGGATCGCTAATGCTCGAATCCGCCTCATGCCAGCCCGACAGGACAGAGTTGCCGTACGCTGAAAGGTAAAAAGTGAGTCCCTCACAAACCATCGACACCAAGAATAAAGACGGCGTGAAGCGGGAGATTTCGATCGAGATTCCCGCCGATGAAGTCGCCCGCGAAACGGATGTCCTCGTTCAGAAATACCAGAAAGTGGCCCGGCTGCCCGGATTCCGCTCGGGCCACGTGCCGCCCTCGATCATCCGCCAGCGCTTTAAGGAAGATCTGAAGAGCGATGTGGTGGAGGCTTTGATCCCACGTTACTTCCGGAAGGAAACCGAGAAGCTCGGGATGGTTCCGGTCTCGCAGCCGCGCGTGACCGATCTTCATATTCACGAAGGCGAACCGCTGACGTTTAAGGCCAGCTTCGAGATCATGCCCGAGATCCACGTCGAGGGATACAAGGAATTGCGCGCGGAACATCCCGAGATCGTCGTAAAGGATGAAGAGGTCGAGGAGGCGCTGAAGGGCATTCGCGAGCAGCACGCGACATTCAGTGCGGTCGAAGGACGTCCATTGCAGGACGGCGACTTTGCACAGGCCTCGATGGACGGCCGGCCAAAGAACCCGGGTGATGAGACTCAGCCCGTACACATGGATGAGGTCCTGATCGAGATCGGCGGGAAGAATACGGTGCCGGAGTTCACGGAGAATCTGCGCGGCGCCCACGCGGGTGAAGAACGATCATTCGAAGTCAGTTATCCGGAAGATGCCAAGGACAAGCGGCTTGCCGGAAAGACCTTTATTTATACCGTGAAGATTCAGGCCATTAAGCAACAAGAACTTGCCCGAGGTCAACGACGCGTTCGCGAAGGAGCTGGGAGAATTTACCAGCGTCGAGCAGGTGCGCAAGCAGATTCGCGACAACATGGAGGCCGAGCGCAAGCACACGGCCGAGCGCGAGGCGAAAGACAAACTGGTTGGCGAACTGGTGAAGCGCAACGATTTCGAAGTGCCCGAGTCGCTGGTCGATCGTCAGATCGATCTTCGTCTGGAGCGGGGCTTGCGGGCTCTGGCGGCGCAGGGCATGAAGATGGAAGATCTGAAGAAGATGGACCTGCCGCGGTTGCGGGCAGGCCAGCAGGACCAGGCAGTGCAGGATGTAAAGTCGTCGTTGTTACTGGAACGCATTGCGGAGCTGGAGAAGATTGACGTCAGCGAGGACGAGTTGAATCAGGAACTCGAAGCGCTGGCGCAGCAGACAAAACAGACTCCGGAAGCGGTCCGCGCTCGTTTGACACAGGATGGGGGCCTCGATAGAATCCGGAACAGAATCCGCAGCGAAAAGACCCTCGACTTTCTGTATCACCAGTCCGCGTAATGCAGGCGGACCTTTCGAATCCTCTCCATGCAGATAGCGGTTGCGACGGGGCGGAGTGTGGCAGGTGAACGTGAAAAATAACGATCCTCAAATGATGCTGGTCCCGATGGTCATCGAGCAGACCGGGCGGGGCGAACGCGCCTACGATATCTATTCCCGACTGCTGCGCGACAACATTATCTTTATCGGCACGCCAATTGACGACAACATCGCCAACCTGGTGATCGCCCAGATGTTGTTTCTGGCTCAGGAAGATCCGGAGAAAGACATCCAGCTTTACATTAACTCTCCGGGCGGCTCGATCACGGCCGGCATGGCGATTTACGACACCATGCAGTACGTGAAGAACGACGTAATGACGCTGTGTGTTGGCCAGGCGGCATCGATGGCCGCGTTACTTTTGGCATCAGGCGAACCCAAAAAGAGATTGGCTCTGCCGAATTCGCGGATTCTAATACATCAGCCGTCCATGGGCGGGTTGTCGGGCCAAGCTACTGATATCGATATCCATGCGCGCGAGATATTGCGTATGCGTGAGATCACAAACCAGTTGCTGTCGAAGCACAGCGGGCAAAAGCTCGACAAAGTAGAAAAAGATGTCGAGCGCGATTTCATCATGAACGCGCAACAGGCTAAGGAATACGGAATCATAGACGATATCATCTACAAGACGGTAAAAGCGGTATGATCGGCCTTCGCGCTTGAGGTCAGAACCCAAACGGCATGCGGCACGGGTGGAGCGAAGCTGGGTGGGGTCATGCCGCGGGAACCGCCAAGGAGTAAAGCTGAGTGAAAAACAAGTCGGGAACGGATGAGATTCTCCGCTGTTCGTTCTGTCACAAATCGCAGGACGCTGTAGCCAAACTGATCTCGTCGCCCAGCGATTATCCCCGCGCCTATATCTGTGACGAGTGCGTTGCGGTTTGCAATTCGATTCTGGAAGATGACCGCACTGCGACACCCCCAGCAGCACCCCCAATCAACTGCCCAAGCCGCAGGAAGTAAAGGCGTTCCTCGACGAGTACGTCATCGGGCAGGAGCAGACGAAGAAGAAGCTCGCGGTCGCGGTCTACAACCACTACAAGCGCATCTTCATGAATCGCCAGAAGGCGGGCGATGGCATCGAGCTGTCGAAGTCGAACATCATGCTGATCGGTCCGACGGGCACGGGCAAGACGCTGCTGGCCCAGACGCTGGCCCGCATGCTGGATGTTCCCTTCGCGATTGTCGATGCGACGACGCTGACCGAGGCTGGATACGTCGGCGAAGATGTCGAGAACATCATCCTGAAGCTGCTGCAGGCGGCCGATGGCGATGTGAGCCGCACGCAGACTGGCATCATCTATATCGATGAAGTCGATAAGATCGGCCGCAAGGACGAGAATCCGTCGATCACCCGCGATGTTTCCGGTGAAGGCGTGCAGCAGGCGCTGCTGAAGATTCTGGAAGGCACGATCGCCAACGTTCCTCCGCAGGGCGGACGCAAGCATCCGCACCAGGAATTCACGCCGGTGGACACGACGAATATTCTGTTCATTTGCGGCGGAGCGTTTGTCGGGCTCGAGAAGATCATCTCGCCGCCGCATCGGCAAGAAATCGCTGGGCTTCCGCACGCGGCGAAGAGGCCGAGAAGGAAGAGGCATTCAGCTACCAAGAAGGAAGCCAGGAATTGCTGCAGGACGTTCAGCCGGAGGACCTGATCAAGTTCGGACTGATTCCCGAATTTGTGGGCCGGCTGCCGGTCGTCGGCATGCTGGAGGATCTTGACGAGTTCGCGCTTGATCGAGATCCTGACGCGGCCGAAGAACGCGATCGTCAAGCAGTACCAGCGGCTGTTCGAGTTTGAGAATGTCCGGCTGAAGTTCAACGATGAGGCTTTGCGGGCGATTGCCCGGCAGGCGATGGCGCGGAAGGTTGGCGCCCGCGGCCTGCGCATGATCCTGGAAGAGCTGATGCTCGACTTGATGTTCAATCTCCCAAGCCAGAAGAAGCTAAAAGAGTTCGAAGTGACGCGGGAGATGGTCGAGAAGCGCAGCGCTTCCTTCGCCACGGTGATGGAAAAGGCTGGATAGCGTCTGTTCCGGAGTATTAACCTCTCGCAGAGGCGTAGCTGCCTGCGTGGCCTTCGTGCAGGGTTGCGCAGGCAATGTCACAAAAGACTCAGCTGAGCTTCCGAGGCAACAACGCTCCAACGTAAATGCCATTTCACCCAGACCCTCCGCTCAAGGTAAAATTCAATTAGCTCGTCGTTCGGCTGCACCAGGGAGATTCAGTGACTACATCCAAGGAAAAATACGAATCCAGAAAGCTGCCCATGATGCCCATTCGGGACGTGGTCATCTTCCCGTTCATGATGACGCCGTTCGTGGTGGGGCGCGAATCGAGCGTGCGCGCTCTTGAAGAGGCGCTGGCGGCGGACAAGAAGATATTTCTGGCGACCCAGCACGATGCCTCGATCGACGAGCCCAAGGCCAACGAGATCTATCAGGTCGGTACGATCGTCAATATCGTGCAAAGCCTGAAGCTGCCCGACGGCAACATTAAAGTTTTGGTCGAAGGAATTGAGCGCGGCAAGATTCTGCAGGTCACCGATACCGAAGGGTTCATGCAGGCGACGGTGCGCGTGGCGCGCTACGCCACGGAGACCAACCCTGCCGATCGAAGCCGAGCATGCAGCGCGTCACTTCCCTGTTCGAGCAGTACGTGAAGCTCTGTCAGGCGCTGAATTACGAGACGATGATTTCGGCCGTGCGCATGGAAGATCCGGCCAAACTGACGGACGTGATCTCCGCCAACCTGCAACTCTCGATCGAAGAAAAGCAGGAACTGCTGGAGATCTTCGATCCGGCGGAGCGCATGACCCGCATCGCCGATGTGCTCGATATCGAGATTGAGAAGCTGAATGTGGACCGCACCATCCAGTCGCGCGTGAAGCGGCAGATGGAGAAGGCCCAGAAAGAGTACTACCTCAACGAGAAGATCAAGGCAATCCAGAAGGAACTGGGCCGCGGCGAGAAGAGCGAATTCGACGAACTGAAGAAGAAGATCGAATCTGCCGGCATGCCGAAGGAAGTCAAAGACAAGGCGGTGCAGGAACTCAAGAAACTCGAAGCCATGCCGCCAATGTCGGCCGAGTCCACGGTGTCCCGCAACTATCTCGACTGGCTGCTTGCGGTGCCGTGGAAGAAGCGGTCCAAGGAAATCCGGAATATTTCTCGTGCCGAGAAAGTCCTGAACGAAGATCATTACGGGCTGGAGAAGATCAAGGAGCGCATCCTTGAATTCCTCGCCGTTCGACAGTTGGTGAAAAATCCCAAGGGATCGATTCTCTGCTTTGTTGGACCTCCGGGAGTCGGCAAAACTTCGCTGGGAATGTCGATTGCCAAGGCTACCGGACGCAAGTTCGTGCGCATGTCCCTGGGCGGCGTACGCGACGAAGCCGAGATCCGCGGCCACCGCCGCACCTACATCGGCGCCCTGCCCGGCCAGATCATCCAGATGATGAAGAAGGCCGGCACGAAGAATCCGGTATTCATGCTCGACGAAGTTGACAAGATGTCGATGGATTTCCGCGGAGATCCCTCGGCCGCGCTGCTCGAAGTGCTCGATCCCGAGCAGAATTTCATGTTCGTCGATCATTACCTGGACGTCGAATACGACCTGTCGCAGGTCTTCTTCGTGGCCACGGCCAACGTGATGCATACGATTCCTGCTGCTCTGCAGGACCGCATGGAAGTACTGCGACTGCATGGCTACACCGAGCAGGAGAAAGTCGAGATCGCCAAGCAGTTCCTGGTAAAGAAACAGATGCTGGCGGCGGGCTTGTCGGAAAAGAACATCAAGTTCACCGACGATGCGATTACGTCGCTGATCCGGTCCTACACGCGAGAGGCCGGTGTGCGCAATCTCGAACGCGAGATTGGCAACGTCTGCCGCAAGATCGCGCGCAAAGTGGTCAAAGAAGGCGAGAATTACGCCATCACCATCACTGGGGAGAACGTGAACGAATTCCTGGGCGTGATCAAGTTCCGCGACACGCTTGCGCACGAGAAGAGCGAAGTCGGACTAGTCACCGGCCTGGCGTGGACCGAAGTCGGCGGATCGATTCTCAGCACCGAAGCCAGCGTGGTCGATGGCAAGGGCAAGCTGACCCTGACCGGCAAACTCGGCGACGTGATGCAGGAGTCGGCGCAGGCTGCAATGTCTTACATTCGATCCCGTGCCAATCGGCTGGGACTGCCTCGGGATTTTTATCGCAATCTCGACATCCACATTCACGTGCCGGAAGGCGCCATCCCGAAAGATGGACCGTCAGCCGGCATTACCATCGCAACGGCGATTGCCAGCGCGCTCAGCAAGATTCCTGTTCGCCGCGATATGGCGATGACCGGGGAGATCACGCTTCGGGGCAAAGTCCTGCCGATCGGTGGACTGAAAGAGAAACTGCTGGCGGCTCACCGCGCCGGACTCTTCGAAGTGATCCTGCCCAAAGATAACGAGAAAGACCTGGCAGAGGTACCGGAGAACCTGCGGAAGTCGATGAAGATGCACTTCGTGGACACGATGGATCAGGTGCTGCAGATCGCGCTGGAAGCTCCGCTCTCCGCGATCGAAGAGGCAACCGCACAGCAGATTGCGCCATTGACCACGAACACCGAGAGCCCGACGGCCCATCAGTAGCTGGTTTGGATCTATCTGCAAAGAAGGCCCGCGCAAAGCGGGCCTTTTGTTTTCTCCGTGTTCCCTGAGAGTTGCGTGGTGAAGGGCTTTGCTAGGCGCAAGCCGCCCGTATCCGCTCGCACACTTTCGACAAAGAGCGCTCCACGCACTCAGTCAGCCATTGCTGTAGGGCGGCCCGCTGATGCGCGGGAATGTACTTCCATCGCACCCCGTAGGAATTCGAGGACATCCAAACCACCATCCCGGAGATGTCGATCGGCTCACCACCCTGAGGCAGGGCAAATCGCAGCCTTAATTCCTCGCCAGCACTGAGCGAAGCATGCTCCCCAAGTCCTCGCCGAATGCCAACCCCGCCCTCGCTCACGTTGACTACCAGCGCCTCCGTGGGAGGCTGGTTACGCCTTGTCACCGTGGCCACTATGCTGACGGGTTCCCGATGCTGCTTCCGCCGCTGCGCCACACGCGCGCAATAGGCTGCCCGTAAACAGCGCTCAATCTGCATCTCGGACGCGGGTTTGTGAATCAGGAAATGCACGCCGGCAGCGAACGACTGCTTCAGGTCGAGCAGATCGCGCACGATCGCGACCAGTACGCAATGCCGATTGATTTTCGACCGCCGCACGGCACAGAGAAACTCGGCGAGATTATCGATCTCCCGCCAATCCACCACAACCACATCGAACTCGTGTCCGTCGATCGCGGCCAGCGCAGCCTCGCAGCTCCCCACGATCTTCGGCGCAAGCTGCAGTTGGTTCAGGACGCCCCGGGTGATTCCCAGGAACTGCACGTCGGAGCACAGCAGCAGCGTACGCATATCGAGTGTCGTCTTCCGGACCGGTTCCATGTGCTTCTCCCGCAATCGCTTGCTACAGGTTCCATCGGCGGCGAAGAATGGGAGTTGAATCCCGAACTCTGCACGCTCGCAAATGAGATGGTTACCTTCGTTCAGCGCAGACGTAAAGGTTCCCGGAGACGGCCTGCGCCATCGCCCAACAGTCAAGCAACTGTTCGACGAAACGGCCCTACCAACTGGTATGACAATTCCGATCCGAGGCACGGCCGCCCTATTCGTCGCGTCGACCATCGTGGCGGTAACGGCCATCTGGCTTCCCGCCTATCGGCGGTTTCTCCTGATCAGCATCGGCATCGGGGTGGCCGTTGCCGGAGGTCTCTTCTTCTGGCCAAGCGGTGGTTCGACGAGGACGACAGCGCCGCGAAGACGACAGGTAAAACAAGCGCCCGCCGAGATTAATCTAACCGCGCCGGTGTACGCGGCAGCGGTCCTGGGTCAAGTTGACCCACTATTCGATCCCGCGCTTGCGATGCCAATTTGCGTCAATGCACGTACTGCCCTTCTAGACCAACCGATTGCCCGCTCCGGATAACTCGCCAGCAATAATTCGCGTCGAACTAACAACGGATTGAATCCAAAGTAGGAACAGGTGGGGCTCATTGGGTGTCATTTTGGGGTGGGTCAAGCGGTTGCTGGTGTCGGTCTCCGTTTTGCTGGTGTTTTCCAACCTGGCCTTGATCTCTGTTGCTCAGGATGCCTTGAGCTCGACTGCCCACGATAGTGCGTCTCCCGGATGCGCCCCAACCACAACAGCTTTCCAATTCCTCCAAAGCAAGCGACTCGCAGCAGGCGGGTTCCGGCAGCATTACAGGGACGGTCCTCGATACCAATCGAGATGTACTACAGGGCGCGCAGGTGATACTTGTGGGCTCCTCCGCTTCTGCTACACGGACCGTGAAATCTGGCAACAACGGGCAATTCGAGTTCCGAGGATTGCCGCCGGATTCCTACAATCTTACGGTGACCGCGCCGGGCATGAGCTCTTTCACTACTTCCCCAATTCCAGTGCATGCAGGCGAGGACCGCATTGTGCCTACGGTCACGCTCTCCGTTGCCGGCGGGCTCACCAGCGTGACTGTGAATGGAAATAAGGAGGAACTCTCGGAGCAGCAGGTGCAGATCGCGGTGCAGCAGCGCGTGGGCGGGATCATTCCGAACTTCTACAGCACCTACGACTGGAATGCGCCGCCGATGGAAGCGAAGCAGAAATTTCAGCTCAGCTTACATTCCATTCTCGACCCGGTTGCGTTCCTGAGCGTGGCGGGAGTGGCAGGCGCTGAGCAATATCAGAATGTCTTTCCGGCCTACGGCAGCGGATTCGAGGGATATGGCAAGCGATACGGCGCGGCGTTCGCCACTCATGTGTCGGGCATTTTGCTGGGGCAGAGCCGTATATCCCTCAATTTTTCATCAGGACCCGCGTTACTTCTACAAGGGCAAGGGCAGTATTTCCTCCCGCACGTTGTACGCGCTTTCTGCCGCAGTCGTCGCCAGAGGCGATGATGGACGGTGGAAACCGAATTACTCGCGCGTGCTCGGCAACTTCACGGCGGCAGGCATTTCGAACTTGTATTATCCGGCTGCTGACCGCGGAGCTTCGCTGGTCCTGCTCAACGGATTGGCGGGCACCGGTGCGGATGCGGTGGCGAATCTGATTCGCGAATTTGTTCTGAAATCGATCACCTCGCACGTTCCCAAAGGGGCGGACGGCCAGCCATAGCATGCCCAAGCGCGCTTACTGTAGCGCGTCCAGACATCACCGGGTAGCTCGCGAAGCACTCGCGGACTGCTGTTGAGCCTCAATAAAACGGGGCTCGTCACCAATGAGTCCGACGCCGCTCCTAAACACCTGCAATCGTTGTCCAAACCATCGCGACGGTCAGCACAATCATGATGCCGCTGGTGCTCCAACCGATCACATTCGCGAGCCGCGAGTTCTTGGACTCGCCCATCAGGTCCTCGCGATTGACCAATTTCAGCATGTAGAACAGAACGAATGGCAGCAGCACTCCGTTCGCTACCTGCGAAAGCAGAATCAGTTTGATGAGCGGCATACGCGGGATCAGAACCACACCAGCCCCAAAGACCACCAGCAGCGTGTAGATGCCATAGAACGATGGCGCCTCGGAGAACTTCTTGTTCAGTCCCGACTCGAAGCCCAGCCCTTCGCAGATGTTATAGGTAGTGGCCAGCGGCAAGATCGCAGCCGACAAGACCGCCGCGTTCACTAATCCCGTAGCAAACAGCACGGCGGCAAACTGCCCCGCAAGCGGTTTGAGTGCGGCCGCCGCATCGGCCGCATCCTTGATGTCGCGCACACCACTGATATACAGCGTTGCCCCGCATGCGACCATGATGAAGAAGGTAACAATCTCAGTGATAAAGCACCCGCCAATCACGTCCAAACGACTCATCGGGTAATCTCTTTTTGTGACGCCTTTCTCCACAATCGATGCCTGCAAATAGAACTGCATCCAGGGAGTGATGGTGGTTCCGATCAACCCGACCACCATCACGAAGTAGTCAGAAGAACGGGAGATCTCCGGCACAAAGCTCTGCTTCAGAACGGCATGCCAATCGGGGTGAGCCATGAAAGCCGAAACCGGATAAGCAAGATATACCATCGAAAAGACCAGCAGCAGGCACTCGATGGGTCGATAAGAACCGTACACGATGACAGCCCAGACAATCGCTGCGCCAAGCGGTACGCTGATGTACTTGCTCACCCCGAACAATCCCAGGCCCGATGCGATACCCGCGAATTCGGCCGCAATTGTGCCCAGGTCCGCTAAACCGAACACCATCATGCTGAAGAAGGTGGCCCGAAGACCGAATTCCTCGCGAATCAGGTCTGACAGCCCTTTGCCGGTTGCCGCCCCCATGCGCGCCGCCATTTCCTGTACGACGACGAGAGCGACCGTTGTTGGGAGTATCGTCCACAGGAGCGTGTAGCCAAACTTCGCCCCGGCTTGGGAATACATGAGGATCCCGCCGGGGTCATTGTCCACGTTGGCAGTGACAAACCCGGGACCAAGCACTGCCAGAAACGCAATTACGCGATAGCGCAGTAATTTGGCTGGACGGCGAATCTCTTTCAGTCGCACGATAGCACCCTCTGCTCGCGGAAACGTCGAGCACATGCGTCATCCTCGGATGGCGCTGCCAATGATCAGAGTGAAATGTGCACGTGATACGAAAGGGCCACAGATTCACTCGTTCGAATTGAGGTTTCCCCCATCGAAGCGAGTGGCTGACGCAAGAGGTTCAGGCAGGCGCTGACGACAGAGAAGGAGAGGAAGAATTGCTCGGAGGTTCGGATTCTCTTGGTTCTCTCATAACACCTTATATTTGGAATGACACCCGTTGTTCACTTTAGCACAGCGCTTTTCGAACCGACGCGGCTCTTTTCTACTTTGTGATCCGGGCGAGTAGCGGCCCGATCAGGGCCAGAAACAGAACATAAGCCGCCGAGAGCGGGCCGAGCTGGGGCTCGGTTGCAACGCCGAGCCCGGCAATCACAATCGAGAACTCTCCGCGAGGAATGAGTTCCACCCCGGCGCGCCATCGTCCTGACTTCTCGATACGTTCCCGGCTCGCAGCCCAGTACCCCGTACCGACTTTCGTAAGGCTCGTGATCACCCCGAGCAGTACGGCGAGCGGCAACGCTGGTACCAGAGTCGAAGGATCGATCTCCAGTCCAAAAAAGAAGAAGAAGGTCGCTGCAAACAAATCGCGTAGCGGCCCGAAGAGGCGGTGCGAAGATTCCGCGACTGGCCCGGAAAGTGCGATTCCCACCAGGAAGGCCCCGATGCCGGCGGATATTCGAAAATGTTGTGCCGCCCCGGAAATCAGCAGGACTGCGCCAAATACCGTGAGGAGGATGATCTCGTCGGACTCGTGATTCGCCACCCGGCTTAGCTGTTTGCCATAACGCAAGGCCACAGCCAGCGCGCATGCCACCGCGGTAAGCGCGATGGCTACCGAGACCGCAATTTTCGCCGGGCCTCCTCCTGTGATCAGCACTCCAATCACCGGCAGGTAGATCGCCATGGCCAAATCCTCCAGCACCAACACCGATAGCACGAGCGGCGTTTCCGGATTCTCGCCGCGCCCCAGTTCGTTGAGCACCTTCGCGATGATTCCCGAGGACGAGATGTACGTCACGCCCCCCAGCAGGAGACTGGGGATCACCGCCCAGCCCAGACACAATCCCGCTACAACTCCGGGAGTAAAGTTCAGCAGCAGATCGGCAAGCCCGGCTGGGACTCCCTTGCGCAAATTCGACTTTAACTCTTCGCCACCGTATTCCAGGCCCAACATGAACAGGAGCAGCAGCACTCCGATCTCAGCCCCGATATGAATGAAGTTGGACGTGAGATTCAACGGAGCGATGCCGCCTTTGCCGAAGGCAAGCCCAGCCAGCAGATATAAGGGAATCGCGGAAAAGCCCCAGCGATTGGCCAACCGCGCCAGTACTGCCAGGCCTACAACCGCGGCTCCCAATTCGATCAGTACACCGGACGGGTCGCCTGCAATGGTGGACATAGTTGGATTGGCCATGATCGTGGCTCCACTTACATGGTATTCAATGTTCTTGGAATGCGCCCGATGCCCCGCACCAGGAGGCAGCCGGCATGCATTGGCCGAATGGCTGCCCGGATAGGCAGCCGTTGCAATCGCTTCATACCAGCTTGGCGCATATAATGTCGAGTCTTGCAAAACCTCATGCGAAGGAGTTGCCAACTCCATGTCATCTTTCCGTGTTGTAGTGAGCTCATTTGTCGCACTGTTTATCGGGCTCGCGCTCGCTCTTCCCATGCGCGCTCAGCAGGAAGCAACCACTGAGGCTTCATATATGGATCCGGCGCTACCAGTGGAAAAGCGCGTTGATGATCTTATCCGCCGCATGACGCTGGAGGAGAAAGGTTTCACAGATGCGGGACCATGCAGTTGCGATCCCGCGGCTTGGCGTTCCGAAGTACGACTGGTGGAACGAGGGCCTGCACGGGGTTGCATTTGCCGGCTATGCATCGAATTTCCCACAAGTGATCGGGATGGCCGCGACGTGGGACACGGATCTCGTTCACAAGATGGGCGAGACGGTATCGACCGAGGCGCGCGCCAAATATAACCAGGCCATGCGCGAAGACCATCACGAAATGTTCTTCGGACTAACGTTCTGGGCGCCAAACGTGAACCTCTTTCGCGATCCCCGCTGGGGACGTGGACAGGAAACTTACGGCGAAGATCCCTTCCTGACGGCACGCATGGGTGTGGCCTTCGTTACGGGCATGCAGGGGAGCGATCCTAAATATTTCCGTGTCGTCTCCACCCCTAAGCATTATGCGGTGCACAGCGGCCCCGAGCCGCTGCGGCATGGTTTTAATGTCGATGCCTCGCCGCACGACCTTGAGGATACATACCTTCCTGCTTTTCGGGCCACGGTAACGGAGGCGCATGCTCAGTCGGTGATGTGCGCCTATAACGCGATCGATGGCGCGCCGGCCTGTGCGAATACGATGCTGCTGGGCGATCACCTGCGCAAGGCGTGGAAGTTCGACGGCTACGTGGTCAGCGATTGTGCCGCGGCGGCGGATATCTTCAGCGGTCATCACTATGCTCCCGACATGGCCCACGCCGCCGCCGATGCGGTCAAGGCTGGTACCGATCTCGAATGCGGATACGGCGAGGGGCAGGCATACCCGTCGCTGGTCGAAGCGGTGCATAAGGGCTTAATCAAGGAAGCGGAGATCGACAATGCGCTGCGGCGCCTGTTCCGCGCGCGATTCAAGCTGGGCATGTTCGACCCTCCGTCGAGCTTTGCGTACGGGCAGATTCCCATGCGCGAGGTAAACTCGGCGGAGCATCGTCAACTCTCGTTGCAGGCGGCTCGGGAATCGATCGTGCTGCTGAAGAATCAGGATCATTTTCTGCCCTTGAAAGCAGGTACCAGCAGCATTGCTGTCGTGGGCCCGACAGCCGAGCTGATTCAGGCGCTGCAAGGCAACTACAACGGTCCACCGCCGTCGCCGGTGTATCCGCTGGTCGGAATTGAAAAGCGATTCTCGTCTGCAAAGATCAACTATGCGCAGGGCTCGACGCTGGTCGAAGGCTTCGCTATGCCGGTCGAACACACTGCGCTGCATCCTGCCAGTGGGAGTGGCGATGGTCTTACCGGTGAATACTTCAGTTCGCCGGACCTCACCGGCCAGCCCGTCCTCACCCGTACTGACCGCAACATCAACTTCAACTGGGATAAAGTCATCCCGGTGGAAGGCTTGCAGCGCAATAACTATTCGGTGCGCTGGAGCGGCACGTTCACTCCCCCGGCACCCGGAGAGTACAGCCTCGGCGTGCGCGTGAACTACTGCTATGCCTGCGAAAACGCAGAGAGCTTTCGGCTCTACCTTGACGACAAACTGATCGTCGAAAGCGGCGGCAAAACCGCCGAACGCGGCGAGGTGCGCCAGTCCGCAGTCACTTTCACTGACACGCAGCCACATCCGATTCGTCTGGAGTACTTCCACCACACGGGAACCGCCGGAATTGATCTGAGCTGGCAGGCCCCTGCGGACGCACTTCGCAATCAGGCGGTCGAGGCGGCGAAACAGTCGGACGTGACGATTGCGTTTGTGGGCCTCTCGCCATCGCTCGAGGGCGAAGAAATGCCGGTGAAACTGGCGGGATTCAGCGGCGGCGACCGTACTTCGATCGACTTGCCCGCGGCGCAGGAAGATCTGCTGAAGGCACTCGCTGCCACTGGTAAGCCGCTGGTGGTCGTGCTGCAGAACGGCAGCGCTCTCGCCGTCAACTGGGCGCAGCAGAACGCCAACGCGATCCTCGAAGCCTGGTATCCGGGAGCCGAGGGCGGCACAGCGATCGCTGAAACGTTGGCGGGCGACAACAATCCAGCCGGGCGGCTTCCGTTGACGTTCTATTCGTCGCTGTCTCAGGTTCCGCCGTTCGAACAATACTCGATGCAAGGCCGCACCTACCGTTATCTCGCGGACAAGCCCCTGTACGGATTCGGCTTCGGGCTCAGCTACACCACCTTCGAGTACAGCAACGTGAAGGTTCCCGCAAGCGTGAAAGCAGGCTATCCGGTCACGGTCGAAGGCGACGTGAAGAACACGGGCACGATGGCCGGCGATGAGGTCGTCGAAATATACCTTACACAGCCAAAGGGATTCGAAACTCCGTTGCGAGAGTTGGCGGGGTTCAAGCGGATCCATCTAGGTGCGGGTGAGTCGGCTCACGTAAGCATCTCCATTGATCCACGCTCGTTGGGCCAGGTGGATGCCAAGGGCAACCGCGTCATCGTACCGGGCGAATACACCGTTTCGATGGCAGGTGCGGAGCCTCAAGAAGCGGTCTCGGTTCAGACCGGGAATTTCAAAATCACCGGAAAGATCGAACTGCCAAAGTAGTACGGCGGCGGCGAAATCCGCTGGTTGTTGAATTGCGCGTCACTGTTTCGTCGGCACATTCTGCGCCCACGGCCCACGAGCAACAGTCCCACGCCGATAACAAGCATCAGCACCCCGGACGCGCACGCGACTGCCGTGCGTCCGGGGAGCCATGCTGGAACCGGTTGCCAGACGAGCGCAAGATCGCCAAAGCGCAGAGCCAAGATCCCCAGCCCAATCAGACCGGCAACGAACAGACAGGTGGCGGGTGGTTGGCTCTCGTCCATGACGTGCACCCCAAACTCCAAATTCCCTATTTTGCGGGAACGGACAGATCCTCCATCCGCGTGCCCTTCTTCTCCACGTAGAATGCCAATGCCTTGGCAGGAGCGCTGCCGCTGGCATTCTTCACGTTATGCACTTCGCCCGCTGCCGTCGTGAATGCTTCACCCGGCTTCAGGGTCACAGGAGCTTTGCCCTGCGCCTCAAAGGTAATCGAACCCGATTCCAAGTACACGATCTCGTTCCCGCCCTGCGTGTGCTTCCCGCTTTCTGCGCCCGGCGGCAGGATGCGCTCGACCAGAATGGCTTCCCATCCCGGCGCCCCCTTCAATTCTGTTCGTTGCAGGACCTTGCCGCCTTTCAAATTGTCCTGTGCACTCGACATACGGCTACCCAGCATCCCCAGCCCGATTCCGACCGCCAGTGCCACCCCAACCCATACGTTGACGCGCTTCATAGAGGCTCCTTTCGAGAGCGAGCGAATACTACCATAGGTAGTACGTACCGCAATATCCTGATTCCGAAGGTGTTAATGCCTGAGCACTCATTCGACCGCTATCCCGCGCCGCGTCGTTTCGCATCTCAATGTCGAAATACCTACTCCTTTTGCGGTCGATAGGAGATTGGACTATCGAAGACGAACAGTGTCAGAGGATCGGCGGAGGATCATGAGGCAGTGAAGTTCAGATTTTTACTGTTTCTCTGAATGGAGCCGATATTGTGATCTACGCCGATCCGGAGTCCAACCTGGAAACCGCGGCAGCCCTCAATTCAGCGCGCACCCGCGGCCATCCTCGCGACCTGTCAGTGGAGCCGCATTCTCCCCGTGGTCGGTAGCGTCGCAGTTTGACAGTGAAACACTGCCGCGCATTCCCTTCGCTTGCCAATCCCGCTGCCTCCGTAGGAAACTTGGATATGAGGGTCCTATCCCGATTCCTGGCAGCGGCAACGGATGTCGTGCACTTCCCTGCTCCATCCATCCCTGAAGTCGCATTCCTGGGCCGTTCCAACGTCGGTAAATCGAGCGTGATCAATTCCCTGGTCGGCACCAAACTCGCCCGCACCAGTTCCACGCCCGGACGCACGCGCAGCATCAACTTCTTCGAGATACGATGGCCCGGAAAGCCACGCCCCGAGTTCATCTTCGCCGACCTTCCGGGCTACGGATACGCCAAGCTCTCTCGCGAGATCTCGCAGGAGTGGCCCAAGTTCATCGAACCGTATCTGAACCAGCGTCCAACCCTGGCGCTCTGCGTCGCGTTGATCGACGTCAATGTGCCTCCGCAGCAAAGCGACCGCCAGTTGCTCGAATTCCTCTCCGCGTATCGGGCGCGACATCCTGCTGGTCGCTACCAAAAGCGATCGACTCTCGAATAACCAACTGCATAACGTACTGCGAACTCTCGGCCAGGAATACCCCTCCGCACGCATCCTCCCTTATTCCTCGAAGACCGGGGCCGGGCGCGACGAACTCTGGAAACATATCCGCGAAGTAGCGCAGCAATCGACTGCGCCGGACACCTCATCCGCGCCCTCGGCTTAGACCTCTCTCATACAGCAACTCAGGTCGTGGCCTCGTCTGCCGATAGACACGATAGATCGTACTGGTATCTCTATGGCGCACCAAATCGACGAGGGTGTGGCGTACCTGCTGGCGTTAAAGCAATCCGGACCGGGTGCGTCAGCAGTTCCCGTTCGCGCATCAGAACCTGACAGGCCCGTCGCTCCAGCACTCGCCGCCGAGGCGCAGCGTGAGCAGTTCAGGGGCGCCGAGAAGCGCCGCAGCGCCCGCTACAAATGTGAAGGCAGTGCCGACATCCGCGAAGAGGGATGCGACGTTCGCACCTGGGCCACCTTTAGCGACATCAGCCTCCACGGATGCTACGTCGAAGCCCAGGCCACCTATCCGGCCGGCACTGTGCTGCACATGAAGATGGAAGCCAACGGCGTCCGCTTCGAAACCAAAGGCACGGTGCGGGTGACTTATCCGTATCTCGGCATGGGCATCGCCTTCAGCGACATGCCCGAAGACGCCATCGTCCAATTAAAGCTGCTATTAGCGAAGGTGTCGCGCCCGTGCCTGGTTATGGGGCCCGGGATCGCCTCTTCTCTTCCCGCGACCGACCCGCTGAAATCCGTGCCCCTGATCACCAATCCTGAAGCGGCGGTAGCTGCGCTCATCGGATTCTTCGAGAGCCGGCAGATCCTCATGCGGGATGACTTTCTTAGAATCCTTCGCAAGAGCCAGGGCCCCGATAACAAATCTTGACGGAATCCGCAACGACCGTGTGATGCTACTGCAGAGCTAATTACCGTTCGATGACTTCCGCATTGTGCCTTCTTACTTCTGCTTTCTCCCGTTATCATGTTCAGTCATGTCTCTTTACCTGATCACTGGTATCGGCGGCTTCATCGGATCCTCCATAGCCCGCGCCCTGTTGGCTCGCGGTGAGCAGGTCCGCGGCGTCGATAATTTCGCCACGGGCAAGCGCGAGAACATTTCTGAGATTCTCCACCGCATCGACTTCCGCGAGGCCGACATTCTCGACCTCGATGCCATGCACAAGGCGTGTGCCGGAGTCGACTTCGTGTTCCACGAGGCCGCAATCCCATCCGTCCCGAAATCCGTTCTCGACCCGCTGGGCAGCAACCGCGCCAACATCGACGGCACCGTTAACGTGCTCGTCGCCGCCCGCGATGCCAAAGTCAAGCGCGTGATCTATGCGGCCTCTTCCTCCGCCTACGGGGACACGCCGACTCTGCCCAAGCATGAACAGATGAAGCCCGACCCCATCTCGCCCTATGCCGTCGCCAAACTCGCCAGCGAACATTACATGACATCGTTCTACCGCTGCTATGGCCTCGAAACCGTCTGCCTCCGTTACTTCAACATCTTCGGACCGCGGCAGGATCCTTCTTCCCCATACTCGGGAGTACTGGCAAAGTTCATTACCCTGATGCTGAGCGGCGAGCAGCCCACCATCTTCGGCGACGGAGAACAGAGCCGCGATTTCACCTACATCGACAATGCAGTCGAAGCCAACCTCCTCGCGTGCAGCGCCCCAAAATCCGCCGCCGGACAGGTGTTCAATGTCGCCACCGGACGGCGCGTCACGCTGAATGAAACCTTCAAACTTCTGCAACCGATGACCTCGTATGAAGGCACACCGAACTATGGGCCCGAGCGCGGCGGCGATATCAAACACTCCCTTGCCGATATCTCAAAAGCCGAATCAGGCCTCGGCTACAAGCCTGTAGTCCACTTCGAAGAAGGCCTGCGCCGCACTGTCGATTGGTATCGGGAAGCCGTCGTTCGACCTCAGCCATCCGTTCTGAAAGCGTGACGCCCGACTCTGCATCGCGAACCGGAGAGCGAGCATCAAAGACCGCGAGGCCCTGACCACTTGAGCCAACTCTGCGCCGCTTGCGGCACCCAATATCCTTCCAACACCCCTCCAAGCCATTGCCCCATTTGCGAAGATGAGCGCCAGTACGTGCCGCTAGATGGGCAAAAGTGGATCCCGCTCGCCGAGTTGCGCATCTCGCATCACAATCACTTCTTTGAGGAAGGCGAAAAACTCTGGGGCATTCACACCCAACCCCAATTCGCCATCGGACAGCGTGCGCTGCTTCTGCAAACGCCCGGTGGAGGGATTCTTTGGGATTGTGTGAGCCTCATTGACGGGGCGACCATCGAGCAAGTGAATCGGCTCGGCGGATTGAAAGCCATCGCGATCTCCCACCCGCACTACTACAGCAGCGTGGTCGAATGGAGCCACGCCTTCGGTGGCATCCCGATCTACCTGCACGAGGACGACAAACAATGGGTGCAGTTCCAAGATCCCGCTATCCAGTTCTGGAGCGGAGAAAAGTACGCAGTCGCTGACGGGGTAACGTTGATCCGTCTCGGCGCACACTTCAGAGGCTTTCAGGCGCTCCACTGGGCCGCCGGAGATGGCATGCTCATGACCGGAGACATGCCCCAGGTCTGTCCCGACCGCCGCTACGTCAGCTTCATGTATAGCTATCCCAACTTCATTCCAGTCGATGCAGCCACCGTTCGAGGAATAGTGCGTAAACTCGAACCGTATGAGTACGCAAAGCACTACGGTGCGTGGTCGAGATTTCAGGTGATCGGAGACCCTAAAGAATCGCTGCGCCGCTCAGCCGAACGATACCTGAGAGCGCTCGGCGATACGCAGCCACTCTGAACCTTATGTCGACGATCCCAATCTGAAATCTAAAATCTGAACTCTGAAATTGATCTGCGGCGTCGGCTCCCCTCTGAGGTTCCACAGCGGAAGCCTGCAGCCGGCAAGCGCATTCGTTACGTTGGTTATCTTCGTACCCGTTACGTACACGTCTACAGTGGAGCGCATGACACTTTCCTCGATGGTGCTCTCGCGCGACTGGCAGGAAGTCAGTGTTCTGGAATGCGTGCTCGGCGGTCTTCAGATCGATGTCGCTGTCGAAAACGAACCACAGCGAGCGCTGGAACGCCTCGGAAAATCGAAGATCGACGCGGTAATTGTTGATTGCGACCTCAACGGCAGTTCCCAGTTTCTACGTGAATTGCAACTTGCCAAAAAGCGTGAGAACTCCGTGCCACTGGTAATCATGGGAGCCCCGCAATCGCGGCCGAGCCTCGATGCCACTGGCGCGTTATTCGCCTTCGAGAAACCAATCTCTGTGGAACAGGCGGTCCGCACATTAGGCGCAGCCCGGACCATGATCCTCGACGGCCGCCTCCGCTATCAGCGCACCGGAGTGGATTTGCCGGTCTGGTTGAAATGTAAAGGCTGCAAAGCTGTTCAAGCTTCTCTTCTGAACATCAGCCAGGGTGGCATGCTGATCCATGCCGAGCAACCCGTAAATTGGGATGCGGACCTTCAAGTCTCATTCACGTTGCCCAACAATGCATTACGGATCGAAGCACAGGCGAGAATCGCCTGGCATGACAAGGACGGGAACCTGGGCATCCGATTCCTGAAGATAGCCCAACGACAGCGGCGCACGCTGGAACTCTGGCTGGCCCAGCAATTCCTCGCAAATTAGAAGCTGGATTTACTCGCAAATCAGTCGCGAAGATCGGATACTCGCGGAGTGACGGTTCATTTTCCAGCCGCGTAAATAGCTGGGTGGCTTTACGCCACAAAATATAGCCCCTTGCCGGACGGCACTTGCTGGTGCCGCCGAGGCTCCGAGCAAGCATTAGCGAAACCGCGGTCCCTTCTCTTCCTGCGTTTCGTCCGTATTCTCCGCCAGCCGCGCCAATCTCGCTCCCAAGCTAGATCCCCCAAATATCTGAAAGAAGCTCCAGTAGAGTGCAACTACCATAGCCGCCGTCCCGGCCACCATCGCGATCGGCCACGGGGGCGCATCTCGCGTAATGGAGAGGAATACGAGAGCAAATAAGAGGACTCCCGCCAGCACGACAAGCGTATGAATCGCCCAAGCCAGCCCTTGCCCCGAAAGCGGCTGCGAGAGCCAGTCCAGTTCCCGGACATCCGGTTCTGGCACCTCTCGCTTTGCGGCGATCGCCCGCAAGAATGGCGATTCCACATCGACTGCCTTGGGGCCACTTGATAATGGAATCACCGTGACCGGAGCGGCCGAGACCATCAACCCGTCTGCTTCTTCGGACAGGACCATAGAATCTGGCCCTGCCGTCCCGGATCGGTCCGCGAACATGGATTCGCCGGGATCCGCATGCAGCGAGATCCCCTCCAGCAGGTCGCCGAAGATCCACTCGTTCATTTTGCGGGTAATCTCCGGTGGCAGTTCCAGAAATCGAATGCCGCACTGGCCGGAGAAGGTCGCCCACATGACCTCTCCTCGGGTTTCGATACGCAAGCGGGGATAGCGTAGCTCAAACCGAATCTTGAGCTGCTGACGGGGATGCACCGCCGCGACGACCTGAGCTCCTATTCCATCGCGGCTCAGGTTGCGGACCACTCCGCCATTCGCATCATCGAACGTGACGTATGTGAGGGTGCGGAGTTCGTGACGATGTTGGGCTCGCGTCTGTCGCGCGGGAGAAATACCTGCGTTCATAATGCCACCGCCGGAGGATATGCTTGGCCAGAGCCGCCCTGATTTCTAAATCTTAACCCCACCATAGTACCTTCTTAGTAACCGCCATGGTTCAGAAGGATGACGAGCTGTATACCGCGAGATTTCGGTCTTCCCCAGTGATCCTGTGTGCCCTTTGTGGTGAAACTGTTTTGGTGCATGTAGCCTTGGTGAGCAAAAGGACCAGCATGACCGAAGTACATGCCCAAACGGTCATGCCCGGGTAATTGCAAGTAGCCGGAAAGACCGATAACTTACTCATGAGCTGTCTGCTGGAATGGCCACCTCCACCACCAAGCCGGAGCTTGAATTAGGCGAACGTGTCGGCGGGATCAACATGCCCGCATGGCCCGGTGCGCCTACGGCGGATCCGCCTGCCGCAAAGTCCCACGATGCCCTGCAGGCGCTGCTCGCCTTCTCTTCTCTGCACGATCAGGTGCGCCGCAGAAAAGCGCTTGCCTCGAAGCACGCACTGTTCGATGCCAAAGCCACCGTCCCCGAATTCGATCCGACGGAACTGTTCGTCCTTGATGAAGTCCTGCAACTGGTCGCCGAACGCGCCGTCGCCATCACAGGCGCGGACGGACTTGCCATCGCGCTCGCCGAGAACAATGAGATCGTGCTGCGAGCCGCGGCCGGTATGGTTCGCCCGGATGTCGGAGCGCGCATCGATCGCGACTCTGCTTTCTCGGGCGCATGCTTCCGCACGGCGCAGGTGGTCAATTGCGACGATACCGAAACCGACCCGCGTGTAAACCTGCAAGCCTGCCGCAAGCTGGGCGCGCGCTCCATGGTTGCCGTCCCGCTCTGCGGGCGCCGGCGCGTAATTGGAGTGCTCGAAGCCTTCTCGACCTGGCCTTTCGGATTCAACGAGACCGATGTTCAGAACCTGACGCTTCTCGCCGAACTTGTCCTAGCCGCGCTCAAGCCCGAAGATGAAGACCGGTTCGCGCAGTCGGCGCAAGTCGCCGCGACCAGGCTTGAGCCGCCGAAGCCGACAATCAGCCCAGCTCTCGGTCCCCCCGTTCCTGCTCAGACAGCGGCTCCGAAGATGCAGTCGCAAGCGGCCGCACCTCCACCACCCGTTCCGGCAGCGCCGCCTCGCGTGCCTTCCGTTCCACCTGCAGGGACTTCGGCGGCGGAACCCGCAGTCGCTCCTGCCTCAGTTCCTAAACTTCCTGCCACGTCTGGGCCAGCAGTTCTTGCTCCACAGACCGTTACAGCCCAATGGACAACGCCTGCGATTGCGCCAAGCGTTCGTCCAGTGGTACCCCCAACTCCTGTGGTGATCGCGCCCACGGCTGCTCCGTGCAAGGAGCCGACGCTCGAGACTACTGGCCCTGCGCCACACGAAAAGGCTGAGCTAAAAGACACGTCATTTACCGCTGAACCAGCAATCACCGAACTCGCCGTCACTCCGGTGGTCGCCATCGAGCCCGAGCCTCCGCTCTTCGCGCAAGTCGCCACCGAATCCAGCTCTCGCCGATTTGTGATTCCCCTGGTGTTGATCGGCGTAGTTATCGCTGCAGTATTGGCCGGCGGGATCTGGTGGAAGGTGAAGAACGCGCAACTGGGCAGCGCGATGGTGACGCAGCCGGACGCAGATCAGCAGACGAAATCGAGCACGGCATCGCCGCAACCACCTTCCCCGCTCGCGAGCTCCACACCAGCAACAACGCCGACGCCCGGAGCTGACACCAGCACCGATACAGAGGACGAAACCTCTCCCGCCACTCCGCAGGAACTTTCGAAGTTCCCGCACGTGACCGGAATCCGCCACTGGTCGTCTCCGGATTCAAGCACCATCGTTCTCGATCTTGAAGACCAGGTACAGTACGAAGCACACCGCCTCATCGGCCCAGACCGCGTGTACTTCGATCTGCACGACACGCAACTTACCGCTGATTTGGTGAACAAGTCGGTCGACATTGGAGACGCCTTCGTCGGCCGCGTGCGGATGGCGCAGCCGGTTGCAGGCATGACGCGGGTTGTTCTTGAAACCCGCGCCAACACCAACTTCTCCGTCAGCCTCGAGCCGAATCCATACCGCCTGATTGTCGAAGTGCGCCGGGCGGGGACAACTCCCAAAGGCGCCGTTAATCTCTTTCCCAACGCCCCGCAGGCCGAAAAAGAAAAACTGGCAATCGTGATTCCACCGCCAACGAAAGAAGATCTGCAGTTGCGCGCGCGCGTTCCCAAGATGCGCATCGTGGTTGACGCGGGTCATGGCGGATGGGACCTTGGCACCGTCGGACGCCGCGGATTACTTGAAAAAGATGTCGTCCTCGAGATCGGCCAGCGGCTCGGTAAGCTGCTCCAGTCGCGCCTCGGGGCCGACATAATCTATACGCGCCAGGACGACAACTACATCCCCCTCGACGAGCGTGCTGAAATCGCCAACCAGTCGCAGGCGGATCTCTTCATCTCCGTGCACGCAAATTACAGTGATCTGCCCTCGGCGCGCGGGGTCGAGACCTACTTCACGAATTCCTTCTCCGCCCCTGGCTCGAAAGCTGCCGGCACCAAAGATGCCGACGCGCACGCCGTGGCAGGCGCCGCGGCCAACCTGCCCACGCTCTCGCCCGCGGACCTCCACGAGCGCATCGAGCAATCGCGCCGTCTCGCGATGAGCGTGCAGCGCTCGTTATATGGAACGCTCTCGGTCGAAACTCCGGGCCTGCGCGACCGCGGGATCAAAGAAGCCGGATTCGTAGTCCTGACCGAAAGCGCCATGCCCGGGATTCTGGCGGAAGTTTCGTTCGTCAGCAGCCCGACCGACGAGCAGAAACTACGCAGTGACGGTTACCGCGAGCGTATCGCCGAAGCCCTCTACAAAGGAATCGCCCGCTACGCCGCGGCGTCGAAAGGCGTAAAGATGGCCAGCGCGGCGAAAAGCAGCGATCAGTAATCAGGGGTCAGACATGACTGGTCGTCATTTGCTGCGCTCGTCGTTAGTAATTGGCCCGTTCATCTCGAAGTTTCCATTCTGCTATCCCCTGTGCAGTTCATCAGGTCCCGATCACACGATTAGCGAGAGTGACGCTATTTCTTCTCCGCGGTGGTCTCCTTTACATAGTTCGACGCCAGCGTGCCTTTGTTCTGCGCAATGGGCAACAGCGTCGGATAGAACTGCACGAACGTAGTATCCACAGCGCCGTGATCTTGATGGCAGCTATAGCAAGCCGCGCCCGTGGGGGTCATCTTCGCCGTCTTGGTTCCATCGAACCCGAAGAAGGCCCACTTCCCCGGAATGCGGGTCTCGTCTTTCACGTGCACTTCGAGACCCATGACTTCGCCTCCCTGAAAATTCCCCCGCTGGTTGATCGATCCTTTGCCTTCCGCTTTGCGGACTTCAAGCACGAGCATCGTCTTATCGGGCCACGTTCCCGTCTCGGTGAACGCCTTGTAGGCCTCGGGATTGACGAACACGTTATCGAACATGTGATGGTCCATCGCCATCGCATTCGCGCTGTAGCTCATGTCGAACCCCGTCGTGAGGTAGACCCATTGCCGATAGTTCTCCGGCAGCTTGAGTTGGTCGTCGCTGGTGTATTCCGGGCCATTCGCGCTGGCCGGCGCTGGTGCCGACTTCAGCAACGCGGCCGAGGCGGATAGCATAAACATCGCGAGGGTGGCGGTGATAGCTTTGCTGATCATGGGTGGCAGTATGCCCGCGATCCGTCCCTGATGCCACACCGCCCGCTGCACAGAACCCGCGATTCACTGCATTCTTGACCCTGTAACGAGCTGCTGGAGTACGATTTCCCGATATGGACGCTGGCCGCAACTTCGACTCGCCACGGTGGTATTGGGTATTCGCTGCCTGGTTCGGACTCGGCCTCTTCGACGCCACAGAGACTGTCTTTGTGATGCGCTCTGAGGGCATGCATCATTACTGGCTGCGCCTGTTCTTTACCAACGTGATCGCGTGGATTCCTTGGATGCTCGCGACTCCGTTCATCTTCCGCCTCGATCGCCAATTCTCCGGGGCGCAATGGAAGCGTCCTGCGTTCTGGATCGCGCATCTCTCTGCCAGCGCCGGAATCGGTCTCGTCGCCTCCGCTTGGGTCGCGATGTGGGAGGAGTGGCTGAATCCATTCGCGCTCACTCCGGGACCCGATCCTTTTGTGCAGCTCTGGCTGCGCAAGTTTTACAGCGGAACGCTCTCGTCCATCATCCTCTACGGTCTGGTGCTGCTCGTCGCGCACATTGCGGAGACGCAGCGTCGTTTCGCGCTGCAGCAGGCTGAAGCCGCGCGCCTCAGCGAGCAACTCTCGAAGGCGCAACTCAATGCCCTTCGGCGGCAAATCGAGCCGCACTTCCTGTTCAATACGCTCAATGCGATTGCTGGACTCGTGCGCGAGGAGCGCAACGACGCCGCTGTGCGTATGATCGCCGAATTGAGCGACTTCCTGCGCCGCGTCGTCAATGATTCCGATCGGCAACAGGTTCCACTCTCGGAAGAGTTGGAGTTCACTCGCAAGTATCTCGACATTCAAAAGGCGCGTTTCGCCGATCGTCTCGAGTTCAGCGTGGATGTTCCTGAGGAACTTCTTGCGGCGCAGGTACCGAGCCTGATCCTGCAGCCGATGGTCGAGAATGCCGTGAAACACGGCATTGCCAAACGCGTTCACGGAGGCGCAATCCGCATCTCAGCATCGCAGGCGAACGGCGTGCTCACGCTGCGCATTTTCAACGAAGGTCCCTGTTTGTTCGCCGATTCGCAGCAGAAGCAGTCGGGTATCGGAATGCAGAACGTGCGCACGCGATTGGAAAGCCTCTATGGGAAGGCATTTGAGCTTAAGCTGCGCAATCAGCATGGTGGCGTGGAAGCTGTGGTCTCTCTTCCCTACGTTGCGCAGGATGCAGAACTGACGAGCGCCAGCGCAAGCTGAATTCGCGTTCCAGACGAGTCAAACGATCGTGCAATCAAACCACAAAATCCGCGTGCTGATTGTCGATGACGAACCTCTGGCTCGCAGCAATGTCGCGGTGCTTCTGCGCAAAGATCCCGAGATCGAGATCATCGGGGAATGCGCGTCCGGAGCGGAAGCGATCGGCGAAATCCGTGTAGCGAAACCAGACCTGCTATTTCTTGATGTGCAGATGCCGGAATGCGATGGATTCGATGTCCTCGAGATGCTGGGTCACGATTTGCCCATCGCGGTGATCTTTGTAACGGCTTACGATCAGTACGCACTGCGGGCCTTTGAAGCGGGAGCACTCGACTATCTGCTAAAGCCATTCGACAATGCTCGCTTTGAACTTGCGCTTACGCGTGCCAAGCAACGCATTCGCGATGCGAGTCGTGGCGAGAACCGCACGCGCAGACCTGAACGCGTCGTTGTGAAGAGTGCGGGAGAAGTGTGCTTCGTGAAGATCTCCGATATCGACTGGATCGAAGCGGCAGACTACTATGCGTGCCTTCACGTCGGACCCCGGAGCCACCTGCTGCGACGCAGCCTGTCGGAGCTTGAATCGGAACTTGATCCGAATCGTTTCTGCCGCGTGCATCGATCGGGGATCGTGAACCTCGACCGCGTCCGCAGCCTGAGACTCCATGAAGACGGAGAGTATGAAGTCCTACTCGAAACCGGAGCGCGAGTGCGGCTCAGTCGACGCTACCGCAAACCACTTGAGGAGCGATTGGGCAGTTCCGACTTGCGTGTGCCGAGCACCGAGTAAAACCCTTCGCGTTCAGGACTTCTCTGCCCTGAGAAAAAATTCTTTGCTGTTTTTCTCCTGTTTCGACGAATGCGCAGTGCAACACCAGCGTCCAACCCAAATTTGCGAGTAACCATTGAGGCGCCGCCACGGGAATGACCTTGACCCGATAGGCGTTTTAATTGTCGATGCTGCTTCGCCCCGTCTGCCGAATTGCGTTATTTGTGCAGCTTAACTTCAGCCACCACGCCGGCGTGATCCGAGGTCCAGACTCCTTTCCGTTGAGTCAGTCCTGTGCGAGCGATCCACGTCGGATGAATCTCCGAGCCTTTGAAGAGGATGAGATCAATCCTCTGCGGATTTGACGGACCGATCCCGGAGTCCTCGACAAACAGCGGCCAGGTGATACCCGCAAGACCCGGACGCAGAGTGGCCCACAGGTCGGAGAAACCGGCGCTGGTCAGAATTCCGTAGGCGGGGCCGTTCTCCCAGGTGGGAACGTTGGCATCGGAATTGAGATCGCCGGCCAGGATCAGCGGCAGATTGGTGTTGAGCGGACCGAGCAGTAATTCGCTGGTCTGAGCTGCCTGGTAATCGGGACTGAAGGTCTCAAGATGGGTCGTGACGAAGCGGTAATTGATGCCGCGGTACTTGGCATCGACGGCAATCCATCCGCGGTAGAACGGTATCCCCGTGCCTGCTACGGTGAAGCTCAGCGTCGCCGCGTCGCTGAAGTGTGCGGCCTGCACCTTGCGCACAGTGAGTCCATCGCAGAGCAGATCGGCTCGAACCAGCACGGCGTCATAGTCCGTCAGGCCGACCTGAATCATATTCTGAAAAGTGGCATCGAGAGCCGGAAGAGAAACGTCAGCGTTCTTCTGAACGAAGACCACCTTGTAGTGCATTCTTCGGGCCTTAAGCGCGGCGAGGAGCGAGTCGAGTCCACTCACGTCCACCGTCAAACTGGTGGCGCCGTACGGTCCGGAACTGAGTGTGGTGACTTCCTGCAACGCGACCATATCGGGGCGAAGCGACTGGATTTCGGCCGCGAGGCCGTCGGCACGCTGGCTGATGTTGCTGGCGAGCATCTCCTGGTAGGTCCGGGTGATGCCAACCAGGACGGCGTTGAGGTCGTTAGGATCGGCGGACAATACGTACCAGAAATCTGAACCGGCATCCATGTTGCGAGTCATTACCGTGAGCTGCTTGGGATTCGAGGCACTGAGGGTGCCCGCGAACAGCAGGAGTGCGGCGAAGAATAGTAGCAATCTTCGAATCATAGTTTTCCTTTTCTGAAATCTGGCGGAGCTCGAATCTGAACCGATGAACCGAGCGTTCCTCTCGAATCAGCTTTTTCGCCAGCTTCGAAACAGACTCGGCAGTCAGCTGGGCAGCGGCGTGGGGATTACAGCCTGCTCAAGCAGACGAGCCTCTTATATGTCGTTTCAGAACGGGCGTCAGTGACAGGGGTCACTGGAAAAAGAAGGGTGGCGAACGGGGCGATCTAGAACTTTAAGACTATGCCCGCCGAGAGCCGGAATCCTGTGGGGTTGGAGAGTCCGCTGGTGGGATTTTTCTGCCATTCGTAGTCAAGCTGGATGGGGCGCAGGGCCAGGCGGCGGGAGAGGCTTAGGTCGATGCCTCCGCCGAGCGCGAACTCGGGCTTGGTGAACGCGGTCTGCAAGCCGGACTTCCCCGCCGTTTCCTTTACCACTCCAAACAGCGCGTGGGCGAATGGATTGATCAGCGGCGCATGCAAAGTGAACGTGGGACCAAACAGGAAGCTGTAGCGCGCGTTCGAGTTGGATCCAAAGGGCCCGTAGTGTCCGGCAACATCGGCGGTGATGCCGACGAAGCGGTTGAAGTAGGCGGTGACGGAGCCGTTCCATCCGTGGAAGTAGCCTTTGCTCGACGCCAGTTCCCCCAGTTCCAGGCCGCAGGAGAATCCTTGGGCAAAGGTGGTCGTCTCGCCGCAGGGAGCGATGTGCTCGACGGAGTATCCGCCGAAGATCTCGAGCTTGGGGGATTGGGCGGCTGCAGAAGCCACCAGAGCGACAGAAGGACGACCGCCGGGACTTTCATGCGTTATCCTGATCTGAGGCCAACAACAGAATGGTGATGGTTTCTATGAACCCGGAGTTTTGGAAAGGGTTGTACAAACAAATCCTTGCCCATCTTCAGATTAACGCCTTGCTCTGGGTCCCTCGTTCGCGTTCCAATGCCTGGTGAACTTCAGCGTAATGACGTTTTCCACAGAGAAATTTTCGAGTTGTGACATGTGACCTTGACCGAGGCAATGAAAAGCGCACACTGGATGGGTGTACGGGCATCTTCAGGACGTCGAAGACGGTAGCAGTTGGGCCAACTCTGACGTGCAGCTAAGTCCTTATTCCAGAATATTTTTCCTGTAAGCCTTTGCGAATCAATACTTTGCTAACGGCAGCGGTACTCAGCAAAGCGCAAGTTATTTGAAATCAATATTTTGAGAGTAGCGGTCCTAAAAAAATGACACATCGCACGTGACGCCGATCAGTTCGAGCCTGCGACTCCGCCGTACTTTTCGAGCCACTTCAGCTCTTCACGGACTTTGATCTTGCCGTGCCAGGGATTCTTTGACAGCGAGTGTCCTTCGCTGGGGAAGACCAGGAGCTTGTTCGGAATACCAAGCGAGTAGAGCGCGTGCTCGAGCAGATAGTCCTCGAGCACTGCGACGCGAATGTCCTCGGCGCCAGCGACCATGTGCGTCGGCGTTTTGACTTTATCGATCTGGAAGATGGCGGCTTCGTCGTGATAGCGCTGCTGCGCTTCCCAGGGACGTCCGCCAAGGAAATAGGCGTCGTCGAAGGTGGTGTCGTCGTTGCCCCAGTTGCCGACGTGCTCGACTGCACCGGCTCCGGTGACCGCGGCTTTGAAGCGCGTGGTCTGGGTAATGAGCCAGTTGGTCATGTATCCGCCGTAGCTGTATCCGCCGATGGCGAGGTGGTCGGTATCGGCGATGCCGTCTTTCACCAGGGCGTCCACACCTTCGAGGATATCTTTGCCCGGACGCGAGACGATGACGGGAACGATCTGCTGAAGGAACTTGTCGCCGTATCCGGTGGAACCGCGGTAATTGGGCTCGAAGACGAGCCATCCGTTAGTGGCGGCGAGCGCGGCCCACTGGTACCAGTCGGCTTCGAAGTGGTTGCCGTCAGCGTCGGCGGGGCCTCCGTGGATGAGAGTGAACATGGGCAAATGTTTTGCCTCGAACTTGCCGGGAGGATAGATCAGCATGCCTTCGACTGTCGTGCCATCGTCAGCCTTCCACTGGTAGGGCTTGCCTTGCGGAAGATCGGCTTGCGCGAGTTTTGCATTGAAGGATGTGATCGGGCGCGCCTCGGCGAGTTTGTCGGCGGAGTCGGCGAGATAGACTTCTTCGGGCTTGCCAAGACTCGAATAGGTGAACCCCACCTTCGGCGATTTCGTTGCCGTGGTGGTATTGGCATAGGTGCCCGGCCAGTTTGTCAGGGGATGTAGTTTGTCGGGGGGGGTGGCTGTGTCGTACATCTGGACTTCAGTACCCAGACGGCCCGAGGTGATGACTTTGTCTCCGGCAACAGCGTAGTGCTCGATGGGGCCGACGAACGATTTGTCCCATTGCTCGATGGCGCCAGAGTCGCTGTCAACCCAGTAGAGGTGCGGCTGGAGGTCGCGGTAGGGGCCGGTGACGTGTCCAACTTCTACCGTGAAGAAGATGTGGCGTGAGTCATTGGCCCAGCGCGGATGGGTCTCTACGGCTTGGTTTTTGGTGATGCGGCGCGGTGCCTGGGCGGCAGTTGATCCGCTGCCGGCAGTCGCGGGCGAGAGCGCCCGCGCCACATCCAGCACATACAGTTCTACATCTTCGTACTTCTCCTCGCGCTGGTTGATGGCATTGCTGAGGATGTTGAGTTTCGTGCCATCGGGCGAGGTAAGGAGTTCGTCGACGCGTAAAGGGAATTTCGTCAGCGCGCGTGTGCCGGGTGTGAGATCGGGATTTTCGGCGGGCTTGCCTTCTTTCTTCTCGACCTTCGTGGCTGCGGCAGAATGGCGCGCCAATGCTGCGCTCAGATCAAGCGTGAAGAGGGCGTCGCCGCGCTCTGCTGTGCGGTATTCGACGACGTCTTTCCAGTTCTCTTTGTAGTCGTCCTTCTGCTGTTTGGTCCAGGGCTGGCGGGTGGCGAAGTAGATCGTCTGTGAGTCCGCCGACCATGCGAAGGCGTGGACGTCTTCTGCTCCCTCGGTCACCGCAAACGCTTCTCCGCCGTGGGGCGAGATCAGATAAACCTGACTGATCTCTTCGCCCTTCGAATCGGAATCGGAGTCATCAGCGGCGGACTTCCCTGCCGCGGATTTGCGCTCGGAGAGGAAGGCGATCCAGTTGCCGTCGGGGGACCACTTCGGTTCGGAGTCGTGTCCCGATTGCGTCAGTTGGATCAGCGATCCACCTTTCGCGTCGTCGCGATAGAGCCACAGATCTTTGCGGAAGATTTGCTGGTCCCAGTCGGCGCGATCCGTTTCGACCACGACAGAAGATCCGTCGGGAGAGAGTTCAATCGAGGGATAGCTGACGGAGTTGAAGAAATCGTCGAGCGTGAGTTTCGGTTTGTTTTGCGCGTGAGCGGCCGGCACACACGCGATGGCGATTATTAGCAGGCAGATGGGTCTTCGGATTTGCATGGGTCCCCGTGCGAACAAGCGTTATACAACGGGTGATTTACGGGAAGCAAGTTGCTGGGCCTGACCCCTTCTAATCTGAACCCACGAAGGACACTAAGATTCACGAAGGAACATCAGCCTCCTTCGCGGGGTGACGCAGCATCCACAGAATTGCTACAAAGACGATCACAGAGAGTTGCAGGTGGGTCCAGCGGGACAGCGGCCCGAATAGCGGCAGGATGAATGCGAGGTAAGAGAATGCGAGCAACCGCGGCGTTGAGACAGCTTGCGGAGCGGCTAGGCTCCAATCGACGATGAGGAGAAGCACTGGCGCCAGGACCAGCAGGTCATAGATGAACAGGTGAGGATTCACCAGGATGGCCGCGAGCGTTATTGCCGCAAATCGCAACGAGAGCACAGATTGCGATCTCCAGATCGCGGCGGCGACTCCGATCACGATGAGTGAAGTCAGAGCATAGAGCGCCAGTGCAACTTGCGGGGATGGAATCAGGAGCGTCCAGAATGAACGCAGAGAATGCATCTGGATGGGGGCGAGACTGAGTTCGGCAGCGTTGATCCAGCGCATGGGATAACGGAAAAGGTCGAAGTAATTCTGCATCGCTTCGAACCCAAACAATAGGCGAGCAAAGGTCAGTTGCGCGGCCGCTGACAGCAGCAAACCGACCAGCGGTTCCCATGAAAGGGCGACGAGAAGTGTAATCGGAATTGCGATCAGGAATGGCGGCTTTAGAACTAAGAATCCCAGGGCCAACCCAGCCAGAAATAGTCGATTCGAGCGGAAGGCGAGGAATGCAGCGGTAAAGCAGGCGAGGATCAGGGCGGAAATTTGTCCGCGCATGAACACGTGGAACAGTGGAGGGAACGCAATGGCTGCCAGTAAAACCTTCCTGGCGTGTTGACGCAAGGATGGACAGTGATTCCAGACAGCATAGATACAGGCGAAATAGATCAGCAGGCTGAGTGTTGCCCAGATCCGCGCTGCGGTTGGGAAGGAGAACTTCGCAAGCGGGACAAACAGGAGTGCGACCTGTGGACCATAGAGATATGGGACGTGAACTTGCGCCGGGCCGACGATTGACTCAAGTTCTTCACGCTGAATGCGGGCGTCGTAGAGGTCATTGGAACGATGCTGCGCCAGGAGTTTCGCGGAGATGTAGAGCGGGAGGAAGTCCTGGAACTTGATATTGCCGGCCCGATCGAATGCGCCCGGCGTGGCGAGATCGACTGCGCAAACAGCCCACAGGCAAAAGGCGAGAACGATGGTTTGCGCACGGAGGCGGCGGGGAGTCAGCCAATGGAGAAAGGAACCGATCCACGGAGGCGGCAACTGCGTCGCGCTCATCACGACGAGGGCTCAGGATTCTTCAGGGCTTCGTCGATCGATTGGCCTGGACGGACAGCGCTCTGCACGAGGCGCCATCCGTCGTCGTACTGGCGAAATCCGACGCTGGATTTGAAGTGCACATCGCCGGAATAAAGCGCACCGCCCACCTCATTGAGCGGAACCCATTTCCAGGTGAACTCGACATCCGCAGATGTTCCCTCTTTCGCGATTCCGGTGACGGTAACAAGTTCTCGTTTTGCGACTGGCATTCTGATCGATGGTTTGGTTGCATCTTCGGGGGAGACTAACGCGCGCACGGTCTCAACGCCCGATGGAGTCAGCAGGACATCCCAACAGGGCGCGGGGGCAAGTCCGGAGGAGCAGGGTACCGTGGTGGCCGAGATCCATCCTTGATGTTGCAGAACGAGATATTCGGGGGAGTTGTAATCCTTGTTGGAGAGAACGCCGGTGCGGAACACGAACTGCTGGGGAGCGTTGAATTCGTCAGAGCCGGCGATGAGGTCGGTGGCGAGGCGACGGGAAAGGAAGTCACGCGGCGAGCAGGACGCAAGAAGCGCGGCTGCGCACAGAACCAGGACAAAGCTGGGCTGCACCCGGCGGACAGCCGACGGCGGCTGTCCCCACATGTTGTTAGCAGGAACGCGCATTCAGTTTTCAGATTATCGACTTGAGATTGTAAACAAACGAGAGCGTCTGCGTGGAAGGAAAGGTTGGCTGGTGATTTGGCCGTCGAACTCGCGGGCCCATCGGCCTGGGACTTCAAAGGAGCAGCGGGGGCAGCGGCCGTCGGGAGTAAGGCGGTAGTCCTCGATGAAATATCCGTAGCGGCGGATCAAGGTCTCGGCGCATTTCGGGCAGCTCGTGTCTTCGCCGCCCTCGATCATGCCGGGGAGATTTCCGGTGTAGATGTAGCGCAGGCCTGCCTGGCGGCCGATTTCGGCAGCGCGCTGCAGATCTTCAGCATTCGTGTCGCGCTGATCGTTCATTTTGTAATCCGCGTGGAAAGCAGTCACATGCCACGGGATGTCAGGTGAGACGCTGGCCACGAATTCCGTAAGTTTGCGGAGTTCGTCGCTCGAATCGTTGAAGCCGGGGATGAGCAGCGTCACGATCTCAAGCCACAACCCCGTGGAGTGAATGCGGCGGATGCTCTCGAGGATGGGAGCGATGCGTCCACCGAGTTCGTGATAGTGACGATCGTCGAAACTCTTGAGGTCGACTTTGTAGAGATCGAGCCATGGGCGGATGTATTCCAGAACCTGCGGCGTACCGTTGCCGTTGGAGACGAAGCCGGTCATCAATCCGACGCCCTTGGCTTCTTTGAAGATGGCGACCGCCCACTCGCTGGTGATGAGGGGCTCGTTATAGGTGCTGACCACGACTTTCGCGCCTTGATCGAGTGCATCTCGGACCAGCGCTTCGGGCGTAACTTCAAGCGGAGGAGAGATGGCATTGGGGTCGCGGATCGCTTGCGAGGTGACCCAGTTCTGGCAGTAGGCGCAGTGCAGGTCGCATCCGAGCATGCCGAAGCTGTAGGCGAGAGCACCGGGATACGCGTGGAAAAAGGGTTTCTTCTCAATGGGATCGCATTGCATGCCGGCGGTGTATCCCCAAGGCACATAGAGCTTGCCGCCGCGATTGAAGCGGACTTTACAGACTCCGGCTTGGCCCTCAGGAATGGGGCAGCAGTGGCCGCAGGAGAAACAGCGAATGCGATTCTTGCCAAGATCTTCGGTCAGCGAGGGATCGGCTTCGCGGACTCTCTGGTCGAGGATTTGGCGTAGGGTGGACACGGGAACCTCTTGCGCCTATTTTACCGCCACTGGATGTGAGCGGGCAGTCGTCAGTGTTCAATCGCCAGTCATTCGTGGTCTGCGGCTAAGGGAATGTCTGCGCTGAGGTAATCAGGGTTCAGGGTTCAAGTTTGGCTAGTTGCGGGCTTTGAGCTGGCCTGCGGCGGGTTTGTCGTTTGACGGGCGGTGTTGTTGGAGCCAGCGGTCCGCTTCGAGTTCGATGGCGGTCACCTGGGCGCGGGTGAGCCGGGCGCGCACGAACGGCGAGAGCGTCTTGCTGGCTTCGTCGCCACTGAGGCGGGCAACGACCATCCAGAAGTAGGCGCGGGTAGAGTCCGCGGGCACGCCCCGGCCACTGAAGTAGATCGATCCCAGTTTCGATTGAGCAGGAACATTTCCCAGTTCAGCGGCTTTGATAAACCAGCGGACAGCCTCGCTCTCGTTAAGCTTCACTCCTTCTCCGGTGGCGTAACGCAGACCAAGGGTATTCTGGGCAGCAGCATCGCCCTTTTCTGCCATTTGCCGGAGCTGCTCGAACGAGGCGGTTTCGATTGCGGAATTCGAAGGTGAATCCGTCTTTGCCGGCAGTGACGACGCAAGCACAGTCTGGAGTTCTGCTTTTGGCCTGGAGCGGTACCTCTGGTGGAGCCACGGAAGCACCTCGCTCTGAATTGTTGGTGCAGAAATCACTCCGAGAACCAGGAATATCGTAGCGGCGGCCAAGCCGAGAATAATCAGGTGAGACCGCGGCAGACTAATGCCTTGGCTTGTCTTCTCGCCCGACAAGGACGCGTTGTCCTTGGCTTCCTTCTCTTTCTCTCGTTCGATTTCCTGGTCGGCGGAGGCAAATAGCACACTGCCGGCGGGGGTCGCAAAACTCGAATCTGCCGAGCCGGAGGATGATTTGTGGCTGCTTCCGGCAGTGTTCAATGCCATCAGGATGATATCGGTGAGCCGCTGCAGCACCCGGCTATCGCCTTCGGTAAATGCATTCGGCTGTGACGCGAAGGTCTCAACCAGCCCAATGGCTTTTTCGTCACGACGGACAGGAACGGCGAGTATGGAGCGGATCCCCAGGGCGCGGCAGGTTTCCTGATCGACGCGCGTGTCCGTTTCAGCATCATCGCAACGCAGAATCTTGCCGCTCTTGACGCACTCTCCGGAAAATCCAGATCCCACCTGCAAGCGGGCCCCGATCGGAGGAGCATCATTGCCGGAAGAAGCCTTGCAAACCATGAAGGCGGGATCGTCTTCGGCGAGAGCGATGGCGGTGCCGGAGGCGCGAAGGAACGTTTGCGCGCGTTCGGCGAGCAACTGAAGAGCTGCATCGAGATTGGAGCCAAGAGATTCCACCTGCCGCTGAACTGCGGTTACGGCGGCAAGCGTGTCGGTGTAATTGGGGCGGGGAGGAGCAGCATCCACGGGGGGAGGAATCTCGGTCTCGCCATTGGCTACTCCGGCCATCACATTGACGAAGAGCCATTCCCGAAGACGTGCCAACGATTCCGCCGACAGATCGGAGAAGCTAACACCGGTACGTCCTGTGTCATTGGACCAGACGACTAACCCGGCGGTCTCAATGTGCTCAGGACAATCGGCCAAGTCCAGTAGTAGCTTTATGTTTTTTTCCACTTCCAGAGGAGAGTGGCATTGAATCGCCATGCCATCTTCGCTGATGTCCACGATCTCGTGGAGATCGAGTATGGAGCTCTTCTGATCGTCGGCAAAACTCGCATAGGCCGGAGTCTGTATTTTGTGCCGCACACGCCTGCGCCGGTTGGGCGTCTTGGAGAGCAACGTCGAGGATGAGGAAGACATGAAGGAGCCCAAATTTTGTGTTTGGTACATATTAGCGCGGAATGTGGAAAAGTCATTGGGAAATGAAATGAGAAGGGCATGGGTGGGGCGTTCGGGCACCAGGTCGGGCGAATGCGAAAATCAGACATAAGAAGGCAGAAGCCGGCGAGGACGATTTCAGATTGCAGATTTTAGATTGCAGATCTGTTGTCAGCTGGCGCGGAGGAGTTGGTCGCGCTTCAGGGTGGAGATACGCGAGATGGCAGCGACCATCATGCCAGAGAGCAACTGCATGGTTGCCACGTCGCGTTCGTCGAAGGCTCCGGGAGAAGAGGAAAGGACTTCGAAGACTCCGAGAGTGCGGCGATAATGACGAAGCGGCGAAACCAGGATGGAGCGGATACCGAGACGACGGCAACTGGCGAGATCGACTCGCGGATTGCGCTCGGCATCGTGACACAACATGATCTCGCCCGAGCGAACGGCCTCGGCAGAGATTCCGGTATCGGTCTGAAGGCGAACGCCGAGATCGGGCGCGGTGCGTCCGGCACGAGCGCGGCAGACAATTTCATCGCCTGCGCGGAGCGCTATGGCAGCTCCGGTGGCGCCGGTCAGGTGCTGGGCGCGTTCCGTGATAGCGCTGATTGCAGGCTCAAGATCGAGTTCCGCCGGATGAATCTCGACTTCCTCGGCGGGAGAGACGGCGCGGAATCCGGACGCCGGATGAGCGGCATTGGCCACGCGGAGTTGGTTCCGCTGCGCGAGCGACGGCATGCGGGATTCGGAAGAATCACTGATAGCCAGTGGATCGGGCACGGTGCGAAGCAAATCGCGGACGAGATTGTTCAGCTCGCAGTCGGTGATAAGGTGCGCGGTCTGCTGCTGGAGCAGCGATCCGCCAAGCACGCGTGATAGTCCAATGACTGCGTGGCTTCCGCACGCCAGGCAACAGGGCTTATTGTTCGTGCTGATCAGCTCACACTGAACGCAGAATGTGGCGGACTGCAAAGGGACAAAATTTACGTCCTTGAAAGTATTGCCGTACACAGTCTTGCCAAACATGATTGCGAATCCTCGCGTCGATCACGGTGGAGATGAAGGTAAATACAGCGAGTACCTGACAAAAGTAACGGTGGTGGTTCCGGGTGTGGAAAAAGAGGAAGAACTTTCGCGACCAGCAAACAGCACCACGGGTCAGGGACTCAAGGAGCGAGAACCACCCGAGTGTGCAGAATTCTGCGCATATTACCTTTGCGTGATGCCAAAATCCAGAGGAAGGTTTGGCTGATTTATTTTCAGAGTGGCATTGATTGGGAACGGATCGTCGGATATTCTTAATTGGACTGTCACGGTCCAATTGGACCGACTGGGGGATTTATGGAATGGACCGCACCTGCTTTTGAAGAAGTTTGCCTTAACTGCGAAATCAACTCTTACGCCAGCGCGAAGCTGTAACAAAACTCTCCCCTATACATTTTGAATCAAGGCTGAGCGTCGCATAGTTAATATGTGCGATGTGTTCGGCTGCGTGTCCGCCTGCAGAGGCGGACATTTCTATTTGGGCACAATTGCAGGACCGGAAAACCGCGTTGTAATTCGAAGGAAGGATGGCAACTAGCCCGCTTGCGCGGTAATCAACGAGTCTTGTTCGGGCAATGCGATCACTTCCGCCGAGTGAGCCAGCGTGCGATCCAGCGCATTGGCCAGCGCCATGGGGAATGCTGTGGTAAGGAGGTTGACATCCAGTTGCAGGTTGCGGCGGGAGTAGAGGCGACGGACGACCAGGGTTCCGCAATTGCGATTGGTCGAGGTTAGCAGGTCGAGAGTAATCGTCCAGAATGCCGACCCGTCGAGATTTCTGGGAGTGCCGGGCTTCGTCCAATGGAAAAAGTTGCTGTTGGGAGATGCCGGGGAATACGCTGCAGAGTCTTCGGGGGTGGTTCTGGGATTCAGTTCAAAGACATCAAAGTCGTTGCTTCCGAACGCGGCGAGCAGGATGTGGCGAACCTGTTCGTAATCACGGGCCACCTTCAATTCTTCGGTGGCGCGGCGGATGGCGAGATCATTCACAAAAATCTGCGGCTGGTCGAGCGTGCGATGCGCGACACGAGCGAGTTCTCCAAACTCCAGATAGCCGAGATGCTGCACTCCAATCCAGATTCCAATGCCCAGTACGGAGAGCACCAATCCTAGCGAACTTCCCGTTGGCCAGAGCAAGAAAAGGCTCAGCAGGGCAAAAATCCCTGACACGCCATAAAGAAGGATCACGACCTGGCGGTGCGTAAGCCCGTGCTGCAGGAGTTTGTGATGGATGTGCTCGCGATCGGCGGTAAAGACGGGACGTCCGCTGATGAGGCGGCGAATTACGGAGAGAACGGTCTCCAGGATGGGCAATCCGAACGAGACAATGGGGATCGCCACGGCAAACATGGTGGGCGCCTTCTGGGCTCCCTGAAGAGCGAGCGCGCTGAGCAGGAATCCAATGAGGAGACTGCCGGAATCTCCAAGGAAGATTGTGGCGGGATTGAAGTTGAAGCGAAGGAACCCGAGGATCGCGCCACCAAGGGCGATTGTCATCAGGGTGACTAGGCTCGAGCCGTAAAGCAGGGAGACGACGAAAACGACCATCGTCGAGAACAGGGCTGAACCGGCGGCGAGACCGTCGAGACCATCAATGAGATTGAAGGCATTGGTAATGGCGAGAACCCAGAGCACGGTGCAGGCCAGCTCGATGTACCAGGGCAGGGCACGATCCCCGAGGATGACGGGGATATTCACGATACGCAGGCCACCAGCAAACAGCACGCCCGCAGCGACGGCCTGTACACCGAATTTAACGTACGGGCCGACGCCGCGGAGATCATCGTAGACCCCGAGGAGAAAGACCAGCGTGGCAGGCACGAGAATGATGGCTAATCTCTTCAGGAAATGGGGCGAATACAGATCAGGGTGGTTGAGGACCCAAAGGGCAGCAATCCCCATGCACAGAACCAGGCTGAAGAAAATGGCGATGCCCCCAAGACGAGGCAAGGGGCTGGAATGAAGATGGCGCTCCTGCGTGGGAGCGGTGACCCATCCATGGGAGTTCGCGAAGTCACGCACGTACCGCGTGAGAACGAATGACGACAGCAGGCCCGTGAAAAACAGCCCCAGACAAATGAGAGTCAACCTGCCCCCTCGACACACTATGAAGCTGTAGCTACTTCAAATTGAGAACTCGGTTCAGCGCGAGTAGTATGGCAGCAATTTCCTGCCGTTCGTAGTTAACGAAAAGATTCCTGCCAGATTTTGGAGTGCCATGAATGTAACAGCTAAGACCTGCAGAGTTCAACGTGGAATGGCAAGAAAAGTTGTGGAAAAACAACAGGGAAGTGCAAGAATCACCAGTCGGGAAGCGCCTTCTGCTGTGCTAAACTGGCGTTCAACTCTCAGGAAACAGGTCAGGGGTCCTCGATGAACTCGGGCATAGTTTGCCGCGAGCATACCGTTGTTCTGGCGCTTGCCGCCTTTCTGGCGTTTTCCGGCATCGCTGTCGGCCAGCAATCATCAAGTTCAACGACTGCAGGGCAAAGCGCACCTGCTATCGATCCGGCGGCTCGTCCGATTTCGGAAGCAGCGCAGAGCGCGTCGGGACAATCGAGCACGGCGAAACCGGACGATACCGCCAAGCCTGACGACGAGCACTTATCGGCGACCAAGCTTGGGGTCGGAGACCTGATCGAAGTTAACGTTTACAACGTGCCGGAACTGGCCAGCAAGGCGAGAATCAGCAATTCGGGCGACGTTTACCTGCCCCTGATCGACTACGTGCACGTGGACGGACTGACGCAGGAAGAGGCCCAGGCTCTGATCGAAAAGCGGCTTTCTGATGGCGGATTCGTGCGAAACCCTCACGTGACGATTTTTGTGGATGAGGCCTCGTCGCAGGGCGTCACGATTATCGGTGAGGTTGGCAAGCCTGGCATCTATCCGGACACCGCCAGTCGCAAGCTGTACGAAGTGCTCTCGCAAGCAGGGGGATTCAGCCCGCAGGCATCGCGGAAGGTCTCGATTCTGCGAAAGGGACAAGCACAACCGATTCATGTGGACTTGCCTCGAAATCTAGCTGACGACCCAAGCAAAAATGTTGAGGTTCTGCCCGGAGATACCATCACCGTGCCACGCGCGCCGATCATCTACGTCGTAGGGGACGTGGGACGTCCTAGCGGCTTCTGGTGGATAACGGCTCGCTTACGGTATTGCAGGCGCTTGCGCTCGCTGGGGGCACGAACAAGACCGCGAAACTCGGCGGCGCACGCATTATTCGTAAGGGTCCGAACGGCGGAGTGATCGAGACCAAGGTTGCCATCAAGAAGATGCTGGAAGCCAAGGCGCCGGATGTCACACTTCAGGCAGACGACATTCTGTTTGTCCCGGTCAGCGGCGGGCGCGTGCTGGCCGGCAGAACGTTTGAAGCGGCGATGAGCGCGGCTACCGCAGTAACGATTTATACCGTGCACCCATAGCCGGTTGGATCAGCTCTCTCCAGCAATCGCCTGAAGGACGTCGATGTATCTCTCTGCAGTGCGGCGGCGAGAGAAACTTTGCAGGATATATTCCCTTCCCTTCTTCCCTAAAGTTGCGCCGAGTTGACGATCGGCCGAGAGCTGATCTATGGCGCGAACGAGCGCGCCGGGATTCTCCGGTTCAATCACGAGTCCCGCGCCTGCTTCCTCAACAATCTGGCGCGCCTGGCCGTCCACGCCAAGAATCAGCGGGCGCTCACACGACATGAATTCGAGCATCTTCGTGGGGATCACAGTCTTGAAGATGTCGGTCTTCTTCAAAAGAACGAGGCAAGCGTCTGAGGCTGAGATGAAAGCCGGGATCTTCTCGCGACGCTGCTGGTCGAGGAACTGAACGTTGGTGAGGCCGCGCGATTGGGCGTGGGCCTTCGTCTGCTCTTTTTCTGCGCCTTCTCCGATCAGGAGGAAGAGAACTTCAGGATGCTGCTGCTGCAGCGTGGAAGCGGCGTCCAGAAGCGTTGTGAGTCCGTGCGCGTTGCCCATGGTGCCGATGTAGCTGACCAGAAACTTGGATCCGACACCCAGGCTTTGACGGAGTGATTGAGTTTCCTGTGCTGGGCTGGGGCGAACAGATCGGTTTCGACTCCGTTTTCGACTACCGCGATTTTTTCGGCAGGAATGCGCCAGTGGTGGATCAGGTGCTCTTTGAAGGCGGGAGTGACGACGACGATCCGCTGGGTGCGCTCGTAGAGGAATCCCGCGATCTTGGCAAGGGCTGTGTGCAGCAGCGAATCTTCGCGTCCTGCGCCGACCGCGACCAGCGATTCGGGCCAGAGGTCGCGGACTTCGAAGACGAACGGTACTTCTTTGGCAAAGGCGAGCCACCAGGCGGAGAGGGCCACCAGTAGCTGAGGGGAAGATCCGATGATCACGTCGGGAGTTGGAATTGTGAGGCCCCGAACTCCAGCCGAAACGCAGAACGACGCGTAATTGCGCATGCGCTCGCGGGCCTCTCGGTTGGGCAGCGGCCAGAGCCAGGTGCGATAGATGCTCGCTCCCTCAATAGTCTCGCTGTAGGTGAGGCGGCGGAGGCGGCTGCGCCATTCGGGTGGAACGATTCCGGTGGGATGGTTGGGGAATCCCGTGAGGATCGAGACTTGATGCCCCGCTCTCGCCCAATGCCGGGCGAGTTCGGAGGCGCGGGCGGCAGGCGCGCCCATTTCGGGTGGGTAATACTGCGAGAGGTAGAGAATTTTCACGCGCAGGTAGAGGGTATCGCAAACCCAGCCACCATTGCTGGAGTGAGTCTGTCCGTAAAGTGTACAGGCCAACGTAGAGCATCAATTTCCACACTGCGAAATCGCATCGTGCGGGACAGCCCCGACTCATGGTTTGTCTGAGATCTTCCTCAGAACGATTTGGTAAACGTCGTTGGTTCTGATCGGGAAAGTATCCGTCAAGACTCCGCCCGTGACGGTCACAGTGTCCTGCAGAACAGGCGCACCGCTGTTCTTTTCTTTCAGAAAACGCACCTGAGCTGGCGTTAGCTGTGACGGAGCCCCAATTGCCAGATAGTCCGAGAAAGCATCGTTCAATCCGTAACCGATGCGGTAGATCTGGCGGGCGTACTGCCCGCTTGCAAGATGGCTGAGCGTGACACGCACGTTGCCTTTATCTTTCGCAGGAAGGCTCTGCTTGTAGTACGTCTGGTCATTTTGTCCCTGCGGCGGCACTTGCGGCGAAAAATCCCAAAACAATGTTTGGATTTCGTTCTCGCCGGTTTTCGTGATCCAGGTCTGGGGGTCGCTGCTGGCCACATCCGTCCCGCCGAGACGACTTAGGTATTGATAGGCATAGAAAGCCGGTTTGTGAATACCCTGATAGTTGATCAGGCCGAAGCCTCCGTGGAAGGGCGTGAAGCGGGGACCACCTTCTTCGAAGATATCGGTGAAGGTCCAGTACGACATGGAGTCCACGTAAGGAGAGCCATGCTTAATCTTGTCGAGAATGAAGCTGGCCTGATGATACTGGTCGTGCATGTAGTCGGTGGGAGTATAGGCGGAACTCCATTCGGTGAAATGCAGTTCGAGCTTAGGCATTGCGGATTGTTGAATCTGCTGACGGCACTGCTTCATGCGGCCGATGACGGAGTCAGGCGACGGGTCGATCACGGTTCCCGCATTGCCGGTCTCGTCGAGATACCCTTGCTTCACGCCGTAAACGTGTGCCGAAACGAAGTCGATGGGGACATGACTGACAACGCAGAATTTGACGAGTTCCCTTTCATATTCGTAGGACATCGCGGTGGCGGGCCCGCCGATGCGGCAATCCGCGCATTCGGCACGGATGGCTTCCGCAGTCGTTTGGTACAGGGTCAGATAGTCTTTTAGTGTCCCCGAAAAGAAGCCCGAGAGATCGGGCTCGTTCCAGACCTCGTAATACCAGGTGCGGATCTCGTCAATGCCGTAGCGTTCGCGCCAGTGCGCCATCAGAGCATGGATGAGGCCGGACCACTTGACGTAGTCCTTGGGAGGCGTGACGTTGCCTTTCCACCAGAAAATGGTTTTGTCGCCGCTGGCCAGCTTCGCGGGCATAAATCCGATTTCGACGAAGGGGCGGATCTTGAGGCGCAGCAGCGCGTCATAGAGTGAGTCGATGTACTGGAAGTTGTACGTAGGGCGGCCCCCAGCATCTTCGTTGTACACGCCCATATCGTCGGTG
This sequence comes from Terriglobia bacterium, assembly GCA_963778995.1. Taxonomy (GTDB): domain Bacteria; phylum Acidobacteriota; class Terriglobia; order Terriglobales; family Acidobacteriaceae; genus Sulfotelmatobacter. The sequence goes on from CAVZWK010000023.1 coordinate 439,603, forward strand.
AGCAGGCCATGCATGCGAATGTACCGAAAGCCGATGTTCTGCTGGATGTCGGCGAGCTGTTCCTGCCAGTCGGCGCGCAGGCCTTCATTGGCGCGTCCGGCACCGATGGTCAAGAGAGGGACTTGAGTGTGCGGGGCTTCGATGCGGGAGAGATCGGCGGTGATTTCTCGTTGGGAAGTCTGGGCTGAGAGTGGAAAGGCGAAGAGAAGTGCGATCAGAAACAGTATGAAGAGGCGTTCTCTTGCAGGAGAAATTTCCATTCGCGATTTTCCTTTTGACCTTCGCGTGTATGTAAACACAATGCAGCACCAGCCGCAATGATTTGAAGCCGTGATGTTCCTGACCGAACGATGCCGATGGCACATCAGTAATACAGGAGTTTGAAGGCGCTCTTGTACAGGAGCGCTCGTGTGCGGTTGAACCCATTGTCGGTGTAGCGTTCCCAGCGATCGGCGACTTCAGCGAATAGAGCTTCTCCCGTCAGGCTGTGCATCACTCTTAGCTGCACGATGTGGAGCTGGTGGTAGAAGCGGCTGGCGACCATGGGGAGGCGCGTGCCGGATTGTTCGTAGAGAGACCAGAATCCGAGATCGTAGCGGTCGAGATTTTGCAGGAGTGTGCGGACACCGCGGTTGAAGAGATCTTGTGCCGTAGGATGAAGTGTAGCGAGGAAATAATCGTAGACGCCCCAAAGCGCCCAGGTGAATCCGTTGAGGATATGTGTGGGCGGGGAGACGATGTACTCCTCGAACCAGAGGTCTCCGGATTCATCGGTGAACGCGACACCTCCGTTGGCGATCGGCTGCTGGAAGGCGGCGAAGGCTTGGCGGGCGGCTTCGATGTAGCGAGCGTCGCCGGATTCTTTGTGGGCGCGGACCAATACCGAGATTCCCTGACCTTGCGCCAGCGCGGAGTACCACGGGGCTATGAGTGTATCCCGGTATTCCCAGTTGAAGTGATGGTTCCAGACAGCGATGCCGTGGCGATTCGCTTCGAGGTTGTCATGAAGCCAATCGGCAATGCGGAAAAACTTGCGGCGGCGGTCAGCGTCAGCCGTGCGACGCCAGAGGTTGTAGTTGCCGAGTCCGTATTGTGCGACGGCGATCGGGTTGTACTGGAGGCCGATGTGTCCGTGATAGTCGAGTTGCGGGATGCCGTTCGAGTCGTACGCGCCCAGGTAGTCGGCTTTTCCAGCAAAGAGCATGTAGTATTCGCCGAGTTCGGTGGATGACGCATTCGGATTCTCGCCCGGATTCTCATGCCAGAACGTGAGATGGCTCTTGCCGCCTAGCAGGTAAGCGCTGAAAATGCGGCGGTAATAGGAGAGGCGGGGCAAGGTCGGGAATCACGTCTCAAACTTCAAAATTCGGAGTTCGATTCATGTTACGACATCACTGTTGACCTCGGGTTCTGTGAAAAAGCATTTACCACCAAGGTCACGAAGGTTCACGAAGGAAGCCATCTCGCGTATCTCCGGCATTCGTGATCAGCCCACTTCATAGTATGAAGTCACCATGTCATCGCCCTGGACGGCTACTGTGGTCACGGCCAGGTGCAGAGTTGCGTTATTGCCATCGGGCAGAAATACGTTGCCGTACTGGAACAGGTTCATGGGCCAGAAGTCTTTCTTCCAGGCCAGCGTCGGTTGCCATTCTGTCGGACTCTCAGGTTTTCCCGCATAGATCCGAACATTGCGGTCACGATTGACCTTGCTGGGCTCAACCATGGTCGAGAAGAACAGGTTCTCGCCGACACGGCAGCCGTAGATCGAGGAACTGCTCATGGACGCAAGCCGCGTCAGTATTCCGCTGCGATCCAGACGGTAGATGAAGTTCTGTTCCAGCGGCGTATCGGTGGAGAAGTACAGGCCATCTTGCATCGGGACAGCCGCCACCGCGCGGGCTTGCTGATTTCCCTGCAGCACCACTTCTACTCTACTGAAATCCAGGGAGGCGCGCAGGATACGGCATTCGTCGCCGTAATCTCCGGTGAGGACCCAGAGGCAGTCGTCCCAAGGATCGTGAACGATGTTGTGAATATGCCGGATTGCGCCCTTGGGGAACGTAAAGGCGATGCTCCAGGTAGAGCCGGCGTCGTGAGATCCGTAAATGTGGACTTCGTCACGATGGGCGTTGTCGAAGTACTCTCCCCAGAACACGTCGCCGCAGGGAATGGCGATGATATGGAGAGGGCGGGTACCACGATTGATGTGGTGCGAGACGCGAAACTCGTTATTGCCTGGCGGGGATGTGACGATCGCGCCCGGGACAGCGCCAACGAATCCGCCGGAAGGAAGAACCGCCAACGCGTGAAAGCCATCCCGGAACAGGCGTGCAGTCAGGGTTGTGCGGACGGAAAGGTTACGCTTCCAACTGGGCCGGAAGGTGGCGACTGAGTTCCATTTTGGAACTGCAAACGGCGATTCGGCGCGGAACTGCAGGAGCTGATAGCCACGCGAAGCGTACAGAAGGCTGTGGGACCATGTGAGGGCACGGATGCCGGGGAAGCGAGCGAGCAGACGCAAAGGGATGGGGAGAGCCTGATTCTCCGGAGTTTTGCGCGATGAGGTCAAAGTTTGAAGTTCTCACCGGTCACGCCGCTCTGGGCAAACGCCTGGCCAACGAGCGGGGCAATGGCAGAGCACCTGAAGTTCTTCTCGAAGATACTACGGTAAGAACCTGTGTACGCGAATCAACAGTTTGACATGAAGTTGTGACTTCAGTGAAGAACAAGGGCTTGCGGAACCTTTGATGTTTTCTGATACGAAGGATCGAAAGAATGCGATGGACATTGAGTAACGGACGGGCATAGAAAAGAATCAACGGGTTTTCCTTCCAGGAATTGAGAGCGCGACGCAGTTTCGGCAACGTTGCCGATTAGTCGGCGAAAGACTTCCGTTGTTGCTTCCCAGTGGTGCGGCAGGATAGGGACTTCCGGCGATGAGGCGGAGCCGTCGATGGTACGCCAAGTGCTACTGCGACTTGGGCTCATCTAAATCACCCACAATTGGAACCTTCTTATGCTTAGCCGATGCGCTAACAGTGAATGCTCGAAACCCTTCCTGCGACTTCGCGAGGGGAAACTCTTCTTAGTTGAGACCGAACGCCTGAAGAAGCCCGGGGAACCGGCGGTTCCTCCTTTTATCCGCGCGCGCCGGCAACCTCGGCACGTGGAACACTATTGGCTGTGCGATTCATGTGCTGGGCAGTGGACCCTGGTTTACGACCAGCATTGCGGCATCGCTCTGACTGCGCTGCCGTGCCCGGTCACGAACCCCGCCTCGGCCCTAGCCGCAACGGCCACACGCAGTGGGGCGGCCTAGCTCGTTGTCAGTTGTAGCCTTCTGATCTCCAGGTCTTCCAATCGTCGCGGACAACCTTGATCATCTCGTCGGTTGCTCGGTGCAACCACTTGCTCTTTTGCTTCTGCAGGTGAGCGAGAACAGATTTGCAAGCGGCTCGACTGCCGAGGTGAACGTTCGCGGTTTCGAATCCCATCGAATACAGTAATCGCATTTCGTCTTTCTGTATCTGCAGGGTGGTGAGTTCAATACGGGAACAGTGCGGGCTCAGGCGCCGGACGATCCAGCGGCCGCGTAAGTGGACGAAGGGATCAGGACAGCGGACGGCGCGGTCAATCATGCTTTGGTAAAGGATCTCAGTTGCGCCATCATGACCTTTCGCCCAATAGGCGGCGGGAGAAACCAGGGCTTTCGCTTCGCGGGCGATTCGTCCTCCATTCCAGTGGGCAAGGGCGACGTAACGGGCGTGGCCGAGACTGCCGAGTCCGGCAACCCGGCGGGCGAGGCAGTACTCGAGATCGCGCGCGGGCAGCATGGGTTCGATCGCATCGATTGCGCTGACCGGAACCGGGGCCTTCGCGGTTGGAAGGGCATCCATTTTGGCCCAGAAGTGGATGGGATCGCGTAGTTCGCTCTGGGCGATCTGGCGCAACCAGTCGTGGTTCTCCTCTAGCACAAAGGGCATGCCGACACGTTTCAGCCCTTCGCGATAGCCGTCGAGGATTGCGTCGCAAATGTCCTTGCGCCGGAGTGGCAAGTGCCCGGTTTCCACTGCGAGGTGAGCGCTGACCGCTAGGCGGACCAGATCGTTGGTATAGGCTAACTGGCAGGCTTCATCGAAGTCGTTTACGCCCCAGATCAGGCGGCCTTCCATATCGCGCCAGGTACCAAAATTCTCAATGTGGAGATCTCCCACCGCGAGCACTTGTGGAGCTTTGGAGAGTTCTCGGCAGATCTCGGGCCATACCTGCGCCCAACGGTAATACGTAGCGCGGAGAAACGGAAACACTCCAGCCTTCATGTTGACGTGCTTGAGGCGGAGATCCTTTGTGACAATCTCGGTGTGGTGACCCAGCCATGCTTCAAAATGGCGGGTCGCTTTGACGACATTCATGGCGCGGCCACAATAGCGGGGCCGGTGGGAGAAGTCAACGCGGGCTGCAGACTGACAATCGCCGGCATCGGACCGCCTGATCAAACTTCGTCCGATGCTCGGCGATTGTGAACTGAGCGGAGAAATGCGCTCTTACTTCTTGAAGAAGGCTGCGTTCTTCTCGACGAACTCTTTCTTCTCTTCGGGCACATCTTCGACAGCATGAATCGAATCAGAGGTGCAAGCCGGAACGCAAGCGCCGCAGTCGATGCAGCCATCGGGATCCACATACATCTGAGTGGCAGCTTCGAACTCAGGTTCGTCCTGCTTGGGATGGATGCAGTCGGTCGGGCAGACCTCAACGCAGAGGGAATCTTTGATGCAAGTATCGGTGATTACATAGGCCATGATGAAATCGATCTCCGCAGATGGAATGAGCAACTTTTGTAAGCTCAGTTTCGAGTGTAAAAACAAGCGCGGGGACAATCGGTGATTCTGATCACAGGCAAATGTGAGCCACATGAATGGTGCGGAGGCGAGTGATAGGAAGAATCCAGACGAGGTGAAAGGCACGTGTTGAATCACGTCCATCTGTGACGAGGGTCACAGAATTGATCGGCCTAACAGACTTAAATAAGCACAATTGAACTAGGCCTTCTAGTCATAGGATCGCCCGGCCGCACCCACAGAACCCCACAAGCCGTTACCCCAGACGGCGGCGGCCGGGCGCTTGAAGGCTCCAGAGCAGCCCTTCCCACCCTCCTTTTCATGCGTCCAGCGCTGTCGTTTCCAAGCTAGGTTGTCCTCTCGAGTTCTCTGTCTCTCCACCAACACACCTGTGGTTTCATACCCACACAATCACGCACTTTATCCGCTAGTAAGTCGCTTCTTTTCAATGGTCTAGTCAATGGCGCCCGGCCTGCCCTACAGATGAGCGGTTAGAGATTCATGCGGGGGACCAAGATGAAGCGATCCGCTCACAGGAGTTCCAGCAGTGCAGGTCAAGTTCAGATTCAGCTCCTGCGGATCCTGGTCTTCCAGACGGTCCTGAGCGTTTTGTCTGGGATCTCCGCACGGGCGCAATCGGACCAAACAGTTCGCGCTGGCAGGCTGGTAGTGGTCAGTATTCCCGATCGGCAGCTTGCGGTTGTAGAGGGTGGCAACGTCCTCGCGACTTTTCCGGTGGCCGTCGGAGCCGCCGAGAGTCCCAGCCCGACGGGTGAGTTTCAGGTCATAAATCGCGTCTCGAATCCCACGTACTACCACCCGGGAACAGTAATCCCCCATGGCAAGAACAATCCGATTGGTACCCGTTGGGTTGGGCTCAGCCGCAAGGGGTATGGAATTCACGGCACGAACGCCCCGAAATCGGTGGGGCGCGCCGCGTCGCACGGATGCATCCGGCTGCGAAACCGGGACATGGAGCGGCTGTTCGCGATGCTGCGGGTGGGCGATGTGGTCGAGATCCACGGCGAGCGGGATGAGCGAGTTGCGGTGGTATTCGGAGCAGGCGCTGATGCAAACACGCTGGCTGCTGCTCAGCCTTCGGGGCAAGCAGGTGGACAGTAGGCGGGGTTCCAGAGATCGAGCGTGATCGAAAACTTTCAGGAGGACGTTATGCAAATGGCAATCACATTCATGGCGGTAGTGGCGGGAATGGTCTTCTCACTGGCGATTGCGCTTTTGGCGGAGGAGTTGATTTTTGGGCAGGTGTTCAGGATCTTCTTTGCGCGGCAGGCAGTCACGGTAAAGAACGAACAGAAGCAGTGATGGTCCGGCTTCGGCAAGTTACACCGGTGTCCAAACAGTACAGAGGGGGAGGTCCGGTGGCTGCGGGTAGCAGTTTATAATTCCGGTATTCCAAAGATCATCCTGAATTCAGTGAGCCGCGCTCATGGACTCGTGCCCTGGCTTCGCAGTGTGGCCCCGGTTCTCGTCGTTGTTTTGAGCATAGTCCTGGCCAACGCGACGGACTGGAGTGTTCCGGAGCAGCAACTTGCGCGGAAGATCCTGGCCGCCACGGCCGCACGTCAAGTTTCGTTGAGTTTCGAGAATCGTTCGTCGCTGGGACGACGCGATAGCGACATCCTCCAGAACGGAATGCGGAGTGCGATCGAGACCTTGGGCATGCGTCTCGTTCCGAGCGCCCAAGCTACTGCCAACATCACCGTTTCACTTTCCGAAAATGTGAGCTCTTATGTGTGGGTAGCCCAGATCACGCCCGCTGAAGGCGATGGATCTATTGTGATGGTCTCGGTGCCGCGATCGGCAGGGTCATCGCAGACGCACGATTCCGTTCCGCTGATGCTCCGCAAGTTCCCTCTCTGGGAACAAAATGATCCAATTCTTGACCTGGCTGTACTGGAGGAAAGCGCAGTCCCTAGCCGGATCGCGGTACTAGGTCCTGGCAGACTTTCGCTTTACCGCATGCAGGGCGGACGATGGCAGCAGGAGCAGGCGCTGGAAATTGCGCACCCGAATCCCTGGCCTAGAGACCTGCGCGGAAGACTTATTCCGGCGAGCGATCACCTCCTAGACATTTATTTGCCGGGCGTCTTTTGTCAGACCGCGGGAAACCCGACTTTGACTTTGACGTGTCGTGAAGGCAGTGAACCATGGCCCTTGGTGAGCCGGCCTTCCACGCCTCCGGTGGCCGTACGAGCCGAGTTCGCTTTGGGACGAAACTTTTTTACGGGGGTGGTGAGTCCCGCCGTCGGGAACTCGTCCGGCTTAGGTGCGTTTTATTCGGCGGCACCTGTGCCACGCGATGGGTCCGTATTCTGGGTTCTCACTGGAATCGATCGGCAGGTGCATATCGTGGACGGTGGACGCGATCGCGCCATCCAGGCGAATTGGGGAAGCGATATCGCGACGGTGAGGACATCATGCGGCGCAGGATCGCAGGTGCTGGCGACGAGTTCGGGCGACGGCCCTGATACGGTGCGGGCGTATGAGGTTCCCGAGCGCGATCCAGTTGCCGTGAGCGGGCCTATCGAGTTTCCCGGGTTGATTTCAGCGCTATGGACAGAAGCAAAGGGCGACACAGCAATCGCAGTTGCACGCAATCAGGAATCTGGCAGCTATGAAGCGTTTCGTTTGGCAGTGGCTTGTAGCCAGTAGCCTGCTGCTTGGACTGGTGACGGCGGAAACACGTCCGGAGTACGGAGGCGCGCTGCACATGTCCACGCGTGCCGCGCTCTCATCGCTCGATCCTGCGGATCGTGGAATCCCCGATACTCCGGGCCGCCGCAGTATCACTGGCCTGATTTTCGACACGCTTGTCACTGCAAGTGATTCAGGTGGAGTAAAGCCGGGATTGGCGGAGTCCTGGCAACTTTCGCACGGTAATCGCTGCCAGATTTGGCTGCGTCGCGGCGTCAAATTTCATGACGGATCGACGCTCACCCCGGAAAGCGCCGCCGCTTCCCTGCGTTTCGCGAATCCCTCGTGGAATGTACAGGTTTCGGGAGACGCGTTATTAATCGAGGCAGATGTCTACGGCAACAATCTCCTCGCGGAACTTGCGTTGGCGCGCAATGCCATCGTGAAGCGGGATGTGGCGGATGGAACGCTGATCGGCACCGGCCCGTTTCATATCGTGAGTTGGGATGCGGGGAAGAAAGTGACGCTGGGGGCAGACGAGAACCACTGGCGTGGGCGTCCTTACCTGGATCGGATTGAGATCGAATTGGACAAGAGTTTTCGCGATCAAAGCACAGCGTCGCAGATGGGAAGAACCGATCTGCTGGAGATCGCTCCCGAACAGTCGCAGCATTCGATAACAGATGGGCGACACATGGCAAAGTCGGCTCCACTGGAATTACTTGCATTGCTGTTTACACGGGATGCGAGTTCACCCGAGGAGAAGAGCCTTCGCAATGCTCTCGCCTTCAGCGTGGAACGAAGCTCGATCTATGACGTTCTGTTGAAGCGTGCCGGGCAGCCCACCGGAAGCATTCTTCCGACGTGGATCAGCGGTTATGGATTTGTCTTCGCTTCTTCCGCTGATTTGGCGCGAGCGCGACAACTGCGCAGGGAGGTGCGCACGGTTCCCTCCTGGAAGCTCGGCTATGACGGCAGCGAATTGCTGGATCGCCTCGTCGCGGAGCGAATCGCGCTCAATGCTCGAGATGCCGGGTTGTCGGTGCTGCCGACGCCCTCTGCGGCGGCAGATATTCGACTCGAAAGGATTCCGTTGGCGTCTTCCGATCCGTGGATCGCGCTGGAGAATTTGCTGAACCAATACGGCATCACTCAACCGACAGCTAAGGGAAACACGATCGCGGATCTTTATGCGTCTGAACGGGAAGTGCTTGCGTCGGGCAGGTTGATCCCGCTGTTTCATCTGCCGGTGTCGTACGCTTCTTCGCCTGCATTGAGGAACTGGGCCGTTCGGACAGATGGAAGCTTAGACCTGTCCAATGCGTGGCTGGAGACAACTAAGCCGTGACGTATCGTCGCAAACTCGTGGCGGTGTTCGCACTGACCGTGTTTCTGTCGGTGGCCGCAGTCGCGGGACTCGTTTTGCTGTTGACGCGCAACGCGTATGAAAAGACAGAAAACGAGCGCACCACCGCCCTGGTGCAGCAGTTTCAGCGCGAGTTCAACCGGCGCGGAGATGAGGTGGCCCGCCGGGTGGAGGGAATTGCGACCTCTGATCCGGTGATGCGCATGGCAACAGCGCTGAACGGCACGTCTTCGGATTCCGCGGAATACTTTGATCTCGGCCGCACGCTCGCCGACAGCCGGCAACTCGACTTCCTGGAGATTCTCGATGGTCATGGGACGATCATCTCCTCCGCGCAATGGGCGACAAAGTTTGGGTATCCGGAGCCGAATTTCGCCAATTTAGCTGGTGCAGACGGACAGGGTGCATTTCTGAAGTTGGAGGAACTCCAGGACAGCACGGCGCTTGGGCTCTTTGCTGTGCGAAGAGTGTCCGTGAGCGATCGTGCACTCTATGTTGTCGGCGGAAGGCGCTTGGACAAGAATTTCCTCTCTGGCCTGGATTTGTCACCGGGCATGCGCGTGATGCTTTATGAGAATCGCAGCGATCACTTTTTGCCTGAGTTTCTGCTAGACCCGAGTTCGGCGGGAGGCAAGAGCCAGTCTCGTCCAGCCGACAAGCTTGCAGCATTAGTCAATTCGGTACGGCAGAATGGGACAGAGACGATAGGCATGGTCGCGTGGTCCACTGATCGCGCGGACGAAGAGGTATTTCACGCAATTCCTTTGCGAGGTTTGGGAGGGGATCGTCCGCTGCTCGCGATACTGCTGGTCGGGAATTCACGGCGCTCGTATATCGAATTGAAGCGGCACATTCGCGACTCAGCGTTGCTGGTGGGTGGTGGCGGGATATTTTTGGCAATTCTGCTGAGCAGTTGGGCGGCAGCTCGCGTCACGCGTCCGGTGGAGCAACTGGCGCGCGCCGCGCAGGACGTGGCTGGTGGAGACTGGAACGCTCGCGTCGAGGTGCCCGGACATGATGAGGTCGCACAATTGGCCGAATCCTTCAACCAGATGACCTCGGAATTGCTCGCGCAAAAAGAGCGACTGGTGCAGACAGAACGGGTAGCTGCATGGCGTGAACTGGCGCGGAGGCTGGCACACGAGCTGAAGAATCCGCTGTTCCCTTTGCAGCTCACTGTCGAAAATCTGATCCGCGCGCGAACGCAAAATCCGGAACAGTTCGATGAAGTATTCCAAGAAAGTTCGCATACACTACTCGCCGAAATCTCTAACTTGAAGAGCATTATCGGGCGCTTTAGCGAGTTTTCGAAGATGCCGCAGCCACAACTGCAGCGCGTTCAGGTCAACGAGATCGTCTCGGCGGTGATGCAGCTGTTCCAGGCGCAGTTTCGGGCACCGGGACGACAGGCCATCTCCTCGAAACTGGACCTCGACAGCAGAGTGCAGGACATTGCCGCGGATCCGGACCTATTGCACCGGGCGATTTCGAATCTTGTGCTCAATGCGATGGATGCGATGCCGAACGGCGGCGAGTTGACGCTCCGGACGCGTGCACTGGACGGAAACGTCGTCATTGAAGTTGGGGATACGGGCTCCGGACTGACGCGCGAGGAGTGTGAGCGCATTTTCACGCCGTATTACACAAGCAAGCAACACGGAACCGGCCTGGGATTGGCGATCGTACAGTCCGTGATCAGCGACCATCACGGTAGAATCAGCGTCCACAGCGAACCGGGGCGAGGATCGACGTTCGTGATCGAACTGCCTAAGAACCTTGAGCTGGCGAAGGCTACGAAACGTGCCGAGTCAGAAGCAACACAGCCCGTTCGCTAAGGAGGAATGTTGCCGCCGAAAGCACATCTTTTGATCGTCGATGATGAAGCGAACACGCTGGCATCGTTATCGCGTGCGTTTCGCCTGGCAGGTCACGAGGCGACAGTGTGCGACAACGCTGCCAAAGCTTTAGAACTTGCCAAAGCACAGGAGTTCGATCTGATCCTTTCGGACGTTGTGATGCCAGGCAAAGACGGGCTTGCATTGCTGGAAGAACTGAAGCAGCAAGGTGTCGCGGCACCGGTAGTCATGATGTCGGGACAAGCGCACATTGAGATGGCCGTGCGCGCAACTCGGCTGGGCGCGCTGGACTTCCTGGAAAAACCGATCTCGTCGGACAAACTGCTGCTTACGGTCGATAACGTCCTAAAGCTGCGACGACTCGAAAGCGAGAACCGGCAACTGAAGCAGCGCCTGGGAAAGCATGAGATTGTGTGGAAAGGCGACGCGATGCGGCGCGTCATGGCGCAATTGGAGCGGGTGGCAGCCAGCGAATCGCGTATTTGCATATTGGGCGAGACGGGCACGGGGAAAGAATTGGTCGCGCGAACGATTCACGATCGCAGCGCACGATCTGGCGGCCCGTTCATCACACTCAATTGCGCGGCCGTCCCCGCGGAGCTGATTGAATCAGAACTCTTCGGCCACGAAAAGGGTTCATTCACGGGAGCATCTGGACGCCACATTGGCAAGTTCGAGCAGGCGGACCAGGGGACGATCTTTCTGGATGAGATCGGCGACATGCCGCTCAACATGCAAGCCAAGCTCCTGCGCGTGCTGGAAGAAGGAGAAGTCGAAAGGATCGGCGGAGACAAGCCGATACGCGTCAATGTGCGCGTAGTGGTCGCGACACATCGCGATCTGGAAGCGCGGGTTCGAGAAGAAAAGTTCCGGCAGGATTTATTCCACCGTATCTACGTTTTCCCGCTGGCGCTGCCACCACTCCGCGAACGACGCGACGACATTCCGACGTTGGTGGAGCACTTCGCGAATCAAGTTTGCGTCCAGAACGGATGGAAAACGGTTCCCTTCACCGCGGATGCGATGCAGGCTTTGCAGTCCTGTTCCTGGCCGGGGAATGTTCGGGAACTTCGAAACATGGTGGAGCGCCTGATGCTGCTTGCGACCGAGGGGCAGGTGGATCTGGAAACTGTGGAGATGGCCTTGCCGAAAAGTTCTGTGAGCACATCGGTGGGCGCCGGAGTGGTTGCATCCGGACCGCTGTCAGACCGGGTTCAGTCGTTCGAGCGCGAGGTCATTCTCGCTGAACTGAAACGTACGCATCAGAACATGAGTATGGCTGCGAAAGCGCTTGGACTGGAGCGCAGTCACCTGTATAAAAAGGCGGAGCAACTCGGAATCGACTTGCGAGCCTTGCGACGCGAAGGCAACGCTGACTGACTCTGAGTCATTCCAGGGAACTCGGAGATTCCTCTTTGGCACGCAGGCTTTGGCTCTTCAGCTTCTGCATTCTTGCAATCCCCACATTCGGTATCGAGCCACCATCTCCGCCTGTTTATGGAGTCCGTATGGAGCAGGCGTGGATTCCGATGAAAGACGGCGTTCGATTGGCCGCCACGCTGTACATGCCAGACGGCGCTAAGCCCGGAGAGAAGTTCCCCGCCCTGCTCGAGTACCTTCCGTATCGGAAAGATGATGGGACAGCCGCCGGAGACTACCCCAAGCACAGCTACTTCGCGCGCCGCGGATACGTTAGCGTCCGAGTTGATATTCGCGGATTTGGCGCGAGTGAAGGTGCTCCCCCGGAGCGAGAATACTCCGAGCAAGAGCAGCAGGATGGCGAGCAGGTCATTGCGTGGCTTGCGCATCAGCCATGGTCCAATGGCAACGTAGGTATGTTTGGGATTTCATGGGGCGGATTCACAGCACTCCAGATGGCAATGCGGCACGCTGCCGGATTAAAGGCGATCCTCGCGGTGGATGCTACGGCCGAGTTATTCCACGACGACGTTCACTACATCGACGGAATGGCGCACGTGGACGAGTTTGAACTCAACATGGACATGGCCGAAGGCTGGGTTGGCGCACCCGGCTATTCTCTGGATGAAAAGACGCTCGGGCCGCGCTTCGATTCGCCTCCATGGTCTTTGCTGTATTTGAAGCATCAGCACGATGGGCCGTTCTGGCGCGATCGCGTCAAACCACTAAATGAGATCACGACTCCGAGTTTCTTGATTGGCGGCTTGCAGGACGGCTATCGCGACAATGTCCCCGACATGCTCATGCAGTCGAAGGCGCCGATAAAGGCGATCGTCGGGCCCTGGAATCACTCTTTCCCCAACGATGCCGATTTCGGTCCGCGGGTCGAGTGGCGAGATCAGGCGGTGCGTTGGTTCGACTACTGGCTCAAGGGGCGGGACACGGCAGTGACGAACGATCCGCGCCTGGTGATCTATATGCAGCAGTGGCATCCACCCAATCCGAATTTAACGGAGGTGCCGGGCGAGTGGCGGCGTGAGGACGTATGGCCACCTGCGAACGCAAAGAACCAAACACTATTTCTGCAGACCAACCACACGCTGTCGGAATCGGCAGCGAGTGCTGCGACGCATCAGTTGAAATATGTGCCGACTGTGGGAGTGGAGGCAGGATTCTGGTGGGGAGAACTGTTGAGCGATCCGCGTCCGGTGGATGCGTTCAGCCTGGTTTACGATTCAGCGCCGCTGGATCAGGACACTGCGATTCTCGGGCGACCCGAAGCTTTATTACAAGCATCTGCGACCGCTGTGCAGGCGAATTGGTTCGCGCGGCTCTCTGATGTTGCTCCTGACGGATCCGTGACGCAGATCACGGGCGCCGGGCTGAACGGCGCGCAGCGCGAGTCTATGAGCGAACCGCGCGATCTCGAGCCCGGGAAAGTCTATCCGCTGAGCATTCCTATGCATTTGACTTCGTGGGTTTTCCCGAAGGGTCACAGGATCCGCCTCGCGATTTCGAATGCATTGTGGCCGATGATCCTTCCGACGCCATACGCCATGACAACCTCGCTCGAACTTGGAGGCGCAACTGGATCGCGCGTCGTGCTTCCGATCGTGCCCGTACATGGAACAGCCGCGCCGGAGTTTTCGCCGCCACAGCCAATCGAGCAGCGAGCCGACATCAAAAATGAAGGGTTCCCCTGGCCCGGAGACTGGACCGTCGAGCGGGACGAGGCCCGCCAAAAGACCACCGTTCATTGGAAGGGTAAAGATGGGGATGAGTATCCGTGGGGCAAACAGGACGATTTTGAGAGCCTTACTTATGAAGGCGACGATGCGCATCCGGAAACCTGCTCGGTGCGTGGGGAGGCGGAGAGCGTTTTCACATTGAGGGGTCGCACTCTGGTGTGGAGAGGACATCTATCGGTTACGACCGATGCGAAGAGTTTTCACTACAAGTACACGCGCGAATTATTGAAAGATGGGCAGATGTTGAAAACGAAAACGTGGCAGGAGACGATTCCGCGGGATCATCAGTGATGGCCGAGACCTTCGGCCCGTTCCTAGCGAACCCGGACTCCTGCCGCTGTAGGCAGAGACGTAACAAGCTTGAGATCAGCCGCCAGGAGTTGATGGAATAACTGCTCGCCTGCTTCGCGACGGACCGAAAGTCGTCCGGCGCCGTACGCGCGCGACTTCAGGCCACGCTGCACGTCTTCGCAGATGCCAAGATCTTCGTCCTGCACGCGGTTACCGACGTTCACCGACTCGGTGTTGTAGGCGCGATGGGACTCGCTGACATCGCTGAAATAGAAATCGAAGATGACCTTGCAGTGATCTGCGTCGATAGGGATTACGTAGTTCGTGTCCATGTATCCCTCATAGCAGTTGATCATCAGGTTGGGATATTGCCAGAAATACCAGGCGCGATCTCCTTTGCGTGTCGCTCCAGTCGCGGCGTCTTCATTCGAGGCGACCATTGGACTGGATTGCAGGCAGTAGCGGTCTTCGTTTTCGATTGTGTACTGCTTGTAGTCGAGAACGGAACTCAGGCCCTTGTGCAGGTGAGGCACGTGGTATCCGCCATCAAGGTAGTTATCGACGAATACTTTCCAATTGCAGTGGATGTCGTAGGCGCGGCGGTCGAAGTAACGGAGTTTGCTGATGCCCAGCGGAGCAACGCGCCTGACAATACCGCCGAGAAAGTTTTTCAGCGACATTGCATCCGGATCGAGATTGACGAAGACGAAGCATTCCCAGACATCGACGCGGATCGGCACCAGGCCGTTCTGGGAACGATCGAAGTTCGACACGCCTTCAAACTCGGGCATGCCTTTTAGGGATCCATCGAGGCCGTACTTCCATCCGTGATAGGGGCATTGCAGGATCGACGCCTGCCCACATGGCTGAGTGACCACCGCCGCTGCATGATGACGGCACACGTTGTAGAAGGCACGCAACATGCCATCCGAACCGCGAACCACGACGATAGGCTCGCCCGCGAGCCGAGTGGACACGAAATCTCCCGCATTTTTCACCTGCTCCGTATGCGCCACCAACTGCCACGTTTTGCTGAACACATTGATGCGCTCCAGTTCAGTAATGCGTGGATCAACGTACCAGGATGAGGGAATGGTGGAAGCCTCGGAAAGAGGTGCACGGTCGTCGTAACTGGAAAGAATTTCGTCGATAGATGGTTGCATGTTCATGTTCTTTCATTCTCAACAACAGCGCTTGTCTATCTAACGCCTTAACGCCGATGATTTGCGCGCGCCCGGTTCGCGGGCCGCGCCACTACAATGGGTTCCGATCCAATCGCCCGCTGCAGCATGGACAGGAACTGCTGAATTCTCGCTTCTTTTTTTTCTGCCAATTCGCCTTGACGGCGGAACAAACCGGGATCCAACTCTGCAGTCAGTAAAGCGTCCTGAAAGCGCTCGACCATCCAGTCGATGATTGAGACCATCATTTCGACATCGATGTCGCCGCGAAGTTCGCCGCGATCCACGCCAAAGCGCACGAAAGCAACCGTCCCGTAAGGATCTTCGCTGATCAGGAACCGGTTGATCTCGCGCTTGAGGACAAGATCAGTGCCGTAGTTTCCGAGCAATGAGATGCGATAGGGAATCCAGTCCTCATGGACAAGGTGCTCGGTCCGCGCCAGCCAATAGCGAAGAACTTCGAAAAATCCGGCAGAGCGGATGTCCGGAGGCACGTCCAGATACTTGGCAAAAGAGCGGACTGCCCGCTTGTAGACCTCGAAGAACAAACCGTCTTTGCTGCCGAAATGCTGAAAAATGGAGCCCTTGGCGATTCCCAGCCCAGCGGCAATGTCACCGACCCGGGCAGCGTGGTACCCATGTTCCGCGAAGTGAAGCGTGGCAGCCTCGACGATGCGGCTACGCTTCGCCTCGGAACGTGGACGTGGCTTGATCTGTCTCTGATACAACGGCGGCGCGACTCGATTGCTGGCAATGCCCGGCATAGGAGTGACTTAAAGTCACGATAGCATACAGTAGGGATTTTTGTGTTTCAACAGCATTTTTATTGTAAGGTTATTCGACTCAAGGGCACTTCTTGTGACTTCAGGTCAGGCACAAAGGAGCAATTCGATCTACGACGCCATCGTTATTGGCGCAGGCCACAACGGTCTGACGACAGCGGCCTATCTGGCCCGCGCTGGCCTTTCGACTCTCGTCCTGGAGCGGCGCGACATTGTCGGCGGATGTTGCGTTACCGAGGAAATCGCACCGGGGTGCCGCGTCTCGACAACTTCTTACATCGCCAGCATGCTGCGACCGGAGGTAATTTCCGAGCTGCGGTTGGCAGATCACGGATTGCGCATGATTCCGTGCGATCCCGCCATTCAGGTTCCCTTTCCCGACGCACACGTGGTGCCTTGGTGGACGGATCGGGAGCGGGCCAAACAGGAGTTCTCCAAGATTTCCCTCAAAGACGCGAATCGCTTTGTCGCAGTCGACGACCAACTCAAGAAGCTTGCCCGTTATCTGCAACCGTTCTTCCTGGAGCCGCCCCCGGAGATCGATGCATCAAGCCTGAAGGGTTGGAGAGATCTGTTGCGAGTCGGCAAGAGATTCCGCACGATCTCGAACGCTGAGATTGCGCAGCTAGTCTCATTTCTTACCGGCAGTCTCGGAGAGTTCCTCGATCAGAACTACGAGTCCGAAAAGATGAAGACCATGTTCCTGGCGAACAATGTGTACGGGAAACATGGCGGCCCGTATCAGCCGGGAACGGCAATTGGACTCCTATTTCATCTGCTCAGCGGCGGAGAGCACGAACTGCAGGGTTTCTACGGGCACGTAATGGGTGGCATGGGATCGATTACCCAGGCTCTGGCCGCCGCGGGTCAGAAGTTGGGCGTGGAGATCCGGACAGGAACTCCTGTGGCGCATATTCATGTTCGAGCTGGCCGCGCTCGCAGTGTGGTTCTCGAAGACGGAACTGAGCTGCGCGCCCGCATGGTACTGTCCAATGCCGATCCGAAGCGTACATTCTTGAAGCTCGTGGATGCCAAGGATCTTCCGGAGGAGTTCTTGTCCGCCGTGCGGAGGATCAAGATGCAGGGACCGTGCGCGAAAGTAAACATGGTACTGGCGGAGGAGCCGCGATTCACAGGGACTTCGCCGACTGCAACTCCCCTGGAGCGAACTTTTTATACGCTGGTTCCATCCCTCGAATTCGCAGAACGGTGCTACGACATCGCGAAATTTGGAGCGATACCGGAAGAGCTTTGGGTGGATTGTGTGGTGTCGTCGAATGCAGACGACTCTTTAGCGCCCTCCGGCAAACACATTCTCACCTGCTTTGTGCAATATGTGCCCTACCACTTGCGCGAGGGTAATTGGGATGAGAAGCGCGACCTCCTCGGGGATCGGGTGGTACGCAAGATCGCTGAATACGCACCGAACGTCCCGCAATCAATTTTGGCGATGCAGGTGCTGACGCCGCTCGACCTGGAACGCACCTACGGGTTGACGGAGGGGAATATCTTCCACGGCGATCTGCGGCTGGAGCAGCTCTTCTTCATGCGGCCAGTACCCGGGTGGTCACAGTATCGAACACCGGTGGATGGCCTTTATTTATGTGGGGCGGGAACGCATCCTGGGGGTGGAGTAACGGGCGCCCCGGGGCGTAACGCAGCGCATCAGGCACTGCGGGACTGGAAGAAGGGACGGTTTCGGGAGGCCGTTGCATGAACTCGGTTACTCATTCCAGTTCGCTAACGGCAACTGCCGATATCGTGATCCTTGGAGCGGGCGTGATGGGCACTTCAATCGCCTTTCATCTTGCGAAACGCAATCCGGGCAAGGTCGTCGTCATCGACAAAGATCATGTAGGACGAGGTGGCAGCGGGCGATCGTCTGCGTTAATCCGGATGCATTACAGCTTCCCTGCCGAGGTGCAGCTCGCTCTCATCAGCCTCAACATGTTTCAGAACTGGAAAGAGACCGTCGTTGGCGCACCCGGAGACTTCCGGAGAACGGGATTCGTACGCATCGTGCATCCGACCGAGACCGAGCGTTTGAAGCTAAACGTGGAGATGCAGCGGGGTCTGGGAGCGAAGGTTGACCTGATCGATCGAAGACAACTCTCGGAACTCGAGCCCGATTGGAAAGTGGATGATATCGAATTGGCGGCCTATGAGCCGGACTCCGGATATGGCGACGGTGCTGGGGTGGCTGGAAATTTTCTAAGTGCCGCTCGCGATCTCGGCGTCTCTTATTACTCGCGCACGAATGCAACTTCTGTGCTGGCCGAGAACGGACGAGTGCAGGGTGTTGTCACTGATCAGGGAACGATCTCGGCTGGCACAGTGATTGTGGCAACTGGGCCGTGGACGCGTCCGCTCCTGCGGCAGGCTGGATGTGACTTGCCGATTGAGTGCGAATATCACCAGGTCGCGATCCTGAGGAATTCCTGCGGCATGAAGGTGGGCGGCGCGGCCTGCATCGACTCTGTGACCGCGACTTATTTTCGTTCAGACGCGCACGACAAGTTTCTTGTCGGCGACTTCTATGGCACACGCCCTGTCGATCCGGACGACTTTCCGCAACGTGCTTCGGACGAGTCGCTGGCAGAGATCATTGAGCGTACTTGCCGCCGTCTGCCGGCGTTGGCCAGCGCGGAGGTAATGCGCGGAGTCACTGGGGTCTATGACGTCACTCCGGACTCGCGGCCCATGCTGGGTGAGATCCAGGGACTTGCGGGGCTGTACGTATGCGCTGGATTTTCCGGGATGGGGTTCAAGATTTCTCCAGCAGTCGGCCTAGTGATGAGCGAACTTGTTCTGGACGGCAAGAGCAAGACGGTTGACATCACCGCATTCCGTCCTGGCCGTTTTGCAGAAAACCAGCCGATCACGGCGCAATACGAATACGTGGACGATTAATTACGTCAGGAGCGAGCATGGAAAAGAAGGGCATACTCGAGCGGTTGCAAGACGGTCCGGTGCTTGGGGACGGCGGTTATTTGCTGGAGCTTGAAAAACGCGGATGGGTGCGTGCGGGTCCGTTTACTCCTGAAGTGGCGCTGACCTATCCCAATGCGCTTCGTGAACTGCATGTGGAGTTTCGTGAAGCCGGAGCTGAAGTTCTGCAGGCACTCACGTTCTACGCCAGCCGCGACAAGTTGGCCACAGTGGGCCTGGAGAACAGGCTCGAAGAACTCAACCGATCAGCGGTCCGGGTCGCGCGCGAAGTAGCGGGAGATCGATGCCTGGTCGCGGGCAATCTGAGCCTCACGTGGATGTATGAGCCAGACAGTCCCTCGGCGGCCGATCGAGTGCGCAAAACGTTCGACGAGCAACTTGTAGTGCAGGTCGATGAAGGAGTGGACTTCATCATCGGAGAAACGTTTTCGTGGCTCGGAGAGGCTCTTATCGCAGTCGAGCGCGCCAAGAAAACCGGACTTCCAGCCATGGTCACCATCTGCTTCGAGAACAAGGACGAGACGGCCGAGGGCAAAAGTGCCGCCGACGCGGCCAAAGCCTTGTTCGACGCCGGCGCAGACATTGTCGGCATGAACTGCCTGCGCCCACCTCAGCACATTCTTGCCCCGATGGAGCAGATGCGAAAAGCGGTGGATGGGTATCTCGCTTGCCAGCCGGTAGCGTATCGTACTCCAAACGACACGCCCGATTTCACGAGCCTGCCCGAGTTTCCGTACGCGCTCGATCCGCTGCAATTGACGCGCAAGGAAATGGCGGATTATGCGGTGCAGGCGCGCGATCTCGGGATCAACTACATCGGCGCCTGTTGCGGAACCGTAGCCATGCACATCCGTGAAATGGCGCGGGTTCTCAATAAAGTTCCGGAGGATTCGCGAATCTGGAAAAAGGGTGGCGAGAAACCGATGTCGGCCTACGAATACTACGACCACGACAAAATCAGCGTGGCAAAATAGCGTTAGGTGGAAGGGTCTGCGAGCAGACCCTTCTGCTTTGAGAAGCTCTATCCTGCTTTACGCATTCCGGGATCTTCTGCATGCACCAGCGGCATCTCCACAAGATGCTCGCTCAGGAACCATACCTGCAGTTCGTTGACGCGCAGGACGTCGCTGACCACCATGTCATTGGTGCCGGCGTCGCCGAGTTCGTCGGACCGGTCGGCTAATTCTCGGCAGTGCCGGAGAATGATCTGGTGAGCGTCCAGGAGCCGCGAAATCTGGACTGGGACTTCTTCCCTGCCGCGCGGCGGACGTTCGATGCGGGTTGTCTCGGCAATGTCCGCAGCCATAGCTAGCGAGATCCCACCGAGCAACTGAATTCGTTCGGCAATCGTATCTACGATTTCGACCTGTTCTTCGTAGTGCTTGTCGAACAGCAAGTGGAGCTGATAAAAAGTGGGCCCGGCGACCTGCCAGTGCGATTTTTTGTAGAGATCGCGGAGAGTCATCGTATCGGCCAGCAAGAGGTTCAACTGCTCGGTCATCTCCAGGCGCACGGCCTCATCCAGTTCGAGTGGTAACGCATGTGAGACGGTGCCGTAAGCCTGGATTTCTCCGGCACGCTGATGAATTCTCGGCTGCGCATTGATGGCGCTTCGACGGCTGCCATTTTCTTTCTTCGCCATAGTTGATGTCTCCTTAATCTTCAGCATGAGCCTGCTCCGACCAGTGTCTCGAAGCTAATCCGATCAATAGCCGTTGGATGCTCTTGCAGTTGATAGGATGCCGAGTTTTAAAAATGTGGCAAGGTGCTCAATGCAGATAGCATTTTCGGGTGATTAGCACCACGGACGTTCGAACTTGGCTTGTTTTACATGAAAACGTCAACTGAGCAACACGTCGACATGATGGGAGTGCCGATCGGCGCGGTTTGACGTGGCTATAGGCGGTTGCTATGATCGAACTGCGGGGTGGAGCAGTCTGGTAGCTCGTTGGGCTCATAACCCAAAGGTCGGTGGTTCAAATCCACCCCCCGCAACCAACCTTTTTTGGTTTCAATGGGTTGAGCCAATCTCAACAACTGGTTCGGTGACTCTAAACCCAACTTCCCAGCCCAAATTTCAAGATTTCTTTACGCACAGTTTTACGCAACCACTGTGAAGGGCACCCGTTTCGGCATTTTCGCCTTCGACGTGTGCCCTCTCTGGTGGCACCGAATCGATGCTGATCTGGTGCTCAGTGGTCGTTCTCTACGTTCAGGCAGCAAGAGCCGTTCGGAGTGATTGGGTCTTCACTCGTTATTCGCCTCAATTTCCAATTCCTTGGACGCTGCAAGTCGAATCGGACCGATTCACTTATCCTTCCCCCATCTTTCATGTGGCTCGTTCCCCAGCCTCCAATGGCCTTTGTTAGGTATGCTTATCAATCGAAGAGTGCTGCCTTGGAGATCGAACTCGATCTGAGCGTTCTCAACTAGTTCCAGCTTTAAGAAGACTTCGGTGCAGCGAACCAAGCCGTGGCCCCGAGTCAGGAAGGTGTGTACGTAAGGAGGGTTGGTAGGGTTGGTAGGGTTGGTTGTGTTAATCGTGCCCTCCCAGCAAACCCCGTTGAGATCGAGCACAATTGGTTCGCGGGCACCTTTTGGGAGTGCTGAGCGGTCGCGGTCATTGAAGTAAAGCTCCAACGCTGGCTGCTTTTTGTTTGGCTGCCTGTCACGAACGTATCCCTTGATCGTCATCCATGTCTGCTCCTTACCTTCTCGAATCGTACAATCACGTGGCGTATAAAGGCGCAAAAATCACTCCAAGACTCTGCGTCTAGTGACCTGTGCGGCTTGTGCGGTTACGTTAGGTGTTCTCGCACGGTGTCAGCCTCAGTACAGCAAGTACAGCCACAGTCGCCGCCCGTAGCGGGTTAGTTGGCAACCCAGCTACCTCAAAGTACCGTCTTCTCCATCGAAATGCGCACAGCGGTTTTTGGAACACACTAGCGTGCGTATCCCAGCGCCACCCGATCCATCATCTGACCCTTGGAATGGGCGGTTTTGGCGTAATGTTCAGCAGCGCACGAGGTACCGCATCTTTCGAGTTCCAGTGCATCCCACTGAGCCCGCTCCCGCCCCAGCACCGCTTATGTTTCTTGCCGGAACCGCGTGGGACACGGGATCGTTCGAAAAACCTTGGGAGTGATCTGCCGATTCGCCGTGCCTCCCGATCCAACCACTTCTCGACGCGCACCGGACGCCAGTCTTCCAGTGCTTGCAGCAGTTCGGCGGGCGAATCCCTTGCTATCACCAACGCCCGATTCTCCGGCTTCAGGAACCGCTCCTCCACAGCATGGTCGAGCATCGCCATTAGCGGCAAGTAAAACCCCAGCACATTCAGGACTCCGCAGGGCTTCGCATGAAGACCCAGTTGCGTCCATGTCACCACCTCGCAAAACTCCTCCAGCGTGCCGAATCCGCCCGGCAGAGCGACGAAGGCATCGGACAGATCGGCCATCAGCGCCTTGCGCTCGTGCATCGTGCGGACGACATGCAGTTTCGTGAGTCTCTTGTGCCCGACCTCCCTAGCAATGAGGTGTTCGGGGATGACTCCCTGCACCTCACCGCCCGCCCTCAGCACGGCGTCCGCGATTATCCCCATGAGACCCACATTGCCGCCGCCGTATACCAAACCAATGTTCCTTCGTACCAATTCCGCAGCCATCTCCTCAGCGGCAGCGCGGTACTCCGGACGGCTACCCGGACTGGAGCCGCAGAAAACGCAGATTCGTTTCATGCAGGCATTCTAAATCTCGCTTCGTCTGCCTTCACCCATCCTGCCACCCCTTTTTCATCCATGGTGTACCAGTGTGCAAAGCCACACGAACCTCGCTCTGCTACCCTCATCTTTCTCTTTCCCGCGCAAGGATGGCGCAATCAAAATGATGCGAAAAATTGCCCTGCGATTACTCGCCGTTACACTAATCGCTTTCATGGCACTGAACGCCTATCTGGCGATTAACCGCCTAAGACTCATTCGGAAAGCTGCCGCCCTCACGCTAGAAAGTTCTACGATCCGGGCCAATATCTCCGCTGTGTTGCAGGCTTTGACTGATATGGAAACAGGTCAGCGCGGATTCTTGCTAACCGGGAACTCGGATTACTTACTTCCCTACACGGACGGGAAGAACCGAATCGGGTCCGATTTTGCCAACCTTCGCACTGGACTCGCTCATCGGACGGAAGAAGAACGTTCAATCGAGTCGAAGCTTGAGTCTCTGGCTGCTTCCAAACAAGCTGAGATGGAGCGGGCTATCAGTTTGCGCCAGCAGGGCTATCGCCGCCGCGCATTCAATCTTGTGGATACGAATGAAGGTCGGGACTACATGAATGAGGTTCGCAAGCTGTCGTCTTCCCTATCCTCAGCCGAGAGCAACAGCTTCGCGAGATTCGACAAGGAGAGGACTTCAAGCCAAAGCAAGGCTTTGTCGGAAACCATCATTGCAAATTCATGTTTGCTCCTGTTGACAATATGTCTGTTTGCACTCGCCCGCTACCACGAGCGTGTGCTTGAACAGGAAAACGTCCAGAGCACGCGAGCACTCGTCCTGCGAGATTCCCAGCTAGAAAAGCTAATATCTGTCCTTTCTAATCAGGTCCGCTCGAAGATGACTGACATCGAGGCGGACGCCCGCCTGCTGCTGGAGGAATACGGGGGATTTCTGCCACGCCACGGCCACGAATGTGCCGAACATCTGAAGGAAACAGCGGCACAAATGGAGCGACTGAGACAAGAGTTGCTGGGCCACCCCGGCTTCAATGAAACTGATCAAAAAGCAGCTTGAGCGACTTGAGTTGCCGCCGAATCTGGCAGAGTTCATACTCCGACCATGACAATCAAAAACGCGGCGTTGCTAGCTTTGATCGGGACGATACTGATGACGGCTCTCCTTGTGTGGAATTTTGTCTTCACCTTCCTCAATGTCCTGCGGGGCGTTGTTCCAGCGGTCATGCTGGTCCAGTCATGCATCTATGCGTTTGGCTGCTTCAGCGTGATGGTGTTTTTTTACGTGTTTCACCGGGCGCAGCGGCAGTCGTGATTCCAGCGAAGCTTCTTTTCCCCCGAACGGCGCTGGCGGGTGATCCGTCAGGGAGAGATCGTAGATGCAGGATTAGGGCACCACTTCGCAGGGGCACCCAGCATCGCTCTAGGCTTCAACTGATCGAGGTCGGCAACCCTATCGCCCTTCTCACCCGGAGTCGCAGCGCGGACGGGAAGAAGCGGAATCGCAACAAAAGACTCTTTCCCTGCGGGCATTTTTTCTGCCCCAGCATGAACGACCTGCACGGTTGCGATTCTGTCTTGGCGTAAACGGCGACCAGCTTGTGGCAGAACCCGCATCACATCCGCCGTACTGAGACCCGCCCGTCCCCAGAAGAACCAGCAGAGAGGATCACCCATCAATTTCCCAAGTCGAAGGTACGCATCTGCGGATGGTTCGAATTCTCCACGCTCCCAGCGAGAGATAGCCATCGCTGATGTTTCCAGCTTCTTCGCCAGTTCGGATTGGCTGAGTTTCAGTTTCCTACGAACGGCCCTGATCGTGCCAGCCCAGTCGGGAAGAGCGGCTTTGGCTTTGTTGCGAATGGCAATCACCTTGAAAAATGCTTTCTCTATATTAGTCGCAAGCGGAGCGAAGTCCAGTTAAAGAAATCTTAGTACAGCAAAAACCCGATTGATCCGGCAATCGTACCTTGCGTTATAACGCTGGTGTTAGAGGAATCATTGGTCTGGACCGAGGATAGCCTAGCGCCGAGGGTGGTTTTATTGGTGCAAACGGATGAACGCTGATTGTGCAGGAGGCCATCGTGGACCAGAGTTCTCAATCTTCCAAAATCCTCTATTCCGAATGGCAGGCTGAGTACCAAGCTGCGCTGTTAGAGCTTGACCCGAAGAGGCTCTTCGAGTGTGTTACGGCAGCGGAAACTGCTATCTTCAATCGCCTTCAGGCTATGTCGCACAACTCGGACGGGCATGCTGAACGGCAGGCCATCGAAGATGCTCTGGCTGCACTCCGCGCACTCAAGAGGGACAATCTTGGATTCCCTGACTGGGAAAAGAAGTAAGAATCACGCGGCAGCAGGGTGGAGCAAAGCGCGAGCCTTGTCGATCAGAACAGACACATGCTCGGACTTTGAGACCAAAGCGGATATGCCTGCGGACCGAGCTTCCTTCTCCGAGAACACATCGCTGTACTCGCTGAAGATGATCACTGGCACCGTGGGCATCAACGTTTTCAGAGCGCGGGTGGCGTCTATGCCGTTCATCACGGGCATTGACAAGTCCATCACAATCAAGTCAGGGCGCAAGGCCTGAGCCTTTTCAACCGCGTCTCGTCCGTTTTCTGCCTCCCCGCATATGTCAAAGCCCGCCTCCGACGTGAATACCCGGCAGAGGACCTGACGGATAAACGCATTGTCATCAACTATTAACACAGACTTCGGCACAGGAGTGGACTCCAAGGTCAACACAGACAATGCGGCATTATTCAGATGCGAAAAGCCACGATAGTGTTTTCCCTACCCAAGGAAAGACCACAATGGATTTGGAGGCTCGGGGAGAGCGGTACCCTGTGGATATTCAAACTGACGCTCCACCGTTTCCGGCCGCAATTTGACAACGGGTGCGCTGAAGCCTACCCGCCTTATCCGAATCTCGGGCGCACTCGCTCGTTTTAGGTTGAATAGAAGAAGGTCTCGCCGCGCTGAAGGGCCTTAATCGCATAGGGTAGCTTGCTGATTTCCGACTTCGAGATCGCACCGCGCAAACCAGCGTTGCGTGCCAATGCCATGAGTTGCGGCGAGAGGTTCAAGGTGAAGAGCAGGATCGGGATGTCTGTACCAGATTTGGCGATTTCTCGGGCTGCTTGAACGCCATCCATCAGCGGCATAGAGAAATCCATCAATATAAGGTCGGGAGCAAGCTGGTGCGCCTTTTCTACGGCATCGGCACCATCCACGGCTTCGCCACAAACCTGCCAATCTGAATTCAGTCCCAGCAAAGTGCGTAGCCCGGATCGAACGGGCTGACTGTCGTCTGCGATCAAAATTCGTGTCATTGCGGCTCCGTTAGTAAGGCAACACAAGAACCTGCGCGACCAGTGATGAGGTTGTGGTGAGAGTGCAAAGCCACTGGAGCGGGGAGCGGCGGAACTGCTGCACTTAGGCCCTCAGGGCCCAACATACCGGATCGTCAAATGGTTGAGAGAGATTGCGGACTCAATGGGCGATCTGCCGTTCGTTCGGTCCATACAGCACCGCCTTTGGCTGAACAATCCCAACAGGGTAGCCTTAGGTCATCCCGAAAACTGAGCAATTTTGGACAGTCGTCGCTGACGACCTTATCCTCACGCCTCTCCGAGGGAGTGGTTCGCGCAAAGTTCGCGGTGCTCGCTGAGGTGTTGGTGCCAGAGGCTACTTGTCCGACGCCGTCAAGCGCCGATCCCGATGGGGGTTCGTTCGCGGTTGACCAGTGGCAAGCTCGCACTTCTCTCCGGGCTTAGCGCCACAAGTCGGACACCGCACCGCCAGTGCTTGCTTCTCGGTCACTTTCATTGGCGACATGATGCAACGTTAAGTGGTGGGAAGGATGGTCAATTTTGACCCTTTCCTGAGGAAACCCTGCCCTCGCTCGCTGCGAAGGATTTGAGGCACCAAAGTCCATTCGGGTTCTGTCCGATGCGAAAGCACGTCAGCCCGTCTTCTTTGTTTCGGCCTCGAAGGTTACATCCAAGCGAGCACCATTCGTCAGTGCTACGGGCCCACCATCGGCATCGGTGAAATTGTTCTCAATCCGAATTTCTCGAAACAGGTCGTCCGCTTGACTTATTGAAATTTCAACTTTGGCTGGCTGGCCTTCAAATGCAGGTTTAACCGTTTTCGTCACTACTGCGGGAACTGTCTTCCAAGGTGCATTCCTTTGCCATACAAGTTTGGGGTGATGCTCAAATCGTCGCTGTTCTTTCCGGGCGATGAGTTCGTTCATTTCGCGCAGCAACGCGGCGAACTTGTTGTAGTCCGTTTCTTCCTGAATACCAGCGCACAGCCTATTCATTTGCACGCGCTCTTCTGAAGTCATGAGTTTTGTTGAAGCACTTCGATTAGCTAACAATTGCACGGATCGTACCCGAACACTTCAGAACCCGTCAATCATGCGGGGTCTGCTATCAACATTTGGTGTCATTGCACAACTCCCCTTAGTGAGGTGGGCCAAGAACCTGCGCAACACGCATGAGGTCCCCGTGGCAAAAGTCGCGCTGAAGGCTTTCCCAGCAGCGGTTCGAAACCTGTCGCTCAATAGGCAGAAAATCCAACGGGCCCCGTTCACCGGGTATTGGAGATTGAACGTGTGAGGTTTCCACGGGCGTCCAGCTTGAAAAGCGCGGGCTGGGGCCCGCATCACATACCATACATTCTGAGGCAAACCGATTGCATATTTTTCACTACGCGGCGAGGAGCAACATCGGTAACCAACTACAAGACGAAAAGGAATGTCCACCCGCGCTGGATTAGGATGGAATCCGGCAGAACCTTTCTGCCTCAGGGAGGACAACGTGCGTACATTTCCGATTTATCCCGCGCACACCGCCGTTCTGAGCATGGATTGTCAAACTGGCATCGTTTCCATCTACACCAAAGACGAGAAAGACGCCTTCCTTGCCCGTGCCGCAAGCGTTCTCAATCACGCACGTACCAACGGCTTTACCGTTGTCCATGTCCAAGTCGGCTTCCGCGCCGGACTTCCAGAAGTTAGTTCTCGAAACGTCCTCTTCGATGCCATTAAGTCCTCGGCGCAGCATCAGAAATTGTTTCAGGAACCGCTGGGAGCGATTCCCCTTCTCATCGCCCCAAAAGAAGGCGAGATTGTCATCACCAAGCATCGTGTCAGCGCCTTCACGGGTACTGATCTTGCGATGATCCTTCGCGCCAATGACATTGACACGCTAGTTCTCTATGGCATCGCCACCAGTGGTGTCGTCCTCTCAACTCTCCTCGAAGCTGCTGACTCAGATTTTCGTTTGGCAGTCATCAAGGACTGCTGCGCCGACCTCGACTCTGCTCTCCATGATTGCCTCGTCACCAAATTCTTCCCATCCCGCGCATCGGTGCTCTCGGCGAGGGAATTCGTCAATGCGGGGTGACAACTGCGCATTGCTGTTATCCGGCGATGGCGTTCACCACCCGTTGTGACATCGCAACTTCACAGTGCATTCTGTATCAGTTTGACCGCCGCCTCAGGATCATCCACTTCCACAACCAATTCGTTGTACCGCTCGTCGTGCGGGTCAATCACAATGGTCTTCTTCGGGTGGTGGACATCTCAGAAGACTCGCTTGCCGTCCTGATCAAACGTCCCGCCATAATGACTCCGGGTACAAGTAGCCGGATGGCAGCATCAATCCAATCAAATAGTCCATTTGCTCCCCTCACCGGGCACGGCTCTCATCCCTTGGCAAACCACCGATCAAACCCTCCGACTAAAGTTGCAGGCATCTTAACGGGACATTCGGCGCAGAGCGGCTTTGACCGCTTGCACAATTCTTACCGTGCTGCCGGAGCAACTGATGTGCCCGGATCAGCGAATCGCAGCCTGCGGGAAGTTGCTCACATATCGCATCCTGAACCGAACGGTATGTTGCTGAGTAGTTCTTCTGCTCCTCGGCGAAACCCACTCGACACAACACTCGCATCCCATTGGAATCGAGGGCCATCACTGGATACGAACGAGTAAACAAGAGGATCTTTTCTGCGCCGGGATCGCCGATGCTCGGAAATCTCTTTAGAGCCTTCTTCGCTTGGGGCAGCGGCTTCTTGAGAACGGAGCACAAGTCGCTGTCGAACTCCTCATGAGCGATTTTCGCAATCGCGAGAGTTTCTCTGCGCTTATGTCCGGGAGTATGCCAGCTTTGCCGATGGCAGCTAGAGCGGAGTGCGTGGCAGCGAGAATCTGCTCGGGACGTGTTCCAATGCTTCGTTTGAGTGTGTCGAATGCTGCTGCCCGACGCTCGTCGCTCGCCAGATACGCGATGTTTCCCAGATGATTAGCTCCAGCGGGTCCGTCGAAGGCGGCGGCGCGGGTGAGCCATAGTGCTGCTGGAGTTCATCGACCAGCTTGGAAAATGTGATGGTCGGCTTGCCGTGCTCACTCCGAGTAGCCTCGTCCAATTCGTCGTCATCATCGTCGTCTTGTTTGCCGCCTTCATCTTCCTCCTCCTCTACGCTCTTCGCGAAAGTGGACGCGATCATAGGGGCGTGCGTCAGGATATTCCGAAGGTATTCTGCTCATGCTCGATGATATGCCTCCGCGCCACTTCGGGAAGTTTGTTCCCTTCGCACGACATTTAGACCAGCGCCAGAGCTAGACTATGGTTATGCGCAAGCGCCTAATCACGTCGAGTCCGCAAGCTGCTCCGCCTCTCGACGAAGGCTGGCTAGACCTCGACCGTGCGGCTGTGGTCGAGGTCACATCGGAAGAGAAGGAATATCCGGTGAGGCTGCGCTGGTCGCAGGAGAAATGCGGGGCTGGCGTGCTGCCGATTCTGGCACTCAAACCATCCGGCTAATTTTCGACGAGCCGCAAAGACTCAAACGCATCTCGCTCGTCTTCGAAGAAACCGAGACAGAGCGTACCCAAGAGTTCGTCTTGCGGTGGTCTCCGGACGGCGGGCGCTCGTTTCGAGAAATTGTCCGCCAGCAGTGGAATTTCAGTCCCTCAAACGCAACACCCGAGGTCGAGGACTATCGGGTTGAACTCTCCGAGGTCACGGTTCTTGAATTGATCATTGTGCCCGACATCAGTCGAGGAGTGGCTCGCGCCTCGCTCAAGAGTCTGCGCGTGTCTTGACTGGCTGCGGCAGCCTCCGGCGGTTGGACGTCTGAGAAACGTGGCCCCTCAAAACGATCCCTTCGTAATCTTTGCGGCATGCACACGGGAGGCGGTATTTCAGAGTTTCCTCGGTAGTGGGTCATCAGTTTGAAATCCACCCAGCTTTGACAAGCATTTCGTGCGCAACCTCGGTCAACGAACGACTCTCGCTAGTGACCGTGAAATCCTCTAATTGCGCACGGTCAAGGATGACGTTCAATTTTGCAACGCGAGCAACGTACTCCCTCTGTGATACACCCAATTCGCGCATCTTGACGCGCTGCTGCATCGCTTCGATGCTAGCAGTGAGACGGCAGACGACTGTGTTTGTGGCGGAAACAACGCCACGACAGAGTTCTAGCTCGGCGCGGTCTTCCATCGCACGAGCCAGCACGAATCGCCGCACTCCGAGGGAAGCATAGTTCTTGCAGACAGACTGAAGGTTGCGGTACATCACGTCATCGTTGCTCGTTGCGGACGGAAGATGGGCAAGGCCGAGCGCGTCCAAGTCGATAGCCGCATGGGCAATGTTGCGCAATGCGAGGATGTCCGACGCTTCGCCCAGAACTGCTGTCTTACCTGCCCCATAGTGCCCGTAATGATCAGCAACGATTCCGTTTCCTCGACCACCTTGACGAATTGTTCACGCTTCATTCTTCACCCACGGGCACGCTCACTCCGAGTAGCCATCGTCTGTGTCGCCATCGTCGTCATCTTCTTCTTGCGGTCGTCTTCGTCTTCCTCCTCTTCGTCGTCGGGCTCTTCCCTCAGGAGAAGATCGGCGGGCAACGAGGGATCAGAGGATTCCGAGTCGGAGCATTCTGGATTTAGTCTCCTCATGTCGAAATGTTACGCTCGTACCGCTCGGGCAATACATTTCTTCAACTCCAAACTAAAGGGGACGAAAGGATGACCGTGAGGCGTGAGCGGCAAGAGGGCGAGCAAGTTGATCGATCCGGAACTCAAACGGGGATTCATTACGAAATCATCGACTCCGTGGAGCTTGCCTGGGTTCTCCCTCCGAGTTGGGTACGCGACCACGTGCGTAGTCGCACTACAGAATAAAAAAGCCCCGAGGAATCGGGGCTGATAGCGGGTCATTGGAAGAAAACGCCTCAGTCGCTCGACTGGCTGGCGTGCGCTTTGTGGCTGAGCGACCTCGTGGAACAGCCGCAGTGTATCGGTGATTACGTCGCCATCCCGACATTGTGTGTCCGCATCCAAACACCAAAATTCCTATCTTCACCAAGGAGGAGTCATGATCGAAAAGAACGTTACCTTGCCGGAAATGATTCTTTGGACCGGAACACGTATCGCACTTGGCACGGGCATAGGCATGTTGATTTCAAGGCGACTTAGCAAGGACGCTATGAGGGCGGCTGGATTGGCTCTGACCATCGTAGGAGGGTTCACGACGATTCCACTGGCAATCACCATCATGGGCAAGAAAAACTCGACCTCAATGCCACCGCGAGTCCTCTGGACTCGCTCCGGCTGAAAGACAAGGTACCGCAGAGCGAATAGATGAACCGGCCACCACTCGAGGTGGCCGATCTGGTTCGCGCCGCGGGACGTGCATTTATCAAACGAAGCCACAAGTGGATCACCTGGCAACATCTTAAAGTGCTGCGGGCAATCGCGCGCTGTCGCACCGCCGCCTTGGGTGGGCATCTCGATCAGTGCACCGACTGCGGGTACCGTCCGGCCATCTCCTACAACAGCTGCCGCAACCGGCACTGCCCAAAGTGTCAAGCCAACGCCCGCGAGGGTTGGCTCGAAGCGCGTCGTAAGGATCTTCTCCCCACGCGCTACGTCCATGTTGTCTTCACCCTACCTCATGAACTGGCGCCGCTCGCCTTGCAGAACAAGAAAATCCTGTACGATCTGTTGCTGCAGACCAGCGCCGAAACCCTCCTCGAAGTCGCTCGCGATCCCCAACATCTCGGCGCCGAAATCGGCTTCTTCAGTGTGCTCCACACCTGGAATCAGAAACTCGAATATCACCCGCACGCCCATTGTGTGGTCCCCGCTGGCGGATTGTCACTCGATCACTCTTGTTGGGTTCCATCGCATTCTCGCTTCTTTCTTCCCATTCCCGTGCTGAGAAAAGTTTTTCGCCGCAAGTTTGTCATCGCTCTGAAACGCAACTTCCGTCAGGGCAAGCTTGGCTTCCATGGCACTCTAAAGGCCCTCGCTCACCCCAAAGCCTTCTCCGCCTGGTTGCGAACCCTATACCGACACCACTGGCACGCCTACTCCAAACGCCCCTTCGGAGGAGCCGAGCAAGCGCTGCGCTATTTAGGCCGCTGCACCCATCGCGTCGCGATCTCCAATCATCGACTCGTTTCTTTCGTCGATGACCAAGTTACCTTTCGCTGGCGCGACCGCGCTCATAACAATCAAGAAAAACTGCTGCCTCTTTCCCTCGATGAGTTCCTGCGCCGCTTCCTCCTGCATGTCCTTCCCAAAGGCTTTGTCCGCATTCGCCACTTTGGCTTCCTCGCCAACCGGGGGCGCGTCACTTTTCTGCCGCTTTGCCTTCAACTACTCGGAGCTGTACAGCCATCGCAGACTGAACCAGAAACCTCTCCTGCCCGGGAACCGAGTCCACTTTGGCTCTGTCCCAAATGTGGCGGCCACATGGTGGTCATCGAGAGACTTACATCTGCCCAGATCCAACTCCGTTCTCCGCCCTCTCTCGCCGGAGCCGCCGCATGAAACCAATTTCCCAAAACCGCAAACCTCGATCCGTCTTTCGGCTCGATTCCCCTTCGTGCGCCTTGTCGCCGAAAAAAGTTCTTGTCCTTGACCCAGAATCTATTCCAACCGCGGTCATCTTCCACTTCAATCACCCGCTGCCAGCCACACCCCTCCGCTCCTCTCCTCCCACCAAGCACACCACTCCATCGCCTACCTCATGCCGCCCATCGACCTTATTGAAAACCCATAGCCATCGGCACCCGACCCCAAAGTAGGGCGTCTTCCTTCAAGTCGTTGTATCAAAAGCGACCGCCGCAGATTCTGATGAGGCTACCAATCTCTCCTCTGCGGTCGCTTCTGATACAACACTAGGACTTTCGCGTCCCTGATAACTTCCGTTTGCTACGCCAACCTACCAGAGTGTCGGGGCACCCGGCCACCGAACCTGCCATTTGCGTTCCCAAGGCGGCCCGGAGTATGTTGTTTCGGCTGTGGATTACCGGCCCCTCTCTAGCTGTCGTCGATCACCGCTTAGTTAACTTTCCTTTTTGAGTTTGCATCGATCCGGCGGATGCTTAACAGGAGCTTTGTGCCATGCGCGTAAGGCCTCTTCCGATTTTTGCCCTGGTTGTCCTCTTCGTAAGCACCGGCCTTGCTCAGATGGCGGGCCTCGGCAACGTCAGCGTTGTCCCAGGAGGCGGCGCAACTCTGGCCGTGACTCTTTCTTTCATCAGCGGCGTTCCGATGACTTTTTCCACGAACGCGGTGGCTCCGGGCGTAACCATGACATCCACCTATCTGGAGCCCGGCAACAACCACCTTTCGCTCCATTTTGAGGCGGCGGTTGGAGCCCCGTTCGTCACGAATAAATCCATTGATATTTACGCCAACAATTTCTTCGTTCCCGTCTATCAGGTCCAGCTCAGTGTGATTCCGGGTCCGCCGTCTAACTGCGGGCCTGCCACCGTGAACCCCTTGGACCAGTCGTCGCAAGCCGTGGTAGTCACAGCCGCGACGCCCGGGTGCAGCGTTGAACTCTGGGCCGGGTCTCCTGGCGTGCTGGCACCGATCGCAAGTGCAGCCGTCGGCGCTGGTACTTCCGTCGTCAGAATCCCGATTCCCCACCGCTTGTCTCCCGGCCAAGTGGTTCGCGTGCTGCAACAAGCGACCGCCACAACCACACTGTTCAGCGCCCCGGTCACGGTCGAGAACAACTACGTGACCAACCGCTATGACAGCCAGCGCAGCGGCTGGAATCCCAACGAAACATCACTCACCGTCAAGAATGTCCCCAGCCTCAAGCTGATCTGCGAGAAGAAGGTAAGTGGGAGCCTCCGCGCCCAGCCACTCTATGTTCAGGACGTGACGATCGGCGGCAAGCTGCACAATGTGGTCTTCGCCGCGACCGACAGCGACACTAAAGCAACCAGCGGCGACTCGGAAAGCAGCGACCTGGTTTACGCGTTTGACGCCGACTCCTGTCCCGCCAACGATCAAGGCTTATGGTTGGATAGCACAGGCAATCCCAGTCCGCGCAGCCTGATTGATTCCGCCAACGGCGAACAGCCCGTAACCGAAACCGATCTGGTCAATGCGTTTACCTCCTTGAATTTCGCTCTGGAAAGCCCCGCTTGCGCGTACCTGCTCGGGGTCACAGCGACTCCGGTCATCGATCGAACCACCAATACGATCTACGTCATCGCGCTGGTCGAGAAGAACAGCAAAATGTTTTACGAGTTGCACGCGTTGGATCTGTCGACGGGAAAAGATCAGCCTGGCAGCCCGGCGAAGATCGACGGATCAACAGTGCAATTCGGAGGCATTAGTTTTGAACCGGTCGTGGAGGCCTCGCGGCCGGGCTTGCTGCTGGATAACGGCGTGGTCTATGTCGGGTTCGGCTCACGCTGCGATTCCGGAGATTTTCACGGCTGGGTTTTGGGCTACGATGCCATGCTGCCGGGCAGTGCGAATTTTCTGCACCAGGTTGGCGTTTTCAATACAGCACCGGCAACGGGCGGCGGGTCTTCGGTGTGGCAAGGCGGCCTTGGATTGGCCGCCGATGGCAGCGGGACAATCTACTTTGCGACCGGCAATGGAGCCTTCGACCCAACCACCAGCCAGTACGCGAATTCGCTGCTCGGAATCAGATTGCCCACTCAGGCGGGAAGCAAGGCGATGTATGTCAAGAATTTCTTCACGCCTTGGGACTGGAATACCACCTTCGCGAACGATATGGATCTAAGTGCCGGAGGGCCGACCTTGGTGTCGCCCTATCAGTCCGGACCCTATACCGTCTCGGGAATACCGAGTCACTTCATTCTCGTTGGCGGAAAGGTGCCGAGAAGCTATTTAATCAATCGGGACATCTTCGATTTCGGACTGCCGACCGGAGATCCCACTCGTTGCAATGGCGGGTGTCAACAAGACGATCCAACCCTGGTGCAGCCCATTTCACAGGCGGGGGGATTCGCGGGCGCGCCCGCCTATTACGCCGGTCCGCAGGGGATGCGGATCTTTTATGGCATCAATATCGCGCCCATGGCTGCCTACAATCTGGGCTCGACCTGGCCGCCGCTGTCGGCTGCCGAGACTACTCCTGACTCCGCGCTGGAGAGTGCACCCATTCCGGCCGTTTCCTCCAACGGCGTGTCATCTGGCACCGGCGTAGTGTGGGGGATTGTTCCATCCCAGCTTGGCCCTCCTAACAAAGGCATGCCCCAGACCCTCTCCTTGCACGCTTACGACGCCAGCAACCTGCAGACGAACCTGCTGGCCTTCAATACCGGTCTTGATGCGGGAACCTGGGACTCCGCGATTGCCAGTAACGGAAACTCCTTCGAAGTTCCCACGGTGATCCACGGAAAAGTCTTCACCGGTTCCGAGGATCGAGTACGGGTGTTCGCGCCCGTACCTCCCTGCACCAAGATTGTTGTTGACGGCTATATTTTGTGGAACTGTGTGCTGGTGAACGGCAGGAAGCCTTTTTTGCAGAGACGTCACGGCCGTGAGTGGATCACAGTCAGCGATCAGACCTTTCCCTTACAGAACGGCTCTGTTTACCTGTTCGACCATCCTCAAACCGAAACTGCCACATATCGCGTTTGCGCGACAGAACGGCCGAGCGACTGCGAGCCGGAAGTAACGGTCAATGTCGACCTGAAAACCAAAGCAGAGCGGATTCCAAAGAATCTCCTAGGTAAGTGCGGGGAGAAAGGCAAGCCTCCTTGTTTCCTTTTGAGAGCTTGGCCTGTTCCACCGAATGAACTGGGCGAGTCCAAGCGGAGCAATGATCGGTAGCCATACCTCCATGAGTCGGGCTAGGCGATCAATTCTCTAGAAACGGCTTCGGGGGAAGTGAAGACGGAGCTACTGCCATCGGCGCGATTAACCAGAACTGACCGTCGTATTATCTGGTATGGCATAGCTCCTCTGGGGGCTTCGGAATTCGCCTCCACTCCCGCTGACGTTCCGGAGGAGGTTGCTGAGGCCGAGGGCTGCCCTCATCGGCGCAATAATAGAGACCCAATAGAACCTCAGCGACAGCACTTGTAGAAATCATGCCAAAGAATTGCTCACCGGCGAGGCGCGTCGAGAGCGCCCGACGACTGGCATGACTACGTCGCTTGGTCTCGGATTCTAGATGCAGTCGAGGAAAACTGATCAATTCATTTCACGTTCTTTAAGGACTGTGCTGAGGGCGTGCAGATACACCCGAGCTGCTCGAACAGCTTTGCAGTCCGATTCCATCGCCATTGGAGTATTTCTGAATCACGGCTGCCGCGTAGGCCACATAGCCCAGCTCTGTTTTAAGTCGCCATCTACGGCAGCCGCCTGCAATCGATCGTATAGGTTATATGCACGATACTTGAGTTGGTGGTGAAGATTGATATCGATCGAGATTCTCTCGGGCCATCGAAGGAACTTCTTCCCGAGTGCTCATGGAGGTCCTCCTTCTTCCCCTGCGAGTGATAATTCAACTTGAACCCTCAAATCTCTTGACTTGCCAGGCGCTTTTAGCGACTGTCGAATCTGCAACGTCCCGGGAATCTGAATGTCTGATAAGCAGGGTTCTTACAAACTGATCCGTGTTTCGCCACCAGCCCAGGAAAGCGGGTATGTTTCTCAGCTTGACTTGAAATGGGTGCCACCCATCGGCCAGGAGTCCTCTGTTCAGGCAAGTGCGAAGTCACTAGTCCGATCGGATAGGTCTCGAGCCAGAACCTGCTCTCTTGTGCCGATAGAACATCCGAAAACGAGACTTCAAGGCGCCTGGTGTCCAGCCGCAGACCCAAGTGCAGCGCCTTCAATGCACTCTCTTTCGCGCTCCACATCAGGGTCGTCATCAACGATCGTTTTTCTGTCGCTGCCTCCTCAAGGATTGCCTGCTCGTCTGCAGAGAAATAATCAGAAACAAAGGCCGCGTCGCGCGGTTCAATGAGTTCAAGGTCACAGCCGATGCGGGCTGAGAACGGACCCACCGCGCAAACGGCTGTCCCGGAGCGATGGCTTAGAGAGATCGCCAAACGAGCTGGATCATGGTTCACAAAAGCGATCGGTGCTCCAGAACGGCACGGCCATATTTCGATTTTCGAGATACCTGGGACCAAACATGGCATTCCAAGGACGGAAGCTACAGAGCACTTGGCGGTCCAGCGGCCCAATCGCCAATCCTCACGCCGCTTCGAAAACGTCAGACCGTTTAGGTATGACCGCTCCCGTTCACTCAGCCAGGCATTTGTGTCGGGAACGTCACTTGAACATTGCTCGTGCCAGAAGATACTCATCAGCCGTCCTTCGACGAACACGCGGGAACATCGGGTGTTGCCGTAAGCTACGCGGCTTCCAGAACGTCCCGAGCTTCGATATCCATTTCCTTCCTGTTGGCCATGCCACGTTCTAAAGCATCGACCAGGTACGGGCGTAGTTCGGCCGGCGGGATGATGACATTCAATGCGCCGACCTGAAGGGCCCGATGTACACTGTGGACACGATCAAATTCGCTGGCCATTTCGCCGAGTTTCTCGGAGTACACCACCTTATAAAGCTCATCCCATTGAGCGCGTAGCTTTCTCTTCTCTCCCGCGATAGCCTGAAGCATTGTCTGGTTCAGAGCCTGCAAGCGTTCGTCGTTGCGAGTTCGAGTGTCGACCTCGCCAGCGAAAACCACCGCGGCGGCAGGTGCGCCGCCGATGACTGAGGCGTACGTTCCCTCCAATGCTGCAACCTCGAGTTGTTTGTTGAGGGCCCGCGAAAAGACAACGTAGGCACCGCCGTGGTATCGGGAGATAACGCAAAAGACAATCGGCCCTCTAAAGTTCACGACGGCTCGCCCGATCTCTGCGCCATATTCCAGTTGCAGACGACGCATCGACTCTGGAGATCCATCAAAGCCCGGAGAGGTTCGCGAGGACAACCACGGGGCGGTTGTTGCTCGCGGCATTGATTGCGCGCGCCACTTTCTTGGAAGACTGCGGGAACAATGTTCCGGCAGACCATTGATCCGGTCCGTCCGCGGGCACAAATCCCATACGCTGTAGTGACCGGGATTCAATGCCGATGAGGCACGCAGGATACCCGCCAAGATGCGCGTCCCATACAACTGCGGTCTCGGCACCTCGCATGCCGGCCCAGCGTTCCAAAGGTGAATGATCCTGATCGATAGCAGCCATCATGACGCGCCGGATGTCGAACGGCTTCTTACGGCCGGGATTATTTACATCAGAGAGAATTTCGCCTACGCGCGCGAAACCATCATCTGTGTTTTCATTGTGCGGATAGTCCCGGATGTCCCGATTGATGGGATCCTCTGTCTCGGCGCGGCGGGGATAGCGCTCGCCAGGCTGGACGAAGGTGTGCTCGTAATGCCGGAAGAGAATATGACAGGCTTCGTTGACGTCGTGGGCCCAATATTGTGCCTGGCCGTTTACGCCCATGATGCGCTCGTAGCCGCCAATGCCCTGATTGTCTTCCGCAGAGACACTGCCGGAGTAATCGAGCGCTCGTTTTCCGGTCAGTACCATTGCGGCCTTCGGCGTCATGACCAGGATCCCGCGGGTATGCATCAGCATGGTAGCTTCGGCATTCCAGTAGGGCTGGGCTCCAACGTTGATGCCGTTGACGAGGAGGTTGACTTCGCCTCCGCCCTGCGTGAACTCAACCAGACGGCGCAGAACTCTGGCAATCCAGTCCATGTTCTCAACGCCGCTTTCCATGGAGATCTTTGCGCCTGCTGAGATGGGGAACCACTCAATAGGAATTTGTCTCTCTTCCGCGAGATCGAGCGCCGCCATGATGCGACGGCATTCCGGTTCCGCCAGCGCGCCCAAATCACGGCTCGGATCGCCAAGGAGAATTACGCGCTGCATACCTTCCGGGTATCGCTCTGTGAAGTTGCGGATTAATCCAATGATGATGTTGGCCTGGTTTTCGCCATACTGGCGATTTACCGGAACTAGCCGCCCGCTCGCATCAAGATCATGCTCGACGAAATCGCCAGGAGGAAATTCACTGCGTGTATCCTCCGTCGCAGGAGTTAGCATCCTGATGATCTCGTACGGATATATCAATCCACGCTGACGCACGCGGATGACTTTTTGCTCGTAAGCACTGAGAGGTTTCAGTGGCAGTAGCTTGTCGGCGGGACGGAAGGTGATGAGAAATCCACTGCCAGTTGGCCGCGAGATTCGCAGTACCATGTCACGCAGCTCGCCAGTCGTAGGATTGGGAATGCGGGCACGAACTACGACCTGTTCCAGACCCAATCCTTCAGTTGCCGGCATCAACCGGCGCACAATCGCCTGCAATTCATCGGAGCGTAAGTTCAGGGGCGGCCAGACGTAAAGGAATACACGATTCCAATACAGCCGCTCCTTCGGCTTGCGTCGCGACTGATAGAGCCGGATGGCCGCAAGTGCTTCCATCAACATGCGTTCGAGATGCGGTAACTGCACGATGCGGCCCGCGTCGTCGCGAATGGGGGTCACATCGCGAACTTCCGCAGCTGCGAACAGGCGCTCATCTTTTGGATTATCCCGGGCAATCGCATGCAAAACGTATACGTCCTCGACCGACGGCAGGCGCCGGATGTTGAAGTTGCTCAAGCGCCACAGGTGCAGCCGCTTGCCCATCATCGGGTGGACGCCGCGGTAGAGAGTCTCCTCGCAATATCCGTTCTCTCCGTAGCGATAAGTGAAGTGCTGCATGTGGCTCAGTCGTTGGCCTGCACAGATTCCGGCGATTGAGGCGACGATGCGACGGAGCGGGCGAGAGAAGTGGGCAGCATTGACCATTGCCCGGACTTCGGCCTCCGTCTCTTCCACCTCGGCTAGTTTCCCAAGTTTTGAGAGATGAAGGTCGACGACGATGTCATGGTCGGCCGGCACGGCAGCCAGAGCACTGGAGAGAGCCTTCGCCGCAGCGGAGATTTCCGCATATTCCGAGTAGATGGCAAACACATGAATTCGCTTACCTTCATGATCGTATTCGCCAGTCACACAGCTGTGACCATCTACCTCCGACCCGCTCAGACTTGGTAAGGTGCGAATCCGATAGTAGCGCAGGGTAAGCGACCTCGAGCATGGTTTGGCGCAGGGCCGGGGTCGCCGTAAGGAAATGTCCGGCGAAAAGACCCGCTAGAAGCTGTGGACACTCTACCAGGGCACGGATTCTCGCCGGGCGGTCGGGTGCATCTCCGTGAGCGGCCAAATATGCGAGGTGTCCCTCAGCCTCGTCATAGAACTGGGAGCGGGAACGTTCGAAGGATGGCTGATCGAAGTAGCGATAGCGAACTTCGTTGGCGAGATCACTGATTGCCGGATAAGGATCCTGAGTAATGGCGCTCAACCGGTCCAGAAGAGATCGGAACTCTTGATCTGGGACACACCTGGCGGAGCCAGCATGTTTCAATCGGCGCTCCAATATATGGAGAACTACGGCTACATGCTGATCCATTCGGCCGTGCGATTTGCAGATCCAGAGCAGGCTTTCTTTTAGGGCCGGTGTGCTCTCAAGGGTACCTACGCCGTAGTGCTTCAATACTCGTTGAAGATCGTCGACGAACCAGATAGGGAGTCCGTCTCCCTTGGTCTCGATCATGCGCAGGTAAGAAAAAAACAGAGTCTCGGCAGCAGGCTCTTCTGCGGTGGTATGGTGATTGGCGTTTGGTACGCGATGAAAAAGTGAGCAGATGTCGAGGAAAATGCTCAGGATGTCGTTCTCGGAGCGGTTCAGTTGTTCGCTCTCCGCCGGACAGTTCTGGCTCCAGGAAGAAAGCGCGCGCATCGTAGCCGCCGGGTCAACATCGAAACCCAGCAGAAGTTGACGCACTTGCTTCAAACTGGCTGCGCAACGAGATTGCGCGAGATCGTGCGTGGCATTCGCTTGAGCGTCGGATAGGCCAAAAGAGATCCGATTCTCAGGAATTTCAGACTCGCTGCGATCGGTTACCTCAATCTGAATGAGTGGAGTGCCCGCGTCGACCTGTACGTTCGGCATGGTCAAGACCTGCCGGACTTTCCCTGAGAACGGTGCGACAATCTGGGTCTCCATTTTCATGGCTTCGAGCACGGCAAGCCGATCTCCAAGGCTAACCGTGTCGCCGGGCTTTACCGCGACCGAAACTACCACTGCGGGAGCCGGAGCATGGACCATCCCCCAATCGTCTCGATCGACGCAGTGCGATAAACCGTTCACTTCGATACGGGAACTCGCGCCTTGACTCGTCGATACGACGTGGAATCGCCTTCCGAAGACAGTAAGCCAGGACTCGAATTCATCACGACGTTGGACGTGCGCCTCAATGATCCTGCCATCCATTTCGATCGAATAGTCTTGCGGACTTAGGCGAAACGTTCGTAACGAGTAGAGTTGGGCCCGATACCGCAGCGCAATCGTGCGGCCGATATCGCTCACTGTGTGAGGCCGGCCGCGCGCGGCGGAGGCGTAAAACTGGGCTTGCTCCAGTGAGAATCCTGCTTCGTACGTGTCAATCGCGGCTTGGATCAACGCTACGTCAGCGTATTTGCTTGAAGTTCGATTGCGTTCTTCCGAAATATGGTCCAGCCATCCAATATCTACAGAGCCGGTTTCCATCTCGGGGCGGTTCAACAATTCCGTCAGGAATGCGCGATTACTAGCTC
This sequence comes from Terriglobia bacterium, assembly GCA_963778995.1. Lineage (GTDB taxonomy): Bacteria > Acidobacteriota > Terriglobia > Terriglobales > Acidobacteriaceae > Sulfotelmatobacter. Next base: position 481,392 of record CAVZWK010000023.1, read on the forward strand.
CGCCTTCTACCACGATCACGCTGTCGTGCAGCGCACGGCGCAAACGCGCGAGGGCTTCGCTGCGAGTCTGGCCGTAGCCCACCAGTTTCGCCATCATGGAATCGAAGTCAGGAGGCACCCGGTCGTCCTCTGCGACTCCCGTGTCGAGACGAATGCCGGGACCTGACACGATCCTGAAGCGCTTGACAATGCCTGGCGCAGCGGCGAAGCCGTGTTCGGCGTCTTCTGCGTTCAGTCGCACTTCGATCGCGTGCCCCATGGTTACTGGCGGGTGTCCTTCCAGCAATCCGCCGCGAGCAATATGGATCTGGAGCTTGACCAAGTCGAGACCCGTCGTGCACTCGGTAACCGGATGCTCAACCTGCAGCCGAGTATTCACCTCCATAAACCAGATTTGATGAGTCGTCGGCTCAAACAGAAATTCGACAGTTCCCGCGCTGGTGTACCCCGCCGCCTTCGCAATGCGGACAGCGGCTTCGCGCATTTCGAGATCGTCGGAGGCGGAAAGTATCGGAGGAGGGGCTTCTTCAATGACCTTCTGCTGCCGACGCTGCACGGAACAATCTCGTGCCCCTACAGCCCAGGTAGTTCCATGTGAATCAGCGATGATTTGAACTTCGATATGCCGCGAGCCCTTTACGAGACGCTCGAGAAAAACAGTAGGATCTCCGAATGCTCTGAAGGCCTCACCGCGGGCACTGTCCAACGCCTGTTCCAACTCGGAGTCGGAACAGACACGACGAATGCCGCGCCCACCCCCTCCCGCCGCCGCTTTTATCAGCAAGGGGAATCCCAGACGCCGGGCTTGGGCCAAGGCATCGGATATCGTCTCGACAGGGCCGCCACTCCACGGCGCCACGGGAATTCCCGAATGTTCGGCGAGTCGCTTGGCAGCGATCTTGTCACCAAGCTGACGCATGACGTCTCCGGACGGACCAAGGAATGCGATTCCGATCCCTCGGCACAGGTCGGCGAAGGCAGCATGCTCGGCTACGAATCCCCATCCGACCCAAACCGCATCGGCACGTGTCGCAGCGAGTGCCTGTTCGAGGCGGGAGTAATCCAGGTAACTACTCTTTAAGAGATGAGTCTCCGGGTCGCTGAAACGAGCGGCCCCAAGCGCAAATGCTTCGTCGGCCTCGCGGACGAATAATGCGTCGCGATCGGGTTCTGTGTAGAGGGCAATCGTGTGCAACTGGATATCTTGCTCCTGGCTGTACTCGCGCGCTGCGTGGATGAAGCGCATAGCCGCTTCTCCACGGTTTACTATGGCAACACGTTCAAATGCGTTGGGCATATGCAGCCTCAAAGCGGGATTGTTGTTCTGCTTGCTTCTTATGCTGCTACGACGCCTTCCGCCGAAAAGGCAGTTTGTAATCTTTTCAAGCGGCTGTCCTCTGCTGCGCCTGGAAGTTCTACCGTCTGATAGCCGAAGAGGCGGAGATAACAGGTTCCTTTTGCGTCGAGAACCTGCGCGTCGAAAATGTTTAAGTCCGGCTTCGGAGTGACGACAGCATACAGCAGCCCCGCTCGCCAGGTTCGGGTCGCGCAGCACGCGGACCTCGCTGACGTGACGAGGCAAGCCCATCCGACGAAGCACGCCCATCTCCCAGAGCCCTGCTGTCTGGAAGCAAAGCTCGATCAGGCGCGGGGCCATGATCGTATTAAGTTCAGAGGGATGATGATTCGCGGGCAAGTTGCCAGCGAGCTGGCTGATGACCTGACTTCCATTCCACCACGCCTTTTCGATCACCTGGTACGCGGGACCGTGGAAGTACACGCCATAAATATCGGCTGCGTCAATTCTGTTGTCCTCGGGGCGAATAAATGTGATGGCCGATTGTTCGACCATGGGTTCTTGTGTCAGCCAAATTCGTCCGGTGAAGTGCGTAGTGGTCTGCGGCTCCGGCTGATTCGGCAGGGATCGAGTACCGATGAGTCGGCAGTCCGCAACGAGTTCTTCGCCAAAGGAATGAATCCGCGTTTCAACCCTCAATGTACGAGGCTCATTCCGGTAGAACTTGACCGGCGCATGAAAAGAAATATCCTCAATCGCCCTCACCCGGAAGTCCGGCATCACTCGATAGCGCCGCCTCCGCAAAGACTTCTATGCCCATGACTCCTGGTAGCACGGGAGTCCCATCGATTCTGTGATCGTAGAGAAAAGCTTGAACCTCGGGATCAAGCGTTACTTCGCTTGTGAATCCGTCGTAGAGAGTTGCATTTGCCAGTGCGCCTGAGACAGGACCGACATACGGCAGCTTCGTTTGCGATTCAGGTGCGGAAGTATCGACTCCCCCTCCATTGGCGTCGAATTCGTTCAGCAATACACCCAGGCGTTGTGCGATGACAACTTCGCCTCGAGTGGTTCCCGCTGTGAGTTCCCGGCGGATCAAAGGGATGCCGGCTTCGGGCGGCAACATATCGATTCCGGCTTGCTCCATTATCTTTGGAATGGAGCCGCGCGCCGCCATGCCGATACCCGCCCATGCGGTCCAGTCGATCGCTATGCCGCGTGTCGTGGGACGCGTCGTACGAAAGCTGGAAGTCACTTTACAGAGCAGATCGTTGGCCGCACTGTAGTCAGTTTGTCCCACATTGCCGAACCGTCCGGCGATGGAACTGAAGGCAACGGTCGCGCCAAGGGGCATATCTCCGATTGCGTGCAGCAGGTTGAAAAATCCATCGGCCTTTACGTCGAACACCAAGTCGAATTCCTTCGGATCCTTGTCCGGGAAGAGGGTGGCTCCGGTCGAGGCCCGCGGCGTGCAACAGCACATCGATGCGTCCGGAGCGTTGCCGAACCTCATCGATGACGCCTGCAACCGCTGCTGAATCCACGAGGTTGACGCTGAAGTAATGTGCTTTCCTCCAGCGGCGAGGACAGCGTCGATGGCTGTCTGTGCTGCTTGCGCCCGTTCGAGATTCCCCAACTCTTTTTCGATCAGGGCCGGAGTCGCTCGTTCCCCACGCTTCTGGATGCGGGCAAACAGGTCACGCTTTAGACCCTCTCTATCCGTGGCGAGGCGCTTAAGATCCGGATCGGCGGGATCAGGTTTCGGGACCAGATCCAGCAGATAGAATGTGCCGCCGGACGCAGAAGCGAGGTCCGCAGTGATGGCGGAGACAATGCTTCCCGCCGCACCCGTGACCAGGAAGACAGTCTTTTCATCGAGCTGGATACCCGCCTTGGCATCGCTTGTAGGTTGCTCCTCCAAGCCCACGGTCCAGCGTTGCGCGCCTTTGTATCCGATCTCGATTGCTCCTGGATCGTGAAGCGTCTCTTCGACGAGAATGTCCGCTATTTCTTCTGGCTTGCGGTGCAGCTCGAAGTCGAGGGCCTTGACCAGAGCTTCCATGCGCTCGCGCTTGTATGCTTTGCTGAATCCGACAACTGCGCCGCCGGCGGGAGCGATCGCTCCAGCATCGTCGTACCCGTGTTGTCCGCCCATGCGCGTAGCAGACACGAGGAATGTGTCCGCACCTGCGATCTCGTTGTAGAGAGCGCGCATGACCGCGTAGAGTGACTTCACTCGGACCCTGAGGGCCTCGTGCCAACTAGACGGATTCAGCTGCCGGATGCTTCCTTCCGGATCGAGCGCAGGGAGCCAGTACACGCCAGTAATTGGGCCATCCGCCGTGAATTCCCGGATTGTGCTCGTTAACGCTTCGGCGTTCGCCAAGGGGTCGAGATGTTTAACTTCCACGTTCCTTGCCTGGAGTTGTTTCGCCAGGGCATCCGATACACCACTGGCATCGGGCATGATCATTACCCGGGTGCCGCGCGCGAGCTTCACGCCTGTTTCTTTGAAGAACGTGATCGGTGGACGCAATAAAGGAACAGGGACTCTGCGAGGAATGCGATCGGCCGCATCGAGACTCGCTGGGATCGGCCGCGGGTGCCGCGCCGGCGTTTCCGTCAAGTTTTGGCGAGGCTGTTCTGTGGAACCGGCCACGACAGGCTCTTTGGCCGGGGCAACTGCTGCAACTCGCTTCGACCGGTCATGCGCGAACTGAATGACGTGACCGAGGGTCGGGAAATCTCGCAGCTTCAGATTTTCGTCGCGCGGAATGTTGTAGGCTGCCCGCACGGCGGCAAACATCTCAGCTTGCTTCACGGTGTCGACGCCCAGATCAGCCTCAAGGTCGAGATCGAGATCCAGCATGTCTTCGGGATAGCCGGTCTTCTCCGCCACGATCGCCAACACCCTTCTCTTGATCGGATCGTCTACGACCGATTCAGCGACTAAAGGCGGAGCAGCTGCGGCTGGTTCACGTTGCAGGGCGGGAGTGAATTCAGGGGAAACCGACGACGCCGTTGATGCGGGGCGCGCCAGTTCCGGGCGCTTCTCATACACGAACCGGATCACGTGCGCCAGTGTGGGATAGTCACGGAGTTTGCGGCTCTCGTCGCGCGGAATTTGGTAGATCTCGCGGATCGCTGCGAACATCTCTGCCTGTTTCACAGTGTCGACGCCGAGGTCGGCTTCGAGATCCAGGTCGAGATCGAGCATGTCCTCGGGATAGCCGGTCTTCTCAACGACAAGGGCCAGAATGCGTTTCTTCACTGGATCGCCGGCTTCGGCGAGTGTCGTGTCACTGACGAGAGCCGCGTCGGGTTTCGGGTTACTTACCTCAGGAGGCGGTTGCATCGGCAGGGGAACAGACGCCGCAATATTCGTGTCCGGACGACGCTCATGTACAAAACGAATCACGTGTGCGAGTGTCGGAAAGTCCCGCAATCGAATTTTGTCGTCGCGCGGAATGCCGTACGATTCCCGAATCGAGGCGAAAACTTCCGCCTGCTTGACGGTGTCGACCCCCAAGTCCGCCTCAAGGTCCAGATCGAGAGCGAGCATGTCGATCGGATAGCCCGTCTTTTGTGCTACCAACTCCAGCACTTTCTGCTTCACCGGATCTTCTTCTGTAGTTTCTTTCGCGGAAAGCGACACAGTGGGAGCAGGCGTCTGAGTCTCAGGCTTTACGATCTCCACGCGTGAGCGGGGAGGTTCGGTGGGTACATCGGTCGGCGGGGCCGCTACCTTCGGCTTTGACAGCGACTTCTGCAGGTTTCGCCGCCGATCGCTGGTCGCGCACCCGCAGAGTCCGATTCACGACTTCCAAATCGGTTGTCGGATAACCCGTGATCTCCTTCAACCACGAGGTCCAGGTGACTTCATCGGTGATGCGATACGCGTATCCGAGTGCGTTCGGCCGTTGCCTCGCGCCGGTTGTCGTTGCGGTCCACCGTAGGAGCGTCATACTGACTTGAGAGCCGAATCCCGCGCCCAACCGGATCGCATACTCCACTGGATAGGAACCGCCTTTGGATAGATTCAGAATGCCGAGTTCCGGATCGACTTCCTTAAAATTCGCGATCGGAGGTACTAATCCGGTCTCCAGCGCTTTGATTGCTACGACGTCCTCGATGCCAGCCCCCATCGCATGGCCTGTAAAGCCCTTCGTGTTCGCAATCACAATCTGATCGGCAGAATTGCCGAAGACCCGGCGTAACGCGTTCACCTCGGCGGAAGCGCTACCCCCGCGTGCGGGGGTGTAGGTTTCATGGGAAACAAAGACCGTGCGAGGCGCGATCTGATTGCGGGAAATGCCGTAGAGAGTCTCCGCCTTGCACATCAGATCTTCCATGACTCCGGCAATGTGTTGAAGGTCAAGTCGCGTACCGTGGAACGCGCTGTTCGCCGTAACCGTGCTCAGGATGCTGCAAATCGGCTGGATACCGCGTTCGCGCGCGGCTTCTTCGCTTTCGACGACCATGGATGCAGCGCCCATACCCACAATCAATCCGTGACGTCGGCGGTCGAATGGAGTGGCCGCGGCTTCTACACCTTCGTCGGTGGCGGCAGCACCGCTGGCGAGGAATCCGGCTCCGAACCATTCCATGTTGTGATCGGACGTGACATCGTCTGCCGACACGATAATCACGCGGCGACACCTGCCCGCGTGGATCCAGTCCTCAGCCAGAGAGACTGCTTGTGTTGTGCTTGCGCAGGCCGAATTGATCTGAGTGTTCGGTCCACGGGCGCCCACAAATTCCGCGAATTGTGAATGACCCATGGAGAGCGTTCTGAGCAGGAATCTGCGGTTAAAGAAGTAAGGTTCCTTCTCAATCGAATCGCGTAAATCTTCGATGTGTCTTTCTAGCTCGCGCTCCAGAAGGGAATCCCCGTTGGACTTGGATGAGCGTGCCACGATGCTCTGCAACAGACTCAGTTGCTCATGGTGAGAACGATCCTTGTAATAGCGGGCCATTTCGTCTGCGAATGAATCGCAGCCAGGGAATGCAGAAGCGAAGATGACTCCTGTGTCGTCGCGAAGATCGTCCGGAAGTCCCCATCTGTCAGGCAGGCTGGTCCCTTTGCTGGTCGTTTTGTAGCGCATGACCAGAGGAATACCAGCATCACGTAACGCATCAATTCCGGCCGCAATCGCAAGTTGAGTCACACGATCGAAGGCCGCATCTCGATCCGCTGGAATCCCGTATTCATGCTCGAGATCGAATTCGCCTCCACGACCGGCAAGCTTGATCACGTCGGCAACGTCATTGATGGTTTCGAAACTTGGCCCATTGTCGTCGCTCTTCACCAGTCGGGTAATGTGCTTCTCGAGCATTGCCTTACGCAAGCGCGTCGGAATGAGATCGATGAACTGATCGCCTCGCAGAATGCGGGCAATGTTGCTGTCATCAAAGACATAGTCGGTACCGGGAAGGCCCAGAGCGGCGCCTGTAATAACAATGGGAGCCAGTCGCGGCGAAGGTTCGCTGACGGTGGTACAACTGCCATCCTCGCTCAAGAACGTCGGCGAAGAACTTGCCGAGTTCGGCATATTCGTTTCCATTGTGAGGCGTTGCGGGGACTGTCGATCTTTCGTTTGCAGCGATGGGTGCGATGCCCACGCCTCGCTCAGATACTGTTATCGCAGCCTTCGCTCCGGTTTCAGCGGCAACGGCATTGCCTAATCCCGCTGCATAGAGTCCGCACAACGCCTGATTCAACGAAACCACGTCACCAGACTTCGGATGGTTCGTGAATAGAGACAGCACGTCATCGTGTTTCCCGAGCACGTCTTCTGCGAATCCGTATAAGGCTTTCTTGGGACCTAACTCGACAAAGGTGCGCGCGCCGGCTTTGTACAAGGTGCGAAGGCCTTTGACGAATTGCACTGGAGATGCCACCTGTTTTGAAAGAATGTCGATCATTTGGGGCACCACATCCGGTCCCTGTGGATAAAAGTCGCCGCTGACATTGGCGACCACGGGCACCTGTGGTGATTGCAGATGCAAGCGCTCGAGTGTCCGCCGTAAGGGCTCGCTCGCGGGCGCAACAATCGACGTGTGGAAGGCATGGCTCACTGGCAATGGAGATGCTTCGTAGCCGGCTTTCTGAAAGACTGCAATCGCTTGCTCGACCGCATCGCTTGCCCCACCCACTACGGCTTGATGCTCGCTGTTGATGTTAGCGACTACGAGATATCCGGGGATCGATTGCAGGATTCGTTCAATTTCCTCCAAGGGAGCGAAAACTGCCGCCATCCGGCCGTTATCCGCCAGGGAAACATGGGTCATCCCTTTTCCACGTGCGCTTACGGCTTCAAGCGCCTCCGCAAACGGCAACGCGCCGGAGGCAACCAGAGCTCCATATTCACCAAGGCTATGGCCCATGGTGAAATCTGGCTCGATTCCATAGGCGGCGAGTAAGCGAGTGAGAGCGATGTCGACCGTCAGCACGGCCGGTTGCGTGATCGCGGTCTGACGAAGGTCATCCTCAGCTTTCGCGACCGCGGCGGGATCAGAAGAGTCCACAAAGATAAGTTCGCTGAGCGGCTTTCCGAGCAATGGCTTCATGGTCCGATCCGCTTCGTTGAACGTCTCGGCGACGATCGGTTCACACGCACGAAGAGTGCGCAGCATATTTACGTACTGCGAGCCCTGCCCTGTATAAAGAAACGCAACCTTTCCAGCTGGACCGCTGCCTCGAAAGATCCCCTGCGGCCGCAGCGCCTTCCACATTGCTGGTTGGTCCGCGATCATGGCATTGAGTGCCTTGGCGGCCTTCTCGGACAGGTCAGCGGCGTCAGCGTAGTCAATTGCCAACCGGATGGGGGCTCGCAAGTCCGAGAGTGAAGGCGGCATCGATGCCGCTACGCTGCCCGACTTTGCCGCGGTTATCACCGAACGTAACCGGGCGGTAAGGTCGGATTGAGAAGAAGAGCCAAGCACGAGTGCTCCCCGCAAGGGTGTCTTGCATGCAGACGTGGTGGGCGACGAAATGCTCGATGCGTTCATGACTGCCTCGCTGGAAACAGTGGGAGTTGGTGCCGAGACGGCGATCGTTCGCTTTCCGTTGCCCGTCAGCCGATGGGGAATATGCTCTTCGAGCACGAGATGGAAATTCGTGCCTCCGAATCCGAAGGCGCTTACCCCGGCGCGACGCGGCATGTCGGGCGGCGCCGTCCAGGGTGCCAGTTCCGTGTTGACATACAGAGGAGAGTGCACAAAATCAATATCCGGACTGGGATGTTCGCAATGCACACTGGGCGGCAGGACCTTTTCGTGCAGCGCAAGCGTCGCTTTAAGCAGACCCGCTGCGCCCGCTGCACCCTTGAGGTGACCGATGTTCGACTTCACCGAACCCAAAGGGATCGAGTGTGTCGGCAGATCTTGTTTTCGGAGCATGTCCGCCAACGTTTGCGCTTCGACCACATCGCCAACACGCGTAGACGTTCCATGGCCTTCAAACAGAGTTGCTGTATGAGGCGATACTCCGGCGTTCTGCCACGCCCGTTCCAGGCAGAATTTCTGCCCAACCGGATTGGGCGCAGTGATGCCTTTTCCTTTGCCATCGCTTGATGCCCCGATGCCTCTTAACACGGCATAGACTTTGTCACCGTCATGCTCGGCATCTGCCAAACGCTTCATCAGGAAGATGGCCGAGCCTTCTCCCATCACGAAGCCATCGGCTCCTTCCGCATACGGACGCGTTCCCGTCGCCGAGAGCGCACCGATTTTGCAGAATTTCACAAATGTCGAGGCCCCCATGTTGCGATCGATGCCGCCGGTGATCACTGCGTCGAAATCGCGCGCAAGCAGTCCTTCGACGGCCGCGCTGATGGCTGCCATTGCGGACGCGCACGCGGCATCGCAGACGAAGTTCGGGCCGTGAAAGTTGTAGATATTCGCAATGCGTCCGGCAATGCAATTGGCCAGTTCGCCCGGCATGGTGTCTTCGGTGACCGGAGGCAGGTGTTTGCCGATGCGATCGTGCAGTTCACGGGTGATCTGATCGCGGGTTGAGCTGGGCAGGGCCGCGAATGCTGAGGTCTCAGCCAACTCATGCGCGTACTCAGGAAAATTCACCCGCAATGCAGTCTGATAGTGTTTTTCCCCGGCCATTGCGTTGCCGAGGATCACCGCCACGCGATCCGCATCGAGCGGGCGTTTCGGATAGCCATAGTCCTCCAGGGCCTCCCGCGTCGCCGCAATCGCCCATTTCTGTGCCTGGTCCATCGCGTCGGTGACGCGGGGCGGGATTGCGAGGTGCCATTTCGTGGGATCCCATGAGTACTCCCGGACCCAGCCGCCGATCTTGGAGTACGTCTTGTCGGGTACACCAGGATCCGAGTCGAAATAAAAAGAGGCGTCCCATCGATCCGGTGTTACTTCGCTGATGCTGTAACGACCTTCTTTAATGTTTTCCCAAAACGTGGGGACATTGGATGCGTCCGGCAGGATCGCACCCAAAGCTACGATGGCAATCGCACGATTCGCGGTATCTTCCATAAATGACGCTCCCGGCGACCCTGGCAGGTCGCATTAGTAGTCAGGCGTCTACGCAGCGAGGGCGGGCTTGGCCGCACGGGCGTACAAAACGTCGGCTATGAAATCCATATCAGTGATGAGGCCTGCCTGTGCGCGATGCACGGCAGGGAGTTGCAAATTGGCTTCGAAGGCAGCGATCTCGCCTTCACGGACTCCGCCAGCGGCAGCCGACCAGCGCAGGCCCTCGGTCGCAACCTTCAGCGCCGCCTCCCGCGCAAAGACCCGGCTCAGCGCGCCAAGGGCAGCCGTATCAAACCGTCGATTGGCTTTCTCGTGCAATTTGTTTTCCTCGGATCGTGCCGCGCGGCGAGCCATACACCCGGCGCACTCCGCATAGGCGATCCATTCACCCAACCGGAGCAGGATGTGTTGATAACGCGTGAGCCGTGCCAGGCGAGCTTTCTCCATCAACTCCGCTAAAGCGTGATTTGCCAAAGCGGCGATATCGGCGCCCGCATCGGGATGCTCAGCATGCAGGGCCTCCAACTCACGTGCACGCTCGTGATAATGCTGCCCTCGCGTCTTCAAATGAAGCTGCCACCGGTCACGGCTGATGGTCATCTCCATGATCTCGGAGGTGCCCTCATAAATAGTGGTGATACGGACGTCGCGGCTGATTTTCTCGACCAGATATTCGTGGGTGTAGCCATATCCACCGAGCGCCTGAATGCTGGCCTCCGCTGCGGCATTTCCAGCTTCGGTAGCCACGTACTTCGCGATCGCGCCCTCGGTGTTGAGGCTGCCTTCGCCGGAGTCGATGCGTTCTGCCGTTTCTTCTATATAAGCGCGCGCAGCCTCAAGCCTCACGACATGGGGCACGATCAGCTTGTGCGTGTAGCCTTGCTTCTCAGAGAGAGGCGCACCCGCCTGGATGCGTTTGGTGGAGTAGGGAATGGCTCGGTCTAGAGCGGCCCATCCTGCGCCTAGTCCGAACGCTGCCACCATCAGGCGTGTATAACCAAAGACCGCCTGAGCCTGGTTGAGCCCCTGCCCGGGCACGCCGCCGATGAGCCGGTCGGCATCGACATAAACGTCATTGAATGCGAGCGCGGCTGTGTTGCTCAAGCGAATGCCGTGCTTATTTTCCGGTTCATCGTGCGTGAAACCTTTTGTGCCGCCTTCCACGACAAACCAACTCGGTCCGCTTGGCGTATTGGCCAGGACCGTGTAAGCGCCGGCAATCCCGCCATTGCTGATCCATTGTTTGTTGCCATTGATTTTGTAACCGACTACCCTTCCGTCCTGCAGTACTGGATCAGCAGTGGTCCGCAAAGCGGCCAGATCGCTGCCCGCCTCTGGCTCGGTGGCACCATAGGCAAATAGCAGGCCCTCGTCCGCAATGCGGCTGAGCCAGAGCTTCTTCTGTTGTGGAGTGGCCCCTACCGTGATCGGATCGCTACCCAGAAATGTGGCGAGCACGGATGTGGCAATGCCAAGATCGATGCGTGCCATTTCTTCGCAAATGCAATAGACATCGAACGTACCTCCGCCCATCCCGCCAAATTCTTCGGGGATGAAGAGGAGTTGAATGCCCAGCTTATCCGGGCTGCACATATCGCGAACGATCTCCAGCGGACACTCATCGCGTTCGTCGAGTTCGATCAAGGTTTCATCGGGTAATCGCTTCTTGGCGAATTCCTTCAGGGACTTCAGGCTCAACTTCAGAGTTTTCTGGGCTAGCATGGGCTACCTCGTGACTGCACTACGCATTTCGCGAGCTTTACTGGTTAGCTCGGGGAGAAACTCGAGCAAGTCATCCACAATTCCAATGTCGGCGACCTGGAAGATGGGTGCTTTCGGATTCTTGTTGATCGCAATCAGGAGAGGTTTTCCCTTGATTCCGGCCAGATGCTGGAATGCGCCACTGATTCCGCATGCCAGGTACACCTTGGGTTTTACGGTCTTGCCGGACGAACCGACCTGCCGGCTCTTGAGCATCCACTTCGCGTCGACGACCGGACGCGAACAGCTCACGGCAGCGCCCAAAGCTTCAGCAAGTTCCTCGGCGATAGAAATGTTGTCTTTCTCCTGAATTCCGCGACCGATTGAGACCAGGATGTCGTGCTTTGTGATGTCGACATCGCCTGCTTCCGCGACGATGGTTTCGCGATAGCGGCGTTTCGCGGTCAGAGTTCCAAGCGTGGAAGACAGATCAACTACCGAACCGTCCATGCGATCGCTCGACTCCGCTTTGAATGCTCCTGGACGTATGTTGATTACTGCGCCGGAAGACAGATCGCAGTGATAGTGTGCGCTGATTTGCCCTCCGAAATGGTGCCTGACAAACCTGAGTTCATCGCCCTGGACTTCATCGATCGCCACGACATCAGAAGCAAAAGGACAATCCAGTTTGATCGACAAGCCGGGCGAGAGATCGATTCCGAAATGATCGTGAGCGATCAACAGAATGCTCTTGGAGGGCAACACGCTCAGCAGCGCCTGCCGTACAAGTTCTGCATTTGGATAGGCCAGCGATTCATTGGCAGAGCTTCCACACTTCTCGGAAGGAAGAACGCAGTGACTCGCAGGCAGCATCGAGTTCCGATCCGTTACCGGTGAGAATCACCGTTGGTTGCCCTGCGGGACTAATCTTCTTCGCCGCTCGCAAAAGTTCCGCCGCGGAATCGTCGACCACTCCCGCTCTTTGCACGACATAGATGAATATGCGATTCATCGGAGCCCTCCCTTCGCCGCAATCATTTCGACAAGTTTCTCGGCGTTCTCCTCTCGGCTGCCGTGCAGGATTTCGGCTCCTTGGCCCTGTGTCGGAATGAAGTAGTCAATCCGTTTCACTTTTGCCGCGCGCTCCCCTACCTCCTCGAGGGATATGCCCAACTCGGCCGTTCCCAAGGTTGGAATCGGCACTGACGCGACTTGCCGTATTCCGCGCATGCCGACATAACGAGGCTCATTGATACCGGTCTGAATGGAAAGCACACACGGGAGATCAATCTCGTTGATCTCCTTGTTGCCGCCCTCGATTTCGCGAGCGATCTTCAACTTCGCTCCGTCGACTTCGATCGAGTTCACCAGGGAGGCGAAGGGACGATCGAGCAAGGCAGCAAGCATCCCTCCAACTTGCGCGGCGGCGTCATCCGCCTGAACTCCAGTCAGAATCAGGTCGTAGTGGTCCCTCTCCGCGAATTGTTTGAGGAGCTCGGCGATGCCACGTCCATCGGAGCCGTCGAAAGCAGTGTCGGAGAGCAGAACGGCTCGATTGGCGCCCATTGCCAGCTCGCGGCGAAGGACTTCCTCGTCGTCCTCCCCGCCTACTGTGATGACGGTGACATTGCCCCCGACCTTGTCGCGAATTTGCAGCGCCTCTTCGACGGCGTAATTGTCGGGTTCGTTGATCGAATAAACGAGTTCGTCTCGCGCGATGTCATTCCCTTGGGAATTGAGTTCGATCTCGTTTTCAGAGGTATCGGGTACTCTTCGTACACAAACGAGAATCTCCATAATCAGACTCCAACGGTTGCAGTTTCGTAATGCTTCTCAGGTTCGTCCATGGGGCTTGGCTGCAAGATCTGCTGGTCCACCAATTCAGTGAAATCGATGGCCGCCATCTGGTCTTCAAGTCCGGCGGACTTAATCGCATCCTCGAGATTTACCAAGCAGAACGGGCACGCAGTCACGATCGTGTTCGCCCCCGCGTCCGCGGCCATTCGCACGCGAAGGACGCCCATTCGCTGTTCTTCCTTTGGCTCGTAAAACAGCATCAACCCGCCGCCGCCACAGCAGAAGGAGCGGTCACGGGAACGCGTCATCTCTACTCGCGTGAGGCCGGGGATTGCGTCCAGCACGGTACGCGGATCGTCGTACACCTGGTTGTGTCGGCCCAGGTAACACGGATCGTGATAGGCATAGATCCTGCCGTCCGCGAGAGGACGAAACTCAAGCTTTCCGTCTCTTACTCCCCGAGCGACCGCCTGCGTAATGTGCTCAACGGGTGGAATATCCCGATAGTCGTGTTTCAGCGCATTGAAAGCATGCGGATCCGAAGTCACGATGCGCTTCACGCCCGCCTGGTGGATCGCTTCCGTGTTGTGCTCGCGCAATGCTTGGAAGAGCGTCTCCTCCCCAAATCGCCGGACTTCGTGACCGCTGTCTTTCTCCGAAAATCCCAGTATCCCGAAATCTGCTCCCATGCGCTGAAGAAGTCTCGTCGTGGCTCGCCCGATTGACTGCATCCGCTCGTCGTAGGAGATGATGCTGTCCACGAAGTACAGCGTTTCTGCCTGAGTGCCATTGCCGATAACTTTGACCGGGAATGACGGCTCAGAGCCTTTCGGCTTGATCCAATCTGCTCGCTTTTTCTCCAGCTTTCCGTATGGATTCCCACGGCTCTCCAGAGCCTTCAGGGCCTTCTGAATCGACTGCGGTACATGTCCGTCATCGATCAGGCCGCGCCGCAGGTCGACAATCTTATCGATGTGCTCAATCAGCAGCGGGCACTCTTCTTCACATGCTCCGCAAGTCGTGCAGGACCAGATTTCGTCTTCGGAATAGATCGTACCGACGAGGGCATGACCGTTACCGGACTTCCCAAAGACCGGGTAGTGCTGGAAGACGTAATCCCGCGCCTTTGTAGTCAAGAACCTCGGAACGAGCGGCCTGCCGGCTGCATGCGCCGGGCAATTATCGGCGCAGCGCCCGCAATCGGCGCAGGAGTAGAAATCCAAAACGTGCTTCCAGGTAAAGTCCTCGAAGGTCTTCACGCCGAACGATTTGACCTGGTGGAGACTGTCGTCAGGAACGCCCCAGCGCACTGGCTTGATCGTTCCTCGATCCAGCTTCGAAAAGTAGACGCTGAACAACGACGTCTCGACGTGAAACTGGATCCCGAACGGACGGTAGCACAGCAGGAAATAAAACGTCATCGCATGGAAGACATTCGCCGACAGGCTGAGCGCCCTGAGGCTTCCTTCCGGCATGCCGCGGGCCAGAACTCCTAACAACCACGGAAGAGACAGGAACCCCAGGCTCTCTGCGGCCTCACCGCTCTTCGCCGCGATGGCGGCGGTGCTAGCCGCAAAAAGACTGTCAGCCGACATCAGAAGCGCGATGAGCGCCAGGAGAAAGATCGCGTCCGCCGAGCGCCACCTGCCGTATTCCGCAGGAATTTTGTACCGGGCCGGTTTGACGATCATGCGTCTGGTGGCCGCAATCATCATGCAGAGGAACACAATCGTAGCCGCGTAATCGGTCAGCGTTTCATAGATGCGTCCAGAGAGGATCGGCATTACGAAATGCGGAAAGAGACCAATCGCGAGGAGTGAAAACGCTCTCGCAGCTAACAGCAGAAATCCCGCGAAGATTACGATGTGGAGAATCCCCGCTCCGCGATAGCGCGGATGCCTCCATTGTCCAAACCAGTACTTGAACACTCGCCTAAGGCGAACCAGCGGCCGATCCGATCGAAAGTCGGATTGCGCCCGCAGTAGGGGGTGGATTCGGCGGATGACGATATACAGAAAGGAGCTGATTCCGACGATGTGAATCGCGAGGAAGACGGCCTGGTCGTTCGACAGCCAGTAGGCGATCGCGAACAAACGAAATAAGGAAGGACCTGCCACAGCCCAAACCTCGGAAACCGGAGATCGGTTTCTGCCGTGATTTCTAGTTATTGGCTCGAATTGATCCGAGCCCCAAGTGTTGGGGAATGTTCTACGTGGGGACTCGTTGGTAGCAAAGAACCGGAGGGACTAACGATCTTAAACGAAAACTACATTTCAATTGCGCTTGGAATGAGCTTTGTCCCGCGACCAATGCTCTCCAGCAAGACGTCCGCGTCCTTGTGAATGCCTCCAAGACCTGGGTTAAATGAACGTCAACAAACTACGGCAGTCGCCGTTCTCTATGCGTAGTCGATTGGATGTTTTGCGAACCAATGTTCGTCGCGTGTACGTTGCACGTTCCTTCGCACGTTGGAACCGACACTTGCGGCCAGATCCCTCGTTTCCCAGAGCATGCCGGCGCTGAACGCTGCTATTCCAGCAAGGATGGCGCCTCCAACCGCGCGAGCGGCACTCCGACGCTCACTCGTCAGGTAGCCGCAACACGCACCTACCGCTGCTCCAATTGCCGACGGAAAGAGAGAGCTTCTTATTGCGGTGGCTATGTACGGTTCCAACCGGCCTTCCTCAAGGAACGGATCTTCGCCGGTGTGGATCCCAGTGATGGTGGAACCAACCAACTTCCGCCCGTAGCCAACGCTCGATTGCGACCACTCCTTTACGTTCATCCGATTACCTCAGCATGTCAACGAACGAAGTCGTGTGTTCGAGGCTGCCGCTTGTGAAAGTGTCCGCGAGTTCTGTCGCTACCGTCGAACCTGGATTCCGTCGGTAATGTCTGGCCAGAGGATATCCGCGCACTGCGTTAAGCGTGGATCTTGAAATGACAGGTTTTCTAAGAGCGGGACGGACCAAAGCAGCAAGAGCTGGATTGAATTCGCGGAGCATCACACCGCAACCTCTTGGGCGCCATGCTGAACCTTGAATGTAACTGCGTCAGCGACTACCGTCACGGTTCAATGTGAGTATGGTCACCGTACGTAGACGTTTCATCCATCTGGGTAGGAGCTTCCCTAATATCCACCGGCACGTCCAGCAATAATGAGTCGGCTGGTGTTTCGCTCGACCATGGCTCCGTGGAAGTGAGCGCTAGTAGCCCCGACTTGTGTACTTGCACATAGACCGCGCATTGCATGGAGCGACAAGCACTAATTCGAGAACGTCCCCGGAGCGCGATCCAGTCCGGCCAGATGACGAACAGTCAGAAACAAACCAGATGTTTGGGTTTGCAATCCAAACATGGCGCTCCGCCTGATTTGCCAATACAAGACGAGATGCAATCAATGATCCGGGTGTGGTTCTGATCGCACCAGTTGTGAGTTGGCCGCTGGCCTGGATTGGCCCTAATCTCGCAATCCGCAAAGGGAGCAACAGCAAAGCACATCTAGTACCGAGCGGATTGTCGGCAACCTGGAAGTTAGCACGAAACGGGCTTGTGGGAAGTGAAGACGGAGCGGTCGCCATCGGAGCGATTAGCCAGAACTGACCTTCGGGTTTGCCGTAAAAAAGAAGATGCAGATGGCGTCACTTCGAGGAACGCGCGACATTAGGGCAACGCAGGGGCAGTAGCGACTCCGTCTCCATCCAGACACGGACTTTTGCTGACTCTTTGCGCCGCACAAGTCCTTTAGACTCCGTTAACGATCGCACTCATAACCCAAAGGTCGGTGGTTCAAATCCACCCCCCGCAACCAAAACTCCTTCTTTTTCTTAACCCTACAAACACTCCTCTCCATGCGGTCCCATATCCGATCCTTGTTATCGGGGGTTTGGAGTTTACTCCTGCCATGTATCAACTGCCTCTGTTTTCAGGGATTTACTCTTGCAGCATCGTTGCCGAGACCTTTGGGAATTGCGCACAACGATGTTGAACACGTGCCTCGGGGAAATCGATGAGCCTTCAGGGAATTGGCTGAGGAAAAGGCTGATCTGCTGTTTCGCGAACTCTGCTCTGTCATGCAGGCAGCGGGTTTGAGTCCGGTCGCTCCCGCCAAGGGCGACCGTCATGCTCATGGCGAGCGTTGGCGCGGCGAAGCTCTTCGAAGAAACTGTCAACCCAATGTAAGGTGTTGCGACTTCTACAGGACAAATCCGACTGCGTGGAGACCTCAGCAACAGCCGCACGCGCGTCTACGCATCGACTGGAAACCCTCGCTCACGATGAGAGGAACTATGATCAGCGCTGCTGTGCTGTCTGCCCATCCGATATGCCCGATTGTGTTTAACCCAATGCCCACCAGGGCGATCCAAGAGAGATAGGCGCACAGCACGGATTCGGCAGCGTCGGCCCTCAGGGCGGCGCTGTTCGTCATCGCGGATAACTGGCGTTTCTGTCGGGTGAGCCACGGCATGATCGTTGCTGCGCACGCCAGCACTGCTAGTCCCAAATAGGAAGGCTGAGGCTCGTGATATCCCAGCAGTGAAACCGTTGAGACTGCTGCTACGCATGCCACAACGGCGAAAAGTAGCGCTCCTGCGATTCGGCCGGCTTGTCGCTCAACCTGCTCTGGCCGGGATTGCTCCCGAAAGCGCCACAGCACGACCCAAGCCGAGAGGAGTTCGATTGCGCTATCCCCGCCGAAGGCAAACAGTGCGGAGCTACGCGCGATCCATGCCGCAGAGAGAGACACATGCCTCCACGATCATCCAAACAATCGTGATGGCTTGGATCTGGTGAATCCGGCGCAGTGTTACGGTCGTCGGGACTTGGACTACCGAAGCCATGTGCCCGCATTATGCACGAGTGCACCTAGCCATTATTCCTAGTGCGCCGCGGTTCAGGGATTCATTCGATCCGGCACAGACAGTAAAGGAACGGCTGGACTGTGCCAAACGGTGTGCGGTGCATTTCTTTGCAGCTATCGAGTAGGCGAAAATGCAGGCCAAACTCCTGATGCAACGACTCCGCTTCGTACCGAACAATCTCCAAACCGCTGCACTTGGTTGGTCCTTCTGGCCCGAAAGTGCTGACGATTACATTTCCTCCAGGCTTCACCGCGCGGGTGACTTGGCGGACGTAGGCGAGGCGGTCGCTTGGCGACGTAAGGAAATGAAAGACAGCGCGATCGTGCCACACATCGTAGGCGAAGGGATCAAGTTCGACTTGAGTGATGTCGGCGACGAGCCAATGGACACGCTCCGAGGCTTTCCTTAGTCGTTTCCTGTTCCCGTCGATGGCAGTTTGCGAAATATCGAGGACGGTGACGCTCGTATCCACGGGATAGAAGGTCATCGACCAAGGTGGATTCACCGCCGCCGACGTCGATGATCGACGCGGAGCAACCAGCGGCCGCTTGCTCTATCAAAGCGAGCGAGGTCTCAAGGTGTGGCCGGTACCAACTGACTGCGTCGAGGGCTTTCTCTGCGTAGATTTTCTCCCAAGGGTCTGTGCATCCATGCGGATTGACACCCTTATTATTGATAGACTTTCCCTAATGATAGGCCCGTCACGGGCACGTCGGCAGTGAAATCTACTTGCCCGACAGTCAGCCTGGGGCAATGGGGTACGGGAGGAAGTGGACGCACCGCATGGAGCAGGTATGCCTTTCTACAAAGACCACGTCTATCCGCATCTCGTGAGTGCGCTGGGAAATCCAAAACCGATCGAAGACATTCGGCGACGCATCGTTCCATTGGCGCAAGGGAATGTCCTTGAGATCGGCGTGGGTCCGGGCGTCAACTTCACTCACTACGATCCCGCAAAGGTGAGCAAGGTCTATGCGCTCGAACCGAATCCAGGGATGCTGCGTCGTGCAGAGGAACAACGGCGGCGAACAGAGGTAAAGGTCGAATTTCTCGATCTGCCCGGAGAACGCATTCCCTTGGGAGATGCAAGCGTCGATACGGTCGTGAGTACCTTTACGTTATGCACGATTCCCGGAGTGGTGGAGGCGATTCAAGGTGTACGCCGGGTCCTCAAACCGGGCGGCAAGCTCATCTTCTTCGAGCACGGTCTGTCGCCCGATCCTCCGGTACAGCGTTGGCAAAAGCGATCGGAACCGCTCTTTCGCTGGGCATTCGAAGGCTGCCACGTGACCCGTGACATTCCGTCTCTCATCGGCAAGGGCGGCTTTAATATCGAACAGATCGACGCAGGGTACCTTTCTCCTTTCCCAAAGTCGGGGTCGTATTGCTGGTGGGGCACGGCGGTTCCCCGAACGACGAAGCTAACCACTCACGCAACAGGGGATGGTACTTTCTGCATCCCGGCGTCTTGTTAGCACTCGGATGCAGCAGACGGGATCGTACGGAGATGGCACTTACAACGCTTACATCGGGGCTATAAAAAGCAGATGCCTTCACCAGTCCATCGAGCGCGGAGGTCTTGTGAGAACTCATAATTGTGCAATGGCCTTGCTCATTTTCACCCTTGCGATACCACTGCACGCGCAGCGTCGTGTGCCCAAAGACTTGAGCAGCGTCAGAGGATTCAATTACCAGTCGGCGGAAAGTATCGGACACGCTGAACATTGGCTCCAGTACGACCCTGTCGTTACTGAACGCGACTTGGATTACGCGAAGCGGCTGCAATTGAACCAGGTCCGCGTGTTCGTTCCGTATGCGGCTTGGGAGCGAGATAAGCAGGCGTTGCGAAAGAACCTGCTCCATTTTGTGCGCGCCGCGCACCAGCGAAATATCGGCGTTATGCCAACCATGCAGTACAAGTTCGAGGAATGGAAGGACAGGGCAGCGTGGTCCAAGGGGAGAGTATTCGCCGCCGACCTCGTCGCAGCGATTGGCAAAGAGCCCGGCCTTGAAATCTGGGACGTCGAGAACGAACCAGAATGTTGTAAGCTGCCGCCTAGTCCAGATAACCGCTTACACATGGAACACGCCGTATACATGGCCAAGGTATTCCACGAACTCGATCCGCTGACACCGGTGACCATCGGCGCGACCTTTGCGGAAAACATGGTCGAAATGGGCGATGCCGTAGACGTACTCTCATTTCACAACTACAGCCCCACCCGTGCGGGGATTCGCGCCAGCATTGACACGGCGAAACAGTACGCAGCAAAGACGGGAAAACCGCTGGTCAATAGCGAGATTGGATGCATCGCCCGTGCGAATCCATACGATATAGCGCTTCAGGAGCACATGCGAGCCCACGTCGGCTGGTACATCTGGGAGTTGATGATTACCGGCAATTGGGGGACGGTACACGGCGTATTCTATCCGGATGGCACGGTTCGCGATCCTTCAATAGTCGCCGCGTTACTAGGTATATTTCGCAATCGCGGGAAGGACATCGTTGACGAGGTTCCTGACCGCGAGAACCATGTCACGGAGGCGGTAGCGAACAATAGGAAATGGCTAGCGGATAGAAACGCTGATTGGAAATCCGGACTGGACTTGGCCGAGATCTCGGCCAATCTTCTGGAGGCTGCCCAATTGGTTCCCATGCACGACTTGCCAAGCAGGCAGGTTGAATTGTTGCGGAGCAGTCGTCCGGATGTCCCAGCCTTGCGGGCGCTGGTGGAGAAACTTACATCCACTTTGGACCGTTACCGCCTCCCGACCGGAGATCCGCGTCGTTCTCGGCCGCCCGGTTTCATTCATTGAACCTGCAAGGATGTGAACTTCCTGAGCGTCTGATTCGCGCCACGGGACACATCATTGCAGGTTGCGACCGCTCGCGGCACGAACAGGTAGAAAGAATTCTATAAATACCGCGATGAACTCGACAAGGCAGATGGAATAGACATGAAGACGAAGATGAACCTCGCACTTATTGTTTCACTGGCGATCACGCTCATTGGTGTTCCGTGGATGATGGGGCAAAACAGCAGAGCTAGTTCTAATGTTGGCCTGTCCAGGCCGCAAGGCCCTTGTGATATCTACGCTGCGGCCGGAGATTCCTGTGTGGCGGCGCACAGCACCACGCGCGCACTGTACGCCGGTTACAATGGTCCGCTCTACCAGGTCCTGCGTCAATCGGACGGCAAGACCTTGGACATCGGCATCGTCCAGCCCAGCGCATCACCCGTTCCCGACGGTGGCGGCTACGCCGACGCGGCTGCGCAGGACGCGTTTTGCGCAAATACCTATTGTTGGATCACCACGATTTACGACCAATCCCCCAAGCACAACGATTTGATCCAGGCGCCTCGCGGCGGATTCAGCGGTCCGGGCATGGGTGGCTTTAACAACCTCCCCCTCGCCGACATGGCGCCGATTTCGATCATGGCCCACAAAGCGTACGGCGTTTTCATCGCACCCGGCATGGGTTTGCGTCAGAACGATCCAAAGGGCACCGCAGTGGACGACCAGGCGGAGGGGCAATACTGGGTTATTAACGGCCACCATTACAACTCCGGCTGCTGCTTTGACTACGGTAACGCTGAGATCGACAGCCGCGACGATGACAATGGCACCATGGAAACCACCTACTTCGGCAACGCTCCCTGGTGGTATCACGGGAATCCCCCAGGCCCTTGGGTTATGACTGACCAGGAGAACAACCTGGTCGGCTGCGTTAATCAGGATGGATCGAAACTCTGCGCAAATCTGCCAACTATCAATTGGCGCTTCGTGACCGCGATGGCCAAGGGTGAACCACATCACTGGACATCCATGGGCGGCGACGCGCAACGGGGCGCCTTGTCAGTCATGTTCGATGGGCCGCGCGTGAACGCCACTTACGACCCGATGCGCAAACAGGGAGCCATACTCCTCGGAAATGGCGGCGATAACAGCAATGGCTCGCAGGGCACGTTCTACGAAGGCGCGATGACCGCCGCAGGCACCTTCCCGACCGACGCTACCGACCAACTGGTGCAGGCCAACGTCGTGGCTGCCCGGTACGACGTCCCCATGCTCACCATAGCTCCGGCGTCGGCAGTCGCTACTCCACCAGGCCTTCAGACGTTCTCACCGGGATCTACGCAGGACGTCACTGTGAAGTTCACGAATACAACGAAAATGCCCGCAGCGAAAGTGAACCTGAGCATCACCCTACCCAACAAGCAATGGACCTCGATCGTTCCAGGCACCACCAAGACGTCGGTGCCGATTGCTGGGGCCGTTGCGCCGGGTACGAGCGTGAGCGCGACGTTCAAGGTGACCTCTGGGCCGATGGCCTTTAACGGCGACTTGGTCGGGAATGTCTCGTGGACTCACGCGACGAGCGGCAGGATGCAATCTGAGACGACTGCTCAGAAGGTGCGCAACGTCAGTCCGGTCAAGATCAATGAGTTCCGGATTAGCTCCGGTCCTCCCACTAACTCGACGGACTCGTTCATCGAGCTCTACAACGCGGGCACACGAAGCGTTGATATCTCCAGTTGGACGCTCACTGAACATCCTGCGCAGCAACCTGCTTTCTCGACGGTGAAGATCCCCGCCGGAACGAAGCTCGCGGCTGGCGGGTTCTATCTGCTGGGGCTCTCCGATTCCGGGCTGGCGGTTCCCGCGAATGCGGGCGATAAAACCGTTCATGTCCGAAGCACGGCTGGCCTCTCCGTTGGCGATACGATCAGCATTGACACAGGCTCCAACACAGAGACTCGCAAGATTGCAAGCGTCGGCACTGCGGCAGGTAGCGGCGTACTGCTGTGGCAGCCCCTTCCGGAGGGCCCGGTTATTACAATTCGCGCCGGTTCGAGCGCCGTGCCTGTCACGAGCGTTTCCAGCTTTGTGGTCGGCGAGAAGATTGCCATCGGCTATGGCGCCACCTACCCCACCGTGGCAAAAGGGCTTGAGCAATACGAGGTGGCAACGGTGACTGCAGTCGGCAAACCGGGGACGCAAGCCTACCTGGCTGCGGACGCGCCCTCAGGCGCGACCAATATTAAAGTCACGTCCGTCGCCAACATCTCCGTCGGGGATAAGATCCGGCTGGACATCGACAGCGTCGGCCATGGAATTGAGACTATGACGGTCACGCGCATCGGCTCGGCGGCGAAACACACGGCGCTTGCGGCTGATGCGAGCGTCGGGGCGACTAATGTCAGAGTCCGGAACGTGACCGGTTTTGCGGTGGGGGACAAGGTCACCATTGGCACCCCGGCGAACCAGGAGAAGGTTTCCATTACGGCCGTCGGCACGCCCGGCCTTAGCGGCACCGGTCTCGACTTTACGCCAGCCGTCGTCCACGGGCATATTAATGACGAAACCGTGGTGGAACCGGGGACGGGACTCGAACTGGCTGCCCCGCTGAAGTTCAACCATGCGGCCAACCTTCCTTTTAGCGATCGGGGAACGGGGATCAGTTTTCAGCCTGCGACTGCCTTTGCCCACTCCAGCAATGAACCGGTCCAGGCGCTCGGGACCGGCATCACGCTCGACGACCCGCTGGCCAAAGAGCACCCGATCAACGCCGTTGTACGTGACACCGCCGTCACCACTGCGGGCTACCAAGGCCCCCCGGCGCCGAATCAGTGGTTCGGAGGCCCCGAGTTCACCACCACTGCCGACCTCTTTGGCAGAACGATCTCCGTAAGAGAAGGCAGCATGGTGCTGCGCGACGCATCTGGGCTCGTTGTGGAAAGCGTCAATTACGGAGGCCTCGTTGACCCATGGGCAGCCGAGGGCTACCAGGCGACCTCCGGATTCGAGCAGAGTGGCTGCTACGTGACGACACCTGGCCCGGCCGGCGGCTTTGGTTCGGCTGCGCCGGCGGCCGATACCAGCGCTGGCCGATTCACCGATGGCCTCGACACCGACAGCAATTGCGCAGATTTCGCGACGGAGCCCGCCACCGCCATGTCGGCCGCTTCAGTCGCAGGCGCGACCAATATCAAAGTTGCCAGCGTGGCTGGTTTTAGCGCCGGAGAGACCATCAGGATTGATCCGGGTGCGAACCTCGAGACCGCCGTCATCGCGACAGTGGGTACGGCAGGCGCAACGACGGTGGGCACTGCTACTGGCGCGCGCACATCTGTCATCCCGGTTGCCAGCGTGACCGGATTTAGCGACGGTCAGACCATCACCATTGACAGCGGGGCAAACTCCGAAACCGCAGTTATTGTCTCCATCAGGAGGTTCGGTGCCGCAACAATTACCGTCGCCTCCCCGCTCACTCTAGCGCATCCTGCCGGCGCGCAGGTTTCCGGCACAGGCATCAGCCTCAGTTCGCCATTAACTCGCGGGCATGCGAGCGGGGCGCCAGTTTCGGGCGCGACCTCTACGCCCGGTGCACCCAACCACTATTCCAGGAGGTCTCATTGAAATTGTGACCAAGTGACCAGGCTCGAGTGTGTGGCGCGGGCACTCCTGCCCGCGCTAATTCTGGCCACAACTACCACGCTGTCGCTTCAGTCGGATAGGGATTTCCCACAAGGTGGCCATGAATCACGTCTAGTGCATGGCTCCATCTATAAATAATTCAAACTCTCGGATCCGATCTACATATCCTACGTTTGCAGATCTTCGAATGGCAGTCCCACATAGTTCTCCGCCAAAGTCTGGGACGCGGCACGCGAACTGACAACATAATCCAATTCTGCAGCTTGCCGCCGCAGATCAAATCCCGAGGCGTTCGGGAAGCGATGCAACAAAGACGTCATCCACCATGAAAACCGCTGGGCTTTCCACACCCGACGCAAGCATATTTCTGAGTAACGATCCAGCAGCCTACGCTGACGTTTCCGGTAAAAACTCACAAAAGACTCAGCCAGAACACGTACGTCCGCGGCGGCCAAATTCAAGCCTTTGGCGCCGGTTGGAGGAACGATGTGTGCAGCATCTCCCGCAAGGAACAAGGATCCAAATTGCATGGGCTCGACGACGAAGCTTCGCATCCCTGTGACGCCCTTCTGAAGAATGGGCCCCTCCTTGAGCGTCCACCCATCATCCGTGGCGAGTCGCGCAGCCAACTCCGACCAGATGCGCTCATCGGACCACCTCTCGACGTCCTCATCGGACTCGCACTGCAGATACAGCCGCGAAATTTCCGGAGTTCTCATACTAAGAAGGGCAAAGCCCCTTTCGTGGCTTGCATACACAAGTTCATCGGAAGAAGGCGCCGCATGGGCTAATATTCCGAGCCATGCGAAAGGGTACGTCTTGTCAAACGTCGTCAGCACTCCTTCGGGAATCGAATTTCGCGACACTCCGTGAAATCCGTCGCAACCAGCGACGAAGTCGCACCGAATCTCATTCTCCTGGCCGTTCTTCTCGTAGCAAATGCTTGATTTCGCACTTTCGATTCCATTGAGCGTTGTATTTTCAACGTCAAAAATGACGTTGTTATCCTGGGCGAGTCGCAGAGCTATGAGGTCCTTCACCACCTCCTGCTGCGCATACACGGTGATGGTTCTTCCGCCGGTGAGTTCCGGGAAGTCGATATGATAGTCCTTGCCGCGAACTCGCAAATAAACGCCAGTGTGCTGCAAGCCTTCTCGCTGCAGCCGTTCGCCAGCCCCAGCCTGCTTCAAAAGCTCTACTGTTCCGTATTCCAGGACGCCAGCACGAACGCGTGTCTCGCAGTGTTCCCGGCTCCGCGATTCGAGCACTACAGAATCAATCCCATTCAGAGCGAGCAACTGCGACAGCAAAAGGCCAGCAGGTCCAGCCCCGACAATTCCTACTTGCGTATCAGTTCGCATGTACGAGTGTGCTCGCGCCGAGACGGTCGGCCGAATTACTACCCAGCCTAGACGATTCCAAGCAGCTTCCGCGCGTTCTCTTTGAGGAGCAAAGGACGGACCTCTTCACGAATCGCCGTTTTTTCCAGATCGGCAATCCAGCGGTCAGGGGTAATCAACGGATAATCCGAGCCAAACAGAACTTTGCGTTTCAAGAGCGTATTGGCATATTGAACCAATTGCGGCGCGAAATACTTGGGCGACCATCCCGAGAGGTCGATGTAAACATTCGGCTTGTGCAGGCAAATTGAAAGTGCTTCGTCCTGCCAGGGAAATGATGGATGCGCCATGATGATCGGCAGGTCGGGAAAATCGACCGCAACATCGTCGATCGGCAAAGGATTCCCGTATTTCTGACGCACCCCGCCTCCGCCAGGCAACCCGGTACCTATTCCGCTATGCCCCGTGTGAAAGATGACCGGCAGTTTGGCTTCAGCGAATACCTCGTACAACGGATATGCGATTCGGTCATCCGGAAAGAACTGCTGAACAGGAGGATGCAGCTTGAGCCCATGAATGTTACCTGTCCGAAGAAGTCTCTTGGCCTCTGCCACGCCCTCGGCTCCCCGGTGGGGATCGATGCTAACGAATGGGACCGCGATATCGGCGTTCTCGCTGGCAAACTCCAGGACTTCATCGTTGCTAACCGCCGGCTTACCGGTGAGCTTCTCATCTACGGAAAAAACTACAAATCCGATCTTACGTGAACGGTAATACTCCGCCATCCCTTTGCGATCACGTGCCGCACCCGAGTCGCCGAAATATTTCTTTGCCGCGTTATCGACACTGTTCTCCTCCTCGGGCTCGAGATGAACATGCATGTCAATTGCGGTAAGGGATGCTGCATCGCCGCCGAAAAGCACCATCCTGCGTTTCTCCTGAGTCGTCGCAAGTTCAACCTTGAACCGTGTCTTCTTCGTCAAAAGTGCAAAACTCTTGCCTATTCCAACGACAGCCAACAATATCTACGAGGCCAAGTGATCCCGTCAATGCCAACGTCGTATGCGTGCTGTACGCCTTCAGTATTGTCCGTAAACAATAAGCCGGAGCCAAAAAATCAGGCCGCTCGGGGGAGAAACATGAGCGGCCTGGTTGGCGAAGTCCTCCGGGGAGGAGGGTAAACCTGTTTTTTACATCGACGGATTCTGGCCCGTAGTGGCTGCCGGCTTATTGGTGTCGCCCACGGTGTTGGTCATGAGGCGGACATCGACGCGGCGGTTGTCCGCTCGTCCAGAGGAAGTCTTGTTCGACTCCACCGGCTTGTCCTTGCCCAGGCCGATCACATAAATCTTGTGTGCAGGCACGTTGTACTTGGCCGCCAAATACTGGATGACCGAGTTGGCGCGGCGCTGGCTCAGGTCATAGTTGTAGTCTGCCGGGCCGACGGAGTCCGTCCCGCCTTCCAGCGCGATGATGTAGCCCTTGGTAGAGGCGATGTTGGCGGCCAACTGATCAAGAGCTTCCTGTGCCTTCTTGGTGAGATTGTCCCGGTTGAATCCAAATTTTACGGACGTCTCGGCGACGGGGTGATAGTTGTCGAGATTGGCGACCGTATTGGTCAGCACGCCAACGCGGGCGTTCGCGGCATCGGCTACCTGTTGCGCCTGAGTTGCGTTCTGCGCGGCGGTCTGCGTCTTCTGCTCGACTTCAGTGGTCTTGGCGTTCACGGCCTGAATACCGGCCTGCGCGCGAGCGTCAACGTCCTTGATATCCCGGGTGTTCTTGGCGGTCAGGTCGTCGAGTTCGTTGGTCTTATTGATCAGTGGCGTCGTCTGCGATTTGACATAATTCTTGCTGGAGCAACCGACGGTGGCCACCATAGCGGCTGCCAAGCAAATCACGAACGAAGTGCGGTTCATAGGGTGAGGCTCCTTAAATTCCATCTTGATTGAGCGGGCTCGGGGTTACCCTGCTCGCTTAGTTGCAAACTTTTTGCCCTGGGAGACTGATTACAGAACAAGTCCCATTCCCACTTGTGCACGGGACGTGCCAGTTCCTTGGATGCGGAATGGCGTGCGTAAGTATATCCCTTTTCAACGTGTTGGGTGAGATTTACCGGGTGGTCTGACCGCTTGGGGAGAACGACTGGAACGCAAAGCAGACATCCAGAATGGAAAATTTATACAGTCGGAGCCGAGACGAGGCTGAGTTAAGTCCTTCGATTACTTCCAAATATCTCGAATGGCTGAGGCTTCCCTGTCGTTCGCAGTCAATGGAGGAAGGCCAAAATTGTCTTCGATCGTGCGCAGGACACTGTAGTGGTCGTAGTGCTTCGCCAGCGCAGCGGGGTCCTGCTGGCTGCCATCTTTGACCATATCGCCGAGGAACACCGCATAGATGCGGTTATCGACGTTTCCTCCTGATTCGTCGAACGTCACAACCACGAGCGTTCCCTTGCGCATACTGGCGGGGAACGTCTGATCGAGGAACTTGCGCACCCACGCGCCAGCGACTTCGGCATTCGTGTCGTGCCCGTCGTGGTTCATGTTGGGAGTGTAAAACGAATAGGCGACCAGGCCTTTACGCGCGTCCTGCACAAAAAAGTTATCGGCTTTGCTCGAATCCACACGGATGACGTGAT
Source organism: Terriglobia bacterium (assembly GCA_963778995.1). Taxonomy (GTDB): domain Bacteria; phylum Acidobacteriota; class Terriglobia; order Terriglobales; family Acidobacteriaceae; genus Sulfotelmatobacter. Next base: position 509,976 of record CAVZWK010000023.1, read on the forward strand.
CGCACCATTTTTCCTGCACTTCGCGAAAGCTGAGGAATGGCACGTGACGGCGAACGTAATTGCCCTGCTTCTCGGCTACATGCTGTAAGGAGATGTTCCAGGGACACGTTCCTTCCGGCAATTCCTCTGCGTACTGCTTGAAATCCAGGCCTGAAGCGATCAAGCGATCGGCAATGGTCCGATGTTCGGCGTCATTCGGAAAGTTCACCTGTCTGTCACCGAGATAACTGCCGCGGCGGTGAATACCGAAGTCCGTGCCGGCAATCATCGCCAGATAGTTGGGATATGAGGGATGAAACAGTGCGTGAAAGTTGGTAAAGCTGGCACCGCGCCCGGCAAGCGCGGCGAGGTTCGGATCCTGGATCGCGCGCTCGTAGTCCACGTTTTCCAGAACGATCATCACCACGCGATCGAAGTGGTGAGCCGGCGAGCGAGCGGCAGCACGCTCGGCCTCTTCCTTCTTGCCCTCCGGGGACTTTGTTACTTGGGGCTTTGATTGGCTGGCTGCTGTGCCGGGAGTGCTCTGTGAGTGCATCCCTCTTGAGCCGAGCAGCGGGACAATCCCGACGACGATCGCAGCGAGCATCGGGTGGCGTATTTGCAGAAAAGGCGAAGCCAAAGCTTTCACTTCTTTCTTTTTAGCACAGTCCAGTTCATCAATTTTAGCAACACCTCTATCGACCTCTGACAATCTCCATGGCAGGGTTTGGTACTCTGTCACTCCGCATGTTTGGTCGAACGGTTCTCTTCCCGGTTATTTTTTCGTGCGTTGCGCTGTGCCAGCAAGGGACGCTTGCCCCAAAACAGGCTCCTCCGGCAGAAAAGATCCCCACTCAGCAAGAAACGATCGTCGTCACGGGAACGTTCCTTCCTGCGCCACTCTCTGAGAATGATCGATCCGTAGAACTGTTCGACACGCGGCAGAATCCACAACTGTTCAACTCGGTGGTTGACTACCTGCAATCCGATCCGAACATTGACTTACAGCAGCGCGCACCCGATGGTGTTCAGGCCGATTTGAGCATTCTCGGTTCGACGTTCGCCGAGACGCTGGTCCTGCTGAATGGGCTGCGCATGAACGATGCCCAGACCGCGCATCACGACTTGGATATACCGATCCCGTTGGAGGCGATCTCGCGGATCGAAGTTTTGCACGGGGCAGGCTCAACCCTATATGGCTCCGATGCTATGGGCGGAGCTGTGAACTTCATCAGCGCTCCGGCCCGGGCTACCGAATTGCGCTTCCGCGCCGGAGGCGGCAATCAAGGATCGAACCAGGAGCACGTTTTCGCGTCATTCCTGGTTCACGACTGGTCGGAGACTGTGGCCGCCGACCGCGACGTTTCAAGCGGATTCATTCCGGACCGCGACTACCGCAACAGTTCAGCGTCGTCCGAAACAAGGTTTAAATCCCGTTTAGGTCAAAGCGACATCGTGTTCGCGGGCAGTGATCGGCCCTTCGGAGCGGATCAGTTCTACGGGAATTTTCCTTCGTGGGAACGCACGAAGAACTGGTTCGCCTCGGGCCAGCAGGATCTCGGAGAACGCACCATGGCGGCCTTCGGGTACCGCAGGCATACGGACGAGTTCGTGCTGATCCGCGACAACCCAGAGATCTACGAGAACAATCACGTCGATCAGAGCTGGCAAGCGGCGTTGCGACGCCATGACGGCCTTTGGGATAACGCTACACTTAACTACGGCCTTGAGGGACAAGGTGACAGCATCAATAGCAACAACCTGGGCGATCACGCGCGCAACCGCGAAGCCCTCTATGCCAATCTGGACCTTCGGACGTTGCGCCGCTTATCGTTCTCAGTTGGAGCCCGCGAGGAACTATTCAGCGGAAGAACGAACGTATTCTCTCCGACCATTGCCGCAGGATTCTGGATCAATCCAGCATTGAAGTTGCGTGGGAGCGTCAGCCACGGATTCCGCTTGCCCACCTACACAGATCTTTACTACTCCGATCCCACAACGGTGGGAAATCCGGCGCTGAAACCGGAGTCCACGTGGAGCCTGGAAGCAGGGGCCGATTGGAACCCCACGCAGCACGCTTCAGCTGGTATGACATTCTTTCGCCGCTGGGACTCGAACCTCATCGACTACGTGCAGTTTGTGGCCGGGGGGCAGTACGAAGCGACGAATATTACCAGGTTGCACTTCACAGGAGTTGAAGCGCACAGCAATTTTGCCTTACCACACAACCAGCAGATTCAACTCGCCTACACGTTCCTCCACGGGGATCAGGTCCTGCTGCCGGGCGCGATTTCACGATACGTGTTCAATTATCCCTCGCACAATGCCGTCTTTGGATGGACCGGCAGTTGGCGTGAGTGGATCGTGGCTCGTACGCACGTGGGTCTGACGCAGCGGTTTGAGCACCAGACTTACCCCGTCTGGGATCTGGCGGTGGCCCGCAAATCCGGCGCTATCCGGCCCTATGTGCAATTCGCCAACCTCAGCAACACCGGCTACGAAGAAATCCCAGGGGTGCTGATGCCCAGCCGCAGCGTGATCGCGGGGATGGAACTGGTATTGGCGCACAAGTCACACTGACTGTGGCCCAGTGGTCCGAGCGAAGCTCCGGAAACATCCAATAGAATGGTACGTTCCCCCGGGCTATGGACCTGCTCCAGAAAATTCGCACCATTCCGACCGAACCCGGCGTGTATATGTACAAGAACGCCGAAGGCGAAGTGATCTATGTCGGGAAGGCAAAAAATCTACGCAGCCGGGTGTCGAGCTATTTCCACGAGGGGCGATGGGAAGATGCAAAGACTGGTACCTTGGTTCGCGAGGCGGTCGATGTCGAGTACATTGTTGTCGCCAACAACAAAGAGGCTTTGGCGCTCGAAAATAATCTGATCAAGCAGCGCAAGCCGCGCTTTAACATCCTGCTGCGCGACGACAAAAGCTATCCTTACGTGAAGCTGACCTTGGGCGAGAAGTGGCCACGCGTGTATGTGACCCGGCGACTCCGAAAGGACGGCAGCGAATATTACGGGCCATACTTCCCTGCCAATTTGGCATACCGGATCGTCGATCTGGTCCACCGGAATTTTCTGATTCCCTCGTGCAAGGTAGATCTGACGCGCTTGCATCCGCGGCCATGCCTGCAGTACTACATCAAGCGCTGTCTCGGGCCTTGCGTGCAGGAGTTGACGACTGCGGAGTCGTATCACGAAGCGGTTCGCGACGTGAAAATGTTCCTGGAGGGCCGGCCGACCGACCTGGCCCGTTCGCTGCGCAGCCGTATGGAGCAAGCCGCAGTTGATCAGGAATACGAGCGGGCAGCACGATATCGGGATCTCATCTCTACCGTCGAGCAACTGCAGGAGCGGCAGCGGATTGCTGCGGCTGAAGGCGATGACGCCGACGTCTTCGGATATCACTACGAGAATGGCATGCTGGCCGTGAACCTGTTCCACATGCGCGGGGGAAAAATGGTGGATCGGCGGGAGTTCTTCTGGGAAGACCTGCCGGAGTTGGGGGACGACCAAGCGGTTCGAGAAGAACATACGGGGGCAGCCGCCCCCGGTTGTCCGGGCGAGCAAAGCTCACCAGCGCAGTCCGTCGACAGCAATCCCGAGGAGAGTGCAGACAGCCGAGCTTCGCTCGAGGACGGCCGAGGGCGGCCGTCCCCACAGGACCCTTTGCACCCCGGCGAGTTTTTCTCTACGCTTTTAAAGCAGCTCTATATCGGGCAGCCGTACGTCCCGCGGAATCTCTACGTACCCGTCGCGTTTGAAGATTGCGCAGAACTTGAGGATCTTCTCTCCGAACAGAACGCGGGCGAGGGCGCCCGCGCCACACGGGTTCACATCCTCGTTCCGCAGCGGGGGGACAAGCGCTCGTTGATCGATCTAGCGGGAAACAACGCCAAACAGTCCTACGATCAGCGTTTTCGCGTGCTCAAGCCGAATGCGCGCCGCATCCAGGAAGAATTGCAGGAGGTCCTCGGCCTACCCGATTTGCCCAAACGTATCGAGTGCTTCGACATTTCCCATATTCAAGGATCCGAGACCGTGGCCTCGATGGTGGTGTGGGAAGACGGAAAGATGAAAAAATCGGATTACCGGAAATTCGTTATCCGGACGGTGCACGGCGTGGATGATTTCGCTTCGATGCGCGAGGTGGTCACGCGCCGTTACAAGCGCCTGCAGGAAGAGCGGAAGCCGATGCCGAGCCTGGTGCTGATCGACGGCGGCCTCGGCCAACTCCATGCGGCAGCCGAGGCTCTGGAAGCGCTGGAAATTATCAACCAGCCGCTGGCTTCGATCGCCAAGCGGGAAGAAATTCTGTACGTCTACGGCCAAGAGAAAGATCCGATCGCGCTCGATCATCATTCGCCGGTATTACACCTGATTCAGATGATTCGAGACGAAGCTCACCGTTTCGCGGTGACCTTCCATCGCAAGCGCAGGCAGATGCGCGACCGCTCCACCGAACTGTTGGAGATCCCCGGGGTGGGCGCGAGCACGACACGGCGATTGCTGGAGCATTTCGGCAGCGTACAAGCAGTGAAGCAGGCCGATCCGGCAGCATTGTCGGCAGTGGTCACACGGGCGCAGGCAGAAGCCATTCGAAACCACTTTCAAAAGCAAGAGTTCATGGCATGAACGGAATCAAGGCAGAAAAGCACGTGGTAAGCGCGTCGGCAGTCATACCAGCCCGCCATGATCAGATTTACTCATTACTCGCAAACTATCACGATGGACATCCGCGGATCGTTCCTAAGCAGTTCAGCAACCTCGCCGTGGAACAGGGCGGAATCGGTGCCGGAACGATCATCCGGTTTCAGATGAGCGTCTTTGGCAGAAAGCAAAATCTTCGGGCTGCGGTCACCGAACCCGAACCCGGGCGGGTTTTGGTGGAAACCTACATTGACAACAATGGTGCAGTGACAACCTTCACGGTCGATCCGGGAACAGCGCCAGCCGATTCGCGCGTCACGATCTCGACAGAACTTCCGGTGAGGGGCGGCTTTCTCGGACACATCGAGAGAGCTTTTGCCACGATGCTGCTGCGCCCAATCTACGTGAAGGAACTGCAGAATCTCGCGCGTATTGCCACTGGCCCCTTTGGCGGCTAAGGTTTAGCCGCCGGAGTGGCATTTCCCATATCGAGCACGACTTTCCATCTCCCATCTTTCTGCAGTTTCCAGATGCTGGTGTACTTGCCGTACTCAATGTGCGAGCCTCCATTCTTATCCTTCGAGTGGAACTCGAAGCTCCCGTATGTGTAACCTAAATCGCCGGAAGACGAAATATCGCCGCCGGCTGGAGTCCAAATCAGCCGATTGTTCGGATCGTCGAGAAATCCCATGCCCTTGGCGATATTTACCTTGCCGGAAACCAGCGCCGCACCGTTCGGCACTTCAACCGCATCGTCGGCGTAGTACGACATGTATCCCTGCGAGCCGTTTTCCGCAGCCGCTTTCATGAATTCGCCTTCGAGGTGCTTGAGAGTTTCGACGGTTGCCTTGGGTGCAGCTGACACCTTTGGTCTCGAGACCGGAACCACAATTGTCGCAACCAGAAACACGACTACCAAAATGGGCAGGATGGATTTCATGAAATGCTCCCTTGGATTTCGGCGCCATTGTACTCTTTCATCGCAGAAGCAAACTCTGAGCGGAGATCTTCTGTGGTGCTTTGTGGTGATGGCATTGGCCGCGATACACTAGCGGGCCATCCTCATGAGAACTATGCTGAGATTCCTTGTCGCCCTGCTTGCCGTTGAGATTGCCGCCCTGTCGGTGCTATCCGCCCAGACTGCCGCGCCGCCGGAGATGGCGACGCCGCGGGAAAAACATCTGCGCAATGTTCACCAGTTGACATTCGGAGGACAAAACGCCGAAGCCTACTTCTCCGCCGACAGCAAGAAACTGATCTATCAATCCGCCCACGGGGATGTGAAGTGCGACCAGATCTTCGAGATGAACATCGACGGCTCGGATCAGCACATGGTTTCGACCGGCAAGGGACGCACGACATGCAGCTATTTCTTTCCCAGCGGAAAGAAGATCCTCTACGCATCCACGCATCTGGCAAGCCCCGAGTGCCCAGCGAAGCCAGACTATTCCAAAGGATACGTGTGGGGCGTGTACTCGGGATACGACATCTTCACGGCTGATCCGGATGGCTCGAATCTGAAGCAACTGACCAAGGCGCAGGGCTATGACGCCGAGGCAACGATCTCACTTGATGGAAAGAAGATTACGTTCACGTCCGTGCGTAACGGCGATCTCGACATTTACATCATGGACGCCGACGGAAAGAACGTGAAGCAACTCACGCACAAGCTAGGCTACGATGGCGGCCCGACATTCTCTCCCGATGGAAAGTGGATCGTCTATCGCGCATACCATCCCAAAACTCCCCAGGAGATTGACGACTATAAGGATCTGCTGGCGCAGAACGTGATCCGGCCCACATCGCTCGAAATCTGGATCATGAAGCCCGACGGTAGCGACAAAAAACAGATTACAAACCTGGGAGCTGCGAGCTTCGGACCGGCATTTACCGCCGACGGCAAAAGAATCATTTTCTCTTCAAATTACGATCCGGCGACGCATGCTACAGGGGGTGAGGGAAATTTCGAACTCTGGATGATGAATCCGGATGGCAGCGGCTTGGAGCGCATCACCTACAGCGATGGCTTCGACGGCTTTCCAATGTTTTCGATCGATGGCAAGAAGCTGGTATGGGCCTCGAATCGAAATGGCAAAGCCCCGCACGAAACGAACATTTTTATTGGCGATTGGGAGCCGTAATCCCGGCTTGGCTTTTTGCTTTCTCGGCCTTCGCTTTCTTGACGGCCAGGGTTTTGTCCACCCACTCGTCGGCGGTGATCAGGTCGTTAGCACGAGCTGCTAGGTCATCGCATTCCAGGTCGGCGCGTTCTCGGTACATCAGGTTCATGTATGCCATGGCATTGTCGTAGTCAGGACGCAACTGAATCGCCTTGTTGAAGTTGCTGATGCCATCCTCGATAACGCCAGAGTTCTTGGCCTGCAATGCATCACAGACCTTCTTCTGGTCCGGCCTTTGTCCGTTAAGGTTCTCTGCCGGTGACATCTTCAATCGCGGGCGTGCCTCCATGCGTGGCCGGTAGCACTGTGTCCAATCGATGACGCCTATTGAGTAATACGGTTCGGGGTCGTTGGGATCGAAGCCTGAGGCCTTCTCATAGTAGTCCTTCGCGTCCTCGAACTTCTTCATGTTCAGGTAAAGATAGGCGATTCCTTTCGCGGCGTTCGGCTTGGAACTGCCGCCAGCGTCCGAATTGAGGACGTATTGATACTGCTCGATCGCTTGCTCTGCGAACCTCTCGTTATCCGGAGTTTCTACTGCCGGGATGTACTGGTTGACATAAGTGGTCGCCAGGTACATGTGGGCGGTTGTTTGGCTCGGGTCCAAGTCCGTTGCCTTCCTGAAATGCTGGATGGCCTCGTCGTAATGGGATTGTTTGTAGGCGGCGACACCCTGATCCAGTTCGTCGCGATACGTTTGTGAGTATGCAATTGAAGCTGTAAGAAATATCAGAACAAGAGGAGTCGTGCTTCGCAGCGCCGAAAACATGCAACCCTCCGCTGAACAGGCGGATTTTATAGCTCTACTGCATGCATTGGACACCGGAAGATTTTTCGGCTCAGGATTGACGCTGCGTTGCCGAAGTTCGTGCTCTGCTCGCCAGCCACGCCACCATTGCCAACATCCCCAGCCAACCGAGCAATCGCACCACGGCCGCGATCTTTGTGTCGTAGTCCAGCACGCCCAAGCTCGAGAAGATCGCGTGGAAGTCATGCTCGACGAAATCGGGATCACCAGTGGTAACGAGCGGAAGTTCCTGGGCCCGCGCATCGGCCATATAGGTCGCCGTATAGAGCCAGTTTTCGAAGAAGAAGAATAAGCAGAAGACAAACCCGGTGGTCTGGCGCTGCGCAAAGAAATAAGCGGCCAATAAGAATGGAACCAGCCACTGCAGCAATGTTCCGCCCCACAGTCCGAGACCGGAGCCGAACCAGTCGAAAAGGTTATGTCCGCCTTCATGCACGACCAGGTTGGCGCTGTCGATGAACAGGAAACCGCCATGCGCAGAGAACGCATAGCCGAGGAACAGAACGTAGAAGATCACCCACGCCAGAATTGTGGGACGCGAGACCGGCCTCCATGGCTCCTCGAGAATGGATCCGATATATTCCAGCATTCGCCATCTATGGTAGGAGGGGATATCGAAACGCGGCAGATTACGAACGTGCGCAGTTTGGGACCCGTCGCCGCGGCTGGCCCGCCACGCTCATGCAGGAGAATCGGACGGCGACTGAGTAGTACTTTGGCCATCGCGAGCCGCGACCATTTCTTGTTACAGTGTTGGAAATCCCTGCAGACGCGCTTTGGAAGAGGTGAGGCGAAGCAAGGTGCGTCTCTCCGGAATGCATTCGGTCTCGCTATGAAGCCTCGACACTGGATCACCGCGATCGTACTTGTCCTCTTGATGGCTGTCGCCGTTGTGGGATTGCTCTGGACTCGGGAAGTTCCGCCGGAAAACGAAGATGCTTCGTCGGCGCCCGGAAAGCTTTCCATCCTGCACAAGAAGCCAACTTCGCGCCGCAGCCTCGTCGACGTCCGTCCTCTGCAAACCGCTCGCCGGATGGCCGCACTGGCGGGGACGCCAGAAGAACAGTCGCTGGCGCACGAGGCCGAAAAGGTTGCCGATCACGAAGTGGATCTTGCCTTCTACGACGCTCTGCGAAATGCGCAGGACAATCCTCCGCCACTTTCGCCCGAAGCCAGGGAGATCGGCATTCGCAAGGCCAAGGCCGAGCAGACACTCAAAGACGACCAGGAAAGCATCGCACTGCTGAGCCGCAAACTGGCGGCCGCGCCCGAGTCGCAGAAAGACAACCTGCAGGATCAGATTGATGTCGCCGATGCCCAGATGGAGCTCGACCAGGATGAACTGGATGACGCGACCGAAAACCTCGAGCAGGCTGGCGGAGATTTGGAATCGAAGATCAAGCGCCTGCAGGCAGACCACGAAGCCGGAGATTACAATGTGGCCCCGGCCGGTTCAGCGGTGAATCCGCACGAGCAAAATTATCAAAGCCTCACCCTGCTGAAGGTCGCTCAGGCATGGCAGGCTCTGCGCGAGAAGAAAGCTCAGCTCCAACAGGCACGGGACGAGACCGCCAAGAAAGAACAGCGCCTGTCGCAGCGCCACAAGACTCTATCGGCACAAGTCGAGAAGGAGCAAGAAAGCCGCGAGTCAGTAAAGCAGGGAGCAAAGACCTTCACGACCGCCGGAAAGGTCGCCAGCCGCCAGGACTCCAGAGCCGCAGCCAGGGCGGCTCTTGGATCGCTGAAGCAGTACACGCGCGATCAGAAGAATCTTGCAGACCTCGGTCGCCGCGTTCAGGACGAGCAGGACCTCAACGAAATCTACGGCAATTGGCTGACGCTGACGGAGATACGCGAGCGGGCAGCTTTGCACCACATGATCGAAACGATATTGTGGATACTGCTGGTGCTCTTCTCAGTGTACTTGTCGGCTCGCCTGATCGATCGTCTTTTCACAGGTGTGTCTGCCGAAAACAAGCGCATTGATACGCTTCGGTCCGTAGTAAAGTTTGCTGCCCAGGCGATCGGCGCGATGGCGATTCTATTCATCGTCTTTGGTATGCCGACACAAACGACCACGGTCCTTGGGCTGGCCGGCGCAGGGTTAACCGTCGCAATGAAAGATTTCATTGTGGCGTTCTTCGGATGGTTCATCCTGATGGGAAAGAATGGAATTCGGGTGGGCGACTGGGTCGAGATCGACGGCGTCAGCGGCGAAGTCGTGGAGGTCGGACTGCTTAAGACGGTGCTGCTCGAAACTGGCAATTGGACCGACGCCAGCCATCCCACCGGCCGTCGTGTGTCCTTTGTCAACAGCTTCGCGATTGAAGGTCATTTCTTCAATTTCACCACCTCCGGTCAATGGATGTGGGACGAACTGCAATTCCTCATTCCGCCTGGTCAGGATCCTTACGCGGTCATCGATCGAGTCCAGAAATTGGTCGAAGCAGAAACTGCGAAGAATGCCAGCACGGCAGAATCGGAATGGCAGCAAACCGCGACAGAATACCGGGCCAAGTCTCTGTCGGCGATGCCCGGGATCAACGTGGTTCCCACAGGCGCCGGCATAGAAATCAAAGTTCGGTACATCACGCGAGCTTACGAACGACACGAAGCCCGCAAACGCCTGTATGAAGCGATGGTCGAAATCATGCACGGCAAGCGCGAAGCAGTAAGAGTCTAAATGCGTCGGTCCCCGAGAGTCTCAGAACCAAGTAATGGGCATAAAGATAGAATTCGGAACCCTCATTGTTACGGGAGGCAGCCGAGGCATTGGCGCGGCCGTCGCGAGACTCGCGGCTCAACGCGGATACGCAGTCGCCGTGAACTACTGCACGGGTGAGGCTGAGGCGAAGAAAGTCGTCGCAGAGATCACCAGCGGAGGCGGGCGAGCGATCGCCGTGCCGGCGGATATCTCCGCTGAACACGACATCGTGCAGCTGTTTCAAGCCTCCGAGCGTGAACTGGGTCCCCTCAAAGCGCTGGTAAACAATGCCGGCATCACCGGAGGATTTTCACGGGTGGAGGATGTGACGGCTGCCGCAATTGAAAAGACCTTTGCAGTGAACGTCACCGGAACCATCCTTTGCGCGCGCGAAGCGGTTCTCCGCATGTCCACGCAAAGAGGTGGGTCGGGCGGAGCCATCGTAAATATCTCCTCGCGCGCCGCACATACGGGAGGCCCCGGCGAGTGGGTGCACTATGCTGCATCGAAGGGCGCCATCGACAGCTTCACTATCGGGCTCGCCCGTGAAGTCGCCACCGAGGGGATTCGAGTGAATGCGGTCGCGCCTGGACTTGTTGATACCGAATTGCATGCCGCTAATGGCGAGCCTGGACGACTACACCGTCTGATGCCGACGATCCCGATGCGGAGGGCAGGTCTGCCGGAGGAAGTTGCCGCGGGAGTTCTGTGGCTTCTGTCCGAGGAGGCTTCCTATACGACGGGTGCGATTCTGGAAATCGGCGGCGGAAGGTGAAGTCAGTGGTTCCTTCGAAACTACCTATGACCGCTCAGGTATTCCCCGCGAATTCCTTTCGCAGATACTTTTTGATCTTCTCCGGCAGACGCGACGCGTGAAGAATGTCGCGCAACCGGGCAGGAGGGATTCCGCGCGCAAATTCAATTGCTTTCGCAAGCGGCGTATGCGCATTGCGCAATAAGGTAATCCGGACTTCTGGCCGCATCGACCACTTTGAGTGATGACTTACCGCAATGGTGAATGCTGCGGTTGCCCCCGTTTTCTGCAGCGCTCGCGTAACCGAAAGCTCCGTCACCCGCGGATTTTCCAGCGCGGTCTGCCAGACCCGCATCTCTTTATCCAGCAGCAGAGCGCCCGCGACCATCTCTGATGCTCGGCGGGCCAGCGATATGCGCTCGCCTAGCGTGATCGAAGCAAGCCGGTTCACCAGCAGTTCATCGGCAATGCGTCTGAGATCCGCAGCTGCGGTCAGGGTAAGCGCAAACTGCATCAGGTCGAAGGTGTACAGTTCACGAACGACACGAAGCGCAATACGACGAGGAGTATGCGGATGGCAAGCCAGCGCCATTCGCACTTTGCGGAGCTTCATCAGATCCGGATTCTGGCTGATCTGTTCGATCGCCTCCGGCGCCAGATCTCGATGCTTGAGTCGGGCGAGCGCGAGATCTTCACTCAACGGAGCCGAGGACTCGCTGGGAGTGTCCACAGGCATGTGCTGCGCATGTCCTAACGGGGATTCAGTTTGGGGTTCTTCTGCCCGATCCCCCCACACTTCGAATGCTGATCGATGCAAAATTACGTTTGTGCGGCTGCTCGTCGCGCCATTCGCAAAGCGCCCTCGACCGGTTCCACCACCTGTTGCTTCAGATCGGCGCGCAAATCCAGCCGGCGAAGCTCATTGTAGAAAACCTGCCGCACCAGTTCCGCGTGACGAAAGACGCCCCCCACCATGGCCACCGGGACAATCGTGTTCCTATCGGCACCGAATAGCCGAGACATCACGACGCTCGCAGCCTGCGCCAATTCCCTGCCAGCGCTCCTCAGGACTTGCCTCGAGAGTTCATCCGTGCTACTGGCTACCGCAGGAAACAGGGCGGCGAAATCCGGTGGTGGAATCGAATTCCCAGCCCTCGCCAGATCTAATAGGGACGCCACTCCCCACGCGCGAAACAGGGCTGTTTCCAGCGGAGATGCCAGGTTCTGATCTTCTTGATCACTCGCCTTCAGCACAGCGCTGACCGCTTGGCGCCCAATCCAGTGCGCGGAGCCTTCGTCTCCGACTGCGAATCCCCAACCTCCGGCGCGCGCCGTCCTGCCGCTAGGGTCGCGTCCATACGCAATCGAACCCGTACCCGCAATTACGACCACGCCCGCACCCTCTCCAAAAGCGGCTTCCAGCGACGTCTCCATATCTCCAACGACTTCGATTCGCCCGGGCAGGATCTCTGCCAGGATGCTTTGGACGATCGCGGCCAACTCGGGACGCGCGGCACCCGACCCTCCCACACACGTGTGTGTGACCTCATTGGGAGTGATTCCAGCAGCCGCGCAGGCCTGCCGTACCGCCTGATGGAGCGACTCGCGTGCCTTCTGTTCGCCGACGCGGATGATATTGCTGGGGCCAGCAGTCGCCGCGGCGATAAGAAGTGACTGGTCCCCAACCGCGCAAGTCGTCTTCGTCCCCCCGCCATCGATGCCAAGAAAGTAGGACACGGGTTATTTCTAACATAGCGACGTGCGAGATTTGTGGTTCCCGTGTTGTCTGTTCGTGATCCGGAACAAACGCGATGACCAAAGAGTCTCACTCGCGCGAAACTCGTGTTCCTCCGATAATGGACCTCTTGCGTTCAGGTATCAGAGACACATGACGGCTAAACTTCAAATTATCGAACTGGCAAACTTCGGGGACAAACGCGGCCTGAGCTTCACCATTCCGGCCGAAGCTCTCGCTTTTGTCGGCCGCATGTCCGACGTTCACTTGGCGTCGACCAAGCCGGGCGCGGTGCGTGGCAATCATTATCACCTCCGCCGCCGTGAAGCGATCGTTGTCCTGCCAGGATCGAGATGGTCTCTGCACTGGGATGAAGGCGGCCAATCTCCCGCAGAGCATCGCGAGTTCCAGGGCAGTCAAGCGGTGCTCGTATTGATTTCTCCCGGACAATCGCATGCAGTTCGCAACGACGGGGATCGCGACATGTGGCTGGTCGCGATTTCGTCGGAAAGCTACGATCCCGCGGAAAGCGTCAGCCGTCGGGTGGTTTGAACTGCATTTCACTTCGGATACCGTCGTGCGCTTTGTGATTTACGATTTTCGACCTGACTGAGCATGGGCCTGGACAAGCTGGATTTCGCCATCATCGCGCTTTACCTGGCAGGCATCACGCTCTTTGGCCTGCGCTTCCGCAAGAAGCAGCGCACGCTTCGCGACTATTTCCTTGCCGGACGCGAAATTCCATGGTGGGCCATCGCCCTCTCCATCGTGGCGGCCGAAACCAGCACGCTGACCATCATCAGCATTCCCGGACTCGCATACGATACCAATCTCACGTTCCTGCAGGTCATAATCGGATACGTCGTCGGCCGGGTCGTAATCAGCTTCGTTCTCCTTCCACATTATTTCCGCGGCGATCTCTACACGGCATATGAACTGATCGAGCGCCGCTTCGGCCGCGGACTTCGCTCCTTAACCGCTGGTCTCTTTCTTCTCACCCGCGCCGCTGCCGAAGGAGTGCGCGTCTATGCCGTATCGATTGTCGTTTCGATCGCTCTTGGGACAGGTGAGGTTGCGTCGATTGCGATCATTACGGCACTCACGCTGATCTACACCTTCGAAGGCGGTTTGGCCGCCGTAATCTGGACCGATGTCGTGCAAACGGCCATCTACGTCGGCGGCACTCTTGTTGGGCTTGTAACCATTGTGCATCTTGTGCCCGGAGGTTGGAGCGCAATCCACTCCGCTGCGGCGAGTGCCGGCAAATTTCAGGTTTTCAATTTCAGCGGTAACTTTCTGATTCCCTACACCTTCTGGGCGGGATTGATCGGGGGAACATTTTTCACCACAGCCAGTCATGGCACGGACCAGTTGATCGTCCAACGCCTGCTTGCCGCACGGGGCCAAAAACAATCAGTGACCGCATTACTCTCCAGTGGCGTGGCGATCTTTCTTCAATTTGCGCTGTTTCTGACGGTGGGCGTCATGCTGTGGGCTTATTACCGAATTCCTTCATCCATGTTCGGCCGCCCAGACCGAATCTATCCGACATTCATCGTCACCCGCATGCCGCACGGAATTTCGGGTCTGCTCGTTGCTGCGATCCTGGCTGCAGCCATGTCCAACCTGAGCGCGGCGCTGAACTCTCTTTCCTCAAGCGCGATCATGGATTTCTATGCTCGCTTCCGTCCGCAAGCGGACGAGAAAAGGAAAATGCGCCTCTCACGGTTCGCCACACTCGCATGGGCACTAGTGCTGTTTGGACTTGCGATTATTGCCCTGCACAAAGTCGGACGGGTCGTGGAAGTTGGTCTTCAGATCGCCTCCGTCGCGTACGGCGCACTGCTGGGCGCGTTCCTGCTCGGGACGCTCACTCGGCGCGCCAATCAACTGGGCGCCATGGTCGGCATGGCCTGTGGATTTGCTACGGAGCTTTACCTATGGCTCTGGACGCCAGTTCCGTGGACCTGGTGGGTAGCCATTGGGACATGCATCACTTTCACCATCGGCTATCTAACAAGCATTTCGCTTCCTCCCAAAGCGCTTTAATCCGGAAGTTCGTCCGCCATCCCCAGGCTGTGTTACGCGGATCGATCAAAAGCCGCCGGTCGCGGGGTTCCGATTTTCGACTCGCTTCTCGCAACGGCTCATGTGTCCATGTAAATCGGTGGCGAAGAGCAAGGCCCACCTTCCGTTCCCTATCTCTCCCTTACAAGCATCTGGAATTATTCAACGCTCATGTTTATTTCACTTCGAAGTCGTATGTCCCCGAACCGACATGCACGACGAGGGCCCCATCTTCAGATTGTGTCTCAATCGGATTGCCACCTTCGCTCACGCGCGCTCCGGGAATAGCCGGAACGAAAATCTTTGCCGAAGTGTTAGCGGGGATGGTCACGCGTAACGAAAACGGCCCAGCGGGCGTTCCCTTCCAATCGCTGATGATCTTCCCGTAGACGGAGTCGTACTCGGCCCGGGCCGAGGGCATGCGCGAGTCCAAGTGTGGATGAACAGTGATTTCCTTGAAGCCGGGCGCGTCGGAGTTTGTGTCGATTCCAGCCGCGTAGCGATAAACCCATGCGATCACTGATCCGAATGCGTAATGATTGTATGAGTTCATCGATGGATCGCCCGTATCCCCATTCCATCGCTCCCACCATGTGGTCGCTCCCTTGGAAAGCATGTAGCCCCACGAGGGGTAGGTCTCATTCAACAGCAATCGATACGCAACATCCGATCTCCCGTGATCGGCGAGTGTGAATAGAAGAAACGGAGTACCAAGGAATCCAGTCGAAAGATGCCAGTTATGTGCTTCGATATCTCTCACGAGTTTGTCGACCAAAGCCGGCTCGAGTGCCTCCGGTGCCATCTTTGTGTACAGGGCGACCACATAAGAGGTCTGCGTGCCGGTGCCAACGGTTCCGTTATCTTCGATGTAAGCCTTCTGGAACGCGCCACGAATGCTCTGCACTACCTGGTCATAGCGCTTAGCCTCAAGATCCTTGCCGATGGCATGCGCCATTTGCGACATCTGCTCGGCAATGAGCGCCCAATAGGCGGTTGCCAGCAGATCCTTGTTCGTATTTGGATCTGGAGCGAGCCAGTCGGCGAAGTTCGGGCCTACGCCGTTCCTGCGGATGAAATCCGGATTTCGACTTTGGATGAATTCCATCCAGCGTTGCATGGCATCCCAGTTCTTTTCAATGACAGCTTTGTCGCCGTACTGCATCCACGTGGTCCAGGGCACGATCACTCCTGCGTCACCCCATCCAGGAGCGCCAACCATCCCTTCTTCCCATGCCGACGTTCCCTCAGTTTCTCCGCCTTCAGAAGGTAGTGTGTCGGGAGAGACGTTAGTAAATGCACCCTGGCTGGTCTGTGCATCCACAATGTCCTGAATGAATTTCTGGGAGAATGCGGCTACGTTGAAGTTGTAACTTCCTGTCCGCCAGAAGACCCCGGCGTCTCCCATCCAGCCGAGACGCTCATCGCGCTGCGGACAATCTGTCGGAATGCTGAGGTAATTTCCGCGCTGCCCCCAAAGACCAATCTCGTACATGCGGTTCACCAAATCACTCGCAGTCATCAGCTTTGCTGCAGGATTGCTCACGCTACTGACCACATCTCCAATGATCGCTTCGAGAGATGGCGTGCCCGGATATCCGCTTACTTCAACGTAACGGAATCCGTGAAACGTGAAGTGTGGCGCGAAGCTTTCTTCATCGCCACCTTTGAGGGTGTAAGTATCGGTTGCATCGGCGTTGCGGAGGTTTGCCGTGTAGATCGAGCCATCAGGATTCAGCCTCTCAGCAAATCTCAGCCGCACTTTCGTTCCCGCATCGCCCTTTACCTTTAGAGTGACCCAACCGACCATGTTCTGGCCCATGTCGAAAACGTAGACGCCATTTCCCAGAGGATTGGCCTGCTTCGGCCGCAGCTTGTCGATGACGCGGACAGGCGCGGTGATTTGGCTAGTGACGGCAATGGATGGGGCGTCCGCGATCGACGCATGATTCCAGTGCGAGTCGTCGAAGTTCGCTTGTTGCCAGCCGGACCTTTCAAGGCGCGCGTCGTAGTTTTCACCGCCATAGATCTGTGATTCCACAATTGGGGAAGATGACGCTTTCCATGAATCGTCCGTGGCGATCCTGTCGTGGGTTCCATCGCTGTAATCGAGTTCCAGTTGTAGCCGCAAACGATTCGGCGGCGTGAAGAAGTGCATTCCGGCCCACGTCAGCGGACTTCCGTACCATCCATCCCCTAAGAGTGCGCTGACCTGATTCTCACCAGTCTTGAGGAGAGGAGTGACGTCGTAGACCTGATAAAGAACGCGCCTGCGATAATCGGTGAAGTCGGGCGTGAGCACGTCTTCGGCCACGTCACTGCCATTCAGATACACACGGTAGCTGCCCAGAGCGGTCACATACAGCCGCGCTCTGGCTGGCTGTTTCGATACGCTCATCGCATGGCGAAACGAAGTCGCAAGTTGCGGCAGGGGTCCCGGATCACCGAGCCGTTTGTCGCCCAGATCGGCAACCACATTGGCAGGCTGCCAAGCTGTGCCACTCTCGGGCGCAGCCTGCCACTTCTTTGGTGTGGGGATACGCAGGATTGACCCGTTGGCGAGCGTGATCTTCACGAGAGCAGCTAATGCAGCCTTGGCCGTCTTTGCTCCGGCATTCGGTCCCCACTGAGGAACATCTGGAGCGGTAACCTTGATCTGGATAATATTGTCGCCGGCCTGAAGCTCGTCCAGCATGTCGCGCCGGTCGAAAGCTCCCCACCCATGTTTGCTCCCGACCTCATGTCCGTTGACCATCGCGGCATAGTTTCCGCGGACAGCCAGCAGCAATGCTGCCGAACGCGGCTTCGCCGAAAGGCGCACCTTTACGCGAAAATTGACGGCCGAGTTCGGAGCTACGGCAAGCGCGTCCTGACCTTTGACCCAAATCCAGCGAATGTTCTTACGGTCCGCTTCATCCTCGGGATTTTTCCAGGTAATCCAGTTCGCCTTCCAGTCTTCGGGATGCAAAAGGCCCATCTCCCACCACGCCTCGTCGGCGGATTCAGAGACGCCCTCAGCAGAATCCCACACACGCACTTTCCAGTGGTAACGCTTGCGTGACTCCAGCGCAGGACCGCTATAAGCAATCCCTACAGACTGTTCGGAAGTGATCTTGCCGCTGTCCCAAATATCCGCATGTTCTGACTGCAGAAGGTCGCTGCTGCTTGAAACGAGAATCTGATACGCCGCTTGTTTCCAATTTCTCTGGGTGCTGTCACTCTGCCATGAAAGATGAGGAGCGGCGGCATCGATTCCGAGTGGATTCTGCAGGTATTCGCAGCGTAGATGAATGGGTATTGCAGAGGCGGTCGCCATGAGGGTTGCGACCGTGGCCAGCATCATGCGGATTTTCAGGTGCTTCAAGCCATTCTCCTTTCCTGTCCCAAGGGTGAACGTGGCCAATCCATTCCACGGAATCCTTGAGCCTAGGAGGTCAAACAATCGATGGGGGCGATGGTTTCACTGGGTTGATACCGGTGTCAACTCGTGCGTATGGTGTGCGGGAAACGAAACCGAAGGCGAAATTCACAATCCTGCAATCCGCAATTTCGGATCAGAAAATTGACATCATTTGTTTGCCTGCGGAGCCAGGACTCCTCGCAGGACGGTGATCGAAGCCTTTGGTATCTGAAATACTGTCTCTGCCGTGGCATTCACGGCGGTTGTTGAGGGTGGGCCGTCAGGATCCGCATGTCCCCCTTCGCCTTTCTGGTGCCACTGATATTCGTTGGACCCGAACGTAATGCGAGCGATCGAACCTGAGAAGTGACGCTCGACGTTTCCCCTCATCCGCAAAGACCAGCTTCACACCGTGATCATTATATTGATCACGGTTCACCAGCATCACAGACCACTGCCCGTCCGGACGCTCAACGGCATAGGCCGTCACGAGGACGTTCCCCGCTGCATCGGTCACGTCGCTGGATGCTTTGAATTGCCGGTGGGGAGCATCTACCGGCTGAACCCATTCCTTCGTGATCAGCTGGGCAGCATAGTACTGAGGAGGATAGCCCAGCACTTTGTAGTTTGAATCAATCAACAAGAAATTGCCAAAACCGCTAACATTCCCGGGATATGGCATGTAGTGAAAATAGTAGGTTGCGCCAGCCCCCTCACTCATCATGCTTCCTACGTAGTCAGCAAGCCACAGGCCGCTCTTCACCGTTGATGGAGGAGCGCCGCCGCCGATGTTGCCTTCGGTCATAAAGAACGGAATGTTAGGAGGCAGTCCGTTGTCTTTCCAGACTTGTACGATGTGGCTTACGTAGCTCGGCTCAGGATAAAGATCGGCCCACGAGTAAGTTGGGCGATCCTGATATGGATAGTGCTCAAAGGAGAAGAACGTGAAATCATTCATCCGCCCATGTGATTTCAGGTAATCAAGAAAGCGCCCGATCCACGACACTTTCCCGTTTGCAGCGGGCCAGACTTCCACGTCGCCAAAGGTCCCTTCGAATGGCGGGCCGCCGAGCTTGGCTTCCGGCACGAGTTTGTGAATGGCCGTCGCGAACTGGATATACAGCGCGGCGTAGTCTTCGGGCAGCATGTGCTGGCCGTCGGCCTCTTCTCCCATCTCGATCCAAGAGATCGGATAGTGCCGCTTATAGAGGTATGCGATCTCATTGGCTGCATCGTCGGGCGTGGAATACAGCATGGCGATGGGCACCATCGTCGGCAGCCCACGCGTAATGCCGGAATTAAAGAAAAAGTCGAAGCCAACCTGATCGCCGCGCGATTCGTCCAGATCAGACGCCGCATGCCATGGGTCCACAGACGATGGCCATGTGATCGTCTGCTGGCGACTGGGAAAATGGGTGACGTAATCGTTGAACTCTCCTGCGGACGAAAGAGCGCCAACGTAAAGCTCGTTGATGGCATACCCAACGCAATTGCGCTTATCCGCCGAGCCGTGACTGTCGCAGGTATTGGACGATTCTGTCATCCAAATACGGATGTAACGGACTGGGATCATCCACGAGACCAGCCTTAAAGTCTCGGCGCTTCCCTTTCCTTCCGTGATGCTTCCCATCGGAAACGTCTGCCACGTTCCCTTGGTGGTGCCGTCGTAAAAAGGTTCCAATTCACCCGTCCAGAACTGGACCGAATACTTGCGCGCATAGGGATTCGCCCACGCGATCCGGATGGCGTTCATATCGATCTTGCTGCCTAGATCGATCATGATCCACTGCGGATGAAGCGAGTCGTCTTCGCCTGTAAAGGCCTTTGTTAAGTATGGATTGCTCTTCCAATAAGAATTCGGATCACCATCGGTCAGCCGCGACCAGCCGTTGCCGTCTCCCCGGCTGAATCCGCGGTGGGGTAAAGGATATGCCCACGAGTGATGGATCATTTCGTCCGTCGGATTGGCGTCTCCGACGAAGTATCCCTCCTGCTTCTCCGCGTTGCTCCAAGTGCCGCGGGCATTCCAGTGCCACGCCTCGACCATAAGTTCGGTGTTTTGACGGTAGGTAACGGTCTGCCAGCCGGCGCCGAGAATTTCCTGCAGCATCTGTCCGGTAAGCAAGTGGTCCGGCGTTCCCGTGCGCAGGCGGTCGATCGCGGCGCCGAGTGCACGGGGAGGACTGAATGTATTGACGACGTGCGAGGGATTGGCATCGACCGTGATTTTCTGAGCCGCGGCAAAGTCAGCGAGGCTCAGCCTCATTGCGATGAGGAATGACACGACGAACAGACGAATCCGGGCGCTCCGGCTCATGAAAATTGCCTCCCTACTGGGGGTGCTTGGAACTGAATCACTACTGGTATGAAGAGGTCGCAGAAGAAGCCTCATGATCGAGCTTCGTTACAAAGAGGCGGGCAGCACCGCTGGTTCGACAGCACAGCACTGACCGCCAGATGAGAGAAGTTGTGACTCAAACAATGGACGTCAAAAATTGAACTTCACCGCCAATTGCACTTCGCGCGGGGAGACCGATGTTTGGCTGATCTGGCCAAAGCTTCCACCATCAACCGTTGTATCCGGTGCGCTGAACACCGGGTGATTAAACGCGTTCCGCGCCTCGATACGAAATTCCAGGTTCATTTGCTCGCGCACGCTCGCCAGCGAAAACTGCTTTGAGAGCGATAGGTCTGTGGTAAATGACCACGGGCTTCGAATGGACCCATCCGCTCGTGGAGCATTGCCCAATGTGTAATCGGGCGTACGTTGAAAGATACTGGGATCGGCAAAGTACTGATCGACCCAGTCCGAACTAGCGCGTTTGGGCTTTCCAACGATGGTGGGCCGCTGTCCGCCGTATGTCGGCAAAGCCAAACCGTCCGCGAGGAAGAAGGTCAGCGGCCGGCCGGCTGACATACGCCACAAGCCGTTCGTCTTCCACCCTCCAACAATGGCGTCCACGAAGCGAGGCATGTTGCCACCCAACAAGCGTCCGCGGCCAAAAGGCAGGTCATAGGTGTAGCTGAACTGCAACACTTGCGGAATGTCGAAGGTCGAAAGGCTTCGCTCGAGCGACGGCTTATTGGGATCCTGCAGGCTGCTGAAGCTGCCCAGCCACGTCACGTTGTCGTCTGCCTGAGACGAATCGTCGATCGACTTCGACCAGACGTAGGTGACCAGGAACTGCAGGCCATTTGAGTAGCGCTTCTCCGCTACTAGCTGAAGCCCGTGATAGATCGAGCTGCCAATCATCTGGACATCTGTCGCCACTCCGGTGAACTGCGGGAATGGGAGCAGTAGCTGGACTTCCGGTACTGTCGGTGCCGCGAGAGTGCTGTTGGGATCGCTGATCGGACCGCCGTTCTGCGACGAGAACGGATTGGTCACGTAGGTATTCAGGCATTCGATGGTAAGCGTCTGGCATGGATTGTTGGGGTCGGGACTGTCCGCAGGAACAGATTCGACCCACGACCCCAGGTGGTTGAGCTGGTTTGCGCCACTAAACGGAAGATGAGTTCCTTTCTTTCCGATGTACTCCGCATTGATGAGGATGTTGCCGGGCAGTTCGCGTTCAATGCCGAGGCTCCAGCTCTGCTCGTACGGTGTCAGGTTGGCCGATGCAGTGCGCAGCGGGCCATTGGCGCTGAAACCCACGTCGTTCATCAGGCCTAACGCGTTGCCCGCAGGCTGAATCAGTCCGTTCGGGAAAGGATTGCTCAGGTGCAGCCACGGCGTAGCTCCATCGTTCTGATACGTGGTGATCGCATTCGTGTATTGATTGAAACCTACCGATCCATAAGGGACAACGCCCGTAACGCCCGAGCGGGACTGGCCGTAATAAATGCCGTATCCGCCACGGAGGACCCACTTCGGCGAGAACTGGAACGCGAGCCCGAAGCGGGGCTGAATGTTTTTCCAATCGGTGACATAGTTTGTGCGCTGGCTGGAGCTGGCAAAGACTTCTCCGCCACGCAGGTTGAGCGTGGTGGGTCCGTTGACCTCATCAACGTAAGACAACGTCCCGCCGTTCAGAGGACTGGTCACATTGGGATCGAACCAATTCTGGCGGTTATAGCGATCGGTTCGCGGCAATGTCACGTCGTAGCGCAGGCCGAGGTTTAACGTCAGTCTCTGAGTCGCCTTCCAGTTATCCTGCACGAAAAAGCCGTACTGCCGGTTCGAAGTTGCGGGACGGAACTGAATCTCATACGTGGAGCCGCAGCCGTTCCCGCCACAATTTTGCGTCATCTGGCCCATCAGGAAACTGGCCATGGCATCGCCGCCGCAGAATTCGAGTCCGGTTTTTCCATAGTTCGAGTCGCCTTTACCCGGGCAGGCACCAGAACCGCTCTCATCGAACGTGAAGAATCCCACAGGAGCGTTCGTCTGGATGTAATTCATCTGGTGCAGGCGGCCATCAAAGCCGATCTTGATTTCATGCGAGCCGCGCATCTTGTCGAGAGTGGCGGTGAGCTGTCCTGTGTCCTGACCGAGGCGGTAGTTGCCATAGGGATCGGTCCCGATGTTGGTGTAACCGGCCGAGAAATATTGGTTGATAAAAATGGCCGGCACCCCTTTGAAGTTGTTGCTGTACAGATAAGACGGGAATCCCAGGGTCCCGAGCGGATCGTTGACGCCCTGGGGATTGTATGCATCGATGTGCCACGCACCGCGTGTGAAGCCCAGAGTTACATTCAGCAGCAATGTCGGACTGATTGTATGCGTGTCATTGACAGCGAACAGGTGTGCCGTAGTCCGATTGGGACCTCCCTGACAAGGATCGGTGAAGTTTCCGAAGCAGTTGAACGAGCTGCCATGGCTCCACTGCTGCGAGTACTTCACGCTCATCAGGTTTTTCTGGCTAAAGCGCTGGTCGATCTTGATATCGAATTGATCGTTGTACGAATGGTTGGATCCAGAGCCAATCCAGTTGTCTAACATTCCGTTCCCCGCGATGTTGGGCTCCGGGAAATAACTCACTGTCTTTAACGCGACGGGGTCGATCAGATTTCCCGGTACCCCCGGAGGGGGCTGGAGATTAGCGGGCAGGTTGGGACTTCCGGGGCTCACGTATGTGGCGAGATTGTTGAAGGGAATGAATGCGTTCGAACCACTCCAGACCGCAGCTCCCACGTTGGAATCGTAGGTACGCTGATAGGGATCCCACAATTGCCCCTGGAGAACGCTGCACTGCCCCGTTCCGTCGAAGGTGCCGCCCTGAGCTGCGCAGAACTCTCCGAAGTCGCCGCTACGCATAGCGTCGCTGGGCACGCCGGCCTGAGCACTGCCGAGACTAGCCTGGCGGAAACCGTCGTAGTCAAAGAAGAAGAAGGTCTTGTTCTTGATGATCGGACCACCGATAGTCAAGCCGTAATTATTGCGACGCAAATGAGGAAGCGGTACGCCATAGTGATTGTTAAACCAATTGTTGGCATCGAAGATCTGGTCGCGAAAGAAATCGTAGACGCCTCCATGAAAACTGTTCGTGCCGGAGCGAGTGATCATGTTCACGACGGAGGCTCCTGAAAAGCCATACTCCGCGCTGAAGTTCGTCTGCTCTACCTTGAACTCCTCGACCGCCTCGGGTGATGGCAGATAGGTCGCCTGCGTAATGCCACCGTTCGGTTCCGAGTTCGTCACGGACGCCCCGTCCGTCAAGATGTCGGCGGTTGACCCACGGCTGCCATTGGAAACGAAGTTCGTACCGGTGCAGGTGACGTCACATTGATCGTCCATGGCAGTAACACCGGGCGCCAGCGACGTCAGTTCGACCACGTTGCGGTCAATTAGCGGGAGATCGTTGATGAAGCGGCGATTGACGACCTGGCCTGTCTCCGCATCCTGAGTCTGAATGGCCTGCGCCTCGGCTGAGACTTGTACGGTTTGCTCGGCGCCGGCGACTTTAAGCGCCAGATTCGCCGTTGCATTCTGGTTCACATCAACTTTGACATTGCGAACCAACCCCTTGCTGAATCCTCTCGCCTGGGCTGTTACGGAATAGACTCCAGGCGGAATTGAACGAAACAAATATCGTCCATTGCTGTCGGACGTTGTATCAAATGTGAATCCTTTTTGCTGATCGGTCAGGAGGACGTTCGCTCCCTGAACGACTGCGTCGGTGGCATCGGTCAGTTCACCGCTAACCGTCCCGAAGTAAGCTTGTGCAAGAAGCGTGAAAGGGAATGCGAGCACCAGGCAAATAAGAACCAACAAGCAGGATAGCGTTCCGAAACGTTTGCGCACTGATGGCCTCCTTGATGAACTCCCTGGGATGGGAGGTGGGACGCAGACCGGGCAAATGGTTTCATTAAAACGTTTCATTATTGATACGAGACAGGGGTCATCGTCAAGTGCGTTTTTCGAGCGTAGGGATCCACACGACAAAGGCGATTCCCCCGCGCACCAGTGCTCCAGCATCAAGTCTGCAAAGCCGTCCGCATAGAGTCGAGGATCTATCGAGGCCTCGCCCTGACCTCCTGTCGCACCTGGCTACTTTGGAGACGAGAGATTCGGGCCTGTTCTCAGCATTGCGGCGGTCCGGCACGAGAATCACCCAATCCGACGATGCAGTTCTGCTCCGCCGAAGAGTGCAGAGAAGCACTCATTCCCATGAAAAAAATCAATCACGGTCATAAGTTCACAAAATGCCTTGCGTGAATTGCTCGTTCGCGCGGCTCTCTCAAACCACTTAGGCTGTCAGATTGTGGACTGACTTCCCTCAAAATCATTCTCTACAACATCGCGAAAACCCTTGCTGAATAAGGCATCTCTGGCATTTTCTCAAACCCTCGCGAGCACAAAGACGTCAGACATAGGAGACGGTCCCGATAACGCCTCCTTATCTCTCTCATAAGTTTTTGTTCTTAAACGAACTTTCGATCAGCGCGAACGAAAGTATGAATTGGACTATGAATTCCAACACCGCTACTTTCGCGTTGCTGACGGCGAGTGCGCTAAGCACTCGCTAGATTTACCAGGGGAGAAAGCTGGACACAAATGATGAGGAAAAGCTCCTATTCCGGGGCAGTGATCGCATTTGCCGGTCTGTTGCTCGTGCCCGTAAGTCGCGGACAGGAGGCGAGCTCCACCCCTCCGTCGAACGACGCGATCATTCACCACATGGAGGAATTGGAAGAGCAGGTAAAAGAACTTCGCACAGAGCTTGCAGCGCTCAAGGACCAACAGGACAGAGATCCCGGCAAATCCAGCGCCCGCCAGTCCTGTTCCAGCGCAAAGCAATCTGGTGAGCGCCGCCGCAACGGCTCCGGCTGCGGCTCCCGCTGGCCCTTCTCTCTCGAGTCTTCTCGGACCGACAACCTTGAGCGGATTCGTGGATGTGTATTACGGACAGAACTTCAATAACCCCGCGACTCAGACGAACGGCCTTCGATTCTTTGACGGCGCAACCAATGCGTTCGGTTTGAACCTGGTCGAATTGGTGGTGGACAAGGCTCCGGACCCATCCAACAGCCGCACTGGATACCACGTCGCCCTAGGCTTCGGACAAGCAATGAATACCGTGAACGCCTCCGAACCAAAAGGCGGCTTGGGCTTCGATCAATACCTCAAGGAAGCCTACTTCTCGTACCTGGCGCCGGTCGGCAAAGGCCTGCAGGTGGACGTCGGTAAATTTGTTACTCCTGCGGGAGCCGAGGTCATCGAAACCAAAGACGATTGGAACTACTCTCGAGGAATTCTCTTCTCCTACGCGATTCCCTATTACCACTTTGGAATGCGCGCCAAATATGCATTCAACGACAAGTATTCGTTGACTGGGTACTTGGTGAACGGCTGGAACAATGTCCTCGACAACAACACTGGGAAAACCTATGGCATGACCTTCGGCTGGAACCCGAACAAGAAGTTCGGCGTCGCTCAGACGTATATGGCAGGAGCTGAGGAGAACGGAACGAACAGCAACCTGCGGCAACTCAGCGACACGGTCATCACTTATTCGCCCACCGGCAAGCTGTCATTCATGGTGAATGGCGATTACGGCCGAGGCGACCGGTATCTCATCGATCCGGTATTGAACACCTTTTCCAAGCCGGTGTTCTGGACTGGCGTGGGCGGTTACGTCAAGTACGCATTCAATTCCACGTCGTCTTTCGCCACGCGCTATGAGTATTACGACGACCACGACGGATTCACGACAGGAACGCTAGCTCCGACGCACTTCAACGAATTCACGATGACTTTGGAGCGACTCATGGCGCACCACATCATCAGCCGCTTTGAGTATCGGCGGGACATGTCGAATCAGCCCGTATTCCTCAAGGGGACAAATCCGGTGTTGAATCAGGACACCCTCACGGCAGGACTTGTGTTTACGTTTGACAGCCGCGAGGCCAAGTAGAACGGAGTAAGAGTGAACTCAAGGATTTTTGAGCGGCTCGAACCTGGGCAACTCACGATGTGGGGATCAGCGGCTTGGGCACAAACCCAACTAACCCCTGGTGTCAGCACCCTTGCCGCCCCCCGCCCAACTTTTCCGCCTCCGAAGGAGAACACACGGGTGAACGTGTCCTATGCGTTGCGACTCCTTGGAGTAGTCATCGCTTGGGCCGGACTGCTGGCGAGTCTCTATCTTCTGAACGGAGAACCGCTATTCGGCGTTTTAGGCATCCTCGGCGCGCTGGCTTTGCTCTTGAATCGCCTGGCAAAGCTGTTTGAAGAAGGTTCGAAGACGGCAATTTCGATTGAAGACTAAATTAAGGAGAATACCGATGGCAGAGAGCTCTACCGAAATGAAACAGACCCTGGGCCTTACCGGTCTGACGATGAATGCAATGGCGCTCATCGCTCCCGGTGCCTTCCTCTGGTTGACGTTCGCCGGACAGTCCGCAGCCGGCGCGACCGGGCCCTCGATGTGGATCGGCATTGTCTTCGCCACCCTGCTCTGTCTGGCAACGGCAGTCTGTTATGCGGAAATGGCGAAGCTCTATCCGGGAACCGGCAGTTCGTACTACTTTGCCGAGCAGTCGTTCCTGAATCACGAGACCGCGTGGCCCTATGCCCGGCTTGCCAAGTTCGTGGTCGGTTGGGGCTCTCACCTTTATTACTGGATCTATCCCGGCGTCATGGTCGGAGTCATCGGCGTGATCTCGGGATATCTGGTCGGAACGATCTGGCCGAACTTCATGAGTGCGACCAATCCCGGCCCAATGTTCATGATGGCAATCGCGATCATTTTCTCTTTCGGCGTTGCGTACATCGCACACCGGGGAGTAAACGGGTCGACCTCGGTTAACATTGCGATCAACGTCATCCAGATCAGCGCCCTGCTTCTGTTCTCTGTGGTCGCTTTAAATTACCGGTTAGCGCATGCTCCAGGAAGCACTGCGTACCAGTTCGATCCGCAGACCAGCGCATCGTACAGTTACGAGTTCGCGACTGCTTCGCAGACTGTGAACGGGCAGGCGACGGACGTTATCGTTCGTGACGCGAGCGGCGTGCCTCAACCCAAGCTGGATGCCGCTGGAAAGCCGGTTGCTTTTCACATCAGCTATCCGGAGCATGATTCAAGTGGCGCGTTCCTCTCGCACCCAAACAGCAAATCGGTGATGCGCATGCACAACTTCGGTTGGATGTTCGTGCAGGCGACAATAGCAATTCTAATTCTGGTGGGATTCGAATCGGTGACGTCTATGGGAGCGGAGGCCAAGAATGCGAAACGCGACGTGCCGATCGCAGTGGTAACCTCGCTGCTCGTCCAAGGCTGTTTCTGTTATCTGCTCGAATATTTTGCAGCGAATTACGTACTCAATAGCGGATATACGATGCAGAACGCAGCCGGGTCAGCCGCTCCGATCGGTGATCTCATGATCCTCGTCGGAGACGCCTTGTTCGGTCCGGGGCGCGGCCGGATATTCATGCTAGCCGAAGCCGCGACGGTATTCCTAGCGCTGATCGGAACAACTCTCTCCTGCATCAACACCGGAGCGCGTGTGACCTACGCGATGGGCAAGGACAAGGAATTGCCGGACTCGATGGGACTCCTGCACTCCCAAAACCTGACACCCCACAAAGCAATCTGGACTCTCGCAACGATCTCCGCCATCGTGGGCTGCATCACCTGCGTCATGTACTTTGGCGACGGATCGGCTCCCGCCGACGCTGCAATCCAAGCCCTGCCTCACGGCTTCTGGTCCAGCTTCGGATATCTAACTCATGACAAGATGGCCGTATTGCCGAATTCGTTCTTGACCATGACCCTGGCCTCCAACTTCGGCACCTTCCTGCTGTACATGCTGAGTTGCATCACCTGCATCGTGTGCTTCCACAATCACCCGCAGTTCAAGTTGTTCCGGCATCTGGTGATTCCGGTTTTTGGACTGCTGGCAAACCTGGCCTGCATGGTCTTCTACGTCGTGGGGCCGTTCATGGGTTACGGCACTAAGATGGAACCCCTGCTTGCGCTGGGAATCGCGATGGTCTGGGCAATCTACGGTGGAATTTACTTCCTCCGTTCGAGTAAGGCCGCAGGTCGCACAACGCTGGTCGAGACCCGCGTACCAGCCGCGTGAGGATGCTGGTCGCGATCGGACGGTTGAAGCCCGGCAACTCCTGCCAGAGCTGCCGGGCTGGTCTTTGCTTGCCATTACCCAAGCGAGACCGATAAACAAGGAGATTCGAAACGCTCATGGTACGGTGTTGATCCCCGCCTATGCTCGAAGTCGAGTTCGCACAATTGTCCGATCCAGGCCGGATTCGTCCTCGCAACGAGGACTACCTAGGACATATCGCTCCTTCTTCGTCCGCGATGGTTCGTTCTCACGGCTGGCTCTTCGTTCTGGCAGACGGAGTTGGTGGACAGCGGCAAGGTGAGGTCGCGTCTCGAGCAGCCGTAGAAGAAGTGCTCGCCGGATTTCGCAGAGCACAGCCGATGGAGCCTCACGGCCCGCTTTTGACACGACTTGTACAGGCTGCGAACGCGCGGATTTGCGAGACGGAAGCGCTTGCCGGCCCTGCCGGAACCGGAATGGCGTCAACGATCGTAGTCTGTGCGCTGCGCTTTGACCGCGCGACCGTCGCCCATGTTGGAGACTCCCGGTGCTATCTGATCCGCAACGACAAGGCTCGTCCCATCACCAGCGATCACACGGTTGCCAATGAACAAATCCGCCTCGGAATCCTCTCGGCTGACGAAGCACAGTCCGCATCGACTCGCCATGTGCTAAGCCGTTCGCTGGGAACAAACCTCTTTGTCAAAGTGGACGTCAACGAAGTGCAAGTGCAGGCTGGCGACGCGATATTACTCTGTTCGGACGGGCTCCATGGGGCTGTTCGCGATTCGGAAATCGCTAACACGGTGAGTCGAGGGCGAGACTTGCAGCAGGTCGCAAGCGGGTTGGTCGCGAGCGCAAATCGCCAGGATGGGAGTGACAACGTCAGTTTGCACTTGATCGCGGTACGCAACGTCGAGCGCACCGGTATGTATCGTGGCCGTCCTTACAAACTACACTGATGCTGGGGCATCTTTTTATCCTTTCTTTATACCCAATCCCTTACACTCTTCTTTGACGGAAGCGCACTCGGAACCTGACTGATGAGCTCTCTTCGCCCCGGCGACCAGCTTGATCATTATCGAATTGGCAACCTAGTGGCCCGCAGCGGTATGGCGTCCATTTACCGCGCGGCCGACGTGCGGGATGGCCGCGAAGTTGCGATCAAAATCCCTCATCCCGAAGTTGAGAGCGATCCTGCCCTGTACGACCGGTTCAAGCGTGAAGAAGAAATCGGAAAGACCCTCGACCATCCTGGCGTAATGAAGGTCTTCGTCGACGATAACCGCAGCCAGGTTTACATGGTCATGGAGTGGGTTGAGGGACGCCTACTTCGCAAAATTCTTGACGAGCAGCACAAGCTGCCAACCGATCGGACTATCCGACTGACTCTTCGTATTCTTGATGCATTGGGATACATCCACGCGCGCGGCGTAGTACATCGCGACCTGAAGCCTGAAAACATCATGGTCGACGAAAATGATGCTATCAAGATCATCGATTTCGGGATCGCTGGCAGTGCAAAGTCGCGGCGTCTAACGTTTGCCAAATTGTCGCAGACCATGGGGACGCCGGACTACATCTCTCCGGAACAGGTGAAGGGAAAGCGAGGAGATGCTCGCAGCGACCTATACGCTCTGGGCGTCATGCTCTATGAAATGCTGACCGGGAAAGTGCCGTTCACGGGCGAGAATCCGTTCGTGATTATGAATGACCGTCTGTTGAACAATCCCATACCTCCACGGGAGGTTGACCCGACGATTACGCCACAATTGCAGGAGGTGATTTACCGGGCACTGGAGCGCGATCCGAAGAACCGGTATCCCAATGCTCGCGATTTCGCGTGGGATCTGGAACACCTTGACCAGGTGGGCGTGGCGGAACGCGATGCCTTGCACGATTGGAAGCAGCGGCGTACTCCGTGGCCCAGGAGAATACTCTTCTATGTAGCCTTAGCCTTGATTCCAATCGTGATTTTCGGCCTGTTGCTGTATGTGGCGAAGCACAGCTGACACTCTCGCCCACCCACCTAGCGCGGGATGAATTCGTCACTATGGGTGACGAATTCGGGGTAGGCGCCAGCACCGAGTTCGTACAAATCCATTCCCTGCATCTCGCCTTCCTCATCGACACGCTGCGGATAGAAGCGATCCAGAACCCAGTTCAGGCCATACGCAAGCGGTAACACAAAGCCCAGGAGCGTTGATACTCCGGCTAATTGTGCCAGCCACTGGCCTCTCGAACCTGCATTACTCAGCAGCGACACCGCGAACAATTCCCCACACTCCAGCGACAGCATGAACAGAAATCGCGCCTCCCGGATCATCAATATTCAAGCGCGCTTCCAGAAAATCGATGGAATAGAGGACGACAATTCCGGCAACAATGCCGACGATTATGGCGGAAGCGGGCTTCAGGAATGCCGCTGCGGCGCTGCTGGCGACCAGGCCAGCCATCCAGCCATTTGCGCACAGAGAAGCGTCGGGCCTGCCGAATCGTGCCTTCGTTACTGCGGCCATCGTCAGCCCAGCGGCGATCGCTGACAGAGTCGTATTCACCACGATGAGCACTGCGCTCATGGGATCCGCGCCAGCAAACAGAATTGCTCCAGCGGTGTTCAATCCCAGCCAGCCCATCCACGCCAACATGCACCCTGCGAGCGTAAGGACTGCGTTGTGCCCGGGAATTCCCGCCGGAATGCCCTGGGGAGAAAACTTGCCGCGACGCGGGCCGAGGATCCACGTCACCGAAAGCGCCGTGAGCCCCCCGACCATCTGAATGGTGCTCGTTCCACCACCATCGACGAATCCCCTGCCCAGTCCCGCGTTCGTGCCCAATTGCGCCAGCCAGCCGCCGCCCCAGACCCAGTGAGCAAACATGGGATACACCAATCCAGCGAGTAAAGCAGAAGACGCGCACGCCGGCCCCAGGCGCCATCGCTCCGAGCCCGCGCTCAACGGGATGATGGCTGCTAGACCGACGCTGAATATTTGCAGCAGCAAAATCAGGGACTCAGCCGATAAATCCATGCGCATACCCTGCAGAAACAAAGGCTGAGCAGCAATGAGATTCCAGGCTTTCCCCCCTATAAGCAACGAATGCCCAGAACTTGCCGTAGTTCCCTGCCAGCAGAATCCGAGGACGACGAAGGTTAGGATTGCGATTCCGCACGCGCAGAGAGACGTCAGGAGCGCGTGCGCCGCGCTGCGAGATCGGCCAAGTCCGGAATTGAGCAATGCGATCCCGGTGCACGCAAGCGGCACGAGCAGAATTAGTAGAAAACAAAGGATCGCGGTATTTGGGTTGACGGAGGGAACCGGCAACGATTCAACCTCTTTCTGCGTTGGGAGTGCGGTGAGAACGGACCGCGAAAACCAGTCCAACAATCTGGACTGCAAATCCCGCAAGTAGGAACAAACCCCGTGGTACGGGCGCATGGAGCAGCCACACAGCCGCAACGAAAATCACCCATCCTGCAGCTAAGAAAACGAAGCTGATGAGTTTCATATTCTGACTTAGCCGCTCACAAGATGGCATTCAGGAACAGGAGCATGATGCGAACAGCCGTGCTCTTCCCGGAGTAACCTAATTTGGAGTTCGGTGGGCGTCCAATCAAAATTTTTGATGACATCCAGAAACAGGAACGTCAGTGCAGCGCTTCGTTTTCCTGCTAGGATGCTGACACAACAGCTTCCTATGAAAGCACTACTCGATCAGATCGTGGGATATCGAAGCGGGGCTCTGGTCCTGCTCCTTGCGGCAGCCTTTCTCGAAGCCTACGGGGACTCGTGTTTTCAATCGGGACTCTATCGCTCGTCAGGAATCAGCCGAATGTTCGCCTTCCTTCTAGGAGCGGCCTCTCTGGTTTCCTATGGACTAGTCGTCAATGCCCCTCGCTGGGAATTCGGGAAGTTGCTGGGCGTGTATGTGGTGTTCTTCTTTCTCTGCGCCCAACTCATCGCACGAGTGAAGTTCGGACAAGTACCCACAACTGCAGTAATCGTCGGCGGCAGCCTGATCGTGGTTGGCGGTTTGGTGATCACAATTTCCGGCCACTAAAGCTTCAGACTCCTCATTTAGTCGCAGACAATCGCAATTCTGGATAGTGCCCGAACGGAGTATGCAGATTTCTGCAACTCAACCCCGATTGTATTTTCGCCGGCACATTGTCTTTATCCAGAGACGGGTTTTCTCTTGACAGGTCAACCACTACGCCCGAAAATGGCGCACGGCCTTTTTGCCTGCTTTCCCCCAATAGCAGCTGCATAGAAGTGCGGTCCCATTTGTACCAGCCGTAGATGTTCCCCAAAATCTTTGGGTTTCACCACCTTTCCAAGATCTTGTTCGCAAGCGGACGGAGAAGAAAAACTATGCGCAGCAAACTGGGCTTGTGGTGTGCGTTGGCACCGTTATGGATGGCGGCATTTGCCGGTCAGCCGGCATCGGCTCAGTCCTTCAGCTTCCCGGTCGGCGGATTCAACACTACCAATGTTTGTGCGAATAGCACGACTCCCCCTCTGGGATGCCAAGTTCTAACGAATGGATCCTCGCAACCCCAGGTAGTCAGCGGCGGTGTACTCCGCTTGACCACGGCTACCCAGAACCAGCACGGTTCTGCCTGGTTCAAGGTCCAGCAGCCGCTCTCAACGGGCTTCACCACGGCATTCCAGTTTCAGATCTCGAAGACAAACTCGTGCTTTCGTTGCTCCTTCCCAGCCGATGGTCTTGCATTGGTGATTCAGAATGACCCGGCTGGTACCGCAGCAATCGGATATACGGGAAATGGGCAGAACTTGTCCTACGGGAATAATGATGTCTCGACGGCAACCGGGCCGGGACAAGCGATTTTAAACAGCGTGGCTATCGAGTTGGACACACACCAGAACTCCGATTACGGCGATCCCAACGGAAACCATATCGCAGTACAGAGCTGCGGGCCTGTAAACTCAACGCTTGCGCCAAACAGCGCGGATCACAAATACATCTGCTCCAATGGCTCGGCGGCCAATCTGGCCTTACAAAGCCTGCCGTCGGGACTTTCGCTGACCGACGGCCTTACCCACACGATCACCGTAAACTATTTACCTCCTGGAACGTGCACCAGCGGCTGCAACAATCTGAGCGTCTACGTCGATAGCACGCTGGTCGTGCAAACCACATTGGATATCACCAAGCAACTGAACCTGACGGGAGGAAGCACTGCATACATTGGATTCACCGCTGCTACCGGGTCGTTGGTACAAAACAATGACATCGTGAGCTGGACCTTCAGCCAGTGGCCCTTATCTCCGATCACGATTAACGAGCCGCTGCAGCCGACGGTCACGAATTTCAATTACACCTCGAACCTGAGTGCGGTGACCGATTACTCGCAAAGCGGACTGGGATCGAGTTCCTTCCAGGGCGTCTTCATGCAGGGCTCGGTGCAGGCGATTACAGACCAGCAATTCTCCGATTTGGTAAACGACACTCCGTTCCAGGGCAGCACGTGCCAGCACCAGGACACCGGCAATGGAAACTACTCGTGTGTGGTCACGACAGACCTGTGCACCACGCCAACCAGCTCCGTAGCTTCGGGAGCGAATTGCCTGACCACG
Organism: Terriglobia bacterium; assembly: GCA_963778995.1. Classification (GTDB taxonomy): domain Bacteria; phylum Acidobacteriota; class Terriglobia; order Terriglobales; family Acidobacteriaceae; genus Sulfotelmatobacter. The sequence goes on from CAVZWK010000023.1 coordinate 544,361, forward strand.
ACCAATCCAGTCATTGCGGTTTCGAATACCTACAACCTGGATCCTTCGCAGAAGCCGATTGTCGCCCCGAACTATGTCATGGGTAAAGATACGGCGCTGAGCTGCGGAGCGTCGGCAGACAACACTTGCAAGGGCCTCGTTAGCATATTCACAGGCATTAACGGCGATGCTGTGACCAGCAGTGGAGGCACGAAGAACTTCAACTCGATCCTGATCCCGATTCTGGGCAGCGTCCAGCCGAATACGAGTGTCACGACTACGCCTGCCCTCAATGGCGGCTGGACCAACGGCCCGGTAAGCGTCAACTTCAATAGCATCGAGATCACGCCGAGCAACAATTCGAACCCGCCCTCTTCCCTGCCAACGGTCGCATCTATCAACTACTCCGTGACGGGCGCAAATGTATCGAGCCCTGCGTCCGGCACAATCAATGGTGCGAGCGGTTCCATCTCGCTGCCCGGAGCAACTGAAGGTGCAACACTCATCACCTATGCCGGAACGGACAGCGCTGGCACAACCGAAACGCTCGTGACCAATAGCGGTGCCAACGTCAGCACGTCCACGCCAACGTTCACGGTCAATGTGGATCTCACCAAGCCGACTGTGTCATGCACAGCACCGGCCGTTGCATGGTCTCAAACGGATGTCAGTGTCCCGTGTACGGCTAACGATAACGCCGGAGGATCGGGCCTTGTCGGTCCGGCAACGTTCTCCCTTTCGACGAATGTCCCGAACGGAACTGAAACGAACAACGCGACCATCCCGGCTGTGACGGTGCAAGATGTGGCTGGGAACGTCTCGTTACCTCAGCCATCGCAAGGCTCCTTTGGCCCGTTTGAGGTCGACAAGGCAGCCCCAGTGATTGTTGGCCTGACCACATCGCCCTCATCGCCGACGTATGGTCAGACCGTTAGCGCGACCTACAGCTGTACAGATGGCGGTTCGGGCGTGGTCCTGTGCGGCCCTTCGGGGAGTGCGCAAATTCCGCCCACGGCCAATACAGGACCTCTTATCAGCACGCTCGACAGTTCAGTGGGCACGCACACCTTCACCGTAATCGCGCAGGATCTGGTGGGAAACGCCAATCCAGGAAACTCGGTTACCTACACGGTTTCTAAAGCCACGCCGACGGTCACGTGGACAACTCCTGCCGCGATTCCGTACGGAACCGCTCTCTCCAATACGCAACTGGACGCCACCGCAAGCGTCGCCGGCACTTTCCTCTATACCCCGGCAGCAGGTGCAGTGTTGAGCGCAGGTATCCAGACACTCTCCGTCACATTCACTCCCAGCGACGCTGTCGATTACTCATCCGTAACCAAAACCGTGTCGCTTCTCATCAACCAAGCCACGACCACGACAATGATCACATCTGTTTCGCCCAATCCGGCGATGCTCAACACTCCGGTAGTGATCGCGTACAGCCTGGTGGGATCGACAAACGTGACGGCTCCTACAGGCACCATCACCGTAAAGGCCAGCACTGGCGAGATCTGCGCCGCAACAATCCCGACGGGCAGTTGCTCTATCACCTTTGCCACGGCGGGAACTCGAATCCTGACTGCCACCTACAGTGGTGACTCGAATTTCGCGGGAAGTTCGGCGACGGCGTCGGTACAAGTGAATGCCGGCGATTTCACCATCACAGCCAGCCCGAGTTCAGAAACGATCTCATCTGGGCACAAGGCCTATTACACGATCACGCTTACGCCGATTGGCGGACTCAGCGGGAACGTGAGCCTAAGCTGCTCAGGCAATCCGAAGAACTCTGCGTGCTCTATCTCGCCGTCCGTGGTTACTCTGGGAGGAACTGTCTCCTCTACGGTAACGTTAAGCCCGAACAAGAACTGCACACATGGCACCTATACACTGATTTTCACCGCTAGTTACGGCAATGGTTCGATCGTACACAGCACGACCGTCACGCTCACTGTGAAGGGCAACTCGTAGCGCAGTGACACGATGAGAAGACAGGGGCGGAGTCGAACGATCCGATATGTTTGGCGATAGGCGGGAAGAAGGTTGGCTGACCCGCAGCAAATCTCAGTTTGCGAACTGCTTCAGTTCCTCATAGAGGGGCTTAAGATCGTATCGTTCCAGTAAATGGTCGGCACCCTGCTCGCTTCTAATGTCATCGAGCAGGCGTTTGGATTGCGCGTATTGCAGGCTCGCTTCGGAACTGATTCCTGTCTGTCGCACGACCTTGCCTAAGAGGTAATGAATACGAGCGTTTTCAAGTCTGGTACCCAGTTTTTCGGCTTTGGCGAGATCCCGCTGAAGTTCTTGCCGCGCCGGAGCGTATTCTCCGTTGGCAATCATGGCTTCCGCAAGCAAGGTGGAAGCAAGAACGGAAATGTACTTTCGTCCCTGAGAATCAGCTTGTTGTACAAGGCTTCGCAAATCGGCCGAAACGGCGCGCGATCGTCCCTCTGCCACCCCAATCTTCGCCAAGTTCAGTTTTGTGGTCAGGGCAAGGTCTTTATCTGACGCGCGGGCAGCAAGACGCGCCGCCTGATCATAGGAAGTCTTCGCTGCCTTCAGATCGCCCTGATAGAAGTGAGCATCCCCTTGGCTATTCAGAATCGAGGCAAGCAGCGGGTCGTTCTTCAATCCCCGCGCCAGTTCCTGGGCTTCCGCAATCAAAGGTGCGGACTGCGATCCCAGGCCGCCTTGAGCCAGCGCAGCGGCCAAATCGTTGAGACTCTCAGCCATATTCGCGCTGCGATCACCTAACGAACGGAACGTCTTGACCGAATCCTGGAGCGATCCAATTGCAGGTCCGATGCGACCCTGAGTCTCGAAGATTAGACCTATGCTCTGGGACATGGTCGCGGCGCCCTGGTTGTCTCCCGTTTTACGGTACAAATCCAGCCCGCGCATGTAAGACTTCATGGCATCGTCGTAGTGCCCCAAAGCGGCGTACGCGGATCCCAAATTCTGTAGGGTTTGTGCGATGTCACCCGGAACGTTCAGCTTCTCGCGGATTTGCAGTGCCTGCTGCAGATAAGTAAGAGCATCTTCGTACTCGCCCTTCTGGGCGTACGCGTTCGCGATATTGTTTAAGCACAGGCTCTGATAGGTTTCGTCTCCGGCGTCGCGCTGGACCTGTAAAGATTCCTTGAAGGCCTGCATAGCCTGATCAGGCTGGCCGCGTTCGAGATAGAAATTGCCGAGATCGATCAGAGTATCGCCAGCTTCTTTTTTCGCCCCGATATCCTTCCGAATTTTCAGCGCGTCGTTATAAGAGGCGAGGGCCGCATCGGGTTTTCCCAGCATCAGTTCAACCTGCGCGATTTCCGCCAGACTCGCTGCCACTCCGCGCTTCTGACCGAGTTTCTGATTGATCGCCATCGAGTCCTGATAATTCCGCAGGGCCTCGTTCGGCTTGTTCATAAGACGGTACGCGATGCCCGTCGCCTGCAGGATCAGCGCCTGCTGTTCCTGGTTGTCGAGGTCAATTGCCAGGTGGCGCGCACGATCCAGGGGATCGAGTCCCTGCTGAGGATTGCCGGCCTTGATCTCGATACGGCCCATCGCCAGCAGAGTATCTACGTTCTTTCCATCAGCCTGCAGCACCTTACCGTAGTAGGCGCGGGCCTTGTCGAAATCCCCGGAATCTTCATATAAGCTGCCCAGTGCCGAAAGCACATCGAGATTGTCGGGGAAACTCTTCTCGAGGTTCTGGTACGCTGCAATCGCTTTCTGGTTGTCCTTCGCGATCCGCGCCTGATTGGCTTCGATGAAATAACGCTGCGCCAGGGCAAGGTTCTGGCTCAGTTCGACCGCACGCCGCGCCGACTGTTCGGCGTCATTGTCGTATCCGAGGGCGGAATAGGCTTGAGCTAAGCGGGAATAGGCTTCTGCGAACTGCGGGTCTTCGTTAGTTGCCGCCTGCAGTCGCTTTTGGGCTTCGAGATTGCTGCCCTGACGCAGAAGCTGCAAGCCCTCATTGTAGTCGCGCAGGGCCCCTACCGAGACTGACGTCGGCTTGAAGGATTGCGCCTTAAGCTCCTTGACCAAGTCCGACGACAGCAACAGGTTCTGCCGGATTTGTTCGGCCAGACGGTCGACGGCTGCAGAGATATCCTTCTCGCTCCCGGCTTCCGATTTCACCCGAACGGTCCGATTGTGCTTGCGGTCTTGCAGGGTAGCATCAATCCGGATCTGATCCCCAAGACGCGTGTACTGCCCCCAAACCATCGTGTCCGCGTTCGTGAATTCTGCAACACGCCCCAGCATGGAAGAGTCAAGATTTGTATCCGGCGTAATTCTCAGGTCGCGAAATACCTGCTGCACGCGGTCAGGCGTAACCGTCCGCAGATGCGAAGACTGTCCAATATCTGTGCTCAGCATATCGGCCAGACTGGGCCCGAGCCAATCCCAACTCTGATCTCCCGACGCATTCTGAAACGGCATCACTGCGAGAGAGAGGCTTGGCCCACCCTTTGACGGGGATGACGAGAACAGCGCACTGCGGAACAAGTAGCCGAAGATGGCCAACACCATCACGGCCACAATGCCACCAATGATGGGCCAAGGAATCGTCTGCCCCCAAGGCTTCACATTGGCATGGAATCCCAAAGTCGCGGCTGCGCGCTTGCCCTGCCATGCCTCCATGTCCCGGAGCAGTTCTTTGGCATTCTGATAGCGCAGATTTGGATCGCGCTCCAGACACTTGCTCACAATCCCGCTCAATGCGCCAGGTATGCTATTGTCGTGATCCGAGACAGGAATGGCTCGCTCCTGCGTACGCTTGATCAGGCTGGCAAGCACACTCTCCGCCTTGAACGGCATCTTGCCGGTAAGGAGTTCGTACAGAATCAATCCCGCAGTGAAAATGTCGGAACGCTGATCCAACTCCTTCCCTAATGCCTGTTCGGGCGACATATAGTCCATCGTGCCCACCAAGGCGCCCGTCTGGGTCATCCCATCGCCTTCGATCGTGCGAGCGAGCCCAAAGTCCATGACCAGGATCCGGCCGCTCTGTTCCTGCATGATGTTCTGTGGCTTCAGATCTCGATGGATCACGCCCGCCGAGTGAGCTGCGTCCAGTGCTTCGCAGACCTGGTGCATCATCTCGATCGCTTCCTCTGGAGAGAACTTCTTTCTCTCCTGAATCAGAGCGCGAAGGTCCTTGCCCTCGACGAACTCCATCGTGATGAACTTCACACCTTCAGCATCGCCAAGGTCGTAGATCCGGATGACGTTCTTGTGCGTGACTTGACGCGAAAGCAGGAGCTCCTGCTTGAAGCGGGCGAGCATGGCGGGGTTTGAGGCAAGGTCCGGCCGGATCAGCTTAAGCGCAACGGGACGGTCCAGTTCTCGGTCCTGGGCTTTGTAAACGGCCCCCATTCCGCCCTCGCCAAGAAGTTGGAGAATTTCGTAACGATTTCCCAGCAAGTCGCCGGGTTCGAGCTGGGGAGCCGCAACCGCGATCCGAGAGGCCTGGCGCCGTGCAACGGGAGGAGTTTTGAGCCGCGGAATTCCGTCAACGAGTGTCGCCTCGGAGTCCACCATGGTAGCTTCAGGATCAACGAAAATAGGTTGGGGATCAGAAGCCGCCCCCGAGAATTCGACAACGGTTGGACTGTCAGATTCAGGGGATGAATCGGAAGCAGAGCTATCTCCTTTGATGGGAACACTGACCCCGCCTTGATTGGCGGCGTTCCCTCGCACTGGGTCGCCCTGCTGCTTGCGTTGTTCCATGCCTTGCCTGGAGGGAAATAAGCTCGGATTACCCCGAACCGCACTTAGGCTGAGGTTGAGTATATAACGAGAAACCAGCAGTCACAGCAAGGAAACGGCGGATTTTGCCTGCCTCGGGCTAATTGTTTTGAGCCACGAAATTGATCAGGGTCCCGATGCCGTCGATGCTGATACGGACCTCGTCTCCCGGATTTAAGGTGAACGAGTCGGGTGGCACAATTCCCGTTCCAGTGAACAGAAAAGATCCTGCAGGGAAGAAGTTATCACGGTATAGATATTCCACAAGCGTCGCAAATTCGCGTTTGATAGCGCCCACCGTGGTGTCTCCGGAAAACGCGGTCGTATCGGCTCTTACGATCGCCATCCGGATTTCGGTGGAATGAGGAAGGAGCGAAGACGAGACCAGAATCGCTGGACCAAGCGCGCAACTCCGATGGTAAACCTTGGCCTGCGGGAGGTAGAGAGGATTTTCGCCCTCAATGTCCCGCGAACTCATATCATTGCCAATGGTGTACCCGAGAACCTTTCCACGAGGACTCACCAGCAGCACCAACTCCGGTTCGGGCACTGACCACTTGGCGTCGCGGCGTATCGCAACTTCCTGACGATGTCCAACCACCCTGTGCGCCGTTGCTTTGAAGAACAGCTCCGGCCTCTCTGCGTTGTAAACTCGGTCGTAGAAATCGCCGCTGCCAGCCGACTTGGACTCTTCCATCCGCGCGTCACGGCTGCGAAAATACGTTACTCCGGCGGCCCACACCTCCTGGGTGCCGACCGGGGCGAGGATCTCGGATTCGCGCAGACTGATTTCTGATCCCGTTGCCCCCCTTCCGATCACCTCCCTTAGGTGAGCTTCAAGCTCATCGCTGGTGATCAGTTCGTCCCATGAGCATTGTGCAATGGCATAGAACCGCCCTTCGCATTCGACAATAGGGCCACTCTTCGTTCGGTAGAGCTTCAGCGATCCTTCCGACATAAGCGGAGATTCTACCCTAAGTTGTTCTTGAAGAAAGAGTGCCTGCACCCTGCCGTGCGAAACGGAACTTTGCCTTTACGGAACCTTCCTCTCGATCCGGGCTCTGCCCGCTACGCAACGTTCGACATCTCTGATTGTCGATACAGCTCTTCGATCTTCTCTCGATACCGGTCCTCAATGACCCTGCGGCGGAGTTTCAAAGTTGGGGTGAGGGAGCCATCCAGTGAGCTGAATTCGTCCGGAACCAGCAGTATCTTCTTCAACTTTTCGTACCGGGCAAGATTTTGGTTCACCTCGCCCACAATCTCCTCATACAGTGTTCTTACTTTCGGATGAGCGATCAGATGTTCCTTCGACGAAAACACGACGTCATTTTCGCGTGCCCAGGTTTCAAGCAGCGGAAAATGCGGCGAAATCAGGACTGACGGGAACTTCCTTCGATCTCCCAAGACAACTGCGGCTCCGATCAATGCATTCAACCGCAACGAGTTTTCTACCGGTTGGGGTGCAATGAATTTGCCGCCGGAGGTTTTGAGTAGATCCTTCTTACGGTCGGTGACTGACAAGAAGCCGTCCAAATCGAGCCGACCGATATCTCCGGTCTTGAACCAGCCATCGACAAAAGCTTCTCGACTCTCCTCCGGCCGGTTCCAGTAAGCCCGAAACACAGAGGGACCACGGACCAGGATCTCACCGTCTTCAGCAATTCGAACCTGAAGATTTGGCAGGGGCTTGCCCACACTGCCCAGACGATAAGCGCCGGGATTGTTGATCGCAATGACCGGCGACGTCTCAGTCAGCCCGTAACCTTCATGGATAGGAATACCGATATCCGCATACCATTCGGCCAGTTCCCTGCCCAGCGGCGCTCCACCGGAGACAAAAACTCGCACTCTTCCGCCCAATCGATTACGGACTTTCGAAAACACGAGATGATTCGCCAGATGCCAGTTTGGTGCTGTGGGCCTTCGTCCCGCCAGTATTTCTCGACGATGCGCCCGGCCAACCGACAGCGCCCACCGGTAAATGGCGCGCTTTGTCGATCCTCTTACCATCTGCTCGACTTGGCCGTAGATCTTCTCGTACACACGTGGAACTCCTACGAAAATCGTCGGCCTCACCTCCAGAAGCACCTTGGGCAGCTCTTCGATAAAGGAACTGTAAGCCAGCACCACACTGTGATACAGCAATGCGAAATCCACATGCCGCGCCGTAACATGCGATAACGGCAGGAATGAGAGGCTCACGTCCGCGGAACTGACATCAAATCCGTGCATGGAATTCAGCACGTTCGAGGTTAGGTTCCCATGAGTCAGTTGCACTCCTTTGGAGGTCCCGGTGGTTCCAGACGTATAGATTATTGAGGCCAGATCCTCAGGAGTGATTGCGCGGGCGGCAGCTTCCAATTTGACATCGCGGTTCACCGACCCAGCCGCCATCAGTGCTTGCATATGGAACGCCTGATCGGTTTCGACCGGATCCATCACCACGACCTGCTCGACGGCGGTGTTGTCCGTGATAGAGAGCAGTTTGTCCAGTTGTTGCTGACTGGAAACAAAGACCGCTCTCGCTCCCGAGTCCGACAGGATGTAAGCCGTCTGGTCGGCGGTAAGAGTTGTGTAGATAGGAACCGGCACGACGCCGATCATGAGACATGCAAAATCCGCGACAGCCCACTCATGGCGATTTTCACTGAGGATCGCGACGCGATCTCCTTTGTGCAGGCCCCACTGCTGCAACGTACGCGCCACTCCCGTCACATTCCGATAGAACTCCGCCGAACTGACGGGAAGCCATGCACTGGCTTCCCGCCTCAGCATCACTCGTTCCTGGTGCCTATCCGCAACTTCGAGGAAGATGTCATTCAGGGTTCGAGGCTCCATAAGAGGATTCCTCCCCAATCCGTCAAGTAGAACATTCATAATCGAACGTTCTACTTCGTTGACCGGAGGTGACCCCAACGGAAGGTTGGGCCGATCGAGAAGCGGACATAGTTTTGGCGCGGCACCAGCAGGTTCGAGAACAGATGCGTATTCACCCAGTCGGCTGCAAAACGTACACCAATAGCTCGTGAGGCGTTCACGTCGAAACCTGCGCCCATCCCAAAAAACAGTTGAGTATCGTTTTGGTGAGCACCGGGAGCCGGAATACCCAGACCAATAAACAATGGCGCCAAACTGGCGGGGAACATGATATCTGCCCTCTCGTGCATCCCACCAAATCCCGGCCGGATCAGGAATGTGATTTTGTCCCACTTTCGAATGTAAAACTGCGGACCGGCCGCGAAGGTATATGTGGTCGAGTTGAAAGCGACGTGAATCTGGCTCGGATCCACGAACGGTTTGACCATAGGGGCATAGACTGTCTCGGTCCCGGTGATCGTGCCGGCGCCGCTGATGATTCCAACATCGACTCCCATGCCCAACCAGGGTTTCACGGTCACACCGAAATCACTTTCAAAACCACGCTCGGTCAAATTTCGTGCCGGGCTGATCATGTAGTCAAAACCGGTGAACAAGGTGTAGCGATTGATGTCCGTCTGCTGACCGGCAGACGGCAGGCACAACACCAACACAAACCCGCACAACAGAAGAGATTTCAGACATTTCATTGCGGCCTCCCTTGTCTCACGCGAAGTGAGAAAGCGATCGAACCTGAATAGAGAAAACGGATAATGCCGAGATGATGCGGTAAGGATAGATGTGCGCTGAACTGGGCTATGTAGCCCGAAGCTCATTGAGAAACGGCGGTGAGAGAGAGCAATCATGGCCCACAACCGACGATGAAAATCAGGCGACGACAGACACCGGCACGTCCTTGTGCTTTTGGTCTGTCATCGCGGGTTCCGGTTCGCGTTTTGCTTCTATGGGAACAGAAAACCGTTCACCAGATTCGCTTTCGTTCTTCACTGCGACAGCAGGCGCTGACACAACCTTCTGCTGTCTTCTGACTTTCTTTTCAGGCGCACGCTTGGAATTGATCGAGTCTTGCAGTTCCTTAAAGCTTAGCTGCAACAACTTTTCAAGACGCCGCAGATCGGGCGCCGCGTGCACATCCCCGCTGAACCCGAAATAGACCGACCCGTTGTAGCTGAGGACGGCGCAGTTCACCGCCATCTCGCCTCCGACGGGCACGTAGGGATACCAATCCAGCATCTTGTGCCCCAACAGGTACAGCGGAAACTGCGGCCCCGGCACATTCGTACAAACCAGGTTGAAGGGAGTAACCGGCAATTGGCTGGCCAGAGGCCCGGCAAGGCCCTGAAGCGATGTTGGCAGCATCCCTATCAGTCCTCCAGCCAGGCTAACCAACTCAGCCGCGTGCACGCCTTTCAGAAACTCCGTTCGCTTATGAACCGCCGCCAGCAACTTCTGCGGATCGCGAATGTTGAGCGGAATCGTGACTGGGACCAGCGAAATGCGATTGCCTAATTCTGACGCTGTAACCGTCCCACGCAGGTTGACCGGTACCATCATTCGGAACAACCGTCCCGTGACACACTCACCGTGAGATTCGCAATAGCGGCGGACCGTTGCGGTCACTAAAGCCAGGATGACGTCATTGACGCTCGTGCCGGACTTCTGGCGAATCTTCTTTACATCGGGCAGTGGAATGTCTGTGCACGCAAATTTCTGTGGCCCGCGGTACAGAACATTGAAACGGAGCCTTTCCGTGAAGGCGGTGATTTCGGGAAATAGCCGAGCGAACTCTTTGGGATCGACCGAACCACCGTTGACAGATGCCCGCTCAGCCATGCTAAGCAGATCCGACATGGCTGAAAGGATCCGCTTCACGAAGTCGGAATACGAGTCGACCAGTCCAGCGGTCAGCGAACTCAACGGATCGCGGGCCGGCGGAATCCGGAACTTCATCTTCGATTTCGGCGGGAGCGAAACACCTGGACTGGGATCAAGGAGAACATTCATTAACCCTACCCCCGCAATTCCATCGGCCATGCAGTGATGAAGCCGCAAGATCACCCCAGTCCGATTCCCTTTCAATCCCCTCACGACTGTCATATCCCAAAGTGGATGACGCCGATCCATCACCTTGCTGAAGAGCCTGCCTGCCAAGTCCTTGAGTTCCACTCCGGTTCCGTGCTGCAGCGTGACTTCATGCATGTGGCGGCGCAGGTCAAACTTCGGATCGTATTCCCAGGTCGGAAGCCCAAGACCAAACGGAGCCGACATCACACGCTCCAAGTAGCGAGGCAGGAGCGGGAGTTTCGATTCCACGAAATTGACGCAATCTTCGAAAGAGACTTGGCCTTCGAATGTGCATACGCTCGCAACGTTGAGCGGCATGCCTTCCCTTTCCAGATGAAGGAATACTGTGTCCCCCCATGACAGGCGGTCGCTTTGCTGATTCGCCATGACAGACCCTCAATCCCGGAACAGAAACGTTCGTGTGACCTTTGCCAGCTTCAGAGCCTTGTAAACAATGACGTTCACGCCCCGTAGTGTCACCTTTCTCCGATTCTCGCCAGCCAGGAACGCAAACTCCTGCAGTGCCTGCAATGCCGATGCATCGAGGCGAGACACTGAGGAAAAATCCAGCACCGTCTCGAGTCCACCGTCATCCAACCTTTTCCTGACTTCCTGCAGCGCTCGCGTGATCGATGTTGCATCGACATTCACGATAGAAATCATCTCCATCTCTGGTACCTCTAAACTGCGTGCAGCCTGCTCTCGGCAGGTTGCGAGGCCGTGCGGCGTCCGTCGTAGGCTTGCTGAAACAGTTCGCCCAACTCCGTCATTAACGGCATACGTGGATTGGAGCGCCACGAAGGGTCATTGAAAGCATTCGTGGTCATCTCGGGCAATGCGCGTTCGAACTCCTCCTTCGCAATGCCTAACTCGGCGATCGATTTCGGGAAATCCAGACGATCGAGTAACTGCCCGACAGCTTCAATCAGCTTCGTGATTTTTTCCTCAATGGTCTGACCACCCAGTCCGAGCAGATCTGCAATCGTGGCGTATTTTTTGTTAGCCACGTATCCCTGGGTATACGGCGAAGGCATGAACTTCGCAGGTACGGCAGCGTTGTATGCGATCACGTGCGGCAACATCAGCGCGTTAGCTCGGCCATGCGCTACTCCGAAGCGGGCCCCAAATGCATGTGCCAGCGCATGGTTCACCCCAACCGACGCGTTGGAGAAGGCCATGGCCGCAATACACGCCGCGTTGTGCATCATGCACCGAGCCTCCTCATTCTCCGGATGCTCATACGCAATCGGCAGATACTTGAATGCCAGTCGGATCGACTGCATGGCATTGGAGTCTGTGTAGGGCGAAGCATAATTGGAGACTCCCGCCTCCAGGCCGTGCGTCAGGCAATCGATGCCCGTATCCGCGGTCAGGCTCTTGGGCATGGACATCACAAACTGCGGATCGACAATGGCCACATCCGGCGTCAGTGAATAGTCCGCGAGCGTCACTTTGCACCCGCGATCCCTGTCGATCAGCACCGCAAATGGGGTGACTTCACTCCCCGTCCCGCTCGTTGTGGGGATGGCGATCAGGCGGCAACGATTGACCTTCTCCTTCGGATATTCGATCACCCGCTTGCGAAGGTCGAGGAACGGCGCCGCTAGCTCCTGCAGGTCCGCATTGGGAGATTCGTACTTCAGCTTCATGATCTTCGCTGCATCTATGACCGATCCTCCGCCTAACGCGATGATCTGGTCTGCCTTGTGGAATTCGAGCGCTTCGACGCCTTGCGCGATCACCTTCACGTCTGGTTCCGCGTCAGGTATCACCAGAACGTGCACGTGCGCTTTGGGGCACACGTGGCACCGCACTGTGTTCAGATGGCCGGCTCGGTCAAGGACCGGATTCGTAACGATCACCGTCGAGAGCGATGGGAACTGTCGAACGTTATCGACGGCGTTCATGTTGAAGTAGATCTGATTCGGAACTCGAAACCACATGTGGTTTTGTGTCCTTCGCGCGAGTCGCTTGATGTTGAGATAGTGATAGATGTTGACATTATCCGTGGTGCTATTTCCTCCGCCTGTGCCGCATCCGAACGAGAACGTAGGCACGAGATCGTTGTACACGCCCCCCAGTGCTCCGATCGCTCCCGGAGAGTTCACGATGATCCGCCCGGCATTGATGGCGTTCCCGAATTTTCGAATGACCTCATCATTCCGGGAGAAGATCACTGCCGTATGCCCCAGACCGCCCGCATGATTCACATCGACACAGGTTCTGAGCGCCTCGCCTACGGACTTAGCTCGGTAAACTGCGAGTACCGGAAACAATTTCTCCACAGAGAGCGGGTGCTCTCGACCAACACCGCGTATGGGCGCGATCAGAAGCTTCGTATCCGCTTTCACGTGAATCCCAGCGAAACGGGCGATATCGATAGCTTTCTGGCCTACCGCAAGAGGCTGCATGAATCCAGTCTTCGGATCGATGACTGTCCGCTCCAGCAGCGCAGTTTCCTTGTCGCTGCAGACGTGCGCTCCGAGTTCGACGAACTTGGCCAGCACTTTGTCGTAGATCTCGTCATCAATCACCGCCGTCTGCTCGGATGCACAAATAGTTCCGTTGTCAAAGGTCTTTGAGATAATGATGTCCACAACAGCGGCATCGACCTCCGCGGATTTCTCCAGGTACACAGGAGTGTTTCCCGGTCCGACGCCCAGCGCAGGCTTGCCGGAACTGTATGCCGCCTTCACGACTCCTGGCCCCCCGGTGGCATCGATCAGCCCCACGTCCTTGTGTCCCATCAGATAGGCATTGTCGGCCAGCGTAGGGGATTCGATGTAGCTAAGAACTCCCTCCGGCGCGCCCGCCGCCATCGCGGCTTCGTACATCGTCTTCACGGCCTCCGCGCAGCAATGCCATGCTCTCGGATGAGGACCAAAGATGATTGCATTCCGCGTCTTCATCGCGACAATGCACTTGAACAGCACTGTCGAGGTCGGGTTCGTAATTGGCGTCAACGAAAGAAGCACACCGATCGGCTCCGCAATCTCAGACAGGTTCCGGTCAGGAAACTCCCGGATCACTCCCACGGTGCGCTTGTCCTTGACGTAGTTGTAGGCAAACTCCGTGGCCACCATGTTCTTGATGACCTTGTCTTCGAGTACACCGACTCGCGTCTCTTCGATTGCAAGGCGGGCAAGGCGCTGCGCCTGATCCAATCCTGCCAGGGTGATGGCTTTCACAATCCGATCGACTTCTTCTTGCGTGAATTGTGAAAATACAGCGGCAGCATTCCGGGCCCGACAAACCAATTCTTCAAGGTACGCGAGTCGGTCCAGCAGAAAGGGCCTCCGCGCTGGCCGGGATCTTCACTTGTTCAGGTTTCAGTCGCGATCATCGCCACTCCATCTCTGGATGCGGGACATTAGCGAGTTTCTGTTTCGATTGCAGATCGAGGAACTGGACCAGAGTTATGCGACAACGACAATGACGAAGAGGCTTATGTCAATGCGCATTCCGGACTCTGGGGGTGTTTACGCAGGGGGCTAGAATAGACCCTGGAGAAATCGGCTGTCTGGGCTCCCGCGGGCACCATACTGTCAGCCTCGAACGCCGATAAGTAGAATGCGAGTCGCCCGTCTAGTCAGCAACTGCTGTCACGTCGCAGTGTGACGGACGTCACAGGGTGTCGGCAGGGGGAGGACCGCAGAGACTGTACTTTACCGTGTAAGCGTACACGTATTCATGGGAACCGCCAGCGAGAGCCGACCGGCACTTCCCACGTTGTACGTTTTAGCATTTAGGAACCGGTGGGGTGCATGCGGCTCCTCACGGCGCCGCATGCATGATCACCGGTTGTGTGTTGCGCTTCCTCCACATCACAGTACTGCACGCGGGAATTGCGCAGAGGAGCGCATCACGAACGCATTCAGTATCCTCGCGTATCAAGCGACAGCGGCCGCGGCCTTGGCTTTTCGGATCGGCTTTCTTGGCCGCCGCTCGGTCGACACCTTCGGGGCCGCAGTCGGCTTCACCATCACATCCATCAATGCCTTCTGCGCATCAACATAGCTCTTGACCACTTCCCGCGTCAGTTCGTTTAACGGAATGAACGGGAATGGCTTCAGCACCTTCATGGCTTTGCCGGCGCTCTCCACGTTCGCATTCATCTGCTCTCCCGCGAGATCCACCAGCCGTTTCTGCGCTTCGACCAGAGAGTCTGAGGCTTGGCGTGCGAGAGCCGACAGTTCGGTCTTCTTCGTTTTCCCCGCTCCATTTGCGTGCTTGCCGTTCGCGGCCTTGGCAGTTTCGTCGCCCACAATATCGAGAAACCGCTTTTGCGCCTTGACGAAGTTCTCCATTGCATCACGCGCGAGGTCAATAGCGTGTTCGGGCTGGTACGGTTTTCCGGCCTTTGCCGACTCTAGCCACGCGTGAGTCTGTTTACTCGCAATCTTGAGATACTCTTCGTGCATATCGATGAAGGTATCAACACTGCGCCTGAAAAGATCAACCATGGCTCGCCGTTGCGGAGAGTCGCCGACTCTCTCCTTCACGCCGGTCATCAATATGTCATTCTGCTGCTTTCCAAGCTCCAGCAGGATTTTCTGTGCTTCGACCAGGTGCGTCATGCCTTGGCCCGCGATTTCACTCAGGATGGCGGTGGGGGAGTGATGCGGGTCGGAAAGTTGCTGACGAACGGCATGCATAACACTGGCGTTCTGCCGCATGGCTAGGTCCAAAAGAATGCGTTGGGTAGCAAACAGAGTCTGAACCCCTTGCTGCGCCCAACCGGAAAGAATCGAAATGGTGGAGGACTCCTTTGAGTCGTGCCTGGGAATTGCCATAAATGCCTCCGTTTTGCTGCACTGCAGCATCGCTTAAAATGTACGCCCACCGCTCGCTTGTGTCAAGATATATCGGCTTCGCCGTGCACAGCAGCACTGGGAACTGAGAATGAAGGCATCGACCATCCTCATCAAGAAATACGGCAACCGGCGCTTGTACGACACTGCCGAAAGCCGCTACGTGAACCTGGAGGACTTGGCGGCTCACATCCGTGCCGGGAGGGACGTTCGCGTGGTGGATGCGAAGACCGGCAAGGATCTCACCCGCGTTGTCCTGACGCAAATCATCACGGAGGATGCAAAGGACAAACCCACAGGATTGCCGCTTGAACTACTTCGACAGCTAATCATAGCTTCTGATGAGGTGCGTCAGGAGTTCTTGATGTGGTATCTCAAGTCGGCCTTCGATACTTACCAGAAACTGCAGGACACGGTTCAAAACCGCTTAAGCGAGGTTCAATCGGCCATCCTCTCCCCCGTCGAGATGATGAAGAGGTTTCTCGGCGCGTCCGTTCCAGCAACCCCAGATCAGGGTGCCAGCGACGAAGTTGAGTTGTTGCGCAAGCGAGTGGCGGAATTGGAGGGGCGCCTTAGCAAGCCCCGCCGGAGTAAACGCACCCTCACGAAGCCGCAAGGCGCCCGAGTTAGACGATAACGGAAGTCTTGGATAACCCAGGGTAAGAGCGTTATAATGTCGCAGTGCAGCATTTTCGCGCTCCCAGCAGTCGGGGCAGGAAGTGCAAACCAGGGACGAACTTGCAAGGTAAAAAGAAAAGACCGGCAAAGCGTCCTTCCGCAGCCACAGCGCACAGGTCGAGCGCGAAATCCTATCCAAAAGCTCACGTTTCGAGTGTCTGGACCGAAGCTCTCTTCGGCGCCGAAATCCTTCTTCTCCATGCCTCGCCCGTCTATTACGGTTTCGGGGTGCCACGAGGAGACGGATCCGCTGTGGTCGTCATCCCCGGCTTTCTCGGGACCGATCTGTACCTGACGGAACTGCATGCGTGGCTAAGGCGCATTGGATACTCCCCTTATTTTTCGGGCATCGGAGTGAACGCAGAATGCCCGAATCTGCTCATTCAAAGGCGCCTGAATCGGACGATCGAGAAAGCGCTCGATGAAACTGGTCGCAAGATTCATGTGATTGGGCACAGCCTCGGAGGCGTGATCGCGCGATCGGTAGCAGGCCAGCGACCGGAAGATGTTGCCTCCGTCATCACCCTTGCCGCACCCATTCGCGGTACCGTCGCAAATCGCTCTGTGCTGCACGCGGCGGAAGCTGTCCGTCTACGAATCTTGGAAGAACAGGGGCCAAATGTGCTTCCCAGTTGCTACACGGGGCGGTGCACCTGCAATTTTCTGGGATCGCTGCGCCGCAAAGTGCCTGGCTCGATGCTCGAAACCGCCATCTACACTCGACAGGACGGAATTGTGGACTGGCGCTATTGCATCACTACCGATCCCGATAAAGACGTAGAGGTCCCGGGGACGCACATTGGGATGGCATTCAATCCAGCCGCGTATGCAGTGGTCGCTGATCGTCTCTCGCGCGCTCAGCGGGATGAGTAGTTCCCTGCAATCTCCAGCACAGCGCCGTTCTGGGTTTCCAGCAGTTCTTCAGACCTCTCACTCTGAATTCTCAATGTTGCCGAAGCCAAGCTGTTATTGAGCACCTCGAAGCTCCCACTGCAATCGGTTCTTACATAGGGCAGATGGTGCGTACTCAAGGCGTTCCCAACGATCTCCGCAGACAAGCGCGATCCACGAGTAGTCGAGCAGTTAAACTTCCAATGCATGGAGTCCCTGCTGAGAGTCTCTTCCTGCAGTGAGCGAAAAATGTATCTCCTGCGTTCGTGCCACAGAACGACTTTGCGGAAGACAAGTCCGAATGGCATGTCATACACCAAAGCCTCGAGTGTGCTTGGCGCCCCGCTTGGACGCGAGAAGAACGCGTGCGTCCACACCCAGAAGCTGCGATGACGGTATCCGCAGTTGTGTCCCTGCAAGCCGAACCCGAGTGGATCGCCAGAAAACGTGCGCCCGTCCACCGTGATGCTTCCGGAGAAAACTGCGTCAGAGTGCGGCGTGCGCGAAAAACCGATCCATCCCTTGTTGCTCAACGTTACGCGAAACGTGGAAGAATAATGCACATCCCAACCAACGGCATGCCCATCGGCATTTAGATTTCCGCGGCAGGAGTCTTCTTCAACCTTGTTTTCTCCGATTCCGAAGTGGAACGGCGAGTGCCCCGGGCGAGTGATATCGAGCAATTCCAACGGGAAACCTTGAATGGTGCTCTGCGGCTTCTCTCCCTTGGGGAACCACGTCGCCCAGATTTGCGCCGGCGCTCCCCGCGGATCGCCAAGGCAGCCGCCTCGACCAGGATTCATTAACAGATACCGAAACCACCAGGCTCCGCTCCCGTCCGCCAATAGCATCCGCAGAAACCACACCTCATACCGGCGTCGGACGGAAAGCGAGGAATAGACCTCATTCAGAGTAGCCATGTGAATCTCACGCTCCGGCAGCAGCAAGAATATCTCACAGGAACGTGGAACATCTCGTGATGGCAGTCACTGCACATCTCTGTTGCTGGATCGATAGTTTGAACGGTCCTTCACCTATGCCGGATACGTCCGCCATCCTCGCGGGATTCGGCGAGCTCGCTCGCGATCGGCTGCGAACGACAGTTGAGAACCTTCTGCCAAAGAACGCGTCCACCGCCGAAAAGGTCACCACGGTAGAAGCGGGACTGAAAAGTCCGATTGGACAATCTCTCCGCCAGTCCATGGCGCAATGGATCGTCGATGAGGTCGTGCCAGTCGAGAGGCTGGTTCCGAAGGCCTACATTCAATGGCGTCCCCCGGTGCGGGACTCCATGGTGTTCGTGATCGCTCATCTTTCTCCCGAGCGTCTGGCTCCCAAACTAGTCGAGCAACTTGAGCTTCCTGCCAGTACTTCGCCGGAGGTCCGGCTGCTTCGACTCATTGCCGAAGTCCCTGGGTTGCAGAAGCTGGGCCAGGTGATTGCGCGCAACCAGCATCTTCATCCTGCCTTAAGGAAAGAACTCTCCCGGCTGGAAAACGGCATTCGAGACGTCAGTCCTGCGGATGTGCGCGCGATTGCCAAATCGGAGCTTGGCGACAAAATCAAGACGTTTGCAGTAAAGATTGCTCCGGACATCCTGAAAGAAGCCAGCGTCAGCGCAGTCGTACGCTTCAGTTGGATGGATCCCCAGACGCGAAAGCGCCAGCGCGGTGTGTTCAAGGTTCTGAAGCCACACATCCCGGAATACTTCGCGGAAGATATGGAGTACTTGCAGGCACTGGCCGACTATTTTGGCGACCGTCATCACACGTACGGATTTGCGCCCGACCTCCTCCCTGATACATTTCGCAAAGTTCGGCGACTACTCCGTCATGAAGTCAATTTCGCACGAGAGCAAAAAACGCTCATCGAGGTCGGCGATCAGTATCGATCGTTCTCCGGAGTTCGTATCCCTCGCGTGATTCTGCCGTTGTGTACGCCAAGAATAACCGCGCTGAGCGAGGAGAAAGGAACAAAAGTCACCGACGCGGCGGCACGCTTGAAACCCGCGGCGCGGCGACAGATTGCAGAGCAAGTGATCGAAGCACTGGTGGCGGTGCCGCTGTTCTCTTCTGCCGAGCAGGCTATTTTCCATGGGGACCCTCATGCCGGAAATCTGCTCTACAACAATCGCACTCGTGAACTGACCCTCATCGACTGGGCGCTGCGGGAGCGACTGGATCGCGAACTGCGGAGAAATCTTGCGCTATTGTTCTTGATGGTCACGTTGCGTGACCCGGTGGGAGTCTCAAATGCAGTGGCGGCCCTGAGTCAGAACCCCGATACGATGAGCGGCACGGTGCATCGAAGGATTCGTGAAACGGTGATCGAATTCCTTGACCAGACGCGGACCGGGGCGAGTGCGACCAATGCCATGCGACTGCTCGAGCATCTCGCGCTGAAGGGCATCAGGTTTCCGAGTTCGTTGATTATGCTTTCAAAGGTGATGCTGACACTGGAAGGTGTTCTGGGCGAAATGGTCGGACCGGATACCGGGATGACCTTCGCTATCGCGCGTCACGTGGCGAAACACTGGCTTACAAACCGTACGGCGTTTCGTTCTCCCTTGAGTACGCGAGACTGGATTGCACTGCAATGCAGCGCATTGCTGTTTACCAGCCGTCTCGGCATTGAACTAGAACAGACAGTTGTCGACCGCATCCTGTCGCGGTTTTCGAAGACAGGACCGGCCCTTTCCGGTTCTGTGTCATAGAATTCAGCCCCTTCGCAGCGTTCCCTGCAAGCAGGTCTAAATTGCCACAGGCTCCCGCCGCCGCTGTGCCCGGCCCATCTTCTTTTTTCGCTTCGGGGAGTGCGCTGCGGGGCGCACCTTCATCAACGATCCGACAAGGGCTGTTTCTGCGTCGAAAAAGCTTTTCACACTGTCCCGGGCCAACATGGCGACAGGCACAAGCTTTTCAGGTGCCAGGAATCGCGTTGCTTGGTTTGCAGCACCGAGGTTTACCTTCATCTGCTGATTGGAAATGTCAAGTAGCCTCTTCTGAGCCTCGATGAAGGCATTCCCCGCCTCGCAAGCAAGCTGGTTCAGATCGTCCAGTCTTGCCTTCTCACCATCAACTTCGCCTTTACCACTCATCGCCTTTTCCGATTCCTCGGAAACAGCGTCGAGGAACTTCTTCTGCGCCCTGGTGAACGACTCTACCCCTTCTCTTGCAAACTCGAGCAATTGCGCAGTTCGGTCGGCTGTGGTGGCCGTCTCAGGTTCAAGCCACCGCGCCGTTTGCCGGCTTGTGGCGGTGAGCAAATCTTGCTGCATCTCGATGAGGCTATCCAGACTCCGCCGCACAAAGTCGGTCATTGCGGCCGCGGGCACAAAGCCCGAGACATGCCTCTTGAGCCCCTTCAGAATGAGGTTGTTCTCCTGTTGGGCGAGGTCCAGCAAAGTGCGATGTGCCTCCACAAGACTGGACGTTCCTTCCACTGCCAGTTCCGTCAGAACAGAAACTGCCGAGTCGTTTTGTTCAAGCTTACGGTGGGTCGGCATGCGAACCTCCTGCCTGCTGCATTGCAGCATTCTGCATAAAAAGCTAGACCGTCGAGTTGACTGCCGTCAAGGCCGGAGTGGCTCTCTGGTGGATGCGATCACAAACAGACGTGATTAACGTCACCGGAGAATGGATGCCGCCCTCGCACCATGTTGTTTGCATTTCCGCTACTTTGCTGGCAGAAACGGCAGAAGATGACTCATCTTCAGGATGCTATATGGAAAAGCTGCAGCAACTTGAGCAGGCCAAAGCACTCATGAAAGAGGCTACAACGTGGTCGGTCATGAAGTGGCTTCGCGAGAAGAAGCGAGTTCGCGCTACCGCCGACGAGGCCAACGCCGCAGTGGATGATTTGAGGCAACGCATACAACAACAGTGGCCTCAGGACGTGCAGGCGCAGTATGCCGCGATCCGCCAATCCGCTCCAACCTCTGCGCCACGCGGCAAGCATCTGAGTATGCAAGCGAACAACGCGGACCTCCTTAAGAGGTTCCAGTCAGTCCGAAAAGCAGATCAGGAAGCCGCTGCTGCCAGGATGGATGCAGAGAAGACTTTTGACGATGCGGAAAAGCAGCTCAGCACCCGCTTAGCGCGAGAGGGATGTCAAAAAGCAATATATTCCTGGGAATTGCACGAGAGGGCAATACAGGCAGCAGCCTCGCTAGTCGGTCCGAAAAAGTAGGCCTGTCACTACTCAGGAAGTTCGAATATCCGTTCCATGAGCAGCCACTTTTCCCCAGGTCCTGCTTGGGGTAAAGCCTGCTGATACTTCCACATCAACTGCTCCCATTCCTGCACCTTCGGATTAAGCTGGTCCGCTTCGGCTTTTGCGGTGAACGAAAATGTGCCCTCCACTTCCATGATCATGAACATGCGAGTGCCAAGCAGATAGATCTCTAGGTCCTGAATCCCGGATCCTCTGATGCTCTCCACAACCTCCGGCCAGATCTCCCTATGGTGGCACTTATATTCTTCGATCAGCTTTGGGTCATTCTTCAGATCGAGCGTGAGACAGTAGCGTCGGCTCATGGCATCTCTCCGGTTGGACGGGGAACACAAATAAGCTGTGAACGTCACTGACGACAATTGCGAATCCAAAGAACAAGCTGCTGGCAAGGCAACAAGGGCACAACACGGCGCCCTTTATAATAGTGGTAGATTGCCCCATTCCAATATTCTCGCAGAAGTTAGGTCAGAGCGCGGTCCAGGTGGACATAACCGCCGTCAACAAACAGATGCTGCCCTGTCGTGTGACTGGATTTCCCCGATAACAAAAACACGACCATAGCCGCAATCTCCTCCCCGGTCGTCATCCGCTTTTCCAAGGGGATCTTGGAAAGGATGCCATTCAACTTCTCTTGCGGATTCGGAAATGTATCAAGCCAGCTTCTGTACAGCGGAGTCATTACTTCGGCGGGAATGACCGTATTCACTCGGATTCCATAGGGGAACAGTTCGGCCGCCCACTCTCTCGTCAGCGCCATGATCCCGCCCTTCGAGGACGCATATCCAGACGTGCTGCCCTGCCCGGTCACTGCCGTCTTCGAACCGACATTCACGATGGCGCCACGCACCTTTCTCAAATGCGGTAATGCATAGTGCGCCATGCTGTAGTAGTGCACCAGGTTGCGATTGAGAGATGCCACGTATTCCGCCGGACTTCCCTGTTCCAATCCAACCTTGTCGTTGCGGCCGGCATTATTCACCAGCGCGTCAACCTTGCCGAATTCCGTCACAGTTTTCGACACCGACTGCTCACATGCCTCGGCACTTCCGAGATCAACAGTGATCAGGCCACACTTGCCGCCTTTCTTCGTGAGTTCGGACTGCAAATCCCTACCGGCTTCTGCGTCGCGACCCACAATCACGGGAATCGCGCCTTCCTCTGCGCAGGCCCGCACAATGGCAGCACCGATTCCCTTGGCGCCTCCCGTAACGATGACGACCTTGTCCTTGAGTTGAAGATCCATGCATTAGCCTCGCAAGTTGAAGAAGCCGCCATCCAGCGGATAATCCGATCCCGTAATGAACGAAGCCTCGTCCGAGCATAAGAACAGCGCCAGTGACGCAACCTCGGCTGGCTCCGCCATGCGCCCAATCGGTTGGGCCTTGGCTAATTCCTCGAACACCTCCCGTTCACGCCCCGGATAGGTCTTCTTCAAATACTCGTCAACAAACGGGGTGTGAACTCTCGCGGGCGAGATGCAGTTGCAGCGGATGTTATGAGCGAGATAGTCTCTCGCAACGGAGTACGTCATCGCGATGACAGCACCTTTCGTCATGGAGTAGGCAAAGCGGTCCGCAAGGCCCGTCGACCCGGCAATTGAAGCCATATTCAGGATGACGCCACCGCCTTTGCTGCGCATATGCCCTACCATCTCGTGCATGCAGTTATAAAACCCCTTCACATTCACGCGGATGAGCCGGTCAAAATCCTCCTCGGTCGTGCTCTCGACGGTGCCAATATGTGAAACGCCGGCATTGTTTACAAGAATGAAAATCCGCTCCCGAGCAAACAGCTGAGCAAAGACCTGCTTTACTTTGCTTGGGTCGGTCACATCGCAGACATAAGCTGACGCATTCCCGCCCGCATCATTGATCATTTCGCAGGTTGTCTCTGCTGCTGCATCGTTGAGATCAAGGACGCGAATCGATGCACCGTGCGCCGCAAACTTTACAGCAATAGCCTGGCCTATCCCGCTCCCGGCTCCGGTCACGACGGCCACTTTGCCATCCAAACGGAAATCGTCCGCCGTTCCGCTTTCATTCATCAGAGAGATACGCCTCGCTTCCACGGGATGAAATCTTCCTGCGCTTTCAGCTCAGCTTTCGTACGAACCTCTCCGCTGGCAACTTCAACCACGTAATCCAGAATGGCTTCTCCCATTTGCTGAATCGCTGTCTTTCCTTCGATAATCGGCCCGGTATCAACGTCAATAATGTCGCTCATCCTCTGGGCCAGTTTCGAGTTGGTGGAAAGCTTGACCACTGGCGCGATCGGGTTCCCGGTCGGTGTGCCCAGCCCCGTCGTGAACAGGACCACATTGGCTCCGGCCCCAACCTGCGCCGTAACGCATTCGACATCGTTACCGGGAGTGCACTGCAGGTTGAGTCCGGACTCTCGCGAATATTCCGGATAGTCCAGAGCCGCCGTGACCGGAGATGTACCGCCTTTCTTGGCGGCTCCGGCTGATTTCATTGCGTCCGTTAGCAGGCCGTCGCGCATGTTGCCCGGCGAAGGATTCATCTCGAACGCCGCACGTACAGCCGCCGCGCGAGCGGCGTAGTCCCTCATCAGCTGTATAAATCGGTCCCCGACAGCTTTCGTCTTTCCACGATTGATCAGTTCCTGTTCGACCCCGCACAGTTCGGGAAATTCGGAAAGGATCGTCCGTCCCCCGAGTGCAGCCAGCAAATCAGACGTGTGCCCAATCGCGGGATTTGCCGACAGACCGGAGAAGCCGTCGGAACCACCGCATTTAAGTCCAACACATAGCTTGGAAAGCGGCGCAGGTGAGCGTTTTGCCTGGTTTGCCTCGATGAGTCCCATAAACGTCTGCTCGATGGCATCCCGCATCATCGCAGACTCGGAGCCACTCTTCTGCTGCTCGAGCATAAACAGCGGCTTGTCGAAACTCGGATTGCGCTTTTGGATCTCCCCCTGAAGGATCTCGATCTGGGCATGCTGACACCCCAGACTCAAGACCGTCGCACCCGCGACGTTAGGATGATGAATGTATCCCGCAATTAGTCCGCATAAATTCTTCGAGTCTTCATGCGTACCCCCACAACCACCCTCATGGAGCAGGAATCGGATCCCATCGACGCTCTGAAAGACAGGACTCCGGTGCATCACGAGTGGATTGTCGGGCGTTAAGATGTCCGCCGACTCAGCTATTTCACCGAGTTCATAGCGCCGAACCAGTTGGGCGACCTGCCGGCGGTAAAGCTGAGGCGCAGCGAATCCGAGTTCCTCTTCAAATGCCTGCTTCAGAACCTGAATATTCTTGTTCTCACAAAATACCAGTGGCACAACCAGCCAGTAATTTCGCGTGCCTACCTGGCCATCCGACCGCTTGTAGCCCGCGAAGGTGCAATCTCGCCACTTAGAAACATCCGGCGGTTCCCAACTGTATTCTTTCGACTGCTGCGAGAACGCCGCAGCTTTATGCCGGATATTCGCCGTCGTCAGAAGTTCGCCGGAGGCGATCGGCTTCACGGCCTCCCCAACCACAACACCATACATGATGACGTTTTGCCCTGCTGCCAGATTGCTGGTCGCGAACTTGTGTTTCGCAGCCACGTCTGATTGCAGAACATGTTTCGAGCCATTGAACGCAATCTCCTCCCCTCGCTTAAGGTCACGAAGGGCGACTAACACGTTATCGCGGGGACTGAGTTGAAGAACTTGCGAATCCATAGAGAAGCTTAAGATGCTCGTGATCAGGAAGTGTAAAGGTTTACCGGATCACCCGCAATTGCAGCACCTGACCGGACAGGGTTTCTCTACATTTCTAAGCGCCAGAACCGCTGTGCATTACGACCCAAAACGGCATTGCAGATTTCCGCTGAATGGCCTTTCAGGTACCCCTTCACGAGATCCATCACGCGCGAGTAGGAGCCCGCCAACAGACATACCGGCCAATCAGAGCCGATCATGAGCCGGTCTGGGCCGAACGCCTGGAACGCCAGGTCGATACAAGGCATGATCTGTTCTGGGCTCCAGTGTTCAAAGTCTGCCTCCGTCACCAAACCGGACAGCTTGCACCATATGTTTGGAAACTCCGCCAACCTCCGGATTCCGTCCGCCCACGATTCGATATTCCCTGCTTTGATCGGCGGTTTGGCCGCATGATCCAACACGAATCTCTGACGCGGGAACTGCTTCACAAACTCAACGGTGACAGGTAGGTGTTTCGCGTAGATCAGTATGTCGTAGGCAAGATCAAACTCCTCCAGCACCGAGATGCCGCGCATGAAGTCTGCCCGCATCAGAAAGCGGTCATCCGGTTCCGATTGAACAATGTGTCGGACTCCAACCAACTTGCGATTTAACGCCAGGGACTCCAGTTGCAGGCGCACATCTGGAGAACACAGATCGACCCAGCCAACCACTCCCAGAATCTTCTCAGAGCGATCCGCCAGATCTAAAAGCCAGCTTGTTTCTTCGAGTTTCTGCCGCGCTTGTACAGCGACGGATCCAGAGAAGCAATTCTTGTCGAGTTCCGGCGCCAGGTCTTCAGGCAAGAAATCGCGCCGGATCACCCCCATGGAATCGTCGATCCAGCCATACTCTTCGGGGTTGTACATCCAGAAATGCTGGTGAGCGTCAATCCGCATGGATTCAATCATCTACGATTCAGCGTTCAGCGCGAGTATGTTAGCACCCTGGCAAGGATGTATCGGGGCTGCGGTGAACATTCGGCAGCGTCGATTCGTACTAGTACTTTTCAACGAAATTTTGGTACCGGCCACTAGTACCTCCACCGCCTCTTGCTAGGTCATTTTTGAACCTTGTGCCTCTCGGACCGTCCCCGTACCTTCGACATAAAGGAGAGCACTTTGAAACGCGTGCGTGTCCTCGTCGCCAACCGGCCCCGTCTCATGCGTGAAATGGTGATTGCCACGATTTCAGACCAGCCCGATATCGACATCGTTGGCGAAGTCACGAAAGAGGGCGAGTTGAACGACATGGTCGAACAAACGCAACCCGACGTGCTCATTGTTGCCCTAGAAGAGCCGGAGAAGCCTCTGGGCAAGTGCGGCTTCCTGCTGGGACGCTATCCCCGCATGAGAATTCTCGCACTCGCTCCCGAGAAGAATCGCGGAATCTATTACTGGGCCATGATCGACATTCGCAACAAGCCTGTGGAGAGTTCGGAATCAGGCCTGCTGAACGCGATTCGAGAGACTCCGGGATTGGTAGGTGTGCCTCGCAGTTAGAACGGTTTGAACTGGGGATACGAGTGAAGGAAGAAAGAGGCTTGAGTAGCGCGTGGCCTGGCATTGCGAACGTGACTCGCAGTCTGCGTCGCAACACCGCCTTCTCAATCGCGGTCGTTTTTATGTTGGCCGCCCTATTGGCAGCGCAAACGCGACAGCAGCCGCCCATGCCGCAATCCGAACTCGCCCGCCAAAACATGGAGCGCGTCGCCGCCACCGTCGGCCAGCTCGTCGCAATCTTCCACCGCGATCCGGGACTGATGGTCGAACTCAAGCGCTGGATTGCCAAGGATGCCACCGATCACGGACAGTTGATCTCCGATTCCGACCTCAGTGATGAAGCCATTTTCGATCGCCTCGAGAATGACATCGTGTTTCGTTCGGTAGCCACCGCGCTCGTCCAGAAATATGGGTTCCTCAAGCCCACGCTGAATCCTGAATCTTCAATGGCGCAGGAGCAGCAGTTGCTGATCAGAGAACGCGCGAAATACATTGCCCAGGACGAGGAAGCCTCCCGCGTCAAAGCGCGCCAGCAACGCGAAAGAGAACTGCAGCAGACTCAGCTTTGCGATACCTCACTCCGTGATTGTTCGACCCAGTCGAATAATCCAGCAACATCGATTCAGGAATTGTCGCCCTCTCGCCCTGGCGCGAACGAAACCCCGAACGCCTCTCCGGGAATGGAGAACAATCCGGCAACACCTCCGAATTCGCCGCCGCAACCCTCAGCTCCGCCTAACGACGTGGCTTCTCTGCTGCGCACCAGCGGAGAGGATTCACTGCTCACAGAAGAGTTCCAGGGAGGCGCAAACGGTTCGGGCGTCTCAGCGACTGACGGTGCCGGATCATCGACTGGTCGTCATCCGGCAAACCAGCCGGACGACCTGTCATTGAGTTCCGACTTCGCGGGTGAATCCCTGAGTCCGGAGCTATCGGGAAATTCCACCGGCAACAATACCGGACCGGGCGGATCTCCTTATCTGCAGGCAATGAACGCCACAGGCAGCGCCGACATCTCCTCTGAAGCGAATGCCAATTCTCCGGCACTCATAAATGCGAAACGGGCGAGAGAATCCGTCGGCCCGACACAGCGGCTGGTACGTAGGCCGAACCCCTACGAACGAATTCCTTCGCTCTACGACATGTACCTGCAAGCGGCCGCGCGTCCACCTTCTGTCGAGCGCTTCGGCATGCAGATCTTCGAGAACGGCACGCGCGATCTGCAGATGATCCCGATGGACCTCCCCGTCGGGCCCGATTACGTCCTGGGCCCCGGAGATGGTGTCGCAGTCGATCTTTGGGGCGGCGTCTCACGCCGGTTCTACCGCGTGGTCGACCATGAAGGACGAGTCAGCCTGCCGGAAGTTGGACCTCTGCTTGTCGCTGGGAAATCCCTTGCGCAGGTCCAGGAGTCGGTCCAGAAGACTCTCCGCACACAATTTCGTGATATTTCCGCAGACGTTTCGCTTTCCCGCCTGCGCACAATCCGCGTTTACGTTGTCGGCGACGTAGTCCGGCCCGGTGCCTATGACATCAGTTCCCTCTCGACTCCGCTGAACGCCCTTTTCGCGGCGGGTGGTCCGACCGGCCGCGGATCGTTGCGTATCCTCAAGCACTTTCGGGGAAATGATCTCGTGCAGGACGTTGACGTCTACGATCTCTTACTCCGGGGAGTGAAGGGCAATATCCAACGTCTGGAGAGCGGCGACACAGTAATGGTTCCTCCGCTCGGGCCGCAAATCACCATCGAGGGTATGGTCCGCCGCCCCGCTATCTACGAGCAGAAAGACGAAAAGTCCTTGGCGGACGTCATCTCTCTTGCCGGAGGACTTCTTCCAACTGCGACCCTGCAACACATTGAGGTCCAGCGCACCATTGCTCACCAGAAACAGACGATGCTCAACCTCAACGTCGCGCAGGACGACGCCAGCGCAGATATGAACCAGCAGTTGCAGTCGTTCCAGATTCAGGACGCCGACAAGATCCGCATTTTCCCTATCGCGCCCTATACGCAGGATGCTGTTTATCTCGAAGGACATGTCGTTCGCCCGGGTAAGTATTCCTTTCATGCGGGAATGCATGTCGCGGATTTAGTCTCTTCCTACAAGGACCTGCTGCCCGAACCGGCTCTGCAATACGGCGAAATTATCCGATTGAGCCAGCCTGATTATCGGCCGGCTGTCCAAAGCTTTAGCGTTGCAGAAGCGCTCGCTGACCCGGCGCATTCTCCCGAATTGCAGCCTCTCGATACCGTTCAGTTCTTCGGTCGCTACGATTTTGAAAATCCTCCAGCCGTCTCCGTCTGGGGCGACGTGCGCGCGCCCGGCACATATCGCACAGCCGGCGACATTCACCTGAGCGATGCGATTCACCTGGCGGGCGGCCTGTCTCCTGATGCCGCACAGGGTGACGCTCAAATCTTCCGTTACATGCCCGACAGCACAATGAAGATCCTCAACGTCAAGTTGAGTAGCGCCCTGGATGGCAACCCGACGGATGACCTCGTGCTCCATTCGCGGGACCGCGTTCTCATTCACAAAAATCCCGCAGCCGTCGAACCCGCAACCGTCTATGTGAAGGGTGAAGTTGCTCGTCCGGGGCGATATCCACTCACGGCCGAGATGCACATTGCCGATCTGATTCGAGCGGCCGGAGGACTGAAACCTAGCGCCGACACGAAGATCGCCGACCTCACCCACTACAGCTGGCAGGACGACAAACAGGTTTCAGGCAAGCAGCAACGCATCGCGCTTGCCGAAGTCATGACCAATGATCCTGACCATAACCTCGTTTTGAACAACGGCGATGTGCTCACGGTTCCTCAGGTTGCCGGATGGAATGACCTGGGTGCATCGATCTCGATTCGCGGCGAAGTTGTCCACCCTGGAAGTTATGGTATCCGTCCCGGTGAGCGCCTGAGTTCGGTGTTGAGCCGCGCTGGAGGCTTTGCGCCTGCCGCCTATCCCTACGGCGCACTATTACTGCGGGCGGAAGTGCAAAAGCTTGAACAGCGGTCTTACGCGGAACTCATCCAGAGGGTTCGTGAACAACAAACGTCTGTAAGGTTGGTCGCCGCAAGTAGCAGCGATCCGGACCAGAAAGCGTCGTCCGAATCGGCTTTGGTGCAATGGCAGAGTGCGCTCGACCATCTTCTAAGCAGCCCGCCCTCAGGGCGCGTCACCATTCAACTCTCTTCCAACGTAAAAGAATGGGCCAACACCTCTCGCGATGTAACCGTGCGGAATGGCGATGTTCTCGTTATCCCCAAGCGTCCCAGTTATGTGCTCGTACAAGGCCAGGTGTACGGCCCCACGGCCGTGGCTTATCGTCCCGGCAAGAGCGCGAAGTGGTACCTGATGCAGGCCGGAGGCGCAACCAATATGGCGAATAAGCGCGCCACGTTCGTGATTCGGGCCAATGGAACAGTGGTCGGTAGCCACGGTTCATTCTGGATTTCAGGTGACGGACTGAATGTGCCGCTGCAACCGGGAGACATGGTGGTAGTTCCAGAAAAAGCGCTCGGCGGACCGCCCGTCTGGAGGTCGATCTTCCAGAACGCACAAGTCCTGAGTTCGATCGCAACCAGCGCAATTTTGGCCGCGCAGTACTTGTGAGAAAGACTTCAAGGAGCGCTCGTGCGTTGCTTTTGGGGAGTATTGGTGATGGGAACGATGATGTACTTGATGGCTGGCGGACACCACGCACAGGCACAGGTCATCAACTCGCCCTCAAGCCTTGCCTCCCAGCAGCCTTCCGCTGACGTGGACGCGGATTCACCTGCCGCCAATTCCACCGACAGATCGACGTTCCCAGATGCTCCCCAACCCTCTTACACACAGAGCCGGGTGGCCAGATTGCCGCAGGAGTTGCTTCGCGATCAGATCGGAATGTGGACGAGTCCATCGAAAATCCGCTTTTCCGATACGACCTGGATGGTTCCGCTCGGAGGATTTGCCGCAGCACTCTTCGCTACAGATTCCGATATCAGCCGGCACCTCTCCAATGATCCGGGCACGCTGACGCACTATAAACACATCTCAGATTACGGCGCCTACTCCATGGCCGGAGCTGCGGGTGGGCTGTACTTTCTCGGCCTCCTTACGAAAAACGAGCATCAGCGCGAGACCGGATTCCTGAGTGGAGAGTCGGCCATCGACGCGCTGGTTGCCGTAGAAGCTCTCAAGTTCGCCACCGGTCGTCAGCGCCCTTATGAAGGAAACGGTACGGGGCAATTCTTCAAAGGCGGGGCTTCTTTCCCCTCTGAACATTCCGCCGGCGCATGGGCAATTGCGGGAATCCTTGCACATGAATATCCCAGCCCATTCATGAAACTGCTTTCCTACGGACTCGCCACCACTGTGAGCGCGTCGCGGATCACTGCGAAACAACACTTCCCTTCTGACGTCCTCATCGGCGCCGCCATCGGTTACCTGACAAGCGAGTACGTGTACCGCCATCATCACAATACCGAATTGGCTGGCTCAACCTGGGAGACCCCAGCCATTCGTCCTGAGCGCCCGTCGCATTGGCAGTCGAAATATATGGGCTCGCCTTATGTCCCGCTTGATAGCTGGATCTATCCGGAACTGGAGCGCCTGGCCGCGCTGGGCTATATCAACAGCGGGATCCTTGGAATGCGTCCCTGGACCAGGATGGAGTGTGCCCGGCAGGTCAGCGAGGCGGGAGATCGCATTGCCGATGACGAAGGTAGCGGTGAGGCAGCGCGTGTGTATCAAGATCTCGCGCACGAGTTCAGCGCCGAAATGGATTGGCTCGGGGGCGGCAACAATGCTGAATTTCGCGTGGAGTCAGTTTACACGCGCGCAACCCAGATCGCCGGCAAACCTCTTACCGATGGCTACCACTTCGCACAAACCATCTACAACGATTTCGGCCGCCCCGAAGCACAAGGTTTCAACAACGTTTCCGGACTTTCCGGCTGGATTGCGAACGGCCCCTTCACCATCTATATTCGCGATGAATTTCAGCATGCACCCTCTTCCCCGGCTCTCCCGCTCGCCGCTCGTCAAGCTATCTCGATCGCCGATTTCAGCCACTCAATCGTGTCTGCTCCCTTCCCTGTTCCGCCGGGCACTGCCACTCCATCCACCAATCGTGGCCGCCTTCTCGACGCCTACGTCGCTATGAACCTGTCGGATTGGCAGATTTCGTTTGGCAAGCAAAGCCTCTGGTGGGGACCGAGTCAGGGCGGCGGGATGATGCTAAGCGATAACGCCGACCCGCTCACGATGTTCCGCATCAACCGGGTCACACCGTTCAAGTTGCCGAGTTTTCTGGGCTACCTGGGCCCCATGCGAATGGAATTTTTCCTCGGCCAGTACTCCGGCTATCAATTCATGTTCACTCCGCTCGGGCTTGTCGGAAATTACGGCCAGTCACTGCATCCGCAGCCCATTGTTCATGGCGAGAGATTCAGTTTTAAACCGACCTCCAATTTCGAATTCGGCATGTCGCGGACGACAGACTACGGTGGACCCGGCTATCCGCTTACCTGGCACACGTTTCTCAGAAGCGTGTTCTCCACCGACCAGACAATTCCCGGAGCGCCGAACAAGCCCGGATCGCGGCGATCAGGGGTTGACTTTAGCTACCGGCTGCGCAATTCAGTGCTGTTCTATGCCGACGGATTTACGGAGCACGACACCATCAGTCCGATTGTCGGACCAGATGTTGCCGCGTGGCTCGGGGGCATTTACATCCCTCGCCTGCCAAGGCTTCCGAAGATGGACTTCCGGGTCGAGGGCGTCTATACCGACCCTCCGATCGGCGGGAATGTCGGTTCGGGCTTTTTTTACTACAACCCCACGTGGATCTCCGGCTACGAAAACTCAGGCCATTTAATGGGAAATTGGGTTGGACGGGAGGGACAGGGCGTCCAGGCTTGGACTTCGTACTGGTTCACCCCCCGCAACAAATTGCAGTTTGAATTCAGGCATCTCAAAGTAAGCCACGAATTCATACCGAGCGGCGGTACGCTCGCAGACGCGAGTGTGCGCGCCGATGTTTGGGTGCGATCAAGCTTCAGCGTCTCAGCGGCGGTGCAGTACGAGACCTGGGACTTCCCCGTGATCGCGCCCACGCAGCAGTCCAATATCAGCTCATCGATTCAATTGACCTTTTGGCCGGCAGGTCTTGTCCGAAAGCACGGCTCTGATTAGCAAGGCTGGAACGCAGTTGGCTTAATTATGGCGACCCGAGAGATCACTAAGCGGCACCCACGATACGCCGAACCGGAGCTTGATCCGGACGTGATCTCTATCTCTGATGAATCAGCAGAGCACCAATCGCGGAGGGCTATCGAGAAAGCACGAGTGCTCTGGGAACGAAGAGCGTTTCTCTACCGCTGGGCTTTGATCGGTTTTCTCGCTTCAATCGTGATCGCCTTCCTCATTCCCCGACGATTCACCGCAGTCACCCGCTTGATGCCGCCGGATCAGACCAGTCAGGGGCTGGCATCGATGTTCGCCGTCCTGGGGAAGTCGAGCGAACTGGGATCGCTCGGCAGCGAACTGTTCGGAATCAAAACCTCGGGAGATTTGTTCCTGGGCGTTTTAAAAAGTGACTCCGTCGAAAACGCGATTATCAATAAGTTCGACTTGCGAAAGATCTACGGAGTTAAGCGATATGAAGATGCCCGCAAGCAGCTCGAAAACAGGACTGACCTTTCGGCCGACCGGAAAAGCGGAATCATCACCATCAAGGTGAGCGATGGCAATCCCGACCGGGCGGCGGCGATCGGCCGCGAATATGTGGAGCAACTGAACCATGTCGTCATTACGCTCGACACTTCATCGGCTCACCGCGAACGGGTCTTTCTCGAAAATCGTCTCAAAGAGGTTCAGCAGGACCTCGAAAGTGCCGAGAAAGACTTCAGCCAGTTTGCTAGTAAGAATGCGACGCTCGATGTGAAAGAGCAGAGCCGCGCCATGATCGGAGCTGCCGGCGAGCTCGAGGGAGAGCTCATTGCCGCCCAGACCCAACTGGAAGGCTTGCGCCAGATCTACACCAGCAACAATGTCCGCGTGCGTTCGCTGCAGGCGCGAATCGATGAGTACAAGCGCCAGCTACAAAAGCTCAACGGTCAGACTCCGGGTGATGCAGCAACCGGCGGCCCTTCCGCTACGCCCCAGAACTCTGATCTGTACCCCTCGATCCGCCAGTTGCCGATCTTGGGCGTAGCCTGGGCGGACCTCTACCGTCGTACCAAGGTTGAGGAGGCGGTTTTCGAAACCCTAACCAAGCAGTACGAGATTGCGCGCGTCGACGAAGCCCGCGAAGTCCCCAGCGTGAAAGTGCTTGATGTTGCCGCCGTTCCCGAGCACAAGTCGTTTCCTCCAAGAACAATCATTATCTTGTTCGGCACCTGCTTTGCCGTTGCGGTCTGTGGTGTGTGGATTCTCGCGGAAGCGACTTGGAGGGAGCTGGATCCTGATGATCCTGGAAAGAAATTGGGCGAGGAGATTTGGTGCACTGCTCGGACACGAACAGGAGCAGTGATTCATAGACTCACGTTAGGAAGGTTCGGATCTGGATCGTGAGTTGCGTGGCAGGAACCGCACACCGTTGAGCAAGCATGCGCACACAGAACGAGCAAATACGGAGCGACGTGAAACTATCGGTGCCCACGACCGATACTCCCCTCGGCACGAAGATCATTCGCAATGTGATCGCTGGTGGGCTGCGCTACATCTTCGTTGCTCCGATTCCGTTCGTCATGACGCCGCTCATTCTCAGCAAGATCGGTGTCAGGGGCTATGGCACATGGGCGGTTTTCCTCGCGATCAATGGCCTGACCTCCCTCGCAGACCTGGGCTTGGTTGGAACTCTGAGTAAATTCGTTGCGGAGTATCACGCGCAACGCGACGTGATAGCCCTGCGCCGGGTCTTGAATTCCGGGCTCGCGCTGTTCCTCTTTCTAACCTCGTTGATCGGGATTGCGCTCTGGACACTCGCTCCCAGGCTGCAAGGATTGCTGTTCCGCGGAAGTGCAACACCATCGGCCGAACTGATTGCCCTCTTTCGCTTCTTTCTCATCGTGATCGCAGCCAACATCATGAACCTGTTGTTCTCTTCCGTGACCGGAGGACTGCAGCGCCTCGACCTCACCAACCTGATCAGTGCGGTCAATGTCTTCCTGAATGCTTTGTTCAGCGCAGCTCTCCTGCTCGGCGGCCTCGGGCTGCGTGCCTTGGTTTACGGATATGCCGCGTCGGGAATCATCACCGTCATCGTTTACCTGCTCACGGTTCGCAGATTACTCCCGGATATTCGGTTCAATCCGTTGCGCTTCGACAGGCGAGAAGCGCAGAAGATGTTCAGCTTCAGCTTCCGCCTGTATGTAACGCAGGCTGCCGTCGCCGTCCACAATCAGATCGAGAAAGTATTTCTGGCAATGCTCATCGGAGTGACTCCGGTTGGCTGGTACGACATTGCAAGTGACGTAGCTCTGAAGATTCGCGGTGCGATTTCCTTCGTATTGAGTCCTGTGTTGCCTGCGGCTTCCGAACTGAGCGCGCTGGGTGACGAGCATCGCATGCGGCAACTTTATTTTCGCACCCACAAATATCTCGCCCTGATCGGTCTCCCGTCCGTCTGTTTCGCTGCCGGAGTTTCTCGTCGCTTCGTGGATCTCTGGCTCGGCCCACAGTTGGAGATGATCGCGTTCCCTTTGAGTGTGCTGCTGGTCGTTAGTTTCCTGAACCTGGTGACCGGACCGGGGTTCTTCATCTTTGCCGGGCAAGGTCATCTCAGGCCATGTGTGAATGCAGCCGTTCTGGGAATCAGCGTCAATTTCGTGCTGAGCCTGGGACTGATTTACAAATACGGCTTCCCTGGCGCGGTTCTGGGAACGTCCGCTGCCCTGATTTTGGCTGCTGGATATTTCCTCGCAGTGTTTCATCGCAGCACAGGATATCCGTTCCTCCAGTTGCTTCGAGAAGCCTATCTCAAACCCGTGTTGTGCTCGCTCGTGGCGCTCGGAGTCATCTTTGCTTCTCGCTCGGTCAACGATCTCTCATGGGCAGGATTGGCAGTCATCGCCTTGGTATTCGGCTCGGTCTATTGCGTTGTCATCTTGCTGAGCCGGTTTTTCGATCCGTACGACTGGAGCAAGATGGAGTCCTTTTTCCCGGGGATTCGGTTCATGCGAAGGCTATGCGGTGTGGGATAGCTCCCGCGGCGCCGCGGGCATGCGGAATTAGGTGAAGTTGAAAGTTAAGTAAGGAGAAAGCTGGATTGAGTCTCGGTATTTCAATTGCGATGTGCACGTACAACGGTTGCCGCTTCTTGCGGGAGCAATTGGACAGCATCGCTGCGCAGGCCCGATTGCCCGAGGAACTCGTGGTATGTGACGATCGATCTACAGACGGCTCAGTCGGGATTCTGGATGCGTTCTCCCGCCGCGTGCCCTTTCCAGTCCGACTTCACGTCAACGAGACGAATCTAGGTTCAACCAAGAACTTCGAAAAGGCGATTTCTCTGTGCCGTGAGTCCGTGGTGGTACTCGCCGACCAGGATGACGTCTGGTATCCACAAAAGCTGCAGCGCATTGAGCAGGAATTTTGTGCCTCTGAAGCACGGGTGGCGGTGTTCAGCGATGCAGATGTCATCGATGAAGACTCGAAATTGACCGGCTTACGCCTCTGGGAGTGCTTCTTGTTCCCCCGCGCAGAACAGAAAAGGTTCGCGGACGGCCAGGCCTTGAACATTCTGGTTCGCCATCCTGTCGTGACTGGAGCGGCAATGGCCTTCCGCCGCCGCCTTCTTGATCTTCTGACTCCACTTCCCGTGAACGATGTCCACGATCAATGGATGTCCTTCCTCCTGGCGACTTGCGGTCCATACGGTGTGATTTCCGAGCCCCTGATGCAATACCGGCTCCACAAGAGTCAGCAGGTGGGCGTCGGAGTGCAAAGCTTCCTCGATCGTTTGACCAAGGCTCGCCTTACGGGACAGCCACTGTACCTGTCCGAGATCAACAGATTCCGTCAGCTCTACCGGCACATTGAGCAGCATCAGCAAGCAATGCCCGGTGCGCAAATCGCCATCAGCGAAATCCAACGCAAGATCTCGCACTTGGAGCACAGGATCCAGATGCGCAAGATTCACACAGGCCGGATGAGAAAGATTCTTCACGAGGTTCGCAATCAGGGCTACTGGCGTTATGCCGACGGCTGGAGAAGCGTTGCCAAAGACATATTGATGTAGGGGACATCTAACCGATGCGTCTCAGCACTCCATCATCGAAGCCGCTGGTTGCACTGCTGCTTCAATTCATCTTGATGATCGCGGTGTGCCTGCCGACGGGCTCCATATTCGGGCTGAATGTCAAAATCCCCGCATTCGCAATCTTCTTTGCAGTGTTCGCTTTTTACCTCGCGACTCATTCCACGAACTGGCTCAGCGCATCGGACCTGATCTTTCTAGGATCTTTTCTCGCCGGCATCTGTTTTTGGGCCTTAATCGCGATCTTTCACGGACAATCGCAGACCGCCCAGATGTTCCTGCAGTTGAAAGACATCTCGTCCACTGTCTTCTTGGCGTGGCTTTGCATCTTTTTTGTCCGTCATCATCTACTGCGCTCTGAAGGCATCATCAAACCGGTCGTCTACGGCACGCTTGCTCTGGCAGTAATGAAACTGCTTCTCATTGCCGTCACCATTGGACCGAAGATCGATCCCATTCAGCTCCTTAGCAACGTGTTTGGAGAAGACGCTCTTGTGGGCGGCAGCATGGCGTTCGGCCTCACGCGAGTTGAATTCTCCTCCGACATCATCGATAGCTTCGCTTTATTCGCGATTTTGTGCCCCAGTGTCAGCGGACTTCGCTTCCGCCGCTACTCCACATTCTGTGCTGTCGCCGTCCTCCTCGCTTCTGGGCTGCTGGCATTCGCCCGCTACATCTGGTTCCTCGAGTTCGTCGCGATAGTCGCCGCGCTAGTCGTTGAGCGGAGACTTAAACTGCTCGCCATCGCGGTTGTCGCGCTCGTCCCAATATTCCTGGTCTATTACGAGACGCTCGAGCCACTAGTCGAAGCCAGGTTCTTTTCAGATCAGGTCAGCGACTCCGACCTCATTCGTGTCGAGCAGTCCAAGGCTCTGCTGGACGCAATCGAGGCAAGGCCCCTCATCGGAAAAGGACTGGGAACCCACGTCAATGAAGTGATCAGAAACCAGCAGAACCAATACTCATACGAACTGCAATGGCTGTCCCTGTCCATGCAGTTCGGAATTCTCGGGCTTGCTGGAATCGCGCTGCTGATTGCCGCCTCGGCCCGCGATTTGCTTCTCTCGCATCATCCCGCAAAGCCGTGGCTCATCTTGCTCTTCAGCCTGTGGCTGTTGAGCGGATGGACCAACCCACACCTGACGTCTTCATTCGCCGGAGCCACGTTCGGAATGTTTATGGCTCTGTCTTATGCCATGCGCTATCAACAGGGACAACATCGGCAGTTCAACTCGCCCCATGGAGCAATCGCGACATAGCCCGTTATGCAGAACTTCTCAATCGCGAGCATCACAGTTGCACACAATGGCGAAGTGCTCCTTCCGCGCCATCTCGATGCCTTACTCCAGCAAACGCACTCGCTAACCGAACTGATCGTCGTGAATAACGCCTCTTCAGACGGCACACTGCAGTTGCTCTCACAACGTTATCCGCAGATCACTGTGCTCGATCTCCCCTCGAACACCGGCGTCGGAGGAGCATACACAGCAGCGCTTGACTATGCCATCCGCGAGAAGGGCCACGACTGGGTCTGGCTCTTTGACCAGGACAGTGTTCCCAATTCCGACGCCCTCCAGCGCCTGCTGCAAGCCTTGGATTACTTGAAGGCCGACGCTTCGCAACTGGCGATCCTCGCGCCTGTCTGTATCTATGAGAACACCGGCCGCAGCCATCCCAGCCTCGTCTGGAAGAACGGTTGGCGAAAGGTTGTCGTTAGAGAAGACATAAGCTATGTTGACGCCGTCATTTCCTCAGGCAGCTTGCTGCGAGCGGGCGCCGTCAGGCAAGCAGGCCCGCCTCGCGCGGATTTCTTCATCGACTTCGTCGATCTCGAGCACTGCCTTCGTCTCCGCTTTAACGGATACAAGATTGCCGTAATTCGCGACGCCATCCTCCGTCACGCCTTGGGGTCTCCACGCCTCCTCCAGATCGGCCCTCTTTCCCGCGTCTGGGCTGACCATGTACCTTGGCGCGAATACTACAAAGCCCGCAACGAAGTGTTCACCATCTGGACTCACTACCCAAGTCTTGCGTCGAAGTTCTCCGTCGTGCGTCGGCTCATTCGCCATGCGTTGGGGGTACTTCTGTTCGGGAAAGAGAAACTCGCATGCCTCAAGATGATGTACCTCGGCGTGATTGACGGCCGCGCCGGTAAATTGGGCATTCGTTCCTTCGACGATGCTGTCGCTCCTTCGTCAGAACCAAAGAGGAGCCATGCCTGAGATCAGCGTCATCATCGTGAACTGGAACGGGAGGCATTTCCTCGACGTCTGCCTATCGGCCCTTCGCCGCCAGACCTTTCGCGATTTCGAAACCATCTTCGTCGATAACGGTTCGCAAGACGGCTCCGCCAAATACGTCCGCGCTCGTTTCCCCGAAGTGAGAGTCCTCGCGCTCGATCAGAATCTCGGCTTTACCGGGGGCAACATCGCCGGCTACAAACTCGCCACCGGCAAACTGATTGTGCTCCTCAATAACGACACCGAAGCCGATCCGGGCTGGCTGGAGGCCATCAACAACGGCAGCTATTCGTATCCCGAAGCAGGTAGCTTCGCCTCCAAAATGATGTACTTCGACGATCGTCACCGCATCGAGAATTGTGGATTCGAGGTCGATATCGCCGGCACGACGGTGGAACTTGGCCGTGACGAATGGGACTCGCCGAAATGGAGCCTGCCGCGTAAAGCTTTCGGTGCGTGCGGAGGTGCCGTCGCATATCGCCGCAGCATGCTCGACCACATTGGATTTCTCGATCCCGATCTATTCATGATCTACGAAGATGTGGACCTAAGCTTTCGCGCACAACTTTGCGGCTACGAGTGCGTTTATCTTCCACGAGCAGTGGTGTATCACCGATACCGCTCGACCATCGGAACACGGCCGGCCCTTCAGGTCTTTTATGCCCAGCGCAATATCGATTTAGTGTTTCTGAAAAATATGCCGCTCGGTCTTATTCTCCGCTCCGCCCCACGGCGTCTGATGTACGAATTTGCATCGGCACTCTATTTCCTGAGGCTTGGCTCCGGATTTGCTTTCATCCGCGCCAAACTCGATGTGCTCAGAAGACTGCCTTCCGTTCTCGCGAAACGCAGGGCAGTCCAGAAACTCAGATTGGTTTCAACAGGTGAGATCCGTGCTGTGATGCGGGGTCCTGGATTGTCCGCAAAATGGAGGAAATTCTTTTCTGCGCGGCAGATTCCGGGAGCATCGCCTTCCAGATCAAACTCGGTTGCCAAGCGAGCTGCCTAGTCGCGATCGCATCGCAAGTAAGAGGTTCCGGCTCAAAAGATTACAGCCAGCAATCATTCCGATACTTGCATCTGAGGAGAGGGCCTGAATGGCGCCTCGTTTAACCGTAACTGTCAAAGCAGTCCATCGAGGATGTACATGGTTGATGTTTCCATCTTGCTGTTGACGAAGAACGGCCGACCCGATGTTGAGCAACTTCTTCCCGCAGTGTTCGCGCAAAAATTGCGCGGAAGCTTCGAGGTGATCGCTGTGGACTCCGGTTCCACGGACGGAACAATCGATCTGCTGCGGCGCTTTCCCGTACAGCTGACACAAATTCCTTCCGCCGAGTTCCATCACGCCCGCACTCGCAACTTCGCTGCAGGCATTTCGACTGGACAGCTCCTCGTGTTCTTGTCACAGGATGCGATCCCAGCGAGCGACCTTTGGCTTGAGTCGCTGGTCTCCAACTTTGAGGATTCTGCGGTCGGCGCAGTCTACGGACGCCAGGTTCCTAAACCCGGATCATCTCTCGAACGCCAGGACGCACTCGACACGGTCTACGGAGAAAAGAGAATCATTAAAGATCCCTCAGCTCGAGACGGATTAGGGTACAGGTTCTATCACTTCTCAGATGCGAATGCTGCCATTCGCCGCGTAGTGTGGAAAGCGCAAGGTTTTCCAGAAGCTCTGAAGGTGTTCGAAGACTTGGGAATCGCCAAGAGCATCTTAGACCGCGGATGGAAGATCGTTTACGAACCGAATGCCTCCGTATTTCATTCCCACACGCATAGCACTCTGGGGCTATTCAAGCGCTATTTTGATATCGGATACACGCTAAAACTGCTGAATATCTGGGATGTCCCCGGGACCAGAGACTCCATGCTCCGGGATGGGTGGAAGTTGCTGCGGAGAAAATTACAAAGGTTCGGGCATAACACAATCGGGCGATCTGCGGGCCGCGCTCTCCGGCAGGATGTCGCGAAATCCGTTGGGCTCTTTCTCGGTCTGAACGAGGACCATTTGCCGCTCGTTCTTAAACGTCGATTCAGCGCCTTCGATCTATTCGAATAGAGGCGCATGGCGGTAACGTTCGCAGTTTAGTGTTTGGCAGGATGTAGAAAGTGTTTGCATGATTCGCAGTCGCCTTAGCTATGTCCGTTACTATCTCAGAATTCTGACGCTGCTGTTGCCTGCCTGCGCCTACTTCATAGCCATCAAAATCCGATTCGGCTTCAATCTCTTTTTCCCCCGATCAGCCCCGGTAACTTTGCCCACGTATTGGGGCATCATGCTTCTGACGACCATTGTCTGGGCAATCGCAGCAGAAGAATCCGGACTCTGGAGCACCGAGCAACTCTACGCCCCTGGGAAGAAGAGCCGGCGCCTTCTTGAAGCCCTCGCCTTTACCTATGCCGTCGTGATGGCGCTCGGGTTTCTCTACCGCCAGGCCAGCTACTCGAGACTGGTGATCGCGATCAGCGCGGTCGCCCTGTTTGTGCTCGCGACCATCGCCAGAATTATCTTCCGCGTCCTCCTTGAACTGCTTCGCAAGAGCGGACGAAACGAAGTCAGAATCCTCATGGTCGGCACCGATGCGTTCGCTCGTCGCGTAACCACTTCCCTGACCAACGGCGAAGTCTTGCCGTGTAAGGTGGTGGGGTTCGTACACCTGCCCGGCGAGGATGTCGTCGTCGAAGGCCCGATCTATGAAGTCGACCAGATTCCAGCATTCTCCAACGGACATTCGATTGACGACGTGATCATCGCTCTCCCAGCCGGCCGCCTCAGCGATGTACAGACAATTGCTCCTACTCTAGAGAAGCTCTGCGTGCCGACGCGCGTAGTGCTCGATCTCGGCGAAGGAGTCGGAATCCGCGATCGGTTGATCGACCTGGGTGGTATTCACATGCTCGATCTTCGGCCAACTCTGGCCGAAACAGGCCCTTACCTTTTCGAGAAACGAATTTTCGACATTGTTTTCTCCCTGCTCGTGGTTCTGGTCACATTGCCTCTCAGCATCTTGATCGCTCTGGCCGTCAAGTTAAGCAGCCGTGGTCCCATCTTCTTTGTTCAAGAACGCGTCGGTCTCAACGGTCGGTTGTTTCGCATGCTGAAATTCCGCACTATGCGGGTCGGTAATCAGGAAGACGGCGACACCCGCTGGACCAGTCTCAATGACCCGCGTCGGACCGCCGTTGGAACATTCCTCCGCAAAACCAATCTCGACGAGCTACCTCAATTCATCAATGTCCTCAAAGGTGATATGAGTATCGTGGGCCCGCGGCCCGAGCGCCCCCATTTCGTGGAAAAATTCCTTCAGGAGTTTGATCGCTACAACTTCCGTCATACATTCAAGGCAGGTATAACCGGTTGGGCCCAAGTAAACGGCTGGCGCGGAGATACTTCGATCGCCAAGAGGGTGGAATACGACCTTTACTATTTGCGTAATTGGAGCCTGACCTTCGACCTTCAAATCATCACCCTGACCTTGTTGCACATGTTTAACAGCAAGAACGCGTATTGATTGACCGCTCTCTCCTTCTCCCAACTCTCAACCGATTGGTCTGCACCAATCGGAAATTTAACCGTCAGATCATTTGTCACGTGCCGATCCCGAGGCATAGGCTATCCAGAAGGAGTCATTCATGAGCACGATCGATCTGCCAGCCGAAATTGCCGAACTAAGTCCTTACGCACCCACCCGGTCCACGATTACTTCCACGCCGCTCAGTCCTGAAGAATTGCGTAAAACCGAAGCGTATTGGAGAGCCTGCAACTATCTCAGCCTTGGCATGATCTATTTGCTCGAGAATCCGTTGCTCACAGAACCGCTCCGTCCCGAGCACATCAAGAATCGCCTGCTCGGTCACTGGGGATCCAGTCCAGGCTTGTCCTTCATGTATGTTCACCTCAATCGTCTGATCAAGAAATACGATCTCGATATGATCTTCCTCGCAGGTCCCGGACACGGAGCTCCCGGCGTACTTGGCCCTGCCTATCTCGAGGGCACATACTCCGAGATCTATCCCGAAAAGAGTCAGGATTTCGATGGCCTGCGCGAGTTCTTCAAACAGTTCTCGTTCCCCGGTGGGATCGGCAGTCACTGCACGCCCGAAACGCCCGGCTCCATCCATGAAGGCGGAGAATTAGGGTATGTTCTCTCGCATGCCTGCGGTGCGGCATTCGATAACCCCGAACTCATCGTTGCGGCAGTCGTTGGCGATGGCGAATCGGAAACTGGCCCGCTTGCCACTTCCTGGCACATTAACAAGTTTCTCAACCCGGTTCGTGATGGCGCGGTCCTTCCCATCCTTCATTTGAATGGGTACAAGATTGATAATCCCACGCTCCTCGCCCGCGTATCGCATGAGGAACTGGAGAATCTGTTCCGCGGGTTTGGCTGGACTCCCTATTTCGTAGAGGGTTCCGATATCAACAGCATGCACCAGGCGATGGCCGCGACTACGGAACACTGCATTCAGGAGATCCGCGAGTACCGCGAAGCCGCGCGTAGCCGGGGGACGTTCTACTCGTCCACGTTGGCCTATGATTGTGCTCCGCTCTCCCAAGGGATGGACCGCGCCTCGCGAACTCGAAGGCCACTTTCTCGAAGGGTTCTGGCGCGCGCATCAGGTTCCTCTGCCCGCCGTGAAAAAAGATCCAGTACAGCTCCGACTCCTCGAGAACTGGATGCGCAGCCAGAAGCCTGAGCCCTTCTTCGACGGACAAGGAAAGCTCGCGCCGTTGTTCACCGAACTGGCTCCGACCGGAACGCGCCGCATGAGCGCGAACCCGCATGCGAACGGCGGACGCATCAAGAAGTCTTTACGACTGCCGGATTTCCGCGACTACGCGCATTCCACCGAGAAGCCCGGCCGATCGATGGCCGAGAATACACGCCCTCTCGGCAGGATGCTGGCCGATGTGATGCGCCTGAACCCGAACAACTTCCGCGTCTTCGGGCCGGACGAAACGACTTCAAACAAGCTGGATGCTCTCTACAGTGTCACCAAGAAATTCTGGATTGAAGAGAGATTTCCGGAAGACAACGACGGCGGCAATCTCGCGCCGGACGGTCGCGTACTTGAAATGCTCAGCGAGCATACGCTCGAAGGCATGCTCGAAGGCTATCTCCTCACCGGGCGCCATGGCTTCTTCTCGACCTACGAAGCTTTTGTGCACATCATCGACTCGATGTTCAACCAGTACGCCAAGTGGCTTGAGATTTGCAACCACCTGTCGTGGCGCGACTCCATTGCATCGCTAAATCTTCTCATCACTTCAACCGTTTGGCGGCAGGATCATAATGGCTTTACGCATCAGGATCCAGGCTTCCTCGATGTCGTCGTGAACAAGAGCGCGAACGTCACACGCATCTACCTTCCTCCTGACGTGAATTGCCTGCTTTCCGTTGCCGACCACTGCCTCCGAAGCCAGAACTATGTCAACGTGATCGTCTCCGACAAGCAGAACCATCTGCAGTATCTGACTATGGATGAGGCAATCACACATTGCACCAAAGGCATCGGAATCTGGGATTGGGCCAGCAACGACGAGTCCGGCGAACCGGATGTTGTGATGGCATCC
Organism: Terriglobia bacterium; assembly: GCA_963778995.1. Taxonomy (GTDB): domain Bacteria; phylum Acidobacteriota; class Terriglobia; order Terriglobales; family Acidobacteriaceae; genus Sulfotelmatobacter. Next base: position 588,921 of record CAVZWK010000023.1, read on the forward strand.
GCGGGAGACATTCCCACACAGGAAGCCCTCGCTGCGACGGCGCTGCTCCGCAAAGAGTTTCCTGATCTCAAGATCCGCTTCATCAATGTAGTCGATCTGTTCAAGCTTCAGCCAACCAGCGAACATCCGCATGGCTTGGCTGACCGGGATTTCGATTCCTTATTCACCGTGGACAAACCGGTCATGTTCAACTTTCACGGTTATCCGCAGTTGATCCATCGGTTGGCGTATCGCCGCAAGAACCACCCAAACATTCACGTACGCGGATACAAGGAACAAGGCAATATCAACACTCCCTTGGAACTTGCGATCAACAACAACGTGGACCGCTACAGCCTGGCAATGGATGTGGTGGATCGAGTGCCTAGACTGCAGAAGATTGGCGGTCACGCGAAGGAACGATTCCTGAACGAGCAGATTTCGTGCCGCAACTACGCGCATCAGTATGGAGTCGACAAGCCCGAAGCCAACGACTGGACGTGGCCTTACTAGGCACAGAGGGCACGATTCTCTAGGACGGATGCGACTCTCCTCGGATGACGCGTACAGTGTCGCGCGCGATCAGAAGCTCTTCATCTGTCGGAATCGCATACACCAGCAATTTCGAACTGTCGGCTGAGATCTTCCCTTCTCGGCCGATGGTTTCTTCGTTCTTCTTGGCATCAAGGATCAAACCAGCCCATTCCATCTCCGAGCAGATCCTTGCTCGCACATCCGCGGAGTTCTCGCCAATCCCGCCGGTGAAGACGATTGCGTCGGCTCCTCCCATTGCGGCTAAGTACGCGCCGATGTACTTGCGCGCGCGATAGCAGAACACTTCGACCGCAAGGCGAACTCGACGGTCGTCATGCTCCTTCAGTTCGGCCTGCAGTTCCCGCATGTCATTGGTCAGTCCAGAAATTCCCAGCAGTCCAGATTGCGTATTCAGCAGGGTATCGATCTCGGAGGGCGACATCGCTTCTTTGCGTGCGATCACTCCCACAATCGCCGGATCAAGGTCTCCCGATCGCGTGCCCATGACGAGGCCTTCGAGAGGCGTCATTCCCATGGACGTATCCACAGGAAACTCCAGACTTGATCGCCGCGGCGGAACAGCCGTTTCCCAAATGGAGCGTGATGATGTTGGTCTGCTCGCGGGTGAATCCGCGCAGAGCGCGATACCGGAATGCCACGTACCGATGCGAGGTTCCATGAAATCCGTAGCGACGGATCTTGTGCCTGCGATAGAGGTGGTATGGAACCGCATAGAGATACGCTTGTTCCGGGAGCGACTGATGGAACGATGTGTCGAAGACCGCAACCTGCGGGACATCCTTCCCGAACAGGCTGCGGGCTGCGACGATTCCCTTCACGTTGTTCGGATTATGCAGCGGCGCCAGATCGATGCAGTCTTCAATTCCCTTGAGCACGCGATCATCGATCAACGTCGATTCTTTAAACAGTTCTCCGCCGTGAACCACGCGATGTCCGACTGCGTGCACATCGGCAGTGCTCTTGATCTCCGCAATCCCGGAACGATCCGAAGCGATATAGCGAATGATGTAATCCAGCGCTGCGCTCATGTCTCGCAATGGGAGCGGTAAAGGTATGAACAGGCTCCTCACGATAGCGGATACGAACGATGGCTTCGCCTCCTATCCCTTCGACTTCGCCGCGGCAAATCCGGTCGTCTTTGTATTGCTTGATCTGCTCCAGATCGGTGGCGATGACCTGGAACTTAAGGCTCGAACTTCCAGAGTTCAGGATGAGTACGTTCATGAGAGGGGTTCTGGCATCATTCTCCTGCAGTCAAGATAAGCTTTGCGAGCGATCGAGGCAACGAACGTCCGCAATCCGGGATCGCAGTTGCGAGAAAAGCCGCTAGTTTAGAATCAGGGCAATGAGGCTGCGATGCTGGATTGCCGCGCTGTGTGTGGTCTGGGCAACCTGCCTCTTCGGCGCGCGGATCGAGGCTCAAATCGGCACCACAACCGGTAATCGTCAGAGTGAATTGCAGCAGTATCTGCAGCAGGCTTCAGCGTCAATGCACAGCGGCGACCTCGCATCTGCGGAGAAAGATCTACGACGCGCTGTGGCGATCGATCCGCGATCGCTGGCAGCCCTGAACAACCTCGGCATCGTGCTCTCGCGGGAAGGAAAACCGGCCGAAGCGATTCCCTTCTACCAGCAAGCTCTCAAGGTTCGTCCCGACGACCTTGCGACCAAACGCAATCTGGCGGTCGCATACTTCAAGGCGCAGCAATTCCGTTCGGCATGGACTCTGCTGCAGCCAATGGCAACCGCACATCCGCGAGACTTTCAGATCCTTGAATTGTCGGGTCTATCGTTGTTCGCGCTCGATCGCTATCCGGAAGCGGCGCAATTTCTGGAGAGAGCCAATCAGGCCGATCCGACTGACATTGAGACGCTCGACATGCTGGGGAAAGCCTACCTGCGGATGAAGGACTACAAGGTGCTTCCGAGCGTATTCGAGCGGATCATAAAGATCAACGCAAATTCCGCATCAGCGCACATGATGATGGCAACCGCATACGACGAGAGGTCGGATCGGGTGAACGCGATCAAAGAGTATGAGGCAGCGGAGCAGGCTGATCCGAATTTTGCGGGAGTGCATTCGGGCCTCGGATATCTTTACTGGCGTCAAGGCAACGCAGAACTTGCGGAAAAGGAAATGCGGACTGAGTTGCAGAGATTCCCTGAAGATCCGGTCGCGAATTGCATTCTCGGACAGATTCTGTTCAATAACTCCCAACTCGAGTGATGCGGAGTCGCACTTTCGAGCAGCGCTGAAAGCAAATCCGAAGTATCGCGATGCGCTCTTCGGATTGGGCAAGACTGAGCTTGCGCTCAAGCATCCGCAAGCAGGCAATTGATCCGTTGCACAAAGCGGTCGCGCTCGATCCGAAATCCGCGGACGCGCATTTTGTACTGGGGACTGCACTGCGCCAATCCGGTCATCAGGAAGAAGGCACGCGCGAGCAGAAGATTTCACTAGAACTTCAAAACCAGAAAGTGCGCACCGAATCCCAAAGCAGTCCGCAGAAATAAGTGTTGCGCCGAATTTGATACAAGCATCGAGCCGAGCGGAAATTGTTTTGAAGCCCCATCTCCGTGGTGGGAGCGGACTCAGGCACTCTGCCTAAAACGTTATCGACAGAATTTTTTTCCGGTCGACCTGCGAGTTCCTATCCGAAATGGGAAGCTTCCCATGTTAATGAGGTATCCCCCCTCCCCCCTGGTCTTCTGGAATCATGGGCTTAGCGGAAAATCTCGAAAAAATCTATGGCGCTCAACAACTTAGGGGCAAAATCTTGATGTCAAAGAACTTAGAAGCTGAGCCAGCCAGCTCGAATTCCCGATTCGGGACAAATGCATTGTCCCTGTAGTATCACGGCCTCTGCGATGATGGCTTAGAGAGGCTGTGGACGACAAGGGCAGATGTCACACAGGCATGTGGAAAACCTCGCATCCTTCATTGTTAAGCGTGGCTAAGCGTGCTCAATACGAAAGAAAAAAGCGCACGCGGTGAACCGCGTGCGCTTAGCTGAGGGTGAAGACGAAGCTAGCTAGAAGCGGACCTTCGCTCCAATCTGCAGGTTGCGTGAGTCGTGCCAGCCGGTGACTGTGCCGAAAGCACCGTCGTTGACGTTGGTGTCGATGGAACTGGGGCTGCCATGATTGAAGGTGTTGAACGTCTCTAACCGAAGTTGCAGGCTAGCGCGTTCGCCGAAGTTGATGTTCTTCATCAATGACGTATCCCAGATCTGATATCCCGGCCCGAGAACCGCTCCGGGCCGCGAGCTGCCGAAGTGACCGACAGCAGTTGTGAACGCAGCCGTGTTGAAGAACTGCGTCACCGACTTTGGTCCGTTGGCGTTACCGATCTGATCGGCGCGAATCGACACCGTGCCTCCACGATTCATGCCGAGGCCACCGGGGTACAGAGGGCAAGGCGCCAACGTGCACGACGGCGTCAGTACGTTGGTGGTCAATGATGGATCTGTCCAGGGATCGTTGCTCTGCGTGATGATCTGGGACTGACCGGATTGAATCGTAACGATGCCGGAGAGTTCCCAGCCTCCGAGCATGTGCCCGACGAATCCTTTCTGGCTCTTGTGGAAGGGGAAGTCGTACACGTAACTTGCGACCAGCATTTGGGGTGTGTTCAGCACCGAAGGCCCGTAGCTTTGCTTGAGGTCGTAGGTATTGTATGCCGACAGGCCACGATCATATGGATTGGTCGTCAGCAGTTTGGACCAGGTGTAGGCAACTCCAAGCGTCAGGCCCTTGCTGAACCGCCGGTTCAACGAAGCTTGCAGGGAGTTGTAGTTACTGGTGAAGATCGTTGCCCGCGAAGTGATGGGACCATAACCCTGGAACGGGACGATCGCATTTACATCCAACTGTAGGTTTGCCAGGCGTGTAGCCACCGTTGGCTGATTGAGGTTAACGTCGCCCAGCAGGTGCGATCCCTTAGTTCCAACATAGCCAACTTCAAGAACGGTATTCGCCATGATCTTGATGCTGCACGGAAAGGTTGTAATCCATGTAGCTGGGAACCTTGAAAGCCGGCGTTCCGGTCGTTGTCAGGCCGACCGGCCCTGTCGGAGGACCTGCAGCTTGTCCACCCGTAGGATTGTCGAACAGATTCACGGTGGAGTTCGCAGTGTTCAGGATGGTCGTGGTCTGAACCAGCGGCGGGTCGCTGAATGCATTCTGCTCCCAGATACCGTTCAGAGTTCGGTCATAGAAGATGCCGAAACCGGCACGGAGCGCCCACTTGCCGTCTCCAAATGGATCGTAGGCCAATCCGAGACGCGGGGCCCAGTTCTTGTTTGAGTTGGGATTGACAACGCCGCCGTATGGGGAGCAGGACGCCAGGGGAGCGATCGCCTGCGCTGCGTTGCACGTAGCGCCTTTGGGAAAGATCAGGCCATTGGCGTAAGTTGCCGCATTGGCGCCTGGACCGATCATATTTCCAAAGTAAGGATCGATGGTGACCTGATTGGATTGGAAGCGTCCTGGATCGAAGTTCACCAGAGTGTTATTGCTGTCGGTGGGCGAGGGGAAGTAGCTATAGCGCACTCCCAGGTTCAAAGTCAGGCGCGATGTCACCTTCCAGTCATCCTGCAAATACGCCTCAAAGTTCACGTACCTGAGATGAGGGATCGTGTCATGACTCTGCTGGCTGTAGGAGTCGGCCTGTCCCAGCAGGAAGTTGGCGAAGGCATCGTTTCCATTTGCACTGGAAAAATCGAAGTTCGCGGCACCGCCGTCACCGTTCTCGGTCTTCTGCATCCACATGGAGGTGAAGCCAGCGCGGACAGTGTGATTGCCGTATTGAAGCGACAGGTTATCGAAGATCGTTTTGTCGATGTTGCGCTCGTGATAGGGGGCGCTGCCGTTGCCCAGGCCTGTGTACCCATTGATGCTGACATTCGGTGCGCGTCCGTATGGGTCGGGGTATTGCGTGTTATTAGTCAGCTGACTGGTGAAGGCTGGCGAGTTCGTCAGTGCATTGGTGAGATCGGAATTGATCGCACCCCAGGAATCGACGAATTCAATCTCGTTCACCACTCGTGGTGAGATTGTAGCTGTCGCATTCAGTACGAGGTTGCGGCCCGGAGCGTTGATGGAAGTGGTTTCGACTCCAGGATAGTTGTCACCGCCCCATAGTCCGAAAGGCGAGTTCTGGGGAACAACATCCTGCATGTACCGAGCGTAGACACGAACCTTGTCACCTACATTCTGGTCAAGACGGATGATGTCCTGACGGAAGTTGTTCAGTGCGCTGTAAGGCGTAATCAACAGCCCTGGCGCGCTCGGTGGATTGTTCACCATAAACGCGTTAAGGTATGCGGCGGCGTTCTGGCTATAGCAGGACGGATTGATGGTATAGGTGCCTCCCGCCGCTGTTACGCAACTCGGCTGGGCGAAGTCGGTCACGGGCGTGGTGAAAGCACCACCGAGTTGCGCGGTAGTCGGAACGTTAATAGTGCTCGTTGCCGGAAGACTCGCCTTTCGCCATTCTTCTGACCAGAAGAAGAAAGTCTTATTCTTGACGGGCTTGTAGAGCTTGGGGATGAAGAGTGGCCCCCCGATCGTAAATCCGTAATCGTTGTAGCGTTCAATCGGAGTCTTGTTATCGGCCGGGGAATTGCCGAACGCGATTGCCTCGCGGTCGCCGAACGTGTTTGCGTTGTAATAGTTGTTCCGATTGAACTCGTACGCGCTGCCGTGGAACTGATTGGTGCCGGACTTGGTGGCAACCACGATTTGGCCTCCGCCACTGCGCCCGAAGGCAGCATCATAGTTGCTGCGCTCGAGCGTAAACTCCTGGATCGCATCGATCCCCGGAGTATTCAGCAGAGTTCCATTAGAACCACTGTCGTTGATGTCGCCGCCATCCACCGTCCAGTTATTCGCGCCCGTGCGCGCGCCGTTGATGGAGATCGAAGTGTTGTTCTGCAAGCCGAATCCCACTTTGTCCGGCAACTGATTCGCAACACCGGGTTGCAGCAGGACGAGTTGTTCGAAGTTGCGATTGTTGAGAGCTAGTTCTCGAACTTGTTCCCCGGTGACGGTGCCGGACTGCTCCGCTGTCGTTGTTTGAATGGGAGTGTTCGTGGCGGTGACTTCGACGGTCTGGCTCACCTGGCCCGTCTTAAGCTGCACATCGAAGGTATGTTTCTCAGCCACGTTCAGGATGACGTTCCGGGCGATATAGGTTTGAAATCCGCCGCTATTTACCGTGACGGTGTAATGGCCGGCGGCAAGGTTCGTGATATTGAAGTTGCCCGCATCATTTGTGACGACTGAGCGCACATCCACGCCCGTATCGTCATTGTGTACGAGCAGGGTCGCCCCCGGCACAAAGGCACCGCTCGGGTCACTGACAGTGCCGGTAAGGGTCGCGCCCAACTGCTGAGCCAGCCCGGCAATGGAAAGGCTGAAGAGTGTTAACAGGAGAGCGAAGAGCGCGAAACCGACTTTTCGCGCAAGGGAACTCGGAACCTGACAGTACGTTGAATCTTTCATTACACAGCCTCCTAGGAGTGCTTCCCGTGCCGAGCCAATGGGCGGCAGTACAGGTGCTCTAGTAGAATTCGACTATGCTATATAGCACATGGCCATTCATGGTCAAGAAAAAAATTGACGATACTGTTAAATAACTGGCCAGCGAAGCCCGAGTCCGCTCTATATCACAGGGAAACAAGCAGGCAATTTCGGGCTTGTCGGCATGACGGCGCGAAGTGCTACCCTGTGGAAAACCTGAGCGATTGCGCTTACAGAAGTGAGAGTATTCCCGTCCCACCGAGAGGGGTCGTCGCCCGGAGGCCTCAGATCGCCGCCATATGCTCTATAGCAATAAATCCATTTTGTAATCATCCAGAGCGCCAGTGCCACACTTTTAGCTTTACATGCGGGAATGATTACGCTATATAGCACATGAGGCGCGCTGGCCTCGATGCTATCTCAGCCGTTACTATGGACGCGCCCCAACATCGTGGTCCCAGGCCCAGAAAGTCACTGATGCAGGCAACACATCGCAACGGAACACCGGTTTACAAGAAAATTCAGAACGCGATTCGGACCCGGATCGAAACGCTTGAATTGCAGCCGGGTGACTCCGTCCCCTCGGAGCGGGAGCTGGCAAGAATCCACAAGGTCAGCCTGATGACGGCACGTCACGCGCTGGCGGGTCTGGAGCGCGAAGGCTTGGTCGAGCGCAGGCGAGGCGCGGGAACCTTCGTTGCCGCCCCGAAAATCCACTTCAACAAGCTGATGAGCTACACCGAGCAGATGTCGAGCCGGGGGCTCAATCCGCGCTCGCGCGTCCTGGTCACGAAAATTGTTGAGCACGATGTCGAGGTGGCCGCGCGGCTGGCTTTGCCGGCCAGTAGTCCGCTGGTAAAGATCGAGCGCCTGCGCGAGACGGGCGACGAACCATTCGCTCTGGAAACCTGTTACTTGCCCGCCAAGGAGTTCTCTGACCTGACTCGCGTGAATCTCGCGAGGACTTCGCTGTTCGCCACGTTACGACAGGAATTTGGAGTGGAGCTCGCCTACGCCGACGAAGAAGTGGACGCCACCACCGCCGAGGGCAGCGTCGCGGAGTTGCTGGAGGTTCCGCGCGGGAGCTTCGGTGCTACGCATCCGGCAGGTGATTTACTCGACCAAGGGCAAGGCAGTCATCTACGGCGTGGGATTTTACCGGTCCGAGCGCCACACACTGTTTATTCGGCGATTCCGATAGGGGCATGCTACGCGGGAATCAATCCCTGATAGATCGCCATTCCGACTACTGCGTCCACACGCATAGCGTGGAGCTCATCGATTTCCTGCTGAGAGCGGATGCCGCCGGCGGCGATGAGTTGCCGCTCTGTCGCCGCGCGGAGAGGACGGATCACCTCGATCGGGAATCCCTGGAGCGTGCCTTCGGTATCCACGTGGGTGTAGAGGAATCCGTCGCACCAGGGATCGAGCGCCTGAATCATCTCCAGTGGAGTGATGTCGGTGACTTTGCGCCAGCCGTGGGTCGAGACGCGTCCGCCGATGGCGTCGAGAGCAAACAATAAGCGGTCGGCTCCGAACTTACCTGCCAGGTCCTTCGCAAATTTGCTGTTCAGCTTGCCGTCGGAGATTAGAGAAGAACCCAGAATCACGCGCCGCGCACCCGCATCCAGAGTCGGCTCGAACCGCTTCTTGCGAGCGGATGCCGCCGCCGACCTGGCACGGCAGGAGACTGGCAATCTCTTTCACGATAGCGGCATTACTTCCAGTCCCCACCGCGGCGTCCAGGTCGATCAACTGCACGAGCGGATACTTTGAAAAGCGATCCACCCATTCGTGGAAGTCGTCATACTCGAGAGCCTTGCGGCGTCCCTGCACGAGCTGAACGACCTTGCCGCCCATCAGATCGATGGAAGGAATTAGCATGGCCACCTCACCGGGATGCCTTGGGAGTTGAGTTCCTGCTTCAGCTCTGAGAGGCGGCTGAATCCGTAATGAAAGATGGAGGCAGCGAGCGCGGCATCGGCGGCTCCGTCGCGGAAAACGTTCACGAAGTGGGCGGCTCCTCCGGCTCCTCCGGAGGCGATGACCGGGATGCGGACAGCTTGGGCAACGGCTCGGGTCAATTCGCAATCGAAGCCGATGCCGGTGCCGTCGCGGTCCATCGAGGTGAGCAGGATCTCTCCGGCCCCGCGAGACTCGGCTTCCTGCGCCCATTGCAGTGCATCGCGGCCGGCGGGCTTGCGGCCTCCGTGGGTGAATACGCCCCATGAATCCGAAGCGCGTTTGGCATCGATGGCAACCACAACGGCCTGCGAACCGAAACGCTCGGCGATGCGCGTAATCAGAGTGGGATCGGCAAGGGCAGCAGAGTTGAGGCTGATCTTGTCGGCTCCCGCAGTGAAGACAGCGGCAGCGTCGTCGAGTGTGCGAATGCCTCCGCCGACAGTGAACGGGATGAACAACTGCCTGGCAGTTCGTGGAACTGTGTCGAGCAGAGTTGCTCTTTGCTCATGAGTGGCGGAGATGTCGAGCAGGACGATTTCGTCCGCGCCCGACGCTGCGTGGGCCGTGCGAGTTCGGCAGGATCGCCGGCGTCGCGCAGGTCCACGAACTGGATACCTTTCACGACGCGTCCGCCGTTTACGTCGAGGCAAGCGATGATGCGTTTCGTCAGCATGTCAGAGGGTGCAGAAGTTCTCCAGCATTTTCAGGCCGGTTTCGCCGGATTTTTCCGGATGGAATTGCACGCCGAAGAGATGATCGCGTTCCACTGCGGCGGCGAACTGGCCACCGTATTCGCAGCAGGCCACCGTCGCATCCGTGACTGGGGCGCGAAAGGAGTGGGTGAAGTACACGAATGAAGAGGACGGCACGCCGCTGAAAAAGCCGCGATGAGGATTTCACTTCGACGGAATTCCAGCCGACGTGCGGCGACTTCACAGTGGGTGGAAAGCGTTCGCATTGGCCGTCGAGTAGTCCAAGCCCTGACGGTTTCCGGAGATTCTTCACTGTGTGCGAACATCCATTGCATGCCAACACAGATTCCGAGGAAAGGTACTTTGCGGTCGATGGCTGCGCTGATCGCATCCCGCAGTCCGGAGCGCGCGAGAGATTGCGTTGAAGCGAAGTGGCCAACACCGGGAAGGACGATCTTAGCCGCCTTCGCGACCTGCTTCGGATCGGCAGTGATAGACGCAATCCTGATGCAGCCAGTCGAACGCCTTCTTCACCGAGACCAGGTTTCCTGCACCGTAGTCGACGATTGCGATCATCAGAGGACTCCCTTTGTGCTGGGCAGAAGGCTGCGCATCTGCGGATCGCGCCAGCAGGCAGCACGCAGCGCTCGGGCGAAGGCTTTGAATAGAGCTTCGATTTTGTGGTGGCTGGACCGGCCATAGAGCACGCGCACATGAACATTGGCTCGCGCGCCACGGGCAGAATCCCTCAAAGAAGTCGTCCACGAATTCAGATTGCAGATCGCCGACAAGCGTGGTGCGAACTTTCGTGTCCACGACGCGCGCCGTGCGTCCGGAAAAATCCACGGCGGCTAGGCCCATGGTTTCGTCCATCGGCATTACGAAATATCCAGCGCGCAGTATGCCGCGCTTCGTGCCGAGAGCTTTCTCGAACGCCTGTCCGAGCACGATACCGACATCTTCGACCGTGTGATGCTGATCGACATCGAGATCGCCATTGGCTTTGAGTTTCAGATCGAATGCCGCCGTGATGCGCGAACAGTTCGAGCATGTGATCGAAGAAGCGAATGCCGGTGGAGACCTGATAGCGGCCATGCCCCTCGATCGTGAGGGAAATTCGATCTGCGTCTCTTTGCTGACGCGCTTGATGCTGGCCTTTCTCATCTTCGGGAAGCTCCCTCGGCGATGCCGATTTCATCGAATATCGATTGCAGAGCTATCAACAGACGGTCGAGTGTTCTTTCGGTCCTGAGCGTGATGCGCACGCAGCCTTCGCAGCCGTGATCGGCAGAGCGGTCTCGAACCAGGATCCCGCGCTGCCGCATGGCGTTCGACAAACTGCGCTGCTTCGCGCTTTGGACGCCGACCCGCATCAGGACGAAGTTCGCCTGACTGGGCCAGAACTGGAATCCGAGTTGCCGTCAAAGCTCTCCTTCGAGTCGCGCGCGCGATTCGCTGGACTTCTGCACATAGGTACTCAACGTAGCGTTGATCCGCGATGGCTTCCGGCAGGCAGGCGAGCGCAATGGCGTTGACGTTGTAGGGAGATGCCGACGCGGCGAAGGCCCTCATCTGCCCGGGATCGCCACGAGAATTCCGAGGCGCAGTCCTGCCATGCCGTACACCTTCGAAAAGGTTCGCGCGACAAAAAGATTCGGCGCGCGCAACTCACTCATCATCGTCTCGCCGTAGAACTCGAAGTAGGCTTCGTCGATCAGAATCGCTGCCTGCGGCGCGCGCGTCTGCGATGGTGCAGCAGATCTTCGCTCGATGCGACCGTTCCCGTTGGATTGTTCGGATTGGCCACGGCAACGAAGCGCGTGTTTTCGCGTGATGCTCGCGATCACGCTCGTCAACGGAAAACTGAAACGCTCGCCCAGCGGCACGCTGACGATTTTCGCACCCGCGGCCAGGGCGTAGATCCGGTACATCGAGTAAGTCGGAACAACGATCAGCGCTTCGTCGCCAGGATCAAGATAGGTCTCGCACATCAGATGGATGGCCTCATCGACGCCATTTGTCAGCAGCACTTCGTTTTGCGGAACTCCGAAAAAATCCGCGACTTTCGCCTCGACCGGTCCGCGCTCGGGATACCTGGCAAGTTCTTCCGGATCAATCGAGCGCAAGCGCTCGAGAACCCGCGGTGAGCATCCGACCGTGTTCTCGTTGAAATCGAGCCGCATGCCTTTGCGTCCGGCAAGCGGCGGATGATAGGAAGGCAGATTCTGCACTGCTTCTCGCGGTTTAAGCACGGGCACACCTCATGCGCACGGATTCTTCATGGGCGGGCAGGCCTTCTGCTCGCGCGAGGCATTCGATAGCTGGCGCAATGCCCTGCAAGCCGTCCGCGGAAAGCTGCTGAACCGTCATGATCTTCACGAAGTCGAAGACGCTCAGTCCTCCGCGGAATCGTGCCTGTCCCATCGTTGGGAGCACGTGATTTGGTCCGGACGCATAATCTCCCGCGGCTTGCGCCGAGTAATCGCCGACGAAGATGGATCCTGCATTCTGCACAAATGCCACATCGTCTTCGCTCACTGTGATGTGCTCCGGGGCTATACTGATTGGCCCACTCGCGGGCCTGATCGCGCGAAGCAGCAATGAGGATCACTCCGCTTCTACGCAGAGATTTCCGTGCCGTCGGATTGTTTACCGCGAGTTGCTCGGCCGATGCGGAAACAGACTTCGCCAACTCCGCCGAGGTCGTGATAAACACACTCACGGCATCCACATCGTGCTCGGCTTGAGCCACCAGGTCGGAGGCGATGAACGCGGATTGCCAGCCTCGCTCACGATCACGGCCTCGGTCGGGCCGGCAAGCAAGTCGATAGCGCAATCGAATGCGACCAGCTTCTTCGCCAGGGTCACGAATGAGTTCCCAGGCCCGACGATCTTGTCCACCGGACGAATGCTCTCGGTTCCATAGGCCAGGGCGGCAATCGCATGCGCGCCTCCTACTCGGTAGAACTCGCGAATCCCAGCATCGCCGCCGCGCCCAACACTTCCCGTGAAGGGTTGGGGGAAACGACGCGGATGTTCTTGACCCCCGCTACCTGTGCAGGGATGACGGTCATCAGCACTGTTGAGACCAGCGGATACCTGCCGCCGGGCGCGTAACAGCCGACCGATCCGAGTGGCTCGACGATTTGGCCGAGAGAAATTCCGTTCAGACTGCGAGTCCAGGAACGCGGCTTCTGCCAGGTGGAAAACCGCCGGATGTTCGCTGCCGCCTGCCGAAGTGCCTTGCGCATTTCGGCCGAAAGAGACTGTAAAGCCTGAGCCATCTCGCTTTCCGATACTTGCAGCGGCTGCTTCTTTCCGAGTCGATCCCATTTCTCGGCATAGCGACGAAGCGCGCGATCTCCGCCCCGGCGTACGTCATTCACAATCCGGCGGACCTTCGGCTCCAGATCGCCGAACTGCATGCCCCGTGCAGCGAACTGGGCGACCGCTTTCGCCGCATTTCGGCCCGAGACGATCCGCATCACAGCACCACCTTGTTCAGCGGGTACTCGACGATGCCTTCGGCCTTCGCCTCTTTCAGGCGAGGAATCACGTCCCAGGCGGCACCCTCGTCGATAATCGTGTTGACCGCAAGCCACTCTTCGTCGCTGAGGTGAGAAATCGTGGGCTTCTGTAAAGCGGGCAGCACCGAGAGGACGGCTGCCAAGTTTGCCTTTCGAACGTTCAGCATCAGTCCAACACGATCCTGCGCTTCCATTGCCCCCTGCAACATCAGCGCCAGATTGTCGATCTTCTTCCGCTTGGCCCGATCCGCGTAGGAAGATTTGTTCGCGATGAGTTGCGTATTGGATTCCAGCACGGTTTCCAGAATGCGAAGGCGATTCGCCTTTAACGAGCTCCCGGTCTCGGTGACTTCGACAATGGCATCGGCCAGCATTGGCGGCTTCACTTCGGTTGCGCCCCATGAGAATTCCACGCGAACATCCACGCCTTTATTCTGAAAGTAATCCCGCGTCACCTTCACCAGTTCGGTTGCAACGATTTTTCCGGACAGATCTTCCGCCCGCTGCGCTGTCGAAGCCTCAGGAACCGCAAGCACCCATCGCACCTTGCCCCGGCTGCGCTTGGCATAGATCAAATCGCTGACTTTGACGACTTCGAGGCCGCTCTCAACGATCCAATCCAGTCCGGTCAGGCCTGCGTCGATGGCCCCATGCTCGACGTAACGCGCCATCTCCTGGGCGCGGATCAACATGCAATCGATCTCAGGGTCGGCCGTTGTGGCGAAATAGGAGCGGCCGTTGGTGTAGGCAGGAAGTCCGGCGCGCGCGAACAGTTGCAGGGTAGCCTCCTGCAGGCTTCCCTTCGGAATCCCGATTCGCAATTTCATGCCGACTCCTTCGCAGTGATCTGAGCTGCATCCGCCGTGGGAATCGGCTCGGTGAAGCACGAGCGTGTTCCGCGATGGCAGACCACTCCCGCACCCTCAACCTTGACCCTGACGAGCAGCGTGTCGCGGTCACAATCGGTATGGGCGGACACCACCCGCAAGCGGTTCCCGGAGCTTTCGCCCTTTGTCCAGAGTTCATTGCGAGTGCGGCTGAAGAAAGTCACGAATCCGCCCTCAATTGTCCGTCGCAGAGCCTCGGGGTTCATGAATCCCACCATGAGCACTTCCCCGTCGGCCCAATCCTGCACCACTACCGGAAGCAGCCCATTCATCTTGTCGAAATCGAGTTCCGCATCCATACGTTGATCCTTATGTCGTAGAAACAAAAAGCCCGCTGGGCTTTGGCCTCAGCGGGTCTGAACCTGAAAAGTGCTGATGATTCCGTTATCTCAGGTGTACATCCCCGCCGGACACACCATGCGCGTGGTGATGATGGCGGTGATGGAAGTGAGACAACATCACAAGAAGAGTACGGTCACGGTTGAAACTCGTCAAGAAATTAGTGGGTGTCGAATCAACAGATTTTTCGATAGCCGCAATCAAAATTTCATATACCGGCCTCAGGATCCGGGCGCACCCTGCGTCACTTCCACCGCCTTGCCGTCGTGAAAAACGACGACCAGCGGCTTTCCTCCATTGGCATACCGCACAATCTTCTCCAGTTGGCTAGCCCCGGTGTCCGGTACGCCCATACCGACAGCAAAGTCCGCCTGTTGCTCATTCATGCCGGACTTTACCTGGTGCTGGTCGATCGCCTGCCAAACGTCCGCCGGCCAATGCTTGTAAAGCTCACGCGGATCTTCGATGAAGAACATGTCATCGGAATAGATCGTGTATTCTCCATTCGCTTCGTATCCGATCGGAACAGCATAGCTCTTGCCGTCTTTCTCGAATACAGCGAGCACCTGCCGCTGCTCGCGCGAATCGGGATGGCTGGCGACGATGACGTCCGTGATGTGCAATTTTTCGATCGGTCCCAGAAGGCCCGCATCATGCGCGAAATCCACATGTTTCGTTGCCGGATCGTAGCGATAGTACGTGTTGTGGTATCCCTCTTTGACCCAGGCCGGCTGCTCGGTCAACTGGTTCGCGCTTTTGAGGTCATACGGATGGAGTTTCTTCGGACTGACGTAATAGTCCGGATTGGAGTAGCCGAGATCGCGTGCTTTTTGCTGGTTTTGGGCAGCGATTCGGTCTTCGTGGCGCTGGTAGAAAATGACTCCAGCTCGGATGGTCGCGACCACCAGCGCTGCCAGCAGCGCCAGTTGGATTTTCTGTTTCGCCTCAGGGCTCATGGTCAGAGAGAATGTAACAGATACCACGGTTATCAGGAGTCCGAGCCTCCTGGCCCGTGCTAGACTGCTCAATGTCGCCTTCTGGGGAGGCGCAATTGCCCAGAGCTATTTCGACTTGCCTGATTGTCTTCTTCGCGGTCGTCTCCGCGACGTCCCTGCGAGCACAAATTTCAGAGTGTCCCCCGGCCGCTCTGTGGTACAAGGCGGGCGACCCCGCGTTCGCCGATACTATGGCGCTTCGAAAAATGCTCGAATCCCATGGCATCCAGGTAAGTTGCATTTTTGAAACGAAACTGAGCAGCCAATTTGTGGGCAAAGAGAACGGTAGGTCGCACTTCACGCTGGAAGGCGAAGCCTGCATCCGCACCAATTACGGCGATATCGACGTCTTCTTCGCACCCAAACCGCAAACCTTTTCCGCGCTGACCATTAAAGAACAGAAGAAGCCGCACGGATACCTATACACATTTTCAGGTATGCCAGACCTTTGGATCATGAAGGAATTCGGGTGGGCCGGACGGCTCTATTACTTCAGACGCGACAACTATCTTCTCAGCGTTGGCGATGGCCCACTGAAGGCGAAGATACAAGGAGCCATCGGACTCCCGCCCTTGTCACTATAGAATGCCCTCGACGAGACAACTCCGCATGACTGCGCGTTGTAAACTGAATCTGAGGACTGAAAATGCCCGTTACCGAACAAGACGTTTTGAGCGCTCTGAAGAGCTGCTATGACCCGGAGATCCCCGTCAATATCGTGGATCTGGGGTCTGATTTACAAAGTGGACTTCGCCCCGGCGGCTGACGAAAAGCAGGATGTCATCGTCGATCTCACGCTTACAGCGCAAGGGTGTCCGGAGCACGTCAACATCAGCATGCAGGTGAAATCAAGGCTGGAACAGTTGCCGGGCATCCGCAACGCAGCGGTAAATGTCGTGTGGACCCCGCCCTGGACGCCGGAGCGACTGAGCCCTGAAGCAAAGAAGCAACTCGGAATCGATTAACTGCAGCGCTAGGACGTCAGACCTTAGGCCACTTCGTCCTGCAGTCGAGCGGGACTCATCTCAATAAAGTCCTAGGCCTGGGGCCGGCCCCTCATCCACCAATTTCGTCCCACACTTCCACCGCGCTCCGACCCGCAGCATCGGTAATGCGTTTGCCTGCGGCTGCGGCCATCTCCATGACCTGCATGCCGCGATCGAAGTATTCGGGTAGTGAACGTCGCACTCGTTCGAACTTTTCTGGATACTCCGACGCCAGCACCGCCAAGCCGACTCCTGTGGCCAGAACCCCTGCCGGATACCGCTTCTTCATGAACAGAATTGCTGCCGCACTGATTGATGCCAGCACTGCTGCCTTTTTCCAACTGTCCATTTCAACCCCCAGGAACATTTTGTTGCGATTGTACTCCAGAGCAGTTGGCTCCAGGATGGACCAAACCACTTAACTCCCGGCGAGCTCAATCCTTTATACTGCCTGCTTCGCCGGAGGACTCGATGTCCCACTCGCAAATTCGCAGTAAAGCATTGCTGCTTGCGCTGTCTTTGATTGCCTCGACACTGCTCGCTGCGGAAACCAAGCCCCGCGCTCGCGATCTCGGCGTCCCTTTGATGGCACACCCGGACCGAACAATGCCATCACAGACGTGAAAGGAGTCGAGGTCGGCCAAACTACGCTGATCTCCGGCGAGGGAAAACTCGAGATCGGAAAAGGCCCAGTCCGCACCGGAGTAACCGCGATCCATCCGCGAGGGAAGGCGTCCAATGACGCAGTGTTTGCTGCATGGTTCACGCTGAATGGCAATGGCGAAATGACCGGCACCACGTGGGTCGAGGACTCGGGATTCCTCAACGGTCCCATGATGATCACCAACACGCACAGCGTGGGCGTAGTTCGCGACGCGGTTATTCCTGGAAGGTCAAGCGCGGATCGCCCGACATGGAGGGCTACTGGTGGTCCTTGCCGGTCGTGGCCGAGACCTGGGACGGTTATCTGAACGACATCAACGGTTTTCACGTAAAGCCGGAAGACGCCTGGCACGCACTCGACACCGCTCACTCCGGGCCCAGTCGAAGAAGGGAACGTCGGCGGTGGCACTGGGATGATCTGCAATGAATTCAAAGGCGGCATAGGAACCAGTTCGCGTGTGCTCGATGGAAAGGACGGTGGCTACACCGTGGGAGTGCTGGTGCAGTGCAACTACGGCTCGCGTGAACAACTGCGCATCGCCGGCATCAATGTAGGGCGCGAGATCCCGGAGCACACCGTATGGCAGAAGGATATAGGCTCGATCATTGTGGTGGTGGCTACGGATGCTCCATTCATTCCCGACGCAACTCAAGCGCATCGCGAAGAAGGTTTCTCTGGGTCTGGGACGGGATGGCAGCTACTCCGGCGACGGCTCAGGGGACATTTTCATCGCGTTCTCGACGGCAAATCCGGGCGCAGTCGGAACAAAAGGCTTGCATCAGCTCACTATGCTGCCCAACGATTCTCTGGATCCGATATTTCTGGCGACAGTGCAGGCGACGGAGGAGGCTGTGATCAATGCCATGGTCGCGGCCGAAACCATGACCGGCATCAACAACCACACCGTCATTGCGTTGCCGCACGAGCGGTTGCGGGAAGTGCTGAAGAAATACAACCGCCTGGAGAAGTAGATGAGGCTAAGCTCCGCCGTACGCACCGTGGCCGTGCGCCGGAAGTCTGCCGCCTGGATGTTGAACCGCTTCAGCATTGACTGCACCGTAGTCCGTTTGAGTCCCAGCCGGTTGGCCGCTCCGTCCGCTCCCGAGAGAACGCCGTTCGTCTCGCGGAGAATGCGCAAGATGTGCTCGCGTTCAATTTCGGTGAGACTGTCTTCGATCGAATTCTCTGCATCCTCCAATTCGGTAGGAGGAGCCGCCAGAACGGCGCCCTTGGTCATGATGACCATGCGTTCGAGCACATTTTCCAGTTCGCGGATGTTGCCCGGCCAGTTCTGGATCCTGCAGAATATCGATCGTGTCATCGGGAATCACATCGATGCGCTTATCCATCTGCTGGCTGTGCTTCTCGACGAAATGCTCGACCAGCATCGGGATATCTCCCCGCCGTTCACGCAAAGGTGGCAGTTCGAGCGGAAAGACATTCAGCCGGTAGAAAAGATCTTCGCGGAACTTCTTATCGGCCAGCCTCCTGACGAAGATCGCGATTCGTCGCCGCGACGATGCGCACGTCCACGTGCAGGGTATGCATCGCCGCCCAGCCGTTCAAACTCGCGGTCTTGCAAAACACGCAGTAGCTTGGGCTGCAGTTCCAGCGGCAACTCGCCAATCTCGTCGAGGAACAGCGTTCCTTTATCCGCCAGTTCGATGCGTCCGACTTTCTGGCTGACCGCGCTCGTGAATGCCCCCTTTTCGTGGCCGAACAGTTCGCTTTCCAGCAGTCCTGAGGGAACAGCCGCACAATTGAGCTTCACGAAATTGTTGTCCTTGCGCGGAACTGAGCCGCGTGCACAGACCGGGCCAGCAGTTCTTTTCCCGTGCCAGTTTCGCCCAGCATCAGCACCGTCGAATTGCGTCGGGCGCAACGACGCTGGCGTCTTCCGCAACACTTCGCGTAACTCCGGGGCGTTTGCCCGATGATGTCTTCGAATCCCAAGTTCTGTCCGTATCTCGCCCTGCGAGGTAACGTCTTCTCCCGCGATAAGCTGATCCTTTGCATTCAGCAAGCGATCGGCAATCTCGCGCAAGCGCGCGATATCCACCGCGGCTCCTGTAATTCCGATGACATCTTGTTCGCGGCATTGAACGAGCGGCTCGAGCGTAAGGTCGAACGCTAGTGATTCTGCCGTCTTGAAAGCTATCGTGACTCTCGTCCCGCATGCGGAACGCCCGGTATTCAGCACATGACGCTTCATTGCGAGTGAGTATGCAGCGCTGCATTCTTCGGTCCAACAGGATCTGCAGTGCCGGTCTTTGCCAATGACTCCTGAGCGGCGAGAAATGCTGCGGGTTATAGATCCACGTAAAGCGGAGCTCGGCTATCCTGATTGAACACAGTAATTGGAGAGTCTTTCAAGCGCGACGCGAAATCGCTCGTCACTACGCCGCAGTTCTTCCTCGGCGCAGTTTGTGCTCGGTCATGTCGCGGAGAATGCCTTGCAGTCTGCCATCCGGAAGCTGCCGGGCCACCGACTTCGCCGGGAAAGGTCGGAACCGTCCTTTGCGGCGGAATGTCCAGTCGACTGCAATAGTGCGCTCCATCCGAGAAGCGATGCAATTTCGTCCGCAAGTCGCGCGCTGATCTTCGAGCGAAACCAAGAGTCGGCGATCGAGAGCTCTGCAGCACCTCGGTCGCGGGTGTATCCGAGCATCTCGGCCCCAGCCGAATTCACGTCCAGGTATAGCCAGCCGGTGGATCGGCGATAAAGATCCCGTCCGACGCCTGCTCCACCAGCTCCCGGAAGTGGACCTCGCTCGTCTTCAATGCACGCTCCGCCGCTACGCGGGATTCTTCTGCTTTCAACTGCTCCGTGAAGTCGGACTGAATGCCCCAGGTTCGAACCAGTTTCCCATCCTCGACAATGCCGGTCAGGCTGTTGCGGAACGCCTTACGATTTCCCTGAGCGTCCACTTCGTGGGAGAAGTGTTCCAGAACCTGAAACCCGCCGCGGATGAATGCCCGCATCATGTCAAGGTTCTCTGTAGCATCCGGCACCAGCATGTCGGCCAGCCGTTTGCCGACTATTTCCTGCGCCGACCCGAAGCCGTACATCCTCGCCAGCGCATCGTTGCACTCCGCCACATAAGAATCGCGGCGAATCCGCTCGATCAACTCGTCTTCCGCGAGATCCACCGGAATGGGCTCGGCCACCTCTTCGCGAAAGATTCCTTCGGAACTTCGCTCGACGAATAGACGGTAATCCTCTTCGCGGCGGCGCAACGCCGCCTGTATTCGTTTCTCCTCTGTAATGTCCCGCAAAACAACCGTAATCCGGTCGCTACCACCAGAGCTTGTAATCGGGAAATATGACACCGCGATATCCTGCTCTCCGCGTTGCGGGTAGCGATACCGGTACTCGAAGTGGACCGCCGTTCCCTTGAAGCACTCATCGAGCTTCGGTTTGAAGATCGACTGAAATGCATCAGGTCCCATGATTTCTTGCACTGTCCGTCCGAGAACTTCCTCCTGCTTTCGCCCGATGTAGCTCAGGAACATACGATTGGCGATCAGGTAGCGATAGTTACGGTCGATTACCAGAATCATCTCCTGCACGCCTTCAATTGCCTTCTCGAACTCCCGGAGCCGCTGCGTGCGACGCCTGTATTGATCTCCAATTCCGCTGATCGCGATCCCTACAAGCAGGAACAGTCGGAGCCCAACAACGTCCCCAGCGTTCCGGACAGAAAGTGAGCGCACAGGCTCCAAAAGAAAATACTGTGCAAAGAATGCGGATAGAAGGGTGGCAAACAAAGCCGTTCCCAAGCTAATGGCTAGCGCCAGCAGGACGATCGCTGGGCAAAAGACAATAAAGGGGTGACTAAATCCGAGCCAACCATCCAGCAACTGCCGCAGAAAACCTGAAATCAACACGGCTGCCGTTGCAAGCGCGTAGCTTTGTGGACCACTGCGCAACCACTCCGCGGACACAGCAATACCTCTTCGATCGGCAAGACTCATAGCCAACCCTCAATTCAAAATTTTCCCGGGCACCTTGCGCGCTCACTGTAGAACACTCCGCGGCGCGCCATAGGCTGCGGCAGCTTTCCCTCCGTATGGGATTGCTCCGCCGTGCGATGGCTCGCGGCGCTGGGAAAAACCGCGGATCCATTGCGCAGAGTCATCGCTGCACGTGGTTTACGCGTCTGTGATTCTAATCACATTTTGACGCGCGCTGTTCCTGAATGGAACTAACTACTACCGTCCCGCCTCATGGTCCAGAAAAAAAGGCGAGCCTTCCCGGCTCGCCTCGGTAATTCCGAAGAGACTCTATCGCTGTGCTGTATCGATCTAGCCGTTCTGCAGGACGTTCACTTCCACGCGGCCATGGGTGATCCCGCGAGAAGCAGGCCGGCCCGAGGCAACATCAGCATTTCCCAAGCTCAGCACGTGGATCCGATATACCGGAATCCCGTGCGTGAGCACCAGGTAGCGTACGACCGAATCCGCCATTTTCTTCGAGTTCGCCACGGCGGCATGCCCACGCCCCGGAGCAAATCCGCGAACCTCGATGATGTAGCTCTTCTGGCCTTTCAGCGGCGCCGCCATTTCGTCCAGGGCACTCTTCGCTTGCTTGCTGAGGACGCTCTGGCCCGCATGGAAACGAATTTCTGTCTGCGCCGTGCCCTTGTAGTCATCCAGGCTTCCAATCCGATGCTCGACTGAAGCCACGCGCGTCGACGCACCACTGGCTTCCGTCTGTGCCAGTTGTGCTTTGTTGACCGCGTCCGCCGAATGCTGATCCGCCAGGTTCACCTTTTCCGATGCCAGCTTAAGTCCCTGCTGGGTGCGCGCATCGATATCCTTGATTCGCCCGCCGTTCTCAGCGGTGATTTCATCCAATTCGTTGAGACGATCCTTGATGGGAGCCGTATGCCGCTGCACGTACTTCTTGGTCGCAAACGGATGCGCCATCAGGTTCGCGATATTCGGATCGTCGCCATCCCAGAAATTCTGCGAGCTGGGCTGCTGCAGAGGCTCGCGCTCGCTCATGGTCTGAGCAGCGGGAGCTGTTTGTGATGCGGAGGAGCCAGCGCTGTTCTGCGCCAGCGCCGAAAGTCCTAACGCCACAGATACGAACACCACCATCCATATTTGCTTTTTCATCAGAATTCCCCCACAGAGATCTCGAATCAACTCAACCGAAACAACCTTACCCAGGATATTGAATGAATTCTCCCGCTTCATGTTGCGTTCCGCAATAGAAAACTGGTCCCCCTTTTTTACCGCTTTTCCGGCCGTAAACCAGTGACCCCAATCACACCTGTTGGCACTGCGGCCATTCGATGACAGTGCGCAACCTCGTCCAGGCATTGGACGAAGTCGGACACAGAACGTCGCCGTAATCAACCAAGGTTCATGGGGAGCTTGCACTCAGAGGGGAGAAAGCCGGGAGGGCAACTAGCTGGGACGACCGATGAAAATAATAGCGCCAAAACCGCACCAGGGTAATGGCACGGTTAGGCTATGGCGGCCAGATCGACCCAGTGCTGAAGACGAAGGCACATTGCAATTCTTCGCATGTTAACTTTGAGCAGAGCTACTAAGAAGCTTTGAGCACAAGCGAGCACTGTGCTTGCGTCCCGGTCTTGCCACAAGACAGGGCGGAGGTCACAAAGACCTTCTCAAAGCGGAAGCTGGGCTTCTCGTAGGGCTTCTTGCCGCAGTAACTGCCTGTGCTTTTTCGTTGGATGAATTTTCTGCTGACATAGATCCCCTGCTTTGCTAGTTTAATCCCTGTTGTGATGCTTGCACGGCGCAACCACCGTCCCGCCCTGAGTAGCGCACCCTCTCTGCAAGAGTCGAGAAATAGACTTGCGAAGCACCGCTGGAAGTCGACAGTATTGTCCATGATGATTCCGCTGGTCCCGCCTGGCTGCGCAAGTGCCAGCGACAGGATTGGCACCCAAGATTGTACCAAGTGACTCCGCCGTCTAGTGGTGGTTGCGCCCTCCGTGGCCGGCCAAGTCGGTTGCGGTGTTCCCCGATGTCCCGCCAGTGACGTTCGAACAATCTCGATGTTTCCGTTCGTGTCTACAATTTCTGAATGCCCCTAGCATAAGTGGTATCTCGCCGGCCAAGCCGCAGGTGATACGGCCCAGACAACTTGCCCTGATTATCGCCAGTGTACACCGTGCCATCTGATGTCTGCGGCCAAAGACGACGGTTCGCCACATCAGGCGGAGTTGCTCCCGAGATCTCCCCGCTGTTATCAGCAACCTGAATATTCATGTTGCTGTCGAGAATCAGCTGCCCAGCGTTGTAACGAGTGTTCGGCTGCCAGGAGTAACGTCCGGAAGTTCATGATGCAGGCAACGACCAGCCGCATGGCGATGGCGTACCCGCAGCCTGCACACTCGACGAAGACCCATTCCTCAGGCAATCCCGCTCCGGTTACCGTTGGGTTGTAAATGTCAGTGACGGGAGAACACGTCGTTCTGACTAGTGGTCGAAAGAACCGGCCCGACGACCGCGGCCTGCATGGCTACCCGCGATGATCGGAATCTTGGTACAGCGTCGGCATTCCCCCCGGGATTTCCGCACACATAAAGACTTCCGCGTGCTGTCTGCGGAGAAGATGTAGTTGTGGTCGAACGCTCCGTTGTACAGCGGCGTCGTCCCGTTGTCGCGGTTCCAACGGTGATCTCCGACCCAAGTCGCCCGGCAGCAAAGCTGGTGCTCAGCTGGAATACACGCCGGCGTGCCTGCAACCCGATCCTTCGAAGAAAACGCATAAACCGATCCGAGATCCCTCGATCAACCACCGGCCCTCCGAGAGAGCCCGAGGCTAAAGTCCAGCTGACCTGACGGCGTGACTCCACCTGCGCTGCTCACGCGGTACAGGAAGCCGCCGCTATCTCCAACGAACGCGTTGCCGCTTCCGGCGTCATAGACCGCACTAGTAAGCCTGCTACCGCTGACGGTAACCGGCCAGCCTACCGTCGTGACCTCAGCCGGAGTTCCTTTGAAAACTCCCGTGAACTGGTGCAGGTTACCCGCATCGTCACCCACGAACGCGGCATCGGTTCCATAATCGTAGTAGACCGAGGAGTTCGTATCATTCGCACCGAGTGAAAACGTCGCCATGCAAGGTGCCGTGCAAGCCGAGATAAGCGGCACTGGTCTGCTACCGGCGGAGTCAGAGGGGTCTGCACTGTGCCCCCGACCCGTCCATCGCACCAGCACCAAGCTGGCTGATGCCTGCCATTGGTTTGCGTAAATGCGATCTGAGTCCCGTCAAACGAAATCACGGGAGAGGTGTTCACCGTGCCACCTGTGTTATAGGCCCAGATAACCTGCAGGTATTGGGGTCGTTCGGGCACCCCGTATAGAGATTCGTAAGAGCCAACGATACTGGCCTGTGATCCGGACTTGGAGTCACGCCCGTGGGAAAGACGATGAAGTCAGGGTTCGGACTGCCGCCGCAAACGGCCACGGTGCTGCTGAACGAGTACTTCGCAGGGAATCTTCCTGCTCCGACGGTCGCGCCATGGCCCAAGGTCTCAGGCCCAATCGCGGTGCAGACTCTCTTGTGGCGCCCGCTGCAGATCGCTGGAACCGTCTCCAAGCGCGTCCTGTCGATCTTCGTCGACAGGACCGGATGCGCATGTGTGCCGCAGCAACTGCTGCTGATACCGAACGTCCTTCTGAGTGCGTGCCGCCTGCTCGGGCGTCCGCGGCTGCGAGAAGATCGACATGCCGCTGCGTCCAATCCGTGATCAGCGGAGTTCCCGTATTCTTCGCCTTCGGGGTCTCCCCCGCTGTGAGGGTTACGGCAGTAGCTGCCAACACAACGCTAAGCCCAAGCGCTCGCGCAACGATCCCTTTCATATCGAACACTCCCCCGGTACCTTTTTGCGGCTGGAGGATAAGGGTACAGCCATTTCAGCCCTAAGATCAATGCCTACTTGAAGCTCTGCTGAGGAAAACCTTGAACCTCAGCTGAGAATTCCCCCAGCCCCCGCTCCGGCACTTCGAGCCACCTCTCCGAACCCGACTTACCGGCCGGAGTTTCGGGCCTTGACAGTACAAAACCCGCAGCCTAGCTTGGCCTTGCACGAATGCACCCGATATCGACCCAGTCCGGCCCGAACGGGCAGGAAATCGCCCGCGGACCCGCAGAGTTTGAGACCCTCAGCCCGCCCCGCCCCGGTCCCTCGGCGATCCGGCTGGCCGGGCTCTACGCGCTCTTCTTCCTGATTGCCTGGGGGCTCGGCTATCCCACGCTGAACCGCTACGATCCGCGGCAGGTCTCCGGCCTGGCCGATGTGAAGACCTACGCGGATATGGTCACCGGCAACCCGGTTCCGCGGCTCGAACACATGCGCTACCGCGTGCTCGTGCCCTGGATGGCGCGTCCGTTTTACCACTTGGCGGATCACCGAATCGCGAGTTGGGACCCAGTGATTTTCAGCCTTCTGGTCGCCAACTCTCTGTTCATCGCCGGGACGGCGCTGCTCATCGTCGTCATCGGAACACGCATCCTGAGCTATCCGGCGTCGCTGATTGCCTCTCTGCTGTACCTGGTCAATTTCGCCGTCCCGAATCTGAGGCTCGTCGGCCTGGTGGATGCGGGCGAGGCCTTCTTCCTGCTGGCGCTTTACTGGATTCTCTTGCATGAACAGCTCTGGCTGATTCCCGCCGTAGCGGTTTTCGGAGCGATGGCCAAAGAATCATTCATCCCGTTCAGCATCGTTTTCACGGCTGCATGGTGGCTGGTCGTTCGTAAGGAACTGGCTGCGCCTCGCCGAGCGTCGCTGTGGATTGGCGCTGGCTGGATCGTCACGGGTTGGATCGTCGGCCTGGCTGCGCTTTTCACACTGCATCGCGGGATCGGTGGACACTGGGACAACCCGCTGGCGTTTGCCGAGGAGCTGCGAGGCAATAACCATTACCTGATGAACCTGTGGAGCTCCGTCTGGGATCGCAACTTCTGGTATGTGTTCGTCTGGTTACTGCCGCTGGGCATTCCGAAGCTGAAGCGATTGCCGCGCTCCTGGCTGATTCCAACGGCAGCGGTGACGGTCATGGCGTTCGTCCTGGATACGTATTACACGGGCGCATACGGCACCAGCGCCCGCGCCCTGTTCAGCACAGCAGGGCCATTGCTGGCGCTTTCGAGTGCATGTCTGCTGCTGGGTACTGAACCGGGAGTGGGGTTACGAAAATAAGCGGAATAAAGGTTCCCCACTCTACACGATTTTCGTGGAGTGGGGATTTTGATTTTCAGGAGGTGAGTCCGACCTTAATCCTTCACCGCGCGATCCGTAATCTCGAGCCCCTTGTCGATGATGGCGAACGCCTCCCGCAGTTGCTGCTCGTTGATGCACAGCGGCGGATTCGTATAGAACGAGTTCCAGCGCACCAACGTATAGAGTCCCTGCTCGCGGAAGAACTTTCCGAGCGATCCCATCTCCTCCGAAGTCCCGTTGAATGGAGCCATCGGCTGCTTCGTCTTCCGGCTGCGGACGAGTTCGAAGATCCCAAACAGTCCGATCGACCTTACGTCGCCTACGGACGGATGCTTGGCCCTCATCTCCGCGCCAAGCTCTTTCATGATCGCCCCCATCTTGCGGGCATTCTCGATCAGATGATCTTCTTCATATACGCGGATGGTCGCCAGCGCCGCCGCGCATCCCATGGGATGCGAGTTGTACGTTAGTCCGCCGTAGAAGACTTTGTCCTGGAAATGTTGCGCAATGTGATGGCGCATGCCGACCGCTCCGAGCGGCAGATAGCTCGCCGTGAGCCCCTTCGCCATGCAGATCAGATCGGGCACGACCTTCCAATGATCAATCGCAAACCACTCCCCGGTGCGGCCGAATCCTGCCATCACTTCATCGGCGATCATCAGGATGCCGTACTTGTCGCACAGTTTGCGAACGCCCTGCATGTAGCCATCGGGAGGAATCAGAATGCCGTTCGTACCCACGACCGATTCGAGGATGAACGCCGCAATCGTCTGCGGCCCCTCGAGTTGCATGGTCTCTTCGATCATCGCCAGCGAAGATTCCGCCGACTCCCATCCGCGCTCGATGCCGTGATACGGATCCAGCACGTGCACGACACCCGGAATGCCGGGCTCCGCCGCCCATCGCCGTGGATCGCCGGTCAGCGTAATGCTGCCTGCAGTCGCCCCGTGATACGAACGGTAGCGCGCCATGATTTTGTGGCGTCCGGTAAAGAAACGCGCCATCTTGATCGCGTTTTCGTTCGCCTCGGCGCCGCCGTTGGTGAAGAAGAACGTATCGATATCACCCGGAGTGATCTCAGCCAGCTTCGCGCCGAGTCTGGCGCGCGGCTCGGTCGCCATGAACGGATTCGCGTAAGCGAGCGTCTTCGCTTGCTCATAAATCGCCTGAACGACGCGGTCGTCGCCATGTCCGATGTTGACCGACATCAGCTGGCTGTTGAAGTCGATGAACCGCTTCCCTTCCGGCGTCCAGAAATAGATTCCTTTGGCTTTCGCGACGGGAATGGGATCGACCTTCGACTGCGCCGACCACTCAAACAGTGTGTGCTTCTTCGTGAGATCAACAATCTCCTGGCCAGTCATGGCAGGAGTTGCAGTAGTGGTAGTCATAAGATTCCTCGGATTGATTGAACGATTGTGCGATTGAGTCATCGGGTGATTTGCAAAGCAAGATCGCGCTCCCAATCGCCTCAACGGCTCAATGACTTAATCACCCAAACACTCATTCTAGAATTTTCTGCTGTGCTCCTTCGCCCAGCGCTCGACCACGACTTTCTTATCAGTGTAGAACTCGATCGCGTCACGGCCTTGACCATGCAGATCGCCGAAGAAACTGTTCTTCCATCCACTGAACGGGAAGTACGCCATAGGTGCGGCAACGCCAATGTTGATGCCAATGTTGCCCGCGGGCGCTTCATACCGGAAGCGCCGGGCCGCCGACCCGCTGGAAGTAAAAAGTGAAGCCTGGTTGCCATAGGCGCTGCGTTCGAGAAACGCGAGCGCCTGGTCCATGTCGTCGGCGTGCACAAGACTGAGCACCGGCCCGAAGATTTCCGTATCGGTGATTTCGGTGGTCGCCGGCACGTCATCAAGAATCGTCGGCTTCACAAAGTTTCCACGCTCATGCTTCGGAACCTTCGCGTTACGGCCATCAATCAGAATCTTCGCGCCTTGCTTCTCTCCCACGCCAATCAGCGACTCAACGCGTTCTTTGCTCTGCGGAGTAATCACAGGCCCCATCTGCACGCCGTCTTCAAGGCCGTTGCCAACTTTTAATTTTGAAGCGGCGTCGGCAATCGAATCGCGAAATGTCTTCTGCGCCTCGCCGATCGTTACAGCCACGGACACAGCAAGGCAACGCTGCCCAGCGCATCCGAACGCGCTGTCGCTGATGATCTGCGTTGCCATCGGCATATCGGCGTCCGGCAACACGATCACATGGTTCTTCGCACCACCCTGGCACTGGCAGCGCTTTCCCTGCTCCGCCGATCGTGAATAGATGTAGCGCGCCACCGGGGTCGATCCCACAAAGCTGATCGCCCGCACCTTCGGATGGTCGATCAGCGCATCCACGGCCGCCTTGCCGCCATTGATGAGGTTGACTACACCTTTCGGCAAACCGGTCTTCTCGATCAACTCGTAGACGTACCGCATGGTCAGCGGCACGCGCTCGCTCGGCTTCAGAATGAACGTGTTCCCCGTCGCTATCGCGTACGGCAGATACCAGAACGCAATCATGCCGGGGAAATTAAAGGGCACGATCGCCGCGACAACTCCCAGCGGCTGCCGGATCATCATCTCGTCGATCCCGCGCGCCACGTCTTCGAGGTTGTAGCCCTGCATCATCATCGGAATGCCGCAGGCCACTTCGACATTCTCGATGGCGCGCCGCATCTCGGCCTTCGCCTCCGTGAAGGTCTTGCCGTTCTCCATCGTGATGATGCGCGCAATGTCGTCGATGTGCTCTTCGAGCAGCATCTTCAGTTTGAACAGCGGCTGAATGCGGTCTTCTGGCGGAGTGCGCCGCCATTCCGGAAATGCAGCGGCCGCGGCCTCGACAGCCGCATTCACGTCCTCAGCACCGGCCAGAGGAACGCTCGCAAGAACTTCGCCAGTTGCGGGATTGACAACGTCGCGCCATTCGGAGGAATTCGATCCCGCCCACTGGCCGTTAATATAATGGGTAAGCTTGTTCGCAGGAGGTGCGGCTACGCTCATGGATGGTAATGCCTTTCGCTATCGCGAAGAATGAGTTGCCGGAGCGGAGATACGCCGTAGGTGCACTCCGACGCAACCAGTTATACAGCCACCAGAACTTCCACTGTGAGGCCCGCTACTTTCAGACCAACTGCGCTACGGCGCCTTTCGGAGTCGCACACATTCGCGATGGCGGATTCGAGCACGTCAAGAGCCTCGTCCATCTGCTCGTTTGTGATGACCAGCGGAACCAGACACACGGATCACATTCGAATACGTGCCCGCCGTGATCGTGATTAGCCCGTGCTCATAGCAGTATTGCGAGATCTTCTTCGTTTCGTCGGTCGCGGGAGTCTTCGTTTCCTGCGACTGCACCAGTTCCATAGCCTGCATTCCGCCGAGGCCGCGAACATCTCCAATCATGGTCCACCGGCGCTGCCATTCGCGCGCTCGGCGCTGGAAGTGATCCCCGAGTTCATTGGCCCGCGCCAGCAAATTCTCGCGCTCAAACAGATCGAGCACCGCCAGCGCCGCCGCGCACGACAGCGGATTGCCGGCGAATGTTCCGCCCAGTCCGCCGACGCCCGGGAGCATCCATGATTTCTGCGCGTCCCGTCACTGCGGCCAACGGCAATCCACCGCCCAGTAGATTTGGCAGTGACCAGAAGGTCCGGCTCGATTCCATACCGCTCACTCGCAAACAGCGCCCCGGTGCGTCCGAATCCCGGATTGCACTTCGTCCGCGATGAATAAGATTCCGTACTTGTGGCAGAGTTCAATCAGAACCTTGAAGTAGTCCGGCGGAGGCGCAACAAATCCACCTTCTCCCAGCACCGGCTCGGCAATCACAGCCGCCACTTCTTCATTCGCGACCACTCTTTTAAACGTTTCTTCCAGATGCCGCGCGCAATACAGGTCGCACGACGGATACGTCTTCGAATACGAACAGCGATAGCAATACGCATATGGAACGCGATAGACCTCGCCGGGAAGCGGCGCAAATCCAGCTTTATAAGGATGCGTCTTGCTGGTCAGCGCCAGCGTCATCATCGTGCGCCCATGAAAAGCATCTTCAAATGCGATGATCCCCGGACGTTTCGTATACGCCCGCGCGATCTTCACCGCATTCTCCACTGCCTCCGCGCCGCTGTTTACAAAGATCGTCTTCTTCGCGAAACTTTCCGGGCGTAACCTCATTCATACGCTCAGCGAGCCGAACATAGCTTTCGTACGGCGTAACCTGCACGCAGGTGTGGAGAAACTGATCCAGCTGCTCCCTGACCGCGTCGATGACTTCATCGCGGCGGTGCCCGACATTGAGGCAGCCAATGCCGCCGGCAAAATCGAGATAGCGGTTGCCATCGACATCCTCAAGCCATGCATCTTCGGCCTTGGCAACGTAGATCGGAGTGCCATGAGAAAGTCCGCGCGGCACAGCCTTCGCGCGGCGTTCAGAAAGAGCCTTCGATTTAGGCCCGGGAATTTATGTGCGAAGTTGAATGACAGACATCGTGATCCTCAGTTGTTAGTTGTTAGTTGTTAGTCGGTCTTGTCGTTTGTCGTTGGCCGCCTCGCTGGTCTCTTATGCTCACGACTCGGGACTCAGGACTCGCACTCGATCAGTACCAGCCAATCGGTGATTCGTTCAAATTGATATGCACTTGCTTGGTCTCGAGATATTCCTCGATTCCCCAGGCCCCGAGTTCGCGCCCAAAACCAGACTGCTTGAATCCGCCCCATGGAGCTTCGACGTAAGTCGGCTGCATGTGGTTCACCCAGACGATTCCTGCGCGAAGGGCCTTCACAGAACGCATCGCTTTGAAGATGTCGCGCGTCCACACAGCAGCGGCCAGGCCGTACGGAGAATCATTGGCGATCTTCATCGCATCCTTTTCATCTTCGAACGGAATCACCGAAGCGACCGGCCCAAAGATTTCTTCGCGAGCAATGCGTGCGCTGTTGTCGACGTCGTAGAAGATCGTCGGCTGCACATAGTATCCCTTGGCAAATTTCTCCGGACGCCCGCCGCCCGACGCCAGCTTCGCTTCCTTCTTCCCGATCTCCAGATATTGGTTCACGCGGTCATACTGCTCTTTGCTGACCAGCGGCCCCATCTTGGTTTCGCGCTCGAGCGGCGGACCCAGTTTGATCTTCTTCGCCTTCTCGGCCATCGCCTCGACGAAATTCTTGTAGATGGATTTCTGCACCAGAATGCGGCTTCCAGCCGAGCAGACCTCCCCTTGATTGATGAACACTCCGAACAGCGCACCGTCAATGGCAGCCTCAAAATCCGCGTCGGCGAAGAAGATGTTGGGCGACTTGCCACCAAGTTCCAGCGTCACTCGCTTCACCGTGTCAGCCGCCTGCTTTACGATGATCTTGCCGACAGCCGCACTGCCGGTGAAGGCAATCTTGTTCACATCCGGATGCTGGACCAGAGGCGCCCCGCAGCTTTCGCCAAAACCGGTGATGATGTTGACCACGCCAGCGGGGAGCCCACAATCCGCAAAGTGATTCGCAAATTCCAGCGCGGTGAGCGGCGTCTGTTCGGCGGGCTTAAGCACGCATGTACATCCCGCGGCAATCGCCGGAGCCAACTTCCACGCCGCCATCAGCATGGGATAATTCCAGGGAATGATCTGCCCCGCCACTCCGACCGGCTCTTTCAGCGAAAGCGACATCGCATTGTCGGGAACGGGATTCACTTGCCCGATGATCTTCGTGGCCAGTCCGCCGTAGTATTCGAAGCAGGTCGCAACATCGGTCAGATCGTACTCAGCCTCGACGATCGGCTTGCCCGTGTTGCGGCATTCGAGTTCCGCCAGCGCAGGCAGATTCTGCCGGACTTTCTCCGCCATGCGGAACAGTACGCGTCCACGTTCTTGCGCAGTGGTCGTGGCCCATGGACCCTCTTCAAACGCGGCTTTCGCCGCGGCCACGGCGCGGTTCACATCGTCCGCGGTCGCGTCGGGAACTTGGGCGATCACTTCTTCCGTCGATGGATCGTAAACAGGAAATGTCTTCGCCGACTTGCTGGCGACCCACTCGCCATTGATGAACATCTGATAGGTCTTCACTTCCGTCTGAACTCCGCTAGGCATCGTGGCCTCCTGGGGCGCAAGGCCCCATAAGAACGCTTGAACCACCCCGACATGGTGCACACAGCTAACTATCGATGAGCCTCGCTCACCGGAACGGCCGTCGCAGCCGCCCCCACCGCAATGCCGTTGGCAGACTTATGCCGCCCATAGACAAAAAAGAAGAATGCCGCCAGGCCGACAAAGAACAAGGTCCCGCCGACCATCCATAGCTCGTACTGCCAGATTGAGGTAATCTGCTGCGCCGGAAAAAACACCAGCACAATCCCGAGAACCGTCGTCAGAAATCCACTCAGACCGGCAAGGAACATCGTGACCCTGCCATACTGCACCCTTCGGAGCAGATTCGGTCACCGCGAACTTCACCAGAGCTCCGAACATATACACGAACGGCACAAGTTGCAGCACCACCGCAAGTGAAAGCAGTTTCTGAAAGGTTTCTTGAACGCCGGCCCCTGCGAAATTCAAAATGACCAGAACTGCGCGAGACGAGTCCCTTGCACGATCAGCGCGGCGTATGGGAGTCGCATATTTCGGATGCACCTTTCCCAGCCACGAGGGCATGTAGGAATCGAGCCCGGCAACGAACGGGATGCGGGCCGAACCGCCCATCCACGCCGAGCCAATGCCCGCGATCGACAGGCTGAGCATCAACGCAAATGGCACGGTGATCCAGCCAATCCCGACGCGCCCCGCCATGTGACTGACGGCCTGCACGATCCCCTGCAGCACATTGACGTTCTTTCCGACTGCGATCAGCAGCGTCAGCGTCGCGCCGATATAAAGGACGCCGGAAAGAACTCCGCCCCACGCCACCGCTCCCGGCAGAGTCTTTCGCGGATCTTTAATCTCATCCCCCATCACGGACGCAAGTTCGAGCCCCACCAGCCCAAAGCAAATCACTCCAAAGGAATTCAGGACGAATTTCGGATTCGCCGGAATCTTGAAATCAGCCGGCGTGATCGTAGTTCCGAACCGCGACCAGATCACGATCCCCAGCCCGATCAGCACCGCAGCTGCGATAAATGTTCCGATCGCTCCCAAGATTGTTGATCCACTTCCCCACTCCAAGCCCGAGGATATTGAAGATGGTCAGCAGAGCCAGCAACGTCAGCGATGCAACCGATGCGAAAATCTTGTTGTCGGCCAGCCCCAAATGTCCCGGGCCGAGCACGTACACCGACACGCCGACGAAATACAGCATCACGGTCGGCACGTACAGCATGTTGTTGGTCCAGTAGCACCAGCCGGAAAGAAATCCGTGAAAGTCTCCGAACACTTCCTTGGCCCAGAGATACACGCCGCCTTCCCCGGGATAGCGATGCGCCAGTTCGATGACAGCGATTCCCTGCGGCCAGAAGAAAAGTAGCAGCGAGATGATCCACAGCCAGACCGTCACGCCGCCATTCGCTGCGATCGACGGCACGACATTCAGATTGAACACAGCCACCACAAACAGCAGCACAAGATCGCGCCGTCCAAGCGCGCGAATCAGGTGAGGCTGTTCGGATTGTGGAGTCGTCGACAATTCCAGTCATCAGTCATCAGTCGTCAGCCATCCGCCACAGCGTTCGGACTCCGAACGACTGAAGACTGACAACTGACGACTGAGAACTTGTTTTAATGTGCTACTTCGGCCGGCACGCGCTCGCTGCGCTCCTGCTGCGCTTTCGCCAGCGACGCCGCGATATCGTCGAATGCCGCCAGGTGCTTATCGATATCGGCCTCGGTATGCTGGACGGAGATCGTCCACTGCTCATCCCACCAGTACGGCTGCGCCATCACGCCGCGGTTGACCATGCCGAACCAGTAATGCCGCCACAGATCGACGTCAATCACAGTCCAGTCGCGATAGTTCACGATCTCTTTCGGATAGAGCATCAGCGCTCCGTTAGCTCCGGCCTCCGCGATGTATGCCTGCAGTCCGACCTTCGCGATGATCTTGCGATATCCATCGGCAAGTTTCTTCCCGAGTTTGCCGACATGCGCGTAGTTCTCGCGAGTGAGAACTTCCCGGAACGTCGCCAGTCCCGCCGCCATCGATACCGGATTCGTGTTGTAAGTGCCGCCGTGGAAGACCTTGTGCTGCGAGATCAGGTCCATCACGGATTTGTGCGCGCCGAATGCCGCCAGCGGCAAGCCGCCGCCAATCGACTTCGCCAGGCAGATCATGTCGGGCAATACGCCGAAGTATTCGCTGGCGCCGCCCCATCCGAGTTTCGCGCCGGTCTTCACCTCGTCAAAGATCAGCAGCGCGCCATATTTCGTGGCTAGTTCGCGCAGTCCTTTGAGGAAGCCGGGTTGCGGCATGCACAATCCGACGTTCATCAGGATCGGTTCGAGAATGATCGCGGCAATCTCGCCGGGATTCTCCTTGAAACGCCGCTCAACGGAATTCAAATCATTGAACGTCGCGATCTTCACATTTTCGATCGCAGACTTGGGAACTCCCAGGCCTCCTGGCACTGCAGTCGGAGCGTTGATATCTCCGTATTCCGGCGCATGCGGCTTCACGCTGACCAACGCGCTGTCGTGCAGCCCGTGGTACGCGCCTTCGAACTTGATGATCTTGTCGCGTCCAGTAGCCGCACGCGCCAGACGGATGGCATGCATGGTCGCTTCGGTTCCGCTGTTGCCGAACCGGCACATCTCCACGGGAAAGCGGTTGCAGATCTCCTCCGCCAATTCCCATTCCATGTCGTGCGGCATGCCGAACATGGTGCCGGTCGACAACCGCTTTTCGACGGCCTTCATCACCGCCGGATGGCAATGTCCCGCCATCAGCGCGCCGAACGTCAGGTTGTGATCGATGTATTCGTTGCCGTCGAGATCGCGGAACTTGCTGCCGCTGGCCTCTTTCACGAAGATCGGCCACGGATCGTACGCGCGATAGTTGCTGGCAACACCAAGCGGAATCCGCTTGAGATTTTTCTTGTGGGCTTCGGCGGATTTCGGCGTCCGTCGCTCAAAGGTAGCAAGCTCTTTCTGTAGATCGGGGTACATCGAGGTCTCCGGGAAAACTCAGGCCAGCGATTCTTTGGTCGTCAGGCCATTAGATTGCCCGGGCGGTCGCGCCGCCCGGGATTGAACGTTCACATCTTAGAAGTAGAACTTCAAAGCAAACTGCACCAGACGCGGATCGCGGGCCTGCAGCACTTGCCCGAAGGTTGTGCTGCGAAAGTTGCCGTCCGGGTTCACAAACTGCGTTTTGTTGAACAAGTTGAAGATGTCCGTGCGGAACTGGAAGTACTTCGACTCCGACAAAGCAATCCGTTTGGAGACTGTGATATCCCACTGATTTTCACCCGGTCCGCAGCAAATCGAGCGCGGTGTGGTGGAAAAGGTACCGAGAGCCGGGTCAGAAAAGTTGTTGGCATTGAAGTAGAAGTGTCCGCTTTGATCCGAACCTGCGACGTTCAACGTTTGGATCTGCTTAGGATTCAGGATGTGAAGTGGCCCGCTCAACTGCGGTGCAGCCGCGCCCAGGAAGAACAGGCTACTGATCAGCTCGTTGTCGTTCTGCGTCTGGATGCGGATCGGGAAGCCACTCTGGAACTGGATAATTCCCGACAATTGCCAATCATCCAGAATCTTGCCGGCAACTCCGCTGTATTTGCGTGCAGGCAGATCCCATACGTAATTGATGACGAACCGTTGCGCCGAGTTGAACAACGAAAGTGCACGGCTCGCCTTGTAGTTGAACGGATTCACCGTCTCTTCGAAACTCGACGCCCAGTCCAGCGACTTGCTGAAGGTATAAGCCGCCTGCAACTGCAATCCATGCGAAAAGCGCTTCTCTAAGCTCGCCTGGAACGAGTTATAGGCAGAGGCGGCGATCGTGTCTTCGGCGAAGATGTTGCTGAAGACAGAGATGCCATCCACCGGGCAGCCGGTTCCTACCCCTTGGCCAGCCATTGGATTGCAATTCGGCGACGAGTACGGGCGCAGCCCAGGCAGGAAAATTCCGTTCGGCGCGACGGTGCCGATTGTCGTGCCCGCTGGGATCACCGTCGGATTCCCGCCGCCATTTCCGGAATACGGAACGACCAGCCCACCTGCAGGTGCGATCGCCGTCGGGCTGATCAGGAACGAATTGTCCTCGGCAAATGGACCGCAGGATGTCTGGGTTCCAAATCCGTCCGTGACCCAAGCCGGGTCCGTATTTGCCAGTGCAATAATCCCAAGGCAACTTGCAGGATTCGCCGCATTGATGTCATGCGACGCCAGCAAGCGGTGCCCCTGCGACCCGACGTAGCCTAGTTGCAAAACAACGTCTTTGGCCAACTCGCGCTGAATCGTGAGGTTGTACTGCGCGGTGTACTGCGTCCGCATCTTCGGCTGGAAATCGCCGTACAGCAGCATCGGACGGAAGCTAGCCCAATCCGTTGGTGTGCCTGGCGCCGGACTCAAAATTCCATTGAACGGATTCGGGTTCGGGCCGCCGTTCTGGCCAATGAACGGCGTATTGAAGAATGTCGAAGGCAGGTACGTGCTTCCCCCGAACGGAGGCTCAGCACCAAACTGCTCGAGCACTAATTGCTCCATCGGGTTGTAGAACAAACCCCAGCCCGAGCGAATGCTGGTCTTGCCGTTCGCCCCGAAAATTTTCGCCAGCAGTCCGCTTGAGAAATTCGGACTATAGGCAATACCGATTCGAGGCGCAAATGCCTTGTAATACGTCTGCGTCATGCCCGCGGGAATGCCTTTGTCCCCGGGCACCACCAGTCCAGTGGGTAGAACTCCAGCATCCGCACAGGTGCTGGCTCCAAAGCTTGGCTGCTCATCAGGCGTCAACTGGCAGGGATATACGGCCGTATTCTGTCCCGGTCGGAACGTCTGCACGTGATGCAATACATCGGCAAGCGGTGTATCGAGCTCCCAACGCAGACCATAATTCAGCGTCAACGACGGCTTGATCTTCCAGCTATCTTGCGCGAAGAGATACAGACCGGTTGTGCGTACATTTTCACGCTGTGCCGAACCCTGGCTGTAGCTGTCCGCCAGACCCAGCAGGTAGCTGGCATAATTGTCGTTGTATTGCACCGAGTTTGCCGTCGATCCATCGAAGGTGAACTGGCCGCTCACGTTGTAGTAGAGAGTCTGATCGAAACGGGCACGGCGCACATCCACGCCGAATTTGGCGGTGTGGTTGCCTTTCACCCACGTCAGATTGTCCGCCCACATAAACGAGTTTCCCACCTGAGGCAGTTCGCCTTCCCAACCGTTACCGATGCGCGAAGCCGCCACTAATTCCGACAAACGGAACTCCCGTATGGCTACTTGGCCAGCCCGGTCGTGATGCCGTACTGCGGATTCGTCCCCAGCAGGCTCGTGATCGCACTGGAATCCGACGTTCCATTGAAACAAACCGCTTGCGCAGCCGCCGACGAGCAGGAACGACTGTACCGAACCGGTCTGTTGCGGATGTTGGAACGTCAACTGGCCTTCCCGCATGTAAGTGAAGCGGGCCTCGTTTACGAGGGAATTGCTGATCGTCCAGGTGTGGCTCGGGTTGAACTGCTGATATCGAGAGCCGACTTTCGTACCGAATCCGGGGATATTCGCTCCCGACGCCTGGAAGTTGTAGAACGGCTGAAAATTCTTGTCGTCGGTGTAGTAGTAGTAAAAGCTGAAATTCTGGTGATCGTTGATGTGATGATCCAGCCGCAGGGTGAATTGATCAGCATTCTGTGCACCTGTCGGCACAGCCTGGTAGGTTCCGTCTGGACGATTTGCGGCCGGAACAAACCGCAAGAGATCGACTGCTACCGGATCCATGCACGTCGTCGGTATCTGGCTGGTCGGAAATACGTTGCTCCAAGGCAACGGGTTCAAACTACTGAAGCCGCCGCTCGTGTACATGTTGGAGATTGCGCCCGGGGTCAAACCAAGAGCCGAATCGCAATTCGGACGTCCGTCCAGAACTTGCGCGACAAACGGGTCGGAAATCCCGCCGCCAAAGCCTCCCCCCTGACTGAAGTCGCCGGTCCTCTCAGCCATGCTCGGCACATTAACAATATCCCCTGACTGCCCCTGCCGAATCCGCCGTCCCTCATACGAGGTAAAGAAGAACGTACGATCTTTTCTCAGCGGCCCGCCAAACGTTCCACCAAATTGGTTCTGATTGAACTGCGCCTTGCTTGTATCGAAGAATCCCTGCGCGTTCAGCACCTTGTTCCGGAAATACTCGTACACATTCCCGTGCCACATGTTGGTCCCGGATTTCGTCACCACGTTCACGACGGCGCCCGAGTTGCGTCCATACTCTGCGTCGAACGTATTGCTGATGACCCGGAATTCTTCGATAGCATCCGGAGTCGGCTGAATCGTCGGCAGGTTTACAAATTGATCGTTGGCGTCGCCGCCGTTCACGCTGAAGTTGTTGGCACGATCGCGGCCACCGTTCACCGATACCGATCCCGCGCTGTCGCTGCCATAAAAGGTCCCGCCGCTCGATCCCAGTTGCGACTGCACTCCGGGCTGCAACTGCAGGAATTGATAGCTGTCGCGGGCATTCAGCGGCAATTCATTGACCGACCGGTTGTTGACGACCGCGCCCAGTTGCGTGCTGCTCGTATCGACCAGCGGCGCTTCCGACGTTACGTCCACCACTTCCTGCGCCGCGCCCAGTTGCATCGTCATGTTGAGCGTGATCACCTGGTTCACATCCAGCGTGATCGCGTGGCGAACGACTTTCTTGAATCCCGTCAGGTCGAAGGTCAGCGAGTAGGTGCCGACCGGCAGATCGGGAAAGACGTAATCGCCGCTGTCATTGCTCGCCGTCTCGCGGCTGACACCGGTCGCGTCATTCGTCGCAACCACCTTGGTGCTCGAAAGAACGGCGCCCGAGGGATCGACAATGCGGCCGAGTATGCGGCCTCCCGTGCCCTGGGCCGAAACCAGCGTTGGCAGAAGACAGATCGCGAGAAGCAGGAATAGCGTGCTGGCATACGTCGTGTTCAGACACAATTCGGAGCGGCGGGTCCGCAGTGACGCCATGGTGCCTCCATACAACCGGGAAAGTTGGGATTTGTTTTGTTTGAAAGCGAACTGCTTGTGTCCTGCCACAACCTTGCTATAATCCCGCAAGGTTAGAGAAGGGGCCCGGACGCTGTCAAGGAGAAAAAAATGCGTCCACCCGATAGAAATTTCTTATCCCGCTTGGGGATCCGGGGTTCAACGACAAACTCAGATGGACTGAACCTTACTTGAAAATCGGAGATGTCGCCAAGAAGGTGGGCGTTTCGCCTTCCGTGATCCGCTCGTGGGAAAGCCTTGGTTTGGCAAGGCCGAGACGTACGAAGAGCAAGTACCGGCTCTACACCAATGAAGACGTGAAACTACTCAAGCGCGCGCGCTTCCTGCGCAAAGTGCGCGGGCTCAATGCCGCCGCGATCGTTCAATTACTCAAGCGCGAAGGCAAAGTCCAGCCCGCTTCTAACGGCAATGCCGGAGCCATCGGAGCGCACCTTCGCCAATTGCGCTCCCGCCGCAAGCTCTCGCTGGCCCAGGTCGCCGAAGCTGTCGGAATCTCCGTTGGATTTCTCAGTGCCATGGAACGCTCACAGATGACCGGCTCGGTCGGCACTCTGCGCAAACTCGCCCGTTTCTATAAGACCAACATCCTGGACTTCTTCGATGCGAACGATGTAAGCAGCCGCCGAGTGCGCCCCGCAAGAACGCAAGGTACTCGAAGCCGGCGTGGGCGTTCGCATGGAACTGCTGGCCTGGGGCAACACCGTCATGGAGCCGCATTTGTTCCGCATCGCCCCTGAAGCAGGAAGCGGCGACTCCTACGCGCACGAAGGCGAAGAGTTCATCTACGTCTTGCGGGGCGATCTGGAAATCACCGTCGATGGCGAAGAATACCGTCTGAAACCGGGCGACAGCTTCTACTTCGAAAGCACCACGCCACACCGCTGGAAGAATCCCGGCCGCAAAGAAACCTGGCTGTTGTGGGTCAATACGCCGCCAACGTTCTAAACTTTCGGAGTTTCGCAGCCGTAAGTCTGCGGAGGAACCATGAATCGCAAGACGCTGTCGAGGTTGCTGCCGATCTTTACCGCGCTCCTTCTGGTCGGATCCTGTTCGAAAAAGGCTCCCACTCTCAACCTCCTCGTCTGGGAGGGCTACGCCGATCCGTCCTTCGTGAAGGCCTTCGAAGACGAGAATCACTGTAAAGTCTCCGCCTCTTACATGGGATCGAGCGACGAACTTGTCGCCAAGCTTCGCGGAGGCAGCGCCGGCAACTACGACGTGATCTCTCCGTCGAGCGATGTTGCCACTTCGATCGCCACCACAGGTCTCGCTGCTCCGCTCGACTTAAGCAAGATTCCGAGCTACAGCCAGCTTTCCCCGCAACTCACTTCGCTTCCGCTCGTTCGCGCGAACGGCCAGGTGTACGGCGTTCCCTTCATGTGGGGTCCCGACCCGATCATCTACGACACGACGGTTTTTGCTCAGCCGCCCGACTCCTGGAACGTTTTTTGGGATCCGAAATACAAAGGGAAGATCTCCGTGTGGGACGATCTCTCCACCGTCTACATGGCGGCCCAAGTCCTCGGCTACGACAAGCCCGATCCGTCGCATCTCTACAACTTGTCCGACCAGGAACTCGACGCGGTGAAGAAGAAGTTGCTCGAACTTAAGCCGAATATCCGTAAGATGTGGTCCACCGGCGGCGAACTTACCAACTTGTTTCAGAGCCACGAGATCGTGATCGGCATGGGATGGCCACTAAACACCGCTGACCTGAAGAAAGCGGGATTCCCTGCGGGAGAAACGATTCCCAAAGAGAACACCACCGGCTGGATCGATCACCTGATGATCACCGCGGGCAGCGAGAACAAGGAACTTGCGCAGAAGTTCCTCGAATATATGGTCGAGGCGAAAACACAGAAACTGGTCACCGACAAAACCCACTACGTTCCCGCAAATCCGCAAGCAGCCCAGTTCATGACCCCGGACGAGGTCAAGACGCTGCACCTGGACGACGTGGACAACTACCAGAAACGAATCTACTTCTGGCAAAACGTTCCTCGCCGCGCGAAGTACAACGAAATCTGGAATGAAGTAAAGGCCGCGCAATAGTGCGGGAGGCGGAACAGGTCTTGAGGGTGCCCACCCTACGCGATTTTGGTAGGGTGGGAATTTCGACTTTGCTTCGTACTCAACGCTGAAGGACAGTAATGCATGGTTTCTCCATCTGATTCACTGACGCACCCTCCCGCTCCATCTGCGGAGAAATCCACGCTGCTCCAAATTCAGAAGCTGGCCAAGTCTTTTGGCCGGAATGTGGTGCTCCGCGACATTTCCCTGGACATCGCCGAAGGTGAATTCCTGACCATTCTCGGCGAGAGCGGCTCCGGCAAGACCACGTTATTACGAATCATCGCCGGATTCGAGGACGCCACGTCCGGCGAGCTGTGGATGGGCGGTGAGCGACTCGATCCCCTTCCGCCCTACAAACGCCGCGTCAACACGGTGTTTCAGAGCTATGCGCTCTTCCCTCACCTCACCGTGGAGCAAAACGTAGCCTACGGACTGCGCGTGGCCAGACGGCCTGAAGCAGAAGTCGCGCAGCGCGTCAACGAGGCGCTCGATAAAGTAAAAATGTCTGCGCACGCGAAAAAGAAGCCGTCAAAGATCAGCGGCGGCCAGCAACAACGCGTCGCCCTCGCGCGGGCCTTGGTTAATCGTCCACGTCTGCTCTTGCTCGATGAACCGCTTTCCGCTCTCGATGCCAACCTCCGTCGTCAGATGCAGGTGGAATTGAAAAACCTGCAGCGTGAAGTTGGAATCGCCTTCGTCTTTGTCACGCACGACCAGGAAGAAGCGATGGTCATGTCCGACCGTATCGCGCTTCTGCGTTCCGGCGAACTCGAGCAGGTCGCCACTCCGCGTGACATCTATCGCCATCCCGCAACCGCGTACGTCGCGCAGTTCATCGGGCATACCAACCTGCTTCGCGCGAAAGTTGTCGCTGGAACGGTGCACTGTGGTCCGCTAAGCTGGCCAGCGCCACTCCCCACGGGCGATGCCTTGTTTTCCCTGCGGCCCGAGAATCTCCGCCTGGCGTCTTCTTCACATTCTGAAAACACAGTTCAGGTTCGCGGGCGAATCCTTCAGCAGGCGTTCCATGGCGCGACCGAACTGATCCGCGTCTACTGCGCCGACGGACTTGTAGTGACGGCCAGAGTCCCGAATGGAGCGGGCCTGCAAACCTCGGTCGAACTTGAATTCGACCCCGTGGATGTTGTCCTCGTGCGTGAATCTCCGGAGCGCCCCTGATGTTTTCTCGCGCCTACAAATCGGCAGTGACCATTCCGCCGCTGGCATGGGTCACAGTTTTTCTGCTTTTACCCTACTTGCTGATGTTCTGCTACAGCTTCTGGTCAGTCTCGCCATCACAGACGATCATCCACTCCTGGAATATCGAGAACTACAAAGAACTGCTGCAGAAGCCTCTTTATTGGGAGACGCTGTTGCGGTCGATGTGGATCGCCGCCCGCGTCATGCTCTTCTCTTTATTACTCGGCTATCCTCTCGCGTACTTCCTATCCTTCTTCGGAGGCAGGCGCAAAGATCTCCTTTATCAGATGGTCATCATTCCGCTGTGGGTCAGCTATCTCGTGCGCGCCTACGCGTGGAAGACAATCCTCGGCTCCGATGGCGTGATGAACACTCTTCTTCAGTACGTACACCTCACGCACGGTCCGCTCGACTTCCTCTTATATAGTCCGTTTGCGGTCGTGCTGACGCTCACCCACATCTACACGCCATTCGCGTTTCTTCCGATCTACGCCGCGCTCGAACATGTTCCGCGCAATCTCGTCGAAGCTTCGCAGGACCTGGGAGCTAGTCCCACACAAACATTCTGGAAAGTGATTTTCCCGCTTTCGATCCCTGGCGTGGTCGCCGGAGCGACATTCGCATTTGTCCTCAGCCTCGGCGACTTCCTCGCTCCGTTGCTCCTCGGCGGACCCAGCGGCATCATGATTTCCAATATCGTCGTGAGCCTGTTCGGCGCCGCCTACAACTGGCCGCTCGGCGCTGCCATTTCTCTCGGAATGCTCGTCATTGTCGTAGGCCTGCTGTTCTTTTCCGAACGCCTGGAAAAACGCTGGAGTTACTCATGACGAACACACCGCGACAGCGCTCGGGATGGTTGCTGGTCCACGCCGCCCTGGTCTTCGCGTTCCTATACC
Source organism: Terriglobia bacterium (assembly GCA_963778995.1). GTDB lineage: Bacteria > Acidobacteriota > Terriglobia > Terriglobales > Acidobacteriaceae > Sulfotelmatobacter. Next base: position 632,521 of record CAVZWK010000023.1, read on the forward strand.
TGCCCATCGCCATCCTCGTCCTTTATTCCTTTAACGGACAAGGCGTCGGCGGATTCCCTCCGCATCACCTCACATTGGATTGGTACCGCCAGCTCTTCGCGGACGATGCAATCTGGGATTCAGTTCTCAACAGCCTGAAGGTCGCATTCGCCGCGATGGCAATTTCCTTGGCATTCGGGATTCCAGCCGCACTGGCCCTCGATCGCGCAAAGTTCCCCGGAAAGGCATTGTTCCGCCGACTCGTTCTCTTGCCCCTGATTCTTCCCGGGATCATCACAGGCCTGTCGCTCCTGATGCTGTTCAACCTGAGCAACACGAAGCTGAGCCTGCTTACGATCATGCTGGGTCACGGCACAGCTTTGATCGCAGTCGCTACAACCGAAGTCTTCGCGGGACTGCAGAAACTCGATCGCGCTCAGGAAGAAGCCTCTCTCGATCTCGGAGCCGACTATTGGCAGACCTTCTGGCGCATCACGGTTCCGAATCTGAAACTGCCGATCATCGGCGCGGCGCTGCTGATCTTCACCCTCTCCATGGACGAGATTGCGGTCAGCTTCTTCCTGATTGGGCGCGACAACACCCTGCCGCTCGAAATCTGGGGGCGCCTCCGCCGCGGCATCACCCCGGAGATCAATGCGATCTCCACAATCATCTTCGGATTCTCGCTGGTCGCAATCGTGCTGTGGTACAGATTGCGCGTGCGCGCGGAAGGAAAAGCAGAAATCGGCGCCGAGCTAATCGAGAGCGCAGTCAAGGCAGAAAGCTAGAGCCAATTCGCAATCGCGTCCCGATCGATGTGGCGACAGCCGCCTTCGGCTGTCCACGAGCGAAGCTCCGCTGGGGACATGTTATAAAGAGCCCAACCGTCTCAGGAGACGAGACGCGCGGAAGCAACCACTTTATCTATGACCCCCAGGGCCTCGGTCCTCATCGCGGTTTACAACGGTGTGCGCGAACTCGAACTCGTGCTGTCCGGATTCTGCCGCCAGTCGTTTCCCGAGTTCGAGGTCATCATCGCCGACGATGGATCCGGACCAGAAATGCGAGCTTTCATCGAGTCCTTCTCGAAGCGCGCTCCGTTTCCCCATTCAGTATGTCAGCCAGCCCGATCAGGGATTCCGCAAGAGCAAGATCCTGAATCAGGCCATCCGCATCTCCTCCGCTCCGTACCTCATCTTTATTGACGCTGACTGTATTCCCCACCGCAACTTCGTCCGGGCACATTTCGATCATCAGTCTCCTCGCGCCGTTCTCTTGGGACGCCGCGTGAACCTGAGCCCACAAATGTCGCGGACTCTCACCCCGCAGGACATTCTTGCGGGCAAGCTCGAGGGCTTCTCTCCCGGGCTCATCGTTGACGCTCTAAGGAGACGCGCTGGCCACCTCGAAGAAGGACTGCAGATCGAGAATCAGACGCTGCGCCGATGGCTGCACCGCGCCGAGCCGGTTCTCTTCGGCTGCAACTTCTCCCTGCCGAAAGCTCTGCTGGAAGAGGTCAACGGCTTCAACGAGGAGTTTGAGGGATATTGGGGCGAAGACACGGAACTCGGCTACCGATTGCGTGCGGATGGCGCCGGCCTCCGCTGGGTAAGACACTCCGCCATCCAGTACCACCTGCACCATCCGCAGCGCTCGAAAACGGACCAGACCTCTACGCTCCTGGAGCGTGCCCGCACGTCGCAACTTCCGGTGTGCAGACATGGATTACGCGAACTCACTCCGGAGGAGATCCAGGCCACTGGTGGGGTGCCTCCGCTGTCCAAGGAAGTCTCCGACTATCTCGTAGCCGGGCAATCCAGAGCTAGTCGAACTGCGTAAGCAGTACGCGGCGCATCCTGCGTCCGCGCATTCTCTGTGGTCGCTATCGTTCGTACAAGCCAATGTCGATCTCACTCGCTTCCGAACCGATAACGCCTACATCTGGCAGTCCCGCGGACCGGTAACCCAGCAGACCTACTGCCAGACAGCAAATTTTGTTAAGAACTCCGACCGGCTCGGCGTCTTCAGCGGTCTGGCCGAAGACGGAATGTTCGGCGCCCAAACCTTTTCTTGCGACGGAAAGAAAGCCAGTCGCGACCTGCTCGATTCCGTTCTCGAGATGAACGCCATCTGTGAATTCCTCGGAGTCAAAACTCTAGATGGCCTTCGCTTGCTCGACATCGGCGCTGGATACGGCCGTCTGGCTCACCGGATCGTCGAAGCCTTTCCCGACGTGAAAGAAGTCCTCTGCACCGACGCGATTCCGGAGTCAACGTTTCTCTCCGCGTTCTATTTGAAACTCAGGGCCGTCGATGCGAAGGCGTCTGTGGTCCCGCTGCACAAAGTAGAATCTGCCCTGCTCCAGCGTAAAGGACAAATCGATATCGCGGTGAACATACACAGCTTCTCCGAATGCACCTTGGCTTCGATCCGATGGTGGCTCGAACTGATGCGCGGAGCTGAAGTCCCCCGCATCTTTATCGTTCCCAATTTCAGCAGACGCCTGGTATCGACGGAGCCCGATGGCACCCGCAAAGATTTCGGACGCGTTCTTTCAGAACTCGGATACAAGCAGGTATTCAAACGACCAAAGTTCGTGAACGCGCCGCAACTCGAGAAAGCGGGACTCTATCCCACCTGGTATCACGGATTCGAACTCCGGCCATAACGTCTCGCCGCGTTAACCCGCGTCCTGCGCACCCGCAAGGCATAAACGCCTGACTCCTTCGTACTTTCCTCCAGCGCATAGTAAAGTAGAAGTATCCAACTAATTGGGAAGGATTCCTTTTGAGTTCCAGCATTCGCAATATCGCCATCATCGCGCACGTGGACCACGGCAAGACCACGCTGGTGGACGCCATGCTGCAGCAAAGCGGCACATTCCGCTGCCAACGAACATCACGTCGAGCGCGTCATGGACTCCAACGAACTCGAGCGCGAGCGCGGCATCACCATCCTCGCCAAGAACACCGCCATCTTCTATCACGACGTAAAGATCAACATCGTCGATACCCCCGGCCACAGCGACTTCGGCGGCGAAGTCGAACGCGCCCTGAAAATGGTCGACGGCGTCATGCTCCTCGTCGATGCCAGCGAAGGCCCACTGCCCCAGACTCGCTACGTGCTCGGCAAGGCGCTCGAAGCCAAGCTGCCGCCGATCGTCGTCATTAACAAGATCGACCGCTCCGACGCCCGCCCGCAGGAAGTCCTCAACGAAATCTACGACCTCTTCATCGACCTCGACGCCAAAGAAGACCAGATCGATTTCCCGGTTCTCTACACCAACGCCAAGATCGGCACGGCGACGACCGACATCAAAGGCGGCGGCGAAGACCTCCGCCCGCTCTTCGACGCGATTTTGAAGACAATTCCAGCGCCCAAGGGCGATCTCAACGGCCCGCTTCAGATCCTCGTCGCCAACCTCGACTACAGCGACTACCTCGGCCGCCTCGCCATCGCCCGCGTCTTCAACGGCAAGATGTTCACCGGAGAAGAAGTCGCCATCGCCAAGCTTGACGGCACATTGCAGAAAACAAAGATCACGAAGCTGTTCTCCTTCTCAGGCCTGAAGCGCACCGACATCACCGAAACCGAACTGGGCGATATCGTGGCCGTCGCCGGTGTCGAAGGCATCACCATCGGCGAAACCATCACCGACGCCGAAAATCCCGCGCCTCTTCCGCACATCGCCATCGACGAACCCACCATCGCGATGCTCTTCACCGTGAACACCTCGCCATTCGCCGGCAAAGACGGCACGTACGTCACCAGCCGCAACCTGCGCGAGCGCCTCGAAAAAGAACTGCTCACCAACGTCTCCCTGCGCGTCGAGGAAACCGGCACCACCGACTCCTTCAAAGTCCTGGGCCGCGGAGAACTCCAGCTCTCCATCCTGATCGAAATGATGCGCCGCGAAGGTTACGAACTGATGGTCGGCAAGCCCGAGATCGTCACCAAGCGCATCGACGGCAAGCTGATGGAACCGGTCGAGCACCTCACCGTTGACGTCCCCGAAGACTTCGTCGGCGTCGTCATGGAGCAACTCGGTTCGCGCAAAGGCGAAGTCACCAACATGCACAATCACGGCTACGGACGCGTGCGTATCGAGTTCCGCGTTCCCAGCCGCGGCCTCATCGGCCTCCGCAGCCAGCTCCTCACCGACACCCGCGGCACCATCGTGATGAATGCGCTGTTCGACGGATACACCGAATGGCAGGGCGACATTCCTCACCGCCTGACCGGCGCGCTCATCGCCGATCGCTCCGGCACTTCCACCGCCTACGCCCTCTGGGGACTGCAGGAGCGCGGAGAGCTTTTCGTCGGCCCCGGCGTCGAACTCTATGAGGGAATGATCATCGGCGAGAACGCGAAGGACACCGATCTCGACGTCAACGCCGTGCGCGAAAAGAAATTGACCAACATGCGCGCCTCCACCGCCGACGAAGCCATCCGCCTGGTTCCCTTCCGTCCGCTGAATCTCGAGCAGGCCATCGAGTTCATCGCCGACGACGAGTTCGTCGAAGTCACGCCCAAGTCCCTGCGCCTGCGCAAGAAAGTCCTGCAATCCAACAGGCGCAAGAAGAGTACGATGGTGGTGGTGGAAGAGTCGTGAGCAGCGCCGCTAAAACCGAAAAAAGAAGAAGCCCGCGCACCTGCGCATGTTCCTCGTCCCCTGCAGTTGCGGCACCACCTTCGCCGTCGCCGAGAACTACGATCATCAGGGCACCGCCTGGAGCCGCTACTTAAAATGTCCCGGCTGCGGCAAGCGCCACGATCCCAAGAACCGCCTCCTCCAGATGGGATTCCACCCCGAAGGCTACTGGAAAGTCGACGACTGCTGACGGCTATGTAAGGACAGCCGCCCTCTGCCTCTGCTCTCCGGCGCGCAGCGCCCGCTTTCCCCGGCGCGATCCCTTTTGACAACCATATTTCCCAAACCCTGCTATACTTCCCGCGCATTTGACTGTTGCCAGCTCCGGTCAAGATTTCAGGAAGGCCCTCCCGACCTGCCAAGTCCGCCGAATTGAGCTCGCACTTCCGACAGCTCAATGCAGGGGCAGACGCGTGAAGAATATCTTTGTGGGGAACCTCAGCTTCAACACCAACGAGGACGAACTGCGGCAACTCTTCGAGAGCTACGGCCAGGTGGACCGAGTCAGCATCATGACCGATCGCGATACCGGCCGCTCTCGCGGCTTCGGCTTCGTCGAGATGGCCAGCAACGAGGACGGCGAAAAAGCCATCACCGCATTGAACGGCAGCCAGATCGGCGGCCGCACCATCAACGTGAACGAGGCCCGGCCCAAGACCGAGCGCGCGGGCGGCGGTGGTGGAGGCGGCGGATTCCGTGATCGTGGCGGCGAGCGCGGCGGACGTGGCGGCGGTGGCGGACGTCGCGACCGGTGGTGACAGATCCAACATCGATCGGCGCTAAATGGCAGGACACGGCGCGTCTTGCTACCTGATCCCTAATCGCTGGCTCCTGCTCGAATTGCCGGGCTTTCCTGTCGCATGTAAACTGAATGCACCCGTGCGCCCGTAGCTCAGATGGATAGAGCGGTTGCCTCCGGAGCAACAGGTCGGGAGTTCGAATCTCTCCGGGCGCACCAGTTCCCCATATTCGGCAATTCCTCGATCGTTATCCTAGAGTGATACGCTTGCTCCATCCTCCAATCAACAATCGTGCAGAGCGCTACATGAAAGCCGTGTACGTCGTCCTTGGGATCATTTTCTACTTGCTGGTGTGCTCCGCCCAGTCTTCCGCCCAGACCGTCACGCTTCGACTAACCTCCGACCTCACTTCCAGGATGCCAACGGGCACGCCTTTCGAAGCTCACGACAACTCCGGCAAGAGTTATCACGGACACATCGTCACCCATCCCGCGCGCCGCATGATGCGCAACGGCTCCATGCTTCTCATCTTCGATGAAGAGGTGAAGGCCGTCACCAAAGACCGCGAAGGTACGTATCGCGGCGGCAACAAAGTGCGCCTGCTGAAGCTGGGTGGATCGCTCGCGTTAGCCAAAATCGCCGACGATGCCGTCGATGGCGCTGTCGGAGCCACGAAGGCGCGCAACGTCGGAGCAGTTGTCGGCGTTGGATTCCTGCTGTTCACCAAAGGCCAGGAAGCCAAACTCCACGCCGGCGACACGATTGAAGTCGCGCCCGGAAGATGACGCGATGTGGCGACAGACGCCTCGGCTGTCCGCGGGAGTTTTTTTTGGTGGCCCGCCCTAGCGCTGTCGTAGGGCGTAGCCCTTCGCGTCCTACCTTTGTCCCCGCAACCGCATCCAATCACGCTGCTCTATGTCCAAATTTACCCGCCGTGACGTCGTCAAACTTGGAGGTGCAGCAGCCGTGGCAGAGCTGGCATCATTCGCTTTGCATGGGTGCGGTCTCGCCAAAGTCATCCCCTCCAGCCCTTCGGGTTGCGCAAAGATCACCGACATCGAACACGTCGTCATCCTCACCCAGGAGAACCGCTCCTTCGACCACTACTTCGGAAGCTACCGGGGCGTCCGCGGATTCTCCGATCAAAGCGCTGCCTTCCAGCAACCGGATTCCGCCAACACGACCATCGCGCCGGTGGGAACGCTCCTCCCCTTTCACCTCGACACCACGCAAGTCAATGCCGCGTGCACGCACGACATCAGTCACGACTGGGTGCCGCAGCACCAGAGCTGGAACAACGGCAAGATGGACGGTTTCGTCAATTCGCGTCTGCCCGTCAATTCCAGTGACGCCGTGCTCAGCATGGGCTATTACACGCGCGCAGACCTCCCCTACTACTACGCGCTCGCCGATGCGTTCACCCTCTGTGACAACTATTCTTGCTCAGTCATCGGCCCGACCGATCCCAATCGCCTCTACGCCATGGCGGCGTCGCTCGACCCGGATGGAAAAGATGGTGGCCCGATCTTGCAGACCATCGTCACCAATCGCTCATCGCTCTATGGCCGCCTGACCTATACGACCATGCCCGAGCAACTTCAAGCGCGAGGCATTTCGTGGAAGGTCTACTCGTCGCCTGACGAAAATATTCTCGGCGGAATTCTGTCGGATAACGTGCTCTCCTATTTCGCAAACTTCCAGGATCCCTCATCCGCACTTCATCAGAATGCATTTGGCCCACAATTCCCGGTTGACTTCCTGGCGGATGTGGCGACGGGCAACTTGCCGCAAGTCTCGTGGCTGATCGGGTCGGTCGTAACTTCGGATCATCCGCCTGCGCCTTCCATCTTTGGCGAGAATATTCTTTCGCTGATCATCACCGCTCTTAGCGCGAATCCCGCGCTGTGGGCGAAGACGGTTTTGTTCGTGAACTACGACGAGAATGGCGGATTCTTCGATCACGTTCCTCCGCCCACGGCGCCTCCCGGTACGCCCGGCGAATATGTCACCGCGCCCGCCGTTCCCGATCCCACTGTCATCGGCAATCCCCCAGTCAGCGGGCCGATTGGCCTGGGGTTTCGCGTCCCCATGCTGATCATCTCGCCGTTCAGCCGCGGCGGATTCGTGTCCTCGGACGTTTTCGATCACACCTCGGTTTTGCGATTTCTCGAAACTCGCTTTGGAGCCGAAGTCCCCAACCTGAGCGCCTGGCGGCGGGCCACCGTAGGAGACTTAACGACGGCATTCAATTTCACCAGCCCGGACCAATCCATTCCAAACCTGCCGTCCACGCTGCAGGCCGATCCGCAAGCGATCCAGGAATGCACCAACAATCTCGCCGGCACAACCCCGTTCGCGGTACCAACCACCCAGCAACTTCCAACTCAGGAATCCGGGAACCCCAGTCGTCCCAGCGGTCCCTGCTAGCCGGACATGCTAATCCGAAACATCATTACTACCGGGGGGCCTTTTCCCCGCACGGCCGCCGAGGGGCTGGCCCAGACTTACTGGCGTAACCATCAGTTCTGGCTGCTCTAGGCTTCGCGATGTTCGAAACCTGGGGGGGGCTGGCCCAGACAAGTGAGCACCACCACGAAACCGGCTGCCCTAGGCTTCGTCCGTTCGAAGCCTGGGCATTTCTGCTGCCTGCATCAGGAGATTTTGCTGATCCGCAACTCGGTCGGGGCATGTTACCCCCGGCCCGCTTCGACGCCTCTCAGCTTTTCCACAGATAGAAGCCCATTCGTTGTGACATCCAACCTTGACCGTGGATACCAGAAGCGCAAAATGGGACCGTGCGTATTCGCACCGCAAAATCTTCCGGCACGGCCCAGCGTGGGTCCCAGGCACGGGGCGCAACCCAAGCCCTCAGGACTCAGGCCTCGGGACTCAGGGCTAAACTAAGTCCTTATTCCAGAATATTTTGCGTGTAAGTCCTTCTTTGACAATATTTTGCGGCGACAATGATCGGCCACCAAGGGCTAAGTTGTTCGTATTCAATATTTTGCAGGATTCGAGCAAAAATGGAAAGTTGCACAAACTTGTCTCCTAAGTGCTTACTTTGCAATATTTTGCCCGTAAAATCTATGTTTTCAATATTTTGCGAGCGCAAATGCCGAGCGTTAAGCGTAACCATCGTATTTTGAATATTTTGCGTGATCAATTCAAAAAAGGTGGAAACGCCAGCATCAGAAAAGAGATCTCGCTTGGCATCAAGAAACTCCGGGCGGTGGGTAAGGAAGGCGTCCTCCTCTACACAATTAGAGGTTCATCGCGATATCCTCAGGCTTCTCACTCACGCCCATGAATTACGACGCGATACTCGTTGTCTCTTTCGGTGGTCCGGAAGGCCACGACGATGTCATTCCCTTCCTCGAAAATGTTCTGCGCGGACGAAACGTCCCGCGCGAGCGCATGCTCGCCGTTGCCGAACACTACTACCACTTCGATGGCAAAAGCCCCATCAACCAGCAGACGCGCGAATTGATCGCGGCGCTCAAGAGCGAACTCGATCAGCACGGGCCCAAGCTTCCGGTGTATTGGGGAAACCGCAATTGGCATCCCATGCTCGCTGACACGCTGCGCCAAATGAAGCAGGACGGAATCAAGCGCGCTCTCGCGTTCGTCACGTCCGCTTACAGTTCTTACTCGGGATGTCGCCAATATCGCGAGAACATCGCGCGCGCCCAGGCCGAAGTTGGCGAAGGCGCTCCTGAGATTGACAAGATTCGAGCGTTCTTCAACCATCCCGGATTTATTGAGGCCACAGAAGAACGCTTGCGCGATGCGCTCGCGCAAATTCCCGCCGACGCACGAGCGAACGTGCAAGTCGTGTACGTCGCGCACAGCATCCCAATCTCGATGGCGAATACTTCGGACTACGTTCTTCAACTGGAAGAAGTGCGCAAGCTGGTTTCCGATCGCCTTGGGATTACGAACCACGCACTCGTGTACCAAAGCCGCAGCGGAGCTCCAGGACAGCCTTGGCTCGAGCCTGACATCCTCGACTACCTGCGAGAATTGAAGGACAGGAATCTGGCGAGCGCAGTTGTGATCGCGCCCATCAGCTTCATCTCTGATCACATGGAAGTTCTGTACGATCTCGACATCGAAGCGCAGCACCTTTGTGATTCGCTAAGATTACCGATGGCGCGAGCCAAGACCGTTGGAGTACATCCGAAGTTCGTCGCGGGAATTCGCGAGCTGATTCTGGAGCGCACGGAAGGCGCTCCGAGACGAGCGTTGGGATCGCTCGGCCCAAGACATGATATTTGCGCCGAGAATTGCTGCCCCGCGCCACAACGCCCTGCAAGGCCGCAGGCAGCACAGGAAGCTTCGCACACTGCGCACTAGAAGAAGATTTATTGCGCAGAAGGTTGCGCGTGGCTTTCGTAGTCGGTAGCTTTGGGAGTTCCCTCAAGCAGTCGCATGGTCTTGAGAATCGTCTCCACCACAGAGTCGTTCCCGACCGCGGTATTCAGCATCATGTGATAGAGAGACCGCGTTGGCCAGTTCGCGCCGAAGTAATGCTTCACAAAGGCGATTCTCTCCCGATCCACCGAGTCCACCCGTTCTTCCGCGTCCCCTTGTGAAACTCCATCTGCAATGGCGCGACGGATCTTCTCCGCACGCGGCGCGTACAAAAACACATGAAAGGCATCCGGATTATCGCGCAGGAAGAAAGGCGCTCCGCGGCCCACAACCACCGCATTCCCTTCCCGCCCGATGCGGTTCATGATGTCCTGCATCAGGATCATCATGTGATCGGTATCGAACACTTGGGCGCCCAATGGCGAACTGCGCTCGTAGCTGCCGCGCCAGAAAACTTTCGACAGCCGGTGAAGGCGACTGTCCATGCGTTCGTCGCAGCGTTTCACCGCCGACGGACTCACGTTGGCGAGACGCGCGATCTCTTCGGTGAGCAGATGATCCCAGAGTTTCCAACCGAGACGTTCGGCAAGGTGTGCGGCGATGTTACCGCCACCGCATCCATACTCCCGTTCGAGGCTGATCAGGCGGAACATAGCGCGGACTAGTGTACTGCCATTCCTCCGCCTGGTTTCGTCTTTTTGATCAGGAAGACCATGGGAACCATGGCCAGGATCGCAAAGGCCAGAAACCAGAAGCAGTCAATATAGGCCAGCATCGTTGCCTGGCGCGCGACCGCGCCCTGTATGAGCGCATAAGGCGCCGGATTCGAACCTGCAGGTCCGCCTCCGTGCATTTGCAGCATTTGACCCAATTCTTTGATTCGCATTTGCAGCGCGGGGTTACTTGCGCTCAGGTTGCTGGAAAGATTCGTAAAGTGCAACTGCGTGCGGCGATCCAGCATCGTGGTCACAACGGAAATTCCAACACTTCCCCCTATGTTGCGGGCAAGGTTCATCAGTCCCGAGGCAGCGTTGTTCTTATCTCTTGGCAGGAATGCGTAAGCCGCCGTGTTGATTGGGACAAACAGGAATGCCATGCCGGCTGCCTGGATCAGGCGCGCCGTTGCCAGCGTCTTGAAATCGATCTGCAGATCGAAGTTGGTCATATGAAACAGCGAGAACGACAATATGCAGAGGCCGAGAAGAAGGAGCCATCGCGGAGTGTAGCGCGAGAGGAGAAAGCCCACGAGCGGCAGCAGCAAGATGATCATGAAGCCACCCGGCATTAATGCCAATCCCGCATCTTGCGCCGTATATCCCAGAAGAGTCTGAGAAAACAAAGGCAACAAGAGCGTGCTGCCCAAAAGCGCAAAGCCGAGCATAAACATCAGCAGATTCGAGACGCCAAAAGTGCGATCGCGGAATAGATGCAAATCGATGATGGGATCTTTCTGCTTCCACTCCCAGAAGATCACGAATATGAGCGCGATCGCCGCAATCAGAGACAACGTGACAATAAAATTGGATTCGAACCAGTCCTCACGCTGGCCTTTGTCCAACACGATTTGCAATGCGCCCAGTCCAAGGGCCACGAATCCGAGTCCGACGTAGTCGATGTGAGTTTCACTCAGCTTGCGGCGCCTGAAATACGGCGGATCCTGAATCAAGCGCGAAGTAAGAAGAATCGAAAGGATGCCGACCGGGATATTGATGAAGAAGATCCAGCGCCAGGTGAAATTATCGGTAATCCATCCGCCGAGTGTTGGACCGATTGCCGGAGCCGTCACCACCGCCATGCCATAAACGGCGAAGGCCATACCACGCTTCGCAGGAGCAAACGTATCGGCCAAAATGGCTTGCTCGCTGGGCTGCAATCCTCCGCCGCCAGCACCCTGCAGGACTCTGCAGATGATCAACACGGAGAGGTTCGGCGCGAGGCCGCACATGAAAGAGCTGATAGTGAACAATGCCACGCAGCCCATGTAGAAATTCTTGCGTCCGACAATGGAAGACAACCACCCACTGAGCGGCAGGACGATGGCGTTAGAAACGAGATACGAGGTGAGAATCCAGGTGCTTTCGTCCTGACCTGCCGAGAGGCTTCCCGCAATATGCGGCAGCGCAACATTCGCGATGGAGGTATCGAGCACCTCCATGAACGTTGCCAGCGTTACCGCAAGCGCGATAATCCACGGATTGATTGCCGGACGAGACGCATCGGTCCCGTCCAGGGTCGGTGCAGCAGCACTCATTCGCGAATCCAAACCTTGGGAGCTACGGATTCGCCGGGACGCAACTGATGATCATTGTTCGAGCCGGGAGCGAGATCAATCTTCACCGGTATGCGTTGGACAACTTTTACATAATTGCCGGTTGCATTCTCCGGAGGCAAGAGGCTGAAGCGCGCGCCGCTGGCTCCAGCGATGCTGTCCACCTTGCCATTATATTTTCTGCCATTGGCATCGACTTCGATGGTGACCCGCTGTCCGGCATGCATGTTCCGAAGCTGGGTTTCCTTAAAATTGGCGGTGATCCAGATGTCGTCAAGGTTGATGCACTTCATCAGTTCCTGGCCCGGCGCGACGTTCTGTCCAACTTCAACCGTGCGATTGCTGACGATCCCATCTACGGGCGCCACTACTTTTGTGTACTGCAGATTTAATTGAGCCTGGTCGAGAAGCGACTTCATGCGTTGTACCTGGGCGAGCGCGGATTCCGCTTTCGCGCGGCTGATCTGCATCTGCTTCGGTGCTGTATTGGCGACGCGCAAATTTGCCTGTGCCTGGACGAGCTTGCCTTCGGCCTGCGTCACCTGCTGCTGAGCTGCATCCATACTGGCGCGCGCAGCCGTAACCCCGGCAGCAGCGCCTTTGGCCGCAGCCGTCGCCGAATCGTACTGTTGCTGCGAGATCTCCTGTTTCCCGATCAACTGCTTGTAGCGCTCCAGGTCGTTTTGCGCCTTTACGTTGTTGGCTTCGGCCTGTTGAAGCTGCGCCTGGGCTGCCTGGAATTGTTGCTTGGCGGCCTGAATTCCGGCGCGGGCACTGCTTACGTCCGCTTCGCTGGACGAGAGCTGTCCGATGGTATTCACCGAGGTAATAGGAACGTTCACGCCGGCAGCGAGCGCCGTGGCCTGCGCGTCCGTATAGTCTGCCTTGGCACGTTCGTAGGCCACCTGATAATCCGCCGGATCGATTTCGACGAGCACATCTCCCGCGTGGACATACTGATTGTCCCGAACATTCAGTTTGATGACGTGTCCCGAGACCCGTGCGCTGACCGAGTTGATATGGCCATCGATTTGCGCATCGTCGGTAGATTCGTAGCTGGTGAAGTAGCGATATGCAAAGAAACTCACAACCACCAAGACGACAATGCCGATCACGATAGCAATACGAAACCCCGAACTCTGGGTCCGGGAGGGCCGTGCATGATAGTCGCGCTCGCTGGACGGCAAAGGCCTATTTTGGGTATCCGGATTGTCGTCTGCAGTTTTCCGGTCGGCAGCGGGCGGAGTCTGCGTTGTCGTTTGTTCCATACGTTATTGAATGCCTTTCAAATATCGCCTGACGCCCTGCTCGGCATCGCCGATGGCATACGCCAGTTCCACTTTCGATAGGTTATGAGCATAAAGACTTTCGATGTAACTTTCGTGGGCGGCGGCAACCGCTTCTTGCGCCTGCACGACTTCCAGATTGTCAGCCACTCCGGCAGTGAAGCGGTCCTGAGATTGCGCCAGAGTCTGTTCCGCGAGGTCGACTGAGCTGCGGGCGACTTCGACTTGCTGTGCGGCCGCATTCAGGTCGAGCAAAGCCGAACGGACTTCATAATCGATCCTGCCGCGCAGATCGCCGAGTTGCGAACGCGCTTGCTTCAGTTGGGCGTCGGCCTGCAATATGTCGGCGTGAACGCGGTTCCCGGCAAAGATCGGGATATTCATCCCGCCATTCACCTGCCAGGTTCCGCTCAACTGGCCCGGAGTTACGCCCACTTCTCCGGCGTTGGCGCTGAGGTCGAGCGTCGGATATCGTCCGGCAGAGGCAGCGCGCCGGGAAAGCTCGGCACTGCGAACCTGCGCCGCAGCCGCCAGGTAATCGGAGCGCCCCACGTAGGCACGCTGAAGGTAAGTTTCGAGTGGAAGCGGGGTCAAAGACTGGTAGGGGGCCTTCTCAGTCAAGACGAACCGCTGCCCGGGGGGAAGCCCAATAATGCGCGCAACGCTGAGGGTGAACTTGTCCAATTGGTTGCGAGCCGCAATGAGCTGCTGCTGGCGAGCCTGCAACTCCACCTGAGAACGCAGCGCGTCAATGGCAGGCGTGAGTCCCGCCTTCTGCTGGTCGGTAGCTTTGGTGGAAAGCGCCTGCGCGGCATTGACTTGTGCTTCCGCAGTTTCAACCCTGGCCGCCGCGGCGATCGCCTGGAGGTAGGCATTCCCCACGGCGAGCACGACCAACTCTCGCGCGTTCTTATAAGTGAATTGAGCCGCCTTGAGGTTCTCCAAGGAAGCGCGGTCGTTCTCCAGAGCGCGAAAGTTGAAAATCGACTGGCTCAACCCAATCCGCATGTCGAAGTAATTGAAGGCAGGGGTTACGGCTGGAAAGGAGCTGGGCGTCGAGCCCGGAGCGGCAAACAAGGGAGCAAGCTTGTTGAATCCCAGCTGCGCGAGACTCTCCGTCTGGACGCTCTCCTGAATCCGGCCCCCCACATTGGGCAGGAGTTCGCTCAGTTGTCTCCAGCGCTGGCCCCGGGAGGCCTCCGTCTGGTCGGACGCAAGGAGCAGCCCGAGGTTATTGCGCAGACCTCGGTCGATGGCGTCCTTGAAGTCGATTTGCAGCACTTCCGCGGTAGCGTTTCCCTCGGGGGCGCTGCCTTGGAAAGGGCTTTGCGATCCAGACAGGGTCACGCTCGGGGCGACGGCCCCGGTTGAGGTCTGAGAGAGCAGGTCTTGCGAACTAGCTATGAGAAAAATAAAGACAAAAACAGCACCGGTAGGGACTTTCCATGAGCATTGCATTCTTGATCTTGAGATCCTTCATCAGCTGATCTCGCCAGCCGGCAAAGATCTTTCCTGTCCTACATAGCATAACTCGCCAGAATAGATTCGTTTACAGGAGTTTGCGATGCAAACGATTCTCAAAAAAGACGCCGGTTGGGACAGGGCTAGCGTGAGCCGGTCGAACGGCAAAATAAAGAAGAGGAAAGCTGCCGGAATGAGGACGTACACCCAAAGTCCAATACCTTCGGTACTTTGCCCCTTTGAGACATGCCCGCTAATCTGAAGCTGGTAACCGGAAAGATCCGAAGCCATGCGTAAGAAACTCTTCATACTCAGCGTTCTTATACTGTCGCTCGCCAATTGCGTGGCAGGTTCCCAGACTCCGCAAGGTGCTTCCGACCGAAAAGTGTTGAGCCACGTTGCACCCGTGTACCCCGAACTGGCCAAAAAGATGCATATCCGCGGAACCGTTAAGGTGGAAGCGATTGTGCGGCCAAACGGGACGGTGAAGTCGACTCGCGTGCTGGGGGGAAACCCCGTTCTTATCAATGCGGCGCAGGATGCGGTGACGAAGTGGAAGTTCGAACCGGCGCAGGGCGAGACCACCGAGATCGTGCAATTGACCTTTGAAGGCGAATAGTCAGAATTCTTACCTTTCCCGACTGCGTAAAAAGCCGATTCTGCCGGCGGCGCTTTCCCCTTTCGATTGAGCCACCAGTGACTTAGGTCATCTTGAAGATCGGTGACCTTTGACTCACACTGTTTCTGAGGCTCGAAAGTAGCAAGAAAGAACGGAATGAGCGCTGCAACCGGTACCGACTGGACTCGAATACTCTCTGACCCGGACCTTGTGAGGCAGGTGGGTAAGCTGCTGCAGGCATACCGCGAGGCGCCCGTTGAAAAACGGGAGGAAGCGCTGTTAACCGCGATGCGGCAGATAAAGTCAGAAGCGGCCGGAAAGACGTCACGGCCAGAACAGCCTCAAGCGCAAGCAATTCCCACGGCCACTTCGACGCCGGCCTCAGCGTCACCTCCATTTGAGCCGGATTTGTTCAGCCCGAACTGGAGCAGCGACCGTCGAAGGCATCCGCGACTCAAGTGCTTCGTCGCAGTCGAATTGCACGTGGATGAAAGTACGACGCCAGTCTGGGGAAATCTCTCGAACACGAGTGCCGGGGGCTGTTTGGTGGAAACGGCAACTCCGGTGAAACCCGGCGCCAAGGTGGAACTCGGATTATGGGTTCCGAACGGGAAGATCTGGGTAAAAGGTTTCGCGCTGAACGGGATCGTGACGCGAAGTGGGCCTGCAAATGGCGTTCGAATCCGTTTTGATGGCATGGCCGCCAGCGAGCGCGACAACTTGCGGCAATTCCTCAAATTTGTCCAGCAGACGACCCGCGCCTCGCACAGCGAAGACAGCTACATACAACTTGTGAAGTAAATTGATTCCCTGACTCCTCCCAGTTTTTCACCGCAACCCAATCCATCGCTCTACAGAACTTGATACACTTTCTGCGTGCCGAACCCTTTCTCTCATCAGAAACTCTAATGAAGAGAACAGGATTGCCTCGGACCAACTGAGTGGAGGGCGGAATTGTATGGTGGCCAGTGATCAGGTTTTAGCAACGGGAGCACAGCTGGATACGCTGTGCGTCAACACCATTCGAACTCTGGCGATTGACGCGGTACAGCAGGCGAACTCCGGACATCCCGGAGCGCCGATGGGCCTGGCGCCTGTTACGTACTGTCTTTGGCAGAATTTCCTGCGGTACGATCCCGCTGATCCCACCTGGTTGAACCGCGACCGCTTCATTCTCTCGAACGGCCACGCGTCCATGCTGCTGTACGCTATGCTGCACCTGGCGGAAGTGCGCCGGGTCGACGAGAACGGCAATCTCACAAAAGACCTGTCCGTATCGATGGACGACATCAAGCATTTCCGGCAACTGGGGAGCCGGACACCGGGGCATCCGGAATCGCACATCACCACCGGCGTCGAAACTACGACTGGACCACTCGGGCAGGGAGTCGGGGCGAGTGTTGGCGTTGCGATCGCGGGCAAGTGGCAGGCGGCGAACTTCAACAAGCCGGGAGCGGAAATCTTCGATTTCAATGTGTACGCGATGTGCTCCGACGGCGATCTGATGGAAGGGATTGGTGGCGAAGCGGCATCGCTGGCCGGCCATCTGAAGCTTTCGAATCTCTGCTGGATGTACGATCACAATTCCATCACCCTGGACGGCCCGGCGAACTGGTCGTTCAGCGAAGATGTGGCGACCCGATTCATCGGCTATGGATGGAATGTCACGCGCGTCAGCGATGCCAATGATCTGGAGATGCTGTCGCGGGCGTTTGAGACGTTCTTGAAAACGAGCGATCGGCCGACGCTGATCATCGTGGATAGCCATATCGGATACGGATCGCCGCACAAGCAGGATACGAATGCGGCCCATGGCGAACCGCTGGGCGACGAGGAAGTCAGGCTGGTGAAGAAGTTCTACGGCTGGCCCGAAGATGCGAAGTTCCTCGTCCCCGAGGGCGTGCGGGAGAACTTCCGCGATGGCATTGGGAAGCGTGGCCGGGAACTACGTTCGGAGTGGTCGAAGTTGTTTGCGAATTACTCGCAGAAATATCCGGAACTGGCTGAGCGCCTGAGCCATATGCAGCATCATGAGTTGCCCGCAGACTGGGACAAGAATCTGCCAACGTTCCCTGCGGATGCCAAGGGATTGGCGACGCGAGAGAGTTCGGGCAAGGTGCTGAATGCGCTGGCGCAGAACATTCCCTGGCTGATTGGCGGTTCGGCGGATCTGGCGACGTCGAACAAGACGACTTTGAAGTTCGAAGGTGCGGGGGATTTTCGGGCTGACAACTACGCTGGACGCAACCTGCACTTCGGCGTGCGCGAACACGTGATGGCCGCAAGCGTGAACGGAATCACGAGTACCGGGATCCGGGCGTTCGGCGCGACGTTCTTCAATTTCAGCGACTACATGCGGCCGAGCATCCGGCTGGCGGCGCTGATGCAGATTCCCTCGATTTTTGTGTACACGCACGATTCGATCGGGGTGGGCGAGGATGGGCCGACGCATCAACCCATTGAGCAACTGGCTTCGCTACGGGCCATGCCGAACCTGATGGTGCTCCGGCCGGGGGATGCGAACGAAGCCACGGAATGCTGGAAGATTATTGCGCAACTTCATGAATCTCCTGCCGCTTTGGTGCTGACGCGGCAGGCCATGCCGACTCTGGATCGCACCAAGTATGCACCGGTTTCGGGCGTTGCGAAGGGCGCTTACGTTCTGGCGGATGCGCCCGGAGGAAAGCCGGACGTCATCCTCCTGGGAACGGGGAGCGAACTCTCCCTGTGCGTCGATGCGTACGAGAAACTCAAGGCTGAGGGAATCAAGGCTCGAGTGGTCAGCATGCCGTGCTGGGAGATCTTTGACAAACAAGACGCCGCATACAAGGAGAGCGTGCTGCCTTCTCAGGTGACGGCGCGAGTTTCGGTCGAGATGGCTGCGACTTTTGGTTGGGAACGCTACACGGGGTTGAAGGGACGCAACATCGGCATGCACCGGTTTGGAGCGTCCGCGCCGCTGAAAGATCTATTGAAGTACTTCGGATTTACGGTTGACAAGGTAGTGGAAGCAGCACATGAAGTTCTTGCCGCCAAGTAACGGCGGCTTGGGGCCCATACGCATTTGTCGCATTGCAGTGATTTGGTTGCGCCGGTCACTGACGCGTCGTCATCCAACAAGTATGGAGGGATCAGCATCATGCAGCCCACTGGAGTTATAGAAAATTCGAAAGCCACAAAAAATGCCTTACAGCAATTACTCGACTACGGTCAGGCGATGTGGCTGGATTACATCCGGCGCGATCTTTTCACGACCGGCAAGTTGAAGCAGATGATTGCCAACGACGGATTGCGGGGGATGACGTCGAATCCGGCGATCTTCGAGAAAGCGATTGCGGATAGTTCGCTTTACGACGATTTTCTGCATTCTCTGGCGAAAGAGAAGAATCTCAGCGCGACGGATCGGTTCGAGCGAATTGCCATTCGTGACATTCAGGATGCGGCGGATACTTTGAAACCCGTCTATCTCGAGTCCAATTTCCATGACGGGTATGTGAGTCTCGAAGTCTCGCCTTATCTGGCGAACAAAACGCAGGAGACGATCGAGGAAGCGCGGCGGCTCTGGAAGGCGGTCGCACGCGAGAACGTGATGATCAAAGTCCCTGGGACGGCGGCGGGGATTCCGGCGATCAAGCAGTTGATCGGCGAAGGGATCAACATCAATGTGACGCTGCTATTTGCGCAGGAAGTATATGTGCAGGTGGCCGAGGCATACGTCGCTGGACTGGAAGAGCTAGCAAAGCGCGGCGGGAATCTCAAGAAGATGGCGGGCGTGGCGAGTTTCTTTATCAGCCGCATCGATACACTGATCGACTCGATGCTGAATGAGAAGATCAAAGGCACATCCGATGCGAATCAGCAGGCGCTGTATAAGAGTCTGCTTGGAAAGGTCGCGATTGCGAATGGGAAGTTGACGTATCAGAAGTACGAGAAGATCTTCAGCGGTCCGCGTTGGCAGGCACTGGCAGCCAAGGGTGCGCAGACCCAGCGCGTGCTCTGGGCAAGTACCAGCACGAAGAACCCCGCGTACCGGGACGTGATTTACGTCGAGGAACTGATTGGGCCCGACACGGTCAACACCATGCCTCCGGCAACGGTGGATGCATTCCGCGATCATGGCAAGCTGCGCAAGAGCCTTACGGAAGATATCCCGGGAGCAGAGAAGGTGATGGCCGATCTGGCGAAGGCCGGGATTTCGATGAAGGAAGTCACCGACAAGCTGACCATGGACGGTGTGAAGCTGTTCGCCGACGCATTCGACAAACTCCTGGCCGCAGTCGAGAAGAACACGCCGAAAGGATAGATCGTGAGCCGACTGAAGACTTCCCTGCCCGAATCGCTGGCCACTTCGGTAAAGACGACCATTACCGACTGGCAGTCGGGCGGGAAGATGAAGCGCTTGTGGGATCGCGATTCGAGCCTCTGGACCGGCAGTGATGAATCCAAGTGGCTCGGATGGTTGGATATCGTCGACGAGCAGATTGCGCAGCAGGATCAACTCCAGAAGCTTGCCAAGGAAGTTCAGATGCGGGGCTTCGAAGATGTCTTGCTGCTGGGCATGGGTGGATCAAGCCTCTGCCCGGAAGTTCTGCGCATGACCTTCGGCAGAATTCCTCTGCATCCGAACCTGCATGTGCTCGACTCGACCGATCCTGGCCAGGTGAAGGCATTCGAGCACCAGATCGACATCGCTAAGACACTGTTTATCGTCTCCAGTAAATCCGGCAGCACGCTCGAGCCGAACATCTTCAAGCAGTATTTCTTTGAACGCACGAAGCAGACTGTCGGGGCAAACAAAGCTGGCAGCCACTTCATTGCCATCACCGATCCGGGATCGAAGATGCAGCAGGTCGCGGAGTCGGATCGCTTCCTGCACATCTTCTTCGGGCGGCCTTCGATTGGGGGGCGCTATTCGGCGCTCTCGAATTTTGGGATGGTTCCGGCGGCCGTCATGGGACTCGACACGAAGAAATTCCTGACGCGTGCGGCCGAAATGGTGCGGGCTTCAGGGCCTGAGCATTCCGGTTGAAGAAAATTCGGGCGCCGTGCTCGGAATCATTCTTGGCGCGGCGGCGAATGCGGGCCGGGATAAAGTCACGCTGATTACCTCGCCCGGAATCTCCGATCTCGGCGCGTGGCTCGAGCAGTTGCTCGCCGAGTCGACGGGAAAAATCGGAAAAGGGATCATCCCTGTCGATCGCGAGCATCTCGGGTCTCCCGATGTGTACGGCAGCGATCGCGTGTTCGTTTACGTTCGGCTGCGAGACGGGTATCGACGCCGACCAGGAGGCGAAGGTCGCCGCGATTGAAAAAGCTGGACAACCGGTCGTGCGCATCACGATGGCTGACACCTACGATCTTGGCGCGGAGTTCTTCCGGTGGGAGATTGCAACCGCGGTTGCGGGGGCCATCATCGGGATCAACGCTTTCAACCAGCCGGATGTCGAAGCCAGCAAAGTTGCGACTCGCGCGCTCACCACGGAGTACGAAGCGAAAGGCTCGCTGCCGCCTGAGAAGCCAGTGCTGGAGGATGCCGGCGTGAAGCTGTTTACCGACGAGAAAAATGCCGCGGAACTGGCAAGTGCAGCAGGTTCGGACAAATCTCTCGCAGGGTATTTAAAGGCGCATTTGAACCGCATCCATGCCGGTGACTATTTTGCCGTGCTCGGATACATACAGATGAACGCCGAGCACGAGCAGGCGCTGCAGGTCTTGCGTCATGGTGTTCGCGACAAGAAGCATGTTGCGACTTGCCTGGGATTCGGCCCTCGCTTTTTGCATTCGACTGGACAAGCATACAAAGGCGGACCGAATTCCGGAGTGTTTCTTCAGATCACGTGTGACGATTCTGTAGAACTGCCGGTGCCCGGGCAGAAGTACACGTTCGGGTCGTAAAAGCGGCGCAGGCGCGTGGAGATTTCCAGGTTCTGGCGGAGCGTGGACGCCGGGCGCTACGCGTACATCTGGGGAAAGACTTGAAGGCGGGCCTCGCCACGCTTCAGAGCCGCAGTGCAGAGAGCTCTGTAGTTTCGCAGGAGACATCAAGCTGCGAGAGCGAGACGCTTCTGCGCCACTGCCGGCGGATGGCCGGCGCTACGAACCGTAAGGAGCAACGCATGCAATTAGGAATGGTGGGTCTGGGGCGCATGGGCGCGAATATGACGCGCCGATTGATGCATGGTGGGCATTCGCTGGTTGTTTCCGACCTCAGCCCGGACGCGGTAAAGCAATTAGGAACCGAAGGCGCGACAGGGTCGTCTTCGCTGGAAGATCTTGTCTCCAAGCTCAGAACTCCACGGGCGGTCTGGATCATGGTTCCGGCCGGAGGCCCGACGGAAGCGACAGTGCAGAAACTCGCGCAACATCTGGAGAAGGGCGACGCGATCATCGACGGCGGCAATTCCTATTTCAAAGATGACGTCCGGCGCGCGAAAGAACTCAGCGGCAAAGGAATTCACTACATCGACGTGGGTACGAGCGGCGGTGTGTGGGGCATCGACCGAGGCTACTGCATGATGATCGGTGGCCCGAAAGAGGCTGTGCAAAGGCTCGATCCCATCTTCAAGACACTGGCTCCCGGGAGAGGCGACATCCCGCGGACACCGGGACGAGAGAAACTGGGCGGCACGGCAGAAGAAGGCTACATCCACTGCGGTCCGTCTGGATCAGGGCACTTCGTGAAGATGGTGCACAATGGCATCGAGTACGGCATCATGCAGGCCTATGCCGAAGGCTTTGATATTTTCAAGAACGCGACCAGCAAAGAGCTTCCGGAAGATATTCGCTACGACCTGAACCTGCCTGATATTGCCGAAGTCTGGCGGCGCGGCAGCGTCATCAGTTCGTGGCTCCTGGACTTGACCGCAATGGCACTTGCTGAGAATCCGACGCTTTCGGAATACGAGGGCTTTGTGCAGGATTCCGGCGAAGGCCGCTGGACCATCGAGGCGGCGATCCAGGAGGCGGTGCCGGTCGACGTATTGAGCGCGGCGCTTTTCGTACGCTTCCGCTCGCGGCAGCAGCATACGTTCGCGGAAAAGATGCTTTCCGCCATGCGGCAGAAATTCGGCGGCCACATCGAAGCCGGAGCCGATCACGACAAGAAGAGCGCGTAAAATCCCACGCTGTAAGGACCGGCAGAGGACTGAGTCATGGCGGATTTGGCGGAACAACCGAAGATAGCTCCACCCCGGATCGGCAAACAGGGAGATCCTTGTGTCATGGTGATCTTTGGCGCGGCCGGAGACCTCACTGGGCGCTTGCTGGTCCCAGCTCTCTATAACCTGGCGCGCGCCGGATTACTTCCCAAGGAGTTTGCGGTGCTCGGTGTGGCACGGTCGCCACTGTCCGATGAGGAATTCCGCAAACGAGTCTATGACGACATCAAGGACTATTGCGGCGAGTGTGTGGACAATGATCTCTGGGAGTGGTTTTCACACCGCTTCTATTACGTGGCCGGCGATTTCAATGACGACAATCTCTACACGCGGCTCAAAGATTCGCTGAACAAGATCGATGCCGAGCATTCTACCCACCAGAATTTCTTTTATTACATGGCAGTGGCTCCCAAATATTTCGGCCCTATCGTCGAGAAGCTGGCGGCAGCGGGATTTATGGACCAGGCCGATGGCCACTGGCGGCGTGTCGTAGTTGAAAAACCGTTCGGTCACGATCTGGAATCCGCCAAAGCGTTGAACCAGCAACTTCTGAAAGTGGCGGACGAAAAGCAGATCTACCGCATCGACCACTACCTAGGCAAAGAAACGGTCCAGAACATTTTGGCCTTCCGCTTCGCCAATGGGATCTTCGAGCCTGTTTGGAATCGGCGCTACATCGATCACGTGCAGATTTCGGTGGCGGAAACAGTTGGCGTCGAAGGCCGCGGCAGTTACTTCGATACAGCCGGCACGCTGCGCGACATGGTGCCCAACCACATCATGCAACTCATCAGCCTGACATCCATGGAGCCCCCGATTTCCTTCGATGCCAATGCCGTCCGGGATGAGCAGGCAAAAATCCTGCACGCAATTCAACCGATGAGCGATGAGGAAGTGTTAAGCCGCACCGTTCGCGGCCAATATGGCGAGGGCACCGAAGACGGCAAGCGCGTGGCAGCATATCGAACCGAACCGGACGTTCCGCCCGATTCGCGTACCGAGACTTTTGTCGCCATGAAATTGCTCATCGACAACTGGCGTTGGGCGGACGTACCCTTCTACCTGCGCACGGGAAAACGAATGCCGGTGCGCAATACGCATATCGTGATACAGTTTCGGCGAGCGCCATTTGTGCTGTTTCGCGACACCCCGGTGGAGCACCTGATGCCGAACCAACTGGTGCTGCACATTCAGCCGGAAGAAGGTATCTCGCTGCAGTTCGCCGCGAAGGTTCCCGGGCCCGTGATGCGACTGGGCACGGTGGACATGAACTTCGAGTATCAGGAATACTTTGGCAAGCAGCCCAGCACCGGCTACGAACGTCTGCTTCACGATTGCATGATCGGCGACCAGACACTTTTCCAACGCGCGGACATGGTGGAAGCGGGCTGGTCGGTCGTCAATCCGATGCTCGATCTCTGGCACGCGCTGCCGCCACGCAACTTCCCCAACTATGCTTCAGGCACCTGGGGACCGAAGGAGGCCGACGAACTCCTCGAACGCGACGGCCGCCGGTGGAGGAACTTCGAAAAATGATTCTGGCCGGCGATATTGGTGGGACCAATGCCAGGCTGGCTTATTTTCAACCGAACAACGGGCATTTCGAACTGGTGAGTGAGCGAGTCTTTCCCAGCCGCGAGCACCGCGAACTGGGAGAAATCGTCATCCGGTTTTTGGATGAATCGGGGACGCGGCCGGAGGCAGCCTGTTTCGGAATTGCAGGTCCCGTTCGCAACGGTCGCGTTGAAACGTCCAACCTTCCTTGGGTGATCGAGCAGTCCGTTCTCGCCAAGCAGATTCATCTTCCTGCGACCCTGTTGATCAACGACCTTGAGGCCAGCGCCTGGGGTATCGGCGCTTTGACCAAGGAAGATCTGGTCACGCTGAATGTAGGCGGCGCCACGATCGCAGGAAACCAGGCGGTAGTCGCTCCGGGCACAGGACTAGGAGAGGCCGGGCTGTTCTGGGATGGAGCGCACCATCATGTTTTCGCCTGCGAGGGCGGCCATACGGACTTCGCTCCGCGTGGCGATCTCCAGATCGAGTTGCTGCGATATCTCACGCAGCGAATGGGCCACGTGAGCTACGAACGCATTCTTTCCGGTCCAGGCCTGGTGAATGTATACGAATTCCTGTGCGCGAGCGGATGCGGAACGCAATCCGAAGCGCTGGCAGCGGCTATGAAAATCGGAGATCCTGCGGCGGAAGTCTCGCGCGCCGCTCTGAGCGGCAAGGATCCACTCGCGGCCAAAGCTCTGGATTTGTGGATCTCAGTGTACGGCGCAGAAGCATCCAACCTGGCGTTGAAAATCATGGCCACGGGCGGACTGTTTCTCGCGGGCGGGATCACGCCGAAGATTCTTCCGAAATTGACTGGACCTTCGTTTATGGATTCTTTTCTCGATAAGGGCCGTTTGCGCCCGCTGGTGGAAGCCGTGCCAGTGCACGTGGTCATGAATGAAAAGGCGGGACTGCTTGGCGCGGCACGTTGTGCGGTGATGCGCGGCGGAAGAGGTTAGCAGCTCTTGAGTACTTCTGGCGAGATTCGGATTCTTACCACGCCCCAGGAATTGTTCGCTGCGGCTGCGGAAGAGGTGGTTCGTATAGCCAACCAGTCAGTGGCGGAGCGCGGACGATTTACGATCGCGCTATCTGGCGGATCCACTCCCAAGAGTTTGTTCAACCTTCTGGCGAGCAATGCGAAAGCCAGTCTTCCATGGGATCGCACGTTTTTCTTCTGGAGCGATGAACGGCACGTCGGCCCCGACGATCCCGACAGTAACTATCACATGGCGAATCAGGCCATGTTGTCCAAAGTTCCCGTGCCGGCGGGGAACGTGTTTCGGATGCCTGCTGAGAATCCCGATGCGGCCGCTGCGGCGCAAGCCTATGAGCAAACTGTGCGCAAGTTCTTCCAGATGGAATCTGGCGTGCCGCAGTTCGATCTGATTCTGCTGGGGATGGGACCGGACGGGCATACGGCGTCCTTGTTTCCCGGGACCGCGGCGTTACAGGAAAAATCGAAGCTGGTGGTAGCGAACTGGGTAGAAAAGTTGGAGACGCATCGGCTGTCGTTCACGCTGCCGCTGATCAATGCAGCGCGCGAAGTTTCGTTTCTGGTTGGCGGAATGGATAAGGCCTCAGTCCTGAAGACGGTTCTAGAGGAGAATGCCCCGGAAGATCAGTATCCATCGAAGCTGGTGAATCCGACTCAAGGGAAGCTGATCTGGTTTATCGATCGCGCCGCGGCGAGCGCTCTGGCTAGTCCGAGTAAATGAAAACCGCAGTGGACGCGGAGTATGCAGAGTTTATGTGAGTCCGCGTCCGGATCTGATCCCAACGCACAGCGCAATCAGACGCTCGCAGGTTAGTTAACCAAGTAACCTCGGCGTCCACCGCGTCCTCTGCGGTATTAATCAAGCTCTCCAGCCGACAATTTCCTTCAAGCCCTGGCCGCGGGCATGCTCGAACAGGCGTACGCGATGGCGGGAGTGTTCGAATTCGTGGATGTCAGCCCACACTTCAGCCTGCCAGCCCTTATCGTGAGCGGCAGACTCTCCGCAGGTGGCGCAGCGGGTGTGCAGCGACACTGGGACCACATCAACACCGACCGGAGCCGCCCCTGGGAGTTCCACGAAAATGCAGCGGACTTCCTCGATTTCCTCGTTGGCGCCTAGGAGGTGCTCGTAACGCAGCAGGTATCCGAAGCCGAGTTTTCGTGCTTCGAGTTCTGCCTCAGCACGGGTGTGGAACGGGCCGTATTCGGCCCGAAGCTGTTCGGTTGAGTCACACGCCATCCAAAACGTTTCTATATACGCCATCGCTGGTTTCGCCCCGGGTTGCGAACCAGGCTCGTGGCTGCAGAGCCTGCCACTGGGAAGGTGCAATTCGAAGGCCGCAGCGTTGAACCACGATGGGGCTTAGACATCAACAACTTACAGGACCTTTGCGGATCCTGATGTGAGGTCCAACGAAAACTTTTGCAGATCGCCCTGCAACTTGGGAGAATCCCCAACCAGATTTGCAAGTGGCTCGTGTGCACCCGGTATGACGGAGCCGCTAGTCTGCACCGACGGCTTGCGCCAGATCGGTCAATGGCTTTTCGGAATTCGGCCAATTCTTTCCCCCATGGCTGGCGACATACATGGCAAGTTCCAGGCGGCTCCATACGCCGATTTTGTCAAACGTGCTGCGCAGGTGGTTCTTGATGACCTGCTCGGTTGTGCCGACAATCCGGCTGATTTCGCGGTTGGTGAGCCCTTCCCAAACGAGCACAGCGATCTGAATCTCCTTGGCGGTGAGACGCTGGCACGGGGTCATGATTGCGCTCCTTCCTGGCTAAACATGGCGATGGCGAGTTTGACGCGCTTTCGTCCTTCGCGAATGCCGGCC
The DNA here is from genome assembly GCA_963778995.1 of Terriglobia bacterium. Lineage (GTDB taxonomy): Bacteria > Acidobacteriota > Terriglobia > Terriglobales > Acidobacteriaceae > Sulfotelmatobacter. The sequence continues at coordinate 659,446 of CAVZWK010000023.1, forward strand.
CGCAGGAACAACGTGCGCAGATGCTGTTTCACCGTTCGTGGGCTGATATTGAGTTGGTCCGGCAATTTCCTTGTTGCTGCAGCCTTGCACCAGCAGATTGAGAACCTGCTGGTCGCGCGGCGTAACCTTCACCTGGTTGAGATCAATCATCGGATTCTCCTCCTGACTCTTAGGGTCGTCGCTATTCACTAAAGCAAGATCTTCGCCATTTCTTCGTCGCGAAGATTACGACGATCTAAGTACCTTAGTGCGAGGCAGTTGGGCGAGCCCAGACCACTTTTCATGTGGCTTTCAGGAACCCCATGGTAGGCTGTGCGAGTTCCAAATCGGTAACACCCGGATCCGCGGAGTCCGCGGATTGCTTGAGGTTTGCGAGTGCGGAATACAGCGGAGCCTGAATCAGCGGATGATTGTTGCACACTCGCAACTGCTTCGGAATCAATACAGATGCGCGATTTACTCATTCAGTAATCGAGGGAGGTGACCGGTGCAGCGTAAGGAGATGGAAGTAGTTGGAACGCAGAATGTGCGGTCCCATAACGGACCATGCGCTCGATCATGTGTTCTCATTTTGGGTCTGCTGAGCCTTACGGGCTTGAGTTTTGCACAGGTCCCCCTCGCAGCACAGTCGCAGGGCGCTCCGACGACGATCACCTTGCAGGATGCATTGCAACGGGCGCGGATGAACGATCCGCAGTACCGGTCCGCGATCACCGATCTCGGACTGGCACGCGAGGACCGGGTGCAGGCACGGGCCGGACTGCTTCCCGACGTGAACTACAACAACTCGTTCATTTACACCCAGGGCACGGGACCGCTCCCGGTCAGTTGCACGACGACAACCGTTGGATGTCCCAATTTCCGGTTCATTGCCAACAATGGAGTGCACGAGTACATCAGCCAAGGGAACGTGCATGAAACGGTGTCGCTCACAAACTTTGCGGACTACCGGCGTTCGTCTGCGGCTCTGGCTCAGGCGCGCGCGAAGGCGGAAATCGCCTCCCGCGGACTCGTGGTCGCCGTCATGCAGGCTTACTACGGGCTGGTCGTCGCACAGCGCAAGTATTCCACCGCGCAGCGCGCGCAGGCGGAAGCCGCGCGGTTTCTGGACATCAGCCAGAAGTTGGAAAAAGGCGGAGAAGTCGCGCACGCCGATGTCATCAAGGCGCGGATTCAGGCCCAGCAACAGCAACGCGACTTGCAGGAAGCGCAGATTGCGATGGAACGCACGCGTCTCGATCTGGCGGTGATGCTTTTCACTGATTTCAACCAGGACTTCACGGTTGTGGATGACCTGCAAACTCCCGAGCCACTGCCCACGTATGCCGAAGTGGAGACGGCGGGAAAGAAGAATAATCCCGATGTGCGGGCGGCTTTGGCGGCGTATGAAGTTTCTAATCATGAAGTAACCGCCGCATGGGGCGGGCTGCTGCCGGCGCTCAGCGTGGATTACTTTTACGGAATCGACTCCAACCAGTTTGCGATCCGGTCGAATGGCATTCGCAACCTGGGCTACTCCGGGGTCGCTTCGTTGCAGATCCCAATCTTCAGTTGGGGAGCGGACCGCAGCAAGCTCAAGCAAGCCAAGCTGCGGCGGGACCAGGCGCATGTGGAGCTGTCCTTTGCGCAACGCGAGTTACTCAGCCACCTGCGCCAGTTCTATAGCGAAGCCGAGACGGCGCGCTCCGAAATGGAGTCCTTGGCGAGTTCCGCGGAACTGGCCGCGGACAGCCTGCGGCTAACAAACTTGCGGTACCAGGCGGGCGAGTCCACGGTGCTGGAAGTAGTGGACGCGCAGAATACGTTGACTCTCGCCCGCAATGCGTATGACGATGGCCAGGCGCGATACAGAGTCGCCATCGCGAACTTGCAGACTCTAACAGGAAACTTCTAGCCCGAATGAACCGCACAGGAATTTCAAAGTTCAGGATTTGGAATTCAAACCGGCTCGTATGCGCTCTCGCCATTGCGCTTGCGATGGAGTTTGCCATTGCCTGTTCGTCGGAAAAGGGTGACAAGGAACCGACGGTCACGGTGCAAGTCGCTCCCGTCGAAAAGACGACGATCGAACACGTTATTACCGCGCAAGCGATTCTTTTTCCGCTGCAGCAAGCGGCGATCGTGCCCAAGATCAGCGCTCCGGTCGAGAGATTCCTGGTGAAGCGTGGCAGCCCCGTGCGCGCGGGACAACTGCTCGCGGTGCTCGAAAATCGCGATCTCTCCGCCGCCGCGCAAGATACCAAGGGCGCGCTCGATCAGGCGCAGGCGACGTACGAAACGACGACCGGAGCCAGTTTGCCCGAGGAGATCCAAAAAGCCGAAGCCGACACGCAACAAGCGCAGCAGGCCCTCGATGCTCAGCAGAAAGTGTTTGAGAGCCGGCAGCAGCTATTCGAGCAAGGCGCGATGCCGCGTAAAGAACTCGATCAGTCCCGCGTCGACTTTGTCACGGCAAGAAACCAGTACGCAATCGCAAAGAAGCATCTGGATGCGCTGCTGGCGATCGGAAAGCCTCAGGAACTAAAAGCCGCTGCGGGTCAGTTGCAATCGGCCAAAGGCAAGTATCTGGGGGCTTCGGCGCAGCTGAGCTATTCCGAGATCCGCAGCCCCATCCAGGGAGTGATCACCGACCGGCCACTGTATCCCGGGGAGATGGCAGCAGCGGGTACTCCCCTGCTTACCGTGATGGACATTTCTTCCGTGATTGCCAAAGCACATATTCCCCAGAGTGATGCTGCCGCACTCAAGCTCGGCGATCAGGGGACGATGACCGTGCCCGGAATCGACAGTCCGATCCAAGGCAAAGTCACCGTGGTCAGCCCCGCGCTCGATCCCAACAGCACTACGGTCGAAGTCTGGTTCGAAGCTAAAAATCCGAAGCACGAACTGAAACCAGGTACCAGCGTGCAACTCTCGTTAACCGCGCAGACGGTTAAGGACGCTCTCGTGATTCCAGCGAATTCGGTGCTCACCGCGCCCAGACGGAGCCACGACGGTAATGCTCGCAGGGTCCGACGGGCGCGCGCACCAGAAGGCTGTGAAACTCGGCATTCGGAATGGCGACGAGGTGCAGGTGGTCGAAGGAGTGTCGGAGAGCGAGAAAGTCGTATCTAGCGGCGCTTACGGCTTGCCGGACAAAACGAAAATCCAGACCGCGGCGGCAGAACCAGCACCCGGCGAAAAACCCGGCGGCCTCAGGAGACAAAAAAGACAGTGAGGGTTCGAGTGAAAAATAACCGCGGAGCGTGCGCGTGAACTCGAAATCCGGGCACTCGGGCCAGCCTTGGATTGCGCAGCACTCGCGTCCCATTATTTTCCTGATTTTGACTCTGGGACTGCTGGGCGCATATCTCGCCTTCACCATACCCGTCTCGGTATTTCCGCAGACCAATTTCCCGCGCGTGCTGGTCGCTGTGGATAACGGTGTGATGCCCATTGACCAGATGATGGTCACCATCACGCGTCCGATCGAAGAGGCAGTAAACAGCGTCCCCGGACTGCTGACTGTTCGCTCTATTACGAGCCGCGGGTCTGCTGAAGTTGATCTCTACTTCCGCTGGGACGTGGATATGTTTCAGACGCTGCAATATGTGAATGCAGCGATCTCGCGCGTCCAGTCCGAACTTCCTCCGACGGCTACGGTTCAAGCCAATCGCCTGACATTTGCCGCGTTCCCGATTCATTGGTTACAGCCTCACGTCGGACACCATGCCTCAAACGCGGCTGTGGGAGATGGCCACTTACGAGATAAAGCCACGCCTTAATCGTCTCGAAGGCGTGTCAACGGTCGTTGTGCAAGGCGGACAAGAGCCGGAATTCCAGATCACTCCCGACCCCGCGAAGTTGCTCACTACCGACGTAACTGTCAGCGACATTCTGACGGCGCTTCAGAAGACGAACCTGATTGACTCTCCCGGGCTGCTTGAACGAAATCATCAACTGGATCTCGCGCTGGTGAACGGACAGGTGCGCACGCCCGAGGAGATCGCAACAGCGGTCATCAAGAACACTGCCGCGGGAATTCCCGTACGGATTGGCGATATCGGCGACGTCGCAAACAGCGTGAAGCCCGTATACACCGTGGTCACTGCGAATGGGAAACCTGCTGTTCTGCTGAACATCAATCGCCAGCCGGATGGTAATACGGTTCAGGTTGCCAACGAAGTTCACACCGAGATTGAAAACATCAGGAAGGCGCTTCCCCCTGGAATCAACATCGAGCCCTTCTACGACCAGTCGATCATCGTGAACGACTCGATCAAGAGCGTACGCGACGCCATCCTGTTGGGCCTGGTCCTGGCCTCGATCATCCTTGTCGTTTTCCTGCGCGATTGGGGAACGTCGCTCGTCGCGGGCCTCGTCATCCCAGTAACCATCATGGTCACGTTCATTGCGCTTAAAGCGATGGGCGAAACTTTCGACCTGATGACGCTTGGCGGACTGGCTGCCGCGGTTGGGCTGGTCATCGATGACGCCATCGTGGTGGTTGAGAATATCGTGCTGCACCGCGACATGGGCCAGAGCCGGACCGAGGCGATTCAGAGCGCTCTGAAAGAAATCACAGTGCCTCTGATTGGATCGACCCTGACTCCGATCGTCGTGTTTATCCCCCTGATCGCAATCACCGGAGTCACGGGAGTCTTTTTCCGCGCGCTGGCGGTCACCATGACGGTATCGCTGCTCACTTCGCTGGCCTTGGCTCTGACCTGGACTCCGACTCTGAGCCAGTACCTGATTCGCCGCCGGAATCACACCGGGACGCCAACTGCCGCTGAAGAAACGTCCACCCGGGCCGATTCCCCACCTTCCAGCGATGAGGCCCAGAAGCTGATCGCCGCGGAAGAGAAACACCTGAGCGGGTTCTTCCTGCAGGTCGTAAACTTTCATGAAAAATGGCTGCGGCGCGCGCTCGAACGCCGGTGGTTGCTGCTGATCTTCAGCGCAACACTCATTGTGGTGTCCTACGTCTGCTATACCTTCTCCGGTTCCGACCTTCTGCCCGAGATGGATGAGGGAGGCTTCGTCCTCGACTACATCATGCCCGCCGGCAGTTCGCTGGCCGAAACAAACCGGGTCGTCGGCCATGTCGAGCAGATGCTGCGGAGAGATTCCGGAGGTCGAAAGCACTTCGCGCCGCACCGGGCTGCAACTCGGACTGGCCGCCGTAACCGAAGCGAATCACAGGGGATGTTCTCGTCAAACTGAAAACAAAGCGCGACCGCGGCATCGAGGACATCATCGCCGAAGCTCGCAGCAAGATCAAACAGGAGGAGCCCGCGCTCGAAGTCGAATTCGTCCAAGTGCTGCAGGACATGATCGGCGACCTCACCTCAGCACCGGAACCCATCCAGATCAAACTCTTCTCGCAAGATCCGAAACAACTGGAGCAGTGGGCTCCCAAAGTCGCGGATGCGATCGGAAAAGTTGACGGGGTCGTCGATATCCTGAACGGAATCGATAACACGATCAGCGGTCCTGCGGTGACCTTCCGGGTAGATCCGAGCGTTGCAGCGCGGGCGGGCTTCACGGCCGAAGAGGTCGCGCTTGATGCCTCCGCCATCCTTGAGGGCGAACCCGCAGCCACGCCAGTCATCACCAATGACCGTGCCTACACGATGCGCGTTCGCTTCCCTGCCGCGAACCGTGCCTCATTGCAAGCCATGCGCGACACATTACTGGTGAGCGGTACGGGGCATACCGCTACCTTGGGAGCGCTGGCCACAATCCTAGAAGATCCAGGACAGACGGAAATTCGTCGCGAGAACCTACAACGGGACGTCGCCGTCACCGCGAGACTCGAAGGCAGAAGCCTGGGTAGCGGCATGGCAGATGTCCAGAAGACCGTCGCCGGATTGCACATCCCCTCAAGCATTCGCGTGGAGTATGGCGGTCTCTACGCCGAGCAAAAGCAATCGTTCCACGACCTGGCGCTCGTGTTAATTCTAGCCATCTTGCTGCTGTTCATCGTGCTGCTGTTTGAATTCGGCACGTTCGGGGCGCCGGTCGCCATTCTGTCCTCTGCCCTGCTCTCGACTTCGGGCGTGTTCATTGCATTGCTGATTACGCGCACGACGTTCAACATTTCGTCATTCATGGGCATGATTATGGTCATTGGCATCGTGGCCAAAAACGGCATTCTCCTGCTGGATGCCGATCAGAAAATGCGCGGGATGGGACTCTCGGCGGAAGACGCGATGCTGAAAGCGGCTCGCCGCCGACTGCGGCCGATTGTCATGACTGCGCTCGCCACCGTCGCCGGGATGCTTCCACTCGCATTCGCGCTGGGTGCGGGCTCCCAGATGCTGCAGCCGCTGGCAATCGCCGTGATTGGTGGCGTACTGATCTCGATGGTTCTGTCGCTGATCATCACTCCGGCAGTGCACTTCTACCTGAGTGCGAACCGCGAATCCCCCACAGAGCCACTCCCCGCCTCGGAGTAGAAATTTGCTGCATAAACTGCAGATGTCTGCATCGTAACAGTTACCAGGCTATGGTTACGGTAACCGGGGCTGCGCGCTGCAAGGTTGGTGGCCAGTGCTGCAGGAATAGTTCGCAAGCATGGGGTTCTGGCGGTAAACTACTGTCAGCATTGCTTTCCGGGCGCGAAAGGAGTACCCAACGTGCCTGCGTCTCCCGCGGATTCATGCTCCCGTTCCTGATTGTGGTGGTTGATGAATGGTTTGGAACTTGCACTAAAATAGGCACATTCGGTTCGCTCCAGATGGCGCGTCGCCGGGACGGCTTTCGATGTTGAACAAAGGAAACGTGTCCGAGGAAAAAGCAAAACCAGTTCTCGACGAGCAAATGCTCGCCAGGTTGCTGGAAGCTGCCTACGTTCTCCAGGAACATAACCGCGAAGTGCGGGAGATGGAGCTCGGACTTGACCTGAAGCGGGATGAGGCGGAGGCAAAACTGAAAGCCGAATTGCCTGCGCCCGTTGAACCTGCGAAAAAACGAGACCATGATGCCGCCTCTCAACGGCGACTATACCTTCACGCTGGCGCAGATCGTTGCCACCCAGCATCAGATTCAGATCCGCAATCTTGAATTAGATAAAGTCATGGCTCTGGTTACGGAACGCGTGATGGAGATCGCGCGAGCGGACGGTGCTGCCATCGGTATGGCCGATGACCGAAAAGTACGTTACCGTGCCGTCGCGGGTGCAAGAACGCTCCCCCTCGGGGCCGAGGTTCCCAGCCAGAAGGCACTGTGCCTGCCTTGCATCAAGAATGGTCAACTGTTTCGGTGTCCGGATGTGAATACCGAGTTTCTTGTGGATACCGAGGAATGCCGTCGGCGTGGGATCGCGTCTCTAATTTCTGTTCCCATCTTTCACGAAGGCGGAGTTGCAGGCGGGTTGGAACTCTACTATTCAACTCAGAACGGTTTCACCGACCAGGACGTCCACACCTGTCAGCTGATGGCGGGACTTATCACCGAGGCATTGGCTCGAGATGAAGAGGTGACATGGAAACAGTCGCTCGCAAGTGAGCGCGCCATGATGCTCGAGGCACTCGAAAAGTTAAAACCGAATCTGGCTGCAATCGTGGAGCGCGCCCCCGCAAAAGAGATCCCGGCGCGTCCAAAACCTCCGGCAGGAACTCACATTTCTGCAGCAGCATATTTTTGCGGTAGTTGCGGGCATGAAATGGGCATTGGGGAACGCTTCTGCGGGCAATGCGGCACTCCGCGGCTCGACATTGCGCAGAGCGACCGGGCAAAGACGGGCGCCCCAACACCCTTCCCGGTCTCAAACTGGACGGGAAAAGAGACCCCCGCCAGCCCAAATGTCCCGCCGGTTAGCAGCCCGATCCAACCGCCGATCGCTGGAATTCCTTCGGACGAGTCCTTAGCTGAAGCACTCGAACAGCAATTCCCCGATCTTTTCCTTGAGCCCGAACCTGTCGCCGGACCCGCAACAATCGAGAAACGAGCCCCGGCGCCACTGGTGAATTTGGAAGCTCCATCGGAACTCAGCCTGCACACGAAGCAGGAACTCGAAGTAAGCGCGGAAGATATCGTCTCCCCAGAAATGCTGAAGACGGAGGAAGAAGCCGCGCAAGTCGTGAAGAAGCCCACGGACGAACTCGCAGTTGCAACCGTTCCGCCGAAGGCCGACTGGAGTTCTGCAGCTGCAGCTCGGGAGTTCCTCGAACAGGTTTCCTCGGTTAAGGAGCGAAGTGCGCTGGGCAGATTTTGGGACACGCGCCGCGGCGATATCTATCTCGCCATTGCTGTCATTCTGGTTGCGTTTGTCATACGGTGGGGCATCTGGTCGAATCATCCCGTCAATGCCACAGCCGCTCCCGTGCCTCCGGCGGCCGCCGCTCAGCACAAGGCTCCCGATGCAGATCTATCGATGTTCGACCGCATGCTGATTTCCCTGGGACTGGCCGAGGCTCCTGAAGTTCCGGAAGACAAGGGCAATCCGTCCACTCAGGTCTGGGTCGACTTGCACACCGCACTCTATTATTGTCCCGGCACCGACGCGTACGGCAAGACTCCAAAGGGAAAGTTTATGACACAGCGCGACGCCCAGTTGGATTCGTACGAGCCTGCCTATCGCAAGACTTGCAACTAAGCCATCCGCCGCAAGTCACTGGTAGATCGGCGAGTTTCACTGACAACCCCCGTGGTGGGAATGCAATCTTACCTACAAATCTTTCACATCCATCCATTCTCATCGGAGATAATTCAGTGCCGCGTAGAAGCAATTTGTCTTCGGACTTTGAGACACCAGAACGTATGAGCCCAGATCCAGAAGTTGTGTCCTGCCCTTCCTGCGGACGGGAGAATCCCGCTTCGCACCGGTTCTGCGGTATGTGTGGAACAACCTTGCCGGGCGAGGCGCAAACTGCAGGCGACCGCGAGGAAGACAGCGGGGAACGCCATGAACAGCCGGCAGTTGAGCCAGAGACTCTCCCAAAGGAGTACGACGCGCGGCGCGAACCTGAACCATTCGCGCACTCGATTACGAATCCCAACGAACTCTCGCTCTTCCGCAGCTTCCGCCCAAAGGACTCGAATGGTGAGTACTGGGAAGAAGAGGCCCACTCTCCTTACAGGATCTATTTTGCGGTCTTGATCGCGCTCATGATTGCCGGTCTGGCGTACATGGCGTGGCGCACATCGAAAGCCGGGCCGCAGAATGCGCACGAAGCTCCTCCGGTTCCAACAACCGAGGAAAAAACGGCCGCACCGGCCGACCAAACTCCATCGAAGACGACGGAATCCAGTGCATCAAAAACCGCAGAATCTGCCTCACGTTCGACAGCCTCAACATCGGCTCCACCGGCCTACAGCAACCAGGTGAAATCAGAGGCAGCAAATAGGGCCCAGCCTCCAGCTAAATCCGAAGCGAGCGCAACGGAAGCGGAGCGAACTCAAACTCCGCCTGACAACGGCGGCGTGGAACTCGCTCAGGCGCGGCACTCGCTGGCAGCACGAGACGGCGCCGAAGCAGAAAGATGGCTATGGAAGTCCGTCGCCAAGCACAATGGAGAAGCTACGGTAATGCTCGCGGACTTATACCTCAAGGGAGACGGAGTATCGAAAAATTGCGATCAGGCGCGCGTGTTGCTGGACTCAGCTGCGCGCAAAGGAGTGGAGGGAGCGGGGGAACGGCTCCGAAATCTGCAGGCATTTGGGTGCCCGTAGTTCAGAGCCGTGCCGCTGTTGAGGAATCCTGCGATGCCATGTTTCAGTTTGCAGTGCCGCTTTCATCTTGACCCAAAGGGGATGGCTTACTGGGTTAACATGACGGTAGCACCACGCCGAGACTCATACCAGAGCGCAAGCTCTACACGATTCCAGAGCCCGAGCTTGTCATAGATAACTCTCAGATAATTCTTCACTACATGTTCCGTCGTTCCGATGGCCTCGGCTACTTCTTTGTTCTTCAGGCCTTCGGCAACGAGCTCGATGACTCGGTGTTCACGTTCACTTGGGACACGGTTCCCATAGCGTCCAATTGCAGACATGCTTGCCTCCGGTATAACAGGGTTGCGAGTTTTACACGCTTGATACCGCCGGTAATTCCAAAGCGGAGAAACAACCGGTTGAAATGAGCTTTCACAGTTCGTCTTGCCATTTTCAGCTGGCTGGCGATTTCGGCGTTGTCGCACCCTTGCAAAAGCAGTTCTACAATCTGCTGTTCACGCGGACCGAGCCGAACGGTCTGCTCCTTCATCTCAACCCCCTCATTGATAGTTTTCGCCTTTGCCGATCAGGCGTACGGCTTGGACGTTTCCTAAACTCATAGCATCCACAATGCCATTTTGAGATTTTTCTGTCTGTGACGAGTGAACATCATTTTCCACAGGCACTTGCAGCGATTTCGGCTCGCTCCGCGAAATCACAGAACAGCTCCGGAAAAGCGGGGGTACAGTTGTTTCGCCCATCTCAGCCCGAAAGCTGCGTCAAACCGCGCTTTCGGCGCGGGTCCGCGGCTCTGTCGCGACCGGAACGGGAGTACATTCCGCCAACCAGCGCTAACCCGGATCTTGCGAAACGTCAATGTGAGCGGGCTTGATCCATTGCCCAGGCAAGGCAGACCCCTGAAGGAGGCGCAGTCTGAGGTAAACACCTTAGGCGAAAGTCCCGCGGATGCATGCGCCGCGAGAACAAATTACACGATTGCCCGTAATCTTGAGGTATTAGGCCCGACTTATCGCGCTTCTCGGAGGTTTTCCACAGTAGAGAGGACCGAGAGGGATGAAACTTCTGTCCATGCTTAATGGAAGATATTAAGAGACAATACTATAGGGAGTATTTCTTCATCAAATGCCTGAATGATCGGTAGGAAATTCCGAGCAGGTCTGCCGCTTTCGTCTGCACGCCACCACTCTGGTTCAGCGCACTTTGCAGCAGAGATTTCTCGATGCCGGCAACGTAATTCTCCATTCCGACTCCCTGCGGCAAACAGAGATCTCCCCCGATGTCGGGCAGTGCTCCGCCCCCGGCTGCCGCTGCCGCCGCGCGGGCCTTTGGACGCTCTGCAGGAAGCTCAACGTGTAACTCATTGGTAGTCTCAAGAGCCACGGCGCGTTCCACCGTGTTCTCTAGTTGGCGAACGTTCCCGGGCCATTCATAACCGCACAATGAGTCCAGTGATGGAGCATTCACTCGCAGAATACTGCGTCCAGCTGCGCTGGCATACTTCTTCAGAAAATGATTTGCCAGAAGCGGAATATCGTCGCGCCGCTCCCGCAAGGGAGGCACGCGAATGGGAATAACGTTCAAGCGGTAGTAGAGGTCTTCACGAAACGTATTTTCCGCAACGGCTTTGTCGAGGTCACGGTTAGTAGCCGCGATTACGCGGACATCAATGGAAATTTCGCTGGTGCTGCCTACCGGGCGAACCGTGCGCTCCTGCAGGACGCGCAGAAGCTTCACCTGCATGGCGAGCGTCATCTCACTGATCTCGTCTAGAAAAATTGTGCCGCCATCGGCGACTTCAAAGAGACCGCGCTTGTTCTGATTAGCGCCGGTAAAAGCTCCCTTCAGGTAGCCGAATAATTCGCTCTCCAGCAGCGTCTCAGGAAATGCTCCGCAGTTCACGGAGACAAAGGCATCCGTCGCCCTGGGCGAGCAGATATGCACAGCCCGCGCCACGAGTTCTTTTCCGGTGCCGCTCTCGCCGTGAATCAGCACCGTACTGGCTGTGGAAGCCACCGTGCGCACCGTCTGCTTCAGCTTCTCCATGGCCGCACTCGAACCGATAATGTTGTCCAGAGAGTTGCGGGTCGCGGCGTCCCGGCGCAGAGCAAAGTTCTGCTTACTCAGTACGATCTTTTCCAGGGCGCGGTTGATTGCCAGCTTGATTTCATCGACAAGGCCAGGACTCTTGCGAATGTAATCGGTCGCTCCTCCGGCCTTGACCGCCTGAACCGCGGCCTCGTAATCATCTACCGCCGTGATCAGGATGACCGCTGAATCGGGCGAAACCCGATGCGCGTGACGCAGTACCTCGATGCCGTCAATGTTCGGCATCTTGATGTCGGTGATGATTACATCGTAGAGTGCGCCGTCGATCTTGTTCTTGGCCAGTTGCCCCGATTGGACGGTCTCCACCCGGTGTCCCTCGCGGCGCAGGGAGATATCCAGCATTTCGCAAATGGAGCGCTCGTCATCGCAGACGAGAATGTTAGCCACGAGCACCTCCAGCGGCAGCCAGCGCCGGCTGCGACGCCATCGCCTTATTGCCTGATTCTGACCTTGCACTCAGGTGCGCAGCATGGAGTTGGTGCAGGCGCAGCACCATCGTGGTTCCCTGTCCCGGCTTGGAACGCGCCCAAACCTTGCCTTCGTGTGCCTGCACGATCTGGTACACGATTGCCAGGCCCAGACCAGTACCGCCCTCGAAATTCGATTGGAATGGCTCAAATATTTTCTCAACCCGCTGCGGGGTCATGCCCGCTCCCGTATCGGCAAAGGATATCTGCCAATCGTCTGCCAGGGGTTCGACCGCCGCGGTCAGCGTGCCTCCATCCTTCATCGCCCGCACAGCGTTTTCGCAGATATTCCAGAACACCTGCTTGAGCTTGTCGCCATCGGCGAAGGTCCATGCCTGGGTACCCGCAAACTTCCGTTCGATCTTGATCCCGGTATTCTCCGCTGTCATCCGGTGATCCATCAGCGTCAGTGTGTCTTCGACCAGTTGAATCAGATCCACCTTGTCGAACCGGTATTGCTTGGGTTTGGAATACGCCAGAAAATCGGTAATGATTCCGTTCAGCCGCTGTGACTCGCGCGTTACGATATCGAGCAGCCGCCGGTGATCTTCATTCATTTCCGGCACCCCGGAAAGCATGCTGACGGATCCCGCAATCGAGGTAAGCGGATTGCGTATCTCGTGCGCGATGGCAGCGGCAAGCCGGCCAACAGCGGCCAAACGGTCCTGCATCCTCACTTCACGCTCCAGGCGCCGAATCTCGGTGAGATCGTCAATGACGTACACATAACCCAGATCGCCACGGTCCGGCACGGTGAGCGCCGAGACTCTGACGCGCAAGGTTTTTCGAAAACGTTTCGGAGAATCGAATCGTACTTCGGCGTGACTGTTTTGCGATTCGACGGTCGGCAAAGGATCCAGAAAGATGCTGTTGACGGGCACTCCAACGAGATCGTTGGGGCCGCGCTCCAGCAACCGCCGCGCCGCGGCATTAATCAGCGTAATGTGACCATCGAGAGCGGTGGTGATGAGCCCACTGCTGATCGAATGAATGATGTTCTCGTGCAGCGCCTGCAAACTCTCCAGCGCGCCGCTTGCATCCTTGAGCTGCACGCCCACCTGCCGCAGCTTGGCTGTCAGCAGGCCCGCCAGATACGCCACCGCTAGAAATGCAAAGAGGTTGACGAAGATGATAGCCTGCAACGCTTTCAGTTCGGGATGCGTCGTGCAGTAGGACGGAATCAGCTCGTAGTAGTTCAGCTCCAGCACCGTCCCGTACAGGATGAATGCCAGGGCTGCAGTCAGTTGCGCCCATATGCGCGGAAGCAGAACGCTAGCCACGATGATGACCAGCGGGTAAAGAAAGTTCAGCGAGCTATCCCACCCGCCCGTCTCGTGCACCACGAGCGTGACGAGAACCAGATCAGTCACCACCTGCAGACTGGCCTGCAGCCGGTGTTCCTGCCAGACCTGAAGCAGAAGCACATAGAACAGGGACAGGCTGTACCAGAACAGGATGGTGCTGATGAACAGCCGCATCGGGACGGGCGTGGGAGTAAATTGCGCGACCGCCAGTTCGATAGCGAACAACAGCGTCAGAATGAAGATGCGGACTCGGACCAGCCAGGTTAACCAGTTCCGCTCGTCAAACGTCGATTGCATTGGGGGAGCCCAGTCTCAGTCTCAAGGGTTTCAACAGTTTCAAGGTTTCAAAGTTTCCAGGACGAACCTTGAAACTTCGAAACCTTTCCACATTGAAGCCTGCTTTTTTTAGCCAGACAGTTTCGCGATCATGGCGAACAGTGGCATGTAGAGCGATATGACGATACCGCCAATGGACATTCCGAGGATTCCGATAATGACCGGTTCCAACATCGCCAGCATGTCTTTGGTTGCGGCGTCCACTTCTTCTTCGTAGAAGTCGGCGATCTTCTGCAACATCGAATCCATTGCGCCAGTGGCTTCGCCGACGCCGATCATCTGCGTCACCATGTTGGGGAAGACGCCGCTCTCGCGCAGCGGATCGACGATGGTCCGGCCCTCTTCAATCGCTTTGCGGACCTTCATCAGCGCTTCTTCCAGCACGGCGTTGCCCGATGTCCTGGCCGTGATGCTCAAGCCCTCAAGGATGGGCACGCCCGAGGTGATCAGGGTTCCCAGCGTACGCGTGAACCGTCCAACCGCGATCTTGCGCAACAACGAGCCGATGATGGGTGTGTTGAGCAGGAACTTGTCGAAATAGTACTTACCGCGAGGGTGCTTGCGGATCTGCTTGATGCCGAACACGAACGCCACTACGCCGACGATGACGACCCACCAGAAGGCCTGCACAAAGCCGCTAAGGCCCATCACAATACGGGTCGGAAGCGGCAGGTTGACACCCAATCCAGCGAACAGGTTGGCGAAGATGGGGACGACCCATTTCAGCAGCGCACCGACGATCAGCACAGCCATACTGACGACGGCGATCGGGTAGATCAAAGCTGATTTCACGGCAGCCCTCAGCCGAACAGCTTTTTCCACGTAGGTCGCCAGTCGCTGCAGGATGATGTCGAGAATACCGCCCGTTTCACCCGCTTCGATCATGTTGGTGGTTAGGTCATCGAACACCACCGGATACTGCCGCATGGCATTGGCCAGCGTGGCGCCGCCTTCCACCGTAGTCCTTACCCCCGTGAGCACCTTCTGAAATGCCTGGTTCTCCTGGTTTGCGGCCAGAATCTCCAAGCACTGGACGAGGGGCAGCCCGGCGTCGATCATGACGGAGAACTGGCGGAAGAAGATCGCGATATCCTTGGTTGCGACCTTACCCGATCCGAACGTCGGCATCGAGAATTCCTTGCCTTTTTCGCGGATGGCTCCGGGCGTGATGCGCTCGCGCCGCAATGCCTGCGCCAGCGCCGCCTTATTGGCGGCCATCCTCTCTCCGGAAATCTTCTGTCCCGACTGATCTTTGCCTGAAAACGTAAAGACTGGCATGGTTTAGCTTCTCCTCACTAACGTTCCTGCCTGCTGATACTGCACGTTGTCCAGAACTTCGCCTTAGTGCTTGCCGGCAGCGCCTCGAGCCAGACCGGCACCGGCCGTCGTCGGCCGGTTCGTCAGGCTCGCGCCCCGATTGATCATTTCCTGCAGTTCGTCCACATTGCTGGAACGCGCCAGTGCAGTCTCCAGAGAGATTTGCTTCTGGAAGTACGCCGTGGCTAGCGATTGGTTGAACGTCTGCATGCCGAACTTTTCCTGGCCGGACTGCATCGACGAGTAAATCTGGTGAATCTTGTCCTCGCGGATCAGGTTGCGAACGGCCGCATTGGGCACAAGAACTTCCATGATCATGGCCCGGCCCTTGCCATCGGTCTTCGCCAACAAGCTTTGGCACATGATCCCTTCCAGCACCAGGGACAACTGCGCCCGGATCTGCGGCTGCTGGTGCGCCGGGAAAACGTCGATGATACGGTTGATGGTCGAGGTAGCCGAGTTCGTGTGCAAGGTACCGAAAGTCAAGTGTCCGGTTTCCGCTATACGCAGCGCCGACTCGATGGTTTCCAGGTCGCGCATTTCGCCGATCAGCACGACATCCGGATCTTCACGCAGCGCGGCCCGAAGCGCATCACTGAAGCTCTTGGTGTCGGCGTGCAGTTCACGCTGATTCACCACGCAGTTCTTGTTCATGTGCACGAATTCGATCGGGTCTTCGATCGTCAGAATGTGGTCGTGCCGCTCGCTGTTGATCTTGTCGATCATGGCCGCAAGAGTGGTGGACTTGCCGGAACCGGTCGGCCCCGTCACCAGCACCAGGCCACGAGGCTTGTCGCACAGTTTGCTCACCACGGCCGGCAATCCGAGTTGATTGAAGGACTTGATCTCGAATGGAATGAGACGAAAAACAGCGGCCGTCGCGCCGCGCTGGTTGAAAACATTCGCGCGGAACCGGGCAAGTCCCTTCAAGCCGAACGAGAAGTCCAGTTCCAGGCTTTCTTCGAAGCGATGCTTCTGCGAGTCCGTCATGACGCTATAGGCCAATTGCTTGGTCTCGGCGGGCGTCATCTGCGGCAGATCGAGCGGCACCAGGTGCCCGTGCACACGAATCTGTGGCGGCGAGTTGGTGGTGATGTGCAAATCGCTCCCGTTCATCTCCAGCATTCGTTTCAACAGATCGCTTAGCGACAAACCCATGGCAAAGTTCCCTTTCGTGAGTCCTGAGTCCCTAGTCCTAAGTCCTTTAGTCGTTCGTCCTGAATCCTGAGCCCTTGGTCTTTACGAGTCCTGACGACTCAGGACTCGCGACTCATAGCTTAGTGAATCGTTTCCCGTGCCACTTCTTCCAAAGTGGTCATGCCCGCTGCAACTTTGATCAGACCACTGCGGCGCAGCGTGATCATGCCGCGCTCGATCGCTTTCTTCTTCAATTCCACAGCCGAGGCGCCGACGAGCACCAATTCGCGGATCTCATCATCGACTTCCATGACTTCATACAAACCACAGCGGCCCTTGTAACCGGTGTTATTGCAGACGCCACAACCTTTGCCCTTCTGGATCTTGATGGTCTTGGCTTCCTCCGGACTGAAGCCCGCATCGATCAGCGTCTGCGGAGGAACATCAAAAGGCTCGCTGCAGTCTTTGCAAACACGGCGCACCAGTCGCTGGGCGCAGATCAGGTGAACTGACGTCGCCACCAGGAATGGCTCAATGCCCATGTTCATCAAACGTGTGATGGTTTCCGGGGCTCCGTTGGTGTGAAGCGTGGAAAGCACAAGGTGTCCCGTCAGTGCAGCCTTGATCGCGATTTCTGCGGTTTCAAAGTCTCGGATTTCGCCGACCAGAATGATGTTCGGGTCCTGCCGCAGGAACGATCGCAAAGCAGCGGCGAAGTTCAAGCCAATCTGTTCCTTCATCTGGACCTGATTGACGCCGCCCAACTGGAATTCGACCGGATCCTCGGCGGTCATGATGTTGGTGTCAGGCTTGTTGAGCGTAGAAATCGAGGAATACAGCGTGTTGGTCTTGCCCGATCCGGTCGGTCCCGTCACCAGCACCATACCGTACGGCTTCAAAATTGCTTTTTCGAACTTGACCAGCGACTCGGGTTCAAAACCCAGCTTCGTCATGTCCAGACGCAGGTTCTCTTTGTCGAGCAACCGGAGCACGATCTTTTCGCCCCACAACGTGGGGAGTGTGCTGACGCGGAAATCGAGCTGCTTTTTGCGTCCGCCGATATTCATCTTCAACATGATGCGGCCGTCCTGCGGGAGCCGCTTTTCGCTGATATCGAGTTTCGCCATGATCTTCAGGCGCGACGTGATCGCGTCCTTCAGCTTCATCGGGGGCGACATGATCGACTGCAGCACACCGTCAATACGGAAGCGAACGCGGAACTCTTTTTCATACGGCTCGATGTGAATGTCGCTGGCGCCGCGCTTGACGGCGTCAGTCAACACCACGTTCACCAGCTTGACGACAGGAGCTTCGTCGGCGGCCTTCTCCAGTTCCGAGAGCCCCAGTTCCTGCTGGCTCTGATCGTTCAGCTCGACGTCTTCATCTCCCAACTCAGACATCGACTGCATGACCGCTTCGAGATCCTCTTCCCTGGTAGCGTTGTAAGCCTTGTCGATGCCCGCAAGGATCGAGCTTTCCGATGCCACCACCGGCTCGATATTGAAGCCGGTCATGAACTTGATATCGTCCATGGCGAACACGTTCGTCGGATCGACCATGGCGATCGTGAGCGACGCACCAACTCGGCTCAACGGAAGAATCTGGTAACGCTTGGCAGTCTCGAACGGGATCAGCTTGACGACCGCAGGATCGATTTCAAAATACGAGAGATTGATTGCGGGCACGCCATATTGGCGCGAAAGGAAATTCGTGACGTCCTCATCGGTGAGGAAGCCGAGCTTCACAAGGGCAGACCCCAAACGGCAGCTCTGCTCCTTCTGAACCTTATTCGCTTGTTCCAACTGCTCTGGGGTAATGATCTTCTCTTTTACGAGAAGGTCGCCCAGCCGTTGAGACATACGCAGATCTCCTAGCCACGTAGATGGAACAATGCCTCCGCACTTTTGCGGGCATGGCGCAAACGGCTGCGACATTCATTGGGAGAGAAATGCAGTTCGTTCGCGTTGACATAAATTGTCAACGCAACTGGATTACTGCACCACTTACTTTGGTACTTGCACCTGACGGAAGCACGGGGTTAACTCGGGTTTGTAACCCCAAACCCCACGCCAAACGCTCATTTTCGCGGTATTTGGAGTGGTCAGCGGCTTCGCAGTACATGCACTTTGGTAAGACTTGCGTGCGGTTCAGGGCAACTCTTGGCGAGCCGATTCAGCCTTCACTAGACTCAAGGATGAGGAATTCCTCATTTGCGGAAAATGCGTACAGAGAAAAACATTCAACGCTACTACACCGCGCTATACCACGCCTGGGGTGCGCAGCACTGGTGGCCCGCAGAGACGCAGTTCGAGGTCATTGTCGGTGCTTACCTCACGCAGAACACAGCGTGGACAAATGTTGAGCGTGCACTGACGAATCTTCGCCGAGCTCGAGTTCTTAGCCTGGAAGGGGTTCGAAGAGCGCCCCTGCACAAGCTGGAAGATCTCATCCGTCCCTCAGGCTATTTCCGCCAGAAGGCGCAGCGATTGAAGATCTTCGTTGCCTACGTAGATAAGCACTATGCGGGCTCGCTTCAGAAGATGTTCGCTGAACCTACCGGGAAGCTTCGAGAAGAGTTGCTGACCCTGAACGGCGTTGGGCCCGAAACGGCGGATTCCATTCTGCTCTACGCCGGCAATCATCCGGTCTTTGTCGTCGACGCATACACCCGCCGCATCTTGGAGCGGCATGACATTGTTCCTGAAAAGGCAAAGTACGAAGAAATTCGACAACTCTTCGAACGTTCTTTGGAGCCTCTGGCCGAAGAGCAGGAAAAACATCCCGTCCCTCTCGCCCCCCCACCTGCTCCTGTTCTGCGAGGAGCCGCGCATATCCCCTCTGCGATGAGCAGGGCGCATCGGACTGCGCTCGTGCAGGTGTACAACGAAATGCACGGCCTGATTGTCGGAGTAGGCAAGAACCATTGTGGGAAATCGAATCCAAAATGTGACGATTGTCCTTTACGTCTGTTCCTGCCACCGCGTAGGTAAGTTGCATGTGGCAATTTTCGGCACGCGTTCTCTGCATTGCCTTGCTCGCGACAGCGTTGGCGCCATCCGGCACGCTGCGGCAAGTGGCGGATAGAAACCATGTCCTGATCGGGACTGCGGTTCGTCCGTCCCTCTTCTCCGAACCTTCCTACTCGGAGACTCTCGCTCGCGAATTCAACCTGATAGAACCGGAAGACGCGATGAAATGGGCAGTGGTTCGCCGAGCGGCGACTGGCTTCGATTTCAGCGGTGGAGATCAGGTTGTCCAATACGCCCGTGCCCATGGAATGAAGGTGCGCGGCCACTGCCTCGTATGGGACCACGACAATCCAAAATGGCTGGCGCAGGGCAGCTTCACACCCGAACAGCTTTCACAAGTCCTGCGGCAGCACATCACGACAGAAGTGAACCACTATGCCGGACAGGTCTTCGCCTGGGACGTCGTTAACGAAGCGCTGGATGAGAACGGCCAGCTAAAGAACTCCATCTGGTATAACCGCCCCGGCATCGGTCTCGCCGAAAAAGGCACGGCCTACATCGAGCAGGCTTTCCGCTGGGCGCACGACGCCGATCCCCAAGCCCTTCTCTTCTACAACGAAAATGGAGCCGAGGGGATGAATCGCAAATCCGACGCCCTCTATGCCATGGTGAAAGACTTCAAGAAGCGCGGCGTCCCAATCCATGGAGTGGGACTTCAAATGCACATCCCCGATCTCGATTTTGACAGAACCGCAGTCGCAACCAACATTGCGCGCCTTTCCGCTCTGGGACTGCAAGTGCACATTACCGAAATGGACATTTCCCTTCCTGTGGATTCCGCCGGGCAAGTCCAAACGTCCGACCTGCAACGGCAGGCTGAACTTTATCGCGGTGTTGCACGAGCCTGTCTCCAAAGTCCCGGCTGCACAGCGCTTCAGACCTGGGGTTTCACCGACAAATACTCATGGATCGGCACCCATTCACACGGAACGCACGGCGCAGCGCTTCCGTTCGACAGGGCCTACAGGCCGAAGCCTGCCTACAGCGCCATTCTCCAAGAACTCTCCAACCAACGATCAACCCCGTAACGGGCAGGATCAGCAAGGGTCGTTGCAGCGCCACCGCATGTCGCTGCATCTATAATGTTTTGCACCATCCGCAGCTTACGTTTCTGGAGCCGCCAAGGTTCGTGCCGCAACCCGTCCCAACCCGATCCCCGAAGACCTCATACCGCAAACAGGTCATCATCCTCTTGTCGATTTCTGTGTTCGCTTTGCTTGCGATTCTTGTATCGGAAACGGCTTTCGACCTCAACTTCCTCCATCCCGGCAACAATCAGGAAATCGTAGTACTGGCCGCACTGTCGGCGCTGATCTTCCTGCTCTTTGTTGCGCTGACGTTTGTACTGATGCGCAACCTGCTCAAACTCTTCGCCGAGCGGCGACTGGGTGTGCTGGGCTCAAAATTTCGCACGCGAATGGTCGCCGGCGCACTTCTGCTGTCTTCTCTTCCCGTCGTGGTGATGTACTGGTTCGCCTATGGATTGATGAACCGCTCCATTGATAAATGGTTCTCCACGCCGGTGGAAGAGGTGCGAGCCGACACCCACAAGATGACCTCGCTTCTGGCCGACTACGGGATCCAGAATGCGCGCGCCGAAGCGGCCGCCATCGCCGCCTCACCCGAAACCGAGCGCGGTTTTTCAGGACACGGATTTTCCGGTGTGGTCAGCGAGTTTCAGCGCCACGAAATTACGCTGCAGGGCGGGTTTGCTCTCGCCATCAGAGACGGCAATGCGGAGGCCAGTTTCAACGCTCCCGCTCCCTGGCCAGTCTTGAAGAGCGCTCTGCCCATGTCCCAGACTGCGGCTGCCGGCCCCGCCCAGTTCGTCTGGCAAGGCACGGAATACACCGTCGGCAGCGCTCCCGTACCGGGCGGAGGCATGATTCTCGTGGCCATCCCTCTCCCCAAGGGATTCACCGAGACGGTCCACGAAGTGGAGGACAGCCAGCGCCGCTATTACAATCTCGCGCGCGAGCGGCGCGTGGTACGGCGCACCTACATGGGACTGCTGCTCCTGCTAACCATGAGCGTGCTGTTTGTCACCACATGGCTGGCGCTCTTCCTCTCGAAGATTGTGACGCGTCCCCTCTCGGCGCTTGCCGAGGCGACGCAGGCCATCTCTCGCGGCCAACTCGATTATCGCGTGGACGTCAGTTCCGCCGATGAAATTGGAGATCTCGTCCGCTCCTTCAACCGCATGGCCGAGGATCTCGAAGGCAGCCGTCGCCAGATTGAAGCCTCTAGCCGCGACCTGAGCGCCGCCAACGCCGAACTCGATCGGCGTCGCCGCCAGATCGAAACGATTCTGGAGAGCATTCCCACGGGTGTGCTCTCGCTCGATGCCAATCGACGCGTCACTCACGTGAACCATGCGATGTTACGGATGTTTCACCCCGACTCTGGGCACGACGCCACGCCGCAGATACTGCTCGGCGCATCTCTTGAACAGGTCTTCCCTGCCGAAGTCCTCGAGGACTTCGAGTTGCTGCTTCGTCGCGGCGACCGCATGGGAATGAGCACGAGCCAGATGGAACTGCAACTGCCGCGCGGCACGCTGAACGTAGCGGTGACCGTGGCTACCCTCGCGCATCAGGGCGAGCGTGCCGGATTCGTCATCGTCTTCGAAGATCTTTCCGATCTGCTGAAGGCACAGAAGCAAGCGGCATGGCGAGAGGTCGCGCGCAGGGTTGCGCACGAAATCAAGAACCCATTGACCCCCATTGCGCTCTCTGCGGAGCGCATCCAGCGCCATCTGGACCGTTCCGCGACCAACGATCCCAATTTCCCCGACGTTCTGCGTTCCTGTGCCCAGACCATTGCAGGAGCCGTGGAGACCGTCCGCCAACTGGTCGATGAGTTCTCGACCCTGGCCCGCTTCCCCGTCGCAAAGCCTCAGCCAGCCGATATCAACGAAGTCATTGATAACGCCCTTTCCATGTTCCACGGCAGGCTCGAAGGCATCCGGCTGCACACATCCTTGGCTAGTGACCTGCCGAAGGTGATGGCTGATGGCGAAGCCATCAAGCGCGCCGTCGCCAACCTCGTGGACAATGCCGCTGAGGCTTCACAGGACTCGGTGGTGAAGGAAATTGAAATCTGCACGGCCCTGGTCGCTAGCCGCGATGCAGTAGAAATCACTGTGGCGGACACCGGTCATGGCGTCACCCGCGAGCTGAAAGAAAAGCTGTTCCTGCCGTACTTCTCGACGAAGAAGCGCGGTACCGGCCTGGGATTATCCATCGTCAGCCGCATCATCGAAGATCATCGCGGCTCGATTCGCGTGGAAAAAAATCATCCCGTCGGATCGCGATTTATCATTGAGTTGCCGGTCGTTGCTGAATCCGCGGCCGCACCCGCCGTTCCCCAACATGCCTAACGTACTGATCGTCGATGACGAAGCTGGAATCCGCGACTCTCTGGCAGGGATTCTGGCGGATGAAAACTACTCTGCATCAACAGCCGAAAGTGGCGAGCAATGTCTCGAATTCATCCGCAAGCACACCTTCGATGTCGTCCTGCTTGATATCTGGCTCCCGGGAATCGACGGATTGGAGACACTACAGAGAATCCGCGAGATGGAGAACCCGCCGGAAGTGATTATGATCTCCGGCCACGGAACCATCGAAACGGCGGTTCGCGCCACCAAGCTGGGGGCTTACGACTTCCTCGAGAAGCCTCTCTCGATCGAGAAGACTTTGATCGTGCTCAAGAATGCGATCGAATCGACGAAGCTGCATCGCGAAAATATCGATCTAAAGAAACAGCTTCAGTCGAAGAGCCTGATCGTGGGCGACAGTATCCCGATGAAGGCCCTGCGCCAGCAGATCGGCCTTATGGCGCCCACCAACGGCCGCGTGCTGATCTACGGTGAATCCGGCACCGGCAAGGAACTGGTGGCGCACGCTATCCACGCCCAAAGCCTCCGCAAGGATGAGACCTTTGTCGAAGTCAACTGCGCCGCTATTCCGGAAGATCTTATCGAAAGTGAATTATTCGGCCATCACAAGGGAGCGTTTCCCGGAGCCGCCTCCGACAAGGAAGGCAAATTCCAGCGCGCCAATGGGGGCACGCTATTCCTCGATGAAGTCGGCGATATGAGTCTCAAGACTCAGTCCAAAGTATTGCGCACCCTGGACGAGCAGCGGTTTACCCCAGTGGGCAGCGACAACACGATCACCGTGGACGTGCGCGTGATTGCCTCTACCAACAAAGACCTGGAAGAAGAACAGTCGCGCGGCAATTTCCGCGAGGATCTCTTCTACCGCCTGAACGTGATTCCCTTTTACGTTCCGCCCTTACGCGAGCGCAAGGAAGACATTCCGCAGCTGACTCGTCATTTCCTGAAGGAACTCGCCGCGACCTACGGACGGCGTCCGCGCGAAATCAGCGATGACGCAATTGACGTCCTGATGCGCTACTCCTGGCCCGGCAACGTCCGTGAGTTTCGCAACGTGATCGAGCGCATCGTGATCATGAACCCCACCACCTCGCGTTTCGAGAGTAAACACCTGCCGCCCCTGGTATACCGCGATGGAGGCAGCCGGCGCGCGGCCAAGAGCGAGTTCTCAACCCTGCATCAGGCCCGTGACGCGTATGAGCGCGACTATATCCTGAAGAAACTCGACGAGAACCACGGAAACGTTACCCGCGCGGCTGAAGTTCTGGGACTGGAACGCAGCCATCTTTATCGCAAAATGAAGGCTCTGGGGATTTCTGCGAAGGAATAATCGCAACTCGCCCGGGAGGTCTAGCGCTTGACCATGTGGATCTCCGTGCCGTTCTTCCGAAACTGCACTTCATCCATCAACTGGTTGATCAGAAAAATTCCACGACCATGGTTCGAGTAGAGGTTCTCTCCCATCGTGCAAGTTGGGATCGCGTTGGGATCGAAGCCTTCTCCGGGATCGCGAACAATAATAAGAATACCCCGTTGCTCGTCGCAGGCCACAATGCACTCTACGATTTTGCTGGGATCTTCCTTCGCGCCGTGAACCACCGCGTTGGCCAGCGCTTCCTGCAAGGCCAGTTCAACCGCATCCTCTTTCCCGTTCATGCATTTCAGTTCGCGAACGGAATCCATCACCTGCGCCACCACCGGGTCCACGGACTTGCGGTCCGCCGCCAGCGTTACTCGCACCCGAAGTTTCAGCCTTTCGGGATCGAAGTCGTACTCCGAAAAGCGCTCTTCGGGAGAATCCCCTGCTTCCATGGTTCGCTCGGTCGTATGTTGTTCCTTGGCCGTGCTGCTTTTCGATTCTAGTGTTCCGCGGCAGATTGGGCAATGGCACCTTCGTCTGCGGGGCGAGATACCATACCACAACACTCTCGTTATGTCTTACCAGCCTCACTCGCATCGTTGTCGTTTTGCTGATCGTCGTTGCCGGAGCGGAACATGCGCTGCTCTAACTGTCGGCGCCAGTCCAGTTCGTCCACGAATTGCCGCGAGTCTCGCCATCCCGGCTGTGCTTTGACATAAAGTTCGAGATAGACTTTGGTCCCCAGCATTTGCTCGATCTGTATTCGAGCCGCGCTGCCGATCTTCTTGAGCATGCGGCCGCCTTTGCCCACCAGGATTCCCTTCTGACCCTCGCGTTCGCAATAGATCGTCGCCGCAATCCTCGTCAGGCGTTTACCTTCCTCGAATGTCTCCACCACAACAGTCGTGGCATACGGAATCTCTTCACTCGTGTTCAACAATACCTGCTCGCGAATACTCTCCGCGGCCATGAAACGCGCCGGCTGGTCCGTGAGTTGATCTTCGGGAAAGTACGCGGGCCCGGCGGGAAGCACAGGAACAACTTTCTCCAGCAGCCGGTCGAGGCCATTCCGTTTGCGAGCTGAAATCGGAATCACTTCGGCGAAGTCGTACAACCTGCGGTATTCCTCGATCACAGGCAGCAGCCTGGATTTTTCTTTGATTAGGTCGATCTTGTTCAGGACCAGAAATGCTTTCGTACCGCTGCGCTTGAGCAGGTCGATTGCAAATTGATCGCGTGGATCGATTTTGTGCGTGACGTCCATCAGAAGGAGCACGAGGTCACAGCCTTCCATCGCCTCGCGCACTTCGACCATCATCTTGCGTCCCAGGGAACTGTCAGGTTTGTGAACGCCCGGCGTATCGATCAGGACAATCTGTGCGCCACCTTTGCCTTTATCTTTGGGCAGGTGAATGACGCCCTGTATGCGATTGCGCGTAGTCTGCGGCTTGGGCGAGATGATGGCAAGCTTTTCGCCCACCAGCGCATTGAGCAAAGTGGACTTGCCCGCGTTGGGACGGCCAAGGATGCAGACGAAACCAGAACGAAATGGCATAAGGGAACCGGGAGCCTGACGCCGGACTATATCACTTTCAACTGCCGTTGCGGCGCCGCGCTCACCCGCACGCGCTCAATCTTACGGTCGGTGGACTCGAGCACTTCGAAGCGCAGTCCATCTTCTTCGACGAACTCACCTTTGCTCGGAATTCGCCCCGCCAGTTCACTCACTAACCCGGCAATGGTGGCTGATTCTTTTCCTTCCGGCTTGGTCCCGAAGAGTTCGTCGAGGCGATCGACATCCATGCCGCCGGAAACAATGAACGCACGATCTCCATCACGCACAATCTCGGGCTTATCGTGGTCGTCGCGAATCTCTCCCACGATTTCTTCGACCAGATCTTCGATCGTGACCAGGCCGGCAACGCCGCCGTATTCATCCACAACGATGGCCATTCGGATGTTCTGCTTCTGCATCTCCCGCAGCAGATCGCTTCCCAGCTTGCTCTCAGGCACGAAGTACACGTCGCGCCGCATGATCGAATCGACCGTCCGCACGTGCGCTTCAGTGTCAGGCACCTGCAGAACGTCCTGCGCGTAAACGATTCCCTTGATGTTGTGAACCGTGCCTTCGTATACCGGGACACGCGAGTAGTGCTTGGCACGAAGCATTTCAATGAAGCGCTCGACCGTTGTGTTGGTTGGAACCGCGAATATCACCGGACGCGGTTTCATCGCCTCGCGCACCGTCTTACCGCTGAATTCCACGACCGACTGGATGAGGTCGCGATCGCCTTCCTGAATAATGCCCTCTTCGCGTCCAGCTTCAATCAAGGCATCGACGGCTTCCGCCGAGGTCTCCGGCTGTTCCGTCGCATTCTGCTGGGTGAGTGAGGCTACCGACTGCAAAAATCCCAGGACAATCGTCACCGGCATCGCGAGATAGATCAGCAGTCTCAAAAACAACACCCAGCGGATAAGCCACTCGCCTTTGGTGCGCGAAAAGAATACGTACGGCAGGAACCGATTCGACAGGATGACGATCAACAGCAGGCTGATGGCGGCTTGTAGCAGTTCATAGATCGTCCAGGAAGGATCGCTGAACACCAGATACCCGATCAGCAAGGCGATCGTCGCCATCGTCAATTGCGTCAGCACCGCCATGGAGAGCGCGGCGCGGGTGCGGCTGACCTTGAGCTTGGGTTCAACTCGCTGTTCGAAGGCGTCAATGTTGTCCTGAAAGTCGCGGGAAAGGAACTTTCCGGCTTCCTGGTACACGCGGTCCACGTAGGAGACCAGCATGAGGAGCGCAACCAGAAGAATCAGAGCGAAGGAAACGGCGTAGATCATCCCGTCCTCCGCGCTTCGGGCCGGGATGTGCGACGGGACTTTCGTGGAGTTTGCGCCGAACGGTTGCGTTCAATCAGAGCTAACGGCAGATTCAGGGCCCGGCGTAGCTTGGCTTCCTTCCGCGCCATACTTCCATTATCGCGCTCGTGATCGTAGCCCGCCAGATGGAGGATGCCGTGCAGCACCAAAACCTTTACTTCGGATGCGGGCGTATGTCCTAAGCGTAGGGCGTTTTCCGTCGCAATTTCGGCTGAGATTGCGAGTTCCCCCGCGAGGCTGGAGGATGTCCGCTGGCCAGAAGAATCCGGAAACGACAAAACATCCGTGGACTTATTCTTCCCGCGGAATTGCGAGTTGAGCGAACGCATGCGCGCGTTGGTTGTGATCAGCACATTGACCAGGCCGCGAAGTCCGGCAATCCGCCGCGCCCGCGCCACGAATCGGCCCAGCGATTCGGCGCTGACTCCCCTGACTTTTTTGTGGACAATCACCACTTCCCGAACCTTTCGTATTCGCAAGGCCGAAACACCCGCAAAACGAACAGGAGGGCTTGTCTTGCGGCCCTCCCGCTGGATTCCGCGTTTATTCCCTGTTTTCTGACGTGCCGTTGGCACCGGCTCCAGGCTTCTCCGCTTGAGCGGCCGCCTCTGCATTCTTCGGTTCGGCCAACAGCAGCATCTGCTGCTCGGTAACGCGCGCCTTGTGCTCGTCATAGGCGCGTACGATACGCTGCACCAGATGGTGGCGCACGACGTCGCCTTCATCGAAGTTCACAAACGCCAGTCCGTCTACGTTTTTCAAAATATCGATGGCTTCGAGCAAGCCGCTGCGGCGCGCATTCGGCAAGTCGATCTGCGTCACGTCGCCGGTAATCACTGCCTTCGAGTTGAATCCGAGGCGCGTTACGAACATCTTCATCTGCTCGGAAGTCGTATTCTGCGCTTCGTCGAGAATCACGAACGAATCGTTCAACGTGCGTCCGCGCATGAATGCAATCGGTGCGATCTCGATGACGTTCTTCTCAAGATAGCGATCGACTTTCTCGGGCTCCAGCATGTCGTATAGCGCGTCGTAAAGGGGACGGAGATACGGATCGATCTTATCCTGCAACGTTCCAGGCAGAAATCCGAGACGCTCGCCCGCTTCCACGGCCGGGCGCGCGAGGATGATGCGATTGACGCGCTTTGCGATCAGCGCGGAGATCGCCATTGCTACGGCGAGATAAGTTTTCCCTGTTCCAGCGGGACCAATCCCGAACACCATGTCGTGCGTCTCAATGGCTTCAAGATAGCGGCGCTGGTTGCTGCTCTTGGGCTGCACCGTGCGGCGTCCGAAGGAACGCTGCTTGCCGGCGTCAGCGAGTCCACGCAAGGTCGAATTCGGATCGGATGTGAGCACACGCAGCATGCTGTTGAGATCACCGTTATTGAACGTATAGCCGGAGCGCTGCAGGCTTTCGTAGTCGGTGAAGACCTGCTCGGCGCGGGCTACGTCGCGCGCCGCGCCTTCGAGTTCAATGGAGTTCGAGCGCAGGTTAATGGCGACGTTCAGGCCATCTTCGAGTACGCGGACATTCTCATCGCGCGTGCCGAACAGTGTTTCGATGTTGGGGGTAACCCCGATGCTTTTCTTCATGCTTGTAAGGTCAAATTCATCAGGTTCCGATGCGCCCCTGACGGGCTCGAACCTTGGCAGCCTGACCGCAGAAGCTCAGGCTGATGCCTGCTCCACCTCGCAGACGACACAGAATTGTGCTTAGAGACGGGAGGTACCGCGAATTTCGCGCCCAACGGGCGAACGACTGCCATTGCTTAAAGCGTACTCGACCCAAACAGGTGCGTCAATGGGAGGAAATCCTCAGCTTTTTGATGCACTTGCGTCGGCTGCGGACGCAGGCACGGCTCGGGTTCTGGCCCACTCGCGGAGGCCAGCAATCTCCTCGGCGCGGGTGGTCGATAGCGGCACCGTCTGCCTGAGTGCGTCCAGAAGATGGCTCGTGGTCAGCGGCTTCTTTTCAGAGTAGGCGGCATAGAGACCGCCTTGGACAGCGGCATCGATCTCAGCCCCGGAGTATCCCTTGGAGGCTGTGGCGATTGAGTCCAGATCGAACTCGGCGGGATTTCGTTTCCGCTTTACGAGCTGGATCGTGAAGATCTGCTTACGCTCGGTGTGGTTTGGCAGGTCGACGAAGAATAGTTCGTCGAAGCGTCCTTTGCGGATCAGTTCCGGTGGAAGTACGGTGACGTTGTTGCACGTGGCGGCGACGAAGACCGGGGATTTGCGGTCCTGCATCCAGGATAAGAATGAGGCGAGCAGGCGCGAGGAAACCCCGGCATCGGCTGAGGCGGAATCGGGGCCGCTGCCGGCGAAGACCTTTTCCAGTTCGTCAATCCACAGCACGCATGGAGCCAGCCCTTCTGCGACCTGGAAGACTTTTCGGATGCGCTTTTCTGTTTCGCCGATGTACTTGTCGTAGACGGCTGAGGTGTCGAATTTTACGAGCGGCAGCTTCCATTCTCCGGCGACGGCGCGAGCGCAGAGAGATTTGCCACAGCCTTGCACGCCGAGGATGATGACGCCGTGCGGAGGCTCGAGGCCGAATTCGCGGGCAGAATCTTCCCATGATCCGCGGCGCTGTCCGAGCCAGTGCTTCAGATTTTCCAGTCCGCCGACTGCGCCCATGTTGTCCGACGCTTCGATGAACTCGAGCATGCCGGAGTGACGTAGCAGTTGCTTCTTTGCTTCCAGAACATCGGTGACGCTCTCGGGACACAACGCGTAGCGCGTGACCAGGGCCTGGGAGATGGCGCGCTCGGCTTCTTCTTCGGTAAGACCGCGGAGGTTCGCAGCCATCGCGTCCACGCCGGCGGCATCGAGTTGCAGCTTGAGCGTGTACGTCTTGGAAAGGCGCGCGAACGTGTCATGGATGATGTCGTGCAGCCGATCCCGGTCGGGCAGCGGCAGATCGAAGTATTCAACCAGCTTCGACAATTCCGCGGGGACTACGATTTCCGGGGCGGTGATGATGACCGTGCGTCGATTCGCCGAGAACTTCTGGCCGACGTCGCGCAAACGACGGACGACCACCGGATCGTCCATGTGGCGATGGAAGTCTTTGAGGACGAACACCGCTTCGATGGTCATCGATTCCATGTTGGCCAAGGCTTGCACCGGCTCGCGGGTGTTGTAGATCGAGCCTGCCGCAGCCGCGGCCGCACCTTCTCCTCCGATCGAGGACAGGACTGCGCGCGTTAACCGCTCGCCTTCATGGCTGGACGGGCTCAGGACCGTGCGAGCCTGTGCCTGTGTCCGTACCGTTTGCCAGCCGGCGGATTGGCTCATTGCGCGGCGTGCACGGGAGCATTGCTGCCGGAGCGAACGAGGCCGTCGGCAATGGTCCACTCGAACACAGCCATATTCAGTGCGGAGCAGGCGGCGCGGACGGAGTTGACGGCGCGCATCTCCTCAGACGTTTCCATCACGACAATGGGCGTCGAGGAGTTGATCAGAACTTTCAGGCGATCGAGTGTGTCGCTCATGTTCGAAATTGAGTCCCGCTCATCACGTGCAAAAATCTTCGACCACAAAGGACACGAAGGTCCACTAAGGAAAATCTCTGAGCGCTCATCGAAGCGCAGAGAGCGGCAAATGTTTGACCAGTCTAGAGATGCTCCCCTATAATAAGAAATTCGGACCCACCCGAATATCTCTCTGGACACACGAAGGTAACGACCCGACATGGCAAATCATCTTTCGGCGCAGAAGCGCGCCCGTCAAACTGAACGCCGCACGACGCGGAACCGCGCCAATACATCGAGCCTGCGCACGCAGTTGCGCGAACTGCGCGAGACTATCGCCAAGGGCGACAAGGCCGCCGCCGAGCAGACCTACCGCAAGACCGTCTCGGCGCTCGACAGGGCGATCAAAAAAGGCACGCTGCACGAGAATACCGCGTCACGCTACAAGTCCCGGTTGAGCGCACGCGTTGTTGCGATGAAGTAGATCCATCGTGCGCGACTGTTTCTGAAGGGCAGGCCTCAATGGGTCTGCCCTTTCTGTTTTCGCGAGATGAAGGTCTGACTGCCCGGAAGCTCCATTACTTTTTTCGGATCGATCATTTTCTCGGATCGAACTCGCAAAATATTGAAAACGCGCTACTTAGATTGCGGAGATATCCACGTCTGCGCGCAAAATATTGGAAACACACCACTTACATGCAAAATATTCCAAACAAATAACTTAGCCGACCTCCATGGCTGTACATTCCGATTCTGAGTTCGAGGAATGGCGTTTCCCGAATCATCTGACTGATCGACCTGGAGTCGGCAAAGCTGGCGAAAGTCTGCACACGGTTCCATTGTGCGCTTTCTATTTCCTCAGTAAAGGTCCATGTCACAAAGAACAGGCTATTTGCTGTGGAAAACTTTCGGGGCGTCGGGGGAGGCTGGTTTCGTCGATATGAAGTTGAGAATTTCGTCCATGAGCCGATCAGACTGATTCGTTTGAAAAAGGAACTGAGCGTGGGAGGATCCCTCGAGAATGACGAGTCGCTTGGGCTGGGGAGAGAGTTCGTACTGCTTGGTGATTCCGGGGAGGCGAGGACCGTCGCCGCTGGCATCGTCGCGTGCCACGATGTACAGGACGGGACATTTGAGCTTGTCTGCAGTAAGGTTCGGGGCTGCGCCGAGCATAACGACGGAATCGATTTCACCCGGCTTTGAAAGAATGCACGCATCCCCGGCGGCACTTCCTCCCATGCTGCCGCCGATAATCGAGAGCTTCTTCTCGCCATGGGCTTTCAGGTAATGAACCGCAGCGAGGATATCAAGATGAAGCGGAGCATCCATCGGATCGGAGTCGCCGGGTCCGTGGGACTTGCCGTATCCGCGGAAATCGATCGCCAGCACCCGGTACCCGGCGGCGACCAACTGCTTCGCTTGAGGCGCCCAGCTTTCTTTGTTGAACTGGCCTCCGTGCGCGAGGAGGACGGCTCTGTCGCTTTTTCCGTAGAGGTCAGCGAAGATTTCGGCTCCGTCCTTGGTTGGGAACGAGATTGTTTGTTGCGCAGCAGCCGGGTGCAGCAGACAGATGGCCGCGATGATTGCCGCAAGGATGCGCATCGGGAGACTCTACACCGCCTCTACCGCTCCATGTCCATTCCGAAGTATTGCTGGAGAGCTGAGGCCCATTGTTCCTCCGAGGCCAAGACTCTCTCTTCCCTCTTCCCGTTCTCGCTCACGATTAGTTTCAGATCCGAAAGCGTGATGCGCCCGGTGGGTGTTGCCCGACTGCAGATGCGCTTGCGCGTGAAAGACGAATCGGAAGATGTCTGGTGAAAGTGGCACATCGCGGCAAACTCGTCGAGACGGCGTGGTTCGAGGGAAAAGGAGTATTGCGGTCGCCAACTGCCGTCCGGCTCGGCTTTTTGCATGTGAATGCGATCGAAGATTTCGATCAACCGGAATGTTCCCGAGGGATCTTTCTGCTCGATGTCTGGCTTGAGACGAAGAGGTTCCAGGAACGATTCGCCGAAGCCGACGTCGGCCAGCCAGGGTTCGTCGAGATCAACGCGCAAGGTGAGGTGGTCAAAGTCTGGCCCTTCGCAGCCGTTGTGTCCGGGCGACACGTGCTGACAGGAGTGTGACCTGGAATCCGAGGGCGCGCAGCAAAGCCGCGAAGGCAGAGTTCAGCTCATAGCAGAATCCGCCGCGGCGCAGGGCCACGACTTTGTGGATGATCGCGTCTTCATTTACGACGATTTTGCGTCCGAGAGGGATATCGAGATTCTCGAACGGAACGGAAAGCAAGTGCGCGTGATGAAGAGTACGCAGATTTTCGGCGCTCGGTTCAGTTGGGCCGGTGTAAGCGATGCGAGCAAGATAGGACGGAACGTCGAGCATAGCGCACCAAGCTCAAAGGGTAATGGGAAGACCTGTTACTAAGCAATGCAGGGAAATCGGGGCGGCACTGGTGCAGTCTATCGGGACTCCATGGAACAGGAGGTTGATTTAAACTCGAACCGCAGGGTCGAACGGAGGTTGGGCTCATGTCCGATGAGATTTTGATCGCCAAGGGTAGCGAAGATCTGGCGCTGGTGCCGCAGATGGCGAACCGCCACGGTCTGATTGCAGGTGCCACGGGAACGGGAAAAACGGTCACTCTGCAGACGATGGCGGAGGGATTCAGCCGGATTGGGGTCCCGGTATTCATGGCGGATGTTAAGGGCGATCTTGCGGGCATGAGCCAGCCCGGCGGCAATAATCCCAATGTTGTCGAGCGGGCGAAAAAACTGGGAGTGAGCCTGACTCCGGAAGCCATGCCGGTCGTGTTCTGGGACGTGTTCCAGCAGCAAGGACATCCGGCTCGGGCGACGATCAGCGAGATGGGGCCGCTTCTGCTGTCGCGCATGCTGGGCCTGAATGATACGCAGGAAGGTGTGTTGACGCTGGTCTTCAAGATCGCCGACGACAACGGATTGTTGCTGCTGGACATGAAGGATCTGCGCGCCATGTTGCAGCATGTCGGCGACAATGCCGACCAGTTTCAGACCGAGTATGGGCATGTCTCGGCGGCGAGCATTGGAGCGATCCAAAGAAATCTGCTCGCGCTAGACCAGCAGGGCGGCGATGATCTGTTCGGCGAGCCGGCTCTGGATCTTTCCGATCTGATACAAACCGACGCGCATGGACATGGCGTCATCAATATTCTGGCGGCGGACAAACTGGTCGGCGCACCGGAAGCGTACTCGACATTTCTTCTGTGGGTGTTGTCGGAACTGTTCGAGCAACTTCCGGAAGTCGGAGATCCTGCCGAAGCCCAAGCTCGTGTTCTTTTTCGACGAAGCGCACCTTCTGTTCACCGATTGTCCGAAGCCGGTGCTCGACAAGATTGAACAGGTCGTGCGGCTGGTGCGGTCCAAGGGCATTGGAGTCTATTTCGTCACACAGAATCCGCTGGATGTGCCGGATGCCGTGCTGGGTCAACTGAGCAATCGCGTACAGCATGCACTGCGCGCGTTCACTCCGCGCGATCAGAAGGCAGTGAAGGCCGCAGCAGAGACGTTTCGCACCAATCCGAAGCTGAACACGGCGGAAGTGATTACGCAGCTTGCGGTGGGCGAGGCGCTGATTTCATTGCTCGATGAATCGGGGACGCCCGGGCCAGGTGGAGCGAGGATTCGTTGTGCCTCCGGCAAGCCGTGTGGGGGCAATTACGGCGCAGGAACGGCAGGCCGTCATTCAGAGTTCCGTGTTGTTCGGCCACTATGAAAAATCCGTGGACCGGGAATCGGCATACGAGCGGCTGAAGGGACGCGCGGAAAGTGCACCGACGCAGACAGCGCAGCCCGCTCCTGTCTATCAGCAGCAGCCTCCAACCTCATCTGTGGCGCAGCCGGTGCCGCAGCAATCTCAGGGGAGTTGGACCTCCAGCATCGGGTCCGTGCTTGGGCAGTTCGGAGGAGGCGGTCGACGCGAGGGTATGGCGGAGGCTTTGGCGAAGAGTGCGGCTCGGGCCATTGGAAGTCAGGTGGGGCGGCAAATCGTGCGCGGGGTGCTCGGAGGATTGCTGGGTGCGAGCACGAGCCGGAGACGGTACTGATTTCTGCGCTAATTTACAGTAGCAAGCAGAAAGTTTCCGTGCTCTCGCCAATTCTCTGTCGGTCGCTGTCGGGCCGTTGATTTCACACGCACAATAAGTACAGTAGCGCTCCGCTCCCTCCGGGCACATCCCGTGTCGCAGTACTTTCGCGAAGGTCGGCGGACGACGTGCCTGAAAACCTGTGGCGTAACGAGGTCTTTCACGACCGTGGCGATTAGCAAGCACAGGCACGCGCGGATCATCGTCGTGCGCCCGGAGATCACTCTCCACTCAGAGGCCGGATACATTTTCGCAGACTGTTCTCGTCGAAACCGATTCTTCTTGCAGTTGGGCGACGGACCCTACAGTAGAGTCGAGAACAGGCGCAGTGACTGTAGTCTCCCGGTGGTTAATTGACTTGGCTTTCGCCGAGCCACCTCAGTCCGGTTTGGCTTGGCTCTGTTTCCTGTTCCCGCTCATCGAACCGGACAGGCAGATTTCCCGCATCCGGCTCTCGGAAAAGACACACGATGCTCCGTGTGACGCCGCCTGCAACTTCTGAACACAACTCGGGGTGTCTAGACTCATCGTCAATCCCCATGTCCTTCGTTGCTTCTTGCGTCCGTCTTTAACTGAGGCCCCTTCCCTCCACCGGCATTACCCGGCTTCATCAGTACTACGAGCCTCTCCGCCACCCCACACGGCCCGGCCTGTCTCTCGCGAGCTGCCAGTTGATCCTTATTATGATCACCGCTGGGGTTTCCCGTGTTGCGTCTGGTCTCCTATGCGTACATGCCATCGCCATTACCCCGGCAGGTTCGATGAAGCTTGTCCGCTCGTTTATCTCCATCGACTGCGGCCTTCCCTGTGTAACAGTCAGGTCGGCTCCTGCAATTATTGTTTCGGGGCCTGCTCAGCGTTCACTCACGTTATGGCCTGCACGCTCGCCGAGTCGCCTAGCGACCCTCTACATCGAAAGCTCCGACAGCTTCGTTGCCTCTGCCGCCGTCTCGATTGTTACCGGGTGGAGCGAACCAGTTCCCGGGCGGGAGTTGCACCCGCTGAAGCCCAGCGCCTTTTCACGGCGCACTGTTACGCCAACAGACCCAAAACAACCCTCAGTGGTCGGCTTCTCGGTGTCTCTTTAAGGTCCAGCCGGAACTGCTCCACGCACAAGGCTGTTCACTTTTGAGCAGCTTTTTCGGCCCTCGCAGAACTCCAATAGGGCTGCAATCGGATCATCTTCGCCTACACGATCCTGACTGTCGAAGGAGGGGTGCGCGGATGTCCAAACGATTGGATGAGGTATTGGGCTTTTTTACTCACCGACGACATATCTTCCCGATGAGAGGCAAACTGGGTCAAGGCTGTTCGGATGCAGCCAGGTCCGCCGGAATATTTGTCGTGTGGCGTCGCGTGCCTATCACAACGGCTACCATCGCACTTGTAATAGCCATCTGGACTTACGATTACCTCTCGGGTTCGTCGGCGGCAGATTCCGCGACGCCAAGATCAAATATCGCCGTCGAGTACGTACTTCCTATACCTTTCACGTCGCCGGGGAGTCAGGCTCTTAGCGAATGGCCAGGTAGAGCGCAAGCGAAGGCTGCCGTCTCTGCGTTTAGGCGAATACGGGTCGGGCAGAACGAAGTAGACTACGTTGCCGAAGATGTCACCATCCGTCTTTTTACGGCCAAACCCACACCAGCGCGAGTACCACATTTGAACAGGCAACGTAATATCGGAGGGGATGTGACAGTGCGCTATTTTGAATACGAGCCAGCACTGGTGCCGCAGGCACGTCCTAACTCAGCGGCAGAACAATCGGTGGAAAGTTCGTTGCTTGTCTCAAAATAGCGTTGCCATATTTCACTTCACCCAGATCCAATGTTTATGCATGTTTCCAACGAGTATGGATGGGCCAGGGACGAATTTGGGCCGGCCAGCAGCACCAGCCAGGAATGTCAAGCGTGAAGGCAGAACCTAAGACGGTGGCCGGCATTAGCTCTGGTTACAGGTCAGGCGACGATTCCATATTCTTCCGTCCTTTGTGCCCGACAAATCCCCCGAGCCATCCCAGTACCACAACGAGGAGTAAGAAAAGCAAATTATGCAAATCAAACCGGCCACCAAAAGGCAATGTCAAAGCCAAACCCAGCAGACCAGCTAGAATGCCTATGAAAAGGCCGTGCACCACAGCAGCTTTCTCGCCTCGCGCAGCCCAGAGGGCCACGATGAATGTCAGCAACATTTCTAGCCACGGCATCAACCTCGGACTGATCCGAGCAGCGAAATGATTAATAGCATTCTGGTCGGGAGCGCCCCGTGCCTGAGCAGCCAAGACAAAAGCATAGATGGCGATTATGCCCATCACGATGAGGAAACTCAGCACAATGACTACAAGGGCAGCGCCGAAAAGGCGGAGCCACCGAATTCCTAATGAATAATTCATGGCTGCATCGCTCTGAGTGGATACGGCTCGGCAACCGAGTCTTTGAAAACGACGAAGTTCACGCCTTGTTGCCGGATCGCGATGTGATTGCAGAAGTTACTGACACAAATGGCGAGAACAGGCGATGGCGACCATTGAGGGGCTCTGAGCGTGAAAGAGATGTTTCACCAGTCAAGACGTTTCTGATGATTCTCATGCCGAACGCTCCCGTTGTTCGTCATTGGCTGCCGTCTGAATGGGCTTCCTCACGGCCAGGGTAGGAACGGGTGGCAAGAAAAGCGGGCGGTAGTGACGGTGCATGCAGGAATGGCATCGCACCACTTGGAGGAAGAAGAAGCAGCACACCTCATCGTGCCAGGTTCTTGGTTGGGACGCGTATATGTCATCTTTGCCGCAATAAGGGCATCTCTGCAATCCTATCCTACGCATAACCAACTCCTAACCGACCGTCCACCAGAAAATGCGGCGCAGTGCCCTGTGAGAGAGGCCTGCGCCATCAAAGCAATCTCCGATTATCGGTGAATGGTACAAAACACAGCCGACCAAAAGATGTTCAACATTGCACACTCCTAAAAGGAATGGGCATCCCGGAGCCCCTTCCACTGTCACTCCGATCAAACCAATAAATTATGAGGTTGCGCCGCTTCTCGCGCTGGCGGGCAAGTACCGCAAACAGATGGGAGGCGTTTACGCTCAGAAACCCCATGCCGTGACGATGCATTATGAGAGAGCGGCCTGGTGAATATCGAGTCGAGCAGTCGAGGACAGCAGAAGGAAGCTAGAAAGAACTCCTAAAGAATGGCACTGTACCTTGAGGGAAAGACTCCGTTGGATGCGAATGATCTTTCCCCCAAGGAGGCAACTAAATGAGTCGCGACATCAAGTATATCGGCATGGACGTGCACAAGGAAGCGACCGTTATCGCGGTGCTGAACGGCAGTGGCAAGCTGGTGATGGAGTCGATCGTGGAAACCAAAGCCAGCAGCATTCTGCAGTTCATCCACGGTCTGCGGGGCGAGTTGCATGTGACCTGGGAAGAAGGGACCTGGGCAGCTTGGCTGTACGATCTGCTGCAACCCCAGGCGGCACAAGTGCTGGTCTGCGATCCGCGGCGCAATGCCTTATTAAAGGAAGGCAACAAGAGCGACAAGATCGATGCGCGCAAGCTGGCCGACTTGTTGCGCACGGGAATGCTGCGGCCGGTCTACCACGGGGAACACGGGCTGCGGACGCTGCGCGAACTGGGGCGCAGTTATCAGACCATCAGCCAAGATCTGAATCGAGTGATGAACCGGATCAAAGCTCTGTACCGCGGCTGGAGCATTCCTTGTGCCGGGACCCAGGTCTATGCTCCGCGTTACCGGGAAGAGTGGCTACAGAAGATCGAGCATGCCGGGGTACGCCGGCGAGCCGAGCTACTCTATCAACAGTTGGATGGATTGCAGACGTTGCGACGAACCGTGCGTCCCGAGTTATTGGCGGAGAGCCGGAAACATAAGGCCTCGAAACTGCTGCGCCAGATACCCTGCATCGGACCGATTCGGGCCGCCCGCTTGATCGCACTGATGCAAACGCCGCATCGCTTTCGCAGCAAACGGCAGCTGTGGACCTATAGTGGGCTGGGCATTGAGACCCGCGATAGTGCGCAATATCGGTACGTGCACGGACAACTGCAACGTACGAAAAAACCACAACAGATTCGCGGTCTCAATCGGAACCACAACCATGAGATGAAAGATATCTTCAAGGGCGCCGCCACCCGAGCCAGCTGTGGGGTGGGTCCGTTGCGCGACTTCTACGTGGCCCTGCTGGACAAAGGCATGAAGCCGGAGATGGCGCGTCTGACCTTAGCCCGCAAGATCGCGGCCATTGCTTTGACACTTTGGAAGAAGGAGGAACGTTTCGACACCGAACAATTGAAGCCACAAGCAGCTTGAGCGTCGCACAGAACTCAGGGGGTCTCCCAGGTTTCACGCCTCGGTGGTGACCCATCGGTTCTGCGATGCTCGGGTTCGAGGGAGAGTATCCATTCACTCATTAGGCACTTCGTGTGCTGCTGCATGCAGCACCGAGTCTCCGGGTCGATCCTATGCCCCCTCGCACGACCCAAAAAAGCCATAGGCCTCGAGCCTCACATAGGATGATGGTTGGCACTTAAGCCAACGGTTGGCTTGCGCAGCTTCGCAACGATGGTGTCGGGACCGCGGCATGAGACCACTCAAGGCAGACCAGCCACTGCGATCGTAACTCTGTCGTGCTCTGTGACGCTCCAAGCGTTAAAACCAAAATCCTCTCCGCGTAGGAGAAGGGGCCTGGAAGCATGCACCGATCGAGGTCTCAAGGAGAGAATGCGGAAGTGTTTGTGCTTGACATCCTCTCTCATAGGATCCTCTCTCATAGGATGAGTGAAATCAGAGTAGAGTCGAGAACAGGCGCAGTAACGGTAGTCTCCCGGTGGATAGTCGACTCGGCTTTCGCCTCATCACCGCAGTCCGGTTTGGCTTGGTTCTGTTTCCTGTCCCCGCTCATCGAACCGGACTGGCAGTTTTCCCGCATCCGGCTCTCGGAAAAGACTCACGCTTTCGCCCACGGATGGTTCGCGGTCCGATGTGGTAACTGGACCAAACCATACACAGAATTCAGAGCCTCTTCCGGGAAGCGCTTATAGCCCGGCCGCGCTTCTTTGTGTTTGTCGCAGAACCACCGACGCAGCCTGCTGTGGGCATGCATATCGACCGCACTGTAGGCTTTGCTGACTGGCCCCAGACAGAAGTAGTTGGCCCAACCGATCAACATCCGGTTGAGCTTCTCCACCATCGCCTTGGGATCCAGCCTCACGGTATCTCGCCCGGTCTCGTCGCTAATCGCACGACAGATGCGCTGCACTCGTTTCTTCGAAGGTGTCGTGCCCAGATAGACTCGACCCCTCTTCACCGAGTAACACCGCCCGAACGTATATCCTAGAAAGTCAAACTTCTCTTCCGGCAGATAGCAGACCCGCGTCTTGGTTTCGTTCACCGTCAGCTTCAGCTTCGACATCATCTTCCGCATCTCGACCAGAGCTTGTTCTGCTCCAACTCGACAGCAGATGACGAGGTCATCGGCATAGTTCACGATGTACGCTTTCCAACGCTTCTCGTGCCCGAGTTTCTTCCACCCCAGCACGAACCGTCTCATGTACAGATTGCTGAACAAAGGACTGATCGGGGACCCTTGCGGGGTACCTCGACCTTCGTCCCGATTGCGCGTACTCTGACGTTTGTTCCCACGCTCGTCGGTTTCTTCGACCGGTGCTTCCAGCCACATCTTGATCAGATGCAGCATCGCTCCGTCGACAACTCGGCGAGCTACCGACCTCATTAACTCGGCATGAGGAACACTATCGAAGTAGCTGCTGAGATCCGCATCAACGATCTGCCCATGTCCCGTGTTGATCAGCTTGTGGACGTTTTGTACTGCGTCCAACGCGCTGCGGTCTGCCCGATAGGCATATTGCTCCGTCGGCAGGTCGGCCTCGAAGATGGGTTCGAGTACCAGCATGGCCGAGGTTTGCACAACCCGATCCCGGATTGTCGGTATGCCTAACGGTCTCTGCTTTCCATCCGGCTTGGGTATATAGACCCGTCGTACAGGAAGTGGTTGATAGGTTCGACTTTTCAGCTCTTGCGCCAGTTCGTCCAACCATCGTTCCCTGCCATACGCTTCGATGTTCTCGAAGGTCTGGTT
Source organism: Terriglobia bacterium (assembly GCA_963778995.1). Classification (GTDB taxonomy): domain Bacteria; phylum Acidobacteriota; class Terriglobia; order Terriglobales; family Acidobacteriaceae; genus Sulfotelmatobacter. Next base: position 700,165 of record CAVZWK010000023.1, read on the forward strand.
GTCCACTCCCGCGGCTCCGCCATTGGCTTCACAACGTTCGTAGGCATAGGCCAGAACATCTTTCCGATACACCTTGTCGTACAGCGCGTGGAAACGAAAGTTGGGCGATTCCTTCGCTTTTGCGTGCAACGCCGTCTGCAACTTCTGAACACTGGATGGAGTTGTTAGGCTCATCGCCAATCCCTCGGTCCTTCGTCGCTTCTTGCGTTCATCTTTAACTAAGGCCCCTTCCCTCCACCGGATTACCCGGCTTCACGGTCATACGAGCCTCTCCGCCACCCCATACGGCATGGCCTATCTCTCGCGAGTTACCAGTTGATCGGTACCATGATCACCGCTGGGGCTTCCCGTGTTGCGTCTGGTCTCCTATGCGTACATGCCATCGCCATTACCCCGGCAAGTTCAATGGAGTTTGTTCGCTCGTCATCTCCATCGACTGCGGCCTTCCCCGTGAAACAGTCGGGTCGGCTCCTGCAATTGTTTTTTCGGGGCCTGCTCAGCGTTCACTCACGTTACGGCCTGCACGCTCGCGGAGTCGCCTAGCGACCCTCTCCATCGAAAGCTCCGACAGCTTCGTTGCCTCCGCCGCCGTTTCGATTGTTACCGGGTGGAGCGAACCAGTTCCCGGGCGGGAGTTTCACCCGCTGAAGTCCAGCGCCTTTCACGGCGCACTATTTCGCCAACTGACAAGAAAATGAACAGGTCGGCTACCCTGGCAAGAAAGGAGGCCGGACTCAGAGATTGAGTCCGGCCGGAGTTTGAACTGGTCGTGAGGGTCGAATGACGTACAGTCGCTAACCCATGACCGAGTTCCTTTTGTTAAACAGTAAAAAGCAGCATACCCGCTGTGGCTGCTAGTAGCTGGTCAATATTGCACACTTCCCCGGGAATGGATGCCTTTTGAAGAGGGGATTAACACCTTGGCAGGGGCATGAGGGAAATGGCGATATTTCAACGCCTGGACTTGAGACGCCCACACCCCGGTGGAGCGACGGAATTTACGGATAGCAGTTAGTCGTGGAGAACAATGCTTAGAAGTGAGCTGTGAACCTGCAAATCATCACCAGCGTGATAGTCAATAAACCCCAATTTCCTGAATCTGTTCATGAAAAAGCTCACCCGCGAGCGAGTCGTGCCTATCATCTCTGCGAGAGTCTCCTGACTGATCTTGGGGATTAAAGTCTCGGGGACGCCATCCTTGCCGAAGTGCGCCAGCAAGAGCAGAATCCGAGCTAGTCGTTTTTCGCTGGAATTGAAAAGCTGGTCGACTAAATCCTCTTCGTACCGGATGTTCCGGGTCAGCAAATATGCCACGAACATGTCCGAAAATGCGTGTTCCCGATGAAGCACTTCCATCATGTACTTCTTATCGATTCTCATTACCGAGCAATCGGCGATTGCGGTTGCGGAACACAGGCGGAGCACCTGCCCCGTCAGGCAACCTTCTCCGAAGAAATCGCCCTCGTTCAGAATCCCGATGGTGGCTTCTTTTCCGCTTTTCGACACAACGGTGAGTCTCACTTTTCCCTTCTGTATATAGAAAACTGCATCGGACGCATCGCCCTGAACGAAGATCGTTTGCTTTTTGGAAAAAGCTACGATCTTTCTACCGCCATCCATGGTCGAAAGGAATGTCGTTGGATTAAATTTGCTGAGTTTCTTGGCTGCCACCACGGGTGTCATGATCATCCCCCTCTAGTTCCGAATCTGCAGAAGGCAACTTTCTATGATGAAGGATGAATGAGTGCGTAAGAAGGCGAGAATAATCCTTGCGGGAAGAACTGATCCGCGATCGACAGGATAATGATTTCACCGCAGGCGTCGAAAGTCAAACGTTGTAAGGAGCCGCCGACAGCGCCCTCGGAGTGCTCGTCGAGCGGCCCTTGGCTAGAGTTTCATCCCTAGCGACAAGTGCTTCCTAGTAGAAACAGGTTGGAGCCAGCGCCTCCAACTAGATAAATATGCATTAAGTAGGTTAATCACAGTACTCAGGGGCTGAAGCCCATATTGATTCTGAGTTCTACGGGGCGCTGAAGCGCTGCTCTTCCACAAGCATTCAGGAGTCTTTCCGCATCAACCTGAGGCACTCAGAAAAGAGCGCCTCATCTCGAGCTAGTTCAAATCCAAGGTCTAGTCCATCCACAGCGCACTGGTAATAATGCGCGGGTAATAGCGGCTGGCTTTGCCTTCTCCGGACACGATCTGGTCGCAGCATGCCCAGTAGGAACTGCCTTCGGTTTGCCACTTGACGTGAGCCGCGTCGGCTTTGCGAAAGACCTCGGCCACTTCTGGATCCTGATCCAAATGGAATACCTTTCGGGTCACATGCATGAAGATGGAAATCTTACTCATCCACGAGTTGTTGCTGGTGGAGGACAACTTGATTCCGCCATCCGCGAATAAATTACGCCGCTCGGGATCGAGCAGCAGGTTGTGCGTGTGCTGCTTCAGAACGTCGTACATTCGCTTCTCTGACGGGCTTTCAAACACCTGATCCAGGGTCTGCTTCGCCCATTCAGTTTTTACGAAGTACAGCGGATAGGCGCATCCTTCGGTGGCAGGCAGGATACGAGAACGGTATCCCGGATTATCTTTTTCGAATATGGCCGGGAGCACTCCGTCCACTGCTTGATCGGCGACAGTTCCTGCCACTTTGACCGCCAGATCCTCGGAGCGTTCTTGGTCGGCGCTGTCGCCCAGATCGCGGAAAAGCAACGCCAACGCCCGGTAGCTCGCCCAGCTCTTTACAGCGATATATACGTTGTTGCGGGTCTGAGCCAGCGAGTGGTCCAGGGAATCGTAGGTCGTGATTTCCTGTCCACCGGCGCACCGGGTGCTGTCATATTGCGCGAAGCCGACATCGCCGCTGCGGTTGATCATGCTTTGCAGGCACGCCTCAATGACGCTCTTGTTGTTCTTCAGCCAATCGATGTCGCGTGTCTTCGCGACGTAACAGGCGGCCGTGAGGATCCAGTTGCAGAGTTGCTCCTGGGTCATGTAGCTGAAGCAGCCGGTGAGGTTCGCCAGTTCGTAGCTGCTGCGGCCTTTGGGCGAGAAGTTGTTGTGCGCCCCCATATCGTGGCAGAAGCTCACACCTCCCGGCTTCTTGTCGTAGGGACGATTCAACTGCGCCTGATCGGGCGGGGGAGGCGTCTGCGAGGGATCGATCTGGGCAGCATGTGCAGCCATCGCAACGGCGCCCTTGTAGACCTTCACCTCGTCCGTGTAGCTGTAGCGAGCCACAAAAGCGTCAAGCAGGTTGCGAACCAGCCACGGGTTGTGCTCAAGTTCCCAAAACACGTGATCGACCGCGAGGTCGAGCGTATTCATCATGCAGTACTCGCCTTCATTGACGACCCAGAACGGCTCGCGATCAACCTCGAGCAGTTGCGTGCTTCCGTAATAGCTATGGGTCGCGTGCGCAATCATGAAGCGCTGATCGTCAGAGAGGGTTGCGGAATCGAGCTTCTGATCGAGTGTCTCGGATTGCGCGATCAGGTCTTTTGCCCGATCCAACGCCGTCTTGAGCACATCGGGCAATCCCTTGAAGTACCGGGTGTACAGGTAACGTCCATCGAGGCCATTTGTCTGGAAGCCTTCGAGATGCGACCCCAGCGCGATTACCAGGCCGTACTTCTTTCCTGCCGGGACCTCCACACCAAAGCCCGGGCACGACCCCAGCAGATGGACGGGATTGTGTCGTTCGCGCACGCCGTCGCTAGGCGACCAGCGCATGAAAACAAAAGGGGCTTCCGATGTCTTCTTGCCTTTTGCGGAAGAAGTAAAGTCGAGCAATTCTGCCGCACCGCCGGCCTCGCGCCGGAAGGCAAATCCCAAACGGCCTGGGCCGAGGTCGTTCTCCAGAATCCTCGAACCGGGGCGCGCATGGTTCAGTGCGAAGATCGCAGTCTTTGTCGTCGTGCCTTTTGTGTTATCGAAGACGAGCCGTGCAACCACGGCAGGCAATAAGCCTTGCCTCATCTGCTTCTTGCTGGCCTCGGCTGGATTAGGAATCGATGCGAATGGGGAGTAGACGGTGAAGGTCAATCCATTGGCCCTCCATTCGTCCGTGCACCAGCCGTACGAGCGCTCGAATTCGCCGGTTTTAAAGGGCTCGGCATCGGGCTTGACGTTCTGCTCGGAGGGGCCCGCCTGCTCGACGAGAAAAGCGTCCGCGGCGCGGCTCACCGCTCCCACGTAAAAAGGCAGGCACTTGAGCGTGGCGTCGGAGTGGCGGTCGCCTTCTTTGTAGCCGATGAAGATCTCCTGATCTCCTGGCTGTCCGATCTGTAAGCCGATGCCGCCACGGGTTCCGAAGTTCCCGCAAGTGAAGCTCATGAATGCGCCCATGGGCGAGTGCTGGGCGTTGAAGCTGAGGTGATAGGAGAGCGGAATGCGTTTGGTCACAATGATCCCTCGTAAACAGCGTGTAAGTGGAGCCTTTTAGGATAAACAAGCCCTTGTACGCTGGCGATCAATGGCCTGTCAAGGACGGCAGGAGTTCAATAGTACGTTGGGGAGTGACGCTTGTCACAATTCCGGGCATCGGCGGTGTGATATATTTCGCCCGAAGAAAATCGAATTTGTAGCGCGAGCTGTAGCGGAAGCGGAGCAATCCATCGGCGTGAAGGACTAAACGCCTGTACGATGCTCTTGCCCGGCAGAGCGCGCTGCGCCGTCGGCACAACGAGGCATTCCTAATGATCCAGAAACTTTCGATCGGCGAAAAGACCGGCTACGCGCTTGGGGACCTGGCCGCCAACTTTGTCTTCCAGGCGATGCTGGCTCTGCAACTGGATTTTTATACGCATACATTCGGACTGACCGCAGCGCAGGCTGGGAGGCTATTCCTCGTCGTTGGGCTGGGAGTTGCGTGCTTCAACCCCGTGATGGGAATGATCGCGGACAGGACGAGGAGCAAGTCGGGCAAATTCCGCCCGTGGCTGCTGTGGACGGCCGTGCCGTTCGGGGTGATCAGCATCCTGACATTTACGACGCCGCAGCTCAGTCCGGGTGGCAAGCTCATGTATGCGTGGATTACGTACCTGCTGCTGCGAGTGGTTTATACGGTGAATAACGTGCCGTACGCGTCGCTGACGGCGGTGATGACACAAGATCCGGACGAGCGCACGAGCATTGCGTCGTATCGGCAGATCGCGGCAAATAGTGCCGGCTTTATCGTGCAGAGCCTTGCGGTACCGATGGTGGCGATCCTCGGTGGGAGCAATAGCGCTCGTGGGTATCAGCTTACGATGGGACTGCTGTCTGTCCTAAGCGTCGTGTTCTTCATCGTTTCCTACTTCTCGACCAAAGAACGCATTCAGCCTGACCCGAAGCAGGAGACATCACTCGGGCAGGACTTCTCTGATCTCTTCACCAACCGGGCTTGGGTGGTCCTCTTTCTGGTGACGCTTTTCTACTTCAGCGCAATTCTTGTGCGCGGCAACGTCATGTTGCCTTACTTCCGATTTGTTGCAGGGAACACAAATCTGTTCGCATGGTTCAATGGCTTTGGGCTGGCGGCACTGCTGCTGGGCGTAGCCCTCTCGACAGCGGTCTCGAGGCGAGTTGGCAAACTTGAGCTGTTTATTGCCAGCATGGTCCTCACCGGCATTTTCAACATGGCGCTGTATGTAATCTCGCCGCACGCTACCTACATCATTATCGGGACGGAAGTTCTCCGACAGTTCTCGTATGGGTTGTCTGGGCCGATCCTGTGGGCGATGATGGGCGACGTTGCGGATTATGGCGAATGGAAGACGAGGCGACGGGCGACAGGGGCCGTGACTGGCGGCATTGTGTTCGCGCTCTGGGCTGGGCTCGCGCTGGGTGGATTCGTGGCGGGACAGCTACTATCAGCCTACGGACTTGTATCCAAAGCGGACGTACAGTCGGTACACACACAGGCAGGCATCGTTCTCACGGCGAGCATTTACGCTGGCTTATTCTTCCTGGCTGCCGCCGCTTGCCTGTTCTTCTATCCGCTGAGCCGGGAGAAGAACCAATCGATAGCCAATGAACTCGCTGAACGCCGCACGGGGCCGCCAGCGGTTGCCGCAGCGCAATAAGGAGGACTTATGCGTACATTCCTATGGTTTGCCGTTATATCGCTTGCAGTTTCGGTAAATGCCCACTCGCAGAGTCAACCTAATCTCAAGGACGCTTACAAAGATTGCTTCATGGTGGGCGCCGCGCTGAACCCGGCGCAGTTTACGGGAAAAGATCAGGCAGAAGACGCGCTCATCAAGGCGCAGTTCAATACCATCAGCCCTGAAAATGTGTTGAAGTGGGAGGTCGTGCATCCGGAGCCGGGAACGTACAATTTTTCCCCTGCGGACCAGTATGTGGAGTTCGGCGAGCAGAACCACATGTTTATCATCGGGCACACTCTGGTATGGCATTCGCAGGTTCCGAAGTGGGTATTTGAGGACAAGGACGGCAAAGCCGTAAGCCGGAAAGTATTGCTGCAACGGATGCGGGAGCACATCCAGAAAGTTGTCGGGCGATACAAGGGCCGAATCAACGGTTGGGATGTGGTGAATGAGGCGCTGAACGAGGATGGAACACTGCGCCAATCACCATGGATGAAGATTATCGGAGAGGATTACATCGAGAAGGCCTTCCGGTACGCGCATGAGGCCGATCCGAAAGCCCAGCTTTACTACAACGATTACTCGGTCGAAAACGAGGCCAAGCGCAAAGGAGCGCTTGCACTCGTCAAAAAGTTGAAAGAACAGGGAGTTCCGATTACTGGCGTAGGCCTGCAAGACCACGTCAGCCTCGACTCGCCAACTGCAGAAGAAGTCGATACGACAATCGGCGAATTGGGAAAGCTGGGGATGAAGGTCGTGATCACAGAACTCGACGTAGATGTGTTGCCCTGGCCCGGAACGAACTTGACTGCGGATGTTTCCATGCACGCCGCCGCCGATCCCAAGTTCAATCCCTATCCCAATGGCCTGCCCGACGCGGTTCAGCAGGCATTAGCGAAGCGGTACGCGGATTTGTTCCGTACATATGCCAAGCATTGCGGAGTCGTGACGCGCGTGACTTTCTGGGGTGTGACCGATAAAGACTCCTGGAAGAACAACTGGCCGATCAGGGGCCGGGCAAACTATCCGCTACTATTTGACCGCAACGGTCAGCCGAAGCCAGCATTCGATGCGGTGATCCAAGCCGCTCCGAAGCGACCGTCGTAAACCTTACTTGCTGCGCGATTCTGAATGGTCGTGGCGGCGAGACACCGCCATAACAGCCGCGGGGACGGCGGCGCTACGACCGCCTTTGCTCAGACCGGCAACTGCTCTTGCATCCACCCGGGAGTTTCGACTTTCGGTTCAGTGGTCAGGTCGATCACCAGGCGTTCAAGGACCATGCGCTTGCTTACCGGGTTGGAGCGGAGGGCGAGGTCTGCTTTGGCAACCAGGCGGATGGCACGGGTCAATTCGCGGCGGTTCTTATAGCGGCGGGACTGTTTGATGATGTCGTCGGCGGCGAAGGGGGGCACGCGGAATCCCTGCCACAGGGCGGCCCAGAGCATGCGTTGATCGCGGACGTTGCGTTCGAGGATGATCAGCATCTGGCGGAAGGTTTTCGCGAGCATGTACACGTGGCCGATCGAGGCTTCTTCGCCTTCTCCCGAGGCAAGAATGGCATCGAGAACTTCCAGCGCGCGTACACGGTCTTTGCTGGAAATAGCGTCCGTCAATTCATAGAGCGAACGCTGCTTGGCGGCGAGCACCATGGTCTCGACATCACCCAGGGTGATGCGCTTCTTCTCGCCGACGTAGAGGATGAGCTTCTCGAGTTCGTTGGAGATCATCATCATGTCTCCGCCGAGAGCATCCACTAACTCGCGGGCGCCATCCGCTTCGATCTTCACGCTGCGACCGGTGCAGTAGTCGGTGATCCAGCGGACCGCTTCGCCTTCTTCCACGCGCGCGAGTTCGACAATGCCGCAGTACTGGCCCATGGTTTCGCGGATACGCTGATAGCGTTCCTTATCCTGCATCTCCATTTTGCGGACGTCGGCGGGGATACTGATGTGATCGGCCACGAACACGATCAAGGCGTCGGGATTCGGATTCTTGCAGTAATCCTCGATGGCGGCGAGCCTTTCTTCGTTCGATCCGCGGCCGAAGAGATTTTTCACTCCGCGAACGAAGAAGACCTGGAACGGGGCCATCAGCGAAGGCGTGCGGGCGCGGTCGAGGACTTCGGCGAGATCATTTTCCCCTAGATCGAAGTCGAAGAGGCTGAAATCGCGCAGATCAGAGGGGACGAGATGCTCGAGAATGGCGTCGCGAAAGCGCTTGCGGAAGAAGGCCTCGTCGCCTACGAATACGTAGGCGGCGCGCATTTTGCGCGATTGGAGGTCGCTGACGAAGCGTTCGGCTTGGGCGAAGGCACGCATGCTAAAAATGCAAAAAGATCACTCACCACAGAGGGCACAGAGGATCACAGAAAAAACACGTGTTCCCTTGCCCCCGACTACCAATTTTGACTCTAGCATTGAGCCGGACGTTCGCACTAGTAACCGGATCGTACTCACAGCGGTCGAACTTCGCGGGACGGACAGCCGAGGCCGCTGTCCCCGCGTAAGAAACACTTACAGCTGGCCCAGGAACTGCAGGACCTCGGGCGAATTCCATTCGACTGCGCCGATAAATTTCCTGCGGATCACGCCTTGGCGGTCGATGATGTAGGTTTCAGGCCAGCCAGAGGTTCCGTAAAGCTCCGCCACTTTCTGTTGGGGGTCGCGGACGGTCAGGAAATTCACTCCGCGCTCTTTGATAAAGCGGTGATAGGCGTTCTCGTCAACGTCGATGCTGACGCCGAGCACGACCACGCCGCGCGAGCGCATCCGCTCCTGCATCACCACAAGCGAGGGCAACTCTTCCACGCAGGGCGGGCACCATGTTGCCCAGAAATTCAGGACCAGAACCTGCCCTTTGAACTGATCGAGGTTCACCTTGCGGTCGGAATCTTGTACGGTGAAATCTTTTGCCGGATTCCCGATGCGTGGAGGGCGCGACCCGCTGTAACAAGATGGTGCAACCACCAGCGCCGCTAGCGCAGAGAGGAGAAGCAGACGCTTCACTAGTATGCCTCCAGAACATTAGAAACCAGCGTGCGGGCAAAGTCCTGCGACAGCCGGCGGAAGGCGGGGGAATCCTCTTCAAAGAACGTAGCCAAGTCCTGCGAGACTTCGTACTGCTCGCGAAACAGATACGCGGGATTCTGGTACAGCACCTTGCCTTGACGATCGGTCATGACGACTCTCATGCTGACGACCACGAGCACGCTGGCGGCGCGTCCCGAGGCGGTGTCGTAGGTCAAGGGCGAAGCTGTGGTGGAGAGTACCGTTCCGCGCAACGTGGCATCGGCGTCATCCGTGGGGTCGCTGACGATATGGTAACGCGTACGCGTCGTGAACTCGCGGACAACCGACGATGTCAGCATCTGCTCGATGCGGTAGGTCAGTGTCTCGTTCTTAAAGGACGGGACTGCAATGGTCTTGATGTCAGGAGGGAGTTGGGCGGCGTGTCCTGCGGTGTGATACCCGCAACCCAGTTGGCAAAGTGCGGCGAGCGCCAGCAGGGCAGGAAAAACTCGCCGGCCGCACTTCATTGAATCTTTCCGGTCGGGCGAGTGGTGGTCATGCTTTCGGCACACTCGACAGCAGTAACTGCGGAGATACGAAGATTGTCGGCAGCAGCCCAGATCCAAACGCCCTTGGGTTGAACAGGATCGGCCTTCAACGATAGCTGAATATCCGCTTGTCCGGCTGAACTGACGTTCGTCGGCCATTCTTCGTCAGTATTTGAGATCACGACGTGGTCCCCCGCGAGGGCTTGCGATACAGCTCGGAGATCGACGGCTTGGTCCATCTCCAGGAAGAGAGCGATCGCATAGCCGTGGAAGATCGGGGGCTGAAGCAGAAACAACGAAGGTTCAGGGCCGTCGTCGGCGACGATCTTGCGATAGTTGCGCAGAATACGTGCTTCAACGGATTCAAGGGCAGGGTGCGATTTCTGGCCGTAACGGGCGACCATGTTGAAGGCGATCTGCGCGTCGTAAACGTCTTTCGGAAGCGGCTGAAACGAGAGAAGATTGACGGTCTGCTGATGGAGCTCGTCCATGCCACGCTGTCCGTGTTCTGAGGCGGGTTCGTAGATCGTGGCCACCGCGCGTTGGATGGTCCCTGCCTTCTTCGCGCGCAACAAAATCACGGCCAGTGTCACCGCAACGGGATGCGCCGTTACACAGGGGCCAGGCTGAAGCTCCGGTGGGGCGACTTGCCCGCGTTCGCGCTCGATCCACAGAGAGCGAACACTGGCTCGCGGTTCGTTCTCGAGTATTCCGGAGAGATCGACGATGGTGCTGCCGGCGTCGCGGGCGTCTTTCCAGCTACGGCGCGTGCTGTCCTGGTCGGAAGCGAAGAAAGTGAAGTCCACGTGCTCGAATTGTTCGGCGCGCACACGCTGAATGAAACTGACCTCGTCGCCCATGGCCTCGAGTTGTCCCATGGATTCGTCATCGTCAAGCAGGCGGATGTCGGCTGCCGGAAAGTTGCGCTCGTTCAACACGTCGGCAACTTCTTTGCCCTTTAAGGAGCCAGCGCCAACGATCGCGGCGCGGTACAACTTGCCGCGGGAGACGGGCGGAGGAGAAATGATAGGTTTCGAAGACTCGCTCATGAGGGCAGGGATGCCTCCTTGTAGGGTGGAGGCGGGGGACCGGAGCGGCGGCGGAAAATCCACTGCAGCCGCCAGAAGACGCCAGAAACCATGTAGAGCAGAGCTATGCTGAAGAGCATCTGTCTGGAGAAGAAATAGATCAAGGCAAAAAGTCCTGCGAGCAGCACGATCAGACGGAAGGGATGGCGGGAGCGAAAATCAATGTCTTTGAAGCTATAGAACCGCCACGTGCTCACCATCAAATAACCCACCGTCGTCACCATGGCAGACCACGCCAGCGCGGTGTACGCCGACAAAAGCGGCTCTCCGGCTTCGAAATGTACAACGGCCGCGATAACGCCCGCTCCTGCGGGAATCGGCATACCGACGAAATACTTCTTGCCGGGACGACCGGGATTGGAAGGCTGGGGATTGCTGGTGATGTTGAAGCGAGCTAAGCGGCTCGCTCCGGCGATCAGGAAAAGAAAGCTGGCGATCGCGCCGATTTGAGGCAGCTTTACGTGCCAGGGTCCCTGAGTCAACCAGACGGTCGGCATCAGATGGAATCCCCAGGCCCAGGCAAGCATGGCAGGAGCCACTCCGAAAGTGATGGCATCGGCGAGAGAATCCAATTCACGCCCGAAGTCGCTGCTGGTTCCGGTCATGCGCGCGATACGGCCGTCGAGACCGTCGAAGAGCACGGCAAATCCAATTGCCTTGGCGGCGTCGTCGAGGTGCCAGTAATCGGCGAGCGTGGCGTGCATTACTTCCAGAATGGCGTAGAAACCAAGCGCCATGTTCGCCGGTAGTGAACAGCGAAGGAAGGATGTACATCCCTTTGGTGAGCCGGCGACGCGGTCTGGGCGTTCCCTGGTTCATCCGCGAGACCTTTCGCTGGAGGCAGTTCCCGCAGAGGCAAGAGATCGTTCGGGCTGCAGATAAGCAAGGACGTTCGCCCCGCCTTTGACGCGGTCACCAACTTTGATAGCGATGCGTGCTGAGCCGTCGAACAAGACGTCGGTGCGCGATCCGAACTTGATGAGGCCAACGCGCTGTCCACGCTCGAGGCGGTCCCCAACCTTGGGATTGAAGACGATGCGGCGCGCCAGCAGTCCGGCAATCTGCTTGAAGATGACTTTTTGCCCGTCGCCCTCTACGGTGACAACGTTCTGCTCGTTCTGGTCGGCAGAATCTTGCTGCTCGCGTCGAGAAACTTGCCGCGCTGATAACGGATGTCGTGGACCACTCCGGCAATGGGAGTGCGGTTGACGTGAACATCAAAGACGCTCAGAAAGATGCTGATGCGCCAGAGCTGTCTCGCCGGCGACCGTCACCGGAGAGATATCGGTGACTTTGCCGTCCGCCGGAGAGACAACCGCTCCTGGCTTCGGCTGGAATTGTTCGTTCCGGATCGCGGAAAAACCACAGAAAGAACAAGGCGAGCAGGAAAGGGATGATAGCCCAGGCAGGATGGGCCAGCCAGCCGATGAGAACAGCGGCGGCAATCAACGGCAGCGCGTAAAAGTAGCCATCACGAACCATGGGGAGTTAGTCAATTATATCTGGTGGCAGGCAGGGATGCATCCGGCTCAAGCTACGTAAGTGTAAATAAAAAAAGGCGCTTCACAGCGCCCTATGGTGGATACATTCGTCCCAGGCGGTCCATGCCGCCGCTGACCTTGGCCAGAACTTGCTTACGCTACGTTCACGCCGTATTGCTGGCGATACTCGCGCTCGATCGATTCCATCTGATCTTTGAGGCGGAGTTTCAGCTTTTTGAGGCGAACTTCTTCGAGCTTTTCGTCTTCGCTGAGATAGCGCTTTTGAGTGAGTGTTTCGAGACGTTGTGCGTACTGGGTATGCTCCTGAGCAAGCCGTCGAAACTCCTCATGGCTCGTCAGGAGTTGGTCTTTCGAAGTCAGCATCCAGCAGACCTCCTAACCGGGATATGGGCTCAAGGTAGCACAGCAACTAGGGCGGTTCAATGCCAAAAAAGTGGTGCAGTCTCAACGTGAGATGGGCTCAGCGGAGGGTGAACCGGTAGAGGACGGCGTCTTCTACCGGGTTGGAATAGTAGGACTTGCGGCGTCCTCCCTGCTGGAATCCAGCGCGCTCATAAAGGGCTCGGGCTGGCTTATTTGAGTCGCGAACTTCGAGCAAGACGGATTCGCTGTGGGTTTCGCGGGCGGCTGCCAAGAGCGCATGCAGAAGTTGCTTGCCGATTCCCTTCCGGCGAGCGCGGGGAGCAACCGCGATGTTTTCGAGCTCCCACTCGGGGTCGAGGTGGCGGGCGACGAGGAAGCCGAGAACGGAGTCATTGTCGGCAATGTGGGCAGAACCGCCTTCTCGAGTTTCAATGGCCACGATGGCCAGCCGGCGAACCTTTTCGCTCTGTGAAAATACGGCTCCGTACTGCTCGGCCGTCCAATGCGCGGCGGACACTGACTCTCTGGCGAGGTCCATCATCGAACCGAGGTCGTCGGGAGTAGCGATACGAATATTCACGAGGAGGAGGCCGGTTTGGGGTAGATCTCTGCAATGGTGCGGCGAATATAGTTGGCGTCCAACTGCTCGGGAGTTACGGTCTTGCCGGCTCGCAGATTTCGCCAACCCAGGCTTGCGATCATGTCGATGCTGATCGTGTCGAGCGCGATTGTGGGAATTCCAGCGTGACGAGCGGCTTCAGCGATCGACGCGTCGGGAGTGGAAATGGGCGATGCGTTTGCTGCGAGAAAGAGCTCGTCCCTGCTCAGCAGTTTCTCCTGAAGCTGACGCACCTGCTTGTCGCGGAGATCGTACTGCCCTGCGTACACTTCGTTCCGTCCGGCATCGAGGGCAGCAACAACTCTTCCTTCACAATGACTCGCGATTGCTATGACCTCGAGCAGCGAAACCGGCACGATCGGCTTTTGGAGAATTTCGGCCAGCCCTTTGATGGCTGCCAGGCCTACACGCAGTCCCGTAAAGGATCCCGGGCCGGACACCACGATGAACGCTCCGAGATCGGCCTTGCTGAATCCGTGTTTAGCCAGAAGGGCCGCAATCTGAGGGACCAGTTGAGCAGAGAACGTTCCCCCAGCGAGAGGGGAGGATTCGATCACGTGAACTTCATTGGCCGAGTCATCGGCACGCGCCAACGCGACACTGCCATTCTTTCCCGAAGTGTCGGTGACTAGAAGAAGCATTCGCGTTTCTGAAATCGTAGCGTGTCAGGCTTGTACGAGTTCGAGCAGCACTCCACCTGTGCTTGAGGGGTGCACGAAAATGTATTGATGTCCGCCGGCGCCGGTTTTGATTTCGTCTGAGACGAGTCTCACACCGTCCTGCTTAAGACGATCGACGGCGGCGCACAGGTCGGGCACTTTCATGCACACGTGGTGCAGTCCTTCACCGCGTTTGGCGATGAACTTGGCAATGGTGGAATTTTCGGAGGTCCCTTCGAGGAGTTCCAGGCGGCTTTCGCCCACCGGAACCATGACCAAGCGCACCTGCTCGTGCTCGACAGTTTCTTCGGGAGAGACGCTGAGGCCCAGCTTTTCATATATTTCCTTTGCGGCTGACAGCGACTTCACTGCAATGCCGAGATGGTCGATGCTGAAGTCCAAGATTCCCTCTTACCACTACATGGAATTTCAGATTGTAGATTTCAGATTGCAGATTGAGAACAGAATCCGAAGGTTTGAAATCTGCAAGATGCAATCTTCGATCTGAAATTTACGATATGCCGCTTACAATCTCTTCCACCACCGTATACGGATCGCGCTTGTGTTCGGCGACCTCGGCTGCGAGACGACTCAGGTTGTCCTCTGAAAGTTGCGCGCGCGCTTTCTCCAAAATGGCGTCACGCAGCATCGCGATGAGCCGTTCCTGCCAGTTCTCGGCGCTCTTTTTCAGGGCGCGATTGTCTTTTTGCAGAAAGCTCTCGTATTCCGCGACCGCGTGTGCGAGTTCCTGCACACCTTTTGCTTCGCTTGCGACCGTCTTTACGATCGGCGGTGTCCAGCCGTCCTGGCGCATAGCGAGAGATTGCAGCGCGCGAATTTCGCGTTCTACGCGCTCTGCGCCTTCGCGATCGCTTTTGTTGATCACGAAGATATCGGCGATCTCCATAATACCGGCCTTGATGGTCTGGACATCGTCTCCCATGCCGGGGACGAGAATCACGATTGTGATATCGGCGAGGCGCACGATATCCACCTCGTCCTGGCCGACTCCGACAGTTTCGATCAGGATCATGTCGCGTCCGGAGGCATCGAGGACTGTGGCGACGTCGGCGGTGGTGCGCGCGAGGCCGCCGAGAGACCCACGCGTGGCCATGCTGCGAATGTAGATTCCGGGATCGGCAAAGTGATCCTGCATGCGGATGCGGTCGCCCAGAATTGCGCCGCCGGTGTACGGGCTGGTGGGATCGACCGCGACGATGCCGACCGTGCGATCTGTGTTTGCGATAGAGCTTCGCGAGTTGATCGACCAGCGTGCTCTTCCCTGCACCTGGGGCGCCGGTCAGGCCGAGTACACGCGCCTTTCCGGTGTACGGGAACAGGGCCTTCAGCAGATCGGACCAACCGGGGGCACGATTCTCGACTGTCGAGATGGCGCGGGCAAGGGCGCGGGTGTCGCCATTTCGGAGAGAGTCGATCGAGGACTTGAGAGTATCGTTCAAACGAACAGTGTAAAGCAGAGTGAGTGAGAGGGAAAAACTGGCCTATGAATCGATCACGACGCCACCCGGACCGATGTTCAGGATGCGCCGGGAGAGGGATCCGAGCAGAGGGTACTCCGCCCACTCGCCACGACCGGCTTTTACGCCGTAGATGATTGCCAGCAAGAGCCTGATGAGCCAAAGCACGACAAAGCCCATCCAGAAGACACCGAAGAAAAGGAAGAAGGCGATGGGAGGCCCTGTGTGCTCGCGTGGGAGTGACCATGCTCCAGTGGACAGCCCGATTGCGAAAGCAACGAACACGACTCCCGACACGAGCATGGTCAAAAACAGACAAACACCTTCAAAAAGCAGAACTTGAAGGGCATGAAAGGAAACAAAACGCGACTGCCGTTTAACAAAGAAAATCACGAGAGGAGCGATCCAGCCCCCGATCAGTTGAAGCACATGAGCGAGCACTGCCATCGTGCGCTCGTCAGATGTAGTGCCGATCTCGGATGAAACCGATGCTGGATCCACCATAAGGACGAATTTACCACGGCGGAACTTCGGGGCTGGCTTGGATAGCATCCATGGTGGGAATACGTGCAGGCGGGATCCTTCGCTCCGCATGAAAACGGACTCCGCTCACGACACCTGTGTCTAGCGGGATCTCAATCTTTAAGCAACTGGCGTGCAATCACCAGGCGTTGAATTTCGCTCGTACCTTCGCCGATGGTGCACAGCTTTACGTCGCGGTAGAACTTCTCAGCCGGATAGTCCTTGATGAAACCGTAGCCACCGTGGATCTGCACCCCTTCGTTGGCGCACCGGACCGCGACTTCGCTGGCATAGAGCTTTGCCATGGAAGATTCCTGCGTCGTTTTCATGCCCGGCGTCTTTCATGGAAGCTGCTTTCATGGTCAGCAACGTTGCGGCTTCAATTTCGGTAGCCATGTCGGCGAGCTTCCACTGGATCGCCTGGAAGTCGCTGATAGCTTTGCCGAACTGGTGACGCTGTTTGGAATACTTCAGTGCGGCTTCGTACGCGCCCTCGGCCATGCCGAGCGACAGAGCAGCGATAGAGATGCGGCCTCCATCAAGAACGCGCATGGCGTCGGGGAATCCCTGGCCTTCGCCGCCGAGGAGATTCTCGGCTGGAATGACGCAATCCTCGAAGATCAGTTCAGCCGTGTCGCTGGCGCGCAGTCCCAGCTTGTTTTCTTTCTTGCCTGGGCGGAATCCCTTGGTGTCTTTTTCGACTACGAATGCCGAGATGCCGTGCGTGTGGGCCGCTTTGTCAGTGACAGCAAGGACCACAACCACATCCGCGTAGTGGCCATTGGTGCAGAACGTCTTTGTGCCGTTCAGGACCCAGTTATTGCCTTTGCGCGCGGCAGTCATGCGGGCGCTGCCGGCATCGGATCCAGAGGAAGGCTCGGTCAATCCCCAAGCGCCGATGAATTCTCCGGTCGCCAGCTTGCTGACGTACTTCTTTTTCTGCGCTTCGTTGCCCGCGAGGAAAATGTGATTCGAGCAAAGTGAGGTGTGCGCGGCGACGATGATTCCAACCGACCCATCGATTCGAGAGATCTCTTCGATAGCGGTCACGTATTCGACGTATCCCATCCCTGCGCCGCCGTACTCCTGCGGGAAGACGACACCCATGAGCCCCATCTTGCCCAGTTCCTTGATAGTGGCTAGCGGAAACTCGCCGGCCTCGTCCCACTTCATGACGTTGGGCCTGATCTCGCGTTCGGCGAACTCACGAACGCTTTTCTTCAATTGCAGCTGTTCTTCGTTCAGTTGGAAATCCAAGGTTCCTCCGGCCTGCTCGGATGCCGTGACCATGCACAGCTCCGCACAAAGGCGCTCTTACGCCGAATTTCGATTAAAACATAGCGCTGGAATCGGAAGAAGTTACCACCGGAGGTGAAAGGACTTCTATGGCGCGAAGCGCATGAACACTGGCGATTCGGCGTATTTCATTGCGCCACCCAACCGACCGGATGGTCTGGCAATTACGCGCTCTTCTGGAACCAGCGCAAGCCTCCGAGCGGATTATATGCTCAATATCGTCCGGTTTACGATTGGGGAGTATCCGCGGACACCAGGAATCGCTCAAAAACTTCGTTGGAGAAGAGCCGTCCGCGGGAAGTCAGCCGGATATTGCCGGTGTGACTGTCGAGAAGTCCGTCGCGAATGAGTTCCGAGATCACAGGATCGAGGTTGACGACGGAGGCTTGACCGAATGCCGCAGCGATGGCGGGTAAATCAACCCCGCGATTCAGGCGCAGGCCCAGGAAGAAGCTCTCCTCGAGCGCAGTTGTGCGGGAGACAGGCGTCTTCTGCAATGGCGAACCGGTCACATATTTGTCGAGTGAGTCTGAGGTGGCGAAGCGGACGGCTTCTGCTCCGTCGGAGGGGGTGAGCATGGAGTGAGCGTCGACCCCGAATCCGAAGTACGGCTGTCTGGTCCAATACTTCAGATTGTGGCGAGACTCGAAAGATGGACGGGAGAAGTTGGAAATCTCGTACTGCTTGACTCCCGCGGCGTCGAGCGTCTCGCAAGCGGTGACATAGAAATCCGCGACCGCTCCCTCATCCGGGACGAAGTGCGCGTGATACCGGGTGCCGCCCGCGATCAATTCGCGCCCAAGCCGGGAGTCGTCATCGACTTCGAGCATGTACACGCTTACGTGAGGCGCGCCAGTGTCGATCGTCTCGGCTAGCGAGCGATGCCATGTTTCGGCGGTCTGGTGGGGTAGTCCGGCGATCAGGTCGATGTTGATGTTGGTAATTCCAGCCCCGTGGAGGCGGGAGACGTCGTCAATCACGGTGGCGCGCTTGTGCAGACGTCCAACGGCTGCGGCTTCCTGGTCCACGAACGACTGCACTCCGAGGCTGATGCGGTTGACGCCGCATTGCAGCAGGCTATCGAGCGCGGCGGGCGTGAGTGTTCCGGGAGCGCATTCGACTGTGACTTCCGCGTCGGGGTGCGCGGCGAAGTTCGAGCGGACTGATTCGAAAATGCGTTGCAGTTGCGGTGCTTCCAGGACTGTTGGCGTGCCTCCACCCAGGTAGATCGAGTCCACTTCCCTTTCGAATCGACCGCCCATCTCTGCGGCTGTTGCCTCTGCGCTCTTGATGTCGGCGCAGACGCGATCGACGTAGCGCTCGAAGACCGCCCGCGAGAAGACATCAGACGCAAAGTTGCAGTAGCTGCACTTCGTGCGACAAAACGGGACCGAGATATAGATACCCAGGGGCACTGTCTCTGATTATCACATCCATGGGAGCTATGAGCATGCAGATGCTGGCGCCGATTCCGATCACTGGCACGGTCGGCATTCATTGTGCTGGAGAGAAACGTTTTCCATCCTCAACGGCGTCTATGCCATCTATTTGAGGTACCCTGTGGAATGGTGCGTCCGAAGCCGTTCCCCCGATGGTCTCGTTAGCGATCTGAATTCATGGCCCAGGAAGAAGAGATATTAGGCAAAGCGTATGACAGCCGTCTGATGCGGCGGCTGCTGACTTACCTGCGCCCGTACCGGTGGCAGGTGGCAATCGCCATTGCCGCCATCATTTTCAAGTCGATTGCGGATGTGCTTGGGCCGTACCTGGTGAAAGTTGCCGTGGACCGCTATCTGGCGCCCGCTCCCGACGTCCATTCGGGCCTTTGGAGCTGGCTCAGCCCTCAGCCGAGTAAGGGCATCGCGCAGATTTCGATCATCTACTTTGGGCTGTTGCTGTTCACATTCGTCCTTGAATTTCTGCAGACCTACTTTATGCAGTGGACCGGGCAGAAGGTGATGTTCGACCTGCGCAGCCAGATCTTTCGTCAACTGCAGCGGATGCACGTGGGGTTCTACGACAAAAATCCTGTGGGGCGACTGGTCACGCGGGTCACGACCGATGTGGATGCGCTGAATGAGATGTTCACCTCTGGCGTGGTCTCGATCTTTGAAGACATCTTCGTGCTCGCCGGAATCGTTGGCATCATGCTCTGCATGAACTGGAAGCTGGCGCTGATTACGTTTGCCGTGCTGCCGTTCATTGTGGTCGCCACTAAGGTTTTCCGGGACAAGGTTCGCGACTCGTACCGGCGGATTCGGGTTGCGATTGCCCGGATCAACTCGTATCTGCAAGAGCATGTCAGCGGCATGATGGTGCTGCAGCTCTTTAATCGCGAGAAGAAGGCCTACGAGCGGTTTTCGGATATCAATCGCAGCCACATGGATGCGTTCAAAGACGCGATTCTGGCCTATGCGGTGTATTACCCGGTCGTGGATTTCTTCTCTTCCGTCGCGATTGCTTCGGTCATTTGGTGGGGCGGGCAGGATGTAATTCGAAATATCTCTGTCACGACTTTTGAAGTCAACCGGCATCCGCTCGGGCTACATCCGGTTACAGTCATCACTTCGCTCGGCGTGTTGATCGCATTCACCCAGTACGCGATGCGGTTTTTCCGTCCGATCATGGATTTCAGCGAGAAGTACAACATTCTGCAGTCGGCCATGGCGGCGAGCGAACGCATCTTCAAGCTGATCGATACCCCAGTGGAGATCGTGTCGCCGTCCGTGACGAAGAAGCCGCAGGGTCCTGGACGAATTCAGTTCGATCATGTCTGGTTTGCATACCGGGATGCAGCGGAAGAGGAGAAGAGTGCAGCGGATTCATCAGGCATGTCTGGCAACGGACATCAAGGATCGGGACAACCGGACTGGGTGTTGCGCGACGTCAGCTTTGCCATTGAACCAGGCGAAACGGTCGCCGTGGTCGGACATACCGGGGCGGGTAAGACGACCATGATTTCGCTGCTGCTGCGCTTCTACGACGTGCAGAGGGGCGCAGTGCGCATTGACGGGGTTGATGTGAAAGACATGGATCTGGGTGACCTGCGCAGCCGCTTCGGCGTCGTGCTGCAGGATCCGTTTCTGTTTACCGGCACAATCGGCGGAAACATACGGCTGGGCACCACCCGCATTCAGGATTCACACATCCAGCAGGCCGCAGAGGACGTGAACCTGGCGGACTTCATCCGGGAGTTGCCGAATGGATTCAACGAAGAAGTTCGCGAGCGGGGATCGACCCTGTCCACCGGACAGAAGCAACTGATCTCGTTTGCCCGGGCCCTGGCACATGAGCCGAAGATTCTGATTCTTGATGAGGCTACTTCGAGCGTGGACACGGAGACTGAATTCAAAGTTCGCGATGCTCTTGGCCGCATGGTCGAGGGTCGCACCTCGCTGATCATCGCTCACCGACTGTCCACCATTCAGCGCGCCGACAAGATCCTCGTGATGCACAAGGGCCAGCTACGGGAGATGGGAACGCATCAGGAACTGCTGGCAAACCGTGGGATTTACTACAAGCTGTATCAGTTGCAGTACAAGGATCAGGAGAACCCCCCGGGAAGCCCGCAGGCCTCAGAGTCTACCGTCAGCGCGGACGATTAGAACACTGGCCAACTTCGCTGCACCGGACAGCAGAAGGCGGCTGTCCCCAGAAACACTTTCATCGGGAACTCTCTCTCGCCCGGCCCCGTATCTTGGAGTAGCATTATTCGTTCCAAGGAGGCAGACCTCTCCCGCGTATGAAAAAAATCGATATTCTTCTCCGCTCTACTCTTTGCCTTTTTCTGCTTTCCTCCTTGCCGTTAGCCGCACAAAAGAAATCGACTAAACCTTCAGGCTCGCTGGAGAAATCTAGCAAGGCTTCGCCTGCGGAGGAAACGCCGAAATACAAGAACACCACCTTGCCGATCGACGAACGGGTTGCCGACCTGCTGCCGCGGATGACGCTCGAAGAAAAAGTCGAACAGATTTGCGGCGGGTCACGGGCCGAGATGCAGGTGGTAGACCCGACCGGGACCTATACGACCGAAACTGCGCGCGCAGTGCTGATGCGGTGGGGAGATCCTGACCTGGAATTCCCTCCGCGCAAGGCGGCAATCCTGCGCAATGGAGTCCAGCGCTACATGCGCGAGAAAACGCGACTCGGCATTCCCGCGTTGTTCATGGGCGAGGCGCTGCACGGGTTTATGGAATACGGCAGCACCAGCTTTCCGCAGGCGCTGAGCCTGGCCAGCACGTGGGATCCTGCGCTGGTTCATCAGGTTTTCACTGCCGCTGGAGATGAAGCGGGATCGGCCGGGGTGGGACAGGTATTCACTCCGGTGCTCGACATTACACGCGATCCTCGATGGGGACGCACGGAAGAAACGTATGGTGAGGATCCGTTTCTGGCTGCGCGCATGGGCGTGGCAGCCATCACCGGACTGCAAGGGGATTCCTTCCTGATCAACCGGCACCATGTTGTGGCCACGGCCAAGCATTTTGCGGTTCATGGACAGCCGGAAGGCGGGACGAATACGGCTCCCGGAAACTACTCCGAGCGCATTATCCGCGAAAACTTTCTGGTTCCGTTCCAGGCCGCTGTGCAGGAAGCGAATGTCGCCAGCGTAATGGCTTCCTACAACGAGATCGATGGAGTCCCGAATCACATCAACCATTGGCTACTCGACAAGGTCCTGCGGCAGGAGTGGGGGTTCCGCGGATACATCACTTCCGACGGGAATGGGCTGCAGATGCTCACCGATACCCATCATGTCGCGGCAAACAAGGCAGAGGCAGCGGAGTTGGCGCTCTCCGCAGGGGTGGATTACGACCTGTCCGACGGCTCTGTTTATCGAACGCTGCTTTGGCAGGTTAAGCAAGGCTTGGTTCCGGAAGCCGAACTTGATCGTGCCGTCGCGCGAGTGCTTGAGACGAAGTTCCGGCTTGGACTCTTTGACACTCCCTATGTTGACCCGGATTACGCCGAGAAGACCACGAATAGCTCCGAACATCGGGAGCTGGCACTCAAAAGCGCGCAGAAGGCCGTCATTCTTCTGAAGAATGACAGGGATCTGCTTCCGCTGGACTTATCAAAACTCAAGAACATCGCCGTAATCGGGCCCAACGCCGACGGAATTCACCTCGGCGGGTACAGCCGGAACCCGGTGCATGGGGTGAGCATCGTGCAAGGCATTCGCGATCGTGTGGGATCGAAGGCGAATGTCATCTATGCCGAGGGCTGCAAGATCACGGATGCGCCGAATGACTGGCACGGTTGGTTCACGAACGACGTCAAGCTGATTGACCCGGCAACCCAGCAGGAAAACATCAAAGCGGCTGTCGATGCGGCGAGCAAGTCGGACGTCGCGATCCTGGTAGTGGGCGAGAACGAATCTACCAACCGCGAAGCCTGGGCGGAGAACCATCTGGGAGACCGTGACTCGCTTGATCTGCTGGGGGCACAGAATGATCTGGTAAAGGCTGTGGTCGAGACAGGTAAACCTACGGTTGTGCTACTGATTAACGGGCGTCCGCTGTCAATCAACTACATAGCCCAGCGCGCCACTGCCATTCTCGAGGGTTGGTATCTGGGACAGGAAGGCGGCACGGCAGCAGCGGATGTCATCTTTGGTGACGTGAATCCGGGCGGAAAGCTGCCCATTACATTCCCGCGCTCGGTTGGCGACTTGCCCGATTTCTACAATCACAAACCATCGGCCAACCGCACCTATGCCTTCAGCACGCGAAAGCCGCTTTTCCCGTTCGGGTATGGGCTGAGCTACACAACTTTCCGATTCGAGAATCTCCGCGTCGAACCTGCGCAAATCATCTCAGGTGGTACGGCGAAGGTGAGCGTCGATGTTTCGAATACCGGCTCGCGCGAAGGTGATGAAGTTCCGCAACTCTACATTCATCAGCGAGTCGCCTCCATCACGCAACCGGTCATGCAGCTCAAGGGATTTCAACGAATCACTTTGAAGCCCGGCGAGAAGAAGACGGTCGAATTCAAAATCACTCCGGACATGCTCTCGATGCTGAACGTGGACATGCACCGGGTGGTGGAGCCCGGAGTTTTCGACGTGATGGTTGGACCGAGTTCGGATCAGACCAGTATCGCCGCCCTCACGGTCATAGGTACTCACGGTGAAACTGGGAAGCCACCCATGCCGCCTCCACCAGCGGGATCGGAGACGGGGATGGTGAGCACATTTGATGAGGGCAAAGTGTCGGCAAATTATGGCTCGTGGGAAACGAGCCTCTGATGCGATGAACGGCGGAAAATCGACGGCTTCGATGAAGATCGTGCAGCCCGGTGCCGAGCAACTCTAAAGGCGCACTGCAAGTGAATGGTGAGATCGTCCCCGGAGCAGAGATTACGTGGGCTGGAGCCGGTGTTCAGCCCGGGCAATGCGCCGCATGGAACCAGTCAATCTCTCGAACAAGAAGGAGATCAGCTTCTGGGCGAAAGGTGACGGAAAGACATATGTTCTTGTGATGCTCACCGCGGCACGATCGGGACAAGACGGCATGCCGGCCATGACCCAGTTTTTCGCAGGTCCGGAGTGGAAACATTACAGCGTTTCCGCTCTCGACGTTTGAGACCGATGGCGGTGATATTGCGTCGCTTCTGTTCGGTGCGGCTCAACAACCTGGAAAATTCGAGTTTGCAATCGACCAGGTCGAGATCAAGTAGCTGCGTTGTCCAGCTCTTGCCAGTGGTCGATAAATTGGCGGCAGAGGTTAGCAAGCAGGTTTCTACGTGTGGGGCGTTGTTAGAATCATCCCTTGCGCATTCTGATCTCGGCCGGCGAGGCTTCGGGAGAGATGTATGGCGCGCAGCTTATCGAAGCTCTGCGCCGGCGCAATCCATCGCTCGAGTTCTTCGGCGTCGGCGGCGACCGCATGCGCGCCGCCGGATGCGACACCGTTGTCGATGCAAAGGACCTGGCCGTCGTCGGGATCACGGAGATTCTCAGCCATCTGCCAAAAATTCTCGGCATGTACAAGCACCTGATCCGCGAAGCAGACCGGCGCAGAGCCCGATCTCGCCATCGTCATCGATGCTCCCGCATTTAACTGGCGCGTCGCACGCCAGATGAAACGGCGCGGCGTTCCCACGGTGTATTACGTTGCGCCGCAGTTCTGGGCGTGGCGACAAGGACGCGTACGGCTGATCCGCGACTACATCGATAAGGCGCTGGTCATCTTTCCTTTCGAGGAAAAGTTCTATCGCGACCGCGGAGTGGACGCGAAGTTTGTCGGTCATCCACTGGCGGAATTGTCTGCGCCTGCGATCGAGCGCGCAAGCTATGCGGCGCAATTCGGGCTCGATCCCGCCAAGCAATGGATCACGCTCATGCCCGGCAGCCGGATCAAAGAAGTCCGAATGAACCTGCCGACCATTCTTGAGTCGGCGGCTCTGCTTGGCTCAGACTATGAGTTTTTTCTGCCGGTAGCGCCCACGATTGACCGAGCTTTGCTGCAGAGTCTGGTCGGCGAGCAAAAGATAACGCTCGTACCGGAGGCGCTTCCGGCCCTGTGGCATTCCCGCGCTGGGATCGTGGCCAGCGGCACGGCAACCGTCGAAGCGGCCATGATGAACCTGCCGTTCGTGATGGTCTACCGCGTGTCGACCTCTGACCTACCTGCTGGGAAAGCCACGCGTAAAGGTCCCGCGGTTCGCCATGGTGAACCTGATCGCCGGGGAGGAAGTCGTCCCGGAACTGGTGCAACAGGACTTCACCGCCGAGAAGTGGTGCGCCGCGTGAAGGAAATCCTGCCCGAGGGCCCGGCCCGCGAACGCATGCTGCAAGGAATTGCAGGGGTCGAAGGCGCGGCCTGCGCAGGGGCAGCGCCGGGACCGGCACGAGCATCCGGCCGACCGTGCGGCCGAAATCATTCCTTAATAGTACCACAGGTCCGTGCTACTGGCCTGGAAGCACTGATTAGCGCTTCGCTCGGAGATGACAAAGCTCAACTGCGTCTAAACCTTGTGCTCCCAGCATCTTTTGCGTCAGAATCTTCATCATAGGAAATGGGTTATCATTTCCCGGAGATTTCCCTGAATGTCGATTCGCCTGCGGCGCGCAAGTAGCGTCCTTACTAGTTGTCTGACTTTGTGCACCCTGATTGCCTGGGCTGCGCCTTCGTGGGCCGCCGAAAAGGCCCGTCTGCGGGTTGACGACTATCAGATCGAAGCTGTACTCAATCCGCACCTCCACCAGATCAACGCCAAAGCTAAGGTCAAGTTCACGGCCCTGCAGGACTTAAACGTCGCTGTTTTCGAATTGCACAATGATCTGCGGGTGACGAAAGTTTCGACGAGAAGAACCAGCCTCTTTCGGCCGAGCGCGTAACCCAGGATTCGACCGTGCGCGTTCCCCTGCCAAACGGGCTGGCGAAGGATGCATCCACGACCCTGACGTTCGAATACGAAGGCACACTCGAAAGCGCCGATAACAGCCCTGTTCCCGGACTGAGTCTGGCTTACATCGGGGACGATACCAGCTATCTTCTCTATGCGGGGCGCTGGTTTCCAGTGAGTGGCTACGGAATAAACCGGTTCACCTCAACCATCAGTGTGACCGTGCCCGCTCACATGTTGGCGATCGGTAGCGGAAAGGTCACAGTCGTGGACCATGCGGCTTCGAACAAGCCGAATGCCAGCGTGCTGCCGACAAAAACCTTCACATTCGCGTCCGACAAATCCAGTTTCCCGGGAACGATCATTGCCGGGGTCTTTCAAGAACACAAGAGCGATGAAGCCGGACTGGATCTGCACGTATTCTTCAAGCCCAATCATCAGAACGTCGCTCCGGCGTACACGACGACGGCAGTTCAGGAATTCACGTATTTCATTACGCTGTACGGGTTGCCGATGTCGCAGACGGCTCAACGTGGTAGAAATCCCGGGCGATACCCTGCCCTATACGTGGGCTCCGGAGATTGTCGGACTAGCCAGTCCCTCCATTACGGAGAAAACCAATTATCGTTTGCTAGCGGACGGGATCGCACACCAATGGTGGGGAGTGTCGGTCAGCCCGGCGACGAAAGATGACTGGTGGTTGAGTGATGGATTTTCGCGCTATTCAGAAGCGATGTATGTGGAGAATGCCGCGGGAGCAGCGGGCCTGGAAGAAGCGGTAAAGGACATGTCGGTGGGCGCTCTGGCGTATGACACTGTTCCGCTCTCGAGCGCCAGCAAACTGGATATTTTCTCCACTGAGTTTCAGTCGCTCACCACTGACAAAGGGGCGATGATTCTACACATGCTCCGGTGGGTATTGGGCGAAGACAAGTACAACAAGACTATGCGCGAGTTCGCGGCAGAATACGCTGGGAAGTCGGCGACCACCGATGATTTCCGCGCGGTGGCAGAGAAGAACTACGGAGATCAGCTGACCTGGTTCTTCTCGCAGTGGCTCGATTCCACGGGCGCGCCTGAATTCAAAGTCAAGTACACCACCTATCGATTGGGTGGAGCGGCAGCGCAGCAACCCAAGGATGAAAAGCTGCCAGGTTTCAGGGTGACCGGTGAGATATCGCAGGACTTGGACCTGTTCCGCATGCCGGTGGATCTACGCATTGACACCGATGGCAAAACGGAAAACAAGCGTATCGAAGTGGTCGGAACCAATTCTCCATTCTCGATCGAGACCTTCGGACGTCCGCGGCGAATCTCAGTCGATCCCGACCACCGTGTCTTGACGAATTCAAGCGATGTGAAACTGCGTGCTTCCATTCTTCGCGGTCAGGCGATGCAGCAGCAGGGAGACTTGTCGGGCGCGCTCACCGAATTCAACAAGGCGCTCGACCTGAATAAAAACAGTTCCCTTGCGCACTACCGCATCGCGGAGGTGTTCTTCCTGCAGCGGAATTATCAATCGTCTGCCAACGCCTATCGGGAAGCAATCAACGGGGATGGCGATCCGCGGTGGACAGAGGTTTGGAGCCGCATCCAACTGGGAAAGATTTTCGATATTACGGGCCAGCGCGAACGCGCTGTGAACGAATACCGGCAGGCGCTACAAACCAATGACAACACGTTTGGAGCCTTGGAAGAGGCGCGGCGGTATCTGCAAAAAGCCTACGAGCGCCCGAAAAACAAGAACAGTCAATAGGCCTGCTGTACACCAGACCAATTGTTGATCAGCTAACCTTTTTTTCGTTTGCGGGGTCTAATCAACTACAGGACAGCGGGAACTTCTAAGGGCCCGACTGCGTATTTCTGATCAGATGGTTAGGCGGGATTGAGACCCCTCGCCTGAACGTTACCCGGGTGCCCCCACGCTCCTCCCCGGAGGCGTGGGGGCATAGTTTTTGTTTGGCACATCTTTCCAGAGAGAGTTCTTTGCATGTTCTACAATCCTTCCCATGCCGGAAGCTGTGCAAGAACATCTGGAACGCGTGCAGTCCCAACTGCGGTTGTACGAACATCCATTGCTGAACTTCTCGGCGCGCTGCAAAGGGGAAGGGGTTGAGGTCATTATCAAGTTCAAGGACGAGACCGTACCGGTTCACACCTATTATTTCGATCTGCATCCGCGCGACATGGAAAATCCACAATTCGAGTGGAGTTTTCAACGGCAACTTTATGACGCGCTGCACGACTACTTCGTCGAAATGTTTATTCGTACGCCGCAGGATCGGCTGGATCGCCAGAAGAAGGGACTGTGAGCGGGTTGCGCGAAGTTATTGAGCGGGAAATTCAGGAAAGCGGGCCAATTCCCTTCTCGCGATACATGGAGTTGTGCCTCTACCATCCAGAACTCGGCTACTACTCGCGCAATGCGATGCAATTCGGCAAGGCCGGCGACTTCTTCACGTCCAGCGATGTACACGCGGTGTACGGACGCCTACTCGCCCGACAGTTCGATGAAATGTGGCGCGCGCTCGGCGCGCCCGCGACCATCGCCCTGATGGAACTTGGGCCGGGCCGTGGTTTGTTCGCGCAAGACGTGCTGGATTGGTCGGAAAAGAAGTTCCCTGAGTTCTTTCGCGCACTGCGGTACGTATTGGTAGAGCAATCTCCTGGACTGCGCGAGAGAATTCAACAGGTTCTCATGCGGCACCTTGAAACCGGGAAAGCGGTGTTAGAGCCGGCGGAAGTCACCCGTCCAGCAAATGGATCTTGCACCATAGTTTTCGCAAACGAAGTTTTTGACGCAATTCCGGTTGAGATTGTGAGCCCCAAGGGATCACTCCGCATTGGCGCAAGTAGCGGGCGTTTTGTGGAGATATGGGTTCCCACTTCTGGCGAGGAACTCGAATTCCTGGATCGTCATTCTGTTCATCCGGAAGAAGGAGAACGGATCGAAGTACCGGTGCGGGCCCAGGAGATCTTTGCCGAAATCGCGAAGTTTGAGCGCGGCTTTGTCGTAGTCGTAGATTACGGCTACACGCGTGAGGAGCAGTTGGCGGGCCGTCATCGAGGAACGCTCAAGGCTATCCGACAGCACTCTGTCAGTGCGAATCCGTATGAGGCTCCGGGAGAACAAGACATCACCGCCGATGTGAACTTTACTGCGCTTGCAGCCGTCGCGCGGCAAAAAGGGCTGCGCGCGGAAAAACTGGTTACGCAATCGCAGTTCCTGATGGGAATCGGAGAGGCCAACCAGTTCGGGGACGCTTTCGAAGAATGCCGGTTACCGCAAGAGCGCGCGAAGGTCGCCCTCCAGTTGAAGCATCTCGTTACGCCTGCCGGAATGGGCGAGAGTTTCCACGTGCTGGTCGCCAGCAAAGCAGTTGAGCCGAAGAAGGTCGGAACCCTGTCAGGCCTCAGTTTCGGGCACCGTTGAACCGTTTACGGCGGGCCTTAGGAACGGCGAGTTTCTGTAAGAATTGTGGCAACTGCAAAGCCGATATTTCGGTTTCTGACACACCGTGACTGTTTTCTCAGCCGTAGAATGATTGTGACAAGCGCTTCCACAGAGTCTTCGATTACCCTTTCATAAGCGAGCAACGCAGTCGGAGGAAGTTTTGCCGGAGACCCGCGACACGCTTTGGTACAAAAACGCCGTTATCTATCAAGCCCACGTCCGGGCGTTCTTTGACAGCAATGGAGATGGTGTCGGAGATTTCCAGGGCCTGGCGCAGAAGCTCGACTATCTCAGCGACTTGGGGATTAACGCGATCTGGTTGATGCCATTTTTCCCTTCCCCTTTGCGCGATGACGGCTACGACATTTCGGACTACACAACGGTCCATCCGTTGTACGGAACGCTCGATGATTTCAAGGGGTTCTTAGCGGCAGCCCACCAGCGGAATATCCGAGTCATTGTCGAGATGGTCCTGAACCATACTTCGGATCAACACATCTGGTTTCAGGAATCACGAAGCTCGCGGGATAATCCACGCCGTGATTGGTACGTGTGGAGCGATACGGACACGCGCTACCAGTCGGCACGCATCATCTTCATCGATACGGAGCTCTCCAACTGGGCCTGGGATCCGGTCTCAAAAGAGTATTACTGGCACCGGTTCTTCAGCCATCAGCCGGACTTGAACTATGACAATCCGGCGGTACGGCAACAGATGTGGGAACTGATGAAGTTCTGGTTGGAGATGGGAGTGGATGGCTTCCGTCTCGACGCAGTGCCCTATTTGATCGAGCGCGAGGGAACTTCGTGCGAGAACTTGCCCGAAACGCACGCGGTTATCAAAGAGCTGCGCCAGAAGCTCGATCAAGAATTCCCCGGACGCATGTTGCTGGCCGAAGCGAACCAGTGGCCCGCCGATCTGCGTCCTTATTTTGGGAACGGCGACGAGTTTCACATGGCATTCCACTTTCCGCTGATGCCGCGCATGTTTATGGCGCTGAAGCTCGAAGACCGTAAACCGATTACCGAGATTCTGCAACAGACTCCCGAGATACCAAAATCCTGTCAGTGGGCTCTGTTTCTCCGAAACCATGACGAACTGACGCTCGAGATGGTCACCGACATGGAACGGGATTACATGTACGACTCGTATGCCCACGACAAGACCATGCGGCTCAACCTGGGGATCCGGAGGCGTCTCGCGCCTCTTCTTGAGCATGATCGCAGGCGTATCGAGTTGATGAATGGAATTCTCATGTCTTTGCCAGGTACGCCTATCATTTACTACGGCGACGAAATTGGGATGGGCGACAACGTCAAACTGGGAGACCGCAACGGTGTACGCACGCCCATGCAATGGAGTAGTGGCTGGAACGCAGGATTCTCGACGGGGGATCCGGAAAATCTGTACTTCCCGCTGCTTCAAAACCCGGTTTACGGGTATCAGGCTGTGAATGTTCTGTCGCAGAAGCGCAGCCCGCATTCCCTGCTTTCCTGGATGCAGCATCTAATCCGGGTGCGCCGATCGACGCCACTGCTGGGTTCAGGTTCGATTGAGTTCCTGTATCCTGCCAATCACCGGATTCTGGCGTACATACGCCAACTGGACGGGCAGACAATCCTGGTTGTCAACAACCTTTCCGGCGCGGCGCAGGCGGTGGAAATAGATCTTCGCCGCTTTAAGGGCCAGATTCCGATTGAGATGTTTGGAGGCAATCTGTTCCCGAGGATCGGCGACCTGCCTTATCTCCTAACCCTGGGGCCGTATCAGTTCTACTGGTTCAGGCTGCGGCGCATATAGATTCGTCTTTTTCGGCGGAGGCCGATGGCAGAGGAAAGCATACTCAGCGACGATTTCATTCGCCAACTCATCAGTGTGGGCGAGGTTGACATCCTTATTGGCATCCCGACCCACAACGACGCCAAGACGATTGGGCCTGCGATTCAAGCCATCCAAGCCGGACTTCTGAAAAGCTTCCCCAGAGAACGGGCGGTCATTATCAACACGGATGGGGGATCGAGCGACGGAACACCTGAAATTGTGCAGGGTGCTTCGATCAGTGACGTTCACCGCGGGTATGACGGATATGCGCTTCGCACGCTTCATTCCATAAGTACGCAATATGCGAGAACTCCTTCTGAGGCATTAGCGTTTCGCACGATTCTGTCCGCGGGCGAGCTCATGCGGGCAAGAGCTTGCATGGTGCTCTCCGGAGAGTCTGCCAACATCGAACCAGCTTGGGTTGAACGGTTGCTTCGCCCGGTGTACCGCGAAGGATTCGATCTGGTTGCGCCAATCTATGGCAGGCACAAGTTCGAAGGCGTACTGGTCACCAACCTCATTTATCCGATGACTCGCGCACTGTATGGCCGACGACTGCGCGAACCTTACACTCCGGAGTTTGCCTGCTCCGCCCGATTGGGGAGCCAGTTCGTGGTGCAACACAACTGGAACCACGGGTCTGAACGTGATGACCCCAGAATGGAATTAACAATCAGCGCTTTGGCCGGGGACTGCCGGATTGATCAGACGTTTCTCGGAATGCGGCAGCAGGCTAAACCTCAATCCCGAGATCTCGTGAATGCCATGCGCCAGACCATCGGGAGCTTGTTTTCGTGTCTCGAGTCGACTTTCGCAGTGTGGAGTAAAAGGAGTGGCTCAGAGCCGATTCCCACGACAGGCCCGGAATTTCAGTTCACGGTTGATCCCCTGCGCGTAAATCGCAAGCAACTGAAACAGATGTTCACCGAAGGAGTTGCAGAGTTGGGCTCAAGTTCTCCAATCCATACTCAGCCCGCCGACGCTGGCGGAACTGCAACAGATCGCCGGTGCGGATGAAGCCACGTTCCGCTTTCATCCCGAACTCTGGGTTAAGACGGTATATGAGTTCGCAGCCGCATACTACAAATCCGTGATCAACAGGGGCCACGTATTGCAAGCGCTTGTGCCTCTTTATCGCGGGCGCATGTTCACGTTCATGACAGAGAACCGCACTGCTTCGTCGGAAGAAGTCGCCAGCAACATCGAGAGTCTGTGCCTTGAATTCGAGCGGCTAAAGCCCTATCTGCTCGAACTCTGGAATGGCGGAAAGTGAGAGCACGATGCGAGACATTCGAGACGTTATCGTAGGAGAATTAATGCAGGCCGCACACGAAATATTCCATGGCTTTGCCCATCTGCTTCCCCGGCTGATCGTGATGCTCGTCATACTGTTCGTTGGATGGCTCATTGCTTACATCGTGAGGGTGATCCTGCGGAGTATTTTGCGGCTGGCAAAGTTTGACAAGCTTTTTGAGCGGGCAGGCGCCTCTCAGATGCTGAGCCAGGCAGCACTTCCGTCTCCCACGGAACTGGTAAGCCGTTTCGCGTTCTGGGTGGCATGGCTGGGGTTCATCATGCTCGGCGTCAATGCGCTGGGAATCGGCGGCTTGCAGGCTCACGTCACGCGCTTTTTCTTTTTTCTACCGCGCCTGGTGGTCGCTTCTGTGCTCGTTTTCTTTGGGCTGCTGCTTGCCAGTTTCTTGTCGCGGGCGGCACTGCTCGCGGCCGTCAATGCCAACCTGCCATCGCCTCGTGCAATCAGCTTTTCGATCCGGATACTGGTCAGCGTATTTGTGCTCTCGATGGTATTTGAGGAACTTGGATTGGCGCAGCAAACGATGCTGGTCGCGTTCGGGATTGCGTTCGGGGCAGTGATGCTTGGGCTGGCCATTGCCTTCGGCATGGGTGGGCGAGACTTGGCACAAAGATTCCTGGAGGCGAGGCTCGTACGCGGGAAACGGAATGTTAAAGAAGACGAGTTGTCGCCACTGTAGAATGATTCGAACCTGCTGAAGGCGACAACCCGGACCTCGATTTGCGCTTCTATCTTTACGCTATTCCGTCGCGCAGCTAGACAGCACGGTATTCCAGATTCCAAGATGCGATTTCCCCGCTCCAGCGGCATTCTGCTTCATCCGACGTGCCTTCCCGGACCTCACGGAATCGGCGACTTCGGACCCGAGGCGTTTTCCTTTGTGGACTTTCTCGCCGAAGCTGGCCAGAAGCTCTGGCAGGTGTTGCCGTTAAATCCGACAGGCTACGGAGATTCTCCGTTCCAGTGTTTCTCAGCGGTAGCTGGAAACCATCTGCTCATCAGCCTCGAAAGGCTGCGAGAACGGGCGATTCTGGAGGATTCTGACTTTTGCGGCCAGCCGGATTTCTCCACCGGGACAGTTGTATTCGAATCTGTGATTCCGTGGAAGACGGCAATCCTGACCAAGGCAGCAGAGCGATTCCTCAACGGGGCGAGTGGCGGAGATCGGCAGGCATTCGATCAGTTCTGTTCAGAAAATGAAGCGTGGCTACAGGACTTTGCCCTTTTCATGGCATGCAAGGAAGAGTGTGGCGGTGTCGCGTGGAACGAATGGCCAACTGAAATTGCACAGCGAAAACCTGACGCCTTAAACGGAGCCAGAGATCGTCTGAGGCGCCGGGTCTTGGCGGTGCAGTACTGGCAGTTCGAATTCTTTCGTCAATGGCACGCTTTGCGCAAATACGCAGCGAAGGCGGGAATTCGTGTGGTTGGCGACATCCCGATCTACGTCGCCCTCGACAGTTCGGATGTCTGGACCAATCGTGAGTACTTTTCTCTGACCGAGGACGGACATCCGCTTAAGATCGCGGGCGTGCCTCCGGACTATTTCAGCCCGACTGGACAGCGATGGGGTAATCCGATTTACCGATGGGAACGCTTCCGAGAGACGAATTACCGCTGGTGGATCGATCGTTTCCGAGCCGCATTGAGGCTTTATGACGCATTGCGGATCGACCACTTCCGCGGCTTTGAAGCGTACTGGGAGGTCCCCGCCGAAGAAAGAACGGCACTGCACGGACGCTGGGTCAAAGGACCAGGTGCGGAGTTGTTCGACGTGCTCGAGCGGTGAACTCGGTCCCTTGCCGGTCATCGCTGAAAACCTCGGCGTGATCACGCCCGAAGTGGAAGATATTCGACATCGATTTCACTATCCCGGCATGGCGATCCTGCAATTCGCGTTTGGCAATGATCCACAGGGGCCGTCGTTCCGGCCGCATAATTACGCCCGAGAACTCGCGGCCTACACGGGAACGCACGACAACGACACTACTGTGGGTTGGTGGAGCAGCACCGGAGCCGAAGACACACGGAGCCCCGAAGACGTGGAAAAAGAAAGGAGATTCGCGCGCGATTACCTGAATTTGGGAAACCAGACGATTCAGTGGGCAATGATACGCACCGTTCTAGCCTCGGTCGCGGATCTCGCGATCGTCCCGCTGCAGGATGTACTCGGTTTGGGTACGGAGGCGCGCATGAACCTTCCGGGAACGTCCCGGGGAAACTGGCGCTGGCGATTCAGGCCGGGAACTCTGACTGATGATCTCGCACACCGGCTGCGAGAGATGGTCCTACTCTACGATCGCTAAAACGAGCACGTTGACACAGGTTCACAAATCTATACGAAGCATTTGGACAACTCGAACCGGAGCAACTCGCTTCCGATTCCATAGAAGTAGCATTCGCCGCCGTTGCGGCCGGGAGACAGTCATGAACCAATCTGTCCTGCGTATGCTTCTCTTCATTTGTTTTGCTCTGCCGACTTTTATCGCTCACGAGGCCAAGGCACAATCGGGTGATACCAGTTCCAGAGCAGCTTCGCGCCGGCCGGTCATTTATGTAATGCCGAATGCGGTCTCGAGCCCCGGATCAAATGATAGCTCCCAAGTCGTCGTCGACTCCTCTCACAACGGTAAAGAACCGCAGATTGCGAAAATCTATCAGGAATTGCAGCATCGCAAAGAGTGCGAAGGCTTCGTGGAAAACATGGTCAAGGACAAGGCAGATTACTTCCTGCTGCTGCAGCATGGAGGCGGTAAAGGAAACCGCTGGGCGGTCTCGAACAAGAACGGGGATGTGATCGCTTCCGGCGATTCGCTCATGCTGGGAAACTCGGTGAAAGATGCCTGCCAAGCCATGAGCAAAGATTGGCAGGAACATAGCTCGTCGAAATAGCGTTGCTAGATTGACTTTACCGCTTCCGGATATTCGTAAACGCCACGTCCGGATTTTCGGCCCAGGCGTCCGGCCTTGACATACTGGACCAGCAACGGCGCCGGACGGTACTTGTCCCCCAGAGACTTATGCAGGTATTCGAGGATGCTAGGCGCGTGTCGAGGCCGACCAGATCCACCAACTCGAATGGACCCATCGGATGATTCAGACCCAGCTTCAATGCTTTGTCGATGTCGGCTGCGGAAGCGACTCCTTCCTGCAGCATGTAGAACGCCTCGTTGCCGATCATGGCATTGATGCGGCTGGTGATGAACCCGGGCGATTCGCGGATGACCACGACTTCTTTGCCCATCCGCCTGCCGACATCGACGGCCGTCGCGATCGTGTCTTCGTCCGTTTCCAACGCGCGCACGACCTCGAGCAGCTTCATCTTGTGCACAGGATTGAAGAAGTGCATGCCGACACACTTCTTGGCGCGGTAAGTAACGCTGGCAATTTCAGTCACGCTGAGCGATGAAGTATTCGAAGCGAGAATCGTGGTGGGACGGCAGATCTTGTCGAGCAGAGTGAAGATTTCGATCTTCGACTCCATCTCTTCAGGAACCGCCTCGATCACCAGGTCAGCCTCACGCGCCGCCTCCTCCACCGAGCCTGCGTACTCGAGGCGATGGAAGGCCGCTTCGGCATCCGCAGCCGTGACTTTGTTGAGCTCGACGGCTTTGTCGAGATTGGCGCGGATTTCGTTTTCTGCTTTGCGCAGAGCAGCGGGGAGCAGGTCTTCGAGAATGGTGCGATAACCGCCAAGTGCCGCAGCATGGGCGATGCCCCGCCCCATAATTCCCGCGCCAATGACAGCAATGGTTTGGACCTGCCCCACTTACTTGTCCGCCTTTTCGAGATCCACGAGAGCAGCGTCGATGGCGCTTGCAGCTCCGCGCATGGCGTCCGCCAGACGCTTGCGTTCGTCCGCAGTCATGCCTGGGATGTAGATACAGATACGGCGAAGCGTCGCCGTGATGTCGTCGACATAATTCATCGCGCGAATGAGTTCACCGGTTACAACAGCCATGAGGTTCCTTCCCGATAAATCAGTGAGGTTAAAGTCGAACCTTCTATTGTGGACCGCGTTGGCGATTTTAGTAAAGCGCGGACGGCGGCAGGTCACGTCGTTGCTTTATGGGCTTTATGGCCAATCATTGGCAACTTCCCAAGTACAAATTCAGCCCGCTGCTCGACGGACACGCGCGGGAGTTCGATGAGTTCATAGCCGAGAGCCCTGTAAGTTTCATACATCGACTGATAGGTTCGAACGGCCTCATCGAAATCCTGATTCCGCTCACTGTCCGGGTGGAAGATCTCCGGCCATGGCGGAGCAATGAATACAACGCGGTTATAGCGGAAAATCTCAGCGGCTTTCCGCAGATGCGTCGGCACGGGCAGACCACAAAGGTGGAGATATCCCAACACATCAGGCACGCCGCGGTCGAAAAAGAACGTGCCCGGGGCCTGCTCTGCGTCGTGGTAAGAACGCATGTCCCAACACGACATCAATTCGGCAAAAAGTTGGCGATCACCCCAAGGCAAAGCGTGACCTTGGATCGCAACCTGGTCCTGGATGATTGCTCGACCTGCTTCGCCGGACGTGGAATATCCGTGGCGACGAATTGCGGCGAGCAGCGAACTCTTTCCCGAACCCGGACCTTCGGTCACGATAAAGAAATGTTCCGATCTCTCTGCCATAGCTGTTCCTCTATGCGTTTCCAGCGAAATTGTTTCATTCACACGACTTAGCCTTAGAACACATATAATCACAATCAATTCTTTTAATGGTGCCTTCAAACCGGGCTGGAATCGAATAGCTATATGACAGAGAAGCCTTTGAAACGCTACATCTTCGCCAGCGACTTCGATCAGACGCTCACGTTCAACGATTCCGGCTATGTACTGGCAGAATTAGTGGGAATTTCTACTGAGGAATTCGAGCGCAAAGCCAAGGGCATGGCGAGGATTAATCTCGTACAGCAGGGCGCCGAGCTAGCATATCTTTTATTGCACGATCCTGAGTTCAAAGAAAAGGTTCGAAAGGAACATCTCCGCGAAGTTGGCAAGCGCATTCGCTTGAAAAGCGACATCAAGCTGCTGTACCAACTACTCGATACTGGCATCGACGGTCACCAGTTTGACTTTTTTGTGCTTTCCGCGGCGCCTGTTGAAATCGTCCAGTCGGCCCTGGAGGACATCGTTCCGCCAGAACACATTTACGGGACGGAATTCCGCTACAAACCTTCAGGAGAGATTGACACGATTATCCGTGCTACAGCGGGATACGGGAAAGTGGCGGTGCTCGACGATCTGCTGCTCGAGCGAGTCGCGGGGCCGGACCATGTGGTGTACACCGGCGATGGCAGCTCTGATATCCACGTTATGTTGCACATCAATTCGCGCGATGGGCTTACGATCGCCGTATCGGAGACGCACAACGTTTCGCAGATTGCGAAGCGAACCGTTCTAAGCACCAGCGCCATGGCAGTGTTGGCACCCATCCTGGAAGAAGTCGCGGGCTGGGAACGAGCGCGCATCCGCAGCTTCTTTGAATCGAACGGAATGCTGATTCAGGAGTGGGAGCGCGTGAGGACGGACTGGCTGACCGTGCGTCCAGCGGCGGAGCAGACCCCCGCCGAAGGCGTGATGGCTCCGAAATTAGAAATAGTGAATTCTCAGTGAATTTCTGAGGTCCCGGTGCTCCGTGACAAGAATCTGATTCCGCTGTCGCATCAGCACCAGCATGTTCTGGCTTTGTGCGTGCGCATTGACCGGGCATCGCCGATTTCCGAAGCGGATCTGCCCGCGTGGCAACGCGAGACTTGCGCAGCTCTTCCATAACGAGATTGCGGTCCATTTTACGGCGGAAGAACAGACCGTGTTCCCCGTAGCCAGCGAGTTCCGGGAATTAGCGGCGCTCGTCAGCGATCTTGTCGCTGAGCATGTCGAGCTGCGTGCGGCCTTTGCGCAGGTCGAAGCACAAACCCTGTCGTCCGGAGAATTATGTTCGTTGGCGCGGACACTGTCGAACCACATTCGCAAGGAGGAACGCCAGCTATTCGAAATGCTTCAGCAGTTGTTGAGCACGGAACAGCTTCGTGGTAATTGGGAAGAAACTCGATCTCGCGCTCAAGGGCGCGACCGCTGCATGTGTTGTACCGAGCGAAGCGACGCGTTTGCGACCCGCCAAAGAGAATTCACCACAAAGAACAAAGGGGCAAACAGAGGAACACGGCTAAATTCGCTCAGCCTTCGAGAGTCCGTGAGCATTGCGGAACCTTCTGGCCGCCTCCCTGCCCATGTAACGCTCGAGCACTGCGGAGTCCGTTTGCCGGAGGTCGACTACAACCAGGCCATCCAGCACGTTAGAGAATTTGCGATCCACATTGAAGCCGAGCAGTTTGCCACCAATCTTTGCGTATTGGCGTAACAGGATGGGGAGGCCCTTGCCGTCAACCTCAACGTCCGTAATGGGCTCGGAAAGTTCATCGAGATGGCGCAGCGCGTGGCACATGCTGCGGCAATCCCATCGCCGCAAGAACCCGGGGCGGAAGGGCCGCCGAGGTTCAATGTACGCAGCCAGCTCGTCTTCCTGCATTCTGGCTTGGAAGAAGCTGTAGATCATTTCGCGAGACGCCCCGTTGTAGTCGTTGCTGATGCTTACGGCTCCGAACAGCACGGCGATGTCCGTGCGCATCGCGACTAGGCGCGCGATTCCTTTCCACAACAGCAGCAATGGCGCATATTGCCGCTGATATTCGGGGCGCACGAAAGATCTTCCCAACTCGAGCGCAGGACCGAGCTTCTGGAAAAGTCTCTCCTCATAGCGGAACAGGGTGCTTGTGTAGAGTCCGTCAGTTCCGCGGCGTACAAGGATCTCGGCTGTGTCTCCGGCCCGGTAAGCTCCTACCAGTTCCCGCTTGGTCTTATTCCAAAGCAAGATGTGCGAATAGTATTCGTCGAAACTGTCGAGATCGCGGCGCTTCCCCGTCCCTTCACCGGCGCTGCGGAATGTCAACTCGCGCAATCGTCCGACTTCTAACAGCAGGTTCGGGATCTCACTGGCGGATCCGAGATGAACCGAGAAGTCACCATTCTCGGCCAGCCGGTTGGTTGCTGGAAGTGCTTCAATTTCAGCGCTCAGCAACTCCGGTGACAGAGGAGCAGCAACGGGTTCTTGGACCCTGGCTGCCAGGCGTGAGCGCAGCGTGGTGGGCCAAGAGGTCGCGGCTTTCTTCCTGCGCGCGAGAAGATAGGTGCGCCAACGTAGGTATTCAGTGGCTTCCCGGTCGCCAGAACATGATTGGATGCTCTCGTGGGCGATGGGACTTCCAATACGCACTTCCACAGTCTTGCCTTCGTGCTGGAGAAATTCCTGCAGCAGAAAAGTTGTGCGCAGCCTCGGGTGAATCATACCCAGGAATTGAAATCCGACGCTGTTGTGTCCACAAAAGTAAATGGGCAGAGCGACAGCGCCTGTGCGGCCAATCAAGCGCACCGCCGTCTCGTTCCAGGCAGGATCAGCAATGTGGGCTACCGGCATCTGCAAGTGGGACACTTCCCCCGCGGGGAAAATGGCCAGCATGCCACCACGCTGCAGCCAAGCAAGTGCTTCGCGCATAGTCTTTCGGTTCGACTCAATCGAGCGATCGGTTTGAAATGGATCGACAAAGAGGCAGTGCTGCTGGAGTTCGGGAACATCGGCAAGCACGAAGTTGGTCAAGATCTTCACGTCAGGCCTGACCCGGGTGAGAAGCACCGTCAGGATGGCGCCATCCATCACGCCGTAGGGATGATTCGCGACAACAACCACCGGGCCAGTCAGAGGAATGCGCGACTGATCCGTGGAAGAGATGCGCAGTTCAATTCGCATCTCGGCGAGAAGATTTTCAACGCGGAAGCCTTCCGGAGATTGCTGCACTCGCCGGTACAGGTCTCTGATCTTCCCGATTGGAGTAAGCTTGGCCGCTATGCCCGGGAACTGGGCAACGCGAGACAACACTCCAGCCTGCGTCGAATCTGGCTGCAACTGGTTGGATGGCATTTTCCAGCAATACCGCAGCTGCGTTTCGACTGTATGAAGCGCAAGTTAAAAGGTGATGAAAGGGTGAATCGGAGGTAACGTAAGAGTAATAGATTTATCTTAGATGGGCGGAAACAGCGAACCCTGCCGTGCGGTTGACGCCCACATCGTCGTTGAACGTCGTGAGCCACAGGCCATGATAGTAGCGGAGGGCGCGGAAACCAAGGGAAATACCAAGTGCACAAGTTCAGGCGAAGAAGGCCTCGCCTGAAGACTGGGCAAACGGTTTGGGCAGACGGTCGCTCACTTCGGCGAGTTGGGCGAGTTTGTTGGCGATGTCACTATTGAGCTGGCTTTCATCAAAGCGCCAGCACCAATTGCCATTATCCAGGCTGGGCGTATTCATGCGAGCTTCGCTTCCCAACCCGAGGACATCCTGCAACGGGATGATGCTGAGATTTGCCGGCGAGCATTGTGCGGCACGGATGAAGGCCCAGTGAATGCCGTCTTGGCAGTGTCCCACGTACGTTTCGGCATTGCGCCGCTCGTGTTCGGCAGCAGCGGAGGTCCACCATCCAATGACCGTGTCGTTGTCGTGCGTCCCCGTGTAGATCACCTTGCCTTCGGAGCGGTGAGGAAGATACATATGAGCGCCTTCGTCGCCGAAACCGAATTGCAGTACGGCCATGCCGGGAATGTTGAGGCGGTCTCGCAGCGCGTGTACCTCGGGAGTGATGTAGCCGAGATCTTCGGCGAAAAACGGCAAGCCCCCCAAGGACTCCCTGAGCTTCACGAACAAATCGTCCCGAGGCCCGTCCACCCATCGGCCATTTACGGCTGTCGCATCGCCAGCGGGAATCTCCCAGAACTGATCGAAGCCGCGGAAGTGGTCAAGGCGGATGTAATCGCAATTCTGGGTAGCCCAGCGCAGCCGCTGGATCCACCATTTGTATCCGCGCTCTTTCATCACATCCCAGCGATAAAGAGGATTCCCCCATCGCTGTCCGGTCTTGCTGAAGAAGTCGGGAGGCACGCCCGCCACTACTTCCGGTTCCAGATTGCCATCGAGCCGGAAGAGTTCCCGATTGGTCCAGACATCGGCGCTGTCATGGTTGACGAAGATGGCCACGTCGCCAACAATGCGGATGGCGCGCTCGGCACAATACCGCCGAAGGGCGCGCCATTGCTCATAGAACGCGAACTGGAGCGCGGCCCGAATGCGAATATCATCGGCCAGCGCTTCGCGAGCTTTCTCTAGAGCCAAGGGTTCGCGGTGCGCGAAATCGTGTGGCCAGGAATTCCAGCTCTGCAACTTGTGCTTCGCACGAAGCGCGTCGAACAAAACGAAATCGTCCAGCCACCAGGAATTAGCTGTGCGGAACGCTTCGAAATGCTGGAGCACCTCGTGAGATCCCGATCTCAGAAAATTCCTGCCGGCTTCGAACAGTAGCGGCAGCTTCTCCGAGAAAACGCGATCGTACGGAACGCGAGCAGAAGAATCAGAAAAGCCCACAAGCTTCGCCCGATCCATCCAACCGTGATCGGCAAGGCGATCCAGGCTTATCAGCAAAGGATTTCCCGCAAAGGCGGAGGTTGCCGAGTACGGCGAGTTGCCGTAGCCCAGGGGGCCCAACGGCAAAACCTGCCAAATCCCCTGTCGAGCGGAGGAGAGAAAGTCTACGAACTGGTAAGCGGCTGGTCCGAAGTCGCCCACACCTCCGCGGGAAGGCAGAGATGTAGGGTGTAACAGGATGCCTGCGGCGCGCGGAAATGACATGAAAGCCCGCCGTTACATTCCAGACTCGGAGCCAGTACGGCCGAGCTGCTTCAGTTCATCATCATTACGCTTGATCTTCCCGGACTTCGTCATCTGGTCGACCAGGTTCGAGACGAACAGGCCAAAGCGTTCTTGCTGCTTCTGCTGCAAAATCGAATCGCGGATCTGGTCTTTCTTGGAAGCGTACTCCTCTTCAGAAGGCGGCTGTTTGTCCAACAACTGCAGCACGGCCGCGTCTGAGCCGTTGCTGATGGGGCCACTGATCTCGCCCGGCTTCATGTTGAAAGCTACGGAGGCTTGTCCGGACATCGAGCCGATCTCAGGAACCTGTCCATCGGGCAGGACGAGGTCGCTGGTCTTCAGCGTCGCACCGAGTTCCTTGGCGGCCTTCTTCAGGTCGTGTTCCGCTTTGGCGCGATCGGAGAGTTCCTGCACCTTCTGGGAGAGGAGAACACCCGAGCGTTCGTTCTTGAACTCTTCTTCCAGCCGGGTTCGGATCTGCTCGAATGTGGGAGTCGAGGGCGGATTGACCGCCAGCAGTTGAAAGACTGCAATCCCCTGCGATGCGGGGGCCATGTCCGGCGGCGAATTCTCTTCTTCTGTGAATACCGCGTCCATGAACTGCTGCGCCGGCCCAAGGCCGGGCAGCATGTCTTTGCGGGCGAAGAAATCGGTCGTAATCACTGGTACGCCCTGTGCGGCTGCGGCGGCATCCAGACTCTTTTGCGCACGAGCCTGTTTCAACAGGTCATCAGCTTTTTTCTGCGCGAGTTGCAGGGCCTTCTGGTGCTTGATGATCGGCTCGATGGTGTCTTTGACTTCCTCGAGGCTCTTGGAATGTGCGTCCTGCTTGTCGTCCACCCGAATAATGTGGAATCCGTAGCTGCTCTTGACGAGATCG
The DNA here is from genome assembly GCA_963778995.1 of Terriglobia bacterium. GTDB lineage: Bacteria > Acidobacteriota > Terriglobia > Terriglobales > Acidobacteriaceae > Sulfotelmatobacter. Next base: position 742,918 of record CAVZWK010000023.1, read on the forward strand.
CTGATCTTGCCCTTGGGCAGCGAAAATGCGGTTTTCTCGAACTCGGGGACAGTCTGCCCTTTGCCGATCCATCCCAAGGATCCTCCCTGCTTGGCGCTGCCCGGGTCTTCTGAATACTTCTTCGCAAGTTCCTCGAAGTTCGCTCCGCTTTTGACTTGCTTGAGCAGGTCTTCGGCACGGTGCTGAGCTTCCGCAACGCCCTTCTCGTCCACCTTGCCATCCGGCCCTGGAAGCGGCGTCTTGATCAGGATGTGGCTGACTTTCACTTGTTCCGGTACGCGGTAAGCGTCCCGGTGTTTCTCGTAATAATCCCGCAGATCGTCTTGCGTGACTTGAACGCCAGCCTCTAATTTATTGGTGTCAATCAGCGCATACTTTACTTTGCGTTTTTCTGGGATCGAGTTGGCATAGCTAGCCTTGTGGCTCTCATAGAAGGCCTTCAACTCCGCATCCGCCGGGTGCAGTCCCTTCTTGATGTCGTCCTGCTTTAGGACTGCGTACTCGAACTTAACTTTGGTGTTTTGCTTGAGGAACTGCTCGTGGATGTCGGCATCGCTGACGTTTGTGCTACCCGAGATGAGAGCCTGCAGCTTGTTCAGGAGAATGTCATTTCCCACCGATTCTTCAAACTTGGTAGGCGTGAGATTTGCCCGCTGCAACATGTCCTCGTATTCCGCCTGGCCGATGAAACTGCCGCCGGGAAAGAACGTGGCGGAGTAACGACCATGCTGCAGCTCGTCTTTAACCTCATCTGGGCTGACCCGAAGTCCCATGCGATTGGCTTCGGAGAGGAGAGCTTGGCGTGTAATCAGTTGTTCGGCGGCGCGCTGCGTGAAGAACGGCAGCAGCATATTCATGTTGGCGGTACTGCCTTGCGGCATCTGCTGCTGCAGCATCTGGCGCGCGGTCTGGCGCACTTCGTCGGTAGTGATATCCCCACCGTCGACTTTGGCCACGATTCCCTTGCCGGGCGTTCCCCCGAAGACATCGCTGCCCAGTCCGCCGGGGATCAGGGTGATAACCATAGACGCGCAGATGATCAGAAGCAGGCCACCCAGGACGTACTTCGTCGCCTTACCAGACTGTTGCAGGAAACGGATCATTTTCTTATCACTCCAGGAGTAGAGAGCGGAATTCTTGATTATAAACTACGCGGGCTGATCACTGGTGGAGGTGCCCCCTCTACCAGCGCTGCGGAGACCATCTCTGTCTCACCCGACCGCCTTCCCGATTTCAGCCAAATTCCGCTATTGAAACGAATTAATAGAAGTGTTATCCATTAGCGGGAGAAGTTTGCGGGAAGTTCCCACATCGCTTACAAGACGCGCAGGTACTGCACAGGAGCACCATGAACCCACGGAAGCAGCTCGCCGTCACTCCATTTTTCGCTTTCTTCCTTCTTGCCACATGCCTGGTCGCCCAGGAAAAACCAACCACCAGTGCAGTCAAGCACTCCACCGAATCGAAGTTGGCATTGCATGAGGGGTGGGCCATGCAAACCTCGGCCAAGGTGGAAGCCAAGGGCGAAGCCATATCCAGTTCACGGTTTTCACCCGAAGGCTGGCATCAGGTCACGGTCCCGACCACGGTTGTAGCCGCTTTGGTAAAAGACAAGACGCTCAAGGATCCATTCTTCGCCATGAACTTGCGCGATTTTCCGGGAATGAATTATCCCCCGGGTGCGAACTTCTCGAATATCCCGATGGCTCCGGATAGTCCGTTCGCCGTGTCGTGGTGGTATCGCAAGCAATTCGTCGTGCCTGCGTCCTACAAAGGCAAAGCAATCTGGCTGAAGTTCAACGGCATCAACTATCGCGCGAACATCTGGCTGAATGGGAAGCAGATTGCCAACGACGACGATGTGGCAGGTGCCTGGCGGACATACGAGTTCAACATCACGGCTGCTGCGAAACCGGGCGTCGAGAATGTACTGGCAGTGCAAGCATTCGCTCCCACGGAACATGATCTCGCGATCACGTTTGTCGACTGGAATCCGGCTCCTCCCGACAAAAATATGGGACTCTGGCGCGAGGTATATCTGACGACCAGCGGACCGGTGGCGCTGCGGTATCCCACAGTCGTTTCGAAGTTGAACCCTCCGGCGAACGACACGGCACAACTGACGGTGACAGCGCAGGTAAAGAATGGCAGCAACGAGCCGGTCAAGGGCAAACTCAAAGGGCAAATCGAGAACGTCAGCTTCGAACAGGATGTAGAACTCGGCCCCAACGAGGCGAAGGACGTCACATTCACGCCGGACAAGTTCGATCAACTTGTCTTCTCCAATCCGCGGCTCTGGTGGCCGGCTCAGATGGGCAAACCGAATCTATACCCGCTCTCGATGCAATTCGAAGTGGGTGGCTCGGTCAGCGATTGGTCGCACACGGAATTCGGCATCCGCGAGATTACATCCGACTTGAATTCAGTGGGTGGCCGAGCGTTCCACATCAACGGCAAGAACATTCTGATCCGCGGCGGGGGATGGTCTCCTGACATGATGCTGCGCGAGAATTCGCAGCGGCTGCAGGATGAATTTCGCTATGTGCAGGATATGGGATTGAACACGATCCGGCTCGAAGGCAAGCTCGAGACGCAGGAATTCTTCGATCTTGCCGACCGAAAAGGAATCCTGATCATGGCAGGATGGTGCTGCTGTGACTTCTGGGAACGATGGCCGAAGTGGAAACCGGCGGATTTTGAAATTGCAAAGCAGTCGTTACGCGATCAGATTTACCGGCTCCGCATGCATCCGAGCCTGGTGATGTGGCTCAATGGCAGCGACAACCCTCCACCGCCAGATGTCGAGCAGATGTATCTCGACATCGAGAAGGACTTGCTCTGGCCGAATCCGGTCGTCTCATCCGCCACAGGCAAGAAGACCACTGTAACCGGCGACAGCGGCGTCAAGATGACCGGGCCGTACGAGTACATCGCGCCCAGCTACTGGGAAGTCGACACGCTGGAGGGCCAACCCGGACGCCGGCAGTGCAATCCTGGAGGATGCGGCGGCGCCTATGGCTTCAACACGGAGACCAGCATGGGCCCCGCAGTACCTCCAGTCGAGAGTATCCGCACAATGGTCGGCAAGGATCACATGTGGCCGATCGACGATGTGTGGAACTATCACACGGGTGGGGGCGAGTTCAAGACGATCAACGTGTTCAGCGAGGCGCTCGCAAATCGCTACGGGAAATCCGACAACGTCGACGATTTTGCCATCAAGTCACAGATGCAGACTTACGAGGGCGTACGCGCGATGTACGAGGCGTACAGTCGCAACAAGTACCAGGCTACGGGCGTCATTCAGTGGATGCTCAACAATGCATGGCCTTCGATGATCTGGCATTTGTATGACTATTACCTGCGCCCGGCCGGCGGCTACTTCGGCGCCAAGCGCGCGATGGAGGCCCTGCATCCCATCTATGGTTACGACGATCATTCAGTCTGGCTCGTCAGCAGTCAATACGAAGATGCGAAAGGGCTGAAGCTCACAACGAAAATCTACAACCTGGACATGACGGAAAAGTTCACGCAAGACAATCCGGTTGACGCTGCCGCGGACAGCACGGCGAAGATTTTCACGCTGCCCGATGTCGCCGGACTCAGCCCGACCTACTTCCTGGTGCTGCGGCTCCAGGATTCTGCCGGCAAGCTCGTGGGCTCGAATTTCTACTGGCTGTCTACGAAGCCCGAAACTCTGGATTGGGCCAAGACCACCTGGTGGATGACTCCGACAGCTTCGTACGCCGACTTCACGGCGATCTCTCAACTACCGAAGGTGAAGTTGAGCATCTCGGATCGGACCGAGCGCAAGGGGGAAGACGCAGTCACGCACGTCACGATTGCAAATTCCAGCAAGAGCCTCGCGTTCTTCGTTCGCCTGAAAATAAACAAAGGCGCCAAGGGAGAAGAGATTCTTCCAGTGGTTTGGGAGGACAACTATATCTCCCTGCTACCCGGCGAGAAGCGCGAACTCACCGCAACTTACCACGTGAGCGAACTAGGGACAGCGAAGCCTACGGTGGAAGTAAGCGGCTGGAACGTGGAATGATGGGATTGGATAATTGAGTCGAGCGATTGAGAATCGCCCGTTTCGGCATTTTCGATCGCTCGCGTCAACCCCTACACATGCTGGGATACCGAGAGGGTATTCCCGTCTGGATCCTTGAACCATGCAACCTTGTCGCCGCTGGGAGCAGTCCAGATTCCAAGATCATCCTGCTTGAAGAATCCATAGCGTTCGAATTGGATGCCCTTCTGCGCGAGCCCTCGGACAACGTCCTCGATGTCTTTCACCTGCCACCCGAGAATCGTGTACTGAACGGGAGTGAATTCGTGGAGCTTCACGATGCGTACCATGACGCCATTCGCGTCGAGTACGAGGGCAAATCCGTCATCGCTGACGAAACGCAGCCCTAGAACGCTTTCGTAAAAGTTGCGCGCTCTGATTGGATCTGTCGTGGGGACAAAAGCGATGATGTCGGTCGAGCCCAGCATGGCGATCTCCATGATGCCGTTGTCGAATCATCATCAGCCTAACGCAATACCCGAGCTACGGTATCGCCAGATCGCGACAAATATTATCGAGAATGCGACAAAGTGTCATGTCTGCCCGAGACTGCCGCAGCAGATCGCGGCTCGAAGTTCTGAGATTCAAAGCGCCACGCTTCGAAGGGAATCTAGGATTCCTCTGCTGGCAGCTCAAAATTCACGAGATCGCCTCGGAAGCCACGGGTCTTCCATGCGCCCACAGCAATTCCGACGACCATCCAGATTCCACCGACGATCCAAGCCTTCCAACTCAGGTTCTTCCAGAGGAAGAAGCAGATGGTAAAACCGGCAAGTGGAGGCGTCCAGACCGCGATTACAGCAAGACCCACGCCGGCGGCAAGCAACAGAGGCAGGTGGGAACCGGGCCAGAGAACTAATCCGATCACGGCCGCGGTCAACAACAGGGGCGGAATTCCGCTATGACCACCTTCACGCACGTAATAACGCACAAAGGCGGCCATATTCACTCCCATAAACGCAATGAGAGCGCCGAAATTCAGCATCTCAGCTCCTAATCCGTAGCTGAAAAGGCCGAAACTCACCAGCAGCGCTCCGGCGAGCGCGATGACCCCCACGAAAACGACGTTATTGCGTGGCACATGCCGCTTCGGATCGACTGCGCCGAAAAATGATTGGGGTAGCGCCTTGCTCCGGCCCATTCCGTAGAGCAAGCGGGCAGCGCCGATCTGCGCTCCCATTCCTGACCCGAAGTTCGCGACTAACAAAGTGAATCCGAGGATCGCGAACATTGGTTTCCACGCGCGGCCGGCAACATAAGTGAACGCCGTATCAGTGTTTGGAAATGCTTGATTGGCCGGCCACACAAGTTGCGCCGCGTACACTTCAAGCGCCGAAAGCACGCCAATCACGAAACAGGTAAAAACAGTTGCCAGAAGAATGTTCCGTCGCGGATTCTCCGCTTCCTCGGAAAGGGTCGAGATCCCATCAAACCCAATGTAGCTCAGGACGGCGATTGAGGTCGCACCCAGAACCGCCTTTGAATTGAACAGCGAGGGATCGTAAAAAGGCCGAGTGAAGAAACCAGCCCCGTCGTGCGGGTGACCGAAGATGTATCGCGCGGCAACCATGAAGAAAATTGCCACGACGGCTCCCATCCCGGCAGCCAACGCGGTATTCACCCGCGCAGAGGTTTTGATCCCTTGAATGTTCAGAAAGGTAAAGATCGCGCCAAAGAAGATGGCCCACAGCCAATAGGGAATTTCTGGCGAGAACACGAACGCTTGCTGGCTGCACCAGATAATGCAAATCATCGGGTTGAGCATGTAATCCATCGTCATGCTCCATCCCGTGACATAACCAAGCGCCGGATTGATTTCTTGGCCTACATAAGTGAATGCCGATCCAGCGCTAGGGTAAGCGCGCGCCATACGGCCGTAACTGAACGCCGTGAACAACATCGCCACCATGGCGATGAGGAGCGTAGTGACCACGTGGCCATGGCCGGCGTCGCTCAAGACGCCAAAAACCGACATCGGCGCAACAGGCTGGATGACAATGATCCCGTAGAGAATCAGATCCCACAGGGTCAGTGTGCGCCGCAGGCGGGGCGCGGACGACGTGGCAGCAGCGGCGGTTTCCATGAGAATCGCTATTGGATTATGGATGGCCTGAAAATGTCAATATTAAAACGTTTCTGTATATTCGATCCGCAGTGATTTATTTGTTTTCGCTGTAGTCGAACCAGTATCCCCGCTGCTCGTGCCCCGACATGTGGCGCGTATTGTATTCGAGAAGGTAGTTCACGTGCGTGTCGTCGAGCGGGAAATTCTTCGTGGGCGCGTATGGATACTCACCCATGCTCAGGAACGGCAACGGCGCAACGTAGTTCCCTTCCGCGGCGTAGAAGTCCATATCTTTCTCATAGCCATTCGCCGCAAAGAAGTAATCCCGCACCCAGCCTTCCGGCAATGCCGGGAGCTTTGACGGATCGAACTCGAGCCGAACTTCGTCTCCCGAGCCGAAGACTGCCAGTTTGTCGTCCACCGCCGTGAGGAGCGGCAGTACGTTGCCATAACGCGTGTAGGTGCCCATCGGACGCGTGTACGGCCCGGTTGCGCTGGTCTTCTCGTAGATGTACTGCACATTGCCCGCAGGTGTCCCTTCGATCTTGTATGGATAGCCGTGGAACTCAAGATCGGCGTGGGCCAACGGGATGGCGGTTAGACGCGGGCGCTGAGAAGGATTCGCAGATACCTGCGGTGTCCGATCGACGAGAACGTTGTCCCAGTAGATTTGCAGGTTTGTTGTGATCCGAATCTTACGCGTACCGCGCGGCGCCTTTCCGGTGAGATCGGCCGTCATGGTGCGAGGACCGCCTGCTGGAAATCCCACATCGTCCACTACGCGCTTCCATGTGCCGTCAGTTCCGAGGGCTTCCACGTACGGTGAAATCGCTTGCAGTTTTGCCTGCGAGGCGGCGTACATACTATTCGCCGTGAAATATTCGATCTCACCATGCATCAGCAGCCACAACGGTCCGCCGTTGTACGGTTCGCCCAGGTCGAGAGTCAGGGTGTGCGTTTTCGCAAATCCCTGGAACTGCGTCAGCTCGAAATCGCCGATATAGCGATGAGCGAGAAGATCCGGGAGAACATCGCGTCCGTGATCGTCCCACGCGCCGGCCAGCGGCTTCGGATCGCGCGCGACGACTATCTTGAAAGGAGGGTATGGAGGATTCGATGCGAAGTATTCGTTAGGATAGACCTCAAGATCCGCAGGGTGATCGATTGCCATCAGCCGCACCCGATCGAGGTACACGGCTTCTTCCAGCGGTTCCATGAAACGGAAACTGAGATTGCCGTTCTTCTCGCGAACGGAATCGCCGCGGAACCTTGATGTACTCCACCGGACGCGGGATGTCGCGCTGTCCGGGCCCGACCCAGTGCCCTACGACGCCCGCGCCCAGCATGTCGGCCACGAACTGGTAGCGTTCGCCATTCCACGCAAAGAGCGTCGGACAGGAACTGCCACGCCGATCGATCTCGATAAAGTTCTGCTGCTTGTCTCCGGCGATCTGGATCTCATCCTGCAGTACGCCGGTAGGCCAGAGCATGCGCACAATGTCAGCATCTTTCGATTGCCCGAGGCCAACGACGATGTCCGTCGAGTTCTGTCCGAGGTAGCCGTTTGACCCGTAGATTTCGAATTTCTGCCGGTTGCCTCCAGAGAAGACCTCAACCTTCGTTCCAATGGCGGACTTATTGTCCGCCAGACCTTTCAGCGAGAGCTTCAGCCAGTGATTCTGCGTGGCGCCTTCATTGCGGAGAAGAACAGCAGGCCCGTGGTTTTGCGTGATCAGCAGGTCCGTCGTGCCGTCGTTGTCATAGTCTCCGGTAATGATGGCCCGAGGCTCCTTCCATTGAATCTTGTCGAGGCCGACATCGGTGGTGACGTCTTTGAAACCATCCGGCCCGAGGTTGCGGAAGAGGCGGACTTCGCCTTTGCCGTCTTTCGTCTCACCCGCCGCCACGAGATCGACCCAACCATCATTGTCGTAGTCGAATGCGGCAATGCCGTAGGCGCGTGCCCAGTTGGTCTCGGGAAGTTTCCCGGCCTCGAATGATTTGCCGTGATTGTTGCGCCAGAGCGTCAAGGCGGGAGAACCCGAGTGCGTAAATACCAGGTCCATCCAGCCATCGTGATCGAAGTCGAGGACCGCGACACCTTCAACACCTGACTGCATCGGAGCAGACCAAGGCTTGCGCGGCAGGAATTTTCCCTCGCGCGGGTTCTGAAAGATCGTCGGCCCGCTGTCGGAGACTAATAAATCAACTGCCTTGTCGTTGTTGTAATCTGTCCCAAGTGATCCCATGGCAGAATCATCGGCAAGTCCAGACTGGTTGGTTACATCCGTGAATGTTCCGTTGCCGTTATTGCGCCAGAGCCTGTTATTGCCGATAACGGATGGGGACTGAGCGTTCCCAACTACGTCGGCGAAATGGTTGGTTGTATACAAATCCAAGTCGCCATCGTGGTCGTAGTCGATGAAGGTGAGACCATCCGATTCAGGGTCCTTCAAGCCACTGCCTTCCGTCGCGATCTTGAAGGTTCCGTTCTTTTCATTGTGAAACAGGGCTAGTCGCCTATTGACGGCGGCTGCAAGATCTATAGCTCCATCGTTATCGTAGTCGCCCGTAGTGCAGGCGGCGCTACGTGCGTTAGGATCTAGCCCTGCCTTTGTTGTCACATCTTCGAATTTGCCATTGCCCAAGTTGTGATAGAGCCCAAGGCCACCCGCCGGGCCACTTCCGCCGGTAAAAATGTCAATGAGACCGTCTCCGTCGTAGTCGAGAAAACATATAGCGGTGCCCGAAGCCTTGGACTCACTTGCTCTCGTCGCAATCCCCGCTTCCTTCGTCACATCCAAAAACCGCACCTTGATCTGTGCCGGCGGCTTCATCGGCATGAGCGGCGATTCCACCGCGCGCGAGTACTGCCCTTGCTCTCCGTATGCCAGGCTCATCGGGGAGCCGATCTTATTCTGCGTAATGTACTGGAATTTCTTCAGGTGTTCGCGGGCATGCTCGATATCAGAAGACTGCTGATAAGCGCGAGACAATCCAAATTCCGCGGATGCGTGAATTGGATTGATCTTCAGCGCGTGCTCGAACGCGTCAATCGCCTGCGGAAACTGCTTCGCCTGCGCGTAGGCCGTCCCCAGAAAATACCATGTGTCCGCATCGTTTGGATCAATGTCAATTACATGCTTGAAAGCATCGATCGAGGCCTGCGCGTCCCCCGTATTCTTCGCGAGCAGACCCAGGCTGTACCACGCATTCGGATTCTTCGGATCCTGCTTCAACGCATTCTCCAGGGCAGCCTTCGCCTCGTCCACTTTCTGCAAATTCAGATAGGCAACACCCTCGTTCAGGCGCGCGATGGCGAACTTTGGGTCAGAATCCGCCGCCTGCTGAAACTCCTTCAATCCCTTTTCGAAGAGCTGCTGATTCATATAGGCGACGCCCAGGTTATTCAGGCGCGCAGCTTCGACAGGATTGGATTGGGACGCAGGGCCAGAGAAACTCCAAACCGCCAGAATGGCAGCCGAAGACGGCAATAAGAATTTTCATTTCGTTAAAGATTTAACCACAGAGGCCACAGAGGAACACAGAGGATTCGGCTACCTCTTGGCAACATTCAACTGAGAACCGTACGCGTGCGGAGCCGAGTATGGCCGGCCGTTTACAATTCCCTTCCCCTCTTGCACAGTCACGATCTGTCCCGCATTCACGTTCGACAGCCGGTCGGTCTGGCCGCTGGGCCATTGGATCTCGATCGTGTCGATCTTTGTCTGCGTACCGAGTCCGAAGGTCAGCACCAGTTCGCTCTGCGAAAGATAACTTGATCCCGAGCGCAACATCTTCCACTGCTTGTCGCTGAGACGGACAACGGCACCGATTCCGTCCCGGTTAGATTTCGTTCCAACCAGCTTGATTCGCAAGCTGTGATTGGAGCCGCCCTCGTTGTGGAACAGATACGCAGGACCCGCATTGGTGGTGAGTAGCAGGTCGGGATACCCGTCATTATCGATATCCCCGTAGGCGGCAGCGCGAGCCACTTTCGGGGACGCGAAGACCTTGCCCATCTCCGACGTAACTTCAGTGAACTTGCCGGCTCCGAGATTTCGGAAAAGATGTGGAGGCTCGGCATAGCTCACGCGCTTCTGCACGCGCTCGATTTCGTTCTCGATGTGGCCGTCCGCAACAAATATGTCGGGCCAGCCGTCATTGTCATAATCAAAGAAGAAGCATCCGAATCCGAGGGTCACCAGCGTGGCGCGACCCACCTCGGATTGCGGCGCCTCATCGACGAACAAGCCGTTGCCTTCGTTGTGATAAAGCGAGACCATCTGGTTCGCGAAGTTGCTGATCAACACGCTGGCATGGCCGCTACGGTCGTAATCGGCGGCATCGGTGCCCATGCCGGCTCGTGCGACTCCGTCTTCGCTGAAGCCAATGCCTGCCGCAACCCCTCGCTCCTCGAACGTCCCATTCTTTTTGTTCAAGTAGAGCTTATTCGGCTGCGTATCATTGGCGATCAGGATATCTGGCCAGCCGTCGCCGTTCGCATCGAGGACAGTGATGCCGAGACTCTTCGACGTAGGATCGCTCAGTCCAGCTTTCTGCGTGGCGTCTTCAAACCGCCCCGCGCCTAAGTTGTGCCAGAGGCGCACGGCCGTGCCTTTGTACGACTCCGGTGTGCAGTAGGACTTGTGCGCGCCATCAATCGTGCAGTAAAGATCACCCTGCTCGCTCCACTGCACATAGTTCGCCACCACCAGATCGAGCTTTCCGTCACGGTCGTAGTCCACCCAGGCGGCGCTCGTTGAAAACTCGTTCGGGCCTGACATTCCGGCCGTCTTCGTTACGTCCGTGAAAGTGCCATTGCCATTGTTATGGAACAAATGGCTCTGGCCCAAGGCCGAAACAAAGATGTCATCAAATCCGTCGTTGTCGTAGTCTCCGATGGCGACACCGAAACCAAACGCTGGGGTCGCGAGCCCGGCGCGCCTGGTTACGTCCGTAAACGTTCCGTCATGATTGTTGTGGTAGAGCTTCAGCGTCGTGGCACCGCCGCGAGCATGGCCCGGAAAGTCCTCTCCGTTGATCAGGATGATGTCCTGATAGCCGTCGTTGTCGTAGTCGATGAACGCGCAGCCCGGCCCCATGGTTTCAGGCAGCCATTTCTTCCCGAACGCGCCGTTGTTGTGTGTGAAATGGATTCCTGCCTTCGCAGTGACGTCGCTGAAGTGCGGTGACTGAGCAGAACCCACGCTCGGCAGAATTGCGGTAAGGCACACAGACAGTGAAGCCCAGAACAATTTTGATGTTGCGGTGCACTCGTTTCGAAACATTTATCTGGAGGCCCCTGAGGCGAGTGTAGGTAAGCCTTTCGTATGAGCAGCGAGGTTCGATTTGGCCGCAGAATTGGTGATTGGCAGAGGCACAGAAACGTGCTCGTGCACTGCCTGGCGTTCATTGTTGTCTTCCGGATGAAGTTGCCGATAGGGCCCTGTAATGGCTTGCGAGGACTCGTCAGCCTTGAACCGCATGTAACGTGCTTCGTGCTCCTTCGCGAGTTTCTCGTCGCCAAGTCCGTTGTAGCAGAGCATCAGATTGTAGTGAGCCTGCAGATCTTCAGGATCGATTTCCAGAACCGATTGCAGCACTTTGATCGCGTCGTTGTATTTCCGCTGCAGGAAAAGGATGCGGCCGAGATCATTGAGGGCAACCCGGTCCCGTGGATACTGATCGAGTACCATGCGAAGTCTTTGCGCTGCGCCTTCGTAATTTCCATCGGACCGAAGAACCTTGGCGTAGAAGAAGTTCGCGCGGGCAAGCTTCGGAGAGATGGCCAGGGCTTTTTCAAGTACGGTCCGCGCGCGGGCCATGTCCCCTTCCTGCACCGCACAGCGCCCGATATTTACCCATCCATCCACATTATTCGGATCGGCCTCTGTGATCTTCTGGAAGGCGGAGGCTGCCCCTTTTAAATCGCCCTGCAGAAGCAGACCGATGCCGTAGTCGTTCCAACGTTGCCATTCCTCCTTGCGCACGATCGTTTTGGGCGCGGACAGAGGAGCACTGCGGGCTACGACTGGAAGCGTGACCTCGTCTTCTGCAAGGGCAACAATCGGCAAATCCGGAATCTTCTCTTCCTTGGCGGATACGCCTGCCAGTGATGCGGTGAAGAGAGTGGAACGATCGTCGTAATCAGGGGCGACTGCATTCGGCTTACTTGGATCGGGGATACCGGCAAAAGCTTCATGCGTTCCGTACCAGGTGAACTTGCGATAGCACAGGCGCGCATGCAACGTGATCTTGTTCCCCGCATTCTGCGGTATAACCATGCGGTAGTGCACAGTGTCGGCAGCCCCGGGTGGAATCAACCGCACATACACGACAGCACGCGTCGCCCATGCATTGCGCTTGTTGATCGGATTTCCGTGCGCATCGATCTGCAGCGAGCGGTAGAAGTGTGCGCCCTTCTCGACTGGGCCGTGCCCATTATCTTCGACCATGCCACTCCAGAAGATCGTTTGCCCTTTGTCGTCGGTGCCCTTCAGTTCAAGCCAGGTGTCATAGGCGTCCACGGTCCCGCCCGGGAAGAAGTGGCCGATCTTCTTGGTGCGCACAACAACGTCAACGAGAACCGTGTCACCTTTTCGTACCGAAGGTTTCACGAGGTTGAGTGGGGCTGTGATCGGCGCAGTTTCTGCGCCGGCCTCGGCTGTGGTCTTCGTCTCAGCCTCCTCGCCAACCGCAAACGTCGTGGAAAGATCGGATTGCGTAACGGCGCCGGGTTTAATCGGAGCTTGCGCCGGAGATAACGCGAAGATGTCCACCGTCAACGCGCCACTCTTCAGGAAATCCTCTGTCAGCTTCAATTGCGCAGTATCTTCGTTTGCGGTTGGAACTGCGGTGTTGGCCGCGGGAAATCGATGCGAGTGCACGAATCCATTGATGTTTCCCTGGTCCTTTGACGACTCCATGGGCATGTGGCAATCGGCGCACTGCTGTGGCTTTGGCGGGTAATAAAAAGATCGCGCTCCTTGTCCCGACACGCCGCTGGCCTGCCAGTTGTCGTACTCATTGAATCCGCGCAGCCAGCGGTAGCCGTTGACCGGCACATCAAGATGCACTTTGTGGCACGAAGAACAGAACTCTGCAGTCTGATCGCGCATGAACGGCTTCAGGAAAACACGGCGGTGCGGCTCGGGGTTCAGATTGATCAGGAAATCGTGAAAAGCGCGAGCCACTGGATTCTTCGTGGCTGCCAACTCGTGCAGCTTGGGATACTCCAAATAGAAGTCTGCCTGGCCCATCGTGCTCTTCACTTTCGCGATGGAGTGACACATCATGCAGCCCAATCCGGCTTGAGCCTCCGGCCGATGCACGATTTGCTTGATGGGTGTGTCCATCATTCCTGCGTAGAGCACCGCCGGATCATGGCACCCGCCGCACCATTTCGATGGCTTGGTTCCGACCGTGTCCTGCATGTATTCGATCGACTTGCGATACCACTGATTGTTGAAGGAGGAGAAGTGGTGCGCCGAGCTGTTCCACTGGTTGTAAATGTCTTCGTGACAACGCTTGCACGAGTCAGATTCCATGAAGAACTTGCTGGGAATCTTCTGCTTGCCGTACACCTGCGCAGAACTGGGGAAAAACGATCCTTCGGGCCCGTCACCTTCTCCGTTCATGTTGTCCGGAGGCATCGCGGGATTATTGATTCGATTTCGTGCCTGCCAGCCCTGGCGGACATAGTTCGATCCAAAACCTAGCCCGGCCAAGACGGCTAGACAAATCACAGCGCGCGCAGCCCCGGCCAACATCTCGGACCCGACCGGCTTCACCTGCGATGAACGGCGACCCAGCCAGTCAGCGACTAGCAATCCGACCCCGGCCATCGAAATCGCGATATGGAGGTAGAGCTTGTTCCATTCGGAGCGCGGCGTGCCGGTTTTGATAAGGATGAGTCCGATCACAGCTCCCGCTGTGATCAGCAGCCATCCGGCATGGCTGGAGAGACTGCCTGAACGTAGCAGCCGAATCAACGCAGGAATTAGGAGGAGAGCAACCAGTACGCCTGCCACCGTATGCAACAGCACGACGCCGGCATACGGAATATTCGGTTGGGGGAAGGTATAGAGGTAGGCTGCCGAAATGGCTAGAAACGCAACCAGCCATAACAGAATGCGACGAATGATTCCCCCAGATTCTGGCATTTCCGATGACACTGATGACACTGCGGAGACAAACGATCGCGGACGTCAGCCCCACACTGGCTGCAAATCGGCGTACACAAAGTTATACAGAGCCCGTCGGGCGTGAAATAACACAAAAATACTAGCCGCCCTTTGAAACGCCTTTCCTCAGCAATAGTACACGCGATTGAGGAACGGGCGGACCTTCGAGCCTAGGCTTAAACATTCGTCTTCCTACGAGATGGGCGGCCGATTCCATCCCCCGCATTCATTCTCCACCACTGCCGCCACGGACAACAGCTGCTCTTCTTCCCATGGCCGTCCAACGATCTGCACGCCGATCGGCAATCCTTCGGCAGACTGCGTCACGGGAACCACTGCTGCCGGATTGCCTATCAAATTGAACCATTCCGTGTAACTCCAGGCATCCAGGTATTCCACTTCTTTGCCGTCGATCTTCCAGGTGCGCTCTCGATGACGGAACGCCGGAATCGCCGCCACGGGGCATAACAGGATTGGATACTGGCGCATCTGGGCGAAGAACCGAGCTCGCAGTCCGTCGCGGCGAAACCAGGCGTCAAGCAGCGAGTTCTCCGTGAGTTGCGGCTCGGCGGCTGACCATTCAAGAAATTGCTTCAAAATCGGGCTGATCTCTTGCTCATGTGGATCGAACATCGGATTGATCAGCATTCCTCCGATCTTCACGAAGAACTTCTTCCAAATCTCGCGCGCTTCTTCTAGGCCATCTGGACGGAACGGCTCGACGATAAAGCCAGCCCGCTGGAGCGCCGCGGCGGCTTTCTGGACCGCAGATCGCGTTTCTGGAGTAACGGGTGTGCGGCCATCATCTTCGAAATAGCCGATCCGAAGCGTTTTCACGTCTTCTTCGCTTGGCCAGCGCAGCGGGACCGGCGCCGCACATGTGTCCCCGTCATCTGGACCTTGCATCACTTCGAACAGAACCCTCAGGTCGGCGACGGTTCGTGCCATTGGGCCGACCACACCGGTCAGAGCAAACGGGCCACCCGACACGGGGAAATGTCCGGTAGCAGGAATACGTCCCGGCGTAGGCTTGAGGCCACAGATGCCGGTGAAATGCGCCGGGACACGAATCGATCCGCCACCATCGCTGCCCACTCCGCCCGCGGACATTCCCGCGGCGATCGCCGCCGACTCTCCGCCACTGGAGCCGCCGGCAGTGCGCGCGAGATCCCATGGATTATTGGTCCGTCCGTATAGGAGATTGTCGGTTTCCCATGCCATCAGGAGTTCTGGCGTGTTCGTGGTTCCTAGCACAATGGCCCCTGCATTCCGAAGCCGGGCGACGAGCGGCGCATCCTGCGTCGCAACGATGCCGGCGCGAAGACGGGTTCCAGCCTCGCACTTCATGCCCGCAACTTCGATCGAACTCTTAATGCTGATTGGGACTCCGTGCAGCGGGCCCAGAGTTCTCCCACTCATTACTGCAAATTCGGCCTCCCGCGCTTCGCGTCGCACTCGTTCTGGCTGGAGTTCGACAAACGCGTTCAACCGTGGATTTAATTTCCCGATCCACTCCAGGTGCGCCTCCGCGAGTTCCATGGGAGAAATCTTCTTCTCGCGGATGCACCAAGCCATGTCAACTGCACGAAAAAACGTAAGATCGTTCATAAAAAGTCGCAGTAAGGACGAGGTCTACAGCCCCGTTGTGGAGGAAACGCGCCGCGCTCCGGCATCCTGACTGCGCCTGTCCGGCAAGCCAGACCATCTCTGTGCCAACGCTTGGTCGATCTGCAACTTGTCGTGCGCGGCCAGGAGCCGGTAGCTTCCCTTCCGTAAGTCCCCCAATTCCAAGGGGCCAATTGCGACACGGACCAGTCGGAGTACCACCACTCCGAGCGCATCCAGCATGCGTCGTATCTGGCGATTCTTGCCCCCATCCAGCACAATCTCGAGCCAGCAGTGCTTCTCGCCCGAGCGAAGCAATCTGGCAGACTTCGCGCGGAGAAGGTCACCGTCGTCTAACTTGATACCATTCACGATCGACTGCAGCATCTCCTGATCGGCGAGGCAGCCAATCTGAACGTGGTAGGTCTTATCCAGATGGCTCTCTGGTGCGGCTACGCGCGCCGCCCACTCTGAATCGTTAGTCATGAGCAGAAGGCCTTCGCTAGCCTTATCGAGACGTCCGACGGGCGCAACCCAAGGCAATTCAGCCTCGCCCAGGACCGAATAGACCGTCGTCCGTCCTTTCTCATCCGATGCCGTCGTCACGAGGCCGCGCGGCTTGTTGATGACAAGATAAATCTTCGTCTCACTGACGATCTGCTGCCCATCCACAAAGATATTCTCGGCGCCGACCCGTACAGGAGTTTCCGGATCTCGACGGACGCGACCGTTCAGACGGACACGCCCCTGTTGAATCAGCGCACTCGCTTGCGAACGTGAACAGTAGCCCAGCTTCGACATCGCACGCGCAAGCCCGACTTTCGGTTCGCGTTGTCTCACGTAATCCATGCTAATCGAAGCGGGATTTGGACGCGCCTCGCAGCGAAGACTTGATACCATGTTGTGCGCGCCAGACGCGAAAGGAGTTCCCATGGCACATCAGCATCCACCCCGTTTTCTTAGAATCGTCGATGACGCAAGATCCCGCATCCGCGAGACCGATGTTGACACTGTCAAGAAGCGGGTCGACCGTGGCGACAAATTTGTTCTCGTCGACGTCCGCGAAGAGAGTGAGTTCGCGAAAGATCACCTGCCCGCAGCGATCCACCTCGGCAAGGGCATCATCGAGCGAGATATCGAAGCTCGTGTGCCGGAACTGAACACCGAGATCATTCTCTATTGTGGCGGTGGATTCCGGTCCGCACTCGCAGCCGACAATCTGCAAAAAATGGGCTATACCAATGTCATCTCGATGGATGGCGGCATTCGCGGCTGGCGGGAGAAGAACTACCCGCTAGTCAAAGATTGAATCCATACGGTTCCAGTTAACACGGTGCTGTGGACAGTTCTGTGGTAAGCTCCGCTCCTTATAAACATGAACGGTCGCATCTTCTTCTGGTCGCTGACGTCGGCTCTCGCCGGATTTCTGTTTGGATTCGATACTGTCGTCATTTCTGGCGCAGAAAAGACCATTCAAAGTCTCTGGGGATTGACGCCCACCGTACACGGAATCGCGATGGCTTCGGCGCTATACGGCACCGTTGTGGGTTCACTCCTCGGGGGCTGGCCCGCTGATCGTTTCGGACGCAAAGCTACGCTGCTATGGATCGGGGTTCTCTACTTTGTCGGCGCAGTCGGCTCCGGCCTCGCTCCGAACGTGGAAACCTTCATTGCCGCGCGAGTGATTGGCGGCCTTGGAATTGGGATCTCGACCGTCGTCGCTCCGATGTATATCTCCGAGATTGCGCCGCCAAAACATCGCGGACGCCTTACCGGGATGTTCCAGTTCAATATCGTTTTCGGCATCCTGATCGCTTACGTTTCGAACGCGCTGCTCGCTGGGGTTGGACCGAATTCCTGGCGATGGATGCTCGGCGTGGCGGCATTTCCTTCATTGCTCTATGCACTGTTCTGCCTCGGATTGCCCGAAAGCCCGCGCTGGCTATTAAGCAGAAAAGGGGATCGTGCTGCGGCTCTCGATGTCTTGCAGCGCACTCAGCCTGAAGCTTCCGAAGCTGAAATCGCTACCGAAGCCGATGAGATCGTGGCGGCAACAGCCGGGCTGGTTTCATCCGGAAACTTCTGGACCCGCCGTCTAAGAAAGCCGATTTTGCTCGCGTTCCTCATTGCATTCTTCAATCAGCTCTCCGGTATTAACGTGGTCCTTTACTTCGCGCCTCGCATTTTTCAGCTCGCGCAACTCGCTTCCAAGGCCGCGCTGCTGCAATCTGTCGGAATCGGCATTACGAACTTCATTTTTACCTTCATTGGCCTCTGGATGATTGATCGGCTGGGCCGCCGAACGCTGCTTTATATCGGGTCGTTCGGCTACATCATTTCGCTCGGGTTGGCTGCGTGGGCTTTCTTCACGCAGCACTATTCCATCGTTCCAGGCTGCATCTTTGGATTTATCGCGGCCCACGCGATCGGACAGGGAGCTGTGATCTGGGTCTTTATCTCAGAAATCTTTCCGAACCGGCATCGCGCGGAAGGCCAGACGCTCGGTAGTTCCACACACTGGATTCTGGCAGCCGCACTCACAACCCTTGCTCCCAAAGTGTTCGCTGCCTTTCCGACTGGATACATCTTCTCGTTCTTCACTGCAATGATGGTCCTGCAGTTGATCTGGGTGAGGACGATGGTGCCGGAGACCAAGGGAGTGCCCTTGGAGCAGATTCAAAAGCAACTCGGCATTGAGCAGGCGTAAAGACTCGCTTCACGCCTTACCGTTCCTTCCGCGAAGAATCGTTGACCCCTGCGGCGATGGTCACAGCGGCGTTATAACCTACAGGATCTTACTGATTGTTCAAGGCTCACACTCCAAATAACGTCCGTGTTGGGTGGTGCTGTAGTCATAGGAACGCAGGCCTCGGATCCATGCAAGCTCGAACTGATGCCCCCCGGCTGGCGGCGTTAGCCGGACGATTTTCAAAAACTCCCATGGAAGATATCTTTGTAGTTTTCCTCCTAACTCCCCTCTCGCGATGATTGGTCCCAGCGGCGCGGTGGACCGAGTTCCACCGTGCTGCCCTTTTATCGAAAGCATGCGGATATCCTGCATATGAGTCGCACAACACTTCACCGTCAACTTCCGTAGAATAGGCTGGAACAGCAGATATGGCGCGCATCTTCATCACTGGTTCGTCCGACGGCCTGGGCCGAATGGCCGCAGGACTCCTTATCGAGCACGGACACAACGTCGTGCTGCACGCACGCAACGAAGAGCGCGGGCGTGAGGCTCTGGCAGCGGTCCCCGGAGCGGAAACCGTTCTGCTGGCGGACCTATCGAGCATCCAGCAGACCAAGAGATTGGCTAAGGATGTCAACGGACTCGGACGCTTCGATGCTGTCCTCCACAATGCGGGTGTCGGATACAGATCGCGTCAGCGCGCTGAAACCGAAGATGGCTTGCCCCTGGAACTTGCCGTGAACACGCTCGCGCCTTACATCCTCACGGCCCTGATTGACGGCCCAAGCGCCTGATCTACTTAAGTTCCGGGCTATATCAGAGTGGGGATGCGAGTCTCAACGATCTGGCTTGGAAGGAACGCCCGTGGCGCGGACAGCAAGCTTATTCCGATACCAAGCTGCACGACGTGCTTCTTGCCTTTGCGGTGGCACGCCGCTGGCCGGAGGTTCTGTCCAATGCTTTGGAGCCCGGATGGGTGGCGACCAAGATGGGAGGGCCCTCAGCCACGGATGACCTGGAGGAAGGCTACCGCACCCAGGTGTGGCTAGCCGCAAGTGAAGACTCGGCGGCGAAGGTTACGGGCGAATATTTCTATCACATGCGACCGCGAAAGCCGCATCCTGCCACGCAAGATATCGCAGCCCAGGATGAACTACTAGAAGCCTGCAAGAAGTTCTCTGGTGTGGCCCTGCCAGACTAGGCGGATTCAGTCTGTCACCAGTTCGTCGAGTACAGTTCCCTGAGAATCGACGAGCCGGATCTGCATGGCTAGGATCCCATCAGCGTGTGTCGAGCAGCTCAGGCACGGATCATAAGCACGCACCACTGCAGACACTCGATTCAACATGCCTTCATTCAGCTTTGTACCGTCGATGTAGTGCTCGCTGACCTGCTGCACGCTGCGCCCTATCGCGAGATTGTTGTGACCAGTCGCGACAATCAGGTTCGCCCAGGTGATCGCGCCTTCTTCATTCACCTTGTAGTGGTGGATCAACGTGCCGCGTGGAGCTTCGATCATGCCGACGCCCTCAAGCGCATTGACTCCAGCCGTGGCTCGCAAATGGGTATCGAGGATTTGCGGATCGGTCAGCAGGACTTCGATCCGCTCCAGCGCGAAGATGACCTCTATGAGTCTTGCATAGTGATACAGAAATGCGCTGTGGGCGACTACGCCGAATCTCTGATGAAACTCCTTGAACTCGAGGTCAGCAATGGGCGTGCCGCATTGATCGGCCGCGTTGAGCCTGCCCAGCGGACCGACGCGATAAACCCCTGCAGGAAAACCGGCGGGCTTGAAGTACGGCGACTTCAAGTAGGATTCACGCAGGCTGGCCTCACCGATCCATTGCGAATAGTCGTCGGCGGCGACATGATCCTCTACAATCTCGCCGGAACTGCCGCGGAACCGAAGATCCCCATCATAGAGCTGCAGGTTGCCCTTTCGATCGATCATCCCGGCGTACATAGTCGGAACCGAGCCAAAGAATTCGATCTCTTCTTTGAAGTTGTCCAAGGCCCCTTTGAAGAAGCCAATGGTGCGTTCTGCAATGGCCTTTGCGATCGGAAGCTCGGTGAGAATGCGGTCGCGAGTAGCGGTTGATAATGGCGACGCAACGCCTCCCGGCACGATCCATGCCGGATGCACACGCTCATGCGCGAGGGATTCAACAATCATCAGTCCAAACTTGCGGAGTTCAATTCCATCGCGGGCCAGTTCCGGATGTGCTGCAATCACTCCGAGAACGTTGCGCGATGCCGGGTCGGATCCCATTCCGAGCAGGAAATCCGGGGCCGAAAGGTAGAAGAAACTCAACGCGTGCGACTGCACAAATTGTGCGAAGTGCACCAACTCGCGAAGTTTCTTTGCGGCGGGCGGAATCCGTACTGCCATGATTGCGTCGCAAGCCTTCGACGAGGCGAGCAGGTGGCTGATCGGGCAAATTCCGCAAATACGGGCCGTGATGCCCGGCATCTCGTAGAAAGGGTGGCCCTCGGTGAATTTCTCAAATCCGCGAACCTGCGTGACATGGAACTCCGTCCCGGCGACTTTGCCGTTGTCATTCAGTTGGATCGTAATCTTCGCGTGACCCTCGATCCGGCTCACGGGTTCGATGGTGATGCGCTTCATCGCAGACTCCTTATCCGAACTTCACCTTCATGTTGCTGTTCGGGTTCTTCCCATCCAGCAAGTCATTAATAACGGCCACAATGGCCTTCGAAGGCGGCGGGCAACCCGGCAGGCACAGGTCCACTTTCACGAATTCGCGCAGCGGGCGCGCATGTTTCAATAAAGTCGGAACCCCATCCGTTGGGATCACTTTGCCTTCTTCCGCTCCATCCACATACACCCTCTGGAGTAGTTTCTGAACCGGAATAGAATTGCGCATGCCCGGCACGTTGCCCGTAACCGCGCAGTCGCCCAGCGAAATGAGAACACTCGTTCGTTGCCGGATTTTGTTTATCTTATTCAGGTCATCCTGCGAACTGACGGCTCCCTCAACCAGCGTGACATCCACTCCTTCAGGAAATTCCTGGGCATCTACCAACGGTCCATAAACGATATCTATTTTCCGGGCCAGAGAAATGATTGCGGCGTCCATATCAAGCAAAGACATGTGGCAGCCCGAACATCCATCCAGCCAGACGGTCGCTACCTTCACCTTCTTCATACCTGCACTCCTCTGCGGTGCACCAGCGAGGTGACAGCATCGACTTTCTTCACCATTTCTTCAACGGCCCATCCCTTTTCGGCCAGCGCTCCGGTCGGACACGCATGCACGCATTTGCCGCAACTGGTGCACGTACTCGCCTTGCCCCACTTCTCGTTCATCTCGCTGACGATGCGGGCGTGGATTCCGCGGGACGTGAGTTCCCAGACATGCGCGCCTTCGAGTTCCGCACAGACCCGCACACAGCGAGTGCAAAGGATGCACCGGTTGTGATCCAGCACGAATCTCGGATGCGACATGTCGATCGACAACTTCGGGAAGTTGTACGCCAGCCCGACCGTGTTGATCCCCAACTGTGTCGCCATCGATTGGAGCTCGCAATGTCCATTGGAAACGCAGACCGCACAGACGTGATTCCGCTCGATCAGCAGGAGTTCGACCGAGATTCGCCGGTAGCGCGCGAGCTTGGGGGAGTTGGTCGTGACCGACATGCCCTCTTGAATCGGTGTAGTGCACGCCGGGAACAGCCGCTCGGACCCGGAGACTTCCACCAGGCAGATCCGGCACGCGCCAACGTCCGTCAACCCATCCAGCGCGCACAGTGTCGGAATGTACTTGTTATTGGCCCTCGCTGCCTGCAGAATCGTCTGTCCCTCAAGCGCGCTGATCAGCTCTCCGTCGATTCGGATCGATAACTTCTTTTGTGCCAAGATTCGCTCCTTTCAGCGCATTTCCATCAACTGATGTTCACCGCTTTGACATCGCAACGCAGGCAGCGGCAGGTTTCGTCTAAGGCCTCTTCCTGGGTCAGTCCGGTCACGACCTCTTCCTGCGATCGGACACGAGCCCCCGCCGACAGGTGATGGCCAGTATGGCGGTTGCTGGTGCTGGGTTCTTCCGGAGGAGTCTGCTCGTATTCGAATGCCGGATACAGTCTCTGCCAACGATCGGATTCCATGAGCTGCAAATCAATGCTGCGTGCCGCCTGTTTGCCGAACGCCATGGCGTTGGAGACATTGGAGGCGCCCGTGACGAGATCACCCCCGGCATAGAAACGCGGACGGCTGGTCTCGAGTGTGAAGCGATTCACGTCAATCGTTCCGCTCTCTTTCAGCACCAGTCCGGACGCACGAACGAAATCGAGGTCCACGGTTTCGCCGATGGCGAAGATCACCGAGTCACAATCGAAGCGCTGAATCTCATCCGTGGCAATCGGCTTCCTGCGTCCGGACGAGTCGTACTCACCCAGGCGCGTTTTCACGATTTCGATCGCTTTGACAGCACCTTTGGCATCGCCGATCACGCGATGAGGTGCCGCCAGGAAGAAAAACTTCGCGCCCTCATCTTTTGCGGCGCGGGTCTCTTCCTCAATCGCGGGCATGTCCTTGCGCTCGCGGCGGTAGAACACGGTTACTTCACAGCCCTTGCGCAGAGCCGTTCGCGCGGAGTCGATGGCCGCGTTGCCTCCTCCAATAATCGCCACCCTGCGACCGAGGTTCACCTCTTGTCCAGCCGCAACCGCCTCGAGGAAATTCAGTGCGGGATATACTCCTTTCAACTCCGTGCCGGACTGGTAAACCCACGACTCCTTCCACGTGCCAATCGCCATGAAGATCATGTCGAAGTGATCGTCGAGATCATTCAACGCCAGATCGGCGCCCACCCGCGTGTTGAAGACAAATTCGACGCCGAGCCGTTCGATGAGTTCAATTTCGCGTTTCAGCATTGACTTGGGCAGCCGGTATTCCGGAAGGGCGAACCGCAACATTCCACCAGCTTCGGACTTGCTGTCATACACCGTAACGTCATGTCCCAGCATGGCGAGATAGAAAGCCGCCGTGAGTCCGGCGGGACCTGCGCCAACGACAGCGATCTTGCGTCCGGTTGCTTCGAGCTTCAGCGACATGAGCCCTTGCAACATCGGCTCGTACTTCTCAGAGTTAAGGATCGAGTCCGCCACAAACCGGTGCACCTCACGCATGTTCACTGCCTGATCAACGGTCTGACGCCGGCAGCGGCTGTCGCACGGATGCTGGCACACGCGTCCGGTTGAAGATGGAAGCGGGTTGTCCAGAATGATGGACAAGAACGCTTCTTCCATGCGGTTCTCTTTGTAGAGCTGCAGGAAACGCGGGATATTCATGTGCAGCGGACAGCTGTTCTCGCACGGCGAAAGCGCCAGCTCTTCACACACGCCAGCGCGGCAGCGGTTCGTAAGAATGTGATCTTCAAACTCATTGCGGAAGTGGCGGAGTGTAGTCAACACAGGATTCGGCGCAGTCTGTCCGAGTCCGCAAAGCGAGCAGTCGCGAATATAGCGGCTGAGTTCGTCCAGGATCTCGAGATGGTGAGCCGTTCCCGCACCCTCGGTAATCCGGTTCAAGATTCGCAGGCACTTGTTCAGCCCGACCCGGCACGGGATGCACTTCCCGCACGACTCAGAATGAGTAAATTCAATGAAGTAACGGGCGACGTCGACCATGCAGTTGTCTTCGTCCATGACCACCATGCCGCCCGACCCCATAATCGATCCCAACTGACCCAGGCTTTCGTAGTCGACTGGGGTGTCCAGCATTTCCTGCGGAATGCACCCGCCCGAAGGGCCTCCCGTCTGGACAGCCTTTACTTGTCGGCCTTCGATCGCACCCTCTCCGATATCGTAGATAAAGGTCTTCAGAGGAGTTCCCAACGGCATCTCGACGAGGCCGGTGTTCTTGACCTTGCCGACCAGGGAAAAAACTTTCGTCCCCGAACTCTTAGGACTTCCCGTCTCGGTGAACCACGCCGGACCTCGCATCACGATGGGCGCGATGTTGTACCAGGTCTCGACGTTATTGATGTTGGTAGGCTTTCCCCACAGCCCCTTTTGTGCAGGGAATGGGGGCCTTGGACGTGGTCTTCCAGCTTCTCCTTCGAGCGAAGCAATCAGTGCAGTTTCTTCCCCGCAAACGAATGCTCCGGCTCCTTCCACCAATTCGATTTCGAACTTGAATCCACGCCCCAGGATGTTCTCGCCCAAAAGCCCATATTCACGCGCCTGTTCGATCGCGCGATTCAGACGATGCACAGCCAGCGGATACTCGGCGCGAACGTAGACGATCCCCTCCGTCGCACCCATGACGTATGCGCCAATGATCATTCCTTCGAGAAGCGAATGCGGATCACTCTCAATTTCGTTGCGGTTCATGTAGGCGCCGGGATCGCCCTCGTCCGCATTGCAGATGATGTATTTCGGCTCGGCTTTCGCCTTAGCCAGAAATTCCCATTTATTGCCGGTGGAGTACCCCGCTCCGCCCCGTCCCCGGAGCTTCGAGGCTTTGATCTGTTCGATCACACCGGCGGGATTCGCATCGATCAGCACTTTATAGAGAGCTTGATACCCACCAACTGCGATGTATTCCTCGATGTCGTCGGGATTGATGATCCCGCAATTTCGCAGAACAATCTTCTTCTGGCCTTTGAAGAATGTGACTTCATTCCAGGAGGGTACTTCGGGATAGCCCTGCCCGTATCGCACGTGCCCTGTGATGTGGTCCCATTCTTCGATCTTGCAGTAGATGAGATCGGGAGGGAGATTTCCCTTGGTAATGTCCTGCAGTAGCCGTCCGGCATCATTCGCCTGCGCTTTGCGCAACAGTACCAGGGGGTTTCCGGGTAGGCGCACGCTCACGAGCGGTTCCTGCGAGCAGGCTCCGAAGCAGCCGACCGGCGCGAGGACGATGTCATCTCCGCTGCGCTCCACGGCTTGCGCAAACGCGTGATACAGTCCTTCTGCTCCATTGCCTCGTCCGCACGTTCCCATTCCAATCCCCACTCGCGGAACGGACGGTACGAGCTTGGCTAAGCCCGCCTCCCGCACAGCATTGAAAGCTCCGATATCCAGAATTCGAGGCATCGATTACTCTCCCGCTCGAATGGTTTCGATTTCCCGCTGCACTGTGCGCTCGGTCGCGTGCCCGCAGATGCGATGGTTCACCTCTACCACTGGGGCCATGGCACACTGGCCAAAACATGCCACGGTACGCACGGTGAACATGCGGTCGCCGGTGGTGAGCAGAAGCTTGTCCGCTTCGTTCCCATCCGTCTCGCCATCGTGAAGGCCCAAGCCCAACTCGAGCCGCGCTCCTTGCAGGAGGTTGCGCGAGCCGCGAGTGTGGCAGGCCGTTCCGCGACAGATACAGATCGTGTTCTCCCCTTGCGGTTGCAGGTTGAACAAGGCATAGAAAGTCGCGACGCTGTAGATACGCGCTAGCGGCATTTCCATCTTCGAGGCGATGTAGCGCAGCGTCTCTTCGGAAAGATATTTATGCCGGTTGCGGTCCTGCGCGGTTTCCAGAATTCCGAGCAGGGCTCCAGGCCGGCCCCTGCCTCTCTCAATCGCTTTGTCGAGAAATACTTGCTCTTCGGCAGGCAGACTAACAGGCGAGAGTGCTTGCATGCACACTCCTCGGCGCGATGTACTCGCGCACCCTTCAATGTATTGATTCCTCAGTAAGTTGCACTGTCACCGGGAGCACAGCGTGGGGTGATACCAATCACAGGGGTAAACACACCCTTTCGGCCGACGACGGGCCTGCATCACCAGCCCAGGGTTTCACGAATCATAGGCTCAAGGTCATCGGCAATCCTGATGTGCTCCACCCGCGTCGGATGCGCATCACATGCCAGTCCCGGATAGTGGTTGGCGGCCACGTACTTCACCTTCTTGTCATGAATCTTGGTCACGGTTTCCTGAATCATCTGGCGCAAAAGAGGATCTGTGACGATGGCGCCCTCGGTGAGGAAGATGAATGAGTGCCGATAGTCCTTTCGCAAAGCGCGAACAAATGCCGCGTATTCCCCTACCCACTTCTTCTGATCAAGAGGCTTCGTTTTCTGCAGATTGAAATCGTTCGTCCCTAACGAAACAATGATGGCGTCCGGCTGCCAGCACGATGGATCCCATGGCACACGCCCAGGAACTGCGTCGCTCGCAATCGCCAACCGGTAAAACTGTGGAACGTTGACCACTCCGTCGGCTTCGCCCAGGCCACGATAGTCGCGCTCCAGACCGCGGCCGCCGTAACAAACGAGATGAGATTGCGCGTCCAATCTCCGCCCAAGCAGCATTCCGTAGGCATCGTAAGCGTCATTCGCGGGCCGCTCGGGGTCTGTTTTGCATTCTGCATTGTTGTCGATTCCCGCTCCGCAAGTAACGGAATCGCCAATGAATAGCAACCTGCGCCTCGGCAGCGGAGGAGCATCGCGCAGTTCTCCCCCGTCTTGCAAGCGGAGTTCGATGAGAGTCAAGGTCCCCTGCCAGGTCTCGGTACGCTTATAGACCTCAACGATATGAGGACCCGGGCTCTGCGCAGAAACTAGCACCACGTCGTTTACCCCTCGTTGGAGTACGCGCAACTCAGGGGTGCCGTGGTCAACCACAACGGTCAGAGCGGACTTGTCTGAATCGCTGCTGACCTGTGCCGTTAGAACACCGCCGCGAAATCGCAGCACGAACCCAGTCCCGGGATATCCGAACCGCGGATGCTGGCCATTGGTCCCGTCATACTGCCCGAGAATTTCCACCCGTGGATCGCCAGGGGGAATCGTCACTTCGGCCGCAGGCGCTTGTGCCCACGACGTTGAACATCCGAGGGTAACCAAGGCGCAGGTTACCCCGTGAACCAGAGTTCTCATCCCGAGGATTGTAACGCTGCGTGGAGATAAGCCACCGGACAACTTCACGGTAGGGTGCACGGTTCATTCGTTGCCGCAAGGCATTGCAAATTAACGACTTGCTGAGTCACAACCGAATCACCACCGGTTCCTTTGACCAGTCTCCAGTGCTCGGGTATTCCCTGTAGAGCGTACCCGGATTGCGGCCCAGAGGCACTTGGGGTGGGCGGGGTTTGGCACTTGGCCGCGATACTCACCGCAATCGTGGGGATCTGCACAACAAGGAGATGACCATGAAGCTCACAACTTCCATACTGCCAGTGTCGCTAAAGCGGCTTGTGTTCTCGGCGATAACTTCGACCATTCTTCTGCTCTGTCCCAGCATCGTTGCCGCACAAGCGGCCGGTTCGACGCCGGCAGGGACTCCGGGAGGACAAGACCCGGCTGCCGGTCAGGGTGTGCCCCAACATAGGCGTACCCCGCAGGAAGTTGAGGAAGCGTTTCGGAGAGCGCACCGCAAGGCCAAGAAGAGCCCCAGGATTCGCAATACCCATAACGCCGACGATCCACAGACAGCAGCCATTCGTTCGGCCCTGGAACAACTGAGAGCCGGTCGCAATACTCCCGGAAAACCCAGCGGTCCCGCAGGCGGCTCGGGTCAAGCCGGAGGCAGTGCAGTGAACACGGCAGGGTCAAGTCCAACAGGCGCGAACCCATCAGGCAGCGGACCCTCAGGCGGGTCGACCACCGGGTCTTCTACTCCTCCGGCCGGAACTCCCGGCGTGCCTCCGGGTAATACACCCGGTGCTCGAGGCAGTACGCCAAGATCGGTTTCTGTTGCATCCATGGCTGTGGCCCGACCGGCGTTGGTCGCGGCACCGGCGACTCCGCCCCCGCCCCCTCCACCCTCGAGCCGGCTAGCAACAGCGCCACAGCCGAGCCTGGCTTCGACGGTTGCTTGCAGCACGAAAACTTTGTTGATTCAAAACATCAATGGGGTGAAGACCGGGATGTCGAACCCGAACATCGTCTTCACGCAAGATCCCCAGTACAACGACTACAGAATTTCCGGCTGTAACTTCGGCAACACGCAAGGACAGGCACACTTGAACGGCCCGTTTCGCTCCGGAGTCATCCCCCTGCAAATCAAGTCATGGACCGACAACTCAATCGAAGTGATGCTCGATCCGAACCTGAAAGGCGAGCCCGACCAGAACAGCGTCACGCTTGTGATAAATCCCGTCGGCACGTCGCAAGCGCAGTTGCAGAACTGCAAGTTCTACGCCCTGCGGCAGGAGGTCACACTTCCCAGGCTTGCCCAGAACGCAGCAACGCTAGCCACCCTTATGGATAGTGGCGGATCGCCCGTTCCGACGGTCAAGTACTCTTCCCCCTACACGGACCCAATACCGACCCAGTCATCCAATGTTTTCACAGCGGGCGTGGACCGTTATGACTTCTACCGCTTCAATCCAGGTATTGATACCTGGGACGTGAGTAATCTGGCGCCGGGATTTGTTCCCACACAATTCAGTCTGAGTCATTGGGCGATCGACGATTGCAGCCAAGGCTTCAATATCATTGTCAGCGACCCCACGATTTATAACGACGGCCAATGGAGTGCGCAGTGGGATCCCGGCAATCCGAAACGGATTCTTGTCAATGTCGCTGAGCAGCATTGCCATGATCCATCCGGCACGGACCTCAGCAATTCCAGTTACGCCCTCGAAATCCAGGTCAGCGGACCCGTCGGCGTGAATCCGCTGCTATAACCCAGAACACTTCCCTTGCACTCTTGCGCCGAGTCAGGGGAAGTGTGTCCCCATTCCGTAAAACCGGAGACCCGCGATGACGAGAACGATCAGACATTGTGCACCATGGATTGGATTAGTGTTTTTACTGCGAGCGTTCGCCGTTGCTCAGGCAGTCCCGATGATTACGTCGCTGAATTCGGCTGCCGCACCAGCCGGCTCCGGATTTACGCTCACCATCAGCGGCGCTAATTTCGCCATGAACTCAGTGGCGCGAGTAAACGGCCGGAACAGGCCAACGCTTTATCTCGGACCGAGCCAATTGCAGGTCTCTCTTTCGGCGGCGGATACCAATCGCGGTGGCTCGGTCTTCGTGGTGGTTTTCACCCCGGCGCCCCGTGCTCTGGGAGGCGGATACACTTCAAACCAGCAGGCTATCGCGCTGGCCGCTCCGGCCGGCGCTGTGCCAACTCTCGGAACGGCAAGTCCCGCCGTCGCAGCTCCGGGGGCATCCCAGATACGTTTGGCACTGACAGGCACGAATTTCAGATCCGGTGCCGTTGTCGTTGTGTCACCGCCTCTCGCTTCCGTTTCTTTGTCCACGGGCAACGTCCAAGCCAACGATATCGCGGTACAGAGCACTACCGTCGTGAACTCCACTCTCGTGGTCGCGAATATCACCGTCGGTGCCCAGGCCGCTCCCGGACTGCGAGCCGTGGACGTACTCAACCTCGATGGAACCAGTACCGGCATCAGTCCCCTTGGCGCGCCGGGCACGTCTCAACCGCTTCGTGTCGCACCAAGCAGTTCGCTTGGCGCTCCCCTGAATATCACAACGATTGCACTTCTGAATCCGCGCAA
Source organism: Terriglobia bacterium (assembly GCA_963778995.1). Taxonomy (GTDB): domain Bacteria; phylum Acidobacteriota; class Terriglobia; order Terriglobales; family Acidobacteriaceae; genus Sulfotelmatobacter. The sequence goes on from CAVZWK010000023.1 coordinate 772,969, forward strand.
CGGCGCGGTCTTCGCGCAAGGAGAAGAAATCTACGGAGAAGCACAATTTGCCGGAACCGGCAGCGGGATGGTGGTGGGCGCCTGGTTCTGGGACAACTCTCTCATCGAACAATTCACGGTCAATCTGGCCGGGGGACAAAGTACATCGGTGCGATCTCACAACGCATTCCCGACGGAACTGCTGGGGCAGCACACGGTAGAACTGCGCATCCTGCAACCGAACAAGATTGCCTCACGGCCAATTTCAGTCGTTGTCAACCCGGGAGGATTCTCCCTCGAAGCGCTGCTTGCGCCGCCTTACGGAGCGCGCGTCACCTCAAAAGAACCTCCGGAGCTGCGCTGGGCCCCGGTCCCGGGAATCGGACAATACCAGGTCGGATTCTCCCAGCAGCCGTACATCTCTGAAATTAATACCTGGTACACCGTCTCCGAAAACTCATGGTCCGTTCCCTCCGAAATCTGGCGCGGACTTCCTGACGGCGAACTGTACTGGACCGTGCGATCGGTAGAAATGTCAGGTGCTGCGCGCAAGCCCTTGCCCATGCGTCTCCTAATGCGTGTTCCCGATAACGCGCTAAAGACCAAAGCCGAGCGCCCGTCGGTAACGCCGCAAGGCAATCCTTTGCTTGAGTGGAACGGCCTGGAAGGTCAGCACCTTTATCGAATCACCATCAGCTCAGACCCCGAGGGACAGCAACTGGTGCGCCGATATCTGACGAATGTACCGCAGATCGATTTGCGCGCTTTAAACGGAAAGCTCAATCCGGGACAGAACTACTACTGGTACGTCGAAGTGCTCGATCTGGAAGGTCGCGCCATCCTGACTGGGCCTACAAACGTGCTGGCATTGCCAAATCCCCGGCAGTCGCGGAACCTTCGTCCGCGGGAGCACGGCCCGCGTCTGGTGCTAGCCGCATATTCGGAACCGCTCCTTACGAATTCTTGGGCCTATGGTTTGGAAGGAAGTGCGTCGCCTGAGCCAGAAGAAATCAAATCCATTGCGACCCGAACTCCTGCTCCTGATGCCACCGCATCCAATCCCAAAGCGCCAATCGTGATCAACTTCTCCTCGGCGCCGAATGCGTTCGATCTGGCCGTCCAAGTCGATGGCACGGATGTGACCTCTTTGTGCGATGTCGCCGACACGAAGATCACCTACACCCCCGCCGTTCCGATCAGTGACGGAGTTCACGCTGTGACACTGACCATCGGTTCGGACGCGTCCTCGTGGAAGTTCACCATGAAAGCCGCCGCTGAAAAGAAGAAATCCGATTCCGAAGCTGGCAAGCCCAAGCCACTGCAGATGCAGACACAAATTGGCAGTAATACACAGTGGGTTTCCGGCTCCGCCCCCGACATCAATACCACATCAGTCTCCGAACAGCTTCAGTATCAGAACGGCCCGTGGAAGGCGCAGATCAACGGTTCCGGCCTGCTGAACAGCTTTCTTGGTCCGGATGTTCTACGAACCAGCCACGGATATTTCGATAATTTCATCCTGAATGGGAGCTGGCAAAAAGGACATTGGGGGCTGAATCTCAGCTTTGGTGAGGTTGCTCCCTCGCTCTACCAGAATGCTCAGTTCGTGACCACAGCTGCTCCACGTCAGGGCGTCGAAGCCGACCTGAAGACTCCTGCAGGGAGCTTCGGCTTCTTTGCGAATACGGATGATGTCGGCGCGGGCAGCGGGTTCGGCTATGAGTTTCACCAACAGATTCGCGGTGCCAGCTGGGATTTGCCGTTGCCCAAGAAATATCTCGAACTGCGCCTGATGTGGCTGAGTGCACATGATGGCGATCCCGCACCCGCAGTGCAGACGGGTATCGATGGACAAACATCGTTTTATACCGATTCCGTAGCAGTCGCTGGCGGCGGCGACCTCTATGGCGCTCTTCTGCAGGTACATCTTGCGCCGAAATGGCTCTGGTCCAGCGAGTATGCATGGGGCTACAACGATATCTCCACGTCGGGTGTATTTACGCACCTGTCTGGCCGAGCCGCCAGGACTGCCGTCTCCGGCGCGTACGGACCTATGTCGATGGCGGTCGGATACTTCGACGTGAGCCCGAACTTCAGTTCGCCGACGAATCCCAACCTGTCCCCGAACAGCACCCCCGACCGCCGTGGGCCATCGGGAACCTTCGTGTTCTCCACGCGAGCCGGAACTTTCAGTTTCAGCGATACCTACCTGCAGAGCAGCGTCCATCAGGCCAATTTCGCAGAACAAAACATGACTTCGGCCGCCGAGACTTGGTCCAGGAATCTGAACAAGCTGACTGTGCTCTCGATCGCCGGACATGAAACCTTCACGACGACTGGCGATGTTCCTCCCACAGTTCAGGCAATGCCCAGCGATCAGCGACTGGCGCTCGAAGCAGACCAGCGCGATGGTGGGTTCAACATCGGAATCACGCGCCAACTCGGAAAAACCGCATCGCTCAGTTTGAATGGGGCGCGCGACTGGTTCCGCAACAACCTCATCCCGGGTGCGAACACAATCACTACGTCCGGCATGGTGGGTGTGAACTGGCTGGCGCGGCCTTACATCCAGATCAATGGGAACATCAGCCTGAACTGGTTTGCTGGCGCAGGCAGCACCGTGGGCACCACGCGAAGCTTCAGCGGATATCTGCAGCCGAGTCTGACCTGGAAACGTACAGGACTGCAGTTACAGCCTCTGCTCTCCGTCAATCAGTCGCGCACGATGTTGATCGGCGACGTTCTCGCCAATGACTTGCTCTCCCAACAGTATGGTGGACGCCTTGCGTGGACGATGCCACGAAAGTTGAAGTTCAGCACGCTCAGTTTCGACGGCGAATACGATGATCTCAAGAATCCAGTCGCCGCATTCCGCGAGCAAGGGACAACCATTTATCTGCTATGGACAGTAACCTGGGGTTACAAGCATGAAATGTGAAGGATAGCCCGAACCAGGCTCTATTCGTGCCGCAGCGCCTCAATTGGGTTGAGGCGTGATGCGCGAAATGCGGGAATCATCCCACTGATCAGTCCCACCGCGCCGAGAATGAGCGTGGACGCGATCAAGGTTGCCGGGGCAATGATCAGCCGGATATCTCCCGCTTCGCCGTTCTTGGCAAAGGCGCTGTACAGCGTAAGCCTGCCCACCGAAAGCGCAACCACGTATGCGAGAATCACCCCGAGAACGCCGCCGATGAAAGTGATGGTCAGCGCCTCAGCAAGAAATTGGAACAGGATGTGTCCCCGCCGGCAGCCCAGCGCCTTTTGAACCCCGATCTCCCGCGTTCGCTGCGTCACCGAAACCAGCATGATATTCATCAGCCCCACGCCGCCGATCCCGAGCGTCAGTGTCCCGATAAATCCCATCAGGACCTTCAGCCCCAGCGTAATGATCTCGAACTGATGCACCTGCATCATGATGTTGAATACCCGCACGGCCTGCCGATCGGCTGAATTGAATTTGTGCTGCGTAGCAACAATCGTACGCACCGCAGGTTCGATTTTCTCGTACTCCGGAGTCTGGTAGTTGAACCAGATCGTGTCGAGGTAGTGCGTGTCCTTCAGATCCCCCATCGTAGTGAAAGGAACGTAAACCACTCGGTTGATGTCGTCGTTCCCTTCCTGCATCTTCGCGCTCAGAACGCCGACCACTTCGAAGCTCAAACCATCCAACCGGATGCTCTCACCGAGGGCATTGCGACCGGAGAACAGTTTCTCCTTGGCTTCCGATCCGATGACTGCCACGTGCGCGCGTTGCACCTGGTCTTCCATGTTGTAGAAGCGTCCCTGGCCCAATTTCAGCGAGCGAATATCGAGCACATTCGGATAATTCCCGCTGACTGGAAAGGTGAATGCACGGTTCTCGTACTGGACATTGACCTGCTTTCCCACCTCTGGAGTAATGTGCGTGACCTGCGGAAGATTTGTCGTCAGCGCGTCCACGTCTTCCTGTGTGAATCGAATCGCGACTCCTGACTTCTGCCCTCCCGCCCCCATTGAAGTCTTGCCCGGGACAACGATGCAGAGTTTCGTCCCGAAATTGGCGAAGATGGCGGCGCAGGCCTGCCCGAAGCCATCTCCGTAGGCCAGCAGCATAACCACCGTCGCGATGCCCCATGCCATCCCCAGCATGGTGAGCGCGGTGCGGCGGCGGTTGTACCGCATTGCCGCGTAGGCTTCGTGGAGCAAATCGTTCAGCATCGTGTTATTCCTGCCGCAGCGCTTCCACCGGCTGCAGCATCGAGGCTCGTCTTGCGGGATAGAGTCCCGCAATCACTCCAGCTAACGTAAGGCTCGTGATCGCGAGGATAGCTGACATAGGCACCAGTTTCGGCGGATCAAATCCCTGCGGGCCCTGCACGCCCCCCATCAAAGCCATCAACCCGCCGGCAAATGCCATTCCGAGCAGACCGCTTCCGAGCGTCAGAAGGAGTCCCTCCAGGAAGAAGTGAAACAGTATGTTTCGGTTCGTCGCGCCCATCGCCTTGCGTAACCCGATCTCGCGCGTACGTTCACTCACCGCCACCAGCATGATGTTGATCACGCCGATCGCGCCCAGGGCCAGCGTGACCATACCCACTGCTCCCAGGAACATATTCATGACATCGAAAATGGTCCCCACCATCTGCGATTCCTGAATCGAATCCCACTCGTCGAAGGCGTTCTCGTCACTGCCGTCGAACCCGTGATTGCGCCCGACGATCTGATGAACTTCCGCCCGCGCCAGCTTATGCTCTGCAGTCACCCGCGGCTGGTATTCAATGAACGAAATCGAGTTCTGATGGTTCTCACCCTTGATTGGGAAATTCGTGGCCATCACCTGAAACGGAATATAGCCACGCATGTTCAGCCACATATTGTCACCACGACCGAGATGTGGCATGGCGCCGATGACTTCGAACCGGATTCCATTCAGCAGCACAAATGAGCCGACGGATGGACGTCCGGGAAACAGCGCCTTCAGCAGTTCGTTCCCCAGCACAATCACGTTCCGCCGTTGCTGCCCGTCCAAGTCGTTGAGCCAACGGCCTTCCTTCAGAGGAAGATAGCTAATTTCGTTCAAATTCGGCTCCGTACCGAGAATCTCGCCGCTTGCCGTCGCGAACTCGCTTACTTCCTTCAGATCGCTGCGCGAGATGATCGGACAGGCATTCCGAACATTCCCCGCCGCCCGAATGTCCCGATAGTCCCGATAGGTCAGCAGATACGAACGCGCGGAATTCATATTCCCGGCCACGGCAGGCGCGCGCCCGGGAAACAGGAACATAATGTCCTTGCCAAATTCTGCCAGTTCTCGCTTATTGCCCGACCGAAATCCTTCGCCCACACCGACGAGCAAAAGAAGCGAGCCTACGCCCCAGGCGATTCCGAACATGGTGAGAAACGAGCGCAGCTTGTGCGCCCAGAGATTCCGCAGAATCTGGGCGAAGATGTCCCGCACGGTCCGCGTCATAGACTCACCTTTGTACTTTTCCCCTTAGATGCACAGCTTTCCCCCGCAGGAACTCCGCCCCGCAAAAGAAGATACGTGAGAATAGACACCAAAGTTCCGCCCCCCGGCCGCATCGGCGGTCTGCTGAGCGGTCTCAAGATCTCAACGCGAAACGCGACCCCAATCTCCGGAAGCGGACCTCTGCGATGACTTAGACGATCAAAAACTTAAGACGGTATCAGAAAACAGCGTGTTCCCGGTGAGCCGAACTTGAGGAAGGATAGTTGATCCAATAACATACGGCTGCCATGCGCGGACTCGACGACAAGGAATCCGAGGACGTACTCGCATTCGCCGCTCGCGCTGTTGTGGAGACTGCACTGAGAAGTTAGGTGAGCGTCTCTTACCCGGCCGTGCATTTCGACAAGACGGCCCTTCGACATGGACGAAATCGTAATCTGAGGTAGGGATTTGGGACTCTAGCCTTCGGATATGCGTCGGGAAGCAAGCAGCAATTCGTTCGTCCGCCGAATCAGTTCTGAGCGCTCGAGGTCGCGATACTGCTTGGGAAGCAGGCTCCGGCTCGTGCACTCCAGCACAGCCACCAGGTTTTGCAGATCGATTTCCGTCGGATAATACGGCGGAATAAAATCCTCCAGCGCTGCCTCCAGGTCCTGTGCATCGATTGCCGTCTTGTTCTGCAGGCTGCTACGCATGTGGCTGCGGACTAACACTGCTTCAATGTCGGCTCCCGACAGGCTTCCCGCCCGATCCAGGAAGAACTTTTCAATCTCGGCAGGAAGCGGCTTCATGCCGATCTTCCGTTGCATCGCGCGCAATAGGGCAAGCCGTTCCTCGGGAGTTTCCGGATAAAACAGCGCAATGTGCTCTTCCGCGCGCCCCTGCCGCTTCAGGTCAACCGGCAGAAGATCGGGACGGCAGGTCAGCAGGAACCAGATCACCTTCCCGCGATATTCCGTGTTGCCCATAAATTGCGCGATCTGCGCAAACACGCGATTCCCGACGCCGCTGTCGCCTGAGCTCGATCGGTCCCCAAGCTGAGCATCGGCTTCATCCACGATCACCGCGATCGGGCTCATGGCCTTGAGCAAGCTTAGGACTCGCTCCAGATTGCCCTCGGTAACGCCTTGCCACATGCTGCGGAAGTTCTTGAGGGTCACGGCAGGAATGCCGACCTCACCGGCAAAGCACGTCGTGATGAACGTCTTCCCCGTACCCACCGGGCCACAGATCACATAACCCATGGGAAGGACGTCGGTGTTCCCGGCACGAATCGCCGTGGCTGCATCCTGCAATTTCCGCTTAGCCTGGTCGTTTCCCGCGACGAACGAAAGATCGAACCGGCTTTGTACAAATTCAAGCAGGCCGCCGGATTCCGCTTCGATCAAGTCCTTCTTTCGTTGGGAAAGAAACTTCAACGTGAGCGGCTGCCGGTTCTCCATCGCGTGCGAGATCATGCCCTGAAGCTGGACGCCCTTCAACCCCGCCCCCAGCTTCGCTAGCGTTTCGTCCGTTACTTCGGATCCTGCCGGCAGTTCGCGCGACTTGAGCTGAGCACGTATAAACTCCAGACGATCGTTGTAATCGGGAAGGGGTATCGCAATGGAAGCCACCCCAGGATTCTGGACAATGCCCTGGTTGAGTTCGATCTGATTCTCCGAAACCAGGCAAATCGTTACGTCTGCGTCAAGAAACGCCGCGTTCCTGGCCCAACGCTTCAGGATGACGAGCGAGTTGCGGTCCTCAGCCGACATGCTGGAAACATCGCCCGCGGGAGCGATCGTCTCGGCAAAGTCAATCACCAGCCCGATCTTTTTCCCATCGGCAATGCGGAGCCGCAGATAGTTGTCGAGCAGGTTCAACACCGCGTCTGGATTCCGCGGCAGTCCGCCTTGCGCATAGCTCGTTCCGTGAAAGCTGTCGTAGCCCTCGAGAGCACGGCGGAAATCGCTCTGGGTGGCGGGAGAACCGAAGCTCAGGCCTCCGCGGTCGTAGTGCAAGATCAAGTCGCGTTGCCCGAACAGTGCCCTCGACAGGAAATCGTCGAGCGAGACGAAACTGGCGCCCTCCGGAGTTCGCAAGGGAACCAGGTCACGCACATTGCCATACAGCACAAACATGGCGAAGGAACGCGAGTAATACTTCTCGGAGAGTTCGCGCGCCCAGAGCGGAAGTGCGTCCAGATACTTTTCCGTATTGGTCGGGCTAGTCGGCATCTAGTTCTGAATCCGCACCCGGTTCGGCCCGGATGAACTGGCCGAATCATCGAGCGACATCAGCCCGTTCAGATCCGGCGACAAATCGCTGAAAATGGTTTCTACCTGCTGCACTGTCTGCTCGGTCTGCTCAACGTCGTGCACCAGACTGTCCAGCCGGTCACTGACCTCCTGCGGATCGCGCATCGTAACGGACTGATCTCGCACCAGCATCAAAACGTCCTCGACCGCGGCAATCTGCGCGTCAACCACTTTGCGGTTTTCGGAAATCTTGTCGAATTTCTCCAGGCGCTTGTTCAGAATCTCAATACGCTTCTGGTTGATTTCCTGAACTCTCTGCGGTTGGCTGTTCAGAGTCTTCTGCAGCGATGCGATTTCACGCTTGATCTCGTCCTGGCCAGTGCTCTTCAAGTATTGCTGTTGCTGAGCGGCCGCGACCAGCAGCCGGGCGTATCCACTGAGCAGGCCCTGCAGACTGGTATCAATCTGCTCCAGGAAAATTTGCGACTGCGAGGAGAGCTGTGCAAAATTTGACCGGATCGAGCCGCAGATCTGCACGCAGTGCACGTAGCGGCTCTGCATCTCCGGTGACAGATTCTGCACCATCTCGTTCAGTTTCTGCTGGTGCTTGCGTTGCTCGTCCGCGAACTGCCACGAACGCACCAGCCGGCGAAAGCGCGAACTCTGCGGAACGATGGCGAGGTACATCAATTCAAGTCCCGCCGCAAGCAGGATCGGCAGAAGCGGTGCCGCTGACAATGGCGAACACCGCCGCTCCGCCTAGCGAGATCCAGTTGTATTGCCAGTGAAACGCCGCTTTTACGTAGTTGGTCGGGTCCACCGGAGGCTGCGGGCTCGGGCGATCCTGGGGATCGGTGAGAGGCATTTAGACACTCACCCGCACCTGTCCGTTCCCGGGCGCCTTGCGTAACCGGCCGAGAACGTAATTTTGCAGATCGTGAAACTCATTGCGCTGCTTCAGACTCAAATCGCGCGGACGATCGAAGGGCACCTGCACATCTTCGATGATCGTTCCCGGATGCGCACTCATAATGAAGATCCGGTCCGCCAGATAAATTGCTTCTTCCACGTCATGCGTCACAAACAGGATCGTGCTTGCCGTTTCGTCCCACACTTTCAGCAACAACTGCTGCATCTCGCTGCGGGTTTGCGCATCCAGCGCGCCGAACGGCTCGTCCATCAGGATGACCGACGGACGGAGCGCCAGCGTGCGCGCAATCGCAACCCGTTGCTGCATGCCCCCAGAGAGCGTTTCGGGATACGCGTTCTCGAATCCGCTCAGCCCGATCGCCTGGATCAACTGCGCCACCGTTTCCTTGCTTTTCTCTTCCGGAACGCCGTTGATCTTCAGACCGTAAGCTATGTTACCAGCGACCGTCAGCCAGGGGAACGAAGTGTATTTCTGAAACACCATGCCGCGGTCTTTGCCCGGACCCTGCACCGGCTGTCTCATTGACGAGAACTTCGCCGGTATCGGCGCGATCCAGGCCGGCGATCAAGCGCAGCAGAGTCGACTTGCCGCAACCCGGAAGGCCCCAGCAGGACGCGAAATTCCCCGATATCGCGGCCTGCCGGCGAAAAAGCATCTTCAATCTCGAAATTGATGTTCTCGAGCGCGTTGACACATGTCGCCGTCCGGTGCCGGGAAATGACCGGCTGACGTTCCGCACCGTGATCTTCGATTTCTTAGGCTCCATGTTTCGCCGCCTTCAAGTGCGCGGTGGCGCTGGGAACTGCACGCCTCCGCCCCGGCAGAGCTGCGGCTCGCCTTGCGCCAGGGGAACAGGCGGCCTTCCAGGAACGTCAGCAAGAAATCGGAACAGGAAAGCGGCGATACCGATGGCGATGATGCCGGCATACACGCGATCGAAATCCAGAACTTTGCGAGCGGCCTCGACCATGTAGCCGACGCCCTTACGCGCATTCAACATCTCTGCCAGGATCACGTAGGTCCAGCCGATGTCATAGAGGATTCGGAATGACGAGAAAATCGCCGGGAACGACGCGCGAAACACCAGCCACAAAGCATGCCGCTGTTTTGGCTCCGAGAGTGTAGGCCGTTTCCAGCAGCGCGTTGTCTACCCGATTCACCTCTTCGACGACCACTGCCAGCAAGTAAAAAAACATTCCGAACCACAGGAAAGCAATCTTCTCGGTTTCGTCGATGCCAAACAAGCGCGATGAACGCGGGAAGAAACGCGGTGAGCGGCATGGCGCGCATGGGCGCAGCGACAGGGTTGATGAGTTCAAACAGCCAGCGGTAGCTGGACATCAGAATGCCAAGCGGGATGGCGACCACTGCGCACCAGAAAAATGCCTGGGCAATGCGCCACCAGCTCATGAACACGTTTCCCAGCAGGTCGTATTCCGTCCAGAGCATTCCAAAAGAGCGGATCACTCCCAGGGGCCGGGGCAGCAGGGAAACAGTGCGGCCCTTCCCAATAGGGCACCAGCATCCACAGCAACACGATGACTGCCCCAGCTGACAAATGGGAAGGCCCATCGGACCCACGGCGGAACTTCTTTCCGAATGGTGAACCAATCGGATCTCACTCATGTGCCTCATCGCCGCGTACGCCTATTCGCTAGCTCGACGGGTTGGCATAGACCTTGATGTCGGTGCGCCGATTCTTCTCGCGCCCTTCTGGGGTTCGCATTGTTATCGATCGGCTTATCCGGACCATTGCCCGCCGTCCGCAGCCGCGCCGTAGGGAATCCATACTTCTGCATCAGGTAGTTCTTCACTTCGTCCGCACGCGCATGCGAAAGCTGAATGTTGTAGGCCCGTCGAACCCGTCGAGTCCGTGTTGCCCTCGATATCGACCACCGTGTTCTCATACGCCCGCATGGTGCCGGCCAGTTCATCCACAATGGCTCGCGAATCCAGGCTCATGTTCGAAGAATTGGGATCGAAGTAGATCGACCGATGTTGCGTCGCGATCGGCGTTGCTCCCTTGGACGGCTCCTTGTACTCGATGGGCGCTTCGGTGGAAGCCATCGAGAAGCTGTCCGCCAGTTTCTCGACGTAGCGCCGATCCAGACTGTCTTCCGGATTGAACGTGTGCTTGATGATCCGCAGTTCGCGATACATATCCTGCGCCATGCTCAGGATGTTGTCGTAATCGGGATTCGATCCGGCCGATGCCCATGAAGGAGCGGTTGTCGGCATAGTCGGCCAGCTTCACGCCGCCGAGCATGGTCTTCGCCAGGTCGGCTGGGATATTGAAGTCCTTCACCGTCCCGATCAGGTTGTACGCGCGATCCGGTTGCGTCTTGATGAACTCAACGCCTTCCAGCCAGCCCTGCGCGAACTTCAGCAAGGTTTGCGGATGCTTCGCGGAAAAGCTGTCGCTCACGACCAGGATGTCGGCGATCAGCCGGTTCGCGATTTTCGTGTCGTAGATCTTCTTCGATCCCGGCACGCTTGCCGACCGCATCGCTCATGTCGGGATCCCAGGCCACTGCCGCGTCCACTTTTTCCTGTGCAAACAGGGTCGCCGGCTCGATGCCATCTTTGGTGTGAACGGCCTTGTTGAAAATTTCGTTGCGCTGCTCCGTGCTCAGTCCGGACGTCTTCAGCCCGTTCTAGAGCAGGAAGTGCGACGGCGTGTAGGGAGCAAACGCAACCGTCTTGCCCGCCAGATCTTCGATACTGTTGATCCCCTGCTTTCCGATGACGCCATCGGCGCCACGCGACCAATCCACCATCAGGAACGCGTGCGAGCCGAATCCCTTTTCCTTGAACTGGGCATAGTCTTTGGCGTACACGTCTGCCGTGGTCAGCATCACATCGACATTATTCGTGGCCAGCGCCGCCGCTCCTTCGGTCCAGTCATCGATGATTTTGAAGCGAGACTTTCAGTCCTTTCTTGCCGAAGATGGAATCCGGCTGTGTATCCAGCCCGCCATTGGCGACCAGGCCTCCAACGCACCCGACCCAAACGTTCACGCGCACCCGAACCTCAGCATCGCTGCTCGTCGAAGATGCCGGAATGAGCAGGGGCTTGGAAGCATCCACGGTTTCGCCTCTGCTGCTGGAGTGGCTTTTCCTCCGGGCACCCAACTGCCGAGATCGATAACGCCATACCGATGCAGGCTGTAACCCACAAGCGCTGCGCCAATCAGGAATATCAGGACCCATCCGCCTCTTTCGATTTTCACCGCCATATCCTTCCTCCCGCTCTTCACTTGGCCACGCAATAAGCAGCCAGTGCTCCAGACAGCAACTTCGCCAATGTTTAAGTCGTTCTCTGCGGTTCTTTTGCCGCAATCGTTTTTTCCGCGCCTGCCGTTGCTGCCTCAGGCGCAGCCAGGCCCATCTCGATCTTGAATTGCTTCACGAGTTCGGCGGCCTGGAGCTTCTCTGCGTCATCGTCGATCTTGACCTTCTGCTGATCGACGTTGCTCATAGCCATATCCATCCGCGCTTCGTTGACCGCGGTCGTCTCCTCGATCTTCCGAACCATCTCGTCGTGCGTCTGGCTGATGCCGGCGACCTCAAATTGCTCCATCGCATCCGCAACTTTCTTCTGCCACTGGGAGCGGCGGTAGTCGGCGATGGCATTGAGAGCCTCCTGCGTCTTCCGGTCTTTCTCGCGCATAAAGGCCTGCTTCACGGCCATTGCTTTGTCGAAGGCGGCGCGAGCGGTGGTGAGTTGTCCCTGGTTTCTGGCGAAAGCGCCCTTCATCTGCTCCAGTTGCGTGGCGTAGCTACCGGCGATATCGTCGCGATTGGCCTGGATGGCGGCCTTCACCTTGGCGGTGAGGTTCGCCATGTCGGCCTTGTACTTCGCCTCTTCTTTCTCGAGCAGCGTCACGTTAGCCTTGACCATCGCGATGCTCTCGTTCATCCGAGGCACCTGGTCATTCATGTCGCGGATGTTCTGCTGCAAGAATCAGCTCTGGATCTTCCGCCACAGAGATAAAGAATCCGACAAACGACCGAACCATTCTGGTCAAACGTTGCCACATAGAATTCCTCCTGCTTCACGAACGCTGTGTTGCCTTGGTTGGGGACGGCGGCGCATTCACGTCGCCAGTCGTAATGGGGTTCTCTGCGACAAAATATCCGACAGCTTCGGCGATCTTCTTTTCTTCCTGCTGCTTCTTCAGCCGCCAGCCCGTGAACCGCTCCTTCTCCCGCGAGATTGCTTCGTTATTGGCCTGAATCTTCGCCCGCTGCTCTGTTACGTACTTGTCGATCTGCGCCTGAATCTCGCTGTTCTCTTTGCTCTTGCGGCTCTCCAACTCCTCGACCGCGCGCTGCTGCACCCGCTCATAGGTATCCAACGCACGATCCCTGCGGATCGCGTCCTGGATCACATCCTTGATATCCACGCCCGCAGCGTCGAGCGCCAGCAGGATCGACGACTTCTTCACGTCCGAGGGCAAGTTCCGGATGCGGTCGCTCTCGAGCATCTGCGAGACCTTCAGGATGGAATAATCCTTCGGCGCCGCCGGAATTTCGGCCGCCTTATAGATCTGTTCGAACGAAGTCGGATCGGAAACGGGAGTGGTAAACTGAGGCTCCGCCGCAATCGTTGACGCGATCTCGGCAACGCTCTGCGCAGCCGATTTCGGAGTTCCAGGCGCGCCCGCACTCTGAGGCGGTTGATTCGCCTCGTCACCGACCGAAACGATGTAGTTGTACCACTTCTTCGGCATTCGGCCTCCTCGCGCTGGGACTCGCCAGATCAGCCAATGGCTGGGATTCTTGCAATTTTCGTGACCCTGAAAGGTAATTCTCGAGTTCCGGCTTGTCAATTGCTTTCATAGACTTCTGAACGCCACAGCGCTCTGGTTTCCTGTCGAACGCGGTTCCTTCTGCCCTTGATTCTCAACGTTCAACCATGAGGACTGTAATCCCTGCTGAAAGCCTGATCAATTCAGCTAGAATGAGCCTCTTTACTGTTCAAATTGAACCCAGATTTGAACGATACAGCGGGGTGACTTTGCCTGGCGACGATCTTGCTTCCTTGATTAGCCGAGTAATCGAATCTAAATCCGAATACGATGTCCGTCTTCTCGCCCAGCAACTGGGCACCAACTACCGCTCCTTGATGTACTGGATGCGCGGAGAGCGTCACATCCCGGCGCAACTCTTGCCGCAGATGTGCATCCTTCTAAACAATTACGAAGCGCTGGATTTTCTCGAGCGGCAGGCGGGACGCGTAGCCTTCAAGTTGCCCAACCTTGACATCAATCTTGGAAAAGAACTGATTGCCATATCAAATCTCATCCGAGAAGTAGGGGAAGCCCTTCAGAGTGTCGGCGATACCTTGGCAGACGGTGTTGTCGAGGAGAGAGAATTGCAGGTTACGATTCCGAAACTGGAAGCGGTCATACGGGAGTGCGCCTCGCTGAAATATCTGCTGGAAGAACTTTGCGCTCAGAAGAAGAAAAAGAAGACGCGTTGATGCGTGCGGGAGGCCCCGCCTTTACGAGGCCGTTGTTACCACGTCATCAAGACCGCACTCGCCGCCGGTAAGTCCGTCGCGACACTCTCATTTTGCACGGCAAGCCGTTCTTCCCGCGCTGCGGACCAAGCGCCGTTGGCGCCCACCGGAGCACCCCCGAACGTCACGTCGGTCGTATCGTCCACGCGCGGCGCATGCAGTCGCAGTACCTTTACGTTTTCAACGGCCTGCCCGGCATTGATATTCACCCGCACACCGCGATCAGAATTCTTGTTGAACAGGACCACCTTATTTTGCCCGTTGTCAGCCCGAAGAGCATAAGCGGTCAGCAACGGATTCTGATCCGCGGCCTCGACCTGCGCTTCGATCAGTTGTCCGGGTCCCGCCTGCTCAAACAGCAGCATCCCGTAGAAGATAGGCCGCGCAACAAAGCCGTCCTCCCGCGTACCGGCAATCGGCGTGTACCAGCCGTAGCCGCCGCCGTGGAAGTTGATCCCCTCGCCACCCTCAGAAGCAAGTTGATACATCAGGTCTGCGCCCCAGAGCGCGGATGCGAACGTATCGCTCACTCCGGGTTTGCCTCCCTGATAACAGGAATTCGTTTCCGCCAGGCGAAACGGAAGGCCTGTTTCTTGCATGGTCCTCTTCATGCCTTCGAACTCTTCCAACAACTTCGGATTCGGCTTGAGCAGCCGCTCAATCGTCATCGAAGGATCGGTCGGCGGACCCTCGGCGTAGTAGTGCTGCGATAGAAACTTCGCTTCGTTCCTGAATCGCTGCGCAAACGGAACCAGCCACGAATTGTTGTATGCCGTATCCGGCCCGGCGAAGGGCGCATGGGGCACGCGCGCGCGGATCACGTCATAGAAATGCTTCCACTCGTCCCCAAACTGTGCGGCATCGTAATCCTTCTTGCGGATTCCGTTGCGATAGAACAGATCCGGCTCGTTGCACAGCTGAAAGGCAATCAGCTTCGATCCCATCACGTCCGTGACGTAAGCCGCTTCGGCCGCCGCATCTTCCGCCGTCCCAGTGCCCATGTTCAGTCCATAGATCAGCTTCCATCCCGTCGCATCCATGAAATCTCGCAGATTGCGGATAGCTACCGGCGTGATCTTCACAGGCGCCGGGGCACGCTGCCCGGTGTCGGGTCCGACGGCCAGTCCAAAGGCAATGGGATTCGCCTTGTCCCCCGTGCCCATGCTTTCGTTGTTCGGAAGCTTTGCTAGTCCTTTGGAGTCGGGAGTCCAGTAGCAGTACTCGCTGGTATTGCCGCCGATGCGCAAAACGCCCGAGGCTCCCAGCCGCTTCACGAAACCGACCAGCCCTGCGTTATCTCCTGAGAAGAAATTTGGATTGCCGAGCTGCGCCGACTCGTAACTGAGCCCGGTGAAGTCCGGGCCGATCTTGTTGCCAAGCCGGTCGGGCCGCAGAGTCAGCCGAACTGAAGTAGGCGGATTGTTTTCAGCAAATGCTCGAGGCAGGTGGAAAGCGATAGAAGCGGTGGCGGAGAGAGCAATGAAGTCGCGGCGATTCATAATGGGAGTTTTTATCGGTGAAGTCTCATCATAGGATTGTCCTCTAACCCTTGTCATCCCGATAGCTCTCGTCATTCCGACCGAAGGGAGTAATCTGCGATCTGCCCGCAGCACCAATGTGGCCAGCTCGAGGCAGGTTGTTTAACGACGCCCGCCGTTTTTCGGAAAGACAAGAACTGCGTGATAAACTTTCGCCGCAAATCAGGGGGCCCATGTTCCGCGTTGCCTGCTGGTCGATGCTGCTCCTCGCGTTCACGATTCCCGCCGCTGCGCAGGCGCCCGATGTCCCCGAACCCGGATCCGTCGAAGCGATCGCCAGGGCCACGACCGATCCACATTTCGTCTCTCCCCTGGTTTCGTATCTTCCCCAATCCAGCACAGTCCCCTCGCCTGAAAAATTCTTCGGCCGCATCATGGGTGCTGCGGGAGAACTCGCCGGCACCGAAAAGGCATATGCCTACGCGCGCGCATTGGCCGCCGCGAGTCCGCGCGTCAAAGTATTCACCATCGGGCACAGCGAAGAAGGCCGCGACATTCTCATGCTCGCCATCGCCGATGAAGCCGGCATCCGCGATCTCGATCGCCTGAAATCCGCCACAGCGGCGTTGGCCGACCCGCGCCGCACCGATCAGGTATCTGCCGAGAAGCTGATTGCCTCATCCCGCCCCATCTACTACTTCAACGCCGCTCTGCATTCCGACGAGACCGGGTCCACCGAAGCCGTGCTCGAACTGGCCTACCGGTTGGCGGTTTCAGAACAACCGATGATCCGCAACATCCGCGAGCATCTAGTGGTACTGATCAATCCCATTTCCAATCCCGACGGCCGCGACAAGATGGTGGACTGGTTCTACCGATATCTAAAAGGCAAGACCGACCGCTCTACGCTTCCGCGCCAGTCGCCGCCCTACTGGTCGAAGTACACTTTCGTGGATATCAACCGCGACACACATCAGCAGACGCACGAGACGACGAAGGCAGTCCACCGCATGTTTCATGAGTGGCATCCGACCGTCGTGCACGATCTGCACGAAGGCTCGCCGCTGATGATGACGTGGAACGGCACCGGACCCTACAACCCCAACATCGATCCCATCACCTACACGGAATTCCTCGAACTCAGCTTTCACGAAGTCGAGGCGATGACAGCCATGGGCATGCCCGGAGTTTCCACCTGGAATTTCGGCGAGGCCTTCGCACACCTGTATCTCGATTCCGTCGCCATGAATCACAACAGCATCGGACGCGGTTACGAGACCTTCGGTAACGGCAGCGCCGAAACTGAACAGCGCTCGATCTCTCCGGCGGCTACGTCAATGGAGTGGTACCGCCCGCTTCCTGCCCCCAGCGTGGTGACGTGGTCCGCACGCGACAATCTGAACTATCAGGAAACCGGCGCAATCATCGCGCTCGACGACGCGGCCACGCATTCGAAACAGATGCTGCGGAATTTCTACCGAAAGTCGTGGGATTCCTGGCAGAAAGGACTGACGCAGCCTCCGTACGCCTTCCTCATCCCCACAGATCAGGGCGACCCTGCGCGCGTCGCACAAATGGTCTCACGGCTGCTGGGGCAGCACATCGAGGTCTCGCAAGCCAAGAGCGCGATTCAACTGAAAGATGGAAATTACCCGGCGGGAACCTACGTCGTGCGACTCGATCAGCCCTATCGAAACTATGCGGTGGACCTCCTTACCCCGCAGCGCTATCCGAAAGATGGCGAACCGCCCTACGACGACGTCTCCTGGGAATTGCCCGCCAACTATCATCTGCAGGCAATCGCGACGGCCGATGCTTCCATCCGTAATGCCGATCTCAATTCCCTGCCGCAAGCACCCCATATAAGCGGTCACGTGAATGGAAGCGGGACAGTTTATCTTCTGAAGGACACTGGCCAGGAATCGATCCTCGCCGCCCGCTACCGCCTCGCGAAGTTCGAAATTCAGGTTGCCGAACGGGAGTTCGATGTGAGCGGAACGAAATACCCAGCCGGATCGTGGATTCTCCAGGACCAGCCGGGATTGCGTAATGCCCTGCAAGCCGCCGCCTCGGAACTAGGCCTCGACTTCACCGAAGCTACGAGTGCGCCCAGCGTCCGGCAGCACAAAGCGCCAGCACCGCGCATCGGAGTATGGGTCCCATGGGCCGACACCGACTCCATCGGATGGATCCGCTACTCGCTCGATCAGCGCAAAGTTCCCTACACCTATTTGCGGGACGAAGATATTCGAGCCGGCAATCTGAAATCAAAAATCGACGTGCTCCTCTACGGCCACGTCGATCTCGAACTCGCCGAGCAGATTGAAGGTCTGCCCAAAGCCTGGTCGCCCATGCCATTCAAGAAGACCCCGCAGACTCCAAGCTTCGGCACACCCGCTGAATCGGACGACATCACCGGCGGAATCGGCTACGAAGGTCTGGCGCAGATCCAGAACTTCATCAATGACGGAGGCCTGATGGTGACGCTGGGCAGCGGCAGCATGCTCGCGCTCGAAGGCGGATTAGTGCGCTTCGTTCGCCGCGCGTCCGGAGGCGTTCCACGAAGTGCTGCGGGTGGAGGCGGCGCATCCTCGGCCGCATCGCAAGGGGCAGTGACCAGAACTCCCGGAGCACACGTGCGAGTGACGTTCGATCGGCCGGATCATCCGATTGCGTACGGATATCCGCGCACACACTTATGTCTTCCGCCAGAATTTCCCGCTCTACAACACGCCTCGCCGATGGCTGCGCATGGCCTACTGCACCACCTGCCTCGACGGTCCGGAAGACCGCAGCGGCATCGTCATGGAATGGGGCGACAGTGAGAGCAAAGACTTCGTCGTCAGCGGCCAGGCATGGGGCGAAGAGAATCTGATCGGCCGCCCTGCCATTCTCGACATGCCCGTCGGCAAAGGACACGTCGTCAGCTTCAATTTCAATCCCATGCATCGCGACATGAATCGCGGCGATCAGCGCATGCTCTGGAACGCCATCCTGAACTGGCAGGCGATCGTCGCCGGCGAACCGAAGCCGCCTACCCAGAAACAACCGGCACCTGAACCGGACGAATAAAGGCGAGAAATCGAAACCAACCGAAATCTCACGAGAACAACAGCGAATGAGCCTTCCTTCGTGTACCTCAGTGCCCTTCGTGGTTCAAGCTTTCGCAGCCGCCCGAAATATCTCAGCTCGAATTTCAGCAGCCGTATTGAGACGTCGGCAGGATACTAGTTTTTGACAGCTGTTTGAGTTCCGGTCTAGCATACGGCTGTTCCCTGTGGGGCACGTCGGCATCCCTGCCGAAAGGGCTAGGCCCGCCCGCTGAAAAATCTCAGCAGGAGTGTGCCTATGCCAACCCTTGAGACATACCGCAAGCAAGCCAAGCTACTGCTCCGCTGGCATCGCGAAAGAGACTACTCCATCGGCGGGAAGGTCCGGAAGCTTGAACGCTATCAATCCTTGACGGACCGCGAGGTGCTAGCGCTCAAGTTCACCCTTGCCCAGGCGCAGGAGATCGTTGCGATAGAAGCCGGATATCGGAATTGGGCGGAACTGAAAGCGGTAACGGCCGGAATAGCCAAAACGCCGCGCATTTCGTCTGGCCCGCCGTTGCTGAAGGATGTAACCCCGATCCTGTGCGTGCGGGATGTTAAGGCTTGCGCCGCCTTCTTCCAACAGAAACTGGGCTTCGAGGTCGACTTCCTCCATGGTCTTCCACCGTTTTATGGCTCGGTATCGCGAGACGGCGTTTGCCTGCACCTGCGCTAGGTGCAGCAACCTTTCTTCGCACAAACCGCCGCCCGGGAGAAATCGCTGATCTTCGCTTCCATCGAAGTCTCAAACGTGCAGGCTTTATTCAAAGAGTTCAAGGCGCGAGGTGTGGAGTTCGCTCAAACACTCAAAAAGCAGGCCTGGGGTGGAACTGATTTTCAGGTGCGAGATCCCGATGGTAACGTCATTTCTTTCGTGACATACGCCTGAAATTGAACCGCCTCCGACCTCATCATCCGGCAGTCTTCTCGTAGCCAAAATTGAAACTGGGACAATAGCGAGCCTCCCTCGGCTTGCTTCCCTCCCATCGGCCCTCATATACTCTGAACGTTTGCCCGCCTATAGCCGGAACACGTTCGGCAATGGCGGTTTCTGCCCTCAGATCACGACCTGCAATCATTCCGGAGAACACTCAAATGACAACAATTACTACGCCCGCCCAGGTGGACAAAGAGGCGAATCCTTGGGAATCGCAGCGCGCCCGCTTCGATCTTGCTGCCCAGAAACTCAACCTTGACGACGGTCTGTGGCGGGTTTTGCGGTATCCGACACGCGAATTGACGGTCTACATCCCGGTGCAGATGGACGATGGCCGCCTCGAAGTCTTCACCGGTTTCCGCGTACAGCATTCCATCGCGCGTGGACCCGCAAAGGGCGGCATACGTTACGCGCCCGACGTCACGCTCGACGAAGTCCGCGCGCTGGCTAGTTGGATGACATGGAAATGCGCCGTCGTGAACATTCCGTTCGGCGGAGCCAAGGGCGGTGTCATCTGCGATCCGCACAAAATGTCGTTGGGCGAAGTCGAGCGCATGACTCGCCGCTACACCGCGGAACTGATCGAGTTCATCGGGCCCGAAAAAGATGTTCCCGCCCCTGACGTAAACACCAACGAACAGATCATGGCCTGGATGATGGACACCTATTCCATGCACATGCGGCAAACGGTCACGGCCGTGGTCACCGGCAAGCCAATCAACATTGGCGGATCCCGCGGGCGGCGTGAGGCTACCGGGCGCGGCGTAATGATCGTCTGCGACGAAGCGTGCGCCAAACTGGGGATTGATCGTCAACGCGCACGTGTCATCGTGCAGGGATTCGGCAATGTCGGATCCAACGCCGCGCAACTCATGCACGAAGCCGGCTACAAGATCATCGGCATTGCCGAAGTGGGCGGCGGGTTGCACAACAAGCAACGGTATCGACCTCAAGGCGTTGGTGGAATTCCGCCAGAAGAACGGCACCATCCACGGATTCCCCGGCGCGGAGAAAGCAGACTCTGCTGATCTCCTCACGACGGAATGCGAGATTCTCATCCCGGCTGCCACTGAAAACGTCATCACCAGCCGCAACGTGGATCGCGTAAAGTGCCGCATCCTGGCGGAAGGCGCCAATGGCCCCACGACATCCGCCGCCGACGATGTCCTTACCGACAAAGGCGTATTCGTCATTCCTGACATTCTGGCCAACGCCGGTGGCGTGACCACTTCCTATTTCGAATGGGTGCAGGACCGGCAGGGATACTTCTGGAAAGAGTCGGTCGTCAACGAGCAACTGGAAAGCATCATGAAATCTTCATTCGAAGATGTCGTCCGCTATGCTGAGACTCACCACGTCAACAATCGCATCGCCGCGTACATGCTGGCCATCGATCGGGTCGCTTACACGATTCGGCAGCGTGGATTTTACGCGTAACCAGTGATCTCCAGAGGAGGCATCATGAAGCATGTAGAACGGAAGCTGTTGGCACAAATCGCAGTCCTGGTCTTCGCACTCTCGCTGGTCAGCGGCATGGCCGTCAGTCAGGACAAGTCTGCACCATCGACCCCTGCGGCCGCCGCGAAGGCCACAACTGAAAAGTTGGACATCAATTCGGCAACAGCCGATCAACTGAAGGAACTCCCTGGCATCGGGGACGCCTATGCCAAGAAGATCGTTGATGGACGGCCCTATAAGACCAAGCTGGACCTGGTTCACAAGAAGATCGTCCCCCAGGCTACTTACGACAAGATCAAAGGCATGATCATTGCCAAGCAGCCGAAAGCCGACAAGATGGCGAAGTGACGCCGCAACGACCATTCACCATCAGGGCACGGTGCACCACAGGACCATAACTTCTGCGGGATCCGTGCCCTTTGCTCGTTATCAGGATCAATTCAGTTTTTAAGGCTGATCGTGCATTGCGTTCCACTAATCGGTGGAGGATAATCGAAGTGATCGCCGGGCCCCCGGAGCCTCCAGTAGTGTGAACCTGCCCAATTCCATCACGCTCATCCGCATCTTCAGCATCCCTTTGCTGATGTGGATCCTTTCGAGCGGCCGCTTCAGCAGCCTCAACGGAGAGCGGGAGTTGCTGGCTTCAGCGCTGTTCATCGCAGCGTCGATGACCGACGGGATCGACGGATACCTCGCCCGCAAGCGCGGGCAAATCACAACTATCGGCATTTTGCTTGACCCGCTCGCCGACAAGCTTCTAATTGCCGCCGCCTTCGTCACGCTCGTGCAGTTGAATCCCAGCCTTGTCCCGGCTTGGATCGCGGTGGTGGTCATCGGACGCGAGTTCCTGGTCAGCGGTCTTCGGTCCATCGCCGCTGGCGAAGGATTTACGATTGAGGCCAGCGAACTCGGCAAGTTGAAGATGGTGGTTCAGATCGTCTCGGTGGTTGCTGTCATTCTCGACCACCACTGGAAAGAAGTGCCGATTTACGGGTCCTACGTATTCCCCATTCACTGGATTGCATTTGCGGCCATCTGGTTCATGGTGGCAGTTTCGCTGGTGTCGGCGATCGATTACTTTGTGGCCTTCTGGTCCAAGATTGACCAGCGCGTCGTGAAGCGCCGGCGGCGCGCCTTTATCCTGAGCCGGCGCAGAAAGCCCGTGCCACCTCCGCAGGGCGACCGGGATGTCGCTACCTCGACCTAATCCGACTCAGACCGTTCCCCCTGCGCCTTCGCCCGGAGAGTTCTCCCCCGAAGAACGCGCCCAACTGCTGCGGCTCGCGCATGATTCCATTCTCGTCCGCGCTCGAGCGGCGGGAGATATCGCTCGATCCGCCGTCTCCACATTTCTCAGAACCACGCGGCGCGTTCACATCCCTGTACCTTCATGGCGATCTTAGAGGATGCGTCGGATACGTCCTGCCCGTCGGTTCGGTTTATCGGACTGTAGCCGAGACCGCCCGGGCCGCTGCCTTCGAGGACACGCGTTTCTATACCGTGACCATCGAAGAAGCCCCACACCTGCAAATTGAATTGAGTATTTTGTCGCCGCCGGAACCCATCGCGCCGGAGGCCATCGAGATCGGGCGGCACGGACTGCTGGTCAGCATGGCAGACCGGCGCGGACTTCTTCTCCCTCAGGTTCCAGTGGAGCGCAACTGGGACCGCATCTCCTTTCTCGAACAGACCTGCCGCAAAGCGGGGCTGCCCATCGATGCCTGGAAATACGGAGCCGCGATCGAGGCGTTCACGGCTGAGGTCTTCGGCGAGAAACAACACCCCGCATGATAGATTTCAGCGAAAAAAACCAGGGACGGTTTCCCGTCCCCGGTCTGGGACTGCTGAGCGGAGAAACTTAGTTGACCTGATCCAGTTCCACACTGTCTCCGGCGTGCACGTCTTCCAACGAGAAGACGACCATCCCGGTCGCGGTCGTGTTGGTGACGCCAATGATCACGATCTCCCCGACGGCTCTGCGGGGCAGGTCGCGCACGTGAATCACAGGTCCATTGGACTTGGTGAACATGCGGGGATCGACCGAGGGAGTCTTCTTCTGCGAATCTTCCGCAAGGGCCGCCTTGAATGAGAGCGAGTCCACCGGATCTTTCAGATCCGCGTCATACGAGCGTACGGCTCGGAAGTAGTCGCCAATCTTCACACCCTGATTCGCGCCCAAGTTGATATACAACTTGTGGCCGGTAGCCATCACAGAGTCGAAGTCCTTACCCATCACGATCCGGCCTGAAACTTTGTTGCTGGCAGGCAGGAAACGATCGAAGCGGACCGCAGTGTGAAACGTGACGGCAGTGCTTTTCGGCAAAGGGAACGGTCGTATCCCCAGGATTAATTCCATCACAAGCGTATTCGATCTGTGCGATCGCACTTTTGTTCCGGGTATCGACTACCTTAATGCGTCCGACTTCCTCATAAGGTTGACCAGTCTCCTTCATGAGTTTCTTTTCCCCGGGATACATTTCGTATTCGTTTGCATCGCGAAGAGCACGGACGACCTCGTATTCCGCACCCGCGGTGTAACCGGTTCCTTCGAGATAGACCAGGTCGCCACGGGTGAATTTCGTCGTCGTAGGCGTCTGCAGCCCGCCCGCAACAAAGTTGGCGTCGGGCAAAATCTGCTTGCTGATGAATCCCGCACAATACAAATCCGAATAGGTCGGGCGTCTGAACGCGCTGAGTCGGGAAGCTCTCGGTGGTTGGCGCCGTACCCTGGGGCGCTTCGGTGGCGGCGCTGTCTCCGCTCTGGGCCCAGGCCGCAGTCGCCAGCAATAGCACTAACAATCCTGTTTTCTTCATGTTACCTCCGGGGCTGAGGCCCCCGCGCGTCCTTCTTAGACACTGAAATGCCTGAAAAGAATGGCTTCAAACCGGAAGGTAACAAGGGGGTAAGGGTGGGTCAAGGTTACGAGGGTGTTGCGCACCCCCGAGGCGTTTCTTTTCAGAGAAGATCGAATCCCTTGTTGCATAAATAATTAAGTGCCTGTAATAATTCGCCGTTCGTCACCCTGTGACCAAACCTTGATGCCTGCGCTGGTTACCACGAATTCGGCCCCGTCCTTCTCTCCGCGATTGTTGCCCTTGCGCCTGCCGCGAGTCTGCCTGGCGGTAATTGGCTCCGATCCGAACGATATGGCTGAGACGGCTGAGACTCTGGCACGAGATAACCCCTTTATGGAGTTCAGGTTGGATTATCTCCCCAAACCAGGACTTGCCATTCCCAGGATCAAGCGCTTCCTCGAAAGCCATCCCGGAACCGTGGTCATCGCGACCTGCCGAAGAGTTGCGAATGGCGGCAAGTTCCGCGGATCGATCGCCGCACAACTCGACATTCTCGGCAAAGCAGCCGCCGCCGGCTGCCAACTGGTCGATCTGGAACTGCAGACCGCCAGCAAGTGCAAGCCCGCTCAATTGCAGAAGCTTCGCACCCGCGCAGCTCTCGTCCTTTCCTTTCACGATTTTCGCGCCACAAAGGATCTCGATCAAGCCCTCGAGCAAATGCTGGCGTATCCCGCCGACTACTACAAAGTTGTCAGCACTGCGCGAACGCTCGCTGACAATGTCACGATGATCAAATTCCTCGCGCGAGAGGGCGACCGTCACTCGCTTGTAGGCATGTGCATGGGCGAACAGGGAATCATCAGCCGCGTACTCGGCGTCAGGGCTGGCAGCGTATTCACTTTCGCCTCGGCCAGCGCAGGACAGGAGACGGCTCCGGGCCAAGTCACGGCACAGGAACTACGCAACGTTTACCGCATTGACCAGGTCGATGTCGCAACGCGGGTCTATGGAGTGGTCGGAGACCCCATTGCCCACTCGCTGTCTCCCGCAATCATGAATGCAGCCTTCCGTCGCGAGAACGTGAATGGCGTCTACCTCGCGCTACATGCCAGGACATTGAAGGATCTGCTCGCTTGCGTAAAGGAGATTCCAATTCACGGCATCAGCGTCACCATGCCGTACAAGGAAGCGATTCTGCAGTACCTGGACAATTCCGACTCCCATACCACCAAGGTCGGAGCCTGCAATACTGTTGTGCGTGCCCAGGACGGCAAGTTGTACGGCTTCAACACCGATACTGCCGGAGTCATTCGGCCGATCGAGAAGCGGCTGAGCACGATCGAAGGGGCCCGCGTCCTGGTGATCGGAGCCGGTGGGGCTGCGCGCGCCGCCGTCTTCGCCTTGAAGGAGCGGGGGGCGGAGGTCTACATCCTCAACCGCAGTCTGGCCCATGCGAAGAAACTTGCACACCAGGCGCGCGCCCGCATTATGAAACGCCCTGATCTAAAGAAGATGGCATTCGATGTGATCATCAATGCCACGCCCGTCGGCATGGGGAATTCGCGCGAGACTCCCCTTCAGGAAAAAGAGATCAACGCACGCTATGTCTTTGATATGGTTTACGATCCGCCGGAAACGCGGTTCATGAAGCTGGCCAAAGAACGAGGCGCCCAGATCATCCCGGGAATCGAGATGTTCGTGCACCAGGCTGCCCGCCAATTCGAAATCTGGACCGGGAAGCCCGCGCCCTGGGATGAGATGCTGCGGGTCGTTCTACTCGCCCAGCAGGATAGATCCAACCACTCCGCGAGCGGCAAATAAGAGCCTCCCGATGCTCGCAAATAAGAAAAAGTTGCATTTTAGCTTGTGCCCAAAGTAAGATGCAGTTAGGAAGCAGCGACTGTAAACGCTTCCACCGTTGTACCGCCCGTTCCTACTTCCAGACTCGCAGTACTTGGCAAAAACAACTCGACGTGAGAGGTGGCTTGGTCCGCCTCCAACCCGGTTCGGAGAGTTCAATATGGCGTGGTACGCGTACTGTCTTACCGAGCACCAAACCCTTCCAAATGGAACCCGCACTCGCCGCCCTTTCCTCCTGGAGGGCGTTCAAGGAGTGAACGGCGCAGCTGTTCTGAGCTATCCCAGCGGTGAATTTGCCGTCATTGTCAGTGAATACGACCACACCCTTGGCGACCTGGACCAGAAATCGGCCATTGAGCACGCCAGAGTCGTCAGCAACTGCTTCCGCAATTCCACAGTGCTTCCCTTCAAATTTGGCACGATTTTCGAGAGCGACGATGCTCTCCGGCAGGCCGTACGGGTCAACCGGCGCGCCTTTGGCTTGAGTGTCGCCAAGTTGCGCGGAAAATCGGAAATGCACATCAAATTGGTCGTTCGCGACGGTTCATTGCGCGAGGCAATGATCGACGTCCAACTTCCCGATACAGTCGGCGGCGACTATCTCTCGAAGCTGCGCGTCAAGGCTTCCCGGGAACGCGAGCGACAGACCAAGGCTCGAGCCCTTTCGGTTCAGGTACACAAGCTCTTCAATCCGCTCGAGGAAGAAGTGAGCTGCAAAAAGGTGGCTCCAGAAGGCATGCTGATCGATATCGCCCACTTGATCGACAGCAAGAGCGTGGAGAAGTATCAGAACCGATATAACACTGCAGCCAAACAACTTAAGAATTGTGAAGTGGCCATCAGCGGCCCCTGGCCTCCGTACCACTTCCTGCCCGGCAAGTTGCGTACCGTTGCCGGAAATAGCTAGTCGAACTTCTCTCGTTCAAAGTGCCCGCGGCCATTGGCCCCGGGCATTTTTCTTGTCTTCACCATGACCGTGCAGCGAATGTGCATTGTTCTGCACTTGCGAATCCGGTCCCGGCGAGATCTTTGTCCCCGGCAATGAGATCCGATCGAACATAACCCTTTGTACTCCACCAACTTCCCGGCAGACGTGACCACGATCACAACAGTTCTACTCTTTGGTGCGGCAAGTGCTCCCTCCTCCGGTAAGAAGAGGCCGCACACTCGCATGACCTTCACTGTTGCACCACTTCCTGAAAAGCCGTTCTGGCTGGCGGAACGGCATCTCGCATCGCCTTTCCTGACATAGCCCACCATTCGCCTCTTGAAATGTGGCCCCAGACATGGGGCCATTTTTTGTCCTCCATGTCGCCGCCCGCCGTTCTCATTTCCAGCGTTCTTCAGATACACTTAGGCTCCGTTATGCCAAACGTCTACGCTCGTTGTAGGTTCTTTGTCTTGTTGTTTGCTCTGCTCTCAAGCGCCACCGCCCAGAACCAGCAGAAACCCGCGCCTACGCGTCCGCCCTTCGCCACGGCCATCCAGATGACCCCGGCACAGCAGGAGAATTTCCCTCCTCAGTTGCTCAATGACCTCGGGGCCATCCGAGACTCCGCTCTCACGGATGACTACGCCTACCAGCAGCTTGCGCATCTCACCGACAACATTGGCCCCCGTCCCAGCGGATCAGTGCAGGCCAAAGCAGCGGCGGAGTACGTCGCCGCCCAGATGCGACAGCTCGGGCTCGAAGTCCAGCTCGAAGAAGTGAAAGTTCCGCACTGGGTGCGAGGAGCAGAAACAGCAGAGCTCGTCGAGTACCCAGGACAAGTGCCGGACACGTCGCAAAAGATCGTCCTGACCGCTCTCGGAGGTAGCACCTCCACCAGCCCGGATGGGCTTACCGCCGATATCGTGGTCGTCAACAACTTCGACGAATTGCGCAAACTCGGGCGCGCAGGCGTCGCCGGAAAGATCGTTCTGTACAACGAGCTTTTCGACAAGAGAAAAGCCGCTGCCGGACTTGCCTTCGCCGCTTATGGCGAAGCGGTGCGCTACCGTGGTGCCGGTGGCAAAGCTGCGGCGGATCTCGGAGCCGTCGCCTCCCTGGTCCGCTCCGTTGGAAACGCCGATTACCGGCTGCCCCACACCGGATTTAGTTATCCAGCGGGAATTCCGGAAGGAGCAGTGACCGCCGAGGACGCAGATCTCATCGCACACGTTGCCAGCCAGGGCCGAGTTCGTATGCACCTGACCCTCACTCCACAAAAGCTGCCTGACGCACTCGGCTATAACGTGATTGCCGATCTGAAAGGCACGGAGCATCCCGAACAAGTCGTCATTGTTTCCGGCCATCTGGATTCTTGGGATCTCGGTACCGGAGCCATCGACGATGGCGCCGGAGTTGTCGTCGCCATGGAAACCGCTGAGACTCTGCAGAAACTTCATCTGCATCCTAAGCGCACACTGCGCGTCATCGCATGGATGGACGAAGAAACCGGCGGCTCCGGCAGCCAGACCTACGCCAAAGAGCACACCAACGATTTCCCGAGGCACGTGGCCGCGATCGAAAGCGACAGCGGCGCCGCACACCCGCTCGGCTTTGAAACCAAAATCTCCACCGCCGCGGCAGATCTTCTCCGTCCGGTCGTGAACGTTCTCGAGAGTTCCGGGGCTACTGCACTCGAACCCACCGCGTATCCGCCGGGAGCGGATATCGCAGCCCTCTCAGATGGCTGGAGTGCCGACGCTCGGTCTCCTGCAGGATGGACGCACGTACTTCAACTACCATCACACGGCGGCCGACACCCTCGACAAGGTCGTTCCCAGCGAACTGCGGGAGAACGCCGCAGCCATGGCGGTCATGGGATACGCGCTGGCCAGCATGAAGGATCCGCTACCCAGGTGAAATCAGCACGCGCGGCATCAATCACAGTATCTTGCTTTTGCGGGTTTGGCATCGAGCGTTGCCTGGAAAACGCGAAGCCAGTCAGATTCGGCTTCTCAATAAGACCCGCCCCCGTCATATTTGCCAGCTCACTCTTTTGCAGCCCTTAGGGCGGTTGACGCATCTCAATCCCCGCGCTTATCATTTTCGTTTGGCCTCAGGACCACCGGACGCCTCCGTAGCGAGGCGTCCTAAGAGTTTGATAGGCAGTTCTTACGTTGAAGTGAACTATGGATAAGAAGAAGCTTGAAACATTCAAGAAACGACTTGAAACCCGGCAGCAGGAACTGCGCCGGACGGTAACGCGCACCCAGGCCGATGGCCGTCTTGCGGACGAGGACACAGCCGCAGCCGACATCGCCGACCGCGCCGCGAGTTCCTATACCAAGGAATTCCTGTTCAGCCAGAGCAACAACGACCGCCAGTTGCTCATGATGGTCGATGGCGCCCTCGCACGCATCCGCGAAGGCAGCTTCGGCGAATGCATCAGCTGTGGGAAAGAAATCAACGCCAAACGCCTTGAAGCTGTGCCCTGGACGCGCCACTGCATCGAGTGCCAGGAAAAGCTTGAGAAAGGTGAACTGGAAGAAGCATCGCGCTAACCCGGGACTGCGTGGTCAAACGATCGCCGCCGATAGACCGGCGGCGTTCATATTTTCAGGCTAGTTCGAGATCGGTGCCGGCGTGACCACAATCCGCTGATGTGGAAATGAAGCAGCGTGCCCTCGCACCCGGTAAAGCTGCACGCACGTGATAACCGCAACCACGATCGACAACCACGCGAACCAATTCCCAAAGAGCAGATAGACGGTGCGATCGTGCACTACAGGCACGTCGGCCAGTAGAGTTGCAAATGGGGCGGAATCGCTCCGTGTCTCCGCCAAAATTCTGCCGCGATCGTCACTCACCGTGAGAAACCCCTGGCGAGCCGCTCGCGCAATACTGAACCCATCCTCCACTCCGCGCATAATTGCCATGTGACCGTGTTGAACACGGTCGAGAACAAAATCCCAAGCCGGCACCAACATGAGCCCTGCATCGCGTTGGCCGTATTCGCGCGACAACGGTGTGAAATCCATGTCTTTGCAAATTTCGACGCCCCAGGTCGCGGGAGGCGCGTACAGAGTGGTGAGCGTTGTTCCCGGCTTAAAACGGGATTCGAACGGCGGCAGCATATGGCGCTTGTTGTAGGTCTGCACAGCCGCACGCGGAATGTATATCCGTGCCTGGTTGTAGCCTACGGGTGGAGCAACATCGACCACGCCTGCCACAATAACCACGTTGGCTTTGTCCGCTACGGATTGCAGGACCGCATCCGCTTGCGCTTTGTTGGACTCAACGATAACCCCGATCTTCTCCGGGATCACGATCACATGCGCGCCCTGGGCAGCCAGTGCCTCTGCTTGATCGGCATAGGCGCGCAACAAGCGCTCGGACGGTACTCCTTCATCGGCGACATTCTGGTTCTCCCGAAGATCCGACGCGATCAGTCCTACCTTCACCGTTAGACCTTGCGGAGAAGTCGCCAGCCGCACTGCCCCGAAAATTAACACCACAGCAAGCAATCCCCATGATGCGCCGAGAATCCATACGGCCCGTCTGAAGTCCGTCTTCCACAAGTAGATCGCGACCGCCAACCCGGACGAAAACAGCAGGACGAAGAATGTCATTCCCCAAGGCCCCGTGATCGAAGCGAGTTGCAGAAACGGCAGAAAGTTGAGCTGCGAGTAGGAGAGACTCCCCGCTGTCCCATGAGGCGAACCGAGATCCGCGAGGTACTCGAACGAGGTGTACGCAGCCGGAAACGCAAGCAAGGCGCTCCACGCTGCCCCTCGTCGCAAGAGCGCTCGAAACAGCAGCACAGAAATCGCGAGAAGCAACGCCGGGCCGGCAAAGATCGTTGCCTGGACCGACACGGGAAGATGCAGCAGGCTTCCGAAGTAGTGTTGGTTATTCAGCGCGCCCGCGCCCCACCCCACAAACGCGGACAGTCCCGCTACCCACCAGGAGCTCCGCTGCGCAAGCAGCAGTAAGGGCAAAGGTGCGAACCAGAGCAACGGCCATCGTGGGAACAGGCCCGTGCCGAAGTACACCAGCACCGCGGTGATGAGCACCGCAACCAACGCGCCTGCCACGGATTTTCTATTTACGGATGCCACGGATGTACCTCCGGAAGGACCTGCGATAGAAACTGCGGAAGCGGCTCGGAGTCAGGCTAAGTCTGCCCCCGAGATAAAGCATGATCAGCCCGTGCGAGAGCGCTCCGATCTCGAAGACGATTTCCCAGACATTGTCCCGACGGAAGTAGCCTGCCGTCATTGCTTCGCGCACCAGATCGGCCATCGGATTCGCCGTTGGCGACGCTCCAGCCTCAAAATCGTGCGGATACTGGCGTGCCCCCGCGCGTGGCTTGAGGAACATGAGTTCGAACAGTCGCGGATTCTCGAGAGCATGATCGAGGAAGGCCTCTCCCATTCTCATGAGCCGTCGTTCGAAATCGCCGCCCGCGTGCAGTTGCGCGAGGCGGGCCGCCAATTCGCGGAATCCTTCGTCGGCAACAGCATTCAGCAGCCCATCGCGATCGGGATAGTGCCGGTAGATCGCCATCGCACTCAGCCCTACGGAACGCGCTACCTTGCGCATAGTCACAGCGTCGGCGCCTTCTTTATCCAGCAAACGCCGGCTGGCGAGAGCGATCTTTCTCGCTGAGGAATCCGCCTGCATGTATACAGTGTACACATCGAGGTGTACACTGTATACATGAAAATGGCAATCGTAGAGACGTAGCTAGATACGCTCTGCCGCCCAAGGGCAAGACACAATAGTCCTAGATAGTCTTGAGCTGGAACGGCAGCTTCCTCAGCCGCTGCCCCGATGCCGCGAAGATGGCATTCGCCACGGCCGGCGCCGCCGGCGGCAGCGCAGGCTCTCCCATGCCTCCGGGATCTTCCGTGCTGTGCGTTAAATACACTTCAATGTGCGGGGCTTCGTTGATTCGAATGGGATCGTACCCATCGAAGTTGGCCTGCTCCACCGCGCCGCTCCTGATCGTGATCGCATTCTTGAGCGCCGCGCTGAGGCCATAGACGATTGCGCTCTCCGCTTGCGCCCGTACCGATTCCGGATTGACAATCCGGCCGCAATCGATCGCGGCCACAATTCGGTCGATCTTGAAATTCCCATCCTTCACCGTAACTTCCGCCACCTCGGCAATGTAGCTGCCGAAGGAAGAATACGAAGCGATGCCACGGCCCTTGCCTTTCGGCAGAGGTTTGCCCCAACCCGCCTTCAGCGCAGCCAGATTCAGGACCCCTCGCAGCCGCGCCGGATCCGGATCATCTTCGAACCGCGGCTTCCAGTGCGGAGGCTTCACCAGCAACGATCGCCGGAACTGCACCGGGTCCTTCCCTGCCGCGGCGGCCAGCTCGTCGATGAAACATTCCACTGCGAATCCATTGAACGAGTGCTCGACCGACCGCCACCACAGCGGCGGCACCACACTCGCGACAGGGTTGTACTCCAGCCGCACATTCGGAATCGTATATGGCATCTGCAGCGCCCCTCCGACCTCCGATTTCTCGGGCGCAGCATGCTCCGGCGGATCCCACCAGCCGCCAATCGAAGTCGACGCGATCGTATGCGACCACGCCAGTGGATGTCCTGCAGCGCTGACCGCCCCGCGCATGTTGTGACATGCTGATGGACGGTAAAAGTCGTGCGTCATGTCATCCTCGCGCGACCAGACAAGCTGCACCGGCTTGCGCACCACCTTCGCGATCTGCGCCACTTCCGCCGGATAATCCGCCATGTACCGCCGCCCGAATCCTCCACCCAGATATGTCGTGTGCACCGCGACCTTATTCGGCGGAAGCTCCAGAATCTCCGCGACAGTGCGCTGCACCCAGTCCGGCGACTGCGTCGGCGCCCACACCTCCGCCTCTCCGGCGCGCGCGTGAGCGGTGATGTTCATCGGCTCCATGGTGGCGTGCGCCAGATACGGAAACTCGTACATGGATTCGACGTGCTTTCCGCCATTCGAGAGCGCCTTGTCCACGTCACCATCATTGCGAAGACGCTTGCCGGATTTCGCTGCAGCCGTATGCAGCGCCTCGCGCAACGTGTCGCTCGATTCCGATGCTCCCGGACCGTGCTCCCAGGTAATCTCCAGCGCCTCTCTGCCCTTCATCGCGGCCCATGTGGAATCGGCCACGACCACGACTCCCCCTGCGGTGAATTTATCGCGCCCCAGCGCGGGGATCTCGAACACATCGCGCACGCCAGCAATCGCCTTCGCCTTCGACGCATCGAAATGCACCGGCTTGCCCCCGAACGTCGGACACCTCGCCACCACCGCAAACTTCATATCCGGCACGCGAACGTCAATGCCGAACTGCGCGCTCCCATTGACCTTTGCAGGAATATCCACCCGTGGCGTCGCATGACCAATCAGGGTGAACTCCGATTCGTCCTTAAGTTCGACCTTCTCCGGATCGGGCAGCGGCAACTTCTGCGCACTTTCCACAAGATCGCCGTAAGTGGCTTTGCGCGAAGATTTCGCGTGCACCACCGTGCCCTTCTTCGCCTCGCACTCATCGCGCTCAACATTCCATTTCGACGCAGCAGCTGTAATCATCAGCTCGCGGACGGTCGCTCCCGCTCGCCGTAGTGGATCGTAGTTCTCCATCGTGCTGCCGCTGCCGCCGGTGCCCATGTGCGTATAAATATCCGGACGCGTATCCGCCTGCTCCACGCTGACCGAGTTGAAATCGACCTCCGCCTCTTCGGCGAGGATCATTGCCAACCCGGTCTTGATTCCCTGCCCCATTTCCGATTTCGCAACGATGAGCGAAATCCTGTTATCGGGATGTATGTGAATGTAGGCATCGAACGGACTTACTGGCGGCTTCTTGGCCGCCTTCTCGTTCTCCTGCGCGTTTAACAGCGCTCCCGGAAAACGCACGCCAATCAGTAGCCCGGCGCCTGCCGCCGCGGTCCGCACCACAAATGCTCGACGGTTGATCGCCATGACTATGCTCCCTTTCCGGACGTCTGGCTGGCTCGATGAATGGCCTTTCGAATCCGCTGATACATGCCGCAACGGCAAAGATTCCCCACCATTGCACTCTCAATCTGCTCATCGCTGGGATGCGGAGTCTTCGCCAGTAGCGCCGCCGCCGACATGATCTGTCCCGGCTGGCAGTATCCGCACTGCGGAACCTGTTCGGCAATCCATGCGTGCTGCACCGGATGCGAGTTGTCGGACGACAGTCCCTCAATCGTCGTAATCTTCTTCGTTCCCACCGACGACACAGCAGTCTGGCATGCGCGCACTGCTTCGCCATCAAGATGCACCGTGCACGCGCCGCACAGGCCCATGCCGCACCCGTACTTCGTGCCGGTCATGCTGAGATCGTCGCGTAATACCCACAACAACGGCGTATCAGGGGACACGTCCACATCGTGAGACCGCCCATTGATCATCAACTGAATCGCTGCCATAGGAGGAACTCCCCAGGAAGAGGTACTGTGTTAGACGAGGCTACCCCAAAGAGTTGGCAGGAGCAAATCGCAGTCTCCGCCACTTCTTCAGATGCACGCATTCGAAATCACAAAACCACGAAGGACACGAAGTTGCACAAAGGAGACTCGCCAACCGCTCGGGTTCCTTCGTGAACCTTCGTGTCCTAGTTATCGTTTTGCCAGGCTTACATCCCCGGCTTCTTCTCTTCTTCCGCCGCTTTTTCTTCCCCGGGCATTACATCCTTCAGCGGAGCTTTTCTCTGCTCTTCCAGTTCCGGATGCGGCAGCGGCTTGCGCGGCAGCATCTGATCGCGCATCGCCGCGTTGTAAACAAAGATCGCTTCGACCGTAGCGGCCTGCGCCAAATCTTCCGGCTGCAATCGCTCGTACACATCCATATTCGAATGATGCGTACGCGATCCATAATCGAGCGTATCTTGAATGAACTGGAATCCCGGAATCCCGACGGAATCGAACGCCTCGTGATCGGTGCCGCCAGTATTGCGCATCGTAATCGCACCCACGCCCAGGTCCGCCAGCGGCGCCATCCATTGGCGGAAGATCGGCGCTACCGACGCATTCTCCTGCAGGTAGATGCCGCGAATCTTCCCTGATCCGTTATCCACGTTGAAGTATCCGGAGACCTTCGACTGCTCCGGCTTCAACTGCACCGGTCCCGCCGGCTTGCGCAGAAAATCGGGTAGCGCCAGCTGATCGGGAGCTGTCGAGAGCGGAACAAATCCGAAATGCTGCTTCACATATCCGTACGAACCAAACTCGCCCTGCTCCTCTCCGGTCCAAAGCGCGACCCGAATCGTGCGCCGCGGCTGGACTTTCAACGCATTCAGGATCCGTATCACCTCCATCGCAACCACGGTGCCCGCGCCGTTATCTGTCGCGCCCGTGCCGGAAGCCCACGAATCCAAGTGCCCGCCCACCATCACAACTTCATCTTTCAGTTTTGGATCAGTCCCCGGAATTTCTGCGACCGTATCGAACCCGTGCTCATGATCGCCGGTAAACTCGGTCTCAACATCCATCTCGATCGTGACCGGAACATTCGACTTCAGCAGACGGTACACGCGTCCATAGTTCTCAATCGCCATGACAACAATCGGCAGCGCTTCGGCATGTTGGCGTTGATAGGTGAACCATCCCATCCCGGACCCGCCATCATCGAAAATCGTTCCCCCGGAACCGCCGCTATCCCTCCCATCGCGACTCGGCGCCACAATGCCTGCGGCATGCTCGTCGGCAAAGAATTTGCCGGCCTTCTCGCGGAATTCCAGGCGCTTGATGAACTCCGCGAAGAAATCCGCATGTTCGCCCACACGCACCGGATACTCTTCGATCTTCTTCAGGTCCGCATCGTCATCCCGTTTGAAGAGCGGCTTATCGACGGGCTTCACCTCGCGCATCGGACCAAAGAAGACAATCTTCCCAGCCAGTTTGCCTTTGTACTTCTCCAGATCCTTTTCGTTGTTCGCTTCCACCCAGACCGCGCGCCCGTTAATCGGACCGTGGCTCGAAGGCGACCACGGCAGCGCTTGGGCGATGAACACCGCCGTATCCGGCGCCGACATGCGCACCCACGTATTCAGTTGCCGCCAGCCCATGCCGAACTCGCCCCAGTCTTCCAGATGCGCGTTCGAGCAGCCCATCGCGGTGAACTGGTCGCGCGTCCATTCATTCGCCTTCTTTAGATTCGGAGATCCGGTCAGCCGCGGGCCGATCCCATCCGTCAGCGCCGACGCATAGTCCATCACATGAGAGTGCGAGAGGCCCTCATCCCGAATGCGCTGGTACATCGTGTAATCGAGATTCTCGGTCGCAGGCTGTGGCTGTTCATAAGACGGCTTCGACTCTTCAGCCTTGGTGTCTTTGGATTTCTTGTCAGCCGCGGAGAGAGAAAAGGTTAGACAGATCAAAACAGCAATAGTCGAGAACGACCGCTTTTTCAGGGACATTCTTGTCGATTCCTTTCCAGAACGGAAAGCGCAGAGTAGCAGAAGGCAAGGGGATTTTTAAAGTAGAGCGGCGATTCCAATACCAGGATTCGAAAAAAGATCGTGACCGGTTGAGAGCCCTGCAAAACAGAACACTCAACACCTGTCACGATCTCAAGGCCACGAAGTACGCCCTTACAGCGTCGGCACACTCTTCGGATTCTTCAGTTGCACCGGCCCCGCAGGATATTGGAACTTGTCCACGCCCACTGTTACTTTGCCGGTTCGATCCACTTCTGTTGACTGCCCTTTAATCGATTCCTTGTCGATGGTCAATTTCAGGTATCCCCAAACCTTGTCATTCCCGTAGATCAATTTGGCCCCGGTATCTGGTGCGGCAGTCCCATCGGATGAATGGAGTTTATGCAGGTTGTGGTATCCACCGTTGCCGGTCACGATGAATGGAGTCGGTCCATCCGGGGCGACCTTCTGTTCGATCCGCTGGTAATCGTGTACATGTCCGTTCAACACCAGGTTCGGCACCCGGCCCGTATCCCGGATCGCATTCTCCAGAGCATCCGCCATCTTCGAACTGCCACTGTGAAAGACGTCAAACGAGTAGATGGGATGATGCAGCGACAGGACCAGCGCGCGATCGGTTGGCGCAGTCGCGAACTCATTCGTCAGCCACATCTGCTGATTCGAGTCGATCGATCCATGTTCCGGAACATTGGTATACATCCCAATAAACGTCGCCAGCGGAGTCACCAGCGTCCAGTACGGATTCGGGAGATTCAGCCCCACCCGCGGCGCGTCCTTCGACACCGGATCCACATCAGGATTCTTCTGCATAAAGTAAGCGACCCAACCGTCGAGCGACGTCTGGCCTGCAGGGTCATCGACTTCGCCGTCATGGTTACCGGGGATCGAAAAGATCGGCGGAGTGTAGTGCTCGTACGGCTCATAAAACTGGTCGTAGTAATCATCGTGCGCGCCGGTGAAATACACGACATCGCCAACGTGATAGCAGAACAGCGACGGGTTCGGCTTCTCCAGCGCGTCGATCATCGCCGACGCTACGTGCGATTGAAACTCGCCATCCTTCACGCCTCCTGAATCCCCCAGAACATCGAGCGTCATCTTGCCCGCATCGCTGATCTCGTTCGCGATGTCGGGAAACTGCTCGCTGAGATCGTAGTGATACGGAGGCAGTCCTAGCGGCGGCGGTAAGGTCTGGAACCCGGTATTACGGTGGGAAATCGGATCAAGCCCACTCACCCCGTGATGCGCCTGCGAGTGGCCCAGCTTGATACGCGGACGGGTTGCGCCTGGTCTCAACATTCAATTGTCTCCTTTGCGTGAAGTTAGGGGGGAAGGAAACGAGACCGACAAACTACCCGTGTTACAGCAATATGCCAAGAACAATCGAGAACTGTTACAGAATCCGAACAGCGATAGCCTCGGTGGGAAGAGCCTCGGCTATTTGGGAACCGGCCCTGGTTTATGTTGGGACAGCAGCCCTCGGCTGTCCGCGGAGCGCAGCTCCGCACTCGCACCATATCCCGCCCTTCCCTTCTTTTGACGCCCCATTTTGCCCCTGTTAAACTGTTAGTTTGTCCACCCATTCCTACCAGCAGAAGGGAAGTTTGTGCGCGCAGAGACCCGCCATCAACTAAAGCAGGACGCCTTTAGCCGTGTCACCATCGGAGCCGCCGATTGGACTGTTGAACATCGTTCTACCATCATCATCTCCGCAATCGTAGCCGTCATCGTCGTCGGTGGGATCCTTGGTGGCTGGTATTACCTGAACGCACGGGACGAAAAGGCTAGTTTCGATCTCGCGCAGGCCGTCCGCACCATGGACACTCCGCTCCGTCCGGCAGGCACTCCCGAGCAGCCTGATTTTCCCACGTTCACCTCCGCCAAAGAACGCGCGCAGGCGGCGCAGAAGCAGTTTCAGGCGATTGTGGACAAGTATCCACACACCCGCACGGCCGATATGGCCCACTATTTTGTCGGCGTAACTGCCGTCGGCACTGGCGACAATGCAACCGCTGAGCGTAATTTCAAAGACGTAGCGTCACACGGTAATCGCCAGGTCGCATCGCTGGCCAAGGACGCTCTCGCCGGACTTTATGCCAACAGCAATCGCATCAAGGAAGCCGTGCCCCTCTATCAGGAGCTGATCAACAAGCCCACCGATTCCGTCAGCAAAACGACGGCGCAGTTGCAACTGGCCGAGGCATACCAGGACAACAATCAACCCCTCGATGCCAAGCACCTCTACGAGCAGATCAAGAAAGAGAATCCGACCGAAGAAGCCGGACAGCTCGCCTCCCAGAAGCTCACCCAACTCAAATAGACACGAGTTAGCGGTTAGCTGAGAGCTGACAGCTTTATTGCATTACCTTCGTAAGCCAAACCTGCGCCTTTCCTACATATTTTGTCGCTTCCTTCGCGGAGAATCAGTGAGGCTGCATTCTTTGTGGCTCACTGAGGTCTTCCGATGACGTGCCGCTTGTGGCGATTCATGTCTGCAATCTGGCTGCTATCCCTGTTCGCCACAAATGCCTTCAGCCAGGACAGTTCCTCGCCGAGTCTCGGCGACGTTGCGCGCAAACTGCGGAAAGAAACCAGCGACGAAGTCCGCATGACCGATGCCGACACGAAGAAGCTTTTCGAATCCGTCGACAAGATCTTCACGTTTTCCTCCGAAGATTCCGGACTCCCCAAGCACGCCACAGTGAAACGCCGCCTGGTCAGCAAGGCCGATGTCGAGAAATATATGACCGGGCAACTCGCCAAGGAAGAGTACACGCAGCGCTTTGCCCACAGCGAACTCAGCATGAAGAAGCTGGGGTTTCTGCCTCGCGATTTCAATCTGCGCGATTTCCTGGTCAAGTCCACCGGCAACGAGATCGCCGGATACTACGATCCGGAAACCAAGATCATCTCCCTCCTGAACTGGGTTCCACCCGACCGGCAAGAACCCATCGTCGCGCACGAACTCACGCACGCCCTGCAAGACCAGAACTACGATCTGCGCAAGTGGATGAAAGCGGTGGAGAAGCCCGCATCCGCTTCCAAACCGGAGGACGATGATGCAGCCATCGCCCGCAAGGCAGTCGTCGAAGGCCAAGCGATGGTCGTGTATGTCGACTATCTGATTGCTCCGGTTCACCGCAGCCTTGAAGACACTCCCGGCCTCATCTATCAGATGGAAGATCCGGCGGTGAAAGCTGTGCAGGATTCGCAGATGCTCCACGACGCGCCCATGATCCTGCGCGAAGCGGGGACCTTTGCCTACAAGGAAGGACTGATCTTCGAAGGGGAACTGCTGCACAAGGGCGGAAAGAAGATGGCTTTTGCCGGAGCCTTCGCGCACCCTCCGCGCAATTCTCACCAGATTCTCGAGCCCGACACATACATCAACGGAGAGAAATTGCCGGCGGTCGCCATTCCGGACCTCAAGCAGTTGATCGGCGAGCAATACGACATCTACGACTCAGGCGGTGTGGGCCAACTCGATGTGCGCGCGTACGTCAAACAGTACGGCGAACGCAGAAATGCAGACGAAGTTTCCTCCACGTGGCAGGGAGGCGCATACTTCGCCTACCGCCGCAAAGACAAAGCATCGGCAGACGCTTCGACGACAGTCTGACCTTGCTCTGCTCTACGTCTCGCGCTGGAAGTCGCCGCAAGCGGCCGAGCGTTATGCCCGGTTCTATGCCTCGACAATCCCACAGCGTTACCACACCGCGACTCCGCAGGCTTCACCCGGCTGTACCGGATCGAAATGCCCCGTCTCGATCGCAGAGTTCATCACCGAAGAGGGTCCGGTAGTCATCGAGCACTGGCCCGACGACAGCGTGATCGTCTCTGAGAGCTTCGAGAAAGCTACGGCATTCAAGATTCGCGACGCTGTACGCGACACTGCCGCCGGAGTGCACGCGGCCGTTGCAGCCGGTCCGGAGATTGGCCTCCGTCTCTTTGATCTTCCCGCGTTCGACCAATTCGCGGGGCAGATCGGCGCTCAAATCGAAGCGGCGATGCAAACCACCTTGGCGAAAAACTAGAGGGTGCCCCGTTCTAAACGTCGCGAATTTTGCGGCGTTTAGAACGGGGATTTTGACTCCCTCCTGACGAAATTGCTAGCGCACGATTTCACTGTGCATGAAGCGAGACACGGGCAGGCACGAGTATTTGGAGTTCCGGAAAGATTCCTGAATGCCGCAGTTGACGTGGAAGAGCGGCTCTTGAGCGCCGCGTAAAGCGCAGAATCAACGATGGGCTTTAGCCCCAGTGGTCGCCTGTCACCGCGATCGGAGTTTTACCGCAGCCTCTTCGGCCCTCCCGCTACCATGGCAAAACGTCCGCCCCTTTGCCTTTTTCCGCCACTTGAGTACCATGTTGTGCAGCTTCCAAACTAACAACCTGAACAAACCATGGCCGACATCACTTTCCGCGTCAACGGCAGTGAACGAAAAGTTAGTGTGCCTCCTGAAACTCCTCTCCTCTGGGTCCTGCGCGACACCTTAGAACTCACGGGAACAAAATTTGGCTGCGGTGCCGGATTATGTGGCGCCTGCACCGTCCACCTCGATGGCACCGCCATCCGCTCCTGCTCGACTCCGATTTCGCAGGCCTCGGGCAAGAGCGTCACCACGATCGAGGGCCTCGGGGCAGGTGGATTGCACATTCTGCAATCCGCTTGGATCGCCGAAGAAGTACCGCAGTGCGGCTACTGCCAGACCGGACAGATCATGTCCGCGGCAGCCCTGCTGGCGAAAACTCCGAATCCCTCCGACCAGCAGATCACCGACGCGATGAACGGCAATCTCTGCCGCTGCGGAACCTACGAGCGCATCCGCAAAGCAATCCATCGCGCCGCCAGCGGAGGTGCGCGATGAGCCCACTTTCCCGCCGCGAATTCGTTGGCGCCGGAATCGCTGCCGGCGCGGGCCTCGTCATCGGTTTCTATCTCCCGCATGGAGAGGATCAAAGCACGAGTCCTTCTCTCCCAATGCTTATCTGCGCATCACTCCCGACAATAAGGTCGCGGTGGTCGTCGCGCGCTCCGAGATGGGACAGGGCGTCCGCACCGCTCTCCCGATGATCCTCGCCGAAGAACTCGAGGCCGACTGGAAGCAGATTGAAATCGAGCAAGCCGGTGCCAGCACCCTCTTCGGAGACCAGACCACCGGCGGGAGCGCGAGCATCCGCACTACTTGGGATCCCATGCGCAAAGCTGGTGCTGCCGCGCGCGAGATGCTGATCTCGGCAGCCGCGCTCACCTGGGGAGTTCCACGCTCTGCGTGCACTGCAGAGAGCGGTCACATCAAGCACGCTGCCTCGAATCGGACTCTCAACTACGGCGATCTCGTCGCCAAAGCTGCGACCCTGCCGATCCCAACCGATGTCCCGCTGAAGCAGAGCAAGGACTACAAGCTCGTCGGTCAACGCCTCGCCCGCGTGGACTCGCCCGCCAAAGTGAAAGGCGAAGCCACGTTCGGCATCGACTTCCGCGTGCCGGGAATGAAGTATGCCGTGCTCTCGCGATGTCCCGTCATCGGCGGCAAGGTTTCTAACACCGACGACAAGGAGTCAAAGAAAGTCCCGGGCGTGAACTTCGTCACCAAGGTGGGCGATTCTGCTGTCGCGGTTGTCGCGGACACGGTCTGGGCCGCGATGGAGGGCCGCCGCGTCCTCAACATCACATGGGACGAAGGTCCTAACAAAGATCTCAACACCGCCACCATCATGCAGTCGTTGAAAGATGGCGCCTCGAAGAAGGCAGCGAGCCTTTACTCTGCCGGCGACACTGCCAAAGCTGGCGGACGTCAGATCTCTGCCGAGTACACGCTTCCCTTCATGGCGCACGCTCCGATGGAGCCGGGCAACTGCACTGCCCACTTTCAGGGGTCGAAATGCGAACTGTGGGCTCCAACCCAGGTGCCGCAGGATTGCCGTGACTCGGTCGCCACTGCCGTCGGGCTCGATCCCGATCAGGTGAAGGTCAACGTCACGCTAATGGGCGGCGGCTTCGGACGCCGTCTCGAGCACGACTACGCCGTCGAAGCTGCGCTCGTGTCGAAGGCCATCAACGCGCCCGTCAAGGTCATCTGGACGCGCGAAGATGACATGCGCTTCTCCACTTATCGTCCGGCAAGCCTGCATCAGCTCAGCGCCAAACTCGACGGATCTGGCTTCCCCGTCGCGCTGACCCACAAAATCATCGCCCCCTCGATCAGCGGACAGAAAGGTCTTCCCGTCCCCAATGGCGTAGATCCCGATCTCCCCGACGAAGCCGGACCGGTGTACGGCATTCCGAACTACACGATCGATTACGTCCTGACCGAAACTCCCATCCCTCTCGGCTGGATGCGCTCGGTGTACGCATTGCAAGCCGCATTCGCACTCGAGACTTTCATCGACGAACTCGCCGTCGCCGCCAACAAAGATCCGTTGAAGTATCGCTTGCAACTGCTCGCCAAAGATCAGGACCTCGCCTACTTCACCACCACCTGGCACACGGCCCGCATGCGCGGCGTACTGCAACTCGCCGCCGAAAAGGCCGCATGGGACAAGCCTCTTCCCGCCGGACGTTACCGCGGCATCGCCTGCTTCGGCTGCTTCTCCTCATACATGGCCGAGGTCGTCGAGATCACGATGGAGAATGATCAACCCCGCGTCCATCGCGTCGTCGCCGCCGTCGATTGCGGACAGGTCGTCAATCCCGCGATTCTCGAACAGCAGATCCAGGGCGGCATTGTGTACGGCTTGGGCAATGCCTTGCGCGCCAAAATCACAATCGACAAGGGACGCGTCGTGCAGGGCAACTTCGACGACTACGCTCCGCTGCGCATGGACGAAACTCCTACGGTCGAAGTCTATGCCGTGCCCAGCCAGGAAGCTCCAACCGGGATCGGCGAGCCATCAGTCCCGCCAGTAGCACCTGCCCTCTGCAATGCGATCTACGCCGCCACGAAAAAGCGTATCCGCGCGCTCCCGATTCAGAGTTGACCGTGTCGGGGCGGACGCATTCGTCCGTTCCGAGCGAAGCCAGCAGAAATCCGGTTGCCTCACTCTTCTCGCGTACTTTGCGAGAGGGTGGGCCTCCACGGACCCCGCGCCATTA
The DNA here is from genome assembly GCA_963778995.1 of Terriglobia bacterium. Classification (GTDB taxonomy): domain Bacteria; phylum Acidobacteriota; class Terriglobia; order Terriglobales; family Acidobacteriaceae; genus Sulfotelmatobacter. The sequence goes on from CAVZWK010000023.1 coordinate 816,204, forward strand.
CAATGGTCTGCTCCATCCGGGGAGGCCCATGCGTCACTTCATCTCCATATTCCTGCTTCTCTCTTCTCTGTCATTAGCTCAAACCCCAACGTCCACAGTTCCACCGTCTCGCCTCGCACACATTCGTCACGGCATCAATCTCAGTGAATGGTTCGCGCAGGTTTACGATCCCAAGGGATACACCAAAGAACACTTCGCATCCTGGACCACCGCCTCTGACATCGCACTGATCAAGTCCGCCGGATTCGATCACGTCCGTCTCAGCGTCAATCCGCAGCCTATGATGGACGCCGCGCAAAAGACCAACGGTGCCGCCGAATACTACGGTTATCTCGATGCCGCGATGAAGATGATTCTCGACGCGGGCCTCTCGGTCGAACTCGACATGCATCCCGACTCCGACTTCAAGGCCAAGCTCAACGACAACGACTTCGTCGAACGCTTCGCCGATTTCTGGCGCGGAGTGGCGCAGCACTACGCATCTCCATCCTGGGACCCCGACCGCGTCTTCTTCGAAATCCTCAACGAGCCTGAGATGCACGACGCCTACCGCTGGCAAGGAGTCGCCGCCCGCTTGGTCAAAGCCATCCGTCAAGCCGCGCCTTCAAACACAATCCTTACGCCCGGCGCCAGTTGGGACAACGATGACGACATGATCTTCCTCGAGCCTCTCCGCGATCCCAATGTCATCTACGTTTTCCATTTCTACGAGCCGCACATCTTCACGCATCAGGGCGCGAGTTGGGGATCGTACTACTGGACCTGGCTGAACAACCTGCATTACCCGTCGAACGCGGAGAACGCAACTCAGGTCGCCGAGTCCGTTCCTGAAGCCATCGACCGCCTCTACGTAATCCGCTATGGCGCCGACCACTGGGACGCCTCGCGCATCGAATCCGAAATCAACCAGGCCGCGGACTGGGCCAAGCGCAACGGAGTGCCGCTGGTCTGCAACGAGTTCGGCGTGTATCGCCACGCGCAACCGCAGGACCGTCTCGCGTGGTTGAAAGACGTCCGCACCTCGCTCGAACGCCACAACATCAGTTGGGCCATGTGGGATTACTCCGGCGGCTTTGGCGTAGTCACAACCCAGAACGGCAAGCATGTCCTGGACGACGACACGGTAAAAGCACTGGGCCTGCGCTGAGATGTCACTCGGCGCATTCGTGAATCGTAAAGCTCCAGTCGATATTCATCGGCGAGGAAACCGAATGAGCGGGCAGGATAAGGAAGCAGGATCTAAAGCAGGAAGGATTAAATGAAGAAGAATTAAAGAAGAAGGTAACGAGACCCCGCAGACATGTCATCCTGAAACCCGTGTTCTCTGCGGGTTTCAGGATCTCTGCACTTCTCCGCGGACCCGGCTAGATCGTCTGTAATCCAGAACGTCGTCTCCGGCCGCCCTCCGACCGAACCCAGCTTTTCACCGGCCCCGCTCATGCGCAAAAACGAGAATATGCCCCACGAGAAATATGCCCGGATCGAGCGCGAACGCCGGTTCCTTCTCGCTCAATTTCCAAGCGATAACGGCCAGAGAACCATCGGGAAGTAGGGCGCCGAAAGAGGCTAAACGGCTGTGGATCGGCCAGTTCCCCGGGCGTCGAGAAACGGGGGGGATCACCGAGCTGCGAGTAGGATCCACACCCCCAGCGCGGAACGGTATGCCATCATCACTGCCTTCGAACGCAACTGCATCACTGAGGAGACGCTATGCTGAGCGGGAGGGACAGCAGTGGAAAGATGTTCTCAAGATTGCTGCGCCGAACTCCATTCGCTTCCGATCTTCGGCGGATGCAGCAGAGTCTGCAGCACCACGCAGTATTGCTCCGTCTTCTCCCGCAACGCGCGCAACTGCTCAGGAGTGGCTGCCGGCGCATCCACGTGGAAATGAGTTCGAATGGACTGAAAGCCCACCGGCACTTCCTTCGAAAGTCCGAGTGTGCCCTGCAGATCCATGTCGCCACTGACCGTGACCTCGATGTGGCGAGTCGGAATGCCCATCGCCGTCGCGACCAACTGGCAGGTCAATTGAGCGCAAGCCGCCAAAGCTCCAAGTAACAAATCACCCGAGCAGGCTGCCGTGCCCGAACCTCCCACTCCCGTATGCGCTTCAGCCTGATACACCGCGCGCCCGATATCGACGGAGCATGAGAGTGGCGTCGACGTCTCGCTTCCCTTCGCGGTCAGAGTGATGCGAGAGCTTGCGGGTTCGCGTCGATACTGGTCTTTGAATGGCTTCTGCAACGATCTGATATCCAAGAGTCCTCCGAGTGATGGTTTGTTTTAATTGCGGTGGGCAGAAGAGAGTTCGTTGAGTCCGAATCTCTCCCGATAAGCGCTTGGCGACTCTCCGGTATGCCGGTGAAACAGGGCGCGAAAAAACGCGACATCCTGGTAACCGACTGCGTCACTGATCTCTTGTATCGAGCGGTGATTGCTCTCCAACAGGCGCTTCGCTGCCGCCACGCGCAGCTTTTGCAGATAGGTCAAGGGACTGTCTCCGGTAGCCTGCTTAAATCGGCGGACAAAATTGCGCAGGCTCATTCCAGCCTTGTGCGCCGGAGCCTCGAGCGGGAATGGCCGGTGAAAATTCTGGTGGAACCAGTCCTGCGCGGACGAAATCGCGCCGTCATTGTGCTCTGTCTTGAGCGGAATCATGGCGAACCCGGCCTGCCAGGCACGCGGGGTCTCAATGAGCATCGCCTTTGAGCTTTCCATGGCGATATCGTGCCCGCAGAATTTTTCCACCAGGTACAAACTCAGATCGAGCGCGGCATGAACCCCGCCACCGCAATAGAATCCCCGATCTTCAGTCACCATCAACTCCGGCGTCCACTTCACCCGCGGATACTTCTCGCGGAAGCGGTCTGCCAACGCCCAATGGGTGGTCGCCCTCTTGCCGTCAAGCAAGCCAGTGGCTGCAACCAGTCCCACTCCAGAACAGACGCTTGCGATAGCCGCGCCGCGCTTATGCCATCGCTTCAACCATGGCACCACCGGGGCGTTGCGCTCCACCACATCGTCCAGGCTCAGGCCTGTGGTCGGGACAAAAATAAGATCCGTCTTGCGGATCTTTTGGATTGAAGTCATCGGCTTGATGTAAAGCGGACCTTCACAGAGAACTTCGCACCCGTCCGCGGATGCCGTGGTCACGTTGAAGCGAGGCCGCTCCGGTTTGCCGGTGAGGTGATTCCAGAGCCAGCCAGCGTGCCGAAAGACTTCCATCGGACCGACGGCAGTCGAGGAAAAACTCTGATCCAGCAGCAAGACAGTCACATCGATCATCGGGCGCTCCCAGTTTGGCTGCAAATACGTTTGGCCTAAACGCCTACCTACAATGGCATATCTGCCATCTTGTTGCAAGCTGGTTTTGTGAATACCTTTAGCCATCGAACGCAGACTAATTCAAAAAAAACCGGAAAAAAGTGAGGCAAAAGATGGCAACTGCACAGAAGCTCCCAAAGTTCGTGAACGGGGTAAATCTTGACGATCTTTTTACAACCATTGAGACGATCAAGGAGAGTCCAGCGATTGCGAGATTCAAGTTCCGCGCGCGCAACCACTGGGAGGGAGGCAGCAGGAATTCCACAGCTGTCGCGGGATTTTACGGCGCAGGACGTGAGCTCCCACGGCAGAAAACGTTCGTGCTTAAGGCGGATGAACCTCCGGTCCTGCTCGGCAATGACGAAGCCGCCAATCCTGTCGAGCATCTGCTGCATGCCCTGGCCGCTTGCCTGACTACGTCGATGGTGTACCACGCCGCGGCGCGGGGCATTTACATCGAAGAAGTCCAATCGACGTTCGAGGGCGGCATTGATCTGCACGGTTTCCTGGATCTCGACCCGAAGGTGCGCAAGGGATATCAGGGCATTCGCGTCAACTTCAAAATCAAAGCCGACGCTCCAGAATCGAAGCTGCAGGAAATCGTCCAGCTCGGGACAGGACACTCCCCGGTATTCGATTCCCTTACGAACGGAGTTGCGGTTTCCGTCACTGCGAGCCGCCTGTAACTCGGCAGAAGAGTACGAGTGGGCGGAAAGCGATCTTCCCTACCAAAACACTAAACCTAGAAGGAGACACCATGAAGTTAGGCAAGAAACTAGTTCCTGCGTGGGCCCTGACAATCCTGAACTTGTCGGTGGTATGGGGCACAATTACGATCGCGCCATTGGTTGCGCAGGATTCCACGCACGCGACTCATGCACCCGCGAAACTGGTGCAAGATGTTCGCAATGCGACGCGGCAATTCATTGACGTGAACAACGCCGGACCGGCCGGTTATGGGCCAGCATTCGGCTGCGTCACCGGCCCGGATCATGGGGCAATGGGCATTCACTACGTCAACTCGACACTCGTGGGAGACGGACAAATCCAGCTGGATCATCCGGAAGCCCTGATTTACGAACCGGTGGGCAATGCTCGCAGGCTGGTCGGTGTCGAGTACATCGTGGATGCGGCGACCTGGCTGGCAGCGAACAACAATACCCCGCCACAACTCGACGGGCAGGACTTTCAGTTTGTGGGCTCACCCAACCGTTTTGACCTCGATCCATTCTTCGAGCTACACGTATGGGCATGGCGCGACAATCCACAGGGCGCGTTTGTGGATTGGAACAATGCTGTGACTTGCGAGCTGCAGTAGTTTTCAGGGGACTCTACTGCACTTCGGGAATGCTCGTCCGGGTATTCGCTTGGACGAGCATTCTTCTTTTCTCGAGAAGCTACTTTGAGGAGGCTCTCGCCCGCATTGCACCGCCTGGTGAGTTCGACTGCGCGCTCATCGAAGACGAGAATGCTAGACGGGGTTGATACCAAAGAAAAGAGACGTAGCAGAGCTACGTCTCAATTAAGAATCGTGAATGATGGTTACGGAGTCGTGCTGACCGTCTTCACCGTGGCCGAATCGGTCGGCAGGTTGCGCCCGGCAACGAAGAAGTTGTGGTCATACATGTTGCGATACATGCGTCCAGCGATCTCGGCAGCTTTGGGACCGAAGGTGGGACGTCCACCTTCGAGGAAGATCACGACCACGACGCGTCCGATCTCGGTGTTTGCGTACGAGGCAAACCAGCCGTAGCGGGTACCCTCATGCGAACACGTACCGGTCTTCCCCAGGATTTCTTCTTCGCTGAAATTCAGCCGTAGTCTACGAGCCGTACCGTACTGTACCGCGCCCGCCATACCGTCAGAGAGTTCGGGAATTACCGGTGCGATATCGAGCTGGCGCTTCACGCGCGGCTGGAAGTTCGCGACTTCTTCCGGCGTCGTCGGATGCTGCAGGTAATACAGCGTTCCACCATTCGCGATAGCCGAAACCATGGCGCCGAGTTGCAGCGGAGTCATGGAAACACCTTCGCCAAAGGAGCACATCTTGCCTACGCCGCCGAGCTTTTCGGGAATGGCTTCGTCGGGATAGCTGCCGACCTGTTCACCAGGAATGTTGTATCCCGCAAGTTCGCCAAGACCATACTGATGGGCGTAGTAGGCGACTTTCTCGAATCCGAGCCTGCGTCCAAGAGCTTCGAAATAGGCGTTGTTGGAGTGAGCCAGGGCGGTCGTCAGGTTCATGCGATAGCGTCCACCGAGGGAAACCGGGGTTTCCTTCGACACCAATCCTTCGCTCAATGCTGCCAGTGCGACCGAGAGCTTAATGGTGGAGCAGGGTTGTGCGCCGCTCGAGAGCGCCAGCTTCTGGTTGACCATGGCCAGGACGCGCCCGCTGGTCGGCTCAATCGCGACCACGGTACCGTTCATGTTGCCGAGGGCGTCAATGGCGGCCTGGCGGACCACTGGATCTTCACCACCAGTGATGTCAGCTGCCGTGAGGCCTTCCGCGAACGAGTTCGCCGTGAAGCGCTCGTAATAGCGGCGGCGGCGGTGACGAGTATTTAACGAAACGCGGCGCACATTGGCGCTGCGGCTCCGTGCTAATCGATGGATGCGGCGGCGCGTACGCTGCGTTTCACTTACTTTCTGCGATTTCGATTTCGAGGGGGTATGGGTGGTGATGCGGGCAGCCCAGCTGACGCTTACCAGAACAAGGCAGGCGCAAAGGGCCAATACAAGACGAAGAAGGCGTCCCCTAAACATCTGTGTTTTCACTCCCGGAATCTATGTACTTCGATGCAAGCTCAGTGCCAGCGGGCGGTAACTTTGCCCTTTCGCCTAACTGTGTTGATAGTAAGAGAGTTAGCGCAGTTCAGGCAATGAAAAAGTTTTTATCTGAGGAAACATTAATTTCGCTTCAACCCATTCTGGAACAAGGACATAAGTGAGGATTACCGCGGGTCAGACGCCTTCGGTAATGCGTTACTTGATTACTGGAAAGGTACTCCCTCCAGCTGAAAAGATTTGCGTACGGCAAGGTTTCAAGGTTCTGGCATCAGCGCCTTTGTCTGTGAAACTTTGAAACCTTGCCACTTTGAACCTTTTACATTACGTCATTTCTCTTGCGCAGAAAGGCCGGCACATCCAGGTCATTCTGCTCGAAGTTGTTCACCATCGCGCCGCGCATGGTTTCGAGCGAAACCACGTCAGCGGCGCTGCGGGCGGGTTGGGTCATGGAAGCGACATTGGGAGCATCATCGACGAACGGGCGGTCATCCATCATCGACTCCGACATGATGTGTGGTGAAACCGGCTCCGGCATCGGCTCTTCTTCGGCCATCGGCTGCGGAAATTCCATGGCCTCCTCGTGAATCGCTGCAAACGAACTGCGCGTCTCATGCGGACGCGGGCGTGCCGTCGGCATCTCCCGGAATCCGGTCGCAATAACTGTGATCTTCACCGCATCTTTCATCTTCTCGTCCATCACTGCGCCGAAGATGATGTTCGCATCCTCATGCGCGGCCTCCTGGATGATGGAGCAAGCGCGCTGCACTTCGGCCAACTTCAGCGAGGAAGAGCCGGTAATGTTGATGAGGATACCGCGGGCGCCGTCGATGGCTCCGGCTTCGAGCAGCGGCGAAGCGATTGCCCGCTGAGCAGCCTCTACCGTGCGATTTGCACCGCAGGCTGAAGCGGTGCCCATCACCGCATACCCCATGCGAGCCATAATCGTTTTCACGTCGGCGAAGTCACGGTTGATAATGCCCGGGATCGTAATGATGTCTGAAATGCCCTGCACGCCCTGGCGTAGGATGTCGTCCGCGATGCGGAAGGACTCGAAGAAGCCGGCGTCTTCGGCGACCCCGAGCAGCTTTTCGTTGGGGATGACGATGGTCGTATCCACCGATTCCATCAGCTCAGAGATGCCCCGCTCGGCTTGTTGCATGCGGCGCTTGCCCTCGAAGGAGAAAGGCTTGGTGACGACCGCAACCGTGAGCGCACCCATTTCGCTGGCCAGCGACGCGATAATCGGAGCGGCACCGGTGCCCGTTCCGCCGCCCAGCCCCGTGGTGACGAATACCATGTCGGCGCCCTCGAGCGCTTCGATGATCTTGTCGGAATCTTCGAGCGCGGCCTTGCGGCCGACTTCCGGATTTGCGCCGGCGCCGAGTCCATTGGTGAGCTTTACGCCCAGCTGAAGTTTCACCGGTGCATGCGACATTCGCAGCGCCTGCAGATCCGTGTTGGCGACGATGAATTCGATGCCCTCCATGCCGGCATCGATCATGCGGTTCACGGCGTTGCCGCCGCCTCCACCTACGCCGATCACTTTGATTTTGGCGTCGTTGCGGGCCTCTTCGTTGAAGCTTATGCGAATGTCGTTGCTCATAGTCGACTCCTGTTTTGAAATACGAACCCCATCAACCACGAAGGGCACGAAGGCACACAAACGAATCCCAACTGGATCCTCTTCGTGTGACTTCGTGCCCTTTGTGTTTCATGCTCCTTTTCCTACAAACATCGCTTTCAATCTCGATCCCAGGCCGCCATCCTGCAGGCCTCGTGCGATTCGCGCTCGCTGGCCGTAGTTGACCATGCCCAGAACGGTGGCAAACTCGGGCTCGGACAATGTCGAAGGCATCTTCGCCAACGGAGCCGGCCACGAGAGCCGCACCGAACGACGCAACGCCGATTCGGCAACATCGAAGATGCCTGGCAATCGTGAACCGCCACCGGTCAGAACCACGCCCGCGATACACAAATCAAACATGCCGCTTTGGCGCAGGGCGTCACGCATCATTTCAAAGAGCTCGCGAGCGCGAGGCTCCAGGATTTCCGCCACCAACCGCTGAGGCAGCAGTCTTGATGGACGGTCCCCTACCGAAGGCACTTCGACTTCGTTGCCCTCGGGAATCAACGTCACAACCGCGCTGCCATAGATCTTCTTGATTTTTTCCGCGTCCGTAAGCGGCGTGCACAATCCCACCGAGAGATCACTGGTGAAGTGATCGCCTCCGACAGGAATCACTCCCGTGTAGGCCACAGCGCCCTGCTGGAACACAATCAACTCGGTCGATCCGGCGCCGATATCGGCGAGGCAGACGCCCAATTCGCGCTCGTCCGATCGCAGAACTGAATCCGCCGCCGCCAGAGGCTCGAATACCGTATCGTCCACATGCACTCCAGCCCTATTCACGGCCGTGATGACGTTCTGCGTGGCGCTGGTCGCGGCGGTCACCACGTGTACGCGCACCTCCAGCCTCGCCGCCATCATTCCCATCGGATCGTGCACGCCCGCCTGATCGTCGAGAATGAACTCCTGCGGCAACAGATGAAGAATCTCGCGATCGACCGGCATCGGAATCGCGCGGGCACGCTCGACGGCCTGCTTGATCTCATCGCGTCCAATCTCCCGTGGACGCGTGCCCAGACTGATGCCGCCGTGGCTGTTCACGCCGCGCACATGCGATCCGCCGACCCCGAGGATCGCGTGCTCGACTGCCGCACCGGCCACGTCCTCGGCCGCTTCGACTGCGGCCTGGATCGAAGCTACCGCTTTGTCGAGTTCGACGATCACTCCTTTGCGCGATCCACGCGAGTCGGCCACGCCGTGCCCACGATAGCGCAGGCCGCAATCCGTCGCCTCCGCCACCAGGGCACAGGTTTTGGCGCTCCCCACATCAATCGCGGTGATGAAACTTCCCTGCTGATTCGCCATTCGTTATGAGTTCCCTGACGTCAATGAATTGGGCCCTTACTGCTTCGCAACTCCCGGACTCGGCTTCGGACTCGACGCGCTCGCGGTTACTGCCGCGGAAGGCTTCTTCGCCGCAGACTTCACCTGCACTGCATGGGCCACGACACCCTTGGCAGGGGCAGCGTGATTCGCTGCTGGCTTCGCCGCCGCGTGCTTCGCGGTTTGCTTCTTCGGCGTAGCCTTCACCGTCCTAACGGCCGCCCTTTTCGGCCTTGACCTTACGACAGGTTTCTTCGCCGCCGCCTTCGGATCGAACCGCCTCTCGCTCAACTCAAACGCCGGCCTGGGGATCGTCTTGTCGTGCGGATTAATCCGCGCGATCAGCGCCGCCGGTTTCACCCCGGCAGCCGCCGCAGCCTTCGCCTCCGATGCAGTCAATACCGCCCGCTTCGGCCTTCCTTCCATGTCGGGATTAACGATCACCTGGTTGTCATAGCGCAGGTTCACCGACTCCAGCTTCTGGAATTGCTGGCGCCATTCCTGTACGTGGCTGATGTAGATCTTGTAACGCTTCAGGTAGTCGGACGAACCCAGTTCCACCAGAACATCACCGGCGGGATCGTTTACTCTAACCTTGAGATTCTCCAGATCGGTCAGATCAACCTCGCTCAGATCCTGCGAATACCGCGCCCCACCCGAATCGAGGTCCTGCACAAGCTGGTTATAGGCTTTCATTCGCGGCACACGCGTCGAGAGCGGCTCGCCCGGATACATACCGAGGATCACCGGGAACGAATACTTGTGCTTCTGCGGCAGTTCCATCAACGTGCCACCGGCATCGATGAGGAAGATTCGCGGGCCCACGCGGGCGAAGGCCACTGGCGTACGCTCATGAATCTCGATCTTCAAATGGTTAGGAACGAAGCGCATCACGCTGGCCGACTCGACCCACGGAATCTGTTCAAGCTGGGTCTTCTGTTGGCTTAGCGGCACGAAGAAGATGTTTCGTCCGATATCGGCGCCCATGACTTCCATGATTTGCGCCTTGGTCACGTTCCGCATGCCTTCGACATCGATGTCATCGCTGGACTCGATGCGGAAGCGCCACGAATGTTCCCCGTAGTGATACAGAACCGCAGCACCCCCCGCACCGGCACAGAGGATTAGTACAGCAACCGTCCCCCAAAGCAGGCGATTGGCGGTTTTCCTGGGAAGCGAACTGCGGCGGGCGGGTACGCGCTTTTGTGCGCGCAGAAACGGAGATTCCTCATCCACATCCAGGTCTACGAGACGCGCATCATCGAGCTCCTCGCGCGATGGCGGAGCACTGGGCGGGTACAAGTCCTCCTGCATGATGGTGGAACCACTTTTTCGCGCCATCAACCGGAAGTTGTCGTGAGGAATCGCTGAGCTTTTTCACTATAGCTGCATTTCTCGAAATGAGATAGACCAAAAATCTAAGGTTTTGCACAGGAGGGAACCGTTTTGTGTACGAGCACGAGAGTGAGGAACGGTGGCTTGTGTTCAGTGAGCAGCAAGCATGGCTTATGACGGCGAAATAAGGACTTCAGAATTTTGCATGGCGCGGAACAATGAGTGGACGCGTGATCAAACAAAAAAATGGGGCGCGGCTCTCTTTTCCGCGCCCGCTTTAGTGGAGGCGAAAGTAAATGGGTTCTAAACGGGTCCGCCGCCTGGCGTTTCAATATGAATTTCGGGAATTGCCGGCATGCTTACATGCGGCAGTCGAGGAATATTCACTCGCACTCGCGGACACACAACCTTCGGGGCGCGAACAACTACGGACGCATACGAAACTCGAGGCATACGCACCGCAGCCAATTGCGTTTCCATGCGAGCGCGATTTGCTGCCAGCCGGTCCAGTTGCGCGACTTGGCGGTCCGACATCGCTTCGAAGCGGGCAAACTGGGCATCAGAGCGCACAATTTGATCTTGTGCCCGCGCCATAACGGCAGCAAACCGGCACGGGGTTAACTCGCCCGGACCGGTCACAAACCGCGCCTCCGTCACGAACCGGTCGGCGTTTCCCGTAGCCAGCGCCAACACCGCGCTGGTGTTATGTCCCACCTGGTCGACGATGCGGTGAGCCCACTGCAACCCGCCGTCGTGGTAACTTGCATTCAATCCGGCTGCCAGTACTGCCGCGGCCAGCCATCCCCATGCTTGTGTTTTCATCGCCTTAACCCCTTATGCATCAATAGACGAAGGCACTCTCAATCGGTTAGCAGGAGGTACGCAAGAGATTGCGGAAAAGTTCAACGGCTAAGACTGGACTCCACCTGGTAACAGGGGCGAAAGGCGTACCTCCCCCTCCGGATCTCTGCACCACGTGCCTGGGCATGCTTGCCAAAGCGAGATCTCATTCAGAATTGTTCTGGAATTCGCTCGCCCCTTCCACAATCGTCGGAACGATCTCCACCGGAAAACTGATGGATCGTGCGATGAAACAGCGGTCATGGGCATCCTGGTGCAAGGCCGCCGCCAGAACGGGGTCGGCCCCGCGAGCTATCGTCACTTTGGGTTGCAGCGCCACGCGCACAAACTGTCCTGACCCGTTGACATTGAGCTGCAGCACTCCGGTCGCGGAGTCCTGATATTCCGAAACGGTGATTCCATGAGTAGAGCAGAGGTGCAGATACCACAACATGTGGCACGACGTCAGGCTTGCCACCAGGAGTTCTTCCGGATTGTAGCGCGACATGTCGCCCCGAAATGCGGGATCGCTGGAACCGTTGATCGCAGGCTTGTCACCTGCGCTGACGCGGTAGTCGCGCCGGTAGCTGCTATAGGATTTCGTGCCCTCTCCATTATTTCCCGTCCAGTCAATGGAGACTTCGTAAATGTGTTCTTTCGTTGGCCGTGCCGGCTTCTTCGAGAATTCCTTTTCATACTCCCGCATCCAGGCCTGGGAGATCTCTCGCCCCAGCGTCATATTGTCGACCACGAGGATCAGTTGGCCGGCGTGATCGCTGTATTGAACATCGATGTTGACGCCCGCTTCTGCAAATCTCCGGCAGATCATCCCGAGTTGTCCGGGTTCATCTTGACGCAACCGCTGCACCAGAAGTTCGGACTCTTTCGATACTCGAATGCCCGCCTCCTCCAGCGCCTTGCGAGCTACGGCGCCATCTGCCACGAGAAAGTGTGCGACGGCACCGTGGTTTGTCACCCACGCTCCTCCTCCCTCAATGCTGACCCCGGAGCGGGCAAGGAATTCCCCCACCTCTGCCAGGGCGCCGGGACGGTTTTCCAGCTCGATGCATAGATCCCTCATACCAAGCCTCCCATTTTTGCGAACTGTCTCTACTCTTTCACCTCCTCCACGTGCTCCACTACGATTGCCGTGGAACCACCGCGGCTGAAGGTTGGACCGGTGATTTTTACAAATTTGCCCACGAAAGGAAGCAGCTTGCCGCGAACATCCGAATCGGGAATCTCGGGGGAGATCGGATGGTAGACCTGCTGATCTCTCGTCAAGATCACCAGCGGCGACCCTCCGCGGACGCAAGCTTCGACGCATCCGTTGGGAAGGGGCTTGGTCACTTCATGGAAGCGGTGCACGCACGCGCTGTCGCGCAGATAACCGACAACGCTGGTTGCAGGCGCGGTCTTTTGCGATGCGACTTGCGAGAGAGTGAGGACAGCAAGAAGAAGCATTGTGGGGATCGACATAGTTCTCTGTCTCCATTTCTTCCTACGAGGAATTGCACAACAATTTCAGCGTAGCGTTGGAGAGCCATGTATGTTTAAATGGCTATCGAAGTATGCCTGCAGATTCCATCTCGCAAGTGGCTCAACTGGTCGGTGAACCGGGGCGCCTTCGTATGCTCATTGCACTGCTGAATGGGACTGGTCATTCCGCGTCCGAGCTGGCGATGTCGGCGGGAGTGTCTCCGCAAACTGCGAGTTCGCATCTCTCGAAGCTGCTGGCGGGCGGCCTGGTGACTTGTGAACGGGTGGGAAGACAACGTGTGTTCCGTCTTAAGAGCAGAGATGTCGCAAACGCCGTCGAAGCTCTTGGGGCGCTCGCCCAGGAGTCTGAGAATGCCGCAATGCCGGAGATACGCTTTGCCCGAACCTGCTACGACCATCTGGCGGGCGTGCTGGCAATCGCACTGAGGAATGAACTGCTGCGAAGCGGGGTGCTTCGTCTGGGCGAGAATGGCTTCGATGTCACAGGCGCAGGCAAGAAGAGTTTGAAGGAACTAAGGGTTGACGTGGATTCGCTGCGTCGCATGCGTCGTGGTTTTGGGAATCGCTGCCTGGACTGGACGGAGCGGTACCATCACGTCGGAGGTGCTTTGGGCGCCGCATTGCTGACGAGACTGATTGAATCCGGGTGGATCGCCCGCGTGCGCGGAACTCGTGCCGTCCGCGTGACGCATGCCGGCGAGCGCAGACTGGAAGAATTGTTCGGAATTCGCTGCGCCGTGCTCCGTGCACAGCAATCCCAGCGAGTGAATGTACGAGCAAGCGGAAGATCCTAGGAATTCATGTGCTTCCGGCCCGAGCTTGAACACTACCACCCACCCACGTTCAGCTTCTCCAAAATCATCGCCCTTGCGATACGCTGCCCGCGTGAATATCGAGCCCCAGAGCGAACGAGTACGTCCCATGCTATCCTGCATTTAAAGCGCGTCCCATGCGGATTCTCACCCGCTACATCTTGCGCGAAGTCACCGCTCACGCCCTCATCGGCGCAGCCATCTTCACGTTCGTCCTCTTCACCCGCGACCTCGGACATATCCTCGAACTCGTCGTACGCGCCAGTGCTCCTCTTCCCAGCGTTGCTGAAATCTTCTCCTTCACGGTGCCCCTCGCGCTCACCTATACGCTTCCCATGAGCGTTCTGGTCGGCATACTCATAGGACTGAGCCGCCTTGCTGCCGATAGCGAGATCACCGCCATGCGCGCCAGTGGCATGGGCGTGTGGAGCTTCCTGCGCATACTCTCCATCTTCGTCATTGCCGCCTGGCTCATCGCCCTGGTGAACGGCGTCTATGTCGCCCCGCGCGCTCAGGCCGCGCTCGGCCACCTCGAAGACCGCCTCAAAGGATCTCAAGTCTCCTTCGAAATTCAGCCCCGGGTGTTTTACGAAGGATTCCCGAAATATGTTCTCTACGTCCAGGACGTGAAGACTGCCCAGGGCGCCGCCGTCTGGAAAGGTGTCTTCATGGCCGACATCTCCGATGCGGCCAATCCGAAGATCACTCTCGCGAGAGAGGGCATCGTGGTCAGCGAAGCGCCCGACCGCCTGCACTTGCACTTGATCGATGGATCGGCCCACGAAACCGATCCTAAGGATTCCGACCACTACCAGATTTCCACTTTCCAGCAGACCGACATCCCGATTGAACTGCCTTCCACCGAGAACAAGTCGGACGAGTCACTTCCGGCCAGTCTGATGGCAACGGGAGCTCTCCTTCAAAAAGCCAGCCGCTCCGATCCCATCTCGGCCCGCTGGTATCTGATCGAGTTTTACCGCCGGTTTGCGCTCCCGACCGCTTGTCTTGTACTCGCGTTGGTAGGAATCCCGCTTGGATTGTCTTCGAAAAAGAGCGGCAAGTCCGGAGGCTTCGTCCTCACGATTCTTTTGGTTTTCGCCTACTACGTAGTCTCGCTCGTGGGAGTCTCACTCGCCCGCCAGGGCCGTGTCGCCCCGTGGTTCGGAGCCTGGCTCGCCGACATAGTTTTCTTCGTCTTAGGGCTTTTCCTGTTGCTCCGGGCCGAGAAACGCCCGTTTGAACTCGGGTCGTTGCGAGGAGCAGGCAAACGTCACCAGCCACTGCTGGCCAACGGCTTCTCTCGTCGCCGCGAGAATGCCTTCGAGCGTGTCTCGACACGGCGTCGCGTGTTCAGCGCCAGCTTCCCCACGCTGCTCGACGACTACGTGCTCCGCGACTTCTTCGTGTATCTGGGGATGATCCTCTCGACGTTTCTGGTCCTGGTGCTCGTCTTCACGCTGTTCGAGCTCCTCGGCGACATCTTGCGCAACAAAGTGCCTCCCATTGTGGTTGCCGAATACGTCCTGAATGTCACGCCCTACCTGCTCTACAACATTGCGCCGCTGGTCATGCTGCTGGCCGTCCTGGTGACGTTCGGAATCATGCAGCGCTCCAACGAGATCACTGCGATCAAGGCCACCGGCACCAGCATCTACCGAATCGTCACGCCGGTGATCATCGCGGCCGCAGTCTTTGCCGCGGGACTGTTCTTCGCCGACCAGTTCTATCTCCCGCACACCAATAAGCGGCAGGAAGCCCTGCACAACCAGATCAAAGGCAAGCCGGCGCAGACCTATCTCCGTCCGGACCGCAAGTGGATTTTCGGCCAGGCCAACGACATCTACTACTACCAGTTCTTCGATCCCGACCGCGATCAGTTCGGCAACATCAGCGTCTTTCAGATTGACAAGGCAAATTTCACGGTCACGCGCCGCATCCATGCCGATCGCGCGCGATGGTCCGACAATCTGAACCGCTGGGAATACGAACGAGGCTGGATGCGTACGCTCAACGTCTCAGCCATTGAGGACTACCGCCCATTCGAGGTGTCAACCTTCCCCGATCTGCCCGAGACACCTTCCTATTTCAAGAAAGAAGTGAAGCAATACAGCGAGATGAATTACGGGGAGCTGCACCAGTACATCCGCGACCTGCAGCAAAGCGGATTCGACGTGGTGCGCCTGCGGGTGGAACTGAACAAGAAGCTTTCGTACCCGCTGATCACCTTGATCATGGCGATCCTGGCGATTCCTTTTGCGTTATCGACAGGAAAACGCGGCGCTGTAACGGGCGTGGCGGTCGCCGTTGGAGTTGCCGTGTTCTACACAGTCGTCTCGCGGCTCTTCGAAGCCATGGGCGACCTGAGCCAGCTGCCTCCAGCTTTGGCAGCGTGGTCGCCGGATCTCATCTTCATTCTTATCGGCGGGTATCTTATTCTGAAGGTGCCTACGTAGAAAAGCGCAGCGAGTGGCTGGTAGCCGCACGCTGACAGTTCATGCCGATCACTGGCCACTGATCACTGCCCACTGCTTACTTCACGGCCACACCAAACGGAAGATTATCTGTCGTAATGGGGGCCGCTGCCGCCAAGTCACCCGTCGCGGGCGTGATGGAGTATTGCGAAACCGATCCCGAGTCGAAGTTCGAGACGAACATCCAGTTATCGTCAGCTCGGATGACTATCGAAGTTGGCCGGTTCCCTGTAGCAACCACCGCCGGGTTCATCGCCGTGATGGATCCGGATATGGGAGTGATCTTGAAGGCTGAAATGGTGTTGGAAGCCGTTCCTAGAACATAAACGTTGTTGCCAAACGGATCCACGACAATCGGCCCCAGGCCATTCGCATTCCCGGAACTGCTGAACGGGGAACCCGTAACCGCTACCAGGCTTCCATCGGCATTCGGACATGCCGCCGTGACCTGGCTGCAAATCGTGTAGGCGCTGATCTTATTCGACAGGCTGTTGCTTACGTATGCGAACCGGTCGCAGGGATCCACCGCAACGCCCGCCGGCACAGTGTCGGTGGCAATCATGGCAACTGCAGTTGTTCCTGTTGGATTCCCCAGCGCACCCGTGGTGGTATCGACCGAGAATTGCCACACGACATAGTTCACGGAATCCACTGCATACAGGAATTCCGAGGTCGGTGGAGTGTTCCCCGGCGTTTGACACACTGCATTCTGTACGCCGTTGATGCCGAGCTTGGGGAAAACGGTCGGACTGGCCGCCAGCGCAACGAAGTTCGGGGGCTGAAAACCGTTTCCGTTCACAAAAGTGAACGTTCCCTGCACCGGCGTCAACGATCCTCCGCTTCCGATTGCATAGCTACACACCCCATATTGAGCAGGATTGCTGTTTGGGCAAGGCTGCGCGTTCGGGACACTCGCAAGGGAGTAGGTTCCCTCCGCTACAAAAAGGAACTTCCCTGCCGAATCCATCGAAAGCGCGACCGGATTCGGATCGGAAACAAGGTCTCCGACCTGCGTGATATTTCCATCAGAATTGATCTGGAAAGATGGCAATTCCCGTGTTCGTCACTTGGCGGACACGAGCGTGCTCGAATTGAATAATCACATACAAGTAGGCGCCATCCGGGTCCGTCACCATTGAAGCCGGCGAACCATTCAAGATGCAGGTCTGATTCCCCGTAGAGTCCGTCGAGTTGGCGATACCCGACGCATGCCCATTGTTCAGATTGAAGCTGAACGTCTGGATCACCGAGGATCCCTGGCTTCCTACCAGCAGCAGCCATTCGACGAGGAGTTGTATTTGCTCCCGCAAGCCATCAGCAGTCCAATTAATACCAGCCCCATCACCCCGAGCAGCCACAATCGTTTCGACATTCTCTCGTCCATCTCCATTTTTTGCGTGAGGTTTGCGCGAGCACGCCTCGAAACCCGCAGGACGGGTCTCATCACCTTGAAAATGCGGGAAATCTCAACCCATTTGTGTATCAGGAATGCGCGGGAAGAGCAAACTCCCACAAAGATGGATTGGAATCCTGGGACCTCTGCGGAGTTGCCCGTATCACCTGCAGGACAGTATACGGGAAGTCATGACAGTACGTGCGAGTTCAAGACTCAGGCTTTCAGAGTTGCAGACACCGGCGCGCTCTGCAGCGGAGTGATTTTCCGGCCCTGGATCAGTGGGAGCGTGATCTCGACCACCAGGCCACCTCCGTCACGGTTATATGCGCGGACCTTGCCGCCGTGAAAGCGGACGGCTCTCTCAGTAATCGCCAGCCCTAATCCCACTCCTCCGGTGTGGCGTCCTCTCGCTTCGTCCAACCGGTAGAAGGGCTCAAACAGCTTGTCCAGTGCGTCTGCAGGGACCCCGGGGCCCGCATCGGTGACGCGGATTACTGCCTCAGAAGCACCGGGTCGCGCTTGCATCTTCATGTTTACTTCGACCGAAGTCCCTTCCTGGGTGTAGCGAATCGCATTTCGCACCACGTTCTCCACCGCGCTGTGCAGCAGCGATGCGTTGCCGCGAACTTCCCATTCGCCTTCGGGAACCGTCGCGTTGACATGGCAGTTTCGGGCCTGCGCTTCAAACTCGGCATCCTCAACCACATTTGCCACGAGTTCGTCGACCGGGACCGGCGTTTGCGGAACCTGCTCCCCTTCCTCCAGCCGCGCCAGCGTGAGAATCCGTCCAATGAGTTCATTCAGCCGGCTCGCCTCCAGCTCAATGCGGTCCAGCATGTCTGTACTGTGTGAATCGGCCCGCTGCCGAGCCAGCCCCAACGCTACGTTTAAACGCGCCAGCGGCGATCGCAATTCGTGCGAGATGTCATTCAGCAGCCGCGACTGCGCCTTGAGCAGCGTTTCCAGGCGCTCCGCCATGGCATCGAAGTCGCGCATCAGCCCCGAGATCTCATCGCGCCGCATGAGAGAGGCCGGGCCAGCCCGCGCCGTCAGATCACCGGCCGCCAACTGTCGCGCCGCCGTGCGCAACCGCATAATCGGCTTGGTGAGATACCACGAAAGCAGATAGCACACGAGCCCCGAGGTGATGATTCCAATGATCAACCCGGTAAACGGCAGGCCCCGTGGTCCGATAAATACGCGTGGCCCAGGCGGCAATCCAAGCACGACCGTGTAACGATGTTTCCCATCTGCGGAGGCCTTCGAGTCGCGCTGCACCGGCGGCGCTGGAAACAGGAAACCATCATGCGGAGAACGCGGTCCGCCCGCAGCGACCCGCACAGCCCATTCCGGCGCTCCGCGCTGCGATACTTCGAACAAATGCTCGTCGAATAAATACGCCCGTATATGCTGCGTCTTTTCGATACTGTCGAGGTATTCCCGAAGCTGCTGCTCGTTGCCCTCTTCGTACGCACTCACGGCATCGTTGAGCACCGTCGTCCGCAGCGCTTCCCAGGTCGAGCTGCGCGGCCGGAACGCCAGCGTGACCAGAATGGCCAGCACGAAAAACAGCGCCTGCGCCATCCAGAACGACAGGAAAATTCGGACAAAGAGGCTTTTCATATGGGAATCCGGAACCCTCGGGGATGTCTGGCCGGCCTAAGCTTTCGCCTTCTCCCGCGGACGCGCAAAAATATACCCGACTCCGCGAACTGTTTTGATGTGCTCGTCCGCATCGGTGTCGCCCAACTTCTTCCGCACTTTGCTCACATGCATATCGATGCTGCGATCGAACGGTGAGAACTTGCGGCTGAGCACCGCGTTCACCAGCCGTTCCCGCGGAACCACCCGCCCGGCCTCGCGCAGCAGCACCTCTAACAGGTTGAATTCCACCGAAGTCAGGTCAACCGGCTTGCCCTCGAGGCGCACGGTTCGCGTAGCGGGATCAAGTTCCACGTCGCCGACGATTACGACATCCGGAGCCGGAGAAGCTCCCTCTCCCCGCGTACGCCGCAATACCGCCCGAATGCGCGCTACCAGCTCCCTTGGATTAAAAGGCTTTGGCAGATAGTCATCCGCACCGATTTCAAGCCCGACAATACGATCCACATCTTCTCCCCGAGCGGTCAGCAGCAGCACAGGGAGTTTCGATACCGCACGGATTCTCCGCAGCACCTCAAATCCGTTGATGCCCGGAAGCATGACATCGAGCACGGCCAGCAGATACTCGCCCGCCGTGGCCTTCTTCAGCCCGCTCTCTCCATCGTGAACGCACTCGGTGGAAAAACCTTCTGCCCGCAAATACTCCCCCACCAGGTGGCAGAGTTCCACGTCGTCGTCAATGACCAGGATTCGATCCATACCCTGCCATATTGTGCATCAATACCCGAGCGAACAGCGGTAAAGAATTGTCAAACCATGACTTTGGCCAGTACCGCTCCCCTTACAAAACTTTACTCTGGTTGACCGACTCTTTACCGCTTTCTGGCGCGCACTCGTGTTCCTATCAGGGAACGCAACGTCCCCGGACAACCGGACACACAGGAGTTACACATGAAATCGATTTGCTCTCGCTTCCTGATCGCGACTCTTGCAGTCGTGATGGTATCCCTAGTTGCCAAGGCCCAGACGGCGGATGCTCCGCCTCCCCCGCCTATGCATGGGCACGAATTTGGAATGGGTGGGCACAGGATGGGTTTCTTCGCTCAGAAACTCAATCTGACCGAAGACCAGAAGACCCAGATGAAGGCCGTCTTCCAGAAAGAACATCCCACCGTCAAGCCCCTGATGCAGCAAGAGCACCAGATCGATCAGCAGCTTCGTCAGTATGTCGAAGGCCAGTTCGATCAGGCCAAGGTTCAGGCCCTGGCCGCGCAGAAGGCGCAAATCCAGGCGCAACTCACGGTGCAGGAGACGCGCATTCACAACGAGCTCTATCAGTTGCTCACTCCGGACCAACAGTCCCAGCTCAAGCAACTGGAAGCGCAGCACGAAGCTCGCATGCAGCAGCGGATGAACCGAAATAGCAACGACGAGCCTCCTGCTTCGCCAGAGCAGTAGGCGTGACCGCAACTCCCTTCCGCATGGCAGGCGCGAAGCCAGCGTCCGTATACTTCGCGCCTGCAAAGGATTTGCACCGTGATGAGCGACTTCTTTCTTTCCGCCGGATCGTTCTTCTTTGCCATCTGGACCGCCATCGTGGCGGCCCTCAGCATCGCCGCCTTCCGCCGAGACCTGCTTCCGGCGAGCCTTCGAGCCTTACCGGACAAGCATGTCCAACAGCCATTACGCGCCGGTTCTCCCCGCCGTAAATTGGGATAGCCGAACAGCTCACCGAATCTTTCCGCCGTCTTCTTTCAGTTCGAATTCGGTTCGAAGCATTCGCGTCGCGCAAGACAATGCCGCCTGACTCGGAATCCCGGCATGGCATTTCCGAATCTAATAGCCGATGCGCAAACGCTTCGTCGGATTTATCGCAGTCACTCAAGCTGTTCTATTCTTCGGCCATTACTTCCTGTATCAGACCTGGATCTTTCGGAACGCCGCATCCACCTCGGCCGTAAGACTGTGGCTTCCACTAACACTCGGCCTGCTTTCGATGAGTTTCGTTTCGGCTTCCTTGCTCGCTTTCTCCTTCACAAATCCGGTTGTACGCGCCTTCTACCGGGCAGCCGCTATCTGGATGGGATTGCTCAGTTTCCTTGCCATGGCCGCAGCATTCTCGTGGATCATATTCTCCCTGGCCGGAGTTGCCGGATTCCTTCTGAACTTCCATCTGCTCGTGGAAATCCTCTTCGGACTAGCATTCGCTCTCGGTTTTGCCGGAGTCTTCAATGCCCAGTGGACCCGAGTCACTCGTATCCAGGTCGAATTGGCTAACCTGCCTGACACCTGGCGCGGGCGTAAAGCTGCCCTGGTCAGCGACGTTCACCTCGGCCATGTACGAAACGGAAATTTCCTCCGTCGCCTGATTGCGAAAATCCTGCGGGAAGAACCTGACGCCATCTTTATCGCCGGCGATCTTTACGACGGCACGGCGATCGACGCAGCCCGCGCCGCTCAACCGCTGAGCCAACTCACCGCTCCCCAGGGCGTGTACTTTGTTGCCGGCAATCATGAGCAATTTGGGGATGACACGAGGTATCTGAATGCCGTCGCTGCCGCCGGTGTTCGCGTGCTACATAACGAAACGGTGGACGTCGATGGCTTGCAGATCATCGGCGTGCCGTACCGCAACGCGGCGCGCGGTTCTCTCGATCGCATTCTTCACGGGCTTCACCTCGATCGCCGCCGTGCCAGCATTCTGCTGTTACACGCGCCCGATCACCCCGAAGTCGCCGAAGCCGCAGGTGTCTCTCTGCAACTGTCGGGACATACACACCTAGGCCAGTTCATCCCCTGGAGTTGGATGGCCCGGCGGATCTATCGCCAGTTTGTCTATGGCCTGAGCCGCGTCGGCAAGATGCAGGTTTTCACCTCAAGTGGCGCCGGCACCTGGGGCCCACCGCTCCGCCTGGGCTCAAATCCAGAAATCGTGATGCTGGAATTCATCTAAGTAGCGCGGGCTAGCCTGCCCTGGGCGGAGCCGAAGGGTGGCGGCATCTCGCCGCCACTCGCGGATTACGAATACAAAAAGCTTCGTATGAGAGCACGCCTCGAAGCGAGGTAAACAAAAAACGCCCCGTGCTCGCGAGGCGTTCGCCGGATACTTCTTTCCCCCAAAAGAAATTCCGGCACTCGAAAAGTAATCCAAAAGCTATCCCGAAAAACAGAGAACGCGAACCGCCAGGCGATTCGCGTTCTCAACAATCAAACAAACACCCAAATCTTTATGCGCATGAAAAGTTACGGACTAGACTGCGCCGCAGCCTGATTCTTCTCCCCCGCATCCAGCCGTTTCAAGTAGGGATAGAACGGTCCTACCTCAAACGGCCTCTTCTCCGATGCCGACACTGGCCGCGCCGCTTGCGGCTTCGCAATCTCAATCTTGTCAGACCACGAATCCAGCGCGATTCTCGATCCGAGCGGCAACGCCGCCATTTGATTGATCTGGTCCACCTGCAACTGTTTCAGCGTCTTCGCCTGCGCGGTCATCCCTACCAAATGGCTGCTCGCAAAATCATTGCTCAGCCGCCCATGCAGCAGGTGTGGCAGTTCCGGCGAGCGTGCGTCCAGCGCCTCCAGAAAGAGTTCCGCCGCCGCCAGTTTGTCCTTGTAAGGTGACTTCCCAAACAACTCGATCCCCTTCTTATCCGCCGCAGTTTCCTCCGCCGGATCAAAGTGAAAATTCAAATGCGAAAAGATCTCCAGATCCGAAAACGGCAGCGTCAGCCCCGCCATGAACTTGTCGCCGGTCGAGTGATTTAGGACAATATGCGCCAGTTCATGCGACAACACGGCCGCGAGCGATGCCTCATCCGGCAGCACATCGATCAACCCACGGCTCAGCACAATCGTTCGCCCCATCACAAACGATTCCAACGGTGTCGTCAGCAACACCCGGCAGCGCACCGCCGGAATATCCAGATCATTCGTCACCAGAATGTTATTGATCACCGTCTCCAGGATCCGATCCACATTCCCATCGGGAGCCATGAGGCCAGATACCTGCAATCGCTCCACGACCTTGTCATCCGGAGAGTAGGTATTCCCGCCCAGCGTCAGATCTGGATTCAGGTTTTGCGAAGTCTCGTGCCGGTTGGGATCCGCCGCCCCTACGTTATCCGTGAGCGGCTTCGCATATTCCTTGTGATCTCCCGCATTCGCGAGGTCGTATCCCCAGACCCGCGTCTGCGCCTTAAACCATAACGTGCGGTGCGATGCATCATGCGGATCGGACTCCTCGGTATACACATAGGCCGGAGTCCAGACGACGCTGATCGTGTTCAGCCGCCAGCTATCGAAGTGAAACGAGCGCTTGGCATACGATTTCGACACATACGTGCCCGTGAAACGCACGATGTTGTAGTCCTGATCTTCCACCCAGATGCGCCCCAGAAATCCCCGATTCCGGGTCTTCTCCTTGGGTGCGACGTTCAGGACCGCGCAATGCACATCACCAACCGTCTCCCAGCGCACGAATTCAAAATCGTAGTTGTCGAGATTGAAATGATCGAGATCCGGGAATAGAGCCTCTGCAAAACCGTCGGCGGAAAAGGCCCCCCCATCCTTGGACTTCTTCTCGCCGGCATGCTCATCACTGGTAAACGAGAGCGTCGCGGTATCTTTCCCGGTAACATCCAACCGGCTGAGAAAGTAGTCGTCGTTCCTGGGAACGCTGCCCAGCGTCGAATCGGGTCTCTGCTCCTGGACGTATGTCTCGACGATCGGCTTGAAGTTGCGCAGCAGCGTAATCATGCGCCGCTCCTGCGCGATTGCCCGGCGCACTACCTCCCCCAACGTAACTTGTTTCGCGGGGGCAGGAGCAGTCTGCGCGGCAGGCGCAACGCCGCCTGCGTTATTCCCGCCCGCAGCACCGGCGGGAGCCGCCTGGCCCAATCCATGTCCGGATAGCAATATCGCGCAGCTAAGCGCCCAAACTGTTCTTAACTTCAACATGTCGGATAGTTTAGTCCTGTCGAAGACGGCGCAGTCTCCACGAGACCTGCCATTCCTCGAGCCATGGCATTCAGATTTGTTTCTATTCTAAGGGAGAACTCTGCGCCAACAATGGGATTCTTGCCGGGACCCATGGCTCAGCGATTCGGACCTGTGGCCGCTCGAACTAGAACCAGTAGTGTGATCCGGGTCGCCGCGGTCTTGGCGGTTGCGTGATATGATGCCGCGAATTTTATGTCCCAACTCGAGATCCGGCGCCGTCCTTCCATGGTTTTCTTTGCAGTTTTCTCTATTGCAATGGTTGTAGCGTCCTACATCTTTGTTGCGCTTCTCGCGGCTGCCTGTGTTTACCTTCCGTATCTGCTTTTGTTCCACTCGGAATCTGCCGGGTTCCAGACTCTGGTGCTTTTTTTGTTCGGCATCGTGATAGCTGGAACCATGCTGTGGTCCTTGATTCCGCGGCGCGACAAGTTCACCGCACCCGGGTTGCTTCTGGATCGCGCCACTCAACCACGCTTATTCGCCGAGTTGGATGGGATTGCCGCTGCCCTGAATGAGAAGATTCCGCGCGAGGTTTACCTCGTCGGCGACGCCAATGCTTTCGTCGCCGATCGTGGTGGAATCATGGGATTCGGCAGCCGTCGGATACTGGCCATCGGCCTGCCACTCCTGTCCACCCTGACCGTTTCTCAGTTCCGCGCCGTGCTCGCTCATGAATTTGGCCATTACTACGGGGGCGATACCAGCCTCGGGCCATGGGTGTACAAAACCAAAACCTCCATCACCCGCATCTTCGAAAACATCGGATCTGTGGGTGAGTTGGCTCGGATCGCCGTTCTTGGAGTGATGTACCTGGCGGTCACCAACATTCTCAAGTGGTACTTCATGGGCTTCCTCCGGGCCATCAACTTCGTCTCCCGGCGGCAGGAGTTCCGCGCCGATGAACTCGCCTGCCTTGTTGCCGGGCGGCAGAACCTCATCGGCGGACTGAGGGCAATCCACGGCACCGCTATCGCATGGCCGTCTTACTGGAAATCCGAGGTTGCTCCGCTGCTTGGCGAAGGACAACTTGTCGCTCTCAGCGACGGATTCACTCGTTTCCTGAACGTGCCTCAGATCTCCAGTGCCATCGAAAAAAGCCTTTCCGAGCGGCTGGAAAAAGAAAGAACACAGCCCTACGACACCCATCCCCCTCTTCGGGATCGCATCGTTGCCGCCGGGAGCTTTCCTGAGTGCTCCGTTCCACAGGACTCCCGTCCTGCTCTTGCTCTTTTGGACGATACCCAAACATCCGAAACCAGTTTGGTCGAACAATGCGTCCCCGATCTTCCTGCCGGAACTCTGCACTATGTTCACTGGGATGAGGTTGCTCTCCGCGTCACAATTCCCTCATGGCAGGGCTTCGTCGCAGAATATGCCGACGATTTGAAGGGCGTAAATGCGGAGTCGATTCCCGATCATCTTCCCAACTTTCGTCAGATAGGAACCCACATTCGCGATCCAAAAGGTATGCTGCTCTCTCCTGAGCAGCGCACCTTCCGCGCGGGAGGATTGTTCGCCGGCGCACTTTCGCTGGCAATGCTCCAAAGCGGCTGGGAATTGCAGGTCCAGCCCGGCGTGTTTCGAATGCATCGGGGCGTCCTCGAGTTGAATCCGTTCGACGCCGTCAATCAACTCATGGCCGGAAAGCTCTCCCGGGAGGCATGGATCGCGCAATGTCGTGAGCTTGGCCTATCCCGGCTCATCCTTTACCCGAACGATTCCCAAGACGAGACCGCGCAAGCAGAGCTTTTCAGCCTCGATCAAGCAGACTGATTTCAAATGTAGACCGATCTCGGGACGCAGTCCTTGCAGGACTCTGCGGCCACTAGCCACGTTCTCACTGCAAGTGCCCTTCCCCCGGGAAGTTTTCCTCGAAGCTCTCTTGTGACATGTGACCTTGACCGAGAAAAATAAACGGCAGATCATCGTCAAGGCGGTAGCGTACGCATCAACCGAGGTCGAAACCAGCTAAGTTGTTTCGGCTCAAGATTTTGCTTGTAAGTTGCTGAGCGCCATAGAAATTATTTCGAGATTTCACGCTAAGTCAATGATTGTATTGGACCAAGGGGGGATGCCCGGTCGAATTCCCTCCTGCTGCCAAAAACGGAACCCACGCGAAAACCCAAGAAACTGCTTTGATCGAGGATTTTTTTGACATATTTCCACAGAGAAACCTGACGCTAGTCACCGCGACACCCATCGGGAATGCAAAAAAAATGGGAGCCGACTTTGCTCTTTAGACTTCTGCATTCTGAGTTGTGCCTTCCGCATGGGTGACTGATTCACCCGAAGATTGCTGCGACCTCACTGCTAGAATTTCATCTACAGACTTTGCATGTTTCCTAAAAGCCTCCGTCCGCTGTTGCCCTACGTGAAGCGCTATCGCTGGGGATACGTTTTCGGCACAGCCACCGTCTTGCTCACCAACGGCACATGGATTCTGTTTCCGCTGGTGCTGGGCAAAGCTGCGGACGATCTGCATCAAGGTGTCACTCGCCACAAGCTGCTGGTTTACGCGGGACTGCTGATCGCGATCGCCATCGTCAAGGGGATCTTCCAGTTCCTGACGCGCTGGGTGGTAATCGGGATTTCGCGCGACATCGAATTCGATCTGCGCAACGATCTCTTCGCCAAGCTGGAAAGCCTGAGTTACTCGTATTACCAGCGCAATCGCACAGGCGACATCATGGCGCGCGCGACCAACGACCTGAATGCGGTCCGGATGCTGCTCGGTCCCGCGATCATGTATTCGGCCAACACCTTCGTTTACACCGCAGGCGCGCTCGCTTTCATGGTCTCGATCAGCCCCTGGCTGACGCTGTTCACGTTCCTGCCGCTTCCCGCCGTTAGCATCGTCATCCAGACCTTCGGACGCCGCATTCACGAGCGCTTCGAGCGCATTCAGGCCATGTTCTCCGATATCTCCGCGCGCGCGCAGGAGAACTTCTCGGGCGCTCGCCTGATTCGCGCCTACGTTCAGGAAGAGGCCGAGATCGCGGCGTTTGAGCGCGAGAACCAGGAATACATTCGCCGCAGCCTCAAACTCGTTCGGCTGATGGGAATGCTTTGGCCGACGCTCGAATTGATGCTCGGTTGCGCCGTGGTTCTCGTGCTCTGGCTTGGCGGACGCGAAGTGCTCTCCGGTCAATCGACGATCCGATTGGTTTCGAGTCTCGGGACAGGCAATCCGGGAATCATCACGACGCTGAAACTCGACGGAGCGATGACCGTCGGCCAGTTCGTTTCGTTCAGCACCTACATGATGCAGCTCACATGGCCGATCATCGCGCTCGGATGGGTCATCAATATCTTCCAGCGCGGAACGGCTTCGTTGATCCGCATCAACGAGATCATGCACGAGCGGCCCGAGATCCAGGATGCTCCCGGTGCGAAGGACCGTGAGATGACCGGCGAGATCGAGTTCCGCCATCTGAATTTCGGCTACGAGGGAAAGCAGGTTTTGCACGATGTGAATCTGCGGATTCCAGCGGGCAGCAGCCTGGCGATTGTCGGACCAACAGGTTCCGGCAAGACAACGCTGGTCGATCTGATTCCCCGAATCTACGATGCGGGACCTGGAATGGTGCTGATCGATGGACGTCCGATCCGCGATTACTCGCTTGTCGTCGCTGCGCCAGCACATCGGATTCGTGCCGCAGGAGACGTTCCTGTTCAGCGACCGCATTCGCGAGAACATCGCACTGGGCGTGGATTCCGCCACGGATAGCGAGATCCACAACTCGGCGGATGCCGCGAACATTGCTGCGGATATCGAAGGCTTTCCCGAAGCTTACGAAACACTGGTCGGAGAACGCGGAATCACGCTCTCCGGGCGGACAGAAACAGCGCACCGCGATCGCACGCGCGCTGATTCGCAACCCGCGCATTCTGATCCTCGACGATGCGCTGTCGAGCGTCGATACGCAGACCGAAGACCGGATCCTCAACCATCTGCGCGACGTCATGCAGGGACGAACCACGATCTTCATCTCTCACCGCGTCTCGACCGTGCGCAATGCCGACCGCATCGCCGTGCTGCACGGCGGACGAATCGTCGAACTCGGCACCCACGAGGAACTGCTCGCACTGAACGGCTACTACAGCGATCTCTACAACAAACAACTGTTGGAAGAGGAATTAGCGGAAGTTTGAGGCATTCAGTTCTGCCCAGCTTCGGCTTATCATGCTGCCCAAGTCAGTTGACATTGCTTTGACAACCTTCAGTTCCGGACCTTCTACACTGCGGTTTTAGACATCCAAGGCGTTGCGGCACTATGCAGCGGTTCGACTCTCAGGAAATCCTGGACTCCGAAGCATGCCCTCCCGGCGAGGTAGAAACCTCGCTGCGCGATCTCTGCCGCATCAACCGCTGGTTCGGCGGAGTCTCCACCACCCGCAAACTGATTGAACGCGCTGCAGTAGCGACTGGCAAGAAACATCTTTCGCTGCTGGAGGTGGCTGCCGGATTCGGTGAGGTTCCGAGAGCGGCCGGCGAACAACTCGCAGAGAAAAGGGATCTCGCTCGAAATCACCGATCTCGACCGCGTCGAGACACACCTGCGGCACGAGCCATCGCGCGCTCGTTGCCGATGCGCTGGCACTTCCCTTTCGCGACGCCAGCTTCGATCTGGTGAGTTGCAGCTTGTTTGCTCATCATCTGCGAGCCTGCGGAACTTGGCACAGTTCGGCGCGCGAAGCGTTACGCGTAAGCCGCTACGCGTTCCTGATCAACGATCTCATCCGTCATCCCCTCCATCTGGCGCTCGTGTATGCGGGATTCCCGCTGATGCGCAGCTATGTCTCTCGCGTTGACGGAGTCGCATCGGTGCGAAGAGCGTACACGCCGCACGAGATGCGCCAGATCCTGTCCAACGGCTCGCTCTCGGCCGCAGCGGATCGAGATCTCGCGTCATTACCTCTTCCGCATGGGAGTAATCGTCTGGAAGTAAGTGATCCGTGTCTAGGCTTCCAGGATTTACACATAGATTCCCATTTGCGGTATGATTCGCTCAAATGGCGAAGAAACCGACAAGCTTTGAAGTCACGTGCCCCTGCTGTAGCGCGGTGCTCAAGGTCGATACGCAAACCCAGGCTGTTATCGCTCACACCGCGGCTGTTAAGCCGAAGACTTTTGCCGACATGGAAGCCGCTGCGAAGGCGATGCGAGAGCAGGACAACCGCCGCGAATCCATCTTTCAGCAATCCGTGGAAGCGCAGAAACATGCATCCGACCTGCTGGAGAAGAAGTTCCAGGAGGCGGTGAAGAAGGCGAAGGAAACGCCTGACACGGGAAAGCCGATCCGGGATTTCGACCTTGACTAGACGTCCATGGGTTCCGTGAAGACTCCCTCAGCGGCGAAAGCCGCAATTCTTGCCCAACCTCTTTCGGTTCGGCTGAAGCCGAGCCCTTTCAGGACTTCGAGTCTTGAAATACGCCCCAGTCTCTTCCGCTCTAGTCCCTCCTCAGTGATGCTCGCATGAAGCGTCCTCTTCTGCTCGGGCATCGTGGAGCGCGCGGCCTCAAGTCTATTCGCGAAAATACAATTGCAGCATTCGACCGGGCAATCGCCGACGGCTGCGACGGATTCGAGTTTGATGTGCGCATCACGCGAGATGGCGTTGCGGTGATCTGGCATGACGCAAAGATGCGGCTGATCAAGATCGCACACGCTCCCGGGGAAAAACTCAGGCGCCTGCCGCGCCTGGAAGATGTGCTCGTTCGATACCAAAACACCGCGTTCCTGAATGTCGAGCTCAAGGTTCAGGGACTCGAACGCGTCACCATGGATTTGCTGCGAAAGCATCCACCCATGCGGGGATGCGTGGTCTCGTCTTTTCTTCCGCAAGTTTTGTCATCACTTCATGCGCAGGATGCGGCAATACCATTGGGCCTGATTTGCGAAAAACGTACACAACTGGAGCGTTTGCGCGAAGTAAATGTTAGCTATTTGATGCTTCACCAGAAGCTTGCTATTCCTGAGGTCATCAGAGACCTGCAGGAATCCGGGAAGAAAGTTTTCGTGTGGACCATCAACAACGCGCTGACGGTGCGGCGCTTCGCGGACCTCGGGATCGACGGAATCATCTCGGACAAAACGGAACTTCTTTGTCAAACGTTGAGGAAAGAAGCGGGCCACGACTAGTCGGCGGCAGCTTCGAGGGCGGATCTGCTGAGAGCAGGCTTTTGCAGGAAGGCGGTTCGTTCGGTCTCGAACGCTTCGAGATTTGCGCCGAGGTCCTGCTGGCTCCAACCCAGCACCGCGCCTATGCGCAAAGCCGCTTCGCGACTGCAGGACTCCGACCAGCAAGCGCCAAGCGCAACGGGAACACGGCGCAGCAGTGCGTCCGCAAGCGTGACGGCATATTCTTTGCGGTAGGCCTCAACAACTTCGGCGACAATGTGCGAGGTGTGCGGGACAGATCGGGGCGCGCAAATCTGCGCTGACCAGCGCCATGCGGGCTATATCCATGGCGCGCTTGCCATGCCACTCCATCACGCTGCGAGCAGTTTCTTCGCTGACCGAGCCGGCACGCGCGATTTCGAGAACTTCCTGATCGAGCATGGGATCGAGCGAGCTTCCTGGCCCTATAGTGACCGCTTTGGGCTCTTCGACCTCGAAGCCGATTTTGCGGGCGCATTCGCGCGCCAGGGACGCAGCCGTGGTGAGCTTTCCGCCGATACGGAAATCAGGCGAGCCGCACCGTCGTCGGTGTGATCGTGCAGGAAATGGCGGCGGGTGACCGCGGAAGGCTTGTTTCCCGGAGAATTGGGCAGAGGCCGCACGCCGGCAAAGGCGTACTTGATGTCGTGCGCGGTGAATTTCGCTTTTGGGAACAAACGGACGTGCGGTGCGCAGGAGGTATTCGATCTCTTCGCTGGAAGGAGCGGTTTTGCCCGGATCTCCCGCGTCAGGAACTTCCGTCGTGCCGACAAGAATCTGATCGTTCCAGGGCAGAACGAAAACTGGGCGTCCATCGGCGGCTTCCGTGTAGAGCGCCGCCGTGGGAGCCCAGAGAATCGCGGCAGCACGATATGCGATCCGCGGACTCCGCCGAGCATGGGTTTCCCGGTCCGAATGGTGGAGCGCTGGCAGATCCGATCCGACCCATGGGCCGGTACAGTTGATGATCCAACTGCCGTCCACCCGCTCATCTTTTCCGTGGTGCGGTCGCGCAGCAGCACTCCACGAGCGCGGCCCTGGCCGACATCGATGGCGAGGACTTCGCAATGGTTGCGGACGACTGCTCCGGCGTCGGCGGCCTCGGTCATCCACTCGGCGGTCAGGCGCTCGGGAAATTCGCATTGCGCGTCTTCGAAGTTGAGCATCAGCCATTGATGGCCGGCATCGAGCGCGCGCTGCACCCGCTTCATCTCGATCTCGCTCGGCTTGGTGGCTTCGTGTCCGGCAGTCTTCTGATAAAGCCAAAGTCCGGCGCGAACTTTCATGGCGCTGCGCTGGCTTTGCTCATTCAGCAGGAAGAGAAAGTGGACGGGATGTACGAGATGCGAGCGTTCGCGGAGTAGGCGTTCGCGTTCCCGCAACGACTCGCGAACCAGCGCGAGTTCGCCGTGCTCGAGATAGCGAAGACCGCCATGAATAATGCGGGTGGAACGGCTGGTCACTCCGGAGGCAAAGTCGTTCTGCTCGACCAGCAGCGTGCGCTTTCCGGCGCGAGCGCATTCCCGGGCGATGGCGACCCCGTTGATGCCGCCTCCGATGACGATGACGTGGAAATGCTGACCTTCCAACGGTGGCCGGGGTTTAACCGCTAGAGCCATGATTTTTGTGGTCAGGAGCAAGCCCAGCGCGAACAGGCGCGCAAGACTGACTGGAACCTGCTGGAACACTTACACCTGCACATGATTCTGCGCCGTCGAACGACTGGAATGAAGATAACGATGGTCCAGCCTGGCAGCTGGCAGATCCAGCAAGCTCGGCTACATACCAATGATAACGAAAGTAACCCGTGCGGATGGCGGGTCGGAAGACAGTGGCCCGGCGATTGAAGCCGGGCCAGTTTCTGACAGGAGTGAGTCCAGCGTCTAGGCTATCCTGCGCAAGTCCGCCGAGCGTTCCGGCTTCTTCCGCAAACAGTCGATCATTTCGCGGTTAAAGGCGGGAATGTCGTCGGGCTTGCGGCTGGTAACCAGTTTGCCATCGCGGATGACTTCCTTGTCTTCCCAATCTGCGCCCGGCATTGTTGAGATCGGTTTTCAGCGAGGGCCAGGACGTCATGGTGTGCCCTTCCACCGCGCCCGCTTCGATCAGGGTCCAGGGACCGTGGCAGATTGCGGCGACCGGTTTGCCGGTATCGGTGAAGTGCTTCACGAATGAGACTGCTTCCGGGTTCATGCGCAGCTGATCGGGATTCATGACGCCACCCGGCAGCAAAAGCGCGTGATAATCCTGCGGCTTTGGCCTTTGGAGCGGAACGTCCACCGGAATCTCATTGCCCCACTCTTTCATATTCCATCCTTTCACTTTGCTTTCTTCCGGTGACACGACCTGAGTGATCGCGCCCGCCTCGTCGAGAGCCTTTCTGGGTTCGATCAGTTCGGCCTGTTCAAATCCGTCGGCGACGAGAATTGCGATTCTTTTGCCGCGAAGCGTGTCGTTTGCCATATCTTCATTTCCTCCTTTTATGAATTTTCAAGTTAAGCGGGTTGATGTAGTGCATTCGGTGATCAGCGCGAAGCGAGCGCATCGGGGTTAGGATGCTGTGCCACGAGGGGCGGTTGGCGGTCGCATTGCCTGCGGCATTGAGGTCATTTACATTGGTCTGCACATGTCCAGCACAGGAGAACGTTTCGAACGAGGCGGTCGCCATCATGGAGCGGCTGCGCGCCCCGGGGGGATGTCCGTGGGACCGCGAACAGACCTTCGACTCGATCAAGCCCTACACACTGGAAGAGACCTATGAGGTACTGGAAGCGATCGATAACCGGGACTGGCCGGAACTCGCGGGTGAATTCGGCGATTTGCTGCTGCAGGTGCTCTTCTACGCCGAGATGGCGAAGGAGCAGAATTCATTTTCGATCGACGATGTCATGGACCGGCTATCGACGAAATTGATCAACCGGCATCCGCATGTATTTGGAGAGGTGAAGGCCGACACTGCAGACCAGGTAAAGCGCAACTGGGAGGCGCTGAAGGTGAGAAGAGCGGAAAAGCAAGGCCAAGACAGAAAATGCTGCGGCGGCCGAGCAGAAGCGCGTCCATTTTGGCAGGGGTCTCTTCGGCAATGCCATCGCTGATGGAGGCGCACAAACTAAGTTCGCGCGCGGCGCAGACGGGATTCGATTGGCCGAACATCGAAGGGCTGTTCGACAAGCTGCGGGAAGAGACCGACGAACTGCGCGAAGAACTGAAAGAGTTTCCTGCGCCCGGGCCCGGTTCCACAGGGGCGCGGAGTTGCGGGATCAGGACGAACCGTTGTGCCGGAAGAACTCCAGGCGCGACTGGAAGAAGAAGTCGGTGATCTGTTTTTCGTGCTGGTGAATATTGCGCGGTATCTTTCGGTAGATCGCCGAGTCCGCATTGCGCAAGACAAATCGAAAATTCAAACGGCGCTTCCAGTGGATGGAAGAACGGCTGCATGAGTCCGGGCGTACGCCGGACCAGGCTGCTATGGAAGAACTGGAGTCCCTTTGGCAGCGGGCGAAGAAGCCAGGAAAAGGCCGCAGGGCCGGAGGAACGGAGCGCGTGACGTCGGACAAGATTGAACTGCGCCGCTGCCACAGCATTGACGAGTTTCACGCATGCGTAGCACTGCAGAAGGAAGTCTGGAATTTCAGCGACGCGGAACTTGTTCCGCTGCGCATGTTCGTGGTTGCCGATAAGGTCGGCGGGCAGGTGATGGGCGCATTCGAAGGCGAAGACGATGGTCGGATTCGCGCTTTCGGTGCCCGGGCACGCGATCGGGCCATGTTTACCTGCACTCGCACATGCTGGCGGTGCGGAAGGAATATCGCAATGGCGGGCTGGGACGGCGCCTGAAGCTGATGCAGCGGGAAGAAGCGCTGTCACGCGGGATTGAGCTGATCGAGTGGACGTTCGATCCGCTGGAGATCAAGAACGCGTATCTGAACATCGAGAAACTGGGCGCGATCGCACGGCGATACAACATCAATCAGTACGGAATCACTTCATCTCCGTTGCAGGGTGGACTGCCCAGCGACCGGCTGATTGCGGAGTGGTGGCTGAGATCGAAGCGCGTGCGAATCATTGCTGCAAAAGGAAAGAACTCGGCTCGTTTCAGACGATCGCCAGCGTCTCGGTTCCGGCGCAGATTTACGAATGGAAAGCTGCTCCGGAGACACGGGTGAAAGCCGCTGAAGTACAGAGCACGAAATCGAGAAGCAGTTTCTGCACGCCTTCAACGACGGACTCGCCGTGCTTGGCTACGAGCGCGACGCAGAAGGCAATGGCAAGTTTCTGCTGGGCCGCTGGGATGAGAACTGGTCGTACGCTTCAAAGGGATGAAGGGCGAGGGCAAGGCGCCTCGCGACGGCACGAAACGGCGGCTCTACCACGATGAAAATCGAAGCCATCACGCTGCGTGAAATTCAGATGCCGCTCGTCCATTTTTTTGAGACGAGCTTCGGACGTACCTACAGCCGGCGCATTCTATTGGTCACAGTCCATTGCGAAGGGTCGATGGCTGGGGCGAGAGCGTGGTGGGCGAGGATCCGTTCTACAGCAGCGAGTGGATCGAGAGTGCGTGGCCCACTCTGACGACGTATCTGATTCCGATGCTGCTTGGGCAAGCGCGTGGAGTCGGGACGGGAGGTACCCGGCGCTTCTGGCTAAGGTTCGCGCGCACCGGATGGCGAAGGCCGGGATTGGAGAATGCAGTCTGGGATGCCGAGGCTCAGCAGAAAAAGCAGCCGCTCTGGAAACTGCTCGGGGGAACACGGACCGAGATTCCGTGCGGCGTGTCGATCGGCATTCAGGATTCGGTCGAGCAACTGCTGGAGAAGATCGACACTGAGTTAAAGGCCGGGTACCGGCGCATCAAGGTGAAGGTGAAGCCCGGTTGGGATGTGAATGTGCTGGAGCGAATTCGTTCGCGCTGGGCCGACATCACACTTAGTTGCGATGCAAATTCGGCTTATACGCTCGACCAGGTGGAACATTTGCGCAACTTCGATCAGTTCAACCTGCTGATGATCGAGCAGCCGCTCTGGAACGAT
Source organism: Terriglobia bacterium (assembly GCA_963778995.1). Classification (GTDB taxonomy): domain Bacteria; phylum Acidobacteriota; class Terriglobia; order Terriglobales; family Acidobacteriaceae; genus Sulfotelmatobacter. Next base: position 851,416 of record CAVZWK010000023.1, read on the forward strand.
GAGATCTACTATCACGCGCGGCTGCAGAAGGAACTGCGAACGGCGATCTGCCTGGACGAATCGATCGTGAGCGCGCGCAGTGCGGCATTTGCGCTGGACATTGAGGCGTGCCGCATCATCAACATCAAGGTGGGACGCGTGGGCGGGTTCAGCGAGGCCATCAGCGTGCATGACGTCGCCCAAGCGCACAAGGTTCCGGTGTGGTGTGGGGGAATGCTCGAGACGGGTATCGGGCGTGCGCACAATATCGCGCTATCTACACTAGCGAATTTCAGTTTGCCCGGGGACGTTTCGGCTTCGAAACGCTATTGGAAAGAAGACATCATCGATCCGGAGGTGACGGTTTCGCCGCAGGGGATGATTGCCATCAGCGATCAACCGGGGACGGGTTACACGATCAAGACCGATCTGATCGAGAAATTGACGGTAAGAAAGCAGACGTTGCGGGCGTGAGTCACTGCGGTGTTTTCTCTGCCTGACGATTTTCAGGTTGCTGCAGGTGGGTCACTTTTTCCTGCTCCGTTTTCAGCAGATCTGCTCCCTTGGCGAATGGCAAATTGTCCGGCACACGCTGGAAATCGCTGAACGCCTCATCGGAGATCATACTGATTCCCTTGAACATCAGGATCTTTCCTGTAATGCGCAGGCTCATGGCAGTGATTTCCCAGCAGCCTTCGCCGACGTCGGCTTGCTGAACACGAAACTGCCCGCCCTTGTCGAGATGGCCGAAGATGCCCCATCCGAAATTCACGTCGCGAAACAGAGTGCCATCGATCCTCGCGATGCGGTGCTGAGCTGTGTCGATCAAGAGATAGCCCTGCATGCCGCCGAGCACTTGCTCAACGCGGGTGGGCGGGGAGTAGGAAGGATTGGGAGTGAACTTGACTCGAACGAGTGGATCGCCGGCCTTGCCCTGGGTGGTGGTGCCCGGCTCGGTGCCATCGTATTCGTACCGAAACGCGTCGGGCAAAGCTTTCATGATGCGCAGACTACGATCGGCATCTTCCTTTTCGCGAGCCTTCTTCTTTCTAAGTGGTCGGGGTTGTTTGTCAGCCAGGCGAGATGACCGATTTCGGCTTGTTCCTGTTCAGGCGTCAGCGGCTTGTCGTCGATGGCGACCAACATGCCGGCCATGGCATCGTTGGTTTCAATGTAGAGACGGTTTTGAGATCCCTTGGGCGCCCTGCTTCCGCGAGCGGAACATGTGCTTGACGTCAGTACGATTCGCCGCAGCAACCTCTTGCGCCACGGTCAAACGAACCAGGTCATTCGCGGATATCTGAGGAGATTTCTCCTGTTCAGCATGAAGGCTGCTAATCGCGAAGAGGACTACTGCGGTACACAACCGCAGCTTGCCGCGGGTTGATCCTTCCGGATCGGAGATCATCGTCAGGGTTAGTGTAGCAAGTGCCTCGAAAAAGTTGCAGTAGGAGGTCTTTTGCAGCTTAGATGCAGGAAAGCTGGCTTGCCGCTGGTTCATCGACTTGGGTATAGTCGAGAGGAGCGACGCGGCCGTCCTGTACCTGCCTTCCCAGTTCTCGGTGCAGTATCCGTTTCCAAAGGAGAAATCTATGAGTGCTCCGTTGTCGGCAGATTTGGCGCAGATTGGTAAATCGGTGGTCATTAAGGGCGAGTTGTCAGGCAGCGAAGACCTTTACATAGATGGCCAAGTCGAGGGCACCATCGCACTGAAAGGCAATAGCTTGACGGTCGGTCCGCACGGGCAGATCAAGGCATCGGTAGAGGCGAAAGGCGTCATTGTTCAGGGCAAACTCGAAGGCAATGTGCTGGCGACGGACCGCGTCGAGTTGCGCAAGACGGCAGTCGTGACGGGAGACATCTCGACGCAGCGAATCTCGATCGAGGAAGGCGCCTACCTGAAGGGCAAGGTGGACATTCAGGGCAAAGCGGAGAAGGCGGCTGGAAAGTAACTCCTGCCGGGTCGCCAGGCGGGTTAAGGTAATAGTTCAGAGATCAGTCCCAGAGCAACCAGCGGCCTCGGACTTGGAGAAGCAGGTCTGATGGCATCGGTCACGCAAAATTTCATGAAGCTTTTTCGCTCATCGGGCGGCGCACAGGGGGAGACTCCGCAACCCGCCCAGAAACTTACCCGCCGATCGAGCGGGCTCGGGGAACTTTCGCGGCTTTGGGATTCGGAGACACCCTTGTGCGTGCTGGATCTCGGTTCGACGTCTCCTTCGAACATTCGGTTCTTTACCGAGCGTGGGCACAAAATCTACAGCGAGGATCTGCTGGTTTCGTCCACCGAGCCGGGGCTCGTCACCAAGGACGAGCAAGGGACCGTGGTGCTCGACAGCCGCAAGTTTCTGGGTGAGAACCTGCAGTATCCGGCGGCGCATTTCGATGTGGTGCTTTGCTGGAATCTTTCGGATTATCTGGATGAAAGCCTGGTGCGCCCGGTGATGGGGCGGCTATGGTCGGTGCTAAAACCTGGGGGCATGCTGCTGGCCTTCTTTCATACCAAGGACGCGGGGCCGGATTCTCCGTGCTACCGCTTTCATATTCTTGAAAAAGATGTCCTGGAAATGCAGCGAATCGTGCTGCGTCGTGAGGCGAGGCGCGGGCCTACGGGTGCTATTCATACAGCGATCGCTGAAGGATTCAGGCTGCAGCGCGTGTTCAACAATCGCCACATTGAGACGCTCTTCCGGGATTTTGCTTCCATCAAATTCTTCCTGGCGCGCGACAATGTGCGGGAAGTTCTCGTAGTCCGCTAACCCAGTTCGAGCCCTTCCTGCTTAGTGGTGCAGTTTGATGGGGAAGATGTGAAAGATGTTGAGCATCTCCCATCCCAGAAGAAATACCGACATCAGAACGACCATCACGGCCATGAACTCGCCGAAGCTGAGGCCGCGCTTGCTGGGTTCCATTCGGCGGGCGGCGAGGCTCAGGATGTTCAGAGTCGCAAAGCCGAAGACTACGGCCCAAAGAATGTTGTAGACGTCCTGACGGCTGCCTCGGAACAGGACCAGCGAGACCATCCCAACCAGCGCTGCTGCAAGACCACCTGCCGCTGGATAAATCGCGAGAGCGATGCGACTGGCTCGCGTAAAGCTTGTGATCAGTGTGGCTGCGGTAAGTGACATGCGTTCAGAGATGCAGATTATCGAGGTCAGGTTGAGATTGGATATTACATCTTTTCTGCCTGCGGTTCACGAATCGGGAGGGGCCCGGCAACCCATCCGTCAAGAGCCCGAGCGAGCTTTCCGGCCTAGTAATATGGGTCATGGGCAAACCGCGCTTCATTTTCTTCGACGTCGGCAATACTCTGCTCTTCCCAAATCGTAACAAGATGCTGGCGCCGGTCCCGCGGGAGAAGCATCCCTCGCTCGAGGAGTGGCAGGCGTTGGAGCGGCGGACGAAGCAGGAATTTGATCAGGGCTTTATGAGCGGCAAAGTCGATCGTGGCTTCTGGTGGACTTTTCACACGCACCTGCTGCAGCAACTCGATTGGTTGGATAGTACGCGTGCGCGACGAACTGGTACGGAACACCCAGAATTCGGCGAACTGGGACCAGATTTTGCCCGGGACACGCGATGCGTTGGATCGTATTCGCAGCCAGTATTCGATCGCGGTGATTTCGAATGCGGATGGCCGAATCGATGCCGTGCTGCGGCGCTGCGGCATTTGCGATTGCTTCGCCTGCATCACAGATTCCGGAAAAGTGGGCCATGAGAAGCCTCATCCCGCGATATTTGCGGCGGCATTACGCGAGATGAACGCGGATCCGGTGGATAGCCTGTATGTGGGCGATGTCTACTCAGTGGACTACGTGGGCGCGCGCAATGCGGGAATGCAGGCGGTGCTCTTCGACGTGTCTGGGGCCTACAAGGGGAAAGATTTTTCGCGCGTGGAATCGCTGACGGAACTGGAAGCGTGGCTGCGCGAATGCTCGGCCAACTCAACTGGGGTACAGAAGAATGTTTGATCTGACGAGGTTCTTGCTTTTTCTTACGGCAGCAGTGTTGCTGGCAATCGCTCCCGGACCCGGGATGCTCTATGTACTGGCGCGAAGTCTGGCGGGTGGAAAGTGGGAAGGCGTCCTGTCCGCCTGCGGAACTTTTCTGGGTGGCATGGTTCATGTACTCGCGGCGGCTCTCGGCGTTTCCATTATCCTGGCGAAGTCCGCGATGGCCTTCGCGACGGTAAAGTACATGGGGGCTGCGTATTTATGCATTTTGGGCGTGCGGATGATTTTGGACGCGCGGCGCGACATTGCGACCAAAGCTTTGGCAGTAGAGGTCCGACCGACTCGCAATCCCTTGTGGCAGGGCGTAGCGACCGAAGTGCTCAATCCGAAAACGGCTCTGTTCTTCTTGTCCTTCATCCCACAGTTCGTGAATCGCGGGAATGGACACATTTTTCTGCAATTCGTCGCTCTGGGAACAATCTCGGTTGTGATGAATACCACAGCCGACTTGATCGTCATTGCCATGGCCGGACCATTAGGCGAGAAAATTCGTTCGTCTGCGAAATTCCGGCGCAGGCAGCGAACCGTCACCGGCGCGATTATGATCGGACTTGGGACTTATCTGGCGACCAGCGACGGTAAGTAGAAGCGGTGGAATGCAAAACGCAGAAGTAAGAAGGCAGAATTGAGAACCGGTTGGCTACAGTTCGAGCACCTGATGATCGTGGCAGTCGGAGTGCATGGACTGATAGAGCTGGTGAAGTAAATCGCTGCCGTAACGAGCAACGAAATAGACTCCCCCAATACCACGCTCCTGAAGATCTTTATCCGGGAAGAGAGCCTGGCTCAGAGCATCAGCATGGCGCGACACTAGTTCGCCCTTTTGCGCTTCGGCGCGCGCTGCCTGCGCATGGAGTTTTTCCAGCTGATGCTGCATCTTCGAGCGTGAAGTCTCGGCAGCATCGACCAACGTGCGATCGAGTTTCTCCAGTTTCTCTTTCAGCGTAGAAAAGTTCGAGTCGAAAGCATGCTTCGCATTGTCGAATGCAGTCTGCAATTCGTCTGGCAGACTTCGGGCCGCGATTTCACGGCGCAGCGCCTCCGGGCCACCAAATACATCGGTAATCGCAATGCCGTGTTTCTCAAGCACGCGTTGCATCTTGGGCTCGACAATCGTCGCCGAGAAACGCGGGAGGATCGGTGTCACGCGCCCTGAAAGGGCTTCGTACACCACACCCGCTTGACCGAAGTATGCAGTCTCGGCGGCACCTCCGGTATAGGCAAGTGTGGGCAAGAGATAGTCCTCGACCACGGGTCGAAGCAGAACGTTGGGACTGAATTGTTCTGGATGCGACTGGATGCGGGCGAGCAATTCAGAACGTCCAAGCTTCTCGTGCTCGTCCACAAGGAACTCTGCGTTTGCACCGGTGCCTCTGCGCTGGATCGGCGTGCGTGCGCCGTTCACTTCCGTGAAAAGCAGCACTGAGGACTCGGTCACCTTCACCTGCTGGTGATATCCCGAGGCTTCCAGTTGCTTGCCACGCTCAAGCAGCGCGTTTGCGATCTCTTCCGAGCGCTCAATCGAAGCGCGGTAAACCGGCTCGGCAACTCGCGCGAGTTCGGGATCGGACGCATCGAGCAGGATGACTCCCCACTCGGCGAAAATGCGGGCATAGAGACGAGCGAATGCGGTGCCCAGAGATACTCCAGGACGGTAGCATTCGCGAAGGAAATTGGTGGCGTCGGAGTCTCCCAAGAGCGCAGCGGCCTGATCCACAATCGACGTGATGTCATCCGTGAAATGGATGGCACCTACAGGTGCTCCCGCAACGCCAGTGGTGGGCGCAGTCATGGTTTCGAGAGTTCCGTCAGGCCGCGGAATGGAGACGTGGTTGACCTCGGCAAGATCGTGGTCGTAGGTGGCGAGCCAAAAGATGGGGACCGCGTTGACTCCGGCACTCGTTGCCTCTTCGGCAAGTTTCACCGCGGTCAGCGCTTTGTAGATGGAGAAAGTGGGGCCGCCAAAGAGTCCGACCTGCTGGCCGGTGACAACCGCTGCCGCGCCATCGCGAAAACGCTCCAGATTTGCCAGGGTTTTCGGCGAAGCATCCCATGACTTGTTTTGACGTTGGAGAATCGCGCTAACGCGTTCGCGACGGCTGGAATCATAGGAGATCTTTGCAGATTCTTCTTTCATCCACTGTGCGAAGTAAGGAGATCGAGGATAGAAAGGGCGGACATTCGGGGAATAGGCCAGAAAGTCGATGAAAAGCCGCGTCGTATGCGGGATCTGCGAGAAGGGGAGACAGTGCGCCTTCACTAACAGTTCTCCTGACAATCCGTGTGCATGCGGTGTTGGACGTTCAATCTCATGTTTGGTGAGGAAAAACAGCGTCGTAGTTGAGATGCCGGAAAAGGGCGCAAGATGCAAGATTATGACGGAGAATGAGGAATCGAGCAAAGGCAAAGAATCCGGCAGGTAAAATCAAACTCCTCAAGAACCAAGAACTATGAACAGTATGCAAGCAGTTGGTCCGCTGAACATTACGCTACCGGTTACCCTGGAAGGATCGGTCGTCCGCCTGGAACCCATTCGCCGTGAACATGCCGAACTATTCTGGGAACTCGCAAAGAATGATCTGGAAGATATCTTCCGCTGGATTCCGTACGCAGTGCGGACGCGAGAAGATTTCGGCAAACTCGTGGACAAAGCGTTGCAGGAACAACGGCGAGGAGAGTCCGTGGTGTTTGCGACAGTGGAGCGCGCGTCCGGGCAGGCGATCGGAAGCACACGGTTTATGAACATCGATCGGGTGAACCGAAGGGTCGAGATCGGCTCAACGTGGATCGCACCGGCCTGGCAGCGCACGGCCGTAAATACCGAGGCGAAATACCTGATGCTGGGGCATGCTTTTGAAGTCTGGGGGTGCATGCGCGTGGAGTTGAAAACGGACGCTTTGAATCAGAAATCGCGCAGCGCAATTTTGCGAATCGGCGCGAAGGAGGAAGGGACTCTCCGGCGTCATCTGCTGACTTGGACGGGCCGCGCGCGGGACACGGTGTATTTCAGCATTCTGGATAGCGAGTGGCCGGAGGTGAAGGCACAATTGGAAGCCAAGCTCCGAAGCGAGACCAGCGGGCTCTCTCATAATTTTGGTCCATGCTGAATCGCGGGTTCGATCTCACACAAAGGCAAAGCCGCCCGCGTTACTGGGCGGCTTGGCTGTGCGAGCATGCGATTCTTACTGACAAGGCGGTCCGGCATCTGTCAGGAACGTTCCATTATTGGAGAACCAGCCGTGAATGCCTTTGGACGGCGCTCCGAAGAACCAGGAGAAGAAGGCCAGTTCCTGCAGGTGGTAAGTAAAGCCATTCGGCATGGCAATCCTTGGCGCTTCCGTCCCGGTAAGGGGATCGCCGACTTCGAGGTTGCCCTGGCATCCGACGACCTGTCCGGTGTTTCCCCACGGCGGAGTGGCATTGGAGACGTACGGATCGTCCATCCATTCGGCGGCTTCGTGGGAAACGATCGCCGTATCGTTTGCGGAAGGAACGAAGAACCCACTCACGTCGAAGTCGAACGGCGAATACGTCTGCAGACCCCCATTAGCCACGGCGACTGAGTGGTATCCGCCGGCACAGCAGTTGTCCAGGTTCGTGGGATCGCCGATCGGCATGGCGGTGTTGTACATCATGAACATTGGGAAGGTTCCGGGAGTGACGCCCGGCAGGTGGCTTACCGCATTCACGACCACGGTGTCGATGAAGAAGATGTCCACCAGGCCTTCCGGGCCGCACATATTGAAGAAAGGCTGGAAGATGGTAGACGGGAGCGAGAGCCCCTCATTAGCAGGGACGTGCACGACGAGCGTAGGCAGAACCTGCATTGGGCTGAGCCGCACGTGATAGTCACCTTTGTCGATTGCAGACCAGAAACTGGCGCGCTGGAACGCGTCCGTATATTGGGTTGTGCCCACATCGGTGCCGCCAAAGTTGAAGTCGGCGTTCTGGAAGATGGGCGACTGCGCGAGTATCTTCAGCGGGACATTGTTAACTCCGGCAAAACAGGCGCCATCCGGAGCAGTTGGATTCGACTCCGCCTTCCCGGGGGCAGTCGAAATGATTCCCGTCGTGAGATCTACTGCGGTAGCGACGCTTGCAAACTCAAACTTGATCGGGACTACCTGGGTCGGCACACTGACATTGGCGCTGGCCCCCATGGTGTTCGGGCGACGGCCCACGATCATTCCCGAGTACGTGTTTCCGTCGCGCGTAGAAACGACCTGGTAGTTCCACACGGGCAACTGAACGGCGTTCGGGGCTGTAGTCGATGCCGCGGTGGTTCCGTGCAGAATGGTCGGCGGTGGTTTGAGTTGAAATCGATGGGCATTGGGTGCGGAGTTTGACTGTCCCAGGGCAGAGACAGCATAGGAGCAAAGGGTAAGCGTAACGATTCGTACAGCGGTAGTGCGCATACTTCCTCCTCAGAACATGGCAGTTTGAGTTACGTGAATATGGCCGGAAAGTCGGAACCCTAGACTGCTCGAGCGGAGTCGGAGGCGATTCAGGAGTCCGATGCGAGTTGCACTGTACTCCAACTCGACCAGCAGCTGTCAATCGGGAACAGCCTTATTGAAAAGTTTTACAAATCCGAGATATCGTCACGATTTCTGCAGGTTCCATACCCCATGCGGGAGGGGATCGCTCGAAAGATCGTGCCGTGCTGGGGTGCATCTAATGGAGGGTAATTTGACTTCCGGTCCGGCGATGCTAGATTGGAAGTGGATCTTTAAAGGCCAATCCCACCAGTGGGGGCGTCACGGCTTCGACGGAGATGCTTGCGGCCAAGAGGCATGCCGGGGTGCACACACCCGTAATCGTGGGCAAAATGATAATTGCCAATCAACAGATGGCATACGCAGCCTAATTAGTTAGGCAGCCGTCCCAGGAGGCTTTGCTCGCGGGCCTCCGAAGGACGTCGCACAGCGAGCTGCTCTTCCCTGCTACGTCTGGGCAGGGAGGTTAAGACCACAGGCTAGCGGAACGCGTTTCTTGTCGGTTCTGAGCGCGGGCCGCGAACGTCCCAGGGTAATGCCTGGGGCATGAACACGACTAAGCATGTAGTTCTCTTGACCAGTAACATTTTCGGACGCGGGTTCGACTCCCGCCGCCTCCACCACTATATGTTCTTGATAACTCGGCGGCCATATCGATGAGTGCACCGGCTGCGGACATCGTGCCACCATCTCCTACAACTCATGTCGCAACCGACACTGCCCGAAGTGTCAGACCGGTGCGCGGGAGCGCTGGATCGCGGCGCGTCGTCGTGAACTGCTGCCCACGCCCTACGTCCACGTCGTCTTCACCCTGCCGCCGCACCTGGCTGCGCTCGCTTTGCAGAACAAGAAGGTTGTCTATGGTTTGCTGCTTCGGGCCAGCGCTGAAACCCTGCTGGAGGTCGCACGCAATCCCGCCCATCTCGGAGCCGAGATCGGCTTCTTCAGCGTGCTCCATACCTGGACCCAGAAACTCCAGCTGCATCCCCATGTCCACTGTGTCGTTCCCGCTGGCGGACTCTCCCGCGATCACGCCCGCTGGATTCGATCCCACCCACGCTTCTTCGTTCCGATCGCGGTGCTGCGGCGCGTGTTTCGCGGCAAGTTCGTCGCTGGCCTGAAGTCTGCCTTCGAGCGCGGTCAACTGCACCTGGCCGGAGAACTCGCACCACTCGCCCATCCCAAGTTCTTCGCGGCCTGGCTGCGTCCGCTCTTCCGCAAAGACTGGATCGTCTACTCCAAACCACCCTTCGGCGGACCCGAGTACGTCCTGCAGTATCTCGGCCGCTATACTCACCGCGTCGCCATCTCCAACCATCGCTTGGTCGCATTGGCGGACGGCCAAGTCACCTTTCGCTGGCGCGACTCCGCGGACCACAATCAGCAGAAACTGATGACCCTCTCGCGCGATGAGTTCTTGCGTCGCTTCCTACTTCACCTGCTCCCCAAGGGCTTCGTCCGCATCCGTCACTTCGGCTTCCTCGCCAACCGAAGGCGCGCTACTCTCATGCCGCTGTGCTTCGCTGCTCTCCACGCAGTTCCATCGCAAGCCGAATCGGAACCATCGACTGCACCAACTACACAGCCCCTATGGCGCTGTCCCAAGTGCGGTGGACCGATGGTCGTTGTCGAACGATTCACAGCCGCACAACTCCAACTCCGTTCTCCACCGCTCCTGGCCACGGCTGCATGAAATCACTCGCCCACACACCGCACTGTCGGCGCGCCTCAGAGCGTCTCGCCGAAGTGTGTCTCCGTCGCCGCTCGACAGCTTCTTCATGCCCCAGAGTAGGTTTCGCTTCAAGCGCACTTCGCCCTGGCCCATGCGCGTCGACTCCTCCGCTCACGGACATTGAACACCCCGCCAACTTCTACAAACCTCTCTCGCTCCATTCAATTTCCATAAGTCCCGCGTCCGCCGCACCAGCGGCTTCCTTCTGACGGCTTTTTCGAACGCGACGCCTCACACCTTCTTTCAGACTTGAGCACTCATCCCGGCGTCGCGTCCGAAAAAGCACTAGCGTAATTCGGGAACGATCAGTTCGATTGTCAAGAAATGGCGGCAGCTCTGTGGACTTCCAAATGGGCCCACTCCCGCGACACGGATAGACTTCCCTCTCTCCCGTACCATTGCGAGCGCAGTGCTTTCACTTGCCGAGCCTATCTCCCGCAGCGAGGTTTTCTTTCAGCTGTGCGGCCCAGTTTGTAACCAGCGTACGCGGTTGCCCCTGAATTCACGTCAGGTGCTGCGGCCTAAGTATTTGTCCAGCCACTCCAGAACCGCTTTTACCAAATTGGGACGATCGGCGGCCACGTCGTGCGGTGTTTCAAGAACGACATGTTTCTTGTCGGCTGCGAGAGTGCCGAGATTGCGGAACATCGGTTCCTGCGAGCGGTCAAGCGAGAAGCAATAATCGTAGCGGCCGTTGACCATGAGTACCGGTTTCTTGAGCCTCGGGGCGAAGTCGGCCTGGTCGCCGCCGGGTTGAGGCGGATCGAGAAAATAGCCTCCGTCGAGAAACACAACTGTGCTTAGGCGATTCTGCTCCAGCGTCGCGAAAATTACGCCTTCCGCTGCGCCCATGCTTACGCCGAGATAGGCCAGCCTAGTCTTGTCGATGTCGGAACGCGTCTCCAGATAGTCGAGCGAGCGGGCAACGTCCTTGTAACGCTGGGTCGTCAGTTCCATGGCCTGGGATGCGCCGGGCAGTCTGAGATCATGCTGGCGCTCGTACGTTCCTTGATAAACCGGGTAGAGCACAGCACGTCCGCTTTGCACGATGTAGTCGAAGAATTCTTTGTCGCCGAGATGCGAGCTATCGGGGTCGAGGAACTCCACCCTCGCACTAGGGAAAAACAAGATCGTCTGATAGGGGGGCGCAACATTCTTCGGCAGAAACAGATACGCATTCATGCGCCCGCCGTAGGCAGTGTCGTAGGAGATCTTCTCCTTGCGCCAATCCGCGGTCTCCTGTATAACGCCTTCTGCTTTCGCATTCAGCGGAGTCTTTTCGTAGGCGTATATCGCGCCGTAAGCGTGGAAGACGGCGTCGGAGGCGGGCCTGTATTTGGAGAAATCGCGCACCAGGGGCTGAATCGGATCGGCAGCTTGCTTTGGGACGGGCGTATTATTTCGCACGCAACGGAAGCCGTTGCCGGCGGATCGGTCGAAGGCGGCGAGCGCCTCGGCTTCGCCATAGATATAAACTTGCGAATTCCATGCTCCGCCCAGGAGCATTCGCCTGTCACCGCCAGAGGAGTTCGCAATCCATTCCCTAACATTACCGGCCATGTCGTAAGTGCCGAATGGCCCCACGCCTTTGTATGCACCCACGGCAGCCACGCTTTTCCCTGTCATATTGCTCGCGGGAATAATGTTGGCAGCGACGTCGGGCGGGGCGGCGAGATACCACTGCGACAAGACCGGCAGACTCTTGCCGACAAAAGCGGCATAAGCGGAGGCCTCGTACCAGCTGACGCCTGAAACGGGATAATCTGCCTGCCCTTCGGGATAATGGCCGCCCTGCCAGGTCGAAGGTCCGGGCCGGCCTGTGCCGTCGCGGAATACGGACATGGCTTCATGCCATCTCAGCTCGCGATTGCCCTGGCGGAATTTTTCCTTCCAGTATTCGCGATTCCGATATCCTCCGCCGTCGACGAATTGCTGGTATTGCCGGTTGCTTACTTCAAAGCGATCGATGAAATAAGGCGGCAAATCGTAAGGACCGAGCCATCCGATAAAGCCGATAAATTCCGACCAAGGTTGGCCGTTAACCGGAACCATCCCATCGGGCGCCACTTGCACCGCGTTCAAATTGAAATTCACGGTGTCAGAGCTCAATGGGGCAGCGATATAGTCATTCATCCCCGCCTTCGAAACTTTCCAGCGGAAATATCCTTTGGGGACTCGGATCTTTGAGAGTGGTGTTTGACCCAGGCTGTGCCATTTAGTTTCCGTGGGCAGGTAATCCTGGATTTCCACCATGGCGCCAGGCGGATTCGAGGCGACGGAAACTGTGCTCGTTGTTTGCGCGGCGATTTTGGCGAGATCGGGGTCACTGGGCAGATATTGCTCGGCTTTCTCGAGCAGTAGATAGGCGGCAAGAGGCTGGTTCGCCGCGTTGAGCCTGTTGATCTCGGGAATACCCTGTTCCCGCACCCAATGTCTTTTCTCGGATCGGAGGAAAAACCAGGTTGTCAGTCCGGCCAATAAAAGCAATCCCGACACGACGACGGCCAGTCGGCCCCAGCGACGTGGCATGCTCGGTTTAGCGAACAAATCCCCGGCGCTCAAGCGCGCTTGTGCCGCTGCGAGGTCGCGCTTCATCTCGGCCGCCGATTGATATCGCTTGGTTAGATCTCTTTCCATCGCTCGAGAAACGATGCGCTGCGTATCGTCTGGAAGTTCGGGAAGCAGATCGCGCAATGGCTTCGGAGAAGTTTCGGTAATCGCACGCAGAATGGCGAGGTTACTGTTCCCTTCAAATGGCGGACGGCCGATGAGCAACTCATAGAGTACGATGCCGAGGCTCCACAGATCGGTGCGCGCGTCGAGTTGGTTGCCTACGGCCTGCTCGGGCGACATATATTGCGGCGTGCCCGCGATTCCCTTGGTCTCGGTTATCGACTGCGTTGGCGTGTCGCTGCCGGCCTCCCGGAGAATTTTTGCCAAGCCGAAGTCCAGGACTTTCGCGTGACCTTTGGGGCTGACGACTATGTTCGCCGGCTTCAGGTCACGGTGGACGACGCCCTGTTCGTGCGCCTCTTCGATGGCTGCGGCAATCTGCGTGCCGAACGCTATCACTTCGCTGTTGGGTAGTGGGCCTGCTCTCAACTTGTCGGCCAAAGACTGACCGGCAAGATATTCCATCACCAGATAATCGGAACCATCCTGCTCGCCCACGTCATAGACGGCCGCGATGTTGGGATGATTCAGCCGCGCCAACGCGAGCGCTTCTTCGCGGAAACGCTTGCGAGCGGTTTCATCGGCGATCAGTCCTGGAGGGAGTACTTTGATAGCAACATCGCGGTCCAGCCGCTCATCTCGTGCCCGGTAAACAACGCCCATCCCACCCGCGCCCAGTAGAGAATGGATCTTATACGGCCCGAGCTTCCTGACAGGCATCAGGGTCATCGCTGGAAGCCATTATAACGTGCGAAGTTGGTTGCGGGCCGGTTGGAACGGATATCCTCAGGCGTCACTCACACTCATCCTTCCGGCGTTCGTGAGCAGAGAAGCGATCCGCTAACTCGGTTGAGAAATGGCAATCCTCAATCACCGGGGCAAGTGATAGAGTGCTCAGGATGCTGCGCAGTAGTTTTGATGCAAGCCGCTTCGCAGAAAAATCTCATGATGCTGGCAGCATCATTCCCGGCCTTGCAAAAAGCGCAAGACCGGGGCACCCAGCAGTTCGATCCTGCGGTGTATCCGAATCAGTTTGTCGCATTCGCATCAATCGACGGAGGCATGACCTTTACAGATCGCACCGTGCTGGACACCTACACGGGTGAAAGTATCGACGGTGCCTACTGTTGGCCACTCTTGACGGGCGACGGCCAGGTATTCGTGGTTTACTACGCTGACTCATTCAATCTGCGCCAACCGGATATCAAGTCGTTGGTTTTGCAATTTAGACGAGACGACTGAATTGAAGCGGACCGTGGCGGGTACGATGCTGCCGATACCATGGGGGGTAAAACCGTGGACAGACGGAAGGTTCCCCATATAGCCCCCTCAAGCCCTACCCGCAAACTCCCGGTTCTCCGTGGATACTTTCACCTTTTCCCCTTCTTTGATGAAAAGGGGAACGCGGATTTCCAGGCCCGTTTCCAGTCGGGCAGTCTTGGTCCCTCCGCCCGACGGGTCGGCCCGCACCGCCGGTTCCGTGGAGGCAACGTTCAGCTCAACGAATATTGGCAGCTCCAGGCCAATGGGATTGCCGTTGAATTTGCGCAGTTCAATCAGTGCGCCTTCCAGCAGGAAATCTAATGCGTCGCCGACCATCTGACCGTCAAGGGTGACGGTCTCGTAACTTTCCTGGTCCAGAAAATGAGAACCATCCCCATCGCTGTACAGATACGAAGCCTGTACGGACTCCAGGTCCGGTTCCTTGAATTTGTCGCTGGCCTTGAATGTCTTCTCAAAAACCGCGTTCGTGAGAAGGTTGCGCATCTTCAGGCGCACCAGGGTCTGGCCGCCGCGAGCGGTAGGCGTGTTTACCTCTGCTTCCAGGCAGCAGAAAGGAGTGTTTTCAAACTCGAAGTAAGTCTTTCGTTTGACGCTAAGAGCATCAATGAGCGCGGCCATGAAGTCCTCAAAAAGCAGGTCGGGATCGTAAGCAAATGCAACCCTGACACGACTTATTCCAGTATAGGGTGAAGTGCGCGTTGGGCGCTGCCCCATCCTTTCGGACCAGGCGGGGTGGCTGGCCAGGCTCGTACCCTGCAAAATGTTCCTGCAGGAACATCTTGTCATCACGGAATGGCCTAGACAAAAATGTCACGACAGATAAGCCCAAGAAAGTAAAGCACAAAGAGGCATGGCCGCACGAAGAAAAAGTCCAGGCCATCGCCGGTGGAATGTGTCTACACGATTTCAGTTCCTCCGGAGCAGGGAGATGGCCGGCTGTCCTTCAGGTCGTGCAAGAACGCCTTCCCGTTGCGGACGATGACTACAGGGCGATCAATCGAAAAATCGCATGATGTAGGCAGCACCGTACCCGGCCTTGCAAAAAGCGCAAGACCGGGGACCCACAGTTTTTCGAAGCCGGTAAGAAAAAGGCGACAGGCCGGGCCACCCTCTATAACCTTGTCGGCGTTGTCAAGAGACACGTAGAGTGTCTGAGTTCAGCTTTCGCGGCAGGAGTGCTGAACTCGAGTTTTTGTTCTTACTTATTAGAAAGCTTTTGATCTTGCTTTTGCTCACGCGACTGCAGCTCGCTTTCAGAATCCTGCGGTGGAAGCTAGTTCCACCAACCATCTATTCGGTCTCTGGCACCATGATTCGTTGTTCAGACTCCCGACTGTTCGGGAGGCAAGGCGCCCAATCAGCCCAGCGATGGACTGTTTTCCACCAGGGTGGCCCACGGGCTGCCTTGCATGCGAACCAGCTGCGCGTAATCTGCCGTGCTGCGCAGCATCCAGTACATCCTCACGGCCAGCTTGCGAGCCACGGCGACCTTGGCCACCGAGGCCCCACGGCGAAACTTTAAACGTTGATACATGCGTTTCAGATGCGGGATCGAAGCGCGCCGCCGTGTGCCCCGCTTCCACCAACAACGACCGCATCATCGGGTTGCCTTGCTTGCTGATCGATCCCAGCCGCTGCTTTCCGCCCGAACTGTGTTCCTGCGGATTCAGCCCCAGATAACTCACCACCTGCTTACTGCGTTCGAAACGCTCCACCGGCCCGATGATCAGCACGAAAGCCAGCGACGTCACCGGTCCCACTCCCGGATGCGTCATCAGCCGCACCGCCAGCGGTTGACTCTTCGCGGCCTGCTCCACCGCCAGCATCCAGTTGCGCCGTCGCTCGCCGCCAACTCATCGAACATCCGCAGCAACTCTTGCCGCCGATAACTGGCCCAAGGACCTAGCGCCAGACCCTCCAGTTCCTTGCGCCCTTTCGCCGTGAACAGCTTCTTCTTGCGGCACACTCCTTCGCCCATGGCCAGCGCGTGCAGTTGATTCTTAACCGCTCCTCGCATCCACACCAGCTTCTGCCGGTGCCAGACTAATTGCCGTAAGTCCCGCTCCGCCGGCGACGGCCGCCAGATCTTCGGAAAGCGATCCTGGCGCAGCAGGTCCAACAAGTGCGCCGCGTCCCGCGCATCCGTCTTCTGCTTGCGCACCACCGACGCGCGAATCTTCGCCGCATCGCCCATCCACAACTCGTGCCCCAGTTCTGCCAACATGGCCTCGAACCAGTGCGTGTGCCCGGTGGCCTCAATCCCTACTCGCACCGCCCCGGAAAGCGCTGCATAAAAAGCCCGGGCCTCTCCGTTCTCGTGTTCCAGTCGGCGCTCGACCAACTCTCCCGTATCCGTGTCCAGCATCGCAATCTGCTGGTAGCGTGTGTGCAAATCGCAACCTATAATCATCATCGCTCGGCTCCTTTCCTCCGAGCCTTGGTCGCTTGAGCGCTACCAAGTCTACTCGCCCGCGAGGAGCCGACACGGTTATCTCATCAGTCCTCTGATCCACTTCCAGCTAGAATCCCGTTTTTGCGAGATACACCATAGTGTGCCCGTTTCCGGTGATCCCCGGGGTCAGGTTCGTTGCCGCAGAAAGGAAAACCACATAGTGACCGTCGGGACTGATTGAGGGCAGGCTGCTGCTGTTGTTCCCCGGTGTCAGAGGGTTGGGAGTATTCGTCACATCGATGTGGACCGTACTGGGGGTGCACCCCGAACTCACGCCGAAACAGGTATCGCGCACATAAATGGCTTCCCAAGCGCAGGCGGCGAAGTTGAAGTCAGGCGTGAGATTGGTAGAAATCGAGTCGAAAACAATGAAACGGCCGTTTGATGACATTGCCAAGCCCTGACTCGGGCTCTGGCAGTTTCCGATGCTACCATCGTTCGCTAGCGATACGAGGCTGGTCGACGGCGTACATCCGGAGGGCGCGCCGGTGCAAGTGTCGCGTGTATAGACGTCTGCCTCGCCATTGACGTTGTTGGCAGTCAGATTGGTGGCTGTCGAGCCGAAGGCAACGAGACGCCCGTCAGCGCTGATGGCCGGCGTCACATCATTAGTTACATTACTGTTCGGTTGAGATCCCTCAGCCGTCAGGTCCGCGCGGAGCGTGCTAGGCGTGCAGCCAGGCGGCGCTCCAATGCAGGTATCCCGCCAAAAGTCACCGGGCAAGGTGGTCCCGTTTGAAACGATATTTGACGCCCAGGATTGGAATGCGAAGTAGCGACCATTAGCGCTTGTGGCTGTGATTCCCGAATTGCCATTGTCCTGCGATCCTGAATCTGGTACCGAGATCAAAGTACTGCTAGGTGTACAGCCGCTGGGCACGCCCATGCAGGTGTCGCGCACGAATGCCTCGCCAACGCCGCCACTGTCGCCGGGAACGATGTTGGCGGAATTCGAATTGAATGCCACAAAGCGGCCGTCCACTGAAATTGATGGATTAGCTCCGCCCGCGACGCTCCCGTCGTACGCACGTGAAATCAGAATCGTCGCAGGATTACACCCAGATGGAGCCCCTATGCATGTGTCGCGTAAAAACACACAGCTACCAAGCGGTCCGGTACAAACAGACGTTCCAGGGACCAAATTCGTTGCTTGGGAATCGAAGGCCACATATCTTCCGTCGGCGCTGATGGACGAATCGCGACTGTGACCGTTCACTCCGCTGCCATCAAACGTCACCGTGATTCGGATGGTGGTGGGCATGCAGCCCGTTGGTGCCCCAATGCAAGTGTCCCGCTCGTAAATCTCCTGGTATCCACTCGCTGGCCCAGGGGCAAGATTTGTTGCCGCCGACTGAAAAGCCACGTAGCGCCCGGTTGCACTGATCGCCGCGGCAATCAGACTATCGTCATTGGCGGGCGTACCATCGGGCGCGACTGTCACCATCGCGACGACCCCGGCACTTGCGGCTGCTGGAGACGCGATTCCGAAACTTAGACTATTTGACGATGACGTACCATTTGCAACTGTGATTTGGGCTACCCCTGGTTCGGCAACAAGTGTGTTCCCTATCGATGCCGTCAGGATCTGATCGGTACCAAACGTCGTCGGTAGCGCAGTTCCGTTCCACTGCACAGTGGATGAACTGGTGAACCCACTGCCATCTACAAAAATCGTCGTGCTTCCGGTCCCGGCGACTACGTAACTCGGTGCAAGTGACATTATTTTTGGGACGAGCGGCGGAGGTGGATTGGAACTTCCACCTCCACTGCCGCATCCGAAGTTTGCGCCGAGGAGCAAAGCAAACACGACGATCCGATTGCGGTTGCCACTGGTGCCCATTCCTGCCACTCCTAGTCCGTCCCGCCGGATATCCCCAATGCCGCCGCCGTGAAGGCGGGGTTGGAGAAATACGGGGACGGAGGCCCGAACTGATAAGAACTAGTAATTGGGTAGTTCGTAACCGCCCCTTTGATGATTGAGGTGACTGTCACCGTGGATCCTGATACTGTCGCGGTCACCGGGGAGCCGGAAGTGCCATTGATCGAATTCGCTAGGTTTCGCGCAAGTTGGGATGCTGTGTCGCTGCTCGAACCGTAACCCGTACCGTACGTAAAGCCTTCGATCATGACGCTGATCTGCCCACCCTCCTGAATAGTGGTCCAACAGCTGTACGGGTAGGTGTTCGGACACATGTTGAACGTCCCGGACTGAGGCGATCCACTGATCGTAATCGTGCCCGTCCCAGGCGTTCCAAACGCACTTCCTACGATGATGTTGAGTACTTGCCCCATAACCCTGATGGTACCGGTGAAACTGTTTGTTGTGTCGGGAGGAGCAGCAGTGAACGTGAACGAACCTGATGCCGTGCCGCCTCCACCTGCGGTGATAGTGATCCAACTTGCGCTTGGAACGGCCGACCATACGCAACCGGTTTGCGTCGTGACCGAGACCGTGGCTGTTCCACCACCAGGCTGGAATATCACATTTGTCGTAGACAAGCTATAGCTGCAAGTCGCTGCCTGGGTCAGGGTGAACGTGGCAGTGGAACCACCATTGCCAGCCTGAATCGTCCCCATTCTGGGGTTAGAGGATGGATTCGCCCCCACTGAGAATGAAATATTGCCGCTTGAAGTGCCTGAGGAGCCTGATGTGATCGTAATCCAAGGAGCACCGCTAACCGCCGACCACTGGCAACCGGGCCCTGTGCTCAAACCGATGCTGTAGCTGGCTGCGCCTGGAGCCACGGATTCACTGGAGGGCGAGGTCAAAAACGAGCAACTGGCCTGAGTTTGCACACGGAATTGCGGCCCAGATAGCACACTGTAGAGGGTGTTGTGAACGTTGGGGCTAGTTGTAGCGGCGGTGTGCGAGTCGGCAGAGTAGATTGGGTACTGTACGGCTGCGCTGGCGGGGTAGTTCTGGCTACTCGTTGGTACGAGAGCATCAGAAGACTGGTATCCGGATACGATCACGTTCCAATAGACGTCAATGCTCTCCATACCCACCAGAATGCCGGCGAAGTACTCTGCTTCCGCGGCCCAGTAGTCGAAGTTGTTGGGATCGAAGATCTCCTCGAAAATGCAAAATGCCTCGAGAAATACAACCTCGACGAAAACACCCTGGGTGATAAGCGCCACATTTCGCTCGCCGCACCCAGACTCGGGGTAGCAGCCGAAACGGAGGAACAAGGCGTCCCAAAGGATCCTCGTCTCATCGAACCAAAGCGGCGTATTCGATACCACGCCCGCCTGGACAAACTTCTCGGAGAAGCCGTTTAGCTGGTTGAGGAAACTGCTCCCCGGAGTGAGATCTTGTATGTCGGCATAGCTGTAATAGAGTTCCTGAGCGACGACTGGTGCTGCGACATATGCGACGGCCGCGATGTAGCAGACCCAATTGTCATAGGCGCTGAAGCATCCCGTCCAGTTCCATAGCCAGGTCGACAATGCGCTAACGGCCTGGTTGATTGCGACGCCGCCGGTGACGGCGATGGGGGCTCCTTGGTTCGGTGTGTCCAGTGTAACCACACCTTTGACGGTTGTTTGATTCTGACTGCCACTCTGATATTGTTGCGCGGCAGAGCGAGAAACCAATCCGCCTTGGCTGTGACCAATCAGGATGTAACCCGTGCCGCCGGCCGAATTAATATTGTTGACCAGAGTTGACCCTTGGCTTGCCAGACCGTTGGACCACGGCAGGTTAGGGTTAACTTCTAAGCCGAAACGAAAGTCTTGGTTGAGCCACCCGGTCATTCGGTTCCAAGTGGAGCAATTTGATCCAAGGCCGTGGACAAAGGCTACGTTCTGGGTTCCACCCAAGTTGCTGGTACCTGGACACCCGGAAGTGGGGCTCGCAGGTGTAAGACCTGATGGTGTGCTGGAGGTTGGCGCAGGGGGTGCCTTCGCAGTGTAGCCTTTCGACGCCCTTGCCGAGTCTTTGGTAGGGTTATCGTAGTAAGAAACATTTGAGAAGGAAATCGTACGACTTGCAGAACCATTGGAAATAGCCGGAGTTATTACCGCCTGCTGTGCCACCCAGTTGGAACCCGACGGAACGTAAGTCCAGACAACTGTACCTCCGTTCGATTGTGGAAGATTCACTTGGTAGGCTGACGGATTCGAAGTCTGCACGTTGTCAAGTGGCGTGAAGCGCGCTGGCATAATTCGGAACATTTGGGACTACCAAGTTGCTCAGGGCCGACGGTCCTGGATTATTCCCGAGCAGACTGAGCGGCCAATTGCTTGCAACTCCCGCAGGGAACACTAGCGGAAGTCGGGTCCCATCTTGCGCAAAAAACAGTGATCTGCCCGCGGCCATGCGAACGAAACCTATCCGGTGGTTTCACTGGAGTAGGGATCAATCAGTGACCGTCCTTTCGGCACAGGTTCATAACAAGGCCCCCGTTCGAATCGTACCCGGACTCAACGTGGAATTGGTAAGTAGGGCTATTGTTCAATGTGCTTGATGTCGTCTGCGTTGACGGGTTGTAGTAGGACGCTGGGAGGGTAATTTGTGTATTGCCGGTCACGGTCAGATCGACTGCAACCCAGGTGTCGCCACTGTTAATGCCGGAGTTTTGTGAGAGCTGACAACTGCCGTGAATGGGGTACCACAGAGCAAGACAAAAGAGAGAGCAGACAACAAAGTGACTCTTTGCATGATGCACCTTCCTGCCCAGATGCACCCCACAACCCACAGTTGTTGCGAACCGAAGCCTAAGCCCGGCTTCGCGCACAAGAGGAGGAATGTGAAATTTGTTACGAAATCCGAACAGAGGTCCGTGGCGGGTTCTATAAAAGGGGATGTGGCCCGGGTTTTGACTTTTGCTGACACCAGCAGACTCTGGGTGCCCCATCCTCGCGCCTTTTGCGAGGGTGGGAACGACGCTGCCGACGCCAACAGATTTTGACTTTAGTTCCCGTCGATCTCGAAACGAAATCTCTCCCCAGCCGAAGAAGCGTTCCCACGCCCTCACAACTCTCGCATCCCTTCCAGTGCCTTCCCCAAATCTCCCCGCAAATCCTCCACATCTTCCAGCCCGATATTCAGCCGCACAATTCTGTGGCCGTAATCCGGACGGTTCTGTTCCCCTGAAAATCGTACGCAACCGCGAGGCTCGTTACGCCCGCCCAGCTGTATCCGATCTCGAATAGCTCCAGCGAATCCACGAACCGGAGCACCTGCTGCTTCGAATACTCGCGCTTGAAGACGATCGAGAACACTCCCGCCGATCCGCTGAAATCCCGCTTCCAGAACGCGTGTCCAGGACACGACTCCAGCGCCGGATGCAGCACCAGTTCAATCTCCGGACGCGCCGCCAGCCAGCGCGCCAGGTCGAGCGCCGACTCCGAGATCGCCTTGAGCCGCACTCCCATCGTCTTCAACCCGCGCAGCGCCAGGCTCGCCTCGTCCGGCAACACGGACAACCCAACCAACTGCTGTGCCGCCCCGATCTTGTCGAATACTTCTTTCTCGCGCGCCGTGATCGATCCCATCAGCAGATCGCTGTGGCCGCCGACGTACTTCGTCAGCGCCTGCATCGTGATGTCCACCCCGTGCGCGAACGCGTCGAAGAGCACTCCCGCCGCCCACGTGTTGTCGAGCACGACCAACGCTCCGGCCCGATGCGCCGCTTCACAAATCGCAGGCACATCCTGCACTTCCATCGTCACCGACCCCGGACTCTCGGTCCACACCAGCCGCGATTGGCCTGAATCAGCGACGCGATCTCGCCTCCGATATTCGGATCATAAAACGCGACGCTACTCCGAACTGCCGCAGACACGCGCGGCAAACAGCCGGTTCGGCGCATAGATGCTGTGCGGAATCAGGATGTGATCTCCCGCCTTCAATAGCGCCAGGTTGATCAGCGAAATCGCGGACTGTCCTCCCGGCGTGATCAGCGTGCGGTAGCCCTTCTCCAGTTCGCAAATCCGCGCGCCGAGTTCGAGCACCGTCGGCGTTCCATACAGCCCGTATGTGTAGCCAACTTCGTATTGATCCCACTCGTCGCTCACCGATGCCGCGTCAGGAAACAGCACTGTGGACGCCCGATACACGGGCGTATTGAGCGACCGAAATCCGTCGGGAACCTTCACATCCGAATGAATCAGCGTAGTAGTCCATTTCTAGTCATAACCGGATAGATTACAGGACGCGGGCTGGGCTTCGGGCTTTCGGCTTTTGGCTTTGGGACCCACCACGCCTGCCCGATCCGGGAGCCGAGAGCACGACAGCGACCGGAAGCGTCCGAGCCGAGCGAAGCTAGACGAGCGGTGCCAACGCCCAATGCCCAATGCCCAACGCCCAACGCCCGGTCCCCCTTGACAACACCCCACTCACATTTGATAGAATTAGCACTCGATAAGCGAGATTGCTAACAGCACTCTGCTAACCCCTATAAATCATAGGTTTACAGGTAGCATTCTGAAACACAATCAACCTACTAACTATCTTGAAAGGAGTACGCAACTATGGCCAAATTTACCCCGCTGCATGACCGCATCCTGGTCCGTCGGGTAGAAGAGGCCGACCACCCGCGGCGGCATCATCATCCCCGACTCCGCGAAAGACAAGCCGCAGGAAGGCGAAGTCATCTCCGCCGGCAAAGGCAAGATCAGCGAAGAAGGCAAGGTTCGTCCCGCTCGACGTAAAAGAAGGCGACCGCATCCTGTTCGGCAAGTATTCCGGCACCGAAATCAAGATCGATGGCGAAGACTTCATCATCATGCGCGAAGAAGAAGTACTGGGCGTGCTCACCGGCGCCGCAGCCGCGCCAAGAAAGAACGCCGGAGCGCAAGTAAGCACGTCTGCGAGCGACGTCGAGCTTGCATCGATCTATCAGGAGCCGCATAGGTTCGCGAAGTAGCCAGCGAGCTCATAGCTAGGAGCTGAAAGCTGATAGCTACTCGCTAACAGCCGCAGCCAGCCTGCACCAAATTCATATAGGAGCAAGAACAATGGCAAAGCAAATTGTTCACGGAGAAGAGTCCCGCCAGGCCATTCTCCGCGGCGTCAACCTGCTGGCTGACGCTGTGAAGGTCACCCTCGGCCCCAAGGGCCGCAACGTCGTCATCGAAAAGAAATTCGGTTCGCCGACCATCACCAAGGACGGCGTCACCGTAGCCAAGGAAATCGAATTGAAAGACGACCTCGAGAACATGGGCGCGCAGATGGTCCGCGAAGTCGCTTCCAAGACCTCGCGACGTCGCCGGCGACGGCACCACCACCGCCACCGTTCTGGCCCAGGCAATCTATCGCGAAGGCGTCAAGACCGTTGCTGCTGGCGCCAATCCGATGGCCATCAAGCGCGGCATCGAGAAGGCCGTCACCGTCATCTGCGGCAAGCTCGACAAGGAAGGCAACCGCGAGAAAGGCGAACTCGACAAGTTCTCCAAGCCCGTCACGGGCGAAATGATCGCCCAGGTCGGCACGATCTCGGCCAACAACGACGAGACCATCGGCAAGATCATTGCCGAAGCGATGAAGAAGGTCGGCAAGGACGGCGTCATCACCGTTGAAGAGTCGAAGACGCTCGAGACCCAGCTGGACGTGGTCGAGGGCATGCAGTTCGACCGCGGCTATCTCTCCCCGTACTTCGTCACCGATCCGGAGCGCATGGAAGTCCGTCAGGAGAACGCCTACATCCTGATCCACGAAAAGAAAATCAGCTCGATGAAGGACCTGCTCCCGCTGCTCGAGCAGATCGCCAAGGGCGGCAAGCCGCTCGCTGATCATCGCCGAGGACGTGGAAGGCGAAGCGCTCGCCACCCTCGTCGTCAACAAGCTGCGTGGCACGCTGCAAGTCGCGGCCGTCAAGGCTCCGGGCTTCGGCGATCGCCGCAAGGCCATGCTGCAGGACATCGCCATCCTCACCGGCGGCAAGGCCATCACCGAAGATCTCGGCATCAAGCTCGAGAACGTGCAGGTCAGCGACCTCGGCCAGGCCAAGAAGATCACCATCGACAAGGACAACACCACCATCGTCGAAGGCAAGGGCAAGCACAGCGAGATCGAAGGCCGCGTAAAAGAAATTCGCAGCCAGATCGACAAGACCACCAGCGACTACGACCGCGAGAAGCTGCAGGAGCGGCTGGCGAAGCTGGTCGGTGGCGTGGCCGTGATCAAAGTCGGCGCCGCGACCGAAACCGAAATGAAAGAGAAGAAAGCCCGCGTGGAAGACGCGATGCACGCGACCCGCGCAGCCGTCGAAGAAGGCATTGTCCCCGGCGGCGGCGTGGCGCTGGCGCGCTGCGTTGCGGCACTCGACAAGCTGAAGCTGGAAGGTGACGAGCAGATCGGCGTCAACATCGTGAAGCGCGCCATCACCGAGCCGCTGCGCCAGATCGCCGAAAACGCCGGCGAAGAAGGCGCCGTCGTGCTGGGCAAGGTCAACGACTCGAAGGACACCAACTTCGGCTACAACGCCTTCGTCCGGCGAGTACGAAGACCTGGTCAAGGCGGGCGTGCTCGATCCGACGAAGGTCGTGCGCACCGCGCTGCACCAACGCCGGCTCGATCGCCGCGCTGATGCTGACCACCGAAGCCCTGGTCGCGGAGATTCCGGAAAAGAAGGAAGCTCCGATGCCGGGCGGCGGACACGGCGGCGGCATGGGCGACATGTACTAAGACAGTCGTCAGCCGTCAGTTATCGGTCATCAGTAAGATCGAAAGCCCCGCTCGGAAGAGCGGGGCTTTTGTTTTGAGCTGGGAGTTATGAGCCATGAGCGCGAAGTTTCTAGCAGGTAGCTTCTAGCCAGGACAAGCAGGATTTTTATTTGTGCGATTGAGTGTTTTTTGGAAGAATAACCCGCGATGCAGATCACGTACGAACTGACCGAGAAGGACTTTACCGAAGCGTATGCTGCGCACCGTAATGGGAAGACATGGAGCAAATGGGCGAGACGATTGTTCCTCGCGATCGCTGGTCTTTTTACCGCAGTTGTCCTTTTCGGTTTTCTGGTGAAGCCAAGCTGGGGAACAGGCGAAGGGCCTCGTGCCATTTTTTGCGCTGGTTGCGTTGTGGATTGGAGTGCTGTGGCTGCTTCCGCGTTGGTCGATGCGGCGGCAGTTTCATAAACAGCCGGGAGCGCACGGTCCAAGGACTGTGACGTTGGATGACCTTGGTGCGCATTGGCGATGGAATGGCGGGTCGAGCGAGATCGAGTGGAAGAACTATATTCGGTCGGTCGAGGGTAAGGACCAGATTCTGCTTTATACATCTCCTGCGTGCTTCAACATTCTCCCCAAGCGCGCCGTGCCGACGGAGCAACTGGACGAACTTCGCAGGGTTCTAAAGCAGAATATTCAGACGCGGAAATGAAAGCCTGATGTCCCACAGAACGCGGGCTTGATTGGTGTGGGAACGAATGCTGCCACTAAATATAAGGCCTCAAAAATCGGGCCCTTTCATATGCGCTTGCACCCCGTCAGATCAACCTCATTCGGTGCTACCGGAGGTTCATAACCTGGAAACTGTCGGGAATGAACAGCCGCGTCCCCACTTAGTTGCCAGTCATTCCTCATGAGCACGCGGGGCGCTCTTGATGTGGTCCCTGGTCCCGGGCCTGCCAGATAACGAAGGGCCAGCTCGTTCGTCTACTTCGCTGGTCCCTGCTTCGCGGGCTTGAGGCGGAGACGAGCGCACGAAGAAATTGATCCGTCGGAAGTCTATGGAGGGGAATCGTAAGAATGCGCGCGAACTGTGGTTTGTTCTTTCTATTAACCATCCTCTTTCCCGGCTGTGCTTCCCGGACAAAGCCGGTTTCTCCCGAACCAACGCTCCTGGATGCGATGGGCCGTCTGCGGGCCAAAGACGCCGCCGGGGCCATAAAGATTCTGGACCAAGTGACGAGCCGGGAACCGCGCAACGGACGAGCCTGGCGCACCCTTGGAGCGGCTCAGTTACAACTCAAGAATTTAGATGGTTCTCGCGATGCCTTTCAGAGAGCACTGGTCGAAGACCCTGAGTATGCCGCCCCCATGTTGCAACTCGCCGTGATAGCCGCCTTAAGGCAGAAAAAGGATGAGGCATTCGACTGGTTGTCGAGAGCTAGGGCCACACGAAGGGTGGACATGACTGCCATTGAGGTCATGCCGGAGCTGGCGTCGCTGAAGGACGATCCCCGCTATAAACCGCTGCTTCCAACTCGCAAGGATTTTGACGACCCATTCGTGGAACCGGTGAAAATCATACGCGAGTGGGATGGCGAGCACGCAAATGATCAGTTTGGCTGGATTGCCCGCAACATCGGCGACGTCGATCGCGATGGCATTCCCGATTTCGTAACCTCCGCTCCCACGAATAGCGCAGGCGGCGAAAACGCGGGCCGCATCTATGTGTATTCCGTCAAGTCGGGAAAGCTCCTCTGGACTGCGGATGGTCACAAAGGCGATCAGTTGGGCACCGGGCTTGAAGCCGCAGGAGATACCGACCGTGACGGCATCCCCGATGTGGTGGCAAGCGCCCCGGGAGGCGGATACGCAAAGATCTATTCCGGCAGGGATGGTCGCGTGATTCGCACGCTCAAGGCGGAAAGCGTGAATGACAGTTTCGGCAGCCACGTGGAAGGAGTCGGAGATGTAGATGGGGACGGGTTTGCCGATGTGATGGTTGGAGCTCCGAATAACAGTGCAGGTGGCGATAACGCTGGACGGGCCTACGTCTACTCCGGCAGAGATGGGAGCATTCTTCTCAGCCTGAGTGGCGAGCGCCCCGGTGACCACTTCGGCAGCGCAGTCGCAGGCTTCTCGGATAAGCAACATGTCTTATTGATGGTTGGCGCACCCCACGCTGGCCCCAGGCACACCGGTCGAACCTACGTGTATGACGGTTTGTCGTCTAAACCGAAATTTACGATTGACTCCGATGATACCGGCGCGGCGCTGGGAGCCATGTTCCTCTCGGTGGTCGGTGATGTAGATGGTGACGGCACCCCTGACGTGTACGCTTCGGACTGGGCAAACAACGCGAAGGGCCCGTCAACGGGAAGGGTATACATTCATTCAGGCAAAGATGGTCACCGACTCTTTACCCTGACGGGAGATACTGCGGGCGAAGGATTCGGTACTAGCCCATCTGTTGCGAAAGACGTCGATGGGGACGGTCACGCCGACCTCATCGTAGGTGCGTGGCAATACTCTGGAGTTGCTGTCGGTGGCGGGCGCGCCTATCTTTACTCCGGCAAAGACGGACACCTCCTCCGTACCTTATACTTGCCGGACTCCTGGTGACACGTTTGGTTTTGATGCGGTGACCATGGGCGATGTCGAGGGCGACCGCATGAGCGCTTTCCTGATTACCTCAGGATGGAGTGGCGTACACGTTTATCATTCGGGCCGCGTGTTTCTTGTATCGAGCGGTGTCACACATTCCGCGCTTAGATAGGCAAAGTACAGCACGACATCTGCAAAGTGGCGGGCTGGCCCATCCCTTCGAATCAAATTCATCACGAGGTTTCCCACCCTTCCCGCGTTCTGACAAGATGCAGAAGATGCAGGGACAGACGGGACATTCACCAATTCCGGGGAACTTCGTTGGCACCGCTAGGGGAATGTGAGGACAGACAGGGCGCTCTCTATCTTCCTGCTTCCGCAGATGCTCCCGACACTCTACTTCACCGCAAAGGATCCATTCACGCAGCGCGCTTCGTCGCCGAGTGTAGGCAGGCCGAAACTTCGCGCAGAACCTGATCGTAGTCCGCTGCGACCGCCCGCTCCACGTGGATCCGGGCGCCCTTCACTCCCGCTTCCTGCGCCAGCCGCTTGAACTCCGTCTGCAGAAAAACTTCCAGTTGCTTCGGCGTCAGGACGGCGATCTGAATCGTCGCGGACTGGCCGCTCCCGGTCTCGATCTTCACGCAGTATGGGGATTCGAATTGTTGCGTTTCCTGTGTCAAGCGTTCCTCCCTTTGTGAGCGACGAAGGTGGCCGGCAAAATTGGAAGCATTCTAGCCTGTCCGCCCCTCCCCGCGAGATTCGAAGGTGCAGGCTCACTCCCGCGCGGCCTGCTCACAGCGTGTTTGGCTGCCTGGCCCAGACGTTGCCGACACCACTATCCACCGGCTGCCCCAGCCTTCGCGACGTTCTAGGCTGGGCATTCCTGCTGCCGAGGCCAGAATTTGAATTCGGGACAGCGTTTGGAATTCCCGACGCCGCCAACGGTGGAAAACTGAGTACTGGGTACTGGGTACTGACTTAAAAGCTTTTCCACAGCCTCCACCTTCCAGGGTGTGACATCTGCCCTTGCGCACACCTTACGAAACGTCCGATCATGGCCACAGCCAAAAGGCGCGGCTGCGATCTCCACAGTCCCGAGCTAAGTCCTTATTACGCAGGATTTTGCGTGTAAGTCTCACAGGCTCAAGATTTTGCGAGGACAAACGGAGATCGCCAGTCGGTAAGCTCTTTGAAATCAAGATTTTGACGCGGATGATCCGAAAATCACGCGGAGCACGCCAGACGCACGACTTTGCAGTCAAATTCACCTGAATCAGCAGCAGCTAAGTCCTTTAAACGGAATATTTTACGTATAAGTCTTTGCGAATCTAGATTTTGCGGACAATGTCGGCAGCCCAAATCCAGCAAGTCCTTTGAATCCAAGATTTTGCAGGTTTCGACGAAAAAACGCACTGCACATAGCAGAATCGTCTAACCTCAATGTTTCCAGGATTTTACCTGCAAAATCTTGGAAACAATACACTTATCCCGACACTTCCCGCTAACCTGCTGATTCCAATAGATCGCTGTAGGAGGGGGTACACGCCGGAAGACCCGCAATTTTCCTAAACGAAATCGGCACCGCCCCTGCGGACGCGAGTAGTATTCTTTCCCGGAGTAAAACGTTTAACCTCCACGTGGAAGGTGACTCGATGAGAGCTTTGACTCCCCTGTTCTTGTGCGTTGTTTCTCTCAGCTTCTTCTCACTCAACTCCGCCGCGCAATCCAGTTATGACCTGAAGTCCCCCGATGGACGGATCGAGGTTCGCGTGCGCACAGCGGGAGAGATCCGCTACGACGTGATCTGAAAGAGCGGGCGGTGCTGGAGAATTGCACGCTCTCGCTCGATGTGGGGCATAACAAGCTCGGCGTGCAGCCGAAGGTTGCCGCGGCGAAGACGACTTCGCATGACCAGATGATCGAGCCCGTGGTCCGGCAGAAGTTCGCGAAGATTCGCGATCACTACAACGAACTGCGCCTCAACATGCAGGGCGGATACGCAGTCATGTTCCGCGCCTACAACGAGGGCGTGGCTTACCGCTTCGAGACGTCGCTGCCGGGCGAGAAGGTAAAGATCTACGGGGAAGAGTCGGCGTTCAATTTTCCGGCAAACTTCGTTGTGTACTATCCGCAGGAAGACAGCTTCTATTCGCACAACGAGCGAAAGTATCTGCCACAGCATTAAGCGAGATCGCTCCGCAGTTCCTCGCGACACTGCCTGCCGTGGTGGACATGCTTGGAGGGCGCGAAGCTAGCGATCGCGGAATCAGATCTCGAGGACTATCCCGGGCTTGTGGCTGCACGGCACGGGCGGCAACGGGCTGGCGGCGACGTTTCCGCCATATCCGACTGAAAGTTCGTACTGACCAGCGATCGCGATTACAAACCAGTGGAGACGGCCGACTACATCGCCGTGACGGCGGGTACGCGAACGTTTCCCTGGCGCGTGATCGGGATCGCGGATCACGATGGCGATCTGCTCACCAATCAGATCGTGTATCTGCTGGAACGTCCGTCGCAGATTGCAGGACACGTCGTGGATCAAGCCGGGAAAAGTCGCATGGGACTGGTGGAATGACTGGAACATCGTACGGCGTGGATTTCAAAGCCGGAATCAACACGAAGACGTACAAGTACTACATGGACTTCGCCGCGAAATACGGGATTCCTTACATCATTCTCGATGAGGGTGGTACAAGCTGGGCAATGTGCTGGAAGTGACGCCGGAACTCAACATGGAAGAACTGATCGCCTACGCGAAGCAGAAGAATGTTGGAATCATTTTGTGGGCGTCTGGAAGACCCTGGACGATCAACTGATTCCGGCGCTCGATCAGTATGAGAAATGGGGCGTGAAGGGGATCAAGGTGGACTTCATGCAGCGCAGCGACCAGATCATGATCGATTATTTCTATCGCGTGTGCCGCGAGGCGGCGAAGCGCAAAATGCTGGTGGATTTCCACGGAGACCAGAAGCCGGCGACGATGACGCGTACCTGGCCGAACCTGATCAGCACGGAAGGCGTGCGGGGCATGGAGTGGAGCAAGTGGAGCGCGGACGCCGAACCGAAACACAACGTGACGCTGCCATTCACGCGGATGTTTCTTGGTCCGATGGATTACACGCCGGGAGCCATGCGCAATGCGACGAAGAAGACATTCGCTCCAATCATGAGCCAGCCCATGGCGCTGGGCACGCGCTGCCATCAGTTGGCGATGTATGTGGTGTACGACAGCCCGTTGCAGATGCTGTCCGATAGTCCCTCGAATTATCTGCGTGAGCCGGAGACCATGGAATTTCTGGGGCCGGTGCCGACCGAGTGGGACGAAACGAAAGTGCTCGATGCGAAGATCGCCGAGTATGTGGTCGTCGCGAGACGAAATGGAAAGGACTGGTACATGGGCGCAATGACGCGATTGGACTCCGCGCGAATCTGGAGATCGACTTGTCGTTCCTGCCTGGAGGGAATTTCACGATGGAGGCGTACCAGGACGGCGTGAACGCGGATCGCAATGCGAGCGACTACAAGAAGATCGTGATGCAGGTGAATCGAGGCA
Organism: Terriglobia bacterium; assembly: GCA_963778995.1. GTDB lineage: Bacteria > Acidobacteriota > Terriglobia > Terriglobales > Acidobacteriaceae > Sulfotelmatobacter. Next base: position 882,819 of record CAVZWK010000023.1, read on the forward strand.
CGAAGTTAAAGCTGCCGCTGGCTGCGGGAGGCGGATGGGCAGCGCGGATTCATGAAACCAAAATAGTCAACCGCAAAGGGCACTAAGGTTCACGGGGGAATATCAGCGTGGTTTTGGCAATGCGCGAAGGGCGCCGGTCGAAATGCCGCCGTCCACGAGCAGAGTTTGGCCGGTGATGTAGCGGCTGGACTCGGCGGCGAGGAATACCACGCGCGGCGTCGAGATCGTGGGGCTGCGCCGGGGCGCTTCAGCGGGAATGCGATCGCGTCAGATATTCGACCCACTCTTTGTCTTCGTACAGAATCTTGTTCTGTTCCGTGCGGAACCATCCGGGCGCGAGGCAATTCACGGTGATGCCGTGCTTGCCCCAGTCGTCGGCGAGACTCATGGTGAGTTGCCGGATGCCGCCGCGGCTGGCGCCATAGGGAGCGAGGCCCGCATATCCGGCGACGCTGGTGACGGAGCCGATGTTGATGATGCGTCCATAGCGGCGCGGAATCATGCGCCGTGCGACGGCTTGCGCGACAAAAAAGCTGCCGCGAAGATTGGTATCGAGGATCAGGTTCCAGTCGTCCCAGGTAACGTCGAGCGCGGGCTTGCGAATGTTGCAGCCGGCGTTGTTGACGAGAATGTCGAGATGTCCGAAAGCTGCTTCGGCGGCGGCGGCCATTTGCTCGATGCTTTCGTTGACTGCGGACATCGAGTTCGCACGGAAAGAGTACGGCGGCCAAGCGCTTTCATCTCCGCTTCAAACTGCGCGAGAGAGTCGCGGGTGCGGCTGGTGAGGACGAGATCGGCGCCGGCGCGCGCGAGGGCGCGCGCGAATGTGCTGGCCGAGTCCGCGGCTCGTGCCGGTGACGATGGCGACGCGTCCGGTGAGATCGAAAAGTCCGATCTGGGCTGGAGTTTCGGTCATGGGTTCCGGAGTGAGTACGACTTTCATCAGGTTCGGTTCGCGGGCATAGAGCCGCTCGAACCATTGCGGGCCTTCATCGAGCGGCGCGATCGCCGTGATCAGTGGCTTGACGCTGAATCGCCCCGGCGGACACGAGTTCGATCGCGCGAGGATATTCGCCTGCGGAAGCACACGAGCCCTGAAGGCGAATTTGTCGCGTCACGACTTTTTGCAACGGCAGGGTGACTTCGGGAGAGATGTTGCCCGACCAGAACGACCGTGCCTCCTTTGCGGACGCATCGATCGCGGCGTTGACGGTTGCGTTTTGCCGACGGCCTCGATAGCGAGATCGACACCGACGTCCTTTGTCGTGAGCTGCAATCTGTCTTCCTAGATCCGTGCGCAAGGATAGCCGCGGTCGCGCCGAGTTCTTGGCTGAGTTTCAGACGAGTGCTGTCCACATCGGCGACAAAAATGCGCGAACATCCCGCGACCCGCAGGGCTTGCTGAAGCAGAAGCCCGATCGTCCCGCGCCGACGACCAGTGCGGTATCGCTGGGCATGAATGGGTGCGAGAGAAACGGCGTGAAGGGCGACGGCAACGGCTTCAAGCAGCGCGGCTTCTGCAAAGGGAAGATTGTCCGGCAAGCGATAAACGATGCGGGCGGGAACGGCAACGAATTCGGCAAAGGCTCCGGCGCGTCGGTAATCGCCGCAGGAAACGCCGAGAACTTGACGGTGGTCGCAGAGATTGATGTCGCCGCGGCGGCAGTTAGTCGCATTCGCCGCAATAGATCGTGGAGTCGAAGGTGACGCGATCGCCTTCTGAGAAGCCGGCGCACATCGTTGCCCACATCCGCGACGGTTCCGGCGGCTTCGTGTCCCATGACGAGCGGAGGAATGCGGCGTCCGGAAGAGCCGTCGTAAGCCGTGGACATCGCTGCCGCAGATTCCGCAAGCGGCCACGCGGATCAGCACTTCTCGCGGACTGGGCACGGCATCGGCAGATCGGCCAATTCGAGATTGCGGTATTCCGACAGCAAAAGAGCTTTCATCGCGGCGCCTTTGCCTGCCAGTTGGCGGGTTCGACGATTCCGCTGCCTTCGCGGATCGTGAGGATCTGATTCGCTTTCACTTTGTGAAACGTTCGATCTTCTGCGTGGTCGGCCATTTTACTTCGATCAGGTCGACGGTCTCGGCTTTGCCAAGTCCGAAGTGCAGGCGCAGATCGCTTTGCGACATGACGCTGGATCCGCTGCGGACTTCATCGATCTGCGAGTGCTTGCCGGTGACGACGCGCACCCGCGCGCCGATCGCGGTGCGATTGCACTTGGTGCCGATCAGCTTGATCTTGATCCAGTTCTGTTTGTTGCCGCCATCGTTGCGCAGCAGCGACGGGACATCGTTCATGTTCAGAACCAGCACGTCGATGTCGCCGTCGTTGTCGTAGTCGCCAAACGCCGCGCCACGGCTGGAAAAGTGCTCGGTGATGCCCGGTCCCATGGCGGCTGAAACGTCCTTGAATTGCCCGTTGCCGAGATTCTTATAGACAAGGCGCGGATTCTTGAAGGTCTGGCCGATGTCGTGGCCGTCGATTTCGGGATAGACGTGCCCGTTGACCTGAATGATGTCCGGCCAGCCGTCGTTGTCGTAGTCGACGAATCCGCAGCCCCAGGCGACGTATTGATTGTTGATGCCGATGCCTGAGGCGAACGTCACATCGCTGAAGGTGCCGTCGCCGTTGTTGTGATAGAGGTTGCAGGTGTCGTCGGCAAAATTGGTCTTGAAGATGTCGAACCAGCCATCGCAGTCGTAGTCGCGCAACGCCGACGCCCATTCCGGCCTGCTCGTGCCCGTTTTCGTTGTAGGCGCATCCGGCCATGACGGCGACATCGGTAAATGTGCCGTCATGATTGTTGCGAAACAGAATGCTGGGCTCGGAATCAACCGCCACATAGATGTCGGGCCAGCCGTCGTTATCGAAGTCGTAGGAGACCGCGGTGATCGAGTAGCGCGGGCCGGGCTTGAGAATGCCGGCCTTCTCCGAAACATCGGTGAACGTGCCATCGCCATTGTTGTGGTAGAGGACGTTGGTGTCGCCGGGCAAGTCCGCGCGGGCCGCACATCACCGGGATGCCTTTCCACTGGCAGAAGCGTGCATCTCCGGGCTGCACGGCGGCTTATCGGGATCGAGCTTGATGTAGTTGCAGACGAACAGATCGAGATGGCCGTCACGATCGTAGTCGAGGAAGCTGCAGCCCGATCCCCAGCGGACGTTGCTCCTCGTAGAGGCCGGCCTTCTGCGTCACATCGGTGAACGTGCCGTCGCCGTTGTTGTGGAACAGAATGTTGTGTCCCCAGAAGGAGCAGAACAGGTCGTCCCAGCCGTCGTTGTCGTAGTCGCCGACGCAGACGCCGGTCTGCCAGCCGGTGCGCGCCAGGCCGGATTTCTCCGTGACATCGGTGAAGGTGCCGTCGCGATTGTTCTTGTAGAGATGCGAGGTGGGCGCTTGTCCGGCCGGCCAGTGTCTCGTCCAGCCGGGTGCCGTTGGTCAGATAGATGTCGAGCCATCCGTCATTGTCGTAATCGAAGAAGGCGATGCCGCTGCCCTTGGCCTCGATGATGTAGCGCTTGTGATCGAGGCCGCCCCAGACGTTGGGGATGGTGAGTCCGGCCTGCGCGTGCTACATCGATGAACTGCACGGGAGAGGCTGGCGGTGAGCCGGAGTGGACGTGCAGCGAACAGAGGCCGGTTTCCACTTCCAGAGCGGAGTCGTGAGCGCATCGAGCAGCGTGCTGCCGAGCACGACGAGCGAGGATCCGAGAAAGCGCGCCGAGGAAGATCATAGCATTGGCGTCGATTATAGATTCAGAGCTATCTGAACCGGACGCTGGCTGCTCGAATTGCGAGCCGTGGCTCATCGACTCATCATTCGCGGCTTGACCTTCGGAAACCGGCGCGGAACGATGCCGCGCCTTCCTTCACCGTGATGATCTGGTCGATCGGCACATTGGTGAGTTGTCGACCTGTCCGCTCGGCCACGTGATCTCGAGCGAGTCGATCTTCGCGCGCTTGCCCAGGCCGAAATGAATGCGTGGATCGCTGGCCGACATGTAGCTTGTGCCGCCCTTGGCCTGTTCGACCTGGACGAAGCCTTCGGAAGTCAGCTTCAGCGAAGCGCCGATGCCGTCGCGATTCGACTTGGTGCCGATCAAGTGCACCGTCAGCCAGTGATTTGCATTGCCGCCGTCATTGCGCAGCAGCGCAGGGAAGTCGCCGCGATTGTTGGTGACGATGTCGATATCGCCGTCGTTGTCGAAATCGGCGGTCGCAAGGCCGCGCCCGACGATCGGACGCATGAAATCGGGGCCCAGCGAATCTGAAACTTTTTCGAATTGGCCGTTGCCCAGGTTGCGAAACATCAGCAGAGGCTCTTTGTAGGAGACTTCGCTGTGATAGAGCGCAACATTGTCGAGCATGGCGCCGTTGAGCTTGCAGGATGTCGTTCCAGCCGTCGTTGTCGTAGTCGAGAAACTTCATGGCGACGCCGCTCAGCAGCATTGCCTTGTTGCCGATTCCCGAGCTGATAGGTGTCGTCGGTGAAAGTTCCGTCGCTGATTGTTGTGATAGAGGCGATTCAGTTCGAAGTCGAGATGCGTGATGTAGATGTCCAGCCATCCGTCGCCGTCGACGTCGGCGGCATCGATGCCCATGCCCGCTTCGTAGCGGCCATCTTCACTGGCGGCGATGCCGGAGATCAGCGAGACATCTTCGAATGTGCCGTCATGTTTGTTGATGAAAAGGAAGTTGGGCCAGGAGTCGTTGGCGATGGCGATGTCGGGCCAGCCATCGTTGTTGAAGTCGGCCAGCACAACGCCCATGCCTTTCGCCTCCGGCTTGCCCACGCCGGACTTGTCGCTGACATCGGTGAACGTGCCGTCGTGATTGTTGTGATAGAGCTTGATCTGCTGGCCCTTGTAGTTGTCCGGGATGGCAGTAGGAGCGGTAGCCCGGCGCGCGCTCGCCGCACCAGATATTGTTCTTGGGCGACCAGTCGATATAGTTGGTGACGACGAGGTCGAGCCAGCCGTCTTTGTCATAGTCGAACCATCCCGCGCTGGTGGACCATCCACCTTCGTCCGCCACTCCGGCCTTTGCGGTCACATCGGTGAACGTGCCGTTGCCATTGTTGTGATAGAGGATGGCGCGGCCGTAGCCGGTGACATACAGATCGGGATAGCCATCGTTGTCGAAGTCGCCGACCGCGACGCCTTGTCCGTAGTGGCCTTCGCCGCCGACGCCGGCTTTCTCCGTGACGTCGGTGAAGGTTCCGTCGCCGTTGTTGTGATAGAGCGCGCGAGCGCAGCGGATGCGGCGGCTTGTAGATATCGGTCGCGCCGGACTGCACGAAGAAGAGGTCCATCAGGCCGTCCTGATCGTAGTCGATCCAGGCGACGCCGGTGCCCATGGTTTCGAGGTAATACTTCTCTTCGGTCTGCGTCGAGTCCTGCTGGAAGGTGATCTTGGCGATTGAGCGCGGACGTCGGTGTAGCGGACGGGAATTGTGGCTGGAGGAGGACTCCTGGGCTGCAAAGACTTTCCCGTGAAAACCCGCGCCGAATGCGGCACACAGCGCGACGACAGCCGCGAAGAGAAGAGCGGACCTCCCTTTGAATGTTGCTTTCCTTTGTCCCCATGCTCGGACGAATGCTGCTACTGTTTCACAAACTGCGATCGGCGATCAGCAGCGCGAATTGAAGCATCTGCTGACGCGCCGCCATCGGGATCGGCTGACCCGCGGGCGAGGCTTTCGCTGGAGCCTTTGCCAGCGCTTCTTCGATGCGATTTACGTCGAGGCCGCCTGCGCTGCTTCCCTTGAACCGGTTGAGAACTTCGCGCGCTTTCTCAATCTGTCCGGTCTGATAGTAAAACACGCCTAGCGTGGAATAGCTGCCGGCCCACTCGGGAAGCAGGTCCACGGCGCGCTCCAAACGGTCGGCGGCCTGCGATGCGTTTCCCTGCAAGACCGAAACCAGTCCGGTGCCCCACACGAGTTTGCCGGAACCGGGAATGCGGGCGAGGCCGCGCTGCAGCGTCTGTTCGGCAGCGGCGAGATTGTTCTCGCGCAGTTGGATCAACGTCAGCGAGAGATAGTACTGATCGTTATCGGGATTGCGGCGGATCGCATCGCGAAAAATCTCCTCGGCCTTTGCGGTGTCGCCGACGTGAGATTCGATATCGCCGAGAAGCGAGAGAAAGCTGTCGTCCTGCTGGCCGGCGGCGGAAACCCTCTGGGCAACTTGCAGAGCATCGGGATATTGGCCTTTGCGAAGGTAGGCATCCGCGAGATCGAATTTCACGTCGTCGGAGTCGGGATTTGCCTGCAGCGCTGATTGAAAGTGCTCGGATCGCGTCGTCGTAAAGGTGATAGCGCGCGAACAGTACGCCGATGCCGGTCTGCGTGCGGTAATCGGTCGCGCTGATTTGGTCGAGTTGCGCGATCGGTGTCGCGCGCGGCCTCGAGTTGTCCGAGCTTAAGGTAGGCCTCAGTAAGCAGGTAAAGATTCTGCGGCTGGCCGGGATGCTTCTGGATTTCCTGCGTGAGCTCTGACACATCGAGCTGGGCGCGCTGTTTCGAGGATAGCGCGGAGCGGTTGTCGAGATAGTCGAAGAGATGCTGGTAAGGATAAGTTCCGGCGCTGGAATTCTTTGATAGCGTCTGAAAAATGCTCAAGTCGCGCTGCGCCGCAGCGGTCTGGTGCAGGCTGCGCTCGGCCATGGCTAGTTTGTAGTAGCCATCCGCGGGATTGTGGCTGACTCTTGACGAATTTGCGCAGGTACTCGACGGCCTCGGCATATTTGCGGTCTTTGATGCGGAGATTGGCGAGTTCGAGCAGCGCGTCGGGGAAATCCGGATTGGCGCGCAAGAGCCTCCTGAAAGAGTTGCTCGGCGCGCGTGTAATTGCCCTGGCGCTCTTCGATGAATCCCACATTGAAGAGGCACGAAGTGTTGTGCGGATCGAGTTTGAGTCCGTCGTTGAAGTATTTCAGGGCTTCATCGAAGCGTCCGAGATGGCGGTAGGAGAGTCCCATGAAGGCGTAGGATCCGGCCGAGGGATCGAGTTCGATGAGCTTGCTTGAATTCTTCGATGGCTCTCTCGGTCTTGCCCGACATGAAGTAGCTTTCGCCCAGGGCGGCGTGAAGATCGGGACGCTTGGGAGCGATCTTGATGCCGGACTGAAGTAGCGGAATCGCGTCCTCGAAGTAGTTCTGCGTCATGCTGACGCGCGCCATGAGGAAGATGATGTCGGTATTGTCGGGCGCGAGTTTGTGTGCGCGGACCAGGAGGTCGAGAGCGTCCACGGGGCGTGACTGGTCGGAGTAAACGTGCGCGAGAAGGTAAAGCGTGTCGGGAGAATCGGGTTTCAGCTTCAGGGCACGACTGAGCGTGAGGTCGGCCTTCGAGTACTGCTGCTCGCGAAGATAGGTCTGTCCGAGGTTGTGGAGAATCTCGAATGTTTCAGGCCGCAAGGCATTCGCCTGCTCGAGTTCGTACTGCGCTGATTTGTATTGTTTCGCTTCGGCCAGCAACACACCGAGAGTGAAGTGCAGTTGAACGTCGGATTTGTGCGCGGCTGAGAGCGTGTGGGACGTGTTCAGGGCTTGGGAGGTTTTGTGCGCCTGCAGGTAGGCGCGAATCAAGTTGAACTGCGATTCAACGGTATGTACGCGCTCGAAGTGCGGGATAGCCTGCAGGGGATGGCCTTTCGCGAGGAGAAGCAATCCGAGATTGTAGTGAGCGTCGCGGTCTGCGGGCGCAATCTTCAGAACGTCTGAAAATTCCTTTTCAGCCTGATCGGATTTCTGTTCGGCGATGTAGAGGTTGCCGAGATTGATGTGGGTGCGCGCTGAGTTGGGTGTGAGCTTCAGTGCTTGCTCGAACGCTTCGTAGGCGGGTTCGAAGGCTTTCTGGTTTGTGCAAGCGATGCCGAGCAAGTTATAGGCTTCGACGCTGGCGTGATGAAGATTGATCTGCTGTTCGAGCAACTGCTGCGCCTGGCGGAACTGGCCTTGTCGAATCAGTTGCTGCGCTTGCTGGAGTTCCGGAGAAGCGGGGTCGGCTGCGCGCTGAGCAAGGGAATGTGACGCGGAGAGCGCGAGGGCGAGAACGGCGAGCGTTCCTCGACGCATAAGAATCTGAAATGGAATCGAGGGGGCACCCCACATCTGAAAGCCGCTCCGAGGCCTCAATATAGCATCTGAAGCATCTGCTGAGCCATCTTGTGTTGCGGCTGTTTTTCGAGCAGAGCCTGCAGCACGGACCGCGCTTTTTCTTTTTCGTTGAGGATGACGTCTACCCGAGCGAGGTTTAGATACGCCTGATCGAAATCGGGAGCTTCGCGGATACATTTTTCAAATTGCTGTTCCGCTTCAGAATATCGTTGCTTCTGCACGAATAGAACTCCGAGATTGTTAAGGGCATCCGCGTAATTTGGTCGGAGTTCGATTGCCTTGCGAAGAGAGGTGACGGCATCCTCGGTTTCATCACGACGCGCGTAGATCATCCCAAGGTTGTAGTGGATCTCCGGGTTTCCGGGATCAGCCGCCAGGGCGCGATCGAGAACCTGCTGGGCTTCGTCAAGACTTCCGGCACGCCGGTAGACGTTGGCAAGATTGAGCAGCGCTGTCGAGTAGGAAGGCCGGAGTGCGAGCGATTTCTGAAAATACGCGATGGCTTCGTCGTCATGCCGCTGCTGTGCTGCGATCATCCCCAGATTGTTCAAGGCTTCGGGATAGTCGGAACGAAGCTTGACCGCCTGATCGAGAGACTGCTGCGCTTCGAACAGCGAGTTGCGGCGCAGGTAAACAGTTCCGAGATTGTAGTAGGCCTCGGGATCGTCTGGCTTTGTGGCGATGACATGCTTGAACGCTTGAGCAGCATGGTCGAGATATCCGTTCTGGAAGAAGGCGATGCCATAGGTGAAGGAATTACGTTGAAAGGCGTCCTGTACCAGTTTCCCGGAGAAGGGAAGCGCCTTGCGGAGCCGCTCGTCGGGCGTTTGCGGAATCGATTGCAGGTCTGCGGCGATCTGGTCGGAGGCGCAAGTGCCCTGGTAAACCTTCACGATGCTGCCTGTCTGATCGAGCAGGAAGGACGTAGGCAGAGGGAGGTCGCGATGGCGGGCGAACATGTATCGGTACACGATGTTGTAGATGCCTGCGATTTCAGCGTCGCCTAGCAGGACAGGGAAGCTGAGTCCATCGCGCGCGGCAAGTGATTTGATTCTGCCAGCGTCGGAGGGATTGTCAAGGTTCAGCGCGAGAATGCGGAGGGTGGCCAAGCGCGATTGAGCTTTTTGGAGTTGCTGTAACTGCTCGCGGCAGCGGCCGTCACCTGTGGTCCAAAAGGTGAGCAGGACGAGGTTTCCGCGGAGCGAATGCAGGTCACGGAGATTTCCGGCGGTATCCGGGAGAGAGAAATCGGGCGCAGGAACCGGTTCGATGAGCCAGTTGCCGAATTCGGATGGAAGACCTTCTTCTACGCGTGAGGGATTTGACTGATGCCACGCTGCATCTGCGAATCGGCGCGCGTGGAACTCAGCCGAGCCTTCCGTGATTTGTATGCGATGGTTCGCCGGAAGCGCGTCGAAAGTCTGCGTGAATCCGCTGGGCCAGGCGATGGTTGCGCGTACCGTACCGTCATGCTTACCGAGCCCGAAGGACAGTTCTTTTGTGTGCTGCGACAGAAAGCCCGATCCTGCCTGAAGATACTTCGTCTGGCGGAGTTGTCCGGCTTCGACCATAACGTACGCGCCGATCGCGTCGCGGTTGCTCTTGGTGCCGCGCAGACGGATTGCGATCACGTTCCCCAGTTCCGGCATCGTGTTCCGAACGATGCGGAGTTGCGGGGCATTGCGGTTCTTGAGCACAAGCTCAAGGCGGCCGTCGCCATCGAGATCGGACAGAGCGAAGGCGCGGCTGTCATCGCGGAAATCGATGCCGCTGATTCCGGAGATATCGGAAAACGTCCCGTCGCGATTGTTAGCAAAGAATACGTTGCGCTCGTGGCCGTTCCACGTGGAATCGGAGCGAATGAGTTCGTTGATCGCGCCCCATCCGCGCTCATATGGAGACGAAGGAGTTGCATCTGACGGAGACTTCGCGACCACCTGGCGCCAGAAGAAGCTGGAAACATCGCGAGCCTCTGCGCCGGAGATGTAACCGTTGGCAACGTAGAGGTCGGGGAATCCGTCATGATCGAAGTCCCACGCGTCGGATGACCAGGACCACCGGCCCTTTTCGACGCCCGCAGCGATCGCGACGTTTTCGAACTTGCCTGCGCCGTTATTTCGATACAGAGAGTTGCCGGACATGTGTCGCCGGTAAAGCTGGCGAATGTTCTCGGGATCGCCGGGATGGAAATGAGGATCCTCGAAGACGCGCATGCCTGCGGGAACCCACATCCCAGCCGCGTAGATATCCTGCTTTCCGTCGTTATCGAAATCGAGCCAGCAGGCGCTCATTCCCGCGCCGGCTTCGTTAACGCGACTTTCTTCCGACGCGGCAGTGAATGTTCCATTGCCATTGTTGCGGTAAAGACTATTGCGTCCGAAATCGTTGACCACGTAGAGATCAGGCCAGCCGTTGCCGTTGGCATCTCCCCAGCAGCAGGCAAAACTGTAGCGGTCATTCTCGGCGCTGAGTCCGGCGGCTTCGGTGCGATCTTCGAAGGTGCCGTTGCCCTTGTTGTGGAAGAGGAAATTTGGCGGTCCGTTGCGCGCATCGAAATACGGCACGGGATAACGATACTGATCAAGTCCCTGATAGTAGTTGTAGAGGCAGAAATAGAGGTCAAGGCGGCCGTCGCGGTCGTAGTCCGCGGCGGCCACGTGCGTGAAGGCTCCCTGCGGCGGATGGGCGAAGTGGAAGGCGTCGCGATTGAGCGAGAAATGTCCGTGGCCGTCGTTGAGGAAAAGCAGAGGACCGGTTGCGCAGACGACGACCAGGTCCTGCAGGCCGCGATTTTGAAAATCGGCGAAGAGGGCGCTGGCGGTGAAGTCGAGGACTCCGACTGCGGCTTGTTCGGTGACGTCGTCAAGAGTTCCGTCACCGCGATTGCGGTAAAGACGATTGGGAAGTCCGGCGGGCTGACAGATGTAGAGATCATCGAATCCGTCGTTATCGAAATCGCCGACGGCGAGGCCGTGGTTTCCGTAAACATCGATTCCGGTAGCGCCATCGAGCACGGTGCGCCAGTAATCGGATCCGCGCAGGAGTTGGTTCTTGTAGGAATCGTTGTGGGCGAGTGCGGCGGCTGTGATATCAGCGAACAGGGGATTTGCGGCCGAGCTGGCTGTTTCGTCAGTAGCCACCCACTGTGTCACTTTCCACTGCGAGCCGCTGCGGATCCAGCGCATTTGCCATGTGCCGATGCGTTGTTCACGGGCATGGTCGTGGCGCGTGCCGACGAATTCATAACGGATACTCGTTTCAAGAGTCAGCGGAGATTCGGTGATCTGCCTGCAGCTGTAGATCTGGGAGTCAGCGGTGTCGATCTCGCTGAAGGGGGAGAAGTACGACTTGAATCCATCGAGAAGATGCTCGGCGCCGCCAATCAGCTCGGGTCCAAACTCCCGGCGAGTGACTTTGAATCGATCGTGCGGACGCAGATCGAATTCGTGTATGGCAGCGAGGCGCGTCGCGCGGATGGAATCATCGAGAATGTTCGCGATACTGCTTGTGGCGTGAGGATCTGTTCTGAGTCGCTCGCTCCACGTCTTCAGCGCGCCCTCGATGTTCGCGACGTAACCTTCGAGAACATACTCGTCGCTTCCGGGATCCGCCAGCCGAAGAATGTCATCGAGCGGAGATTGTGCCGGATAGTGCGGGGTGAGCCGTACGTCGGAAAAAGGGAAGTGCGCGGTACGTATCAGACCCGGTAACAGCGAACGGAATCCAACAGGCGCGGGCAAGAACAGGACGGGTGCCCACGTCATCTGCTTCAGAAAATTCCGGCGAGATTGAGAAATTTTGTCGTGAACCCGAGACGGCATGCTGGACACGTCCAACGCTGAATGTGAGCCAGTTTATCAGCGAAGGTTCAGCTTGCGGCAGGGCCGGACGATCCGCCGATCACGATTTCCGCGCCGATCTGATATTCGCGTCCTTGCGGATCTTCGTTGCTTGAGAGTTCGTGCAGAGCATCCGCGGCGATCTGGCCAAGGGTTTCGCGATGCACGTCGACCGTGGTGATCGAAGGATTACTGTATTCGGCCAACCGGGTTTTATCGAACCCCGTAACCGAAATATCCTGCGGAACGCGGCAACCGGCATTCAAGAGTCCCTTTCATCACGCCGACGGCGGTGAGGTCGTTCACCGCAACGACCGCGGTGGGAGCGAGAGACATCTTTGCGATGCGTCCCGCCAGCGGCCAAGCCTCCTTCGAAGCGCAGATCGCCAGTCAGGATCGGGACCAGGATCGAGGCCCAGATCGCGCATGCGTTTTGATATGCCTCGAGCCGCAACGATGTTCGATTTGAGGCCGGCGCTTCCTGCGACAAAGGCAATGCGCTCGATGTCCTTGCTGAGTACAAGATGCTGGACGATCTGGCGCATGCCGGAAGCATAATCGATGCGCGAGATTGCTCATGTATTTCCTGACGGGTGCAAGATCGAGGAAGGTGACGGCGATCTTCCGGCGCGCGAGTTGATGAATGAGCTTGAGTGCTGATTTCGGAGGTCATTACCGCGACGCCGCGGACTTTGTGCTCCATCATGCGATCGGCGGCCTCCCGCGTCCGGCGCGGATCGTAGTTGGTGTCGCTGAGAATCACGTCGTATCCGAGTTGCCGCGCGCGAGTTTCAAATCCTTTGACTACCTCAGGGAAAAATGGATTCTCGATATCGGAGACGATGATGCCGAGGGTGCGGCGATCGCGCGAAGCCAGGTTGCGCGCGTGAACATCCGGGATGTATCCCAAGCGCTTGACGGCGCCGAGCACGAGGCGGCGGGTGTCCGCTCCGACCTTTCCGGTTTTGTTCAAAACGTTGGACACGGTTGCGGTGGAGACACCGGTCGCCTTCGCCACATCACGAATGGTCACATTCATCGAAGCCTCGACGGTACCGGTGCAACGTTCGAAAACAAGGCGTGTTGCGGCGCAAGTCCTTGCATCGCGCAAAGTTACAAGGGCGGAGTGTAGACGCAAGAAAAAAAACTTGACAACGCTCCTGGCACGCATGATATTTCCGACCCACTAGTATTTTTAGGTTAAGCGGTTAATTAGATTCTGTGGGATTTAGGGAAGGCGTGAATGCCGCGCTTCTTCAGGGGATCATCGTCAACCGTCGTAGTGTTCATGATGCCCGATTTGCCCAGCGTGCAGCGGCGATGGCTCAAAGGAGAGCTCATGAACCGTTACGGACTTGGCTGTTCCTTGCGCCGCGTTCTCTCAGCGGTTGCACTTGCTTTCTCTGTCAGTCTAGTCGCTCGTCGCCCAAGTGGATACGGGTCGATCACTGGAACGATGACCGATTCCTCGGGCGCGGTGGTCAGCGGGGCGAAAGTGACCCTGACCAACGAAGCCACGGTGCCGAGCCTCTCCACCACGACCGGCGGAGGCGGCGTGTACAAGTTCAGCCCGGTGCGGATCGGAAATTACAAGATCGACGTCACGGTTTCGGGATTTAAGACCGTCGCCGAAAGCCACATCGTGGTCGATGTGAGCGCCGCGTTCTGGAGAACTTCGCACTGCAGCCGGGCACCGTGACCGAGACGGTCGAGGTGACCTCGGCTGCGCCGATCCTGCAGACGCCAGGATGCTTCGGTCGGCCAAGTCGTGAACCAGCGAAGCATCAATGACCTGCCGCTGAACGGACGAAACTTCACGTTCCTGGCGCAGTTGCCGCGGGCGTGAATACGCCTCAGGCCGATACTCGCGGCAACGCTGCGAGCGGGGCTTTCATCCGCAAATGGAAACCGTCCGGCGCAGAACAACTACATGCTCGATGGAATCGACAACAACTCCGACACCGTGGACTTCCTGAACGGCACCAACTACGTCGTGCTGCCTCCGGTGGACGCGATCCAGGAATTCAAAGTGGCCAGACTCGGGCTTCAGCGCCGAATATGGCCGATCGGGCGCGGCGGTGCTCAATGCGACATCAAATCGGGCACGCAACGAATTCCACGGAGATGTTTGGGAGTTCTTCCGCAACGACAAACTTGATGCTGCCGACTACTTCGAAGACGCGAACGGCAATCCCGAAAGGCGAGCTTGCGCCAGAACCAGTTCGGCTGAACGCTGGGTGGCCCGATCCTCAAGAACAAGATTTTCTTCTTCGGCGATTACGAGGGGCTGCGCAGAATTCAGGGAACCGTGGAACAAGGTTCGGTGCCGACAAATGCGGAGCGGAACAGCAATTACACCGATTTCACGGATTTGATTACAGGACAATCGACATCGGGCACGCTAACGGATGCTTTGGGGCGAACCATGCCGTTCGGGACGATTCTCGATCCCGCAACAACGCGGCAAATTAGCCCGGGTGTCTACGTTCGCGATCCGTTCGGTACGTGTCCCGCAAGCACCACCAATTTCACCCTGGCCGGATGCGGCTTGAATATGCTTCCTCCCGGGAGATTGGATGCGAATGCGATTAAGTTGTTAAATCTCTATCCGACTCCAACGAACTCGGCGCTGTTCTCCAATTTCGCGAACTCGCCAAAATTGGACGAGCACCGCAATTCGTTCGATACCCGTCTTGACCTGAACTTCAGCCAGAAGGACCAAATGTTCTTCCGGTTCAGCTACGTGGATGATCCGCAGTTCATACCGGGAATTTTCGGAGGAATTGCGGACGGCGGCGCTTTCCAGCAGGGGAACCAGACGGCGAATTCACAGCAGAGCGCGCTCGCCTACACGCATGTATTCAGTCCAACGCTGATCAACGTGGCCCGTGCCGGATTCAACTACCTGCATACGACGCGGTCAGGGCCGGTCGCAAACAATCTGACGGATCTTCCGAGCCAGTTTGGAATTCAGGACATTCCGCAGACGAAGCTGAACGGCGGATTGCCGGCGTTCGGAATCAACGGGTTGTCCACGCTCGGCAGCAATGCCTTTCTGCCTTCCGACGAGGTGAGTTCGACCTTCCAGTTGACAGACGACCTCACGAAGATCTACGGCAAACATACGTTCAAGATGGGGTTCGAGTGGCAGCACGTGAAGTTTTCCACGCTGCAGCCACCGTGGTCGCATGGCGAGTTTGACTACAACGGAAACTACACTGAAATTCCCGGTGGCGACTAGGGGAACACCGGACGTGCAGCGTTTCTGCTGACACCGGTGCCCGCGCAGAACGGTGGCACGGTCGATTACCTGGGCGGCTCAACAAATATCTATGCCTCGAATATTTCGTTGACGGATAACGGCAAGAACTATTACGGGACGTATTTCAACGATGATTGGAAAGTCAATTCCAAGTTGACGGTTAATCTTGGATTGCGATGGGATTTCTTCGGGCTTGTGTATGATCATCACGGTGCGCAGGCCAACTTCGTTCCCGGTGGTGCGCCGACCGGCAACCCGCTGTACTTATTGCCGGGAGGAACGAACCAAGCCAATCTCTCGAGCAGCTTCATCAACCTGCTGGCGGCTGATGGGATAGGCCTGGACATCACGAACAAGTACGGGAAAGGTCTAGGTAACTCACAGAAGAACAATTTTGCTCCACGTGTGGGCTTCGCGTATCAGGTGACACCCAAGCTTGTCGCGCGCGGCGGATTTGGAATCTTCTACAACGGGTTCGAAAATCGCGGATATTCACCGAACCTCGGCGAGAATTATCCGTTCCAATTTAACTTCAACTACGGCCAACCGAATGACTGGACTCCTCGCGA
Organism: Terriglobia bacterium; assembly: GCA_963778995.1. Lineage (GTDB taxonomy): Bacteria > Acidobacteriota > Terriglobia > Terriglobales > Acidobacteriaceae > Sulfotelmatobacter. Next base: position 898,619 of record CAVZWK010000023.1, read on the forward strand.
CTTCTCCGGATGCGCAGCGGCACAGCCATACGGATACACGGCGGCGTTTGAAGTTGGATTTGCATGTACTCCGCTGGACCCGACGGCAGTCCTGGCGAACGGGCTAGGATTGCGAGGCATTCAGTTCAACTATCAGACTCCATACACCATGAGCGGGAATTTTACCCTGCAATATCAGCTGACGCCGACGTTAGCTGTTCAAGCTGGGTATGTGACATCTCTGGCGCGTCACCTGGAGGTGTTCCCGAACTCGAATAATCCGACGGCAATTCTGGCGACGAACACGCAGCTGACAAACACTGCTGGACCCAACGGAGCTCCGGGCAGTGGAGCCTGGCCATCATCCCAAGGCGGCTTGCCATTCCCCGACTTCGGGCAGGGCAGCAGTTACGCACAAACGATCGGCAACAGCTACTATCACGGACTTCAAACCACGATCGAAAAGCGATTCGCACAAGGCTTGAATTTCCTCGCTACATACACCTACTCCAAGACTCGTACGGACGCGGTTGACTTGCTGAACGGTGGAAGTAACGCCGGATACCGCGCTCCGGATGTGCCAGGAGTGGGCATCCACTACGACTACGGATTGGCCGACTTCGATATTCGCAACGTGTTCCACTTCAGCGGCGGATACGAGCTGCCGTTCGGCCCCGGCAAGCGATTCCTGGCGAATCCCGGGGTGGCACAGAAAGTGTTTGGCGGATGGCAGGTCAACACTTCGGTGGTCCTCCAAGGTGGACAGCCAATCACGTTCAGTTGTCCGACGGGCACGAGTTCGGGGAGCGGTTGCTATGACTTCCTTGTTCCGGGACAACCTCTGAAGCGAGGGCTCCACATTGACTCGAATGGAAAGCTGAGCTTCTTCGGCAATCCGGCGGCATTCAGCCAACCGACGCCTTGTGCAGCGCTGCCATGTCCGTTGTCCACGCTTGGCGGTGCTCCGGATCAGGTCGCCGGGCCCCCGTTCAAGAGAATGGATTTCTCGTTGTTTAAGGAGATGAAACTCACCGAGCGTTTCCGGCTGGAGTTCCGCTCGGAGTTCTTTAACATCTTCAACCATCCAAATTTCAATGCGCCGAATTTTGGTGGAAACGGGGTGGTTGCGGTACCCGGTTCGGGCAATTTCCTGGATTCGACTTTCGGCGAAATTGGGTCGACGCGCGATGCACCGTACGATCCGCGGCAGATCCAGTTCGGTCTGAAGCTGTATTACTAGACATGTAGCAAACGCGGGAGGACGAAATCCGAGCCGTCCTCCCGCGAGTTCTTTTGCGAGAGCGTACTTTCTGCGTACAGGGTGGTAGCATTCGAAGGACGTGACCCGGAACCCTTGGCTGATTACCCTCTCAGTACTGGCGCTGGGGTGCGCCCCATTCACTGCCATTGGCCAGCAGCGACGGCCCGAGCTTGATCGCGCCTTCCAGTCGGCTGTCGCTCATTACAACGAGGGAAAACTCCCGGAGGCTGCCACGGAACTGGAACGTCTCGCCCGCGAGGTCCCCGACAGCTTTGAGGTCCAAGAGTTGCTGGGAATGGTTTACTCCGGAGAATCGCAAGATGCGCAGGCAAATTCACATCTGGAAAAGGCAGTCCGCCTGAAACCTGCGTCAGCTGCAGCCCGCACCAATCTGGCGACAAATCTCGTACGCTTGGGGAAATTGGATGCTGCACAGGAACAGCTGAAGAAAGCTGTTGCTTTTGAGCCTCGGAATTTCGACGCAAATCACAATCTGGGCGAGCTGTACGTTCGGCAGGGGAAGTTGCCGGAGGCGCTGCCGTACCTGCAGAGAGCACAGCAGATCACGCCGGCCTCGTACGACAACGGATACGATCTCGCCCTGGCGTACCTGCTGACAGGCAAAACTGCGGCTTCGCGGAAAACTGTGCAGGGTCTGCTTCCAAAGAACAACACGGCGGAACTGCACAATCTTCTCGGACAAATCGAAGAGAAGGCCGGCAATTTCGTGGTGGCGGCTAATGAATTCGAGACGGCCGCGCACGAGGATCCCAGCGAGAGCAATCTCTTCGACTGGGGGAGCGAGTTGCTGATGCATCGCACCCTGGAGCCGGCAATCGAGATATTCAAGAAATCGGCGGAGCGCTATCCGAATTCCGCACGCATGGCGATCGGGCTTGGCATCGCTCTTTATTCGCGAGGAAACTACGATGAGGCCATCAAGTCCCTGCTGCGGGCATCGGATTTAAATCCGAACGATCCGCGCTGCTACTTTTTTTTGGCAAAGGCGTACGACAGTTCTCCGAACCAGGCGAACGAAGTCATCGAGCGGTTCAAGCGTTTTTCGCAGGAGCAACCGGAGAATGCGCGAGCGTATTACTACTACGCGATGAGCCTTTGGAAAGGGAAGCGGGCGCAGGATCCCAGCCTGGACCTTCATCAGATCGAATCGCTGTTGCAGAAAGCGGTGATGCTCGATCCCAAGCTGTCCGATGCGCATTTTCAGCTGGGCAATCTCTACTCGGATCAGGGGCAGTATGCCGAGTCAATTCCGGAATACGAGAAGGCTGTCGATGAGAGTTCCACGCTGGCCGACGCGCATTACCGGCTGGCGCAAGCATACGTGCATACCGGGCAAAAAGAAAAAGCACAGGGACAATTTCAGGTATATCAGCAACTGCGTGCGCAGCATCTGGCGGATCTGGATAAGCAGATCGCCGACATCCGCCAGTTCGTTTACGCGGAGAAGGGCGATTCAGCAGCCAAGCAGTAACAACGAAACGTCATGTTTTTGCCAGCGAAATCGCGCAGGTTTCCAGGGAACGATCATCCCGGGGCGGCGCTTGCCCGCACTCGACGCGACTTTCTCCGCGACGCCGCAGGGGTAGCGATTGGAAGCACGCTCTCGCGGGCCTCATGGGCGAAGACGCTTGCGCCGGCGGGGAAGAAGAAAGTCATAGTCGTGACGTTCGGCGGCGGCGCGCGCGATCAGGAGACGTTTGCGCCCGAGGGACAAGAGAATGTTCCGCACATGATGCGGGAACTGATTCCGCGATCGTCGTTCTTCACGCAGGTGGTCAATCGAGGAATCCTGGGGCACTACGTCGCAACCGCCAGCCTGGCCACGGGAGTGTATGAGACGTTTAATAATTTCGCGACCGTTCCTCCGCAGTCGCCCACTGTATTCGAGTACTTTCGAAAAGAACTGAAGCGTCCGTCGTCCGACGCGTGGGTTGTGGCTCCCAGCAACGGATTCAATCGCATCGGGGAGAGCAGCCACCGTTCTTACGGGCCGGGATTGGGCGCGCGCGTGATTCTGCCCAAGCACCTGCTGACGGCAGCGACCTCCGGCCGGAATACGGATTACGAGCATCTTCTCCGGGACAACTACGAAACTCCTTATTACACGCCGGAACTGGCGGGAGGCGAGTTCGAACTGCAGCAACTCGAGACCATCCTGAAGCTGTCGGTGGACGATTTCAAAACGCATGCGCAGACGCTCTCGAGTCCTGACGAGTTGTCGCTGTACATTGTGCGGCAGCTGATGCGGCAGGTCGCGCCGAGCCTGCTGTGGGTCACGATGCACGACATCGACGTCGCGCATGCCGGGGCGTACTCGCTGTACGTCGAGGGGATTCGCCGCACGGATCGTTTGTGTTCCGAATTGTGGAAAGCCATCGAGAGCGAGCCCGAGTATGCGGGGAAGACAACGCTTTTCGTGCTGCCCGATTTTGGACGCGACTCCGACGAAGATGCCGGGGGAAATGGTTTTCAGCATCACCGAACAGGAGACGCCGTGTCACGCACGACCTGGATGTTGGTTGCCGGTCCCGGCATTCGCGAAGGCGTCGTTTACGACCGGCCGATGGATTCCACGGATCTGGTTCCGACCCTCGGAGCGATGCTGGGCTTCTCAGCGACGTTTTCGCAAGGAAAACCAGTGCACGAACTGTTGTAGTTCTTATGCTGCCGCGTGATCTAAAACCGGAGCATTTTTCCAGCTATCCGCCCGAGGCGCGGAAGATCGTCGTCAATTATCTGGGCACGCTGCAGCAGTTGCCTTTGAGCTTCCTGCCGGGACTCTTGCGAGAATTGATCGAATACGATTACAAATTTCCGGCGGAGCGCGCGGCCCATGACAAGGAACTGCAACACCTCAGTTCACTTTCGCCAGAGCAATTGAAAGACTGGTTCCAGGAATTCGCCGAGATTCGTCTTTCGCCGCAGCTCGAGAGCTTTGACTGGATAAAGTTTCCGGCACAATTCGTCGAGCAATTGTCGGCGCATCTTTGGAGCACGCATCAGCTGGACTTGTTCCGCAAAGCCTCCAGCGACTATGGCGACCGGCTGCGTGCGGTAATCCCGCCGGAGCGCCCGGCGATTGCGCGCCTCGGAATCACGATCGTCGGGCAGGGAGTCGAATCGTATTCCGAGCCGCTGTTTCGCAAGCTGCGGCCGCACGGCGCGCTGTATAGCGGCATCAAACCAGATAGTGGATTGGAAATTCTGTTGGACGCAGTGGAGACTCGCGCCCGAGTCCACCCGGTTCCGTACGGGCATTGGTACATCGATGGCGCGGAAGCAGCAGAGCACTCGGCTGCGCTGACTTGCGTCTCGTATCAGGCGCTGGCTGCGGCTCGGGCCGCGTTATTGCGCAAGATGCAGACCGAGCTTGATCGTCCTGGGATGGGACCCGAAGCGCTGCGTACGTTTCTGGCGCAACTGCGTCCTGCGGACCTTGGAATGGTGCACGGAGCCGCAGGGAGTTCAGACGACGAGGTCATGCAACGTTTCAAGCTGAAGGTATTGACGGAGGGATCAGGCACGCAGATTTTCAGCACCATATTCGCGCAGTGGGCGGCTCGTGAAGCCCTCCGGCGTGCACAGCCTCTGACGTTGCTCGTGCGGTTTGCGCCGCGCCAGAGGCAGCGACCGATGAACGAGTTGCTGACTGCGCGCCTCATCGGCTCCGGAACTCGATCCCTTCGGATCGCTGGTCGATGCCGACATGGGCGCGTACTACAACTGGATTAATCAGCAACGCCTGCCGGGAGCGGAACAATCGTCGTTCATCGTATGGTTCGAAGGACATAATCAGGCGCTGGCAATCGGGCCGGCAACGCCGCGCGGAACCGAGTCGAACTCGCCGGCGGATCTGAAACAGGTGCTTAGCCTGGACGACCTGAGTTTCGGCTTGCTAATAAAGGAGAGAATCGATCTTCATGGACAGACGCGGATTCATCAAGCAAACAGGAACGATTATCGCCGGAAGCGCGCTGGCGCCCTATGCATTCTCGAAGAACCGCACCCGCTCCGGCGGCGCGGAAAGCGCGGGACGTCTTGTCCTCCCGATCAACCGCAACTGGCGGTACAGCCGCAAATTCGTCGGATGGCGGCCATGACAAGAACTTCGACGACTCTGCGTTCGACCGCGTCGTTGTGCCGCATACCAACATCCCGCTGCCATGGCATGGATTCGATGAGAAGACGTACGAATTCGTCTCGCTGTATCGCCGCCGATTCAAGCTTCCGCCCGACGCCACGCGGGAAGCATGTGTTCGTGGACTTTGAAGGAGTGATGACTGCCTCGACCGTCTGGATCAACGGACAACGCCTAGGCGAATACAAGGGTGGATACACTCCGTTTTCCTTCGAACTGACTCCGCATCTCGATTTCGACGGAGACAACGTGCTCGCTGTCGATGTGGATTCGACGGAGCGGCCCGACATTCCTCCGTTTGGATACGAGATTGATTACCTGACATTCGGCGGGATCTATCGCGAAGTTGCGTTGCGTATCGTGCCCGCGACTTTCATTGAAAACATTTTTGTTCGGCCGAAAGACGTGCTCAGCCGAAAGTCCTGGCGTCGATGTTGATTGCTTCGTGCAGCATTTGGAGCCGTCCCGTGAGCCATTGACCGTGGAAGTAGAACTCCTCGAAGGCGATCGCATTATGGCCAAGGGCACGCAACACGTGCCGGCGTCCACGAGCAGGCAAGCGAACCGACGGCTCACACTGTGCATCTCGAGAACCTCGGCGGCATCAAGCTGTGGAGCCTGGAAGAATCGCAACCTCTATGTCGCGCGTGTGCGCCTGTTGCGGGGCTCACAGGCGATTGATGAGGATTCGCGCCGCTTCGGTTTCCGCGAAGCGCAGTTTACCGATCATGGCTTCGAACTGAACGGCAAAGATCATCAAGCTGCGCGGACTCGACCGCCATCAGACCTTCCCCTTGGTCGGTCAGGCCATGCCCGGGCGCGTGCAGCGGCGCGATGCCGCAGATCCTGCGCAACAAACTGCACTGCAACATCGTCCGCACATCGCATTATCCGCAGTCGCGCCACTTTCTCGATGCCTGCGATGAAATGGGCTTGCTGGTGCTCGAAGAGATTCCTGGCTGGCAGCACATCGGCGACGAAGCTTGGAAGGAATTTCCATCGACAATGTCGGCCGCATGATTCGGCGCGACTGGAATCATCCTTCGATTATTCTGTGGGGCGTCCGCATCAACGAGTCGCGGGACGACCACGATTTCTACACGCGCACCAACGCACTGGCGCATCAACTCGATCCGACGCGGCAGACCGGCGGCATTCGCTATTTCCAGGAGTCCGAATTCCTCGAAGACGTTTTCACCATGAACGACTTCGGCTTCCCGCTGAAGCCGCCGAACCATCCCCGCTATCTGAATACGGAATTCGTTGGACACACGTATCCCACCAAGACGATCGATCAGGTGGAGCGGCTCACCGAGCACACGATGCGCCATGCCCGCATTCACGACCAGCTTGCGTCGAATCCGCAGTATGCCGGCGGCATCGGCTGGTGCGCCTTCGACTACAACACCCACGGCAATTTCGGCTCGGGCGACCGCATCTGCTATCACGGCGTGACCGACATCTTCCGCGAGCCGAAGCCCGCGGCGGGATTCTACAAGTCGCAGTGCGATCCCTCGGAGGAGATCGTGCTGGAACCCGCGTTCCATTGGGCGCGCGGCGACGCGTCGGTCGGATTCTCCAAGGCGGTGGTCTGCTCCAATTGCGATCATCTGAAGTTCTACATCGATGACAAACTGGTGGCCGATGTCGATCCGGACCGCAAGCAGTTCGCGCATCTGACGTACGCGCCATTCATCGTCGAACTCGGCGAACTGTTCCACAAATGGGGAGACCTGCGCATCGAAGGCTACATCCAGGGCAAACAGGTGATCGCGAAAAGAATGTCGGGCACGCGGAGTGGACACCAAGTTCCTGCTGCTTGCCTGACGACACGTCAACTGATTGCCGACGGCGCAGATTCCACGCGCGTCGTGCTGCGCGTCACCGACGAGTTCGGCGCGGTCCGTCCGTTCGCCAACGATGCGATCAAGTTCGAGCTCGAAGGGCCGGCGCAGATCATCGGCGACAATCCGTTTTCCCTGATTGGCGGCACCGGCGCGATCTGGATTCGCGCGCAGGAAAAACCGGGCACGATCCGGCTGAAAGCAGTGCATCCGACGCTCGGATCACAGCAGATTGAAGTTGAAGTCGGCGCGGCTCCGGAAGAAAAAATCTAGATCGACAGTTCAATCTCCAAGGACGGTAACTACCAGCGTGCGCTGGCGTCCGCGAACATCGCATTCAAGATGAAAGATCTGCTGCCACGTGCCAAGCACCAGCTTGCCATCGGAAATTGGCACGGTGAGTGAAGGCCCGAGAAGCGTTGCCTGAAGATGAGAATGGCCGTTGCCATCGTGCCATGCCTGTTCGTGGCCGTATTCGCGGCTGGGCGGAATCAGCTTGTCCAGGATGGCGGGCATGTCGCGTCGCAGACCTGGCTCGAACTCAATCGTGCCGACCGCGGCCGTGCTCCCAGTGTTGAAGATGTGGACGATGCCGGTCTGAACCCTGGACGCATTCACTGCCCGCGCGATTTCCTCGGTGATGTCGTGCATGTCTCCGTGCCCCTTGGTCGTGACGACAATCTGCTGCTGATAACTCATGAATTGTGGCCGTCCTTCCCCTGCCATCATCCCCATATTACGTTTGAATATCAGACTGCAGTCACGAAGAGGTTCGCGGCGCAGGGGCTGACGTTAAAGCTGCGAATGCTTTCGAGGTGCGCTGGCGGGCTCGATTAGTTGCGATCGGTTTTGAGCAATGACGTGAGAGGCGAGTCGCCTGACGAATAGGCTGGCGCTCTGTTACAATCATGCAGCGGGGTAGGGACAGATGCTCCGCGGGCCTCATATGTTCCGGTGAACTGGACGACTCGAGGCACCTCTTAGCCGGACTAATCTTCTATCCGGCCTACAAGTTGGGGACGTAGTTCAGTTGGTTAGAACGCTGCCCTGTCACGGCAGAGGCCGCGGGTTCGAGTCCCGTCGTCCCCGCCATTCTTTTCAAGCACTTGCAACCCTAGCGTCCGGCAAATCAGGGGATGTTAGGGGACGATAAGCGCCGAACGAGAATGGTCCCATTCGAGAACAATTCCAAACAGCGCTCATTGGATTAGGTTTGTCTTCGGCAAAATACCCGTCGGCAAAATAGCGTCGACCAATTTGTCCTGTGCCAAGCGTTTGGTCTTCGATGTTGCCTGCAGGTACTTGTTCGTGACATGAAGGTTGCTGTGCCGCAAGTAGTCGCGGATTGTGAGCTGATGTTCGCCCATCTCCGCCAGCATGGTTCCAACCGAGTGCCGAAACGTGTGCCAGCCCACACCCGTGATTCCGATCCGTCTGAATGCAGGCTGAATTTTCTTCTTCAACACTGAAGCTAGATCTAACGGCTTGCTGCCTTGCAGTCTTTCGGAAGGGAACACGAAATCTTCCGGTTTGTTGTAGAGGCTTTGCGATCTCCACTCCTGCAAGGAATGCTTCAGGCTTGGATGCATCGGCAGCAGTTTTGCAGACGCTTCCGTTTTTGTGCTCTTCAGGTTTCCACCTCGACGCCAGTAATACGAGTGTTGGACGCTGATGCTCATGTTGTCGAAATCGCACGACAGCCAGCGTAGCGCCCCGAGTTCGCCTTGACGTATACCCAAGGCCCCTTCTAGAAACACGAGCAACTGATCCCGGAACTCCAGTTCTGCCAAACCGAGCTTGACCTGTTCCGGTGACAAAACCAAAGGGGATCTCTGACGCTTGGCGCTGATACGCACGCCAGTGCTCGGCCCTCGCTTGCCCCCAGTTCCTACCGGTATGCCTGAAGAGATGGGATTGTGGCCGCAGAACTCCCACCGAACGGCGTGCGAAAACAAAGCCGACATCACGCACTTGATTTTGGCTTTGGTCCCATCCGCCACTCCGGTCGCCCGTAGCCAGCGCTCTACCTCGACAGTTTTGACTTGTTCTAGTGGCAGATTGCCCCAGCGTGGGACAATCCAGTTCTTCGCGTAGATTATGTACGCATCCTGTGTGGATAATGCTTTGAGAGGTAGCTCCTCTTGAGAGTAGTGCTCCCAAAGCGTGTTGATGGTAGTGCTCAGCTGCATTCCGACTCGGTTCTTCGCGATCATTCGGAGCCTCAACACGATGACCCGACGGGCCCATCGTGTCGGCCTCGTATCGCCCGGCACTACAATTCTTAACGAACCTTCTTTGGCATCAACGTTCACGGTTCAGTTCAGGCGCTGTGCAACGCCGGGGAGGTTTGGCCGCTTGGCACGCTCTTTGTCGGGCGGTCCGCCACGCTCTGGAGGCGGTTCTGAATCTTTGCCGGTAATGGCAGTTGGGTTCTTGCCTCTCGGATTCACGTCTGGGCCGTCGTCATCGTGAAGAACAACATTGAGGAGTGAACTGTGGACGCGTAGGTTGTCGCCCACGTCATAGTTGATAAACCCAAGCTTCCTGAATCGGTTCATGAAGAAGCTGACCCGCGAACGGGTCGTCCCCACCATCTCGGCCAGAGTCTCCTGACTCAGCCTGGGGACTGTCATTTCGGACACTCCTTCTTTGCCGAACTGCGCCATCAACAGCAGAACTCGAGCCAGCCTCTTTTCGCTGGAATTGAAAAGTTGATCAATCAAATCATCCTGATACCGAATGTTCCGTTTCAATAGGTACTTGACAAACATGGCGGACAATTTTGGTTCCCGACTCATTGCCAGCATCATCGCTTTTCTCTCAACATGCAGCAGTATGCAGTCCGTCATAGCGATTGCAGACGACATGCGGATGAGCTGGCCGGCGAGACCGCCTTCTCCAAAGAAATCTCCTTCGCTCAAAATGCCAAGAGTTGCCTCTTTGCCGGCTTCCGATACCACGCTGAGCTGTACCTTCCCCTCTTGGACAAAAAACAGTCCGTCGGTCGAATCGCCCTGAGCGAATATCGTGTTGTTCTTTTTGAACGACACCATGTCCCTACCCTTCCCGATGGTCGAAAGAAAGGTGCGCGGATTGAAAGCGACTGCTTTCTTCGGGTTCGTGATTTGTTTTGTCAAAGGCCGTCCTGACTGGAGATGTCGCCACTATCAATTGTGAGGGGGAGGATAAGCCCAAGGCTGGTCTGTAATGCTCACAATTGCATGCAAGAAAGGCCGAACCCGGGTGAGTTCGGCCTTAAACGTGAGTATCTGAAATACAGTGAAGCAATGCGGTCGTGAGGGTCTGAACGTCGGTTTCCCGCCACTAACCCATGACCGCCTTCCGGTTCGAACTCCCACAGATTACCCGTGTCGTGCTTAAGACACTGTTCACTTTTATACATTTTCCAAACTATACCTAAGCCATGCTGGTATTGGTTTGTAAGATAGGCGGTAGCGTATGACTCCGACCGAACGTTCGATTCGCCACAAAGTATTGCTCGTAGATGACGACGACGCCGTTCGTGACATGATGACTGTGACCCTTGAATACAAAGGGTTTGAGGTAGTGGCAGCTGCCAATGTGACACAAGCTCTACGACTCATCGCGACCGAGACCTTCGACGCTCTCATCACCGATCTGCACATGCCGAACGCCGGCGATGGTTTTACAGTGATTAGCGCGATGCGCCACTCTCAACCGAACGCACTGACTCTGCTCGTCAGCGGATACCCAGATGTACAGACCGCCATGGCGGCAATCCTGCTGGAAGCGGACGAAATCGTCGTTAAACCTTTCGAAGCCGGGAAACTCACGGACCTTCTCCACGAAAAGATGCTTACTCGAAAACCTGCTGCCCGGATGGAGAAGGAAAGAGTGGCCGCGATATTGCAGCGATGTATGCCTGGTGTCATTGAAGACTGGTTGGCGCGAGTAAAACAGAGCCAAGAACTAAACCATCTTCCACTGACTACCGAAGAGCGCACTGGACATCTTCCAAAGCTGGTTGAAGACTTGATTGTCCGGCTGCGAAAGCCCAGCGCGACCACGAAAGACAGCGATGCCATCTTTTCGACCGCAGCCGTAGCCCATGGCAAGCTGCGATATCTGCAGGGCTACACTCCCCCGATGCTGGTGCACGAATCGCGAATACTCCAAGTGACCCTTTTCGGGACGTTACAGAGCAATCTGAGTGTTCTGGATTTCAGTTTGCTGCTGCCCGATGTGATGACTATCGCGGACGAAGTGGACGCGCAGTTGACCCAGTCGATGGACAGCTACATGACCGCTATGCAGAAGTCAGCGGCAGCATAACTTCTGCCTACGCGAGGGCTGGAGCCGCGACACACCACTCCGTAGTTGCGGTCTCCTCCTGCATCCTAAGGCGCGTTCGTCCTTACAAATTCAGCAGTCTGTCAAAAAAGGAACGATAGCGCTGTAGGGCAAGCCGCAGGTTTTCAGTGGACACGTTGTCGCCGCTGTCCCACTGCTTTTCCAAGCCCGATCGCTCGTTGGCGAAACCTTCTGCGAGTCTCTGCATCACAGCAGCTACCAGCTTGTCTGCGTCTTCGACGGTCCGGCGGGGTTCGTCGACGAAACCAGTCTGTACCTTGCTCCACTGCGACCGGAAATCTCCGATCTCCGATTCAGAAAACAATGGCATGGGCTCTGAGACCGCAGCCGCTCTATCCAGGATTTCCTGCTCTTGGCCTTTCACAAGCTTGGGTCCGTCGGGCTGCTTCGGCTCAATGCCATAGGTCGCCAGCTCGGCTGCCGTAAGCTCCCCTTCTTTTGTCTGCAGTTCAGCCATTACGCCACTTCTTTCTTTTCAACAGTCGCGGGTACCTGCACCAGTTCCTCAAATAGAGAGCGGTAGTGAATCATCGCCGTTCGCAGGTCTTCCGTAGTTGCTGCGTCTTTCCCAACCCGGAGCGCAATCTCGTGCGCAGTGCGGTAGTTCTCCACTACCCGGGGATGGTCGACAGAAATGTCGGCGGCGCGTTGATCGAAATCGGATACGGGATAGCCGCGCGCTTTCATGACCGAGGACACCAGGTCATCAGCTTCTGCGACCGCTCCCTTCGGGGAATCGACAAAACGAGACTGTACAGCTCCCATCGTTTCGAAAAACGTTCGTGTTCCGTCGGATCAAGATCGCGAATGTTGAGCTTTTCAACCCTCTTCTCGCGATCCTCTAATTTCGATTGTGCTTTTCTTTCTGACCCATGCTTCAGCACCGCCCGGTCGTACTCGGGCCCAAACTTCTGCCGCAGGTCTTCAGTCGTACTCCTGCGTTTCCGCACGTACAGCCAAGCAAGCACTGCGATGATCACAATCATCGCGGCGACGAGCGCAATCAGCTTCGGATCCAGCAGATTTAGATTCATTGAAACCTCCCTGCATCAAGAATGTTATGAAACCAAAGTTATCCACGAAGTTCGCTAAACTGGCAGGACCTCGTGAATCGCCAGTATCAAACTTCAGGCTTCGGAAAACTGGTCAGAATTGATCGTCTGCTGAATCAGCGCTATGGCATAAGCCGAACGTGGCGAGAGTGCTAGAGGAAAAAAAAAAAAAAGGCGTACCTGCTCGAATCCGTCAATGCTTCGCAGTTTGCTCAAGCTTAGATAAGACTAGCTGTGTTTCCGAAAGTGCAGCGGCATCTCCCTTCGCCAGGTCCGCCGTGACCTGATCGCGGGTTGCCAAGGTGTCACGGAGCAAGTTGCGGAGTGCGGAGTCCTCCGTGCTATTCGCAATTTGCTGAGCCTGATCAAAGACCTCCCTGGAATACTCACCGGCCTTCCCGTAGTTCTTTTGCACCACCTCCAGATACATCATCGTGGCTGTGTCGCGAAGCTGCGCCAGTTGTTGGCTGGACTGACAAGATCCTAATTGTTTTGTCGAGGCAGACAGTTCCTGCTGTACCCGCTGCAGTCTGGAATACTGCAGGATGAACCCAACAAGAAATCCCGCCAGCAATAGCAGAAACCAGAGGACGAGTTTAGATCGCATTGATCTTTCCCTCCTTATTCTTCTCAACCTGGTGAAGTCAAGCAATGCGAGCGGTCCTCAGGTCGATACCCGGTTGGCCGGGCGGGCTAAACCTTCTTGAGCGACGGTTGGTGCACTCGCATACGTCCGTCATCATCCCACTTCACGACCGCGTCATCTTCGTTAGCTTGCTGAACTGTGCCGAATTCTCCAGTCGGTTTTCCGAAGTCGCCCAAACCCTCGACACGATCTCCGGGATTCAGTTCCTGGTCGGCGGCAGAGGGCTCGGTGAGACGTGGCTTCTTGGCACGATCTGAGTCAGGCGCCGCCCCACGGTGTGACAGGGGCGGTTGGGGAGCTCTAAAAGTTTTGGTATCGGTTTGTGGGTGCCGTGGGTCATAGTGTTCTGCTTTCTACGAGTCCAGAGCATCGCGTTTTGCCACGACTGTTCATCGGCTCGATAGATACACGATAGGCCTGGAAGAATGGCTCCGCAGGTCCGAACTGCACAGTCCTGGGAATTAGTTTGGCTAAGCCGGGCGAGCGGCTCGACGGCAGCGAGGTCGGCGTCTACACAACAAACATAGCCACGCTGCGTCGAACAATCACGATAAAGGGATGGCTTATGCGTGTTGCCTCTTCATCCCATGTGTTCGGATGCGGTAGCTTCCAGAGTATTGTCAATCCTGCCGCATCCCCTTCGCGCTACCGTCCCCCGCCCGGCCCTCCGGCGGTCTCCTGTTTCACCTGTGTCTCGGCTTGGTCGGCTGCTGCCTGTTGATCGGTCAAATCCTTGGCCGCGTTCGTATCCGGGGGTGGAGGCGGCACATCGGAAGTTGTCGTGGCCGTATCCGGAGCCTTTGGCAACCCTCCCGTGCCCTGCTTTTCCGCCAGCGCCTTCATGCCGTTGTTGAGTTGTTCCTCGAAATGGTTGTGCATCTCCTGCAAGTCTTCCACGGAAACGGTGATTTGCTTGCCCGCGCCGCAGTCCGTTCTCTTGCTGGCTGAGACACTCGCAGTAACGTTTTGGTCGGCATCCGGAGTGTCGGTGAGCCGCGTGATGACGTCCCCTGCCGTGAGCTCACATTCCTGGCCATCGGATATCACCGTGATGTTGTTGTCCACGATAAAAGTGCGCCGCGCGGGATCCAGTGCCGGCGGAACTTCATCGTTGGCGGGTGCCGGAGCCTGTGCCTGTCCGCCAGAAGACTGTTGTTGATCTGCCGCGAGTTGCGCCTTCACTTCTTCCGCGATCGCCTGCTTCACCTCTGGAGTCAGCGTCACCGGGGCGGAGTTTGCTGCCTGTCCCCCTCCGTCCCCGTAGTTTGCCGTCCCCTGGTCGTATCCGCCGCGGCATCGGAATTGGCTGCGGACTGGGACGCGTAAGCGGCTTGCAGATTCGCTGCAATCACATAATCCGTAAGCCAGAATGCCGGCGACGCATACACCGGATAGGGCGCGAAATATCCGCCGTAGAAGCCATACCACGGGGATCCACCCCAACCCCAGCCACCCATCCCAATACCCCAGTACACCGGCGCGCCCCAGGGCTGGTACGCCCAGCCATAAAAGCCGGGGTTGTACCAATAGCCGGGATAGTAGCCGTAGTAGTGATAGCCGCCATAGTTGTAGCCGCGATAGATCCCGACCCGATAGGCGCCGTGATCATAATAAGTGCGCGAATAATAGGAGCGCCCGCCACGCGTGACGTAGGCACGCTGAACATAGCCGTTGCCTCGGCCCGTGGTCACGATGCGCGCCCCGTTGTGTTCGCTCACAACCGTGCGCCCGCCGCGGAGATTGCGTTGAATCTGCATTCCGCCCCGGTTAACCGAGCGGATCTGTCCGTTGGCTCGAAGGCTCGCTGACCCGCCGCCCTTCAGAGGCACCGTGCGCCCCGGAACTGTGTGGCTGGCGCACGTCTCCGCGACTGCTCGCGCTGTTTCCGCCATGATTGCCGCTGGAATATTGCTGTTTTTGCTGGGCGTGCTGTTGCTTGTTTTGGTTTTGCGGTTGTTGCTGAGTGTGCTGCGGTTGTTGCTGAGCATGCTGCGGTTGTTGCTGAGCGTGCTGCGGCTGTTGCTGAGCATGCTGCGGTTGTTGTTGAGTGTGCTGCGGTTGCTGAGCATGCTGGGGTTGTTGCTGAGCGTGCTGCGGCTGTTGCTGAGCGTGCTGCGGTTGTTGCTGAGTGTGCTGCGGCTGTTGCTGAGTGTGCTGCGGTTCAGGTCTGGCTTGCTCTTCGTGCTGGGTCTGCTTTTCGCTTTGCTGCGCGTCGCCAAAAGCAGCTGCTCCGAGGAGCACGAACAGGAGAAATGCTGCGTTGGCACTTCCTAATCGTTTCATAGGCTTTGCCTCACGATTCAGCGTAGAGCGTGGCAGAGGTCGTAAACTGTCTCGTTTTGACCAGTTCAAGGACAGGCGGATGGGATGTCAATTTGTCGCGAACAAGGCCAGCAAGGCTTTGTGCTGCACGATGATCTGGTTGAACAAATCTTCACTCCACATTCTCGGGGTCAGGCGAAGAAAAACTGAACAGGAGCATTGTGTGGTGCTGACCAAGGACAAACCTGGTTTTACCGCAGGTTTGCCGAATGACGGCGCTGGCGGAGAGCAGGCATTCTTGACCAAGGTCTGAGGCAGACTCGGAACTGACGGCTAGTCAGTCCGGCAGGCTTCCTCGGCCACCGCGTTGAAGTGATAACCCAGGATCGCCAAGGTCACGGCCGTGCCGAAGGCATGGCGGTATCGTGTGGCAGCATCAATGAGCAGCTTCCAGTAGCTTGCGCGTGCGTTACCGAAAATGCCTTGCTTCACGACCGAACGGCACAATGCGAGGTACTCCGAGGGGGACCGGCGCGTACGGGTGGGCTGGTAGCGCTCCAGAAACCGCCGGACGCGATCATAGTAGGCATCCGGGGCGTAGATGCGCTTCAAGATCGACCGATACCCATCCAGCAAACGTTGCGTGGACATTGTCGGGATGAAACTGAGATTGCAGTCGATGTTGTTTCCATTTGCGTCGCTGACAAGGCGTCCCTCGTGCTCCAGGCGCCGGTATAGCTGCGTGCCGGGAAGTGCCTGGAGAAGCCCTACCATTGCGATCGGGATGGCGCTCTCTTCGATGAACTCAACCTGCCTGTCGAATACATCATCCGGATCACTATCGAAGCCCACGATGAAACCGGCCATAACTTCTATCCCGTGTTGCTGAATGTGGCGTACGCTGTCGAGCAAGCTGCGTTTCGTATTCTGTAGCTTGTTAGCTTCTTTCAGGCTCGCCTCTACCGGAGTTTCAATGCCCAGGAACACTCGGATGAAACC
>CAVZWK010000024.1:0-163800 GCA_963778995.1 Terriglobia bacterium
TCAGTACTAGCGGCAATCTGGCCTATCTCGAGCACGTGGCGACGGGCGGGGACGGCAGACCCCTGGCGCGGGGGCCTCAAGGACCTTTGTGGGTCGCGCGGCCGAACCAAGGGACAGCCGAATGATCTGCCTCACGATTCCAGTGTAGCACGGCGCAGCACCTCGCCCAAACGAGGGCGACGGGTAGGTATCCGCCGAGCCTTTCGGCAAAACTGTCGCTCAATATCTCATCCCGGCCAAGAGGAAGCCTTACATTGAAGAGCCCCTCCCAAATGGAACTTTCGCCTGGAGGTTCGCGACCTATGAAGCCGGTAGACCCTGGCCGCCCAACCGCCCTCGAACAGGCATTCCAAGAAGCTGAAGAAAGCCTCGCCGCCGCAGCGCGGGCGGCGGCAATCCTAACAAAGGCGACCAAGTCGGCGATTGAAGCGGCAAAGATTGGTAACGTGCGCGCATTGTCGAAGGCAGTGCAGAGCGCCCAAACGGCGCTACGCGACGCGCAGCCGGGATTGGACGCGGCTAACAAGACGCTTCAAATCGATTTTCCGGGAGCCCTGCGTACAGGCCAGTTCGCAGAGGAGGTCATTCGCGTAGCAGAGCGCGCCGGCCTACGCGGCGTGCGCCACATCCACGGCGCAGTGTTAAGCTTTCCCGTTGCTCTTTTCCCGAACGCCGATACGCTCAGCGTTCGCTTCGGCAAGAAGCGCTCTTTGGCGCTTCGGCCGTCAGCCGTTGTTGCGCAGCTCCAGGAGCTGCGCAAGCAGCAAAAGGCCGTGCGCGCAATGCAAAAGCTAGTCGACGCTATCGAAAGAATCTACCTCCTCCGCACGCAAGACAAACTCGGCATACCGGTACCGATTCAAGCCATCTATGAACTCCTCACTCCGCTTCCCGGGCAGCGCGATGAGTACACCGAGATCGACTTCGTTGCAGACCTTTACGCCTTGGAGCGAGCTGGAGCCCTAATAAGCTCCGACAAGCATCGCCTTAGCTTTCCCGCGAGCACCAGCACGAAGTTTAAGAAGGCCATTCGGATAGCCACGGAGGACGGCGAGGAGCGGCTGTACTCGAGTATTCGATTCGATAAGTAACGAGGATTACGATGGACGAGCATCACCTAAGTCCCGAAGCCTGGCTACAGCGCGTCCGCGACGATTACTTAACGACGTACATGAGGGACGGCGGAGCGTCGGTAAAGATAGTTGTCGCGGATCAAGATGTTCGAGATCAAGTCCGCGAGCAGCTGCGCGCGGTCGCCACTTCCGATCGGTTCCAGTACGCGCACGTCGACGCAGCGAACCGTCGAGTTCACCTCGTACAGAACCTCTTTACTGGTGTTGCCGAACAGATCGCCTGGGATGAGCTCGCGACGGCATTTCTGCGCCAAGCGTTGACTGACAAGCACTATCGCATCCCCGCCTCCGGGAGTCTTGCGCTGGACGATCTAGCCGCAGAAAACGACGAGGCGAAGGATCTGCTGGTTCGAGACATCCGAAAAATCATCACAAATCGGGTCTTCCGCGACTACGGGCTCAGCCGTGAATTTCGGCTGGGAGCTACGGCAATGTGCCGAGGCGCTTTTGACAAGAGCGCGGATGTTCAACAGGAGGCTTCGGACGTCTGCGCTTGGCTATGCGGCTCTCTTGATCGAATGTCGGCCCTGAGGCGAATCGGCATATTCCGCAAGGTTAACAGGAACAACGCACGGCAGCTACTTTTCTCAACCTCGGCTTGGATACGTGCGGCTAACGGCGGCGGGCTGATCGCAACGATAGACATCTCCCGGTATGCCGCCGGCAAGGAAGCGACCGGTGAAGGACTCACCTACACCAAAATGGCTTCCCTTGACATGCACGAAGTGCTTCGTGAGTTCGTCGACGATACCGACGATCTTCAGGCTGCGTTAATCGTTTTCCTTACGGGCGAGCACTTTCTCACGAGCGTGACCAATGGGTTGCGCAACTATGATGCATTGAGGCTTCGATTGACCGATGACGTGCGCGATCGACGTCGACCAAATCCTTTTGCACCGATGGTACGGTTGCGGCCCGCGGTATGAGATTTGAATCGCGACGGGCCATTGAGGCGTTAAGAGCTGGCGTGCCCAACGGCGACGCCGTGAAGTACCTCGGGACAGACCAGCCAAGTATCATGAATCGCTTCGTAGACGACTTGTCGGGCACTGAACCATCGCTACTTCCGCCCGAGGGTTTCATAGTCGAGGGCGGATTTGGCTCGGGGAAGTCACATATTCTGCGCGTCCTCAGGGAAGAGGCTCTTAAGCATAATTTTGCGGTCAGCCTTGTCGTAGTTAGTAAGGAGACGCCTCTAAGCGACTTAGATGCGGTCTACAAAGCCTCAATCAAAGGCTTGTCCTTGCCGGATCGCCAGGGGGGTGATCTGAACGAAGTCGCGCTGAAGCTTGATCCCCGATCGCGTCACTATCCCGAATTTTTCCGCGCCGTCATGGCGCCTGATGGGCCGCTCGATCCCCTGTTTGCCGCGACGCTGCGTTTGTTTCAGGACCTTTCTTCCAACGACGAGTTGTCGGACGTAATACAGAGCTTCTGGGCTGGAAGCCGGATAAACGTTTCCGTTCTCCGGAGAGAGCTTCGGCAACTCCGGGAATGGGGCATCGAGGTTAAACCAAAAAAGAATGCGGAGCTTGCCCCGCAGCGATTCGTCTTTGCGAGCAAGTTGATAAGGGCTGCCGGATATCGCGGCTGGATCTTATTGCTCGACGAAGTCGAGCTGATCGCTAGCTTTGGGCTGCGATCACGTGCGAAGTCATATGCTAATCTCAGCTGGTTTCTCGGACGGGATGGCACCAACGGTGCGGAGATATTTACCGTCGCCGCCGCAACCGACGAGTTTAAGGGCACCATTGTGGAGCAGAAGCAAGACGATGTGAAGATTCCACTGCATCTTGCCGAGAAGGACCCGCGGCTCGCCGCTCAAGCAAAGAGCGCCTTGCGAGTTATAACCGACACGCCAGACGCCTGGGAAGTAATTGTTCCATCTACTGAGGCGGATCTCGACCGGATTCATAAGGAGGTCGCTCTGCTGTACCGCCAGGCTTTTGATTGGGAGAGCCGGCGCCCGGAGCGCCCGCCATACCCCGGGGCGGGGCGCAGCATGCGCATGCATATGCGCGAATGGATCACGCGATGGGATTTGGAGAGGCTCGATCCGGGCTACACGGCAGATATCGAGGCGGAGCGGCTCCGACCAGACTTGACCGAACGAGAAGGTATGGAGGGTTTCTCGGAGAGCGACCCTGAGGAAGGTCAGAACCTCTCGGCCTAGCCCTAACCTATATGAGCCAAAGCAATGTTGATAATCTGCTGCGCTGCCTTTTGATCGAGGAAATGATTCAGCGCAACGGCGAGCTCGCGGCGGCACGGCTGCTGGCTGACTCTGCGAACCAGCGCTTATCCAACGTAGTCGATCCTGCACTCGAACTGAGCTTTGCAAAGGCTGACGTTACTCGCGTGCTGGAGCGCGATCCGGGCGGGCACTTCGAGCGTTTTTCTGACCAATGGCGCGTGTCTGCCGCGTTCCAGCGGTCCCTCGCTGCCGGAGAGGCGGAGCTCCCTAACTTCTCGGGGCTGCGAGCCTCGGGTGTTCTGGACAAGATGCACCAGTGGCAACGCGAGGCCTTGACCGAGTGGCATCGCGCCGGACGGAGGGGCATCGTTTCCGCGGTTACGGGGTCCGGCAAGACGCTCCTCGGAATCGCTGCGATTGAAGCGCACGTGCGTTCGCCCGGCGCGCGCGCAGTAGTGCTGGTTCCAACCATAGAGCTGATGCGCCAGTGGCACACGCAGCTTAGCAGAGTGTTCTTCCTTAAGGTCGGGGCTGTGGGCGATGGTGAGACCGGCAGATTGGCAGACTACCCAATAGTCGTATACGTAGCTCGTTCCGGAGCCGCGTCTCTTGCGCCCCAGGTATCCAGCCTGGGTGACGCTCGTAACGTCCTGCTCGTTGCCGATGAGTGCCATCGCTATGGTGCAGCGTCCTACGCTCGCGCTCTAAAGGCGCCATTTGCGGCCACGCTGGGTCTCTCGGCGACCCCCGAGCGAGACTACGATAACGGAATGGAACGCCACGTGTTACCCGCCCTTGGTGAGGTTGTGTACGACTACCAACATGAGCGGGCCGTCGCGGAGGGCGTGGTCTCTGATTTCCGCGTCCTTTTCATTGGCGTGAACTATGAGCCTGTCGAGCAGACGAAGCACGACGAACTGTCATTGCTGATCGCCCGGGCGTATGGGACACTAAGCACAGCCCACCCATTTATAAAGAACGCAGGCCGCGCATTTATGGAGGCAGTCAAAACCCTTGCAAGCAGAGATGAGGACGAGTCGGCGCTGCGGTGGTTAAGCCTCGTCGCTGAACGCCGGAGACTCTTGTGCAATGCGACGCAGCGCCACGTATTCGTTGAGTGGTTCGTTGCTCAACCCGAACTCCGCGACAAAAAGATGCTGCTTTTTCACGAGTCGATTGCTGACGCGCAGCTGTTAGCCGACGCTTTGAAGAAGCGCGGCATTGCTGCGGCAGCACATCATTCGGAGCTCGAGCGCTTTAGCCGGGCACGGACTCTTGCTGCGTTCGCAAACGGAAGCATTCAGGCTATCGTGTCGCCTCACACCCTGGACGAAGGCATTGACGTCCCCGACGCGTCGCTCGCGATAATCGTGGCCGGCACTCGGGTCAAGCGCCAAAACATCCAACGCGTAGGCCGCGTACTGCGGCGCGCTGCCGATAAGGACCAAGCCTTAATCGTAAGGGTCTTCGTTACGGGCGGCGCCGATGACCCATCAGGAGCAAGCGCAGACCGCTTTGCGAAGATGACTCTCGAAAATGGGCGCGGCCATATTTTAAATTGGCCCCAAGATTCGGCTGAAATAAGGGCCTTTGTTCGCAGGCCCCCCCACTTCGAAGGCATCGGCACTGTCCACTGACCTCGCCCATATCCGGCCGCCCATCTTCAGTCTTGCCTGCGCCTTACGCGCGAGACATGCGCCGTGCGCCCGCCACAGCCGATTGATCACAACGGGCCTCATTACCCTCGCGCTTTCCAAGCGGGGTATTCGCGCGGCATGCACCTAGCACAGGGTCGATAGCCGGCGGTAATTGCGGTCGCCTCGTCGGCAAAGCAAAGCGCGGTTCTTGGCATAGGTGTCGGTTGCCACGTATCGCAAGGCTCTCGCACAGTCGAGTCGCCCGTAAATTTGCAACTCGCGGTGTCCTCCCAACGTCCCCTTCTCGGTGCTTTCGTGCGGCTTGCCGTCCGAGCCAATCAATCCCAGTGTTGTGTTGGGTAGTCGTACGGTGAATTGAGGATAGGGTCGCTAAAGAACCGGTTATCCAAAGTCTCACAGCTCCTCGAGGCTCTCCAAGCCGTCTGTTGGCTCTCTTGGTTGGGGGCGCGCCCGCGGCCTTCTCATTCGTCGGCGCGTCAGGTGGCTGTTAAGGTCGTTTTTTGCGCCCTCAGCGGGCACTTTAAAACCGCACACCTGTGGGCACTTCAAAATCGCACGCCTCAGGCGTAGTGATTATTGTCGGAGTATTAGCTAGGCCGTGGCCTTCGCCTTCCGGCTTCGGGCGTTCAGGCTGTGCTCGTGCAAGCGATAGCTCTTGCCGCGAATCTCGATCAGATGGCTGTGATGCATGAGGCGATCGAGGAACGCTGCAACCGCCGGCGTATCGCCGAACAACGTCGGCCAATCGTCGAGTGGCCGGTTCGACGTCAGGATAGTTGAAGCACGCTCGTACCGGCGCATTACGATCTCGAGCAGATCTTCTGCGGCGCTCGCCGGAAGTTTGCGCATCCCTAAATCATCGATGATCAGCAGGGGAATATCGCTGTACGTCGCGATCGTCGTTGCACGCTCGCCGATTGCATTGGCCAACAGGAGGTCTTCGAAGAGCACGTGGGCCTCGCGGTAGATCACGCGAAAGCCGGCGTGAATGGCGGTCATGCCGATGGCTTGAGCGACGTGGCTCTTGCCAACGCCGGCGTTGCCGAGCAACAGAACGTCTTCGTGTTGTTCGATGAAGCGCCCGTTGGCAAGATCGAAGATCAGCGCCCGATCGAGCGAGTTGAACTTCCAATCGAATGTGTCGAGCGTTCGTTGGTCACGAAAACCGGCCGCCTTGACGCGTCGTTCGATGAGACGGTCCTGGCGCCGCTGCAACTCATCGTGCACGAGCAGGCTGATAAAGTCGACCGGTCCGAGGCTCTCGGCCCGAGCTTGCTGCGATCGGATCGACAGCGCGTCGGCCATCCCGCCTAGGCGCAGCTGGCGAAGCGATCGGTCCAGTTCGTCGTTGGTCATGAGGGTGCTCCTTGCGTAAGGGTTGTGAAGTGTATGGCGTAGGTCTCGATCGTCGGAATGATGCGATGCTTGTTCTTGAGCTTCAATGGCGTTGCGTGGTGGGAGAGATAGGTGCGAACAAAGCGTAAGCTTCCGATGCCCGATGCGGCGGCAAATGCGCACGCGGCGTCGACGGCGGCCGCTTCGTAGCGCCGCAGCAAATCCAGCATCCCGTAGAGCGCGCGTAAGGCGACCGCGCCACGGTCCTCGATCAGCCTCTGCGCAAACGCCTGGCAGCCAGGCCCGGCGCCGGCAATTCGTGCGGCCAGCTGCTCCACCTTTACCGGCGTCTGCTTCGGCCGATCGGCCTCGACGGTGCGGCGCTGGCCTTTGTGCAGTGCGATGGGGTGTTCGCGAATGCACTGCTGCGTCGAGGGATCGAGTATGCGTAGCCACAGTCGACCAACGTGCACCGCTATCTTGTGGCCGACGTAGCGCGGCGGTGCGGAGTAGTATGCGCTGTCGACTTCGATGTAGCCGTCGAAGTGCACCGTGCGCTGGCAGATGCGATAGTACTCGAAACGCGTCGACGGCAGCGGCAGCAAATAAGGCTTCTCCTCGTCGAACATGGCGCGCACTTGCCGCTTGGTGGTGCCATGGATGCGCGTCGCCGCCCAGCGGTCGTTCCAGCGCGCGAGATGCTCGTTGTGTTCCTCGAGAGTCTCGAAGCGCTTGCCCTTGAGCGCCGTCTCTTGCACGTACCCGACGGCCGATTCGACCTTGCCCTTGAGGTCGGGTGCGTATGGTCGGCAGGGTAACGGTACCACGCCGTAGTGCTCGAGCATCTTGGCATAGAGCGGATTGAGCTGTGGGTCGTAGATGTCGGGCTTGAGCACGCCCTCTTTGAGATTGTCGAAGCGGATCGTGTGTGCAACGCCGCCGAAATACGCGAACCCTTCCTCGTGGAGCGATTTTGAAGTGCCCACCGACTAGTGTGCGGTTTTCAAGTGCCCGCGGGTGTGCGGTTTTCACTGCCCGCCGAGGTCCGGAACGCGGAGCTGAATAGTGATCCCGTCCAAGGTATTGCGCGCGAGAATCCGCGTCTGATTCAAGACGTTACGCGCTTCCCGTAAATCGGTAGGTTGCTGCGACAAGATTAGCGGCAAGCCGATCACCTAACGCCGACCGCCCACGGATTCACTCCCCAATCATTAAGAAAGTCGGCGCGCTGCTGTAGTGTATTTGTGCGTCGGCGGTTGATCCAGCTGCGAGACGGAATGAGCCGGACTTTAAAGGCGTGGCGATGCCCTGGATACTTATCGTTATGATTCCCGATCCGGTAGTATAGAACGTTACGGGCCCGTAGTACTTCTTGGTGAAGTAGAAGCCATTAAACATCGCGTTATCTGGTGGCGGCGACGTTGACACGGCAGTTCCTTGATCGTTATAACCTGGGCACTTTAATACCTGAATATTGTTGGAGCCCGCCGATGAGACGCTTAACGGTCCGCCCGATCCGTAGTTCGTCATGTCGCAATCGCTAATGAAGATGTTGGACGCCCCGGCTCCGACAATAACGGCATATTGCTGAGCGCTACTCGAATATACATCGGAGCGCAAGCCGACCCCGACGATGCGTACATCCGTCGGCGACCCATGAAGCCAAATGCCCGCGCCCGTGCCGGTGCCTTGGGTGTTGCCGGAGTACGAGCCTCCCAAGATTTCAACGTGCCTAGCGCTTCGTATTTCGAGCCCGGATGCGGGATTGAGCAAACAGGTACAGGAAACGAAGCGAACCGTATCGATATCGGTATTACCTGCGCCGGCGTCCAAGACGATTGCGCTATCTGTCGACTGCGAGTCCGTATTGGTGAAGGCGCAGTTTAAAAGAGCTAGATTTTCGACCTGTTGCGTGCTAGGTGGCTGCACCAGCAACTGTGTGCCCGGACCGCTCGCGACCACGTTTTCGAGCGTCATGTCTTTTGTTGCGCCACCCGGAATGATCTGAACGGCCGTTTGACACCCGTCAAAGTGCGTGTCAATGCAGCGTAGCTCATCTGCAATACCAACGGAAAGGCACTCCAGCAAACTAAAGTTGGCTGTATCGAGCACAGTGATGCCGTTAGGCACGTTGCTGATGATGCACCGAAACACGCGAATATTTTGTGAGCTCTGAGCGAAAATTGCGGCTCCGCCGGTCAGGCCGCCATCATATTTCAGTATCAGATCTTGAAAAGTTATTCCGCCAATATTTGCGTCAGAGTCGGTGAGCGACGCGTTATTTATGAGAAACAGGTGTTTGTTATTGTCAAAGCTTGCGTACCTTTTCATGTGAAGCGTTGTCGCGTCTCCGCAGCCCAGAAAAAGCAGGGAGTAGGGGCAGTCGATCGCAATTGCAGCTAGATCGACTTCGTCGGTCGCCGCAAAGAACCAGTCGGCTCCTGTGCCGACAGTCCCAGGGGGATTGACTGGCGGCGGCACGTCGGAGTTCGACGGGATCAGAACGATCGCTCCGTAAGCGTAACCAGATTCGCAGGAGTTTATCGCGGCCTGAATCGTAGCTCGGAGCGACCTTGTGTTGGCCTGAGCGATCGCCAGACTGTCCCCGGCTTGAAGACCGCTTCCTGAACCCCAATCATCTAAGGCGTTGAAAATGCCTGGCGCAGAATAAGACACGGCCTCTCCTCGCTATCAGAGCGCGAAACGGATCTGATTGGAATAGTTCGACCGAAAGCTACGGACGTTCGCCTGGGGTGTAGCCTTTCACTGGAGTTCCGTCATTTCCCGGGGGTCGTCGCTGGACTGACGGCTTCATCTTCTAGGAACGTTTGCCTCGCAAGTCCGGTGACCACCTTGGTCGTATTTCCGCCAGCCGGGTAGTTCCAAAATCCAAGCTGTTTCTGCTTTGTGCCCATCGCTGCCAAGGCGACGCCATTGTAGACCGTCCCGAACTTAATTTTCTTACCTAAGAGCTTGACTTTAGAGGCGACCGTGCCGATCGATCCTTGAATCTGAAGTCGGCTAATGGTGGTCCGCCAATGCCTTTTCGATACAAATTGGTTACCAACCGCAAAATAACTGCCGTCCCAAACGATCGTTCCTGGATCCTTCGGTAGGTGCTGAAACGTTACGTCAGAGAGTTCCGAGCTGTTTTTTGCGAGTATCGCAAAGTTAATGTTGCCGTCGACCAAGAGATTTCCCCCATCATCGTAGGCTCCTGACACGACTTTGGGCACATGAGAGTTCGTGTAAACCTGCGGCTGCTCGCTGACGTTCTGGTACACGACGACAGACCCGGAACCGCCTTTGCCGTCGTCAAAGTTCGTTACGGCCAAGTTGCCGCTTGTAGGATCGACAGAACAAGAGTTTGCCGAGCCCCGGCTGTCGAGAAACGTCTGTATTGGTTGACTACCGCCATGGGCGTATTCAACAATCGTGCTCTCGGTCTGATTGGAGAAAACGAAATAGACATTGCTCGCTGCATCAACGCAAAGATTGCTTAGGTTAGTCTTAAACTTGATAGAGCCGAGAACGCTTCCCTCAGGATAGGATAAGACATAGGCGACGTTGCCAAGGGTCGTAATATAAAGTAAGTCTTGATTGCTGTAAGTCCGCTGCTGGGAGGAACCGATTCGGGGTCCGGGCCGGATTCCAAAGCTAGACGAGGTTGCACGTGCAGGTTCGAACGCTGATGAGTTGCCTGAGCAGGAGGCAAGGAAAAGCGCTAGAGCTGCGGTCGGGTATTGTTTATTATTGCGCATAAAACGTCTCCACGGGTTGTATCGCTCGATCTTGAGCTCCTCTGCGCGCAGAGTCCTTCATTGCGCCGACCTCAATAACCTCGCTGGCGCGGCGAGCTTTTCGATAGCTAGCATCCTACTTTATCTGATGATCAGTGCTCGCTGACGCAGAGTAATGACGATACGGCAGCAGGAGACCATTACCACTGAGCCTCGCACCCCTCGCTCGCCCGGCCGCTGCGAGGCGCCGATTTCAGCGCCACCGTGCGTTTGCGGAAGTGATTAACGGGGGCTGGGTGACGGTGAGGGAAACAACAAATCGAAGCCGCGCTCTCCGGTGCTTGGATAGTGGTACGGGAAGCCAAGGCACTGTTGCGCTTGTTCGGCGCTAATGTCGAGTCTTACACCCTGCGTGGGGATAGCCACAGTCATTCGGCACTCCAAGGAGTCGCCGTACGCTAACTTTAGAAGGTAGACCCCAGGATAAGCGTGTTCAGCGTAATACGCGCCAGAGTCAACCTCGACCGGTTGCTCAGCCCCCTTCAAATCGAGAGGTCCGCTAACGTAAGTAAGGGTTCCACTAACGAATCCCGCGAAGGGCAACGTTCCGTAGAGAAAAGCGTGCGCATCATAGTGCCCGCTGCCCAAGGGCGTGACCTCGGTGCCGACGTTGCGATCGTGGCCAGGTAGAACAGTGATTTCCGTTCCACCCCAGCACTTTGGTAGCACACTTGCGCCAACGGAATAACGGCCTGGTGCGACGGACGCATTCCCGACGTAAATGAATGGACTGACGCGCGTTAACAGGATGCCCAGGACTCGACCATCCGCTGCGTACGCCTCAGCCTTTTCGAGAACCAAGGAGGCGCCACAGCGCGAAACGATGGTAAGATTCAGCGTTTGCGATCCACGGTCGGCCGACACGGGCATTGGACCTGAGAAGCCCAAGATCGTGGCGGCTACGACTATCGAAACAGCGTAATTCACGCTACGGCGTTCTCCAAAGAAAGGCTCCTCGCCCTCGTCGCGGCCGCGAGGCCGCACCGCGTGAGGCGCTTAGCATATTGGAAGCCTCGCAGCTGCGCAGCTCATCGCCGATCGCCGCGCACATTCGCCCCGCACCCTCGCCCGCCCGGCCGCTGCGAGGCGTCTCGCGGCTGCCGGGCATGCGCGGCGGGTAAGGCTAGCGTGATCCGACAGCGTGCGCAAGGCGGCGGCGAGCTTAGACAGGGAGAGCACGGCACTACCGCGGCGGCGGTTTCGCCGACGGCATAACGAACCGCAGTTGAACCGCGCCGTGATAGTCCTTAATCGTGGCCACCATCACGTAAGCCTTACCCGTCGCGCTAGCGTTGCATTTGATCTGTCCGCGCACCGCAACAGCGATGTATCCGCTTCCGCAGTCAACGACGGCATCGGCAGGGAAGCCATGGCCGGCAAGGGCGTCGTCTAGACTCTGTTCCGCAAAATCTTGCAGTCTGCGCTTGTCGATCACGGCGTCGATTGGGATGGAATGTAAGCCACCTGAATCAATCCATACGCCCATCCGCTGCGCGACATCCTTGCGCACGTCGACATGGCAAACGGCACGTCGGTTTCCGGTGAGATCTATGTTCTGAGGGCAACCGACCGTAAGCCTTGAACTGTTTGGAGGCAGCGGCAACGTACGCTCCAAATACGCGGCGAGATCGCGTCCTGAAAGGTGAACGGGCTGGCCAAGCTTGTGTCGCGCAATCACGTCTTCGACCAGTGTGCGTCTCGGCTTAAGACCTGGAACAGGATCCTGCGTAAGGTATCCTTGTTTCAGGACCGTTACGTGAACGGCCTTAACAAGTGGGGCGCCCGTCACTGAGCATGTAAACCGAGTGCCCGGCCGGAGAACTTGGACGACGGTGCCTGGACAGTGGGCCTTTGCGCTGATGCCGTAGGCAACGTTAAGGTCCCTTTCTAGCATTGATTCGATTCCCTTGACCTCGAAGAAACTGCCGTCTAGATTAGCGGTCGCGCCCTGTGGCGGGTGCCCCGAGTAGACCACCTTTACCGGTAGGGCGATACCATCGACGGGCAGCGTGCAGTATGCAGCTTTCCCCTTCGATACATCTAGGTTTGTAGGGCATTCGCTGGGATCGACCTTCAGCTTGGAGTCGTAGGATGATATGTACGGTGCTATTTGCGAATCGATGACTTGCTGAATGTCGGCGCCCTTCACATCATCACCGAAATACCCACTCTGAGCTTCTAGGCACGCTGTTAGTAGCAAGAGGGAAGTCGCGCTCCACAAAATACGAAAATGGACGAGAGCCCTGTGATTCGGCCCGGATTTACTTCCAGCGGCAGCTTGCATAATCTCGCTCCGGAACTACAGCCATGTACGCTGACTTGCCTCTCACCTCAGGCCACCTTGCATAATGAACCGACCGGCGACTAATGGCGTTGGGCCAGCCAAGATTGTTTCGGTTCGGCCCGGCTAAGCCCCCGCCCAGCTAAGCCGCTACGCGATCGGCGCCGCGGTGCGCAGTGGCCTGTGGTTCGCGTATTCATTCTTAATCGCGCGGGGCAGTCGAGGCATCTGCGCGATTGGCCGGAGAGTTCGATCATCCGTGAACGAGCACGCTACCGCGCCTTCTTCGGCCACGCGCCTTGCGAATCGTAATATCAACATCCTGGCCGAGAGCCGTGAGCACGCGCATAAGCCGTTCGTATGAGAACTCCCTGGTATCTCCGCGCACTAGCCGGGAGACCTGGGGCTGAGTCAAGCCAACCAGTCGCCCTGCTTCCTGTTGGCTCAGATCCCGCTGTGCGAGCAGATCTGCGATCATCTCGACGATACGTGCCTTCGCAAGCGCTTCTTCCGGCTGTGCAATCCCGATATCGGCAAAGACATTGCCGCTACCGTGCGTCACGCGTTCATCACTGGTTCTTCGCATGGTGTTCCTCATAGTGCTCCTCGGCCGCCTTGAGGCGCCGCTCAATCAAATCAAGATCTTGCTTCGGGGTCGCAATACCGGACTTCGCTTTTTTCTGGAAGGCGTGCAAGACGTAAACGACGTCGCCAATCGTCGTCGTACACGTCGTTCTAAATGTTCGGTCACCGGAGTCATCGCTTACGGAAATCTCGATAACGTCGCGCAGGCTTCCCTTCATGCGCTTGGCGTCAGGATGGCTCTTGCCTCGCTGGATTTGGCGCAACGCGTAGCCGGTCACGAACTTGACTTCCAGCGGAAATGAAGACAAATCGTCTTTTGACGAGCCGATAAACTCCAGCGGCCTGTTCACTGGCCCCACGGCCCGCCTGGTCGCCATTGCTTTGTTATACCATATCCGGTCTAGCCCAACAAGCGTTGAGAGGCCCAATACACCGTTCACTACATAGAATCGGCCAAAAAGGGGCCTGCGGTTTCCGTGGGCCTTCGCAGCAGTATGCGGGAAAGCGCCAGCACTATCAAGGACTTCCGAGAGCCAGGGGTAGTGGCGGAGACGCTAGGCCCTGCACGCTCCCGCCAAGGATTGAGCGCGACATGCTGCACCCAAGAAGCGCGATAGTCGCGGTTTGATTAGCACGCTCGAGGGCGCCCTGCTGCACAGCCGGCAGAGAAAGCGCCTGCTCGTCTAACGGCCGATCTAACGGATTCCGCAAAACTCGCCGGGATTCGTTGCGACTAGCCGGGACTCGAAAACGCAAAAACCCTCACAGGAAAGGATTGTCCGGTATTCGACGGGAGCGGCCGGGACCCCGATTCGCGGGTTCGATTCCCGTTGGCGCTATACAAACCCTTATTCTATAAGGGTTTTTCGCATCAGCCGGTGTGTCGTCTAACGGATTCTTGCCGAAGCATCCAAGCCTACAGTTCGGGGACCAAGCTCGCGCGTTGACGTCGGTTGTAGATGATGCCGAGATCGCTTTAGCCGCGTTTTTTCACAGCATTGCTTCGCTGTAAGAACAAAAGTGTCCACGGAACCGGGTCAGCTCCATACCAAGCTTGACAACGCTCAAAAAGATTCTCACCTTCGTTCTTGTGCACTCCGAGCTCCGGCCCAATAAACCAATACGGCGCACTCCAACGCCCGTAGCCGAACCAATGTTCTGCAGCTAATCCCTCGACTTTATTAAACTCAGACATCTGGTATTCAGGAGTAGTGCCCTGGTTGCGTGCCTGGAACGGGCATTGCAGTATTTCGGCGGCGCCCCGCTGCACGTGCTCTGCGACAATCCCAAGACGATCGTCGATAAGCGTAATGCCTTCGGAGAAGGCCTACACCGCTATCAGCAAGGTTGGCTCGACTTCGTCAAGCACTACGGCGTCGGCGTCAAACTGTGTGCGCCGTATCGGGCGCAGACGAAGGGCAAAGTTGAACGGTTCCATCGTTACGTACGTGAGTCGTTTTTCAATCCGCTCCAAGCAGGCCGCAACGAGCTAGTCGACGTCGCCTTGGCCAACCGGAGAAGTACGCCCGTGGCTTGATGAGGTAGCCAACTGCCGCCTCCATGCAACGCTCAGAGAACGGCCCGTAGATCGCTTTGCCATTGAGCGCCAAACCCTCCAAGCCGTTGCCGCTACCATACGCTGGGCGACCGCTTTTTGGCGCCATCGCCGGCAGCAGTTCGCGTTCCGATGCCCATTGAATCACTGCAACATCCGCGCTCAGTTTATGAGCTGATCGCCGAGGAGGTCGGCGTATGATCGAGCTCGACCCAGTTAACGACCTCTGTCAGAGGCTGGCGATGGGCACGATGGCGACGCATCTCGGACATCTTGCCGAAGAAGCGGTGCGGAAGGAATGGAGCTACCAAGCGTGCCTTGAAGAAAATGCTCCAGGCGGAGTACCGAGAGCGACAAGAGCGCAGCCGAGTTCTGCTAACAAAAACGGCGGGCTTTCCGGCAATCAAAACGCTTGAACAGTATGACTTCACCCTTGCGACCGGAGCGCCAAAATCGCTCATCAACGAGCTGACATCGTTGGCTTTCATTGAGCGAGCCGAAAACGTTGTACTGCTGGGTCCAAGTGGAGTCGGTAAGACTCATCTCGCAAGATCGGCTACAAGGCGACGCAATCCGGCATCAAGACGCGATTTGTTTCGGCCGCCGATCTCACGCTACAACTCGCATCAGCTTACCGACACGGTAGGCTCAAGGAATACATAAGACGAGCGATCCAGGCACCCAAGCTTCTGATCATCGATGAGCTCGGCTATTTGCCGTTCGCCCGCGAAGAGGCCAGCCATTTCTTTCAGGTCATTGCTCAGCGATACGAACATGGCTCGGTCATCATAACGAGCAATCTGCCGTTCGCGCAGTGGGATACGACTTTCGCCGGCGATGCGACCATGACAGCTGCGATGCTCGATCGGTTGCTGCATCACGCGCACATCGCGACCGTCAGCGGCGAGAGCCACCGGCTTCGCGAGCGCAAGGAGGCGGGAATCAAACTGCCCACTGCAAAACTCGGACCGAAGGTGGGTCAGCATTAAACCGGCGATTTCGCCCCTGGGTGGGTCACTTTTCAGCCGACGTTAACAACCAGCGCGGCTAACGAGCCAGCAAAGGACGTGAAGTCGAGGCATTCGTCG
The DNA here is from genome assembly GCA_963778995.1 of Terriglobia bacterium. Classification (GTDB taxonomy): domain Bacteria; phylum Acidobacteriota; class Terriglobia; order Terriglobales; family Acidobacteriaceae; genus Sulfotelmatobacter. The sequence goes on from CAVZWK010000024.1 coordinate 15,630, forward strand.
GGGTAACCGAGAGGTTCGTTCGCCGCTGACGTCCGGTTCGTTCGAGAGAAAGTCGTGTACGCGCCTCGCCTTAGTAGTCCGTTGCTGCCCGAACGAGAGCGTCGTCACGCGTCACACTATAACCCTTGCTACTAAGCTTCTGCACGAGTTTATCTTCGTCGCCGGTTGAAAAGTCCACACGATCCCCTTCTCCAGTATCTGAATAGTTGCCGATTGCCACCACATCATCTGGTAAAAAGTCATATTGATCGCTCTGCGGGAACGGCCAAGATATTGACAATGGGTCGTCCGGATTGAAAAGCGCGTCGGCGGCGTGGGGCTGCTCGTCCTCGTCATAATCGCTTATCTCATCGAGCAGCGAGGCCGGCATGAGCCGCCGGAACTGCCCCCAAGTCTGGGCTTCCCGTCGAGCAGTACAGAACTGAGCAAAATCTTCCGCCCGCTGTCGTGGAAAGAATAAGAGGGAGCCGCCAATATCTCCATACACAAGGTCGGTTCCTCGCTGAAGCGTCACCTTAGTCGTTTGTTTCCGAGTTTGCAATGTAGGTTATAAAAACAGTCTGGTCTCCGTCTTACAGACAGGTACAGTGGCATTAAAAGAGTGATTTTGCTTGAACTCAGGCTGGCGCGCTTAGATATCCGCTCGCCGTCAACGAAACCGAGTGAACTCTAGGAACCCATTCGCCTGGTCGTCGGTGAAATGCTTACAGGGCGTGTCCTTGAACGGCATGACGAACTCGAGCGCCGCTTGGAGTCGTGGCTGCCATGCGCTCGTCAAAGACTTAGCGATGGATTCCGCCTCGCTGCGTTCAGGGCACGGAATAGTGTACTTTATGTTTACGACCACGAACCAGGTCTTGTCCGTCGGGTCGAACGCCGCGACTGCCGGGTCCCCACCTAGCAGCGAGGGTACCTCATCCATAGGCACCTCTTCAAGGCAATACGTAACGCGAGCGGTAGGTGACAGCGCCCGCTGCAAGTTAGGCACGATTCCTTCCATCATTTGTCGAACTTCTTGTTCGAAGAACGCGCGCGCCTTGGGATCGTCCGTTCGCATCGCGTAATAAAAGACTAGCTCTAGGTTCGATATCTTGAGCCATTCGGGGTTGGGGCTCGGGTACATAATAACGATCCGCTCTTCAAAATGCTCCGAGCCTGTTCTGGTCTTTGGGCGGCGATGCACTCGAACCCCTTTTGCAGGGTGGGCGAAACCGGGCCAACCTGGCGGCAGCGCGAGCCGCCTACGATGAGGCGGTGGCGAACTATCGGCAGTCCGTGCTCACCGCCTTCCAGCAGGTAGAAGACGGAATCAGCAACCTGAGCACTCTGTCGCAAGCGCTGGCGACGCAGGCGGCAGCGGTCGAGGATGCCAACCGCGCGCTCGAGATTGCCAATAACCGGTACGTCGGCGGCGTGACCAACTATCTGGACGTCATCACGGCGGAGACGACCCTGCTCAACAGCGAGCGACTGCAGACTCAACTGCTCGGCCAGCAGATGGTCAGTTCCGTGTACCTGGTGAAGGCTCTGGCGGCGGTTGGGATGCGTCCGAAATCAAGGATCAGCAGGTCCATCCGCATCCGGGACAGATTTTGCAGCGTAATCCCCGCCAGCAGGAGTGCTCGATTCGTCGGTTGCCCGACGTTCGTTTCTTCCCCCACAAGCGCTGAATCGCGACATTTTAGGTGCGCACGTTGGTGCGAGTGGATCGGTACAGCTCCGCAATTTTTGGGATCGATGTGTGTAAAATATTGAATTCAGGTAAGTTGCGGACGAAGATATACTTTTGTGCCCGCAAAATATTGGATTTAAATGAGTTACACGCAAAATATTCTGGAATAAGGAGTTAGCTGCTGGGTCCGAGCGGTGGAGGTCCGGGGTGGATGCTGGGTGGGATGAGACGCGTCCGTGAAGGTGGAGCGTCTGGTGCAAGGGTTCGGCTGGGCTTGAAGGCCTGCGTGATTTTTGGATCGACGCACGTAAAATATTGGATTCAGGCAGGTTGCGGGCTGGAGATATGGTTTTGGGCTCGCAAAATATTGGATCTAAATCAGTTACACGCAAAATATTCCAGAATAAGGAGTTAGCGGCTGGTTCGGAGCTGCGGACGCCCGGGGTGGGTGGGAGTTGGAATGAGAGCCGTCCGCGCATGGGAACAGTCTGGCGCTTTTCGTGGGTTAGAGTAAAGTGCAGATGTCACAGGAATTCGGCTTTTGTCTGTGGAAAACTCCTGAATCAAGGAAACCGCGGGGTGACGGCCGGGCGAAACGAAAATCTCTAGAGGTCGGCAGCAGGAATGCCCAGACTTCGAAAATCACGAAGTCTGGGGCAGCCGGTTTCGTGATGGCACTCACTATTCTGGGCCAGCCCCCGCTTAAGAATCAACAAGTTCGCCTGCGTTAACTTCAGGTTGCTCTACAGCAACCTGCTGGCGGGATTTTCCTCTTAGTCGCTTTGCTTTCTTCAAGTTCGCGCGCGTTAACCGAAAGTTACCGCGCAGCACCCATTCGGGGGTGACGTGTCATACCTCCACCCGATGCCGAAGGCAGCGCAAAAACCCTCAACCCCGCCACGGCACTTCGGGAGCACAAAAAAAGTCACCCCTACCATGCCGGAATCAACGAATCACCACACTACCGGGTCGGGAATCAGCCCCGGAATCGGGACCGGATCGGCAGCTAATCCGACTTGGATCAGGGCGCGGATCGGCGGCTCCTCACCCCGGAATCAGGAACCGGATCGGCACCCGCAGACGGCAAGGCCGCGCCACACCCCGGCGCGGCCAACACCCAAACCCACGGCTAAAAGAAAAACTCTTCAGAGCACCCCGGCAACCGGAGCACCTGCCCCCGACCCTGAGCTTCATCCGCTCCCAGATCGTTGCTCCTAGCTGCACAGAAACGCCAAGGCCAGGTATTCTCCTCGGCGGTCGGCGGATCGCAGATACGCTCTTATCCCGGAGCTCCCATTTCGAGCGAAAAATCCTTCGCCAAGACGTTGATCGTGCCGCCCGGAGGAATCAGATAAAGTTGGAAGTGTAGGTAACCCTCGAAGCTGTCGTACGGGCTCTTTTCCGAAAGGGACTTGGTCCACTCAGACGACGCGTAGCACTCTGCGCTAGAGATATCGTCAGAACACACCCGCTTGCCTTCCAAGTCCACGTCGAGAGCAACGTACGTGCTCCCTTCAAAGATCATTTCGGCTGGAGTCAGAGCACCGCCTTCTCCTAGCATCTCCAAAGAGATTTTCACCCGCTCCTCTCCCTCAGCCCTGTAGAAGCAAAGGCCAACCAACTTGGAGTCGTGCCACCGAATCGCATTGAATCGTTGTATGGTCGAGTTCATCATTTGAACGCTCATGTTCACCTCACCTCACGGTATGGGTACAAGGTTGCGAGGCGGGAAAAGAATCCTCGAACCTTCGCTCACGACCCAATAAGTAACGACGCCGACGGTCCCCCAGACGGCTGTCTTTTTCAAAGCAGCCTGTTCTTCCGGCGTAAGAGGCCGCCCCGGCTGCCGTGGACGAGCCTTGCTCCAATCCCAATCGTGAGCGTGTGGATCGCCAGCTCCGTGATCATGGCCTGTGTCGACATCTTTAACAGCACGGCCATCGGGACCGTATGTTCTATCGGTACCGGTTCCAGGCTTATCCCCAGGAAGATTAACGGTCGTATCGGGTGGCCCGGAAGCTGGCGTGCGGCCAGAGGAAGTCTTGGCAGAGTTGGGGTCCAGAGCCGGGTCTGTGCGTACTCCAGCGGGATCAGGTGTCGGCGGCGCAGGTGGAGCAGTGGGGTCTGGCTTATTTTGCGCCCTACTATCGTCCGCTTGGCCAGCTGCAGCACTCTCCCTATTGCGCTCGTCCTGCCCACTTAGTTCAGACATATACGAACCTTCTGACCAGAGCAGAAAATGTCCGTCCGCATCGGCATGGTTCGTTGGATCACTACCGACATAATCATAAAGGTTTAGCGTTTGCGGGCTATATAAGTCCGCGTACGGAACTGGCACTTGCGCCGAGGCCCAATCGGGGCTGTACCAGCGACCCAAGCCGGACGAGTAGTAACGCGCCGGGAATTCGTCGAGCCCGGTTTCGTTGTCACGCATTTTGCCGGTGAAGTGTAGGGGACTGACATCGGTTCCGGTGCAAGTCAGACTATCGCCGTAGGCTAGGCTCGTGCAGGTCTCGACTACTGAACCGCTGAGACTCGTGCGGGCGCGTTCCGTGCCCAACCAGTCCGTGTGGATGAAATAGCTGGTTCCCAAGGATACATTCTGCGTGACCAGATGTCTGCCTGAAGCATAGACCTCGGATCGAATCGTAGTAGCTGTTCCGGACTGAAGCTCGGTAATAGCCTGAGCTCCATCAAACAGATATTCGTACTGCTTTCCTGTTGTCCAGTCGGACTTCGCAACCCGGCGTCCTTCGGCATCGTAGCTATAGAGGGCCGTAGAGCCACCGTCCACTTTCACGATGCGATTCTCGGCATCGTACGTATAGCTGTGAGTACCGTCGTTGATAACATTTCCGGCTGCATCGTAGGTGTAAACACTGGCGGTAATCCGGTTGTTTACATCGAACGAATATTGAGGCTGCGGACCGCTTCCGGCAGTCACATTCTGCTGCCAACGATTGCCGTACCGGTCATAGACGTAGCTGAACGCGAGGCTGCTCTGGCTGGAAGGGCAGGTTGCCGTGCATGTGCTCGTGACAAGGCGGTTGAAATCGTCGTAGGTGTAGCTCGACCAAGTGCCGTTAACACTGTCGGTTGCACTTCGAACGTTGCTGTTACCGGAATAAGTCAGATTGCTGAGACTATATTTCGTGCTTGCGCCGACTGCGGCGGAATAGGAGCTAAGGCGTCCCCTAGCGTCGTATGTCCAGGATTCCCCGATCCCATTGTAAAGAGTGGATGAGACAGGTTCGCCGAAGGCGTTGTACTGCAGGCCCGAGATGAAAGTGCCGCTGCCGACTGTGCTGCTGACGTGATTTGTAGTGATTTGAGTCAGCCGCGGCGCAGTGTTGTACGAAAGCGCATAGGTGACACCGTTGCCGTTGCTGGAGCCCGTGACATTGCCGGCGCCATCATAGGTGTAGGCGAAGGAAAAGGTCCGTGTACCGCAATTGAGCGGAGTGCACTGGATGTCCGTTGCAACCCACCCCGGAGCGGCATAGCTCAGGATGGACTGACTGGACATTGCGGAAGAGGAACCGGTGTATTCGGACGACAGGCGGCCACTCGTATTTGAAATGGAATTTCCTGATACGGACGTTTCATCGTAGTTCAGGGTGACTGATGGCGTGGTTCCATCGGAGTACGTCTTCGTGCGCAACCGGTTTAGAGGATCGTACGTAAAGGTTGCCGTGACGTAGGTTGTCCAACTGGTCTGGTTGGGCGCAGGACGCGTGCGCGACAGAACGTTGCTGTTGGCATCGTAATTTTCCGTGCAGGTGCTTCCTGCCCATGTGCCAAAACATGTTGTGCCTGCTTCGGGGTTGGTGGTTGTAACAAGCCGGGAAAGGCTATCGTAGGTGAAGGTGCGCTGATTGAGAGCGCTGCCTTGTGCTACGGACGTCAGATTGCTTAGGCCGTCATAGCCATAGGTCGTTAGGAAGCCAGTTCCGGCAATGTCCTGGCCACAAGAAACTCGAGTTTTGTCTGTGCCAACGGTCAGGTCGGCACTCGCAACTTCGCAAACGGACTTCAACCTGCCGAGGCCGTCGACTTGTGAGATCTTCTGAACGCTTCTGGTGCCGTTGCCTTCGTCGGTGACACTGGTTGCCGCCCCACTGTATCCGTAGTTTATTGCTGTCGAGTCGGAGTGCGTAACCAGCAAAAGCCGGTTGAGCGCGTCGTAAGAGAAGGTATCACCCGCTCCTGAGCAGACTTGGGGAGCGTTGTAACTGCTCGCGGTGTACGGATATGCGGTGAAAAACTTCAGGCCCCGGGCACCGTAGCAAATGTCGGATTTGTCGTAGGAGCTCTGGCCGTTGGCTGTACTGTGAGCTATTTCTCGCCCCAGTCCATCGAAGAGAGTATATGCAGCCGTGGACTGTGAACCGCTCATAACCTGACTGGCTTCGGCGTAAAGATTTCCAGGCGTGTCGTTGTACGCGTAGGTGATCGCTCCTGCTGGTGCAGGTTGTGTGGCCGTGAGCACTCTCCACATATTGTCATATGTGTAGGATGTGGTGTTGCTGTTCTCGTCGGTGTGGGACGTGCGAAGGCCGGTGTTGAAGTCGTACGAGTCTTGAACGATGTGATGGGCGAGGTTTGGGGAGTTGGTATCAGGGAGCTGAGTCTTCGTGAGATAAGCGCCGACAAAAGCCGGGTCGTAGGTGTATGTGGTGATGTTTCCCAGGGGATCGGTACTGGTATATACCTTTCCAGTATCGTAAAAGACATTTGTGGAGTTTAGATAACCAGCGGTTGTGTTCAGCCAGCGATGCACGGAAGTCTGGTTTCCACGGATGCTGCCATTTATGGGACTTGCGTTGTGCTGAGTGGGAATCCCAGACGATTGTCGGGTTGATTCGTCGTATCCGTAATAGGTATACGCACAATGCGGGCGCCCATTTGAGCAAACCCAACCAGAAGTGGTGTCATTAACCTCGACCGAAGAAACAGCATCGAGAATGTTATATGTCAAATAGGAGGAATTCGAGAATGCCTGGTAGCCTGTATGGGTGTAGCGGAGGATCGGACCCGGAGTTGATGAGCCGTAGTCGAACACCCGTTCGGCCACGACATTTCCATAGTGAAGGCCGGTGTAGCCATTTGCAGAAAAACCTGTGTCGTAGTCTTTTTCCGTCTTTGTGACCTTTGTCGCCCCTCCCGGCAATTGCCAAGTAGTCGTGGTTCTTATTGGGACCACATTGACGATCCCAGAGTAGTACAAGAAGGAATAGGCGCTTGACGTGTAGTCAGTGGTTACGGTCTTTACCAGATTCTGCGAAGAGACAGGACCCAGATAGTATTGGGCCATCGTCTCGTAGGCCGGACAACCTTGGCCTAAATTGCTGATCGTGTGGGCCGCAACATTGCCGAGTGGATCGGTGACATTCACCGTATATGAAGTCGTATAGGAGAACGGATTTGGAAATGTGTAGGTCCACTGATGGCCACCATTTCCATCATTCGCGTCAACGGTCCGACTGGCATATTTTGTATTGTACATATACGGATAGGTGGCGTTTCCGCAATTCCGATAGGCAGATGCCCCGTAGGAAATTGAGCCGCCAGTAGGCAATGTAATCTTGGTCAATATTCCCCAAGCGGTGTTGTACTCGAATGTCCATGCTGTTAAATTAGGCAGCACGATACTTTGCAACATGGTAACCGCGCTAGTTTCCGGATAGTGATACTGCCCTGGGACCAGGTTGAAATTGAGGCTGAATGTTACATAGCAAAACTTGTAGGTAACCTGCCCTCCTTGTGGCCCTGGCACGGTCCATGTAGACGCACTGCTGATGGGTAACGGACCGGAACAGTTTGAGTAGTCTGTGGTCACCGTGTACGTCTTTGGAATTACCCTGCCAAGCGTGTCGGTATAAGTGCTCGATCCGACCGTAATCTGATTTCCGTTCGTGTCTTCCACCTTATTTACAGGTAGCGGAAAGGCACCGGGGAAGTAAGAGTAGTTGTTGGCACCTGTATAGTATCGAACGCCTTCCCGATCGGTGATGATGTTGTTCGTGGAATCCCAGTGCAAACCTGTTGCATCGCCAGTTTCACTGCCGATTAGAACATGGGATCCGCCGTCCGGGCTGACTATGGAATATGTATTATTAGCGACGTTGTTGACAATTTTAGTTTCTTGGTAAATCCCGTAGTTGAAGTCGGGCACTACTACCACACCGCCTCCATCGAACGTCGACCAGTAGGTACATGGATTTCCCGGAGTTCCACAAGTGCCTGGAATATCGCGATCTTCTTCGTAGCTGGGATCGAGGTATCGTATCGTGAAGCCGAAACCAAGTTTGCCACGCTGAGGCCAGGAGACGAGTGGCGCATGTAGGTCTAGCTTCCCGTTCACCAAGCTGATGGTGTCAATATCTCCGCCGTGATATGAACCGAACGGTTTGAGACCAGACTCGGTAGTCGTGTTGCCTGACTGCGCGGCGGACGTCCACGAAAATGCGGCGACAACTAGAACGAGTTCTATGAACAGACGAGATTTTGTACGCACCTACGCCTCCTTTACCTGCCTAGGCACAACATAAGGTGTTGTCCGCAAAGGAGACGTAGAGAATCAAGCGTCTACTTCAACACGTACTTCCGCAATTGAAAGCTGCAAGTAGGGAGAAAGTGCCGGGGGAATGCTGGCGGTCACTCGTCCTGGGAAAAACCCCACATTGCTAAAATTGGAGAGACTTTAGCGAAGCACTTAATAAGTGTCAATAGAAAAGCGATGAATGAAATTGACTTTTTCGATTACTGTTGTAAATCGAAACAGGCGTCCTCGTATCGAGCGGGTGGCCAGCGTTCTACGGGAAAATCACTCCACTACGCGCGTCCGGTATTCCCGCCCTTCTCCAAGGAGGCGAAGAGCGGGGCACCCCCTGCAGTGGTGGCGTCGGCGAAGTCAAAAACCCGGACCACCCGTTCGGTCCCGATCGCGGCTAGAGAGATGTTGTAAGCAAGGTCTCTACGACAACTTAGTTCAGGATATCTGCGGGACTCGTTATCGCTTCCGCTAAGTCGGCGAGGAACATGGCTGCGCGCGCGCCATCGGCCACGCGGTGGTCGCAAGAAATGGTCAGCGTCATCATCGGGCGGACTACCGGCTTTCCTTCTACGGCAATGACACGATCCGCGATAGCGCCTACGGCGAGGATTGCCGCCTGGGGCGGCGTAATGATCGCGCTGAAGTGATCCACCTTGTACATCCCTAGATTGCTGATCGTGAAGGTTGCGTCGGAAATATCTGCCGGGCGCAACTTCCCTGCGCGGGCGCGTTCGGCGATATCCCGGCGCTGATGGCGATTTCGGCGATCACATCGGCGTGGGCATTGCGCACCACGGCGGCGACCACGCCGTCGTTCACGGCGATGGCGACTCCCATGTGAACGTGATCGTGAGGATGAATTCCGTCTGCCGGCCCAGCTAGGCGTTCAGGCGAGGATGCTTCAGCAGCACTCGCGCGGCGAGCGCAACCAGCAGGTCGGTATGAGTCACCGAATGCCGCGCTCCCTCTCGATGTCATCGACGATGCGGTCGCGATAGCGGTTCAGGGCACTCGCATCGATCTCGCGGCTGACGAAAAATGCGGGACTGTGGTCCAGCTCTGGGTCGTGCGCTCGGCCATGATGCGTCCGAGGGTGCTGGGAACTTCGATGTTTACGGATTTGGCGGGCGCCGTAGCCGTCGAGGGAGCTGCGGACTCCACGTCTGAGGCGAGGATTTCTCCTCCCGGACCGGAGCCTTGCAGCTTGGTGATGTCCACTCCCAGTTCCTTGGCGAGGCGGCGGGCCTTGGGCGAGATCTTCGCACTGGGAACGGACTGCAGATGGTAGGAACGGCTACTGGCGCGGCTTGTACAGGGTCAGTCTTCGCGTGCGATCCCGCGCGCGCGGTGGGCGCACCACTTTCGGTGTCGACGGGCGGATTCTCTCCGGGAGCAAGGATCCAGGCAATGATCTGGCCCACGGGAATGTCCGCGCCCTCGGCCGCTTTTATTCCGGCGAGAACGCCGTCGGCGGGGGCTTCCACTTCGACGACGGCTTTATCGGTTTCAATTTCGAGGAGGGGCTCGCCTTTGGAGACGCGGTCTCCTTCTTTCTTCCGCCAGCAAGGAGCTTGCCGGTTTCCTGTGCCATCTCCAGGGCGGGCATGACAACGCTGAAGGCCATAGGTCGGTTATCGGGGGAAGGCAGAACCTATGGCCTTCAGCTGGAAACTCCTACCCGCTCAGTCTTGGCGCTCGTTTCAATCATTTCGAGCACCCGTTCGCTGGGCGGAGCTTCGCTTTCTCGGGTGGTCGGCAGCGGACCATTTACGGTGAAGTAGTGCGCGCCGGCAACCAGGAGTTCTTCTGCCGGGAAACGAGTGATGACCTCGTGTCCGGTCGGCGTGACAACGATTTCTTCTTCGATGCGTGCGGCGCTCCAGCCATCGGTGGAGGGCCAGAACGTTTCCAGCGCAAAAACCATGCCCGGCTTGATCTCGACCGGATGCTCGAAAGAGACCAGGCGGCTGATCACTGGTTTTTCCCAGATGGCGAGACCAATGCCGTGTCCGTACTGCAGAGCGAAGGCTGCTTCTTCATTGGGAAAGCCGAAGTCCTGCGCCTTGGGCCAGACGGCGGCAATTTCGGCCGTGCTGCGACCGGGGCGAACCAGTTCGATGGCGGCGTCAAGATAATCGCGGCAGCGCTTATAGGCATCGACCATCGCGTGCGAGGCGTATCCGATGGTGAAGCAGCGGTAGTAGCAGGTCCGGTATCCCATGTAGGAGTGCAGGATGTCGTAGTACACCGGATCGCCGGGACGCAGCACGCGATCGGAAAACACATGGGGATGCGGGTTGCAGCGCTCGCCGGAGATTGCATTGACGGCCTCGACGTATTCGGAGCCGAGATCGTAGAGGACTTTGCTGACCAGTCCGACGGCCTCGTTCTCGCGCAGTCCAGGCTTCATCGCGCGGTAGAGTTCGTCGTACGCGGCATCGACCATCATCGCGGAAGTGTTCAGCAGCGCGATCTCGTCCTGGGTCTTGATGACGCGGGCCTCGGACATCAACTGCTGGCCGTCAACGACTTCGAGGCCTTCGCGTTGCAGCGCAAACAGCACTGGAAGTTCGATGATGTCGATTCCGACCGGCTCTTTGTGGAGCCCACGCTTTTCGAGTTCGATACGAATCTTTTTGGCGACATCTTCGGCGCGGCCCATCTCAGGGCTCATCGCACCGCGCAGCATCGAGATGCCCGGTCGCGAACGGTCACCCAGCCACGGGCAATTCAGTTGATGGTGTTTCGCGGCAGATCCGAAATCCCAGAGAATCGGTTCGTCGTTCTGCGGAAGCAGGGTAAAGCGATTGGCCTTGTCCTGCGCCCATGTGCCAATGTGCGTCGCGGTAAGGTAGCGCACGTTGTTCATGTCGAAGCAGAGCAGCGATCCCATCGAGGATTGGGCGAGCAGGTCTTTCGCTTTTTGCAGGCGTTCGCGGCGCAGGCGATCGAAGTCGATTCGATTCTCCCAATCGACCGCCATGGTTCCATGTGTTCTGAGTGCCATAAATCAGCTCCTAGCTGCTAGCTCTTAGCTCCTAGCCAGACGCGAGGGCGAGACGCCCCGCGACAGCCGCCGAGTGGACGGCATTACTTGCCGCACATCTTTTTCGCGGCTTCGAATACCTGTTCTTCCGTCGGGACGGTCACGTCTTCCAGCGGTGGAGAAAACGGGATCGGAACGTGCATCGCTCCCATACGCTTGACCGGCGCATCAAGATCGTAGAATGCTCCTTCCGCAATCACTGCCGCAAGTTCGGCTGCGACGCCGTAACGACCGTAGCCCTCGTCCATCACAATGACTCGCGAGGTCTTCTTCACGGAATCAATGATCGTTTTCTCGTCGAGCGGCCACGTCGTGCGCGGGTCGACGACTTCTGCGCTGAGACCTTCTTTTTCCAACAAGACCGCCGCAGCCAGCGCGACCTGCACCATGCTGCTGGTCGCGACAATGCTGATGTCTTCGCCTTCGCGCTTCACGTCGGCTTGGCCCAGGGGAATCGTGTATTCCTCAGCAGGAACCGGGCCCTTCAGCTTGTACATCATCTTGTCTTCAAAGAAGACGACGGGGTTCTCATCGCGAATCGCGGTCTTCAGAAGTCCCTTGGCGTCGTACGGAGTCGAAGGGAGCACGACTTTCAATCCGGGCACGTGGCTGAACCACGCGTGCAGAGATTGCGAGTGCTGCGCGGCTGAGCGGCGAGTCGCGCCCAGCGTCGTGCGCATGACCATGGGGACTCTCCAGTGTCCGCCGGACATATAATGCGCCTTCGCGGCTTGATTGACCATTTGATCCATGGTCAACGTGAGGAAGTCGCCGAACATGATGTCGACGACGGGGCGCAATCCGGTCATGGCTGCGCCGACGCCGATGCCAGTGAATCCGGCTTCCGAGATGGGCGTGTCGAGCACGCGGTCGCGGCCGAACTCTTCGACCAGTCCGGAGAGAACTTTGAAAGGAGTGCCGGCTTCGGCGACATCTTCTCCGAAGATGCACACGCGCGAATCGCGACGCATCTCTTCGGCGAGAGCTTCTCGCACTGCCTGCGCAAAGGTAAGTTCACGTTCAGGCATAGATATCCTCGTCCACCTGGTCCACGCTGGGATAGGGTGCATCGAGCGCGAACTTCACGGCAGCTTCCATTTCACTTCGTGCTTGGTTGGAGATCTTCTCCAACTCAGCAGCCTCCGTGAGTCCTTCCGCGATCAGCCACTTGCCATGCAGGGAAATCGGGTCGTGCTCGGTCTTCCAGAGTTTCTCTTCCTGTTTGGAGCGGTAGTACTCGCGGTTGATGTCGCCGACGTGGTGTCCGCTATAACGGTAAGTGTCGGCCTGTAAGAAGGACGGGCCTTCGCCGGCGCGCGCTCGCTTCACAAAGCGAGTCGCGACTTCGTTGACGGCTCGCACATCCTGCCCGTTGACCACAGCCGATTCGATTCCGAATGCTGCGGGACGACCGAGGATGGTTCCCGCTGTCGTTTCTGAATAGTGCGTGTACTCGTTATACAGATTGTTTTCGCAGACGTAGATGACAGGCAGCTTCCATAGTTGGGCGAGGTTCATGACTTCGTAGAGGGATCCCTGGCCGAGGGCGCCTTCGCCGAAGAAACAGACCGCGACCCGGCCATTCTCCAGCCGCTTCGAGGCGAATGCCGCGCCGGTGGCAATGCCCACGCTACCGCCCACGATTGCATTCGCGCCGAGATTGCCGGTCGCCGGATCGGCAATGTGCATGGAGCCGCCTTTACCGCGACAGTATCCAGCTTCTTTGCCGAGCAACTCGGCGAACATGCGATCCGGAGAAGCGCCCTTCGCGAGACAGTGTCCATGTCCGCGATGCGTACTGGTGATGTAATCGTCAATGCGCAGCGCTTCGCAGATTCCTACCGCGACCGCTTCCTCGCCGCTGTACAGATGCGCCAATCCCGGCATCAGCGCACGCGTGTAGAGTTCGTTGACCTGCTCTTCGAACAGGCGAATCCGCACCATCTGGCGGTATGCGCGCAGCCACTTCTCCTTCTCCGCAGAGACGTCGCGAGCTGCTTCCGTTTTAGAAGGAGCCGGGTTCACTTCTTCGGTCCTCCTGCGGTGACCGGAGTGGTAACACCGGACATCGCGGCCAGCACGTCGAACATGCAAGCAAAGTCGTATTTGGTCCAACCCATGCCACGGGCGGCGGTGAGGAACTCGTTACTCGCGGCCGTGGTGGGGAGAGGGACGTCGAGTTGCCGGCCGAGATCCATCGCCAGAACCATGTCTTTCTGCATCATGTTGACGTCGAACCAAGCCTCCTCGGGCTGCTGCAGCACGAAAGGCCCGCGGTACTTGATCATTGGGGAAGCGATGGCGCTGTTGACCAGGACGTCCACCGCTGTTTGACGCGCGATTCCGCTCTTTTCCGCCAGCAGCACGCCTTCGGAAAAGGCAAGCATCTGCACCGCGAGACTCAAGTTGACAGCAATCTTCATCGAAAGCGCGAGCCCGTTGTCGCCGACATGCGTCACCTTTGGACCTATGTCGAGCAGCAAGGGTTTGATCTTCTCGAAGGTGTCTTTGCGGCCGCCCACCATTACCGAGAGTTTGCCTTCCTGCAGGGTGATGACGCTTCCCGAGACCGGGGAGTCCACCATGTCCGCCCCGCGAGCGCGAACTTTCTCGGCCAGCGCGCGGCTGACATTCGGACTTACCGTGCTCATATCGATGAAGACTTTTCCCGCGCTCAGTCCTGCCAGCATTCCATCCGGGCCTTCGGTGATGGATTGGATCGCCGCCGCATTCGTGACCATGGCAAAGGTGAAGTCGGAGGCACTCGCGACGGCTTTGGGAGAGTCCGCCCATTGCATTCCTTTGTCGATCAGCCACTGCGCTTTCGCGCGGGTGCGGTTGTAGCCTGTGATCGAGTGGCCTTTGGCCAGCAGCCGATTCACCATCTGGCTGCCCATCACTCCAAGTCCGATGAATCCTACTTTCGCCATCCGTTTCTTGCCCCCAATACCTTCTGGTCAATCCGCCTTGACGGCGGAAGAGGTCACCGCTGGTGCTTCACTATCCTGGCGCACTTGTGACAGATGTTCGCGCATAGCTTCGCGCGCCTTTTCTGGATTGCGCCGCTCGACCGCTTCAAGAATTCGTTTGTGATGAACCTGGCCGCGCTCGGGCCCGCCGGGAACGCGGAAAATGCGCAGCCGCTGTTCGCGCAGGAGTCCCACGATCGAATCGAGTAGAGAGAGAATGAGAGGATTCGCCGCACCCTCTGCGAGCGCCAGATGAAAGTCGAGATCTGCTTCGATATAGGCTTGCGGATCCTGGCCAGCCCGGTCCATCACCGCGACCGCTTCGCGCATACTCGCGAGTTCACTTTCCTGAATCCTCTGTGCGGCCAGGGCGGCGATCTCGGGCTCAAGCATGATTCGCACTTCCGCCAGGTGATTGGACCCTTCCGGCTGTCCTATTTTCACCATGAGGTCGAGCGACTGGCGCACCGCGTGGGTGGTGCCATCGGTGATGAAAGTCCCGCGTCCGGAGTAAGCCTCGACCAGACCCTTCTCGCGCAGGGCCTTCACGGCTTCGCGGACTGCGGTGCGGCTCACCCCAAAACGCTGGGCAAGTTCTCGTTCGGCGGGCAGCTGATCGCCGGGTTTGAGGTCACCTTTAACGATGGATTCTTCGATTTGCTGGACGATCTGTTCGTAGAGTCGGGAAGTTCGAACCAGTTTGTACAATGCCCTGCCCTCCGCAGATTTGAGCGGGAAGCCGTGGGAGACGGCTTTGGTCGGGCTACTATACCGCATATCCAGTGAGGCCGGAGGAGTTAGTTGGAGAGAGTTCATGTTTCGGACTAGCGGTATGGTGGTATGACCGCATTAAGTTACATGATCGATACTCAGCAAGTCAAGCAGTTTAAAGAATTATCGAATTACGCGAGTTCGACTGAGTCTCGGCGGAGGGACTTTTAAAAGGTTGGGCGGTGCGACTAAACTCCTGCAGATTTGGCGCGAAAAACTGAATTTACTTGACACCTTTTCTGCGGAGGTGGTATGGCTGTCGGACCAGCATCACGGAGGGGTTCCATGCAATGCCGCACGATTCGTGCGTCCCATGATGGACGTACGGTTGCTATCGCCCTGTTGTACGTTGGCACGCTGCTTCTCTTCTCTATTTCCGCTCTCGCGCAGACCACTGCTGGGCGCATTCTAGGGACATTGACCGATCAAAGCGGCGCCGCACTCAGCGGTGCGACGGTAACTGCAACCGATACTCAACGCGGCACCACCCGCACAGCCACGACAGACGATTCGGGAAATTACGCGATTCCCGATCTGCAGCCGGGGACTTACAAAGTTCGTGTCGAGGCCAAGGGCTTCAAGGTGACGGAACGGCCAGCCGTGCCGATCGAAGTCGCAACGGATGTGCGCGCGGATTTTGCTTTGCAGCCCGGGCAGGTCACCGAGGTTGTGACCATCAACGAAGACGTGCCGCTGGTCAATACGACCTCGGCTACGCTCGGTGGCACGCTGAGCAACAAAGAGATCAACGACCTTCCGCTGAACGGCCGTAACTACGAGAACCTGCTGCAACTGCGGCCGGGCGTAATGCGATATCCGGGTGGCGGGTTTTCGACCACAAGTTCCAACGGACTACGCGCCGAAGACAACTCCTACTTTATCGAGGGACTGTTCAACAGCGAACCGTACTCGGGGCAGGCAATCATCAACGGAGCGGGAATCGCCGGCGACTCGGCGACGATTCTCCCGATCGATTCAATCCAGGAATTCAATCTGCAACAGAATCCTCCAGCCGAGTATGGGTGGAAACCCGGCTCCGTTGTGAACGTTGGATTGAAATCAGGCACGAACAGCATTCACGGCAGCGCGTTTATGTTTGGACGCGACGGGGCCATGGATGCGCGCAACTTTTTTAATACGGCTCCCGCGCCCAAGCCGGGGCGCACGCTGGAACAGTTTGGCGGGAGCATTGGCGGCGCTATCGTCAAAGATAAAGCCTTCTTCTTCGGTTCCTATGAAGGGCAACGCTACAACGTCGGCAACTCGTTCGGTGGGATCACCAGTCCATCGATGGTGCACATGCCCGTGCCGTCTTCCGGCGCGAATTGTCCCCTTGGATTTGCCGGCGATTGCGCCAACAGCATTCCTGATGTCATTGCTGATCTGCAAGCGGGAGGCATTACGGTGAGCCCCGCCAGCCTGCAGGTTGCCGGATGCGCGCTGTCAGGTGCGACCGTGACGTGCAACGGCAAGGGATTTCCGCTGAACAATAATCCCGACATCAACATTCCCAACGGATTCAACAACGATGTTCGCGTGAACAACGCGTTGGGCAAGTTCGATCTGACGCTGAACGATCATCACAATCTGAGCGCGATGTACTTCTTCGGAAACAATAGCGGAACTGTCGAGGACTTTCCCGAGCTGCAGCAGAACTGGCTATCCAATATCCACACGCGGGCCCAGGTCGTGGGGGCGAGTTGGACATGGACTCCGAACGGATCATGGGTGAACGAGGCGCGATTCGGGTACAACCGGCTGTATCAGCCAACCCTACCGGGAGATCTGAACACGCCGGCCTCGTCGTACGGATTGAATACGGGCGTGAGTGGACCGTTTACGGGAGGCTTGCCGCGCATCGGGTTCGGTGGATACTTCTTTCCCGGTCTTGGCGGCTTCAAGTGGCCGAAATTCCAGGGTCCGGATTCGATCACGCAATTCGTCGATCATGTCGCCCATCCGATGGGCAAGCACACCTTGAAGTTCGGCGGCGACCTGCATTTGAACCGGGTAACGAATGCGGCCTATGGCAACTCTCGTGGCAGCATCACGTTCCTGGGCGGCAACACGCCGGATCCAAACAATCCGGGAGCAACTCTCAACACCCAGCCTCTGGAAGATTTCTTCGCAGGCGCTCCCTTTAAGGCGTCGGTGGAGGTGGGCAATCCGACGCGGCATCTCCACAATTGGGCGTACGGATTGTTTTTCCAGGACGACTACCGCGCGACCAAGAACCTGACGGTGAACTTCGGCGTGCGCTATGAGTACAGTTCCGTCGTTCAGGAATCGAATAACCTGATTGGAAACTTCGATCCAACTGCGGCAACTGGAGTAATCCAGGCTGGAGTGGGCGGAGTTCACAACATCTACAACCCCGACCACAAGAACTTCGCGCCGCGGTTCGGTTTTGCGTGGGACGTTACGGGTAATGGCAAGACGGTTCTACGCGGCGGCGGCGGATTGAT
Organism: Terriglobia bacterium; assembly: GCA_963778995.1. Classification (GTDB taxonomy): domain Bacteria; phylum Acidobacteriota; class Terriglobia; order Terriglobales; family Acidobacteriaceae; genus Sulfotelmatobacter. The sequence goes on from CAVZWK010000024.1 coordinate 33,109, forward strand.
TTATGAAACCGTGAACTGGCAGTCATTCGTGGCATTCAACAATGCGTTCGGAATCGGAAACGTACCGACCGCATCGCTCCTGACCGGCGGCACGATTGATGCGGGAAACGTTACTGTATTCCCGAGTTTCCCCTGGGACAACGGGCCGATCTACGGGAACACGAATGCAATCGACTGCAATGCCAGTCCTTGTCCAATCATGAGCGTGGACCGCAACCTCAAAACGCCCTACGTGTGGAACTGGACCTTGAGCTTGCAGCACGCGTTCACTCCGAATCTCTCCCTGGAAATGGCTTACGTTGGAAATCATGGCTCGAAGTTGATGGGCATTCGCGATGTCAATCAACCGCCGGTAGGCTCGGGCTGGCCGGCAGCGAACATCGCGACCTGCACCGCGCAGTTGGTGAACGACCAATACGACACGCTCAACAATGCTGCATGCCAGGCGGCACCGGAAAACGGCCCGTACGCGAATCAGTTCCCGACTCTGGCAAATATTTTCCAGATGGGGAATGTGTACCGATCCAACTACAACGGGCTGCAGGCCACGCTGAATGCCCGCAATTACCACGGGCTTAGTGCAGTTGTGGGCTATACCTACTCGCACGCGCTGGATGACGTCGGAGCCAACTGGGACTTTGGATACGGTTCCGGACTGCCGCAGAACTCGTATAACCTTGGCGCCGAGTATGCGAACAGTGACTTCGACATTCGGCATCGCCTGACGGTGTCACTCACTTACGCCATCCCAGGTCGCAAAGGCGCTGGACAGATGCTCGAGGGATGGGAGATCAATTCCATCGCAACTCTCGAAGGATCTCAGTACTGGGGGCCGATCGATTTGGGGACGGACGCGGCGGGTGTCGGTCCATTGCCCGTAAGTCCGCCGGCGAACAGCCCGATTCGCTGGAGTTTTTACGGTAAGCCCTCGGATTTCAAGTCGCGGGGCGGAGTTGGGATTCCGTTCTTCGGTGGAAACAACAGTCCGATTAATCCAAGCGGCAATGCAAGCTGCAATGCGAAGGCGTTAGCGATTGACGGCGGAAGCCCGGGAGCAGCAACGGAATCGCTCGCGTTCTTCGGCTGTTACGCGCAGGGCAATTCGATCATGCTTCCTCCGCCACTCGGGCAGTTCGGCAATATGCGGCGGAACATGTTCCCGGACTCCGGCTTTAAAAACCTGGATATCTCGATCGCGAAGAACTTCCATTTCGGAGAAGTGAAGCGGCTGCAGTTCCGAGCGGAGTTCTTCAACATCCTCAACCACCCGAATTTCGCCAATCCGTACGGCGGACAGAATGGATTCGGACAAAACGATCCTTCGGTCCCAGGCTTCGGTTGCGCCTGCGCCACGCCGGACGTTGCCGCTGCAAACCCGGTCATCGGCTCGGGCGGCAGCAGGGCGGTGCAGTTGGCGGCGAAGTTCATATTCTAGGTGAGTTGAACATGCAGTCTCGGGCCGGACGTATTCCGTCTGGCCCTTTTCATCAGCTCTCATCAGAGAAGTGATTGGGGATGATCATGAGGAATCCATTTCACCTTTTCTTGTTTTCTCTGCTGCTGTCCGGTTTCGTTGTAGCGATGTGTGCGGCGCAAGAGCGCCGCGAGCGCACTATTGACGAAATCAAGACGGAAGCCATTCACCGCGCGGAAGTCGGTCAGTATCCACTGATCGGGCTCGATCCGGCGGACGTGAAGGAAGCCTTCGAGACGATTCACACCGCCGACAAAGACGAATGGGCAGCCGGCTTCATGCGTGTTGCCGATAAGTATTTTAACGATGCGAAATCGCTCGAGAAGAGCGATCCGACGAAGGCCAATGCTGATTACATTCGCGCGTGGCGGCTCTATTCGTTCGGACGCTGGCCGATTCCGGCTTCTCCGGGAAAGCAGCGATCGTACGAGAAGGCGATCGAGGCGTTTCTCGCTCACGCCAAGTTCTACGATCCGCCGCTCGAAGTCGTGCATATCCCGTTTGAGGGCAAGCAGATCATCGGATATCTGCGGCTGCCGAAGAATGCGAAAGGGCCGGTGCCGCTGGTCATCGCCGTCAATGGACTCGACAGCCGCAAAGAAGATTTGACCGAGAGCTTCGGTGCGATTCTTCCTTTTGGCATTGGATTCCTCGCGGTGGATGGACCCGGGACTGGACAAGCACCGATCAAGGTCAGCGAAAACTCCGAGCGCATGCTGTCGAAGGTGATCGACTACGCTCAGTCGCGTCCGGAGATCGACAAGAACCGCATCGCGCTGCACGGTGTCAGTTGGGGTGCGTACTGGGCGACCAAGATGGCGATCGTGGAGCGCGACCGCCTGCGTGGAGCCAGCGCGCAGTCTCCTCCCGTGGATGAATTCTTCCAGAAAGATTTCCTGCTGAATCATCTGCTGGGCAATCGGGAATACCTCTTTGATCAGGTTCCGGCGCTGATGAACATTCTTGACGGCGTGCACACGTTGGACGAGATGGCCGAATATCTGCCGAAGATGTCGCTAGTGCATCAGGGATTGCTCGGCAAGCCGATGGCGCCGATGCTCGTGATCGCCGGAGCACTGGACACGCAGGTTCCGATTGCCGACGATTTCCTGCTCCTGAGCAAGGGCGACACTCCGAAAGACGCCTGGATCAATCCGCAGGGCGGACATCTGGGGCGGCAGGTTGGCGTCTGGCCCGATCCGCGCATTTTCAAGCAGGTGATCATTCCCTGGCTGGTGAAGACGTTGGAGGCTCCACAGAACTAACAAGCTTCGACGTCGGCGGGCTTGCGCGGTAATCACTAAATCCAGACACGCGAGAACTCACATGGCCACTCCGACCCTGATTTCGAAGGCAGACGCCTCCAACGTACGGCCAAAGCGCTTCTACCGTTCTTTGTGGGTGCAAGTGAGCTTTGCGATCCTGGCCGCGATTGCTTTTGGATATTTCAGTCCGCATCAGGCGATCGCGATGAAGCCGCTGGGCGACGCATTTATCCGCCTGATCACGATGATCATCGCGGTGATGATCTTCTGCACGGTGGTCACTGGAATTGCAGGGATGCGCGATTTGCGCAAGGTAGGACGAGTGGGGGGAAAGGCTCTGCTCTACTTCGAAGTCATTTCGACGCTGGGACTGGGTATCGGACTGATTGTTGGGAACGTGGTGCATCCCGGAAGCGGCTTCAACGTGGATGCGTCCACGCTGGATGCGCGGGCGGTCGCGGAATACGCCGGTCAGGCGAAGGCTCAGAGCGTCACCGATTTCCTGATGCACATCGTCCCCACCACAATCGTGGATGCGTTTGCCAAGGGGGACATCCTCGAGGTCGTGCTGGTTTCGATCCTGTTCGGATCTGCGATGGCCGCGGCCGGCACATACGCGAAACCTCTGGTCGACATACTGGAGTCGCTCACCAAAGTCGTGTTCCGCATGGTCGACATCGTGATGCGATTCGCGCCGATTGGCGCATTCGGAGCGATGGCGTTCACGGTCGGCAAGTATGGATTGGCCTCGCTGGGGCCGCTGCTGAAACTGATTACATCGTTCTGGGCGACTTCCATTCTGTTCATCGTAGTGGTGTTCGGGTTGGTGGCGTGGCTCGCCGGCTTCAGCCTGTTCAAGTTCCTGGCGCATATCAAAGAGGAAATCCTGCTGGTACTGGCGACGAGCTCGTCGGAGACGGCAATTCCAACTTTGATGGAGAAACTGGAAGGCCTGGGCTGCTCGCGATCGCTGGTGGGATTGATCGTCCCCACAGGCTACACGTTCAACACGGACGGCAGCGCACTGTATATGACACTCGCTGCACTTTTCGTGGCACAGGCGACGAACACCCACCTGACATGGTTGCAGCAGATGACGATCTTCTCGGTCGCGATCCTGACGTCCAAGGGCGCAAGCGGCGTGCAGGGAGCGTCCTTCATCGCGCTGGTGGGGACCTTGAGCGTGATTCCCGCGATCCCCGTGGCCGGGATGGCCCTGATTCTCGGCATCGATCGCTTTATGAGTATGTGCCGGGCGCTGGTGAATATGATCGGGAATGGTGTGGCAACGGTGGTCGTGGCTCGATGGGAGAATGAACTCGATCGGGCTACGCTGCAACGGAATCTGGCGTAGCGCCGCATCCCTTTGCCATTGCCGAGCATTTCTCGTAGGCTCATTTCATGTCTGCGAACGTTGCGCTGGTCACGGGAGCGAATGGCGGCCTGGGAACGCATGTCACGCGAGCCATGCTGGATGCGGGTTTTGACGTAGCAGGACTCGCGCCTCGAATCCAGCAATCTGACTTCGACGGTGCGCGGTTCATGCCGGTTGCTGCGAGGCTGGACGGAGTTGAAGCGGCGAAGAAGGCTGCCGAATCTGTTCTGGCGCGGTTCGGCAGGATCGACGTTCTCGTGCACACCGTCGGCGGATTCGCTGGCGGCCCGAGCATTGCCGAGACCGACGATGCCACCTTCCAGCGCATGTTCGACCTGAACGTCAATAGCGCGTTTCACATTATGCGGGCGGTAATTCCGCGCATGCGGGCGGCGAAGTCCGGACGCATAATCGCGATTGGCAGCAGGGCGGCCGAGAGTCCCGGAGCGGGAGTGGGCGCGTACAGCGCGTCGAAAGCGGCGCTGGTTTCTCTGATTCGCACCGTTGCTCTCGAGAACAAAGATGCCGGCATCACGGCGAATGTCATTCTTCCGGGGACGATCGACACTCCCGCGAATCGCTCCGCAATGCCGGGCGCCGACACTTCGCAGTGGGTGCAGCCTGCTTCGATTGCCAGCCTCATCGTGTGGCTCGCTGGGGATTCCGGCAAGGACGTGACTGGGGCGGCAATTCCGGTGTACGGATCTGGCCTGTGATGGGAAATGTCACCCTTTCGTAACCCTCCTGGATGCACCTTTTTTGTTGCACTTTCATACTAGTGAAATATCTTGCAAGTAACCTGTATTCAGGAGGGGTCATGGGATCAGCCCGCGCCGCGAAGTCGCTGCCGTTGAAAGTCGCCGCCGTGTGCTACCGGCGCCGGGGTGACGCGGTGGAGTTTCTGCTGGTGAACACCAACGGTGGCAATAAGTGGACGTTCCCAAAGGGCTCGACAGATGCGCGGCTTTCGCACAGCCAAGCAGCCGAACGCGAAGCGGCGGAAGAGGCTGGAGCCGTTGGCACCATTGAGCCGCGGCACTTCCATCTCTATCTTCATTCCAGGGGCGTGTTCTGGCAGCCCGGTGGCGTGCAGGAATTCGTGGTCAAAGCGTTTCTGATGGAAGTGCGTCAGACGCGACGTCCGGATGAGCCGAATCGCAAGCCAAGCTGGGTCAGCCCGGAAGAAGCCAAGCGCCGGCTCGCCAAGGGACGCGAAGTGAAATACTCCCGCGAATTTGCGGCCCTGATCGACCGGGCGCTGGAACGCATTCAGTTCCATAGCGAGCTGTGGGGGGCGTATCCGGGCGAGCGCAATGCGCGGCCTGGGAAAGATCCCATCGCGACCGCCGTTTGGCCGTAATCGCAGCTACTAGCCGGGTGCCTGCGAAGGATGAGTCCGAACGCTGGCAACAATGATCATCACATCGTGGCGCAGCTTTCTAGCGCACGACGAGTTTCCGCGGCCCACCTGACGAGCGGGTGTTCATCATCCCAAATAGTCAACCGCATGTCTCCGTAAGGGGACTGAATGTGAAACTCATGATTCATGGGGTGGAGCACGATTACGTCCGAATTCAGCGCGAGAGGCTTGGATTGAAGGTTATGAAATTTCTCAACTTGGGTCCTTATAGCTGGGCATGCTGTTTCGTTGCTGTCCCAAGTCTTAAGTTTTATCTTCTTAGCGATGGATGACGCTTCCTCACTCGAGTTCTTCTGGTGCGTACGCATCAATTGGTCGTAGACCGAGACGCCGTCAACTGCGCGTACACGTGCCGACAAAATGGGCTGCAATCCGTAACCGTTGCTATTTCCCTCGTGTCCTATCAGGAACCAAAACTCGGGTACTTCGGTGTGGAAGTCGCGGTTGGCACGGTACACAACATACAGACCTGGCGTTTTTTCCAGTGGCATGAGGCTGTTAAGCACCGCCCCAAAGTGGTTATTTGTCCAATCCCATTCAGCCTCCGTTTGTGACAAGAGCGAAGTTTCGAGACAGATGACCGCTATCCATATGAGGACCATCGCCCGTTTCATAAAGCCGATTATCGCATTCGCCAAATCAGAACATAACTCCCTGGTCGCTCGCTCTTACAAATCGTTCAGCCATCCCTTCTTCTAGCCTAGTGCTGCTGCGATAATTCAGCCCATGATTCAGCTTTCCAGCACCGGAAAACGTTTCGGCCACAAACTCCTATTCGAAAATGTTAACTGGTTGATTACCAACTACGACCACATCGGACTGGTCGGCGGCAACGGCACAGGCAAGTCCACCCTGAAGCCGTGCAGCGGCGGTTCTGAGTACGATGACCTGTGTTCCTGACTTTCACGAACGGCAATATCATCTGACTGTTGATGGTTTGGGAGGCGCAGATGATCGCTGTTGCGTTCTCGGCGATGGTGGTTTTGTGCCGTTGGACCATGTGTCGTCCTCACCCTGAAAATGCTCGGGAGGTAATTTGGTGTCAACTTCTATGGCATTAAAACCGTCCTACCCATCCCTGTTTTGCGACCTGCTCCTGCTACGATAATCCCAGCCCATGATTCAGCTTTCCGGCGCCGGAAAACGTTTCGGCCACAAACTTCTATTCGAAAACGTCGACTGGTTGATTACCAACCACGACCACATCGGCCTGGTCGGCGGCAACGGCACCGGCAAGTCCACGCTGATGAAGATCCTCGCCGGCATGGACACGTTCGACTACGGATCTCTGATCATCGCCAAGGGGACTTCCGCGGGATATCTGCCACAAGACGGCCTCACGCTCTCCGGGCCGCACCGTGTTTGCCGAGTGCATGTCGGTGTTCGACGACGTGCGGGCGATGGAGCAGGAACTCGAGTCGCTGATGCACAGCATGGCGGAAATCGATCACACCAGCGCGCAGTACGCGGCCGTGGCCGATCGCTATCAGCGGGTAGAGCATGAATTCCGCGCTCGAGACGGCTATTCGATCGAGGCGGAAGTCGGACGCGTGCTGATGGGTCTGGGCTTCGCCAAGGAGGACTGGACGAGGCTGACGGAGGAGTTCTCCGGCGGATGGCAGATGCGGCTCGCGCTGGCTAAGCTGCTGCTGCAGAAACCGAACCTGCTGCTGCTCGACGAGCCGACGAACCATCTAGATCTCGAAGCGCGGAACTGGCTGGAAGAGTATCTGCACGACTATCCCTATGCGTTCGTGCTGATCTCGCACGATCGTTACTTCCTGGATATCACCGTCGATAAAATCGCGGAAATCTGGAACAAGCGCTTCTGGTTCTACACCGGCAACTACGACAAGTTCCTGGCGCAGAAGACGCAGCGCAACGAGCAGATGCAGGCGGCGTACAAGAACCAGCGCGATCGCATCGAGCAACTGGAAGTATTCATCAACCGGTTCCGCTATCAGGCGACTAAGGCCAAGCAGGTGCAAAGCCGCATCAAGGAACTCGAAAAGATCGAGCGCATCGAGGTCCCACCGGAGGAGAAGACCATCCACTTCACCTTCCCGCAGCCTAAAGCCAGCGGACGGATTGTCGCCGAGTTCGAAGCTGTGGCCAAGCGATATCCCGGACGGAACGGGGCGACGGAAAAGGAAGTGTTTCGCGACGTCAGCTTCATGATCGAGCGCGGCGATCGCATCGCATTGGTGGGCGTAAACGGGGCGGGAAAATCAACCCTGATCAAGCTGCTGGCGAGCACGGAGCCGCTCACGTCCGGCGAATACCGCCTTGGTCACAACGTGCTGGCGGACTATTTCGCGCAGGATCAATATAAGGAACTCGATCCGGAAGCGCGCATTCTCGACGACCTTGGGGAATTGTCCCCGCGTTCGACCGAGACGGAATTGCGCAGCCTGCTCGGATGCTTTCTGTTCTCGGAAGATGACGTGTTCAAGAAGATCGGAGTGCTTTCCGGCGGAGAGCGCGGGCGCTATGCCCTGCTCCGACTGCTGCTGCATCCGGCGAATTTCCTGCTGCTGGACGAGCCTACGAACCACCTGGACCTGCGCGCCAAGGACGTCTTGCTCGACGCGCTGATGAAGTACACCGGCACAGTAGTATTCGTATCGCACGACCGCTACTTCATCGACAAGCTGGCAACCCGGGTGTTCGAGGTAGGCGGAGGCAAGGTCGAGATATTCCCCGGTAATTACGAAGACTATCTCTGGCGCAAAGAAGGTGGGCAGCATGTAGCGCCGACACTGGACGATGTGCCGGGCGTGACTGCGAAGGCAGAATCGCCTGCCACAAAGCCAGTTGCGGTGCCGACAAATGGCAATGGCAACGAGCCTGCCGAAGCCCAAACGTCCAAGAAGCGTATGAATCCGATCAAGCGCAAGCAGATGGAAGACCGCGTTTCTGTATTGGAAGGGGAGATCGAGAGCGCGGAAGAAAGCATTTCGCGTCTGGAAGCTGCGCTTCAAAACTTCGTGAGCGCCGAGGACACGCAGCGTCAGTCGGTGGAACTGGAGCAGCAGAAGGCTCAACACGCCGCGCTCGTAAAGGAGTGGGAAGAGAGATCACAGGAACTCGAGGTTTCTGAGTAGCCCCCAAAAAGCCTTAAACCACGAAGGACACTAAGGTACACGAAGGAAAATCCTGGGTTCCTTCGTGAACCTTCGTGTCCTTTGTGGTTAGCGCTTTTCCTGCCGCGATTGCTCACTTCGCGCGAAAAGCGGCTCCGATCCGGATCAGATTGCTTTCGTTTTTTAGCTTTGTTCTCCCGTGTTTTCACCCGGTTTGTTACCTTCGCATCCGTACACCACCTTCCGTAATCTCTCGGACGGACTTACGTGTGTGCGATAGTCAGGTTGGCCGAGTGGCCAGCATCCGCTGCAGGCCACCAAATTCACAGACCAACCGCAGAGACGGCTATCGAGCGCGCCCAGGCGGGAATCCCAAGGAAGGTCGCAATGCTTCAATCGTCGGACAATTCATTCAATTCGAAGTCGGGATTTCCGGCTTCCAACCCCAACACGTTCAATCCGGTAAAAACCGTGACCGCTCCCGTGGATCAGGCGACCATCGGCCGCACTTTGGTCATCAAGGGTGAGATCAGCGGATCCGAATCGCTCTATATTGATGGCCGCATTGAAGGCAAGATCACCATGCCCGAGAGCCGCGTCACCATCGGCCGCAATGGCAAGGTCGATGCCAGCATTCAGGCGCGCGAAGTCGTAGTCATGGGCAAAGTGACCGGCAACATCGAGTGCAGTGATCGCGTGGATATCCGCGCCGAAGGTTCGGTCAGCGGCGACATTTCGACGGTCCGCATCAGCGTGGAAGATGGCGCCGCGCTCAAGGGTGGCATCCAGGTCCGCAGCGAAGGCAAGAAAGATTCGCAGCCTCAGGCCAAGCAGGAACAGCCCAAGGCAATGGCAGCTACGGCCAGCGCGTAAGAAAGTTTCTGTCGAGTAGAACAAGAGGGGCACGCCTGCGCGTGCCCCTCGTTCATTTGTAGAGAAGTTGCTGCAACACGTCTGCATGGCCAGCTTGGAAACGGTACAAGTATTGGAAATCCAACCGGGTTCGGCGCTGCCGGCATAGACGTAACAAGCTACGTCTCTACGGCGAACGTTACTTCTTCTCTGCCGGCCTGAAATCCAACGATGCCGAGTTCATGCAATAGCGCAAGCCGGTCGGAGCTGGACCGTCCTCAAACACATGTCCAAGATGGGCGTCGCACTTCGAGCAACGGGCTTCGGTCCGGACCATGCCGTACTTAGCATCCCGGTGCTCGGTGACGCCGCCTTCGGCGGTCGGCTTGTAGAAACTTGGCCAGCCCGTGCCGGAGTTAAACTTGGTCTGCGAATCAAACAGCGGAGCTCCGCAGCACACGCAGTGGTATGTGCCGGGCTCTTTAGTATTCCAGTATTTGCCGGTGAAGGCGCATTCCGTGCCGGCCTCGCGGGTCACATGGTACTGCTCATCGGAAAGCTGCTTCCGCCATTCCGCTTCCGATTTCACCACTCTTTCAGCCGTTGTCTTCTCCATGGCTACCCCAATCCTGATGATTTGTTTCGCACTGATTGGATGTCTGAAAGCCCCAAAAGTGACATTCCTTACTCGCCGACTTCCTCGCCAACCTTTCGATATTTCCCTCGAAAAAACAGCAGCGGATCCCCTTCACGCACGGTCACATCCTCGACTTCTGCGATGAAGATTGTGTGATCTCCGGCCACCTGCGGAGCTCGTCAGACGGCATTCCAGATAGGCTAATGCTCCGTGTAATACAGGGGTGCCGTGGCTGGTGCGGTCAAAGCACGCGCCGGCTTCGGCCTCGGCGCTCTCATGCGTGCGTTCCGGCCGCGCATAGTACTCCGAAATCGGCCTTTGATCCTCACACAGGACATTGATTCCGAATCGTTTCTTGGCGTGCATGTGCGCGTGGGTGCGAGTCGTATGATCGACGCAAACCAGCACCAGCAACGGATCGAGCGACACCGAGGCGAACGCATTGGCGGTCATTCCGTGAACTTCGCCGTCCAGATCCAAGGTGATGATCGTGACCCCGGTAGCGAAACATCCCATCGCTTTGCGGAAGTCCGAAGAATTCAAGCTCATATTGCGTTTAACTCGTGCCCCTCGGCCGGCATTCTGAAGGCCGCCGGCAGAGACGTAGCGAGCTACGTCTCTACAGATACCCTGCGTAACCGCCTACATTACCATGACGCGGCGTTGTATCATTCGATTCAACGTGTCTGCCTCGCTGACCAGGTCCGATGTGAGCCGCATATTGGACGAGGTGCGTCCGGGCGTGCCGATCTCGCGAGACCTCGCCTTGCAGCTCATACGCTGCGACGATGAACAGTTGCCTGCAGTTCTGGCCGCCGGTCGCGCCGCAAAAGAAAGATTCAAGCCCGGGGTCATCACCTACTCGCGCAAGGTTTTCATTCCGCTGACCAATCTCTGTCGGGACTATTGCGGATACTGCACCTTCCGGCGCGATCCGGGCGACCCGGGGCACACACGATGACGCCCGAGGAAGTTCTTGCCATTGCCCGAGAGGGAGAAAAACTGGGCTGCACAGAGGCGCTTTTCAGCCTGGGCGATAAGCCGGAGCTGCTCTTCCCCGAGATGCGGCAGACCCTTCGCCATTTAGGCTACAAATCTACGTTGCACTATCTGGAGGCGATGTGCGAACTGGTGCTTCGCGAGACCAGCCTCTTGCCGCACCCGAATCCCGGCCTGCTCAGCGCCGAGTGGATTGAGCGGCTCGCAACCGTCTCTCCCAGCATGGGGCTGATGCTCGAGACGACGAACGAAAAGCTGCTCGCCCCCGGGGCCGCTCACGACAACGCGCCTGACAAGCTTCCGTCCAAGCGCCTGCGGACCATCGAAGAAGCGGGCAAGCAGGGAGTCCCGTTCACGACCGGTTTATTGATCGGGATCGGGGAGTCTCCCGAGGATCGGGTCGATACTCTTATGGCGATCCGCGAGATGCATGAGCGCTATGGACACATTCAGGAAGTGATCGTGCAGAATTTTCGGGTCAAGCCGACAATCCCTATGGCCCACTGGCCCGAACCGTCCCATGGAGAGATGCTGCGCGCCGTAGCGGTAGCTCGCTTGCTACTCCCCGAGGTCAATATTCAGGCTCCTCCGAATCTTTCCGCCCCTTACTATGATGATCTGATGGACGCCGGCATCAACGACTGGGGAGGCATTTCGCCACTGACGCCTGACTTTATCAATCCTGAGAAGCCATGGCCGCATCTGGAACAACTGCGCCTGCGCACGGAAGCGAAGGGATTTGCATTGCACAAGCGGCTGCCGGTGTATCCGGAGTTCATTCCGGCAGTGATCCGCAGGCCCGGGCTTCTATCCGAACGATTGCTTACTGCTACGGGCGAGGATGGACTCGCACGGAGGGCGGCATGATCTGCGTGCTCAGCGGCGGCACCGGCGGTGCGAAGTTCGTAGACGGCCTTCGCCAGGCCATGCCTGCCGAAGAGATCACGATTGTCGTCAATACCGGCGATGACCTGCTCTGGTGGGGCCTCTACGTTTCGCCGGATATCGACTCGATCACCTACGTGCTCTCGGGCATGCTGAGCCGGGAGCGCGGCTGGGGCGTAAAGGGCGACACTTTCCTCTGCCTGCAGGCCATGGGGCAACTCGGAGAGCCAACGTGGTTCCACACCGGCGATCGTGACCTCGCCATGCATCTGCTCCGGTCACGCTTGCTTGCCGAAGGCAAGACGCTGTCAGAGGCAACTAGCGTCATTTCCGAGAAGCTGGGCGTGAAAGCGCACGTTCTGCCCATGAGTAACTCGCGGGTCGAAACTCGCGTGGATACTCCGATTGGCGAACTCAGCTTCGAAGAATACTTCGTGCAGCGCTGGTATCAGGACCCGGTCAAATCGGTTCGATTCGCAGGAGCATCCGACGCCGAGCCCGCTCCCGGCGTGATTGACGCCATCGTCAATGCTGACGCAGTGTTGATCGCTCCGAGCAATCCCGTGACCAGCATCGGTCCAATCCTCGCGGTGCCCGGAATTCATGATGCTCTGCTGCGGGCAAAGGGGAAGATAGCGGCAGTGAGTCCGATCGTTGGAAATGCCCCGATCGCCGGTCCGGCCGGAATCCTGATGCAGGCCCAGGGATTTCCCTGCTCGATTGCAGGCGTTGCCAAAGCGTATGAAGATTTCCTGGATGTGCTGATCTGCGATGTACGGGACGCGGTTCCTGCCGATGCTCTGCGCCAGGGCGGATTGCGTGTGCATTGCACGCAGACCATTATGCGCAGCAGCGAAGATAAGGCAGCTCTGGCCCGTGAAGCTCTGCTGTCGGTCTCGGACGGACCGCCGAAGGAACAAACCGCGACAGGCGCCCCATTTCGCCGCTTGGACCGCAGGGCATGATCCTGGTTCCCATCAAGAACACAGATTCCGCGAAACAGCGTCTGACTGCCGTTCTCGATCAGCCCTCGCGCACCAAGCTAGCGCAAGCCATGCTGCACGACGTGCTCTCGGCAGTTCACGACTGGACAAACCGGCCAGAGGTGGGAATCGTCACCGGCGATCCGTTTGCGACGAAAATCGCTCGGGAATTCGGATTCGAGGTCATTCCAGATACTGAGAATCCCGGGGAAACCGGCGCGATTGAGATGGCGACTCGCGTCTGTGTCGAACGCGGAATCGACAGCACGCTGGTGATTCCCGGCGACATTCCTCTAGTCCAGGGATGGGAATTGGAAGAAATCCTGACCCACGCTCCATCGGCCGGTACCGTGCTGGTTCCCGCAGGAGACGGCCGCGGCACGAATGCAGCATTTCGCCGTCCAGCGAACCTGTTCCCGCTGCGTTTCGGCAATGACAGTTTCAAGCCGCACCATGCGGCCGCTCAGGCGACGGGCAAGCCTTGCGTGGTTCTGAATCTGCCCGGCATTGCCGTGGATGTGGACACTCCTGCCGACTTGCGGCAACTGTTGTCTCTTCCCGGCAACACTCGCGCCCAGCGCCTGGCTCGCGAATGGAATCTCGACGATCGACTTCTGGCAGTAAGCTCAGACGCGTCATGAAGCGTAGCGGAAAGAAATCTGGTGCGACGCACTCGTTGGAGAGTACGCGTGAAGTACGCCTTATTCCGATCTCGTTTGCAAGCGAGGTCCATCCCGGTGACAACCTGGCCGGCAGACTTCTGGAGTCGATGCGCGGAATTCGTCTGCGGCTTCAGTTCGGCGACATTCTCATCGTCAAACACAAGATCGTCTCAAAATCCGAGGGCTGCCTCGTCGATCTTCAAACCGTCGAGCCCTCTGCCGAATCGATCGCATGGGCTAAACAATATGATCTTGACGCCCGCGTCATTGAGTTAGCCCTGCGCGAGAGCCGTGCCGTGATCCGCCGAAAGAATGGAGTTCTTATTACTGAGACGCATCACGGATTTCTATGCGCGAACAGTGGGATCGATGTTTCGAATGTCGATGGGGGCCGGACTGCATTGCTGCTGCCGAAAGATCCTGATCGCTCCGCGGCCAATCTTCGCCGCTCCTTGAAGAAACATACAGGACACGACATTCCCGTCATCATTACGGACAGCTTCGGCCGTCCCTGGCGTGAAGGTCTCACTGATTTCGCGATTGGAGTGGCGGGAATGAAGGCATTGCGTGACGACCGCGGACGCCGCGATTCGCACGGCTATAAATTGAAGGCTAGCGTCGAGGCAGTCGCGGACGAATTGGCGGCGGCGGCAGGGCTGGTCTGCGGAAAATTGAATCGCGCACCCGCTTGTATCGTCCGCGGATTCCGCTTTCAGCCGGGCAACGGCAAGGCCGGCAATCTTCTCCGTCCGGCAGCCAGCGACCTGTTCCGCTAAATTCCGCTACACTGTAGGAACGTTGCTTCAAACATCTCGCCGCCTGCCGGCGTCTTAGAGCAAGCGACATTGTACGGAGCTTTTTATGCAAGGCGAAAAGATCCCCCCGCACCTGCAAGGCTTTCCCGCACTTGATTGGTCCGATATCGCACATCGCGTGACTCCGGCAGTTCGCGCCTCACTGGAGAAGATCCTCGAAACGCAAAATGGAGCCGGCCTCTCGCTCGATGAGTCGTACGCGCTTGCGAACGCTGACGGAGACGACTTGCTGGGCCTGCTCGTTGCCGCGAATACATTACGCGCCGAACTCGCCGGAAACATCGTCACGTATGTTGTGAACCGAAACATCAATTTCACGAACATCTGTTTTGTCGGATGCAAGTTCTGCGCCTTCAGCCGCGGACCACGCGAGGCCGACACCTATTTCCTCACCCTCGAGCAGATGGGGGAAAGGACAGTCGAGGCCTGGAGTCTAGGGGCCACTGAAGTCTGCATACAGGGCGGCCTGCCGCGGAACCTTCCTAAGTTCCACTATCGCGATATCCTGCGCGCAGTGAAGGAAGCCGTACCGCAGATGCATATCCACGCCTTCTCTCCGATGGAGATTGTTTATGGCGTCGAACTCACCGGGATGCCGCTGGCCGACTATCTCTCGATGCTGCGCGACAACGGCCTTGGCACTCTGCCCGGGACGGCAGCAGAAATTCTCGACGATGAAGTTCGCCATATTCTCTCGGCCAACAAGCTCTCGACCGCGCAGTGGATCGACGTCATCCGTACCGCTCATCGTTGCGGAATCCGCACTACTTCAACGCTGATGTACGGTCATGCCGAGACTCCGGAGCATTGGGTCCGCCAGATGCGGCTTCTGCGAGACATTCAGTCTGAGACCGGAGGCTTCACCGAATTCGTCCCACTCGGCTTCGTTCACCAGAACACCATTCTTTTCCATCAAGGGCTTGCCCGAACCGGGCCTACGGTTGCGGAACATCTCAAAGTTCATGCGCTGGCGCGCGTGCTGCTCGCGGGCTCGATCCACAACATTCAGGTTTCATGGGTGAAGCTCAACCGCGAACTGTCGCAATTGTGCCTGCATGCCGGAGCGAACGACTACGGTGGCACGTTGATGGAAGAGAACATCTCGCGGGAAGCCGGATCCACAGCCGGACAGTACACCAGTCCAGAAGATTTTCAGGCGATGATTCTGGAAACCGGGCGCATCCCCGCGGAGCGCAACACCACATACTCCCGAATCAACATCAAAGTTCCGCTCGATGAACTCACGGCCGAACGTTCTCTCGAGGCCGAGTTCGCATGAGCGGAGCGCCAGCCGGCGTACGGCCAGAACGTCCAATTGCGATCATTGGAGGCACCGGTCCTGCCGGTATGGGCCTGGCACTGCGGTGGGCGCGAGCCGGAGAAACAGTCATCATCGGCTCCCGAGATCACCAGCGAGCCGAGCAGACAGCAGATTCCATTCGCCAGAAGGCAGGTCCGGCCGCCAACATCTCCGGGATGGAAAATGCCGCGGCTTGCGCTGCAGCCGACATCCTGATGCTGACCGTTCCCTTCGAAAGCCAGGCTGGCATTCTCAAACAGCTGAAACCTGCAATGACAGAGGGCAGCATTCTGATCGATGCAACGGTGCCGCTGGCAGCCTCGGTTGGGGGGCGCGCTTCCCGGCCGCTCGGAGTTTGGCAGGGCTCGGCGGCACAGCAAGCGGTGGAACTCGTGCCCAAAGGTGTAAGCGTTGTAGCCGCTTTCCACAATCTCTGCGCAGATCTCCTGAATGGCAACGATCCCCTCGATTGTGACGTAATCGTTTGCAGCGATGACGCAGACGCGGCGCAACTCACGCGTGAACTGGCAGCAAAAATCCCGGGAATTCGCGCCCTCGATGGAGGCAGACTTGAAAATGCCCGCATCGTCGAGCAAATTACCGCGTTGCTCATCGGTTTTAATATTCGGAACAAAGCCTGCTCCGGAATTCGCATCACCGGGCTGCCGGCAAGCGCCTACCGTTAAACTCATCTCTTCCAAGGAATCTAGGCCTGAGCCAAAACACAAATCTCGACGCAGCCTGGCAGTATCACACCGGGACCAAGCACTCCTACCTGAGCATCCGGACGAATCCGCACGCCCTCGATTGGCAGAATAAGCCTCTGCTGTTCAAGATTTATCCCACACTGGCGGTCACACGGCTGGCACGAGACTTTCAGGATTCGGGCATGCCGGCCCTGTCGGCAATCGCGGCGACGAGAGTTGCGGCGGAAGCCGAAGCCGTTCCCGATCTCGACACGCTTTCCCAATTATTGTTCTTTTCCGCCGGCGTGACGAAGAGTAAGAAACATTCGCAGGGAGAGACATTCTTCAGGGCAGCGGCATGCACCGGTGCGCTGTATGAGATCGAACTGTACGTGGTCTGCAGTGATCTGCCCGACAAGTCACGGCCTGGCGGCCCGCCTGCACTCCCGGCTGGCGTCTATCACTTCGGAGCTGCCGAGTTTGGCCTGCGTCAACTCAGGGTCGGAGACTTCCGGCAAGCCCTGGTAGATGCAACGGCAAGCGAGACGTCGGTAGCGCATGCGCCGGTGATTGTTATTTGCACGGGGACGTACTGGCGCAATGCGTGGAAATACCGTTCGCGCACCTACCGCCACTTTGGGTGGGACAACGGCACAATTCTCGCGAATCTGCTTGCGGTGTGTGCGGCGGCCAAGCTGCCATCGAAGGTGGTCGCGGGCTTCATCGATTCGCAGGTAAACGACCTGCTGGGCCTGGATGTAAAGCGCGAAGTCGGATTTTCGCTGGTCCCGATCGGGCACACCTCAACCGCCCCTCCGAAGCCCCCTTCGCCCGAGAAATTAGAGCTCGCAGTGGTCCCGTACTCCTCGCAAGAGGTTGACTACCCGGCCATGCGCAAGATGCATGAAGCGTCATCCTTGGATTCAGTTGTGGAAGTGATCGCCTGGCGCGGAAAGACGCCGACCCCTGCCAACCCAACCCCAAAGGGCAGCGCGATGCTGCTCCAGCCTCTCGACGAGTCACGGCTTCCCCAGGACACAATCGAACAGGTGATCTCGCGGCGCGGCTCGACGCGCCAGTTCTCGCGCGATCCGATCACCGTGCAGCAGCTCTCAACCATACTGGATCGTGCGACACGCGGGATTCCCGCAGATTTCCTCGATCCATTTGGGAGCCATCTGAACGATCTCTATCTGGTCGTCAACAACGTGGTGGGACTCGCGCCCGGAGCATATTTCTATCACTGGGAATCGAAACAACTCGAGCAACTGAAGGCGGGAGAATTTCGCGACAAGGCCGGCTACCTCGGTCTTGAGCAGCAAATTCCAGCGGACGCAGCGGTCGATGTCTTCTTTCTTGCCGACCTCAAGAAGATTCTGGAACGCTTTGGGAACCGCGGTTATCGGGCGGCACAACTCGAAGCCGGGATCCTTGGCGGAAGGCTGTACCTTGGTGCATACGGGCTGAGGCTCGGCGCCAGCGGACTGACTTTCTATGACGACGATGTAGTCAGCTTCTTCTCCCCGCACGCGCGGGGAAAGAGCGCGATCTTCCTGGTTGCTCTCGGGCGCAGTACGCTCCGCCGATAATGGCACATTAGTCTTCCACGATCGGTGTGCTCATTTCTTCCGCCGGCTCGCCGCCCGCCTGGGCAATGATCAACTGCCGCGCTTCGATACGGATCTTGGGCAATTGCAGGCTGAACCACCACGCTCCGACCACTGAAACCAGCCCGCCGATGGCGACAGTCCAAGGTGCGCCCACGCGGTCCGATAGCGCGCCGCCCAGAATGGATCCGACCGGAGCGAGGCCCATAAACATCATCGAGTAAACTGCCATCGCGCGGCCCCGAAGTGCGTCGGGCACCATCACCTGTATGAGTGTGTTCGAGGCCGCCATCTGCAGCATGATGAAGTATCCGACCGGAAGAAGCAGCAGGACCGATAACCAGAACGATCGCGAGAATGCAAACAGAATCATGCTGACGCCAAATCCCGCGCAGCAGACCGCAACCCACCGCCCCAATCCTTTGACCCCCGAGCGGGCAGCTAAGGTCAACGCTCCCAGCAAGGCTCCCACTCCGGCCGCGCCCATAAGGATTCCCAAGCGAACCGCTCCAAGATCATGCGAGCCGATGAAAGATGCCAATCCCTGACCGCCGCTGCGCAGAATCTTGTCAGCAAAGATGGGCATGAGCACGACATAGGGCATTCCCGTGACGCTCACTACTCCCAACAGCACCAGCAAAGCCCGGATTGGAGCCGTCCGGCTCACGAACTGGAACCCTTCGAGAATATGTTCCACGGGGGACGAATGCGGAGAAGCTTTCGCCGGAGCATGTACTCTCATCATCATCAGGCCGATGATCACAGCAACGTAGCTCACCGCGTTCGCGAAGAAGCACCAGCCTTCCCCCAACCTGGCGACTAGTACGCCCGCCACCGCCGGTCCGACCACGCGGGCCCCATTAAACATTGAGGAGTTCAGGGCAATCGCATTCATCAGGTCTTCTTTACCGACCATGTCCACGAGGAAAGCCTGCCGTCCGGGAATATCGAAGGCGTTCACCACGCCTAACAGAGCCGCGAGAACAAAAATCTGTGGGATCGTGATCTTGTGTGTGAGGGTAAGGGCCGCAAGGATGAACGCCAGAATCATGGATGCGACTTGAGTCCCGATCACGATGCGCTGCCGGTTCCCACGATCGGCAGTGATCCCCCCGATCGGCGCGACGAGGAATACCGGAATCTGGCTGGCGAATCCCACGGCGCCCAGCAGCAGCCCCGACCCCGTCATGCGATAGACCAGCCAGGACTGTGCAACAGTTTGCATCCATGTGCCGGTTAACGATATGAGTTGCCCGCCGAAGAAGAGTTGGAAATTGCGGTGACGCAGGGCTCGTCCGGCAGCTTGCCATCGAATTTCGGTACCAGAAGATCGGCCGGAATCGGGTTTTGTCACCTCAGCGATGGGAGCTTTCGGCTGTGTCACGGTATCTTCTTGTTTCGATTACCCTTTATTCGATGACCTTCCGATGTACCTTGAATCACTATATCGCGGAGTTTGTGCGCAGCAGGATTTCCACAAATATCGGCATTCCCGGCACTAAACCGGGCCTAGACTTCCCGCCGAGAGTCCCGATTCGATAGATACGTGCGCCGAATTGAGTCAGCCTGTATGAATTCTGGCTTTTCTTCCGGGCAATTGTGAGCTACAGTAGCGAGCTGCATTCCTGTGAGCCGGGGAAGCATACCTCTATGAGTACTCCTCCAGTTCAGGTTGAGCGTCGAGCCGGACAGCGGTTTCCTTACGCCTTGGCCGTCTCGCTTTCGGAACCGTCGAGCTCCCTGAAGGGCCTCGGCTTCACCCAGGATCTGAGTTCACGCGGGGCATTTTTCTTTACGGAAGTCCCTTTGGCAGAAGGTACGGAAATTGAACTCACACTCCAGATGCCATCGGAGATCACGCTGGGTGAGAGCATGCCGGTGAGGTGCCGCGCGCGCGTACTCCGGGTTGTAAAACCGTCCGGCCCGGGTGCGTCGGGGGCTGACGGAAAGAAGGTCGGCGTCGCTGTCCGGCTTGAACACTACGAATATTTATCGTCACAACCGGAATTCCCCGCCGTCTATACCCGTATTTCCACCCTGCATCCCGATCATGAAGAGAAGCAGGCGCCCGTGCATTCTCCACACCAGTCTTAGCGTGCAACCCAAATCACAGGTTCTGCTCTACAGTGCGTTTGTAATTTTCTCGCGCGACGTGTTCCGCGATCTTTTCATCTTGGGCCCGCTGGCTTACAATGGTCGGCAGCGAGGGTAAGAGGCTCTAGGGCTTTTTCCACGTTGTGCACTTCCTCCCAGCCGTCGATTTTGCGGTTCAGAAGCTTCCAAGGCAGATCACCGGTCTGGCATGGGTTCTTAGGATTACCTAGGTCACTTGGCGGAAGGTACCTTCTCTTTCTAACATGCAGACACCGATAGAAATCAGCGAGAACCGCGCTATGCATGGGATCGCAGTTGCCCTCCTGACCGAGGACCGGGAACACCTATCCGTTCTGCAAACTCGATTGGAAGCAACGCGTCTGGGAACAGCGGTTTTCAGCCATATCGGGTTTCCCGTCGGCCCCACAGATTCCATCCTCCGCCAACTGCAGGATTCCCGCGCCGAAGTGGTGATTGTTGACATTTCTCCGCAAGAGTCTCAGCGCGCGATTCGCGCGATCGAACTGATCCGGGCCACCACCCAGCAGATCGCAATCTTTGCCAATGGCGAGATGACGCAACCGGCAGCGATCGTCGCCAGCATGCGAGCCGGGGCCGGGGAGTATCTGGATCACTCTGCCGGTTCGGATGCTCTTCTGGAAGCATTGACTCGATTCAGTTCCTCCCGCACTCGCTCCCTTGGGGGCGCCGGGAAAGCTTCCGTATTCACTTTTCTCGGGGCCAAAGGCGGAGCGGGATGCACCACCGCAGCCGTCAACACTGCCCTTGCTCTACAGCAGGCTCATGGAGACGTCGTTCTTCTCGATTTCGCGCCGATTGGGCATGCGGCGCTTCACCTGAATTTACGGCCACAGTTTGGTGTTCTCGATGCCTTGCAGAACCTGCATCGCATGGATGTCTCTTTGCTGGATGGCCTAATGACGCCGGCCAAGGAAGGCCTACATCTTCTCGCGGGGCCACAGCAGCCGTATCCAACCGAACCGACACCCGGAGAACTGGCGCGCCTATTCGATCTTCTGGTCAATCACTACCGCTTTGTGGTGGTCGATTGCTCAAGCCGGCTTGATCCCACAACCCGCCTGCTTTCCGATCTTTCGAATGCCGTTCTGGTGGTCGCGCAGACAGATGTCGTGTCTTTGTGGAGCGCGGGACGAATTCACGGTTTCCTCGAAGAAGGCACGGGCCGCGATCGCCTGCGCATGGTGCTGAATCGCTACAAAAGAATTCCTGGATTTACCGACGACGACGTCCAGCACGTTACTAACTGCCGAGTTTTGTGGAAGGTCCCGAACGCCTTTCAGGTGATCTCGCCTTCCATCGATCACGGCACCCCGGTCGTGTTGCAGGAAGGCCCCGAGATCAGCCGTTCGTACAAGGCGCTGGCTGAAACGCTGGCCGAGGCATCATCGAACTCCGACGGAAGCCCCGACCTGGTGTACGGCCATGAGGGAGGCCGGAAGAAGGTGCCCGGCCGCCTGAGTCTCTCTCCGCTGCGCGCCGGACAGTAACCGGAGCGGCACTTCCCTATTTTCTCGCCGCTGGCGCAGGTGAAGCATCCTGCGGAAACATTTTGAACACTACATCTCTCGAGTGGGATGTGACTTTCTTGTTCACGTCGGTGAGGTTCTCGCTTAACGTACCCTTCAGGACAAAGTAACCGTCGTCCCCTGGATTCTTCCCTTCGCCCCGTTCGACCGAGCCCTTGAAGTCGTAGGCAACTCCATGCACGAGATCGGTCGTAAAACTCAACTTGTTGCCTTCCAGCTTTCCAGTTTTGAAGAACTGATCGAGGAAGGCCCCTTTGTCACTTTCTCCATCCCCATAGCGCGAAATGAATCCGGTGATGCGTCCTTCATCTTCTACCGTGATCTGGACGAACTCGCCTTCTTTCAGAAACGCATACATTCCGGAGTAGACCTTCGCATCTATTGCCGCCGGGGATTCGGCTGACTTCGTTTCCTTGGATTGTCCCTTTGCAGCGCATGCAGCACCGAAAAGGCAAAAGGCCAGAACAGAAACAACCAGCTTTGTTTTCATGATTTGACGCCCCACAGTATCGTACTATCCTGATCGTACTATCCTGGGGCTGTGCGCCCAAGGACACAAGACATGGGATGCGCAAAGAAAAAAGGCTTCAGCCGAAACTGAAGCCTAACTCGGCAATGCAATTCGTTATTTCCTGGTCATCATTTCTTAGTCATCTTGGCGTCCATGAAAGGCATCCAGTTCGTGCCGTCCATCGAGACCTCAAATTTCATCGTGTAGCTCGTCGGCGACACAATCTTGAGCGTCATCTTCTGCTTGATATCCTGCCCTCCGTAAACCTGTGAACTATTCCACGTCCACGTGTCCCCGGTAACAGTGCCTTTCGAGTGCTCGCGACGCCCCTGGCTGTTGAAGGAGTCGATCGTGTACACGTTCTCCTCGGTGTCGTACCCCATAAAGGACGTATCTTTGCCATCGCCGCCCAACTCGGGAGGCATCTTGAAATCGCCATGGCTGACCACGAAGAACTTGCCGTCCATCCATTCTGACGTGCCGGTCGAACTGAACTTGCCGCCCGTTCCCCATGGACCCTGTGCAATGGTTCCGTCGGCAGTCCAGGTGCCCACGAAATAGTCGAGCTTCTTCACCTCAGGTCCCGGCTGCATCGACATCTGCGGCCAGGCAAACGCGGTTATCAGGAACAAGAATGCCGCCAAGGCTACTTTTCGATTCACGTATACACTCCTTCGCTCAGATTTCCGTAAGCCGGATTCTGACTGAGCCTAGCGGGCCAAGGATGCGCCCGCCAGTGCGATTCGTCAACTTTGTTTTCTGACAAATGTCAGGTGTGCCGGATCACTTGTTCTTGGTAGCTTTGCCATCCATGATGGTCGTCCACTTCGTTCCGTCCTCGGAGGTCTCGTAGCTGAAGTCGTAGGATGTTGGCGAAGTCATTTTCACGTTGAAGCGGCCCTTCACAATCGGACCCATTTTCTGGTTGTTGGTCCAGGTCCATTTATCGCCATCGACCGTGCCTTTGGAATCGGTGAATTCGCCCCAGCTATTGAACTCGCGGTATGAGTAGGCTTTGTCCTCATTGGAGTACCCCATGAGGCTGACTCCCGATCCGTTCCCGATCACCTTGCTCGTGAACCCAATCTGGCAAACCAGGTAGAACCCGCCCTCCATCCAGTCGCACTTCTCGGTCTCCATCACTTTCCCAGCCGGACCCATAGGGCTCGCCTTCACGTCTCCATCGAGCGTCCACGAGCCGGCAAATACGTCGAGTTTCTTATGTTCGGGACCAGGCTTCGGCATTTCCATTTGCGCCATGCTCAGCGCCGACATCAAGACGACTGCAGCAGATATCATTCCTACGTGTTTCATGTGTACGACTCCTAAAGCGGTTGCATTTTCGATTTTTGATGATTGAGGGGAAATCGATTGTGACCGCGGCGAGATATTAGCCGCAGAACGAAGGTCAGTCAACCGCCCAGAGTGTGGTTTTCAATCTGCAATCTGAAATCTGAAATTGGAGATCCGAACTCTCTACCAGTCGCCCCAGTGATTCGCCGTCATCTGCTGAAACTTCATCTTCCAGGCGCCGTCTTGCTTCACCCACGTCGTGCTGAAGTGCTGGTAGCGTGGCGGAGGCCCCTGATCTTCAGCCGTGGGGACACGCAGGACCACGTTATAGGTGACAATCGCTGCGTCCTCCCCGAGGGGGATCACCTTCATCTCATACGGCATGATGTTGGTTCCGGCTTCCGAAAACTGATCGATCATTTCCTGGCGGCTATAAAGTTGGCCGTCGAAGGACACGAATGAGAAGTCGTCGGTCAGGGTTCGTTTGAGAAATGCGGCACCACCCTTTTTCGCCGCTTCGATGAAACCATTTTCAGCACTCATTAAGGTTTGGTCGAATGCACTCGGTGTCTTCGCAGGCGCATTCGCTTGACCTGCACGACCGAACGCCACCACGCTGCAAAGAATCATGATGACGATTAAGAATCCTGCTTTCATGTTCGTCTCCCGATAGGGTGGCTAAAGATCTACTCCGATAGTCCTGGCAAGTCCATCGATGCTGCACGCATTCTTCTCGCGCTTGTAGGCTTTCAGTCCTTCCGGCCCTTTCTTCTGAGCCCAGGCGAAAAGCTGCGGCCGTTCCCCTTCGTACTTCATCAGAGGGACGCCATATCCGCAAGAGCTTGAAACGCGGGTAACGTCCACGACAATAATGGCGCGGGTACTGTCGAAGGTCGGAAACTTCGAGATCCAGTCAGAGAAGCCGGATTCGTGCGGCTCCATTACGCGAGCCCGTCCGTGCAAGCGCACGATGTTCGGAGGCCCCTCAAACGCGCAGAACATCAACACGATGCGTCCATTTTCTTTGCCGTGAGCGATCGTTTCGATGCCGCTGCCGATCACGTCGAGGTAAGCGACTGTCCTCGGACCGAGGATGCGAAATGAGTCAAGGCCCTTGGGAGAAACATTGATGTGGCCGTTCGCTGCACTCGGTGCGGTAGCTACAAAGAAGACGTGCTGCTGCCGAATAAAACTCGCGATATTCTCGTCAATTTCCGAATGGCTCTTGCCCAAAGTCCCTCACCTGAATGGCGTCAGCTTTCTCGGATTCTTGCGGCCAACTCACGTCGGGCTACCGAGACTTGCTCTCCTGTGGCCAGATTCTTCAGCGCAAATGCGTCGGACTTTACTTCGTTCTCGCCCACAATGAGAATGTACTTCGCGCCGGCTTTGGTCGCCGCTTCAAACGATTTCTTCAGCCGGAAGCTGTCATCGCCTAATTCGATGACCAGGTCGTGACGTCGCAACTCGCGCGCGAGCCGCGCCGCTTCCCCGTTCATCCCTGCCATAGGAGCGACATAAGCGTCAGGCTTCCGCAGCACGCTTTCGGCGGACGCATTCTCCTGCAGCGAAAGCACCAGCCGGTCTTCGCCGATCGCGAATCCGATACCAGGCGCAGCCGGACCACCGAGCGCTTCCGAAAGTCCGTCGTAGCGTCCGCCGCCCAGGATTGCGTTCTGAGCCCCGAGAGCACCGTGCGTGAATTCGAATGCGGTGCGTGTGTAGTAATCAAGCCCGCGCACCAGTCGATCGTTCAATGTGAACGGAACTCCGACTCTGGTCAGGATTGCCTGTACGGCTTCGAAGTGCTTGCGCGAATCTTCCCCGAGAAACTGCGTGATACGCGGCAGGGTGTCGATGATCGGCTGATCTTCAGGGACCTTGCAGTCGAACACGCGCAGCGGATTCGTAACCGCACGCCTCTGGCAGTCGGCGCACATTTGCTCGACCACCGGCTGTAATGCATTGCGCAAAGCCTCGTTGAACTGCACGCGGTCGGCGGGAGTACCCACGGAGTTCAGCTCCAGATTCCAGTTCGTGATGCCAAGCCGGTCGAGCAAAGTAGCAAGCATCTCGAGGACTTCGGCATCGCGCGCCGGAGACTCGCTGCCTGCCGAAGCAGGCCCGATAACTTCTGCCCCGATCTGATAGAACTGCCGGTAGCGTCCTTTCTGTGGACGCTCGCGGCGGAACTGCGGGCCAATGTAGAAGAGCTTGTTGAGACCGCGATCCCAAAGCTTGTGCTCGATGTAGGCGCGAACCACACCAGCCGTGTTCTCGGGACGCAGGGTAAGAGATTGCCCTTTCTCGCTTGCGGCACGCGAGCGGTCCTCCCACGTGTACATTTCCTTCGAAACGATGTCGGTTTCTTCTCCGACCCCGCGCGCAAACAGTTCCGTCGATTCGAGAATCGGCGTGCGAATTTCCTGAAAGTTGTATGCGCGAAAGACGTCGCGAACCGTGGACTCCACAAAGTTCCACAGCGCCGTCTCCGGCGGCAGAAGATCCCGAGTTCCCCGGACTGCCCTGATCATATTTCTTTCTCTCGCCGACTTGTCATCCTGAGCGCAGCGGGTTCGAACGAGCCCGCGGAGTCGAAGGATCCCTACCCTCTTCCCTGCATGCGCGCCGCATCAGGCCATTCCTGTCACGCAAATGCCTTTCCAACGCCGCGTTCCGTCAAACTTATCGGGATCCTTCGACTACGTCTGCCCTTCGCGTATTCTCGCGTACGGCAGACTCCGCTCAGGATGACATACCTGAATTACTTTCTTTCAGATACTCGTCTTTATACCCAAGATAATTCCGCGCGTATCGCATAATCACTTCCTGCTCCGCCTCTTCCAGCTTGCGGCGAAATTTTCCCGGGGATCCCATCCACAGCGATCCCGGCTCGACCATCGTTTTCTCAGGAATCAGCGTCCCGGCCGCGATAATCGATCCAGCCCCAATCCGCGCGCCATTCAAGATGATCGATCCCATACCGATCAGGCAGCGATCTTCGACCACGCATCCGTGCAACGTGACCGAGTGGCCAACCGTCACATACTCGCCGACGTAAACGCCCCACTGCTGCTTCATCCCGTGCAGAACGCTGTTGTCCTGGATATTCGTATGCGACCCGATCCGGATCTCGTGCACATCGCCGCGCAGCACGGCATTCATCCACACCGAGGCGTGCTCGCCGAGCACCACATCGCCGATAATCTGCGCCGACTCATCGATGTAACAGGTAGAAGGGATAGTCGGCCGGATGCCTTTAAGAGATCGAATCATGCGATTTCGCGAGGAAGTTTGAAAATATCACGAGAGCACGGCTTAGCGCGACCCTACCTGATCCGCGCTGGAGAGGATCGCCCATTCCACTTCGGGAACAACGACAGAAAAAACGTCGGCGATCACAGACCTGAGTTCCCGCGAATGTTATACAGAAGCTGTTTCTCCGTCCGCGAAGGAGTTTCCCGGCCGCGCCGCGGTGACTGCGCCCTCCGGTCCTTCTCCGCGGATGTTCCTTCTCGCGTCCGGTTAACGCGTGTGGGGGACAATCCCTCCGAGCATCTCGCACTCAGGGGCGACCTATGTCCTCAATGCGCTGTTGTGTTGTTCTCGGCGTACTCCTGCTCACAGTTTCGGCCACGATCGCAGCGCAGGACTCAGATACCGGCTCGATTCACGGCGCGGTCGTCGATCCGACCGGCAGTCGCATCGCACAGGCTTCTGCCGTTGTAGTGAATACCGCCACGGGCGTGCGCTACGAGGCGAGCACAAATTCCGAAGGCAGCTTCGCACTCGACCTCCTTCCCCCAGGGGATTACTCGGCCCGAATTGTGGCGCATGGAATGTCACCGCAGCTTACAACCCAGCTGCATGTAGACGTCGGCGGAACCGCTGAAATCGAATTCCGTATGAAACTAGCGACGGCTGAGGAGAATATCACCGTCTCTGCATCTCCCAGCCTTGTCGAAACCCAACCAAGCGCGGTCTCCGCCCTCCTGGATGAACGGGCAGTGAACGACTTCCCCTTGAACGGACGCCGCTTCTCGGATCTGGCCCTTTTTTCCCCGGGCGTAACACAAGATCCCCGCAGCCTCACTTCTGCCACCAATGGAGATCTTTCTTTCGGCGGACTACGCGGATTCCAGAATAGCTTTCTGGTGGATGGCAGCGACAACAACAACGCCTTCTTTGCCCAGGCGCGTGGCCGCTACCGTGCTCCTTACCAGTTTTCAACCGAAGTCGTGCAGGAGTTCCGCGTCTCTTCCAACGCCTATGGAGCCGAGCAAGGACGTGCCGGCGGAGCGGTGGTCAACGTCGTTACCAAGTCCGGCTCCAATCACGTCCACGGAACCGCGTTCTACTATCTCCGGGATAGTTCCTTTGGAGCGACGAATCCTTTTCTTGCATTCAAGCCGCATAATCGTCAGCAACAGGCCGGAGGAACCATCGGGGGGCCGCTCAAACGAAACAAGGTTTTTTTCTTCGGAGGCTTTGATCAACATGTCTTCCATGTGCCTAATGTCGTGGAATTCCTGGACGGAAGCTCACGGCTGATTCCACAGCCGGACACAGGTCCGTACACACCCGGGGACTACGAGCCTACCGACCAGGCCCTCGTGTTCGCGGCCGCGGCACGGCTCACCTCGCTTACGGGGGAATACCCGGCCGCACAAATCGGAAATTCTTCCTTCGGGAAACTTGACATCAACTTGACGCCCCGGCATCAACTCGGCCTTCGCGTCAGCACCACTCGTTATTGGGGAGCGAACAACGTATTTCTCGATCCGGCGAGCCCGGTGACTTATGATGCGATCAATAACAACGGACAAGAGCAGGTCTTCACCGAAACCGCGAACGCGTCGCTCACCAGCAGTTTTTCACAACGCCTGATCAGCCGTTTCCGCGCACAATTCTCGCGCGACCTTCAGCAGTCCTACAGCAACAGCAACGACGTTCTCGTTAAAATTCCCAACATCCTCGACGGTGTAGGCCGGTCCAATATTCTTCCCCGGCAAAATCGTGAGCACCGATTGCATGTGGCCGAAACCTTGAGTCTTGAAGGAACACGGCATTCGTTGAAGTTCGGCGGAGACGCGCTGCTCACCTGGATCTATGATTTTTTCCCGAACCAGCAGAGCGGAGAATATCTCTTCTATCCGATCAAGGTGGATCCGTACACGTTCGCTCCGCTGCAAGGCGCCATGCAACTCTCGCCACTGCGCGCCTATGCCCACGAAGTTCCTCACTACTACATGCAGAAGTTCGGCAGCGCCGCGTCTCATCCCGACACCAAAGAATATGCCGCTTTCGCCCAGGACACAGTTCGCCTGACCAATCGCCTGGCGGTCAATCTCGGAGTCCGGTGGGACCTGCAGACATTCACCAGTAAAGGACTGATCTCGAACCCGCTGTTCCCACCCTCAGGCAAAGTTCCGTTCCAGCCCTACAACTTCGCTCCCCGCGCGGGATTTGCCTACTCGATTGGCAACACGCGTCCACTGGTTGTGCGCGGCGGCTATGGAATCTTCTTCGTGCGCATTCCGCAGATCTACAACTCAGTCATCCAGACCGAGAACGGCATCAGCAACGCTGAGGTCTTCCTCAACAACACCAATTACTACGACCGGCAAGCATTCCCGTCGTACCCCAATCCGCTGGTGACTTGCGCGACAAACGCCGCGAATTGCACGCTGCCTGCGGGATTCACCCAAGGCGTCACTCACGAGGTCTCGGCTTTTGCAACCAACTTCGTGACTCCGCGCGTGCAGCAGGCCAGCATCACACTCGAGAAAGAGGTCGTGGACCGCACGACTGTCGCGCTTTCATTGTTGAACGTTCGAGGAGAACATCTCATACGCGCGCTCGACGTGAACCTTCCGCAGCCAACCGCACTCACCTATCCCATCTTCGATTCGACCGGCTCGATCTTTCAGGGTGACTACTATGCCATCGACTCATTCGCGACATGGCAGTTCACGCGCACGCTCGATTGCCCCTGGCCGCCATGCATCAATCCTCTCGGGCGGCCGATCGCAGAACTTGGAGCGATCAACGAATTTCAGAGCGCAGCCTCGAGTTATTACAACGGCGCTACCTTCTCGGTGAACCGCCGCGTGGCCCGCGGAACCTATCTGCGCTTCTCCTATACCTATGCGCGTGCCATCGATGACGGACAGGATGCCCTGGTCGCCGGACAGCCGGCCACGGTAGAAAACTCCTACAACCCTTCTGCGGAGCGCGGCCCCAGCGTCACCGATCAGCGTCACCGAATCGTTGGCGCATTCTCGGCTGAACCGCGATTCTTTCATCGCGGCCATGAGCTTCTCGGACATTTCTTCAACGATTGGAAATTCTCAACGGTCGTTAATTACGGGTCAGGTCGGCCAGTGAATGCCACAGTCATGGGCGATCCGAACGGCGACGGCAACGATTTGAACGATCGGCTTCCCGGCTACAGCCGCAACGCATTCACCGGACCGGATTATGCGACTGCAGATCTCCGCATCACGCGGATGTTCCATTTTCGCGAACGCTACAAATTGAATCTGGTGGCGGAGTCATTCAACCTGTTCAATCGCGACAACCAGCGCGTCGCCATCACCTCAAATGGGATGATCGCGTCCGCCAGCACGTTTGTGCAGGACTCAGTATCCGCGAACATTGCGCCTTATCCCGGCTACTATCGACTGCCGAATAACTTCATGAAACCCAACGCCGCCTACGCGCCGCGGCAAATTCAGTTGGCGGCGAAGTTCAGCTTCTAGAATCCGTGGTGCGGGCGATTCATTTTTACAATTCGTTCACAATGACATCGGTGTTATGACTACTAGCTAAGCAAGTTTCGTCATGCTTGTTGCAGAAAACAATGAAGGATTCTGCACAGGTTGCAGAAATATTCCAGGTCCTCCCGGAAACGCACCATTTCTGGGCATTTTTGTAAAGAAATTCGACAGTTCCGCTTGACTTGCAGTCAAATCCTTGTCATAACTACAAGGTCCATCCGGACGAGTCTGGGGGTGTGTAAGTTTGGCGGAAGTTCGACTGCAAGAGGGTGAATCCCTCGAAAACGCTCTTCGTCGCTTTAAGCGAAAGGTGCAGCAGGAAGACATTATCAAGGAGGTCAAGCGCCACTCCTTTTACCTGAAGCCCGGCGAGAAGAAGCGTGTGAAAGCTGCGCTGGCTCGCAAGCGGGCCCGCAAAAAGACGCGCAAGGAACAGGACTAACGCTGCAAAGGGCCGCTCCGTCCCGGGGCGGCTCTGCTTAATCTGGCCCCCACCACATTGAGCCGCAACAAAGGGACCTTTACTTTACACTCACCAGCTTTCCCGGCATTGATCATAGCTGTACCCACGCCAATCCTATGAGCGTGGCGGGCCGAGTCCAGGGGCAGTTTGAGGGGGAGTAGTACACAAACCTGTATTTTCGGTGTACCACCGCAGTTCTTTCCTCGCGAGTGGGCGCGCGGAGACGGGCTGAAGGGAGCCATCCTCGATGGAATTTCAGGACAAGGTGCTGAAGTGTATCGACTGTGGAAGCGATTTCGTTTTCACGGCTGGGGAACAACTTTTCTTTCACGATAAGCAGTTCAAGAACGAACCGAAACGTTGCAAGGCTTGCAAGACCAAGCGCATCTCCGTGCTGGGCGCGCCTCCTGCACCCGGACAGACATACCGCTACAACAAGGTCGAAACCCAGGCCACTTGCTCGGGATGCGGAAAGCAGACCACCGTCCCTTTCCGTCCAACGCAGGGACGTCCTGTCTTTTGCCGCGAGTGTTTCCAGGCAAGAAGAACGCAAGCCTCGGCCTGATTCGCCGTTTGCGTTCTCGAAGCCGAGGGCACTGCCCCACTGTGCGGTACCATAGGGTGTGCCCGGATTCTTTGTAGAAAACTTTGGTTGTCGCGCCACGCAGGCCGACGGCGCTGCTCTCGAGCGCCAGTTCGAGGAGCAGGGATTGGTTCGCGCCTCTGCACCAGCCGGCGCCTCGGTCGTTGTCCTCAATACCTGCACCGTGACAACCGGCGCCGATCAGGACGCCCGCGCCGCCATCCGCCGCGTCCGCAGGCAAAATCCCGAAGCCAAAATCATCGTCACCGGATGCTACGCCCAGCGCGCTCCGGAAGAGATCGCAGCGTTGCCGGGCGTGATCGTTAGTGGTTGGCAATTCTCACAAGCACCAACTCGCGGAGATCGCGCTTGCAAATAGTGTTCCCAGCGGCCTCGTGTCGAGTTTCGTCCCCCTCTCGGGGTTGACTGAGAACGGACAACTGAGAACGGATAACTCGATTTTCGTCTCCGACATTTTCGCCCACACCGAATTGCTCGCCGCTCCGGTCTTCGATGCCGCCAACGAACGCACGCGCCCCAATCTCAAAATTCAGGATGGATGCGACAACCGCTGCTCATTCTGCGTGATCCCCTATGTGCGCGGCCAGAGCCGCTCGCTGGAAGTGGACCGAATCATCCGCGAAGTGAACACGCTAGTGGATGCCGGATACCGCGAAGTGGTCATTAGCGGAATAAACTTAGGCCGCTGGGGACGAGACTTGCAGAAACATGTGGGGACGGCCGCCCCCGGCCGTCCAGGCGAGCGAAGCTCGCCAGGCTGCCTCTCACGGTCGCCACGGCAACCCAACCTTCGTAAACCTGATCCGCACAATCCTCAGCGACACGACTCTCGAAAAACTCCGCATCTCCTCCGTCGAGCCCATGGACTGGACCGACGAACTGATCGACCTCGTCGCGTCCTCGCCGCGCATCGCCAAGCACGCCCACGTCCCCATGCAGTCGGGCAGTGACGCCGTCCTGCGCCGCATGCACCGCAAATATCGTCCATGGCACTATCGCGAGAAGATCGAAAAGATTCACGCCGCCATGCCGGAAGCCGCAATCGGAGCCGACGTCATGGTCGGATTTCCCGGCGAGACAGATTCAGAATTCGAAGAGACGCGGCGACTAATTGAGGACCTTCCGTTCACATACCTGCACGTCTTCACTTACTCGGCGCGCCCGGGAACGCCAGCGGCCGACATGCCGAATCAGGTCCCGGTGCACATGGCACGCGAACGGAATCGCATTCTGCGCGAACTGGCTTCCGAAAAGAAACTCGCCTTCATGCGCCGCTTCATCGGCAAGATCGCTGGAAGCAATCACACTGAATGTGATCGGGATCTGATGAAGCCGGAGAATTCACCGAAGCCTTGACCGATAACTACCTGAAACTCCGGCTGCGGGGACGACATGAGCCGAATCGCTGGCTGTATGCTTCCGTCTCGAGCGTCACCGATGGAGTTCTCCAAGGCGAGTAGCGTTTGCCTGCAACTATGGCGAAGCACGAACCATCTACGCCGACCGACAAAGTGATCAACGCACGATCGCCTTGGACCGCGACACGACGCAATTGGGCTTTCCCATCGAACCCCTACAAAATGTCTGAACCAGCGTGGCAGGCTCTTCTCGCCCGAGCGAAGCAGGGCGATCCCGAAGCAGAATGGGAAATCTCAGGGCGCTATGAGGATGGATGCAAGAACCTCCGCGGAGAAATTATTGTCAGGCGATCTCCCCGCAAATACGCTCAATGGTTGCGCCGTGCCGCGGCACACGGTGCAGCGGCAGCCCAAAACAATCTGGGGATACTGCTCGGCAATGGGGATCAAGTCCGAAAAAATGTGCCTGAAGCTCTTTACTGGCTAAAAAGAGCGTTCCGCGCCGGGGATTGTTGTGCTGCACAAAACATTGCGATCACTTACCGCCAAATTGGCGATCTCAAGTCCGCTTTCAATTGGTTCAGGAAATCAGCGAAGTCCAGTGATGGCGATGCCTTAATCCAACTCGGAATTCACTACTACTGGGGCAAGGGCACTAGGAAGAATGCGAAAGCGGCGGTCGCTTGCTTTCGCCGGGCGGCCAAAGTCAAAAACATTTGTGAATCAGGAAGAGACGACGGGTTCTTCTGGCTAGGAGTTGCGTACCTTCAGGGACGAGGCGTCAAACCCTCGATTGCGAACGCCAGAAGGGCGTTCGATCGGGCGAACATCGACCATGATCATCCTGCAGCCCGGAAAATGCTGCGCCTACTCCATGCTTCGCAGCGAAGAATTCCTTCGTGAACCTTCGTGCCCTTCGTGGCTCCAGCCCTCACTTCCCGCTCGTTTTTCAAGTGCACTTGCGTTTCTCAGACGCGATGCTGAGCAGGATACTCACTCTCTTGCAGGCTGGATCCTTATCCCCAACTCTTTCAATTGCCGCTCGCTCACCGGAGTCGGCGCATCGCACATCAAATCCACCGCCCGAGCCGTCTTCGGGAACGGAATCACCTCGCGCAAACTCTCGGCTCCGGCCAGGATCATCACGATGCGATCCAGGCCCAGCGCAATCCCGCCATGCGGAGGGGTCCCATACTCCAGCGCCTCCAGGAAGAATCCGAATCGTGACTTGGCCTCCTCCTCAGTCATACCAAGCGCCTTGAAAATCTTCCGCTGGATATCCTGCCGGTGAATACGAATCGAGCCTGAGCCCAACTCCGTCCCGTTCAGCACAACGTCGTACGCCAGCGCCCGCACCGCGCTGAGCGGCGACTGCGGATCGTTCACCGACTCGACTCCCTGTTCGAGCAACGTCATGTCTTCTTCATGGGGCGACGTAAAAGGATGGTGGGCAGCCATCCACTGCTTCTCGCCCTCATCCCATTCGAACATCGGGAAGTTCGTGACCCACAGAAAACGGTAATCCTTCGCCGGATCGCCGGTCTTCTTGAAGATTCCATGCCGATCGGCATACTTCTGCGCCAACGCCAGCCGAAGCAATCCAGCCGACGCGTAGATCGCCAACTCCGCGGGCGTCACTTTGCGGTGGGCAGGCATCGCGGTCTGCGGACCAGCCTGTGCCGATCCGGCGACCAGCACGATGAGGTCGCCTTCCTCCATCTCGGTCTTCTTCCCGATGGCGGCCGCAGCCTCGGGAAACTTGTTCCCAATGCGCTTGAAGTCCTCATAAACCCGCGCGCCGCCCTTCGAATGGAACATCGGCTTGATGTCGTCGCGCTCCTTGCGCGACAACTCGCCCACTTTCGGCGTGCGAATCGCAATCACGGGCAAGTTCGCATTGATCGCCAACTCCTGCAAATTCTCAGCCGTGAAGCAGTCGCGCACATCCGCAAAAGCAGGCAGACGAAGATCGGGCTTATCGATTCCATACAGCCGGATCGCCTCGTCATAATCCATACGCGGAAACGAAGTCTTGATCTCTTCTCCCGTAGCGCGGAACGCAGCCTGCAAAAATCCTTCCACCACGTCCCACACCCGCTCCGCCTGCGGATACGACATCTCCAAATCGATCTGCGTAAACTCGGGCTGACGATCGGCCCGCAGGTCTTCGTCTCGGAAGCAGCGCACAATCTGGAAATACCGGTCGAACCCAGAAATCATCAGAATCTGTTTAAACAATTGCGGAGACTGGGGCAGCGCATAAAAAGTCCCCGGTTGCACCCGGCTCGGCACCAGATAATCCCGCGCGCCCTCAGGCGTCGAGCGTGTCATAAATGGCGTCTCGATTTCGAAGAATCCCTGCGCAGACAAATAGTCGCGGATCGCCTTCGCCACCTTATGCCGCGTCTCGATGTTGTACTGCATGACATCCCGCCGCAGATCGATGTAGCGATACTTCAGCCGTGTCTCTTCGTTGGTCAGCGCCGTATCCGAGGGCAGGAACGGCGGCAGCTTCGACTCATTCAAAATCCGCAGGTCATCGGCAACCAGCTCAACTTCCCCGGTCGGCATGTTCGGATTGACGGTATTACGGTCCCGCAGCTTGACCGTGCCGATGACGGCGATGACAAACTCATTGCGTAGTGCTCCCGCCTTTTCATGGATCGCGGTGTTGCGGTCCGCATTGAATACGACTTGTGTAATGCCCGTCCGGTCGCGCAGATCGATGAAAAGCAGGCTGCCATGATCGCGGCGCTTGTTGACCCAGCCCATCAGTACAGCTTTCTTGCCGGCATCGGATGCGCGCAGCGTACCGCACATGTGGGTACGTTGAAGATCGCCTAAAAAGTCGAGCAAAGTGTGTCCTTACAGTGAGATTCAGAGATAAAAGCTGAATTCGTGATTATAAACGGTCACGGGGCAGAGTCTTAGCCATCGCGCCGGATTTCCGGTGTCCTCCCGGCTATCCCAAAGCCTGCTCCGGCATCTAGTATTGTAGAAATGCTGGCAGTCCGGCCCGCCATTGAGAATCCGCAGCCCGAGCCAGTTCCGGCCTTTTTGGTCGAACTGCCATCCCGGTCGCGCGTCTTTTTCGGCAATCTGCGGGATCTGGTCTTGCCCCAGAGTGAGGCTCCGCTCGAAATCCACTCCGCTCCAGCCGCTTTCTGGCCCGACGTCTTCGTTCAGCGGAGTTTCCCGTGGGACTCGTTTCTGCAATCAGGCGCCTACCACCTCATCGCTCTCGGACTTCTCCTCGGACTCAGCCACCTGTTCGCGCTGCAGCCCAGGGTCGAAACTCGCCCGGCCTTCAATCGCTCGGAAGTCATTCACTACCAGGCTTCCGAATACTTGCCGCCGCTGGACACGCGAAGGGTTGCAGACGCTGCTCCCGCGAAAGCCGATCCGGTGCTCGCGCCGCAGCCGATCATCTCCGTCCCGCCAGAGGCGGATAACCGCGAGCAGACGATCGTTACCCCGCCCAAGCTCAGGTTGAAGCAGCATGTTCCGCTTCCCAACATCGTGGCCTGGTCCGATGCGCGGCAAAACCCGAGGCTTGCAATTCCTGACGCTCCTCTGACCCCGGCGGCTGAAATCACCCGCATCGGACCAAAGCTCACGGATTCGGTGGTGACTCCTCCGCCGGATGCCGCTCGGATTTCCGATCGCCGCCACATTCCCGCGCCGCAGAATGCCGTGGTCGCACCTCCGCCTGACGTCCGCGCTGCGAATGCTTCGTCGTTCCAGGGACTTCAACCCGCCCTGATCGCGCCCCCTCCGGCGGTCGAGGCTTCATCGAATCGGGCTCTCGGAGACATGAATATCGGTTCGAGCGCGGTGATCGCTCCCGCTCCGCAGCTTCCGGTTGCCGCCCAACGCACCTCTCCGGGAGGACTCGCCGGAGTTCAACGCGTCCCGCAGGTTGTTCCTCCTCCGCCTTCCGTTTCTTCAGGATCATCCGGCGCATCCTTCGGCGCGCAAGGTCATGTGATCGCATTGAATCTGCATCCCATCGTGGGAGCTCCGCCTGTGCCGCCCGAAGGCAACCGCCGCGGATCGTTCGCTGCAGGACCCGACGGGCACATGGGAGCTTCCGGCTCGCCGGGCTCCACTTCCTCTGGCACATCGGCTGGCTCAGCCTTGCACGGCAGCACCAAAGCGAGCGACAACGCAGTCAGCAAAGGCAACCTGCCAACAGGTCTCTACGTTGGAAAAGCGGCGCAGCCATCTGCGGTGGCAGGCCCAGCGGGAAACTCGTCTCCCGCGAATACGGTGAATCCGAATCTGATGGCCAGCGTTCGTCCTCCGCGCGTGAGTACGGCCCGCCCGATGCAGCCTGAGAGCGCCACGAAACTGTCGGAAGCGGAACGCGCGGTTTTTGGGAATCGCAGGTTCTACTCGGTCACGCTGAACATGCCGAACCTCAACTCCGCGGGAGGAAGTTGGGTGATCCGCTTCGCAGAACTCAAGCACGATTCTCCGAGCCGCGATTCCCGCACGCCCACTCCCGATCTCACTCAGCCCATGGCAACGCGCAAAGTCGATCCCGCGTACCCCATCCAACTCATGCGCGAAAATGTTGCGGGCACGGTGATTCTCTATGCCGTCATTCATGCGGACGGAAGTGTTGCCGATGTGCGCGTCTTGCGCGGAGTGGACGATCGCCTGGATCGCTTTGCCAGCCAGGCGATTTCGCAATGGAAGTTCGAACCGGCAACGAAGAACGGCGCCCCGGTTGACGTAGAAGCGACGTTCCAGATCCCGTTCAAGCCGGCACGCATAGGAACAAACTTCTAGTAAAGACGTAGCTAGCTACGTCTCTGCAGACACCATTCCAAATTTTCAGGAAAGCGCTAGCTGCTGGCGCCCTTGCGCTTCTCCAGCGCCGAGTAGATGACCGGATCGGTGCAGATCTCGTAATACGATCGCTCCGTCCATCCTTTGATCGCGAAGTCCGAAGGATTAATCCGCGGAATGCGGCTCTCCCGCACAACAATCTTGCGGAAGATATCGCGATCCACCGGCACGGTGGCGCTGAAGAGCTTATATTCGCCCTTGTCGGACGATGCCAGCGATGGCGGGAGCTTTACCCTGAGGGGCTCGAGCGTGATCTCCTGCTGCAACTTGCGAAATGCCGCCTCGTTCATGCGGATCCCGCCAAGATTGAAGCTCAGGATGACATCTTCGGGATTGCCGTCCTCATCCAGGTCAGCCGCCTGAAACGCATATACGTGGAAGGGTCCAGCCTGCGGCTCCATCACTTTGCGGGCGCGTTTGTTGCAGGACGACAGCCGGTCGCTCTCGTTCAACGCCTCCGAAATCATGATCTGATGCTCGCCGTCCATCAGGTACAGCGGAGCGGACTCCTGCAGCGTGATGCCCAACCCGAGTTCCAGTTGCGGCATTGCTGAGCGCTGCATGAGTTCGTTGTATCCGCGGACGATCTCGATGATCTCGCGCGCCAACACACACATCCGGCTGACAGCCAGCCCCGGCTCCCCCTCGCGCTCCAGAATCGCCAGAATGATGGCGTCGCCCTCGAGAAATACCTTCTGCGCGCCGTATTTTTCGAGCAGCTTGTTCACCGGATCATAGAAATTCAGGCTGAAGTACGACGCCGGATTCAGCCCCTTCTCCATCATGGTTCGTGTGAGCCGCGTCGAATCGCGAACATCGGCCTTGAGCACGACGTGCCGCAACACTCGATCCGAATCCGCTTCACCCTGCTCTTCCGGCATCAGAAATTCATACAAAGTTCCATTCACCCGCGACAATTCCTGCAGCCGCTCATTTCCCACAAGATTGACGGAATCGAGAGCGGCGTTAATCACCTCAAGCCGTCGCAGATCGCGGTGATAGTGAAAGAAATCTCCCAGGAACCGCGCGGCCACTTTGGCTCGCTCGGCCCCGCGGCAACTGGCAACTTTTGCCACTGCCGCATACAAGCTATTCGGCGAGAGCTTGCCATGGTCCTGAATCAGGCGTTCCACGCGATCGCATTCCGTGCGATCAATGAGCGCATTCTTCAGCTGCTGCGGATTGATTCGCGGGGCGTACTCATTGAGCAGCGGAACCACGTGATAGGAAGCAATCACGTTTTCCATGACGCGTTCATCTTCCAGCAGCCGGACCCACGCAGCCAACCGATCCTGCTGCGCCAATCCTTCCGAGGACTCCTCCGGAGTTCCCGTCCCCACCAATTCGCGGGCATTCTCCGGTGCATTCATCCAGCCATCAATGGTTTCGGCGCTGATGTCTTCTCCGTACAGTGAGCGCAAGAACCCCGAAACGATCTCGCGCATGCGTCCATAACGGTCGGAGTCGCGATCCCAGTTTCCCAGCATGACGTAGTGCTCGGCGCAGAGATAATCGTCGCGCCCGTCTTCTGAGAACAACAGCCGGTTCACGAACAGCGGGTAGCTGAAATACGCTCCTCCACAACTTTCTTCCCCGAAGAGGGATCGCCTGGTCCGGGCCAGCGTGCTCTTCTCGACCTCGCGCAGCGTTTCAAAGATTTCCTGTCCCGTCTTGCGCAGGATGATTCTTTTCCGCACCTGGAATGCAGCCATGCGCTCGCGATACTCATGCGCCCGCGTCGCTCTGACGTTGTCATAGCTTTTCAGCAGGACGCGGCATCGCTCGACCACCTGCGCGAACTGCGTGTTCATTTCCGTGCGCAGAAACTTGGTCACTGCCAGACGCGCCAGCAGATCGATCGACAGCTTGAATTCCTTTTTCGCGCGGTTCAACGACGCAACCTGCAACTCGGTCAGCGCCGACTTCCAATCTGCCGGATCAAGCTTTTTCTTGTCGGCCTTGCCCAGCTGCTTTCGAATCCAGGAAGGCCCTTGTGTCTGCTGCTGGCTTTCTGCGCCCAACAGGCCTTCCAGTTCACCATGTCGCGCAATGAGGCGCACGATTTGCGCGCGGGCGAGTTCTACAAATTTCGGACTCAGCACCACATCATGTCGCAGGTTGTCGACACCAACGGCTATGCCTTCAAGCGATAGGAACGGAGTGGACGCAGTCAGGTTCGGCGGTGCCGGCTTGTCCGACCCGCCGCCCAGACGAAAAATAGGAATTCGCGGCATTCTCTGGCAGTGTCTCTGCGGAAGTTGCTGATTACACAGCTACATATCGAGGCTAGCAGGCGCGGCGGGAGGGCGAAAGTTACCTAGGTTACCGGCTAAGTGATTGATTTTGCTATCTGAACGGCATTGTCACCAGCGTTGCGGATTCATTGCCGTCCCGGATTCATTCATTGTCATCCTGAACGAAGTGAAGGACCCCCAAGAACGTCGGCACCGGCAAAACCGTGGACAGGCATTCTCACGTGTTGGTCGTAGGCTGGGGAGGCACCTCACACTGAGTCTGTGAGGCGGGCCGTTCGCATTATTAACGTGAAATAGTAAGGCCTCTCGGGCGCTGCAGGCGTTTCCGGGATCCTTCGGTCAGGATGACAGAATTTTGAGCGTGCGAGGTGGTAAGTGGCAATAGGATTGATTTCTTTTTCGGCTTCTTACAGCTTTGGGGCTCGGACTCTTACTGTTGGCTCTTCACCCTCGCCGCCTCAAACTCATCGCCTTTCTGCCATCCCACGAGCTTCGGCAGACTGGCAGCTTCCCAGCCCAGAGCAAATCCGAACCGCGCCATCGCTGAATCGGCGACAAAGTCCATCTCCGGATGGTACTCGTCGCTTGGCTGGTGATAGTGCTTCTCCACGTATTCCCGCTCTTGCTCGAGGCCCCACGATTCGGGGTGTCCCTTGAACTTCGGCCCTTCATTGATTGAGAAAGATGGAATTCCCACGCGTGCCAGACTGAAATGATCGGAGCGATAGAAGTGTCCGGCTTCAGGCCGCTGGTCCGGACGGATGGCCAGACGAAATTCCTTTGCAGTCGCTTCCACGTTGGAATAGAACGTCGTGCGCTCCGCGCCTGAGACTTCGACTTCCTCCGGCGCGCCGAGCGGCTTCACGTCGTCATAGTTCAAATCCAGAGAGATCTTTCCCGCCGCAAATGGGGGATGCTTCCCAAGATACTCCGAGCCGAGCAGTCCTTGTTCTTCGCCGGTAACAGCGGCGAACAGGATCGATCGTCGCGGCCGGGCTGCCGAAGAGGCGTACGCCCGCGCCAGTTCCAGCAGAATCGCGCAACCGGTGGCGTTGTCATCCGCGCCATTGTAGATGTTGTCTCCCGGCATGTCCGGACGCACTCCCAAGTGATCGTAGTGAGCCGTGTACATGATCGCCTCATCCGCGACGCGGCGATCCGATCCGGGCAGAACCGCCAGCACATTGCTGGACTCGAAATTTCGGATTTTGCTCGCCATGTGCGCCTTGAGCCGCGCTCCCATGCTCACCGGATGGAAGTCTCGCTTCTGGGCATCCTGCATCATCTTCGAAAGATTCATCCCCGAAGCGGAAGCCAGCCTGCTCGCCACATCGAACTGAACCCACGAAGCCACCTTCAGTGCCGGGCCTTCCAGCTTGAGCGCCGACTTCTCTCCCGAATTGGAGCTGCGCACGACATCCCACGGATAGCTCGCCATCTGCGTCTGATGCACCAGCAGCACTCCCACAGCCCCTCGGCGAGCGGCTTCTTCGTACTTGTAGGTCCAGCGGCCGTAGTAGGTCAGCGCCTTGCCTTTGAAAAACTTCGGATCCTCGGACGGAGGTTCATT
This sequence comes from Terriglobia bacterium, assembly GCA_963778995.1. Taxonomy (GTDB): domain Bacteria; phylum Acidobacteriota; class Terriglobia; order Terriglobales; family Acidobacteriaceae; genus Sulfotelmatobacter. Next base: position 74,501 of record CAVZWK010000024.1, read on the forward strand.
GACCAGCATCAGCACAACCTTGCCGCGGACATCCGTGCCCTTGTAGTCGTCCCAGCCGAATTCCGGCGCTGCGATGCCGTACCCGACAAACACAATCTCCGCATCCACTTCCGACTGGGGCTGCTGCGTCAGGTCATAGGCGACATACTCATCCAGGGGCTTGAGATTCATCGTCTCGCCCTGCTTGGGAATCAGCGAAAACGTCGTCTCGGGAAGAGGTGTAATTCCGACGAACGGGATCTTCTGCATGTAGGTCCCGTGATCTCCAGCAGGCTTCAGTCCGTATTCGGCGAACTGTGTAGCCATGTACTCGGCGGCCAGCTCGCCCCCACGCTGCCCGGTGCCGCGGCCCTCCAGCAGATCGTGCGACAAATACCGTACGTGCCACCGAATGTGGTCAGGGTTGATCGTCTCCAGCGCCGCGAATGCCGCGCCCGGCAACTTCACCGACGGTCCCTTCGATCCGCCAGCTCCCGCACCGGCGCCTTCCGCCCAAACGGGCAGGCTCAGACACACGATGAGACATGCCGAGACGATCCTCGCCATTCCCTGCATAGATAGGTTCTCCCCCAAAACGAAGCCGCGCTCGTCAAGTTCCGGGACCACTTATGAGACCAGTTCTGTATTTCTGGCTAAATTGTAACGGAGGGTTCACCCTCTGGATGCATGAGAAATGGACGAACCAAGGGTACGAGAGTGCAAGAACGAGAGGAGAATGCACACCAGTGGACCTGTCCAGATGCGCGCCAGTCCTCTGTGTGATTCCGTGGCCTTCGTGTTGAAGCCTTTGATTTTTGCGGAAGGCACCCGACCGGCGCCTAGTTCTTCGACCCTCAACCAGCCCGAAAGTCGCGGACATCCTCTCCCGGTTTAAATACAGGGGCGGGGGCGAGTTTCCCATGCTCGGCCATCTTACAATTGATCTGCTCGAAATCGGCCTTCACCCATCCCACGCTCGAGACTTCAACCTCGCCATCCTGCGCAATCCAGAAGATCGTCGGCACATTGGTCAGTCCGTAAGCATTCGAGACGGGATACTTATGCGTATCCTCGAGCAGGATAGGAAACGTGACGCCGAATTCCTTCACGAACGCGGCCGTATCTTTCGCATCATTCTGGGACACGCCCACCAGCGTGACACCCTTGTTCCCGTACGCCTTATAAAGCCGATCGAGAAAAGGAAATGCGTACTGGCACGTCGGACAAGAGACCTTGAAGAAAGCTAAGACGACCGGGCCGCGAGCGAGTTCCGCCCCCAAGGAAAACTGTTTTCCGTCTAAAGTCTTCAGCTCAACGTCGGGAGCCTTCGTTCCCCCAGCCAAAGCCGCCATCTTTTTCCCTCTGAATATGTTTCGCAGACTCAAGTGCGCTCACCCATGACTCATGTTCATTGTATTTGATGAGCCAGGAGGCTCCGGAGAACCAAGGATTAGTGCCGCTGCCAGCCGCAAAAGCTGACGCATCACGCCTGCGCGGAAGCCACATATCTTAAAATCGCCACGTAGTGAAAAATGCTTCCGGCCAGCACGAATCCATGCCATACGGCATGGCTATACCGTAGCCTCGGCAAGGCAAAGAAGACCACCCCGGCGCTGTATGCCAATCCACCCGCCACCAGCCACAACAATGCCGGAACCGGCACCGTACTGAGAAGCGGCTTGACCGCGATGACGATCAACCAACCCATCATCAGATAGCAGGCCGTCGAGAGGATTGGAAAACAATCCACAAACCAGAGCTTGAGAATGATGCCGAACACTGCCAAACCCCACACCATCCCGAACAGAGTCCATCCCCAGCCCCCGCGCAGCACAACCAGCGTGAACGGTGTATAGGTTCCAGCAATGAGCAGGTAAATACAACTGTGGTCCACGATCTTAAGCGTTCGCTTCCAGCGTGGCGCTCGCGCGCTGTGATACATCGTCGAGGCGGCGTAGAGGCAAACCAGCGTGGCTCCATACACAGTGCAACTCACGATGTTGAGCACACCGCCATGCAGTGCGGCAACCACCACCAGAGCGACAAACCCAGCCAGACTCAGCGCCAGTCCGAAGCCATGGGTGAGACTATTCGCAATTTCTTCTTGGCTCAGTCGCATCGTGCCTATAGGACAATGCTACATCCCAAGCGTTCAGTGCGGCAGGATTTCCGCCTTCCGCAAAATCTTCCGTGCCAGCCCGGTCAAAGGCATCCGGCCAAGATGACCCACCGCCACCCATTTGCCGTCGAGGGAATCGCACGACAACTTCGAGACACGCGCGGTGTAGTCGGTCACGGTGATCGAGTGTTTTACAGAAAACAAAGCTTCTGGTCGTTTCTTTTCTCGAACTCCCAATCCGTTGTCATTCCGATGGCTCGCGAAGCGAGAAGGAGGAATCTGCTCCTCTGCCGACAACGCCACTTCTGCCGAAATCTCCGGTAGCTCCCACATGCCCGCCATTAACGACGCATCCTTAGGCCGCTGCATCAGAAAAACTTCGCCCTCGCGGTAATCCAGCGCATAGTGAATCTCTCTCTTTTTCTGCCGCGAAGATTTCGCAGGGCTCGCCATCTCTCCGCGCGTCGCACAGAACTCCACCACCGGACACATCAGACACACGGGCGACCGCGGAGTGCACACCGTCGCCCCTAACTCCATCATCGCCTGATTGAAATCGCCAGGTCGCTCGCGATCGAGCATGCGCTCAGCCGCGGCCCACACTTTCGCGCCCGCCAGCCGCTCGCCCGAAACTCGCTGCAGCACGCGCTCCACGTTGCCATCGACCACAGCAACCGGCTCGCGGAAGCCAATACTCGCTATCGCGGCGGATGTATACCGCCCGATTCCCGGCAACTCCCGCCAGCCGTCGGCTGTCGCCGGTAACTTCCCCTGGCGTTCCCGTGTCACAATTTTCGCAGCCGCATGCAGCATGCGAGCTCGCCGGTAATATCCCAGCCCGCTCCACGCGGCCAGAACCGAACTCTCCCGCGCTGACGCCAGTTTCTGCACAGTAGGAAATCTCCGCAAGAACTCCTGGTAGTGCTCGATCACCGCCGCCACGCGCGTCTGCTGCAGCATGATTTCCGACACCCACACGCGATACGGATCGCGATCTCGCCTCCACGGCAATTCACGCGCGCTGGCGTCGTACCATGCCAGCAGTTTCTCCCGAAACTCCGGCGCGCGCACTTCGGCCGCTCCTCTGCTTTGGTCGGAATACATATGGAAGCCGCATTTTATCGCAGCCTCGGTCACCACTTCCGCATTGACCCGGCCGTCCGGGCGCGAAATAATGTCGGAGCCTGGCATCCGCCGTACTCGCGTGAACCATTTCACGCCCAGACACCCCGAGGAGTCCCATGAACGACTTCAACCGCAAGGTGGAAGACGCGTCGTCGCGTGTGAGCCAGACTCTCAACGACGCCGCCGACCGCCTGGAAAAAGAAATCCCGGAATTCATCCAATATCTGAACAACGAAGTCGTGCCCGCCGTCCGGACGCATTCGACGAAAGCTCTGCGCGTGGCATCGAAAAAACTCTCGGAGTTCGCCGACTACATGGAGCAGCATCCGACGAAGTAGCAGATCTCCAAAGGAGATTCGAAGATTCGTTCCGCGATGGTGCGCCTTCCGCCATGTTGCTGATCCTTCTCATCGCGATGCTGTTCCTCAGTGCTTGCGGTCATCCCAAGGCCGTGCATGTGAACGTACCGCCGCCGCCGCCCGCATCGACTCCGGAAAATACAGCGCAGCCCAGCGCGAACGTCCCAAGCCCAGCCGCGAAACCGGCCAATCCGAAGACCACTCCCGAAGAAGACGCCGAGTTGGCCGAGCCCACGATCCCACCCGACACCAAGCCGCTCGCAACCGAGGCGGGACTCGCCAGCTGGTACGGGCCTCCTTATCACAACCGCCGCGGATCGAATGGCGAAGTCTACAACATGCACGCCATGACCGCAGCCCACCGCACTTACCCTCTCGGCTCCATCGTCCGCGTGACGAACGTGAAGACCGGATCCACCGCCCTCGTCCGTATTACCGACCGGGGCCCGTTTATTCCCGGACGCGTTCTTGATCTCTCGCTTGCCGCCGCTCGCAAACTGGATGTATGGAAGCCGGGCGTCGCGCAAGTGAAAGTGGAATTGATGCAATCCGCTGGAGAGCCGGGCGCGCCCGGCAAGTGGGCGGTTCAAATCGGCGGATTTCCCGACGAACCCGTCGCGACAAAGCTTGCCGACCACCTCACGCGCCGCTATCACACCGCGAAAGTCCTGCGCTTCGCCAGCCCCGCAGGAGACTGGTGGATTCGCATCCGCGTCCTCGACGACGACCGCGACCGCGCCAAGAAGCTGGCCGCCGAAACGAAGACGCCCGAAGGCGCAGTCTTCCTGGTCCGCCTGGACTAGGCCATTACCGCCCCCGGCGCAGTTCTCTGGCCCCTGACCAACGATCCCCGGCCCCAGATCACCGTTGTGTTATCTTCTCCGCAGGTAACAGCCATGACCGATCCAAACTGTCTCTTCTGCCGCATTATCCGCGGCGAGATTCCCGCAAAAAAGATCCACGAGGATGAGCATATCTTCGCCTTCGAAGACATCCAACCTCAGGCCCCGACCCACGTGCTCATTATTCCGAAACGTCATTTTCCCGGATTGAAAGAAGCGCAGGCCGCTGACGCCGAGATCATCGGACGCTGTCACCTCGCGGCAGCGGAGATCGCGCGGCAGCGCAACATCGAGAAGGGATATCGAACAGTGCTGAACGTAGGTCCCGGCGCCGGCCAGTCCGTATTCCACCTTCACGTACACCTAATCGGTGGACGCCCGCTCAGTTGGCCTCCGGGATAGGAAAAACTCTTGAGAGTGCCCCATCCGAAATCGCGCTGTTTGCGATTTAGGATGGGGACTTTGACTTTCAATAGTGTTAGAACGCTGGAAAGGGTACGTCTCACACGGGCGTTAAGAAAAAATAAAAGAAGAAACTTACTGCACAGTTGGTTCGGCCTCGTCTGGCGCGCCATGCCGACGCAGCAATTGCGGCAGATTCTGCGAAAACGCCGATCGCGGCAGCACCATGTCGCAGCCTACTTCGTGCGCCTTCTGCTTCAGATCTCCCTGCACGTGCGACAGAAACCCGATGATCGACGTGCCCTTCTTCAGCTTGCTTTTCAGCTTGGGAATCAACGTCAGCGGTTTGACCGCCGCATTATTCAGGTCGAAGATGATCAGCGACGGCTTCTCTTCCCCGTTCTGCTGCACCTTCTCCATCATGTCTTTATCGCTCTTCACAAACTCAACTTTCACATTGAGCTTGCGCGCGGTCTCCTGGATCTTCGCCATGAAAAACAGATCTTCAATGAAAGCGAAGATGCGCGAATTCCCGTTGGACTCATTGGCGGGTACCGGTTCCGGATCGGGCTGCGGATACTGCGTGCCATACCCCGGACGCTGCCGTCCACCCTTATGACCGTTGTTGCCCCCGAGCGCGGCGCGGTAGCTGTGATCCATCGGCGCCGTGTAGATGCCGTCTTTGTTCTCGCGGCTGAGGCCCTGTCCCGGGCGCTGCCCTCGCTGCTGGTGCTGGCGGCGTCCTCTGCGACGCCTTCTTCCCCCCCTCCACCACCGGAGGGCCTTCCTGGTCCTGCGTTCATAGTCCTCTCAAGTTGTTACTACGGTCTGGATGCTGTACCGAATTTCAGAACTCCCGGGTCTCCCGATCGGACGGCAGGGCAAAGTTGCGCGTTGGCGCACGCCATCACTTCTGCGCAGTTGCGGGTTACCGCTGGAAACGATCTGGAACGAACCCCACCTCAGAACGAACTGCTCTTTCGAATGAATCTTTACTTATGCGTGTCTCGATTTTCCGTTATCGGATCCGTTAGGCGCCGCCTCGGAACGGCTGGCGCGAAAGGCCTGCGCGGGAACGAGGCCTAATGAGAACAATATTATGGTACCCGTACTTTGCCTGCTGCGCAAGGCCTCCGACACCCTGCTTTTGCACAGGAGTGCTTAGACTACAGGATGAACCGCAGTCTCCCTTCCTTTTTTGCCCGTTTGCGCCCTTGGTGGTTAAAGGTTTTCCCATTTTCGGACAACATGGACAGGACTCGTCCCCGCCTTTTGAGGTAGAAGATTGGTACGCAAGATCAGGCGGTAGGCGTCACCTTTTGTCTATCATTCGTTCAACATGAGGAACGGGAATAAGGCGGATGGTCAGGACAAGGCAGACCGTCTGTCTGCCATCGTCGCGAACTCCCTGGACACTCAGGCGAAAACGCAGGATTTGGCCCGCCAGGCGTATCAAAGCCGTACCCAGTTCCACAAACTATTCCGAACCGCGGTCGAAGAAACTCCGGCGGCCATGCGACGACGGCTATTGCTGGAAAGAGCGGCATATCAACTGGGACATACCGCAATCCCGGTCACTGATGTTGCCCTGGACGCCAACTATGGTTCGTTGGAGGCGTTCACTCGCGCTTTCCGGAAAGCTTTTCGGATTTCTCCCAGCCTCTACCGGCGCATGCGTGATCCGCACTTTCATCTGCCGGCGTCCAACAAAATTCACTTTTTTGCCCCTGGTTCATCCACCAAAGGAGGAAATGACATGGATCTATTCGATCGTTTTGCAGGCAACGACTCCTGGCACACCCGGCGTTTGCTGGAATATGCGGGTGCTTTGACCGAGGAACAGTTGGATCGTCCGCTGCCCACCGTCGTAGAACTGCTGCCTTGGCGAGAGTCGAATAAGACTCTCAGGCAGCTGTTAGAGAACATCATCTTCACCAAGGAAGTGTGGACCGCCGCGCTCTCCGGAACCGATATGGATATGAACGGCCCTCCCCAATCGCAGCGCTCCCCGCAAGCCATGCTGCAAAGGCTCGAAAAGACCGATGCTGAACTGCATCGTATTTTGAGGGACGTCCGCAACCGCTCCGCATGGGATGATACGTTCGTCGACGCTCTGTGCGAACCGGCGGAGACCTTCACGTTCGGCGGCGTCTTCGCCCATATCATGACATTCAATGCGCATCGCCGACTGATGGCCTTGGACGCCCTACGCCAACTCGGCGTCCAAACCGAAGGTTTCGGCGATCCCATGGAGTACGAGGAAAGTGTGGCGCCCTGGAACCAGCCGATAGCTCTCAAAACATCATGACGATAAGAACGGAATTGCTGCGATTCAACGGCACTGTCGAGCGGGATCCCGCCATCGATGCGTGGATGAAAGAGCATGCCGGTGAATTGGGAGCCATCGCGCATCAGTGGTTTGAGGTGATGCGAAAATGCGGGGACGAAGTCCGGGAACTTTTCCATGACGGCTGTCCGGTGGCTTGTTTGGGAGATGCGCCTTTCGGCTACGTCAACGTATTCACTTCCCACGTAAACGTGGGATTCTTTCAGGGCGCAGCGCTGCCAGATCCGGCCAGCTTGTTGCAAGGCACCGGCAAGTTCATGCGTCATGTGAAACTGAGAGCGCGAACGTCCACGAACGCCGCAGCGCTAAACAGGCTCATCGATGCAGCGTACTCAGATATAAAGGCGCGCGTCGAACACGGCTAGCTCTAGCTCACAGAAACGCCTCGGGAGGGCGTCGGGGATGTGAGCCGCAAGATTAATAACGATGTGTCACATCGTGTTTGCTGATCGTCAGCGGATCGCGGGGCAAACCAGAAGTAATCGTGCTTAAAGTTAGCGCTGCGTGGACTCGCCCACCTCCCCAACTCCGGAAAACCGTCCGCCCTTTCCCTCACTGCCCGCGACACAGTTCACTCGCCCACTGCTGTGCCTGCCAGTAGTACGCTGCCACATCCTCGGATTCGAGATGCAGCGCCTCGCACACCGATGCCGCAGCCCCCCACTCCCCACTCTCATGCGCCAGCATCAACTGAAACACGCTGCGCAACGGACTCGGCTTCCCAAGTAGTACCGCCTTCGTCGCCTGGTCCAGAGGGATCTTCTCCAGCACATCCGACATCGGCATTTCCAGCATGGCATCGATCAGAGAGAGCAATCCCATCAGGAACAGGTCGGACTCACCGTGCGGCATGTGCGGCGCCAGCAATTCTCCAAAGCGTCCGCGCACCAGGGACGAGAGCACCAGATCGCTCGTCTTCTCCTGCCCTGCGCCAACCGCTGCCACCAGCCGCACCCACCGCCGCACATCCCGCTCTCCTAATATCGAAAGCGCATGCCGCACCGAATGGATTTCGCTCTGGAACGAAAACACCGCCGAATTCAGATAGCGCAGCAAGCGGTAACAAACCGACGCTTCGGACTTGATCAGCTTTTCCAGCGCAGGAACGTCTAGTTCCGGACGCGAAACCTCCTGCAGCATGCGCAGATAGTTCAGCCGGTTCGCCGGCATATGATGGGCCGTCAGCATCTCCGGACGCCGGAAAAAGTATCCCTGGAAATACACAAAACCCAAATCACGCGCCTTTACGAAATCTGCGTATGTTTCCACCTTCTCCGCCAGCATCCGGCAATGCCGGTTCCTGAACTTCTTGATCAAGGCGGCCTGCTCTTGCTCGGTGGTCAAACGCATCTCCACCTTGATAATGTCAGCGATTTCAACCAGCGGCTCCCTGAGATCATCCGCCACATAGTCATCCAAGGCGATCATGTACCCTGATTCTTTGAGTCCGACGCAGGCCGCCAGTACATCCGGGTCCGCGGTTACGGTCTCCAGCACCTCGACCACGGTCGGAGCCGGAGGCAGTAACCGCACCAATCCTTTAATCAGCGTATCCCTTGTGCAGTTCACGAACGCGCGCCGCCCATCGCAAAGCATGTCCAGTCCCATCACCAGGCTGCTATCGAGTGTCGCGCGCGCCGCCACCTCCGTATCGCCATGGAACGCATTCTCGATCCCATCGCGAAACAGCAATTCGTATCCATACACCTTCTCATCGCGGTCGAAGATCGGCTGCCGCGCGACATATCGCAACGGCTTCGCGGGACGCCCATCCGGAGCCTTCAGAACAGCAGAGGTTGTCACTCGATTTACATCGGCAACAGGAGAGAAAAGATCAGCGGTCGGAATGGGTAAGAAGGTGCTAACAAATTCGCAGTAAAACTAGACTTGGGGTCCCACCCCTGTCGCCTCTTCAGGGTGGGGGTTTTGATTTTCAAGCTCTCGAACTACGCTCTCTGCACTCCGCCAAGCGCGGTAAGCGCAGCGACGATCTTCCCGGACCACTGCACCAGCTCATCTTCGCGCAAGGTCCGCTCGCTCGATTGAAACTTCACCCGCAGCAGGATCGAGTACTTCCCAGCAGGGGTCGATCCAACCCGGAAAATCTCTACCGGACAGAACTCTCGCAGCTCCACAATTCCCATCCTGCGCGCCGCCTTCCCGATCTCCTCGAATGTGGCGCTATCGGCAAAGACGAACGAGAAGTCGCGCTCGACCGCCGGATACCTACCCAGCGGCGCGAACTTTATCGTGCGCAATCCGACCTTGTACAACTGCTCCAGATCGAATTCGGCGAGAAATACCTCTTGACGTAATTTCCGCCCCGCAGCTACTTCGGGATGAACCTGCCCGAACTGCGCCACCGTTGTCCCGTTCACCAGCACGCGGGCCGATCTCCCCGGATGGAAATAGTCCGCCGTGTCCCGATCGTAACTACAATCCCCCGCGAATTCCGCCAGCAGGTTCTCGACGTCTCCCTTAAACCCGCGAAACGCCTCCGCTGCAGCCGCATGCTCGCCCTTGCTGACGTCCAGCGCACCACCGACCGGAAGCGTAGAGCGTACCGCCGAAGCCGTCGCGCCCAGGCATGCGCGCCTCGGCTCCACGCGCTCACCGTCAGCAACCTGATAGATACTTCCCATCTCAAACAGCCGCGCGTCCGCCACATCGCGATTCAGATTCCACGCCAGCATGTCGAGCATGCCCGGCACCAGCGAGGTCCGCATCACCGACGCCTCTTCGCTTAGCGGATTCTCCAGTTCCAGGACCTTGCCGGCCCCCGCTCCACCCGAGAACCGTTCTGCATCCACGTGCGAAATGAACGTAAGCGACACCGCTTCGTTGTACCCCAGGGCCAAGGCTCGCTCGCGGAACGCAGCGTCCACCCGAGCGTTCGGCCGCTCGATCACCGCGCCGCTGTAGGTAGGCAGCGTATTCGGGAAGTTGTTGTACCCGTGCAACCGCGCGATCTCTTCGACGACGTCGATCTCGCGCTCCACATCCAGACGCCAGCTTGGGATGTGCACCCGGAACTGCGCCTCGTCCTGCCCTTCAGGAATCAACTCGAAACCGAGTCGCTTCAGCAAACGGAAGATTTGCCCCGCATCGAGGCCGCCACCGAGAATCCGCTTGACCTCGGATACATGCAGCACGACCGGAGCCTGATCCATCCGCTTGGAGATCACATCGACGACATCCCCAACCAGTTCTCCGCCGCCCGAATCCAGAATCATCTGTGCGACCAGATCGCAGGAGATCACTGTGGACTCGAAATCCGCGCCGCGCTCGAAGCGATGCGATGCATCCGTATGGATCCCATGCCGCCGCGACATCTTGCGCACAATCCCCGGATCCCACCAGGCCGACTCGATCACGATATTCCGCGTCTTCTCGGTGATCATGGTGTCGTATCCGCCCATCACCCCGGCAAGTCCGACGGGCTTCTTCGCATCGCATACAACCAGATCTTCAGTCGTGAGCTTGCGCTCCACGCCATCGAGAGTCTTGAGAATCTCCCCAGCACGCGCCGTCCGCACGACGATCTGCCCGCCCTCGAGCAGGTCCGCATCGAACACGTGCGTAGGCTTGCCGATTTCCCAGAGGACGTAATTGGTCGCATCCACGGCGTTCGAAATCGGCCGCTGATCGAGCAACTGCAAACGATGCGCGACCTTCTCGGGAGAAGGCTTGATCTTCGTATTGCGAATCACACGCGCCGAGAAGCGTGGACAGAGCGAAGGCTCTTCGACCGTAACCGGGAAGGGTGTGCTGGGCTTTGCTGCTGGCGGATGGCTGAGAGCTGAAAGGGGTTTCAGCGGCAAATCGTAAATCGCCGCCGCCTCCCGCGCCACGCCGTAGTGATTCATCGCGTCCGGACGGTTCGTCCCGATCTCGACTTCGTAAACCGTATCCGCGCCGCTCCCGCTGATCCCCTCAACCCCAATCCCAACGTCAGTCAGATCAGACGCGAGCCGCCTGTCATCGACGCTGAGGTCAACGAAGTCGCGAATCCAATTGGGAGAAAGTTTCATGTCTAGCTCTTCTCTCATCTTGGCCCGTCCTATAAGTGATTGCTCCGTCGTTCAACCAGACAATGTCGACACTCGTAGCGGCGACATGGATGAAGGCGTTCCATTCATCAGGTGCGAAAAATGAACCAGCCGGCAACGACCGCAAGAGTTGAGTTCTCTGTCGAAGCGCAGCCGTCGATTCGCAATCGGAAGTTTGAATGATACCTCGGGTACGGGGGTTTCAAAAAAAAAAAGAGAAGTCTCCGAGATCTCGATCGCCCGCGCTTATATGCTTCTCACCCCTCGGGCGCCCACCCCTCCCCCCACCCCACTGCTACTTCCAAGGTCAGTGTGCGCAGCCACCCCACGACTTCCGCGTCGTGCAATCCGTTCGGCAACGTTCTTCTAATTCTTCTAGAGTCATTGCCTGTTCGTCTTTTAGCTAAGAGCCCAAAGCTAAGAGCTAAAAGCTACCTCACCCGAACTGCTGCAAAAACCTCACATCGCCCTGAAAGAACAGCTGAATATCATCCACGCCATACTTCAGCAGCGCCAACCGATCGATACCCATGCCAAAGGCGAATCCCGAAACCTTCTTCGGGTCATACCCGCTGTCCTTCACGAACTCGAACACGTTCGGATCCACCATGCCGCAGCCCAGCACCTCAATCCACCCAGTCTGCTTGCATGGACGGCACGGGTCCGCCCCGCGCTTTCCGCTGCCGCCGCAGATAAAGCACGTCACATACAGCTCGGCGCTCGGCTCGGTAAACGGAAAGAACGACGGCCGGAAATGCGTTTTCACCGACGATCCGAACAACGCCTTCATCGCATGGTCGAGAGTCCCCTTCAGATCGCCGAACGTGATGTTCGTGTCCACCGCCAGCCCTTCAACCTGATGAAACATCGGCGAGTGACTCGCATCCGGAGGATCGTTGCGATGCACCTTGCCCGGAATCACAATGCGAATCGGCGGACGCATCTTCTCCATCGTACGAATCTGCACCGGAGACGTATGCGTGCGCAGCAGCAACCGCTCGCGCTGCGGCTTCGACTGCTGATCGGCAATGAACAGCGTGTCCTGCGTATCCCGCGCCGGATGGTTCGGAGGGAAATTCAGCGCCTCGAAATTGTAGTAATCGGTCTCAACCACCGGCCCCTCGGCTACGGAATAACCGAGTTTCTGGAACACGGAAACGATCTCATTCCAGGTCTTGATAACCGGATGCTCCGCCCCAATGGGCCTTCGTATTCCAGGCAGAGAAATATCGACGCTCTCGGCAGCCAGCGAGCCCGCGCCCGCCGCCGCCACCTGCGTCCCTTCCACAATCTCAGTAATGCGCGCCTTCAATTCATTCACGCGCATCCCGGCTTCGCGCTTCCCTTCTTTCGGCGCGCCCTTCAGCCAGAGATCATTAATCTGAGTGAGAATCCCATTCTTCCGCGCCATCCACCGGTCGCGGAACGTTTTCAGATCGGCCTCGCTGCGGACCTCGGCGGCCTCTGCACTGCACGCAGCAATGCAAGCCGCAGCCGCATCTTGCAGCGCCGCTGCCGAATAGTCTGTCAGTTTGGGAACGCTATAAGCCATAGTCCAAAGTCTGTCATCCTGAGCGAAGTAGACCGATTCGCGGAGCTGAGCGGTCTACGCAGTCGAAGGATCCCTACCACCTACACGAATCCGTACTCGTGGAAGCCCTTCCACCGCGGGCTCGCGCCGCAGACTGCAATTCGCTCGGAACGACGAATTATAAGGGAACAAGGAGGCGCGAGTGTAACCGCACCCCACCCGATGTAGCTGAAAGCTGACGACTGAAAGCTGAGCGCTGCTATCTACGCCAGCGCGCCCTTGGCTTGTGTCGCCAGGCTGGCAAACCCCGACGGATCATTCACCGCCAGGTCCGCCAGAATCTTGCGATCCAGTTCGATCTTCGCCAGTTTCAAGCCGTGGATGAACTGGTTGTAGCTCATCCCGTTGAGCTTGGCCGCGGCGCCGATGCGCACGATCCACAGCGAGCGGAACTGCCGCTTGCGCTGCTTGCGTCCGGAGTAGGCAAACTTCAACCCGCGCTCGACCGACTCTTTCGCCGAGCGGTACAGCTTCGATTTTGTGAGGAAATAACCGCTCGCGCGGTCGAGTATCTTCTTGCGTTTCTGGCGGCGTTTGGTTCCGCGCTTTACACGAGGCATGGTGTTCTCCTTTTTGTCTTTCGTTTATGGCGGCTGGAGGTAAGGACGATCGCCGTAGCGCTCGATGACCTCTTCACACGCCGGGATTGCAGATTTCAGATTTTCGATTGCAGATTGAACCCGCATTGCTGCGGTTTTCAATCTGCAATCTGAAATCTTACTTCTGCAATCGTTCTCACTGATACGGAATCATCCGCAACACCTTGCGGAGATCTCCATCGCTCACCAAAGAACCCTTGCGCATCTTGCGCTTGGTTTTTGTCTCTTTCGACGTCAGGATGTGGCGCAGTTTTGCGTTTCCCCGCTTCACTTTTCCCGTTGCCGTCTTCTTGAAGCGCTTAGCAGCGCCCGTGTGTGTTTTTAGTTTCGGCATAAGAACCTCAGTAATTGAGCAGTTGGCAATTAGCATTCACCCAAGACTGCAGCACAGGCATTTTCTCGACTGGCCAAATGCCAAGCGCTAAGTGCCAATTGCGATGAATTTGTAGCCCGTCGCGAAAGCCGCGCCTACGACGCGGGCTTGGCGACCTGCGCCGGAGGAGGCTGGCTGGGCGCGCTCTGCGCCGCGGCCTTCTCGGCTTTCTGTTTTTCTTTCTCGCGTTCCTTGTCCGACTTCTTCGGAGCCAGAATCGCGTGCAGCGTATTCCCTTCCTGCCTTGGACGGAACTCGACAATACTTTCGGGTTCGACGTCCTTGATCAGCCGCTCCAGAATCTGGCGTCCCAGACTGGTACGCGTCATCTCGCGTCCGCGGAAGAAAATCGTTGCCTTGACCTTGTCGCCCTCGCCCAGGAAGCGCAGCACATGATTCTTCTTCGTCTCGTAATCGTGGTCGTCCACGTTGATGCGGAACTTGACCTCTTTTACGGTAATCGTCTTCTGGTGCTTCTTGGCTTCGCGCTCTTTCTTTTCCTGCTGGTAGAGATACTTCCCGTAATCCATGATGCGGCATACGGGAGGCTGCGCCGTGGGCGAAATCTCAACCAGATCCAGGTTTTTTTCGCGGGCTTTTTTGATCGCTTCGTAGGGCACCATGATGCCGAGCTGATTCCCTTCGTCGTCAATCACGCGAATTTCGCGTGCCCGAATACGATCATTGATGCGGATAAAACGTTTATCGATACAGTCCTCCGTGCGCTAAGCGACTGAGAATAAAGAATTATAGCATGGGGCGCACCTCTTCTTCCGTGACGTGATGATTTCGCGTCCAGCCGGACCGCCGTAATCGGACTCGGCTCAGCCCCTGAGGATCGCTCGGCCCAGATCGTGCTGGAGCCCACCACGTCCGCAGCGGCCAAATAGAAATCCGCAGGTCGCGAGATGCCGGAAGTGAAACACGAAGACCGGCAAATTGAGACTTGCTCATCTTGCCGGCCTTTCCTGGTCCTGGTTTGCGACAGATGTTAGGAGCCAACCTTCACCGTGCCGCCGCCCACAACACCTCTCGGACCACTCAAAGTGAATGTTGCTGCTTGTGCTTGATTACCTGTGCTCGCCTGCCACGCCGCGATCAAGCCTGGTCCATATGTGCCAGAAGGGAAGACTCCGGTAGGACTCCAATTGATCACGTACGACCCGTCAGTCAGATTGAACTGGATCCAGCCGTTGATGGGAACCGCGACAGTCCCATTGTTCGGCTGGGGCGCGTTCGCGGCGACTACAACCAGCAGCGGCGCAGGCACGGTTTGGACATTGATACCGATCTCGATGCTGTACGGCCCAGTGCTTGCGTGTGTGGTGAGATTGATAACTACATAGTCAGTGGTGATCTCGGTCTTCTGCGGGCTTTGCGGCGAACTCGTCGCGTAAGGATTGATGGTCGCAATATCGTTAAACACTGGGCCGTTGGTGCACTTGAACTGAATCGAAATTGGATTCGGAGATGCGTTATAGAACTCCACACTGTCGCTTGGCCCAATCGAAAGTCCGGGCAAGCTCGGCTGCTCATTAACGCCAATAGTGATTCTCTGAAGCGCTCCAAGTGGTGCTCTTACCGTTGCCATATTTGTTCTCCTTTGAAATTAACGTCTATTTGGAAGCTGGCCGGAAATTCGGATCAGACAACAAGCTTTCGAATAAAGGGTCCGCCTTTAACATCTGAAGCGAATACCCCTTCTGGACCGCTCTTTCGACGTATGTAAGTGCCCGACGTCGATCGCCGAGCCGCTCGTAAATTCCCCCGACCGACACCAGCACGACGGGATCTTCTGGGCTCAGAGCCAACGCGACTTGCGCATGTGCGAGTGCCTTTTGCGTCTGCTTCTGCCGGGCATAGATGTCGCCCAAGCGGTATTGCACCGCAGTGTCCCGAGGATTAGAGTTCGCTGCCTGCTCAAGCAGCGAAAGTTCCCGCGAGAGTGCATACGTCACTTTGCTTTGGTCCTTGAGACCTTCGTATGCGGCGACGAGATTCGCCCATACCATGAAGTCCTTATCGTTCAATTCCAGCGCCTTCCCTGTTGTCGCCGCAGCTTCCGCAAAACGGTTCTGCAACAGGTACAAGTCCCCTAGGTTGGCGTACGCGGGATAACTCGGCGCCAGGTCAATCGACTTCTTCAAAGCCTCCTCGGCTTGAGGGAAGTATTTCGATTTCCCACTATCGACATAAGCCGCACCGAGGTTCGAATACGCGGTTGCATTGTCAGGCGTCAGTTCGATCGCATGCTGCAGTTGCTGGACTGCGTCTTCGTACCTGCCCACGTCGTCATAGAACAGGCCGAGGCTGTTATATCCATCCCAGTAGTCCGGACGCAGAGCAATAGCTTTCTTATACGTGGCTTCGGCATCACCAATGCGCCCGGCATGCTGGTAGCTATGCGCCTGGCCGGTTAGCGCATCCGCATTCCGTGGATCAAGCTTCAGCGCGCGCTCGAACTCCGACAAAGCCAAGTCATTCTTGCCCGTCGCGTCGTGAATCCGCCCGAGTGTTACCCAAGCCGAGGCGAGCGAGCCATTCAAACTCGTCGCCTTCGTTCCGTTCCCCAGCGCCAACTCAGTCCACTTCGGATCCTTGTCCACCTGATATTTCAGCCGGTACGCCTCACCCAAACCCGCATACCCCAGCGCAAATTGCGGATCCGTGGTCACCGCGCTCGACAGCGCCGCAATCGCCTGATCCAGATTCCCCGGCTTGTCGTAGCGCTGCATATATCCAAGCGCCTTCAAGTACGATTCATACGCCGCCGGAGCCGCCGAGCCATCTGCTGTATGCAGAGCCGTTGCGGGAACCTCCACATGCATCAGCCGCGCCAGTCCCGACACCGCCTGATCCTGCAACGAAGCGAAATTCCCGGCCGCATCATTCAGCGCCAGCGATCCTTCCTGCCGCACATCCTTCGTGCGAATCAGGTTCACCGTGAGGTGTACGCCCGAGCTGTCGCGCATCATGCTGCCGGTCACCACCAGCGTCGCTCCAAACTCCTTCAGCGCCGCCTCCGGATCGCTCACCTTCCGCCGCCGCACCTCGCTCGCGGGCACCACCCATAGCGATTGCGGTCCTCCTTCGAGATTCGACAGCTTGCTGGTTAAGCTGTCCTGCAAGCCCTCCGAGATCGCCTCATTCGACGAATCGTTCCCAATGTTGTCGAAGGGAAGCACGGCAATGTGCTTCTCCGCGCCGTTCGTTGTCTTGCCCGATAAAAGTTCAGCCGCCCCGTGGCGCACCGATGGAATCACCAGCGACAGGGCCGCCAGAATCAAAATTGCAGCGGCCAGTTCCACAGCCCATCGCCGCGCCCGATCCACTCGCGTCGTCAGCGCCCGGCTCGACGACGCATGCTCCAACGCCCTACGCAGATCGCGCGTCGAAGCCTTCAGATTCCGGGACGAAGGCGCGCTCGGCGCCGTTTCGAACGCAGGCTTGCACGCCTCAAGCTCCGCCAAGAACTCATGGCAGTCGTTGTAACGGTGTGTGCGGTCTTTCGCGAGAGCGCGGCAGACGATCGAAGCCAGCGCCGGATCCATCCCCTCGACCGGAGGCGGTTGCTCCAGAATCGCCAGCAGCACCGCCGACATATTGCCCCGCTCAAACGGATGCTTTCCGGTCAGCATCTCGTCGAACATCACGCCCATCGACCAGATATCCGTCCGCCGATCCAGCGGCTCGTTGCGCACCTGCTCCGGAGACATGTACGCCAGCGTACCGACAGGACCCGCTGTTAACGTCGTAGCTACATTGCTCGCCACCCGCGCCAACCCAAAGTCCACGATCTTCGCCACACCTTGACGCGTGATGATCACGTTCGATGGCTTGATGTCTCGATGAATGATGCTGCGCTCGTGCGCCTCCGACAAGCCACGCGCCACCTGCATCATGATCTCGATTGCTTCTTTCGGCGCCATTGGCCCGCGCCGGATCCGCTCCTGCAGCGTCAGCCCCTCGTAGTACGCCATCACGATGAAGGTGTGGCCGTCCGCCGTCTCCTCCAGACCGTGAATGACTCCAATGTTGGTGTGATCGAGCGCGCAGGCTGTGCGCGCCTCCTGCAGGAACCGCTCCTTATCTTTTGAGCCAACATTCAGATCGCCGGGCAGGAACTTCAGCGCGACCGTGCGGTTGAGCTTGAGGTCAAGTGCTTTATAGACGACACCCATCCCGCCGACGCCCGCGGTCCCGAGGATCTTGTAGCCTCCGACCTGTTCGTCCACGGCCAATGGCCGCACGGAAGATGTCACCACGAGCCCCCACAGAGTCGTGCGTCGAGAACCCCACTGCTCGCCCGGGGAATGGGCTAAGACGAAGTCACGGCACGAGATAGAGGCGAATGATACCGCGCCCCACTAGCCCATGCAAGCAAAGGTAGCAGGGCATGAGTTATTGCTGGGGGAAGTTCCCAAGCGAGCGCGTTTGAGTCAGAATATATGGATCGTTCGCACCATCCGCGACGCAGTGAGCTGACTTTTATGTGCAGAAATATCAAAACTCTCTTCAACTTCGACCCACCGGTCACCGACGACGAAGTGCGCGCCGCCTCCTTGCAATTCGTCCGCAAGATCACCGGCTTCAACAAGCCTTCCAAAGCCAACGAAGCCGAGTTCCTGGCTGCCGTCGATGAAGTCGCCGTAATCTCGAAGCGCTTGCTCCACTCGCTCGAGACCACCGCGCCTCCCAAGAACCGCGAAGAAGAAGCCGCCAAAGCAAAAGCGCGCGCCGCCGAGCGATTCGGGCTGCAGTAGTTCAGAGCCGCACCTCTCGCACTCGAATCCGTTACAATTCTGCACGCGTTATAGCATCGGATTCCTGACATCATGCGCCATAAAAGAGCTCTGCCCTTCGTCGCCATCCTTCTTGCGCTTCTCAGCGCTCCGCCGTTCGTTTCCGCTCAAACCGAAACTCCTTCCAGCGAGCCCGTCCTTGAGCAGGGCAAGTTCACGCTGCACAAATTTGAACAGGCGATTGGACAAGAGACCTACGCGATTCACAGGGATGGCGATTCTCTCGAAGCAAAGGTGGATTTCAAGTTCACCGACCGGGGCTCGGCGGTTCCTCTATCGGTCACGTTTCGCTCCGCGCCGGACCTCACTCCGCAGGCCTTTGACATCAAAGGCCACACCGCCCGCCCCATCAGCATCGATGAGTCCCTGAAAATCGCCGATGGCAAACTGCATCTCCGCAACCGCAGCAAGGAAACAGATTCCCCTCTCCCCTCCGGCCCGTTCTTCACCATCGCCGGATACGCTCCGACCACCATGCAGATGCTCATGGTGCGCTACTGGGCTACGCATGGTTCGCCTGCGGAACTTACCACCCTGCCCGGCGGCTGGGTAAAGATCGAACCGCGCGGTGAAGATACATTTCGCATCGAGGCGATGGACAAAGATCAAGTAGGCGCTCGTGAAGAAAAGCTTCAACGCTACACCGTCGAAGGCCTGATCTGGGGACGCGAAACGCTATGGTTTGATTCCAATCGCAACCTCATCGCCGCCATCACCACCGACGCCGAATTCGACCACTTCGAAGCCATTCGCGAGGGCTACGAGAGCGCGCTGGGAGAGTTCGTGAGCAAGGCCGGGGCGGATGGCATGAGCGCTCTCGCTGACATTTCGAAAGGCATCCCGGGCAGCCATGCCAAGACACTCGCGATTGTCGGGGGAACCCTGATCGATGGCACTGGCGCCGCTCCAGTCCCAGATGCCGCGATCGTAATCAAGGATGGCCGCATCACCGCCGCTGGCCCCAGAGCGAAGGTGAAAGTTCCGCATGATGCAAACATCATCGATGCTAAAGGCAAGACCATCCTGCCTGGGCTCTGGGACATGCACGCGCACTTCGAGCAGGTGGAATGGGGGCCGATCTATCTTGCGGCCGGCGTGACCACCGTCCGCGATTGCGGCAACGAATTTGAATTCATCACGTCGGTTCGCGATGCCATCGCAAAAGGCCGCGGACTTGGGCCGCGTCTTCTTTTGGCAGGCATCGTCGATGGCTCAGGTCCAATGGCGATCGGCGTGGAACGCGTGGATACGCCCGAGCAAGCCCGCATGTGGGTGGACCGATACCACGCCGCGAACTTTCAGCAGATGAAGATTTACAGCTCGGTCAAGTTGGAGGAGGTCAAGGCGGTAGCCGACGAGGCTCACCGCCTGGGCATGACTGTGACGGGACACGTCCCCAACGGACTCAGCGCTTATCAGGTCATCGACGCTGGACAGGATCAGATCAACCACCTGGGGTACATTGCAGAAATCATGCATGCACCATATCCGCCGGATACAAAGTTCGAAGAGAAGGTGAAGGCCACCGTGGATATAGACCTTAATTCTGCCGAGGCGCAGAAGGCGATCAGGTTCTTGAAGGACCATCACACCGTGCTTGATCCAACAATGGCCCTGTTCGAGCTTTTCGACGCTACGACCGCAAAACCACCCGCCAGCTTTGAACCTGGGATCAACAAAATCGCCCGTGAACTCGCGCAGCCGCTTACCGATGTGCCGCCGCCAAGCGGGCGATCGGATCTGGAACAACGAGCGTTCAATAAGGAAATCGAAATGCTAGGCGCCTTGCACAAGGCCGGCATTCCCATCGTCGCCGGCACAGATCAGGCCGTCCCGGGACACAGCTTACATCGCGAACTCGAACTGTACGTGCAGGCGGGATTCACGCCCATGGAAGCGATCCAGGCTGCGACGATCGTACCGGCACGCGCGATGGGCGTCGAGAAAGAACTTGGAACGATTGAGAAGGGCAAGCGCGGAGACCTCATCCTGATCAACGGAGACCCGCTCGCCGACATTCGCAACACGCGCAACATCGAGTACGTCATCACCAACGGCACCATGTATCACACGGCGGAATTGTGGCAGAGCGTAGGGTTCAAGCCGTAGCTAGACCTGCTTCGTACAAGAGCTTAGACCGGCGCGACGTGTTTCCTTCGTGTACCTTCGCGCACTTCGTGGTTCAAGTTTTCCCACTTCAATGAGCCGCTAACTCGTTGAGAATACAACTGCGTAAGTTTTACATATGTTCCTGCAGGAACATTCCAAGGTACAATTTTGTACGTACATTTCGATATTATGTAGATGAATATACGGGAGATAAGCTCTTCTGGATGGGTTAACCAACGAGTAAATCTGAGCATGAGAAAAGTGGAGTGGATTACCTCAAGCAAGAGCTTGAACCACGCAGGGCACGAAGGAACAAACCGTTGCAGACAGTACGAAGATTCCAATGAATCGCTCCAACGCTCCCGCTTTTTGACCTGTGCTAGTCTGCCTCTCATGGCAATTCGCAACATTCGGGGTCCACGAAAAGCTACTGCAAAGAAAGCCGGCGGTCGCGCCCAAGTTCCGCCACCAGCTAAGCACTTCCTCTCCGACAAGGTCTCTCAGTTTACCGAGTCGGTGATCCGCGAGATGACGCGCCAGGCCATGCTGCACAACGCCGTCAATCTCGCCCAGGGATTCCCCGACTTCCCAGCGGCTGCCGAGATCAAGCAGGCAGCCCAGCAGGCAGTCGCTTCCGACATTAATCAGTACGCCATCACCTGGGGAGCCAAGAGTCTGCGCAACGCAATCGCGCGGCAGATGGGCGTCTGGCAGGGGATGAAGGTCGATCCCGAAAAAGAAGTCACCGTCTGCTGCGGATCGACCGAAGCGATGATCTCCACGCTGCTCGCCGTCTGCAACGCCGGCGATGAAGTCATCATCTTCGAGCCGTTCTATGAGAACTACGGCCCCGACTCGGTGCTGAGCGGCGCGAAGCCCAAGTTCGTAAAGCTGCGCCCGCCCAAAGACGACCAAGCGGAATGGACCTTCGACGAAAAAGAATTGCGCCGCGCGTTCGACAGGCACACCAAGGCCATCATCCTCAACACGCCCAATAATCCCACAGGCAAAGTATTCACCCGGGAAGAACTCGAACTGATTCGCGACCTCTGTCTCGAGTTCGACGTGCTTGCCATCACCGATGAGATCTACGAGCACATTCTCTACGAAGGCACCGAGCACCTCTCGATGGCCGCTCTGGACGGCATGCGCGACCGCACCGTCACGATCAACGGTATGTCGAAGACCTACAGCGTCACTGGATGGCGCGTGGGCTGGGCGGTCGCTCCCGAGAAGATCACCAACGCGATTCGCAAGGTGCACGACTTCCTGACCGTGGGCGCTCCGGCCCCCTTACAGGAAGCGGGCGCAGCGGCCCTGAGCCTGCCGCCGGAGTACTACGCGAAACTGGCAGAGGGATACCGCGTCCGCCGCGACCACCTGATGCCCGCGCTCACCGCTGCCGGCTTCCGCTGCTTCCGTCCGCGCGGCGCCTACTATGTCATGACCGACATCTCGGCCTTCGGATTCGCCGACGACATCGGATTCGCGAAGCACCTTGTTCAGGACATCGGCGTTGCCTGTGTGCCCGGCTCGAGTTTCTACCGCAATCCGCGCGATGGAGCGAAGCAAGTTCGCTTTGCCTTCTGCAAGAAGCCGGAGACGCTTGATGCGGCGGCCGCAAGGTTAAGCAAGCTTCGCCGGCGGTAACTTTGATTGTCGATAGGTTACGAACAAGAGTCTGGGCGCTCCAGATGGTTCTTGGCCGGCAGCCCGGGCGACTTTGCAGAACTAACCCTCTAGAATTGGGAATTTTCCTGCAAACGCCGGAGAATCCCCCCGATTTCTCCACAAAAATGTGGAGTATACTGCGCATAAGTTCGAATTCTCGTTTTGGGGAATGTGCACTTATGGCGTCAAACGCAGTGGAACAGGTGCCACATCAGGTTCCGGCCGATGATTTTCAGGCACTCGAAGAGAAGATCTATCGCACGATAGAGATGTACAAGTCTGCGAAGCAGGCTCAGGCAACCGCCGAGCGTGATGCCGAGAGGCTGCGGCAGCAGATGGAAGATCGCGAAGAAGAACTGGTTCGCCTTCGCCGCGAGACCGTGCAACTGAAGAAAGAGCGCGAAGACATCCGCAGCCGGGTCGAGAAGATGCTGGCCCAGATCGAATCGCTCGCGGAAGCAAGCTAGCGAAGCGCGGACAGAATCGCAGGAAACTACTCTCCGGAGAACTGCAGATGGCGACAGCGACGAAGGATCAGATCGTACGAGACGCGCAGAACGCCAGCGTGCGAGTTGAAATTTTCGACCAGGCCTACAATCTCCGCGGGTCTGACCCCGAGTACATCCTGAAGCTGGCCGAATACGTGGACGCCAAGATGCGTGCGGTCGCCGAGGCGACGAACACCATTGACACCGTGCGCCTTGCGGTCCTCGCAGCCTTGAATATTGCAGACGAGTATCACCTGTTGAAGAAGAAGCAGGATAGCGGGGCAACCGACTATCAGAAGCGCGCGCATCTATTGGTAAGTGCCCTCGACGAATTGCTACAGGAAGAAACCCGCAAGGCAGGTTAGGCTGCGGCCTCCCGTCACCATCCTTTCTCTCATCCTGCTCACCATCAGTGTCTCCGCGCAGGAAACAACTCTCCGCACACAATCGAACGTCGTGCTCGTGCCCGCGCTGGTGAAGGACTCTCAGGGCCAGGTCGTGTACGGACTGCAGTCCAAAGATTTCATCATTGAAGACGACGGGGTCGAACAGCCGATCCGGCTGGACGAAGTTCCAGAAGGCCAGCCCATCTCGCTGGTGATGGCGATCCAGACGGGGAGGCGCGCGTATCACGAGTTTGAGCGCATCCTCGGGCTCCGCAGCATGATCGATCCGCTGTTCGCGCCCGGAACGGCGCGGGTTGCCATCGTCGAGTTCGACAGCGGGGTACACCTCACCAGAAACTTCTCGAGAGACGAGACCTTGATCGATGCCGACCTCACGAACCTGCAACCGGGAGACGGCGGCGCGTCCATCCTCGATGCCATCCACTACTCGGTCGGCCTGCTGAAGAATGAACCCGAGGGACGCCTCCGCGTTTTACTACTGATCAGTGAGGTGCACGATCATGGCAGCAAAGTGAAAGTCGAAGACGCGGTCTCGTCGATTGGCCAATCCAATTCGGTGATGTACGCGCTGACATTTTCCCCGGGCGTTTCGAACATACTCGACACAGCCCGCGGCAATAACCAGGAAGAGATGCACGAGGGCGTGAACTTCCTCGATCTCGCCTATCGTCTGGGACAAGCCATGCGCAAGAACATTCCCTCCACGGTCGCGTCCATGACCGGCGGCGAATACGAGCTGTTCGTCAGCCGCAAGAAATTTGAATCCCGCATGAACGACTTCACGAACCATCTACACAGCCGATATTTGCTGAGCTTCGCGCCGCGGCTACCGCGTCCCGGGTTGCACCAGATTCAAGTGCGGTTGAAGGATCCGCGGCAGAACACGGTTTTGGCGCGAACGAGTTATTGGGTGGAAGGTGCAAAGTAAGTTAGGAGTAGATCGGTCCGCCCGTGGTCCAGGGTGTCGCTGATCGGGGCGGTGGAGCGTGTGCGGGAGCATTCTTCTGTCGCCGCTACGCGGCTTGAGTTCATCCGAAGTTCCCCCCCAGCGGCTAAAGCCGCGGCCTTTCAAAGCTCTGCTAGGAGGGATTCGGTGGTGCATCGAGAACTTCGCGCACCTTCGCTACCAAGGCTGCCAGCGTGTACGGTTTGGGTAAGAACTGCAGTCCCGAATCGAGCACTCCGTAGTGGAGAATCGCGTTATTGGTGTATCCGGAAACGTAGAGAACCTTTATATCAGGGCACAACTGGAGAATCTTTTCAGCCAACTGCTTTCCGTTCAAGCGCGGCATGACGACGTCGGTCACCAGTAAGCGAATTTTGTCCCGATTTGCCTGGCACAATTCCAGTCCCTGTTCCGGACTTCCGGCAGCAAGCACGTTGTATCCGCAGTGGGACAGAACGGATGTACTGAGCTGACGGATTTGGGCGTCGTCTTCGACCAGCAGAATCGTCTCCGTTCCGCGCAGCACCTCATTGACACGTGGCTCCCTCGATGTCGCGTCCGCCGCTTGATCCAGGCGCGGAAGATAAACCTTGAAGGTCGTCCCACGACCGGGCTCGCTGTAGACCCAGATGTAGCCTCCGCTTTGTTTGACAATTCCGTACACCATGGAAAGTCCGAGGCCAGTTCCTTTGCCGACCTCTTTTGTCGTGTAGAACGGCTCGAAGATGCGCCCCTGAGTCTCGGCGTTCATGCCTTCACCCGTGTCACTCACGGCGAGCATTACGTAGCGCCCGGGCACCACCGGCTGATGGTGCTGAGCGTAAGTCTGATCCAGGTAGGTATTGGTGGTTTCGAGTGTCAATTTTCCGCCGCCCGGCATGGCGTCTCGAGCATTCAGGGCCAGGTTCATGATGACCTGCTCAAGCTGGCTGGGATCGGCCTTTACTGTGCCGAGATCAGCCGCAGGCAGGGTAAGAACCTCAATGTCCTCGCCAATGAGCCGCTTCAACAACGAATCCAGGTTCAGCAAAATGTCATTCAGGTTGATGACGCGTGGAGAGAGCAATTGCTTGCGGCTGAACGCGAGCAACTGGCGTGTAATGCCTGCCGCTTTTTCCGCCGCGGTCTTGATGGCGGCAGTGCTTTCCACTAATCGGCTTCCCGGCGGCACTCCCTCGGCGAGAATCTGCGAATAGCCCATAATCACCGTCAGGAGATTGTTGAAATCGTGAGCGACGCCTCCCGCCAAGCGTCCCACCGCCTCCATCTTTTGCGATTGCCGCAGCCGCTCTTCGAGTGCAACCCGTTCCGTCATGTCCTGCACCAGTGAGGCAACTCCGAGTACTTTTCCGGAATCGTCGATCAAGGGCGTGTTGTACCATTCGCAAGAAATCGTGCGGCCACCCTTGGTGAGGTTGTCGTTGGTGCTGCGGGTACCTCCACGTTGTGACAGCAATGACTGCCAGACCTCGTCCACATGGTCGCGATATTGCAGAGGCACAATGAAGCTCCCATGCTGCCCGATGGCTTCTTCTTTGGAATATCCGAAAATGCGCTCAGCGGAAGGGTTCCAATCCGTTACGTGAAATCCGGGATCCCACTCCACTACGGCCAGGGGCGTACTCTCGAAGTGAATGCGCAGTTTCCGCTGCGAGCTGCGAAACTCCTCCTCGGCCTTCTTCCTGTCGGTGATGTCCCGTGAAATCCCCAGGACGCCCACAATCCTTCCCTCGGCATCGCGATAGGGGCCCTTGGTGGAGAGGAACGTCCGGTTTACTTCGTTCGTGAGACCCGTCTGCTCATAGGTCACGGGACTGCCCGTTTCGATGACGATTCGGTCCCATGCCATCACAGAGCGCGCCGTCTCGGGATCGAAAACTTCACGGTCGGTTTTCCCGAGCAACTGCTCGATGCTCTGGCCGGCAATCCGGGATGCAGTGGGATTCACAATCACATAGTGCCCGTTCAGGTCCTTCACGAACACGGCATCGGTCGTGCTTTCCATGATCCCCTGTAGCAGCGCAAGGTTCCTCTGCCGTTCCCGGGAGTTGACGAGCAACTGACGCTGGACCACAAAGAGGTGGCCTCCGGCAGCCACAAACGAAACCATGGCCAGAGTGATCGCCCACAGGAACCGCTCCTGCGCAATTCCCAGCAGCAAGGGAAAAACAATCGCCGGAATCAGCAAAGGCGAGAAGAACACGACGATCTGAAGCAGGTTCGACCGCGTCTCTGCCGCCGGCTCTTTTTCAGCTTCATTCCAGGTGCCGGCCAGGGCGATTAACAGCCCGTAGGCTACAGTCCAAGAAAGATCCAGCCACCTTCCTTGTTGATAATGCCCCGATGCCTGAACCTGCAGAGTGATGGTAAGTACGACGCAATAAAACGCCAGGAAGCCGGCCATGCGGCCGAAGAAGGCTCTCTCCGCACGATTTTCGCTGATAAAGAGACGCGCCAAAAAACTTACCGCGAGGAGCCCGAAGAAGAGCATCCCCACGTACATCGTGCGTGACTCCATGGACTGGCCGGCTGCCTGCCAGCGCGATGGGACGTAAATCTGGGACAACTCCACGGCCAGTACCAGGGTGCAGACCTGCACAAAATCGAATGCGCGCAGCCACTCGAGGCCCTCTCCCGAATCCCGCGCACTCAGGAACAACGTCATCATCGCGGGCACGATCCAGAAGAAGACCAGAAGGTCACTCGGCCAAAGCGTGCCGAGCGGCGCATGCAGATAATCGAAGTAATAGGTGTAGAGAGCCTCGCCAGCACAGGTAAGCAGACTCGAAAGCGAGACCAGCCGCCAGACGCGTTTTCCAAATGGTCCGCAATGCCTTGAGACGAGCCAGCACACGACCGCCGCAATCAGCGGTGCCGCCGAGTCGATCCAATCGCCCCACAGCGACGCCGCCTCGGTGCCGTATCGGGCCAACAACACGGCTATGTGCAACCCGACCAGAGCGGATGCGATCCCGATCGAAATCGTGCGGAGTTTTGCCATCCCGGATTCCGACGACTTTTGCCCGCCAGTACGGCGCATTCTGGGGGTGTAGTTTCGCCCCGAAGTATAACCCCATAATCCATCAGCGGAATCAAGTACTTCCGTGGTCCAAAGGAGAACTGGTTTGCAACCGTCCTGCCATCTTTTTACCTTCGTACACTTGCCAAGGGCGCTGATCTTCCCCTAGCATCCAGATTGAAAGCCGGCCTGCTGTGTTGGTGATGGTGGGTAACCGATATTTGAACCAATGCA
This sequence comes from Terriglobia bacterium, assembly GCA_963778995.1. Taxonomy (GTDB): domain Bacteria; phylum Acidobacteriota; class Terriglobia; order Terriglobales; family Acidobacteriaceae; genus Sulfotelmatobacter. The sequence continues at coordinate 101,962 of CAVZWK010000024.1, forward strand.
GAATGAACGGGAGCTCGACTCGAACTAAGATCCGGTGAGCGACGCTGCGCCATGCGCAGATGCCTAAAGGGTCTCGGCGGGCGCCCAACGTCTACCGACGGGTTCATTCTCGGCCCCATCACACGGCCTAGTGGGTCGGCTTGATTTTTTTGCAGAAGTGAGAAGGAAGAATGCAGAATGAGAGTGGAGTGGTTTTACTTCTGCATTCTGACTTCAGACTTCTGACTTCGTAACTTCCTGCTAGACTGATGTTGTAGCGAATGTGGTCCTTCGCGCATCGAATAAAATAGTGTTCCCACAACTTTTTCATATTGGCCGTTTTTTCCTGCCGACCTATGGTCTGTTGGTCGCTTTAGGGGTCCTGATCGGCCTCTGGATCAGCGTTCGTAATTCCGAACGGCTGGGCTATGATGGCGACAAGGCTTGGAACCTCGGCATTCTTGTGGTGCTGTGCGGCATCGTGGGCGCGAAGGTTCTTTACGTCATCAATGAGTGGGGATACTACTCCGCGCATCCGAGCGAGATTTTCAGCATCAACACGCTGCAAGCGGGAGGCGTTTTTTCTGGCGGGTTGCTGGCTGCATTCGTAGCCGCCGCCTGGTATGTCTGGAAACATCACATGCCCGCGCTCGGCACCTGCGACGCATTCGCACCGGGGCTCGCCCTGGGACACGCCATTGGCCGCATCGGCTGCTTCGCCGCCGGATGCTGTTACGGGAAGGAAACGCACCACTGGTGGGGAGTGATCTTCACCAACCCGCTGGCGAACTCGATCACGAGGACGCCCCTGAATATTCCGCTCGAGCCGACGCAGCTATTCGAGTCCGCAGTTGAGTTCGCGAACTTCTTCTTTTTGATGTGGCTGTTGAAGCGAAGGAAGTTCGACGGACAAATCATCGGGGCGTTCATGTTCATCTACGGAATCGCCCGGTTCCTGCTTGAATTCCTGCGCGACGATCCGGGCCGCGGCTCGGTCTTCGGCGGCGCCATGAGTGGGACGCAACTGATCGCAATCGGATTGGTATTAGCCGGTGGCGTGATCTGGTGGCTGCGTCCGGGCTCGAAAGCGATGCCCGCACGGGCGGTCAGCGCAACCCGCTAATTGACTAGGCCGTTCAATCATTGTGGCGCGGCTGCAAGACCGTGTAGTTGGTGATTGCGTAGCCGAGCGCCCCACCCAAAAAGACATCCGAGGGGAAGTGAGACAACGTGCTCACGCGGGACAAGCTCACGGTGGTGGCAAACCCGTACGCCAGCCATGGCACCCACTTGTGGTTGCGATAACGTTTCGCGATGACGGTCGCGACAGAGAAAGCTCCGATGGCATGTCCCGAGGGGAAGGAACTGCCTTTAAAGGGCGACTTGCCGCCGGCGAAGAACGTATCGTGAAACGAGCCAGTGGCCGCGACATCGATCGGGCGCTGACGGCGTGTGATTGCCTTGATAACCAAATCCACCACTGCCGAATCCGCGTAAGCTTCCCCTGCCAATATGGCCGTGCTCACCTGGTATTGATCATGGCGGGCATAACCCGCCGCCATCAGTGAGGCCGGGACGCCGATGACCGCGGCGGTCGTGACAGAAGTCGCGAAGACATCGTTGATGTCATCCAGGTTGCCTCTGTGCGACCGGAAATACGGCATCGCATGCGGGTCCGCCACGATCAAGCCTGCGGTAATTCCTGTGATTGCGATGGTCGGCACCCAATGCTTTCCCTTGGCCAACTGTGTTGGAAAAAGCCAGATCTCCTTCTGATCATGCAGAAAATCCCTGGGCAAAGAATGCCAATCGACCTGGCGTTCGGTCGCGGGCGTTCCGCCGTGATGTTCGGAAGAGGCGAGTTGGCCGGGATCATCCGGCAAATTTGCCCGGTCTGAAGGCGCGCCCTGGTCAGGCACGCCTGGCAGATTCGGGCGTTCGGAGAATGCAACCTGGCTGGGAGCATCCGGTAAAGTCGAGTCAAGGGATTGCGCCCTGACCCCGGTTGGCACACACAGGCCCGCGTAGCAAACGAAGAGGATGCACCACGTCTTTCCTGTCATGGTTATCGGCGACGTTGGATGCACCTTCCGGGCTAGAGGAAGCCTACAACTTTGAAACCCGAAGTTGACGCTACCCAACCCGGTCATAGCCAGCCCTGTAATATTGTTCCGGCCCATGTCAGAACCTGCTCCAACCTCTTTCGCCGTCGATGCCGAGGATGCCGGCCAGCGAGTGGACCAATTCCTGGCATCGAAGCTGGGCGTCAGCCGGGCCCGTGTCCAGCAACTGATCTCGTCGGAGAAAATCCTGGTAAACGGTGCTTTCGCCAAGGCTTCGCTGAAGCTGAGGGGGGATGAGCACATATCGGTAGTCGGTCCTGCCGAGCGCCCACCGCTGCGCGCCATAGCCGAGGAGATTCCGCTCGATATCCTATTTGAAGACAATGATCTAGCCGTCATCAACAAGCGGGCTGGAATGATGGTCCACGCCGGGGCCGGCGCCACTGACGACGCACGCAATCGGGGAACCCTGGTCAACGCCCTGCTTCATCATTTCGCCACTCTCTCCGCAGTTGGCGGGGAAACGCGACCCGGCATCGTCCACCGTCTCGATAAGGAAACCAGCGGGCTGATCGTCGTAGCCAAGAACGATGAATCCCATCGCAAGTTGGCGGAGCAGTTTTCACGGCGCGAGGTCAAGAAGAAGTACGTCGCCCTGGTTCATGGATGGTTGAAGAAAGACTCGGGTACGATTTCGGCCAGCATCAGCCGCGACCGGGTGCGCCGAATCCGGATGACGACGCGCCAATCGGGCGGGCGTGAAGCCGTATCGCACTACAAGGTGCTACGCCGTCTCGATACACGGTTCGGCAAGTTCAGTCTGCTGGAGGTCAAAATCGACACGGGACGCACACACCAGATCCGGGTTCATCTCGCCTCCCTCGGGCACCCCGTTGCCGGAGATACTCTCTACGGCGCACCTCGAGAAATTCGTCCTGCCCGGGTCGGGAACGTGAGGACCAGTAGCCTCTCGCTCCCACGGAACTTCCTGCACTCGGCGGAACTGCAACTGACCCATCCTCGAACGGGAGAGACTATCGCTTTCAAAAGCCCTCTTCCGCAGGAACTGCAGAGCTTCCTGGCAGCGATCGAGGGAGAGTGAAGCGGTCCCCCCTTTTTAACAACTAAGGGCACGAGGTATCACCGGGGAAAGCTCCGTGCCTAAGACGATTCTTTCTGAACCTTCGTTCTTCGTGGTGGATCGCTTCTTGCCAGCGCGGCGCTCCTCGGGACGGCTATAATATTGGTTACCGATGAAAATCCTGGGGACTAAACCAGTCTACGGCGTATGGGCTCTGCTCCTCGCGCTGGGATCTATTCCCATGCTCGGGCAAAATGTTTCCACGGATTCGGCGGCGAATCCATCTTCTTCGCAACAAACCACGCAACCCGCGCAACCCGCCGCTCAGGCTGCGCAACCAGCGGACGATAACGGAAGCACTGGCGACGATCCGGTCACGACAATCAGGACCCGGACCAACGAAGTGAATGTCGTGTTCACCGTGACCGACAAACACGGGCACCGCATCACCGATCTGAAGCAGAAGGATTTCAACATCGTCGATGACAACAAACCTCCACAGGAAATCCGCAGCTTCCACGCCGAAACCAATCTTCCGCTGGAGGTTGGACTGCTCATCGACGCCAGCAACTCGGTGCGCGACCGCTTCAAGTTCGAGCAGGAATCCGCCATCGAATTTCTGAACCAGACCGTCCACCCGGGCAAAGATCGAGCCTTCGTGGTGGGATTCGACGTTACACCGGAAGTCACACAGGATTTCACCGACAACACCGAACGTCTGGCGCATGGGGTGCACGATCTGCGCCCGGGCGGCGGCACCGCCATGTACGATGCCCTGTACTTCGCCTGTCGCGACAAGCTGCTCAAGACACCAAAGACGGCGACCGTCCGCCGCGCGATCATCCTGCTTAGCGACGGCGACGACAACCAGAGTCATGTCACGCGCGAAGAAGCCATCGAAATGGCGCAACGCGCCGAGGCCATCGTCTACACCATCAGCACCAACGTGAGCGGAACCAAGGCCGCCGGGGATAGAGTCCTCGAGCGCATCGCGGACGCCACCGGCGGGCGGGCCTTTTTCCCGTTCCAGCTTCGCGATGTGGCCAACGCGTTCTCCGAAATTCAGGACGAACTGCGCAGCCAGTACGCGGTCTCCTACAAGCCTGCCGATTTCAAGAGCGATGGCCACTACCGGACGATCGAAATCGTGGCGAACGACCGCAAGAACTTTAAAGTCCGCGCCCGCCGGGGATACTACGCGCCAGCGCAGTAGGGATCCCCGAGGTTTATTTTTGTAAGTCCTTGGTGTACTCTTCGTACCCTTAGCGGCTGAACTTGTTCGCAGACGAGAGACATGCCCGGATACTCAGGCACTCCCCTTCCGAAAAAACTCGGGATCAAAGATGGATTCCGTACCAGCCTCATTGCCGCGCCAGCGGAAGTCCGCTCGGAGTTGAAATCCGCGCTCGCGAAGTGTGATGTGGTGAGCGACGCTAAGGCACCGCTCGATTTCGCCATGATCTTCACAAAATCCAGCACAGAGCTGAAGAAAGAGTTTCCGCGAATTACCAAGTCGCTCGGCACAGCCGGAATGCTCTGGGTAAGCTGGCCCAAGAAGACTTCCGGAGTAGCCACAGACCTGAACGAGAATGTAGTGCGCGATATTGGATTGGCCGCCGGACTCGTGGACATAAAAGTCTGCGCTGTCAGCGAAATCTGGTCCGGCCTCAAGTTTGTGCGCCGCGTCAAAGACCGCTAGAGGCTGTCGCATAACGAATCAAGAAAACCGCGCCTCACTCGGCGGCTAAAGAGGCCGCGTCTTTTCCGAACGCTAAGTGGCACCAGTGAAGAGGTTGCGGAGAAACTCCCATCGGATAGTCGGCCACTGGGGGCTGAAGCCCATTGTTGATTCTGCCCGCTTTACGCGGCGCTAAAGCGCCGCTCTTTCACAGTACTACCCGCATTCAGGAGTTTTCCGTAACCTCTGGAGCCGGGCCCTTCGCAAACCGTTTACTAGATAGGTTTAGTAATATCGTCAGAAATGAGCACGATTGAGGAAGAAGAAATGATACGAGTAGGACTCATCGGATTCGGCCTTGCGGGGCAAGCGTTCCATGCTCCCATGATTCGCGGCGTCGCTGGAATGCAACTTGCCTGCGTGCTCGAGCGCCACACTGACAATGCCAAGCAGCGGTACCCGGAAGTCCGCGTAGCACGCACGCTGGACGAGATGCTCTCGGACAAGAGCATCCAACTCTGCGTGGTCGCCACGCCCAACGACACGCATTTCTCGTACACCAAAGCCTGCCTCGAAGCCGATCGCGATGTCGTGCTGGATAAGCCGATGACGCCGACGCTCAAGGAAGCGGAGGAACTCGTGCGCATCGCCGAGCAGCGTGGACGCCTGCTGACCGTGTACCAGGACCGCCGCTGGGATGGAGCGTTCCTGACGGTCAAGAAGCTCATCAAGGAAGGCGCACTCGGAGAAGTTGCGGAATACGAAGCACGGTTTGATCGTTTCCGCCTCGATGCGAAAGCTGGCGCTTGGCGCGAAGTAGCACATTTTCCGGCTGCCGGCGTTCTCTGGGATCTCGGACCGCACCTCGTTGATGGCGCACTGGTGCTCTTCGGCGAACCGCAGTCGATCTATGCCGTCGCACTTTGCCAGCGCAAGAGTGCAACCGTGGACGATGCCTTCGACGTCATCCTGCAATATCCGAGGCTGCGCGCGACCTTGCGGGCCCGCATCATCGCCTACAAACCCGGGCCGCACCTGCTGATCCACGGAACGGAAGGGTCCTTTATCAAATTCGGAATGGATCCGCAGGAGGAAATTCTGCGCAGCGATCATTATCCCGATGGCCTCGACTGGGGCAAGAATTGGGGACTGGAAGCGAAAGAGCACTGGGGAACCTTAACGCGCGTGGGAGAAGAGCCGCGCAAGGTCGAAACCGAACGCGGCGACTACCGCCTGTTCTACGCCAACGTGCGCGACGCCATCGAGAAGAAGGCTCTACTCGACGTTCCTCCGGAACAATTCCTGCGGACTCAGCGAGCGTTAGTGCTCGCGCACAAAAGCAGCCGGGAAAAGCGAGTCGTCAAGTGGGACGAATCTGCGGAGTAGCTCGCGCTTTTCTGCATCCTTGTTGGATAAGGCTTCAGACCCTGGTTCTCTGTTGAGTTGCCAGGGCGAGAAGCCCTCACGACAGCCGACGAGACGCCGGCGCTACCATACCTCGCATCTCTTTCCTTCCGGACGCACCATCGGTGCGTCCGCCTTGCAACTCCAGGCGCGCTGAAACTCTGGAAGGTTCGACAGCGGTCCGATTACACGATACTTCGCGATCGGATGCGGATCGGTCTGCACCATCAAGCGCTGCGCCTCGGGACGAATCTCGTCCCCACGAAACTGTCCCCAGGCAATGAAGAACTGCTGCTCGGGAGTGAATCCATCCACATCCGCGGGCCGAGGTTTCCCTTCGAGTGATTTTTCATACGCAAGATAGGCGACCTTCGCTCCACCGAGATCTCCAATACTCTCCCCCAGCACCAGCTTTCCGTTGTGATGGATATCTTTTTCGATGTAGTAGTGATCGAACTGATCGGCCACGCAAGCGGCGCGACCCTGAAAGTTCCTGAGATCAGCATCCGTCCACCAATTCCGCAAACGTCCGAGAAAATCAAACTGGGCTCCTTGATCGTCAAAGCCGTGCGAGATTTCGTGTCCGATCACTACGCCAATCGCGCCATAATTCACCGCGTCCACCGCATTCACATCGAACGCCGGCGGCTGCAGAATGCCCGCGGGAAACACAATCTCATTCATGGTGTCGTTGTAATAAGCATCGGAGGTCGGCGGCGTCATTCCCCAGCGCCCGCGATCGACCGGCTTTCCGATTGTCCCACGGTCGTCCTGTTCTACGAACTTGCGGCCGGCGATCATGTCCTCGAAAAACGCATCCCGCCGGATCTCCACATGGCTGTAGTCCTTCCACTTGTCCGGATAGCCGATCTTCGGATTAAACGTGGCGATCTTGGCCATCGCTTTCTCTTTCGTGTCGTCGCTCATCCACGGACGCGTCAGAATATCGTCCCGCATTGCCGCCAGCAGATTCCGCACCATCTCCTGCATGCGCGCCTTGGCCTCAGGCGGGAAGTATTTTTCGACATACTTCTTTCCCAGCGCCTCGCCCAGCAGGGCGTCCGTCGATTCCACGCAGCGCTTCCAGCGCGGCTTCATCTCGGTCGCGCCGGCAAGATATTTTCCGTTGAATGCGAAATTCTCTTCGACAAACGGCGCTGACAGCGAGTTCGCCGCTGAATCCAGTAACTGCCACTTCAGATATACCTTCCAGTCGGCGAGCGGAGTCTGCTGCATCTGCCGGTCCACTTCCTGCATGAACTTCGGCTGATCGACGTTCATGTCCACATCCGTCGGCAGTCCCTTGTGCTTGAAGTAGCCTGCCCAATCGACATGCGGAGCCATGGCCTGCAGCTGCGCATAGGTTGTGTTGTGATCGGTGGAGGACGGATCGCGCAGCGCGACATTGTCCAGCGAGGCCTCTGCGAACCTGGTCTCAATTCCCATTACCGTCTGCGCCGCTGCCGCCGCGGACTTCTGATCCCACCCGGCGAGCTTGAGCATGGTCGTGACGTGTGCGATGTACTTCTCGCGCGCTTCCTTGAACCGCGGCTCGGGTTTTAGATAGTAGTCGCGATCGGGAAGACTGATGCCGCTGGCGCCGAAATCCGCCAGCACCAGCGACGGCTTATGCGGATCTTGCTGCCCTCCCATGGCAAACGGCACATTCACGAGGATGTCTTGCAGTTCGGCCATGACCTGCTGCAACGCAGCCATATCGCGCGCTCCGTCGATCTTCGCGAACCACGGCTTGAGGGGATCGATGCCCCGGGCATTGACGCGCGACTCATCCATGCAAGCTCCGTAGTAATCGCCGATGATCTGGTCCGTGCTCGCCTGGGGAGCATTCTTCTCGGCCGAGGCCGCTTCCAGGATGTCATGCAACTTATCTTTCGCCGTTTCCCCGGCCTGCCAACGCCGGCTCAAGCGTGTCATCGAAGCGGGAATGGGATTGTTCGCCCGCCAGGTCCCATTGGCAAACTCATAGAAGTCGTCGCAAGGGGCGGCTTTGCGATCGAGATCGTCGAGATAAATGCTGTGCTGCTCCGTTTGTGAAACTCCAAACTGAAGCAATAGAAGGAACACGATCAGAAGTTGCGAAACAACGCAGAAACAGAGGCGCATGTTTTCTCCAAATCGAATGATGGAAGAAGAGGACTCGTTCCGGCAGACATTCTAGATCACGAAACGAAACCGGTCGCTGATTTAGACAGTCGAAGATTGTTTAGGAGAGCGGGACTGGATCAACACGGGAATTCCAGGGAGAGAAGGGGTTTTCTGGGCACTCGGTACTAGGCACCGCGTTACCCGCCCGCCTTCAGTTCCGTCAGCACTTGCTTGGCGATCTCCTTCAGCGTCTCGAAAACTCCGACGCCCTGAAAGGCCACCGCCTCAACGACCGCCTCGTTCTTCTTGCGCAGTTCCGTGGCCAGCAGATCAACCGGGAGAATATTCGGCAGGTCGCGCTTGTTCAATTGCAGCACGTAAGGAATCTTGTTGAAGTCATACCCGTGCTCTTTAAGGTTCGACATCAGGTTCTCGAGCGCCTCGACGTTGGCGTCCATCCGCTGTTCCTGCGAATCCGCCACGAATACAATTCCGTCGACGCCGCGCAGGATCAACTTGCGGCTGGCATCGTAGAAGACCTGTCCGGGAACGGTGTAAAGGTGAATGCGGGTTTTGAACCCGCGTACCGAGCCAAGATCGAGCGGCAGGAAGTCGAAGAACAGAGTTCGCTCGGTTTCGGTGGCGAGCGAGATCATCTTCCCCTTCTGCTGGTCCGCAGTTTTCTGATAGATCACCTGCAGATTCGTAGTCTTACCGCCCAGACCGGCACCGTAATACACGATCTTGCAGTTAATCTCTCGAGCTGCGAAGTTGATGAAACTCAAAGGCTTTCCTTAAAGGCGGAGACTTCCCTTTGGGACTTCCGCACGCTGATCATCCTAATAGGAGGCTCGCCGATTTTATATCACATGGGGGGTACCCCCCGCAGGTTACTCAGGTGACCCCCGTGCTCCGGACCTAGGAAAGCGGACCTCAAATGTCGGAATTTGCGAGCCCGAGGTCAATTGTTCTGCTCAGAAAGTCAAAGTCCCTACCCCTCTTTCGCACCGCCCGCGAAGGAAGGATGGGGCAACCAGATGAGATTAACCAGAGGACTATCGGGGAGCGGGGACGGGATAGTACCCGGACTTCGTATAGATGTTCAGCCCCTTCTTGTCGACAAGGACTTCTATGCTCCGGTAGGCCGAACTGCCGCCAATCGCCTTCGGCGAATATCCCAGCGTGTACTGGTTCCTCGCCTCAGACGTGATCTGGGCGTAGGCTTCTTCGATGGCATTGCGCGAAAGCTCGGTAAAGATGTTTCCGCCGCCCGTCGCATTGGTGTACTTGGGCAGGATGTCGGCATAACCCTGGCCCCAGATGTGATGGATCTTCTCCACCTGCTTGTAAACCGGTAAGGCACCTTGATCCAGCACAACCGCCTTGACCTGGATGCTATGGGTTTCCAGCAGTTTCAGCACATCTTTGTAGCTGGCCTGGCTGCCCCGCTCCCGCCCATCGCTGATCACAAAGATCACTTTGCGCCGGGTGCGGTCGCGCTTGCTCAGGTCGAGAGCCGCCCGCAGGATGGCGTCGTTCAACACATGCGCTTCCTTCGGCGGCGTGTACACCGGCGGAGGTCCCGAGCTGCCCACCGGAATCCCATTGACCATCGGCGGTTGTGGGCCCAGCGGACCCCCCAGCACCGGAGGTCCATTCGCATGTCCGCGCACCAGCTTCATCGCATCCAGCGTAGCCGTAAGTTTTTCGGGTCGCGACGTGAAGTCTGTCACCTGGCTGACGGTACTGCTGTAGGTGTACAAGGCATATTCGTCGTATGGACTGAAAGCACCCACCAGCGACGAATAGGTCTGATTCACTTTCTGCAGAGCAACATCCGCCATGCCCAGATCGAGCAGGATCGCCACCGACAACTGAAAGGGATCGCTGGTGAAATACGTGAGCTTCTGCGGCTTGCCATTCTCCAGAACAGAGAAATCCTTGGGCAACAATCCATCCACGCGGCGGCCGCGGTCATCCTTCACCATTACCGGGATCTGGACGAAGTTGGTGGTGACGCGAGATCTTGTAGAGGTCTTCTCTCGGGTTGATCTGATTGCGAGGTCCGACTCCCTGCTTTCCGGCTTCCGGCAGGGTGCCCGGAGGCACGGTCTCAACCGGCGGCATCGGCGGAGGAGGAGGATTCTTAGCTGGCTGTGGCTGCTCCGACGGCGGCTTGGCTCCAGGGAGAGGCTCCGTTCCCTGGGGCGCAGTGGATGAACTGGAAGACCCCTGATCCTGCTTGGCGGCCGGTGGCTGCACGGTCGAGGGCGCATCGGGGATATCTTGAGCTGGTTGCGCCTGTCCGGGCGCCTGGCTCTGTCCCTGAGTTCCGGGCTGCCCTTGGTTTGCGGACTGACCCTGCGCCGCAACTCCTAGAGCCAGAACCACTACCAGCATGCATCTGTCCCAACCGCTCCTGCTACCCAGTGCCGGCATGATTGCTCCCCTCGCCTCGAGAAAAAAGCACTTTCAGTTCCTTGGGATGCCAATTCCATCCCGTTTGGTGCATCTAACGCTACAGGATTAGACTAACAAAGAACCATCCTGAGAGTCCCGGAATGCTCAAACGTGCCTTCTTGATGCGTCGAGTACTATCTATCCCTGTTCTCGCAGTACTGGCCGCAGCCCCGCTCGCCGTGGGTCAACAACCGGCGCAGCAACAGCCTGCGCAGCCGTCCGACGACTCCCAGCAGCCCACCGAAACACTGAAGGTCAATGTCAACGTCGTCCAGCTGTTTTTCAACGTGAAGGACAAGCACGGTGCTCTGATCCCGAACCTCAAGAAAGAAGACTTTGAAGTCGCCGAAGACGGCAAGCCGCAAACCGTCAAGTACTTTACCGCCGAATCGAACCTGCCGTTGACCATCGGCATGATGATCGATTCCAGCGGCAGCCAGCGCAACGTCATCGACATGGAAAAAGAAGTCGGCGGCGCATTCCTCCGCCAGGTCCTGACCGATAAAGATGAAGCCTTCGTAATCAGCTTTGATATCACTGTTGACCTTCTCCAGGATTTCACCCGCGATACGCACCGCCTGCAGGCCGGTCTGAATAAAGCCAAAGTCAATGTGGATTACAGCCAAGGCGGTATCCCGGGAATGGGTGGCGGGCCAGTGCCCACACAACGTGACCCCATCGGAACGCTTCTCTATGATGCCGTCTATCTTTCCGCGCACGACATGCTCGCCAAAGAAGTCGGCCGCAAGGCGATGATCCTCCTCACCGACGGGCAGGATGAGGGCAGCCGCCTCAAGATCCAGGACGCCATCGAAGCCGCCCAAAAAGCCGATTCCATCGTTTACGTCCTGCTCTGCGCCGATCGTGGCTTCTACGGAGGCTTCGGCTATTCCGGCGAGGGCGAGATGCGCAGGCTCACCGAGCAGACCGGAGGCCGCGTCATCAACGTCGGCAACAAGTTTGACAAGCTCAAAGAAGCCTTCGACCAAATCGCCAAAGAACTCCGCAGCCAGTACAACATCGGCTACACTCCCACCAACAACAAGGCTGACGGCACTTACCGCAAGATCCAGATCAAGACCAAAGACAACAGCTACAAGATCCAGGCCCGCGCGGGATACTACGCGCCGAAGGAACAAGACTGAGCGTTCACTATTTGTGGCCTTGTCATCCTGCACGCAGTGAAGGACCCCCACACTGCCGGCACCGCCACTAAGGCTGGCGGGGGTAGTCTCCCCATTCCGCTTTGGCGAACTGCTATCAGGCGTCCGCAGCATCCCCTAACCATCCCGCAATTCTGCATTCGCTTGAATCCTGCTAAACTCCCCAGACTGGAGGCCCCGCATGCCACGCTTCTCCCGCCGCTCTTTCCTGCACCTTTCCGCCGCAGCATCGGCTGCCGTCGCTTTCAAAGGAATGACCTGAACCGATGCTGGCCGCCGCGGCACGACATCAGGCGCCCCCGGCCAACGCAGTTGTGATTGACTCGAATGAAAACCCTCTTGGACCGAGCCAGGCTGCGCGTGACGCGATGGCCACCATCCTTTCCCAAGGCGGCCGTTACCGCGACGATCTCACAGAAGAGCTCGTGAAGACGTTCACCGATGCGGAAGGCCTCAATCCCGATTGGGTTCGGGCTACTGTCGGATCCACTCCTCCCTTGAGCCTGAGCGTGCTCGCCTTCACGTCGCCGCAGAAAAGCTATGTAACTGCCGATCCGGGTTTCGAGCTGGGAATGATGGCGTCGGAGAATAGCGGCGCGCGCGTCGTCAAAGTGCTTCTCACGAGTACTCACGCGCACGATGTCAAGGCGATGCTCGCGGCGGCTCCGGATGCCGGTGTCTTTTACGTCTGCAATCCGAATAATCCGACCGGTACCCTGACTCCGCATTCCGACATTGAATTCCTGGTCGCGAACAAGCCCAAGGACTCCATCGTGCTCGTGGACGAAGCTTACATCCACTTCACCGATGCTCCCTCCGCGCTCGACTTCGTGAAAGCCGGCAAGGACGTCATCGTTTTGCGCACTTTCTCGAAGGCCTACGGCATGGCCGGAATTCGCTGCGGATTCGTTATTGCCCGCCCCGACCTGCTGGAGAAAGTCATGGCTCGCGGCGGATGGAACTTCATGCCGATCACCGCGGTGGTGGCCGCGATCACTAGCTTGCGCGACCCGGCGCTCGTCCCCGAACGCCGCAAGATCAACACCACCATCCGCCAGCAAACGTTCCAGTGGCTCGACCGCAATGGCATCACCTACATCCCGTCGGAATCCAACTGCTTCATGATCGACACCAAGCGGCCCGGAAAAGAAGTGCGCGAGGCCATGGCCAAAGAAAACGTCCTGGTCGGCCGGACATGGCCGTCCATGCCGACGTGGGTTCGCGTTACGGTGGGCACGCAGCCGGAGATGGAAAAATTCCAGGCAGCGTTTTTGAAAGTGATGAAAGGTTAGCTGGTCCCTAGTCCTTAGTCGCACGTGGTTAATTGCCGGTGTCTGGTGCTGACAGCTGAAAACTGTGGACCACGGTCCCAATGACCGACGCACCAAAAAAGGCCACGCCGATAATCAAGCGTGGCCAAACAATCCACCCCTTTGTGGAAACTTTTACTGTGGCGTCAGCAGGTACGCATGCTCGGCGCCGTTATGCGTCCCTTGGCCAACGATCTGGCCCGAGGCGTTAATCCCGTCCGCTTCGATCAGCACCCATCCCGAACCCTTCGGAATCATCGAGTTCAGATCCTTGATCTTGCCGCCGCTGTACACAAACGCGTGATAGGTGTTGCTGAATGTCGAGCGTCCGACAATTACGCCAGAGTCATTGATGGCAAATCCCCAGACCGTGCTCGTGCTCCCCGCGAACGTCCCCAGATCTTTCAGCGTACAACTTCCGCAGTTCGCAATGAAGGCATGCGCCGACCCGTTCTTCGTGTAACCAACACCGGTGATCTGACCCTTGCTGTTGATGGCATTCGCCTGGCTCCACGCTCCGCCCAGCGTTCCCATCTTCGTCATCTTGCCGTTGCTCCACACGAAGCCAAAGAAATTTCCGTTTTTATCGTAGGAAGTCCCAGTCACGACTCCGGAGTTATTCACGCCCTGCGCCGCGTTCCACCAACTCGATCCCTTGGGCGAACCCAGTGTCCCCAGATCGATCATCGTTCCGCCGCTGTACAGGAAGGGATGATTGCTCAGATCGGCGGTCACGGCCGATCCGACCACCTGCCCAACATCGTTCATCCCATACGCCACGGCCGACCCCCCGCCGAGATCTCCGATATCGACCAACTTCGTTCCGCTCGTCGTGAACGCACGATAAACATTGCTCGAGTTTTCCGAGTATCCCGCGATCTGCCCGGATGAATTGATCGCATTTCCAATACCCGATGGTTCCTCCGAGTGTCCCCAAACTGGTCATCTTGCCGTTGGTGTAGAGAAAGACTTCGCTCGTCGGCGTATTCAGCGCACCCGCCGCTCCCGTCACTTCTCCGACGAAGTTCACCGCCGTTGCCGTGCTATACCCGTTCGTGTTGATCACTCCCAAGTCCTTAATCGAATATGAAGACTGCGCCGCACAGATCGACGCCGTCGTCACACACGCCGCAGCAACAAAAGCAGGCAGCCCGGCCAGACCTTTCATAGCAGCCTCCTGAAACCGCACGTTTCGATGCAGATTTTTCCATGCCAGCGCGGCGCAGATGTCAATATTCTGTAAAACGCGGCCCCCCGTGGAAAGGAACTCTGCCCTGAGCGAAGTCCGAGGGACTCCGTCAGTTACTCTCCACGAGCACCTTGCTTCTAACGTACGGAGCCTTACCCAAGGCTGGATCGCTTCGGCTCGTCTAGTACAATCAGACCCGTGAGCGACCCTGTACGCATCGGAATTCTGGGCGACTTCAATACCGAGTTCCGCTCGCACCACGCCACGAACGAGGCCCTGCAGCACGCCGCCCGCAAGCTTGGCATGGAAGTCCAGAGCGAGTGGATCGCCACGCCATCGCTCACCGCCCCGGACGCCGAAAAGAAGCTCGAAACCTACGACGGGTTCTGGGGATCTCCGGGCAGTCCCTACAAAAGCTTCGATGGCATGTTGAAAGGGATCGAGTTCGCTCGGCGCCGCGACTGGCCTTACCTCGGTACCTGCGGGGGATTCCAATATGCCTTCATCGAATTTGCCCGCAACGTATTGCACATCGCCGATGCCGATTCCGCCGAGAACAATTCCGGATCGAAGAACATCATCATTTATCCGGTCGCCTGCGCAGTGCCCGACCGCAAAGGCAACGCTCCCAAGCTCTCCGGTGTAGTGCCGGAGATCAAACTCCGCCCGGGATCGTACCTGCAGAGCTTCTACGGCAAAGACGTCGAGACGGTGAAAGAAGAATTCTTCTGCAACTTCGAAATCAATCCCGATTTCGAATGGGCCGCCATGGAAGCTGGATTCCCCGTGGTAGCCCGCGGACCACAAGGCGAAATCCGCGCCATCGAATCCCCCACGCACCGCTTCTATGTCGCGACGCTATTCCAGCCACAACTCTCCTCCACCGAAAAGAATCCGCATCCCGTGGTGCTGGCTTTCGTACAGGCTGCAGCCGACTGGGGCAAAAAGAAGCTCGACGACAGCGTCCTGGAATAGGTAAGTCAACAGCTTCACCCCAGGGGACACAGAGGCTTCTCTTTGTGGTGAGCCGCTTGCCTCATTACGGAAGTCTTGGTTACCCCGCTGTTACCGTTCAATGCCCAACCGCATCTAGGCCCAGGCAACCCACGACGCTAGACTCCTTTCACGGCGCCCTCCCCCATCGCGCGCCTGCGAGGAGCCACTTCGCACGATGCATACTTTGCAGATGATGAACTCATTCCGCGTCCCCTGGGGCACACTCGTCAGCTATATCCCGGTCATCGCTACGATTGTGACCACCTTCTTCAGTGTGATCCTGGCCCGAGCCACACTGCGCTACGTTGAAGCAACTGACAGGGGGCTGGAACTCGCCCGCGAAGAGTTCGAGCGCGAATGGACGCCCGACCTCCACATCAAACTCGAACGTGTCTCGCCAACTGAAGCCCGCATCATCGTGACGAATCTGGCGAAAACTTCGGTCCTGCTGCAGCTTCTGCAGCTGCGGAAGCTGAGCCATGCCATGCCGTTCGAGCGCTGCCGCATTAACGACCCACTGGTCGGCGGGCTAACTTGGACTCAGGAGATGGGCAAGCGCATCCTCGCCTGCACCGGATACGAATTTGAAGGCCCCATCGCCGCCTCGATGACCTTCTACGCCGCTGGACGCATGTTCCGCACCGACTGGTTCCGCTCGCAGATCGTAGTCCGCGAAGGACGTATTGTCAGCCTTGAACCCAGCAACATGCCGACCCGCCGCGTCCGCCAGGTCGAGCGCAAAGGTCAACCCGAGCGCCGCCGGGAATTTGTGCAAGACGTAACCGCCAACGTGGAGCCGGAGAAAGCGGCCAAGCCAGAAGAAAAATTCTTGGTAACCGGAGCCTAGCCCGGCTCTTCTCAGTAACTCTTACCAACGATTGCAAAGGATAGTAAAGTCACTTGCGCCCCTGCCGATTTCACATTGCAGGAGACCGCCAATGATCACTCCAATCGACAGCGTTCATCCGATCGATGCCCGACAAGTCGCGCATCCAATTGCCGAACCCCAACCTGATCCCCACGCGCAAACACAACCAGTGGCAAGAAGCGGCGAAGTCTCGGACGATCAAGTCACGTTGAAGAATTCCGCGCAACCCGATCCCGACCGCTCGTAACCGGCGGCAAAGGCATCAACCATGAAGGACACGAAGTCTCCCGAAAGACGCAATTGAAGAGTTTCCCTTCGTGATACTTCGTGTCCTTGGTGGTGATGGTTTTCTGCCCCGGTATCACTGTCCGAGGCTTTGGCCAGCGCGGGAAAAAGGTCTTGCTGGCATGTTGTAGAAGCGGGGTAGATACCACTCCGCCTGGTCGAAACCAAAAGAATTTCTGTCGTCAGGCGTCGAATCTTCCGGAGATGCTACCTATGTTCCTGCGCCGACGGGCTCAAGAACCACGGCGTCGCCGTGTTATCGGTCTTAAAGAAGTTCAACAGGATCGAAGCGACCTTAATTCGACCGCCCGGAATCGCCGGATGTGTCCCGTCGGGTTGCACGTCCTGGCAGCCCCACACCACTCCGTCGCTTCTCGGAGTCATACCGTTGGCCCACATATATGGACCCCAGGCCATCCAGGGGGCTGTAACCGCTCCGTGAGCCGGATCATAGTTGAGATTTCCGACTCCATTGATCTGATCCTGGATCGCATTCTTCACCGCGAACCCACTCTCGTAAGCCCAAGGCTCCGGATCCAATTTCTTCCCCAAACCGTTGGAGTAACCCGTGTAGTACACGCTCGAGAGGTAGGCGATCTTCACGTTCGGGAACAGCGTGAGTACATTGCGCATGATGGTCTCGAACTGGGACTGCAGTTTCGTCATATCGCTAGGAAAAGTCCCACTGGGACCGCCATCCAGATCCATGAAAAAAACTGCCACGACTTGCTTGGCCGTCACCCCTGCATTCGGAAGATAGCCATTGGTCATCACTTCCCAGAATGCATCGTTGGCGGTGGATGTGAGATTGGTTGCGGTAGCGCCGCCGGTCGCGCCATCCACCACGACCAGACTCGGATTCTTTGCCGGATCGGCATTCGCCATGGGCGCAAATTGTGCCCAGGACTGCTGTGTAATCGAAAGCCCGATTCCCAAAAGGGCATATTTGCCGTTTGGATCAGGATTACCGTTGCTATCGAGAGGCTGGATTCCGGCCGCCGCTCCCTGCCCAAAGGCTCGATGGCTCGCGTCGTCCGAATTACTCCCATTGGCGTAGAGGCCTCCCGCTTCGCCGTGGTAAAGCGCCGTACCCAGATCCGTGATCGGCACCAGCGGGGAACCGTTCGAGCCATTGAAAACCGTGTTATTGCAGCTTGCGCCTGTTGGCTTGCTGACCGTCAGCGTCATCGCTCGAGTCGATGTGGCATTCGACGAATCGGTCACCGTGACACTAAATGGATACTGCTTCAGTGTGACCGTGGATGCGACCGTCCCGCTGATGGCTCCCTTACTCGACAAACTCAGTCCGCTGGGCAGGCTGGAGCCCGAAGCAAGCGACCACGTATAAGGAGCACTCCCTCCTGCGGCACTCAGATTCATCTGGTAGGCCGCACCCTGTGTCGCTGCCGGAAGATTACTGAGCGTATCCACTCCCAGCGCCGTTGCCGCCGCCCCGGTACCCCACAAGCTCACTCCCTGGCTCGGAGCCACGTCATACGTCAGGTACACATTTCCGGTGGTCGCCCCCAAACTCGTAGGCATGTAGCTAACCTTCAGCGTCAGAGTCTTTCCCGCGGAGATCGTGGTCGCAGTCGTCCACCCGGTCTGGCTGAAGGGACTCGTCACCGTGACGCCCTTAAGCTGGACAGCCGCCGTCCCCATATTCGTGATGGTCAGATTCTGGGACGGTCCGTTTGTGCCCAGAGCCTGGCTACCGAAGTCCAGCGAGGTTGCGCTCAAGCTTGGAATTGCACCCGCGTTCAGGCCCGTGCCCGTAACGTTCACCGTCTGACTTTTGGTTCCGGTCATCGTGAACGTCAGCTTTCCCGTGTAGGTCTTGGCTGAAACCGGACTGAACTGTACCTGGAAAGTCTCATACTGCCCCGGCGTCAGTGTCGTCGGTGTCTTACCCGTCACCGCGAACTGAGACAAGTTGGAGCTGACGGAGTCAATGGTCACATTCGTCGTCAGGCCGTTATAAATTGTCACGTTTTCCGACGCGCTGCTCGTTCCCTGAGCCTGGGAAAAACCTAGAGCCGTCGGGAGGGCGCATACCACTCCGCTATTGCAATTGACGAAATCCTGCGAATGCAGAGGGACCGAAGCCAGCACTAAGAATGGAACCAGGACCAGACAGTGGACGAGGCGGTTCGTTGGTTTCACAGAGCCTCCTGATAAGAGAGTAAGAAGATCCCCAGGGCCGTATGGATTTCGTTGTTAGACAGTGGCTAGAGTGAACTGGTACCGACAATAAACGACAGCAAGGGTGCACCACCAGACGTCGGAGTTCGAGCTTCCCTTACATTTACAGACATGCGGAATGCGACGGACAGCACGCCGCGAAAAAAGTGGCAAAGAGCCGTCTACTGCAAAAATCACACCTCAGATCGACGTGCGTCGGAATATTCCGGCGATTGGGGAATGGTCGCGATTGATTGAAGAAACCACGGAGGCCCAGCAGTGTCAATGAGAAGATTCTCTCCGTGAAAAATCTTGCACAGATTCGGCGAGGACTTAACTACGCGGCCGATTGATTTTCGACATTGGCGACAGCTCGCGATTCCGCACGAATCCCGGCTCTCTCCTCGAATAGCAATCGCCGCAATGTCCGAAGGTCGTTGAGGATTCGGCTGCTGCGCGTCAAGTGGAGTTCGAGCTTTTCCACGTTGTACAGCGCCATCCGGAGCGCATCGAGGCGGCGGGACAGATCCGCGTCTTTCGATTCCCGGTCCACATCCACCTGAAGTTCTTCCTTTGCCTGCGTCACGGCTGCGGCCAGCAACACCATAAAATCGTGGGCACTTTCGATCGTCCCGAATGGATCTTCCGTTCGTGACTTCATTGGGGGCTCCTTCAGAAGTTCGTCAGTCGTTCCCCGGGGGAAACGGAGCCGCCAGTGTACGGCACTCCCACCCGCGCTGGGAAGCTATGAATATCTCCATTTTACCCGGAGCTGACTGTGACTGGCGTCACATTTTCTCGAGATTCTGTTGGCAGCTCCCTGCTAAGCCTGGGGGGACACCTTCGGAGGTCACAGGTGCTTCGGGCAGGGACGGGGTCCTTCGCTACCCTCAGGATGACAGGAATTGGGGGCTGGCGGACAGCCGAGGGCGGCTGTCCCCACATGTGCCCTTTCCAGACGAGCCATCCGCGGGGACCGTGGCGTGGGCCTGCCCGCTTGCAGCGTAGTTTTCTACTTGGTGCGCACGCACGGGTTCTTTGTGTTCTGGCCGGTTTGGGCTTGCTATGATGCCGTGTCCTTTCAATCTATGTTTGAGGTCACAAATTGTGACCTCAAGTTTCGGCAAATCATGAATACATCTGCGATGGTTCTCACAAAGCGAGTGAGCACGAAGATCCTGATTCTGCGAAATCAAAGAGTTATTCTCGACACTGATCTGGCTGAGCTCTATGGCGTAACGGTGAAGCGGCTCAACGAGCAGCTCAAGCGCAATCCGAAACGCTTTCCTCCGGACTTCCTGTTTAGGCTCACACAAGCGGAGTACGACAACTTGAGGTCGCAAAATGCGACCTCAAGATCTGCGCATGGCGGCCGGAGATATCTGCCCCATGCTTTCACCGAACATGGCGCGATCATGGCCGCAAGCGTGCTGAACTCGAAGCGCGCAGTCGAGATGAGCGTGTTCGTCGTCCGCGCATTCGTGCGCATGCGCGAAGCATTGATCGTCAATCAGCGAGTCGTCTCCAAGCTGTCAGAACTTGAAGGGCGCATTGACACGCATGATAACGAACTCCAGGAACTGATTGAGGCGATCCGCGAACTGATGGCGCCGATGCCGGCGAATCCTCGCCGGATTGGGTTCGAAGCGCCGGCGACTTCCACGAAATCTAAAAGCAAGGCGCTGAAGGCACATCCGTGAGGCAGACACTGAACCGCGAAGGATACGAAGTTGCACCCGGGAAATATCGCCCGCATAGTTCGTTCACTTACGTCTCCAGAAGTTCGAATGCCGGGTAAGTTGTTGCCACTTGGGCAAATGCTTCGGGTGGGGATCCGGCGGGGAGGGTGAAGTAGCGCTGTACCGCTGTCTTGAAACGATCGAGATAAGCTTTCAGGATCGGGAGTTTCTCAACGTCGTTTAGCGCGCGCACCACAAATGATTGGCGCGTGCTGCCTCGTTTCAACGTGACTTCTCCCGAGACTTCCGCGTTGCGAACCCACTGTGTCCGTCCGCGCGGAGCAACCAGGTAGCGCTTGCCGTCGAGTTCCAGCAGATCGACTGGAGTCGTGTAGAGCTTGCCGGATTTTCGTCCGCGCACCTCGAGCAGTTGCATGTACGAGGGAGCGAAACCGATGGAAACGAGAAATCCCATGGCGCGGTTGAAGAACTTCTCCGTTGACGTGGGTTCGCGGAATGAGGCCATTTCGATCAGTTATGAATGGAACGGGCGCAGATGGATGCAGAAAGTTTCTGCGCGCGGGTGCTCGCGGATTGGCATTGCGTTCTCTTCTTGTTGTTGCGAATCCAGCATTTTGCTATCCCAGAGAAATCTTCAACCACGAAGGAACACCTCAGTTCACTTTCCCGTGTAGAGACTCGGAAATTGCTGTTTCAGGTGCTCTACCTTGGGCGCGTCATTGTAAACGATGTAGGGATTGTTGGGGTGCAGCGTCGCGTAGTTCTGGTGATAGGATTCTGCCGGATAAAAGGCTTTCAGCGGAGTTACCTGCGTCACGATGCGATGGGAGAAGACTTTCGCCTGATCGAGTTGCGTGATGTAGGCATCGGTAATCTTTTTTTGTTCGTCGTTCGTATAGAAGATGGCGCTGCGGTATTGCGTGCCTTCATCGGGGCCCTGGCGATTGAGTTCTGTGGGATCGTGCGCGACAGAGAAGAAGACGCGCAGGAGTTCGCCGTAGGTGATCTGCGAAGGATCGAAAACTACTTCGACGGAC
Source organism: Terriglobia bacterium (assembly GCA_963778995.1). Classification (GTDB taxonomy): domain Bacteria; phylum Acidobacteriota; class Terriglobia; order Terriglobales; family Acidobacteriaceae; genus Sulfotelmatobacter. The sequence goes on from CAVZWK010000024.1 coordinate 123,462, forward strand.
TCGGCGTGTCCCGTTTCGCCGCTGCTGACTAGTTCGTATCCGGGATTTTTTATGGAGCCGCCGGAATATCCGGAGGTTGCGCTGATGACTCCCTTGACGTGCTGGAAGACGGCTTGCACGCCCCAAAAGCATCCGCCGGCAAAGACGACGGTTTGCTGGCTGGGCGCTGAGGCACGCGGGGCATCCACGGCTGGCGCGGGAATAGCCATCGGGGCGCTGGCCCTGGCAGTGCAGGCGGCGGTGGCGAGCAGCGATCCGAATAGAGCGATAGTCAGGCGAATCGATGATGTCATTTGGCGTTCCCCCTTCGAAACACGAAGCGCGTGATCTGTTGGATTGGAGTGGCGGGGCGCGAAAAAGTTGCAGCGCCTCAAAATGCAAAATACGGAAACCAAGAAGGGCACGAAGGAGACCATAGGCGGCTGGGTACCGGATAGGTCATTTTCTTGCTTGCTTTTTCGCTTTATCTTCGCCAATAATGTGCCATGGCCATTACACGCAGGCAGCGCGAAGTGTATGACTTCATTTCACGATTCGTCACCGAGAACGGCTATTCGCCTTCTTTTGAAGAGATTGGGCATGGGCTGAAGCTGAATTCGTTGGCGACGGTGCATAAGCACATCTCGAACCTGGAGAAGAAGGGCCTGCTGACGCGCGACTACAACCGTAGCCGCTCGATCGATCTGGTGCCTCCGAAGGGGAAGCTGAAGCAGTCGATGAGCGTGAACACCGGCTTGGTATTGCCGCTGATGGGACGCATTGCCGCGGGCCAGCCGATTGAGGCGGTGGAGAATCCGGAGACAATTTCGCTGGCAGATTTCGTGCGCTCGAAGGAGGTGTTCGTGCTCGAAGTGCGCGGCGACTCGATGCAGGACGAGGCCATTCTCGACGGCGATTACGTTCTGGTCGAGAAGGCGAAGACTGCGCACAACGGAGATATCGTCGTTGCTTTGGTCGAATCGAGCGATGCGACGTTGAAGCGTTTTTATCGCGAGGGTGAAAGCATTCGCCTGCAGCCGTCGAACGTGAACATGAAGCCGATTATTGTGCCGGCAGCGTCGGTGGATGTGCAGGGGCGGGTGATTGGCGTGTTAAGGAAATACTAGTACTCAGTCATCAGTCATCAGCCGTCAGTCATCCGTCATCAGTTCTCCGTTCTTCGGAATATCAATACAGGCGAAAATCCACCTCTACGGCAATTTCCACTCTGACTGGTTGACCGTCCTTTTCTGCGGGTTGGAACCTCCAGCTGCTGACCGCCTGAATAGCTTGCCAGTCGAGACCGCATCCTAACGGCTTCAAGATACGCAGGTTTCCGGGGACGCCTTCTTTATCGACGATGAGACCGAGGGTCATCGTACCCTGGTACTTTATGGCGCGTGCGGCGTCGCTGAATGGCGGCTCATGGTGTTCCAGCAGACGAGGAGCACTTACAGCGCCGCCAACATGGAAAAGCGCGTTTGTCTCGTCAAGAATCCCTACAGGTTTCGGACGTAAAGTAATCGAAGAGCCAGAAGGTAATGCTTCGGTCTTGGTTTCCGGAGGTCGAGCTATTCCGAGCACAGCCAGTATCTCGGAGGAGAAGTGGCAGATCTTGTCCTTGCCGGCGAGTGCTTGCGGGACGCACGGCTTCCAGTAGTCGGCGACCAGATCGGAGAGGCGGTCGTGGGATGTGAGGAAAATCTTCGACAAAAGACGATCGACCTCGTCAGAAGCTGGGTCCTTGGCCACGAGGTCGGCTTCGATTTCGACCAGGAGTGGCTGCTCTCGGTTAGGCGGTCCTGGGCGCATCGCGACATGAAGCCTAAATTGTTCCTGCTCTGAGATGACGACCAAGCGTGTCGCCTCGAGCGAGAGCCGGCCGTCAGTGAGTTCAGCGCGGTCTAGCCTAATGAAGCCGTTTGTGGTCCAGTCATCGGAAGAAGCGCCCTTCGTAAGTTCTCCCGACGAGTTGTAGAACAGATGATCTCCGGCGGAGAAGCTTCGCAGCACAAATGTCTTGCCCTCATAGTGATCACGCAGATATTGCCGGAGATCTGTGCTGTCGGCGTGAGAGGCGATCGAGAGAGCAACTAACAACAAAACCAGTTCACGGAAGCAGCGCATGGCCGACATTGTAGTCTCGCGCTCTCTACGTGAAAACAAAAATGCCCGGACAGGGCCGGGCATTTGGGTGAATTCCCATTGATCTTAGATGTGCTTGTTCAGGGCCTGGGCGATGGCGTCCTTGGGACGGTAGCCGACCAGTTGTTCGACGACCTGTCCGCCTTTGAAGACCAGCAGGGTTGGGATGCCGGTGACCTTGTAGCGCATGGGCGTGGCCTGGTTGGAGTCCACATCCATTTTGCCGATTTTGATTTTGCCTTGATACTCGGCAGCCAGTTCTTCGACGATGGGGGCGATGGCGCGGCAAGGACCGCACCAGGTAGCCCAAAAGTCCACCAGAACGGGCTTGTCCGATTTCAAAACATCCTGGTCGAAGTTCGCGTCAGTGACTTCGACGATTCCGTTGCCTGCCATTGCTTTCTCTCCTCAGTTGTAACGTCACCTTTCGGCGGACGCTCCATCAGGCGGGCGCTGCCGGGTTGGCGATCTGTATAAGTGCGTCCCGCTTTGCGGGGTCGAACTTTCTATCGTAACACTGGATTTAGATGCGGCGGGAGGGGGAAAGTCGCAAGGTCGTGGAACGTCCCAGGTTGCATCATTCTCAAGGACTTGGCGGAGTTCCCGGCTCATGCTGGGACGAGGTCCCGAGGGATTTGATGTAGCTGACCAATTGCCAGCGTTGCGGTTCCGGAAGCTTGGACCAGACCGGCATGCCTCGCCGGACGACTCCGTTGGTCAGGAGCCAGAACAGGGCGCCGGGCGTAGCTTGCTGGACTTCGCCGGCGCGAAGACTGGGGCCCTTCTTGTTGCCTTTCCCGCCCTCGCCAGTGTCTCCGTGACATTCGGCGCAGTGAAGGGCGAAGAGCTTGGCTCCCGCGGGGATCGCGTCGGGATCTTTCTGCAGAGGATTGTCGCGGGCGGCGGCCTTCGCCGGGGCTTTTGCGAGTTCTGCATAGACGGCGTTGCCGGACGCCGCAGGCGACGTCTGCTGAGCGGTGCCGATGCCGGTTATGGCAATCGCTGCGATAAACGTGAAGATGGCTGCCGGTCTCATGAGCGGATTCGAAAATAGCATCTCTTAATTTACATGTCTTAATTTATATGACCGCTCTGCTTTCCGCACTCACCGGTCCTAACGAGCCACGGCATTCGCCGTGATAAAAATATTAGGTCATGTCTACCGCCGTCACGAGCACCCTCGACCTGAGTTATGTTCGGTCCCAATTCCCTTCTTTGTCCCAGAAGGTGAACGGCCATCCTGCAGCGTTCCTTGACGGACCCGGCGGAACGCAAGTGCCGCAGCGAGTGGTCGACGCCATCTCTGAATACCTGCGCACCGACAACGCCAACACGGGCGGAGCGTACTCCACCAGCCGCCACACCGACGCGATGATCGCGGAAGCCCGTGCCGCGATGGCCGACTTCCTGCACTGCGGAGCCGACGAAGTTGTCTTCGGACCGAACATGACGACGCTGACCTTCGCGATGTCACGTGCGATCGGGCGCGAACTCAAGCCCGGCGATGAAATCCTGGTCACGCGCCTCGATCATGATGCGAATGTCTCGCCCTGGCTGGCGATGGCGGAAGATCGCGGAGTCACCGTCCGTTGGGCTGAGATTCACGATGAAGATTGCACACTCGACATGGACGACCTCGGGTCGAAGATTAACCAGAACACGAAACTGGTCGCCGTTGGATATGCCTCAAACGCAGTGGGCACGATCAATCCGGTGAAACAGATCGTACAGCTCGCGCACAAGGCCGGAGCTCTCGCCTACATCGATGCGGTCCATTACGGCCCACATGGATTGATTGACGTGGCCGATCTCGACTGCGACTTTCTCGCCTGCTCCACATACAAATTCTTCGGACCGCACATGGGCGTGCTCTACGGAAAGCGCGAACATCTCAAGCGGATTCGCCCCTACAAAGTTCGCCCGAATACGAATGCGATTCCTAATTGCTGGGAGTGGGGCACGCTGAATCACGAGTGCATCGCGGGGATCACGGCATGCGTGGAGTACATAGCGGAGTTGGGCGGGCGCGCCCATCCTGAAGCAAAGAGCCGTCGCGCAGCCATCGAAGCCGCATACGCCGCAATTCACGAGCATGAGCGTGCTCTCACGGAACAACTCATCGCAGGACTGAAGCAGATCCGCGGCGCGAAGATCTATGGCATCACCGATCCTGTCCGATTCAGCGAACGCTGCGGAACTTTCGCGGTAAGAATCGAAGGCCACACGCCTCTCGAACTCTCCACCAAACTGGGCGAACGCGGTTTCTTCACCTGGGATGGCAACTACTACGCACTGAATCTGACCGAGCACCTGGACGTGGAAAAGTCCGGAGGCTTCCTGCGCATCGGGCTCGTGCATTACAACACGGCGGAAGAAGTCGAGCGTCTGCTTGCCGCGCTGCGCGAAATCACAAAGGTATAAAATTCTTACGTTGTCGATCCATGGCGCGAAAGGAGATCGCCTATGATCCGCATCCTGACACTCGGGCTGCTGCTGTCAGCGTTGTGGCTGGTGAGTCCAGGGCAGGAGAACCAGGAATCCACTGCGGGCGACAAGAGCATGATCCTCGCACTTGAGAGCGCATGGAATCAGGCTGAACTGCACCATGATGCGAATGCCGTGGCCGCAATCGTTGCCGAGAACTTCGTCAGCGTCGATCATCACGGAACATTGCTGACCAGATCGAAATACCTCGCCGACCTGAAAGATCCATCCTACAAACCCGAAGAGATCTCGAACAGCGATACGGTGGTCTATCTTTATGGCGATACTGCGATCGTGACCAGCGCGTACAAGACGAGGGGTACAGCCGACGGTAAGCCGTTCACCCATCGCGGCCGCTTCACCGATACCTGGATTAAACGGAACGGCAAATGGCAATGCATCGCCGATCAGGAGACCCTGATTAATTAGTTGCTGTACATCTCATTGCTCTACAGCCTTCCCAGAATCTTTTTCCCGATCAGGGTGCCGCGCGTACGCGTGTCCGGCAGCAGGCTCGTGTCCATGCGGATCATTGTGTCGCCCTTGACGGTGTAGAAGGCGTGGCCGAAAGCGCCGATCATGGCGTGATCCCCGACTCCGCTGACGTCTTCAAATCCCGGAACAGCGGATTCCACGAGGCGCATGCCGGACCAACTCTCGCTTCCAAAATTCCGTTGGATGGTGAAGGAGAACACTTTCCCACTGGAATCGACGTTCGACAGCCCGAGGCCCTTCACTATGCCTTCCATCTGATTGGTTTCTTTCAAGAGCGCCAGCGGATTGTCGCCCGGGGCGCCGGGTTTATTGCTCGCGGCGGCGTGTCTGCGTGCTTGCTCGGTAGCCGCTTTCTGTAATTTCGCAACGGCAGCCTGGTTGGTGTAGTAGGCGCATCCGGGATCTGAGCCCTCGACGATCTCGGCGCTCTTCTCGATGGGCACTCCGAGTACTTGCTGCAACTCGGCCACGGAGAGCAGACGGCAGCTGTCGCCGCTTGGAACAACCTTCATCTCTCCGCTGGCTCCATTGGTGATTGCCGACGCATAGCTGGTGATCTTGTGCTTCGCCCAGTAGTAGCCGTACACGGTCGCGCCGACGATGCCGAGACCAATCACAAGGAAAACAACGAACCCCCAGAGCAGGACCTTGCCCCATCCGGAACTCCTGGCCGGCTGCGGCACAATCGGCGGCGCCATCTGAATCACCTGCGCCGGTTGCGGAGGCGGAGGCGGCAAGGTTTGCACCGCGACTGGCGAACTCATCTGCACCGGCTGAGCCGGCGCAACTGGCATGGCTTGCACCGCGGAAGGCGGTGGCGGCGTTGCTTGCACCGGAGTACCCGACGCGACATTTTTTGTTCCACACTGATTACAGAACGCGCCAAGAACCGGCGCACCACAATTGCCGCAGAAACCTGCCATAGGAATCCTCCTCGAGAACAGGCTCGCCCCAACTGGTTTCCCTTCGAGCCTCCCCGCCCCAAAAGCCGGAGTATTTTACTCTGGATTCGCTCCCCGGCGGTGCCCAAAAACACGTCAGCCCGGGAGACGTCCCGGGCTGAGCGAAAATCGTCAGAAACGCGGCGGGTTAGGGCCAGCGCTTGGCGGTGTCTTCCCATCCTGCAGCGCGCACAGGTTGTGGCGCCGGAATGCTCGGCGAGGACGGAACTGACATCCGTGCCGACGGTTGTGGACCATTCACCGCGGTGGCTAGCGCGGGCTTCGCAATGTCGGAAAGGGCTTCCTTATTCTCTTCGGAGAGCAGCGGAGCGACCAGCCGCAACGCTTCCACTTCCTTCTCCAGACGCGTCAACTCCATCTCTTTTTGCCGCAAGACTTCGTAGACATTTTTCATTGAGGGTACCTGCATGTGATTGCGTTCGTCTCGCTCCAACCTTCCTTGGCACTTTAGCAGAGTTGCCTGTGTTGTCAAGGGTTTCGGAGGGGTCCAGACAGGGGGGATTGAGCGAACTTTGCAGGGACAGGCAGGCACCGCTGCTCGACAATACCTGTGAGATCAGGAGGTTAGCGCCGCCGCAACTGCCCGCGCCACTTCTTCTCTTCGCACTCGACGCAAAGCGAGCGTCCGGGAGAGACCGGGAACCCGCAAGCCTCACACTTACGCAGGGAACGCAAAACCGGTGGCACATGGCTCTGATCCGGGACAGATGGTGCTGGGCTATCGGCAGCACTGGCCGCCGCCGACCAGAACAACGGCCTCTTCGGGACGGTCTTTTCCAAGGATGGCTCCTGGACCTTGGGTGCCTGAGCCTCGGCTGGTACGCCTTGGGGGGCAGCAGCCACCGAATTCGCCGGAGCGCCCTTGGGTGCCGAAACCGGAATTTCCTTCGCAGGTTGGACCGGAGGCGCAGGTGCCTCCACCGCTTGACTCTCAAAAACCTCAACATCGAGAATTGTGTCTTCGGCTGCGGCCGCATCCGAAGCCGAGGGTTCATTCGCGCTCAAACGCTGGGGCAGGCTCTCGGTAGCATGCGCCATGCGGACGGCAGTCTCGACCATCTCGCTCAGACGCTTCACCGCTGAAAGATCGCGATCTCCGAAGGCATGTGCCTCGCCGGAGAAGAGTTCGAAGACTCCGAGCACCTCGTCGTCATGCACCACCGGCATCACAACCACCGACGCAATTCCAAGTTGCCGGCACACGTCCCGGTTGACCCGCGCATCGCGCTCCGCATCGTCGCAGCGCAGTGCTTTGCGAGTGCGGACGCTCTCGCCGGAAAGCCCAAATTCAGTGGAGAGCAGCGCGCCCAGTTCGGGGGCGTTGGACCCTGTGCTGGCGCGGCACAGCATGTCATTCATTCCGTTGCGCCGAAGAGCAATCGCCGCGCCGCTCGCCCCAGTTATGTATTGCGCGCGGTCGGCAAGCAATTGCAGCGCGGCATCGAGATCCCGTTGCGCCATCTCGCCCAGCGAGCGTCCGGCGTCTTCGCCCGGAAAGCGTACGCTCGTGCCAGCAAATATCTGTCCGTTCTGCGAATTTCGATTTGGACGTATTCTGCTGCAAATGTGCTCCGCGTGCGCGACGGGCCCCTAACCGAGTATTTCGATGGTAAAGACCCCTGCCAGAAGTCTCGCCTCGAAGCATCTGAGCTGTCAACAAGATAGGCGCGCAGAGGTGCTAACCCCAAAGTGCGGAAGGGCGCTAGCCTCGGCAGGTGGCAGATCTCGGCCCCTGTGCAGACTGCCGGGGGTTCTGAATACGAGTGCTTACTGCTGGATGCTCAGCTGTGAGCGGCGTATTTCTTCCGTAGCGCAAGTTGCGCCAACCGGTTGGCCTCGACATTGAACTCCCGCTTCACGTGCGAGATGGAAAACTTGAGTGAGCGAGCCAGCTTCCGGCAGGTCCAATGGAGAGAATAGAGACGAGGGCTGTGGCAGACGTACTCTCCCGTCATCTGACGCACGACAACCTGGGAGTCGGAATACACGTGCAGTCTGCGCGCCTTGAGTGCGACCGCATACTGCAGGGCTTCCATTAGTGCGGCATACTCCGCTACGTTGTTGTCCTGGTGGCCAATCCATTTCGCGATGCGGACGGGGCCGTCCGCGTGTCCGCTGATCACCACCCCAATGCCCGACGGTCCTGGATTTCCCAGGCATCCGCCGTCTACATAGGCCACCAGATCTGATGTCACTTCGATGATTCTCGCCGTACTCTGCACTGTGCCTTTATTGCTCCCCATCGTCAAGACGATTATTTGGTTCGCTTTCAGCCTCTTGCAGTTGCTTTCGCGGTTGTGACTTTTTCTGTGCAAAAGGCGTACCGAATAAATCCCGGCAGGACTAAGTTTCCACAGTACAACCATTTGCATTTCCGGTTTTGCACAGCGAAGAGCTGTGCCGCTGCACCAATAGTTTGCGTTGACGTTTTTGAATTCTCTGCTAAGGTGATTTGCGTCGACGGTTGAAAGGGTTGGCACAATAAAACGAGCCGATCCGAAGTAGACTGGGTGATCAGCCGGGCGGGGCGACCTGCACGGTGACTGGACCTGAAAAAACCGACGGATCTGCGAGGGTCAGTTGGGGTTCGGAACTGCGAAAGCAGTGATCGCATCAAGGGGTCGTGACGGTACATGCTCCCACGCTGTAAGCTCCCTCGCAGGAGCGAGCGGCTAGGGCATAACCAATGTCACGGCCCTTTCAATTTTTTCCCGCCTTTTTCTCTCCACGAGATTTCCATTCCACCCTCCGTTCTGCTTCAATGTAAGGAACTGATTTCGCGGCTTCATCTGGCTTGGGGAATATTCATCAGCAAGGGGTAGAACGACATGAGTGTTTCCCGACGCAATTTCCTCAAGGGCTCGGGTCTCGTAGCAGCTAGCGGATTCATCCCATCCGCAATTCTCAGGAACTCCGGACCGCACTTTCAAGATGCTTCACGGAATTCCCCTGCGGCCGACTACACCATCCGAATCGCCGCCACTCCCATTGAGATCGCCCCCAAGAAGATCATTTCGCTGACCACGTACAACGGCCAGTTTCCAGGGCCGCTGCTTCGGCTAAAAGAAGGACAGCAGGTCACCATCGATCTCATCAACGACACCGACACTCCCGAGCAGTTGCACTGGCACGGCCAACTCGTTCCAGTCGATGTGGACGGAGCCGCCGAGGAGGGCACCCCCTACATTCCCGCGCATGGACACCGTCGCATCTCCTTCGTTCCGCAACCCTCAGGCTATCGCTTCTTCCACACGCACAATCGTGCCGGTGGCGATCTCTCTGCGGGCCAGTACAGCGGGCAGGTCGGACACGTTTACATCGAACCGAAGGACGAACCCGGAAACTACGACCGTGAAGTCTTCCTCGTTCTGAAGGAATTCGAGCCGACCTTCAGCCGGGGCGGGGATATGCCGCAGGATGTTTTGACGCCTGCGACCAAGGTGAAGCAACTGGAGGAGAAGGGAGAGTCGGCCATGAAGGTGTCTCTCGCCAAAGGGATGCCGCACGGCTACGAAGTAGGCTACAACGCGTTCACCATCAATGGCCGTATGCTCGGACACGGAGAGCCCATCCGCGTGAAACAGGGCGAACGCGTACTGTTTCATGTACTGAACGGAAGCGCCACGGAGATCCGCAGCCTGGCGCTACCGGGACACTCATTCCGGGTCGTGGCTCTCGACGGCAACCCGGCTCCGAATCCGACCACAGTTCCCTTCCTGTGGCTCGGGACCGCCGAGCGCGTTTCCGCCATAGTGGAGATGAACCATCCCGGAGTGTGGATTATGGGCGACACTGACGATGACGATCGCCGCCACGGCATGGGTATCGTAGTCGAGTATGCACACCAGGCCGGTAAGCCGCAGTGGATTGCCGCTCCGAAGTTCCGCTGGGACTACACGAAGTTCGCCAAGCCAGGCGCCACCGCCGCCGCCGCTGACGAGACATTCGCGATGACATTCGCCAAGGACAACGCCGCCATGAATGGATTCAATCGATGGACCATCAACGGCCAGGCTTATCCGATGACCAGCACCATGGCGCCTGCCGCATTCCATCTGCATGAGGGCAAACGCTACCGCGTGCAAATGCGGAACGAAAGCGACGACCTGCATCCCATCCACCTGCACCGGCACGTATTCGAACTGACCAGCATCATGGGAAAGTCGACTGCTGGAGTTATGAAGGATGTTGTCATGCTCGGCGGATATCAGGAGGTCTCCTTCGATTTCGTTGCTAACAATCCCGGGATGACGCTGTTCCATTGCCATCAGCAACTCCATATGGACTTCGGATTTATGACGCTCTTCGACTACGTATAAAAGTCGTCGAACCGTCTGGTAACTCGCCGCATCCTACCGCTGCCGGAGAATCGGGCAAGAACTTCATTGAAACAGGCAAAGCATCCGGACTCCTCGGGTCTATTCTGAGTGTGGCCATTCTTAGGAGAATCAATGCACAAGCGCAAACTCGGAAAAAGTAATCTGGAAGTCTCCGCCATCGGTTTCGGCTGCATGGGGCTCAGCTTTGGTTATGGACCGGCTGTGGATAAGCAACAAGGAATTTCCATTATCCGCGCGGCATTCGAGCGTGGAGTCACCTTCTTCGACACGGCTGAAGTGTACGGTGCCTACACGAACGAAGAACTCGTAGGCGAGGCTCTCGCACCATTTCGCGATCGGGCCGTCATTGCCACCAAGTTCGGATTCAAGATCGATGCCGCTGGGAAACAGGCTGGCCTCGATAGCCGGCCCGAGCACATTAAGGAAGTAGCCGATGCGTCCCTTAAACGGCTCAAGACGGACGTCATCGATCTGTTCTATCAGCATCGCGTCGATCCAAACGTGCCCATCGAAGATGTCGCTGGAGCCGTGAAAGACCTGATCCAGCAAGGCAAGGTCAAGCACTTCGGGCTTTCCGAAGCAGGAGTGAAAGTCATCCGCAAGGCGCATTCGGTTCAGCCGGTCACTGCGCTCCAGAGCGAATACTCTTTGTTTTGGAGAGAACCGGAAGAAGAAATCCTGCCGACACTGGAAGAACTCGGCATCGGATTTGTTCCGTTCAGTCCTCTCGGTAAGGGATTCCTCACGGGAGCGATCAAGGAAGATACACAATTCGAACAAGGAGACTTCCGCAACGTTGTTCCACGCTTCGCGCCCGAGAACCGCAAATCGAATCAGGCTCTGGTCGATGTGCTCACCAAGTTCGCACAACAAAAAAAGGCGACCCCGGCTCAGATTGCGATTGCGTGGATTCTTGCGCAAAAACCGTGGATGGTTCCGATTCCCGGCACAACGAAGCTGCATCGGCTGGAAGAAAACCTCGGCGCTGCGAATGTAACCCTCACGCCGGAAGACCTCCGTCAGCTTGAACAATCGTCGTCGCGGATCAGACTCGTGGGCGAACGGTATCCCGAAGCCGCGCAGAAGATGATCAACCGCTGATCGCAGAGGAGCACAACTTTGAGTACAAAATCGAGTGCCGCGCAAAAGCTGATAGGAGACTTCGCCCCCAAGTTAGTTGAATTAACGGATGGAGTGCTTTTCGACGACGTCTGGGAGCGCCCGGAACTCTCCAAACGCGACCGTAGCCTTGCAACCGTGGCGGCTTTGGTCGCGATGAATCGTCCAGACCAGTTGCGATTCCATCTCAATTTCGCCATGCAAAACGGCGTGAAGAAAGAGGAACTGATCGAGATCATTACGCATCTGGCTTTTTATTCAGGCTGGCCGAATGCGATGAGCGCAATCTTGGTCGCCAAAGAGGTACTGTCGAAACCCTGAAGACAGGAGAGACACATGCCGGCCCGAAACGCAACCCTGAAAGATCGACTCTCCCACGTGAACGAAATCGAAATCACCGTCACCGGCAGAAAATCGGGGCGAAAGATCTCTCTGCCAATCTGGTTCGTCTTCGACGAGGACACACTCTACCTTTTGCCGGTGAAAGGATCGGAAACCCAGTGGTACAGGAACGTCCTCAACAATCCGTTAATGAAAGTCGAGGCAATGGGCGCGGAGCAGCAACTCAACGTCACTCCCATGACTGACGCAAAACAGATATCGCCGGTAATCGAAAAATTCCGCGCGAAATACGGTCCGGGAGATGTTAAGAAGTACTACTCGAATTTCGACGTCGCCGTGGTAGCGAAGTTGCCATGAGTCCCATCATCCTTGACAAAAGGGGTATTCTCGAAACCGTGAAAGTGAACGGTAGAATCGCACCTCTGCGGCGGCCGCGAGGCAGCGAGATCCCACGTTCGCCCGATACCGTGGAATTGGCCCGCATGCTTGCCGCCTACGCCCCTCACGATGGCAGCTTCGAAATGCGGATCTCTGGTGTGCACGCCAGCCGCTTCTCGCGGGCGAGCTGTGTCCACAGCCTGCGCGTGCCATCATTGTGCATTGTCGCGCGAGGAGCCAAGACCGTCATCGTCAGCGACGAGGTCTTTGAGTACGATGCGTCCCGCATGATCGTGTTCTCGGTGGCGCTGCCCGTCGCTTCACAGATTACGCGAGCCAGCCATTCCGACCCGTACCTCGCTCTCAAGCTCGACCTCGACGCGCGCAAAATTGCCGAGCTTTTGCTAAAGGTTTATCCGCAGGGCCTGCCTCCCGTGCAGGAGCGAAAAGCTGTCTATGTCGCACCTGCAGACGAAAACATCATCAGCGCTGCGACGCGGCTCATGGAATGTCTCGCGCATCCCAGCGATATCGAATTACTGGCGCCTCTGGTGCTCGACGAGATTCTGATTCGCCTGCTCCGCAGCCCGATCGGTGCACGCGTCGCCCAGATGGGCTTCGCCGAATCCAGCGTGCATCGCATAGAGAAAGCCGTCTCGTGGCTCCGCGCCAACTTCTCCCAACCGATGAAAATCGAAGAACTCGCCGAACTGGTGCACATGAGCGTCTCGTCCTTCCACGAGCATTTCAAGGCTGTCACCTCGATGAGTCCGCTGCAGTATCAAAAGGTGCTGCGCCTGCAGGAGGCGCGCCGTCTCATGTTGTCCGCCCTGATGGACGCGGGGACTGCTAGTCAGCGCGTAGGCTATCTCAGCGCTTCTCAGTTCAGCCGGGAGTACAGCCGCTTCTTCGGTAGCGCTCCCACCAAGGACATCGCCAGATTGCGTCAAGACACTCGACTCTGGGCGTGACCCAACTTCGCGTACTGCTGTATCTTTAAACCCCACGCTAACTCAGCATGGTGAACACATGACGGCACTCGCAGGTTGGGAGAATTTCTTTGTGATCGTCGGTTCGTCGGCCGGAGCCTTGATCGGACTGCAGTTCGTCGTAGTGGCACTTATCGCCGATATCGCGCGGCGCCCGGGTTCGGGACAGGCCAGTGCCGCCTTTGCCACACCCAACATCGTTCACTTCGGAACTGTGCTGCTGATCTCCGCGGCCCTCACCGCTCCGTGGCGGAGCATCGGTCCCGCGGCGGCGGCCTGGGGACTGGTGGGCCTCTGCGGCCTTGTCTACGCCGCAATCGTGATCCGCCGCATGCGAGCGCAAACCGCATACCGCCCGGTTTTCGAGGACTGGATGTTTCACGCCGTGCTGCCCATCGTGGCATACACTGCTTTGACTCTGTCGGCGCTTGCCGCCCTCGCCTATGCGTACCAGGCTATGTTTTGCGTTGGCGCAGCGACTCTCGTCCTGCTGTTCACCGCGATCCACAACGCCTGGGATGCCGCCACCTACCACGTCTTTGTCCAGAGACACGAAAAGGAAAAAGCTCCACGGCTGACCGAGTGATGCGACAACCAAGTTCCAGAATCGATTCAATGCCGAACAATATCGTTTTAGCTTCTGTTCGCGTTTTGTGGGATAATTCCCAGCCGTAATATTTCTCACGCGCGTCATCGATTTCAATCGAGACGCTAGGAAGGGCGAACAACTCGATGGCCAAAAATCCGCTCTCTCGTCGTAAGTTTATTCAGCTCGGCACCGGTGTGGTGGCAGCCTCGACCGTTGCCAAGAACATCCTGCAACCGCACCTGCTCTCGGCCACGCCTCGCCGGGTTGCGCCCAGCGATACGGTCCGCTTCGCTTCGATCGGCACCGGCATTCGCGGATGCGAACACCTGGAAGCATCTTTGAACGTGCCCGGCATCCAGTGTGTCGGTGTCTGCGACCTGTACGACAGCCGCCACACCGCCGCTCGTGAATCCGTGAAGAATCCGAGCGTCCCCGCAACGCGCGATTATCGGACCATTCTCGATCGTAAGGATGTCGACTCAGTCCTGATCGCCACCATGGATCACCAGCATCGCCAGATTTTCGAAGACGCCTGCGCCGCCGGCAAAGATATTTATTGCGAGAAGCCGATGTCGCACACCGTCGAAGACGGATTCGCCATGATGGAGGCCGCGCACAAGAACAATCGTATGGTCGCGGTGGGCAGCCAGCGCGTCAGCTCGATCCTCTACGCCAAGGCCAAAGAGATTTATGATTCCGGAAAGCTGGGCGAGGTCTTCTCCATCAACGCCTACTGGGACCGCAACTCGCCCAGCGGCGCGTGGGTCTATCCCATCCCGCCTGACGCAAGCGAAAAGACCATCGACTGGAACGCGTTTCTGCGCGATGCTCCCAAACACCCCTTCGATCCGATCCGCTTCTTCCGCTGGCGCTGCTTCACCGATTACGGCGAGGGACTCGGCGGCGATCTGTTCGTCCACCTGCTCTCGGGCATTCACTTCATCACCGGCATCAACCAGCCAGCACAACGGGCGCAATCCACCGGTGGTCTCTACCATTTCAAGGATGGCCGCGAGTTCCCCGATCTCATTGAGACTCTCTACGACTATCCCAACTGCCGCGTGACACTCCGTTGCAACCTGAACAATGCTGGCGGAGAGTTCATCGGCTTCTACGGAACCAAGGGCACGCTGATCATCAAAGACGCCACGCTGACCTACAGGCCCGAGGACACGCGTCCTGAGCCCGAGAGCTACTCAATTTACGGATGGCCAAAGGCCCTGCGCGATCAGTACCTTGACAAGTGGCATGAAGAGCATCCGGAGCCGAAGGCTCTGCACTGGAACATCGACGAGCAGGGGGAAAGCTACACGGTTCCTTCGGGCTACAGCGATACCGTGGACCATCAGGCCAACTTCTACAACGCGGTCCGCTCCCGCAAGCCGGTTGTAGAAAACGAAGTCTTCGGCAACAACACCTCGATCGGATGTCACCTGGCAAATTTCTCGTACTTCAATAAAACAGTCGCCGTGTGGGATCCGGGAAGCAAGAAGATCGTAAAAGGATAATTAAGACAAAGAGGGTGCCCCACCGTTGTCGCGGTCCATGCGACAGGGTGGGGCTTTTGACTTTGGCAGGAATCTTCTGTGTTCCGCTATGTCCTCTGTGGTCAGGGCTTCTGATTCGCTGTGCTACTTCTTCTTCGCCGGCAGGTACTTCTTCTCGATCGACGCCACCACGACATAATTCGGATCCACCATCTCGTTCAAATGCAGCTTCCCAACTTTCGATAACAGCTCGTAAGCATCCATCTCGGATAGCCCGTAGTCCTTGTGGATCCAATGCACCAGCTCGGTCATTGCAATCCGAGTCGCGTCTTCCAGCGGACGATATGCCCCCACGGTCATGATCGCGTCATTATTCTCAAACTGGGGCCAGTCAATATGTCGTCCCTTGATCACGCTCAACTGCACGCGCGCCTTGAGTGGCACTTCGACGGCTGATCCCGCGGCTTCGCCGTCTCCCATCGCGGCATGCCCGTCGCCCAAGTACAGCAGTCCACCCTTGACGTTCACCGGAAAGTACACGGTGTTCCCAGCCGAAGCCTCGGGAGAATCCATGTTCCCGCCAAACTCCGCCGGAACAATCGAACTCCGCGCCTCTCCCTCCGCCGGAGCCACGCCCAGACATCCGAAGAACGGATGCATCGGAATCTTCACCGAGAAATCCGAATCGAGCGCCTTGAAGGTCGCCGTGTTCGCCACATGATCGATGTGATAGAACCAGACGCGCTCCTGCCATGGAGACTTCTCGAGCATCGGCGTGTAGTGCGATGAATTGATCGATCCGAACCCAGGTGAGAACGCGCCCACACCGGTATCGCCATCGACTTGCAGATCGAGAATCTTCACCGCCAGCGTGTCCCCTGGCTCCGCGCCCTCAACGAAGAATGGCCCGGCCAGTGGATTGTCTCCCTTCGCCATATCGAGCGTGTCGCCCGGCTTCTTGATCCCGTTGCCGAAACAATCCAGCGTGTTGGTGTCGAGAATGTCGCCGGACTTCAAATGCGCCACCGGCTCCGCCGTCGCAAAGAGATACTTCACGTTGGCATTGGTAGTCGTGTAGTGGATAACGTTCTGCGCAAACGCCGGGACAGCGAACAGAACTATAGCGGCGAAACGAAGCATAGATAGTTTCTCCCGATTGAAACCTTTCTCTGTGACCTCTGTGGTTAGAATGCTTCTATAACCGGATTACTGCACCGTATAAGTCAACACCTCAGCGGAATGATCCGCCCGCGCCGGAACCGCTACGTAGAGCCGATCGAAGCCTTTCTTGCCAACCTTCCCGGAGTAAGCGGAGGTTCGCGCCCCCACTGCGGTCGGAATCTTCGCCATCAATTCATAGTGTTCCACATCAACCTGCTTGAAGACGCTGATGAATCCCTCCCCGCCGGAAACGTAGATCCGCTTGCGCAGCGAGTCGTAATAAATGTCGTCCGAATCCTGCACACACGCCACCGCCGTGACCAGCTTGCCGGTATTGGTATCGAACACCGCCATCCGCGCCGGACTCCGAGTCGCGACAAACACCCGATGGTCAGCCTCATCCAAATCCATCGGAAAATTGGCAGCCATCGGAACTGGCCATCGCGTAATCGCGCCTGTCTTTCGGTTCACGACGACAATCTGCTTCAGATCCGGCACATTTACGTAAATGTTCGGACCAGACTGCTCCAACTGAAACGATTCCGGATGCGCTCCCACCTTGTATTCCTGCGGCAGCCGCTGGTTCGTCGCGGCATCCACCATCCCAATCGCGGCAGTTTCTCCATCGCCGAAGCCAACATAAACTCGCTTTTGCGACGCGTCATAACGTAAGTTGTCGACATCGTCACCGAATTCGATCGACGTAATCAAATCGAGCTTCGTCCCATCGTAGATATAGAGTTTTCCCTCGTCGCTCCCGACGAAGATCTTGTTTGTCTCCGGAGAATAAGCCACGCCTTGTGGAACGGGAACGCCGGAAATCGTGTGTACTACCCTCTGTAAACCGAGGCTAATAACCTCCTCGGTATTGTTCCCCAGCGCGGACAAGAACAGCCGGTTCTCCGAATCGAACGCAAAATGATCGATGCGACCTTGCACATTCGGCAGCGGAATGGATCCGGTTAATACGAGAGGAACCACTCCCGTGTCCCGGGATTCCCTCTGCGCGAATACACAGCCCGACGCCAAAGCGAAAAATGCTACGACCAGACCTGCCCGATTTCGCATCGCTGATTCCCCCGCAAGAAAATGCCAAGCGGAACTATAGAACATTATTTGAAACCATCAGAGAAGAGTGTGCCATCGAGGAGGCACGGCAGGCTAACAGCCGTAAGACGAGGTACCAAGGGGTGCCCACCCTTCTCGCATCTCTTCGCGAAAGAGTGGGCGTTGTGATCTCAGCCTAAGGTTGCAGCTTGCACATTCCGATCAGATCGTTCGCAATCTGCTGCGCACCCGCCAGCGTGTTCGCGAGGGAATGAACGCCGCCCGGGACGCAAGCTTGCGACTTCGAGCTGGTGATGTTATTGAACCAATCCTGACCGATGGGAATCGCCGAACTGTTGTCCGCCCCACCGAATACGAGGTTTAGGTGCGTCTTCGGCAGATTGTAGGTCGCTCCCGGAGCCTCCACGCTATCTCCGAGGAAGAAGTCCAATCCTCCGGGCGGCAGCGTGCCGTTCACCGCGGCTGTACATACGCCTGTGGTGGCAATCGGATCGTACGCCGAATCCCATACTGGAGCATCCACCGTACCGAAACACGTGCCTAGCATAGGACTCGATCCGCACTGCACCGCCACCTTCCCCTGCGTGCAGCCGCATCCCCAATCGAGACGGCCTGTCGGAGGCCCGCTTGTCACCTCGGCCATCGACAGAGTAGTCGGATATTGCGATAAGGCATACGCAAGCGCACCAGCTCCTCCGCTATTGGCAGTGGCGCACATGGGAACATTCGTGTTCGCTTGAATATTGTTGTAGATCCACTGGTTCACGGTTGCATAGCGGCAGGCGGAAGCCAACACTCCACCGGGGCCCAAGGCCCATCCGTCGGGCTGATTCTGATTAAACGGCGTTCCCCAGGAAATCTGGACCGTCGTGAACCCGGCATTCAGCACGTTCTGCACTGCCGTGCTTCCGAAAGTGAAGATACTCTCGTACAGGCCGTTCCCATCGGTACCAGTGTTGTAGCTCACGGTTCCGAGCGGCGTCCCCGTTGGAGCGTTCGTCTTCACGTATGCAAGGACGTCCGGAACACCTGCGCATGAAACAGTCATCTGCTGACACACGCCATTCTTAATGGATCCCTGGCACGCGATGCTCGACACTCCGCTGACCGTCCCCAGCGCGCGCGTGGCCCCAGTCGCGCACGCAATCGTGATCGTCTGGTTCGAGGTGATCGTCGCTTTCGAGTAGGTCGGAGTACAAGCCTGTGCCGCAGGTTGGGCCGTGACGTACACGGTGTACTTCGATCCGCTGGTATACGCTTTTGCGAATGTCTTCGTGCTGTTGTTGCTGAACGTCAAGGTATCCCCTTGATCGTCCTGCATCTGGACCGACCCTGAGAGTCCAGTGACAGTAACGCTGACCGTCAGCCCGTTCGAAGTATTGGAACACGTCGCCGTGACCGTGGTATTCGCCGTGATGGTTCCGCTGGCATTGCTGCTCAGCGTGCAAGTCTGTCCGCTCGGTTGAGTCTGCACTGACACGGAATAGGACGATCCACTCGCGTACGACGTCGCGAACGTCTGGGTGTTATTCGTCGTGAAATTCAGCGTGTCGGACTTGTCATCTTGCATGACTAACGTTCCGCTGAGACCAGTCACGTTGACACTGATCGTGAAGTTCGGCACACAGGCGGCCGTCACCGTGGTATTCGCGGTCATCGTCCCACTCGCGTTAGTTCCCAGCGTGCAAGTCTGGCCGGATGGCTGAGAAGAAATTGACACCGAGTAGGCCGATCCGCTCGCATACTGCACGGCAAAGCTCTGCGTATTGTTCGTCGTGAACGTTAGTCCGTCGCTCTTGTTATCTTGCACGGACAGAGTTCCAGAAAGTCCGGTCACTGCGACACTCAGGGTGTAATTAACTGTGTTCGTCGTGCATGTCGCCGTCACCGTGATATTCGACGTGATCGTCCCGGTGGCATTGCTGCTCAATGTGCAAGTCTGCCCAGAAGGTTGAGCCGCGATTGTGACCGCATATGTCGAGCCACTCGCATAAGCATGCGCAAATGTCTGAGGTGCATTCGAAGTGAAAGTCAGCTGATCGCCCACATCGTCCTGGAGTTTCAATGTGCCAGTAAGTCCCGTGACTGTAGCGCTGAGGTTATACGTGATCGCGTTGCATGTGACCAGAACACTTACCTTGCTCGTGGCAACCCCGCTCCCGTTGCTGACGGTGCACGTCTCGCCCGCAGGCTGGGTCAGCACTGTGATGCTGTAAGAGGCTCCATAGTTCACAATGATGGGGTAGGTCCCGTTCGCGCTCACGCTGAAGTTATTCGCGCCATTGTTCTGCAGCACGAGGCCGGTCGCCGAAGCCGTCAGGCCGGAAACAACGAGATTGATGGTTACAGTAATGTTCGTGCACGCTACCTGGACGTTGTTTACATTTCCATTGGCCGTACCGCTACCATTCGTTACATTGCAAGTCTGCCCGCCGGGTTGAGTGAGCACGGTCACCTTGTAAGCTCCGCCACTGCTCACCGGTGTCGGAAACGTGAAGCTTCCATTTCCTGCAATCGTGAGATTATCGCCGCCATTGTTCTGCAGAACCAACCCGCTCGCGTTCAGGCCTGAAACCGCTCCGCCAATTTTGTAACTCGTTCCGCTGCAGGTAACCGTGACCGTCACATTGGATGTTGCAGTCCCGCTCTTATTGCTTCCTGGCGTGCAGGTCTCACCCGAAGGTTCAGTCTTCACCCCGATGCTGTACGCCGCACCACTCGTCAGTGTCCCGGCGAATGGGAATGTCCCATCCGTAGTGACCGTGAGATCGTTCCCCCCGTTGTCCTGCAAAACCAAATTTCCGCCAGACAGCCCCGTCACTACCACGCTGATCGTGTACGTCTGCGGGGGAGGCGTTGTGCTCCCCACGCTTCCTCCACCGCACGCGGTGAATGTAACCATTGCCACGAGGACGCCGACCAGCAGGAATGACTTCATGGGTTCTCCGTGCAGAATTCCGTCGTCCAGGCGGGGGAGCCCGTACCGTTTCAGATCCGGTTATAGGAGGGGACTGACGGGAAAAAGTCTCCTAACTACTGAGGCCGCCCAATATATAACGCTTCGTTTTCCCGCACCAGTGTGAAGAAATTTTCAGGGTAAGCCAATTCACAGGGGTGCTCTGCGAATCCGACTTAGAGTGCTTTTTGGGCCTACCGTCTCAGGATGCCTCTTTCTTCTGGCGGGAGTAGAACCTTCGCACCTTCGCTGAGCAGTTGCTCACCCTGTGTTTCTTGGGCGATTCTGCTCATCCGGCGCGGCGAGCGCCGGGGCGAACAAAAAACGAACATCACCGCATCGCGCGATGAGGAATCGGTGGAGCAGTGCGCTTAGCGGTACTGATTGCGATCGCGGTCGTGGTCGCGATCCCGGTCGGCGCGGCGAACTTCTGAACAGACCAGCCAGAGGTGGTCCATGTACCTGCCGCTGTTGGAGCGGAATCCGGTGACGACACCGCCCGGGGGACACAGCGCTTCCGAGGGATGACCTCCGGCGCCGGGACGAGCGACGGGTTGTGTCATCTCGGTGCGCGGACGCGGGTCGCGCCTGGCGATTTCGCGCAGCGGGCTGCAGATGCCGACGGCCACATCGATGGATGCGCCGGTGCGTCCGCGAAGGCCGCGCAGGGCGAATCCGTTGGGACAGAACGCATCGAACACCGGCCGTCCACCGGGGCTGCCGGTGCGCTCGGTCATTCTCGCGTCACGGCCGAGGTCGCCATCGCGTTCGACGTGGACGCAGTCGAGCCAGGCCTCGTTGAAGTACTCGCCGGTCTGCACATGAAATCCGACGGCGACGGACGCGGGGTCGCACAGCGCGTCACGCGAGGGGCGGCCGCCGCGGCCGCCGCCAAAGTCCTGCACAATTTGTTCGCGCGAGATGAACATGCCGCCGCGGTCATCGCGATCTCGGTCGCGGTCATGATCGCGATCCTGATATTGCGGCGCGGCGAGTGCGGTGAATGCTGCGGCGAAAAGAATGAAGAAGACGGGCACGATGCGTGCTGCACCGTGCTGGTGCTGGTTCGGTTTTGAATTCGATGTCATCACACGCCCCTGGTCGGTCGCTGATCGTTCGTCGCAGGCCGTTGGCTTTCAGGATCGCTTCGATTTGCGGATTGCGAAAGATCACCAAAGCGCAAAGACTGAAGGCTCGAGCCTGCCGCCGATTTTGAGCCGGATGGTAGAGGCTGAGCGGGACGGTGTCGAGTGAAGAGTCGGGTTCCCCGGCGCGGCGTTGCGGAGGTGATTTGCGGATCCGGGCAGCTTCGCAATTTTTGGATCGATGTACGTAAAATATTGAATTCAGGCAAGTTGCGGGCTGGAGATACGGTTTCGTGCTCGCAAAATATTGGATCTACACGGGTTACACGCAAAATATTCTGGAATAAGGAGTTAGCGGCTGGTTCGGAGCGGCGGACACTCGGTTGGAAAGAAGGCTTTCCGTGCATGCGAACAGTCTGGTGGGAGGGTGAGGATCGATGTGAGTGTTTCCGTGTTTTTTGGATCGATGTACGTAAAATATTGAATTCAGGCAAGTTGCGGGCTGGAGATATGCATGTGTGCTTGCAAAATATTGGATCTAAACGAGTTACACGTAAAATATTCTGGAATAAGGAGTTAGCAGCTGCTTCGGAGCGGCGAACATCCGGGGTGACTGCAAGTTGGAATGAGAGCCGTCCGCGCATAGGAACAGTCTGGCCCTTTTCGCAGGCCAGAGTAAAGTGCAGATGTCACAGGAATCCAGCTTTTGTCTGTGGAAAAGTCTTGAGCGAAGGAATACAGGGATGCGATGGCGGCCCGAAATGGAAAATCCCAAGACCTTGGCAGCGGGGACGCATAAGCTTCGAACATCACGAAGCCTGTGGCAGCCGGTTGCGTGGTGGTGCTCACGAGTCTGGTCCAGTCCCCGTCCTTCGCGGCGTTGGAATGATGGGCCGCCGAGTCGAAGCTGTAGCTCGACCAAACCATCCATAGCCATGCTTATGAATGCGAAGGATGGCAGAGCCTCTTTCGCGGTGACGCCCATCACTGATCCTTAACTCCCCGCCCGCTATGCTCCCGGGATGACTCATCCCTACTCCCGCCGGACGTTTCTTCAGACCACCGCCATCGCATCAGCCGTTCTCGCTGGGCCTGAGCGTCTGATCGCCGCCGCGACGCCTCAAGGACACGCCGCCGCTCCTGCCAAGCCGGCATTTCCGGTCACGGATTATCACGTCCATCTCAGCCCGACGCTGACGATCGACCAGGCGCTCGCCCTGGGCAAAGAACGCGGCGTGCAACTCGGTATCGTCGAGCACCCCGGCCCCGGATACGCCATTAACACCGACGCCGACCTGCGCCGCTACATCGACAACCTGCGAAAGTATCCCGTGCACGTCGGACTGCAACCGGTCTATCCCGGATGGTCGAAAGCTTTCTCGAAGCCGCTTCTGGATGAACTCGACTACGTTCTGATGGACGCGATCACGCTGCCGAACCCCGACGGTACCTCGCTGGCGCTCTGGCAAATCGACACCCACGTGGACGACGAAGAAGCCTTCATGACGCGCTACATGCAGTTCATCGAGCAGGTGCTGACGACCGAACCCATCGACATCTTCGGATGGCCCACGTTCCTCCCCGTCCCCATCGCGCGCGAATACAGCCGCCTCTGGACCGACCGCCGTATCCACCGCATCATCGAAATGTGCGCCAATCCTCCCAAGGGATCGCACGCCAAAAAGATCGCAATCGAGATCAACGAAGTAGCCCACGTCCCCGACGAGAAGTTCATCAACAAGAGCGAAGCAAGCGGGCCTGAAGTTCACATTCGGGACGGATAGCAGGAATCAAAACGCGGCACATTTTTATTACTGCTATCGGATGGCAGAGAGGTGCGGGTTAGTGGAGGGCGATATGTTGGTGGCGAAGAAGAAATAGGGGGCCGGTCCAGCCTTTCAGATTATTCTATCTCCGGGGTGCCCCACCCTTCTCGCTTTTTGTGCGAGAGGGTGGGGATTTTGACTTTCGGTGAGAGCCTCAGCGCAGGTCCCAACCGTTCCCGTCTTCGAGCGGTCCACTGCGACTCAATCTCCACCGGGCCTTCCACTCCGGTAGCGTAGTGGCGAAAGCTGCTCCACAACCAGTCTTCCGGACGCTCCACCAATCCTCGTTTCACCGGATTGCGATGGACATAGCGCAATTTCTCAACGAGCTTGGCCTCGCTCCACACGTTGAAATCGTAGTAGCGCGGCTGCCAAAACGGCGCGCCTTCCGGATGCCGCAATTGCCGGGCTGTGGTCTGCTTCAGCATCTGCAGCGCCAGCGACAGTTTGCCACGTTCCGGTTCGCTGATCAGCAGGTGGACGTGCTCCGGCATGACCACATATCCGGAGACCAAGAATCCGTACCAGCGCCGCGTTCGCTCCAGAGTCTGCTCAAAGACCGTGCGCGCCTGTGGGTCGGATAACAACGGATCGCGATGATGACAACTGAACGTGACGAAGTGCAGGCAGCGGGCTTGTTGAAAACGATGCAGGCCCCAAGGCATGAGCGAATTGTAGTCGGAGATCGACCTGGAGGGACGGGACGAGCGAACATTGCGGCGGGTTCATTTTCCGAAACGGGAAGGACGGGGCAAAGTCAAAATCCCCGCCCTCTCGCACAAAACGCGAGAAGGACGGGGCACCCCGGAGTTAAGATGTTTCCCAAAGGCTGGGCCAGCCCCCACGCAGTACCAGCTGTTGCGATCTCCCAGATCCAATCCCACGGTTAACTTCTGCTGAGAGATTTTCTTGCTCGCCTTTGCCGCCACGGTGCTAACCTTCTTCATTGCCGGTCTCCTTTTTATCTGTGCCTTGAGCACGTCGATAACTTGGGAGCGTACACCGCATCCCGTCCGGAGACCGGCCTTCTCATCCCATCTGGTTTCGCCAACCAATCTTGGAACCTCTACAGATTCAGCGTAGAGTGTTCGCGTGGGAGCGATGGCCCGAAGAATCGTTGTGCTCGTTGCAGTCGCTTGTTTAGTGATGCCTTCATGCTCAAGAACGCAGGGCAAGCCGCAGGAGTCTGCTGGGCCGACCTTAAACGTGCCTGAGTTTGTGATTGCGGTCAAACTCTCGCCACAACCGGAAACTCGTCTTAGGAGTATTCACGAGTCCATCGAGGTCCTTGCTATGTTCGACGGCGATCCATTGCCCGGCCAAGGCAAGTACAATCCGCCTAATCGCGATGTAGTGCTGGGAAGCGCCGAAACGCTCGTCGATGCGAACAATGAGGCGAGATTCAAAAACGTCAGCGTACCTTTGAGCGATTGGAATCGGCTCGCTGACAAGAACTACTTCGTGACCATCAATGTCTTTTCAGCAAGGAAAGCTGATGAGAATAACCTGCTGGATTGCGATGACCCTATGTCCCGCAGAATCGAAACCTTTCGCGGAAAAACGATAGAGGTCCGATGCGGGTTGATAGGGGAGCCGCACGATCTCCCAAAATAACTGTTGTAACATGTATGGTCCGCCGGTGAACTGCAAGAAGAATCGGTTTGGACGAGAACAGTCTGCGAAAATGTATCCGGCCTCTGAGTGGAGAATATTCTCCGGGCGCATGATGATGATCCGCGCGTGCCTGTCCTTGCTAATCGCCACGGTCGTAAAAGACCTCGTTACGTCACAGGTTTTCAGGCACGCCGTTTGACTGTGTTTTCGTCTCCTTTTCTTCTGCAGACTTCTGCGATACGAATCTCAAAAAACACTTCGTCTAGTTGGAAACAGCGAGTGCCCGGTGCCGTGGATGATAGTCGTTCCCGCTCGCCAGGACTGCCCAACTGATCCTGGCCAGCTTGTTGGCGGTGGCTACGATCACCACGTTGCGCGCGGCTCTGGTTTCCAATCCACTCATCCACGTTCCCAGACTGGAGCCTTCGCGTTTGACGCGTAAGACCGCGGCCCGCCGGGTGCGCCACCCTCTCGGGTTTGGTTCATCCTTGCTTGTTCCGAAACTGCGGGTGCCCCGCTCTTGCGCCGTTTTGCAAGGGCGGGCACGATGCCGATTACAGCTGAGATTTTGGTCGAATTCAAAAACCTGGAACTATATACAGCACCCTACCCACCCTTCGCAAAGAACGCGAAGAGTGGGGCACCCACCGGTGTGGTTGTGTCAACGAAGGTCAAAAGCCTGGGGCACCCGGCCCTCCGCCTCCATCTCCCTCTTCGGCATTGCACAACCCAATCCCCAGGCCTAGACTTGCGATGCCTCACGTAGTCACATCCATTTGCTTCCAAAACAGGAGAGACCATGAAAACAAGATCGATTGTCTTGACGATCGCGCTGTGCGTGGTTGGGCTCGCAGTAAGTTTTGCCCAAACCCCGGAGATGGGCACGTGGAAGCTGAACGAAGCGAAAAGCAAGATCCCCGCAGGTTTCATGAAGAACACCACCGTTGTCTATAGCGCCGAGGGCGACAAGGTCAAAGTTACAACCGACGGCACCGACTCCAAGGGAAACCCCCTGCATACAGAGTGGGTCGGCAACTTCGATGGCAAGGACTATCCGCTCACCGGCGATCCCACCGCCGACAGCCGTTCCTACACCAGAGTTAACGCTCACGAGTTGACGCTCGCCAATAAGAAAGATGGCAAGGCCACAACCACAGGAAAGATCGTCGTCTCCGCCGATGGCAAGACGCGGACCTTGACCGTCCACGGAACCGACGCAAACGGTAAGAAGGTCAGCAGCACCACCCTCTACGACAAGCAATAGCGGGTACCGACGCAAAGAAGTTCATACGGGGGGCTGGCCCATCCTTTCAGATTCATTCTCGTCTCGGCTGCCCCATCCTTCCCGCGTTTTGTGCGGGAGGAGCCTGCCCTGAGCGAAGTCGAAGGCTGGGCCTCTACGAACGTCTGCATCATTTCGACTCGCTTCCGTCCCCGCGCCGTCCACCTTCCGGACGCGAAGCGAGTCGCAGGTCCACCGGGACTAAAGCCCGCAATTTCCATATGCCAGTTGCGGCACAGCTGAAAGTCGTGCCCTCCCCAAACCTTCGCGGCCGGGACGGAGAAGTCAAAATCCCCACTCTAAAATCGCAAAGGACGCGATTTTAGAATGGGGCACCCTCGAGTGTTTTTCCGCAACCTCTAAGCCGCGCTTATCCACAGACATACGGTGTGCGATTCCCCTACAAACTCACTGCTTACATAGATTGGGGATACTCGGCACATTGTTGTCGTAAGCGGCGCAGATCGCCTGGGCGAGCTTCTGATCTTTGGCCGCTTTCACCGGATCTTTCACCGATCTCGTCTTGGGACGAGCAATCATCGGCTTCGGTAAGGGGTGGACGGTCGGCGCAACCCGGGCAATGGCTCCAGATTTAACGTTCTTTACCGGAGCGGGCTTGCGTAATTGCTGCTTGACCAGGTTCTCTTTTCCCGGCGCAGCCTGGGGAAGATCGATGGTGTCGGCTTCCTTGGTTGAATTCGCCACAGCCCTGATCCTTGCGAGCTGCTCGTTCTGCGGACCCGCGATAAATTTCCAATGACCTCGATCGGGTGCTTCACAATGGGGCCGACATGCGGTTTGGGCGTCCACTTAATGGTGATCGCCCCATCCGCCAGGGCACGATTTTCAGGGACTCCGAGGTTGAACGACAAGATCATTCCACCATCCACCTTGCTCGCGGTCACGGTGATGGACTGATTGCTCAGCGCCACATCCTGCGAAAGAAGAGCAAAGTCGGAGGACGGAACTGGTTCGGGCAAGAAAACGGTGAGCGGCGCAACGTCCCAATAGTGCTGGTCCTCGCTGCAATAGCCTTCATCTCCCCAATTGCGGGCGAAGAACGACCACTGGTCATTGTTGGCGTCGGAATTCAAATGAATTGCCATGGCATACACCGGATGTAACTCGGTGTATGCACCGTGCTCGGAATCGAGCCCGACCAACCCAGTTACAACGGCCGGCTTACTGTTGACCATGATCGACGCCGGCGCGGTCGGCTTGGAGTTATCTCCGGCATAGTCGCCTCCGCGGTCCACGGCATCGTGGAAGCTGTTCCACCACTGGGAACCGAAGTGGTCGATGGTCTCATCGGAGTCAAACTCGGTTTCGATGTACGTATCGTTGTCAGGCTGCTCTGGATCGATCGAGAGTAATGTCTCCGCCGAAGGAAAGAACTTGAAGTTGTAATCGTCGTCTCCGAAGTGGTAGGTACCTCCTGACCACGAGAATGTGGAATCATGTCCGGCCCAAACGATGGTTCCGGTTACGGTTGCAGGCCACCAATCCACATGTCCATGCAGTTTTCCGGCGGTTCCATAACGGCCGCAGAGTACGTTGTTCGTGCCGGATGGAGCGTCGATGGTTACGCCCTGAGACGTGCAGGGTGTGGTTCCGAAACCAACGTGGCCATTGCTGTCGGTATAAGGGAAGCCATCACAGAGGACGCTGGGGTTGGGATGGCTGCTGCTCAAGGACAACGAGGCGGTCTGATTCTTTTCGAATTGCCATGCCGGATTGAGCGGAAGGCCGTTGGCGTCGACACTCGATGATGTCATGTCGAATGGAGCGCCGCTCGGCTGCAGGTTGTGTCCCAGCCCATGCTGAATCAGGATCACGATCTTCGCCGGAGCTCCCTGGGGTCCCTTGCACTGATTTTCCGTACCGTCATCGTGGCCCCAGTATCCGTTATCGCCGTAGTTATCGTCTTTATAGCCAAGGACGAGAACATTGTCCGGAGGTCTCACTCCATCCGGAATTGAGAATTGCTGCACTCGTTGGATGCGCGCCGGAGACGAAAGTGGAATGATGCCCGGAATCGCAATCGTGCCGAAGTACAGATGATCCGAGTTTGGACCGCTCGGATCGACATAACGTTTCCACGTGGCACCGGATCCGCCCGTCTGCACGCAGCCGGTTGCAGAAACTGTGACCAGGTCGCCGGTTTGGAACACGACATTGTTGTAGCGATATCCATTTTGCGCGCGATGATCAACCAGCGGTTCGTTGATGGTGCAGGTAACATTGCTCTTGTCTGCGTTGGTGGAGCAAACAGCCACTCCATTTTGTGCGTGTACGGTTAGCGCCGAAGTTGCCAAATACAAGGCGCACAGAATCACACGAGAAGCGCTCGGCCTCATAGGTTCTCCTTTTCCTGTTTTCTCGAGCTAAGTTGCGGGAAGCGCTTTGCTTCGAAGGAGCCAGGCAGTTAACAAGACATTGTTCGAGTCTCAAATCACAGGCTTGTTACATCCATGAAATCCTGGCGATGAACACACAAGAGGAGATACCCGAGCCACCAGTTCGGGTGCCGTGGACAAAATAGTCAGGCGGCGCAGGCCGGATCGCTACATGTGGAGTCGAGATCACACGCGCTTTCACGGTGCCGATCACGGCACTGCGCCCAAGACTGCCGATCAGTTTGAGCAATCGGGAAGAATCCCCACTTACTTATGAAATCGAAAATGAGAAGAGAAACCCGACAGGACGATGGAAGAATTCTCTGCGGGGTGGCCCATTCTTTCCTCTAAATCTACTGAGGTTGCCCCAAAGATACGGTGGCTACTTGCCCCTGGTACTTCCGTAATCCCTTCCTCCCGAATTCCCTACGTGCGCCCACTTCGCCAGCGAATACTTATGGGATGAGGAACTTTTCCATCTTCGCGGCGCTGCTGGTCTGCGCCTTCGCCACGATCTCGACTGCGCAAGACAATCGCGTGTTCGACTGGACTCCCGCCAACAGCGAGACGATTCCCCTGGAGCCCGCCAGTTTGCATGCCGGCCGCGTGTATCACCCCGCTGCCGGAGGCGGTAACATGCACGTGCAGATTGATTCCAGATATCCGGTCACCGTGGCCATGGCGTGGGCCGACGAATGGAACACCGCCATGCAGCATCCCGAGGCCCCTGTGGATTTCCAATTCCTCTGCGAGCAGGAGCATGTGACCAGCACGATTTACCAGTGTCATCTTCCCTCCGAGCGGCCGATGATCATCACGTTCCGCGACGAGCGCAAGCCGCAGAAGCCCGCCGTTACTGCGATCGGGGCCATCCTCGGACCGGGCGCGCGGCCATTCCTGTCACCGAACGATCTCCACATCCAGTACTACAGCTGGTCTTGCGTGAACAATTGCGTTCTGCCCGAGTTTCGATGGCGCCGCATCCTCGACGAAAAATACGAGATCACGCCGGTGCCCAAGGTTTACAGCCTGATGACTCCCGATCACGATGGCCAGGAACTCAACGTGAAGATCAAGTCGCCCATTCCGCTGACAGTCGCGCTGCTGCCATCGCACCTCGCGGACCAGGTGTACGACAGGACCGTGTCGCTCACGGATGCTCTCAGCCAGACCGGCTGCAAGGAACGCGGCGTGCAGTCGATGAGCTTCCATTGCAGCTTCAATGTCGCGAACGGAACGCAGACGCTTTTGATCCGTCCCGACCTCGATTTCAACGGCCACAAGAAAGCGACCGTCGAAGTCGAGACCGTGAAGTGCGTGGACCACTGCGAACTGCTGCCTCCGCCGCCGAATCCGTAAAGGAACGCGCCCTGGCGCGCCTCCTCACTCCAGGTCAAATCGAAGTCGCGTTTTCCGAAGCGCTGGTGAAACTGCCAGTCCGCAGCCCCAACATGTTTTCTCGAACTCCCGAGTCCAACCTCCACCCTCCATCATCGAAGGGAGGATGGAGGTAATTTATGTACGTTGTACTGGGAGCAAGCGGACACACTGGTCACATCGTGGCTAACCATCTTCTGACCCGCGGCGAGAAAGTTCGTGTGGTCGGCAGAAACTCACTTCATCTCCAGCCCCTTGTCTCGAAAGGCGCGGAACCGTTCATCGCGGACGTTAGCGATGCCAGCGCTCTGGTCAAAGCCTTCCAGAAGGCCGATTCCGCCTACGTGATGATTCCACCCAAC
The DNA here is from genome assembly GCA_963778995.1 of Terriglobia bacterium. Lineage (GTDB taxonomy): Bacteria > Acidobacteriota > Terriglobia > Terriglobales > Acidobacteriaceae > Sulfotelmatobacter. Next base: position 153,898 of record CAVZWK010000024.1, read on the forward strand.
CTCACCAGCAACGATCCTCTCGGCTACTCGAACCGGGTTAGCGATGCCGTCGCGGCCGCGGTGCAAAACGCGGGGACCAAGCATGTAGTCGCGCTCAGCAGCATTGGAGCCGAGCTATCGAGCGGGACCGGACCTGTCGCCGGACTGCACAATCTCGAACAGAAGCTCAACCAGATCACGAGCGCGAATGTGCTTCACCTTCGCGCTGGATACTTCATGGAAAACACTCTTCCCCAGGCAGGCGCGATCCGCCAGATGGGCAATGCCGTAGGACCTCTGCGGCCGGACCTGAAAGTTCCCATGATTGCTACCCGCGACATCGCGACTGCGGCCGCCGATGTCTTGCTACATCCGACCATTCGCGGGAAACAAGCCCGCGAACTGCAGGGACATCGCGATCTCACGTACGCCGAAGTTGCCGCAATCCTCGGCAAGGCGATCGGCAACCCTGACCTGAAATATGTCCAGGTGCCGAACAATCAGTTTCAGGCCGCCCTGGTGCAAATGGGGATGTCAGAACCGGTGGCTCGTCTGCTCGTAGAAATGACGGACGCCCTCAACTCCGGAAAGATGCACGCACTTGAACCCCGCGCAACCCAGAACACCACACCAACCAGTTACGAGACGTTCGTAGCGGAAGCGTTCGTGCCGGCGTACGAACAACAAGCCGCAGCATGAGCGCTTGTGCAGGGGCGGACGCATTCGTCCGCCCCTACTTGTAGTGTTGTCCGCGCGTTCAGCCCGGAAATGCAAGCCGTGACGGTGTACCTCGGAACGTCGCGTCTAATGCTGCCCCTCGGTGCTGTTGATGACTGCGGCATACGATCCATCCCCGGTAGTGCCCGCTTGGCCCCGCTGCCCCACCGCCTGAAAGTATGGCAACTGGTCCTGCGGTGGCAGCGTGATGATCGGGATCTGCACGCTCCCTGGCCCGCACAGTCCATTGACGGCCGGAAGCACGCAGTAATTCGGATCGTAGGCGAGTAACGCATCGAAGGAATACAACTCCAGAATCGTCATACGCCGGCTCACCGCAAACGGCAGCAGCGGACGCAGATCGCCCGTCGCACTGTTCGTCCCCGGGATCGCGACCGGCGCCGACAACCCCACCTGCTGCAGTTCAAGCGGAATCCCCTTTGAGGCATACGTGTTGAACGCTCCGCACCAATCCGAGGCACAGCGATTTCCGGCCGAGTAGTTGGTGATGTCGCTCGCCTGCAATCCCTGGCTGCCAATCCCATTCGTCTGCCCGGAAGCATTCTTGTAAGTGACCGCAATCTGCGCTTCGTCCGTTCCATACGACGGATCTGTGGTCGCTCCGCTGCCCGTCTCGTTCAGCGGATCCAGAATCTGCATCTTCGGATTCTGCGCCTGCACGAATTCATCGATGTCCGCGTAGTACGCCAGCCAGCCCGACCGCGTATAAGTGTTCGGTGCGGGAAGTTGCTCCAAGTTTCCCTGGCATTGCGGATACGCCTCGCCTCCCACGGACCGGCCCACGCGCATGTACGTAATCTGCGAAAGATTCGGGGAAGCGTTGTAATGCAGAATCGCCGCTGCCACGAACGCCTCCCATGCAGCCTTGTACGGCGTTTCATAGGGCACCGGATACGATTGCTGCTGGCTGACCACCGTCCCGGGAGTCGTCGCGCTTCCTGCGGTCGGAACCGCGGTCTGGTACTGGAACGTGGTGCTGGTCGCGTTCTGCACCGTCACGCCCAGCGGATTCGCCGTCCCGCTGCTTTCGCTCGCCGGACCGTAATCCGAATGAGCGAAACTTGCGGTGAACGAACTCGGAGTCGCGCTGGTGATCGTGACCGTCTGCCCATTTAAAAACGTTGCCGCTCCCAGGTTTTCAAAGGTGACGCGCGTTCCGGCCGGAAGCGTATTCGCTGCCGTGATGGTGAGCGTTGAAGTGGACGACACTACCTGCACGGTCGCGATCTTCTCTTGCGCAATGTCGAAGTTCGATGGGGTTGTTCCTCCAGTCCAGATCGTGTCGCCATTCGAATATCCATGATTGGCCTCGGTCACAGTCACCAATCCGTTCGCATCCCGAGTCATCGAGGTCGCGATCAATCCCAGATAATTCGAGCATCCGTCTTTATTGTCGTTGATCAGATCCTCGCTGCCGGAAGCCGTGTGCGCAGCCCAACTCGAAGTTGTCACGTAACGCGGCGTGACCCCGTTCACGCAGGTATTGATGAGCAGGCAGTTGGGCGGAGCGCCGCCGATTCCCGTCAGGATGACGTTCATCTTCTTCGATCCCGATTGCGCGCCAAACCAGACCGCATTTGCGCTGTCGATGTTCGACCACTTATAGGTATGCGTCCAGCCGAAGGCGTCCAGTTGGCACGTATCCGTCCCCACCGGACTGCATGTGCCCGGTCCCGGAGTGGCCGTCTCCGCCTGGTTCCATGGTATCGACACCGTCACTCCTTCAATCGCCGGCTGGTTGATCACCGTGTTCATGAAGTGCGAATGATTGGGATCACTCGCTGGTGGAGGAAAGACGACATACACATGCGTGAACTGCCCAGGTCCGCTGCCCTTCGAAGAACTGGTTCCGCCGCCGCACGCGCTCAGCAACCCGAGCGCAATCACTACGAACGAGAATGAAGCGATGGTTCGGCTGATGTCGCGCAAAGATGAGTCCCTTCCATTGTTATCGGTGATGCCGGATAAGAGACACTATTCCGGGACAAAGGTTGGAATTCTCGTACCGTAAAGCGAATCCACTTGGCCGATTCGGTATTCCGCCACGCACACTTCCTCCCGATCATGAACACGGGTGTGCGGGAAATGTTTCACAGGATTGTTAATACCGCCCGGAACGTAGATAAATGATCAGGTCAAAAATGACAGTAGGTTGCTGATCCTTCGTGTATCTGGCGAAGGGTGCTAGCATCGGCTTACTGCGACAGGCAGCGCGCTAACTCCGAAAACACCAGCCGCGGCGAGCTGTAGCCCTTCGGCCCCTCCACGAGTTGCAGGTCCGCCCCAGAGAGAATCTCGGCCTCAGACGCCTTCACCGGGCTCGCCGACCGCGTGTAAGTAAGCTTCACTGGCGTGCCACTCTGCTGAAGGATGTGCACGCGCGCGGTCGCCGGTCCATCCACCACAAACGCACTGAGAGACAAGCGGAGGACCACATTGCTCGCCCCGGCGCGCAATGTCACCGTGGACACTGGCTCGGTATGGTTGTCCGGAACCCAGAAGGGACCGAAGCGCGCGTCGAGGTTGGATGATCCGATCTCATAACTCTGTTCGCCAATGTTCACGGTCCCGGTCCCGGAAATTCCGCTTACAAACAGAGGCAGCTGCAGCGTAGTATCCTCGGCCACGCTGGGAATCCTGAGTTGCGCCCCATAGTAGATCGGATGCGACAGCATCGCGTCTCCGAACAGCGATGGATCGGCCCCGTCCGCCACGGGAAACACAAACTCACTGCCCGCAGGCAAGTCCAACTGCATGCCGCGGCTCTCGCCCGTCACCGGAAGGTCAGCGCGATTATTCCCCGCGCTGGCATAAATGTCCGCGACCACGGGGTCATATGCGATGTAGGAAGAATCGTACATAGGACGAAGCGGCTCGAGGATCAACTGCGGATCGGACGCCAACTCTTCGACCGATGCCGGATCGCCCGACGAATCTGCATAAAACACTCCCATGTCCGCGTCGAACATCCTCCAGCGATCATCCACGCGTATCTCGGGCACGACATGCCCCGTCATCCACCAGACGCGGCTCTCGTATCCCTGCCACTGCCAGATCGTCGCCAATACGCTGGCAAAGTCGTCGCAATATCCATAGCCGATGGAGTTCACGAACCGCAGCGGATCATGCGCCTCATCACTTCCGGTGTACGGAGTGTAGAAATAGGCGCGCGCCGTCAGGAAGCGCCACGCCTTGCGGTAATCCGGCTCCTTCTCGAACATGGGCGGGATCGCCGCGATGTAAGCGAGCATTTCGTCGCGATCGCGGAAGAGATGTCCGTCAATCGAGACGCCCACCCGGGCAGCCGTTGCACCGTTGTTGACGATTCGGATTGATCCCGCAAATTCCGCTGCGCCGGCGAACTTACTCGTGGCATCAGTGGCGTACAACCTCGCATGTAGAACGCGACCGCCCGCCGCAACCGGCGCGTCCCTCGGGACAATGTTTCCGCCGCCGCACGCCACGCACAGCAGCGCACCCGAAACCATCAAGGACCACACGATTCGGCTTCGCACAGATGCGCATACCTCCTGTGCAAAGTTTCGGATGAGGACACGTTGTGCTTGAAATTACGAAGGGCGCAAATCGATACCTGGGAGTGATGAGGGGTGCGAAACGGGAAAACCGTCCCACTTCGGTTCTTTGAATGTACTAAAAGAAGGAGGCCGTCGAGATCTCCCTCGACGGCCTATGCTCCTCTAAGCTGCGATCTTCGTTCCGGTTCGCAGGTAGTGATTCATGGTGGTTTCCCAGTTCTTCATCTTGCTCTCGAACCAGCTCTGCGTATAGTGCTCCAGCTCGCGGTTGCCGTCCGGCGAGAGCGCCGTATAGCGGTAGCGGATGTGAGTGCGCGTCGTCTGGCCGTCCTCCGCTGTCAACTGGATGCGGAGTTCGGTGATGATGTGTCCGGGATCGATCCAGACGAATGCGATACGAAAGGTCGCAGGGTCGTAGTCGATCACGATCCACGTGGTTTCCGCAGCCGCGCGTTCCTGCACCGCAGAGCCGGGCGGATTCGGCGTGGTAAAGACGCAGCCCAGTTCGGCGTATCCGGACTCGGAATAGATCAGTTGATATTGCCAGCCGGGAAGCCAGTCGGCTTCGCGTACCGGACAAAGAAGCGGGAAGACCTTCTCGGGCATGGCGGGGTTGGTTTGGGTAAATTCGTGGACGATGCGAGTACTTTTAAAAGCAGTCATTGGTTTACCTGCAGTCATGATTTCCTCCCAAAAGAAAAACCCGCGAGCCAATAGGCCCGCGGGTGTGGTTTCGGTTTTGTTTACCTCATTAGGATATACCTTTTCCCAGGCGTTTCAAAGGTGACAATATTTCGTCGACACCACGGTCGCCATCTCGATATCCCACAGCTACAACGACCCAACTGGCTAGACCGAAGATCAAGGACACGCCCATCGGCGTAAACATGAAGAGTGCAAAGAGGACCGCGCCGATTAGAATTTCGACGGCCGCTAAACGCAGGAACCTCGGCCAGTCGAACCCTTCTGCGACCCGGTTTGCGAGGAGGATCTGCTTTCTCTTTTGGATCGACAAAAAACGCAATGCATGCGAAGAGCGCAGCAACAATCAGCGACGTGTCGGTGCTCTTCATGCGGCTGATACGGAACAAGGGAAGGTCAAATCTCCAAATCGCAAAAGCAATAAGGAAGAGGACACTGAATCCTGCAAGATTGGCGCGCGCGAAGCGGGGATGGAGCCGACGCCACCATGGCTGGGGATGTGTCAGCCGATCATATCCCGCCTGGAAACACCGGTCGCACACAGTTTCGAGCCCGGGAAGTTCGCAACGACAATAGGAGCAGCGGGACATTCTTCAGCCAGAATCTCATAAGAATGCTATGCCGACCGAAGCGGGAACCGGAGTATCGAAGGTAATAGCGGAATTCTGGTCCAAAAGGAAAAGGCCAGATTGATTTCTCAACCTGGCTCTTATTTATGCCGGCGACGACCTACTCTCCCACACACTTTCGCGTGCCATCGGCCCAGCGACCCGCATTGACAAGGCTTCACCGCCTGCTAAACTTTCCCTCATGGAAGTCAACTTTCATCCCGAAACCGAATCTCGCCTGCAGAAGCTCGCCCAGCAAACCGGCCGTGCTCCCGACGAGCTTATCGAAGAGGCAATGGCCGGGTATCTGAAGGAACTCACGGAGACTCGTGAAATGCTGGACGCTCGCTATGACGATCTAAAGAGTGGACGCGCGAAGCCGATCGATGGCGAAGCTGCATTCAACGAACTTAGACGTCATAGCCGAGAACGTCGCTCCCGTTCATGAATGAGTTTGTCCTCCACTCCGACGCTGTCAAAGATCTCGAGGAAATCTGGGAGTACATAGGCGCCGACAATCTCGACTCAGCTGACCGCGTTATAGAAGAAATCTACAATACTATTCAGTCGCTCGTACCCTTCCCATACGCCGGCCACATCAGGTCAGACCTCACCAGGCATCCTCTTCGATTTCAAGTCTGTCGCGATTATCTGATCGCATATTCGGCGGACGAGAAACCCTTGTCGGTGATCGCCGTGCTGCATGGCCGGCGTAGTCCGCGGGTCATGGCGGCGATCCTCCGCAAGAGAGGCTGATCTCATGAATCACCGAACCGGGCCGGCGAGATTCCAACCTTGAAACCTACAACTTGGAACCTCTCCCCAAAAGGAAAAGGCCACATTCATTTCTGAACGTGGCCTTTATTTATGCCGGCGACGACCTACTCTCCCACACACTTTCGCGTGCAGTACAATCGGCCCAGCGGGGCTTAACTTCCGTGTTCGGGATGGGAACGGGTGGAACCCCCGCGGTAAGATCACCGACGATCGAAGCAGTTTCAGCTGCGGCCTGTGGCCCTCAGCTTTGCCATGCTGAAGCACGTTCAAACGTGCTCATCCCTCAGTCTCATGGCGCTGCAAACTTGTAAAAGATCCTGAGAACGATCTCTCACAACTGAATAGATTGGATGGCTTACTTTCTTCTTGCTTCTTTCCGATTTCAGCCTTTTCTTACTTGGCGAAGCTTTCCTTAAAAAGCATCGGCGCAACAGTCACCAGTTGATTGCTTCTCAGTCATTCAGGTTCTAACGACTTACTAACAACATTGCTGAGTTCAGTTCAGGTTCTAACTGAGGCACGGCTGAAGCCGCGCCTACCCAACTGAAACCGATAACTGTTTCTGCACCGAGTAAATTTTATGGTCAAGCCGAACGGGCGATTAGTACTGGTAAGCTACACGCATTACTGCGCTTCCACCTCCAGCCTATCAACCAGGTAGTCTACCTGGGCCCTTCTTATCCCTTACGGGTTGGGAGATCTCATCTTGAGGAGTGCTTCCCGCTTATATGCATTCAGCGGTTATCACAACCGAACTTCGCTACCGAGCGGTGCCATTGGCATGACAGCTCGAACACAAGAGGTTCGTCCATCCCGGTCCTCTCGTACTAAGGACAGGTCCTCGCAAATCTCCTACGCCCACAACAGATAGGGACCGAACTGTCTCGCGACGTTCTGAACCCAGCTCACGTACCGCTTTAATAGGCGAACAGCCTAACCCTTGGAACCTTCTACAGCTCCAGGATGCGATGAGCCGACATCGAGGTGCCAAACCGGAGCGTCGATATGAACTCTTGGCTCCGATCAGCCTGTTATCCCCGGCGTACCTTTTATCCGTTGAGCGATGGCCCTTCCATGCAGAACCACCGGATCACTAAGGCCTGCTTTCGCATCTGCTCGACTTGTAGGTCTCGCAGTTAACCACGCTTATGCCTTTGCACTCGTCGGCTGATTTCCAAACAGCCTGAGCGTAGCTTCGCGCGCCTCCGTTACAATTTAGGAGGCGACCGCCCCAGTCAAACTACCCGCCTTACCATGTCCCTCTCCCGGTTCACGGGAGTAAGTTAGAACCACAGATCTCGCAGGGTGGTATCTCACCGTTGGCTCCTCCAAGCCCGAAAGCCTGGATTCAAAGCCTCCCACCTATCCTGCGCAGCAAGGGCCATAGTTCATGGTAAAGGTATAGTAAAGGTGCACGGGGTCTTTCCGTCTAGTTGCGGGCAACCGGCATCTTCACCGGCACTACAAGTTCGCCGTGTCAGTCGGCAAGACAGTCGCACTTTCGTTACGCCATTCGTGCAGGTCGGAACTTACCCGACAAGGAATTTCGCTACCTTAGGACCGTTATAGTTACGGCCGCCGTTCACTGGGGCTTCAGTTCGAAGCTTCGCCTTGCGGCTGACCTCTCCCTTTAACCTTCCAGCACCGGGCAGGCGTCAGCCCCTATACGTCGTTTTCGACTTTGCAGAGACCTGTGTTTTTGTTAAACAGTCGCAGTGCGCATTTCGCTGCGGCCCTCTCGAGCTTGCACTCTACCAGGGCACCCCTTCTCCCGAAGTTACGGGGTTATATTGCCGAGTTCCTTACCAACTGTTCTCACGAGCGCCTTTGGATATTCTCCTCGTCTACCTGTGTCGGTTTGAGGTACGGTTCCCTTACTTTCTCCTTAGAGGTTTTTCTTGGCAGTGTGGAATCGGCAGCTTTCACCCATACGGGTTACTGCTTTGCGTCTCAGTGATAACTTCCTGACGGATTTGCCTATCAGAAACACCTTACACGCATCGACCGCCATAGCCATAGGACGGCCTGCTTATCCTTCTGCGTCACCCCATCGTGATAACGAAAACAAGGGAGGTCCGGAATATTAACCGGATGTCCATCGGCTACGCCTTTCGGCCTCGCCTTAGGGACCGCCTGACCCTGAGCGGATTAACCTTTCTCAGGAAACCTTAGACTTTCGGCGCGGAGGGTTCCCACCTCCGTTATCGCTACTTATGCCGGCAGGGTCTCTTCTCAACCGTCCAGTAGTCCTCTCGGTCTACCTTCAAACTGTTGAGAATGCTCTCCTACCACGCATGGCTGTTACACCATGCATTCGCTGCTTCGGTAACAAGCTTAAGCCCCGTTAAATTGTCGGCACCGGACCGCTTGACCAGTGAGCTATTACGCTTTCTTTAAAGGATGGCTGCTTCTAAGCCAACCTCCTGGCTGTCTGGGCGTTCCGACTTCCTTTCCCACTTAGCTTGTATTTTGGGACCTTAGCAGGCGATCTGGACTGTTTTCCTCTCGACAACGAAGCTTAGCCCCCGCTGTCTGACTCCCGGATTGGTTGTTCGATGGCATTCTGAGTTTCGTTGGGTTCTGTAAGCTGGAAAGCCCCATAGCCCATCGAGTACTTTACCGCCATGACAAATCATCCGAGGCTAGCCCTAAAGCTATTTCGGAGAGAACGAGCTATCACGGAATTTGATTAGCCTTTCACCCCTACCCTCAGCTCATCGGAGCTTTTTTCAACAAACACCCGTTCGGCCCTCCAGTGGGTGTTACCCCACTTTCAGCCTGGCCAAGGGTAGATCATCCCGCTTCGCGTCTATTCCTGCCAACTCAAGCGCCCTATTCGGACTCGCTTTCGCTGCGGCTCGCTTTCGCTTAACCTTGCTGACAAGAATAACTAGCCGGCTCATTATGCAATAGGCACGCGGTCAGACTTTCCGTCTTGCGACGGCATAGTCCTCCCACCGTTTGTAGGCACACGGTTTCAGGTACTATTTCACTCCCCTCGCAGGGGTTCTTTTCGCCTTTCCCTCACGGTACTGGTTCACTATCGGTCAGAAGCTAGTATTTAGCCTTACGGGATGGTCCCCGTAGCTTCCCGCAAAGTTTCTCGTGCTCCGCGGTACTCAGGTATCGGCTTCGAGTTCAGTTCGTTTTTACCTACGTGGCTATCACACTCTATGGCCCCTCTTTCCAGAGGGCTTCGGTTAACGACTGAATTGGTAACTCTACTGTTGCCGACCCTACAACCCCTGCTTCACCCGAAGGTGTAACAGGTTTAGGCTGTTGCGATTTCGCTCGCCACTACTCTCGCAATCGAGGTTTCTTTCTTTTCCTCCTGGTACTGAGATGGTTCACTTCCCAGGGTTCGCTCGTGCGTGACTATGGATTCATCACGCCGTACGGGGGTTTTACCCCCGTGGGTTTCCCCATTCGGAAATCCCCGGATCAAAGCCTGCTTGCGGCTCCCCGAGGCTTATCGCAGCTTGCCACGTCCTTCATCGCCTGCTTCTGCCAAGGCATCCACCATGCGCCCTTAGTAGCTTGACCACAAAATTTACTCAGCACAC
>CAVZWK010000025.1:0-1048401 GCA_963778995.1 Terriglobia bacterium
AGCTCTCGTAGTGGTGCGTCCACGTCTATTTGGTAGGTTTTTCGATCAATGGTCCTTAAAAAGAACTGGGCTTTAGCCCAATACCGTTGAAATAGCCGTAACTCGTTGCAGCTCAGGGGGATTTCTTCTCCCTCCCCCCTTGCGGGGGGGGATCGTCCCAAATCGCAAGTTCTCAGCTTGACACTTCTTTGGTCAAGCCGCCTTAGCCTTGGCTTTCGCCTTGGCTTCGCCTATGGCGGTGATCATCTCGTCATGGAGTAAGCTCCAGAAGCGATAGCTGGGCAGTTTCAGTCCCAAGTGCTCATAGGGGCAACGGCCACGGCGATTCCCACCGCGAAACACCCGCGTGTTCCAATAGAGCCGCTTCAGATCGAGCATCCCCTGACTCAGCGTCTTATGCCGCGTCTGGTGCATCCGCAACACACTGTTCATGCACTCCACCGCACTGCTGGCGCGCATCGCTCGACCGAACACCGCCGCCACCTGCCGGTAGAACTGGCGCCAGTTCGGGTCGATCTTCTGGCAGAGGACCTGCTGCACCAACGGGGCCACCTGGCGATAACCCCCCACCGCAGTCGGGTCCGAATTCCGGGGCCGCTGCCGCCGCAGCCACCACAAACGCACCAAAGCGGCACACAACTCCTCGGGCACCGAAAGTTGGCAGAGCTGATTGTGGAGCTGATCCAAGAAGGTGAACGACTCCGTCGCTTGGAGCAGCCCACGGACCTTGGACCATTCGGCGCTTGACAACAACGGCAGGGCCAACGCGACCTGCTCTTGCGCCCAGGACCGATCATTCACGAGACCATCAGGACGAAAGAGACTCAGGGCCGGCTCAGCCCGCTTCCAACCCGTCTCCGCCTGCTCATACCGCTGGAAAGCGGCCGACGCCTTCTTCCAGGCCGCGCGGGCCGTGACGGCTAAACCCCGCGCGTCTCGGCCCTGCCGTTGCGCCTGTTCCACCGCTCGGGTGGCGGCCTCGGCCTGCTCCCAGAGCCGCTCTACCCGATTCCACATCGTCCTCAGGACGCGCTGAGCCTCCTGCTTGGTGTGGAAGACATCGAGCGTCTTCTCCAGCGAAGCCGACTCGCTCTGGCTCCCGCGGCGGTCCTGTTGGAACTGGGCGATGCCCGCTTGGAGTCCAGAGCCCGCGTCGCAGACGACCGAGCGCAACGAACTCCAGGGCTTCAATTCTCCGAACCAGGTCGCACCCTGGCAATTGTCGGCCTTCTTCCCCACGAACCAGACCATGCTGTGGGGTTCAACCCCGACCAAGACCGGTCGGCGGTGGAAGAAGATCTCATCGAGGCAGCCGACCAGCACGAACGCCTGGCAGGAGCGATCGAGTTGCTTGAGGATCCGACCGGCGGCGGTTGCGGCGGCTTGGACCCAGCGATGAAGCGTGGAGCGACTGGGACATGCCTGGGTGCCCAGAAGGATCGCCAGCAAGACGCCCAGTTGGTTGAGGCTCAAGCCCATGGCCAGGGCCGTGACAGCGAACTCCTGTTGCTTGACCAGGGGAAACTCGATGGTCTGGAACAGCCAGTCCCACAGTTGGGCGTTCTCCCGGCGGAGGGCCTCGTTGTCTCGGATCAGTTCCTCTCGGGTTGGTCCACCGCTGTGCTCGGCCTCGACGGCGGCCATGACCTGCCGGGCATGGTTGTACACGCACTGGCGGCTGCAACCAGACTTCTGGGCCTGCTCGGTGACAGCGCGGTGGGGGCCCGTGAAGCGCGAGGCGGCATTGGCGATCCAGGCAACAAAGGGTATGGTACGCATGGGGGTGGTCCTCTTGGGTGCGGCTCCGTTTGCAACCGCACACTTGAGGTCCATCCCCCAAAGAGTCAAGAGGGGGCTGGCTGAATCTTGCCAAGTGTCAACTTGAAAATGGCGTTATCGGCCCGCTTTGGGACGATCCCTGCGGGGGAGGGCCGGGGTGGGGGGTGGGAACGCCCTCGACATCGTGGTCGAGCCTGATCCCATGGCCCCTCCCCCCCACCCCGGCCCTCCCCCGCAAGGGGGGAGGGAGATCAGAAAACCTGACGCCACAAGAACTTACCGCATTTTCAACGGTATTGGGCTTTAGCCCGCTAAATCCACGCCACTTTAGTGGCAGTGGATACAGCGACTATTGCGGCTTTAGCCGCTTGTCTTTTTCGACCGCCGACGTTATGATGCCACTATGGCTTACAGAACGGTAAGATTCGCCTGGCTTCCTTCGACGTGCCAGGGATGGCTGATCTTCACCTCCGTCCGGAAGGAGGCCGCCCGCCTTTGGTCGTGGCTGGTCGAGCGGCATGCGACCATCCGCCAGCAGGGAGGCCGGTGGCCGACCAGGAACGAGCTTCAGAAGGAGATCAAGGGTCTGTTTCCCGGCCTGCACTCGCAGTCGGCCCAGATGATCCTGCACGACTTCTGCGAGGCGGTCGCGTCGGCCGAGTCGCTCCGCAAGAGGGGAGAGCCGTACGAGTATCCGCACCGCAAGACGACGTACCGACAGGTGCTCTTCTCGAACCAAGCCCCCAAGTTCCGCGACGGCCGGATGGTCCTGCCGTGTGGCAAGGCCGGCTACTCTCGAGATCTTCATGCCCAAGGGCGTCACCCTGCCCGGCCGCATGATGGAGGTCCGGCTCGGCTACGGCTCGGTGGAGATCGTCTGCGAGGTCATCATCGAGCCCCAGCCCCCGGGCCCGACGATCGGCGTCGACCTCGGCGTCAACACGATCATCGCCGCCACCGACGGCGACAAGGCCGTCCTGGTCAGCGGCCGGGAGATCAAGGCGACGGTCCAACTGAGGAACAAGCGACTCGCCGAGATCAGCAAGAAGCAAGAGCGGCACAAGAAGGGGTCGAGACGGCATCGCCGGCTCCAGCGACGCAAGAACCGGATCTTGGACCACGCCAGGAACAAGGTCCGGGACCTGTGCCACAAGGCGACCCGCAAGATTGCGGACGCCTTCCCGAACGCCAAGGCGTACGTCGGCGAGCCGTTCAACGACGCCTGCCGCAAGATGGATCGAGTGCGGGCGCAGACGGTGTCGTCGGCCTGCAACCGCAAGATCATCAACCTGCTCAACTATAAGCTGGCGGCCTGCATCGAGGTCGAAGAGCACTCCTCGTCGAAGACGTGCCCCGTCGGGCGAACGGTACTGGCGGCCTGCATCGAGGTCGAAGAGCACTCCTCGTCGAAGACGTGCCCCGTCTGCGGCGAACGGTCGAAGCACAACCGGATCTATCGGTGCCGGCGGTGTGGATTCAAAGCCCCCCGCGACGTCGTGGGGTGCTCCAATATCCGCGTCATCGGCATCGAGGGCGGCCTGCGACCGGGTTGTCCTGTACCGAACAGGATCCATTTTGTGCATCCTTCCAAGTATCCTGGCGCCGGCCAGGTAGCCCCGGGGACACCGGGCAAGTTGCTCCAGGCGAAAGCCGATGGGCCGGGCCACAGTGCCCCTCCCGGGCCGGACGGGTCGATCCCGTCCGGCAGAGAAGCCGCACCACTTTAGTGGTAGCGGAGTGTCACCGCTTCAGCGTGTAGAGGTTCAGGTGCTCCAGGGCGTCGAGGAGCCAGGGATGGCTCCAGGGGATGCGCAGGGCGTAGCCGACCGAGAAGACCGAGACGCACAGCGCCGCCAGCGAGAGCCCGCGGACGCCGCCGGCTCCGCTGGCCGGCCTCGACCCCCGCGGGCAGCATCACCAGCCAGAACGGGATCAGCCAGAACAGCCAGCGCAGCCCCTGCGTCGAGCCGCCGTAGTTCCGCGCCTTCGGGTTCCACGTGTAGAAGGCGAACATCGCGGCCGTGAGCAACAGGGTCAGCCACGGCCGTCGCCGCAGCCGGCTCCTCGGGCCGAGCAGCCGCAGCGCCCCGAAGAGCGAGAAGAGGAAGATCGGCGTCAGCGAGAACACGCCGTGGTGGCCCGAGCGTCATGTGGAACAGGTAGACGCGCGTACGGCTCGGGGTGGAGGTTGAACCAGTCCATCTCCAGCGGGGTGTTCCAGTAGCTCCCCTCGTAGTTGTAGGACTTCGTCCCGAACTCCTCGTAGACCGGCTTGAACTGGCCGAACGCGAGGAACTGCGTCGCCAGGAACGCCGACGCAGCGGGACCGCCGCCGCCGGGACGAACCAGAGGAGCGTCCGCCTGGGGAACCGAACCAGGAGCATCGCGAACAGCAGCATGCCGAACAGTGCGGCCGGCAGCTCGTTGCAGGCGCAGAAGGCCCCGAAGAAGCCCGCCGCCGCGAACGCCCAGGCCGACCGCACGCCCTCGCTCCCAGATCCGGATGAACGCGTAGAGCGCGAAGAAGGCGCTCGACGCGGCGATGGTGTGGTTGTTCAGCGTCTGGTCGAAGGCGAACAGGAACGATCCCCAGGCGGCGGCGAAGAGGCTGAGGAACCACGCCCAGTCGTTCGCGGCGTGGCGGTCGAGCAGCCGCGCGTACAGGACCAGGAAGGCCAGCAGCGGCACGACGTTGAGGAGCACGATGATCGGCTTGAGGTAGAAGACGGACGCCGGCCACTGGATCGGGTCCTTGGGCGTCTCGTGCACGAACTCGGTCTTCGCCCGGCTGCTCCTTCACTCGTTCTCCACGTTGCGCGGGCTCGGCTGCCTGGCGGATCTCTTGATCGAGCGGGACGCCGGTCGGCGGCCCGGACCGGGTAGAGCAGCCCGGCGATCAGGGTCGGCAGCAGCGGCGGCTTGCTCGAGTAGAAATGCTCGACCGACCTCCCCTTCCTTCCAGGCCCTCGGCGCGATCGCGTACTCGAACTTCCGGATGGCCGCGTCTTCGGCCCCGGCGGCGCGAGCTTGTCCGGCTTCTTCACCTTGTCCTGCGTCTTGACTGCCAGGGGCACTCGTCGATGGCGTACGTGCCTCGCTCCAGCAGGCTCCAGACGGTGCACCAGCGCGAGATGTCGTTGGCCCCGAGTCTGAGTGGGCATCCTCAGGGTCAACCCCGAGCGCCTGCGCCGTCGCCACGCCGATGAGGATCTGCGCGACGAACTGCCGGGCCCGCGGTCGCACGGGTCCGGGGCCGGTCTCGGCGGACCGGTCGGCGATGGGGTGGAGCACGTCGTCGGGTCCGCTCATCGGGATTCCAGAAGCCTCCGCGTTCTCGACCGGATTCGCCTGCCGCGGCTCGAGTCGTCTCGGCGATGCTGTAGGTGTCCTCGGCGCGGATGTTGTAGGAGGTGACCAGCTCGGCGAGGATGCCGAGGCTGACCAGTTGGGTCCCGACGCCCAGCAGCGCCGCCGAGTAGACCAGGAGCGGCCGGTCGCCGATCGGTCGGTTCGCCGGGTTCAGCCAGAGGATCGCCAGGTAGAGCATGCCCAGGCCGCCGAGGACGAACAGCACCAGGCCGATCGCCCCCAGGACGTGGAGCGGACGCTGGCTGAACCGGGTCAGGAACCGGACGGTCACCAGGTCGAGGAGCCCCTTGACGAACCGCGCGACCCCGTACTTCGACGAGCCGAATCGCCGGGCGCGGTGGTGGACCTCGATCTCGCCGACCCGGAACCCTCGGGCGTGAGCCAGGACCGGGACGAACCGGTGCAGCTCGCCGTAGATGCCGACCTCGCGCGAGGACCTCGCCGCGGTAGACCTTGAAGCCGCAGTTGTGGTCGTGGAGCCGGCAGCCGGTCAGGCGTGCTGACCATCCAGTTGAAGACGCGGCTGGGATAGACCTTGTGCCAGGGGTCGTGCCGCGGTCCGCTTCCAGCCGCTGACGACGTCGAACCCCTGGTCGAGCTCGCTCGAGGAACCGGGGGATCTCGGCGGGGTCGTCCTGGAGGTCGCCGTCGAGCGTGAAGACGATCGCGCCCCGGGCGGCCTGGAACCCCGCGGTGAGCGCGGCCGCCTTGCCGAAGTTGCGGCGGAACCGGATGCCCCGGACCTCGGGGTCGGCGCCGAGCGAGCCCTGGATGACCGCCCACGAGCCGTCGCGGCTGCCGTCGTCCACGAACAGGAACTCGACCGGGCCGAAGGTTCCGCGCGCGAAGACGCGGTCGAGCTCGGCGTGGAGCGTGGCGCAGGCTCTCCGGCTCGTTGAAGAGCGGGACGACGACGCTGATCATGATGCCAATACCCGTGGTGCGCCCCTGAGATTGGACCACCGAACCAGGGGGGTCTTTTGTGATCAGGGCTCGTTGAGGTCGAGGTTGGCATTAAGCACTTTGTGGATCCGCTGCTGGCACTCCTCCAAGTGGGCGCGGGAGGTGTCGTCGACGGTCTCGCGGCCGTCGCGGAGGATGTTGTCGATCCGACCGGAGATCTCCTTCAGGTGCATCCGGGCGAGGCTTCGGGCGTCGGCCGGGACGGCGTTGTCAACGCCGAAGAAGAGGATGAACCCGTACATGTCGTCGACGGGACTACGCTTGTGGCCCAGGACCATCCGGCTCAGCCGCGCCAGATGCTCGCGCTGGAGGTTGCGGCGGATGGTCGAGAGGTTGTACGAGTGCTTTGCGCCGTCGATCGACTTTGGCAACTCCGACCAGACGGTGTCGGTCAGCGACCGGAACACCTCGGCGATGCGCAGGGGCTCGGCGTCGGGGTCGCTCTCGAGTTCCTGGTTCTGGAGTCGCTTGAGGACGCCGGCGTCGAGGCAATGGCCGAGCACGATCTTCTGGATGCCGAGGATCTCCTCGTAGATCGGGTAATCGACGCCCCCGCCGAAGACGACCGTCTCGTTGCCCCAGTGATCCCAGCGTTCGCTGACCAGCCGTCGCAGCAGTGCCGGCGCGAATTGAACGCCTTGTCGCTGAGGATGTTGTCGGCGAGGAACGCCAGGGCCTCCCGCTGCTTGGCCCCGCTGACCGGGATGATCGGGTCCTTGGCCCCCTTGTCACCCTTGTGGTCGCGCGAGACGACTGGCCGCCGATCTGCTCGGAGGCCAGGTAGGCGCCGTTGCCCCACTGCGCCAGCAGGATGCCGAACGCGTGGCGGACCCGCGACCACGACTCGCCGTCCTTGACGACCCGCGCGTCGAGGTCTTTCAGCAGGTCGGAGGCCAGCAGGATCCGGTTCTTGGCGAACCGAAGCGTGTCGGACCCCAGGTCGTAGACGTTCACCTGCGGGTCGTTGTCCAGCAACATGTCCTCGTCGGTCGCGTATTTCAGGTCGGGGTCGGGCGACCGCGCGGCGATCTTCTTGAGCTCGGCGGTCTCGTCCCCTTCGATCGGCTTGTAGGCGTACTCGATCGCCCAGTAGTCGTAGGGGCCGATCGTGGTGGTGATGTAGTCGCCCTGCTTCTGGCCCTTGGGGGCGATGTTGATCGGGTTGTAGTCCATCACGCTGCCCGTCATACCCTTGATCGCGCGTGATCGAGGTGTCGTTCAACTGGTCGGCGTCGAGCATCGTGCTCGCCTTGAAGTTGTGACGCAGGCCGAGCGAGTGGCCGACCTCGTGCATCACGACTTGCTTGATCATCTGGCCGAGGAACTCCTGGGGCAGCTTGGGCTCGTCCTTCTCCGGATCCTTCTTCTTGCCGTCGCCGTCCTCGTCCTTGTCCTTCTTGTCGTCCGAATCCTCGTCTTTGTCCCTTTCGGCCAGGGCGATCGCGGCCAAGGCCATCTCGGGGCGAAACGATTTGATCTGACATGCCAGAACTCCAAACTGCAGGCAAGAAACGAACCCAATGTATTCGATCGTTCAGGAAGAAAACAGAGGCAGAAACCTTGTTCGAATGTTACATCTTGCTCGGGCGCAACTGCAAGCCAACCAGCGCGCGCTCCGTATCGCGTAAATCGCCTACGATTTTGCGTATCGGCTGTGGCAGCTTGCGAACCAGCGTGGGAATGGCCAGGATCTGATCTCCAGCTGCCAGTTGCGGATGCTTTACCAGGTCTACGACCTCGATCTTGTAGCGGCCGGGAATGTGCTCCTCGCAGATGCGCTTCAAGTTGGCAAAGGCAGCTATCGAGCGCGGGGTCTGCCCGGCAACATAGAGCCGCAGGTCCCATTTCTCAGTGTCAGTTTGGCCACCGGATCTGCGGGCCGTCTCCTGCAAACTTAGCGGCTTCTTTTTTGCATCTATATTCTTCATAGAAGGCCAATCATCTGCTTGAGTTGCGATTGCCTGTGGCTGCCTCGTCGGCCTGACGAATGACGGCCATGGTCCGACGTTCCTTCGACCGACTTTCTACGCGCTTCAGATCTTGTGAGGTGAGCAGCGCAAGTTCTGCATCTTCGATTTCAAACTTTTTGCGCATGGCGGTGATTCGGGCTTCCAGGGCCTCCCGCTTGCGCTCACGATCGCGCTCCCTGCGGTCGAGTTCCTGCCGTAGACCCATTGCGGAAGCTTTCTCGCGGGCTTCCAGAGATGCACGGGCTGAGCCGGTAAGAACTCCTTCCGGACCGACGTACACATCGAGCAAGTCGATGCCCTTATCCGTCAACCGGAACTCGCGCAACTGGTTCGAGTGACGCATGCCGCGGGACTTGAGCACGTACATAGCCCGGTTGCGCTCACCATTGAGTTCGATATCGCGCAAGAGCAGCCAAGTATCCACGATGGAAGAGATGTCAACATCGGTACGTTCGAGCGCGGTTCCGCCCGAGGTCAGATTGGTCAGCATGGCGGTGATCCGCCGGAACTTCAGGAAGTCGATCAGGCGAACGACCATGGAGTGCGCATCATGGCGGGTACCAGACTGGATGAGCGAGCCGACGGGATCAATTACCACGACCTTGGGGGAGGAAGTGCTATTGATCAGCTTGTGCATGGTCGCCAAATGCATTTCCAGCCCGTAGACGGTAGCTCGGCTGGAGTGGATCTGTAGCAGGCCGCTGTCGATGTAAGGGCGCAGGCCTACGCCGATGGAGCGCATATTACGAATGAGCTGGCCGGGGGACTCTTCGAATGCGAAATACAGGGAACGCTCACCGCGCTGGCAAGCCGCATGGACGAAGTGCGCCGCAAGGCTGGTCTTACCGGTTCCCGCCGTACCGGAGACGAGGATGGTGCTGCCTCGGTAATAGCCTTTGCCGCCGAGCATGGTATCGAGACGAGGAACTCCACTGGAAATGCGCTCGCTGCTGACCTCATGCTGCAGGCCGAGAGAGGTGACGGGCAGAACGCTGAAGCCATCCTCGTCGATGAGGAAGGGATATTCATTGGTCCCGTGGGCCGTGCCGCGATACTTCACGATGCGCAGACGGCGGGTGGAAACCTGGTCCAAAACACGGTGGTCAAGGAGGATGACACAGTCGGAAACGTACTCTTCGAGGCCGCGGCGGGTGAGAGTACCTTCGCCACGTTCGCCGGTGATGATGGCGGTGACGCCTTTGTCCTTCAGCCAGCGGAAGAGGCGGCGCAATTCGGCGCGAAGGATTCCTTCATTCTGCAGGCCCGAGAAGAGGGCTTCGATGGTATCGAGGACCACGCGTTTCGCGCCGATCGAATCAATGGCCGCGTTGAGGCGAATGAACAACCCTTCGAGATCGTATTCGCCGGTCTCATCGATTTCGTTTCGATCCACATGAACGAAATCAACGGCCAACTTCTTCTGGCGGATTAGTTTGTCGAGATCAAATCCGAGCGATCGGATATTCTGCGCGAGCTCCGGCCCAGTCTCCTCGAAAGCCATGAAGACACCGGGTTCCCCGTACTCGGTAACTCCACGCACGAGGAATTCCATGCTGAGCAGAGTTTTCCCGCAGCCAGCACTGCCACACACGAGTGTCGGACGGCCGCGCGGAAGGCCTCCACCGGTGATTTCGTCGAGCCCCTGAATCCCCGTTGGAGCTTTGGGCAAGGCACGATTGCCCGAACTCTTTTTCAGAGTGGAAGAACGCATGGATTTTTATCGTGTCGGTTATACCACAGCATCCGGCATCGGAAGCAAGCCTGATATTTCAGCCTTTGTCCGCGGAACGCTCCCGGGGCCTGACGGCTTGAGGTGGTTTCGCCAAGGCGACTCTGAGGAACTGGCATTGTTCATGCACGGAGTTTCCCGTGCTCGTCTGTTTTGCAGGTTTGCAGCGAAACGGGCTGACCGCAGATCCAACAGGTGTGAAGGGGAGGATCTGGCGAACTCATGGGAACCTTTCCCAAGGTACAGCTTTCGTCTGTCGGCTCTCGCAACAGATGGAAACTGCCCCTCGTCCGCAACCGTAACCGTACGGTAATAGCGGAACGCTAAAGCTATATCACAATTCCAGGCGGTTGCAGGGGAAATATCGGATGAATTCTTGAAAGACGAACAGATCGTTGGCAACGCAGGTCAGCGTATTCCCTCGCCTGATTGCTGAGGCTGCGGAGGTATCGGATACCGGGGAATGCGGGACGCCGACAGAGACGTAGTACAGTCTTGTATTGCTCACTTTGTATCGAGAGCAAGGTATGTTGGTACGTTATTCCGGCATCCAAGGAGGACAGCATGGCGACGAAATATCGGGTGATCGCAATCAAGGGAGCGCAACAGGAATCGTTCGTAATCGTGGGAATTGATTTTGAGGCGAAGGCCATCACCAGCACGACGGAGATGATGCACGAACCGGAGATGCGGAGCTATCTGGAAAGGTCGGGCGCATCGAAGAAGGAGATCGCCCAGTGGATCGAGCAGGCGCGGAAATATCCGGGCCAGCCGCAGTTGCCGGGACGGTAAGGGCGTGCAATCGCGGCCACCCGTGAGACCACGCGGACAATTAAACCGGAATCTGCCAATCGCCTGGCTGCTCAAGGCTCGATCTTGAAGACCGTCCCGCAAAAGCAGGTTGGAGTGCCACCCTCCGCCGTCGTGCCGTAGAGGTTGCCCGCCGCGTCCTGAATCACGCCGTAGTAAGCCCATTGCCCATCCGTTCCGTCAAAGGCGTGCAGCACGGAGTACTGGCCGTTTGTATCAATTTCGAATACCACCCCGCAGCCGGGCGTGTTCCCGCCCTCGGTGCAAAGGGGTGAGGTGAGATCGCCGCCAAAGCCCGTCGATCCGTAGAGGTTGCCCGCCGTGTCCTGGACCAGAGGTCCGTACAAGGCGCCTCCGTCGGTTCCCCAGGTAAAGGTATGCAGCACGGTTGCCTCGCCGGACGGAGCCACCTTAAATACCGTGCCGGCGCCGAATTCCCCGCAACTGGAGGTCGTGCCGTAAAGGTTGCCCGCCGAATCCCGGAGCAAACTTGCGGATGAGTAGCATCCTTCTTCTGCGTTGAAGCTATGGATTACGGTCAACGTGCCGCTCGCATCCATCTTGAACACGGTTCCGTAAGCATTAGCCCCACCTGTCTGCGTGGTGCCATAGAGATTGCCCGACCCGTCCCGGATAAGGCCACCATAAGGAGCTACCCCGTCGGCTCCGCCCCTGAATCTGTACAACACGGTCTCCTTGCCGCTCGAATCGATCTTAAAAATCGTGCCGCACCCGCCTCCGCACAAACTAACAACACCGCCACCGGAGGTCGTGCCGTAAAGATTGCCAGCGGCGTCCCGGATCACTCCGGCTCCTGGAAATCTCCCATCGGCATAGCGCCCAAAGCGGTGCAGCACAGTCTCCTTGCCGCTCGCATCCAGCTTGAAGACCGTTCCGCAGCCCTGCTGGAAGAAGCAACTAGATCCGCCCCAGTAAGTCGTCCCGTAAAGGTTGCCCGCCGCGTCCCGGATCACGCCGTTAGGGCCATACCCATCGGGCAGGTTCCTAAAACGATAGAGCACGGTTTTCTTTCCGGTCGTATCCAACTTAAACACTGTGCCCTTGGCTTCAACTCCGCCATAGAAAGTCGTTCCATACAAGTTGCCCTCTGCATCCCGGACTAAACTGTCAGGCCTGTCGCCGTCCGCTTCGCTTACGAACGAATAGAGCACAGAGAACGTCTGACCCTGCGCCGATGGCGGAACCGCCATGAGCCCGAGCAAGAAGCTGAAAGCTAGCGCCCATGAATATCGCTGTTTCAAAGTCTTTTTCGCTGGTGCGCCTGCGCGCGAATACAAACTTGATGGACGATTGAGGTTGTTCAAGGATGCCTGATTGGCAGCATCGGTGGGCTGAGTAGACATGGAAATCCTCTCTCAAAAATTGAAATACGTTCTTGGCCCAACGGGGGAGGAGAGATGCTTCTGTCTCAGTGAAGTGCGGCATCGACTCGACTGTCACAGAGCGTTCAAATATGTAAGCAACTTACTGAGTTGTCAAGATGAAGAAATCTGCGCAGCTTTCATGACTGACGAAAAACAGGGCGATTCCCTCATTGGCCCTTTTCGGGTTAGGGCGCAGGTTGAGCCCGCGCCTCCAAGTCGATGAACGGGCGCTGAGGGACGGCTTAAGCCCGTTGGATTCAACCTGCTTTACGCGGACGCTCAAAGCGCCGCTCTTCCACGGTGGCGCCGACATTCGGGTAACAGGAAAGAGGCGGTCGAGGCAGACAACTCTTTGGCTCGAAGTCGCACAGGGCGGCAACCGGACTAAGCAGGGATCGTGCTCGTCGCGGAGACTAACTATTACTGCATGGTGCTGGAAACACTCGAGAACACGTTGTTGGAATTGGATCCGACGAGCCGGACCGTGCCGACCACGATCACCAGAATGACAGCCAGCATAACGGCGTATTCGGCGATATCCTGACCTGAATCTTCATTCCACAGGCTGCGCAGCGTTGCCATAAAATTCCTCCGTCTCAACCAGGCAAGATCGCCTGCCCGTCGATAGATCTCAACGGCTTACTGCTCAAATTAAAGCGGAATACGTAAAGGCTTAAAACATCACCGACGTAATGGCCCGGAACGGCGATGCAGCATAGCACAGATGTAACAGAGCCGGCAGAATGAGAAGTTCCCGCTGCCGGGAGGAATCCAAAGAGCTGACGAAGATCCGTCGTTGCATATCTGGCTTGGAGGGCATCGTGGCGGGGCGTCTCCCCTGAAGGGATGTCCGCGAGTCACGTCCTTAGGGAAAATCCTGTATAGGAGCGATACGGAACGCTGATGCATCCTAACGAATCACCTTTATTCCGTCCCTGGGCTTCATAATGAGCAATGTTCTAGAGCAAAACACACTGCGCCCAGTCCAGCCGTCGAACCGATCCGCTCCGAGCATCCTTATCGTGGACGATCACCCTGCGGTTCGGGCCGGGCTGCGCCACCTGATCTCGTCGCGGCCGGGCTGGTTCATCTGTGGAGAGGCGAGCAACGGAGAACAGGCGGTTTCGCTCGCGCTCGAACTGAAGCCTTCAGTTGTAGTGATGGACATCTCGATGCCGGGGATGGATGGGCTGGAAGCCACCCGGCGGATACGGGAAAGGCTCACCAGCATTGAGATTCTGGTGGTGAGCCAGCATGATTCCGAGCAAGTGGTTTTTGAGGCCCAGCGAGCAGGGGCGCGCGGGTTCGTGGTGAAGTCGCACCTGTCGGCCGACCTGCTGCCCGCGCTCGAGGCGGCTTTGCTGCACAGTTCGAGGATTTCGACCCCGGTTTCGCGGGCGTGGCAGAACGCGATCTCGACGGAGAAGCCACCGGCGAAACAAACGTTCGCCGATCCCGGCCCGCACGACGATCTGGACTTGATTTCGGGGGGCGGGGAGATGGGCGCGATGATGCGCGCAACCGACTGGGAGAAGAGCCCGTTTGGCCCAGTGAGCCGGTGGCCTCAGAGCCTGCGGACAGCGCTGCGGATATGCCTGGATTCGAGGTTCCCGATCCTAATCTGGTGGGGACCAGAGCTGTGCCTGCTTTACAACGATGCGTACCGTCCCGCGCTGGGCAGCACCAAGCATCCGCAAGCACTGGGCGCTCCCGGCAAACAGGTCTGGTCCGATATTTGGGACACGATCGGCCCCATGCTGGAGGGAGTGATGCGCACAGGGCAGGCCACGTGGGAAAGCGACCAGCTTCTGCTCTTCGATCGGCATGGGTACATGGAAGAGAGCTACTGGACATACTCCTATAGCGCGATACGGCTGACATCGGGAGACATTGGCGGAATCTTCTCGGCGGTCCACGAAGTCACAGACCGGGTTTTGAGCGCGAGGCGGCTGCGGACGCTCCGGGAAGTCGGCGATCAAGTCGTACAGGCGAAGAACGATGTGGATGCATGCCACCTGGCGATGCAATCGATCATGCGGAATCCGGCGGATTGCCCGTACGCCATGATCTTCCTTTGCGACGGCCTCTGCGACGGTAAGAGAGCGACTCGTGTGGCGGCGAGCTTCGATGCCGGCAAGCTGGTCCCTTCGATCCTGGACCTTACGGATGGGGATGCCTGGTGTATCCGCGAAACGGTGGAGAGCCGATCCGCCCATGTGTTCGATGTGGTGGACCCCGAGACGCTGCCGGGCGCGCCGTATGGAGCGAAATGCAAGCAGGCGATCTCGCTGCCCATCCTGGGTGCGACGCGCGAGGCGATCGCGATGCTGACCATTGCCATCAGTCCGTATCGCGCACTGGATGAGTCCTATCGTGAATTCTTCGAATCGCTGGCCAAGAACCTGGCGGCGAACATTAATAATGCGCGGGCTTATGACGAAGAACGAAAACGTGCCGAGGCATTGGCCGAACTGGACCGCGCAAAAACCGTCTTCTTTTCCAATGTCAGCCATGAGTTCCGGACGCCGCTGACGTTGATGCTGGGGCCGCTGGAGGACTCGCTGGCGAATTCGCAAAACCTTCCGCCGGAACATCGCGAGCACATTGAAATCGCCCTGAGAAATTCGGTGAGGCTCCTGCGCCTGGTGAACACACTGCTGGATTTCTCCCGGATCGAGGCTGGACGCATTCAGGCATCGTATGAGCCGACGGATCTGGCCAGGTTTACGGCGGAACTGGCGAGCGTCTTCCGCTCGGCAACGGAGCGTGCTGGACTGCGGCTTTCGATCAAGTGTCCACCGCTTTCGGAGCTGGCCTATGTCGATCGCGAGATGTGGGAGAAGATCGTCCTGAACCTGATCTCCAACGCCTTCAAGTTCACGCTGGATGGCGAGATCGAGGTCTCGCTGCGCGAGGTCGATCGCAGGGCGGAATTGTCGGTGCGGGATACAGGGACAGGAATCCCAGCGAACGAGTTGCCTCGGCTGTTTGAACGCTTCTATCGCATCAAAGGAGCGCAGGGCCGGACATTTGAGGGCAGCGGGATTGGATTGTCCCTGGTGCAGGAACTGGCCAAGCTTCACGGCGGCAAGGTGAGCGTGAAGAGCGAACCGAACCGGGGCAGCACATTTACGGTCACGATTCCGTTGGGTACGGCTCATCTGCCGGAGGATCGAATCGGGGCGCACCGGACTCTGGAATCCACCGGCCTTCGAGGCGAGGCGTACGTACAGGAAGCGCTGCGCTGGTTGCCGGGAGCCGAAGGATCGGGAGAAGAAAGTCCGGTTGCGGCGTTGCTGTCTCCGGCAGAAGCGCTGCCGAAGGCGGACATCCTGAAGGCGGCACAGATTCTGCTGGCCGACGATAACGCCGATATGCGGGAATACGTCGAGCGGCTTCTGCGGGATCACTATGAAGTGATCTCGGTTGCGGACGGCGAAGCGGCCCTCAGGTGCGCGCGCCAACAGCGCCCGGACTTGATCGTTTCGGACGTGATGATGCCGCGGCTGGATGGCTTTGGCCTGCTGCAGGCGCTTCGCGCGGACGAGTCGCTGAAGACCGTGCCCGTCATTCTCCTGTCGGCTCGTGCCGGAGAAGAAGCGCGCATGGAAGGACTGCAGTCGGGCGCAGATGACTACCTCATCAAGCCGTTTTCGGCGCGGGAGTTGCTGACCCGTGTGAACTCGCACCTGAACATGGCGCGCATCCGCAAGGAGAGTGAAGAGAACTACCGCAAGCTGGCGGAGAGTCTCGACGCGGAAGTGCGGGCGAGAACCAAGGAACTGGAGCAGCGCACCGCGGACCTGTTCCGGCAATCGGAACAGCTGCGCGAGTTGTCATGGCGCCTGCTGCACACGCAGGAAGAAGAGCGGCGGCACATTGCGCGCGAACTGCACGACAGCGCCGGACAGACGCTGACCGTGCTGGGGATGAACCTGGCGCAACTCGCGCAGAAGGCGGGGCGCAATGCTCCAGATCTTGCCGCGAATGCCGAGAGCATCCAGCAGACCGTGCAGCAACTCCATCGCGAAATCCGCACTACGTCGTATCTATTGCATCCGCCGCTGCTGGATGAAAATGGATTGTCATCCGCTTTGCGATGGTACGTATCGGGATTAGCGGAGCGCAGCGGGCTCGACATCAGCCTGAGCATCTCCGACGAGTTCGGACGACTCCCTGGGGACATGGAACTGGTCGTGTTTCGGCTGGTGCAGGAGTGCCTGACGAACATTCATCGGCATTCCGGCAGCAAGGCCGGGGCGATCCGGGTCACTCGCAGCTCAGGGCGGGTCCGCGTCGAAGTTGAGGATCACGGGAAAGGAATGTCTCCCGAAAAACTCGCGGAAGTTCAGTCGAGGGGCTCGGGACTGGGAATCCGCGGAATGCGCGAGCGGCTGCGACAGTTCCGGGGCCAGTTGAGAATTGATTCTGACACGTCTGGAACACGTGTGCTGGTAAGCATTCCGATTCCAGAAAATATTTCTGTGGGCTCCGGCGACGAAATCGAGTCGCTGCCTACCGCCATCTGAGCCTTTGGGGAACAATCGCAGCCTGTACAGCACAGTCCTCTCCTGAAACGGAACTGCTTTAATTTCGTCCAAGTAATTCACAGCACTTTGTGACATCCGTCACCGACAGCATTCTGGAAGATGAGTAGGCTGGCACGTTTTCTGGTTTCCCTCCGAGCAGACATTCCAGCGTTGAGGTCTTCCCCGTGATGCGGAGAAGTGATACTCGTCTGCTCGTGATCTGGGTTGTACTTATCGCGTCGGCCGTGGGCCAGAGCCGCAGTCCGCAGGCGCCGGCGATCGCGGGCGGTTTCCTGCAGTGGCTAAGAGCTGATTCCCTTCCTTCCACTGGCGCACGTTCGCATCGTGCTCCCTTCAATCCCGGATTGCTAGAGAGGCCGGTGTTCCCAGGACTGGTACGGGCTGCGGGAATGATCTTCTCCGCGACAGTGAGGAGGATCGAGCGGCATCCGGCAACCGCGGGGGACGCGGTGGAAACGGTCGCAATCCGGTTGCACGTGGATCAGTCAATTCGCGGGGTAACGCCCGGCGAGGACATCACTATTTCGCAGTGGATCGGCCTGTGGTCGAGTGGTCAGCGCTACCTCATTGGTGAGCGCGTGGTGCTGTTTCTGTATCCCCGCAGCAAACTGGGGCTGACCAGTTGCGTTGGCGGCACACTGGGGCGTTTCAACATCGATACCTGGGGGCGCGTGATGCTCTCGGCACAACATCTCACAGCGTTTCACAAGGATCCCGTCCTGGGTGGGAAGTCGCGGGTAACTTTCGGCGACTTCACCTTGGCGGTGCGGCACGCCGGTGAGGAGGAATGATCTGGAGGAGAAGTGACCATGAAAACTAGCGTGGCATTCACTGCTCGGTTGTTCCTCCTCAGGCTCGCCGTGGCCATCGGGATCGTACTTTGCTTTGCCGTGATCGCCCGGGCAGGCGGTCCCAGATATGTCGCAGGCTCGAGCTTTTTCGATGCTTCGATGACGGGTCAGCCGGTTACATGGCCCCAGGGCGTCATTACTTATTACACCGATCAGGGGGACTTGAGTCCGGTACTTCCGAATGCATCCGCCAACAGCTTTGTGGCAGGCGCGTTCAGCGTGTGGACCTCGGTTCCGACGGCGGCACTGTCAGCAAACAGCGGCGGAGAGCTTGCCGAAGATGTGAACGGAACCAACGTCACGGTCAACGCCGATGGAACGATCTCGATGCCGTTGGACATTCAAGCTACGGCGAGCGGGACTCCGGTTGGAATTGTGTACGACTCGGATGGATCGGTGATCGATGCCCTGGTAGGGGCAGGAGCTGGCGGGAGCGGCGAGTGCTTCTTCAATGCCGTGGTCGGTGGGGCCGACAATTTTGGAGCGTTCGCCACGATCGAGCACGCGTTAATCGTCGTCAATGGGCAGTGCGCGCAGCAGGCGGCGCAACTGACAGATCTCGAGTACCGGCTGGTGCGCGTGATTGGCAGCGTTCTGGGAGTGGGCTGGTCGCAAGTGAATGGGAACGTGCAGACCGGTTCTCCGCGCGCCACCTCTGACGACTATGCGGGATTCCCTGTCATGCATAACCGGGACGCGTTGAATTGCGTACCGATCACGTTTTGCTACGCGAGTCCTTATCAATTGTCGATGGATGACGCGGCGGCTGTCTCGCGGCTGTACCCGGTGACCGCGCAGAACTTGCCGAGCTTTCCCGGCAAGCAGCAGTTTGCCAGTACCACGGCGCGAATTCACGGATCGGTTTGGTTAACGGATACGCATGGAAGCCGCACGCAGCCGATGCAAGGTGTGAATGTCGTGGCGCGGTGGATCGATCCCGGCACGGGGAAGCCCTCGCGCCGGTACGTGGCGAGTTCGGTCTCGGGATTCCTGTTTACTGGGAATGCGGGCAATCCGATTACCGGATATTTCGATGCGGCGGGCAACGCGCTTGCCAGTTGGGGATCGAATAATACAAGCGTTGAGGGATTTTTCGATTTGGCAGGATTGCAGCTTCCACAGGGGGGCAGCGCCCAGTACCAGATTTCAGTCGAGCCGATCGATGCGAACTGGTCGCCCGAAGTCGGGCCGTATTCTCCGGGGCCGGTTCCACCCTCGGGAACGGCAACCCCCATTACGGTGACCGTTTCGGCCGGGTCGGATGTAGCGCAGGACGTATTGATGACCGGTAGTGCACAGCCGTTGCCGGAGGCTGCGTCATCGTGGACCTCTCCCGCGGCTCTGCCCTCCGGTGGAGACTGGATTTCTGCTCTCCATCACTACGGCGATGTGAGTTACTTCGCATTGAACGCTCAGGCGAACCGGACGTTCTCCGTAAGTGTGACGGCGCTCGATGAATCCGGGCACGCGAGCGTTTCGAAAATACAACCGGTGATCGGGATTTGGGCTGCCAGCGATCCTGAAGGAACTGCGCCTCCGGCGTTTACTCCTTCTCCCTTGAACCAGCAGATCGTGGGACTGACTCGACTGGACACCCAGGTATTCAGCGGTGGGAATCTTCTCATTGGCATTGGCGATGTTCGTGGAGACGGGCGTCCGGATTACCGTTATCACGCGCGAGTGCTGTATGGGGATAAGGTGTCTCCCTCGCGGGTGAGCGTGAATGGTGGCCCGGTAACCGTCTCCGGGTCTGGATTTGCGCCGGGGCTGAATGCGAGTGTGGGAAGTGGGTCGGCATCCCAATTTGCGTTGAGCGCGGGAGGCATGTCTGCTTGCGGCGCCTGCGCATACGGATGGCACTCAAACCATCACGATTACCGATCCGGTCAACGGTGGTTCGACCACGATGACGGATGTTCTCACCTACGGGGCAGCCGCGACCGACACGATTGTCATGGTGAGCGGGAGCAATCCTTCGACTCCTGTGGGGACACAGTCGGCGCATCCGGTGACCGTGCGCGTACTTGCCGCCGATGGAGTGACGCCCGTGAGCGGCGCAACCGTTGCGTGGAGCGCTACGAATGGACTGCAGCTTTCCGCGTGCAGCGGGGCTTCGTCGTGTTCCGTGGCGACCGATCAGTATGGGGACGCGTCGACGTGGCTAACGCTTCCGCAGTGGGAGTAGCGACGATTACTGCGAAGCTGGCTCCGGCGGCCTACAGTTCTCCGAAGTCGGTAAGCACGACGCTGACGGGGACGCAATCGTCGTCGGATATCGGACTCGTGTCGCCGTTCGTGTGGGTGTCTCAGGGAGCCAGCGCAAATATCCCTCTGACTGTGCGTGTGCTGGGCAACGGAGTGGCACGCGGGAAGGTGCAGGTGAACTTCACTTTGCGCGGATCAGGAACGTTGAGCGCCGCGAACGCGGTGACCAATGCCACTGGATTCGGCACCGTCAGCCTGACGGTCACGCAGTTTGCGGTGCTGGCGCAGATCGTCGCATGTGTGGCTCCGGATAACAATCCGTGCGGGACTTTCTATTTGAATCCGGTACCGTTGTCCCAGCAGCGGCTGTTGCAGGTCGCGGGCGCGGGGCAGGTGACCACGGGCACATTGCAGCCGGTCACGGTGCAAGTGATCGATTCGTCCACGCCCCCGAATGTGGTGGTCGCAGCGCCCGTAGTTTTTCAGACCACGGTGCTCCGTCCAGGAGGGATGTCGATTGGCCCCGGCGACGGTGAGAGTTATCCGGGGAATCCGTCGATGCCGGTAATTCTGTCGGTCAGCGCAGAACAGCGGTTTGACGGACAGCAATGGACTGGTGAGCATTGCTCCCTCGAGCGCAGGATTCAGTGCGCCGGTCGAAGTGGATGTGATGGTCACAGCCGGAACCGGCGGGCTCTTGAATGATCCGCTCCAGCTGTTGCCACAGTGAAGAGGGAAAATAGCGAAGCAGCTATGCTCCGAGCCAACGTCTCGGCCGGAAGTTGAACGCGGGCCGCGCCCATGTCGTGCTCTGGTTTTTCCACAGAAAATTTTCATTTCTTGTGACATGTGACCTTTACTCAAGCATGCAAGAACCGACACACTGGCAGCATGCTGGCGGTTCCGATAAATCGAGGCTCGGCAGTCGACGGAAATCGCCGCGAGAGCCGCGATTCCAGCAACCCCTCTGGATTCAATATTTTAGCAGTAAGTACTTCTGTTTCAATATTTTGCCAGCCGAAACCATGCCACGACTACGCTAAATCCAATGGATCCAATATTTTGCGCAATCAGTTCGAAAAAAATGTCAGATACACATCCGCCGCTGCCCGACCGCGCATACGCTGCAATTCCTTTATTTACAATATTTTACCTGTAAACACTTTAGTTTCAATATTTTACGATCCGAGCAGACGGTCAATGTTCAGCTAAGTGCTTTGAACGCAATATTTTGCGTGACCAATCCAGAAAAAGATCGGTCCGAGAAAAGAAGATATGGCAGCCGACATGAGTGCGGTTTTAGAAGCCGGAAGCCGAGTCTATGAAGCCGGGCCTACTTCGTCCAGCGGTCCACCCAGTCGTTGACGGTTTTGTACCAGAGCTTGCGAGTTTTGCGGCTTCAGCACCCAGTGGCCTTCGTCGGGGAAGTAGAGCATCTCCGACGGGACGCCTTCCATTTGCAGCGTGGTGAAAAGCTGCAGGCCTTCGCTTACGTCCAGGCGGTAGTCGCGTTGTCCGTGGATAACGAGCGTTGGCGTTTTGAAATTCTTGGCGTACTGGTGCGGCGAGAACTTCTGGTAGAGCTCGCGATTGTCGTAGGGCGTGCCTTTGAATTCCCAGTTGTTGAACCAGAGTTCTTCGGTCGATCCCCATGCCGACTCGGCGTTGAACATGCCATCGTGCGTCACGATGCACTTGAAGCGGTCGGTGTGGCCGAGGATCCAGTTGGCCATGTATCCGCCGTAGCTGGCGCCGAGCGCGCACTCGCGGTTCTTGTCGATGAACGGATAGGTCTGCTCGGCGTAGTCGAGGCCCTTCATCAGGTCTTCGAAGGGAGCGCCGCCCCAGTCGCCGTTGATGGCATCGATGAATTTCTGGCCGTATCCGGTCGAGCCGTGGAAGTTGATCATGATGATGACGTATCCGCTGGGCGTCGATGGAGTTGGTGATGCGAACAGTTCGGGATTCCAGCGATAGGACCAGTCGTCTCCCCAAGCGCCCTGCGGCCCACCGTGGATGAGGAACTTCACGGGATATTTCTTCGAGGCATCGAAGTTCGGTGGCTTGACGAGGAAGCCTTGGACTTTGTCGTTGTGGGCGCCGGTGAACCAGAAAGATTCGAGCGGGGACATGTCGATTTGGGAGAGAACAGCGTCGTTGAAGTGAGAGAGTTTCGTCGGCGGAGGCGGGGGGAGGTGACCACAAGGATTGTCCTTCCCATTCGGACAGAGCATTGAGCTATAAATCTCGATCGGCTCTTCAACGCTGTTGCTAGTGAATAAGAGTTCTTTGCCATCAGGAGTCACGGCAAAGTCGTCGGTTGTCGCTAATGTCATCAACGGCAATTGGAGGCGTTCCCCGGTCGAAACGAGGACAGAAGAAACAATCGGAGTGCCGTTGTCAGCGGTCCCGAAGAAGATGCGCGTCGAATAAGGTGACCACACAAAAGTGCCGACCCACTGGTCAAGGGCCTCGGTCAGGTTCTTCTTCTCGCCCGTCTTGCGGTCGTAGAGCATGAGGCGGAAGCGGTCGCTCTCGTATCCGGGGCGCTGCTGGGCGCGGTAGGCGATGTAGCGTCCGTCGGGGGAATAGAGCGGCGACGTGTCGCTGGCGGGATTGTCGGCGGTGATGTTCTTGGCTGGGCCTCCGGTAACGGGGACAATCCACAGATCGTTGTTGGTCGAAGCCGCCGGGTTCTTGTCGTGATTCGACGCGTAGCAGATTTCTTTGCCATCGGGAGAGAAGGCGTAGTCGTCCTGTCCGCCGAGCGAGAAGACGGGAGCGTCGTAATCGCCGGGCGTGAGATCGTGCGGAATTCCTCTCAGTTGGTCGTACGCCATCGCACCGCTCTCGACAGTCGGCGCTCACGACGAAGATGTGCGACCTCTTGCCTTCTTTGTATGCGTTCCAGTGGCGATAAAGGAGGTGATCGAAAATTTGCGCCTTTACTTTGGATTGTTCAGCCGCTTTCAGGCGCCTGGCATTGCAAGCGTCTTCCTGGGCGGCCGCTCCGTCGCATTCTGGATAAACGTCCGACGTGAACAGAATGTTCTTGCCGTCGGGAGACCAACGACTCGCCGCTGGCTTCAGTGGCGATGGACAGTAAGTTGTGTGAACTCAGTCACCGAGCCTGCCGCGGCATCGAAATCCGCGATCCAGACTTGCGAGCCGCCATCTTTCGTCGAGAGGAATGCGAAGCGTTTGCCGTCTGGGGCCCAGCGCGGGCGGTCGGCATCCTGATCGGCGATGATTTCTTTCTCCTGGCCTCCGGCCGTTGGCACGATCCAGATGTGCGGCGTCTTGGTGTTCGCCGCGAGATCGACATCGACCACGCTGAAGATGACCCACTTGCCGTCGGGCGAAACTTGCGGGTCACCGACTCGCTTCAGCTTCATCATGTCTTCGAAGGTGAAGGGATGCTTGGATTGGGCGAGGGCGGGGAGTGTAAATGTCAGAACCAGCAGAGAGAGAAGAAGACGGCGCATGTGGGACCTCCTGCGGCAGCACGAATGCTGCAGGCAGAGACGTTGCGAGCAACATCTCTACGCAAACGGATGAGTGTAGCAGGGCCTGGTCGCTACTACCAATGCGCTACCCGGGCAGGGCATGTCACTTGAGGACTGCTGTGATGCGCACCGTTGCGTGGAGTTTCGACGCGCCTGTTGATTGCTAGGACAAGAGTTAGCGATCTGCAACTCCTGGCGAAGCCATGCGGCAACCTCTTGCTGAGCAAGGCATCCAAATGAATGGCAGAACTGCAGCACCCTTCCCTCCGGCCTCACTGAGCGGAGAGGGGTTCGGAGGGCAGGGTCGCCGCGGTAGTCTGCCCCTATGGAGGCGTAACCCGCCACAATCCCTAGGGAACACCAAGGGAAGTCGCCGGTTACGCCTCCGCCAATCGCTCTCCAATTCGATACACTATAGAAATGAAGTTACCCGGCCGGTTTCTACTCTGCCTGACGCTGCTATTTTGCGGGCTTGGGGCCATGCCTGCGCTCGCGCAGGAAGGCCCGCTCGAGAACACTCAACCCAAGGACATCACTCCCGATGAGATCATCAAGCGTTTTGCCGAGAAAGAGACGGAGTTCGCGAAGGCTCGCGACAACTACACGTACCGGCAGGATGTGAAAGTGCAGACGGTGGACGGCGAAACGGTGGATGGTGAATATCACGAGGTGTTCGACGTTCTGTTTGATGACAAGGGGCATCGCCTCGAGAACGTGGTATTCGCGCCGCAGTCGAACCTGACGAAGATCTACATGTCGCAAGAAGACATGGAGGACATCCGGCACAAGTTGCCGTTTGTGCTCACCACTGAGGACCTTCCGCAATACAACATCCTTTACGTGGGGCAGCAGAAGGAGGACGAGTTGCACTGTTACGTCTTCGACATCGCGCCGAAGAAGATCGAAGGAAAGAAGCGGTATTTTCAGGGACGCGTGTGGGTGGATGATCATGACTTCCAGATCGTGAAGACTTACGGCAAGACGGTGCCGGATATCCGGTCCAAGCACGGCGATCAGGAAAACCTGTTCCCCAAGTTCACGACCTGGCGACAGCAAATCGATGGCAAGTACTGGTTCCCGGTGTACACACTCGCCGACGACGAGTTGCACTTCAAGATGGAAGATGTGCACATCAAGGAGATCGTGAAGTATCAGGACTACAAGCGCTTCGGATCGAATGTGAAGATTCTGTACGAAGGGAAAGAGATTCCGAAGGGCGAGCAGAAACCGGATGACAAGAAGCCGGACCAGAATGATCAGAAGCCGCCGCAGAAGTAGTTCAGCTGGAGCTTCATTGCTGGCGTCCCTTGTGGGACGCCTTCTTTTTGCCGGCCCAGGTGCCAGGCGCTGCGGGCGCAATGCATAGATCTTGAGCCGCAAAGAACGCGGCTCAGGATGACATTGCCTCAAAGAGCTATCTGGTCAGTACAGATGACATTGCATCAAGGACGCTGCGTCAAGGGCTCACGGCTTAGTAGAAGAGGTATTTCCGCCACTTATCGTCGCTGCGGCCCATGAGGCGCATGATGTGGCGGCTGGTGTGGAGGTTGAAGGCGCGGGGTTCGCGCATCAGCTTCATGCTGGCTTCTGTCGGAGATTGGTTTCCCTTGCGGCGGTTGCAGGGATGGCAGCACGCCACGAGATTTTCCCAGGTCGATGCGCCTCCGCGAGAGCGCGGGATCACATGATCGAGAGTCAGTTCGCTCGAGGCCATGACCGTACCGCAGTACTGGCAGGTGTTGCGGTCGCGCAGCAGAATATTCTTCCGCGAAAGCGCACGGCTCTGGTGCGGGATGCGACGGTATTCCAGAAGACGGATGACCGAGGGCAGCCGCATGGCAACGCGAGCGGAGTGCAGGAAGTGGCCGTTCTCCTCTTCGGTCATGGCAACACCCTTCAGCACGAGCACGAGTGCGCGGCGGGCGGCGCAAACATTAATCGGCTCATAGGAAGCGTTGAGGACGAGAACTGGAGCAAGCAGAGAATGGCCGTCTCCGGTGCGGTGAGGGGCCGCCGGCGAAAACAGGCCGGCGAGGTGCCGGGATCCTGTGTCGTGTTCCATGCGTGCTGACATGTGTCCAAAACCAAGTTTCAAGGTTTCAAGGCTTCAAGGTTCCCGCGGCTGAGTACAGGTTCATGGACTCCATCATCTTTGAAACCTGGAAGCGTTGAAACTTTGAAACCAGCGTCTTGCAACCGTATTTCTTCCGGCTCAATTTCCTGATACTTAGATGCCAATTTCAGCGTGCGCGCTGCGGTGGCGACCCATACCTTGGAAGCGCCCGCACGGCGCAGGACCCGGGCACATTCTGAGGCCGTGGTGCCGGTCGTGTAAACATCATCGACCAGAAGAACTTCGCGGCCCTTGATCTCCTGGGCACGACTGACAGCGAAGGCTCCGCGCAAGTTCTCACGGCGCTGATTGCTGGTCAAGCCGATCTGCGAATCGGTGGCGCGCGTACGAATCAGCAGGTCCGTCGCTAGTTGGAAGCGATGGGGCGCAAGGGATTTGAGCGCGGCGCGCGCGATCAGTTCCGCCTGATTGAATCCGCGCTGGCGGCCCTTTCGCTTGAATAGCGGTACGGGGATAACCACGACAGGGTTCTGGCTGGATTCCAGTTCCAGCGAGGCCACGGCATCCGAGAGCATGCGGCCGAGAACACTGGCGGCGGGACGCACCCCGCGGTATTTCAGGAGGTGAATGAGTTCGCGAAGGCCTCCATCGTAGCTGCCGTACGCGACGGCGCGTTCGAAGGGGCGATCGATGCGCCGGCAGACGGGGCAGCGGCACAGGCCATCGTCATCGAAATCGGCATAGACGGATAAGACTCGCTCACCGCAGATCGAGCACACCTTGCCACGAACCGGGTGTATGGCGGTAAGGCAGTCTGGGCAAACCGGCAAGCGGGAAACATTGAGTAGCGGGAAGCCACAAATGCGGCAGTCGGAAGGGAACAGGACGGAAAAAAGTCCTTCGAGGGTTCGCTTCGCCCACGAACGGGTGAGACCCAGCGATGTCCCTGCAGAAGCAATACGAGGCCCAGCTACGGCCTGACCTACACGGATTCGGTCCTCAGTACTGCTGAAGACGGCCTCCTAAGTAATGCCGCCAAGATCGCCGCAGGCATTCTCGTTCCTATACGTTGCAGTATAGCGGTGACCGGCAGTGCTAGGCAACGTTCTGTTTTGGCGGTACCTGCGCTTTTACCGGGGAGATGCGTGAGGCCGGCGAGAAGCGGTCGCGGACCCGGGTAAAGATGACGCGGTAATCGCGGCGAAAACATTCGCCACAGCGGACCGGCTGAAGCAGCAGAACCGGCAGGAGAAAGCGTTCGATCAAGGTGCGCCTGCGGGAGCGAAAACCAACGTCGCTACCACAATCGCGGCAATGATAGGGCTGGAAGAACGTCGAATCGGGGGAGTGACTCATAGTTCTACCTCAAGCAGAGATTTACGAAAGATGGAGGGAAAACCTCTGTACCACTATTTTACAGTGTCCGAGCGATGGACGACACCACGATGTCGATCGCCTTGATATTGGCCATTGTTTCTGCGGAGTTACGAGCGCATCGGCAGGACAGAGTCCTTTTACTCCACCGGATCGTTTCGCCCTGGCACGACCACGCGGGAGGTCCATGCCGAAGATATATTTGCGATCGCCATTTCCCTATCCGACGCTCCTGAGACCAACTTCGTCACCAGGCCAAGGATCTGCAGTGAGCTATCGGGAGCGAGAGTCACAGGCGGTCGAGAGCCCACGAACAGCTAGTGTGAAGTCGATCGACGGAGCAGACGAGAACTGGCCAATGCGCAAATTTGTGGCGGACACGGGTGGCCGAGTGTTGAGGAGGTTCAGTGCGGATCGAGATCAGCGACTGCACTTGTCAGGCGGCTATGCCGCGTGCTAACGTGCGCCGTTCCAAGGTTTTCAATCTATCCGCAAGGCAACGCTGGCAAACCTTTTTCCATCCCAACGCCCTAAAGGATCCCACTTATGAGCAGCCCAGTGACCGAGCTTCCTGCCAAGAAGAAACACACACCTTACGTGCCGGAAACCATGGAGATGAAGGAATTCACCTTCCGCGCCGTGTTGATCGGCCTGTTCCTGACCGCTCTGCTCGGTTCAGCCAACGCGTATCTGGGTCTGAAGGCGGGGATGACGATTGCTGCGACGTATCCGGCGGCGGTGATCGGCATGGCGCTGCTGCGGCTGATGAAGGGGTCGCTGCTGGAAGAAAACATCGCACGAACGGTCGGCTCGATTGGAGAATCGGTGGCAGCGGGCGCGGTGTTCACGATTCCAGCGTTTGTCATGGCGGGGTTGTGGAAAGGCCTGACCGGCGAGCAGTACTGGAAATCGGTCGCGCTGATGATGATCGGCGGGACGCTGGGCATCCTGTTTGTCACGCTGCTGCGGAGAGTGATGGTGGAAGATCCCGAACTTCCCTACCCTGAGTCGGTCGCGGCGTCGGAGATTCATAAAGCGGGACAGCAGGGAGCGAAGGCGGCGCAGATTCTGTTTGCGAACATGGGATTTGGCGCTTTTATGTTCCTGCTGGGAGCGGTGAACATTTTCGCTCCGAGTAACACGTTCAATGTGAAGATCAGCGAACTGGGGAAGAAGTTGTTGCTGCGGACGGGGACGAATCCCAATGTCGCGACTACTGTTACTGGGGGAGCGACGTTCTTCGCGGCGCCGGACATCAGCCCCGCGTACCTGGGGGTCGGGTACATTATCGGCCCCCGGCTGGCCGCATTGAACTTCGCTGGTGGTGTACTGGCGTGGGGTCTGCTGGTTCCACTCCTGACGTTTGTGGTCGGCCCTTATATCCAGGCGGCGCAGCCCGATGGTAAGCCGATTTCGTGGACTCTGCTTTCGGGCGCTATCTACTACTCCGTCGTGCGGCCTATCGCTGTTGGGGGAATGCTGGTGGGCGCGTGCTACACGCTTTTCAAGATGCGCAAACAGCTTGCGGTCGGCATGGGACGGGCGATCACGGACCTGAAGAAATCGGCTGCGGCGCACGCGGGCACCAGCCGCACGGAACGCGATCTGAGCGCGAAAGTTGTGTTTGCCGGCGTGGCGATTGTGTTTGTCGCGATGATCATCCTGTATCACTACTTCATCAGCGCTGCGGGGAACCTTTCGAGTTCGCGAGTTCTTTCGGGATCGCTGGTGGCGGCGGGGATCATGATTATCGTGGGATTCTTCTTTGCCGCCGTGTCCGGAAACCTGGTGGGGTTGATCGGGTCGTCCAACAATCCTGTGTCCGGCCTTACGCTTTGCACGCTGGTGATTGCGGCGTTGTTGATGGTGGCGCTGGGAGTTTCGGGATCGGGTGGAGTGGCAGCCGTGCTGGGAGTGGCTGCGGTGATTTGCGTCTCTTCCGCGGTTGCGGGCGAGATGCTGCAGGACTTGAAGGTGGGACATATTCTCGGGGGACGCCCGCGAAGATGCAGATTGGAGACATCTTCGGGATCATCGTGGCTTCGCTGGTTTTGTTCTGGCCGCTGTCGACGCTCGACAAGGTCTATCACTTCGGCACGCCGGAGTTGCCCGCGCCCCAGGCTGGATTGATGGCGATGCTTTCGAAGGGCATTGTCGGGGGAGATATGGCATGGCCGCTGGTGATCGTAGGAATCCTGCTGGGCCTTGCGATGATCATGATCGAAGTAAAGAGCGTGATGCTGTTCTCGGTGGGAATGTATCTGCCGCTGGGAACGACGTTCGCGATCTTTGTCGGCGGCGTGATTCGCTGGATTACGGATTCGATGCGCAATCGGCGCAGCCTGAATGATGCTCAGAAGGCGCGAGTAGATAATGCCGGAATTCTGACGGCATCCGGTCTGATTGCCGGCGAGGCTTTATGCGGTATCGCGATTGCGGCAGTCATCGCCCATCGGCTGGCGAAAGATGCTCATGCCAGCGCCGTGCTGTATGACTTCAAGATCGGCGATCATGTGATTACCAGCGTGATTGCTCTCGTCGTGCTCGCGCTCGTTATGGTTCTCGTGCCGCTGGCAAATGCCGGCCGGCCTGAGGATCCTGCGCCGCCGACGGCGATCATGTAAAGCTTCAACCACGAAGGACACTAAGGTACACGAAGGTGAGGCTTCGTGAACTTCTGTTCTTCGTGGTTTCTTTTCTATGTCGATTTCGCAAAACATTGCGACGATTCGGGAGCGTATTGAGGGTGCGGCGGTGCGGGCCCGGCGGCCCGCTGCGGATATTGCCCTGATGGCCGTCACGAAGACGCATCCGGCAGAACGTATTCGCGAGGCACACGCGGCCGGCTTGCGGTTGTTTGGGGAGAACCGTGTGCAGGAGTTTGCTGGGAAGGTCGGCGCATTGGGGAACTTGCAGGATGCGCAGTGGCACATGATCGGGCATCTGCAGTCGAACAAGGCCACGAAGGCTGTGGAACTATTTACGGCTGTGGATTCGGTGGATGCAGTGAAACTCGCCGAAAAGCTCGATATCGCGGCGCGCAAACTGGGCAAGACAATGGGCGTGCTAATTGAGATCAATGTTGGTGGCGAGGCGGCGAAGAGCGGCGTGGCTCCCGAATCGAAAGACCTTGAAGAATTGCTGCAAGCGGCTCCGCGATTTGAGGCGTTGGAGTTTTCTGGTCTGATGACCGTGCCTCCCTTTCGTGAGGATTCTGAGGGGGCTCGGCCGTTCTTCCGCAGATTACGACAATTGCGGGATTCCATTACTGGGCGCAGGCTTCCGGGCATTCGCATGGACGTGCTTTCGATGGGTATGTCGCACGATTTCGAAGTGGCGATCGAAGAAGGATCGACTTGCGTGCGCGTGGGGACAGCGATATTCGGAGATAGGACCTCACGGTGAGTTGCTGCGGGCGGCCGTTCGCAGGTCGATGTTCATCGTGGCGACGGCAGAATGCATAAGTCCCTCGCTTCGCTCAGGATGATATTGGAGTTTTGGTTACGACGGGTGCTTCAGCATGGTTGCGATTCGCGAGGCTGATCAAGGGGTCGCGTTCGCGGTAAAGGTACATCCGCGGGCGAAGAAGGATGCGATTACTGGCGAGATCGGCGATGCCGTTAAGCTCTCGCTCACAACGCCTCCAGTTGAGGGGCGAGCCAATGAGGCTTGTATCGAATTCTTCGCGAAGCTTTTGAAGATGCCGAGGTCTTCCGTTAGTATTGCGTCCGGATTGAGTAGCCGGAACAAAGTGATACGGGTGACGGGACTGAACTCGGATTACGTGCGAGAACGGTTACAAAGCGTATTGCAAAAGCAAGAAGTCAGAAGGCAGAAGTAAGAGCGAGAACTAGCGACTCGAGCCCGTGATTGGCGTTGGAAGTTCATTCTGCATTCTGACTTCTTCCTTCTGCAATCAAGCAAGGAGCCACTTTGACCTTCTCCCAGCGGTTTGAAGAGATTCGGACTGGATTTGAGCGGCCTTTCTGGATTGCCAATATCACCGAAATTTTTGAGCGTCTGGCCTACTACGGCGCGTTCGCTTCGCTGGCATTGTACCTGCAGGAGAAGCTCAATTTCTCGACCGAGCAGACTGGGACTCTGACAGGCATCTTCGGCGGGATGGTGTGGTTTCTCGCCATTTTCGGAGGCGCTGCTGCCGATCGGCTGGGATTCCGGCGCGCGTTGTCACTGGCTTATCTGATCCTCGGTGGAGCGTATTTCCTGATCGGATCCATTGGAGCACCGTGGCTGGCTCCAGTGCGTAATGCAATGCCGCTTGGATTGTTTGTTGGCATCATTCTGATTCTTCCTGCCCTTGGGATTTCCCTGGTCAAGCCTTGCGTGGTAGGGACGACGGCCCGAGCGTCGAAAGAAAATGTTCGGTCCATCGGATATTCGATTTACTACACGATGGTCAACATTGGAGGGGCGGCCGGGCCCTTGTATGCGTCCTGGGCGCACCGGCGGCTTGGCGTGGAAAATGTGTACCGCGTGGGCGCGCTCAGCGTGTTCGCCATGTTCTTTGTGGTGCTGCTGTTCTTCCGCGAGCCGCGCAAGCCAGGGGACGCACCACCTCCTTCGGTCGCGGAGGTCGCACGGAATTTCTGCGTGGTGCTCGGCAAGTACAAACTCGTGCTTCCGGCCCTGGGGGTGGCCCTGGGCTTGCGCATCGCGATGTGGATTCGACCGGAGTGGAATGTCCCCTGGTGGATTTGGGTTGTGTTGCTGGCGATCGTGCTTGCGGGTCTCAGCCGCTTCATGTGGTTCCTGGTGATCTTCACCGGTTACTGGGTGGTGTTCTGGCAGCAGTACATCAGCCTGCCGGGGTATATTCACGAATTCATCAATTCGAGCGCGGACGTCGAACGAATTCTGGTGACCGACGGCCTGACTGTAATCTGCCTAACGGTGCTGGTCAACCTGATGACGCGAAAGGTTCCGCCGTTCGCAGCGGTGATTATCGGAACAATTGTCACGTCGCTGGCGTGGGTGATTCTGGCGCTGCGGCCGACGATCTGGGGCGCGATTCTCTCACTCTTTGTGCTGGCACTCGGAGAGATTACGCAATCGCCGCGATACTACGAGTACATTTCTCGACTCGCTCCTCCGGGCCAGCAAGGTACGTATATGGGCTTCGCCTTTTTGCCCATCGGGATTGGATCGCTGATCGGAGGATGGTTCGGCGGCACGCTGGTCCATCACTTCGGCGAGGTGCTACACGAGCCGGCAATGATCTGGTGGTCGGTGACGGCGGTCGGGATTGTGACGGCAGGATTGTTGTGGATTTACGACCGGGTCGCGCGCACTGGCGCTCCAGTGAAGAACGAAGCTTAGAGCTTTTCGCCTGCCGCAGACACCCAGAAATAGTCGAGATTCTGCGGAGCGTAGTGGCCCAGGAAAGAAACCTTTCTGCCGGTGGTCTGCCTGGCTACGTTGTCGATCCAAGACGGTGGGGCGACGACAAGATGCTGCCCTGCCGGGACATGCCCTGATTCATAACGCGCGACCACCTGGTTGCGATAGAAAGCCAGCCCGTATTCGATTTCGCGCGGCGCTCCGCAGACGGCGATCGGCAACTTCTCGGTTTCGATGCTGGCAAGCTCGACAGCCAAGGAGCGCGTTGAAAGCTTCTGATCAATGGCGGTAGTACCCATCTTTAGCACCGCTGCCACCGCGAGCACGACGGGGATCAGGGTGATGAAACGCAGCATTCTCAGGCGAGCCCGCGTCATCAGCGTCACCGCGATAGCGATGCAGAGAACAATCGTGACACCCGTCGCAAATACCAGTGGACGTCCAGAGGGTAAGTGATTCTTCACCACCAGGAATCCAATCACTAGTGCGGGCAGCACCGGGGCTGAAGCTACCGCCGCGTGCCCGATCGCAAGCCACTTCGGAATCGGCTGCTCGCGCTCGAAGTGGAGAAGAATGTAGGACGCGAGCAGCAACGCGCCAGCCGGGATTGCAGGGAGGATGTAGCCGGGGAGTTTTGAGTGCGAGAGCGAGAAGAAAAAAACAGGAACAACCAACCAGCAGCACGCGAAAATGCTGAACTGCAATTCGAGGTCAGGTTCAGATCGCGAATGCTTGCGCTCGGTCCACCAGACGCGAACGGATTCCCAGAACGCTGCGATGACGAACGCGACCCAGGGCACCAGCGCTAGTACGGTCACTGGCAGGTAGTACCAGAACGGCTGCGGGTGGTGATAAACATTGCTCGAGAAGCGGGCGAGGTTGTGTTGGAGAATGAATTCGCGAAAGAATTGAGGATTGCGCAGATCAACCGCGATATACCAGGGCAAAGCGACGGCGAAGAACAACACAATTGCCGGCCACCAGAGGGTTCTCAGGATCAGCTTCGGCTCGCGGCATGCGAGCGCAAAAACGACAATTACTGCACCTGCGAGGAATGGAGCGACAGGCCCTTTCGCGAGTGTTCCGAGCGCGATGAACACATAGAAAGCCGCGAGGTAAATGCGCTTCCCTGATTCCCGCCATCCCCACCAGGCGAGCATGCCGATTGCGAATGTGGCGGTGAGGGCGATGTCCATGGATGCCGCACGCGCAAAGGGGATGATACCTGCGCATGAGGCGGCGATGAGAGCGGCGTCCACTTGAACGCCCGGACGGAATTTACGAAAGAAAAGGTAGATCGCAACCACGAGCAACGTGGCGTTAATAGCAGACGGGACGCGCGCGGCTACGTCGCTCACTCCTAGCACCGCGTATGAGATCATCGCTTGCCAGTAGTAAAGTGGCGGCTTCTCAAGCCACGCGTTCCCGCCCAGAGTCGGCGTTATCCAGTCATGCCGATCGAGCATTTCGCGCGCAACTTGCGCGTACCGCGGCTCATCGGCGCCGATCAGGCCGAAGGCGCCCAATCCATAAAAGAAGAGGAATGCGCAGAAGCCGGCGAGCAGAAGGACGTCGGTGCGGGTGCGGGCGGTCATCGGATATTAGAAGTCAGAGGTCAAATTGCAGAAGTCAGATTTTAGATTTCAGAATTCAGATCGTAGGTTGAAAGCTTAAGTTCCTCACTCGCTCCCGATTATTCAATCTGAAATCTAAAATCTGCAATCTTAAATCTTTAATGGATTACTGCACCGATGGGCCGCGGCCAAGCTGCAGTACTACCTGTCGTACTGCATCGGCGAGAGGTCCATCGAGGGAACAACCGCTGGCGCATTCGTGGCCACCCCCGCCAAAGGTTTCAGCGACCCGGGCTACGTCAAGTTTGCCTTTGCTGCGGAGGCTCACGCGATAGCGTCCATCGGGCAACTCGCGCAGGAATGCAGCAGCCTCGACTCCGCCGATCGAGAGGACATAATTCACCAGTCCTTCGCAATCTTCATCGAGAGCGTTGCAGCGTTCCATCTGCTTTTGAGTGACCCAGAAGTATCCGATATGGCCTTCGATGTGAAGACTGCGAAGAGCTTCACCCAGCAAGCGGAGTTTCGCCTCGGAGTGCGCGAAGTAGATGCCGCGGGCACAGTGGGCCGGGTCGGCTCCGGCCAGGACAAGTTCGCGGGCCAGCGCGAAGGTTTGGTCATTCG
The DNA here is from genome assembly GCA_963778995.1 of Terriglobia bacterium. Classification (GTDB taxonomy): domain Bacteria; phylum Acidobacteriota; class Terriglobia; order Terriglobales; family Acidobacteriaceae; genus Sulfotelmatobacter. The sequence goes on from CAVZWK010000025.1 coordinate 34,122, forward strand.
TCCCTTGAAACATGAAGGACCCGGTGTCGGTCATGAGCGCGGTGTAGAGGCAGGTCGCGATCTCAGGCGAGAATTTCACTCCGGCTTCGCGCGCGAGACGAAACACCATCTCGGCGGTGGCTACTGCATGAGGGTCGATCCAGTTGACGTGAGCGAATGGGCGTCCGCTGACGTGGTGGTCGATGCTGATCAGAAAGCGCTCTTCGAGGCCTTCCAGGCGCGTCCGGTGAATGCTGTCACACTCCAGGATGATCGCGGCTTCGTAGGTTCCTGTAATGCGATCGGAGTGAACGACTTGATCGGCAAATGGAAGAGAACGATAGATGCGAGGCACGGGATCGTGGAGGACGACATCCGCGTGCTTGCCCATTTCGCGCAGAATCATGCAGCAAGCGAGTGCCGAACCAACCGCATCGCCGTCTGGACGGGCATGCGACGTCAACACAAACCGTTCGTGCTGCCCGATTTGCCGGAGGACATCTTCCAGCAAGTCGCTATGCTTTCTGTCCACTTGCGTCCTTGCGGGCCTTGGACCGCTTCTTAGCCCTATCGAGCAATTGTTCTACTCGCGCCTTGTCCTGCTCGGCACGATCGAGACGAAAAAACAATTCGGGGGCGCGGCGGATTCTCAGCCGCTCGACGAGTTCGTGGCGGATATATTCGCGCGCCGCTTCAAGCCCTTCGACGCTGCGATCGGCTTCCGTATCGTCCCCTTCCACATTGACCCAGACTTCTGCGGATCTTCCATCATCGGCCACGTGGACTGCAGTCACACTGACTAGTCCGATTCGTGGATCGGCTAATTCGCCTTCGACCAGAGTTTCGATCTCTTCACGCAGGGCCTCGCCAACCCGTCCGCGATGGTACTTCAGCCCGCGCTTCTCCACATTTCACCTCAGGTAAAACGCTTGAGAATATCAGAAAACGGGACGCAAGTGTGTGAGGATGGGCGGCCCAAATCTTGCATTTATTTTGTTGGGTAGTCCGGGCGTTATAAGTTCGCCGTTAGCAAGGTCTTAGGGGTATGCCAGCCCACGCGTAGCACAGCGACCGGCATCAAAAAAACTCGACAAAGGAGTCTGCGACCTCAGCACCGTGGTTATTGGCAATCCGTGCGGCAGCGCCTTCAACCTTCTTCATCAGACCATCCAGATAGTCACGGGAAGGCGAAATGCTGACTACACCGATGGTGGCGCGATTCCAGAGTTCGGCGCCGTCGAGTTCTGCGACAGAAATGTTAAACGTCGTACGCAGACGATCTTTGAGACTTCGCACGACCTGGCGGCGATCCTTGATCGATTGAGCAGCTTCGATGTGGAGTTCGAGCGTGAGGAAAGCGATTGGCATCAGTTTCAAGTTTCAGGTTTCGTCGGGTGTGCCTGAACTCTGGCTCACATCCGAGAATACTCGAAACCTGAAACTGGAACTGGAAACTAGGCGATGACTTCCGCCGCGACCCTTGTGGTCACGAAGGCTTCGATAACATCGCGAGCTTTGATATCGCCGTAATTAGCGATCGAGATGCCGCATTCCATGCCGTTTGTGACTTCTTTCGCATCGTCTTTGAAGCGCCGGAGCGATCCGATCTTACCTTTGAAGACGACGACGTTGTCACGCAGCAGGCGAACTTCGGAATCGCGCTTGATCAAGCCATCGGTGACGCGACAACCGGCGACGGTTCCGACTTTCGGGATGCGGAAGGTTTCGAGAACTTCCGCGCGGCCCTGGTACGTTTCCTTGATCGTCGGTTCGAGCAGCCCGGTCATGGCGCGCTTGATCTCATCCTGCAGTTCGTAAATGATCGAGTGCAGGCGGATATCGACTTCTTCCTGTTCCGCGAGTTCCTGCGCCTTGCGCTCCGGACGCACGTTGAAGCCGATGATGATGGCATTCGACGCCGAAGCCAGCAGCACGTCGGTTTCGGTGATGGCACCGACACCGGAACGCAACAGTTTGAGACGAACTTTGTCGTTCGAGAGTTTCGAGAGCAGATCGCTGAGGACTTCGACGGAGCCCTGCACATCGCCCTTGAGGATGATGTTGAGTTCCTTGGTGCCGGCAGTCTTGATCTGTTCCGCAAGTCCTTCCAGCGAGACGCGCGAACTCTTGGCCAATGCGGCTTCCCGTGCTTTCTGCTCACGGTATTCGGAGATGCCACGAGCCTTGTCGCGATCCGCTACGACCACGAATTGATCGCCGGCCTGCGGCAGACCTTCCAGTCCGATGATTTCCACCGGGGTGGAGGGTGGGGCAGATTCGAGAGCCACTCCGCGATCGTCAAACATGGCGCGCACTTTGCCGAAGACATTGCCGACTACGAAATTGTCGCCTGCGCTGAGCGTGCCGTTCTGAACGAGGACGGTTGCGACAGGCCCGCGCCCACGATCGAGTTTTGCTTCAAGGACGACGCCGGTGGCTGCACGGTCGGGAGTGGATTTTAGTTCGGCCAGGTCGGCAACCAGGCAAATCATCTCCATCAGAAGGTTAAGATTGGTCTTCTTCTTTGCCGATACATCGACGAATACAGTCTTACCGCCCCACTCTTCTGGAACCAGTCCGCGATCGGCGAGTTGTTTTTTCACGCGATCGGGCAAGGCGTCAGGCTTATCGATCTTGTTCACGGCGACGATGATCGGGACCTCGGCAGCGTGAGCGTGATCGATGGCTTCGAGAGTCTGCGGCATGACGCCGTCATCGGCAGCTACCACGAGCACAACAATATCCGTCGCTTTAGCGCCGCGCGAACGCATGCGCGTAAAGGCTTCGTGACCCGGAGTGTCAAGGAAAACGATCTCGCGCCCGTATGCGGGCGATTCCGTATCGGTGATACGAACCTTGTACGCACCGATGTGCTGCGTGATTCCGCCGGCTTCCCCTTCGGCAACGTTGGTGAGGCGAATCGAGTCAAGCAGCGTCGTCTTGCCATGATCGACGTGCCCCATGATTGTGACCACAGGCGGACGGGGAACGATTTCAATGGCGGATTCTTCTGCGCCTCCGGCAGCGGCATCGATGTCTTTGGCAGCCTGTTCCTCAAACGTAATGACGTTGGTATCCGCTCCGAAGAAACGCGCCATCTCGCTGGCGAGCTCAGCATCGAGCGTCTGGTTAATGGTGGCGAACACGCCGCGACCGAGCAGGCGCGAGATGAGATCTTTGGCGCGAATGTCGAGCTTCTCGGCAAGATCCTTGACGCTGATGCCCTCGGTGATCGTGATATTGCGCGTGATGGGCGCAGGCTCGTTCGACACCACCATGCGCGGCGGTGGAACGTACCCCTTCATCGGTCCTTCTTTTACGCCGCGAGGAACGTAGCGCTGGCCCGGACGGCGCGAAGGCGCTCCTGGACGGCTGCCGGGACGGGTCGACCCCGGAGGCGGCATGCCCGGACCAACACCGATCGGGCGCGGACCTGTCGGAGCCGTTCGCGTCGGATGCATGGGACGGCGCTCGCCCGGACGCAGGGGCGGACGCGGCGCTCCAAAGCCCGGTCCTCCTCCTTGAGGACGGGGGCGCTGGAAGATTGGCTGCCCGGGCACGGGGCGACCGGGTGCAGGACGCATGGTTCCAACCGGACCACTCGCCTGCGCTGGCGGCGGAGTCGGACGCGGTGGCGGAGCTTTGTAAACCGGACGTGGCCCAGTCTGCGGCACAATCATGCGCGGAGCCGGAGGCTGCGGCGGCCCCGGAGTGACGACGGGCGCTGCTGGACGCGGCGTGACCGCGGGCGTTTGCGGCGCGGCAGAAGACGCTGTCGCCGGAGGCGCTGCTGGAGCTGCCGGCGGCGGGGTTACGACGGCAGGTGCAGGAGGGGCGATCGGCTTCGGAGGCGGAGCCGCAACAACCGGCGCAGACGGCGCGACCGGGGCAGGAGGTACTGCAGGCCTCTCGACCACGGGTTGCGGCAACACAATCTTAGGCGCAGCAACAGGCGGAGCGGGAGCAGCAGCCGGGGGTGCAGGCTTCGGCGGTGCCGGCGGCGCTGGTGGAGCTGATGGCGCAACGGCGGGCTTTGCCGCGACCTGAGGCGCGGGCGCAGGTGGACGCATAGGCGGCGGTGGAGCGGCAGCCGCTTCCTTCTTCTGTGTGATGGCTCTCAGCACATCCCCCGGTCGGGAAATGTGCGACAAGTCAATCTTGGTCTTGATTTCTTCTTCACCGCGCAGCGGCCGCGCGGAACGGGTAGAGGAACCCTGCCCCTCGGACTGGCCTCGGATAAAGGCGCGTACCTTCTCAGCTTCGTGGTCTTCGATTGAACTGGAATGCGTTTTCTTCTCCGTCACTCCGACTTGCGGAAGCGCGTCGAGAATGGCTCTGCTCTTGACTTCCAGTTCTCTCGCGAGATCGTTTATTCGAACCTTACTCATCCGACCTTTCTTTTCCCCGCGCTAGGTCTTCATCGCAGCCTCACGGAGTCAACTTGTTGCACCCGCATACTCTCGAACATGTTTGCGCGTGCCATGGTTATTCGCTTGTTTCTTGAGCAGAACCTTGCGGCTTCTGCTCGGTATTCTCTTCGGGCGCAGCTTCGGTGTCAGCGTGAGCGGGTTCTTCAGCAGAAGCTTCCGCGCCTGCTTCCGGAGCAGCCTCTTCCGCGACAGCCTCGGGTTCCGCAGCAACCCCTTCAGCCACGACGGCGTCTTCCTGGGCCCCAGCCTCCAGACTCGCGAAGTAGTTATTCACCGCAAGACTGATCTTTTCCACCGTCTTAGGGCCGATGCCTTCGATGGCTTCCAGTTGCTCCGGCGTCATGTCAGCCAGAGCTTCTACGGACGTAATGCCGGCTGCGCTCAGTTTCTCGACCAGACCTTCGCCAAGTCCCGGAACACTCTCGAGAGGCGTTGTGGTCTGCGGAGCCATGGCCGCCATCTGCTGCTCGACTTCCTGGCGCTTTTCTTCCTCGCTCTTGATATCGATCTTCCAGCCGAGGAGCTTGGCCGCTAGCCGAACGTTCTGCCCTTTCTTGCCGATGGCAAGCGAGAGCTGACTGTCGTCGACAACCACTTCGAGATGTTTATCGGTGCTGTCAATGACGGTGACGCGGCTGACCTTCGCAGGTTGTAGCGCCTTCTCGGCAAACGTGACCGCATCTTCGTGGTACTCGATGATGTCGATCTTCTCTCCACGCAGTTCGCGGATGATCGACTGCACGCGCATTCCCTTCATTCCCACGCATGCGCCCACGGCATCGACATCTTTATCTTTCGACATCACGGCGATCTTGGTGCGCTCGCCGGATTCCCGGGCAATCGCGCGAATCACGACCGTGCCGTCGTAGATTTCAGGAACTTCGGTCTGAAACAGGTGCTGCACAAGTTCCGGCGCGGCGCGGGACACAACTACTCCCGGGCCTTTGGAAGCGCGTTCCACACGCGCAATCACCACACGGACGCGCTCACCTACGGCAAAAGATTCGAGCCGGGACTGTTCTTTGCGCGGCATGCGGGCCTCGGCCTTGCCGATATCGAAGATCACATCCGGACCCTCGACGCGCTTCACGGTCGCGTTTACGATCTCGCCGACGCGTCCGATGTATTCGTTGTAAACCGTGTCGCGCTCGGCCTCGCGGACCTTCTGGAAAATGACCTGCTTCGCGAGTTGCGCCGCAATGCGTCCGAGAATGCCCTCTGTCACTTTCGGAATCTGCAACTCTCCGCCAACTTCGAGCGATGGATCGACCTTGCGCGCGTCCTCGACCGTGATCTGCAGGTTGGGATCTTCCACCTGCTCCGGAGTCTCGACTACGGTCTTCACGGCGAAAGCATTAATCTTGCCGGTGTCCTTGTCGAGCTTGGCGCGAAGGTTTTCCTGCGACTTGTAGTACTTGCGGGTGGCCATGACGATGGCGTCTTCTACCGCGCTGACTACAATTTGCGGGTCAATGCCTTTTTCCCGGCTCAGTGCGTCGATCGTGTTGTAGAGCTCGCTAGCCATAAAAATCAAAGTTTCAAGGTTTCAAAGTTTCAAAGTTAAAGCCATGAAACTCTGCACCTAAATTTCTGGGACCAGATTCGCCTTTTCCACATTGGCGAATTCGATCTCAATCTTCTCTCCAGCCTGGTCGCCCATTTTCTTGCGCGACTTGTGGCTGGCGACGCTTAGATCCAGCGTCAAGCGGCCGTCTTCAAACTTCTCCAACCGGCCCTCAAAGTGCCGGTTGCTATTCACCGGTTGCCGGGTCGTCAGCTTCAAGCGACTTCCTGCGAAGCGCGTAAAGTCGGCGGCCTTTACCAACCTCCGGTCCAGCCCAGGCGACGAGACTTCCAGCGTGTACGAGCCTGGCATGACGTCTTCCACGTCGAGAATCGTTCCGAACTCGCGGCTGAAGTTCGCACAATCCTCGTGCGTAACTCCGGCCAGCGGGTCGTTGCCTGCCGCGGGCTTGTCCAGGAAGACCCGCAACATGCGAGCCTTGCCACCGCCCAGGAACTCGATATCCAGAACCTCGAGTCCGCGAGAGGCGGCAACCCGATCAGCAATGTCCCGCACACGTTCAACGTCAAGCGCCATGAATCCAGTAACTTACTGGCGGATGGCGGCCGCACCGAAGGGCTCCAAACTAAAATGTGGGCTTGCGCCCACTGGTGTGCTTCGCCAAAAGCCGGTACACAGCAGTTCTCAGTGTTCTAATATACGCCCGGAAGGGGAAAAAGACAAACCGGATGGACTGGCGGGAAGGCCATGACCTGGGCCTGAGCGTTATTACCGCTTTCCAGTGTGTCATTGGCGGCCACTCCCGGTACGTCGTAACATGAACTCCCGATGAGACGCTTGTCGCCGCTCTTCGTTCTTGTGCTGCTGTGTAGTTTCTCAGCGGGTCAGATGTCTACGCTACCAGCAGCCCAAGCCATCGCGGACCTTCCGGGTCCGCCTAAAAACCCCCCGATATTTTCGCAAATGACGGTGATCTTGCAGAGTGATCTTCAGTACCAGGAGCTCTTAAACATCAAAGGTCCCGTCGCCAGCGTGGAGCGCGAGGAAACTCAGTCCCAGAATCAAAGTCCGTACGCCTATCACACTAAGACTGCACTTAAGTTCGACGATGAAGGTCACCTGACTAAGCACATCAGTGAGGATTCACGAGGGGTATCGATCACGACAAATAGCTGGGCGAGCGGTAGGCTCCAAAGCCACGACGTGGTCCACCATCGTAACGACGGAAACATCCCGGATTGGGATGAATGGCAACGGTGGAGCTACGACCACGACGGTCGTCTTTCGGAGTTCAAGGCTGGTCGCGATAAGCAAGAAATGAATGATTACGTGAACTTCAAATACGACGCCTCCGGCAAGTGTCTAGGATACGAACTTTACGCCCAGACTCTGACGGAAATTTCCTACGCCGGAAATCAGATCACATTAGGCAGGATGGACAAATATAAGCAACGCAAGTTCTTTGAACAGGTGCAGCGTGTGGACGACAAGAACCGGGTAGTCGATTTGAAAGTCTCTGACGGGTATCCGTTGAAGCTTTGGTATCACGTGACTTTCAAGTATGACCAAAAGGGACGCGTAATCGAACAGAGTACCGATCCCTTCAAGCTCGGTGATGGGGACGATTATTCACCGATTCCCGGTAAGTTGGTGGTCGAATATAACGACGAAAGGCACTCGGGCGAGCAGAAGTTCTACGATACTGACGGGAAGTTAGCCCTGCGCACCGTTTTCGACTTCGACCGTGATGGAATCTTCACCAAGCTGCGCGTTCTGGACCCCGTCGGTAAGGAGCGAACCGGCGCAGAAAGTTTTGTCGATCCTCAGTCACATAAGCCAAGTACTCGTCCGGGAAACGTCGAGTGGGAGGTCATATACGACGATCACGGCAACTGGACAGAGCGACGGCGATGGTTCACGCCCGCCGATGGAAGTCCTCGTATCATGACGAGAATGATTCGGCAGAAAATCACGTATCGGTAGCCCCATTCAGATATCCAGCGGCTTCGGTCATCGCCATTTGCCCAATCCCCCCCCGCTCTCTACAATAAAAGTTTCATCCCCACACAGCTGGGGAATCCCGAGACATCTATGATTCATTTTCCAGTACCTGAGGCTCTCACCTTTGATGACGTCCTTCTACTGCCCGCGCGTTCGGATGTGATCCCGGCGAACGCCAATACCCAGACGCAACTGACGCGCAACATCAGCTTGAATGTTCCTATTGTGAGTTCCGCCATGGACACCGTGACCGAGTCGCACATGGCGATTGCGCTGGCACAGCAGGGCGGGCTTGGAATTATTCATCGCAACCTGACCATCGAGCAGCAGGCCAACGAAGTCGACAAGGTAAAGCGGTCGGAAAGCGGCATGATCGTGGACCCGGTGACCATGCATTCGACGGACAAAGTGTCGGACGCGCTCGAGGTCATGCGCAAGTACAAGATTTCCGGAGTGCCCATCACCGAACACGGCAAGCTGGTCGGCATCCTCACGAATCGCGATCTGCGATTTGAAACCCGCTTCGACATTCCGATCGACAATGTGATGACGAAGAAGAACCTCATCACGGTTCCGGTTGGGACGACCCTCGAAGAGGCGGAGAAGATTCTGCATGAGCATCGCGTCGAGAAGTTGCTGGTAGTCGATGACAAGTACAACCTGAAGGGCCTGATCACAGTTAAGGACATTCAGAAAAAATTGAAATATCCCAATGCGGCAAAGGATTCGCATGGCCGCTTGCGGGTTGGCGCTGCGATCGGCGCGACCGGCGATTTCCTCGAACGCGCCATGGAATTGGCCGAGGCCAAGGTGGACGTGCTGGCCATCGATAGCGCGCACGGACATTCGTCGAAGGTGCTCGAGGCGGTGAAACTGGTGAAGTCGAAGCTGCCCGAGGTGCAGTTGCTGGCCGGAAACGTTGCGACGTTTGATGGAGCTTGCGAACTGGCACGGGCTGGGGCGGATGGGATCAAGGTCGGAATCGGGCCGGGATCGATCTGCACAACTCGCGTCGTAACCGGCGCGGGCGTTCCTCAGATTACGGCCATCGCTGAGGCATATCGCGCTACGAAGGACTCGGGAGTTCCGATCATCGCGGACGGCGGCATCAAGTATTCCGGCGACGTGACCAAGGCGTTGGCAGCTGGAGCGAGTGCGGTCATGATCGGGTCACTGTTCGCCGGAACCGACGAGAGTCCGGGAGAGCTGATCCTGTACCAGGGCCGATCGTTCAAGTCCTATCGCGGCATGGGATCGCTGGGCGCGATGGCGCAGGGATCGAGCGAGCGCTACTTCCAGAATCCGGAGGCAGATTCTTCCGCTTCGGTATCCGCCTCGGACGGCGAATCCAACCGCCTGGCCAAGTTGGTACCGGAAGGCATTGAAGGCCGCGTACCGTATCGCGGCTCGGTCGCGATGATCATCTATCAGATGGTCGGCGGATTGAAATCGGGCATGGGCTATTGCGGCTGCGCGACCATTCCCGAACTGCTGCAGAAAACGCGCTTCGTGCGCATCAGCGGCGCCGGATTGCGCGAGTCTCACGTCCACGATGTGATGATCACGCGCGAGGCTCCTAACTATGCCATCGAATAAGCGGGTGCGGTCCCGGACAGCGAGGACCGCATCCCTCCAATTTCACGCCGGTGCGCGCCAGCGTTGACCCTCACGAGCGAAGCCGCAACTCGAGTGTCTAGGGACAGGCGTCACCTCATCAAATCGTGGATCGCTGCCATCCTCTGGCTGGTCGTGATTACGATCGAATCCACCACCTATCTCTCCGCTCACAACACCAGCCGCTTCCTGTATCCGCTACTTCACTTCCTCTTTGGAGTGAATCACGCCCGCTTCGATGTCTGGCACCACTATCTTCGCAAAGGCGGACACGTCTTCGGATACGGCCTGCTCAGCATTCTGCTGTTTCGCGCCTGGCGAGACACACTGCCCGCACCAGGCAACCCAAGATGGACGCTGCGCTGGAGCAATATGGCACTGCTTGGGACCTTGATTGTCGCCAGCCTCGATGAATGGCATCAGAGCTACTTAGGGTCGCGCACCGGGCGCTGGCAAGATGTGGTGCTCGACACCTCCGCCGGCATCGCCTGCCAACTGTTCCTCTTCCTCATGCGCCGCGGCTGAAGTTCATCGTAGAGTACGCCGCAAAAATAAATCTGCTAACCGTTTGACATTCTATCTCATCTAATGTTACATATTGTAACGCTACAATGACTAACACACGACATGGCCGTCTAAAGAACCTGGGAGAAGTGGAGCAGAGCGTGATGGACTACATCTGGGCGCATGGACCTTCGACGGCGGAGGCTTGCCGGGAGTCACTGGCGGCGGCGCGTCCGATGAAGGACTCAACCATCCGCACTGTGCTGCGCCGGCTGGAAGAAAAGGGATACCTAACGCACGACGTGGAGGGCCGGACATTCATTTACCGTGCCGCGGATGCGAGGCAGAACGTCGCGGTACGCGCGGTGAAGAACATCATTGACCGTTTTTGCGGCGGTTCGGCTGAACAACTGCTGCTGGGCATGGTCGATAACGAAGTGCTCGACCGCAAGCAACTCGAACGCCTCGCACGAAAAATTGCAGATGCTGAGGGAAAGACGAGTTCCGCAAAGAAAGACTCGAGATAGGTGACGACGATGACGCTGACGAACTTTGCCCCATGGTCGGACGGCCTGCTATACCCGCTCGCGGAGACGGCGCTCAGGACTCTGCTCCTCGCCGCCATTGCGGGAATTGGACTGGTGGTGTTCCGTGTGAAATCGACATCGTTGCGATTGTTCACGTGGAGCGGCGTTCTCTACGCCGCGCTGGCCTTGCCTCTGCTGTCGTGGATGCTGCCGGTGCTACAGATTCCCGTGCCTTCGGTCTTCAAGGCCGCCCTCGCGCCGAACGCGCCTGCGATGCGACTGAGCGCTCAACGATCAGAGCCTGCTTCCACCTTGCCCGTGATCGTACACAAACGGGCAGAGACGGGCCTTCCGTCGATCACGGCCCCGCAGGCGTTCGCTTCTCCGTTGAGCTCCGAAACCAGCTCTTTGTCGGCCGTTCGTGGCTGGATCTCAAGCAATTGGCTAACACTGGTGACCGCGCTCTATGTCGCGATTACCTGTCTGCTGATGGCGAGACTGGCTCTTGGAGTCTCCATTGCCAGGCGATTGCTGTCGCATTCCCCGGCGATCCGCGATTCGCACATAGCTGAGAGCCTCGCGTCGTATCTCCAAACCAGAACTCGGGCTCCCCGGATCCTCGAATCGGACCTCGTCGCGGTGCCCGTCACCCTGGGAACGCTTCGCCCGGCGATTGTGCTGCCCGCGAACTGGCGGATGTGGAACCGCTCCAGGCTTGACGCGGTCATCGCACATGAACTGTCGCACGTCACGCGCTGCGACTGTCTGACGCAATTCCTGTCGCAGATCTATCGTGCGGTGTTCTGGTTTAGCCCGCTGAGTTGGTGGCTTGACGGTCATCTTCATCTGCTCGCCGAGCAGGCGAGCGATGAGGCCGCGCTATCGGGCGGAGTGGACCGCAAGGAGTATGCGCGGACATTGTTGGAATTCCTGGAAAGTTTACAGGCTGCGCCCCGACGCGTGTGGTGGCAGGGAGTCGCGATGGCCAAAGCGGGCCGCGCCGAACATCGGCTGGAAAGAATTTTGTCGTGGAGAGGAGCGGTAAACATGCAGGTAAAGAGGTTCGTTCTTGTGGCTTTCATTGCGGTCGCAGTGCCGGCGATATACCTGGCCGCGGCTGCGCGTCCCACGCATCACGCCATCGTCTTCGCGCAAGATTCGGCTTCACCGCAAGCTGTTCCGAGTGTGGCCCCTGTGCCGGAGCCGGCACCGCCGGTCGCACCGGTGGCACAGCCCGCGCCAATTCAGGAAATCAATGGTGCACCGATGGCAGTTCCACTGCCGGCCGCTCCGGCTGCTCCTGCATTTCCTGCTGTCCCGGCCATCGCCTCGTCCGGGCAGAGCCAGAGCTATGGCGACGGGCACGGCCGCGGATACTCCTACACCTACGGCTTCGATGATGAACAGCGGTTCGTGATCGTCTCCGGCAAGAGCGACTCGTTCACCATGTCGGGGACGTCCGGGGACGCGCGGCACGTACAGAGGCTGAAGAAACAGATTCCGGGGGACTTCATCTGGTTCCAGCGCGATGAAAAGTCGTACATCATTCGCGACCAGGCGACGATTGATCGCGCCCGCAAGCTCTGGTCGCCGCAGGAAGAACTGGGGAAAAAACAGGAAGAGCTTGGAAAGCAGCAAGAGGCTCTCGGGACACAACAAGAAGAGTTGGGAGCGAAGATGGAGCAGGTCCGGGTGAACATTCCGGACATGACCGCGCAAATGGATGCGCTCAAAGCGAAGCTGCAAAAACTCGGCCCGACTGCAACGATCGAGCAGCTTGGGGACCTGCAATCGGAGATTGGGGAGTTGCAGGGCAAGATCGGCGAGATCCAATCTCACGCCGGCGAAGCGCAAGGCAAGTTCGGCGCAGAGCAGGGCGCTCTGGGAGAGAAGCAGGGCGAACTTGGAGAGTTGCAAGGCGAACTCGGACGTCAGCAAGCCGAGTTAGCCGAGAGGGCCACAAAGCAGATGAAAGCGCTGCTGGACGAAGCCATCAAGAACGGAACGGCGAAGCGGGAGCCCGACACTAACGATGACGGCGGCACAATCTAGCAGGTTAGCTGGAGTCCAATCGGAAGGCGTGGCTTTTTCGGAGCCGCGCCTTTTGCATTTTCGGAGCTCATTGCCATCTCACGCGTGGCGAGCGTTCTTGCCTGGCGTGATCACGCCACTCAGCAACAGGAGTGTTGCCGAAAGCACGGCCATTCCCGCCGAGAGATAAAACGGGAACGCCGCTCCATAATGCTTCCACAATTCCCCGGTGATGAGGCTGGCGCCTAGCGTAGCTACGCTTGTAGCGAAAGCGTAAATGCCGAGCGCGCGGCCGCGAATATCCTGCGTCACCGTGTCCACCACCAGGGCTTTCAATACTGGCTGGGTCAGCGCGTAATAAATTCCGTAAATCGCCATACTGATCCAGATCGCAAGTGTGGAAGGTGCGCGGCCGAAGACGAAGTAGACGGCGGCGAAAATCAGATATCCAGCTGCGGCGATCCAACGGCGGGAAAAGTGATCGCTGAACCATCCGGCGGGCCAGGATCCGAGGGTGTACGTAATGTTGAAAACCAGGCCCAGCAACGGCGCTAACGAGACAGCGATTCCAACATTTTGCGCGCGCATCACCAGGAACATGTCGCTCGAGTTCCCTAACGAGAACAATGTCACGGCAATCAGCACGAGGTAGAACGCGACGGGGAGCTTGCCGCTTGGGCGGATTGCAACGTCTCCGGATTTCTTCCTGCCTGCCGATTGTTCCGGCGAGTCGCGCTTTGTTTCCCGAATCCCGAGAATGGCAACCAGGACCGCTAGCGCACCCGGAACCGCAGCCGCCCAGAACACGCTGCGGATTCCAAAGTGCGACAGCAGCACAAGTGCGGTCAGCGGGCCGGCAATGGCTCCGGCGGAATCCATGGATTGAATCAGCCCATACGCGGAGCCCAGACGATCTTTTCCTACAGATTCGGCGACCATAACATCGCGTGGCGCGCCGCGCACGCCCTTCGCGAGACGGTCGCTGAATCGAATCAGAAGAATGTGCCACCACGCCGTGGCGATGGCGAGGAGAGGCTTCACGGCATTGGCGACGAAATATCCGCCGACGACTAGTGGTTTGCGGCGATCGATGCGGTCCGTCAGATATCCGGAGAACAGCTTGGCGAATGAGGCGACGCTTTCGGCGATGCCCTCAATCACTCCCAGTTGCGCGGGGCCCGCGCCAAGCGAAACGAGAAACGCGGGAAGTACCCAGTAGGCCATCTCACTGGCAGTGTCATTGAAGAATGACGTGAGGCCGAAAGAGTATAGGTTTCGCGCAGCGGAGGGCTGAGGCTGGGGAGAGCGGTCGGGCATACATCGTTTTACCACGGACAAACGGAGACGTTATTTGGCTTAATCAGCTCGCTTGAGCTCGACGCTGAATGCTCCATCCATCGAACAGCCAGCCGACGAGATAGAACCAAACGCCAATTAAGATTGGCATTGAAATCATGAAGGTCCGCAACTCACTGAATCCCAATCGGCCCAATAGGCGCACCATTCGCACGCCGATAAAAAATGCCGGGAAGGCGACTATTGTTATCCCCTTCACTAACCACCCCGGATCTATCCATATACCGAGGGGATCGGAAAAGGTGCAATCTTTCGATCCGTCTGAATTGTCCTTGCACGTCGGCTGAGCAGAAAGCGCTCGTCGATTCAAAGGATCGGAGTCGAGCGTGATGGATGACCACCAGAAGTAGCGTTCATAGCCGTTGTGGAATCCTGTGTTCTTATTGAACTCCCGACTCTGGATACCCGATTGGTAGGTGATTAGGGCAAACACGGTCAAGCCGAGGAGCGGTAGCGATATTCTCCACAAACGCCTCATAGCAATTTAGACACCCGGCAACGTGCGTGAGAATAAAGCATCAGTACATGGCATCGTATTTCGTGACGAGCCACTCTGCGCCTTTGTGCTCGGTCGTGACGGTGAACAGGTCCTGATCAGTTCCGCCATTTGCGGACTGCCGGGTTGCTCGATAGTGAAGGATGATCAGCGGCGGGGCATCTTCCCACTCGACCAACTGCCACGAGAGCAGAGGATGCTGGGTTTCAGACTGGCAAATGTACTTGGCATACTTCTTGTGGTAATCGTGCTCCCACTTGTTGAGCAGCTCATCGCAGTGTCCGTCGCGCAGCTCACGGAGGAATTTGTTCGCAGCTTTCTCAGTGGAGCGGTCGCGCAGCGGATTCATCTTGATGCTGACGGGCAGGCCCGTGAGAGGATCTCGATCTTCCGATCGCGCCAGGACCGGGCCCTGATTGCTGAGCCACCAGAGATATCCCACAAAGGTCAGCACCAGCACCGCAGCGATGCCAACGGCAATGCCGATCTGAGTCTTTGTGAAGCCCATTAAGCAAGTTTAAGGATCACTGAAAGCGAGGGGCAAGATTACCAGCGGGAGACACGGACGGACATGTACGAGTGCGGACAGGAGTTGTGTGTGCTCTGGCGCGCGAAGATTGAAAAGATTGGATGTACCTATCTTCGGGGATAGAATTGGCAGGCGGAGCGCCCGCCACAAAAAAGAAGAGGCATGGCAACACGCCATGCCTCTTCTTGCACTTGGGTGGAAACTACTCTTTCTTGTCTTCTTCCTTCGTGGGCTCGACGCCACCGTCGTGCGCGGCCTGGGCTTCCGCCTCTTCCAAGGCTTTCTTGGCTTCGGCGGCCTTCTTGGCGCGGACTTCTGCGCGTTTTTCGCGCTTCTCGTCCAAGACCTTCTCGCTGCCGAGGAGTTCGAGGAACGCCTTGTCGGCGCCATCACCCTTATTCCAGGCAGTGCGGATGATGCGCGTGTATCCGCCGTTGCGATCGCCGAAGCGAGGTCCGACGGTGTCGAACAGCTTTACCACAGCCTCGTCGGTCATCAGGTAGGAAGCGGCCAGACGGCGGGCGGCCAGATCTCCGCGCTTGCCCAGCGTGATCATCTTTTCGACGATCGGGCGCGCGGCCTTCGCCTTGGGCACGGTCGTTTCGATGCGCTCTTCGACGATCACCGAGGTGACCAGATTACGCAGCAGCGAGCGCCGGTGCGCCGTGTTCCGTCCGAGTTTGAATCCTGCAACTTTGTGACGCATGGGTATACCCCAAGTTTCAAGTTTCGGGTTTCGAGTTTCGAGTTCAGGAGAGCCAGATGTGCGCGGCTCGAAACCTGAAACTCGAAACTTGAAACTGATTTCTACAGCTGGTCGTCCGGTCCGTAGGCGGAAGCGGGCAACGGTACGTTCGACGTCGGTCCGGGCACGGCATTGCCGTGCTCGTCGATCTTCATGCCGAGACTCAATCCCATCGACGACAGAATCTCCTTGATCTCGTTGAGCGACTTCCGGCCGAAGTTCTTGGTCTTCAGCATTTCGGCTTCGGTCTTCTGCACGAGTTCGCCGATCGTCTGGATGTTCGCGTTCTTCAGGCAGTTGTAGCTGCGCACCGAAAGCTCGAGTTCTTCCACGGAACGGTTCAGGTTCTCGTTGTGGATCTCAGGCTTGCGATCATCGCTCGACGAGCTTCCGGTTTCGATCTCTTCCTCGAAGTTGATGAAGATGTTCATGTGGTCCTTCAGCAGCTTCGCCGCCAGGCCGATCGAGTCAGCCGGGGTGATGGAGCCGTTGGTCCAGACTTCGAGCGTGAGCTTGTCGTAGTCGGTGATCTGTCCGAGACGGGCCGCTTCGACGGTGTAATTGCACTTGCGAACGGGCGAGTGCACGGAATCGATCGGAATGAATCCGATGCCGAGATCCTCGTCGAAATTCTTGTCGGCGGAAACGTAGCCGCGGCCGCGCTTCAGGCGCATTTCCATGTCGAGCTTGCCGCCTTCGCTGACGGTCGCGATGTAGACGTCCTTATCGAGCACTTCAACGTCGCCATCGGCTTCGATCATGCCGCTGGTGACGACTCCGGGCTGATCGGCGCGGAGGTAGATGGCCTTCGGCGCATCGCCCGCCAGCTTGAACGGAATCTGCTTCAGGTTGAGGATGATGTCGGTCGCGTCCTCGACTACGCCGGGGATCGACTGGAATTCGTGCAGCACGCCTTCCATCTTCACCGCGGTGACGGCCGCTCCTTCAATCGAGCTCAGCAGCACCCGACGCAGAGCATTGCCGACGGTCGTGCCGAATCCGCGCTCGAACGGCTGCGCCCAGAAAATGCCGTACTTGTCGGTGAGAGATTGGGTGTCAACTGCGAGACGTTTCGGTTTCTGAAAACCTTTCCAAAGCATTTGTTTCTCCTTCGGCCGTTTGGCTCAATCCTGGCTCGCTGAGTGGTCCAACTCAGCTCAACGTCAGGAAAGGCTGATCTGGCTCGAAAAGTGGACCGGAATTTAGCGATCGTGCAATCGGGCAATTGAGTGATTTTTCAATCGCTCAATGAACCGATGGCTCAATCACCCAATCACCTTACTTACTGTACAGTTCGACGATCAACTGCTCGTTGACCGGGAGCTGAATATCTTCGCGCTTGGGCAGCGACAGAATACGGCCCTTGTAGTTGTCGCGGTCAACTTCCAACCAGCTTGGCATTGTGCCGTGGCTGGAAAATTCCTTCGCCAGCTCGAGCACGGTCAGCTTCTTGCTGTTTTCGCGGATCGCGATTTCTTCGCCCGCAGCCACTTCATACGAAGGAATGTTCACCTTGCGGTTGTTGACCGCCACGTGTCCGTGACGCACCAACTGGCGTGCCTGGCGCCGAGACTGCGCGAATCCGAGGCGGAAGACGACGTTGTCGAGACGCCGCTCGAGTTGCTGCAGCAGTTTCTCGCCGGTCACTCCCCTGGAACGGGCGGCCTTCTCGAAGTAGTTGCGGAACTGGCCTTCCTGGGTGAAGTAGATGCGCTTGGCCTTCTGCTTCTCGCGCAACTGGAGACCGTAGCCGACGATCTTCGCCTTGCGGTCTTTCCCATGTTGTCCGGGGGCAAAATTGCGCTTCTCGATCGGACACTTATCGCTGAAGCACTTCGCGCCTTTGAGGAACAGCTTCATGCCCTCACGGCGGCATAGACGGCAGACTGCATCGGTATAACGCGCCATGTTTCTCCTTGTAGAACCGGTTTACGGGACTGGCTTCCCTTCCTCCCGGTTGTGAATTTCCAGTTTCGTGTTTCAGGTTTCCAGTTTCGAGTATTCATCGCAGCGCCGAAGGTCACAGACACTGAAACTTCACACACGAAACTTGAAACTAGACTCTTCGTCTTTTCGGCGGACGGCAACCGTTATGCGGAATCGGCGTCACGTCGCGGATCGAACGTACTTCGATTCCGGAAGCAGCCAATGCGCGCACGGCCGACTCGCGGCCCGATCCCGGACCGCTGACCCGCACATCCACGCTGCGGACGCCATGATCGCGCGCCATGTTCGCGGCATTGGATGCAGCCTGCTGCGCCGCGAAGGGAGTTCCCTTGCGCGATCCGCGGAAGCCGAGCGACCCCGAACTCTTCCACGACAGAACGTTGCCGTTCATATCGGAGATGGTCACGATCGTGTTATTGAAGGACGCCTGCACGTATGCCAATCCATGCGGAACGTGCTTGCGCTCCTTCTTCTTGAATGTCTTCTTCTTGCCTTTTTTCTCGGGTGTGGCTCCGGTGCCGCCCGCTGCTGCTGGTTTCGCCATTTTTAAGTTCTCAGTTCTCAGTTTTCAGCTTTCAGTCAAACCCAAATCCCGAAGGACTGATGACTGATTACTGATGACTGGCTCTATGTCTTTGCCGCCGACTTCTTCTTCTGGGCGACCGTTCCCTTGCGCGGACCTTTGCGCGTCCGAGCATTGGTGTGCGTACGCTGTCCGCGGACCGGCAGGTTGCGGCGGTGACGGAATCCGCGATAGGAGCCGATTTCGATGAGACGCTTGATGTTCATCGAAACTTCCTTGCGCAAATCGCCCTCGACCAATCCCTGGGCCTCGATAACCGTACGGATGCGGTTGACCTCTTCTTCGCTGAGATCCTGGACCTTCTTCATGGGCTCGACTTTCGCTTCGTCGAGGATCTGTCCGGCGCGCGGATGCCCGATCCCGTAAATGTAAGTCAGCGCGATGTTGATGTGCTTCTGGCGGGGAAGATCCACGCCTGCAATACGTGCCATTCCATCACTCCCGCCGGGCTTAGCCCTGGCGCTGTTTATGTTTCGAATTCACGCAGATCACGCGCACCACACCCTTGCGGTGGATGATCTTGCACTTGTCACAAATCTTCTTTACCGATGCTCGTACCTTCATAAACCAGCCTTCAGCCGTCGGCCCTCAGCCTTCAGCAAAAATCTATTTGTAGCGATAAACAATGCGTCCGCGATTCAGGTCGTAGGGCGAAAGCTCAACCGCGACCTTGTCTCCGGGCAGAATTCGAATGAAGTTCTTGCGCATTTTGCCGGAAACGTGCGCCAGCACCTGGTGCTTGTTTTCCAGTTCGACCCGGAACATCGCATTGGGCAGCGGCTCCAAGACTACTGCCATGACCTCAATCGCGTCTTCTTTGCTCATTCGCTCCTAGTACAGCTCTACTGCGTCAGAATCATCGGCCCGTTTTTCGTAACGGCCACACAATGCTCGAAGTGCGCACTGAAACTCCCGTCGGCAGTCACTGCGGTCCACTTATCGCCTAACACTCGCGTCTCGGGCTTGCCGAAATTCACCATCGGCTCGATCGCGATGACCATTCCCTCGCGTAATTTCGCGCCGTGCCCGCGTGCGCCGTAGTTCGGTACCTGCGGCTCCTCGTGCAACCGCGTCCCGATCCCGTGTCCGACAAACTCACGTACGACGCTGAATCCGGCGGATTCCACGTGCTCCTGCACCGCAGCTCCCACGTCGCCGATCGAGTTACCGATTCTGGCTTGCTCGATCCCGCGGTAGAGCGATGCCTCCGTCACTTCGAGGAGCTTCTTAAGTTCCGGTCTCAGGCCGTTGCCGACCGGGACCGTGATCGCCGAATCTCCGTAGTACCCGTCGAGCACCACGCCGGAATCGATCGAAACGATGTCGCCCTCTTTCAGCACACGCTTCTCAGAGGGGATGCCGTGCACAATCTCCTCGTTCACCGACGTGCACAGCACGCATGGATAATCGTAGTAACCCTTAAACGCCGGCTTGGCTCCGAGTTCCTTAATCTTGTTTTCGGCGGCCCGCTCCAGGTCCATGGTCGTCACACCGGGCGCAACCATGGTCCTTACAAAATCGAGCACCTGGCGCACGATGTGGCCACTGCGCTTCATCTTCTCGATTTCACTCGCCGACTTGCAAACAATCGCCATGACTTACGCGTGATGATCTTCCAATATCCGGAAGATTTGCTTCGTGACCTCATCCACCGCCTGATCGCCATTCACCGAGATCAACCGCCCTGTGCGCTCGTAATAATCCGCCACAGGACGCGTCTGCTCCTCGAAGGCCGTGAGTCTTGGCTGAATTACTTCCAACCGGTCGTCATTGCGGGCTACCAGCTTCGTCCCGTGCGCTTCATCGCAGACTTCATTGAATCGGGGCGGCTGAAAGTGGACGTTATAGATCCGTCCACAGGTGGGACAAGAACGTCGTCCAGTGATACGGAGCAATAATTGATTATAGTCGACGGCGAGCCGGATCACAATTGGCCATGCCCGCGTCGTACGCGATTTATCAAAGAGCTCTCGCTCGAGTAATGCATCGAGCCACCCAGCCTGGGCCGCAGTCCGGGGAAACCCATCCAAAATGTAGCCGCGCTGGCAGTCCGGAAGCAGCAGCCGTTCCCGGACCATGTTGCAAACGAGGTCGTCGGACACCAGTTCGCCGCGCGCCATCACGGCCCTGGCTGCCCTGCCGAGTTCCGTCCCGAGGACTACGTTTTCCCGCAGCAGGTCTCCGGTCGAGATCTGCGGGATTCCGTAGTGTTCCATAATGCGCTTGGACTGAGTGCCCTTGCCGGCACCCGGGGGTCCAAGCAGCACGACGGGACCCACTGCACACGAGGTTTCCTGCGCCATCGGCTTGGCCAAAGCCTCCCGATCTCAATCTCCGCGGCGCTCGTCATGGAGCCCCGTGGTGCAGCAACCTCCCCAACGCACTACCAAATCCGGCGCCCGCGCACTCTTCCGCTGCGAGGCGTAAACCCGTCATAGTGACGCATGATCAACTGAGCCTCAATCTGCGTGACCGTGTCCATGGCAACACCAACGACAATCAGCAGCGACGTACCACCAAAATAGAAGCTCACACCCAGACCGTTCAGCATCCAGTTCGGAGCGTTTTCAAAAAATCGTCCGATCGGACCGTACAAATGGTTCAGGTGGATGCCGGTGATCATCCACTCGGGAATGAACGAGATGACGATCAGGTACAACGCGCCGACCAATGTGATTCGCGTCAGCACTTCGTTAATGAAATCTGCCGTGCGGCGGCCAGGACGTATGCCCGGAATAAACCCGCCGTACTTGCGCATATTGTCCGCGACCTCGCTCGGGTTGAACACGATGGAGACGTAGAAGTATGCGAAGAAAATGATTCCGACCGCGTACAGCACGGTGTAAAGCGGCTCGCCCCATCCCAGCCAGCGGATCAGGTCGCCGAAATACCGGCTGTTGCGCAGCCCGTAACCTATGGTTTGGGGGAGGGTCAAAATGGAAGATGCGAAGATCACGGGCATGACGCCGCCGGCATTGACTCGCAAAGGCAGGTGCGTGGATTGACCGCCCATCACCTTGCGTCCAACGACACGCTTGGCGTATTGCACCGGTATTCGCCGCTCACTGCGTTCGACGTACACGATGAACGCCACGACGGCGATCATGAAGATGATCAACCCGACCATCAGCGGGAACGTGATTGGTCCCCAGGCCGCGTTCTTCGCTTTGTCGACCAGATCGACAATGCCGCGCGGCAAGCCGACGACAATGCCGGCGAAGATCAGCAGCGACATGCCATTGCCCACGCCACGCTCTGTGATTTGTTCGCCCAGCCACATGATGAACGCGCTGCCCGTGGTCAGGGTCAGCATGGTCATCATTCGAAACTTCCAGCCCGGATCGAGAGCGAAGCCGCCTTTTTCCAGACCGATGGCGATCCCGAACGACTGCACCGCACTCAGGATGACTGTGATGTAGCGCGTCCACTGGGTAATCTTCTTGCGCCCGAGTTCGCCTTCCTTCTGCAACTTGGCGAGCGGCTCGTACACGACCGTCAACAACTGCAGAATGATCGATGCCGTGATGTAGGGCATGATGCCCAGGGCAAATATCGTCATGCGGCGCAACTGCCCGCCCGAGAACAGATCAACAAATCCCAGCAGCGAACCGCTCGTGCTTCCCTGGGTAAAGAACTGTTCCAGCTTCACCGTATCGATTCCCGGCGTAGGCAGGTGTCCGCCCAACCGGTACACGAATAACATTCCCAAGGTGAAGAGGATCCGCTTGCGCAGATCCGGAATCCGAAAGATGTTCGCCAGCTTGTCAAACATTACTGCAAGACCTCTACCTTGCCGCCCGCCTTGGTGATCTTTTCTTGCGCCGATTTCGAAAACTTGTGCGCGCTGACAGTGAGAGCTACCTTCAATTCGCCGTCACCCAGAATCTTCACCGGGTGCTTGGTCTTAATCACTCCAGCCTGGCGCAGCACTTCGGGATTAATCGTCGTCTCCCCGAGTTCCGCCAGCCGCTCCAGGCTCACGATGTTGAATTCCTTGCGGAAAATGTTGGTGAAACCGCGCTTCGGCATGCGGCGGTGCAACGGCATCTGGCCGCCTTCAAAGCCGCGGATCATGCGCGATCCGGAGCGCGAACGCTGACCTTTGTGTCCACGGGTCGATGTCTTGCCCATGCCGGAACCCATACCGCGGCCCACGCGCTTGCGCTTTGTGGTCGCCTTCTTCGGTGCGTGAATATTCGATAAATTCATTTTTTTCTCGTCGAGACGTTGCCTGCAACGTCTCTTCTCACCACACGCGCATCTGCCTGCGCGGGCAGAGACGTAGCCAGCTACGTCTCTACGAAATTCTAATCGACTACTGCTACCAGATGCGGGACCTTCGCGACCATCCCGCGTATGGCCTGCGTGTCCGGGCGCTCGATCACCTGATTCAGCCGCGTGAATCCCAATCCCTTGATCACCAGCTTCTGCTTCTGCGGGGCACAAATCGCGGAACGAACCCATTTCAACTGGATCTTTCCGCCGCCCGAATTTGCTTTCTTCGCCGTCATCTCTGAACCTCAGTGGCCAGTTATAAGTGGCCAGTAATCTCGTTTCTTGCTAGCCACTGGTCATGGACCAGTGGCAACTTGCTTCTAAAGTTCTTCTGCCACTTTGCCGCGCAGATTCGCGACGCTCTCCCGGTTCTTCAACTGCTTCAGGGCGTCGAAGGTTGCCTTGATCACGTTGTGCGGATTCGTGGTTCCGATGGACTTGGTCAGCACGTTCTGGACGCCGGCCGACGTCATCACGGCGCGCACCGCGCCACCGGCGATCACGCCCGTTCCTTCCGGAGCCGGCTTCAGCAGAACTTTGCCGGAACCGTAACGCCCCAGCACGAGGTGCGCAATGCTGGTTTGCGTCAGATTGACCTTCATCAGGTTCTTCTTCGCCGACTCAATCCCTTTACGGATGGCCTGCGGCACTTCCTTCGCCTTGCCCGATCCGTAGCCGACGACTCCGGCAGACGGATCGCCGACGACAACCAGCGCGGCGAACGAGAGATTCTTGCCGCCTTTGACCACCTTGGTCACGCGGTTGATGGCCACCACCTGGTCCTTTAGTTGGTACGCCCCTGCATCGAGCTTCTTGATCACTGTTGGCATTTGTTAAACCTAGCTTTCAGCTATCAGCCTTCAGCTTATCGCTCTCACCGAGGCTGAGAGCTGATAGCTGAGAGCCGATTCTAGAACTGCAATCCCGCTTCGCGAGCCGCGTCGGCCAAAGCCTTCACCCGCCCGTGATAAATGTATCCGCCGCGGTCGAACACGACCTTAGTGACACCCTTGGCTTTCGCGCGCTCCGCTATGGTCTTGCCGACCACCTTGGCGGAAGCCACGTTGCCGCCCGTGCGGCGATCTTCCTTCTTGCCTTCGGCCGTGCTGGCCGAAACCAGCGTCTTGCCATGCAAGTCGTCGATTACCTGAACGTAGATGTGGTTCAGCGAGCGGTACACATTGAGCCGCGGGCGCTCCGCCGTACCCTGCACCTTCTTGCGGATGCGGTCATGAACGAATCCGCGTTTCTGATTCTTCGAGATTCTCGTAAGCATATGAACACTCTCAGCTATCGGCTGTCAGCCATCAGCTAAACTCTCGCGCCGTCGGCTGAGAGCTGAAAGCTGATTGCTGAAAGCTTATTTCGCTCCGGTCTTTCCGACCTTCTTCTTGAGACGCTCGCCAGCATAGCGGACGCCCTTGTTCTTGTACGGATCCGGTGGACGCAGCGATCTCATCTCGGCCGCCACCTGTCCCACCTTCTGCCGGTCGATTCCGGTCAGCGTGATCCGGGTTTGCTTGGGATCGACAGCCGCATCGACTCCGGTGGGCAACGGGTACTCAATCGGATGCGAGTATCCCAGGCTGAACACTACCTGGCTCTTACCCTTCATCTCGGCGCGGTATCCGATGCCGACGATTTCCAGTTCCCGCGTCCAACCCTTAGTGACGCCTTCGACAGCGTTGTTGACCAGCGCCCGGGCGAGTCCGTGAACGGCAGACTGCGAATCGTTCTCCCGAATCGCAACGATGTGCCCGTCCTTCTGCTCGACCTTGATGCCCATCGGCAGCGGAGTGCTCAGGCTGCCCTTCGGCCCCTGCACCGCGACCGTGTTTCCTTCGACTTTGACCGTGACTCCCTTGGGAATCGCGATCGGCTTTTTTCCAATTCGTGACATAAGAGCTTCTAGCTTCTAGCGCCTGGCTTCTAGCCAAGCCGCTTTAGTTTTTCAGTCCGGCTTACGCCGAATCTGTTTCGAGCTGAAATCAACGTCTTAATGCGCAGTTTTGCTAGTAGCCAAGAGCTAATAGCTAAAAGCTGCCTTTAGTAGATCTCGCACAGCAACTCGCCACCGACGCCTTCCTTGCGCGCCTGGCGGCCGGTCATTACGCCCCGCGGCGTGGTGAGGATATTGATCCCCATACCGCCCAGTACGCGTGGGATCTCAGTGCGGCGCACATAGACGCGGCATCCCGGGCGTGACACACGCTCCACCTTCGAGATGGCTGCCTCATTGTTAGCGCCATACTTCAGGTAAACCCGGATAACCTTGTGGCCCTCTTCTTCCGTCGCCTTGAAATTGGAGATGTAACCCTCCTCTTTCAAAATGCGGGCGATCTCCAGCTTCAAGCGTGAAGCCGGGATATCCACCTTCTGGTGCCGGGCCTGGAGTGCATTCCGCACTCGCGTCAGCATATCTGCGACCGGATCGGTCAACCTCATCGTCTGCTTCTCCTTCAGCCACCCGTTCGCTCCGCGTCCGGCGGAGAACCTGCAGCGGCTTGCCTTCCCTCAATCGTTTGTCGTCGCTCGCTAGTTCGTCGGTTCAGTCGTCGTTGCGCACGACCGGACCAGCGCCCAAACACGCATTACCACGAAGACTTGGAAACCCCTGGAATCTCCCCGCGCAACGCGAGCTGGCGGAAGCACAAGCGGCAGATCCCGAACTTGCGCAGGAAACCACGCGGTCGTCCGCAAAACTTGCAGCGGTGATGCCGGCGCGTGGTAAAGATCCTCCCGTTCTTGCAGGAGCACGCCTTGCCGTCCACTGCACCCTTGCCTTTACAGACAGGGCACGGTTTGTCCGGTCTCTTCACGTCTTCCGTACGTTGATGCAGCCCAACGCCATCCTTGACTCGTTTTGCTGTAGTCGCCATTCAATCCTTCTCGAAACTCTGAAATTCTGAAACCTATGCGCGGAACGGCATTCCCATGTGCTTCAGCAACGATCGCGCCTGGTTGTCGTTGGCGGCCGTTGTCACGATCGTGACGTTCATACCCTTCAGCTTGTCCACCTTCTCGTAAGAAATTTCCGGGAAGATCAACTGGTCGTGCAAGCCAATGGTATAGTTCCCGCGTCCATCGAACGACTTCGTCGAAACTCCCTTGAAATCCCGGACGCGCGGCAGAACGATATTCACCAGGCGATCGAAGAACTCGTACATGCGGTCGCCGCGCAACGTCACCATCGCGCCGATCGACTGTCCCTGGCGGACCTTGAACGCGGCAATCGACTTCTTTGCCCGCGTCACCACCGGCTTCTGCCCGGTGATCTGGGTCAGTTCGTTCACCGCCGGATCGAGAACTTTCGCGTTCTGCGTTGCCTCGCCCACACCCATGTTCACGATGATCTTGTGCAGCCGCGGAACCGCCATCACGTTGCTCAGTTCCAGTTCCTTCAGCAGAGCGGGAGCGACTTCTTTCTCGAACCTGGAGCGCAGCCGCGGACGCTCTTTCGCGCTATGCCGCGCCTGCTCCGGAGCCTTATGCTCCGCAGCCGAATCTTTTTGTCCTTTTTTCTCTTTTGCCATGTCTCTTCAACTTCCTCTCACGGTTTCGGAGTGGTTACCGGTTCGTAAGAATCACCAAACTATTTGTCCAATGTCGTTCCGCACTTCTTGCAGACGCGAACCTTGCGGTCGCCCCGCATTTCATGTCCAATGCGAACCGGCCCACAGCTCGGGCAAACCAGTTGCACGTTCGAAATCGCGATCCGGCTTTCCTGTTCGGCAATGCCGCCCTTGATGTTTCGCTGCGGATTCGGCCGCACGTGCTTCTTCACCATCATCACGTGTTCGACCAGCAGTTTCGCATCATTCGGAAATACGCGGAGCACGCGCCCTTCCTTGCCCTTGTCGCGCCCGGTGATCACCTTCACGGTGTCGTTTCGCCGGATGTCCACTCTCTTGTTTTCAGTGCTTACAGTTCTCATAAAGTCAAAGTTTCAAGGTTTCGAAGTCACTGGCCGAAGGCTTCTGATTCTCAAGGCACCTTGAAACCTTGAGACTTTGAAACCGTGCAACTTACTAAATAACTTCCGGAGCCAAAGACACGATCTTCAGGAACTTCTTCTCGCGTAGTTCACGCGCTACCGGACCGAAGACGCGCGTTCCCACCGGCTCTCCGACTTCGTTGATCAGTACGGCTGCATTCTGATCGAAACGGATATAAGTTCCGTCCCGGCGCCGGTGCTCTTTGCGGGTGCGTACGATGACCGCCTTCACCACTTTGCCCTTCTGCACCTGGCCCTCGGGCGTGGACTCTTTCACGGCCGCGGTGATCACGTCGCCCAGTCCGGCATTCAATCCGGTCGAGCCGCCGAGCGGCAGAATCATCTGCAGCTTGCGGGCGCCGGAATTGTCGGCGACCTCCAGCATCGATCTCATCATCACTGCCATGGCATAGTCTCCCTAATCTTTTGTCAATCCGACGACTCGCGGAGCGAGACGGAGGAATCTGCTTCCCTAGCTTGCCGCTTCGGTGGCCGCTTCCGGCACCAGAGCCGCCTTGCGGATGATGTCTTTCAGCTTCCAGCGCTTCAGCTTCGACAGCGGACGCGTTTCTTCGATCCGCACTACATCGCCGACATGCGCCTGATTGGTTTCATCGTGCGCGTAAAACTTCTTGTTGCGCGCGACCACGCGTCCGTAGAACGGATGCGCCTTTTTCCGCGTCACCTGCACCACAATCGTCTTCTGCATCCGGTTCGCGACGACTTCGCCGACCACTTCCTTGCGGCGGCCCTGCGCCTTCTGTGTTGTTTCCGCCATTATCGTTTCTCCGTTGTCGCCGAGCGTTTGCGCTCACCTGCGATCGTCTTCACCCGCGCGATATCCTTGCGCAGCCCGCGAATCTTCTTCAGGCTCTCCGTCTGCCCCATGTTCAGCTGAAACTTCAGCTTGAACAACTGGTCCGCCAGATCGCGCTCCTGCTGGGCAAGCTCGTCTTCGGTTAAGTTTCTGAGTTTGTCTACCTTCATAATTCGCTCTCAGCTTTCAGTATCAGCTTACGTCCGCCGCTTTGCTGAAAGCCGACGGCCAAAAGCTGATGGCTGTTCTTAGTGTCTCGCGCCCTCGCGTTTCACCAGCGTGGTACGCAGCGCCAACTTGTGCGACGCCAACCGCATTGCCTCGCTCGCATCCTGGAGCGACACGCCTTCCATCTCGAACAGGATCTTTCCTGGCTTCACCACTGCGACCCAGTGATCCGGCGCGCCCTTGCCTTTACCCATACGGGTTTCAGCAGGCTTCTTGGTGACCGGCTTATCGGGGAACACGCGAATCCAGATCTTGCCGCCGCGCTTGACGAAACGCGTCATCGCCACACGGCTCGCTTCGATCTGGCGGTCGGTGACCCATCCCGGCTCCAGCACCTTCAGTCCGAAATCGCCGAACGACAGCGTCGATCCGCGCCATGCCTTGCCGGTCATGCGCCCGCGCTGCTGTTTCCGATACTTCACTTTCTTTGGCATCAACATAACGAATCAGTTCTCAGCTCTCAGCCCTCAGCTCAAATCGCACTTTGCAATCTGAACTCTGCAATCTGACCTCTGCAATTTCTAGAATCCGCCTGCCGCAGCCGGCTGCTGTCCTTCGCGCTTTCTTCTGTTGCAGGATCTCGCCCTTGTACACCCAGCACTTCACGCCGATCACGCCATACGTCGTGCGCGCCTCGGTGAATCCGAAATCGATGTCGGCGCGCAGCGTGTGCAGCGGCAAACGTCCCTGCAGATACCACTCCGACCGCGCGATTTCGTTTCCGTTCAGCCGGCCGCTCACGCGAACCTTGATTCCCTTGCATCCGAAGCGCAGCGCTGAATCTACGGCCTTGCGCATCGCCCGCCGGAATCCCACACGCTTTTCCAGTTGCAGCGCGATCGACTCCGAAACCAGTTGCGCGTCTAGTTCGGGCTTATGCACTTCCTGGATATCGACGAAAATATCTTTGCCGCCGGTGCGCTTCTGCAGCTCGCCCTTGAGCTTGTCGATTTCCGCGCCCTTACGCCCGATGATGATGCCGGGCCGCGCCGTCTTGATGATGATGCGCAGCTTGTTGCCCGGACGCTCGATCTCAATCGCGCTGACGCCCGCCGACTTGAGCTTCTCCTTCAGCTCATTCTTCAGCTTCACGTCCTCGTGCAACTGTTTGTCGTAGTCCCGCTCCGCAAACCAGCGCGACTTCCACGGCTTCGTAAACCCAAGCCGAAAACCATAAGGATGGACTTTTTGTCCCATTGCTTCTCCTAATCCAAACCATGTGGCGCGGGCCCTTCGCCCGTGCACTCGAAACCTATTTCGCGGCCGCTTTCTTTTCTTGCCAGCAGACTTTTTCGCTGCCGGAGCCCGCCTCCGCGCCTTAGCCGGAGCCGCGCACTTGCCTCGCCGACGACGGTTGCCACTTCGCCGTTCTTGCCGCGTTCCGCCAGCACCAGCTCGATATGCGCGATGCGCCGTTGATAGCGATACGCGCGTCCTTGCGGCGCCGGACGGATGCGCTTCATGCGCGGACCGTCGTTGGCTATGGCGCTCTTCACGTAGAGGTTGTCGATCTCGACATCCAGGCCCTTCTCGGTTGCGAGAAAGTTCGCATTGTCGAGCGCCGACTGCAGCAGCTTGCCCACATGCGCCGCCACGCGCTTCTTGGTGAACATCAGGGTATTGCGCGCTTCTTCCACACGCCGTCCCTTGATCAGATCCAGCACCAGCCGCGCCTTCTGTGGCGAGACTCGCAGGTAACGATGTTCCGCTCGAAATTCCATATTCGTAATCTCAGCCTTTAGCTCTTAGCTCTTGGCTTTTAGCTAAGGCTAAAAGCTAAAAGCTGCTTTTCTATGCCTTCGGCGCCGCGGGCGCTGCTGCAGGAGTAATAGCTCCCGGACCACCCGGGATACCCGCCGGTTTCGCCGCCACTTCTGTCGCCGCCTTCATCGAGTGTCCCTTGAAGGTGCGCGTGAAGCTGAACTCGCCCAGCTTGTGTCCGACCATGTTCTCGGTCACATATACCGGGATGAATTTCTTTCCGTTGTGCACCGCGATCGTATGTCCCACCATTTCGGGGACCACCGTCGAACGCCGGACCACGTGCGCAGCACCTTTTTCTCATTGCGCGCATTCATGCCTTCCACCCTCGCCAGAAGGTATCCATCCACGAATGCGCCTTTCTTCGTTGAACGCGCCATAAATTCAGCTCTCAGCTTTCAGCCGTCAGCCAACGGCTCTAGAATCGCCCCTTCACAAACACTGGCTTGGCTAGCGACTAACCACCAGCGACTATTTGCTTCTTCGGCTCACGATGAACTTATCCGTGCGCTTGTTGTTCCGCGTCTTGTAACCACGCGTCGGCTGGCCCCAAGGGGTCACCGGATGCCGCCCGCCTGAAGTCTTGCCTTCACCACCCCCATGCGGATGGTCGACCGGGTTCATCGACACGCCGCGGTTATGCGGCCGCTTGCCCAGCCACCGCGACCGTCCGGCCTTGCCGATGGTGACGTTCTCGTGATCGATGTTGCCAACCTGTCCGATCGTCGCCATGCAATCCTGCGAAATCTTCCGCGTCTCGCCCGAGGGCAGCTTCACCAGCGCGTATTCTCTTCTTTCGCCACCAACTGCGCCGATCCGCCCGCCGACCGCACCATCTGCGCACCCTTGCCAGGCTTCAGCTCGAGGTTGTGGATATGCGTGCCAGGCGGAATATTCCGCAGCGGCAGCGCATTGCCCACAAGAATGTCAGCATCCGGCCCGCTCAGAACTCTTCTGTCCCACCTTCAGCCCCTCGGGCTGCAGGATGTAACGCTTTTCACCGTCCGCATACGCCAGCAACGCGATGCGCGAAGAGCGGTTTGGATCGTACTCGATCGTCGTAACCGTCGCCGGAATTCCCGTCTTGTCGCGCTTGAAGTCGATGATGCGCAGCTTGCGCTTGTGGCCACCGCCGATGAAACGCATCGTCGTATCGCCCGAATTGCGGCGTCCGCCCGTGCGCGGCTTGGGTTCCACCAGCGGCTTGTGCGGATGCTTCGTCGTGATGTCGTCGTTGACCAGCGTCGTGCGATACCGCAGCGTCTGCGTCGTCGGTCTATATGTCTTTATTGGCATAAAAAACTCTCAGTACTGATTCATCCGTTATCAGTCATCAGTAGAATCATCCACCGCTCATGTCTTACTGAGGACTGACGACTGATAACTGAAGACGTCTTACAGGTTCTGCGCGTACTCCGGCATCTTTTCGCCGGACCGCAACCGCACGTACGCCTTCTTCCAATCCGCACGGTAGCCCGCGAACTTTCCGCGCCGCCGTTCTTTTCCCGGATACGTGGCCGTACGCACCG
This sequence comes from Terriglobia bacterium, assembly GCA_963778995.1. Classification (GTDB taxonomy): domain Bacteria; phylum Acidobacteriota; class Terriglobia; order Terriglobales; family Acidobacteriaceae; genus Sulfotelmatobacter. The sequence goes on from CAVZWK010000025.1 coordinate 64,993, forward strand.
AATGCACTTTCACTTTGAAAATCGATTGCACCGCTTCCTTGATTTCCGTCTTGGTCGCCTTCGGAGCCACCTGGAACACCAGCGTGTTCTGGTTCTCCTTAATAGCCAGTCCCTTTTCGGTAATCACCGGACGGCGAATGATCTGGTATGCGCTCTTCATTACGCCACCTCCGCCGCTTTTTCGTTACGCTGACGGCGCCGACGCTCGTGCGTTGGCTTCTTCGCAGCCTCATCCTCGCCCGCACCCGATTTCCGATGTTTCTTCGAAACCGAACTCTTCAGCGAAAGCTGCAATTTCTCGATCGCCGGATGCGAGAAGATCACGCGGTCGTGCCGCAGCAGGTGATAAGGATGCACTTCGTTGCCGCGCACAATTTCAAGTCCGTCGATGTTGCGCGCGCTCAATTCGAGATTACGATTCTCTTGCTTCGGGGCTTCGACAATCAGCACCGTCGAATCGACCTTCAACGAATCCAGCGCCTTGCGGAACTCCTTGGTCTTTGGCTCCTTCACATCGAAGGCATTGACGACAGTCAATTTGCCATCCGCAAACTTCGAAGCCAGCGCCGAACGCAACGCGCCCAGCAACTTCTTCTTGGGGAAGGTGTAATCGTAGGAACGCGGCACCGGACCATGCACCGTTCCGCCATGCCGCCACAGCGGTGAGCGGATCGATCCGATACGCGCGCGGCCCGTGCCCTTCTGCTTCCAAAGCTTCTTGCCGGAGCCGGAGACTTCCCAGCGCGCCTTGGTCTTGTGCGTTCCGGCGCGCTGCCCGGCGCGGTAGTGCTTCACCGCTTCCCAGAGCAGATCTTCATTCACCGCGCCGAAGATCTCATCGGCGAGTTCGAATGTCCCAACCTTCTCGCCGCTCAAATTGTGAATATCAATCGTTGCCATGTCTTTACTTTTCTGGCCGCTAATCACGGGCCACTGCTCTTATCCTTTTTTGGCCGCTCGCTTTGCTGCCTTCAACGGATCGACCGTCGCCGAACCCGCGAATCCACGACGCTCTCGTGGCGGTTTCTTCGCCTTCGTAATGATGATGTAGCCGCCCTGAGGACCAGGCACGCTGCCTTCCACCACCAGCAGGTTTTCGTCTTTATCAACCCCCAGCACGCGCAAGTTGCGGGTCGTGACCTGCTTGTTGCCCATGTGTCCGGACATCCGCATGCCCTTGAACACGCGCGACGGAAACGCCGACGAACCGATCGAACCGGTAATCTGAAACATCGAACCGTGCGATTTCGGACCGCCGCCAAAGTGATGCCGCTTCACTACACCCTGAAACCCGTGCCCCTTGCTGATACCGACGATGTCCACAAACTTCTCACCGTCAAAGATTTCGACCAGCACGCGATCACCGACCTTCACTGCGCCATTTCCGTCCGCAGAAGGCTCGATCTCGAGCGGCACTTCGCGCATGAACTTTACCGGCGGAAGATTGTTCTTCGCCAAATGTCCCTTCGCAGGCTTGGTAAGCCGCGACTCTTTCACGAACTCAACCAGGCCGATCTGCGCCGCCTCGTAACCATCTTTCGTGGCTGTCTTGTGCTGCGTCACCACGCAAGGACCGGCTTGCAGCACTGTGACCGGGCGAACGTCGCCCTTCGAGTCGAACAGTTGCGTCATCCCGACCTTCTTACCCAAAATTCCCGCGACCTTCGTTGCCATTTCCTTCTCCATGCCCAGCGTGGCTCGTGGCTATTGGCTGGGGAGCTTATGTGCTCGTGTAGCGACGGACGCCTCGTCCGTCTCGCGGGCGAGGCCCGCCTAAGTTCTACTTGTGCTCTTTTCCGAACGCCTTGATCTCGACGTCCACACCCGCCGGCAGATCCAGCTTCATCAGCGCGTCCACCGTCTGCTGCGTCGGTTCGAGAATGTCGAGCAGGCGTTTGTGTGTGCGGATCTCAAACTGCTCCCGCGACTTCTTGTCCACGTGCGGCGAACGCAGCACGCAGTACTTGTTCTTCATCGTGGGCAGCGGAATCGGTCCCGCAATCTGCGCGCCGGTACGCCGCGCTGTCTCCACGATCTCGCCCGTCGACTGATCCAGAATGCGGTAGTCGTAGGCTTTCAACCGGATTCGAATTCTCTCTTTGCCTATCACTGTTTTATTTCCTGACCCCTCCCGGCATCTCCGGGAGGAAAGAACCTGCGGCAGGTTGCAAGCCGCTGTTTCAATTCAGAAGTAAGAATTGAGGATGCACAATCGACTTTTACTTCTGCATTCTTCCTTCTAACTTCTGTCTTCACTCTTACTGAATAATCTCTGCGATCGTTCCAGCTCCCACGGTGTGGCCGCCTTCACGAATCGCAAAGCGCAAGCCCTTCTCCATGGCCACCGGCGTGATCAGCTCGATCACCAGGCTCACGTTATCTCCCGGCATCACCATCTCGGTTCCCGCCGGAAGCTCCGCCACGCCCGTCACATCCGTCGTTCGCAAGTAGAACTGCGGACGGTATCCCTTGAAGAACGGCGTGTGACGCCCGCCCTCTTCCTTCGTCAGGATGTACACCTCCGCCTTGAACTTGGTGTGCGGCGTGATCGATCCCGTCTTCGCCAGCACCATGCCGCGCTCCACGTCTTCCTTGGCAATGCCGCGCAACAGCAGTCCAGCGTTGTCGCCCGCCATGCCTTCATCCAGCTGCTTCTTGAACATCTCAACGCCGGTCACGACCGTCTTGCGCGTCTCGCGGAAGCCAACGATTTCCACTTCCTCGCCCACCTTGATCTTGCCGCGCTCGATTCGTCCCGTCACCACCGTGCCACGGCCCGAGATCGAGAAAATATCTTCGATCGGCATCAGGAACGGCTTGTCCAGTTCACGCGCCGGCTGCGGCACACTCTTGTCCACCGCCTCCATCAGCGCATCAATCTGCTTCTCCCACTTCTCTTCGCCGTTCAGCGCGCCCAGAGCCGACAACCGAACTACCGGCACGTCATCGCCCGGGAACTTATAGCTCTTCAGCAGCTCGCGCACTTCGAGTTCAACCAGATCCAGCAACTCAGGATCGTCCACCGCATCGCACTTGTTCAGCGCCACCACGATGTACGGCACACCGACCTGGCGGGCGAGCAGCACGTGCTCCCGCGTCTGCGGCATCGGACCATCCGTCGCCGCCACCACCAGGATCGCGCCATCCATCTGCGCCGCGCCCGTGATCATGTTCTTGATGTAGTCGGCGTGGCCCGGGCAATCCACGTGCGCGTAGTGACGGTTCGCCGTCTCATATTCCACGTGCGCCGTCGCGATCGTGATTCCACGAGCCTTCTCTTCCGGAGCGTTGTCGATCGAATCAAACGACCGGAACTTGATGTTCGGATTGTGCTTGGACAACACCTTGGTGATCGCCGCCGTCAACGTCGTCTTGCCATGATCGATGTGTCCAATCGTCCCTACGTTGCAGTGCGGCTTGGTCCGATCAAATTTCTCTTTCGCCATAATTGCAGCCTCTAGCTCCTAAGCTTTTAGCTTCTAGCTCAAAACCCAATCTTCGCTTCCGCCCTCAAACTTCTCGTAATAGGCGCCGAGAAACCACTCTCTTTCAATCAACCTCTCGGAGCGAAGCCACTCTTCAAAATGCTCGAACTCTGCCTGAAACCGAGCCCGAAATCCTTCAAAATTCCGATGCCAGGTCCAGAAATCCTTAACTCGATACTGCGAAGACTGAGGAGACTCACACCAGACTTCGCTGAGCAAGTATCCTTCAGCCTGGTACAACAGCTTCGACCACGGCCCACCAACACCAAACGCTACCTCGAACTCTGCCCGCCGGCCATCCGCAACCCAGAATCTTCTGTCAACCACGAACCGCGGGGAGTGCAGTCACTTCGTCGTCCCTTGCACCTTCGCGATGATTTCCTCCGCGACGGATCGCGGAGCCTCTTCATAGCGCGCAAAGTGCATGGAATATTCGGCGCGGCCCTGCGTCGACGAACGCATGTGCGTCGCGTATCCAAACATCTCAGCCAGCGGAACGATCGCCTTGATCACCTGTGATCCTGCACGGTGCTCCATGCCCTCGATGCGTCCGCGCCGCGAACTCAGATCGCCCATGATCGTGCCGGCATAATCCTCCGGCGTCACTACTTCGACCGCCATTACCGGCTCGAGCAATACCGGAGACGCCTTGCGGGCCGCCTCTTTGAATGCCATCGAGCCCGCGATTTTGAACGCCATTTCATTGGAGTCCACATCGTGGTAGCTGCCGTCGAAGAGCGTCGCCTTCACATCCACCATCGGATACCCGGCGAGAACGCCGCCTTCCAATGCTTCCTGAATACCCTGGTCGATCGGCTTGATAAATTCCTTCGGCACAGAACCGCCCACAATGTCGTTCACGAATTCGTAACCAGTCCCCGGCGGTTGGGGATCGAGATAAATCTTCGCGTGACCGTACTGCCCGCGGCCACCCGTCTGCCGGATGTACTTGCCTTCCGCTTCGGCGTGTCTGCGAATGGTCTCGCGATACGCCACCTGCGGCTTGCCGACATTGGCTTCGACTTTGTACTCACGCATCATGCGGTCGACGATGATCTCGAGATGCAACTCGCCCATGCCGCTGATGATGGTCTGTCCGCTGTCGGGATCGGTATGAACTTTGAAGGTGGGATCTTCTTGGGCCAGGCGTCCGAGCGCCATGCCCATCTTTTCCTGATCGGCCTTGGTCTTGGGTTCGACCGCAACCGAAATTACCGGGGCCGCAAATGTAATCGATTCCAGTGCGATCGGATGATCTTCATTACAGATTGTGTCGCCCGTACCCACATTTTTCAGGCCAACCGCGGCACAGATATCGCCCGCCAGAATCTCGCTGATCTCTTCGCGCTTGTTCGCATGCATCTTCAGCAAGCGCCCGATGCGCTCCGTCTTCCCGGTGCGGACGTTCAGCACGGAATCACCAGTCTTCAATTGTCCGGAATAAACGCGAATAAATGTCAACTGGCCCACAAATGGATCCGCCATGATCTTGAATGCCAGGGCAGAAAACGGCTCTTTGTCATCGGCCTTGCGCACGATGGGCTGTCCATTGTTCGGATCCGTGCCATGCGTCTCGCCAACGTCGAGCGGGGAGGGTAGAAAATCCACCACTGCGTCCAGCAGCGGCTGTACGCCCTTATTCTTGAACGACGTCCCCACCACGACCGGGAACACCTTCAAGGCAATCGTCGACTTGCGCAGAGACTGCCTCAGTTCCTCCGCCGTGATCTCTTCGCCTTCCAGAAACTTGTGCAGTATCTCGTCGTCGTTCTCGGCAATGCTCTCGACCAGCTGCGCATGGAAAGCCTCAGCCTTCTTCTTCAAGTCTGCCGGAATCTCCTGCGTGACGTACTCGGCGCCCATAGTCTCATCGTTCCAAACCACCGCCTTCATGGCGATCAGATCGACGACGCCGACAAACTTTGCTTCCTGGCCGATGGGAATTTGAATGGCGACGGGCTTGGCACTGAGGCGCTTGCGAATGGTGTCAACAGCGTGCTCGAAATCAGCACCCATCTTGTCGATCTTATTAATGAAGCAAATACGCGGCACACCATACTTATCGGCCTGACGCCACACTTTTTCCGACTGCGGCTGCACGCCGTGCACAGCATCAAACACCGCGACCGCGCCGTCGAGCACGCGCAAAGATCGCTCGACCTCAGCCGTGAAATCCACGTGCCCAGGCGTATCAATAATATTGATGCGGATATCGCGCCAGGTGCAGGTCGTCGCCGCGGAGGTAATCGTGATGCCGCGCTCCTGCTCCTGCTCCATCCAGTCCATAGTGGCCGTGCCTTCGTGCACCTCTCCGATGCGGTGCGTGCGGCCCGTATAAAACAGGATGCGCTCCGTCGTAGTGGTCTTACCGGCATCGATGTGGGCCATGATGCCGATGTTTCTGCAACGCTCTAATGGGACTGTTCTTGGCACGACTTTATCTACTCTTTCTGGGGCTCAAAACCTAAATCAGCAACTAGCTACTGGCTTCCAGCTATTAGCTGGAAGCCCCCTACCACCGATAGTGCGCAAACGCCTTATTGGCTTCCGCCATGCGGTGTACATCTTCCTTCTTCTTGATGGCGGCGCCACGGCTGTTCGCCGCGTCCAGCAACTCGTTGCTCAACTTATCGACCATTCCCTTTTCGCCGCGTCCGCGGGCATAAGTAATGATCCAGCGGATGGCGAGCGATGTACGGCGGTCGGCATTCACTTCGACCGGAACCTGGTAGTTCGCACCACCCACGCGACGGGTCTTCACTTCCAGCAGCGGCTTCGTGTTTTCGACTGCCTTCTTGAAGAGCTTCAGCGCCTCATCTCCACCCTTGGCCTCGAGTTTCGTCAGGGCCTCGTAGAAGATCCCTTCAGCCGTCGACCGCTTGCCTTGCCACATCATCGAGTTGATGAACTTCGTCACCAGATCCGACGAGTACACTGCATCCGCCGGAACCGTCCGCTTTGCGATATGTCCTTTTCTTGGCATTAAGCTTTTAGCTCCTAGCTCTTAGCTTCTAGCTTGAGCTTCACTGGCCACTGACCACTGGCCACGAATCACTAGCCCTTTTTCGGCCGCTTCGCCCCGTACTTGGAGCGTCCTTGCATGCGGTTGGCAACACCCACCGCATCCAGCGTTCCGCGAATCACGTGATAACGCACACCCGGCAGATCCTTCACGCGGCCCCCGCGGATCAGCACAATCGAGTGCTCCTGCAGGTTGTGCCCGACCCCGGGGATGTACGTCGTGACTTCAATGCCGTTCGTGAGTCGCACACGCGCCACCTTGCGAAGAGCCGAGTTCGGCTTCTTTGGGGTCTGCGTGTACACGCGCGTGCAAACACCGCGCTTCTGCGGACATCCCTGCAATGCAGGGCTCGCCGTTTTGTAACGAGGCCGCTTACGGCCCTGAGCCACCAATTGATTAAACGTAGGCACTCTTGCCACTCCTTAGCCGCACGCTCACACTGGCGCGCAGCTTCAAATCCACAGTCTCAGAAGCGCATCCGTGGGCATGACCGGCTTCGATGCCGACCATTACTTCTCATCGCGCAGGCTCACCTGCAAAGGACGAGAGATTCTGGATTCCCTTTAAGACTTACGCCGCCGACGGTGGCGCCCGGCCAAACTCCGGGGGCACTCCGTTTCGTCAGCCTTGCCCTGCATATCCTTCCGCATAAGGGCGAAAGGCACCGCAGGTACGTTTCAGCGAGGAATGTTCCCAAACCTGCTTCGTTCGGAAACCCGTTTCTCTAAAGCTCAACTGCAGAGTCTTTGCACACTGCCGCAAAAACCCACAGCACACAGCAAGCCTGGATGAACTCGCGGAACCAAACTACTATAGCAAGCGCTTGCAAACATCGTCAACACGGGATTTTGCATCCCACTGAAGGCCGGGATTCCGAAGTAAAATCTCCCGGCAACTCCCAATTTCGGAATAGTTTTAACCAGGTCGCGGAAACCCAACTTGCTGATTCCGCTTCCAGTCTTTACACTACAGGTTTTCCATATCATTCGATTGTTGCACCTGCGCTTTCGATTCACTTTCGCGGGTCTGCAAGGAGCGACGAGGTTCAATGGGTAGGTTGCGTTCGAGCGTTCTCGGCCTGTTATTCGCCACCATCTGTCTCCTGGCACTTGCCGCATGCGGCGGCGGAACCAAAGCCGGCCCGCCGCTTTTCGCGGGGCGCATCAACCTAACTCCCTCGCTCAATTCTTCGCTGCTGCTGGGCAGCACACTCACATTCTCGGCCTCCGCCCAGACTACCTCGGGTACCAATCTTGCCGTCCCTATTACGTTCTCGTCGAACGATACCTCCATCCTGAACCTGTCGTCGAACGGCGTGGCCTGCGCGGGACACTGGGACGCGAACTTCACCACCTGCACACCGGGCAATGTCGGGGTTGTCCAGGTGACGGCTACTGCCCTCGGCGCCACCAGCGTTCCCGCCTACGTGTTCGTCCATCCGCGGATCGATAACATCACCGTCACCGGCGTCTTACTGGACGGCATACCCGTTCAGGAGCCTTGCCTGTCGCAAACCCAATCGATGACGGTGGAAGCTCACGCTTTCAGCCAGGGAGCGGACGTGACTTCCTCCGTGGGGCCATTTATCTGGACATCCAGCAACCCCAATGTGGTGATTCTGACCCCCATCGCGAACACTGCCTACAACTTCCCGACGAATCAGGCCAACGCCCGGGCCCTGAATCCCGGCATCGCCAATATCTTTGCCACCGCAAGTGGAGTTACCAGCACATCATTTCAGCAGCCGCAGTACAAGGTCGGGAGTTCCACTTCCCCCGCGCTGGACTTCTTCTCCACTTGCCCGATTCAGAATATTTCCCTGGAAGTTGGCGCAGCAGGTTCCGGTCAAACCACCTTCTCGGTTTCGAAATCAACATCTCAAACCATCGTTGCGACGATCACCGATGTGATGGGGAATAGCTCTCTGCCCAACACCAATGGCGGAATTATTCTCAGCAGGATCCCCTTAGTCTGGAGTTCTTCCAAGCCTAGTGTGCTGTCTGTCGCCAGCAGTTGCTTGGAATCATGTGCAACCACCCCTTCCCTTCCTGGGTCGGCCACCATTACTGCTGCCTGTTCACCTCCAACCTGCAACATCGGATTCCCCACCGTGCCCGCGTCCCTGGCCACTACGGCGCAGGTCAATGCGTGTACCCAGTTTTTTCAGGCCAGTGCCCCACCCGGATTCAGCTGCCAACAAGTGATCCCCGGCCCCGTCTATGCTTCACCGGTATTTATCAGCAACTCCCGGAATCCCGGCAGCAATATCCTGCTGCAACCTCCGACAGGCGCCATCAGCGGAGTGGTCAGCGGCTCGACAGGCGCAGCTTCCATTTTTGCCACCAGTACCGGATGTTCGTCTCAGCCACCCAACAGTTGCAGCACGTCGGCGTACTTCTTTTCCACGGCGAAGGCAGTCGTCAACGCTGAAAATCCAATCCCTGTTTCACCCAATTCCTTTCTCTATAGCCCCGCAGGGGACAGGATCTTTACGGGTAGCTACTTCGGGGCCGAGGTCATTACTCCCGCAAACTTCGGCACCGCGAACAGCCCATTCAATTCCTTTGGCACGGTAACTGGAAAGGTGATGGCCGTCTCAAACAGTGGGACGGTCGCCGCGTTCTCCGACACCTCTCATACTCCCAATCAGGTCTACATCGTCAACACCAGTTCCAATGCCGCCACCGCTTTGAACATCCCCGGGGCAACTACCGCCGCCTTCTCGCCGGACGGGCTGAAGACCTTCGTCGCGGGCGGAACCACCTCGAACTCGCTCTACGTATATTCTCCTCAACAGGCATTGCAGGGCCCGATCGCACTATCCGGATCAGCCACAGGGATTGGATTCGCGCCCAACGGCGCCTTCGCCTTTGTTGCCGAATCCGGCGCATCGCCGAATGTGACTGCATTCGCCACCTGCAATAACCAGGTCGCCTCCGCGCCTCTGCCCTTGCCGGCAAACCCGCTCATGATGGCAGTGCTTGCAAACGTTCATATGGATGGCAAGGATTCTTACGGAAATTCGATTCCCGACGGCATTCACATCCTCATTCTCGATTCCACCGGCTTCGATATTGTCACGGCAACCATCTCTGCGCCGGCAGCGGGAACTCTATGTCCCGAGGGATTGACGTTCATCAGCAACGATCCCCTGCGCGCGGCGCAACGCATCGAACTGGGACAGGGCACGCTTCAGCCGGTGAACTTCTTTCTTTCGTCAGACAGTACCCAGATCTACATCGCCAATGCCAATAGCTCAAGCATCCTCGTTTACAACTTTCTTGTGGGTTCCGTGATAGGCGGTATCGAGCTGATGAACAGCGCCACGCCGGTTTCTGCTCAGATCAGTTCCGATGCGGGAACGATCCTGGTCGCGGGCAGCGATGGAATGGTGCATGAGGTCAGTACAGCTTTAGGTGGAAACGATCTCGTTCAACTCCCGTTCCCCAATCTGCCTAATTACCTCAATCCGTTTTGTACTTATAGCGCCACCCAGTGCACACTCGATGTCGTCCTAACCAGGCCCTAAGGCGAGACACGCCCAGCGGCGCGTCACCGTGGCTGCGGAAAAACCCTCGAAGGTGCCTTGTTCTATGGCGAGTATTTTGTGACGTTTTAGAGCGGGACTTTGACTTTAGCTGGCCCCTTCCAGATCCTTCCCAACACTATCGAGCACGCCATTCACAAAATGCACCGACTCCGGGGAGGAGAACTTGCGTGCAATCTCGAGCGCTTCGTTGATGACAACAGCGCGAGGGGTATCAGGATAGGTGAGCAATTCCGCGACAGCGGCCCGCAGCAGGTTGCGATCCACTGCCGCCATCCGATCCATGCGCCAGTGCTCGGCATGCTTTTCAATCAGCTTGTCAATTTCATCGACGCGATCTGTCGCCACACGAAACAGATCGTCGGCAAACCCGCGCACCTCCGGGTTTGCAGCGCCATGCTCCGCCCAGAATGTCTTGCGAACCTGCTCGGCATTCTGCTTTCCCATATCTGACTGGAAGAGCATCTGCAACGCGAGTTCCCGGGATTTGCGTCGAGTTCCCATCTGTGTAGCGACGGACGCATTCGTCCGTCCCGCGGTCGAAAGCCACGTCTCAGTTTATGATGCGTGCAGAGTCAGTCTACTTCAAGGTCAGTTTACTAAGGTCAGTTTACTTCAGGAAGGAACTACCGGCGATTCTTCGTTGAGCGCTTCTTCGCGGCCTTATCCTCCCGACTTCCACCGTTGTCATTCCGCTTCGCAGCTTTATCATTGGTTGTCCAGTTTTGCGTTCTGAGCAGAAGCGAGGAATCTGCTTCCCGCTGAAGGCTGATGACTGATGGCTGACAGCTGCCTTTAACGACGCCATCTCAACCGCAGCCAGCGCCGCCTCGAATCCCTTGTTTCCCATCTTCAACCCGGCCCGATCAATCGCCTGCTCCAAAGTGTCGCAAGTCAAAACCCCGAAGGCATGAGGGACTCCAGTCTCCTGCGCCGACTGACCGATTCCACGGGTAACTTCATTGACGATCACGTCGTAATGAGCGGTGTCCCCGCGCAGCAGACACCCAATGCAGAGGATGGCGTCATACTTCCGGGTAACCGCAAGCATTCGCGCCGCAGTCGGAATCTCGAATGCCCCGGGTACGCGGACGACATCGATATCGTCCTTCCGAGTTCCAGTCCGCAGGAGCCCGTCACAAGCACTCAGCAAAAGCCGCTCGGTGATAAACGCATTGAAGCGGGCCACAACAATCGCGAACCGCTTGCCAGAAGCGTCCAGTTTGCCCGCGACCCCCGACACCCCGGCCCCCGGCACAGATTCAATCTTGAATTTCATCTTTCCCCTGTGCTCCTCTGTGCCCTCTGTCTTGAAGCTTCTTGTTCTTGCCCGATCTGCGAAATCCGCGTGCATCGCGTAAGAGAAGTTACCTCTGCATTCTGACTTCTAACCGCTTACTTGCCCTTGAACTGCGCGGTCCGCTTCTCCAGGAATGCCTTCGTTCCCTCAGTCTTATCTTCCGTCGCGCAGGCCACAGCGAAGAGAACAGCCTCAAGGTAAAGCGCCTCGCTCAATGTCATTTCCATCCCCTTGTTCATGGCCTCCATCGCGTACTGCACGGCCAGCGGAGCGTTCGCAATGATCTTCGCCGCAATGGCCTCGGCGCGCGGAATCAATTCCGCCGCAGGAACCACTTCATTCACCAGCCCGATGCGGTGTGCCTCCTGCGCGGTAATCATCTCGCCCGCCAGCACCATCTGCATCGCGATTCCTTTCCCCACCAGGCGGGGCAGACGCTGCGTCCCGCCATATCCCGGGATGATTCCCAGCTTTACCTCAGGCTGCCCGAGCTTCGCATTCTCGCTGGCCAGGCGCATAGTGCAGGCCATCGCAATCTCGCATCCGCCGCCGAGCGCAAAACCATTGATGCAGCAGATCACCGGCTTGCCCAGGTTCTCAATCAAATTGAGGACGTTCTGCCCGCGATGCGTATACTCCTTGCCCGACACGGCATCGTGCTTCGCCAACTCCCCGATGTCCGCGCCGGCAATAAACGCCTTTTCGCCGGACCCGGTGAAGATGACGACACGCATCGTTGCATCGTTTTTGATGTCATGAAACGCCGCCCGCAACTCGTCCATGGTCGCCATGTTGAGCGCATTGAGCACCTTCGGCCGGTTGACGGTGACGTAGGCGATTGCGTTTTTCTTTTCAAGAATAATATTTTCGAAGTTCATAAATTCCTCTCCGCGGATTCATGCGGATCTCGGATCCAAACTCTGTCATCCTGAGTGGCGGCGAAGCCGTCGCGAGGGACCATACGGCGGCCGAAACCGTCAGTGTGGTGGATAAGGACTCACAGCGCATGCAGGCCTGTGAATCTCTTCAACGCACTCGCACCTCATAAAGAACGTAGGGTCGTTCGACAGGCTTGTGCCCTTCTCAGAATGACCTGCCTCAAAGCTTCTGCGCTCTCGGCTTCTCCGGGTCCGAGTAATCATAAAACCCGCGCCCCGATTTCCGCCCGTACCATCCCGCCATCACCATCCTCTTCAGCAGCGGAGGCGACGCGAACCGCCGCTCCTTGAACTCGTCATACATCACGTGCGTAATGTAATAAGTCGTATCGAGCCCCACGAAATCCAGCAGCGTAAACGGCCCCATCGGATACCCGCAGCCCAGCTTCATCGCGTTATCGATATCCTCAATCGACCCCACGCCCTCTTCATATGCGCGGATGGCATCCAGCAGATACGGCACCAGCAGCCGGTTCACGACAAATCCGGTCTTGTCCGACGTCCGCACCGGCACCTTGCCCAGTTTCTTGCCGAAAGCATACGCGGTCTCGTACACCTCGTCCGCGGTAGCGATCGTCCGCACGACTTCCACCAGTTTCATCAGCGGCACCGGATTAAAAAAGTGCAGCCCGATGAACCGCTCCGGACGCTTCACCGCAGTCAGAAGCTCGGTCACCGAGATCGAAGAAGTATTCGTGGCGAAGATCGCGTCCTTCTTCACAATGCTGTCGAGAGACGCATACATCTTCTTCTTCTCTTCCACGTTCTCGATGATGGCCTCAATCACGATGTCGCAATCGGCCAGGTCGGACTTGTTTGTGGTGCCCTTGAGCCGCGCGCGGATCGCAGTCTTCTGCTCAGCAGTAATCCCGCCCTTCTCAACAGGACGCTCCGCAAACTTGGTTAGGGATTTCTCTATCCCGGCGAAGCCCTTATCGAGAAACTTCTGCTCAACTTCGAGCACCGTAACGTCAAACCCAGCCATAGCGGAAACCTGCGCAATGCCCGATCCCATCAGCCCACAACCGAGAACTCCAACTTTCTTGATCTCCATACGCTTTCCTTATTCACCATGTCTTGGTCACACTGAGCAGGCAAGCGACGCCGGTCAGAATGACACTCATTTTTGATTCGCAAAAATTCGCATTCGTCCGCGGCAGGGAAGTTGTCTTGGCGCCCTCACCTCGGTCGCCCTTCACCAACTCAATTCCACCAGCGAAACGCTCTCCCCCGGCATCGGAAAATCCAGCTTTACCGTGCCATCTTTGCTCTCCACCCAGCGCGGCGACTCCAGCATTTGCAACTGCCCCGCCGCCTTCAGCGCCTCATACTGCTCTCGGCTCGGCGACTGTGGAGACCCCATCGCCTTCCACACTGTATAGGAATTGCTATGGTTCTGGTCAATGCGATAGTGCGTAACCAGAACCTTCTTCTGGTTTACCGGCAGTCCTGCGATGTTCAACTCCACCGGCATGTCGGACGCCCCTTCCTCTTCATCCCGATAGTTCCACACCAGGACGGCGACGGAGTGATCGCCACGTGCCGCCAAGCCGTCGACACTTGCCTTGCCCCGAACTCCACTGGACAACATCTCATCGAGCCCAACTGCTGCGGAGCTCTTCACTTCGACCCGCTGCCCCGTCATTATTCCCAGCATGCGAAACACATTCAGAATCGGCTTATCGATGCGGTTGGTCGCGAGAGTCCGATATCCCTGGAAATAGGGCTGGTCTTCAAACTCAAATGCCCAAGTCAGCATTCCGACGAGGTTCGTCTCGCGGCGTTCATTCAAATCCAACAGCCCGCGGATTGCCACTGCCGTGTACGCCGGATACAGCGTGCCATTGCGATACGCATTCTGCGGATGATCCTTCGCCGAACAAGCCGCACAGCCCTCTGGATCGGCCTCGCTCAGGATGACGGGCAACTTCGCGAACTGCGGGAAGGCCGCGATCATCTTGAGCCCCTCGTCCACGTCGCGCAACTCGTGCGCCAATCCCATCTGCACCCGTCCATCTTTTACTTCCGGAGAACCCTTGGCATGAAAGCTGATGAAATCCAGCGGAGCGCCGGGCTTTCCCGTCACATAGTTCGTCCCGCTCGCACAATGCTGCAGAAACTGCCGCAGAAATTCCGCCGCTTTCGCCGCTCCCGGACCAGTCGTCGCCGGCCCTCCGACCTTCGCCTCGGGCAACGCGCGCCGCACACCCGCAATGGCATAGTCATACAGCTTGTCGTACTCTTCCGGAGTCCCGTGCCAGTAGGGGATATCCGGCTCATTCCACACTTCCCAATTCCACATCGCAACTTCGCTCTCACCATAGCGAGCGATACAGTGCTGCACCCACTGATAAACCAATTCCTCCCACTTGTTGTAGTCTTTCGGCGGATAGGTCCAGCCCGTGAAAAGCTCGCCTTGCGGCCACTGACGCCGGTACGGCTCCGGATGCGTAGAAAGCGCCTCCGGCATGAAACCGATCTCGACCAACGGCTTCGCGCCGGATGAAAGATATGTATCCAGGATCTGATCGACGATCTTCCAGTCGTAGACCGGATGTCCAGCGGAGTCTTCCGTGTAGATATTCGTCGATCCCCACTTCACCGCCGCGGCGCCATCTCCGGTAGTGAGCAAATTGTGCGTCCGAATCTCGACGCGAGAGGAATTGCTCGCCGCCAGCTCCGCAATCAACTCCCGCCCATGCGTCGCATACGTATAGTTCGGCTCGTCATAGCCAAAGTAGTTCCACACCGGAGTCAGCGGCCCCAGATTCCGGCTGGCGTCCACTTGAATGATGACCGCCGATTGCGCGTTTAGAAACGAGCCAACGCACAAGATGAAACAGGCGAGTGACACTTTACGGAAGAGCACCGTCGGATTGATCCCTGTAATCGCGCGCACTCGTCGTTGACCGGTGATCTCTCTGTGAACCTCGGTGTCCCTTGTGGTGAAAGCTTGGGATCCGCGTTCATCCGCGGCACCAGAACTTAACTCACGCTCTCCACTCGTCGCGATCCAACGTCACTGCCTATCCGCGCCATTGTGAGAATAACCACTTTACCAGTTCCGGCTCTGTGAAAGCCCATTCCCAGACATTGTGGTCCACGCCCTCATATTCGGTATAGAGCGGGGTGCCTCCCGCCTTGCGCCGGGCCGCAATCCGCTCGCGCGACATCGATACAGGTACGGTTTGGTCCGCCGCACCATGGAAGTTCCATACCGGAGTTTCAATCGATCCCGTACCATCCTCAGTCGAGCGGCTCCCACAGCAGATCGCGGCAGCCGCGAAAAACTTCGGACGGTTGGCTGATGATGTTCCACGTCCCTGCCCCGCCCATCGATTGGCCCGTGACATAGATTCGCCGTTCATCGATCGCAAACTCACGGACCAGTGCATCGATGACCTCCAGACGCCATCCCGGTTCCCTGACCCAGCCCGGGCACCATCTCATACACTCCCTTATCCAATTGTGCCGGATCGTAGCGCACCCATCCGCGGTTACTCTGCGGCACAACCACATAGCAAGGAAATTTCTTCTGATTCTCCGGGAACAACCAAACGCGCGTACCAAAAATATTTCCCAGGCCCAGTTGTTTCAGGTTGTCATCGCCCTGCCCGCCACTGCCGTGCAGGTATACCACCAACGGCATCTTCCCGGTACCCTCCGGACGGAATAGGCGATAGGGCATCGTCCAATCACGCTGGAGCGTGCGCGCCTCGAATTTCTTATCGAGCCCTTCGGACCGCTTCTTGAACGCGTCGATCAGTGCGATCCTCTCAGGCGACATGGGAGCGCCTGGAGCAAGCGGAGGAGCAGACTCGTCCTTCGCCGCCCCGAACGCCAAGGGCGAAAGCGAAGAATTCATACCCAGTGACGCCGCGGCAAACCAAGCTCCCGCCGAGGCCGAACCCAACAAGCGAACCGCGTCTCTTCGAGTAATCATCTCGACTCCCCTTTCTCGACTAAAGCTTGGATCTGGAGATTTGAAACGTGCAGACGAAACGCCGCCAGGAACGGAGCTAAGGATTTGCGTTTGTCAGAGATTGGGTTCTTCCACAGAAGGTGGGCTCTGGGTAGATAGATCATCATCCCAATGTGGACGATTGGAACCACGAATCGGTAGCAGGCCCCTGGACCAGCCGGCTTTCCAGAAGGGTGAATACACTGCCCGGACCGGAAGCTAGCTCATGCTCTCCACTACCATCGCGATTCCTTGCCCGCCGCCAATACAAGCCGTCGCCAGCCCATATTTCTTGTGCCGCCGACGCAATTCATACAGCAGCGTAATCACCAACCGCGTCCCCGTCGCTCCTAGCGGATGTCCCAGCGCAATCGCTCCGCCATTGACATTCACCTTCTCGCGATCGAGGCCGAGTTCTTTTTCGACCGCAAGATATTGGGCCGCGAACGCTTCATTCACTTCGATCAGGTCGATGTAATCCAGATTCAGCCCAGCCCTCTGCAGCGCGATCTTCGTCGCCGGAACCGGGCCGCGCCCCATCACCTTCGGATCGACTCCCGCCACCCCCCAGCTCACAATGCGTCCGAGCGGCTCCATGTTGCGTTTACGAACTTCATCCAGCGACATGATCACCACCGCCGCCGCGCCATCCACAATCCCGCTGGCATTCCCCGCCGTGACAGTTCCATTCTTCCCGAATGCGGGACGCAGTTTCGCCAGACCTTCCATCGTCGTCTGCGGACGCCGGTGATCGTCCTCGCTCAGCGACTCTCCCGAAGGCTCGCCTTTGTGATTGCGCAGCGGCACCGGCACCAGTTCTTCCTGCAGTCGCCCCGCCTTGTACGCCTCGTCCGCGCACTTCTGCGAGCGCAGCGCAAATTCATCCTGCATCTCGCGTGTGATCCCCTGCTGCGATCCGTACAGTTCCGCGGTGTTCGCCATGTACGATCCGCAATACGAATCCAGCAATGCCACCATTAACGAATCTTCCAGCTTGCCGCCGGGAGCCAGCGTGAACCCGTCGCGCCCGCGGATCACGAACGGCGCTTGCGACATCGCTTCCATCCCGCCGGCCAGCACAACCTTCGCCTCGTCGGTCTGGATCATCTGTGCCGCATTCACGATCGCCTGCATGCCCGACCCGCACAACCGGTTCACGGTCAGCGCCGGAGTCTCAATCGGAATGCCCGCCCGCAATCCGACGTGCCGCGCGCCATAGAGCGCGTCGCCTGAAGTCTGCTGCGCGTTTCCAAACACGACATGATCGAATTCCTTCGGATCAATCCCCGACCGCTCGATCGCGCCCTTCCCTGCAATCGCGCCCAACTCCTGCGCCGTTAAGTCTCTCAATTTGCCGCAATAACGCCCAAACGGCGTGCGCGCCCCGCTGACAATCGCAATATCCCCGGCTTTTAACATGAATGATCTCGCAGAACTCCGCCCGGATTCGGTCAGAGTTGATTCCCAAACTTTTCAGTGTAGCAGCGGGAGAAGAAATTTGCTCAGCAGAGGAGAATCCGGGATTTAGCGATTGGGTGATTTCGTCATTGAAACAATAATCAGTCGAGAGGGAGGAATAACTCCATGTCTCAATGATTCAACCATTCAGTTCCTATGCGACCGCGCCCGTCGCCATCACCGTCGGACCCAGCGCCACCACTTTCCCCGGCCCCGATGCCACCGCTTGGCCCAACGCATGTTCGACGCGATTGATGATTTCCGTGACCACATCCACCGGATCGTATTCCGTCCGGATCACCGCCTCGGCCACTCCAGCCGAGAATGTCGCGGGCTGCCCCTGCTCCCCATCCTTCCCGGGCAACCGCACCTCCGAAACAATCTTGCGCAGCTTTTCGATCGCAAGCATGGCTTCCTTCTCGCCAGTCTCGCCCAAAAGAATCGCAATCGTCGAAGTGTCGTAGCGGAACGCCAGATCATTCGAGCGGATATTCGCGGCAAACAACTGGCCCGCCCGCTCGATCATCGCTTGCACCTCGGCTTCGCCGTATTCCTTAACCAGGGCTGGGCCCTTGCCAAACTGCAGCAGGACCACCGACAGCGCCGATGCATTTTGAACCGCGCGCTTGCTCTCGGCCAGCAGCAGATCGATATACGACGCGCGCTTCAGCAGCCCCGATTTTTCGTCGGTCACCGACAGATTCTTGACCAGCCGCCGCAGGCCCGCGTTGTTCAAGGCGATCACCATCTGGTCGGCCAGAGTCTTCAGGACCACCAGATCCGAGGACTGCCACACTCGCGGACGATTGTGTACCAGCACCAGCATCCCGACGGTCTCTTCCCCATCGCTCAGAGGCACTCCCAACATCGACGATGCGTTCAGTTCGGCAACCACCTTATTCGCAGCCTGTAATTTCTCAGACTTCGTCGCGTCCTGGATCACGAGCGGGTCGTGCCCCTCCACCGAAGCCTGCAGGCAAGCCACCAGTTCGGCCATCGCCGCGTGACCCGCCTTCTTATATCCCTCGGCACAGAACTCATCCATCGCGCTGGCGGGCAGCCCGGGCTTGCCCATAACGGCAATGCAGCGCGTCGTCTCCCAGTGCGCCCCAATTTCTTTAACCGCGGTGCTCAACACCGCAGGAGCCGTGCTCTGGTGATACAGCTTGCGCGTAATCTCCGCGACCTTGGTGAAGCTACGCACATCGGCAGCCGGATCAGCCACGGGCGCCGCTGCCGGTACAGGTGCAACTGCCACCGGAGCCGGAGCAGCCGCCGGAGGCAATGGCGCGCTTCCTGCATACCGCGGCGTTACTCCCGCCGCCAGATACAGCCGCTGCAAGTCTTCGTTCCGCTCTTCTTCGCGCGGAAACAGTTCCTGAATTCTCTGCAAGCGCTCGACTGCCTTATTCCGCATGCCGTACTGCACGAGAATTTCGGCCTGCAGCATCAGATCCTGCAAGGTGCCGGCTCCTAGCGTCGGGGTATCCGCTTGCGTTGGCTCTTCCGCCGGTTTCGAAGCTGAACTGAATCGCGACGCAATCACCTTAAACCGCGACTCGTCCACTTTGCCCTTGAGCAGATCGAGCCTCTTCAGATGCCCCGGCTCATACGGATCCACCTCGGCCG
This sequence comes from Terriglobia bacterium, assembly GCA_963778995.1. Lineage (GTDB taxonomy): Bacteria > Acidobacteriota > Terriglobia > Terriglobales > Acidobacteriaceae > Sulfotelmatobacter. The sequence continues at coordinate 84,333 of CAVZWK010000025.1, forward strand.
CCTTGTCCAGACACTCCGCCGCCTTCGCGAATTCGCTGGTACTGACATACAGATCGAACAATTTCAGTAAAGTCTGGCAGTAATCATTCTCGCGATTCGACGAGTTATAGAGCTCGCTGAGGAACTCGAGCATCTCCGGCGAGGCGCGATGCGCCGCCGCGATGTCTTCCATGATTGCGATGAACTGCCGCCGCTCCCCGCGCCGCCGCTGGAACTGTTCCAGCTTCCGCGCCAGTCCCACGGCTTCCGCATCGAACTCGCCATCGAGAAAATTACCAATCAGCGCGATCACTTGTTGCACGCGTGACGGATTCTGCTCAAATAAAGCCCACACCAGCGGCTCCGCTTCCGCGTACCGTGCCGCTCCCAGCAGCGCGTCGGCATAAGTCTCACGTAAGGCTGGCGTCACTTGCCCGCTGTTCAGTTGCGGCTCAAGAATGAAGATGGCCGCCCCCACCTGCCCCTGTGTCAGCAGGCTCTTTCCATACGCGAGCGCGATCGCCTGATCCGTAGAGTCTTCCTGATAAGCCCGCTCATACCATTGGGCAACCTCACCACCCTCGGACTCCACTATTTGCGCAATATGCTGGAACGCTGCCGCCGCGGCTTTGCGGTTCCCCAACTCCGACGCCAGCTCCGCGACTCGCTGCCAATTGGCTTGTGTCGGCTCGATTGCGACCACCCGGTCCAGAATTTCCGCCGACTCCTGCTTCTTGCCCAGCTTGATCAAATCCTGCAGTGCTGCTTCGTAAGTCCCCACAGCAAGCTTCTTGTTCGATCCCTCCAGCAACTGGCCAAAGCGGAACTTCTGCTGCCATGTCGGACTGCCATGCCGCGCCAGTTTTTTGTAGGTCAGACTTGCCCGGGTCGCATCTCCGGCTCCCACCTGCCGTTCAAACAGGTCTCCCAGCAGGCGCACTGCCTCCGGGTTGCGGCTCAGGGAGAGGCACAGATCGGCCGAAAGTTGCCGGACAACATCATTTTCCGGATCATCCCGCAGGACCAGCAGATACTCTTCCAGGGCCTCGGCAGTCTTCCCCTTCTGCAGGAGCTTTTCCGCGCGCTCAATGCGCTTCCCCAGCTCGGCTCGGTCCAATCGTCGCGTAATCTCAGGCATGCAGGTTCGGGCGGAGTAAACCCTGCTCCGATTCTAGGAGCCACCCCTACCCCCAGCAATGCGGTAACGCCCACCCGCGATTACGAAGGTCACAGCCAATGAATGCGAAAATCCCTAAAGGAACGAAGGTCTTCGGGAGCGGGTCTTGGGTCTTTGAATCTTCGAAATAAGAAACGATCGCATTCGCACAGCCCCACTGCTTGGGCATTCCGCCCGCTTCTGATATCGTGCCCCATGCCTTCGGCGCCCGCTTCGTCCCAACGGCAACCAGCGCAGATCAATGAAGAAGGCCTCCGCCACCAACTCTCCGCCGGGCAGATGGCCATGGTCGCCGTCGGCGGCTCGATCGGCACTGGCCTTCTGCTTGGCTCCGGCGCGGCCATGGAAGTCGCTGGACCCGCCGCCATCCTGAGTTTTGTCGCGGCCGCGTTCATCAACTGGACCGTGGCCATGGCCTTGGGAGAACTCGCCTGCGCCCATCCCGCCGCCGGATCCTTTGGTGTCTACGGCGATCTTTACCTCAACTCGTTTTTCGGGTTCATCGCCCGCGCCGGATACTGGCTGGGCCTGGCCTTGGCGATCGGCGCCGAAATGGTCGCCGCCGCCACTTACATGTCGGTCTGGTTCCCGGACGTGCGTTCTTACATCTGGATCATCGTCTTCGGCGCAGCCCTGCTCGTGATAAATCTCCGCAGCGTCGGCTCCTATGGACGGTTCGAGTTCTGGCTCTCGATGATCAAGCTGGCCACAATCCTCGCGTTCATCGTGATCGGCGTGGCTCTGCTCACAGGCGCGCGCGTCGCCCCGCAATACAACGTGCATGGAGGATTTTTTCCAAAGGGACTATGGGCCCCCGTCGTCGCGTTGACCTATGCCGTGTACAGCTTTGGCGGCGTCGAAATGGTCGCCGTGACCACTGGAGAATCCCGCTCCTCGAAAGAAACGCCGCGCGCCGTCTGGATCACATTCTTGACCCTAACCTTCGTCTATGTCGGAGCGATCGTCATCCTGCTCGGCGTCATGCCCTGGGATCGTGCCGGAGTCACCGAGAGTCCCTTCGTCACCGTGTTCCGCACAGTACGAATCCCGCACGCGGCGGGCATCATGAACTTTGTCGTCCTCACCGCCGCCTTGTCCGGAGCGAACGCGACCCTTTATGTCGCCTCGCGCATGATCTTCTCGCTGGCCCGTACCGGATGGGCTCCCGCCAGCCTCGGACGCCTCAATCATGAAGGCTCTCCCCAGAACGCAGTCCTTCACTCTACCTTCGGGATTCTCTTCGCCCTGGCGCTAGTTCTGTGGGCGCCAGAAAACGCTTTCCGCTACATCGTAGGCGCGGCATTTACGGGAATGATTCTGTCCTGGCTGGTTTCACTCGCCGCTCACATCAGCTTTCGACTGAGGAAACCAGCGGAACAACTCGCCGCCCTGCCGCTACGCTCTCCACTCGGCATATGGGGTTCCGCCATCGGCTTCATTGCAGTCTCCGCCGCCCTGCTCCAGACGTGGCTGCATCCGCTCGTGAATTTTTACAGTGGCATGGCCTGCCTTACGTTGCTCACACTGGCGTACTTTACCGTGCGCACCCGCCGCTCGTAGCCGCTCCACTACAGGCGTTGCAACCTTCGGAAATGAACGCCGGAACCAGGGTACGGACCCAAGTTCTTCGACGCCGATCTCAGTTTGATGAAGAACTTCCGTGTGCCTCACTGGGAAGGCGCTGAGTTGGGAGTGGGGGCTCAGGCCTTCAACGTCCTGAACCACCCAAATTTTGACCAACCGGTAGGCAATCTTACGGACGCTCAGTTCGGCTACAGCATCCGCACGGCTGCTACTCCGACCAGCATCTTCGGATCGTTTCTGGGTGCCGATGCCTCCCCCCGCGTACTCCAGATTCGCGCATAACTCCGTTTCTGATTGACTAACGCACACAACCAAAAGCGGCCCGCTTCCTCCGACGGGCCGCTTTTCTATTCGTTGGTTACTGATCGTGATTCCGTGGAGACGTAGCTTCCTGCGTCTCAGCCTGCGCTGGGATGTTCTTCTCCCGTCAGCGTCGCCCGAATTCGTACACAATTCCGGCGCTCACCCGCAGATTGTTCTGCCCCAACAAGGCCAGCTTCGAATCCACAAACGTAGTGCGCTGGTAGCCGCCGCTGACCCGCACCGAAAATGGCCCAGTGACGTATCGCTCCCAGCCCGCACCAAAAAGATAGGAGAATCGAGTCTCGTATCCATGAAACTCGGTCGTAGAGTTGACAGGCACCGCGCTATCCACCCATGCGCTGCCGAATAACGCATTTACAAATACATTGGTTTTCGGACGATCGACGAGATAATACATGGGACCGATCAGCCCGCTGAAAACCCGGTTACTGTGTCCCGTTCCCGGCACGTTTCCCGCGCGCGCAAAACTGAAGTCCACCATGCCTCCCCAGTGCGGCGAGAAGTGCACCAACCCATTTGCATCGATGCCTTGCAGGTTGAGCCGCGCCGTAGAGGGCGACGTCATACTCATGAACAGATAGCCCGCGCTCGCCTCGAACACCGGACCCGTTGCGGCATACCGATCCGCGTTTCTCCGGCTTTGTCCGAAAAGTTGTGCGCTGAACAGGAACAGGCAGAAAGCAATTCTTCGTATCCTTTGCATTTCCATGGCGATTCGAATTTTCAACTGTAGAGCAGGTCTTGCTAGGTAAGCCTGATCGCTCACGCGAACAGGTCCACTGAAGGGTTATCCATCGAACTTCCAGGCCAGGAGGAAGATCACCCCCAATACCAAGGATATTACGTCCGTTCTCCTGGCGAAAGCCATTTGCCCACTCAGCAGTGCACCAAGTACGCAACCGCGCAAGTTCTTGCACACTTGACGGCCACGTATCGCATCGTATTGAACCCGGCTCCGGCGGCCTAGTTTCGAGGTATTCCGGTTGCCGCAAGTGTCGTGGTCCAACTCCTGCGATGACCAACGATTACCACTTCATGACTCGATGGCGGTTCGAGGCAACAGCCGAAGGAGGTCTTCGAAATTCTATGCCATCCTCTGCGCTATCCATGCTGGTGGTCCTCGGTGTACCTCAAAGCGGAAGAACTCGACTGCGGAGACAGCTACGGCATCGGACGACGTTTTCGTTTCCACACCAGGGGTTGGTTGCCTTACACGCTCGACTGGGAATCGTGCGCCATTGTACTCGCTCGGCCGCACAGGCTGGCGATTCGCGCCACCGGGGATTTCATTGGCCGCGGCATCTGGACCATTCAGCAGACCGGAAGATTCGTCGATGTCGTCTTCGACTGGAAAATAACGGCGAACAAACTCTTGCTCCGCTACTCCTCTTTCCTTTTTCCTTCTGAGGCCTGCCTTCAAGGCAAATCATCGCTGGGCAATGCAGCGTGGACGCGAGGGACTGGAACAAGAACTGAAACGCCGGAATCCTTTGCCCCGCACGTGGGGCGTCTATTGAAAATTCGCCGCCACATTCTCATTACTTCAACGTGGCCGCAGTGCCAACCCACTTCGCCGGAGTCTCCGAATCCGCCGCAACGTTCAGATCGGAATCTGAGTCGGCTGTGCGCCTCAGCACCGGTCCTTTATTGTCGTCTCCCGCCCCATGATGCCGCAGCACAGGAGTGGCATACGCCACCAGCCGCGCCTTCACTTCTTCAAATTCGTCGGTATCGATAATGTAATCCTTCCGGTTGGGCAGAAAGCTGGGGATCTCCGACTGCAGTCGCTGAATCCGTTCCTCGACCAGTGGATAATCCGAAAATCCTCGCGCGATTTTGCTGTGGAACGGAATGAACGATGCGAGGTGATAGCCCGGAATCTTGGCGAGCGCGGCACTCCGCTCCGCTTCCATTGCGTGCAGCTTCTCCAGCGCGTCCATCAACGATTGCGGATCATAGCCTGCCGAATACGCATACTCGATCGCCAGCAGGTCAGCCTCATATTCGGAATCACGCGCAAATTTCTTGAGCGATAAAGGCCCCGCGATCCCTCCCACATCTTCCGCAGCCACTCCCGCCGGACCCGCCATCATTCCGACCACGTTTACGAGATTGCAAATGCGCTTGCGCGACAGCGCGCGCGTTGCATGCCGCGCCGCCACGTGCGCAATCTCGTGTGCCAGAACGGAGGCAAGTTCCGCTTCCCCATCCGCAGAAATGATGAGAGCGCTGTCTACATACAAAAAACCGCCCGGCAACCCATAGGCTCGCGGGATGTTGCCCCCGTCGATTACTTTGATAGTGAACGGCACTTCCGCGTCCGAATTCGCCACCAGCTTCTGCGCCAGCCGGTTGATGTAATCCGTGACCACCAAATCTTTGATCAACTTCGTACTTCGATCCAATCCCGCCGCGATGCTCTGCCCCAACTCTCGTTCGCTTTTCAGCGAATAAAGATTAAAACCCTTTCCAATGTCGCGCTGCCCGATCCGGGTGACGTCATATTTCGCTAGCTTCTTCGCGTCCGTCTCCGGAAGAATTCTCGTGGACTCCACCGATGGCGCATTCGGCGCCGCAGCTGACCCCGCCGGCAAGGCTAATGAAGGAGCCACGAGTGTTCCGAGAACGCATGCACTCAGCATCAGATTCGGCTTGCATTTTCGTTCTGAAGCAACTTCGCGGTAGGAAGGAGAACCCATGGGTCACCTGCTGTGGCCGAGCATTTTACAACGGATTTGCGCGAACGAAAGAGAAAAGAATCGCTACTCAGAAGTTCTTAATCCGCGCATTCTGATTTGAAATCCCGCGACATTCGCCGGGTCCCTGGCCTTGTCCTGCAATCTGTATTCCGCCCTCCGCTAGGGTCTAAGGACTCCTTTGACACTCGATCGCTGTCGTTCCATACTGCTTAAACGCCACGAATGCTTCGTCTTGGAGCACCCGCATGTTGCATCGTTCGCTGCTCGCCTTCGTCGTAGCCTCCTTCGCAACCCTCAGCTCTGCGCAACAATTTGCAGCAGTCCAGCAGCCAAAACTCACTCCTCAGGTCAGCGGCACCACGGAACTCCTGATCGCGGTCAGCCCCGTGAACTCGCAAGTCGTCTGGGCCGCAGGTACCGGAGGCACATACGTGGTTACCACCGATGGCGGCAATACGTGGAAGTCCGGTGTGGTCCCCGGCGCTGAAAATCTGCAATTCCGTGATGTCCAGGGCGTGAGCGACAAAGTCGCCTACTTGATGTCGATCGGCGACAACACCACCGATTTCCGCATCTACAAAACCTACGACGGCGGCGCGACCTGGAACCTGCAGTTCGTGAACCACACGATGAGCGCTTTCTATGATTGCTTCGCCTTCTGGGAGCCAACCCGCGGCATCGCTCACAGCGATTCCGTCAATGGGGTGTTCCCCGACATCCGCACCTTTAGCGGACAACATTGGCATTCGATCTCCGGCAGCATGCCTCCGGCCCTCTCCGGTGAAGCTTCGTTCTCCTCCAGCGGCACCTGCATCACCACCCAGGGCGACTCCAACGCCTGGATCACCACCGGCGGCTCAACCGTCTCCCGCATCCTCGCCACCACCGACGCCGGAAACACGTGGAATGCCTACGACACTCCGCTGATCAGCAACCCCAGCGCGGGCGGACTCTCCGTCGCCTTCCGCGATGCCATGCACGGCATCGTTGGTGGCGGCGATTTAGCCGTGAACTACCACATTCAAGCCGCCACCTCCGGCGACGGCGGGCACACCTGGTCGTTGACCAACAAGCCTCCCATCGGCGGCACCATCTTTTGCCTCGCCTATGCCAATGGCATGACACTCAACCAAAGTTCCGGCAGCAATCATGACTTCGATCGTACCGTCGTAATCACCGCCGAAGACGCTCCCAACTTCGACCGAGGCGCCGCCGCCTGGACTCCTGACGAAGGCCAGACCTGGTACCGACTCCCGCACGCCAGCGGCTACTGGGCCGTCGGCTTTGCCAATCCGCACGCCGGATGGTTCGTTGGAAACAACGGCCAGATTCTCAAAATCAGCTTCTAACGACCAGATGCCCATGCCCGCCCTGAGCGTGATCGCAGGGTTCCATATCTCTCAAGGCATGGGCATCGTGTGACTTACATCACTGACATTCGATCTGACTCGGTGCTGGAATGACGCCTCGGAAGGTCCACCATGTCAGACCTGCAAACTCGCTTCGCGCAAGCTCAACAGGACGTCACCCAACTCTCCAAACGTCCCGACAACAACACGATGTTGAAGCTCTACGCCCTCTACAAACAGGCAACCGAGGGGGACGCGACCGGGGAAGGCCCGGGTGCCTTCGAGTTTGTCGCCCGAGCCAAGTTTGACGCCTGGAGCGCGATCAAAGGCACGGGCCCGGAAGAGTCCATGCGCCAGTACATTGAGCTGGTGAATTCCTTGCGTGGCTGAGAGCGGCGCGCTCTTGTATATTGTCTCTTTCGTTGTCACCACACTGTTGGGACGGGGCCGATCATGGGTCGAGGCTTGGGGTATTCTGCTGTTCTACTCGCGGCAATTTCCTTCTTTGCAACCTCTCCAGCTTCTGCGCAGGGAAGTTCGAACGAGCGCATTCTTTACCATGCGAAGGTCTTCACCGCAGACCCGCAGAATCCCTATGCCGACGCCGTCGCCATCCGTGGCGACAAGATCGTCGCTGTCGGCAATTTGCCTGAGGTCGAGAAGGCTGTCTCGAAAAGCGCCGTGCGCCTCGATCTCGACGGCAAGAGCCTCTTCCCCGGATTCATCGACTCCCACAGCCACTCGATTGACGGCGGACTCAGCCTGATCGCCGCCGATGCCACCGACAAGGTCAATACCCTCGACCAACTCCCCTCCTTTGTTGCGGACGCAAAGAAATCCGGACGCGGCATGCGCGGCGACATCCTTGAGATTCAGGGACTCCCGCTCGAATTCTGGTCCCACACCAATGTTCTGAACACCAGGTTCAGTACTGGTGCCTACGAGAATCAGCCGTTGCTCCTCCGCGGCATGGACGGCCACACCGCATGGGCCAATCGCGCCCTGCTGCGGCAGGCCGGCATCACCGAGAGCTTACTGAAGAACTTGAGTCCCGACCAGCGAGCGTACTACGGCACAGACAAAGATATGCAGCCAACTGGATTTCTCGTCGATGCCGGGCTTTCAAGGATCGAACCCCTTCTCCCACCGCATAGCCAGGAGGATCTTCTTGCCGCTGCCCGAGCCGCGCTCCACTATAACTACAGCCTCGGCATCACCGCATGGCTCGATCCGCTGGCTTCCGCTCCCGTTCTCAGCGCCTACAAAATGCTTGCCGATCACGGAGAACTCAACTCCGAGATCGTCGCTTTCCCGCAAGTATTAGTCAAAGACCCCGCGGCCGAACTCGCAACCGTGCAACAAACCCGCGAACAATATAAGGATGTCCCGCACCTGCATATCACGGGCATCAAGATCTTTGCCGACGGCGTTGCGGAATATCCCTCGCAGACCGCCCATCTCAGCAAGCCTTACAAAAACAGCGGGCGCTACGGCGATCTACTCTTCGATCCTGCGAAATTTGCTGAGCTATGCGTAGCAGCCGATAAGCAGGGCCTGATCATCCACGTGCACGCCATCGGAGACGCCGCTGTTACCGCCGCGCTCGATGGCATCGCCGCTGCCCGGGCTGCCAATCCATCATCGACGCTGCCCCACACCCTTACCCACGAACAGTTCATCCTCCCCCAAGACTTTCCCCGCTTCCGCCAACTGGGCGTGATCAGCGCCTTTCAGCTCTTCTGGGCAGAGGCTTCGAACGACACCATCGAGATTCTCAAACCCTATGTGGATCCTGAGATCTACAAATGGCAGTATCCCGCCCGTTCCGTCCTCGATAACGGAGGAGTCATCTCGGGAGCGAGCGATTGGCCGGTGTCCACAGCAAATGTGTTTCGCGCGATCTATCAGGCAGAAACTCGCAAGGGAAAAGAAGGTGTACTCGACGCTTCGCAGGCCATGCCTCGCGAAGCGATGTTCTATGCCTACACGCAAAATTCGGCGAAGGCCATGAACATGGACTCGATCGGCGCCATCGCACCCGGCAAGCGTGCCGACCTCGTCCTGCTTGATCGCGACGTACTTACGGTCTCGCCCGAACAAATGCGAGACACTAAAGTTCTCTGGACCATGGTCGCCGGACAAACGGTGTATCAGGCGAAATAAGATCGCTCCACAACGCGCTGGATCTCGCGCTCAGTGAGCCCCAGACCCGCCCCCATTCAGCAATCCATAGACAGACAGGCCCTTCAACGTCATAACGTACACCTTGCCATTCGCGACCGTGGGCACCTGGAACTTGATCGGTTGGCCCGGGTTGTCTCGAGTAGCTTTAGTCCGGCTGCTATACAACACCTTCCCCAGATTTGTCGCCTGATAAGCCAGCAGGATTCCCTGCCCTGTTGCAGTCTTGTAAGCGCCGTTGTTCAGAGCCCACACAATCCCGTTCGTAGTTCCGTTGGAAGAAATCGAAACCGTTGTTCCCGGATACCCGAACCCCGCGACGGTCTTCGTCGTGGGCGTGGTTGAGAGAAGGCCAGTCGCTGGATTGAACGAAAACGCCTGGATCTGGCTGCCACTGCCTCCAACGTACACAAAGTTGTTCCACCACGACGGGGAACTCCACATCCCGTGACTGGCAGCCGTCGGGACGAACTGCACAATCTGGCTGTTATCCGTCGAGTTGTACTGCCCCATGTGGTCGCGATTGATCAGATAAAGATCTCCCACCTTGTCTCCCTGCACGAGCAGATGCGGGAAGGGGCCAGTCTGATCCGGCAATAGAGTCAGCCCCGAAGAACCAATGTCCTTATCGGTGGTGTTCAGCGTGAGTGCGTTAAACGGCGTGAAGTAATCGAGAATCGGGAACGTCGTGCCCGAAGGCGGTCCGAGTTTCACCACACTCTGGCCATAATCCAGTCCACCTTTGTTTGCGTCAAACGTTCCATTGCCCACCGTAGCAAAGGTATTGAACGAGGAATCTCCAGCCACGCCATTCCCGCTCTGCCAGATTCCGCCCTGTTTGCCGTTGGGTGTAATTAGCCAGACCGCGGTTTGCGCCAGCGTTGATGCGTTATAGGCCATCATCCAGCCGTGGTACGCGCCGAAATCACACAACGACGCCCAACTGATATACACCTGCCCGTTCTGCAGCAGCAGCGCCGAGCGCTGCGATTCAAGTAGCGGGTCAAAACTGATCGTGCCATTTTTCGAGCCCGTACCCTTGCCGCTGATGCTCGCCTGAATTGCCACAGGCCCGCCAAATTTCTCCGCCCCGGTTGTGATATCGAGCGCGTGCAGCCGCTGGAAATAGGCGCCGTTTTCCTTTGTGCGGGCCAGCACGTAGATCGTACCGCTGCTCGCATCAATCACCGGTGTGGACATGATCCCCACGTTCGTCCCAAATGTGTCTTCGCAATGCACATCAGCGATGGGAACCGCTGTGATGCCATCAGACGCATCGGTGAAATTCACTTGCCACAACGGTTGCGCGTTGCTGCCTGTATTGTTGTCCGCGTCGAAGGCATACACGCTATCGTTCATTGTCGCGACGTACACCACATTGTGCGTGCCCATGTTGGGGATGTTCACGTTCGACACATACAGCGGCTGCGAATAGGAGTAATCGTCAACTGCTTGCGTAAACAGCTTTCCGAAGTTGGTCGCATTGACGTTGCTGGTCGTCAGAATGAGTTCCTGCACATTCTGCCCGGTGCGGCCATTATCGTTGTGATAGGTCGTGATGTTGACCTGGGCGGCGCCCGACAGGGCCCAGGCGAATACAAGCACAATCGCGACGAAGCGACTCACAAAACATACGCGCATGTTGCCACTCTCTTTTTTTCTTGCCGGTGCAAAACCGGCTGTGGATTTCCAAAGGCGCGGCCCAAGAGCCCCAGTTCGACCGGAGGAGGAGGTTACTTAAGATTTCAAAACGGGGAATTGTCGCAGTTGGGGGGTACAGCAAACTGCTCCGTCTCGCAATTTAGATGGCCACCCAATGGCCGTCAAGATGAAAGAAACTGCACACGTTATATGCCGCCAAGCTTGTTACGAGACGGAGCGACAGGTGCGAATTCCGGACGACAACGGTCTATCCCTCAGCTCTGACATCTACCGCAGCGCAGGCGGCAGTTCCGGCTCGGCGGACCCATCGGTGCGCGCATCGGAAGCCGCGAAATTCATCCCAGACTTGGTGTTGTGATCGATCGCCTGCCCGCGCCCCATAAATAAGGAGAAATCTCCGCGCACCGCCAGATCGTGCCCCATCGAAGTAAGCTGTTGCCGCACATCGGCCGGTACGCGATCCTCGATCAGCACCTTGCAGCTCAGGTCAAAGTTGTCCCGCACCGTAAACCGCGCCGTTTCCATCGCCGCCTGCAGATTCATCCCGTAATCGACCACGTTCGACACAAACTGCGCGTGCGCCAGCGGCTGATTCGCTCCGCCCATAATGCCGAATCCAATATGATCGTCGCCATGTTCCATGAACGCCGGAATAATCGTATGGAACGGCCGCTTCCGCGGAGCCAGCGCGTCCGGCTTCGACGGATCGAGCATGAACAATGCCCCACGATTCTGCAGAGCAAATCCCATGCCGCGCACCGTAATCCCCGATCCGAAACTCGAGAAGTTGCTCTGGATCAGCGACACGATGTTCCCATCGCGATCGACCACCGTCAGATATGTCGTATCACTCGACGGCGGCACACCCGCCTGCGGACTGCAATTCGCCTTCTTCGGATCGATCAGCGCCGCCCGCTCTTTCGCATAGCCTTTGGAAAGCAGCCCCGCCACCGGAACCTTCGCAAATCGCGGATCGGCGTTGTACCGCGCCAGGTCGGCATACGCCAGCTTCATCGCCTCAATCCGCTTGTGAATCTCTTCTGCGCTCAGCGGACCAGATTTCGCCGGCTGAAACTGCTCCATGATGTTCAGCATCTCGAGCGCCGCCATCCCCTGCCCATTCGGCGGCAACTCGTACACTTTCCATCCCCGGTACGTAGTCGAGACCGGCTCGACCCACTCTGCCGAAAATTGCTGCAAGTCCTCCGCCGACATCACCCCGCCAAACTCGCGCTCGGTCGCCAGAATCGCCTTCGCAATCTCGCCGGAATAAAACGCCTGCGGCCCTCCATCCGCCAGGAGACGTAGCGCTTTGGCCACCTCAGGGTTCTTGAATGCCTCGCCCATCTTCGGAGCCTCGCCACGCGGCAGAAATACGCGCCGCGACTCCGAATCCTTTTTCAGCTTCTCCTCCGAACTCTTCCAGTCCGTCGCGATCATCTCCTGCACCGCGAATCCGTTCTCGGCATAGAAAATCGCGGGCGTAAACAGGTTCTTCCAGAACAGCCTTCCAAATCGCCGATGCAACTGATTCCATCCCTCAACCGCGCCGGGCACCGTCACCGTGTCAATTCCCTCGGCTGGCATCTGCGTGTTGCCCTTCGATTGCAAATACTCGATCGTCATCGCCTTTGGCGCCCATCCGCTGGCGTTCAGCCCATACAACTTTCCCGACTTCGCATCCCAATAAATCGCAAATAGATCGCCGCCCATCCCGTTCATGTCGGGCTCCATCACGCCCAGCGTAGCGTTGGCCGCGATTGCCGCATCCACAGCCGACCCTCCACGCGACAGAATCTCCGCCCCGGCCTGCGACGCCTGCACCTGGCTGGTCGCAACAATCCCATAACGCGAGATCACCATCGATCGCGCGTTGGTTCTATCTTGTGAAAATCCACAGGTAGAGATGAGAAGAAAGAAGGCTGCAGCAAAGAAATAGAAGTATCGGATCATCAATGCCTCTCAGGTGGAAGGGCATTGTCGGCGGAGAGAACAGATGATGTCAATCAGAACCGCGCACGATTTTCCTTCGTGAACCTTCGTGTCCTTAGTGGTTCAAGCTTTCCGCTCACGAATACATCGCAGCCATCGGCACCGGACTATGCTCCCGCCCAATCACCACAATGCCTGACTCCGTCACATGCCATCCGCGTGCCCGGTCCGCTTCGAGATCGTAGCCGACCTCCGTGCCTTCCGGAATACATACATTCTTGTCCAGGATCGCCCGCTTCACCTTCGCGTTCCGCCCGATATCACAGTTGTCCATAATCACGCAATCTTCCACCAGCGCACAGGTATGAACCCGCACGCCTCGCCCGAGCACCGAACGCCGCACCATTCCGCCGGCCAGAATGCATCCGCCCGAAACAATAGTGTCAAGCGCTTCACCGCGCCGGTTCTCTTCGTCGAACACGAACTTCGCCGGAGGATCCGGATAGCTCGTGCTCCGCACCGGCCACTCGCGGTTATACAAATTCAGGTCCGGCTTCACATGGTTTAAATCCATGTTGGCTTCGTAATATGCGTCAATCGTTCCCACATCGCGCCAGTACGGCGCCGAATCCCCTGTATCGCCCGGAATGCGGTTGGTCTCGAAGTTGTACGCATACATAGGAGATTTCCCTGCCAGCTTCGGCAGAATATCTTTTCCGAAATCATGGTGACTATGCGGATCGGTAGCATCCGCCTTCAGCAGTTCGAGCAACCGGCGGGTCGAAAAAATGTAATTGCCCATCGACGCATACACCCGGTTCGGATCGCCCGGCATCGTTGGCGCATCCGCCTTCTTCTCGTGAAATTCAACGATGCGATCCTCCGCATCCGCCTCGATCACCCCAAACTCGATCGCGTGCTGCTTCCGCGTCGGAATCGCCGCCACGGTCACATCCGCCTGCTTCGCCACATGAAAGTCGATCATGCTTCCGATATTCATGCGATAGATGTGATCGCCGCCAAAGATCGCCACATAATGCGGATCCGATTGCTCGATGAGATTCACATTCTGGAAAATCGCGTCGGCCGTCCCCTGATACCACGATTCCTTCTCCGACCTCATCTGCGCCGGGACATTCGTGATGAAGTGGCTCTTCAGCAATCCACTGAACTGCCAGCCTTCGCTCAGATGCTGCAAAAGCGACTGGCTGCGGAACTGCGTCAACACATAGATGGAATAGATCCCGGAATTGACGAAGTTGCTGAGCACGAAATCGATGATGCGGTATTTTCCGCCGAATGGAACCGCTGGTTTGGCCCGCTCCCGCGTCAAGGGCCACAACCGCGTCCCCTTGCCTCCGGCGAGCACAATGCCTAACACCTTGAGTCGTGAACTTCCTTGTACCGCAATGGACGAGCGTTGTTCGGGAATTCGATTCTCAGCCAAGCGATCCTCCCCAAACTGCTGCACGATGGTATCAAAGCTTCGGCCCCCGCAGGATCAGGGATTCCCTCATAACCGGCAAAAGCCCACGACGAATTACTGCTTGAAGGTTCGCCTCGATTACACTTTCCGCGCCCGGCAACGTCCAGGCGGGTTCCCGTACTTCTGACACCTACAGGATTTCCCGTACTGCTGCTACTCTCCGTCCAGTTCCAGTCAGACCCGGGCCATTCAAGGATCCCAGCGCAGCAATGCGTCCTTGAAGCGGCCCTAGCACGCAGCAAGATTCCGGTCATTCTTACTTGAGGGCGTTTTATGCGTCGTGTACATTTGTGTGCAATTTTTCTGTTCTCCGCCATGCTTGCGGCTTGCGGCACCGGTTCCGGAGCCCGCAGCCTCGGTTCGCAGGTCGTCCCCAATCTCGCATCCCAGACCGCGAACAATACCAGCGCTTCCAATAGCTTCGTTTCCCAGACCAACGGGAACCTCGGCGCCAACAACGTGAGCAAGGTCAACGTTCACTCGCTGCTGTATCCTGGCGCGACCACCAGGATCTTCGCCCACCTCATGTTGTGGTTCGACGGCTCCAGCCACATGAACGTCGGCTACAACTCCAACGACGCGAATCAGGTGCAGCGCCAGATCACCGACATGATCAGCCGCGGCATCGATGGCGTCATCATCGACTGGTACGGCCCCAACAACACCATCGATCAGGCGACGCAACTCGTCATGCATGAGGCCGAAAAACATCCCGGCTTCACCTTCGCCATCATGATCGATGCCGGAGCCATGGGCTCAGGCACCTGCCCCGGATGCAATCCCGAGCAGACGCTCACGCAGCTCATGCAGTACATGGCTCAGACTTATTTCGGCTCCAAGGCGTACCTCACCATCGGAGGCCAGCCGGTCGTCACCAACTTCAACGTGGACCAGTCCAACTCCATCAACTGGGACAACGTCCGCAACGCGATTCCCTCCGGGCCGCGCTTCATCTTCCAGAACAATGATGGATTCGCTCACCAGACCAGCGACGGCAGTTATTCCTGGATCATGCCGCAGTTCGGCAATTACGGCCTCGACTATCTGTCGAGTTTCTACGGCACAGGCCTTGGCTTCTCCCAGATCGAAACCGTCGGCGCCACTTACAAAGGCTTCAACGACTCCCTGGCGGGCTGGGGCTCAAACCGCGTCATGGACCAGCAGTGCGGACAGACCTGGCTCCAGACCTTCGACCGCATCAACCAACTCTACAGCGCGACCCGGCAGTTGCCCTTCCTGCAACTCGTCACCTGGAACGATTACGAAGAAGCCACCGAACTCGAATCCGGCATCGACAGCTGCTTCTCGCTACAGACCAGCGTCTCTGGCAACACACTCCAGTGGACCATCGCAGGCAACGAAAACACGATCGATCATTACGTCGTGTACAACGGGAACGACCAAAGCCTCACCCAACTCGCGACAACCAAGCCGGGTACCCACTCCGTGGACCTGTGCGGCCTCTCGTTGCCGCCAGCCCAAACCCAACTCTACGTGCAAGCAGTAGGCAAGCCAATGCTAGCCAATCGCATGCCGAGTCCCGTTAGCTACACGCCATCCTGCAAAGACTAGCGGGGGCAAAAAACTCTCGAGGGTGCCCCGTTCTAAACGTTGCGCACTTTGCGACGTTTAGAGCGGGGATTTTGACTTCCTAAATCTCTCCGGAAACGTTGTAGGGAACGTCTCGCACCGTGAAGTCTCACCACAACGCCGCCACCGCCTGCTGCCGGAACACCGTCACCGGCCCACGCACGCTCGACAGATGAATCACTCCCAGATACGGTCCCGCATGCGGATCGTACGTCACCGTGATCTGCCCTCCCCTGCCCGGAGATCCATCCGAGCCATTGCGTCCATCCGAACCATCTCTCCCGTTCGATCCGCTCGGAGATCCCATGCCCCCCGACCCGCCACGTCCTCCGCGTCCGCCTCTTCCTCCCGATCCTCCTCGTCCGCCATCAGACCTTACCATCAGCGATCCACCATGCGGATCCACCAGGTAAAAATTCTGCCGCCCTTCCCCCGCCACCATCACCTGCAATAACGGATTGTTCCCCGCTCGCAACGCGACCCGTACCTGCACCGGAGCGCCATCGCTGCCATTATCGCCGTCCCAGCCATTCGATCCATCCGACCCGTTGCCCCCATCCCCTCCTGCCGACGGGTTGTTTGGATCCATCGATCCCATACTCCCGCTGGTACCACTCGTGCCATCACTTCCATTCGTGCCGTCGCTCCCGCTCCTGCCGGAAAAGTCCGCAACATAGTTCCTCTTGTACTGCACCGTGATGTCGAGGTCACCCCGCAACTCCGGATGGCTCGGCACGGTCACGGTTACATGTCCGATCTTCCCATCGCTGATCCTCGGATCGCTCGCCAGCGACAACTTTCCCTTCCCATCAAAGCTCACCAGGGCAGCGGAGACGTTCAGTTCCTTCCACATCACCGGCCCTCCCGCCGATCCTTCCGTCGTCAGCGTCTTCCCGCCCGGCTCGGTAAACGTGACCTCCAACGGCTCCTTTTCTCCCGGCGCAAGGCTCGCGCCGTTGGGCATCGTGACCTGCATGGCAGAAACTGGAGTCCGGTCGAGATAGACCTTCATCCCCATTTTCACTTTCATGGAAGTGCATGCGATAACAGCAAGGAAGAGTGCCACCGTAATTCCGATAACACCCGAACGTGCAGAGCAGATGATTCGGGCTCTATTGGAAGTGGCCATATCAGCCTCCGTGCAGCCTGCTACAGACTGCAAACCCTCATCTGCGACGCATGTTCTCACGCCCGCGCCCGCCTGCAGGTAAAGAATGGTCAAGAATCGAGCAGAATTGTCACGACCAGGAATATGTGAGTGAAGTCACAGGCTGGAACGTACGGCGCAACCCCTCGCGTTCAGCAGGTGCCCACGATCATACTTATCGAGGTCTTCGTAGGTTCCCTGGGGGCGCGCACGGAAAAGCGAATCCGCGCTAATCTGAAGTGTCGAAACCAGGGATTGCACTCGCAACTCCCTGCAGAGGATTAATGAGTGTTATGGGGAGTGGGTGTTGAAAAAGTCACGTCGATTAGCAGGATGAGATTCAGCAGAAGCATGTTAGAAGGAAGCATTCGCCATGCTGTGTTGGATTCTCATCATCGGAGGCCTGCTGATCATGATGGGGCAACACGACCGCTCCGAAGCTCTGTTCTATTACTTCCGCCTGGAAGATCAGGTTCCTGAGACCCACCTGCTGCGGCTGATCGAGAAGCACATCAGTTTTGCCTTTGTGCGCGAGCAAGATGAAAGCGAGCTATAGCGAAACCGGTCGTCCGTCGATTGATCCCGAGCTTCTGTTGCGCATTCTGCTGATCGGCTATTTGTACGGCATCACCAGCGAGCGCAAGTTGGTGGAGGAACTGCGCATGCACCTGGCGTGGCGCTGGTTCACCGGGCTGGGCTTCGATCAGGAGATTCCGCATCACTCCACGTTCTCGAAAAACCGGCATGGGCGGTTTCAGGAATCGAAGCTGTTCGAGGAACTGTTCGAGCAGATCGTGAAGCAGTGTGTGGAAGTGGGATTGGTGCAGGGCAAGCATCTGTCGGTCGATGGCAGTTTCGTGGAGGCGAATGCCAGCCAAGGAGAGCCGTATTCCACGGGAGCAGTTAGTGGAAGCGGCGCAAGTGAACCAAACCGTGCGCCAGTACTTGGTGGACCTGGAGCAGCAGAACCCAACCGAAGAACCGGTGCATCAGCAAGAGCAGGTGTCGACCACGGATCCCGATTCCACTTACGCGACCAAGGGCGGGACTCCGGCTCGCCTGGGTTACTACGACAACTATCTGGTCGACAATCAGAGCTGCGTGATCGTGGGAGTGCAGGCGACGGCGGCGCGCATGAGTCAGGAAACGGTGGCCGCGCAAGACATGCTCACCCGTTTCGCTCAATGGCAAGGACGAGAGCCGGAATCGGTGGCGGCCGACACGACCTACGGGAACGGCGAGTTCTTGCAATGGTTGGCGGATCGCAGCATCACTCCCTACATGCGGACCCGCGACAGTATCCACCGAAAGAGGAGCCCATTCTATGGCCCCGAGCGTTTCACCTACGAACCGGAACACAATCGCTATCTCTGTCCTGCTGGCCAGTTACTGAACTATGGTGGCCGAGTTTATCGCAATCGCGCCTATGCAACTACATCGGGACACGCAAAAAGTGTGGACCGTGCTCGCTCCGAACCACAATGCACCAGTGCTGCCTTCCGGGGTCTTATCATCCACCAGGAACGAATCGGCCCGACAACGTGCGCGGGAGTTGGTCGAACACGCCGGAGTTCGTCAAAGCACAGCGGCAAAGAAAGAAGGTGGAAGCCTTGTTCGCGGAACTGAAGAATCAGATCGGACTGCGTCGCTTGCGTCTGCGGAGATTGAAGTTCGTGCGGGAGCAGTTCTTCCTGGCAGCGGTGGCCCAGAACATCAAACGACTGGTGCGATTCCTCAGCCGACCGATAACACCTACTACGGAAGCTGCCGCTTAGCTGAAGTGGAATGGAACACTGCGATTGCAGAGATACGGGGAAGAGTCCCTTCCCATACGGACTTTTTCAACACCCACGGGATATAACGCCAGTTGAGAATTGCGAACATGCTCGACTGCTCCTAATGCGGCGCTGGGCAACCCCTCTTGGGCCAGTTGATTACGATGACATCGGCATGGTTTGGCCCTTCGGCAATTGCACTTCCGTACACACTGACTGTTACGTTTTCATAGTCTTGCTTGATGAACGATGCGCCGCCCGCAATGAATGAATCGCCGCTTAAATATTTGGAGCGTTTCCCTCGTTCTGCTCGGAGGCACAACTTCATCCACCAACACGATCAACCTGTCCGCTCGGAATCGTGCTGTCAGAATCAGAGTGCTGGGCATCCACGTATGGCCGAGTTTCTCGATGGCTCATCTGGCAGACGTTGCCGTCCTTCGTGAACGTCGAAAAGGCCACAATGACCCGGTTGAATCTCAAAAGCGGCAATTTGCTTATACTTTGCTCACCAGTTGCTGTTTCGTCTGCAGCCGCAGCGTTCCAAGCGCAGAAACAGCACGACCGACAAGGCCGCACAAGGTAGACACTCGGCCCGAGCGGTTCGACGGAGAGAATTGCATATCAACTTCTCCTTACTGCCCGAGAGTTTACAGCATTGTTGTCGAAATCAGGCAATTTCACGCTTTGAGCTGCAAAGTGGATTTTGAGCGTAATTGATTCCATGACAATGTCGGCTCCCGCACCCGGGTTAGAGTTGGAGGTGGCAAAACCAACCAACAGGCTCGGGAGAAAGGAGCCGAACGATGATCATTATAGGAGTAGATTTCCATCCCGAGTTTCAACAAATCGCTTTGCTCAACACCACGACGGGAGAGGTCGAGGAGAAACGGCTCGCACATCCCGGCGAGGCGGAGAAGTTCTACCGTGCTCTGGCGAGTGCAAATGAAACCGTGCGCATCGGCATGGAGGCCAGCGGGCACGGACGCTGGTTCGAGCGTCTCGTGGCCGAGTTGCAGTTTGGGTTGTGGATCGGCGACGCGGCGGTGATCCGCGCGAAGCGGGGCCGGAAGCAGAAGACGGATCGCCAGGATGCGCAGCACATTCTGCAACTGATGCTGAAAGATGACTTTCCGAAGATCTGGGTACCGAGTTGGGAGAACCGGGATCTGCGGCAACTGTTGTGGCATCGGCACCGCATGGTGCAGGCGCGCACGCGCGTCATGAATCAACTGCAAGCGGTCGCGTTGAACGAAGGCTTGCACTGCAAGAAGAAGTTGTGGCGCGAGCGTGGACGGCAGCAATTGGAAGCGTTCGCACTGGCTCCGTGGGCGAGCCGGCGGCGACGCGATCTGCTGGAGTTGCTGGATCGTTTGAACCCAACGATTGCGGAGTGACGCAGGACATCGAACGCGAAGTGGAGAACTACCCGGCGGCACAGCGACTGAGAACGCACCCTGGAGTAGGCGTGTTAACAGCGCTAGCGTTTGTGCTGATACTCGGCGATGCAGAACGCTTTCACTGCGGCAAGCAGGTGGCGAGTTATCTGGGCCTGGTGCCGCTGGAAGAATCCAGCGGGAATCGGCGGCGCCTGGGACACATCACCAAGCAAGGGAGTTCGATCGTGCGTTTCTTGCTGGTGGAAGCGGCGCAAGTGACGGTGCGCAGCGTGCCGGAATGGCGCAGCAAATATGTTCATCTGATGATGCGACGAGGACGAAAGATCGCGAAAGTTGCGATGGCTCGTAGATTGGCGGTGCAATTGTACTGGATGAGGCGCAAGGGATGGGATTACGAGCAGCGGAAGAAGTTCGGTTCGCACGTGGGACAGCCCGGACATCGCTATGGTGTGTAGTAGAACATCGAGAAATTGATTGGGCGTCCCGCTCCTCTTGCTGAGAAGAGGAGTTCGAAGTAGTAATCATGATCGCAGTAAGTGACCGAAGAGATGCATGGGTCGGATCGAGAGTCTGAACCTGACAAACGATTACGAGCGAGCCTGTGGTTGGTACGGCCATTTCAACTGGAGCGAAATGGCGCGCTTCTCGGAGTGCACGGAGAGGTACGCTCAAAAAGTGCTTGACACCGCCGACATTGTCAGAGAGGCGATGTTACAACAGTTGATTCTAAGCGGCCGTTAGCAGACGAAGACACATGGCTTGCCCCAAGTGCGATGAGTTCGCGCATAAGAAGAAGATTCAATATGAGAGGGCGCTCTCGCGAAACAAAGACAAGCACAAGTTGATCGAGATCGTGCAGATGAAAGGAACGTTCTGGGTGAAAAGCGCAAGCGGTCGGCTCGACACGGATGTATATGCAGACACCGATGCACGGTAGACAGTCCATCACGATTTAGTCGTGCGCGTACACCTTGGCGCTGATATTATCATGGAAGGAACTCAAGCTGGACTGTCGGAGAGCTACCACAACCGATTGGGAATTTAGGAAAACCATTCATAGCTGGCGAAAGCAGGCCATAGCGCTCAAAACCCCTGCGGGGGGATTGAGTGATAATAGCGATTTAGCAACAGTTGACTCGCCGACATCAATGTTCTGCGGAACACCATTCGCGTATTAGAGCAGCTTGACGATGTCGTCAACGACATTGTCAATTTTGCTGCGGCTCACGATGCGCCGGGTCTCGAAGGCAAGTATCCGCTCAACGAACTATTGCACTCGTTTGAGGTCCATTATCCAATCCGTTTCCCACGTTTTACCACCGTCGGTTGATTGTGCCTGCTCCCAGTGACCTGAGGTGGGTGTGATGTCGGACCATAGGAGCCGTGTGCGGACTGGTTTCCCGCCTTCGGTATCGTCGTTCGCATAGAACGTTCCTACGCCATTGTGGAAGCTGCCTCTCACCGGCGGATCCATTGGGCCAAGGGGCATCCTGCTGTCCAGCCACCAGATCGACCACTGCCCCGTCTTGGCGTCGAACGATCGGGTAGCTACGCCGCGGTAAGTACCGCCTGGAACCTCGAACACCGTGTCGTCGACATTTGCGTAGCCACCCATCAGTGGCTGGCAGAATAATGTCCCTTCGAATTCGATCCACTCGTGACTGTTGACGAGGCGATGCTTCAGCTTTCGATGATGGATTTGCCAGCGTCCGAATAAAAAATCGAAGTCATGCAGTCCCGGCACCGCACTTTCTGCATGACCTATCTCTACTCCCGAACCTGGGGCGGACTGCGCCACAGTGAGCCCCGACGACGCCAAGCCTATCCCCAAGCACAAGATCACAGTAAAGTGCTGACGTATTTCCACGTATGACTCCTCTTCGTACCGAAATACCGCCAAGCCCCAGTTTAGCGCATGGCTGAAGCAATCAGGCCATAGCGCTCATTGACCAGATGGTGAGTGTAATTGATTCCATGACAATGTCGGCTCCCGCACCCGAGGTAGAGTTGGAGGTGGCAAAACCAACCAACCGGCTCGGGAGAAAGGAGCCGAACGATGATCATTATAGGAGTAGATTTCCATCCCGAGTTTCAACAAATCGCTTTGCTCAACACCACGACCGGAGAGGTCGAGGAGAAACGGCTCGCACATCCCGACGAGGCGGAGAAGTTCTACCGTGCTCTGGCGAGTGCGAACGAAAGCGTGCGCATCGGCATG
The DNA here is from genome assembly GCA_963778995.1 of Terriglobia bacterium. Lineage (GTDB taxonomy): Bacteria > Acidobacteriota > Terriglobia > Terriglobales > Acidobacteriaceae > Sulfotelmatobacter. The sequence continues at coordinate 106,836 of CAVZWK010000025.1, forward strand.
GAGGCCAGCGGGCACGGACGCTGGTTCGAACGACTCATCGCCGAGTTGCAGTTTGAGTTGTGGATCGGCGACGCGGCGGTGATCCGTGCGAAGCGGGGCCGGAAGCAGAAGACGGATCGCCAGGATGCGCAGCACATTCTGCAGCTGATGCTGAAAGATGACTTTCCGAAGATCTGGGTGCCGAGTTGGGAGAACCGGGATCTGCGGCAACTGTTGTGGCACCGGCATCGCATGGTGCAGGCGCGCACGCGCGTCATGAATCAACTGCAAGCCGTGGCGTTGAACGAAGGTTTGCGCTGCAAGAAAAAGTTGTGGCGCGAGCGCGGACGGCAGCAGTTGGAATCGTTCGCGCTGGCTCCGTGGGCGAGCCGGCGGCGACGCGATCTGCTGGAGTTGCTGGATCGTCTGAATCCATCGATTGCGGAGCTGACGCAGGCCATCGAACGCGAAGTGGAGAACTATCCTGAGGCACAGCGACTGAGAACGCATCCTGGAGTGGGCGTATTAACAGCGCTCGCGTTTGTGCTGATACTCGGCGACGCGGAACGCTTTCACTGCGGCAAGCAGGTGGCGAGTTATCTTGGACTGGTGCCGCTGGAAGACTCCAGCGGGAATCGCCGGCGCCTGGGTCACATCACCAAGCAGGGCAGTTCGATCGTGCGTTTCCTGCTGGTGGAGGCGGCGCAGGTGACGGTGCGCAGCCTGCCGGAGTGGCGCAGCAAATATTTCCATCTGGTGCTGCGGCGCGGACGCAAGATTGCGAAAGTCGCAATGGCCCGTCGTTTGGCCGTGCAACTCTTCTGGATGATGCGCAAGCAATGGGACTACGAGCAGCTGAAAAAGTTCGGTTCGCACGCGGGACAGCCCGGACATCGCCATGGTGTGCAATAGAACACCGAGAAATTGATTGGGCGTCCCGCTCCTCTCGTTGAGAAGAGGAGTTCGAAGTAGTAATCATGATCGCAGTACGTGACCGAAGAGATGCATGGGTCGGACCGAGAATCCTGAGCCTGAAAAAAGATTACGAGCGAGCCTGTGGTTGGTACGGCCATTTCAACAAGAGCGAAATGGCGCTCTTCTTCGAGTGCACGGAGTAGGTATGCTCAAAAGTTGCTTGACACCGCCGACATTGTCAGAGAGGCGATGTTTCAACACAATATGATCCAGTGGTTCGACGGAGGGCAATAGCTGGCTCCAACGGCGACAGCCCGAAAAACTCCAAATGCAGTTGAGCCGCAAATCGAACGCCCGGCGAACTATTTCGTCAGAGGCCTCAGGAGTTAGCGCAATTCCGATGCTCTGTGACGGCGCGGCCCGGGCCGGGACGATCCGGTAGAGTGGGACGGGTTCCGACCGTCCCCTTAGTTTCTCCACCAGTGATCGCCCTTTGAGATGACACCCCAATCGTCACCATCCCGGCTTCTCCGTCTCGTGGTGGGAGGAGGAACGCCTTTCGGTATGCCGGGTGCCGACACCCACAAAAGATAACTGAATCCCGAGACCTTCCCGGACTTGAAGTTTACGTACACGTCTAGGCCCTCATACCGAAAGCCTCACCACCGCAAGACATGCGAGAGTGGATCGCTTCCAGTTCTCCAAGTGCTCAAGAGCATTCGCCCCGGCACGCCATTGCTAAGAAGCCCGCGAATCACTAGTCGGCCTCACAGTCGGGAGCGCCGTTAAGAACCGGATTTGGAGATCGTAAAGCTGGTTATACTTCGCATGTGTCGGATATAGAGTTTCCCCAATCCGCAAAGTGGAGAGCGCGGACACGACGGAAACAATCCGCCTTGCACAGATTGTAGCCTCAACGCGGAATGCGATGGCAGCGGTGAGAACGATCACGAAGAACTAGAGGTATATGCGCTTGGCACTATGCGAGGCCAACCTACTCCTGAGCATACTCACAGCGTTTCCTTTGCCCGCACTTCATTAGACACCGGTGTGGCTGTCTTCTCAGCTTACGTAAGTGTCGTAACCAGGCGATTGCACTGAAAACCCGGCACAGTCGATCGATTTAGCCCCTCGGGTCACGCAGTTCGCATTCCAGCAGTTTCGTTTCGATTGGCCAGGTCGAGTATGCAAAGGTAATTAGCGCGATGAGATTTACGACTGGGACCGCCATCAGAAGACCATGCCATCGCGGATAGCCTGCCCTAGAAGAAATCCTCCCAAATACGATGTAGGCAAACAGACTGGAGACAACAAGGCCAATCCAATCCTTGGCGGTGATCATCATGTTTCCTCCGTACTTCAAATAGCCATCGACCCCATGATGATAACTGTTTAAATCAGGCGTTCTCACAAGTTTGCGCTTTTGCTTCGCCTTTTTCAGCGTCGGTGAGCGTTATGGAGAGTAGAGTCGAGAACAGGCGCAGTGACTGTAGTCTCCCGGTGGTTAATTGACTTGGCTTTCGCCGAGCCACCTCAGTCCGGTTTGGCTTGGCTCTGTTTCCTGTTCCCGCTCATCGAACCGGACAGGCAGATTTCCCGCATCCGGCTCTCGGAAAAGACACACGATGGTCCGTGTGACGCCGCCTGCAACTTCTGAACACAACTCGGGGTGTCTAGACTCATCGTCAATCCCCATGTCCTTCGTTGCTTCTTGCGTCCGTCTTTAACTGAGGCCCCTTCCCTCCACCGGCATTACCCGGCTTCATCGGTACTACGAGCCTCTCCGCCACCCCACACGGCCCGGCCTGTCTCTCGCGAGCTGCCAGTTGATCCTTACTGTGATCACCGCTGGGGTTTCCCGTGTTGCGTCTGGTCTCCTATGCGTACATGCCATCGCCATTACCCCGGCAGGTTCGATGGAGCTTGTTCGCTCGTTTATCTCCATCGTCAGCGGCCTTCCCTGTGTAACAGTCAGGTCGGCTCCTGCAATTATTGTTTCGGGGCCTGCTCAGCGTTCACTCACGTTATGGCCTGCACGCTCGCCGAGTCGCCTAGCGACCCTTTACATCGAAAGCTCCGACAGCTTCGTTGCCTCCGCCGCCGTCTCGATTGTTACCGGGTGGAGCGAACCAGTTCCCGGGCGGGAGTTGCACCCGCTGAAGCCCAGCGCCTTTTCACGGCGCACGTAGAGTCGAGAACAGGCGCAGTGACTGTAGTCTCCCGGTGGTGAATTGACTTGGCTTTCGCCGAGCCACCTCAGTCCGGTTTGGCTTGGCTCTGTTTCCTGTTCCCGCTCATCGAACCGGACAGGCAGATTTCCCGCATCCGGCTCTCGGAAAAGACACACGATGGTCCGTGTGACGCCGCCTGCAACTTCTGAACACAACTCGGGGTGTCTAGACTCATCGTCAATCCCCATGTCCTTCGTTGCTTCTTGCGTCCGTCTTTAACTGAGGCCCCTTCCCTCCACCGGCATTACCCGGCTTCATCAGTACTACGAGCCTCTCCGCCACCCCACACGGCCCGGCCTGTCTCTCGCGAGCTGCCAGTTGATCCTTATTATGATCACCGCTGGGGTTTCCCGTGTTGCGTCTGGTCTCCTATGCGTACATGCCATCGCCATTACCCCGGCAGGTTCGATGAAGCTTGTCCGCTCGTTTATCTCCATCGACTGCGGCCTTCCCTGTGTAACAGTCAGGTCGGCTCCTGCAATTATTGTTTCGGGGCCTGCTCAGCGTTCACTCACGTTATGGCCTGCACGCTCGCCGAGTCGCCTAGCGACCCTCTACATCGAAAGCTCCGACAGCTTCGTTGCCTCTGCCGCCGTCTCGATTGTTACCGGGTGGAGCGAACCAGTTCCCGGGCGGGAGTTGCACCCGCTGAAGCCCAGCGCCTTTTCACGGCGCACTGTTTCGCCAACTATTCCCTCAGGGGCCTGCTTCCTTGGGGTTCTTCATGAACTCCCTAATGCTTTCAGCGTTGCGTTTGCTGTTCGGCAACCACTGAACTTGCCACTCAGTCATGCGCTCCCCCTTTTCTGGAACGAAATGGCCTCGCTCCGGTTCGTCTATCCATTCACGTTGCCGAACCACAACAATCGGCGGTTCTGAACCGGGCGTTTTCTTTGAGAATGCTTCCGCTGGCTCGTATTGAGCGAATGCCAGACAGTAATCTTTGTCGCCGTTTAGATGCTCGGCTCCGTTGTCGGGATGAAGCCATACCCTGTACTCAAGAACCTCATCGTAGAAGTACCCTGCTCCCGACTTTGTGTCCGCCGGATAAGTGCCAACACGATCGGGATTGATCGCCAGCGGATATCACTCGGTCCGGTGTGGCGGTCAGCGCGTAGAACTACGAAGCCTGAGGGCTGCTTGGTGTCATTGCAAGCAGCCGCAATAGGAGAAGCAAGAGCCATCGCCACCGTTGCGCATGCCGAGTCCTCCGGTTCAGCGGGCCTGACACCGGCCAACGGAACATCATAACTGTTGAAATCAGATGGGATGAGAAGGCCGGTCTCCGGACGGGATGCGGTGTACGCTCCCAAGTTATCGACGTGCTCAAGGCACAGATAAAAAGGAGACCGGCAATGAAGAAGGTTAGCACCGTAGCAGCAAAGGCGAGCAAGAAAATCTCTCAGCAGAAGTTAACCGTTGGATTGGATTTGGGAGATCGCAACCACTGGTACTGCGTGCTGGATGAGTCAGGCAATGTGCTGCTGGAGCAGCGGCCGCAGCCGCGTGCCGGCAAGGCGCGGCCGCACGATCACGCTTCATCTTTAGCCATCTTTCCCGCTGCACCCTCGCTCGGATAATTGAAGAAGAGTTGGTTGCCGTCGGGATCGTCGACGACCAGCAGCCGGTAACCCCACGAACCCTCCTTGACTGCAACGCCCTTGGCTTCGAGTTCCGCGCGGAGCGCATCCAAAGCGGCGACCTGCGCGTCGGGCTCGGCGTTCAGCGAAATGAACATCAGCCCCTTGCCAATCTTCTCCGGCCACGTGTCGGCCAGGATAAGCGCGCAGCCCTGCCGTTCCACCTGTGCGACATGCGCTTTGCCGTCCTCGTCGTGGCGCCAGGGACTCGTGAAGCCAAGCCGATCAACGTAGAAGCGGAGCGAGGCCTCAACGTCAGTCACATGCAAGACGGCGCGTGCGAACCAATCAGTCATAAGCTGGTAGATATGAATTTACCGCAAGTGTCGCACAGGATTGTTAACTGTCGAGAACAGGCCATTTGCCGTCGCGGTCCAGCAAGCAAATCTCCGGCTTATCCGGTTGGTAGTGAACCCTGATCTTTTGTCCTTTGCATCCGGACTCAACCCGCTCCGCATCCTCCGCACTCGTAAATGGAAACGACTCGCTGCCCACAAACCCTTCCTCCCTCACCTTATATGTGTAACTAAGAGTCACCCTCCGGACTCCATCTGCATCGCGGCTTTGCCCGGTGTAATAAACAAAGCCCTCGGCAACAGGCCAGTCCTGCGCCTCCTGCAACATCTTCGCCTTTCTTTCTCGTGCCTGCCTCGCCATTCTTGCTTTTCTCAGCTCGAAAACCGGCACGGTGGAAAAGGCGACTCCCATCAACCCGATCGTTCCAACGGCCCACCACGATATCTTGAAGTGCCAAACAGCGAATGCGCAGTAGAGCAGATACGGGCCGACGATTTTATTGAAGGCTTTTTCCGGAATCCAACGCTCCCACGGCAGCCAGCCAAAGGGGATGACAGGGATCAGCGGAATGAATACAAGGACATCAACAGGATTGGCGCGCACAAGAATAGCCCGGTATCGGGACAAGATTATAAAGCCACACGCTCCCTTGGCAGATGGCTAAGCCGGCTGACAGTTATCGGCGTTCTACAATCCTTGCGACCTTACCGCCCCACGCGTCATCCGCGGCAACAAAATCAGCACCATCCCATAGAACAAAAACGACACCACCAGCGACGCCGGATTCCCATACCGCAAATCCTCCAACACCATCTTGAGCGTCCCCAACCCCACCATCGAGTAGGCCACCCAGCCCAACTCCACTCTCCGCGCGCGCGACGCAATCCCCAGCGACAACGCCACCCCGCAAATCACCACCGTCCGGATCATCGACAGATGCGACGCTCCCAGAGACACACGCGGAGCCAACAACGAAACCATCCCAGACACAATCAAAGCCGCCGCCGTAAATGCCGCGACCGCCGCCGGCACCACCCACAGCAAGCGCCTCCGCCTCATGTCTGCATGCCGGTGCGATCCCACTGCGTAACAGATCGCCGCCGCAATCGCCACCGTCCACACTCGCCACTCAGGCGCGCCCGGTACATTCGACGCCACAGCATTCGCGACATGTTCCGGCAACGGCGAGACCGCCACAGCCGCCGCAATGTAATACGAAGCGTGCAGTCCAAGACTCAGTTTCCCGGTTCGCGTATAGACTCCGGTCGCAAGCACCGCGATCAGGCATAAGAACGGAACCTGAGCCTTCCCCGGAACCAGGAACAAGGTCGCCGCCAGCAGGAACGCCGCCGCCGCATTAGCAAACACGCGCCGGTTTCGCGTATGCGCCTCATCCGCAAATCGCGATAGAGTTCCCCAATAGCAGATCGCAGCCGCCAGCAAAAATGCCCCACCCAGCGCCGGACCCGCTGAATCATGCGAAGCCCTCATGATCCCGAACGCAGCCAGCGAGAACGCAATCGCTGCCTGCATCACTTCAAAGATCGTGACCCGCTCCCCATGCACAAACGCCCGCACTCCAACGCTCGCGCCATAAATTGCGGGAAGCAAAGCACACACGCCAATGATCGTCCACGCGCTTGCCGCCTCGTATCCTTCCGGCACGCTCTCGCCCGCAAGGATGTACACCATCAGCCACACGCTCAAATCGGCCACAATCGCCGGAATCGCGCGGAACGTCATGACATGTCCAGCGCAGGCGTTCGTCTCCGTCGCCAGGGCGACGGCCAACAGCGCACAAGTCAGCGGAATCAATTGCCGCGTCGCGATGATCAGCGCAATTGCCGTGATCACCACCGAGAGCGTCGTAATCCAGGGAGTCAGTTGCAGTTCGTGACGATCGGCCAGCGCCAGTGTCATCACCAAGAATCCAACCAGCACGGCCGCGCCCGCCGTGGCCGACAGAACCTGAAACCGCACCGTGGATTCCCACACCAGCGGCCCCAGGATCCCCGCCGACGTAATCGCGTACGCCACGCTGGCGAATCGGTTCGCCACATAACTGCGAATCGCCCACACCATCCAGAAGCACGCGTAAAGAATCGCGACGATCAGAACCGGCAGTTTCGGGAACGAAGTGGATTCCGTAATCGCCCGCAGCAGGAACGCCCCCGCAAATCCCAGCACAGCTCTGCCGAGGATGGGAAACGCTCCGCCGGAGCCAACAGCCGAGAATCCTGCCCAACCGGTAGGCGGCGCCACCCGACCCGATGTGGCGACCGCCGCCGCAGTGTTCTGCACACCGCCGGGGTTCCGAGATCCCCCCTCCAGCGCCGCCACGCGCCGCTCCAGCTCGCGCACCCGCTCGCTGAGCTCTACGGAAGAGATGTCGTCGAGAATTTGCGGCATAGGCCGCCCCGCGATCCGCCCCACTGCGTAGGGGCTATGTGGCTCCCGTGCGCCGCGGATGCAGAAACAGTTTCCGAATCCGTCCACGGCGGTAGCACTTTCACCAGAAACCACAGAATTATGAAAGGAAGAATCATCAGTACAATCGCGGTAAGAAGACCTTCTCGTGTCGCAAAGCCCATCTTGTACGTCGTATACCCCAGGAAACTCTTGGAAAAAAGCTGGCCGCCAATCACCACGTTCCAGCGCATCGCAAAAATCCCGATCACGGTCAGCGATCCAGCCAGCGCATAAATCCGCTTGCGCACGATCTCGCTGAATTGAAACAGCTGCGTCAGCCCCAGCAGCGCAATCGGAGTCACCGTCCCCATCAGGATCTGCACGATCACCTGCGACGTCCACAGCCGCGAATGCACCATAAAATCCAGGCTGCGGAAGGATTCATCCGCCTCATAGATCCGCTGGATCAGATCCAGCATCTCCAGGCTGAAATCGATCACAAAGATATAAAGAAGATACTGCGCAATCTTGTCCAGACACCGTATATCGATCTTTTTTCCTCGCAACCGTGTCGAGAGCATGTACAGCAGCATCACCGCTGCGATCCCCGACACCATCGCCGAGAAAATAAACACAATCGGCATCAGCGGCGACGACCACCACGGATTCGCCTTCACCGACCCGAAGATGAAGCCCACGTACCCATGCAGCAAAAATGCCGAAGGGATTCCGATCAGCGTGATGAAATATCCCAGCCGCTCATCGATCCGCAGCGATCGCTCACTCACGTTGTCCGATCCCAGCGTCAGCACCTTATAGAAAATCCGCGCCAACCCCATCGAAGTCTGCGACTTGCGCACAATGTCGCGCCGGTAGTCGAGCCAGATCTCCAACAGCAATACGGCCATCAGGTACCACAGATACACAAAACCGAACATCGCCATCGCCGACGACCGGTGTGGCGTCAGATACATTTCCAGCGATCGCTCCGGATGTCCCAGATGCAGCTGCAACGGCAGCGGCGCCACCAGCAGAAACGCCAACGCTGTCAGCAGTGCCAGCCGGTACGTGGGCTTCACCGCCTCCACCCGGAACACGCGCTCGAGCGATGCCAAAATGAAAGCGCCCGCCACCAGCCCCGTAATAAACGGATACAGCACGATCAGGACGCTCCACTGCAGCTCCACCTCATTCGGATACATGAAGCCTTCCACCGGAATCTGCACAAGCCTCCTTATCCCACGAACTCCAGCACGCGCGAACTACCGCACCGAACCATCCATCCCGTTGTAAAAAACCTTCGCGCCCGTTGCCATATGTGGCTTCAGCACCTGCACCGCATGCGTCCGCAGGAACTCATGAATCGGATCCTTCGGATTTTTCAGGTCCGCCAACTGCCGCGCGCCCGTCGGACACACTTCCGCACACGCGGTCGTCAACCCCTTCGTGATGCGGTGATAGCAAAGCGTGCACTTCTCCGCCGTGTTCGTCTTCGGATTGATAAACCTGCATCCGTACGGACACGCCTGCACGCAGTACCTGCATCCCAGGCAGTAACTCTTATCCACCAGCACCACTCCATCCGGCGAAACAAATGTCGCTCCCACCGGACACACCTGCGTGCACGGAGAATCCGCGCAATGATTGCAAAGCTTCGGTACGAAAAAATTCTTCCCGCTCGCATCCTGATTCAGCGGAAAGCCCTGCTTCCCACCCTCGGGAGACTCCACCTGTGGTCGCTCGATCTCGTAATCCGTTACGTGATACCGCTCAACCCACGTTCGGTAATAGCCATCCGGCACATCGTTTTCCGCCGCGCAAGCCCGCACGCAACTGCCGCACCCAATGCACTCTGTGATGTCGATCAACATCCCCCACCAGTGCTCGGACGTCTTATAGTTCGGCGCAGCCTCAGGCGTTCCTGCCTGAACGAACTTCCACGCCACTGCCGCAGAAGGCAGTAACAACAGCAAACGACGGCGAGTGATATCCATTATTTCTTCCCTCCCGTCGCAGTCTTGGCTTCTGTTTCGATCTTCGGTTTATGCGGCTGATGGCAGGTATCGCACGCCAGCCCGCCCGAATGCTCCACGCTCGCGACCTGCGGAAATCCCTTCGGCTTCGCGCTGTTCGCCTCGTGGCACCGCGCGCAAACCAGAGCCGTATCGATTTTGGGAGGTTTAATCGTTCCCGGATCGTCCGCGTGCTTGGCCTGCGGACCGTGGCAAGCTTCGCAAGGAACCACAACGTGCTTGCCCAGTTTCTTCTGCTCAACCACATCGACGTGGCAAGCCTCGCATACCTCATGACCGGCATGCGCAATGGGTCGTGACGCAATCTCCGCGATCGCATCCCCGCGGTAGTGCCCGTACTCCCCAAACGATTTGGGGACGACCGCCGCCCGCAGCAGCACGAATCCGACCAGCGCGATCCCCATCACCACAGCCAACCGGATCAGGTGTTCGATGTCCTTGAACAACATTTCCCCCCGGTAACTGAGCCTCTGCGCCGACAAAACGCAATGCTCTGGGATACCGGGATTTCGCTTCCTCAACGATGATCAAAATCACAGGAACCTGTGACGCACGTCACCCGGGCGTCGCAAGCGCTGTATGGACAACACCTTCGACCTGTGTACGCGGCCCGTCCAGACGGCAAAGGCAGCGTCTGGGATGTCACTTTTGTTCGTAGTTCAAGCTAAGAACGCAAGCGATGTTAAAAAAGCCTTCGTGATCCTTCGTGCCCTTAGTGCTTAACGCTCTTGGGTTTCGCCCGAATGTTCCACTGGATTCGACTTGCGTCCGGATTCTGAACGAAGTGTCTTGTCTGCATACAACCCGGACCACAGAAGTCTGGCCAACCGCCTGAAGGTCAGTAACTTCCGATTGGCACGCCGCTTGCCCGATAGTACTGACGCTCGCGTCCAGAAGCGGCTAAATCGAGAAAAAAAATCCTGTTCAGCATTCTTTCCTCTGAGGGGAACGTATTGGATCCGACTGTAAATCCAGCCGATAGAACGTCTATGCAACGCGCTCTGGGCTCGAAACGCTGGATGCTGACCTCCGCGTTGGCCCTGGCTTTTCTTCTCGGCGGCTTGGCACTTCTTCTCTACCGCAACCGCCTTATCCCCAGGCCAACGATTCAGCAACTCACGGAATTACCGATCGGCAGTTCGGTCACTCTCCTCGGAACTTTGACCTACGCGGATTCCGTCGACCATCGCTTCTGGATTCAGGATGCCACCGCCGCTCTCCTTATCAACCGCGATCCGGCGGATTTGCATTTGCGCGCAGGCGAAAGCATCGCCCTCACTGGAACCAAAACACAGCCTTATGACCCGGCACAGGGACCCGGCAGCGTCAATCTCCAGTACCTCAGAGTCGCGCCCGCCGATTCTCGCGTTCCGATTCCTCCGCCAGTGCCTGCCTCGCTCCGCAGCTTTCCGGCTCACGACAAAGCTGGAGTCCGCCTGCAACTCTCAGCCATCGTTCGCGCCGTAGCTCGCGATCCTCACGGTCGCGCTCAGCTCTTTATTGCAGATGGAGGTTCCGAATTCACCGCGACACTGCCCGATTTCGATGATCGCTTGTCCCAGCTCGTGAACACTCGAGTAACCATCGTCGGAGTCGGTGAGGAAATCCGAAATCCCCAGGGCGGGCTCATCAACCGCCGCATCTGGGTACGCGACTTCTCCGACCTTCACCTAAAAGAGTCCGCTCCCTCCACTCCTCCGCTGTATTCCATTCGTGAACTCTACCGCGATCCTGCCTCCACCAATGGGCACCTGCTCCGGCTGCGCGCCCGCGTTGCCGGTTTCGTGTCTCCGCGCACCGCTCTTCTCGAAGATCAATGGGCCAGTGTGCGCTGTGAATTCTCCGATGCCCCTAACCTCAAGCCCAATTCCGCCGTCGAGATTTCAGCATTCCCCAGCTTTGACGGACTTCGCATTGATTTATCTCACTGCTCACTGAAGCAGATTCTCCCCGACCTGCCGGATGACACTCAGCGCATCGGCGTGCACCCTGTTCTCACCACCGCAAAGGATGTCCGCGAATTGCCAGAACACGAAGCCAGACTCGCGCTGCCCGTGCGTCTCCGCGGAGTCATCACTTATAACGATCCCGTCTGGCGCCAGCTTTTTATCCAGGATTCCACCGGAGGCATTTACGCGAAGTACGCCGACACTCCCACGCCCCTGCATGTCGGCGACGACGTGGCTCTCACCGGATTATCCAACCCCGGCAATTTCGCACCCGTGATCGTCGCTCCCAGGTTCCACGTTGAGGGCAAACGCCATTTGCCACCTCCCGTTTCCCCCAACCCCCGCGATGCCGCGAATGGACTCCTCGACTCCCAGTACGTGCAGATCGAAGGTGTTGTCCATCCCATCCAGCAGAATCAGGAGCCCGACCACCTCACCTTCGAGCTCTACTCCTCGCTCGGTCAAATCCACGTCTACACCAGTCAGATGTATTCCTCCGCCGAGGATTGGAAAAAGCTCGAGGATGCCACCGTCCGGGTTCGCGGAGTCTTCGGCACCGTCTTTAATTCCCGCCGCCAGCTCGTCGGCTACCAGATGTCCACCGCCTCGCCTGCCGACGTTCAAATCATCGAGCCCGCCGCCGACTCCTCCTGGGAGGCCCTCACCCCGGTCGGCAACCTTCTGCAATTTTCTCCTCATAGTCATTTTGGCCACCGCGTCCGCGTGCGTGGTTCCGTGACCATGATCGGACGAGGTCTGATCTACATCCAGGACTCCACCGGAGGAGTACAGATCCAGACTCAGGTCCCTTCCTTGCATCTTGGCGACTCGGTCGAAGCGATCGGATACGCGGCCGCCGGAGTCTATTCTCCCGTCCTCCGCGACGCAACCGTTCACATTCTCGGTCCCAACAACCCCGTCGCTCCCATTGTCGCCACTGCCGAAAGTCTCCTCCGCGGTCAGTACGACTCTCAACTGGTCTCGATCGAAGGGCGCATCCTGACTACCGTCGAGGGACCTTCAGGTAAAAATCTGGTGCTTCAATCGGGAAGCGTTACCTTTCACGCCCAGCTCGATGCTGCCGAGGTGAACCTCTCCTCTCCTGATTTCGAGCCTGGCGCTGTGCTCCGGCTTTCGGGCGTCTCCTATGCTCAAGTGGATCCCAACCGTCTGTATCTGCTTCTCTCCGAGGAACCGGTCAGCTTCAAAATCCTGTTGCGCTCGCCCGACGACATCACCGTCCTGCAACCCGCTCCCTGGTGGACCTCCCAGCGCACTCTCACCGCTCTCGGAGTGCTGTCGGTCGCCATCCTTTTCGTGCTGGCCTGGGTCTCCGCCCTCCGGCGCCGCGTTCACATCCAGGGAGACCAGTTGCAGAAGGCGCAGGAAACCAGTCATGCCATCGCCGACCTTGTGCATGCCATGGGCGAAGTCGCGCTTCAGCAGGACTTCAACACCTGCGTCTCCGTCCGGGGCAATGAACCCATTGCCGACCTCGTGGTCCACTTCAATCAGATGTTACGGGAACTGCAAGAACGAGAGCGCGCCAAGCAGGAAGCGGAAAGCAAGCTGCAGCAGCAGGCCTTAACCGACGAACTCACCGGTCTGCCCAATCGCAGGTTGCTTTCCGATCGCCTCGATCAAATCCTTGCGCGCGCCCGCCGCGATTCCTGCACCGTCGCCTTGCTTTATATCGATCTCGATGGCTTCAAGCTCGTCAACGACAGTCTGGGACATCCCGTCGGCGATCTGCTGCTGCGCGAAGTTTCTAAGCGCTTGCGCGCGAGAATCCGCGCGTCCGACACACTAGCCCGTCTCGGCGGAGACGAATTCACCGTAATCCTCAGCAAGATCGCGGAGAAGCAGGAGGCCGAACTCGTCGCCACCGCCCTGCTTGGCGCTCTTGCCGCCAAATTCGTGATCGAAGGACAGGAAATCACCATAGGCGCCAGTATCGGAATCAGCTTGTTCCCCAATGACGGTGCGGATGCGGATCAACTCCTCCAGCATGCCGATAGCGCCATGTACGCCGCCAAACGCAATGGCAAGAATCAGGTCAGGATCTTCACCGAGGACCTCGGGACCTCCGTGCGCGAACGGCTGACGCTGGAGAATCAGCTCCGCTCTGCCCTCACCAACCACGAGATCACCATTCAGTATCAGCCCGAGTTCGATGTCGTTTCGAATCGCGTGGTCCGCTTCGAAGCCCTCGCGCGCTGGACCCATCCCACTCTCGGCAACATTCCCCCATCCAAGTTCATTCCCGTCGCTGAAGAGAGTGGCCTGATTCTCCCCCTTGGCGAATACATCATGGAAAAAGCTTGCCGCCAGGCCCTTACGTGGCAATCACTTTCCGATGGCCCCGTACAGGTCGCCGTCAACGTGTCCAATGTCCAATTTGCCCGGGACTGTTTTGTCGACGAAGTCAGTTCCGTCCTCCAACGCACCGGACTCCGGCCGGAACTGCTGCAACTGGAACTCACCGAATCTTCCATGATCAGCAGCCCCGAGCGCGCGCGCAAACTCATTGAGCGCCTCCGCGCCATCGGAGTCAGCGTCGCCGTCGATGATTTCGGTACCGGCTACTCCTCACTCAGCTATCTGCCTCGTCTGTCCTTTGACGCCCTGAAGATCGACCGCTCCTTCATCGTGGATATCGCTTCCCGCGACGATACCAGGGCGATGGTCCAATGGTTAGTGAGCCTCGCTCACAACTTCGGCATGCGCGTCATCGTCGAGGGCATCGAAACCCGCGAGCAGTTCGAAGTCGTGCGCTCCCTCGGCACTAACGATGTCCAGGGCTATTACTTCGGCCACCCCACCAACGATCCCGCGAAACACTTGAGGCCCGCGGCTCCCGGCACAGCATTCCAGCCCGGCCCAGGCTTAACGGTGCTTTCAAAATAGAAGCAAACTGATAAAGTGAAATCTCGAATGTTGTCCCGCCCCGGCCTTCCGCCATTCGCGATAAAATCCACTGCTCGTACTTTCTAAACGAATCGCGAGGTTCCCCAGTGCAGAAACGCACTCTTCTCCTCTCGTTGCTAGCTCTGCTCACTGCTCCGTTCGCTGTAGCGCAAAACTCTTCCACGCAACCGTCTCCCCATTCAACTTTCCTCTGGCCCAACGGCAAACGCGCCGCCATCGTCTTGACCTATGACGACGGTATCCAGTCTCATCTGAACATCGCGATTCCTCAGCTCGACGAAGCCCATCTAACAGGAACCTTCTTTCTCAAAGCCGATAACCTCACCCCCAAGGACATGCTCCGCTGGCGCGACGCTGCTCACCACGGACACGAACTTGCCAACCATTCCCTCTATCATCCCTGCCCGCGCGCATCGCTTCCGCAGGAGCGCTACGCCAGCGACAACTACACTCCCGAAAACATGGTGCTCGAAATCGGCATCATGAACGACATCCTCTTCGGCATCGATGGCCGCCAACTCCGCACCTACGCCTATCCCTGCGCCCAATCGATTGTCGGAGGCGTCGACTACACCGAAGCTCTCCGCCGGTCCGGTTACATCAAGTACGCCCGCGATGGAGGCGACCAGTACAAATCCGTCCTCACCGACTTCACCAAGCTCGATCCTCTGCACATCCCAAGCTGGGGATTTCTCGACCATCCTCCCGCCACGCAGCTCATCGCCTATGCAAAGCGCGTGGAAGATGCCGGAGGCCTCGGCGTTTACATGTTCCACGGAGTCGGTGGAGACTACCTCGAAGTCACGGCCGATGCGCATCGTGAGCTGCTCTCCTATCTGCAGCAGCATCCTGAAATCTGGGTCGGAACATTCCAGGAAGTCCTTGACTACGTGATGGCCCACCGCGCTCAGTAGCAACACGCCCGACTCCAGAAATGCTCGAATTAAACTGAGCATCCTCTTGTCGCTCACCCGCCGCGCAACCGCCGCCATCAAGCGGTCATGGTTCACTCGATCAAAGAACTTCTCCAGATCAAGGTCCACCACCCAACGGTGGCCTGCAGCGATATATTGCTGCGCCTTAGCCACTGCCTGATGCGCTGAACGTTGCGGACGAAAGCCGTGACTGTGTTCGGAGAACGTCCGATCCCACCTGCTTTGCAGAACCTGCATCACCGCCTGCTGGATGAATCGATCCATCACCGTCGGAATGCCCAGTTTCCTCACTCCTCCGTCCGGCTTGGCAATCTCTACCCGCTTCACCGGTTGCGGTTGATAGGTCCCGCTCTGCAACCGTTCCCGAATCGCTGGCCAGTGCTGCTTCAGGTAGCCCGCTAGCTCGCCGACTTTCATGCCGTCGATCCCCGGACTTCCCTGGTTGGCCTTCACTCGTCGTAAGGCCCGCTTCAGGTTCTCTCTTTCGCAGGCCTCTTCCATCAACTGCTTCGTTCCAGCCGGGCTTTCGGTTTCGCAGTTCGCCGTAAGCGATTCGGTCCCTTCCCGTCGAGCCCTCGGAGCTTCACTCCTCCCCTCGTCGGTGAAGGCCAACACTATCTGTAGCTGGTTCTTCTGCCGCTTGTCGCTCATCGAGTCCTGCGTCCTACTCGCCTCTCCTTGCTGTTCGGGCCTTCTCCCGGCTCGCCGGGATACTATGCCCTCTGCTGACTCCCGCTGCTCGGTCAGGATGGATCACTCCACCCTCAGTCACGATTCCGCAACAGGCAGCGGGTCTCCCGAAGTAAGTTCGACCGCCTTCTGCGCACAACCGCCAGATTTACCACCAGTGCTCTTGGTGAATACGGACTTCGCGATCAGTTGCTCGCTCGTCCCGCACCGTAGGCCTCTTTATCCGGTTCTTGTTCATCGGCTCGCGCTTTTGATCCACGCTTCTTTCAGACCCCGCCTCACGACGACGCCCTTGCGCTTCTCTGACTCTTCACCTCCACCAGGTTGAGTAGGGGACTTGCACCCCCAAGCTGTCAACAACAAAAAAGCCGCCCCAGCACAGGGCGGCTTCCAAAACTCACAACGCGAACTATGCGGCAGTCTCTGCCGGCTCCGGCATCTGGAACGGCTCATCGTAACTTCCGCCATAGATCGAAGGCACCTTCGCCCCCATCGGACGCAGATACGTCGCCAGCTCTCCCCGATGATGAATGCTGTGATTGTTCAGGAATCCGAGATACAACACCGCCGGCAGATTGAACACGTTGTAAAAATTGATCGGCGTCATCAACTGCTCCGCCGTCATGCCGGCCACCCGCACCATTCCCCGCTTCATGTTCTCCTCGTACCACGTCGCCACTTCGGCCGACGTCTGCGGCTTCTGCTCGGGCGCATCCATGCTGAAGTTCATATCTGCGATTCCATCGAGAAACTGAATATCGGTATTGGCAATGTGCCACGCCAGCTCTTTCGCCGTGCGGGCATTCGGATCCGGACGGTAATCCGACTTCGCGTCGGGCACCGCCGCAATCACTTTCTTGGTGACTTCCGCTTCACGCGCGATGCCATCGAGCATCATGGCACGATAGCCGAGGACAAATTCCGGAGTCATTCCCTGGGACATAAATTCTCCTTCCTGAACTTTGTTTTGTTTCTTCCGGGCTGAAAAGCCAAAAGGGGCGCGAGTCCGAAGACCGCGCCCCTCTCAATCGAATTGACGTCCCGAATTATACCCCGACCGGCTGCTTGCTGCGCACCGGAACGGCCGTCAGCCAGCCGTGCCGGTCGCTCTTCTCGCCGCGCACGATGGCGTAGAACTCCTTCTGCAGCACCTTCGTGACCGGACCCATTCCGCCCTTGCCGACCTTGATCTTGTCCACCGACCGGATCGCCGTAACCTCGGCCGCCGTGCCCGTGAAGAACACTTCGTCGGCAATGTAGAGCATCTCGCGCGGAATCGTCTGCTCGACGATCGGAATGTTCAGGTCGCGCGCAATCTGCAGCACCGAGTCGCGCGTGATGCCCGGCAGCACCGAGTTCCCCAGCGGAGCCGTGATCAGCTTGTCGCGATGCACCAGGAACAGGTTCTCTCCCGAGCCTTCGCTGACGAATCCATTCTTGTCGAGCGCGATGCCCTCCACGTATCCATTCGCCAGCGCTTCCATCTTGATGAGCTGGGAGTTCATGTAATTCGCGCCGGCCTTGGCCATCGCGGGCAGCGTATTCGGAGCCAGCCGCGTCCACGACGACACGCAGACGTCCACGCCCTCGGCCTCGCCGCTCAGATATTTTCCCCACGGATAGTTGACGATATACGTCTCGATCGGGCAATTCAGCGGATTCACGCCCGCATCGCCGTATCCTCGCAGCACCACCGGGCGGATGTAGCACGGCCACGCCCCGTTATGCCCCACGGTCTCGAGCATGCCTTTGACCAGCTCGTCGCGGGTGAACGGAATCTCCATGCGATAAACCTTCGCCGAATCGACCAGCCGCTGCATGTGTTCGACCGCGCGGAAAATGGCCGGCCCCGACGGCAACTCGTAGCACCGAATCCCCTCAAACACCGACGAACCGTAGTGGACGACGTGCGACATCACGTGCAGCGTCGCGTCGTCCCAATTGATCAACTTCCCGTTATGCCAGATCTTCTCTGTCTTCTGGATAGCCATTCGAACTCCTTGGATCATCATTATATCGAACAGGGGACCTCGGACCAGACCTCGGGCATGGCCCGTGTAGAGAAGGACCCCGAGGGTGCCCCATCCTTAAACGTCGCGCACTTGGCGACGTTTAGGGTGGGGATTTTGACCGTAATGCCGGGCCCCCACCGAACGTCATCCTGAGCGGCGGCGAAGCCGCCGTGAGGGACCGTACGACGGTTGCAGCCTTCGATGTTGCGGACGGGAACACCTCTCGCTGTACGCTGTACCCACGATGCCGCCTACTGCATTATTGCTCTACGAGCTTCGTACGGTCGCTCGGAGCGCTATCGCTCTCTGCCCGACGAAGGATCCCCCCACTCTTCCACGAATCGACGCTGCCTCAGGGAATTCTCCGCCGCCCCCCAACTCGATCCTGGGCACTCGGTATTGGCGACTAGCTCCGTGACGGGGGACCGGAGACTGTCCCCGCATTTCAATTTGAGGCAAAAAGTGCTGCGCCCTGTTAGAAGACATCGCGATCCAATCTTAGTCAGAGAAGAATTGTTTTTCATCAGTCAAATTCATAGGTTCTTCTGAACTTCACCGTTCGCGAGTAACGCGCAGCGCTTCGTGTCGCCACCGAGGGACGAAAAACTTCGCGCTTTGCTTTGGTTCAGGCCAACCAACGGCGGAATTGAACCTTCATCGATGCCGCACGCATGGTGAGTGTAATTGATTCCATGACAATGTCGGCTCCCGCACCCGAGGTAGAGTTGGAGGTGGCAAAACCAACCAACCGGCTCGGGAGAAAGGAGCCGAACGATGATCATTATAGGAGTAGATTTCCATCCCGAGTTTCAACAAATCGCTTTGCTCAACAGCACGACCGGAGAGGTCGAGGAGAAACGGCTCGCACATCCCGACGAGGCGGAGAAGTTCTACCGTGCTCTGGCGAGTGCGAACGAAAGCGTGCGCATCGGCATGGAAGCCAGTGGGCACGGACGCTGGTTCGAACGTCTCATCGCCGAGTTGCAGTTTGAGTTGTGGATCGGCGACGCGGCGGTGATCCGTGCGAAGCGGGGCCGGAAGCAGAAGACGGATCGCCAGGATGCGCAGCACATTCTGCAGCTGATGTTGAAAGATGACTTCCCGAAGATCTGGGTGCCGAGTTGGGAGAACCGGGATCTGCGGCAATTGTTGTGGCACCGGCATCGCATGGTGCAGGCGCGCACGCGCGTCATGAATCAACTGCAAGCCGTGGCGTTGAACGAAGGTTTGCGTTGCAAGAAAAAGTTGTGGCGCGAGCGCGGACGGCAGCAGTTGGAATCGTTCGCGCTGGCTCCGTGGGCGAGCCGGCGACGGCATGATCTGCTGGAGTTGCTGGATCGTCTGAATCCATCGATTGCGGAGCTGACGCAGGCCATCGAACGCGAAGTGGAGAACTATCCTGAGGCACAGCGACTGAGAACGCATCCTGGAGTGGGCGTATTAACAGCGCTCGCGTTTGTGCTGATACTCGGCGACGCGGAACGCTTTCACTGCGGCAAGCAGGTGGCGAGTTATCTTGGACTGGTGCCGCTGGAAGACTCCAGCGGGAATCGCCGGCGCCTGGGTCACATCACCAAGCAGGGCAGTTCGAACCCCCGTGTCCCCTGTGGCGAGTCAAACCCCGACTCCGTCGCCCCCTGGCTGCCCGACTCCACCTTCGCTCCCGCCGGAAACGAACATATCTCCTTTGTTCGCAATATTTTGCTTACAAACCCTTTGTTTCCAAAATTTTACGCGGATGTCGTCCTCGCCACCGCGGCGTGCGCAAACCGCCGCAGTCCCGTCTTCACCCCATCGCGATCCTCGAAGACGAAGAATCCATCCAGGCCTCGTTGATGGAAGTCATCAATGCCCTGATGCGCAACACCATCGACCTCAAGCGCGCCGAACTGATCCTCCGCGCGTTACACATCGCAGTGAAGAACGCCCGCCGCGCAAAGTTCGACGCGAACGCCAGCCGGGTAGTAAGAGAGGTCCCCGAATACGCCGAACCGCCAGCACCACCGGTGGATCCAACCGCCCCCAGAAAATACACCGCCCAGGAAATCGAAGCCCTGAAAGAACAAATCCTGGTCGAACACCGCAACTCCAAACCGCAACCAGCCCCGGCTCACGTGGCGGCAGCCACCCCCGGCCATCCACGCGGACCAGAAGCTCCGGTCCGCACCGCGGCGAATTCGAGCCCGGCAACACTCTCAACCCACGATTTCAAAAAGCCGCCACAAACCGCGCCCCAAGTTCCGAAGGAGCGAAAGAATTCAGCCCACCGCGCAAGCGGTGGGTAGTAAGGAGGAAGGAGAACCAAGCCCCGAAGGGGCGAAAGAAACTGCGCTCGCTGGACGGACGAATGCGTCCATCCCCACCTGAATCTCTGCATGAGTTTGGGGGGAACTGGCGGTTGCGGGGCGGCGTATCCTGTGGCGTGGGGTTCTGCTCGAAAGTGAGGAGGACCTGATGAAGCGAATTGCGATTGCCACCTTCTTTGGACTGGTTGCGGGCGGGATATGCGCGACCGGAGCGTTCTATGCCGGGCTGCTGAAATTTTCGGTCATCACCTTGATCTGGGTGCTGCTGAACCGGACGGTCATGGGATTCGTGATCGGCGTCTCCGGGCTGAAGCTGCACTGGGCGTGGAACGGCATCGTGCTGGGCATTGTCGTCGGATCGACCTTCTCCTACTTCCTGTTCATGAGCGCGAACCTGGGAGAGCAAGCGCTGATTAACGGCGCGCTGAATGGACTGTTCGGACTGATGATCGAGTTCTTCACCAGCCATGTCTTCAAGCAGCGAAGAGCGGCGCCCGTGGTGATGAATCGGGCTCCGGTAGCGGCGTAGCGGGTCCGGAGCGAAGTCGTTCGCATGGGTTCCGCTGCACGAGGTCAACGTCCCCCACTCGAAACGTCGCTAAATGCGCGACGTTTCGAATGGGCCACCCCGGCGCTTCTCAGGAAGTGAAAGGCCCCACCCTGTCGCAAAAATCGCGACAAGGATGGGGCAACCTGTTTTGTGAGATTCGGTTAGTGGGTCAGGGCGGCCTGGACTGTCGGGACCGGCAGTTCGTCGCCGCGGAAATATTTCGGATTGTCCTTCGAACCTTCTTTGAAGTTGGCCGATTTCATCTCGGGCATGGCGGTGAAGGGTTTGGAATAGTCGTTGGCGGCGTTCCAGAACAAGAATCCGATACCGCCTTTGGTCTTCGCCGTTTCCACCTGAATCTTTATGTATTCGGGTGAATAAGTTTTCGTGCGCCAGTGGAACGCTTGCAGCCAGGGGCGGATGACGACGCCGCTGCCCCGGGTGATGAGTTCGAAACGGTCCATGGATTCGCCGATGAAGTGCGCGGGCTCGTCGCCGGGGTGCGCGATGTTATCCATGCCGAAGAAGTGCGATGGGTAGATCATGGGGCTGAGGACGTCGCAGTAGCGGGACATCTGGACGATGTCCTGCCCGGTGTGCGAGAGGTCCACCTGGCGCTGCCACGCCATCACGCCGAAGACGTCGAGGCTCAGCAGGACGCCGGTGGGGTGAAGTTCTCCGTAGGTCTTTTTCAGGAAGCCGGCGATGACGTCGGAGCGCTGCGGGCCGCGGGCGACCGCGGGTTTCGCGACGCACGGTTTCGGCGAGGCGGCGGTAGCGGTGGCGTCCTTACGGGACTCGGTTCCGTTCTTCTTACTTACCCGGGCCTTCCGTCCCGGGCTGTCACATCCCGCCCCTTCGGGGCTGGCGTTCGCGACTTCAGGCTGCGCGGGTTCTGGTTGGCCGTTCTGGAAGACGAAGGCTGCGTCTTTCTGGTCGCCTTCGGCTGGGAAGCGGACGTAATCGAACTGGACTTCATCGACGCCGAGCTGGGCTACGTGGCGGGCGAGCGCGATGTTGTAGTCCTGCACCTTGGGGTTCGAGGGATCGGTCCAGACGAGCTTGCCGTTTTCACGCCACGCGGTGTGATTCTTGCGGGACTGGACGGCGAGTTCGGGATGTTCCTTGACCAGGCGCTCGTCGCGGAAGATGGCGATGCGGGCGATGGCGTGCATGTTCTGCTGGTGCAGGAAGTGCACGAACTTGGGAACGTCGTGGATGTAGACCTTGTGCTCGCCGAGGAGCGGGTGTTCGAAGGAGATGTTCACGCTGCCGTCGGAATCTTTGATGTCGAAGACAACGGCGTTGCCTCCGACTTCGCGCCAGTGCTTGATGATGCGGATGCCGTGATCGCTGGCAGCCATGACTCCGGTGAGGTAGACGGCGCGGACTTCGAAGTCCTTGGCGACCGGGATCGTTTTTTCGGTGATCGGCGCGGCGAGAATGCCGGGGATGACGATGTTCTCGTTCGCCCTCAGGATGTTCGAATTATCCGACTTGTGATTAACGGAGCGGATCGCGTCGGCGAGTTCGGAGGAGGTCAGATAGCCGGTCTTGCCGAGGTAATGGCGGGCGATGGTCGGGATCGCTTCTCCGCGCTTGGCGGTGTAGATTTCAGTGCCGGGAGCGGCAATGGGCTTGGGCTGAGGGACGGAGAGCTTGGCTGACCCGGGAGTCGCGCTGGTGTTGAGTAACTGCGCCGGCGACTGGGACGAAGCGACCGCGGGCTTGGCACTTTGAGCCTCTACGTCGGAAACGGATGCGGCCGGAAGAATGTACCAGGCTGCGACGGCGGTGAGAAGACAGAGAAATCCCGTGGCGATGCGAGACGACGAAGAGCGCAAAGCGAGCCTCCGAACCTACCCAATTCCGATACTAGTGCTGGGTGTGGGAGGTCGCTAGTTACTTGGGGATATGAACGGTTGACTGTCTTTGTTCAGCATTCAGCGATCAGCGATCAGTCGTCAGTTCTCAGTTCGCCAATTTCACTTGGCCTTGCTCCTCGGTTGTTGCGGGTGGCTGAGTGACGTCGAATCATTCCGGGATCAGGGTACAAGGGCCGGGTGCGAGCGGCACTGCTAGTTTTTCTGGCCGGGACTAGCATGTTCCTTCCTTGATGGTGCAAAGGTTTTCGCTTGGGGAATCGCGGGGTGCGAGAGCAGGGCTGAGGATTCGGTGGAAACATGAGCTAACTCACAGCTTTTGTTGTACTTACGATTTCGATGAAGCGGGGGTGGGCGGTGGTTAACCGGTTGCTTCATTCCATCCCGTCGGACAGAGCACAATCTGGAAAAGCAGTGGGGGATTTCCAGAGCAGGCCTAGAAAAATCGTGGACAGGCCTACAAAGTCCGGCAACAAATAGAAGAGAGCCGGGAAAAACGGCCGAAAGGGAAGTTCAAAGACGCTTATGAGAACGAACCTCGCAACAGTGCTCGATCCGAACCGCCGCAGCAACGATGCGGGAGAATTTGAAACTGCCCTGCGCCGGCGAATTGTGGGGCAAGACGCCGCCGTCGAGAAGGTGGTGGAGATTTACCAGATGTTCCTGGCGGGGTTGAATGCGCCGGGACGTCCGGTGGGGAATTTGCTGTTTCTGGGTCCGACAGGTTCGGGGAAGACGCGGGTTGTAGAGGCAATGGCCGAGGCGCTGTTTGGAGACGCGCGGGCGTGCATCAAGATCGATTGCGCCGAGTTCCAGCATTCGCATGAAATTGCGAAGCTGATCGGATCGCCTCCGGGATACCTGGGACATCGAGAGACGCATCCGTTGCTCACGCAGGAAGCGTTGAACCAGTGGTTCACCGAGAAGTTGAAGCTGTCGATCCTGCTGTTTGACGAGATCGAGAAGGCGTCGGACTCGTTGTGGCAGTTGCTGCTGGGAATTCTGGACAAGGCGACTTTGACCTTGGGCGATAACCGGCGAGTGGACCTGTCGCAATGCATCATCATTATGACGTCGAACCTAGGCGCGTCTGAGATGACGAGCCTGGTGGACGGCGGATTCGGATTCGCTCCGAAGGCGGTGGAGGTCGATCAATCGTTTGACGACAAGATTCAGCGCACGGCAGTTGAAGCGGCGCGGCGGAAGTTCACGCCGGAGTTTATGAACCGCATCGACAAGACGGTTGTGTTCAAGACGCTGCGCGATCAACACCTGGCGCAGATTCTGGATATCGAGCTGGGGATGGTGCAGCAACGCGTGCTGATGGCGGCGGGAACGAACCAGTTCGTCTTCAACTGCACGGAGTCCGTGAAAGAGTACTTGCTGAAAGAGGGGACGGATCCGAGGTATGGAGCGCGGCATTTGAAGCGGGCCATCGAACGGAACCTGGTATTTCCTCTGGCGAATTTAGTTGCGACCGGGCAGGTGAAGCTGGGCGATTTCGTCCGGGTGGATATGGCTTCGGAGAACAAGATGATTTTTGTGAAGGAAGCCGAGAACGCGATGGCTCCGGTGCTGCTGGAGCGGTATGGAGCGGCGGCTGGAACACAGCCGGCGACCCGGTCGGCACGCGCCGCAGTAAATAATCGCCGCGACTTCGGGACGAGCCCGTCGGTGGCGGAGAGCAAGTAGTAAGCACATGATTTCAGATTTAGAGTTTCCCTTTCTCGCGGACGCGCATCCTGCGAGGCGTATCTCAGGCGCCGGGTCTTCCGGCGCCTCTTTTTTTGTGTCGCGGGCTGACCTTTTCGTAGGCGCTCGGCCAGGCCTTCCATTGTGAAGATGTCGAAGAACGCTCAAGACAGAGGACACAGAGGAGCACGGGGAAATGCGGTAGAGCCCCGCAGGATTCTGCACATTGACTGAAGACCGTGGCCGGTTGGCGGACGGAAGGTCCATTACCTAGGTCATCTTGGGTCGGGTGACGATTCGGGGGATGATTCTGGAGAGCTTGCTATCTGGGCTCAACGAATAGCCTGCGAACGGGTGAGCAAACCTCAACGGCTAAAGCCGTCGTGGCTCAACTCCGTGGACGGCACGACTAAAGTCGTCGCCTTTCCGGGCCGAGTCGAGGACTCGGGCGGACAGGCTGCTCCGGGCCCCGGGAAGCATGGCGGAAGAATTCCTATGAATATTGATGATCTGCTACGGATTGCGACGGAACGGCGAGCCAGCGACTTGCATTTGAAGGTGGGGAATTATCCGCACCTGCGCATTGACGGCGAACTGGTGCCGTTAACGGATCAGCCGCGCATCAGCGCGGAAGACATGTTGAACATGGCGTTCAGCATGATGTCGGCGCGGCAGAAGCAGAAGTTCAAAGAAACCACAGAGATTGATATGGCGTACGGCGTCGCCGGCCTGGGACGCTTCCGTGTGAACATCTTTCAGCAGCGCGGCAATGTGGGGCTGGTGCTTCGCGTCATTCCGACGAAGATTCGAGCGTTGGATGAGTTGTTCCTGCCCAAAGTGGTGGAGCAAGTATGCGATATGCCGCGCGGTCTGGTGCTGGTTACGGGCGTCACGGGTTCCGGCAAATCGACCACGCTGGCAGCGATGGTGGATCGCGTGAATTCGTCGCGCGCGGAACATATCGTGACCATCGAAGACCCGATCGAATTTCTGCATCGCGATAAGAAGGGATACGTGAACCAGCGCGAGATTGGCGTCGATACGCCTTCATTCGGGGCGGCGCTGCGAGCTTCGTTGCGTCAGGATCCGGACGTGATCCTGGTGGGCGAAATGCGCGACCTGGAAACGATTCAGACGGCGCTGCATGCAGCGGAAACCGGCCACATGGTGTTCTCGACGTTGCACACGCTGGACGCTGTGGAAACGGTCAACCGCGTGATTTCGATCTTCCCTCCGCCGGAACAGAAGCAGATTCGCATGCAATTGGCGGCGGTCTTGCGCGCGATCATCAGTCAACGGCTGGTGCGGCGCTGCGATGCCGAGGGCCGCGTGCCCGCGGTGGAGGTCATGATCAATACGGCGTACATCCGAGAGTGCGTGCTGGTTCCGGAAAAGACCCGGTCGATCCGCGACGCGATTTCGGCAGGCACATCGCAGTATGGCATGCAGACGTTCGATCAGTCGCTGTGGGATCTGTTCCAGGCGGGGCTGGTCAATTACGAAACGGCTCTGGAGAACGCTTCGAATGCCGACGACTTCAAACTGCGAATGCAGGGTATCGCATCCACGGCGGATATCTCGCGGCAGTCGATGCAGTCCACCGGGTTTGGGGGGAGATAGAGCTTCAATTTCAGATTGCCGATTTAACATTTCAGATTGGGGCGCGGCTTTCGGGTCGCGCCCTTTTTCTTTGACGGGGAAAGGCTCTACCCACGAAGGGCACCAAGGTTCACAAAGGAAAACTTACCGACGACCGATGATGATCGCTGGTTTGCGCTATCGTTATTCGCATGACGTTCTCGCGGCCTAAGCGGCGGCAGTATTCCGAAGAGGAGATGTACGAGTATGCCGTTGGAGCATTGGCTCGGCGGATGCGGACTGTGGCGGAGTTGAAGCGGTTGATGCGGGCGCGGGTGGAGGATCCGGAGTCGGAGTATGCGGAGACGCTGGTGGAGTTGGTGATCCGGCGACTGAAGGATCAGGGATATCTGAATGATACGAAGTATGCCGCTTATTACTCGTCGATGCGGCGGGATAATCAGAAGTTCGGGAGCCGGCGCGTGGTCACGGAGTTGAAGACGCGCGGGGTGCATGGGGATGTCATCGACAAGGCGATTGAATCCGTTTATGACGGGGTGAGCGAGGAGAAGCAGGCGCGGGCGTATCTGAAGAAGAAGAGGATGAACAAGCCCCGCGATCAGAAGGAGACGGCTCGGATCTTTCGGCAGTTGGTGCGGGCTGGATTTGGGACTCGGACGATCTTCTCTATTTTGAAGAAGTGGGATGTGGATGATGAGACTTTGACTGCGCTGGAGGGGGAAGAATGATTCGCGATTGGGTCATTTCGCCATTGAGTGATTCAGTCATTGTGCTCCTGCTGACATCCGCTTTTTAGACTGATCCATCTCCGTGCGTGATTGCACGCATCTTACAATTTCGGGCATACTTCAAAACCATCCTGGAACAACTTGTAAGGAGGAAGACATGAAAGTGAAGTTGGCAGGGATACTTGCGGGTGCGTTGCTGATGGCCATTCCACTTGTCTATGGGCAGGCTGACAGTACGGAGAAGAAGGGCGCGGCTACCGAGGTAAAGGACGCGACCAAGACGGCGGCGAAGGATACGGAGAAGGGCGCCAAGACGGCCACTAAAGACACCGAGATGGCCGCAAAAAAGACCGGGCATGTAACGAAGGCTGCGGCCAAGACTACCGGGAAAGATACGAAGATCGCTGCAAAGGACACCGAGAAGGGCGCTAAGACTGCGGGGAAAGATACGGAGAAGGCTGCAGACAAGACTGGCCAGGTGACGGAAGATGCTGCGAAGAAGACCGGCAGCGGGATTAAGAAGGGCGTGAAAGGCATCGGGCACGGGGTGAAGAAGGGGACGGATAAGACGGCTAACGCGTTGAAATAGTTTCGCTCACATAGAGGCCACGGGGGCTTAAAGCCCCCATTTTTTTGCGCCTTATCGCGGCCCTGAAGGGCCGCTCTTCCACGGTGATGGTCAGGATCAACCGTGGTGACCCGCGCAAGAACTTTCAAACACGGAGGCCACAGGGGATCACAGCGGAATTCGCGTGATCCTGAGTCTGGGTTGTGTTTCGGAACGTCAAATTCCCCACTCTAAACGTCGCAAAATACGCGCCGTTTAGAATGGGCTACCCGGCGTCATTTAGAATTAGCTCTCATGCTGACAGGTTCGGAAATTCGCAGGAAGTTCCTGGACTTCTTTGTGCAGAAGGGGCACAAAGAGGTGCACTCGTCGTCGCTCGTCCCGGCCAATGATCCGACGTTGCTGTTCACCAATGCGGGGATGAATCAATTCAAAGACGTGTTTCTCGGGCTGGAGAAACGCGATTACCCGCGGGCCTCGACGTCGCAGAAGTGTGTGCGGGCGGGCGGGAAGCACAACGATCTGGAGAATGTCGGGTTCACCAACCGGCATCACACGTTTTTCGAGATGCTGGGGAATTTTTCTTTCGGTGATTACTTCAAGAAAGATGCGATTGCTTACGCGTGGGAGCTGATTACTTCTCCGCAGTGGTTTGGGATCGCGAAAGACAAGTTGTACACGACCATCTTCAAGGGTGAAAACGGCGTAGAGCGCGACTCCGAGGCGTATGACTTGTGGCTTGGACAGGGGGTGCCGAAGAACCGCATCTACGAGATGGGGATGAAGGACAACTTCTGGCAGATGGGCGATACGGGGCCCTGCGGTCCATGCAGCGAGATTCACTACGACATGGGTGCGATCGCGTCGGACCAGGGGCATACGGATTGCGAGTTCGGGTGTGAGTGCGGGCGGTATGTGGAGATATGGAATCTGGTGTTCATGCAGTTTGACCGCGACGCGTCCGGGAAGCTGACGCCGCTGCCCAAGCCGTCGATCGATACCGGGATGGGGCTGGAGCGGGTGGCGGCGGTGCTGCAGGGCGTGATCTCGAATTATGAGACGGACTTGTTTACGCCACTGATCAAGCGGGCGGCGGAGTTGACGGGTGCCTCGCTAACGAAGGAACTGGACAGCGGAGGCGGCATCACGCACAGTACAGCCGCGGCTTCTTTGCGGGTGATTGCGGACCATTCGCGGGCGGCAACGTTCCTGATTTCGGATGGCGTGTTGCCTTCGAATGAGGGGCGCGGGTATGTGCTGCGGAAGATCATCCGGCGGGCGATTACGCATGGACGGCTGCTGGGACAGACGAAGCCGTTCTTGTACCAGATGGTGTTTGCGGTGCGGGATCTGATGAACGATGCGTATCCGGAGTTGAATGAGACGGTGGATCGCGTGTCGAAGGCGGTACTGGCCGAAGAGACGCGGTTTGCGCACACGATGGAAGTGGGACTGGAGAAGCTTGAAGAATTACTGAAGACTTCGCAGGAACAACTTGCCGGCGAGGATGCGTTCAAACTGTACGACACGTTCGGAATGCCGCTCGATTTCATGCAGGATGCGGCGAGGGACCAGGGGATTGCGTTTGATCGGGCTGGATTCGATCGGGCAATGGACGAGCAGAAAACGCGGGCGCGGGCTTCGTGGAAGGGGGCGGCGAAGCAGACGGCGAATCCGGCGTATCAGGCTTTGCCCAAGTCGGAGTTTGAGGGATACCGGCAGACGCGGTCGGAGAACTGCGAAGTGCTGGCGATCATTCACAACGGGCAGGGCGTGAAGCAGCTCGAGGCTGGATATGAGGGCGAGATCATTCTCGATCACACGCCGTTTTATGCGGAGGCCGGAGGCCAGGTTGGAGATCGCGGGTGGTTTTACTCCGACGACCACAACACTATCGTCGCTGATGTGAAGGGCTGCTATTACCCGATTCAGGGTGTACGCGCGCATCAGGTATTCGCGAAGCAGGTGCTTCGGGTTGGCGATAAGGTCGATGCCGTCGTAAACACCGACGTTCGTGAAGCGACGATGCGCAATCACACGGCTACGCATCTTCTTCATGCCGGGCTGCGCGAGGTTCTGGGCAAGCACGTGAAGCAGGCGGGATCACTGGTGGCGCCGGGGCATCTGCGATTTGATTTTTCACACTTCACTGCTGTCGCCGATGAAGAGTTGCAGGATATCGAGGACATCATCAATAAGGAGGTGCTGCGCAATCGGAAGGTGGAGACGATTGCGGATGTGCCGATTGATGTCGCGGTGAATGAGTATCACGCGATGGCGTTATTCGGGGAGAAGTATGGCGACAAGGTGCGTGTAATCCGGATCGGCGATTTCTCGACTGAACTTTGCGGCGGGACGCATACCGGTGCGACCGGCGAGATCGGGCTGATCAAGATTTTGAAGGAAGGAAGCGTTTCGTCGGGAGTGCGGCGCGTGGAGGCGATTACCGGGGAGGGGTCGCTCAAGCACTTCCGTCGGGATCATGAACTGGAGAACGTTGTGTCGGCGTTTGTGTCTCCCGCCCTTGCCAAGCCCACCATTTCGCAAACGACGCGAAAGAATGGGGCACCCACTTCTGAGATGGCTTCCGATGCTGAAAAACCTTTGTCTCCTGCTGAGGCTTTGAAACTGGAACTCGAAAAGAAAGATGCGGAGATTAAGCGCTTGCAGCGGGAACTGGATCAGGCGCGAATGAAGTCGGCGTCTTCTGCGACGGCGAATGTCGGGGAGAAGATCAAGGACGTGAAGGGCGTCAAGGTGCTGGCGCATCGAGTGGACAATCTGGAGCGAGCGCAATTACGGACGCTGGTCGATCAACTGCGCGACAAGATTGGATCGGGCGTCGTGGTGCTGGGATCGGCGTCGAATGGAAATGTCGCGTTGATCGTCGGTGTGACTAAGGATCTGACTTCGCGGGTGCAGGCGGGGAAAGTGATCGGGCCGGTGGCGCAGAAGGTGGGCGGAAAGGGCGGAGGGCGTCCGGATCTGGCGGAAGCCGGAGGGAAGGATGCGTCCGCGCTGGATGCCGCGCTGGACGGGGCTTACGGCGTGGTGGAGGCGCTGCTGGGATGATGTCCGACGATACGGATCCGGGCACTCGTGACGAACGGCTGCGATTCGTTAAGCACAAAGGGAAGGCCATTTTCGTCATTGATTTCAGCCATTGCGGCGGCAAGGAGATGATGCTGCTGCTGGATCAAGTGCGTGCCCATGTGGCGCGGCACGCTCCGGGATCGGTGCTGACCCTGGCGGATTTCACGGGCGCGGAGGTCGATAAGAATGTGGCGACGCGGATCAAGGAAGTGCTGACGCTGGACCGTCCGTATGTGAAGAAGTCGGCATGGGTCGGGACGGAGAGCCTGCCGCACGTGTTTTACGAAAATTTCAAGAGCTTTTCGCAGCGCGATTTTCCTACGTTCAAGACGCGGGAAGAGGCGATGGACTGGCTGGTGGCGGAGTAGTAGTACTCAGTACTCAGTGCCGGCTTTCTTTGGAGTGAGATTCCAAGAGGCGTTTGGTCAGCAGGACCATGCCTGCAATTTGCGTCCATTCAGAGACGATGTTGCTGACCACTTGTCCCCACTTGGATGTGGGATCCGATTTTGCAAACAGCCAAATCCAGCCGATGCCGGTCAATACGAGAAAAAGTGTCAACGAGTGACGGTTCAGTATCCGCAATACCGGTCCGAGCCAGTGCTGTGGTGGGCGTCGACTTTCGGCGGAGCCAACCTCATAGAAATATTTCGTGGCGAGCACCGTGACCAGAAGTCCGGTCCAGTCGGCGATGGCGTTTCCGAAGAATGATCCCCAATGCGTGCCCGGACTGGACCGGGTGTAGAGAACGATCCAGGCCAGGAGAATGGTGCTGCTTACAATGCTGAGCGAGTGACGGTACAGAAAGCTCTTTCTGCGCTGGGTTGGCATGCGGCTTCGATGCCGGAAAGTGGGGTAGGGCTGCTTTCAAGCAACACCCCAACGCTCAACACAGAGGGCACTGAGGTCCACGGAGGAAGACCTAACTCCTCCACTTTAAAATCACTGGGGCTGGCAGCGGGTGGTGCATTGGCTGTCCGGTGCGCTTCGCTTCAAGGTGGGCGGCTTTCAATTGGAAGTACCACTTGGCAGGTTTGTCGGCGTCATCGATGAGCATCAGGTGCGGGTTGTGCTTGAGGCCTTCCGCTTGCATTTCCATGGTGCGGCGATCTTGTTCTACGAATTTTCCGAAGACATATTTCAGCAGGCCGGGGACGAACGGGACCCAACGGAAGAGGTTCCAGGCGGCGACCACATCGATGCGGCATTGATTGCGTGTGATGGGCGTGACGGTGGTCAGGCTTGAGAACCAGTACTTCCCTGCCCGGATGGTTTCAGTGCGGATGTTGGGAAGCACGAAATCAATGGTTGTGGTGATGGAGTCGGCGTCGGCATACAGGCGGAGAAGCTTGTAGGGCGCGGAGTTGGAACTGGGCGTGTGCGCCGCCATGCGGAAGCCGTTGGGGATCGGCTCGAAATTCTTTTTCTTTTCGTGGATGCTGTGCTCGGTGCGCCACCACCAGGCTTGGTGGACGAAAGGTCCGTGAGCCGGGTCCATGAGGCCGATGATGCCATGGTCGATGCTGACGGGCATTTCGGCTTGTAGGTAGGCGAGCTTGTACTTTGGGCTGAACTTTTCGATGGTTGGCGCGGGCTCAGAGGCTTCGGCGGGTTTGGTGAATCCTGCGCCGAGCGGGCCGGGATCCGGGATATAGACCCAGATGAAATCGTCCTGCTCTTCGCAGGGATAACTGCCGGCGTAGATGCGATCGACCTTCATGGTCTGGTCGGATGTCAGTGAAGGGATCAGCTGGCATTGTCCGTTGTGCACGTCGAATTGCCATCCGTGATACGGGCACTCGAGATTTTCGCCGTCGAAGCGCCCTGTGTTGAGCGGCATGCCGCGGTGCGGGCAGGCGTCGCGCAGCGCGAAGGGCTGGTTTTGGCGGTCGCGTCCGATGACGAGCGGGATTTCTAGCAGCGTCGCTTTGTGGAGTTGATTGCGCTGGACGCGGGCGGCAGGTAGGGCACGATACCAGAAGCCGGTGAGCATCAGAGTATCGGTGGCCTGGCGTTGTGGGAGGTCGAGTTCGGGCATGGGCGAAGTCAGAAGTAAAAGTCAGAATGCAGAATGCAGAAGTTCGATTTTAGATTGAAGATGGGGCTTATGCTAGCATCCGTTGTCGCGTCCGCGATCTCAAAAGCTCAAACCACAAAGGACACTAAGGTCCACGAAGGAAAGCAACTACCGCATGGAATTTATCGGGCACTTTCGACGGCTGAGCGCGGTGCAGCGGAATACGTTTATTGCTTGTTTTCTGGGGTGGTCGCTGGATGCGTTTGATTTTTTCATTCTTGACGTTTTGCATCAGCGCGCTGGCTACCCAGTTTCAGGCGAAGATCTCGACTGTGACAGAGGCGGTCTTTATTACTCTGGCGTTTCGTCCGGTGGGGGCGTTTCTGTTTGGGCTGATGGCGGACCGGTTTGGGCGGCGGCGGACACTGATGGTGGACATCATTGCGTACTCCGTGTTCGAACTGGCATCGGCGTTTGCGCCTTCGCTGAAGATTTTCATCATTACGCGCGCGCTGTTTGGAATTGCGATGGGCGGCGAGTGGGGCGTGGGGGCCGCGCTGGCATTCGAGACCTTACCGGCCGAGGAACGTGGATTTTTCTCGGGAGTGTTGCAGGAGGGATACGCCGTTGGATTCCTGATGGCGGCGCTGGTTTATGGGACTGTATTCGAACTGGTCGGGTGGCGCGGGATGTTTGTGATTGGAGCGCTGCCGGCGTTTCTGGTGATCTATATCCGGTCGAAGGTGGACGAATCTCCGGCATGGCTCCGGGGACAGGTTTCGAAGGGAGCCGAATCGGGCTTGGGGCGGAATATTCTCAAGTTCATCGGGCCGTTTGCGCTGATGACTGTGTTGATGTTCGCGTTCAATTCTTTCAGTCATGGGACGCAGGATTTGTATCCGACGTTTCTGACTCGAGGTCATCATTTCAGTCCGCACGCAGTCATGTTTGTTGCTGTGATTGCGAACCTTGGAGCGCTGGTGGGCGGCGTTGTGTTCGGGAGTTGGTCGGAGCGGATTGGGAGGCGGCGGGCGATCGTGATTGCGGCGCTGCTGTCACTGCCGCGTCATTCCGTTGTGGGCGTATTCGCGAAGCATTCCCATGCTCGCGCTGGGGGGATTTCTGATGCAGTTCATGGTGCAGGGCGCATGGGGAGTGATTCCGGCGCACTTGAATGAATTGTCGCCTGCGGCCGTGCGCGGAACGTTTCCAGGATTCGCGTACCAATTGGGGAATTTACTGTCGTCGAAGAACTCCGTGCTGCAAGCCCGGCTGGTGGAGCAGAAATATCAGGGAAGTTATCAGCCGATGTTCGCGTGGACTGTGCTGATTGTGGCGAGCCTGGTGGCGCTGGTTACGATGAGCGGGCGGGAGCGGCGCGGGGCAGACCTTTCGAGCACGAAGTAATGGGAGAATCGATATTGTAGCGGGTGTGCAAGAATTAGCACACGCGGGTATGGCACGAAGGAATCATTGTCAGGGAATGGGTCCTGTGATAAGTTTTAGGGAAATTCCACGCCTTCGTCCTGCATTCATCGGGTCCTAGTAAGTACGGGTTTGCGCGAACGCGTGCACCTAGAGGTAGCGCCACATGAAGGAACTTATTATGGATCCCGTAACGAGCGGTGAATCCGTCGATCGAGAGAACTTCGCGAACCGCAAGCTGATTCGGCCCACACTCCCGAGACCGGAAAACCATGGAAATCACAGCAATCATAATTCTGCTCCCGCACAGATGCAGGAAAGGCGGGAGCGTCCGGAGAGACACGAACGGCCGGAACGAACGGAGCGGGGGGATCGTGGAGAACGCCCGATGAACGGAGGAGGCGGTAAGAAACTGGCGCCTCCGGAGCAAACGAACGCGGAGAATTTCTATTACCAGAAACAGATGCAGTCGCGGACACCCATGGTAATCATGCTGCGCGACGGTGAAGAGATTCACGGAATCATTGAGTGGTACGACCGGAATTGCATCAAGGTGAACCGGGAGAATGGGGATCCGAATTTGATGATTTATAAGCCCGCCATCAAGTACATGTTTAAAGAGGGTGAGGGGGAGAATCAGAAGTAGGATTGAACAGGTTTCCAGGTTTTAGAGTTTCAAAAGCAAAGTCAAAGTCCCCACTCTATGAAAGTCACGTAGAGTGGGGACTCGTCTTTTTAGTTCCTGCAAATTCTCTTCTTAGGTTCCCGCTCTACAACTTCGGAAGGACGATTCCCTTCTGGGCCTGGTATTTGCCTTTGCGGTCGGCGTAGCTGGTTTCGCAGACTTCGTCGGACTCGAAGAAGATGATCTGGCAAAGACCTTCATTGGCATAGATGCGGGCCGGGAGCGGGGTGGTGTTGGAGATCTCAAGGGTAACGAAGCCTTCCCACTCGGGCTCAAATGGCGTTACGTTCACGATGATGCCGCAACGGGCGTAGGTGCTCTTGCCTACGCAGATGGTGAGCACGCTACGCGGGATCTTGAAATATTCGACGGAGCGCGCCAGAGCGAATGAGTTGGGTGGGATGATGCAGATATCGGTCTGCACGGTGACGAAGGATTTCTCGTCGAACTTTTTGGGATCGACGATAGTGGAGTTTACGTTGGTGAAGATCTTGAATTCGTCGGCTACGCGCAGGTCGTAACCGTAGGACGACAAGCCATAGGAGATCACTCCGTCGCGGACCTGCTTCTCGGAGAAAGGGTTGATCATCTCGTGTTCTTTGGACATCTTGCGGATCCAGCGGTCGCTCTTGAGCATGGAACTCCTTGGGAATTTTGTAATTGGGTAATCTGGTAATTTTGTAATTTGAAAACGCAGTCGATCCGGAGACACGACAAATTACACAACTAAGAAATTACAAAATTACTCAATTCCTGTTGGCTGGAGTGCTGGTAGTTTACGGGAATGGTGCTCCGGTTGACAATCTGGCCTATGTTCCTTAGCATCAATGACTTGTAGGACCATCTTGACCCTGTACCCGGGAGTCGCTTGTGATCAAGCTCGATATTATCAACGAAGTGGTTGCAAAGACCGGAATCACCAAGACCAAGGCTGAGTTGGCGGTGGAGACCGTCTTCGAGAGCATGAAGAAGTCGCTGGCGGCGGGGAACCGCATCGAGTTGCGGGGATTTGGTGTGTTCAACGTGCGTCCGCGCAAGACGGGGATTGGGCGGAATCCGCGGACCGGGGCGGAAGTTTCGATTCCTCCGGGGCGTGCGGTGCGATTCAAGCCCGGGAAAGAATTGCAGTCGATCGATTGAGGGCTCGCGCCCGATTCTTTGCGGGGTAAGTGAAAACCTCAACGGCGAAGCCGCTTCGTTATGCGGCTTTTCGGCACGACTGAAGTCGTGCCGTTCCTTTTATTTCGTTTCCAACCCTTTATTTGATCACTTCTTTTTCTGTGTCGTGTCCTTCTCTTGTTTTTCGCCTCCCATCAGTTCATCATTGAGGCACGTGTAGCGGGGAGACGCCGCGACTACTAGCCGCCGGGACAGCGGTGCTACTTAGCGGCTTAACGCTGCACGCTGGAAGGCTAGTTTGCGGAGCATGGGTTGGAGTTGCTTCGCCATGGGGACGAAGCCCTTTCTCCAGAGACGAAACCGATCTGGTTTCAAGACAACCGTGAGCGGACGTGGGTAGTGCGTTGGGTACGGACAGAATTCGCTTTTGAATCTGGCGAGTGTGCCGGGGCCGGGGCCCATGTTGTAGCGGGTTGCGCCCAGGCGGTACATGTCCCGCATAGAGCGCCAGTGCAGCAGGGCGGCGGAGTTGCGATGCTCGGCCTCGAAGGCGGCGAGCAAGCAGTGCGCGGTCGTGCGGTCGCGGAAGAGTAGCGTGCTGCCTACGGTTTTTCCATTTTGGGTTACGGCGTAGAGCCGGGCGCGATTGTAAGACTGAGCTCCGCGCATGAGATCCATATAGAACGACAGAGGACGCTCGAGGCGGAAGTGCTTGCGGCGGGCGCAGTCCTGATACAAGGGCCAACTCTCTTGCAGCGCCTCGGGAGAATCGTCGGAGCGAAACTCGTATCCGGCTTCGAGGCCGCGGCGGATTTTGCGGCGCGCTTCGCGATCGAAACTGGCCAGCGTCTCTTCTTCGGACTCGTACTGGTGGACGATGTAGTCCTCGGAGACGATCGGATAATCGCAAAGATAGGGGAAGGCGTCGAGGTCGAGGGCTTCGGCACCGAGGGCATCGCCAGCGGTGGCGATACCGGTGAGAATCTGGGGATCGGAATGGGTGAAGCGGAGGAACATGTATCCCTGAGTGCGTGCCCAAGCGAGCAGTTCGCTGAACATGGTCCGTGGAAGTTGGATGTGGGATGAGAACTGCGCGGGGCCGCGGAAGACCAGGCCGATTTTTGCGGGTCCGCCACCCACGGTAAGGATCGTCGCAAATGCTAGCGGATCGCGCGCCGTTCCCCATGCCAGATAACGGGGCTTCACCCAAACGCGGCGGTAAGGCTCGTTCCAGAACGGATACTGGTAAATCGAAGCCTCGGTTGCACGAAGAAGATTATTCCACGCGTGCAGGTCTTGCCGTTGCACTTCCGCCCACTGGGCATGCAGAACGGCAGAGGTGGACCTCACCTCGATTGCAGAAATCGGGGCAGCCAGACTCATAGATTTGTATAGCGGGGAGGAAATGGCTTGTCGGTAGGGGTGCGACTCGCCGGCACAACGGAATCAGAAGATGAATGGGGACCGTTCGAGTGGCGCTACACCGCGAACGGCGTGTCTTCTGACGCCGATGCCGACATGGTAGGCGATAGTTGCCTGCGACAAAATGGCCCGTTGGTAATACCCCGGAAGTGCCAGTGGCGCGGTGGTCACCACGGGGGACACAGGGGAACACGGAGGGAAGCTGTAGTAGCATTTGAATATCACGCGAGTTCTTCGCGGAGAATTTGTATCGAACTGCATGTCTGAAACTAGTCCCCCGATCCCAACATCCACGATGGAGTATTACCGTCCGCTCCCTGAGCCCGAGGGAGAGCCTGCGGCGGAGCGGTACTGGCTGCATATCCTGCTGCTGCTCGCGACGTGTTTCACGACGCTTGTGATGGGCGCGCGGATGCAATTCAATTTCGATCACAATCATCCGGCGCTTTCGATCGCGGATGAGTCCATTCCGTATTTTCCAGCGAGTTGGGTCTATTCGCATCCGGATCGTCTGCTTGCAGGTTGGCCGTTCGCAGCAACGGTCATGCTGTTCTTTTTGACACATGAGATGGGGCATTATCTCTATTGTCGGAAGTACGGGATCCACGCAACGCTTCCTTTTTTTATTCCGATGCCGAGTCCAATCGGGACGATGGGGGCGGTGATTCTGATACGGTCGCGAATCCGATCACGGGCCGCGTTGTTCGACGTGGGAGTCGCGGGGCCCATTGCGGGTTTTGTCGTCGCCTTTGCGATGCTGGTCGTATCTCTGGGATGGGCGAAGCCGGCAGTTGCAGCGCCGATCCCAGGGGATCTGCATGTCGGATTTCCGCTGATATTCACCGGAATGCATCGGATTTTGGCCGGACTTGGCTGGGCGCAACGCACCGCAGGATTGCCACTCGGGCGAGTCCTATTGCATCCCACATCGATTGCAGCGTGGGTTGGGATGTACGCGACGGCTTTGAATCTACTGCCGGCTGGTCAGTTGGATGGCGGGCATATCGTTTACGCTCTCGCGCCTCGCGTGCACAAAGTGATTTCCTGGATCACGGTGCTGGCGCTCATCTATCTCGGCCTGTCGAATTACGGATGGTGGGTGTGGGCAGGAATCGTGACCGCGATGAATGTGTTCACACTGAGGCACGAACAAGCTCCCGAGTTCCCGAGTCTCCCGGCAAGCCGCTGGGTTCCCGCTCTATTTGCTGCGTTCATGCTGGTGGTGACAATCACGGCTTCGCCTTTCCGATAAGCTGCTCATCGTGGCCGCTGAAAATCTGTGCGTGCGACATTTATCGTTGGTCAGAAGGACGCGTCAGAGACGGAATCGTCCTTCCCTGCTGCGAGCATTCGATCAGAGTCGTGAGGCGTTTCAGCTTTGTTTCTTCTTTTTTCGCGCTGATGACCCAGTACGTGGACGTGCGCCGATACCACGGCGGCTGGGATTGGAAATACGTCCAAGCCTTCGCGTTTGCCCTGAATTGCTTTTCGTAGGTGGGCGGGAGTTCGGCCGTTTTTCGCTGCTCGTAGGAGTAGATTGCGGAGCGGTCTCCGTCACGCTTTTCGAAAGCAGCGAGACCTGCTGGGTGTACCAGGTTCAGCCTGGTCAGTTCTTTCACGCGCTTGATATTGATTGCGCTCCACGTGCTTTTCGGCTTGCGCAGCGTGAAGCGGATCCTGTAACTGATTTCATCGATGCCGTGACGAACCCCGTCAATCCAACCGAAGCAGAGCGCGCCATCGACGGATTCAGGCCAGGTGATGCTGGGGCGTCCTGAGCCGCGCTTGAAGAATCCAACCCAGAGTTCTTCGGTGTCGGCGTGATGCTTTTCGAGCCAGGCCCGCCAATCGGCGAGCGTGGCAAAGAATTTCGGCTGCGGAGAGGTCGAGGGTTTCGAGGGCATCGGCGGCAGGATATCCCGATCTATTCGTTACATCAACCAGAGGGCGTCAACGTCAACGATGACCTGGGTGCGCGGGATTTTTTGCTGCGCGGCGTAGGCGAGCATGGCGCGGAGAGTGTTGTTGAGTTTCTCGCGACTGGGGGATTTCAGGACGAAGTGGTAACGGTAGTCGCGCTTGAGGCGCATGATCGGCGCGGCGGCTGGACCGAGCACGCGTACGCCTTCGTGACGGGTCTTGTCGAACCATTGTCCGAGATGGCCGGACCAGGTGAGCGCGTCATCGAGCTTGTCGCTGCGAACGAGAACGTTGGCGAGGGCGGAGTACGGTGGGTAATGCATCCAACTGCGGAACTGCAGTTCCTTCTCGTAGAAGCCGACGAAGTCGTGACGGGCCGCGTACTGCACTGCGTAGTGATCCTGAAAGTACGTTTGCAGGATGACTTTGCCCGGGGATTGGCCGCGTCCGGCGCGTCCGGCAACTTGCGTCAAGAGTTGGAAGGTGCGTTCGGCGGCGCGGAAATCGGGGAGACCTAAGGCAACGTCGGCGCCCACGACGCCCACCAGCGTGACGCCGTGAATGTCGTGCCCCTTGGCGATCATCTGGGTGCCGACGAGCAGATCGAGTTCGCCTTCATTGAGTCCGGCGAGCGTGCGTTCGAAATCTTCGTGGCCGCGGACTGTATCGCGATCGAGACGGGCGATGCGGGCCTGCGGGAACATGCCATGGAGTAGCTCTTCGAGCTTTTCAGATCCGGTGCCGAGGAAGTACACGTATTCGCTGCCGCAGTGTACGCAGGCTTTGGGAACGGGGGCAGTGTATCCGCAGTAGTGGCAGACCATCTTGTGCTCGCGCTTGTGATGGGTGAGGGAGATGGCGCAGTTATTGCATTCGAGCTTCTTACCGCAGGTGCGGCAGAGGACGACCGGCGAATATCCGCGACGATTGAGCAGGACCATGACCTGCTCTTTGCGGTCGAGACGGTCCTTGATCTCGGCGGCGAGTTTGCGGGAGATGACCTGTTCGCGTCCGGTCTCCTGGAACTCGACACGCATGTCGAGAATTTCAACTTCGGGCAGAGGACGCTTCTCGACACGATCGGGAAGTTCGACCAAGGCGTATTTGCTCTTGCGCGCGTTGAAATAAGACTCCAGGCTCGGCGTCGCGGAGCCGAGGACGACGACGGCGTTGGACATCTTGGCGCGCATCACAGCCACGTCACGGGCGTGATAGCGCGGAGTCTCTTCCTGCTTGTAGGAGGAGTCATGTTCTTCGTCAACGATGATGAGAGCGAGGTCGTTGACTGGTGCGAAGACCGCGGAACGCGTTCCGACGACCATGCGAGCGTCTCCGCGCTTGATGCGATGCCATTGCTCGGCGCGCTCGCGGTCGGAAAGCGCAGAGTGCAGGATGGCAACTTCGTCTCCGAAGATCTGGTGGAGGTCGGCGGCCACGGCGGGGGTGAGGCCAATCTCGGGGACGAGGAGGATGGCGGAGCGTCCGGCTTCGAGGACGGAGCGCATCGCGGCCAGATAGACCGCGGTCTTCCCCGAGCCGGTAACGCCGTGCAGCAGCATTCCAGAAAATTTCTTCGCGGCCACGTCATCGCGCAGGCGCTTGAGAGCTGCTTGTTGAGCCGGGCTGAGATCGAAATCGAAAAGGATCGGCCGAGGCTTGGTGCGGGAGATGGTGAAGTCCGATGGCGTGTCTTCGAGGTGGATGAGGCCGCGCTTGACTAACGTGGTTAGCGTGCTGCGGGGGACGTCGAGTTCCTGGAGGGTTTCAACCGGGATTCTCCCGCCTGCGGCGGTCACGGTGTCGACGATCTTCTTCTGGTTCTCGTTCAGTTTGCCTTCCGCGGAGTTCAGAACTGCGGTTTTGATGGTGCGCTTGGCGTCTTGCGGGGCGGAGAGGTCTTGGCGCGTGATCCATTTTTTGCGGAGCATGCCTTCGAGAATCTTGCGGGAAGCACCCGTGGCGGAGCGGAGAGTCTGTTCGCGAGTGATTTCGTCTTCACAACTCGACAGGTAGTCCAGGACGCGAAACTCGGCGGCTTGCTCTTCGGGGCTGCGCTGCGAGCGCCTTGAAGATCCCGACATGCCGGCGAGGTGGAGGGCGGATTGTCCCTCATCGGTGATGCGGTATCCGATGAGGCGTTTGAACTCGGCGGTGAGGGGAAGCATGGTGCGGAAGACTTCGCCTAACGGCGCGAGGTAATAGACGGCGATCCAGCGGCCGAGGCGAAGGAGGTCAGCATCGAGAACCGGCACGGGGTCCAGGACGCTGATGACGTTCTTCGTTGTGACGCTTGGCTTGCGGTCGTGGAGTTCTACGACAATGCCCGACATGCGCTGCTGGCGGAAGGGGACGAGGACGCGTCCGCCAACGACTGGAGTCAGTCCCTCCGCGACACGGTAGGTGAAGACCATGTCCAGCGGGACCGGCAGGGCTACGTCGCAGAATTCGGGCATTGAATTGGAAGGATAAATCAACGCGGCTTGTGACAACCGTTCATAAGAAATCGCGCGCCCCCTGAGCGTCTTAGACCCCAAAATCATCAACCACTAAGGACACGAAGGGGAGATGGGCGGACGAAGGCGTCCGCCCCTAAGCGTCTTCTTTTTGGGGCGCCTTCAGGCCTAGATACTTCATCACCATTTGGAGATCTTTCCAGGCTTCGCCTTTTTGGCGCGGGTCGCGGAGCAGGAATGCCGGGTGATACGTGACCGCGAGTTTCGCTCCTTGCCATGTCGGATCGCTGGCGCGGGCACCGGTGGGCATGAAGTCGTAGAAACGTCCGCGGAGTTCGGACATGGGGGCATTGATCGCGAGCATATTCTTAGCGGATACCGCACCCAACGCTACGATTACTTTCGGTTTGATCGCCGCGATCTGGCGCATGAGGAATGGGGAACAGGTTTCACATTCATCGCGCTCGGGAGTGCGATTCCCCGGCGGACGACACTTGACCACGTTGGCGATGTACACATCTTCGCGGCGAATGCCCATAGCCTTGATCATGTTGTTGAGGAGCTGTCCGGCCCGGCCTACAAAAGGCTCTCCCTGCGCGTCTTCATCGGCGCCGGGGCCTTCGCCGACGAACATGAGGTCGGCATGCGGATTGCCTACGCCAAAGACGATCTGCTTGCGTCCTTGCTGGTGCAGCTTGCAGCGGGTGCAATCGCCGAGGTCTTCGCGAATGAGTTTGAGCGCAGCCTTCGGGTCCGTGGTGCTTTGCTCAGGATTGGGGTTGAGGACTGAGATGGATTCGTCTGCAAGCTTGGGTGCGACGGCCGATTTCTTTGCGGGCATTTCGTCTCGTGAGTTGAGGTCAGGTGCTAGTTCGAGAAGTTCGGGTAACACGCGTGCGCCATCGCGGCGGTAGAAATCGTAGATGCCCAGTTCGTTGTAGTAACGAATACGCTCGGTTAGGGCGCGGCGCGTTTCGGGATCCAGGACTGATGGCATTCGTCCTCGCCATTATAGCTGCCGGACCGGTGACTGATTACCGGCCGTCGAAAACTGCCAACCACTAAGGACGGCACAAAAGTTTTCAACACAGGGGATACTGAGGTTCACAGAGGAATTCGTTTTAGGCTTTTACTGGGGACTTTCGGCTTTGGCGAAGCTTTACGATTTGGTCCAGGACTCGTTGAGCTACTTCCCACTTTGTGGTTTCGGGGACGTCGATTACTTCGTCGCGAGTAATGATGGTGACGGCGTTGCGGTCGGAGTCGAAGCCTACGCCTTCGCGGGAGACGTCGTTGACGACGATCGCGTCCAGATTCTTTGACAGGAGCTTCTGGCGGGCGTTTTCGAGGACGTTTTCGGTTTCGGCGGCGAAGCCGACAATGATCTGCGATGTCTTTTTCTGCGAGATCTCTTTCAGGATGTCTGGAGTCGCTTCGAGTTCGAGCGTCATCGGACCTTTGCGTTTCATCTTCTGGCCGGCTGCAGCTTTCGGCCGGTAGTCAGAGACGGCGGCGGTCTTAATGACGATGGTGGCTTCGGGAAGGAGTTTGAGGACTGCATCCCGCATCGCATCCGTTGACTCGATCTGAGTGAGTTCCGCTGCTCCGGGCGGCGTCAGCGATGTGGGCCCGCTGACCAGGAGAACTCGGGCTCCCCGGCGCAGAGCGGCTTCCGCGAGGGCGTAGCCCATGCGTCCGCTGGAACGGTTGGTGAGGAAGCGCACAGGATCGATCTTCTCGCGAGTCGGGCCGGCCGTAATGAGAACCGTTTCGCCTTGCAGATCCTGCGACGCACCGAGTGTCTCGAGGACAGATGCAATAATGGCGTCGTTATCCGCGAGACGTCCTGCGCCTACCATTCCGCAAGCGAGATAGCCTGATCCGGGCTCAACGATCTTCACTCCCCGCTTTCTCAGAATGTCGAGATTCGACTGCGTGGCGGGATGATTCCACATGTTGACGTTCATCGCGGGCGCGACTACGACCGGGGCGGTGGTCGCGAGGTAGAGTGTCGTCAGGAAGTCGCTCGCTATGCCTTGCGCGAAATGCGCGATGACGTCGGCCGTCGCTGGAGCAACCAGCAAAGCATCGATGGATTGCGCCACCGCGATGTGTTCGATCGCGGAATCAATATTGGCTTCGTGCTCCTCGCCCGGCGCGAACATGCTGGTGATGACTTTCTCTCCGGAGAGGGCGGCGAAGGTGAGGGGCCTTACGAATTCCTGGGCGGCGCGGGTCATTACGACCTGCACGCGGATACCGCGATCCTGCAGCAGACGGACGATCTCGGCTGCTTTGTAGGCTGCGATTCCACCGGTAACGCCGAGGGCGATCTTCATGGAATTTAGATTGTCGATCTCAGATGAATGACTCAAGTCTCGAACCAGCGGCGATCCATCCGTCCCGACACAACCGCGATTCAGTCCTGTCCCAGCGCTTTATTGAGAGACTCGGAGGCCTGCTCGGCGGCGGTACGAGTCTCCGGGATTTCCCATTTCACCTTGCCCGCGCGGATTTCGTCCTGCGCGATGCGGCAGGGCTTGCGGGAATTCGTATCCACCACCGGCGGGGCGCCGGACTGGAGTTGGCGGGCGCGCCGGGCTGCGACCAGGATGTACCGGTAATTACTGTCGAAACCGTCGATCAACTTCATGGGAATCTCCATTCGAAATACAGGTTCGAATTTGGTTACAAGTGCCGAGCGTCAATTGAAAATTCCGCAGAACGGGACCAGGGTTCGGGTTGTCCTGCTGGGACTGCTTTCCGGTCAGGACGCCTCAAGTGGCGTCGATAAATGATACCGCGAAACCTAAGAGCGTGCCGAGGGAGCAGGCGCACCGAAGGACAACAGGATCGGCTTCACCTTCTCCCGGGCGTTCGCCAGCCGGCAGCACTCGGCCAGTTCGATGGTCTTCTTCTCCTGTATCGGAGAGAGGCCGATCGAGACGGCGCAAACGTTCCGAAAGCACGATGGCGCGCAAGTTCTCGCACGCTTCCTCGAGCTTGTCGTTGATAAGGACGTAGTCGTACTTGTCGTACTGCTCGATTTCGCGGGCTGCGGCGCGCAAGCCGGCGCTGGATGACATCGGGGGAATCTTCGCTGCGATTGCTCAGCCGCCATTCCAGAGTCTCGCGATCGGGAGGAAGGACGAAGATGCTGATGGCATCGGTCAGATTGTGCTTGATCTGCTCCGCTCCCTGCACGTCGATGTCGAGCAGAAGGTCATTGCCCTTCCGGCCGGCCTCGCCGGAGAAATTCGCGAGCGGTGCCGTAGCAGTTGCCGTGTACCTTGGCGTACTCGAGAAACTCGCCCGCTTCGATCATGCGTTCG
This sequence comes from Terriglobia bacterium, assembly GCA_963778995.1. Classification (GTDB taxonomy): domain Bacteria; phylum Acidobacteriota; class Terriglobia; order Terriglobales; family Acidobacteriaceae; genus Sulfotelmatobacter. The sequence continues at coordinate 151,646 of CAVZWK010000025.1, forward strand.
AATTCTTCCATCGGGATGAAGTGATACTGCTTGCCATTCTGTTCGCTGCCCCGGGGAGCGCGGGTGGTGTAGGAGATCGAGAACTCGAGGTTCGAAACCAGCTTCAGGACATCGTTGGTAAGCGTGGATTTTCCCGAGCCGGAAGGCGCGGAGATGATGAAGACGAGCGGCTTTTGCGATGGGCTCATTCCAGGTTTTGCACCTGCTCGCGTGATTTTTCGATTTCCGATTTCATGGCCAGACCTGCTTCGGTAATCTTAAGGGCTTCGCCGGCAAGTCCGGAAGTCTTCGAAAGTAGAGTGTTGGCCTCGCGATTCATTTCCTGCAGCAGGAAGTCGAGTTTTTTGCCGATCTCGCCGCCCTGCTCGAGCAGTCCGAGGAAATGCTGGATGTGGGTTTCGAGGCGAACGATTTCTTCCTGAATGTCGCTGCGATCGACGAGCAGGGCGGCTTCCTGCAGAATGCGTTCTTTATCGACGCTGGCGCTGAAGAGTTCCTGCAGGCGCGATTGCAGGCGCTCACTGTAGTTCTGCAGAACGGCACGGCGATGCTGATGGACGCTCTTGCTGGCCTCGGCGAGATGCACCATGCGGTCGCGGAGTTCGCGGGCAATGCCCCGGCCTTCTTCTTCGCGCATCTGGTTGAGGCGGTCGAGGGCTTCCCCGATCTTGGACATGACGGCCGGCTCAATGGCCTCGTCATCGATCGTCGGTGGAAGAATCGAGAGCTCCCGGAATGCGCAGAACGGCATTCAGGTCGGGTTCATGCGCGAGCGAAAACTCGGCGGCAGCAGCGCGAAAGGCGGTGATGTATCCGCCGACGATCTGGCGATTCAGCGAGAACGTATCGTTGCTGGTACGTTCGATACTGAGAGAGATCTCGACGTGGCCGCGAGCCATCTTCTCTTTGAACAGCCGGCGGAGTTGCATTTCGAGCGAGTCGGTGCCGGACGGAAGACGGAAGTGCAGGTCGAGGAAACGGTGGTTGACCGACTTGAGCGAGAGAACGAAGGCCAACCGTCCGTTGGAAGATGCGGACGCGCCGGCCGAATTGGTTCCGTTCTGCTGGATTTCACCTCGCACCTGCGCAAAACCTGTCATGGAGCGTATGGGCATGGGGGATTTGTCTTTCATTGTTCCGCCACCGCTGGGGAAACATCGGCTTGTGCAAACTGCAATTCGTAGAGCCGGCGGTACGTGCCGACGTGCTGGATCAGCTCTTCGTGGGCACCGGTCTCGGCGATAGTTCCGTTTTCGATCACAACGATGCGGTTCGCGCGGCGGACCGTCGAAAGGCGATGTGCGATTACGAAGACGGTACGGCCACTCATCAGGTTATGCAATGCTGACTGCACCAGGGCCTCCGACTCGCTGTCGAGAGCGGACGTTGCCTCGTCAAGAATCAGGATCGGAGCATTCTTCAGCAGCGCCCGCGCAATCGCGAGCCGCTGACGTTCGCCACCCGAAAGGCGAAAGCCGCGTTCTCCGATGACAGTATCGTAACCCGCGGGCAGGTTCAGAATGAAATCGTGCGCCAGGGCGGCGCGCGCCGCGGCTTCCACGTCTTTCATCGAAACATGGGGCTGTCCGTAGGCGATGTTGTTGCGGACTGTGTCGTTAAACAGGACGGTGTCCTGGGTGACGATGCCCACCTGGGAGCGGAGCGAAGAAATGGTGACGTCGCGAACATCGTGTCCATCGACGAGGATGCGTCCTGCGGTCACGTCGAAGAAGCGGGGCAGCAGGTGAACGAGAGTGGTCTTCCCTGCTCCGCTGGATCCGACGATGGCCAGGATCTCTCCGTGCTTTGCTTCGAGGTTGATGTCATGCAGCACCTCGCGCGAGTCTTCTCCGTCAGATTGATAAGAGAAGGAAACATTCTCGAAACGGATGCTGCCGGAAAAGCGCGGAAGAGCCTTGGCGCCGGCTTTTTCGGTGACGAGATCCTCGCTGTCCATGAAGGTAAACAGCTGCGAAGATGCGCCCAGCGCCTGCTGGAACCCGTTATTGAAGATGGCGAATTTCCGCACCGGGTTATACATGCTGAGGACGGCGGCGACGAACGCGATGAAGGCTCCGAGCGTAAGTTCGTTGTGAGCGATCTGGTCGCGACCGAGGAGCAGGAGAAGAGCAATGGCAACGGCTCCGAAAATGTCCATCAATGGAGAGCTGATTGCCGCCGCGGCGACCGAGCGGAGATTGGCACGGAAGAGACGTTGCGCCGCCGTGCGGAACCTGGCCACTTCCCACGATTCCATCCCGAAAGCTTTCACGATGCGGTTGCCGGTGATGGTTTCGTGCAGGATGTTCTGCACGTCGGCGAGCTGATCCTGGCCGGTGCGGGTGGTGGAACGGACGCGGCGTCCGATGCGGACAGCAGAGAAGATGATGATCGGAATGAAAATGACCAGGACCCAGGCCAGTTTGCGGCCCAGGACGATGACTAATCCTGCGGTAAACAGGAACGTGAAGAACTGCTGCAGGAACTCGGCGAGGATGCTCGACATGGCGAACTGCACGCGCTCAATGTCGTTGATGATGGTCGAGATCAGAGTCCCGGTCGTGTGCTTCTGGAAAAAGGCGGCAGACCGGCGCAGAACCGAGTTATAGAGATCGTTGCGCAGGTTTGTGATCATGCCGAATCCGGCGTGGTTCACGAGGTAGGTGCCGCAGTAATCGAAGATCCCCTTGAGAACAGTGGAAGCAACCAGCGCGTACGCCACGATGGTCCAAGCATTGTGGAAGTGCGTGGGAACGAAACGCTGAAGGTACACGGGCTGGCCAGTCTGCGGCCAGGTGAAGAGGATGATGTTTTCAGAGCCAGAGGAAGGGTTCAGGACACGGTCCAGAACCGGTTTCAACAGGACCAGACGGAAAGCTTCCAGGAAGCCGACGCCCGCCAGCAGAAAGACGCCGGGAATCAATTGCAGCAGGAACGGGAGCACGTAGCGGCAGAGCCGAATTACCTGGCGCATGGGGCTCCCGCGCGGCACGGGCCGCATTGGCGTGCTGCCGGTGGAATTGGGGTGAGATGCAAGAGTCTATTTTACTTGAGTCTTGCGCTTGGAGAATGGCGTTTCCGGTGCAGATGTCCCTAGAACGATTTGTCATCCGCCGGAAAGTTCGCCGGTGGTGAACTTTGCATTCGGAAGTAGATTGATCCGATCCCGCTCTGCCTTCGATCGTTACCTGCAGGTAGGTGAATTCCCAGTTCCCATCTCTTCTTGGCCACCGCCCGGATCGCTCCCTTCCCGCGGGGACCTGAGATTGGAATCGACAGATCCGCACTGCCCGTGCTCCCGCTGACGCTGATTTGCCCTGAGATGAACCATCCCGCGTTTGATCGGTTCGCCCGATGAGTTCGCGCACGTCTGCGGTTCTGTACGGCTTCCGCGAGCGCCTGCTGATAGACATCGCTGCGATGAAATGAGCTCACGATCACCGTGATGAGCGTCGCACCAAAGATCCCTATGCAGAAACAGCAGGGTGATGCAACCCAGTGTCATCTTCCAGCGCGGGTTGCGATCGATCCAGCTCTTCTCGATGGGCTGCGGTTGCAGCGGATAGGGCGGATTAATCATGTCCCGCTAGCTTGGGCTGTCGCGGTGGACGACTTTCACACGGTATCCGGCTTTGCGGAGGTGCTTACCCACTTCTTCCGCCATCATTACCGACCGGTGCTGGCCCCCGGTGCAGCCGAACGAGATCGTCAGATAACTCTTTCCCTCGTGGACATAGTGCGGCAGCAGGTAAATGAGCAGTTTGGAGATGCGCGAGATAAATTCCCGGGTCTGCGGGAAAGAGCGGATGTACTTAGCCACGCGAGGATCGCGTCCAGTGAGCGGACGGAACTCCGGCACAAAATGCGGGTTGGGGAGGAAACGCACGTCGAAGACAAGATCGGAGTCCTCGGGCACGCCTCGGCGAAATCCGAAGCTGACGCAGGATACGAGAATGCCCTTGTCGGGAGACTTCTCGAGAAACCGTTCATTGATATGCGCGCGCAACTCGTGGACGTTGAACTTGGAGGTATCGATGACGAGGTCGGCGAGGCGGCGTATGTTGCTGAGGTGGCGGCGCTCTTGTTTCAGGGCCGATTTGACGGTGGAGTCCGTGCCCAGCGGATGCGGCCGGCGAGTCTCGCTGAAGCGGCGGAGCAGAACCGAGTCGGAGGCCTCGAGAAAGACGATCTTGGTGGGAATCATCTGGCGGACCGACTGCAGGATTCCGGGGAGTTTCTCGAGTTTGCTTCCTTCGCGAACATCCACCACGAGTGCGGTGCGGCGGATATCGCGGGACTGCAGCGCCAGTTCCGCGAAGCGCGGAATCAATTCGACCGGAAGATTATCGACGCAGTAGTATCCGAGATCCTCGAAGGCCTTCAGGACTGAGGCCTTTCCCGAGCCGCTCATACCGGTGATGATGACGAGTTCGGGTGCGCCCGCACGTCCCGACGCAGTCTTGGCTCCTTTAAGTTTTTTCGAGGATTTACGGGACGACTTCAAAGGAGCCATTAGAGGGATAGTAGCATCCACACGCCCGTTCTGGCGTTCAGGGACGGAGTAGCGGTGGAGATACGGGGCGATGTCTCCTCCGTGAGGCCGTGAATTACAAATCCAGATTGTCACTCATGCTCCGCGGCCTGTAATCTATGGCGTCATGAAAAAGTTCGAAGAGCTTACCGAACGCGAAGTGTTGGCTCTGGCCATTGCGCTGGAAGAGGAAGACGAGCGCGTGTACGCCGATTTCTCCGAGGGTCTGCGGCAGGATTATCCGGCGACGGCGTCGATGTTTGATGGGATGCGCGAAGAGGAGTCCGGGCACCGGCGGCGCCTGCTGGAGCTGTATCAGAGGAAATTCGGAGACCACATCCCGCTGATCCGACGGCAAGACGTGCGCGGATTCGTGGAGCGTCCGGCATTGTGGCTGGTGCGTCCGCTACGGATTGAGGCGGTTCGCAAAGAAGCTTCGACCATGGAAGTGGAGACCCGGCGTTTCTACGAGAAAGCTGCGGCCCGCACGCAGGACGCGAGTATTCGTCAATTGCTCGACGACCTCGCCACTGAGGAACGCGAGCACGAAGAGCGTGCCCAGGAGTTGGACAAGCAAAAACTTCCTGACAATGTGAAGGCCGACGAAGAAGTGGCCCAGCGGCGCCTGTTCGTCCTCCAGATCGTGCAGCCGGGGCTGGCAGGGTTGATGGACGGCTCGGTCTCGACCCTGGCTCCGGTTTTCGCAGCCGCGCTGGCGACGCAAAAAAGCCAGGACGCGTTCCTGGTGGGACTGGCAGCTTCGGCTGGCGCGGGCATCAGCATGGGGTTTGCAGAAGCTCTGTCCGATGATGGCAGTCTTACTGGCCGCGGACATCCCTGGATCCGCGGGCTGATTTGCGGCTTGATGACAACGCTGGGCGGGATTGGCCACACGCTGCCATTCTTGATCAAGGATTTTCGCCTGGCACTTTGGGCGGCCGGCGCCGTAGTGCTTGCGGAATTGGGTGTGATTACGTGGATCCGCCAGCGGTACATGGATACCCCCTGGGTGACTGCAGCGCTGCAGGTTGGCCTGGGCGGGGTGCTGGTGTTCATCACCGGTGTGCTGATCGGAAGCTCGTGAGCGGAAGGCAGAAGGCAGAAGTACGATTGCAGAAGTACGATTGCAGATTTTCGATTTCAGACTGCAGATTTACGATCGCGAGATCGTTCAATCTGCAATCTGAAATCTACCATCTGAAATTTTCTACGGTTGCGTATCCAGCGGGTGCGAGCTCTTCTCGTAGAACTCTTTCTGCAGTTTGGGGCTGACGTCGTCGGCCTTCACTTCTTTGATCGCCTTCGCGATGGCGTCGATCCACCAGTTCATCTGGAATTGACCGAGTTCCTTGTTCGCGGCTGATCCGTCGCCCGAGTAGTGAAACGGGAAGCGCGTGTACCACCAGATGCCCGTGTAGACGTTCTCGGGAATCTTCTGGCGCGCCTGATCGGCGCCAGACTCACGATTGGCGCGGTCCATGTGCACGAGGTCGGGGTGGGAGATCAGCATATTGGAAGTCTCGCGCTCACCGGCGTGCATATCCATGCTGGTCTTTTTGGGCGGTCCGCCCTTATCCGGCTCCAGTTCATTAAAAACATAGACAACATAGTCGTGCGGCTTGTCGAGTTGGGTCTGTGCGAAATACGGGAGCAGGCTGTTGTTGCCGCCGTGTCCGTTGACGATGAGAACCTTCTTGCAGCCGTTGCGGGCCATCTCATCGGTGGTTTCTTGCAGCAGCGCGAGTTGCAGGCTGCGGCTGTAGGACATCGTTCCGGGTTCGTGTCTCGCTTCGGCAATCTGTCCGAAATAGTATTCGGGGAACACGACCGCGTATTCCTGCTCAGCGGCGTGCAGCGCGGCGTAGCGGACGTCGAGAAGATCGGTGCCGAGAGGGAGATGTGGACCGTGCTTCTCGAGGATTCCGAACGGAAGCAGGCAGGTTCCTTGCGAGCGATGCACTCCTTCTCGGAAGTCGGAAGCGGTCAGTTCTTCCCAATGCACGGATAGCTTCGGCGCTGTGGCCTGCGAGTGCAGAGGTTGCGTCAGACCCAGGGACGCAGAGATACAGAAAAGGACTGAGACTGAGAATCGAAAGATACGCATGAGAAATCTCCCTCGGCGGCGGATTGTATCATCAGAATGCCTCTATTAAAACGTATTAATACACTGCGCTTACCTCGGACTCCAATTGAGCAACTCGCGCGCCCATCTCGTGTTTTATCCTGACGAGCGTTGTCGCATTCACATCGCATTTCCTGGGGGCTGATCTTGAGAACCTTGCGTTGTGCAGTGCTGTCCATTGGCATGTTGTCCGTTGCGAGTTTTTGTTCCGCGCAGGAACTGGTACAGACTCCGCGTGCCGATGGAGCGATGACTCCGTTGCGAGTGTATGCGGCGAGCGTGCAAGGATGTGCTCCGCTGGCGTTGATTTCTCCTGGAGCGGGCGGGAGCGAGGACGGATACTCCTATCTAGCGAAGGGAATACGGTCGGCCGGGTGGCGGGCGATCGTAATGGGGCACAAAGAGAGCGGGCGGGCTGCATTGACCTCCGATATACGCCAAGAGCACGGGATCAAGAAGGGACTGCGCGAACTGGTGGACGATCCGAAGGCATACCAGGCGCGGCTGATGGATATCGCGGCGGCTCTAAAGTGGGCGAACAGTGCGTGCAAGGCTCCTTATGTAGCTCTCATTGGGCATTCGATGGGCGCACGGACCGTGATGGTCGAAGCTGGGGCCAAGCTCAAAATCGATGTGAACGGGGCGGGGCAGGACCGGTTCGACGCTTATGTCGCGTTGTCGCCGGATGGGCCGGATCCGATGTTTCCCGAGAAGGCGTGGAGCGGAGTTACTAAACCGATGTTGATTCTGACCGGCACCCGGGACAAGTCGATGCAGACGGGCGACTACAAGTCGCGGACCATTCCTTATGACAGCCTGCCGGCGGGATGCAAGTGGCTAGGCGTGATCGACGGGGCGACGCACATGAATTTCGCGGGCGTGGGATTCGCCGGAACTACCGAGAAGTTGACACTACTGGAGACAAAGGCGTTCCTGAATGGACTGCGCGGTGGGAAGTGCGGGGGTCCGGTGACGGCGGTGGGGATCACCGTGAAGAACAAGTGATAGACACAAGTGTCTGAGCTAGCTCTGTTCACCAGCATCTTGAAGCAATGACTTTGGAACCGCGCAACTGGCGATGAGGATAATCGAAGCTGGCACATTGTTGCCATTGACGACTTAAAAGAACCGCGAATATGTTCACCCTGGAATGATTGGGACGAAAACTGAAGTCACTTTGGGATTGGTTTGCGCTTGTTGTGGACAGATATACGATCCAGATCGTGCGTACGATGATGAATTTGACGCGACAATAGTCGGAACAGACAAATTCGTCATATGCGCCATCTGTGGCTTGAATGTTCCTGACGGCATTCGGGACGAAGGTTACAAAGGGCGCTGGAATCGCGCAATGAGGCGGCACTTGCAGAAAGAGCAATTCAGACTGCTCGCAGCTCTGGCACTGTTAACAACCATAGAATCTACCGCGAAGGCCGATCGTCTTTTCGATTCGGTTGTTCGACGATTGGAGACCTACTACCCAAACCGCACATTTCCGGAACTACTGAATGCGGGCGACAAACTCCTCAAACTATTAAGGGGACCGGTGAAACCTGTTAGCTCAAACCGATCCCCAGTTCCTTAAATTGCCAATTTTACGGCACTTCGATCAGCTGCATTTTGCCGTCTTTGGCGCGATGCAGGACCATTACTTTCCCCTTTGGATCACGGAAGACGAACACATCCCGATCTTTGAAGTGGGCTTCTTTGATGGCTTCTTCGAGGGTCATGGGGCGCATGGCGACGGAATCATTGGAGCGGACCAGATGAACTTCGGTTGTCTTGGCAACCGCCGGGTACTTGTGAACCATGACCGGGACTGCGGTCTTCTCGGATAGGCCAACCAAGGTTTGGACATCTTCTTGCGTGGAATCGCCGTTCCACTTGTTCTGCTCTTCGTTCTTGCGGGCGGAGCGCTTTTTGGACTGCCAGCGAGTCTTGTATTTGATTGCCTGCTTCTCGAGATGGTCCAGAGCCTCGTTGATGGCAATCATCATGTCCTTCGCCTGGGCTAGACCCACGAGGGGACCATTGCGGGGACTGATCGTGATCTCGGCTTTATGACGGTGCTTCTCAACTGCGAGGATAACTTTGGTTTCGAATCTGTCGCCCAGGATTTTGCGGATTTTTGTGAGGCCGGTTTCAACTTCTTTGCGGATGGCGTTAGTAATTTCGTATTGTCGTCCGGTGTATTCCACGTTCATGAGCGCCCCTCCAATTCGTTTGATGAGGTAAAACGGGCACCGCATTTGGACGAAGTCAGAAGTGAGAAGTCAGAATGCAGAATTGAAATCGAATCGTTCAGCATTCCCGGTTGCTTTTTTTTCTTCCTTCTGCCTTCTTACTTCTGCGTTATTTTTTGACCCGGCGCTGGTGCGTGCTCGGGATGCGCATGTCTTCGCGGTATTTGGCCACCGTGCGGCGGGTCACCTGGATCCCCTGCGATTGCAGGATGCGAGTGATCTGCTCGTCGGTCAACGGGCGAGAAGAATCTTCTTCCTCGATGAGCTTTTTGACGCGGCGCTTGAGGATCAGCAGCGATGTGCCGCCTCCCTCAGGTCCTTGCACGCTCTCGCTGAAGAAATACCGCAACTCAAATACGCCCTGCGGAGTGTGGGCGTACTTGCTGGCCACGGCACGGCTTACCGTCGAAGGATGCACGCCGATTTCTTCGGCCACCTCCTTGATCATCATTGGTTTGAGGAAATCGATACCGCGTTCCAGAAAATCCTGCTGGCGAGCAACGATGGAATAGCAGACCTTGGTGATGGTCTGCTTACGCTGCTCGATGTTCTTGATGAGCTGAATGGCGCTCTTGTAGCGCTCTTTGACATAGTCGCGCGTGTTCTTGTCGTTCGTGCCATCGCGCGTGACGAGCTTCTTGTAGGCCGGATTGAGACGCAACTGCGGCAGGTCTTCGTCGTTCATGATGACCAGCCACTCGTCTCCGTGCTTCACGAAAGCGACGTCGGGCTCGATCAGGCGGGCCTGGACTTTGTTGTAGCGAAGTCCAGGGCGCGGATCGAGCGTACGGATGTAATCGAATGCGGCCTGGACGGCTTCCATGGGCCGGCCAACCGCTTTGGCGATCTCTTTGTATTGCTTGTTCTGCAAGCCTTTCAGATGCTGGTCCACGACTGCCATTGCATCCTGCAAGACCTGTGCCGTGCCGTTGCCGTTTTTGTGCTGCGAGAGTTGAGCCTGGTGGAAGCGGAGCTGGGCGAGCAGGCATTCGCGGAGATCGCGGCAGCCGACACCCGGCGGATCAAGTTGCTGTACAACTTGTAACGCCTCCTGCAGATCTGCGGCACTGAAATTCGCTTTACAGGTAACACTAGCGAGCGCACGCGGCTCGGGCGCGGGCGCGGCCGCGACGGCAGCGGCTCCGCTTGCAGAATTCGAGGAGAACGAAGCTTCGGCGCGGGGCTCCGGCATGGCAGGCGTAGCGATCGCAGAAGCAACTCCAGTGGTGACATCGATATCGGGCGAACCGGCGATTCCCTCGGATGCCAGATCCTGGTCCTCGGACTCTGCGTCCTTTGCCGGATCGGACTCATTTACTGGATCCGCAGCGACCTCGGCAATCCCCAGTGCCTGAGCTTCGTTCACAATCTTCTTTGCCGTCTCGGCATCGGCTTCCGGCGGGGCGGGAGGAGCGACCCCGAGCAGCTCGTCGTCGCTGGCGATCAGGTATCCGTCTTCATTCAGGTTTCCGACAATCAGATCGGCGGCTTCACGGACTTCCCGGCGAAGGCTCAAGGCTCCGAGTTGCCAGCTCAGGTGATCGGTAAGGTTGCTGGGCTTGGAGAGGAAATTCTCGAACGACGGGCGCTCGATTTCTTCCATCTCGCTGTGCGTGCGGTACCCGGGATCGAGGTAGTCCTGGAAAAACGATCCGAAATCGATTTCTTCGAAGGGATCTTTCTTCTCTTCTGCGGCAGTAACGGGATTTTCTTCAGTAGTGGCGGCGGCACGCTCGCGGTCTTCTTCTTTCTTGCCGACTTCATCGAGCAGAGGAACGGAATCTTCGAGTTCTTCGAGAACGGGATTCTCGACCATCTCGGCATTGATCATGTCCTTGAGCTCAAGCTTGTTGAGCGCGAGGACGGAAACCATCTGCACGAGACCCGGGGTGAGGATCTGGCGCTGCGAGAGCTTTACGCTTAGCTTGTGCTGTAACAACACCATAGTTTCATGTTTCGACTGTCAAGTTTCGAGTGATCGCGAGTTCTTGAAACTCGAAACCCGAAGCTTGAAAACTTCAGTCCTATACCAGCGAGAAACTCTCGCCCAGGTACACCCTTCTGACTTCCGGATCGCTGGCTAGCTGTCCCGGTTGGCCCTGACGGAAGATCCTGCCGTCATCGATGATGTAGGCCCGGTCGGTGACCGATAGCGTTTCGCGGACGTTGTGATCGGTGATCAGGACTCCGATGCCGCTGGCTCGCAGGCTGCTGATGATCTTCTGCAAGTCGAGCACGGCGATCGGGTCGATACCCGAAAACGGTTCGTCCAGCAAGATGAACGTGGGATTGATGCACAGGCAGCGGGCAATTTCCACGCGCCGGCGCTCTCCACCGGAGAGGGCATATCCACGATTCTGGCGGATGTGCTCCAGTCCCAGCTCATCGATAAACTTTTCCATCTTCTCGCGGCGCTCGTGCCAGGAAATCGGCTGAGCCTCGAGGACCGCGAGGATGTTTTCTTCTACGGTTAGCTTGCGAAAAACCGAAGCTTCTTGCGGGAGATAGCTGATGCCATACTGGCGGGCCCGAAGGTACATGGGAACGTCAGTGATGTCCTGACCGTCGTATAACACGCGGCCAGAATCAGGAGGGATCAGGCCAACAATCGTATAAAACGTGGTGGTCTTACCCGCGCCGTTAGGGCCTAATAAACCAACAACTTCGCCCTGCTCGACGTTCAGGCTGACACCATTGACTACGGCGCGACCACGATAGCTCTTACCGATCTCTTCTGTGGCCAGGGTACGCATTTATCTCGGCAATTAATGGGCCACTCGGGTGGTCGTTACCACAGGTGAACTTGCTTCGCCTTCTACGAGCACCCTATCATCGCGTCTAAAGAAAGTCAACGAAACGCCCGTAATCTTGCCTTGTTCGGCATCAAAAATGCTGGGAGGACCGCCCGTCAAGACGAACTTGTCTTCCGAGGCCGTGTAAACCAGCTTCTGGCCCTCGGCTCGGCGGTTGGGCTGCTGAATCAGGACGTCGCCTTGGGCGACCATGTGGTCGAGCTGCCCAGGGCCGGAAAGGCTCTTATTTGTAGAGTTCTGACTCCGGGCGACCAGGTATGCATCCACCGCGGTGGCCGACGCGGCAAATCCCGCCCCTTTGGCGACCACTCCACCTTCATAGTGAGCCTTCCGCTCGGAATCGGTGTAGGTGAGCTTGAGACCGGTAATGGAAACTGGACTCGGTGCGGCGGGTGCCTTGCTCGGGTCTGGCCCCGACTTGGCCGGTTCGACGACAGTCGTCTGGACTGGTTGCGCAGCGGTTCCCTGTGCGCTGACCGAGCGGCGATCGCGATCGAACTCGATCGAGGGAGCCTCGATCACGTTGGCATCCTGCCAGAGGCGCGCCTTGCCGGAGTAGAGCGCCGTTCCTGAATTTCGCGCAGTCATGCTCTGAGCCGTGACGTGGATGGGAGATGAGGAGGCCAGGAGCGCCCCATTCGGCTGCTCCCTTATGTCGCTGTACGTACTTTTCACCTCGCCTTCTGCCAAAGCCTCACCGGTCACCCGGTTCATTCGGATGCGGTTGGCCGTGGTCGCCATGCCTCCAGTGACAACTCGCGCATTTCCTGTGAGTACCAGCATCTGGTCGGCGGGATTGTAATGCGCTGAATTCGCCCAGGCTTGCATGCGCTTGGCGGGATCCTGGCTATCGACGTAGGCGACATTGCCGGTCTGGGTGAGCGAGTCGATGCCGCCCTGCGGCAGAAACACAGCATCCACGGACTCGCTGGTGCTGACGCGGTCCGGCTTGCCGGGGACAGAGTTCACAATGCGCGCGTCGGGAGCGCCATGTACGCGGGCAAGATGGTTGTGGCCTCCGGAGTCGGAGAATTCAGCCGTAAACTTGCCGGCTGTGACGATGGTTTGCTGCGGCGGCGGGCCGGCTTTCGCCGGAGTGGGGTCCTGCGCCGAAGCGATCATGATCTGCGCGGACCCGGCAGTTTCCGCGCGTTTGAGCGTGTTGCCCTGCGCAACAACAAAGTCGATGGCCGGGGCCGTCAATTCAAAATCCTGCGGCGTGGTTGTGACCCCAGTACTTTGCACCGAAGGGGACCTGGTCTCACGCACACGGACGGCATCGACGGCGTGCACCTTCTTCAATTCGTTCTGTCCGGCGAAGTCGAAGACCATGCGCCCGGCATCGCCGAGCAGGGTCTGGGCACCCGTCTCTTCCACGTGAACGTGGCCGCTCATGATCGCGTTTCGAAGGATGTCCTCGCCTGGGACGAAGAGAAATTCAGCCTGATCGGCGTGGCCCTGAATTTCGGTGGAATGTCCTTTGGCCGAGGGTGAGCCGGGCACATTGTGCGCAGTCGTGCTGACGTTCCCTTCGGCCAGTACGCGATCCACATGGTTCTGCTGACTCAGATAGAAGGTCGCGCGATCGGCTTTGACCGTGCCGGTCTGCTGTTCGAGGTGTGGATGGTCGAGCACAATCTCTCGGGGATCATTGGTGATGGTGCCATGCTCGGCGTCGATGACCGCGGGATTGTGCCCGCTCAGTTCAAGGTGGATCTGCGAAACCAGCGTCAGCACATTGGTTTTGCCCGCATAGTTCACCCCGACGGCCCAGCCTTTCGCTTGCGGCGTCGCGAATTCAACGCGGGCGTTGGTCGAAGCATTGCCACTGTCTTTATTGAAGACCAGGTCGCGGGTCTTCAGGTGAATCGGATTCTTGAGTTCCTTGGGCGTGGACTGGTCGGGGCTGACGATGCCTGCGGGATTCGCGACCAGATCGATCTGCACGTCACCCTTGGCGCTGACGTCGCCGGTCTTCTGGTTGAAGGCAAAATCGTCGCCATAGATCTGATCGTAGCGGGAGGAGTCGCGGCCGTAGAGCACGATATTGACGTTGTGCAACTCGGCTTTGCCGTTCAGTTTGAATTCCTTGATGTCGCTGGCTTCCACGGTGAAGAGAGTCCGCTTGCCGTCGGATTTCGAGAACTGAAATCCTTTCGCCGTCTGCTTGATGTCATAACCCATCTTTCCCGGGATGGACTTGAGGACGTTGGTGGCTTTCGAACGCGCGTAGAAATACATCCCCGCAACAACGAGCGTGAGAAGCACGGCAGTCGCAGCGAGAATTCGGCGCAGACGATAGACTTTGAGCGGCATTGTTGGCTTCAGTGTAATGGTAAAACAGTTGACAGTACTTGGTACTCAGTACCCGGTACTCAGTCGCTTCTCACCTATAACTTTGGATGCAAATGGCCAACTCTGAGAGTCCTCTACTCGACCTGCGCAATATCCGCGTGATGCGCGGACTGAAGGTTGCGCTCGACGACTTCAACCTGCGTATCGGAGCTAACGAGCATGTCGCCATCCTCGGACCGAACGGCTGCGGCAAATCTACGCTGATCAAGACCATTACGCGAGAGTGTTATCCCATGGTTCGGGCTGATTCGTCGATGGCGATTCTCGGGCAGGAGACGTGGGACGTATTCAAGCTGCGCTCCGCCCTGGGGATAGTTTCGAACGACCTTATGCTCTCCGTCACTGGCGACGCCAGCGGACTCGACGTCGTGCTCTCCGGATTTTTCAGCAGCACGGCGATCTACCCAAATCACGAGGTCGATCCAAAACAGCGCGAATTGGCCGACGAGGCGCTGGCGCAGTTGAAGATTTCGTATCTGGCGGACCGTCCGGTTTGCGAGATGTCGTCCGGGGAGGCGCGGCGGGTGCTGATTGCGCGAGCCTTGGTCCACAAGCCGAGTGCGTTGCTGTTTGATGAGCCGTGCAATTCCCTCGATCTCTCGGCGCAGCAGACGGTGCGGCAGACCATGAGTGCGCTGGCCGAGGTCGGGAACGGCAGTCATACTGGTCACGCACGAACTGGCGGACATAGTCCCGGAGATCGAACGTGTGGTCCTGATGAGCCAGGGACGAGTCGTCGCCGATGGTCCTAAGCAGGAGATCCTGCAGGTCGAGCGCTTAGCGGGACTGTTTGGTGTCCCCGTGCAAATGGCGCGACGCGACGGGCAATATCTTCTATGGTGATTCCGTAGAAAGTGTGTCGCTCGGCACTTATCGTCCATGATCATGCGGTCGAGTTCTTTATTTGCGGCTTGCTCCTGAGAGCTCAGGTCGGCAATTTCCTTTCGAAGCGTCGCCAAGCGACTCTCTTGCGAGTCGAGTTGTCCAACGTAACGTTGGATCAGGGCTTTCTCCTCGGAACTTCCCTTAGCGCCTTCATGTTTTCGCGGATACGGCTCTGGTCGCCGGAGATCTGGTCCGATTCGCGCTTGAGATCAGTGATATGCGTAGAATGTTCGCGATCTTTTCCTTCTGTTGCAAAATGCGTCGGAGAACGCGTCCTGTATGGCCGTAGTGATGCGTTTCTGCTGCACCATAAGCTCGACCTTGTCGGAATCTATGTCGCTCAATTCAAAACTGTCGCCAACGGATGAATCGTTTCCACAGTTAACTCAGCTGTCTTGCCTGCCTCGACAGGAACTCGGAAGCGGTGAAATGACTCCGTGGATTCTTCCGGCTTCGCGGTTCCTGGCGCCAGCTTCCATCCAGACTCATGGGGATATTCGACGATCACCTGACGAGAGTCGGCGTCAGCGTCGCGGATCGTGAATCTTGCTCGTCTTGTGCTCTTCTCTGGTCGAGAAACACTGTGCCCTTCGCAATGCGGACGCGGCTGAACGGCTTCTCGTCCTCGTCGTTGGAGTATTTGACGTGAATCGCGGCGTCTCCGGCATAGGAGAGCAAGCGTCGCTCGTCGGGATGAATCGTTTCGAGCACGCCTTCCCCGGCAAATGTCTCGGACTCGAGCACATTGAACGACCCCGCATCGAGAACCTGGCCGCTGGTGTTCTTGATCCACAGGGCGCGCAGCGGGGCTGACTCTGGATTCCAAAGCGTGACTTTCTCCGCTTCGATATGCGCTTGCAGGATTGGGACTAGCGCCGACTGGTTTTTGCCGATGGTGATCTTTTGTTTGATCTTGTATTCGAAGAAGTCACCGGCGGACTTGCCTTCAGCCTCCGCTCCCTGCTTCTCAACCGTACTAACCATCGCGGAGTCCGTTTGTACCGTTGCAGCTTCCGCGCGCACTTCGACGGTTTCGTTCGATGTCCCCAAGTTTAGCGTGGCATCGATCTCGTTGTTGCGTCCAATCCCGAGATAGATGTTCGCGAGGTTAAAACGCTGAAAGCCGGTTGCCGTAACGAACAGGGCCGAGTTACCGGCCTGGATGTCATCGAAACGGTAGTAGCCCTTCGGATCGGTGGTCGTGACTTGAGAGCCTCCCGTTTCCTCGTTGCGGATCGTAACCCGCGCTCCGGAAAGGGCCGCGCCCGAGGGATCTTTGACCAGGCCATAAAGGCTGGTGGTCGCATGCGACACATTGGTAGACGGAGACGCTAGTTTGGCGTACTGCTGAACCGTCGCTTCGTGCGATTGCGGCGTCAGCATCGCCGATTCCGGGAGAGGGACCACCGGACGGCGGACGTAGAAGGGCTGTGAAATATCCTGAATGAAAGACTGCGGTGCGCCTGCTACGAGGGAAAGATCAACGTCCTTCCAATCTTCTCCGATGGTGTTGTCGACGATCGCCCATCCCTGCAGAAGCGGCTTTGCGTTGGGCTTCTCGGAGAAGAGAATGCGGTACGTACTCTTCCAAACGGGCACCTCGCTGATGTAGCTGACGAATATGTTGCGATCTCCCGCCCCTGACGCCGTAAAGCTCATGCGGCGAACGTCCCGCGCTCGCGAGGTGCTGATGAGGCTCAGGTATCTCCCGACTTCGTCCGTGAGTTCCTGCTCCGCAACACGCACGGATGTACCGGGCAGGAGGTCGAAGCTCCGCATTTCACCGTTATCCGTCACGATGGAAAAGCTGGTGACGTCCTCAAAATCATCTTTGGCTTTCTGCCGGCGGATCTTCTCCACGCTAAGCAGACGCCCAGTCGCAGTTGTGGAACCACTGTGAACTCCGACTCGCGCACCGCGCAACGCATTCAGGTATTCGGCTTGGGTGATCTGTTCTCCAAACGGAAGGCGCAGCGACTTAAGTCTTTCATCCAACGGAGCAATCGAGTTGTAGCGAACCGAGGAGACGCGGCCCTCGCCCAGATCGACGGCGGTGAGAGATTTCAGTACGTCGTTCAGTTGCGCGGTGGTGAAGTCGATGCTGAGGTCTTGCGTGCCGTGAACACGCGCGGTGTGCTCGAAATAGCCGACTCCATTTTTGTAAAGAACAACGCGCCTCACAGGCAAACGGGAGGAACTGTCTTCGGCTGCAGGTTGTGCGACCGGGGGCGGATCTGTTTTTTTCTGAGCTGAAAGAGTGCAGGCAAGGCAGAGGAAGAAGACGGGCAGGCACAAGCGGCGCATGTACACCTCCGACTTCGAGAATCGGCGATTCTAAGAATCCGTAAGCAAAGTTGAGAGAACTGGTGAGCTAACTCACCGGGGGGGCAGCTTGAAATCGCGCAGGGAAAGTTCCAAGCCACCATATTCTGGGTGGTCATTGTTCCCTATCGAAAAAGCGATCTCGAGCGGATCGCCCGCAAGGAGGGGGGTATTTTGCAGACGATCCGCCATGTGCCAGCCCAGAGCATCGAAAGTGACGCGCATTCTCCGCTCCCGACTCTCATTGGAAGGAACGTCATAACCTGCGGCACTTGCGGCTTTTTTTTCGCTTCGACGGATGGCTGCAGCCGTCTGGATGGCAGCGCGGCGTCGCAGGATTGCGGCGGCCGTCAGTTCGGGGACTTCTTCTGATTCCGCAGGCAGCTTGCGTCGCCTCTTAGCTTTAACTTGACGTGCTTGTCTTTCAAAATACGCGGGGGCGCCGTCAACTCGACTCGCGGGGCGGCGAAGACCGGCTCGGGGTTTCCCATCCCATAGGGCTCCAGCAATTGGAGAGCCTGGTAGAGATCCGGGGTAACTTCGGTCAGGTCGAGTTCTCCATCAAGGTCGAGAATCGGATCGAAGTCTGCGGGTTTCAGCCGCGTGCGGGCAAACTGATCGAGGCGCGTGCGCAACTCGGGGACGTTTGCCGCGGGCATGGCGAATCCGCAGGCGTGGGAGTGGCCACCATAGCGCGAGAACAAAGGCCCGCACGATTCGACGGCTTCCAGGAGATGGAATGCGCGAATGGAGCGGCCGGATCCGTACGCTTGATCACCGTCGCGTGAGATGACGAGAGTCGGGCGATTGTATCGTTCCACGATACGAGTTGCCGTGATGCCGATGACACCGCGATGCCATCCCTCGCCGTCGATCACAATGCAATAGGAGTTCGCCAGGCTCGCGTCTTCAGCGAAGCGCTCTTCAACTGCGCGCAGGATTTTTCGTTCTTCTTCCTGACGGTCGGTATTGAGCTGGTCAAGCTTGGCGGCGAGTTCGCGCGCGCGTGAGGCGTCTTTGACGCTGAACAGTTCGATCACGTCGCGCGCGACATCCATGCGGCCCGCAGCGTTAATGCGGGGCGCAATGCGAAAGCCGACTTCTCCGGAGGTCGGCGGCCGATTGGTCGAAATCTGTGCCGATTCCAGCAGAGCCTTCAGCCCGGGATTCACAGCCTTGCGCAACGCGTCCAGACCAAGCGAGGCGAAGACGCGGTTCTCGGAAACCAGTGGAACCGCGTCGGCGATGGTCGCGATCGCTACAACTTTCATAAACGACCGCAGCAGCTTGATGTGGTCTTTGGGATCGAGACGGCGTTGCATGAGTCCCTGGGCAACTTTGAAAGCCACACCCGCGCCGCAAATCTGCTTGCAGGGATATTCGCATCCCTTCTGATTTGGATTCACGACTGCCAGCGCGTTGGGAACGCCGTCGGCTCCCGGAAGGTGATGGTCGGTGACGATGAGGTCGACGCCGAGCCGGCGCGCCGTATCTGCCGGAGCGAAGGCACGGATGCCCATATCGACGCTGATAATCAGGCGAATGCCCGAGGCGGCGGCGCGCTCGATGACATCGTCGCGCATGTCGTAACCTTCACGGATTCGGTGCGGGACGTGGAAATCCGCCGAGCCCCCACAAAGTTCGACCGCGGTCTTCAGGATAATGACCGCCATCGTGCCGTCCACGTCGTAATCGCCGTAGATCAGGATGGGCTCTTTGCGTTCGATGGCGGCCTCCAGCCGGTCGACCGCGGCTCGCAGGCCGGCCATGAGTTCAGGAGAATGCAGATGATCGAGAGATGGAGAAAGGAAACGCTGCGCGGATTCTGCGTTGTAGATGCCACGGCGTGCCAGCAGTGGCGCGAGAAGATGCGCGGCTCGGGCAACCGGAGTACCGCGGAAGGGATCCGAGCGCAAAGACGGAATGAGCGCATCGACCAGAGCCTGGTCTGTTGGCTTTTGGATCCACTGCATGGGAATGTAGCAGTGTACTCCAGATGGGACTATGCAGAATTGAGGGAAGAAGCCGAGGCGGCTGTCCCCACATTCAGACTAAATCAGACTCAAGGGTTAGTTCTCTTCGTCCTGGTCGGGTTCGTCGAGGGTGAGGCCGCCGAATTCGTCGGACACTTCGAGCAGGTGCTGGTAGCGCTCGTACCATTCGGTGCTGACTTCGCACAGGAACATCGAGCCCTGGTAGGCCCAGCCTAGCTGCAGGTATCCGACCTTGCCGACGTGGGCGCGGAGCCAGCGGGCATCGTCGACATCGTCGCCATCGGTGAACTCGGAGTTGGTCAGACGCTGCACCATGTCATCGAGTTCGGCGCGATCGAGGCTCCAGGCATGCATCGTTAGGAACGGGGCACTGGCCGCTTTGGCCAGTTCGACGAAGTCCTTCCAGCCGTCAGGGTTGTCGCCCATCTCCCACATGACACATTGCACCTCTTCGTAGTCCACGAAGCCGTGAAAGCGGCGCATACCATGGCCTTCGATGAAGGCGACCATGTCGTCTTTAACTGTGCTGAGATCGTCAGGAATGGGAGACATAATTCAAGCGCAAACTTTTATTGTATGCCCTTCGCAAGTTTGCTGCCACCGCGGTCAGTGCGGCGTTGGAGCCGTCATAAGATTCACAAACATGCGATAGAACCTAGCCGTGTCGAGATCGAACTGGATTTCGACGAGCTGCGTGGCCGGCTTCAGCTTGTCGTCTTTCGACCACGTCAGCGTATTGCCATAGCCCGCACCTCGGTCGAGATCTGTGGTCATGTAGCGGGTCTCGGTTTTGGTGATGATGCCGGGATCGAGCCATGCAGCGGCAGTAATTTCGTCCCACATGATGTCGGCGCCGGGGGTGAGCATGGCGAATTTGGAGATATAGCGGGCCAGTGGCGTGCCTGCGGCTTCGATCTGCTTCACCATACCGGCGGTCATGTGTGTCTTGACGGAAACATCCGTGGGCGTGCAGACGATCTTCTTCCACGGAGCGCGCAACACGATCGCGGCGGCTTCGGGATCGAACCAGAAGTTGAATTCGTGACGCGGGTTGTTTGCGAACTCGGGATTGTCGGTTTGCGGACTGATGCTTCCGCCCATGAAGATGAGTTCCTGCGCCAGCTGCGGGACTTCCGGATCGAGAGAGATGGCCAGCGCCAAGATTGGTCATCGGTCCACCTTCGTAGATGGTCACCTCGTGCGGATATTTGTGCAGCATCCGAATAATGAAGTGAGCGGCATCTTCGCTGGCGGGCTTGGTGGTCGGCTGGCCTTCGGGGAGCGGAGGCACGACGGAAGGTTCGTGCCACCAGCGATCGTCCCAAGCTCCGGCGTAAGCAACTTTGCCATAGCGGTCTTGCCAGGCTTGAGCTTCTGAGCGTGTGCGGACCAGGGGGAATGTGGCGCCGGGGACGACTGGAATATCGATGCGCCCCATGATTTCGAGCAGGCGCAGGGTATGGGCGACTTCTTCATCGCGCCAGGCGTCTCCGCTAACTACGGTGATGCCGAGGACCTCGGCTTGCGGCGATTGAACCAGCATGGCGACCGTCTGCATGTTGCTGCCGCCGGGTCCGGAGCAGTCTTCGTTGACGATGATCTTGCGGCGGGATTGCGCGACGCAGAGCGTGGCCGAGAGAGACAGCACGAGGACGACGGATTTTAGGTTTCGCATTTTTCGCGCAAAGCCACAGGGGCTAAACCCACAAGTTATCCAAATCGCATTTTCGCGGCCCTGAAGGGCCGCTCTTCCACGGCACCCCTGCATTCCGGAGTTTGCCTCAAGTTCCGCATCCTGATGGGCCGCTTTCCACATTTCCATCACTTAAAGGCGACGAAATGCTCAGCTTGGGCCATGCGGGCGAGACGCCCGCACGGACGCCGCCAGACGGCGGCGCTACTTCTTGCCGGGCGGACGCGTCATCAGGTCCGTGTAGATCTTATAGAACTTCTGCGCGTCGATATCGAATTGCACGGTGGCGAGGCGCTCGTACGGTGGGACTGCGGCCGAGGCGTCCCAGAACAGCGTGTTGCCATAACCTGCGCCGTGATCGATGTCGATGTCCATATAGAGCTGCTTTTGTCCGGTGATGATGGATGGATCAATCAGCGCGATGCCGGCGATCTCGTCCCACATATAGCCGGGCAGCGAATATTTATCCAGATAATCAGTGATCGGAGTCTTGGCCTTGGCAATGTCGGCCTTCATCTCGGTGGTGTAGCGGGTTTTGACGGAGATGTCGATGGGCGTGATTGTCATCTTTCTCCATGGCGCGCGCAGGACGATGCGGGCAGCCTCGGGATCGAACCACCAGTTGAATTCGCGGCGGGCATTGAGCGCGCTTTGTCGATCGCGCCCTTGTCGGCGTAAAGGCCTCCGCCCATGAGGACAAATCCTTTGGCGAGCGTGGCGACCGACGGATCGAGTTTCAGAGCCAATGCGTAGTTGGTGAGCGGTCCGCCTGCCCACAAGACAACTTCATGCGGATACTTGTGGACCATGTCCACGATGAACTGCGCGGCAGTTCCGGCATGCGCTTCGATGTGCGGGTCGCCCTCGGGCATCGGGGGCACGACGTTCGGCTCGTGATACGGCATCTCGTAGATGATGGAGCGGTTGGCTTTGAACTTGTCGGTCCAGGCGCCCTTGTACTCGAACTTGCCGTACATGGCTTCCCAGCGCTCGGATTCTTCTTTGGAGTTGATCAGCGGATACTCGGCGCCCTGATAGACGGGAACGTCGGTGTGGCCGGAGATTTCCAGGAGACGCAGCACATGCTGCGTTTCTTCCTTCACCCACTGATCTCCGCTGACGGTAGTGATGCCAAGAACGTCAAACTTCTCCGACTGCAGAAAGACGAGGATGGCCTGCTGGTCGCTGGTGCCGGGTCCGCGGGCGTCCTGGTCGACGATGACTTTGATTTTCTGAGCGAACAACGATGTACTGACGAGAGCGGCGAATAAGAACCAGCGCAACAGCTGCCAATAGCAGCGATTCACAGGACCTCCAAAAAGAATTGCAGCAAAAGTATAGGGCAGACCGAAGAAATCACAGTCTGCCCAATATGAGTGTTCGCTCACCAATGGCTCTAAAACGACAGCTTGAGAGCGAATTGCGCGAAGCGTGGATCGTTAAGTGTGGCACTCACTATGCCAAAGCTCGAGCCTGCATTGATGTCCTGCATGCCGCTGCTACCTCCAGGCAGGTAAAAGTGAGGATGGTTCCAGATGTTGAAGAACTCCGCACGGAAATCGAGCCGCATGCTCTCGTAGGGCAGGGGTAGGTGCTTGATGAAAGACATGTCGGTATTGACGAAGCGCGGACCAGTGACCGGAGCGCGCGGAGCATTCCCTAACTCTCCATCTGCGGCATGGCTAAAGCACGCCGTATTGAACCACTCCTTCAATGTGGGGTGGCTCAGCTTCGGATTGCAGGTCATGTCCGGACGGTTGAGGCTATTGCCGTTCCATTGGAAGTTGACGCCGGATGCATTTACCCCGCTGGGTAATGTACGGCTATCCACTACGAAGAGGGGGAACCCGGACATTGCCCTCTCAATTACATCCACTTCCCAATTTCCCAAGATTGCATTCACCGCACCATTCCAATTGGCGCCGAACTGCTTGCCTTTGCCAAATGGCAGTTCGTAGGTCACGCTGGCCGTGAACTGATGGTTCAAGTTGAGCTGCGAAAGACTCCAATCCGCCGCACTGGTTCCGGGTAATGGGTAATACGTTGCCCCCGGGAATGTGCCCAAACCGTCAGGCATTCCCGAGTCGTAGGTGTGTGAGTAGGTGTAACCGACGAGAGCGTACAAACCGTGGCGGATACTTTTCGTCTCGGCTTTGATCTGTAGCGAATCGTAGTGGGCTTTGCCTACATCGTTACTATTTGCGATGGTCAGTGGGAAAAGGAAGGTTGGCGCACCCCATTTCGGAGCGAAAGCAGTCCCTCCGGGGCCGCACCCGAGTGTGTATCCACTGACCACTCCGCAGGCCGCTGGTGATCCAACGTTAAGATTCAATCCGTCCACGAGGATGTGGGAACTGCGCGAACCAGCGTAGCCCGTCGTCAGCACTACATTCCCAGGCAACTGGTATTCGAAGTTCACGTTGAACTGCTGTACGCGGCCCTGCCTGAAGTCCAGGTTCTGGGACTGCAGAGTTCCAGGGAAGGATTGTGGGCTAGGCGGAGTGGTAATCGCGACCAGATTGCCGGTGTTATCCGGTTGAAGGAATAGATACCGGTTACCGCAGTTGAGCGGTTGGGATGTACCTGAATTGTTGAAAGGACAGGGACCGAAGAAATTCTGCGACTCGGCGAAATATGGTGGGTTCTCCCACAGACCTTGGGCGCCCTGATTCCACGAAGAATCGTGAAAGATAGCATATCCTCCACGAACCGCCATTTTTGACGATCCGAAGGGCTTCCATGCAAGTCCAATGCGAGGTTCGAAGGCGGTCTTGTCCATCTGTACGCCTACGCGGCCCCCTGAACGTACACATATTGTGCACGCACCGTAATCAGCCGATCCGGCAACAAAGAACTTCCCACTCGCGAAATCAAAATTAGCCTGTCGGTTAGCCGCCTCGGTGATCGGAGTTACGAGAGCCCACGCCAAACCAAGATTCAACGTGAGGTCGTGCGTAACTCGCCAATCATCTTCGATAAACGGACGGAATAGTTTCCAGCGTCGGCCAGTGGTAGCGCCAAAGAACGTCTGATCGTGAATTCCACCGCCCATCTGGCCCAGCAACAAATCGGCAGTGGCATCACCCGTGAGCCCGAAGTTGATGAAGAAGCCATCCTGGAAGCCGCTGGCCTCGACATTCAACTGCTGGGCACGGAACCCGCCACCCACTTTGATGTTGTGCTTTCCGCGGATCATATCGAACGAATCGGAAATCTGGAAGACGTTCGTGCCGCCCTGAAAAGGCGCGAACCCGCGATCTCCGAGGGCCCAGTAGTTGTTCATCAGGGTGGACGTGAGTCCACAACTGATGCAGTCTTTACTCGATTGCGAAACCAGACCCGCAGGAGCATTGGGGCACTTCGGATTGAGATCAGCGCCCAAGATGCCGACATTAGCGGCTTCGCAGGTTTTATCTCCGAATGAGAGGATGTGATTGAAAATCCGGTTGTATCCCAGAGTTACCTGGTTAATATTTCGATCTGAAAAGATGTGCGTTTCCGAGATGGCTACGTTACGTCCACGGTTTGTGATGTTCTGATTGCTGCCGAATGCGTTCGCTTCGGCGAAACCCGGGGAGCCTCCGGGCACGAAATTCGTGGCCTGGTCGTAGCTGAATCGACCGAAGATGGAGTCTTTACCCGAGAAGTTGTGATCGAGCCGGACGTCGAATTCGTTGTCATCCAGCCGACGCACGGGTACATTCGAGAAATTCGTCACAGTGCCATTATTTACCGCATTCGGCGCCGGATACAGCTTCATCATAGCGAGGCCGGAGGGATCAACAGAGGGATTTACCGTCGGATCGAACATGGCTGCGGGTATTCTGTTGCAGTTCGATCCGGCATTCTGCGAGCCGTCTGGATTCGGAGCGATCGGGTTCCCTGAGCCGTCGCATTGGAATGGTCCGAACGTGTAAGGACTATTGATATCCGGGAAGCCGTTCACGTTCGGGCTGCCGTCGAATGTTCCGGGACGAGGAACCCCCAGGGGATCTAGGGTATAGTCGCCAGCAATCATCGCTGCGGTTGGAACGAGCCCACTGTGGGGCTCCCCGTGACGACGTCTCGTTCCCTGGTAATCTGCAAAAAAGAACGTTTTGTCCTTCTGCAGCGCACCCCCCAGCGTTCCCCCAAATTGGTTAAGGTTGAACTGTTCTTTTGCTTTCTTCACGCCAAAGTCGTAGCTGTTGGCATCCAGTTTGGTATTTCTAAAGAACTCAAATAACGACCCATGCAGTTTATTTGTGCCCTGCTTGGTAGTGATGAGCACGGTCGGTCCCGCCCGAGTGCCGAACTCGGCAGAGTAGTTGTAAGTGAGGACCTTAAATTCCTGGATGGCATCGATCGAAGGCAGGATCGAGATACCGCCAGCTGTGAGCTCATTGTTATCGATACCATCGAACAGCCAGTCGGTACTTTGAGCGCGCGAACCGCCGACCGAGAGCGAATACGTTCCACGAGTCGAGACTTCGCTGCTGGGTCCCTGATTGAAGAAGCTGTTGGGATTCGTTTCTTGCGTAGTACCGGGAGTAAGCGTTGCCAATTGGACGAAGTCGCGTCCGTTGAGTGGGAGTTCTGCTACCTGCTCTGACGTAATGACTTGTCCGAGCGTAGGCGTCGAGGTCTCAACCGCGACTTCCGAGGCATTCACCTCGACACTGGTGCTCACCGAAGCTGGCTGGACGGTGAAGTTCACCTCGCGATGCTCATCCACCTGCAGGCGAAGATCTCTGGATTCCGAGGGCCTGAATCCCTGAGCGTCCACTCTAACGGTGTAGACACCGACGCCGAGCAGTGGGACCAGGAAGTGTCCGGTGTCGTCCGTCGTGGCTTCGCGCGTAATATTTGTCGCCTGGGCCGTGACCGTGACCTTTGCGCCCGAGACTACGGCGCCGGAATTGTCGGAGATTGTTCCAGAGAAACTTCCCGTCGCTTGACCGAAGAGGACTGAACTGCACAGGCTTACGAATAGAAACACGAATACTGCGGAAAGCGTCTGCTTCCTCGACATTGGCTCTAAAGCCCCTTTCGGCGGCCCCTCCCGCCACAAAAGAAAAGACCCTCCCGCTTCCAATGAAGTTGGGAGGACTCCCCACTGCAGAAGGGCCTTATAAATGGGCAGTTACTGGCTAGTCAAGACTTTTCGTAGTGGAAAACAATTAACGGAATCGGTCGCGTCGCATCATTCTGCAAAACCGATATTGCAGAACCTGCTCGTGGCCCTGCTTTGGTTGGGAACCAAACCTCACCAAGAAAGCTGCGAGACCTGTTGTGGAAATCTTTGTCTATTGAATTGAAAGCTTTACGATCGCGCCGCCCATTCGCCGTCGAAGCGGGCGCGATCGTAGAACGACTTTTGCGTCCCCACGCCGGTGGTTGAGAGTCCGGCGTATAGATTTGCGCGGCGTACGGCTTCTTTCTCCGGTACGCCTTCGCCAAGGAATACGGCGAAACTGCCGATGAAAGCGTCTCCCGCGCCGGTGCTGTCCACGCTTTTCACGGCGAATGGCGGCACGTGCTCGTATCCTTCGCGGGTCGCGATTAGGGAGCCGTTCGCGCCTAGCGTGATGATCACGCGGCGAATGCCTCCAGCGACGAGTTGCTCGGCACACTTGCGCGCATCTTCAACGTTCTTCACAGGACATCCGGTGATTGTTTCGGACTCGCTCTCGTTGGGAACGAAGTAATCCAGATCTTTGAGCGCGGCCATATCGACCGGGTGCGCCGGAGCAGGATTCAAAATGCAACGGATCCCGTTCTTGCGAGCGAATGCGACGGTGTAATAGACGGTCTCCATCGGGATCTCGAACTGCAGGACGATGCAGTCCACGGACTTCAGCATATCCGCTGCGGCATCGACATCGGCTGGTTTCAATGCGTCGTTCGCCCCTTTGACTACGAGGATGCGGTTCTGACCGTTGGGCTCGACGAAGATGGGGGCGACTCCACTCGATAGTCCCTCGACTTGCTTCACGTAAGTCGGATCGATTCCTTGCTTGCGGAAATTCTCGATCGTTGCGGGACCGAACAGATCGCTGCCAACGCGCGCGACCATGAACACGTCAGCTCCGCAGAGCCGCGCTGCCACCGCCTGGTTCGCGCCCTTGCCGCCGAATCCAAGATCGAATTTCTGTCCGAAGATGGTTTCGCCGGGCTTGGGAAATCTATCACTGAATGTCGTCAGGTCGATATTTGCGCTGCCAACTACCGCGATGCGAGGGCGTTTTGCCATGGTGCCGAGGTCTCCGATGCTGCGGAAGGGCGAGTCTAGTAGCGCATTCAGTGGGATGTCAACGGCGCGAGCGGCCCACATTCAATTTCGGAGCCATTGAGCTTACCGCGATGCCCGGGATAGGAAACGGCTAGAACACTTAACGAAGAGCCTTGTACAGGGCCTGCTTCCAGCGGGCATTGTCGATTCCCCAGCAGACCTTCGCTTTGCCGGCAGCGGCGATTGCCGGTTCCCAGACCGCACGATTGCGCTCGTCTTCTGCCACATTCAGACGATCCACGACGGTCATGCCGCGGGTCAACTCGCTCTGCGTCTCTACTTCGACATAATGATCGCTCCAGACCGTACCCACAGCCGGATCAAGCGCGAGGCACATCGCCACAGGATCAGGCAGGCATATCCCGTCCTCGCCAGTCTGGATCATCAGCGCTTTCCGCGCGTGGCTATTGCATTCGATCGCAAAGTGGGCAAGCTTGGTTTTCAGCGAGAGCACCTCGTCGATGTCTTTGCCGTCGAGTACAGCCTTTCCGCGGCAGAGCTGCCAGCCGATCAGCTCAATCGGAAGACCGCTTCGCATCACAATGCTCGCGGCTTCCGGGTCCACAAAAATGTTGAATTCCGCCGCAGGAGTGATGTTGCCTTCACAGCATGGATTTCCGCCCATCACCACACACCGGCTGACCTTCTTCACAATGTCGGGCCGTCGCGACACGGCGTGAGCAACATTCGTCAGTGGGCCCAGGGTGACCAGCACGAGTCCGGGATTCGCCTCAACCGTCTCGATGATTGCATCAACGGCGTGGTTGGCTTGGGCGGAAAGTTTCGGCGCAGGATAGCCGTGATCTCCCAATCCATCGCGCCCATGAAACCAGGTCGCGTTCTGATAGATGCGCATGAGAGGCCTGGCTGCGCCTGAGTACACGGGCACATTGCCTCCACATAGTTCCACGGTGTAAAGCGCGTTGCGCGTGGCTTGTTGAACATCCACGTTCCCCGCGACCACGGTAATGGCTTCAACGCGAACATCGGGAGCGCGCAGGGCCATGATGAGCGCGACGGCATCGTCGGAGGCCGTATCCGTATCGATCAGAAATGTTCTCGGCACGCGCGACAGCATAGCAGATGGGCATGGACGGCCCGACTTGTGGGTCCCAACAAAGAAGTGTAGAGTTACTCGTTTTCCAAGGGAGACCACATGTACACGCCGGCAACGACTACTGTTGCGCTGTTAATGATGATTTCCAGTGCGATCTGCTGGGGTTCGTGGGCCAACACCTACAAAGGCGTTAAGAATTATCGATTCGAACTCTTCTATTGGGATTATGCCATCGGTATTTTTCTGATCTCGCTCATTTTGGCCTTCACTATGGGGAGCACTGGACACGATACGTCCAGCTTCCTTGCGAATGTGCAGGGGGCCGACGGCAAGAACATGCTTTCGACGCTGATCGGCGGCGCGATCTTCAACCTGGCGAATCTCCTGCTGGTCGCTGCCATCGACATGGCCGGACTCGCGGTCGCCCTGCCGGTGTCAATCGGAATTGCGCTGGTTGTCGGAACGGTGTTGAACTACATCCTGCAACCGACCGGCAATCTCCTTTTTCTATCGCTGGGTGTGGCGTGCGCTTTGATCGCCGTAGTGCTTGACGGAAAGGCATTTGGCAGCCTGTCCGGAATCCGCAGGGCTTCGCGCAAGAGCATTGTGATCTCCGTCGTCTCCGGCGTGCTGATGGGATTGTGGAGCCCCTTCACAACATACGGCACGACTCGCGGCAACGCGCTGACTCCTTACAGTTCGTGCGTGTTTTTAACTTTGGGAGCGTTGTTATCGTGCTTCCTCTGGAACATCTACTTCATGAAGCGTCCTCTCGAAGGAGAACCGGTCAACTTCAGCGGATTTTTTAGCGGCCCGCCTTCGGGTCATCTGCTGGGACTGCTGGGCGGAATCATCTGGGGAATCGGAACCGTGTTTAACGTGGTTGCGGGAAAATCCACCGGGTTTGCAATCTCGTACGCGATCGGGCAATCAGCGCCCATGGTCGGAGCACTGTGGGGAATCTTCGCGTGGAAAGAGTTCAAAGGCGCGGGACCGGGCGCGAAAGTTTATCTGACTTTCATGTTTGTGTTCTACGCGCTCGCCATTCTGCTGGTCGCGCACTCGAACGGGTAGCGCGGTATTTCTGGTCTGGCGCAGCCGAGACTCTGCGCCAGACTATTTTCCTTTGATTCGGTTCACAAACAACCGCACGAAGCGGTCTGCATCCGAGGCGGTGCACACTCGTGCGTTCGATTTCAGTTCTTCGAGGCCGTCGATCTCGTAATGGTCTCCATGCAATACGTTCTTCTCGTCGTACCCCATACGATTGGCAACGGTCTCTCCACGCGTGAACTCACCTTTTGTTTCCACGTCCACATGCATTTCCTTCAACGTAACCAGGCTTGCGTCAATGACCGTACCGACTGCTAAAGGATCGTACATCGCGGCTCCCTGGTAACCGCTCTTTTCCGAGCGGGTCACGTAGAAGTCGGCCAGTTTGTACACAAAGTCGCTTTCCGGCCCGTGCATTGATTGAAGTTCTGACAATTGTTTGCGCGTGATGAGTGTGCGCTCGCCCACGTCGGAGCCAATCATCGTGACCATCCAGCCGGCGTTGAAAACGATCGCGGCCGCTTCAGGATCGTTGTAGATATTCGCCTCAGCCGCGCCGTTCACGTTTCCACCGGTGATCGAGCCGCCCATAATGACTATGTCTTTCACCAGCGGAACAATGGAAGGATCTTTCGAAACAGCCAGCGCGATGTTCGTCAGAGGACCGACGGGTATGAGCGTGATCTCGTGCGGGTATCTGTGAACCAGTTCAATGATGAGATCGGGACCGAAGCGGGGATCCGCCTTGCACTTCGAGGCAGGCAGTTCGACTCCGGCGAGCCCGTTTGGCCCGTGCCAATATTGGGCCGTAATCAGCTTCTGATTGAGCGGATGCTGGGCGCCACCGGCCACCAGCACGTCGCAGCGCCCGGCCAGAGAAACAATCTTCAGAGCATTCTCGAGACCCTGCTTGCCCTCGACGTTGCCGGGGACGACGGTCAGTGCCTCCACATTTAACTCGGGAGAATTCAATGCGAGCAGAATCGCCATCGCGTCATCGACGCCGGGATCGGTATCGATAATCACGCGCTGCGTTGCCGCGGCCGAGGACGCAATCATCAGAAACGCAACTACCGGGACGAAGTAGGACAACATGAGGCATCGCTTCACGGGAAGTCCTCGAATTGATTTGTGAAAAATGAATTCTAAAGCAACATGCCGGCAATGGAAGCCGACATCAGATTCGCCATGGTTCCGGCCAGCATCGCGCGAAATCCAAGGCGTGCCAACTCGCCTCTCTTATTCGGGGCTAAGGCCCCGATGCCACCGATCTGGATTCCGATCGAACTGAGATTCGCAAAACCACAGAGCGCAAAAGTAGCGATCGTGAATGAGCGCGGATCTAGCGCGGCCCTTTGCGGTCCCAACATCGAGAAGGCTACGAGTTCGTTCAACACCATTCTCGTGCCGAGCAGGTTGCCGACGATTGCGCAGTCACGGCTGGGAATCCCTATGACCCATGCCACGGGCCAGAAGATGTAACCAAAAATCTGCTCCATGCTTTGCGGGAACCAGCTGGCATGCGCGTGTATGCCACCGCAAATTCCGTTGAGCAGCGCGATCAGCGCGAGAAATGAGATGAGCATGGCCGCGATGTTCAGCGCCAGGTGCAATCCATCCGTGGTGCCACGCGCAATTGCGCCTAAGAGATTTTCTTCCTTCTCCGTTTTTTCCTCTTCCGCGCTCATGATGACCTTGCCGGCCGTCTTAGCCTGCTCGGTTTCTGGCACAAGCATTTTGGCCATCAACAGGGTTCCGGGAGCGGTCATGATGACCGCGCTCAACAAATGCTTGGGATCGATTCCAAACGAAATGTACGCCGCCATGATTCCGCCGGAAACGTGGGCCATGCCGCTCGTCATCACGGTCATCAGTTCGGATCGTGTCAGGTCGGGCAGGAAGGGCCGGATGGTCAGGGGCGCTTCGGTTTGCCCCATGAAGATGCTTGCGGCAACGTTGAGCGATTCCGCGCCGCTCGCGCCCATGACGCGTGTCATCACCCAGGCGAAAATCCGAATGATGATCTGCATGATTCCGAAGTGATAAAGCACAGCAAAAAAGGCAGCGATGAAAATGACTGTCGGCAGCACGCCAAATGCGAAATAGCCTAATTGAGAGCCGGGCTTGGCGAGATCGCCAAAAACGAAGTGGGATCCCGCGTAGGCATAGCTGAGGAGCTTCGTCACAGCGTCGCCCGCCTTTTGAAATACCCGCCTGCCAAAATCAATCTTCAGGACGAATACGGCGAAAAGAAATTGCAGTCCGAGGCCCCAGGCTAGCGTCTTCAGTCGAATCGCACGCCGGTTGGTGGAGAAAATATAGGCGAGGCCCGTAATCGTAATCAGACCAAGTATCCCGGTGAATCGTCCCATCAGTGTTTCTCCCCCGGCTTCCCGATGACTCTGTGGATCAGCGGCCTCTTCGTTTTCGGCGCAGCACCGGTGATTTCATAACTGTTTGTGATCAACTGGCGCGCGCGGTCTGCGCGGCTCTCGTCGTTGTAGTAAATCGTGGCAAGGGGCTCGCCAGCCGAAACTGCATCTCCTACTTTCTTGTGCAGCACAATTCCGACGCTGGGGTCGACGGAATCTTCCTTACGTTCGCGTCCGCCGCCGAGGATCACGCACGCGGTCCCAATCTGCTCACATTGCATGGCAAAAACAAATCCCGGCTTCGCGCTCGTGACTTGTAAAGTGTGTGTTGCCTGCGGGAGGCGGCTGTAGTCGTCGATGACTGCCGCGTCCCCGCCCTGCAATTCGATCATCTGCCGGAAGCGCTCGAGTGCTTTGCCGGATGAGATCAGATCTGCGCTCTTTTGCTTTCCTTCTGCGACGGATTGGGCAACCCGGCCCAGGAACAGCATCCACCCTGCCAGGTGAAGGCATAGCTCTTTTAGATCTTCCGGTCCGCCGCCCTTCAGGACGTCGATCACTTCGACAACTTCCAGGGAGTTCCCGATCATGTTCCCAAGTGGCTGGTCCATGTCGGTAATGAGCGCGATCATCTCCTTGCCCATGCGCTCACCCGTTTCGACCATGAGTTCGGCAAGGAAGACCGCGTCCTTTTCACTCTTCATGAACGCGCCAGAACCGGTCTTTACGTCGAGGACGAGAGCATCGATCCCCTCGGCCAGTTTCTTGCTCATGATGGAGGCGCAGATCAGGTATGGACTTTCGACGGTTCCGGTGACGTCGCGCAGCGCGTAAAGCTTGCGGTCAGCCGGAGCGATCTCCGCAGTCTGGCCGATCATCGCGCAGCCGCAAGTCTCGAGGACGCGCCTGAATTCAGACGTTGGCAGATTCACATTGAAGCCGGGAATCGCTTCCAGTTTGTCGAGAGTGCCTCCCGTATGCCCAAGTCCCCGGCCACTAATCATCGGGACCGCGACTCCGGCGGCAGCCACCAAAGGCGCGAGCACCAGCGAAGTCTTGTCGCCCACGCCACCAGTGGAATGCTTGTCCACTTTTCTCGCGGGCAGTGAAGAAAGGTCGAGCACCTCACCCGATCGCAACATCGCATCGGTGAGTGCGGCCGTTTCCGGGCGTGTCATGCCCCGCAGCACAACCGCCATCAACCAGGCCGAGACTTGATAATCGGGGATGTCGCCCCGGGTATAAGCATCGACCAGTCCCTCGATTTCTTCGCGAGAGAGTTCAATGGCATCCCGCTTCTTGCGGATGACATCAATGGCGCGAAACGTCTGCGGTGCCGATTGGCTCACTTAAGGCGGAATCCTTCCGGAAGGAGTTCGGTGATGTGCGCTTGCTTGGGACCAGTTGCACCCTGAAAAAACACAGTCGCGTTCGGCCCGAATTCGTAGATAACCTGGCGGCATGCGCCGCAAGGGGAGCACGCCACGCCGTGGTCATTCGTTACCGCTACAGCTTGAATCTCGATCTTCGGTCCGAGTTGGGCAACGGCGGTGAAGATTGCGGTTCGCTCGGCGCAGTTGGTCATGCCATAGGACGCGTTCTCTACGTTGCAACCGGAGAAGATCTTTCCATTGGTCAGCAGAATGGCCGCGCCCACGTGGAAGTTCGAATAGGGCGCGTGCGCGTTCTTCATCACTTTAGTGGCTGCCTGTTCCAGTTTCGTGCGCACCTCTCCGGATGGCGCTGACATGCGAGCTCTTGAATGCGGCATCTGCGTCTTCTGAACCGTGGGACTGGGACCAGGAATCGTGCGCCATTGTAAACCCTGTAACGATGTTTTCGCAGGAACTCGCCTTGTCGTGCCGGGTACCGTACAATTGCAACTCAAATAGACGTTTCCAGTCCTGCAAGACGAAATTAGAAGGCAGCAACCGCAATGTCAGGCGATCGTCATCCAACCCTCGCGCACAATTCGCCGCAGCACGTCGCGACAGGTGATCCGTACGGTACGAATGCAATCGCAGCGCTGAACGGACGTGCGCTCCTTGCCAACTCCGGCATTCCTCTGGATCTGAATTGGGTGCAGGCAGTGCGGGTGAATACCAGCGCGGTCGAGCGTCGTACGCAGTCGCAGGTAGCCCGGCGCACGGTAAAGAAGGAATGGCAAGCCGCCTGGCTGCTGCGTGCCATCTCATGCATGGACCTGACCACCCTGTCCGGGGACGACACCGACGAACGCGTGCGCCGGCTGTGCGCGAAAGCGAAGCAACCGGTCCAACAGGAAATCGTCCACAAACTCGGGATTGAATCGCTGCACATCAAGGTTGCGGCCGTTTGCGTTTATCACAGCTTCGTCGAAACGGCGCTCCACGCGCTCGAAGGAAGCGGCATTCACGTCGCCGCAGTATCTACGGGATTTCCAGCGGGATTGTCTCCGTTCGATGAGCGCGTTGCAGAAATTCGCCGATCGGTGGAAGCCGGTGCTCACGAGATCGATGTCGTGATCACGCGGGCCCATGTCTTCGGCGCGCGCTGGCAGGCGCTGTACGACGAAGTGTCAGCTTTCAAGCAGGCCTGCGGCAAGGCGCATATGAAGGTCATCCTCGGTACGGGCGATCTTCTAACTTTGCGCAACGTGGCGCGGGCGAGTGTCGTCGCCATGATGGCCGGGGCGGATTTCATCAAAACTTCTACGGGAAAGGAAGCGACGAACGCCACGCTTCCGGTGAGCCTGGTAATGGTTCGCGCAATTCGCGAATACGCGCAGCAAACGGGCATGGCGGTGGGATTCAAGCCTGCCGGCGGCATCCGCACTGCGAAGCAATCGCTCGACTGGCTCGCCATGATGAAAGAAGAGTTGGGAGATTCGTGGTTGCGAGCGGAGATGTTCCGCTTTGGCGTCAGCGGATTGCTGGGAGACATCGAGCGCCAACTGGAGCACTATGCGACGGGGCGGTATTCTGCAGAGTATCGGCATCCGCTCGCGTAGCACAGGCTTTCTGCATTTGCAAAAACTGGCCGAGGGCTCATGAGCATAGCGGACAAATTCGTCAGCATGGAGTACGGACCGGCTCCCGAAGATCCGAAAGAGGCGGGAGCATGGCTGGACCGCCATGGGCGGCGCTTTCAGTTGTTCATTGATGGCGCATGGCATGCGGCTGCCGCCGGAGAATATTTCGACACAATTGATCCATCGACGGGAGAGAAGCTGGCCAGCGTGGCTCAGGGCGGTGCTGCGGACGTGGATGCTGCCGTGAAGGCCGCGCGGGCTGCTGCGTCGAAGTGGCGCGGCCTTACTGCACACACGCGAGCGCGTTACCTGTATGCTCTTGCTCGTCTGGTCCAGAAACATTCTCGTCTGCTTGCTGTTCTTGAAACAATGGACAATGGCAAGCCCATTCGCGAGAGCCGCGACATCGACATTCCACTCGTCGCGCGGCACTTCTACTATCACGCGGGCTGGGCGCAGATTCTCCCCCAGGAATTTCCCGACTACGAAGCTTGTGGAGTTGTCGGCCAGATTATTCCGTGGAATTTTCCCTTGTTGATGCTGGCATGGAAGATCGCGCCGGCATTGGCGGCAGGAAACACCGTCGTTCTCAAGCCGGCCGAGTTCACGCCGCTCACTGCTCTGGCATTCGCGGAACTCTGCAACGAAGCGGGACTGCCCGCGGGCGTGGTCAACATTGTGACGGGTGACGGCAGGACTGGCGAAGCTCTGGTCCAGCATTCCGACGTCAACAAGATCGCATTCACCGGTTCGACTGAAGTCGGACGCGCGATCCGCGGAGCAACCGCCGCCACTCCCAAGCGGCTCTCGCTTGAGCTGGGAGGAAAGTCTCCGTTCATCATCTTCGAGGACGCCGATCTCGATAGCGCGGTCGAAGGACTGGTGGATGGAATCTGGTTCAACCAGGGACAGGTCTGCTGCGCTGGTTCGCGACTGCTCATGCAGGAAAGCATTGCGGAAACACTGATTGCGAAAATTCGCGATCGCATGAGCACGCTGCGGATCGGGCCGCCGCTCGACAAAGCTATCGACATTGGAGCCATCGTCGCCCGAGTTCAACTCGATCGTATTACGCGGATGGTGGAGCAGGGCGTCGCCGACGGCGCAACCTGCTGGCAGCCAAAGGTTGCGTTGCCCGCAAAGGGATTCTTCTATCCGCCGACACTTCTGAGCAATGTGCATCCGACTTCGATCGTCGCGCAGCAGGAAATCTTCGGTCCCGTACTTGCCGCAATGACCTTCCGCACCCCGCGAGAGGCCGTGGAACTCGCCAACAATACGGTGTATGGACTGGCCTCGTGCGTTTGGAGCGAGAGCCTTAACGTGGCCTTGGATGTCGCCGCGCAAATTAAAGCCGGAGTCGTCTGGGTCAACTGTACAAATCTGTTCGACGCGGCCTGCGGATTCGGTGGATATCGCGAGAGCGGCTACGGGCGCGAGGGCGGGCGCGAGGGTATGCTCGAATACCTGGAGCCGAAGTGGTTCAAGAATGCTGCCAAGCTCCCCACATCAGCGAAGCCTGCGTCAGTTCCTGACGAGGTCGACGCAGAGACCAGCGCCCCGGCAATCGATCGCACGGTGAAGCTTTACATCGGTGGCAAACAAGCGCGCCCCGACTCTGGATACAGCATGGAAGTGCGCTCCCCGGACGGCAAGCTGCTCGGCGAAGCGCCACTTGGGAATCGAAAAGATATTCGCAACGCGGTGGAGGCGGCGCGCAAAGCAGAAGGCTGGGCTAAAGCTACGGCGCACAATCGCGCCCAGGTGCTCTACTATTGCGCCGAGAATCTTGAACTGCGGCGAGATGAGATCACCCATCGGCTTGCAGCTGTTGTCGGAGAGAAACAGGCTGGCGTCGAAGTAGATTTGGGCATCCAGCGGATTTTTTCTTACGCTGCATGGACCGACAAGTTCGACGGCGCAGTGCACAATCCACCATTTCGCAACATCGCGATTGCGATGAACGAACCGATAGGCACAGTGGGCGTTATCTGCCCGGCAGATGCCCCGCTTCTGGGATTCCTTTCGCTCGTGATGCCCCTGCTTGCAGTCGGCAATCGGGTCGTCGCAATTCCGTCGGAGAAGTATCCGCTCATTACCGGCGACCTCTATCAGATCTTTGACACCAGCGATCTGCCGGCCGGAGCAGTGAATATCGTGACGGGATACGTCTCACAACTCCTTAAATCGCTGGCCGAGCACGACGATATCGACGCCATCTGGTGTTATGGCGATGACGCCACAGTTGCCTCGGCTAAGGCGATGTCGATCGGCAATCTCAAGCAGGTCTGGACCAATGAAGGCCGCGTGATTGACTGGTTCGATCCCACACACGCCGAAGGGCGCTGGTTCCTCGAGCATGCGACACAGGTGAAGAATATCTGGGTCCCGTACGGCGAGTGAATCCCGGGCCTGTAAACCTGCAGTTTAGCGTTAGAACCGCCCTGCACTCCTGCAGGGCGTTGCATTTGTTCCAAGCCGGAGCTACGATAGCGCCAATCTTTTCTTTCGCCCGGCATCATTCTCTCTTGCGAGTCTCTTAGCTGAAGGAGGACGTATGGGCATTGCAGTTTCCCCGCAGATCCATCCGCAAGTCGCGGAGTTCATCAACAAACCACGAACGATGTTAATCAATGGTCAGTGGGTCAATGCCATTTCAGGCAAGACCTTCCCGACCTACAATCCGGCTACTGGAGAAGTTCTCGCCCAGGTTGCCGAGGGTGAGCGGGCCGACATCGACCTAGCGGTAAGAGCAGCACGCAACGCGTTCGACAATGGTCCTTGGCGCAGAATGACGGCTTCTGAGCGTGGACGCCTCATCTGGAAGCTCGCCGATCTTCTCGAACAGCACACCGAGGAATTCGCTTATCTCGAAAGCCTCGACAACGGAAAGCCGCTCAAGATCGCCAAAGCCGCAGACGTGCCTCTCGCGGTGGATCTCTTCCGCTACATGGCCGGCTGGGCGACGAAGATCGAAGGCAACACCATTCCTCTGAACGTGCCCTACACACCGGGTGCGAAATATCTCGCCTACACCTTGCGAGAACCCGTGGGAGTCGTGGGACAGATCATCCCATGGAACTTCCCGCTGCTGATGGCCGCATGGAAACTGGGGCCCGCTCTGGCCAGCGGCTGCACGGTTGTGTTGAAGCCCGCAGAGCAAACTCCGCTCTCGGCGCTGAGGCTGGGCGAGTTGATTATGGAGGCCGGCTTTCCGGAAGGCGTCATCAACATCGTCCCGGGCTATGGCGAAACCGCAGGCGCCGCACTCGCCGCACACAACGACGTTGATAAGGTCGCATTCACCGGATCGACTGAAGTTGGCAAGTTGATCGTCCACGCGGCCACCGGCAATCTGAAGAAAGTATCTCTGGAGTTGGGAGGCAAGTCTCCGAACGTCGTCTTCAAAGATGCCGACCTGGACGCCGCGATCCCCGGATCCGCCAGCGCTATCTTCTTTAATCACGGCCAATGCTGCTGCGCCGGGTCGCGCCTGTATGTCGAGAAGGCGGTTTACGATCGCGTCGTGGAAGGCGTCGCCGAGCACGCGAAGAAGATTAAAGTGGGCGCGGGTCTCGAACCAGATACGCAGATGGGACCACTCGTCTCAGAAGAGCAACTCAATCGCGTGTGCGGATATCTTGAGGCGGGGTTCTCCGAGGGTGCACAGGCCATTGCAGGTGGGCGCAAGGCCGGCGATCGCGGATATTTCGTCGAACCCACCGTGCTGGTGAACACCAAAGAAAACATGAAGGTGGTGCAGGAAGAAATCTTCGGACCGGTGGTGACAGCGATGCCGTTCACCGATCCCGAAGAGATTGTTCCTCGCGCGAATAACAGCGACTATGGTCTCGCCGCAGCAGTCTGGACACGCGACATCAGCAAGGCACATCGGATGGCTGAGCAACTTCGTGCAGGAACCGTATGGATCAACTGCTACAACATCTTCGACGCGGCAATGCCGTTCGGAGGCTACAAGCAATCCGGATGGGGACGCGAGATGGGGCATGACGCCCTCAATCTCTATACCCAGACCAAGGCAGTCTGCACGCGACTCGCGTAAGGCCGTCTCAAACGCAAAAGGACGGTGGCCGGAGCCACCGTCCTTTGAGATCTCTCGTGGGCTATCTTTCCATAAGGAGAACTTTCTCCGCATCGTCAACCTCTGTCAGCTTCACCTCGATGACTTCGTTCATCGTGGTCTGCACGTGCCGTCCCACGAATGTCGCTTCCACGGGGATCTCCCGATGCCCGCGATCGATCAACACACATAGCTGCACGCGCTTGGGCCGGCCATGCGAGAAGAGCGCATCCAGAGCAGCGCGGGTAGTTCGTCCGGTGAACAGAACGTCGTCCACCAGCACGATGTTCTTGTCTTCGATCTCAAAACCGATCTCTCTCTCCTGGACGACGGGCTTGGGACCGAGCGTCGACAGGTCATCGCGATAGAAGGTGATGTCGAGCGTGCCCACCGGCACCTGTGCATTCTCAATGCGCGTGATGATCTTGCCCAACCGTTCGGCGATTGGAACTCCACGCCGTTTGATGCCCACGAGTCCTAGCCCCTGCACGCCATCGTTCTTCTCCACGATCTCATATGCCAATCGCACCAGCGTGCGTTCGATTTCCGAGGATGACATCAGTTGCGCCTTTTGACGAAGGCCCGTCTTCTTGGATGAGTTCTTTACCGTCATGTAAGTTGCGCCTCGTGCCCTGAAAGCCGGCTACTCAATGTAGTCAACGCGGCTCAAACTGGTCAAGCACGCGGAATGAAACATCGAAGTGGAACCAAGACGAGAGACTCGGGGCGGCTAAAGTTTCAAAACGTCCGCGGAATGGGGCAGAGCCGACAGTTGGTGTCCGGCCGTCCCCCGCTCCTCGCAGAGAGTTTGGACTACACGCGCAAGTGGCGGGTTCGCTTCCTTGACCGATGCAAGCGTGATTGCGTCAGGATTGTGCGCCGCTGCGTCGCCTGGGACGATGCCCACCGCCTGATTGCGCCCGAGCGCCTTGGCGCGGTACAGGGCCGCATCCGCCAGAATGATGGACTCCTCAGCGCACATGGCTTCGTATGCTCCGCGGCACCACGGATAGGCCGCCCATCCGATCGAACAAGTCTTCCGGATCGAGATTCCCTGGCCCAGATCGAACGGCTCCGCGGACATGACTTCCAGCACACGGCTGCAAAAGGCCGGCGTGCCCGACGCATCTGTGGAGCGGCTCATAATCAGGAACTCTTCTCCGCCCCATCGCACCAGCACGTCGGATTTTCGCACCACCGTCGATAGCCTCTGCGAAACCATTTGCAGCAAGCGGTCCCCGGCAGGATGGCCGTGGGCGTCGTTGACCTCTTTGAAGAAG
Source organism: Terriglobia bacterium (assembly GCA_963778995.1). Classification (GTDB taxonomy): domain Bacteria; phylum Acidobacteriota; class Terriglobia; order Terriglobales; family Acidobacteriaceae; genus Sulfotelmatobacter. Next base: position 191,728 of record CAVZWK010000025.1, read on the forward strand.
TCCATATCGACCATGATGAAGACCAGGTCGCGATGATCGATGTTGCGGACATCCCCGCACCCCACGCGCTGGTAGTTGCGCAAGACTTGCTCGGCTTCCGAGGTGACAATCTCTTCCAGGTAGCGCCGGTTCCACACACCCGTCAGCGCGTCGGTGAATGACATTTCCTGCAACTCAAGATTTTTACGCTGCAACTCAAGGCTATGCCAGTGCAGCGACTGTTCTTTGCTCTCGAGTGCGTCTTTGAGGCGGCAGGTCTCGTCCAGATTCTGCCGCGACAGACGAAGCAGGCTGAGCAGCTCCTGATCGAGCAGATGCTGCTTCATAAAGACGAGTGCACCCATGATGAGCATCACGGCCACGGTCAGCAGCAGCCGGAAGGTGCGAACGCTTTGCGGAACATTCCCGGCAAACTCTGCCCATGCCACCATGAGCGGCGTGACGAACACCGCAACCATCGCCAGACGCGCCTTCCAGATTCCGAATCCGTGGACCGGGCCACCGCCATCCTGGTCCATCTCTTGTGGGCGTGCCATGAACCCGATGCGCGCAAACCACGCCATCGAAGCCACCAGCGGCACGTCGAAGAGGCTGCCTGTGTGGTAGAGATGCAGGTCGATAGCTTCGCTGGCGCTTAGTGAGCCCACACAATAGAGCAGCGATGCCCCAAACAGATGGAAGTAGACGCTCCTCCACGTGCCGCGACTGCGTCGCCAGACCAGGAACAGACCACCCGCCAGAACAAGCTCTTCGCAAACGTACAACAGATCAAAGCTGCGCCCGTAAACGGCTACCGCCGGATGCAGGTACTGCCACGGAATCACCACAAACAGATAAAGAAACAGCCACGAAGTCAGCAGCAGCGCAAAATCAAGAGTCCCGACCCGCATGCTGCGCTCGTCCTGCCACAGATGCGGTTGGATAGCGACCGCAGCCATCATGGGCACGACATGCAGAAACAGGATCACGTCGCCAGCGAACGGATTCGGCGCGTCCTGTCGCAGGAACACTTCGAAATAGGTCCATAGGACTTGGGAGAATAGCCACATGCCAAGCCCCAGGCACATCAATGTCCAGAAGACCCGGGCTTTTTGCGAGGCGGCTCGAATGTTCGCGGCAAATCCCAGAGTGGCGCACAACAATACCGTGTTTTGGAGAAGATCTCCGAAAGCAGTCAGCGCGAAGCTTCGCGGAACGACCAGACTCACGACGATGTGTCCGCACACGAGAGCGCAGATCCCAATCGTCCACTTCTTTCCGTTCTGAAGCGCAGTACTCCCCACGCTAGAGATTGTAGGATCTTACGGGACGGGACTCCCGTTACGCCCGTAACCACACGAAACGGGAACGCGTTCGTTACTGAAGAGCCTGAAGAAAACGTGCAACAAAACTGTGCACATCTTTGTACCTGTTGTAAAGCGGTACGGGCGCAACGCGGAAGGTGTCCGGCTCGCGCCAATCTCCAATAATTCCTTCGGCCGTGAGCTTTTCACAGACAGCCCGCCCGTTTTGCGGGATTCGAATCGAGAGTTGAGCGCCGCGCCGCTTTTCCTCTGTTGGACTCACGATCGAAAACTTGGGTGAGGCATTCCGCCGAAGCAGAAATTCCAGATATCCCGTCAACGACACACTCTTTGCCCGCAGAGGTTGCATGTCCGCCTCCGCGAAGATTTCCATAGAAGCTCGCAGCGGTGCCAAAGCCATGATCGGAGGATTGCTCAATTGCCAACCTTCAACTCCCGGCATCGGATGAAACTCCGGTCCCATTTGAAATCGCGTGTTCTGATCGTGCCCCCACCATCCGGCGAAACGCGGGAGATCTGATGCATGCGCGTGCCCTTCGTGGACGAAACATCCGGCGACGCAACCAGGGCCTCCGTTCAGATACTTGTAGCTGCACCATACGGCGAAGTCCGCGCCCCAGTCATGCAACCGTAGCGGAATATTCCCAACCGCGTGTGCGAGATCGAATCCGACAACGCAACCTTTCTGGTGTCCGGCGCTGGTGATCTGCTGCATGTCGAAGACTTGTCCCGTCGCATAGTTCACACCGCCGAGCAGGATCAAGGCAATCGCATGGCCTTGGCGATCGATCACCGCCTGAATGTCTTCGTCGCGAAGGCACGTCTCTCCCTCCCGTGGCGTAAGTTCTACCAGCGCATCTGCGGGATCAAGCCCGTGGAAACGAATCTGCGACTTCACTGCATACTGATCCGAGGGAAATGCGCCGCGTTCGATCAGGATTTTCCGCCTCTCCGCGGTCGGGCGATAAAGCGAAACCATCATCAGGTGAAGGTTCACCGTGAGCGAATTCATGACGACGACTTCGTGTGGCTCAGCCCCGACCAGCGTTGCCGTCTGTTCGGTCAACAACCGATGGTAGGGCATCCACGGGTTCTTCGCATGAAAGTGAGCTTCGACGCCCAGTTCGGCCCAATCGCATAATTCCTGGTTGATGTAATCGCGAGCCGCCTTGGGCTGAAGTCCAAGAGAATGCCCGCAGAGATAGATCCATTCTTTGCCATCTCTTGTTTTGGGAATGAAAAATCTCTCGCGAAAACGCGCCAATGAATCCTGCGCATCCATCGCATCGGCGAAAGCTTCGCCAGTCTGAAAAGCGGCGCTCACGCAAGCTCCAAAGGGGTTAATTCAGACCTGATCAGGTGCTCGGCCTTGTACCAGTCGAGGTCTTCCATGCGCTCGATCCCGCTCACACAACTGCGCGAGCATCCGATCTTGTATCCGCCCCCGCTCTAGCGCTGTGGCATAGGGAACACGGTGGAAGGTCACCATCGCGTACTTAGGAACAAAATGGCGTGGATACCTGGCCTCAAGCGCCAGTTCCACTTTCTTGCGGAATAGAAAATGCGGGTCGGCAACCTGGTCCCGCATCTCCACAAAATTCTCCACGGCCATATCCGCGATCGCGTCGGTATTGGCTTTTCGCGCAATCTCAAACTGCTCGAAAATTGTCTCCCAATCTGCGCCGTGCCTGTCCAGCAGTTCCAGGAATACTGTGCAATCTTCAAAGCCGCAGTTGATGCCCTGCCCAAAAAATGGCACGATGGCGTGCGCAGCATCGCCCAGGAGCAGTGCCCTACCGTCCACGTGCCAGGGGGAGCACTTGATCGTGGCCATAGCGCCCGTGGGGTTTGCAAAGAAGTTTTCCGCAAGTTCCGGCATCAGCGACACAGTATCTGGAAATCGTTCACGAAAGAAACCAACGACATCCTGCTCCGTTGTCAATTGCTGGAAGCTGTCCAGGCCTTCAAAGGGTAGAAAGAGGATACACGCAAAGCTGCCATCAATATTCGGCAGGGCAATCAGCATGTAGTTGCCTCGGGGCCATATGTGCAATGCGTTCTTCTCAAGTACATGTTGGCCGCCGGGGCCCGCCGGAATCGTCAGTTCTTTGTACCCGTAGTCGAGATACTGCTGCGAGAAATTGAACCGGCTTCGCTTCAGCATCTCGCCGCGAATCGCAGAGGCTGATCCGTCGCACCCGATGACAACAGCGGACTCAACGCTCGTCTCCTGACCCGTCTCTGGATCACGCAAGCGAAGTGCGCCCGTGTTTGGGTCGATCCCAGTGCAGCGTTGATCAAAGTGAATTCGAACTCCTCGCGCCTCGGCAGCATTCATCAGCGCAATGTTTAAATCCGCTCGCGAAATCGAGTTGATTACTTCAGAATCATCTTTGCCATAACGCTGAAACGTCAGCTCCGACTGAACGGAATGCATCATCCTTCCCTTCATGGGGATGATGATCTTCTGCATCTCACTCCACAGTCCAGCTTGCTTCAACGCATGAATGCCGCGGGTCGAGAGAGCGAGATTGATAGATCGCCCGGCGCTCAGCCGCACACGACGCATATCGGCGCGCCTCTCGTAAATCTCGACATCGAAACCGCGCGTGGCCAGTTCCAATCCAAGCAGGGGCCCGTTCAGCCCCGCGCCGATCAACCGGATGGTCTCTCTGTCTTTCATCTGCACAAGGAGGTGAACTGCGTGGAATGCAACACTACTGTGTCAGTAACGTTCGCGCTTCCCACAACTCGGGAAAGAATTTTTTATCTAGAGTCAGCTTCAGATAGGACGAACCCGCTGACCCACCAGTTCCCATCCGCGTCCCGATCACCCGTTCGACCAATTGAATGTGGCGCAGTCGCCAACTCACGATCAGTTCGTCGAATTCCGTAAGCCGTTCGCACACATCAATCCAATCCCGATACTGATGCTCATCCTGATACAGCGCGAGCACGGCGCGTGCTCTCGCCTGAAAACGTTCCGGCTCGGATGCATTTTCCGCGGAGTCCAACTTACTGAGAGCTGAGAGTGCGCCGAAGAACACATCCCGCAGCGATGGTTCCCGAAGCCTTCTTTCCAGTTGCGCATAGGCTTCAGGCGTCGGCCGGTGATAGCGCAGCATCTTTTCGTCTTTAAGGCCGCACAGGAATTCGAGTTCGCGAAACTGTTCTGACTGGAAACCGCTGGCCGGCTCTAACTTGCCCCGGAACGCCAGGAAGTGCGTCGGCAGCATGGTCTCGAGGATGGTGAATTGCTCGATCAAGACCCGAGTGATTTCTGTGCAGCGCCGCAGCAGTCGCGCTGCCTCATACACCTCGTCATGGGATCCTGGATTGCCTCCCGCCGCCTGCAAGTTCCGCACGACAGCATCGAGATCGTGCAGCAGTTCCTTGAACCACAATTCATACGTCTGATGCACGATGATGAACAGCAACTCGTCATGGTGTGGGGGAGTCGACTGCGGGTGCTGCAATTCGAGGAGTTCCGGAACCTTCAAATACGAGCTGTACGTAAGTCCATGGCCCTGAACCGGAATTGGTGCCACGGGACGGGGGAGCAGCCGCTTTCGAAGTCTCCTCCGCCTTTCCGAGCCCGAGGAACTCCAGTGCATTCCCTCCCAGCAATTGCGCCTTCGCCGACGCGGAGAGACGACTCGATCGGATGAGCGATCCGATTCCGTGCTCGCCCAGCGGAAAGGGATAATCCGATCCCAACATCACGCGATCGTCTCCCATCGTCTCAACCAGGAACTGCAAGGCACGCTGATCGAAGACGGCGGAGTCGACGTAGAACCGTCTGAGATACTCGCTCGGTGCCAGTTCGCACATGCCGCGCGCGGCCGGGTGATGGCGCCACGCATTCTCAAGTCGGCCCAGCAGGAATGCAAAGCTGCCCCCGCCATGCGCAAAACAGATCCGCAGATTTGATGGCAATCTTGTCAAACGCCCCGCCGAGGATCATGGCCACAATCCCCAGTTGCGTTTCTGCCGGCATGCCGACAGTCCACGGCATCATGTACTTCGGCATCCGCGATTGCCCCAGCATGTCCCACGGATGCACCAGCACCGCCGCACCTTCGCTCGCACAATGCAGCAGAAACGTCACAATGCCAGCGTCGTCGAGGTTCTTCTCCCCAACGTGATTTCCAATCTGCACGCCCAGATGCCCCGCGCGCATGCATCGGGTGAGTTCTTTACACGCCGCATCAACGTCCTGCAGGGGCACCTGGCACAACGATTTCAGTCTGCCCCTCCCCTGCGCACACAACTCAAGAGCAGCATCGTTGAACAGTTGCGCACAATCCAATGCATGCTCACCGGGACGATCATAGGCAAACAAAACAGGCGTGGCTGAGATCACCTGCAGATCGACGCCATCCCGGTCCATCTCTTGCAAGCGCACTTCCGGATCCCAACAAGCCGAATAAACATGGCGGAAGAAACGCTCGCCGACCATGATGTCGGCCTTCCCGGGTTCTGTGTGCATGATCGAGGGCCAGTTCGGGGTGCCATACCGCGCCGCCAGATCGGGCCACGTACGCGGGAAGAAGTGATTATGGATATCAATGACTCTCATCGTTACTGTTTGCCCGGATGAATGGTGCCGCAGTGCTTGCACTTGCGCAGGGTTTCGTTGCCATAGAATTGCTCGAAAAGCGGAGGCAGATCGCGCACGATGCTCTTCAGCTTCACTTCCGCGCGATGCACCAGTTGATGGCAGTTCGGGCAATACCACTCGAAGGCATCGAGAGCGCCCTCGGGACGCGGCATTTCAACAACCACCCCGATGCTGCCGGCTTGCCGCTGCGGAGAATGCCGCATGTGCCTGGGCAGAAGAAAAATGTCGCCTTCCTTGATCGGAACTTCGATCGGCGACTTTCCCGGCGTCTCCATCAGGCGAAGAAAAATATCGCCTTTTAACTGATAGAAGAACTCCTCCGTGGGATCGTCATGGTAATCGCGCCGCTGATTCGGTCCGCCGACGACGGTCACCATCATCTCGCCGTCTTCCCACACCTGCGCGTTGCCGACCGGAGGTTTCAACTTCTCCTTGTTCTCGTCAATCCACTTCTGAAAATTGAATGCCTTCAATTCCTTGATCGACGGCATAGCGTCTCCTATCTCTCCGGCTTGTACGCAAGCGCGCGAATCTCGATCAGCAAGTGCGGATGCGGCAGCTGATGTACGGCTACGGTCGTTCTTGCCGGTCCCTCATGCGTGAAGTGCTTCCCGTAAACCTCGTTGTATCCCGCGAAATCATTCATGTTGACCAGATAAGACGTAATCTCCACTACGTCTTCGAGCTTGGCCCCGACACTATTCAAGATGTCGCGAATGTTTTCGATCACGGCATCGGTTTGGACTCGAATATCGAGATGTGTTGTTCCGAACTCATCAACCTGGGCACCGGCAATCGAATTGTCAGAGCGCCGGGCACTGGTGCCGGAGACAATCAGAAAGTCTCCAGCCCGCTTCACATGCGGATACTTGCCGCGTGGCGTGGCCTTCCCGTCGATGACTTTGCTTTCGATTTTCCCCATCTCGCAAGAACTCTGGACGAATTACAGCCGGATACAAATGTTGTTCAACTCCGAATAGAAATCCAGTGAGTGGATCCCGCCCTCGCGCCCGATCCCGGAAAGCCCCACGCCGCCGAACGGCGTGCGCAGATCGCGCAAGAACCAGCAATTCACCCACGTAATGCCCACATTCATCTGTTGTGCAATGCGATGTCCACGCTTCAAGTTAGTCGTCCAGATCGAAGCGGCCAGCCCGTATTTCGTGTCATTCGCCATGCTCACAGCTTCTTCGTCGCTGTCGAAAGGAGTCACGTGACACACAGGGCCGAAAATTTCTTCCTTCACGCAGCGCGCCGATTCCGACAAGCCAGTATAGATGGTAGGCTCCACGAAGAATCCCTTGTCGAGATCGTTGCCGAACTGCGGAACACCTCCGCCCGTCACCACGGTCGCACCCTCTTCCCGCGCCAGACGATAGTACGACAGGACCTTCCCGCGATGCTGAGCGGAGATCAGCGGGCCCATCTCCGTCGCCTTGTCGAGCGGAGGTCCCATCCGAAAGCGCTCTGCTCTTTGCTTTAGCGCGTCAACGAATTTCTCAAATATTGGACGCTCCACATAGACCCGCTCGGCACAAAGGCAGACCTGCCCCGTATTAAGGAAGACCGCGTCAGCCATCCCGCTCACCGTTTCGTCGAAATCGCAATCCGCAAAAACGATCGCCGCGTTCTTCCCTCCGAGCTCGAACGAAACCGGCTTTACTCCCGCGGAAACGGTCTTCATGATCGCCGCGCCGGTCTGCGACTCTCCGGTGAACGTCACTGCGTTCACGTCCGGATGCTGTGTAAGAAATTCACCCGCTGAGCCCGGCCCGAATCCGTGCACCACGTTGTAAACACCGTCAGGAATTCCGGCCTCGTGCATGACTTCCGCTAACAGAGCCGCCGTCGCCGGAGTCTCTTCCGATGGCTTCACGACCACAGCATTGCCACAAGCCAATGCGGGAGCCACCTTCCAGGTCAGAAGCAGAAGTGGAAGATTCCACGGAGTGATGATGCCGATGACACCAAGCGGCTTGCGCACGGCGTAATTGAGCGCGTTCTTTCCGTCTGGAGTCTCTGTCTGAAACGATTCGATTCCAGATGTCTTGATCAAATCGGCAAAGACGCGAAAATTTGCCACCGCCCGCGGAACATCGAGCCGCGAGGCCAGCGCAATTGGTTTCCCCGTATCTGCAACTTCGGCTGCGACGAAACAATCGAACCGAGCCTCGATTGCATCCGCAACTTTGTGCAGTCGAGCCGCACGCTCTCTTACGCCAAGCCGTCCCCAGTCGCCTCGAACTGCGCGACGGGCTGCCTGCACAGCGGCATCGACCAGGTCCTGATCCGCCTCGCTGACCTGCGCAATGACGCTTCCATCCGCCGGATTCACGTCGGGAAACTCGCGTTTGCCACGCACGAACTTGCCATCAATGTAATTCTGGATTGACTTCACTTTGGCGTGAACCCCGCGGCATCCTATCAGGCGCCTACTGGCGAATCAATGCCCCACAGCTCAGGGATTTCTTTCTTTCAGATATCGAGCCAGCGCATCCTGCCACGCTGGCATTTCGATGCCATACCGATGCAGGCTCGTTGCCGAAAGAACCGAATACGCGGGACGGGGCGCAGGACGCGCTATCTTCTCGCTCGTCGTAGGCCGAACATCTGTCGAAAATCCTGCCTGCCTCACGATTTCGCGCGCAAATTCAAACCACGAACATTCACCGGCATTCGTAACGTGCACAATCCCACGCGCATCCTTGCGGCACAGTTCCATGATGGCTCGAGCCAGATCCACCGAGTAGGTCGGCGATCCGCGCTGGTCATCCACAACATCCAGCGCCGGGCGGCTCGCCGCAAGCTTCAGAATCGTGTCTGGAAAGCATTTACCGCCCGCCCCAAATAGCCAGGACGTTCGCGCGATGCAGCATCCCGGCAGTATGTCCAGCAAACGAACCTCCGCTTCTGCCTTGGTCCGCCCATACACGCCCTGCGGATTTCGCTCGTCATCCACGTCATACGGCGAACGCTTCTTGCCGTCGAACACGTAGTCCGAACTCACGAAGAGCAACTTCGCGCCAGACTCCCGCGCCGCTTCAGCAACATTCGCAGCACCGTCGCGATTTACAGAAAATGCCCGTTCCTGATTGCTCTCGCATCCATCGACGTCGGTGTAAGCGGCAGCCAGCACGATCCAGTCAGGACGCAGTTCGCTCACCCTCTTGCGAACTGTGCCAGCATCCCGAATGTCCACATCCCGCGAGCTGAGACCCACAACCTGGTCCCCTTGCCACTGGCCCATCAGGTCTTTGCCGAGCAATCCGGTGGAACCTGGTATCAGCACTCTCATATTGGCGATTTCCAGCAGCTTACGCGAAGGTTTCCGCTTCGCTCAGCGGACGCCCACGCTGATCCTTGGCGGAGATAGTGGGCTCGGAGTCCAATTCCCAAGCGATTCTCAACTCTGGATCGTTCCACGCCAGCGTGCGCTCAAATTCCGGAGCGTAATAGTCCGTGGCTTTGTATAGCACGTGTGCAGTGTCGGAGATCACGCGGAAGCCGTGCGCAAAGCCAGCCGGAATCCACATCATTCTCTTGTTGCCGCCGGACAGATGCACGGCTTCCCACTTGCCGAATGTCGGAGAACTCTTTCGTAAGTCCACCGCAACATCCAGGATCTCTCCGTCCGCCACGCGGACCAGCTTCCCCTGCGCCTGCTGAATCTGGTAATGCAGCCCCCGCAGCACGTTCTTCGTCGAAAACGAATGGTTGTCCTGCACAAACCGGTCTGAGATTCCCACGCCAGCGAACAAGCGCTCACTGTAACTTTCCATAAAGAACCCGCGCTCGTCCCCGAACACACGTGGCTCTAACACAAAAACTTCCGGCAGCGATGTCGCTATTTTCTTGATTGCTTCCATAAGGCTGGGACCGCTCAGAATACCTTTTCCCGCAGAAGCTGCAGCAGATACGATCCATAGCTACTGTTTCGCATCGCCGTCGCGATCTGCTCAACCTGTTGTGCCGTGATGTAACCTGACCGGTAAGCGATCTCCTCCGGGCACGCCACCATCAATCCCTGCCGCTTCTCGATGGCCTGAATATAGAGCGCCGCATCCATAAGCGATTCGTGCGTGCCCGTATCGAGCCAGGCCATGCCGCGCCCCATTACCACCACTTCAAGTTCGCCCTTGTTTAAATACGCCTGATTCACGTCAGTGATCTCAAGCTCTCCGCGCGGGCTCGGCTTCAGCGACTTCGCGATTCTTACAACCTGGTCATCGTAAAAATACAGACCTGTGACGGCGTAACGGGACTTTGGATGTTTCGGTTTCTCCTCAATGCTCAATGCGCGTCCATTCGCATCGAACTCGACCACCCCATACCGCTCCGGATCGTGCACTGGGTAGGCAAATACCCTGGCGCCTTCCGCCCGCTCGGACGACTGCCGCAGGTCTTTTGCCAGATCGTGCCCATAGAAAATGTTATCGCCGAGAACGAGAGCACACGGTGAACCGCCGATGAAATCTTCCCCCAGCAGAAATGCCTGTGCGATTCCCTCGGGCCGCGCTTGCGCCCGATACTGCAACGAGATCCCATACTGGCTGCCATCTCGCAAGAGATTCTGAAATTTAGGAAGATCTTCCGGCGTCGAAATAATCAGGATCTCCCGGATGCCCGCCAGCATGAGCGTGCACAGCGGGTAATACACCATGGGTTTGTTGTAAACCGGAAGAAGGCTTTTGCCCATGGCCTGCGTCACAGGATAGAGTCGCGTCCCCGAACCGCCTGCCAGAATGATGCCCTTGTACCGCACTCGTTCTTTCTTCATCGTATGCTTTCAATTCGCGCTACGCCGAATAGTGCGTCGCGATCCACTGACGGTAGCTTCCGCTCGTCACATCGCGTATCCACTTCTCGTTCTCCACGTACCAACGGACCGTCTTGCGTAATCCGCTCTCGAACGTTTCCGTCGGCTTCCAGCCGAGTTCGCGTTCGATCTTGCGAGCATCGATCGCATATCGCCGATCATGTCCGGGACGGTCTTTTACATACGTGATCAAGTCTTTGCGCGATTTCCCCGGGCTGGGGAGCATCTCGTCCACCAACTCGCACACCCTCTCCACAATCTCGATGTTCGGCTTTTCGTTCCAGCCCCCGATGTTGTACGTTTCTCCCGGCCGCCCTTTCTGTAGCACAGTCCTGATGGCAGCGCAGTGATCCTCTACGTACAACCAGTCCCGCACATTCTTGCCGTCTCCATATACCGGCAGTGCCTTGCCGTCTCGCGCATTCAGAATCATGAGGGGGATGAGCTTTTCGGGGAACTGAAAACGGCCATAGTTATTGGAGCAGTTCGTCGTAAGCGTCGGAAGTCCATACGTATGGTGATAAGCGCGCACCAGGTGATCGGAAGCTGCCTTCGATGCTGCATATGGACTATTGGGAGCATACGGCGTCGTCTCGGAAAATGGAGAATCGCTGGGTCCGAGTGAACCGTAAACCTCGTCCGTCGAAACGTGAAGGAATCGAAATTCCTTCCGCCCCTGTTCACCCTGCGCGGACCAGTACGCTCGCACTTCTTCGAGCAGGGCAAAGGTTCCGGTGATATTCGTTTGAATAAAATCGTCGGGTCCGCGAATGGAGCGATCTACGTGGCTTTCGGCTGCGAAGTGCACAATCGCGCCCGGCATGAATCTCTCGAGAAGCCCCTTTACCTCGGCGCGATTGCCAATGTCTCCGTGTACGAATTCGTACCGTGACTCGCCGGAAATACTCTCCAGGTTGTGGAGGTTGCCGGCATACGTAAGCTTGTCCAGGTTGAGAATGGATGCCGAGCCATCCCGCATCTCCTGCAGGATGAAATTCGATCCGATGAATCCGGCGCCGCCAGTGACAATAATCCGACTATGCATTTAAGGTTGTTGCACCTCATGCGCCGTAGAGCGCGCCGAACCTGCCATCGAATGAAACCCTAGATTGTAATAAAAAAGGACGGGATTCGCCCGTCCTTCGTGGATTCCTCCTGGTTCCTTAATATTTATGCGACGCAGCTGCGCGGATGCTGGTGCTGCGGCGACTAGAACATCAGATTGCTCAGAAAAATGTAAGTGAACCGGGTCACAGGGTATTCAAGAGCAAGGAGGTATTAAGCACCCGAGGTATGTGGCGCTTCTGCCGATCAGCCCGCCCTCCGTTTGGAGCCGATCAGCGCGGACTGGGCCCGCACACTGGGCTTTTTCGGAGCACTTTCCCCCAAATTATGACCAAGCACCTGGAGATAAACCTTCTCGATCTCCTCGGCGATGTGCTGCCACTGATATTGGTCTACGATACGATTCCGGGCGTTCTTCCCGGCGGCTTCGCGAACCGCCGGATTCGCAATCAGGAACCGTAAACGCTCCGCCAAATCAGACGCATCCCCACTTTTGAAGCTGAAACCGGCACCCTCGATGGCTTCGCGGTTCTCCGGAACGTCACTTGTCAGAACGCAGAGCCCGGCGCCCATCGCATCCAAAAGAGCCAGGGACAGACCTTCCATGTCGGAAGGCAGGACGAAGATCATCGCGTTCGTCAGCAATTCATCCAGTGTCTCCCCAGACACCCAGTCCAGCATGCGGATACGCTTGCTCGCATGCGTGCGCAACTCGCGGCTGTAGTCGTCGCAGTAACTCGAAGCGCCCGCCATGACCAGCTTCACATCGGTCTCCATCTGCTCGAATGCCTGCACCAGCAGGTGACATCCCTTCTCGGGCGAGAATCTTCCGAGAAAAAGAACATACTGCCCGGGCTCCAGACCCCACTCCATGATCTTGCGCGGCTGAGATTTTTCGCGAAGCAGCCCGCCATTGGGTACATAGAACGATTCCACTCCGTGGACATCTCGATAGCGATCCCGCAGCGTCTGCGATACAACCATCGTTGCATTCGGCAGTTGGACCGACGCCTTCTCCCCGAGGCGCAGCACCGCCGAAGCGATCCGTCCCCATTTGCCACGCTGCCAGTCCAGCCCCTGCACCGTGACGGCTGTCTTCGTCCCCAACAAACGTGGGAAAGACGAAAAGAGTGCGGGCCCCAGCGCATGGTAGTGGACCAAGTCATAGCGTTGCGAGACCGCGTGCAGCGTGCTCAGGATCGTGTGCAAAAGCGTTTCCAAATGCTTGGTACGAACCGTGGGCAGCCGCACCAGACGCATTCCGTTGTGCTCCGGCAGTTCAGGCGTGAAGTAATTCCTGCAATATACCGTCACTTCGTGCCCCATGGCAGCCAGGCGTTTCCCTACTTCTTCGTAATACGCTTCGATTCCGCTGTACTTGGAGATCACTCCCCGTCCGCCGATAAACGCAATCCGTAACTTTGGACTGGAACTCGCGCGAGCCATGCCTTGTCGCAGATTCGCGGGTGATGATCTCCGCCGACGAATCGAGAGGGTGTTTGTGGCCTTCTGCTTCTTTGTCGAGATCAGCATCTCGTAAAGGCTGACCAGCTTCTGATAATGCTCGTCAGGCGCGAAGCGCTCGCGAACAAACTCCCGTCCCGCAGCCCCCATTCTGCAGGCGCGGTCCGGATCTCGCGCCAGCTCGCGGATTGCTTTTGCCAGCGCATTCACGTCGCCGCACGGATACAGAAGCCCGGTCTCACCTTGCCGGACCAACTCCCGCCTCGATCCCCGATCCGACGCGATGACCGGCCGCCCTAAAGCATACGATTCAAGGATCGTTTTGCCGAGCGTCTCGTACGCATGGGACGGCATTAGCGTCAGGCGTGATTCCGCGATCAGAACGTCTCGTTTTTGCGCCCCAAGATGCCCCGCGAACCTGACGTTCTTCAACCCTAACGTGATGGCCAATCCCTGAAGCTCGCCCCTTTGCGGCCCGTCCCCCGCAATCACTAACTCCAAATCTGGCAATTGCCGCATGGCCTGCAACAGGTCGGCAATTCCCTTCTCTGCCGACAGCCTTCCAAAGTAGAGCAACGGCCCGCTGGCACCATCCCATGAAGCATCCGTTGGACGAACCTGCTGAAAGTGCGGCAGCACTTCGAACCTGCTGACATTCCATCCGTGCTCCGCGAACTTGTTCCGCACAAACACGCTCGGCGCAAGAAACAGGTCCACACATCTCTGGTACGTCTTCAGTAACCGATGCGCATAAGCTTCCCCGACCTGAGACCGTTCGCGCGCCCAGCCCCGGATAGCATCCCGGCCGTAATGCGTGCCAGAACGCCCCTCCTTTGCAGGCTTCGCAACTCTCCCCCTGCGCGACCATGTTGTAGCTGGGACACAGCAACTTGAAATCATTCAGGTGATACAGCACCGGAACACCCTGCTCCTTCAACTTCCACAGAATCGATGGTGACAGATGATGATAGATATTCCGCACGTGCGCGACATCCGGCCGAAACTCCCGAATCATTCCACGAAGCTTCTGCCGCGCTTCCGTCGAATAGATCGCATGTGCCGCGCGCCTGGCTTTTTCCCAGAGCCCGCATTCCTCCTTGAAATCGATCGCCGGCACGAAGTGCTCATCATAAGCAGTCGCCTCGCCGCGCGGATCGGCCATGGAGAAGAGCGCCACCTCGTGCCCGCGCGAGCGCAGCAGTTGCATCAGTTCGAACAGATAAACCTCGGTACCGCTGAACGGAAAGTTATATTTGTTGCAAAACAAGATCCTCATCAGGGATGCTCTCGGTCTGCGGTGATATCCGCGTTAGGAATTGGTCTGCGAACGAGTCCAAATTCTTCTTGCCATGGAAATTGTTCCGAACCTGCACGTAAGCCCCATGCCGCACCCAATCGAGGATTCCGGCACGCCCCTTTCCGGATCGATCTCTTCGCATCAACGAATGGATCGCATGCAACTGCCCCACAAAGTCATCCACCGATCCCGGCCGGTACAGAAATCCAGTCTTCCCCGTTACCACTAACTCTGGAATCCCCGTAATCGCTGGCGCCAGCACGATCCGCCCTCGCGCCATCGCCTCCATCAACACCAGGGGGATTCCTTCGCTATGACTGGTCAGCACCACTACGTCGGCGCGGTCGTACAGCGATGCCATCTGCCGCCGAGGAACGTGCCCCAGCAGCATCACTTCGCGCTCCAGGCCCAAGTTCTGAATCAGGTACTCCAGATTGTGGCGCTCTGGCCCATCACCCGCGATGAAGCACTCGATCTCGATGCCCGCATCCCGCAGAAGCGCGCAACTCCGCACCAGGAATGCGTGGTCTTTCACCGCATGCAGCCGTCCCACGGCGAACAAGAGTCAGCGCCTTCTTGCCGGCATCGCTGGGGGACGGTGCTTATCATCTCCGGGACGTCAATACCCAGGCGTGTCACAACAATCTTCTGAGGATCAATCACGGGATAGTGCTCAAGAATGTAGCGGCGGTTGTACTCCGAAACCGTGAAGCAGGTCCTGCAATTCGCCAGCTTCACATCCAGATAACTCGCATGCAGCAGCAGATCGGAACCATGCAGAGTCATGCTGAAGTCAATGCCGAGAAGTCGAGCAGCCGTCATTCCGATCCACGACCCGAAATATCCGTGATGCACATGAATGTGATCGACGTCTCGACCACTCAACTGGACCGCATAGCACGCCCCGAGAAATGCGTGCGCGAGAGCCTTAAGCCTCTGCGGAACGGCTCTCCTGTCCCGCAAACAAGATTCGGGTAATCAAGGACGATATCCGACTCCAACGCCGGATCGCGAGCAGCAGAGCCCTGGCAATGACCGATACTCCGAACGCCTCCACCACCACTTCCGCCGCCTGTTCGCTCCCGGCCGCCCGTGACTCGCGCACACTCCCCGGGATGACGCGCAGGCTCCGTCGACTCAGTTCCGAAATTTCCCTTCACCACATACGGCTCGACGGGAGATGGATACTCGTTCGCCAGATAAGCAACCGTCAACATGACAAAAACCTCTTCGGACGACGGCTCTGCGCTGCCAGCATCCCCGCAATGGTGAACACCAGCCCATTCACGAACTGATAGCTCATGACGACCACTGCCGCATTGAGCCAGTACACACAAAGCAGAATCGGCCACAGACGGTGAAATCCCTGATTGAGGAAACCGCGCTCTTCCTCGTCTGGGACCGGTCCTGTCCGCAATCGCCACAACTCCCACATGAGCCAAAGGTAGAGACCGAGCCCAACAACGCCATGCTCAACCAGCAGTTCCAAATACGTGTTGTGCGGATACAGAACTCTTTCCTTGTATCCACTGACATGCCGCGGCAACTCCCCCGGCATCTGGTGGACTCCCCATCCCAGCCACGGACGCTCCAGAAACATCTCCCATCCGCCGGAGTAGACCGCGGCCCGGTAATCAATCGGTCCACGTTCTTCCAGACGCTCACTCAAACTTTGTGTCAGCTTCTGTGAACTCGACACCACGATGATCCCGGCCATCACAAACATCAGCACCCAAATCCAGGCACGTCTCAGAGAACGTGAGCCGGATCTCCAAAGCAGCACCAGGGCTGACCCCGCAAATGCGAGCCACACCGCGCGCGTCATCGTCGCTACAACCGCGAGCGGAACGGACGCCAGTACGATGAGGATCTTTTTTCGCCCAACACTCGCGCGCTGATAGGCATGCAACCGCCAACAGCGCCAGAATGTTCAACGACACGCCATTCGCCACCGCCTGCAGCAACGGCCCCCGCGCACGATCCGCATGAAATCCAAGGCTCGAATCAAGAATGAATTGTCGGAAAAATGAGCCAGTGCATCCCTGTGAGAAACGCAATGGCGGTAAAGCTGAGATAGGCAAGTACCACGAGAGAAAAGATCTCAAACTGCCGGAAGCGCGCTTCATCCGTAAACACCAGGCCTGCCAGATGAAACAGCGCAAAGGGAACGATGAACTTCGAAGCGATCAAACTCCACGTCTCGCATTCGAACGATTGGCCTGCGGCGCTCACTACCGCAAGCAAGCTCAACCCGATCATCGGCCATGTCGCACGCTCAAAGACAAACAGAGGCTGTCTCACGATCGCAGCTCTCACCACAACCCCGACCACCAGAAGCCCCAATGCCACACGATCGATCGCGAAGAACTGCACGTCCGGATGCCGCAGCAACATCGCCGTGAGAGCCACCAAAGAAGAGGAGAGACGGCGCGGAAATGAGGATCTGCAGTGGCCACAGAAATCCTTTGATCGTCCAGGCGCTGAAATCGTCCCAGGACGCCTCCATAGTCACTGCCGTCAAGCCCGCTTGCGCCATTACTCACCGCTCCCGCAGGCCACTGCCAGCACAGTCCTGAACAGAATTCTGCAAATCCAACCTCAGGCTCCATGTCCGTATGTACTCGCGATCCAGTTCCATAGCCCGCACAAACGATGGATCGCGGCGCGCCGTCACCTGCCACAGCCCGGTCATCCCCGGCGTAACGTCCAGCCGTGCGAGATGTTCGATCTCATACCCTGCAACGTCGTCCACCGGATGCGGCCGCGGCCCGACCAGGCTCATGTCGCCCATCAGCACGTTCCAGAGTTGCGGCAACTCATCCAGGCTGTATCGCCGCAAGTACCGCCCAACCGCCGTGATCCTCGGATCGCCCGACACTTTGAAGAACGGCCCCGCGCGCTCGTTATCCTGGCGCAAACGCTCTTTCAACTGATCTGCATTGCGGACCATCGTGCGGAACTTCAGGCAGCGGAACATCCGTCCCTTTCGCCCCGCCCTGTCGGCGCAGTACAGTACCCGGCCGCGGGAATCGAGCTTAATTAGAATGGCTATTCCCGCCAGCGCCGGACTCAGGGCCAGCAAACCCAGCCCTGCTCCGAAGATGTCCACGGCTCGCTTAATCGCCAGTCCCGCCGCAGGCAATCGCTCGGCGTGCACACAAATCACCGGCAGCCCACCCATGCGCTCCACCTCATCTCCGACCGGCCTGCACCCGAACAAGTCGGGCACAATCTCCACGTCCAGCTTCAGTTGACGCGCTTCCTCCAGAACTTACCGAGTCACATCCGCATTTCGCGGTGCGGCCAGAATCACTTCATCCACGAACTTTTCCCGCGTGATACGAGCCAGGTCCGCGACCTTCCCCACTATGTCATCGCCAACAGGCCGCTCATCGTCGACGAACCCGCAGACGCTGCGCCCCCCAGGATTCTTCTCCAGATAGCCAGCGACACGTCTTCCCACCTCCCCTGCGCCCACGATCAGGACATTGCGCAAGTCGCCTCGTTTGCGGACGGCGCAGTCGTGCTCGGCAGCCCACCATCTCCAACTCCACAGCGCCGCAAATCCCAACACTCCGGCTCCGCAAAATAGTCCATTCGTAAACCACGGAGCTCCCTGCAGCGCGTACGCAAAGCACAGCACGACCGTCGCCCACAGGACCGATTTTCCCAGGATCTGAGCTTGTCGACGGAGACTCAGAGTTTCGAAGTGCAGCCCCTCGCTGTACCCCAGCAGCGTGATCAGCGCAGCGTGCAGAAAAGAAACTCCGAGAAGAGAAAGCGCTGCCGCCTCGCCGAACTCAAACCACCGTGCTCCCGGAGGAGCCGCACGCAACATCGTCAGCAGCGCCCCGATCGCAAGCCAGCTCACGGCGATTAAGGCAAAATCCGCCATGATCGACCACAGCCACTTCACGCCCCTTCGGCTCTGCAGGGGTCGCGGCACGAGCAATCCCAACGCACCTTCATGCCTTGCGCTCGATTGCACGGTGCGCTCGTGGCGTTCGGCCTGAACCCGAAGCAGTGTTACCGACTGCGGTCTCTTCTTGCTCTGAACGTTCACTGTGGGCATCTCGCCCGGGATGAGGCGCGCCCATTCGCTACGTTGAGTCTTTTGCCTTCGATGCACGACGCCGTGGACACTTCAGCTCCTTCGCAGAGGAGATGCCTCTGCTCAAACGGATTCCTGTATGTAAATGCGCGGGATCTAACGACCTGCCAACAGCGCGCCGCTTACAACCGGCGGTAAATCTTCTCTGGAATCGGAAACTCCCGATCGCTCAATACGGTGCCAAGCAGCCGTACTTGTGCGAACACCAACATCTCCCGGATCCGGAAGGCTGCCATGCGCTTTGTGCGTTTCGCCGAAAGTACAAGGATGATTCCATCCGCGGATTCTGCTAACGACAATGCCTCATCACAGTTCGTTACTGGTGGCGCTTGCACGACCGAGTACTGGAATTCCCGCCGGATGTCGTCGAGGTACGTCTTGATCGAAGTCTTTGAACCCCAACCTCTTCCTTCCCTCGGCGGGAGGAACCAGAGATTGCGGAATCGATTCGCGCTGGACGGATCCGACCCGGTGTCCCCATTGCCGTCGTCCTCCGTACTCGTACGAGGGATACCCCGTCGAATCTCGCCCGGCGACATTCCCCCTACCACCGCGACGTCTGCTGTCGTTTCCTCCGCCAGCGCTTCTCCCACCTGAGCACAGATCGTTTGCACGTCCGTCTGCACATCGACTGCGCTGAACACAACCTGCCGAACCTGCATGGGGCCTCTGTTGAAGAAGACCTGCCGCACCAGCCGCCGAATCTGTTCATGGGCAAACCTCTCGGGATTCCAGGTCGCCGCGCCTTCGATTCTCGGAACGTCAGGCGCCTGCCGCGCTGGTTCGGTACTCGGAATCGCTTCGTTCGAGTTCAGCCAATTGATACGCGCCGCCGCCTCACTCATGCCGATAATCTCCTGTGCACGACCCTCGGCAGCGATGCCAGCACGGGGACATCGAGGCACGCGCTGACGTCTTCCGGATCGCGGAATCCGGGATCCAGATAATCTGCCGCCAGACGCTGCTCCTGTTCCCGTGCCCAGCGCCGCCATGAATCCCATGGTCAGCACCGTCCAAGCCGGCCAGACGGGCAATGCGGGGGCGATCGGTTGCTCAGCAATGGCCACATTCACGATGCCGTCCTGGTCGAGTGCATCGTCCATCCGTGCTTCCTGCTGTTTCTTCACATACAGGAGATAGTTTTCCTGCGCGGCTCTTTCAGTGCTCAGCAGATCCTCTTGCGTGATTGCATCCTCGCCCAGCTTCTCGGTGAGCTTGCGATAGGCGGCTTCCTGCCCCAGGGCTGCTGCCTCACGCGCCTGCAGCGCCTTCAATTGCACCTGGGCGCGCTCTAACTCCAGCTTCGCCCAGTCGTAGTGAGAGTTCCGGTCCGTGGTCTCATCCTTCACGGGAGACGATTCCGCCGCGGCAATCGCCGTCTGCGCCTGTGCAATCTGCTGCTCAACCTCCTGTACCAGCCGATGGCTCGGTTCAAACTTCGTCAGCAACTGGATGCGCTTCAATTGCAGTTCGAGCAGCGACGAGTTCAACGCCTTCAGCAGCTCCGCATTCTCTGCGCTGCGGACCTGCGTCGTCCGGCGCTCAGGTAATGTTTGCACCTGTTTTTCGAGTTCGTGGATTTTTTGTCCAGTCTCGGCGAGTTCGATGTGAGTTTGCCTCGCGCCGGCGTCGAGTTCGCTCAGCTTCTGCAGCGCGAGATCCCGTTGCTGCGCGGCTGCCACCACCCCGTGCCCGACGCTGAACTGCAACAACTTCTTCTGCAAGTCTTCAAATTGCCGCCTCGACTCCGCTGTCTGCTGTTCAAAGAAGCGGGTCTCTCCGTCCGGACGGTGAACGGCTACATGCTTTTCCAGATAGTTCTTCGCAAGGGCGCGCAGGACCTTCTCCGCCGCCTGCGGATCGCCGGTCGAATAGCTGATCGCTATCAGGTTCGTTCTTTTGATGGGTTCGATCTTCACCTGCTTGGCGAGTCTTCGTACGGCGCGCTCCATCCGCTCATTTCGTCCCTCGCCCATTCGGAGCACGTGCAACCAGTCGCGCCCTCGTGTTCCTGTCTCTTCCACAACTTTCCGCAGCACCTCGTGATCGCGCAGCAGTTCCACCTCAGAATTCACTTCCTCTTCGGTGATCGCCATCCTGGTCAGATCAAGCGGTGCATTCTCTCCCGCGCTCAGCGGAGCATCCGCCCGGCCACGCCGTACCAAAACCTTCATCGTCGCCTGGTAGGTTGTGCCAACTGCGGCGTACAGTACAGCCACCGCCAGCACACACCCCGCCACGCAGACGAAGACCGTCCGCCGCCGGAAGAAAATCATCGCCAGGTCACGAACCGTGGGCGCCGATGCTATTCGGTGGCGAATTGGGCCTTCGTCTGACATGAGCGCGAGGGGGAACTGGTTCTCTAGAATTGGCTGGAATTCATGTACATACTGACCGTGGGTCTGGTGAGAAATCGCGCAATCTTGGAAATCGAATTCTGCGGCACGTACACCAGGTCCCCGGGCTTCAGGTGCGCATCTTCTTTCAGATCGTTCTGCTTCAAGAACTTTTTCAAATTCAGGAGTCGGGCTTCCATCAGCTCTCCATCCACTCGACGGAACAGGACCACTTGCGAATGCTTCGCCTGCTGCGTCAGTCCTCCCGCAATCTGCACCGCCTCAACCACCGTCGTATCGGAGCGCAGCTCATACTTCCCTGGCTTGCCGACTTCGCCTCCGACAATGAAGTAGGGTTTCTCAAATTCTTTCAGCGCAACTGCGACTTGTGGATCGTGCAGATAACCCGTGTACGCAGTCTTGACAGCCTCGCTGAACTCGGCAAGGCTCAGCCCCTGCGCCGGCAACATGCCGGCATCTTTGAGGGTGACATATCCATCTGGCTGCACGGTTAATGTCTGGTTGAATTCGGGCGCTACCGTGAAGCTGATCTCAACTACATCGCTCGGCTGCAGCCGGTAGAGCGGACGGCGATTCCCTCCGAGCATGGAGTTTCCCTGCCCATCCGCTCCCCCGAGCTTTGCGGCCGTCGTACTAACTCTTCCCGCGCCGGCTCCGGTTAAGCCGGACAGGGAATTCTCATTGACCTCGCTGGGATTCGATTGGTTCGCCTGACCAACAGCCGCACAACAAAACTGCAATATTGCGAACGCAATCAAGACGAAGCCAACGAATTTTTGAGGTCCATTCATGTACAGATACGCCCGACTTCCGCGCCAGATGCCACCTACATCGTGACTTCTTTCATGCGCAAAACTAAGCGCATCGCAATTCCGCAACAAGTCTCGGGAAGTGCTGTCCACCAAAGTGGAGGACGGTGCGATTCCGGGAAATCTCTTCGCTGTTGATGGATCGGGCGGTTAGGCAAACCGAGCGGATGCAACAACGGGAGGAGAGTGCAGTGGTTCGACTTACCCACAAAAGTGGACTTGCATGTTCACGACATCACAGGATTGGGAGCGATTAATGTGCCGCAATGGAACAAAAAACGATGCAGCGCGCTGAGACTTTGGCCGCCATGGTATCTCGCGGGCATCCGTAGTTCCGAAATAGATTTCTCCGATCAGGTTTCAACAGTTGAGACATGCCTCTTCGTCGAAATCGCCGGACGAAACGTTTCGTTCCCATTTTGAGAAGAGGCAACAGATTTCGGACGGCTTTTCCTTGTGGATGAAATCACTGCTCCCTACAATCGGTTCCATTGATGCACTTCGTTGATGAAGAAGGAGAGCAATCGCATGACCGCCACTTCCCATGCGATTGGCGTGCTTATATCCGACTCCAATCGCATGCAGGCCCAGTTACTCACCACGGCGTTGCGCCGCCATCCGGAATTTTCCATTGCCACTTGTCCATTCGAGATAGCTTCCATGGCCGAGGCCGTCCATTCCGAACTCCCGCGCATTGCGCTTCTATGTCTGAACTCTCGCTCCAATGTCTCAGATGCGCTTGCGGCGTTACGCCAGTTTCATCTTTCGCACCCAAGTGTCGCCAAGATTCTCCTGGTGGACTCTTACGATCGCGAACTTGTAGTGGGAGCATTCCGCGCCGGCGCGCGCGGAATCTTCTCCATCGCGCACTCCGATCTGCGGTCGCTCTGCAAATGCATACTGCGAGTTTCTGCCGGACAGGTCTGGGCCAACACTGAGCAACTGAATTTTCTTCTAGACTTGATTTCGGAAGTACCGTCGTTGCGCGTGCTGAATTCGAGCGGCAAATCGCTGCTCACGCCGCGTGAAGAACAAGTCGTAGCCCTGGTCTCAGAGGGACTGAGCAATCGCCAGGTTGCTGTCGAACTGAACCTTAGCGAACACACCATCAAGAAATATCTATTTCGCATTTTCGAAAAGCTCGGAATCTCCAGCCGCGTGGAACTGGTTTTGTATGCCATGAATAACGGAGACCCGCGTCCCGCAGAGTGGCTCGCCGGAGCGCAAAGAATCCCTCCAGTGGCCTGAGCATTCGGAAAGAAGGCGCTCCAGCCGGGCGATTGGCTGCCGGTAACGAGTCGAACGTAA
Organism: Terriglobia bacterium; assembly: GCA_963778995.1. GTDB lineage: Bacteria > Acidobacteriota > Terriglobia > Terriglobales > Acidobacteriaceae > Sulfotelmatobacter. The sequence goes on from CAVZWK010000025.1 coordinate 214,880, forward strand.
TTTGAAAATACGGTGGAGTGCGCTGTATAACTTGGGACGGAATTCCTTGTCCCAGGATCCCGCAAACTCGACAACACCCGCTAAGCCGCGCCGCTGGAGCATTGTTTCGGCCGGGTTGCTTCTGCTCGCGCTCGCTCTGGTTGTGATCTACACCAGCCGTCCTGCGTTCTCCAGTCCGCTCGCGCTGGTTGTGGTCGCATCCATCGGACTCGTCGCGCTACTGCTGCAGCTGCGATTTCGAAAGGACACGGCGGCCCGCGTTCGAGCTCCGCTGTGGCTGAATGTACTGGGACTGCTGTTCGCCATCGCAGCCGTGTTCGCCGATCATCTGCGCTTCAACGCCAACCTCATGCTGGCTGCCGCCTTGGGAGCGGTGGCCTGCTTCGGAATCAGTGGGATTTCGATCTTGCGCGACTTGCGGAAAAGAAAACCCTGATCGCTCGTCGGCTAACGTTTGAACTCCACCGCCATCGTCGTCTCGACGCTCACGGGCTCTCCATTCACGCGGTAAGGAGAAAACTTCCACCAGCGCAACGCATCCATCGCGGCGCGCGCGAGGACTTCGGGACCGTTCAGCGGGCGCATGCTCAGCACAGATCCGTCCTTCGACACAACAATGTCGAGCGCAATAATGCCCTCGAGATTTGACTTGCGCGCTTCGTCCGGATAAACCGGCTCGACCTTGTGTACGAGCAACTTCTGCATAACTTCGGTCGGGACCTGGACCCGCGATTCAGTTGGGTCCGCCTTTGAAATCCTGAGGCCGGACTCCAGTTCTTCCCATTGGCGGTTCCATCTCCACCAGAAGGCCGCGGCTACGATGGCGGCGATCACAGCGAGGCCCAGCCATATCTTCCTGCTTACGATTTTCCGCGGACCACCAGGTCCTTCGCGACGGCCGGACTCAACCGTGTCGCGGTTTGGTGACGCTGGCTTGACTGCGATCTTCGCCGTAGCGCCCGGCGCAAGGCCGAGTTCCGATTCGGGCTTCAGCTCTTTCGTCCAGTCGCGGATTGCTGATTTCTGTTCCGGCGAGATGGCGACGAACTCGAAGCCGCAGCGCAGCTTATCGTGATAGCGAACCGTGGCCGTGGCTCGCAGCGGCTCCGACTCTGGCGACAACTTCACGTCAACCCGGACGGTTTCTCCGGGAGTCAGTTCTCCGGCAAGGATGGCCGCGACTCCGCGTTCGCAAACGTTGACCGATCGTCCGGGCACAATGTCGGTCGTGCCCGATCGCAACACCGTCACGTCCACCGGAGCCTGCGAGCGAAACCGTGGCACACGTCTGCGCGACATTCCGTCCCATGCCGGTGTTTGCGTGGTGGCTGCCATCAGTTTGTGCCTAAGAGTTTACAGGTCAGCGCCGCCACTCCACGATTTCGCTGCCCTTGGCGAACAGCGCTACGCTGGCCATCTGGATGAAGAGCCCGTGCTCGACTACGCCGGGCATCTCGCTTAACTGCCGCGCAAGGCGATCGGGATCCCGCATCTCGCCAAAATGGCAATCGAGGATGTGATTGTTCTCATCAGTCAGATAGGGCTGACCCGAGGCGTCCGCGCGCACCTGGACCCTGGCTCCCAGGGCGGCGATCTTTTTGGCGACGAGCGATTGCGCGAAGCGAATGACTTCGACCGGCAGCGGAAACTTTCCCAGTTTCTGCACCTGCTTCGACGCGTCGGCAACGACGATCATGGTTTTTGTCGCTGAGGCTACGACCTTCTCGCGGAGCATGGCGCCGCCGCCACCTTTAATGAGGCGCAACTGCGGATCGACCTCGTCCGCACCGTCAACTGTGACGTCGATATCCTGGCACTCATCCAGCGTGGTCAGGGGGATACCGAGACTCTCGGCCAACTCCTTCGAGCGGATCGAAGTTGGGATCCCCCGAATGCGCAGTCCGGCTTTGACCTTCTCGCCAAGGAGCTGGATGAAGTACGCCGCCGTGGAGCCGGTCCCCAAACCCACGACCTGCCCATCTTTAATGAATTGCAGACTCGCCCGTGCCGCTGCTTCCTTCTCTTGATCGTTCGCCATTCGGGCTAACAATATACTCTGCTGAGCGAGGCTTGCGTGATTTTCCGATCAACATGCGCAAAATATTGATTTCGCGTGAGTTGCAGGTTGGAGATACCCATCAATCTCCGCAAAATATTACAAACACATGAGTTACACGCAAAGTATTGCAAACTAAGCTGTTACGCTGCACCCCGTCTTGATCGCCATTCGACGCCAGGAAAGGCGCTAGGAATATCGACGGCGGATCTGTCGTTTGTGCCGTTTTCAGATCGCCATCTGCAAAATATTGATTCGACGTGAGTTGCACGTCAGAGATCCGGGTGAGCCCGGGCAAAATATTGTAAATACGTGGGTTACACGCAAAATATTCCATAATAAGGACTTACGCCCACTCAATTTTCAAAGACCGTATGCCTTGCGGCTGAGACCATGGTGGAGCGCGAATCCTGTGGAACGCAAGGGCAGATGTCACAAGGAACGCCTGTGGAAATCTTTGCCAGCGATCTGGGTAGTCGCGAGCGCGGATTGCATTTCAGATTGCAGATTTTGGATTGCAGATTGAAACGCAGTGCAGGGCCTCATCTCTGTTTGTGAGCGCCGTCACAGACCGCCTGGCTTATCTCGTCGAAAATCACAAAACTCTGAGGTTCCAGCGATGCCAAGAAAACGACTCTCTCCTGAAGTGTGCAAGCAAATACAGGCAGTGGCGACCCACCTCCGCAAAGAACGCGGCACAATTCTGTTCCGAGAGGGGAAGGCATGCCGCGGTGCATTCCTGATCCGCAGCGGACAAGTCAGACTGACTTTGGATGCCGCAGGACGCAGCTATCCGGCTCGTACAGTCGGCTCCGGATTCGTCATCGGTCTTCCTGCCACCCTGTCGGGCGAACCCTACAGTCTTTCGGCGGAAGTGAAGAATACGTGCCGTCTGGATTTTATTTCGCGGCGCAAGCTGCTGAGCTTGCTGAGCCGAAGCCCGGAGGCTGGTTTTCAAGTCGTGAAAATGCTCAGCGAAGAAATCTATGTAATTCGAAACGCGGCGAAGCGCAGGCTCCGAACTCAGTAATTCCAGGACCGCACCAGATGCCACCGCCCGGATGTCTCCTTTATCTTTTGTGCCCCGAGCACGTCGAAATCTCGCACTCACCTATGCACGTCTCACTTCACTCCCTCGCAAGGTCTGGATTACGTACGGGTGGCTTCTTCTGCACACAGTCCGGTGTAGAGTAGAAAACCAGTGTTGTCGCTGACGAACGAACATGCGAGCGGCTCCCGTGGTTCCCACCTTTCGAAAACCGCGAAAGGTGGGGCAGCCTTGTCCATGGTAGTGTCGGGCAGGAGATCGAATTCAAAGCTGGGCCAGCCCCCGATGGAGAAACTACTGACGAACCTCGCTGATGTACCGACGCCCTGGGCCGTACTCACGCCAACTTAATGATGAAACGAACCAGGTCCTTTTAGCTCACGGGCAGTAATCGGCCTTGTTCGGATTTCGTAACGGAGAGCGATTCACAACTACAGATCAGTCGCCCACTCGCGTACGATGCCCGGTTCCGATTTGGGCAGTGCGACGCGTAAGAAGGGTCTGGGGCCTCCGAACTGTCGTCGACTTTCCCGTAGCAAATCATTGGAGGCTGCCATCGTGCTGCATATTCGTACCAGCGCATTCATCCTCATCTGCATTACCTTCGTCGGCCACGCATTCGCAAAGACAAACACCTCCACGGTCCTGTCTTCATCAGCGAATCCATCTACTTACGGCGCATCAGTCACATTTACAGCTACGGTTACACCGTCCGCGGCTACGGGTACCGTCACATTCAAAGACGGCACTACCACCTTGGGTACAGGTACGCTCAGCAGCGGGAAAACGACGTACAGCACCTCGACTCTTGGGGCTGGGTCACATTCAATTACAGCGGTTTACGGGGGAAACACAACACAACGGAAGCACCTCTTCTGCGTTGACGCAGACCGTGAATAAGGCCAACTCGACGACAACCCTTTCATCGTCTGCGAATCCTTCTTCGTACGGTTCGTCGGTCAAGTTCACGGCGACCGTCGCATCTTCAACTTGCTCGGGAACAGTAACGTTCAAAGACGGGAGCACGACCCTGGGCATGGGGACTCTTAGCAGCGGAAAGGCAACCTACACGACAACGACTCTGGCCGCAGGATCTCATTCAATTACCGGAGCATATGCGGGAGATTCGAATTGCAACGGCAGCACGTCCTCTGCCCTTACCCAGACAGTGAACAAAGCTAATACGACAACATCCCTGTCATCATCTTCCAATCCGTCCGCCTCTGGTTCCACCGTCATCTTTACTGCGACTCTCTCGTCCACCGCTGCCACAGGAACCGTGACCTTCAAGGACGGATACCACTACGCTCGGAACCGGGAACGTCAGCAATGGAACCGCAACCTATAGCACTTCGGCGCTGGCGGTAGGCTCGCACTCCATAACGGGCGTTTACAGCGGCGACAGCAACTACAACACGAGTACCTCCTCAAGACTCACGCAGACCGTTAAACAAGCGTCTTCAGCTTCCCTTTCTTCTTCGACGAATCCCGATCCTGCAGGCGCACCTGTAACGTTCACCGCCGTGGTTAGTCCCTCTGCCGCAACAGGTACGGTCACGTTCATGGACGGCTCCACAAGCCTTGGTACCGGGACCCTGACCGGTGGCGTAGCCAGCCTCACGATCTCCAGCCTCGCAACTGGGATGGCATTTGATCGCCGCAATCTACGCCGGAGACGCGAACTACGTCAGCAGCAGTTCACTCAGTGCTCTCTGAGAGCGTCCTCGCATTGACCTCGATTTCGCTCACTCCGGCAGAACATATCCGTCCCCGTCGGCGCGACCCAACAGTTCACCGCTACAGGCACTTTCTCCGACTCGACCGTCGGCAACATCACGGCAAGCGCTACATGGACGTCGTCCGCGACGAACATAGCTACCGTCTCGACAACGGGCATCGCCACACTCCTCGACGAAGGGCCAACCACGATCCAAGCAGCAGTTGGAACTGTGAGTGGTTCAGCTACGCTCACGGGCACGCCTTCCCGGTTCCGCTATACAGGCAGCATGAACATCGCGCGAGATAGCTTCACGGCAACTACGCTTCAAAACGGCAAGGTATTGATTGCCGGAGGTATCTCATATCCCGCTGCCCTCCCCATCGCGACCTGTGAACTGTACGATCCGGCAACCGCTACATTCTCGAAAGCGACGCGTCTTGCCGTGCCCCGCTTCAACCATACTGCGACGCTTCTGAACAACGGCATGGTGCTGATTGCAGGTGGCGTAACAGGTGATCCGATAAACGGGGACACGCAGCTGGCCAGTGCCGAACTCTACGATCCAAATTCGGGAACATTTTCCTACACAGGGAGTCTAAACATTGGCAGGACCTCCCACTCGGCTACTCTTCTAGGCAACGGCATGGTGCTCGTGAGCGGAGGAAAGAACGTAGCGAATGGTGAGCTCACAGACTCCGAGCTGTACGATCCTTCCACCGGCACATTCTCTTCAACCGGAGCCCTGAACACGGCTCGTGATGGCCATACGGCAACGCTGTTGAACGACGGAACCGTCTTAATTGCGGGAGGCCAAGTTTATCAGCAAGCAGCAGCGTTCGACCTACTCCGTGACCTCCAGCGCTGAAATTGACGACCCCACCACCGGCACGTTTGCAGCTACAGGGAATTTGAACACCGCGAGTACTGGACATTCGGCAACTTTACTTAGTAACGGTAAAGTGCTGATTGCAGGTGGCACGACAAATGTTTCGACGTTCGTCGGCGGTGCAAGAACCGAACTGTACGACCTATCGGCAAAGTCTTTTTCGCTTAGTGCCAGCCTGACGAGTCCGAGGCAGTTTTTCGTCACAACCCTTCTGAGCACTGGCCAGGTACTCGTGATCGGCGGTTACGATAACAACAACCAGATACTCGCCAGTTCCGACCTTTACGATCCCGCGACCGCAACCGTATCGATCGCAGGCAATATGAACAACGGACGCAGTTGGCATAGCGCGACCTCCATGGGGAATGGTCTAATCCTGATTGCCGGAGGTTCCGACCAAAATGGCCTCGACTTGACGAGCGCAGAAACCTATCAATCGACGACAACCCCACCGCCTCCGGTATCGCTGCAAATCACCCCTGGCATCGCAAATATAGCTATAGGGGGCACGCAACAATTCACCGCAGTTGACAGCCTTGGCTACCCGCGTCTGGACGTAATCTGGGCCGTCAGCGATCCAAGCATTGCGAGCGTCACCACCAACGACGACAATGCCGCAATCGTGACCGGTATTGCTGCGGGACAAGTAACTCTCACCGCAAATGCAGAAGGCGTCACTGCGCAAGAACAAGTCGCAGTTCTGTCGCAGGCTTCGTACACACCGGGTACGACAATCTGGTCAGCACCGCCGCCCGCCGGCTACTCGGTGCAGCAGTTGGCTCAGGCAGTACCTTCAGCCGATGGCCCAGATCTGTACTCGATATCCACCAGCACGGATGGAACCCAGTCTGTCATCCAGGCTCTGAAATCTGATGGCCGACAGATGTCGCAGAACACAGTCTCCGCCGTTCAGAAGAATGCGGTGCCCGATGGCTTTGGCGGCCTCATCGTAACGAGCTGCCCGGCCAATAGCCCAATGACGGTCACTGACTTTGACGCCACGGGTCAGCCCATATGGCAGATACAATCCGCTTTGGTCCAGGGTTTCGGATACATGTGTATTCCTCCAAACATTGCCGTCACTGGGAACGGCACCGCCTATGTCGTGGAACCGACCGCCGCCGGCTTTCCTTCCGTCACAATCGCATCCCCCAGTGGATACGTTTCATCCTTTCAATTCCCGCCGTCGCCTGTTACGAAATACGGACGAACCACGAACGTAGCCTGCTGTGTCGGTCCGCCCATGGTAAACATTGACGGTACTGTTTACATTGAACACGAGGTGCGGAACGACTGTTGATGACGTCATCACTTCCGACACTCTCTATCTCTGGATCTCGGGCACCGGCGACATCGTCCTCAGCACCACGACGCAGGATCAAGCCTTAATGCCCGGATCGATCATTCCCGACGGCAACGGAGGCGTCCTCGCCACCTGGACCATCTCCCCTTCTCACTCCGTTCTGCCGTTCCCCTATCAAGCCGCCGACGTAACCGGCTTGACCGTCGGCACTCCCTACAACCTGCCCTTCAGCCCCCAATACGTCACGCCGTTTGTAACTCCGACGCTCGTGCTCGGTGAAAACGGCACCGTCTTCGCAAGCGGTTCTACCACAATTCCGAACAACGGCGGATTCCTTCCTGTGGACCAGATTGCCTCATTCAATATCAGTTCCGGGGCGACGAATTGGACGTATCAGGCGGCAGCAGGCGACACATTGTCTGTAATTGAAGCCACCGCAGGCGGTGGAGTTACAGTCAACAATTCCAATACCGGCGTCTTCAACCTTAGTTCGAGCGGTGTCTCTAATTCGAACAGCCCTGCATCGCGCTTAGCGGCAAGCGGGAACTCTTCCACTGTGTCGTCTTTGCCATCGGGCGCGGTACCCTTCGATTTGGGAACTTGGGTCTCAGCAGCGGCAGGGGTGGTAACCGCTTTTTGGAGTCCCAACGGTACAAACGGGATTCCAACGCTTCTCGCTCAGTCAGCGTCTCCGCAGAAAAATGGAAACCAACAAGGTCAAAGCCAGCCGCCTTTTTGCAAAAGAGATAATAGGAACTGCGCCCTTGCTCCGGTCAGCGATTATCAGGCGAAGGATGGTCAGTTCCCCAACAGGGCGGTGACGTATTGGTTGTTCGACCTTCAGAATGGGACGCTCTCGCCGTTGGTAGGACCCAACTCTCCAGCGCCGAAGACCCCGCCGCCGGTGGAGATCAGGTTATGGGAAGCGCATGCTACAACTCCAGCGGCAAGAATATGCTCCTGGCAGACAAATGATCCAGGCACCATGTGCAAGAGCCCCAACGACAACGACGGTTTTGGGGCGTTTACTGACCATATGAACGCTCTGGTAATACCATACTCGGTGCAGATGCAATTTCTTGTGGATCGCCAGGGGGTGCAGGTCTTCTGGCCAAATTCGAATGGTACTTGGTATGGGGCATGGGGAGCTCCTTCCCCGCCCCCACCGGGCTTTTACCCCAACCAGACGGCGAGCGACAACGGCGGATGGGGAACGATAACTCAAATCAACCCTAATACTGGCGCTCCGGTACTTTGCCCAGTTGATTGCGATAAGACGCTGCCGAACGCAGGGCCCCCAACACAATGAAAAAGAGAGCGACCCGATTTCCACTTGCGATAGCGATAACTTTGGTTCTCGTGCTGAGTTGCTACGGTTTAGCGCGAGCGTATCTGGCCTACGAGGCAGCTAAAGCCGGACGCATGTTGAAAGAACTCGCGGCTGTGAAAATTGGGGACAGCGAAGGGCAAGTACTTTCGATCCTGGAACGATATGGCGGATGCCGAGGCTCGCTGTTGCTGCAATCCTACGCAAAGCTCGACAAGACTGATTACGAGTGTCTGGTCGAGATTGGGCCGTCGGGCATCTACTATATCGTCAGTTCTACTAACACCCAGCTGTTTTATCGTATGACCCGGGCAGTTCTGAGTAGTTTCAACCCCCGGCTGAGAAGAGCCATTGGCCTGCGACGGTGGAATGTGTACGGGCGCGTAGGATTCAAGGACAAACGAGTGAAGGTCGTAGTAGGCGTAGTGATGGTCGAGGGCAGCCATGAATGGTTGGCAGGTGACTGGGGCCTGGAGCAGACGATACCACCATCTGAAATCGACAGATATGTAACTCGGTTGGGCATTACCTGGCCCCACGACGCGAATCACTACCTAGTGGGATGGAGTCAGCTGATAGGGATGGAGACGCAGAACGGTGGAGGGAAAGACGCTAGTGTCAATATGACTCCTGATGCGACAGACGAAGAAAAACGGTCCGCACGTGAATTCCGGTGGAATTGCCTTACGTCACGTTCAGGATGTAGGACAGTTTGCGATCTCTATCCTGCCGCCCAGGAATATGCCGATACCGGAACATGGAAAGAAAGAAAGGAAGCCTGCGCTGCGCCAAGCGCCAGTGATAGTTACTGGTGATGCCCCCGAGACTGGAGTATCTTGTCCCACTGATCCTCGCCTGAGTACGCCGACCGGACGATGAAGACTTTTGAGACCTTGGTACGTTTGCTCAAAGTGACCGTGGCGCTTCTTGCTCTTGTCCTGATCTGCTATGGGCTCGCTCGTACCTACTTGGCTCACGAAGTTACAAGGGCTGGCCAGATGCTCAACGATTTGGAGACAATCAAAATAGGCGACGGTGAAGACGTGGCTCGTTCGGTATCGCGAAAGTACGACGGCTATCGACGCGACCAGGAAACCCTGAAAGGAATGTATGAAAAGCCCGACTATCAGTATGTGGTTCAGGTCGATCCCTGGCGTTTCTGGCATTACACGCTCGACACACCTCTAACTAAGTTCGACAGGATGATAGGCACCGCCTCGACTACCATTGCGCCAAGTCAGAGAAAGGCGATTGGCCTCCGTAGGTGGAGCGTGATTGGGATTGTAAGCGTCAGGCAAAAGCATGTGGTGGCTGTCACGACACAAGCAATTGTCGAAGGCCGCAATGACTGGTTGGGCGGGAGTTGGTATCTTTACGAGACGATTCCCGATTACGAAATCGAGCGCTTCGTAACCCACCCTGATATTCCTTGGCCTCAGAGGGATCGTTACTTGGCTGGGTGGCGACGACTGGACTTCGGCAAAATCGACGGCGGAGGCGAATCAGCTGAGGCCTGGATCACTCCTTCGGCAACCCAAGAGGAAAAGCAGTCTGCCTCTCGGTTCAACCTGCAATGTTTCGCCTCACGTTCCGGCTGCCAGACCATATGTGACTTCGTACCAGGGGAGATGGAATATGCGAGACTGTTCAGCATGCAGACCCAGACGAGGAACATGTGCTCAGCGCCGCGCCCGAACGGGTATTGGTAACGATTTGGCGGGCTCGCTTGGACAAGCCTTTACTCCGGAGTCCGAGGGGGAAGAAAGTCAAGGACCCCGCTCTAAATCGCCAAGGACGCGATTTTAGAATGGGGCACCCGGGCTCATTTTCAGGACCACTCTGCTCGACATTAGTTTCGCTTCGCGACGTATCGGCCGACGAACGCGAAGAGGAATAGCATCGTTGCCGTAAGCCAAGCGCCAAGACTGAGCGGCGTTGGCAGATACATCCCAATCGCGACACCGCTTGCGACCAGGGTTGCGCACAGGCCAGCAAACTGCCACATGCCGTACATAAATACGAATGGCAGATAATGAGCTCCCAACGTGATCATGAAAGCTGGGTAGAACCATGCAGGCCGAAGAGCTGCTATCCCGATAACAACGGGCAAAGTGAGTGGCAGAGTGGCAGAGTGAAAGCTACCTGGATAGCAAGAGCATTCATGGGGTGTCCCTTCGGAAGGGCGTAGGCATGGCCCATACTGCGCAACAGCAGTTGGGTGACGGGGAAGATGAGAAACCCGCCCAACACAAGGACGATCTCTCCCCAACGGAAAGAGTACCAAGTGCACGCTGCCGCCGATGTACCCCACAGTACTGCTGACACCAGCTGACCAGCGAATCCGCCTAGAAAGGTATCCCGAACATCCTTCTGCGCCTGAGCCAGTTCCATGATGAGCCGTATTCTACAGATGGCCTGTACAGAACAACGTACTTATTGAGCACACTTAATTAATCCTGTTGGCCCCGGGGCACCCACAGTATCGAAACGGGAAGGAACACTCGTATCTCTGGGACATCCCTCCACACGCCATGTCTCCTTTCACGCCAGCAGATATGACACTCACTCGTTGCCGTTCCTTTTGACTCAGCGTGAGCGCTCCTTCCTCTCATGCGGTGACATTTTCACGTTGCGGTTAGCGGGTGACAAAATTGTCGACCCGAGACGGCTCAGGGCCTTGGAATTTCCGCTGCTCCTTTAGCCGTGGTAGAGTGGTTCCCGTTCCCCTGGAGGGGTTGGCGCTTAAGTAATTACGGTGGAAAATCCTTCAAAATCGTGGTGGATGGTTTACCTCACTCGAGGGCCGGTCGGATGGTTCAATCATGAGCGGCGATGACTCGCTGGCCAAGCGACTCTGCCAGGTTTCGCCATACGCCGGTCGGATCGAGCCGTTCATCAGCCTGATTCCGGAGATCATGGAGCGGAACGATCAACTCCGCCCTCTGTGGACGGCGTGGCGACAAAATGCTACGCGCGATCTGACGCCGCGGCAATATTTCACTCGGCGCGAAATTAAGGTGCTTTGCGATTTTATGAAGTACCTGTATTTCGCCAGCGATGCTTTTGCGCGCTCGGCCCGGAGCGGCCGGTGACGCTTCGCGCGAAGTTCTGCGTGATCGGGACGGGCGCGGGCGGAGGCATCCTTGCTTACCGCCTGGCGAAGGCGGGCGCCGATGTGCTGGTCATCAACTCCGGCGGTATTCCGGCGCAATCCGAATTTGAAAACGAGCTGAGCCCTGAACAAAAGCGCCATTTTGAAATAGGCCCTCATACCACTTTCCCGGTCAGGCCGGAAATTTCTATTGTTCATCCGCTACTCGCGGACGCCCTCAGCCGGAGTTCCATAGAATCTCCGAGGGAAGGCGGATTCCATCACTACCAAATTCATCACGTCAATGGATTGCAGAACCTCTGGAATGGGATCTGCCTGAGATATTCAGAGGACGATTTTGCGAACCGCAATCCCTATAGTGAGGAGTGCCGATGGCCGATTTCTCTAGGCGATCTTGCCGATCATTATGCTGAGGTCGAGCGGCTCGCGGTGGTGGTGGGTGAGCGCAACGGCTTGCGTCAATTTCCGGACGGATCCTTTCTCGCGCCCCGCAGCGCCAGACAAATTGACCGCCTTTTCATCGACAGCAACGCCAGTTTGCTCGGCCCGAATCTTTTCTTTTTGAAGAACAGGAAATCCGTCGACATGCGGCCGGATTCTGCGCAAAAGTGCGTGGCCTGCGGCAATTGCGGGCGCGGGTGCCGTTCCGGCAGCGTCTATAAATTCTCCACGCATCTCTTGCCGGAGATAAGAACGCTGCGGAACTTTCGGCTGCTCGAACATACCAGAGCCATCAAACTCACCACCGTCGAGTCTGACAATGCGGAAGGATTTTCGGTGTCCCATGTCGTGGCGATCGACGAACGCGACGGGCGGATCGTCGAGATTGAAGCGGACGTGGTCATCGTCTGCGCAGGCGCAATCGAGTCGCCGCGGCTGCTGCTGAACTCGTTCGCCGGACGACCGCAGCAAAGCCGAGCAGGTCGGAGAGTTTTTGCAGGATAGCCCCCGTGCAGTCGTCGGCACCAGTTTCTTTAAATTGTGGTTCCGGCCGGCGACCGAAGACCGCGGTTATGGCGATCACATATTGCTCGGCGGTCAGATCAAGGATTCCCAAGGAAAACGCGTTCCATTCGTGGGCCAATTCTGGTCGGATTTCATGAAGGTTCCCTATTATTTGGCCGAAATTCCCCGGTTGCCCCGATTCCTGGTGGAAATCATTTCCCGGCAAGTCTTTAAGAGCACGGCAACGTTGCTGCTGTTCAGCCCGGCCGTTCCGCAGCGAAAGAACAAGGTCGTTTTGGCCGATCGGGTGGATCATTTTGGACAACGCCAGGCGCGTATTGATTACGAAACGTCAGACATCGAGGATGACCACAACCGTCGACTCGCGGCGCTGGGCCGACGAATGCTGAGGAAAGCCAGCGGTTATATCACGGATGACGTCGGGTCTCCTGCGGGATCAGGCATTCATTACGTGGGCACTTGCCGAATGGCCGCTGACCCGAGAGGCGGCGTGGTCGACAAGGATCTGAAATATTTCAAGAGCAAGAACCTTTATGTCTGTGACGGCAGCGTGATGCCGGCTCTCAGCGAGAAGCATCCCACGCTTACGATCATGGCGCTCGCCGACCGCCTGGCGGAGCGCTTGATCAAGACCTACATCTAACGCAGCGATATGAAATCCGAAATGTCAAGAATAGTTCTCGGCACCGATTGGATGATTGCCGTGCCGAATCTTGCGTCCTGGAATGTCGCTCCTACAAAGCGCGCGGACGCCATCCTGAATCGCGCCGTGGAGATGGGGATCAACTCGTTCGATACGGCCAGGATGTACTGGAGCGAAGGGGTTGTCGGGCGCTTCGTCAGGAAACATTCGTTGGGCCGCAGCGCGTTTCGGATCATCTCGAAGGGCGGACATCCAAGCCTTTTCGGGAGCCTGCTGACGCGGAAAAAGCTCTTGCGGCAAGTGGACAATTCGTTACGAGCCCTGGGCACGGATTACATCGACGTCTATCTATTGCACTATGACGATCCGAGAGTTCCTGCACAGGCGATTGCCGAATGGGGCGTTGAACTGCTGAGATCCGGGAAGGTCCGTAATGTCGGATATTCCAACCTCTCTCTTGCCAGGCTCAAGGAGTTTCGGGCCTGCTTGCGGGAAGCAAACGTCGTGCCGTGGGTGAGCAATGAGTTTAACGCTCTCCCAGGCCAGGATGGGCCGCGGTGGAAGGGTGCGCAGAACATTTCCCGCGACAAAACATATGTGGACTATCTGCGGGGAAACGATATTCCTTTCCTAGCCTACTCACCATTGGGCCGTGGCGGCCTGAAGAAATGCATAGACCGCGGCTTGGGCGAACGCAAGGCAGAGGACGAGCAACGGATAAGTCGGCTCAAATCTCTCGGCGGGAAGTACGGAGTTCCGCTGTCGGCCATCGCGCTCAACTATATATTGCAAACGGGACCGAATTTCCACGCGGTCTTGGGAACGTCGAAACTCGATCACCTGAATGAAAACATGCGCGCCTTGACATTCCAAATGAGCGAGGGCGACCGGGACGGTTTGGCTTTTCGCTAAAGCTCCAGACGGGTTCATTGCACCAGAAAATTGCACCTAGATTTCCACCGACATCTCGGGGAATCGAGGAAGCCAAGATGCCGCCGCGCGGAATGCAGAGGATGAGCCTATTTCTTCTCAATAAAAAGGAATTACCATCCGATCATGCTCTTCTACTCACGTTTCACGAGCTTGGGCCTGTTGGTAGTTTTCGTTATCGTGGCCACTGCTGTTCCCGTCCATGCTGGGCCCAGCCTTGGACTTCAGGTCAACATCGTTTCGGAAAGTGCCGAGCCGGGAAGCGTTGCGCTGGTGCAGAAAAAGCGTGCGGCGACGATCTTCGTCGATAAGACCGACTGGGCCGGGGTTCTTCGCGCCGCGTCCGATCTTCAGGCGGATGTGGAGCGCGTGAGCGGAGTAAGCCGGAGCTTGCGACCGGGCGACGTCCTTCGGGAGAAGTAGCCGTGATTGCCGGGACTGTGGGCAAGAGCGGGTTGATCGACGGTCTGGTCAAGTCGGGCAAGATCAAGGTCAGCGGCATCGCGGGCAAGTGGGAGTCGTTCATCATTGCGGTAGTAAATCGACCTCTGCCGGGTGTTGGCCGAGCACTTGTAATTGCCGGCAGCGACAAGCGCGGGACGATCTACGGCCTGTACGAGATTTCCGAGCAGATCGGCGTTTCGCCGTGGTACTGGTGGGCCGATGTTCCCGCGCAGCACCACGAGACTTTGTTCATCAAGGCCGGCACTTACAGACAGGGTCCGCCTGCGGTGAAGTATCGCGGCATCTTCATCAATGATGAAGAGCCGTGCCTCGGCAAATGGTCGAGGGAGAAGTTCGGCGGCGTTGAACTCGAAGATGTACGCGCATATGTTCGAGCTGCTGTTGCGCATGCGCGCCAACTATCTGTGGCCGGCGATGTGGGGTAAGGCGTTCAACGAAGACGATCCGGAGAATCCCCGCCTGGCCGATGAATACGGCATCGTTATGGGCACATCGCACCACGAGCCAATGATACGTGCCCAGCAGGAATGGACGATGCATCATGCTCAGTATGGCAATGGCGAGTGGAATTACGCGACCAATGAGGAAGGGCTGAAGAAGTTCTGGACGGAGGGCATCGAGCGCAACAAGAACTACGAAAGCATGGTCACAGTGGGCATGCGCGGCGACGGTGATATGGCCATGCCCGACGCGGGCGGGCTGGAGGCGAACAAGAAGCTGCTCGAACGCATTATCCACGATCAGCGGCAAATTCTCGCGGAACACATGAATCCTGATCCGTCCAAGGTTCCGCAGCTTTGGGCGCTCTACACCGAAGTCCAGAAGTATTACGATGCCGGCCTGCGTGTGCCGGATGACGTGACTTTACTCTTCACCGACGACAACGTCGGAAACCTTCGACGCCTGCCCACTCCTGAAGAGCGCAAGCGAAGCGGCGGCGCGGGCATCTATTTCCACATGGATATGAACGGGGGGCCGTTCTCCTACAAATGGATCAACAGTAATCCGCTTCCAAAGATTTGGGAGCAGATGAATCTTGCCCATGAGTACGGCGCGAATCAAATTTGGATCGCTAACGTGGGCGACCTGAAGCCGCTCGAAATTCCCATTGAGTTCTTCCTGCGCATGGCTTGGGATCCAGACGCAGTCTCGAAAGACAAGATCGCCGAGTACCAGCGTCGTTGGGCCGAGCGCGAGTTTGGCAAAGAACACGCTGCGGAGATCGCCGACATCGTCGCGAAATACGCGAAGTACAACGGCTGGCGCAAGCCGGAACTGGTTACGCCCGAAACATTCAGTATAACCAACTATCGCGAGGCGGAGCGGGTTTCCGGCAGCCTGGAATGATCTCCTGACGGGGGCCGAAAGGATCAACGAGAGCCTGCCGCAAGAACAGCGGGACGCATTTTATGAGCTGGTGCTCCATCCGGTGAGAGCTTGCGCGAATCTGGCAGAAATGTATATTTCAGCCGCGCGCAACCACATCTTTGCTGAGCAGGGACGTGCAAGCACGAACGCCGAAGCTGACCGCACGCGTGAATTGTTCCGAAGAGACCAGGAATTAAGCGACTACTACAACATGAAGCTCGCTGGTGGAAAGTGGAACCATATGATGGACCAGACCCATATCGGTTACACGCACTGGTACTCTCCGCTTCAGAACATCATGCCACCGGTATCGGAACTCATTCTGTCCGATTCATCCGAGGTGGGAGTCGCGATTGAAGGGAGCATCGAGGCTGCATTTCCCGATGCGGCATTGCCAGTATTCGACTCGCTCAATCGGCAAGGTTCGTACATTGAAGTCTTCCCGACGGGCACTGGGCCGATTCAGTTCTCATTTAGCGCCGACCAACCGTGGATCGTGCTGACAGAGGGAAGGGCATTCTCGGCCGGCAAAGACGACCGCCGCATCTGGGTGAATATCGATTGGGACAAGGCTCCGGTGGGCGAAACTACCGGAACCGTCACCATCAAAGGAGTGCAAGCGGTCAGGGGCGCACATGGGTGCGGCGCCTATGGTCCTTGTGAGAGTACGCCGAGCGCTATCCAGAAGGTGAAAGTAACGGCAAGGAAGGCGTCGGAGGAACAGGCCCGCGAAGCGACGGGTGCGTTCGGGGGACTTGTGGGCCCAATCGCCATTGCCGCCGGAGACGCGACCGAAAACGTTCCTGTCGGGAATGTACGCTGGGAGAGCATTCCAGATTACGGGCGTGGCCGTTCGGGAATGGAAATATTCCCGGTTACAGCCGCGACCATACTGCCGCCGAATCCAGCGCCGCGACTCGAATATCCGGTATATTTCGCGCGAGCTGGGACGTACCAGATAGATCTAGTGACCGGACCGACACTGGACTCGTTCCCCTCTCGTGCGTTGGCCATCGCCGTGTCGATCGACGGACAAGCTCCGCAAATCGTGAAGGTGTTTGCGAACGCCAATGACCAGGGCGAAGGCTACCTCGGCCAACGATTCTATGAGAACACCCGAAACAACGCCCGCATCATGCACTTCCGGCAGAACGTGGATGTTCCCGGAAAGCACACCCTGAAGATCACGATGGTAGATCCGACTGTTGTGGTGGAGAAGATCATCATCCACGACACCGATCTGCCTTACTCCTACTTCGGTCCGCCCGAAAGCGCGTTGAACGGCAGGGGAAAAATTAAAGAAGTCACTGCTGAAAGACCCTGAGGCAGTCGCTCGGTAGGCGTAGGTTTGAGAAACGCAGAGTGCGGGGAAGATGGAAATCTTATCGAACCCTTACGAAACCTCGACCAAGCATTCACGGGCTTCACTCAACGCTCGCAATCCCGCCGTACATCGCGAGAGGCGTCGTGTCGTTATCATCCCTTTCGCCATTGGCGCGTTGGTGGTGCTTTGATTCGTATGCCACTTGGCCGTGCATTCACTTCTGGGGGGCCGTACAAAAGAGCCAAGAGCCGCACCTCTACCGTGACAGGGGAGTTCCCTCCGCTTCTGGTTGACTTTCCGTGCTGATTCAGCGAATTGGCGGGAGTTATTGCTGGTTGGTGAAGATTGTTTTTCCGCCGCGACGGGCTAGTTGGAAGTGTGGCAAACCTTGCAATTCTTTCGGATCGTCTTGATCGGTCCAAACAAACACGCGCTGAGGTCCTCGCCATAGCTTGGCGAACGACTCCTGCGTTTCAAAAAGCGCGGGCGCATCAGGAAACTTTGCCCCGAACCACAGATTTCCTCTCGGCTCGTCGAGGACATGCAAGGGAATGCCGGTGTAGAAATTCAGCGTTGACGCTTGAGAGTACTGTCCGTCCACGACGATCACATCCCCCGGGCGAAATTCCTTCTGAATCGCCGCCGCGAGGTCGTGGGAAGAGAGAATCGGGTTGAACTCCACAAAGGCGGAATGTACGCAGGTCAGCAATCCGATCATCATCAGTGCCAGCGCGGCATTGCCCCATCGTGTGAGGCCGCGCCGCCGCATCCACCAGTTTGCAACTGTGCCAAGGAGTAAGGATAGCGAGAAACCCAGGAGCGGCCCACGAAACAAACCCAAAGCCTCGGGTGTGAGGTCAAGCATATGTCCGAGCGAGAAGTCGTAGTCCTGCGGATTTTTCTTCAGCAGATCTGCAAGATCCGCGCCAGCTGCTGGCGGATGTGCCCCTGCCAGCACGACCATTCCAACAACAAATGCCAAGATCCCAACGACCAGCAGCACAGTTGACGAGATGCGTCCGGCTCTGTGCTCCGTGCTGTCCCATGTACTGAATTCTTCCCGCTGGAGCCAACCGCCGACAAGCAGGGCAATTGCGGGAAGGGCTGGAATCGTGTAGTACTCCTGCCGGGTCGAGAAACTGAAGAAGACGAGAATGACGAGCGCCCACAATGCGAATAAGAAAATTGAGCGCTGCCGGCGATCCATTCCGTTGCGTATTCGGCTGACTCGAACTGGCACCTCCCGTAGGGCCTGCGGAAGGAAGACTGCCCACGGGATCAGCCATACGGCAAGCAGAATCCAGAACAGAAGAAGAGGTACCGTATCGTAGCCGGGAGGCACGCGCTTATTCAGGAAGCGCATCACGTGTTCGTTGATGAAGTAGAACCAGAGAAATCCGCGCGCCTGTCCTTGTACAGGATTCCGAATTGCGGCAAGGATGTGCCACGGCGCGGCAACTACCAGAAAGATAATCGTGCTGGAGACGAGCCGCAATTTCCAGATGTGTCGTAGCTTTCCGGTCAGCAGGAGATAGAGTCCGATAGCGCCCGCCGGAAATGCCAGCCCGATTAATCCCTTGGTCAACACGTTCAGCGCGCACGTGGCGGCGAATCCCCAGCACGTCCAACGCGAAGGCGGACTCTCTTCCAGCGAACGCAAGAAGAAGTAGTAGCCGAGGGTAAGCCAGAGAGCTACCAGCACATCAGGAATGAGGAATCTGGTAAAGATGAACGTACCCACCGATGTGACAAGCGCAATCCCGGCATAGAACCCGCCTCGCTCGCCAAACGCAAACCGCCCCAACGCGTACGTTGCAAGCACTAAGGCCAACACAGCCAGCATCAGCGGTAAGCGGGTGCTCCAATCGCTGATGCCGAACAGTTTGTAACTGACGGCCAATTCCCAGTACATCAGCGGGGCTTTCTCGAGATAACGGAACCCGTTCGTGTACAGCGTGACCCAATCGTGACGCAAGAGCATTTCGCGAGCGGCTTCGGCATGGACCGTGTCGACATCGTCGAGTAGCGGTGGGGTGAACATGCTGGCCACATAAATTGCCAGCCATAATGCAATCAGGATTCCGGCAGAACGCGTAACCGATCGCCGCTCAGAAGAATCAGTGTTTGAACGAGATTGGGGAGGGCCGGGTGTCAAGTCCCGAAGCGTTACAGAAGATGACATGCGATCTCATTATACAAGGCGTGGAAACGATCAAATCGCACGTCTATGGCGAACTAGCGGTGGCCGCAGTCTTCTCGCTATCAGGCATCTCGCGCAATTTGGGAAATCCGGGACGGACATTCGGAACAGACGCGACGTATCCCGATTTGGCACCAGCTCAACAATTTGCCATTCAACCGGTCAGCGTTCTGTCTTTCGCCACATTTCGTCCGTCCCCACATTTCCAGCCCTCTCTTCTGCGGAATCCGGACGCGGGACTGAAGGGCTGCTCTTCCACCGTGGTGTCGGCGATGGTGCCGTCCGCGATGGTCACACCGTGCTGCCGCATCCAGAGGGTGGTCCGTCGAGAACGCCGTTACAGAGGTAATTAGCCAGGCCTGACGTTTGTTCCTACGATAGCCGGAGGAAATCGCGGCTTCGGCTCGGGCGCGGCCGCATCAGGAGAAATGCTTATGGCTACCGCTGCAATGGCATATGGAGAACGCCGGTTTGGGGCCGCGTACACGATACGGATACTCGTCTCCCTGGGAGTGTTGGGACTTCTGCTGGGGATCTGGGTCTCGCAGGATGATCCGCGCACAGCAGCGCATCCGGCGCTGACGTGGTTCTCGATGGCACTGGTGGCTGCCGCTGTCGGCCTGTGGATTGTCTTGGGCAAGAGCACGCTAATCGTCAGCGACTCCGGCGTGCGGCGGGAATCGGCGTTCGGCCAGCAGGAAATGGCGTGGAGCCAGATTGCAGAGACGCGCTACCAGGTGATCCCGATAAATGTGTATATGCATTTCGGGTTGGTAGGCGCTCTGGTTGCGATGGCGAGCAAGAAGTCATCGCGCGCGCAACTAAGTCTGGAACTCATCGGCCGCGATCGCAAGAAACTGAAAGTTACATCAAACTTCCGGAATGCCGACGAAGCGATTGGCATCATCCTTGGCCGGATCAATCCGCCGAAGGTACAGGACGTGAAGGCCCGCATCCAGAAAGGCCAGACGGTATGTTTCGGTCCGGTGGGACTCTCGGCAACCGCCGTCCTGTGGAAGGGCGCGGCGATCCCGATCGCGGAGATCACGAAGGCCGAGATCGCGGCCACGAATCTGCAGATCAAGCGGACCGGAAAATGGCTCAGCGCGGTGAGTGTCCGCTCGATCAAAGTACCGGATGTGCTGGTGTTCCTCGAGGTGTTGGAGTCGATGGCACCTCAACTCGCGACTGCGGGAGTCGATCCGCTGGCGCGGGTGCGCATGTAACGTGGACTGAAAAGTTCGAACGGCGGCAAATCCAACCATTCCCAAAAGCCAGGGATGTCTTCGGCTGCGCTCACGATAACAAGGGAAACACTGCGCCCGACAAATTCGGGCCGCA
Organism: Terriglobia bacterium; assembly: GCA_963778995.1. Classification (GTDB taxonomy): domain Bacteria; phylum Acidobacteriota; class Terriglobia; order Terriglobales; family Acidobacteriaceae; genus Sulfotelmatobacter. The sequence continues at coordinate 235,569 of CAVZWK010000025.1, forward strand.
CGCTTGCGGGGCGCCCGCGCCACATGCGCTACTGCACCACAATGCTCCGGGTTGAGGCTGAATCGGTTCGGGCTGTGCAGGGCGGGGTGGACGCGGTCGTGTCCCCCACTAGCTGAATGTTGTCGGCGAAGAACAACACCAGGGCGGATCTCGATTCCGATCCGAAGTACGAGTAGATAGGATCGGCGTCGGGGACGGCGGCGCATCCCGTAAATCGATTGTGGTCGATATGATCGTTCGCAGTTCCGGTCAGCAGAATGCCGGCACCGGTTTCGCTTTGGATGGTGTTGCCGGAAATCTCGATGTCCTGAAATGCGGGATAGATTCCGGTAACCTCATTCGGCGTCAGGTTGTAAGTGGTGGAAAGATCGCCGAACAGGGCGATGGATGCGTCCCGCACGGGATAGTAGTTCGTGCCGTCAGCGCTGGTCTGAAACAGCTTGGGCACATAGTTCGTGCCAATGAACATATTGTTACGGACCGCGATGTCGGATGCGCCAGTGCTCTCCTGGAAGAAGCTGGAAAAGATCGCGGCGAGCCCGGTCGCGGTGATGTTTTTGAAACTCGAATTCTGGACGAGCATGTGAAATCCGCCGAGGAGAATGCCGCGTCCGAGTTTGTCGTGAATGTGAACGCCGGAAATGTAGACGCGCGAGGGCACATGGCCGATGTCGGTCACGTAGATTCCCGGAGTCAACCAGGTCACCGGCGCGGTCAATCCGACGGTGATGGGCTGCCCTCCTCCCCACGGAGGAATATCGGACGGGTTGATGGAGTCGATGGTAGCCGAGCCGAGATATCCCAGGCCCGGATCGAAAAAGGCCAGCGTGTCGCCGAGGGCGGGAGCGGCGTCGGGTCCGCTGATGACGAACGAACTGGTGGAGTTCACGGTCTTCAGGGCGTCGAATGCAACGGTGACGTTCAGGACATCGTCGCCTTCGTGACTGAAATCGCCGCCTTCGACAATGATGTCCCCGCTCAGGCTGACGATGTGGTTGTCGGCCAGGGTTGAAATGGGGCGTCCCTGGCTGGGTTTGACGACGACGTTTTCATAGGACAATCCTCGCCCACCCTGGGTTGCCGCCGAGATGCCGATGTAAGGCGAGGTCAGGACCGTGGTGTTGATGATGCGAATGTCGTTCGATCCGTAGTCGTACATGATGTCGGAGGCGAGGAACTCGGAGAACCGGACCATGACATCACGGTTCGGATATTGCGCCAGCTGCGAGGCCACCCACTGCCCGATCGGACTCGACTGTGGATAGAGGGACCGGCCCTGGATGAACATGGACTGCTGCGACGGATACTGCTGTCCGTTGCTCGAAATGCAGGCGTAATCGCAGCCCTGATCGTTGGGGCCGGTGTTGAGATAGTCGTCGTGCGCGATCTCGTGCTTCGTTCTGTCCCACAGATTGAAAGCGTAGATGTAGGGCGAGAAGCCGGGTGGGATGCGAGTACCGGAATCGAGAACGATGTGCGCGGAACCGGCTCCGTCCGGGACGATGGTTCCGAGCGCGGCGTAAAGCGGACCGCGCCAGAGCGGATTGGGATCGATCGGATTTCCATAATCGACCGTGAGATTCTGGATCACGACGCGCTGGCTGTTGCTGATGTCGATTCCAGCCGTTGGTCCGGTGAAGAACAAAGTGGAGCCGTTGCCGTCAAAGACGAAATCCTGCGCATTGTTGATTTGCAGATAGGGCAGGTGATTCAGAACATAGTCCTGGGATGGCGGTAGATTCTGCGGCAGGACAAGATGGTACGAGCGGTTCGGCGCGAGACGGACAACATCGCAACCGGCCTTTACTCCGGCGGGAGTCAGGAATGTGGCGAGAGTGTTCCAGTCGTTATTTCCGCTGGGCGGAGGAACATCGCAGACATGAATGGAACTTGGGTACGGCGCGGAAGGCGAGGTGTACCACTTCGGCGACTTCACGATGACGGTGATCGGCATGCCATTGGCAGCGGTGAAAGTCCGCACCAAGTCGTTGGGAGCGGCCGTCACCACAGGGTTCTGAGTTGAGTCGACCAGCGCGCGCCATTCGGAGGGATCGGCCCAGAGGAGTTTGCCCAGCCGGCGCTCGGCTTGTCCCTCGGTGACGTATTGAAAGAGGGCCTGCATGGAAGTGAGGCCAGCGACGTCAGGGTAACGCGCCTGGTAATCCTTGATACTGAAGAACGGGGAGGCAACGCGAAGTTGGGCAATGCCATTTTGCAGCCAGTCGATTTGCACATCAACCTGGTCCCAGGTGCCGTCGTTATAAAGCTGGCTGATGTCGGGATTGTTGGCGGCGTCCACGTAGAAGTTGAAATCGAAGATGATCGGATAACTGTCAAAGGCGCCGATGCGTCCCTGATTGAATCCGTAAGTTACGAACTGCCGAATCGCATAGTCACAGGCGCCTGGTGTTTGCGGGGATAACTGGAGATCGGGATAGCGGTTGAGATAGTCCGCAGAATTAAAGTAGAAAGATCCTCGCAGGCAGTGATTGGCGCCAGGGGTGGTCCATTGCCGGGTCGCTTGTTCGTCCGTCGTAAGGCCGAGATCGGGATTGAATTTGCGGTAGAACTCGGGATTGAAGATACGGGCATCCAGCAGAGGGTTATTCGACACGGTCGGCAGTACGGCATTGCTCAAAGCCAATGGTCGGGGTCCGTTCGTCTGGGCCACGAGCGACGGCATGAGGATTGTCAGCAGGGAGATAAAGAAGATCGTGAGATAAGAAGAGCTTTTCATATGCATACTTCTCGACTGATCACCCTCTACGGTGTCATTACTCCGTGTACCTGGGTTTCGTTGTCAGTTGCTCCGTTGCCTCTTCGGCCGTAAATCACCACGATGCAATCTCCGGAGTTCACCGTCACTGGCGTCGGGAAAATTCTCTCGACCGGCTTTTGCAACGTTGCCTCGCCGGTCTCTCCCGGCGGAATCTGGTATTCCATGGGCACGCTTTCGAGGTGCATGGCATCGGAGGGAAGCCAGCTGTACAGCGTCGGTAAGGGTGCTGGATTTGGAAATCCCATGCTGTTGAGATTGTCGCCAAATTGTCCGCATCCTCCGGGAAGCAAGTAGAAGTCATTCACCGCGCCCCATGACTCGCCCGTAGGAATGGGCCCGTTAAATGGCTTCCAGTCAAACGTGCTGTCGCTGATGTTTCCGAACAACTCGACCAGATGCCCAGCCGAGATCATTGGAAGCGGCACTCCGAATCCCATGGTGTCGTCGGAGGTCGCGTTTTGGCAGCCCCAGCTCTGCCCGAAACAATATTCACCCGACAGATCGATGATGGCGTTGGCACTTGAGCTTGAGGGTGCGTACGTCAGGTTCAGATCGGCCGACATCGTAACTGTGCCTTTGTTCAGGTGGCCTCCGCCGAAGACAAGCCCTACGCATCCGGTCATGGGCAACGGTTGCGGGAATTGAAGGTTGACGGGAAAACTGGAGGTGGACTGCGAAGGATTCTTCAGAATGTCTGTCCACAGAATAGAGGCGTTGTCCAAACTACCGCCGATTCCAGGGCACTTGCCCTCCCAGTAAACCAGCACCCACAAGACTTCACTGAAGTTGGGGCTGAAATTCTGGATAGAGATAGTTCCGGACAATGCTCGCGCCTCGGCCGTTGAGTTCACTCCATTGAGCACGCGATACGGGAAGACGAATTGCGGAAAGTTGGATTTCGAAGTAGTCACCGACTGCTGAATGTGCAGGACGGCAGGGGCTGGCGAGTTCTCCTGCGCCCGAAGTGTGAATGGAACTAGGGTTATCGCGAGAACAAGTACACTCCAGCTAATGCGCATAGGTTTCCCTTTTTTCTGTCGAATTCGTTGGGGGGAAGTTGTGAATCTGAAGGTTGAAGAAACTTGCATCCTGACAAGGTCAGGTCGATACGTTTGGGAGCACGTCATGGGCCAACATACATGGTTGGGGATTCGCCTTCGCGCCAGAGGAGGCGGCCCAGGGAACAGGGGCAAAAAAAGGAATGCTGAGATAAGAGAGTGTTTGCATTACGCCACCGGGGATGTAAACACCAGACTGCTGAGATTTATTCCCACTATTTTATAAAAGATTGAGAAGTGCCGGGGGTGGTGAAATCGAGGGTACTTCGGTAACGAGCCAGTGGCTGGTCGCCCGGACAAACCTTACTTCCAAAGTTCGAGGGTCGCCCGTTCAAGCTTCGCTTGAGCGGGGATTGTCGATTGGCAAGAAAGTCAAAACACCCGCTCCATACGTTGAAGGCCTAGCAGACGCACTGCATATTCACATCCTATTCGTAGTGCAGAGCCTCAATTGGATTCAGACGAGAGGCGCGAATAGCTGGGACCATGCCGCTGACCAGTCCGACCAGAGTCAGGATCGCAGTTGAAATCAGCACGCTAGCCGGGGAGATGATGAGACGAATGTCGCCTGCCTCTCCGTGCTGAGCCAGCGCGCTGTAAAACGTGAGGTTCCCGACAGAGAAGGAGACGACGTAGGCGAGAACGATGCCCAACATACCGCCCAGACAGGTAATGGCCAGCGCTTCGGAGAGGAACTGCACAAGAATCTCAAAGCGGCGGGCGCCCAAAGCTTTCTCTACGCCGATCTCGCGCGTGCGCTGAGTGACGCTCACCAGCATGATGTTCATGAGGCCAACACCACCGATACCCAGCGTCAGAGTGCCAATGAAAGCGAGCAACACTTGCAGAGCCATGGTAATGATGCGGAATTGCGCAAGTTGCTCCATGAGGCTGAAGACCATGAGGGCGCGCTTGTCATCGGGGCGGAAGTTGTGTTGTGCAGCCAGCGTGTTGCGAACGGAGCGCTGGACCCCCTGATAGTCGTATCCGAGAAAGTCAAGCCATATCATGTCGATGTAGTGGGTATCGCGGAAGTCGCTCATGGTGGGGAACGGAATGTAAACGAAGCGGTTGATGCTGTTCTCCGTGCCTTCCTGTGGTCTTGGCTTCAATACGCCCACCACCTCGTAGGGAATACCGTTGAGGCGAATTCTTTCTCCTAACGCGAAGCGTCCGGAGAACAGTTTTTCCTTGGATTCCGAGCCGAGGACGCACACGCGCGCGCGCATCCGCAAGTCTTCGTCGGTGTAGAAATGTCCGACATCCACCTGAAGGTTCTGGATCTCTTGAAGCGCGGGATTGCCGCCACTGATCTGCCAGGTGTAGGAACGTCCCTCATAGCTCACGGGGGCTTCGTAAAACGATTCGGGGGTAATGCGGGTGACTTGCGGAACGTTGGTGACGACACGATCGATATCGTCGTTGGTCAAACGAACGCTGGTCCCGGCTTTGCTGCCTCCGGCCTGCATGGAGGTGCGGCCGCCTGCAATGCCCATGGCTTGCATACTGGCATAGGAGCGGAAGATGCCGATGATGGCAGTGGAGAATCCGGTCCCATAGGCCAACAGCAGCACTACGGTGGCAATTCCCCAAGCCATGCCGAGGATGGTGATGGCGCTGCGCCGGCGGTTCTGCCGCAGTGCGCTGTAGGCTTCGGAGAGCACGTCTTTGGCGAAAATCATGGATCACTCCTGACGGAGCGCTTCGACCGGCGTGAGCAAAGCGGCGCGCTGCGCGGGATACAGTCCTGCGATAATGCCGGCCACCGCAAGGCTTCCAGCGGCGAGGGCGGCTGTTATCGGGTAGATATGAGGTAGTTCAAATCCATCAATCGGTGGGGCTAATCCGAAGAGCTTCGTAGCGGCATATGCCCCGCCCACTCCGATCCCGCCGCTAACGGCCGTGAGCATCAGGCCTTCGAGGAAGAACTGGAGCAGGATGCTTGCCCGGGTGGCGCCCAGGGCCTTGCGCAACCCGATCTCGCGGGTACGCTCCGCAACGGAGACCAGCATGATATTCACAACTCCCATGGCACCCAGGGCGAGTGTGACCAGGCCGACGGCTCCCAGGAACAGGTCCATGGCATCGGATATTTTGCCGACCATTTCGGCGGTGGCGACGGAGTCCCAATCGTCAAAGGCATCGGGCGTTTCGGGATCGAAGCCGTGATTTCTTGCAACAATCTTGCGGACGGATTTCTTGGCTTGGTCGTGCTGCTCTCGCGTGATCGGCTGGTACGCGACGTACTTGAGCGCATTGGCATTGCCTGCTCCCTTCATCGGGAAGTAAGTGGCCATGGTGGTGTAAGGCATGACCAGCCGCATGTTCTGGTCGTTGTTGTTGCCATGGCCGATTTTGTCGATGATGCCAACCACCTGGAAGGGAATGCCATTGATCAAGAGCCGGTTGCCGAGTGCTGGGCGACCCGGAAAGAGCAGGCGCACGAATTCACTGCCGATAACGCACACGTTGTTGCGCTGGCGTTCGTCGGTCCAATCCGGCCAGCGTCCCTGGGAGAGTGGCTGGTATCGGATGCTGGCGAACTGCGGTTCGGCGCCATCGACGTAGCCGTTGCTGCTGCCGTAGTCGCTCACCAGGCGAAGATCGCCACGGTAGATGACAGGGGTGGCATTCCGAACGGAAGGCGAGTTGCCAATGTCGACAAAATCCTGGTAAGTGAGATAGTACTGGCGAGATGAGAGCTGGCTGCCGCCGACCGCCGGCACGCGGCCATTGTAGATTTGCATGAAGTCTTCGCCGAAGCTCGCCAGGTTCTTTTCTGTGCCCGCCCGAAAACCCTCGCCTAGTCCCACCAGGAGTAGCAACGATCCGACTCCCCACGCGATCCCGAACATGGTGAGGAAGGAGCGAAGCTTGTGCGCCCACATAGCACCAAACACCTGTCGGAAGCTGTCGGCAAATCTCCGCATAAGTAAAGTACGAGCGCGCGGCGAGCGAAGTTCCTGTTACTAGCGATGCTAGTGCGTGATAACAGCTGACATACCAAGTTTTACAGCAAGCCAGGCATGGGGATGTGACTGGGATCACCGGGTATTGCGGGACATTCGAAACTCGCGCGAGATTTCGCGAGTGCCTAGCCCAGAATCTTTTCTGTATAGATCAGGTATCCGGCTAATGCGAGGCCAATCAGAATAGTAAGGATAGTGAGCAGATCGAGGCCGAAACCGGCTGGTTCGAAGGTGCCTGAGTCCAGGCGGTCTCTGGTTTTGCGATAGCGGAACAGTCCGGCGATGACCATCAACAGGCCGGCGACGATGGTGCCGGATCCCATCCAGACGGAAAGCCCGGCAGTGCGCAGGCCGTGCCCCTGCAATGCGGCGAGTTGGCGGATGGCGATGGAGAATCGTCCAATGGCGAATCCGAAGACGATGATGGCCGCGCCGGTGCGTACCCAGGCGAGGAACGTGCGCTCGTTGGCGAGATGATCGCGAGCGCGATTCGGATTGGGAGTTGGTTGGTCCGGCACTTTGCCTTCTTCCGCAGAAGCGGGCGAGCCGCCCGCTCCACCGGGGCTCCGTCAAAACCATCATTACTCTACTGCATTCGAAATCAATGCTGCTGCTCCAGACAGATTCTTGATCAGTTCCGCGGGAACGGCGTGGCGTTCCTGCAGATAGTCCGGGCTGTTATAAGTCACGGAAACTTTTCCGGCGGCGTCTTCGGCAACAAGAACCTTCAACGGTAAATCAATCGCGAGGCTGGGAGACGCGAGCATGAGTGGAGTGCCTGCCTTCGGACTCCCGAAGATGAGGACTTTGGTGTTCGGCATCGTGAGGCCGATCTTCTCAGCTTCCCCGCTGTGATCGATGAGGCCGAAAGGCTGCAGCCCGTGTGCATCAAAGGCTAGCAGCAGCCGTTTCAAGGTTTCATCGACCGAGTAGCGGCTCGCAACCCGAACCAGACCGTGATCATTCAGCATGAGGCCCTCCGCGCTCTATTGTGACAGAGTTGGTACTATCCGACGTCTTACGGACGGAACCATGGCGTGTAGGGCGAACTCAGATAAAAGTTCATCAGGAGGTTCACGACTTTGGTGACGCCAGTGGGGCCGGGATGCGTTCCATCTGCCTGGAAATCTGAGGAGAGCCACACGAGGTTGTCCGATCGCGGAGTAGTTCCATCGGCCCAGAGATATGTTCCCCAGGCGGTCCAAGAGGCTGAGCCGTCGGTATAGCTCAGGTCTCCGGCAGTCGGATCGACCGTGCCGTTCCGCATTTGCAGGACCTGCGCTTCGATGAGCCATTTCGCGGAGTATCCGTACTCGTAGGCGTAGGGTTCGGGATTGAGGCCGTCGGTCGCGTATCCGGCATAGATGCGCGTCGATAGAAAGATCTGTTTCAAGTTTGGGTACCGCGACTTCGCTGCGCGAATGATTTTGCCGAGTTGCGATTCGTAGTTGATGGCTTCAGTGCCGAGGTCGTTGACGCATCCGGAAACTGTGGCGTCGCACAACAGACGCAGGTTGGAGATAGCGGGACGTGGATTCGCATTCTTGATCCAGAGAACCTGGACCTGCTTCTCGGTGAGACATGGAACCGGGTTCGGTGGGGCGCCGCATCCGGCCGGCGCGGATGGAGCTTTCGTATCCGCGGCGAGCACGGTATCACGCACGCGATCGTACTGGTTATCGAGCAGAGTACCGGATGCCTGGGGACACGCGGTCCCGGTCTGGCCCTGGGCAACGGTCCAGTAGCAAGCGGTCGCGGCTCCCAATGCTCCGTCTTCGATCGCAAGCGTAGTGTGATTCACGCCCGTGGTGTTCTTAGCCGTAGCGACGAAGGCGCTGAACTCCTCGGTCGCATTCGACATGCCGATGCCGACAAACACGACTGCCCCCGTAGCGCTCTGGCTTCCACTCTGATTGAGTGGATGGATTGCAGCGGCTGCCGCTTTGCCGGCCGCATCATGATCGCTGGGCACCGTGTCGCTGCTGTTCTCGTAGAGGCCACCCTGAAAATTTAGATATTGATCGGAGGCAGTCATGTCCAGCAGATCGATCGGAACCGCAGTCGCAGCGACCCTGACGGTTGTGGTCTGCTGCAACCCTCCGTAGCTGGCGGTGATGGTGGTCGAGCCGGACCCATTGCCCGCCGCCACTAAACCCGGCGAAGTCTGCCCCTGATTCTCGATGTTGGCGATGGTCGGATTGGAGGAACTCCAGTTCGTCGTACTGGTCACCCACTGCGCAGAACCGTCGCTGTAGGATGCATATCCGAAAAGCTGCAGTGTGGATCCGGGCGCGATCGAAGGCGCAATCTGCCCAATGGAGAATCCCGTCAGTTTGCCGGTAGTGCTGGTGACGTTCAGGGTAGTCACGCCACTGACGCCGCCATAGCTGGCTGTGATATTCACGTTTCCGGGCGCAACTCCACTGGCTAAACCCGGCGTTGTCTGCCCGGCGCTCTGAATGGAGGCGACGGCCGAATCAGTAGAGCTCCAAGTCGCCAAATTGGTGACGGTCTTCGTGGAACCGTCGCTATAGCCTGCGGTCGCGATGAATTGCTGGGTGCCGCCAACGCTCATAGTGATGGAGGTCGGGGAGAGAGCAAGGGAGGTGACGGCGGCCGTGCCGGTGACGCTCAGGGCTGCGGAACCATTCTTCCCGCTGAACGATGCAGAGATCGTCGCATTTCCAGTGGAAACTCCGGTGGCAAGCCCCGGACTTGCCTGTCCAGTCGAGTCGATGGAGGCGACTGCGGTATTTGAGGAGGACCAACTGGCAGAAGTGGTGACGTCCTTGCTCGATCCATCGCTGTAGGTTGCGCTGGCCGTGAACTGAGTCGTGCTGCCCACACTGACCGAGGGCGATGCCGGGCTGACAGTTACTCCCGTTACCGTCGGAGCGCCGCTAGTGGTCGATGAGTTATTGGAAGAACTGCAGCCTACGATTCCGAACAGCAGAGCGATGCACAGCCAGGCACTTGCACGCATCCGGATCTCCCGCAATGTCATAGGTTACTGGTTTATTTTCTGAACCGCAGTTGCGACCGCACCGCGTAGGGGAGCAGCAAACACGCGCTCCCGAGCACCCCAATTGATCTACGAACCCCGGCCCCAGCCAAAAGTTGCTGCGGGACGCACGATTTGGCGCGCCGTCGCCACTATTAGGGTAGCGTACAATCTCCTGTCGTCAACATCCCCAGAGGTTCACACATGCAAAGATTTCGGTACATTTCCGCCCTTCCTCTTCTCATGATGTTGGCGATTTTCGGCTTGCTGGGCGGGGTATCGCTCGCCCAAAGGGACTACAAGCCCTCACCCGAGAACCTGCAGGCGCGCCGCGAGTTCCAGGACATGAAATTCGGCATGTTCATTCATTGGGGCGTGTACAGCGTGCTGGGCGACGGAGAATGGGTCTTTCACGAGCGCCATCTCAAGGTCGATGAATACAATCGCCTGCCCGCATTTTTCGATCCCGAGAAGTTCGATGCGCAGGCCTGGGTGGCGCTGGCGAAATCGGCGGGCATGAAGTACATCACGATCACGTCGCGGCATCACGATGGGTTTGCGATGTTCGACTCGAAGGTCTCCGACTGGAACATCGTGGCGCGGACTCCTTATAAGAAGGATCCGCTCAAAATGCTGGCGGATGAATGCCATCGCCAGGGGATCAAGCTCTTCTTCTACTACTCGCAACTCGATTGGCACAACCCAGACTACTATCCGCGGGGTGCGACGAACTGGCCGAATGGGCGTCCGGATCACGGCGACTGGAATGCCTATCTGGATACTTACATGGACGGTCAGCTTACGGAGTTGCTGACCAACTATGGGCCCATCGGCGGAATCTGGTTCGACGGCATGTGGGACAAGCCTGATGCCGACTGGCATCTCGACAAGACGTACGCGCTCATTCACAAACTGCAGCCGGCTGCACTGATCATTCCAAATCATCACCAGACGCCGCGGCCGGGAGAAGACGTGCAAACCTTCGAGCGCGATCTGCCCGGGCAGAACACTGCCGGGTTCAACACCAAGTACGTGAGCAGCGATATCCCGCTCGAGAGTTCGGACACGCTGAATGGCTCCTGGGGATTCAACATCGGGGACAGCAACTACAAGAGCGCAGCCGAACTTGAACGGCGGCTGGTGCGGGCGGCGGGGAATAATTCAAATCTGCTGATGAATATTGGGCCGTATCCGAATGGAGAGATCGATCCAGAATTTCAGAAGCGACTACATGCCGTGGGCGAGTGGATGTCGAAGTATGGTGACTCGATCTACAGCACACGTGGAGGCCCGATCGCTCCCGGAGATTGGGGCGTGACCACGCAAAAGGGGGACAAGGTCTACGTGCACGTGCTGAGCTGGAACGCGCCACTGCTGGCGATCGGGCCGATAGAAAGAGTTTTATCCGCGAAGAATCTGCTGGACGGTTCAACCGTGGAGTTCACGCAGAATGCCGATGGGATTGTGCTTAAGATTCCGCCGCAAGGGAAGGACGAGACGGATCGGGTGATCGTGCTGACGGTGAAGAAGGACACTGACAAAGATTGAAAAGATGCGGCACTTCGCCATTATCTTGGGCTTGCTGCTAACCTTGGCTCTTCTTGCGTGCCATAGACACGATCAGGAATCCTTCTATTCCACGATGGGAGATGCGGATCGAGACGGTGCAATTGATCGTGGCTGGGTTCCGGCATGCTTACCCAGTAGTTCGCGGCACATTTAAGAAGTCCATAACCTTTCTCCGTCGACTTCTTGGTGCGCGTTTCAGTTTGATCCGAACGAAAGACAAGGTTTAAGCAGATCTTTGAAGAGCATCACCTCCGATGCCGCCTCGGTCGGACGCATCACTAATCCTCATGTCGCCTGGTGGCCCAAGCTCCTGCGGGGTACCCTCGATGTTCAGGCAATCGAACGCGCGGGGTTCAGAATGTATACGGTTACCAGACCGGTGGCACCGGTGCAAAGCGAGACTCTACTGTTTGTGATCGATTGGCAAAAGGGACAAGGGTATTTTACGGACGCGTGGAGATACGAAACTCAGTAGTGCTTCATTTCTTCTTCGACGCTGCCGCAGTATCCACTTTCACCGTCGCGGGCTTGTCACTCTTGCCCATGTCAACCCAGACGGCATTCGTCTGACCGTTCGCGTCCGTTGTGACGATCGTGCTGGTCTGCTGAGCAACACCGTTGATGTCCGGACGTACGATGTCGATGGCCTGCTGCGTGGTTCGTAAGCCTGCGCTCGGATCTCCCGGGTCGGCGCTCTCCACTTGCCGCATTGTGCTACGAACTCCATTCGCATCTGCGCGTTGCACTGTGCTTTCGCGCTTGACCAGCTTTAAGCCGTCATCCCCTGCTTGTCCCGGAACGTTCGTCGAATAGGTATCCGTCGTGTCGCGCTTCCCTCCGGTGGAGGATTCCGCTTGCCGGGTCACCGTGCGCTCGACGACGGCCATCTTGCCATCGGCATCGGGACGCAGTATGCGTTCTTCCTTATTGGTTCCAGCTTCGTCCTGCTTCGTGGTTCCTTCCCGGATCTCGCTGACGTTCCAGCGCCCCGCTCCATCGAGAAGCGACGTGGCCTTCTTAAACTCGGTCGTCTTGGGGTCGGCCTGGCGTTCGTGTTCTTGGATGCGGATGCTGGCAGACAAACCTCCACTGCCATCCGCGGAAAACACGGTCGTGTTCGTATCGCGCGCTCCGGGCCCAGGCTGCCTGGAGTCGATCTCCGTTCGCTGCACTGCCTGCAACGAGCCGTTCGCATCGGGATTGGAGACGGTGCGAACCACCTTGCTTTCGCCGCCGGGCAAGTCACGGGACTCTTCCCTGCTCTCCTGCCGGAGGGTTCGCCGGCCATCCGCATTGGTTCCGTAGCTGCGCTCGACGGTCCGCGTCGTCGTGTCATTCACTTTCACCGACTCACGTTCGGTTTCGGAATACGGCACGTAGCGGCCGTCAGGACCGAGCGCCTCGACGACCGTCTTGTCGATGATTCGGCCATTGACCTCGGTGTGCGTGGTCGAGGTCCGATACGGATTGGTTGCGCCGGACGGGTCCTGCTGTTGAGTCGTCGCGCTCCAGGATTTCCCGCTGCCTTCTTGAGCGTAACTGTTCTGAAGGAAACCTGACCCGAAGGCCAGTCCGAATAGCGCAATAAGGATCGTCAATCGCCGCTTCGCCCGCATGCAGATATTATCTGGCATTCCTCACCATTTTGCTCTAGTTTTGCCGGTTAGGAGCTACAGGCGAAGCCGCATTTCGTTGGTTGCCTCGAATCCCATCGACTCATAGAGACTCCGCCCGGCCGGACTGGCGTGCAGAACGACAGTGTCAATGGCGTTGTGGCGGCACCAGTCCAGAGCAGCTTGCATCAGGTGGCGTGCCAGTCCGCGGCGGCGGAATGTCTCGGCCGTATACACGTTGACAATGTTGCCGCGCCGTGCGGATTTTCCAATCATGTGCGGGAGCCAGTCCATCAGCCACAGCCCGGTTCCTGCCGCCACCGAGCCATCGGGCGCAGAGATGAGCCACGCATGGTAGTCGCCGGCATTCATGTGGTCGAGCAACCAGACTCGAAAGCGGGCCGACATCGACTCCATGACTGCACCATCGGTGTATCCCATGTCGAGAAACATCTCGCGACGATGCGAGACCAAGGTATCGAGGTCGGCGGTTGAGGCACAGCGCGGAGTGAATCCTTGGGGCAGAGCCATAGCGTTGAATTAGATTCACGTCGTGACACAGCGATTCCGAATGTGTCCTATAGTGAGCCAGGAGAATGAACGTGCCTGACACTGCCGAGTATCTCGCCCGCATTCGCGAACATGCAACCGGGGGAAATCCGCTGGATCTGCAGAAGCAATCGCATGAAGTGATTGCGGAGCTGATCGCTGGCGTTCCTGCTGAAAAACTCACGACCAGGCCTGCCATGGATAAGTGGTCGGTTGGCGAGATTCTCGCGCATCTGGCCGAAGACGAGATTGTCACCGCGTGGCGCTACCGGCAGATGGTCGAGCACAACGGCACGGAACTCGCCGGATTCGATCAGGATCTGTGGGCCCGCATGGGTCAATACGCCTCGCGCGCACCACAGGACTCGCTCCAATTGTTCCGCTTGCTTCGGACTGCGAATCTGCAGTTCCTGCAGAAGCTCACGCCGGAACAGTGGGAATGCTCTGGCATTCACGTTGAGCGTGGACGCATCTCGGTGAGAGATTTAGCCGTCCATATGGCGGGTCACGACGCGAATCACATCGAACAGATCCGCAAGATTCTTGGCTGATGGGTCATCGGGCGGCCTTGGCGGTCGTCTTGTTTGCTCAATTGCGCTCAGCCGGATCACCGCTGCGGCTGCGCTGTAGCGTACCTTGGGATGACTGTCGGCAAACTTCTCCTGTACGTCGGGCAGCAAAGACGGATCTCCGCGTTGCGCAATCGCTTCGATGGCAGCCGCGCGGACGATCCAGTCTTTGTCGTTGGTCGCTTTGACCAGCGCTTTGGCTGAGGCGGGATCGGGATCGTGTGCCAGGAGAGTCGCTGCAACCGCACGAACTGGATTGGGATCTTTCTTGTGCATGGTGCGATAGGCATCCCATCCGATGCCGGCGAACGGCACATAGCCAATCCCTTCCGAGATCCCGATCTTTGCCAGTTCTTTCGGATTGCGCAGAGTGTCGAGTTGCTGTTCGATCAACCCGTCCCCGCTCTTACGTTCACCCACGAGCAATTCGTAGTAGACAGAATAGGCGGGCTTATATTCCTTGAGTTCTCGCAAGGACTGGGCAGCAGCCATGACCACCTTCACTTTGTGGTCTGAGAGTGCAGCTTCCAGTTTTGAGATGGACTCGCTGGCGTGCATTTGGCCCAGCGCTGTGGCGGCTGCCGCGCGTACGTCCGGGTTGGGATCCAGCAGCACGCTTTCCGCCGTCTGCCGCGCGCGAGTGTTGCCGCGAAGCAATCCGAGCGCACGCACTCCGTCCGTCCGCTCCTCCGGCTTCTTGGACATCGCGGCGTTTTGCAGGATGTCCCACGCCTCATGGGTAGGAGTTTCGATATCCGTCGAAGATTGGCCTAAAGACAGGCCGGGCGCTGCGCAAGTCAGGAGCAGACAAGCGAGGAGGCGCGGATGTCGTCCTATCCCCACGGAAATGTGCCCGGAAGAAATCCCCTTCGTAGAAGTCACCGGCCATGGGATGCCGGTTTCCGTCAAATCGACGATCAGGTTTTACATGTATGCCGGGGAAAAGGAAGCAGGCAAAAAAATTGGGCCGTATCCCTCGCACTGCCCCCAGTGCGAACGATACGGCCCTTTGCTACTCGACAGCAGTCCAGGAGGAGGTTACGACTGAACAATTTTCTCGAGTGCCACGCGGCTACGGATCACCAGCGTCGCTCCTCGCAACTGCATCAACTGCTTCTTCTTAAATTCGGAGAACAGGCGGCTCACGGTCTCGCGGGTGGTTCCGATAATCTCCGCGATTTCTTCGTGCGTCAGGGTGAGCTTTACGTGCGACGATCCGTCCTCTTGTGTAGTCTTTGTGGACCACGAGAGCAGCAGCTTGGCGAACTTCTCCGACGGGGAGGCGGCCAAACCCAGCGTACGGATCTCCTCGTATGCCGTGTAGTAGTTGCGGCTTAATTGTTGCGCGATGCGCGTCGAGACTTCCGGAAACTCCCGGATGAAATGGGCGAGCGAATCCCGGGGAATGAAGTTCGCCTGTCCTGGCTCCATCATCTCAACCGTAACTTCATAAGGACGGTTCGAGATGACGGCATTCAGGCCGAGAACGTCGCCCCCATCGGAGATCTTGGTAATGATGGTCTTTCCTTCGCGCGATGAAGTCGAGAGTTTCGCCTTACCCGTGCACAGCACGAACACTCCGCGCGGCTGCTGACCTTCTATAAACAGCATCGCCCCCTTCGGATACACCGCCGTGGACTTGATGTCGTTCAGCCGTTGCGCCGCCGGAAGGGAGAGATTGCAGAACAAATGTTCGCCTCGAATGGGGCAAGTAACGCAGTTATCGAGGATGTTTAGACCATAAGGAGCCCGCATCGGAAACCTCCTGGGGGTAAAGGCGCCGCCGAATCCCTCGGATCACCGCCTCAACCACATTGAGCTATGGCACGTACGCAACCAACTGCTCTGGTCGCTGGTTCTCAGCCCAACGGTGACGCAAGTCATAGAAAACACTGGCTTTGACCTGTCTCCTCGAAGGAGTGAGGATTTTCTGGATGCACCAAGCTGGAGGGTGCTGGGGCTTTTTCCGCACATGACTGCGTGATCTGGATCACTCATTGGTGTGATTCGTCAGTTACCGAGGTGCTTACGGGTTGCCATTCTTCTGACAATTGAAAGGGTGGGCCGTCTATCCCGATCGGGTACGCGCCGACCTAGCTACGGGCCAACCGTGACGAGCAGCGGCGACGGCGTCTGCATGCGTTCCCGGTAGATCAGATTCCTTTTGACGACTTCGCCCACCACATCGACGTGCACCACGTAGCCACCATTCGGCAGTGTGTCTCCGAAAGGCAGTTCCATATCCACGGTGCCGGGAGTCAGCACGAAGTGCTGGTATCCGATGGCGGTGGCGCGGCCATTTCCGGCGACCGCCATGACAACGAACGTCAGGTCCATGTCGTCGGGAGTCGTATTGGAAACCGAAACGCTGCCATCAATCCTGTTCCCGCTCACATGCGCCGGAGTCTTCCAGCTCAGAGTGAGTGCGGACCGCACGCGGAGGATAAATTCCTTCTGCACCGCCTGCCGGGGCACGTTGCTGTCCCAGACCGAGATAGTGAACTGGAACTCGCCGGCGCGCTCCGGCTGACCGCGCAGAACTCCGTCAGGCGAAAGCTTGATGCCAGGAGGCAGCGCGCCTTTTTCGAGCTGCCAATGGTAAGGAGGAACGCCTCCCCGGACATGGAATTGATATTCGTAATACGCCCGGGGGTAGGTTTCGGGGAGCGGTGATTCGTCTCGAATGACGAGGGCGGCGGATTCATTCTGTGTGGGTGCGGCTTGGGCCGGGTTCTGCCCGGAATCCGACTGGGCAGACACAATCGAAGCCGACGCCGAGAGGAGGGCGAACAGCACTATCAACTTTCCAAGCCGTGGATTCCGCAAGACCGGTTCCGTCAAATCGCCGCTCCCGAATTAGAAGATGAAGTCCCTGCCCTTACTGTCCCACAGTTCGGTTCGTCCCGTACGATGAATGTTCTTGAATGCGGATCTTGCGGATTATTGGCCCCAGATCACGGAAGTCACATTGACGGGAATTCCCGATTTCTGAAAAACATCGATTGGCGACCTGAGCTAAACCAGTCCCACTGTCACAACTAAAGCTAGCTTGGATGGAATTACTCCTCAACCTTGCATGGTTGGTTCTGGCGGTGCCCGCGTATTACTTGTGGCGGCACGCCCGCTGCGTTCATGCGGGCCGCAGAATCACCTCGGCTCAATGCATCCTGGCCCTGGGATGTCTGCTGGTGGTGCTCTTTCCCGTGGTCTCAGCGACGGACGACCTGCACGCCATGCGGGCCGAGATGGAGGAGTCGCCGCTCAGCAAGCGCAACATCCGCCAGGCAAGCAATGATAAGGCGTCATTCACCCATTCCCATACGCAGTCATTCCTGATCCTGAGTTCCAGTCCCTTGTTCGTCAGCGCGGAGGCGTGGAACCAAGCTCCGCATCGCCGCTTATCCTTCGAGTCGGCTCCTTGGATCCGCCAGGCAAGCCGCGCTCCTCCCGCTTTGCCCCTCGCCTAGTCGTTCGTATCGCGCCGGCAAATACAGCACACGTCATCCGGGGCGGTCTCTCGTTCAGCTAACAACTTTCCTGTGTACCTGAGGTCTGTCGATAGCTCGCCGCTGGCATGTTTTTCATGCCGCGCCAGGTTCATCAGGAATGGAGTTGGAATGCGGTCGAAGTCTCTCATCATGGCAATAGCATTGACGCTCGCTTCGGCTGGCGCATGCGCCCAGAGCCCTTCCCAGACGCCGATGCCGTCTTTGCAGGCCTGGACGTGGGATCAGGTTAAGAACAAGTTCGAACTCAACAACACCACCCTGCTTGCCGGGAAGCTGAACATTGACGAACTGAAGGCGGAGGAGATCACCGCTCATCTCCGGCCCAACCCGGACTTCACCCTCTCAGCAGATGGCACGCAGATCGCTCCCAGTCGTGGAGTATGGCAGCCATTTGCCGGGACCTTCGTCTCGCCGGGCGTCAGCTATCTGTTCGAACGGCACAACAAACGGAATTTGCGATTTCAGTCCGCGAAACAAGGCACGGCCATCGGCGTAGCTCAGCAATCCGATACCGAGCGCACCTTGCTGTTCAATCTGCGCACGGCATTCGTCGGAGTTCTTCAGGCCAAAGCGGTGTTGACGTTGGCACAAGACAATCTCGGGTATTACGACAAGATTCTGAGAGTGAGCCGCGACCGCTTTCAGGCGGGAGACATCGCCCGCATCGATCTCGACCGCCTCGAACTACAACGCCTGCAGTACGAGTCTGACCTGCAGAATGCGCTCGTCAATCTCCGGACGGCCAAGATCAACCTGCTCGCCTTGCTCGATGATCGCCGTCCGGTGGACTCGTTCGATGTGGATGGCCGATTCGATTTTGCCGACGACGTGCTTACGCTCGAGGATTACCGTAAAGACGCGCTGGACACGCGTCCTGATCTGCGGGCCGCCGTCCTGTCGGTGCAACAAGCGGAGACGAACTACGAGCTAGCCGAGGCGAATGGATCTACGGATCCCACCATTGGTGTGTGGTTTACCCACAATGGATCGTTTAACAATCCGGACGCGCTGAATACGATTGGCGCGAGTGTAAACATCCCGCTGCGCATTTTCGACAAGAACCAGGGCGAGAAGCTGCGCACGAAAATCGATGTCAATCGCAACGAGAAGTTGCGCCAGGGAGTCGAGACCCAGGTCTATAGCGACGTGGACTCCGCATACGCGCTCGTCGTCAGCGACATCAATCTTCTGAAACCCTACAAGCGCCAATACCTCGACGAAGCCGTACGCGTGCGCGACACGGTGCAGTTCTCGTACCAGCACGGCGGCGCGGCGTTACTCGATTTTCTAAACGCCGAGGCCGAATACCGAACCGTGCAACTCAGCTACGTCAATCTGGTCGGCTCGTACTTGACCGCGGCGGCGCAGCTGAACCTGGCCGTGGGGCGAGAGGTCATCCAATGAAAAGGCTCGAATTGCTGTACTCAGGCGCACAGCGAGCGAGATCCGTGGGCCGATGGAGTGTGCTCGCACTCGTGCTCGTGGCGATTTTCCTAAGCGCGGGCTGCACCAAAGACACGCCCGCCGCGACTGGCAAGCCGGCCGTTACTCTGGATCCCGACGTCTTCGAGGCGGATCATCCGGAACTCTTCAAAACTGCAAAAGCCGAAGTTCGCCCGCTTCCGACAGTAGTCACGGCCAACGGCACTATATCTCCCGACGTGAATCGAACGATCCATGTGACTTCTCTGGGCACCGGACGCGTTGTCGATCTCAAAGTGAAGCTTGGCGACAACGTGAAAAAGGGCCAGACTCTGTTGGCAATTTCGAGCCCGGATTTAGCCAGCGCATTTGCCGATTACGAGAAAGCCAAGGCCGACGAGGTGCTCTCGAAGAAGGCTTTGGACCGCGCCCAGATGCTCTACGATCGCGGCGCTATCGCGGCCAAAGACCTGGAAGTCGCCCAGGACGTCGAAGACAAATCCAAAGTGGATATGGATACTGCCGACCACAAGGTCAGAATCCTGGGCGGCGATCCCGCCCATCCAGGCCCGCTGCTTGAATTGAAGGCGCCCGTCTCCGGAACCATCGTCGAACAAAACGTCGCGGGCTTTGAAGGCGTGAAGAGCCTCGATAACACTCCGAACCTGTTCACGATTGCGAATCTTGCCGAGGTCTGGGTGGTTTGCGACGTCTTCGAAAACGATCTGGGGGAAGTCCATCTCGGCGACGGGGCGGAGATCCGGCTGAATGCGTTTCCGGATCGGCTCTTCAAAGGCAGGGTCGCCGACATCTCCCGCGTGCTCGATCCGAATACACGCAGCGCGAAAGTTCGCATTGTGCTCGGGAATGCTGACGGCGCACTGCGCCCCGGGATGTTCGCCGTCGCCACGTTCCGCTCACGCAAGCTGACGGATCGCGTCATCGTTCCTTCCACCGCCATCATGCGCCTGCATGACAAGGACTGGGTGTTCCGCAAAGAGGGCGACAATCGCTTTCGCAAAATCGAAGTGCAGGCCGACGGTCTGGCTCCGGACGGTATGCAGGAAATTCGTCAGGGCGTAAAAGCAGGCGACGAAGTGGTCACCAACGCGCTGGAATTCTCAACCGAAGTGGCCGAGAAGAAGTCGGGGAGCTAGCGGATGCTTCGTAAAGCTATCGACATCGCTTTAGCGAATCCGCTGCTGGTTCTTGGCGGCGCACTGGTGCTTTTTGTCTGGGGCATCATCTCGTTCTATGCCCTGCCGATCGAGGCCTATCCCGACGTCGCCGACACGTACGCCCAGGTCATCACCCAGTGGCCAGGGCACGCGGCCGAAGAAGTCGAGCAGCAGATCACGGTTCCCTTGGAAGTCGAACTGAATGGCGTCGCACATCTGACGCACCTGCGATCCGTGTCGCTCATGGGTCTGTCTGTCATTACGATCATCTACGACGACGAGATCACCACATTCAACGCGCGCCAGGAAGTTCTCGACCGTTTGCAGAATGTCACGCTGCCTGCCGGCGTCGCTACCGGCATCGGTCCGGATTACAGCCCCGTTGGTCAGATCATGTTCTACACGCTAACCAGCACGAATCCGAAGTACGACGTGATGGAACTGAAAGCATTGAACGACTGGTTCGTGGTGAACCAGTTGAAGTCGGTGCCGAACGTGGTGGACGTGAATCCGTTCGGCGGGCCCACGCGCGAATATCAGGTGCAGCTCGATCCCGACAAGCTGGTGTCTTATCGAATTGCCCTTCCCCAAATCGAGCAGGCGCTGATCAACAACAACATCAATGCCGGCGGCGGATTCATCGAGCGCGGGCAACAGGCGCTGAACGTGCGCGCTGTCGGGCTGATGCAGACGACTGAGGACATCGGGGCGACCGTCGTGAAAGTGCAAAACGGAACGCCTGTCCGCGTGCGGGATCTCGGTAACATTGTCCAGGCGCCGAAAGTGCGCCTGGGCCAACTGGGCAAGACGATCCACAAAGAAGACGGCACCATCATCAATGATGACGACGTGGTTGAAGGCATCGTCCTGCTGCGCAAGGGCGCGGTCGCCGAAACCACGCTGGTCGCAGTGCACGAGAAGATTGATCAGTTGAACGGAACCAATGGCAAGCCTGGCCTGCTCCCCGTTGGAGTGAAGCTCGTCCCGCATCTCGACCGCAGCGAACTGATGCACCACACCACGCATACGGTACTCCGCAATCTCACCGATGGCGTGTTGCTGGTGACGCTGGTTCTGTTTCTTTTCCTCGGAAATGTGCGCAGCGCACTCATTGTTGCGATCACGATTCCCTTCTCGCTTCTGTTTGCGGCGATTCTTCTTGACCTGCGCCATATCCCGGCGAACTTGCTATCTCTCGGCGCTCTCGACTTCGGCATGGTCGTGGACGGCTCGGTGGTGATGGTGGAGAACATTCTCCGCCACACCTCGTTCGGAGATCACAAGAAGTCATTCCGGGAGATCGTTGCAGTCGCCGCGCACGAAGTACAAAGGCCGGTGTTCTTCGCCCGCATCATTATCATTGTTTCGTATCTGCCCATCTTCACACTGCAGCGCGTCGAAGGCCGACTCTTCAGCCCCATGGCCTGGACCGTCGCCTTCGCGCTTCTCGGCGCGCTGATCTTCGCTCTGTTCATCGCACCCGTGCTCGTGCAATTACCTCTTCAGCCGTGAGATTAAGGAGTGGCGCAACCCCGTTCTCGAGTGGCTGAACCGCAGCTATGGCCGCTCGCTCGACTGGTGCTTCGATCATCTGAAGTTCACGCTCGCCATGGGATTGGCGGCACTCGGCGTGATGATCTTCCTGGCGACAAGCGGCATCATCGGGTCCGAATTTCTTCCTCACCTCGATGAAGGTGCGATCTGGGTGCGTGGAACTCTGGCTCCCAGTACCGGACCGACCTCAAGCATGGACATGGCCAACCGCGCCCGGCTTATACTGGCCGACTTCCCTGAGGTGAGGCAAGTCATCAGCCAGGTCGGACGCCCCGACGACGGCAGCGATGCCAGCGGCTTCTACAACACCGAATTCTTTGTGGACTTGCGTCCGCGTGAGGCATGGCGGTCTCAGTTCCACCAGAAGAAAAATGAACTGATCGAGGCCATGGACAAAAAGCTCCAGCAATTTCCCGGCGTCGATTGGAACTTCTCGCAGCCGATCTCAGACAACGTGGAAGAGGCGGTCAGCGGAGTAAAGGGTGAACTGGCCGTGAAGTTGTTTGGCGGCGATCTCAAGACTCTGGAGGAAAAAGCCGATCAGATTCAAGGTGTGATGAGCCAGATCCCCGGAGTCGCCGACCTCGGCACGTTCCAGGTCCGCGGACAGCCGAACGTGAATGTGAACGTGAACCGCGCGGCTGCCGACCGCTTTGGCATCAATGTCAGCGATATTCAGGACGCGATCGAATCCGCCGTTGGCGGTAAAGCCGTCAGTCAGATTTTGATCGGCGAGCAGCGGTTCGACCTCACTGTGCGCTACCAGCCGCAATTCCGCCGCACGGTCGATGACATCGCCAACATCCGCCGGCTCGCACCCTCGGGAGAACGCGTTCGCTTTGTCACAGCTCAGCAAGATCACGCTCGATGATGGCGCCTCGACAATTTATCGGGAGGGCAACTCGCGCTATATCGCGATTAAGTACAGCGTGCGCGGACGCGATCTCGGCAGCACCGTCCGCCAAGCGATCGAAGAGGTAGGACAAAAGGTGAAACTGCCCGAAGGCTACCACCTCGACTGGACCGGCGAATACGAAAGCCAGCAACGCGCGAATCGCCGGCTCGCCATCATTGTCCCCGTCACTTTGCTGCTGATGGCCTTCATCCTGTACTCCGCGTTCGGCTCGTGGAAGTGGGTGGGCCTGATTCTCGCGGTCGTCGCTCTGTCTCGCTCGGCGGATTCATCAGTCTGCTCATCACCGGAACGCACTTCAGCGTTTCTTCCGGGCTGGGCTTTCTCGCGCTGATCGGAGTTTCCGTCGAGATCGGCGTAATCATGGTCGAGTACATCAACCAACTCCGCACGCGCGGCATGCCCGTACGCGACGCTGCCAAGGAAGGGGCCGCGCTCAGGCTCCGGCCCATCATGATGACGATGCTGGTCGCGACGTTGGGCCTGCTGCCGGCCGCCATGTCGCATGACATCGGCTCCGATTCACAACGTCCCTTCGCCATCGTCATTGTGGGCGGCTTGATCGTGGAATTACTGGTCAGCGTGATTCTCTGGCCTACGCTCTACGTGTTCTGCGCCAGGCCAGGAGATCGGCTGCCGCCTGCCGAACAAAGCTTCATGTCCGAGGGCGAACACGTGGATTAGGATATCGAGAAACACTTTGACGCATTCAGGGTTAATGCTTGCCAATGAAATGCAGGTCCGATGTAAGCCTGATCACGGCGGACTCGGTGGATCTCATGTTTACTGCAATTCTGGAGCATGGGCCGGTGGTGTAATGAGGAACACAGCGGAGGTCTAGTCGCTTCGACCTCTCGCAGATGCAAGTGCAAACCTTGCCCGGTCCCCCAGAACTTCTTTTCCGCGGAGGTACACACATCTTCGCGGACTCCTCGGACGGAACTACTGATAGTTGTGGTGGGAGCATTGGGAGCAGGTAGGGATGCTTCGACTGCATCGTGAGGATCTCTACGCGCTCCTCACGATTCCGCTCAGCATGACAAGCCGGAAAAGGCAGAGGTGGAGAGAAAGTGCCAAGAACTGGCGGCAAACTGCAGGGCCGAAGGCTGAAAGCTGAAACTTGCGACTCAGGACTAAATTGGGGACTAAATAAAGAGAGTTCCGAGGTGGTGTAGGATCCATTCGTCTCGGCCAGTAGCTCGCTGATTGACCCTCGCTCGACCTGCTTTCGCTGCCTCCCTTGCGGGGCGCAACGTGCGATCGTAAGCTCGGGCTCCGGGCTCACCGCCAACCGGAAAAACCTACCCTACGCCTCGGAACTCTATCCTGCCTTCAACATTTCTTCCCGGTTCTCCTCGACCAGCGCTTTGCTATAGACCCTTGCTTGCCCTCCATCTCAACCTTACGGCTAAGACAGTGACTTCGCTTGAGCCCCGGACGCTGCACCAACCGGAAAAACTTAAGAAGCTGTCAAAGAACGATCCTGTTGTACTCTTTCTATTTTTTCAGTCAACGGAAAATACACGCTCGTAAGTATTGGGTTTTCAACGGAGTGCAGCCCGTTCACAGGCGGGTGACCGGAAATGGTGCAGCCACCGCGAAACAGTTTCTCGCAAAGCCGCGTCCGACGCGGTTTCCCCATTACCGGGGTTCGAATCAGCTTGATAGCTCTGCCGCGGACACTGCGAAGCGGTTGTGAAAATCCCGCACTTCCCGCTTCTGGTAAGGATTTGGAGAGATGGAGCGGCCCACGCCGCATCTGTACTCTCAGAATTGGAATGACCCGGGGAACCCCATTCGCAGAAGATCGACAGATGAGTCGGCTTGGGCGAGCAGGAAACTGAAAGCAATCTTGTGCATGTAACATTCTTCGTGGACCGCTTTTCCGTGCTCGTCGGTCTTGCAGGTCTCCAGTGGAACCGGTCCTTCGCAGATGCAACAAACGAGGCCTCTTTGCGGCGCAAGTCGAGTGTAGCCTGTCATAGCAGGATCCTCCTTGGGGGATTAGGGTTGAACCGGCGAGTGCCTGCCGCATTGGTTGCAACCCAGCCACCAAACCGTGGCGCTGGGTTCTAAGTGATCGCGTTTCAGCACGTTACAAAAACTGAAAGTCTGAGTGATGGGCCATTCGAAGCGATCCAGACGGCCAAAACTTCACGGTCGGGAACATTCGTCCAAGGTCACTCGGGGCCAAGTTTACCCCATGAAAATGGTGTCATGGGGCTCAAGGCCGACTCCCACACGTCAGATTGCCTCCCGCGGGAACTCTCCTTGCACCCTGCCCAAATCTCAGTGTAGATTCGACTTGTTCCTCTGCGGAAGGTCCATGCGGCCAATGTCAAAGCGGGTAGGGTGGTTATGTCTCGCGCTGATGTTGTGGTCTGTATTCGCCTTCGCCGCCCACAGTCACCTGCGCACGAACGACTCAGCGACCTGCAGGGTCTGCGTAGCGGCACACTCTGCTTCGCCCGCTGTCCACGCCCACGCACGGAATCCGGTCTTCTTTACTGTGCGGCTGGTTCAGACAGCCGACCCAACCTCTGCCAAGCAGCGCCTCATCGCGTTCGCCCTCACGGTCCGTCCCCCTCCTGAAGGCTAGGCTCCCGAACAGCTAACTCTTCATTCCAGTCGTCCTCGAACCTCGTCAATCCCGGGAGGAATCATGCTGGCTTTTTACAAAAAGTCGCCGGTTGCGGCTTTCCTGGTTATTCTCTGCCTATATTTCGGCTCCGCTATTGCACGCGCGCAATCCGTTGGCAATTTCGGCTCTATCGACGGCACGGTGCTTGACCCCACGGGAGCCGTTGTCCCTGAAGCCACGGTTGAAATTCAGAATCCGGTCAGTGGATTCAGCCGTTCCGTGACCACCGACAGTGCAGGACGATTCCAGTTCACGAATATCCCGTTCAATCCGTACCACCTCACGGCCATGGCACCGCACTTTGCGGTTTACGTTCAGGACGTAGAAGCACGCTCGTCCGTCCCGGTCACGGTTGCCATAAAACTCAAGGTTGAGAGCTCAACCACAACAGTCACCGTGGAAGAAAACGGCGGGGACCTGGTTGAAGCCGATCCTACATTCCACACCGACGTGGACAAGAACATCTTCGACAAGCTGCCGCTGGAGAGCCAGTCTTCCTCGGTAAGTTCTCTGGTGACGCTTGCGACTCCAGGAATCGCCGCTGATTCGAACGGCTTGTTCCATGGGCTCGGAGACCACGCAGAAAATTCCTTTTCCGTCGACGGCCAGCCGATCACCGATCAGCAGAGCAAAGTATTCTCGAACCAGATTCCGCTCGACGCCATCCAGTCGATGGAAGTTATTTCAGGCGCGCCACCGGCCGAGTACGGAGATAAGACCAGCGTTGTGATCGACATTACTACGCAATCCGGCCAGGGCGTCACGACTCCCCACGGCAGTGTGACCGCTTCTTACGGTTCGTTCGGGACCGCCGATGTGGCCTTCAATCTGGCGTATGGCAGCAAAAACTGGGGGAACTTCTTCGCGGGAAATGCCTTGAACACCGGCCGGTTTCTCGATCCGCCGGAATTCACCGTTATGCATGACAAAGGCAACCAGGAAAACCTGTTCGATCGCGTGGACTACCAGCTCTCCAGCGCCGATTCGATTCATGTCAACTTCGAATACACACGTTCCTGGTTCCAGACTCCCAACTCGTTCGATCTGCAGAACGCGACGGCCTGGTCCGGACTCGTCGTCGATGACCATGGCGTCGGCCCCAATGGGCTGCCGGTTGGGCCAGCAGATCAGCGTTCGCAGATCAAGACCTTCGATATCGCTCCCTCATGGACGCGCCTCATCAGTCCCACCACAGTCTTCACACTAGGCGGCTGGGTTCGGCACGACCACTACAACTATTACTCGAGCGATAATCCGTTCTCGGATTTTGCGCCGAGCCTGCAGTCGCAAACGGTTGGCCAAGATCGCACGTTGTTGAATTCCGGCCTGCGCTCAAATCTCTCCCACGTCAAAGGGATCCACAATGTGAAAGTCGGCGCTATCTATCAGCAAACATTCCTTAACGAGAACGACAGCCTAGGAATTGTCGATCCCATGTTCCTCGCTAAGCTCGCCGACCTGAGTGGTAATCCGCTGAATTGTCTCGATCCGAGCGGCAATCCGATCCCCGGCACGACTTGTGCCACCCTTGCTCCCTACGATCTCACGCGTGGAGGGACCCTCTACGGCTTCCGGGGACATACGGATGTCAAGGAGCTCTCTTTGTACGCGCAGGATTTCATCACCAAAGGTAATTGGGCAATCAACTTGGGGCTGCGCGGTGATTTCTACAACGGACTGACAACCCACAAAGAAGTGGAACCTCGGCTTGGAATCGCGTACAACATCAAACGCAGCAATACCGTTCTCCGTGCCTCCTATGCGCGAGTGCTGGAAACTCCGTTCAACGAGAACCTTGTGCTATCGAACCAGGGGTGTAGCAATCCGGTTTTGAATCCACTTCTATTATGCGCATCCCCGAGTGTTACTCCCTTCCGTCCGGGGTGGCGAAACGAATTTCATGCCGGCATCCAGCAGGCGCTCGGAAAGTACCTCGTTTTTTCGGGAGAATATATCTGGAAGTACACGCATAACGCCTATGACTTCAGTGTTCTTGGCGCTACTCCGATCACTTTCCCCATCGAGTGGGACCATTCGAAAATACCGGGATTTGCCGGTCGTGTCAGCGTGCCGAACTTTCATGGACTTTCTGCTTTGGTCGTGTTCTCCAGCGTGGCGGCCCGATTCTTCGCACCGCAAGTAGGAGGAGCGGGAGCAACTCCCTCGGCCGCGGCGGGAGTTTTCCGCATTGATCACGATGAGAGGTTCAACGAAACGTTCCACATCCAGTACCAGCCCTGGAAACGCGGCCCGTGGATGGGATTCAATTGGCGGTACGATAGCGGCCTGGTCGCTGGACCCGTCCCATGCGCCGGAGGCAACTGCGCCAACGGCCCAGCTGGCAGCGACACCGTGGTTGACGCATCGATCATCACTCCCGACCAGCAGTTCGAAGCAGGACTCTTCTGCGGCTCGATCCATGCCACCCCGACCACTCCCATCCGTTCAAGTCTGGGCGTCGGTATTTGTCCTGCGTCGCAATATGGATCCACGCTGCTGAAGATACCCGCTGCAGGAACCGAGAACGATGATCGCAATCCGCCGCGCATCGCACCAAGGAGTCTTTTCGACATCGCCATCGGGCACGACAACCTCCTCCACGGAGATCGGTACAAAATCAGTCTTCAACTGACCGCCATCAACGTAACCAACAAGTACGCGGTTTACAATTTTCTCTCTACCTTCAGCGGCACGCATTACGTCACGCCGCGCACTCTCACTGCTGAATTAGGATTTCACTTCTGAAGTGTGTCCATGCGGGAATGCGGGCAGCGCGCTTCGAAGCGTGCTGCCCGATACTCTCAGTCCCGGAGCAGATTTTTGAGGTCGGTGTTGGATGGATGCTTTCTCGCCCAAGGCGAGGCAGACTGACTCAGCCGATCTCGAGTGTCAGCGCAGCCGCGGCGAGAAGTCGGTCAAGGCCATGTAAGTGGAGTCCACTTTCTCCACCAGCTTGCCGTTCGCTTCCGACTTCTCCTTCACACTCTTCCACTCGGGATCGTCCTGAAAGGATTTCCAATTCGCGGCTGCGGCCTCGCGGCTGGGATGCTGAAGAATGTAGATCAGCGTATTGCCCTTCTCCGGCTCATCCACCGGCGTCCAATAGGAGACACTCTTCATTCCGTGGCGGTCGAAGATCTTGATGGTGTGGTCGCGGAAGCGTACCTCTAAGTCTGCTAGCTTTCCGGGCGCCGCGTGATAGACGCGCAGCTCATAAACGCCAGGTGCAGCCTGCGAGTCGCCGCTTTTCTCTGGCTGCGAAGCGGCCCACAGGGAAGATGGGATCAGAGTTGCAGCAGGAAGGAGCTTGAAGCAGAGTTCGTCGTTTCACGGCACGGATTCTAGCACGCCCAAGTACCAGAAAATTGAATAACTTAGCAGACCGACGAAGGTAACATCCGGATGGTGACGGCCGTTCATTGCCGAGGAGACGGGCGTGCGCTAATGTCGTCAATCACACGGCATGAGAACCCATTCATCCCCACGCCACGTCCACACCGCGCCAGTAGTTCGTAACACCGCGTCGAAGCGACGCAGCAACCGTATGGCGCTAAGCGCTGCCATACACCTGTCCGGTGAAGACCGTCAGAAGTCCTCGTTTAACATTCCCGCGCGTGCCACCAACCTGAATCTGCACGGTGCCGCTGTGCAACTGGGCAGAGATCTACCCGTTGGAACCACGGTTGTGCTGCGCAATTCCCGAGGAATGGAACTCTCCGCGCGAGTGGTCACGCAGATCAGCGCCGTCGAGGGAGTCCGTACTTACGGCATCGAGTTCGACGAACACGATGACCGGGCAAAGCAGTTCTGGGGCATCTCATTCCCAAGCGCGTAAGCACACCTGCTGCTCACAATCTCTTGTGCCGTCCCGGACCTGGTGCCGCGCATTCGCCCGCAGTGTTGTTAATGGGAAGCGTGCGCGTCGGATTCGAGGTGCTTGCTCTCAAGCACCCTGCTTCGCTGCTAACCGCAAGGGCGCCGGTTCGGCGCCTCCGCTGGGAATGTCTGTCATAGAGGCCGCGACACGCGTGCGCGATGGAAACCAACGATCGCGCAGCCGCAGCACTGGAAATTCGATCACAAGAGCCATTGCGATCCCGAAAACAATGCTGACCGCCATCGATACTGGCCATTGCCAGCTTTCCAGGGCATGGCTCCATGTCATCGGACTGCCCGTTGTCATGCATCGGTATCGAATGTAAGAACGAACGTACTCGATCACCAACCAGTGCCACAGGTAGATGGAATACGAATAGAATCCAATGCGCGCCAGCGCTTTTAGCGGCAGTGTCGAAAGCCTCCCGCGAGGAGGCTGCTGGTGAACTGCCCAAGTCAGGATGCACGCGAACCCAAGATAGGTGCACGTCAGTCCCCAGGTAAACATCCAGCGGTATCCCATCTCGAGGTAATAGACGGGAGCGAGCAATAGCGTCCCTGCAAGAAGAAGCCGCCAATTTGCGATTCTCGCCAGAAGCTGCGGCCGGAAATGAAACAGATACCCGATCATCACCCCACAGAACAAAGCATCGATCCGCAGATGAGTCGGAAACATGTAAGCGTAGTAATCCGTGAAGGCTGTCGGTTTTGCTCTGAGACGAAAGGACAGTGAACCGATTGCTAGCAGCACAAACATCAGGGGAATTGCCGAGAATGGATCTCGACGCTTCGGCCGCAGCTTTATGAGCGCCAGCAGAAAGAGCGGCAGCAGGATGTAGAAATGCTCCTCAACCGCAAGTGACCACGTGTGTCCAGACAATCCTTCCCAATAACTCGACAAAAACGTCAGATCCACAAACAGGCGTCGGATGGGGACCTTAGCACCGGGAATTGTGACGGGCAAAAGCAGGACGAGAGCCAGCGTGTAGATGTAAAAGGCGGGATAAATCTTCAGGCCGCGACGCACCCAAAAGGTCTTCAGACGAATGTCTCCGAAGCGTTTGTATTCCTGGAAAAGAAGGCCCGAGATCAAGAAACCGCTGATCACGAAGAACAGATCCACTCCACACCATCCCACCCGGGTCCAGGTCTCGGTGACATCTGTGTGTCGTCCGAGAACAAGCAGGATGGCGATCGCTCGCAGAGCGTCCAGTATGGTACTGCGATCGCTGCTGCTTGCGGCTCGAGAACCCGAAATGGCGGGAGTAGTCAAGGCACAAGTGTCGAGAGAAGAAATCTTTCTTGCCGGCGTTTTTGCGTGATTCAGAGGCGAGTGTATGGGACGAGGACGTCCCAGGACAGATAGCTAAGGTAACGGTGCAGCCCGGGGAGTTTGGCTGCGGAGTGACGAAAGCCCCAGGATCTCAAAGGCTTGGAAGAATGTGTTCGACAAGTGCAAAGAACCGGGCGCTGTCCGCCCCTTTTTTGCGGCGGTGGTGTAAGAGGATTTTACTTGACATAAGTATATACTTATATAAGTATAGCCTTTATGAGTTCTGGCTTCGATCTTGATGCCTCCTTCGCCGCCCTTGCCGATCCCACTCGTCGTGCCATCCTGTCCCGTCTTGCGCTGGGTGAAGCAACGGTGAATGAACTGGCAGAGCCGTTCGACATGACGCAACCCGCGATCTCGCAACACCTCAAGGTGCTCGAAGAGGCAGGCTTGATTGTCTGCCGGATCGATGGCACGAAGCGTCCTCGCCGGCTGTCGAAGGAAGGCATCGAGGCGATGGACCAATGGCTGGCATTGCTCCGGAAAGCTTTCGAAAGAAATTACGAACGACTCGACCAGGTTCTGGCCGCGATGGACTCAAATCAAAAAGGAAAAAGACGATGAACACTATGACTAGAATGACGCTCAAGACTGAAGGCGATACACATGTGGTAGTGACCCGGCATTTCGCCGCGCCGCCGGAAGCTGTGTACCGCGCGCATGTGGATCCAAAATTAGTGCAGCAATGGATGCTTGGTCCCGAGGGATGGACCATGCCGGTCTGCATCAACGAAGCTAAGCCTGGCGGCAGGATCCGCTATGAGTGGTCGAACGGAAAAGGCGGGGGATTCCACCTGACCGGAGAATTCATCGAACTCGTCCCGTACAGGAAGATTATTCACGTCGAACGCATGCACTTGCCCGATCCCACACCGGACAATTACGTCGAAACCCGATTTGAGCCGGACGGCACTGGAACGCTGATGACCATGCGCATGACTCTGCCTGATAGCCAAACGCGCGCCGCCATGCTTGCTACCGGGATGGAATACGGCATGGAAGCCGGCTACGTGCGTCTCGAAACCCTGCTCTGAGGTTAAATCGTTGAAGCAATAAATCGAGAGGAGTCCCACTTCCCGGACGGGTGGGGAGTGGGATTCTGAATCGTTAAATGCGGGTTCCGGCCAGTTGAAACCGCATCAACTAAGCTCCGTCGGCTTTTCTCTTGGCTGCGACGGCTGCAGGTTTTCTCGTCGGCTTTTTGCCTTTTCGGCCGCTGACCAGATCCGCAACCGTTGTATGCTCCAGGATCTTGGCAGCCGCGTCGCGCACCTCAAGAAATACTTCATACAGGGCACGATGATCCGCGTCTTTGGCAATGAGTCCGCGCAACTGCTCCGCATCGCCCATCGGCGCCAAAGGTCCATCCACCAGCCGGATGATGTCGCTCAATGGAATCTCCGACGGTTCCCGACGCAACTGATATCCGCCACGCGCTCCGCGCACGCTATCGACAATGCGTGCATTCTTAAGCTCCAAGCAGGATCAATTCCAGAAATTTTTCCGGCAAGTCGCTCTCGGCGGCAATCTCACGGATCTTGATCGCCCCCTGGTCATGACGCCGCGCGAGCGTCATCATCGCCTGCAGCGCATACAGTCCTTTTTGCGAAATCTTCAAAGTGACCTACCCTCCCGCCCCGCATGATTGTCCCCCATTTTCGTCTTTCTGCATAGACATACTGCGGTACGGAGTGCGAGCGGGCAGGAACCAGTGGTCAGTCGGCAGTCGTCAGTGAACACGAGAATCGGCACACATTTTCGTTACTAAGGAATTCATTGAGGATGAAGGTTAGGAATAGGGAGCAAAACGGAAAGTCTCGAGTACTGCAGGACAGCGGCCAACCGACCACTGGCCACTGATTACCTCTATTGGTGCCATCGAAGGGACTCGAACCCCCACACCGTTGCCGGTACATGGACCTGAACCATGCGCGTCTGCCAATTCCGCCACGATGGCAAGTGGACTTCAATCGCGGCAACCAGAATGGCTGCCGGATCAGGAAGACCTGCTGTCCTATTTTACAGGCGCTTGCCGGACTGTCAAACTCCGGCGTGATTCGCTCCGGCAAAGCCTGTCGGTCGGATCACAGCATGGCCGAGACGAATGCGGTAAAATCCGCCGCGAATCAGAGAAGTCGCGGTGCGAATCATCCTCAGTGTCGTGTTTCCGATCCTGCTCTGCCTGGCCTTGCTGGGTTCCGCAAACGGGCAACTGCCATTGTCCTCGGAAGCAGCATCGAAAGCGGCTGCTGCTTTCGATGCCCGTGCCTCGAACTCGCTTCAGTGCTGGGTTGAGCGATGGGATCCCGCGCTCGATTTTGCGCTTCGCTTCATCAGTGGCTACCTGGCGCACTGCCCCATCGCGCAGTTTGAAGGGAAGAAAACTACGCTGGGCAGCTACCTCCGCATCACCCCCGAGGGGGGACAGCCCGTGTTTTTCGGCACCGCTGATATTGTGCCGGAAGCTCCTCCGGAGATGAGGGCGGCAGCAGGAAACCTCAAATATCTGAAAGAGGAACTCGAATTGAGTGGAGTCGCCACTCTCGGCGAGGGCAAGTATTTCGTCGAGCTCCTGATCACAGATGACCAGAATCGCAGTTTCCGCAAGCACTGGAAATTACGTGTCTCTCGAAATCGTAGTCAGCGCGGTGTCGCCCTCGCGATCAAGCCGCGGACGGTTGAATCGGTCTATGAACGATCGTGGCAAACCGTCTCTTCGCAGAGGGGCGGAACTTTGCGGCTGACGATTCTGCTGGATGCTGCTCCCATGAATTGGTACCAAAGCAGTTTGCGCGCCTGGGACCGGGCGTTCCTCATCGAAAGCGTCTATTCCCTGCTGCGGCAAACACCGCACCGGGCGGTGCGACTGGTGGCATTTAATCTCGAGCAGCAGCGCGAGCTTTTTCGCAGCGATCAATTCGATAGCACTGCGTTTCAGGGGCTCTCCCAGGCACTCAACGAAACCGAGCTATCGACTGTTTCGGTGAAAGCCCTGAAGAAGAGGGACTCTCCCGAATTTCTTATCGCACTGGCGAATCAGGAATTGGCGGCAGACCGTTCCGACGTCATTATCTTCTTAGGGCCGAACACGCGCATGGACACGCAAATGACGGCGGGGGCGCTGCCCGGAAAAAGAAAGGACGGTCCACCAATCTTCTATTTTGAATATTTCCCGTGGGTGGGCTCACCATTCCCGGACTCGATCGACTGGCTCGTCCAGGCAGCAGGAGGGAGAGTATTTAAGATCCACTCTCCCTCCGAACTGCATAACTCGATTGAGGCGATGCTGGCACAACTCAAACAGAGATAGCTTCGGCGGCCTTATCTCTGGAACTCGCGCTATCCCAGCTTGGCCGTCATCGTAATTTTTGCGTTCAGTACTTTCGACACCGGGCAGCCCTTCTCGGCGGCCTCGGCGTACTTCTGGAAAGTCGCAGCGTCCGCGCCCGGCACCTTGCCGACAACATCAATGTGACTCTCGGTGATCGTCCAGCCGGAATCGAGCTTCTCAAACGACAGGGTCACCGTCGTAGAGATGCTCTCGGGCGTCAGATTCGCACCACCCAGTTGCGCCGAAAGCGCCATCGAAAAGCATCCCGCATGCGCGGCTGCAATCAATTCCTCAGGATTCGTCCCCGGAGCATTCTCAAATCGCGTGGTAAATGAATATTGCGTGTTGTTCAGCACTCCACCCGGGGCCGACATCGTGCCCTTGCCGTCCTTGAGTCCACCATTCCAGACCGCGCTAGCCTTGCGTTGCATGACGTTCTCCTCACAATTTCAAAAATGAAAGTCGCCTTGTCATTGTAGACGGAGCCGGACATTTGCGTCACTGCGGCAAACTGCCGATGCTGACTTCTCGACATACATGCAGACAGATCCGCACAGCCAAACAGCGCCAATAAGATCGCACTCCGACAAATTTCTATGTCCCGGGGTTTTTCAGCGTAGCGCTGTTATCGTAATCAGTTTCTCGGCGCGATGCAGCACCCCGTCGGCAATCGACGGCCATTTATCGTGCGCGCTCCCTCCCTCGCTCATTTCGCTGGGCGAGACTCCTGAGGAAGCGAGATCCTCGGCATAGATGATCATCAATTCTTTGCGTTTCTGTTCGTCGAGGAGATGGACCAGCCGCACATATATCATGGCATCCGGCATGCGATACCCGTCCGCTTCGACGAGGCGCAGGATGTGCTCGACGTCCGAACCCGCCTCGGACTTCTCGTCTGTCCTCCGAATCCACGTGTCCACATAAAAGTCCATGCCCCCGAGAGTCGCATGCTTGGGAGAGTTATACGTGTGATGTAACTCCGGACGGCTGGGCAAGTACCCCTCAAACTGCACCCAATAGAGCCTTTGCACATTCTTTCCGGCAGTCTCGACGAACACATGCAGTTCACAGTCAGCCATGCCATAGAGCACCCACCGGCTTGCTCCTGCATAGTGAACTGATTTCGGCAGTTGAATTCGAACGGCGGGGTCGTGCTCGGAGGTGATTACGTTGCCTATCACCTGGCGCTCAGGACGCGCAGTTTGGGCTGGCAGGAGTGCAGCGCACCACAGAAGAATCGCAACGAAAAAATGTGCACAAACAAGGTCCACGTTGGTTGCAATTCCGAAAATGGAGGTTGATCGGGAGACGGAGAGCGTCCATCGAACGCGTCTGCTCTCAGTAGAAATCCGAGCAGCTCAAATAAAACCCGCACTCCGGACACTTCAACTTGCAGCGACTCTCGCGCAACTTCGTCGAACAATTCGGACAGTATTCGCCCGGATCCGCCTTCTTTACTCCCGCCCCACTCCCGCCTTCACCGGTCGGGATTGCCCGTTGTTCCTGGGTCATGCCGTTGAGCTCCATGCGGCAACAGCAATAATTCAAATTATGCAGCTCGTTCGCTGACCGCGGCCGAGGTTCGGCTCCAGCAATCGGCGAGAATGAGCCAGGCCCCGAGTCTCCGCCACACTTTCACGTACTTTCCGCGCTCCGTTACCGGCTTTCCATCGGCACTGCGAACCACTACGGAGAAGCGTCCGAGTTCCATGGCCATATCCCCGGAGTGATCGACGCGGGTGGTTTCCAGTCGCAGATCGCTGTATCCCGCCTCGCCCATCTGGCGCAGCAGTCGCTCGACGGATTTTTGCCCGTACGCTCCCTCATCGTGTGGAGCCATCAATACGCCATCGGTGGCGAAAAAATTAGCCGCGTGATCGTAGTTCCCTGTGTTGAAGGAAGTGGCAAAATCCTGGGTCAGGTTCCGCAGCTGGGACTCGACATCCGCAAACGGACGAAAATCCGCCTGGGAACTCGTATAGGACCGGTACATCTACTACCTCCTGGGGGAAGGCAAACAGAATCCGCACTCGCCCACATATCAAGGCGAATCTTGTGAAGTCAATGGTTCATTCTAGCGCAAAAGACTTTGTGCAAAGAAAAAAGTTTTCCTCTGTTGCGATGGAACAAATGAATCGCACGCATCAAAAATGTGCGGATGTACTTCGTTTATCTCTCGAAGGGAACCGACCGACTGGGCAGCCGCAGAACGCTACCTGTGGCCGAAGGCCTTGTAAATTGCGGGTTTAGCGCCCGCTGTTCGCGATCGGCAATTTGCCGTTTGACGCGCTCCATCAGCACAACGAGCTTCTTGGACTCATGATCTCTCTCCGCCTGCTTGCACATCTTCTGGAAATCCTGCGGGGCGTAGCTGACACGATTCGTCATGGGGGGAAAGTCCTTAAGTGTTATCAAGAAGGGATAGCCTACCCCATCTTCCGATCCTTGCCAACCCCCTGAACACCTGAGTTCTTTCCCGTAGAAAAACGATCTTTTTCAGGCCCGCGACTGCATGCTTCGTACGAACCTGGTGGGACGGACTCCCTTCCGGGGGGCGCATGACCTTCGTTACGTTGAGCATGCGACCAACTTCCTTGAAAATTGGGATGACCGATTCAGCCTTCGGGGTGCAAGTGTGTTACAGCGCAAAGTGCTTATCGCGGCCTTACTATTTGCTGCTTTTGCAGCTTCGTCAGCGTCCGCCCGCGACCTTGCCGTGGTTTCGAACAAGGCGAATGCCTTAGCGGGCATTACCGTACCCGACCTGGTGAAAATCTCCAAAGGCCAGACCAACCGCTGGCCTGATGGCAGGTCGGTCACCCTCATCATGCGGGCTCCGGCCTCCGCGGAAATGAGGTTGTTTCTCGAAAAAGTATATGAACTGCCTGAGTCCGACGTGAAAGAGCTGATCGCGAGTGCCAATCACGGACGCGCTGGACATCCTGCAATCATGATCGCGGATTCCGACGAGGATCTGGTGAACAAAGTTGCATCGCTCCCCGGCGCCATCGGAATTGTGGATGTGTACGCCATTAACAGCAGCGTGTCCGTGGTCAAACTCGGAGGGAAACTCCCTCTTGAGCCGGGATATCTGCTACATGGAAATTAGCAATAAACTGCGGCACAGATGCCGCGCGAGCGCATGAACAAAGATAAGAAAGCGATGGCTGCCGCCGCCGGCGCCGACTCCGCAACATCTTCTTCGGCCGGACAGTCGGTCTACACGCGCCGCTTTCCCCGCTTCACGATCGATGTCCGCCTGCAGGTCAAGATGTTTCAGGCTGGTGAATTTCGCGCCTGCTGGGGACGATCGACCGAGATGGGCCAGGACGGCATTGGAGCGACGCTGACGGGAAGCCTTGAGCCCGGAGAAATTGTCACGCTCGAGATACCATTGCCGCTTACGCCATATCCCATCAAGGTGCGCGCAATCGTTCGCTATCGCCAAGGCCTTCGCTACGGCTTCGAGTTCCTCACCCTCAACGACCAGCAGCGCGACACCATCGTCCGCGTCTGCGATTTCCTCGCGACCAAAGCGTAGTAATCAAATCGCAGCACAGCCCACGGCCCCACCACCTCAGTGGAAATACCTACGCTGACCGCTGTAGGAAAAGCCGTGTCCACAGCCGGATTTGGCTGAGCTGTCTGCAAACCATCGGTGTCGGTTGGGAATCGAATTTTGAGGAGGAACGACGACGATGCCAAGATTAGTGAATGCCAGATTCGCCATCCCTTTTCTCGTATGCTGCGTGGGTGCATTTACCCTCGCGCAAGCCAAGGACAACAATTCGAACGCAAGTTCCGAACTACAGCGCGCGACTGAAACGGTGCAGAACATCACGACCGCCTCTCCCGACAAAGGAGTTCCCAAGACAGTTCTCGAGGGAGCGAAGTGTGTCGCCGTGATTCCCAAGCTGGTGAAGGGCGCATTCATCGTCGGCGGCGAACACGGCACCGGAGTTGCGACCTGCCGCACCACCAACGGTCAGTGGAGCGCACCCGCGCCCTTCTCCGTATCGGGCATCAGTTGGGGACCGCAGATCGGCGGCAAAAGCACTGACCTCATGATGTTCATCATGAATGAAGACGGTATGACGGGCCTCATGAAGGGCCACATCAAACTCGGCGCGGATGTTTCCGCGGCTGCCGGTCCGGTGGGACGTTCTGCTTCTGCCGATGCCGGATACAAAGCGGGCGTCCTGACTTACTCCAGCAGCAAGGGCGCATTCATTGGGGCGTCGCTGAACGGCGCTGAATTGCAGCAAGACA
The DNA here is from genome assembly GCA_963778995.1 of Terriglobia bacterium. GTDB lineage: Bacteria > Acidobacteriota > Terriglobia > Terriglobales > Acidobacteriaceae > Sulfotelmatobacter. The sequence continues at coordinate 273,702 of CAVZWK010000025.1, forward strand.
ACAAGGCCACCAAAGAGTGGTATGGCACGGAAGTTTCGTTCAAAGACATACTGCAGGGCAACGAAAGGATTCCGAATGCCGAAGCCCGCGATTTCGTGAACGCGGTCCAGAACGCGAAGGAAACCGCATCTCGTTAATCGAGTCTCACGGATCCAGCAGTCTCACCCATTGAGGGGTGGGACTGCTTTCATTTGTCAGATCAAAGATTCCCTACGAAGGGACCTTTACCTCGGGCCAGTAGCGGAAGGTGCGCAGGGTGGCTTTGCCGGAGCCACAGGCATAAATTGCAGGGCGGACGTCCAGGAATCCGCCCAGGACATTGTGATCCATGCCGGAGATTTCCGCCGATTCCTGCATGCGCTGCCACGACTTGCCCGGGAGTTGGTAATAGAAGTCCACTTCCTGGCGGTCGTTGACGACTCGCAGCGTGCCGCGACTGGCGCCTTTGTCGCGATGGCTCGCGACGTAGCCGTTGGCGACCCTGGCGCTGACCCCATCCGGGCCTAGCGAAATGCCAGTCGCGTGCTCGGGGTTGTAGAAAAGCAGCAAGCCCGATTCGCATCCGGGCTCGACTTCAACATCGACTTCCACGGTGTACGAGTGCCCGCCGACGGGAGTGCTCAGAACCGAGCTGTCGACCAGAGACTTGCCGCGTGCGGCGAGCGTGAGCGTGCCGTTGCCGGTAGTGAATCGCGTTGCGTCGTACTCGTGCCAGAAGCCCCACTGCAGCCCGAGTTTCCGTGATTTGAAATCATCCGAGGGATCCAGAAGCGGCTGTTGGCTCGTGCCCCGGACTGGCACGGGTATGGCCGAATCCGGCCCGAAGCCTCGATGCCTTCAGGCATTCGGTACCACCCGTCATCGGTCCACTCGATCGGCAGCAAGAGCAACTGCCTTCCCAGTGGCCGATAGCCGTTCTCGTACGAATGTACAGTCATATACCACTTGCCATCGGGTGTATCGACGAGGCGGCCGTGGCCTACGCTCATCCATCGGTCGTCGCGGGAGCGCGTGCGCACGATCGGGTTATAAGGCGAGAATTCCCAGGGGCCCTCGGCATGGCGGCTGCGGGCGCTGACGACGGAATGACTGGTCGCAGGTCCAGCGGTGCCGCCTTCGGCCAACGTCAGATAGTAGTAGCCATTCCGCTGAAAAAGTTTAGGAGCTTCCAGGCAGGTGCACTCCATGCGCGGCGGTACGGGGACGGGCCACGGGTCGAGCACGACGCGCGGAGGAACTTTCACGGCGAGGCCGTCGGATGTCAACTCGGCCATCTGGCCTCCGGCCATGTAGAGGAAGCGGCGTCCGTTCTCGGCGACGTGCGCCGGATCGATGGCGTTGATGCCGAGATCAACGGGATCGCTCCACGGTCCAGTGGGATGGTCGGCGTGCACGACCCGCAGGCGGTTGTCCGCCGGGAAATAAATGTAATAGCGGCGATCGTGCTCGCAGAGATAAGGAGCCCATACGCTGCCGTGATAACGCGGAAGCGCGGCCGCTACGGGACGCCAGTTGATCAGATCGCGCGAGTGCCAGATCAGAAGTCCGGGCGCGTAATCAAAGCTGGAGTGCGTGAGATAAAAATCGTCGCCGATGCGAATCGGGCTGGCATCAGGATGGTCTCCGCCGAGAATCGGATTGCGGTAAGAGGCGGAGCTTGCCTGCGCCAGGAGCAAACGAGCCTGAGGGGCAAGGGCAAGGCCGGTGGACAGGGCGGCAGCGTTCTGAACAAAGCGGCGGCGATTGATCATTTCGGCGCAAGTCTAATTGCCGCCTGCAGGGAAGTAAAGTCCGGAGCAATACGTGCGCAAAGCAAACTTTCCATCTAATCCAGCGAGGGACGCGCCGATCCTCCGAGCAGCGAAGTGTTCATGTTGAAGATGTTGTGATGTCCTTCGACTCCGCCCCAGGCAAACATCATCGAGACCATGGGGAACGCGCCCGCACGCAGGGTTAATCCGGCGGCGTAGCTGTGACGGAGGTGGCTGAAACCCAAGTCGCCGCGCGCAACTGCGACGCGGCCCTGGTCGGCCTGAAATTTCACGCCGAACGGTCCCCAGAGCGAGTGCTCGAAATTTTCCTGCAGCAGCAGAAGATTCGGCGCGCGGAAGCGATAGTCCTGATAGCTCGGGAGAGCGAGATTGCTGTCGATGTCCTGCCCGCCGAGCGTGGGCTGAAAGTAGAACGGCACCTTGGAGAAAGAATTCACCGATTCGGTGAGCAGCAGGCGGACTCCGACGGAGCCATTCAGATTGCGCGAGCGGGAGACCTCGGGACACTTTCCTCCCGAAGGCGCGCACTCATCCGGTCCGGTGGTGGTGCCTGTCTGAGGACGCGATTCGGTGTATCCGTAAAAATAGAAGGTGTGATTCAGGTCCACGCTCCATCGTTCAAACGTATTCTGGGAATTGGATGGCGCGACGAACTCCTCGAATTTGCCGGCATAATTCAGTTCCAGATGATCGCCAATGACGGGCTTGATGCGAACCCCTTCGCCGAACTGCAGAAACCCCGGCTGGCTGCTCAGACCGGGCGCCGTGGCGTCATTGTAGAGAAGCTGAATGGAAGCGACCGACCCGCTGCTGGCGCCTCGAATATCGACGAATCGTCCATTCATTTCACCGAATAGCGAGAGATTCAGCCAAGCGATCGAAGGCAATTCGAACACAGGCTTGGTGACGTTCCCTCCGACGATGGTTTGCGACATCCCGAACACCGAAGCATCGAGCAGAGACGAATCGTTCCCCAGTCCAAAGTAGTTCAGCTTATTCAGAGAAATTCCTTGCGCGTACAGGTTGTACACAGTGAAAGGGTGTACCCGGACCTCATGCTTCTTCGGAGCCGGTTCTCCGGGGCTCGCAGGGCTCGAGGCACTCACATGGATCGTCTGCGCCGGCGTGTGGATCAGCTTCAGGTATCCGCCAGCGCGCCACGATCCACTGGTGGCACCTGCTGCGTCGGCGTTCCAACTCAATCGCCAGTTCTCGGTGTTGCGGGTCGCGACGTATGCCAACCCCAAGCCGAATCCGTTTTGCGGAGGCATGCTGCCCGCGGCAATGTGCAGCGGATGATCGGTAAACAAGGTGTAGGCGCATCCGCCGACACTCATGAAGCCATGAAAGGAGCAGGCATCGGCCACGCGTTCGCCCTCGCGACGAAAATCGGCATGGACCCAGCTTTCCTGAGAGACTGCGAGCGTCGAGATCATCCACAGTACCAGCACCGCAATCCACCGCATTAAGCCTCCTGACGGTTCCTATTTCTTTCGACTTTTTGTGGCGCTGCTCTTCTTGCGTTTCGTTTTGCGGCGTTTACTCGCGCGCTTCTGTTCGCGTTCCGCACGTTCATCGGCGACGGCAGCAATTTCGATAACGCCTTTGCGCCTTGAAACGCGGCGCGCCCGGTGCGCATCTTCGTGCGCACTGTGAATCGCTTCGGTTACGTCGCGAATGTACTGGGCGGCTTCTCCCTCTGTCCTGATAGCCTTTGCGTACAGGGCGCTGCAGTATTTCAAGGGAAGCTTGCTCTCCGCTTCCTGCAGGTGTTCGACTTGCGATCTAAGCAGCGATGACATGGGCCGGGTCGGGTCGTAGGCGCTCTTCGGCGGTTTCGGCACGTGGACAACAGCCATGGTGAGAACTCCTCTCTGCGGCACCTGTGCCGCACGTTGTGCGTTGAAAAGCTAAACGTCGAATTCGGGACAATCGGTGCGCATGGCGTCGAGCGATAACAAATTTCTTGCCGGATCGACGGTGGATCCCTGCGGCTCAATGAAAACGTCGGCACTGGTTTCCCGCGGAGAACGCGGCGAGCAGTCTCCGAGGAAGAATTTCGTGACCGTCGCCGGAATGGAAGCGTGATCGAACACGCGATCGACGACTGTTCCTTTCGGAACCCACGGCGAAATCAGGATTGAGGGCACGCGTACTCCAAGACGATCGAACTGAAACGGCACGCCCGTTCCCGTGGCATTCCCATCGGCCGTGAAGATGTCTTTCTGGCACGCAGGCGGCGGGACGTGATCGAAGATGCCACCGTGCTCATCGTAGGTAATCAGCAGAGCCGTGCTCTCCCACAGCTGCGGATTGTTCTTGATAGCCTGATAAATCGAGGCGATGAATATCTCACCAGCCTGCACGTTGTGGTCGGGATGCTGGTCATTCGCGACCTCCTCGCCGCTGTCTGTTTCGTGATCGCTGTAGTTGGGCTCGATGAACGAATAGTCGGGCAGATTGCCGCTCTTGCAATCATCGAGGAACTGGCTATACATCCCGAAAAGTTCAGGCTGGTTCTGCAGCAGGTTTGCGACTTCCATGGTGGAACTGGTTGTGTCGTAGTAATAGATCTTCGCGGTGCGCTTCGGCGTAGCGTTGATCAGCCGCGTGTAAATGCTCTTGATCGTCTCCGGCGGGTAGATGGGATTCAAATCAACGCGCCCGAAGGACGTTCCGTAGTGAGCAAAAGCGCGGTTGCAAATGGTGGGTCCGGGGATCGAGGAGAACCAGCGGTTGAAGACGGCGAACTCCGTGGCAAGGGTGGTCAGGACCGGCAACTTCTCTTTCGGAAAGTAGTACATGATCATCTGCGAGTGTTTCGCGTCCCGCTGCTGGGTGAAGTAGCTTTTGACGAATCCCTGCATGTTGGGCTGGCGGTTGGGACTCGTGTCTCCACCAAAGATTTGCAGGTCGACGGCGGGAAAATGGTGATCGGGATCCGGTTGCAACTGGGCCTGGAACTGGGCGTTGGGCTGAGGCTTAACGGCATTTCCGTTTGCGTCGGGATTGCTGAATGCGTTGGGGTCGACGCCATCGATTTTGGGGTTGACCGCTTTCAGCGATCCCAACATGTGATCGAAAGAACGGTTCTCCATCATCAAGACAACAATGTGCTGCAATTTGTCGAGGCCTGGGGGCATAGTTGGCTTTTCCAAGACAGATTTCCTGTCGTTTGTGGTCCAGAAGAAACTTTTGGGGAAGAATCCGGGACGAGTGGCTTTTGTTGTTTGGTTAATAACTGTGCATGAGGCAAAGGGGATTTGCAACGCGCAAGGGAAGTTTTTACAAAAGCCGAACAAGAGAAGTTAAGAGCGACGTTCAGGATGGCGCACCTAGAGACTTGCTTGCAGATCCTCTAGCGGTGGAACCAGTACAACAGGATTCCGTATCCCACGCCGGCGGGGTCCGTGGTACGCGCGGTCTGGAAAGCCATGAATCGGCCGTCAGTTGAGATCACCGGGTTGGAGGCCTTTCCGCCCTCGTAGTCGTTGAAGTGCGTCAGACGAGTGAAATCCTTTCCCGTTCCATCGAGCCGGAGCTTCCAGATATCGATGTTCCCGGAGCCTCGCTGTCCGCCGAGTTGTTCGCACTGGCGGTCCGCTTCCACGGCGGTGTAAAGGCCGTCGGGAAAAATTCCTTCGGGCTCGTTATAAGTGCCGGGAGCTTTCGAGAAGTTAGTGACTTCGCCCGTGCGCAAATCGATTCCCATGACGGACGCCCGGCCTTCCGGCTCATAACAGGTGAAAGTCATCTTGCGATCGTCGTCGTAAAAGTCCTGGGCTTCGAGGGTGCAGCTTCGATCCTTGCTCTCGTACACGGTCTTCTTGTTAATGAGGTGCGGCGTGCCCGATAGGTCGACGTCGGCCACGATCAGGCGCGAGGCCCCAGGCGCAAGGTCGGGCGACTGCTCGGAAGTCTGCGAGAACGCGATCTTCAAAGACTTTTTGGAAATGGCCGCGCCTTCGCTCATCTTCTGGCCGAGCTTCACAGGCTTCGATCCGCGCTCCTTGCCGAGGAACCAAAGTTCGTTATCGCGCGAGCGGCTGATATGGATATTTTCAAAGTGGTCGGGACCGATCAGGATGTAGTCGCCGGTGACCAGGTGCATCACGCGCAGAAAGACGGCGGCCGGGACATTGCAGGTGAGGCATTGAATCACGCGCGACTTGAGGTCGATGACCATGGCGTCGCCGAAACTCTTCGCCATAAAAGCCACTCGCTGGTTGTCGGGAGAGATATCGGCACGCTCGCCAAAATGTGTCAGAACTTCGACGTTGGCGGGCAAGTGCTGCATCGGATCGTCGGACGATCGTTGCGCGAGCGGAAGCATCAGGCAGGAGAGGAGAATGAAACTGAGGCTGCGCATCCGGGAAATCGTAACACCGAATCACCGCTCCGGCCTGTCCACGGTGCGTTCTACGGCTCGCTGCAAGTTTTTGGACCGAGATTCGCAAAATATTCCAAAATAACGATTTACCTGCGTCTGATCTGCATTTGAGCGCGCAAAATATTGATTCTGCTTGGGTTGCAGGCAAAATATTGGATTTAAAAGGCTTAGCTCCAACTAGAATGGAAGTGCGCCCAGCTCTCAGGGAATCGTTCCCTTGCGTTTTTTCGGATCGGATTCCCTAAAATATTGCTAAATATAGACTTACGCGGATTCTGTCTGCCATTGAGCTCGCAAAATATTGTATTCGCTGGACTTACACGCAAAATATTGTTTTCAAAGAACTTAGCGGATGGCACGAAGACGGTGCCGCCGAACCCCTTGGGCCGGCCTATGATCGGAGGTTAGGCCTGTGGATGACAAGGGCAGATGTCACAGCCTGAGGCTGTGGAAAACATCGCACGGAGACTGCAATAGTGTTGCATTTGTTATGCATCTGTAGCATCATTAGTCAGGCATTTTGGAGGCAGGAATCGTGGTTGCAGCTACTACACTGCCGCGGCCGGGTCTGGAAGCGCATCGAGAGGCGATCTCTCTGCCTTTCCCGGAACTGGTATCGCGATTGACGGGATTCATCGGCCGCAAGCTTTCCGCCTACATTGCCGGAGTCAAAGACGTGCGCACGGTCGAGGGATGGATGAAGGGCAACACTCCCTATGGTGACGCCGAAGAGCGATTACGGCTTGCATTCCAAGTTGTACGCACACTGATCGACCATGACTCTGCGCGAATTGTGCAGGCGTGGCTTACGGGAGTGAATCCGGAACTGGGGGATCGTATCCCGCTGCGACTGCTTCGCGAAGGGGACCTGAACATCGTGGGTCCGGAAGTAATGGCAGCGGCACGAGCGTTCATTGCGGGAGGCTAGTCGTCAGTGCTCGAATGCAAGCGTCATCGCGGGTTGAACAAGCGCATGCTATGTCATGCTGTCATCCTGAAGAGGGCGATAGCCCTCTGAAGGCCTGTGCGCCTCAGGGGCAGAGGTCCGCGGCTCCCACCCTGCCAAGAACCCGAAGGATTGGGCCACTCGCAAACGGCACGCCACCTTTCGGCGGGAATGAAAATTTCAAGCCCTCAGCAGCAGGAATGCCCACGCTTCGAAATCGCGAAGCGTGGGGCAGACAGTTTATAGGCGCTGCCAGCGAAGTCTGGGCCAGCCCCCAACTTTGCGCCTTTAGTTGGCTACGAACCCCCGTCGCAGCTCTTATTGCACAGTGAAGATGTCATCGAAACTGTAACTGTCGCCGTCCGCATTAGATACTGTTATGCGGATATTACCCGGTGTCATGTTCGGGACAGTGATCGTCAATGTCTGCGCGTCTCCGTACACCGCATTAGCCTGCGAAGTCCCGAGGAAGACCCGTGCTCCGTTCTGAAAGCCGCTTCCTCTCAGTTTGAATTGAGCGCCAGGGCTTCCTGCCTGCGGCGTAGCGGTTGCGATACTCAGCGGTGCCTGGGAAAGTTGTGCAACCGTGATTCCTTTCTTGGAGATCAAGAACATCTTCGTACCGGACTCGTCCAGAGCCATCATATTCATACCGAACGGGATGCCGTCGGAGATGACAATATTCCGAACAACCCGTCCTAAGTGGACATCGAACACTTGCACTCCAGAATCCTGAGGCACAAATAGCAAGCTTCCCGAAGCATTTAACTTCGCTCCCTCAACCGAATGGTCTCTGATATCCGGGCCGAACGGATGGTAGCTCAAGATCCCAATTCGGAATAGCTGAGCATTAGAAAACCCGAATCCTGCTGCAAAGACTATTCCGTCCGCACTTGCTGCTGAATCAGCAACTGTAGCGGCATATCCAGTCGTGACGGTGTTTGCCATAAGATCCAACATCCCTATCGCTCCATTGGCATAGGAATCCGCCATGAAGACCTTCGTCCCGTCTGGTAAAGAGGCCATCGTCGAGATGCTGCAGCAGGCAAAAGACATGTCTATACCGTTAGGGGCGCAACCCGCAACTCCACTACAAGCGAGACTCCCGGTATCGAGATTTATCAGGTGGAAAGTCGCGCCCCCGAGTATGTAGGTCTCTGCAACATTCAACAAAACTCGATGCGCAGTGACCGCCACGATACTACGGGTGACGCCCCCTTCTGCAATGTCTGATGGCGTTATCACAGGATAAGTCGCTATAACCTGCCATATACCTGCATCGATGACTGAAATCGTTCCGTTCCCGGAATTGACAACCGCCAGTCTCGCTCCATCAGGAGTTAGAGCGAGCGACGTCGGTCGGCTTCCCACCGAAACTGGCATCCCATAGCTGTGAGTCCGCAGATCAAAGACTTCAACGCGGTTATGGTCCTCGTTTGTTATGTAAAGGCGTTGACGTGCTTGGTCGTAAACAATCGCATCCAGTGCCCCGACAATCGGGTAGGTCTGCACTGAAGCTAAGCAGTCGAAGTCCTCCCGTTACCATCGCCGCCCCCTGAGACGTGGTTATCGTTACGTCCGCGGTTCCAGGCGTTCCGGCTGGCGTGGTAACCGTTAGTGCTTCGACGGGGAGCCCCTGTCCGAGTGGGCCTTTGAATTGACCATTAGCGGCTAAAGAGCCGGCAATTGTAACCCGAGCGTTCGGCTCCAACCCGTATCCACTGATTACGATCGAATCCCCGCCGGACGCTGATCCGGCATTAGCAGAAACATCGAGAATTGTCGGGCCATAGCTAACGGCGTCCGGCATAACCTGAGAGAACCCATCAGAACGGGTGATTGTGACATTCGCCGGTCCGGATTTCAGGCCAGGGGGCGCCATGAGGGAAATGGTTGAGGACTGAACCGACAGATTCGACCCTTTTTGCGACTGCGGGTAAGCCGGCGGCTGTCCAAAATAGACTCCATAGGTGAATTTGGGAAGAAACTGTGAACCCTGTATCTGAACCGACGTTGGAGTGCTTAGGCTTAACAAAGTAGGTTGAACTAGTTCACCGCCGACGAGCGGAGGCACCAGGAAGCCCGGAGAGCCAACATCAACATAGCCAATGCCGTTATGCAAGCCTCCGAACAACATATTCGTCTCGTCGACAGCAAACGGGATTGACGACGCACCCGAAAATGGAAGCGAAGTATCAAATCCAAAGCTGGCAACAGCGCCGGAATACGTAGGGGTTCGAGGATCGACAACGTAGACAATCGGAGCTTGAGTAACTAGGTCATTGCCCGTGACATACAGACGCGTGCCGTCGAGGCTGTAGCAAACTCCGGTTAGTGGGAAGACCCCCAGCTCTATCGAGCCGACGGGATTTGCGTTGCTGTCGTAAAAGACCGTGGAAGAGTTCTGCGAACCGATACTGACAACCTGCGAGCCATCAGGGCTGATTGCGAGGTTGATGCCGCCAAAATCTAGCGGCCCAGATAGCGATTTTGAAACATCCTCATAGATAAACGCTGGAACCGCAGAAACCAGGATTTTGGAGTGGTCTGCCGACCGGGATATACCTGCATAAAAGCTAAAAAGGCTGCCCCGACCTATGCCCGCAAAGGTGTTCGTCGATGGATTCCAGATGTAAGCTGGCGGCCCGTTTGGATCTTGGTTCACGGAAAGCAAGATCATAACGTCACCGCTGGAGAGTGCAGCAACTTGGAAAGCGGTCTGGACCACACCTGAGATCTGAGGCAACCTGGTTTGCCGAACAACCTGGAAGAGATTCGGGTCTATTGTTGTGATGTTTGTGAAGTAAGGGCTGACGACGTATACCGCACTTCCATCTGTGGACTCATCGATACCAGCGGGGTACGGGACCGGGATAGATGCTACCCGATGGCCATCGATGGACGAGAAGACAGCAACCTCATTCGACACTTCCACACTCACGAATAAAAGCTTACGTCTTTGGTCATATACCAATCCAGTTGGACTGTGGTCTGTACGTACGAAGGTACTCCGCGGCAAGCTGGTACTTGACTGGAACGGAACAGAGACCGTCAGTGGCACTACGGCAACGTTCGTGTTAGCCGTACTATTGTCAATCGCGGTAAGGACAATGGGAAAGCTCTGTAATGGTTGAGCTAACCCGCCTGCGTAAACCCCGAACGTAAGTGGATTGTCCACTGTCAGCAGGCCGCCGGGAGATGTAACTCTGATTCCGTAGTTGGCCGGCATATCTGGGATACCAACGATTATCGAGGGGGACGTACCGGCATCGGCACTCAACGTGACTTGAACGGTTTTAGCAGAGCCCGGCGTCAGAGAAACCGAGTTTGGGGCCGCGGTAATCGAAAAGGGTGCCGCGGATCTAACTGTTAAAGGAAAAGTTATGGCATGAGTAATCGTGCCACTCGTTCCCGTGACTGTTATCGTGCTTGTACCTGTAGCTGCAACTGACGATGCAGCTACTTGAAACCATGAACTGGATGCCACGCCGTCAGGTGAAAAAGACGGAACGCCCGGCGGAACTATAGATACACCACTCGGAAGCCCAGAGACCTCTACATCAATCGTTCCCTTAAACCCATTGATCGCTTTCGCACTGACGCCTTGAAGTTGATATGCACCCTGTTGCTGGAGACTAAGATTCGCATCTTGGACGAAGAGCGAGAAGTCTGCTTGGGCGGGCGGTGGAGGCGGGGGTGGCGGAGTAGTGGACGAGGAATTCCCGCCACATGACAAAAGAAAGCTAGTGCAGACTAAGAACAAGAGAGCTAACTCTAGACGGCGAAGTTTCAAGGCCGATGGCATGTAAACCTCACGTGAGCGCTTCCAGCCTGAAACCAATATTTCCGTCATTCTGACTGAAAGGAATGTGGCAATAACTGAGGTGCTTTCCCTCATATATTCGTTTCCGAACTAGGGAAGAAGCGCTCTGGTCGGACGTTGGGGGACAGTCAGATTAGAGGCCCGCTTTTGTACATTGCCTTCGCCGGGTCGCAGCGGTCTGTATCGGAAATCACCTCAGGCGGTGACGAGTGTCACCCGCGAGGGATGGTTCGAGGTAGGCGATTCAGGGCTTGAAGGTCGCCAAGAAGTGCCCAAGGTCTCGCGGCTTTCGAGGTACGACCAGGCCGAGCCACTTTGAGAGTTGGTTGCCCCATCCGCTGAGGATACGCATGGGTTCGCTCAACTATCGATAACAGGCGTTCTATTCACATCGGACACGTCGTGGCAGTTGGCGCAATCAGGCATTTCAGTCATTGACCCATGTCTGGTGAGAGCGCAGGGGCCAGCGCCTCCAAGTCTCATAAACACGCGCTGAGGAACTTTCTCAAGACTTCTCATCTGGTAAAGCCGGTGAGGTTTGTTTCTTGCTTACGGCACGGCTGAAGCCGTGCCCTTTTCCAAATCTTCCGGGTCAAGCAGTTGCCCGGCGGACTGCCCGCTCGACTGCTTGTGGCAACTGCACGGCAACGAAATATTCCTGTGGGTACAAGTAGTCCTCGCCCGACTCGTCGATAATGCGAATCTGATGAATGACCGCCGCGGCTTCATCAGGAATGACCTGGTAGACCTTGCGTAACTCCAGCGATGCGCCGTAGCCCTTGTTCGCGATGCAAATGACAAATCCGGCTTCCCGTTTCATATCAGTCGAGGAGACGCTTGATTTTGTACTCTTTCGCCCCAAGCCCGTGGGCTTCGTACCAATGGATTTCCGCATGGCGTATCGTACCATCGGCAAACTGCACGTAGGCAGTGCCTTTCAGCTTTCTCCAGCGTCCCTTGCCGTACATCTTCCAAAGACGTTTTCTTTCTCGAATAGCTTTGCCGGACGCAATCAGCTCGACATTCGCGATGCGTCCGGCAATTTTGAAATGCATGCTTGTGCGCCGCTAACAAATCTGGGCGGACGAAGGCGTCCGCCCCTAAACAAACTTCGTTTATGAGCAGCCGCTGGTGCTGCCGCAGCTCATGCATCTGTAGCAGCTTCCGTTTCTGGTCATGATGCTGCCGCAGAAGCTGCAGCTTGGGGCGTCGCCTAAGTCCACGATGTTCGACAGCGCATCGGCTGCGTGTACCGACGACGTCAGTGGCCGTTGGTCGCTGGTTTGCCTGGGGCTCGCGGGTGTCTCCACGTCGGCGGCTTCCGGTAACTGGTTGACTGCCGAAGAACGCAGCCGCAGGTTTTCGAACAGCAACTGCTGCTGTCCGGTCAGGAAGCGCAACTGGAGCCAGCGGAAGATGTAGTCCATGATCGACTTGGCGTAAGCCGATGTCGGGATTGTTGGACCATCCGCTGGGCTCGAAGCGGGTGTGCGCGAACTTCTCGCAGAACAGTTTCAGCGGCACGCCGTGCTGCAGCGCGATGGAGACGGCCAGCGCGAAGCTGTCCATGAGGCCGCGAAACCGTGGAGCCTTCCTTGGCCATCTTGATGAAGAGTTCGCCGGGATCGCCGTTGGGATAGAGGCCGACGATGATGTAGCCTTCGTGGCCTCCGATGTTGAACTTGTGCGTGATCGACATGCGCTCTTCCTGCAGCTTGTGGCGCACGGCGCGCGGAGGAGCGTTCAGATTCTCTTCTTCGACCTGCGGCGCGCGGCGGCGGCGATTGCGTGCGTCATCTTTGGTGGAGTTCGCCGTCTTGGTTCCGGCGGCGCGAGAGCGGCTGCGACTGCTTGCATCCGTCGCGATAGACGGCTACCGCCTTCAGGCCCAGCTTCCAGGCTTGGATGTAGGCTTCGGAAATATCTTCGACCGTGGCGTTGCTCGGGCAGATTGACGGTCTTCGAGATCGCTCCGGAGATGAAGGGCTGAGCGGCGGCCATCATCTTCAGGTGTCCCATGTAGTGAATGGAGCGCGTGCCCTTCGCGGGCTTGAAGGAGCAATCGAAGACGGCGAGGTGCGTCGTCTTTAATGTGCGGCGCGCCTTCGATGGTGCCGGTCGCGTCGACGTAGCTGACGATGGCGTCGGTCTGCTCGTGGGTGTATCCGAGCTTGAAGAGCGCGGTGGGGACGGTGTTGTTGACGATCTTGATCATGCCGCCGCCGACCAGCTTCTTGTACTTGATCAGCGCGAGGTCGGGCTCGATGCCGGTCGTGTCGCAGTCCATCATGAAGCCGATGGTGCCGGTGGGAGCGAGCACTGTGACCTGGCGAGTTGCGGTAGCCGTGCTTTTCTCCGTGCTGGCAGAGCTTCGTCCCAGCACTGCTTGCTGGCTTCGTAGATGCGGTCGGGACATTGTTCTTGTTGATGTTGTTGACGCTGGCGCGGTGCATGCGGATTACGTCGAGGAACGGCTCGCGGTTGATGTACCAGCCGGGGCAGGCTGCCGCCGGGCATGGCGTTCGAGCGGGATTGGTTACTCGGACAGGCTCTTCTTCGTCGGCTCGGTGGCGGGAGCCAGCGGCTCGCAGAGTTCGGCGATGCGGCTGGACTGCAGATAGGCTTCGCCGCACATGATGGCGGTGACGCAGGCGGCGTAGTCGCGTCCGGCATCGGAGTCGTAGGGCAGGCCGGCGGCCATCAGCAGCGCGCCTAGATTCGCGTAGCCGAGGCCTAGCGGGCGATAGTCGTGCGAGTTCGGCCGATGATCCTTGCGTCGGATATCCGGCGTTGTCCACCAGGATTTCCTGCGCGGTGATCAGGATGTCGACCGCGTGGCGATAGGCTTCCACGTCGAACGTGCCGTTGGGCGCGAACTTCAGCAGGTTCAGGCTGGCCAGGTTGCAGGCGGAGTCGTCGAGGAACATGTATTCGCTGCAAGGATTGCTGGCGTTGATGCGGGCCGTGTTCTTCGAGGTGTGCCAGCGGTTGACCGTGGTGTCGTACTGCATGCCGGGATCGCCGCAATGCCAGGTGGCTTCGGAGATCTTGTTCAGCAGTTCTTTGGCTTTGTAAGGTGTTGACGACCGGCCGTCGATGATCGAGCGCGTGGAGAAATCGGTGTCGCGGATGACGGCGTACCATGAAGTCGTCGGTGACGCGGACGGAGTTATTGGCGTTCTGGAAGAAGATGGAGCTGTAGGCGTCGGAGTCGGGATGCGAGCCGTCGTATCCCTGGGCGACGAGGGCGTGGGCCTTGGCTTCTTCTTTCTGCTTGCACTCGATGAAGTCGACGATGTCGGGATGGTCGATGTTGAGGATGACCATCTTGGCGGCGCGGCGAGTCTTGCCTCCGGACTTGATGACGCCGGCGAAGGCGTCGAATCCTTTCATGAAGCTGAGCGGGCCGCTGGCGGTGCCTCCGCCGGAGAGAGTTTCGGTCGATCCGCGCAGCGGGGAGAGATTCGTGCCGGTGCCGCTTCCCCACTTGAAGAGCATGCCTTCGGTCTTGGCGAGAGTCAGGATGGAGTCGAGCGAATCTTTCACCGAGTTGATGAAGCAGGCGGAGCACTGCGGGCGCGTGTATCCGGTGACGCCGAATTCGACTTGCTGCGTGTGCTGGTTCCAGTGCCAGTTGGTGGCGTCGGAGTTGGGCTCGATGCGATCGCAGCCGACGTTGAACCAGACGGGCGAGTTGAAGGCCGCGTACTGGCGGACGAGCAGGTGGACGAGCTCGTCGTGGAAGGTGGCGGCGTCTTCGTGAGTGCGGAAGTAGCCGTCTTTCATGCCCCAGTCGCGGATGGTCTCGGCGACGCGGGCGACGAGTTGGCGGACTCCGGTTTCGCGCTCCGGCGTGCCGATCTGGCCGTGCAAGATATTTCGAGGCGACGATGTTGGTCGCGGTCATCGACCAGTCTTTGGGGACTTCGACGTTCTTCTGCTCGAAGATGATGCCGCCCTGGGCGTCGGTGATGGCGGCAGTGCGGAGTTCCCATTCGACTTCGTCGTAGGGGGAGACGCCCGGCTTGGTGAAGAGGCGGCGGAAGGTGAGGCCCGGGGCCTTCTTCTTTTGGGGCACGCTCGGTACGACGGTCGAAGGAGTGGCGGCGGATTGGGTGGCGGTTCTGGTTTCGGACATCAGGGAACTCTCCTATTAGATTCTATGGTCTGGCGGCCCGGTTCAAGCGTCGTGAGAGACGGGGGGCCCGGGGCTAAAGCCTTATAAGTGAAATATTTAAAGAGCGTTCGTACGGGGGCTCAGCCCCCGGAATTCAATTTTCGCGCCAACGCGGCGCTGAAGCGCCACTCTTCCGAGCGACGCTTGCCCCATCCTGTCGGCTAAAAGCCGGCGGGAAAGGGGGACGGACAACTTATGTTGGTGGCGGCTCCGGAATCTGGCTGCGGGGCTGTCGGGGAACTGAGGGCGCTTCCCTTCGCTTCGCTTAGGGTTCGCTGGACAGCCGAGCCGGCTGTCCCCACATGAGTTTGCTCGCTTGCGGACGTCAGTTCCAGGGAACTGGCGAAATGGGATCCAATGCCGGTGGCTTTTTCGGCCGAGGACACGATCCATTGATTGAGCGCGCTCGCAATGCTGCGGCGCTGGGATTGGTCTTCGATGATGACGTACCGGACGAAGTAGCGTCCGGAAGCCAGGCGGGCGCGCATGGGATTCTGATACGAGAGCATGCGGTCCAGGATGAACGCCATGTCGTCGGCTTCGAAGAACTGGGAGACCGCGAGCATGCGGGCGGCAGCGTCGGCTTCCGACTTCCGGATTTCGGCTTCCGACGAGAAGACGTTCCCCTTCGCTTCGCTCAGGGTTCGCTGGACAGCCGAGGCGGCTGTCCCCACATGGCCATTGCTGGCGTCCAGATTCATTACTTCTTCCGCCAAGGCGAAGACGCCTGGCTGGCTGGGAACGAACAGGAGACTGCGAGGAGACTCGCAGCGGAACCAGCGCGACCACTTCAGCCGGCGGTAGTCGAGCGGACGATCAAAGCCGTGGCGTGCTAGAGACTCGGTGACGAGACGGGTTAGACCTTCCATTCTGGGCTCCTTGCTGTCCGCTAGAGAAAAAGGAGTTCCCTTTATCTGCTCGCGGGCAGGTTTTGCATGATCTACATCCGAATTACTGGCTGTCGTATCCCGGGGGAGGTCGGGTTACGGCCACCGCACTAGTCATCCGCTTCGGCTCTCCGGGATTCGGTTCCGGAGATCCAGAAGGCTGATTTGTTCTACCGAGGGGTCGGCGCCGGACTCACGGATCAGAAGCCCGGCGGCCTTAGCCTTTCCTTCCCGCGGAGAGTGCCGAGTCACCTCTGGCTGGCACGAACCGCAGGCCCTACCTCTACCGCTCTGGAAATCTCACCCCATTCCCGTGAGGTGAATTCCATGCCTTGGGATTGCAAACTTACTCCCGCAAATTGGGGCTGTCAAGAGGGAAACACTATATGTTGTATCCCTAGCAATGACGGGCTTGATGCGGGGTTGAGGTCGCGTTTTCCACAAAGGACAAGAGCAAAGTTTCAAAGTGGGAAGGTTTCAGAGTTTCAAAGTTGAAACGGCCTGACTGGACTAGTCCTGTTTCCGCTGTCCCTTGACCCCAAAAGCCTTCAACTTTGAAACCTTCTCTGGACGACTTTGAAACCTTGCCTCGGTCTCACATGAGTCCTACTCGTGTGGCTGAGTCACGAACCGGCTGGGGTGACTTTCGGCGAGCGCGAGATGGAGTCGGCACATGCTTGTGCAGCGAACCAGGAAGCGGAAAGCGGAATTTCGCCTGCCCGATTTTTTCGACCTTTAACTCCCGGACTTCCATGTGATTCAAATCACTGCTGGAATGCGCGAGCTTGATTTCGTCCGAGCACAATTGTGCGTCCGCAATCGGTTGTGCGGACATGGGTACATAAATATCTTCGAAGATGTGGCGCGGAGCGATGCTGAGAACCCCCTCATAGGATTCGACGAGGTAGTCTCCCTTGCGTCCGCAGTGCTGACGGCCGAGATGATCGGTGAAGCTGAGAGCGGAAGTGAGTTGCTTGGCTTTGACGAGGAAACGAGTACGGTATGTATTCCATTCCTGCGATTTCATGATGCTCTGACCTGTGGCGTCTGGCTGTTATGGGACCAACGGATTGCCGCGATCCACCTTCGAGGGACTTGGATAGCAGCGCAGTGTTTCTGAGAAGGCGAAGGAGAATGTACGAGCGAAATGGGGCGGGGTCAATTCAATATTTTTGGTGCAATTGAGGAAAAATGCTGCCACGCATTCTCGCGGATCTTCCCGGGTCAAGCATTTTATTTTTCGGCATCAGATGGCGCGTTCTCGTGAGCTTTCTGCACCGGCGAAGCGGGCGCGAGAGAATCTGCTAGAGTTGGCAGCCGGGTTGTCCACAGGGCGTGCACAGGAAATGCAGAAAGCGATACCCGGTTGTCAGTCACCATTCGTCAGTTCTCAATGGAGGGCGTATGAGAAGGAAGGTTGCTCTTGCCATTCTTGTTTCCTTGTTCTCGCAGCTTTCTGTTCTTGGACAGACAGGGAGTGGAAGCAAGGTCGTCGCGTTGCGGTGCGGATCTCTGTTTGATGGGCGTGGGGATTCGCTGCGGAAGAATGTGGTCGTTGTCATCGAAGGAGACCAGATCAAAGAGCTTGCGAATTCTGCCCCAGCTGGTGCTGAGGTCGTCGATCTCTCCCGCGAGACTTGTTTGCCCGGATTGATCGATACGCACACGCACATCTTGCTGCAAGGAGACATCACTGCCTCGGATTACGACGAGCAGTTGCTGAAGCAGTCGCCGGAGTATCGGACGATTCTGGCGACCGTAAATGCAAGGCGTGCCTTGGACTATGGATTCACTTCGATTCGCGATGTAGAAACCGAGGGCGCGGGTTATGCCGACGTGGACGTGAAGAAGGCGATCAACAACGGGATTATCGCTGGGCCGCGGATGCAGGTGGCGACACGCGCGTTGGATGTGACCGGAGCGTATCCGCTGCAAGGATACGCTCCAAATGTGGCGGTGCCCCACGGAGTGCAGGTTGTGGACGGAGCGGACAACGCCCGGCAGGCGGTACGCGAACAGATCAGCCACGGCGCGGACTGGATTAAGGTGTACAGCGACCGTTCGTATCGCGTGCGGGAAGATGGTGTGCTCGACGATATTCCGACGTTCACGATGGATGAGCTACGCGCGATCGTGGATGAGGCGCATCGGGAGCGACATAAAGTGGCGTCACACGCGATGGCGCTCAATGGCGTGCACAACTCCATTGAGGCGGGCGTTGATTCGATCGAGCACGGCGAACTACATCGCGGATGAAGATTTGAAGACGATGGCTGCGCGTGGCATCTTCTACGTGCCGACCATCTTTGTCGGCGAGTACGTGGCGCAGGGTCGTGCGGCAGAGGGCGCTCCGGTGTGGGTGAAGATGATCCAGATTCACGAGGACACGTTTAAGCGCGCGATGAAGGCTGGGGTGAAGATTGCGTTTGGAACGGACGCCGGCGGGTTTGATTGGAAGGTGAATCCCGCGAAGGAGTTTTCGTCCATGGTGAAGTTCGGGATGACTCCGGCGCAGGCTATCCGGTCGGCGACTGTGACTGCGGCTGAATTGTTGGGGATGAAGGATTCGCTGGGAGCGGTGGAGGCTGGGAAGTTGGCAGATATTGTGGCGGTGCCCGGTGATCCTCTGGCAGATATTTCTGTGATGGAGAAGGTGGATTTTGTGATGAAGGGCGGGAGTGTTTATCGGCAGAAACCCTAGGTCAAGTTTTCCTCCACCGGGGACGACCGTTGAATTTTCCGAAACCTCTGATGCGCCCACGCTGCGCATGGAATGGTGAACAACAGTGTCCAAAGCGTGAAGCCTGTTGCATATCCAGGCACCAAACCGGGATCTCCAGATAAAGCGAATTGCAATACCGCAGCACAAGTGCCGAAAAGTGCGCATAGAACTGCGCTCAGCACGGCGATTCCCGCCCGCATGCGCTTGCGCCCCAGAAACGCGTCGATGCCGAAGCCGACGAAGGACCATGCTGGGAGTGCAAGAATTGGATAACTCAGACAGTGCCAAACCATCGGCCCGAGGGAATTCGGAGACCAGAACGGCCCGCGCGACAACGGATAGGAAATCAACAAACCAAGGAAATGGCCTGGGGCGTTCAGGATAACGATCGGTTTTTCCGCCTGGAAAGCCGCTGTGAACAATGCGAAGTGCAGGAAGCCAGTCGAGGGGATCGTCACGCTGAGATTGTCTGTTCTTATGTAGATATTGTCCCTTCCGTGCGCGGAGCGCTTCAATCCGTAATAGTGGAAGAGAATCATGCCGACGAACAGCACAATTGAAAACGTCAAGGCTGAGATAGGTAGCGTGACGGCAAAGGATCGAGATAATCGCTTCATCACTATCGTGTTCAATGAGAAGCGGATCATAGTCAAATACGCGTGAGAGGGCAAGACGCTCACCCTCGGCGGGGTTTCCTTCACTTCGGGCATGGAACACATTGGCGCTACGCTCTGCTACAGGAATTACCTGAGCGGAAATTCGCGATGCGAGGCTGAAAATTATGGATAAGCTTTGCAAGTTATCTATTGAGGTGTCGTCATGACCAAAGATCCGGTTTGTGGAATGACTGTCGATGAGAACAACGCGAAGGCGCAGACGCAATATAACGGAAAGACATACAGCTTCTGCTCGGATGAATGCAGGAAGCAGTTCGAGAAGAGTCCGGAACAGTACGCTAGCCGAGTCGCTTAACTTCCCAAGGCTCTAACCACAAAGGGCACGAAGGTTCACGAAGGAAATCGTGAATCGTCGTGCCCTTTGCATTGGCGCAGGCGGCGGTGTGCTGCCGCAGGATGATGCGGTGCATCCGTTTAGCGATGTGCCATGGCCGGCTCATGGGCGGCTTTGAAGGCTGCGAAGCGTTTGTTGATTTCGTCCCAGTTGACGACGTTCCACCACGCGCTCAAATATTCCGGGCGGCGGTTGTTGTACTTCAAGTAATAGGCGTGCTCCCAGACGTCGTTGCCGAAGATGGGATAGAGGCCCTGCGAAAGCGGATTGTCCTGGTTGGGCGTGGACATGATGGTCACTTCACCGTTGGACTTGCCTGCCAGCCAAACCCATCCGGACCCGAACTGCTTGGCGCCGGCGTCGTTGAATTTCGTTTTGAATCGTTGAAATTGCCGAACGTCTTCTGGATCACTTCCGCGATCGGGCCGCTGGGATCGCCTCCGCCCTTGGGCTTCATGATCTTCCAGAACATGGTGTGGTTGACGTGGCCTCCGCCATTGTTGCGGACGGCGGTACGGATGTCTTCGGGTACGGCGTTGAGCTCGCGGATAAGATCTTCGGCGGATTTGCCTGCAAGTTGGGGGTGCTTCTCGATGGCGGCGTTCAGGTTCTTCACATAAGCACCGTGGTGCATATCGTGATGCAGAGTCATGGTCTGCTTATCGATGGTCGATTCCAGTGCGTCATAGGCATAAGGCAGCGGGGGTAGTTCGTGAGCCATATTCATCTTCCTCCAGGCTTTTGAGATGACGGGAGACGGAAATTCGATGCAAGTGTTGGGAAACATTATATCGCGGGACGACCGAGTAAAAGGAAGCGAGCGCGCGATGGATTCGGGCAAAGTACGTCCCGCCGCGAGTGCCGGTCGCTGATTGCTTCTCGCATTGCTGCTTACTTGCGGCCGAGAAAGCGGATTCTGGAGGTGAAGGCGCGGCCCTGGCAGGCGTTAAAGGTGGAGACGGGATGGCTCATGGGATCGATGATGTTGTTGACGACGTAGGGATTGCAGCGACCGGTGATGTTGTCGAACCCGCCGCGCACCGCGAGGTAATAGCCGAAAAGATGGAAGCGTTTCTCGAGTTGCAGGTTCAGAGACAAATAGAACGGAAAGCGCTCTGCACCGGGAGCGCTGATGAGTTGCTGCTGAGGATTGAGCAGACTGAAGGGGAATCCGCTGCGCGCTTCGACGGAGTAGGCGAGTTCCGTCTGATGCAGGATGGGCAGATTGAAGAAGGGTGTGTATCCCCAGGAGAGAAGGCGGTTGGGAGAGTCCCATGGGTAGGGACCAGGCTGCTGACGGCTGAGAACGGGACTGTCGACATTGAAGTCGAGAGCCTGATTGGAGTGGGCCGACGATCGTGTGTACGAGCCCATGACGCTGTAGGTATCGTGGAAGCTGTGACGCAGGGTGATCTGGAACGAGGTGTAGCGATCATCCCGGGTATTCTGCAGCAGGAAGGCTCCGTTGAGAGCTGAGTTCGGGTTGTCGTAGACGAATTCGCGGGAGCCGCGGCGCTGCATGTATTCCGCCTTGGCATAAATGGCGAACGGAAGCTTCTTCTCTATCGCGACACTCCAGTTGATGAAGCGAGGCGTGGTGAGAGCGTCGGTGTCTGCGCCGAAGGTGGTAGTGACTGGACCCGTTGTCAGCACGCAGCCCGTGGACGCCGGGCAATTGAGATCGGGGATAGAGAAAAATGTGTCCTGCCGTGATCCGGCGTAGGGCCGCGCGATCAGGAAGATTGGGGTGGCTTCGTACAGCAATCCAATGCCGGCGGAGAGTTTGGTATTTGCCGAGTTGTCGAGCACGTAAGTCGCTGCCAGGCGCGGGGCGAAATCGGTGCGGTGAATGAGACTGTCCCAGTCGAGTCGGATGCCGGGTTCGACCAGAAACCGGTTGCTGATGCTCCAGCGGTCTTCGGCATAGGCGGAAACTTCCGAGTTGTATGCTTCATGCAGCGGAGCGGGACCGAACGTTGAATAACGCGTGCACGGGAAATTCTTGTCCTCTGGGGCGGTGAAGCACAGATTCGGGTCGGCCGAAGTTACCGCGTTGCTGTCGGTGAGGAATGTGTAGGGTTGGCGCTGGAACTGAGCGTCGTAGGAAATGCG
This sequence comes from Terriglobia bacterium, assembly GCA_963778995.1. Taxonomy (GTDB): domain Bacteria; phylum Acidobacteriota; class Terriglobia; order Terriglobales; family Acidobacteriaceae; genus Sulfotelmatobacter. The sequence continues at coordinate 295,542 of CAVZWK010000025.1, forward strand.
GTTGAGATCGATTCCGAACTTGAAGTCGTGACGGCCGAGCCATTGGCGGGGCGGCAGATACAGATTCGCGATTCCCTGCAATCGCGTGGCGTTGGTCTCTTCGTTGAGATAGAAGCTGCCGCCGGTCGTGTTCTCGTTCTGAAAGTACGGGCTGGACGCATAAGGGGTGAGGCGCAAGTTGTATTGGTCGAAGGCAATGCCGGTTTCGAGTAGCTGGCCTCCCGTGAAGTAATGCTGGTCCTTGATGCTGGCGAGATACGCGTTCTCCACATCTTTGGGGTTGGAGAGCTGCGGGCTTTGCGGGGATAGGTATGCGTATTGATCGCGCAGGTAGTTCACCAGGAAGCTGGTGGTCAGGATGTTGCGGCTGGTGATGTTACTTTGCAGTTTCGTCAAGTTGCCGACGCGAAGGATGTGGTCGTTATCCTGGCCGACCGGCAGACCGTTGTAGATGAGATTGTCGTATTCCCCTTCGAATGCGTTAAAGAACCACATCTTCCCCTTCTCGATGGGGCCGGAGAAGGTAAAACGGGGCAGGAATTGGTCGAAGCGCCATCCATGCTTGTTCTGCACGGAGGGGACGAAGTCGGTCATCCAGAATCGGAAGTGATCGTCGCCGATTCCGGTGTTGAGGGCGAGGAGACCGGCGGGGCCCTTGCCGACTTCGGCGGGTTCACGCGCGGGTTCGACGTGGATCGAGCGGAACGCGTCGGGGCTGACACGCAAGACGAGCTGTCCGTTGGCGGGTTGCGTAACGTTGAAGCCGTCGAGCCGAGTCTCAATCTGGTAGGTCTGGCCTCCTGCAATGTGGGGTTGCCCGGTTTGATCTTGTACAACACCGGGGATGAACTTGAGGGCGTTGCGGAAATCGTGCGTCCCGGGATAGACCATGTCGATGACGTCGAGTCCGCTGAGCGTTTCCTGGGAAGAGACTTGCGCCGGATCGATGGCCGGGGCGGATTCGCGAACATCGATCACCTCTCGAACCTCCTGCTGGCGGGAGATGGCCACTTCGATGTTGGAGGCGCGCGCGATCTGAAGATCGGGCTCATCGAGCCGGTAGAAGCCCTCTTTCTCGACATGGAGTTGATAGGACCCGGCGGGCAGGTTGGGAAACTGGCAGCGGCCGTTGAAATCGGTTTGACAATTCGAAGCTGGCTGCGAACCGGAGTAAAGCGAGATGCGGACGGAGGGAACCACGACTCCATTTTCGTCCACGACCGTAATGGTTGGCGCGGGCGCCGATTGTGCGGCAGCGGTGCACACCAGGACGAGGCTGAGGAGGAGAGCGCGCATGCCGTACTTACATATTACGGTCGGATGCGAAGATGCGCGGGGAGGTTTTTCGGCAATGGCGTTCTAGGAGGGGTTGCGCTCCGCTTCATCGCGAATGTGGCGCAGCACGCGCAGGTGAATGCGGTGAATAATGGCGTCAGACCAGAGTTGCCAATAGCGTGAAGGCCAGAGTCCGTGCTGGTACCAGGTGGTTCCCTCGAGGCGGGTACCTCCGTTGGGCAGAAGCGTAAGGATGAACTGGCCGCCTTCCGAGATTAGAAAGCCATGCAAGTGAGGCGGCTCGATGTGCTTGTAGGGCGTCCACTCCTCCATTGGGGCAGGATTGGAAGCGACGGAGAACTTCAGCTGGCGTGGTGGATCCCAGATCTGAATCGGCTCGACGAATGCGCCTGTTGAGAAGACGCAGTGCCTTTCTGCGCCAACTCCAGTACCGATCATTTCCGCACGGATGGGATAGGCAATACCCGCTCGAAAGATCCACTCACTCGGCGGAGGGATCCGCGTGAACGCTACGACTTCTTTCCACACTCTTTCAGGTGGGGCTTGCACATCGAGACGAGTGCGGACGACGAAGACCGGCGATGGTCTCGCTAGGGCGTGCTCGACGACTTCGACGCCCGGGGCAAATAAGAGTATTGCCGAGAGGAACGCGGGCCCGCCGGCCTGCCGCCAGCGCAGCTTCTGTACGAAGTAAGCGCACGTTCCTCCGAAGGCCGCGAGAGGAAGTGCGAGAGGCAGCGCCATGATGAGGCAGAAGACTCCTTCCACCGCGAGGGCTAGCAATCCCAACCCCAACAGAGAAACGGCGAGGCAGGCCACGCCTACACAAGCGGCAAAACTTCGCGGTCCGCGGATTCCGTACACCAGCGCAGCGACGAATCCGATGGTGAAAGGAATGGCTACAAAGGTTCCCCAACCGTAGTTGTTCAGCACGTTTGCGCCTAGCAAAGCAGTGGCGAAGCCGATTGGAACAGTGATCAGTAGAGCGACAGCAGCGCTCCCAAACTGGTTCTCCGGAGTAATGCGGGCCAGAAAGGATGTCGCAGGCTTCCAGGTGGAGTGGGTGGGACGTTCGTCGCGTTCCGGAACCAGACACAGCACAAGGAAAAACAACAGATTCAGAAACGGAAAAAAGAAGAGTGCGACCAGCGGGGCGGGAAGGGCTGCGCTGCGCAGGCGCTTCAGTGTAAGTACGACGCCGATCCAGATAAAAGGCAGGGAGAGGGCCACCATGGTTGCGAGGAACACAGCTTCATCGCCCGCCACCTGAGTGATTCGAGAGACGTCGCGAAGCGGCACCCAATAGTTGAACAGGCTCCAGGGCCGATGGAAGCCGTAGGTGGCGACCAGGCGGTCCAAGTTATGCTTGACCGCGAAGCCGACGATTCCCACCAGAGCATAGGTCCGTCGGGGTACCAGGCCTTCACTCGTCCAGAGCTGCCTAAACAGTTTCATCATTGCGGACCTCAAAAGAACCCCATGGATTCATCCTCAAGAGCCGAGCTATGCATTCCGATATTTCTGTACGAACAGAATGTACTGAATCACAAAGCTTCTGTCAAGGATTTCCTGAAGCAAATTTTCGTGGCACAGTGCTGGCGAGGGGATTCAGACGGCAGGCCCGCCGCAAATTCGTAGGATCGCCTCGCGGTGCCAAGGGTGACGGACCAAGTCGAGCGTGATCTGGATGAAGCGGGATCCGGTGAAGTCTATTCTTGGGCCGGAGCCTCCAGCTTATTGCTGCCGTGGGGCGCGCCTGGGCTTCGAGGTCCCTGTCGATTTGGGCTGGCTCGCCCTAGTTTTGGGGGGAGAAGCCTGCGTGGCGAAGACGCGGGCGAAGATCTTGTCGACGTTCTTCAGTTGGCGCTGTAAATCGAAGGCGTATTCGATCTGCTTGCGCGGAACTTTCGACGTGATGTTTTTGTCGGCCAGAATCTCCTCATGGAAGTTCAGGCCGTCCTTCCACGACCGCATTGCGTGGGCCTGGACCAGGCGATACGCGTCCTCGCGAGTCATGCCGTTTTCGACGAGATCGAGCAGAAGCTGTCCGCTGAAGATGAGGCCGCGCGTGCTTTCCAGGTTCGCGCGCATGCGCTCGGGATAGACGAACATGGTGTCGATGAGGTTCGTCGTCTTCTGCAGCATGTAGTTGATCAGCGTGGTCGAGTCCGGCAGGATCACGCGCTCGACCGAGGAGTGCGAAATGTCGCGCTCGTGCCAGAGGGCGACGTTTTCGAATCCGGCTTGCGCGTTACTGCGCACTACGCGAGCCAGGCCGCTGATCTGCTCGCAGGTCACCGGATTGCGCTTGTGCGGCATGGCGGAAGATCCTTTTTGCTTTTCGCTGAAGAATTCTTCGGCCTCGCGCACTTCGGTTCGCTGCAGGTGGCGGATCTCGGTGGCGATCTTGTCAAGCGTTGACGCGATCACCGCCAGTGTCGCGAGATAGTTCGCGTGCCGATCGCGCTGGATTACCTGAGAGGAGACGGCGGCGGCTTTCAATCCCAGACGGGCGCAGATCTTCTCTTCCAGTTCCGGAGTGAGGTGGGCAAAAATGCCCACTGCGCCTGAGAACTTCCCTACCCGCATGTCTTCGGCGGCCGCCATAAATCGGGCGATGTTGCGCTGGGTTTCCGAATACCAGTTCGCGATCTTGAATCCGAAGGTGATCGGTTCGGCGTGGATGCCGTGGGTGCGTCCGATCATCGGCGTGTCTTTGAACTCCCAGGCGCGGCGCTCGAGGACATCGGAAAGCCGCTGGAGATCTTGCGCGATGACTTGCGACGCCTGGCGAATGAGCAGGGCCTGCGCCGTGTCGACGACGTCGTTCGAGGTGAGTCCGTAGTGGAACCAGCGGGCGTGCGGGCCCACGATTTCGGCGACCGCGGTGGTGAAGGCGATGACGTCGTGGCGGACTTCGGCTTCGATCTCGTGGATGCGTTCGACGCGGAAGTCGGCGCGCTCCTTGATCGCCTTGGCGGCGTCCCGGGGGACAAGTCCGGCGTCGGCGAGGGTTTCGGTGGCGGCAACTTCGACGGAAAGCCAGGTACGGAAGCGGTTTTCGTCGCTCCAGATGCGGGCCATCTCGGGCCGGGTGTAGCGCGGGATCACGTGCGTTCTCCTGTGTATCGGTGGACAGAGGATTCTAAATGGACGGCGGAAATCCGGCTAGGGCAGGCAGCGGCAAGAGCCTGAACCACAAAGCGCAATAAGGGGCACAAAGGGATGAAACGGCGAAAGAAAAAGCCCCACTTCCCGGAAAGTGCGGAAAATGGGGCATTCCGCGGCTACCCCCTCTGGCAGCCGCGGGTTACGCGCATTAGTTTCGATATTATATCGCTCCACGATATAATGAAAAGAGACTATCGGGACACGATAGAATTGGCGCCATGAGAAAGCTGACGGTGGCCGACTATCAGGCTCTGGCGGAGTTCCGCTATCAGATCCGGGAGTTTCTGCATTTCAGCGAGGAGGCGGTCCAACGGGCCGGCATGGAGAAGCAGCAGTACCAGTTCATGCTGGCCATCAAAGGGATGCCGGAGGACGTCCGGCCGCGGATTCGCGAACTGGCCAACCGGATGCAGATCCAGCATCACAGCGCGGTTGAGCTGGTCAACCGCATGGAGGCGAAAGGTTACGTGCAGCGGGAACGCGGGCAGGACGACCGCCGGGAAGTTCTGGTGAGTCTCACGCCCAAAGGGGAGCAAGTGCTGGCGGAACTGGCGGGTCATCACCACGAGGAATTGCGAGCGGCAGGTCCGAGGCTGATTTCCGCGCTCCAGAGGCTGCATATTGCGGATGGATTCCGACGAAAACCGGCTGTAAGGAAGCTAAGAAAGAGACCGACGAACAAATGAGAAGTCTGGCGTTCGAGTTTATTCAGAATCAAAGGCAAATGGAAGCCACACGCCATGTGAACCCCTTCCTCATTCGGATGGAGTTCGCATGAACCATGATGATCCTGCCTTGGACCTTGGTTTGTGGCCGACGAACCAAGGTCGTGACAACGATTCGCCTACGCTTAGCTCGCAGGATCCCGGTGCGATTTATTTCTAGTATATCGCCTGGACGATATAGTGCATTCGTAACTACATCGCAGTGCGATACAATTCTAACTAGCTCGTGCATAGTGTTCCTGAAGAGTGTTCGCTGGCTGTGGCCGGGCAGAGAATCGGCGCAATCGTCCGCGATCTGTTGCGATTCCGATATGTCCTGCGAACATCGTTGCGCTTCACCGGAATGCGGCCAGGCATGCGGGGTGACACCTCAGCAGCAGTTGATGCTTGGCTGGCCGGATATTCGAGTGGTCGTTACGGGCTTCACTAGAACGAAGGGAGCACTGAAACTCGCGTGAACGAGAAGCGAACCAGGCCAGACAGAATGAGGGACTGGCTCCTGCATCATCCCTTGCTCCGTAAATACTTGCCACTTGTGCATGAGGATCTGGCCGCAGTGTACTCGCGCGATCTGCAAAAGTGGCTGATCGTTGCACCGATGATCGGTGTGACTACCGGCTTGGCGATTACCGGAATTAGCACGATTATTCTAGGGAAGCTGTGGCCAGCCGTCCTGCACGTTTACTTGCAGCACCACTGGACCATCGTTCCGGGCTTGGCATTGGGGTTCGCCTTAACCGGGATTATTATGCAGTACCTGACTCCTGATCCGGACGAACACTCGACCGAAGAGGTCATCCGTTCCTACCACGAGCATCAGGGCGATATTGACATGCGGCCCTTTGCTCCGAAGCTGATTGCCGCAATCACTACGGTGGGCTTTGGCGGAAGTGCTGCGCTGGAGGGGCCGAGCATCTACGGAGGCGGAGCCATTGGCTCCTGGCTCTGGACGAAACTGCGCCGACTGCACTTTAACGATCGCGACCGTCGCATCATGCTGATTTGCGGGGCTGCGGCGGGGATGTCAGCCGTCTTTCGAGCGCCGTTAACCGGCATTGTCTTTGCGCTCGAGATGCCCTATCGCGATGACCTCGCGCACGAAGCTCTGGTCCCGTCTTTGATCGCTTCGGTAGTTTCTTTCGTCACCCTCAGTTCATTTCTGGGGGCGAAACCTCTGTTCGACTTTGTAGGCTCCCAATCCTTCGAGCGCCGTGATCTGTACTGGAGTGCGCTACTCGGTGCAATCATCGGTTTGGTTGCGATGTTATTTGTGGTCACGTTCCGCCGAGCGCGCACCTTCTTTGTCAGATGGAGCATCCCCCACTGGGCAAAGCTGACGGTCGGGGGAGTGTTGACGGGGCTCTGCGGCCTTCTTTTCCTGCATATTTATCGAGGTTCCCTGGTACCCCTCGGGCCCAATTACGAAGCGGTGGGGGAAATTCTCGGAGGGCACCACGGCACCTGGCCAACTTCTCACTTTCAGCGGACTCAAATTGGCTGCCACCATTTTCACGCTTGCTCCGGGCGGAGTGAGCGCCATGTTCGTCCCGCTGTTTCTTACCGGGGAAGCTTTGGGGACAGCCTTTGCCCAATCGATTGTCCATAGTCCTGCCATCGGCCTTTATGCCGCGGTTGGCATGGCTTCGTTCATCTCTGCAGGCTACAAAACACCGCTGGCCGCGGCGGTATTTGTTGCAGAAGCCACTGGAGCGCATGCTTTCATAATTCCCGCGCTTATCGGAGCTGCAGTTGCCTATTCTGTTTCCGGGGATGCGTCCGCATCAGGGGATCAGCGACTGCACGAGGGTGTGAAGTTACAAGAGCTAATTAAGACTCCCGTCAGCGAAGTAATGCACGAAGAGGTGATTTCCGTCCAGGCGTCGCTAACCGTACATGAATTTGTCAGCCTCCTCTCGCCTCATTCGCATCATGAAGCTTTTCCGGTCTTTGAAGGTACCGAGTTGCTCGGGGCGGTGACTCTCTGGTCAGTGGTTCATGTCTCCCCCGATAGATGGAGAACAACCAGGATTCGTGATCTGATCGATGCACGCACCACTAGAATCTCGCCGGATTGCGATGTTAGTGAAGCTCTCCGCTTATTGCTGGGCGCACACAGCCAGCCCATGCTGCTTGTGGTGTCAGAGGAAGGGAACATTCGAGGCATTGTCACGAGAACTGATATCTTGCATGCATTGAAGATTCAAAGAGAAGAGCGAGAGCCAAGTTATGCAAGTGTGTACAAAGGCTGGGACGCCGACGATCGCATGGAACCCTAACCTCCTTCTGAATCGCGATGAGCAGTGCTCGCAGTTCCTAAAGGCATATCCCGGCGATTCGAGCCGGCGGCATTCCCGATCGGCACCTACTTGTGCCGCTTCCCGCTAGTAAGCCACATGGGCAAAGGCGATCAAGGAGGTTTACGATGCCTGAGTTTCCTATTCCAGAGAGCGCCGTCACTCCTGAGTCTCAATCAAGCAAGAAAGGCCAGTTCGGCGTTGCCCTCGAACCAGAGGTCATTCGGATATGCGGATACGCCCTACTTGTAGGCTTGGTTGCCGGGCTGACGGCCCAGGCGCTACTTGAGCTGATTTATCTCTTCACGAACGTATTCTTCTACGGCAAGCTGTCTTTTGCTATCACCAATCCTGCCAATCACCATTTGGGACCCTGGGTTATCCTAATCCCGCCGATTGGCGGGCTATTGGCGGGCGTCATGATCTATTACTGGGAGCCCACCCTTAAAGGCCACGGAATTCCCGAAGCCATGGAATCGGTGCTCTTCGGCCACAGCCGCATGCGAATTCGGGTGGCCATTCTCAAGCCGCTCGCCACCGCGTTTGCAATCGGAACAGGTGGGCCATTCGGAGCAGAAGGCCCCATCATTCAGACTGGTGCCGCGTTAGGATCGCTCTTCGGTCAGGCCATCGGCCTGACTCCTTACTACCGGCGAGTTCTCCTGGCTTCAGGAGCAGCCGGAGGTATGGCAGCGACATTTACTGCTCCCCTGGCGGGGATCCTGGTAGCGATAGAGCTTCTACTGTTCGAGCTTCGCGCCCGGTCCTTTATCCCCGTAGCTCTCGCGGCGGCGGTCGCGACGGGGGTTCGAATTCATTTCGCAGGTTGGTCGCCGCTGTTCCCCACTCCCGCTTTCAAACTGACCGGCATGAACGAACTGTGGTTGTTTGCACTGCTCGGAATCCTGATGGGAATAGTCGGCATAGGGATGATTCGAGCGCTTTCATGGCTGGAAGACTTCTTTGATAATCTCCCGATCAAGTACGCGCTAATCTGGTCCCCGGCCATTGGTGCGCTGATTCTGGGGGTAATCGGTTACTTTTACCCGCAAGTGCTCGGCACCAGTTACGACACCATACGCGACATGCTGAATGATCGGCTGGCTGCTGGGAACCTTGTGGGTATTTCCTTCGCAAAGTTCTGGGCGCTCGTAATATCTCTCGGCTCGGGCACAACTGGCGGGGTGTTCGCCCCATCTCTCGTGGTGGGAGGTGGACTCGGCTCAACCTTCGCGATGGGTGCCCGCCACTTCTTTCCCGCGCTGGTCAGTGATCCGGCATTTTATGCATTAGCCGCTATGGCTGCGGTCTTTGGAGGGATCGCGAGGGCCCCATTCACCAGCATCGTGTTCTTGTTCGAACTGAGTCACAATCCCAACGCGCTGCTGCCATTGATCGTCTGCGTCATGGTGGCCGACGGTTTTGTGCGGCTCTTCAGTCGGGACTCAATAATGACGATCAAACTCGTCAAGCGTGGTCTGATCGTACTGCAGGATTATTCTGTGCCAGTTCTGATGAGAGCGCGAATCGATCAGGTCATGAGGAAGCAATTCAATATAATCCGGGGCGACGATGAGCTACGAAAGGTAATGGAGACCTTCGTGCCAGGTGAAACATTGATTCCTATAGTAGATAAGGCAGAGGGATTGATTGGGATTGTCGAGCCTCATGACCTCCTTAGAACGGAACCTCCAGATCATCACTTCAAGATGCGCGAGCTTGCCAGACGGGATTTTGTCCTCGCCTATCCTGACGAATCAGTAGACCGAGTGCATCGCGACATGATGCTGAAGGAAACTGAAAATGTGGTCGTGGTCGAATCCAATGGCTCGCGTAAGCCCGTCGGAATCGTTCGTGCGAATGATATCTTGCAGCTGCGGCGCTGGCTCATGGAAGAGGAAACTCGAGAATCAAAAACAGAGATAAAGAAGCAATGACGAGACAAATGATCGCCGCACTCGGGTGGCGAGCTCCGTGAACGTCGCGGTTGAAGGGGGAACGCGGTTGTGCCCGAATATCTGCGATGCCAGCCTCGCAACGCCTTTGGTGGAAGTCCTAACTGGGCGTGCCGATCAATCTGCCATAATTGCTTCCCATGTGCGGACGTAACCGTCTCTACCGTCGAAAGCAGACGACGGCAAAATCTTCGCCGCTTGCTTTCAGCGTCGCGGGACCGCCGAGGCGGCCGTCTCCGCATGAATCGGGCAATCGTGAGTTCGTTGCACCAACGGCCGACGCCAGCAGCGGCGCTTGGAGGCAACCAGCCGAAGTACCTTTTGCGTTGTCAGTCCCGGGTTAGAAAATGAACTTCCCAAGTATAATGGGAGTACTCCATCGATGACCTTGGGACGAATTGCGTATGCTCTTGCCGTAGTCGCAGTCCTCTGCGTGCTGACGGTATTCTTTTTTCACGCGATTCAGGGCCCCTATTCCGTGGTGCACGGGCCGGTTACGGCTCTTCTCTCCATACGTGCGGCTGCCGGGCTGCGTCTGGCCATCATGCGTGCGGGGCTGAACGCACTGACGATGTGGGTCAGTTCCTCTCTGATTCTGGTGTCCTGGGCGTCAGCGTGGATTGCAGAGTGCGAGGCTGACTGTCGATCGGGCTCGAGCAACCGGATTCTCCGCTGCTGAAATTTTTCCAGTAGTCGCTCCCTAACAACTCAAACTTGTTCTGCAGTGCACGCCAGGGACTCCGCTCCGGCGGGCGCTTCCCTTTTGGGCTGCAGACAGGAGTCTCTACAAGATCGCATTCAGACGATCAGCTAAAGAATAGAGAAGCCGTTCTGTACCGAAGACAACGATCAATGCCGGTCGCAGAATCGTGTGGACCACATTGCCATGGCGCGATGAATCGAAGCGGGCGGCTCGGAATGCGGGCCGTCCTTTACTTAATGCGACGGATTGAACTTCCGCGTTAACTCTGCGCATAGTATTGGGGAGCGTGTTCGTGTTTGGTGTGTACGGAGACGAAGTGGCGGTAGCAAGGCATCCGAATCTTCGACTGTATCTGCGACAGCAACCGGTGATGCTGGGTGTGCTGTCGGTGCTGCTTGTTGTCTTCTTCCTGTTTGTGAGTGGGTTGTCGCGCGCGTACTACTCGCAGCGGCAGGCCCTTGGAAGCCGCTGGTTTAGTCGCGGGCTTGTCGATCTCAATGCGCAGCGATTTTCTCCCGCGGTTACAGAATTTCGAGCGGCTCTGCTGTACTCGCGAGACGACTTCGATTACCAACTGAACCTGGCTGAGGCGCTGATCGGGCTGAAGCACACGGGCGAGGCATCCGCCTATTTGCTGAACCTGTGGGACCGTGAACCCGATAACGGGCTGGTGAATCTGGAACTGGCGCGCATCGCGGCGCAACAGGGCCAGATTAAAGAGGCAAGCCGCTATTATCACGATGCCGTGTACGCGGCGTGGCCCAGCGGCGAGGATTGGCAGCGACACGAAGCACGACTGGAACTTATCGAACTGCTGCTGCGCATCAACGACAAGGGAGAAGCGCAGTCGGAACTGATCGCCTTATCGGAGAATGTCGGAGATGATCCGGTCCAGCAGGAGCGCATCGGCAATCTTTTCATGCAAGCACAGGATTATGGACGCGCACTGGCCGCGTACCGCCTGAGTTTGAAGTCGGACAAGCACAATCAAGCAGACCTTGCCGGCGCCGGGTATGCGGCATTTGAGCTCGCGCGCTACGCGGAGGCGCAACACTATCTTCAGGCCGCACTCGCGCAAAATCCGAAAGACGCAGAGAGTGCAGACCGACTGAAGACGATCGAACTGGTGTTGCATCTGGATCCGTACCGGCGCCCCATCACCTCCGCAGAGCGCGCCAGAATTGTGAAGCAGGCATTTGAGATTGCTGGGAACCGACTTAAGAGCTGCGCGATTCCCAAGAGTTCGCCTGGTGCCGCTAATTCGGCTACGCCGAATTCGAATGACGAATGGGCGGCAATGAAACCCAGGATCAACGAGCCAACACTTCGCGGGAATCCGGACCTGGTGGATTCCGCCATGGACCTGGTGTTTCGCATCGAGCACCAAACCAGCATCTTATGTGGGACTCCAACGGGCGGGGACCAGGCCTTGCTTCTGATCGCAAAATTGCATGAGGGAATGTAAGTGGATTTGCAAGAGAACCTAGCAACCGAAGTTGTGGCCGAAAATGAACGGCTGCAACAAACTCCGAACTTGAGCGGCCCGGAACGGAAAGCCTTGTGGCGCGCCGTGTTCCGCGAAGACCGTTTCTTTCTGGTGCTGTCCGTATTTATCGGGGTATTCTCCGGCCTGGCGGTCGTCTGTTTTCGCTTTGCCATCGACTGGTCGCGGTTGTATCTGCTGGGAACCGGATTTGTTCTGAGTCCGGTGCGCCTGCTGCTGGCGCCGACCCTTGCCGGACTGGTGATCGCAGTATTGGTCATGCACGTGTTTCCGGGCACGCGTGGAAGCGGTGTCAATCAAACCAAGGCAGCGCTTTACATCTATAACGGCAACATCCCGTTTCGAACAGCCATTGGAAAATTCATCACCGCCGCGCTGGCGATTGGATCGGGACATTCGCTTGGACCGGAAGATCCTTCGCTGCAGATTGGCGCGTGTCTGGCATCCGTGATGGGGCGCAAGATGCGCCTGTCGCGCGATCGCATGCGGCTGATTGCGCCGGTGGGCGCGGCAGCAGGATTGGCAGCGGCGTTCAATGCACCGATCTCGGCTGTGCTGTTCGTCATCGAGGAAGTCATCGGGCGCTGGACCGCCGGTATTCTGGGTTCGGTGGTGCTGTCGGCAGTATCGAGCGTGGTGGTGATGCGCTGGTTTCTAGGATCGGAATCTCTGTTCCGGATTCCTGCGGTGGAATTGAAGCGTCCGTCGGAACTGCTGGCATATGCCATCCTCGGCGTGGTTGGGGGACTTGCCTCGGTAGCATTCTCCAGCGGAATCGCTACCTTTCGACCGCTCTGCAAAGGGTTGCCAAGGTGGACGCAGTATCTGCAGCCTGCTCTTGCGGGGCTCTTGATCGGGGTTATCGCTGTGATGGGCGCGCCACAAGTCATGGGCGCCGGATACGAATACATCGATCAGGCGATGCACGGGCAGTTCACGTGGGAGTTCCTCGCGATCCTGGCCGGACTCAAGATCGTGGCGACGCTGTTGTCGTTCGTGAGCGGGACACCCGGCGGAATGTTCGCGCCGACGTTGTTCGTAGGCGCAATGCTGGGCGCAGCGGTCGGTGGGGCACAACATGCGCTGCTGCCGCACCTGACCGGAACCACGGGAACGTATGCGCTGGTCGGGATGGGCGTCCTGTTCGCAGGATTCTTGCGCGCCCCGATGACGTCTGTGTTCATGGTGCTGGAAGTCAGCGGAAATTATTCGATTATCGTGCCGGTGATCGTTGCGAACACGTTCGCGTATGTGATCTCCCGCGCGCTGCAGCCGACGGCAATTTTCGACCTACTCACCCGTCAGGACGGGCTTGAACTGCCGTCGATGGAAGAGCAACGAGAGGAGGGCATCCTGCATGTGGAAGACGCAATGCAGCGTCCGGAAGAACCTGTGCTGGATGCAGAGGAAACTCTCAATGAAGCGCTGACCAGGGCCGATTCCAGTGACGCGGAGGATCTGCTGGTCCGAATGAGCCCGAATGGGTGGAGCATCGTCACCCGGCAGCAACTCCGAACGATGCTGTCGGAGGGAAAAGGCGCAGCGAAGTTGGGTTCCCTGCTGCCGCTGCGGCTGATTCCTTATCTGCATCCGGACCATCCACTGGAAACGGCGTTGCGCTATGTAGACCGTTGGCCCCTGGTGCCGGTCGTGAACCGAGCAGACTCGCGGCAGTTGGAAGGAGTCATCACGCAGCGCGATGTGTTGGAACGCTATCGCGAGTTTGGAGAGGGGTAAGCCGAGGTGAAAGCCCCTTAGAACTCCTCGGCCCTGACGCGGCCCGTCTGGAAAACCGATTTTCTACTTCCCCTGCTATAGAGAAGGGTGTTTCCGCGGTTCCAGAGGTAGCTCCGACATTACGTTCGTACTTTTTCTCTACTTGAAAATTGCAAGGTTCTTTCGTTAAGCTCTTGGCACTCCAAGAAGGCAATCTGAGGGTGAGCTGTATCCATAGGGGCCATGGTGAAAGAACAACTCTTCTTTCCCGGAAGTCGCGCTCGGAAGCGGCCGGCGCACATCCTTGCCAAGCCCAGCTCGTCTTGTAGCTGTCGATGCCTTCTGTTCGTGATGCCTCAATAACGCGAAAACAATTTTCCGGTTAGACAGATGGGGGAAGAGACCATGGCGAGTTCTTCAATCAGGTTCGTAGCTCTTAGTGTCTTCGCGCTGGCGCTTGCGGTACAGGCGTTCGGCCAGGGCGGAGCGACAGGAGCGATCACGGGTACGGTGCAGGATCCGAGCGGCGCGTTTGTGGCGAACGCGGATGTCCGCATCACGAATCAGGAAACAGGGGTACTGGAGCGCTCGGTGAAGACCGGGACTGACGGCAGCTTTACCGCTCCGCTAATGCCGGTGGGAACGTACGCGGTGAACGTCCAAGCCCCGGGATTTCGAGAAGCAAAGTTTCCCGGCATTGTGGTCCGCGTCACCGAGACGACACGCATGACGGCGAAGCTGTCCACCCAAGCGGTGCAGCAGCAGATCGAAGTGCAGGCCGAAGTGCAAACGGTGAATACAAGTGATGCGACCACCGGCCAGGCGATCGATAGCAACACCATTCGTGCGCTGCCTCTGGCGACGCAGAACTTCCAACAGTTGTTGACGCTTTCGACCGGCGCGCAGAGCGAGTTGAACAAGGCTACCCAACTCGGAAGAGGCGATGTACGCATGCAGGTCAATGGCCAGCGGGAGGACAATAACAATTACCTGATCGAAGGCGTCAGCGTCACGGACTATAACGTCGCGGAGTTAACCAACACTCCCCTGCCCAATCCAGATGTCGTGCAGGAATTCAAAGTTCAGACTTCGCTCTACGACGCGAGCCAGGGCCGAAACGGCGGAGGAAACATCAACGCGATATTGAAGTCGGGAACGAATACGTTCCATGGTGACGTGTATGAGTTCTTCCGCAATACGAAGCTGGATGCCAATGAATATTTCCTGAAGCAGACGGGGTCGCCGCGTCCGGTGATTCAGCAGAATATTTTCGGCGGCAGCCTGGGCGGACCAGTCAGCCCAGGCGGAAAAATGGGATTCTTCTTCCTGAACTATCAGGGAACCCGGCAGCGCAGTGGGGATTCTCCCGGAACGCTGATCAGCACGTTTATTCCGTATGTACCGGCATCGCTGCGCGGACCGGCAAACGCGGGCGCCTTGGCGAGCGCGTTTGGAGTCTCAAGCGCTGACCCGGTGGCAGTCAGTTTGCTTTCATTCCAGAGCGACCAGTTTGGCGCGCCAGCCAATGGATATTTGTTCCCCATGCCGAATGCACCGGGAGCGAATCCTGGAGATTTGGTTCAGTTCACGGTCAGCAAGCCGGGAAAGTTCACCGACAACCAATTGACCGCGAACTGGGACAAAGAGTTTCGAGATTCCCGGGATTCCGTCGCCGCGCGGTTCTTTTACTCGAATTCCGAGACCGACGTGCCGTTCGGTGCCGGCGGGTTGCAGGCTTCACTGGGCGCGCCGGCGAGCGGAACGGATTTGAACTTCCCCTATCAGCTGCCGGTGCATGACCGCGTGTTCGTTCTTTCGGAAACACACGTGTTTTCACCCACGCTGGTCAACGATTTCCGCTTCGGATTGGTTCATATCAACAACACGGCGAATAATGTGAATCCGGTGACGGTCGGCGATGCCGGCATCACCCGGCCTACGGACAATCTCACCAGCAGCATTTATAAGTTCACTTTGCTCACGTCGGGCTTCCAGTTTGGGCCGACACCGCAGGCGAACCAGGCGCAAGACCAGAACAACTACAACTTTGTGGACAACCTTAGCTGGGTACACGGCCAGCATACGTTCACGGTGGGCGGCCAATACACGCGTGTACGGCTGGATAAGCTGTTCCCGCAGGTATTCAACGGGCAGCTATTCTTCACGAACACTGGGTCGACCACCGACTTCGGAAACTTTGTCGCTGGCACTCCTGAGTTCAGCTTCGGCGGCGGTGGCGTTTATAACCACGCTTACAAGCAGAGCAATTCGGCAGCGTTCTTGCAGGATGATTGGAAGGCATCGCACAGCTTGACCCTCAACCTCGGACTGCGAACCGAATTTTTGGGTGCATGGACAGATGGCGACTGCCACATCGGCAACATCGAGTCTGACCTGACAAACTCGGGCACGTATCCATTCATCTATCCGAAATGCGTCGATAAGCTGGGCGTCTCGGGGCTGACCGGTAACGCGGCGGGATCGACGTTCAAAAACAGCGTTTCAACGGGATGGGGACCGCGCGTCGGCTTCGCATGGGATGTGCTGGGACGGCATAACACTACTATTCGCGGCGGATATGGCATTTACTATGTGCGCGAAGATATCGGCGCGGTCGATCAGTTGAGCTTCCAGTCGCCATTTATCCCAATCGTGTTCTTCCCAACGACACCGGGATACAACCTCACCAATTTCTTCAACGATACGCCATCGGTGAATCCCAATGCTGTGCCGGCGGCCGGACAACTCTCGGGACAATGGCTGCCCTGCCTCGCGAGGCTGATCAGCTTTGCACCCAGCGGCGACCCGGCAGTTCCAGACGCCAATTATGCCTGTACTGGCGGTCCGGGCGTGAACTCGACCCAGAACCTCTTTGTCCTCGAAGTCCCGCGCCACTTCGTGGTGCCCAACACGCAGCAGTGGAACCTCACCGCGCAGCACGAATTCGGCAAGAGTTGGGTGCTGGAACTGGGATATCTCGGGACGCGTGGAATCCATCTGCGCGAGACCCGCGACGCTATCCAGTCGGTGGACGCGATCAAGCATCCCATCACGATCACAGACGTGAATAACGTGTCGTACACGATCAACACCGACACATTCTCGAATGCCATTGCCCGAACCCCCGCGCCGGGGCTCAACGGCTATAGTGGCTATCAGCTTTTCGCGAATGATGCCTATTCCATCTATCACGCGTTTCAGGCGACCGTTTCACGCCGCTGGAATCAAAGCTACCTCCAGGCAGCATACACATTTTCGAAGAACATTGATGCCACTTCCACCGGAAACACAGCCTTCAACACGGCGTACAACGATCAGAGCAACATCAACGCTTCGCGCGGAATCTCTGACTTCAACCGTCCACACAGGCTATCGGTCAGCTATGCCTATGAACTTCCATTCTTCAAGCACACGCTGGGGGCAAAGGGAGCGTTTCTCGGAGGATGGCAGGTGAGCGGAGTTTCAATTTTCGAGAGCGGTTTGCCGTTCTCGATCCTCGACTCGAGCGCAGGCACGGCGTTTCTGGGAGCGGGCAGCACACCGCTGCTAGGCGCCAGCCTGGCGCCGGGCGCAACCATTGCGAACGGGCTCTCGAGTGGAAGCCTGAAGAGCCGCCTCGTCAATGGATATCTCAACCCGGACGCATTCGCGGCGGCGCCGTACGTCGATCCCACTGCTTGCGCCGCGGACGCCAGCGGTGACTCCTGCACCACTGGTTTCGGCGATCTGGGCCGGAACATCTATCGGGGAACGTTCCAGCAGAACTGGGATTTTTCGCTCCTGAAACACTTTAAGATTGGGGAGCGGCAGGATATTCGCTTCGCCGCGGACTTCTTCAATCTGTGGAATCACACGAACTTCGGGAACCCAACGGTTCTCGATTTCGAGGCGCACAATGCATGGGTGGCCGCCGGCAGTAACGGAACAGACCCATTCGGCCAAATCGTGCAGACCAATGGGAACCCGCGTTTGATCCAGTTCTCGTTACGCTGGGCGTTCTGAACCCCAGGGTGCTTTTCAGAGCCGGGACGCGTAAAGCTTCCCGGCTTTTCTCTTTGCCCTGCCCAAAGTTCCGCCGCTGATTCCACTAAGCCTTCCCTCGGCAAACATGTGGAGAGTTATTTACCATTGCGCAAGCATTTTTGATGAAAGCCAGAATCGGGCTCCAGTTGCGACCTCTGGCTCACTACAGAATTCACCCTAGTGCGCCGCCTACCCGAAAAGCCCTAAGATTTATTCACTTTTGGCAAGGGTGCTAGAAGTTGCACCTAAAGGGGGAGGCAGCTTTGCGGTAAGCCCCTTGCTACTTTTAATTTTGTGCGAGAGTCCACCGATGGTGCCGCTCCCTGTCGGTGGGCTTTTGTTTTTTGCGCGGCATCTTCGCGCTACGGCCGAAGCGATGATACGAAAGCGGCAATCGCAATCATGTCATCGATATTCAGCTTGACCACCTGACGGCGCATCTGTCGAGAAGCGACTCCCGAACGCGCGCCCGTTTGAATATCGTAGAGCTGCCGGACGATATAGCTCGGCGAACGTCCGGAAATCGCGGGTACATTGCCGCTGCCGCGCAACCCCGGGCCGTGGCACTTGGCGCAGGCCACGGTCTTGCCATTTCCACCGCTGGTCACCAGCCACTTCCCTGTCTTCAGGCTTCCTTCTGGAACGTAGGCGACAAAGCCGGAATCGTCGTCCCGGAGTTCGGTGCGCTCCGTATTTTCCGGAACCTCGATAATGCGCTGCCCGATGGGCTCGGTCTCGAGCGGAACGGAAGGAACAAGCATCCAGCCAGAAACGTGCGTCTTGGGAACCGTGCGGGTTTCCACGACGCGAATCCACGGCTTGCGGGGCAAGGCCGCGAAGTAGTCGGCGGCAGCCTGAATTTCCTGGTCCGTCGCGTGCGCCGCGATGAGCGGCATGTTGGCCGCGGGCTTGAAGAGAGGCTCCGAAGTTTTGCGGACTCCACTTTTGAAATCCGCAAGCTGACGAATGATGTATCCCGCGGGCAATCCGGCGATCGTGGAATTTTCTGGACGTCCTTCGCCGTTCGGTAGATGACAGTAGGCACAGGCAAAGACGTCGGGCTTCCTTCCGTGCACAACGATGTCGGGCATCGGCGGATGCTCCGAGGGATGCCAGTCGGGTACACCAAACAGATCCTCGATCTCCGCTTGCGTGAATGCTGCACTGCTGTTCGGAACATGGCGCGAAGTATTGGCTGGGGATTTGGCGGCCGAGGAAGCAGGCGGATTGACCGCGTAGGCCCAATACGGCGTTTTCTGCTGCGGAGTTTGGGCCGCGGCTGCGGCCAAAGCGAAAAGAAACAGGATCACGTTCCGGCGCATGCATCTACTGTAACGCGACAGGTGGACTCATGAGCATGCGGTCGGAGGGGGTTGCCGCAGGTTAGCGCTGCTGCGCCTCAAGGAGTAGCGGACGCAGGGAGTCAACCGATACGCCGAGAGTGCCGCCCGTAAAGCCATCCATGTAGGCGGAGTTGACGCCGATGACTTCGCCCTTGACGTTGAAGACGGGGCCGCCGCTGCCGCCGTGGGCCGTGGGCGCGTCATAGATCAGCTTGTCGCCCACCACATCGCCGAGATGTCCGCAGGTGGTCGAGGGACGAATCAGGGAGAGCGCTGCGAGTTCACTGGCCGCGCTGATGTCGTTGCGGCGATAGGCCAGACGCTCGTAAATCCCTGTGGGAGACTTGGCCACCATGCCGGCGATCCCCATGGGATAGCCGATCACAGTGACGAGTTGTCCAGGAGATCCGGCGGACTTGGCGAGAGGCAATGAGGGGAGGCTACGGACCGCTTGCCGGTCGTCCACGCGAAGAACTGCCAAGTCGGCGGTCTTCGAAGCCGAAGCCGGCGACAGGGCGACCGGCGTGGGTGATCCGGGAAAGAAGATGACGAGATTCTCAATGGTCGGAACGGCTCCGCGCTCGATCAGCTTTTGCGCGTCGGAATCGCCGTACCAGGGTTGCGCCACGTGACGGTTGGTGGCGATCAGGCCGTCTGCGACAAGGAATCCCGTGCCCGAAACGCGCGCGCGAATCTCAGGACGCTGATTGGGGAATCCCACCTGATAGATGCCGTTGATGTACCCGATGGAATTGCGGTAGCGGTTCAGCACGACCGCAGGCATCGATTGCTCCTGCTTCATCTGCTCGACCTGCGCAGTCAAGTCGTGAACTTGTTTCTGCAAGTCATCGGGAGGAACGCTCTGGACAGACATGGGTCCGTAATGGAAGACGATGGTCAGCGCGCCTAATAGGAGCAGCAGCCCGAGCACGCCCTGAATCACCTGATTCCAGCTGTCGGAGACGTTGCATTCCGTATGGGCTTGGCCTTCGACGGTCGAGTCGGGCTCGCTGGGTGCGGAACCGGTGATCTGGGTATCGGCCATGAGTATTCGGCGGCGCTGCGAAACTCAATCCCAAGTGCTTGCGTTTCAATTCTTTGTCCAAACTCTGGGCAAGCAGTATGGCTTGGGAGTGTTATCTTCCCTTTTCTGGTGGGGGTTTGCCACAGTACCGAAGGGGATGGCCATGGGTTACGTCGTCGCGGGCAAGGGCTCAACCGAGCGGAGATCGCGGTGCACCGAAGAACGTGCTACGGGAACTCGACGCCCAGACGGCGGGCCATCTCTTCGTAGAGGAAGCCTTCCTGAGGATCGTAGGGCTGGACCCATTCGCCATCGATAACGAATTGCGGAATCGCACGCTTGCCCGTGTTGCGAACGACTTCTTCGGCAGCGCCCGGGGTGGTCTCGATATCGATTTCCTTGTACGCGATATTGTGCTTTGCCAGGAAGCGCTTGGCCTCGCGGCAGTCTCCGCACCAGAAAGCGGTATAAACGAGCAATTCCATAGCCCAGTGCGATTTAAGCACAGTGGCCATGGAACTTGAAGAGGAAGTTCCCCTAAACCTTCTCCAGTTCGCGGTGGGTGCGCTCGTTAACGACGTTGCCGGTATTCAAGGTGGACGCGGGTTCGAAGAGGAGCAGCCAGCATTCTTCATCGGCCACAGGCCTGTGCTCCACGCCGCGAGGAATCACGATGAACTCGCCTTCTTCGATCCACTCATGGCGGTCACGGAATTCCATGCGGAAGCGGCCTTTGACCACCAGGAAAAGTTCGTCTTCATTATCGTGATGGTGAAAAATGAATTCGCCCTTGAGTTTGTCGAGCTTGAGGTGCTGCCCGTTCAATTCGGCGGCGACGTAGGGCTTCCAATACTCGGTAATCTTGGAGAACTTTTCGTTGAGATTGACTTTGTGCATGAGGATCTCCTGCGGTGACTGGGAACGGATTGTATGATGGTTCTCCCAATTAGGTGGTCGCAAAAATATTCGGAGTCTTCTATGGCTACGACACTCTCTCAGGAAGTAAAGCGCCTGATCGATAGCGCGAATTTCGCGCACCTCTCCACCCTAATGCCCGATGGCTCTCCGAACGCGACTCCGATATGGGTCGGACGGGAAGGCGATCAAGTCGTGATCTGTACAGGCGAGAATTCGTTGAAGGCAAAGAACACGCGTCGCGATCCACGAGTGGCATTGTCGATTGTGGATTTCAGAAACCCCTACGAAGAGGTACAGATTCGGGGTAAGGTCAGTGAGCGCCGTCCCGATCCAGACTTGAAGGTGATGGATCCCATCTCCCACAAATACACGGGCAAACCGTTTCCGTTCCGCAATCCGGAAGGCCGCGTGGCATTGATCATTGATGTGGAGAAAGCGCGATACACAAAGCTGCCCTTCGAGCACACGCCGGGGAAGTAAGTCAGTTTCCGTCGTGTACTTTGCGGTTCATGAATTCTCAAACCACGAAGGTCCACGAAGGAAGCCTTTATATGGAGGTTCCGCCACGCGAAAAGAGGGCGCGACTTATGCCGCGCCCCTTCCCACCGGTGATTGAACGTTACGACCTTCCCGCAACCTCCAGCTTGTTATCCACGCTGAAAGCTCCGAAGACCTGTCCGGCGCGGATGCCGGCGATCTGCTTGTCGCCCTTGTTGTCCACCTGACCGTAGAGCGTCACGTGCCCGTTGGCGACGATGATGCGGATCGGCTGTGCCGGGTCAATCGCGTACCGACTCAGCACCGGGTCACGATAGATGGCGCGCATCGCCCGCACGCGGATGCCGTCATCGAACATCGAGACCGGCGCGATCGAAACGTTGTCGATCACGTCCTTCACGCCCGGCATGTTCGCGATATCCGCCAGTGCCTCATCGCGTCCGACACCGGTGCGATCCTGGCCTTCAACGGTCACCACACCATCCTTCACGCCCAGGGCAAAGTAGTCGAACGTGTTGTCATAACCCACGCGGACATAAGTCAGCTTGGTCGCCAGCTTATCTTCCAGCTGCGCATCGGGGACGTTCGGTCCGGCAACCGTGATGAGGTTACGGACGCCCTGCACATGCGAGGTCTTCTTCGCCAGCTTGGCGGCGTCCAGCTTGCGCTGATACAGATCCACCGTGCCGGTTAGCGTCACGATGCCGTCCTCAACGCTGGCCTTCACGTCGGTAAATTGCTTCTTGGTTGCCAGCTTGTGGCTCACCACCTCCTGCACCTGCGTGTCGTAGCGGGCCGCTGACGCGGTTTCGGCCACCAGCGTCGCGCTCAAAAGCCCAATCGCCAGCAGCGATCCCGCAATCGCTTTGAAACTCTTTTTGCCTTTCATAGGTCACCTCCGACCTTGACAAACCTTTACGAATTAACTGCCTGGTTAATTCTTTCGATGCCGCAGCAAGGCCCGAAGATGCATAGGGAGAGCCCGTCTTCAGATCGCTTCAGACCCGCAACTTTATGGGCTGGAACGGGTTTGTATGCACAGGGTGAAGTGTGATCCACCCCGCGGCTTGAGCTGTCTTCACAACAGCGGTACGGGGAATAAAGGCACCACCACAAGGCCTTTCCACGGCCTGCGCAAGACCCGAAGGGACATTCGTCTGGATTTTATCGACCCTGAGTTCTCGCTTCAGACGATCCCCGATTCGGGATTACCCCCGTAACTTTCTGAAGAGTACCCAGCACACTACCCTAGGAATCGCGACTTTCAGAGGGGGAATTCGCGGATGGGGGAACGTGTCACCAAGGCCGGACAGCCCGACTTCAATCGGGCCAGCCGCCTAAAGCGAGCGCTGGAAAGCGGGGCTCCGCCAGCCTTCGTCCTTCCTGACGTTGCCTCCCCGGCCGCACAGAGTTCGACTCCGGCTTCTCCCCGCATCTCTTCCCTGCTCGACGCTTTCAATCGATATCCCGAGAACGCAAACACCCGCCTGCAACTGCTCGAGCAAATGTCGCAGGCGTCTCCGGACGCACTCAGCATCGCCGACCTCGATCATCGCGTGCTGTGGGCGAACGAGACGTTCGTTGAGCTGTTCGGTTACGAAGTCAGCGAGATTTTGGGCGAGCCTCTGGAAAATCTCGTGGTCACGCCGGACCGGCTCGCCGAATCACGATGGGTGACCGAGGCGCTCACCAAGAACGAGCGCATTTCCCTCGAAACAAAACGAAGAAGGAAGGACGGCACACTGCTCGACGTCTCGATCTCGTGCGCGCCCTTACTGCTCGACGGCAAGATGGCGGGATTCTACGCGGGGTATCGCGATATCTCCGACCGTAAGCGGGTGGAAGCGCTCAGTTCCGCTTTGTATCGAGTGGCTGAGAAGAGCAGCAGCGCGCACGATCTGCAGCAGTTCTTCGCCGCCGTGCACAGCATCATCGATGAACTGATGTATGCGCGAAATTTCTACATTGCTCTGTACGATGCCGTGACCGAAACCCTCAGCTTTCCGTATTTTGTCGATGAGCAGGATTCCGCTCCTCCATCGAAAAAGCTGGGCCGTGGACTGACCGACTACATCATTCGAAGTGGACAGCCTCTGCTCGCCACTCCCGAAGTATTGCAAGCGATGGAAGATCGCGGGGAGGTCGCGCGCAACGGATCGCGCTCGCTCGACTGGATGGGCGTTCCTCTGCGCGTGAACAGCCACACCTTCGGCGCCCTGGTCGTACAGACCTATTCCGAGAACATCCGCTACGGAGAACGCGACAAGGAGATTCTCACCTTTGTCGCCCGCCAGTTGGCCAGTGCGGTGGAGATCAAGCGAAACGAACTGGCCTTGCGCCGCTCGGAAGCGCGCTACCGTTCCCTGGTGCAGAGCTCCGTTTACGGCATTTACCGTTCGAGCCTCGAGGGCCGGTTCCTCGATGTGAATCCTGCGCTCATTACGATGCTGGGGTATGAGTCTGCGGAAGAAGTGCTGCTGCTCGATCCGGAAAAGGATATTTTCGCGCAGCCGCAGGAGCATGCGCGTCTGATCGAAGACTTCCGGCGCTCGGGCCGTCTCGATGGAATCGAACTGAAGTGGAAACGAAGAGATGGCAGCGTGATCACGGTTCGAATCAGCGGCCGCGCCGTCAGCAGCGCCGATGAGCCCGCCGATGTCCTCGAAGCCATCGCCGAAGACGTCACGGACCGGCGCGCCCTGGAAGAGCAGCTGCGGCAGTCGCAAAAGATGGAAGCCGTCGGGCGGCTCGCGGGCGGCGTCGCGCACGATTTCAACAACCTGCTGATGGTGATCAGCGGGTATGCAGAAGTGATCCTCGCCAATCTTCCGGCCGAACATCCCCTGCTCGAGAAGGGACAGGCAATTCAGCTTGCGGCCGACCGCGCCACGACGCTCACCCGGCAGTTATTGGCTTTCAGCCGCAAGCAGCTGCTGGAATTAAAAGTGGTGGACGTGAACGCGATCGTCGAGGACATGGAACGCCTGCTGCGTCCCTTGATCGGAGAGAACGTCGAACTCGTCACCATCCTGACCCGGCAGGCGGCCCATATCCGAGCCGATGCGGGACAACTCGAACAGGTATTGATGAACCTGGTGGTAAATGCGAAGGATGCGATGCCGAATGGAGGCAGGCTGACGATCCAGACTGAGAACACCGTCATGGACGACAGCCATCGCCGTGGCCAGCAGTTCATACGTCCCGGCAGCTACGTCATGCTTTCGGTCAGCGATACCGGCGCGGGCATGGACAAGGAGACGCAGTCCCGCATCTTCGAACCGTTCTTCACCACGAAAGAGAAGGGCAAAGGCACCGGGCTGGGATTGTCCACGGTCTACGGCATCGTCAAGCAGAGCGGTGGCTATGTGATGGTACACAGCGAAGTCGGCCGTGGAACTCCGTTCCAGATTTATTTCCCGCAAGTAAAAGGCGCCGCCGAGAAGCACACCGTATCAGCGCCGGATGCCGCATCCGGTGGGTGCGAGACGGTCTTGCTGGTAGAAGATGAAGACTCCGTGCGGCAACTGGTGCGCGATACTCTCGCGGGAAAAGGTTATCGCGTGCTGCAAGCCGAGAGTGGTGAAGCCGGCATTGCCCTCGCGAAGCAGCATGATGGCAAGATCGATTTGGTGATTACAGACGTGGTGATGCCGGGCATGAGCGGACGCGACATGGCGCAACAACTGGTACAGACTCGCCCGGAAGTCAAAGTTCTGTACTTATCCGGCTACACCGAAGATGCCATTCTGAGCGACGGTTCGATCGAGCCCGGCACCGCCTTCCTGCAAAAACCTTTCAGCCTGCAGAACTTGTCCCGGAAGGTCCGGGAAGTTCTGGGCTAGTGCCTCTTTTCCCCACACTCACATAATTGGGCAGCGCTTGTACCGTGAAACTTTTTTCCCGCCACAACGTCCTATTGGGTTGAAGATAGTAGATGGGTAGCGGCTTTCCGTCTAGCCCACTGGGGTTCTCATGCTGATCAAGAAGGCGCAAGACATTCGTTCGTCGGAAATTACTGCGAAAAGCCTGTATCTGAATCGACGGCAGTTTCTTGCCGGAGCGGCCGTGGCCGGTGTTGGCGTGGCAGGCGGGTTGAAGTTGCGCGACGCCATCGTTCCTTCCACCAGCGCTCTCGCTGGAAACAAGATCAATGGCCTCCAAAAGAGTCCGCTTAGCACGACGGAAACCGTCACTCCTTATAACGACGTGACGCACTATAACAACTACTACGAGTTCGGCACGGCGAAGACGGATCCCGCGGACATGGCAAAAGATTTCCGTACTCGTCCATGGAAAGTAAAGATTGATGGAGCCATCGAGAAGAAATTGGAACTCGAGGTAGACGAGATCATCAAGATGGCACCCCCTGAGGAGCGGATCTACCGCCACCGCTGCGTCGAAGGATGGTCGATCGTTGTGCCCTGGATCGGATTCTCGTTGAGCGCGTTAATCAAACGCGTGAAGCCGACGAGTAAAGCACATTACGTGGAGTTCACCACGCTATATGACCCGGCGCGCATGCCGGGCCAGCGGCGGGATGTGCTGCAGTGGCCCTACGTAGAAGGCCTGCGCATGGATGAAGCGATGCATCCGTTGGCGCTGCTTTGCTTCGGAATGTATGGAGAAGACTTGCCCAATCAGGATGGAGCGCCGATCCGCCTCGTGCTGCCCTGGAAGTATGGCTTCAAGAGCGCCAAAGCGCTCGTGCACATCAAGTTCACGGAGAAACAGCCGCTGAACACGTGGAATATTTCGGCGCCGCAGGAGTACGGATTTTATGCCAACGTGAATCCGAATGTGGACCATCCGCGCTGGAGCCAGGCCAAGGAACGAAGACTGGGAGAGTTTACAAAGCGCCCGACACTCATGTTCAACGGATACGATCAGGTCGCAAGCCTGTACAGCGGGATGGATTTGAAGAAGAACTTCTAAGGGAAAGACACGGCTTCAGCCGTGGCGAAGACTTGAATTACTGATCTGGGCTCTAGCCCCTGAGGTGAACGACTTTCCATCTCAGACCATTTGTGAGGCCACTTCTGGAAGCCGAGTACTGAATGCTGCGTTACTTCAAACCCGTCGTCTTTCTGGCGTGCCTGGTGCCCGTTGGGCTGCTTGTCTGGCGCGGCTTTCACGCCGGGCTGGGCGCGAACCCGATCGAGTTCATCACGCACAGCACGGGCGACTGGACGCTCATCTTCCTGCTGACCACTCTGGCGATTACGCCGGTCCGCAAGCTGACCCACCTGTACGGGCTCATCAGCTTCCGCCGCATGCTCGGACTCTTTGCCTTCTTCTACGGCTTCCTGCACTTGATGACGTATGTGTGGCTCGACAAGTTTTTCGATGTCCACGAGATGCTGCACGATATTGCCAAGCGCAAGTTCATCACGGCGGGAATGACGGGATTCTTCTTGATGATCCCTCTGGCGGTTACTTCGACGAAATGGGCGATCCGCAGGTTGGGAAAACGCTGGCAGATACTGCACCGGCTGATTTACTTCAGCGCTTCCGCGGGAGTGATTCACTACATCTGGCTGGTCAAGGCCGACCTCAAGAAACCTCTGGAGTACGCCGCGATCCTTGGGGTGCTGCTGTCGTATCGCATTATTATGTGGATCGCTTCGCGAATGTCCCCGGCTGCCAAGACGAGAATTCAGCCCACCCAATCAATCCTCAGTACAAAGTAAGAATCCTATCCCAGGCTCGCGGCCGGGATGGGATTTTTGTGTGTTGCGAACGCTCGTGCTTACTTGCGACGCCACGCTCTCTTTGCGCTCGCGGTAACGCCTCGAATCATCGCCAGGTGAGCGGAAGCCAGGTTCGATTTTGCGCTGGCGTTCTGCGTCTGAAGAGCGCCAACCCCAAGCTGGCTGTTATCCAACTCAATGAACAGGGCATTGCCCGCGTCGATGGTGTAATACACTCCGCTGAATGTGTTCGCAGTCAGCACTCCTGCACCAGTCGGTGGCGAATCCGGAGTGTATGTACCGTTCAGCGGCTGCCGGAAGCTGGTAGTGCCCTGATCGTTGTAATCGATCACCCCGCTGAAAGATGTGCCGGTTGTGGTGAATTGAGCGATGTCATCCTCGCGCGACGATTGATTGACTGCCGCCAATCCGAACCCGTAGCCCTCGTTCGCCGCCAGAACCGCGTTGCTCTGCGTGAATCCGACCCCGAAGGTCACGCCATTGCCGTCAACTTCGATGAGCTGGATGCCCCCAGCCGAAGGATATGCCGCGAATGTGAACGTTCCCAGCGCGCCGTTTGCGCCGTTTTCGAAACTGTTCAGTTGTAACAGGTATCGGTTGTTGCTTGCGGTGATCGAGCCGCCAAAGGGGAGAGGCCCGGTGGTATCGGTAGCTCCGCCGTCGTTGTAATCTTCGCTTCCGCCGGTGATCGCGCTGCTTCCGTCGGATGTCATGAATCCACCCACGGCAAGCGGTGCACCTCCACCGGGATAATCGATTCCGGCCATCGTGAACACGATCTGCCCTGACGGAAACGCAGAACTCGATTGCACAAAAAGATCGCCCGCGAGAATTGGGAACCCGTTGGTTTCGATCACCTTCAAGTGCGTCGCATCCACAGGATACGTATTGAAATTCAGGGGTCCGCTGCTCGTCGCCAGGGTAATCGTGCCCGGGCTTGTTCCTGACAAGACGGTAGAACCGGAATCGATCGTCAGGAAAAACGGCAGTCCGTTGTCGTTATAATCCATCGTCCCGGCGGTCACATTGCCACTGGCATCGAGATTCACGATGCCTGCCGCCGCAGCAGGAATACCCGCCCCGGTCGTAACGCTCAGGCCGGAGATTCCCGAAAGTCCAAACACATACCGGCCTGCGGCCGGTTGGGCTGTCGAAGTCTGGAGATCAAGCGACCCGCTACCGCTGCCATTTCCGTCGAATTCGGTGATCAGGCCGTGCTCACTGCTCGAGAGCACAAAATCCACCACGATCGAACTGCCCAGCGGCGTGTTGGTCGTGAGGGTGGCCTTTCCACGCCCATCACCTGTGATCACATAACTGCCGCCCGTGATGGGATTGTTCGTAGCCGCCGACGTCACAGCAGAGGTGTTGACATCGAGAGCTCCGCCCGTGATGGCTCCGGACCCGTTCGCGGTAAATGCCCCCGCGATTGCGATAAAGTCGGAAAACGAATTATTGACACTCCCCACTATCGAGAATGCGTATGTGCCATTTAGATTGCTATTGGAGAATGATCCGCTGGGCGGCGGAACGATTTTGGTCATGCCGTTTCCACCACAGACGGCAAGGACCAGTAGAGCGGAAAACACAACGGGCACAACAAGGCGATTCCGTATGGACATAACGTCCCCCTGAAAAGAGTTCGGCCGGATTCTGGGTCTGGGCTCAGATTAGCACGTGTGAGTTGCCGATTGAGTTAACCCGCATCCGGAAGATAAGTAGCGGGAGATTACGGAAGTTTCGGGCAGTTTTACGTCTCTTTACACAGGGGAGACAAATTGCAGATTTCAGAATGTAGATTTCAGATTTGAGTTCAACGGCTCAGTATTGCGAATTTCATTCTGCAATCTGAAATCTACAATCTGCAATTCTTCATGGGTGTACTTCCGCTTCCTTCCCGGCGAGGCGGCGCAGCGATTCCTCATAAGGCGCGCGCGCAATTCCCTTCTCGGTGACGATGGCAGCCACGTACTTCGCCGGCGTCACATCGAACGCGGGATTCTCCACGGCGACGCCATCCGGCACCATCTGTTTGCCGGCGATATGCGTCACTTCTTTTCCATTGCGTTGCTCGATTGGGATCTGGCTTCCGTCGGGGCAGGCGAGATCCACGGTTGAGATGGGCGCGGCGACATAAAAAGGTATGCCATGTTCTTTCGCGAGAATGGCAACGGTGTAGGTGCCGATTTTGTTGGCTACATCTCCATTCGCGGCGATGCGGTCGGCGCCCACCACGATCGCGCCGATCTTGCCCTGCTTCATCATCGATCCGGCCATGTTGTCGGAGATCACCGTGGTTGGGATTCCATCTTTCATCAGTTCCCAGGCGGTGAGCCGCGAGCCCTGCAGGAACGGACGCGTTTCGTCGGCATAGACGTGAATCTTCTTGCCTTGCTCCACCGCCGCGCGAATCACTCCCAGCGCAGTGCCGTATCCCGCCGTCGCCAGCGCGCCGGCGTTGCAGTGGGTGAGAACTCCGCCTTCGGCGGGCATGAGCGCGGCGCCGTGGCGTCCCATCGCCTGGTTGGCGGCAATGTCTTCGGCGTGCATGCGCTTGGCTTCTTCGATCAGATCCTGCTTGATCTGCGGAATGGGTCGAATCCGGATGCGCTCGAACTTCTCCTGCATGCGCCGGATCGCCCAGAAGAGATTCACCGCGGTCGGCCGCGTCTTTCCAATGAGATCGCAGATCTGGTCGAAGTCGCGCTTGAGGTCGCCGGTAGTCTCAGCTTTGGAATTGTTCACGCCGAGCGCGATGCCCATGCCCGCCGCAACCCCGATCGCCGGCGCGCCGCGGACGACCATGTTGCGGATCACGTCCGCGACCTGCTCATGCGTCTTGCAGAGAACGTAAACTTCTTCGGTCGGCAGCTTCGTCTGATCGATGAAGCGTACGCCTTTGTCAGTCCATTCCAGAGTCTGGATCATAAGTATTTATTCAACGGGTGATCTAGCCATTGCGTGATTCAAAACCAAGTGTCCTTATACGGGTTTTCAATGACTGAATGGCTCAATCACTCAATGACTCAATGGCCTCAAATCCTATGCGCTTCGCAGCGATTTCTCGGCTTGTTCGTGACCGCAGGCATGCCACAAAGCTCGCAAGTCGCCGCAACGGCGAAGATGACGGGAGTCGTTTCGTCGTTCTGCAGCAGATGCTCTGCGCGCACGTCATTCGCAGTAAAGATCGAGATGAACGGCGCAGGCGCAGCAGCCTTCTCCATATTCGGACGCCCCTTCGCTTCTTCCCG
The DNA here is from genome assembly GCA_963778995.1 of Terriglobia bacterium. Classification (GTDB taxonomy): domain Bacteria; phylum Acidobacteriota; class Terriglobia; order Terriglobales; family Acidobacteriaceae; genus Sulfotelmatobacter. The sequence goes on from CAVZWK010000025.1 coordinate 325,671, forward strand.
CTCCACCAGGCACATCACACCGACGACCTCGAATCCGAACTCGCGAGCGGCTTCAATCGCCTGAACTGTGGATGAACCGGTGGTGCAGACGTCGTCCACGATCACAACTCGAGCGCCCTTCTCGCGGAAACCTTCGATGCGCTGTCCGGTACCGTGCTGCTTCTCGGCTTTGCGGACGAGGAATCCGTTGAGTTCTCCGCTCACCACCGACACTGCGACGACAATGGGATCGGCCCCCATCGTGAGTCCGCCAATCGCCTGTGGCTTCCATCCACGCTGCTTGATCTCTTCGTAGAAAACTTCCCCCGCCAGGCGCGAGCCCTTTGCATCGAGCGTCGTAGTGCGGCAGTCGATGTAATAGTCGCTAGTCCCTCCGGAAGAGAGCTTGAACTCGCCCAGCCGGAACGACTTATTGGCGAGGGTAGTGAGCAACTGTTGACGCGCAGGATGCATGGAAAATCTACGATACCACGGGGCCCGTCGAAAACAACAAAGGCAGAACCTTCCACCACGAAGGACACGAAGGTGCACTAAAGAACCCCTCTTCTTCCTTCGTGTACCTTGGTATCCTTCGTGGTTTAGGGCTCTCCTTCAGGGCTGAGGTTGCCCATTCGTTGGCCTTCGCGTGATAACCTGAGATTTCCAGGAAATTCACAGGATCGCCGTTCCGCGGGCGTCTCCGCGGATTTCGACTTGAGGTAGGACATTGCAGATTGCGCTTAGGAATTCCCGCTTCACCCGCTTCTTGGCTGCATCATTTACTGTTGCCGTTTTCTCTCTCGCGCTGGCTGCCGAGGGCACGCGCACGTGGGAGCAGTCGAAATATGACGACCTGGTGAAAGGCACGCCCGACGGCGTCGCCATCCGCAGCACCGGCGGTCTGGAACTCGCGCCCTCGTTCAAGCTGCTCTACTCGACGCCATCCACGTACGTGTGGGCGGTTGCGGCAGACGAGGCGGGAACTGTGTACGCGGCCACGGGATCTCCGGCCCGCATCTACCGCATCACACCCGACGGCAAATCGTCCATCATCTTCGAACCCCAGGAACTTCAGGTGCAGGCGCTCGAAGTAGGGCCCGGTGGCGTGATCTACGCGGCGACCAATCCTGACGGCAAGGTTTACAAAATCGAGCACAAGCCTGGGGATAAGCCCCAACCGGCGAAAGGCGATTCGAAGACCTCCGACACTGTCAAGGAAGCGGGCAAGCCGATGCTCGATGCTTCCTGGAGTTCGTCCGTTTACTTCGCGCCCGGAACGAAATACATCTGGGATCTGCTCTTCGACAAGTCCGGCAACCTGTACGTGGCGACCGGCGATCACGGCGAGATCTACAAAGTCACTCCCAAGGGTGATCACTCCGTCTTCTTCAAGAGCGATGAAACGCATATCCGCGTGCTGCAACTCGACTCGCAGGGAAACGTGATCGCCGGCACGGACGGCAGCGGCCTGGTCTATCGCATCTCTCCCGCGGGTGAAGGCTTTGTGCTGTATAGCGCGCCGAAAAAAGAGATCACGGCGTTGGCGCTCGACCGGCAAGGAAACATTTATGCGGCGGGAGTCGGCGAGAAGCGCGCTGGATCGACCAGCTCCGTAGGTCCCGCTTCGCTGCTGTTGATGACTCCGCCCCTTCTGAATCCGGGGGCTCCACAAGCAGGGCCGGTTCCGACCACCACGAGCACGCTGCAGATCGGCGCGCTCTCCACCGGAGGCGGAGCGAGCGGCGGCTCGGATGTCTATAAGATTGCGGCGGACGGCTCACCCTCCCGTATGTGGACCTCCCACGACGACATCGTTTATGCGCTTGCTTTCGACTCGCATGGCACATTGCTAGCCGGAACGGGCAATCGCGGCCACGTGTATGCCATCGACGGGCAGGGTGATTTTTCCGATCAGCTGAAAGCCCCGGCTTCGCAGGTCACCGGATTCGCCAAGGCACCGGGCGGAGGGCTCTATGCCGCCAGCAGCAATCTGGGAAAGATCTTCTTGCTTGGCCCCAGTCCGGCGAAGGAAGGTTCGTACGAAAGCGATGTGTTCGATGCCAGGATTTTCTCGCGCTGGGGACGCGTGGATTTTCGCGGGACAGGCAACGTCGAACTGCTCGCTCGCAGCGGCAACGTCGATAATCCCGACCGCAACTGGAGTCCCTGGAAGCAGGTCGATCTCAGCAAAAGCGGCGAGATGGGAGTTCCGCCCGCCCGCTATGCCCAATGGAAGGCAGTGCTGCATACCGGCAGCACAGATCCTTCAGTTGACACCGTGACGCTGAATTATCTGCCCAAGAATATCGCTCCGGAGATCGAAGATGTCTCGGTGCAGAGCGGGGTCCGTTATCAGGCGGCGCCGAAATCCACCGGCCTCACTCTGGGCAATCCCGGCGCATCTTCGGGCCCAACCTTCGAGGCTCCGGTCCCAAGCGTTCACGACCACGATGCCATCGGCGTAAAGTGGACGGCGCACGACGAGAATGACGACCAACTCGTGTACTCGGTTTTTTACCGCGGTGACGGAGAATCCCGCTGGCTGCTGCTGAAAGACAACATTACCGACAAGGCGTATTCCTTCGACGCCAGCCTGCTACCCGATGGAGGCTACACGATCAAGGTCGTCGCGTCAGATTCGCCTTCGCACTCTCCGGGCGAGGCGCGCACGGCATCGCGCGAGAGCCGGCGCTTCGAAGTGGATACGACCCCTCCCCGCATCGAAAACCTGACTGCCGCCGTGGAGGGCGGCGAATTTCACGTGCGCTTCCGTGCCCAGGACTCCTTCTCGAGCATCAAGCGTGCGGAGTTTTCCGTGGACGCCGGCGACTGGAAGTATGTGGATCCCGTCGGACAACTCTCGGATTCGAAGACCGAAGACTACGACTTCAAAGTTCCGCTGGAGAACGACAAAGACCAGGCCTTGGAACACGTCGTTGTGGTGCGTGTCTACGACAAGTACGACAATATGGGCGCGGCGAAAACCTTATTGCATGGGAAGTAAGATCGCGGCAGCCTGTCCGGATCCTGAGACCGAGACGGAATCCGGACATGTCCCGAAGACCTCTTTCGGAGCATCCGCGTTTCGCGCACAATGACGTTCGTATGCGAGGCCCCGGTGCAGGCTCGACACTCCCCCTGCTGCTCGCAACACTGTTTGCGCACGTAGTCCTCACGGCCTGTTCCGGGGCCTCACATCTTTCCTCCTCTCCAAACGGCGGCGGTAACGGCGGAACACGGCGGTACGGGCGGCAGCAATCAAGCCTGCAACGTCCTCTCCACTGGCCAAGGCGGAAGCCTCAACGGATTCGTCCCATTCACCGGCAGCAATCTCTGGAACACCGATATTTCCAGCGCTCCGCTGGATCCCAACTCCAGCACCATCATGAGCACATGGGTCGGGTCGGTGAATCTGCATCCCGACTGGGGGACTGACCCGACGTACGGAATTCCCTACGTCGTTGTGGATGGAAATCAACCGCTGGTCAACGTGAACTTGAACGCTTATGGGGACGAGAGCGACCCCGGCCCCATGCCCATTCCCGCATCGGCGCCCATCGAGGGAGGATCATCGAGCGGCGGCGATCGGCACGTCCTCGTCCTCGACAATGGCAACTGTTTTCTGTACGAACTCTACAACTCTTCCGTAAACAAGGACGGAAGCTGGAATGCGGATTCGACCGCGGTCTGGGATCTGCTCAGCGATCAACAGCGTCCGTACACGTGGACTTCGGCCGATGCGGCGGGGCTGCCGGTCTTTCCCGGACTCGTTCGTTATGACGAAGCCGCATCCGGCACGATCAAGCACGCATTCCGCTTCACCCTCCCCAAGACGAGCGCAGCCTTTACTCCTCCAGCGTCGCATTGGGCGGCGACGACCAGCAACACGGCCGCGCCGCCCATGGGCATGCGCCTGCGCCTGAAATCCAGCTACGACATCTCCGGATTCTCCCCGCAGATGCAGGTGATTCTGACGGCGATGAAGCACTACGGGTTGATCCTTGCCGACAACGGCAGTGCGCTCTATGTGACCGGTGTTTCCGACAGCCGGTGGGGCTCCGACTTGGACTCCCTGAAGAGCGTGCCTTCGTCAGCCTTCGAAGTGGTGAAGATGAGTCCGGTGTACGACAACTCGAACTATCCGACTGGATCCGCGCCCGTCATCAGCAGCTTCACCGCTTCGGCTTCGCATGTGTCTCCGGGCGGAAGTGTGACATTGTCGTGGAATGTCGGCAGCGCGGACTACATTATCGTTTCGCCCGGACCAGGAGCGGTTCGCGATACCACTGCGACGGTCAAGCCGAATGCGACAACGACCTACACGCTTTATGCCACCAATCAGTACGGACGCACAACGGCGACTGTCACCGTAAGTGTTCCCTAGGAAAGTGTTCCCTGGCAGATTGCGAAAAAACTCCTGAATGCCGGAAATACTGTGGAAGAAATGCCGGGACCACCGAGGAAGAGCGGCACTTTACCGGGTGGAAGAAGTGCCGGCGCTAACCGGGTGAAGAAATGCCGGGACCACCATGGAAGAGCGGCGCTTTAGCGCCGTGTAAAGCGCACAATCAACCATGGGCTTCAGCCCCCGTGGTCGCCGATCGTCGCGATCGCAACCTTCTTAGGTCTACTCCGCAGCCAGGTACGCGTAGCGCAAGATAAACAGGACCGTCAGTATCCAGATGATGGGGCTTACCTGCCGGAACTTTCCCGCCGCGACTTTCACCAGCGTGTAAGACATCAATCCAAAGCTCAGCCCAGTGGCAATGCTGAACGTGAGCGGCGTCGCCAGCAAGGTTACAAATGCGGGGATCGCTTCCGTAAAGTCGGTCCACTCCACACGCCCGATGGATTCTGTCATCAGCGCTCCTACCACGATCAGGGCAGGAGCGGTCGCGTATCCGGGAATCGCCGCCGCCAGCGGAGAGCAGAACGCGGCGAGCAGAAAGAATCCGGCAACAACAATGTTACTGAGTCCCGTCTTCGCGCCGGCAGCAACTCCCGCGGCGCTCTCAATGTAACTGGTGACGGTCGAGGTGCCAGTGAGCGCCCCGAAGATCGTCCCCACCGCATCGGACACTAGCACGCGCCCCACGCGAGGGATCTTCCCGTTCTTGATGAAGCCGCCTTGCTCGCAGACTCCGACCAGGGTGCCCACATTGTCGAACAGATCCACAAACAGGAACACGAAGATGATCTCGAACAGTCCGAGATGAAGCGCGCCGCGCAGATCGAGTTTCAGCCAGGTCGCCGCAGGATGCGGTAAGGAAAAAATCGCCGACGGCCAGCTTGCCATGCCGCGCAGAATCCCGACCAGCGTCGTCGCCATCACCCCAATGAGGATTGCGCCCTTGATCTTGCGGACCATCAGCACCAGCATGATGACGAGTCCCACCAAGGCCAGTTGTGCCTCGTGATTCGCAAAACTGCCCAGGCTGACAAACGTTGCGGGATTTGCGACCACCAGATTCGCATTGCGCAATCCGACAAAGGCGATGAACATCCCAATGCCACCCGCGGTCGAGTGTTTCAGGCAGTCGGGAATCCCGTTGACGATCTGTTCGCGAACCCGAGTCACCGTGAGGATCAGGAAGATCACTCCGGAAATGAAGATGACTCCCAGCGCTGTTTGCCACGGGATCTTCATGCCGATGCATACGACATACGTGAAGTACGCGTTGAGCGACATCCCCGGGGCCAGCGCGATGGGATAGTTCGCGTAAATCCCCATGACCAGCGTCGCCGCCGCTGCGGAAATGCACGTGGCGAAGACGACCCCTTCGATCGGCACCCCGGCTTTTGACAAGATTTGAGGATTCACCACAACGATGTATGCCATGGTGATGAACGTGGTGAACCCGCCGAGAAATTCGGCGCGGACCGTGGTCTGGTTTTCTTGCAGACGGAAGTAGCGCTCGAGCAATCGGGATCCTTGATGGCGTGGGATGAACCCGACATTCTACGGCATCCGCCGTCCCGCACAGAGATTGAAATCTGGATGCCTGCGATCAGCCATCAGGTAGGCAGGCTTTCACCTTCGGCCGTCGTTTCGGAAGCGGCATTCAACGTCTCAGCAGTGATGGAGTGCAGTTCTCCGGCATGGCGCAATTCCGGGAACCACACGGCCCACAGCACAATCACGATGAGGGTTCCGACGCCGCCGAGTACCACGGCCGGAACCGTGCCGAACCATTGCGCCGTGACTCCGGATTCGAATTGTCCGAACTCGTTGGAGGTTCCGATGAAGATCATGTCCACGGCGGTGACGCGCCCGCGCATCTCGTCTGGCGTAGCCAGTTGGGTCAGCGTGGCACGGATGATCACACTGATCATGTCGCTCGCCCCCAGCAGGAACAGGGCAACGAGCGACAGAGTGAGGTTGTGAGAGAGTCCGAAGATGATGGTGAAGACTCCGAATCCCGCTACCGCCCAAAGTAGAACTGGCCCTGACTTGCCGCGGAGAGGCCGGTGCGCCAGCAGCACAGCCATCACGGCGGCGCCCACGCCTGGAGCTGTCCGCAGCAGTCCCAGTCCCCACGGGCCGGTATGAAGAATCTCGCGGGCGTAAACCGGAAGCAGCGCGACTGCTCCACCCAGCAGTACGGCAAACAAATCCAGGGAAATCGCTCCCAGAATCAGCTTCTTGTTCCAGATGTAGTCCAGTCCAGCGAAAACTGTCTTCAGCGTCATCGGTTCACGAGGCCGCGCCTTTACTTCAGGCTTGATCCGCAGCGACGAGACGGTCGCTCCAATTGCCGTCACCAGCGCGATGATGTAAACGGCCGATGGACCGTGAAAGGCGGCATACACGATCCCGCCAAAGGATGGGCCAAGAATGGTCGCTCCCTGAAAGATGCTGGCGTTCCATGCGACTGCGTTCGGGAAATGCTCCTGCGGCACGAGTTGCGGCAGAATGGAGCGGCTGGCCGTGCTGTTAAACGAACGCACGACGCCGATCAGAATCAGCACGAGGTAGATCGATCTAATCGATGGCGTAGCCCGCTCCGAGAGCATCAGCAAAAGCGCAAAGCAGATCGCGTAACCGGCGTAGCAGGCCGAAAGAACTTTGCTCCGCTCAAATCGGTCCGATGCGTGACCCGAGATCGGGAACAACAAAATTCCTGGCAGGAACTGCGCTAACCCCACGTAGCCGAGATCCAGAGGACGCTTCGTGATTTCGTAAACCTGCCATCCGACGGCGACAGCCTGCATCTCGACCGCGGCCACGATCAGGAACCGGGCAATTTCAAACAGCACAAATCCCGGATGAGTGAAGGCGACACGTCCGGCTCTGGTCTCAGCAGCAGAAGGCATGAACTTCTAATGTGACATAAAACCGCAAATGTGTGCAGAGTGGAACGGCGCTGTAGGAGATTTGGGGGGACGGAGGAACGTGTAGAAAAGAAAATAGATGGTCTACGTGCGCCCTGCTCCGGCGGAATTCGCTGGCGTGAAAATCTCGACGCGATTCCTGCCGTTCTTTTTCGCCAGGTACAGACTCATGTCGGCTTCGTACAAAAGCTCCGAGGCGGTGCGATCCCGTTTGGGGTCCGCAGCCGTCACGCCCATGCTGATGGTCGCAGAAGTTGGTCCGTAGGGGGTGACAATTGGCGTTCCGCCTACGGTTTTCCGGATCGCGTCCGCACGCCGTGCTCCGTCGGTCGAATTGCAACCTGGTAGGACCAGCAAGAATTCTTCCCCACCATAGCGACCCACTACATCGTAAGCCCTTAGATCTTTCTTCAGACGGACAGCGACTTCCTTGAGGACGTCGTCGCCGGCAACGTGTCCCAGAGTGTCGTTCACGCGCTTGAAATGATCAATATCCGCCAGGATCAGCGCCAGCGGCTTGCCGTCACGTGCGCCGCGGGCAAATTCCCGCTCAAGGGCTGCCAGGATCTCCGCGCGGTTCAGCAGGTTCGTCAGGAAATCGTGAGTCGCCGCAAAGCGCAACGACTGTTGCAGCTCGAGAATTCTCTTACCCACCATAATCCGGGAACGCAGCTCAGCCGTGTCCACTGGCTTCGACAGAAAGTCGTCAGCGCCGGCCTCCATGGCAATCATCCGGTCTTTCTTGTGGTTCTTGGCCGTCAGCATGACGGTGTAGATGTAATCACCCTGACTCAGCTTGCGGATTCGGCGCAGAACGTCGATGCCGTCCATCCCCGGCAGGATCCAGTCGAGCAATGCGAGATTCGGCGGGTCAGGAGCTTCCAGCAGCTTGACCGCCTCGGTCCCGTTCCCGACCACAGTGTAGTCGAGACCCCAGTCGCTCAAACAGCAACCGAGCTTATGCCGTTCAATATATGAGTCTTCGACCACCAACACTCTCATCACAACAGTCGCCCCTTGCCGGATGTTACAGCGTGGTAACCAATGCGCAAGGTGACCTTCGGAAACTAAAGTACGTGTACTACCGGTATTTGGGAGAGAGCCGCGGTCGTAAACTCATCAGGCAACGACCGGCGCGTTCTTGATTCCGGCAGTGCCGAACACACGGCGATAGCGCTCGATTTCCGAAACGGGGCCGAGTGCCTTGGCGTAGTTATCGGAGAGTTTCACAGCGGGCTTGCCCTCGACGCTGGAGACTTTGCAGATCAGGCTGATCGGATCGAAGCCCGCTCCATCGTTCGGATTGCATTCGCGGAAGTCGTTGGTGAGCAGCGTGCCCCAACCGGCGCTGAAGCGGATGCGGCGGTCGTTGATCCACTTGCTAGGATCGTAGAAATCGGCCGAGCTGCGGAAATCGCATGGTTGAAAACCCGCGGCGATTTTCCCGGCAAAGTAGGCGTGCAAACCGAGAATCGCATCAACATCGAGCGTGTCAGACGCAATGAGCAGCTTCTCGCGGGGATCTTTCCCCCGATCTTTCAACCATTGAATGAACTCGTCTCCGGCGACGTACGGATCTTTGCTGTCCACGCGTTGTCCGGTCCAGCCGGCAACCCAGTCGGGAGCTCCTTCGAGAAATTGCGTGGTGCCGAATGTATCGGGCAGCATCACTCGCAACGCTCCTTCATAAGTCTGCTGCCAGAGTTCCAGGACCTCATACTGAGACGCCTTGAGTGCTTCGTCATCGGGCGCGAGCCCGGCCATGACCATCGGAATCTCGTGCGCGTTGGTTCCGATCGCTTCCAGATCGTGCTTGTGAGCGAGGAATGCATTTGACGTTCCGATGAAACTGCTGCCGAGATTCGCTGCCATGGCGACAACAACGTATTCTTGCCAAAGGAAACTATGGCGGCGGCGCGTACCGAAATCCGCGACGCTCAATCCAGGAACACCGCGGAGGCGCTCGATCTTGCTCCATAGCTTCGTCTTCGCCTTGGCGTAGAGAATGTCCAGCCCAAATTCGCTCAGAGTCTTCAGCGCGGCACGCGTCTTAAGCTCGTCGAGAATCGCGAGCGCGTACAACTCCCACATCGTGGTTTCGGTCCACAGGCCTTCGAAGGACAGATGAATCTGGCCCTCACTTACGCGGAGCTGATAATCGGACAGGTGAAAGTCTTTTTCGAGCCACTCCAGGAATGCCGGCTCGAAGATTCCCTTACGGCCGTAGAACGTGTTCCCGGCGAGCCATACCAGTTCCGACTTGCGGAAGCGACGCCCCCGCACGTGTTGCAGTTGGACTTTCAGTTCTTCCACATGGACGATGTCAGCCATGCGCACCGCGGGATGCCGGTTAAAAAGCGAGAACTCCACATGCGTTTTCGGGAAATGCTTCCAGATGAACTGCAGCATCAGCAGTTTGTAGAAATCGGTATCAAGCAGCGAACGGATGACCGGGTCGAGTTCCCAGTTATGGTTATGCGCGCGTTCAGCCAGGTCGATGATCATTCGAGTGGAAGTCTGACTGAATAGTCTAGAGAAAAAAGCGATTTCGTGCGACAACTACTGAATCATCGTCGGTTTGCTACCCGATTGCTTCGCGCCGCGTCCAAATCTCGCGGGCGCTTGGGGATAGGTCTGACCAACGACATTGGCGAATGCGCCTGACCCTGTAAAATGCTCGGTGCTCTCTTGACTCGCGCGAAATCATGGTGGATGGCAGCTCTGGGAGCTGCTCTGGTTTTGTCCGTCACGCCGCTTGTTCACGCGGCTCCGCCGAATATTCAGATCCCTCGCATTGAAACTTCGCCGACTCTTTCCGACTTCGAGGGGATGCGCCCGACTCCTCGCATCGCCGGGCGAATGCTGAAGGTTACGGGCTTCATTGCGCGCGAACCCGCGGATGGTGCCGCGCCGACGCAAGATACCGACGTCTATCTCGCCTATGACAGCCGCAACTTCTATGCGGCGTTCGTTTGCTGGGACAAGGAACCGGGGAAGATCCGGGCGCGGATGACGCGGCGGGAAGACATCTTCTCCGACGATTCGGCGGAGATCATGATCGACACCTTCGACGATGCCCGGCGTGGCTACACTTTCGCGGCAAATCCGCTCGGCATTCAGTGGGACGCGCTCTGGACCGAAGGTTCAATCGGCAACGGACGTCCGGCAGACTTCAGCGGCTTCGATGATTCCTTCGATACCGTTTGGAACTCCGAGGGACGATTGACCGGTCAGGGTTACATCGTGCTGATGTCGATCCCGTTCAAGAGCATGCGGTTTCCCAACTCCGACCAGCAGCAGTGGAGGATCATTCTCAACCGCAGCATCCCGCGCACGAATGAGAACCTGTTCTGGCCTCGGATCTCGAACCGCATCCAGGGACGATTCAATCAGGCTGCAACCGCATCACTCGATCAAATCTCACCGGCTCGAAACATACAACTCATTCCGTACGGACTGCTGCGCGGATTCCGCGACATCGACCAGCGCGATCCGGCGAATCCGTTCTTCGAGAGCCGCACTTTGCAGCCGGAGGCCGGACTCGACGCGAAGTTCATCGTGCATGACAGCTTCGTGCTCGACGCGACGATTAATCCGGACTTCAGCCAGGTCGAATCCGACCAGCCGCAGATCACGGTAAATCAGCGCTTCGCCGTGTTCTATCCGGAGAAGCGTCCGTTCTTTCTCGAGAACAGCAACTACTTCACCAGTCCGATCGATCTCGTGTTCACTCGCAATATCGGTCATCCCGAATTCGGGCTGCGCTTGACAGGGAAATCCGGGCCTTGGGCAATCGGCGTTCTTGCCAGCGACGATCGCGCACCGGGAGAAGCTCTGGCGCCGAGCGATCCGCACAGTGGCGACCGCGCGACTTTCACCATCGCGCGTGTCAGCCGCGACATTCTGAACCAGTCCACGATTGGAGCGCTCTACACTGACCGCGAATTCGCGGGAGGTTACAACCGCGTCGGCGCGGTGGATATGAACCTCAGGCTCGGTTCCAACTGGCGACTGCAGGGACAGGCAGCGACGAGTTCCACATTCGACACCATTGCTGGAACACCGCGCGCCGACGGACTCGGATACAAGCTCGATCTCGAACGCTCTGGCCGCAACTTCAACCTGCAGACGCAGTACATAGACTACAGTCCGAACTTCCAGACGCAAACCGGCTTCGTCAATCGCGTCGATCTGCGGGAGGAGCAGATCAAGGCCAGCTATTACTTCCGGCCCGAGGGGAAGTTCCTGCAATCGTTTGGACCGACGCTGCAGCAATTCGCGATCTGGGATCACAGCGGAACCGCGCTCGACTACTTTGCTTATCCGGGATTCCGCGTGGATATGGCACGCGCCACGTACGTGGATTTTCATCCGTTCGCATACGACGATGTGCGGTTGCGACCGATCGATTACAGCACGCTTACGCGGGTGACTGCATATCCGCAACCGTTCTGGGGCATCGAGGCTGGAACGAGTTGGCTGAAGGAACTGGATTTCGCTGCCTTCTTCGTTTCAGGCAAAGGAGTGAACTACAATCCGGCGGATGGACAATCGCCTTCCATCGGTCATGAAGATTCGGGCAACTTCACGCTGACGTTCCACGCACGCGGGCGGTTGCGGATCGACAACACGTATCTGCTCGAACACATTCATCAGCGCGAACCTTATTTGAGTGCAGTGACGAATCACATCATCCGGAGTAAGTGGAACTACCAGTTCACGCGGGCGCTTTCGGCGCGGCTGATCCTGCAGTACAACTCAGTGCTGTCGAATCCGGAGATCAGTTCCCTGCCGCGCACCAAGAGCTTCAACACCGATTTCCTGATCACGTACCTGGTGCATCCGGGAACTGCGATTTACGTCGGTTACAACAGCGACCTCGCCAACTTTAATCGCGACCTGGCAGTGGATCCGATCACGGGATACATCCTGACCACGCCGCGTGGGTACATCAACGACAGCCGGCAGTTCTTCGTGAAGGCCTCGTACCTGTTCCGGTTCTGAGTTGGTCGGGTACCCCCTTCCCCTCCGGTCTATTGGAATCATGGGGTTAGCGGGAAATCGCGAAAAAGTCTATGTGGCTCAATATTTTACGGGTAAACTATTGGCAACATTGGAGTTAAGTGTTTCCGAGCACTGGTCCTCTGTTTCAGAGCAGATCCCGTAAAATATTGAATATGCATGACTTGCGCGGTTCAGATCCAGTGCGAGCCGGCTAAAATATTAAAAATGCACGACTTAATTGCAAAATATTGCAGAATAAGGACTTAGATGGCAGGAGTTGCGGCCTGAATTCGCCCCAAATTGCCCCCGATTGCACACTTCGGCGCTTTTTTGGATCGCGACTCTCAAAATATTGATTTCAAAGAGCTTAGATGACGCTGACCTCTGTTTGTGTCCGCAAAATATTGAGCCGCTGAGGCTTACGCGCAAAATATTGCGGAATAAGCACTTAGCTTAGGGCCTGAAGATCGACGCCACGCCTTTTGGCTGTGGCGATGATCGGATGTCGGGGCTGTGGAACGCAAGGGCAGATGTCACACGGATCGGGGCTGGCCTGTGGATAACTGGACGAAAGGAGCTATTTCGTCGTGATCGCTTTCGAGCGTGGCTCGGTGGCCGCAGCGGAAGACTTTCTCCTGTGCAGCGACTACAGGGCTGAAGCCCTATCGTGTGATGGGACCATTCACGCGGCGCGCAAGCGCTGCTCTTCCACGGTCGTGGCTGGTCCTCTACAAACCATTTCCAGTGCGAGCGACAGTGGGCCATTGCCGGAGAGGCAGTGGGCGTTCGCGGCTGACTCGGTGCTATCGTTGCAGAGGAGGGCATAACGAATGGCGTTTCCTAACGATGATCCGATGGTCCATGAGGGGGACCGCACCATTCAACTGATTGATCTGTTGGTGGGGCGATTGGAAGAGTGTCTAGGCGAGGTTCTGCCGCTCCAAACGGATGATCTATTGAAAGAGCATGCCAAGGTTGCCGGCAACAACATGGCAGCGGCAATCGAGCAGCTGAACCTTGCACGCGCCAAGAAGGAGAAGCAACTCGGAGGGCGCACCGGCTAACGAACAGTGGACATTCCACGAATCTTTAACGTGAGCGAAAGTGTTCACCGCATCCACAACCCGTTCACACCCGAAAAGCTCGCCACTCTCGGAGCGGCGTTGCGCCTGGAACCGAGGACCCGTGTGCTCGACCTCGGCAGCGGTTCGGGCGAGATGCTGTGCACCTGGGCACGCGATTACGGAATCAGCGGCACCGGCATCGACCTGAGCCAGTTATTCAGCCAGCAAGCGAAACTTCGCGCTCAAGAACTCGGCATCGCTGATCGAGTCGAGTTCATCCACGGCGACGCTGCCGGCTACGTCGCCGACGAAAAGGTCGGTGTGGCAGCCTGTCTCGGTGCCACGTGGATCGGTGGGGGAGTCGTCGGCACCATCGAGCTTCTGGCAAAGAGCCTCCGCAGCGGAGGGATCATCCTCGTCGGTGAGCCGTACTGGCTGCGGTTACCGCCGACGGAAGAAGTTGCCAAGGGATGCCTTGCCGGTTCGATCTCAGACTTTCTCATGCTTCCAGAACTTCTCGCGTCTTTCGGCGACCTCGACTACGACGTCGTGGAAATGGTTCTGGCGGACCAAGACAGCTGGGACAGGTACGAGGCGGCCAAGTGGCTCACCATGCGCCGATGGCTCGAAGCGAATCCCGACGATGACTTCGCGAAAGATGTTCGAGCCGAACTGACCTCGGCACCCGAACGCTACGCCGCGTACACCCGTGAATACCTGGGCTGGGGCGTGTTCGCGCTGATGGCGCGGTGATGTGAGGCAACTGGGGCATCCGGCGGATTGTCGGCTGTGCCGCGCAACAGCTGGTGCGGCTGAGCTACGCCCGGTGGCTCGCCGAAGTGTGAGTGCGCCTGGAATACGATCTAGCGCCGCATAGACGCGGCTCATACCGCCGACGACGAGTGTGAAATCGCCATCGCGCTCATTGACCGAGGGTTTTGGTTGCGCCACAATGAAGCGGCATGCGAAGCGCATTAGCGGTTTTGGGCGCGATTCTGGCGATTCTTGCACTAGCCTTTGTCATCCTGTTTTTTCCTTCGGAATGGAAGCCCGCGTTCGTTGCATTGTTGTTTCTCGTTATCTTCAGCGGTTTCTATTTCGGCTTCGCAGCGTTTATCGCTCAAAGTCAAAGTAACCTCGCCGTCCCGCAGCCTCAGTTGGCGAAACATCGCGGTTACACGCAATATAAAAAGGCGCCCACTTTTGCGGTAGGTTGAGATTGTTCGCATCGCCAACCTAGCGAAAGGGAGCGCCTTTATGAGTCAGGAAAAGTATATCGGCATGGACGTGCACCAAGCCACCATCTCGGTGGCGGTGATGGATGCGCAAGGCAAGCTGATTATGGAATGCCTGCTGGAGACCAAGGCAGCCACGATTATCGGGTTCATCCGAGGACTGCACGGGACTCTGGCTCTGACCTTCGAGGAAGGCACGTCCGCGGCCTGGCTACACGATCTTCTGAAACCCCACGTGAGCCGGCTGGTGGTCTGCGATCCGCGAAAGAACGCTCTTTTGAAGGATGGCAACAAGAGCGACCGGATCGACGCGCGCAAGCTGGCGGGGTTGTTACGCGTTAACCAACTCCATCCCGTGTATCACGGAGAGCACGGCGTTCGTACCTTGAAAGAACTGGGACGCAGTTATCTGACCATCACCCAAGATGTCACCCGCGTCATGAATCGCATCAAAGCTCTGTACCGCAGTTGGGCGATTCCCTGCGCGGGTGCAACCGTCTACTCTCCCCGTCATCGCGCCGAGTGGTTGGCTAAGATCACTGAACCAGGAGTGCGGGTTCGCGCCGAACGGCTCTATCAGCAGCTCGATCTGTTGCAGCCGCTACGTCTGGAAGCACGACGCGAGTTAGTGGCAGAAAGCCACAAGCATCCGGCCGTGAAGTGACTGCGCCAGATTCCTTCGATCGGTCCCATTCGCTCGGCTTTGCTGGTGGCCTTGCTGCAAACCCCGGACCGTTTTCGTACCAAGCGCCAACTGTGGGCCTACAGTGGTTTCGCAGTCCAGACCCACGACAGCGGGGAGTACCGTTCGGTGCGCGGCAAACTGCAACGCAACCGCGAGCGCATGACGGTTCGCGGTCTGAATGACAACCACAATCGGGATCTGAAGAATCTCTTCAAAAGTGCTGCCATCTCGGCCAGCACACGTCCTGGCCCTCTGCGCGACTTTTATGTAGCTCGAGGGGAGAAAGGGATGCGGCCGACCATGGCTCGTCTCACCTTGGCTCGCAAGATCGCCGCCATCAGTTTAACCATCTGGAAGAAAGGAGCAGAGTTCGATCCCCAGCAATTACAGCGACAAGCAGCTTGAGCATCTCTGAAAAGGCTTTTCCATCTCTGCGGTTTACTCCGCTGGTGGGCGGTCGGGTTCTGCAGATGCTCGGTTCGAGGGTGAGTATCAGTCAATGAGATCGGCTTCACGTGCTTCGGCACCGAGTCACCCATTACACGCTATGCCCCCTCGGATAACCAGAAATAGCAATAGGCCATGAGCCTCGGATAGAACCATGGTTAACATCGTCCTGCTTGCCGCGTCTTGCACACTCGAGCTTTGCCACCAGCAGCAGAGAAACCTCATGAGAATAGGACAGCACGCCAAACCTCTTCGGGGATCACAAAACAGAGTGGGCTGGACATCCAGAGAGAGACTCCTCCAGTCGAGGCGGAGCTTTTTTCTTGACATCCCTTTTTATAGAACTCATTGACCTTGCCTGGAGTCCAGGTCGATTTGATTCATGATTGCATCGATGTGTGCCCGCGCCCCGTCCAGATGGGGAAAATCCATATTGCTCGAATTGAAAACAAAAGAAAAATCGGTTCCGGCAAGAAGAATGGCGTCCAGACGTTCGCGCTCGATGAGCGTGTGAGCTAGATTTCGCAGCATTTCATAATCCTCGTGCGACGCCCGTTCAGTTTCCACAATCCTGACGTAGGCTTCGTTTATTTGGTCAATCTCTTCCGCGGTTGGGGAGATAACGTCTGCGCGATCCTCCAACCTGCCGAACAATTTGGTTTCCATTGTGACGCGAGCTCCGAAGATGACGATACGCTGAAGCCTGCGGCACACGATCTCATCAAGAATGACATCCAGAATATTAATAAGCGGAAGGGGTGAACTCGCGGCTAGTTCTTTGGCGCATACCTGGGGCGAGAACGCGGGGATTGTGGCAATTTTGGCCCCTCCGTCTGCCAATCGCTGAAGCAAGCTGGTCAAATATTCTGCCAGTTCCTGAGCCTTGCGAGCGGTAGCAAGCCCCATCACGCGACGAACGTCTGCGTGAACCATGAGAAGACTAGGCGACACGCCGCGAGCAATGTGCGCATTCACTAAAGACCTGTAGTAGAAGATACCTGCGCCGACCCCAAGACCGGCAACGAGGCCAAAAGTTGAAGGAGATGATTGGTGAGCCATCGTGATCCTAATTTTAGCCTGCGCCTCCCCACCTTCCTGTTAGCGCATGGTATCTGAGTCCGGTTGGCGGTAAATCGCCATAGCACTCATCATTGGGTCCATGGCATTATCGCTGGTTACATCAGATACTTTCCGATGGTCATGATCCAGGCGCAATTCCAACGACACTCTAACGTTGACAGACGTTCGACCGTACCGGAGGAAGACTGTTCCAGTGCAACGAGCTAGTTCAGACCGATCGCGAGACGGAAGACCGTGCCACAACCCTCGCTGCACGCGCTGCTGGCCCCATACTTCGTACTCCCGTAAAGATCACCGCTGCTACTCTCCGCCAGCGTTGAGTAGGGCAATTCACCGCCTGCGCCATCGAAGGTGTGCAGCGTAGTCAGCGTGCTGCCAAGGGTAATCTTGAAAACCGTACCAGTGTTGCTGACCCCAAACCCGCTTGTTGTCCGTAGAAGTTTCCATCCCTGGCCTGGATCAGGGCCGCGCTGGCTCCGGTGCTGTCCCCGCCGGAATGCCCACCCTTCGAAAACGTCCCGGGACACCCTTTACGCTTCGGGCGCACGCTTCGAACTCACCACAGGGGCACAGAGGTTCACAGGGGACCCGCTTGAGACGGGATTCTAACGGTGACCTACTCAGCGGTGGATCCGATTACAGGACGACCTGATTCCATCGATTGTGCGAGATCACACTTGATCTGCTCTAATTCCAGAAGCGCGACTTTAGAATGACAGCGGGCGCTGGTGATCGATGATCACGGTCGGAGTCAGGGTTTCTTCAACTATCCGAATGAGGGTGCGGATGGGGTGTGACGGACAACGGTTCAGAACCCCTCGATGCATGGTCAGTCCTGAATTCCTGTTTGCTTCGGTGCGGGGCGGTGAGTCCGTGGCGAGACATCAATCGAGGACGAACTTAATCTCCACGTCCACGGCGACAGCAACGGGCCTGCCGTCTTTGAGGCCAGGCTCAAATCTCCAATTTCGCACCGCCTCAATGGCCTTTTCGTCGAGGTCCTCTCCGATCGACCGGCTGACTTTCACATCGTAAGGTTTCCCGTCGGGTCCGACGACCAATGAGAGAAAGCAGTATCCTTGGTATTTGTCCTTCTTTGCTTGCTTTGAATACAGTGGCCGGGGTGAATAGACGGGTTTCGGTGGTGTCACTCCATCCACAACCCTGAATAACGGACCGATGTCCGGCCTTGGGGGATGTGTGAAGGTGGCAGAAACCTTCGGAGTTCCTGATTGGGCGATCCTGAAATCAAGTTCAACCTTGGTTGTGGCTGCGACCGGCCGTCCATTGAGGTCATATGGCACATATTTCCACTTACGAGCCGCGCCAAGCGCTGATTCGGCAAGCTGTGGGTCGCCGCTTATAGCAGAGGCATTGCTCACATATCCTTCTTCGTCAACACTGACCGCGAGCACAACCATGCCCTGTATTCGCGACTTAACAGCTTGCTTGGGATACTTCGGCAGGGACCATTGGAATGGCCCACCAAGCGGGACGTTATCTGCCTCGCGGCTCGCTGTCTCCAATGCGGACGCGCCGGATGCGGGATTCCGGGAAGGCGCCGCCGCTTGTGCAGAGGCCAAGCTAGCGGCAAACAGCAAAACTGCAACGATTGTTATAGTGCTAAATTCATCGGACGCCGAGCAGAATGGCTTCATAACCTCACCTCACAAAACATGGAACACCACCGCGATTTGCAGCGTTCAAGTTACAGTAACAGTCTGCATGACCACTCATACGGCACTCCCCGATCCGTGTCAAATGATGGAAAACACAAAAGGGGAACTTAGAATGGGTCCCACAGTCGCGTTCTTCGGATGGCAGAATAGAATTGAAACGAAGGGGGCAAGTTGGCGATAGAAGCTGTTGATGGAGAGCCGGAGCTAAGGATTGACGAGTACCTGCGGCGGCGGTTGATGCCGGTGGAGGGCGCGATTCCGCGGCTGCCGGGGATCGAGATGTATGGCGGATCGATTCCGGCGGGGACTGTCGGTGGCGACGTCTTCGAGTATCTGAATTTTCAGCAGCGCTATGACATTGACGCACGGATCGCGCGCGCACTGCGGCTTTCGCGGGAATACCTGGAACCGATGGCGGCAGGGGCGACGCCGCAGAACTATACCGATGTGCACGTGCGCTGGATGCTATCGACGGGCACATTCACGGCGGAGGATATCGCCGCTTATCGAAAAGCCAAAAGCTGGGAGCAGCTGCGCATTGCCGAGAATCTCAAGACGCTTTATCTGAGTGCCGGAGTTTTGCTGGTGGATGCGCAAGGACACGACCTGATCGCGGCGAAGATCGCGTCCACCGTACACGATACGTTTCACGCGTTCATGCTGTCGGAGCTGGATGCGAATGGGACCATCACGGCGGACTTGTTCGAGAAACTCAACCTGCGGCTGGCGCATTCGGTGACGGCGCGCAATGCGCTGGGAAGAAGAACCGATGCCGAGTCGCGCGAGATTGCGACCATGCTGTACGGGGAGATTCTTCCGAGCGGACATTTTCGGTTCGTGGATTTCGGACATCCGCCGCCGCTGGTGTTCTCGGCGGAATATGACAGGTTCATGGAAATCCAGAGGAGCGGGATGGTGCAGTTCCCAGCGCTAGGGCTGGAGATTCCGGAAGATCATCCGGACCGGAACAAGTATGTTTCGATCGGGCAGAGGTTGCGGCAGATGGATTTGTCGGATTTCTCCGAGATCACGCTGATGGGGAGCGGGGACATTCTGTTCCTGTACACGGACGGGGTTTACGATGGCGGCGACGCGGACGACAGACACGCGATCGAAGCGATTGTGAGGACGCACAAGCGAGAGAGTGCGAAGGAGATTTGCAGCGCGGTCCTGGAATATGCGGTGAAGCGGGATACGGTGCTGCGGGAACAGGGTCTTGGCGATGAGGTGGATGACAAGACTGTGTTCGTGATTAAGAAGATGTAGCGGCAGTTTCCAACCACTACGAAACTCCACACAGAGGGGCACAGAGGGATCCGTAAGCCATGGACTGAGAGGGCTGGATTCTATAGGATTGCGCTGTCTTTTCAGGCCGCTGCGAGAAAGCGTTTATTGGTTTGGCGGCGCTGGCGGGCGGAGGGAAAAATGGAAATCTCGGGTCTTATGGATGGACGGGGTTGCGGTGATCGTGGTTTTCGGATCGGTTTATGTTTCGCGTGGAATTATCGGTGACCACGCTCGAGTTGCGTGTTGCTCGCAATATTTCTGAGCGGCATTGCGGTTGCGCAGGGTGGTCCACTTGTTCTGGAGCGGAACGGGCGAACGATTTCGCTGGAGCCCTATGCTGCGAATATTCTGCGGGTGACGATGAGCGTCGACAAGGCTGCGGCGACTGGCGCTCCCGGCTATGGTTTTGTGGCGAAGCCGTCGGCCGAGGGATGGACGCACGAGCGCGATGCGGAAGGCGGTGAGGTTTTTCGCTCGGCGAAGATGGTGGTCCGAGTAGCGCCGGGAGATCTTCCGGCTGACAAACTGCCGCAGCCGATGCCGCTGGATGCGCTGAATCGTCAGTTGCGCGATCCCTACTTCGGGGGAGGCGGTGGGCAAGGTCCGTACAACGATGCGCTTCTGGTGACGACGCCCGGAGGCAAGATGTTGCTGCACATGCGTACCTGGACGATGGCGCCGGAGCGCGCGGACGTGGCTCAGCAGGATGTGGGCAAGAAGGGGTATCGGGTTGCGGCGATGTTCGACTCGCCGACGGACGAGCATTACTACGGCCTGGGCCAGCAGCAGAAGGGCTGGATGGACCTGCGGGAGCACGAGATCCGGTGCTGGCATGACTACGGTGCGATTGGGGGCGAGGACGTTTGCGTGCCTTTTATGCTGTCGAGCCGCGGCTATGGGCTGGTATGGGATAACCCGTCGAAAACTACGGTGGAGCTGGGATTCAACCAGCGAAATACGTGGTCATCAGAGGTGGGAGACCGGGTTTCGTATTTCGTCATTGCAGGCGACACGAGCGACGAGATTTACGAGGGTTACCGTCTGCTGACCGGCGTGACGCACATGCTGCCGAAGGCGGTGTACGGATACATCCAGAGCAAGGCGATCTATCCAACGCAGGAACAGATTCTGGATGTGGCGAAGAAGTATCGCGAGAAGAAGCTGCCGCTGGATGGGATCGTCGTGGACTTCCTGAATATGACGAAGCAGGGGGAACTGGATCTCGATCCGGAGCGCTGGCCAGATCCGGCAGCGATGAATCGTGAACTGCATGCGATGGGCGTGAATACGCTGTTGAGCGTGTGGCCGCACTTTTCGCGTGCCAGTCAGTTCTACGACATGCTGCAGAAGAAAGGATGGCTGATCCATAAGCCAGACGGAACGCCGGATCCGGGATGGACCAAGGAGACTATCGGGCCGAATCTCGATACCACGAACCCTGAGGCGGCGAAGTGGTGGTGGGAGAAGATTCGCGACCGGTATGTGAAACCTTACGGATTCGATTACCTGTGGCTGGATGAGACGGAGCCGGATATCGATCCGGCGGGAGATGTGTTCGCGGTCGGGTCCGGGGATGCGGTTCTACAACGTGTATCCGCTGTTTCACACGGCGTCGGTGTACGAAGGATTCCGGCGCGATTTTGGGGACAGCCGGAGGGTGATGATCCTGGCGCGGGCGGCGTATCTGGGGGCGCAGCGCAACGGCACGGTTTTCTGGTCGAGCGACATTGTCGCAACGTGGGACATGCTGAAGCGCTCGATTCCCGCGGGGCTGAACTTTGCGGCGACCGGGTTGCCGTACTGGGACACGGATATCGCAGGGTTCTTTTCGCCGGCGATTCCCGCGGACTACCACGCGGAACACAAGCCGCTGATCGATGGATCGGATGCACGCGAGACGATTGCGAATTATGAGGACTATCCCGAGCTGTTTGTGCGGTGGTTCGAATGGGGCGCTTTTCATCCGATCATGCGCGCGCATGGCGAGAGAAATCACAACGAGGTGTGGTCGTACGGCAAGCAGGCGGAGCCGATTCTGGCGAAGTATCTGAAGCTGCGTTACCAGCTTCTGCCGTACACGTACTCGCGTGGCCTATCGCAGCTACCAGACGGGCGCTCCGTACATGCGGGCGCTGTTCATGGATTTCCCAGCGGATCCTAAGGTTGCGGATATTCCAGATGAGTACATGTATGGTCCGGCGTTCCTGGTGGCTCCGGTTACTGAGCAGGGCGCGACGCAGAGGACGGTATATCTGCCGGCAGGTTGTGACTGGTACAACTACTGGACGAATGAGCGTCTGCACGGCGGACAAACCATTGTGGCGGACGCTCCGATCGATCGGCTGCCCCTGTTTGTGAAGGCGGGAAGTATTGTGCCGCTGGGGTCGGAGGTCGAGAGCACACAGCAGGCGCAGAAGATTGCGTCGGTGCGGGTGTATCCGGGAGCGGATGGCAGCTTTGCGCTTTTCAGGATGACGGGAAGACCTACGCGTACGAGAAAGGCGGGGGATCGGTGACGAAGTTGATTTGGGACGATGCTGCGCATAAGTTGAGGCACGAGGGCGCATCCACATCGAGTGAAGTGGGAAAAGCGGCCGTGGACGTAGTCGGCCGGTAGCGGAGGAAGGCCTTAATACCTAGATCGTGAGGGCCGCAGAGAACGCGGCCCTCAGGATGACAGTCACGCAACAATGAGGTGTGGATCTACATTCGTATCCCGGATCATGGCTGGGAAGATTAGAGTCACGGACGTCCCAGTTACGCCTTCGCGACTGCAGTTGCGGGCTGCAGGTGTTCGTAAACTTCTTCGGCGCGGCTCAGGGCTTCCTGAACGTTGTCGCAGATGTTCTCTTCGCCGATGACCTCGGCGAACTCCGCCTGGTGGATGAGTTGGGATGGCTGCTCGCGCGCGCCGCACAGGATCAGGGTGCGCTTGGCGGCGTGCAGCTGGGTCCGCCGATCTGAGTTTTGGAACCGCCAAAGACGGAGATCAGGAATCCAGTGACAATGGTGCAGTAGATTCCAGCCTGCGGCGTGAGGCCGGAGGCGATGGAGAAAGCCATGGCCAGGGGCAGGGCCGCCAGACCGACTGTGATACCAGCGATGAGCTCTCATGCTTGGCGAGTGGGGCGGCGAGACGCCGACGCTACGGTCGAGCCAGTGCCAGGCGGCGGTTGGTTCTGTCGTTCGGGAAAGAACAATGCGGAGCTATGGCAAGCGCAGTGAATTGACCGCGCGGCGGGCGATACCCTAAATAGATAGCCTAAAGATTTGATCCGCAAATCGGTTTGTGCGAGACTTCGCAACGTGACGAAAGATGATGCGGGAAGAAGCGCACGCCAGAAGGTACGGAAAAGTCAGAAGCCTGTCAGCCTGAAAGAGCTTGCGGAACACCTCGGGCTTTCGCCAGCCACGGTATCGCTGGTGATGAACAAGTCGAGCGTAGCCGACTCCATTCCACAGGAAACCAAAGACCGCATTGTGGCGGCGGCAAAGAAATTCAAGTACCGGCCGAACTTTTTTGCGCGTTCGTTGCGGGCGCGGCGCAGCTTCACGATTGGTGTAATCGTGCCGGAGGTCAGCGACGGGTACTCGGCATCGGTCATGAGCGGCGTCGAAGACTATCTGCTGAACCAGGGATATTTTTATTTTGTGGCGAGCCACCGGCATCGGGCGGATCTGATTGATGAATATCCGCGCATGTTTGTTGAGCGGTCGGTCGACGGGATCATCGCGGTCGATACGCCATGGTCACTTCCTCTTTCGATCCCGGTCGTCACGGTGTCCGGACACAACCAGGTGAAGGGCGTCACGAACGTGGTGTTGGATCATGTGCGCGCCGCCCAGATCGCACTGAAACATCTTTCGGACCTGGGTCACGGGCAGATTGCATTTATCAAGGGACAGGAGTTCAGTTCCGATACAGAGATTCGGTGGGCCAGCATCGAGAAGACGGCGAAGGAACTTGGGTTGCCGATCTGCGCCGCGCTGGTGACACAACTTCAGGGTGACTCGCCTACTCCGGAACCCGGATACGAAGCGACCAAGAAGTTGCTCGCTGTGCGCAAACCGTTTACCGCTCTGTTCGCATTCAACGACATGTCGGCAATGGGAGCGATCCGGGCGCTGCGCGACGCGAAGTTGCTGGTTCCCGATGACGTTTCGGTGGTCGGGTTCGATGACATTCAGAGTGCGGCATATCAGAATCCGGGGCTGACCACGGTGCGGCAGCCCTTGCGCGAGATGGGACGGATCGCCGCCGAAACGTTGCTGCGGCGGATTCAGCAGCCGGGGATGTCGGCGAAACGAGGAGAGACGACCGTGGAACCGGAATTGATGATCCGGGGCACGACGTGTCCTGCCACGACTCGTTCACGAAATTAGTTTATGGCACACCCGGAGATTGCTCCGATGCTGCGGGAGATCGGGTTCAAACAGAACAACAAGGCAGGTGCCGGCGCAACGCCAGCGAAATTCAAAGATCCTGAGGCGCGCAAAGAACGCGCCTCAGGATGACAATCCACGCATGCCAGTCCGGGATAGTAAGTTTCTAGACTCCGTTAGAAGCCGCGCCTTGCCTGATCGGCTTGTTGGGCCAGATCGCGCAATGTCTGGAAGAACGCAGGCGGCTGGCCAATAAACAATCCCATCGCGGTCAGGAATTTCACCACACCCATGGCAATGCCTCGCGTCTCAGTCGGACGAATGATCGAGCACGGAGGCAACTTGCGGCTGAGAAATGGACACGGCTCAGGCATGATCAGATTGGTTTGGAACAGTTCGCCACCAAACGGCGGCGAGTTGAGGTCCGGAAAAGTGGTTCGTACGCCGGTCACGGGATCCACTGCGCTCTTTGGGGGCGCGTTACCCGCCTTGTCAGACCAGGTTTGAAAGTGCATGGTCTCGGTGGGGCCGATGCTGATCAGGATTCGCAACACTTCCGCGCTGCGGGCCCTTTGGGCCATTGCTGGATAGAGGCTGTTCCCTCCTTGTTCGATGGTGGGGAAATGGAAACCTGCGGTGTTGGCGATGACTTGAAGGAAGTTAGGATCTTTCGTGTCATCGTCAGTCCGGGGAATCGCTGTGTGTTGACCGACTGAGAGGCTGGGCACGGCCTGTGGGAATTTGAAGTTCGGATCAAGATCGGGGTTGTGATTGTCACTGCGATAGCGAGTCCACCAACTCGTATCGACCGTGAGCTGCATCAGATTTGTGATTCGCAGTTTTCCGCTGGAGCCCGTGGCACTGCTGCCGGGCAAGGTTCGGAACTGCTCAAGGCTGACCGGAGCCGCACCTTTGGATTCGAGATAGGCGTTCAGGAAATTCTGATGGGTAAACTCATCATCCGTGTTGTCGTGGATGTACTGTGCCATGTCTGCATCCAAGACGGCGACGGCTTCTGTATAGGCGGGATTCCCGCTGCCACCGGGGACCTCGCCATCCTGAACACCTGCGAGTTCGTTGTACTGCACCCAGAAATCGGTTTCGATGATCTCCGCTGCCGCTGCAAAGCGAATCAGAGCTGCGTCTCCCTGCGAGAGACTTCCGCCTGAGGTATCAATTCCATCGTCTGCTAAGAGCGATGAACTGCTGGCCAGGAGTCCCGCTCCTGCAGTCGCAACACCGGCTGCGGTCAATCCGGTCTTCATGAACGATCGTCGGTTGAGTGCGGCCTTCATGCTGGTTCGAAGTTCTTCCATACGGAACTGCCTCCTGAACCAGAGAGTGAACTGTTCGAGGAGTGGAGGTGTCGGGTGCTTGTAAAAAGAATGTCACTGGTGGCGCGGCAGGCTTTACCGGGCGCGTAAACCGCCGCTCTTCCACGGTAACATCGGCATTCGGGAGTCAAATCTAAAACTCGTGCTCTTCCTGATCTTTCTGATTGCTTTGCGTAGCAGTAAACTCTTGACCTGCCTGAGAAAATCAAAAGCCCCGCTCTAAACGCCGCAAAGGCGCGGCGTTTAGAACGGGGCACCTCAAGAGCCCAACTCAGGCTCTGGATTGCAGTTCTCACACAGACTAGGAAATTTCGTTTTCGGCTGCGATGGTTTCGACATCAATCTGCTGCTGCCCCAGGGTCGGGTGCAGAGCGGTGAGTTTTACGTGGCCGGGCCGCTCCTGAGTTCGGATCCATATTGCGCCTGTGCCGCCGATCAATGAAAACGGATTGTCGCCGATGATGGTGGCCGGCCCCTCCAGGTGGAACTGGATGGCGTCGTTCGCAAATGGACAGATGGCGCCGAATTCGTCGGTGACGCGCAGAACGACGCGGGTAGAATCAGCACCGTCCGCGAGTAATCGCGTGTCGTCAGGAAGGAGCATGAATTTTGTATCCACGCCTCGTCCTGAAAGATTTTTCACAATGACCTTCTTGCCCTGTATGTAACCTTCGATCCGCAGGTCTCCCCATTTGTGAAAAAGTTCTCCGAGCTCCACGACGAAGGGAGCGTAGCGCAGATGCGCAAACTGCTTCCGGTCGGGATCGACATCGGCGATGAGTTTGTCATCGATATAAAACTTGAGATGGTCGCAGTTCGAGCACACGACGGCCTTGGAGAACCCTATGGAGGCATCGCCCCGAGCCCAATGGAAAGCCGGCTCGAGCACGATCTCCTCGGCGGGATCGCACTGCGATTTGTAGAAGCCGGCAGCGGGCTTGGGCTCGCGGAAGATGTCGGTGACGCCGTGATAGCAGATGCGATCTCCCGAGCCGAAATTGCCATGCGTGTTGTAGTCGAAGGCGCACCAGCCAATGCCTCCGGCGTACTGAGGATTGGAGGCGAGCTGGTCGTGGACGCGAGCATGGCGGATGGTGTGCTCCATGAGGCGCTCCACCTGATCGATGGTCTTGGTGGGATAGGTGTGCCCAACAAATTCGGTGTTCAGGTATCGGGGATGGTTTGGCGGCTTGAGTGGCCATCCGAAGTCATTCATCGTGAAGACATCTTCGAGAAATTCGGATTCCTGAAAATAACGGATCCCGCCGGTCTGCCGCGTGGGATCGAGTTGATGGGCCAACTGGTTCGTGCGGGTGTAGAAATCATGATTGTCGCGTGACTCGTTGATGCGCACGCCCCACAAGATAATCGAGGGATGATTCCAGTCGCGCCGAATCATGCGGCGCACATTGTCCACAGAAATGTCTTGCCAGGCTTGATCACCAATGTGCTGCCAGCCGGGAATCTCCTCCAAGACGAGAAGACCGATCTCATCGCACGCGTCGAGAAAATGCCGCGACTGGGGGTAATGAGAGGTCCGAACGATGTTGCATTTGAGCTGGTTGCGAAGAATCTGCGCATCACGGCGCTGAACGCGGCCCGGCATGGCCTGTCCGACCCAAGGGAAGGTTTGGTGGCGATCGAGCCCTCGTAGCTTGATCACCTTGCCGTTCAACTCAAACCCGTGGTCGGTGAACTGCGCTTCCCTGAACGCAAACCGGCGCGAGTCCTCATCGAATGGTTGGCTGCCGGCCAGCAGGCGAACGCGAGCGGAGTAAAGATTCCGCTCCTCCAAGCTCCAGAGTTTGATTCCGCTTAGATGTTCAAGGTGAATCGTGTGTGCGACGGGCTCACTTGCTGCGCTCAGGCGCGACAACTTCTGGGAGCCTTTCGCGACGACCCGATCTCCATCGAGGATTTCTACTTCCAGAGTCAGAGGCTCGCGGGATGGCTCGAGACTTTGAACGAAGCAATCCACATCGACAGCGGGACTGGAGGAGAGGACATCCTTTGGGCGCACAAAAATGTTTTCGAGAAAGGTTGGGGGGACGACACGCAGCGAGACTTCCCGATAGATTCCGCCGAACGTGAGATAGTCGATTTCGTATCCGAAGGGAGGGATATCGGGCCGTTCGGTGGAGTCCACATCCACCGCCAAGACGTTCTCTCCATCGAAATCGAGGTGCGGCGTCAGATCGAAGGAAAATGGCGTGTATCCACCTTTGTACTCTCCAAGACGCTGGCCGTTGATCCAGACCGTGGAAGCCGTCATCACACCTTCGAAATCGACGAAGACGCGCTTGCCGCGCGCCGAGGGGGACAACTTGAAATGACGGCGGTAGAGAGAAACGAACTCGTAATCTTTCTCATCGAAGCCATGCCAGGGCAGGCGTTTGTTGGTATGTGGCACCACGACGCGGTCGAAGCTGGAGTCGTCGAAGGTCTTCTCGTGTCCACCTTCGACCTGTTTGGCGCTGAACTTCCAGCCACGATTGAGGGGAAAGATCGTTCTTCCACCGGTGTTTGGGTTGGACGATTGCGCCAGAGCAAGCGGGGCCAGGTGTGCTCCGGCCATCAGAGTGGCGGAAGTGAGGAGGAAATCACGACGATCCATTATGGCGTTGGTCCTTTCGAATGAAATAAGCCGCGCACTGCCAGTAAACGGGTGCTACAAGATCCAGGAAAGCAATTGCTTCATATCCGTTGGCGCGTTTGACTCGGTGCCACGCGGCACCGTCGGGACCAATTACAACCGCCGAATTGTGGCCCTCAAACCATGCCAGAAAAGATGATTTCTCGGCACCGGGCAAACGCTGCTGGTTGAGCCAGTTGTAGTAGGCGCCCATATCTGCATCGACGAGCGAACCTAGAGGATCCAGTTCAGGACGTTCCCCGCCGGGAATCAGGAGTTCGTTCATCGGCTTTAGCCGCTGTCTCGGCGCAAAGCGTACCAACAAGGTGGTGGGTTCGGCGCGCCTGAGCAACTCCCGCGCGGCCCATTGTGTGAAGCTGGTGCTGAAAATCTGCGTTCCTGATCCTTCCGTCAGTAATTTGACCTGGAAGCGATCGAGCACGGGGTCACCAGTGTTCTTCATGCCCAGATCGGCCGGGCGCCAGCTCGCCATCATGGTGCGCAGCGTCTCCGGGCCCATCCCCGGTCTCTCGATTTCCGAATGCATGCTCCGCAAGAGTGCCGTACGAACTGGCTCGAGCGCGGAATATGAAACGCAAGTCAGAGTCGAATCGTGTTCCGCCGGTTCGCCGCCATCGACATACCAATGTCCGTACTCTGCTGAGTGCTCTTTGGCGCGCGCAGTCACGGCGTCCAGCAGAATGCGGAGGCCGTTATCCGGGATGCCGCGGCTGAAATAAGCTCCGTGGGGACGCAGCTTACGAAATAGCGGCTTGTCGTAGGAGTCCACACCTTGGCCGATCACGGTGATGCCGAGCCGCGGCACCGCGGGGATCTCGGGCGGCACTACGGCGTGCAAGCGATCGGCATACTCGGTGGCAGCGACGCGGAATGCATCCAGCTGGTGTGTGGTCCATAGATGAGCCGAGAGTTGCTCCACGAACTGCGCAGGGAGGTTCACCCAATCGGAGTGTTCGAGCTTTGGGGACAAATTGATCTTGGCGAATCCCTGCAGCCAGCGGCCGCGATCGTCAGGAGAAAGCAGCGCAAGGTTTGCGATCTCCTTGTCCAAGGCTCTGCGTTCAGCCGGAAACTTGTAATCGTATTCAATGGCCTCGCGCAGGAGTCCCGGCAAGAACGATAGGGGCAGTTCCCGAAAGGTGACGAGATTCCGCGTGACCAGGGCTTTCGCCTGCGGCGGGTACGCACTGAACTGCTCGGCTTTGAGTTCCCTGGGCAGCATTACAGAATCTCGGTGATCGGCTTGCCCTGCGACTGGGACGCCGAAAATCTAAGCATGGAT
Source organism: Terriglobia bacterium (assembly GCA_963778995.1). Classification (GTDB taxonomy): domain Bacteria; phylum Acidobacteriota; class Terriglobia; order Terriglobales; family Acidobacteriaceae; genus Sulfotelmatobacter. Next base: position 355,115 of record CAVZWK010000025.1, read on the forward strand.
CCGATGGTTGGAACGAGATCCAACGAATCGACGGCACGATCATGGACAATGCCTTCGCGAATGCCCGGGCCCATGGCGATCAGCCATGTAGTACGGGAGAGGGCGTCGCCGGTGCGATGATGCTGAAACCCGTTCCCACCAGGGTCACTGTCGGCATCCCGTCCAAAATCTGGAAGGATCAATAGCGTCGTCTTCCCCGCATATTCGGGTTCGTTCTCAATGGCATTCCATAGCTCAGCGCATAGTCGGTCGGTGCGGCGAATGCCATCGACGTAAAGCGAGTAGGTGCCGGCGTGCGCAATATCAATGTCGTGCATCGTAATCCACAACAGGCTGGGCGCGACCTGCTTCATCAATTGCCGCGCGATGTAGACGGAGAGTTCGTCCGGACTCGATAGCGTGCGCGCGTGAGCATTGAAATCGTCAACCGATAGCTTCAGCAACGTCTCTAACTGCTGCAATTCGAATTCTTGTCCCGCGAGGTCCGGCGTGAAATACGGAGTCTCGTAGTTGTCGCGGAGCAAGTGCTGGTAATCGGCATGACCGCTCGACATGGATGCAGCCAGGAGATGTTTGGGAAGAATGACGCGAGCGCCGAGGCCTGCGCCGTAGGACCTGTGACTGCTTTCTCCGATTCGATTGAAACCATTGCTCGGGGCTACTACCCAGGCGTCGGACGAAGGCCGCTTGCGATCTTTGCGGTAGTACTCGAATACAGTTGGATTTTCCGGAGGCAGAGAGGCGAAGTTGTTGATGGTCTCGTAGGCTCCCGTGGCCAGACTCGCGGTGGCGACGTAGTGGCCCAAAATTCCGTGATTCACCACCTGGGTAAAGAATGTCGCGCGAGGGATGAGATCGCGCAGCATGTTCGGGACGTTCTCCTGACCTTCGGGGGCAAATGTTTCCTGATCGCGCGCGCCTCCACCGAAGGTGATCACAATGACTTTTCTGTCGCTCGGAGCGCTAGCAGCGCGGGCGAAAGGCGAGCGAGCGATGGTGGCGCCCACAACGAGGCCGGCCGCGTCGCGCAGAAAATCGCGGCGGGTACGTGCGATCTGGCTGGCCTGATCCAAGAAGCTCATGGCTGACTCCCGCCCGGGTCGCCTGACACTCTGTTTCCTTTTTCGGAAACGACAAACTGCCTGATCTCTGCGCGCTGTTTGTCGAGGTCGGCCAAGTGCTGGGCGCGAAGCTTTTGATAGATCTGCAAGTGCTGTTGCGCCTCATCACGCTTTCCCAAATGCACATAGGCCTGGCCCAACCTGTAGTGCGCGTCGGCAAGGCCCGAGTTCACAGCCAGGGCCAGCTCGTATTGAGGCGCGGCATCGGAATATTTCTTCTGATCGGAATACAAGTTGCCCAACTGGAGGTGGGCCTCGGGAAATTTGGGATCGAGTTCGACCGCCTTCTTCAGCAAGGCTTCAATCTGACTGAAATCAACATTCTCATCTTGCGCACGACGCCCCTTCCACAGGCTCATCGCGTAATAATAAAGAGCGTGCCCGTTCTGGGGCTGCAGGTCTGCAAATCTCCGGAAGCGCTGAATCACCTCATCGGCCTGGGCGGGCGAACTGTCGTAGGCTTTGGAGAGAAAGTAGTAGCAGCGCGCATCGGCAGGATCCAGATCGGCAGCCTTGAGCAGCGCTTTCACGGCATCATCGTAGTTGCCGCGTGAATAGAGTGCCATGCCCAATCCGATCGCAAGCCGCGGTGATTTCGGATAGCGCTGCGTGGCCTGCCCGAAGATTTCAACCGCCGGATCGAGAGTGCGATGCAAGAGCAGCTCGCTTGCCCAGTCAAACAGATTGCTCTCGCTGGGATCCATGTGCGCAGCCGACTCGTACTCGTGCTCGGCGGCTACGAAGTTTCCAGATCTTTTCTTCGATCTCGCCAGAAGGTTGTGCAATTCAGCCGTGTTCTTCTGAGCGATTAAGGCTTTGACCACGCGCTGGGCGTCGACGAGTTTCCCGGTCTCCACATAGGCAAGCGCGAGGTCGTAACCATTGTCGTAGGCGCTGGGCTTGACGCGGTGAGCCTTATCCAAGAATGGAATGGCTTGGGACAGCTTCCCGCCTGCGACATAGAATTCACCCAGGTTGTGGTTGGTGTCGTAGCTCGCCGGGTTCAGCGCAAGGGCCTTCTTGAATTCAATTTCAGCGGGAGCAAGCTTGTGCAGGCGGACGAGATTGGTGGCCAGATTGGTCCGAGCTGCGGAGGAATTCGGTTTCAAGCGGACTGCATTCTGCAGATGCGCGGTTGCCTCGGCGTCCTTGCCCTGCGCGGAGTAGACCATCCCAGCAATTCATGCACATCGAAGCTCTGCGGGAATTCGCGTACGAGCTGCTCTAGCCCCACCGCTGCCTCATCGAAACGATTAGAGTCATACAGCTGCACGGCTGCCTGAAACTTGCGCTGCAGGACCTGTTGCTGTTCAGTTCCGACGCCATGAGCGGCGGCACATACGAGAAGTATCAGTAGGTAAGAGGCCTTCAACCGGGAGGTCACAGCACCCGTATGTTAGCACCGCCGGCAGAATCGAAGGGCAAGCGGAGCGTGACTGGCGATGCGGGATTGATCCGCACAGGCTGGCAAAGGTCCCGGTGCTCGCCCGAGTCACCGGGACCTCCGCAGTTAAAAATACAATTTCAAGGCGAACTGAATCTCTCGCGGATCCAGAGGATTGTCGCGAGTGGAACCGATTTCGCCAAAGGTTGAGTCGATAAAGCTCCCCGATCCGCCGACCGCAACCACTCCGTTTCCGCCGAAGTTTGGCTGGTTGAAGTTCGGATGGTTGAAGACGTTGAAGAATTCGGCCCGGAACTCCATTCGCACTCGTTCCGTGATTGGAAAGTTCTTAAACAAAGACAGATCCAAACGATGGAAGCCAGGCCCTTCAATCTGCGACGGCTGATTTCCGCCCAGAATCCCGGCAGGTGTCGTTTCAGGAATGCAACCCGTCGGCGTTCCTGGATTTCCTGCTTCGCACGGTTGCGCAAACGCTGCTGGATTCAACATGGAAGGATTGCCGTCACCGGTCGGGTAGTAAAAAGATCTCCTCGGGTTGTGGCCCGGGAGAACAAACGCATAGCAGTTCACCCCCGCAGCGGTAGCCGATGGACAGTCTAGCTTAAACGGTTGCCCCCCTTGAAGAGTGGCGATCCATTGCACCGCCCACCCGCCGACAATTGCATTCTTCGCGCCCGTAGCATCTCCGAGCATTTTCTTTCCGTGCCCAAACGGCAACTCGTAACCGCCGCTGAAATGGAAAACGTTCCGGATGTCGAAGTTGGCCAGACCGTAATCCGCGTGGATTCCAACGCCCGGGACGTCGGGAGCCCGGTAACCGCCCCCCGAGAATCCATTCAGCAGATCGTAGGCATCGGATCTAACCTTGGAGTAGGTGTAGGTCGCCAAAAAACTCAGGCCATTCGTAAATCGCTTCTGAACGTTGGTCTGCAGTCCGTGGTAGTAACTGCTTCCGTTTGTCGTGGCATAACTCGCGCCACGTCCGAAGTCCAGGAACGGCTTGAAAAGGTCCGCGTTCGCAGTTGGAGGCAGGATCTGGCTCACGTTATTCGAGCCAGGGAACACTTCAAGATGGCGCCCGAAGGTTCCTACATAACCCGCCTGAACAGACAAGCCGTGACCCAAATCGTACTGCAGAGTGAAATTCGTTCCAATCGAGTACGGTGTCTTGTAGTTGAACTGGATTCCCCGCAACTGAAGGCCGCTGGCATTTACCGCGAGTGGATCCAGCGGAATGCAACTGAGTCCGGTTTCGAGTGTTGGACCGCCTGCCGGTGTCGCCGTGGCGCAACCAGCAAACGAATTGATCGGATTTGCATCATTTTGCTGGAAGTAAGAGAACGAGAACTGGAATGGATAGTTCTCTCCCAGATTTGGCGAATACCCGCGATTTTCAAATCCGTTGAAGAAGATCCCAGCGCCGCCGCGCGCCACCAACTTTGGGGTGACCTGATACGCAAAGCCAAACCTGGGCGCGAAGTTGCTTTTCTGCGAGTTGCCCAAACCTTTGCCGTATTTGTTTGTGACCTGTAAGTCGATTCCGTCCTGCGCCATCAGCGTCGTAAAGCTTGTGGACAACTGGGTCGCAATCGGATTCCCCGACGGAATTATGTACAACGGACCGCCGATCGGAGGTCCATTGGGAACGAAGTTTGCCTGGGCCGCATGGTGGTCATAGACCAAGCCAAAGAAATCCCAGCGCAAACCAAGGTTCAAAGTCAGCTTCGAAGAAACCTTCCAGTCGTCCTGGAAATAAGTTCCCCAGTAATTCTTGCCGTTATCCGTGAGGAAGATGTTCGACGCGTATACGGTGTTCGGCCCGCCGACATAGTCAATTCCACCTGGGACACTGGCAGCGGTGGGCGTCAACAGGAATTGAGCGCGCCCCGTGTTCCCTCCGCCGACGTTCGGAATGTCGGTGTAAGTTCCATCGAAGTTAAACTGGCCGCGCGACCACGGTGGCTGCAGAGTCGAGAACTTTACGTGCTGCTGTTCGAAGCCCATCTTGAAGGTGTGCTTGCCGTAGATTTTGGTGAAGTCATCGGTGACCTGAATCGTCGAACTGACCTCGTCCGAGGGTAAGAACGCGTTTCCACCCAGAGTCTGCATACTGCCGATCCCCAGCGCTGGAAGTCCGCCGTTCTCCTTTTCCTGCGGTATTCCTTGAATGCCGAACTGCCCCGGGATGTCGTTTAGATTGCTGGCTTCAGGGATGTTTCGGGTCGTGTGCAAATAATTTAGACCCGCACGTGCTACGTTGATCGTCGTGGGGGTGAATATGTGATTCCACACCAGAGCACTATGTTGCGACGAGGCTGTCTGATTGCCCTGAAAGAACCCCCCACCATCTGCTACGCCACCGAAAATGCTTGGAATCAGCTCGGGTTTGTCATCGTAGCTGAAGCTGTAATAAAGCTGATCTTTCTGGGTCGGGTTCACATCGAGTCTCACATCAAATTGCTTTTCGTTCTGAACCAACAGCGGGGAGTTCGTGTAGTTCGAAAACAGATTTGAGTTTGTTGGAGCCGGATAAAGCTGCATGAGCGCAATCGCGTTCGGATCCAGCCGGCTTGTCGGAATCAAATTCAGGTCCGGGCAGGCTGCAAGCGTATATGCAAAGCCGGTCGGCTCGTTCGCGCAGACCGTTGTGAACGGGTCACGCACAAAGCCGGAGCCAAGAACTCTGGTTGTTGCAGGATCCAGGATTGTGCCGAGTGGCATGGTTCGCAGCATGGCGTCCTCATGGGTTCCCGACTGCCCCATGATCAAGTCCTGAAAATCCGCAGTAGCCGTGGTCAAACTCGCCATTTCCGCAGACGTCGGCACTGTTCCGGACTGCGGCTGCCCTTGGCGAAGCCGCCAAGCTTGAAAGTCACCAAAGAAGAAAACTTTGTTCTTGATTATCGGTCCACCGAAAGTTCCGCCGAACTGATTCCAGCGAAGTTCCCCCTTTTTGGCGGGCGTGCAGACTCCACCCGTACAGTTGTGCTCGAAGAAATCCCTGGCATCCAATTTGTCATTCCGGAAAAACTCCCACAAACTTCCGTGATAATCATTGGTGCCTGACTTCAGCGTAGCATTCAGCACCGCCGCCCCGGATCTCCCGAACTCGGCGCCGAAGTCCGTGGTCTGTACCTTGAACTCCTGAATCGCATCGACCGGTGGAAGCACGACGTAGTTGGTGCCATTGAGGAAATCGACAGTGTCGGAGTTGTTGTCGATTCCATCGAGCATGTAGTTGTTCTGCGCTGGACGGAAACCGTTCGCAGAAAATGCACCGGAAGCAGCATTGCCTCGGGTATCTGCCTGGGGAGAATTCACACCTTGCACAAGCTGCGCAAGGAACGTGAAGTTTCTGCCGTTCAGCGGCAGGTTGTTAACCTCGCGTTGTTCGACGACTTGGCCGACAGATGCGTCCTGGTTTTGCAGAACTGGGGCAGAACTGGTGACTTCAATCGTCTCCGTTTGGCTACCGGGCTTCAGTGTGAAGTTCAACGCGACATTCGACCCAATGTTAACGACGACACCGGTCTGGGTCGTCGTCTGAAATCCCTGCGAGGTCGCATCCAGCTTGTAAGTGCCAACTCGTACCGGCGAGAACTTGTAGACGCCGTCGCTGGTGGTCGTGGTCGTGAGAGATGCGCCCGTTCCCTGGTTGGTCAGCGTCACCTTGGCGCCGCTAATCACGGCCCCGGAGGGGTCAGTGATTGTGCCTGTGATAGACCCGGTGTCGACCTGAGCTTGAAGAACCACACTCCCGATGCAGACGATGCCGAGAAGAGCAACCAGAACCCGCAGAACCCGAGAACCGCCGACTAAGGCCATTATCGTTCTCCCCGTTCGAAGCCTTCCTGGGCATCCGAACGCTCTCACCAAGTTGAGTCGAGGCAATAACGCTATTGCCCGCGCAGACGCGACATCAGCGTCGCGCCACGAAGTGGCACCATAAAACTAAAATCGCCGCTGTCCCGCAGCGAAGTGCGGCGCCAGCCTCGGTCGACAGCTACTTAAGGCCTAACCCCAACGAGAGTCCAGAGTTCGAAAAAGCAGAACTTGGAACTCGCTTACCCACAGATTTGCAAAATCGAGCGGATTCAAATTAACCGCTTAACTAGTACGTTTGAATTACCACGCACGAGAAATCGATGTCAAGAATATTTTTCAAAGTGTGCTACACTCCAGCCGCCATCGTAAGCAGGTTCGTAGCGCAATAGGGCAGTGCCGAATCGATTTGGCAGCTGGAATATGACGATCACGATTCGCGAAGTTGCAAGTGCGGCGGGAGTGTCGACAGCGACCGTATCGAATGTCGTGAACAATACGGGCAAAGTGGGTCCGGAGACCCGGCGAAATGTACTCGCGACGGTGAAGCGACTGGGGTACGTTCCCGATGTGCACGCACGGAGGCTTGCTTCGAACAACCGGCGGCCCCTCGGAATCATCGTTTCGGACCTGGAAAATCCGTTCTTCCCGGAGGTCATCAAGAGTTTTGAGGCCCGCGCGCGTGAACTCGGCTATGACGCCATTCTCAGCGATACGAACTATGATCCGGACCGCACGCGGGAAGCCGCCGAGCGAATGATGGAACACAAAGTCCGGGGCGTCGCGATCATGACTTCTGAAATCAGCATGCGCCTGGTGCATGAACTGGCACGACGCAAAATCGCCGTCACATTTCTCGACCTCGCGCCTGTGCGCGGCTATATGAGCAACCTGCGAATTGATTATGAATCCGGAATCGAGCAGGTAGTTCGTTACCTGCACGGTCTCGGCCACCGTCGAATCGCATTCGTCGCGGGACGAGAAGCGCTCAAGTCCAACCGGGCCCGCCGAGAAGCGTACGAGCGATGCATGCGTGAACTGGGTCTGGCGGTCGGGCCCATTCTTACAGGAGATCTGCGGTTCGAGGGTGGCCTGGTAGCGGGTCGCTCGGTCGCCGGTATGAAGCCAAGACCTACAGCGGCTATCGCGGTCAACGATCTCACTGCGATCGGTGTCGTGAAGGGATTACTGGAATCCGGCTGTCGCGTTCCGGAAGATGTATCGGTAACCGGGTTCGATAAAACCAGGCTGGCTGAATATAGCAATCCCTCGCTTACCACCGTGGACATACATCGCGACCTGCTTGGACGAATAGCTGCGGATGCCTTGCTGGAACTTACGAATTCCGAAAAGCCTCACGGCAAGGAATACCGTATTAGCGCAGAACTTGTGATCGGCGGCTCGTCGGGTCCGGCTTCGGGCCGGCGTACCTGATACACTCGCGAAAATGCTGTCCCCGTATGGGCAGAACGGTTCGCCCTGTAGACGGGCGAAAATGTTCCAGTGAGGATCCATCTCAAGATGTCGGCCGCGTTCCCATCTTTCCCGGCAAGAACCGGGGTCCTCGTGGCGTGCGCTCTCTGCTGCCCGGCGATCCTGAATTCCCAGAGCCACGCGCCGGCGCAACGCAAAGCTGCCTCCATCTCTGTGAAGCAAAATGAGCTTGCGCAGGCCGAGTCTCTTTTCAAGCAAGGGCGAGTCACCGAAGCCAAAGCTGAGGTGCAAAGATTTATTCAATCGCACAGTTCGAGTGTGGATGGCTACAACCTGCTAGGGATCATCTGCAGCAGTGAGCGCGACTACGACTGCGCGCTTGAGGCATTTCAGCACGCCCTGAAGCTAAACCCGAGTTCCACGAGGACCCATAACAATCTGGGAAACCTGTACGCATCTGCCGGGAAAGCAGATCTGGCGGAAAAAGAATTTCGCAAGGCGCTGTCGCTGGCACCAACGGATGCGCAGGCAAGCTACAATCTTGCGCTGCTTCTCCTGGCGCAAGAGAAACCTTCCGCGGCAATTCCTCTGCTGCAACACGTGCATCCAGCAACGGTGGAATCAAAGATGAATCTGGTGCGAGCCTACATTCGCGCCCACCGTACCGCGGAGGGATTAAATCTTGCGAGACAACTTTCCACAGAAAGCAAGAACGACGTGCAACGGCACTTCACGCTCGGCTTGCTCCTGGCCGCGGAGAAACAGTACAAAAACGCCGAACTCGAACTCGACAAAGCCGACAGCCTTAAGCCCGGGACGTTCGAGATCCTATTCAACCTAGGCCAGGTTTGTCTTGGCGCGGCGAACTATTCCAAAGCAGAACTGGTACTGCACCGCGCGTTAGCGCTGAAGCCCGATTCAGCGGAAACGATGTACCTGCTTGCGCAAGCACTCGACGAGGAGTCGCGCCCAGTGGATGCCCTCGATCTGCTGGCGCGCGCACATAAAGCCGCTCCCGACAATGCAGACATCATCTTCCTGCTGGCACGAGTGAGCATGTCACAGAACTTTTATGAGGACGCAATTCCTTTGCTGGAATCCGGGATAAAGCTCGCGCCTGCAACGGGTTGACCTGCGCGCGGCTCTCGGCGAAAGCTACTTCATGTCGGGCAAGGCAGATAAAGCCATCGACGAATTCAAAGAGCTGATTGAAGCTGGATCCTTCGGCTCGCTCCTACACGTTCATGGGGCTTTCCTATCGCCATCTTGGACGCTTTGACGAGGCCCGCAAGTACTTCGAGGAAGGGCTCAAACGCGATCCAAAGAATGCCGCCTGTTTGTTCAACATTGGGTTCATTGAAGAACGGCAAGGAAATACAGCGGCATCCGAGGAGAAATTCCAAGCAGCGCTGCGTTCAAATCCCAACTTTGCGGAGGCCTTGCTTGAACTAGCAAACCTCCGCACCAAAGACAAGAAATACAACGAGGCCGCCGATCTGCTTCGTCGCTATGTCAAGCTGAGCCGCGACCCGGCCCCAGGCTATTACAAACTGGCGATGCTGGAGCGCAGCCTCCACCAGATGGATGCCGCGCAGCGCGACCTGCAGGTCTTTCAGACGCTATCCAAGAACGCCTCCACTGGGCCGTATCCGTACCAGCACCTGTTCGACTACCTCGATCACCGATCGAAACTCTCAGCGCAGGAGCGCACGCAATTGGACGTCGCAGAGCTTACTGCTCAGATCAAGAAGAATCCTGGACAGCCACAGGATTGGTATCTGCTGGCGGAAGCGTACTTGAAGCAGGGCAAGCGCCAGGAAGGGCTTGAGGCGATGGCTCACCTCGATCAAATCAGCTCCGGCGATTATCGGACGCAGACCGGCGCAGGCGTGCTGCTGGCGCAATATCACCTGTACGATGACGCGATTTTGCACTTTCAGAATGCGCTGCGGGCAAACTCGGATTCCGACGAAATCAAGTTCGATCTTGCGAATGCTTATTTTCGCAAGGGATCGTACGCAGAGGCGCTGCAGACGGTCCAGACGATCTCCGCTACCGGACAGAAAGACGACACTTGCCTCTCACTGCTCGGCGACATCTACGGACATCTAGGGGAAAATGCGAAGAGCATAGAAATTTTCCGCGATGCGATCGCGCGCAATCCCGACAACGATCAGTACTACGTCTCGCTGATGCTGGTGCAGCTTCGCGCGGGCGATTCCTCAGCGGCCGAGCAAACTCTCAAGGGAGGACTTGATCGAATTCCGGCCTCAGGCAAAATCCAGTGGGGACTTGGCTTGATCTCCGCGCTGCACGGAAATACCGCAAAAGCGGGTGAGCAACTTGAACGCGCGGTCGACCTGCTTCCTGAATGGGCTGGCAGTTACTCGACCCTTGGCGTTTTTTACTATCAGACCGGACAAATCGAAAAGGCGCGCGAAGTGCTGAATCGGTTCAAAGGAAGCAACGCAGGCGGTCTCGATGTGCAGCGGATCGAACAGGTTCTCTCTCAAACGCATTCCGGTTCCGCTTCTTCCAGCGAACCACTCACGGTCGAGACCAGGCAGCAGTTGCTGCAGTTCGCCCTGATCATCGCCGACCGGACGCTTTGAGCGCGGGCTTCCGGCTGCGCTAGAATGCAGCGCAACAGGTTTTTCGCCACTTACTCAGCAGAATAGAATCGCTTCGGGGAATGGGGAACCAATTAAAGCAAACACGCAGGCGGCTTCTAGGGCCTGGTATTATGGCAGCCGTTTGCCTCTGCGCCGGATTTGTTGTGCGTGTTTGCCTCGGCCAGGCTAAACAAGCCGCGTCCTCAGGCACGCCGCACATTTCGGTTCGCTACACTGACGTTCGCAAAGAGGCGGGCATCACATTCCAGCAAGATTCTACACAGACTGAGGAGAAGTATTATCTCGAAACCATGGGAACGGGCGTGGCTTGGCTCGATTACGACCAAGATGGACTGATGGATCTTTTCTTCGTGCAATCGGCCGCTACTGACATTTACAAGCCCGCACACCCACTGCGCTCCGCGCTGTATCACAACAATGGAGACGGCACGTTTACCGATGTGACCGAAAAAGCCGGCTTGGGCGGCGAAGGCCACTACGGGCAAGGTATAGCGGTCGGCGACTTCGACAATGATGGATATCCCGACGTCTATGTGACGGGCTATGGCCGCGCCATTCTTTACCACAACAATGGCAATGGAACATTCACGGACATCACCGTCAAATCTGGACTCGCCGATGAGGGCGGCTGGTCCACCAGTGCAGGATGGTTCGACTATGACAAGGACGGGTGGCTCGATCTGGTGGTCACGAACTATATCGAGTGGAGTCCGAAGAACAACGTCTGGTGTGGCGAGCATCGTCCTGGCTACCGATCCTATTGCCATCCGGGAAATTACAAAGGTCAGCGCATCAAGCTTTATCACAACAATCACGATGGAACTTTCAGCGACGTGAGTGATGCTTCCGGCGTGGGCAAGCCTGAAGCCAAAGGCATGGGCGTGGTCTTGGCGGATTTCAACAACGATGGCTGGCCAGACATCGCCATCGCGAATGATTCCTGGCCGAACTTTCTTTTCATCAACAAGCATGACGGCACGTTTGAAGATGTGTCTCTCGTCTCCGGAGTAGCGGCGAGCGAAGACGGCCGGTACGAAGCTGGTATGGGCATCGATGCCGCTGACGTGGATGGCGACGGCTGGCTCGATCTATATGTGACCCATCTAGACTTCGAACTGAATCGGCTTTATCACAACAATCACGACGGAACGTTTATCGACGACACGTTTAACTCCGGCCTTGGCAACAAGGCCATTCTACTGAGCGGCGTCTCCATGAAGTTTCTGGATTACGATAACGATGGCTGGAACGACATTCTCCAACTGAACGGTGCAATGCTCGACAACGTTCAGCTGTATCACTCGGAGGTGTCGTACAAAGAACCGCTGCTCATGTTCCGCAATGCAGGCAAGGGACACTTCGAGAAAACGTCGGAATCGCTCGGGCCCGATTTCATGCGCCCCATTGTGGGCCGCGGCATTGCTACAGCGGACTACGATAATGACGGCGACATCGACATTGTCACCAACAACCGCGGCGATTTGCCCTCGTTGCTGCGTAACGACGGCGGTAACGCGAATCACTGGCTCACAGTTCTTCTCATCGGCACGAAATCGAATCGCGACGGAACCGGATGTTCACTGAAACTCACGTCCGAGGGCGTGGTGCAGATGGAACAGGCGAAGGGCGGGATGGGATACATGTCCGCCAGCGATCCTCGCATTCACTTCGGTTTGGGAAGAAAAACGAAGATTGATTCGCTTGAAATCACATGGCCAAGCGGAGTGATTCAGAAACTCACGAATGTTCCCGTCGACCAGATCGTCGCAATCAAAGAAGGCGCGGGAATTGTGTCGCGCAAATTCCCACGCATCGTGAGTCCAAAGTGAAGCTTCCGCGTCGCCATTTTCTCGGCTCTTCGCTTCTTGTCTTCGGCAGCACGCTCATGGATGCGCTGGCGACTCCTCTGTGTCGATGGAAGCGCCCGTTATTGCTCGACGTGAAACCGACCAACGCGACTGAGTCCGTTCAGTTCGTGGACGTTGCGAAAGAGGCCGGACTGAACGTGCCGAACGTCTGGGGATCCGACACTAACAAGCGTTACATCATCGAGGCCAAAGGAAGCGGCATCGCCTTCTTTGATTATGACCACGACGGCTGGCTCGACATCTATCTGACCAATGGCACTCGCCTGGGCGAGAAGTGGCCGGAAGGCAAAGCGCCCACATCGCAACTGTTCCGGAATAACCGCGACGGAACGTTCACGAACGTGACGGAAAAATCAGGCCTCGCCCGCACGGGTTGGCAGACGGGCGTCTGCGTCGGAGATTATGACAACGACGGCTGGGATGACCTGTTCTGCTGCTTCTGGGGACACAACATCCTGTTCCACAACAATGGGGATGGCACCTTCACCGACGTTACGCGAAAGGCTGGACTGGACAACGAGCAGGTGCGCTGGGGCGCAGGTTGCACCTTTCTCGATTACGACCGCAACGGCCATCTCGACCTCTTCGTTTGTAATTACATCAAGCTCGATCCGGCGCAAACGCCTGGGCCAAATCCGCCGCCGGAGTGCCAATGGAAGGGCATCCCAGTCATGTGTGGGCCGCGCGGTCTGACTGGCGATACGAACGTTCTTTATCACAATAACGGCGACGGAACTTTTACCGATGTATCGGCGAAGGCCGGCATTTTGAAGCCGGGCCCGCGCTACTCGATCACGGCTGTTTCCTATGACTTCGACAACGATGGCTGGCCGGACATTTACGTAGCCGTGGACTCAGAGCCGAGCATCCTGTTCCGCAACAATCATGATGGAACGTTTACTGACACCGCCATGATTGCCGGCTGCGCATACAGCGAAGACGGACACGAGCAGGCTGGCATGGGCGTAGCCGTGGGTGACTACGATTGCGACGGATGGTTCGACATTTTCAAAACCAACTTCGCCGATGACACCTGCAATCTTTACCACAACAACGGCGATGGCACTTTCAATGATGTTACGTTCGCGTCGGGAGTCGGAATCAACAATCGGTACGTCGCTTGGGGCTGTGGCTTCGTGGATTACGACAACGATGGCTGGCAGGACATCATCCAGATCAACGGCCACGTGTATCCGCAGATCGATTCGCATGATACTGGCCAGACCTATAAGAACCCGCGCCTGGTGTACAGGAATTTGCGCAACGGGCAGTTCAAGGATGTCTCGGCCGGGATGGGCCCGGGAATTGCGGAACGATTTTCAAGCCGTGGCGCGGCTTTCGGGGACTACGACAACGATGGCGACATCGACATCCTTGTCCTGAACCTGGGAGACGTGCCCTCACTGCTGCGGAACGACGGCGGCAACAAGCAGAACTGGATCAAGATCAAGCTGATCGGATCGAAGTGTAACCGCACCGCGATCGGCGCGCGTGCCCGTGTGATTATCGGCAGTCACGCGCAAATGGATGAAGTACACAGCGGATCAAGCGTGATGTCTCAAGGCGACTTGCGCCTTCACTTCGGCCTAGGCAAGGCCGAAGTTGTGGATGCGATCGAGATCAAGTGGCCGACCACACAAAAAGTCGAACGATTCACGAACGTCAAGGCGAACCAGATCATTACGATCCGCGAAGGCAGCGGCATCGTGACATCCGCGCGCTAGCGCCTGCGCAGGAATTGTCGAATCATGACGGAGTCGCTCCGGCTGCCTCAAGAACGAGAACTCCATACCCTGGAATTTCAGCAGAACCTGAGTACGCTTTGCCGGAAATTGCATCTTTTACACGACGCACAGAAATGGTCTGCGGCTCAGGTTTGTGGTTGAGGACAAGAACCCACTGTTTACTCCCTTTCTTGCGCACGGTTACCTCAACTCCCCGAGGCACATCCAGCACCGGTTTGATCCCCGCAATTTCAGAAAACTTCCGCAGCACTCGAGCGAGGTCTGCCGGACGTAGATCGGCTCCGATGTACACTGCTTTTCCCTTTCCGAAACCGTTCATGGTGATGGCCGGCTTGCCTGTGTACTGGCCAGAACTATAAATCGCGAGCACCTCTGCGCCGGAAGGCGCAAGGATATCTGCCCAGATACCGCACTCAGTTTCGGGCCCGGCTAGTTGCGAACTGAAATGCACGCGAGGATTGTTCGAGTAAATTGGAGCGTAATCGTAGACGGTCACGCCCATCACATCCGCCAGAAATCCAGGCAGCGGCTTGCGCACGATCTGGCTCGTCTGCGTCTTTACTCCCAGGCGGAAGCTGGTTACGAACACTCCGCCGTTGCGCACGTACTGCCGAATTCTGTCTGCCTGCGCCTCCGAGAGCACATAGACCAAAGGCGCAAAGACTGCCTTATAGCGCGAGAGATCGGCTCCGGGCCCGATGACGTTGATTCCCGTATGGCTCGGTGAAATCGCGCCATACCAGGACGTCGCCTGGTCCACGTAGTTCAGAGCATAGTGTCCCGGCTGAATCTTATTTGCCCAACTGCAGTCGTAGTCGAAATACAAGGCTGTTTCTGATTCGTACTCGGAGTACAGGAACTCCGGTCCTAACGTTTTCAACTCCCGCACAGTTTGCACGATCTCATCAAACCCAGGACTCTTTGAGCGATCATGGTTGAGCATGCCGTGCCAGTACTCCTCCGCGCCGAAGGTTGCCGTATCCCAACGAAAATAGTTGATCCCCATGGCCCCGTGCGCGATGGCCTGATAGCTCCATAGCCGCACCTGTCCCTTTTCCGGTTGTGGCGAGAACGTGCTTTGCCCAGCCTTACCACTCTGCTCTTCCATGATCAGAAATGGTTTGCCAAGAATGCTGCGCCCGAAATCGTGCTGCATGGCCAGGGTTGCTGGAACCACGTCGCTTAAGAACTGCCCTGTTTTGCCCTGCTGATGCAGGAGCATGTCGAAAAATCCCGGGTAGTTGTCGAACGCGACGAAATCCAGATTGGCGTAGAGTTCACGCTCGTCGATGTTGTCCAGCGGCACACCGACATTATTGGTCGTCACGAAATGATGCGGACACAACTTGCGCAGCACCAACAGCTGCTCTTCAATGAAAGAGGCATTGGCTGCCGACTGGTAGCGGCCGTAATCAAGCGCTAATCCAGGATTCGGGTCTGCTCCCGACGGCAACGGAACGGGAATCTGCGCCCAATCGCTGTACGCCTGGCTCCAGAACACTGTGCCCCAGGTTTGATTCAAATTATCGAGACTGCCGTACTTCGACCGCAGCCAATTCTGAAAACCGGCGCGGCAAAACTCACAGTAACAGCGTGCCGAAGAGCCGAGCGTCAGCTCATTATCGATTTGCCAGCCAATGACAGCCGGATGTTGTGCGAATTTTCTGGCCATTTCAGTTGCGATATTGACGGATAACCGCCGATACGTCGCGTTTGTTGGACAAGTGAAGCGGCGCCCTCCTGGATGGAGCCGCTCCCCGCGCTCATTCACTTCCACAATGTCCGGATATTTTGCCGACAACCAAGGTGGAGGGGCAGCCGAAGGAGTTCCGAGAATTACGGCGATCTTGTGGCGGTGCAGAAGGTCAACCGAGCGCTGCAGCCATTCGAAATCGAACTTCCCTTCGGACGGCTCCATCAAGGCCCAGGCAAATTCCGCGATACGCACGTTCGTCAGTCCTGCTTCAGAGATCTTGCGCGCATCTTCTTCCCACAACGACTCCGGAGTTTGATCCGGATAATAATCAACTCCAAGCAAGATGGGTTGCGAGATCCCCGCGTCGCCATTGCCCAAGGACTGCACCCACAGCGGCACGCGGAGTCCGGCGGCGCCAAGAAGCGTTGCCGAACCACTCAGGAATTCACGTCGGTTGATACGGAACACGGCACCCTCTTTCAGTTGCTGAATGAAAGTCGAAGCGCGCACATTCTCAATCCCCAGAGATGTGGTGTCAAGAAGCGCCAGAATCCGGCTCCGTGATATTGTGTCGCTCAGGTCGCACCAGACGGTTATGAAAGCGCTTCTTCTTTCGGAATACAAGAACCTACAACTCGTGGATCTTCCGGTCCCCGAGCCTGGGCGCGGCGAGATCGTGGTGCGTGTGGCGGCGTGCGGGATTTGCGGCAGTGATGTGCACGGTTACGATGGCTCCTCGGGCCGCCGCATTCCGCCAATCGTGATGGGCCATGAAGCCGCCGGCATTGTGGCGCGCGTCGGGGAAGGTGTCGACAACTTTCGGGAAGGCGACCGCGTCACCTTCGACTCCACTATCTACTGCGGCGAGTGCGTTTACTGCCGGCGGGGCACGGTGAATCTGTGCGACAGACGAGAAGTGCTCGGCGTTTCCTGTGGGCAATACCGTCGTGCAGGGGCTTTTGCTGAATTCGTGGCGCTGCCCGCGCGCATCGTTTACCGACTGCCGGGCCAACTCTCGTTTCCCGAAGCGGCTCTGCTGGAAGCGGTTTCAGTGGCGCTCCATGCCGTCTCGCTGCCATCAATCGAGCCTGGAAGCAACGCGCTGGTTGTGGGAGCCGGCACAATCGGACTGCTGATCCAGCAGGCACTCAGAGTCGCAGGATGCTCGCGAGTTTTTGTCACCGACGTTGATGCGTCTCGGCTCGCTTTGAGCGAGTCGTTGGGCGCAACTTCGGTCCTGCTCTCCGGTCCAAATCTGGTCCAGGAGATACAGCGGCGCACGAATGGGATTGGCTGCGACATTGTCGTCGAAGCAGTCGGAAATACGTCCTGCAATTCTGTCGGCCATCAATTGCGTTCGCAAGGGCGGCGATGTCGTGCTCGTAGGGAATATTTCTCCGGAAGTGACCATCCCGCTGCAGCGAGTAGTAAGCTGCCAAATCGCATTACGTGGCTCGTGCGCTTCGGCGGGAGAGTATCCGCGCGCGATTGAGTTATTGAGCAGCGGGCAAATCAAAGTGAAGCCGCTGATTAGCGCGGTCGCGCCTCTCGCGGAAGGACCGCTGTGGTTCGAGCGGCTCTACGCTCGCGAACGCGGCCTCATGAAAGTGGTTCTTAATCCCGGTGCAACATCATGAGCGAGTTGTTCGATCTGACTGGCCATGCAGCTATTGTCACTGGAACCAGCCGCGGACTGGGACAGCACTTTGCGCGTGCGCTGGCGAAAGCAGGCGCGGACCTGGTACTCACCAGCCGCGATCGCAATTCGCTTGCTGGCTTGGAAACCGAAATTCGCGCGCTCGGCCGGCGCGCATTATCTCTCGAACTGGACGTTCGCGATCTTCAGAGCATCGAGCGTATGGTTTCCGCTGCGCACGATGCCTTCGGCCGGCTCGACATCCTGGTGAACAATGCGGGTTGCAATGTTCGCAAGCCAGCACTTGACGTGACTTGGGACGACTGGAACCTGGTGCTCGATACCAATCTTCGCGGCAGTTTTTTTGTGGCTCAGGCAGTGGCTCGATTCATGGCGCCGCGCGGCTATGGACGCATAATCAACATCGGCTCCGTCACCAGCGTCGCCGGATACGCTGGTTTAGCGCCCTACGGCGCAAGTCGCGGCGGCATCCGCCAGCTCACCATGAGTTTGGCCGACGACTGGGGCAAGTACGGAATCACCGTGAACTGCCTTGCTCCAGGGTGGTTTCGAACGGATCAGAACAAGATTCTGTACGAAGACAAAGAATGGGTCGAATATCTATCCGACCGAATTCCGCTCAAACGTCCAGGCGCGCTCCCTGACCTTGACTCCGCGGTCGTCTTTCTCGCTGCTGAGTCGAGCCGCTACATCACGGGACAGATACTCTTAGTGGATGGCGGAATTTCCACGGGAGCGGTTCGCGCGCTTCCAAAGTCGCGGTGAACTGCGAGTTATTGATGAATGCGAGCGGCCCAGCCGCCTCCACTCGCGAGGGGAAGCGTCAACTTCGTACCACGATTCACTTGCACCACGATTTTTTTGTAATCACTCGCATTGCGGTCTGCATTCACACCGTCCTGGTAAGCCTCCATCGTGAAATTTCCTTCTGGCAGGAATGACAAATCAATATGCAAACTGCGCGGCGTCCAGTCATTCATCGCTCCCACATACCAGTCATGGCCGTTCCTCCTCGCGACCACAACGTAGTCGGCAATGCGCGCGTCGAGCACCTTGCTTTCATCCCACTCCGTCGGAACTGGCCCGAGAAATTCCATGGTTTCGGGTTCCCGCAAGTAATTTGAAGGACTATCCGATAGCATCTGCAACGGCCCCTCATACACCACATACATGGCTAGTTGATGACAGCGAGTGCCCATCGCCATAGGCTGGCTGTTGATCGCTGCAAAGGTCGTCCTCGTCGCGTTCCGCATCGCACCCGGCGTATAGTCCAGGGGCCCCAGGAACATCCGTGTAAAAGGCAGCGTTACGTTGTGTTCTGGTTCCGACTCCCGGCTCCATTTGCTCCATTCCATCCCGCGCACGCCTTCGGCATTAATGAGATTGGGCCAGGTGCGAGTCATACTCGCGGGCTTCTGATCACCGTGAAAATCAACCAGCATATGGCGCTTCGCCGCCTCGCGACACACGCGATAGAAATAGTCGATCATGATCTGATCGCTTCTTTGCATGAAGTCCACCTTGATTCCCTTCACGCCCCACTTCTCAAACTGATCGAGTGCCGGAATCAACTGATCATCCAGCGTCTTCCACGACGCCCACAGGATGATTCCGACATTCTTCTTCCTGGCATAATCAACCAATTCCTGCATATTGAGTTCAGGAGTAACTTCAAGCAGATTGCCCAGCTTGTACCAGCCATCGTCAAGAATGATGTATGGGATGCCGTACTTCGCGGCGAAATCCACGTAGTACTCGTATGTCTTGGTGTTGATGCCCGCGGGAAAATCAACTCCATCAATGTTCCAGTCATTCCACCAGTCCCAGGCGACTTTGCCCGGCTTGATCCAGGACGTGTCCTGAAACTGGGATGGCCGTTGCAGCAGGTAAACGATTTGATTTGTAAGTAAGTCGCCGTCATGATCGGCAATGCCGATTACTCGCCACGGAAAGGTCCGCGTTCCGGAAGTTTCGGCGATGTAGTCAGCAACTTCAACTGGCTTGTAGTCGCGATCGCTGGTCTGCTCCAACTTGGTCGGGTACGGAGGAAATGTGGCCGCCAATCCGTTTCCGCCAGTTCCGCGCAACCACAATCCGGGGTAATCCTCCAAATCCGATTCCGCAATGGCCAGCTTGGCACCTTCTCCGATATCCACGACCGCCGGCAAAGTCGCAATAAACGCGGCCGCAATCTCGCTCAAATGCTGCGGCAGGTACTTGCGTTCGTTATGGGAATAGAAGCTGTCTTCCTGCGGATAATAGACCACAAAGTTCGAAGGAAAATTGAACGCGGATTCTTCGCTGTAAATTTTGACTTTCTCGCGCGGCAGCGAACTCTCAAAGCGGTACGCAGCGCCTTCGTTGTAGGCGCGGAACACGACCGCGTATCCGCCCTGCATGTTCAACCGCAGTTCGTTGTACCGATCGCGAATTTCGGCGAATTTCTGCCGAACGACCGGCTTAATCACCTGATCGTGCGAACTGCTTTTCGCATCGATCACTTTCGTCTCAGCTCCGAACTTCTGGTGTTCGACATCGAGAGAAATCGTGCAGTTCTCAAGAACGGCTCGTCCCTTCAGGACAACGTCGTATCGAAGCTGTCCTGCGGTGCGAATCCTTACTTTAATTCGCTGGTCAGGAGATTGCAGTTCATAGCTGGATTGAGCCGCGGAATTCGCGCTGAGGAAAGCAAGCAAAACGAGAAGAAACGTCGCAAACGTTTTCATGAAATAGTCCTGACCCAGAATTTCGTGCACGGGCAAAGGATACTACTCGCATGTCGTGCTTGGATTCAAATGCGAAGGTTAAAAGGATCAGAAAAACATGGCAGAGCGAGTGGGTTCGATTTACTCGAAATCGTAGTTTCAACAACATAGAGCGCACGGCGGGCACCGTAAAGCAGTGGAAGACAGTAGTAAGCAGTTTTATCGGATCACAAACGGATCACGGCTCAGTGAGCACGAGCACTACAGGTTCATTCGATGGAGTATTTCCTGAAATTGGGGATTGCTTCGGAGCGGATCCCAGATTGGATCGACCTTCAACCAGTGAACACCTACGTTGCGAGCAACGCATGCTTGCCAAAGCTGCGTGAATGTCTCCTCTTCATGGCCAAAGGCGAGGTTCAGGATGGCACGTTGGCATGCCAGTGCCGGCAACGCCTGTTTCTCCAAATCGAGCAAGAGCTGGGTTGCCCTGTCGCGACAACCTGCCTTCAGGTAACTCCACCCCAGAAGACCGCAGCCAAACACTGGAGTTCCAATCTTGTTCAAGGTGCGGACGGCTTCTTTGTGCATCCCCTTCAGCAGATAGGCCTCGCCAAGCCAGCGCAACGCCCAGGGGTAGGTGGGGTCTAGTTCGAGGGACCTTTGACATGCGGAGATCGCATTGTCATATTGCCGTTGAAAAAGCCGTCTGCGCCCCATCCGCCAATCACAACCGGAGACATGGGATCTAGCTCGGCAGCGCGTTGCTGATGAAAATCCGCTTCTCGAAGTCGGTCCATCGCCGATAGCACGGTACCCGCATAGAACAAATGGGCGCGGGCGTCGTCGCCAGAGCTGATCGTGCAGGAAGGCGAGTTCGCGATTACTGGTGGTACGGGTCGGTTCGCGCAAGCGAGCGGGCGCGCTCCGTTCACGGTGTACATCAACCCCGTTTCCCCGCCCACACTTGATGCGAAATGGCCAATCAGGTTCAGCTTTGCGGGTACTATAAGCTACTGAAGAAAGCGCCGGTTCGGGACGGGGAAGCATCGGATCGAGTGATCGGCGTCCGTTAGCGACGGGCCATCTTGGCGCGGCACTCACTCCATCAGCCAGGGAGTGCCATGCCGACCATGCGATCCCGCCTCGATCACGACGGTACGGGAGTTGGTGGCGACAAGCCCGTTTATCGATACTAATCCGGCCACATCTCCGAGAAGCCGACCTATGGCCCATGTGGTTGTGCGTAGCTCAACTTCCGAGTAGCCCATGATCCAGGATTTTCTGCCATGCCACACGAACCGACAATAACAGGACTTACCAGTTTTCTCCGTAGGTATCCGCCGCTCATATAGATTTGAATACGGCAATTCTTCCCTTCTCTGTCCGCTCGGTCGCTCTCAGCCACGTTTGGCCTTGCAGGATGCGGTTACACGGCCCAAGAGAGCAGACCTTGATTGATCGCTGCTGGCTCTGTTTGTGCAGTTGGCATAGAACGTCCGTGAGGATCGAACCCCAAAAAGGGGAAAACATGTAGAACACGGTGCCGTTTGAGAGATCCGTCATGCGAGCATCTTCCGCCGCAAAACTAACGCGACTCAGATTTAGCTCCCGTGCGGTTCCCTGTGCACTCGCAACATAGCTCGGCTGAACCTCAATTCCGAGCGTGCGGATTCCCGTCACGATGGAAACCAGCAAGGGAACATGCCCCAATCCCGATCCCAGATCAACAAGAACGTCGTCCTTGGAGAAGTTGCAGGCCGCAACCAGATCGAGAATGTGACGCGCGGGTGTGGGCTGATAGGCCGCCATCTCCGGCGACGGAAGAACAGTCGTTCCTCCCGGTCTGCAAATCTGGAGGACACCGCTGACAAACTCGTCGAGCAAATCAAAGCTGAGACCAGGACGCGGCCCTTCTTCATCTCCGTCACTGACAAGTTGCATGAGCCAATGATTCATTACGGGTGAATTCCGCAGAGCGGCGATTTCCGCGCGCGCGGCTTGGTAAATCATTTCATTCGCGGCTTCGAACTCGCAGCGAAGCACCATTGCACGCGCGATGAGTTCAGGTTCGGGGAGCGCATGGAGTGCGTCCAGATCAAGATCTCCAATAATGGCGTCGAGTTCATCAAGGGCGGTCAAACGCTTCGCTAGCTGTTCTGGCAGGAGCAAATTCATCCCAGTTCGCAAGTCATGGAGCAACCGTTGCAATTCCAAGCAGCGGTCGATATCGGTCTGCACAAATCGAACATCGATGATGGTTGACACGTCAACCACGCTAAATGTAGCCCGGTTGTCATGTCAACTGTAGGTTGTTAGGCTTGAGTGACGATGGCCGCAAAACCACTGTCTCCGCGCGAACTTCGCATTTGGCATGCGTTCGTGTCCATGGGGGAGGACGTGCTTGAGCGCGTTGGACGCGATATTACCCGAGCAACCGGGCTTTCCGGTTCTGAGTTTGGAGTACTCTCTCGCATTGCCGCCTACGGCAGAGGTGAGATGCGCCAGCAGGATCTTGCTGCCGTGATGGCTTGGGAAAAGAGCCGCCTGTCACACCAACTGAGCCGCATGGAGGAGCGGAACCTCATTGCACGACGGCCTGGCGAGGGGCGAGCTACTCTCGTCGAGCTCACCAAGATCGGTCGCGAGAAGCTGGCACTTGCCCTTCCATCCGCGCGGAATCCGTCAGGCGGAACCTGCTGGCGCGGGTCACGCCGGAGCAAATCGACACCATCATTCGCGTGAGCAATCTCCTGGGCGATGCAGAATCGCAGGTCGAGGACCCGTAGGCGGCGCGAATGCCAGATTGGTACAGAGAGACGCACTTGTGTTTACGAATATCGCGTCAACTCCCGGTTTGTCGGCCATCCGGACACTGGTCATCACGAGCTTCGAGGAAGTTGCTGGATTTGTACCGAGAAGTCTTAGTGCTGTATCTGAAGCGCCCCCGAGCGAAGAGCTGGGAGTTGAGACGCTGTGGAGGGGCGCTTCAGATACAGCGACTTGAAGGAAGCCGCCCCGGGGGACTATGGGATTTGTATCTGGATGAGCCGGTCTTGATCGTTTGCGAGTGTGCCGTTGCGGTCAGAGCGCTTGGGTTTCAGTAGCGGGTCGCAGAGAGAATGGGCGTGGGGCGGCGCATCGGAGAGTCTGAATCGCACCACCATACTGCATTCTGACAAATGCGAGACACAGAACCAGTGTGCGCGCCGAAGCACGAGCGAGATTCGAGGCTGGAGATGTGGATTCATGCGGCGCACCGGCTGAGATGAGGCGGAGATCGGAGGAGGAGTTGCGCGGCGGAGAGGCGCTCGACAACCTGCATGGTTCCGCCGCAAAGCGGACATTGCCACAGCGAGTGAATGGGGAGCGCGGTCAGCGAGGTGGCGCCTGCTGCTGGCTGATCGGATGGCTGGAGCAACCGGAAACAGAGTGGAAGAAGTTCTGCTCGCCGCCGGTTGGCGAGGAAGCCGAAGTTGCGGATGCGCATAAAGCCGCGCGGCAGCAGGTGCAGGAGGAAGCGGCGCAGGAACTCATCGACAGGCAGGGTCATGAGCCGCTTCTTGTTGCCGTGAGCGGAGTCGCGCCAGCGAAAGGTGACGTTGCCCTCGGCGAGAGCAACCAACCTGCTGTTGGAAATGGCGACGCGATGGGTGTAGGCGCCGAGATAGCGCAGCACATGTTCTGGCCCGCCGAAAGGCCGTTTGGAGTAGACGACCCAGTCGTGACGGAACAGTACCCGCAGCCACGAGGCGAAGGCGCGCGGTTCCGCAAGCGGTAAGAGATGTCCGTGGAACTGGAGTGCGCCGGCATGAAAGGCGGTCTTGAGTCCGGCGACAAACTTGCCGCGGAAGACACGGCTGAGCACTTTGACGGGAAGGAAGAAGGAGCGGCGCGAGGAGATCCAGCGGGAGTGATCCGGAGCGAGACCGCCGGCGGCAAGCACGCAGTGGACATGGGGATGATGCTGCAGTCGCTGGTCCCAGGTATGGAGCACGCTGAAGAAGCCGATCTCGGCTCCAAGGTGGCGTGGATCGCGGGCGATCTCCAGCAGGGTTGCAGCGCTGGCGTGAAACAGCAGGTTGTAGATCAGCCGTTTGTTCTGCAATGCGAGCGGAGCCAGTTCCCGCGGCAGGGTGAAGACGACGTGCACGTAGCTGGTGGGCAGCAACTCCCGTTCCCGCGCCTGGAGCCAGCGCAGGCGGGCGTTGCCCTGACACTTGGGGCAGTGCCGGTTGCGGCACGAGTTGTAAGAGATGGCGGAATGTCCGCAGTCCGAGCACTGATCGCGATGTCCACCCAGCGCGGCGGTGCGGCAGCGTGTGATGGCCAGCAACACCTTTTCGTGTTGCCCGTTGATCCACTTGCGACTGCGCTCAATGAAGGACTGTCCTGCACAGCGAACGATGTCGGCCACCTCCAGAGGAGGCCGGTTCATGCGCTCTGCGTCGGCTCTCCTTCTCCTCGGATCGTGAGTGCATCCAGCGGACTGCCGGTGGCGCTGAGATGCCGCCGGGAGAGATGCAGATAGATCGTCGTCTCCTCCAGGTCGCGATGCCCCAGCAGCATCTGGATGGTGCGCAGGTCGGCACCGGCTTCGAGCAGATGCGTGGCAAAGCAGTGGCGCAGAGTGTGGGGATGGATGTGCTTGTGTTCAAGGCCGGCGCGTTCGGCGGCCTGCTGACAGGCGTTCCAGAGAACCTTGGTGGAGACCGGATGACTCGCCGTATGCCATCGGTTGCCGGGGAACAGCCAGTCGGTGGGCTTGCGCTTCAGCCCGCGCCAGTAGACGCGCAGGGCATCGAGCAGCTTCGGGCTGAGCATGACATCGCGGTCCTTGCGCCCCTTGCCGCCCCGGATATGGATGACCATCCGCTGGCTGTCGATATCGCTGATCTTCAGGTGCGCCACTTCTGCGCGACGTGCGCCCGTGGCATACAGCGTCATCAGCAGGATGCGATGAAAGGGAAACTCTGCCGCGTCGATCAGACGCGCGACTTCTTCCTGGCTGAGTATCTCGGGCAGGTGCAGAACCTTCTTCGGATACGGCGTCTCGGCAACGCTCCAGCCTCGCTTCAACACCTGAACATAGAAGAAGCGTAAAGCGGCCAAGCGCTGCGTTACGGTGTTCGGGGCCAGCTTCCAGCGCGTGAACAGCGCGGCCTGATACTGGCGAATGTGCTCGGGGCCAAGCTGATCGGGTGAACGATGGAAGTGCCGACTGAAATGCTCGACCGTGTGGATGTAAGTGTCGGATGGTGGACTCGGCGTAGTTGCGGCGCCGTAGTTCTTCAAGCATGATCTGGCGTAGATGGGTCACAGAGAGTTCCTCCTCTGCGACACAAACTAGCTCAGATCACCTCGACCGTCGGCTCAGCAACACGCGAATGCGTCCGCCGCAAAGCGGCTTCGTTCAAGTCGGCTTATGTGGATCGATTTGCACCGCTTTTCGCCGTTCATGCGAGTCCTATTCCTAGACTATGACCTTTGCTCCTCTTCGGAGGGCCGTCCCCCTCGCTGGCTAACCGGTTCGGCCTTCGGCGCAGCCAGCTGCTGTTCCACGTCGGTTGCTGTACGTTGCGAACTTTCGGCGACTGAGACTGCGGAAAGCTTGCCCCCGTCATTTGTGTAGATGTGGGAGTCGTGTTGAGCACCGCGAAACGGATACGTACGCGAAGCGGTTGTTGACCAACAGTTCGCTTCTCTCGGTGTCCACGTGGATCAGCACTCGGTCCGCGGTTTGCCCCTGGCTGCTGTGGCTGGTCACTGCGTAACCATAGTCAACATGCGGGTGCTCGCGGACGTTGAATCGGACTTCCTGAGTACTGGGATTCCTCACACTCAGCTATCGCCGCGTTCGATGCCGACAGTGCGATCGAGTCGGAGTCCGCAGCAATAATGAAGAGACAAATAGCTCCGGCTCCTATTAGCCGGGAAGGCGCTCTGAGCCTACCCACAGTTGAGCCAGATCTCTGAGGTTGTCTTTGTATGTGCGCGTTACCAGGTATTCCTTCCCGCCTTTTATGCGCAGCCTGTACTCTCCCGTCGGCAACGGTTGAATCTCCTCCACGGACGAAATGTTCACAATGACCGATCGGTGGATGCGAATAAAGCCATAGGGCTTGAGCTTTTCCGCCATATACGAAAGGGACTCGCGCAGCAAATAGAAATGGGGCCGGTGCAGCAGTGAAACGTAATTACCTTCGGCTTGCACTGCCACGATCTCGGCCAACTCCAAAAATAGGATTCTACCCTTTGTCTTGAATGCGATTCGTGGCGCAGCGCTCATGATCGAAACTCTGGCATTGCTTTCTTTTCGGCCATCTCGATCGAACTGGCACCTGCACTGCCAAACGAAGCGGTCCTACATAACCGGAGCAGCGGATCCATCTGACCACCTGCCCACGGGAACGACAAAGACGTCGACGGGTTGAGTCCCTTTGAATTGCGGATTCAGCATTACGGGGGATTTCGGCAGATCGGCCCCCCACTCTTTGCCGTCCAGCGGAGGCGCGTAAAACATCAAGTGAGCCAGGTTGTGATCATCGCGATCGGTGAGATAAGCTGTCTTCGACATCATGTAACTCATGGCACCGGGCTCGAGCGGCGGCAGTTCACCTTTTTCGAATGCTGCCTTGTTGCCCTCGATGATTTCAGCCTTAGTTCGCCCTGCTAATACCATCTCTGTTCTTTTAAAAGTAGCCGGCAGGACGGATCGAGCTGCTGGCGGATTGAAACAAATTGGACCTCGAATTTTGGGGTTCCAAAACTCCGGAGCGTCAGAAGGGGACATCCACCCGCGCTCGACGACACAAACAAAGCCGTTCTTCCCTTCGACGGCAGTTTCGTAGCCATGGCGCCCGAGGACTAGAATTTCTGCATCGCCCGATATGGCTTCCGGGGCCGCGCTTCGAGCCAATGCAATCTCAGCCTTTTGGTCTGCCATGAGGTACTGATCGAGTGGCGCCATGCTCGGATAGGCTGTTTGGGACGCTTGCGCCTGTCCATGCTCCATTCCAATGAACCCCAGGACAAGAGCGCAGGTTAGAGAAGTTATCATCGCCGATCTTCTTCGCTTCATGGTTTTTCCCCTGTGTCAGAATCGTTGTCGTGGCCGGACCACCGGCTTTTTCGACATCCGCCGCCCGCCTCGCCCAGATTGACGAGGCGCCCGGAGAGACTTCAGCCACCCCACGATATTTCTGATTCCCACATTCCACACTTTCGGATCCTGCGCATTCTTTGCTAGGACGGCGTAGCCCTCGTACATCGCGATCAGAAAGCCGGCAGTCTCTTCTGCATGCAGGTCGCGGCGGACTGTTCCCTGGGACTGCCCCCTCCGCAACGCTGCGGCAATTCCTTCGATCCATTCGCGGAAGATCCTTTCCAGTCGCTTGCGGAATTGTTCGTCCAAGGCAGACATTTCCTGCGCCAAGTTGAGAAGTGGGCAGCCCCCCTTTACGTCTGCGGGGCGAACTGATGTCGCCTGGACAATGCTGATCAAAGTATCGATAGGGTTTTTGCCCTGCTGCAGAGGACCGATCCACTTGTCTTGGGTGAGCTTCGCGACGATCTCTTCGATGATTGCGTGCCCGAGATCTTCCTTGCTATCAAAATGATGATAGAGTGCTCCCTTGGTGACATTGGTGGCAGCCAGAATGGTATCGATGCTGGCGCTCTGGAATCCAGATCTGTACACCTGTTGAAAACCAGCTTGCAGCAAGCGTTCCCGTGTACGTTCCGGATCACGCAGCCTGCGCTTATCTTCGGAGCCGGCTAACATACCAACCAGTATGTATGTTACACATCGGAAAGTCAATTGAAATGGATTGGGCTGCCTTGTGGCGGTTCACGGTTCTCGAATTTCATAATCTCCTGCCCGTTCGATATGGGAAGCTGGAGAAACAGTTGCTCCAGCCGTTGTGGGATCACACCGAGAGGTTGTTAGCCCGCCACTCTG
This sequence comes from Terriglobia bacterium, assembly GCA_963778995.1. Lineage (GTDB taxonomy): Bacteria > Acidobacteriota > Terriglobia > Terriglobales > Acidobacteriaceae > Sulfotelmatobacter. Next base: position 383,161 of record CAVZWK010000025.1, read on the forward strand.
CTTCGAAATCTGAAACCTTGTGCCGGTTGTGTCCCGTAAATCGCTGGGAACGTGGAACACCACATGCTGCCTTGCTTGTAACTCAGCAGGAATTGTGGGGTTGTGAGCCCGTTCTGCTCTCAATAGCACTGCGAACTGCCCGAGCGCCGAGGTGCCTGGCGTAAATCGACAGTCATCTCGGCACCACGACTTTACCGGAGGAAAACAGGAGATATGAGCACTCTAAGACGGTTGCAGAATTTCTGGACACTGTGGATTACGACGATGGTTCTCGCTTGCTTCAGCAATGCGGTCGCTCAAGCCAGCTACAGAGTTACCGATTTGGGCGCTGAGGGGAATGACAATCTGGGTTGTGCCATGTCCGTCAATAACGAGGGCTGGACCGAGATCATGGCCGGGAACCTGCCACCGGGGCAGCAGGATCTCATTTTCGGTCAACTTCTAAACGGACGCGCATTGATAGACGTCGCCGGTTTCAAGACCGACCTCGGCACTCTCGGAGGAACGAACACTTGGATGAACTGGGGCGAGATCAACGACTTCGGGCAGGTAGTAGGTGATTCTGAAACGGCTGTCCTGGACCCGAACGGCGAAGACATTTGCGGCTTCGGCACACACCATACGTGTCGCCCTTTTCTTTGGCAATTCTTCCACATGAGCGCTCTCCCGACGCTCGGCGGAAATAACGGGCAGGCGAGCGCGATCAATAACCGTGGACAAATCGTAGGATTCGCGGAAGACGGTATTGTGGACTCCTCATGCCCGGCTGGCACAACTAATAATCGGATTCAGCTGCCGGTGTTGTGGAAAAAGGGCAACCATGGGATATATAAAGCCCACGCTCTTCCTACGGGTAGCGATCCAGACGGGGACGCATTTTGGATCAACGATCGAGGCCGAGCCGTAGGCGACACGGGAACCTGCGGCGGTGCGACGAGTCACGCCGCATCGTGGAAAAATGGCACTCTCACCACGCTTCAAGACCTCGGAACTTTCGCTCTCGCCTTCAGCATTAACGACCAGGACCAAATTGTTGGGTTCGTCGGCAGCCCCGACGGCACAACTCAATATGGCGCGCTTTGGCAGAATGACACACTCACAAATCTCGGTATTCTGCCAGGAGATGTTGGCGGCATAGCCAGCGGCATCAACAACAAGGGCCAAGTGGTGGGAAGCAACTGGGACTCCAGCTTCAACTGGTCCCATGCCTTCGTCTGGGAGGACAACATGATGACTGACCTTAACACGCTGTTTCCTGCCAGCTCCAACCTCTGCGCAGTCATGGCTAACAAAATCAACGAGCGCGGACAAATCTCGGGCATGGCAATCGTACTCAGCGGGCCGGATGCGGGCAACATCCACGCCTTTCTAGCAACCCCTGCACACCAAAGCATGGGCAGGTCGGTTGCAGAGGTCGCGCCTACATGCCCGAAATCCAATTTACTCACGAATGCTGGCGGACAGGCTTTGCCGAGATTCGTACTCGGCGGATTCGGAGGGCGATAACGGATCATTCCCCGAGTATGTGCATGGGCAGTGTGCGATCCGAAATGCCGGCTTGTTGTGTCACGTAATTAACTTGCAAGTGGAACGCCACATGCTTTCTAGTTGTGACTGGACTTGCGCCAGCGCTGGAGCGCTGGCGCAAGTCCAGCCGAAGCGTGCTCTGTAACCTTAATGCTGCGTGTTCGTTATTGTGTAGAGTACGCGGAAGGCCGCACTCGATATTTGCCAGGTCCGCGGTTTGACTCTGGCCGCTATGGCGGGTCACTGCGTAACCATAGTCAACATGCGGGTGCTCGCGGACGTTGAATCGGACTTCCTGGCCTGAGTCCATCCGGATTCTAAGGTTGCCGTTAGAGTTGACGCGTTCGACAGTGCCGAGATCACGGTTAGCAACTTTAGTTCTTTGGATGGCGCAGTGAACTGAACCCCTACTCGCCTGGCGCAGGAGTGGCGCGTTGTCGGCCGCTGCCCCCAGCCCTAAAGAACTGAGCAGCGAACCCGCAAGCCATGAGTCAATCGGCGCGACGTCCGGTGTGGCTTCTTGTTGGACGCTCCAGAAGCGGACACCGAATTGGGGTCTGGAAAATTCCTACTTCGCGAAATCAAGAAACAATTCCCAAACAATCGATTCTATCCTTAACGGCATGCACCTAGACTCGGCAAAACTGCATGTCGCCGCAGTTTCAAGAGAATGGTCGCGGCGAAGCACAGGCGCCTACCCAGAAATCTTCTGTCTGGTGCAAAACCCGCTGAGGCAGTTTGTCCGAGCTGCGACGAAGATATCCGGCGAGTCGTTGCACAAAAGCCCCGCAAGACCTACGAATAGATCCCAGGCGCCTCATGTCCAAGTTTCTGAACGTACTCAACGTACGATCCAGGATAAACAGTGGGATGACGGTCCGTACCGCTTTCGCCGCCCAGTTCCAGCACACGTGACCCGAGACCGCGAAGGAACATGCGGTCATGCGATACGAAGATCATGGTGCCTTCAAAGTCTTTCAAGGCGTCCACCAGCATCTCCTTCGTCGCAAGATCCAGGTGATTCGTCGGTTCGTCGAGCACCAGGAAGTTCGGCGGGTTGTAGAGCATGCGCGCTATTGCCAGCCGCGATTTTTCGCCGCCGGAGAGTGCGCGGATCTTCTTATCTACGTCTTCGCCGGAGAACTGGAATGCTCCCGCCAAGTTCCGCAGCGCCCCGAGACCGTCCTGGGGGAAATCCTGTTGCAACTGTTCGATGACGGTGAGATCGGAATTGAGCACGTCCAGGGATTGTTGCGCGAAGTAGCCCATATACAGGCTGGCGCCGAGCCGCACGCTTCCGGCATCTGGAGCACTGGCTCCGGCAATCATTTTAAGAAGCGTAGTCTTACCAGCACCGTTTCTCCCCATGACGGCCCAGCGTTCTCCGCGTCGGATGGTGAGGTTGAATCCTTCATAAATCACACGCGGGCCATAACTTTTGTGCAGATTCTCGAGGACGGCCACCTGTTCGCCGGATCGGGGGGGGGACACGAAACTCAAATTTCACCACTTGGCGTTTCTTCGGTAGTTCGATCTTCTCGATCTTGTCTAAGGCCTTAATCCGGCTCTGCACCTGGGCCGCTTTGGCCGCGTGCGTCCTGAAACGATCAATGAAGCGCTGCTCCTTGGCAAGCATGGACTGCTGCCGGGCGAACGCTGCCTGCTGATTGATCTCCCGGACGGCCCGCTCACGTTCGTAGAAATCATAGTTGCCGGAGTAGGTAATGATCTCGCCGCCATCAATCTCCGCAATCTTTGAGACTAGACGATTCATGAACTCGCGGTCGTGCGAAGTCAGGAGCAACGCGCCAGGAAATGACTTTAGGAACTGTTCGAGCCAGATGATGGATTCGATGTCGAGGTGGTTCGTCGGTTCGTCCATCAGCAATACATCCGGCATTCCGAGCAGGACCCGTGCCAGCGCAACCCGCATTTTCCATCCGCCGGAGAGAGCGCCCACGTCGCCGTCAATCTGATCATCTTTGAATCCCAGACCGTGGAGCACTTCACGGGCTTGCGATTCGAGCGCGTAACCGCCTAAATGCTCGTACTCCTCCTGCACGTGACCGAAGCGCTCAAGGATGCGGTCCATGTCATCAGCCTTGTCGGGGTCGGACATTTCCCGCTGCAAGGCTTCGAGCTCGTGGTGCAGATCGCCGACACGTCCGCTCCCTGCGATCGCTTCATCCAGGACCGAACGGCCCTGCATTTCCTCGACGTCCTGCCGAAAGTAGCCGATCGTCAACTTCTTGGGGACAGAGACCGCGCCCTCGTCGGGAGTTTCTTCGCCGACCACCATCCGGAAGAGCGTTGTCTTGCCCGCCCCATTGGGACCGACCAGTCCAACTTTTTCGCCGGGATTCAACTGAAAGGAAGCATCCACGAAGAGCAACTGCTTGCCATACTGCTTATTGATATTTGAGAAAGAGATCATTTTGAAAGAACAACTTGCGGCAGGGTGCCTCTTCCAGTGTAGCCCGGCCAAAAAATTGCCGGCCGATGCAAACCAACAAGGACACCGTTGAAATTATGAAGAGGGCGACCGGGTTGCTCCCAGATTTCTGTCGCGCGCACACATCAAATGACGGCTATGCTCCGCTCGTAGTCCCAGAAGGGCTCTTGTGCTTGGGCCAATGGCACGTCAACCTGATAGGACTCGGTACAAAACTCGGCAATTTGTTCCATAACGTTTCAAAGTCTTCCGGTAACATCAATCTGAAGCCAACGTCAATACATAGACGTCGCTTTGATGATGCCCTCGGATCACTAAAACAGAACCGTCGGGCGTGAGACCGGTCCACATGCCGTAAATCCCGGTTGTCCGGAAAAGAATATCTGTGATCTTCTCTTCCTTTCTGCCGGTTTATTTTGAATAACTTGGCGGAGAGAGTGGGATTCGAACCCACGTTACCCTTTCGAGTAAACACGCTTTCCAAGCGTGCGCCTTCAGCCACTCGGCCATCTCTCCGGCGTGAATCGGATGGAAGGAACAGCCCTTCAGAAGCTCTCGAGGAAGCCGCGCATCGAAGATGCGGCGGCTCTTTCGATCTCCTCAATTCTATGGCGGGAATCGCCGAAACCGCAACCGGAAAGGGAATGATTTGGAGGTCGAATGCTGAACGACTGCTGAATTAGAGAGCTTCTCGGGAGCACCGGGCGGAAGCACGGCGGAGACCACCGACGCGCCGGATCCCGAAGTTCCGGCAGCAGCGGCATTCGCGGACGCTCCAGTCGCGGCGTTCGCTGGCAGGGGAGGCACTTTCGCATTGTCAACGACGTGGTGATTCAGGCAGTACAACGCCAACTCCAGGCGATCGGCGACTCCAAGTTTGTCGTAGACCTTGCGCAGATAATTCTTCACCACCTGCTCGGTCGTTCCCACGCGCAACGCGATTTCTTTGTTCTTCATTCCCTGCGTCACGCAGGAAACGATCAGCGTCTCTTTGGGAGTGAGTTGCACCTTGGGACGCGCGCCACCCGCCCGGTTATGCTGGTTACGATACGCTTCCAGCACCCAGCGAGTACCCTGCGGATCGAGCCAGGCATCTCCGGACACAACCTTGCGCAGGCAGTCAACCAGCAACTCGGGTTCAACTTCGCGCGAGACGACGCCGTGGACCCCGCGCCGGAAAAGATCCAGGGTGAGTTCTTCATCGGCACCGGGAGTAACGACAACCAGTTTCAGTTTCGGATATTGCCTGAGCAGTTCAACCACTGCTTCGACCGGATTCGGTGTGAGTGCGGCTTCAAAGATCAGGATATCTGCGGAGAATTTTGCGACTGCGGACTGAGTCTGGAGAAGCGTCTCAGCCTGACCCACGACTCGGATGTCATCTTCGAGCGCGAATATCTTTCGCAAGCCGGCGCGGAATATGGCCTGGGTGTCGGCAACGATGACGCGCACAAACTGGCCTTTGCCGCCATCCTCAGCCGCTCCGAGATTTTCTTCTACGCCAACCGGAATCGTAGCCATTCAGTTCCTTGCGACTACACGCGCTCAAAGTGGTATTCGTCGATCACAACGCCTACACCACGCCGGCCTCGGTCTTCGAAGCTGCGCACGACGCGTCCGCGGCAATCGACCTGCACGTCGCGCCCGAAGCCCAGCACGTCGGCTGGGAGGACAATCGTGAAGTCCACCATGGATCCCACGGGCACATCTTTATCCATCGCGAACAGTACCCCGTTCGCCGAAATGTTTTTAGTCTCCGCAGAATATGTGGCGCCCTGGCTCTTCACCGACGCGGCGAGATGCAGGGGAAAGCGCCCAGCGCTCTGCATGTCTTCATACTGTGCCGCGTTCATTTGCGCTTCGGTCATCGGTGCTGTGCCTTCCGCTGCCACGCTTGAGGTCCTTTTCCGGCAGTAGCTTCGACTGTCCGGATTGTTCAACTCAAGGGCAGCGTACACCCCGGAATCCAACAAACAAAGTTACCGAAGTCATGGAACAATCGGGGCTTACCCCTTTTCTTTGAATGAGTTAGCTCGAATCTAGGATTCCAAATCCAAGGGCGGAACAGCGGAAAACCAGCGCCATTTCCCGGAGAAATCCGGAAGATTCACGGCAATTCTCGGAGTTTACGGCAGACGAATTCCGGCCACGGAGGAACGCACGCTGGGCCTTGCTGGCGCGAGGACTAAGGACCGAGTCCGAATGGCGGGAATTTAGAACTTCGTCACTTCGGTGAAATTGAAGTTGCGGACCTTCATGGCGGGGACCACCATATCGAAGGATTCTTCGCCTGACGCACGAACCGGCACGCTCATCGCTTCGACGTTCGACAGCATGTGGATGAGACTCTCGTTGAAGCGGAAGTTTCGCAGGCCGCCCTGCACGCGCCCGTTCTCGATGAGGAATGTTCCGTCGCGCGTCATGCCGGTCAGCATCTTCTCGAAGGGCTCTACCTCCCGGATATACCACAGCCGGGTCACCAGAATTCCGCGTTCGGTCGAGGAGATCATCTGATCGACAGACTGTGGATTACTGGCCGGAGCGAAGACGATATTCACTGGCATCTCGCCCATTTCGTTCGGAAGCGAGAAACCATGTCCGGTCGCAGCGATGGCACCCACATTGTTCTTATGTTCCGATCGCTTCATTTTCTCTGCAGTCGCTCGAGCGTAGACGACTCGCCTGACGATGCCATTTTCGACGAGAGGAACTCGCTGGCGATGAACGCCTTCTCCGTCGAAAGGAGATCCCGACTGCAGCGGATGCGCAAAATCATCGAGAATCGTGATGTTCTCGCCGAATAGCTTCGTGCCGATTCTCCCGCTCAGGAACGAACGCTGATCGAGAATCGCCATGCCTGAGTAGTCCCAGAACATGAACCCCACGATGTCGAGTACAGCCGAAGGTTCCAGAATGACTGTGTACTTCCCTGCCGGAACCTCCGTGGGATGGACCGAGTCGACCGCCTTCCGGGCGGCGGTCTCGGCCAGCCTCAACGGATCGAGATTCGCCGCATTGGGGGAATTCGCCTTCTGCCAGCCGGAGGAATCGGCGCCGAGCATGGTGATGGATATTTCGCAGGAGGTCTGCGTATGCCACGCGCTCAGGCCCTTTGAATTGAAGACTCCCTCAAAGATCTCGCCGCTCGAAAACACTCCCGCAGTGGTGAGCTTGTGATGCTCGGCAACTCCGACAATCTTGCGAACCCCTTCGGCGCGTAACTCTGGAGTGATTGCAGCGGTTTGTTGGAAAAACCGTGAAGGCGTTATAGGTCCGCTGCTGCCGCCGGCCTCCTCAGGACTTGGCACACATAGGAGATCAGGGTCCGGATGTTGTACTTTCGCGAGGTTCTCGGACGATTGCACGACTTGGCGAAGGCTTTCATCGTCAAATTTGTTCGTAACCGCCCGCGCCGTTTTTGTACCGAACGCAGTACGGACAGAAACGACGTGGTTCTCTTCCGCCACATTCTGGTGGATGGTGTTGTTCGCAAAACGGGTCAGCGCGAAACGTCCGCCTGTGAAGAGCACCTCGACCTCATCCGCAGACGAGAGCTTGCGGATACGATCGAAAATCTCTCCGGCTTGGTTGTGAGTCAGCATTCAGCAATCAGCAGTTACGCTCAATGAAATTCATCAGGATCCCTGAAACGCGCTTCCCACTTTGACTCCCCGAAACCGCGCTGGTGATGCGCCGTGCCCGGTTCCCATCACCTGCTGGGGCTGCCCTTTCCCGCAGTTCGGAGTTCCCCACAAGGTCCACTCCGGACGCGAGCAAATCGCATCCATGGAGTTCCAGAATTCTGTCGTAATGCCCGAATATGATGGATTCTTCACCATACGCACGCGTTTGCCGTCTTTGATCTCCCAGCCAATCTCGCATCCGAACTGGAAGTTGTAACGCTTGTCGTCGATGGACCACGAACGATTGGTCTGCATCAAAATCGCGTGATCGGTGGAAGCAATCAGCTCTTCCAGCGTGAGCGGTTTCTCTCCGGGAAGAATGCTGATGTTCGTCATTCGGATCATCGGCAGCCGGTTCCAGCTTTCTGCCCGTAATGTCCCGCCGGAACGATTCAGTCCGATGGTGTGAGCTGTTTCGCGTGAACTCAGATATCCGGTGAAGAGGCCATTGGTGATAATCGGCGTGCACTGCGCCGCGACGCCTTCGTCATCAAACCCGAATGTGCCCAGCCCCGGCCCATGTTCCTGGCGCGCATCGGCAACAACGTTGACCAGATCACTGCCGTACCGGAGCTCGCGGAGCTTGTCGAGGGTCAGAAACGAAGTTCCTGCAAAATTTGCCTCCATCCCAAGCACGCGATCCAGCTCGATCGGATGTCCGACAGACTCATGAATCTGCAGTCCCAACTGCGAGCTGTCGAGAATGATGTCGAACTGGCCTTCCGGGCACTGATCGGCTTTGTGCAGCGCGACCGCTTCTTCGGCAATGCGTCTCGCGTTCTCGACTAGCCTTAATTCCTCGACGAGTTCATATCCTTTGTTCTGCCACTGCCCGCCAAACGAATTTGGATAGGAGCGCTTCTGTATTTCATTTCCCGCAAATGCATATGCGGCATAGCCCGCGCCGGTCGAAAGCTTCGTCTGATGAATATCCGCACCCTCAGACGAAACGAACCACTGTTCCTCGCGATTGAAGTTCAGGTTGGCTTCCGCGAGCGTAATCCCGGCAACCGATCGCAGCTCGGCATCAATCTTGAGCAACAGGTTGATGTTCTGCTCGACTGAGACTGTAAAGGGATCGATCTTGTAAGGCGTGCTCCATTCCGCGCGGGCAGGCTTCTCCGGGGCAAGCCGCACGTCTTCGCGCTTTACTCTCGCCGAAGCGCGCGCGATCGCCACGGCTTCGGCTGCAGTCTTCTCCACAGCACCGCGGCCTAATTCTGATGACGCCGCAAAGCCCCATGCGCCGTCGGCAATGACCCGCACGCTCATGCCGACGGACTCGGCGTCCGACGCACTGCCCACCTTGCCATTCTTGGTGGTGAGTGCGCGGTTTTGCTGCGCCACGACACGCACGTCGGCATAGCTGGCGCCGCGCGCCGCAGCGGTGTTCAGTGCCCAGTTGGTAACGTGTTTCATGCGAAGGTTTCAATCTAACACACAGGTTTGAGTTGACGCGCAGCCGCCATCCGCAGAGCGGTTACAGTCCTTTGTTGCTCCGCGCAGTCACCCGCGGAACTCTGATATCGTGTCGCAGGGGAGTCATCGGTTGCCAGTGATTGAGACGATCGAAATCAAGGAAGCGTACCGCAATTACGATCCGCCGATTCGAGCGACGGAAATCGTGAAGGAACTCCTTGATTCCGTTCCTCCCGAACATCTGCGAGGGCTCGACTGTGTCGTGCTGTCGAATCTCTCTGGCCAACCCAGGAGGAAACGCCTCGGAAAGACGACAGTCGCGGGCGGCGAATTTCTCAATCTCGGGTCCTCGGGCTCTACCATCCGAAGTGGCATGGACAGAGCCCATGGATCGAGTTATATGTGGACCAGATCGTGCGCCCGTTGCCGAGATGGGCACTCTGGTTCCCGATATTGAAGCGCTTCGCACTCGCACAAACGCTTTACCATGAGCTCGGACACCACATTCACTATACGATTCGCCCAGAATACAAAGAGAAGGAGGACGTGGCGGATGAATGGGGCAAAAAACTCGGCGGAGTATTTTTTCGCCGCAAGTATTGGTATCTGATTCCAATCGCCAGGACTATCAAATTGTTTCGGCGGAAATAGCGGCTATGGGGTCGCGTGCGCTTCGGCTAATGCCTTCTTGACCGCCAACAATTCCTTCAACACGCCGCGCAGTTTCGTCGATTCCAGCGCATTCGCTCCGTCTGACTTCGCCTCTTTGGGATTGTCATGCACTTCCATGAAGACACCATCGACACCTGCTGCAACAGCCGCGCGGGCCAGCACCGGGATAAATTCCGGCTGACCGCCGCTCACCGCTGGACCCTTGTCATCGGACTGCGATGACGGTAGCTGCACCGAATGCGTGGCGTCGAAGACGACGGGGGCGAACTTGCGCATAATTGCGAGCGAACGCATATCCGCGACGAGATTGTTGTATCCGAAGCTGGCGCCGCGCTCCGTCAAGAAGACTCGCGTATTTCCCGCATCACGGCACTTCTCTACCGCATGACGCATGTCCCACGGTGCCACGAACTGTCCCTTCTTGATGTTGACCACGCGTCCGCTCAGCGCGGCCGCCACGACGAGATCGGTTTGTCGGCTCAAGAATGCGGGGATCTGTAACACATCCGCGACTTCGGCGACTTTGCCCACGTCGGCGGTTTCGTGTACGTCGGTCAGGATCGGCAGGTGCAGTTCGTCTTTGATCTTCTTTAAAATCCGCAGCCCTTCCTTCAGCCCTGGCCCGCGGAAGCTGCGAATCGATGTGCGATTCGCCTTGTCGTAACTGGCTTTAAAGATGAAAGGACAGGCGAGAGATTTCGTCACGCCCTTGATGATCTCGGCCATGCGAATCGCGTGCTCTTCGCTTTCAATCACGCAAGGACCCGCGATCAGAAAGAGATCGCCAGTCCCAACATGGATATCGCCGACTTGGAAGGAAATGCTCATCGACTTGCGACGGCCCTGATTCCCGACAGTCTCACTTCAGTACCCAGGCGAAGCGAATTTGGAATCTCGGCTACCCGATCCGTATGCCTGATCAGGTCCAGGATTTCCGCCTCAGACGCGTCTGCCTCGACCACAACGTCGAACGAAACATTCTGCGCGCGCACCGGATCGCCCGCCCAATCCGCCTTCACCGTAACGTGCACATTCTCTACCGTAATCCCGCGCTTCGCAGCTTCCCGGAAAACGTCGTTGCAGTAACATCCACCGATCGCAAGCAGCAGCAGTTCACCACCGTTGAATCCCAACCCCAGACCGCCAGCCTCTTTCGTGCGATCAATCGTGACGGTCCTGGGCCCGGAGGACCCTACTGCCAAAGAACTGCCCGACACAGTCCGGATCTCAACCGTCGTCATAGTCCCAGAAAAACTACGCTCGGACTTTCTCGGGTCGGTGGAACATCTCCACCTCCGCAGTTTCTTTCTCCGCGCGGCGCTTCATCCCATACTCGTAAGACGCGCCAATGAAACGTGCTGAAGAGCGGATGCGGCTCGAGCGGCTTCGACTTGAACTCCGGATGGAACTGGCATCCGATGAAATGCGGATGATCCGGCAATTCAACCATCTCGACGTAGGTTCCGTCCGGGGAAGAGCCTGAAATCCGCAACCCGGCCGCAACCATTGGCTCCTCGTACTCGCGGTTGAATTCATAGCGGTGCCGGTGCCGTTCGCTGATTTCGGCCTTTCCATAAATGCGGAACGCCAGCGTGTCCGGTTCGATTTTGCAGGTCCACGCGCCCAGTCGCATGGTGCCGCCAAGTTCCTCTACCCCTCGCAACTCGCGCAATTTGTAAATCACCCGATGCGGGGTCGCGGGATCGAACTCGCTCGAATTCGCTTCTCCGAGTCCCACCACGTTTCGAGCAAACTCTATGCAAGCTGTCTGCATTCCCAGGCAGATTCCGAAGTACGGAACCTTCTTCTCGCGCGCATAGCGAATTGCGCACAGCATGCCTTCGATTCCGCGCTTTCCAAATCCACCCGGAACAAGGATCCCGTCGTAGCCCTCGAGCTGCGATTCGTAAGTCTGATCGCCGGTTTCCAGCCCTTCAGCTTCAATCCAATTCAGTTGCAGCTTCAAGTTGTGCGCCAGCGCGCCATGGACGAGCGCCTCCTTCAGGGACTTGTAGGAGTCCTCGTACTCGACATATTTCCCCACGATCCCGATCGTGACCGTGTCCTTCGGGTTATACACGCGATGAACAATGTCTTCCCACTCTGAAAGCTGCCGGTCCTTCGCATCCATGTGCAGGTACTTCAGCACCAGCGTGTCGACGTTCTCGTTGGCAAACACCAGCGGCACTTCGTAAACGGACGCAACATCCTTCGCTGTAATGACGGCATCCTCTGGCACATTGCAAAACAGAGCAATCTTGGACTTCATTTCTTTCGCCAGGAAACGGTCGGTGCGGCAAAGCAGAATGTCGGGCTGGATTCCGATGCTCAACAACTCCTTGACGGAGTGTTGCGTCGGCTTGGTCTTCAATTCCTGCGCTGCCGCAATAAATGGAACCAGCGTCACGTGCACAAACAAGGTGTGCTCGCGCCCTAACTCCTGGCGCATCTGCCGGATCGCTTCCATGAACGGCAGCGATTCGATATCGCCAACGGTACCGCCGATCTCGACAATCGCGACGTCTGTATCCTGCGCGACTTTCTTCATCGCCGCTTTGATCTCGTTCGTGACGTGCGGAATGACCTGCACCGTCTTTCCGAGATAGTCCCCGCGACGCTCCTTGGCGATGATCTGCTCGTAAAGCCGCCCGGTGGTCCAGTTATTATCGCGAGAAAGTTTAGCGTGCGTGAAGCGCTCGTAGTGGCCGAGATCGAGGTCCGTTTCCGCTCCGTCGTCGGTCACGAAGACTTCGCCGTGCTGAAACGGCGACATCGTCCCCGGATCCACGTTCAGATACGGGTCGAACTTCATGATGTTGACCTTGATACCGCGGCTCTCGAGCAAGCATCCGATCGAAGCCGCAGCCAGCCCCTTGCCAAGTGAAGACACGACTCCGCCGGTCACAAAGATGTACTTCGCTGGCATCTCTTCCTCGCTTTAAGTTGTGCTTGAAAATTTGTGCAGGTGGGGTGCACGATCAATTATGGCAGAAAAGTCCTGTGGAAGAAATGGGAGAAATCATCCGACGAAAAGATTTTTCTTCGCGAGCCAAGTTGTCCTGAGCGAAGGCGAACGATCCCTTTCTAGTTCAAGCATTTTGAGGTTTGGAAGAGCCCGCTGCGTTGACTATCCGCTCGCACTCAGCGAGAATAAATAAGGCTGTTCGCCCGGACAGCTGTCGTGTCTCCAAAAACGTGGGCCTGTGGCGCAGCTGGGAGCGCGCTTCCATGGCATGGAAGAGGTCGTCGGTTCGATCCCGACCAGGTCCACCAAATCTTCGCGGTTTCCGTTCCCATTCCTCAGACTTGTCTCACACTATGGCTTCGCTGGCGCGCGAACCAAAAATAAACCGGTATGCCCAGCAGGATCACGATTACTCCGCCCATCGAATTCTGCAGATTGCTTTTGAACGTGTAATAGAGGAGCACCGCCGCCGTCCCGATGAAAAGTGCGGGTACGAGCGGATATCCAGCAGCGCGGTACGGACGGCTCGCGTCGGATTCTCTTCGGCGAAAAACAAATATCGTGCTCGCCGCCACCATATAAAAGAGCCACTCGGCGAAGATCGCCAGGGAGAATAACTCGCTGAACGCGTCCTCCCACTAATATCAGCAGAATCGCGACCAGTCCCTGAATGACAAGGGCCAAGGCCGGAGTATGAAACTTTGGATGCACCTCTCCCAATGCCTTAAAGAAGTATCCATCTCGCGCCACGGCAAATGGCACGCGCCCTCCGCTCATCACTGTGCCGTTCAATGTTGCCAGCATGGAGATCATCATTCCGATAGAAACGAGCAAAATACCCCGGCTCCCGAGCGCCGCCTCACTCGCGGTTGCCGCTGGCACTGCCGAGTGCGCGATTGCTTCTGCCGGTAATGCCCGTTGAATTCCCGCGTTCATCCCCATGTAAAGAACCGCGACCAGCCCCACGCCTGCAATTAGCGCAATCGGGATTGTTTTCTCCGGACGCTGGATCTCTTCGCTCACCATATTCAGATCGTTCCACCCGTCGTAGGCCCACAGCGCGGCGACAAGCGCGGCCATAAATCCAGAAATGCCGCCCTTGCCTGCGAAATGCGTCCCGAAGTTGCTCCACGATCCAGAGGCCGCAGTGAAGGCAATCAATCCGATTCCCCCAATCATCGCTACTTTCAGCACAGTGAAGGCGAATTGAAAGTTTCCCGCCTTGCGCACGCCGACATAATTTAGCGCGGTGATCAGGACGGTCGCCGCGATCGCGACCAGGTGTCCGTAGTTGACGGAAAAAGCACGACTCGAAGACACGTGCCAAACAAAAATCGCCTGCGGGAGAAAGCTGAAAGCAGAAAATGTTCCCAGCACCCTGACCAGGCCCGCCGTGACACTTGCGATGGAGGCAGGCTTGGCAATCAGGAACCAAGTCCAGCCGTAGAGAAATGCGGGGAGCGGACCGTAAGCGTCTCGTATATACACATATTCCCCGCCAGAGTACGGGCGAACCGCTCCCAATTCCGCATACGTCAGCGCACCAAAGAAAGAGAGCAGGCCGCCAACGATCCACGCGAGATACACGAGTCCCGCGGATCCGACTGCCTTCATCATCTCGGCCGGAACCAGGAAAATCCCGCTGCCGATGATCGTTCCCGCCACAATGGACGTTGCGTGCCAGACGTTCAGTCCGCGGACGAGTTCCGGACTATGTTTTTCCGAGGACGCTAGGGCGCCGTCCATTCATCCTCCCGAAGAGATATGTCTATGCTGCAAGATCCTGCATAGTTGCATAGCAACGTGGCGAAGGGGACTATCTTCTCATTTACAGGAAGTCCCGCCGGGCGTAAGCTCGACGGGTTTCTACGCTGTTCCCCCCAGCTCGGCTCCGGGCCTGCAATTCCTCCCCCGCATCAATCTCCGAGGAACTTGCTGCCATGACAATTCGCTGCTTTTGGCCCGCCGTCACGCTGACGACCGCTTTCACTGCTCTGATACTCTGTTCAGCCTCTTCCGCATTCGGACAAGCCATCACAACCTATCACGTCGACAACAATCGCACCGGGTGGAATTCTCACGAGACGACTCTCACACCGGCGAACGTCGGTAGCTCTTCTTTCGCGGTGCTGCATGGCCTTATGCTCGATGACCAGGTGGACGCGCAGCCCTTATTCGTTCCCGGAGTCAACATTACGGCGGGGAAGAGCCAGGGATTGCACGATGTCGCATACGTCGCTACTGAGAACAACACCATCTACGCCATCGATGGGAACAGCGGCGCTGTTCTGCTCAATCCAAACTTCGGAGCACCCGTCGTCCGGCCTCTGGGCTGCGGAAACAACGGACCAAACGTCGGCATCAACTCGAGCCCTGTGATCGATCTCAGCAGCAACACGCTATACGTAATGATTTACACGCAAGACTCGACCGGCCCCGCCTACCGTATTCACGCACTCGACCTCGGCAGCCTCACAGACAAAGTTGCGCCGCAGCTCGTAGTCGCGTCGCACACTCTGCTCGATGGCACAACGTTTGATTTCAACGCGACCTATCAACGCCAGCGTCCTGCTCTACTGCTCTCGAACGGCAATGTATATGCAGGCTTTGGCAGTTTCTGTGACCGCTTCCCGAGCCTTTCTCGCGGCTGGCTTCTCGGATGGTCCACAGGAACTCTGACTCCACTCGCGGGCAACCAGATCCTCGACACGCTCGCGAGTTCTCCCAACAACTACTTTCTGTCCTCCATCTGGATGTCGGGCTATGGTCCTTCCACGGACGACAATGGAGACATCTTGTTCGTCACTGGAAACTCCGACTATTCCGGCACAACGTACGACGGCATCAGCAATATTCAGGAGAGCGTCGTCAAAGTATCTTCCGACCTGACCACCATCCTGGATGTATTCACTCCTTCGAATCAAGCATCTCTCGATCAAACGGACCAGGACTTCGGCTCCGGCGGAGTCATGGTTCTCCCCGACCAGCCCGGCTCTACTCCTCACCTGGCAGTCGCAGCCGGTAAAAATGGCAGCATGTACCTGATGAACGAAGATGCGCTCGGAGGATACTCGACGCAAGCCAACAACGTGCTCGCTACCTATAGCATTGGAGCATGCTGGTGCGGTGAATCCTACTTCGTCGATCCCCGCGACGGGATCGGCCGCGTCGTCGCAAGCGGAGGCCTCAACGTTACGGTTTACAAAGTGCAAACGTCGAGCACTTCTTCTCTGGTCAAAGCCTCTCAATCGCCCAGTCTCGGTAGCACGGTGCAAGATCCAGGATTCTTCACGACAATCTCGTCGAATGGAAATTCAAATCCGATTATCTGGGCTCTGTCGCGTCCGGCTGGAACCTCGGGGAACCCGATCTATTTGTATGCGTTCGACCCTGAAACTCGTCACCAAAGGGTCCATGAAGCAGCTTGCGAAACTAACGGCCGGGGCGTGGACGAACAAGGGCGGCAATGCCAATCTCGTGCCCGTCGTCGCCAATGGAAAAGTTTTCGTAGCCAGCCACAATCAGCTGCGGATTTTCGGGATTAAAGCGGCCCAAAAGAAGTAACTGATCTTCGCAGAACTGGCAATCTCAACCGACGTCAAGGACGGATCTCAATCGGAGTTCCATTCGGAACTGCTTTCCAGATTTCGTCCATCTCCGCGTTCGTTAGCGCGATGCATCCGTCTGTCCAGTCTTTCAGTCGATGCCCAGAACCAACCCAGCCGTACCCTTTCGGCAAGCCGTGAACAAAAATATCGCCGCCCGGAGATACACGCTTCTGCCGAGCCGCCGCTTGATCATGCGCGTTCGGGTACGAAATGTGAATCGACCTGTAATACTGGCTGTGCACGTTTCGTGAGTCGAGGATGTAGGACCCTTCCGGCGTCTTGTGATCGCCCTGCCGTGTTTTCGGCCCGACCGGATCTCCACCCAGAGCCACTTTGTAGCTCTTCAACATCTTGCCGTCTTTGAATAGCTGCAAGACACGCTCGCCCTTGATGACAACCACCCGGTCAACCTGGAACTGAACGCCTGCCGTCTGCGCGAAGAGCAAACCGCAGCACAAAGCTATGCAAGCGACAAACCCAGTAAGAATGCGGATACACATGGCCAGGATTATAGATTCCAGTACCGCCTCAAGTGCTAGGCTGAAGGAGTGAATACGACGTACCGTCCGCGGAGGACCAAGGCTGCCAAGACACTCATTGGGGTGATCGCAATCATCATCTGCGCATTCGCGCAAGCATCTGCGACAACTTGGAGCGTCAAGGCTGAGCCCGCAAAGCTGGTCAACGGCTCTCCTCTCCTGTTCCAGGTTCATCCTTCCTACAAACTCGACTCGCTCACCGGAACCTGGCTCGGACACCGGATCGCGTTCAGCTACAACCAGGCGAATAGAACCTGGTTCGCGCTTGCAGGCGTGAGTTTCGAGACCGCGCCCGGCAAGTACACGCTTGAATTGAATGGTCAACCTTCAGGCAGCAAGGGGCCAGCGACCTTTACGCGTGCCTTCGTCATCGGACGCGCTAATTATCCGAAGATCAAAGTCGAACTTGCCGTGCCAAAGAAGTTCACCGAGCCCAGTCCCGAACAACTCAAGCAAATTGACGAGGACCAGAAGACAAAGCAGGAATATCTGAATCGCGTTACACCCGACCGCGAATGGGACGGAAGGTTCGTTCCAGCCTCAGACGCGCCGAACTCGGACGTGTACGGCTCGCAACGGATCTTCAACGGAGTGGCCCAGCGCCCGCACTATGGACTCGATTATCGTGTTCCCACAGGCACTCCCGTGGATGCAATGAACTCAGGGACGGTCTTGGTGGCGCGCTTTCTGTACTTCGAAGGAAACTGCGTATTTCTCGACCATGGTCAAGGCCTTCTCACGCTCTACTTTCATTTGTCGGAAATCAAAGTGAAGGAAGGAGAAACCGTGAAGCGGGGACAGGAGATTGGCCTGAGCGGAGGCACAGGCCGCGCCACCGGTCCTCATCTTCACGTCGCGGTCCGCTGGCAAGGAACTTATCTGGATCCCGCGCGTCTTCTGCAATTATCTCTGCCGTAAAGTCCGTCGAAGCCCTCTCGTCCTGAGCGTGGCCGAACTGCTTTTCCGCACGCGATCAAGCTATGCCGCGCCGCCGGACATCTTTCCCCGCCCACGCAACACCTGGTTCAACTCCTCTTTAATCCCCAGATTGCGAATGAGCCGGTGCAGGTAATTCGGATGCACTCCCATGATCGCTGCGGCCTCGACATAATTCCCGCGCGTCTGCTCCACGGCGTCAAAGATCAACTGCTTCTTTAGTTCTTTTACGCTGGCGTGATACTTCCCTTCGTGAATCTCCGCAGGAGACTGTTCCAGCAACGACTCGGGCAGATCTTCGAGCAGAACCGTATCCGACGATCCCATCACCAGCGCCCGCTCAACCGCATTCTCGAGTTCGCGGACGTTCCCCGGCCACTCATAGCTGACCAGCGCCGCCATGGCTTCGCGTGAAACAGGTTTCGTCTTCACTCTGGCTCGCATCGCGTATTTCTGCACGAAGTGCCGACTCAGCATCGGGATATCGTCTCGCCGTTCTCGCAGTGGCGGCATGGTCAATCTCATTACATTCAGCCTGTAGAACAAGTCCTGCCGGAACTGTCCATTGCGCACCAACTCCTGCAGATCCCGGTTGGTGGCCGCGACCAACCGTATATCAATCTTGATCGGACGCGTTCCGCCCACGCGCTCGACTTCTCGTTCCTGCAAAACTCGCAGCAATTTCACTTGCAGCGCTGGAGCCAGTTCGCCGATTTCGTCCAGAAAGACGACGCCTCCATCTGCAACTTCCAGCCGCCCTTTCTTCTGCGCCGCTGCCCCGGTGAATGCGCCTTTCTCGTATCCGAATAAATCGCTCTCCAGCAGCGTCTCCGGTATGGCGGCGCAGTTGATCGCCATGAACGGTTTATTGGCTCGCGGACTGTTGCGATGCAGAGCACGCGCTGCCAGTTCTTTTCCCGTCCCGCTCTCGCCTTCGATAAGAACGGTAGAATCCGTCGGCGCGACGCGCGCCACGAATTGAAAGACCTCTTTCATCCGCGCGCTCTCGCCCACGAGACTCTGTTCCTGCCGGACCTCACTCGCAAGCCGTTGGTTTTCCTGCTCGAGCCATTGCAGCCGCCGCGCGTTGTCCAGCGCCACTGCCGATACCCCTGCAACCGCCGCCATCAACTGCAGATGATCTTCGTTAAACCGGTTCGCCGCGCTCGTGCTGTCGAGATAAATGCACCCGATCGTCCGATCAAACACGCTCAGGGGTACGCAGACAAGTGATCTCACCTCGGACGCAGCCAGGCTCTCCACATCGCGCAGCGCCCCACTAGACGCCACATCCACGCCCAGGAGGGCGACATTTTCTTTCATTACCTGGCGGGCGATCGTCCGGCTGACGCGAACCAGTTGTGGTTGACCAGCCTGCCGCGTGCGCGCGTACAGGCAGTTAAATTCCTGAGACGGGCCGTCCGATAACAGAATTGCACCGCGTCCCGCGGGCACAACCTCAAAAATAAGATCCAGCAACTGTGCCTGTAATTCTTCGAGATCCCGAATCGCGTGTACCACACGGCTGATCTTCAGCAGTGCGTTCAGGTTCCGCGCGACCTGCGACTTAGCGGGCAACTCCCGGACCAAGCGGTCCGGTTGAAGGTAAACCACTTCCTTGGGATGAATAATCTTCGTCTCGGAGGTCGGCTTGGCGTCATCGAACTCGACTCGGCTCGCCGGGTGAATCCGATCCTCTTCTTCCACGAGAAATACGAAGACCGAGTCGCCGGTCACAATCTCGTCGCCATGATGCAGCCAATGTTCCTTCACCGCAACGCCGTTCACCAGCGTCCCGTTTCGGCTCTCCAGATCTCTGATCTGGAAGCGGCGATCCTCCTGCCGCACCAGGCAGTGCTTCCGCGAAACGGAAGGATCCGCGAGAGCAACCAAATTGTTCGGATCGCGCCCGACAGTCGCCTCACCGTCGGGCAATAACACCATGGAGTCTTTTGAAGGTCCCGCAATTACCAGCAGTCTCGGCCGCAATCAGGTCTCCTACTGCGTCCAGAATTTCTTATCACATCATGGGCCCAAATTCATCGGTGGTACGCATCTTTTCCGATATCCGAACGGCTAGTGCGACTATCTGTTCGGATAGGCTTTTGGGGCCCCTCGGTTGGAGCTAGGCCCTAAATGGCGCAAACTGGATAATCTCAAAGTGCTTCGCTTTCAGTGATTTACAAACACATATCGACCCAGTGTAGGTAAGTGTACCGAATTGGAACACCGAGTGCTACTTGCATAAGTGCGTATCTTGGCAAAAGCGATGGGGGAAGCGCTTTCAAGAAGTTCTCGCTGAGATCGCTGGTCGGAAGCTCGGGGGACCCCCTCATCGAGCTTCTGACCTTTTTTTGTTTCCAGCTCAACTCTCGGACTGGCTATTCCCGCTCCGCGTGGCAAAGTTGCGGCAGCCTCCGGTCTGAGCCACAGGAGCAGGGCCGAGCCACGACTAGGACATTGAGTTGTAGTACCAACGCAGGACTCGGAGTGCACGCAGGGTGTTCCAACGGCTTGCCCTACCGACATCTGTCTCCATCTCCAAGGGAATACGTTCCCGATGAAGCAGGTGGAGCGGCCAGCGCCCATTCTGGTGGCGGCGCTCAATCACGATCTCGACGGCCTCACGAACGCGGCTGTCGGGCTTGATGCCTGCACTCCTCAGATAATCCAGCCCGCGCAAGACGTCGTAGTGCCAAAAGGTCGGGAACGAGAAGCGCAGCCAGCGTTCGTCAATGAGTTCGCCGGTTCGAAGCGAGCGGAACAGCCGGCGCTCGAGAAGATAATTTTCGGCTCTCTCGCGGGCCCTGGCGACGGCTGCCCGTTTGCGCCCGGCTTGTTCATATGCAAGCAGTCCTTCAAGCACACAGATGGTGGCGTGGAAGGAAGACCGGCGGCTTAGCGGACGTTTTGGCGAAGGTTCAACCGCCTCGCAGTTCCAGCCGCCATCTTCGAGTTGCTGGCCCAGGAGTTGATTGGCCAGCGTGTCATTGGGAGCTTTGAAATAGGCGCCCACAGCTAGGATTCTGCCGTTAATGCAGGGCTCCGTCTCGCCATGAAGAAACGGCCGGTTTTTGAGCGGCTTAAATACGAGGTGCTTATCGACTCGCTCGATCGCTTTGCGGGCCAGTTTGCTGGCTGGGTCGAGGCCGAGGTCCATCAAGACGACAAGACTGTAGAGTGTGATGAGCAATCCTCGGTCTTCATTTGGCCCACCCCAGTTGCCCGCGCGAGATTGGCGAGCGAGAAGTTGCGCTCCCCAGCCTTCGGTTTCAACCCGAGAGCGCTCGACTGCAACAGCATTGGGCGGTTCCTCGGTGAGGTCCCGCATGACCTGCCATCGAATCGCGGGATCAGAATTGAGGAGCCATTCAAGTTGCGCGGGGCGGAGTCCGTAATCATCCTGGCGCATTCGTCTCTTATAGCAAATGACGTGTAATTTTGCCCCATGCTCCCCGGCCGAGTCGTCGGCTATCCGGAAGGGAACCGCCGCCTAAGTTAAGCGTTTATAGGGCTTAGCCCCTACGCGCGTTTATCCGGCGACGGCTTCACTCGCCACCATCGGCAGCGTTGCT
This sequence comes from Terriglobia bacterium, assembly GCA_963778995.1. Classification (GTDB taxonomy): domain Bacteria; phylum Acidobacteriota; class Terriglobia; order Terriglobales; family Acidobacteriaceae; genus Sulfotelmatobacter. The sequence goes on from CAVZWK010000025.1 coordinate 404,537, forward strand.
TCTAGAGCGACTCCGTCGCGATAATTAACCGTCCTGCCCGATATCGCTGGCACCCGCTCTCCCGGAACAAGGATCCCGACTAGGTTCAGCGGATCAGCCGCCGAAAGTGTCGTCGTTTCCCCGCTCCGCGGCAAGTTCCGCATCCCGCGCACCGACTCGACTGCAATCGGCAACGCGAACTGTTCCCCGAGGAATCCATCCACAAATCGCCCGCCCCGGATCTCGCCGCGATCCTCCAGACGGCGAAATGCCATCAACAGCTCGCGCCAGGGAGGAAGGTTCGACTCCCGTGCCAGCAGATCGCGAATAACGATTCCATATCGCCGCAACAGCATCCAGCATGCGGCCTCAACCGCTCGTGGACGCTCCGCAGCGGCATCTGCATTCAGCAAAGCCCAGCGTCCCGTGCTGTGCCGTGGACGCGTAGCCTTTCCCAGCCCCTGCCCGGCTCGCCGCTTAGGATCGATCAGCGACCGCAGGTTATCGAAGCCATCTGCAGTGACCAGCCCTGCTGCGACCAGTTCCCAAAGCGCAGTCTCAATCTCCGCCTTCAACTTCCCGGTTCCGCGCACGATGTCCGCAAAGAACGAAGCCCCGCGTTGTTTCAGGAACTCCAGCACCAGCTGTGCACCATGGCTGAGTCCACGCGAATCCGGTCCCGCCTCTGCTGAAAAGTGAACGTTGGGCCGCAACGCCATCCAATCCGCTTCCTCGCGAATGAAGAACGTGATGGGCGCTACGCTCGTAGGAATAACTCTCCTTTGCCGAGGCGCATTTGGATCCGCTCCGTTCGTCCCAGAATCCAATGTTGCCGGATGCGGAGATAACCTTCCCCACCCCACAGCGCCCGTGAGGCAAAGCTGATCCAGCCACTTCGGATCGTAATCGGCCACCCGGCGCCCCAGCACTTGCCGCTCCCACGCATTCGCCGGAATCTCGAATCCCTGCAACTGCTGCAGAACCTCGAGCGTCCCGCGTTCACCGGAGACTTGCGATCCCGGAGCCACATGCTGCCATCGCATGAGCCACCGCAAGAACTGCGCCGCCGTGACCGGCTCAATCTGCTTCCGCAGCATGCCGACGGTCAGCCGATGAATTCGGGCCAGCAATCGCCGCTCACACCACTCAATCTCGGATTTCCGTTCTTGTGCAGGGACAGCCATCCCCGGCTGTCCGGCCGGCTCTTGTGTGGAAACAGCCGCCCCCAGGAACTTCCCTCTCAGAACAGTCCCGGCAGCCTCCATTCGCAGCAGAGCAATTTCAATATCGGACGCCGGCAAGCTCAGCACTCCACCAAGTTGCGAAGCTGTCGTCGGACCGATGTGCGACATCCAACCGGACACCAGATTCAGCAGAGCATCATCGCGGGACACTTCTCCCGACTCCACGTCGGCCAACTTCTGCGCGAACGCGGCACTGGGAAATAACCTCAGAAAACTCCTAGCCCGCTCCGCAGCCACCCAGTATCGCCGGCCATCCACGGACGCGACGCCAGCCCGGCCTTGTGCCGCCAACTGATCAAAGTAGGAGTCCCACTGATCCGTGTTTCTGGAAAGTTCTTTCGGGAGATTGAAGCCACCGGAGGCTGACTCCTGAGTGTCGGGCCCTGAATGCTCCTGAGGCACAGCCACCATCGTATGCAGCACGTCGTGCAGTTCGTCCGCATCCCGTACATCGGGCCAGGCCTCGCGCTGCACCTGCGCAATTGCCCCCGCATCGAGCTTCCCCACTTCTTCCAGCACGGATTCTGGCAAGACACGGCGCATTTCGACCGCCCGTGCACGGCGTTCCTCCAAAGGAGCGTCGTCCAGATACGCGTATGGATTCGCATTCAGAATTTCGTGTGAGAACTGTGAGGGAACCGGCGTATCCACCGCCAGCACACGAATGTCCCCTGAAGCCATCCCGCGCAACAGGCTCTTCAGGCCGTCGATATCCATGGCTTCGGTGAGCACGTCTTTCATCACTTCGCCCACCAAAGGATGATTGGGAATCTGGCGATCGCCTTCGATGTTTTCGAAACAAGCCGCCGCGTCTGGAAAGACCGAGGCCAGCAAGTCATCCGACCTTATGCGCTGAATTTGAGGCGGGACCTTCTTCCCATTCTGGAAACGCAGTAAGGCTAAAGCGCGATTCGCATCCCAGCGCCAGCGTGTGGCGAAGATCGGGGAATCGAGCGCCGCTTGCTCCAGAATCGGCTGCACCGAATCTGCCTGAAGGAAGTGGAAGACGTCGCCCAATGGGAAGCTATGCTGCTCGGCCAGGGCTATGTTCAAGCCGTTATCAGTGGCCGCAGCCTGCAACTCGAAGTTGAATCCACGGCAAAATCGCTTGCGCAGCGACAGCCCCCACGCCTTGTTGATTCTTCCGCCAAAGGGGGCATGGATGACCAACTGCATGCCGCCACCTTCATCGAAGAAGCGTTCGGCGATAACGGTATTCTGGCTCGGTACTGCGCCCAGCACCGCGCGCCCTTGCAGGATGTACTCGATAGCCTGCTCCGCGCCCGAGTCATCCAGACCGCATTCTTCTCTCAGCCAGGAAACACATGCGGCCACTTCAGGCTGCGTGGGCGAAAATCCCACCGGAGAAGTTCTCGGCAGCATCTCGCTGATTTTCTCCCGCAACTCGCCAACCTGCAGAGATAATTCCTGCGTGCGGGCGGGAGCCTCTCCTCTCCAGAACGGCACACTCGGGGGCGCTCCATGCGCATCCTGCACCAGCATCCGTCCGGAATTCGTCTCGATGCGGTGAATCATCCAGGACGTATTCCCCAACAGGAAGATGTCTCCGCGATTGCTCTCTACCGCGAAATCTTCATCCACCGTTCCAACCACCGCAGCATCCGGTTCAGCCACAACGGCATAAAGAGAGTTGTCGGGAATCGCTCCACCACTGGTAATTGCCGCCAGACGTGCCCCACGCCGCGCCCGCAGCTTGTTATTCACCTTGTCGCGGTGGACGTACGCTCCGTATCTTCCCCGCCGCGCCGCAATTCCCTCCGACAACATGTCGAGAACCGAGTCGAAGGTCTCGCGGTTTAACTCTCGATAGGGATAAGCCCGGCGCGCTAACGCAAACATCCCGTCCTCGTCCCACTCCTCCGCTGCACAGGCAGCCACAATCTGCTGTGCCAATACATCCAGCGGAGCCTCAGGGATGATCAGCCGGTCCAGATCCCCCAGCTTGATGGCGCGCACCAGAGCAGCGCATTCCAGGAGATCATCACGCGTCGTCGCAACGAAGCGTCCTTTGGGAATCGCGCCGCGCCAGTGACCCGATCTCCAACTCTTTGCAGCGCCACCGCGATCGACCGCGGAGAGTTGATCTGCACCACCAGATCGACAGTTCCGATATCAATTCCCAGCTCGAGCGATGCCGTCGCCACCAGCACCCTGACCTGGCCTTCCTTCAGCTTCTTCTCGGCTGCAAGCCGCAGCTTCCGCGACAAGCTTCCGTGGTGCGCTGCTACGTTCTCCTCGCCGATTCGCTCTCCCAAATGATGGGCGACCCGCTCCGCCATACGCCGGGTATTCACGAAGACCAGCGTCGACCGATGCTGCCCCACCAACTCGACCAGCCGGTCGTACACCGTGTCCCACATCTCGTTGGAAGCGACAGGGCCCAAGCGGCATCGGCGGAACCTCCACTCCAAGGTCCAGCTTCCGCTTGTGGCCTACATTGACAATGACCGGATCGGCGCGCCCGCTGCCTGTCAGGAAATGCGCCACTTCTTCAATCGGCTTTTGCGTCGCCGACAATCCAATCCGCACGGGATGTCGATAAGTCAGCGCATCCAGCCGCTCCAGCGATAGCGCCAGATGCGCGCCGCGCTTATCATCGGCAACTGCATGGATCTCATCGACGATCACCGTCTCGACATCACGGAGAATCGCCCGGCTTTTTTCCGCCGTGAGCAAAATGTACAGGGACTCCGGCGTGGTCACCAGAATATGCGGAGGCCGCTTCAGCATCGCCCGACGTTCCGGCATGAGCGTGTCGCCGGTCCGGACCGCCGTACGAATCTCAGGCATGAGAAAGCCACGCTCATTCGCGAGCGCAAGAATCTCGCCCAGCGGAATCTCCAGGTTTTTCTGGATGTCGTTGCCGAGAGCCTTCAGCGGGGACACATAGAGCACTTCTGTACGATCTGGAGGTCGCCCGCCAGTGCCTTTCGCACAAGCCGATCGATGCAAGCGAGAAACGCAGCAAGAGTCTTACCGGACCCGGTGGGCGCCGAAATCAGCGTGGTGCTGCCCGCCAGAATATGGGGCCATCCGTGCTCCTGAGGCTCTGTAGGTGTCCCGAAGCGCGAGACAAACCACTCCGCAACCAGAGGGTGTGCCCACAGCAGAGACGCCGGAAGGGACTGCATCCGCCTATTTTAGCGCTGAAACGAGCTTTCGCCAAATATTCGCTTTCTGTGGATTCCTTCCTGACCCTTGATCTGCTGTGTGGTGATCGATTTCAGATTGCACTGCCGGCTGTTAAAATCCCGCCGATGCCCAAACTCTCTGCTCAAGCGCGCGCCCGTAAGATCAAACTTCTCCTCTTCGACGTCGACGGAGTCCTCACCGATGGCAAGCTTTTCATCTTCCCCGCTCCTGCAGGAACACAGCAGAGCGTCCTCGAACAATCCGCCAAGCACGGCGGCGAAGGCGGATTCGGATTCCACAGCCAATCGCTGATCGAAGCCAAGGGTTTCCATGCGCACGACGGCACCTCGATCTCACTCGCCCGCCTGGCCGGAATCAAGACCGGACTCATCACCAAGCGAGTTTCAGAAACCGTCGCCCTCCGCGCCCGCGACTTGAAACTCGAATTCGTCCGTCAAGGCATTCAGGACAAGGCCACCGCTTTTGAGGAAATCGTTAGGCAAGCCGGAATCAAGCTGGAAGAAGCCGCGTTCGTCGGCGACGACGTCATCGACCTTCCCGCCATGCGCGCCGGAGGCTTCGCCATCGCCGTCAAGAACGCTCGCGCCGAGGTCAAGAAAGAAGCGCACTACATTACGCCCCATGCCGGAGGCGATGGCGCACTCCGCGACGCCGTCGAGTTCATCCTCAAAGCTCAGGGCAAATGGAAGAAGATCGTCGACACCTACATAAGCGAACGCGGCCCAACCGTCCAGTGAAGGTAGGAAACCGCAAAGGCACCGCGTTGTTGGTTTGCTCTAAGCTAGAACCTAGTAGCTAAAAGCTAGCAGCCAAAACAAAAAACCCATCGGATGCTTGCTTGGGGCGTGCTCGGGTCAGCATCCGATGGGCTACCGTTTCTCCTTACTCACCCTGTTGTTTTCAGGAGTATGTGAGAAAATTAAACACCGCGAGACGGATAAGTTCCGTCTAGATTTGTAAATCTTTGTAAAACACCCGCCTCACACGATTGCGCATACAACAGACGCACTCACCGTAGCGCACCATTCCCGCTGTGTGATATTTCCACTTCAGACCGCTCAACTTCGGCACACCGACCGCCTCATACACACCACTATCCTGGAGATTGCCGCAGAACATCGGCGCATCTTGAGAAGCAGCCATACATGCGCACAAAACTACGCACGTGGTGAGCGATCGAATCGGCATTTTTGGTGAGCACCCCCGCCTTAGACGAGGCGAAAGTGTGAAGGTGAGATGATCGGCAAGTCGGCCCAAAGGATCCAACTAACCTTAAGAAGCCGCTAGGTACTGCTTCTAGTCCGGCAACGCCGGAACCTTCGTCGCCATTAGCTCCGTAAACCGCTTATCCTTCCGGAGTTCGGCGAATTCTGCGTCCTTGTACACGTTCTTGAAATCTTTATAGCCTTCTTCCATGGCCTTCCGCAGATACTCCAGGGACCTGTCGGAGTATCCCATCTTCGCGTAAAGCTTCGCGACCGTATAGTCGTAATGCGCGCGGTCATCTGGACTCGGTAGCTGCGCTTGTACTCCACCGCGCGAAGAGTTCTCGAACACATTTGGATCCAGTTCGACCGCTCTCTGGTAGGCCACAACCGCCGGATCGAACTCCTTTTTCGAAAAGTACGCCGCACCCAGATTGCTGTAGTACGAAGCCGAGGTTGCTTCAATCGCGATGGCCTTCTTGTACTGCTTTATGGCCGGGCCATACTTCCGCACCTCGTAGTACACGACGCCAAGGTTGTTGTATGCGCTGGAGAACTTGCGGTCGGCCTTGATGGCATGCTCGAAGGACTTCTTCGCCTCGCGGTAGCGCTGCATCATCAATTCCGTGATCCCCACCTTGTTCATCAGGCTGGCCGATCGCGGCGCCTTCACCAGCGCCGCCCGATAGTAGTCCATTGCGTCGAGGTACAGCTTCTGCATCCGCAACTGATCGCCGCGAGCTTCGAGGTCCGCTACGCTGGCATCCGGTGCCGGAGGATCCGTCACTCGCAAAAGCGGCGGATTCACCTGCACTTGCTCCGATCGCGATACCTGGGAGAAGGAGGTACTAGAGAAAACAAGGAGAGACGAGAGAAGCGAAACGGAAACCAGCAGCGTCTTCGGGTAGAGACTCACACGCCACCCCCAAACTATGCGTCTATTCTGGCATAGTTTCAGCGGGTCCGCGCTGGATTTTCATCACTGAATCCTGGCCCCGAGAACCCGAATGCCGCCTAATGCGGCGGCGCCTGCCCGCTATCCGGAGGCTTAGACGGTTGAGACGAGGCCTTGTCATCCTTGAAAATTCCCGCTAGTTTGCCGAAGAACCCTTTCTTCTTCTTTGGATCCTGCGGGTTATTGGGATCCTCGGTTCCTGCCGGTGCCGGAGGAGTCATCACGTTCTTGTCTCCGCCGCCAAAGATCTTCGACAGGAAGCCTTTCATGCCAGCCTGCTGATCACAGGTGTCGTGGGGTTCGGTTCCCGCCACAAAAGCCGAAACATAATCGTCCGTGCAACTTGGCGTAGCCAGGCGATTCGTCACCTTATCGAGTTGCACATCGACAACGCCTGTCGGCTGCGGAAACTCCTTCATGTCCGAATACTGCGGCAGTACCGTCGCCTTCTTCATGAACTCGGTCCAGATCGGCGCCGCCGTCTGCGCCCCGCTCAGACGCAGGTCACTGTAGTCGTCGTACCCTACCCAGACGATGCACAGCAGGTTCGATGTATATCCCGCAAACCAGCCATCGTGCGAGCTGCCGGTCTTTCCCGCCGCAGGTGCCGCAAAGCCGCGCAACCGTACCGCCGTATATCCCAGGCCGTTGTTGATGACCCCTTCCATCATGTTCGTCATGACGTAAGCGATCCGCGGATCAAGCACCTGCTTCTGATCCGTCGTGTAATTCCCGATCACATCGCCTTTGCTGTTCCGGACCGAACGCAGCAGTATCGGAGATAGCTTCTCGCCATTGTTCGCGAATGACGTGTACGCTCCCGCCATGTCAAGAGGCGAGGCATCGTACGATCCCAACGCCATCGCAGGAGTAGCCTTCACCGAGACAATTCCTGCCGACCTCGCCAGATCCGCCACCTTGTCGTACCCGACTTCCTCCGCCACCTTCACTGTCGCGTTATTCAGCGACATCGCCAACGCATATCGCAGAGTGACGTCCCCGTGATATTCCTCTTTGTAATTCCGCGGCTCGTAGATCGAGTCTCCATACGTGAACGTCGAAGGCTCGTCCGTTACCGTCGATGCCGGAGTAATTACATTTTGCGATCCATCCAGCGCGGTATTCATTGCCGCTGCATATACGAAAGGTTTGAAAATTGACCCCGTCGGACGCTTCGCCACCGCGTGATTGAGCTGGCTCCATCCGTAGTCACGCCCGCCTACCAGGGCCAATACAGCTCCCGTGTGCGGATCCAGCGCCACTAGTGCGACTTGAGCCTGCGGTCCTGGCAAGAGCTTCGTCTCGTACTTCTTCCCGACCTTCACCTTCTTGGTCCGCATCTTCTTGACTTGCTCGTCGACCAGTTTGATCCCGGTCTCTACCGCCTGCGCGGCGGCCTTCTGCAGGTCCGGATCAAGGGTCGTGTAGATGCGATACGAACTGTCGTTCAGTTCCTGCTCGTTGAACTTTCCAGTCAGGGACTCGCGCACCATATCCACAAAATACGGAGCGTCACTCGCCTCCACATTGGGCGGAGCCAGCTTCAGCGGCGTGGCCTTCGCCTTGTCCGCCTGCTCCCGCGTAATGGCGTGCGTCTCCACCATCGATTCCAGCACCAGGTTGCGGCGGTCCATCGCACGCTCGGGATGCCGGTAGGGGGAGAGATAGCTCGGCCGCTGGATCAATCCCGCCAGCAGCGCCGCCTCTGGCACCGTGATGTCCTTCAGGTCTTTATTGAAATATGCCTTGGAGGCCTCGGCGAACCCGCTGATCGCAAACGAGCCGCGCTGCCCAAGATCCACCCAGTTCGCATAGATCTCAAAGATCTGCTGCTTGGTGAACTTCTGTTCCAGTTCCTCGGCGATCAGCATCTCGGTCAGCTTGCGCTTGATCGACTTTTCCGGAGTCAGGAAAAACCCACGCGCCAACTGTTGCGTCAGGGTCGATCCGCCCTGCGCCCGCCGTTGCCGGAGTACATCTTCCCAGAGGGCCTCGAGGGTGCGCCCGAAGTTCACTCCACTGTGCTCGAAGAACCGCCGGTCTTCGATCGCCAGTACTGACTGCACCATCACCGAAGGAATTTCGTTGTACTTCACCAGTTCGCGTTTGGAGCGCTGCTCCGCGTCGAACAGCGCCGTCACCAGTTGCGGCTCCAGTTCGTAGGCTGCGAGATCGGTGCCCCGGCTCGTGATCTGGCTGATCTTTCCATCTTCGATTGAAATTCGCGCCGGTTCGGGGCTGTGATAGGACTCCGGGCCTGGCGCAATTTCGATCCCCCCCTTCACCAGATGGAAGGTCCCCAGCTTCGATGTGCCTTCCTGATCGGAATACCCTGCATGCCGGAGAGCGGCGGCAATCTCCCGCGCCTCGATCTTCTCGCCCTCGCGCACGACGCGCGGCAGCGCATAAATCTTCGCCGAATTCGCGAACACCGGGGTCCGGAACCGCTTCTCGATGATGCGGTCATACTTGATGTAGTAGTAGGAAAACAGAGCCGTGAATGACACGGCGAGCACCAGGAATACGATCAATCCGGCGCGCAGTATCGGATCGCGCGGCAGCCCGCGTATTCCCTTGCCCGACTTTTCCCCGTTTGATTTCGGGATCCTGATTTTGATCGTCACGATGTAGGCGTGTTCGTTGCTCTTCGCTGCTATCTCGACGTCCAGCATCTCGATGATGTCATCCCGGACGGCACCCGATCCGCGGGAAACCGATCCATCCTGAGCCCGCCGTTTTTCAGACGTAGCCGGCCTGTGTATCTATTGAGTCAGGTGTCGGATCTATTACACACATCGCCCTAAACTGATCCGGCACCTTGACCGTAACCTCTTGACGCCCTTAGAACTTATTGCTAACTCTCTTCAGACGTCGGTACCTGGCAAAAGGTTTGCACGCCCGGTTCCACATGGAAAACAGTTCGGCCCCGACGTGGAGACTACGGGGATATGCCTATTCTACGCCCCCACACAGAAACGAAAAGAGACCCGCGGTACACGCGGGTCCCTAGTAGGGAACCAGGAGCAGGACAATAACCGCTAGTGCGGATCTGCCACAGCCCAGCCAAAGTTCGAACCAATCCCTGCCGAAGCACTCAGACTTGTGGGCATTCCTGTGGTAGTGTTCACGCTGAATGCGTCGAGTGCGCCGGTGGAATGTCCAATGAAGTACGCTCCACCTTGATCGAACATCCCACCTGGCTCTGTGTTATTGAACGGGGATCCTGCTAAGGCCGTTAAAGCGCCGTTCGATCCGATGGAAAATCCCTCCATTGGGCTGTTGTTTCCTGAGACATTCTCATTGAATGTGTACAGGAAACTTCCGCTCGGATGCACCACCAGGTTGTACGGAGAGTACGTTGTGGCAAAGGGAGACCCCGACAACTGGGCAATAGCTCCGGTCGTCTGGTTAATGCTGTACACATAAACGTGATTATCAATTGGTGTGCTATTGACTCCGACTTCGGCAGCAACGCTGAACAAGAACTTCCCTGACTTCTCGCCCCTGATCTCTGAGACGGCAAACGGGAATGAGAATGGGCTTCCTGCCACCGGTGTGAGTGCCCCGTTGGAGCCGATCGAAAATGCTGCCACCGCCGAACTCCCAACCGGCCCTTCAGCGACGTACAAGAACTTCCCCAAACCATCCGTTGTGGCATCCCATGCGTTGATTCCCCCGGTCGAGAACACTCCCGTCTGGCTCAGCGAACCATCGGTCTGGTTGATCTGAAAAACCGCAATTTGCTGGGTAGTGTCTCCACTCAGAAACAGAAAATGCCCCGCGGGGTCCGCTGTCATTGAGAAACTGTTCGAAGTTGGATTGGAAAACTGCCCGGACCCGATCGGCGACAGCGCGCCGCTCGCGCCATCGATTGAATAGGCAAGAATCACAAAACTATCGAGCGACAGATAGAGCCACTTGTTCTGGACGATCACCATATCGCCATCAATGGCGGGTGAAAAAGTCGGCTCTGTGAAATTCGAGATCAGGTTGAAGTTGGCCGCCGAGTCCAACATCGCCGCGTTAATGTTTCCGTTATTGTCGTCCGCGAAATAGGCAAATAGGACGGGGCTGCCAGTCTGCGGTCCCGTACCAATTCCACCGCCCGACGGCGTGCAGGTTCCGCCTCCAAACGTTGTGTGGCACACGTAGTGCCCGCATCCAGCCAGCGTCATCGTAAACATCGTTACAAGCAAACCGAGGAGCGCTCGAAACTTCATCGCCATAAACTGCCTCCACTGCGGGATATCGTGTCGCTGCAGTCCAGAATGCTTTCGCTGCAAATGGGAATTTCCGTTGAGATGTGGCGCTTTCCCGGGAAATTCTGGACCGGCGGCGGAGATTGTGAAAAACTCCTACCCCGATGCCGATGTTAGGTCCGACGTAACCTACTGACAAGGTTACGAATGTCACGGCATTCGTCCCATAACCACCCATGTCCAGCGGGTGCCTCAGGCCGCTCCCCCGGGCGCATTGCTTTCCGCCCATTTGCTCATTTGCTCGCCCAGCCCAACTTCCTGCAGCAATCGCGAGAGGCCGCGCTATAATCCTCCCCCAATGCCACTCGCCCCCGGAATGAAGCTCGGGCCTTACGAGATCCAATCCCCGCTCGGTGCGGGAGGGATGGGCGAGGTCTACCGCGCCCGCGACTCACGCCTCGACCGCATCGTCGCCATCAAAGTTCTTCCCACACATCTGAACTCCAGCCCGGAACTCCGCGCCCGCTTCGAACGCGAAGCCAAAGCCATCTCCGGCTTGCAGCATGCTCACATCTGCGTCCTCTATGACGTGGGCACGCAAGGCGAGGTCGACTACCTCGTCATGGAGCATCTCGAAGGTGAAACGCTCTACGCCCGTCTCGCCCGTAAGCCGCTCAGCACCGACGAGTCTGTCAAAATCGCCATCAACATCGCTGACGCTCTCGACAAAGCCCATCGCTCCGGGATCGTTCACCGCGACCTCAAGCCCGGCAATGTCATGCTCACCAAGAGCGGTGCCAAGCTGATGGACTTCGGCCTGGCCAAGCCCAGCGCCTTGGGGGCAGGCCCAAGATCGGGCACTCCGAGCGTCTCCTCCATGGCGACCATGGCAGCGACCATCGCCGACATGGCGTCTCCTGTTACGGTCGCGGGCACACTGATCGGCACCGTGCAGTACATGAGCCCCGAACAAATACAAGGCAAGGAAGCCGACGCTCGCAGCGACATCTTCGCCTTCGGATCGATGCTCTACGAGATGCTTTCCGGCAAGCGGCCTTTCCAGGGCAAAAGCCAGCTCTCGCTCGCCAGCGCCATCCTCGAAAAAGATCCGGAGCCGATTTCCAGCATTCAGCCGTTAACGCCGCCCGCTCTGGATCAGGTAGTCCGCACCTGCCTCGCGAAAGAACCCGACGACCGCTTCCAGAGCGCGCACGATCTCAAGCTTCAACTCCAATGGATCGCAGATGGTGGCAGCCAAGTCGGCGCTCCCGCCGTGGTCACCGCGAGTCGCAAGAAGAAATTCACTTTGATGACCGCTGCGATGATCGCCGGGTGGCTTGTGGCCGCGGCGGCCCTCGCGCTGGTTTTCATCTATATCGGTCGCCTGACCTCGGCACAGCAGCCGGTTCATGCCGCCATCGAACCCCTGCCCGGTTTGGACTTCGCTCCCATCATGGCTGGAGCTCCAGCGATCTCCCCCGACGGGCAGCAGGTCGCGTTCGCTGTTTTGAAGAAAGGAGTAACCTTCCGCAACAACGAGAGCGCCATTTATGTGCTGCGCCTCAGCAGTGGGGACGCCACTCCCATCACCGGAACACAAGGTGGAATCTTTCCCTTCTGGTCACCGGACGGGAAATATTTAGGCTTCTTCGCGGATGGCAAGCTGAAGAAGATTCTCGCGGCCGGCGGCCCGGCTCAGGCGCTCTGCGATGCGCCCGATGGCCGCGGAGGTAGTTGGAATGAGCAGGGCACGATCGTCTTTGCGCCTCGGATCGCAGGCGCGCTTCAGTCCGTCTCCGAAGGCGGAGGCACGCCCGTAGAAATTACTCCTGCGCCGAAGGATGACAAGCAGTTCACCGACCGCAACCCGTTCTTCCTTCCCGATGGCAAGCACTTCCTCTTCGTGCAGCGCGGCCGAGACGCCATCGGCAGCATCTATGCCGGATCACTCGCAGGAGGTGAACCGAAAGAAATTCTTGCCGCCGGATCGAACGTCGGTTACAGCGACGGATTCTTGTTCTACGTGAAAGACGGCACGCTGACCGCACAGGAGTTCGATGTCTCGGGACTGCGGTTCAAGGGCAACGCCATTCCAATCGCGGCCAACGTTGAGTTCTACAATCCGCGCAACCTCGGTTTCTTTGCCGTGATCCATAATCTGCTGATTTATCGTGGATCGTCCACAACGAACCGCGAGTTGGCATGGTTCGACGCCAACGGAAAAGAACTTGAGCACTGGGGCGACCCCGCTCCATACTTGACCGGATATTTCTCGCCGTCCCTTCAGCAGGCCATCCTGTTCCGCACCACGCCCAACTCCAATGGCGACAGCCTGTGGCTGGCCGACATCCCGCGCAAAACTGTCAATCGCATTACTCCCGATCTCGATACCATGCAAACGGGCGTCCTCTCTCCCGACGGCAAATTCATCATTATGTCCAACACGACCGGCTACGTGAGTTCCATCTCGCGCCGTGAATTAGGCGCATCGGGCAAAGAGGAAAAAATGCTGGACCGTGTTGGTGGTAGCGTCAATACGACAGACATCTCGCGCGACGGGCGCTACGTGATATTTAATAACCAGGACGCGAAGACCGGCTTCGATGTCTACTATCTCGATTTGCAGGGCGAACGTAAATTGGTTCCCGTGGTCAACACTCGCTACAACGAGCGAGCCCCGAAACTATCGCCGGACGGCAAATGGCTGGCTTACAATTCCGACGAAACCGAGAACGTTGAACTCTACGTAACGTCGTTCCCCTCGGCCGGATCGAAGTGGCAGATCTCAACTACTGGCACCACCGGCGCCCCTCGCTGGTCTCCAGATGGTCGGACCATCTACTACTCCCAGGGTGACAAAATTTACGGCGTGGATGTCCACTTCGCTGGGGACAAGCCCGAATTTTCTGCGCCCAAAGAGCTGCTGACCTTGCCGCCGAATACGTTTCCGTTATCGATCTTTCCCGATGGCAAGCGTATTTTCGCCATCCGCCCCACTGGCGGCGATACATCGGTACCGGTCGAACTTGTCCTGAACTGGCAGCACCTCGTCCATTAACCCCCTCAATCCGTGCTTTCTTCGTAAGCCAGACCGGTTACCCCCGCACCGCGGTTCTACCCCGTCGGTAACCTCGCGTCCCGCCCTAAACGCGCCCATAATCCCCCAATGGATTTCGCGCAACTCTTCGTCGGATTCCTCGAGCCGGTGGCCTTTGGATCCGTGGCGGTGCTTGCCCTTTTTGGTATCGTCCGCCTCCGAAGCACCCGCCGCTCCCCTGCTCTGGCAACCCGGCGTCCAACCCGCTAGCTCCGCGCGTTTGCCTATCTCACGCTGCGCGTGAGATATTACTCTGCTCCTGGCATTACCCTGCATCTTGATAGGCAAAGTGTGCCCGAGCATCTTTGACCCATGCGCTTAATTCCCCGAGACACCAAATTCTTTGATCTGTTCGCCGAACTTTCCAGCAATCTTACCGAAGGAGCCAAGCTCCTCCGCGCCATCCTTGCCGACCCCCACGATCTCGCCATGCGCGTCAGCCAGGTTCAGGCCATCGAGCATAAAGGCGACAAGGCCACCTATTCCATTATCGTCAAGCTCAACCAGACGTTCATCACTCCCTTCGATCGCGAGGATATCCACCGCCTTGCCTCCTCGCTCGATGACGTCCTCGATTTCGTGAACTCCGCCGCGCTCCGTCTGGTGATGTACAAGATCACCAATCCGCCGCCGGTCTCAGCTGAACTCGCCGGCATCATCGTCCTGCAATGTGAGGCCCTGGCCAAAGGCGTCTCGCTGCTCGAGAAGAATGGCCACGTGATGGAGCACGCCGAAGAAGTCAATCGCCTCGAAGACATGGCCGACCACGTCAGCCGAAAAGCCATTGCCGACCTCTTCGAGAACGAAAAAGATCCCATCCAGCTCATCAAACTGAAGGAACTCTATGAGGTGCTGGAATACGCCACCGATAAAGCCGAAGACGCCGCCAACGTACTCGAAGCCATCGTCGTAAAGAGCACATAGAATAGTTCGAAGGTTTTAAGGTTTTAAGGTTTTAAGGTTTCAAATTGCCAAGAATTTACGAACTCTGGAATCCGAAACCTGAATCCGCCCATAGGACGTCCGAACTTCGGAACCTTGAAACCTTGAAACTTGCTTGATTTCGAAACCTGAATGAATAAAGACGTTCTACTGGTCCTGATCACGATCGTGGTCGCGTTGGTCTTCGACTTTCTCAACGGCTTCCACGATTCCGCCAACAGCATTGCGACGGTCGTCTCCACCCGCGTTCTTTCGCCGAAACTTGCCGTGCTTTGGGCCGCGGTCTTCAATTTTCTGGCGGCATTCTTTCTGGGCACCGCGGTCGCCAAGACGATCGGCAAAGGCATGATCCGCCTCGACCACGTCGATCAATACGTTGTCATGGCCGCGCTCTTCGGAGCCATCGTTTGGGATCTCCTGACCTGGTGGTGGGGGTTACCGACATCCTCCTCCCACGCCCTCATCGGCGGATACGCCGGCGCTGCCATGATGCATGCCGCCGTTCATACCGGCACCGGCACCATGTTCTCCGTCATCATCCCCGAAGGGTGGTACAAGACTCTCATCTTCATCATCGTGGCGCCGATCATGGGCATGGTCTTGGGCCTGGCATTCTTCGTCGGCAGCCCACTGGATTCTTCAGAACAAAGCTCCGCAGACGGTGGATAAGTGGTTTCGTAAACTGCAACTGCTCTCGGCCGCAGCCTACAGCCTCGGCCATGGCGGGAATGACGCGCAGAAAACCATGGGTATTGTCGCCGGTGCGCTCTACACCGCTGGCTTGATGTCCAAGACCGACATGCTTGGCGATTGGGGACGCTATCACTGGCCTATCATTCTCGCCGCCCATGCTGCCATCGCTGCCGGGACTTATTTCGGTGGATGGCGCATCGTCCACACCATGGGCCAGAAAATCACGAAACTCAAACCTCTCGGCGGATTCTGTGCCGAAAGCGCCGGTGCCATCACTCTCTTCGGTACTGCGCTCGCCGGCATCCCTGTCAGCACCACGCACACGATTACCGGCGCAATCGTCGGTGTCGGAAGCGTGACCCGGCTCTCCGCCGTTCGCTGGGGAGTCGCGGGACGCATCGTGTGGGCCTGGATCCTCACCATTCCCGCCTCCGCCCTGGTTGCCGGCGGCGCTTTCTTATTGATTCACGTCATTCAGCGGTAGGACACAAATCAAATCCCCCAGTGCACGTTCAAAAGTTCAAAGCCGGCAGACCGTGTTGTCGCGCTCCCATGAGCACGAGCTTGAGATCACGGGCTTAAAGATGAGGACAGCTGAGGGTACTTACGTGAGGAGCCGTCTCAAGTTGATGAGCAATGAAGTGAGCGTTCGGGCCGCACGGGTGTGGGAGTCTCATGCTGCGGCGGGAGTACCAACGGGTAGCAATCTCGAAGTGCAGCTTACTTCCAGGTTCAACTCGCTGGCAATCGGACACTCACGTTGCGCCGCATCAACGGCCTCCTCAAGGCAGAGATTTTCTCTCTCGCCTCCTATGACCGTAATGTCGAGATGAACGGAATGAATCTTCCAGATCTCCGCTGCGTTGTTGAGCATAACGGCTGCGTGTGTATTTACAGCCGGGGGATGTCCGCCCAACTCTCCCATCTTTCGTACAACGATCGCAGACACGGATGTTGCGATAGCAGCCGCAAGTAATTCTCCCGGACTGGTGGAACCAATGCTTTCCGGCATGCCGAAAACATATTTTGTTTTGGTGAGAATGCCACTTGGGACGGAGACGCTGCCGCTCCCCGTATACGCGCCATTGGTCCAGACTGCATCCGCTTCACGCAACATCGTGCACCTCCTCTTGGGTGTCCAGGCGCATCGCCAATCAGGCCACGGTCACAATCTCGCAACATCAACGCGCTTGGTTGTGGGAATGATTTGCGGGATCGTACCTGTGCAGCATTGTCCTGCGCTCGCTCACCACTTTCTGTGACGACGATCACTGCAGGTAAGAGGTGCATCATGATCTCAGAAAAAGCCGCCCAGTTGTGACCATCGTCACAGCCCTGCAACAGTTTCTGCCGGAAGCTAGTGCGTGCGGAGGCCGCAAAGTGGCCACCAAGTCACAGAAGCACGCTGAGATACCAGCCCAAGTGCTGGCGGCGAGCAAGCTGTCCCAATTGTTCGATGCGCTCGCGAACAGGAATTACGAGATCATTGGCCCAACGGTTCGCGACGGAGCTGTTGCCCTCGATCAAATTCAAAGCAGCTATGAACTGCCCTTCGGGTGGCAAGACGAGCAGAGCGCCGGGCATTACCGGCTGCAAAATAGCGGAGGCCAGTCATTCTTTGCGTTCGCAGCGGGACCGCAAAGCTGGAAGAAGTATCTCCATCCCGCGGAAGTGAGACTGTGGTCGGCCGAGAGGGAGAATGGCACCTTCCGCATCCTCAACAACCCTCCGGAACGTAAGCGTCCGTTCGCCTTCATTGGAGTTCGCGCCTGCGACCTCGCAGCAATCGGCCTACAAGACCGTGTGCTGATGCTCGATCGGTATCAGGATCCCATCTACTCTAGCCGGCGCAAAGATGCCTTTCTGGTAGCGGTGCAATGCACGAATTGTGCTTCGACGTGTTTTTGCGCTTCAGTCGGAACGGGCCCGCGCGTGAAGCGCGGCTTCGACCTCACGCTTACAGAACTTGTGTCGGAGCAAGGGCATTGTTTTCTCGTTCGAGCCGGAAGCAAACGGGGGACTGAATTGCTTGCGGAAATGGAGACCACACCGGCTTCGGACGAATTACTCAGAGCGGAAGGCGAGGCCATTGAAGTGGCCTCACGGAAGCAAGTCCGTGAAGTGGACGTTGGCGGAATCAAGGAGAGTCTCAATAGGATTTTCGACGATCCACGCTGGGAGACGGTTGCGGCGCGGTGCATGAGTTGCGGGAATTGCACCATGGTCTGTCCGACTTGCTTCTGCTCCACCGTTGAAGATGCCAGTGATCTGAGCGTGGAACGGGCTGAACGATGGCGCAAGTGGGACTCCTGCTTCACTCTGAGTTTCTCCTACATTCACGGAGGGAGCGTACGCGCATCCGCAACGGCCCGCTATCGTCAATGGCTCATGCATAAGTTCGCTTCATGGATTGATCAGTTCGGAGCATTGGGATGCGTTGGCTGTGGGCGCTGCATTACCTGGTGCCCGGTCGGGATTGATGTGACAGAAGGAATTCGCAGCCTGCGGGAAGGGGGGGCCAATGGAAACGCTTGAACGCATTATCGCGGAACATACTTTTTTCCAAGGCTTGGAGACTTACTACACAGGACTGCTGACAGGCTGCGCCTCGAATATACGGTTCGCTGCCGGGTCCTACATCTTCAAAGAGGGCGAGGAAGCGAATCAGTTCTATCTGATTCGTTCGGGCAAAGTGGCGCTGGAAATTCTGCCTGCGCAAAGCCGCCCCATCACGGTTGAAACCTTGGAGAAGGGCGACCTCTTGGGGTGGTCGTGGTTGCTTCCTCCCTACGTCTGGAGCTTCCACGCACACGCGCTGCAAGACACTCGGGCGATCGCGCTCGATGGAAAGTGCCTTCGCGGAAAATGCGAGCAGAATCACGATCTCGGTTACGAGGTGCTGAAGCGTTTCGCGCAAATCATGGCGCGGAGACTGCAGGCCACTCGTATCCAGTTGCTGGACATCTATGCGGTGAAATGACGTGGCCACACTCGAGGCAACTCCGCTCATCACCGATCCGATGCTGCCGCACCCATGCGTCGTCGAGCGTGTGGTTAAGGAGACCCCGGACACTTTCTCTCTGGTTGTTGGCACCGAGACGGAAACTGATACCGCCATCTTCAGGCCCGGGCAGTTCAGCATGCTTTGGGTCTTCGGAGTCGGCGAGTTACCAATCTCCATCAGCGGAGATCCAGCGCAACCCGGGCAACTGGTCTACACGGTACGTTCCGTGGGCAAAGCCACGAATGCACTCGTCAGCCGAAACCCGGGAGATACGATCGGAGTACGAGGTCCTCTCGGTGTGGGATGGCCGATGGAAGCAGCTCGCGGCCGCGACGTCATTGTGGTAGCCGGCGGGATCGGACTAGCTCCGCTGCGTCCTGTGATTTACGAGGTCCTCCGCAATCGCGAACAATACGGCCGTTTAGTGCTGCTCTATGGAGCGCGCAGCCCTCGTGATGTTCTCTTTCGCAAGGAACTCACGGCCTGGGCGCGTCAGCATGAAACGCAGGTCTTGACCACGGTGGATTATGGCGGCCTCCGTTGGCATGGCCATGTGGGCGTGGTGACGACTCTTTTCAAGTATGCCCGGGTACACGCCTCGCGATCTGTGGCTATGATCTGCGGCCCGGAAATCATGATGCGCTTCGTTACCCGGGAACTGGAAATTCAGGGTCTCAAACACGAGGACATCTACGTTTCGATGGAACGAAACATGAAATGCGGCCTCGGCTTCTGTGGACATTGCCAGTACGGGCCACACTTCATCTGCAAAGACGGCCCTGTCTTGCCCTACGACCGAATTCGAACACTACTGGATAAATATGAGCTCTGAGAAGAAATCGAAACGCGGGACCAGACTTAGGATAGCCATATTCAAGTTCGCCTCCTGCGACGGCTGTCAGCTGAGCCTGCTCGATGCCGAAGACGAATTGCTGGCGGTGGTCCAGGCTGTCGACATTGCCTACTTTCCGGAAGCCTCCCGAGCCATGCTCAAAGGCCCCTACGACATCGGGTTGGTTGAGGGATCCATCACGACACACTACGACGCCCAGCGCATCCAGGAAGTACGGCGGCAATGCAAGACGCTGATCACCATGGGCGCATGCGCCACCGCTGGCGGGATTCAGGCGCTCCGTAACTGGAAGGATGTCGACGAATTCGTTCGTGTGGTGTACGCGAACCCGCAGTTCATCAGCACACTTAAACTCTCGACGCCCATCGCCGAACATGTGCCGGTGGATTTCGAGCTTCGCGGCTGCCCCATTAGCAAGCTGCAACTCATCGAGCTGATCACCGCAACGCTCGCTGGAAGAAAACCCAACATCCCATCCAACAGCGTGTGCCTTGAGTGCAAGCGAAAAGACAACGTTTGCATCGCCGTCACCCAGGACAGCACGTGCATGGGGCCGGTGACGCAGGCCGGTTGCGGAGCGCTGTGTCCCAGCTACAACCGTGCATGCTTCGGATGCTTTGGTCCCATGGAGAGTGCCAATACAGCATCGCTCGCCAATCACTTTCACTATCTGGGGCATCCTCCCGACTACGCTGTGCGCGCATTCCGCGGCTTCAATGCCTGGGCTTGGCAGTTCCGCAAGGCAAGCGAGGAAGCAGAACGGCAATGACTCGGCGAACCATAGACGTAGACATGCTGGCTCGGGTGGAGGGCGAAGGATCACTTCACATAAGAATGTTGGGCGAGCGTGTTGCCGAGGTAAAACTACAGATCTTCGAGCCTCCGCGGTTGTTTGAGGCATTTCTGCGCGGACGGCATTACTCGGAGGCCCCAGATATCACCGCACGTATCTGTGGCATTTGTCCGGTTGCCTACCAGATGAGTTCCGTGCATGCGATCGAGCGGGCGCTGGGTGTCACGCCGGAACCCGCCATTCGCTTACTCCGGCGCCTTTTCTATTGCGGAGAATGGATCGAGAGTCACACGCTGCACATTTACATGCTGCATGCACCGGATTTCCTGCATTACCAGGACGTGATCGGGATGGCCGCCGATCACCGCGCCACGGTCGAGAAAGCGCTGCGCCTGAAGAAAATAGGGAATCACATTGTCACGCTGCTGGGCGGACGCGAAATTCATCCCATCTCCGCCAAGGTCGGCGGTTTCTACAGGCTGCCCAGCAAAGCGCAGTTGCTGGACCTAACGGAGAATCTGGAGTGGGCGCTTCAGACTTCCCTGGAGGCGGTGCAGTGGACAAAGGGTTTGGAGTTCCCGAACTTTGATCAGGACTATGAATTCGTCGCATTGCGCCATCCTGATGAATATCCTCTGAACGAGGGGAGGCTGGTTTCCAATCGCGGCCTGGATATCGATGCTGCCGAATATGAGGACCACTTCACCGAATTGCACGTCAAACATTCGAACGCGCTGCAATCCATTGTCCGTGGCCGCGGTTCGTACCTTGTTGGACCGTTAGCTCGCTTCAATCTCAATTTCGACAGGCTGCCCGCTGTCGCGCAGCATTCGGCACTCGCCGCCCATCTCAAACCACCCATCAGAAATCCGTTTCGCAGCATTCAGGTGCGTGCCGTTGAGCTGGTATTTGCTTGCGCCGAGGCGCTGCGCATCATTGGCGAATACGAGCCTCCGGCAGTCTCCTCTTCGGCGATGCCCATCCGTGCAGGCGTGGGACAGGCGATTACAGAAGCCCCGCGCGGCATTCTCTACCATCGTTACGCGTTTAATGAGCGGGGAATTATCCTGGCCGCGAAGATCGTTGCCCCAACTTCGCAGAACCTAAAAAGAATCGAAGACGACCTGCGCGAGTACGCCGCTCAGCTTGTCGCCTGGCCGGAAGATGAAGCCACCTGGAAGTGCGAGCAGGCAATTCGTAACTACGATCCATGCATCTCCTGCGCCACGCACGCACTGAATGTCGTGATCGAGCGGTCGTGATGAAGATTCTCTGCTGCGGCAACCGGGATCGAGGCGATGACGGCGCCGGTATCCTCGTCGCCGAGCGCCTGAACCAACTCGGCATCGCAGCCGAGACTTGCTCTGGCGAGGCAAGTTCCCTCATGCAGAGCTGCGACCGAGCGTCCGACGTGTTGCTGGTCGATGCTGTCGTGACGGGAGCGCCCGTCGGCACAGTTCACCACTGGGATGTATCGCAGTTCGCGCTTGCTCAACCGCGCTCACACTCGACCCATGGATTTGGTCTGGCCATGGCGGTTGAGCTGGCCAGAACACTTGGGAGACTTCCACAACAACTGCAAATATACGGTATCGAAGCAGGTCGTTTCGAAATTGGGACGCCGGCTTCGGGTCGAGTCGCTCAGGCTGCCGAATTGGTTGCGAGACAAATCGCCCAAGCCATGGGAGTTACGAGCTGATTCCTTTCCAAAACCCGCTTTACCTCCGTTAGCGCAGCAACTCCTTTGCCCAAAAGCGCAAC
The DNA here is from genome assembly GCA_963778995.1 of Terriglobia bacterium. GTDB lineage: Bacteria > Acidobacteriota > Terriglobia > Terriglobales > Acidobacteriaceae > Sulfotelmatobacter. Next base: position 426,436 of record CAVZWK010000025.1, read on the forward strand.
TTATCTCTACGAAAACGAAACCGGTATCTCGCCCCTTCGTAAACACGAAGCCCGCGCTTCTTCAGAGTTCGCCATTCCAAAGGAGGAACATTTAATGACAAAGAACTGGACCCGTCTGCTGCTGTGCGTAGTTCTCGTAGGGTTAACCTCGCTGTGGGCCGCCGCTCAGGATGACACTAACTCCAATTCCAAGGGAGAAGTCCGCAATATCACCGGATGCCTCACCAAGTCAGGCAGCGGAAACGAATATCTTCTGACCGGGAATGACGGTAGCACTTGGGAAGTTCATGCCAACAACTCCGTCAATCTCGCAGATCACGTCGGCCAGAAAGTGGAGGCCCGCGGCGTCGTCTCCCACGAAAAGATGCACAACATGAAGGAAGACGCCAAGCAGATGGGGAACGATGCCGGCATGAAGAACAAAACCGACGAACATGGACACCTCAAAGTCACCAGCATCCACAAGACTGGGGAATCCTGCGAACAATAGCTAATAGCGGATTCCAAAGCACAAAGGGCGGAACAGACTCGTTCCGCCCTTTGCAATTTTCTGGATTGCGCTGCTCGCAGGCCTTTTACATGCCCTTGTTCCCGCTCGAAGGATTGAAGTGCATGACGAATGAATATCCGGGCAAATTCACAGAACGTTGTAATCTGCCGCCACGTAAACTGCCAAAATTCCCGGCGTGCCAATGCGCTGCACTGTCACCTGCTCCGGCGTCAGCGCAATGTCGTGAGTCCTCGCTTTGCCGATGACCGCTTCCTGCAACTGCTGATCCGTTTCCCGCGGATTCGCTCCGCCCTCCAGCGCGATGTTCTTCAAGTCATCCTGAAACGAATAGTTCGAGAGCATCGGCGGAATGATCTGGAACCCACAATAGAGCGCCCCGATGATGGCTACGAATCCAATCAGTGCTTTTATTGTTCCCATGTCCTACGTTCTGCCCCGCAGGACGAGGATTTCCTCACCTCACCCGGCCGAGCAACTCCTGAAAAGTTTCAACGATCGCGGAAATCGTAACATCGCGCACTTCACGAGTCGAACGTAAAACGACCTCGACGGTACCTTCAGTAACTTTCTTGCCTACGGTCACCCGATACGGGATTCCCACCAGATCTGCGTCCTTGAACTTCACGCCCGGCCGCTCGTCGCGATCGTCCAACACCACATCAAAACCAACTGCTTCCAATCGCTTAGCTATATCCACCGCCGCCGTTCGCACCGTTTCATCCTTTACATTGACCGGTGCCACCACTACCTCAAACGGCGCAATCGCTGCTGGCAGCCAGAATCCGTTCTCGTCGTTCCCCTGCTCGACCGCCGCAGTCAGGATGCGTTCAATCCCAATTCCGTAGCAACCCATGATCGGCATCACTTCCTTGCCGTTCTTGTCGAGTACCCGCGCACCCATGGCCTCCGAGTACCGGTAGCCAAGTTTGAAGATGTGCCCGATCTCGACCGCCGTATCAATCCGCAACGGCTTTCCGCAATTCGGACATGCTTCGCCCGCCGTCACCGCCCGCAAATCCGCATAAGCCGTGGGGACGAAATTCTTCCCCGGCGTCAGATTCTTCAGGTGATAGTCCTCTTTATTCGCGCCGGCGATTAAATTCGTCCGGCCCTCTAGTGCCTTATCAACGAGGAGCACAGGCTTCCCCTCGTGCTTCTTCATATCGTGCGCCCATTCGATCCCGACGGGGCCGAGATATCCCGCTGGAGACTTGAATAGCGCCTTAATCTCGCCCTCGTCCATGGGACGAGTCGCAGTTCCCCCCGTCGCGTTGAACTTGGCCTCATTCAGTTGATGATCGCCTCGCATCAGTACGACTATCGCGCGCGGATTCTTCTTGCCCTTCTCGTCCACTTCATCCGCCATGTACGCCAGAGTCTTGATCTTGTTCTTGGGAGAGACTCCCAGGAACTTCGCGACCTCCTCGATCGTCTTCTGTCCCGGCGTGTGTACCTCGAGCGGCTCGCCATCGCCCTCAGGCCAGAGATCCGGCGTCGCCTCCAGATTCGATTTCGCCTTCTCCATATTCGCCGCGTAATTGCAGCCATCGCAGCTCACAATCTGGTCTTCTCCCGCCGGAGTCCGCACCATGAACTCATGCGACTCCTTCCCGCCCATCGCTCCCGAGTCCGCTTCGACCACCATGTACTTCAACCCGCAGCGGTCGAAGATCCGGCAGTACGTCTCGTAATGCTTTTTGTATGAGACGTCGAGCCCCGCCGCGTCGATATCAAACGAGTACGCATCCTTCATCATGAACTGCCGCACTCGCAACAGCCCCGATCTCGGACGTGGCTCATCCCGAAACTTAGGCGCAATCTGATACCAGATCTGTGGCAGTTGCTTGTAACTCCGCAGCTCTTTGAGCGCGATCGAGGTCATCACCTCTTCTTCCGTCATACCCAGGCACATGTCTGCACCCTTGCGGTCCTTGAGGCGGAACAGGTTCTCGCCCATCAAGGCCCACCGCCCAGACACTTCCCAAATCTCGCGCGGATGCAGAGCGGGCAAGTAAAACTCCTGCCCGATCCTGTCCATCTCCTGGCGCACGACGGCCATGATTTTGTTGAACGACCGGGTTCCGAGGAATAGATATGAGTAGATGCCGGCCGAAAGCTGCCGAATATACCCAGCCCGCACCAGGAATTTATGCGACGCCACTTCAGCGTCGGCAGGCGCCTCGCGCAATGTAGGAATAAACAGTTCTGACCAACGATGCATAGTTGTGAGCACCAACTCCCGAGTGGCGAGGCGACATCTACAGTCGCTCGCCCCATGAAAAGGGGAATTGGCTATTGTAAATGAAAGGATCTAAGCGCCAGCAGAGCTGCCTCTCATCTTCAGCATGGGAACTAGTTCCGCCTCTGGCGTTCAGCTTTCTGGTAATCGTGCCAGCATTCCATGTGAACCTCGTCGCCGCTCGTCAGCATGACACATGGGCGCTGTTCCCGCGTGATCGGCTTCTTACAATGAACACAAGTCGACTCCCGAGTCTCTTCCCGCACAGAAGGACTCCTTTCTTACGTTGGAGTCCTTATATCACGCTGGGCGCCGGGAAGAGGTTACGGGTTAGTGACAGCGCCTCAAGACGGAGCTTCTGACATGCAGGCTCACTGCGCTAATGACGCACGGAATTCCAAAGCTCTGGAGCAAATACGCCCCAGTTGCAGTCTTCGATACTGCCGGACACCTTTATGGCACAGTGATAGGCAAACCCAACTATCGGCGTCTTTACGGCGTCGTTTACAAGCTAACGCCTCAGACAGGCACTCTTTGGATTGAGAATGATCTCTACGCATTCGATCAGGCGCACGGAGAGGAACCTGGAATTGGCTCTCTGGCCATCGACAGTTCCGGAAATCTTTACGGCGCAACTCAGTTCGGCGGGGACAATCAGGATGGTGCAGTTTTCAAGGTGACTCCTTAGCAACCCGCCCCGATGTAAGTTGGGATCTACGCACGTAAAATTAAACGCCCCATCCGGTCGCAACATGCGCGATAAGGATGGGGCGAATCTTACTGATGACGGATGACCGAGAACTAAGTACTGCCTAGGTTCCTTCGCTCCAGCCAGCCAGATACTCTTCCTGCTCCGGCGTGAGCTTGTCGATCTTGATGCTCATAGACTCGAGCTTCAGTTTCGCTACCCGCTTGTCGAGTTCGTCGGGGACCTTGTAGACCGTCTTCTCAAGCTTCTTCGAGTTCTTCACCATGTACTCGACTGAAAGGGCCTGGTCCGCGAAGCTCATGTCCATCACGCTGGCGGGATGCCCCTCAGCGGCAGCCAGGTTGATGAGGCGGCCTTCGCCGAGCAGGTTGATCTTGCGTCCATCTTTCAGCGAGTACTCTTCGACGAAGGTGCGCGTGGTGCGTTTCGACGAGGACATCGCTTCGAGCGCCGGAATATCGATCTCGACATTGAAGTGCCCGGAGTTCGAGATGATGGCCCCATCTTTCATCAGGGCGAAGTGATCTTTCGTCAACACACTCTTGTTGCCGGTGACGGTGCAAAAGACGTCGCCGAGTTTGGCTGCTTCATTCATGCTCATGACGCGGAATCCGTCCATCACCGCCTCAAGCGCTTTCGTCGGATCGATTTCGGTCACGATGACTTCGGCTCCAGCACCGCGTGCGCGCGAGGCGAGGCCGCGCCCGCACCATCCGTAGCCGGCGACAACGAATTTCGATCCGGCGAGCAGGAAGTTGGTCGCGCGGATGATGCCGTCGATCGTGGACTGTCCGGTACCGTAGCGATTATCGAACAGGTGCTTGGTGTCGGCGTCGTTAACGGCGACAATGGGGAACTTGAGCACGCCTTCCTTGGCCATCGCGCGCAGGCGGATGACTCCGGTGGTCGTCTCTTCCGTTCCGCCAATCACATGCTCGAGCGCGTCGGTGCGCTTCGTGTGCAGGATGCTGACGAGGTCGGCGCCATCATCCATCGTGATGTGCGGCTTGTGATCGATGGCGGCCAGAATGTGGCTGTAGTAGGTATCGTTGTCCTCCCCCTTGATCGCGAACACCGGGATATTGTGGTCGCGCACGAGAGATGCGGCAATGTCGTCCTGCGTGGACAGAGGATTCGACGCGCACAGCACGACTTCTGCCCCGCCATCGCGCAAGCAGATCGCGAGGTTCGCGGTTTCGGCCGTCACGTGCAGGCAGGCCGACACGCGAATACCGGTCAGCGGCTGGTTCTTAATGAATTCCTTGCGAATGATCTGCAGGACCTTCATCGACTGGTTCGCCCACTCGATGCGCTTCTTGCCCAGATCGGCTAGTTCGATGTTCTTGATGTCGCAATTCACTGCTGCTGTTGACATACTTTCCCCTTTGGTGGCGCGCGTAAAGCGGCAGAAAAAAATAGATGTTAATAGCCTGAGAACGACGAGGTCCGCACTCTATTTTCTCAGAATATCCGAGATTGGGACAGCCGTAATGATGCCGAATTCCCGGGAATCGATCGGACCATCGGACCAGTCCTGGGTAACGTCCGAAAACCACGAAGGCCACGGAGTTTCACGAAGGGAATCGATTCTCCCATCGTGGTACTTCGTGTCCATTGCGGTGAAAGATTCTCTTTTCTACTTCCGAGCAGCGACAGGCTCGCGAAGACCGGCCTCGCTTGCCAGTTTCACGGCCTTGTCGGTCAACTCCCACGTGAAGTCGGGATCCGTGCGTCCGAAGTGGCCGTAAGCCGCGGTCTTCTTATAAATCGGACGACGCAGATTCAGCGATTCGATGATCCCGCGCGGGGTCAACTTGAAGTGCGCGCGAATGATGTCAGGGATGATCTCGGGATTCACTTTCTCCGTTCCGAAGGTTTCGACCAGAACACTGACCGGATCCGCTACGCCGATCGCATACGCAAGTTGCACTTCGCACTTATCGGCGAGTCCCCCGGCGACCACGTTCTTCGCGATGTGCCGCGCCATGTAAGCTGCCGATCGATCCACTTTGGTCGGATCTTTCCCGCTGAACGCTCCGCCGCCGTGACGTCCCATGCCACCGTAGGTATCGACAATGATCTTGCGGCCGGTGAGCCCCGTGTCGCCCATCGGGCCGCCAATGACGAAGCGTCCTGTTGGATTGATGTGATACTTCGTATCCTCATCCAGCAACTGCGCCGGGATCACGGCCTGAATAACGTGTCTCAGAATGCCGGAGCGCAGTTCGTCGTTGGAGACCGTCTCGGCATGCTGCGTCGAAATGACGACCGCATCGACGCGAATCACTTTGCCCTTGGAATCGTATTCCACCGTGACCTGCGACTTGCCATCGGGACGCAGGAACGGAAGCTTGCCGTTCTTGCGCACCGCCGAGAGCTGTTGGGTCAGCTTGTGCGCGAGAGAGATCGGGGTCGGCATGAAATCCGCATTCTCATTCACCGCGTAGCCGAACATCATCCCCTGGTCGCCGGCCCCACCGGTATCCACGCCCATGGCGATGTCGCCGGACTGCTTGTTGATGCTGGAGATCACGGCGCAGGTATTGCAGTCAAAACCGTGGAGCGCATTGTCATATCCGATGGACTGCACGGTACCGCGAACGACCTGCTGGAAATCGACATACGCCTTCGTGGTGATTTCTCCGGCGATCATGACCAGTCCGGTGGCCGTGAGCGTCTCGCAGGCAACGCGGCTCACAGGGTCATCGGCCAGGCACGCGTCCAGGATGGCATCGGAAATTTGATCGGCGATCTTATCGGGATGTCCTTCAGTGACGGACTCAGAGGTGAATAGCAAACGATTCTTCGATGGCAAGTTGTGTTTCTCCTTATGGCACGTGCCTGTCTTGCGAATTGCACGTGAACTACGAACCTGGGGACTTCGAAATCGGGGCGGGAGCCGCCGGAATTCATGCGGTCGCAACAGAACACACTGCGACGGAAAAGTCCTCATCAAAGGCTAACAGAGGGGGCCAGGGGCTGCAATGGATGTAAGTCAAGGGGCGTGGGCGCGGACTGAATGGCGAAAATCGCATGCGGAATGGATGCTTCACAACCTCATAAGTACTTGAGCCACCAGTCGGGTCTCCTGGCCTTCAGCGCTGCGAACCAGCGGCAGGCGAAGTAGAGCAGGACGATCGCAATTGCCCAGACCAGGTACAGGACCGGGAGACTCCATGTGTATCCCTCAGGCGCTTCGGGATTACCCATGGGATGATTGGCGAAGAGCCACGGGCTAATGTAGCCGAGTCGGATTTTCGACACCATCAGAGCCAGAGCGTGGATCAGCGGAATGTGGAGGACATAAAAGAAGAAAGGAACTCGTCCAAACATGACCAGCGCACGCGAAAGGAACCCGCGCGCCGACTCGAGAAACGGAAGCACGGCAATAATGGGCCCTAACGTCATCAGCAAAAAGTTGAACGAGGCTGGATATTTCGTACAGTTTAGAAATGACAGCATTGCCGGCATCGGCGGCCTGCCGTTCTGAACCTGGGTCGAGGCTGCGTGCCAAGGGCGAGGATCACCATAAAGGTTGAATCCGCGGAGGACGAAAAACAGAGCGATCGCTCCCAGGCCGATCGCCAGGCAGCATTGCTTGCGCTGTTTGGGCTCTAGTCGAAGAACTTGTGCGAAAGCGTAGCCCGCCGACATCACCCCAATCCAGGGAATTAAGGAGTAGAGAACGATGAGATTCGGACCGTTCGGCCCGAACTGGATCGGCCCTGCGAAGAAGCCGATGTAGAGAACTTTCCATAAGCCGCTTAGGGGATTGTGGTCGATTCCGGAGAGAAGCTTAGACAAATGCGGATCCATCAGATTATGACTGGCGATGATGATGACGCCAATCGCTGCGTTAACGGCGACTGGCAACTTTACAAATATGGCCATCAGGATCATCGAGCATCCAATTACCCACAAGACTCCTGCCATTTCGTAATGCGCGAAATCGAAATTGAATGTCCAGGAAAGCCGCAAAACTGTGAGTTCGAGGAAGATGAGCCATGCTCCGCGCACGAGCAGATACCGCGAAACTCCGGTGTGTCGGCGGGCGTAGAAAGCAATGCTGGTTCCGGCGAGAAAGATGAATGCGGGTGCACAGAAATGCGTGATCCAGCGGGTGAAAAAGACCCCTGGGGTGGGGCCGCCAGCGGGCAGGCCGGAGTACACGCGTGCGTGATCAATCGCCATAATCACCATCACCAGCCCGCGGACGATATCGACGGCGGTGATGCGCGATGTGGAGGCGGGTGCCGCGATAATGGGTGCGGTTTGGGCGGCTGCGCTCACGGGCATCCTCCTGGGGTGAATTGCGTCCGGATCTAAACCGCTCAGCAGTACAAAAAATGAAGCTCGGGGCCTGAGACCGGGAAATTCTGTCATGCTTTGACGTAGGAGGGAAGAAAAGGTTTAAGTGGGGAAGTGAATGCGCAACCATTGGCTGCGGCCACGTCTCCCGTAAGGAAGGATGCAGTCCTGAAGTGGTTTTGCAGTGAGATCCTGAAGAGGCGGAATACAACTGGCGACTCCAGGGACTGCTTACTGATTGCTCGTTGGTTGCGCTGGAGCAGGCTGAGAGGGCGACGCCAGGCGCATTCCGTTCGAGTCAAACACCAGCGTCTTCACTTCCCCCTCACCTCCCGTGGCTGGCACTTCCTGGCCGTTCCAAAGGAATGTGACCGCGGCTGCATTCCCCACCTTCACAACGAAGTTTTGGGATGCATGGAATGTCGTGTGCGCCGGCGCAATCAGCGTCTCTTCCGTGACCGGCTGGCCATCGGCAGTGACCGAAATCCACGAGTTTTCGCTGGCGCGAACTGTCAAGGTCAGAGCTCCCGAGGATTTTTCTGAGGACGTGCCGGACAATTTCGGAAGCGGCTTGCCGAAATTGCGAACCACTACCTCAGTCTTCTCGTCGTCAGCAGTTGCATCCGGGGCGACGGCGGCCGGTTGACCCGCATTAGGATTTGGAGCCGCAGCATTCGGCGGAGCAGATGATCCGGTTGCCGCCGTTATCTGGGTTGGCGCTTGAGGCTGAGAGGCCGCGGGAGAACTGGTCGCTGGCGAACGGTGATGTGCGTGTCGGACCCAGAGCACGCTCGCCAGAATCACCACCACGGCCCCGACCGCCACGATCTTCCATGGAATGTCGGGTGCGGGCCTGTGGAGGAACTCCTTTTTGCCTGCGCGGACGTGTTCCGAGCGCGGCAGTTGCAGCTCGGGAAGTTCCTCTTCCACCTCCACTGGCGATTGCGTCTTGGTCGTGCCCCGCGATGATCCGGACTTTTTTGCGGTTGCAGCTTTCGCCTCTGCGCCACTCTCTACCGCAACCGGAGGCTGCCACGCCTGGATCTGTTCCTGGCGTATCAGTTCGAGATATTCGTTGACAGCGTCTTCGGGATCAAGGCCCAGATGCTTAGCGTAGGAACGAATGAATCCTTTATTGAAAACGCCGCCGGGGAGCTGGTCGAAGTTTTCTTCTTCGATGGCGCGAAGCATGCGCGGACTAATCTTGATAACGTTCGAAACGTCATCAAGGGAGAGTTCTTTGCTCTCCCGTGCTTTGCGGAATTTGTCTCCGAACGCACCCATATCCCATGCCAGCTCGATCTTTCGACCATGATAGGACAACCCCCATGCCGTTGCCACAGTGAAGAGGCACGGGAGTAACGTAGGGTGAGCGGAATTCCCGAAATCAAAGCAAAAGCTTCAACACGGACGAGGCCGGGTACATGAAGAATCCCCGGACATCTATTTGTCGGCGTCTTGCGGTTGCGAATCTTTGCGGAGGACGACCGTAAATTGCGCACTGCACTTCGAGGAAGGGTCCTGGAAGGCGTTGCCGGTGCGGTCGCCCTCGGAAGCCTGGTACAGGAGTCCGCGGCGGGTGTTGGTGGGGATTCCGGTGAAGCGGGCTTTGCCGTCAATGTTGGTGCTGACTTCCAGATCCATGCGGTGAAAATGTCCGTAGGCGACGCGCACTTCGATCTTGGCGTTATAGACAGGTTTCGCATCGGTATCGGTAATGGTCAGCGCGGCGGAACAGGGACCGAGGCCGGCATCAACCACCGGAACAGAGTGCGGATCGGCCTGGGAGTGAGCCAGAGGGGCCAGATTCAGGACGAAAACAATAGCGGTCCGTGCGAGGATTTTCGAGCGCATGATATGAGAGTACCGCAATCGGCTCAGGCATTCCTACGGCATGCAAGAGCTCTCTTAACAGCAGTGCTTTCCACTCACGGAACTGCACACAGGTACACATGGAGGACACACTGACGCCGCATGGGACTGGTTCCCTATTTGAAACCTATCGGGATGGGGGACCGGGTCGGTTACCAACGTTCATTGCCGCGCCTCGAAAGTACCGCCTATAATTTTTGAACGCCACCTATCCTGCGAGGACAACGGACTTTACATGCCCGAGGCCGGTACTCAATTGACCCGCCAGCATCAGGAAGTGACGATTTTTCACGACGTCGCCAAGGCGCTGACGTCTTCGCTGGACCTCGACTCCATCCTGCAGACCATCATGGAAAAGATGGCGGAATACTTCCGTCCGGATACGTGGTCTCTGCTGATGGTGGACGAGGCGCATGACGAATTATATTTCGCGATCGCTGTGGGAGATAAGGCCGAGGCCCTGAAAAATGTCCGCCTGAAGATGGGCGAAGGAATTGCCGGTTGGGTCGCAAAGCACGGAGAGGCTCGCATCGTGCCCGACGTCACCACCGACCCGTTTTTTGCCGGCCGCGTCGATCAGACCACCAAGTGGGAGACGCGATCGGTGATCTGCGTCCCACTGCGCTCGAAGTTGCGGGTCCTGGGCGTCATTCAGTTAGTGAATGTCAACATGGAGCAGTTCAAGGATGCGGAACTGTTCTTCCTGCAGTCTCTCTGTGATTACGCCGCGATTGCTATCGAGAACGCGCGCTGGGTCGAGAAAATACAGGAACTGACGATCACCGACGACTGCACCGGCCTCTACAACGCACGGCATCTTTATAAGACGCTGGAGACCGAGGTTTACCGCTCCTCTCGCTTCGGCTACGAGTTCAGCGTGCTGTTCATCGATCTGGACCACTTTAAGTCGGTGAATGATACGCATGGGCATTTAATTGGCAGCAAGCTGCTGGCGGAAATTGGGTACCTCATCAAGGCGCAGTTGCGCTTAATTGACTTTGCCTTCCGCTATGGCGGCGATGAATTCGTGGTATTGCTGCCGCAGACCAGTAAGGACCAGGCTCTCGTGGTTGCGCGCCGTTTACGCGATGCATTACGGGCTAGCTGCTTCTGCAAAGAAGAAGGACTTAATCTCAATGTGCGGGCGTCGATTGGTGTCGCTACCTATCCGCACGATGCGCAGTCCGCCCATGATGTGATCCGTCAGGCCGACGGCATGATGTATATGGTAAAGAATTCTACTCGTGACAATATTGGGATCGCGCAGCGGGGAATGCTGCGGGAGTAGTGAAGGCTGAAGTTATAAAACTGAAGTTAGAATCCAGAATGCAGAAGTAAAGACCAGTGCAGATTTTAGATCGACGATTTCAGATTTCGGTTCCTCTCTTCTCCATCCCTTGGTCTCATTCTAAGAAGCCTTCCAACCATAGAGAACACAAATGGGTACGGTGAACCGCACCGCCAGTTCGTACCCTCGAGTCTCTTAGTTCTGCATTCTTACTTCCGACTTCGGACTTCTTCTGCATTCCTACGGCTTGGCTGGTTTCGCGCTGGGAGCAGTCTTCTTTTCTGGTTTCCAGGGATTGGCATTGGCGGGCGCTTTGGAGTTCACGCCGAAATCCCACACGTCAAGGTTCATACCTTCTTTGGGCATCATTTCGACGATGGCATATTCGCCTGGAGCTAGAGTCTCCGTTGGGGTGACCTTGAGCCATCCCCCGGTAACGCGAGTGACTGTCGTCTTTACCAGATGCTGGTCCTCGCTGATTTTTCCGGTAACCTGGCGCTTGACGCTGCCGACGACGCGTTTGTCTCCTTTCACTTCGGTGCGGACAATGCGGAAGCGGTCAAAGGGGACCATCGCCTGCTGCGCCTGCTGAGGTTGCTGAGGCTGCTGCTTCGTGGAATCCGGACGCGCCGGCACATCAGCCGCGGGGAGTTCTTGGTCAACGTTAATGTAGATCGAAGGAACCGCAACGTGGGTCTGGATCTTGGCATGGGCGCCATCGAGTTCAATGGTCTGCTTGAGTCCGGCCACGGGATTAATCGCTCCGCGAAAGATGTTGCCCTTGGTGTTCCGGTTGATGTCCCCAGCGGTCTGCTGGAGTTCATTGATCTGCGGTTCTCCCTGGAAGTTATCCAGCAAGAAGACGCCCTGGTTTTCGGGCAGGCGCAAGCCGGGCGCAACTTCGGGGAGCTTGGCTTCAGCGAGTTCCTCGTCGCGGGCGAGTTCCTTATCGAGTTCGACGGCTTCGGGGACGGACGCGTTGGCCGCGCGATCTTTTTCGTACTTCTCCGTGGCAGGCCAGTCCACCAGCGAATTGGGCAGCTCTTCCCAGTCTTCGCGCTCGGTGCTGTAGTAGCGGACACGGTCTCCTTTGACTTCGTACTTCGTGACCAGTTGGTACGAGCCGTCTTTGAGAATAAGCCTGCGGGTCGTGTCCTGGGCCGCGGCTGGCAGCCCGAGCAGCAGAACCAAAGCGAGGAGCGGAATTCGATTCAGAATCGGCAGCATGGCGTCGCACCTTGAACGCTCTCTCATTATCATGCTACGGATTCGGAGAGTCGAATCCTTGGACGAACGGCGAAGGTCTTACACCACCCGCCGACGCACACAGAATCCCCCCTGCGGGATTCTCCGGATGAGGGCTAGGGCAGCCTTGTAGTATCCTGAAGGACGCGAACGCCACCGCACGACATAAAAATGAAACGCAATTCCCTTCCCGTCATACTCTTTCTCTCACTGTGCATTGCAGTCGCAACCGGACAATCCGGTCCCATGCCGTCGGTCGCTGCCGGAGGTCAGGGCAGTCCTGTCTCCTATGCGTCTGTATCCCAGCTGAATGCACTGCTTTCGCAGCTTGAAAGCGCCTCCAAGGCTACACAGGCCGATCTGGTGAAACTCCGAATTGAGAAGTGGAAGACGGATAACAGCTACAAGAAGCAGGCGCTGGGGAACGTAGATTCCATCCAGCGGAATCTGCAGGGAGCGCTGCCGGAAATCATCGGGCAGTTGCGCGGGGCGCCGGAGAATCTGCCAACCTCTTTCAAGCTGTACCGGAACCTCGATGCGTTGTACGACGTGCTCGGAAGCGTGGCCGAAGGAGCCGGTGCGTTCGGGTCCAAGGACGATCTGCAGTCGTTGTCGAATGATCTGGCGTCCTTTGAGGGCTCGCGGAAACAGTTGGCGGAGCGCATCGAGAATCTGTCTTCGGCAAAGGAATCGGAGATCACGCGACTACAGACGGAGTTGAAAACTGTTCGCGCGGAGCTCCCGACAACACCTCCCAAGAAAATCGTGGTCGATGACACCGAGCCCGCGAAGAAGCCGGCACCAAAGAAGAAGACAGCCTCCAAAAAGCCCACGGACACGTCCAAGCCGGCAGCCGGGCAGACCGCGAATCCGCAGAGTCCGACGAAGCCACAGTAACTACTTCCGGTCGCGGATTTTGTTCCGAAACTTCAGAACTCCGAGTTCTGCTCCTTCTTCACCGTTCCGCACAGAGGAAACTCTCCCGCCGAATCTGATACCCTTCCCAGCGCATCTACATTGCACTTCCCTTGCCGAAGTTTGCGGTCTGACCTTCGGCGACCGATTCTCATGAATGCTCACATGCATATTGTCGGCGCGGTGTTTGGCGTTGCCATCCTGTGGATGGTCTTGCTGGACGCCTTCGAGACCATGGTGCTGCCGAGGCGGGTACTGCGGAACTTCAAACTCACCGCGTACTTCTACCGGCGAACGTGGATTCCATGGCGCAGGATTGCGGGTTGGATCAAGAGTACTTCGCGGCAACAGAACTTTCTGGGTTATTTCGGGCCGCTCTCGCTGATTGTGCTGCTCGGGTTCTGGGCGGCTGGGCTGATTCTCGGATTCGCCCTGGTCCAATACGGAGCGGGAGCGCATGAGCAACTGAACAATGAACCGATCACGTTTGCGCGAATCTTGTATCACAGTGGCGAGACCTTCTTCACCCTCGGATACGGAGACATTCTCCCCACCTCAGGGCTGTCGCGCGCCCTTTCCGTGCTTGAAAGCGGCATGGGATTTGCCTTCCTCGGAATCGTGATTGGATACATTCCCGTTGTGTATTCGGCCTTCTCCCGGCGCGAGCAGCAGATTTCCTTGCTGGATGCGCGTGCTGGGTCGCCGCCCTCTGCAGCGGAGTTGCTGGTGCGGCTTGCCGGCAGAACAGAGGATGCCGGAATGGATCAGACGGTGCTGGACGAAGTGCTGCGCGACTGGGAGCGCTGGTCGGCCGAGTTGCTGGAGTCGCAGATTTCTTATCCGGTACTGACTTTTTTCAGGTCGCAGCATAGCAACCAGTCGTGGCTGTCGGCGCTTACAACGATGCTGGATGTGACATCGCTGGTGCTGACGGGCATTGAGGGAGTGCATCCGGGACAAGCCAAAGTGACCTTTGCCATGGCTCGCCACGCAGCGGTCGATCTGGCGCAAGTAGTCAATGCGCAGTTCGACGCGGCCGCTCCCGAGCGGCTGCCAGAGGAAGAATTCGAAGGGTTGCGCACGAAACTGGCGGCGGCGGGACTGCGTTTGAGAAATGACCCGGCCGCACGGTCAAAGCTGGCAAGGTTGCGGTCGATGTATGAGCCCTACGTGCATGCCACTGGGCGCAACTTGTTTCTGAAGCTGCCTCCATGGAGATTTGCCGAGAAGGCTCGGGACAATTGGCAGGCCGGTCCGTGGGATCGAGTGATCCAGGCCCAGGGATTGGCGGGCCTCGGGGCGAAGCGACAGATGTCGTCGCGAGCTGTCGGCGAGGATCACTTCTGATGGAGGCCGGACTCGGAGGAATTTAAGCCTTTCCTGAACCACTCCGCCCTTTGGCTGAATTCCATCGATTCCTCTGCGACCTCGGCATCCGCTGTGTAGTCGTTCGCGTGCTAACATCCTTCGTTCTGTAATTCATATCCATGAAACACACGGGCGAGAACGTTGTACGCATTGAGGCAGAGGCGCTGCGGGCGCTGGCAAACCGGATTGCCGGTCCCATGGCTGAGGCGTTCTCGAATGCAGTCGGGTTGTTGTATAGCTGCGCGGGGCGCGTCGTTGTAACCGGCATGGGCAAGAGCGGCCTCATCGCCCGGAAGATCGCCGCAACCTTGAGTTCAACGGGGACTCCGGCTCTATACCTCCATCCCGTGGAGGCGCTGCACGGCGATTTGGGGATGGTGGTGCGCGGCGATGTGGTGCTGGCCTTATCGGCGAGTGGGGAGACCGAAGAGATCCTGGCGCTCCTGGCGACCATAAAGAGATTGCAGGTGCCGCTGATTTCGATGACCGGGGATGAGCTCTGCGGCGAGACCGGCGCCTCGAAAAACTCAAAGACTAGCGCTTCTATCTCAACCCTTGCCGCCGCGGCCGATGTGGCTCTGGATTGCTCCGTCGCGCAGGAGGCCTGCTCGTTAGGGCTCGCGCCTACGGCTTCGACTACTACCATGCTCGCGCTTGGAGACGCTCTGGCGGTGACTTTGAGCGACAGGAAAGGCTTTAAGGAAGAGGATTTTGCGAATCTTCATCCTGGCGGTAAGTTGGGAAAACGGCTGGCCCGCGTCGAATCGCTAATGCATACCGGTGACGCCTTGCCTTGTGTTACCCCCTCGACTCGCATGCCGGATGTAATTTACGAGATGTCGCGAAAGAAGTTGGGCGTCACAGCAGTAATCGAGGCTGAGCGGTTGGTCGGCATTATCAGCGACGGGGATTTGCGGCGGTTGTTGGAGAAGCGCGGCAAAGATGTGATGGATCTTACCGCGGCCGAGGCTATGACGAAGTCGCCGAAGACCATTGAAAAGCACGAGTTCGCGGCTTCGGCAATCGCGATTATGGAAGAGAAGAAAATCACTTCCCTCATGGTTGTTGATGCAACTGGACGCCTTGAGGGCATCGTGCATCTGCATGACCTGTGGGGAACCGAAATGATGTAGTTGTTCCTGTCGGCATGATCGGATCCATCGAAGGAGAAAATTACATGTATCACTACGATCCTACGACTGCACTGGAAGAACTGAACGAGGATGCGACCCTGCCGAATCCTGTGCATGTGCGGGATATGATTCTCCGCAACAAGCTAACGGCTGACAAGTCGCTTGAACTCAACCGGCTCTTTGTCGAGTACCAGAAGTTTTTTGGAGAAGCGCAGAAGCTGGGACGGGAAATCCTGAAGCAGTTGATTGCTGGCAGTTGACCACCTAAAACACTCATACTCAGACGTTACCGCCCACCTGCCAACGGCGACTCTCGCGCACTGACCTCATTCGAGTCCGCCACATAAACGACCCTAGGGCCGTCCCGGACCGAGGTTCGACGTCCTGAAATCCCTTGGCGCAATGCCTCCGTACAGCCGAGCACCGCTGTCCGCACATGAAGTATGGCCTTCACACACGGCCCCTTACATCATTCGCCCTATCGACTCTCGCAACGGCGGTTGATATCACCAAAGGACAGGCGGTGATTACAAATGGCAACTGATGCGACTTCGAAAGTCAACGAAACTATGGACCAGGCTTCCGGCTACGCGCGCGAAACGGCGAACCGCGGAAGCGAAATCAGCGACCGGATCGAATCCAGCATGCAGCAGGTCGGACGGCAGATGCGTGACCAGATGCAGGGTGTCGACGTGGACGAAACCACCATTCCCGATGCGTTCCGTAGAGCGCCCAAACTGATTTCGCCTCGCGTGCATGCGTGGCTTGATTTCGCGGTAAGTTCTTATTTCCTCGGGCTGGGAATCTGGTTTGCGATCCGCGGCAAGGGAGGCGCAGCCACCGCGGCCTTCATCAACGGCGGCATGGTCGCCGGAGTCTCCATGATGACCGACTACGACGGCGATGGCAAAAAGCCCATTAACTTCAAACTGCATGGCACGCTCGACGCAGTGCAGGCCACCACCGCCGCTCTCGCCCCCGTGCTCCATGGTTTCGCCAGTGAACCGGAAGCCGCATATTTCTGGGGACAGGCCGCGAATGAAGTGGCGGTGATCGCAGCCACTGATTGGGACGCCGGCATGCCTTCCAGCGGTCGCCGCCGTAAAGCCGCGTAGATTTCTGCCGCGGACTTCGGTTTGTGGTTCCCTGCAATAGCAGGCAAAGGAAACCCCACATTCCTGCAAGAGGGAGCGAGAATTGTGGGGTTCTCTTTTTCTCGGTAAATCAGAACGCAGGAGAATCAGTGCGCGGGAAGCTCTGGCGCATGCTTTTCGGCCTCGGCCGCAGCCATGCGTTTGGCTTTTCGCCAGACATTAGCCACTGCAATTGTCCAGAACGGCACCAGATCGACCCCAGGCACAAGTTTTGCGAGAAACGAAGGCAGGAATTCCCAATGCCAGCCCAGCAACCGAACCATCATGGCGGCGATACCTACATCGAGCAGATCCTCCGCTGGCGAGAAAGCCCCTTCGACAAACGCGGGAAATACGGCGAGTTGCAGCACGTCCGCAGCAATGGCGAGAACCATGGCGGTTACGAACTGCGGCCCGGGAGAGATAGTGATGGACTCGTCAGACATCGCCTTTCCCCCATTTTAGATGAGCCAAAGAGATCGAGGGCTGCTTTTTGAAAGGTGCTTGAGGGGCGGTGCTTGGCCGCCCCTTCATTATGTAGTGCGTGGGGGTGGAACAAACTTGCAGATCACGCCGGGGCGGCTTCCGCCGCCCCACGCGGCGCGATGGGGAGGGCAACTGACCAACTGCCCTGTGTCACCGGCGGCTAGTAGCGGCCGTCGTTAATCCAGTCATGCACGTGCTCCTCGACAGAGAAGCGATCGAAGGGCCGAAGGAACTTGGACGAGAGCGAAAAAGCATGCACTTCGAGTGGCACAGTGAAATGAACGCGCGTGCGAATGAACGCCTGCACCCACAGCTCGGCATAACGCTCCAAGCCGAGCGCGCGGATCTGCACCGCGTGCACCAGCGCGTGAAAAAGAGCGCGCTCGGTGAGTTCCTGATTGAACACGATCACGTCGACAAACGTGAGCGAATCCATGTGCGTAATCTCGGGAGGCTCGAAGCCCAGAGCGCGAGCTTGGGCGAAGAATTCCGGCACTGAGACACGCGCGCCATGCAGTTCGATGAAGCGAACCTCGTCCAGCAATCGATCGAGAGAAATAGGGCTGCACCCGTGCTCTCAACTCTGGCGGAATCGTAGTCGCGATAGGGGCGTAATACTCGCTCTGCTCGCGAAGATAGCTGGAAAGCCATCCGACGGCCTGCGCAACTTGCTGAGGACTGGGCTGAGCGGTGGTGGCAACGGGTGCTGGTTGCGGGATCTTCTTTTCGAGCGCGTTGTAAAACTCGCTGAGTTCGCTGGCTGCCTGTGCGGACTTGCGCAGCGTTTCATGCCGCCCCAGCCGGACAATATCTCCCAGGGCATAGCGCACGCGAAGCTGCCGGGTCGCGCGGTGCGCGCTTAGTAATTCCAGGTGAGCCTGCTGCAAATCGACGTTCAGCTCAATCGTGCCGACCCCGTGATCAGGGTCATCGTACTGACACATCTTACTTACTCCTGCTGTTGCTAAATCGGTTTAGATGGGGAGGGCCCGGAAACTGTAGATTTTTTATACAGTGTATCGTTAACGATGTCAACGAATTATTTCAAGCCAAACCTACGACCGGGCTGGCGCGGTCTTAAACGCTTAAGTCGCAGGTACATAGGGGTATCCAGGCCAACACCCCATAATGTAAACAGCGTCAATGTAATATGGATGGGCCTTAAAGGAGGAAGACGATGCCCCGGCAACCGGATCCGGACCTGGAAGAAAGAATCCTGCATGCGGCGGATGTGTTGTGGAGGCGAGGCGGCGAGAAGGCGCTGACGATGCGGGCTGTAGCCCGCGTAGCGAAGACCAACACTCCCGCAGTGTACCGGCGGTTCAGAAACCGCGAGGACCTGATCCGGGGACTGCTGCAGCGCATCGCAACCCGGCTGCGCGGGCACTTCGAGCAGGGAGAGACTCTCGAAGAAGTGGCCGACGCATACATCGACTTTGCCCTGCGCGCCCCGCATGAGTATGAGTTGTTTTATACGCATGCGGAACTACTTTCGCGCAGGAATGGCCGCGGAGACGCCAGACCAATCCGTGAGATGCGCCCCAACTTCGGATTCGTTGAACAGTTGCTCGCCAAACAGTTGGGCGGCAACCCGGAAGATCGCACGCGGCTCGCACTGGAGTTATGGGCCTTGCTGCACGGAACGACGATGTTGCTGCTAAGCCGGTCGATTCCCGAGGATCACTGCGAAGAACTGCGTGACGCGTGCCGGGAGGCGGTTAAGGCTCTGCTCGGGAGCGCGGCGGGAAAGAAAGTTCCCAGGAAGACGTGATTGGATCATTGTGCAAGTTTCTGCGCCCCGTTAAGTTCCCTGCAGGTTCCGCCGATGTTCAGAGCAGGATGCTCCGGTTCAGCCAAGGCGGAGTGAGATGGGAGTGGGTGTGAAAACCAAGATTCTGCTGGTGGACGACAGCAAGTTTCTGAGGCTGGCGACAGAACGAGCCCTGGCCCGCGCGGGATACGACGTATTCACGGCCAGCGATGGCGAAGAGGCGCTGAAAACGGCCCGTGCACAGAAACCCGACGTGATCTTGCTGGATATGCTGCTGCCCAAAATCACGGGCCCCGACGTCCTGAAGGCGCCTAAGAAGGATCCGGAAACGGCGGACATCGCGGTGGTGGCTTTCACCGGAATGTCCAACAAGAATGCGGAACGCCTGCAACAAGATGGCGCCGCGGCCTACCTCGAGAAGTCGGACTTGGGGCTGGACCGCGGGTGTGAGCGACTCCTGACGGCGCTGAAAGAGATCGTGGGGAAGCTTGAAGTTGCGGGTGGGAGCAGCTGACTGTAAGTAACCTGTTGCGGGCCATTCTCGCTGCGCGCGGAGCGCAGCCTTTCTTGGGTACAATTTGGCTTGAGATACGGCGCTTCGGTGGAGCACCCATTCCGGGGTACGACTGAAATCGTTGTGGAAAGCTCCTGAACGCCAGTGATACCGCGGAAGGGCAGCGCCGTTAACGCCGCGAAACGCACCCAGAATCAACAATGGTTTCAGCCCCAGTGGTCGCCTATTGCCGCGATTGGGGTTTTTCGCAATCTGAAATCGTGCCCGTCCCTTCGTTGCGCAAGGCACGAGCCTGCCGAACTCGGCATGCAACCAGTCGATCACCGGATGGATACCAAGAGTGATCAGTAGGAATTGCGGCCGAATGTCTGACCTGCAAAGGAAATCATGAAAGCACTTCGATTGGCGGCGGTATTGATGGTATTGGGGGCGGGATCACTGGGGGCCTCGGCACAGGAGGGGTTCTTTTATAAGTGGGAGAATCGCGTGCGCACGACCATGGCGGAACAGCCGCCGTGGCCCGTCCCGCTGTTCGCGCCGACTTCAAATATTACGCAACTCTTTCGCTACGACACAGTGCGGCAGATCACGCCTGCGGGAACGGACACCTGGAACTACGGATTCAGCAAGGGATTGAACCTGATCCCCTGGTACAACACCGAGGTAGATGTAAACATTCCTCCCTACGTACGGCACAATTCAGCGGCCAAGGACGGCTTCGGGGACTTCAGCACGGTACTGAAATACCGCTTCGCGTCTGGCAATCTGGCACATGGAGACTACTCCATCTCGGCATCGCTGACGACCACGTTCCCGACCGGCAGCTATAAGAATGGAGCGGCTCACGCAACGCTCGGTCCGACGCTTCATGCGGGCAAGGGATACAAGAACTTCGATGTCGTGACCAGCATTGGCGCAGTGTTGCCGACGGCAGACTCGGACGTGATTGGGCGTCCGGTGGTGTGGAACGTCGTGGGGCAATATCGAATCCATAAGATCTTCTGGCCGGAGATCGAGAACAACGCCACGTTCTTTCACGGCGGCCCGAATGATGGCCGAGTGCAAAACTTCATCAGCCCCGGCCTGGTGGTAAGTCCACTGAAGCTGAGCAGCGATCCGAAGAACCGGTTGGGATTCATTCTGGGGATTGGCGAGCAGATCGCGACCACGCACTTTTACACATACAACCATGCGCTCATGCTGGACGCTCGATTCATTTTCTGAGTGGCCGTCAACGAATTGCATGCTCGTTTGTTTCGGGAGATGAAGCGTGAGTGTGAAACTCCCCTGACCGCAATTAGTGAACCCAGCCTGAGATCGTTGCCGGTTGCACGCTGGGAATAATACTTGGTGCATTTCACCGAGAAAAATCTTGAACCCGCTCGCCTTCCGACGTAAGCTTCGCACGTCCCGATTCCCAATCTTCCGCGTTTCTGTCCCAGACTAGCCAGATCTGTCCTAATCAGTAGGCGCGGTTTGAAAATATGGAGAACTATGCGTACCCCATTTCGCCTACTGGCCGACGTGTGTCTTCTGCTCATTTTCACTTGCGTTTCTGCTCTGGCTTCAAATGGACCGCAAACCAGCTGGACTGTTTTCACGCTGCCGAATCCCCAGACCACGCCGAACTGGCGCACCTATGCGCCGAACGCGTGCCAATCCGATCCTGACGCCTGTGCGCAAGACAACCGCTTCTGGGAACAATGGAATCTCAATAGTTTTCAGAGCGCCATCGACTCCAGCTTCGCCGCGGTGCACTCCATGGGCAAATACACAGGAGTAATGATGATTCTCCCGTTAGGAGACACGCCTGCTTACTGGAGCAATATTCAGCTGATGTATAACTCGGCGGCCAATCACGGCGTCCAGTTGGAAGTGGTGGTGTTTCCCAAGTGGAAGTACGGCGCGGAATATTGCTACTTGTACAACAGCAATGCGCCGGTAGCCTGTCAATTGGTATCGGGAACGACCACCGCTCTGGCCTACAACAAGATGTCGGACCTGATGAACTTCGTTCAGACGCTGAGCGGATCATGCAAAACTGGTTCTTATAATCGGCGAGTCGCCGTCTGGTACGGCTGGAGCGATTTTTCCCCAGGATATGCCGCTCTGAAGAACTTTTGGCAGGCTTTGCCCAGGCAGGCTGCGCCGAATGGTTGCAATCTCCAGTCTGGGTACGTGACGTGGTTGGATACTCCGTACTCTGGCAACACGGACGTGCAGCAATTGCAGCAATATGTCGTGAACCAACTGCATCGCCAGTACTGGGTCAATACCGAACTGTACAGCACGGCACAGCTCCAGCAGTACTACAAGACGTATTCTCCCTACCAAACCATCATCACAGGGTACTGGGGCGCAAGTGATGTTGCGACCTGGGGGCAAGGCATGTGTGCGCAGTGGAAGACGGCACTACAGCCCATTAGATTCGCAGCCTGGACGTTCGACGATCCTGATCTGACCAACTCTGAATCGTATCGTTCCTACATCAATGGCTCGATGGCGACAATCGGCTCGATTTGTACGTACTGACGAGGTGCCGATAGACCGCAATTTATCGTGCCGAAGATATCTGCCCACCCAGCTCTGATGTGGTATGGAGTGGATGGTAGTCTTCGCTCCTGAGTAGCTACCGGGGGTAACCTAGCAGCAAGTACTTTCGGCGGCTTGAGAGGCCGATCCCTGTCAGTTTGGCTCAGTCCACGTTACCTTTGAGCATCCCTCTGAAAAATTAGGCACTTACCGCGGGAACTCTGGCATAGGGTGCGGAGTCTATGTCAGGTGTAGGTTATGGCCGCGCTTTTAGGGAAGACGGACCCGGCCAGGCTGTGAAAAAAGAGGCGCGGTGGGGTGGAAAATCCTATAATCAGGGGACGCCAATATGGCGGGAGCAACCACCTTGGGAGATCTGGCAAGCGCGTTAGGGGTTCGGTCGCAGGAAGAATCCGCGATCGTCGCGGAACTAAAGGCTGGCTCGGAAGCTGCCTACGCCTGGCTCATCGGAGAATTCCAGCAGCCAGTTTATGGCTTGGTTTACCGGATCGTGAATGATCCGGCCGATGCCGCCGATACGACACAGGACGTATTCCTGAAAGTATTCCGTGGGATGAAACAGTTCCACGGCGAATCGAGTTTGAAGACGTGGATCTACCGTATCGCGCTTCACGAGGCCGCAAATCGACGGCGCTGGTGGTTCCGGCACAAAGCGAAAGAGACTCCGATCGAGCCCGCCGATCCGGATGCACCGGGCATCGGCGAACATGCGATGCAGGTCGCGCTGACGGACCGTGCGGACTCGCCTTTTGACAGCGTGGCGCATCGCGAGGTGCAGCTGCGGGTCGGAGAGGAATTGCAGAAGGTTCCGGAACCGTACCGAACTACGCTGATATTGCGGGACCTGGAAGAGATGTCCTACGAAGAGATTGCTGAGGTGCTCGAGATTTCGCTGGGCACGGTGAAGTCACGGCTGACTCGCGGAAGAGAAGCATTGCGGCAACGGCTCGCGCCCTACGTGCGCGAAGTCGGAGACGAACTGGGGTTGACCGCTCCGCAAGATGAGCGGCCGCAGGTATCTGGAGGGGGTAGAAGGGTCGAGGTGATGCCATGAATGGCATTTCGAACACGGGCGCAGGAACGAGAACCGCGCTGCAGTGCCCGCAGGCCAAGCGGCTGTTCTCACCGTATCTGGATGGCGCGGTCACGGGCACGGAGATGCTCGCGCTTCAGGACCACCTCACGGCGTGTCCCGCTTGTCATCGGGAGTATCAGGCACTCCGGAAGACACAGCAGTTATTGGCGAACATGCAGCGTCCCAAGGCGCCCGCGGATCTGGGGTTGAAGTTGCGGCTGGCGATTTCGAAGGAAACAGTCGAGGCCAAGCGGGGCCGCATCGAAGGCCTCAAGGTGCGCTGGGAGAATGCGCTCGAGGCATTCATGGTGCCGGTAACGGCAGGCTTCTTGAGCGCGCTGATTATTTTCGGAATCGCGATGGTCTATTTCGTCGCGCCGTCCTCGTTGCGCGCCGATAACGATGTCCCACTGGTCATGGTGAATACCGCGCCGGAGATGCAGCCGAGAGCGTTCGGCGTAAACATGGACACGATCGGAGATGACTCCCTCGTGATCGAGGCTTACGTTGACGCGAACGGCCGGGTCCAGGATTACCGCGTACTCTCAGATCCCGAGGGAACGAAGAATCTGCCGCCTCAAGTGAAGAGCATGCTGCTCGACTTCATGACTTTCACGACGTATCGTCCGGCTCTGTCGATGGGACGTCCTACGCCCAGCCGCGCAGTGTTGTCGTTCTCCAAGATCAGCGTGAAGGGATAGAACAAATAGTCCGTACAGTTGCTTTTGAAATGCTCACCCTATGAGAAAGGACGGGTGGGCATTCTTCTTTAGTCTTCCTCTTGCCGCTTGCCGCCCGACGAAACATCTCTCAGAAGGCGACTGTCTCGCCATCTGTGTTGTGTTGCTGTGTAGGTAGCAACCTGTATGGCCCGAAAGTGCCATCCCTGAATCAGTAAAAGCGTTGACAGCCGCAGGAAGGTGCGTTACGCTCCGCTGCATGGTGGGGAGGAATCGCAGCCGTTTCGTTATTCTGCCGGGTATTCTGCTGCTTATTCTCCTCATTCAAATACTTCCCCAAATTGATCTTCCAGCCACGGCGTTTTGCCGGAATTCCGAACCGCTCACGGTTCATTCCGCAATCGCCGCTTCTCCGCTCACGATGATGTTAACGTCCGCGGTGCATTCGATGCCTCCTAACGGAAGGGGGAGCTTGCATCTGCTCTCTACAACCGTACTCCCTGCGGCAATGTGCGAGCAGCCTGAATACCGGCTGCGTTGCTAGTTGCGTCGAGACCCGGCTGCTGGGCCACTAGGTTCGAACTGAATTAGGTCTGAACAAAGAAAGCCGGTATGCAGAACAAGGAAGCACGAACTGACCTTCAGATTCCTGCAAAGGACGGGAGCAACTTTGCGCCCGACGAGAGGACCGAGCAACTCCTGCGTGTCTTCTCGGAACTGGAGCCTCAGGAAACAAAAATGTCACCGGAAGAATTCAGTGAACTTCTGCAGCACGCGGCCGTAGCCTGCGGCTTTGCCGATACTGCAGAGGCATGCGAGTCACTGATCGGGCCGGCTTTATTCGGATTGCAGCGGAAAAGCGGTCGGCATCGTAGTGGCAAAGGTGGCACGAGAACGCCAGCTCGTCCTCTCGTGGCATCTTAGCCGGGCCAAGAAAGCAGCTTACTAGAACTGGGAGTTTTGTTCAGGGTCTTGGGCCCCTTTTCTTCGCGCGCTCCCCCCTCCGCGAAGGTGATACCTAACCTATTTACAAGAAAAAAGAGGAGCGTATGAAACGCTGTTTTGTACCCATTGCACTATGCCTACTGGCCGGGCTCTGTCTGCTTGCAGTACCTTCGCGGTACGTAAAGAAAGCTGAAGCAGTCTGCTCGACCTGCCCGCCGCCACCTCCACCAGCACCGACTGTCGGACAATTTGGCGGTCCTCTCGCTGGCCTCACTACCAGCGTCACTAACTTATTCAACGGGGGATACGGAAACTTCGTCATCAAGTGGGATCCGATCCGAGGCCTCGGTCCGGTTTCAACCAGAACGGGCTGTTTCACCTGCCATGGGGCGGGAACGAATGTACTCACGGGAACTGCAGGGGATACCAGCAATGTGACCGGAACACGGTTCGGCAAGTGGAATTCGGATGGGACCTTCAACTATCTCGACGGCACCGGCACCTTTCCCGAGAACGAAGGTGGGCCGGTTCTGCATGGAATTTCAAATGCAACATTCCAGACGCTTCCGACATGCAATCAGATGAAGATCGCTACCAACGGAGCTACGGAATCTGGAACAACCGTGACGATTACAACGACTGCTGCACACGGATTCAAGACGGGGCAGGAGGTGCAGATCCTGGCTGTGCCGGTGTCGGGATATAACGGGCAGTTTGCAATCACCGCTGTTCCTACCACCACAACCTTCACCTACACCGCGAAAAAAACAGGGCTGGCGACTTCGGGCGGAGGTGCGGCGCAGAACTTGCCGCATGAAATCGTCCCTGCCGATGCCACCGTAAATAGCAACGTACGATCGCCGCAACTGTTCGGGTTTGGGCTGATTGACAACATTCCAGATTCGTCGATTCTGGCGAACACCGGGATCTCGAAACAGTTCGGGATCACGGGCATTGCCAATATGGTTCCGGACGAGTCGGGGGTGATTCGCCCCGGAAAGTTCGGACAGAAACTGGACGCGGTTTCCCTTTTCCAGTTCAACGCGAACGCGGAGTTCAACGAACTCGGAATCACGACCGACAATCACTTCTTCGGCGCGGCCGATCAGTTCAATCCGAATGAGCACCTGCCGCAGGGACTGCCGTATCCGACGTCGTGCCAACCGGACAAGAATGCGCCGCAGGACCCCGCGCAAGTGAACATGATCAAGATGACGCAGTTTACAGCCCTGCTCGCGCCACTTCCACCGGCCGCGCCTACTTCGCAAACCACCGCCGGGAAGGCAGTGTTCGAGAGCACGGGATGCAATATCTGCCACATCGAGAGCTTCACCACTCAACAGAACGTGACGCTGCGGACGACAAACGGGAGTAAGACCGCCGTGATTGCGTCCCTGAGCAATGTCGCGTTCAGCCCGTACTCGGATTTCCTGCTGCACGACATGGGATCGGGAGATTCCGGCGGTATTCCCTTTCAGCCGCATGGCCAGGGACTAGCCACTCTAACCATGTGGAGGACATCGCCGTTGTGGGGCTTGTCGAACATCCTGAACAAGGCTGGAGGCCTAATGCACGACAACACCTCGAAGTCGATCGATGCCGCGATTCGCAAACACGGAGGAGAAGCCGCAACGGTCGTTTCGAATTACAAAGCGCTGAATTCCACCGACTCGGCGAACCTGCTCGCGTTCCTGGGTTCGCTGTAGATCGTCGCCAACTGCGTACGCAGCTTCAGAACGTCACCGCACCCCATTCCGAATCGTCCGCTTGGCCGAGTCGGGATGGGGTTCTTTCTCGTCGTAGCGCCGGCGTCTCGCCGCCAGACTTCCCCCTGGATCGAAATTCGATCGCACCCAAATCTGCGACACTTCAAAACGCGTACTTCAAAGAGAACGTGGCTACATTCGCGTGAAAGTAGCGCGGCGCGGTTGGCCCCACGAACGAACTCTCTCCGTACTGGTAGTAGTTCCATCCGGCGTGCCAGGAAAAGTTCTTGGCGATTTGTACATCGACGGCTCCAAGCGGTTGCTGGAAGCGCGAATTGAGCGGACCCAGCGGCTGCAGCGGATCGAGAATGAGTGTCGATCCGTTGACGTCGGTCACGCTATATCCGATTCGCGCCGCGACCCGGCTCACCGGCTTGAACATCACGCTGAACTCCCCGAAGTGGGTATGGCTGTTGTAATTGCCGAGGATCTCAAGCAGTGCGTCGTCGTTGTTGCAGGTGAAGGAACCCGGCACAACGAAAGTTCCGACGTAGCAGACATTGTTGTTCTGCAAATAGGCGGAGTAGTTATATGCGACATCAAACGAGAATGTTTCCTTGGGAGCGACTATGGCGTTGAAGCCGAAGTTGCGGTTGTGCATGCCGTAGTCGATGTCGCCAGTGTGGTTGCGCTCTTCACGCAGGTTCAGATTGGCACCGATGTTGAGCCATGGACGCGGAGTGTAGGTGGCCTGCGCGCGATAGCGCTGGAAATGCCGCGGATCGATGCGCGTGAGGAAGTTGTCGGCATAGCCGAATTCCCCGTCTGCATTGATGCGTAAATTCTGCTTGGGGCGAAGCCAGATGCCGGCCAGCGCCGTGTGCTCATTGATCACGGTCAGATCGTCTTCCGAATCAAATTCACCGGTGAACGTGCAACTTCCGTCAGGATTGAGCGGAAGATCGGCGCAGTTCCCTCGATTCGGCAGAGGGGGAAGGAAGATGTCGGCATTGGCGACACTTGTCCAGAAGTTGTGATCGCGGATACGAGAATAGCGATAACCGATGTCGAATCCTCCGAATTGCGCAAAATCGTATTGCAGCTGGAACTCATTTTCTTTCGTCCCCTGTCCGAGAAAGCGGTTGTACGTGTCGTTCAGCGAGTCCGCGGGAGACGAGGCGCCGTGCAATGGCACTCCTCCTGGCGGAGTGACCGGAGCGCCAAGCAGCGATGGAGTCGCGAGGCTAGCGTCGTTGAACAGTGAGGTCTGCAGCAGGCCGAAGATTCCCGGAACCTGGTAGTTGCGAAAGCGGAAGGTATCGACGAGGCGCAAGCGATCGCTGAGATGATAGGTGGCGCCCCCGTCCGCCACCACCGATATCCAACTCGCGTGCGCGTGGCTGCCTGCGGTGCTGATCTGGCGTTCTCCGGTGCGCGTAATCAGGCCGTTGAAAAACTCATCCAGCGGCTGGGGCTCATGTCGGCGTTGCTATAGGAAACAGTCGCCGTGACGTCGAGTTTCTTGATCGTGCTGGATTGGAAGTTGAACTGTTCGGTCGGAATCAGAGTGCGAACGCGCTGAATGCGGTTGTAGGCGAAGTATCCGTTACAGGAGGGGTTCGCGGCTCCCGCGACGATGGGCGTGGCGCATGGACTATTCCCATTGAACCAGGGCAGCCCGAATTCCACCGGTGTACCTCCGGGAAGCGGCAACCGTATTGAACGGAGATAAGAAGTAATTGGTGTCTCCCTTGGAAACCTGGATGTTCTCGGTGAAATTGGCAGTAGTGTGGCGATCGATGCGCCAGCTCAGCCCGAAGCGATAGGCGTCGAGCGTGGTGTCCAAAGGCTGGAAGAGCAGCGCGTCGGTCCCCTCGTGAACGCTGCTGAAGGACTGGCCTTCTACACGATTACGGCTGTAGTCCAGAAGGATGCTGAACCGGCGTTGCGGAAACAGTGTCAATCCAAAATCGTACATACGCCTGCGGTTGTAATAGCCATGCGGTGAGTCGTTGACATTAACCACCGGCGTCGCGGTTGGCGGATTGAGCGGATTCGCGAATAGGTCGTAATCGAAGAAGTTCTGGTCGCGGCGGAAACTGCCTGTGAAATTGTAGAGATGATACTTGACCGCGCGGAAACGGGCGCCATTGGTGGGATCGCCGCCCCATCCGAAGCTGCTGGCCGTAAGGCTGTCGAACAGGCCTTCGTGGTTGAGCGACTGCAGAGAAAGAGATTGTTCGAGGATGCGCGGCCCGGTCTCGAGATTCACGATCGTGTCGTACATGGGCGCACTGCCGGTCAGGTCAGTGACGCGGTATCCCAGTTCAACCGACTGCTGGATCCGATAGCCGTTGCGGTCGATTCCCTCCGGTGCATCCTTGGACGGGGCTTGTGATGTGACCGGCATGCCATCGTTCAACTGGCCAGGTCCCTGGGCGAGGAGACTGACGGGAATCGAGAGCAAGACCAGCGTAAGTGCGAATGAGAAGGTGTTTCGATGTTTCATTTCCTTCGTCCTCGTATGGGCCAGAAAATATCCGGTCTTCAGTTGTCCCTTAGCGGAAGAAGAACTCGTCGAAATTAGAGCCGTGAATCTGCGCGTGGCACATGGTGCAGGCCTGGTATTTCGCGTTTTGCGTGTGGAAACTTGGTAGCTGCGGCACATTGCTGCCCACCGTGGGCGAATGACACTGCAGGCACAGCACATTCACCTGGCTCACCCGCAACAGGCGAGGATTCGTCGAGCCGTGCGGAGTATGGCAACTGGTGCAGCCTTCCTGCTTGACGGGCACGTGTTCGAATACGAACGGACCCTGGGTCTCCGTATGGCAATTGGTGCAGACGGGAAATTGTCCCGACGCGGTGCGCAACTGCCGCCCCACGACACTGCCATGCGGGTTGTGACAGTCGCTGCACTGGATGAGGCCAGCGTCCACGCGATGGCGATAGGGCCGGTCGAACTCGGCCTTTTGCGTGGCGTGGCATCCGTAGCAAAGCAGGGTCTGCTGGTTCTTCAGCAGCTTATCCGGTTGCGTGGCGTTGTGAGGGGAATGGCAGGCCAGGCATCCGACTCCGTTCTTCAGGTGAACCGAGCGGCTGAAGTTCACATTTTCAAGGCTGGTCTCGTGACACTGCAGGCAACGTTTGCTGGACTGTTCCGGGGAGAGCTCGGAGAAACGGATGATCTTCGTCTTATCCCCGCCGCCTTCGACGTGAGCCGATCCGGGACCGTGACAGTCTTCGCATCCATGCTCGCCCGCTTTGACTAACGCATAATGCGGCGTGCCTTCGAAGTGCTTGGAATAGATTTCGTCGTGACAGCCCTTGCACGTATCTGAGCCAACATACGTCGCTCCGGGAACCGCTCCCGGCATTTCAGAGGTGCGCTTGGCGGCGTGCTTTGCGGAGTTCGCCTGCGCAGTGCCGGCGCCCGTTGTGGCCGAATTGTCGGGTGATTGCGCTCGGGCGCAGATACTTGTCGCGGCAAGCAATGACAGGAGAAAGAAAAGGGTGGAACAGCGCCGGAGGCTGATGTGTAGTTGGCACGGCAAGAGCTTGGCGGTCATCACAAGTCCTTCCCTCCGATCAGTTTCGTTTGTTTCGCGGGGTGAGTGGTGGGAGGTTCAGTGGCGTGGCTGGGAGTCTGATGGCTAAAGCGACTTTCTGGTTGCACAAAAAGTCCGGTCATCCAATTCCAAGCCGGGCCACCTCGAAGCCGCCGATACGGGTTTATCAAACAGGTGCTTCTGAAACCGAACATCTCGACATGATTATCGGCTGAACCATGCTCTCGGAAAAGGAACGAATGGTCGTGCTGGGGCTCCGGGTACATTAGCGAAACCCAAATGACGACTTACAGGTAAAATATTCCATACTAAGGACTTATCGGGCCGATTGGGCTGGCGGGGACTGGTTTCGGGTCCATCAACGAGAGTGGAGGCTGTCACCGCCTCCACTTCTTGTGTGAAATTGCCGCTTCACTAACGAACTGGAGTACCTTCGCGACGCCATACCGGCAATGCCTCTGCGCCAGCAGCGAGCATACCGAGTGATGGTCCAATGTCCCCGTGACTGTTCCTCCGGTCCTGACGTTCGGCGGTTGGTGTGTCGGCGGTGGCAGTTCCCGCGATGCCAGCGAGGATTGGCTTATTGGCTACGGTCTCGTAGGCGTATCCGGTAATCGTCGCGGAGATGATTGCGCGCGTTGCGGTGGTCACGGTCAATCGAATCCAGCCGTAGTGCGTTTCCCCGTTAATCAGAAATCTCACCCCGAGAAAGCGATTCTTTGGACTGCCACCCCACAATCCGGAGAATTTTTGAGTACAGGTCGATTGAGCGTAGCTACAACCGCCCTGCGATTCCTCGATGTTGGCAAAGTTGTCGTTACTAAAGTGGGCCGACGGACCGATCTTGGCACCACGTACTAATGCCAACGCAGAAGGAAGACGGTGGGCCGATGTTTGCGCCACCACCGCGCCACCTTCAACCGGCCACATGCGCAGCGACCGGCGAAACGACTTGTAAGAAAAGCTGTAAAGCGAGAAAGAAAAGTCGTTGATCCCATTATTGGTCAAAGAAATCGGGATGATTTCAGTACTTGGGCTGGGCGGAATGGGAATGGTCTTCTTTGTAACGATCACTCGCTTTCGGCGGGTTGCGCCAAAGCCAGTACGCTTACGCCAGCCACGGCGGCGGCAAGCGAGTAGAAGGCCAGATGGCGATTGAGATGGTCGAAAGATGATTTTGTGGCAGGATCGGTGGGAAGAGTGGACATGGTGAGTCCTCCATCGAAAATTGAAATTGATCTTCGGTGCCCCGGGGGGGGAGTAATGTCTCTGTGTGAGTGAGCGAGTACCCTACTGCACAACCCTCGCTGCCAACTTCCACAGAAGGTAGCAATATGTAAGCAACTTAGCTAGTTGTCAAGATGCAGGAAACTGCATAGCATTTACAACTGTCGTAAACAGATGGGATGAGAAGGCCGGTCTCCGGACGGGATGCGGTGTACGCTCCCAAGTTATCGACGTGCTCAAGGCACAGATAAAAAGGAGACCGGCAATGAAGAAGGTTAGCACCGTAGCGGCAAAGCAGAGCAGGAATATTTCGCAGCAGAAACTGACCATCGGATTGGATCTGGGAGATCGCAACAGCTGGTACTGCGTGGTGGATGAATCCGGCCAGATACAACTGGAGCAGCGAGTCCGTACGAATGCGAAAGCGTTGCAGGAAGTCTTCGGCGCGATGCCGCGCAGTCGGATCGCACTGGAAATCGGGACGCATTCGCCCTGGATCAGTCGCTTGCTGAGCGAATTGGGGCATGAAGTGATCGTGGCGAATGCGCGCAAGGTGCGGCTGATCGGGGAGAGCCGCAAGAAAGACGATCGGCTGGATGCGCAGACGCTGGCGCGGTTGGCGCGGATCGATCCGGAGTTGCTGTATCCGGTGAAGCATCGCAGCGCGCAGGCACAAGCCGATCTCATGATGATTCGGGCACGGGCAGGGCTGGTGCGCGCCCGGACGGGGCTGGTCAACACGGCTCGCGGACTGGCGAAGAGTTACGGGGAGCGATTGCGCGGATGCAACGTGCGCAACATGAATCCGGAGAAAGCCGAAAGCTTGAGTCCGGAACTGCAAGCCGCACTGGAACCCCTGTTGAACGCAATCGAGTCGCTGAGCGAGCGCATCGTGGAATACAACGAGCGCATCGAGAATCTGGCACAGCAGAGTTATCCGCAGGTGGCGCTGCTGAAGCAGATCAAGGGCGTAGGCACGCTGATCGCGCTGACGTTCTTGCTGACGTTGGAAGATCCGCATCGCTTCCGCAAGAGCCGCGACGTGGGCTGCTATCTGGGGCTGCAGCCGGGACGAAGAAACTCGGGGCAGAGCGAGCCGCAGATGCACATCAGCAAGGAAGGCGATCCGTATCTGCGCACGCTGTTGGTGCAGGGAGCGCAACACATTCTGGGACCATTCGGTGTCGACTGCGATCTCAGGCGCTGGGGGCTGAAGCTAGCCGAGCGTGGTGGAAGAAACGGCAAGAAGCGAGCCATCGTGGCGACCGCGAGAAAGCTGGCGGTGTTGTTGCATCACCTGTGGGTGAGCGGAGAAGTGTACGAGCCGTTGCACAACAGCAGCCGGACTGACGGTTGCGGCAGCCGCATAAGAAAACAAAACCAGTTCTCCAGGAAGAGAAAAGACAAAAGCCCAAAGCCGAGTTCCGGTGACTGCGTTAATCGCCTGGCCCAGGTTCCACTCTGCAAGAGCAGAACCACAGGGCGCCAAACAGATGGCAGCACCGGCTGAAACGAGAACGCCCAATATGCACCGAGCGAAACGAATCGCTCCTCGAGAGTGCGGATGGAAGCATGGCGACAGTGGCTACTCGGCGGGAGAAAAAACCTTGTCCAATAAAACGAGACAAGAATCAACTTGACTCCGACCGGCCTTCTCATGGAAGCCATAGCACTCAAATTTCGACTGCTTTCGGTTAAGTCCACATCTTTTCGTTTTGTCGTTAGACGAGGTCCGCCGCCCCCCTTCGCTGCGCCGCCCCCCTTTTACTAGTTAGTTACTATGGAGTCCGGTTTCGAAATCTCCTACCTCCTCCCCCAGCCCCTGTTTACTCGTTCGTTACCACGGAGACCGACTTTTTTTCTCCTACCTCCTATCCCCTTCCGGGTTTGACCCTCTGGGCGTGAGACCTTAAACTTACAGTGTTCTCCGCCTATTCTCGTTGTTGGCCGGTCGGGTGGCCTTGGTGCGGGAGGGATTCCTGAGTCGTCTCCTTATTGGTGGTATTGGACTTCGAACAACTATGGCAGCGGCCCTTTTCGGGCTGATGGGGGCATTGTGTCTGGGGCAGACATCCGCGCCCGATGCGGGGACATCCACACCGGCTCCGCAGACGGCGGCGCCGGCTGGGCAGACGCCCTCGCCCGCGCCTTCGGCCGCGCCCAAGCCAGCCAAGCCAGCTGCGCAGGCACCGGCGCCTCTTCCGCCGACCTCCACGCCGATCACGCTCGATACGAACGAGACGCTGTTCGCGGTGCTGACGGCGATGAATTCGTGCGGGTATGACGCCGACCTGAATGCTTCGGACGCGCAGCGGCTGAACATCCGCGCGGAAGTGCAGCGGAACCTGCGCGGGTCGGACGATAGCCAGGCGGCATTGCAGTCGATGTGCGAGTGGTACCAGGCGCATCGGGCGAAAGATGCGCAGCACGAGTTGTCGCAGTTCATTTCACTGGCGCTGTATCTGGAGGGGCCTCCGCACTTCCTGCCGCGGGTGAAGGAAGATGACATGCCTCCGGATGCGGTGCCGATTGCCGCGTTCGGGGCGCTGTTGGAGCGGTTCTACGACAAGGCAGATCTGCACTCGATCTGGGAGCGGCACCGGGCGAATTATGCGGCGCTGGTGGAGCGGTATCACGTGCCGCTGGCCAAGATGGTGTTCGACAGCGATATCTACCTGCGATTGCAGTCGGGAGGATACCTGGGGCGGACGTTCACCATTCTGCTGGATTTCATGGGAGATCCGAATGAGGCGAACGCGCGGAATTACGGCAGCGACTACTACGTGGTGGTGTTCCCTTCTCCGGACCCGAGCACTGTCGATCCGCTGAAGATGCCGCAGATCCGGCACACGTATCTGCATTACCTGCTGGATCCGATGGCGGAGAAACACTTCAGCCATGTGAAGCGGCTGGAGCCGCTGCTGCAGTCGGTGAAACGCGCTCCGCTGGATGAGAGTT
Organism: Terriglobia bacterium; assembly: GCA_963778995.1. Classification (GTDB taxonomy): domain Bacteria; phylum Acidobacteriota; class Terriglobia; order Terriglobales; family Acidobacteriaceae; genus Sulfotelmatobacter. Next base: position 460,641 of record CAVZWK010000025.1, read on the forward strand.
TCAAAACCGATATAGCGCTGCTGATCACAGAATGCCTGATACGAGCGATCGAAATCCGCACGCAGGGGACGAAGCAGACCGCGGAGGCGATGCGGCTGCAGGCGGTGGATGACGCGGTGAAACAGGGATACATCCTGACAAAGTATTTCTATACGTCGCTGGTGGCGTTTGAGAAGGATCCGGCGGGATTCAAGACTGTGTATCCGGAGATTCTGGATGCGGTTGACGTGAAGCAGCAGGAAAGAGCGGCGAACGAGGTGCAGTTCGCTCGTTCGTCGGCTCCGGAGCTGGTGCAACTGTCGCGGCTGGAAGACCGGCGCATGCTGATCACGGCCGAGAAGCGGCTGGCGGCAGGAGATCCCAAGGGCGCAAAGGAGCTGGCGCAGCAGGCGATCGATAAAAAAATCGGGGATGAAGGGCGAGCGTTATTCATCCTGGCACAGGTCGCGGTGATGAATAAGGACCGCGAGGGTGCGCTGGGGAACTTCCAGAAAGCGATCGCGGCGACGAGAGATCCGAAGGTGGTGGCGTGGTCGCATGTGTATCTGGGAAGGATCCTGGATATGAAAGAAGATCGCGAGGCGGCGGTGAATGAGTATCGCGCCGCACTGACTGCGGGAGCGGAATTGCCTGAGGTGAAGGCCGCAGCAGAAAAGGGACTGCAGCAGGCATATGAGCCTCCGGCGAAGGCCCAGTGAGGCGTCGGCGGGGAACTGTGGGCAGGGGCCGATGAGTCAGCCCATTGTGAAGTGTGGGCTGCTGTAGAATGCAGCGTTACGGAATTCGAGCACGAATTGAGTCGTGGGGAGTCGAGGAGAACGCATGAAGCGAGCAGCGATCGCAATCGCAGTGCTGGGAATGTGCGCGTGGAGTTTCGGACAGGACAAGCCGGCAACCCAGGGCGCGGCGGGACAGGCAGCAGGTGCACAGGCGGCCCCGCAGGGAAAGCGTCCACCGGCGGCGAAGACGCAACCGGAGTTTGAAGCCTACAAGACGGCCATCGTTTTGCCGGACGCGGCAGCATCGGAGAAGGCGGCGGATGATTTCGCGGCGAAGTTCCCCGATAGCGAATTGCGCGAAGTGCTGTACAAGGCCGCCATGCAGAAGTATCAGCAGACAAACAACGGCGACAAGATGGAAGAGATGGCGCGGAAGGCGCTGGCGATCGATCCGGATGATCCTGAGGCGCTGGTAGCTGTGGCACAAGTTTTGGCGGAGCGCACGCGCGACACCGATCTGGACAAGGACCAGAAACTCGCGGAAGCGAAAAAGGATGCGGAGCGGGCGCTGGTGACGGTGGAGACGGACGTGCCCACGTCGGGATATGCGCCGGAGAAGATCGATCAGTTCAAGAGGTTTATCAAGTCGGAGGCGTACGCGATCCTGGGGACGCTGGCTTCGAATGCGAAGAATTATCCCGAGGCGGAAAGCAATCTGAAGAAGTCGGTGGAGGTATTTCCAGAGCAGGTAGATTCGGTGGCGGTGTTGCGGCTGGCCGTTGCGCTCGACATGCAGAACAAGATTTCCGATGCTTTGAAGTATGCCAACCAGGCGGTGGATCTTACGAAGGATCGTCCGGATTCACCGGCCGGAAAGGCTGCGCGCGCGGAACAGGATCGGCTGACGAAGCTGAGCAGCGGAACGGCACCGGGGCAACCGGCTCCGCACTAGACCGCCGCACTAGATCAGGGCTGTGGCCTGCCTGCAGCCGCGGACGCGAGCTGCGCTTGCGGGAGAGCCGAAGGTGGCTATCCCGACCTCGCCTTTGACTCCGATGTCCAGATGTAATCGCTCCACCTATGAAAGAAAGGGAAATCACGGCGCTGGAAGAAGGGCTGGGATATCACTTCCGGCGGCGGGCCGTCATTGAACAGGCGGTAACGCACAGTTCGCAGGCGCGAGAGCAAGAGGCGCAGCACGCGGGCGAGAATAAATACAAGGTCAGCGACAACGAGCAACTGGAGTTCCTGGGAGATGCTGTACTGGCGCTGGTCACGAGCGAAGAATTGTTTCAGCGGTTCCCACAGTTCCGCGAGGGAGAGCTTTCGAAATTAAGGGCGCATCTGGTAAGCGAGAGGCATCTGATTCAAGTAGCCCATCATCTGGAACTGGGACATTACCTGCGGCTTGGCCGCGGCGAGGAAAAGAGTGGGGGCCGCAGCAAGACCGCACTGCTGGTGGATGCCCTGGAGGCGATCCTGGCAGCCATCTATCTGGATGGCGGGCTGGAGGCGGCGCGCGAATTTGTGATGCGCAATGTGATTGGACCTGAATTGGAGCGGATGGAGCAGGGTGGGGGCGTGCTGCCGATCACTGACTTCAAGTCGGCCCTGCAGGAAGCCGTGCAGAGCCTGGGATTGCCACAGCCAGCGTATGTGCTGGTAGAAGAAGCGGGTCCCGAACACCATAAGACATTTACGGTGGAGGCCCGGTTGCACGGCAAACACCTTCGCGGCGCGGAGTTTGTGGGGCGCGCGCAGGGGTCCACGAAGAAGACAGCGGAGCAGGATGCAGCTCGGCAGTTGCTGACGGCACTGGCGTCACGTTCGAAGTCAACAGAAGGGAAAGCGGCGGGACAGGATCCGCAGGCTGTGGATAAGTAGAAGTAATGGATTCTTCGAACGGAGCCCGTCGTTTCACCGAGTGCAGCCTGTGGTCACGCCGCCGGAGCCTCAGGTTGGCGCAAGTGCGAGCCCGAGCGTCCTGGAAAGTCCGGCCAATCGGCAGATGGTCTCGAGCTTCAGCGCCGATCTCATCAGTTCGCTCCAGTCACTGATGGGGACCGTCGTCATTGCGATCTTCGTCATCACCTTCATTGTGCAGGCATTTCAGATTCCCTCGGAGTCGATGGAGAGCACGCTGCTGGTTGGGGATTACCTGCTGGTGAATAAGCTGTGCTATGGCGGCGAGGGAATCGGCGACTACGTGATGCCGTATCAGAAGATCAAGCGCGGGGACATCATTGTCTTTCATTACCCCGTGGACCCGAAGCAGCATTTTGTGAAACGGGTCATCGGGTTGCCGGGGGACAGGCTGCGGCTGGTGAACAAAAAGGTATTCATCAATGGCCAGCCTCTGGATGAGCCCTATGTGCGGTTTCTGGAGCCGCCGAACAATCTGTTTCGCGACAATTTTCCGCGGACGGACGTCCCGGCTTACGGTCTGGAAGGAAAGTGGTGGCTGGAGATGCGAAAGCTGGTCGAGGATGGCCAGTTGATCGTTCCGGAACGAAGTTATTTCGTGATGGGCGATAACCGCGACGACAGCCAGGACAGCCGCTATTGGGGATTCGTTCCGCGGGAGAATATCGTTGGACGGCCGCTGGTGATTTACTGGTCGGTGAAGGATTGGGACCGGAATCCGCTGGATACAATCTGGCGGAAGACTGCGTCACTTGGCGTATGCGGTGACACATATCTTCCAGATCACGCGCTGGGGGCGGACGTTGCGACTGGTACACTGAAGTGCGCCACGAGGGCTAAAGCCCTCTTATTTTGCGCAGGCTGACGCGGCCCTAAAGGGCCGCTCTTCACGAAAACAATGGGTACGAAGACGACATTACCGAAGAAAGACAGCAACGTAGCAAAAGAGGCGCCGGAGGAGAAGCCGAAGGAGACTACGGTCGAGTTCCTGGCCTCGCTCGCGGCGGTGCTGGTGACAGGGTTGTTCATCATCACCTTTGTCGTGCAAGCGTTCGAAATTCCATCGAGTTCGATGGAGAACACGCTGCTGATCGGCGATCACGTTTTCGTGAACCGCATTCAATTCGCACCCCAAAGCAAGTGGATGGGGCCGCTGCTTCCTTATCGTGATGTGCGCTTCCGCGACATCGTGGTCTTTCTGTCTCCGCAGATTCCCGGGCTTTATGTCGTGAAGCGGATCATCGGTGTGCCGGGCGATCGAATTCATCTGAGGAACGGGGTCGTTTACCGCAACGGCCAGCCCCTCACAGAGCCGTATCTCGATACGGATCGGGACAATCCGGCCGACGAATACCGCGAACAACTTCCCCGCGATTCCTCCGGATGATCCCAACGTATGGTCGAACTGGGCCAGCGAACTGCCGTCGCACATACAAGGAGAGGATCTGGTCGTGCCCCCGGATCACTATTTTGCGATGGGAGATCATCGCGGCGTAAGCCTGGACAGCCGGTACTGGGGCTTCATTCCGAAGGAGAACATCATCGGAAGGCCGATGTTCATTTACTGGTCTTTTGAAACTCCCGACGATCAGTACCTGAAGACGGCATGGAGCGATCGTTTGCTGTTCCTGGGCAAAGTTGTAATCCATTTCTTCGACGAGACACGCTGGAAGCGGACTCTGAAGATGGTCCGATGAGGTCCGTCGAATTCGCGGTGAGGGCGCGGTGAAGGTCTTCTCCTCCAAGCGGCGGACGGTGGTGTTGGCAGTGTTTATCCTGCTTGCGCTGTTTGTCCTGCGTCCCGGAGCTTCGCGTCTCAAGTCTCGCATCATCACATCCATTAGCACCGCAGTGGGGCGCCCCGTGGACATAGGGGCGGTGCACATTCAACTGTTGCCGCGGCCCGGATTCGACATCGACAATCTCATCGTTTACGACGATCCGGAGTTCGGAGCGGAGCCGATTCTGCGCGCGAACGAGGTCATGGCCGCGCTGCGGCTGACTTCATTGCTGCGGGGAAGACTCGAGATCTCGCGGCTCGATTTGACGGAGCCGAGCCTCAACCTGGTGCACGCCCCGAGTGGACGGTGGAATCTGGAGGCTCTGCTGGAACACACGGCGCAGCTTCCTCTCGCCCCCACGGGAAAAGCGAAGAGCGAAGCTCGGCCAGCGTTCCCCTACATCGAAGTCACCTCTGGCCGGATCAACTTCAAGAACGGCGCGGAAAAGAGACCCTACGCTCTGACCAACGCCGATTTCTCTTTGTGGCAGGATTCCGAGAACGCGTGGGGAATACGCCTGAAAGCGCAACCGGTACGCACGGACTTGAACCTGAGTGACACGGGGCTGCTGCAAATCAACGGGACCTGGCAGCGGGCGCAGACGTTCCGCGACACGCCGCTGGATTTCACGGTCGAGTGGAGCCGAGCGCAACTCGGGCAGTTCACGAAGTTGTTTACCGGGAACGACAAGGGTTGGCGAGGGACGATCCAACTCGATGTGGAGATGTCGGGGAGTCCGGCGAACCTAAAGATCAGTAGCGGCGCTTCCGTCGACGACTTCCGCCGGTATGACATTACCAGTGGCAAGGCGCTGCGCCTGGGAGCGCATTGTGACGGCAAGTACAGCACTGTAACGCACGATTTCCGAGAGGTGCTGTGCAGTTCTCCGGTGGGAAATGGGCTGATCACGCTGACCGGAGACATGGGCCTTCCTGGGAGTCATCAGTTTGCGGTCATGATGAGGGCGGTCAACGTTCCGGCGGCCGCATTTGTGGTCGTGGCGGCTCGCGCGAAGAAGAATCTGCCGGATGATCTGGACGCCGAGGGCACACTGCGGGGCGACGTATCGATGCAGGAAGACGCTGCGGCGCACGAAGCGCTTCGGGTGACGGGCGGAGGAACATTTTCGGACCTGCGCCTGGTTTCCGCCGCCGGCAAAGCAGACATCACGCTGGACACTGTGCCGTTCTCCGTGACGGATGGGCGGACCGAGGCTCCGGGGTCCATCCGGCCGAGTCGCGCCAAGACTATTGTGCCCCGGATGCCTCCGGGACCGCATGTGGAGATTGGTCCGATCGAACTTGGCCAGGGGCGAGCCAGCGCGGCGAACCTGCGGGGCTGGATCAACCGTCAAGGGTACAAGATAGGTTTGACCGGCGACATCGAACTCGCAAAAGCAATTCGCCTGGGGCGGATGTTCGGGATACCAGTCTGGGCCTCATCGCCGGATGGCACGGCTCAAGTTGACCTGCAGATCGCAGGCATCTGGTCGGGACTCAGCAGCGGCGCATCGTCTGGTTTTCTGGGGCCACAACTTACTGGAAGCGCGAGGCTGCGGAACGTGCGGATTGTGAACCGTGAGATTGGCGGACCGGTCGAAGTGACGTCAGCCGATATTCAACTGTCGCCCGAACAGGCCAAGGTTTCGAAGCTGACCGCGAAGGCGGCAGGCACAGCGTGGACCGGGTCGCTGGAGATGCCGCGAGGCTGCGGGATCGCATGTCCGATGAACGTCACCTTGAATGCGAAGCAGATCGTGCTCAGCGAGCTCAGTGAATGGATGGATCCGAGCGCGAAGAAGCGTCCGTGGTATCGCGTACTGGAATCCAGTTCGCAGAATCAGCCGTGGTTAGCGACGGTGCTCCAGGTTTCGGGACAGATGAGCGCAGATCAGTTCATCATGCGCGGGGTGACGGCTAAACACGCTACGGCGAAGGTTCATTTGCAGGACGGCAAGCTGCTGATTTCGGACTTGAATGCAGATCTTCTCGGCGGCAAGCATCAAGGCGAATGGACAGCCGATTTCAGTGGAAAGCAGGCGACCTGTAGTGGGCATGGCAAACTCTCCGGCGTTTCGCTTGACGGTTCGTCCGGGGCTTCGGATGACAGATGGCTGGCAGGAACGGCGAATGCCAGCTACGAGCTCAGCGGAAAATGTTTTGCCGGGTTCTGGCAGTCAGCCGATGGCACAGTGCGAGTCGAGATGCGGGACGGAATGTTTCCTCGGGTGCGAATCGGTGACGACACGAGCCCATTACGGGTAACAAGGATGACCGCGCTGGCGGGCTTGCATGCCGCCAAGATCGAAATCAAGGACGCGAAGCTGGATTCTCCCGATGGAAAATTTATTCTGAGCGGGACCGCGTCCTTGAAACGAGCAATCGATTTCAAGCTCACGCCCACTGCGGGCGGGGGAACTGGCGGCACATCCTATGCGATTACCGGCACTCTGACTGCGCCGCAGGTTGCTCCCCTCATGGGTCCTGTGCAAGCGCGGCTGAAGTCACCACCTCCGGGCAAATAGATCTCAGGGCACGTACGATGGGCCACGTAGAACCTTGCCAGGCAGAGCGCTCGTCATTCTGCCGTTCTCAATCACCGGAACTCCGTTGACCAGGACAAATTCCATTCCTTCAGAAAGCTGGTTGGGATTTTCAAAGGTCGCTCGATCACGAATGGTCGTGGGATCGAAGATTACGATGTCCGCCCACATGCCCTGCTTGAGGACACCGCGGTCGGCCAGGCGCATGCGCTGCGCGGGTAATGCAGAGAATTTTCTGATGGCATCTTCGAGGGTGAGGACCTTCTCTTCCCGGACATACTTGCTCAAGATGCGGGGAAACGTTCCGTAGGCACGAGGATGAGGATGCGCCTCGCCGAGAATTCCTTCCGGCGATGTGCCTTCGGAGTCGTTGTCAATTGAAACCCAGGGCTGTTGCAGGGCTAGCGTGACATCCGGCTGCGACATGCCGAACACAGCCACGCTGCTCTCGGGATCAGCGATAAGGAAATCGAAGAGCGCATCCAGGGGATCCTTGTTCCACATCTTCGCGATTTCGTAGAGTCGCTTCCCCTGCAGCGGCTTCAATTGGGGATTCAGCACCTGCGTAATCAGGACTGCCTCGGGCCCCGGAATCTCCAGCCACTCATTGTCCCAATCGTTGGATGGAGTGAGGAGGTCCTTGCGAATTCGGGCACGCGTGGCGGGATCTTTGAGGCGTTCGACCAGCTTGGGGGTGCCGCCGTCGTGCGCCCAGGGCGGAATGAAAGCGGAGAAGTCGTTACTCCATGCGGTGTAGGCGTAAGTATCGGCAGCAACGTCGGCGCCGGCAGCACGGGCGGCGCTGATTTTGGCGACGAGTTGCGGCATGCGTCCCCAATTTGCTTTGCCGGCCACTTTGATGTGCCAGACCTCGACTGGTATGTGCGCTTCGCGTCCAATGCGGAGAGCTTCGTCCACGGCGGCGAGCACGGAGTCGCTTTCATTGCGCATGTGCGTGGCATAGATACCGCCTAATTTGCCGGCCTCGGTGGCAAGCGCGATCAGTTCCTCGGTCTTCGCGTAAGGAGCGGGAGCGTATTCGAGCGAGGTAGAGACGCCGATCGCGCCGTCTTTCATGGCATCGCGAACAAGAGTTTTCATCTGCTCCAGTTGATCGGGTGTGGGCTGCTTGTCATCTTCGCCGAGGACCATGCGGCGGACTTGGGTCGCGCCAACATAGCTGGCGAGGTTGATGCCCATTCCCTGCTTTTCGAGTCGTGCGAAGTATTGACGGAAGGTGCGCCAATCGGGAGTGATCTTGTAGTAGTCGTAGCTGCGACGATCCGCTTGGATGATGGCATCGTTGAGTGGGGCGACAGAGCCGCCTTCCCCGGTAATTTCGGTCGTGATGCCCTGATAGATCTTTGAGGGAAGGCGTGGATCGACGAGTATGGTCTGCTCGGACTGGCCGAGCATGTCGATGAAACCAGGAGCAACCACCTTTCCAGCGGCGTCGATCGTGCGTTTGCGGGGGAGAGAGGAGAGATTTCCGATGGCCGCGATTTTGCCGTCGCGGATTCCGAGGTCTCCGGAGTACCAGGGCGAGCCGCTGCCGTCGATGATGTGGCCATGGGTGATGATGAGATCGAAGGCGGGGGTCTGCCCGCTAAGGTAAAAGGTGGTCAGGAACGCGAACAGGATTGAGAGCAGAAGCCTCGATCTGAGTGGTATCAATGAATCCTCCAAGTTTACGGCCCGACTGGGGTCGTGCCTGTTCCTTCCCGCGACTCCACTGCAAGTGAGTCGCGAGTCGCGCCTCCTAAACGCACGAGAGTGCCGAGCGCGATCCAGATTGCGAGCGCGATCCATTCGTAGCCACTGAAATGGCCGGGCACCACCGGAAGCAGCTTCATCAAAGCCATGACGACGGCGATTGCGAGTGCGAAGGCAGCGATTGTCTTCTCCAGGACAGCGAGTCTGATGGTTGCGTTGTGCCGGCGCGAGAGAGCGAGCAGGCTGGCGCAGGCGGCGGACCATCCGATGGCGCTGGCTACGGAACCAACTTCGGTAATCGGCACGAGGATGGCATCTCCAAGAAGCATGCAGAACGCAGTGGTGATGCCGACACACAACACCGCAGTAGAGGGCGTTTGATAGTCGGGCATGGATGGCTCCTGCGCGGGCGGTGATCATGTTGCGGCGGCCGAGAGCGAAGAAGAGGCGGCTCGCGGCTACAAAGTTTCCATTGAAGCACTTGAACAGCGAGAGCAATGCGGCTACCAGGATGATATTGACGATCCAGCGCGAGCCAACAGCGCGCTGAAAGGCAACGGCGGTCATAAATCTTTCGCCGGTAAATTCGTGCCAAGGAGCCGCATAGGAAACAGCGGCCACAATGGTTGCATAGAACAGCGTGCCGATGAGGATAGCCATCCAGATCGCGCGGAAAAATGCACGGGCGCGGAATTCGGGGCTGGCTTCTTCTGCTGCTTTGCCGATCGATTCAAATCCCGTCATAAAGTAGGGAACAATCTGGATGACGAGCAGGATCGACAGGAAGGGCGTGTGGGTGAAGAGTGGAGCGAAATTCTGCGGCGCTCCGCGGCTTGCACCTAGTCGTGACGAAGACGACGAAGAGCGCGAGTGTGCCGAAGCTGGTCCAGTTCTGAAAAGTCGCGCTGAGGCGAACGCCGCGATAGTTGAGGACGGTGAGAATTCCGGTGAGGGTCAAGCCTACGAGCAGATGGGGTAAATACACCGGGTGGCCGGCAATACGGTAGAGTTCGATGGAATCGAGAGCTGGAAAGATGTAAGCGGCGATGCGTCCGATGGCAACCGCTTCCCACGGGCAGACAATGAAGTAAGCGAGCGTCATCATCCATCCAGTTGAGAAGCTGATGGCGCTGGGGAAGGCGGCCGAGGTGTAGGCGATCTCGCCGGCGGCATCAGGCATGGCGACGATGAGTTTGCCGTACACCCAACCAACGGGAAGCAACAGCGCTCCGCCGATCAGGAACCCCAGCACTGTGCCAAGGCTGCCGCCACGAAGGAGCCAGTCGTCCATCACGACGAGCCAGCCGACGCCGACCATGCTGCCCCAACCCAAGGTGAAGTAGTCGGTGGCGCGAAGCTTGCGGGCGAGGGTGTTCACGGGGATGGGGAGGGGAGCGGCGCGAATTATAAAGCATTTGCCCTGTACTATGGTGGAGAGCGGCTCGGGGTGCGATTTAGAGTGTCGATCTGCGAAGCGACGCTTCGCCCTGGTGGTAATCGGCTGCGCTCCGGATGACCTCCGACAATTTGATACTCCCGCATTGATGAGGAAGACTCACTTATGCCTCGATATGAATATCGCGTGCTGAATCCGACCCCTGCGGCGGAGAAGTCGTTTGTGGAGTGGATCGAAAAGCTGGACCAGGACTTCATGAATCGCGACCCCGAGCGTCGTAGTGACGTGGTGCGGGATGCGCTGCATCAACTGTATCTGGGACGGCCGTACACGGCTCCGGGAGGCGGGATGGCGGAGCGGGCACTGATGCATTCCTTTGATCCGCGGAATGTGACGCTTGAGCCTGAGTACTACGGCGATGTGGACGCGGCAAAATACGCAGAGCGCAAGCCGCTCATCTGGTTCTGGATGATGTTCGACCGGTCCCCGGCTGGACTGAATCACTGGCTGGGATACCGCGTGCGGTCCATGCTGGCGCGCCACATCTTCAAGCATTGCGGAAAGAACGTGAAGATCTTTCACGGGGTGGAGTTCTCGTTCGGATACAACCTGACCGTGGAAGATAACTGCACGATTCACAAGTATGTGCTGCTGGACGATCGAGGAGAAATCATCATTCACGAGGGCTCGTCGATTTCCGACTACGCGAATGTGTATTCGCACGCGCACGACCTGAATGACGGAATGATCGTCGAGAACCACGAGACGGAGATCGGCCCGAGAGCCCGGGTGACGTATCACGCGACCGTGCTGAGCGGGGTGCGGGTGGGCGAGCAGGCGATTGTGGGGTCGATGGGAGTGGTTTCGAAGCAGGTTTCGCCGTACCACATTGTGGGCGGAATTCCGGCAAAGGTGATCAAGGTGAAATCGATTGCACCGGAAGAGTTGCAGAAAGCGGCGGAGAAATAGCGGCTATGTCTGACCCGGGCTTCGCCCGAAGGCAGCCGTCCCCACATGGTTCACGCGCCATTCTGAATCTATTCCACACCTGGGTGATGCACTGTTCAGTGGGCAAAGATCCTAGTTTCGCATGGTAGTATCGAATCCAGTCCCTGCATGACACTTCAGCATTAGGTGGGCGTTAACGGCCCGAAATCGGGCGTGTGTTCGAGCGCAGGGGCTTCCTGAGAGATGACTGGTTCTTCGACAACTCGCAAGCGTGTGCTCAGTGGCATGCGTTCGACGGGGAAGCTGCATTTGGGCAACTACGTTGGGGCGCTGCAGAACTGGGTCGGCATGCAGGACAAGTACGAGTGCTTCTTTTTCGTGGCAGACTGGCACGCGCTTACCACGGATTACGCCGACACTTCGCGCGTGAAAGAGAATTCGCTCCAAGTGGCGATTGACTGGCTGGCGGCGGGGCTCGATCCGGAAAAGTCGGTACTCTTCTTGCAGTCACATGTTCCTGCGCACGCCGAGCTTCACCTGCTGTTGTCCATGATCACGCCGCTGGGCTGGCTGGAGCGGGTTCCGACCTACAAAGAGCAGCGCGAGAATATTCAGGATAAGGACCTCGGAACCTACGGATTTCTCGGTTATCCGCTGCTGCAGGCAGCGGACATTCTGATGTACCGCGCAGATTTTGTCCCCGTAGGCGAAGACCAGGTTGCACATGTGGAGCTCACGCGCGAGGTCGCACGGCGCTTTAATGGATTTTACGGCGGCCCAAAAGCCGTGTTTCCCGAGCCGCAGAGCTTGCTCACACCGGCGGCGAAGCTGCCCGGGCACTGACGGGCGCAAGATGTCAAAGTCGTATGGAAATACGATCCTGCTCTCAGATCCAGAGCCGGTCGTCCGGCAGAAGCTGAAGACGATGGTGACCGATCCGGCGCGGGTACGGAGGACGGACCCGGGAAATCCGGATGTCTGTCCCGTGGGCGATCTGCACAAGATTTTCAGCAGCAAGGGAACCATAGCCAAGGTCTACGAGGGCTGCCGGTCGGCGGGGATCGGGTGCATTGAGTGCAAGAGCTGGGCGGCGGATTCTCTGGTGCAAATCCTGAAACCGATCCAGGAGAGGCGGCGAAAATTCGAGGAGAATCCGAAGCTGGCCTGGGATATTCTGGAGGACGGCACGCAGCGGGCGCGCAAAGCGGCAGGGGAGACGATGGACGCCGTGCGCGAGGCGATGGGGATGTCGCTGAAGTATGAGTCGCCGAACGCGGCGGCCGAGTAGCGCGTCGCTGACCAAGGAAGTCAGAATCCCACCCTGTCGCAAAGGACGCGACAAGGATGGGGGCACCCGGCGCACACGAAATGCATGACAACGGTGGGGGTCAGACAATCGGTCGGGGTCAGACCAATTGGCGTCAGACAATAGGTTGGGGAGCATGAGCGAAGAAACAAAATCGATTGCCACACCTGATTCGGTGACCGCTCCTCCGCCTGTAGTTGCGCCGGCGCCTGCAAAAGCGAGGGAGTCGGCTAAGAAGGAAGAGAGCGACTATCCGTTTACGGTCGCGGTGAGCGACGTTTACGAGGGGCCGCTAGACCTCCTGCTCGACCTGATCCGCAAGCAGGACATCGACATTTACGACATACCCATCGCGAAGATTACGGCGCAATACCTGGCTTATGTAGAAAAGATTCGCGAGCTGGATGTGAACGTCGCGGCCGAGTTTATCTATATGGCGGCGGTGCTGATTCATATTAAGTCGAAGATGCTGTTGCCGCGCGATCCGCTGGCTACTGCCGAAGAGCAGGAAGATCCGCGCAGCGAACTGGTCAACCGGCTGCTGGAACATGAGAAGTTCAAGTCGGCGGCACAAATGCTTTTGCAGAAGCAGCAGATTGAAGACGCGGTGCTGACCAATCCTTCGCTGAAGGAGTTCATGGATGCGGAGGGCACCGAGCCGGAGATCGCGGCGGACGTCATCGACCTGGTGAAGACATTTCAGCAGGTGCTTGAGCGGGTGCGAACGCGTCCGGTGCTGAATATCGACGAAGAAACGGTTACCGTGGGTCAGATGATCGATTATCTGCGGCGGCGTTTGTCGCTGGAAGATCGTCCGATCCGGCTGAAGCAGCTGCTGATGCGGGTTCCGTCGCGGCAAGCCTTGGTCTGCATGTTCCTCGCGCTGCTGGAACTCGTGCGGCTGCAGGCCATCCAGGTTCGGCAGGAGAAATTGTTCGGTGAAATCGCCGTTCGCAAGCATGCGCACTTTGAAGATGTGATGAATCAGCAGGCTGCCGTGCGGGACGACTGGAGATAAAAAGCGTGAGTAGTGATCAGTGGTTAATGGTCAGTAACTCTGCGCCGCTAACCACCGAGCACTAGCCACCCACCACTATGTCATTAAAGGCCCAACTCGAAGCGATCATTTATGCGACGGAGACTCCAATCACGCTGGAGCAGATGACGGCTCTGGTGAAGGAGACGGTCGTCGCAGACGGCATGTCGGATGAGGGTGAGATCAAATCGCGCGTGCGCTCGTGCCTGGAAGAACTGGTGGGACAGTACGGCTCGCCGGATCATGGAATCGAGATTCGTCAGGTCGCGGGCGGGTACCGCATGTCCACCAAACCCGAGCAGCACGAAGTCGTGCGCGCATTCGCCAAGAGCCTGAAGCCTCCGATTCGCCTGTCGCTTCCCGCGTTGGAAACCCTGGCTGTCATCGCTTACAAGCAGCCGGTGACGGTTCCGGAGATCAACGATATTCGCGGCGTGGATTCCGGAGGTGTGATCGGAACCCTGCTGGAGCGCAAGCTGATCACGACGGCTGGGCGGAAGCAGGTGATTGGGCGTCCGATTCTTTACAAGACCACGAAGGAATTCCTGATGCGGTTTGGGCTGAAAGATGTCAGCGAGTTGCCCAGCATGGAGGAGTTCGAGAAGTTGGTTGCGGAATCGTTCCAGGCGGAGTTGATTCCGGCGGAGAATGTGCCGGAAGAAGCTGCGGCTCCAGTTGCGAGCGCGCCTGAGGCTCCGGAGACGGAGGGGGGTACGCAGGAAACTCCGGCCGAGAAGAAGGCTGGGTAACCCGGTACACCGGGGCTAAAGCCCTCAGCCATCAGCGCTCTAACGCGGCCCTGAAGGGCCGCTCTTCCACGGCGATCCGCTTCATTCACGTAGCTCGGTCATTGAGGTTCATCTCGGATAGGTCCCAGTTCGTCCCGTACAATCTTGCTATGCCTTTGGAACGACTACAAAAGATCATTGCTGCGGCCGGAATTGCTTCGCGGCGCAAGGCCGAGGAGTTGATCGCCTCCGGCCACGTGCAGGTGAACGGCACGACCGTGACGGAACTCGGCAGCAAGGCGGATCCTGAGGTCGATCATGTCCGCGTGAATGGCAAGCTGCTGAAGGGTGAGCAGCGGCTCACCTATATTCTCCTGAACAAGCCGAAGGGTTACGTCACGACGGTCAGCGATCCGGAGAAACGCCCGACTGTGATGGATCTGCTTCGCGGGCGTGAAGGGCCGCGTGTATCCCATCGGACGCCTGGATTACGCCAGCGAGGGATTGCTGCTGCTCACCAACGACGGTACGCTGGCGCATCGACTGATGAAGGCGGCCTCGCATGTGCCGAAGACGTATCTGGTGAAGGTTGCGGGAATTCCGAAGGAAGATGCGATTGTGAAATTGCGCGCCGGAGTTATCGATCGCAACCGACGATGGCAAGCGCGTGAGGACCGGGCCCGCCTTGGTGAAGCGTCATCAAGGAAGGCGCGAATCCGTGGTACGAGATCACTTTGATCGAAGGGCGGAACCGGCAGATCCGGCGCATGTTTGAAGCTGTGGGCCATCATGTGGAAAAGATCAAGCGCGTGCGCTACGGTCCGCTGACGCTCGATGTGCCGCCGGGAGAGTTTCGCTCGTTGACGCAGAAGGAAGTCGAGAGGCTGAAATCCGCGACCAAGGGCGCGGGTGAGCAAGAATCCGCAGTGCATGACGCATGAGCCGATTTTTTGATCTAGTTTCAAGACCGGTGCGCGAGATGGGCGAACTGGAGCTGACGCCCGCTCCGGTTGTTCCCAAGAAAAAGTCGCGGCATATTGCACTCGATTCCAATGAGAATCCTTTTGGTCCTTCCCCCAAGGCAATGCAGGCGATGCAGAACGCGCTGGCATCGGCCCATTCTTACCCTGATGACAATTGCATCGAGTTGCGCACGAGGCTGGCAGTCTCACCATGAGGTGCCAACCGAACAGGTGATGGTCACGGCCGGCTCAACGGGGCTCATCGCCCTGCTCTGCCACACTCTGCTTTCTCCGGGACTCAACGCGGTGACCAGCGAGCGATCGTTCATCGTATACTCGCATGGCGGTGCACGCCACGCGGAGCACAGCTGATCGAAACTCCGATGCGCGAGCGACGCGATCGACCTCGACGGCGATTCTCGCAGCCGATCAACGAGCACACCCGGATCATCTTTATTGCGAATCCCAACAACCCGACCGGCACGTTGCTCGGCCGGGCCGTCGACAAGTTCATTGCGGAAGTTCCCGGGCATGTCGTGGTTGTGCTCGACGAGGCGTATTACGAGTACGCTTCGTATTTCGCCGAGCAGCGCGGGGTATCGAATATTCGCGGTCGCTGCGACTATCTGAGGCAAGGCACGAACGTGATCGTCTTACAGGACATTCTCGAAGGCACATGGCGCTGGCGGGATTGCGTATTGGATACGGGCTCGGGCCCGGCGGAACTGCTGGGCTATTGCGCGCGCATGCAGAATACTTTCTCGGTATCGTCAATCGCGCAGGCGGCTGCGTTGGCCGCGCTGGAGGATCGACGGCATATCCATCGTACCGTTTCGAACAATGCCGGCACAGGCGCAGATGTGGGGGTTGCCTTATCAGATATGGATATCGAGTGGTCCCAACGTGCGGCGAATTTTCTCTATTGCGATCTGGGGGGCGATGCGGCGGAAATCTCCGAGACTTCTGCGCGCGGATGGGATCAGCGTGCGTCCCTTGGGTGCGTGGGGAGCGCCCTCGTGCATTCGCGTGAGCGTTGGGCTGCCGGAGCAGAATGAGGCTCTTCTGAACGCGATGCGGAAGGTGGCCAGTTCGCAGCGAAGTTCGAGAAATAGCGGCTAATCCGAGCCCCGGACCCTCTGTTAAAGGCACTCGCTGTAGGCGGCGAGACGCCACCACGACAGCCGGCGGGACGCCGCGGCGCTACTCTTAATGGGTCAATCTGACTGCGCCATAGAGGCCGGCATCGCTGCCGAGCAGGGCTTGCGTGATGATCGTCTTCTTCGGCGTGTAGTTCGCGATCTGGGCTGAGGCGCCTTGCTTTTCTCCACGGGAGTGTCGGGGGCGCTCGCGGCATACACCAGAGAGCGCTCGCGCAGCTCCGAGAACATCCTGGGGGCGAAGGCATCCCATGCACTCACTACACCGCCTCCGATTACGAACATATCTAAATCGAGGATGTTGATGAGGTCGGCCAGCAGGATTCCCAAGGCCTCGCCGAAGCGTTCGAAAATGCGCTTTGCGTCGGGATTGCCCTGAATTGCGAGATTGTAGACGGATCTCGCGCTGAACTCTGGATCTGAACTCGCAGCCTTGGCAAGTTCCGGAGCTTTGCCGGACTCGATTGCCTCGCGCGCCATGCGCACGACGGCGGTTGCGGAGGCGTATCTCTCGGCGCAGCCGTGGTTCCCGCAACCGCAAGGAACGCCGTTCGGTTCGATGGTGACATGTCCGAACTCGCCGGCCATGCCGCTCATTCCGTAAAAGAGTTTGCTTCCCAGCACGATCGCACCGCCGATTCCGGTGCCGAGCGTCAGCATGGCCATGTTGTCGGCCTCGCGTCCGGCCCCCAGCCACTTCTCGCCGAGAGCGGCAACGTTGCCGTCGTTGTCGAGAAACACTTTGGCGCCGAGGCGGCGTTCGATTTCGTCGCGCACAGGATAGTCGGACCATCCCGGAAGGTTGGCGGACTTGCGCATCATGCCGTGCTCCATATCGATGATGCCAGGGACGCCGATTCCGGCGCCGACGAAGCGGCCGGTGCCGCGGTACTGGCCGGTGAGTCGATGGATGGCGTCGCACATCTCTCCAATGACGTAATCGCGGCCGAGCGCGACCTTCACGCCGAGGGTGATCTTTTCGAGAAGCTGTCCTTCAGTCGTGATGGCGGCGATGCGGAGGTTCGTGCCGCCCATATCCACACCAATGGAGTAGTCGGGCATAACGGAAGAGAGTAACACGGCGCGGGGTGGATCAATTTCAATTGCAGATTTTAGATTCAGATTGCAGATTGCAGTTGCAGCTTTGGAGGCTTTCGGAGAGCTCACATAATACGCAATTTCAACTCGCCGAATGCAAAGTCAACTTCTCGCACCAGCCCGATGGTAGATCGGCAATCTGAAATCTAAAATCTGCCATTTGCATCTGAAATCTATTTCTGGCATTTCGGGCAGTAGTGGCTGCTCCGGCCCGCAATGACCACGCGCTTGATTGGAGTCTTGCAGACAAGGCAGGGCTCTGCTTCGCGGGCGTAAACGCGATGCTGCAGTTGAAAGAATCCTTCCCGGCCGTCGGAGTCCACATAGTCGGAGATGGACGATCCCTCCGAGGGCGATTGCCTCGTTCAGGACTTCTTTCAAGCCGGCGTGCAGCTTTGCCAGCCGATCTCGAGGAATGGAGGACGCGCGCCGGCGCGGGCGGATTCGGGCGCGGAATAGCGATTCGTCGGCGTAGATGTTTCCCACTCCGCGCAGGAGTCTTTGGTTCAGCAACGCGCTTTTGATGGGAGTCTTGCGGCCGCGAAACAGGGTAACGAACTTCTCAAGATCGATGTCGAGCGGTTCGGTCCCGGTGGCGTCGAATTGGGTGGCGACGCTTAGTCTGCCAAAGCGTCGTGGATCGACGAAACGTAATTCCCTGCCCGAAGTGAGTTTCACGATCGCGTGAGTATGCTTTGCGATTTCGGTCTGAGGATCGCAGACTTGCAGACGTCCGGTCATGCCGAGGTGGACGATCCATTGAGTCGTCTGGCCGGGGGCGTCCGATACGGCGGATCTCGAAGCTTTCTGCTTCTTCTTTGGGCTCCGGCCTTTCGCGGGCAAAAGTGCCCGCTCCACATGATCCAGATCGAAGACGATGTGCTTGCCCATGCGGCGGACTGCATGGATACGGGCATGTTCGAGCGCGGCCGCGATTGCAGAAGCTGGTGACTTTAGCGGCTCTTTCTTTTGGCCGAGCCAGACTGATTCGATCACGTCTCCGGTGACGCGCTTGGCCAGGCCTCGGGCTATGGTTTCGACTTCGGGGAGCTCGGGCATCGTTTAGAAAGGCATTCAACCACTAAGGACACTAAGGTACACGAAGGAAATCCCTCGCAGGCTCAGAACTACTTTTTCAGGAATGTTCCTTGCTCCAGTTCTCGGAATGCCTGCTGGAGTTCTTGTTGTGTATTCATGACGATGGGACCGTACCACGCGACTGGCTCTTCGAGCGGCTTGCCGGAGACGAGCAGGAACCGGATTCCGTCTTCTCCAGCTTGCACGGACACTTCATCGCCGCGGTCGAAAACGACCAAGGAGCGATTCTCGGCGTCGGTCGGAGGGTGAGTGTCAGCCCATCCGACACTCTCGGTCGGAACTGCCAAAGGACCAGAGGCATTGCAGAATTTGCCATCTCCGGAGAAAACGTAGGCGAACGCATGGCGAGTGGTTTCGACCGGCAGCGTCTTGCGCTTTCCAGGAGGAACGGAGACATCGAGATAGATCGGATCGGCAGCGATGCCGTCCACTGGGCCGGATTTGCCCCAGAAATTTCCGCAGACGACGCGTACGTGCGTGCCGTCGTCATCTGTAACTTCAGGGATGTCCGCTGTCTTCACTTCCTGATAGCGGGGCGTGGTCATCTTCAGAGCTGATGGAAGATTCGCCCACAACTGGAAGCCGTGCATGCGTCCGGTGGCGTCGCCCTTCGGCATCTCTTGGTGAATAATGCCGCTGCCGGCGGTCATCCACTGAACATCGCCCGACGCGATTGCGCCGCGGTTGCCCATGCTGTCGCCATGCTCGACGGTCCCCGCCAGGACGTAGGTGATCGTTTCGATTCCGCGGTGCGGATGCCAGGGGAAGCCGGCGAGGTAGTCTTCAGGGACATCATTGCGGAAGTCATCCAGCAGGAGAAAGGGATCGAACTCGCCGGTGTTGCCGAAACCAAAAGCGCGACGGAGATGAACTCCGGCTCCTTCGAGCGTGGGCTTGGATTTGATCAGACGTTTTACGGGGCGAATCGACATGGGTTTCCTTTTGATGTATCGGGGATTTGATGCGGCAGGGGAGTGGTTGGACGCATGGGCGCCGGACCCGGCACTTTCAAGATGGCGTCAGTTGCGGGATGTATCGCTACAGGCAGTTGCCGCGACAAAGATGGTCGTGGCCGGACAGCCGAGGCGGCTGTCCCCGCTTCGATGTGCAGGGAATGGTGATCGAGAAAAGTACTAGTCCTTGAGCGGGACGACGGCGCTGCCGTCGCGGCAGATGGTCGCGACTCGCTGGAGATCGCCGTTGGCGCTGGGTACGGTCATCACCGGGCCGTAGCAGTACACCGCATGGCCACTGGCGGCAAAGTACCAGCGTCCGCCCTTGCCGTGTCGGGCGAGTTGGGTTGTGGGCTGCCGCACGGGCTTCTGCGGCGTCAGATGGGCCATGGGCAAACTCAACAATAAGGCTAGGGTCAGGACCTTCATTGTTCTTTCTGCTGGTGCGATTGCTATCGATTCAAAACCACAGAAGCCTGCCAGCTACAGCTATTTAGATCGTGATCAGTGACCGTCCGGCATCGTTGATGTCTGAGGCCGGCCGGGCCGGAACCTGAACTTGCGAGTCGCGGTTCTGTTCCTGAGCGCGATTTTGTGGAACCGCCTGGGTAGACGGGGACTGCTTCATTGGAGACTGGTGCGTTGGAGCCTGGGTTGACGGAGCTACTGCGGATGGATTCTGGGATGACGGGTTCTTAACAACTGAATGGGAGCCTTGTATCTGATCGTCCTGCTCGGACTTTAATCTGACGCCGGAGAGCGCGGTATTGTCGCGGAAAAGGTCGTGAATCAGGGCGCGCTGGGATTCAATGGTGCGGCCTTGTTCCACGATCAGCATGGTCATCAGGCCATAGGAGATGATAAACAGAACCACCAGCACCGGCAGCATGCCACGTTTCTTCACGGGGGCAGCTTCCATCATGGTGAGTGGATTCGCTTCCGTGGTCCCGAATTCGATCTTCAAATTGCACCCCTGTCTGGTACGCCGTAAGTGTCCGGCGTACAGGGAAGTGCATCCAGCGAACCAATAATGGATTTCAGGTTAAGTTTATGATTTTAAGCCGCTTGTCATCATTTCAGCGGGGCTCAGGAGGAGATTGAGTGCAACTCAATGCACATTATGAGCGAAGGCAGATTTGCAGTCGGGAGCCTATTTCCCGAGCACCAGCTTCGCGATAGTCGCCAGCTGCATGTTCGAAGTGCCCTCGTAGATCTTGCCGATTTTGGCGTCGCGCCAGTACTTCTCGACGGGATAGTCCTTGGTGAAGCCATATCCACCATAGATTTCAATGGCCAGCGAGGTCACACGCTCGGCGACCTGAGAGGCAAAGAGCTTGGTCATCGCGGCTTCTTTGACGAAGTTCACGCCAGCATCTTTCATCCGGGCGCAGTTGTATACCATCAGTCGCGCGGCTTCGAGTTCGGTGGCCATTTGCGCGATCTGGAACTGGATGCCCTGGAACTCGGAGATTGATTTGCCGAACTGCTTGCGCTCGACCGCATACTTCGAGGCGAACTCCCAGGCTCCGCGGGCGAGGCCTACCATCTGGGCGCCGATGCCGATACGGCCTTCGTTCAGGGTCTCAATGGCGATCTTGTAGCCCTTGCCCGGCTCGCCGAGCACGTTCTCCTTGGGGACGCGGCAGTCTTCGAGGATCAGTTCGCACGTCGAGGACGCGCGGATGCCCAGCTTGTCTTCTTTCTTCCCGACGGTAAATCCGGGAAAATCCTTGTCGATCAGGAATGCGGTGATGCCCTTGTAGCCCGGCGCTGGGATCGAGCGTGGCAAAAGGATGAACAGGCCCAGCCTCTTTGCCGTTGGTGATCCAGAGCTTGCGGCCATTCAGGACGTATTCTGAGCCTTTCAACGCGGCGCGGGTCTGCATGGCGAAAGCGTCGGAGCCGGATCCGGCTTCGCTTAACGCGTAGGCGCCGACGGTTTCGGTGGCCATCTTCGGCAGGAAGCGCTTCTTTTGCTCCTCATTGCCCCAGCGCAGTAGGGCATTATTGACCAGCGTGTTCTGCACGTCCACGATCACGCCGGAAGAGGCGTCCACACGAGAGAGTTCTTCGACTGCAAGAATCGCTTCAAAGAATTTGCCGCCGCCTCCGCCGTATTGCTCCGGGATCTCAATGCCCATCAGGCCAAGCTGGAAGAAGTCGTGGATGAGGTCTTTTTCGAAGACTCCTCTTTTCGTCCATCTCTTTCACATGGGGACGAATCTTCTCGTCCGCGAACTGGCGGATATTATCGCGGAAGAGGATCTCGTCTTCGGTGAGGGTGGTCAGTGGGGCGGGCAGGGCAGCTTGCAGAGTGTCGGGCATGGGGGCACCTTCGTCGTGGAAATGGGCAGAATCCAGTCTAGCATTCCCGGGCAGGACTGGGTTAGGTGAGGGCGCAGCCTAAATTGATTCACAGCAAAGACACTAAGGATCACGAAGGAATTCTAAGACTCGTGCTCCTTCGTTTTTGGTTTATTGCTTTGGATCAAGCGCGCTTGTAGACCAGCTTCAGCCCGTCCGCCTGCAGGATGCGTTTGATCTGGCTGCGGGCGTGGACGGACCAAGGGCCTGAAGTATCGAGCCTCACGTAGGCCTGCCAGTGCTTGAGAGCTTTGCGAGGTTCACGCAGCTTTTCGTATGCGAGCGCGAGATTATAGTGAGCGTCGGCATAAGTGGGAGCCAATTGCAGCGCCGTCTTATAGGTCATCACGGCTTCGTGGACGCGTCCGGTTTCATCGAGAACATTGCCCAGATCGAAATAGGCGAGTGCGTAACGCGGATCCGCTTCGATCGCTTGCCGGTAGTGCTCTCCGCCAATCCGAATTCCTGACGGTTGTAGTAGAGAGTTCCAAGATTGATATGAGCTGCGGCGTGTGCCGGTTCCAGATCGAGCACCCGCAAATAGGCGGCGATCGCCTCCGCATGGGTGTTTGGATCTTCTTCGAGCGAGATGCCTCGGGCGAACCATGACGCGGCTTCATGCTCCCGCGGAGTCGGCTCCTGGCGGCGGCACAGGCGTGCTGGTGACAACCTTCTCGCGCTCAGAGAAATCCATCAAGAACTGTCCGGCAATCGGCTCCACCAGCCTGCCTTCATGACGGAAAGCGATGCGATGCCTTGCGGTAGTGGACGCTCCCGCTTCGAGCAGCGGGTTCTCGATGCCTGACGCCTGTTTGCGCATGGCGTCGAGCGACTTCCGGATAACCGTGGGGCGCACGCTCATGGCGCAAAGGTCGCGGATCTTCTTGAGTTCCAGCAGGTCGGCAAAGGAGTAGGACTCAGCAGGCGTGATGAGACCAGTCCGTTCCCAGTTCGCCAACTGGCGCGGAGTGATATGGAGAATCCTGAGTAAATCGGCTCGACTATACACGGTACGAATCACAGAACGCCCTCAATTGAACCCAAGTGCGTTCGCGAACATTATCTTCAACCGGCCCGCTGGGCGCAACAAGGAACGCTGTGAAACCCTGTGGAGAACCTGGTTGATTTACATGCAGCGAAAATGGTGCATGCACCTCAATTGTACGCTTCAGACCGCAACTGCGGCCTGATACTCCTCGTACGTGCCCTTGAAATCGGTGATCTTGTGATCATTCTCGAAATGCCAGATGCGCGTGGCTACTTCATCGATGAGATCGTGATCATGGGTCACGAGGAAAACCGTTCCCTGATAACGCTGCAGAGCGATGTTAAGCGCGTTGATCGATTCCAGATCAAGGTGGTTCGTCGGCTCATCGAGTACCAGAACGTTTGGCTTCTGAAGCATCAGCTTGCAGAAGAGAAGGCGGGCAGCTTCGCCGCCTGAGAGCACGTTCGTGGACTTGGTTGCCTCTTCCCGGGCAAACAGCATCTGCCCGAGGATGCCGCGCAGCTCTTCTGTGACCGCCGCGGGATCCCACTGGTGCAGCCACTCGATCGCGGTGGTTCCGGTTTCGATCAGGCTGCGATGATCCTGAGCGAAGTAGCCGATCGAGGCTTCGTGTCCCCAGACCACTTTGCCGGAATCAACGAACGGGCCGTCGTAGCCGCTGGTCTTCCGCAACTCGGCTTCGGGCGTGGTTGGGGAGTTCGCCAGGATCGCATTCAGCAGCGTGGTCTTCCCTGCTCCGTTGCGGCCCATCAGCGCAATCTTTTCTCCACGAGTGATGCTGGCCGTGAAATGGCGGATTACGCGATTGTCGTCATAGGCCTTTTCGAGCCGCTCGATCTCGAGGA
This sequence comes from Terriglobia bacterium, assembly GCA_963778995.1. GTDB lineage: Bacteria > Acidobacteriota > Terriglobia > Terriglobales > Acidobacteriaceae > Sulfotelmatobacter. The sequence continues at coordinate 484,219 of CAVZWK010000025.1, forward strand.
TGTGCTTGCCCGACGGCCGCTTCTGCTCGAACTTGATGAATGGACGCTGAATGTTCGACTTCGCCAGCTCAGTCACCTGCAGGCGTTCTACTTCTTTCCGGCGGGACTGCACCTGGCTCGACCGCGTTCCGGCAGCGAATCGCGCGATGAATTCGTTCAACTGCGAAATCTTCTTTTCGCGTTGCGCATTCTGCGATTCAATTTGCGAGCGCACCTGCGTCTTCGCGACCACCATGTCGTCATACGTCCCGGTGTAGGTGATGATGGTCTCGTAGTCGATGTCCGCGATATGCGTGCAAATGCTGTTCAGGAAATGGCGGTCGTGAGAGATCGTGATGACGATTCCGTCGTAGTTATTCAGGAACTGCTGCAGCCAGTGAATCGAGTCGAGATCGAGGTGGTTCGTAGGCTCATCGAGCAAGCAGCGCTTGGGGATTCCCGAATAATGCCTGCGCCAGCAACACGCGGACTTTTTGTCCGCCCTGCAACTCGCTCATCTTGCGGGAGTGCAACTCTTCCGAGATGTCTAGCCCTTGTAGCAGGATGGCGGCATCACTCTCGGCGGAGTAGCCGTCTTCTTCCCCGACAATGCCTTCGAGTTCCCCGAGTTTCATGCCGTCTTCGTCGCTCATGTCGTGCTTGGCGTAGATGGCATCGCGTTCCTGCAATGCCGACCCAGAGCCGCTTGTTGCCCATGATTACGGTATCGAGCACGGTAAATGCATCAAAGGCAAACTGGTCCTGGCTCAAGACTCCGAGCTTGCGCGGACGGACCACGGTTCCCTTCTGCGGATCCAGCTCTCCGCTGAGCAGCTTCATAAAGGTCGACTTGCCGGCCCCGTTGGGCCCGGTCAGGCCGTAACGCTTGCCCGGAGTAAACGCGGTGGAGACTTCGTCGAACAAAATCTTGGCGCCGTAGCGCATGGACACGTTAGTGACTGAAAGCATGGTTGTGGCTTCTTCTCTCTAATTGTTCTTCTGAATCTCTTCCAGGAGTGCGGGGAAATCCGCCAATGACGGTGCCGCGGGTGTTAATAGGATATCACGGGGATATTGATGGGCGGCTTGTCAGAAAGATGCAGGTTTCGCTCTAGCAGGGCACGCCTTCAGGTATTTCCTCGGTCACAACAAAGGTGGCACAGCGGCTGCATTTCGACATATCGCAGCGGCTAAACCGGCTTTTACGTGCGACTTGCGCAACATCGCTAAAGCAGGCCCTGATACGAAGTCTCACACTACTCGAATTACAGAAGATACGAAATCGCGCTCGAGACGAAGTTCCCTTCTCTATTTTGCCTGGCTGCCTGCTGCCTGCACTAACTGTTCCACCGGTGCTGTCACCTGAAGCAGTAGTCCGGCGACAGGGTTCTTGGCTAACTCGATGACGGCGAGTTGCTGCGCTCGCCAGAGTCGGGTTCAGGTTCGCCTTTGTCGAGATAATCGAGGGCCTGCAGGCCGGCGGCTCCCAGCATCGCGAGGTTCTGCGAGATGGGAACATCTTCCTGCAGAAGAGACGATTGCTCAGCAGTGGATGCAACTTGGCATCGTTGTCGCGCCACAGCGTGAGCAAGGTGCGGATCTGTGCTTCGGCCTACACGATCCTGAAAGCCGCTCATGCACGAACTGCTGCACCAGGTCACTGAATTCGCGGGCGATATCGCTCTCTGGATACGCGGCGTCGATCAGGCGCGTCAGCGGTGCATGGAAGTCGATGGGTCCCTTTGCTTCGTCTCCAGCGGTTGTAGTCCTTGACCGGCTCGACGACATCGGCAAGAGAACGCGAGCGGCGTGAAGTATCGGCAGTTCCAGCCATGCGTTGCAGCATCCGTTCGCGCGCTGCATTGTGCGTCAATCCGAGCGATTCCAGTTCCAGACTCACCGCGTGCATGCGCCTGTACATCGAATTCACATCGACCACGTCCTGCGGCGACCATAACCGCTCGGCAATACCGCATTGCGCGGCCAGATATGTGAGTCGACATTCTCCGGCGTAACCCACTCGGCCCACTGGCAGGCCTCGCCGCCAAGAATCAGGGCCTTCTGTTCCGGCGTGAGGTTCGCGGCGGCGCCGCTCATGGGATCGACCGCGTAGTGCCGCGAAGCCGGCCACATCAGGTCGAGGTAGTAGCCGTAGGAAAGCAGGCCGCGATATCCCTGCTGCGCGGCAAGAGCCAGCGACTGCTGGCCGCGCCAGGATTGCACAACGATGGTCTTTGGCAGATCCGGATGCAGGATCTCGTCCCAGCCGACCATCGTCTTGTGATTCTTTGCCAGGATCTTCTCCAGATCGTTTATTGAAATAGGCCTGCAGATCCTGATTGTTCTTCATGCTGTGCGCGGTCTTGAATTCCTGAATCTTCGGATTCGCGTCCCACTGCTTGCCGTCAACTTCGTCGCCCCCGATATGGAAGTATGCGTCGGGGAAAAGCTTGGCCATTTCTTCGATGAACTTGTCGAGGAACTTGTAGGTGGACTCGCGCGTTGGATCGATGATCGGATCGCCGCTTTCGAGCGTGAACGGTCCGGGGCCGCTGGCGAGATCGGGATATCCGATGACCCACGAACGGCTGTGACCGGGCATGTCGAACTCAGGAATCACGCGAATGCCGCGCTCATGTGCGTAGGCGATGAAGTCGCGAATCTCCGCCTGCGTGTAATAGAGTCCGCCGGAACCGTCTTCCTGCAGCTTTGGGAACTTCTTGCTCTCGACGCGGAATCCCTGATCGTCGGAAAGATGCCAGTGCAGGACGTTCATCTTCACCGCGGCCATGCCGTCGATATTTCGTCTGAGCACATCGAGCGGAATGAAGTGACGGCTGACAGTCAATCAGCAGGCCGCGCCATTGAAAACGCGGCTGGTCTTTGATCGTCACAACCTGCGCCGCGAAGCCGGTAGGAGTGATCTGTACCAACTGCAGAAACGTCTGCAGTCCGCGAATGGCTCCAAGTGCGGTTGGCGCGTTGAGTTTCGCGCCCGAGCCAGTGACGGTCAGTTCGTAGGACTCATCCTCGCCCAGTTTCTGGATGGCATCGCGTCCATGATCGGCATGCACGGTCAACACAGCAGGCGCGCCCGGCTTGGGGACGGAAGGGAATCCCCGTGATGCGCGAGAGCTGCGTCGTGAATCGCTGCACCTCGGCATCGAGTGAAGGATCATGCGTTCCGGTCACCGTCACCGCGAAGGCCTGCGTAATGGGCAACTGCCCGGAACCAGTCTGAACACTGGAGGGCATGGGCATGAGATTCAGTTGGGGTTGAGCCTGGCAAAGAGCAAAGCTGGCAACGAACAAGAGGAGACTGCTCAGAGTAAGAGTCCGCATAAGCTCACCTGGCATTTGGGCTTTAACGAATCATATTAAAACGTTTCAGTACAATGAAAACCAAAAAAATACGCTGTCGAAAAACTTGCTCTTGAATTTCAGGGGGATGCACTCGTCCGGTTAGACGTTCATCCCAGTTGGGTAACTACAAGGGACTTGGCGTGTTCCAGCGCGCTTATCGCAGCGTCGCGGCTAACGCTCGGGAAATCTTCGAGGAACTCGTCCAGCGTCTGCCCGCCTTCCAAGTAGTCGAGTAATGCCTGGAACGGAACCCGAGTTCCGGAAAAACAGGAGTTCCGCCCAGCACATCAGCATCGCGACAGATCACGCCACGGGAAGAACTCATAACAGTCTCTAAACCACAGTTTACTACCTGGAAACAGTCGATGAAAGCGATCAATGGCCTCCGCTCAACTCACGCACGATGGCACCGACAAACTGCTTGGCGTCGCCGAAGAGCATCAGCGTCTGTCGAGGTAGTAGAGCGGATTATCGATTCCGGCGAAGCCGGGGTTCATGCTGCGCTTGATCACCATCACGGTGTGCGCTTTGTCGACGTCGAGTAATCGGCATGCCGAAAATCGGGCTGGACTGATCGGTGCGCGCCGCCGGATTGGTCACGTCGTTTGCGCCGATGACGAGAGCCACATCGGTCTGCGGGAAGTCGCCGTTGATCTCGTCCATCTCGATGAGGCGGTCGTAAGGAATGTCGGCTTCGGCCAGCAGCACGTTCATGTGACCGGGCATGCGTCCGGCTACGGGATGGATGGCGAAGCGGACATCGACTCCCTTTTTGGTGAGCACATCGTAGAGTTCGCGAACTTTGTGCTGCGCCTGCGCGACGGCCATGCCGTAACCAGGAACGATCACAACCTTGCTGGCCGCCGCAAGAATCGCTGGCGGCTTCTTCCGGAGTGGCGCTGCGCACGACGCGCTCTTCTTTCGCGGCCGCCGCCGAGGCCTGCACCTGTCCGAACGCTCCGAACATCACGTTGGTGAAGGAGCGATTCATGGCCTTGCACATGATCACGGAGAGAATGAATCCGGAGGATCCGTCGAGCGCGCCGGCCACGACCAGCACTTTGCTGTTCAGAACGAATCCCAGCAGCGCTGCGGAAAAGCCGGCGTAGGAATTCAACAGCGAGATGACCGTCGGCATGTCCGCGCCGCCGATGGGAGTGACCAGCAACACTCCGAAAATCAGCGCCACAATCACCATGATCGGGAACAGGATGGCGTGCGCGGGATTCACCACCAGCGCGACCGCCAGCCCGAGCGCCGCGCCCAGCACGGAGAGGCTGACGATGTTCTGCCCGCGATAGACGATGGGCCGCTGCGGCAAGATCTCCTGCAGCTTTCCGGCGGCGATCACGCTGCCCGTAAAGGTGAGCGATCCGATGATGACTTCCAGCGCGATCTCGCCCATCTGAAAGCGCGTGACCGGGCGCGGTGCCAACGTAGATATTCGGCGATGCCGATCATGGCGGCCGAAAGCGCGCCGAACGCGTGGCTCAACGCGGTTCGCTGCGGCACGGCCGTCATCTGCACCAGGCCGAGGGGGATGCCGACTCCCGCGCCGATGATCAGCGGGATGAGGATCCACTTGTACTGCGCCAGCTCGGGATTGAAGAGCGTGGCGACCGACGGCCAGGGCCGCGCCGATCTCTCCCGCCAGAACGCCCCAGCGCGCGGTCGCCGGCGAACTCAGGAACTTGAGAGAAAGAATGAAGAGAACAACCGCGACAATGTAGGCGAAATCGAGATACTGCTGAAGCGCGAGCGCGGTCATGATTGTTTCGACCTGCCGGATTTGAACATGCGCAGCATGCGGTCGGTGATCAGGAATCCGCCCACCATGTTGCTGAACGAAGCCGCCACGGCGATCGCGCCGAGGATCGTGGTCGAGCCGCGTCTCATGCCGTCCGGCGATGATGATGGCGGCGACGACCACGATGGCGTCGAGCGCGTTGGTCAGCGACATCAGCGGCGTGTGAAGCAGCGGCGAAACGCGCTTGATCACTTCAAACCCCACGAACCCGGCCAGAATGAAGACATACAGATTAGAGATGAAATCCGCTGGCATGATTGCTCCTTTGCATGTGTTCAGTGCCCCATTCGATCTCCGGTCATTGACGTACTTGCAGCCAGCGCGGCAAGCCCAAGAATTCGCGCACGCGGGCATTGACGATTTCCCCGCCCTGGGTGACCAGCGTCTCGCGAATGATGTCGTCCTGCCGGTTCACTGCAGCTTGCCGTCTTTCACCATGTACGTGCAGGAAGGTGGTGAGGTTGCGCGCGTACATCTGGCTGGCATGATACGGAACGGTGCTGGCCAGATTGATCGCGCCGATGATGGTCACGCCGTGCACTGATGATCGTTTCGGCCGATCGCGTGAGTTCGCAGTTTCCGCCGCGCTCGGCCGCAAGATCGACGATGACCGAGCCCGGCGCCATGCCCTTCACCATGTCTGCGGTGATCAGCAAAGGCGACTTTCTTGCCGGGGACGACCGCGGCGGTGATGACGACGTCGCTCTCGCCAACGACCTTGGTCAGCAATTCGCGCTGGCGGGCATAGAACGTTTCGTCCTGCGCGGTGCCGTAGCCGCGGGCGTCCTGCGCGTTCTGCGCTTCGATGGGAAGTTCGACGAAGCGTCCGCCAAGACTCTGCACCTGTTCTTTGGCGGCGGGACGCATGTCATAAGCGGAGGCGACCGCGCCCAGGCGGCGCGCGGTCGAGATGGCCTGCAGTCCGGCAACGCCTGCGCCAATGACGAAGACGCGCGCGGGAGTGATGGTGCCGGCGGCGGTGGTCATCATGGGGAAAATGCGCGGCGAGGTCTCGGCGGCGATGCAGGACGGCCTTGTATCCGCAGACGGTCGCCATGGACGAGAGCGCGTCCATGCTCTGCGCGCGCGTGGTGCGCGGCATCAGTTCGACGGAAAATGACGTGACGCCCGGCCTGCGCGATCTCCTGGACGATTTCGGCCGATCCGAAGGGCCGCAGAAAACCGATGAGGATCTGTCCGCGGCGGTACAGAGGAAGGTCGGCTTTCCCGGTGACGTCGTTCGAGCCGTAGCAGAGCACCTGCGCGACGATGTCGGCCGTGCGAAGACGGCAGCGCGGTCGGGAACGATCTTCGCGCCTTTCTCGACGTAGGCCTGGTCCGGATAGCCGGCCTGCTCGCCGGCGCCCGCTTTCGACGACGACTTCGAGTCCTGCCTTGGTGAGATTGGGAATGACAACGGGAACGAGCGCGACCCGCCGCTCTCCGGGATAGCTTTCTTTCGGAACTCCGACGATCACGCGGCTGTCGTCCTTTCCGTGCCGACCGCAAGCCTGGCTGGGCCGGCATTGCTGGAGGTCCCTGTCCGGGTCAGGAATGCCTTTACGGGCATTCCACCCATACCGTGACATCCGTCACGGCCGGGACGCACACGGGCAAACAGGAAACAGTATCAGATTCGAAGGGGGGACTGGAAGCAGCCGCAGCCCGAGACTCGCTTAGCTAGCGAACCGGTAATGCCACACGCGCGCCGCCCCGATCAGGTTCGTATCGTCTCCCAGAGAGGCCAGCATCAATTGCGTTTTGTCCGCAGGAACGAAGCGGCACCCGCTGCGGATCACTTCGCGAATACGGTCAAGAAACAGATCCGCGCTCTTCATCACACTGCCGCCGAGCACAATCGCATCCGGCGTAAACAAATTGATCAGATTGGCGAGCCCGATGCCCAGGTACATGGCCTCGTGCGCCACCGCCTCGAGCGCAACCAGGTCGCCGGCCTTCGCTAGTTCGCAGATGTGCTTCGCCGTAATTCCCTGCCGATGCGGATAGTCTGCAGGCGCCTCGCGCTCCATCCATGCGACCATCGCCGGCCCGGAGGCCAGCGACTCCCAGCATCCGCGAAATCCGCAACTGCACGGCGGACCGTTGGGATCGATCACCTGATGCCCGATCTCGGGATGCGCCCCATCGACACCGCGGTAGAGCTTGCCGTCGAGAACAATACCGCCGCCAATGCCGGTGCCGACGGTGACGTAAATCAGGCGCGTGCGATTTCCGCCCACACCCCATCCGGCCTCAGCCAGAGCCGCGGCATCGCCATCGTTCTCCAGCGCGACGGGCACGCTGAATACCTGTGCCAAGTCTCGAACGGGACTCTTGCCGCGCCATCCGGGAAGGAAATCGACATCTCCAAACTTGCCGCTCATGGGATCGACGGGGCCGGTCGAACCGATGCCGATCCCGCTGATCTCAGCCCCGGCCTTCTGCGCGGTCTTGCGCAACATGTGCGCGATAAGTTCGACGCCGTCGGAATAGCGATTGGGATCGGTCGGCGCCTCCATGCGGGAGAGCACTTTCCCGCTGTCATCGACGATGCCGACTGCGATTTTCGTACCGCCTATATCCACGGCTCCGATCATGAATATTCCGGCGTGATCGCCTTGGCTTCTTCGAGCGTCATGCGTTTCTTGTTTTTATAGGACAGATTTGCCATGTGGACCGCGATGGCCGAGCGGTATCCGATTTCCGCTGGCGCATTCGGGTGCTTGCGGCTGCGAATGCAATCGATCCAGTTCTGCATGTGGTTCTGATCGTGGGTGTGGCCCTTGGTGGATTCGCCATTGGGACGGTTCACTTTCTCGGGCCAGTACTGCAGCGCCTCATCGAAATGATGTTCGAGCGTGCCATCGCTGCCCAGAATGCGGTCACCGAGTTCGTAGTGCTTGTTGCTGAAGGTGGACTGCCAGGTCACGACGATGTCCTTCGGGAAATCGAGGGTGACGGCGATGGTGTCGGGCACTTCGCGGCCGTCCTTTTCGGAGAAGACGCCGCCGGACATGTACGCGGCCGAGGGTGCGGACAGATCGAGCGCCGACATGATCCAGGCAATCTGATGGACCATGTTTTCTGCGCAGTTCCCGCCGGAGAATTCCCAGAACAAGCGCCAGTTGATCAGCTTGTATCCGTCGAAAGGGCGATCCGGACGTCCGTTGAGGAACGCCTTCCAGTCGACGTTGTGCGGCGTGCAGTCGGAAGGAACGGGGCGCACCCACTGGCCTTTGCCATGCGGAGTGTTGCGGCTCATCCACGATTCCACGTGGGTAACCTTGCCGACCCAGCCGTCTTTGATCCATTGCTTCGCATCGACGAGCGCGCCGGAACTCTCATGCTGCAGCCCGATCTGCACGACGCGATCAGAGCCTTTCGCCGCTGCAAGGCATTTGTCAGCTTCGGGAATGGACCACGTCATTGTCTTCTCGGAATAGAGATCTTTGCCGGCGGCGAGCGTATCGACAAAATGCCGCGCGTGGATGTGCAGCGGGCTGGCGACGATCACGCCATCGATGTCTTTCATGTCGAGCAGACGGCGGTAATCGCTGAATGTCTGCATGCCGGGCACCTTGCTCTTGGCCTGATCGCGGCGGCGGCTGTAAATGTCGGCCATGGCGACGAGTTCGACATTCGACACGCCGCGAACCTGGTTCAGCAGATCGTTGCCGCGGTCGCCCACGCCGATCATGCCGACGCGCACGCGGTCATTCGCTCCGAGCACCTTCGCCGACGGATACGCCAGCACTGCAGCAGCGCCCATGGCTGCCTGCTTCAGAAAAGTGCGTCTGGTCTGATCGGTCATATCAACCTCCTGCGGACTACAAGGCGTCCGCCTGCTGCAATAGCTTCTTCATCCCGGCCCAACTCTTGCGCGAACATTCTTCCGGAGAGCCGCCGCCGTTCCAGTGGGTCTCAAGACTCACAGCGAAGTGGTAGCCATCCCGTTTCAGGGCTTTGAATTGTCCGGCCCAATCGATGATGCCGCCGCCCATAGGAGCCCAGTCGACGTGATTGTGCTTCTTCACAGCATCTTTGCAGTGGCAGTGGCCGATGCGGTCCTTGGGCAGGAGATTGTAGCCATCCGGATAGGGAACTTCGCCGCGCGCCGCCGCGTTGCCCGGGTCCCAGTTCAGCATGAAGGATGGGGACTGCACTTCAGCGAGCACCTTTGCCGCCTCCGCTGCGGTGGCGGTGTTGCACGCGTATTCGTTCTCCAGCACCAAAATGATGTTTTTCTTGGCGGCTTTCGCGGCGGCATCGCGCAGTTTGTCATTGATGGCGGCGCGATACGGCGCCTGATCCTCCAGACGCCAGAAATCAAAACAGCGCACGCGGTCGGTGCCGAAGGCCTTCGCCATCTCCATGGCTTTTTCGAGGACTTCATCCTGCTGTGCCAGCGAGAAATTCGCCCCAAAGCTCTTGGCCTCGCTGAACTTCGATTTCGGAGCGCCCGGCCAATCGACTTTAAATAGCGGGCTGGCGATGTCGGTGACCTTGAGCTGATATTTCTGCAGGATCCGCTGCGCCTCGGCAACTTCTTTCTCGTCGAGGTTGACGATGTTCTTTTTCCACATGCCACGCAGTTCGATCCATCCCATGCCGAATTCGCGGGATGCGACTTCGCACGAGCGGCCGAAATCCTGAGATATCTCGTCGTTAATGACGGAAATGCGGAAAGGCGATCCAGAATCGCTCGATAACGGGAGACGCGAAGCGGCGGTGGATACTGTCAGGGCGGCCATTCCGGCCAGGAATTCTCGGCGGGCTAAGGGGGTGGGCATGAAGGCTCCTCCGGGCATGCTTCGGCAGAGGTGCCAACAAATCTATCACCATCTAAAACTTGGATGGTAGTGGGGTTAATCAGAACTACTCACCACAGAGGTGCACAGAGTTCCACAGAGAAAAACCACAGGACATCCATTTGTCCGCCCAAAACAAAACGCCCCAAGACTCGATTTGAGTCGTCGGAGCGTCTGTTGATCAGCCCTCCCCCAAGTGCTGCTCAAGAATTACTCTATGCCTGCACCCCAAAATCGTAAATGGCCCTGCCGTGCCATGGATGGCACGAAATGGCCCGCCTGGCGCGGCTTTGCGCGCAAAACAAAACGCCCAGACTCGTAAGAGTCATGGGCGTCTGTTGATCAGCCCTCCCCCAAGTGCTGCTCGAGAACAACTCTATCCCTGCTCCCCGAAATGGTAAATGGCTCTGCTGTGCCATGCGCGCGAACGACTAAACGGGGAGATTTTTACGCACAAAACAAAACGCCCCAGACTCGATTAGAGTCTTGGGACGTCTGTTGATCAGCCCTCCCCCAAGTGCTGCTCGAGAACAACTTTATCCCTGCCCTTCTGAACCGTAAATGGCTCCCTCGTGCCACATATGGCACGAATGGGGGAGGGTCCAAAGACCCTAATAACAAACGACCCGTTCCCGAACAGCAGGGTCACTTCGGGTAACTGTCACTAAAGTTCCCCTTCGTAATTTGAGCCGCAGCCAAAGTGGCTGCAGAATCGCTTTGCCCGCCACTTCGCAGTCAGCTGTTGTCGCTTCCTTCCGGAGCAACGCCGCTGAAATAGACCGGATCGATGTGAGGAGTCGATGTATCGCAGGAAAGCGACCATTCTCTGTATCGACGACCATTGGAACGGCCTCATCGGCCGCAAGATGTTGCTGGAGCAGTACGGCTATGAGGTCCTCGAAGCCACGGATGGCGATGGCGGACTGAAGCTGTTCCGCTCACGCCCGATCGATGCTGTCGTCCTTGATTACCAGATGCCCGGCATGAATGGTGATGTAGTCGCCGCCAAGATGAAGCGCATCAATTCCAACGTGCCCATCATGCTTTTGTCCGCGTACGGGCCGTTGCCGCAGAACAAACTGGCTTCCGTCGATAAATTTGTCTCGAAGTCACAGCCGCCGAACATCCTGCTATCCACCCTGCGAGGCATGTTGGACAGTCCACATAAACCGTTCTTTTCGCGCTGGCTCCAACACTGGAAGAGCCGGAATCAGGCGGTGACCGAATGAATCTTCTAAAGCAACTTCTCCATCGTGGGTGCACGCACCGTTTTGGATGGCCGCGCGTGGACGAAAACGGCCACCATTACCAGATATGTCTGTCCTGTGGGGCGGCGTACGAGTATGACTGGAAGACGATGCGCCGCAGCAGCAAGTTGCTGGCCCAGAGCGTGCAGCATGCGGAGATGTTTACCCGGACCTACGTGCGGGATTCGCACGGTTTCGCTTCATCCAAATGATGCTGACTCGCATCCCCAGAACGAACTTTCCGCCTCGCGCCCAGCGGGTGAACCTGTCTGGAATCGTGTCCGCCTCGCTTCAACTTGAGAACGGGCGCCAGTTGACCGGGAAATTGCAGACCCTTTCGATCACTGGAGGTCTGCTGGATCTCGCCACCTATCTCGACGAGCGCACCGAAGTCTCGCTGCTGTTCCGGTTTGGGGAAGCCATTTTGCAGACCCGCGCACGTGTGCTGTTCCCCATGCGCGGCGGCATGGGATATTTCCAGCCCTTCCAATTTACAAGCCTCGGCGTGAGAGAGCGGCAGGTCATTGAAAAGGAAATCACGGAGCGACTCCGGCAAGATGTCGCGCCGGAAAAGCAGGCTTTCGGTCTGGGAACACGTCCCCGCGGCTTTTATCTGGACCGCTTCTAGAAATTCAAACTGATCGCGCGAAGCGCTAGGAGCCACGCTCAGGTGGGAATGGAGCCGACGAGCGGACTTGAACCGCTGACCTGCCGATTACGAATCGGCTGCTCTACCAACTGAGCTACGTCGGCCTGCCATCGATTCTAAATGGCTGGCTGAAAACCGTAAAGCGATTCTGCTGCGCAGAATCGAAGAGCAATCACCACCAAGGACACGAAGGATCACGAAGGGAAAACATATCTTTCAGAATTCCTTCGTGGTACTCGTGCCCTTTGTGGTAGATGAGATTCGCTAGGCTGCGTTCGCCTCGCTCAAGGCATCGTATTCCCGATGCGACTCTGCCGGCAGCAAGACCCACAACGTATAGACGCCAAGTGCGGTTCCAAACGGAATATTCGTGAATAGCGAAATGAATGCCAGGACGAGGGCGAGAGTGCGCGCCCATGTTTCGCGCTGCAGCAGTCCCCAACCCGCAATGAATCCGACAGCGGCCTTGGCCAGAACAATAATTCCCAGAGTGCTGAACAGCGCGGTCAGAAATCCGGTGGGCACGTCCGGTGGCACGTCTCCCATCTCATGCAGGTGAGGAAAGAGAGTGTTGCCGAGCATCAGCAGGATCAGCGCCTCCCAGTGGTGTTGAATGCCGAAAACGCCAGCCAAGAGATGCGCCAGCAGGTGCACGTGACGCTGCACTCGGCCAGGCAGGGGCGCACGCTGCGATCGTTCCCGAAGATCTGTTTGCCGCACTTGCTGCAGAATGCCTGGCCTGGTTGCACTACCACGCCGCATCCATCGCAGAACATGGTCTGGCTCCCCGAACGCGTCGGCATTCGAGACAATTCTCCATTGATAGTACGTAAGCAGTCACGCGAAGAGTTCCGTTCACACTGTGCAACAGACTCGTCGATTGGCTACGCAAAACGAAAAGGCCACCCGGCAACTGGGCGGCCTCTTCTTCAAGGGAGAATAGTTCCAACGGAGGCTTAGATTCCGTCAAAACTTTCTGCCGGAAATCTTATGAGCCTAAAAACGGGGGTGTCAAGCGATTTTTATGAAATAAATCCTTTGTTTTCAACAACTTACAAAATAGGTCAACAGGCCCCGAGCATGTGTCAAAATGAGACAAAATCGCCCTTGGAAGGTCTAAGCCGATCTTTTTAAAGCTACTTACCGCCTAAAGGAGGTGCCTCAGCGGAGCCTCGCCGGGCCCACTTCCGGACCCTTCGGGGCCGCTCCCTTGACGGCGGTCTCGGTCAGGTGAAGGAGATGAATTCCATCTGCTCCGGACGGTCAAAAACCTTGTCCGGATAGAAACGCTTCATCAGAATCCGGAATCCACCGAAGGCAACGCCCGCCACGATGGCGAGTCCTCGCGAGAATCGCGCACAGGATCACGATATTCAGGATCAGCATGTAGAGATCGCGGACTTGCGTATCGCTGGTCGGAGTGTTCCAGGTGACGCTGGCTTCGTAATTCACGCGGCCGAGCAGCGTTTTGGCGTCGCTGTCGGAAATTCCCCCCGTCGCAATCGCGACAATCGGGCCGGTGCGTTTGTCGAAGAATGTTCCCGCTGCCATTGATCTCGGAGATGCCCGGCTTGCGGTTGCGCCAGTTGATGTGCAGCATCGATGCGTTTCAGATGATCTGCCGCGAGTTGCGGGGTGGGATACGAAATCAGCATCAGAGTGGCTTCGCCGCTGGGCGTGTTGTAGTGCGCGATGCGTAACTTCCGAACTGGCGCTGAAATCGACCAGATTCTGACGGGACCGGCGAACTCACCGCATTCAGCGCAAGCGGTCCCATGACGTATTTCTGCGTGTTCGGAATGTAGTTGCGCGACGGCAGGAACTGGATAAACGCCCGGCAGATTCGCGGCACTGCCGGTCACGCGCGGTAAAGCTCCGGCTAACTCGCGCAACTCCGCGCCCGACATCGGAGTCTCCTTACTGAACTGCGCATCCACGAGCACATGTCCGCGATAAAAGAGCACATGATCGCCAATCGAGGCAGCCTGGTCTCCGATCTGCTCCTTGTTCATGTTCGGGTCGAGATAGAAGGTGTAGGCGCCGAACGCCCCCGAAGCATCGGCAAAACGCGCGGCCCGAATCTTGAGCGTGCGCCCGTCGTCACGCGTGTATGTGGCCAAAGCCATATCGGTGAAGCGGTACTCGTTCAGAACGGCCGCATTCGTCCCGTCGGCTATTGCCGGATCGGTGCTGGTATGGGGCGTACCCTGCATCTCCCAACCGCCAAAAGCCTGCGGCAGTAAAGCCGGAGCCTGGGTTGTGGGCAGATTGGCGGCGAAGGATACCGCGGCAAGACACGCCAAAACCGCGAAAAGTCGAAGAAATCTGGGGGGATCTCATGATGCTGAAAAGGCCGAAAATGGCCCTACTTATTAGACCACAGCGGCCTTCAAAAAGTTTCTCAGGCCGTGGACATACATGATTCCAGTGGCCTTGCAGCAAGAGAGCGTCGGCCCAGCTACCCGGTCGGGGAGCTTACCCTACCCGTCCGAGCCATTCACAGAACTGAAACATAGGAGCAAACTAGCCATGGGTAGAAGAATGCCAGGGACTGCGGAACTGATTCAGCGCCGGGGAAATCGCATGAAAGCGGTGCTTCCCGTGCGGCTGAAAGGCAAAGACAGCGCTGGCAAAGCCTTTGACGAACTGGTTCATACGTTGGATGTAACTGCCAGTGGCGCTCGTTTGGGCTCTGTTCGACGTGAGTTGAACGTGGACGACGAAATCACGATTTTCTATCGCCAGCGAAAGATGCAATTTCGCGTGGTCTGGACGAAGAAGATGAAGGGCACATCCGAGTTTCAGGTCGGACTGAGGGCGTTAACGCAAGACAGAGAGGCTTGGGGAATGGCTCTGCCCGCGCAGAATGCAGAATCAACGCGGCCTGCGCTCTCCCGGCCTACGGTCGTTGCATAAAGGGGATTCAGATATGCGTTATCAATTCCGCAATCTTTGGAAGGATGAAGAGGGACAGGACGTCGCCGAATACTCCGTGATGCTGGCCGTGATCCTGGTGATCGTGGTCGGCACGGTACGCCTCATCGGATCGAATGCGAGCACTGTATTCTCGCAGGTAGGCAGCGCCATTCAGTAAACAAGTTTGTGTCGAGTAAGACTGGCCAGCGGCTTTCGCAAGCACGCTGGCCGTTTTATTGGTACCCACTCCGCATTACCGCCTCCGGGTCGCAGCCCAGAGCAGCAGCCCCGCACCGGCCAAAGCCCCGAGGCCGAGTCCCGCCCGCTTCATCGAGTCACGGATCTCCGCCTCATGCTCTCGAATCATGCGCGATTCAGGGTAGGGATCGTCTTTGTCGAGTGCCGAGGGTTGGAGGGCCATCTGCAGCACTTCGGCCAGGTGGAGCGCGTGCCGTCCGGTCCCTTGCGCGATCTGCTCGCGGCAACTGAATCCGTCGGCGATGATCAGCCAATCGTTCGGGGCACTGCGAACCGCGGGCAGGAGTTCGAGTTCTCCGATGGCGGCGGAGACTTCGTACTTATCGCGTTCGAAGCCGAAGGATCCGGCCATGCCGCAACAGCCCGGAGCGGGCGCGTGAAAATCGACACCGAGCCGGCGGAGGAGCGATTCTTCCGCCGTCATCTTCATGATTGACTTGTGATGGCAGTGTCCGTGGAGCACCGCTTGGCGTGGAAGTTGCGGGATCGTTGCTCCCGGGCTAAGTCTCTGTTCCAGGAACTCGCTTAACAGGAAAGTTTGCCGGCTCAGTGCTTGTGCCCGGGCATCGTGTGGGAAGAGATTGATGAGTTCGTCACGGAACACGGCTACACAGCTCGGTTCGAGTCCCACGACCGGGATGCCCGCTTCAATCTCGGGTTCGAGCTGGTCTAGGATTTCGAGCAGCAGTGCTTCCGCGCGGTCGAGCATGCCGAAATCGTAGAGAGGGCGTCCACAGCAGAGATTGGCTTGCGGAACAAGCACCTGGAATCCGGCGGTCTCGAGCACCTCAACAGCGGCTTTCGCCGTGCCCGGGAGAAAGTAGTTGTTGAAGGTGTCGGCCCAGAGGAGAACGGCGGGGGTTGAGGTCCCCTCTTTTTTGCCGCGCTCACGCGGCCCTGAAGGGCTGCTCTTCCACTCATTCTCCCCGCTCTTCCATGGCGATAAATTTCGATTCTGTTCCTCACCCGAAGACGCTCGCTTCGCTTCGCGGGACGGACGAATGCGTCCGTCCCCACGCGAACTGGTGCGGCGGAACCATTGTTTGAAGGTTTCGGGCGCAAAGGCTGGAATGCGGCGCTGCGCCGGGATATGCCCCAGGAACTTCACGATGTCGCTGAGGAATGGGAGTTGCGTGGTCAGGTTGACCAGTCCCGGCGCATTGGATGCCAGGCGCGCCCACAAGTCAACGTTGCCGAACGCATAGGCGTTCAGCGGGCGCACGCGGCCTTCGTAGTAGTGCGAGAGGAACTCAGCTTTGTAAGTCGCCACATCCACGCTGACGGGACAATCGCTCTTGCATCCTTTACAGGCCAGACAGAGATCGAGCGAGCGCTTGACCTCTTCACTGCGCCATCCATCGCGGATGACTTCGCCTTGGGTCATTTCCCAAAGCAGATGAGCGCGTCCGCGAGTCGAGTGCTCTTCTTCGTGGGTTGCGCGCCAACTCGGACACATCACGCCGCCTTCATCACGGCGGCACTTGCCCACTCCAACGCAGCGCAGCGTCGCATGCGGCAAGCTGCCGTGATCAAGCGGGAACTGAAAGTGAGTCTTCGGTATCCAAGGGTCATATCCTGCCCCCAGCCGGAGATTCTCATCGAGCTTGTTCGGCTCAATCAGCTTGCCCGGATTCATCTTCCATTCGGGATCCCAGGCAGACTTGAACTTGCGGAAGGCCTCCATCAACTCCGGGCCAAACATCTTCGGAAGCAGTTCGCCACGGGCCTGTCCATCGCCGTGTTCGCCGGAGAGCGATCCGCCGTAGCTAACAACCAGGTCGGCGGCTTCTTCGACGAACTTGCGGTACTTGGCGATTCCCTCTTTCGATTCGAGGTCGAAATTGAGGCGCGTGTGGACGCAGGCGTGGCCGAAATGTCCGTAGAGCGAGCCTTTATAGCCGAACTCGGCCATCATCTTGCGCAAGTCGCGAAGGTATCCGCCAAGTTTCTCTGGAGCAACGGCCGCATCTTCCCAGCCTTCCCAGTTGAGCGGCTCGCCAGGTACGTGGGATGTGGCGCCGAGACTCGACTCGCGCACTTCCCAGACGCGCTTCGCTTGCGCGCCGGAGTACAACTTCACATTCGGAGGCTTGGGGCTGCGGCGGAGCGCGTCGATCATGCGTTGCGCCTGCAGTTCGGCGCCCGGAATGGAGTCCGCGCCGAATTCGACCAGGAGCCATCCGCCTCCCTCGGGAAGCAGCTTAAGTCCTTCGGTATTGATGCCCTTTGTGCGCTCGTAATACACGAGCAGATCGTCGAAGCCCTCAAGCCCGATCGGCTTGTGCTCGAGAATTTCGGGAATGTGGTCGGCGCATTGGTAAATATCGGGATAGCCCACAATGACGAGAACCCGCGACGGCGGGCTTTCCATCAGGCGGCAAGTAGCTTCGAGAATTGTGGCACAAGTGCCTTCGGCGCCAACGAGCGCACGAGCCACATGGAATCCATTCTCCGGAAGGAGGTAGTTGAGGTTGTATCCGGAGACTCGGCGCGGGATGTTCGGGAATTGTTTGCGGATCAGATCGCCATATTGGCCGGCAATTTGTTTGAGGGCAGTTTCGATCTGGTTGCGGCGGTCGTGGCTGCGGACCGAAGTCTCCGGGCCGCCGGACGACCGAGGGCGGCTGTCCCCACATAATTCGATTTGATTCGAACCGAGTTTCAGGCGAACGCCGTCATAGGTGACGATATCCAGGGCTTCGATGTTCTCGTCCGTTTTGCCGCCCATGATCGAATGGACGCCGCAGGAGTTGTTTCCGATCATGCCGCCAATGGTGCAGCGGTCGTGACTGGCTGGGTCGGGAGCAAAGGTGAGGTGGTACTTCTCCGTGGCATTGCGCAGGTGGTCGAGGACAACTCCCGGTTGAATGCGCGCGACACGGCGGTCGGGATCGATCTCGAGAATATTACCCATGTACCTGGTGAAATCGAGGACGACCGCGACGTTGCAGCATTGTCCGGCGAGAGAGGTTCCGCCTCCGCGGCACAGCAGGGGAGCGCCGAATTCGCGGCAGATCGATATCGCCGCCAGGACATCGTCATTATCGCGAGGCAGCACAACCCCAATCGGAACCTGGCGGTAGTTCGATCCATCGGTCGCGTACATCGCGCGAGCGCCATTATCGAAGCGGACGTCACCTCGAACCTGTGAGCGCAGGGATTCTGCCAGACCCAGAGGGTCGGTCAATGAAGATTTCGCAACGAGAGTGGGGCTTACCAGATTCTCGGACATGGGCCGAATGGACTGCAGGTGCAGACTCGATTGAGGAGGTCAAGAGTACGGGACACTCGCGGAATGTCCCGCACTCACGAATTAAGCTACTTTTTGGTCACATTTGTGACCTGGAACTTCGAGCCATCCCCGGTGGATTCGACATTGATGGTCACCATGTTCTTGTTTTCGTTCGACACGAGCGTGCAATGGTTCTCATCTGCCGTGCTCGCCATTGCATTGGGAAACTTCTCTTTGTAGAAGCTACAGACCTTGTCCATGCTGTCGCTGCTGGTGAACATCGCCGTGACCGTGTGGATGGAGCCGAAGGTCGCCGACGATGCGCCGTTCTTCTGGACCTCCGCGCCGGGATAGATATCGATGCCGAGATCCGCAGCGGCTTTGCTGGGATCCTTGCTGCTCTCCATCGATCCGAACGGTGTTTCGACCTTCACGTTGTCGCCATCCTGGCGCACGTGTGCGCTCTTGGCGATGCGGTATCCGATGAAGCTAACCGCGCCGATGCCAAGAATGCCAAGCACGACGATCACCGCGACAATGATCAGAATGATTTTCAGAGCGCCGCTACCGCCCTTGCTGGGAACTGGGGCGGGTACGCCTGCGGCGGGCGCCGACATTGCAGGAGCATTTGTGATCGCCGCTCCGCATTTATTGCAGAACTTCGTTCCATCTGCCAGGGTTGCGCCACAAGAGTTGCAGAACGCCATAGATCACCTCAGAGGGATTTGTACTCGACGCGCGAAGTATACCGCATTTCTTGGGGAAGTCCGGCCGAAAGGCTGTTCGGGCGACCATCCGCCGGAAGGTTGCGAACAGGGTTGCCGAACCGTCGCTGCTTGCTCGCTACGACCTCTGGACGGACGAATGCGTCCGTCCCCACACGGGCATCAACTCCAGAGTCGCGTGCCGTAGTCGGCCATCGCTAGGGCCATGAGGAGGAAGAGGAAAAAGAGGGTCGAGATCACTACTAACTTCAGCAATCTTTCGTTGGCGTCTTTGAGGTGCATGAAGAAGAGGGCGACCAATAGAGCTTTCGTCGTGGCGATGATCAAAGCCACGGCGGCGTTGAAATGGCCGAGATCGATTTGCGCCGCAAAGACCGTTAGGCCCGTGCCCACGAGCAGGGATGCCCAAATCAGGACGTAGAAACCCAGCGAGGTTGAATGTTCCGCGTGTTCCGTGTGGTCCGCCATCGAATCCTCTATTTGTGCAAATCGATCAGGTATAACAACGGGAACAGATAAATCCAGATGATGTCGACGAAATGCCAGTACAACCCACCGATTTCGACCGGCGTGTTGTACTGCGGCGAGTAGCGTCCCTTCCAGGCGGTGATCAGCAGCCAGGTGAAGAGTCCGATGCCAACGATCATGTGCAGCGCGTGCAGTCCCGTCATGATGAAATACAGCGCGAAGTAAATCTGCACGTGTCGTGGATTCGCGATGATGTCCGGATGTCCCGGCACCGTCCGGTTCTGAAAGTCGAAACTGGCGCCTGGCACGTGATGCTCCACAAATTTGTCGTGATACTCAATTCCCTTAATCCCCAAAAACGCAAACCCGAGGATCAGGGTCAGCACCAGGCTTCCCACCAGCATGGCACGCTTGCCTTGTTGCGCGGCCCAGACAGCAAAAACAACCGTCAATGAGGAACAGATCAGGACCGCGGTATTGGTCGCGCCCAATTTCCAGTTCAGACTCTGTGACGCAGCCGCAAAATCTCCGAAGTACCAGAGCCGGTAGATCAGATAGGCGCAGAACAATCCGCCGAAGAACATAACTTCCGTGCCGAGAAAGATCCACATGCCGAGACTCACCGCATTGCGTTGCTGCTGCGGATCGGCAAAGTGGTGCAACAGCTCAGGGCCGTGGAGGTCGTCGTGAACCGACGTTTGAACGGACATCGTGCTATCCGACAACTTTGACCTCCTCTTTATGTCCAGTATGTCCAGTATCGATCTCGTCGTAGTTGTAGGCTTCCCATGTCACGACCGGCTCTTCCTCGAAATTGAACGTGGTTGGCGGAGACTGCGTCTTCCACTCCAGTCCCGCAGCCTGCCACGGGTTGTCGGGTGCAGGCTTTCCGTACCGCATCGACCACAGGAAATAGATCATGGGCAGCAGGTAGCCGACGCCAAGAACTGTCGCGCCCGCGGTCGAGAGCACATTCAATACCTGGAATTCCGCCGGGTACTGATAGTAGCGGCGGGGCATGCCGACGTAGCCAAGGACGAATTGCGGGAAGAACGTCAGGTTGAATCCGATGAAGACGATCAGCGCCGCGAGCCGCGCCCATCCTTCCGGATAGAGCCTTCCGGAAATCTTCGGCCACCAGAAATGCATGCCGCCGAGATAGGCCATGAGCGCCCCGCCGACCATGATGTAGTGGAAGTGGGCGACGACGAAATAAGTGTCCGTCACGTGTACGTCGATGCCCAGCGCGGCCAGGAAGAGTCCAGTCAGACCGCCAATCGTGAACAGGCCGAGGAAGCCAAAGGCATAGAGCATCGGCGCGTCGTAGTGAATCGATCCTTTATAAAGAGTCGCGGTCCAGTTGAAGACCTTCACGGCCGAAGGCACGGCAACCGCGTAACTCAGGAGCGAGAACACCAGCGCGGCATATACCGAGATGCCGGCCACGAACATGTGGTGTGCCCAGACCAGGAATCCGAAGACCGCTATGGCCATCGAGGACAGGGCGACGAAGTTGTATCCGAAGATGCGCTTGCGCGAGAAACAGGCAATGATCTCGCTGATGATTCCCATCGAGGGCAGAATCATGATGTAAACCGCCGGATGGGAGTAGAACCAGAACAGGTGCTGGAACAGGAGCGGGTCGCCGCCAAGTTTGGGATCGAAGATACCAAGATGCAGTGCCCGTTCGGCCGCGACCAGAACAATCGTGATGGCGATAACCGGGGTCCCGAGAATCTGGATGATACTCGTCGCGTAATGCGCCCAGATGAACAAAGGTAGCCGCGACCAGGTCATTCCCGGAGCTCGCATGCGGTGAATCGTGACGACGAAGTTCAGTCCGGTCAGGATCGAGGAGAATCCTGCGACAAATATCGCGAGTCCAGCTTCAACGATCTTTGTATTCGTGTAAGCAGTGCTGAACGGAGTGTAGAAGGTCCAACCGGTGTCGACCCCGCCGGTCAGCATGCAGTGCAGCATCATGATGCCGCCGATGATGTACAGGTACCAGCTCAGCAGGTTGATGCGTGGAAACGCCAGGTCTTTCGCCCCGATCATCATCGGCACCAGAAAGTTGCCGAGTACCGCTGGAATCGATGGGATAAGGAAGAAGAAAACCATCACCATCCCGTGCTGCGTGAACAGCTTGTTATAGGTATCGGCCTGAACGAGGTCGCCAGCGGGGGTGAGCAGTTCGAGGCGGATCAGAAGCGCGAAGAATCCGCCAATGAAAAAGAACAACGTGATCGACATCAGGTACAGGAGCGCAATGCGCTTGTGGTCCGTGGTGAAAAGCCACGAGCCGATGCCGTGCTCCTTGTTGAGGTAATTCTCCCGCTCGACGGGCTGAACTGTTGAGGTCGCTGTTGCCATACTTATTGCACCTGATTTCCATCGGGCCGCCCTGAGGCAGCATTCGCGGCGTTGGTCTTCGTGCCGCCCCGGACGGGCTGCGACAACGACTTTACGTACGCGACCAACGCGTTCAATTGTTCTTCACTGACCAATCCCTGAAAGGTCGGCATCACGGGCTTGAATCCGTTAACGACCTTGGCGCCGGGATCCAGAATCGATTCCCGGATGTAATTCTCGTCGGCCGTAAGTGTGCGTCCGTCCTGGAGCAGCACCGGCCTGCCGAACACACCCTGCAGGTTCGGGCCGCGGCCCTGCGTATCGCTTCGATGACAAGTCGCGCATCCGAGTTCAGCGAAAATTTTCTCGCCGGTCGCAGAAAGCGGACCACTCGAGCCCCCGCTCATCCATGCTTCATAGTCGGCCGGTTCCTGCACGATGATGGAGCCGATCATGCCTGAGTGTTGGGTACCGCAATATTCCGCGCAGAACAAGTGATACGTACCGGCTTTCGTCGCGTGAAACCAGGCGACCGTATAGCGGCCCGGAAGCACGTCCTGCTTCATCCGGAATGCCGGGACAAAGAAGCTATGGATCACATCCTGCGAGGTCATGATCAGCTTGACGTCACGGCCAACGGGCACGTGTAACTCGTTGATCTCGCGCTGTCCTTCGGCATGTTCGACCTTCCACATCCATTGCTTGGCGACGACGTACACTTCGGTTGCGTCTCGAGGTGGCGTGCGGCTCTTGAAGTAAACCACCGCGCCCCAAGCGAAAATCACGATGAAAACGCCCAGAGGAATAATGGACCACGTAATTTCGAGCGGGGTGGAACCTTCAATCTGCTCGGCCAGGACTCCCTTGCGATGGCGATAGCGCGCAGCAAAATAGATCACGGCGCTGAACACAAGCAGGGTCATGAGACCCGACACGATCAGCAGGAAGATGAACAATGCGTCAACGTTGCCCGCCGTAGAGGACGCCCGCGACGGCCACAATGGAAAATTGTCGAACATGTTTCCTTTAGCTCAGCCCCTAACTCAATCCTGCGTGACGCGGTTTTGCGTCGTGCCAGGCCCGGCGAGATGCGCTCCGATCAAGGCGGAGAAGAACAAAGAGCAGCACCGCCAGGAACAGAATGGTGGCGCCGCCTCCGAGCTTCAGCATGTTGCTGACGACCGCGCCGTATTTTCCGGTCGCCGGATCGTAGTGGTAGCAGTACAAGAGAACCTGGTCGACGGCATTGCCGATTTTCTCCTGCGAAGCCTCCACCAGTCCCATGCGCAAATCTTTTGGCGGAAAATCAACTCCGTAGAAGTAGCGCGAAATGTGTCCTTGCGGCGTCAGCACCATGATCGCCGTGGCGTGCGCATACTGGTTGCGGGCCTCATCGTACTGATACTGAAAACCGACGGCCTTAGTCAGCGCATTAATGGATGCGGCGGAGCCCGTTAGAAAGTGCCATCCGGAAGCCGCCCCAGCACGCCCGTAACGCTTGATGTAATCGGCCTTCTTCGCAGCGGCGTCGTGGGTGGTTTCCTTTGGATTGAAGCTGACCGTTACGACCTCGAACTGGTCCCCGACATCGAACTTGATCATCTTCATCGAGCCGGTCAGGCCCGCCAGCGCTTCGCCGCAGAGCATCGTGCAGTTGTAGTAAACGAGGTTCAGGATCAGCGGCTTCTTGCCGAAATAATCGCCTAGCTTTACCGTGCGCCCCGTGTCGTCTGTGAACTGCAGGTCTGCGGGGACTTGGGCATCGAGATGCTGTTCGATGCCGACATTCTGCAGATAGGGCGGACGCACACTTGCCGGAGGCGACATGATGCCCTTCGACATCGACTGTCCCCATGCGACGGAACCTAGCAGTGCGACAGCTAACATGCCGCGCACGAACATCGAATTGTAGTTACTGCGAGTCACTGGTTCCTTCCCTTCGGATTCTCTTGCTGTGCCTTCGCGCTCTGCGTGGCTGCCTCGCCGGATTGGCTGCGCACCGGCAGGCCGCGTTGCGCGAGAATGTCGATCGCGCGGTCGATCGGGATGCGCACTGTGCCCGCCTTCTGATCCACCCACCCGTAGGTGCTCAGGGTGTCTTCTTCCCGAAGGCGAATGTCATTCAATTGGCTGCGCTCATCGGTTTCCAGTTGCGGCGCCGGAAAATTCTCTTTCAGGTATTTCTCGTAATCGCGCCCGTATTGTGGCGGAATGCGCCGTGTGTCGGTCGGAGCGTTCCTCACCAGCGGACTCACCGCTGGCTGCTCGGTTTCGTACTTGCGATTCAAGAAGCCAAACAATCCGGTCACGATGAAGTGAACCAGCACTCCGGCGAAGACGAGACCCGCAATGAAGTACAGGACTCCGGCGACGCCGATGTCGCGGCGTTCGTAGTCGCCGTGCCCATGCGAATTCGGTTTGTGCGTCTCGTTGCTCATGCGTTGTCAGGCATTCCTGGCACGTGATGGTGATGCTCCAGCACTTCTACAGCAGACGGGTCGTACGCGGGCAACAGCGGCAGCGCGGCCAGGTTGCGGAAGAAGAACGCCAGCCAGAAACCGCCGATGGCGACCGGCACCACGATGTCGGCAACGGTGATGTGGAAACTGCTCGAGAAATTCGGCTCGATGATCCAGAACAGATCCACGAACCGCATGATCATCAGCCAGACCGCGAGCCAGACCAGTTTGCGAATATTGCGCTTGAATTGCCGGGACAACAGGATTGCGAACGGAACCGCGAAATGAAACAGCACCAGCACCAGCGCGATCGATCCCCAACCGTTGTTGATTCGCCGGAGATAGAACGTGATCTCCATAGGCAGGTTGCCGGCCCAGATGATCAGCCACTGCGAGAAGCTGAAGTAGGCCCACACCATGATGAAGGTGAGCATCCACTTGCCGTGGTCATGCACAAAGTCGGACTTGAGCATCTCGGACATCGGCTTGTAGCTGACCAGGATGCGCTCCACTACGACCGCGAAGCACATCGCCGAGAGCACCTCGCCGATCAGGATGATGAGACCGAAGATGGTTGAGATCCAGCTAGGGTCCAGCGACATCACCCAGTCGATCGCGGCAAACGAGATTGTGAAGGCGTAGAGGATCAGGCCAGGTCCCGCGACAGCCTTGAATTTCTGCGTGTTGTCGGGAGCGCCGGGCTTGTCCGTCTGCTTCGACCACATCGAGAGCAGGAACGATAGTACGTTCCAGATCAAGAAATAAATAACCGCCCGGATGATGAATCCTGAGGCGTTGAGATAGGCGTCTTTAATGAAGCTGTGCTTCTCAAGATGCTCCCGGATATGCGCATCCTTGATTGCATCCAGCGGCATGAGCCACGGATACATACGGTGCTGCAGCACAGCAACGAGAATCGGGATAAACAGGATGGCCAGCAGTGGCAGCGTGCGCATGCTCGCACCCAGGATGCGGCGAATCACCATGCCCCAGCCACCGCCCGTCAGGTGGCGAATCATGAGGATTGCCATCGAGCCCAGCGCTACGCCTAGCCAGCACATGAAGCCGAGCAGGTATCCACGGTAAAACTCATCGGTGCGCGTCACTGCGAGGGCAACGGCAGCAATTCCGAACACCACGCCGACAATCAGCGATCGAGTGCTGATTGTCTTTACGATCGGCGGAGCCGTGAGATCGAGTTGATTGGGCGCCGCGCTCATTTAGATTCTTCCTTCATTCCTTTTGTTTCGGGGGCCAACTCTGGCAGTGTCGCTCCCGATCCGGGCTCGCGGAACTTCGGCGGCTCCGACGGAACTTTCTGCCCTGATGGCACATCCGCCTCGGTCGCGTTCTGGCTCAACTGCAATGCGCGGATGTACGCCACAATCTTCCAGCGGTCTTCCGCAGAAACCTGCGAAGCGTAATCGGGCATGATGCCGAAGCCGTTCGTCATCACATCGAAGAAGTATCCGAGCGGCGCCTTCTGCAGCCGAGGGGTGTGATACGACGGAGGCATGCGCGTGAAACCGCGAGACGGGATGAAGCCGTTGCCGTCCCCCACACGCGAATGACAAGGTGCGCAGTAGATGTTGTAGCGCTCGCGTCCGCGCTCGAGAACTTCTTTCGTCACCGGGAAAGGCATCACATCGCCGGGATTCGATCCGATCTTTCCGGTGTAGAAATATGTATCTTCGTGCAGCTGACCGCGGGCAATGGTGCCTTCGACCAGCGGACGCGCGGAACGCTGGTCGGCATAGAAGTCGCTGCGGGAAAGCGGATTCTCACGCGGCTGCACGTGCATGTCGAGACGGCAGGCGGCGGTGACGCCGATGACCAGCAGCATCGTCACCACAGACAGGCTGTCGAGCTTCGCTCGACGGGACAGCCGAGGGCGGCTGTCTCCACACGAATTGTTTCGAAGAACGCGCATTAGCTCGGCACCTCATCGACAGCGCGCGGGTGTAACTCCTCGAGGAACCTTCGGACCTCACCGGGCTCGTATTTCGTGTCCGACGAGAACACGATCAGGAAGAAGCGATCCTTCGATGCCGACGAAAATCTCGGCACGTTGAACACCGGGTGATACGGCATCGGCAGTCCATTTAGCGCCAGCATGCCGAACACAGCCGAGATTCCTGCAAACAAGATCGTCATCTCAAACGTGATCACAATGAATGCCGGCCACGAGTGCGGAGGCTTACCGCCGATGTTGAGCGGGTAATCGACAGCAGCCATCCAGTACTGCATCAGGTATCCCGTAAGGCCGCCGATGATTCCGCCGATCAGGACTACGAGCGGCACTTCGTCGCGATGAAATCCGATTTCTTCGGCAAGCCCTTCGATCGGGAACGGGCTATACGCGTCAATCTTCCTGTATCCGGCCTGATGAGTTTTATGCGCGGCATCGACCAATGCCTGGGCAGAATCAAACTCCGCCATCATGCCGTAAATGGGATCGCGCTTCATAGCTACTCTTTCACCTCCGCCTCAGGCAAGAGGGTGCGCATTTCGAAGATCGAGATCGCCGGCAGCAACCGCAGGAACAGGAACATCAGCATCAGGAACATTCCCAGCGTGCCGATGAAGGTCATCCAGTCCCAACGCGTCGGGTAGTACATGCCCCACGACGAGTTCAGGAAGTCGCGATGCAGGCTGACGACAACGATGATGAATCGCTCCAGCCACATGCCGACCAGGATGACTCCGGAGATAAAGAAGAGGGCGATCGGGCTGGTGCGCAGCTTGCGGATCCAGAGCACCTGCGGGACAAAAATGTTGCAGGTCAGCAGCGAAAGATACCAGAACGCATATGGCCCATGCAGACGATTCCAGAGCGTGAAGGAGTCGTAGCGGTCGCCGCCGTACCAGCCCATGAAGGCTTCGATTCCGTAGCCGTACGCAACGATCAATCCGGTTGCGAGCATGACCTTGGCCGAGTTCTGCAAATGGCGCTCAGTGATGAAATCTTCGAGGCCGTAGATCTTGCGGATCGGAATGGCCAGCATCAGCACCATGGCGAATCCGGAATAGATCGCGCCCGCGACGAAGTAAGGCGGGAAGATGGTGGTATGCCACCCGGGGACGATGCCAATTGCAAAGTCGAAGCTGACGACGGTGTGGACCGACAGCACCAGCGGCGTGGCCAGTCCCGCGAGCAGCAGGTACATCGTCTCGTAGCGATGCCAGTGGCGGGCGGAGCCGCGCCAACCGAAGGAGAGCATGCCGTAGACGACCTTCAGCCAGTGCTTCTCGGTCCGGTCGCGCAGCGTTGCGAAGTCAGGAATCAGGCCGACAAACCAGAACAAGGCCGAAATCGTGGCGTAGGTCGAGACGGCAAAGACGTCCCACATCAGGGGACTGCGGAACTGCGGCCACATCCGCATCGTATTGGGATATGGGAAAAGCCAATATGCGAGCCACGGGCGGCCGACGTGGATGGCCGGGAAGATTCCGGCGCAAGCCACGGCGAAGAGCGTCATGGCTTCGGCAAAACGGTTGATCGAATTACGCCACGATTGACGCAGTAACAAGAGGATGGCGGAGATCAGAGTGCCGGCGTGGCCGATACCGATCCACCACACGAAATTGACGATCGCGAAGCCCCATCCGATGGGGATGGTCACGCCCCAAATGCCGATGCCCTTCAGGAACAGATACCCGATGGCGAACAGCATCATCATGGTCAACATGAACGCGATGCCGAAGCCCAGGAACCATCCGTTCGAGGCCGGACGGGTGAGCACAATCGCGCTGATCTTTTCGGTGATCGTGCCGAATGTATGTCCGGGCTCGATTACGGGAGCGCGATCCAGTTCGGTGGTCGATTTGTATTGCTCAGGCATTCTTGTCGTTAAGCTTTCAACTCTGGTGACGCTTTAGGCTTCCGCCTCTCGCTATCCGGCTTCCGGAAGCCGAGCGCCGGAAGCCGTGTTCTATCCCTGCAGCTCCGGATTCGGGTTGCGAACTTCAGCCAGGTACGTCGTGCGGGGACGCGTATTCAGCTCACCCAGCAGGCTGTAGTTGCGCGACTTCGCTTTCAGCTTCGAAACGTTGCTGTTCGGATTGTTGATGTTGCCAAAGGTGATCGCCTCGGCCGGGCAGGACTGCTGACATGCAGTCTGCAGTTC
Source organism: Terriglobia bacterium (assembly GCA_963778995.1). Classification (GTDB taxonomy): domain Bacteria; phylum Acidobacteriota; class Terriglobia; order Terriglobales; family Acidobacteriaceae; genus Sulfotelmatobacter. Next base: position 512,609 of record CAVZWK010000025.1, read on the forward strand.
GTCGCCGATGCGTATGTCTTTGCTCTCGCGCACCGAAGCGGTTTCGGTATCGATGCGGCGTTCATTGATGCGCTGCACGCAGTAGCTGCACTTTTCCATTACTCCGCGGCTGCGCACGCTGACATCAGGATTGCGCATCATCTTGTACTGCGGCGTATCCCAATCGGAGAAGAGCAGGAAATTGAACCGCCGCACTTTATAAGGGCAGTTGTTCGAGCAGTAGCGCGTGCCCACGCACCGGTTGTAAACCATGTCGTTCAGACCTTCGGTGGAGTGGTTGGTCGCAGCGACTGGGCAGACCACCTCGCACGGCGCGTTCTCGCACTGCATGCACGGAACCGGCTGGAAAAATGCTCTCGGGTTATCGCGATCGCCTTCGTAGTAAGCATCGACCCGCAGCCAGTGCATGTGGCGACCGAGCAGCGTCTGCTCCTTCCCGACCACGGCAATGTTGTTTTCCGACTGGCAGGCAACGATGCAGTTATTGCATCCGACGCACTTGTTCAGGTCGATGGTCATGCCCCACGCGTACATCTCTTTGTCGTAGGGGTAAGGCTTGTAGAGCGTGAGGTCCTTCGGAATCTCCGGCTCTTCTTCGTGCGCGAAATCAGGATGCTTTTTATACTCCTCGAGACTCGTCTCCCGAACCAGCGGACGGTGCCCGCCGTCGGGCGTATCCATCGACTGCATCCCCTGCGTGGAGGCGAGTTCGTAGGTGTCTCCGGTCTTGCGAAGGTGGGCTCCGGTGGCGAAGTGTAATGCGCCGCTGGTGCGGAGCACATAGGCATTGAATCCCTGCGCAGTGCCGACGCGCCCGGCGCGCTTGCGGCCGTAACCAAGAGTGACTGTGACGGAGTTGTCGGGATGTCCGGCCTGAATCCAGACTGCTCCTTGGACCTTGGCGCCGTTCAATTCGAGTTCGACGACGTCTTTCGCCGCTAGATTGAGACGCTGCGCCATCTTTGGGCCGACGAGGACAGCGTTGTCCCAAGTCAGCTTCGACATCGGCTTGGGAAGCTCCTGCAGCCAGCCGTTGTTGGAGAATCGTCCGTCGTAGATCGTCGGATCGCGGCGTATGTTGAGCTCGATGCCGTTGTCGTCGGGCTTCGCAGTTGAGGCAACCGCGGCGCTCTTCGCGGTTACCGACTTCGGGCCGAATGCCGTTCCCTCAATCCAGCCATCGTGCAGCGACTTGCGCCAGAACGCGTCGAAGTCACCGCCCGTGTGCTGCTTCTGCCAGTACGCGCGAACAAGCTCGTAGCCGGACGCGTCCGGCTGGCCGGAAAGCATTGCGACAAACTCAAGCGGGCTCTTGGCGTTGTATAGAGGAGCGATCAGCGGCTGGATGATGCTGACGGTCCCATCGTAAGCGCGGGCATCGCCCCAGGCTTCGAGTTCGTGAGTGCCGTTGACGTGCCACTGGCAAAGCTCGGCGGTCTCGTCGTTGTAGAGCCCATAATGCACCCGCAGCGGAGCTTTGTTGCTCTTGAGGACGTCGGCAAAATTAAAATCAGTGGGCGCATCGTGGGCCGGATTTCCGCCGAGGATCACCAGCAGGTCCACCTTGCCTGCGTTGATGTCGGCGACCAGTTCTTTGAGCGAGGCGATCTGATTTACAGGGTTGGCATCGACTGGGTCTGTGTAGAAAACGGTCTTACCGAGAGCCCCAAGGCGTTGGTTTAGAAGATGCGCCGCAGCATGTACCGACGCCGGCATATGGTCGCCAGCAACTACAACTACCGCGCCTTGGTGATCAGTCAAGTCCTTCCAGAGAGCTTGATAAAACCCATCGGGTCCGGTGGGCCCACTAACAATATGCTCTTCACCCGCAACAATTCTCGAGAGAGAGTCAGCGAATTCGGCGATCCCAGAAGCCTTCATTGGTAGCCGATGATCCGCCTTAGCCCCTGTCGATGTCGGCATGCTCTCGATCACGTACAGGCGATTCATCTCGCCCTGATCGGGATCGCGGCGCTTGGCAAAATCGCGGATGTACTTCACATTGCCAGGGAATCCGGCGTAGAGAAAGTCGGCATCGAGCGAAATGACGACATCCGCTTTCGAAAAGTCGTAACGCGTCTCAACCGGCTGTCCGAAGGCCATCTTTGCGCCTTCGAGAACGTTGTCGCGATTGACCGGCTCGTACACATGCCACTTCGCCTGCGGATACACCTTCAGCAAATTCCGCAGCTGGTCTGCCAACGTAGGGGATGTAACTGTCGTCGTCAGAATGCGAACGCCCGCCCCCTGCAGGGCTTTCTGCGCCGTCAACGGCCCGCGGATCGCGCTCATGAATGCCGCAAACGACCTCTGATCCCCCATCGACATGACACTCTGAGAGCGGTCCGGATCGTACATGCTCAGGATTGAAGCCTGGGTGAAAACGTCAGTACCACCGAGCGACGCCGGATGCTGATCGTTGCCTTCAATCTTCGTCGGACGCCCGAGATGGCTTTCGACCAGCACGGGGTTCGCATAACCACCCAGCGTCACGGCCGACGCGTAGAACATCGGGCGGCCTGGGATCACGTTCTCGGGCTGCCGCACATAGGGCACAATCGGCTCGAGCGGAAGCTTCACGCATCCGGTCATGCCCGCCAAGCCAAGCGAGGCGCCCATCACCTTAAGAAATCCCCGCCGCGACACGGTATCCAGCCATTCGGAGGCGCCCTTCGGGAATTCCCGATGCAGAGCCTCTTTGAATTCCGGGCTGCCTGCAAGTTCTTGCAGCGACCGCCAGTATTGCGGCCCAACCTTCTCTTCCGCGTCGTGCGTAGTCGCGGCGTCAATCTTCTCGCGGACGATGTTCAGGTCCAGCTTCTTCGAAGGACAGACATCTTCGCGCTGCGCGCCATTCGATTTGTTATCGTTCGTCATTCCGTCAATTCGTGTTGCTTGTGAATCTTCTTTCGCCCCTCGGGGCCGGATGCATCTGTTCACCTACCCACGGCTTTCGCCGTGAGCTGCATTCTGACTTCTAACTTCTGACTTCTCGTTACCGGTGGCACGTACTGCAACTGGTAATGTCCATGACTCCGCGGACGCCGTACTTCTTTACCAGCGCCGCTCCGAGTGAGGCCTGGTCGGTATAGCCCTTGCCATCGACTTCTACTATGTTCGTGCTGCTGGGCGGCTGATAGCGCATATTAAAGACCTGATCCCGCGGGCGCAGATTGTTCTGCGGCGCACGATGGCATCCCAGGCACCACTCCATCTGCAAGGATTCCTGCTGGTACATCAGCGGCATCTGGTCAACGGGACCGTGGCAGGTATTGCAGCCGACGCCCTTGGTTACGTGAATGCTGTGATTAAAGAAGACGAAATCAGGGAGCTGGTTGACCCGCACCCATTGCAGCGACTCGCCGGAGCGATAGCTGGCGCGCACCGGCTCCAGCAGCTTGGCGTTGGTCCAGATCTGGGAGTGGCAGTTCATGCAGGTCTTCGTGGGAGGAATCCCTGCAAAACTCGAGGTCTCAACCGACGTGTGGCAGTAGCGGCAGTCGATTCCGAGTCCGGTCACGTGATGCTGGTGACTGAATGGGACCGGCTGCGGCTTGCGCACGCCCGCGTACGTGACATAGGGGGAACCCTGGATCGCGTAAGCGACCCATCCCAATGCGGCCACGATAAAAACCGCGCCAAAAATAGTGGCCCGAGACAGACTATTCGTACTGCGATGAAAGATCTGCGACATTCAAAATTGAGATCTGGCTGAACAGACCCGGCGGATCGTCCGCTGCTAGTGCCTCAGTTGTTTAATCCGAGAGAAAACCACCCACTGGTTCTCTATGTTGACTGTGAAACCAGTGATTATAAATATTTGACAATGTTTTGTCGCGGTTTTTTGAAATTCGAAAAAGAAAAATTTTCCGAAGGGAACATTACTAAAAAATTGTCGAGTTTTTCAACGACGCATCCCGGCTCGGCGTTGCCTTGTGCGTACGAAAACGTTATCGGAGATTCATCACGAGCAATTTGGGCTCGGTCATCTCTTCGATCGCATAGCGCAGCCCTTCGCGGCCGAGGCCAGAATCCTTCACTCCACCGTAAGGCATGTGATCGATGCGGAACGAAGGAATATCTCCGGCGATCACGCCACCCACTTCCAGTTCTTCATAAGCCTGAAAGAGCAGTTTGGCATCGCGCGTAAACACTCCGGCCTGCATACCGTAGGCGGAATTGTTGACCTGCCTGAGCGCCTGATCGAAATTCGCATAGGGCTCGACCGTGACCACCGGGCCGAATACTTCCTGGCAGTTCACCTTCATATCAGGCTTAGTGCCGGTGAGCACCGTGGGCTCGACAACCAGCTTCTGGCGTCGTCCTCCGCAGAGCAGGCGCGCGCCGTCATGGACCGCCTCTTCGATCCAGGCGATCGTCCGGGCAGCGTCACTGCCGCGGATGAGCGGGCCGACGTCCGTGCTTTCATCGAGCGGATCGCCGGTCTTCAACTTCTTCACGCCTTCGACCAAGAGGTCGGTGAATTTCCCGTAAACCGTGTGCTCCACCAGGATGCGCTGGACCGAAATGCAGGTCTGCCCCGCATATCCGAAGCCTCCGGTAACGCAGCGGTCCGCGGCGTATTCGAGGTCGGCGTCGCTGTGGACGATGACCGCCGCATTGCCCCCAAGTTCAAGGACTACTTTCTTCTTCCCTGCCCGGCGTTTGATGTCCCATCCGACCGGCACGCTTCCGGTGAAACTGATGAGCCGGATTCGATCGTCGGTGACGAGCAGCCCGGCGTCTTCATTCGACAGCGGCAGAACGTTCAGTCCCCCATCGGGCCATCCAGCCTGCTGTACGCATTCGGCCAGAAGCAGCGAGCACAGCGGCGTTTGCGGCGCCGGCTTTAGCACCATCGGACACCCGGCGGCAATCGCCGGAGCGACCTTGTGCGCCACCAGATTGATCGGGAAGTTGAATGGTGTGATGCCCGCGACCGGGCCCAGCGGGAATCGCCGCACGATGCCCCAGCGTCCGGCGGTGAACTCTTGCCAGTCGAGCGGAAGGAATTCGCCGTAGATCCGCGTGCTCTCTTCGGCCGCAACGTTGAAGGTAAACACGGCGCGATCCACTTCGATGCGCGCAGACTTGATCGGCTTGCCGGCTTCCTGCGCTAGAGTGCGCGCAAACTCTTCCTTGCGCTCCACCATTGAGGCAGCAATCCGTCGCAGGACGCGCTGGCGTTCGAAGGCCGGCAGACGACGCGTCGTGCCAAAGGCTTTTACCGCGGCTGCAATCGCCGCATCGGCATGTTCTTTGCGCCCCTGAACGACACGCGCGATCAGACTGTTGTCGTACGGTGAGCGGATTTCGACCAGATCGCCGTCTTCTTGCCAGCGACCGTCCACAAAAAAAGCGTGCGTCGCCACCGGCGCGATCGTCAGTTCTGCCATGATTTGTTCAGAGCCCCCAGCTAACCCCTGCTAGTTATTATTACAGGACTTCGATGCAATCCATCCGGAAAAAGAGTCGATAAATCCGGCATCGTTGGACGGACGCATGAACCGCAGGTGTTGCATTTACAATGGCTCGCCTGGGCGATGTTGAAGTTCACTTCCATCTCGGAGCTCGCGGGACCGCTGCGCCGGAAAGAGATTTCTCCGGTCGAACTCACGCGGCTTTGTCTCGACCAGATCGATAAGCTGAACGCTCGACTCAACGCGTTTATCACCGTGCTGGCCGACTCGGCGCTCGCTGAGGCTCGCGCTGCTGAAGACGAAATGTCGCGCGGACAGTGGCGTGGCCCGCTGCATGGCGTCCCCATCGCATTGAAGGATTTGATTGATACGGCCGGGGCCCGTACTACTGCCGCTAGTGCTTTCTTCAAAGATCGTGTTCCGACCGAAGATGCTGACGTCGTTCGGCGCTTGCGTCAGGCTGGCGCCGTGATTATCGGCAAGAACAATCTGCATGAGTTCGCCTACGGCGGCAGTTCGCTGGTCAGCTTCTTCGCCGAGGTCCACAATCCCTGGGACCTTGGGCGAATCGCCGGCGGATCTTCCGGTGGCTCCGCCGCCGCGGTAGTGTCCGGGATGGCCTGCGCTGCGATCGGGACGGATACCGCCGGCTCCGTCCGCGAGCCAGCCGCTCTTTGCGGATGTGTCGGCCTGAAACCGACCTATGGGCGCGTGTCGAGCCGCGGAGTGATTCCGCTCTCCTCATCTCTGGATCATGTGGGGCCGCTGGCGGTCACCGTTGCAGATGCAGCCATCGTCCTGCAGGCCATCGCCGGGTACGACCTGGCAGATATGACCACCACGGATGTTCCGGTTTCCGATTACGTTTCGGCCTTGAAGGAGGACGCGAAGTCCCTTCGAGTTGGTGTTCCTCGCGCGTACTTTTTTGACGATCTCAATCCTGAAGTGTCTTCCGCCATTGATCACGCGTTGCGCGGGATCGAGAGCCTGGTCGCGGAGATCAAAGAAGTCACATTGGACGTTCCGACGGACCGCACGCTGCAGGCCGCTGAGTCGTACGCCTATCACTCCGAGAGAGTTGCGCAGCATTCCGACTTATATCAAGCCGAGACTCTGCGCCGCATTCGCACCGGGGAGAGTGTCTCGGCGGCACAGTACATCACGGCGCAACGAGAGATGCAGGCGCAGCGGCGCAACATCCGTAAGGTCTTTGCCGACGTCGATATACTCGTAACCCCGGCCACGCCCGTTCCCGCGCCATCGATTGCTGAACTCAAAGCCACACCAGACGCGCTGCGTCCGGCCGAGTTGAAGCTGTTGCGGAATACGCGTCCCTTCAACGTGTGGGGGCTGCCCGCGATTTCTGTTCCGTGCGGATTCACTCAGAGCGGGCTTCCGATTGGACTGCAGATTGCCGCCTCGCATTGGCGCGAGGATCTCGTTCTGTGCCTCGCGCACGCTTACGAGCAGTCAACCGCGTGGCACAAACGGCCCCGTCCCCAGTAGTGTCACAGGTCCGCCAGGGCTGCGATCACGCAAATGTCGTCACGGCAATGCAGTAGCAATGACATCCGCTCGTCCCCAACGTCTAATCATCCGGCGTACACTGATGGGTAATACCGCTGTTACTTCTCGAGGTATGCCCTCCTTGGAGATCTCATGAAAAAACACTTTGCATTTCTTGGAATGCTGTTCGTTTGTGCTGTCATTTTGATTGCCCCAGTTTCTGCCCAGAACACAGAGGGACAGGAAAGTCCCGGAATCGTTGTCGCCAACATCGATCGCTCGGTGAAGCCGGGCGACAACTTCTACGAATTCGCGAATGGCGAGTGGATCAAACGCACCCAGATCCCCCCGGACCGTGCAGGCGTTGACGTCTTCACGAAACTTGCCGACCTCAGCAATAAGCGCACCGCCGATCTCATTCAGGAAATCTCGAAGTCAAATCCGCCCGCGGGCTCCGCCCTTCGCAAAGTAGCGGATCTTTACAACTCCTATATCGACGAGGCGGGCATCGAAGCCAAGGGCCTCGCTCCTCTGAAGCCACACCTCAACGAGATCGCCGCGATCAAGGACAAGAAGCAACTAGCGCGCGCCCTGGGCCAGACTCTTCGCGCCGACGTGGATGCCCTCAACAACACGAACTATCACACCCCGAATCTCTTCGGATTGTGGGTGGCCCCGGGATTCAACGACTCCGAGCACTACACGCCATATTTAATGCAGGGCGGCATCCAGCTTCCAGATCGCGAATACTACCTCTCCGACAGCGAGCACATGAAGAAGGTCCGTGCGCAATACCAAGCCCACGTGGCGTCCATGTTGAAGCTCGGGGGACTCTCCGACCCTGACACTCGCGCCTCTCGTATCGTTGAACTGGAACATGCAATCGCGCAGGTACACCGCTCTCTGGCCGAGAACGAAGACATCCACAAGGCGAACAATACGTGGAAGCGCACCGAGTTTGCGGTAAACGCTCCTGGCCTGGATTGGACCGAATATTTTGCCGCCTCCGGGCTCAGCCATGTGGACAGCTTCATCGTGTGGCAACCCGAAGCCTTCAAGGGAGAGTCAGCCCTGGTCGCGTCCACCCCTCTCGATACCTGGAGAGATTGGCTCTCGTTCCACACCATCGAGCAGTATGCGGGTGTGCTGCCGAAGGCGCTGACTGACGAGCGCTTCGCATTTTTCGGAAAAACCCTGTCCGGAGCCGAGCAGCAGCGTCCGCGCTGGCAGCGCGCCGTCTTTATCGTCGATGGATTGCTTGGGGATGTGGTCGGAAAGTCCTATGCGGAAAAATATTTCCCGCCCGAGGCGAAGGCGCAGGCTCAGGCCATGGTCGCGAACCTGATCACGGCGTTCCATAAGCGCATCGAAGCGCTGACCTGGATGAATCCTGCCACCAAGGCGGAAGCCGAAGCCAAGCTCGGAACGTTATACGTCGGCATTGGCTATCCGGAAACCTGGCACGACTATTCCAATTACGAAGTGAAGGCCGGCGACATTTTTGGAAACATCTGGCGCGGCAATCTCGCCGCATATCAGCGGCAGGTCGCTCGCCTGGGCAAGCCCGTCGATCGCAAGGAATGGTCGATGACTCCGCAGACCGTCAATGCCGTCAACCTTCCGCTGCAGAATGCCCTCAACTTCCCCGCCGCCATCCTGCAACCGCCGTTCTACGATCCGAAAGCGCCGGCTGCCGTGAACTACGGGGCCATCGGCTCGGTCATCGGACACGAAATCAGCCACACCTTCGATACCGAAGGCAGCACCTTCGATTCCAAGGGCCGCCTGCGCAACTGGTGGACTCCCGAAGATCTCAAGCACTTCGAAGAATCCACGGCCCAGCTTGCCGCGCAGTACGACCAGTACAAGCCCTTCCCCGATCTCGCGATCAACGGCAAGCAAACGCTCGCCGAGAACATCGCGGACGTCGCCGGAATCTCCGCCGCCTACGATGGTTACAAGGCTTCGGGACAGGCAGCCCCCGAGGACGCGGGCTTTAACAGCGACCAGCAATTCTTCATCGCCTTCGGACAGAACTGGGGCGAGAAGATCCGCGAAGCCGCGCTGCGTCAGCAGGTCATGACCGATCCCCATTCACCGGGCGAATACCGCGCCGACACGGTGCGCAACATCGACGCCTGGTATAGCGCTTTCAATCCGCAACCGGGAGAGAAGTTGTATCTGGCCCCGAACGATCGAGTGCGGATCTGGTGAGACGGTAAAACGGAGAAGTTAACGAGGGGCGCCGATTATTACCGACGCCCCTTTAACTTCTCCGCTTGTGCAACGCGATTACTTCGGAATTCCGCGGTCAGTCCACCGTTCTCACGTCGTCCGGCAGCATCAGCAGGAACTTGCAGTTCCCTGTGGTCACGGAGCACGAGAGCGATCCGCGCCGCAAGATTTTCACCGGCGTGCCATCGGGGAAGGTGAGGTGATAGTCCGCCTTACGCAGCGCGTCGGTGTAAGACTTGAGCCGTTCGTCTCCGCTGATGAACCTCACAGCGTCCACTTTCGCGGCCTCTCCAGTTCCTCCGCTCAACAGGATGAAGAAATCGGCATTCCCGGTCTGAGTGGTCTTGCCGAGATCAATCGTGCTCAGATGTTCGAGCTCTTCCTTGTACCGCGAGATGGCGGCTTCGGCCTTGGCTTCGCCGCCAGCCAGGGAGGCCAGGCGCTCGCGCGTTTCGGGAGTCGGCCGCAGCCCATTCATCGAGAGCGCATACGTGCGAAGCGCCATATCCTTATTGCCGCGCTTTTCGTAGATCTGCCCGAGATGGTCGCCGACCTCGCCGTGATGCCCCAAGCCCCATGCCGCGGAAACATACTTTTCCGCTTTGTCGAGGTTCCCTTGGGCGAACTCAACCCAGCCCAATGTGTCCCAGTAAGCGATCAGAGACTGGACCAGTGGAAGATCATTCTGCGTGAGGCGGTCCAGAGATACATTCCGCAATGCGGCCGCAGTGGCTGAAATGGCCGACTCGGCATACTGCTGCGCGCGATCCAGATGAGATTTCTTCAGCGACAACTGATATGCAATGTTGTTCCACACCAGGGGAGTGGCGCTGAGCTCGATGGCATGATCGAACGTAGCGAGAGCCTTGGCGTCCTGTCCCAGGTTCAGATAAGCGTCTCCGAGACTGACCTGCAAATCGGGCCTCTCGGGACTCAACGATGCGGCTTTCTCCAGCTCGGGAGCCGCCAGGTCGTACTTATGCCACTCTGCGTACATCTGGCCGAGATTCGCATGTGCGAACTTGTCCAGAGGATTGTTCTCCAGTTGCTTGTTGAAGGCCTTTACCGCTTCGTCGTACTTGCGCTCCTGCCAGTAAACGCGGCCGAGATTGTTATAAGCGAACTCGTCATAGGGATTAACTTCAATCTGCTTCTGAAATGATGCGATCGCTTGATCGTCTTGACGCGTCTGCAGATAAATCAGCCCCAGATTGTTCCATGCGAACTTGTTCTTGGGATCGACCTCCGTCGCGCGCTTTAGCAGCGCCTCGGCCAAAGGCAGGTTCCCGGCTTCGGCGGCCGCGCGCGCGCTTTCGAGAAGGTCATCCGCCTTCATGTCCGCCGGGGGAACCATCGACCCCGCCACTTCGCTCTCCACGGAAAGTTGCTGCGCCAGATCCGATCCTACCGCTCGCCGGAACGAAGAGTAGTCCCCCGCGCGCGCCACCGGCAGATCATCCTGATGTAACACCAGTGTGCGGCTCGCCGTAAAAACCGTTCCCTGCAACTGGTAGCTCGCTTGATACTCCGCATAGTCGCGCTTCAGCGAAAATGCAAGTGGTGGGTGCGCCGTGTACTTCGCGGGAATTTCGAGTCTGACCTTGTACGAGTACTCGCCTTTAGGTCCCAGTTTCAGAGGCTCCGCATCCGCATCGGTATCGTCCTCGTCCACTTCCGGCAGGCTGAACTGCACCAGCGGGAGCACGATCAGCGTCTTCTTCTTCGACCAGTCGAGGAAGTTCGGTTTCGAAACATCGTAGGACATCTTGAACGGCTCTCTGGTTGCCGCAGGATCACTGATCAATAGGTGGGACACTTCTCCGCCGAGCCCTCCATTGATGTTTTCGGCGACCCGCTGCCAGTTCGATTCCGGCACGCGGCGGAACACCGATCGCAGCAGAAGTTCTTCATCTCCACGAAATTCATACTGCACGTGCGCTTCGAGCTTGCCGATATCGTTGATCTTGCCTTCGATCTCCGATCGTTCGTAGTCGGGCATCGGCGTATCCGCCGGCGTCAACTGCAAATGCGGCGCGACCTTATTCCCCGCGTCCACCGGAGGAATCACTAACGCCTGTTTGTTGCGCAGCGTATAGGCCAGGAGGCGGAACGGCGCGACCTCGCTCGTCGTGTCCATCCAGATCTCCCGCTCACCCATCGGCAACATAGTGATCACGTGATCGAACTGCGACGGCGACGGCAGGTCGGGATCAAGCTTACGGCTGGAATTGATCAGCACCGAGTCGGCGCGCAAACCCTTCGCCTCAAGCAGCGCCGCGAGCAGCGTGTGTTTGTCCTTGCAATCCCCGTATTGATTGTGGAGTACATCTCCGGCGGCGTGCGGCTGGTAACGGCTCAATCCCAGCGACAGACTTACGTAGCGGAAATTCTTTGCGACGTAGTCATAAAGCGCTTCGATCTTCTCCACGTCGGTGTTCAGGCCTTTGGTCAGTTCATCCGCCTTGGCGCGAACCTCCGGAGTCGGCATGCGCCGGTCCTTTTCCAAGCTGGCGTACCAGCGTCCAATCTGCTCCCAGTCTTCGAAGGTAGTCAGCTGGACATCGGGACGGTCATCCTCCGGACGGCGCTTTTTCTTTTTCTTGTCCTTATTCTTATCGTCCTCGCGCTCACGGTGCGAACTCGCCCAGTGATAGATACGCCGGCCGTCCCGCTCCGTCACCGTCGGATCTTTGCCCGGCTTGCACTTCAATTTGAGCGGACGATTCGCGGGGACATCCACATCCAGCGTCTCGTCCAGATCGATATTCGCGTTATCGAATTGGTAGTCTGCCCAGAATTGCCCCGCAGCTAGTGGCGTGTGGATCACCGTCACCATGTCGTACTCGAGCACCTCTCCCGGCCGCAGTCCCGGCACCGTAATGTGCTTCTGGCGGTAGTCGGTATAAACCGGAGCTTCGCGCTCAATCGGCGCGCTGAGATCCTGCACCGCATCGTTGCCGGCCTTCACGATCGTACCGTCTTCCTTCACGACCCGAACATAGGGAATCTCGACCCGCTCGCTGGCGGAGTTGTACCCCTCCTGAAGCTGTCCCCACTGCTGCACGCCGGCTTCGCTCTGTATGCGAATGCGGGCAACCGTTTCCTTGCGTCCCGTCCCATCGGACTCAAACCGATAGGTCGAGTGCATTTGCTCAATGACAAAGGACTCCTGCGCGTAATTGTGAGGCTTCGCGGCATCGGCACTGGCAGCCGATTTCGCTGGCGCGGACGCATTCGGAGGCACAGGAGCGGGTTGCTGTGAGTTGGCATTTGCTGCCATCAGGCAGCAGAGCAAAATGGCAAGGAAACTGAGACGCATATATGGGAGATTGGCCCCACTCATTATCCCATGCAGAGTAGACCCGCGCGGAACGGGATATCCCCGGGGACAACCGAAAGGCGAGTAATTTTCCTGACGAGATAATTGTTTTACCTTCAAATCATTCAGTCGTTTTGAAAATTGTGATTCTAATCACAATTTTGACTTTGTCAGCCCAAGATCCAGCAGTAGAATCCCCTTCAGATAGTCCTGCCTTTGCTGCGACGCAAGGTAGGCGTGACGCATAACGTTCTTGCGCCACGATCTTTCCGTCCGGAGGTCATGTATGGAAGATCGGGCCCCTGTCGTCTCTCCTAATCTCGAGCAGTCCACCCCTACGAAGCATCACCCTCACGAAGGCCGCGGAGCATGGGTTCTGACGGCTTACGGAATCTCCGGCCTCGCACTGTTTGGGGTCTTGGCCTACTTTATCTCGGACTTCATCGCTCACTAGTCGAGAACTGCTGTGGCGAACGGGCGTACGCGCCTGTGGCATGGGGTCTTAGTGTGTCCGCAGCCTGGCCATTGCAGATTTGAGACTGAAGATTTCAGTTTCAGATTGAAAATCCTCTGCCCCGCAACTGTTGCGCAATCTGAAACTGAAATCTCCAATCTAAAATCTGCCATCGGAAATCCGCAACGGGCTTCCCTGCCCAAGCCGGCCGCTCCGAACGTGCTACAATGAGCGGCCTTAAGGTTCTCGCTTCAACACTCAGCACTGAACCCCCGCAAGGAAAAATAGCAGACGGAAGAATCTGTGCCGAAGAATCCCGCTCCGACGACGACGCCCATCACCTATGCAGATGCAGGGGTCGACATCAGCCGCGCCAATCGCACCAAACAGCGCATTAAGTACCTTGCCCACAAGACTTTCACCCGTGGGGTGCTGAGCGAAATCGGGGGCTTCGGCGGGCTGTTTTCGATCGATAAGACGAAGTACGCCGATCCCGTTCTGGTCTCCAGCGTCGATGGCGTCGGTACCAAGCTGAAGATTGCCTTCGAAATGGACCTGCATTCGACCGTCGGGGCCGACTTGGTCAACCACTGCGTCAACGACATCGCTGTCCAGGGTGCGGCGCCGCTGTTTTTCATGGATTACCTTGCCACCGGGACCCTCGATCCCTCTATCGCAGAGAAGGTCGTCGAAGGCATCGCCGACGCCTGCAAACACAATGGCTGCGCCCTGATCGGCGGCGAGACCGCCGAGATGCCCGGATTTTATCCCGACGGTGAATACGATCTTGCCGGATTCATTGTGGGTGTGGTCGATCGCGACAAGATCGTCACCGGCAAAGACGTACAGATCGGCGACATTATCCTCGGCCTGCCCTCCAACGGTCTTCATACCAACGGATATTCTCTAGCCCGCAAGCTACTCTTCGAAGTCGCACACTATTCCCCAGAGACCTACGTCAACGAGATCAAAAACAAAGTCGGCAACGAACTGATGCGCACGCACAAGAGCTACTGGCCCGCTGTACGAAAGCTGGTCGATGCGCAGTGCGTGGCTGCCTTGGCCCACATTACCGGCGGAGGCATCACCGAAAACCTGCCACGCGTTCTGCCTCGCGGGACGGCCGCCGCCATTGAACTCGGCTCCTGGCCCGTGCTGCCGATCTTCGAACATCTCCAACAACTCGGGAACGTCCCGCAGGACGAGATGCTGCGCACCTTCAACATGGGGATGGGAATGCTGCTGGTGGTTCCGTCCGCGAAATTCAAGAAAGCACAATCCGTGCTGGAGCGCGTCGGCGAGAAGTCCTACACCATCGGACGCATCATCAAAGGCGAGCGCAAAGTCACCTACAGCTAATCCTCTCGAAATCCAAGGCGACCAAACAGAGGCATCGAACGGCCAGCCTCCGAGCCGCTGACCCCTTCTTTGTTTGCTAACTTTGTTCGCTAAGTTCGCTCCGCAAGATCCCGGATTGTTCGGAGCATTTTCTGTTCCATCACGAAGTGGGCCGGTTCCCAGAACAATCGGCCCATCGCACGTGACCCAAGTGTCGGAGCAGTGCCGCCCCGGACACGCGCAATCAGGCGAGTCTGTCCCGGACCAGCAGGTTCAAGCGTGAAGCTCCAGATCGACTCTTGCGCAAGGCGTCCGGCTTTCAGATTATTCCAATCCTTTGCCGTAACCATCGCAAAAGCGTACCCGGACTCCACAATGGCAGGGATCATCTTGCCTTGCCCGTCAAATCTCTTGGGATTGCAGAACCATACAGTCTCCCCTGGAACGCGCTCCTTCCACTCCGGCACCAGATGCTCGACCTTAGGCATATCGCATCCGAATGCGTTCTCCAGAAGCGTATAGCTGTAAAAACCGCTGCGGTCCTGCCCAATCTGCATCAACCAGGGCCAGATCTTCTCGGGAGCCGTATGAATGGTGATTGCATGAGTTGCCTGGGATTTGTAGGCGGGGAAAAGATCATCACCGGGCAATACACCGTAAGCTTCAGCGTTCGTTGTGCCCCATCGCAAGCACCAGTCGCGCAGGCCGAGATGATAAACAACTCCGGCAAGAACGAAGAAGCCCGCAATGATGTAAACCGTCCGCAATATCCACTTCTTCATGGCAGCAGCCTCGCGATGAAAATACTCCGTTCCGTCGCGAAACGTCTGTGACGACGGACACCAGCCCTTGCCTCATCCGATTTCCTGAAGGCCTCGTGGATTATCATGAGTCCGCAGCAGAAAACGTGAGCGTGGATGAAATCTCTAGGCATTCTTCTTTCTGGACGCGGTTCCAACTTCGTCGCCATCGCGGATAGCATTGACGCAGGACGCATCCTCGACGCGCGCGTCGCTGTTGTCATCTCGAACAAAGCCGAGGCGCCCGGAATTGCCACGGCACGCCAGCGCGGCCTGAATGCGCTAATCATTCCGTCCAAGGGGAAACCGCGCGAAGAGCACGATCGCGAAGTGGTCGGCGCTCTGAAGCAGTCAAGAGTCGATCTCATCTGTCTCGCCGGCTACATGCGCCTGCTCTCGCCCTGGTTCGTCCAGCAATTCCCGCACAAGATCTTGAATATCCATCCATCATTGTTGCCTGCTTTCCCTGGCCTGGAAGCGCAGGAACAGGCTTTCGCCTACGGAGTGAAGGTCTCAGGCTGCACCGTTCATTTTGTCGACGAAGAACTCGATCACGGCGCAATCATCGTGCAGAAAACCGTCCCCGTCCTCGACACGGATGACGAGCACACACTCGCTGGACGCATCCTCGAACAAGAACACCTGGCGTATAGCGAAGCCATTAACATGGTCCTAAATGGGAAATTTGCGGTTGCTGGAAGACGTTTTGTGATGGACGTCACCGCCTGAAGATGCTGGCGTGACTAAATTTCAGATTGCAGATTTTAGATTTCAGATTGTGATGACCACCGCCTGCAATGCTGATTTGCTGAAGGACCGCACGAAACGGTTCGCGTTATTAGTCATTCGATTATGTCGCACCCTGCCTCGGAATCAAGAAGGAATCATAATCAGCCGCCAATTGCTTCGATCAGCCACATCAGTGGGCGCGAACTATCGCGCCGTCTGTCGCGCGCGCTCGACCGCAGACTTCGTTTCGAAACTCGGCATTGTGCTTGAGGAAGCTGATGAAACGCTGTTTTGGGTCGAACTTCTTCAGGAGAGCGGCATAGCACAACCCGAAAAGATGTTTGCTGTACACAGAGAGGCGAACGAACTCGTATCCATTTTCGTGGCCTCGCTCCGCACCGCAAAGGGTTTGAAATCTGCAATCTGAAATCTCAAATCTGCAATTCATAGTGCCTCCCCTATAATGTTTTTCTCATGTCCAACTTCGCTCCGGTTGACGAACAACTTGTTTACTTAAAGAAGGGCGCAGCGGAGATCATCCGCGAAGCCGACCTCCGCGCCAAACTTGAGAAGTCCCGGAGCACGGGCAAACCACTGCGTGTCAAGCTCGGCATGGATCCCACCGCTCCCGACCTCCATCTCGGCCACACGGTCGTTCTCCGCAAGCTCAAGCATTTTCAGGATCTCGGGCACACGGCGATCTTCCTGATCGGGGATTTCACTGGAATGATCGGGGACCCGACGGGACGATCTGCGACCCGGCCCCCACTCAGCCGCGAACAGGTTGAACAGAACGCCGAAACCTATAAAACACAAGTCTTCAAAATCCTCGATCCGAAAAAAACGGTGATCGACTTCAACCGCCGCTGGATGGGCGACTTCACCGCCGATGATTTCGTGCGCCTGCTGGCCAAGTACACCGTGTCGCAACTGCTCGAGCGCGAGGACTTCCACAAGCGATTCCACGAAGAAAAGCCGATCTCGGTCCACGAACTCCTGTACCCGCTGGTGCAAGGATACGATTCCGTCGCCCTCGAAGCCGACGTCGAACTTGGCGGCACCGATCAGAAATTCAACTTGCTCGTCGGCCGCGAACTGCAGCGCTCCTACGGACAGGAATCGCAAGTCGTTCTGACCACTCCCATTCTCGAAGGGCTCGACGGCGTGCAGAAGATGTCGAAATCGCTGGGCAATGCGATTGGCATTCACGAGTCCCCGCTCGAGATGTACGGCAAGATCATGAGCATTTCCGACGAGATGATGTGGCGCTACTATGAACTGCTCACGGACGTGCAGGTCGCCGACATCGAGAAGATGAGAGCCGACACTCATCCCATGACAACAAAGAAAGACCTGGCCCGCAGAATCGTTGCAGATTTCCACTCGCCCGAAGCGGCCGAAAAGGCCGCCGAAGGCTGGGCTAACCAGTTTCAGAAAGGCGGTGTTCCCGACGACGTCGAAGAAGCTGCGATCCCGGAAGCCTCCATGCGTCTCGACAAGTTACTCGCGCGCGTGGGCCTGGCCGATTCCGGAAGCGACGCAGTCCGAAAGCTGAAGCAGAAATCCGTCAAACTGAACGGCGAAGTGCGCACCGAGCCAACCGCTGTAATCGATCTCACCCAGCCAGTCACTTTACAGGTCGGACGTCGCATAAAGAAGGTCTGCCAAGGCTAAAGGTCAATCTCATTCAGCCGTTCTGCGTACCTCTGTGTCGCGGTGCTGAATTTCTGCTACTCTCAACCGGCACATGCGGGCGGCGGCCATCCTCGGGCTGGGATGTTCTCCCAAAAACCTCAAACCTTTTCAGTCCGATAGCTCCATCGAGTGGCAGATGGGAGTCCCGGCCTCCCACGACGATGCCGATATGATCTTGCTCTTTGGAGGCGACGGCACCATCCACCGCCACCTCGGGCATTTAGTCCGTCTCGGATTACCCGTCCTGATCGCCCCAGCAGGCAGCGGCAATGACTTCGCTACGTCCCTCGGCCTCAAACGCGTCCGCGAGTCGCTCCACGCGTGGCAAAAATTCTGCCAAGGCAAAGGCAATGTGCGGCAGATCGACTTAGGAGCGATCGCGATGCTGGACGAATCTCCCCAGGCGCCACCCCGTATTCAGTACTTCTCCTGCGTCGCCGGCGTCGGACTCGATGGAGAAGTCGCCCGCCGCGCCAACAACCTCCCTCGTTGGCTCCGCGGACACGGCGGCTATGCCCTCAGCATGGCTCCCACCATCTTCACCTTCGCTCCCTTCCCCATGAAGCTCCTGACCAGCGACGAATCCAAAACCTCTTGGTCGGTCCGCCGCGACGGGCCTACGATTCTCGCCGCATTCGCCAACACTCCACTCTATGGCGGTGGCATGAAAGTCGCGCCCAAGGCGAAGATGGACGACGGCTTGCTCGACATCTGCGTGGTGAAGGACGTCGATCCATTCAAGCTCTTCTGTATGTTTCCAACCGTCTACGCCGGCCGCCATTTGAACATCAAAGAGGTCGACTACTTCCAATCCCCCGCCGTGCGCGTCGAAACCGAACATCCCATGGATGTCTATGCCGACGGAGAATACGTCTGCCGGACCCCGATCGAAGTTTCAATCCAGCCTTCGGCGCTGAAAGTGATTACTCCATGACTCCTGACCTTTGTGTCGCCACTGCCGCTAAGTGCTAAACTTTCCCCATGTCTGAAGGACGCTCGCGCACACTGCTCTGGGTCCTCATTGGAGGAGGAGCATTTTTCCTCTTCGTGCTGGCCGTCTTCACCCTCGTCTATCTCACTCTGCATGCCACCGGCGGCGAGACCGCGGGGTTCGGCGGCTTTGGAGATCGCATCGGCGTGGTCGACCTCGACGGCGTGATCCTCTCCCCGCAGCCCGTCGTGGATCAGCTAAAGAAGTTTGGCGAGGACTCCTCGATCAAGGCCATCATCCTGCACGTGAATTCGCCCGGCGGAGGCGTGGCCGCCTCCGAAGAGATCTATCGCGAAGTGAAGCGCGTTCGCACTGAGAAGAAAAAGAAGATCATCGTCTCGATTGAGACGGTCGGCGCAAGCGGCGCCTTCTACGTCGCCTCCGCCTCCGATAAAATCTACGCCGATGAGGGCAGCATTGTTGGCTCGATCGGCGTGATCGCGCAGTGGGTCAATTACGGCGACCTCCTGAAGTGGGCCAAGCTGAAAGACGTTGTCATCAAGACCGGAGAATTCAAAGACACCGGTAATCCCGCGCGCGATCTCACTCCTGCCGAGCAGGCCTACATGCAGGGGTTGATCGATAACATGTTCGGACAATTCATCAAAGCCGTAGCCGATGGCCGCGGCCTGAAGTACGACACCGTGAAGTCCATTGCCAATGGCAAAGTCTGGACCGGCCAGCAGGCACTCGACATGAAGCTGATCGACAGCGTCGGGGACTTCCAGACCGTAGTCGCCGATACCGCCAAAATGGTGGGCATCAAAGGCGAACCAACCCTGGTCCGTCCGGAAAAAGACCGCCGCACGTTGATGGATCTCCTGCTCGGCGATGTCTCCCAATACATCCCCAGCCGCGAGAAGCTGATGGAACAGCAGGTAGGCTTCTATTACCTTTGGAAATAAGGATTTGCCGAACTTATAGGGATTACACCGGGCTGCAATTGCAAATTGTAGATTTCAGATTTCAGATTCAAAGACATCGCGGTCATGACGGAAAATCGCTAGGGTTCCCACTCTGAAATCTAAAATCTGCAATCGGCCCTTAACCTCGGCTCTCCCCAGCCTCAAAACCATAACTTGCATCCAACCCCTGAAATTTGAGAGAGTTATGGGTGCTGCCGCGGGGTACTCCGGCGGGTTGACCGCCGCGCGAAGCATCCGAATACGAATTCCAGCTCAGGTAAGGGGGCATCATGACCAAAGCCGATCTGATTGATGAAGTCTCGCGTTTGGCGGAGCTTACGCGCAAAGACAGTGAAGTGATTGTGGAAACGATCTTCGACAGCGTAGTCCGTTCCTTACGCGCAGGCGACAAAATCGAGATCCGGGGCTTTGGCAGCTTCCGTACCCGTCAGCGCAAGCCACGCGTCGGGCGCAATCCGAAGACCGGCGAACGCGTAGAAGTTCCCGCCAAGAAGATCCCTTTCTTCAAGCCCAGCAAGGAATTAAAAGATCTGGTCAACGAAAGTACGCCGACCGCTGCTCCCGCAGCCACAACCCCGCCAGCAAGCCCGGCGACTCCAACGGCGTAAACCAATAAGAGACAGAATCGAAGAGACATTGCTAGCAACGTCTCTTTGCGTTTGTGCGAAGTGTGTCGGGATGAGGAACGTGTGGGGACGGACGCCTTCGTCCGTCCAGCTAGCGAAGCAAGCGCACGCCCCTACTCGCTATCCGGCTTGGCCCCCGGCACCCGCTTCGCCAGGAACTTAATCTGCCCATTGTGATTCGACTCGTGCTCGCACACGTGGAACCACTTGCAGTAATTGTTCGTCGGTCCCCATCCCCACGCTCTTGTCAACCGCCATCAGCCAGTCATCGTCGCGCTTCCGGAATTCGGTGAGCGTCTGTTCGCGAACCTCGCTGAGCAGACTCAGGTAGAAATCGAGGTTGTGCCCCTTGATCGCTTTTCTGGCGGGCTCTCCCAAATCCATGGGCACGGCCCATTTCTCCTTGAAGGATGCCGGAAGTTCCTTCAGCGGATTCCCTTCGAAGGTGTTGATCTGGTAAATGCGGTCGGTCGCTGCCAAATGCATCAGCAACGATCCAATCGTATTCGCGTTCGGATCAATCAGATAATCGAGATCCTTCTGCGCCATGCCCTTGACCGACCGCAGAACAGCACTGCGCATCCAGGTCATCATTGAAACCAGTGTGCCGATCTGCGGCGAGTAGCCTTTCTTCGGACCGATAACGTTGATCTCGGAATCTTCGGAGAATGCCGCTTGCGGAAACAGCGCCAGACCAGAGGCAGCGATCGGGACGGCAGCAGCGGTCATCAGGAAACTGCGCCGAGTAGGTGCGCATTCAGAAGGAAACATGGGGACCTCCGTTTTCGAGGACTGAAATTAAAGCGAAGGGATACTACCACAGAGTCCTCAGATGCTTGCCGTGAGCTCCACCCGGTGAATAATCGAAAGACTATGTGGGGACAGCCGCCTCGGCTGTCCACCGCGCGCAGCGGGGCCCTGCCGCTAAGTCCCTGGATGCTTGTCATTCCGAAACGGCGTAGCAGTTGAGGAGTCTGCTTTAGCTCACAGCCGCGACGAACTTCACCCGCGAATCCCCGCCACTCCCATCATCCGCCCCGTCTTCCCCCGCGCCGCCCGATACGAAAATAACAACTCCGGATGACAGTTCGTACATAGCGGCGCAGCATCAATATTCTTCTTCGTTACGCCCAGCCGCAAGCAGTTGCTGCCGATTCGCCTCCACCAGATCCAGAAAGATTCTCTTCGGCAACATGCCCTCGCTGTGCCCCGGAGCCCGCGCCGTCAGAAACAGTAGCGGATACTTCTCCCGCACCGGATCGGACTCCTTCACCTCCCGAAACAAACTGGCAGCATAAGCGAATTGCGATTCGCACTTGATACGAACCTCGTCGCCAACCTCATAGCAGCATCCCTGAATTCCAGGCCCAATCGCAGCCTTGACGTCGCGCGGCTCGCGTCCCAAAACAGCGAAACATTTCGCCGACACCCTTTTCCACCATGCGCTTCACCGTCCCGCGCCACCCGGCGTGAAAGACGCCAACGGCATGCCGCTTCGTGTCCACGAGAATGACAGGCAAGCAGTCCGCAGTCTGAATGGCGAGGAGAAGTCCGGGAGTCGCAGTAATGAGTCCATCTCCAGCCAGGTGCTCCGCAGGAATTTCATCCACGCAATGAATGATGTCAGAATGAATCTGCCGTAGCGTAATCAAAGGCCAGAATGATGCCTTTATCCCACGCCGCTTCGTCACCGCCCCCAGTTCCACCAGAAAAGCAGCGCGGTTGCGCTCGACGGCCGCCCGCGAATCGTCCTTGGTGAATCCAAGGTTGAGATCACCTTTGCCATAAACGCGGGAAAATCCACCCGCGCGCGTGGAGAAGCCGTGCACAAGCCACGGCACCGCGCTCAAATGCAGAGTACGAAGGATGTTCAGTGAAGCTTTCTTTTTGATTGTCTTGCGAGGAGCCCCAGTCAACACCCTTCCATGTTACAGGATAAAAGCTACTGTATCTGGAAGAGCCGAGGGTCATTAGGACAGAGGAGAACCGTCTTTCCGGTCCGACTCAAACGTATTCGGCAATTTCCAGGCAGCTGCTGTGCCTGAACATCCCATGACGGCGACGTGAAATCAACCGTGGGAATCTCGCCCCTCCAGACCGTAAACTGCAGATCAACGGCAATGGCCCATGTGGTGGCATCGAGCCAATCATGTCTAGTCGTTAGCTCCCCAGTATCTGCCAGAAGCCTCCCACCAGCGAATGAAACCGAGTCGTGAATATCCCTTCGCAAGAATGAAGTCTTCTTTCGATGCCATGTGTTTGTATCGAAGGCCTCCAGTCCCAAGTGGCGGTCAAATACCGAACCCTTGCAGAAGCCCGACTCGACCAGAAACAGGTGCTCTTTGGAGAACGTCAACGACACTGGATTTCTTGCTCTCAGAGTGCGCACGTGCAACCAGGGATTCGTGCTGAAAATCTGTACGGTGTCACGATCGCGTGTGCATAGGAACGGTGTCGCTACCGCAATTTGCGTCCCATCCTGATTCCACGCGATCGAACTTATTGCATGCGGCACCTTCGACTGGAAGATTAACCTTCCGGTATCTAAGTCGTAAGCGAGCAATTCTCCCGAAAAGTACGAATTTGCGCCAACGACAACCGTGTGGCCGGTTGGTGCCGTCTCGATGTGAAAGATCCGAAACTCCTGACTAAGAGGCGGCTTGATAAGACGTAACGACCCCAAACTTGTGGGATCAAGTACATGCAACATCTTTGGTTCGGAGGCAAGGAGCAACGCACCATCTGCCGTAAAGCGAACAACATTTGGTGTGGGTGCGATTTTCGGATAAGCGGTCAATTCCACGCTGTTGATCCTGCGATTTTGCCGATAATCCCACACCTGAACAGATTCGACAGCTTGGGAGTGACCGCCATCCCGTGAGCCAACAGTTTCTAGCGTCACAGCCAGCAACTGGTCATCGGGCGAGATATCCGCGTCAGACGTGGTTAGCCCAAGTTCCCAAAGGCTCATTCCGGCGGTCTGTGAATTCTGCCCCTGCAGGCTGCAGAGGGCCATCGTCCATGCCAGCATCAGCACGCAAAAGCAAGTTCGCATCCTGCAATCGTTATAGAGAGGTAGAGTCGTACTTGCAATGCTTGGCAGGTAAATCCTATGTCATCTTCTAACCGATTGAATAGGTTTGGGCTGCGAGGAAAAGTCTTTGTCTACTGGAAGCTCTTCTGCCGAACTGGGAGAACATCTCGGCTGCGATTCCGGACAAGCTTGGCTGGATATGAGGGCTGCGGGCGACACTCCCATCATTTGCCCCCTCCCGCTCCGCTCCGCTATAGTTTTACTCATGTTCGAGAACTTCACTGCCACCGATCGCTGGACCAAAAAACAGGTCCACTGCGTCTATCAGGCGCAGATTATCGCGATCTCCACCCGCCATGCCGACGCCGTGGACTACAAATTTCTCGTCGACGGACGCAGAGTCTGGGTCGTGCTCCCGCATCCTGCCTGGGTGGAGTACCACAAGCGCACTGGCAGGATCATTACAGACCCGCTCGCCGTCGAAATCGCCGGACACTATCTCAAGTCTGCTCTGGAAGCGGGCGAAGGACTAGGCCGCGAAATGTACACGCTGACAGTAGAAGAAACGCTGAAACACCTCGATGCCGCAGTAGCCGAGATGGAAGCGCAACCCGCATAACAGCATTCCGTCGAAGAATCGACGTTCCTCAACCACAAAGGACACTCAGGTACACAAAGGAGAATCCCAGTTTCCTTCGTGAACCTTAGTGCGCTTAGTGGTTGACGCTCTTCGCGCTAGATCACCACAGCTTCCTTATATTCCCCAAACACCCGCCGCATTGCGTCAGAAATCTCTCCCACTGTAGCGCAAGCCTCGACGGCCGCAAGAATCCGCGGCATAAGATTCGCCCCGGATCGCGCCGCCTCTTCCACGCCAGCCAGCGCCGCTTTCCACGGACCCGCATCGCGCTTCGCCCGCAGCGCCCGCAAGCGCTCCACCTGCTTCGATTCCAGCCCGGGATCAATCCTCTGAATCGGGATCGCCCGCTCCTGCTCGACTCCAAAGCGGTTCACCCCGACTACGATCTGCTCCTGGTGATCGACTGCCTGCTGATATTCATACGCAGCATTCTGGATTTCCTGCTGCACAAACCCACGCTCAATCGCGCGAAGCATTCCGCCGAGCACTTCGATCTTGCCGAGATACTCCGCCGCCCGGCTCTCGATCTCATTCGTCAGACTCTCCACGTAATATGAACCCGCCAGTGGATCGATCGTCTGCGGAGCCCCCGACTCATACGCAATGACCTGCTGCGTGCGCAACGCGATTCGCGCCGCCTGCTCGGTCGGCAGAGCGAGAGCCTCGTCGTAAGAGTTCGTATGCAGCGATTGCGTTCCGCCCATCACCGCCGCCAGCGCCTGGATCGCCGTGCGCACGATGTTGTTCTCCGGTTGCTGCGCCGTCAGCGTCGAACCCGCTGTCTGCGTGTGAAACCGCAGCATCCATGACCGCGGATTCTTCGCCTTGAAATGCTCGCGCATAATACGCGCCCACATGCGCCGCGCCGCCCGGAACTTCGCCACTTCTTCCAGAAAGTTGCTATGCGCGTTGAAGAAGAACGACAGCCGCGGCCCGAACTTGTCCACATCCAGTCCGGCCTTAACCGCCGCCTCGACGTACGCCATCCCGTTGCCCAGCGTGAAGGCCACTTCCTGCACCGCCGTCGATCCTGCCTCGCGCATGTGATATCCGGATATCGAAATCGTGTTCCACTCGGGCACGTTCTCGTTCGCCCACGCGAACATATCGGTGATGACCCGCATCGCCTGTTGCGGAGGATAAATATAGGTGCCCCGCGCGATGTACTCCTTCAGTACATCGTTCTGCACCGTGCCCGAGAGCTTGCGGATCTCCGCTCCCTGCCGCCGGGCGACAGCCACGTACAACGCCAGCAGAATCGACGCCGTCGCATTGATCGTCATCGATGTTGAAATCTTCGTCAGATCGATACCATCGAACAGCCGCTGCATGTCCTCGATGGAATCAATTGCGACGCCAACTTTGCCGACCTCGCCCATCGCCAGAGAATGATCCGAGTCCATCCCAATCTGCGTCGGCAGATCGAATGCCACCGACAATCCCGTGGTCCCGTTCGCCAGCAGATACTTGTAGCGCTTGTTCGATTCCTCGGCGTCGCCCATCCCGGCGTATTGCCGCATCGTCCATAACCGCCCGCGGTACATCGTGGCCTGTACGCCGCGCGTAAACGGATATTCCCCGGGATACCCAACTTCGCTTTCGTAGTCACTGCCCTTGAGATCTGCCGGGGTGTAGAGAGGCTTAACAGGAATGTGAGACGAAGTTTCGATCTCAGCGGAATGATGCGCGGAAGTGCGAGTCTTCTGTGCCATGAATGTCCGGAGTTAGGATTTCGGAATTGCCTCGCTGCGGCCGGACGCACCGTTGAGAGCCGGCGGCCCCCGAAACTACGCCTCAACCACGGGGCAGCGTCGCTACTGGCGCTGGCTCTTCCGCCGTACTCTCCAGAACGAACTCAGCCCGAACCAGGCAAACGCCACAGTAAATAGCAGAGCGGCTCCCACGCGCCCAGGCCCGACGTGTCCCGCGTGATACTTGCCGTACTCCTTCACAGTGGCGCCTCCGAAGCTGAGCGCCATGATCAGGAAGATCACGCCCGTAACTTCGAGCCAGAGCACATGCATCACATGCGCGAACGAACGAGCGGTGGTGCGCACCGCACTCCACGCGGCATTGACCATCCGGCTGCGTCCCGCCTGCTGTCCCGCGACGCGCGCCACGACTCCGACTTTTCGCCAGGTGGAAATGCTCACTCTCCTCGATTTTAGCAGTCCGCAGCGCTACAATGGCGCCACCCTGACTTGCAGTGAACCGTTCCAAACCCTGGGGCATCTAAGCGGAGAAACTGCTTATGGAGATTGCTGCGCCAGACCTCGCTCAGTTGAAATCCCGTATGAAGGCCACCTGGATGGCCGGGGATTTCAGCCAGATTGCCACCTTCACCGCAGGCGAGGCGGAAAACTTCGTCAACCGAATCGGAATTCCCTCCGGATCGAAAGTTCTGGATGTAGCTTGCGGCACCGGGAACACCGCAATCCCCGCTGCGAAAACCGGCGCTGCCGTTACGGGTGTCGATATCGCGACCAATCTCCTGGAGAAAGCCGGCACGCGGGCCGCTCGTGAGGGTGTGAACGTAGATCTCAGAGAAGGCGATGCTGAAGACTTGCCATTCCCTGACGAATCTTTCGACGTGGTGCTGACTATGTTCGGCGCCATGTTTGCACCTCGGCCTGAGAAAGTCGCGGCCGAGTTGCTGCGCGTCTGCAAACCTGGCGGCGTGATCGCCATGGCGAACTGGACTCCTCAAGGATTCGTCGGCAAGTCGTTTCAACTCACCGCCAAACACGCGCCGCCTCCACCCGTTCCGCCTCCAGTGCTCTGGGGAGACGAATCTGTCGTGCAAAACCGGCTTGGTTCTGGCAGCAAACAACTGGAGTGTGTGCGGCAGCATGTCCACTTTCTTTATCCGTTTGCGCCCCCAGAAACCGTGAATTTCTTCCGGCGCTACTTCGGTCCGACACAGATGGCCTTCGCGCGCTTGGATGACACCGGCCAACAGGCCCTTGCACAAGACTTGGAAGCCCTTTGGACGGAACACAATACGGCAAACGACGGAACAACATCGGTGCATGGCGAATATCTCGACGTCCGCGCCATTCGCGCTTAGTGCGGGAAAGTGGTAATTTTGACTTATTAGGGGGCCCCGTGGATCCACAACTCAAGCAACTGATGAAAGAGCTCGGTGACGCGATCAATGAATCTCTTTCCGATTCCGAGCAGATCTCTGAAGTTGTCTCGCGCATCAAGGAAGGCGGCTACGACATCTTCCTGGTGCTGGAAGCCACCATCGGGGTAAGCAAGCAGGGCGAGAAAACTCCCGACAAAACCTCTCTCGTTTCCACCCTCTCCACCAACCCAGAGTTCAAGATCAGTGATCAAGACCTGAAATTCCTCAAGTCCCTCCGCATCAAGATCGACGAAGACAAGCAGGACAAAGACAAGTAGAAGAATTCAAAAGTAAGAAGTCAGAATGAAGAACGAAACGCATTCTGACCTGCACTGAATCGTTTATCCAAGGCTTCGTAAAGCGTCGCGCTTTTGCTTCTGCGTTCTGACTCCCTATTTCTGGCTTCTTTCATCCGGTCTTTCCGGCAACCCCAACGCTCTGTGCTAACATCTACTGTTTTCTTCTCCGATGGACATGCAGCAGTGAGATTCCGTTCGGCACAGTACGGAATCTGAGGGGCAGTAATGAAAGACACTCTCGGGGTTCTGTTGGCCGGTGGGGCTGGCGAACGTCTCTATCCTCTCACTCGCGATCGAGCCAAACCTGCCGTGACCTTCGGCGGAATTTACCGCATCATCGACATCACTTTATCCAACTGCCTCAACTCCAAACTCCGCAAGGTTTACATCCTCACGCAGTACAAGGCGCTCTCACTCAACCGCCACATCCGTGAAGGATGGAACATCTTCGGCCACGAGATCGGAGAATTCATCGAAGTCCTGCCGCCCATGAAGCGCGTCAGCGACCAGTGGTATCAGGGCACTGCCGACGCCGTCTATCAGAACATCTACTCCATCGGCTCCGAAGAACCCAAGCGCGTTCTGATCCTCGCCGGCGACCACATCTACAAGATGGACTACGGCAAGATGCTGCGCCAGCACGAGGACTCCGCTGCCGACATCACTCTGGCCACCATCCAGAGCGATCCCAAAGAGACGCATCAACTCGGCGTCGTTGACGTGGACCGAGATGGCCGCATTCACGGCTTTCAGGAAAAGCCGAAAGAGACCACGCTGCGCTCCCCGCTCAACCCCGAGAAAGTCGCCGCATCCATGGGCGTCTATCTCTTCAACGCCGACGTGCTGATTCCCGTCCTGCTCAAGGACGCCGAAGACCCGAACTCCAGCCACGACTTCGGCAAGGACATCCTGCCCAAGATGTTCGATGACTATCGCGTGTATGCCTACGACTTCGTGGACGAGAACAAGAAAGAAGCGCTTTATTGGCGCGATGTCGGCACACTTGAGGCGTACTACGAAGCCAATATGGACATCGTCTCCGTCTCGCCCATCTTCAATCTTTATGACGAACGCTGGCCCATCCGCACGCACCAGCGCCAGTATCCTCCCGCAAAATTCGTCTTCGCTGAAACCGGACGCACCGGCACCGCCCTCGACTCCATCGTTTCGAATGGCTGCATCATCTCTGGCGGCATGGTGAAGAACTCTGTGCTTTCACCCGACGTGCGGGTGAATTCCTACTCGGAAGTGGACAGCACAATTTGCTTCTCGCACGTCAGCGTCGGACGCCACTGCCGCATCCGCCGCGCCATTCTCGACCGTGACGTCCATGTTCCCGAGGGCACCAGCATCGGATACGATGCCGACGCCGACCGCCAGCGCTACTTCGTCACCGAAAGCGGTATCACCATCGTGACCCGCGACTATTCCCTCTTCGAAAATCCCGTCACGGTCGATTACTTCACCAGCGAATAATCGTGCTCGGATTTTTGTGATCGCGAGCTTCGCAGCTTGGGAGCAACAATTCTCGCCAGCTCCATTTTGGGAAACCCATCTTTTTGGCGGTCCCCCCTTCCCCCGGGTTCCGTCAGTTAACCACCGGAAGTTCAGGTGATTCTGGTCACTGCGCCCACTGTTGCACTCGATAGGCTCAACTCATCGGTCTTCCCGGATGACCGTCGCTTGGAGGAACAGTGAGGCTGGCAAACGAAAATGAGCCCGGCCAAGTTACCTGTAGCGAGTCCGAGGCCTCTGATCGGAGCGGTTTGTGCTGGGCTGGCGGAATTGCCGCATTGCTTCTGATCGTCTATTCCCTCTTGACGATGGTTCAACTCGTTCTCCTCGGCGGCCCGCCCGCCACTGCTGCCGAGGCATTCCGACTCCTGCAGAACAACAGAATTGTGGGACTGTTACGTCTCGACTTGCCCACCATAGTCACAATGCCGCTGTACTACTTCGTGTTTCTCGGCTTATTTGCTGCTCTGAAACGAACTGACCAGGCGAATGCAATTCTCTCCACAGCTCTCGCCTTCGTTGGGGTCACGCTGCTACTGGCGACGCCCACAGCTCTGTCGATGATTCCGCTCAGTCAGAAGTATGCGGCCGCTACCACAGAGGCGACGCGAACTCAGCTCCTGGCTGCGGGAGAAGCGATATTGGCCACCGACATCTGGCATGGGACTGGCGCCATCATGGGTGGAATCCTCGTGCAGAGCGGCGCCGTGCTGATCTCCATCGTTATGCTTCGTAGCACCGTTTTCAGCAGGACAACCGCTTACCTGGGCATTCTGATGCATGGACTCGATCTAGCCCGCATTGTGTTCGGGCTTTTCCTGCCGGTGTCTGGGGTTGTCCTGATGGCGATCGCAGGCCCTTTGTATCCGGTCTGGTTCTTTCTAGTCGGTCAAAGGCTTCTAAAGATAGCAGCGAAAGGTTCAAGCTGCGAAAGTTGAAATAAGATCGTCATTACACTCAAGATCTCGATCTCTGGGTCAAAACGCGTTAACGTCTGTTTCCGTCAGTTGACACCAAATGAGAGCGCCTGCTTTTCTTGAATACGATCGTTGTTGGTGAACTCGAAAAATGGTAATTTTGGCGCGGCGAAATGCGAGGATTTATGTTTGAGCAGCTATCAGCTTGGGACACAAGATTACTCTCCGTGGTGCAATGTAAACGCAATTGGCTTCGGCTTCGTGGCAGGTGTGGGCTTCGGCATTTTTTTCCTAAGATTGGTGCTACTGCGGGTGCCTGTACTCTCCCAACTGCCGGATTTGGGCTACTGTGCCGTGGCCTTGGCTCTGGCGGTTCGCTTTTATTTTCTTGCGATGTCCCGCGCACGTGAAGCCAAAGCCCCCAACTGTTGAAATACCGCGGTGTTAAAACTCTCCATAGGAGACTTTCGTCTCCAAGCCCTTCGTTTCGCGATTACACCTGCACACTTACTAACAGCAGCAATGAAAGGCACTTAGCAGGTGTTCGTTCGCCGTTAGAGGATACGGCGCAAACTGCGCGAAAACGTACATGGCCCATCTTTCCTATTGACTGTCTGTTAACCACCTTCATAATCGCGCTTGGGGGATTTGCGTCTCTTTCGGCGCGTGAGGATCACCGCACCACACTAGAAGGCCCTCACACAAGCAACTCCCAGTTCTTCCAGCCGGGACGCGAAAAACCACTACATCTTGAGCGTTCGAAGGAGCGGTTTCCATGAGGAGTACCTGCAAGAGCAAGCTCTCGCTTGCATTCCAAGGCCTGTTGCCTGGAGTGCTATTGCTGTTATTGGCAGCCCCGGTATTCGCGCAGCCGGCGGAAGAAGCACACGCTGCGCGCGGCGTCGGACAGTATGACGCTACTCACGAAGTTACGATCAACGGCACCGTGCAAAGCGTCGTAACGAAGCGCACGGTAGGCAGCCCCGCAGGCATGCGCCTGCTAGTGAGTACCGCAAACGGCACAATCGATGCCCACGTCGGTTCTTTCTTAAGCAAAGACGCCCGCGAAGCACTGCATATGGGATTGCCCTTGCAGATAGTGGGAGCCATGGAAACCATCCGCGGCAAGCAATATCTACTTGCTCGCCAGTTGGTGTATGGGGGACAGACGCTCACCGTTCGCAGCAGCAATGGAATGCTCCTCCGGCCCGCGCAATCTTCCGCGTACCCGCGCCACCAGAGAATCGAACGATCCAGACTCACCGGAGGTGCGCGATGAATTTCCGCCAAACAATTATCTCGGCAATTACCCTTGCGATGGTAGCTGCGCTAGTCGCTTGCAGTAGTGGCTCGAACAGCGGCGGCGGTGGAAATAATCCGATCAGTGTCTCGATCAGCGGCGCTCCGGCGTCTCTCGCGACAAACGCTACCGCATCCATCACGGCAACGGTCACCAATGATTCAGCAAACGCTGGCGTGACTTGGAGTTGCACGCCTACCGGAGCTTGCGGAACCTTTAGTCCCACGAGCTCAGCCAGTGGAGCAGCCACGACCTACACCCCCCCTGGGACGGCTGGCTCCGTGACCATCACAGCGACCTCAGTCACTGACACGACGAAGTCGAAGTCGGCGACCATTACCGTCACTGCGCCGGCGCAAGCATTGGCGGACGGCAACTACGTATTTCAAATGTCCGGCAGCGACATTTCGCTGGTTGGTGCTCCACCTACCTTCAACTCGCCGTACTTTGTAGCCGGGATGTTCACCGTCAGCGGCGGAGTAATCACCGCGGGCGAGCAAGACTTTATCGACTACAACGTCGTCGCAACCGATCTGATCGATCCTACGGCGAGCACAATTACGACAAGTGCTAGCGGTAATCTTCAGATCACCCTCACGACGTGCACGGGAAATACTTGCCCTGGGCCGGATACATCGGTGGGAGTGGCGGGAGTCGAAACCATCAACGTCGCGATGGTCTCCGCTACCAAGGGCAGAGTTGTTGAATTCGACACGTTCGCTACCTCCAGCGGAACCCTTGACCTGCAGGACACAACCGCCATCAGCGCGTTGCCTTCTGGCGGCTACGCTTTTGCTGCTCAGGGAATTGATGTCGGCGGTAATACCATTGCAATCGGTGGCATTCTTGATATGGACGGGAACGGAGCCATCACGTCGTCGAGCATTTTCGACCAAAACCGCGGCGGCAACCTGAATCCTGGTGAGACATTCGATACGACAACGAGCGTGATAACTGGACCCGACGCCTCGGGACGTATCGTAATTTCGTTGAAGCCGACGAATACGACTTTACCGCTCCTGAAGTTTGCCGGCTATATCGTGGACTCAACCCACATCCGTTTGGCAGAAGTTGTTGACCCGTCTTCCAACACGATGGGGGGAACAGCGCTTGGACAGGGTGCCGACGTCACGGTCTCCGGCAAGAGTTACGTAGTAGGTTTGACCGGATTCAATGCTCATGGAGCTTTGCAGCAAGCAGCAACTCTGGCTCTTGCCCAAGGAGCCACCGGCGTAAGCGGCACGATCAGTTACAGTGATCTGACTATCGTGCAGCCCGCTGCCCCACTTACCGGAGGCACTTATGCCGCCGATGCAAGCGGTCGCGTAACGCTTACCGGTATCACCGACGGAGCACACACGTTCGACCTCCAATTGTATGTCGACGGAAATGGCAACGCGCTAGCGATCTCGATGGATACTAGCGACATCACACAGGGACTCGGCTACCAACAAACCGCCGGTGCTACGATCTCTGGCACGTACGTAATGGACGCAACCGGAGCTGACTTCACCAACGAACAAGAATTCGACGACGTTGGATTGGTTACAACCGGTACTGGAACATTCGCTTCCGCCAACTTAGGTGTTGACTCGAACTGGTTGAATGATGGCGTAACTCCGCTGCCCGCAAGCGTAACGGTAAACGGCGTGTTCTCTTCAACGGGTACCGGTACCGGAAACACCATCACTGGATTGGATATCGCGGCACCATCCAGTCCCGATGCCTTCGATTACTATGTCGCGGATTCCACCAAGGTCATCGCGATTGAGAACGATGGTAACCAGCTAACGCTCATCTACTTTGAGCAATAACTGAAAACGCATCTCACACCAGTGGCGCACTTCGGTGCGCCACTTTTTTTCACCCACCCGACCACCCGCTTTCTCTCTCCGGCTTCCGGACGCTCCTCCACGAAAAACAGAAACTCCTATGCATACCTCCAGCCCAAACTCCGGGTTTCTTCCAATCGCCTATTCCGGTTCGGAGTGTTCGGGCGATAGCTCTCGCCTTGCGGATGTTTGTCATCCGGCGGCGTGCGTTGCGGCGGACGGTCTTTGCTCGGCGGAGGCTCCTGCCGCGATGGCGGTGCGCTGCGCGGCGGCTCTGCCTGGCGCTTCGGCTCGGGACGATTCGGCGCAGCCTGCGGCTCCGCACGATTGGCCGGACGATCCGGACGACCCGGAGGAGGGCCTTGCTGTTCCGGACGGGCCACCTCTGGACGGCTTCCCGGTGCGGGCTGACTCGGCTGCGGACGCGAGTTCGGCTGCGCAGATGGGAACCGGTCATTGCTCGGCGGGGTCTGCTGTGGCGCGCGATTCGGCTCCATGCGATTCGGCTGATTCTCCGGACGATTGTTTGCAGGAGGCGGCGTTGGCTCAGGCCGATTCATCTCCGGGCGGTTGTTCGGCGCAGGCTGTCCCGGCGCTGGTTGACCTGGTGCTGGTCGATTCGGCTGCGCAGACGGCGGCCGATTGTTCCGCGCCGGCGGCTCAGACGGACGGTTCGTCTCCGGACGAGCATTCGGGGGTGGCGCAGTTGCAGGCCGGTTCGGCTGATTCGTCTCCGGACGGTTATTCGGCGCAGGCTGTCCCGGCGCAGGTCGATTCGGCTGCGCAGACGACGGCCGATCATTCCGCGCTGGCGGCTCAAACGGACGCGGCTGGTTCGTCTCCGGACGAGCATTCGGGGGCGGCGCAGTTGCAGGCCGGTTCGGTTGATTCATCTCCGGCCGATTATTCGGCGCAGGCTGACCCGGCCGCGGTTGTGGCGCTGCAGGCGCGCCCGGCCTCTCGTTCGCCGCAGGAGCCCCAGGCCGATTCCCCGGCTCTGGTACCCTCCGATTCACTGCCGCACTCGGCGTCGCCGGCTTTCCCGGAGGGGCCTGCCTCACCAGTCTCTGCGACTCTGGACGCGCCGGAGCGAGCCGTTGCAACTCCTGCCGTGGAATCGGGACTCCCGGCTGCTTCGCGAGCATCTGCTGCCGCGCAGAGAACGCAGGCGGTGGAGGTGGAGCCGCGGTCTTCGCGATCACAGTTCTCTGCGCAATTGCCGGCGAAGGTGCCGCAACCCGTCCCGCGGTATTCGCATGCATTCCCAGCACCGCCTGCCGCTCCGGAGGCACCGCAGCCCGCATACTTACCGGAGTCCGCGCAATCTCATTCGCATTCATCCGCACGGCATTCCGGTTCACCGGCTGCGCCGTCGCAAACGCCTGTCTCGGCATAGCCGTCACTGCGCCCTGCACATTGCGATTCGCGTAATTCACATTCGTGATCGTCGTGTTCTTGTTGACGATGGTCGTGTTGTACACGTTCGTGATCGTCGTCTGATTCACGGTCGTGTTCGTAATGTTCACCCGGTTCACATAGGTCGGGCTCACGCGATACGACGGTACATACACTTCGCGCGGCCCCAGCGGGAACCACCCTACATTTCCTCCCAACGCCATTCCGCCGCCGACAAATACGACCAGCGCGGGCGCGTACACCGGATACACGTCCCGCGGCCCCGGTACCCATCCCCACCTGCCGCGCAGCCATGCCCATCGCCCGTAATGAAACGGTGCGTATCCCCAGGGCGCTTCATCCACCCACGTCCATCCCCACGGATCGATCCATGCCCAATGTCCCACCTGATACGGCGCCCATCCCGGAGCCACTCGCGGATACCACACCGCCCCATATTCCGGATACGGACTCCAATCCCCGTACTGATCGAGATCGTCGAATCCCACCACGTCGCGCGAGCAGTACCGCGCCGAAGGCGAATCGTCGTACCGCCGTTCCCGTGACTCGCTCCATCGGTCAAAATCATCGGGCTGTCCGAGTTGCTCCACCTCCGCATTCAGCGATGTCGTTCCGCTGAATCGCACCCGTTGCCCGGCGCGCAGCGTGTAGCTCTGCCCGTTCCCGGTGGATTCGCCGGCACCTTCCCAGATCGTGACGGCCGTATAGTCACCGTTCTCCGATGTCTCAATGCGATAGCGTCCCGGCTCGCTCACCGTGAAGGCCTGGTTCGGCGTGTCGATCTCGTACACGCCGTCGCGATTCAACGACCATACGCGCACATTGATTGCGCCCGCGGTAATCTCCATCTGCACCGTCCGGTCATCGAGATTGAGAAACGAAAATCCCGTGTTCGGCGCGAGATTGATCATCGACTGCCCAAGCTGCACTTCCGCCCGCGAATCCCGATCGGCCCACAACTTATCGCCCGTCGTCATCGGACGATTCGCCACCGCCTGCACCCATTCGTTCTCTCCCGCAGGCTGAAATGACACCGAGCCCTGCATGTATCCCAGCCGCGCTACGCGCGCCGGAGGATCGTCATAACCTTGCGCACTCTCCTGCGCACTCGCCAACTGCGCCGCGGCGGCGCTCAGCCACAGAACCAGCATCATCCATGTTGCTAAACGAATCGCGCTCAATACGTTCTTCTTCATGTTCATGAACCGATCGCTCCAATCTTGACTTGAGGCCCGTCTTCGATACCGACGGATCATGTCTGCCGGGACTCTGTCACGGCCTATCGCGACGTGGTACGCAGAATACTCCCAAGCAACGCTTGGATGCGTCCCAAAACCCTCGTTTGCATACCCTGATATGCGTAGACGCACTGCATGACCACGGTAACTCGCTGCTACAATGCCGTGTTCCGGATAGCTTTGATCTAGGGAAACTTCAAGCCGCTCAATGACGTACTGTCTGGTAGGCGTTGCCTGGAGCGGTCTCCCGCTGTCCTGGTCCAGGCGAAGCCCAAGTCTCAGTAGCGATGT
Source organism: Terriglobia bacterium (assembly GCA_963778995.1). GTDB lineage: Bacteria > Acidobacteriota > Terriglobia > Terriglobales > Acidobacteriaceae > Sulfotelmatobacter. The sequence continues at coordinate 548,257 of CAVZWK010000025.1, forward strand.
AATTTCCGGGGAGCGCAAGTGGAAGACGTCCAGGTCGTTGCGATGCTGGTCCGGCGGTGTATCGCCGGAGACGCGGCTGCCTGGGAGGAAATCGTGCAAACCTACAACCGGCGTATCTACAACATCTGCTACCGCTTCGCCGGTTCCGGCGACGACGCCCAGGACCTCACCCAAGAGGTCTTCATCAAGATGTACCGCACGCTTTCCAGCTACGACTCATCCAAGGGCGCGTTCGTCACCTGGGTTACGACCATCACCCGCAACCTGCTGGTCGACCACTTCCGCAAGACCAAGCAGGACCGTATGACCGACTCCATGGACACGGCTGGTTCCGATCATGACGACGTTCAGCCGCTCAGTGAGCAAATTCCCGACCAATCGGCCCCGCCGGACGCCCATGTCCGTAGCCGGGAGGTCTCCGAGACTGTCCATGCAGCCCTGGCCAGGCTTTCCCCCGAACTTCGGGAAGCAGTGATTCTAAGGGACTTACAGGATATGGACTACCGCGAAATTGCCGCCGTTTTGAGGGTTCCGGAGGGCACCGTGAAATCGAGAATAAATAGGGGTCGAGCGGAACTTGCCAGGCTCCTTCAACGTACCTATAGGCAGGTGATGTGATGCCAGACCGAACCAGTAACGGAATGCAGTGTAACGAGTTCGACCTGCTGCTCACGGACTTCCTTGATGGCGTCCTGAGCGGCGTCGCGCTCGACCGCTTCCAGGCCCACGCCCGGACTTGCAGGGCGTGCGGACCGCTGCTCGCTGAAGCTGACGCGGGCCGCAACTGGCTGAAAGGTCTCACGGAGGTGGAGCCTCCAGTCAGCCTGGTCATGAACATCCTGGCATCCACGACGGGCGTTGACACCCAACGCCTCAGAGCGACCTCGCCCGCGCGCCAGCCGAAAGTCTCATGGCTGGAGCATGTGCAGGCCGCGTTCCTGGAGCCACTCTGGGCCACCGTCCGCCAGCCGCGCTTCGCCATGTCATTCGGCATGGCATTCTTCGCGCTGTCGGTGGGCCTGACAGTCGCTGGTGTAAAGCCGTCTGATCTGAAAGAGGTCAGCCTGCGTCCATCCGCGATCCGTCACACCTACTACAACACCCAGGCCCGGGTGATCCGCTACGTCGATAACGTCCGCGCCGTGTACGAAGTGCAGGCCGCCATTCGCAAGGTGAAGGGCAACCTCACTCCCGCCGAGCCCGGACAAAAACAGAAAAATCGTAAGAACGACACATCACAGCAGCCCGAGCAGAAGCAGGAGCGCAATTACAGCCAATCAGGGGAGCAGTTGATTCTGGCTAGCGTTCACCGGGGTCCATGTCTTTTTGGAGTTGATGCCGATCTGCCTGTAGTGACGGTGAGCACGTACAGGAGGTTCGTATGAACTGCGCCACGCACAATGATATTGCTGCAGTGGCTTTTTGCCGCACCTGTGGCAAGCCACTTTGTAACCAATGCACCCGCGACGTCCGCGGAGTGATCTACTGCGAGTCTTGCTTGGCCGCACGCATGGAGAGTGCCGCGTCCGCCCCAGGCTATGTCCCGCCCGCTCAAACCGTTTATCCGCCTGTCGGCGCCGCGATGCCTCCGGGCACTCCGCCGCCGTTTCAGCCGGTCCGGCCTATTGGCTCGTCGGGACCGAACCCTGCAGTCGCTGGAATCCTAGCCGGATTTTTTCCCATCGGCGTCGGCGCCGTTTATGCCGGCCAGTACGCCAAAGGACTCGCGCACCTCGTCATCATGGTGCTGCTGATCCTCGGCCTCGGTTCCGATCTTCCCTGGTACGTGATCACCATGCTGGCGATCGCCACCGGATTTTTTTACGTCTATCAGATCATCGACGCCGCCCGCACCGCGAAAGCTGTTTCTGAGGGAGCGCCTGCGCCTGATCCATTCGGCTTGGCTGCAGCCTTCGGAGCTGGCGAGAAATTCGAAGGCACAAAGGTCCCCGCCGGAGCTGCTGTACTAATCGGTCTCGGTGTTTTGTTCCTGCTGCACACTGCCGGACTCTTCGAATTCGGCCTCGATCGCTTCTGGCCGTTGATCCTGATCTTCCTCGGCGTGTGGCTCTTCGCCAAGCAGTGGGGCCTGATCAGCTCAACCCGAACCTTCTGCCAATGCCAGAACTGCCGCACCCGCCGCTTGATGGGGCCGGCCATGCTGGTGACTCTCGGCGTGCTCTTCCTGCTCGACAGCGTCTCTCGTGTCGGCTTCGGAAGAACCTGGCCCGCAATCCTGCTCGTCATTGGCGTCGTGAAGCTGCTGCAGAGCAACGCTTCCTCCGCCGGACACGTTGGCCCACTGCCGCCCGGTGCATCGGGCTTTCCGCCCACTCCTCCGCCTGCGCCTCCGACAGGTGTCACAGGAACCTTTCCCGGTTCAGAATCTGCTCCCTCTTCTGGCGAGGTGAAAAATGTCTAGCCCAGTGATGACACCACCTCCGATCGCTCCTTTGCCGCCGCGCCGTCACCGTTCGTTTGCCGGACCCTTCGTGCTCATCGTCGTCGGCACAGTCTTCCTGCTCGGGACGATGCGCATTCTGTCCGTAGCCAAGCTGGCGCACCTGTTCGCGAACTACTGGCCAGTCCTGCTGATCCTCTGGGGCGTGATCAAACTCGTCGAGCACATGCAAGCACAACGTGAGGGCACGCGTGCCTCGGGCATCGGTGCCGGGGGAGTTGTCCTCGTTGTCCTGATCGTAGTCGCCGGCCTGGTCGCAACCCAGCTTGAACGCGTTGACTGGTCCGGGATCCGCGAGAACTTCAACTTCGATCACGGGGACTTCCCCATCTTCGGAGGGCAAAGTTACAACTTCAACGATCACCTCGAACAGGATTTCCCCGCGGGCGCAGCCCTGAAAGTGCTCGATAACCGCGGCGCCATCAGCATTCACGCCTCCAACGACAACAAGATCACCATCGCCGTCCGCAAGCGCGTGGGCGCCGACAATCAGGGCGACGCCGACAAGTACAACACCGAAACCCGGCCCACTATCACCGTAGCCGGTGCCATGGTCACGATTGATGCCAAGACCGATGCCGCCGGAGATCATCCCATCGAAACCGATCTCGACATCTCACTTCCGCGCAAGGCTGCGGTCTCGATCGTCGCCCGCCACGGCGACGTGAACGTCAGCGGCCGCGATGGCAACATCGATCTCTCCGCGCAGCACTCCGACACCTCCGTGGACGACATCAATGGCAGCGTCAAGATCAATCAGGACAAGGGATCCGCCAAAGTCGAGCAGGTCAACGGCGACGTCCGCGTCGAAGGACACCTCAACGAAGTATCTGTCTCCGACGTTAAGGGCACACTGCAACTCGAAGGGGAATTCCAGGAGAGCATCAAGCTCGAGCGTATCGCGAAGAGTGTCACCTTCAAGTCCTCGCGTACCGACATGGAGTTCTCGCGCATCGACGGTTCGCTCGATCTCGACTCCGACGAGCTTCGCGCCGATCAACTCACCGGCCCGGTGCATCTCGCCACGCGCTCCAAAAACATCCGGTTGGAAGGCGTTACCGGCGATGTCCGCTTGCAGGACGACAACGGCGCCATCGAATTGGGCATGACCAAGGTCGGCAATGTCCAGATCGATAACCGCAATGGCGACATTCAACTCAGCTTGCCCGAGCGCGCGGGATTCCGCCTCGACGCCCGCACCCGCGATGGCGAGATCCAATCTGATTTTGCGGAGCTCAAGGTCAACAACGGCGAGCACGAATCGAAGGCCAACGGCAACGTTGGAAATGCCGGCGCTCACATCGTGGTCAACAACGAGCACGACAACATCGAGATCCGGAAAGCCTCGGCAACGGCACCTCCGACTCCGCCTCCACCGGCAACCCCGGCCAAGCCGGCCAAATCACTGCCGGCTCCAAAAGGCGAAGTACAGCCAACAGAAAACTAGGGAACCAAAACTGAGACAGCCTATTCGCTGTCCCAGGCAGCATTATGTGGGGACAGCCGCCTCGGCTGTCCCTTCCTCTGTGAAGGCCTGTGTCCTCTGTGTTGAGAGCTCTTACCGAGCCCTCTCCCGAACCAATGCCTCCACCCGGGCCAACACTTCATCCTCGCTCATCGCAGTCGAGTCAATCACCGCTGCATCCTCCGCCGCCACCAGCGGAGATGCCGTCCGCGTCCGGTCCCGGTGATCGCGTTCGCGAATCTCTGCCGCCAGACTCGACGTTATCGTTCCGGCATTCTTGTTCTGCGCCAGCCGCCGCTGCTCCCGCACCACAGGATCGGCATCCAGAAAAATCTTCAAATCGGCGTCCGGAAAAACCTTCGTCCCAATGTCCCGCCCTTCCATCACCACACCGCCGCCCAGGCCCATCTCCCGCTGATGCGCTACCATCCACTCCCGCACCTTCGGATGCACAGATACCTTCGAGGCTCCCTCCGTCACGTCCCGCTCTCGAATCCGCGCCGAAACATCGCGCCCATCGAGCAAGGTGCGATTGCCGCCCAAGGTGGGCTCAAGCCGAATCTGCGAATCGTCCGCCAGCTTCACCAGCGCCGCCTCATCCTCAAACGACGCATCGTTGACGATCGCCTTCAGCGCCAGCGCGCGGTACATCGCTCCGCTCTCGAGGTTCACGTAGCCAAGCTTGCGCGCCAGCCGGGCCGCAATGGTGCTCTTCCCAGCCCCAGCCGGCCCGTCAATGGCAATGATCAACTTGCGTGGATTCTTCAGTGCGCCCGATGGATCGTTCATTGTGGCAGCAAAATTGTACACGCAGCGCGCACCAGACATGTGGAGACATCCGCCTCGGTTGTCCGGCCGCCAACCTTCGGGATCCTTAGAGTCCTTCGGGGTTGCCGATTCTGACTTGGGCGGATTCGCTCCGGACCTGTTCCGGAGTCCACCCCATCTCGCGCAGTTTGCGAATGCTCAACGAATCATGCCGCTTCGCCAGCCGCACTCCAGCGTCATCGCGCACCAGATCGCAATGATAAAACTTCGGAATCTCCAATCCGAGCGCACGAAACAAAAGAACCTGCCGCGCCGTCGATTTCAACAAATCGGCCCCGCGCACGACTTCGGTGATCTGCATGGCAGCATCATCCACGACGACAGCCAACTGATAAGCCGGCACATCATCGCGCCTCCACACGATGAAATCTCCAAAGTCCCGTCCCGCCACGAAGCTTTGCTGCCCCAGATGTAAATCGTGAAACGAGATCAGCTCGCCATCCGGCACCCGAAATCTCCAATGCACCCCGGCCGATGGGGGGACGGCCTGTGTGGGGACAGCCTGTGTGGAGACGGACGCTTTCGCCCGTCCAGCAAGGCGCAGCCGAGTCGCTTCCTCCAATGCTCCCGCAGGCCGGCACTTCCCCGAGTACACCGGCTCATCATCCAAACCATTCGGAGCCCCCAGAGACATCGCGACATCCTTCCGAGAACAACTGCAGGGATAGATAAATCCACCCTCGCGCAGCAGATTCCAAGCAGCCAGATAAAACTCCCGCCGCTCACTCTGCGTGTAAGGAGAAAACGGGCCTCCACAATCCGGCCCCTCTTGCCAGGAAATCCCGAGCCAGTGCAGATCCTCCATCATGGCCTGCACGAATTCCGACCGGCACCTCTGAGCATCCAGATCCTCATTCCGCAGAATCAACGTCCCGCCGCGCTCGGCAGCCCGCTGCGCAGCAATCCAAAACGTCCGCGCATGCCCCACATGCAGCAAGCCGGTAGGAGAAGGCGCAAGCCGCCCGCGATAAGGTTTTGCCGAATCAGACACAGACGATGATCATCAGGACTGCGAATGTGTCCTGCGTAAATGGACTGTCATCCTGATCACTGAGAAGGACATTCCGCTGCTATCCGCAGGTGAAAACTAGCGCGTCGCGCTCCGAAGCGCAGGCGTGACCACCACCTTCTCCGGAGTAATCTGCAGCATCGACTTCCCCGCCACATGCACGAAGCTCAACTCGCGCGCAGCCAGCAAGGCGTTCACCGCCTCCTTCACCCTCGATCGCGCCACAAAGTTCCCGAAGAAGACTTCCAGTTCTGCCGGCTCCACCGCAATCGTGCAATCCACATATTTCGACACCAGCGCCGATAACGCCTCTTGCACCGACAGACCAACACCTTCCTTCACCGGATCCGCGGCCCAGCGATACAGCAGATCCCACACCGATCCCTTATTCCCGTCGTAATCCACGCGCGTGATGCGCAGCTTCGACCACAACTCCGCCAACGCCTTGTCGAGCGCGGCCAGCGACACGCTCCCGCCCAGGGACTCCTGCAGTTTCTGTTTCGAGAGAGCACCCTCCCGCTGAATCAGCGCAAACGCATCGCACGCCAGTGCGGAATACGGAGATCGCGAACCCGCCTTCGGCGCCTGCTTCGGATTCCGCTCCCCCATCAGCGCATAAAAATAAGGAAACGCCGAGGCTGCCACCAGGAACCCATTGTTCTCTTCAAATACATTGGCCTCGAACACCGTCTTCTCCCGCAGCAGCCGCACCATCAACTCCGTCGCCTGCGCCGCCCGCGGATCTTTAAACGCATGCTGCCACTCCGGCAACCGGTCGTCCGCGCCCACAAACGCGCCCATGAATGTCGGCACCAGCAGAGCCGGCCGCCGCGGATACATCAGGCAGAATCCCACATCCTCCAAGAACCCGCGCGCCTCCTCAATCGTCCGGAGAGGTTTCCCATCCAGCCGCCACTTCGCGAGCCGCAACTGTTGCAGTTCCAGATCAGTCATAGAAGAAAGTTGCGAGTCCTGAGCCCCGCGTCGCGAGTAAACCGAGACTCGGTACTCGGGACTCGCAACTCGGGACTAGATTCTCTTAAACGCCTTCTGAATGTCCTTCACAGAATACCGCAGCACCACCGGCCTGCCATGCGGACACGACATCGGATGCTCCGTCTTCGCCAGTTCCGCCAGCAGCCACTCCATCTTGTTTTGCTCCAGCGGCATGTTCACCTTGATCGCGGCATGGCACGCGATCGACGCCGCAATCCGCGCCCGGATCTTCTCCAGGTTCAACGACTGCTCTTCCCGCGCGAACTGATCCAGCAATTCATGCAGCAGATGCTCGACCTGCCGCGGCCTCCACTCCCGCCGGGCGCAACCTTGATCGCTACGCTGCGCGCCCCAAACGGCTCCGCTTCAAATCCGTTGTGCTGCAGCTCATCAGATATTTCCGTAAACACCGCCTGCTGCGCTGGAGACAACTCCAGCACAATCGGCATCAGCAACCGCTGGCTCTCGACTTTCTGTGCCGCACGCTGCTTCAGCACGCGCTCGAACAGCACACGCTCGTGCGCCACATGCTGGTCGATGATCCACAGCCCATCTTCATTCACCGCCAGAATGAACGAATTCCGGATCTGCCCCAGCGGCCGTAGCGTGCCCAACGAAGAGAGGGTCGGTTCAGCCTCGCTGACCTCAAGCGCAGGAGAGCATCCGTGATCGGGCACCGCCTCAAGTTGCTCGGGAAGCGTTGCCGCGAAATTCGGATTGAGCGATGCATGCTCCAACCCGCGCGCCACCGGAATCCCCGCATTGCCCTCCACCGCAATCCCGCCCTCAAACTGAAACCGCGCAGAAATCGCAGGAAGTTCCGACCGTCCGCAAAGCAAACTCATGTCCGGGAAGCGCCGCAGCCTCGTTCGGAAGTCGAGAGCCGGGAACCGGCAGCCCTCCGTCATGAGCCGGAAGCCCTGCCGGAGGCGAAAGCGCCTGCCCCGCCGTGGCATGCGCCCGCATCTCGGCCACGAACTGCGGCACCGGACGTGCCTTCATCAGCGCCGCCCTCACCGTATCCCGCACAAAATCGTGCATCGCCGTCTGCTGCCGGAACCGCACCTCGGTCTTCGACGGATGCACATTCACATCCACCTCCGCCGCCGGCAACTCCAGAAACAGCAGCACCACCGGATACACCGCAGGAGGAATGATGTTCCGGTAAGCCTCGGTCAGCCCGTGCTGCACCAGTCGGTCCCGAATCAGCCGCCCGTTCACAAAGATAAAAATCGAATTCCGATTCAGCTTCTGGATCTCCGGCTTCGAAACGAATCCATGAATTCGCATCTCGCCGGGATCTTTCGCAGCGGAGGCCTCGTCATCTTCTTCCTTCCGCCGCCATGGAGGAGGCTGCGGCAAACCCACATGCTCCAGCGCCTGCCGTGCCGCCACGGGAATCAACTGATCGAGCGTTTCCTTCCCAAACACCTGATACACGCGCTCGCTGTGCCCCGACACCGGAGGTGCGACCAGCATCGCGTTCGTCGCCGAGTGCAACTCGAAATGCTTCTCCGGATGCGCCAGCGCATAATGCGTCACCAGCGACGCAATGTGCGACAGCTCGGTGGACTCTGATTTCAGGAACTTCTTGCGCGCCGGGATATTGAAGAAAAGATCGCGCACCGTAATCGATGTTCCCAGCGGCAGTCCCGCCTCTTCCACCCGCGCGATCTTCCCGCCGTTAATCTCGACCACCGTGCCCGCCTGCTCCTCGGCCGCCCGCGTCTCCAGCCGCAAGCGCGAAACGGACGCAATCGAAGGCAGCGCCTCCCCGCGAAATCCCAGCGTCGCCACGCTCAGCAGATCCTCCGCATTCTTGATCTTCGACGTCGCATGCCGCTCGAACGCCAGCATAGCGTCGTCCCGCACCATCCCGCATCCATTGTCGGTAATCTGGATGAACTTCTTCCCGCCCGCCTCCACGCTGATCTTGATGCGCGTCGCCCCCGCGTCGAGCGAGTTCTCCAGCATCTCCTTCACCACGGACGCAGGCCGCTCCACCACCTCGCCCGCGGCGATCTGGTTGGCAACGGTATCGGAAAGTACGTGGATGCGGCCCATGTTTTTAAAAAGTTCTCCGTGCCCAGGGATCAGAGCTTCGTGCTCGGTGGTTCAGTTTCGCAGATGGCTTCTGGGAAGGCAAAAGCGGTAGGGGAGCGATTTCATTTTTTCAGATCGTTCTCTCAAAATATTGATTTCAAAGAACTTGTTCCCTCGATCATGCCTTTTGGTCCACAAAATATTGGAAACAAGGAGCTTGCGCGCAAAATATTGAGAAACAATGACTTAGCTCCCGTTCAGGAGCGCCGCCCCTCGCTTTAGAATCTGCGCCCTGAGATTCTTCGCGCAGCTCCAGTGTGCGCTTTCTATTGCCTCGGTCAAAGGTTGGATGTCACAACGAACGAGATTTTCGCTGTGGAAAAGGTACTGCGGAGTTCAGAAAAGAAGAAGGCGCTCTCCGTCTGTCCAATCGGAGAGCGCCCCAGTTCTTTTCCAGCGATCTACTGGACGGTCAGTGTAAGCGGCGTAGCCGGGCTGGTGTAGGAACCAGACGTACCGGTGACGTTGATCGTATAAGTTCCCTTCGGAGTCCCAGGATTCCCGGTCGTGCCCCCGGACCCGTTGCCGCCGCACGAAGCCATCCACATGGTGGACATGCCCAGGACCATAATCAGTCCCAGCAGACGCATGCCGCGCAGCGAGCGCTTGCGCGACCCCGCCACGAACATAATACCGAAGAACCCCGGCAGCATTGCGGCATAGAAGATCTTCATGCCACGGTCCATCGGACGCTGCAACTTCGCCGTGGGCAGGCTGGTCGTGATGGTGAAGCTTATCTGTCCGGATGCCGCGAGCTGCGGCGATCCCGGACACGTCGATCCCGCAACGGTGTCGGTACAGGTGAACGTAACGGCGTTGCTGAATCCACTGGCGAATGTGACATCCAGCGTGGCGGAAACACTGGATCCTTGCGCCACCAGAAAATTCGCCGGCGGCGTCTGGATCGTAAACGGAGCGGTAACCGTCAGAGCAATGGATGCAGCCTGATGGTTGACTTGGCTCAACGTACCGGTGGTTGCATTGATTGTGACTGTGCCGCTCGGAGTGCCGGTGCCACTGGTCTGGATGGTCGCGGTGGTCGTTCCGCTTCCCGCCACGGTCGACGGACTAAAAGAGCAACTAACCCCGGTCGGCTGTCCGGAGCAGGAGAAACTAACCGTTCCATTGAAATTGTGGATAGGGGTAACGGTGATCGTTGCCGTTCCGCTCTGCCCGGTGAAAAGGCTCAGGCTGGTTGTCGGCGTGCTCGCAGTGAAGTCCGGTGGACTCGCCAAGGCGACCGCAAAAGCATTCACGTCGAGCGAGCCTAGCCCGGTCGCCAGGTCAAACCCAGTTCCGGCGTTGTACCCGATAACTCCCGATGAAGGGCAAACCAGTGACGCTAACTGCCCGGTGGGAGTTCCCGCCTGGCAGAATACCTTGTTGTCTGCGACGGTCGTGTCGTGGAAGGCGCCGGGCGTAGTTGCGGCGAGCTGATAAAGCATGGGATTGATATTTCCCTGTCCGCTGCTGCTGGTGTACTGGTTCAGCAGTGCCACGATCCCTGCAAAGACCGGAGCAGACGCCGATGTTCCGCCGATCAATGAGTTGTAAGTCTCTGCCGCCGTTGCAATTCCACTTACGCACGTACTGGTAGACGGCGCATTATTCACCAACTCCGATTGCGGAGTGCAGAAAAGATAACCCGGAAAGTTCGGTGAGGCGAAGAATGAGATATCCGGAGAGAGGCGAGTCGACTGGCCTGAAACCGTTACGGTCTGCCACGAAGGCTTCGCAAATCCTGACACACAGGCGGTGAAATTCGAATTCTGTACGGAGCAGTTACTGGCTCCGCCACCACTCGATGAAATTCCAATATCGGTCTGCGCCGTGGCTTCGCTCGTTATGGGAACCCAACCGCTCCTCGCCGTACTGCCACCCTGTTTACAAAACAAGCTACTCGTGTTTGCCTTGCAATATTGGGCGAACTCATAGTCATCGTTCCAAACCTGTTCCGGAACGTACGACAAGGCAGAACCGCCAGTTGTCCCGTTGGATGTACCCCAATACTGCGGATTATCCCAATCGGCGAATACGACGCCAGTCCCGCCAACCCCTGTCACCTCCGGGCTACTCGCCGGATAACTGACCGCTAGTCCCTGTGTAGCCAGATTTGTGGTCGTGACTGTCTTGAAGTAGTCGCACTCGGCTGCGCCGCTATCTCCGCTGGAATTCACGACAGTGATACCCAGAGTGTTGGCCTTCTTCAGTTCGATCTCGTCCTGCGGAAGGAGATTGTCGTAAAACTCGCATTCTCCATAGCTCAAACTGATGACAGGAGCAATCTGGTTGTCGATTGCGTAGTAGTAGGAAGTGAAGGTGTCGGTTGAGTTTACGAATATGATCTGAGCCCCGCGAGCCACCGCGCCGGACCACTCTATGTCTAGATCCGCCTCCCCTATGTCTCCACCTGTCGACAATCCCGGATCGGTACCGTCCAGTACATATTTGAAATGCGGATCGTTACACGCGGTAATTACGCCGCTGCCGTTCGTCGTGCAAGAGAGAGAACTCAACCCGAAGCTGCTTCGGAAGTAGTTTAGGTCAGCCAGGTAGATGTCAGTTTGGCCCATGACAGCCAGTTTCTGGCCTGTGCCGTCAACTCCGGCACCGTAAAGCGTGTTGACGTTGTAAATGGTTCCTATATCTCCGGGCGCAAGAGCGCTAAACCCGTAGGTGGAGTCATACCAGTAGGGCATGGCCCGCCTCTTAGCTCTCGGATGCGGACGGAAATCGTGCAGTCCTCGGAATCCCGCCACCACACCAATCATGGAAGCAGGTACGTTGGGCGGCGTCGCGTTCGCATAATGCATTACGCCTTTCACGTTGTAGCGATGGATTTCCGTCCCGAATGCCGCTTCCGCCTGCGATGCCGTCCCCGTGAACGATACCCAATTTCTTCCACGTGCCGGAAACACGCCCGTGAATCCCTGCGAACTGAGCCAGGACGCAATCTGCTGGATGTCGCTCTGGCTAAGTCCAAACCGGTCCGCGAACTGCTCCGGCGTCAGCCACTTGTGATAGTTCGAAGACTTCGGATCTTGCTGCTGCGCGAGCAATGTATTCAGCGCCTGTTGCTGAGCCGGCGTCATTGTCGTGACCAGCGTCATCGTGCCCATCGCCATCGCCGGATCTACCCGCCCCAGATCAAACTGCGGCTGCGCCAGCCGATGCACCTGGCCTCGCATCGCCACCGGAGCGCCGCTAATTCCGTTGGCAATCCGGTTCTGCATCGCCGCAAAACTCGTGCTCGTTAGAATCACTACGAGGACAGCCGACACCAGACACACTGAGGCCCTACCCTTGGACATACGCGCTCCCTTGCTTGCATGCAGAAAGGTTCAATTGTGCTTCGATAAAGCTATCTTACCTTCGATCAATCGTCTTGTCTCTTAGGTTGTACGGAAGACACAAAGTTAACAATCGCATCTGTTCGAAATTCAGCAGTTACGGGTAGAACTTCCGTAATCAAGGGGATGCATACCTAAAGAAAGACCACGTGATCGGGATCACAACCGGTATTCCCGGGATGAAAACCGGGCAAACACGGACTTGCCCGGCCCCTGACGTATACTGCCCATCGTCCCCACCATGACCGCTGCCGGACCCGCAAAACCCCGCCTCGCCTACATCGACTGGATGCGCGGTCTCGCCTGCGTCCTCATGTTTCAAACCCACTGCTACGACTCATGGCTCGGTGGATCCGCCCGCCAGAGCCGTTTTTTCATGTACTCGCAGCTTGGCGGCACCTTCCCAGCGCCCCTCTTCCTATTTTTGGCGGGGATTTCGTTCGCGCTGGTCACAGAAAAACTCCGCCAAAAGAACCTTCCCGCATCCCAGATCGCCCGCAGCACCATCTGGCGCGGCGCGGAAATCTTCGGCTTCGGCCTGCTCTTTCGCTTGCAGGAATACGCCATCTCATGGGGATGGGCGCCGAAGAGCGATCTGCTGCGCGTCGATATCCTGAACACCATCGGGCTTTCAATGATGCTGATGGGACTCCTCTGCTGGATCATTCTTGCTACAAGAATGTGGGGACAGCCGCCTTCGCCTCCCGTGAGCGAAGCTGTCCATCCCGGTGAAGCCGGGAGGCACCGTTCCCCGCGACTCGCCCTCATCCTCGCAGCGGCCGCAACCGCACTCCTGATTTCGCTCCTCACCCCGTTGCTCTGGACCACCTTGCGCCCAAAATTCCTCCCTTGGCCCCTCGAGTCCTACGTCAATGGAGTCCACAACCTCGGCACTCCGCAAGCCTGGCTCTTCCCGGTGTTCCCATGGGCAGCGTTCGCATTCGCCGGCCTCGCCGTCGGATTCATCCTGCAGAGCGACTGGATTCGCACTCGCGAAACCCGCGTCTTCTTCTCTCTCGGCATCGTCGGACTCCTCCTCATCGAACTCTCCCGGCTGCTCGATGCCTCGCCTTGGAAGCTCTATCCCGTCTATGACTACTGGCACACCAGCCCGCAGTTCTTTCTGATTCGTGTCGGGATGCTCATGGGAATCCTCACAGCGACCTATGCATGGTGCCGCTGGGGTCTAGGCCAATGGGGATTCAGCCCGCTGATTCAACTCGGCCAGGCTTCTTTACTCGTGTACTGGGTGCACATCGAATTCGTTTACGGACGCGTCTCCATCCTCGCCAAACACGCCCAGACGATCGCGAGCGCCAGCGCAGGCCTGCTGATCATCTTCCTGGCAATGCTCGCCCTGGCCTACATCCGCACCAACGCAAAAGGCTGGAGAAAGTCCTACCAGTCAAGAAGAAGCCCAGCCGCAATCCCAGCCGCGTAAAGCAAAGAATTCCTCCGCGCTCCTGCGGTTGAAGAAAAAAATTCCTCTGTGCCCCTTCGTGTCCCCTGTATTGGAAGTTTGGGACGTTGTGTTTCAGAGCTTTGGAAGTTACGAGCACCCGCGCACAAACGACACCACTTCCCGCTCCGCCCACCGCCCATCATCTCCATCCCCATCCGGCACTCCCACGAACGCGCAATGCCCACCATCATCGGTCTCGATGTATGTGATATTCGGATTCGTGAGAATCTTCGTTCGCGTCTCAGTGCGCATCCGGATAAACGGATCATTCGCCGCATGAATGATCAGAGCTGGAACCGCGATGCGATCCACCACATTCGCCGCCGCAGCTCGCGCATAGTAATCGTCCGCGCCCGTAAACCCGCAGTAGTACGCCGTAATCCGGTCGTCGAACTGACGCAGGCTCTTCACCCCGCGCATCCGCGACAAATCAAACGCCTCAGGAAAATGCCGCGCCTTCGCCTTCATCCGCCGGAACAACTGCATCAGGAAGTAGTATTCATAAAGCCGGTTCGCGGGCTCATGCAGCGCATCCGCCGATGCCGCCAGATCCATCGCCGGACACACCGCCGCCACACACTTGAACTCTGCAGGCGCGGCGCTGCCCCACTCGCCCGCGAGTTTCAGCGCCAGATTTCCGCCCATCGAAAATCCAACCAGCCCAAACCGCGATACGCCGTCACGCTCCACCACGTGCCGCGCCACGGCCGCCACATCGCCAGAGAGACTCGAGTTGTACAGAGTTGGAGCGCAATCATCCATCCCGCCGCAGTTTCGCTGATTCATCAGCACCACATTCATGCCCGCGTCCAGCCCGTTGCGCGCCACTCCCAGCATGTACTGCGATTCCGTCGATCCCTCGAGCCCGTGCACCGCAATCACCGTCATCGCCGACGCGCGGTCCGCCTGCCAGCGGCACCAGCAACGCACCTTGATCCCGGGCGCAACTTCCACCAGCCGCTCTTCCGCCGCCGGCAGATGAATCCGCCGCTGCATCAGAAAACTGGCAATCGTCTGGACGTGTCCGCCACCCAGCCAGCGCCGCGCCCGAAAAGGCGCGCGCTCGTGCCAGCGTGAAGATGGTTCAGAACGGGAAGAGTGGTCCCTGCGTTCAGAATTTGAGATTTGCGAACTCCCCACAAATTGATTCTAATAGGTACGGAGTCGCCCATGCCCATCTACGAGTACATCTGCAAGGAATGTGATCACCACTTCGAAGCGTTGGTCTATGGCAAGGAAAAGGCCGAGTGCCCCAAATGCCATACCAAGAAACTTGAGCCGCAACTCTCCGTGTTTGCCGTGTCGGCCAAGGGTTCGTCCAGCCCTTCGCCGGCGGCCGGGCCTTGCGGATCCTGCGGGCACCCCGACGGCCCAGGCTCCTGCTCCATGCGCAACATGAATTAGTCCGCTGTTCCTCCGCGAAACCCTGTGATCTCGATGGTCAAGGCATTTGAGCTGCAGCGCTGCACCGAGGTGCGCGACCGAAATAGCACTGTCGTTTTCGTTCCATGGTGCACGTTTCCGAATTTCATTGCCCGGAAGCCCCTGTCGCCTTATTCTGCTTCCACCTCTCTGCCAGCGTGAAACTGCGACCGAATTCCCCTCAAGGTCCTGAAGCCGGCGGATCGGCCTCTTTGTACCCCTATGAAGTTGCGTACCCAAAATGTTTTTGCATCCGTCTGGTCGCGTCCCGACCCGGTTCTCGCGCAAGCCGCGGTAGCTGGAGAACTCCTCATCGCAAAAGTGAGAGTCGGATTGGCGAGCGTCCTCCTGCTCATACCTGTCATCAATTCCGTCTTCTTCCCCGGCGATCCCAAGGAAGCGTTCGTCGGCATCACCCTGACCGTCGGCACATTTCTCTTTTCTTTGATCGTGTACCTGCTGATCTCCCGTGAGTTCAATCCTCCGTGGCTCAGCTTCGTCAGCAGCAGTTTTGACGTCAGCATGGTCAGCATCGGCCTCGCGCTATTCCTGTTGCTCAACGAGCCGCACACGGCAGTGAACAGCAAAGTCGTCTTCGAGGGATACTTTCTCGCCATCGCCGGCACCGGCCTGCGCTACGACAAGCGAATCTGCATCACCGCCGGATTGCTCGCCGTCGGAGAATACTTAGCGATCGTCTCGTATGCCGCCACCCATTGGGACCTGAACAATCCCAGCTATGCGCCATTTCCGTATGGAGTCTTCGGCTGGGCAGCCCAGATCGCGCGCCTCATCATCATGGCCACCGCATCGGTGCTCAGTTTCGCCCTGGTCGCGCGAAGCCAGAAGCTGCTTCAGCTCGCGACTCGTGATCCTCTGACCGGACTTTTCAGCAGAGGCTACGTGGACGATCGCTTCTCCGTCGAGCTCAGCCGTGCCCAGCGTTACGGCAAGGTAATGAGCATTGCCGTGATCGATGCCGACCGCTTCAAGTTGCTTAACGACACACACGGACATTTGGCCGGCGACCTTGCACTGAAGAGCATCGGCACCCTGATTCACGATTCATTTCGTCAGAGCGACACTGCCGGGCGTTACGGCGGAGAGGAATTCGTCGTCATTCTGCCCGAGACCGATCTCGAGGCGGCGTACCAGAAGATTGAAGGCTTGCGCGAACTGATCGCCAGCACGGTGGTGACCTCCCCCGCGCGAGGAGAGCAGATTCACGTCACCATCAGCGCGGGCGTAGCCAGCTTCCCCAACGACGCTCAGAGCACGACCGACCTATTCGCCCTCGCCGATGAACGAATGTTCCAGGCCAAACAGCAAGGCCGCAATCGAGTAGTAGCGGCATCCGAAGTAATGACGTTGTAAATCCAGCGCCCTAGGAGAGATCAGATCGCGGAACCCCCGTCACGCGAACGGAGCTTCATCCGCGCTGGGCCCGTAAATCGAAGGCACCGGCACATCCAGCAATCGCAGGTACACCGACAACTGCCCCCGATGGTGATACCAGTGATTCATCATGATGCTCCGCACAAAACCCACACGCGGAAGATTCATCAACGTCTGATCGCCGCGCAGTAATCGCCAGTTCGCCCGCGCCTGGTCGTCAGTCATGTTCTGCAGGCACTGTTCGGCATCCTTCGCACTCTGCTCGAAAGACGTAAGGACTTCTTTCATGTCCTTGGGTTGCGGAGGTATGAAGTTCCCATTGTTCACATCGAAACTATCCTGCTGAACTATCCTCGCCACGCTCCCCGGCACGGAGGCAATGTGCGAAGCCAGTTGCCCGAGCGTCATCGATTTGGCATGCGGCTTCCACGTCAGCTTCTGCTCCGGAACTCTCTCCAAAACCCGCCGCGTAGTAGCCACTTCGTGCCGAAACTCATTCAATAGCGGTTCAGTAATCATTCCCGCACGACCTTCGAAAAAGCCCCCATCCCGGTCACAGTACTCAACGTCGGGATGGGGGGAGGATTTTGAAACCTTGAGACTTTGAGACTTTGAAAGCCTGAAACTTGCTCTGCGAGCCTACTTCTCCGAACAGCACCCATCCTTCGACTGCGCGATGATCATCATCGCCTCCATCGCGGTCGGGTCCCCATACTTATCATGATGCCGCACCCACGCCATCGGCCACGGCAAGCTCTCTTCATCCCGTCCCTTCGGAGTCAGGTCGATGAAGTTGTAAGCGTTCAGCATCATGTCGAGACCGCGCCCGAACGTTGAGTACGTGTGATAGATCTCGCCATCTTTCTTGTAAAAGACACTCGCGCCCGGACCTTCCTCCGAGGGGAAACTCGATGTCTCATAGTTGTAGATGGCCTTCCCGCTCTCGATATCGATTTTCTTGAACGACACGTTGTAGTCGTAGTTGAAGTCGTTGCCGAACGACGACACCCACGGAAACTTCCATCCCATTCTCTTCTTGAACGCATCGATTTCCGGCCACGTCGCCCGCGAGATCGCGGCCAAAGTGGTATCGCGCTGCGCCATGTGCAAACGGATCGAGTCAAACTGGTCCGCGATGAACGAGCAACTCGGACATCCCTCCTTCCATCCCGGCCCGAACATGAAGTGATACACCATCAGCTGCGAGCGTCCGCCGAACAGATCCGCAAGCGTGACCTTTCCAGACGGCCCGTCGAAGACATAATTCTTTTCGACCTTCTCCATCGGCAACTCCCGCCGCTGCCGGCTCAGTTCGTCCCGCAAGTGCGTGAGCTCTTTTTCTTTCTCAAGAAACTGCTTGCGCGCGGCAAGCCATTCCGCATGGGACACGACTTTCGCCCCAGTTTTCTCCATCGTCGCTGTCGTCATACTCCCTGCTCCTTTTCCTTCGAAACGCTTTTCTCACCTTTTTTCTTTCGAAGAACTTTCATCACCAGCGCAGTCACCCCGCCGGTCGAAACCACGCTGCCCACTACCATCCCCGCACTAGCAATACACGCTGGACACATAACTCCTCCGGCTTACGACCACAACTTCTTTGCCCCAAGAATAGTTGTCATTCCGAGCGTCCGCAGACGCGCGCAGCGCGGAGAGGACGCGAGGAATCTGCTGCGTGCGGCAAGCGCACTCTCACTTCTTCTTCGCTTCCGCCCGCGCCTTGACGCGCCCGTTCATGTGACCCCACCCCACGCTCACGCCCTTGCGATGGTCCTCCTGGATCAGCCCGAACGCCTTGTGATGAAACTTGATCAGCGTGCCGCCTTTCGACTCGCTCAGCCGGTACTGCAGATTCGAGACGACTCCATACGACATGAACAGAGGCCCCGTAATCTCCAGCAGCGTCGGACGCTTGATCGCCTGCACCTGTCCCCAGAAGTGCCCGTTGCCGTCACCCAGATCGCGGTACCATCGTCCCCCGGGCCATGCCTCCAGCTTCATCGGCATCTTCTGCTCCGGAGACTCGTTCTCCGGCCCCAACTGCTCCAGCAACGACTCGAACGTGGTCTCCAGCGAGGCGTTCACCTGTATCTCCTGTGTCACCACCAAACTCAAACTCTCAATTCCGGGCATCGTCGAACTGCTGCTCATATTCTTCTCTCCTAAAGAAGTGTTGACCCCAGCGATGAAGCGCAGACCGAAGCGTAATCTCACTGACAACCGATGACTGACCACTGATGACTAGCTCTTCGCCTTCTGCTCCGCCCGCTCCTTGATCCGCAACAACTGATGCGCCCACAGTCGCTCAAACGTCTTCGTCCAGTCATACAGCGGACGAATCCCATCCGCGTTGGCTTGATATAGCATTTGCCTCCCGTGCCGCCGCACCCGGACCAATCCCACCTGCCGAAGCACCTTCAAGTGCTTCGATACCGAAGGCTGCTCCATGCCAAGACGCGTCACCAGATCCCCTACAGCTCGCTCTCCGTCGGCCAGATACTCCAGAATCTCCCGCCGCCGCGGCTCCGCCACCGCATTGAAAGCGTCGGAAGTAGTAGCGGCCCGTGCCATGAGGCAAAATATATATTCCGATATGGGAATATGTCAAGCCTGAAATACGGGGCCCTGATCCCTGGCCCCTGATCCCCGATTTAATGATTCGAGTACGAACCCGGCCGCTAATGTCCGGCCCGCAGCGCGCCCTTCCGGCCTACGGACTTCTTCAGCGCAAATACAATCGGGATGCACCCGAAACACACCAGCGCCATATAACGAAAATCGTCCACATAGGACCACAGCCGCGCCTGGCCATTCAGAGTCTGTCCAATCAGCGCGTACGCGCGCTGGGTCGCATCCGCAGCCGACGTTCCCTGCGCAGCCAGATAGCTCTCGATTCCGTGCAGCGTTCCCTGCACCGTGACTCTGCCCGGATTCAGCGACGCCGCCAGTTCATTGCGATGCATTTGTTCATGCCGCGACACGATCGTATTCACCACCGAGATCCCGACGCTGCCGCCGATATTCCGCAGCAGGTTGTAGAGTCCGCTGGCATTCCCGATCTCCTCGTTCTTCAGGAATGCCATCGTAGTCGTCGATAGCGGAACAAAAACGCATCCCGATCCGAAGCCACTGATGATGATCGCCCACAAAAACGTCCACTGCCCGATGCCAAGATTCACTTCGCCAAACCACAGGCTCGCAATGGCAAACAGTACGAATCCAAACGCGATCAGCTAGCGGTTGTCCATCTTCGCCGTGAGATATCCGATCATCGGCATGGCGATGATCGCGCCCACTCCGCGCGGACTCACCGCCCAACCCGCCGCGAGCGCCGTGTATCCCATCAGTTCCTGGTAGAAAAGCGGCAGCAGCGTCACCAGTCCATAAATCGCCGCGCCAAACAATCCAATCAGCAGGCACCCCAGCGTGAAGTTGCGATGGCGAAACACGCGCAAATCCACCAGCGGTTTCTTGTGGAGAAACTCGCGGACCAAGAACAGCACGAAGCAGATCACCAGCACGCCAAACGCCCACCGGATCCATGTCGCGCTGAACCAGTCGTCTTCCTGCCCCTTGTCGAGAATGATCTGCAGGCACCCCAGCCACACCGCCAGCAGTCCCAGACCGATGCCGTCCAGTTTTCCCGGCTTCGCCTCCCTGATGTACGAAGGATCCTTCACGTAGCGCGAGATCATGTACACGGCGAAAATTCCGACCGGAATGTTGATGTAGAACGCCCACCGCCACGAATAGGTATCGGTGAGCCATCCGCCGAGCGTCGGCCCGAGCACCGGCGCAACCACCACGCCCAGCGCGAATACGGCCATCGCGCTGCCGCGCTTTTCAGGAGGAAAACTTTCCAGGAGGATCGCTTGAGACAGCGGCTGCAGCGCCCCACCTCCCGCGCCCTGCACGGCCCGCGCAATCAGGATCATGCCCAGGCTCGTCGCAGCCCCGCACATGAACGACGACACCGTGAAGATCACGATGCAGGCAATCAGAAACCGCTTTCGTCCATAGCGCAGGGAAAACCACGTGCTGGCCGGAAGAATAATCGCGTTGGCCACCAGGTAGCTGGTCAACACCCAGGTCGCTTCGTCGTTGGTTGCCGACAGGCTGCCGGCGATGTAAGGCAACGCCACCGCGGCAATGGAAGTGTCCAGCACTTCCATGAACGTCGCCAGCATGACCGCGAGCGCGATCAGCCAAGGATTGATTCCACCGGGAGCCGTTCCATCTTGCGCCGATTGTGGAGTCATTGCGTTCTCAGCCGTGCCGGAAGAAGAGATAGACTCTACAGATGCGCCACGATCCCCTCAGGTCGATTTATTTTGCCCGCCGCGACGATGGGGTTCCACCCTCAACTCGAGAGGGCGCCCCGTTCTAAATGCCGAGCACTTTCTGGCGTTTTAGAACGGGGATTAGATTCTTCAACGGTTAGTGGCGATACCCATCCGGAGGCGTAGCGATATCGTCATACCGCACGTCCGACGGAATGTTGTACCGCGCCATGATGTCCTGCATCCTGCGCTCATCCTTTTGGATATCGTCTCGATCATTCCTGCGGCTGTCATCCACCCATTTCGCGTAGGCTCGATCGAACTCCCGCTGATCGTCGGGCGAAAGCCGCGCCCCGCTGTTCTGCCGATATCCATTTTCCCGGTTCTCGTATTGCCCACGATCGTTGTCGTAACGGTCGCGATCGTAACGATCCCGGTCTCGGTTCCCATTGGTCGCAATACGGTCAAACGGCACATCGGCAGGAATGTTGTTGTGCTGCATGATCGATTCCATCTTGCGCTCATCCTTCCGAATGTCATCGCGATCGTTCTTGCGGGTATCCTTCACCCACTTGTTGTAGGCTTCATCGAACTCGTGCTGGTCGTGCGCGGATAGCCGACTGTACTGGCAAAGCGCCGGCAGCGCGAACGCTGCCACGAGCGCCACCGTCCATAGAACTCTCTTCATAATGTGACCTCCGAGTGTTTTCGCTCAAAGCGGCGTGGGCACACCAATCGCTGGCCCATCGTTCAGATGAACCTTGTTCCCGGGCTGTTGGTTGGGAGAATCCCCTATGGACTTTGTCTCTCGCTGCGAGAGTGGATACCCGAACGGCAGCCCCGAGATCCCATTCCCGTAATAATTGATCCCGCGAAGAGCGAAAGAACAGCGCCGTCGCCGTAATCCCAGGTGTTAGAAGTCACCTTGCGGCGGTCACGCCGTGATAACACGCTGCCAAAAGCAAACCCCGCCGCCATGACCCGACCCACGGAATCAAACATATATCTGGTCGAAAATGAGAAATGCGCCGTTAACGGAATGCGCCCCGGCGAGTACGTTAAACACCGAAGCAGGAACGGAGAGCACGCAGAGCGTGAAGCGCGTTCGACAAGGCACGCTGTTCTGGCGAGCCAGGTTTCTGGCCCAGCATTTCGCGTTCGCGGTACACGATCAGCCGCTCGGCACACTTGATGCGTTCGCCTACGCGCGTTCGATCGGTTTCGAAAAGCGCATCCATGTAAGCGAGATACCAGGGTTGAGACCGGTATGGCAGCGACTGCGGAGTATCGGCCTGCGGGACAGAGGAAGGGATGGGGGAATGTAGTGCATTGACTTCCATAACTGACTCTCGTTTCGTCTTGTGGCGGTGGATCTTAGTCAAAGGCGAAGGCATTCCGTTCAGGGCACTGTGGCGTTTCGATCAGCCAGGATTACGTTTCTCCGACCCTTGGAACCTGCCCAGTACACTACGGCCGGTGCTCGCAATCAATACAGTGAAGTCCCTAATGGAGACCGCCTTCTAACGCAACTGTTATGACCCTGCAGAGATAGCAAAATGCTCACAGCACGCTCCGCAACGCGTGCATCTATCGGGTATGCAGAAGTCATGGCGTCGAGATATCGTCGTGATTGGAGCATCGGTCGGAGGCGTAGAGGCACTTCGGAGGCTCATGGCCCTGCTCCCAGCAAACTTGCCAGCTTCCATCTTCGTTACTCTTCATATAGCGCGGGATTTTCCCAGCGTACTGCCGCAGATCTTGTCAGCGAATGGAAGGGTTGTGCAGCACCCGTCGACCGGGCAAGAGTTCTCTCCCGGCCAAATCTTCGTTGCGCCGCCCGACCACCATCTGAGCATTCAGCGCTCCCGGGTCGTCCTTGGGAACGGTCCACGAGAGAACCGGCACCGTCCTTCCATTGATGTGATGTTCCGGTCGGCGGCGAGGGCGTATGGCCCGCGCGTGGCCGGCATCGTATTGACAGGCCGGTTGGATGACGGCTCCTCCGGCCTGATGTCCGTGAAAATGGCAGGAGGCCTGACCATAGTGCAGGATCCCGAGGAAGCCCTTGCTCCAGAAATGCCACAGCACGCGATACAGTACGTTGAACCGGATTTTGTGCTTCCGATTGCAAAGATCGCAGAACTGCTGATTTCCGTATCGAGCGAAAATCTTCCTTCACCGGCGACGCCCAGGAAAATGATGGCCGGAGAACCGAGCGGAAACAAACTCGAGCCGAGCGTCGCGGAAATAACCACAATTCTGAACAAAGGCAAGCCGTAGTCGTTCGCCTGCCCAGAGTGCCATGGGGTGCTTTGGGAGAGCGAAAATGGCGAACTGGTAAGCTTCCGCTGCCGTGTGGGCCACGCATATACCGGCGATTCCCTGCGTGTGGCTTTTTCCGAAAATGCGGAGAACGCATTGTGGGTGGCACTGCGTGTGATTGAGGAAAAGACCGCGCTGCTACGCAGGTTGGCACAAAAGGCCGGTCCGCGGATCAGTGCGACTTACGAGGACGAGGCGGCCGGGCTCGACTTGCATACCGAGACGCTACTACGGTTGCTCTCTGGGAATCAAGATCTGGTCGTGACGGAAATGGGTTCATCCGAAGAGAGCGCAAGAAGCACCCTTGAAAAGGCGGGCTAAATCTCAGAGTTACGGGGGAGCAGCGGCACTTCGGCTTCGATGACGGTTCCCGATTCGGCGGAGCCGATCTTCAAGCGGCCGCCGAGCTGCGACAGACGTTCGCGCATACCGAGAAGGCCAACTCCGAGAGTTGCGCCGCCTGCGCCAGGAGACGGGCGCATGCCACGACCATCGTCACTGATCCTCAAAACCAGGGACCCTTCACCCTTGGCGACCTGCACTTGGGCGTTTTTGGCTCCGGAATGACGATGGATATTGTTTAACGCTTCCTGGATGACACGGAACAGAGCCAACTCCACATCAGGAGAAAGCCGACCGACTCCGTTATTGACATCCAGAGTGACTTGGACTCCCGAACGCTTGCTGAAGCCCTCGACCAGCCACTTCGTCGCTGAAACCAGACCTGCCTCTTCCAGCAGAGGTGGATGCAACAACTGCGACAGAGTGCGAATGTCCTGGAGAATATCATCGACCAGTTTTATTTCCTGGGCACCCTCTCCTTTGCGCGATCGGTTCATCTGTTCAAGGCCGAGCTTGAGCGCCACAAGTTTTTGCCCGGTGGAGTCGTGCAAGTCGCGGGCGATGCGGCGGCGCTCCTCGTCCTGAACCTGCATCAGCTTTCCGGACAATGCCTGCAACTGCTGCTGATAGCGCTTGCGCTCGGTGATATCGGTATTCAATTCGAGGATGGTCTGAGTATCGCCCCGGTTTAGGGACCAGCGGCTTTCGACATGGATTTCCTGCCCGTCCTTGCGCGTATGGACGAGTTCCCCTTCCCAATATCCGCTATGCAGCAGTTGGCTGTTGATTTCTTCCGCCGGCTGAGGAAACCTGGTTCTCAGCAAGTGGGAGACCGGCCTGCCAATTGCTTCGTCCTTGGTCCAGCCATAGAGCCGTTCCGCGCCACGATTCCAGAACTGAATCGTTCCGGGCAGATCGCGAACGAAAATCGCATCGCTGGCAAGTTCAAGCAGTGCCGAGTGCGTCTGAAGGTCCTCTTGATGCTTCTTGTATTCAGTGATGTCCTCGACCGAGAGCAACACCCAAGGCTGAGCGCCATTGGGGCGGCGGATGCGCCGCGCGTTGAAAAGCATGGTCCTGAAACCAAGTTGAGGGAAATCATGATGAAACTCAAGCTCATCGATGCGCGAATTGTTGCTCACGAGGTCCTGAAGACGGTGCAGCAACCCCTTAGGAATCCATTGGCTTTCGGCGATTCCGCCCAGTTCGTGGCCTTGCACCTGCTCGGGAGGCAACTGGAAGATCCTGCCAAACTCGCGGTTCACGGCGGAGACGTTCAAGGTCGAATCGAGAACGAGTAGCGCTTCGCGGGCATTCTGGATCAAGGCATCGGCCAGGTTGCGGCTCTCGTTGACGCGCTGCTTCATTTCATCGATGTCCAGGAAGCTCATTACGGCGCCCTCGATCTTTTTGTCCCGTGTCTTGTAGGGACCGACGCGCATCATGTACCACGCGCCATTCTTCTCGTGGACCTCACGCTCCTGGAGGGTTGCCGTATCGATGGTGAGCCGCACGGTAGATTCGATGTCATCGACATCAAGATTGGGACGGATCTCCTGCAGCCTGCGTCCGACATCGCTGGGAATAAGGTTAAGAAGCCGCTGAGCGGGGGGAGTGAATCGCCGAATCCGAAGATCGTCGTCCACCATCACTACCGGAATATTCACGTTACCCAGCAGATTCAGCAGGTCGCTATTGGCAAGACTGAGTTCCAGGTTCCGGTTCTGCAGCTCCTCGTTCAGAGTGGTGAGTTCTTCATTGCTGGACTGCAGTTCCTCTTTCGCGGTTTCCAGTTCCTCGTTGGTGCTTTGCAGTTCTTCATTCGAGGAGAGAACTTCTTCATTCGCGGTCTTGAATTCTTCGGCCGTGGTCTCGTGCTCCTCAATCAAAGTCTTCAGTTGATCGCGGAGTTGTGCCAACTCGCCTTTGAGGCGAACATTTTCACGCGCGCTCACAGAACGGTCTGGAGCTTTTCCGTGGCTCACCGTTCCCGATTGAGCCACCTGCTTACGCGAGTCCTGGAAGACGACAACATAAAAACGATCGGGTGTATCCTGCCCGCGAACCGGGATGACCTCAAGATCCACTTCGCGTGTGTGCCCGTTCGACTTGACCTGAACTCGTTCGGAACGGATGCTTGAATTGTTCTTCCTGGCCTTGTTGATGGCCGCGCGCAAGTCAACCAGCAAGCCTTCGCGGGCCATTTTCGACAGGCTGAAGGTGGGATGTCCGGGAGCAGGCTCCAGATAAGCTCCGGTGTGTCCACGGAACTGAACGATTTCCATCTGCTCGTTGAGCACGATGCTCGCAGGGACAAAGCGGTCTACCAGCACGCGTTCCACTTCTTTTTCAATGCTGGAACTGCTGGACACGGGCGCAACAATCTTGGCGCGGTCGGGCCGGCGAATCGCGTAGTCAGTTCCGGTGAAATAGGTGATGAGCCGGGTCGCGCTCCGCTTCTTTTGATAGATCTTGTTTTTCTTATCGATGAGTGTGAAGTGGTCGGAGAATGCACCCAAACTCTCCGATCCGCCAAGCATCAGGTATCCATCTGGCTTGAGCGCATAGTGCAACGTCGGAATCACCCGCTTCTGAAGTTCAGGGCCGAGATAGATCAGCAGATTGCGACAAGTGACCAGATCAATGTTGGAGAATGGCGGATCCCTGGTGACGTTCTGCCGGGCGAAGATACACATGTCCCGAAGAGACCGGGTGATCTGGTATCCACCATCCAAGCGAACAAAGAAACGGGATAATCTCGCGGGGGTAACGTCCGCGACCGCCGCCTCCGTGTACAAGCCGATGCGCGCCCGATCCAGGGCGGCTTCGCTGATATCCGTGCCAAATATCTGAACTGCCTTGCCGGTGAGAGCTCCGGTTGGCTTTGCCCTTCCCCAGAGATATTCCAGAACGCAGATCGCGATGGAGTAGACTTCCTCGCCTGTCGCACAACCTGGAATCCAGATCCGGATGGGATTGTCTTCCAGGTTTCGCCCCTTGAGAATGGACGGGAAAACGAGTTCGGCCAAGCTCTCGAAGGCTGCCTTATCGCGAAAGAATCCGGTGACGTGAATCAGGATGTCACGGTAAAGTTCGTCGATTTCGGCGGGGTTTTCGCGAACATAACGCAGGTACTGCTTTACGCTCTCTAAGCGGTGAAGCACAATCCTGCGCCGTATTCTGCGTTGCAGGGTGGTTTGCTTGTAAAGCCCGAAATCAACTCCCGAGGCATCGCGCACCAATCTAAGGAGCGCGCTCAGATCGCCACCGGTACCGATGCTCAGGTGTTCCCCTTTGGTCTTCTTATCCGCAATGAGCGGATGGCGTGCGATCCGGGTGAGTTCCCGGGCAATGTCCTTGGGCGAGAGCACAAAATCGATGCAGCCTGAATTCACAGCGCTCGCTGGCATGCTGGGGAACTTCGCAGTTTTCTCGCTTTGCGCGAAGGTAATGCCTCCGCAGGATTTGATGGCGCGACAACCTTCCGTTCCATCCGAAGCAGTACCGGAGAGGACCACACCGATGGCCTTATTCCCGCGTTCATCGGCCAAGGAGTAGAAGAAGTGATCGATCGGGA
Organism: Terriglobia bacterium; assembly: GCA_963778995.1. GTDB lineage: Bacteria > Acidobacteriota > Terriglobia > Terriglobales > Acidobacteriaceae > Sulfotelmatobacter. Next base: position 575,266 of record CAVZWK010000025.1, read on the forward strand.
GGTGCTGTCCGCGAGTCAATAGGCGGGCGCTGAGACGCAGGTCGGCACCGCGCAAGATCATGGTTGTATTGGCGGGGATCACGTAGATCCGATTTGGCGTGACCGTCATGCGGTTGGTTACTTCCACAACTGGAATCTTGGTAGACCGGGAAATGATCTCAGTGAGGACGCTGGAGTGCGTGGGGTCAAGATGCTGCACAAAGACGAAGGCCATTCCGGTGTCTTCTGGAAGGTCTTTGAGCATGGCAGCGAAAGCCTCGAAGCCTCCGGCGGAGGCGCCGATGCCCACAATCGGAAATGCATGGCCCTGGGCTGAGGAGTCCTGCTGTTGCTCCGCAGGCTTCTTTTTCGGAGATTTCGATTTCTCAGGTGAGACTGCTCTCTTCGTCATCGAGAACCCGCCGCCCATGGGCGCTGCGGGCAAGCCTATCCGTTGAAGGTGTGCGCTATCGTATGCCGCGGCTGGAAAAACAGTCAATTCGACGCAAGCGATATGAGGTCAGGGCCGTGTTCTATGGCGCCGCGGCGATCCACCACAATACGCGGCCTACAATGCGCCATCCACTCACCTTGTTGAGAACGACCGGTTCGTGCTGGCGATTTTCGCCTTCAAGAACATCCAGGTCTTCAAAGCGACGTAGGCGTGAGACGCAGAGTCCGGTCTTCTCGCTCGCGGCTACCACAATCTTGTCGTACAACTCGGCGCGGTCAGTCTGGAAGGAGTCGATGGCGAGGATGTCGCCATTTCGAATCAGCGGCTCCATGGAGTGTCCTCGGACCCGAAGCATGCTCGTGTAGGATGGGTTCGGGCACCACATGGCAGGCGCACCGATGATCTCTGTGGAGGGAATGGTTCGCAGGCTGCTGCGGCGATCGCCAGCGACACCATGGCTCCCCACCACACCTTTCAGTAAAGGAATCCCAATCAGATCTTCCTTTTGAAGCGAAGCGCCAGCATGGGCCTTCTCCAGGTGGGGAGCGTCGATACCGTTCCGGGCCTTCGACGAATTGCTCAGCGAGTTGAGCATTTTCGAGGGCTGAATGCCCGCGAGTTCCCAAAAGAACCAGGCTTCTTTTTTGTTGCCGAAGTTTCCGAGTTCGATGAAGTGTTCTGCGGAAGGTCTGAGCAGGCTACGTTCCCATCGCGACACTGTCATCGCGGAGCATTCCATTTTTCTCGCCAGCTCTGCCTGATTGATTCCGAGACGTTCTCGCAGGGAGGTAATGCGCTGCGCCCACTCTTGAGAAATTGCGCGTTTGAGTTTCTTCTTCACAGGTCCGCCTTATGATATATGGCTGCGAGCGAGTCGACCGGCAATTTGAATCATCGATATGCGAGGATTCTTACTCCCCGGAGCGACGCCGACTGGCTTACTGTTCGGACCGTCCATGAGTTGCAGGACACAGGCGGTAAGTCTAATGGTTACTCCTGCACGTGGTTTAGTCAATACCATTGAATACCCATGCAATCTGCCAGGGCAAGAATCGCGTCAGCTCTTCTACACTGGTGAGAGTGCATTCTCGGGGGAAAGATGATTCGGGCTGATGCCTACTTCTTTGACATAGATGGAACGCTGCTGGTGACCCGGGATCTGGTGCATTGGAACGCGCTCCACCAGGCGATGCTGGAGGTCTATGACATCGATACGACGATTGAGGGCATTGCCTACCATGGCAAGACAGACGTGGGAATCCTGCGGGCGGCGTTGAATCGTGCCGGCATCGCGGACGCTGTATTCGAAAAGAGCCTGCAAAAGACCTTAGCGGTAATCTGCCGAGAGGTACAGGCCCACGCAGAAGGGATCCAGGCACAGGTTTGTCCCGCAATTCCTGAAGTGCTCACCGAAATCCAGGCTCGGAAGAAGCTACTGGGGGTGGCGTCCGGGAACCTGGAAAGCGTTGGATGGAGCAAGCTCAAGGCAGCGAGGCTCGGGGACTTCTTTACCCTTGGCAGTTTCTGCGATCAGCAGGAAATGAGGTCAGCGATCTTCGACCAGGCGGTCAACTCTGCCAGGAGGTCCCTGGGAAGTGATGCTGTGGTCTGCTTCGTCGGAGACACCCCCGAGGACGTTCGAGCCGCCAAGTCCGTGAATGCAAAAGTCGTGGCCGTCTGCACTGGAATCTTCTGCAAAGAACAACTTTGGCCTCACAATCCCGACGTTTGCTGCACGTCTTGCGCGGAATTATTGGGTAAGCTGCAGTAGCCGGAATTCAAGAGATCCGCGTGTGGTTTTAAGACCCTCGATGGTAATGCCGCAGTGTGTTTTTATTTACCGAGCTTTGTACATCGGGCATTGTCCAGGCCGATAGAAGGGCTCGCGAGGGGGCGCAAGTTCCCTATCTCCGACGGCGAATTTCAGATGCGGAGAGGCCCAGAGCGCATGGCGATTACAGCCTACTAAGGAGAGAACCCGCCGGGATCGGGGTTACGCATGCAAGATCACTCCGTCACAACCTGAGAGCTATCCATGTATGTGCCGTAAAGGTCCCATTTGGCCCAATCATTCACGTCGGCCAAGCCGTAAGGTGCGCCGAAGCCAACCAGTGTACGGGCAGGCACTAGATTACCGGTCTCGTCCCCTGCCATTCCGGCATCGTGAGTGTAGGCGGGAAACGCGCCCGGGAATACATCCTGCGGAACAGACCAAGTAAGTCCATCGCTCGAGTAAGCGCGCCCCAAGTAGGACCCTGCGCTGAACTCATTCTCAACTCGAACCATGACAAACTGAGACTGCGATGGATCGTACTTCACATCAATGGAAGCCTCGTTACTCAGAGTCGTGGCGGCCTCCTGATCTGGCGACCAGTTCACGGGATCGAAGGAACGGAGCATATAGGTCTTCACCTGAGGCCGGCCTCCTACCAAAACAGAATCGTCGGTGTACCACATCAATAGTTGGCCGTTTTGGACGATGACCGATTGTTGACCTGCTCCGTAGCCAGTTGGCTGAGTGCAGTGCATCTGCAGTGGATAGATTAGTACCTTCGGATCCAGTGGCGTATTCTCCCACGTGCTCCGGTTCGTGTAGGTGAGATACGGCCCACCGATGTTCGATGATCGGGCGACCTGAATTACGGTCTGGTACTTCTTCGGGCCGGTGGTTACCGCGCTCGAATAATACAAGTAGTAAAACCCTTTGTAGAAGACGAGGCTCGGATCGCACGCGGCCAAGTCGAGGCCGTTGGCTCCGGTCGCCTGCAGGATCACCTTTGGCTCAGACCAAGTCCGTCCATCGGACGACGTGGTATAGCGAATGGCATCCCAAGAAGGATACTCAAGCCATCCCTTCGAGCAGAAGAACACATGATAAGTGCCGCTATTGAGGATAATGGCAGGCCCGTAGGCGTACGAAAAACCGTCGCTCTGAGCATCTACGACAGGGAAGAAGATGGATGAACTTGTCGCTTGTATCGGAGCGATAGTTCGCAAAGAAACACGCCCGCACGCTGTAAGGACAGTTGCCAACAGAATCGCGGAGAATCCTGCGATCGGTATTCTTGACATTAAGATTTCTGGTCATTGCACAGAATTTCCCCTCCACGTTGTCGTAACGCGGTGCTCAGACACGTCCGATGATTATGAGACGAAGGCGCGTGTGAGCGGGGCACTACCTGTGCGAAGTGCCAGCCCTAGCGACATAATCGGCAGGGTCGCAAAGATGGACTGCGATTGACATCACAAACTGGCGAAAAGAATTTCTACCCTTCCCAAATTGAGACACACGCAGGTGGCACACGAGAGTCACTGAGTGGCCATCTCGAAGGAGAGGGATTCCAGTTATGGCATTGGGCGTCGCGAGTGTTGTCTGGCCGGAAGGGAGGGATTCGCAGTGCTAAAGAGCAACTAGTCTCCCGCAGCGGATTCAACAGTTGTTTCTTCGCGCGACTCCGCTGAGGTCTTCGCTGCCGCCGCAAACGATAAAATGCCATCCTCCAGCCGGCTTAGTCTCATCGTCAGCAGGTCGAGAATGTAATTCTGGCGGATCCTCCAGGGCTCGCGTGTTGCCTGCTTCGGCAGATTCCTGGTGGCCCGCACGACGTACCCAGAGTTCAGATCGAGTAGCGGCTTAGGCTCCAGCGATGCAGGGACGCATGCAGGTTGGCAGGTTGCGAAGCCATGCCGCGCCATATGGTTTAACACGCGACATACATAGGTCGAAGCCAGATCTGCCCGCAACGTCCACGATGCGTTCGTGTATCCGATACAAAACGCGAAATTCGGAACATTACTCAGCATCGTGCCCTTGTAGACAAACATCTCGGCCGGAGCGACAGGTTTTCGATTCACGACCAATTGAACCCCACCGAGGGCAAGCATCTGTAAACCCGTCGCCGACACAATGATGTCGGCCTCAAGCTCCTGACCCGATTGCAGGCGGATGCCGTGTTCTGTGAGACTTTCAATCTGATCCGTCACGACCGAGGCCCGTCCGGCGCTGATCGCTTTAAAGAGATCGGCGTCGGGAATCAGGCAGAGGCGTTGATCCCAGGGTTGGTACCGCGGATTGAAGTGCTTATCGACCTCATATCCACTGGGCAGACTCTTCGCGGCTTCCTGTTTGAACATGCGCCGAGTGTACTCAGGAGCGCGACGGCTGAGCTGATAAATGGCCATGCTGATCAGGATGTTCTTCCAGCGCACCATGCGGTGAGCCGCTCGCGCAGGTAGCAGTTTGCGCAATGCATTCGCGATTGGATCGTGATTCGGCAAGTTCAGAATGTAGGTTGGGGAGCGCTGCAGCATGGTGACGTGAGCCGCAGTTTCCGCCATCGCGGGAACTAGCGTGACAGCCGTCGCTCCACTCCCAATGACGACCACCTTCTTCCCCGCATAGTCGAGGTCCTGCGGCCAATTCTGCGGACGGACCAAACGTCCGCCAAAATTCTGCTGCCCTGGAAAACTCGGTTCGTATCCGGCGTCGTAGCGGTAGTAACCGGTGCATCCGTATAAGAAATCGCAAGTGTAGCGGACGATTTGACGATTTACGTTTTCGACTTCGACCGTCCAGCGAACAGCCTCTGACGACCACGATGCCAAACGCACTTGCTGCTGAAACCGGATGTGGCGGTCGATGCCAAATTCCTGAGCGGTTTCGCGGATGTACTTCAAAATCGAGGGCCCGTCGGCGATCGCTTTGGCTTCCTTCCAGGGCCGGAAAGGGTATCCAAGCGTGAACATGTCCGAGTCGGAGCGAATGCCGGGATAGCGGAAGAGATCCCATGTCCCGCCGATATCGGATCGCGCTTCGAGGATGACATATCGCTTGCCAGGACACCGCGTTTGCAGCCGGTATCCCGCTCCAATGCCGGAGAGTCCCGCACCGATCACTATGATGTCGAAGTGTTCCGTGGACATAGCGACCCTAGATATTGAGGGAAGGCTGCGCGGTATTGTACGACGGAATCCGCAAAATCGGGCAGTGACGATCCGCGGAGGAGATCTCTTCCATTATCCAGATTCCATAGAAGAAGGAAGCAACATTTCTGGCTGGGGCGTGCCTACATGAAGGACTGCTGGCTGCGCCGAGTCTCGGCGCCCCTGCAGCTAGCCAAAAACCTCTCCGATAAGGAATCGGCCGAGGGGAGCGGCAGATCTCCAGAAGAAATCAGAGCCCGGGTGTTCGGTCAGTCCGGCTTTGCTTCAAAGCGGGAAGAAATCGCTCGTTTCAGCTTGCGAACACTCTCTTCGAGGACCTCGGTCCGATGATATTCACGGCCCTGCGCCTTGCCGAGTGACAATCCATTGTTGCGATGGACCATCGGACTCTTCGCCGGGGTCGCGAGTCCAACGTGGATTTCGCGGACTCCGGTGCGTTCAATGATGCTGGCAGCGTGGCTGATTCCGATTCTGCCCCCCGCCATGATCGCGATGCGACCGCGCGATGCGTTCACCAACTGGGCTACGGTACTCACTCCCAGCGAACACTCCTGTTCACCTCCTGAGGTGAGAAGCCGGTTCGCTCCGGTCGCACACACATCCTCGAGAGCCGCGGAAAGATTCGCGGACATATCAAAAGCGCGGTGGAATGTGACGGAGAGAGGACGAGCCAATTCGACCAGCCGGCGAGTTCGGTCGATGTCAACCGTACCATCTGAATTCAGGATACCCAATACGATTCCATCTGCACCCTCGCTCTTCGCGGCTTCGATATCCCGCCGCATAATCTCGAACTCCGCCTCGGAGTAGCAGAAGTCTCCGGGACGCGGACGAATGATGGGATGCACACGAAGAGCAACTTTGGATCGCACCACGGCAAGGAGTCCGACGCTGGGAGTAACACCGCCTTCGAGTAAATCACTACAGAGTTCAATGCGTTGAGCACCACCGCGTTCCGCCGCCAGGGCAGACGCGACCGAATCGACACAGACTTCAATGAGAACCTGATCGGCCATGAATCTCATTCATTCGCATTCAGAGCACACTGGTGAATTCTGCCCCTGATCGCGGGAAACTATACATGAACTATTCGCCGGGACACAGCATCTTGAATCACACATCATCTGGCGGAACGTTCATTCCACCAGATGATGAGTTTCACTAGAAGCTATAGTGCAGCCCGAGCTGGATGTGCCGTTCTTGCGAACGAACACTATTGATCACCCCGAAGCTGGAATCGCTGATGTTGCTGTCCGGGTTTCCGTAACTGGCGATGTTGAAGAGGTTGAAGAAATCGGCACGGAAGCCAAGGATGTGCTGCTCTCCCCAGAGAGGGAAATCCTTAAAGATGGACGCGTCGACGGTGCGATACCCGGGAGCACGCTCGGTGCTATTGTGGGCCGTTCCGAACTGGAACGAACCCGCTACTCCATAGGCACAGACGCCATCGTCAGCTCCGGTCGGATTCGCCGGAGTAGAAACACAAGGTGTCGCCGATGGATCAGTTCCCCACCAGTTGTTGAGAGAACGATTCCTGATGACCATGTGTCGATACTGATTCGCCCGGCTGAAGCCCCAGCTATTCGTATTGCTGTTGCCCGGTCCGAAGATCGTGACGGGGAATCCTGAATAGAGAATCGCCGAGGTCGCGATCTTCCATCCCCCAAATGCCGCGTCGAGGCCCCGGCTCACATTGCCTCCGTATGCCTTTCCACGCCCAAATGGAAGCTCGTACACCCCAACGAAATTCAAGCTGTGACGGACATCCATGGCAGAAGGGCCGTAATCGGCGTTGATGTCATATCCATTCTGGTGTGATGAACCGTTAAAGCTGGTGCCAGACACGGCGTAGTTGCCCGATGAATCGGTGAGGGATTTCGCAAAGGTGTAATTCAGCGTGTATTCCAACCCGTGGTGAGTCCGCTGACGCAAACTTACCTGAGCTGAGTTGTACGTCATCCTGGCTTGAGATTCAGTGATCAGGATGGGATTACATTCCCCTACCAACGAGTAGTACGGCGCCTGGTCGCCGGCCGGTATGTTCGCTGCTCCACACCCACCGAGATTCGAGATGTCCTGAGCCTGTGCCGTCGTCAACTGATTGCCATTGCGGTAGTCAGCCAGGTGATGTCCTACCTGCCCGTGATAACCAGCACTGAGAGACAGCTCACTCGTGAGGGCGTATTCCGTTACGAGCGTGAACTGGTGAATATAGGCCGGCTGCACGTCCTGAGGCCATACCGAATATAGCGAGTTGTTGATGCCAAGCGGCTGACTGAACGCATCGGTCACGCTGAAAGGGGAACCGCCCGAACTGCCCGATGGAATTGTGGCGGTGCTGTTGATCGCAAGCGAAAACGGCGGACTGGAGGTCAGACGCTGATTGAACGAGAAGCCCTCGAAGAAACTGCTTGCGCCATAGCCGCCTCGAATCACGAGCTTGTTGCTCGCTTGGTAAGCGAAGCCGAGCCGCGGCATGATCTGTTTGTAGTTGGCGTTATAGCAGGCGCGTGTTGGGCAGACGATCGATCCTGCAATCGCTCCGTCAGGCACATGACCTGCATATTCCACGGTTCCGTTTGGCAGAACATTCGCCGTCTTGTTGTTTTGTTCATACCACGGTTGGTCGTACTCGTAGCGTAAACCAAGGTTTAGGGTCAGCCGCGAATTGACTTTGAAGTCGTCCTGGAAATAGCCTGCAATGCGCCACTGGCGGTTCCCTACCCATCCGAGTGGCGAGGCCAGTTGTACGTTCTGAATCAATCCGAGCACAAAGTCGGCAGCACCGTAACCCGCACCGCCCGGGAGTCCTGTGAATTGGCCGTTGTAGGTAAACTGCCCTAAAAATCCAACATTCCCCGCATTCAGGTAGTTCTGCTGATACCGCGTAGCCTGTCCGCCCATGGATAAGAAGTGGCGTCCGCGCTGCCAGGTCAAATTGTCCTGGTAGTTGAACGTGTTGTCCGTGAATACCTGGGGATTGGCATTCGTGCCGAAGTAGCTCGGTGTATTGAGAGTGTTCTGTCCCGGGCCGGTAGTTATGCTTTGTCCGGTGAAGCCAACGTATTTTTGCGAGCCAAAAGGAATGCCGACTGTCGCATTTCCGGAGTCTCCAAAAACTCCAGAAGGATCGCTGGGCACGCCATTATTCCACTTTACGCGCGTAAAGCCGAAGCGCGCCTCGTTGACGATGGTAGGCGAGAACGTATGCACCCAGCTTGTCCCAGCGATCTTTGTGGGATACGTGTTAAACGCCGGAAATACGACTGGAATGATGGCGGTCGTGTGGTCGCTGCCTTTTCCCTGAGAATAGAAACCGTTCACCTGATTGGCGCTATTCGGGGTCCAGTCAACCTTGAAGTCTTCCTGGTTGTTGGAAACGAAGCTGGACTGCGGACCAATGTAGTCGCCCTGCATGAGTCCATCGACCGGCGTGGTGTTGGGCAATGGGTAGAGTTCCGGATGCGCGAAGAGGTAGGTAGCCACTGGATTCACAATGGGTACGCCTTGATCATTCGCGTAGGGAGTGAAACTGTTTTGAGAGTCGTAGAGCTGAATGCCGGTGCCGGAGGTCAGTAGTGCGGAGAAATCCCCGCTGCGCATCGCCTGTGTGAGCACGCTCGCTGAAGCCATTCCACCGGTGTGGTGTCGTATACCCTCGTAATCGGCAAAGAAGAACAGCTTGTCCTTAAGAATTGGGCCGCCGATCGTGGCCCCAAAAATGTTTTGAGTGTACGAATTCTTTGCAATGGCGGGTGTCTTGGTCGAGTCGTTCCTCGCAAGTCCATTCGCCCATGAATTCGCGTCGAAGATCTGACTCTGCAGGAAATCATAGAGCGAACCGTGGAAGTGATTCGTTCCCGATTTCAGAACAGTGACAACTCCGCCGCCATTTGCGTTTCCATACGTCGCGTTGGCGTTACCGGAGACGACTCTAAGCTCCCCGATTGCGTCGGGCGCCGGGTTGTAGCCAATCAGATTGTTCTGCGGCTCGTTGTTGTCGGCGCCTTCCAGCATGTAGTTGTTTGCCTGCTGCCGGTTGCCGTTTATCGATGCGATACCGCTGTTGTACGTATTGCGTTCGATGGCGTTATTCCCCGTCATACCGCCCGGGTCGGTGGCGATGGCTCCCGGCTGGTATAGCGTGAGTTCAGAGAAATTTCGACCGTTCAGAGGGACATTCTGAATCTCATTGGTGGAGAGCGTGTTTCCCAAAGTCGCGTCGGTTGTGTCGAGAATGGGATGGACTTCTTCCTGAACTACAACGGTCTCGGACGAGCCGATCTTGAGGGTCGCATCGACCTTGGCGGTCTGATCAATCTCAAGGACGAACGGGGCGACATTCGTCGATGTGAAGCCTTTCGCGTTGATGGTGAGCCGGTACGTGCCAATCGGCAGAAATCGGATGTTATAGACTCCAACCGAATTCGTCTTTGCCGTTGTCTTCACTCCAGTGGCGGTATTCTCCGCGGTTATGGTGGCGCCTGACACCAGCGCACCACTGGGATCTGTAACTTGCCCGGTGATCGAACCGGTGACGGTTTGGCCTATTGCGGGACTAAGCGTCAGCAAACAGGCGACACAAATGCCCACAAAAAATCGGATAGTTCGGTTGCGTGTCATAGAGGTCCTCTGCCCCAAGGAGATCGGAGATGGTTTCCGACGATTCGGATAGCTGACGCTACTGAGGATTATTGATCGCTGTCAAGCACAAAATGATTGTTTAACGCTAATTCAATCATTTCAGTAAGACATTAAACCACTTATCGGCCACATATATGATTGCCGCACGATATCGAGCTTCCTTGAAACCAGCGCTCTTCTCGGCCGAAATGAGGCGTTCGAATAGCGGAGGCCCGGTTTTGGATTACCGGGCCTCGTTGGGGGAGGGCTCAAAAAGCTCCGAGCCCTATTTGCGACTTGGGGTACAGCCAGAACTCACTTGCGTCAGAGTGTTGTTCTTCGATGCGATCTTGCAGTCGTAGAAGCGGCCGCTCGAGTTGAACTCTGTGTATTCCTGGCCGCTCCGGGCCGGAGTTACGTCGGTGGCCCTGCCGGAATCCATGATGGAACTGAATCGATGTAACTGACCATCATGGAAGACCCGGATGTCATCCTGATATTTCTGAGCTGTGGTGACGGTAAATCCGAATAAAGCGGAGCTTACTGGATAGGTGAAATCCACCCGGATCGGGAAGCTGTAGTCATCGTGAGTGACGACAGTGCCACCGTGGTTCATCACCGTCGTGATGGTCGAAACCTTGTTTTCCACTGACGTCTTCTGATCGAGCACAGTGAAATTGACGGTATCGAAATCGATGGTCTGGGTACTGGAGAAATCCTGATGTCCATCCACCGACGTCGAGACTTTTCCGTGCGAGGTATTGACGTATCCGGCGATGGTGAAATGGCGGTCGGACACGACGCCAATCGTCCCCGTAACCGTCGATGTCCCCTGCAAATTCTCGGTCACGATCGGCGATGGCGCGGCCAGCGTGTTCTTCAGCAAACCGCCGCTTACCTGTGTCGACCCCTTGTCCAGGAACAACAGCAGTGTCGCAGTCTCGGCGAAATAGCTGTCATCATTGAAGACGCTGAGCGACACCGTGTGCGGGTTTCCATCATTCAGGAGTCCCGCAAAGGGCGTGAGATTGACGCGATAGGGGACGAAATCGAGCGTCTGAATGCCCGGACTGGGCACCCACTGATCCGGCAGAAAACCCGTATAAACCCAAGGTGAAACAGGCGCAATGCCTGCGGGTTGTCCATCGATGGTGACTTCTGTTTCACGAAAGTCTGTGTTCCCGCAACCGTAGACCTCGTTGATGTTGCTGAGATCGTTGGGGAAGCATGCATACCATTGCTCGTCGGTGGACTGGCTCTGCGAGATGACATCGAGATAGACGCGCTCGATGTTCGCCGGCAACGTGAATGTAGTTGAGAACTGATCTGTGGGTGAATACAAGAACGCCGGCAGGTTGATCCCGCCGCTGCCATTGGATTGTTCCAGCGGCAACACCATGTCGGGAATGCCTCGGCGATCACCGTTCTTGCCATTCTGATCTTCGGGATAGAACTCCACATCAGCACTCACCGTGAAAACCCCGTTCAGAGTGTTATAGGGAGGTGGACAATCGGTCGTGCAATTTCCCAGCACGATGGTTCCCGTCTGCGGCATCGTCATCAATGTGGAGTAGTCGGTTACATCCCGCTCGATGTGCCAGGTATTCGTCTTCACCGCAAGCGGCTCTGGAGTGGTGCCGAAATAGAAGTTCGTATTTCCCAGGTAAATACTCGCCGTTCGATCGAACTGGAGTCCACCGTTTTCGCTGAAATTCACTTCGAACACGACTTTCTTCCAAGGGCCGGAGCAGTTGGAAGGAGGCGTGAATTGAAATGTCTGCGTAGTGTCAGAAAAATGAGCGAATGTGTATCCGGAGAAAAGCGGCACGATGCAGGGCTTCTCATGCGGCCTGGGAACGAGGGGATCGGCTGTGACTTCGAACTGCGTCCCGATCGTACGATGTGCGCTCTGCGCACCCCCAAAGCATGTGAGAATCAGTGGAAGGGCTACCAGGCAAAGAGAGTTTGCGAAGGATCGACGGGGGAAACTCATCGGGGGCTCCTTAGCGGACAGCGCGCGGCGGGAAACCCGCTGCGGGATTTTACTTATCGCATCGAACAAAGGGCATTGTCAAGAAACTTTGATTGAATTAGGCTAAATCGATCAGAGAGTTGCTCTAGCAACCCGTAATTTGCAGCCGACCTTTTACCGTTAGGCGCTGTGGTCGTCCCTTGCTAAGCTTTGACACTTAACGCGGATCCATTTTGAGCGCGACCCGATGAAGGCAAGAAACCGGGCTGACCAAATATTGCGCGAATTGCGGCAAGAGGGCAGTCTCTCGGTCGATGGCTTGATCCAGAGGCTGGGCGCCTCTGCTGCGAGCGTGCGGCGGGATCTCACCAAGCTGGAGGCGAAGGGCTTGGTTCGGCGTACCCACGGTGGCGTGACCCTCGTCGAACCTCTGCTGTATGAACCATTCCGTTACGACTCGTTATTCCAGAATCGCGAGCAGCATCGTACAGCCGAAAAACGACGGATTGGCATGAATGCTGCCGAACTGATTCAGGAGAACGAGACTGTGGGTTTCACCGCCGGTACTACGACGACCCACGTTGCCCGCAATCTACGGAACCGACACAACATTCGAGTCATCACGAACGGGATTAACATCGCGATGGAACTGAGCAACTGCGCCGGACTGCGAACGTTTGTTACCGGAGGCTTTGTGCAGTGGGCAGGTTCCTTTTCCCTCGTGGGGCACGCCGCGATTACATCGCTCAAAGACGTTTACATGGATCGCGTGTTCGTGAGCGTATGCGGGATCGACATTGCGCGAGGCATTACCGTCATCGAACCGGAGGAGGCTTTGACATTCCGCGCCATGATTCAGCAATCGAAACAGATTGTTGTGGTGACGGACTCGAGCAAGATAGGCCTGGTGACGCCATCTCTGATTTGTCCCATAACCGACATCAACGTTCTGATCACCGACAAGGACGCATCCGACAAATCGATCTCACCTTTCGTTGAACGCGGAATTGATGTGCACAGGGTGTAGATTCGGATCCGCATATCATTCGGCGTTTTTGTGGGTACGGGACTCCCTCAAATTGAATATTTGGAATTCCCGAATGTGAGCTTCGGCTGATGAAGACAGGATGTTGAGGCGCACGCGAGAGGAAGTCACCGGCTCAAAAGCGTCAATGCACTTGTGTCCGACGGCACGCCCCTGGGCGACTGCGGTCCACTTCCCTTCCCTGAATACTTCGATGGCGTACTGCTGAACGTGCTGCCCGTCATTCAGCCACTCCATCGTCAGCGCATGATTAAAGGTGACCGGATGATCGAATCTTACTTCGAGGACTGCATGATGCGATCCGGCCGGTGCAGACCAGAATGTGTCGGAGTTGCCGTCCAGTGCGAGTTCGGATTGTTCATCAGTTCTGACGTGCTGGCGCATGAGATTGTCACCGTAGCGCGTACGAATGGCATCACCGAATTCCTTTAAGCGCTGAACATCCGAGTCCGGAAGCAATCCGCGGCGATCGGGAGCGATGCCGAGTACGAGTTGTCCGCCACGGCCAACCGTTTGCTCATAAATGGTCATTAGTTCAGACAGGCTCTTCAGGCTCGATTCGTCGTTCGGATGCCAGAACCAATGATTCTTCCGCAACGGCGTATCGGCCTCGACCGGGCGCCAGCGCAGATATCCATGCCGGTCGATGACGTTCCAGTTCTCGTAGGGAATCACCCCGTTCTCGTTCCCCACCCACCGGATATCTCCATATTCGAATAACGCCATGTCGGCGAACACTGGCGTATTCGGCTGGTATGTGCGCAATTCCTCGATGATTCGTGGAAAGTTATAAACGTGGCCTCCACTGCCTGCGCCGTCCAGCCAAAATTCTCCCAGCTCTCCATATCCTTGGGCCAGTTCGTCGAGTTCCGTCGCGTAGTACTTGTCGTACTCGGCGGAGTTGCTGTAACGAGGTTCGTGTCGGTCCCACGGTGAGAGGTACACTCCGAATTTCAGGCCGTACTTCCTTGCGGACTCTTCCACTCGCAGAACAACATTGCCTTGTCCGTGCTCGAACGGGCTGCTTTTCACGCTGTAGTCGGTCTGTGAGGTGGGCCAGAGGCAGAATCCATCGTGATGCTTGGCTACGAAGATCACGTACCGGATTCCCGCCGCGCGCAAAGCCTGCATCCACTGATCGGGATCGAATTGCGTTGGATTGAAAACACTGGGATCGGCCGTGCCGTCGCCCCATTCGCGGTCGAGGAACGTATTCGGACCGAAATGGATGATCGCTCCCATTTCAAGATCCTGCCACTCCACCTGCTGCGGCGAGGGCTTCAGGTCAACGGCATTCTGAGGGAACAGCTGCGCTGAGGCTAGGAATAGGAGAGTTAAGCACAGTGCGCTCTGAGTGGAATGCATGGCGAAAAGCCTAGCATGTCAGCGGACGGCAGCAGTTCGCGAGGCGGGATTTCAGAAGTCCCACCGTGCGCGAGTATGCGTCTTCGAGGTTGTTGCCGGTCAAACTGCAGGATTTGGATCGATACGGGAAGCCGAGACTGAGGCCCCTCCGCTATCAATCATGACAACCCGGTCCACTCCGGATCGTTTGCTCTCGCAGAGTTCAACCAGCGTGAAACGATCCGGCGCGCCGCACTTTCGCAGTATGTGGTGCACGTGATTTTTTACCGTCTGCTCCGAGAGGTTCAACCGCATGGCAATCTCTTTATTGGTGAGGCGCTGCCGCAGGAGTTCTAACATCTCCTGTTCCCTTCGGCTGAGTCCGAGGTCGGCCCCCCAGTGAGCGGTTTGAGCAACCGACGTCTGCTGCATGACGCACCGGAAAAGCGACATGCACAATGACGGAGGACATACGGCTTTTCCCCCTGCCACGGCGCGAATTGTGGCAGCAACTTCCAGCGCGGAGGCGTCCTTCAGCACATATCCCATGACGCCGGAGCGCACGGCACCAAGAAAAGTGCCCTCATCCGGATCCATATCGACCATCACAATTCTAAGATTTCGGATGGCAGAGCAAAGAGCGGTAATGAGCGAAGATTTCGAAGGAGCCAAGCCACTCGAATCGAGGAGAATGATCTGCGGACGGGCGGCGATTATCTCGTGGTGGATGCCCGGAGAGTAGGGATTCGCACCTACAATTCGCACTTCACTTCCCTTGCTAAGCAGTCGAATCAGCGCCTCCCGCAGCAGCCGATTCTCTGCCAGGAGGAACACTTCAGCTGTCTTCCGCATAAACCTCCTTTACAGATGGAGCGGAACGGCATTGGCGTTCCCCCTCGACCCGCCAGTGCCACAGTCTATTTAGTTAGAATGAATGACAAAGAACGCAAGAAACCGCGGCTCAGCCTATTCACACGCAACGCCCCTAAGGTTAGCTGCCCTGGTCCTACAGGCTCGATAAACCTTAGTGTTGAATTGAACCAGCATTCTCTCAGAAAGTTGTTACAGAATCGTCAAATATTTGTGTAAATCTTCGCCGCGTGTCCCAGAATGAACCCCCTGTCATGCTTTTATTTAGGAGCCTCTCCCTTCCTTCAACGAGCGGTCGGATAGCTGGAACAGATCAACACACGGCGAGTACCACATTTTAGTACCCCGATGGTACTGGTCTAGTACCGAGCGTTACGGTGTTGGGCAGTACGGACGGACCCAGTTACGTCCTGCATAGCCCTGATTTGAACCTTGCTGCGGAAGCGACCCGGCCCGTATCTTCGCCAAGACATCCCAAAGAGCGATTGGAGCACCATGAAGCGGATTCGCGTCCTCGTCGCAAATCAACCTCGCCTGATGCGAGAACTGATAATGGCCACCATTGCCGATCAGCCGGATATCGAACTCGCCGGAGAGGTCGGCAAGCAAGATGATCTCGCCGACGCAGTCGCACAAACCCGACCTGACGTGCTCATCCTTGCCATGGATGATCGCGACAAATATCGCGTCCAGTGCGGATTTCTTTTGGGCAGGTATCCGGAGATGAAGATCCTCGCTCTGGCTCCAGAAGAAAATCGAGCGCAATTCTATTGGGCGATCGTTGACGTCCGCAGCCGGTCGCTGGAAAGTTCCGAAGCTGGCATTCTCGACGCTATGCGGCAAAGTTCCCAGATTGTTGGACTCGCGCGAGCCTGAGCTTCAGCGCTTTAAGTTCCTGTAGGAAGAACAAACGATTGGGCTTATCTCACACCAGCCCCTGTAAGTGAGGTGGCGAAGCTGTAACTGGCCACAGAGATTTTCGAATGAATTCAGAAGACCAAACGACGAGCACAAGTACTCAACCAGCCGAAGGAAACTGGTATGTGCTCTACACCTGCGTGCACCATGAAAAGAAAGTGGCAGAGCAGATCAACCGGCGCAACTTACCATGTTTTCTACCTTTGTATCGCTCGATGCGCCGGTGGAAGGACCGCCAGAAGCAAATCGAACTTGCTCTTTTTCCTGGATATGTCTTTGTGCGCATGTCGCTCCAGCACAAGTTGAGAGTTCTCGACCTGCCTGGGGTCGTGAGTTTTGTGTCATTCAATGGCAAACCGGCCGAGCTTCCTGCAGAAGAAATCGAAGCACTTCGTCATCGTTTGTCCAGAGATCTGCAAGTTGAGCCTCACCCTTACTTACGAACGGGACGGCGGGTTCGCGTGCGCAGTGGAGCCCTGGAGGGTCTCGAGGGCATCGTTGTACGGCGGAAAGACCGCTGCCGCATTGTTTTCTCCATCGACTTAATCCAGCGCTCGCTCGCGGTTGAAGTAGATGAAACTGATTTAGAAGCCGCCTGATGTCCTCCTTGCGTCCGCGCGTTCTTCCAATATTGCTAGATCAGAAATGCTGACACCGAAGCACGGTTTTGAAAAATTTATGACAAAAGTAATGATTTGCGGACTGTTGCTCATGTCCTGTCCCCTACTGAGCGGCCAGGACCGTACGCGAGTTCAATCTGAGTCAAGTAGCTACTCGCCACGGCACACAGCTGAACTGTCGGAATTGGCAAAGGACAACCTGAACCGTGTTGCTGCTTCCGCGATTCAGATTCGTGAAGTACTGGTCAAAGACGCCGGATTACTGGTTGAGCTGAAGCGCTGGGTAGCAAAAGAAGCCGCCGATAACGGTCAGGTCGTCGAAGACTCGAACCTCTCAGACCAGGCAATATTCGATCGCCTCGATCATGATGTCGCATTTCGCTCGATCGCCACGCGACTGCTGCAGCGATATGGATACTTGCTTCCATCGGCTAATCCGGATTCCACGCTGGGCAAAGAACAAGAGTTGCTTCTGAAAGAACGGGCGCGGCGATTGGTCCAGGTTGAAGCGCAGGAAGATACGGAAGCGCTCAAGCCCGACAAAGATAGCCCACAAGAGGTACAACGGACGGCCGAGTGCGATTCTCGAAATAGAAATTGCCAGATTGCTTCGCCGCCCAGAGTGCAGCAAGAGCGTCCGCGTGACACTGAGCAACAATCTGTTCCTGAAGGGCCTCATTTCTCTCCTGATACTCCACGGACATTGCAGACCGAACTGACAGATAACGCTGCAGCTCCGCGGCAAGCTTCGTTTGATCCTCAGCTCGAGTTGGCGGCCAGTACGTCCAAGCTTCCTGGCGATCTTGCTTCCAGTTCGACGAACTCTTCACCGTATCGCTTCGATGAACCGACTTCTTTGCCTTCGAAACCCGACTACTCGCCCGGTGCAGGAAGCAAGGACAACATTGCCAGCAATGGGATGCCCTCGCAGTCTTTGCATTCGAATTGGAATCGTCCAAAGTCTCTGCAGCATGATGACGACGTAGAACCAGTGAAGATGGTGCGGTCGGCGAACCCCTACTCCGACATCCCTTCGCTTTATGACATGTATGTGCAGGCCGCCGCGTGGCAGCGACCTGCCGAGCGTTTCGGGGTGAATGTATTTCGTAACGCTTCCACCCAACCTGACGTAATTCCTATGGACCTTCCCGTTGGACCCGATTATGTAGTCGGTCCCGGGGACAGTCTGGCCATCGATCTTTGGGGCAGTGTCTCGCAGAGGATGGTGCGCCTGGTCGATCGAGAAGGACGAGTTCCGCTTCCCGATACCGCTCCCCTCCTCGTAAGTGGAAAAAGTCTCGAAGAAGTGCAGTTGGATGTTCAGCACGCGCTGCGCTCTGTATTCCGCAACGTGTCCGCGGACGTCTCCGTTTCGCGATTGCGCACGGTTCGCGTCTATGTCGTGGGCGAAGTCGCCGATCCCGGAGCCTATGACATTAGTTCGCTTTCCACACCTCTAAACGCACTTATGGCAGCCGGTGGTATCACATCACGGGGCTCCTTGCGCTCCCCTACGCCACTTCCGTGGCAAGCAATTGATTGAGCAGGTGGACGCCTACGAACTCCTGTTGCACGGTGTGCGCTCCGATATGAAGCGCCTGGAAAACGGGGACACGCTGCAAGTTCCGCCAGTGGGACCGCAGGTCACGGTAGATGGCATGGTCCGGCGCCCCGCGATCTACGAACTTTCCAACGAGGGCTCTCGGCCCAGGCGCTGGAACTTGCCGGCGGAATTTTGCCGACAGCGGCTTTACGCCATATCGAAGTACAGAGAGTCGAAGCGCACGAGAAACGGACGATGCTCACTCTGGATCTCACGGGAGCTGACTCCGATGAGGTCACCAAACAGTTGCAGGCATTTCAGATTCGGGATGGTGATCAGGTTCATATCTTCCCGATTGCTGCGTACAACCAGGACGCCATCTACCTGCAAGGACACGTCCTGCGGCCCGGACGCTATTCCTATAAACCGGGGATGAAGTTGACGGACCTGATTTCTTCGTATGGCGACATGCTCCCCGAGCCGGCTGCACATTACGCTGAAATTGTGCGGCTCAAATCCTCCGGACTTCCATCCGAGTGTCGAAAGTTTCGATATCTCAGGGGCGCTGGCGAACCCCGCCTCGGCCCCATCTCTGAAGCCACTGGATACGGTTCGAATCTTCAGTCGCTACGATTTTGAGGCTCCTCCCCAGGTCTGGGTCGGCGGTGAAGTGCGGACGCCGGGAGCTTACAAGACCTCAGGCCAGGCCCATCTTCGTGATGCGGTCTATCTGGCCGGCGGACTTACTCCGGATGCAGCCATGGACACAGCACAATTGTTCCGCACGCAATCCGACGGAACCATGAAGATTCTCAGCGTGGACCTGCACGAAGCGCTCGCCGGCAATCCCGTCGATAACATCATTCTGCAGTCGCGCGACCGTCTGCTGATTAACAGTACCCTGAAAAGAGTTGACGCTCCTACCGTGGATATCCGCGGCGAAGTGGCGAAGCCTGGTCGATATCCACTTACCTCCGACATGAAGGTGCAGGAGCTGGTTACAGTTGCCGGTGGATTAAGCGCAGCGAATTCGCTGATAACGCCGATTCACGCGATCTGTTGCCGGAGCGGCTCCAACCAGCACGTCGAGATCAGTCTGCCTTTGCCCGTCAGGAGATGCCAACAGCAATCTCTCTCTGCACAATGGAGACGAATTCGCCATCCGACAATTCCACAGTGGAACGATCTCAGCGCTTCCGTCACTTTGAAGGAGAAGTTCAGCATCCTGCCACGTACGAATCGAGCCGGGAGAACGGTTAGTTCCCTGCTGGCCCGGTGCAACGGATTTACGTCCGAGGTTATCCCTATGGGGCCGTTCTCATCCGCCAGGAGTTCGCGAACTGGAGATGAGGTCCCACCTGGAATTGATCAACCGCATCAAGAATGAACAAGCCTATCTGCGAGCTCTGCCTGAAGGGGATGCGGAACAGAAGAACGCGAAGCTACCGCCATCACCCAAACCGACACCGCGCTCCAACAACTTCAGGCAACCGGGCCGATCGGCCGCCTAGTCATTCACATTCCGTCTGACCCCAGGAAATTCGCAAATACGCCTGCCGACGTCGCCCTGCGAGATGGGGATGTCCTGCTCGTTCCGAAGAAGACGAACTTCGTCATGGTCAGCGGACAAGTGTTCAATCCTACAGCGGTCAGCTACCTGCCGGGAAAGAGCGCGAAATGGTCTCTCTCCAATCCGGCGGATTGACTCAAATTGCAGACAGGAATGCAGTGTTCGTCGTCCGGGCGGACGGCTCGGTCCTCTCGGCCAAAAACAATTCGGATTCTGGAGTGGTGACCCGATGAATGCGGTACTCAAAGCCGGAGACTCGATCGTCGTACCTGAGAAGGCGCCGAAGATTGCAGCTCGCAATTGGGCGCCCATCATGCAAGCCGCGCAGGTCGCTTCGTCCATCGCACTTACGGTTGCTTACATTCACCCCTAGTGCAGAGTTTCCGTTTGCGAATCCATATAAGTTCCCTAGCAGGAGTTGTGCCCCTTGTCGTCGGACTGTTGCTTTCCGGCACGATGGCGCAGGAGGCGGAAACGCAATCTGGCGCGAGAGCAAAAGTCCCGGATGCAACAACTGGGTTGCTCTTAAAGGCTCGGATTACTTGAGTCCTGGCGATTCTTCGAAATCCGGGTTTCGTGGTACATCTTCGATTCTGTGGAAGACCAGAAGCAGATCTGGACTAGTCCTTCGCGAATGCGATTGTCCGATGCGAATTGGTTGTGCCGCTCGGCGGAATCAGTGCCGGGCTATTCGTCACAGATCGGGAATACAGCGCGTCGCTGAACCAGAATCCAACCACGCTGAAGCACTATAAGACGGTGTCGAACATCGGAATCAGGACTCATTGGCGGCAGCGCGAGTATGTACCTGCTGAGTTTCCCCAAGCACAATGATCGCTGGCGGGAAAGCGGTTTCTGGCAGGAGAAGCCGCGCTGAATAGTCTCGTGACGGTTGAGGCACTCAATATTCGTTAGGCCGTGAACGCCCGTACCAGGGAAACGGTGCCAGAGACTTCTTCCAGGGAGGCTTCGTTCCCATTGAACATCCGGCTGCCGCTGGTCCGTCGCTGGAGTCCTGGCGCACGAATACCCTGGCACATTCCCGAAGATACTGGCTTACGGAATGGCATCCGCAGTCAGTTTCTCCGAATTCGTGGACGCCAGCACTTCCCGTCCGACGTTTTGATTGGCAGCGCAATGGGATACCTGATCTCGCAGAATATTTACCGCCGTCACCACGACGTCGAGCTTGGCGGAAGCTCATGGGAGTCGCCGCACGAATTCGCTAGCGAGCCCAAGGTCCGCAGCACATCGTTTATGGGATCGCCGTACGTTCCACTGGACAGCTGGGTTTATCCCGCCATAGAACGGCTCGCGGCTGTTGGTTACATCAGAACTTCGATAATTCGGATGCGGCCCTGGACTCGCATGGAGTGCGCCCGGTTACTGAGCGAAGCAGCCGAACGCGAGCCAGATGTGGATGGTCCCGAGCAGGTGCGGGACCTTTACAATTCACTTGCCACGAATTTCAAAGTGAAATGGGGTTGGCCGACGGCGAGGAAAACCTGCACACGCAAGTTGAATCCGTTTACTCCCGAGCCATGGGCGTTTCCGGCACTCCATTAACCAACAACTATCATTTGGGCCAGTCTGTCCTGAACGATTACGGACGGCCCGATCGGCAAGGCTTTAACAGCATCTCTGGCGCATCGGCCTGGACAACGGCAGGCCCGTTTGTAATCTATGCCCGCGGCGAATACGAATACTCTCCCTCTGCTCCGTCGCCCTCGGGAGCGGCGTTAAGTTTCATCAGTTCGGTTGACGGCCTGCCTCCAGATCCTCCTGCGATGCCCATGGCCACAGTGAGTCACTTTCAGCTTCTTGATGCGTATGTGGGAATGAATCTGGCGAACTGGCAAATCTCAGTTGGAAAACAGAGTCTCTGGTGGGGTCCCGGGGACGAAGGCGCGATGCTATTCACAAATAACGCAGCGCCGCTGAACAAAATGTTCCGCATAAACCGGGTGAGTCCTTTTCACGTGCCACACTTCGCCGACATCCGGATGGAATTCTTTATCGGGCAGGTTGAGGGACAGCAGTTTATCGACAATGGCGCTGTCAACGGACAGAGTGCTCCGGGTCTGCAAGGACAGTACGGACAGACTCTCGCCCGGCAGCCTTTTCTGAGTGGAGCGAAGGCCAGTTTGAAGTTCACACCCAATTTCGAGTTCAGCGTATCCAAAACTACCCTGTACGGCGGCCCGGGAAATCCTCTTACGTTCAACACCTTTTTGAAGAGTTCTCTCTCCATGCACGTGAACAATTTCGAGTTGGGAGATGGCCGGTCCGCTGTGGACTTTTCTTATCGCATTCCTAGCTGCGGACTGGCTCACGTTTTACGGAGACGCATTTCAGGAAGACGAAATCTTGCCTCTTAACCGACCCTACAAATCCGTCTTCCAGACGGGCCTCTACTTGGCGAGATTGCCGAGATTTTCCAAACTCGATTTGAGAATTGAAGGCGGCACGACCAGCCCTGTGAACTTTCCGACTTGCAATGGCTGCTTTTATAACAATAGCCAATATCTGAACGGCTATATGAATAATGGTTCACTTATCGGCACATGGTTGGGACGCGCATCGCAGGGCGAATCTGCGCGCAGTACCTATTGGTTGAGCGCGACCAAGAGAATCGGAATTGAAGTCCGCCATAGAAAGGTGGATGGCGAATTTCTTCCGCGAGGTGGAACTCAAAATGACGTCGCCCTCAATTCAGACTTTCTCCTGAAGTCGGGAGTTCGCCTCACCGGCATGCTGCAGTACGAGAAGTGGCAAATCCCCTTGCTTGCACCTAACGCGCAATCGAATCTGACCGCATCGTTCCAAGTTGCGTTTGGCCACAAGTACGAAGGAAATAGTTCACGCGCTTCACAAACTACAATGACGAGCTTAGAAGTACCGCAACGATCGCAGAACCGTTCGTAGAATTGCCGCAGCCCCCGCCAAGTCCGCCTCAGTCCGCCATTGTGAACGCCGCCGCCCTTCTGTGGCGGCAACGAAGGTGGCTGGCGCGAGTGACCGCGATCGGCGGCGTCCTTACGTTGTTGATCTCGCTGGTCATTCCGAATCGCTATGAATCCTCCACCCAATTAATGTCGCCCGATATGCGCGGAGGCGCTTCCGAGGCCCTAATGACGGGACTCCTCAGCCGCGCTGGAGGCGGCGGCTTGGTCGGACTAGGCGCCAACCTGTTGGGTATCGACAGCAGCAGCACAATTTTCATTGGAGTGCTGCACAGCCGCAGCGTCGCCGACAACTCGTTAACCGGTTCGATCTCAAGAAGGTCTATGGCTCGGGCCGGAGCAGGATGCGCGGCAGGAACTCGCCGCCCGTACCGATATCTTCGAAGACCGCAAAAGCGGCATCATCACCATTGCGGTCGAAGACAGAAATCCGCAGCGTGCCGCTGCAATCGCTACCGCCTACATTGACGAATTGAATCACCTGCTTGCGGAGGTGAACACGTCATCGGCACATCGCGAGCGCGTGTTCATTGAGGAACGTTTGAAAGTCGTCAAAGCGGCTCTCGACGATGCGTCTAAGCAGCTCAGTGACTTCTCGACGAAAAACGTAACACTCGACCCAAAGAGCAAGGCAAGGCCATGGTCGGCGCGGCCGTCACTCTGCAGGGAGAACTCATCGCCGCCGAAACGCAATTGCACGGACTCGAACCGATCTATAGCGACAGCAACATCAGACTCCAGTCGCTGAGGGCACACATCGCTGAGCTTCATCATCAGCTGGCACAGATTCGGGCAGCGATCCTGCCGAAGTATCGCCACAGCACCCAGCGGCAACGATTCGTACCCCAGCTTCCGCCAACTCCTGCCCTGGGGCTGACCTACGCCGATCTTTACCGAGAATTGAAGATTCGAGAAGTCGTCTTCGAAACCCTCACCCAGCAGTACGAGATGGCCAAGATCGCCGAAGCCAAAGAGATCCCGAGCGTCAAAGTGCTCGATCCCGCAAATTTGCCGGAGAAGAAATCAGGGCCGCATCGCGCCATCATCACCCTGCTCGGCCTGATTGTGTCATTCGCGCTGGGTGCGATCTTCCTGATCGGAAAATCGACCTGGACGCAAGTGGACCCGGACGATCCTCGCAAGGCGCTCGTCATTGAAGTCTGGCATGATACGCGCCCTTTGCGTCTTCTCGTCACGAACACGACGATGAAGATTAGAACGAAGTTCCGCAAAAACTCCACCTCTCGCGAGCCCAACATCGAACACCGATTTCGAAATCGGCGGGAACCGATGAGCGCAGTCGCTCCAGCGGCTTCGTCCGAGCTCACGCGAGGACGCTTGCTCGCCCGCAACACGCTGTGGAATCTTCTCGGCAGCGGTGCACCCGCCGTAATCGCGTTGCTGGCGATCCCGGTGCTCGTGCGCCACATCGGAGTACCGCGCTTCGGGCTGCTGACGCTGATTTGGACCGTAGTCGGATATTTCAGCCTCTTCGATCTCGGACTCGGAGCCGCGCTAACGCGGATGGTTGCGGATCGGCTGGGTACAGGAAAGACCGACGAAATCCCGTCTCTGGTCTGGACATCGCTGGCTCTCATGCTCGGCCTGTCTATCATCGGGACCATCGCATGGAGGCCTCTCACGGCGCTCGCGCACCGTGTGCTTAAAGTTCCGGCGGAGCTTCAACGGGAAAGCGTCCAAGCGTTCCTACTGTTGGCCGGCTGTCTTCCGTTCATGATCACGACGACCGGCCTCCGCGGAATTCTGGAGGCGCAACAACGTTTTGGAATCGTTAATGCGATCCGGATTCCGACCAACGCATTCAGTTCGTCGGTCCCCTGGCTGTCCTGCCTTTGTCCCACAGCCTGGTGCCGATCGTCGCCGTGCTAGCCACGGGCAGACTCCTCGCGTGGGTTGCGTACCTCATCTCAGCCCTGCGTTCGATGCCTGCCTTGCGATCTGGATTGGTTCTTGCCCGGCACCATGTCGGATACGTACTACGCTTCGGGACCTGGATGACAGTCAGCAACGTAATCAGCCCGCTCATGTTCTACGTCGATCGCCTGGTGATCGGGGCAATGGTTTCTGTCGTGGCCGTTGCCTATTACGCCACGCCGTTTGAAGTCGTCAGCCGCCTGCTCCACCATTCCGAGCGCTCTCGCCGAGTCTGTCCGGCATTCACCATGAGCTTCGCTCAGGATATCGACGCGCAGCATTCCTGCTGTTGCGCGGCCAGAAATACCTGTTCCTCGTCAGCTCCCGATCATCCTCGCAATCGTGACCATGGCCAATGACGGCCTGCGTCTCTGGCTGGGGCCGGAGTTCGCGCGCAACAGCACAGCCGTTCTGCAGTTGCTGGCTGTAGGCGTTTTCTTCAATACTCTCGGCGTACTTCCGTGGGTGCTGATTCAGGGTGCTGGGCGTCCCGATCTCACCGCCAAGTTCACATGATCGAACTGACGATGTATCTGCCGATCCTCTGGTTCATGGTGAAGCAATACGGCGTGCAGGGCGCGGCCATCGCATGGACGTTTCGAGCGCTGCTCGATGCAACGTTCTTACTGTGCGGCGCACAACACTTTTTGAAGCGACCTATCGTGACCCGGCTTGCCGCTGCCACAATCTCCGCGCTGGTACTGTTTTGGACCGCGACCCTAACCACGACAATCTCACAGCGGCTAATCTTCCTCGGAGCCGCATCTCGGCCCTGCTCGCCGTATCCCTGATCTTCTTTCTCCCGGAAGAGCGCCGCTGGCTCCGGCTGACGTCGTCAGCCCGTATCAGGAATCCCAAGAAACTGTCTGATGGTTACATCCTGGCAATCGCAGCCCTGACGCTATTCGCCGGCCTCACTTACTACATAGGCCGTTCGCTCATCTATCCGCCATTCGCGATGGCGGCCTCATGGGCAAGCTTTTTGGGCTTTCTCGCTTGTTCTCGGTCATACCTTTTCGGCCTTCACGATGAGACTTCATTCTTTTTGTCATGGGCGTGTTGGCATTCCGTACGGGCGGAGCATGATCCATTACCATTATCGCCCCAATCGGCGGACTATTAGTTACGATCGAATTCGCGTCGAAAAATATTAACATCCTGTTAGCGTCCTGTGGTTCATTTCCGTTTTACTGGCGGTTCATCAATGAACTCGTGAGCGCTGGACCAAATGACACCTTTTGGGTGGCGTCCGAGGAGCATTGATCGAAGAATCCACCGAAGCAATCAGTGGGTTTAGCGTCATGGACAACGTGGTCGTTCTCGCTGATCTCACGGTTATGCTGCCTGGTACCATCTCGGAAAGGTGGCGGGCTGGTCGGCTTTTGCTTTCTTTATTGTTTACAACTTGCTGACCGCTGCGCGTGCCGGATTTGTTATTATCCTGGTTTGTCTATTCACCATCCAAACCCTGCACCGGCGGAAGGTTCCTGGCGAGCCGTGGTCGTCTTTGCACTAGTGTTTGCGATTACATTCTTCGGCTTGGCAGTCCTGGTGAGGAAGGCGGGCGCAAACCCGACGCATCTTTCTCCGAAAACTCCCAATGCTCGTGGAAGGTCTTCAGCTCTACACCGTCGGGGGTTTGGTGGCCTTCGATAATCTTTACCTCATCCCAGTGCAATCCCACCCACCCAGAATATCGATCAAATTTCAGAATTGCTGCGAATAAACTCGGATACCAAAACGAAGTTCCATATCTGCATGCTGCATTCAGCACGGTCGGACCTTCCGGGGTCGACATGAACATTTACACGATCTATTTTTCCTACTTTCCTCAATTCGGAATCGCTGGTTCACTGGGGATGATGTTATTGCTGGGCGCGGGAGTTACTTTCGCATACTGAAGGCGCTTACCGGCGGCCGCAGGCCATCTTCTCCGTCATTCTTTTTTATGCCTCCCGCTTTCCGGCTATGCCGAGTATTACTTCATGAACCTTAATTTCCTCGGCAAAATGGTGTTGCTCAGCTTCGTATGCTACGGCTTGGAGGCGACCCGTCGATCCGCTACCAGTAAAAGTCATCGCATATACCGGCGGCAAATCCGGTCCCGCGTCCCGGGTCAGGCAATATATTCCCGACTAGCCTCAGAAGGCGTCGAGCTAACCGAGAGCCCTTCGCATGCGGGCTCTTATCCTCCCGACGGATTCTGGAATCGGGTCGGCTGGGGCCTGCGGAACTTCGCGGAGCACTCGCCGACGACGGTGAAATCGTACGACTACGATGTGACCCTACTGCAGCGCGAGATGCTCAGCACGTTCGTCACATTTGAACCGTTCACCAAGCGACCTCGGGTGCTGGACGTGGACGACGCCATCTGGGTCCATCGCGGCGGTGTTTCGCGCGCCGGCTTGCCCGTGCCTGGGACCATGTAATTTGCGGCAATCGCTTCCTGGCGGATTGGTTTTCGCAATGGAATTCGAGTGTCAGCGTCTTCCTACTGGGTCGATACTCGACGTTTTGTTCCCGCAGCCAACCGTCTCCGAAGCGCGCACAAGATGATCGGCTGGCTCGGCCTCAGCTATGCGTTCTACTACTTCAACGAAATTGAATTCGCCTTATCCGAGGTGCTGCGTAGGCATCCTGAAGCCGTACTGCGGATTGTCTCCGACAGCCCACCACAATTCCGCATTCTTCCTCCCAGCCAAGTGGAATACATCCCATATTCCCGTGAACAGGAAGTTCTCCTTCCAGGAAATGACCATTGGCATTATGCCGCTCGATGACACCGACGCATCGCGCGGCAAATGCAGCTACAAGATGATTCAGTACATGTCCTGCGGCATTCCCGTCGTGGTAAGTCCGATTGGCATCAACACCGAAGTGCTCCAAAAAGGGGACGTCGGTTTCGGCGTCGGTACGCCAGCAGAGTGGGCCAATGCCCTCAAAACGCTACTTAGAAACCCAGACCTCTGCCAGCGCCTGGGGCAACGGGGACGCCAAATCGCGGAGTCAGATTCGACGTCGCGGTCCTCGCTCCCAAATTGGCCGCGGTACTTCGTTCGCAAACGGAGAGAGTACCGTTTCTGACCCATGTGCGGCATCGTAGGCAAAGTTAATTCGACCCTGAGAAACCGGTCGATTCCCGTCAGATCCGGCGGATGGCAGACTCTCTACGCCATCGCGGACCCGATGATGCCGGAGTCTGGACAACGGCCCTGTCGGCCTGGGACATCGCCGCCTATCGATTATCGACTCTCTCCCAATGGCCATAACCCAATGTGCAATGAGGACGGAACCGTCTGGATCGTCTTCAACGGCGAGATCTATAACTTCCAGGATCCGCCCTCGCCTAGCCTCCGGCCACCGTTTCAAATCCCGCACCGACACCGAAGTCATCCTCCACCTCTACGAAGAACTCGGGCCTGCGTGCGTGAACCAACTGCGAGGCATGTTCGCCTTCGCGATCTGGGACAGCCGATCGCAAATTTTATTGCTGGCACGCGATCGCCTCGGCGTAAAGCCCCTGCAATATTCGCTGACTTCCTCAGGACTGCTGTTCGCCTCGGAGATCAAAGCCCTGCTAAACAGCGGCGAAATCAACCTCACCCCCGATCTCGTCAGCATTCATCAGTTCCTTCTCTGGCAATGCATTCCAAGTCCCCGCACAGGTTTCCGCGCAATTCAGAAGCTTCCTCCCGCCTCCATCCTGACATGGAAACCGGGAAGGCCGTTCACATTCAAAAATATTGGACCCCGACTATTCCCGCAAACAGACTCCGGGCTAATGAACTCTCCGCGAAAGTCCGTAGCCTTGTGCAAGAGGCACGGAATTACGGCTGATCGCGGATGTGCCAGTGGGAATATTCCTCAGCGGAGGACTCGATTCCGCATGCGTGTTGGCGGCAGTTCGCAAAGCGAACGCGGAGGATACAGACCTTCTCGGTCGCCTTCGGCCATGAAAGCTTCGACGAATCCGAGTACGCTCGCCTTCTGGCGAAAAAATTCACAACGGAGCACCACGAGTTCCATGTCTCCCCGAAGGTCATGGAACTGCTGCCCAAGATGGCGGAGCTGTTCGACGAACCATTCGCCGACCCCGCCGCAATCCCAAACTACTATCTGTCTCAGCTCACCAGCGACCACGTGAAAGTCGCATTGAGCGGCGATGGCGGCGATGAAGCTTTCGGCGGATACCAGAGCTATCTCGCCCTAAAGGCGCTCGGTTGGGCGTCTCGAATCCCGGGCGGCGCCAGCATCAGCAATATTCAGAGGATGCTGCCCTACAACTCCGGCGAACGCAGCAGACTCCGTATATGAAAGAACTCCTGCCGTTGCTCAGCCTTACGCCCGGGAGGCGTACCGGTCGTGCTTCTGGGCATGCACTCAGAAGAAGAATGGCATTCTTTTATTCTGCCAGCATTCGCTAAATCTCTGAACGTGGCAGTTCGGGCAGCGACACGTTTCTGCAAGGATGAGACAAGACGTCCGTACCAGATGATCTCAGCCGCGCGATGGCCAGCAACACCCTTGGGTACATCCCCGAATGCCTGAATGTAAAAGTCGATCTCGCCAGCATGGCGTGCGGGCTCGAAGTACGTTCGCCATTTCTGGACCACAAACTGGTCGAGTTTGCGCCACCATTCCTTCGAGATTCAAAATCAAAGGCACGCTCCAGAAGCACATCCTCAAACACGCTTTCAAGCTGGAGCTGCCCGACGCAATTCTGAAGCGCCCAAAGCCGGCTTTGGAATGCCCCTCGCCACATGGTTGCGGCAGGATCTGCGCGAGTACGTTCAGGACACCTTGCTCGCGAGCGACAGCTGCATTGGCCATTTCATTGAGCCAGACAAAGTTAGCCTCATGCTGAACGAGCACACGTCCTGCCGCCGCAATTGGCACATCCAGCTATGGAGACTGCTGGTGCTAGAGAGCTGGCTGAGAGCGAATAAGGCTCACGATGTTTCTCAGCCTACGGTAGCCACGTGCAGCGAAATGGCATTTGTGGGAACGCAAGCAACCGGACTCTCAGCTAGCCGTGGCTACGATCATGACCAATCTCGTTTCCGTATTACCCAAGGTCAGCCGGCTCTTCCGAAATGTAGCCCTCGATCGAGATACGGCGCATTCCTGGGCGGAACGGTGAAGACGCCATACGCAGACCTCGGGATTCATGATTCCGCGAGCACCGATTACGGAGCCCTTCCACAGATCTTCGAAAACGCGATCAGCCCGTCCGATGTCCTCGTTGACATAGGCTGCGGCAAAGGTCGGGTGATCAACTGGTGGCTGAGCCGTGGGTACACGAACCGAATGGTCGGACTCGAAATTGACTCCGAAGTAGCTCGCCAGACCGCCGACCGCCTTCGCAAGTGACACAACGTGCAGATCATCTCTGGAGACGCTCCTGAACCTGCCGCAGGAAGGCACGATCTTCTACCTGTTCAACCCATTCGACGAACAGTGGGTACAACGCTTCAATATGAAGGTGCATGAGTTCAGAAACAAGCAGACACTCAGAATCTTTTATTACAACTGCCTGCACTGTCACCTATTCGACTCTGATCCTTCGTGGGCTGTCGAAAAGCTCAGCCTGCGTCAGCCCTTCCATCCATTTGCAATCATCAGATCGTTCCCCCCGAACGCCAAAACATGACGGCACCATTGCTCAACAGAGCTTCCAGGGAAGGATTGTGATCGAATACCGCAAGGGATTCGTGCGCGTGGTTGAGACCTGGTTCGACGAACCAGAACAAGTGGTGGTCGGCGCGGATGTTCTCCGCTGCATTCAGCGCTCCGAGCCTGCGGAGGACGGGACAGCGACACCGTTTTACACGCTATTGCTCGATATGCGTGAGCGGCCCGAGACGCTGCTCGCGAAGATGAACAAAGAAACGAGGTATGAAATCCGGCGAGCCGAGGAAAAAGACGGCATCGAATGTCGGATCTGGGAGACCACCGACGCGGTCTGCCGGGGGGGGTTTTCATCTTTTTACAACCAGTTTGCGGCGGAGCGCGGACTTGCTCCTCTTAATTTGAACAAGTTGCAGAAGTTTGCCGACCAGGGCGAGCTGATTCTCTCAGCCGCACATTCACCAGCGGGAAAGGCCTTGGTCTGGCACTCGTACTACCGCGGCCACAGGCGAGTGCGTCTGTTGCATTCAGCAACCTGCTCATCACCTTCGGATAACCGCGAACGCTCTCTTCTCGGACGTGCGAATCGCTTGCTGCACTGGCGCGCATGTCGCAGTTCCGTTCCGCGGAACGAAACCTACGACTTCGGGGGCTGGCATGAAGGACACGACTCCAAGAAGATCGCGATTAACCAATTCAAACAGGGATTCGGTGGAGAAATAACGCTGAACTATAACTGCCTGCGTGGCCTGACCCCCATTGGAAACGCCGCGCTGGATCCATTCGAAGTTCACCGCCAGAAACCTCTGACTAACAGCCTGCCACGGCTTCCGCCATCTCGATGACTTCAAAGTATCTAATTCGCTTCGATGACCTCTGCCCCACCATGAACTGGGATATGTGGTCCAGGATTGAATCCGTGCTGCTTGAGCACAAGATCTCGCCTCTGCTTGCGGTAGTGCCCGACAATCAGGACAGGAAAGTCGCGGGCGCGCGAGAGAAGATTTCTGGGACAGAGTTCGCGCGTTTCAGGCTCGCGGCTGGAGCACCGGACTACACGGATACCAACATCTCTACGTCACGCGCGATCGAGGGATCGTAGGCATTCAAGCTCGCAGCGAGTTCGCGGGCCTGTCGCCAGAAGTGCAAAAACAAGTTGCGGAAAGGGATCCAAATCTTCCGCGAGCAAGGAATTGACCCCGATCTGTGGATCGCACCCGCGCACTCGTTCGATTCCATCACGGTTGACGCCCTTCGGGAACTCGACATAACCGTGATCAGCGATGGGCTGGCCATTGCTCCCCACACTGATGCGAAGGGAATTTTCTGGGTGCCTCAGCAACTATGGCGTTTTCGCCGGCGGCCTTTCGGGGTCTGGACTGTTTGTTTTCATCACAATCGTTGGTCCGACAGACAATTCGACCAGTTCCGCCGCGACCTAGAACTCTACCGGCCGTTGATTACGGACTTGGCTGCGGTGAAAATGGAGTACCCCGACCGCCGTCATAGCATTTCCGACAGCTTCTATTCAATCGCTCACTCCACAGTTCTGTCCCTGCGAGCCAGCCTGGGTACGCAAGCATGAACTCTATGCTTCTGGAACAGAGGGTAGCTAAGCAAGAAAAGCTGAGCGCCCCGAAGCATTCCGCAAGGATCAGCGTCACTTACATCGTTGGCTCGCTGCGAGATGGAGGTACCGAGCGGCAAGTCCTGCAACTCATGCAACACCTCGACCGGACGCGCTTCGATCCCTCGCTCATCCTGATGGAAGGAGTGAACATTGAGCGCACTCACGGACTGATAGACAACTGCTTTGTCCTTGGAATGACGCAGGCCGGCAGCTCGCGCTGGCTTCCGCGAAGCCGGTCCTTATCTAAGGCCGTCTATTCGACGGCCAAGCACCTCCGGTACCTTCAGAGCCAGATTGTGCATGCATTCCTTCCCGGCCCTAGCATTCTCGGTGGAATCGCCGCTCGCCTGGCTCGAGTTCCGGTGATCGTTGGCAGCCGGCGTTCCTCCCGAGCCATTACTGCGCGGGCAAACTTATGGCGGGATGGGCGGACACTGCGGCCTTTCGACTGGCCCACTTCAATCTTGGCAACAGCCAAGCCGTAAGCAGCGAGATGATTGAGATCGGCAAATGCCCTAAACCAAGATGCGGAACGATTTATAACGGCGTCGACCTGCACCGATTCCATCCCGACCGGCCGCCGACGTTACGCCAACAACTCGGATGGACACACGACGAGATTGTGTTTGGCCTGGTCGCCAACTTCCGCCCATGCAAGCGTCATTGCGATTTTGTAGATGCTGCCGCGATTATTTCGCAGCAGCACGAAAACGCTCGCTTCCTCATGGCCGGCACCGATCTTGGCACGAACTGGAAATCCTGCGACAAATCGCGGCACTCTCATTGAGCGACAAAGTACACGTGCTCGACAGCACGCCCTTCCCCGAAAGTGTATTTGCCGCTCTCGACGTCTATGTCTGTGCCTCGGAAGCAGAAGGATTTTCGAATGTGCTCCTTGAAGCGATGGCTTGCGGCAAGCCTGTGATCGCAACTCGGGTCGGCGGCAACGAGGAAGCTGTGACCCACGAAGTTTCGGGCCTTCTCGTGACCGCGCGGGATACCCAGGCCCTTGCCAATGCGGGCATGCGATTCCTCGACGATCCCGCGCTGCGGCACAAACTCGGGGCCGCGGGGCGGCAGCGGGTCGAATGCGACTTCTCGATTGAGACCATGGTTTGCGCCCACCAAGACCTCTATTCGCAATTGGTCGAAAACTTTGGGCATCGCGTGCTGCTTCGTGCCCGCTCGGAAGAATCGATCTCCGGAGCGCTGAACTCCTAATCACCTTTAGCAATCAGTCCCACTCAAGATCGCCCATGAATTCCTCAGCTGATTTCACGATCGCAAGAGTTATTGCCCGGCTCAATATCGGCGGACCGGCAATTCAGGCCATTCTCATGACCGAGGAGTTTCGTCGGCGCGGTTACCGCGCTCTCCTGCTGACCGGAGAAGTGCCGCCAGGCGAGGGCAGCATGGAATACCTCGCTCGCGATCGAGCCGTTGTCCCCATCAGGATTGGGACAATGTCGCGCAAGATTTCGTGGTCGAAAGACTTGGTAACACTCCGGCAATTGATCAAGACCTTCCGCCGCGAGAAGCCGCTGGTCGTTCATACGCACACGGCGAAAGCCGGAACACTCGGACGTTTGGCGGCGATCTTAACGCGCGTTCCCATCAAGGTTCATACGTTTCATGGCCATGTGTTTCATGGATACTTCTGTCCGCTCGTCACGCGGTTTTTCCTGGCCATCGAGCGTTTCCTGGCGCGCTACACCGATCGGATTGTCGCAATCAGTGAATCGCAGCGACACGAACTCACGGACGTTTATGCGATCGCTCCAGCGGAAAAGATCGCGGTCATTCCACTCGGCTTCGACCTCAGACCGTTTCTGGCCGTGGACGGCGCGATCGGCGATTTTCGTAAATTTCTGGGATACGAAGAAGACGCCCTGCTCGTCGGCTGGGTTGGCCGTATCACAGCGATTAAGGACCCCGATCTGTTTTTGGACAGCGCAGCGAGTGTGATTCGCGATCAACCAGGCTTCCGATTTGTTCTCATCGGAGATGGAGAACTACGCGAGCACTGCCGCAACCGGATCGAGACTGCCGGCCTTCAAAGGGTGATCAGCCTGGCGGGATGGCAACAACATCTCGCGCGCGTCTACTCGGACCTCGACCTTGTGGTCCTCACATCGATCAACGAAGGAACTCCTGTTTCCTTGCTCGAGGCCATGGCTTCGGCCCGAGCATTCGTGGCAACCGATGTCGGAGGCGTACGCGATCTGATGGTCGCGCCCGGAACGAAACAAGATGGATTTGAAATCTTTAAGAATGGAATTCTAGTGCCGCGGAACAGCGAAGTTCTGGCTGCCGCGATCGGCTATTTGGCAAAACGTCCCGAAGTGAGACTGGCGATGGGAGAAGCGGGCAGAATCTTCGTAACTACTCGTTTTTCCAGTGAGCGCCTCGCTAACGACCTGGAATCACTCTACCTTTCTCTCGCGCAGTCCAAGTGCGCAGTTCAGGTACATCCAAACGTGCAGCATTCGCTCGCTTCGGTACAGCCCCGTGGATGCTCACCTGCTCAGAAAGAGCTCTCATAATTCGAATTGCGCTTGAGCGCTCACTTCACAGGCTCAATTCGAACGAACTAGCCACAGCACAGCAAGAACCACTTCATCTGTTCCACGGAGGTACTACATGCATACTTTGATCACTGGCGGCGCAGGCTTCGTCGGTTCGCATCTGGCCGAAGCCCTGCTTCAACAAGGGCACAATGTGATGGTTATTGATGACCTCTCCACCGGGTCCATGGCCAATATCCGCCATCTCAAGAAAGAGCGGAGATTCGGCTATGTAATTGACACCGTGATGAACCGGTCCGTTCTGGCGGAACTGGTGGACGGATGCGATATCGTCTATCACCTCGCGGCGGCGGTTGGCGTTCGACTCGTCGTGGATTCCCCAGTCCGCACCTTGCACACGAACATTCAGGCAACTGAACTGGTCCTCGAGGCCGCAAAGAAGAAAAAGAAGAAAGTCCTGATCACTTCCACCTCGGAAGTCTATGGCAAGGCGACGAAAATTCCGTTTCACGAAGACGACGACCTTGTCATTGGTCCATCGGTTTGCGGTCGCTGGAGCTACGCTTGCTCGAAAGCGATCGATGAGTTCATGGCCATTGCCTATTACCGCGAGCACGGTGTGCCCGTCGTGCTAGTGCGCCTTTTCAACACGGTCGGCCCCCGCCAGACTGGCATGTATGGCATGGTACTGCCCCGATTTGTTAGTCAAGCCTTATCCGGTAAACCCATAACGATTTACGGAGACGGGGGTCAGACTCGCTGCTTCGGCTGGGTCGGAGATGTCGTGAATGCGTTGACTAAGCTGGGAGCAAATGAAAGTGCAATCGGTTCTGTCTTCAACATTGGATCGGATGAGGAAGTGAGCATCAACGGACTCGCTAACGTAGTGCAAGAGGTCACGGGCTCAAATTCGCCGGTTCTCCACGTTTCCTATGAAGAGGCATACGGCAAAGGCTTTGAAGATATGTATCGCCGCGTGCCCGATCTGAGCCGGATCCGCACCGCCATCGGATATCGTCCAAGCAAAACTCTCCGTGAGATTGTGCAAGCCGTAACCAGTAGTCTCGTTCATCCTGAGAAGCGCGAAATTGAAGCTTCGACCATCTCTGCCAGCTTCGCCCAGGCAGACTAGTTCATGAGCATTGTTATCATGCGTCTGTTCGATATACCGCAACTTGGCATCCTCGGCTGGACGGTTCTTCCATTCGTCTGCGCTTTCGCTGTAAGTACGGCCCTGGTCATGTTGACCATCCGTGTATGTCGAAGTCACGGTTGGGTCTCCAGGCCACGCACCGATCGCTGGCACAAAGGCACTCCTGCGTTCTTCGGTGGAGTGCCGATCTTCCTCGGGTTCATTACTCTGAGCGTCTTTTTCATTCCCTGGTCGAACCATGTGTTGTGGCGCCTGGTAGGCGTCTGCTCACTGATGTTCGTTCTCGGTCTCATTGACGACATCCTGCACCTTGCCCCCCTGAGCAAACTCGTATGTCAGCTTGCCGCTGCGGGGCTACTGGTATTCAGCGGCGTGATATATCCCCTTCGCGCAAGCATGACGATCAATATCATCGTCACGATCGTTTGGTTGGTGGGGATCACCAATGCCTTCAACCTGCTCGATAATATGGACGGCCTTTCTGCCGGCATCGCTCTCATATCCGCCTCTTACCTCAGCATCTTCTATGTGATCGGCGGCTATCGGGATCAGGCGTTAATTGTTGCGCTAGCCGCCGGAACGATCGCCGGATTCCTCATTTTCAACTTCAATCCCGCACGCATCTTCATGGGGGATTGTGGCAGTCTCTTCATTGGATTTCTGCTGGCCGCGAGTTCTCTCCTCGAGGTGACACACGTCTCGGCCGTTCCCACATTCGTGCTGGCTCCTATTACCGTGCTGGCCGTACCGATTTTCGATACCTTGTTTGTCTCAGTGACCCGCCGCATGCGAGGACAGGCAATTTCGCAGGGAGGAACAGATCATAGCTCTCATCGGCTCGTGCGCTTGGGGATGCATGAGAAACGTGCCGTAATACTGCTATACGCACTCTCAGCAGGCTCCGGCGCGGTTGCGTTAATTACCCGCCATTCTTCGTCGGCAGCTGCACCCGGGCTGATCGGCTTCTGGTTCTTCTTGCTGTTGCTGTTTGGAATCCATCTCTTCGACGACGGGATCGCTCATCCCTTGAACTGGCAGAAAAGTGCCGTAAGCAGACTGCTCTCGCGCGATACCCTGATCTTTATTCTGGATCCGCTGGCCATGTTGCTTTCCTATTATCTGGCCTATGCCTTGCGTTTCGGCGGGCACATCCCCGTCGAAGACACGCATCTGCTGGTGCATTCGTTGCCTGTTGTTCTTGGGATCAAGCTCCTGAGTCTCTGGGCATGCCGTGCTTTTCGCCATTCGTGGTGGCGCGGATCGATTAGCGACATCTATCGCCTGGGCGCCGCCTTGGCAATCGCCGAAGGAGTATCGGTGCTCGCCCTGACAGCCCTTTATCGCTTCGCAGGCTTCTCCCGAGCCGTGTTCCTGGTAGACGCCCTGATCACATGGCTCTTCCTGTTGGGGATTCGACGATCCTCCTTCTTATTCCGCGAAACGATGTGCACTTGGAGCGGCGATGCCAAACGTGAGCGACGAGTGTTCATACTGGGAACATCGCCGCGTTCCGAACTCGCGCTCCGTTTTCTTCGCGAACAACAGATCGAATGCGCCGGCTTCATCGACACCAACGGAGGCGCCGATCTGCGCCGCTACATCTTTGGACGTCCGGTGCTTGGACGATTGGACGACCTCAGCCGCCTCTCTGTTGAGTATGGAGTATCGGAGGTGGTCTTGCTCGACCGCGATGAACTCTTTTCTCCCGGTATCGATTTTCAATCCGTCTGCCAGAAGCATTCCCTGCGGCTCACAAAGCTCGGCCTGTATGAACAATCTACGGACGACCTGGAGATGAGCGCAGCCGTAAACGCCTGAGTAGTTAAGAAGGAAGGACAATTACGGGGAGACAGGACTTCAACGTCCCGTCTCCCCGTTTCATTTTGGAAGTAAAACTTCGCGCCTAGCTGAAGGACAGGCGCCCCCCTCTGTCGAGCCTGTGATGATTCTTGATCGAATTGCTCCGACCGCAAAAAGCTCGCGACTTTTGTGTTCGCGCAGCAATCTCCGCGGCAGCGGAATGGGAACACTTCAAAAGCCAAGATGGCTAGTCTTTCTAACCGCCCGCCGTCTCCGACGGGCGAAGTCCGATCAAGCATTGGATATTGAATGGTTTAGAAATAAATCTTCGCTCCCAACTGAATCACGCGGAACCCGCCTGGACCGGTTCCATACGTATCCGAGAACGTGCCCCAGTTGTCGTTCTTCGTGATCGTCAATGGGTCGGTGGGACTCGCATACGCCCATGGGCCCGTTACGTTCGCGCCGAAATTCCTGTCCTGGAAGTTCGGGTGATTGAATACGTTGAACGCTTCCAGCCGCAATTGGATATAACGGGATTCCTTTCCCAGCGGAATGTTCTTGAACAGCGACATATCCCAGTCCTGCATTCCTCCAGCACGCAGGATGTCACGCGATCCTCTTTGAGGAACGCCGATCGTGGGCAGAAGCGGGTTCCCATTCGGGTCGAGCGTGAAATAGTACGGCAGAGCCCCGTACTGGTTGGAGCCCGTAATGCTGCCCGGAGGAAACGAGAAGCCATTGTTTAGATCGATAGGCGTCCCCGTCATGGCCTGAACGATGCCGCTCAGTTGATAGTTGTCGGTGATATACGCAAGCCACTTGGGACCGCCGAAGTGTTTGGTCAAGTTCGGAATGTCATAAACATAGTTGGCCGCGAACACGTGAGTGCGGTCCCAACTTGCGGCCCGGTAATCCAGCGACGGAAAGAACGTATCCTGCGTGTCCTGGTCAGAGTTCGCCGTCGCCAGCGACTTCGACCACGTATAAACGGCGCCGAAGGTCAACCCGCGGATGAAGCGGCGTTGTAGCGACGCCTGCAGCGAGTTGTAGTTTGCCGTTCCGTTGAATTCGAGATAAGGAATCTGTCCGTAGCCCTTGTAGGGCAGCAGGAAATTCGAGGTGAAGTTGTTGAATCCGAAAGTGCAGAACCCGTTGAAGTTGAATCCGGCTGCAGCGTATTCCGGCTGCAGTCCTGGCTGGACGTCAGGAACAACACCACCCGGAAAGACCGGAACGCCGTTGTTGTCGACGCAGTTGGGGTTCTGAACCGACTTCTGAAATGCGGAACCATACGGCGCCGCATTGATGTCTCGTGAAGTCACCAGATGGCGTGACAGCGAACCGACGTACGCGAGATCGAGCGTCGTGCCCGAGCCAATTTCATGCTGGACGCCCAGGCTGAAGCTGTACACGGTGGGAATTTTTCCATCGCGCGCGGCGCCCAAAACGTTGCCCAGCACTCCGTTTCCGAAGGAAGACTGTAAGGTCGGCAAATCGGTGACATTGCCGGCTCCTACTGTTGCGGTCTGAACCAGCGCCGGATTGTTGAAAACAGTGTTGAAAATCAGGTTGCCTTGCGTGCGATCGTGAGTCATGCCAAAACCACCACGTAAAATGGTTTTGTGGTTGCCCGTGAGATCGAACGCAAAACCGACACGCGGTTCTGGCATGATGCCCCGACTGTCCCAGCCTCCCATCGGAATTTGATGCAGGGCCGTGAACCTCGTTCCGTTTAATGGATCACCACCATCCGCCGCGATGATATTGCCGCTGTTCGGGTCGAGCGTTACGGCATTAGCCGGGTTGTAGGATGAAGGATCGAATAGAGCCACCTGATTGTTCGCGTCATATTGTGGAGGGATCCACACGAATCTCAGTCCGTAATCGAGTGTCAAGCGAGGCGCGACTTTCCACGAGTCTTGCACGTAGAATTCCAACTGGTTGTAGCGGAATTTGCCCAGTGGACGTGCCGTCGATTGATCGAATCCATCGAACTCTCCCAGCAGAGCGCTGGCCAGCGGATCTCCGCAAGTCGTATTGGCCGGACAGGGCGTAGGTGCCGTCGGCCCCAATCCGAATGTGAATTGCCCATTGATGTTTCCCCACGCCGGTTGATCTTTACGGCTGCGCTGGTAGAAAACACCGGTCTTGAGCGTGTGCTTGTGTCGCACCCACGTCAGGTTATCGTTCGCGTTGATGGTGGTATTGGCTTGCTTCCAGGGAGTGCCTCCCAGGTAGCTGCCCGCGAAATTTGTGTTGGTCAGTCCATTGAAACCCAAGTCGGGAATCGATTGATCGGGTGTCAACGGATACAGAAGCTGCAGGTCGATGCCGTTGGCAGCTCTCGAAACGTTCCCGTTCACACTTTCAGCAACGGACAGCGTATGGCTGGGTCCGACCGAGGCTTCGTTGAGCAGCGTAGGCGTAATCGTGCTGACCAGGTTCAGAGATACGTTCCAGCCGGGATGATTCTGGGTGCAACCACCTTTGAAGTTGATCGCGGACGAACATGCAAAGATCCCGAATGGTCCCGGGAAGTTCTCGAATGGAGCGGTGTCCGACTCTGCGTTGTGAATCCAACGGCCGAAAAGGCGATTGTTAGTGGTGACCTGATAGTCGACTCGCAGGATGTCTTCGCGGCGGGGGGCCTGCGCCGAGAATGCGTTGGAGTAGTTGTAGTTCTGATCGGGCCCGAATCCGCTGACGTTGGGCAACGGGAATAAATTCAGAATCGTTTGCATCTGAGCAAACACGGCCTGCTGCGCTGCCGGAAGCTGGGTCGGATCGATCTTGTTGTTGGTGATTCCCGGACCGGAAATCAAGATCGGCGTGCCATCGCCGTTGATGGACTGGGAAAAATCTCCCTGCCGTTCCAAAGCCGTCGGCGTGTAGAACTGCGTCGTTCCTCCGCTGGGAACGAGCTGACGGTAAAACTCCTGGCTCCAGAAAAAGAACAGCCTGTTTTTTACGATCGGCCCACCAATTTGATAACCCACGTAGTTATACCGATACAATGGAGGAGTGTTGGGCAAATCCCCCTGCAACTGGTTCTTCTTGTTAAACCATTCATTGGCATTGAAGCCTTCGTGACGGTGGAAAAAGCGTCCATCGCCATGCCATTCATTATTGCCGCTCTTCGTCACCAGGGCTATCTGTCCGCCGGCGGCCTTTCCAAACTCGGCCTGGTAGTTGGACGTGAGCACCTTTACTTCTTCAATCGCGTCCGGATTGATCGTGACGTGAGTTCCCCCGTTATTGCCGGTATCGACGTTTGACGCCCCGTCGATGGTCATTTCATGCTGGTTTGAGCGCGTGCCGTTGATGTTGAACGAGTCGAGCCCCCGGTTCCCGACGCATGGCCGTCGAACACACCGGAAACTCCGGGTACGAGCTTCATGTAGTCGAGCACGTTGCGCCCGTTGATCGCGACATCGTTCAGCTGTTTGCTGGTCACAACATCGGAGCGCTCTCCGGATTCCGACTGCAGTTGCAGTTGTCCGGCATCGGCCGCAACCGTAACGGTCTCGGCTGCCC
This sequence comes from Terriglobia bacterium, assembly GCA_963778995.1. Classification (GTDB taxonomy): domain Bacteria; phylum Acidobacteriota; class Terriglobia; order Terriglobales; family Acidobacteriaceae; genus Sulfotelmatobacter. The sequence continues at coordinate 616,319 of CAVZWK010000025.1, forward strand.
CACCCACTTGCAGGACGTACTCGCCGGCATTCAACTTGTCGGCGGCGCTCAGCACGATCCCCTGCGCGGTCGTAGTTTTGAATCCCTTCGCATCGATCGTGAGGTTGTACGTCGAAGGCGGCATGCTCGGGAACACAAAGTCGCCATTCTCGTTGGTGGTGACAATGCGTTTGACACCGGTGGCGTCGCTGTGCACCGTAACCTTTGCGTTGCTCACATAAGCCCCACTGGGATCTTTTACTCGGCCAAAGATGGTGCCGGACGTGACTTGGGCCATGGCAGCGGAGGCAATCAGCACAAGAAGCGACGTAAAAGCGAGCATGAAAATTCTGTTGCTTACTGAGCGGCGATTCATAACCAAGTCTCCTTGGACCCGTGCGCAACGAGGCGCCGACAGACGTTTGCTTCCGGCCCGCAGAACCTGTGAGGCAAATCACAGATTGCCAGGCCATCAGCGTGATGCAGCGAGAACATATTTTCGAACGGAAGATTCTATGGAGAGACAATGGCGTTTGTCATGCTATGCGGAGGGTCATAGCCGACATACTACTTTCGTATAGTCACATAGCCTGTTCCAGGCTGATAATGCCGCGCTGCAGGGCGATCGTCGCCGCCTCGGTGCGATCCTTGGCTTCAAGTTTTTCCATGATGTGGCTCACGTGGAGCTTGACCGTAACTTCGGCGATGTTCAGTGCGACAGCGATCTCCTTGTTCCCCATCCCTTTGGCGACCATACGAAGCACCTCGAGTTCGCGGGTGGTTAATGACCGATGAGAGACCCGCGCCGCCAGCAACGGAGCAACAGCGGGATCGATGTAGCGGCGGCCGGCATGCACCTCACGCAACGCGTGTAGAAGTTCCTCGCGCATGGCACTCTTCAGAATGTAGCCGCGCGCTCCGGTCTGCAGAGAGCGAAACACTTCCTCTTCGCCGGAGTGCGTTGAGAGCATTAGGATGTTCGCATCTGGAAAATCTTTGAGGATTGCCGCAGTGGTATCGGGCCCGCTCGTGCCGGGAAGACGCACATCCATAATAATCAGGCTGGGGCGATGCTTGCGGCAGGCATCAAGTGCGGACTCGCAATTGGCCGCTTCACCCACAACCTCCATATCGGGCTCGACGTTCAAGGATGCTGAGAGGCCCATGCGGACCATGAAGTGGTCATCCACGACCAGTATTCGTATGGGCTTTATGTTCGGCATCGGAAGTGAATGGCTGCTCGGCAGCCACTTCGAGCGCAATCAATGTGCCGCTCCCCGGCGCGCTTTCGACGATCAGTTGCGATCCTAGCGCCTCGGCGCGCTCGCGCATGTCCAGCATCCCGAAGTGCCCAACCGGGTTGGAACGCTCCGGACTGAGTCCGCAGCCGTCATCGCGCACCTCAAGTATGACCCTCTTCGAGGTATAGCGCAGGACAATTTCCACGTTGTCGGCATGGCCATGTTTTATGGCGTTGGACGCAGCTTCTTGCCCAATGCGCAGCAGGTTCATTTCCAGGCGACCCGGCAGACGGACTGGACTTCCCTGCACCTCGACGTCGACCTTGGTTTTGCCGTTTGTTCGAATCGAGCGCACGATCTCGGTCAGGGCAGAAGGAAGATCTCCGTTCTCCAGGAGGCTGCAGCGCAGGTCCCATACCGATCGTCGCGCGTCGATCATGCTGTGACGGCTCATGTTGCGGGCGGCGCTGAGGGCGTCGAACGCAACCTGTGGCACCTGCCGGAAGCAATCAACGGCTAGATCCAGCTGCATCGTGATGCCTGCCAGTTCCTGTTCCAGCGTATCGTGCAGTTCGCGGGCAATGCGGTTGCGCTCTTCGAGGACGGCTCCGTGCTCGATCTTCTCGCGGATGACCGCCATCTGCTCGCGAACCTTGCGACTGAGAGAGAACATCCCCGCGAGCACGATGAATAAGACCCCGCTCAAAATACCGAGCAGCCAAAGCGCATTGCGCAGATTCCACCAGGAAGCAGCATGCAATACGATTACATCCTGTGGCGAACGCAACAGCAGACGGAACGATTGCGGTATGGACCAGAGTCCTCCATTGCGGACCAGACAGATGCCCGTCAGCCGCAGCTGGCTGTTAAGCCGAATCGACAACAACTCGGAGGACGATGGACTTTCCATCAGCGCCTCAATCGCGCTGTCTCCCTGCTGAAGAATCAAGCGCACGCCATCCGACTGCCTCTCGACGTGGAGCAATTTGGCTTCTGTTTGGACGAGAGCGCCGTCGTACTGCTCCCAGGGTTCGCTCAGGTCCAGCACAATCGGCTTGGGTACAGGCCCTCGACTGACACGATGAAAAGCGCCGTTCTCGAGTACAGGAGCCGATTCTCCTGTGGCGGGAAAGCCGAGCACATCTACGATGTCGCCGATCGCAAGCGGCGTGCTTTGCTGTGAAAGAACCCGCAGGCCATGTCCCTCACTCTGGATGAAAAGAGTCCGGCCGAGCTGTTGGTACGCGACTACCCCTTGCACCCGCACCCTGTGTCGCAAACCCTCTCCGGTTCCAGGCGAGAAACGCATCAACGAAGAAATGGGAACGTCTCTCGCCTGCCGATCGACTCGGATGAACTGAAGATCGGGGACATAAAAAAGCACGCCAATCAGTTGCCTCTGGTTGTTGAAGAGACTGCCGCACACTCCTTCCACGGCGACTTCCGCATCGATCCAGGAAGAGAAATCTTGTTCCTGCGATATCGGCACACGCAGATTAAAGCGACCGTCTCCTGAGGCAACGGTCATAGCCAGCACGGTTTCCGGCCAGGATGTGCGGTCGATGGACGCGGAACGCACAATCCCCCGCACCTGCACCCACTGGCTGTCCAACTGTCCCGCAGCAAGTTCAATGAACGGGTAAGTGCGCGCTTGTGGAAGCTTGCCACGACCGGCCACACGCGACTTTTGCTCGCGAATAATCGGCGCGAACTTCCCTGGCCCGGTCACTCCATCCACCTCCACTAAGTCTCCCCAGTGGTGAACGAATCTCGGCGCAGCGCTACCCTCCACGTAGATTCCGGCGGTTTCATCCTGCACAAAAAAGTCCGGGGAGGGCACATCGTCGGTAACCACGCCGCGAATGTGAACCGGATACCCCAATGCCGCTTCTTCGGGACTCAGTTGACGAACCTGGTCAGCGTGGGTGAGCAGCGGCAGAGAGCCTGCCACCGACTGCGCCCAAACCACAGTGCTGAGGGGCAGAAGCAACGCACAGATCGCGATTGTTGTTCGGGTCGCACTCATAATCGGAAGGCCTCACATCGACCAACGACTCTTTTCGGCTCTAACGGGCTGCTCCTCTGCAGACGTGATAGTGCGGCGCACTCAACTCGCAACCCTAATCAGGACCTGAGGCCCAACCCGAGACATTTTATAGCCACTGCGCGCGCTGTAGCGAGAGATCCAAGACTTTGGAAGAAGAAGAGGGCTATCGAAGTGCTATCAAGAATGGTCGGGGAGAGAGGATTTGAACCTCCGACCCCCTGGTCCCGAACCAGGTGCTCTACCAGGCTGAGCCACTCCCCGACTGTATGCGGACGCGGAAGGATTCCGGATCGCGGCATGCTGAACTACCGAACGATTATAACATTCGCCCATATTCGAATTTCTCTTCCGATCCGATAGTCCGGCCGTCTCATCTACCGCCAGAAGATAGAAACCTGTCAGATCCGCAACCCGCAGCCCTTGGCACAACCCCGTCTCAATTGCTCTCCGCACCTTGCCATGCAGTTGTGCGAAACAATCCATACGGCTACGATAAACAGTCGCGAAAAATGCCTGCCAAGACTGCATTCACGGCGCGTCGTCTGTTCACTCCTCTGGAAGAGATCATTGATCCGTTGCTGGTTGTGGAGGACGGGCAGATTACTGAAGTGTCGTCTGTCTCGGCTACGGCAATCCCTCCGAACCTACGCGTAGTGGACTTCGGCAATGCTGTACTCGTCCCCGGTTTTCTCGACATCCATATACACGGAGGGGCTGGCATTGATGTTATGCGCGCGGCGCCCTCAGAACTCCCACACTTAGGGGAGTTTCTCGTAACTCGCGGCGTCACCGGATATTTTCCGACCACTGTCGCGGCACCGCTCGACACAACCTGCACGGCACTGGAGGACCTGGCGGATGCAATTGACGCCGCAGCCAGTGCGAACCCGGAACGGCCACAGGCTCGGCCGCTTGGTATCCATCTTGAAGGCCCGTTCTTGAGCCACAAGCGCCGGGGCGTTCACCCTCCGGAGAACTTGCTCGAGCCGACGGTCGCGGTCTTCGATCGACTGTGGCAGGCGGCGCGCGCGCACGTGCGCATGATGACGATCGCTCCCGAGATTCCCGGAGCGATGGAAGTGATCGCCGAAGCTGCGCGACGCGGAGTTTGCGTGAGCATCGGCCACTCTGATGCCGAGATGCCAATCGCTAAGCAAGCTGTCGCGGCCGGAGCGCGCCATGCTACTCATACGTTTAACGCCATGCGCCCGCTGGACCATCGGAACCCCGGCATCATCGGTGAGGTGCTTAGCAATGACAGCATCACCGCCGATATGATTTGCGATGGCATTCACGTTGCACCTGAGGTCGTGAAGGTCTTCTTGCATGCCAAGGGACGCGACCGCGCGGTTCTGATTACGGATGCGATTTCCGCCACGGGCATGCCCGATGGACAGTATCAGCTGGGACCGATTCTGGTGGCTGTTAACAATGGAAAATGCACCGCGAACGGCAGCCTTGCTGGCAGTGTACTGACGATGGACCGAGCGGTCCAAAATGTCACAAAATTTTCCGATTGGAGTCTGCGCGATGCAGTAAGGGCTGCCACTCTCAATCCGGCAAGAGCCGTCAGGTTATCCGATACGCATGGCGCTCTCGTTCCCGGCGCTCGCGCAGACTTCACCGTTCTGAGTTCTTCCGGGGAAGTGTTGAAAACGATCGTTGGCGGCGTGGGTTGCTAACGTCGGCCAATGTTAGTTCGGTTTTCGGCGTTTGGCGTCTGTCAAATGATGAAGCAGAAGTAGTTCATCTGCGCGTGAGAGCTGGTCCAGAAAAGATTTCTCGAGTTTTGGCTTCTCGTCACTCGAGGCTCTTACGGCTTGCCGCAGTTTGTCCCCCAGTTCCGGTTCGCTATTCATCACCTGCGAATAGAACCAGAGGAAGTGGCGCATCTGGTCGAGCGCCACTCGCAGTGTTTCGATGGGCTCGGTTTCGGAAAGCGAGTTGAGCGCCTCCATCAACTCCGGATCGCTCGGCGCCTGCATAGCCGCGCAGTTGAGTTCTTGCTGAATGGTGCGCAGGTCTTCGGTGACCCGCGCGATTCGGAGATGAAGGTCGTTCATGTCGTCGGAGGGCATTCTCTTTCGCCATCCCAACATCTCATCGGCAACCGGCATCGAGTAGATGTCCCATGTGCATGCGCTTTCGTAATTCTGCATTACTTTGGTCTGCGCGAAGGTCACACCAGCCAAAAGCCGCGCCAATTCTGGGAACTGCGCTGGTCAGCTCAATATGCGCGAGTACCGGATTTCAGGCCCGCCTAGCACTCCTACACCACTCGGAGGATTCTCCACCGCACCATTAGCGCACTGATGATCTGTTCCAGCGTAACTAGGCCCAAACGCCCGCAGAATGTGATACAAACGCGCGGTGATGCGAGTAGGTGCGGAACGCACATCCGAGGAGGGACTGATTCGCGCGATCGGGCGCTGGAGCCTGGCTGCGCTGACGGTCAATTGCATTATCGGAAGCGGTGTATTTGGCCTGCCTTCGGTCCTCGCCGGGCTACTCGGTCGTGCGAGCATCCTCGCCGTCTTGCTTGCCGCAATCGCCATGGCCTGCATCATGGCGTGTTTCTCGGAAGTCTCATCGCGGTTTACCCAAACGGGAGGCCCTTATCTTTACGCTCAAGAAGCTTTCGGACGCTTCATGGGAATACAGGTGGCTTGGCTTGTCTGGTTTGTACGACTGACTTCGTGCGCGGCAAACGCCAATCTATTCGTCACCTACCTGGGTGAGTTCTGGCCGGGAACCGTGCGGCCAAGCATGAAATGGTCAATCCTCACGCTGCTGATCGGACTTCTCGCGCTCATCAATTTCTTTGGAGTGCAGGCCGGAACGCACGTCAGTACGTCGTTCACCGTGGCAAAACTCGCTTCCTTGGGAATTGTCATTGTGATTGGCGTTATTTATCTGATCAGAATCCACCCATCCATTTCGGAGCCGGTGGTATCCCCAGGAACCAACGGCTGGGCTCGAGCGATTGTCCTCCTGATCTTCGCTTACGGGGGCTTTGAAGCTGCCCTGATCTCAGCCGGCGAAGCCAAGAACCCGCGCCGTGACATGCCATTTGCACTCTTTGCTGCTTTGGCCACGTGCACCGTGGCCTACAGCCTCGTTCAGTGGGTGGTGGTATCGATACTGCCCGACCCGGGTCATAGCGTTCGTCCGCTCGCCGACGTAGCCCGAATTGTCCTGGGAAATGGCGGAGCGGCCATTATCGCCGTCGGGGCTCTTCTTTCGGTTTACGGTTATCTCAGCGGCAATGTGCTTGCTACTCCGCGAATTACCTTTGCCCTTGCGGAGCGCGGGGACTTCCCTTCTCCATTCGCGCTCGTACATTCGCGGTTTCGCACGCCATACTTCTCAATCGCGATCTTCGCCTTGCTTGTATGGATACTGGCCTTGTTTGGCAGCTTTGCCGGGAATGCCACGCTTTCGGCGGGATCGCGCTTGTTCTATTACGGAGTAGTTTGTGCCGCTCTTCCCGCCCTAAGACGCAAGGCGGACCGGCCAGCGTTATTCACAATGCGTGGCGGGCCTATATTCGCTATTGCCGGCGTGCTGCTTTGCGCCGCCCTGCTGACTCAGATCGAATACAACAAGTCGATCATCCTGTTTGTTGCGGTTGCCGTAGCGGTCGCAAATTGGCTGGTGGTGCGAAAGAGAGCACCTTTGTAGAGACGTCCAATTTTCGGCGTCATGGCCTCGGGCTTTACGACTGCTGCTCTATCCGCAGCAGGGCCTGTTTGCGCTCCAGACCCCAGCGATATCCACCCGTGCTTCCGTCCTCGCGAACGACTCTGTGACATGGAATCGCCACTGCGACAGGATTGGTGGCACACGCCCTCGCCACCGCTCGGCACGCCTTCGGCCTCCCTATCGCCTTGGCAACCTGGTTGTAAGACTTAGTCTTGCCGAAAGGAATCGACTGCAAGTAAGTCCAGACTTGCCGCTGAAAGACTGTGGCACGAATGTCTAACGGGAGGGCAGAACTCAGATCTTTGCCCTGCATGTGCCTCAGCAATACATCCGCCCAAGAGCGCAACTCTCGGTCATCTTCCTTTCGTGTCGCAAACGGAAATTCGCGTCTGAGCCCCTCGAGCAACTCGTTCTCACTGCGGCCAAACTGGATGGAGCAGATCCCGCGGTCGGTAGCGGCGATCAGCATAGTGTCCAGTGGAGAAGCAACGCACGCATATCGAATGCTTGTCGCAATGGCGCCGCGTCGATACTGGTCGGGCGTCATGCCCAACTGCGATGCGGTTCTTTCGTACAGGCGACTGCTGGAGCCGTATCCGGCGTCATACATCGCTCGGGTCACCGAGTCTCCGGCTTGTAGATTCCGCTTCAGTGCGCGCAGACGGCATGAATCCGCATATTCACGAGGCGTAATGCCGAGCGCTGCCTTGAACCGCCGCTGCAAATGGAAGGAACTCTGGCGGAATTCTTTGCCCAAACGCTCAAGTGTCAGTGGCTCATCCAGGTGCTGCTCGATGAAACGGCAGATCGCCTTGACGCTCTGGGATTCGCCGTCGCCGTGGAATGCTTTGGGACGACACCGTAAGCAGGCCCTGAAACCTTGCTTCTCGGCTGCTTCGGGCGCTTCAAAGAACTCGACGTTTTCCCGCCGAGGGCGCCGCGCCGCGCACGAAGGCCGGCAGTACACTCCGGTTGTAGAGACGGCGAATACGAATTCACCGTCGCGGCTCGCATCGCGTTGAACGACGGCGGTCCAGCGGTGCTCTTTTGCCGCCGCATTCGAGGACATGGCAAGCTGCTTCATCGTTTCCATCCTGAGTATTGCATTCGTCGTCATAGTAAGGAAAGCCTACAGTTAACCGCTCTCAGCCGAATATCCGATTCTTGCGTTCAAACTAAAAAGGGAATGGCAATTGCGCTCGCTTGGCAGAACGGTTACAGTTTCCCCGAAGATCTTTCTATTCTGATTCGAGGTCCAACGCGATGAAGCATACCCGCCGCATGTTGATCGGAACACTCACTCTGGCCATGACTTGCCTGGCCGTGGCACAGCAGGGCTCCAAGCATGTTCTCAACAGTGACGAGGTCAAAAAGGCGGTCCCCAGCGAGTTCTTCTTCCGTGGCCAGAAAGCTCCGGTGCAAATGCGCAACGCCGTGGGCGCCCAAGCCGCGGACGGCAAATTACTACTGGCGGCCTTGGTGGACGCTTCCGGATACTCCACCGCCATCCAGCAGAAGTATCAGGGTCTTCTGATAACAGAGAAGAAGGTCACCATTGGAGCTTCGACCCTGAATCCGGGGCAATACGGATTCGGATTTACTTCCGATGGCAAGTTCGTTGTCATGGACGTGGGAAACGACGATGTTGTCAGCGATTCCTCTCAGATGGATCAGGGATTGCAGCGCCCTGTTCCGCTGAAGCTTGTGGCGGACGGCGAGGGCTACAAGCTGTACGCCGGCAAGAAGTGGATTGGAATCAAAACTGAGTAAGTCTGCTACTGCCCTGCTGCCTAGTGCGTCAGCGGTTGAAACGGTCCCATCACGGCGGTGATTCCTGCCCGTTTGCGCAACTCTCCGAGCAGCGCGCTCGCCGCGTTCTGATACGTCTTGCTGGGGTCGGAGGAGTCCGCCCACACGGCGTCGTAAACGATCTGCGCCGCTTCTTTCAGGTCGATGTGCAGGGCGGCTTCGCAGACATCCAGGCGTTCCTGGAGCCGCTCATAGCACCCCGAGCAGATCTCTGCGGCCCCCGGGTCCCCGGGATGGTGGTCTCCAAATTTGCAGATGGCTTCCGGCGTATCCAGCACCTCGGAATGGGCTTTGATCATTTGAGCCTTGAACTGTTTAAGAAATTCCTCCCGCTCTTGTTCGAGCACTGAGCTGTCGGGAATCGGTTCAGGTGCGGTTTCGACCCTTTTGGGAGGGATCTTGGGCACAACCGGAGAAACACGCTGATTGTGCTTGCACGTGGGGCAAACCGCCAGATCGGCTGGGTAGTACAGATGGCACTTGGCGCAAGGTAAGCCGTAGCCCACAGACTTGCGCTGCGGATCGTTCGAGGACGCAATATCCGATTTGCGGACACCAGCTTCGCGAGCTAAAGCCGCTTGAACCGCGGTGCCGGCGCCCTGTTGGGCATGAGTAATGTTCGTCCCCATCACGAGACCCCTTTGCGGACTTAATACCGACTTCAGTGTACGAGGTCGTTGCAAACTCGACCATTCACCTTGGTACAACGACGAACAGTGGCCGAGCGGACACGGCGGAAGCAGTTTTAGCGCGAGTGTGTCTCTTTCATCAGCTTGAGCAGTTCTTCCCGTCGGGCACGATACAGCGTCCTCTCGGGATCCAGTCGCGCGGCAAGCTCTAGCTCCGACAATGCTTCGGCGTAACGGTCCATGCTCATGAGACAAGCTGCCAGGGAATAGTGATTGTCTGCGGAAGCATTCGCCCTCAGCGCCTCGCGGAACTCCTTCTCCGCGGCGTGCAGCTCTTGTTGCTGAAACAGCGCCGTACCGAGCAAGTGATGCGCCATGTCGGAATCTGGATTGAGCTGGACAGCAATGCGTAGTTCCCGCACTGCTTCTTCTGGCTTGCTGTCGAGCATCAAAGCCTGTCCCAAGACGCGGTGCTCGGCCGCACCTGACGGGTTCAGCCGCACAGCCAGCCGCAATTCCTCCACCGCCGCGCCGTAGTCCTCCTTGGCCATGTAAGCGCTAGCCAAGCAAGCATGCCCCTGCTGCCATTCGGGATGCTCGCGGTAGAGTTCGCGCAGTTCCTGGATCGCCGCATTGAAATCGCCTGTATCGCAGTAGGTATTTCCGAGATTGTTCCGGACCGACGCCTCAGTGGGAGCAATGCGCTTCGCAAGCTTGTACTCTGCAACCGCTTCGGCCAGATTGCCCTGCTCGTGGCGGATCAGCGCCAAGTTGGAGTGAGCCTCCCAGAATCCGGGGCGTAGGTGGATCGCCTGCTGGTAGGCCGCTATGGCTCGCGGAATGTCGCCGGCAGCATGCAGTGCAATTCCCATATCGTAGTACGTGTCCGGATTGTCTCGATCATGTACTAGCGACTCGGAATAGGCGTGCACTGCCGCTTCATATTGTCCGAGGGAGTAGTGTCCCAATCCCAGGTATTGATACGCTTCGGAATTCTTCGGATCGATGCTCAGCGCAGTCCGCGCTTCGGCAATGGCGTTCGGCCCATCATCGATGCGGTAAAAAAGATATGCGATGGTGCTATGGTTCTCCGGCAAGTCAGGCATGAGCCGCAGGGCAGCCGCCAGTTCGTCGTAGGAGTCGTCCCACTGTTCCTGCTGGCGAAGAACTACACCAAGGGCAAAGTGCAGGGCCGTGTTACCTGCATCGGAAGCAACCAGCTTGCGGAGAAGAAGCTCCGCTTCATGAGGGTGCTGCTGTCGCATCTCGGCTGCGGCTCTGAGCAGATCATCAGGAATCCCGGGCCCAATCTGAGCTGACAGCGCATTGCCTGATCCAGCAGTTCGCAGCAGGTCTCTGCCGGCGCCCGCTGACTCCAACTGTCGCAGTTCGCTCTGCGTCGGGAGGTTGGCCAGGCCATGCTCGGACGTTAACTGGGCCAGGCGAGCGCTTGAGATTCCACCCGTCAACCATGCTGCAAGCTGCGTGATCGTCAGAGCCCGCTGACCATTTGCTTGAGCACTGGAAAAGGAGGCAGATCCAGCCACAAAAAGAAGGACTAGCACCAAGGATAGCGAAGCCTTTACTCTCACCGGACTCCCCAGCTTGTGAATTGGCTTGCAGGTAACCTCTTCGGCCTAAGTCACAACGCAACAACAGGCAGAAGGGCCTTCTGAAACATAGCCCGGCAACGAACCCAAAGGTAAGGTCACGGAGGTAACCCTCGGGTCGATGCCCCGAGTTGAGCATTGCACCCAGCCGGACGAGACATCGTGATCCCAATCACGTTTGGTGGTGGCAGGGTTCACCGAATCGCGCTACAGGATCGGCTAAAAGATTGAACAGGCTATCCGAGCCGCGTCCGGGTCACTGGACCTTTCCCGCCGCCTTCGAATAGCGTATGATTTAACTTGCTTATATCCCTCGGAGGCTCCGATGTTTGAAGGTCTATTTCAACCGATGCACCTGCTGGTCATCTTCTTCATTGCCTTGCTGGTGTTCGGTCCCAAGAAATTGCCTGAGCTCGGCAAGGGTCTGGGCGAGGGGATTCGTGCCTTGAAAGACGGCATGAAGGACAATCCCCCGGCGCAGGCGTCAACCGAACAGACCAAAAAGACTGAAGTAAAGAGCTAGGCGACTCCCTTCGCGAGAGATTGCGGACAACCATCTCCGCATCTTTGTCTCTAACTCCTAGGTTCCGTTTATCGCCGTTTGGGCTCCCAACTAAGCTTCACAAACACAACTCTGTATGCTGGAGGTCCGTCGTGTTGCGTAGATTCGAGTTCTTGGCTCTGATTGCGGTATTTGCACTTTCAACCATTCTGCTTGCTGACCAGGTCACATTGAAAAACGGAGACCGGCTCACGGGTACCGTGGTGAAGTCCGACGGCAAGACGCTTGTCATCCACACCGATGCCGCAGGAGATGTCACGCTGAAGCTCGACGCGATCCAGGACATCAAGAGCGACGCGGAGCTCCACGTCAGCCTCAAGGACGGCAAGACTGCTGTGGGTCCGGTTACAACCATGGACGGGAAGATTGCGATCGCGACTAAGGCTTCCGGCACTGTCGAAGCCGCGAAGGACGATGTGACACTGATCCGTAACGATGCCGAGGAACAGGCCTACGAAAAATCGCTTCACCCCGGGCTCATGCACGGATGGAATGGTGGTGCGAATGTCGGTTTTTCCGTTGCGCGCGGTAACAGCCAAACCGAAAATCTGGCGCTCGCCTTTAATGCCGTGCACCCTACCCTGAACGATAAGATCACGCTCTATACCAGTTCCATCAGCACGACCAACGACCTCGCGCCAGCGGGTTCCAAGACGGTAGCGAACCTGGTGCAAGGCGGATTTCGCTATGACCGCAACCTGAATCCGAAACTGTTCTGGTTCGGCTCGGGCGATTTTATGGCGAATGCTCTCCAGTCCCTTGATCTGCGTCAGGTCTACACAGGCGGTTTTGGGTTCCACGCGATCAACAACTCTCGCACGGTTCTCGACTTCCTGGGTGGCGTGAACTACACGCATGAGACCTACTCCAATGGTCAGCCGATTGCGGGCGGCGGATTTGTTTCCTACGGCCAGACCAACCGGTTTGTGGCTCTGACCTTGGGTGAGGAACTGAATCAGAAGCTGGGAAGGAGCACGGTCGTCACTCAGAATGTTGACTTCTATCCCGACCTGCAGCAAACCAGTGAGTACCGATTCACATTTAATGTCGGCACCGTGACCAAGCTCAACAAATGGTTCGGCTGGCAGAATCAGTTTGGCGATATTTACGTATCGAACCCGCCAACGGGCTCCAAGAAAAACGATGTGATTTTCACGACCGGACTGAGCATCTCGTTTACCCGCTAACACGAAGAGACACTCTGGTTGAAGCCGTGATCCGAGTTCCGTCTGGCTCCTCGGATTAAGACGGCGTACGTTCGCCGCCGACTCAGAACGCACAGTCCGCAGTCTGCGGAGCTGAAGAACAGAGATCAAGCACGTTTCCAACCAAGAAGCATCGGCAGCTAATCCGAGGTAATGTACTTCTGAGTTGAGGCTTTCGCCCAATTTCGGGAACTTCTGGTTTAATCTACAACCGATTTATCCACGCTGTGCGGGCCCCAGTAATCGTTGTTCACTTCGTTTCATTGACTTAGGGTTGTTCGCTCTCTGGCCGATTCTACAAAATTGTTTGGAGGCTTTTTGTCATGAGGAAATACTCCCCCCTTGTGTGTACGCTCATGGCGTTCGCATTCGTATCCACTCTGTCTATGGCCCAGGCGGCGAAAATGCCAATTGCAGTCAGCGTTACACCAGGCACGGCCACCGTTGCCTCCTCAGAATTCGTACAACTGACTGCTTTGGTAAAGAACACGCCGAACTCAGGGGTCAAGTGGTCAGCATCGGCCGGAACGATCTCGAGCACCGGCTTGTATCATGCGCCAAGGGTCACCACTGACTCCGCGATCACAATCAAGGCGACCAGCGCCGTGGACCCAAGCAAGTCGAATACTGCAACCATCATGGTCACAGCACCGACACCCAAAACTGTTGCTGTTGCCGCAACGAATCCTACAGGGACCACAATCAAGCAGTCGTTTTTCGGCGCAGACTTCCACGGCTGGGGAGTATGGCCGCCCACCGATGGACAGAAGCAGGTTGCGACGCTCGGAGCCCTGCGTCTGTGGGACGACAACGTGAAATGGGCACAGGTCGAGACTGCCAATGGAGTGTATGACTGGCTGCGCCTGGACACATGGATCAGCAAAGCGCAGGCCCAGCACGTGGATGCGCTCTACAGCATTGGTTTCACACCCCAGTGGGCCGGTTCCATTCCGGCCGGCAGCCCTTGCGGTCCGCAGGGACCGTATAGCTGCTCAGCACCCAAGGATCTGAACACGGACGGCACGGGCACCGATGCCTACTTTTCGAGCTTCATCACTGCTCTTGTGACGCGCTATAAGGGCCAGATCGCATTCTACGAGTTGTGGAATGAACCGGACTGCACTTGCTTCTGGGGCGGCACCACCGCGCAACTCGTGCGCATGGGGAAGGACGCTGCAGCCATCATTCGCTCGATTGATCCCAATGCGAAGATCCTCAGCCCGTCCGCGCATGGGCCGACCATGGCGACATGGTTCGACGGCTACGTCGCCGCGGGTGGCGCAGCTAACTTCGACATCGTTAACGCTCACCTGCGGGGAAAGGGAACAACGAACTCCTCACCCGAATCGTTCCTCACTATGTACAACGATGTGACTGCGGAATTGGCAAAGCGGAACCTCACCGGACTCCCGATCTGGGATGACGAGCACGGCATCAAGCAGGGCCAACTCAGCGATCCGGATGAATTGGCAGGATACGTTGCGAGGTCGATGGCCCTTCGGGCCGGCGTTGGCGTGCAACGTCAATACGTATATACGTGGGATGGCGGTTCGCTCAGCCTGCAAGGCAACGAGTCCGGCACCGCCTGGGACATCGTTGCCGGATGGCTTCTGAATCACTCCATCAGTCCTTGCGTCGCGAGCGGCACCGTGTACACCTGCAATCTGGACAACGGGCAGATCGTCTGGGATACGGCTCAGTCCTGTCACAACGGTTCGTGTACGACTTCGAAGTACACCTACCCCACTTCTTACCACTACCAGACCGATCTTTCGGGTACGAAGACTTCAGTGGGCGGCAGCACCGTAGCCATCGGATACAAGCCAATCTTCCTCACCGCAAATTAGGCGACCAAATATTGCGCCCGCATCCGTTCGATGCGGGCGCAGTCCAGTTCTTGGTCTCGCCTCAGTCCCCGACGTTCACATCCGACAGTTCCGCCTTCTGGAATGTAAATCTCACCATCTCCCCCTCGCGTACGTTCAGCACGAGCGGTGGACGGAAGCAAGCAATGCACACGCCCTTTTTGTGTCGAACGCTCGGATACACCACGCCTGCCGAACCTCCATTCAAGACTTGGAAACCCAGCGCCTGCGACGCCTGATAGCTGTTGGGATCGAGGCACTGCCTGAAACTCGCATCTCCTCGAATGTCGTGGAACTCATGCCTGAAGTCGGCCAAGTAGTCGATATATGGAGAAACTTCCTCCGCCTGCCAGGCAATCTCCTTCAACTCCGCGGATCGGTGGAACGCGATCTCCGTCTGGGATGTCGCCAACTCCATTCCGGCATACCATGCTCCCCGGTCCGGGTTGTTGAATCGCCCACCCAGCGGATTCGCGTGGGTAAACGTCGCGTTCACGATGTGCGCCAGCCGGAATCCTGAGACCAGTTCGATCGTGCTGATGCCGGGCAGCCTGCCGCTTTCTCCCAGCAATCGATCATTGGTCGCGCCTTCCAGTTCGATGAGATCGCTCAGCAGATCGTCATCATCGTCCGCAAGAAGGTTCAGGATAGGTTTTCCGCGGTCACTGTAGCGATAAGGAATCAGGCGGTGAGTGGCGTCTCTCTCGATCTTCGTCCGCTTCGGGAACTTCATCGGCCACCGCGGCGTGCATCGAGAAGCTGGCGAACCCGCAGCAGGGCCGGTATGCCACCTTTCTTCACGTAATTCAGTGGGGTGTCTCCCCCGAACATCGGATTGGTGTTGGGCAACGTCATCCAGGCATCCGCCAGCTTGTGGCTGTAAAGGATGTTGAGGGCCTTGTAGATGCCGATTAACAGGGAGACTCGCGTGAGCTGATCTTCGTCCAGGGTCTTGCCGGTCCGGCTCTTCAATGTGTAGAAGCTGCCATTGGACATCCCACCCAACAGAACGCGGGCCTGATCGTCGCGTATGCGCCAGTGCTCCGCGATACGCATGAGTCCCTTGATCGCGGCCGGACTGAGACGCGCCCGGTTTTCCTTCCTCGACAGATCCACGGCGGTATCCCAGGTAAAGCCGACAACCGCCGTTTGCATTGTGGCCATCCGCTGTCCTCCAACTATGGATTTATTTTACTCCAAATTTGACAGAATGCAAGATGCATGTTATCGGCACTTTGGATGAAACTCAAGTTTGGCCCGTCACGGCACATTCATGAACGGAGCCAACCTGTGTCAGGCGTGATACAACGTCTCTTAATTCCCACAGTCGTCTTAATGAACATCGTCGAAAACCCGCTCCAGCTTTGGGATTCCACTTTGGTCCGCACCTTGCTTCTTGATTGGCAGAGCCGGGTGCGCGGTTTATAGTTCCCTGTCCCGGCCAAAAGACCTTATGAAGCGGGTGTCCCTTTTCTCGGTGCGTCTCGTGGTTGCCGGAATCCTGGCCGTTGCAATCGTATTTGCTGGCGTGGTGATGTGGCGGAGTTTGCGCGCGATACGCCTCGCCAGTGACGATGTTCGCTCCCAGCGCGAGTTCGCTTTCGCGAGCCACCCGCTGGTGATGCCGCCCAACCCTGGGTTTGAAACCATCAGTTCTCCCCAGAACTTCTTGCAGGCAGCTTCCTTTCAAGATCACCTTTACCTCGCCGGACCGGCAGGTCTCTGTGAATATGACCTGGACGGGACTCTCGTTCACACGTACCTTGTCGGCAGCGAATTGCCGGGAACTCCGCTCACAGCCCTGACAACCGGCGTTCTGGCGGATTCTCACGAGCAGGAGCTTTTGATCGCAACAGGGAGCGGTGGAATTCTCGCCTTCAATGGCCGGACGTTCCGCGAGATCGTACCCACCAAATCCGAAGCTCGTACCGTCACTTCGCTTCTGTCAGCACCCTCAGGCCACCTGCTCTTCGGGACGAAGAAGCGTGGGGTTCTCCTTTACGACGGGAAGTACATCGAGGTGTTGCATTCCCTGCTGGACGCGATCTATGTGACGGCGTTAGCTGGTAGCGAGTCCGATTTGTGGGTCGGCACCCTCGACCGAGGAGTGCTGCATTTCCACGCTGGCGCCATGGACTCCCTCACTGAGCAGCAAGGACTGCCTGACCCGCAGGTGCGGTCGCTCGCGGTATCGGGCGAGACCACGTATGTCGGGACTGCTACGGGCGTGGCGGTGTTTCAGTCAGGACGATTCTCGCGTGTACTTGCGCCGGGCGTACTTGCCACCGCGCTCCTCGTGACGCCTGCTGTCCTCTATGTGGGTTCCGAAGATCAGGGGGTAATCCCTATTTCGCTCCAACAGCGCCACACAAATTCGCTGCCGGGAACCTCACCGCAGATGGCCGAAGTGCGCCAATTATTCCTGTCTGCCGACTCCGTATACGCCGTGGCCCGCGATGGCGTTTTCCGGCTGGCTCCGCACGCCTTCGGATGGGATCGAGTGCTCCAGTCCGGAGCCACCGCTCTGAGCGACCGAAATATCTCTGCACTGGCGGGCGATTCGAGCGGCCAGCTCTGGGTCGGCTATTTCGATCGCGGGCTCGATCTACTGGCTTCCGACAACCGTCGCACACTTCATGTCGAAGATGAGCACGTCTTCTGCGTCAACCGTATCTTTCCCGAATCGAAGACTGGAGCCATTGACGTAGCCACCGCAAACGGGCTCGTACGGTTCAACGAATCGGGGAGTGAACAACAGGTGCTCACTCGCGCCGATGGTTTAATTGCCGATCACGTAACCGACATCGTCAGCTACCACGATGGGCTGGCCCTCGCGACACCGGCCGGCCTCACATTTCTGGACGCCAGGGGCGCTCGCAGCATGTACGCCTTTCACGGGCTCGTGAACAATCACGTGTACGCCCTGGGAGTAAGTGGCGACGAGCTCCTGGCAGGAACTCTCGGAGGCTTGTCGCAACTGAACCAAGGCGATATCCGCGTGAACTACACTACGGGCAATTCCAATCTCAAGCACAACTGGATCACGGCCATCGTCCCAGTCGGATCCGAGTGGATGGTCGGTACCTACGGAGCGGGCGTCTTCGGTCTCGATTCGTCGCGGAGGTTTCACCCTTTCGAAACGGCCTCGGGCCCGCTCGAAATCAATCCCAATGCCATGCTGGTGACTCCCGACTTTGTTTTGGCAGGAACGCTAGGCGACGGCCTCTACCTTTACAGTCGCCACTCCGAACGCTGGTCGGTAATCCGCAATGGCCTGCCTTCTTTGAACATCACAGCGTTCACTTCCATCAATGGCTATTTGTATATCGGAACGGACAACGGCCTGGTCCGCATACCAGAGCAGAAGTTGCACTCATGAAAAACGTCTTCGTCTGTGCGTTGGTTCTATTCTCGTCATCATCTCTTTTTGCTGATGCTGGAGTGCTGATTCCTCGGGATAAGCAGCAGCCGAACCCCGCCATCCTCTCGCTTGAAGAGATGGAAATCACGGTGCGGATCGACAATGGAGACGCGCGAGTCTTCGTCCGCCAGGTATTTGCAAATCACACCGGAGGCATTGAGGAAGGAAACTATATCTTTGCCCTTCCGAGCCATGCCACGATCTCCGACTTCGCGACCTGGGATGGTCCCGTGCGCCTTCCTGCGGTCATCCTCGAGAGGAAGCGGGCCGAGGAACTTTACAACCAGCTCAAGCGGCAGGCAATCGATCCGGGATTGCTGCAAATGGGCGAGAGAGGTGCCGAGGAGGCGAAGCGCAGCTCCGTTTTCAGTGCTCGCATCGTCCCCATCCCGGCTTTCGGAACAAAGCGCCTCGAGATCGAATATCACGAACCTATCCCGGTCGAGAACCTGAAGTCTTACTTCGCCATTCCTCTGCGGCCGGACGCATATTCGGCACAAGCGGCTGCGCATCTCACAATCAACTTTGAATTCCACTCGGCTCATTCGATTCGCAATTTTCAGGCATCCGCGAAGATGTTCCCTCTTCAAATTGATCAAAGCACGCCTCACCTGGTACAGGGACACTTCGAAGGACAAAATGTCAACCTGGGCGAGGACTTCGTTGCGACCTATGAACTCGATCCTGCGGAATCGGACACTCTGCAGGTCCTGACATTCAGAAATCCCATCAGCGGACAGCCCTCACCGACCGAGATGTCGCCGGTCCGCAGCACGAATGAACCAGGATTTTTCGAAGCGGAGGCACTGCTAGGCTTCGGAAGCGGACCTTCTCTCGATGCACAAGCGGCCAGCAGCAAGCCGAAAACTGTCATCGTGTTATTCGACACTTCCCTGTCGATGCAATGGGAGAAACTCGAGCGCAGCTATCAGGCGCTCGAAACCCTATTGCATACACTGCGACCCTCAGATCGCTTCTCACTGGTGCTGTTCAACAACGAAACGCAGGTAGTGCCAGTCAGTTCTGCCGAGCCGGCGAATATTCAGCGTGCGATTTCGACAGTTCGCTCCAGCCGTTTGCGTGGAGGCACAGACTTACAACGCGCCCTTCAGGCCGGACTCGAACAAGCCTCCAGACCTGATGCCAGCAACTCCTACATGGTGATTCTCAGCGATGGCGGTGCAACCCGCGGGTCCATTCAGAACAGAAAGTTGGCCGCAGCGTACGCTTCAGCGTGGAAGCAACTGCCCGAAACGCAGCGTCCGAAAACATACATCCTGGCCGTCGGGGATGACGCGAATCTGCCGCTGTTCCGCATGCTAGCCCTGCAGGACGGCGTCCTGGAGCACGTACTCTCCACGGAGCCGATGGAATTCAAGCTGAATTCTTTTCTTTCCAAGATTGGCCGAAGTCCAGTAGGACAACTTGGTCTTTCGGTGAGCCCCAATTCTGCGGTGGACACCGTTTATCCCTTGCAAGCGGCAACGTTCTCCGGCTCGGTGGCCTCGTGGGTCGGTCGCTATCAAAAGCCGCAGGAGAATGTGAGCTTCACGGTCCGCGGCGTACGCGATGGCAATACCCTGGAGTTGGAAGGCAAGACGAGTCTTCCCCAGCAATCGTTTGAGCACCCTCAACTGCCACGCCTCTGGGCCCGCGCACGCGTCGATGCGCTACTCGCGAAGATTGAGCGAGACGGAGAAGACCAGGCTACGATCGACGAGATTATCCGCCTGGCTCGCAAATACAAGTTCGTGACCCCGTATACGTCGTTTCTCGCGGTACCTCGAGCGCTGCTGCGGCCGCGTGTAATTCGCCCGGGAGATCCGATCCTTCGCGTCAAAGCGGATGAGTCGATTGTCTCGGTTGTCGCGTTATTCCCCTTCGGACTTGTACAGCCTCTGCGTCATCTCTCCTCCGAAGACGTTTGGCAGACGCGTTTCCTCGCGCCCACGGATATGCAGGACGGCACTTACACGGTCCGCCTGATTCTTCGCGACAAGTCTGGCAATACCTACCGCGAATCGAAGACCTTTGTCATTGCCAGCAAGCCGCCAGTCGTAAACGTCAAACTCGATCGCAAGCGATTCCATCGCGGCGAAGCTCTCAACCTCAAGGTGAGCGCTTCAGAGAGCACACGCACGCTGGTTGCTCGAATGGATGGCGCCGTCCCGGTTGCTTTGCGCTGGGACGCAATGGCCTCTTCCAATACGGGCGTGCTTACGATCCCCGAGGAGACAATTCCCGGCACCTACAACCTGACGGTCACCGCTGAGGACATTGCTCACAATGTCGGCACACAGGAGGTGCAAATTGAAGTACTTCCTTGAACACTCATCGCGCCGCGCCCGCGTTGTGCTGGCAGGCGTATTCCTGGCGGGCATCAGTGCTTTGGCGTTTGCAGAGTTGCCATCGTGGATCCGTAACCTGGAATCGAGAACCGCGCTCGAAGCAGTCTTCTTCCGGATGATGTCGATGCCGAACAGAGCAGTTGCGTTCCGGCGTCCGCCGCATGAGACACGACCTGCATTGACGGACCTGATCAAGTCGCAGCCGCATAGCGCGGATCTGTATTCCTTGCGAGCGCTTGAAGATGAGCAGGAACTTGATGCCACCGCTGCCGAGGCGGACTGGAAAGCCTACGTCGAGAATTCGTCCGACAACCCTGCGGCCCAACTTACGCTCGCCGACTTCTACCATCGCCGCCTGCGTCCCGCAGATGAAATCAAGGCGCTATCATCTGTAGCGGCAGCTCCACCGATTCCGTCCGAGAAACTCACTCCGGCAGCCCAGCAGCATTCCTGGCAAGCATTCGAGCGCATCTTCCGGGTAATCCAGGCACAAGGAATGTCCAAGGATGTCTCCGTCGCCCAATATCGGGCATGGGTCAGTCGATATCCTTCCGAAGCTTCTCTCTATGCCCGTTTCATGGAGTTCCTGGTCGCACAAAAGGAATATGCGGCCGCGGCTCGCCTGATTGCCGATTACCGCAAACAATTCCCCGAAGATCAGGTTTTTCCCGTCAAGGCGGAGGCTATGGTGGAATACCGGCGCGGTTCCGTCCGCGAAGGCCTCTTGCGTCTATGAGCAAAGCTTCCAGCCACTTTGGGACCCACAGTTGGTAAAGAGTTACTTCGATCTGCTTCGAGAGACCCAGAATCTGCGAAAGTTCCGCGATGACGCTCATGCCGCCCTTATCGCAAATCCGCAGGATCTCAAGGCCTCGGCGCGTCTCTTCTACTACTACCAGCAACAAGGCAAGAGCGAGACGGCGCAGCACGTCATAGCGGACTTCCGGCAGCACAAAGAAGCAAGCAAGGCCGCCTGGACTTCGCAGGAACTGTTTACATCCGCGCGCCTGCTCGAAGAAATTCATGCCTACCCGGAGGCCGCACGCTATTACTTCGCTTTGTATAACAGTAAGGACCTGCCGAATGCGCAAGAGACGGCAATCGCGGCGCTTACGAGCATTCTGTTGACCGCCCCCGAGACTCCCATTCGCCTCGGGACTGGCGACCTCTCGATGTATCGCGACATCGCAACTCTCGACCAGGGTCCCGGATATCTGAATGGCATTCTCTCGCTCATCCTGAATACGACGGAGCCCGCCGCGCAGTATTCCGACGAGGAACAGAAGGCGCAACCATACTTCCGCAGATCCCGGGCCGCAGAACTGATTATTCTGCTCGACAAACAATTCCCGAATGCCCCTCGTCGCGCGGAGCTGCACGCGCAGTTGCTCGAGTGCTACGCCAACTTAGGACAGAGCGACGCTGTAATCCTGGGCGGACGTGAATTCCTCACCAGTTTCCCCAACGCCTCGGACCGCACAGCGGTCGCTCTGCTGATGGCTGATGCGTACGCCCGCAAAGATGACACCAAAAACGAATTCGCCATCTACGACAGCGTTCTCCAGGAACTGGCCGCGAAGTCACAAAATGTCCCGCTCGGTTCTGGCAGCTCCGGGTACCAATCAACGGACAACTACTCACGGCCCTCCTCATATGCGACCACCACCGAAGGCGAAGAAGGACAAGAAGCAGAGGCATCCGACTCCTCCCAGAGCGCAGCGCGATCCGCGGCAGGAAGCCAGTCGTTCCAACTGAACACGTCCACATCACCCATACAGCTGAGCGGACCCCGCTCATCCGAATATTCTCGCGTGCTCGAACGATACCTTGCCCGGCTGGTCGAGAAGAAAGAGATACCGTCTGCACTGGGAGTTCTGCGTCGTGAGATCGACCGCAACCCGGATGATCCCGGCCTCTACGAACGACTTGCAACCTTCCTCGATCAGAACCGGCTTGGCTCGCAGCAGGAGGCAGTCTATCGTCTTGCGATTTCGCGCTTCTCAGAAAAGACCTGGTACGACAAGCTGGCCCGGTTCTACCTGCGCCACAAGCGCAATGCCGAGTTTGAGCAGCTCAGCCGGGATGCGATCGCAAGTTTCAAGGGGAGCGAACTTGAGCAGTATTTCGACAATGTTGTCGGGGGCAGCCCAGTACTGTACTTGCGCCTGAATCTTTACGCTAACCAGAGATTCCCGCACAATCCCGTCTTCGTTCGCAACTTGCTCTCTGCGTATCAGTCTCCGGCAACACACGATGAGGCGGCTTGGCAGGCACTCCTTCGGCAGCACTGGTTTGAAGATCCTGATCTGCGCAATCGTTTCTTTGAATTCCTTTCGAGCCGTGGTTTGCTCGAGTCAGAACTGAGCGCAATCCGAGCCAGCAACCCCGACCCCGCATCCTGGGAGAAGAATCCGGCAGCCGCGAACTTCGTTGCGTCCGCAAACCTCTGGCGATCGCACTTCGAGGAGAGTGCTGCCGTGCTTAGGTCGCTGGCCGCGCAATATCCGGCCGAATCTGACATCGCACAGACGGCGTCTTCTGTTTACCGCTCACTCGCCTACTTTGAGCCGGCAGACACAGCCATCGCGGCGAAGATCCAGGATAATCTTTTGCAGTCCAATCTCACCGACGCCGACACGCTGGCTCGAATCGGCGATATCTACGCCGACCGCGAGCAATTCGCCCAAGCCGCGCCCTATTGGGAACGAATCCCGAAGATCGCGCCCGGTCAGTCGGACGGATATCTGCAGGCAGCCACCATCTACTGGGACTACTTCGATTTCAACAACGCGCTCCGCCTGCTGAACGACGGCCGACAACGATTATCAAACCCTGCTTTGTATGCCTACGAAACCGGCGCCATCTACGAGAACGAACGCGATTATCCGCATGCTATTGAGGAGTATGTGAAAGGAGCTCTAGCGGAGTCGAATTCTTCGGCCGAACTTCGCCTTCTGGAATTGGGCCGTCGCGCGAAACTGCGCGAGCTCGTGGACCGGAGCACAGCGACAATTGCGACTTTGCCCAATCCGGCGATGTCCGCTGTATATCTGCGCGTGAAGATTCTCGAGGCCCAGAATCGAAAGCCGGAAATGGAGTCCTTCCTGAATTCGATTGCAAACAGCACCAAGCTCGATTGAGCAGGCTGAGCAGATTGAAACTCTGGCGCAGCAGAAATCCTTGGAGGACGTCCGCCAGCATGCGATTGAGAAGCAGGCTGCGCTAACGACCGACCCGGTAACCCGGCTGGAATTGCGCTATACGCTGATACGGCTCGTATGAAGAACGCAAAGATTTCACATCCGCACAGAAGAATGTCGAAGCTCTGTATCGCGATAATCCCAGGATCCTCGGCGTAGTTCGCGCAACCGTTGACTTCTATTGGCGCATGAAGATGCAGTCGCAAGCCATCTCCGTGCTGCTCCAGGCATCGAAAGACTCGTACCCGGCGCTGGGCAGGCAATTCACGTACGAAGCCGCGCGTAAATCCGCGGAAGCGGGGCAATTCCCGCAGGCCCGCGATCTGCTCGCCAGTTTGCTCAAAGATTCACCGTACAACGGCGAATACCTCGCGGCCATGGCTGACATCTATGCGCAGTCCGGCGACGATCAAGACCTTGCGCAGTTCTATCGAGATCAGATCGCCGCGTTCCGCACCGCGCCACTTGCCGCAGACGTGCGAAAGTCGGAGATCGCCACGTTGCGCCGTGGCCTGATTCCCGCTCTCACGCGCATGAAGAATTACTCCGGCGGGATCGATCAGTACATCGAACTCATCAACAATTTCCCCGAAGACGACACTCTCGTTACCGAGGCGGCCCTGTACGCACTTCGATACCAGCGGCAGCAGCAACTCGTAGGCTTCTATGCCAAAACGGTGGCGCAGTCTCCGCGCGATTATCGCTGGTCGATGGTGCTGGCTCGCATGCACACCAACCTCGAAGATTACCCGGCAGCGATTGACACCTATGCGAAGTCGATTGCAATCCGTCCAGATCGAGTGGACCTTTATATCGCCCGTGCGGGCCTGGAAGAACGTTTGATGCGCTTCGATGAAGCCGCCGCGGATTACGAGCATATCTACCAGCTCGCCTATCGAGATCCGCAGTGGATGGAGAAATTGGCTGGCATCCGCGCCCGTCAGGGCAGAGTGCCTGAGGCCGTATCCGCATTGAAAGTCGCGCTGATCGATGGCCGTCCGGAGGACGCTCGTAACTACTTCGATGTCGCACGGCGCCTTGAGAACTGGGGCATGCTGGACCAAGCGCGCGGGTTTGCCGAGCAAGGAATATCGAAAGCCGGCCCAGACCTCCTGGCTGATGCCCAATACCAGGAAGGTGCAAAGGCCTACGTGCGAATTCTGACCCGCTTGCGCCAGCACGACGCCGCATATGCCACGCTGCAAAAAGCTCTGGAAGACTCGACCGCGAACCTGCCGATATTGAAAGATCAAGTGCAACGGCAGGGCATCATCGGGATGACCGATGCGCAGTGGTGGCGGGAACACTCTCACTCCATCCGTCTGCAGACAGCGCGCAGTGGAATGGAATCTGCGCTGCAGGAGATGGGCAACACGGTCAATACGTATTTCACTCCCGAGGAAAGGCTCACATTCACCCAGTTCGCCGAATCGAAACACAACAGCATGAATCTGGACGATGTCGGGTCATTTGCCATCCCACTAGCGATGAGCGCAGCGCTGGCAGATCAGGAAGCCCACTGGCGTTTCGATATGATCCTTCACAATGCCGGCCAGCCGAATCATTACCTCGCCATTCAGCCGCTGGTTGACCTGCAGCGACGTCGCGGACGCTTCGCCGAACTCGGATCCCAGATGGAGCAGATTGCCGCGGTCATGCCGCAAGACCGCCGGAGTTCTCCACTCACTGCAGCGGCCGATGCGTATCACTCTGCCGGAGACGAGCAAAACGAATTGCATGTCCTGTCCACCGTCTTCTCCTGGAATAACCTGGACACAAGCCGCCGAGAGAGATTCTTACAACTTCTGCTGGAGAAGCAGCCTCAAGAGCTGGTGCGGATCGCGGCGTCCTGGAACAATCCCTCGAGCGAGGCGGCAGCGAGTTATGCAATCACCAAGGGCAGCGCCGCGCTCGCGCACGCGGTGGTTCAGGCTCGCAGTAAGCAACGGTCGCCCGTGTGGAACAAGGCATACAACGCTCTCGTGGGGCTCTATTTCGAAGAACCTACACCGGACGTCAACAACGCGTTCGTTGCGGCGCTCGGTGACGATTCGATCGGCATCCGTCTCGCCAAACCGGTGAATCGCGACCATCAACTTGCCGGGAATACCTGGTTCTACTACGGATCGCGCTATGGCGAATATCTCGGGTCACTCCGACTGGGCAATCCGGAAGACTTCCTCCCGGCGATTCTTGAAGAGAGTCCGGCAACCGGCTCTGGGTATCTGACGCTCGCTGACTACTACTACGGGGCCGGCGATACGAAGCACGCCATTGCCGACTACGATCACACGCTCGAACTCTCACCCGACCGCCCGGACATCTATGACAAACTAGCGCTCGCATACTTTAAGCAAGGTGACCGCGTAGCCGCAATCGCGCAATGGAAACTGGCGCTCTCTGTACTTTCAAAGCAGCTCAACAGCTCTCGCGTGCCCGAGGGTTTCTGGCGCGACTTTGGCCGCACCTGCGACCAACTCCGCACACACCATCTCTTTGCCGAGCTCAAACCCGACACCGATGCCATTGTCCGCAACTATCTCCGGCACAATGGAACATGGCTCTCGAATGCCGTCCTGCATCCGGTGTACTTGGCGCAAGGCGATCCAGCGGCAGCAACGGCATGGCTGCTCGATGTGGCGTCTGCAGCGCCCGACCCGGCTCACGTACTCGGAGATGTAGTTGATGCTTCATGGATTCCAAAGCCACAGCGTGCCGTGATCTACGAACGCATCCTGCAGTTGAAAGAGACTGCGATGGCAAAACTGGACGGACTCGAGCGCCAATCCGCGCAACAGGACCTCGGTTTTTGGCAGGAGCGCTGGATCAACTACCTGGTGGAATCGAAGCAGTATTCCGCGGCCGCCAATGGACTCGCTGGACTGCCCCGGGAGACCCGTGACTCACAGAAGAACCGGCTCATCCCACTTGAGTTCCACGCGGCTGCGCAGCTCGGGACGTTGGATTCTACCCTGAATGGCTATCGCACTGAACCTGCCACGGCGCCATCCGCACAGATCCTCCGCGATGCCGCGAAGCAGCTGTTTGAGGCGGGCGACAAGCAGTCGGCGCGTAAGATTCTGGAATTTGTATTCGCCCGGGACATCGAGGATCATAACCTCGTTGGTGCCAACTTCCTTGGGCTCGCCGAGATCCGCCTGGCAGCTGGCGACATTCCGGCCGCCCTCGACTTACTCCGTCGTCTGGTCGTCGTGGTTGGCAATCCCTACGAGTATCTCGACCCTGCCGCCGCTCTGCTGGAGAAATCCCACCACGATGCCGAAGCCGTCGAGTTCCTCGAACAGTTGGTCAAGTCCGCACCCTGGGATCCTTCTGATCGCCTGCGGCTCGCAAAGTCGAGACTCGCCTCAGCTTCCGATTCAACAAATGCTCAGAGTTCCCTTCAGACCATCGCGTCCAGTCCAGGCAATTCATACGAACTCCGTCTTAAAGCTGCAGCGGTACTGGAAGGCCATCCGCATGCCCCGCTGGGCAGCGGAGAACTCGACCTGCTCGCCGCTGCGCCACAAACAGTGACATCTGCCGCTGCCGACAAGTTCTACTATTACGAAGGTCGGATCAAAGCTGCCGCCCGCGCTTCTGATCTTCAACCGAAGATGCAGCTTCTAAGCCACTGCGTCACCGACTTCCCGAGGCGTGACACAGCTCGCGTACCGCTGTTCCAGGCATCGATCGAAAGTCATTCTGACGAATATGCGCTCGGGATTCTGGAGCCGCTGTTCCAGACGCAGTTCCTGCGCAACACTGCGGTACAAGTTCAGAACGAAGATGCGCAAATCGCCAGCTCGGGAGAAGCAGACGAAGAAGAAGGCGGAGATCAGTTCAACACTCTGAGAGCGACAAACGCGCAGATCTCGACCGCTCAACAGGCACAAGTAGCACAACAAATTGGTGACACTATGAAGCGCGTAGGACGCTTTGCCGACGCGCTGTCGTACTACCAGACTGCACGCAGCCGTGAGACATCTCCTCCGGCAAAGAAAGTCTTGCTACGAAAGATGGACGAAATGAGGGCAACACTGCGAATCGAGCAACAGAATGCGGCTCGCCAGCCGATTCTTCACGAGGCTCTGGAACAGGATCGTGTCGTGCGTCCACGCTTACTGGCCCGCGCCGCTCCTGCCGTCGCCCGGACCCCAGCCTCACAAGGAGGTGCCCAGCGATGAAACGCATAACCGTGCTTCTCTGTGTCGCTCTCATCTGCGCCGGAATCGGCAAGACCGCGTATCGCGCCGCCGCGCCGTCGCAGGCTTCATTGTCGAAGTTCATTCCGGCGGGGCCGCTGCTTTATCTGGAGACGAAAGACTTCTCTTCACTCCTCAGCGACTGGAACTCCTCTTCGCAGAAGAGAACCTGGGTCCAGAGCGACAGCTATGAGGTCTTTTCGCGCTCGCGTCTCTTCCTGCGCCTGAAGGGTGCCGGTGATCAATTCGCAGCAGCAGCCGGAATTCCTCCGGACATGGATTTCGCTTCTCAAGTCGCCGGAGAGCACAGCGTTCTTGCGATCTACGACATTGGCAAATTGCAGTTCCTGTACATTACTTACTTGCCGTCTGCGCGATCGATGCAGACAAAGCTGTGGCAAACGCGGGCAAAATTCGAACCCAGGAATTCGGCAGGGACAGATTTCTACCTTCGCCGCGATCCTGAATCCCAGCGTGAAGTTGCCTTCGCAGTTTCTGGCGACTACCTGCTGCTGGCGACACGCGAAGATCTCATCGCGGGGGCACTGCAATTAGTTTCAGGCAGGCAGGACCGCACGGTAGAAAGTGATGCCTGGTGGGCGCAATCAACCTCCGCAGCCGGCCCATTCGGCGATCTCCGGATGGTCCTCGATATGCAGACTCTGGCCCCAAACGGTTATTTCCGCACTTATTGGGTGCAACAGAACATCACAGATCTCTCGCAGTATTCCGCTGCCGTGTCGGACCTGTTTCGCTCCAACAAGCAATACCGTGAAGAACGGCTGCTGATCACAAAGAAAGATCCTCAGCACGTTACCACTCCCGAAGGTCAGGCTGCAGTTGCCGATCTATCTCGCCTTATTCCAGGTGATGCGGGACTCTACATCACTTCGGCCAATCCCAACCCGGAGGTCTGCTTTAACCTGCTCGAAACGAAACTTCTGGCCCCTCACACCGGCGCTGTTCCGGCTTCTCGCTTCGCTCCGCAGGTTCAGCTCACGTCAGGTGAGCAGGGCGGTAGTTCCGATCTGGAGAGCCGGATCGACCAGGCCCAATCGGAAACTCCCGCCATGGCGGAGTATGGCTCGAAGATGAAAGCTCTGCTGAACCAGAATCCCGTTGCAGCATCGTTGTTACTCCAATCCAGCCAAACCGGAGAAGCCGGCGTATTCATCAGGCTGCATTCGGTTGTCGCTCTCGAAGGCTCATTGGACTGGAACGAATCTGACGTCCACTCGGCTCTCACTGATTTCGTTGCGCCGAGCATAACCGCGAGCAAGCTCGGAGTTCAATGGCAACAGAAGTCCGGATATCAGCAACTCGATGGCTTATGGCCGCTGTTCATCTCCGTTCGCGGAAAGTATCTCGTAATCAGTGATGATGCGACGCTACTGGAATCGCTGTTGGCACGCTTTCAACAGCAGTCGAACCGCAAGCCGACCGAGTTGTTCGCCGGCTTCAACCACAACCACGAGCGGCAGAACTTCTCTCGCTTCTCGAATCTTGTGGACCGCCCAGGTGCGGCATCATACGACAACGCACAGCATCAGCCGCAATTCTTCTCTGGGAATATGGCCAGCCTAAGCAGCGCGCTGGCCGACGTTTCCTCCGAGCAAATTGAAGTGCACAGCGAGGGCAACAAGGTCCGGCAGACGGTCACCTATGAATGGTCCCGCTAAGGCACAGAACGATGGCTGTCTTGCTCGTCATGCTGTGCACAGCATGGCCCGGGCACACCCAGACGACTAGCAACGCTCACAATGATTCCCTGTTTTCCCAAACGGCGGCGAAGTCGCTTGAGCGCGAGTTTCCCAGCCGTGACATTTCATTTCTCGTGCTCGACGCTCGATCCGGACAGGTGCTCGCGTCTCGATGGGAACATCCCGAGAGACCCATTCCACTCGGATCCCTCGCAAAGCCTTTCGCCGCTCTAGCCTATGGTGAGCATCACGGCTTTCGATTTCCTGCGCACACCTGTCGCGGAACTGCGAGCGGCTGCTGGCGACCTGGAGGACACGGCACCCTCAATCTCACCTCAGCCATCGCGTACTCCTGCAACTCCTATTTCCGCGCTCTGGCGACCGAATTGAATGCAGCGGAGATCTCCTCGACGGTATTGCGATTCGGTCTGGAGCCTCCCGGGAACGGAACTTCCGGACCAGCGCTGGCGGGGATGGGCGCTGAATGGCGTACTTCTCCCCTGCACATGGCCAACGCTTACATCGAATTGGTTCACGAGCATGAGCAGCCTGGAGTAGCTCCGATCCTCGACGGCATGGCCGAATCCGCCCAGCATGGAACCGCGGCGGAAGTCGATCGCGCCCTCCCATCCATCCGCGCACTGGCGAAGACGGGCACCGCACCTTGTACCCATCAGCACAAAGCTCCCGGAGATGGCTTCACGATCGCTGTCTTCCCGGTCGACAATCCCAGAATTCTGCTTATGGTCCGCGTCCATGGAGTCCCCGGAGCAGTCGCAGCCAAGACCGCCGGTCAAATGCTGCACAAGATCGAGGACTAATCCGATGCGTACGAGTGGAGGTGTATTTGGCCGGACGATACCCGCGGCGATTCTCGCTACTTTTCTACTCCGACTGTGGATACCAAGTTCCGACCTTGCTGCCGGGTATCAAAACAACCGCGCACACCGAGTACGAATCGGCGTCTTTGGACTATTCCACCCGACTCATCTAACACTCACCGCCATCACAGGACGTGCACTTCTGCTACAGGCGGGGTCGAATCAAATTGTTCTGGAAGCGAAGTTCCGCAAGCTCCGCTGCGACACTTCAACTTTCAGGTCGGAGATTGCAGCCACGGTCAGGCCCGGGCATCCTTCCATTCATCGGATCTACTCGTTGTCGGCCGCGACGGCGAACCAGTGGATTTTCAGCTCGGAATCCCCGGCAAGATCACGCGTCGCTACCATGGCACTCTCGAACTCCATGCCTCCGGGCCTGAAATAACAGCAATTGTCACCATGGACTTGGAAACCGCGGTTGCTTCGGTCGTCGCCGCTGAGGGCGCTTCCGATAGCCCCGCTGAGTCCATCAAGGCGCAAGCGATTGCCACCCGATCCTATCTAGTCTCCGGACGCGGTCGTCACTTGAACTTCGATTTCTGCGACACCACTCATTGCCAGTTCCTACGGGAACCGCCGCAACCCGGCAGTGCGATCGCTCGGGCGGTCGAGGCCACTCGCGGGCTGGTATTGACCTACAACTCTCAGCCATTCCCCGCCATGTACACCCGCAGTTGCAGTGGGCAGACCCGTACTCCCGCCCAGGTTGCGCTCTCGTCCAACAGCTATCCCTACTACTCGATTCAGTGCGCGTACTGCCTCTCCCATCCCGTACATTGGACGAGCCACATCTCGGTCAAAGACGCGGCATCCCTGCGCAGCTCAGATGAAGCGTCCCGCCTCGAAGTGGTGCGCCGTCTCGGTTGGAGCACGGTTCCCAGTAACGATTTCAGCTCAACCAAAGAAAGCAACGAGGTATTCCTGCGCGGAACCGGCTACGGACATGGGATCGGTCTCTGCCAGGCTGGCGCAAAGGCAATGGCTGACAAGGGTGCGACCTTCCAACAGATTCTCGCGCAATATTATCCGAACACCAGCATTGTCGAATGGACACGCAGCGACTGATCTCGGGTGCCAAGACATAACATCCTCGCCTACGCCTAGCCTCGGCAGAGAACAAGCAGATTAGGTAACATAGACGCAAGCAATCGCCGCCTATGCGAAGACGCGAAGTCCTACGACTCCTTGCAACCGGAACTGCTCTTCAGTTCGCCCCACGCAATCTGCTGGTAACGATTGCGCATGCGCGCGCGCTTCTCGCTGCACCACTAGTTTTGCGGACGCTCAATGCGCACCAGGAGGCAACCGTTCGTACCATGACAGAGTTGATCCTGCCTCGCACCGACACTCCTGGAGCCGCCGACGTCGGCGCCACCCAGTTTATCGACTTGATGTTGACGGAGTGGTATAAACAGCCGGAGCGAATGCTCTTTGCGAATGGACTGACAGACGTCGATTCCCGCAGCACTTCGCTGTTCGGAAAAGCCTTCATCGACTGCTCGCCAACTCAGCAGGCAGACGTTCTTACTGCTCTCGGAGAACGAATGGTGGAAGAACAGGTTCGTCCTTTGCCAGTCGAGAGCAATTCTGCCACTGAGACCAATTTCTATGCCATGTTGCGCCGCTTAACTCTGACTGCGTACTACACGTCAGAGAAAGGCGCGACCGAAGAACTGCACTTCGAGATTATCCCCGGCATGTACCAAGGCTGCCGCACAGTGTCTCCCAGCAAGGGGGTCGAAGAGCAAAAGTGAGCGAACAGACCACCTACGATGCCATTGTTGTTGGTTCCGGAATCACCGGCGGATGGGCAGCAAAGGAACTCACCGAGAAGGGACTCAAAACTCTGGTGCTCGAGGCCGGCCGCCCGATCGTCCCCGAACAGGACTACGTCGAGCACGTCCCCACCTGGGAAATGAAGTTCCGCGGCTTGGGAGATCGAAAACGTCTCCTGACCGACCAACCAATTCAAAGTACCTGTTACGCCTGCGACGAGTGGTCGTCGAAGTTCTTCGTCAGCGATAAGGAACATCCCTACACCACCGCGCCTGGCAAGCCTTTCCGCTGGATTCGCGGACGCCAGGTGGGCGGACGCTCGATCATTGGGGACGCCAAAGCTACCGCTGGAGCGATCTCGATTTTGAGGCCAATCTGCGCGACGGCATCGCCGTTGACTGGCCGATTCGCTACAAAGACATCGAGCCTTGGTACGACTACGTCGAAACGTTCGCCGGCATTTCAGGGGAAGCGCTGGGACTTCCGCAACTCCCCGACAGCAAGTTTCTGCCTCCGATGGATTTGAACTGCACGGAGCGATTCGTCCGTGAAGGAATTGCCAAACATTTCGCCGGCGAACGAGTACTAACCATCGGACGCGCCGCGATCCTCACGCAAGAACACGGGGACCGCGCCGCCTGCCACTATTGCGGCCCCTGTGAACGAGGATGCATCACCCGCTCCTATTTCAGCAGCCTCAATGCAACCCTTCCCGCCGCGGAAAAGACCGGACGTATGACGTTGCGCCCCTTCAGCATCGTTCACAGCGTCGGCTTCGATCCGAAGACCCGAAGGGCGGCGAGTGTGCGAGTGATCGATTCCCGCACCCGCGCCCACATCGAATTCCGCGCAAAGGTCATCTTCCTGTGCGCCTCGACTCTCGAGTCCGTTCGAATCCTTCTGAACTCTTCGACCCCTGATTTTCCAACTGGATTGGCGAACTCGAGTGGCGAGCTCGGCCACAACCTTATGGACCATGCCATGGGTTCCGGAGCCGAGGCGACCATTCCGGGCAACGAAGATAAGGTTGAGATCGGCAGGCGCCCCAATGGCGTTTACATGCCGCGCTTTCGGAACGTCAAAACGAAGCATCCTGAATTTCTTCGCGGATACGGTTATCAGGGCGGAGCTTTTCGCGAAGGGTGGGAACGAGGCATCACCCAGGTTGGCTTCGGCCCCGAGTTCAAGAAATCGCTCAGCCGTCCCGGACAGTGGCGATTCATGTTGTACGGCTTCGGCGAATGCCTGCCGAATCACAACAACTTTGTCGAACTCGACAAAGAAAAGGAAGACGCCTGGGGCATTCCGACGCTCAAGATCCACTGCTCCTGGGGAGAAAACGAAAACAAGATGCGCCGGGACATGGAAATTGCGGCCGCCGAAATTCTCGCATCTGTCGGCGCCCGGAACATCGAACCGGGAACCCAAGAGGATCCTCCGGGATTCGCCATCCACGAGATGGGCACAGCCCGCATGGGACGCGACCCGAAGACGTCGGTCCTCAATGCCTTCAATCAATCTCACGACCTGAAGAATCTCTTCATTACTGATGGGGGGGCGATGGTCTCTTCATCGTGTGTTAATCCCTCGCTCACGTACATGGCGCTCACCGCGCGCGCCTGCGACTATGCTGTCCAGCAAATGAAAAAGGGAGAGCTCTAGAAGAGTGTAAGCGCAATGCTCCGCGTCTGCGGGCTAGACTGACTTCGGATTTCGGTCCGAGAAAGTCTCGGTCTTTTCATTCCAGAAGATTTTCTTCCCCGCCCAGTAAGACTCCGCCGCCATCATGCACGCTACCGAATGCGCGAACCCGTCGTGCACAGTCGCGTTTGGCTGCTGCCGAGAGCGCATGCAATCGAGCCAGTTGCCCATATGCTCAAGCGTTAAGTCATCAATGCCCATCGGCGGCAGTTTGGTCTCGCCCGGCAGTGAAATGAACCTGGACGCACGTTTTTCGTCGATATTGACGTCGTCTTCGTGCGTGCCCTTTTCTTCGACGACCTGGTAGCGCGGACTTCCTTCCCCGCCTACGTTGATGAGGGTTGCTTTCTTTCCCATGTAGCGAGTGAAACTGGGCGCATCGTTGCCGAAGCTCGTCGAATAGCTGACCAGAAAACCTTTCGGATACTCGAGCAGCGCCTGGAACGTGTCCGCGTTCTCGCGTCCATCGTGCCAGGCAAAGACGCCGCCGTGGGACATGACCGATACAGGATAGTGGTCGTCCATGAACCAGTGCACCAGATCGATGGCATGGCTCATCCATTGATCCGGAATACCGCTGGAAAATTCCTTGTACAACCGGAACTCGAAATAGCGTTGGGGATCGAAAGGGCGCGCCGCCTTAGTCATGAGCCATGCCCTCCAGTCGGTATCCTGCTCGCGAATCTGCTTCACCTCAGGGCGACCGCGCCATCGTGGCCCGTGATAATTCCACACAATCTCAACTTTGCTGACGTCCCCAAGAGCTCCGCTGTGCGCGACTTTCTGCGCCGCAACCTGGTACGGCTCGCTGCGATGCTGCGTCCCTACTTGAACGATCGTCTTCGCTTGCAGAACTGCGTCACGCGCGGCTTTAGCCTCATGCAGAACATTGCCCATCGGCTTCTCGACGTAGGCGTCTTTCCCTGCTTCGGCCGCAAGCTTCAAGATCGGCGAGTGAGTATGCTCCGGAGTGGAGATCAATACTCCGTCCACATCTTTCATCGCCAGCAGGTCTTGCGAATGTTGCACGGCCCGCGGAGCCCGGCCGTAGTACCCCGTATTCGTTGCTACGGCCTTTTCGCGATTGACCGTCCACAAATCGCAAACCGCGATCATCTCCACGTTATGACTGGACTTCAACTTCGACGCGATTAGATCCAGGTCGCCGCCGCGGCTTCCATTTCCAATGTGCCCCAGCGCGATACGGTCATTCGCGCCAACGATCCGCTCATACGACAATGCCGTTCGGGGCAACATCATTCCTCCCGCAATCGCGGCGGCCGACTTCTCCAGAAATGCACGGCGATTCATCGAACTGGATTCACTCATTGGCGACTCCCGTCTTTAACGTGGCATTAGAATTGGATTTCGAAGCGGTGAAGCGGACTTACCCGCCATGCAGCAAAACGTCAGCTCGTCTTCAGTCCGTCCGGAACCAGCGGCAGCGCGCGCAATCTCACGCCCGTCGCATCAAAAATCGCGTTCGCAATCGCCGGCGCGAGCCCGATCATTGGACACTCTCCCGCTCCCACCGACGGAATGTCCTTGCGATCGAGCAGAACAGTTTCAATCACGGGCACATCGCTGAACCGTGGCACCCGATATTCCGAGAGTCTGCTGTTCAGGATCTTCCCATTCTCGAATTGAATGGCTTCGAACAATGCTCCGCCCAGTCCCTGCACGTTCGATCCTTCAAGCTGATTGCGCAACCCGTCGGGATTCACAATGGCCCCACACTCGAAGGCCGACACAACTCGAACGATCTTCACTTCGCCGGACTGGCGATCCACATTGACTTCGGCGAAAGTCGCGATGTTTCCTAGCTTCTCGTAGCCTCCGCCCATGCCAAAGCCTTGGCCGGGGTTGCGCTTGCTCTTTCCCCAACCAAATTGTTTCGCGGCAGCTTCGAAGACGGCGCGCAGCCTTTCGTTCTTCAGATTCTTCAGCCGGAATTCCAGCGGATCCATCTTCACCGCGTGTGCCAGTTCATCCATGTGCGACTCGCGTGCAAAGTGATTCGCGGTCGCCGCCAGTGCGCGATACGACCCCTGTCGCAAAGGAGACCGTACCTCGTGGAACACAATGCGCTGATTCGGGATCTCGTAATACGTCTTGATCCCAGCCGATCCCGAGTTGTAGTTGTGGAATTCCCAGGCAGTAATCGTGCCGTCGTTCCGCACGCCGCTAACCACATCGATGACTCCTGCCGGACGAAAATAGGCCCAGGTAAATTCTTCTTCGCGCGTCCATACGACTTTCACCGGACGCTTCGCCGCCCGCGCCAGCCGTGCCGCTTCAATCGCCGTCTCGCCCGTGTGCTTCCCGCCATACCCCGAACCCGTGTCCGGCATCAGCACTCGAACCTGATCTTCAGGAATATGAAACGCCTCCGCCAGTTGCCCTCGCACTCCAAACGGCCGCTGCGTTCCTGTCCAGACCGTAAGCTGATCGCCATCCCACTTGGCCAACGCAGCGCGCGGCTCGAGCGGAACATGCGCGATGTACTGCACGGTATACGTCTGCTGCAGTTTGTGATCCGCCGACGATAACGCCTGGTCCACCGATCCCTGTTCGAACCGGTCCCCATCGCCCGTCGGGTCCTTACCCTCGACCGTATTCTTCCGAAGATAGTCGAATAGATCCTTGTTCGACGGCTGCGGATCGGCCTTCCACTCCGCATGAATTGCCGCAACGGCTTCCTCGCGACCTTCGAAGTCGGAGCGGCAACTCCGATGAAATTTCCGTCATGCACGACGACAGCGCCCATCTGCTCGGCTTTCGCAGTGTCCAGCGAAACGAGCGTCGGCATCGAACGCCGCCGGCCGCAGCACTTTTCCGTACAGCATTCCGGGCAGTTTCTGATCCGATGGATATCGATGCTTGCCCGTGACGAAATCGCGCCCGTCCACCTTGTGCGCGGACTGCCCCGCAACTTTCCACTCCGACGCTGGGATCAACGGTTGATCCGCCGGATACCGTCTGCGCGATCTGCTGCCCTTTCGTGAGCGTCGCGTAATCCACAGATCGATTGTTCTGCGGATCTGTGATTTTCCCGTTCGACTGCCACCAGATGCTGCCGATCCGTTTTCCATTGCGTTGCAGCCAATCCAATCAAGGTTTCACGTGCGGCCGCCGCAACCTTGCGCAGTTGCAAATTCATCGTCGGAGTCGTCCGGCTCCCGAACGTCCCCATGTCAAATGGCGTGAGCTGCGTATCGCCCATGACCAGCTCGATCTTCTCCATCGGCACGCGGAGTTCTTCCGCCACGGCCTGGGTCAGAGACGTCCGTATGTTCTGTCCGACTTCGACTTTGCCCGTATAAACGGTGACCGTTGCCGTTCTCCCCGATGTGCAGCCACGCATCGATCTTCTTGCGGCAAAGCATCTCCCCGCCGCGTCGTTCCGCCGCCCGATTCCTGCGCGATAAGCGACAGGCTTCAAACGGAAACCACCAGCACTCCCGCGCCGAGGAACTTGAAGAAATCCCGCCGGTCCAGATCGAATCGGTACGGAGCCGCCGCCCGCAGTTCGTACCGCTCCGGCTCCAACGGAACCTGCGCGATAAGGTGTGTCGCTCATCGGCTGCCTCCTTTCGCCGACGGCAGTCTGGCTCATCTTCGCCGCTTTCTGAATCGCGCTCACAATGCGCGGATACGTCCCGCACCGGCAGACGTTGCCATCCATGAAATCGATAATTTCTTTTTCGTTGAGGATTCGGATTCTTCTGCAGCAGCGCCACCGCGGACATAATCATCCCCGACGTGCAGTACCCGCACTGCAGCGCCCCGGCGTCAAGGAAAGCCTGCTGCACCGGATGCAGGCGATCTCCGTTGGCGAGCCCCTCGATGGTAGTGATCTTTTTCTGAGCGACCGAGCCGACGCGCGTCACGCACGAGCGCTGCGCTTTGCCATCAATCAGCACCGTGCAGGCGCCGCACATGCCTTCGCCGCATCCGTACTTGCTTCCGGTCAAATCAAGATCTTCGCGCAAGCACGGTAAGCAAGCTGGTCTGCGGATCGGCATCGACGGAATACGACCTGCCATTAATAGCGAGCTGAATCTTGGCCATACCGAACTCCAGAACGAGAGAGCTAGTGAGGGATTGTGACGAACTGCGTTAAGAAAATGATATACCCGTTGCCATGCGAAAATGAACGCAGTCCTTCGTAAACCGTCATGTGACTCATGGTTCATTCAGGTTATACCTCTGTCTGATCAGTCGTTGATCGCCTGATAAGCCAACTCATTCACCTGCCGATCAAGCGTCAAATCTCCCGTCGGATGCAACTGTGCCATGAAGATCACGATCATCTGCTCCTTCGGATCGATCGAGAATGCGGTATAGAAGAATCCGCCCCAGCTGTAAGTCCCCGGCGACCCGAGTTCTGACAGAGGCGCTTTCACTCCGTCAATCCCGAAGCCCAAGTCCGAATCCCTGATCCGGCCCGATTTTCCCCAGCTGATCGTGCGTCATCAGTTCAACGGTTTTGCGGCTGAGCAGGCGCGTATTCCCCACCTTGCCTTCATCCAGCATCATCTGGCAGAAGCGCGCGTAATCCATCGCAGTCGAAACCAGGCCCGCGCCGCCGGAGAAAAGTTTCTTCGGACCTTTCGTCGGATAATCCGCCGAATAGACGAACGATCCTTCGCGAATCGGAGTGTCAGGAAAGCGATTCAGGCCTTTGTCCGCATAGTACGTATAGGCCGTCGCAAGCCGCCCAACCTTATTTTCGGGAACGGATAGAAATACGTGTCCTTCATCCCCAGTGGCTCGAAAATTCGCGTTCTGGAAGAATTCATCCAGCGGCTTGCCGGAGAGCACTTCGACCAGCCTGCCGAGCACGTCGACGCTCAAGCTGTATTCCCATCGGTCGCCGGGATTGAACAGCAGGGGCAGCCCGCCAGCCGCTTCACGCTGTCGCCAATCGTGCCGTCATACTGTAACAGCCCGCTCGCCACATCGGCCTTCTCGTACATCGGCCCAAGATCGGCGATTCCACTGATACGTGATTCCCGAGGTGTGCCGCATCAAGATCGCGAATCGTGATCGTTTCGATCGCCGGAATCGTGTAGGGCTCGCCCTGCGCCGGCTTCACCAGCACCTTCGGCATCCTTGAACTCCGGCAGATATTTCGATACCGGATCGTCCAGCAGGAACTTGCCCTTCCTCGTACAGCATCATCGCCGCAACCGTGGTGATCGGCTTGGTCATCGAGCAGATGCGGAACATCGCATCGGTCGGCATCGGCTTGCCTGCCTCGCGATCCGACATGCCCTGTGCCTTGAACCACGCCACTTTGCCGTGCCGCACGACAAGCGTGACCGCACCCGCAATGCGCTTGTCGTCAATGTCGCGCTGCACGACCGTAGCGATGCGCTCCAGCCGTTCCGACGAAAGCCCAACCGCCTCCGGCTTCGCTGTCGGCAGATCCTGCGCAAATGCAACAACGCTTAGAAGCAAAAAACCGAGCAGAACCGGAATGTTCTTCCGGTTCCGCTCGGCGCAAAAGTGGAGCGCATGTTTCCTCCCGAATGTACTTAAGACTTGATGGTCTTCGAAGCTGCATCCCACGTAACCGGCTTCTGCCGGAAGTAGGACTCGTTCGCCATGTGACACGCGATCGCGGCATTGTTTCCAAACACTGCATCTTCAGTCACCGGCTTGCGCGACTTCACCGCCTCGAAGAACACATTCAGGTGCGGACGCATGTCGTCCCAATCATGTCCTTTATAGACCGTGTCCTCACTCTCCGGTTCTTTGCCGAGCGGCGGATCGTGCTCCGCGTGCCATTCCTTCATGTATTCCTCGCGCATCTTTGCCGGGAAACTGAACGAGTAATAACTGGGATCCGTGTCCTCACCAGTTTGAGCAGAGTGCCGCAACTCGAACTCGCCGGCATCGAGAATGCCCTTCGGTCCCATGAAGCGTGCCAGTTCCGGCGTTTCGCAGCCCAGGTCCAGTCGCACATACACCGGAATCCCGTGATAGTCGAACAGCACGGTGTGGAAGTCCGGCATATCACGTCCGTCTTTGAAGCGGAAGATACCGCCCATCGCCGTCGCCGACCGCGGAATTTCGTTCCAGCCCAAAGTCATCATCATGCCGCTGATCAGGTGCACCATCAGATCCCCAGCCACGCCGGTTCCATACGCCTTCCAGCAGCGCCACCGCGCGAAATGCAGAGGATTGAATGGAATCTTCGGCGCATCATTGAGCCACGTATCCCAATCCAGGGTTTGCGCGAGAAAGATCCGTCGGCGGAGGATATTC
Organism: Terriglobia bacterium; assembly: GCA_963778995.1. Classification (GTDB taxonomy): domain Bacteria; phylum Acidobacteriota; class Terriglobia; order Terriglobales; family Acidobacteriaceae; genus Sulfotelmatobacter. Next base: position 656,473 of record CAVZWK010000025.1, read on the forward strand.
CCATGCTCCCGTCGGATCATTCCGTCCCAGCGTGAGTTCCACCATCTCGACATCGCCGATGGCGCCCTTGTGATAGAGATCCCGCGCCGTTTCGCACAGGACCGAACTCACACGCTGTGACCCGATCTGCACGATGCGATTGTTCTTCTGCGCCGCCTCGACCATCGCCAACCCGTCGGCGACGTTGTGCGACATCGGCTTCTCGCAATAGATGTCCTTGCCCGCATTGCATGCATCCACGACGACGCGCCGATGCCAGTGATCCGGCACCGCCGCCACGATGCAGTCGATATCTTTGCGGTCCAGCAGTTCCTGATATTTCCGTGTGACCGGCAAGGCTCGCATTGCCGGTGATCTCCCTGCGCCAACGTGTGCCGCCCGTCGTACAAGTCCGCCGCCGCCACGCACTCCACTCCCGGAATCGTGATTGCTCCTCCCAGCAGTCCCGAACCCTGCATGCCAATTCCGATCATTCCAAACCGCACGCGATCGCTCGGCGCGACGGCCCGAGCCATCGGCTTGGCTTCCAGCAGAATAGTTTTTGAAACCAGCAGGCCACCTGCCGCCACCGCACCGCCTTGCAAGAATGCCCGTCGCGAAAGAATGCGTTTCATGCGAATCCCTCCTCTGAAATTGAAATCTGCCGTTCTGAGCGAGCGGCCCTATGCGAGAGAAACATCCGGGTGAGCCGCGCTATACGTCACGATCTTTGCGACGCACGAAAGCGCGTTGGGCTCGCCTTCCCTATTCACTTCTTCAGCGGCTTAATCGCGACTTCCTTAAAGAACACAATGTCGTTGTCGCTGTGATTCTGCAGCCCGAACCATCCGAAAGCTCGGACGGGGCCCGCGCTGAGGTTCGAAATCGAACTTCTTCTCCGGCACCGGATCACCCTCTTTGAAATCCGTAACCTTCTTGCCGTTCAGCACCACGATGGTTCGCGTCCCGTCGAGCGTGATGTCCATGGTGTTCCACTCGGGGCCGGGCTTCCACGCATTTTTCACCAGCGGCTTGGTCAGCGAATACAGCATTCCGGTCTCGTGATACTCATCCTCATTCGATGTTTCGGGATGGTTGTCGATCTGCACTTCATAGCCGTAGTGCACGGGCATCCACTCTTCTCGCGGTTCAATGGGAATGCGGATGAATACACCGGAGTTATCATTTTCGTCGCGCATCTTGAACACGACATGGATCTCGCAGTTGCCGATCTTGCCGCCCGTCCAGTAAAGCAGTCCCATTCCGCCATGCGTATGGATCAGTCCATCTTCCACCGTGTCTCCGCCCGGCCCGACATGCTTCCAACCCGTCAAGATCTTTGCCGTTGAAAAGCTGTTGCCATTTTCTCGGCATCGCCCTTGCAGGCATTTTGATTTTCGTCCGCGGCGAATGCGAGTGTCGCCAAACTCGCAACTGCAAGAAAGACCTACACTAAATCGTTTGAACATTGGAAATCTCCTGAGGTGTTCTGCCTGGCTCTCATGAGCCAAACCAATCTACTCGCAACCCGCGTCTGGAATCAAATCGGCGCTAGGGACTCCCTGTTGAATCTGCCAATGCTTCACGTTCGGAAATACAAAAGCGCCTCACCGAATGGGCGAGGCGCTCATGCTTTGTTGTTGCGGCAACGATTCAATCCATGTCGCGCTCATACCGTTCTGATCCGCGCAGAGCAGCGGCGGCTGCTCCGGAACCGCCCTCGGCCTCGCGCTTCTTCTGCCATTCGGCCTCGGTGAGTACAGGAATCGGCTCGGCTTTCTTCTTTTTAGGGACGCATTCACTGCCGGGAAGCTCTTTCTGCGTAACCTTCTGGAAATCGTCAATGACGTCCTGCAACTCATGCGCAAGCGAATCCGCTCGCGCTGCCTGATATTCCGCCGGACGACCCTCATATCCGTTCACCGTCCCGTAGAGTTGTCCCAGCAGTTCGCGAATCCGCTCTTCGCCCGTCACCATGCCGCCTTCTTTCGTGGCCACGATCTTCGAGCGCAGGTCGTCGCACTTCGCCGCCAGATCCTGCAGTTGCTTTCGCAACGGATCTTTCTCCGCCAGCTTCGCCGCTCTCGCCTTCGCCGCATCCCGCACGCCTTCGATCGCCGTTACACCGTACGTCATGTGTTCGATCGTGTGATAAATCTTCATCGTGAGATCGAATTGCGCCTTGCGATCTTCCAGCGAGAACTTCACCCGCGGATCCAGCGTGACATTGATCTTCTCGGTGTAAACATTGATCGCCCTTCGTCATCTTCACCGTGTAGGTTCCTGGCAGCACGCGTGGACCTTGCGCCGCCTCAAACAACGCAGTTGCCGCCGGAGGCACCGCCGGAGCCTTTCACTCGCATCGACCAGTTTGCCCGGTTCAAACCGCGATGCTTGCTGCCCGGCACGGTATCCACCAACTTGCCGTCCTCATCGAAGATCTCAATCTTCAAGTCTCCGAAGATATGTCGGCTCTTTTGGTAATAGGTGATCTGCGCTTCAGATGGACGGTTGCGTCCTTGAAAGGTCTCATCGCCCTCGGGCCACCCGCCAAACGTATCCAGATACTGAATCGCTCGCCCGGGAATCAGCGCCGCTTCCTTTGACATCAACTCCGGCGTCAGTGCGCGAAGCGCAGAAATGTCATCGATGATCCAGATGCCCCGTCCGTGCGTCGCCAACACGAGATCGCTCTCCCGGGCCTGCACCGCAATATCCCGCACCGCGACGGCCGGAAAGTTGCTACCCTTGTACTGCGCCCAGTGCTGGCCGCCATCAACCGAGATCCACAACCCAACTTCGGTGCCCAGGAACAGCAGATTCGGATTCACCGAATCTTCCTTGATAACGTGCGCGTATCCCTTTACTCCGCTCTCGTCCAGCGGAAACGCCGTCCAGGTCTTGCCATAATCGATGGTCTTGTAAGCGTAAGGCTTCATATCGCCAAAGGTGTGCCGGTCGAAGGTTCCGTACGCGGTCGCTTCATCAAAGCGGCTCGCTTCGATCGTGGAGACCCAGAAGCCTTTCTGTATCCCGCTGACATTGGGCGCGGCATTGGTCCAGGTCTTTGCGCCGTCGCGAGTGATCTGCACATTGCCATCATCGGTCCCGACCCAGATGATCTCCCCGTTCTTCGGTGACTCCGAGATCGAATAGATGCTGGTGTACATCTCCGCCGACGAGTTATCGACCGTCACTCCGCCAGACTCTTCCTGTTTCTGCTTCTCCGGATCGTTGGTCGTCAGATCGGGCGAAATCCGATCCCACGATTGCCCGTGATCGCGCGAGCGGAACAGAAACTGCGCTCCGATATAGATCGTCCCTTTCTCATTCGGGCTCATGTGAATCGGAGTGTTCCAGTTGAACCGCAGTTTCTTCTCGCCATAATTCGGCAGCGGCTTGATGCCACGAATCTCGTGCGTCACGCGATTGACCCGCCCGATCTCTCCTCCCTGTGCTTCCGCATACAGGTAATTCGGATCGGACGGGTCCTCAAACATCCAGAAACCGTCGCCGCCGTACATGTTCTCCCACCGCGAATTCGAGATTCCGCCAGGATAGGACGAATCCCCTACCCACGAACTGTTGTCCTGCAATCCGCCGTAAACGTGATAAGGATCCGAGTTGTCTGTGCTCACGTGATAGAACTGCGAAATCGGCAGGTTCATCTGGTGCTTCCAGCGATTTCCGCCGTCCTCGCTGCGCCATAATCCGCCATCATCGCCGGCAATCACAATGTTGGGATTGTTGGGATTGATCCATACGTCGTGAAAGTCTCCGTGCGCGCCGCCCGAAACCACGTTGAACGTCTTGCCCCCATCCGTGCTGTACAGAAGAATAAGATCTGGTTTGAAGATCTTGTTCTCGTTCTTGGGATCCACAATCAGATTGCCGAAATAGAAGGGACGCCAGACCATGTAGTTGCTGGCGTCGAGTTTGGTCCAGTTCGCTCCTCCATCGTCCGAGCGATACAGTCCTCTTCCCTTTTCCGCTTCGATGTTCGCGTACACCACCTGCGGTTTCGACGGCGCCACCGCAATAGCAACTCGTCCCCAAGGTTTGGCTGGAAGCCCTTTCGCATTGTCGTCCTTGATCTCACTCCAGTGGTCGCCTCCATCCGTAGACTTAAAGAGCCCACTGCCCGGTCCGCCCGAGCGGAACGTCCAACCCTGACGACGGAAGTCCCACATTGAGGCGTAAATCGTGTTCGGCTCCTGGCTGCTCTCCGCCAACAGCGCACACCCTGAAGATCCATTCGCTCCGGCGAGAACCTTCTTCCACGTCTTCCCGCCATCGCTGGTCTTGTACACGCCGCGCTCGTCATTGTCGTCCCAGAGGTGCCCCATGGCGCAGACTACGACGTTGCTGCCATTCTTGGGATCAACCACGATTTTGGCAATGTGCTCACTGTCCTTCAACCCAACGTTGGTCCAATTCTCTCCGCCATCGGTGGACTTATACACTCCGTCGCCAATCGAGACGCTGTTGCGTACCCATGCTTCACCCGTTCCCACCCAGACCGTTTTCGGATTCGACGGATCGATCGTGACCGCGCCAATCGACTGCGCGCTCTCGCGGTCGAATACAGGCTTGTACGTGGTTCCACCGTTTACGGATTTCCACACGCCCCCGCTCGCGGCGCCGACAAACACGGTAATGCGGCCGTCCTGCTCCACGGCATCGATCGCCGCCACTCGTCCACTCATCGCGGCGGATCCAATGTTCCGTGCGGGCAGGCCCGAGACTGTGGCAGCGTCGAATTTGTAGCTTTGGGCGGAAAGACTAAGCTGCGCAGGCCAGGAATGCAATGAGCGACATACGACGGTTCGCATGACGAGCAATCATGAGCAAAAGTCCTCTGTGGTCGATCTTTGAGAAGCGATTCTCTATCGAAACTCCGAACCTATTTCTTTTCAGCCTCGGTCTTCGGGGTCTGCTTCAGTGAAGCTGGGACGGCAAAATCCGCTTTTTCGATGGGAACGTTCACTTCAATCTTTTCGACGGTCGTGGTCTGCGCCGCAGGATTCGCCTTCGATCCTTGCGATATCGAGTAGGGGTACATGACGCCATTCACCGGTTTGTACGAGCCCAGCTCAATTACGCTCTCCCGCACCGATCCGCGGATAAACTCCTGCACTTCCTTCCGGATCTCGAGATTGGTGTCAGGATCGAGGAAGTAATAAACAATGTCGCCATTCTTCAGCGTAACTTTCAGACGGAGCGCATCGTCTCCATCGACCACGTCGTGCCCAAGATACTCAACCGTGTTGCCCTTCTCCTTGTAGTCCACCAGCGGTCCGTCGAAGTCGGCGTCAAGCAGCAGGTCTTTCAGGTCGTCTTCGCCCATAAGTTCCGGATCTTTATGGCCCCCGAAGGGCTGGATTTGCCAGCCGGTCGCGCCATCATACGCCGTAATCGCGGTCATTCCCTGTAGTGAGAAAGTCTCGCGCACCAGGTTCGGACGCTCATTCTCCTGCAGGGTCGCGGCCGTGAATCCGCCTCCGGCATTCAGTTTCCCGGTAATGCGGACGGACTTGATCGCCTTGATCTTCTCGATCCCGCCTTTCGCTTGTATGTTCTTCTGTACCAGTTCGTCGGCCGTTTGCGCCTGCGTAAACACCGCAATACATGAAACTGCTGCCAGCACCATCGCTGCGTGACGCATCAATGCGAACTCCTGTTGTGTGGGACTTATAAGACTGGTACTGAGACCCCGTTACTCTACTTCGTAGGGGACGCGATTGCCAAGCCGAGGTTAGCAATCAAGGGGACCCAGTTCTTGCAGCGCAACGGAATTGAGTCCATGAATAAACTTCGCAATCCGCGGACCATGTCCCTGTATCCCCCGATCCGTTGAGCCCGCGTCCCACGGCGAGCAGCAAGGGTTCTCTGTATTTCCTGACAATCTACGAAGATTTTCGTTGACACTACGAATACCTTCGTAGTATGTTCCCGTCCATGACACGCTCTCCGCAAAAACCCACGGCCTCTGAGCTCGAAATTCTCCGCGTTCTCTGGACAAAAGGGCCTTCGACTGTCCGCGAAGTGCATGAGGCGATCAGCGAAAAAAAGTCACTGGGATACACCACCGTCCTCAAGCTGCTGCAGATTATGACGACAAAAGGCACGGTTCGGCGAAACGAAACCCAGCGTGCGCACGTCTATGAAGCATGCCTGCCCGCCGAACAGACCAAGCGACAGCTCGCCGGGGACATGCTGCAGAGGGTCTTTGAAGGTTCTGCCAGCCAGTTGATGATGCATGCCCTTGCCGGACGAAAGACTTCTCAGCGAAGAGATCGAAGAACTCCGACGTCTGATTGACGAATACGAAAGGAACCGCCGATGACCACACACTGACCAGCCTGCTGAATTGGATTCCCCGAGCACAATGCAGGCGCTGGGATGGGCTCTGTTGCACTTCGTGTGGCAGGGAACGGCGCTGGCTGCGCTTGAGCGCTGCCGCGATGGCGCTTTCCCGCCGCACACAGGTGCGCTACCTGCTTGGAGTCATCACGCTTGCGATCATGCTCCTGGCACCTGCGGCAACCTTCGTCTTCTACCTTCAACAGAACAGCGGTTCGCCGCAGATCTTGAAATCCGTTTCGGTCGCCGCGATCACCTCATCGGACCTCGTCCGCGATTCCAGTCAGCATCACTGCGAAGTTCCGCACAGTCGACGTGGAAGCCTCCATCTCTCGATTCGCTTCCATGGCTCGTAGAAGCCTGGCTGATCGGAGTCGCATTCTTCAGCCTGCGTTCCGCGGGCGGGTTTTTGCTGCTCGAGCGCGAACGCCGGCGGCAAGTCCATCGTCGTCGAGGATCGCATCCTCGAAATCTGCTATTCGCTGCAACATCAACTCGGGATTACTCGCGCCATTCAGTACTGTGAGTGCGCGTGGTTGCAGGCGCCTGCTGTGATCGGATGGTTTCGGCCCATCGTCTTCTTGCCGCTGAGCGCTCTGACCAAACTCTCCGAAGAGCAACTGCACGCGGTCATTGCGCACGAACTGGCGCACATCAGACGCTTCGATGCGTTCGTGAACGTTTTCCAGGTCTGCGTGGAAACCCTGCTCTTCTATCATCCTGCAGTGTGGTGGCTGAACAAGCGCATCCGCGCGGAACGCGAGCACTGCTGTGACGAAGCTGCAGTCTCCCTGTGTGGCAACGCCGTTGAATATGCCCGCGCGCTCACGCTCATGGACGAGTGGCGCAGCGCTCCGAGCTTCGCTATGGCCGCAAATCGCGGGCCACTGACTGAACGCATTCTGCGCGTGCTGGGTCTGAATACTCTTCGGTCGGGTATGCGGAATATCGGACTGACCGGCAGCATGATCTGCCTCACAGCCGCAATCATCGCGGGAAACGCGCTGGTCGGGATGGCACACTCACGCGTGGCGACTGTCGTGCCAGATTGGCAGCTCGCATCGAATGCTGCGTTTCCAGAATCCTCTCAGGAACCTGCGGAGAAGCGTGCTCCGACTCCGAAACCCTCCGCTGCTGCGCATCCTCGGAGTGAACCATCTGCTTCGGCCAGTTCCTACGTCGAAGGCCTGAGATCTGCTGGCCTTGAGAACCTGACGGTCGATGAACTGATCGCGCTCAAGACCCAGGACGTCACTCCAGAATACGTCCGTGGACTTCAGGAACAAGGAATGCATCCGGATGTGAACACGCTGGTCGCCATGCGCGTTCAAGATGTCACTCCCGAATACATTCGAGACTTGCGTGCGGCAGGCCTGAACGCGAACCAGAACCAACTCATCGCGCTACGAGTGCAAGGTGCAGATGCAGCCTACTACCGCGGATTAAAGGAAGCAGGGATCAATCCTGATGTCGATCGCCTGATCGCATTGAAGGTGCAAGGCGTGACTCCGGAATATGTCGGCGAAATGCACACGGCAGGATTGGCGCGTTACAGCGGACCAAGTCATCGCCATGAAAGTGCAGGACGTCACACCCGAATACGTCAAGGCATTGCGGGATCTCGGCTTGCAGCCCAGCGCGAGACAACCTGATTGGAATGAAGGTCCAGGACGTCACTCCCGAATGGGTGCGCGGAATTCAGGCGCTCGGGCTGAAGCCATCAGTCAACCAACTGATCGGCATGAAAGTACAGGACGTCACTCCGGAATACATCAAGGCTCTGCAATCTGCTGGGTTCAATCCGAGCGTGGACGAGATCATCGGCGCCAAGGTTCAGGACGTAACGCCAGAGTTCATCAACCGCGCGAAACAGCATGGCTTCAAAGATCTGACACTGGAAAAGCTGATTCGACTTCGTCAACTGGGGATTCTCGACTCACAAGCCGATCTCTAAGAGAAAACCGATTCACAGCTAATGCTGCGCACAGCTCGCTCCCAGAGCGGGAGGGATTTGTGCGCTCGAAATCATGCGATTTTACGAAGGAGAGGATTGATGAGAACGCGTCGAACTCTTGTTTATCTCGTATTTGCCTCCTGCATCTTTGGTCTCGTAATCAAGAACAAGGCAGCGGAAGCGCACAGCGGCGACTGGACCATCAGCAAATCCGACGAACCGGGCAAAGTCGAGTTCTCCCTGATTCAGCATCATCATGGCGGAACCTCGCAACACGAGTCCGATTGGGCGATGAGTTCGTTTCAGGGCGTGGACTTCTCCAAGACTGGACGGCAGGACGTGCACTTCACGATCGCGCGCGATGCGGGCAAGATCGATTGCGAAGGCTTTCTCAAGGATGGCGAAGGAGCGGGTATCTTTCACTTTCAGGCTGACCCGAATTATCCGCGGGAGATGGAGCATTTGGGCTTCCCTGTCGATGATGAAAAGCAGTTCGCGATGGCAGTGCAGGATGTCAGTCTCGATTTCGCCAGGCAGATCAAGAACGAGCATCTGACAAGTCTCGATACGGACAAGCTGGTCGCCTTCCGCATTTTCCGAGTCGATCCAGCTTTCATCGAAGCCATTCGAGCCGAAGGACTGAACATCTCCGACAGCGACAAACTGGTTGCGTTTCGCATTCACGGTGTTACGCCGCAGATGATTCGCAGCCTGCATCAGGCTGGCTACAAGCCGGACGAAGACATGCTGATTGCCATGCGCATTCACGGCGCGACTCCGGAATGGATGGAGCAGATGAAGAAGCGCGGCTACGATCACGTGGATCTCGAAAAGCTGATTGCGTTTCGCATTCACGGCGTTTCGCCCGAGTTCATTGAGAAGCTCCAGTCGCTGGGCTATTCGCATCCGGATCCTGATGAGCTGATCGCGATGCGCATCCACAACGTCACTCCGGAATACATCAGCGACATGCGGTCTCGTGGGATGAGGAACTTGAGCATCGATCAACTGGTTAGCATGAGAATTCAGGGAATTGACTGAAGGGCAGGAGTTTAGAGCAGAAGTTGCAGAAGGCAGAAGTTGGAGAATGGATTTCAAATTTTCGATTTCAGATTTCAGATTTCAGAAAAGTGGATTGCTGCGACGAAGCTGCTGTCGCTTCTGGGGAAAGATTGCCCAAAAACTTCGCGAGAAACTTTGGGAGGAGCAATTCTCGAATGGTTCCATTTTGGGAATCCCCTTCATCTTGAGGGTACCCCCCCCGCCCTGGTCCATTGGAATCTTCCACTTAGCGGGAAATGTCCAAAAAATCTATGGCGTTTCAACAACTTGCTGGCAAGATATTGAGCCGCAAGGACTTACGCTAGCTTCGGCGGGATAGCGCCTACGGTGTCTGCTGCTTGCGCCTTGACCACGATCTGCCTCATTCGCGACGAGGTCAAGGTCAGATGTCACAGAGTTTCCCTATGGAAAAGTAGCAGGGGAATAATGAGAGGGCGTGGGGAACTCTTCTTTCGTCCTGATGCGTTGGGCTTTTCCGTTTTTCATCCCTCGCCTGACGGCGAGGCCTGCATTCTTTGCCGCCCCCGGCTACAAACCAACGCACCTGAGACTTTCGCCGGCGAGATGGGTTAACTCATTCGAAGTGCGTGGCATGCAGGCAATCGCTGGCGAAATCCTGCATCTAACTTGATAGTCTTCCCCCGCCGGGCCCGCGTTTACAATGGCCCGGGCGGGTCAATGCAAAATTGGGGATGGGAGTTGCGGCTCCAGAAGCTGCCTGCTGCCCGAGCTTGCTTCCGGGTGACAGTCTGGAGGTGCCCGGATACCGTGTTCCGATTGACCTTATGCAATCACGGCTCTTTCTAAGATTCGCCGTCGTGGCGATGCTGGTTCCGCTCGTCGGAGGTGCAGCGACCGGGCAAGGTACCACACTGATCAGCCTAGACCAGGCGATTGAGCTGGCCCTCGCTCACAATCACGCCCTGAAGGCCACACGCACGCAGATTCAGCAGAACCAGGCACAGGAGATCACGGCCAACCTGCGGCCTAATCCAGTATTCGGCATAGACTCGCAGTTCGTTCCGTTTTTCAGCCCGCAGGATTTCTCCGGCGATAATCTCAACCAGACTCAGCAGTTCGACGTTGGACTCAGCTACTTGTTCGAGCGGGGTAAGAAACGTCAGCACCGTCTGCAGGCTGCACGGGACGCAACGGCGGTGACACGCGCCCAGGTGACCGACGCTGAGCGCGGTCTGGCCTTCAATGTGGGCCAGGAATTCATCAGCGTGCTGTTGGCCGAATCCACGCTGCAGTTCGCCGCAGGAGGACCTGAAGGGATTCCAACAAACGGTGGATATCAGCCAGGAACAGTTCAAGGCCGGGTACATCGGGGAAGGCGACTATCTCAAGATCAAGTTGCAACTCCTCCAATTCCAGACGGATGTTTCTTCCGCACGGTTAGCGAAGGTGCAGGCGCTCACCGGATCTGCGCCAATTTCTCGGATACGACGCGGTCCCGGCGAATTTCGACGTGATCGGAGACCTGACCTATCGAGCCGTTGAAAGGCAATCTTGAGGATCTGCAGGCTCGCGCATTGAAGCAACGACCCGACTTCCGTGCCGCGGAACTTGGGGTAACAGCGGCGAACAGCCAGATTCTGCTGGCGAAGGCGAACTCGAAGGTCGATGTCACCGGCACATACAATTTCAGCCACGTTGCGGGAGAAAATAGCGCCTCGATTTTCGCCAATTTCCCTCTGCCGATTTTCGACAGAAATCAGGGTGAGATTGCGCGCACGAAATATGCACTGGCGCAGGCTGAGGAGCAGAAGCAGTCGGCGAGCGACGTAGTGATGTCTGATGTACAAAACGCGTTCGAGGCCGTCCGCAGCAACGACGAAGTCGTGCAGCTCTACACGTCGGGATACCTGCAGCAAGCGAAGGATTCGCGCGACATCAGCGAGTATGCTTACAAGCGCGGCGCTGCCAGCCTGCTCGATTATCTGGATGCCGAACGAAGTTACCGGGCGACGCAACTGGCGTACCGGCAGTCGCTGGCTTCTTACATGACGGCGATCGAACAACTCAAGCAAGCCATCGGAACGAGGAACCTGCCATGATGCGGCATCAGAGTCGGAATTGGGCGGCGCTGTGCTTACTCTCCGCAGGTCTCACCCTGGCGGGACTTACTGGATGCGAAGGCTCCGGATCGAATGCATCCACGAACGTGCGCAGCACCACCAATGCGCAACTGTTCACGATCGCGCCGGACCAGATGTCGCACGTGCAGGTGGTCAAAGTTCAGCCTACGACTCTGACGAGAACGCTGCGCCTGACCGGAGCGGTTGCGTACAACGCGTTCCATACAACGCCGGTGATCTCGCAAGTCAGCGGACCGGTAAACCGAATCGTAGTCGTGCCTGGAGAGAAGGTGAAACAGGGCGATCCGATGCTGTACGCGGCGAGCCCGGATTACTCTCAGCTGCGCACGAACTATCTCAAGGCCAAGGACGCGTATGCGCTGGCTGAAAAGGCTCTCGCCCGAGCCAAGGATTTGTACGAGCACAAAGCTCTGTCAGAGCAGGCGTTGGAACAGGCACAATCCGCCGACATCCAGGCCGGCGGCGATCTGGTCGCGGCTCAAGCTGCTCTGAAGGTTTTGGGTATCAGTGATCCGGACGCATTGGTTGCGAGCCCGCCCACTTTCGAAGTTCCTGTAAGAGCGCCGATCAAGGGCGAGGTGGTCGAGCAGGACGTGGCGGTCGGCCAACTGCTGCAAACCGGAGCCACGCAGTGCTTCCTTCTCTCTGATACGAGCAGCGTCTGGGTGTTGGTGAACGTGTATCAAAAAGATCTGCCCTACGTGCGAGTCGGAGATCCGGTGAGCATTCAAACGGAGTCCTATCCGGACGTCTTTCACGGCCGCATTGCGTACATTGCGCCGGCGCTTGATCCGAATACACGCACACTGCAGGCGCGAATCGAGACCAGCAATCCCGGCGAAAAGCTGAAAAAGGATATGTACGTGACCGCCATGGTGAATGCGGGGAAGATACAGAATGCGATTGCCTTGCCGGATGCGGCGATCCTGCGCGACAACGAGAACCAGCCTTTCGTGTATGCGGCCGTTTCGGCCAACGAGTTCGGACGACGGCAAGTAACGCTGGGCGAAAGCCAGAATGGCCAGACGGAAATCACCAGCGGAGTGAAGGCCGGCGATGAGGTGATCGGGGACGGCAGTCTGTTCCTGCAGTTTGCGAATTCTCTCCAAAGGTAAGGTCGTGTTCGCGACGGAAAATTGACAGGGAATGAGGACGGCTGCCACAGCAACGGAATGATCCACAGAATTGTCCAAGCGTCGCTGCGGCAAAGATTCCTCGTCCTGATGTTCACTGCGTTCATCACGGTCGCAGGGATCATTTCGTTCCAGAAGATGCCGGTCGATGCCTATCCGGATCTCTCGCCCCCACAGGTTGAAATCATCACGCAGTGGCCCGATCATGCCGCCGAAGAAGTCGAACGCCTGGTGTCTCTGCCACTCGAACTGGAGATGAACGGCATACCGCATATGCAAGTGATGCGGTCCATCTCACTGTACGGTCTCTCGGACATCCGGCTGACCTTCGAAGACAACACCGACGACTACTTCGCGCGGCAAGTCGTTTTCGAACGACTGGGACAGGCCACGCTGCCCACGGGAATTACGCCGACAATGGCGCCGTTGTTCAGTCCCAGCGGCCTGGTGTATCGGTATGTGCTGGAGAGTCCGGACCGTAGTCCGCAGGAACTTAAGACCATCGAAGACTGGATCGTGGAGCGGGCGTACCGGTCGGTGCAGGGTGTGGCAGACGATTCAGGATTTGGCGGCATGACGATGCAGTACCAGGTCCTGCTCGATCCGGCGCGGATTTACGGGTATCACTTGACGGTCCCGCAGGTCACCGCGGCGCTCGCCGCCAATAATGCTAACGCGGGTGGCGGCTTCTATTCGCAGGGCGGACAGTTCTACTACGTGCGTGGCATCGGACTGGTCCGCAACACCGAGGATATCGGCAATGTCGTGGTGGGGGCTAACAAGGGTGTACCCGTTCGCGTCCGCGACATCGGAGAGGTAACAATCGGCCATGCACCTCGCCTGGGCGAGTTCGGATTTCAGAAAAACGACGACGCCGTCGAAGGAGTGATTCTGATGCTCCGCGGCGAACAGACCCAGAACGTCCTGAAGGGAGTGGAGGCGAAGACTGAGGAACTGAATCGCAACATATTGCCGCCCGACGTCAAGATTCATCCTTATTACGACCGCAGCGACCTGGTGGACCTGACCACCGATACAGTGGAGAACAACCTGCTTCGCGGCATGGTACTGGTGCTGATCGTGCTGATTTTTTTCCTGGTCAGCTTCCGCGCAGCGATTATCGTTGCGATCACCATCCCTTTGTCGCTGCTGTTCGCATTCATCGTGCTGCATGCGCATGACGTGGCGGCGAATCTGCTATCCATCGGGGCCATTGATTTTGGCATTGTCATCGACGGCGCGGTGGTGATGATCGAGAACATCTATCGCGAACTGGCCCTGCGCGAAGGACAGGAATACAAGCTCAACGACGTGATTCTGGCAGCGGCGAAGGACGTGGACCGGCCCATCTTCTATTCCGTTGCCGTGATTCTTGCAGGATATCTGCCTATTTACGCATTAAGCGGCCCGGCCGGGAAACTGTTTCATCCCATGGCCGAGACCATGTCGTTCGCGCTGGTGGGAGCGCTCATTCTCACGCTGACGCTGATTCCGGTGCTCGCGTCGTACTGGTTTAAGAGCGGCGTGCGCGAGAAGCAGAACCGCTGGTTCGAGTGGATGAAGCGGCAGTACGCGAAACAACTGGACTGGGCTCTGGCCCGGCCGCGGCTCACTCTGGTGATTGCGCTGCTGATCTTCGGCGCAACGCTGTTGCTGGTCCCATTCATTGGCGGCGAGTTCATGCCTCATCTCGATGAAGGCGCGTTGTGGGTGCGGGCGACGATGCCATATACGATCTCGTTTGAAGAGGCCAGCAAGATCGCGCCGCAGATCCGCAGTATTTTGATGTCGTATCCGCAGGTAACACTGGTCGCTTCGGAATTGGGCCGCCCTGATGACGGCACCGATCCCACAGGATTCTTTAATTGCGAATTTTATGTGGGATTGAAGTCTTACAAAGATAAGGCCTGGCGCGGCGATGTCGCCGATAAGAAAGAACTGATCGAGTCCATCAACAAGGAGCTGACTACGTTTCCCGGAATCATCTTCAATTACACGCAGCCCGCCGAAGACGCCGTGGATGAGGCTTTGACGGGACTGAAGAGTTCATTGGCAGTGAAGATCTATGGCGAGGACCTGAATGTGCTGCAGGCCAAAGCCCTTCAGGTGAAAAATACACTGGCTGCGGTGCCCGGTTTCACCGAGCTTACGGTGGTGCGAGAACTGGGACAACCCAGCCTGCTGGTGGACGTGGACCGCAACAAGATCGCGCGCTATGGAATCAATGTGGCCGATGTGGAAGCGGTGATTTCGGCCGCGGTGGGTGGACAAGCCGTCACGCAGGTGATTCAGGGAGAGAAGCTGTTCGATCTTGTGGTGCGCATGCAGCCGCAATTCCGCAGCAGCGCACATGAAATTGGAAACCTGCTGGTCGGCACTCCGGACGGACAGCAGATTCCGTTGAGCCAACTCGCGGATATCAAGCAGGGCAACGGGGCGTCTTTCATTTATCGCGAGAATAATTCGCGCTATATCGGAGTGCAGTACAGCATCGAGGGCCGGGACCTTGAGCGTGCCGTGCGAGATGGCCAGGCAGCAGTCGCGAAGGCTGTGCAACTGCCGCAAGGCTACTGGATGGCATGGGGCGGAGAGTACAGCCAGTTTCTGGAGGCGCGCTCGCAAATGTACTTCATCGGGCCGGTGGCGGTAGTAATCATTTTCATGATCCTGTTCGCGCTGTACGGAAATTTCAAATTCCCGGTGACGATTGCGATTGGAGTCGTCATCACAGAGCCCGTCGGCGCGCTGGTTGCATTGAAGCTGACGCACACTCCATTCAGCGTGTCTTCTGTGTTAGGGCTCCTCGCTCTGTTGGGAGTTTCGGTAGAGACCGCGGTCATTCTCGTGTCGTACATCAACAAGCTGCGGAAGGAAGGGCTGGGTATTCAGGAGGCGACGCGCGAGGCCTCGCTGCTGCGCTTGCGGCCAATTATGATGACGGCACTCGTTGCCTGCCTTGGGCTGTTGCCGGCGGCGCTCTCGACCGGCATCGGCTCCGACACGCAGAAGCCGTTCGCGATCGTCATTGTCGCGGGATTGATCTCGCGGCTGTTTATTGGATTTTTCGTGAATCCTGTGCTGTACGAGATGGTGGCGCGAGAAGGGGATGTACTGCAGATTTGAGGCTGGGTCAGCACGAGATGGTGGGCTAATCCAAGGATGGTAGGCTCGAATGGATTCGAACCATCGACCTCGAGTCAAAGAAGCGACCCTGCAGGAATGGATCTCAGTACAGAATTGAGCGGGCGATATCTGGCATCGGTTTGAAACTCAATGAGCGAAATCGCCCTGATCATGCCAACTGTTGCCAGGACAACTGGAGCGTCAAGGCTTCTTTCTGGAGGCTTCGACTTCCGATTGGAACTGCTTCCACAAAGGCATTTCAGGGGCCTTCAGGCCCTCCGCAGCGCGATTTCTCCACAGCGGTGGTGAACTCTTGATGACTTGCGCACCGTCTGAAGCTGCATAGACCGCCAAGATGTCGCGCGGATCGCCGGCTTCTGCGCCAGCCGATTGAGCTGAACCGCTGGGGCCCGCACCGGGGCCAGTCGTGGTGCTCTTCTGCAAGCCGCCTTTTATTTCCAGCTTGCGTCCCGTGCGCACAACCAATATCAGGTCAGCTTGCTGGAACTTGTAGACGAGCTTGTACCCGCCCCATTTCTCGATGGCCTTCTGAACGTCGTCCACTGCCTGACGGTCTTCTGGTGTAACGTCAGGATTTAGTAAATCGCCGTCATAGGTTGTGACGAAGACGTAAGTCGCATTCGTTATGAGGGCTGGCATACCCGATTTTTCTTTCGCCTGCAAAACCGAAGTAGCCAACAGAAGAACTACTACGTGGAGGCTGATCTTGAGCATAAAGTCCTCCCAAACAACTCAATGCAAGTTCCCCGTCAGGGGTGATGCTGGGGAGCTCGATGAGGGATGTCCAGAACTAACTGATTCAAAAAGCAAAGACTATGGTCAGAGTACCATGCCAGCGAAGCAGGCATTACACGCACAGCTAGTAAGCAAGGTTAGATGGTAGGCCCGAATGGATTCGAACCATCGACCTCTTCCGTGTCAAAAATGAAGTCAATCAACTAAACCCTTCTAGCTCCCTTGTTTTCCGCATCGTTACAACCCTGGAAAGCCCCGAAAATCGTATTGTTTTGGTGACAGATTGGTGACGAGTTGGTTCTGACCAACAAGAAACCGAAATTGTACGAGCTAAACTGGCGCCAGCGGCTAACGAACCAGTTTGCGGGCGAACAAACGGCGCAAGCTTGTGCTGTTAGCGACAGCTACCTATCTGCAAATCGAACTAGGGGGTTTCGCAGAGGCAGGGGTCTCGGCGTTGAGAACGGGGACGCACGGGAGGTGAACTCGATTGACGGATGCTGAGTTCGATATCCTTTAGGGCCGACAAGAAAGTACCACGCTGTTGGATCGAGACCGTCACTTCTGGATTCCTAATCCAATGCTGGAGTCTCTCGGCCACCAAAGTCTGGACCTGTTGCACCGTCAATCCTGCTACTTTAATCTCGTTGACGAGCGGCATTGCGATGAAGCCATCAAAACGAACAGTGACTAAGTCCGAGATGTCCGGCTGTTTCCAGACAGAAATTCTAAGAACATCGCTCGGTTGTATCTTAGGAGACTTGGCTTCTTGGCCCGCGCAAATCAACGGATATACGGTCAGAAGAATTGTCAGAAGCCAGCGCATGATGACCTCCTGCTTTTCCTGAAGCAAGATTGTATCCCGAGTCGAATGGTTGTTGTTGAAACATCTCTCTATTTCACTCATCATGGGTCAATGAGCGAAATGGCCTTCCATGAGAAGGCCGGTCGGAGTCAAGTCGATTCTTGTCGGGCTTCATGGAACAACGATTTTGTCTCCCGCCGAGTTAGCCACTGACGCCATGCTTCCATCCGCACTCTCGAGGAGCGATTCGTTTCGCTCGGTGCAGGTTGGGCGTTCTCGTTTCAGCCGGTGCTGCGATCTGTTTGGCGCCCTGTGGTTCTGCTCTTCGAGAGTGGAACCTGGGCCAGGCCATTAACGCAGTCACCGGAACTCGGCTTTGGCTTTTGTCTTTTCTCTTCCTGGAACGATTTTGTTTCTTACGCGGCTGCGGCCAATTTCGTCGTGCTGCAGTTGTGCAACGGTTCGTACACTTCTCCGCTCACCCACAGGTGATGCAACAACACGGCCAGTTTCCTCGCGGTCGCCACGATGGCTCGCTTCTTGCCGTTTCTCCCACCACGTTCGGCTAGTTTCAAGCCCCAGCGCCGCAGGTCGCAGTCGACACCAAACGGTCCCAGAATGTGCTGCGCTCCTTGCACCAACAGGGTGCGCAGATACGGATCACCTTCCTTGCTGATGTGCATCTGCGGCTCGCTCTGCCCGGAGTTCCTCCGCCCCGGCTGCAGCCCCAGATAGCAGCCCACGTCGCGGCTCTTGCGAAAGCGATGCGGATCTTCCAGCGTCAGCAAGAAGGTCAACGCGATCAACGTGCCCACTCCCTTGATCTGCTTCAGCAACGCCACTTGCGGATAGCTCTGCAGTGCCAGATTCTCGATGCGCTCGTTGTATTCCACAATGCGCTCGCTCAGCGACTCGATTGCGTTCAACAATGGCTCCAGCGCACTCTGCAGCTCCGGACTCAGGTAATCGCTGCCATCTTGCGGGCGAGCGTCAGGCGCGCCATCGTTGGCTTGATGCCTTTGGCCAGCGCAGCTTGATAGAAGTCCTGGAACGGTCCGGGGCGCACACTGGCCATGGTGGCCGCTCCTTTGAACAGACCTTTCAGATCATGATTGTGGTCCTTGTTCAAACCCCGGATAGAAACCAGTTTCTTGGAGCGTCGCAGCTGGCCTTCCACATAGCGGTAATCCGCGCTGGTACGGGTCTCCAAGGCCAATCCGCTGTACGCCCATAGTTGTCGCTTGGTGCGAAAACGATGGGGAGTCTGCATCAGCGCCACGGCCAGCACCGAGCGAATCGGCCCCAGATAGGGAATCTGTCGCAGCCGGGCGGTGATGGCATGCTTACGCCCCTCCGCTAACAGTTCCCGCCGTGCTTGCTGACGCAAGTGTTGCAACATGTCCAGTTGCTCATAGAGTCGTTCGGCTCGACGCCGCACGCCGGCTTCCCGGATCTTGGCCAGCCATTGCGCTCGATGCCGGGTGTAATAGACATCTCTGCCCGCACAAGGAATCGCCCAGCTCCGATACACCGCTTTCAGCCGGTTCATGACCCGCGACAGATCTTTGACGATGGTCAGATAACTCCGCGACAGTTCGCGCAGCATGCGCACCCCGGTCTCGCCATGGTAGACCGGCTTGAGCTGATTGCCGCGTAACAGCTCTGCCAGTTTGCGAGCATCGATGCGATCACTCTTGTTTCCCTCTTTGAGCAACGCGTTCTTGCGCGGATTGCACACTACCAACTTATCGACACGAGGATGGAGCAGGTCGTACAGCCAGACCGACCAGGTTCCTTCTTCGAAGGTCACCGACAAGGTTCCGCGCAGTCCCGCAAAGAACTCAAAAATGGTTGTTGCTTTCGTCTCCAGGATGGATTCCATGACCACCTTGCCGCTGGCATCCATCACGGCCACCGAGATCGTTGCTTGATGCACGTCCAGCCCAATATACTTTTCATCGTTCACGAGGGTGCTCCTTTCGTAGGTGATGATGCGAACGATCACAACCTACTCCCAAAGGGGCGCCCTTTTATAATGCGGTAGCAACACTTGAGCCATCCTTGACAGCGTAAACCTTGTGGCCTAACGTCTCCCCATGCAAAACAGGTCGCCAGCAGAAATCTATTCATCCAAGACCGACGCCGAACCTGTTGCACGACGGTCCGGTCGGTGGTTCTTCGTCGGAATGGCGTTAGTGATGATTGCCACATCGATTGCCGGATTCCTCCCCGCGATCATTCAACCTGCTACGAGACGTGCGCCGCTCACTCTGCTCGCCGGAGTACATGGGATCGTGTACTTCATGTGGCTGTTTCTCTATCTGGCTCAAAGTCTGCTGATCGCAAACCGACGCGTGGTTTGGCACCGAAAGCTCGGCCTGACCTCCGTCGCGCTTCTGGCATTGATGATCCCCTTAGGCTTCACCACGACGACTGCCATGGTCCGGCGCGGGTTCGATTTGAGTGGCGATCTACACATCGACCCTCACCCTAACGGGGAAACGTCTGTGGACGCTCCCACTTTATCAGCATTCAACCTTTCCGCACTGCTTGCGTTCATCACTCTCGCCGTAGCGGCAATTGGCTTTCGTCGAAGGCCACAGGTCCACAAACGGCTCATGCTGTTTGCGAATATCATGCTCATGCCTGCGCCGATCGCGCACCTGTTCGGCCACATTCCGAGTACTTGGTCGCCCGCAGCGGTTGGCGCTGCGTTTCTAATTCTCAGCAACTTTTTCCTCCTCGCGCCGATCGCCGGTGACTACCTGATTGAGAAACGGATTCGATTCCTCACGGTTGCAATGACAGTTGGGTTGTACGCTTATCAGCAGTTCGTAATATTGGTCATCGCTCCAAGCGCAGCGTGGCATCATTTTGCTGAGTGGATGTCCTAAGAGCACGCGGAAGCTCTCTAATCTTCAGAACACACAGTCGATTGGCATAACATCGCCTCTCTGACAATGTCGGCGGTGTCAAGCAACTTTTGAGCATACCTATCCGTGCACTCAAAGAAGAGCGCCATTTCGCTCTTGTTGAAATGGCCGTACCAACCACAGGCTCGCTCGTAATCTTTTTTCAGGCTCGGATTGTCGGTCCGACCCATGCATCTCTTCGGTCACGTACTGCGATCATGATTACTACTTCGAACTCCTCATTAATGAGGAGCGGGACGCCCAATCAATTACTCGGTGTTCGACTGCACACCATGGCGATGTCCGGGCTGTCCCGCGTGCGAACCGAACTTTTTCAGCTGCTCGTAGTCCCATTGCTTGCGCATCATCCAGAAGAGTTGCACGGCCAAACGACGGGCCATTGCGACTTTCGCAATCTTGCGTCCGCGCCGCAGCACCAGATGGAAATATTTGCTGCGCCACTCCGGCAGGCTGCGCACCGTCACCTGCGCCGCCTCCACCAGCAGGAAACGCACGATCGAACTGCCCTGCTTGGTGATGTGACCCAGGCGCCGGCGATTCCCGCTGGAGTCTTCCAGCGGCACCAGTCCAAGATAACTCGCCACCTGCTTGCCGCAGTGAAAGCGTTCCGCGTCGCCGAGTATCAGCACAAACGCGAGCGCTGTTAATACGCCCACTCCAGGATGCGTTCTCAGTCGCTGTGCCTCAGGATAGTTCTCCACTTCGCGTTCGATGGCCTGCGTCAGCTCCGCAATCGATGGATTCAGACGATCCAGCAACTCCAGCAGATCATGCCGTCGCCGGCTCGCCCACGGAGCCAGCGCGAACGATTCCAACTGCTGCCGTCCACGCTCGCGCCACAACTTTTTCTTGCAACGCAAACCTTCGTTCAACGCGACCGCTTGCAGTTGATTCATGACGCGCGTGCGCGCCTGCACCATGCGATGCCGGTGCCACAACAGTTGCCGCAGATCCCGGTTCTCCCAACTCGGCACCCAGATCTTCGGGAAGTCATCTTTCAGCATCAGTTGCAGAATGTGCTGCGCATCCTGGCGATCCGTCTTCTGCTTCCGGCCCCGCTTCGCGCGGATCACCGCCGCGTCGCCGATCCGCAACCCAAACTGCAACTCGGCCACGAGACGCTCGAACCAGCGTCCGTGCCCGCTGGCCTCCATGCCGATGCGCACGGTCTCGTTCGCACTCGCCAGAGCACGGTAGAACTTCTCCGCCTCGCCGGGATGTGCGAGCCGTTTCTCCTCGACCTCTCCGGTCGTGCTGTTGAGCAAAGCGATTTGTTGAAACTCGGGATGGAAATCTACTCCTATAATGATCATCGTTCGGCTCCTTTCTCCCGAGCCCGTTGGTTGGTTTTGCCACCTCCAACTCTAACCCGGGTGCGGGAGCCGACATTGTCATGGAATCAATTACACGCAATATAAAAAGGCGCCCACTTTTGCGGTAGGTTGAGATTGTTCGCATCGCCAACCTAGCGAAAGGGAGCGCCTTTATGAGTCAGGAAAAGTATATCGGCATGGACGTGCACCAAGCCACCATCTCGGTGGCGGTGATGGATGCGCAAGGCAAGCTGATTATGGAATGCCTGCTGGAGACCAAGGCAGCCACGATTATCGGGTTCATCCGAGGACTGCACGGGACTCTGGCTCTGACCTTCGAGGAAGGCACGTCCGCGGCCTGGCTACACGATCTTCTGAAACCCCACGTGAGCCGGCTGGTGGTCTGCGATCCGCGAAAGAACGCTCTTTTGAAGGATGGCAACAAGAGCGACCGGATCGACGCGCGCAAGCTGGCGGGGTTGTTACGCGTTAACCAACTCCATCCCGTGTATCACGGAGAGCACGGCGTTCGTACCTTGAAAGAACTGGGACGCAGTTATCTGACCATCACCCAAGATGTCACCCGCGTCATGAATCGCATCAAAGCTCTGTACCGCAGTTGGGCGATTCCCTGCGCGGGTGCAACCGTCTACTCTCCCCGTCATCGCGCCGAGTGGTTGGCTAAGATCACTGAACCAGGAGTGCGGGTTCGCGCCGAACGGCTCTATCAGCAGCTCGATCTGTTGCAGCCGCTACGTCTGGAAGCACGACGCGAGTTAGTGGCAGAAAGCCACAAGCATCCGGCCGTGAAGTGACTGCGCCAGATTCCTTCGATCGGTCCCATTCGCTCGGCTTTGCTGGTGGCCTTGCTGCAAACCCCGGACCGTTTTCGTACCAAGCGCCAACTGTGGGCCTACAGTGGTTTCGCAGTCCAGACCCACGACAGCGGGGAGTACCGTTCGGTGCGCGGCAAACTGCAACGCAACCGCGAGCGCATGACGGTTCGCGGTCTGAATGACAACCACAATCGGGATCTGAAGAATCTCTTCAAAAGTGCCGCCATCTCGGCCAGCACACGTCCTGGCCCTCTGCGCGACTTTTATGTAGCTCGAGTGGAGAAAGGGATGCGGCCGACCATGGCTCGTCTCACCTTGGCTCGCAAGATCGCCGCCATCAGTTTAACCATCTGGAAGAAAGGAGCAGAGTTCGATCCCCAGCAATTACAGCGACAAGCAGCTTGAGCATCTCTGAAAAGGCTTTTCCATCTCTGCGGTTTACTCCGCTGGTGGGCGGTCGGGTTCTGCAGATGCTCGGTTCGAGGGTGAGTATCAGTCAATGAGATCGGCTTCACGTGCTTCGGCACCGAGTCACCCATTACACGCTATGCCCCCTCGGATAACCAGAAATAGCAATAGGCCACGAGCCTCGGATAGAACCATGGTTAACATCGTCCTGCTTGCCGCGTCTTGCACACTCGAGCTTTGCCACCAGCAGCAGAGAAACCTCATGAGAATAGGACAGCACGCCAAACCTCTTCGGGGATCACAAAACAGAGTGGGCTGGATATCCAGAGAGAGACTCCTCCAGTCGAGGCGGAGCTTTTTTCTTGACATCCCTTTTTATAGAACTCATTGACCCGGACGGCGAATTGTCAACGAGCGAAATGGGCTTGGTTACATCAAGAACAACTCTCCGAATGCCTGTGGGTCAACCGGTTAGCCGAGTCGGTCATATCCGAGGAAACCTTCGATTCGGGAATAGCCAATGTGTCAAGAACAAGCACAGCGCGTAGGTGCGCCAATTAGACGACGTTTGCTGAGCTTCATTTCTACAGCATCGGCTGCAGAAAGCTTCCGGTCCCGATGTGCTTCGGTGCGCGGGGCACCCGAGTTGAGTTCACAAACTTCTCCGGTCGCCGCTCCACAAGTGGGGCAGCGCACGGACAATGTCTGTTTTGAAGTGAGTTCCTTGGTCTTCATGACTGCATGATGAGACGTTTTCCCGGCCCAAGAATGACCAATTTTGCTCAATTTCCACGCAGATCACAGGCATCTATGACCTCGATCACAAACTGCGTTGCCCCATGCCGTTGTCCGGCCAGTATGGCCAATACTGATCAGTTCGTGTGCTGGAATGTGGGATCATTCCAGTGGAATCTACGGAGTTGGGTTATGACACTGACAATTGTGGCCGTGATCTTCGGAGTTTTCGCTAGCAGTCTGATCGTCCTCCTCATCTACAAGAGCACCCTCACGATGCACAGGGATGACCAGTTGTTACTGGATGATGCGAGTTCGCATATGCACGCGGAGCGACCTGTTGGCCAAGGTCAACCGGCTTACCATCCCGATGCGGTTCTGTGCGAGGCAGGCCCGTGCTCAGTTCGCATTTCTCGCCCGGCTTCGCGCCACACGTGGGACAACGGACAGCTTGTACCTGTCGAAGAGTAAGCTTCTTGGCTTTCACGGTTAGATGATGCAAGAGTCCGCAGCAAGAAGACTGGTCAATTTTGAACATTTATTCGGATCGCTGGCGAAATATCGCCACCGACTTTGAAAGCATGTTCGGATGCTATGTGTAAGGTGACACGGAACCCCCGGTGACTTCCCGCGTGACACCGGGGGGAACGCAGCGGGGGGAGGAACGAACTTTAAGGCGAGAGGCAGTCTACCTCAGGACGAGAAACGGTGTCAGTGATTACGCTCACCATTTGTTAATCCTATAGTGATAACCGCTACGTGATCAGCAAAACTCCGTCCTCAGCTTTCAAAATATCGCCACAGCCGCTCATCGACCGGGTAGTGGGCTATTTTGAACCTAATTCTCGAACTGCTTTTGCGTATTCGTCTGTCGCCTTCATCAACTCGGCGCTGAGGTCGTTCGCATCTCGTGCATCGGCTTTCTTCAGTGTCCAGAACCTCTTGCACCTTCGTCTCCGCTGACCTTACTTTCTCAATTGTTGCCATGGCTATGCCGCTCTTCTCCCGCTGGCTCGTAAGACTCCCAGAGGTGAGCATCACTGTCTGTGATTTTCGTCACCGATGGTTGCCGAAAAATCTCGAATTCACTCAGAATGCCTCAATGAGCTCTATAAAAAGGGATGTCAAGAAAAAAGCTCCGCCTCGACTGGAGGAGTCTCTCTCTGGATGTCCAGCCCACTCTGTTTTGTGATCCCCGAAGAGGTTTGGCGTGCTGTCCTATTCTCATGAGGTTTCTCTGCTGCTGGTGGCAAAGCTCGAGTGTGCAAGACGCGGCAAGCAGGACGATGTTAACCATGGTTCTATCCGAGGCTCGTGGCCTATTGCTATTTCTGGTTATCCGAGGGGGCATAGCGTGTAATGGGGGACTCGGTGCCGAAGCACGTGAAGCCGATCTCATTGACTGATACTCACCCTCGAACCGAGCATCTGCAGAACCCGACCGCCCACCAGCGGAGTTAAACCGCAGAGATGGAAAAGCCTTTTCAGAGATGCTCAAGCTGCTTGTCGCTGTAATTGCTGGGGATCGAACTCTGCTCCTTTCTTCCAGATGGTTAAACTGATGGCGGCGATCTTGCGAGCCAAGGTGAGACGAGCCATGGTCGGCCGCATCCCTTTCTCCACTCGAGCTACATAAAAGTCGCGCAGAGGGCCAGGACGTGTGCTGGCCGAGATGGCAGCACTTTTGAAGAGATTCTTCAGATCCCGATTGTGGTTGTCATTCAGACCGCGAACCGTCATGCGCTCGCGGTTGCGTTGCAGTTTGCCGCGCACCGAACGGTACTCCCCGCTGTCGTGGGTCTGGACTGCGAAACCACTGTAGGCCCACAGTTGGCGCTTGGTACGAAAACGGTCCGGGGTTTGCAGCAAGGCCACCAGCAAAGCCGAGCGAATGGGACCGATCGAAGGAATCTGGCGCAGTCACTTCACGGCCGGATGCTTGTGGCTTTCTGCCACTAACTCGCGTCGTGCTTCCAGACGTAGCGGCTGCAACAGATCGAGCTGCTGAT
Source organism: Terriglobia bacterium (assembly GCA_963778995.1). Taxonomy (GTDB): domain Bacteria; phylum Acidobacteriota; class Terriglobia; order Terriglobales; family Acidobacteriaceae; genus Sulfotelmatobacter. The sequence continues at coordinate 681,984 of CAVZWK010000025.1, forward strand.
AGAGCCGTTCGGCGCGAACCCGCACTCCTGGTTCAGTGATCTTAGCCAACCACTCGGCGCGATGACGGGGAGAGTAGACGGTTGCACCCGCGCAGGGAATCGCCCAACTGCGGTACAGAGCTTTGATGCGATTCATGACGCGGGTGACATCTTGGGTGATGGTCAGATAACTGCGTCCCAGTTCTTTCAAGGTACGAACGCCGTGCTCTCCGTGATACACGGGATGGAGTTGGTTAACGCGTAACAACCCCGCCAGCTTGCGCGCGTCGATCCGGTCGCTCTTGTTGCCATCCTTCAAAAGAGCGTTCTTTCGCGGATCGCAGACCACCAGCCGGCTCACGTGGGGTTTCAGAAGATCGTGTAGCCAGGCCGCGGACGTGCCTTCCTCGAAGGTCAGAGCCAGAGTCCCGTGCAGTCCTCGGATGAACCCGATAATCGTGGCTGCCTTGGTCTCCAGCAGGCATTCCATAATCAGCTTGCCTTGCGCATCCATCACCGCCACCGAGATGGTGGCTTGGTGCACGTCCATGCCGATATACTTTTCCTGACTCATAAAGGCGCTCCCTTTCGCTAGGTTGGCGATGCGAACAATCTCAACCTACCGCAAAAGTGGGCGCCTTTTTATATTGCGTGTAATCGCCGGTCACGTCAATGAGCGCTACCGTCATGTGCCGAATGGAACTGGCCCCGGGGTGAGGTTCTTCTAGTTACGAAACATTAGGGCCTCAGCCGCTCTGTGCCGGAGCGGCGCCTTCGTCTCGAGAACATTGGCGGTTGCTTTTTTGCTGGTACATCAGCGTGTCGGCCATGGCTAATAGAGTCTCGAGATCCGAAGTCTTCTGGCCACCAGATGGGACAATACCCGTACTGAACGAGAGACGATAACGGCGGCCTGCCGCGCTGTTGCACGTGGCCAAACCCTGCTGAATGCGGCTCTCGATGCCGTCAATCTGGCTTTCCTCTGCGTCGGCAATGAAAATGGCGAATTCATCGCCTCCAATCCGGGCAAGGATGTCTGATTCTCGGAAGCATTCTCTTAACACGTTTGCAGTGTCCACCAGAGCACGGTTCCCCTCCTGGTGACCGAATGTATCGTTGATTCGCTTCAGACCGTCAAAATCTACGAAGGCAATTGAGAAATGCGCTCCGCTTCGATCGGCTAGCTTCACGCGATGCTCAGCGAGGGCAAAGAATCCTTTGCGGTTGTAGAGTCCAGTAAGATCGTCAACAAGAGAAAGACTCTCCAAGAGCGCATTGGATTGAGCGATCCTTCGCAATGTGCGGAAGAAACACTTGTGTTCCGCACGAACCTGGGAACAGCTCTCAGCGACACCAATCTGCTCCGTCGCCATTTGAAGCCAGCGGGCCGCAACATCGGGGCTCCTTGGCTCAGTTGGCACACGCTCAGACGGACGCACGCCACCATGCTTCAGATGGCCGGCGGAACTCTCAAGGACGCCCAAGCACAGCTTGGGCATACCAAACTCTCAACTACACTCGAAATCTACACCTTTCCCGTCCCCGACCATCAACGGATGGCAGTCGAGAATCTGGCGCAAATGGTGACAAATGGTGACGAGTCGGACAAACGCCAAGAAGGACTGCCGCCAACAACGCAACAAATTCAATAGGTTAGATGGTAGGCCCGAATGGATTCGAACCATCGACCTCTTCCGTGTCAAGGAAAAGAATAGTACTTCTGCGTACCTCCGCGAACGTCTCCGTACACCAGCGTATTCGGTATCAAATACCTGATTCTAAACGTGTTGTACGATGATATACTTCGCCGTACGCTGGCGTACGAACCCGCGCTCAAACACCGGAATGGCACGCGGTTTGTAGTAAATATGTAGTACGTCTGACGTTCGAAAAATGGCACGACGCAGAGATCAAATCAAACTCGATAGCCCCACAGCCAGAAAGCGGCTGACTCCAAAGAACAGTGCGTACTGGAACGTAATTGCGACCGGATGTGCCGTCGGCTATCGTCGCTCCTCATTAACGAAGGCTGGTGTGTGGCAGGCGATGTATACGCCCACTCGCGATGGCGCTTCGAAGGCGAGGAGATTCTGGAAAGCATTGGGTCCGGCGGATGATTTTTTCTTGGCCGACAACGCAACCTGTTTCAGTTACGGGCAGGCGAGGAAAAAAGCGATTGACTGGTTCCCGATCGCGCTGCAAAAGGCGACGGGCACAGTTCCATTGCCCAGAGGCTTCAAGGTAACCGACGCGTGTCGAGAATACTCGGCCAGCCTCGCATGCAGGAGCCGGAGCACCTACGTGACGAGCACGATCATCAAGCGGAACATCGAGCCGTTTCTCGGTGGGGTCCTCGTTGAAAAACTCACACGCGGACGGATCGAGACATGGTTGAAAGCTCTTGTCGAGAAACCACGCCGCAAGCCGCGCCATGGATTGCAAGCCGATTGCGAGGAAGCTATCCGACGCCGGAAGGATACAGCGAACCGATACCTTACCGTCCTGAAGGCTGCGCTAAATCACTGCCTCGCGGAAGGAAAAGTTGCGTGTACTGATCTCGCCTGGAAACAGGTCAAGACATTTAAAGGAGTCGGTCAAGCGCGTACGCGGTTTCTCTCGGATGACGAATGTCGAAATCTAGTGGTGGCCTGCGAACCAGTTTTTAGGCTTCTAGTTCAGGCCGCATTGTTCAGCGGTGCGCGATATTCTGAGGTGGCACACCTCCGGGTATGCGATTTTGAGCACGTCTCAAACACTCTCCTCGTGGCGCAGAGCAAGTCGGGCAAGCCTCGCCGCGTATTTCTGGACCCGGAGGCGAGCGGCTTTTTCCTCGACGTGTGCGGCGGTCGGCAACGCGATGATTTGATGTTCACGATGGACGGCAAAGAATGGAGTAAAGATCGCGCGAAGGGCCTCATGTCAGAAGTGGCAGGGGCTGCAAAGATTTCTGCGGTCACGTTTCATGAACTGCGGCACACAGCGGCCTCGCGGTGGGCACGTCTCGGCCTTAGTCTCGGCGAAATCGCCGCGCAGCTGGGACACTCCGACGTCCGAATGACGCAGCGTTATGCTCACCTGTGCACGCAGACTTTGTCGGACAAGATGCGATCAATGCCTGCGTTTCGCATCTACGAGTCGACACGAGCTAAACCGACCCACTCGGTTCAATAGGCTCCAACAAACTACAAAACTGCTTCTTTTTGGGCGCGTGATGGCATTTCGGTGGTTCATTGTTCCGAACAATCATGAACGTCCATGAACACTCGCGGACGATGACGTGGCGCTCATTTCTTTTTTATTCGATACCCCTTGCGCCGTTCCGCAATCACGGATAGGAAATATACAGTTCCAGGAGTAAATCTATGAGCGTTCCAGTGGATACGACGGCACTGCCCGGTGTGGCCCCGCCGAACAAGCCCGCCTATACCATTTCGGGGATCGTCGGAATGGACTTTATTAGCCGCACGCAGCTGTATCAAGAAGTGAAGTCAGGTCGCCTCCGAGTGCGGAAGATCGGACGCCGAACGATCGTCCTAGCGCGAGACCTTCAAGAGTGGCTCGATTCGAGGCCGTGCAAGGAAGGCGTCAGCGCAAGTCACCGAGAGCGCGCGGTCGAGAGCTGGCAGTCGAGAAAAAGAGATGGCCGCCGACGCAAGACCAAAGTTAACAACAAACAGGCGGCAACCCGTCGTCAGTGATGGCTTCTATGGACGTAACTTCCGAAATTGTAGCTCCCGACTCTCTCACCGAGACCGACTTGCAGCTGTTTGCTAGGCTGGGCATCACTCCCGATCTATTAGCTGCCGCCCAAGTCGATCGCGTCACAGACCCCCAAGCGAGAGAGATATACGGCATTGTCGGACGCGGAGACCGAAGTGGAATTATCTTCCCTTACCTCAATCCGGAGACCGGAAATCGTTGGACCGCGCGCCTCCGGCGCGATCATCCCGAAATCGAAGCCGGGAAGCCCAAGAACAAGTACATTTCCGCCTACGGTGATAAACGACATCTGTATTCCCCCCCGGAAGCGCGGAGCTGATGGGGAGTCTATCCACACCAATCGTTCTTGTCGAAGCGGAGAAGTCAGCTCTCGCAATCGCGGCGTGGGCCAAACGAACCGGATTCAGCATCCTTCCGATTGCGATGGGAGGAGCCTGGGGATGGCGCGGACGAATCGGAAAAGTAGCGGACGCCAGGGGGGAACGCGTAGATGAAGTGGGTGCTTTGCCCGACCTTGGCTGTGCTGCCGATGGCCGAAAGGTCTACGTTCTCCTCGATGTAAATGCCAAGACAAATCCAAGAGTCGAACAGGCGCGTGCGGCTCTGGCCCGCCAACTACGGAAGCAACGCGCGGATGTTCGCGTTCTGGACTTACCGGTAGGCGATGGAATTAATGGGCCGGACGATTTCATCGGATCGCGGGGCGATGACGCGCTTCGCGCTGTCATCGCAGGTGCCGACTCGGGAGTGTCGGTTCTCGACCGGACTGAAACATTCCTGCGCCGATTCGTTTCCCTTTCCGACGCTCAGGCCGTCGTCATTACGCTCTGGATTCTCCACACGCACAGCTTTGAAGTGTGGGACGCGTCGACCCCATACCTAGCAATCTGCAGTGCCGAGAAGCAATGCGGAAAAACGCGACTGTTGGAGATTCTGGAACTGTTGGTGCACAACCCATGGCTCACAGGTCGTGCGACCGCAGCAGCGTTGGTACGGAAGATTGAGTCGGAACACCCGACCCTGCTCCTTGACGAAACGGATTCCGCGCTGAGGAGTGGCGATGAGTACGCCGCCGCGCTCACGGGAGTTCTCAATAACGGGTACCGCAAGGGTATGGCGTACACCATGTGCGTCGGTCAGGGTGCAAACATCACGACCAAGGATTTCCACCCCTACGGACCGAAGGCCATAGCTGGCATCGGCCAATTACCCGACACGGTGGCCGATCGAGCCATCCCAATTCGGCTAAAGCGCCAGTCGACCGGCAGAAGGCGGAGAAATTCCATCGCCGCGATGCCGAACCCCAAGCCGTACCACTGCGAAAAACAATTGCGAAGTGGGCACACTCCCAGCAGGTTTCATGGTTGGCGGCGAGACCTGAATTCATCGCAGGGCTGTCCGATCGCCAAGAGGACGTTAGTGAGCCATTACTGGCCATCGCGGACTCGGCGGGAGGCGGATGGCCGGACAGAGCACGGCAGGCACTGCTTGAAATCTTCCGTGGATTAGAGGCAGAGGACCAATCTGTACGTGTGCTCCTACTTACTGACATCAGGAGCGCATTCATAGAACTCTCATCTGACAGGATGTCGTCTGCGGAGCTGGTTGAGGCGTTGGTCAAAATCGAAGTCTCACCTTGGGCCGAATGGCATCGAGGGAAGCCCTTGACTCCCACTTCGCTGGCACGGTTGCTAAAACCGTTTGAGATTTCCCCCAAGAACCTCCGTGTAGGTACCACCGTCGCAAAAGGGTACGAGCGCGATTCATTTGCGGACGCTTGGGATCGCTACCTGCAAAAACCCTCCCTCACTCACGTGTCAGGTTCTAGAAAGCTACACGCGCTACAAGTCAATAATGATGCGGGTAAGACGCAGTTTTTAACATCGCTACAAACGATAGATGTAGCGACTGCAAAGGTGGAGGATTCACCAATATTTATGCAGGGTGTAGCGGCTGTAGCGGGTCACAAGTCAGGGATGAGAGAGGACGCCAAATCAGCGGAGATGCTCGTCGAGGAACTAGACCTATGAGTGTGAGGGAGTTGGTCATGCGTCTCGAAGCTGCGGGAGCTGTTCTCACAATCACGGATGGGCGACTCCGGTGCGAAGTCCCGGTGGCGGTGTCCCCCCTGCTTTCTGAGCTGCGCGCACAGCGCCATGAGATTGCCCGCGTTCTCAAGCATCGGCTGCACGAAAGAGTAAGGCAATGGATTTGGACGCAATGTGCGGTCAATTCCCTGTGCAGCAGCAATCCGGCTATCCTGCGACGAGAGTTTTGCCAGTGGAGCGGTTTACGTTGCAGCCAAGAATCTTTCGTGTCGGCCTTGGAAGACGGCGGCTTTACCACCGACGATATGGGTATGGTTTACGGATTGTGCCTCGGTTGCGATTTCGCGACGGCTCTTGAGTACGAACACCCCAAATGTGTCTGACGGAAGCGAGGACGTTATGGAGTATGACACGCGGCAACAGGAACCGGAACCGCAAGAGCGGGAACGGGACGATCCTTGGGAGGAACCGGACGATGAACCCGAACCCGGGGAAATGGCGGCAATTTGCTGCGCGGACTTCGGCCTAGATTTGACGAGAGGAGCACAGTATGGCAACCGAAATTGAAGCTGAAAAAGGAAATCGCATCGCTCGAAACAAAGAAGGCCCAGCACGAACGCAAACGCGCCGACGCGACGCAGCGACGGAACCAACTCGAAATTCGAAGGCAGTCAGTGTGGGTGAAGATGGCGGATGGCGACGAGAGTGCCAGAAAAGAATTGCGTGCGCTCGACGGTCAGCGACAGGATTTGCTCGAAGACGAGCAAGCGCTCGGCGCAGCCATCGCCGACTCCACAGCGAAGCTGACGGAGGCGCAGATTGCCTTGAGGCGTGCGAAGGATGCTGAGGCGGTCGCGTCACTGGAAGCCGAAATTGCGAACTTTGGCGTGCTTGACCGCGAGTTACAGGCAGCGCTGCGAACCGTTGCCGAGAAATCCCGCGCTCTAATTCAGAAAGTTGATGTGGTGGGGCAGCGACTGACCGAGCGCGACGAAAAGAAATATGGGAAGCTTGCGCCGGACCTGGCGCAGCAGATTCGCCGATCAATCTTTTTCCATTTCGAGGAAATGAATAAACCGAACGCCGTGCCACGCCCAACTTTCAGCGACGCCACCGCGCCCGGCATGCGCAGAATCGTCGCCGAACTTCGATATGAACTGGCGGGGCGCACGATGCAGCCTGGACGCGGGGAGAAGGTTTATCGCGTCCTCGTAGCCTGTCCCGGCGCAGCCAACGTCGATGCACGGCCGGGGGATATAGTCGCGCTGCCGCCCGACGACCCGCTCACGCTCCAATTGGTGAAGTCAGGGACCATAGAACTCGTAGACGCGACAGATGAAGCGGCCTAGGACGATCTGCACCGAATGAACATGAGACAGGAGGAGATTTATGGAACGGAACGAAACCTTGAAATGGATCACCGCAGCCGCAGTACAAGTTGCCGCGAAGGAGCGGCTCGATGGCGAGGTATGGGCCGACTGCGATTCCGACGTCGGCTTCGGCCGTCTGATGTCGTTTGGCATTAAGGGCGGCAAAGTCACCGAGATGCACGTAGAGGAGGACCGCCTTGCGCGTGCCGATCCATCTTTCCGTTGCGGCTGAGTTCTCACTCCCGACGGACAGCAACCGCGAGCCGCCTGGATTCGAGAGAACAGGTGGGACCTTGCAAGTTGAGTTCCCTGCGACCCGTGCACGCAGGGTAGGAGCGCGCGTAGAAACTTCGCGGAACGAAACGGTGTTTTCGCTTGCGCGTGCCGCGCGTGACCGACTGCCCCAGTAGTGTCGCCCTCATCTCCTCCAACGTTGAGGGTGGTACGCCGGGGCGTCAAGGCCTGGGCTGCGGGTAGTCACCGACCCGCAGCCCAGCCGACAAACAATCGGACGAGATTTGAATGGTGGGGTGAGGGCAACCTGAGTGCTACAGTGTCCAATGTGAGCACAGACGTCGAATTGTATTGCAACTGCATGGAGCAGTTGCTAAGGCGATTTGAACTGGTCGAGAAAATTTTCGCGAAGCAAGTCTCCTCAGGTCACGACGCTCTAGACGTTGAAATCGTATTTTGCAGTTTCGTAAAATGCTTGAGCAGATTGCTTTCGGCTCACTCATCGCTAACAAAGATGTTTACTCTAAAGTTCGTGCATCGTTTGCAACCGATTGGCACGCTACAAGGATGCTCAAGCAGTTGAGCGAGATCAACCCGGAGTTTTACCCGCAGCCCCTCAACGAAGCATCAAGAAAGGTCGAGAACGGTAGGCGTCATATTCATCTTGAGCCGTTGTCAGATGTATTTCTCACGAAAGATGATTTCGTGCTGCTATACGACTATTCCAGCGACGTTTTGCACTCGCAGAACCCCTATAAAGCCATCGGTCCCACGATCCACGTAGGCCGCAGTCCGAAGGATTGGCTTTCGCGCATTCAGAAACTTGTCGCTTTGCACCGTGTACGCCTAGCCACTGATGCTATCTGGATCGGGGCCGTACCTGACAAAGATGGCAAGGTGCACACCTATTCTGCTCAGCCAGTGGAACGATAATTGGCGGACGCATCCTGACCAAAGCTCTGTTTTCCCGAGGGTACGTCACAGAAAGGTAAGAAGCTAAATCGGGTCGTGTGGAGGCGTGGAATGATGATTGACTGCGACAAGAACATGATTGTTCATCTGCTTCGGAATTGGCGTCCGAACAGGTTGCGACCGCAGGGGTTCCGGCTTGCAAACGAACGGCCCCGGTTAATCACGCTGCAAATAGCGTTTGCCCTCTCTGTCCAGAGTCGCTGGTGGACGATGGCAAGGTTACGCACATTGACCACGTCGTATCGGTGAAGACATTCGCCGATAGAGTTTTTCAAGGCGAACTGGCCTTTGATGAGGCGTATCGCCAGTTGTGGGAGGATTCAAATCTTCGCGTAGTTCACCGCAGATGCAATTACGCCCAAAACGTTGCGCGAACACTGGCGTGAAATCCCCGAAAAGGCCGAGGTAGACCTCAAGGTTAATGAGATCCCGGTAGGGATACCACTCACGTGATACCCCCCGGACGGACCCGGACGGGCGCTCATTAGCGCATCCGGTTCTTATCGCGGATGACTGGCGGCAAAGCGAACCGCGGGGTAAGGATGGAGGACCTGCGGTTGGGGAAACCATCGGTCTGCCAAGGCGAGAGTGCGCGTCCAGTTGATCGGGTTTTTCTGGCTACGGCGGCGAAGTGTACGCCACCACTGCCCGATTAACCGGTGGCGGAAGGCGCCGAGGCTATCGAGATTTCCAGGTACCGCATAGTAGTTGAAGTGGCCCTGCACGATCGACTTGAGCCATTGGCCGGTTTGGCGCACCGGATCGTGCATACGCTCGCGGAGTTGCTGTTTAACCTCCACGCAGCTTCGCTCGCATGCGTTTGCGGATCGTCTTACGCCTCACCGTGAACCGCCCTAGCCTATTCTTCCCGCTGATGTGCGTGAAGCCTAGAAAATCGAACGTTTCGGGCTTACCTTCTCCTCTACGTCTCCGGTTCTCTTCGGCAAACCTGCCGAATTCGATCCGGCGCGTCTTATCCGGATGTAATTCCAGTCCGAACATTCCCAGTCGCTCCTGTAAGTTCTCCAAGAAACGATCCGCGTCCGCTTGGTGTTGGAATCCCAAGATGATATCGTCCGCGTAGCGGATGACCACCACCTCGCCGTGTGCCCACTTCTCGCGCCACACGTTCACCCAGAGATCGAAAGCGTAGTGCAGGTAGATATTCGCGAGTAACGGTGAAACCACCGAGCCTTGCGGACTGCCTGTCTTCGTGCCCGACCATTTGCCGTCCTCCATCACTCCCGCGTTGAGCCATTTCCGGATCAGCCGCAGGATGCGGGGATCAGCGACGCGATGCTCCACGAACTTGATCAGCCAACTCTTGTCGAGGTTATCGAAAAATCCTCGGATGTCGGCATCAAGAACGTAGTTCACCTTCTTCTTCAGGAGCGCATACGACAACGCATCCAGCGCCTGATGCTGGCTGCGCCCCGGGCGAAACCCGTAGGAGAAGCCGAGAAAGTCCTCCTCGTAGATCTGGTTGAGGATGGTCACCACGGCATGTTGGACTAGTTTGTCCTCGATAACCGGGACCGCAAGTGGACGTTGCCGTCCATCTGCTTTCTCTATGTACACCCTTCTCGAGGGTGTCGCTCGATAAGCTCCGCGATGAACCCGGCCGTGAAGATCGGTCAGCCGATCTTCCAGTCCGTCTTCATACTCCTGCCAAGTGACCCCGTCCACTCCGGGTGCGGCCTTTCTCTTGAGCGAGTAAAAGCTTTCCCGTAGCAGTTCGACGGTCAGGTGGTGGAGCAGTGCGGTGAACTTCATCTCCTTATTATTCCCTGCTGCTTTCCGCACACCCGCCAGCCCCTGTGACACGCGCTCCCCGCTCTGTGTCGGGGACGTGTTAGGTTGACGGACGTTTTCCTTGATCAGCGGCCTTCCCTCCCCACTCTCCGCTGACGAGTTCCCGTCTTTGTTCGAATGGTTCATAGGTACTATGCCGCGGTGTGACTCCTCGGTGACTTGCATGCGAGCCGTGCGGCCTAAGCCTTCGCCCGCCGACCTCCGGCCTGGTTGAGCCGCAGGTGTCTCCGAGGTCTCCCGGTTCTCGCGCTTGAAGCTTCTAGGCGTGTCTGGGGTCTTCGACTACGCCGGACTGAACAAGAGCTCGCGCTATCGCGCTTGTTCATGTTGCCTTCCGCACATTACAAAGGCGTCGGCGTCCGGATTGCATCTTTTCGGAGCTGAATACCCACCCCACCTATCCTCTATCTACGCTTCGCTGGGTCCCTCGCGGTAGCAGCGCAAGACTCGAGGCCGAGTGGATCGCTACTCCTTTCTCGTAAGGAACTTTCATCCTCTACTTCAAGCCGGTTTAGCCCGGCGCACATCCCGGTAGGGATATCACTCACGTGATACCCCCCGGACGGACCCGGACGGGCGCTCCTTAGCGCATCCGGTTCTTCTCGCATGATAAGCGGGCAAAAACCTACTGCTTGCCCGCACACTCTCTCACCTATAGGACACGCGCAGTCCCGCTCGGTGTCGGGTACGTGTCAAATGAAAGAGCGTTCTCCTTGAGCCGCAGCCTTCCCTCCTCACTCTCCGCCGACGATACTCCGTCTTTGTTCGAATGATTCATCGGTACTATGCCGCAGTGTGACTCCTCGCAGACGTGCACGCGGGCCGTGCGGCCTGAGCCTTCGCCCGCCGTCCTGCCACCAACTGTGGCAGCAGGTATCTCCGAGGTCTCCCGGTTCTCGTGCATGAAGTTTCTAGGCGTGTCTGGGGTCTTCGACTACGCCGGACCGAACAAGAGCTCGCGCTATCGCGTCTGTTCATGTTGCCTTCCGCACATTACAAAGGCGTCGGCGTCCGGATTGCATCTTTTCGAAGCTCAATAGCCCACCCCGCCTATCCTCTATCTACGCTTCGCTGGGTCCCTCGCGGTAGCAGCGCAAGACTCGAGGCCGAGTGGATCGCTACTCCTTTCTCGTAAGGAACTTTCATCCTCTACTTCAAGCCGGTTTAGCCCGGCGCACTGTAATGACGATGTTGCGACAACTGACTGCGCTTTCCCGATAAGATCAACGCGGGTTACCATTAGCAACTGTGGAGCACCCCTCAAACACTGCCGTCACGCCCGAGGTCCCTCGTCCTGAAATAACAACCAGACAAACGCGGCGCGTCCTTGCGTCGGTTTGTTCATCTATCCTCCCCGGCTCCGGGCAGCTATGGTTGGGCAAGAAGCTCGCGGGAATCGGATTCCTATGTGCATTCGGCCTTCTGGTTCTGTTGTATTTGCCACTTCGTCTGCCGAGATCGTACGTAGGAATACAGATCTTGATCTTTGCCGCGATGGGCCTATGCACGGCAGCTGCATGGCACGCCTTGCGTACACCCAGCCAGCGAATGATTCAGGGGTCTCGGTGGTGGCTTTTTGTGCTCGTACCGATTTCGCTGCTGGCATCCTTCGCCTATAGCAACTGGTTTTTGCTCGCAGCAGGATTCCGTCCATTCGACGTACCGTCCACCGGGATGGAACAAACGGTGTTGAGCGGGGATCGTGTGATCGCCGACCTTAGGCAATACGGAAACTCTCGGCCAAAACGCCGCGACGTGGTGATCTTTAGTAAAGACGGAACGTTCTTTATCAAGAGAGTCGTAGCCGTGGGAGGCGACACGATTGAGGGTAAAGAGGGTGCGATCTTTGTGAACGGCCAACGGCTCAATGAACCCTACGTGCAGCACTCGGGAAATCTTTCGTTAGTGCCAAGCGAATTCAGTCCGGTGGAAATCGCTTCTGGAGAGCTGTTCGTCATGGGCGATAACCGAGACGTAAGCAGGGATAGCCGGATGGGGGATTTCGGCTTGGTCCCAGAGAAAACTGTAGCCGGTGAGGCACTGTACATCATTCGCTCAAAATGGGGCAGGATCGGAAACGACCTGCGCTGAACCTACCACGGTTTGTGCAGGCGCGTAACTGTCGTAAGCAGGCCATTACACGCAATATAAAAAGGCGCCCACTTTTGCGGTAGGTTGAGATTGTTCGCACCACCAGCCTAGCGAAAAGGAGCGCCTTTATGAGTCAAGAAAAGTATATCGGCATGGATGTTCATCAGGCCACCATTTCGGTTGCCGTGATGGATGCGAGTGGCAAGCTGATCATGGAATGCCTGCTGGAGACCAAAGCGGCAACGATTGTGGAGTTCATCCAAGGACTGCACGGAACTCTGTCGCTGACCTTCGAGGAAGGAACGTCGGCTGCCTGGCTACACGATCTTCTGAAGCCCCAGGTGAGCCGGCTGATAGTCTGCGATCCGCGAAAAGCGGCTCTGTTGAAAGAGGGCAACAAGAGTGACCGGATCGATGCGCGAAAGTTGGCAGAGATGTTACGCACCAACCAACTCAAGCCGGTGTACCACGAAGAGCATGGAATACGCACCCTTAAGGAGTTGGGACGTAGCTATCTGACGATCACCCAAGACGTCACCCGCTCGATGAATCGGATCAAAGCGCTGTACCGAAGCTGGGCCATTCCCTGCAGCGGCAGCACCGTCTATGCTCCCCGTCATCGTGCCGAGTGGCTGGCCAAGATCGAGCAACCAGGAGTTCGGATTCGAGCCGAGCATTTGTACCAGCAACTCGATAGTCTGCAACCGCTGCGTCTGCAAGCACGACGCGAACTCCTGCGGGAGGGCCACAAGCATGCGGCGGTGAAGTTACTTCGCCAGATTCCTTCCATCGGTCCGATTCGCGCCGCTTTGCTGGTGGCCTTACTGCAGACACCGCATCGTTTTCGTACCAAGCGGCAACTCTGGGCCTACAGCGGTTTCGCCGTGGAGACTCACGACAGCGGCGAGTACCGCTCGGTGCGCGGCAAACTGCAACGCAACCGTGAGCGCATCACCGTGCGTGGTCTGAATGACAACCACAATAAGGATCTGAAGAATCTTTTCAAAAGTGCTGCCATCTCGGCCAGCACCCGTCCTGGTCCTCTGCACGACTTCTATGTCGCTCGGGTGAGAAAGGGATACGGCCGACCATGGCCCGTCTGACCCTGGCACGGAAGATTGCCGCCATCACTTTAACCATGTGGAAGAAAGGAGTGAGTTTCGACCCCAAACAATTGCATCGGCAAGCAGCTTGAGCCTCTCCGGGGAAGAAGGCTTTCCATCTCGGGATTCTCTCCGGTGGTGGGCAGTCGGGTTCTGGAGATGCTCGGTTCGAGAGGAGTATCAGTCAATAAGATCCGGCCCCGCGTGCTTCGGCACCGAGTCACCCATTTACACGTTATGCCCTCTCGGATAACCAGAAATAGCCATAGGCCACGAGCCTCGGATAGAACCATGGTTGCCTCGGAAGCAACCAGCTCGCTTGCCGCTCTCTTAAACTCGACGACCGCGTCACCATCAGCAGAGAAACTCACGAGAATGGACACCAAGCCGAACTTCTCCAGAGAAATGAAACTACAGTGGGCTGGATCTCGAGAAAGAAATCTCGCCTCCGGTCGAGGCGAGAACTTTTTTCTTGACATCCCTTTTTATAGAACTTCAGTGGGCTGGATCTCGAGAAAGAAATCTCGCCTCCGGTCGAGGGAGAACTTTTTCTTGACATCCCTTTTTATAGAACGGTTTGTGCTGCAAAGTGGGATTTTGAGCGTAATTGCGAGTAGAGTCGAGAACAGGCGCAGTAACGGTAGTCTCCCGGTGGATAGTCGACTCGGCTTTCGCCTCATCACCGCAGTCCGGTTTGGCTTGGTTCTGTTTCCTGTTCCCGCTCATCGAACCGGACTGGCAGTTTTCCCGCATCCGGCTCTCGGAAAAGACTCACGCTTTCGCCCACGGAAGGTTCGCGGTCCGGTGTGGTAACTGGACCAAGCCATACACAGAGTTCAGAGCCGCTTCCGGGAAACGCTTATATCCCGGCCGCGGCTCTTTGTGTTTGTCGCATAACCACCGACGCAGCCTGCTGTGGGCATGCATATCGACCGCACTGTAGGCTTTGCTGACTGGCCCCAGACAGAAGTAGTTGGCCCAACCGATCAACATCCGGTTGAGCTTCTCGACCATCGCCTTGGGATCCAGCCTCACGGTATCTCGCCCGGTCTCGTCGCTAATCGCACGACAGATGCGCTGCACTCGTTTCTTCGAAGGTGTCGTGCCCAGATAGACTCGACCCCTCTTCACCGAGTAACACCGCCCGAACGTATATCCTAGAAAGTCAAACTTCTCTTCCGGCAGATAGCAGACCCGCGTCTTGGTTTCGTTCACCGTCAGCTTCAGCTTCGACATCATCTTCCGCATCTCGACCAGAGCTTGTTCCGCTCCAACTCGACAGCAGATGACGAGGTCATCGGCATAGTTCACGATGTACGCTTTCCAACGCTTCTCGTGCCCGAGTTTCTTCCACCCCAGCACGAACCGTCTCATGTACAGATTGCTGAACAAAGGACTGATCGGGGACCCTTGCGGGGTACCTCGACCTTCGTCCCGATTGCGCGTACTCTGACGTTTGTTCCCACGCTCGTCGGTTTCTTCGACCGGTGCTTCCAGCCACATCTTGATCAGATGCAGCATCGCTCCGTCGACAACTCGGCGAGCTACCGACCTCATTAAGCTCGGCATGAGGAACACTATCGAAGTAGCTGCTGAGATCCGCATCAACGATCTGCCCATGTCCCGTGTTGATCAGCTTGTGGACGTGCTGTACTGCGTCCAACGCGCTGCGGTCTGCCCGATAGGCATATTGCTCCGTCGGCAGGTCGGCCTCGAAGATGGGTTCGAGTACCAGCATGGCCGAGGTTTGCACAACCCGATCCCGGATTGTCGGTATGCCTAACGGTCTCTGCTTCCCATCCGGCTTGGGTATATAGACCCGTCGTACAGGAAGTGGTTGATAGGTTCGACTTTTCAGCTCTTGCGCCAGTTCGTCCAACCACCGTTCCCTGCCATAGGCTTCGATGTTCTCGAAGGTCTGGTTGTCCACTCCCGCGGCTCCGCCATTGGCTTGGCAGCGTTCGTAGGCATAGGCCAGTACGTCTTTCCGATACACCTTGTCGTACAGCGCGTGGAAACGAAAGTTGGGCGATTCCTTCGCTTTTGCGTGCAACGCCGTCTGCAACTTCTGAACACTGAATGGAGTTGTTAGGCTCATCGCCAATCCCTCGGTCCTTCGTCGCTTCTTGCGTTCGTCTTTAACTAAGGCCCCTTCCCTCCACCGGCATTACCCGGCTTCAGCGGTCATACGAGCCTCTCCGCCACCCCATACGGCACGGCCTGTCTCTCGCGAGTTGCCAGTTGATCGGTACCATGATCACCGCTGGGGCTTCCCGTGTTGCGTCTGGTCTCCTATGCGTACATGCCATCGCCATTACCCCGGCAAGTTCAATGGAGTTTGTTCGCTCGTCATCTCCATCGACTGCGGCCTTCCCCTGAAACAGTAGGGTCGGCTTCCCTGCAATTGTTTTTTCGGGGCCTGCTCAGCGTTCACTCACGTTACGGCCTGCACGCTCGCGGAGTCGCCTAGCGACCCTTTCCATCGAAAGCTCCGACAGCTTCGTTGCCTCCGCCGCCGTTTCGATTGCTACCGGGTGGAGCGAACCAGTTCCCGGGCGGGAGTTTCACCCGCTGAAGTCCAGCGCCTTTCACGGCGCACTATTTCAACAACTACTATTTGTGGGATTGCATTTCCGTCTCAAGGCGCACGGCGACAGGTCTACCATCTTTTGTCGCAGGTTCAAATCTCCATTTGCTGACTACAGCGACTGCGAAGTCGTCAAACTCAGGTGTGGAGTGCTTCAACAGCCGGACATTCGCTACTGAGCCGTCCGGAATGACAATGAAAGATAAGCGGACTTCAAGCGTCTTATCTACACCTGCGGGTGGCGCTGGTGTCGAGGTCGAAATAGGTCGGGGGGCCTTCACGTCGCCACCGACTCGGTAGGTCGGGTAATTCGCATTCGACGCTTGCGTTTGACCCGTGGCAAAGCACGTCGCAAGCAGAACGAATAGAGTGGCAGCAACTGCTGTTTTCACGCTGAGAAGTTTAGCCGAACAGCATCCATTTGCCCCACTGTTGTAATCAGCGATTTCACTCATCCTATGAGAGAGGATGTCAAGCACAAACACTTCCGCATTCTCTCCTTGAGACCTCGATCGGTGCATGCTTCCAGGCCCCTTCTCCTACGCGGAGAGGATTTTGGTTTTAACGCTTGGAGCGTCACAGAGCACGACAGAGTTACGGATCGCAGTGGCTGGTCTGCCTTGAGTGGTCTCATGCCGCGGTCCCGACACCATCGTTGCGAAGCTGCGCAAGCCAACCGTTGGCTTAAGTGCCAACCATCATCCTATGTGAGGCTCGAGGCCTATGGCTTTTTTGGGTCGTGCGAGGGGGCATAGGATCGACCCGGAGACTCGGTGCTGCATGCAGCAGCACACGAAGTGCCTAATGAGTGAATGGATACTCTCCCTCGAACCCGAGCATCGCAGAACCGATGGGTCACCACCGAGGCGTGAAACCTGGGAGACCCCCTGAGTTCTGTGCGACGCTCAAGCTGCTTGTGGCTTCAATTGTTCGGTGTCGAAACGTTCCTCCTTCTTCCAAAGTGTCAAAGCAATGGCCGCGATCTTGCGGGCTAAGGTCAGACGCGCCATCTCCGGCTTCATGCCTTTGTCCAGCAGGGCCACGTAGAAGTCGCGCAACGGACCCACCCCACAGCTGGCTCGGGTGGCGGCGCCCTTGAAGATATCTTTCATCTCATGGTTGTGGTTCCGATTGAGACCGCGAATCTGTTGTGGTTTTTTCGTACGTTGCAGTTGTCCGTGCACGTACCGATATTGCGCACTATCGCGGGTCTCAATGCCCAGCCCACTATAGGTCCACAGCTGCCGTTTGCTGCGAAAGCGATGCGGCGTTTGCATCAGTGCGATCAAGCGGGCGGCCCGAATCGGTCCGATGCAGGGTATCTGGCGCAGCAGTTTCGAGGCCTTATGTTTCCGGCTCTCCGCCAATAACTCGGGACGCACGGTTCGTCGCAACGTCTGCAATCCATCCAACTGTTGATAGAGTAGCTCGGCTCGCCGGCGTACCCCGGCATGCTCGATCTTCTGTAGCCACTCTTCCCGGTAACGCGGAGCATAGACCTGGGTCCCGGCACAAGGAATGCTCCAGCCGCGGTACAGAGCTTTGATCCGGTTCATCACTCGATTCAGATCTTGGCTGATGGTCTGATAACTGCGCCCCAGTTCGCGCAGCGTCCGCAGCCCGTGTTCCCCGTGGTAGACCGGCCGCAGCATTCCCGTGCGCAACAAGTCGGCCAGCTTGCGCGCATCGATCTTGTCGCTCTTGTTGCCTTCCTTTAATAAGGCATTGCGCCGCGGATCGCAGACCAGCACTTGTGCCGCCTGGGGTTGCAGCAGATCGTACAGCCAAGCTGCCCAGGTCCCTTCTTCCCAGGTCACATGCAACTCGCCCCGCAGACCGTGGATGAACTGCAGAATGCTGCTGGCTTTGGTTTCCACGATCGACTCCATCACCAGCTTGCCACTGCCGTTCAGCACCGCGATAACGGTCGCTTCCTTGTGCACGTCCATGCCGATATACTTGATGTCGCGACTCATTTAGTTGCCTCCTTGGGGGAAAGATCATTCGCATCCAACGGAGTCTTTCCCTCAAGGTACAGTGCCATTCTTTAGGAGTTCTTTCTAGCTTCCTTCTGCTGTCCTCGACTGCTCGACTCGATATTCACCAGGCCGCTCTCTCATAATGCATTGACCCAGCTGAACTCTCCGGAGTTCCTTCTCGCCGTTCTGCTTCGCGGGTCCTTCCGGAGTACCCCCGCCCTGAGGGTAACGGCGACAATCAAGACTCTCTAGCATGAGAATCAATTTTTCGCAGTTTAGTTTATCTTTCCTCAGTCCCGGAGAGGCCAAATCGCCCCATCGATGCCGGGGCAGTGCAGTTGGAAAAACCGATGCCGCAGGTCAAGCCACCGACGGTCGGTGGAAGTCCGGTCAATCATTTCCTCGTGAAGTTCAGTAGAAATAGCTGCCAGAATAATGGCAAACAAAACGAGCAGGCGACAAAGTAAAGGGACTTCCTGCTCTGGCCACTTTCCAGCCTTGATCTTCACCAAATGATCTTCGAAGTCCGAAACAGCGCTCTCAAAGCGGAAGGGAGTAGCACGGCGAAGATACTTCGCGATGTCAATTTCCGTCGTCCGGATCACCTCTCTATAGGCGCGACCAGGACGGTAGTTGATAATATTGCGAACCTTACTCGGCCAATCTGCGCCGAGACGATGGGCGAGTTCGTACATGCACCAGAATAGTCGGTACTCAAGGCCGTTTGAGAGTTCGTCGGTTACGTTGAATACGTCGAATGTGAGTTCCTTAAAACGCTGCCACACGGCATCGTGCATTTGGAGCTTTGTCGGCCGAAGCACTATCTCTCGGTTGGTCGCACTGACATATGGACCGACGGCCAGACGCAATGCGCCAGCCGGTGGTTGAACCGCAGAACCGGCAAGGAGTCTCAGTTCCGTTATCGCGCTCCGGTCGAGAAACCAAGCGCTGTGGCCGGTGAGCCGCGTTATCGCCAATGCCGAAAAAAAGGCCCAATAGTAGCCCGTCACGACTGTCCATGCCGGGCTGTGCCAACTAGCACCAACGATTAGGTCATGGATCATAGCCTGATGCTCGGCGGCGTGATCGAGGAGGTGTTCGGCATCGGACAATAACGCGGTGCCAATCTCAACGCCTGCACTTTCAATTACTACTTGCTTCTTGGAGCACCCCGTAACCTGAAAAGACCCGTGACGACGCCATTCATTCAGGGGCATGGACTTCGAGTAGTGGACGGCGACTCCGTTCGGAATCGCGCTGAGACACTGCATCCGGAGATGCTGCCAGCCTGTTCCTTTGGGAATATTCACAACATGTCAGCCGACAACGCGACGCCCTTTCGAAAAGCGGCTTGCATGACATCTGTATACCCCTTCTTGGTCAGCTTGCCGCGTCCACTATAGTCGAGCTTCGCTACGGTACGAATTGTGTCCTGCAAGGAGGGTTGTTTGACATTTCCATGCGAGCTCATGGTTGCACGGACTATTTCGTCGAACATCTCGAAGGTCGCCTCAAAATAGTTCGCCTTTGTCAGAGTCGCTTTGTCGGGCAGCTCCGCTTCGAATGCATTGATGTAGTTTCGGATAAGCCGGTATATATCTTCCGTCGCAAGTGGTCGAACAACTTCACTGCTCAGGGCTGTACCGATTGAGCGATTAAAGGCAACTCGAGAAATTCGGTGTGGAGTAGATTTCGACGGACTTAGCTTTCCGCTAAGTGCCGAGTGGGGGTCGCTCTGTAGCCTATCGAAAAAGGCCCTCAGGAGAGATTCCTTTTCAGACTCGATTTCAGCCAACTGTTTAATGTCGAGCAGAAGTGCGGCTGGAACACCACGCTGGTTCGTGTTGATGTCGATGAACAGTTTAGCTTCCTCGGCGCGAGATAGCCCTTCGTATATGGCCACTGGCACGCGGTGTTTCGCACGGCACTTAGCGTATCCCCACAATCTGTGCTGACCGTCGAGAACCAAAAAAGCTCTTTCCACTCGGTCAAAGGAGATCGTCTTGGACCGTGTGTTGTAAGACAGATTGGCTTCCGGCTGAGCGGATAAGACAACATTACTTGGAATCGATCCCCCTCCCGCCGCCAAGTACTTGCTGATGTCTTCCGCGCGATTTTCAGATAGCGCGCGCTGAAACCCCTGCTGTGGGTCTTCCTCCCGTCGTGCGACAAAACAATTAGAGAACAGATCGTCTACTGGGATTGTGCTGAAATAGAACCGGTGCTTGTTCTGGGTCAAGAGCAGCGCAGGATACGAGGGCTCTCGTTTCTGTTTAAGCTGATGCTGAGCAGGTTGAATTGGAGTGGCCATAGGTGGCGACATCGGATTGTACACTCGATTCCAAATGTGCGATGCGGTGACGTTCTACTTAGCGCGCTAGCGAGCGAAAGTGTTCTTGCCCGTTGCGGGTATGCCGGACAACAAGATGACGACGTGTTTAGGAACCACCACGAGTGCTACATCCTCGAAGGTCGCTGAGGGGCATTCAATGATTTGGAAGACGCCGGTCTTCCCTCCGAGGCGTTCTGTATTGTGGTTCGCTAGAGGCCAGCTAGAACGCACTACGCTGCCTTTAGGCGAGCAAATTCTGAGAGACACGGGCAGATCCCAGGCGTATAGCTGCGAAACCGAATTCCGGTTTGTAGTAGAAATGTAGCAAGAGCCTGGTAAGGACCAGAGACAGAACGGAAGATCGGAGACGAAAACCCAATAAACATTAGCGAAAACGATGGTAGGCCCGAATGGATTCGAACCATCGACCTCTTCCGTGTCAAGGAAGCGCTCTAGACCAGCTGAGCTACGGGCCTACAATGGGCAACTCGGGGCCGGAAGGCTCAGGCCCGGAATGGAAGTCATTTTATCACGCCACACCCGCGCTGTTCGGCTCGGAACGCCTGGAGCGCTGGTTTCTAAGTCGATTGCTCTACTGACATCCCCTTAGTGGTCACGCGTCGCAGCAGGTCGGGCGCCTTGATGCGGCGACAGAAGTCTTCAAAGTTCGGGCGCGGCCCTTTCCACAACAACTCGTCCACGCTGTCGAACACTGGCACATCCAGACGGAGCGTCGCCAGCATGCGGTAGAGAAGCGCGTCATCCCAATGGCTGAACAATGATTGGGATAGGCGGGCCACGCCGCGAATGGAAGAAGGCCATTCGTGGCAATCTCGCGGAATATTTTCGAGATGGACATAACGTGACAGCATCGCGGCGGCGGCCTTCGCTCCCCAACCTGAGATACCGGGATATCCATCGGCACTGTCACCGACCACGGCGAGATAGTCGGGAATGGATTCCGGCTTCACGCCGAACTTGGCCTCGATCCCGGCTTCGTCGCGAACGAGTTCGCGCCGGCGATCCAGTTGCACCACGCGCGAGCCGCGCACACATTGGCCGAGATCTTTGTCCGGTGTGCAGACGAACACCTGATGGACGCGGTCGTCGAGTGCCGCTTTCGCGGCAGCGGACGCAAGCGCATCGTCGGCCTCAAATTGGGTTTCCGGCCAGACCAGGACGCCCATGGCCTGCAAGCCTTCTTCGAGAATCGGGAATTGCGAGAGCAGTTCCGGATCGACGCCCTCGGCCGTCTTATATCCGAGATAGAGTTCGTTACGAAACGATTCGACTATGTGGTCGGTCGCGACACCGACGTGCGTTGCGCCGGATTCGAGCATCGACAAGACAGACGTGAGCACGCCTCGGACCGCGCCGATCTCCTGCCCTTTGGCGTCTTTACTCGAGGGGACGGCGAAGAAGTGGCGGAAGAGTTCGTAAGTGCCGTCGATGAGATGAACATCCATGAATGTCTGGAGATTCTACTTGCTGTCCATGGCCATGAATAGATTGTTGAGCGACTCGGCCAGAGTCGGGTGCGCGTAAGTAGCATCCCGCAGCGCAGTATAGGGCAACTTGCCCATCATTGCAGTTTCCAGCACGGACATGATCTCTCCGCCTTCAATGCCCAGGACCGCCGCACCGAGAATCTGATCCGTGTCGGCATCGACGATGGCTTTCATGAAGCCGCGAGTTTCATCGACCTCCAATGCGCGGGCGACGGAGGTCATCGGAAGCTTCGCAACCCGGATCCTTCGCCCCTGCTCGCGCGCTTCTGTTTCGGTCAGTCCCACTCGACCGAGTTGAGGATCAATGAATACACAGTAGGGAACCTGGCGTCCTTTGGTAGAAGCGGTTTTGCCTTCCAACAGATTGGCGCGAAGAATCCGGAAATCGTCGTACGAAATGTGCGTGAAGGCAGGACCGCCCTTGATGTCTCCGAGAGCATAGATGCCTTCAGCACTGGTTTCAAGCCTGCTCGTTCACCTGAATGAATCCGCGCTTGTCCGTTTGTCACTCCTGCCGGCGGAGAGATTGAGAGTGTCGGAGTTGGGCACGCGACCAGTTGCGACCAGCAGGTGCGAAACAACAAAGCTGGTTGAATTCCCTTCCCGCGAAACATGCAATTGGATGCCACTCCCACTCTGTGCAGCTTCGACACGCGTAGCCTGTGCGTTCAGCAGGATCTCAAGTCCGTCTTCGCGCAGAATTTTCGTGATTTCTTCGGCAATATCGGGATCTTCGCGGGTCAGCAACTGACTTGCGGACTGGACGATCGTCACGCGAGCGCCAAAGCGGCGGAAGAGCTGTCCGAATTCGAGCCCGATGTAACCTCCTCCGAGCACGAGCAAGGTGATCCGGAACCTGATCGAGTTCCATGATCGAGACGTTGTCGAGGAACGGCACACTGTCAAGGCCTTCCAGCATTGGTTTGGACGCGCGCGTGCCCGCATTGATAAAGATCTTGCTGGGCGGAAAGCGAGCGCTCGCGAGCCCTCATGTCCGGACGCGAATGCGTCTTCGGGCCAGTAAAACTCGCTTCTCCGAAAATCAAGTCGAGGTTCTTCGTCTTCTGCAAACGGCCCTGGCTGCCATTGCGGAATCTGTCGACGATATCTCTCTTGCGCTGGCGGACTCGTTCAAGGTCCACATGGATCGGCCCGGTTTGAATGCCATAGTCCGCGGCGCGGCGCGCCAGGTACGCCACGCGGCCACTCGCGACCATGGTCTTGGTGGGCGTGCAGCCTTCATTTATGCACGTACCGCCCACATGTTTCCGCTCGATCAAGGCGGTGCGCAATCCTGCGCCAGCAAGCGCGAGTGCAAGCGGATTTCCTCCCTGCCCTGAGCCGATCACAATGGCATCGTATTGCTGCGCAGTGCTCATACGCACCCCCTTCGCGCGAACCGGTTACCGATGTTCTGAACGCAATCAGGATCGCGAGACGAAAAACAATCCGAATGCAATCGCGATGATATCTTCCGGAATGGCGATTGCGAAATCTGGCACATGCAGACGTCGAACCAACGCTATACGGGCGCTGTACCCGGCAAAGGCTCCCAGGATCGCACCAATCACTCCGGCCGCGGCTCCAATCCAGAGGACGGCCAATCCTGAAATGCCTACGCACGCCCCGCACAACGTCCCTGTAGCGACTCGGGCAATCAGCCCGATCGGCGCTGTACGCGGCGGCGTCTTCGGAAGCTGGTCCGCGATCAATTCGAGAATTGCCAGCAGCGAAAAGAGGATCACTGCCCAGGTGGAACCCATAAAGGCGAAGAAGGAATTTTGCAGGTGTAGCCACCCCAGATGCGCCGCCCACGCTACCAAAGCGGGTGCAGTCATGGAGCGCAATCCCGCCACGATGCCGATGCCGAATGCAAATAACAGGTTCATGAATCCCTCATCAGGTTCAGCTATTTAATCTGCGGGCTCTCTTTTCGTCAACGGAAGGCTCTAGATGCTCCGGAGTAGCGGGTCCAGCACAAAACGGATCTTCATCAAGTGACTTCCGTCACGTAACGAAGGGCCACAATCACATCGCGCATCCGGTTTGTTCCCGCACAATGATTTTCGGAGGGTGTTCCGTCGTGCTTCGTCTTGATTATCTTTCTTGCGTATTAACAGTTGCGTCCACCATTCTCGTCGGACGCCGTTGTTGGGAAGGTTGGCTGTTGGGTGGAGCGAATAGCGTTGTCATGTGCGTTATCGGAGTGCGCACGGCGCAACTCGGATTCATTCCCGCAAATGTGTTCTGCATCGTCATGTGCGCCATCAACCTGCGGGCATGGCGCAGATCCGAGAGTTATCAAGTCACGACTGAGCATCCCATCCGCCGGGCAATTAGGTACTATTCCGCGATGAGCAGGTTTTCGGCAAACGGCCACTGCTCGTCGATCCACTGCACCTCGCAACGGAATCCAGCCTTGCGCGCAATTTCGAAGACTTCGTCCGCCGAATACTTGTGACTGCTCTCGGTCCAGATGGTCTCCCCCTGCTGAAATTCGACCGCGACCTGTGACACCGGGATGTTCACGACCTGCCGGCGTTTCGATGCAAGATGCATTTCCACAGACCGCGCCGCAGGGTTGATCTTCGCTACGTGTTCAAAATGCGCGAGATCGAAGTCGGCGCCGAGTTCGCGGTTCACACGCGCCAGCAAGTTCAGGTTGAAAGCAGCCGTGACACCCAGTTCGTCGTCATACGCCGCAATAAGTTGCGAGTGTGGCTTTTCAAGGTCGGCGCCAAGAAGCAGCGAGTCTCCGGGCTGCAGGGTATACCGGACATCTTTTAGAAACTTAATTCCCGCCGCCCGATCGAAGTTCCCGATCGTGCTGCCCAGGAACAGTACACAGAGATGCTGGCCCGGCCTGCGGTAGGCGGCAACTTCGAGTAATCCGTCCAGATACTCACGTTCGAAACCCACAATGCTGATGGAATCGATGTCACTGAGTTCACGCTCGCACATGACCAACGCGGAATGCGAGATCTCAACCGGATAGTACGAGGTGCGCTGGCGGCGACAGAATGCCTCCAGCAGGTAGCGCGTCTTGCGGCCGCTGCCGCTTCCGAGCTCAGCAACAGCAACGGGGCCGGCCACCCGGTCCACGATCTCCGGCGCATGTCGCCGCAGGAGCCTTTCATCCGCTCGGGTCAGGCCGTACTCCGGTAAATGGCTGATGACTTCGAACAGCGCAGACCCAACATCATCGTAGAGGTACTTCGACGGAAGTTCCTTCTGGTCCGGCTGCGTGAGCCCGGCGCGCACGTCTTGCGCGAACTCGTAGGAGACG
This sequence comes from Terriglobia bacterium, assembly GCA_963778995.1. GTDB lineage: Bacteria > Acidobacteriota > Terriglobia > Terriglobales > Acidobacteriaceae > Sulfotelmatobacter. The sequence continues at coordinate 707,005 of CAVZWK010000025.1, forward strand.
TTGGTGGGAATCGCATGAACGAGCATGTGTCACTCCTTCTCAGGATTCACGCAGCGGAACCCTGCATACACGTATTGGTAATGAGCCTGGAACCAGTTGCGGAAGGTGGGACGCAACATGCACGCGGCCGTGCGCGCCGATCCGCCCTTCATCACAAAGTGTTTGCCATCGAAAAAATTCGCTGAATAGCCCGGATAGAAGGGAAACGGCTTAAATCCAGAAAAGGGTGCAAACTCAGTGGAGGTCCATTCCCATCCATTGCCGAGCATGCCTTCCACGCCGAAAGCGCTCCGGCCCACGGGATGGGCGTTCACAGGAGTAGGGTCCCAGGAGTTGAGGTCGAAGTTACCGAACCTCGGAGCGGGTGCGTCCTCTCCCCACGGATAGTAACTTTCACCTCTCTGCCGTGTGCCGTACGCAGCGCGGTGCCATTGCTGCTCACTCGGCAGCGACTTCCTTGCCCAGCGTGCATATGCGCTCGCTTCCGCATGACTCACGTACACAGGCCAGTCCGGCGGAAGAGGGACTTCGTTGAACATCGTGCGATAAAGCCAACCGGTATCCCCCCGCTTCCAGAACACGGGATGTGAAATGCTTTCTGCAGATTTCCAGGTCCAGCCTGCCTCCGTCCAAAGGGACCGGTCGTCATACCCGCCGGCATTGAGAAATTCGAGAAACTGCGCATTTGTGATCACGTACTGCTCGATCGCGAACGCAGGCACGTCGACGGAGTGCGCTTCGAATTCGTTGTCCCATCCAAAGCTGTCGGAGCTTCGGGAGAGTCCCAAGGTGATACGTCCCGCAGGAATTTCGATCATGCGATGCTGGAGAGGTACAGAGGCGAGAACGGTCGGACTGACTTGAGGAACTTTGCTGTCAAGTGGCAATTGATGGAGCATGTACGCCAACGTCTCAACGTGCATCAGACGATGCTCGATGGCAACGTTGAGGAGAGTCCCCAAAGAGAACGCGTTGCGTATTCGTTGCGCTCTGTCTAGCATTCCACCCGCGAGTTTGTCGTCGAGCGCAGCACGAATCCTGCGAACATAATCGTGAACCGCGGCGAGCGAAGGCCAATCCGAAGGTTGATCCGTTGGCAATCCGCCGCCGACAGGATCAATGCCAAACGCAAAGAGGCGGTCGAATTCCGGATGGAAACTCTTGAGGCCGAACACATTCTCGTGCAGGAGATTCCAATCGAAGGCCTCAAGATGCCCCACGTAGAAGATGATGCGGTGGCGCTCAGGAATGGGACGGTCGTACATCGCTCCCGTCTTGATGATGTCGAAAAGGGCATCGCTTTTGTTGCGAGCGTCGGAGATTCTTGCCAGCAGTTGCGTAACGGTCGCATCAATTTGAGCCGTGGGCATTGGACCTCCTGAGCGATGACTGGACGAAAGCAGCGAAAAGCCAATAATTTATGAGTCAGGAAACAGATCGGGGGTGCCTAACAGGGACTTCCGTGTGCCGCTCCGGATAGCCCTTTCGGCCACCGTGCGGCGGGGGTGGTAAAACATACCATCCACTCTGGAAGTTCGGCAAGCGTGGCTCCTGTACAGCCGATGCGTTCTGTTAGAAGCAAGTAAAATCAACGAGATGCAAATACCGCTTTTTCACGTCAACGCGTTCTCCGAGGCAGCTTTCAGCGGTAATCCGGCGGCAGTCTGCCTTCTAGACTCGTGGTTAGATGACGACCTGCTGCGTAAAGTCGCTACAGAAAATGCGCTTTCTGCAACCGCGTTTGTGGTGCGGAAGGACGGTGCACATCAACTTCGCTGGTTCACTCCGACAAGCGAGGTAAGACTCTGCGGCCACGCGACTCTGGCATCGGGCGCTGTATTGCTTCGGCAACTCCTTCCGGAATTGCGAACTATTAGCTTTGAGACACGGTATAGCGGGGGGGTGAGTGTTGCGAAGGACGGGGATCTTCTTGTCATGGATTTCCCAATGCATTCTCCTGCGCCTTGCAAGAGCCTGCCTCGCGAGTTGTCTCGCGCACTGGGGATTGCGGATCAGGCTTCTGAAGTTTGGGAAGTGAATAACTCTTTCATCGCGGTATTCGAAGACGATACTGTCATCCGAAGAGTCCGCCCTGAGTTTCATCTGCTGGAACAATTGCATCCGCGGGTGGTAATGATCACAGCCCCGGCCGCAGAAGTCGATTTTGTCTCGCGATATTTCGCACCGAGCTACGGTGTGCCCGAGGACCCTGTAACAGGCTCGGCGCATTGCGCCCTGACTCCGTACTGGAGCAAGCGTCTCGGCAAGTCGCAACTGCACGCGCGACAGTTGTCGGAGCGCGGCGGCGAGTTGTGGTGCGAGATGGCAGGAAACCGCGTCTTGCTGAAGGGTAACGCCGTACTCACCCTGGAAGGAAAGCTCGATCTCTAGGAGGCTCCGGAAGAACTCTGATCGCCGCGACAGGCTTTACGCGGCGCTGCAGCGCCGCTCTTCCACGGAACTACAGGCATTCAGGAATCTTTCCGCAGGCTCCTAGGGTACCAGTCGCTTGCGTTTGAGAAACTCGCGTACGACTTCCTGAGTGTCACGATGTTGCCCATCCACCGCGTAGTTCATCTGCTGCATTTCCGAGTCTGAGATCTGACCCGCTAGGGCGGCCAGAGTGCGCGCTACTTCCGGATGCTGCTGAATGGTTCGCTCCCGGATGACAGGCACGGCCTCGTACGGGGGGAAATAGTGCTTGTCGTCTGCAAGCGCGACAAGATCCATCGCAGGAATGAGGCCGTCCGTAGCATTGCCCCCGGCGAAGTCAATCTGATGGTCTTTGAGGGCCCGCGTCAACAGGCCCAGATCCATGATGCGTGGCTGTTCGGCGAAATGCAGACCATAGGTCGACGCCATGCCGCCATATCCGTCGGGACGCTCCATGAACTCGTAGCCGAAACCTGCCCGCCAGTGCGGCGCGAACTTCGCGGACTCTGACAGTGTATGCACGTTCAGACGGCGGGCGTCTTCGCCACGAATCTCCATGGCAAACGTATCGTTGAAACCAAAAGCCGGACCGAGGGTCATACCGAAGCGCTTTTCGTATTCCTGCTTCACGGTTTGATATACATCGGATTTATCTCCGGACGCCTTCTGTTTAAGAATCGCGGTTAGAGCGGTGCCGGTGTATTCCGGATAGATATCGATGCGTCCGCCAAGAATCGCCTGCTGGCAGATGTAGGTCCCGGCCAGGTAGAAACGGCGTTCGACGTTGAGGGTGGTATGAGCCTCAATCTGTTGCGCGATCAACTCTCCGAGAATAAATGATTCAGTGAAGTTCTTAGACCCGACGACGATCCGATTGGTGTGTGAGGGTGCGCAGGACAGAGTTGAGGCAAGCAATGCGAGAGCCCACAACGCAGATCGGCTCGGCCTCATCGCGGACGTAGCCGTTTCTCTAGAAAGCCGACTCCCACATCCGCCGCGAGCGCGAGAACAGCCGCGGGAATGGCGCCCGCGAGAATCACGCGGTCATCGACCATCGCGAGCCCGCGAAAAATGAACTCGCCCAGGCCGCCCGCGCCAATGGCAGCCGCAATCGTCGCTAATCCCACCGAAATGACGACCGCGACTCTCACTCCAGAGAGAATGACGCTGACGGACAACGGCAATTCCACCTGGAACAACAATTGAGATTCCGTCAGACCCATTCCTCGCGCGGCTTCAACCACAGCGGGATCGACTCCCCGGATTCCCGTGTATGTGTTTCGAATGATCGGCAGCAGTGCATACAGCGTAAGGGCGAGGATTGCCAGCCGGTCCGAGCGCGCTCCCAGCCATGGAACCGGAAGCAGGAACCCGAAGAGCGCCAAACTGGGAATGGTCTGGATAATGTTCGCGCCGGCCAGCACCGGCTTGTTGAACCGGGGCCGACGAGCGATCACGATTCCGAGGGGAACTCCAATCAGCACGGCAAACGCCGTGGAGAGCCCGACCAGCCACAAATGCTCGAGACTCAGTTCCAGCAGTTGCGTGTGGTTCTTTAACATGAAGTGAATGACATTCATGACGTGCCTCGATTCGCGGCTGTTTCCAACCCATCGCCAAAGGCCTTGACGTATGCGGACGCCCACGGGTCGGGAGACTTGAGAAATTCGTGGGGCGGCAATACCGTCATCAGCTTTCCGGCTTCCATGAGCGCAACGCGCGATCCCAGCCGCAAAGCTTCGCGTAGATCATGAGTGACGAAGACCACAGTTTTGTGAAGCCTCTGCTGTAGTAAGAGAAATTCGCGCTGCAATTCGTCGCGCGTGAGCGGATCGAGCGCGCCGAACGGTTCGTCCATCAGCAGAATTTCCGGGTCGGCTGCCAGCGCACGAGCCACGCCCACCCTCTGCCGCTGCCCCCCCGAAAGCTGATGCGGAAACCGCTCGCGAAGTTCACTCGAGAGCCCGACCAGACCCAGGAGTTCCTGCACGCGGGAACGGATCTGCTCTTCCGGCCAGCCTTCGATTTTAGGAACGAGAGCAACGTTTCGCTCCACGGTGAAATGCGGAAACAAACCGACATCCTGAATCACGTAGCCGATCCCCCGGCGCAAGCGGATGACATCCAGTTGTCCATTGGGCTTGCCATTCACCAGCACTTCCCCCGACGTCGGAGCGACCAAGCGATTGATCAGTTTGAGAGTCGTGGTTTTGCCCGACCCACTCCGCCCTAGAAGAACGAGAGTCTCCCCGCGCGCGACTTGCAGACTGAGATCTACAATGACCCGCGTTCCGGCAACGCTGTACGACACATTGTGGAACTCGATGACGGGTGCTGCGCTGTCATTTGACATTCCGGACAGGATACCGGAGTCGCCGCCGGACCCAAAGTGAGCACTCCGGATTTGCAATGCACACGTCTCCCAGCGACAATCTTGGTATGAGCAACGACTTGGGGAAGGTGATTCCAGCGGCAAGCGCCGAAATACGCGGACCATTCGGACCCGGAGCCTTGGTCATCGCGACCCTGTCGAATCCGCGGGAGAAATTCTGGGGAATGGTTCTCGCCCTCGCCCCTGAAGGATTGAGTCTGAGCGGGGCTGAACTCGCGTCATTCGAAGATCTCGCGGTCATGGTCCGCGACGGTGAACCCTTCACTCCTGCGGTCGTCTTCTTCCCCATGCATCGCATCGAGCGCGTGGAACTTGATCTACCTGACGGGAGCCTGCCCTCGCTTTCGCAGCGATTTCTCAGCAAGACTGGGCTGGAGCCCTCGGTAGCCCTGAGACCTAGCCCCTCCACCTACGCTGCCGAACAAAGAACCGCTGGTACGAAGGAGCGCGGGTGAAGCTCTCGCAAGTTTTTACTGCCCCCAATCAACTCACCCTGCTGCGGATGGTCTTCGTTCCGTTCATCGTGATCCACATGGTGGATGGGCATTATTTGTGGGCGCTGCTCCTGTTCATCATTGCCGGTTTTAGCGATGGCCTGGACGGATTGCTCGCTCGCAGGCTCCATCAGCAGACGCTGCTGGGCCAGTACCTCGATCCGATTGCGGACAAGCTCTTGTTGAGTACCATGTTTTTGGTGCTGTCCATCCTGCACAGGATTCCGTGGAAATTCACGGTGCTTGTATTCAGCCGCGACATTTCCATTCTTGCCGCAAGCGCCGTGCTGTTTGCCATTGCGGGATTACGGGATTTTCGTCCCAGCATTTTCGGCAAGGCCAATACCTTCTCGCAGATCAGCGCGGTCTTCTTCGTATTGCTGCTGCAAGTGCATACAGTGAAGTGGGTGTGGATTGCGCGCACGGTCTTCTTGCGCGCGACGTTCCTCTTCACGATCGTATCGGCCCTGCATTACGTCATTCTCGTGCAGCACCGGTTGCGCGAGCATGCGCACGCGCTCCCTCCTCATGCGCCGGCGGCTTGATCGGATTTGACCCGATTTTCAGCGAACCCTAAAATCGTAAGTTCGTCTCGCGTCCCAGTGGAAGATGGCACTTCGTCTCTACAACACGATGTCGTCGCAGATCGAGGAGTTCAAGCCGCTGCGCGACTCTGAAGTCCGCATGTACGCTTGCGGGCCCACGGTTTACGATTACGGACATATCGGAAATTTCCGGACTTTTGTCGCTGTCGATCTTCTGCGTCGCTTTCTGAAACAGAGTGGATACACGGTCCGCCACGTCATGAACATCACGGACGTGGACGACAAGATCATTCGCAATTCCGCGCGCGATGGCGTGACCGTCCAAGAGTACACGGCAAAGTACGAGAAAGCATTCCTGGAAGATTCGGCGATGATCGGCATCGAGCAGCCGATCCTGGTGCGCGCGACTGAACACATCGCCGACATGGCGGAGTTCGTCGCAAAGCTGGCGGAGAAAGGTATCGCGTATCGGGCAGACGACGGATCGTACTACTTCCGGATCGCGAAATTCCCGCGGTATGGCAAGCTTTCGAAAAAGGATTTCAGCTCCATGCTCGACGGCGCGCGCGTCGATGTGGACGAATACGACAAAGACAGCGCCCGCGATTTTGCAGTATGGAAAGCTCCGAAGCCCGGCGAGGCTTCGTGGGAGACAACGATCGGTCCCGGCCGGCCGGGCTGGCATCTCGAATGCTCCGTCATGTCGATGAAAGAACTTGGCGAGAGCTTCGACCTGCACGCCGGCGGAGAGGATCTCATCTTTCCACATCACGAAAACGAAATTGCACAGTCGGAATCGATGACCGGGAAGCCATTCGCGCATTTCTGGTTTCATGCGCGCTTCTTGCTGGTCGAGGGCGAGAAGATGTCGAAAAGCTTGGGGAACTTTTTCACGCTTCGCGACCTCGTTCTTAAAGGGCACAAACCATCATCTCTTCGCTACCTCCTCACTTCGGTTCCTTACCGTAATCAATTGAACTTTACGTTCGATGGCCTGAAGCAAGCCGCAGTGTCGGTCGAGCGGTTGCGCAATTTTCGGCTGCGCCTGACGGGGGGCAACTTCGCCCCGGGTTCGACTCCCGAACTTCAGATCCTGGCGACGGAGAGTGTTGCGAAGATGCAGGCCGCACTCGACGACGATCTGAACACCGCGCAGGCCCAGGCTGCGATCTTCGAAATGGTGCGGCAGGCAAACACGGCATTCGATAGCGGCACGTTAAAGAAGGACGATGTTCCGCCATTGTTGTCGGCACTGAGGAAATTCGATGAAGTCTTCGCGGTGCTCGAAGACGACGATGCTCCCAGAATGCAGCGCGTTCTGGATTGGGCAATCGCCGAAGGACGCGAGAAGGATATTAGTAACGAACTGCGCGACGCTCTTCGCTCCGGACAACTTTCGGACGCCGCCATCGCGTCGAAGATTGACGAGATGAAAGCCGCCCGCGCTGCTCGCGACTTTAAGAGGTCTGACGAGGTTCGTGCCGAACTCGCCGCCGCCGGAATCCTGGTGGAAATCAGCAAAGACGGGATTCGTTGGCGTCGGAAATAGAGGTTTTCCCCGACCTGCCCACCGCAAGAGCGATGTTAAGCTCAAACTCGTAGGCTGCCTTGAAATCCTTGGACGAATACCTCCGCGACGCTGAAATTGCCCACGGACATCTCTGCGCGGGGCAGGTACTCGGCGTGCGCATGGCCATACTCGGGCTGAAAGAACTGGGCATCGACGATCCTCCCGGTAAAGATCGCAAGCGCCTCGTGACGTTTGTTGAGATCGACCGCTGCGCTACAGATGCCGTCGCTGTCGTCACGGGATGCCGACTCGGGAAGCGCGCGTTGAAATTCCGCGATTGGGGCAAGATGGCTGCTACGTTTGTCGATGTGAATGCTGGCCGGGCCATTCGCATCGCGGCAAAGGAGTCCTCGAAGGCCCTGGCTCGAACGCTGCATCCCGAAATCGAAAGCAAGAACCAGCAGCAGATGCTCGCGTACCGCGAAATGGCGGATGACGATCTGTTCGCGACGCAATGGGTGGAAGTCGATCTACCTCCGGAAGAATTCCCGGGATACAAGGGAGAGCGCATCGTGTGTGAGTCCTGCGGCGAGGGAATCAATTTTCGAAGAGAAGTCCGCCGCGACGGGAAAGTGCTGTGTCGCGCCTGCTCCGGTGAGAGTTATTACCGTCCGCTCGATTCTAAATCTCTTACCCACTAAGGGCACGAAGTAACACGAAGGAATACTCCTCGTTTTCAATTTGCCTCGCGAGCCCTCGTGTCCCTCGTGGCTTAGGCAACTTTGGCGGCGTTCTCATAGGCGTGGGCGATCCGTAGGATAGTTGCTTCATCGAAGTGCTTGCCTAGAATCTGCAAACCGATCGGCAAGTTCTCCTTGGTCTGACCACAGGGAATCGAGATACCCGGGATTCCCGCCAGGTCCGCTGTGACCGTGTAGATATCCGCCAAATACATGGACAGCGGGTCATTCGACTTCTCGCCAAGCCGGAATGCGGCTGTCGGACTGGTCGGCGTAACAATGGCATCCACTTTGGTGAATGCTTCGTCGAAATCGCGCGTGAGCAGAGTCCGAACCTTCTGTGCCTTTAGATAATAGGCGTCGTAGTATCCCGCACTGAGCGCGTAGGTTCCGAGCATGATGCGGCGCTTTACCTCGGCTCCAAAGCCTTCGTCACGGCTGCGTCGGTACATTTCAGAGAGCGTTCTCACTCCCCGAGCGCGATGGCTGTAACGCACACCGTCGTAGCGCGCAAGGTTCGAAGACGCCTCAGCGGTAGCGATCAGGTAGTAGGTGGGAATCGCATAGGGAGTATGCGGCAGCGACACTGGGACGATCTCGCATCCCAGACTCTTCAACTTGTCGATGGCAGCTTCGACCGCCTGGCGCACTTCGTCGTCCAGGCCCTCGCCAAAGTATTCCTTAGCCACCCCGAGTTTGAGGCCGCGCACGGGCTTCTCGAGTTCAGCGACGTAGTCCGGGACGGGAACGTCGGCGGAGGTTGAATCCATCGGATCGCGCCCGGCGATCGTGCGCAAGACAATCGCCGCATCTTTGACAGTCTTGCTCAACGGTCCGATGTGATCGAGTGACGAAGCAAACGCGATCAGGCCGTATCGCGAAACACGGCCATAGGTCGGCATCAGTCCGACCACGCCGCAGAACGATGCGGGTTGCCGGATGGAGCCTCCAGTATCAGAGCCCAGAGTCGCGACCGCCATGTCGGCCGCAACTGCCGCTGCCGATCCGCCAGAGGATCCGCCTGGCACGCGGCCAAGGTCACGGGGGTTCCGCACCGGCTGATAGGCAGAATTCTCGTTCGACGAACCCATGGCGAATTCGTCGCAATTCATCTTCCCAAGGATGACGGCACCGGCAGCTTCCATGCGAGCCACAGCGGTGCAGTCGTAAGGAGGAATGTATTTCTCGAGAACCTTTGATCCAGCGGTGGTGCGAACGCCGCGCGTGCTCATCACGTCTTTGATGCCGACCGGCACCCCTGCCAACGGTGGAAGTGGCTTGCCTTCGGCGGCCATGCCGTCGATGCGATCCACCTGCTCCATGGCCCGCTCCCGGCACAGCGTCAGGAACGCACCGATCTGCCCATCCTCCTTCTGGATGCGCTCGTAGTGCGATTCGGCCAGCGCAAGCGCGGTCGTCTTACGCTCCTGAATGGCGGAACGTGCGGCCTCGATTGTCAGTGAAGTCAGATCCATTCAGTTTGCGCGTGAAGTACGCTACCGCTCGATCACTTTCGGTACTCGAAAGAAATCTTCATCGGCATCCGGCGCATTCGCCAGCGCCTCATCATGCGGCAGAGATTTGCGAAGTCCTTCCAGCACGTCCTCGCGGGCAGCATACGCGAACCGCTCGCTTCCCTGCTTGGCCTGGTCCACACCGTAGCGATTGGAAACCTGCGCCATCGGCGGCACATCCGATGTATCCAGTTCGTTCAGCCGGTCAATGTAGTCCAGAATCGAATTCAGATCGCGGAGCATGCTGGTGCGCTCCTCGTCGGTCAAATCGAGGTTGGCCAAGTCCGCAACGTACGCGACGTCTTTCTCGGTAACTTTCATGGAAGCAGATTCAGCGCAGATTCTGTTCTTCGGTCCGCGTCACAATGAACTCAATCCTGCGGACCACATCCACAGTGTAGCGATTGATTGCCGCCAAATAACGCGGAGCCAGCAACTGCAACTCGGACCTCCAACCCGCGTCCGGCACGCCCACCCGCAAGACTCCGTCCTGGAACGCCAATGCGCGGGTTCGCTCGGCGACGGCGGACCCGCAAACCACTGGCCACGCCATCAACGGCGCCTGCGACGGTGGCAACTGCCGCAAGGACTGCGCCACAATCTTTTCCAAGTCGAATCCCGCCTGCTGCAAATGCAACTCCTGCCCGCAGATCACCCGGGGAACTCCGATTCTAGCACTGCGTATGCACCTCCTGCGGTGCTGCTCAGAGTGGAAATTCGCGGCTCACGAACTCAAGTGCCGCCTCGCGCGAAGGGAGACGTCCTTCCAACTGCGCATCTTCGACTGCGGTCAGAATTTCGCGGAATTTCGGTCCCGGCTTTCGCCCTTGCGCAATGAGGTCTTCCCCGGTCACGAGCGGAGCCGGACGCATGGTCTCGGGCGGAATCTCCTTCTGTTTCTCTCGGATGAACTCGTAGCTTCCCAGCTTGCGATGACTCGCCAGGCAATCTGCGCGGTGCAACGCCATGTGTTCCTCGAATCGCGGCAGGCGCATAAACCTCTTCAGCGTGGACTGCTTCATTTTCATGGCGTCGGCAAACCGCATGTGATTGTCCACCAGAGCCAGGATCTGCTCGGTGTCGTCGTTCGAACACCGCATGCGGCGGCAAATCTCCTCCGCCATCTTCAACCCGACACTCACATGGTTGTCGAACCGAATGCGGTCGGGCGCCACCCGGAACGTAGGCGGCTTGCCTACGTCGTGCAGCAACGCACCCCAGGCTAGCGTCGTTGAACAGGGCGAGGGCAGGTTATCGAGCAACAACAGAGTGTGCACAAAGACATCTCCCTCGGGATGAAATTCGGGAGGCTGTTCGACGCCCTTCATCTGCAAGATTTCCGGCAGAACCTGCTGCAGCAAGCCGCTCTTATCCAAAAGAAGAAATCCCCTTCGCGCATGTCCCTCCGTCAGGATGCGAGTCAGTTCATCGCGGACACGCTCCCTCGACACAACCCTGATCTGTTCGGCGAACTTCTGCATTGCTGCAAAGGTGGCCGATTCGATCTCGTATTCGAAGCGCGCTGCGAAGCGAACCGCCCGTAACATGCGAAGCTTATCTTCTGCAAATCGACGCGCCGGATCTCCTATCGTGCGGATGATCCCCGCTTGCAGATCGGCACGGCCACCGACGTAGTCAAGTACTTCCCCGCTGACCGGATCGAGCAGCATTCCGTTGATGGTGAAATCCCGCCGCGCAACATCTTCCTGTGGACTCTGGCTGAAGCGCACTTCATCCGGATGTCGTCCATCCGAGTACCCAATGTCGCTGCGGAAAGTCGCCACTTCGACGCACGCCCCTCTTGAAGAATGCGGCTCCGAGTCGCACGCGTCGGCTAACTCCTGATCTACAGGAACAAGCACAACTCCGAACTGCGCTCCGACGGCGTAGGTTTCAGGAAAGATCTCCATCACCTGCTCCGGCGTGGCATCGGTTGCGACGTCGTAGTCCTTCGGTTCGCGGCCAAGCAATAGGTCGCGTACACAGCCGCCGACCAGGTATGCGTGAACCTCGCGCTGTCGCAACCTTTTGACGATCGCCGTAGCGGCGTCTTTCAATCCAGACGAGTTGAAGCCCTGGGTCATCCTGACTTCATCATAATCCGCCGGATGAAAATTCCCCTTGACTGCGATGTCAAGCGTACTTTACTTTCAAAATGTCAAGCATGCTTTACGCGTAGTTGACATATGTCATCCAGTTCACATGACGCGTTGTACTGGTAAGTGCCGCCAGGTTGACGGATCATGCGCTGCAGGACGGGTTCCATCAATAACGAGTTCGCAGGGACAAATGGAGAGAAACATGAAATCGCGAAAGTTTGCCAACATCCTACGAGGACTTGGCTGGATAGGCTTTTATCTGCTGCTGTCTGCGCCGGCTTTTCTGGCCGCTAAGCCAGACCAATCCAGCTTCGTCATCCAGAAGGCCCGCGTGTTTGACGGCCGTAAGACTCTGGACCAGTCCGATGTGTGGGTCGCAGAGGGCAAGATCAAGGCAGTCGGCCGAAATCTCAAGGTGCCGTCTGACGTGAAGGTCATCGATGCCTCAGGTGCCACGCTCCTACCCGGACTGATCGACTCGCACACCCACTCATGGGGCACCGCCTTGAAAGAAGCCGAAATCTTCGGGGTCACGACCGAACTAGACATGTTCACCGATGCCAAATACATGGAGCAGATCAAGAAGGAACAGGCCGCGGGCAAGGATCTCGATCTCGCGGACCTGCGCTCTGCGGGAATTCTGGCTACTGCCCCGGGAGGCCATGGGACGGAATACGGCATGGCCATCCCGACGCTCTCGTCCCCTTCCGAAGCACAGGCCTGGGTGGACGCCCGCGTAGCCGAGGGCTCGGACTACATCAAAATCGTGGTCGATGATGCGAGCGCTGTACGGAGGCCACCGTCCAACGCTGAATCGAGAGACCGTCAAAGCGTTGATTGACGCGGCGCATAAGCGTGGAAAGATGGCGGTGGTTCACATCGGCACTCAGAAAGATGCGCGCATGGTAATCGAGGCCGGCGCCGACGGTTTGGCCCACCTGTTTGCCGATAGCGCTCCGCAAGCCGACTTTGCCAGCCTTGTCGCGGCGCACCATGCGTTCGTAATCCCGACCTTGACTGTGCTGGAAAGCGTAAGCGGCGCCTCGGGCGGAGAAGCGCTGGTTTCCGATGCCAAGCTTTCTCCTTACCTCACCGCAGATGACATTGCCAACCTCAAGCACTCGTTCCCGAAGTTTTCAACGGACCTCAGTGAGAAATACGCGGAGAAGACCGTTGCTCAACTCAAGGCGGTCCACGTTCCGGTGCTCGCAGGAACCGATGCCCCGAATCCCGGCACTTCGCATGGCGTCAGCATCCATCGTGAATTGGAGCTTGCTGGTTCGCTCCGGCTTCAGTCCGCAAGAAGCTCTGGCTTCGGCAACTTCGGTTCCAGCCGCAGCTTTTCATCTTGACGACCGCGGCGTCATCGCCCCGGGAAAGCGCGCCGACCTCGTGCTGGTTAGCGGCGATCCGACGCAGGAGATCACGGCTACGCGCGACATCATTTCCGTCTGGAAACTTGGAGTCGAGGACGATCGCGCCGGGTATCGTGCGGAAGTCGAAAAAGAGAAGCAGCAAGCGGATCAAGCTGCGAAGGCGCCTGCCCCCTCGGGATCGGGTATGGGCTTAGTCAGCAACTTTGAAGATGGCGCGCCGAGCGCGAAGTTTGGCACCCCATGGATGTCATCCACTGATAGCATCGCCGGGGGCAAGTCTACGGGCGAAATGAAAGTGGTGGATGGTGGCTCGAACGCCAGCAAGCATTCGCTCGAAATCACCGGGATGATCGACGAAGGGCTTCCCTATGCGTGGTCCGGCGTGATGTGGGCCCCCGGATCCCAGCCGTTCGTTCCCGTGAATCTCTCGTCCAAAAAGCAGATCTCGTTCTTCACCAAAGGGGACGGCCGGACTTATCGCGTTCTGGTCTTCACGACGAGTGGAGGACGTATCCCGGCACAACAGACGTTCACCGCTGGCAGCGACTGGAAGAACGTACACGCGTGCCGTTCTCTGCCTTCAACGGCACCGACGGCCACGACATCTCGGCGATTCTGTTCGTCGGCGGACCCAAGCCCGGGAAGTTCGAGTTTCCAGGTGGATGACATCAGCCTGGAATAGCGCGACACAATTGGAGCGGCGGACTCGCTCATCTTTGGCGAGTCCGCCGTTATACGCTCCCGGCGACTTGCAACTGGAAACCAGAAACTGGAAACTAGAAACTTCCCCATGCCTGACGCCTACATTCTCGGCATTGAAAGCTCCTGTGACGAGACGGCTGCCGCCGTTGTGCGTTCGGGGGAGCAATTGATTTCGAATGTAGTCGCTTCGCAGATTGCGACGCATCAGCCATATGGAGGCGTCGTCCCGGAACTGGCCTCGCGCGAACACCTGAAGGCGATTGTTCCGGTGGTGCGCCAGGCACTCGCTGAAGCCAAACACACCTACGGTTCTGTGGACGCAATCGCAGTCACGCAAGGGCCCGGATTGGCTGGAGCACTACTGGTCGGAATCAGCTACGCCAAGGCGCTGGCATTTGCCCTGGAAAAGCCCCTGATCGCCGTCAACCACCTCGAGGGACACATTCACGCGGTCCTGCTCGAAGAGCGGCAGAAGGGGAATCACGAACTGCCGTTCCCTGTTCTCGCGCTGGTGGTTTCCGGCGGACATACGCATCTGTATCTGGCTACGCAGAACGGCGATGCCTGGACGTACGAAAACATCGGCCATACCCGCGACGATGCCGCTGGAGAAGCCTTCGACAAAGTGGCCAAACTGCTGGGGCTCGGATATCCCGGAGGTCCCGTGATTGATCGCCTTTCGACGCATGGAGATCCGAAGGCAGTAAAATTCCCGCCGGCGCAAATCAAGCATCGCGACCGCCGCGGCCGGCTTGATGGCAAGGCCGTTTCGCCGGACGACGATCGGCCGCGCTTCGATTTCTCCTACAGCGGAATCAAGACAGGGATCCTGCGCTACGTCGAATCCCACGGGATGCGAGAAGCGGTAGTAGCTCGTCGCCAAGCTCTTCTCAAAATCCCGAAGCCGAAGCTGGAGGACTATCTCGCCTACTGCGACAAGCTGACTCTCGACTTGGTGGCGTCATTCCAGCGTGCCATTGTGCAGGACCTGGTCGGAAAGACTCTGCAGGCAGCCAGCGCGTACAACGTCGCCACACTGCTGGTCACCGGGGGCGTTGCAGCCAATCAGGAACTGCGCCAAACTTTCGAGCGCGAAGCCGGGGAACAAGGACTGAACGTCTATTTCCCCTCGCGTCCGCTTTCGACCGACAACGCCGCCATGATCGCCGCCGCCGCGTATCCCAAGTTTCTGCTGAGAGAATTCGCGCCGATGGACTTTTCGGCAGAGGCCAGCCTTCCACTTCGCTGAGGCACTTCAATCCGCCGCAGACGGAACTAGGCTTCGCGTTCTTCGCGTGCGTTCTTCGATGTTCATGTCCTTGAACTCGCTGGACTCGAAGATCTCGCCGCACTCCTTGCACTCGACGAATTCCGAATCCTCATCGCGGCTGACGATCTGCACGCGAGGGTGCTTGCAGGGTTGCTTCATATCTGCGCTTGGGCGGGAGGGAGAAGGCGACTTTGAGGTCATAAATCCGGAAGGTCCCCGTAAATTCCTGACTGAAGGGGTCAGTTCGCCGGAATTTTCCGGTATTGTAGAACGCCCTTGCAGGTTGTCAAGCCCCACATCGTTGCTTTGTCGTGAATTCGTAACACCAAAAGGACCTGCGACCACTAAAGACGCGAAGCATCCCAAAGGGAAACCCGGCGTTATGACTCGATTCCGACCTCGGATAGAACTCCTTCGTGCCCTTTGTGGTTGTCGCTTTGTTCTGCCGTTGGCCAAATGCCCGATATTTTGATCGCATAACTCTAATCCGTTCAGGTGCCTGGTCTTACCGACTAATCCACATTTTTTACGTCTCGCTGCACCCCCTTGCGGGAATCCGACTGACTGCCGTAGAATGAAGTACGACGAAAAAGGTCGCCAATATCCCCGACAAAATCCGTCGGATTTAAGGAACCCGGTGCTCAAGCTGACGAAAAAGGCCGACTACGCGCTCATGGCCATGAAGCATTTGGCCGAGCATGCGAATGGCGGATCGATGAGCGCCAAGGATGTGGCGGACGCCTACGGCATGCCTCCAGAGGCTCTAGCGAAGATCCTGCAGCGCCTGGCCAAGGCCGGCCTGCTGCAATCGCAGCACGGGACCAATGGTGGATACACCCTGGCGCGCGCATCCCACACGATCTCGGCTTTTGAAGTCATTCAGGCGATCGACGGGCCACTGTTCATTACCTCGTGCATTACGGTGCGAGGCGAGTGCGGCCAGAGCAACCGCTGCAACATTCGCGAGCCGCTGCGCAAGGTGAACGAAAGCATCGAGGCCGTACTGAAGCGCATCAAGATCTCACACATGCGGGAAGAACCGGAAGAGACTGGGAGCGCGTCTCCCAAAGCGGCGGAACTGGTAACGATTACTTAGGCCGACGAAGAGTTTAGAAATCAGGAGAAGCAATCAATGAGCACGGACGTTCAAATCCCCCAGGTACACGCGCAAGAGCACAGCCAGAATGGCAAGGGTGTGAAGCTGCCCATCTACATGGACAACCATGCCACTACACCGATGGATCCCCGGGTGCTTGAAGAGATGCTGCCTTACTTCATCGAGAAGTTTGGCAACGCGGCCAGCCGCAACCACTCCTTCGGATGGGCCGCCGAAGAGGGCGTTGAGACTGCGCGCGAGCGCATTGCCAAGCTGGTCGGCGCGACCACGAAAGAGATCATCTTCACATCCGGTGCCACCGAGAGCGACAACCTTGCAATTAAAGGCGTCGCCGAGATGTACCGCGAAAAGGGCAATCACATCATCACCGCGGTCACCGAGCACAAAGCCGTGCTCGACACCTGCAAGCGCCTCGAGAAATATGGATACCGCGTCACCTATCTTCCGGTGCAGAAGGATGGGCTGATCGATCTTGATGACCTGAAGAGGGCCATAGACGACAAGACCATCCTGGTCACGATCATGGCGGCCAACAATGAAATCGGGGTGCTGCAACCCGTGGCCGAAATCGGCAAACTCTGTCGCGAGCGCGGCGTGATCTTCCACACGGACGCGACCCAGGCCGTGGGGAAGGTTCCGACAGACGTAAACAAGCAGAACATCGACGTGATGTCGATTTCCGCGCACAAAATGTACGGACCGAAGGGCGTCGGCGCGCTCTACGTTCGCCGCAAGAATCCACGCGTACAGATTTCCGCCATCATCGATGGCGGCGGGCACGAGCGCGGCATGCGTTCCGGCACATTGAATGTTCCCGGAATCGTCGGCCTCGGCAAGGCCTGTGCAATCGCGCAGGAAGAAATGGCGCAAGAGTCCTGCCGTCTTGCGGGCCTGCGCAACCGGCTGAAAGATCGCATCATGAACCATCTGGATGAAACCTACATCAACGGAACCATGGAGCATCGTCTCCCCGGCAACCTGAACATCAGCTTCGCCTATGTGGAAGGCGAGTCGTTGCTGATGGGCATCAATGACATTGCAGTTTCCAGCGGATCGGCATGCACCTCTGCCACGCTGGAGCCATCTTATGTACTGAAGGCTCTGGGCACAGGAGACGACTTGGCCCACAGCTCGATCCGTTTCGGCATCGGCCGCTTTAACACGGAAGCCGAAGTCGATTACGTAGCGGACCGGGTCATTGAGACAGTCGAACGCCTGCGCGAACTTTCTCCGCTGTACGAGATGGCGAAGGAAGGCATCAATCTGAAGGACGTGAAGTGGGCAGGCGAGTAAGCGTTCGCGGAAGGTCCCGGCTTTAGCCAGGAGAATCAGAGTTAAGAACGAGTCCTACAGGGAACGCACAATCAAGTTCAGGAGATACAAATGGCCTATAGCGACAAAGTCATCGACCACTACAACAATCCACGCAACGTCGGGTCCATGGACAAGAGCAGCACCGACGTGGGCACCGGCCTGGTTGGCGCGCCCGAGTGCGGCGACGTTATGAAGCTGCAGATCAAGGTCAACCCTTCGACAAACGTCATCGAAGACGCGAAGTTCAAGACCTTCGGCTGCGGCTCCGCCATTGCCTCGTCCTCGCTCGCCACCGAGTGGGTGAAGGGCAAGACGGTGGACGAAGCTCTCGCCATCAAGAACATGGATATCGTGAAGGAGCTTTCGCTTCCTCCGGTTAAGATTCACTGTTCCGTGCTGGCCGAGGACGCCATCCGCGCCGCAATCGGTGACTGGAAGAAGAAGCAGGAGACGGGAAAGCCGGTCTCTGTCGAAGCGAAGTAGCAGCGAGCTACAAGCTTCGAGTCGCGAGCTGCGAGCAGCTGGGGTTACTCGTAGCTCGAAACTCAAAGCTGGGAGCTGAGATCGTATGACCACTTCAACCGAAAATGCGCCGGCACAAGCCACCGCGAAGGGCATTCAGGTGACCGAAAAGGCCATCGCGAAGATCCGCATCGCGATGGTCAAGGAAGGCATCTCGCCCGAGCAGGGCGGTTTGCGCCTTGGCGTGCAAGGTGGAGGATGCTCGGGCCTGAGCTATAACATCCGGTTCGACTCGCAGCCGCGGGAACGCGACCGCATTTTTAAGTTCGGCGATGTGCGGGTGTTTGTCGATCCGAAGTCGTTCATCTACCTGCATGGCATGACCCTGGATTACCAGGAAACTCTGATGCAGCAGGGGTTTGTATTCGTGAATCCGCAGGCCACCAAATCATGCGGCTGCGGAACTTCGTTCTCGGCCTGAGCGAGTGGCGCGGGCGCCCTCGCCCGCGTGGACGGCGCGAAAGTCTCTGCCCAGCTCCAGCGCCAATGGGCACGCACCGACGAGTTTTAGGCGGATTGCAGCTGCACGAGCAGCGGCGAACCGCGAGGAATTTGAAAATGACCACCAAGTCATCTCTTACCGCAATCAGCACGAAGCCGCTGCCGGAGGAAACCCACTCCTGCTGGTCGTGCGGCTCCATGCGCGCCGCGCACTTCTGCGAATCATGCGGTAAGGTCCAGCCGCCCGCGCCGGTGGACTACTTCAGCTTCTTCGGGCTCCCGCGCAAGATGAACATCGACGTCAAGGCTCTGGAAAAAGACTTCTATGAGTTGAGCCGCAAGCTTCACCCTGACCTGAGCGCTCGCTCAAGTGCCCGCGAACAGGAATGGAGCCTGGAGCAGAGTTCGCTGCTGAATGACGCGTATCGGACGCTGCGCGACCCGATCAAGCGTACGCAGTACCTGCTGAAGCTCGAGGGCGTGGAACTGGAAGAGCAGTCGAAAACCGCGACCGAACAGGCCCGCGCAAGTGGAGAAGTGAAGAAACAGATCGTCCCGCCGGATCTGCTGGAAGAAGTCTTCGAGCTGAACATGCAGCTCGAAGAACTTAAGATGAACAAAAAAATGGGCGATGACGATCCGAGCCTCATCTCGGAAATCAGCAAGCAGAAGCAGGCGCTGGAAGCAAAACACGAGTCCCTGCTGGCAGAGTTGCAGTTGTATTGGAAGGAATGGGACTCAGTCCTGGATCAGGGTTCGGTGGAGAACGCCGGCGCAGAGCGGTCTCGGATGGTAGCAAAGATGCTCGACGTTCTGAACCGCCGCAACTACATCCGCAATCTCGTGCGGGACGTCAACGCCGCACTCGAGGAATAGGCGCAAATGGCCTCGGAATACATCGTCGGAATCGATCTCGGCACCACAAACTCTCTGGTGGCGTTCATGCAGGGGGACACGCCTGTCGTCATTCCCGGTGACGACGGCTCAAATCTTTTGCCATCCGTGGTCGCGGTCGACGAGAACAATCAGCCGATCATCGGTAACTCCGCCCGCAAGTACTTGATCGAAACTCCAGATCGCGCCGTCTACTCCATCAAACGCCTGATGGGACGCGGCATGGAAGACATCCAGGAAGAGTTGAAGCTCTTCCCTTTTCGTCTTGCCAAAGACTTGCAGACCGGAGAAGTACTCCGAATTAAGCTAGGCGATAAGACGTTTACTCCTCCGGAAATCTCCGCGCTGATCTTGCGTCAATTGAAGCGCAACGCGGAACGCTATTTCGGCGGACCGGTCACGAAGGCTGTGATTACAGTGCCTGCATACTTCAACGATGCGCAGCGCCAAGCGACGAAAGACGCCGGCCGCATCGCCGGTCTCGAAGTGCTTCGACTGGTCAACGAACCCACGGCGGCCTCGCTCGCCTATGGGCTCGACAAGAAGCAGAACGGCATCATCGCGGTTTACGACCTCGGCGGCGGCACCTTCGACATCTCCATCCTCAAGCTTCACGACGGCATCTTCGAGGTCATTGCCACCAACGGCGACACGCATCTCGGCGGCGACGACATCGACAACTTGCTGATCACGATCGCGCTCGACGACATTCGCGGGGACATGGGACTCGACCTCCGCCGGAATGCAGAAGCTGTCCAGGCGATTCGTAAGGCAGTGATCGAAGCGAAGATTGCTTTATCTTCACAGCCCTTGGTGAAGCTCGACATTGAACTCCCTGATGGGAAGCACTATCAACGCGAGATCTCCCGCGAGCAATTCGAACAGTTGATCCAGCCGGTGATCGATCGCACGACTGGGCCCTGCAAGCAGGCTCTAAAGGATGCAAACCTCAAGCCCGCGCAGATCGACGAAGTCGTACTCGTTGGCGGCTCGACGCGCATCCCGAAAGTCCGGGCCCTGGTGAAGGATCTCTTTCAGCGCGAGCCGCACACCGACCTTAATCCGGACGAAGTGGTGGCTCTCGGAGCCGCGGTACAGGCAAATATTCTCGGCGGAGGCTCCGCGGCCACACAGGACATGTTGCTGCTCGACGTTACGCCTCTTTCCCTGGGAATCGAAGTCGCCGGCGGAGTCACGGACAAGATCATTCTGCGCAATTCGACGATCCCAGCATCCGCCACCCAGTTCTACACCACGCAGATCGATGGCCAGGCGAATGTCGCGATTCACGTGCTGCAGGGAGAGCGCGAACTGGCGAAAGACTGCCGCTCTCTGGCACGTTTCGATCTGAAAGGCATTCCACCGATGGCGGCGGGCATTCCGCGCGTCGAAGTGAAGTTCCTGATCGATGCCAATGGGATCCTGCACGTCTCCGCCCGCGAGCAGCGCAGCGGGAAAGAAGCTGAAATTCAGGTGCAGCCCAGCTACGGCCTTACCGACGAGCAGGTCGAAGGCATGATTCTCGACTCCTTCGACAATGCGGAAGAGGATTTCCGCCGGCGCCAAGTCATCGAAGCCCGGAACGAAACGGCGACGATTCTCGCGGCGCTTGACAAGGCAAAGAAGAGTCCGGCTTGGGGACATCTTACGACCGACGAAAAGAAGCAGATCGCGAAGATGGAAAAATCTCTGGCCGCAGGTCAACAAGGAAGACGACTATCAGGCGATCCGCAAAGCCATCGACGCGCTGAACCAGTGCACCATGCGCCTGGCCGAATTGATGATGGATACGGCAGTTTCAAGCGCGCTAAAAGGCAAGAACATGGATGAGACAGATCTGGGCGAAGGCCCGACGGCGCCTCATCCGATGGCGAAAGCAGAGTTCGAGTAGGCTCTGTGTTACTCCGTTTCCTGTGTGGTGGATACAAACGCACTCACCGCTGAGGACACGGAGATACGCAGAGGAAATCAGGAGCAAGCAATGGCTGACGAAAAAGCGCAAGGCGCGGGAGCCGCTGACCGAAGAAGCCCCGAGCGAAAACACTGTGCAGATCACATTTTTGCCCGAAGGCAAGACCGTAACCTTCGAGCACGGCAAACTTGCCTTATGAAGATCACGGCAAGGAAGAATCGATTCTCGATATCGCGCTGAATTTCGGCATCACGCTGGACCATGCCTGTGGCGGAAATTGCGCCTGCACGACGTGCCACGTCTGGGTCAAGGAGGGCGCCGAGAATCTCTCGGAAATGGACGATGACGAAGCTGACCGGTTGGACATGGCCGCCGACCTCCAACTAAACTCCCGACTCGGTTGCCAGGCGCAGATCACGAAGCCAGGCAAAGTCGTCGTGGAAATTCCCGCGTGGAACCGGAATTACATTTCGGAAGAGCACTAAAACAAACGTTCAAGGTTGCAAAGTTTCAAAGCACAAAATGCGAAGATTGCATCTTCCCCTTGAAGACTTTAACTTTGAAACCTTGAGACTTTGAATATTGAAACCTGAGACGCACAGGAGCACTGGACATGCCAAAGAAACTCACTTGGGATGATGCCGAAGACATTGGTATCGCGCTTTCCGAGGCGCATCCCGAAGTTGATCCGCTGGCCGTGCGCTTCACCGATCTGCATCGGTACGTGACCGAGCTGCCGGATTTCGGCGGCGACCCAAAGTCCTCAAACGAAGGCAAGCTCGAAGCCATCCAGATGGCATGGCACGAAGAATTCCAGGACCGCACGCAGGCCTGACAGCTTTTCCTTCGTGAACCTTAGTGTCCTTCGTGGTTAATGGGTTTGAGAGTCCGCGGCGGCCGCTCTTTCGCGATAGAACTTCTGCAGCGTATAGAACGCCAGCTTCCTCTGCCCGCGATTCGAAATCACTCCCTTGCGGTTGTGATAGTCCTGCATGCCGGTCAGCATTCGTAGCGGGCGAGCGGAAGTCCATCAGCACCCATGGCGTCAGGCCCGCGAAGATTCGGCATGCGCTGCACCATTCTTAGCTGGTGCTCGATACAAGCTCTGCTGATACTCCTCCGTCCAACGTTCGTCGGCATCGCCGTGGCGACCGGCAACGGCGCCGCCGCCGAATTCGCTCACGATCAGTGGCTTGTTGAAGCTTGCACTTCCACTGCATCTTGTCCGCATCTTCCGGAGGTCCCCAGTACCACCCTAAATATTCATTAAGACCGACCACATCCAGCTCGTCTCCCAGCGGATCGGATATCGTACGCACATCGGAGGCAGTCTCATCCACATGATTCATAGCCGAAGTGATCAGCCGCGTGGAATCCATTTCGCGCGCTTCTGCACAAGCTGCTTGATGAAAGTCAGCCGCTCTGGCTTCACCGGAGTTTCATTCGACATCGACCACAAGATCACAGCCGCGCGATTGTGATCGCGCGCAATCATGTCCCGCAGTTGCGCCTTCGGCATTCGCCAGCGTCGCAGGATTCGTCCAGTCAATGTCCCAGTAAACAGGAATCTCCGACCACACCAGCAAGCCCATGCGGTCGGCGAGCCGGATCTCATTTTCATTGTGCGGATAATGCGCCAGCCGCACGAAGTTGCAGCCGAGATCCTTCACCCAGTCCCAGCAGCGTCTGCGCATCTTCCGAACTGAATGCCCGGCCATCGCGGAACGGTGCCTCTTCATGCATCGAGATTCCACGGAGAAAAATGGGTTTGCCATTCAGCAGAATTTTCGTACCCTGCACCTCGATCGTTCGGAACCCAATCTGATCCTGTACTCTGTCAGCCCCCGACTGAGATCACCACGTCGTAAAGCTTGGGATGCTCCGGCGACCACAACTCAAGCTTCGCACTGGCCTGAACCCTAACCCTCCCGTCGTGGTCGGTTACCGCGCTGAGATGAACTCCTGCCTCAGGAACATCGACACTGACCTTCTGTCCGGACTGCGCCCCGTTCAGCTGCACCCACCCGGAAATTTGGTCCTGGGATCCCCGCGCCAGCTGTATCCAGTAATCCTGTATGAAGGTCTCCGGCACTTCGATTAGCTTCACGTCGCGCGTGATGCCGCCGTAGTTCCACCAGTCGTACTTGATTCCAGGCACGCCATCTGCATGCCGCACATTATTCACTTCGATTACCAGGGAGTTCTCGCCGTCCCGCAGCAGCGGCGTGCATTCGAAGTTGAAGGCCGTGAATCCGCCCTCATGTTCCCCGAGCTTCTCCCCATTCAGGTACACCGTAGCGCGATAGTTCGCCGCGCCGAAATAGACGAAGGCCCGCGTGCCTGTATGCTGATGGTAGATAAATAGCCTGCGATACCAGAGCGGCCCTTCGTAGAACATCAACGATTCGCGCTGGGTGTTCCAGTCTCCAGGAACGTTCATTACCGGGGACGCGTCAAAGCTGTACTCCAGCAGATCCTGCTTGTCTTTCGGCTTCGTGTCGCGGAAGAATCCCCATTTGCCGTTGTCAAACGGATCGACAATGACGTTCCACGAGCCATTCAGGCTCAAGCCATTTCTAGCTGATACGTTTGCGATTAGCGTGGAGGGAGCAGGTGCGGCATACGCGAATCCTGCCAGGAGGAGTACGAGAACCCAGCGCTTCATGACGGACCTCGGTTGCCATACTAGACATCCGCGGTAACTATCGTCAAATCATTGAGTTACATTTAACTGACGCGGCCTGGAACTTGACTTACGTTTTACAACCCTGTGACAACCAGGTTAGAAAGAAACCTTACATTCGAGGAACATTAAGGCTCTGGATCTCTCTCCAGCGGCCTTCTCTCTCCGGCACAACTGAAAGGGCACGGCGCGCTAAGCCGTGCCCTTATTCTTTTGGGCTTTCAGTCGATGAATTTCACCGGGCCGCAACCGGCTCTTCGACATTGGCTTCGCGCAGGAACTTCGCCGCTTCTTCCGGCGGCGTGGGGTTGATGTAGAACCCCGTGCCCCATTCGAATCCCGCTGTCTTGGTCAGCTTGGGCATGAATTCAATGTGCCAGTGATAATGATCGTTGTTCGGATCCTGCACAGGGGAAGTATGGACCACCAGGTTGTAGGGCGGATTGTCGAGCACGCGGTCCGCTCGCCCCAGCAGTTCTTTGAGCGCCCGCGCCAGGTTCTCGAACATGTGCGATGAAGAGTTCTCGAACGCCGATTCATGCTGCTTCGGCAGAATCCAAGTCTCAAACGGAAAGCGCGGGGCATAAGGCGCGAGGGTGACAAAATTTTCGTTCTCCGCCACCACGCGCGTCCCATTATCCATTTCCTGCCGGATGATGTCGCAGAACACACAGCGCTCTTTGTATAGAAAGTACTGCTTCGCTCCCTCAAGTTCCTGGACCACGTTGATCGGCAGAATCGGCAGCGCAATCAGTTGGGAGTGGGAATGCTCCAGCGACGCGCCCGCCGCCTCGCCATGATTCTTGAAGATCAGGATGTACTTGAACCGCCGGTCTTTCTTCAGATCGAGAATACGGTCGCGGAACGTCCACAGCACATCTTCAATTCGCTTTGGAGGCAGGCTCGCCAACGTGGAGGCATGGTCAGGCGTCTCGATGATGACCTCGTGCGCTCCGATGCCGTTCATGCGATCAAACATGCCCTCGGCCTGGCGGTTCAGATTCCCTTCAATACCCAGCGCCGGAAACTTATTGGGAACAACGCGCACGGTCCATCCCGGCGTGTCCCGTTGTGGCGGGGGCCCCCCGTTGGGATTCGGCCGGTAAGCCTGGATTTCGGGAGGCGTTTTGCCTTCGTTTCCATAGCAAAACGGGCAAAATCCCCCCTTAATCTTCATGTTTTCGCGTGCAAAATCGGTTGGGCGCTTCGCACGATCGGTCGAAATAATCACCCAACGGCCAACGATCGGGTCTTTTCTCAGCTCCGGCACTTCACTAGATCCTTTCCGTGGAATTGCGCAAACTTTATATTTTACGCCGCCAGGGAGGCGTTCCGAAACAGCTCGATCAGCGGGCGGGAAGAACGACCGTCATAGTATACGCTGACGATATCGAACCTCCACTGGCACGATAGTGGAAGCTGTCTCAAGTACTCCCTTGCTACCTGCCGCAACTCTCTTCTCTTGTGATAATCGACCGCCGCCTCCGCGGGCTTGACCCATGCGAAGTCCGTGTCTTAACCTCAACAAAGCAAAGTACATCTTGGTCCCACCCGATCAAGTCGATCTCTCCCCGGCAGCGCGGCGTACGGTAGTTACGCGCCACCATGGTGTACCCCAACTGCCGAAGATGGAAATACGCATCTTCTTCGCCCCGAACGCCCGTGCGGAGATGAGCCGGTCTCTTGTCAGTTGGAAGTACCCGGAACGCCAGCCGGTCCAAAGTCCGGAGCACGGTCCGCGTAAAGAGGGCGGGAAGCATGATAGGTAATTACAGATTAGGGATGGCGGAAAACACGGGATGTGACCTTACTCACATCGAGGCGTGTTCGCGCCCAAAGCCTTCCCAGATGAGGAACAATGCCGCGAATGAACGCAGACCATACGAGAATCCGCGTCCATCCGCAGGAACCGAGGGCCGAAGTCAGGCTCCGACGGCCTTAATACACTCCTCAAGCACGTCCACTGCGACATCAGCTTCTTCTTTGGTGACGACGAGTGGCGGACATATGCGAACCGTGCTGGGCCCGCATCCCAGGAACAGGATGCCCTTTCGGAAAGCCATCTCGACAATGCGGTCGCGTTCGGCGTTTCCGTATTCCTTCGTGACCTTGTCCTTCACGATCTCGACGCCGATCATGAGTCCGCGTCCGCGGACATCGCCCACCAGTTTCATCTTCGAAGGCCAGTCCGCCATCCGGCGCAGCATGTGATTGCCGACTTCCTCCGAGTTCTTCAGCAGATGCTCTTTCTCGATTACATCAAGCGTGGCGAGAGCAGCAGCGACAGCCACGGGATTTCCGCCGAATGTCGACGCATGGGAGCCAGGCACCCAGTCCATAATTTCCGCCTTCGTCATCGTAATGCCGAGCGGCATGCCTGATGCAATCCCTTTGGCGCAGCAGACCATATCCGGCTCGACGCCCGTGTGCTCCACAGCCCACCACTTGCCCGTGCGTCCGACTCCGCTCTGCACTTCGTCGACTACCAGCATGATGCCGTGACGATCGCAGATGCGCCGCAGTTCCTGCATGAAGATTGTGGGCGCAACCACATATCCGCCTTCGCCCTGCACCGGCTCGACGAAGATCGCCGCCACTTCCTCCGGAGGCAGCGTCGTCTTGAACAGCTTCTCCTCGATGAAGCGGGCGCAGCCAAGGGCAAAGTTGTCGGCTTCCTGCGTGCCGCCAACGCATCCGCGATACACGTCGGGATAGCGCACGTGCGTCACTCCGGGCACCAGCGGAGCAAATCTCCGCCGCTGCTGCGGCTTCGATGCCGTCAACGAGAGCGCGCCCATGGTGCGTCCATGGAACGCGCCAAAGAACGCAATCACGTTCTGCCGCTTGGTGTGGTATCGCGCCAGCTTCAGCGCGCACTCAATGGCTTCCGCCCCCGAATTGCCGTAGTACACGCGATGCGGTCCGCGCATCGGCGCAATCTTCGACAAACGCGCCGCCAGGTCCACCATGTTCTCGTAATAAAAATCCGTGCCCGACATGTGAATCAGTTCGCCCGCCTGCTTCCGAATGGCAGCCACGACATCGGGATGGCAATGTCCGGTCGAAGTCACGGCAATGCCCGCGGAAAAATCGAAAAATTCGTTGCCATCGACGTCGGTCACGACGATGCCGCGGCCACTCTTCGCGACCATCGGATACGATCGCGTATAGGACGGCGAAATGTATTTCTCATCGCCCTCGAGCACACGCTTGGCATTGGGGCCGGGAAGGGCAGTCTTGATCTTGGGACCGATCGTAGCGGTCATAGTGTTGGTAGTCATCGTAGTTTCTCCGTAAAACAGTAGCCAATGGTTCGTGGCCAGTTATTGGTGAATCGGACCTCGGGCCTGGCTCTGTTGGACGTACACGAATGCCGAGGCGCATCAAGCGGAGAATGGAATTAATCGCTACCGAAGAGAGAAGGACGGAGCCGCGAAGGCAGATTGGCCCGATACCGCCTCGGACAGACCAGGCAGTGCAGCCAGCACTCGACCGCAGTAAACCGCGGAAGCCGCGAATTGGAATTCTTCTGCAGCATCGCTATCGGGCAACATCATCTTTGATTATATCTGCGAACACGTAGGCGGCGTAACCCCCAAATTGAACGGGAGTAATGAAATCCCTAGCCGCTTGGTCCCGTCCCAGCTCTTCACATTCGGAGAACTGAGGCGGTGCACTGACCACTTACCCGTCATCACTAACCTCTGCTCTTTGACTTCCCGCCCCTCACCCCTTAGCATTGCTCACCACACGGACGGGGAAAATCCTTGCTCGACCAAACCATTTCGCATTACCGCATCATCGAGAAGCTCGGCGGCGGCGGCATGGGCGTCGTCTACAAGGCTGAAGACACTCGCCTCGGACGCTTCGTCGCCCTGAAATTTCTCCCCGAAGACCTCGCCCAGGACTACCAGGCACTCGAGCGTTTCCGTCGCGAAGCCAAAGCTGCCTCCGCACTGAACCATCCGAACATCTGCACGATCTACGACATTGGCGAGGACGCAGGGAAGACGTTCCTCGTCATGGAATTCCTCGACGGCACTACGCTGAAGCACATGATTGCCGGCCGTCCCATGGACGTCGAGACGATTCTGTCCCTAGGCATCGAAATCGCCGATGCCCTCGACGCAGCTCATGCTGGAGGTATCGTTCACCGGGACATCAAGCCGGCGAATATTTTCGTTACACGGCGCGGGCACGCGAAGATCCTCGATTTCGGCCTTGCCAAGGTCAAATCGACCACCGGTGACTCGGCCCAGCCCGGGGACATGACGGCACCGACCGCTGTTGCGGTCGAAGAACATCTCACCAGCCCGGGATCCACATTGGGCACAGTCGCCTACATGTCGCCGGAGCAGGCCAAAGGGAAGGACCTCGACCCGCGTACCGATCTCTTCTCCTTCGGAGTGGTGCTCTATGAGATGGCCACAGGCCAGCTCCCGTTCCGCGGCGACACTTCCGCTTTGATCTTCGACGCAATCCTCAACCGGGCGCCCGTGCCACCCGTCCGGCTAAATGCCGATCTACCGCCCAAGCTGGAAGACATTATCAGCAAGACTCTGGAGAAGGATCGGAACCTGCGCTATCAGAGCGCCGCCGACATCCGCGCCGACCTGCAACGCCTCAAGCGCGATACCGAGAGCGGACGCGCAATCGCGCAAAGTTCCGGCTCGGTTGCAGCAGCTGCAGACTCAAACCCTCCCATGCCACGTGCCCCTTCGGCATCGGATATTCGGAAAGCCATCTCCTCCAGCGGCATGACAGCAGTCGCCGAGAAGCCGAAGAGTCGGTGGAAGATACTTTTGGCGATTGCGGCGGGAGTTCTCGCAGTCCTGATCGGCCTTGGCGTCTATCTGCGTTCGCGTGGGTCCGCCAAACTCACCGAAAAAGACACCGTCTTACTCGCGGATTTCGTCAACACGACGGGCGACCCTGTTTTTGATGGGACGTTAAAGCAAGCGTTGGGCGTCCAGCTGGAGCAATCTCCTTACCTGAATCTGGTTCCGGAATCCAAGATCCGCGAAGCCCTGCGCTTCATGGGAAAGACGCCTGACGAGCGCATCACCAACGACGTCGCCCGCGAGATCTGCCAGCGCCAGGGCATCAAGGCCATGATGACCGGGACCATCGCCAGCTTGGGCAACCACTACGTCGTCACGCTTAGTGCGCTGAACGGTTCCACTGGAGATTCCCTCGCCACCGAACAGGTCGAAGTCGAAAGCAAAGAGCAGGTCCTGAAATCCCTCGACAAGGCCGCTTCCAATTTAAGGCAGAAGATGGGCGAGTCAATCGCTTCGGTGCAACAGTTCGCCACTCCGCTCGATCAAGCCACAACATCCTCTCTCGAGGCGCTACAGGCTTTCAGTAAGGGCAACGAGATTCACCAGCAGATGCGGGACGATGGCGCCGTTCCCCACCTGAAAAAGGCGGTCGAACTGGATCCGAATTTTGCCATGGCGCACGCGACGCTCGGAGTTGTTTACTCAAATATCGGTCGTCCCGCCGACTCCCGCGAGGAAATGAAGAAGGCCTATGAACTGCGCGAACGCGCCAGCGAACGCGAAAAGTTCTACATCCAGGCACACTACTACGACGAAGTTACGCTGGACTCAGAGAAGGCTCTTGCTGTCTACGCCGATTGGCGACAGACTTATCCGCGCGATACTGCATCATACGTCAACGCCGCCCTTACGTATGACGCGCTGGGCCAGCCGGAGAAAGCTCTCGATCTAGCCAGCCAGGCCCACAAAATCAATCCGAACGATCGCTACGCCTACGACAACATGGCTGCCGCCTACGAGGCCCTGAACCGCTTCGATGAGGCCAAAGCGATTGCGGACGAGGCAGTCTCCAGAAAGCTCGACGGAAGCGGGGTTCACTTTGTACTCATGGATCTGGCCTACATGCGCGGAGATTATGCCGCCGCTGAACATGAGCTCGATACTGTCAAAGGAACCGGCATCGAACCCTTTTTGCTTTTCTTCCACGCGAATTGGCTCGCCGCGGAGGGCAAAATTAAGGCATCACGGCAGGCATGGGATAAGGTGCGCCAGGAAACGGTGAGCATCGGAGCCAAGGATCTCGCGGGCAATCTCTCGACTATTCAGGCGTACAGCGACGCATTGTACGGATACGACGCCGAGGCGCGGCGAGAAGCCTCGCAGGCACTGGCACTTTCGAGCGATCCCGATACGCTTTGGACCTCCGCCGGTGTTCTGGCAGCAACCGGAGACCTGCGTAAATCGGCCGCTATCGTATCCGACCTTGAGTATTCACATCCGGAGAACCGGTTTCTTCAGTTGATCGCCCTTCCGCAAGTACGAGCGACGCAGAAGTATGAAAACAATCAATTCGCGGAAGCACTCAGCGCGCTCGAACCGGTGCGTCCGTACGAGTTCGGAACCGGGCCGCACGGCGCGGGCGTTAGCGCGATATTTCTCCGAGGCATGATCTACCTCAAGATGCGGGACGGCATAAAAGCAGCCACCGAGTTTCAGCGCATTCTCGATCACCGTGGGGCCGCCGGCTTTTCGGCTGAGTATCCGCTATCGCATGTCAATCTCGGCCGGGCCTACGTCATTCAACGCGATAGCGCAAAGGCCCGCACCGCCTATCAGGATTTCTTCGCAGCCTGGAAGGACGCCGATCAGGACATCCCAATTCTGAAAACTGCACGAGCGGAGTACGAGAAGCTGAAGTAGCAAAACCAGTGGCCAGTTACCAGTGGTCAGTGGTTCGCAGCACGGTTCAGAGTTGCCCTTACTCGTCACTGCCCTAGCAACTAATTCCCCTCACTCTGATATCTTTGATATTCCCCGCGATTACACGCATGCACGCTCCGCGCCCACGCCGGTGGATGGTGATTTTTGCCTTCGGACTCGTGTACCTGTTCTGGGGCTCGACGTACCTTGCCATCGATATCGCCGTACAAACCATCCCGCCGGGCCTCATGTGCGCGCTGCGTTTTTCGATCGCCGGAGTCGTGATGCTGGCCGTCTGCGCCGCCACCGGGCGCAAGATCTTCTACTCCGCGCGCCAGATTGTTCTCGCAGCCATCGTCGGCCTGCTGCTCCTTATGGGCGGGAATCTCACACTGTCATACGCGGAACTCGCAGTGTCCTCCGGACTAGCGGCTCTGATCATCGCCATCACGCCGCTCTGGTTCCTGGTTCTGGACTCGTTACTCCTCGGCGATCACCACATTTCTTGCCGCGGCAAAGCAGGCCTGGCTCTCGGAATCGCGGGCCTCTTCGTGCTGGCGTGGCCGCAGCTTCATGGCGGCAGCCTTGGTCACCGCGAGTTAATGGCCTCCGTCAGCCTGATCGGTGGTTCCTTTAGCTGGGCTCTGGGCTCCGTGCTCTCCAAGCGCTGGCAATCGGGCATTGACGTCTTCAGCGCCACCGGATGGCAGGTTCTCGCCGCCGGGGTCGGCAACTTCGTATTTGCTCTGCTCGCGGAAGACATTCGTCATGTCTCGTGGACGATGCGCGGCCTCAGCGCCGTAGGATACCTCGTCGTCTGCGGCTCCTGGATCGGGTACACCTGCTACATATGGCTGCTCGAGCATGTCCCCACATCGAAGGTCTCCACATATGCGTATGTAAATCCGGTGGTGGCCGTCTTCTTAGGCTGGCTGATCCTGCACGAACGAGTGGACCGCTTTATCCTCGCCGGAAGCGCAATCGTCGTACTCTCCGTGATCCTGGTATCCAGCGCGAAGGTGAAGGGAAACCCGGTGCCTGCAGATCTGCCGGCAGTAGAAGCGGCAGGAGATTGAAGAATTTCAGATTGTAGATTTTGGATTGCGGATTGAATTCACACGTGCTCGGTTTGGGCTTCAATCTTCAATCTGAATCTTCAATTTGAAATTGTGGTCACTCGTCCTCGGCATCGTCAACCATGTCCACCACCCGCCCCCGCACCGCAAACGTCTGCTTATTTCCCGCTGCCTCAAAGCTCACCCGCATTGGATTCCGCTGCCACTCCGGCATACCGCAAGCCGAGTCAGGCGCAGCATCTTCGGCTATGCCGTCCGAGATTTGCTTCCGGAGCACGGGTTTCCGCCTGCTGAGTTGAGCCACGATCGCATAGGTTTTCTTCCCATCATCAGCGATGCCGCAATACGCGACATAGTCCCGGTACCAGCTTCCCGCCGAATAGATGTCGTCGAACTCCGGCAAGCTGATGGCAGAGATTCGGCCCGTCACACGATCTATGAGCAGCCACCCTCCGCGCTGCCACTGCCACTTCGGCGTGGAATCTTCCGGGAGGCTGTCATTCATCCGGGATGCCCTCCTGGCTACAAACAGTCGCTCAGTTACCTCGTGTGGGGGACCAACCACGTACTCCTTGATCCGGCCGTCCACAATCAGTGCGCGAACTCTAATAGAAATTGGCTTCTCGGTTGCTCCATACCCTGCGAAACATTGCACCGGGATCCACTTGCCGAAGGCAACTACATGCACTTTCGTAGCAGCCACGGCACTGAACGACAGAACAAATACACAAAGAATCCGGCAAGCAAACCTGCAAATCCAGCGTAATTGCATGTTCCGAGAGTAGGAAGCAGGGGACCCTCAGGCAAGGCCGGGAATCACATTTCCCATGTTGGAGGTGCCAATCTGGGAATACCCATTTCGTAAATCGGATGCTACTGTGTTAAAAAATCTAGCAAGTCGGCGCAGAGCTTCGCGAATAGGGGTACAATCAAGCGTTACAAGAACGATTTTGCAGTTCCTCCCCCTTCTCGCCGCCCTCGCCGCCAAGTGGGGACAACTTCAACGGGGGGAATGGCTTCTTATCCGCACATGGGGGAACTTCTACCAAGGCACCGGGGCGCGCGCATCCTGGTTGTAGATGACCAGCCGAGTATCGCTGGACTGATGAGCCAATTGCTCACGATCCGAGGATACGATGTGGTCACTGCGTCCAGCGCGGAGCAGGCTGAGGCCGAGGTTCGTCGCCAGGCTCCCGATTTGATCCTTTCCGACGTCATGATGCCCGGCAAGTCGGGCTACGACTTCTGCCGCACACTAAAAGATGATCCCTCTACCAGGCTGATCCCCTTCGTCCTCATCACTGGACTCAGCGACAGTAGCGACAAAGTACGCGGCATCGAGGCCGGTGCCGACGATTTCCTGAACAAGCCCGTTCTTGCCGAAGAACTCATTGCCCGAGTCAAGTCGCTCCTGCGCCTCAAGGAATTCACCGACGAACTGGAGAACGCCGATTCCGTCCTCTGCACTCTAGGACTGATCGTCGAAGGCCGAGATCCCTACACCGAGGGCCACTGCGAGCGACTGTCGGTCCGCGCCGCCGATCTCGGACGCCATCTCGGCATGGACGAAGATTCCATCATCGCTCTCAAGCGCGGCGGTTATCTGCACGACTTGGGCAAAATTGCCGTTCCCGACGAGATTCTGAAAAAAGGCAGCGACTTGACTCCCCCCGAATGGGAGATCATGAAACTCCATCCCATCACCGGCGAGAACATCTGCAAGCCGTTGCACTCTCTCCGTCTCGTTCTCCCGATCATCCGTCACCACCATGAGCACTCGGATGGTTCGGGATACCCCGACGGTCTGACAGGTCCCGAGATTCCGCTCCTGCCGCGCATTCTGCAAGTCGTCGACGTGTATGACGCATTGCGCACGGCTCGTCCGTATAAGCCTCCCCAAACCCATGAGCAGGCCTGTGAGACGATGCGCCGCGAAGCCGGCCGTGGCCTCTGGGATGCCGAACTAGTCGCCGAATATCTCTGGATGCTGGAACAAAAGCGTCAGGTAGCGTAGGCGTCCTCAGTTTTCAGTTCGCGGTTCTTAGTTCAAGGACGACGCGCTCTGAGCCGGGATTCTCCCGGTTCCTCAATCGAAGCGGTACAAAGTACAATGGCTGCGGCCTTCACCGGCAGCCAAATCGTTCTACTTTGCATCAATGTTTCTTCTGGTCGCCGTACGAGCGAGCAACGAAACTGAGAACTGACTTTGACCCCGACCTACAGCATCGTGATCCCGGCGTATAACGAAGGTGCCCGCCTCGGCGCAACGTTGGAGAAAGTCCTCGACTACATCGACGCGCAATCTCTGAGTGCGGAAGTGATTGTCGTGAACGATGGGTCCCACGACAACACTGCCGACATCGTCCGCGCTTTCGCGGCGAAAAATCCCTGGCTCCGTCTCGTAGAAAATCCCGGCAACCGCGGTAAGGGATACAGTGTCCGCAACGGCATGCTCAACTCTCAAGGACGTATTGTCCTGTTCAGCGACGCCGACCTCTCGTCACCCATCGAAGAGGCTCCGAAGCTCTTCAAGGCCTTGGAAGAGGGCGCCGATATCGCCATCGGATCGCGCTGGCTTCGCTCCGAAACTCAGACGCAGCGTCAGCCTCTGCACAGGCAGCTTTTCGGACGCATCTTCAACCTCGGCCTGCGCCTGACGCTCGGCCTTCATTTCAAAGACACCCAGTGCGGATTCAAGGCTTTCAAACGTTCCGCAGTGGAGGCAATCTTCCCACTACAGAAGATCGAGCGCTGGGGATTCGATCCGGAGATCCTCTTCCTCGCGCGCAAGTTTAGATTCAAAGTGAAAGAAGTCCCCGTGCTTTGGGGACACAGCGGTGGAACCCGCATCAATCCCCTGATCGACGGCTCCCGCATGGTTCAGGAGATGCTTCGAATCCGCTGGTATTCGCTGACCGGGAAGTACTCAAATAATTCATCTGCGATCCACACCATCCCGGAACCGATCGCCACCGCAACCTCAGAGCTGAAGCGCACCGGCTCTGGCAATTCTTAGGGCAATCATCACAAAGGACACTAAGGTTCACGAAGGAAAACTTTCGTGTTGAAGTTTTTCCTTCGTGATACTTAGTTACCTTTGTTGTTGAGGGTTTCGGATTTACGCAGAACCCCGAATCTCGTGTACGACTCGGTCTCCCATGTCGGTGGTCGAAATCGCCTTGTGCATCTTCCCCGCCAGATCCGCAGTCCGTGCGCCTTTCGAGAGCACTGCCGACACCGCACTCTCAATGCAGGCCGCTTCTTTCTCGAGTTGAAAAGAATGTCGCAACAGCATCGCTGCTGACAGAATCGCGCCCAGCGGATTCGCAATTCCTTTCCCGGCAATATCTGGAGCCGATCCATGGACGGGCTCATACAGCCCAACTTTTCCACCAATACTCGCCGAAGCCAGCAGTCCAAGGGATCCCACCACCCCGCCTGCCTGGTCCGACAAAATATCTCCGAACATATTCTCGGTCAGCACAACATCGAAGTCGCCAGGCCGCTGCACCAGCAACATCGCCGCCGAATCCACATACTGATGCCCCAGCCTCACCTCGGGATAATCCTTCCCAATTCGCGTGACCACATCCCGCCACAAACGCGAGCACTCGAGCACATTCGCCTTGTCCACCGAGAGCACCCGCTTTTTGCGCTTCATAGCCAGTTCGAACGCCACGCGCGCAATACGCTCGATTTCATTCTCTCCATAGCGCATGGTGTTGATCGCGAGGCGTGAGCCAGGCGCACCCTCAATGGACCTCGGTTGCCCGAAGTAAGCTCCGCCCAGCAACTCGCGGACGATCATGATGTCGGTTCCGCGCACGATCTCCGGTCGCAAGGGCGAGCAATCCTCCAGCGCCGGAAAAAACAGCGCCGGACGCAGATTCGCGTATGCCCCCAGTTCGCGCCGAATCCGCAGCAATCCCGCCTCCGGCCGAAGATGTCCTGGATTATGATCGAACGCCGGACTGCCCACAGCGCCCAGCAGCACCGCGCCAGATGACAAGCAGGCCGCGATCGTATCCGCAGGCAACGGATCGTTTACCGCCGAAAGCGCCGCGCCACCAATGAGCTTTTCCTGCAATTGAAGTTGATGACCGAATCGCGCCGCCACGGCCTGTAAAACCCTCACGCCCTGCGCGGTAACTTCCGGCCCGATTCCATCGCCAGGCAGAACAGTAAGATCTATCTTCATGAGTGATTGCGAGAATGAGTTGTGAAGCTGACTGATTTACTAACCGCCAATTCTATTCGCCCAAAAAGGAAAGCCGCCACCAGGCGGCTTTGGTATTCCAATTACCCAACCACAAAATTACCAAATGACTCAATGTTCCTAGACGCCCCACAAATAATCTTCCTGCTGCGTCTGCTCATGCTGCGATGGCTCTGGATGCACGGGGATGGGCATGCCAAACGGATTCGTCTGTGCCGCCACGGCAAAGGTCTTCTCCGGTTCCGGAGCAGGCGCATTTACCACCGCTGGCGCAGTCGCCTCGATGACGGGCTCGATCAACGGTGTCGCCGTGCGCGAAGGTTTATGCGTGTCGCGGATCAGTTCCAGCAAATGATGATCTTCGACATGCTTGATCTTGTCGGCAAGCCGCACGAATCGTCGATAGATATCGTCGAGCGCGCGCCGATCAAATTGATATCCCAGTTGCTCGCACCGCATGCTCAGCGCATGTCGCCCAGAGTGCTTACCCAGCACCAGCTTCGAATCCGGTACGCCCACCGACTTCGGTGTCATAATCTCGTACGTCAGCGGATTCTTCAGAACACCATCCTGGTGAATGCCCGCCTCGTGCGCGAATGCATTTCGCCCGGTGATCGCCTTGTTCGGCTGCACCGGCACACCGGTGATGTCGCTCAGCATCTGGCTCGCGGCAAAAATGTGCTCGCTCACGATGCCCGTATCATATGGATAGCGGTCCGGCCGCACCCTCATCGCCATGACAATCTCTTCCAGCGATGCATTTCCGGCTCGCTCGCCAATGCCATTAATGGTGCACTCGACCTGCCGTGCTCCCGCGGCAATCGCAGCCAGTGCATTCGCAACCGCCATTCCAAGATCGTTGTGGCAGTGTGCCGAGATCACGACATCCTCAATGCCCTTCACGCGCTTCCGGATGGTCGCGATCAGGTTCGCGAATTCCGTCGGCACGGTGTAACCGACCGTGTCCGGAATATTCAACGTCGTCGCACCCGCCTCTACGACCGCGTTCAACACGCGGCAGAGAAACTCAGGATCCGTCCGCGTGGCATCTTCCGGGGAGAACTCCACGTCATCGCACAACGACTTGGCCAACTGGATCGCCTCCCGCGCCTGCGCCACGCACTGATCGCGCGTCATCCGCAGCTTGTATTGAAGATGAATGTCGGAAGTGGCCAGGAATACATGAATGCGCGGATGCGCCGCATACTTCAGCGCTTCCCAAGCCCGCTCGATGTCTCCGCTGGCCGCCCGGGCCAGCCCCGCAATCACCGGCCGCCGGATCACGGTCGGCGATCGCCTTCACGGACTCAAAGTCGCCGTCCGAAGCAATCGGAAAACCGGCCTCGATCACGTCCACCCCGAGCCGGTCGAGTTGGTGCGCCAGGCGCAGCTTCTCCTGCTGATTCATGCTGCAACCGGGCGATTGCTCGCCGTCCCGAAGCGTGGTGTCGAAAATAGTAATGCGCTCTCGATGCGTGCTCATGGATCCTTCCCTCTGGAAATAATGCCAAGTAGCATCCCGCCGGCTGTCGCGAGGGCCTCTTGCCCTGGTCCCGAACGGCACTCGCCCGCCGCCACCGGAACCCAGCTCTTTATGGTAAGCACATTGACGCTAGAAGCAAAACTTATAATTCTTCAGCAATGATTAGCATTGTTACTATAATAAGTTTTGCTAATACAATTATGCATCGCATTAAGGGGGCCGCATATGGAGCTTTCCCAGCTTGAGGTATTCCTTGCCGTTGCCCGCGAACGTCGCTTCTCCCGCGCCGCCGACAAGCTCTTCCGCACCCAATCGGCGGTCAGCCAGAGCATCCGCAAGCTTGAGAACGAACTCGGCGAAGCTCTCTTCGACCGCTCCTCCCGCGAAGGCGTTCTGACTGATGCCGGCAAAGTGCTCTATGAGTATGCCGAGAAGCTGATCAATCTCCGGAGTGAAGCCACCGAATCCCTCTCAGAATTGCGCGAACTGCAGAAGGGCAAGCTGGTGATCGCCGCCAACGAATTCACGGTGCTCTACCTGTTACCCGTGTTGGCCGAATTCCGGCGCCTGCATCCGATGATCAAGATTACGCGTGGAACGCGCGCTCGGCAGCCACATCCCAGGCGATGTTCTGCGTTATAGCGCCGAGTTTGGAGTCCTCTCGTACGAGCCTCAGGACACCGCGCTTCAGTCGATCGTGATCTTTCTGGACGAACTCGTTTTCGTCGTTCCGCCGAGCCATCCTCTCGCATCCGCAAAACAGGTCAGCATCCGTCAACTTGGCGCCGAATCCTTCGTCGCCCACATCGTCAATTCTCCGTATCGTGAGAAAGTCATCCAGCTCTTCAAGACCCACAAAACACCGCTGCACATGGATCTGGAACTCCCCACGCTGCAAGCCATCAAGCAATATGTCGCCATGGGAAACGGCGTTGCGCTGGTTCCGGAGATCAGCGTGGAAACCGAAATCGCCCGCGGAGAACTGGTCAGCATCCCTGTTCACGAACTTCAGCTCAAACGCAAGCTGCGCCTCATCTACCAAAAAGACGCAAATCTCTCGCACGCCGCCCGCGCCTTTCTGAAGGTGGCGGAAGCTGTAGCGCTGGAGCGCAAAGGCCGCTATCGCTTCCATCGGGAAAATTGAAGCAAACGGTGTGAAATGTGGAGTGTTAAGTGTCGAGCGGGCGCGCCCGCGGCTGTCCAAGGCAACCACTCCATACCCTGTAGGACCAAAGAAAAAAGGGACGAAGCCCTCTCCGCCCCACAAATCTGAGATCTGAAATGCCGCACTTCTGCGTTCCAACTTCTGACTTCTACCTTCTCAACAGTCGGCACACACGCGTTCGGTAAAGGATTGCAGTGCGGAATCCAGCGTCGGATGAACCTCCAACACCGAATCCAGGTTCGTCAGATCGAGCAAGGTCCGCACGGTCATATTCGCGCCCGCGCACTTCAGCTCTGCGTTGCGATCCTGGGCCCAGGTTTGCAGCAGAGCCAACTCGCCAATCCCCGCGCTGTCCATCGAACTCACACCGCTCAGTTCCAGAACCAGTCTGGTGCCCTTATGCAGAACTTCCCCCACAACCCGCGACAGGGCGGCAGCTTCGTCGCGATACACGATGCGGCCCTGGCAGTGGACGATGATCACGTCGCCTTGATTTCGCGTTTCGACACTCAGCTTCAACTTCGACTCCTTCTCGTCTCTAAAGCCGGCCGGCGCGGCCAACCGCTCCCATGTTTGCCAATGTGTGTTCATAGTCATCATTTCCATGCTAGTGGATAGACGAGAGCCGGCAGGTTTTGGCACCATGAATATCGAGTAAATTTTCGTCAACACCGGCTCGGTAGTCCTAAGCCCGACGTTACAAAATTTTGTGCGGCGGGACATCTTGGCCATCCGGTACACTGCATCTAACGGATTTCATTGATTACAATGGATGTTTTTGCCGGCACGATTGCCGGGGAGGAATAATTCGTGTCGAAAACCGCTGCCGCCGTGCTGGCGTTTCTCGGAATGCTCTTGTTCAGCATCCCCTCGTCAGCTCAATTTAACGGGCTTCTTCCCAGTGGAAACGTCTACGCCGGAGTCTCCTACGGCCAGCTCACCAACGTGGTCAACAAGCAGAGCTATCGCGGATGGAATGCTTCCTTCGAGGCTCTTCCCTTCGTGCGTTTCCCGCATCTCGGTCTGGTGGTCGATGGCAGCGGCTTCTATCGCGCGACAGGCGTTACCCAATACAACATTGTTGGCGGTCCACGTCTCTCCACCAACCTCGGGAAATGGCGTCCGTTTGTTGATGCCATGGCTGGTATCCGCCGCTTGAACTCCAGCGGATTCACCTACAGCCCTCTCGTGATCGATGTCGGCGGCGGCATCGACTACAAACTCTTTTTCAAGAACTTCTCCTGGCGCTTCCAGGGTGACTACATGCATACGCATTACGCCAACGCCACACAAAACGATTACCGCGCGTCTACCGGAATCGTCTGGAGATTCTAAACCACAGAAGTCAGCTACCAGAACGCCACCTCGCGCATCCAACAACTTTCTTCCGTCCTGTGGGTTGGGACGGCAGGGCAAGGAGCCCCATGCGCAAGACCTTCCTATTCCCTCTCGCTCTTCTTCTTTTCGCCTCGCTCGCGTCAGCGCAAGTCCCCACTTCGGGCAATATCTTTTTCGGATACTCGTACTACAACACGAATATGTCTTCCATCGACCGGGCCAACACGAACGGATGGCAGGCTACGCTCGAAGGAAAGTTCCTCCCCTTCATCGGCTTCGTCGCCGATATCGACGCGCACTACGGGTCACAAAATTTCTTTGGACCTTGTCCGCCGGTACCTGGCCCTTGTGGCACGTTTAACTCTCATCTCTCGGAACACAATTATCTTTTCGGTCCGCGCGCTTCGGTTTCGGTTGGGCCAGTGCGCCCGTTTGCCGAACTTGAGTTCGGACTCGGCCATGCAAAGCTCGACGCGGGCCCATCAGATTCATCGTTCGCCTATGCAGTCGGCGGCGGTCTCGACTACAAACTGCTGCGCATACTCGCCTGGCGCCTGCAAGGAGATTACGTCAGAACCAAATTCTTCAGCGAACACCAGGGGAACGTTCGTCTGTCCACAGGTATCGTTCTCCGGTTCTAGATTTGAGTCAGTCCAAAACAAAGCAGGATTCAGCTGGTTGGCTGAATCCTGCTTTCGTGGCCACACCACAAAACCCTAGCGTCCACTCTCTACTGAGCTTTAGCGCCTGTAGTCTCCGGCTCCGCCCAATATTTGTGATCCCGCAGGAAATACTTCTCATTCCAGTAATTCATCGCAGTCTTCAGGAAGAGCCATCCCACTTTCAAATGCCCCATCCGCTTGAAACGACGGTTGGTCGTATAAACTCCACCACGCACCACCGCGAATCTGCGACGGTCCACCTGCTGGCTCAACTTGTAGTCTTCGGCGAAAAGAATCTGCTCGTGGAACCCGCCCAGTTCCCAGAATTTCTTCCGGTCAAAGAACATGAACATCCCGGTCGCAAATGGACGATGCAGATACGACAAGTACTGAAAACAATCATTCGCGGCATAGAACA
Source organism: Terriglobia bacterium (assembly GCA_963778995.1). Lineage (GTDB taxonomy): Bacteria > Acidobacteriota > Terriglobia > Terriglobales > Acidobacteriaceae > Sulfotelmatobacter. The sequence goes on from CAVZWK010000025.1 coordinate 748,022, forward strand.
TTTTGTCGACCAGGCTTCCTTCCCTGCACACGATGTTCGTGGTGACGCAGTGTAGATCTCTCGCCTTGGCTTTCTCGACGCACCGCCGCACCAGCGTGCGATCCGCCAGCTCGATATCGGCATCGAGAAACAGAACGTAGCGCGAATCCGCCAGCGCCGCTCCCTGATTCCGCCCGACCGAAGGCATGCCTCCGCGAATGACGCTCACGTTCAGACGATGACGGAACAACCGCACCACCTCCGGAGTCCCGTCCGTCGAGTTCGCATCAGCCACCAACACTTTCGTACTCGACATCCTCGAGTAATCCTGATTCATCAGCGAACTCAGCAAACGCGGAATCAATTTCGCTTCGTTCTTCGCCGGAATCACAATGGTCAGTTCGTTGCAGGTGTTCGTCGTAGTCATGGATCTGTACCCCGCTTTCATCGATCGTCAGATAAGTAAGCCGCGAATCGACCCACCCACCGCTGTTGTAGTAGCCAATCCCGCCCTGCTCCACATGCAGGGCCTGATGCGTATGCCCACAGAAAATCCGGTCCACCTGATGATGCTTCGCGTAAGCCAGCGCCCCTGCTGCGACCTTCGTAGACATGCGCAGCCACCGCGTGTTCAAACGATCAATCATCCGCGCGATCGGCTTGCTCTTGAAATCCAATTTCTGCAATTGCAGGTAAAGAGAAGTTCCCCACCGGCTCAGCCGCACCCGGTTCACCTGGAATCCATCGAACTGGTGCCCGTGAATGGCAATATGCCGCAGCCCACGGTACTCCCACATGTAGTCCTGATACACGCGAACGCCGACCAGATGCGACATGATGTCGGTCAACCCGTAGTCGTGATTCCCTTCCACCCACACAACTTCAACGTTCCGCTTGGGATGCGACAGCTTGCGAATGTAGCCGAGAAACTTCCAGTGCTCTTTCGTCAGGCGGGCAAAATTCAGATCGGCAAAAATATCGCCCAGCAGAATCAGCCGCTCGAAACGGCTATCCTTCAATACTCGAGTAGCCTCGCACGCACGGCTGGTTTCTGCACCCAGGTGCAGGTCGGAAAGGATCAGCGTGTTGTAGCCGTGCAGATCCATACTCCGGTTCTAGCAGCCGGATGTTACAGGTTGATTAACACTGCATCAATATTGGTGCAGAGATGATTAGCCCGGTAACGCAGGCTGGACTGCCCAACAGGCATGTATCTGCATGGAAGATGCGGCGTTCAAGGCCGAGTTACGCCAACCAAGGAACCAGATCTTCTGCAACTGTGACAGGCCCGCCCACTGGTACCGCGGTAACCTTGACCGACAAATACAGGAATCCTATACTACTATATAGGATTACTATATAGCATGGTCAATCGCATCAGCTCTAAAATCGCACGCGGTAGCGGAGAACTCGCCATCCTCTCTCTGCTGGCCAAACAGCCGCTCTACGGCTTCGAAATCGCCCGGCAGATCGGCGAACGCACCGGCGGAGCCCTGACTTTCACGCTCGCTTCGCTTTATCCGTTGCTCTACGCAATGGAGAAACGAGGATGGCTCGAAGGCCGCTGGCAACCCAACCAGGCCGGACGCGACCGCCGCTACTATCGACTCACGACCGCCGGACGCAAACAGCTCGCCCCATTGCGCGAACAGTGGCGATCCTTCTTCCACGCGCTGGACGCGCTCGCAGGAGTGAGCCATGGCTGATTGGAAGAAACTGGTAAGCGAACGTCTCGACCCGGGAGCCTCTCTCGGTCCAAATCGCGAGAACATAATTCGCGAGCTGGCCGCCCATCTGGAAGAAGCCTACGACGAGGCTCGCTCCGATGGCATGAGCGAATCCGACACCCTGAGAATTACTTTGCAGGAAACCGGCGACTGGCGCGTTCTGGAAAAAGAAATTCGCCGGACCCGATCCGTGGAGGACATCATGAACCACCGCACGAAACGCCTGTGGCTTCCCGGGATGATCACGTTGCTCGGGGTAAGCGTGTCTTTAATGGCACTGCAGATGCTGGGCTATCGTCCAAACCTGATCTGGAAGGGACGCATAGCCGTGATGTTTTACTGGCCCTGGCTCGCAACACTTCCCCTCTTCAGAAGCGCCGGAGCATACCTGGCGCAGCGCGCGCGGGCGCACCTCGCAACGCGTCTGGCAGTAGCTGCATTTCCGGCGCTGCTGCTCCTGATTGTTATGTGCGCGATCCTGCCCTTGGCTATGGCAGTAGATCGATTCCTGTGGTTCCGTCTTGCCTATTTTGCGGTCGCGGTGGTGAATTGGGTCGTAATCCCAGGCTTGGCCCTACTGCTCGGCGCAGCCCCATTCCTGCGAGACGCTCCGGTTACAGCGCAGCCTCAAGCCTGACGCCTGAGGTCAAACGCCCCGAACTCGGCGAGAAAAAGCGGACCCCGAACACTGGCCCTACTGCGCCGGGGGCACATACTCTTTCGGCTTCGCCGATCCCTCGCCGAAGAAGAACATCTCTAACTGCTTTACGATGACTTCCTGATCTTCGCGCCGCGCCGGATTCAGGCGATACTCGTTCAGCAGCATCTTGCAGTGCTCCGTCCACATCCGCCACGCTTCCTGAGACACGTTGTCGTAAATCTTCTGTCCCAATGCGTTGTCGAACGGGGGCTCATCCAGCCCGGACATCTCTTTGTTGAACTTCACGCAATGAACCATGTGCGCCATAAATTCCTCAACCGACTCCGTAATTTGATCTCAAAACTATCTTACACGGACTAACACCAGCGATGCCCGGAGACCGCGCGCGATGGCTGCGGGTATCCCACCCTTAAAGAGCGCAGATTTTGCGACGTTGACGGTGGGGATTTTGCCTTCTCAATTGCAGTCTGTGCGCACGGCAAAGCGGGACAACCGGCTCAGAACGCATCATCCTTCGCGCGCGTGAGCCGAGCCCAAACCAATCCCGCGAAGCCCCAAACCGCAAACAACGGAATCAAACTGGCAAGCCCGCGCAGCCCCAAAAGCTGCCCCAAATTGAAAGCCCCATACTTTCCACCGGCCGCCTCGGAGACCGTCAACATCGAATCCCGATTCAGCGCCATCTTCCCCGCCCAAAATGCCGGCCACGTCGCATGCACCATCGGACATGAATCCTGCATCGCCAACTGCGACGTCGTCGACACGGCCATCGACGTAACCAACACGCTCATCGTGGCGAACCCGAGCAACACGCGACGCCCTGCCAACCCGGCTCGATCCCAGACCACGGCCAGCCCCAGACACAACAAAGGGATCGCCGCCCCGGCATATCGCGGACCGAACGAGAGCCCCGCCTTCCACCAATAAAACGAAGAATTGAAAAGGAAGTAGTAAGCAACAATCCCGCCAGCCACCACCGCTGCAGCGCGATTCGAACTCTTCAGCCACCACAACCCAACCGCTGCGGCGAGACAAACCGGCGACGCGAAGAACAAACCGCGCGCACATCCAAACAACAATTTCAACAATCGGTCCGGATGAGGATACGTCAGTCCCATATACCCCTGCTGCTGCATGAACGAAAATGAATTCGGATCGTAGTACGAATAGCTCGGACGGAATGCCCCAAACGCCGCATGCAAATACCCGAGCAGCACGGCCAGACAAATCAAAGCCCCAACTCCCACTCCGGCAACAACCCTCCACCGAGGCCGGCGACCCCGCGACCACACCTGCGACATGGCCAGAAACGCCAACGCGGCTGAAGCCGGGGCCGCCGGATACTCCGTCACCGTCGCCCATCCCGCAGCCAGTCCGACCACGAGCGCCCACCCGAACTCTGAAGACGAATCCCCCAGCTTCAACGCGGCCGCAAACGCGAAGACCAGACAAGCCCCAACCAGCGCATGCGCCCAGAACAAACTCGCGTAAGCCCATATCGGGGTCCCTATGCACATCAACAACGCACTGAACGCGCCTCCTGTGCAGCCAGCCCCGAATCGCAATCCAAGAAAGAACAGGCACACTCCCGCAAGCGCAGCCGGCAGCGCCACCGCAAACGCGCCAACAATGTAAGAGAGAGCAAATTCCCCACGCGCAGATTGCGGGTCCAACCCGACCGCACTCAACACCGGCCGAGTGACTACCGCAACGGGCACAGCCAGGAAGACCAATCCCGGGGCCTTGTCCGAATAGTAGTGACCCTGGAAGTGAGCGACATCCTGCGTATTCTCGTGATAGGCATCAATCCGTAGCGTGTGCTGCTCAATAATCGCGCGCAGCAGATCGAAGCGGGAATTCTGATTCCATCCCCCGCCCTCGTAGAAATACATGAAGGAAAACAAAGAAACCGCTCCCACCAGGATTGCCGCCTTCCAATGCGACGAGCAATTCTCAGGAGCGGATCTCATTGTGGAATTTGATGTTCCGGAAGCCCGGGTGCCGGCAGCCCGGTAAGTATGGCTCTGGAGTTGGAAGCGAGCGATTACTGGCTGTTCTTCGCCATCAATAGCGCCGCGACGACCTTCTGCGCCTCGTCTTCCATCTGTGCCGGATTACTGTGTCCGTTCGCCGCGGACATCTTTCCCTTGATCCCGACATACACGGCATCGTAAGCCGTGTCCCCAAGGTTCTCCACCTTGTGCTTAAACGGGGGATACCAGCGCGCCTCGCCGGGTTTGGAGAATACATCGCGCACCTTTCCATTCTCATCCGTAAATCGCAAATGGGCTTGTGTGAGAACTACAACTACTCCACCCGGATGCTCATGTAGCGCAGACTTTTCATGCGGCCCGTAGTGCACAGACACTACCTGCACGTGCTCATTCTCGAAATCCAATCTGTAATGTTTGGGCTCAACCTTCGTGGGATCCTGTCCCCACGCGGAGCACGATACCAGACACACCATTGCCCCCGCCCAGAGTAGCTTCGCTTGCATACCTGCCTCCCGCCCGAGCATCTTTTGATTTTGCTGGAGAACTTAAGTCACTCTACGACCCGATCTTAGGAGTGTCAACGGTGACCGGGCGCTGCGTCCTCAACAGAGTAATCCTTGTGCAGTGGCCGCATTTGGTGGGCCCACCAGGATTTGAACCTGGAACCAACAGATTGTCAAACAACGATTGAAAACGAATGATTTCAGCGACTTCCCAACGCTGATTTTAGTCACCAGCATGCAGATGTAGTCACAGTTGTTACCCCAGATGTTACCCAATACGGAGAAAGCCACGCACGGACAAACTCACTGACGGAAGCATTCAGTGGGGGTAGAGCGAATCATGCTAGGGTCGATAACGACTCTCGGGCTGACGCTGAGTTCACCGTCGCCCCGCCGCATCCCCGCTCGTGTTTCTTGCCAGCGCCGCTCAGTCGATTTTCATCGCCAGACGCCTTCGTGCAGAAAAGGGGCACGGGGGATGTCATGCGCAGCCGTAGCCAGCCGCCCAAGCGTGCCAAAATTGTGCTGCGACGGTTTTGGTGGGACGCTAGCGGGCAACATCGGGCTCGAATCCTGCCTTGCTCAAGAAGGCGAACGGTGTAGGCGAACAAATGGCGAAAGTGATAGGCTCAGACTGGTAACCCAGCGCAACCGTTGCGTGAGGTTTCCGCTCCCCGGTGCCTCCACCCATGGATGAAGGTCGAAAGCGTGTGCTGCTGATCGCTGCGTCGATTTTGGCAGCACGGAAGCTGGCACAATACGACGGCGGAAAGAAGGTTCCTGCGACCGTCAGTGCCGTCGCCGATGCTGTCCGGTGGGCCGAAGAAATCATGGCTGAAATTGACAGGCGTTGGCCAGTTGCACAGAACAGGTGAATCGAAAATGACTAGGAATCGGGAGAAGAAGGAGATCGAACAGCGTGCGCTTGCGGCAGCGCGGAAAGCTGGAGCGCCGATTCCCACGGGCGAGTCGGCAGGTGAGGAGCCGGATTTCAGATTTATAACGCCGAACGGTGCTTTGGGAATCGAGGTCTCCGAAGTTTTGCGTCCGGCGAGCACGAACTTCGGGATTTCTCCTGTCGAGGCGGAATCGTTTCATCAGGTGATTATGCTCAAGGCGCAGGAGAAGTATCAGGCAACGAACGCGCCCCCGACGCGGGTCAATGTGTATTTCTGCCCAGCGCGAGGAAAGAGACAAGACAAGAACCAGTTGATAGATGCCCTCGTGGATGCTGTGACCCGGAATCGCGAGAGAGCCAATCCCGCCGTCGTTCTGAACGGTGATGAGTTGCCTGAAGGCTTTGACCACATTCTCATCACGGCAGAGTCCGGGGAATGGTGGTCTGGCGAATGTGGTGGAATCACCATCTCAGAGATTCGCACTGAGATCGCTAACAAAATTGCTGCGAAGAACAAGCTGGTGGCGAAGTATCGTGCAAACCTGCCCGCCGGGGCGCAAGTGTACCTTCTCCTGTACAGCCGAGTCACCGTTTTCCGCAGCGTGCCAATACCGTTTGGAATAGAAGAATGGAAATTCCAAAATGAGTTTGACCGCGTGTTCTGGTTTGCTTGTTTGGAAAATGAAGTCGTGGAAATCCAGCACGCCGAATCCGCTGAGAAAATTCTTGTCACAGATAAATGAAATCCAATCGAACACCACCCGCGAGGATTCGGGTATGCGTTTGGCTCCTTCAGCGTTGATGGTCTTCTTTTACTGTTCCACCGGGCGCAGTGCATGATCGTCCATTACCCCTCGTTCCTCAGGCTTGTGAGCAGTCCCGAAAACCGCCGCTGCGGTCGGTCATTATGGACCGCGATACCCAGCGCCTTCTTCTGACCGATTAGCACCACCAGCTTCTTGCCCCGTGTGATGCCCGTGTAGATCAAGTTCCTTTGCAGCAGCATGTAGTGTTGCGTGGCCAGCGGGATCACCACCGCTGGAAACTCCGATCCCTGCGACTTGTGGATGGTCACTGCGTAGGCCGGGGCAACTTCGTCCAATTCCCCGAAATCGTACTTCACCATCCGGTCATCGAAGCGAACCGCAACTTGATGTTCCACTACGTCTATCCGTTCCACCGTTCCGATGTCGCCGTTGAACACTTCCTTGTCGTAGTCATTCTCGGTCTGGATGAGCTTGTCGCCAATCTGGAACCGCCATCCGAATCGCTCGACGGTCGGTTGACCGGATTGATACGGGTTCAACGCCCGCTGAAGCGAAGTGTTCAGTTCCCGCACCCCGAGCGATCCCCGGTTCATGGGGCAAAGAACCTGAACATCACGGATCGGGTCTAGATGAAATCGATCCGGAATTCTCTCCTGCACCAACTTGACCAGAGTTGCCACAATCTTCTCCGGATCGTCCCGCTCGACAAAATGGAAGTCCGAACTTGGGTCTGCTTCCTTCATGTCCGGCATCTGTCCTCGGCGGATGCGGTGCGCCGTCGTGATGATCCTGCTGTCCGCCGCTTGCCGGAACACTTCCGTGAGGCGGACAACGGGCACCACACCGCTTTCGATCAAGTCATGCAGCACCGTGCCCGGTCCAACGGATGGAAGCTGGTCTACGTCGCCGACCAGAATCATCCCGGCGTGGTTGCTAAGAGCCCGCACCAGCGAGTGCATCAGCAGCACATCCACCATCGACGTTTCATCCACAACCAACAGGTCGCATGCCAGCGGGCTCGATTCGTCCTTGGTGAACCGCCCGGTTGCGGGATTGATTTCCAGCAGGCGATGGATCGTCTTGGCTTCCATGCCCGTAGTTTCGGTCAGCCGCTTCGCCGCCCTTCCAGTGGGGGCGCACAGCAGGCATTTCACGCCTTTGGCACGCAGGATCAGCAGGATCGAGTTCACGAGCGTCGTTTTCCCGACACCCGGTCCTCCTGTGATCACGACAGTTCGGTTCCCTAGAACCGTTTTCAGAGCTTCCCTTTGGCTGGGTGCGAGTTTCTTTCCCGTTCGCCCCTCGCACCATGCGACTGCTTTCTCGAAATCGATTTGCGGGTAGGTTGTCGGCCCTCCTGCCAGCCGCTTGATCCTCAGCGCAATGCCTTCCTCCGCTCTCCGGAGATGCGGCAGGAAGATCAGGGGCTCGCCATCAATTTCCTCCAATAATAAGGAGCCACTGGTGAGCATCTGCGACAGCGCATGTTCAACTGGAGCTTCACCCACTTCCAGCAGCTTTATCGCCAAGAGCTTGAGTTTTTCCAGTGGCAACGCACAATGTCCCTCCGATGTCGCCTCCAGCAGAACGTGATCGATGCCCGCCTTTGCCCGATTGGGCGAGTCCCGTGGAATCCCGACTTTCTGGGCGATCTGGTCGGCGGTCGCGAAGCCGATGCCGTAGATGTCCTTCGCGAGCATGTAGGGATTGCTCCGCACCTGCTCGATTGCCTGCTCCCCGTAGGTCTTGAAGATTCGCACCGCCCGGCTGGTGCTGACTCCGTGGCTATGGAGGAACAGCATGATTTCCCGTACTTGCTTTGCCTCCTGCCATGCATTCGCGATTCGCTCCCGGCGCTTGGGGCCGATGCCATCGACGGTTTGCAGTTCGGCCGGGCGCTTCTCGATCACGGATAGAACCTCGGCTCCAAATCGCACGACCAGCTTCTTCGCGAGAATCGGGCCGATGCCCTTCACCAAGCCGCTGCCGAGATACCGCTCGATCCCTTCGGCGGTGGTAGGCGGCACTGTCTTCATGGTGCTGGCTTTGAATTGCAGTCCGTGTTCCCGGTCCCTGACCCAACATCCCTCCGCGACCAGCCATTCCCCAGCGGTCACAGAAGGCAGCGACCCTACGACCGTCGTCTCCTCCCGATGCCCTTTTGTCTTGACGCGAAGCACGCAGAAGCCGCTGTCATCGTTGTGGAAGGTGACCCGCTCGATGACGCCGGAGATTTCCTCGGTCGCGGGTCTGCGCTCTGGCATCGCGGCGGTCATGAGTGGGGATTCAATTTTGCCACGGATGGATGCGGGTACAGGTTAGATTTCCGCCGTTCGGCTCGAATCGGCGGAACTCCGGAGGGTAGAATCGTGGAGTGTATGGCGAAACATAAGCCGAAATCGCAGCCCACGTGGACAGATGTCAAAGGAAAACTCGCAGATTTTGATCGGGCAGCACTGCTGGGATTGATTCAGAGCCTCTACGCCGCGCACAAGGATAACCAGACGTTTCTTCATGCCCGCTTTGGCTTGGCTGAGGACGTGCTGGAGCCCTACAAGAAAACCATTGATCGATGGCTTTGGCCTGATGTGTTCCGGAAGCAGGACACTTCTGTCTCCCAAGCCAAGCGTGCCATCTCTGATTACAAGAAGGCAGTTGGCGATCCGGAGGGATTGGCAGAGTTGATGGTTTTCTACTGCGAGCGTTCTGCTGGGTTTTCCAGCGACATTGCCAGTGACGATGAGGCATACTTCAATGCGCTTGTGCGCATGTTCGAGCAGGCGCTCAAAATCGTAAACGCACTATCGGTCGAGCGCCGCGATGACCTTCTAACCCGGTTGGATCGTGTGCGAGTGACCAGCCATAAAATTGGCTATGGAGTCGGAGACGACATGGATTTCCTCATGTCGAAGTTCACGCCGAAGCGCCAGTAAGCCGATTCTGCCGGGATTTGGCTGCCGGGAGGGGTTGGGGCGGTTCCTGCTTTTCAATCCATGTTGCGGGGCTTTGGGGCCAGTCCGAAGGGCTATCCTGAGCGTGGTGTAGCGCCTAGAATCACGCCTTTTGACGGAAAATCCACCCCTCCAGTCTTCTGACTTTCTCGTCGTCCGGCTCCCCCCGACATTACTTCCGTTACGGGGTGCTCTTCCACCGGGCTGACTACAATCTAGTTGCCACGACGACCAAAACTCCCGCCCCGAGGAGAATGACGTGTCTAACCCTGTAAGCGACGAACCCATCACCTGCGCTTCCTGTGAATATCGCTATCCTCGGAGTAGAGCAATCTGCCCGATGTGCGGGACCGCCGCACCAGCCGTTGAACCCATTCAAACGATTTCACGTGTTCCTAACGAATTCAGAACGATCACGAATCCTCCCGTCGAGTCTCAATAGTCAACCAAGACCTCCCCGTGCGCGGCTCACGAGATTGATCCCCATCGTTGTTGTCTCGATAGTGCTCATGGTGGTTTCATCGGTTTTTTACGAGGTTCACAAACGCAACCTTGCCAAAGAATCCGGATCAGCAGCCGAACTTACGCCCACATCGGGGCAGCCCAAGGTAAAAAACGCTGATCAACGACACATCGCCCGCAATCCGGTCAGACGAGTTCAGCATGTCATCCCGGCAAAACTGGAAACCGCCCAGACCCCCGACACAGCGAAAGAGGATGATCCTGTCGAGTTGTGGAAGGCGGTCAAGCGAGGCAATGTTAGCGCGGAGGTCGCACTAGCCAACCTTTACTTGCAGGGAAAGTCGGTTCCTCAAAGCTGTGAACAGGCGCACATGCTTTTACAGACGGCATCGACCAAAGGCAGCAAAGCTGCCGATACTCTTCTGAAGGGCAGTATGCAGAACGATGCGAGTGATCGCCTCCGTTGGCTCTAACCAGCCTTCTTCATTTGGTGCGCAAAAGACGTGGGCGGGTTTGTTACACCTTTGCCGGGCTTGGAATCGAAGCCTGCACAACCTCGGCATGATCCCCATCGTTGAGCGAGTACGGCTGCGTCGGCCTGTTCAACTCTTCCAGACGTTCTCGCATCTCAATCCCGCACTTTTCCCGAGCTTTGCAATGTTCACAATCCGGACGGTGGGTTCTCAGAAGAGACAGCAGATAACACTTTAACTTCACAACGAACCTCACTGGGTTCGGCCCATTCGCCTCAAGGGGTGTTGCGTCTCATCTGGCGGGAACTACTCTTCGAAGAGGCAGGACGTATTATGCCACACGATCCGGGTGTTCGTTTCAAGAGCAATTGACCTTCACCGGGGGCGAAGTACGTCAGCAGGCCCGATATCCGAATAGCTTTCGGCACTCCGGTCTCAAAAACTTGCCGAAGACGGGAACGCAAAGGCCGCCCTTTTCAAGGACGAATTTGCATGAAATCAGACAGGCCCGCCATTTGAATTCCTCGGTGCCGTGCTTCTTGCCATAGGCGGTGATGTCTTCTTGGGAAACGCCAAATACCACCGCCCCTATTTTGGACCAGACGCAGGCACCCGCGCACATGGCACAAGGCTCGTGCGTGGAATACAACACGAAATCCGGCAGATACCGACCATAGCCGGAGGAAACATATTTCAAGGTCTCAAGCTCCACATGCTTGATGGATGAACCCGAGGTTTTTACCCGGTTGCCAGCAGACGCGATAACCACTTCCCGTTTCCCAACAAGACGAGTGATGACTGCACCGATAGCATAGTCGCCTCGGTCACGGGCGCGTTTTGCCTCCGCGATTGCAAGCTGCATGAACTTTTTCTTCGGTTTGTAGGTGGGAGGAATCATTTTTTCTCCCCGAGTCCGCCCCGTCCTCAGCCTCGCCCACGGGCTCGCGCAATTCGGTCTTGCCTCTCACGTCTCCTCAATGGGCCATCGTTTCCAGCCGCCTCTCGCAACTTCGCCGCCAGATTCCCGCGAATCCGCAAAGGGACTGCCAGTTCATGTCCCATCGTGAAGGTCACATACTCGAACACCCAGCCCTTGTTCCTCCGCACCTTGATCTCGCTCCACGGAACGAGCAGTGGTGGGTGCATGAACCGAAAGAGGAACATACTGGCCAAATACAAACCCTGCTGACTGACTCCAAGCGTCAACACGTTGTTGTAGTTTGCCAGCCACCGCATCCGTCCGCTCTGCATTCCCCATTTCGCTCCATTGAACGGCGCTCGCGTGCGATAGACCTTCGCAGCGAGAACCAACCGCCGACGAAGCTGATCGTTGCACCGACCAGAAGCCACAAAGAGAGAAAGTAGATCGGGAAGATCGCCGCAAACACGGCCGGATGCTGGTCAATCCAGTGTTGGAGATTCATGCTTGTCAGGAAAGCGTAAGCCTGCTGGCTCTAAGCCGCCTTCTTCTTCCCCGCCTTCACCTTCGCCCACCTCGCCCGCTGTGCCGCTGCGATCTTTCTGCGGGCTGATGCCGACATGGTGCGCTTCACAGGAGCGGAAGCAGTTGTTTTCGTCGCTGCTGGCTGCGATCCATTTCGAGCCTTTGCCCATCTCGCCCTTTGCGCCTGCGCCATTTTCCGCCGCGAAGCGGCTGATACGATTCGGGTCGGGCGGCCTGACTTGCGGGATGCTCCCGAACCGTTCAAAGACTCGATCACAGAAATTGCCTGATCCAACTTCTCCACCTCGGACTGCGCCCGGCTGCGCTCAGCGCGAAGCTGCTGAAGCGCGTTGGTCAAATTCGCCATTGTTCCCCCTCGGTATTTGGAAGCGGCACCATTGTAAAGGACTGGAACTGCGTAGCGCAGTAAGTGCGAGTCTTCGGAGCAGAGTGATAGGCTAAGGTTGGATCATCAGTACTGCGCCTGTAGGCGCAGTGCTTAAGCAGTGTGGACAAATCGTTCAGTGAAGAGCTTCTTCACCTCTCCGGTCTCGGGGTCAGGGAACGACACCAGAGCTTCTTTCGTGCGGCGAAGGTAGAACGGAGCGTAGTTCCGTCGCATAGCCTCTTCGAGGCTCTTGACGTTGCCGTACACGTCACGATCCAGAAGTTCTAGGAAAAGGCAGAAGTTCTCGGGATCACCCTTGTGCGGTGTGGCCGTCATCAGTAGGAAATGATCCGTCATGCCTGACAGCGATTCTCCTAGTCGGTAGGCGAGAGTCTTCTTGTCGGCGCTGTAGGCAGCCATCTTGTGTGCCTCGTCCACGATGATCAAATCCCAGCGGCTACGGAGGAGGCTGTCCTTGGCATCCTCAATTCGGGAGACCCACGAGATCGATGTGACGACCTGATTCCTCTCCTGCCACGGATTCATGCCGTAGTTGGCACGAAGCACGTCGCTGCGGATGACTTCAAACTGCTCCCGGAATTTTTCCTTCATTTCGCGCTGCCACTGAAATGACAGGCTGGCGGGCGTGATGATCAACGTTCGCTTTACCAGCCCACGAATCTTTAGCTCGAGGTTTATATCGAACTGATTGAAAATGCCCCATTCTGGTCAGAGCGGCAACACAGCCTGTCGCAGCAGCCGCAACACTTGCTCAATCCGGAACGGCTTCCGGAGCACCGGGAGATTGCGTAAAGCCTCCGGCAGATTCCTTCGTACTTCGTTTGCCTCAACGGTCATGACTGCCAGTTGTTGAATGGGATTGATCCCGTGGATCGCGGTCAGCAATTGAACTGCATCCTTGATCTTCGTGCCCGGTATGAAACGATGATCAACCAGCACGATTGCAAAAGGGCCATCCTTTATAAAGAGCGACAAGCCCCCATCTCCAAAGTGAGTTTGGAGGATTTCGTATCCACGGGCTTCCAGTTCCTTAGCGAGAAACGCAGCCAGAACGTCATCATCGTCAACGATCAGGATTTTCATTGATCTCCTTTTGGGTTACGGATCAACAGCCGCTTCAGTTGATCCCATGGTGCGTGCCAACAGAATCCCCGCCAAATGAAATAGCTGATGTAATCCTCAATCCCTATCGTGATGCCAAGCCATTTGTGGTAGAGGCAATGCCGGGGGCAGAGAAAGTACCAGTGATCTGCATCATCGCCGACCTTCTCACGGAACTGGGCAACCCACTCCTCTCGACTATGGTCACGTTCCCAGCTGTATTCCTTTGCGTGTTCTTGATCAAGGATCGGTAGCAACAGGCGCACCGCTTCGATGTGATGGCGGTGGTACGACCTGCAACCAAACGAGCAGCGGAAGATTCCGATCATGGACATGGAGTTGCTTGCCCGCCTGAGGAAACTGGGGGAAGGCAAGAAATGGGTGTTCCAGAGCCGCAATGGGACGCCTGTAAATCCGAACAACATCCGTCGCCGTTTTCTTAAACCCGCCGCACAAGAACTGGGAATCCCCCTTTGTGGATGGCATGATTTCCGCCACTCGCTCACTACGGAGATGAGGCGAAACGGCACCCATCCAAAAGTGATTTCTGATCTGCTGGGGCACAAAAAAGTGAACCTTGCGATGGACGTTTACGACCGAAGCAATTTGAAAGACTTTGAGCAGGCCTTGGGTTCTGTGGGCAACCAGTTGTTACCCAGTCGTGACCCAAAGGCGCGTGTGCAGTGAGAATTTGTCAACTGTATGGGGTTTTGGTGGGCCCACTAGGATTTGAACCTAGAACCAACAGATTATGAGTCTGCTGCTCTAACCGTTGAGCTATGGGCCCGCTGAACCAAATCTAGCACAATCCACTCGCTCCTGATCGAGACAGCCTACCCCGTGTCAATCCGTAAATAACTCGGCCGAAGTGAACCGAAGCGGGCCAGAAAACCGCCTTACTCGATAGGGAACATTCGGACGAATCCAGGAACCGTGACTGTGGGCTCATAACAGCAATCAAACTCTCCGCTCAGGACGTGCACATGAAATTCTTGTGGATCTTCATACTGCTGTTGGCCGTTCCCGCTTACTCCTCCGAAGAGAAAGACGAGAAGAAAGCGCTCGAATCTCAGGCCAAGACACTCATCCAACAGGCCAAGGAATCCGAAAAGTCCGGAGACCTCCTCGAAGCTCGCAAGCAATACGCCGGGTCGCAGGCCTTCTGGGAGACGAAAGACGCCGACAAAGCCATCAAGCACATCGATGACGAGATCCGCAATCGCGTCAAAGACGCCCTGAAGCGCGCCCACCAACTCTATGACCATGGCCAATTCAAGCCGGCCAGCGAAGCGCTTGAGAACGCTCTCGAACTCCACAGCGCCGGAGGCGTTCTCTCCTATAACCTCGCACTCTGCTACCACAAAATGGGCGATCCGGCTACCGCTCTCGGATATCTCGACGAGGCCGTCTCGGCTACCGCCGATCCCAAACGCAGCAGCAAGCTAAAGCAGCTTCGCACTCTCTGGATCACCGGGGAACAGACCACGACAACTGCCGCCGTCGACAAGGATCACGCCCTCTACGTAAACCGCCTCATGGAAGATATCGGCTTCGACGCCTCTCTCGATGAAGGCGGCCCTCAGATGGTCGGAGACTCACCGCAATCCGCCGGCGCAGCCGTTAAGCCGGCCAGCTTTGTTGAAACTTCGTCCTCCGAAAGCCTTCATGCGTCCAACAGGAAGCACCATCGCGCGAGCCTCTGCGATGCCATGGAGACACTGCAAGGCCCCTCCGCCAATACCCCGGCGATGTCGTTCAACCGCGCCATCTGCGCCGAAGATAACGATCACCCGCAGCGCGCGGCTCAACTGCTGCAGCATTACCTCGAAGTCGCGCCGAATGCCGCCGACGCTGCCCGTGTGCATCTCCGGCTTGCCGACCTGGAGGCGCTGCTGCACTTGCCCGATCCGCAAGGTGCCGAGGTCCGGAACCTTTACTCCGCTGCGTCCCGCTCCGTGGAGGAACGCAAGTACGATCGCGCCCTCGCGCAATTTGAAAAGGCCGCGACCATTGCGCCCGACTTCGCCCCCACCGAATGGCGCATCGCTCTGATGTACGAAGCTTATGGAGATATCGAACATGCCCGCGAACACTTCACCCGCTTCTCGCAACTAGCCTCATCCGACCCAAATGCGCAAGCCGAGGCGCAGATCCATCTCGATACCCTGCAACCGAAGCGGGATCAGTATGACGAGGAAGTCGGCGAGGCCGAAGACATGGTCGCAGACCTGCTGAATCGTGCGATGAACCTCACCTTCAACGGCATGGACGACCGCGAAGCCCTCTACAAACAACGCCAGCGCGCCCGTCAGCGCCAGTACAAGAACAAGAAGAAGAGTATTCGCCAGGTTGGAGGCGTCAGTGTCCCCTTCGCCTTTGCCCAGCAGGAATTATCCGAAGCTGCCGAACATCTCACGACCGCGTTAGTGCTCTTCCCGCTCGGCGCTGAAGCCAACGAACTCATGGGGGTCGTTTATCTGCAGGCGAATGACGGCCACTCTGCAATGCGATCATTCGATGCCGTCGCCAGTCAGAACTTGCCGGTTTCTTTTTATGCCGAGCTTCGCGGTCACAAAAAGGACCACGCGGTCAAATGCGAACTGACCCGCGACCGCATGCAGCTGATCTTTCTCTCCTCCTATGACAAGAAAGGCAAACCGATCCCCCCGGATAAGAACGCCGGCGATGACGGTCTCGGCGACTTGCTCATCGAATCCGCGTCCTCGCGCAAGACTGATTTCGATTCACTCACCCTGACGCCCGCCGCGATCAAGAAGGTCGAAACCAAGAACGGCCAAATTCTTCTCAAACTCGAGAAGGAGGAAATCAGTCTTTCCCCCATCTACATGCCTGCTCTTACGCCCACGCAAGGGCCCCAGGCGCGGCGCTTCGCCAACAACTACACGCGTCTCTTCGTTCGCTATCCGGGACTGGAAGATTCCAAGCTGGGAGCCGAAGGCCTGACCGTGGCCGAGAAGATGAAGCTGACCTACGATATCGGAAGCGCTGCGCTCAACATCGGCAGCAATCTGAATCCTGTCGGCTCCATCCAGGCATTCCAGTCCTTCATGAAAATCAGCAAGGAACTGCATGCCACGGCCAAGTCGCTGCATGTGAACTACGCTGCCTGGGAGAAAGCTGCCGAAGATCAATTCGAATTCCAGAACGGCAGCACGTTCAAGATGATCCCGGTGGAATCCGCCACCTTGGTTTTTGTCGAAGAATTGTCGAAGAATTGAAGTGACCGAACGGGATTCTCCGGACTCTCGGGCGCAACGTGGCTGATGGGTAATTTACCAGGGCTGCCTGAGCTCCGCGGAGATCTGGTCTTGAGCTCCCTGAAACGTGCTCGCTACACTTTCGCCGCTTTCGCCAGTTTCTGTCCCGCAGTCGCTAGTTCCGCCAGCGAGGGCACCGACTCCGGCGTTGTCATCTTCTTTTCCGGCAGTGTTGCCTCGCTCTTGAACGCGTCCACGAGCATCTCAATCGCAAGATCCGTATTCGGACGGATATAAATCGTTGCCGCCAGCATCCCGCTCCGGACCCATGCTTGACCCGTCTTCGGCATGCCGTCGCAGCCGGTAATCGGAATCTTCATCCAGCGCGCTCGATCTGGTTCGGCGATATCACTGAACGCCTTGCGTGCGCCTATCGCCATGCTGTCGTCCTGCGCCCCGACCAGATCGATTCGGCTTTCCTGCGACGTTGTCAGCCGCAGCCATGAACTCACGGTCTTGTGTGCGCTCTCCTCGGTCCAGTTCGCCCGCATGGATTTCAGCTGGATATTCGCCGGCTTGGTCTTCATCATGCCCGCAGTTCGTTCCTTCGCAGCAGAACTGTTCGCGGGTCCCTCGATGTACAACATCTTGCCGCCATTCGGCAGCAGCGCAGCGAACTGCTGTCCTTGAATCTTGCCCACCTCGGTATGATCCGAGGTAATCGCGAATATCGGCACCTTCGACGCGCGTCGCAGCTCGAGAACGTAATCCACTTCGTGATTAAGCACGCACCAGCCGATTCCCGACATAACCGCCGCTCGCGCCACCTGCGGAAATGCCGTGCCGCCCGCCGGCTCAAACAAGATCGCATCTGGACGCGCGGCCGACGAATTCTGCACATGCTCCAGCAACTGCTGGCTCTGCCCTACAGCATCGTTATTGGCATGGATGATCTTCACGTCCACGCCCAGCCGTCGTGCGGCTTTCTCCGCCGCAGCAGCCTGCTCCTGCTGATAGTCGTTATCGTTGTTTGTGAGCGAGACGAGAAAGCTGAGCCGCTTCATGAATGCCTCTTATCTCGCGATGATAGGCCCACAACTCCACATCACCAACGTAACCGGGGTAACTTCGAGAGGCCGCCGCTCTGATCTCTTCTTCTGACGCTGAGGTTTGAGGCTGAATACCAAGGACCAACGGCTGAGCAGGAATGCCGAGAGTTGACTGCAGTGTGCGGGTTTACGCTCCCGCAGCGTTGCCCTTGGCCTTCGGCGCTTCGCCCATGATGAAGAGCTTCAGATTGGCGTCAAGCGTCTCGCGATTCGCGTCAGTCAGATCGACGAAGCGGAACGGTTGCATCCATCCCTGTGTCGCCCACATGGGAAATAGCATCTGCGCCTTACTGCGAATCGTGGCCTCGTGCAGATGAAAGATCACTTCTACGCACAGCTTCTCATCGAGCGGCTTTTCCAGATGAATGACTCCGCCAGTAATCGAAAGCTGATGAATCGCGCCTTTCACATCGCGCTTGTTGGGCAAACGCACCAGTACCAGCACCGATCCGCGCAGCTTCACGCGAAACGGACGCTCCACCGGTTCCGGCTTCTCTTTCTTCGGAGGCAGCAGTCGTGCCGATGATTCGAAATCGTCTTCCATAGGCCTGCTCAGAGTATCGCAGTCCCGGTAACGAGAGCGAAGTTACGAAAGCCCAAGATAGACGATTGTTCTTCGACGCATGCATCAACCGAGACTGGCAGAGGTCACGCTCTCAGCCTTGCAATCCAATGCAGAGTATTAACAAGGTTTCCTTCGTGGAGCTTCCTAACCTTTTCGGGTGAAAGATCTGAGCAGGACGCTCAACGATGCCTCGGGAAGCTACTTCCGTCCGGGATGCAATTCCGAACCAGCGGCAAACACGTTATAAGGCCAAGCCTTTTTCTTCAGCATCACCTGTTCCGCCGGAACAGCCCTAGCCTTCGGCTCAGCCGCCGCCACTGCATCGCTCTTCGCCGCCACATTCCAATCTTCCGGAGGGTCCGCAATCCCCCACACATTTCCATGCGTGTAGAGCGCCGCGCCGATCAGAAAATATTTCCCGTCGTTTCCCAGCGGGACGCAACTCGCCACTCGCCCCGTTACGCTGCCTCCTCCGGGCAGGCCGCTCAACATGATCGGAGTCTCCAGTTGCAACTCCTCCGAGCTTCGGAATCCGCACCCCTGCGCACTCACCACCAGAAGCGTGCACTTCTCCCCAAATGGACGCATGCGATCCAGGCTGATTACACTCACCGGAATCTCTACTCTCAAACGGGTGCTGCGACGAACTGCTTTCGGCGTTAGAACTTCCATAGAACACAATCACCTGTCCAGAGTCCAAGCTCGGACAGCCTTCGTCGGTAATTCTTGCAGATTTCCCAAAACGCGCAGGATGACGAAAGTAACTCCTCTCACGAGTATCGAATCTCAAATCCTCAACCTGCAATCTGTCTTTCCTGCTACTTCTGACTTCCTGCAGCGTTCCTCCGAGCCTGTGCGACCCCCGCCTTCAACCCCTTCTGAACCGCTCTCCCATACCCGGCCCGATCCATGACCACCATCGTCGCCGCCGCAATGCCGCCCGGTGTTGTCGCCTCGTGCAATAACTCGCCAAGATCGAGACCACTCTCCCGCCAGTACAAAATCCCATCGGCCAGCGCATGTGCGGCGGCCGTCAACGAAGTCTTCCGATCCAATCCGACATCCTGAGCCGCCGACGCCAGCGATGCAAGCGCATGATACCCATGGCTCGAAGAATAGGTCGCGGTAAACGCATCGAACTTCCGTTCGGGAACCTCCACGACCTGCCCCACGCGCGTAAATAACTTCCGTACGGATTCCTGATCCTTCTTTCCGACATCCGGACCAAAACAAAGGGCAGTCAACCCACGCCTGACCCGGCATACCGGACTTGGCATGGCTCGCACCCACCACACCCCCGGCAGGTACTTGCGCAGTTTTTTTAAGGGAACACCAGCAGCCAGGCTCACCCACAGCGTGGGATATGTGCCGCACTCAGCCACATCCGTCAACAGTTCCGCAACCGATCCCGGACGCACCGCGACAACCACAATCTGAGCCTGCGCCAGCAGGGCCTCCAACTCTCGCCCCGCAACGACACCGAACTCCCGCCGCAATCGGCGAATCTTCGCAACGTTGCGGTCATAAACAACCAGTGGTCGTTCGTATTCGGCGAGGCGCAATCCCGCGCACAGCGCATCAGAAATCCTTCCTCCACCAAGAAATACGATAGCTCTCATCGAAGTTGATTTTGGGTGCTCCATTCTAACGTCGCGCCGTTTGCGACGTTTAGAGTGGGGTTTTCACTCTGAATCCGCGGAAAGAATTTCCCTACCGGCTGGCCAACCCTCCGGCTGTCTCGCCCCCATCAATGGTGAACACCTGCCCGGTGATAAAGGCCGCATCATCGGACGCCAGATATGCAAACAGCCCGGCGATTTCCTCCGGAGACGCATGCCGCCCCATCGGGATCTTCCCATTCACCTCCGCCAGCATCGCATCCGAATACTCGGCACGCTGCATTGGCGTCAGCACGTATCCCGGCGCCACCGCGCACACCCGCACCTTCGGCGCCAGTTCCAGCGCCATCGACTTCGTCAGTTCGATCACTCCCGCTTTGGTGGCGTTGTAGTCCGCGTAGAACGGATAGCCCATCACTCCATTGGTCGAGGCCGTCTGCAGAATTACTCCGCTCCCGTTTTCCCACATATGCCGCGCCGCCGTTTGCGCTACATAGAAGACGCCAGTCAGATTCACCGAAATTACGCGCTCCCACTCCTCCGGCGTGATGTCGAGAAACCTGTGCCGTATGCTGATGCCCGCATTGTTAATCACCACGTCCACCCCATCCATCAGCCGGATGGCCTCCGCAAATGCCGCCTCCACCTGCATCAGATCTGTAACGTCGGCGATGATGGCTTCCCCCAATCCTTGCAGATCATGCTTTACCCGGGCGCAGGCATTCGCGTCGCGATCAAGCACGCACACGCGCGACCCCTCTTCCACAAAGCGCGCCGCCGTAGCGGCTCCGATCCCCGAAGCCCCCCCGGTAATCAAAATGCGCTTATCCGTAAGCCCTCTCATGAGTTCTCCCATCTGGTATTGCCGCGACTTTGTTTTGCCGACGCACGGCACGATCGCGCGAGGAACCTGCTCCTCACACGAATTCCCCCGGAAATCGAACGTTCCGAGCACTCAAGAATAACGAGCAGAACGCCCAATAGCTAGGTGACTAGAAGAAGACCGAGAATTAGGATTTTGCGCGGGCCGCTGAGCGCAATATTCTTGCAGCCCTTGCCCCGCTTGGCGCCGAGTACTCCGAGGTAAGCGGCAGTCCTTCACTGAGCGCTGGGTCGACATGTATCCGACCGAGGGCAAGCGATCGGGCGTCTACTCCAACGGTACCGCCTACGACGTGCATTCCTACATGCTGATATGACGAAATGGAGAAACTTCTCGAGGTGGGCAGATTTCCTAGCAGTCAGTCCGTTAGCGAAGTGCGTTGAGTAGGTGTTGTTTGGCTAAAAGCTAAGAAGCTAGAAGCTAGCACCTAGAAGCCGCTTCACTTAATAACCCCTCTCTCCGACGCCTCGATAAACCGGATCAGCATATCCACATCTTCTCCCCGGCTCGCTTCGGACTTCAACTTCTCCAGCGCTTGCGACGTGTTCATCTTCGAAGCCAACAGAATCTTATACGCGTGATGGATCCTCGCGATCCGCTCCTTCGAAAATCCGCGCCGCTGCAAACCTACTTTATTCATGAGATATGCATGCGCCTCGCGCGCGGCCGATGTCATCGAAAACGGCAGCACATCCTGCGTGATGGTTGTGCCGCCCCCGACGTACGAATGCGCCCCAATCCGTACAAACTGATGCACCGGACAGAGCGCCCCGACCACTGCCCACTCCTCAACAGTCACGTGCCCGCCAAGAGTCGCGCCGTTTACCAGCATCGCGTGATCGCCAATCACGCAATCGTGCCCGATATGCGCATAGGCCATGATCAGCAGATGGCTGCCGACTTTGGTCAGCCCTCCGCCCTTCACCGTCCCGCGATTGATCGTCACGTACTCGCGGATTTCGTTGTGATCGCCAATTTCGAGACGCGTCGGCTCGCCCTTATAGGTGACGTCCTGCGGCGCCATTCCAATCGCGCAGAAGGGAAAGAAGCCGTTGTCGTCGCCGATCTTGCTGGGTCCTTCGATCGCGACGTGCGATATAAGGTTGCAATTCTCTCCAAGTTCAACATCTGCGCCGATAACACAGTAAGGGCCGATTTTGCAGGAAGCCGGAACCTTCGCAGTCGGATGAATGATCGCCGTAGGATGAACGTTCATGAAAGGACTATGTGTGGCTTTCTCTGTGTTCCCTGTGTCCTCTGTGGTGAGGGCTTTGTTGTGGACTACCGAGGCTCCGAGCCGCCAGCATTCGAAGCACGCCCGCGCGAACTGTCAATGAGCTGGCAAGATACGACAGCCTCGGCCACTTTTTTCCCGCCCACAAAGGCGTAGCCCTGCATCTTCGCGGCCGTCATACCGGGAACTTCGCGCCAGCCCTTCAGTTCGACCTCAAGCCGCAACTGGTCTCCGGGTCCGACCGGTTTTCGGAACTTCGCCCGCTCAATGCCTGTGAACACCATCACCTTCTCGTTGCGATCCGGAACCTCCGTCAGCAGCAAAGCTCCGCCCGCCTGCGCAATCGCCTCCACGATCAACACCCCCGGCATGATCGGCAGCCCGGGAAAGTGCCCCATAAAGAAAGGCTCGTTGATGGTGACGTTCTTAATTGCGACGATCCGCTCCTTCCGCTTCAACTCCAGCACGCGGTCAATCAGCAGAAATGGATAGCGGTGCGGCAGAATCTGGAGAATTTCGTGGATATCGTAACCGGTCTTGGCTCCGTTGGACGAAGCCTCCGGGACAGGGCTGCTCTCATTCATAATTATGCAAAACGTTCATGGGAAACGGCGTCAAGATTATACTGTACGATTTGTATTCCTAGGTGGCTGGCTCATCCGCACCGGACTCTGCTTATGCCGAAAAAGAAACCTTCAGCCGACTCGTCAACGCAACCGAATCAGCTCTGGCACGATCGCCTCCGCTACTTCGAATCCCGCCAGGACGCCATGGTCCAAACCATCCGCTCCTTCGTCGAGATCGAATCCCCCAGCGACAACAAACAGGCGGTGGACCGCATGAGCGCATTCCTGGCAGGCACCTTCGAAGCGATGGGCGGCAAAGCCCAACTGCACCGCGCCGAAGATTACGGAGACAATCTTCAGATCGACTTTCACGGAAACAGCACGTCCAAACCAGTCCTGCTCCTCGGACACGTGGATACGGTTTACCCTCTCGGCACTCTGGCCAACATGCCCTTCCGGCTACAGGGAGACCGCCTCCACGGACCCGGCGTCCTCGACATGAAATCTGGCATCGCCCTCATGCTTTACGCCATCGAAGCCATGAAAGCCTGGCACAAAGAGCTGCCGCGTCCAGTCACAGTCTTCCTGGTCTCCGATGAAGAAGTCGGCAGCACATCCTCCCGGAAGAGTACAGAAACTCTCGCCCGCGAATCCGCCGCGGTGCTCGTTCTCGAGCCGGCCGCCGGCACGCGCGGAGCCGTCAAGACCGCCCGCAAAGGCGTTGGAGATTACACGCTCACCGTCACCGGAGTCGCCGCCCATGCCGGACTCGATCCCGGCAAAGGCCACAGCGCAATCCTTGAACTCGCGCGCCAGATCACGGCTATCTCGAAGCTGAACGATCTGCGGCACGGCATCTCGGTGAACCCCGGCGTGATCCGCGGAGGCACACGCACCAACGTCATCGCAGCGGAAGCGACCGTAGAAATCGATGTACGAATCAGGCAGGCAAAACAGGCCGCCAGCCTCGATCGCAAGTTGCGTGCTCTGAAGCCGTTCGACAAACGATGCAAGCTCTCAATCGCAGGCGGAATCAACCGCCTCCCGATGGAGCGCACCGCCGGAGTGGCCGCGCTATACAAGAAGGCTCAAGGCATCGCGCAAGAGATCGGCTGGAAACTGGAAGAAGCTGCCGTTGGTGGAGGTTCCGATGGCAACTTCACCGCCGGCATCGGCATTCCGACGTTAGACGGCATGGGAGGAGTCGGCGAGGGCGCTCACGCCGTCCACGAGCACATCCTCGTCTCGGAACTCCCCCGCCGTGCGCTTCTTTTGGCCGGAATGATCGAGCAAGCCTAATAAACGGACGATCTGGCGACGGCCGCCTCGGCCGTCCGGAGACGAACTCACTCTCCTGCCCTGAACACAAGAAAATAGTCCATCTTGTCGCCCTTCACGAAATCGTACTGCTCGGCTAGTCGATAACCCGCCTCCTTCGCCTCTGCGATGACCACATCCTTATCGATGCCATGATCCTCGCCGTTGCCGTTGCGGTCGATCACGCCAACTTTCGCCCCGGGCCGCAGCGCAGTCCGCAAGTTCCGCAAAAGAGTCACCGGATTCGCGACCTCGTGATATGTCTTCAGTAATAAGACGGCATCGACTGACTGCGGAAGTGAGGGATCATCGGGTGCGCTAAGCACCGCCTTCACATTGTCCAGCTTTTCTTTCTTTGCCCGTTCGCGGATATAGCGAGTTGCCTCCGGATTGATATCCACCGCGTACACAATCCCACCAGTCCCGACACGTTTAGCAGCTCGAACCGTAAACCATCCCGAACCGGCTCCGATATCGGCCACCGACTTCCCCGGACCTATCCCCAGCACCTCCATCACCCGATTGATCTGCAGCCGTTCGTCGCGTCCCGGAGACTCGAAGATCGAGAGATCTCCCGTATAAGGCTCACTGGTCTTACGCTGCTGCGTTGCCTGCGCGGACTGCTGGGCCAGCGTCGAGCCGCCAGGCATAAGGCTCAGTATCAACAACGTCGCGAAAATCAGAAAGCGTTTCAACATGATTGCTCCGCCGAATCTTTGTTCGAATAGACTTCATGCCCAGCAAATCGTGAGCCGGAGTCTTCTTTAAGATGCGTCCCTTTTGACTCCACCCCACAGCTAGCCTAGAATTTTCGCAGGCGCCTTCTTGTCCTTCGGCGCCTTGCCGCAATCGAGGAGGTTTCTGGCAATGGAAGGTAAAATCGGGATCGTCGAAATCATCTTCATTGTGGCCATCTTCCTGCTGCTATTCGGTCCCAGCAAATTCGCGTCGCTCGGCAAGGGCATGGGCGAAGGCCTTCGGAACTTCAAATCAGCGATGAAAGAAGAAGATAAGAAAAAAGAAGAAGAAGAGAAGAAATCCTGACTCTGTGTACCCCTGTGCCCTCTGTGGTGAAGATTCTTATAAGCCAACACCCCCCAATTCCTGCAACATCCGATACACCAGCGCGATCGGCAATCCCACCACATTGCTGTAATCCCCCTCAATGCGCGGGATCCACCGCGACGCCATGCCTTGAATCGCATACGCCCCGGCCTTATCCATCGACTCGCCGGTCGCAACGTACTCGCGAATCTCCAGCTCCGAAATCTCCGTCATCGTTACAATGGTAGTCGCAGAAGCGATCCTGTCCCCTGGTCTCTGGCCCCCGGCCCCTGCTTGTATCAGACAAACTCCCGTAATGACGCGATGCTCGCGCCCCGATAGCATCCGCAACATACGGGCGGCGTCTTCCGCGTCTGCAGGTTTCGCAAGCATCGTCCCATCCACGACGACAACCGTATCCGCCCCCAGTACCACGTCCTGCGGACGCTGCCGCCCAATCGCCAACGCTTTCTCGCGCGCCAGCCTTTCGGCACATGCCTGCGCGGATTCCCCGCTAATGGGACTCTCATCCACATCGGCGGGCTGCACTGTGAATGCAATCCCTGCGTTGCGCAAGAGTTCCTGACGTCGAGGAGAAGCCGAAGCGAGAACGAGCATGGTTTCTGATTTTACCGAAGAGGCTGCCGGATTATCCGCTGATCAACTCGATGCGATTTCCAAATGGATCGGCGATGTGGCACCGCCTCACTCCCGGGATGCTCGCGTCTTCTGTGACTTCGACTCCTGACGCCTGCAGCCGCGTTGTGAGACCGTCATAATCCGCACACTGTAATGCCGGATGCGCCTTCCTCGCAGCGCGAAACTCCGCTTCAACTCCCAGATGAAGCTGCACTACCCCGCTCTCGAACCAGCACCCGCCACGCTTTGCCAACTCAGGCGGCTTTGCGATTTCGGTCATCCCCAGCAAATCCCGATAAAACTGCCGTGCGGTATCCTCGGCCCCAGCGGGCATCGCAAGCTGCACATGATCAATCGCGCTAAATGGAAAACGGGTCATAAACTCAAGCACAAGGACAGACTGTCCAGAAGCGATGGTGGGTGTCACTGACGACTGAGGGCTCAGAACTGCTTTCAGCGGTCGCCTACCGTGCCTCGCACCGACTCAATCAGCTTCGCGGAATCATACCCGACCCCGTCCTTGAATACGGTCTCGACGTTCTCGATGTCTTCAATTTTCTTCGACGGATCGCCTTTGATCACCACCAGATCCGCCTGCTTTCCCGGAGCGATCGTCCCAATATGATCAAGTTCTCCCAGATACTGCGCGCCATTCGCCGTCGCAATATGAATGGCCTCTATTGGCGTGAATCCCGCTTCCACCAGCAACTCCACTTCCCTCTGATCGCCAAATCCAGCGAGTACGCCTCCCATGCCCGTCGGATCAAGCCCCGCCAGCAGCAATCCCCCGGCCTTCGAGAACGCGTATTCGAATTCTTCTTCTTTTTTGAAGGCCGCGGGCCAGGGCGACACATCGGTGCCGTAGCGTTTTCGGATCGCCGCCGCATCGTTCGCTCGCACCATTCTCGCCAGCAACAGCGTCTTCGCATCCGGAGATAGCGCATCGAGTACGCGATTTTGTAGCGTCGGTCGGCCCGCGAAGCTGCCCATTTCAAATACCGGCAAAGTCGACGTCATCGCGACGTTGTGCTTGATCAGATCAAGAATCATGTCGTGCACCGGACCGGAATTCACATCCAGCTTCCCCAGCAGCACAGGATCTTCCTCATCCTTGCACTCGCCGGCCCTTCTGTCCGGCGTGAACTCTGAGTCAACGAACAAGCCATGCTCGAGAGCATCGATTCCCAGCGCGGCTGCTTCTCGAAATCCAATCGTGCAGAGATGCCCTGTGACCTTTGCACCCCGTTTGTGCGCCGCCTGAATTGCAGCCCCAAGCTCATCGTGCGTGATGAACATGTATGCCTTGAAGTTGTCCACTCCCTCATCGAGCCAGTAATTCACGGTTCTCATCGCATCTTCCGGACCGCTCAACTGATGCAGTTGCAGCGCCCATGATCCCGCACCCTCCAGGTACGGCCCTGTCACATGCATCTTCGGACCGGGGATCCTGCCAGCATCAATGGCCTTGTGGATCTCGAGGTCGGTGTACGGCTCAAGCGATCCGGTGGTGCGTATCGTGGTCACGCCACCGGCGAGATACAGACGGGGAAAGCTGTACGACATCTCGCCGAAGGAGCCAGGGCCGACCGGATAGAACATGTGATCGTGCATTCCCACAATCCCAGGAATGACGGTGTATCCATGCAGATCTAACGACTGCGCGTTCTTAGGAACATCCGCAGCCGAAGCATCGGTGACCGAGTCAATCTTGCCGTGACTGACGATCAGTGTCTGATCCTCACGCGCCGCCGATCCCGTCCCGTCAATCACGCGCACATGCGTTAGGGCGACGATCGGTGCATCCACCTTCACAAAGCTGCGAACTTCCGGCGAAAGAGTCTGCCCAACGGCAGCGGCGCAACAGAACACCAAAATGAAAGCACGCGTCATGAATCCCCCATCGAGAAGCTGGTGACCGCTAAAGAATGACTTGCGGAGGACGACCATTCAAAACCACGTCCGCGCTCGATAGCTCCGGTACTCCTCTCCAAAAGCCGCTTCGAGCACTGACGCCTCCTTCCGCCCTCTCCGAATTTGCACCGGAATAATAATCAAAAAAACTAGTAATGCGAGCGGTCGCCCTACTATCAGGATCACACCCGCGATCACCAACGATCCAAACACATAAATCGGATTGCGAATCTTCGCATAAAGCCCGTGCGTGACCAATTTCTGAGCCTTCGCCGAAATACTAAACGAACTCCCCAGTTGAAACCTCGCCACCGTCCAGAAAATAAAACCGATGGCAAGGAGGGAAATACCGGCAACTTGCATCCATCCCGCCGGGGGAACATGCTGCCAGATCAGCACGCCAAACCCAGCTCCAACAACAATTGTAATGACCACATGTTTAGCGATCATGATGTCGGTTGATGAGGTTAATTGAGAGAGGATGGTATCGCAAGGGCTCGCAGACATGACGAAAGTCCCCATGATTTGACGGGCCTTCGCGATTTCCTCAATGCCGCCGCGAAAAACGGGAACGAAGCTTTCCCTGCTAAAATCAATACTTACCGCTCTCATGGACTCCCAGCACATCCGCAATTTCGCGATCATCGCGCACATCGATCACGGCAAGTCCACGCTGGCTGACCGCCTGCTGGAGCTTACCGGATCCCTCACCGCGCGCGAGATGCAGGCTCAGGTGCTCGACTCCATGGACCTCGAACGCGAGCGCGGCATCACCATCAAAGCCCATGCCGTCCGTATGGTGTACACCGCCCACGATGGCGAAACTTATCAGCTTAACCTCATCGACACTCCGGGCCACGTGGATTTTTCCTACGAAGTCTCGCGCTCGCTGGCTTCGTGCGAAGGTGCGCTCCTCGTCGTCGACGCCTCCCAAGGCGTGGAAGCGCAGACGCTCGCGAACTCATACCTCGCGATCAACCACGGCCTCGAGATCATCCCCGTAATCAATAAGATTGACCTGCAGAGCGCCGACATTCCTCGCACCAAGGAAATGATCGAGAGCGCCGTTGGTCTCGACGCAACCGATGCCGTACTCATCAGCGCAAAGACCGGCCAGGGCGTACCCGACGTTCTCGAAGCTATCGTCAAAAAGGTTCCGCCGCCCAAAGGCTTGCCCGACAAGCAGCTTCAGGCCCTGGTCTTCGATTCCTGGTTCGACCCCTATCGTGGCGTGATCGTCCTCTGCCGCGTTTTCCAGGGAACGCTTCGCAAGGGCCAGCGCATCCGCCTGATGTGGAACGGCACGACCTTCGACGCGGAAACCCTGGGTGTGCTCACGCCCAAGCCGGTCGAAATCGACGTGCTGCAAGCCGGCGAGGTCGGATTCCTGATCGCCAACATCAAGAACGTAGCCGACACCAAGATCGGCGATACCATCACCGACGATACTAACCCCGCCATCGAGCCGCTCCCCGGCTTCGAAGAAATCAAGCCGATGGTTTTCGCCGGACTCTATACCGTCGATGCCCACGAGCACACCCAACTGCGCGAAGCGCTCGAGAAACTTCGACTGAACGACTCGTCTTTCTTTTTCGAACCCGAAAGTTCCGTAGCCCTCGGATTCGGGTTCCGCTGCGGGTTCCTTGGTCTGCTCCACATGGAAATCATCCAGGAGCGCCTCGAACGCGAATTCAATCTCGATCTGATCACTACCGCCCCAGGTGTTCGCTACAAGATCACTCTGACCGATGGGAAGCTAGTCGAAATTGATAATCCTTCGCGCTGGCCCGATCCGAGCGAGATCGCGAAAGTCGAAGAACCGGTCATCCTCGCCACAATCCTCACCCGCGAAGAATACGTTGGCGGGATCCTGGCTCTCGTGGAAGAAAAGCGGGGGAAACAGAAGACGTTCGAATACGTCGGTTCGACCCGCGTCATGCTGCACTATGAACTGCCCATGAACGAGATCGTTCTGGACTTCTACGACCGCCTGAAATCGGTGTCTCGCGGATACGCCTCGCTCGACTATCACCTCGCCGCATACTGGGAATCGCCCATGGTGAAGCTCGACATCCTGGTCGCCGGAGATCCTGTCGATGCGCTTTCCATCATCGTTCATCGAGATTTCGCCTACGAACGGGGCAAGGCCCTCGTTTCGAAGATGCGCGAACTGATCCCGCGCCAGATGTTCGAAGTGCCCATCCAGGCCTCCATCGGGGCCAAGATTATCGCGCGCGAAACCGTCCATGCCATGCGCAAGAACGTTCTGGCCAAGTGCTACGGCGGCGATATCTCCCGCAAGCGCAAGCTGCTCGAGAAACAAAAAGAAGGCAAGAAGCGCATGAAGCGCATCGGCCGCGTGGATATCCCCCAAGAAGCCTTTCTCGCCGTCCTAAAAGTAGGCGAAAGCAGTAACTAGCGAAACGTAAGGACGGTCCCCCCGGCTGTCCAGCCGAGCGAAGCTTGCCTCCGAGGCACAAATCGTCTACATGTGCTACCGCTTTTCAGGTGTGCGTCTCAATCGATGCCTGCAGCGCCTTCGCCACCTCGCCAGCGATGTCTTCCTGCACCAACAACTTGTCCACAAACGGTCTGTCGTAAGTTTCCGACCAGATCACATATCCGTTATCCGCGCGAACCAGACGCGCGGCGACCCGCAGCCTTGCTCCCGACTTGCGAACGCTTCCATCCAGCACGTAAGCAACGCCCAGCGTCTTGGCAATTTCGGCAAGAGGCGCCTTCTTATCTTTGAAGTAGAAAGACGAGACAGCCGCCGGCACGCGAAATCCAGGAATCTGGCTCAGCTTGTCAATCAATTCTTCGGTCATCCCATCCGCAAATTCTTCCTCCTTCATGCCATCAGTCAGGTCAAGAAAAGGCAGCACGGCAACGGACCTCTGCGGCAAGTGCAGCGACGGTGGGTGAGGCAGACTGATGGTTGTTCGCGCCCCGGAACCTGTACGCAACCACAACGATCAGCGCCAAGAAGAGCATCGCACCAACTACCAACGCGACACGTTTTGACAACGAACCCAGCTGCCGTTCGGTCGTCCGCAGACCCGGGCGCTCACCTTCCGTCCAAGGACCTACTGCGGCCACCATCCGGTATCCCAAGCGCGGCACAGTTGCGATGTAAATCGGCTGCTTGGAGTCGTCGCCCAACTGCCTCCGCAGGGATGCGACCGCTTGATACACCGAGTCCGGCGACACATTGACCCCAGACCACACTTGGGTAAGCAGGTCGTCAATGCTGACGACTTCACCCGCGTGCTCAGCTAGGCACAACAGCAACAGCATCGTCCGGGATTCCAAACGGACGGTCTCTCCATGCCCTCGAAATCTCGCCCGCCGCCGGATTCACCCGCCACGATCCAACTCGCAGCATCGCATTGGCTGGCGCTTCCATGCAGGATTACCTCCTGAGGGGATGAATTCTGTGCGCGAACATTCGCTCGGCCTGCCAGGCAACAGATTAGGCAAACGCCAAGCCGAGCGAATCCCCTTTTCGCACATTCATCAAAGATGTACTCGAGCCCAGACAACATAGCAGACAGACCTGAATTGTCTCTGAACGCCCACAAAAGGAGGCAGCTTCTGAAAGGTAGCGCTCAAGCCGCTGAGATTCGCTCTCACTTCGGGCGCGTGATTGCTCCCTGCGACGCCGACGAAACCAGCGCTGCGTACTTCGCGAACACTCCGGTCGAATATCTCGGGGGCTGCGGTTTCCAACTCGACATTCGCTGCTTCAACTCCTGATCGCTGATCTCGACTTCGAGCGCGCATTTGCGGACGTCGAAACGAATCATGTCTCCGTCGCGCACCGCAGCGATTGGACCTCCATTCGCCGCCTCCGGCGCAACGTGACCAGCCATCAATCCGCGAGTCGCGCCGCTGAATCGTCCATCGGTCAAAAGCGCAACGGACTCGCCCAAACCTTCGCCGATAATCGCCGCGGTCACGCCGAGCATCTCGCGCATGCCCGGACCGCCTTTCGGTCCTTCGTTACGAATCACGACCACATCACCCGCTTTGATCTTCTTCGCCGTGACTGCGGACATCGCATCTTCTTCGGAGTCGAACACTCGGGCCGGACCGCGCTGCTCCAGCCGTTCGTGCCCGCTGATCTTCGCAACGCAACCTTCAGGAGCAAGATTACCTTTAAGGATCACGAGCCCGCCCGTAGCTTTCAACGGCTTATCGAGAGGCACGATCACTTCCTGTCCCGGGCCTTCGACCGCACTCTCCGCTTCAGCCGCGATCGTCTGTCCCGTGACGGTTTTCGCCGAGCCATGCAAGTACTTGCCTGTCATAAGCCGCTTGGCGAGCAAGCGAATTCCGCCGGCGCGATGCATGTCCGCCGCGACAAATCTGCCGGAAGGCTTGAGATCGCAAATGAACGGAGTTCGCTCGCTGACCTTCTGGAAGTCCTCGATGTCCAACTGAACGTCTGCTTCGCGGGCAATTGCGAGCAGGTGCAGCACAGCATTGGTCGATCCGCCACTGGCAGCTACAGACACAATCGCATTCTCGAACGCGTCACGCGTGAGAATGTCGCGCGGTTTCAGCCCCTGCTGTAACACCTGCATCACCAGCTTGCCGCATTCGACCGAGATCTCATCCTTTCGCGGATCCATCGCCGGAACGCTGTTGAACCCCATCGGCGATAACCCGATCATTTCCATGACCGTTGACATCGTGTTCGCTGTGTACTGTCCGCCGCAAGCTCCCGCTCCCGGACACGCAACGTCTTCCAACTCCTTAAGCTCCTGGTCGGTCATCTTGCCCGCGACGTTCGCACCGATGGCTTCGTACACATCCTGAATCGTGACATCTTTTCCGCGATAACTTCCCGGCGCGATCGTTCCGCCATAAAGCACGACTCCTGGAAGATTCATTCGCGCCAGCGCCATTGCTGCTGCAGGGATGGTCTTGTCGCATCCGACCACGCAGATGACTGCGTCGAACATCTGGCCGCGGCAGACGAGTTCGATGGAGTCGGCGATCAACTCGCGGCTTACGAGCGATGCGCGCATGCCTTCGGTTCCCATGGTCTCACCGTCAGAGATCGCGATGGTGTTGAATTCCATCGGAGTTCCTCCCGCCGCACGAACGCCTTCCTTCACCTTCGCCGACAAGCGGCGCAGATGGAAGTTGCATGGCATGGTTTCGATCCACGTGTTCGCCACGCCGATCAGAGGTTTGCTGAGATCGGCATCGGTGAAGCCGATTGCTTTGTACATCGAGCGAGCGCCAGCGCGATCGCGGCCTTCAGTAATTCCACGGCTGATATGTTTCGGATCCATAAAGATTGCATCTCCTGACTGCGTATTCGAAGAAAAGGGAAACTCAGAAGCATAAACCACTGAGAACACGAAGTACCACGAAGGTTAGAGAATTCACCTTGCTTGATGAACCTTCGCGCGCTTCCTCGTTCACGCCTTCGGAATAAAAACGGGGAACCCGCGCCCTGCAGGTTCCCCAAGATGCATGACGCTGCCCAGAAGCCGTCATGCTTGCCCAGCTAACTCAAACTTGCGATTACGCGCGAGCCACTGCACGGGCCTCGTCTGCTGCCACTCCCGCCGGAGGATGAGGCGACGTCCAAATCTGCGAATGCGCAGCGCCGGAACCCACATGGATGACATCCACAATCGAATACCATTCGCGATAGAGCTGGCCAACTTGCTTCTGGTTCACGTCGAGCGAGAGCGTGACCAGATGACCAGTCTCGGTTGGTTCGGCGTGAACGACAGGAATATCAAGCCCGCGACGCGAACACGCATTAAGGATGCGCATCAAGCTGCCCTGGGTATTGCGATAGCGAATGTGGAAGGTCTGCATGTAAGCTCCTAATGCGATTGCAGATTTAGGATTCTAGATTTCAGATTGAAAACCTCAGGGTTCAACAAATCTGCAATCTGAAATCTACAATCTGAAATCTACAATCTGAAATCTCCTCTATTTTTCTTCCAGCAGCATCTCCGACAATGCCGCACCTGCCGGAACCATCGGAAATACATTCGCTTCCGGCGCGCAATCGAACACCAGCAACTCCGGGTTTTGCGAATGCAGGAACCGATCGATGGTGTCTCCCGTGTCTTGGGAAACCGGGAACTCGCGCATTGCGTCTTCCTTTAGCCGGAAGCTGTGAACCTTGTAGGCCTTGGCAATATCAACGAAATCCGGGTTATCGCTCAGGTCGGTTTCGGCATAGTTGCGCTCATAAAAGAGCTGCTGCCATTGCCGAACCATGCCGAGATACTTGTTGTCGATAATGACCATCTTCACCGGAAGGCCAAGACGATGAACGGTGGCGAGTTCCTGGATGTTCATCTGGAATCCGCCATCGCCGGAAACGCAAAGCACACAAGTATCCGGCTTCGCCAATTGCACGCCTACTGCTGCAGGCAGAGCGAATCCCATCGAGCCAAGTCCGCCGGACGTGATGAAGCCGCGAGGCGATGAAGAGCGGTAACGCTGCGCGGCCCACATCTGGTGCTGTCCAACATCGGTGATGACCACGCTGTCTTCGGGCAAGCGGCTGAAGATCTCGTCCAGGAAGCGGATCGTCGGCTGAGCGAGTCCGCGAGGATCGAGTTCTGCCCGCTCAGGACCACAGGCAACGGATCGCCAGGATGCGAAATCCGGAAGCGTGTGCTTCCGCAGCTCTGCATGGAAGGCGGGAATCGTAGTCGGCCAGATCTCCGATAACGGACAGATCACACGGACGTACGCGGTCGAGTTGTGCGGGATCAATCTCGAAGTGAACGATCTTGGCATACGGCGCAAAGCGGGACGGTTCTCCAGTCACGCGATCATCAAGGCGCGCTCCGAAGACCAGCAGCAGATCGGTTTCATGCAGCGCCATATTCGCGGCGCGGGTTCCGTGCATGCCAACCATTCCCAGGTAATACGGAGCTTCCGGTTGAACAGCGCCAAGTCCGTGAACCGTCGCGAAAGTCGGAATGTTCAGGTGATCCAGCAGGCGACGCAAGTCATCGATTCCGCCCGACAGCTTTGCTCCCGCTCCGATCAGCGCAACCGGCTTCGAGGATTGCTGTAGCAGAGCGATGATCGTATCCGTGAATCCGCCCTCCGCTTTGGCCTCGGACGGACGGGTATGCGGCGTGAACTTCACCGGCCCGGAGAATTCCTTCTTGGCCTTCAGCAGGTCCGTTGGAATGTCAATGACGACTGGCCCCGGACGCCCACTGCGGGCCCAGTAGAATCCCTCGGCGATTGCCTCCGGGATCTCGTCAATGGTCTTAACGAGCCTACTCCACTTGGTAAGCGACAGAGTCACGCCGAAGACATCGGTCTCCTGAAACGCGTCGGTTCCGATCAGTGCGCTCCGGACCTGCCCCGTGATGCACACGAGTGGAACAGAATCCATTTTCGCGTCGGCAATGCCGGTGACGAGGTTCGTCGCACCGGGACCGCTGGTCGCCATGGCGACGCCCACTTTGCCGGTGACACGCGCGTAGCCTTCCGCCGCGAAGACTGCGCCCTGCTCATGCCGCGTAAGGATATGCCGGACACCGCTGCCTTCGAGTGCGTCGTACAAGGGCATGATCGCGCCGCCGGGATAACCAAACACTAGGTCGACCCCTTCGGCGCGCAGGCACTGCAGAACGATGTCAGCTCCTTTAAGCATTCACCACCTGTTTTGTGTCTTGAGGAGCAGCTTGCTTCTTGCCCTCCTTCGGCAACCAGCTCATCATGCTGCGAAGTTGAGCTCCGACGATTTCGATGGGATGCTTCTTCTCTGCCTCGCGCATCTTGTTGAAGTTCGGGCAACCGGCTTTGTTCTCTGCAATCCACTCCTGCGCGAACTTGCCGGATTGGATGTCGGCCAGCGTCTTCTTCATGGCTTGACGTGTGGCATCGCCAACCACCTGCTCGCCGCGGGTCAGATCGCCATACTCGGCCGTGTTCGAGATGGAGTAGCGCATGCGGGCCAGTCCGCCTTCGTAGATCAGGTCCACGATGAGCTTCACTTCGTGCAAGCACTCGAAGTAGGCTATCTCGGGGGCGTAGCCGGCTTCCACCAGCGTTTCGAATCCCTTCTTGATCAGCGAAGTAAGGCCGCCGCACAACACAGCCTGCTCGCCGAAGAGATCGCTCTCGGTTTCCTCCTTGAAAGTGGTCTGCAAAACACCGGCGCGGGTTGAGCCGATGCCGTGCGCGTAGGCGAGTCCCAGTTCGTGAGCGTGTCCGCTCGCGTCCTGCTGAATCGCGAGCAGCGCGGGCACGCCGCGCCCCTCGGTGTAAACGCGACGAACCAGATGCCCCGGGCTCTTGGGAGCGATCATCACAACATCGACATCGTTCGGGGGAACGATGGTTTTGAAATGGATACTGAAGCCGTGCGATACGCCGAGGACTTTTCCGGGATGCAGATAGGGCTTGATGGACTGCTCATACAGCTCTCCCTGCGTTTCGTCGGGAGTTAGAATGTGGATCCAGTCAGCGCGTTTTGCTGCCTCATCCGGAGCCACGACCACCATGCCGTCGGCACGCGCCTGGGCTGCGCTCTGCCGGTTTGGATCTAAACCAACAATAACTTTAAATCCGCTGTCACGGAGATTCTGGGCTTGGGCGTGTCCCTGGCTACCGTAGCCAAGGATGGCGATCGTCTTGCCCTTCAGCGTCTCGGGCTTGGCGTCGCGTTCGTAAAAAATGGTGACTGCCATCTTGCTCCTCTCGTCACTTCTCTTAAGCCGCAAGGGAGGAAAGAAAACCCTTGCTGGCGGCGAATCGAACTCCCCCTTGGTTTTTGACTGGTACGGGAGGCTCCATCGCAACCGACCGGTCGGTCGGTGTTTGAAGAATGCTACTGTTCTGCGCTGGAAGTGTCAATAGAGAACTCGGATCGCATCCTATCCGGCGCGTTTTCTTGGCTTTCCCGTGAAACCTGTTTACCATGGCGGCGATGGCACGCGAGACTCTGGTTGATTCCCGGCAGGAAATCCTGCGCACTGCGGCACGCCTATTCCAGCAGCGCGGTTACGATGCGACGTCAATGAACGACGTCGCCGCGGCGCTCAAACTCAGTAAAGGCGGGCTCTATCATCATTTCCAGAGTAAGGACGAAATCCTCTTCGAGATCATGAATCATGCGATGGAGATTACGCAGGAGCGCGTGCTGGGGCCGGTTCGCATCATCGCCGATCCAGAAGAGCGCTTGCGCGCTCTGATTCGTTTGCACATCGAAGTTGTGCTGAGCCCGCGCGATCGCGAAATCACGGTGATGCTGCATGAGAACCATCCGCTGCCTCCGATACTGCGGAAACGAATCAACACCCGCAAGAAAGAGTACATTCACTTCGTCGAAGGACTGATGGGGGAGGTCCAGCGCGCCCGCCGCGGCAAGGGATCGGTGAGCCCGCGCGCCGCGGCTTTCGCCCTGCTTGGGATGATCAACTGGATTTACCAGTGGTATAAGCCGGAGGGAAATCTTCAGGCTAATAATCTGGTTCCACAATTCACGGAACTGGTGTTCGGTGGAATTCTCGCGTAGGGAAAGGATTTGTTTTGGAAATCACCTGTTCGCATAGCAAGAATCTGGCTCTCGGCTGGGATATAGCCGCAACAGCGAAAGCTGCAACGGAAGAGACAATCACACGCGCGCAGGTTTTCGTGAATGACACTACGAAGTACGACAAGTTATTCAATCCTCCGCTCAACAGCTGGCAAGAACAGCTTCCGCAACAAGGAGAATATCCGGGCGACAATGAAGTGCTCGTGGTGATTACAAACGGCAAAGACGAAGATACCGAGTGCGTCGATAGCTGGAGTTAGCGCGGGCAGGTCCGCCGATTCGGGGAGAAAGCGTGCAACAACAAGTCGCGTCGTTTACGACTACGGAACTGGAACAGCTTCGCCAGCAGAAACAGAAATCGTATCTCGAGTTTCTCCGGGTTGCCTCAATGAGTGCTGGCCTGTACGTACTCGCGGCCGGAGCTGAAGACCTGCAACGTCCTCATCATGAAGACGAGATGTACTACGTGGTTCGCGGGCGGGCACGGTTCCGCAGCGGCGACGAGGATTTCGAGGTGTCTTCTGGAAGCGTCCTCTTCGTTGCGGCTGAGGTAGAGCATCGCTTCTATGACATTGTCGAGGAACTGACAGCGCTGGTCTTCTTCGCGCCGCCGGAGAGTTAGCGATTGTACGTTACGATTTCGGCGGGATCCAGTAGACCTCTTCCTTCACCGACCCCTTCTCGGTGAATCCGCGACGCTTGAGAATGGACTTGCTGTTCTCAATCATATCGGGATGTCCGCAGAGGTAAACATGCGTGTTGCTGGGATCGAGTTCCCAGTGATCCGCGTACTTGCGAAGAATGTCGTCGGCGCGCCCGATTTCTCCTGGCCAATCCGAATGGTCCCACGGACGGCTGACGGTGGGGACATACTTGAAGAAGGGCAACTCTTTCTCGAATTCCACGAGTTCGTCTTTGTATCCGAACTCCCAGGGGCGACTGGCGCCGTTGAGCAGGTACAGTTGGTGCGATGCGTCGAAGCGTCCCTCTTTCCATTGCTTACTCAGAGTACGGACAAAACTCACAAAGGGAGCAACTCCAGTGACCGTCGAAATGAGGAGATGATTGCGTTTTCCGTTGCTGGTATCGAGCGTGAACTTTCCTTTGGGAACTTTGCGCATCAGGAGTTCATCGCCGACCTGCAGCTTGTGGAGCAAGGGGGTGAGCGCACCATTGGGGACAAGTTCGAAGAAGAATTCCACCTCATTTTCCGAGGGCGCAGATGCGATCGAGTAGGGGCGCTCGATGCGATGGCCTTCGTGCTCGACTCCTAATGTGGCGAACTGTCCCGGAACAAAGTTGAATTCGCCACCGGACTGGATGCGAAACATCCAGAGATCATCAGCAAAATCGATGCGCCTGGTCACACGCGCACGGAAGAATCTGTCGTCGGTCGTGGATTGAGGCCTCAGCCGTTCGATTGGTGTATTCATTCGCTTCCCCACGTCCAGAGAAACTGGACGCACCCACTATGTCTTGTACGGATACTGATTAGATGTTCGGCCCAACATCTCCGACTCTATCTGCAAGTCGAAGGCCAACCGAACGGTCGTATGGTCGAATCAAGTGGCGACATCCTAACGGGAATTACGAAATTTGTGAAGTGTGATTCTTGATTTTATGGTGCTCGAAAGGGCCGATCCTGGTGTCAGGAGAGGCTTATCACGTACGGTCAGCCGTTTGCGACGAAGCGTCAACTGTGGACAATTGACCCAGTGTGGTGCGAAGCGATCGCAGCACTTCTTCAGCTGCCGCAGCCTTGAGAACGAATTTCAACATGCCGTCGGGCGTGAAGTGCGCACCCTTCTGGCCTGAGACAAAGCGGGCCAACTGTTCAGGATCAACGGCTGCATTCTGGCGGAACTTAAAGGTCACGAAGTCGCGCTTGCGGTCGATGGCAGTCACGCCTACGCGCATGCAGAGGAGCTTAAGCGAGGCATATTCCAGCAGGTTGCGGACTGCGGGCGGCGGCGGACCGTAGCGATCCTGCAACTCGGCGGCGACGTCGTTGAGTTGCGACTCGGTTTCGACTCCGGCGACACGCTTGTACATCCGCAGACGCTGGTTTTCTTCCGGAATGTATTCGGCCGGGATGCGGATATTGAGGCCGAGGTTGAGTTGAAGTTCGGCTTCATCGGGTGCAGATTCGCCCTTCATCTCGCGGACGGCGCGGTCCAGCATCTGCGTATAAAGTTCGAAGCCAATGGCTTCAATGTGGCCGCTCTGTTCTCCGCCAAGAAGGTTTCCAGCGCCACGGAGTTCGAGATCCAACGCGGCAATCTTGAATCCGGCGCCGAGGTCGGAGAATTCTTTCAACGCCGCGAGACGGCGTCGTGCGATGGGAGTGAGCTCGACTTCTTTCGGGATCAGCAGATAGGCATAGGCACGGCGATTCGAACGGCCGACACGTCCGCGGAGCTGATAGAGCTCGGAGAGACCCAGGCGATCGGCGCGATTGATGAGGATGGTGTTGCAG
This sequence comes from Terriglobia bacterium, assembly GCA_963778995.1. Classification (GTDB taxonomy): domain Bacteria; phylum Acidobacteriota; class Terriglobia; order Terriglobales; family Acidobacteriaceae; genus Sulfotelmatobacter. Next base: position 787,513 of record CAVZWK010000025.1, read on the forward strand.
AGCGGGATGTCGAGGCCGTTCTCGATGATCGTGGTGGCGACAAGAATGTCAGATTCGTGATGCATGAAGTTCAGCATGACCTTCTCGAGTTCGCCTTCCGACATCTGTCCGTGACCGACAATGACCCGCGACTTGGGAACGAGTTCCTGCAATTTGGCGGCAATCTCCCAAATGCTCTCGACGCGGTTGTGGACGAAGTACACCTGGCCTCCGCGTTCGAGTTCCTGCTCGATGGCGGACTGGATGAGCTTGTCGTCCCAACTGGCGACAACGGTTTGGATGGCCATGCGATCTTTGGGCGGCGTTTCGATCACGCTCATATCGCGCAGGCCGACGAGTGACATGTGCAGAGTGCGGGGAATCGGCGTCGCCGACATAGTGAGTACGTCCACCTGCTTGCGCATCTGCTTGATGCGTTCTTTGTGGCGCACACCGAAGCGCTGCTCTTCGTCCACGATGAGAAGGCCGAGGTCGGCGAACTTCAGGTCCTGGGACAAAATACGATGCGTGCCGATAAGAACGTCGATCTTGCCGGCTTCGGTCTTTTGGAGGATCTCTTTCTGCTGCTTCGCATTGCGGAAGCGGCTGATCATCTCGATGGTGACGGGAAATGGAGCAAAGCGCTGCTTGAAGGTTTCATAGTGCTGGAATGCCAAGACTGTTGTTGGCGCCAGGACGGCGACTTGCTTGTTGTCGCTGACAGCTTTGAAAGCGGCGCGCATCGCGACTTCGGTCTTGCCGTAGCCGACGTCTCCGCAGAGGAGGCGGTCCATTGGCAAGCTTGATTCCATGTCACGCATGACGTCGGCGATCGCCTGCGCCTGGTCTTCCGTCTCGTTGTACTCGAAGGTATCCTCGAACTCACGGACGAATTCGTTGCCCGATGGGTATGCGTGACCCTGCGCCACTTTGCGTTGCGCGTAGAGCTTGAGCAGTTCATCGGTCATGTCCTTCATCGCCTTGCGCACACGGGCTTTGGTCTTGGCCCATGCTTGCGTGCCGAGATGACTGAGGGCAGGCTTGGCGCCTTCCTGCGAGCGATATTTCTGAATCAGATCGAGGCGCGTCAGAGGGACATACAGGCGCGCGCCTTCCGCGTACTCGAGCAGCATGAATTCGGCGTTACCGTCGCCCTGATTAATTTCTTTCAGGCCCTGGTACTGTCCGATGCCATGCTCGACGTGGACGACGTAGTCTCCGACCTGCAGGTCGCGAAAGTCGGAGAGAAATGCGGAGACCTTGGATTTCGCGCGCTGCGGACGGGTGGCGACAGCCTCGGATTCATCGAAGAGATCGCGGGAACCGAAGATGGCGAGATGAGCATCCGGGAATACAACGCCATCGGGAACGTAAGCTTTCGCCAGCGTGGTCGTGTTGACTTCGCCAGCAAAATAACTGGTTTCGTCGGCATAGCTTTCACCACCACGCGTGCGGCTGCCTAGGCGGAAGCTGACATTGTATTCGGTGAAGATATCGGCGAGACGCTCGACCTCTCCGGTGTTGGGAACGGAGAACAACACCTGATTTCCCGCAGTCGTGAGCTTCTGCACTTCTTCAAGCATCGAAGGAACGGCGCCGTGGAAACGAGGCGTCGGTTGGGTCAGGAAGGTCACGGTTGCATCGGTATCTTCGCTGCGTGTAACGCCGAGGTACTCGATCTCCGCTCCGGTAATGGTGGTCGCCTTCTGCCACCAGTTCTCCGGAGGAAGATAGAGATCTTCTGGACCAACGAGATTACCCACTCCGCTGCGCTCATGCATTTCATTGACGCGCGTCCAGAAGCGGTCGAATTCGGCGCGTAGTGTCTCAGGTTCGTCAAGGAGAACGGTTGCGCGCGGCAGCAGATCGAAGACGGTGCGGTCGGCACCGGCAACTGGCGCGTAGAACTCCCAGCCAGGGAAAACCGTCACGCCGCCGGAGCGGATGGCGGCTTCGACGATTTCTTCGTTGCCGGCAATGCGCTTGCCGGAGAGCCGCGTATGGATCGCGCCGAGCAATTGATCGCTCACCGGCGTTTCCGTCAGCGGAAGAAGAAGAGCTTCGTCGATTGGATTCGAAGACCGCTGCGAGGTTGGATCGAAGCGTCGGATGGAGTCGACTTCATCTCCGAAGAATTCGATGCGCACCGGGCGCTCGGCTTCGGGAGAGTAAACGTCAAGGATGCCTCCGCGAAGGGCGTATTGCCCGGGCATTTCCACCACATCGGAGGAGGAGTACCCGACCGTATTCAGGTGAGCAAGCAGATTGTCTAGATCGAATGACTCGCCGCGGCGAAGCGTGCGGGCAAGGTCGGTATAGTACTCGCCCGAGCGCTGCAGGATGGCTGTGGCCGCGATGGGAGAGACGACGATCGACGCTTTTCCGGTCGCAATCTTCCAAAGCGCGGTGGCACGTTCTTCCTGAAGCTCGGGATGGGGTGAGAGATTCTGGAACGGAAGCACGTCCCGGGCGGGAAGGGAAACGACGGAGTCGGGGTCGCATGCGGCCGTGAGTTCGCAAAATCCGCGAAGTACAGGAACAAAGTCTTCCATCGCCCGGTTGTCATTGACCACCAAGACGATCGGACGTTCGGTGGCCCGCTGGAGGAGTACGAGCAGCAAAGTTTTCGCGGTGGGAGACAGCCCGGAAACACGAATCCGCCCCGTGCCCTCTTTCAGGTGGGAGGCTACACGCAAGAAGCCGGGAAGCAATTCGACGTCCGAGAAGAGTTCGCGGACGAAGGGAAGCAGCATCGCCTTTTGATTTTAGCAGGAACTGCGGCTTGGCTGCCCCAAGCCGCATCAGCGCGCAGGGGTGTGTCCCTTGATCGTGAGTTCTGCTTCACCTGTTACATCCGAAAGCATCATGTGCAGCGCGCGCGCCTTCGGGTCAAATGTCGTCTTCAGCGGGTATGTGCTGCCCGAGAACTTCGCTTGTGCACTTGCCGAAGGCCAGTCGTACACAATGACCTCGATGATTTTCCACCACGGCGTGTAAGACCCTTCGCGTGCGTGGAACTTCAGGCGCATGGAGTTCGCGTCAGACTCGCAGGTGATGTTCTGCCGCAGGAATTTTCCCTGCTGATACTCGAACGTATGCCCATCGTCGAGATAGAGCCAGCCACTGCAATTCGGTCCGGGGTAGATATGGAGTTCCAACGGGCCGCTCGGCGTTTCTTCGGTGTTCTGGATCAGCGACTGCATGGGAAGAACCGTTCCGCCACGAACAAATACCGGAAGAGTCTTCAACACGGGATGGGTGGCGTGCGGCCACTGATAGGATGTGGTCCCTCCGGTTTTCGCGATGTCATTTGCGATCACGTCAATGGGTGGGCCATGCGGCTGCGGCGGCATCTTTTCGCCCGTCCAGAAGTCGTACCACGGGCCCTCCGGATAGACGATTACGTAATCGTTCACCATCTCCCCGAACGGCGGTGGAGCAATCAGGAGGCCGGGGCCAAGCATGAACTCGGTATCGACATTGTCGAAGCCGGGGGACTTGGGTGCGAAGATCTCCGGGAACTCCAGAAACACTGGCCGCATCAGAGGCAGGCCTGTACGCGAAGCCTCGTCGGCTAGCGCATAGAAATACGGCAATAAGCGGTAGCGCGTTTCGATGTAGTGGCGCCGAATCGCCTCGGGCTCTGGGCCGTTATTCCAGATCTCGTGGGGCAAGCTGTCCTTCGTGGCGTGATCGCGGAAAAACGGGGAGAATGCAGCGATCTCGACCCAGCGCGTAAGCAGATCGGCAGGCGGCGAGCCGTTGAATCCACCGACATCGGCTCCGGAGTACACGATCCCGCTGAGACCCAGATTGAGCACCTGCTGTGTCGCCAGGCGAAGATGATTCCAGGTGGCGGAGTTGTCTCCGGTCCAGGTGAAGCCGTAGCGCTGGCCTCCGGCGAAGGTGGCGCGGGTTAAGACAAACGGCCGCTCATTCGGTCGAAGTTTCAACAGCCCCTCATACGTGGCGCGGGCGTTCTCCAGGCCGAAGACGTTATGAATCTCGGCATGCGTCGCGGTTCGCGTGGTGAGCCCGGGATCTTCGATGCGGTGGACGGTATTCAGGGGCATCGTTTTGCCCGGGCCGTCAAAGACTGCCGGCTCGTTCATGTCGTTCCAGAATCCGGCGACGCCATCCTTCACGAAATCCGCGTAGAGTCCGCCCCACCATTCACGGGTTTGCGCTCGGGTAAAGTCCGGAAACACCGCAGGCCCCGGCCACACTACGCCAACAAACTCAGTTCCATCCGGATTCTTCACGAACTGGTCGGTGGCATGACCGGAGTCATAGGGTCCATATCCCTGATTCGCTATATGTGCGATGTGCAGGTCCGTGATGTTCACGAGATGGAAATGCTGCTTCTTCAGATCGGCGACGAGACCGGGAAAATCCGGGAACGTCTTGGGATTGACCGTGAAAGGACGATTCCGATCTTGATAATCAATGTCGAGATAGACCACGTCGGAAGGAATCCGGTCCGTTCGCAGGCGATTCGCGATGTCACGCAGCTGCGATTCCGGCGTATAGCTATAACGCGACTGCTGGAACCCGAGCGCCCACAGGGGTGGCAGCGGTGGCTTTCCTGTCAGGTAGGCATAATTCTCGACCACCTGTTTCGGAGTGGTTCCATAGATGAAGTAGTAGTCCAGCGGACCGCCTTCGGCGCCGAATGAATACGCGTCGCGCGCCGACTTGCCGAAATCGAACCACGTGCGCCAGGTGTTATCGAGAAAGATCCCGTAGCTACGCTCACCGTTGGTAGCGAGAAAGAAGGGAATGCTCTTGTAGATCGGATCGACCGATTCCTGCGGGCCGATATCGGTGTTCCAGAGCGTGTAGGCCTGACCTCCACGGTCGAACTGCCCCGTCTTGTCCCCGAGGCCGAAGTAGTGATAGCCGCCGATCAACTGCTTGGAAATGGTGAATCCACCGAGCTGGAAATGCGTGGGACGTCCCGTTGCATCGGCGCAAATTTCGTTCCCTTGAAGATCGCGAAAGGTAATGCGAAGAGGATTGCGCTCGACCCGAAGCTCGATGGCCGACGTGCGGAACCCGACAGAGGAATCATCCTGCGCAGCCTTAACGTCCACAGACTTGCTTCGTGGCTCGGCAAGCACGGCCCAGGAAGCGTCCTCTGGAAGCTCCGCGCCCGGCGCAATGCGAACACGGATGACGTCATCGCGTAGTGCGGTGATGCGCACCGTCGCCGCTCCGGCGCGGATCTGAATGCCATCATGCAGCGGCTCAGAATTAGTTATGGCGTCGAGAGCGCTCGCCGATTGCGGAGCATCCGAAGTCTGGGACAGGGCAAGGGGCGCAATCGCGAGGCCAATCGCGACAAACAAAACAGCAAGGGATCGACAGCAGAATCGCATCATTGGGGCTCTCTTCCTACGAGATTTCCCTTTCGCTGCAACATCATACCAATGCCTTGGCAGCTCTCGACCGAATCGTAAGAATTAATCACTGTTGTACTCCAAACCGGGACGTGAAATTTCGGCTGATACTTGGCGAGAGCTTAGCGCCTTGAAGGACGATGCGGTATTCTGCATGCCTTAATTTCTTTCTGAGGTGCGTTCATGCAATCTGATTCGGTGTCGAAACCAGCGCTCTGGACAGGACGGGTAATGAGCGCGCTTCCGATATTGCTGGTCTTGTTTGGGAGCGTGGTAAAGCTAATGAAGACCGCCGCCGTAATCGATGGATTTGCCCACTCGGGTCTTCCTGAGAAGCTCATTGCTCCCGTCGGGATCATTGAACTGATCTGCGTCGTGGTTTACGCGATCCCGCAGACATCCGTGCTGGGTGCGGTCCTGATGACAGGCCTGCTTGGCGGCGCGACCATAACCGGCCTGCGCATCGGCGATCCATCAGTCCCCCTGCCGTTGATTCTTGGAATGCTTGCGTGGGGAGGCCTATACCTGCGCGACCGGCGTTTGCGCGCACTAATCCCGCTACGTCGCGCCGAATGATCCGAGACATTAGGCTACGGGTTGCCGCAGAAGCGGGCGCGTCAGGCAGGTGGGGCCGCCGCTGCCGTTGATGCAGAGTTCGCCACCGGGAAAGGTGCGGACGTCAAATCCCGCGTTCCGCAGGCGATCGTTCGTGATGCGATTTTCATCGATGGCGAGCAGGCGGTTCTCGCCAAGAGCTAAGACATTGCACGCGAGCGTGTCGCGCTCCGAGTAATCGATCTCGATGAACTTGAAACCCCGCGACTTGAGTAATTCCACCGTTTCGACCGCCAGCCAGGGAAGGTCCACGAGCGCCGTCTGCTCGTCGAGAAGACTGATCAGCGACATCAAATGCAGGCAGGCGGAAGGACCTGGGCCGTAGGGGAGCGGGGCCGATAGGACTTCCACTCCCTTTGGCTGTAACAACTCCCGCAGTTGGACGATGCCCGCAGCATTCGTTCGATATCCATGCCCAACCAGGAGAGTCTTGGAATCGAGCCAAAGGATGTCACCCGCCTCTGTCGCGCCGGGCGGAACGATCTTTCTAAGTAGAGGAATGCCGAACCGCCGGCAGGACGCAGCGTGGTGCTCCCCTTCCGCGATCCGGTTCACCTTACTCGGACGCATCACAATCAATCCGAAATCTGTAGCGAGAGATGCGTCATGCGTGTAAACAGCGTCGAGTGAGAGTTCTTGAGTAGGAGGCAACTCCAGCACTTCGGCTTCGGCCTTCACCAGTTCAAGGCATAGTGCTTCGTGCTGGGCTTGAGCGATCGCGAAGTCGGGCTCGCGATGAAACCCCAGTTCCTGCCAACGCGCCACACGGTCCGACTGGTTCCATCCGGCGGTTCGTGGAGAGCAGACCATGACCTTCTCCAGCTTCCCCACCATGGAATGCCCGTTGAAGCGTACGGCGGATTCTGAAGACGTGGGCAATACGCGCTCCTGAAGTCGCATTGCGATTCTAAGGCATGCTACGGCTAAGCGGAATGGCGCCGCTACCTACGCGTGATGATCAGAGGGCCAGCTAGACCTCGGCCGGACTCTCCTCAGAATTGGTAGCGAAGGAAACGTGTGCATCGGTGGGAGGCAGGAGGTCGCGCAATGCGCCCTTGTCTTTGCTGTGGTGGGCGCGTTTGTGCAGCCAGTTCGTAAGATGTTTGCGGGCGGCAGGGGCGAGTTTGGAGAAGAAGAGTCCGGCGCGGCCCTGGTCGCTGGCCCAGATCACATCGGCGTGTCCGTGAAGCGTCGTGCGTGTTCCGGGAAGCACGCAGCGAAACTCCACATTGGAACTCATGGGTACGGCGTCGGCGGCCTGCAGGGCCAGCCCGTGCTCACCAATGTCGATACTGACGGTCGCCAGCGTGCCGCTCTCCAACTCAAGGTGAACGAGTGTCTTGACGTCGTAGCGCGCAAATTTCCGGCGGTTCTGACTGGCCGATTTGTTCCTGCTCTTCAGGGCTTCTTTTACAAGTTCGGCTTCGAGAGGGCGGTAGAGAATACGGCCTGCGCCCGACTGGAAAGCCTGGCCGGTTCCCGGCCACACGCGGCTCGCGATGGCAATCAGCTTCGGCTTCTGCATATCAGGCAAAAGATTGGCCATGCGAATTGCTTCATCGGACCCGGGAATGTCAAAGTCCACGAAAAGGGTGGAGCAGATGCCCGTCATGACGAGTTCGAGCGCCTCTTGCCGGGTTCGGCATCTCACCATTTCGATATGCAGTTTTTCGAGTACGGGTTTGAGTACTTCCAGGGAAGCCTTGTCATTGCAAAGAACTGCGGCGGACTGGCGCATGTTTAGAAGCTAAGGGCCTTATTGACCGTGGTAAATGTCACAGGGGTAATCGCTCCTCTGGTTACTGGAGCACCCTGTGATTTCGTGGAACAACTTGCGTATTTGGCTGAACCGCTCAATCAGGAGTAGCCCATGGGCGCTGCTATAATCGGGAATTGCGCTCATGCCCAAGAAAAGACTGATTCGGTCCACGACGGTTTTATCGGTTCGCCGCAACGGAAGTGTGGTTCTGGCGGGAGATGGCCAGGTCACGCTGGGCGAGTCGGTGATCAAGCATTCGGCCAAGAAGATCCGACGCATCTACAACGACAAGATTCTGGCCGGATTTGCCGGTTCGACGGCGGACGCGTTCACCCTGTTCAGCCGCTTTGAGGCAAAACTTGAGCAATATCATGGAAATCTGGGCCGGGCTGCTGTCGAACTGGGCAGGGACTGGCGTACGGATAAGTTTCTGCGAAACCTGGAGGCCCTGCTGCTGGTCAGCGACAAAGACCAGACATTTCTGTTGAGCGGCCAAGGCGACGTTATTGAGCCGGATTCCGGCATAGCCGCGATTGGCAGTGGAGGCCCTTACGCCCAGGCTGCTGCGCAGGCGCTCGCGGAACACACCCAGTTGTCAGCACGCCAGATTGCCGAAGAAGCAATGAAGATTGCGGGCAGAATGTGCATCTATACAAATGACAAAGTCACGATCGAAGAACTCTGACGTCGGACCCTGGACCTCGGACCTTAGCTGAATGGATCCGAGGACTGAGGCCTGAAGTCCGAGGTCGAATTCCTATGGCTATTTACCTCCCCTCATCTGCTGAAGAAGAACAGCTGGCGCTGGACGAACTGACTCCGCGCGAGATTGTTGGTGAACTCGACAAGCACGTCATCGGCCAAAAGGACGCGAAGCGTGCCGTCGCAATCGCGCTGCGCAACCGCACCCGCCGTCAAAAGCTTCCGCCAGATCTTGCTGAAGAGATCATCCCGAAAAATATCATTATGATCGGACCCACCGGCGTGGGAAAGACTGAGATCGCGCGCCGGCTGGCGAAGCTGGCGAACTCTCCGTTTTTGAAGGTCGAGGCTTCCAAGTTCACCGAAGTGGGCTACGTGGGTCGCGATGTGGAGTCGATGGTGCGTGATCTGGTGGAGATTGCCATCGACAACGTCCGTGAGGAGAAGCTCGAGGACGTTGCGGATAAGGCCGAACTGAACGCCGAAGAGAGGCTACTCGATATTCTGCTGCCTCCTTCATCACCGCCGCGTCCTGAACCAGCTGCGGCCTCGGGTGGAGTGGTCATCGACGGCAGCACTGCCCTGACCGAGTCGCAATCTTCCAGCCGCACCCGCGAGAAACTGCGCCAGCAACTGCGGGAGGGCAAGCTCGACGACCGCACGGTCGAGATCGATGTGCGTGAACGAAATTTCCCGTCTTTCGAAATTCTGACTAACCAGGGCGTGGAAGAGATGGACATCAACATCAAAGACATGTTGCCGAACATTTTCGGGCAGCGCACGAAGAAACGAAAGATGAAGGTCAACGAGGCCTTCGAGTATCTGATCCAGGAAGAAGAACAGCGTTTGATCGATATGGATCAGGTCACCCGTACAGCAATCGATCGCGTCGAGAATGCGGGCATCGTATTCCTTGACGAAATCGACAAGATCGCCGGGCGCGAGGGCGGGCATGGACCTGACGTGTCGCGCGAAGGTGTGCAGCGCGATATCCTGCCCATCGTTGAAGGCACCACCGTCAATACTCGGTATGGCATGGTTCGAACCGACCACATTCTTTTCATTGCGGCGGGGGCATTCCACGTATCGAAACCCAGTGATCTGATTCCTGAATTGCAGGGCCGCTTCCCCATCCGAGTTGAATTGCAGTCGCTCACCATGGGGGACTTCGTCCGCATTCTCACGGAGCCCAAGTCATCGCTGGTCAAGCAGTACACTGCCTTGCTCGAGACTGAGGGCGTCAAGCTGGAGTTCACGCCGGAGGCGCTGGACGAAATCGCGCACTTTGCTTTCCGGGTGAACGAAAGCACGGAGAACATCGGTGCTCGACGGCTGCACACGATCATGGAGCGCGTGCTCGATGAATTGAGCTTTGAGGCTCCGGAAAAGAAAGGTCAGCATGTCACGGTTGACGCCGATTACGTGCGCAAGATGCTGACCGACATCGTGAAGGACCAGGATCTGTCGCGGTACATTCTGTAGCAAGACTCACCACAGAGGGCAAAGAGGACTTCCTCTGCGGCTCTCTGTGTCCTTTGTGGTTTGTCTTTAGTTCTCTCTTCTAATGAAAACCATCGACCGCAGCCGTTTGCAGTCCCTCATGCAACGCGAGCAGAAGAAGTTTGTCGGCGACCGCCCGAAATCGAAGGCGCTGTTTGAGCGAGCGCGCAAGTCGCTGCTCGCCGGCGTTCCCATGAACTGGATGGTGAAATGGGCCGGAGCTTTTCCGCCATTTGTAAGAGAAGCCCAGGGAGCGCATTTCTTCGATGTCGATGGGCATCGCTACATCGACTTCTGCCTTGGAGATACCGGCGCAATGACTGGCCATTCGGCTTTTGCCACGGTTAAGGCAGCAGAAGAGCAGATGCGGCGCGGGATCACGTTGATGCTGCCCGGAGAAGATGCCATCGTCGTAGCGGAGGAACTGCAGCAACGATTCAAGCTTCCGTACTGGCAATTCGCGCTCACTGCAACCGACGCGAACCGCTTCGCCATCCGCCTGGCGCGCCAGATCACCGATCGTCCTAAAATTCTTGTTTTCAACTGGTGCTATCACGGCACCGTGGATGAAACCTTTATCCATCTCGCTGCCGATGGCACAGCAGGTCCGCGGCCGGGGAACATTGGCCCGCCGGTCAATCCGGCAGTCACCACGAAGGTCATCGAGTTCAACGATGTCAGCGCAGTGGAACAGGCCTTGGCGGGGGAAGACGTGGCGGCCGTTCTGGCGGAACCAGCCATGACAAATGTCGGCATCGTGCATGCGCAGCCCGGATATCACACGGCGTTGCGCGAACTCACCCGCAAGCACGGCACCCTGCTCATCATCGATGAAACCCACACGATCTGCGCCGGGCCGGGCGGCTACACCCGCGCAGAGAATCTCGATCCCGACGTCCTTGTGTTCGGTAAGGCGATCGGCGCAGGTATCCCGGGCGCTGCGTATGGATTCTCGCAAGACGTCGCCGACCGGATTATTGCCAGGCAGGAGCTTGAGAATTGCGATGTCGGCGGAATCGGCGGAACTCTCGCCGGAAATGCGCTATCGCTCGCAGCCATGCGCGCAACGCTGACGAAAGTGCTCACCAAGGAAGCGTTTGACCGCATGATTCCGATGGCCGAACGTTGGACGACCGGCGTGGCCCGAGCCATCGCCGACGCCCAACTTCCCTGGCACGTGACGCGTCTAGGCTGCCGGGCGGAATATATGTTCGGGCCCGAGCCCAGGAACGGCACGCAGGCGCACGACGCGATGGACTTTGAACTCGAGCGATTCATGCACCTCTACGCGATGAATCGCGGAATCCTGCTCACGCCATTCCACAATATGGCGCTCATGTGCCCCCAGACCGAAGCCGACGATGTTGACCGGCACACCAAAGTCTTCCGTGAAGCGGTGAAAGAGCTTGCAGCGTAGCTTCTGGTAGTCTTTCCTTTCCGCATGAAACTCTGCGCCAGGACGCTGCTGGCCCTCGCCGCGCCCCTTATCGTGACGGCATGCGCGACGATTGGTCCGCCGCAGCCTCCGTCGCTCGATCTTCCGAAGCCCCCGACGGATCTCCGTGCCGTGCGGAAAGGCGACCGCGTGATGCTCACGTGGACCGTTCCCACCATGACGACGGATCGGCAAAGCATTCGCACGTTTGGTCCGGCACAGATTTGCCGCGCACGCACTCCTGACATGCAGGATTGTGGGACTGCGGTTGGACAATTGGCAGCCCAACCTGCAAGGGCTGCTGCGAGCGATCAGAAAAGGTCGATTGCGTCTTACACCGATACGCTTCCGAGCGATTCAGAGAACGAGGATCCTTCCGGCTCGGCGACCTATGCCGTTGAAGTTCTCAATGCCGATGGCCGCGGTGCCGGTCTCTCGAACCGCGTGCACGTACCTCTCGTCCGCACGCTGCCGCCGCCTCAGAACTTTCAGGCGCGGGTCACTAGTGAAGGAGTTGTGCTGACGTGGACTGCGGATGCTCCAACTCCGCCTTCTGGCGTGCGTTACGTGTTCCGCATCCTCCGCCGCCGTTTGGATCAACAAGAGCCGCAGTCCGTCATCGGCGAAGTGCCGGCCAGCAATGAGCACGCGGATACATTCACCGACTCACAGATCGAATGGCAGAAGACGTACGAGTATCACGCCGAAACAGTCACTCTAATTGACCAGTCAAACAAGCCTGAGATCCAGGTCGAAGGAGAGGACACGCCGTCGCTCAGAGTCTTCGTGAATGACGTATTTCCTCCCGCGGTGCCTGCAGGCTTGCAGGCGGTCTTCTCGGGTCCGGGCCAGAAGCGCTTCATTGACCTCGTGTGGGCTCCCGTTTCTGATATCGATCTTGCGGGCTATGACATTTATCGTCACATCGACGGCGCACCTCCCACTAAGATCAATACGGAAGTGCTCAGGACACCAGCGTACCGCGACGCAAATGTAGAATCAGGAAAGCGCTACTTCTACTCTGTTACGGCTGTTGACCTGCGCGGGAACGAAAGCGCGAAATCGGAGGAAGCCAGCGAACTGGTGCCGCAGTAGACAGGTTCGCTTCCATCGCGCCGCTCGTGTTTATATAGATTGCATGAGATATTGCCGATTTCAATTCAATGGCCAGGCCCAGTACGGTCTCGTAGAGTCCCTTGCCGGACGGGATGCCATCGTGCGCGTCCTCGTCACAGCTCCGGAAGAAGCCGATGGCGACATGGAGAGCCTGCGTACGCGCCGCATTGAAGCGATTCCACTGGAAGAAGCTTCGCTGCTGGTACCGGTGCGCCCATCGAAGATTGTCTGCATCGGGCGCAATTATCGCGAGCACGCGGCGGAACTCGGACACGACGTCCCCAAAGAGCCGCTAATTTTCCTGAAGGCCACCTCCGCGCTGCTGCCGCCACGGGGAGTCGTGCGGCGTCCGAAGATTTCTGAGCGCGTCGATTATGAAGGCGAACTCGGCGTAGTGATCGGGAAGACCTGCTATCAGCCCGCTCCGGACACAGATATCCGCCAGTACATCCTGGGCTACACCTGCGTCAACGACGTGACTGCGCGCGATCTGCAGAACAAAGATGGACAGTGGTCGCGGGCCAAGGGATTCGACACGTTCTGTCCAGTGGGGCCACTCGTGACGGATGAAATCGATCCCTATAAAGGAATCGGTGTCGAGACTCGCGTCAACGGCGCCGTCAAGCAGCAAGGGAATACCCGCGACTTCATATTCAATCTCGATACCGTAATTCGCCATATAGCGCAGGCAATGACGCTGTATCCAGGAGACTTGATCCCGAGCGGCACGCCTTCGGGCGTCGGCCCGGTCGTGGCCGGCGACAAAATGGAGATCAGCGTGGAAGGAATAGGAACTCTAAGCAATACCGTGGCGGACGAATAGGTTGTGCCCGGGATCTACTGCAGCCGGAAACGCTCACGGATGAGGCGCTGCAGCCGCGGTTTGTAGAGGAGGTCGTAAGCGAGTTCCTTGTCGGGGAACATGGCCAGCGCAGCGCGTTTCGCCCCCGCCGCAAGTTCCGAAGCTTCTTCGACGGTCAGGTTCGGGTCTTGTCCGATCACTGACATCACCATGCCAATCATGACCTGCAAACGCCGGATCTTGCGGGCTTCCTCTTCGCGTTCGCGCTCGCTTTGTTGCGGTAGCGGAAATCTTGCCTCGTCCCCGGTGTGTTGATGAGCGTTCATGGTGTCCCCACTTCTCCCACAACTTTGGATGACGCAGTGTGCCGACGCGTTGCGCCGATGGTTGCGTCCATTCTGCCCTAGTTTCCTTCGAAAACAATGACCCGAAGGTGCTGTTTGGATGCGGGATTCGCGGCCAATCTATACCGCGAACCTTGGATAGCAAACCCGCATCAGGCCACGTAACCTTCCGCGCGGGAGTAAAATCGCTGACATCACTGGGATTCGGCTCCGTGGCCGAGTCCAGAATCGGAGAGTTCATGGTAGATCCCGTCAATCCCACGCAAGGTCCTAATCCCAACGAAAAACTAGTGAAGGTATTCGATTCCGAGCAGGAGTCCGAAGCCTTGGTCGTGAAGGGCTTGCTTGAGTCCGCCGGTATCGAGAGCGACCTGACGTCGGCTTCGATGGTGCAGGATGCTTTTCCGGGTCTCGGGGGGGTGGTCATTCTCGTGCGTGATGAGGATGCGGCAGCCGCACAAAAAGTCATTGCAGAACAGCAGGAAAGGGCTCTCGACGAGGATGATGAAACTGCTGAGTTTGATGCCGTCAGCGAAGAGCCGCCACCGAAGGCGTGACCGAGCGGCCGTCAAGATAGAACGAGACGGCTCCGTCCACATCAGTACGATACACATGAGCGCCAGCCGCGGAAAGACGCTCGAGCGTTTCCAGGCGGGGCAACCCGAACGAGTTTCCCGATCCCACTGAAATGGTCGCGAACTGGGGCCTGGCCGAATCGACCAGTTCAGGAGTGGTGGCATTGGCGCTGCCATGATGTCCGACCTTTAGCAGGCTCGCAGTTGGATGATGTAGCGCCGCGACCCTTCGTTCCACCTGCTTCTCGGCGTCGCCTTCCAGCAGCACCGATGTCTGGCCGTAGCTCACGCGCAGCACCATGGAATCGTTGTTACGAGGCTTGTCCAGCACGATCCAGTCCTGCGGTGGGAATACCACATCTACGGTTGTCCCGCCGAATGCGAACGTATCTCCTTCCCAGCGGCGCACGACAGCGATGCCGAGATCGTGCGCAGTAGCGACCAGGTTCTCAAGTGCCGGACTCGGCGGCATCAGGCCAATCCACAGTTCTTTCGGCTTGAAATTCTTCAGCACTGCCACTGCGCCGCCAATGTGGTCAGAATGCCCGTGGGTAATCGCGACCGCATCCAGCCGCGAGATGCCCCGATTCCAAAGATAGGGAGAGACCACGTCTTCTCCGAAATCAAGCTGCGAGATTCCTGGCCCGATGGGTCCCCCCGCGTCCACGAGCAGCATCTTTCCCTGCGGCGTGATCAGCAGAGTCGAGTCCCCCTGGCCAACATCAATCGATGTAACCTCTAGTACTCCAGGGTGAATGTGTGGTTTGGGACTGATGAAAGCCAGCACAAGCGACACTGCAAGAATCAGCAGCATTCCTCCGGCAGCGATCTTCAGGCGATGCCGCGCGGCCCAGAGCGCCGCGAGCAGAGCGGTCACGGCAAGTAGAATCATTGCGAGCGGCGGCATGGCCACTCGGAAATCCGCAACTCGCAGCGCGCCCATTCCGTGCACGGCCCCGGCAATGCCCTGAATCGCGAATGTCGCTAGAAGCGCCGGAATCTTTGCGAGCCACGGAGATACGTATCCAAGAGCAAGCGCGGAAACCGTGGCCGGCATCATCAATTGCGTTAGCGGAACGACGATCAGGTTAGCCGGTAAGCCGAGAGATGTGGCGCGATGAAAGTAGTACGCCATGGGCAACGCCAGTCCCATTTGCATGGCAGTGGAAACGAAGATCAGCTCCGATGCAGCCAGCGAGAAGTATGCGGTTTTGCGCACCAGCCATCGCGCCCACTTCTTCCCCACGAACAAGGCAATGCGTCCTGCGATGATCTGAAAATCGACTCGGAACTGCGCAACGTCAGGAGGCAGCGTCGCTGCATAGGTATTCGAATCCCAGGCGGTAAGTGCTTTTCTGTAAAGTTGGGTGGTGCGTTGCAGGATCGGAATCGCAATGCCGGCAACAATCAGGACGCATCCGAAGGTCATCTGGAAGCTGGCCGTCAGCAGTTGCCTGGGATCGAGGATCAACAGCGCTAATGCGGCGGCGCCCAGAGCATTCATCATGGCGCGCTCGCGATAGAGCAGTCGGGCACTGAGATAAATCGTGCACATCAAAGTCGCGCGCCAGACCGGAGCCCCAACTTCCGTGAGGAATGCATATCCAATACAAAGCAGGATTGTCAGCAATGTCGCCGGGATATCGCTTACGCGCAAGCGCCGGAGGGTCCAGAACACAACGAACGCCAGGATGCTCACGTTCATCCCGGATACGACTAAAACGTGGTACGTGCCAGAGCGTTGAAAGTCGATTCGGGTGTCGCGATCGATGAAGGCGTCTTCGCCGATGACCATGGCGTCGATAAGTGCAGCTTCGCGGGCAGGCCAGAGCTGGTGCACTTTTGCGATGACTCCGCGGTGCAGGCGGCTGCGCCATGAACCGAGCGAGTTTCCCGTGAATCCCGGCAGCAGCTCAACCTCTTCCGCCTTAGCAGATCCAAGTGCCGCGATTCGGTTCTCAGCAAGGTAGCCCTCATAGTCGAATGCTCCCGGATTCCGGAAATTGCGAGGACGCCTTAACTTCGCAAGCGCGCGAATCCGCTCACCGTAATGCAGCAAGCGCACCGTCTCCTCGCTGCTAGCAGTGTCATCTCGGGAACGATAGATGCTTAACCTGATCCCGGAGTGAACCGGCACAACCGTCCCGTCTGAGAAGCGGGCGCTCTCGGCTTCAAGATCCACCGATTGCCGGGCTTCTCCCGGTGCTCCCGGGCGCAATTTGCCATCACGAATAACGTGCGCGGTGATCTCAAGTTCCTGACGGTCAGCATAGGCCTGAATGCTTGTGTCAAGATCCTGCGAAGCCTGCCGCATTTGAATATGGACTGCTCCGGCCAGAAAGAACGCTGACAAGCCGAGCGACCACGCGAACGCCGAGCGTCGCTGACGGAAATATGTGGCCGCGAATACGAACACCGCGATTCCTATGAGCCACCATAATGCTGGACGCCAGGCGTAAACGCCTGCGGTGATTCCAAGCGAATAGGCACTCGCTGCCCACAGGAGGGGTTGGCGAGCTGCCTTGAACTCGAAAGCGGGAGAGCCTCCGACGATTGAAGATGAGGCCATGCGATGAAAGATGCGAGATGGAGAAGCGGGCTGGACTTAGTTTCCGTTTTCACCGCGCGAGATGCACGACCGTTTCCAGGTGGAACGTTTGCGGAAACAGATCCACCAGGTGCACTTGCTCGATGCGATATCCCGTCCCGGTTAGAACAACCAGATCGCGGGCCAGCGTTGCCGGATCGCACGAAACATAGACAACGCGTGGCGCGCCCAAGGTCGCCAACATTCGCGCCACGCGTTCTCCCAGTCCGTTTCGGGGCGGGTCCACCACCGCCAGGTCGGGTTTATGAACACTATGGGGGAGGACTGCACCCTTCCCGACTCGCCCCGAATTTTCTACACGGGTTAGGTACTGCTCCGTGGAGGCCCTGACCGCTTCTCCATTCGAGGGCAAATTGTATGAAAGGTCGCCTGAGGATGTCTGTGACGACTCAACAGAAACGATGTGACGGATGTCACCAGCTAAAGCTGTGGAAAAAAGACCGGCGCCGGCGTAGAGATCGATAGCCAATTCCCCCGTCTGTCCGGCGGTTACGATCCTTACCAACTTATCAATGAGGTAGCGATTGCTCTGGAAGAACGAGCCAGCGCTGACGCGGTACTGCGCCCGGACAGTTTTATAGATCAGATGGTCCTCGCCGGAGATCAGCATCTTTTCCTGAGCGTGCGGCCCGCCCTGATCCGCATCGCGGAAAACTACAACTCCAACGATTTCGTGCATCGAAACCCGCAGATCTTCTACCCAGGCGCGCAAGGAAGCTCGCCGGGTGGTAGCCTCCGTAGAGATCTCGATCAAGAGTTGCGCATCATCCGTATTGGCGAAGAGTTCGATCTCGCGAATTCCCTTGGGTACTCCGCCGTTTCGGCCGTTCTGCCACAGCGCCGCAATTCCGCGGTTGATTAGCGGCGAACTGATCGGGCACGTCTCCACGGGCAGCAATTCGTGCGAGCCCATCTTGAAGTACCCCATCGCAAACTCGGGCTCGGTTTGCACCTGCAAGCGGGAGCGGTTCCGGTAATTCCACGGAGGAGATGGATGCACTTCAATTGCGACGGGCAATTCCAACTTCGCCGTACGCCTCAGCGTCTCCTGCAGGATGTCCTTCTTGATTTCAAGCTGGTGCTCGTACCCAGCGTGCTGGTAGTGGCAGCCGCCGCATTGCCCGAAGTAAGGACAGCCCGGCTGAACGCGATGGGAAGATGTCTGAAGAATCGAGTCGGCTCGCGCACGCCCGAATCCCGACTTCTGCTCCGTAATGGAAGCCTCGACTTTTTCGCCAGTGAGCACAAAAGGAACGAAAACGGCCTTGCCTCGACCACTCTCGTCCGCAGGAAGACGGCTCAGACCGTCGCCGCCATAAATCATCTTTTCAATGGAGAGGAGCAAGAAGTGATTCTAACTGAGTGATCAGATCGCCCGGCCGGCTGCTGCGCCCGATGCCCATGCCCATTGAAAGTTGAAACCGCCGAGATGACCCGTGACGTCCACAACTTCTCCGATGAAATAGAGGCCGGGAACTTTCCGGCTCTCCATGGTCTTGGCCGACAGTTCCCCTGAATCGACGCCGCCCACGGTGACCTCAGCTTTCTCGAATCCTTCCGTGTCGGCAGGGGCTAGCGTCCAGGCGTGCATTTGCCGCTCATATTCCTTAAGAGCGGCGTTTGTCCAGGACACGGGCTTGTGCAGTTCCAGCCAGCGGTCAGCGAGCCGGTTCGGTAAGCACTTTCGAAGTTCCGAACGTAATGTCACGATAGATCGCGCAGTTTTCGGATCATCAAAGACCCCCCGTATCTCGCGTCCGGGAGCCAGATCAATTTCGAGTTTCTCCGGCTTTCTCCAGTACGAAGATGCCTGCAGAATCGCCGGACCGCTCAGCCCGCGATGGGTGATCAGCATCTTTTCTCGAAACTGCTGACCGCCGCAGGAGACGTTCACATCTGCAGAAACACCTGCCAGATCGCAATAGCGCGAACGATCTTTCGCGCTGAGCACGAGAGGCACGAGCCCTGGACGCGGTGGTTGAATCTGCAGCCCGAACTGACGCGCCAAGTCGTAGCCGAACGATGTCGCCCCGATCTTCGGGATCGAGAGTCCTCCTGTCGCGACGACTAATGCCGGGGCACGAAACTCCGCGCCAGCCCCGCGGACCACGAACTCATCCGTCCGGCTAACCTGCTGAATGTTGCAATTCAGAAATATCCTTAGGCCCGCTTCGCGGCACTCTTCCTCGAGCATTGCAAGAATCTCTCGGGCAGAACCAACACAGAACAATTGCCCCAGAGTCTTCTCGTGATATTGGATCCGATGTTTTTCGACGAGCGCGATGAAATTCCCAGGTGTATAGCGGGCCAACGCTGACTTCGCGAAGTGCGGATTGGCAGAAAAAAAATTCTCGGGAGAGCAGTGAATATTCGTGAAGTTGCATCGACCCCCTCCCGAAATCAGGATTTTCTTCCCGAGCCGGTCCGCATGCTCCAGCACCGCGACACGCCGCCCGCGCTTGCCGGCTTCGATGGCACACATCAGCCCAGCCGCTCCGCCTCCGATGACAATGACGTCGAATGAATGAATCACAGGCTTACATGTAAAACAGGCTCAGGCGAGGCAGGCGATATCTTTCCAGCAGACGCTTGTTCATGTACTGCTTGTGCAGCTGATCGATCTGCGCGCCTGACATCTTGCGCCGATACGGAGCGAGATCACGATCCGCTTCGGCGCGCACCGCAACGGCTTCTTCATCCGCAGCCGACGTCAGCAGCACTGCAAATAGTTTTTCTTCCATCACCGTCAGCCGTCGTTCCAGATCCTCTAGCCGCGCAGACTTCTTGGACTCTGTCTCAGCGGCGAGTTGGCGCAGGGTCTTCGCTGCTTCCACCACAAAGGCTCGCAACGAAGAACCGCTCTGTTCCGTGGGTTTCGTTTGTTCCAGCAGTTCTGCGTTTCGCAGTAGAAACGCTGCAACAGCTTCCGGCTCGAATCCCTGGCGCTCTTGCGGCTTCCCGGCAACATCGGTGCTCGCTCCCACAGCGGCTTCCTTCATTTCTTCCGCCGCAGCCAGCACCTCCTGCGAGCAGTAGGCCAGGCTGTTTATCTTTTTCGATTTTGCGGGACGCTGATCGTATCGATCGAATGCCGAATCGATCCCGCGGAGTGCTGCCTCCAGGGGAATGCCGGCGTCCTTCCAGGTTTCGATCAGCGACCAATCAAGCGTTGACAGCAGCAGCCCGCCGCCTCGCCGCTGCAGGTACCGCTCCTCGATTTCGGTGAAGTAGTTGAAGTAATTTTCCACGGCAGGATCAGCGGGTGGAACGTGTGACAGGAACTGTAGCAACTTCCCCGTTCTTGGATTTTCCGGTTGCGGCTCTAGACGAGTTTTTTGGTGCCGCTTTTGGGGCCGGGTCCTTACGCACGCTGGCGTTTCGCTCCCATATGATGCGGAGTCCTTCCAGGGTAAGAAAATCGTCCACGTGCTTGATGTATTTTGAGCCGGTTCCGATCATCGGCCCAAGACCGCCCGTCGCCACAACCTGCGTGTCCTTGCCCAACTCCGCCAGCAGGAGTTCGAGTATTCCATCCATCAGTCCGAGATATCCGTAATAAAGGCCCGACTGGAGACTTCCCACCGTGTTCGTGCCAATGACTCGCCCGGGTTTTCGTATTTCGACGCGCGGTAAGCGCGCCGTACGCTCGAAAAGCGCGTCGGCTGAAATGCCGATCCCGGGACAGATCACACCACCAAGGTACTCGCCTTTCACGGACACGCAATCAAACGTCGTAGCCGTACCAAAATCCACAATGACGCAAGGGCCGCCGTACTTTTCAAAAGCAGCGACAGCATTCACAATTCGATCAGCGCCCACCTCGGCCGGATTGTCATAATGCACCGGCATCCCGGTTTTCACGCCCGGCTCGATGAACAGCGGGCGCAAATTGAAGTACCGCTCGCAAACCTGCCGCAGAATCGGATCCAGCGGCGGGACTACGGACGACACGACGATCCCGTGAATCCCATTGGATTCCAAACCCGCCATCGAAAATAGATTGCGGAACAGGACTCCGTATTCATCCACGGTGCTTCGACGCGAGGTCGCTACGCGCCAATTCGCCAGTAGTCGCTCGGAGCGCGCTGGCTCCTCTGGATCGCCGCCCTCGTGAACCTTGGCAACACGGGCGAAGACGCCCAACACGGTATTCGTATTCCCGACATCAATGACCAGAAGCATAGTGGTAGCGCCGCCGTTCCGGCGGCTATCCAGCGGGTGTCTCGCCCGCGGTCCTCAACACCGGCCGACAGCTATTGCTCTCTTACCGTCCCACTCAGCACAACCTGAAGTCCGTGACCAGTTCGCACCTGCAGGAATCCGCGGCTATCCAACCCTTCCGTGGTACCTTCGAACGCGGAAGCATTCTCTTCAATACGGACTTTCTTTCCCAGCACCCACGAGGAATTCGCGCTAAATCGCTGCAAAATAGCGCCTCGTGTCGCGGGATCTTCCACGACCTGCCGATACTCGCGGTCGAGTGATTTTAGCAAAGCGACGGCAATTTCAACCCGCGACCATTCGCTCCCGGTGACTAGACGCAACGAAGTCGCCGGCAAGTCTTCGGGGAAGCTCGGTTGATTCACATTGATGCCGATCCCGACCACGATGTAGCGCACTCGGGTGGCTTCCGCGTTCATCTCGGTCAGAATGCCGCAGACTTTCTTGCCATCAATCAAGACGTCGTTAGGCCATTTCAGGTCCGGCTTCACTCGGGAATCTACCTGCTGAATCGCGCCCTGCACGGCCAGCCCACAGGCGAGTGAAAGCACCAATACATCCGAAGGCGGCAGGGCGGGCCGCAACACGACGGAGCAATAAATCCCGGTCGACCGCGGAGACTGCCATAAATTCGCCCCTCGTCCGCGCCCTCCGGTCTGCTCCTCGGCCAGGAACACACTGCCGTGCGGAGCACTCTCGGCGGCTGCGGACATGGCCGCCGTGTTGGTCGATCCGATCTTGTAATAGTGATGAATATGAGAATCGAAGAAGGTTCCGCGCAGCAGAGGACGCAGAATCTCCGGCAAGAGCAAGTCAGGTACAGAGCGCAACTGATACCCCGTGGCCGGGTGCCCCGCGACGTCTACGCCCAGGCCCCGCAGTTGTTGAATCAGCCGCCAGACTTCCGACCGGCTCGACGAAATCTCCTGCGCGATCTTCGTGCCACTGACGACGACAGTCGCGTGCTCCATCAGCAGCCGCACGATGAGGCCGAGCCGCTGGTCCGTAGGCTGCTGTTGATGCGCAGCGGACTCCGCCCGCGAACCTCGTTGCACGCGAATTGTGCCTGTCTTGCTGATGCGAAGATTATGCGCGAATCGCAGGCAAACAACAATGTGTGGCTAAGCCGGGACAACCCGCATGCTCATGTCGGCAGCATGTGTGGAATGGGTAAGCAATCCGACGGAAATGAAATCGACGCCCGTCTCGGCATATGCACGGACGTTCTCCAGACGAATCCCGCCCGAGCACTCCAACACGATGCGATTGGAGGAGTTCGGGACGGTGGCATTGGAGCAGCGCTCGACGGCTCGCTTCACGTCCTCGGCAGACATATTGTCGAGCAGTATAGCCTCGGCGCCGTTCGCGAGTGCCAGTTCCAATTCGTCGAGAGTTCGGACTTCCACTTCGATCGGCTGCGATCCGCGCCGGTTGCGATGCGCATGCTCGAGCGTGGGCACGATTCCGCCCGCGAGCGCGATGTGGTTGTTCTTGATGAGTACGCCATCGGAGAGGTCAAGACGATGGTTCTGGCCGCCGCCGCAGCGTACGGCATATTTGTCGATAACCCGCAATCCCGGAGCAGTCTTGCGCGTGTCCAGGATACGGGCCTTCGTGCCTGATACCGCTTCGACAAACTTCCGCGTCAGCGTCGCAATTCCGCTCATACGCTGCAGGAAATTTAAGATCACGCGCTCGCACGAGAGAATCACCCGCGCGTTGTGCCGGACAACCGCAACCGACTGGCCCTTGTGAAGCCGGATTCCATCAAAGATTTCAGGATGCGTCGTGACTTCGTAGTGCGCCGTTACTGCACCGTCGAGAGCGGCATACACATCAAGAATTCGCGCAACGCATCCAATTCCTGCCAGAATGCAATCCTGCTTGGAGATGATCGTCGCCGACGCGCGCTGATTCGGATCAATACACGCGTAGCTGGTCGCATCGCGCGTAGCCCGGTCTTCGACCAGCGCGTTCTCGATAATCGATGTCAGCCGTCTTGAATTCCAGTCCATATATCGTAGAGACGTTGCTTGCAACGTCTCTCTTTCCCACGAGCAACCTGCCGCCCTCGGCAGAGACGTAGCAAGCTACGTCTCTATAGCTGGCATCCCAACTCTCTCAACTTGCTGGCCGTCTTTTCGTTCAATACAGCTAATTCCTGCTGCTGCTTGCGTAGATTCTCCACTACATTCGCGGGAGCTTTTGCCAGGAACTGATCGTTCCCAAGCTGCCGCTGTCCGTTGGCGATGGCTTTATCCAGTCTGTCCAGTTCTTTTTTCAGACGCTCGCACTCGGCAGCCACGTCAATTTTCCGTTCATAGACAACGTGAACGTCGAACCGTGCGGTTCCTCTTGCTCCCGCCAGCTTTGCAAGCGAACTCTCCACGAACGTAATCTTGTCGACGTTCCCGAGTCGCTCGATAGCGCCCAGATTTTGCTCAATCATCGCGCGTATTGCAGACTCATGCGCGAACACGTCGATCGGCACCTTCACCTTGGGCTCAACTTTCAACTCCGCCCGGAGGTTGCGGACGCTCACAATCAGATCCTGCAGGATCGCCATCTCAGTCTCAGCCGCCAAGTCGAACTGCTTCTCGTCTGCTTGGGGATACGACGTCAGCGCGATCGACTTAATTGCCGGCTTACCCTCATACATCGCCTGCCAGATCTCTTCCGTGATAAACGGCATCACCGGATGCAGTAACCGCAGGGATGCGTCGAACAGGTTCACCAGGTTCGTGCATGCAGCGTGCGCGATTGATTCCTCAGCACCTTCTTCGAAGTTCAACCTCGGCTTGATCAGTTCCAGATACCAGTCGCAGAACTCGCCCCAGAAGAAGTCGTAAATGCGATTCGCTGCCTCGTGAAATCGACATGTCGCGAGTGCATTATTCACATCCGCGGTGACACGGTTGAAGCGCGATAGTATCCAGCGATCTTCGAGAGTTGCGGTACGAAAGCCACTAACGCCGATGTGCAGGATTTCTGAATTCGCAGCAATAGGGGTTCCAGGCGGCGTCCGTTGTTTGACTCTATCCACGTTCATGAACATGAAGCGCGCCGCATTCCAGATTTTGTTCGCGAAAGCCCGATACCCATCGGTCCGGCTCTCGTTGAACGCGATGTCAGTCCCAGGCGCAGCCATGGCCGCCAAAGTAAACCGAGTCGCATCCGTGCCGAACCGCTCAATGATCTGCAGCGGATCGATGACGTTACCCTTCGTCTTCGACATTTTCTGCCGCTCGGCATCGCGCACCAGCGAGTGTATGTACACCTGCCGGAACGGTACACTGTCGTTCTTCTTGTCACCCCACCCGCTCGCCTTCTTGATCGCCCCATCCTGCTCATGACCCTGCATGAAGTGGCAGCCGAACATGATCATTCGCGCCACCCAGAAGAAAAGAATCTCGTAGGCAGTAATCAGCAGCGTCGTGGGATAAAACACCGCCTGGTCCCGTGTCTTCTCCGGCCATCCCAGGGTCGTGAATGGCAGCAGGCCTGACGAGAACCACGTATCGAGCACATCCGGCACTTGCTCGAGTTTGTCGGAGCCGCACTTACATCTCTGCGGTGCTTCGCGCGCAACAATGATTTCCTTGCAGCCCGCGCACGTCCATGCCGGAATGCGATGTCCCCACCACAACTGGCGCGACACGCACCAGTCATGGATATTGTTCATCCAATTTAAATAGATCTGGCGATAGTTCTCGGGGACAATCGTAATCTCGCCACTCTCCACTGCCTCTCGCGCTCGATCGGCCAACGGCTTGATTTTGATGAACCACTGCTCCGACAGCCGCGGCTCAATGACGGTCCCGCAACGCTCGCATTTCCCAATCGCGAGCGCATAGTCCTTCTCTGCAACCAGGAATCCCTGCTCCCGAAGATCGTGCAGCACGCGCTTGCGCGCCTCGAAGCGGTCGAGCCCCGCATACGGACCAGCGTTCTGGTTCATGTGCGCGTGCACGTCCATAACATTGATCTGCGGCAGATTGTGACGCAGCCCAGCCTGGAAGTCATTGGGATCGTGCGCCGGGGTCACCTTCACTGCCCCGGTCCCAAATTCCGGCTGTGCCAGTTCGTCCGTGATGATGGGGATCTCCCGATTCATCAATGGCAGAAGAACTTTCTTGCCGTGTAGGTGGATGTACCGTTCGTCCTTCGCATTCACGGCGATGGCAGTGTCGCCCAGCATGGTCTCCGGACGCGTCGTCGCGACCGTGATGAATTCGGAGCTTCCCACCACCGGGTAGCGGATCTCCCACAACTTACCGGCAACATCCTCGTGCTTGACTTCGAGATCGGAGATCGCGGTCTCGTGCCACGGACACCAGTTCACGATGTAATTCCCGCGATAGATCAAGCCTTCTTCGTACAGCCGGACGAATACTTCGCGCACCGCGTGCGAGAGATTCTCGTCCATGGTGAAGTATTCGCGGTCCCAATCGACGGACGCCCCGAGCCGCTTCATCTGATCGAGAATCGCGCCGCCGTACTCGCGCTTCCACTCCCAAACCCGCTCAATGAACTTCTCGCGCCCCATCTCGCGGCGCTTCTTGCCCTCCCGCTCGAGTTGCTTTTCGACCATCATCTGGGTCGCGATGCCCGCATGATCCGTCCCGGGCAGCCACAACGTGATGAACCCCCGCATGCGATGCCAGCGCACGACAATATCCATCTGCGTCTGGTTGAGCATGTGGCCCATGTGCAGGCGGCCGGTCACATTCGGTGGAGGTAAGAGCAACGTGAATACCGGACGCGTCTCACCCTCGGGAGGCGTCGGCACGGAGAAGAGCTTTTCTTTGATCCAGTAGTCGGCCCAGCGCGTCTCAATCGCGCCCGGCTCATAAGCTTTGGGCAGGTCGTGAGGCATAGAAGAAGTCAGCACTCAGCCGTCAGCCATCAGCCGCTCGACAAGAACTCGTTCGAGGGACCGCTGAGTGCTGAATGCTGAGTGCTGGATTGATCTTACAGGCGAAAGAAAAGGAGGGTCAGACGAGAACGGGGTAGCTACTTGCGCGGAAAAAGTGTCCACTTGGGAGTGTATGGGTGAACGCGAGTGGGGGAGCTGGCTCAGCTAGCTCAGAGGATCTCTGGAGGTGGTGAGAACAGGACGGGATGGAATATGCACCCTCGCTGCGCAGTTGCCAGAGATGCGTGTTTGTTGAGAGCGCGGCATTGGTTTACACGACGGTGTTAGGGGTGCTCGTTTGAGGCACTAGGAAAATAAAAATCTCCGCAGAGCACGTAGTCCGCTATCGACTCCAACGCTATGACGTCAGGACGAATCTTGTGTTGGAATGGGTACTCGACACAAAGATGGCAATGACTATTGCGCACACGTTGATCGCTGCCATTCACCGAGTGCGACTGGTTCCGGGAAATGGATGTAATGAGAGGCTACGGACCAAACCGTATCGACGGCAAGCAACCGGCAAGCCAGTTGAGAATGTCTCGATATCCGATTGATCGACATCCGGCAGCGAAGAGGAAGATGGCCTCCACAAGAGACGCGAAATCGAGCAGGAGAACGCGCTGCTGACCCCCGCTGTCTTCTCTAGATAACAACGATCAAGGTGGCGATTCATTCCTGCAGAAAGGAACGAGAGTTACCAGAAAAGCTATAAAGGCCGGCAGCCAGCAGATACCTGCTGAGACTGAGATCCACAGTCGTGCTGCGACCTCAGAAGGTTCTGAATAGCTGGGCAATGGCGAGAGCAATGATTACAGCGTAGATTTTCTGGATTATCGACAGATCAAAAAAAGAAGAGAGGGGTTGAGTTGATTGCGTCGGCACCTGTGAGGGTGAGTAAACTGTGTTTTATTTGTGAGGTGTGATTGTTTGCTTTCTGCAAATCGTTAGTGAATTGGGATTTTCTTCACGTTGGTTTTTGGTTACATTACTGGAAAGAAACGCTACTCACGAAAGTAAGCAGCAGCTGCGGTTGCTTCGACAATGCTGGATACGGTCAAAGCTGTTCGCGGAAGCTAACTTTTGTCGAAATCCAGAGATGACATCGGCTGCAGCGGGTAAGGTTATGCAATCAGCGCTAAACGATACGCGCTGATGGAAGGATCAAAGATCATCGAGGTCAAAGGGCATGGGCTCGGTTATCTCATATCGCTCGCGTTTGGTTATGAACTGGATTGGATGCAGAGCGCTTGGCGATACGTTTTGCGTTTTGACAATGTCAGATGTGATGGCTCAGACTTCGATTGGCTCGATCGTACCGGCTCTGATGAAAATTCCAGTTTCTTCGCTTGCTGTGCTTGGACGCTTGAAGAGGCTTTTGCAAGCTATATGATTTCGTACTTGCTCTCATCGTACGGAGCGACGAACTTACGCTCCAGGAACGAGCTGAAAAACCGACCCTCATCACGCGATTCAACAAACATTCCGACGAGTGGCTCGGCGCAACTTATTACGCTGTTCGCACGGGCAAGAAATGCCGCATCACAGCCGGAGATCGCAAGAAGGGCTATTCCGGTAAGACCTATCGAGAGATCCTCCATCAATACCTCTATCACCCGGAATGCAAGTTTGCGGGGCTCGATGGGCATCTCTGTGATCCTGGACGCGCGGAATACTGCAGCGTCGTCACATCGTTGCCGCAGAATTTAAATGTTGTGGAAAGGAGCTGAAGCGAAAATTGGAGCAAGGTCGGTAGATCCACGAAATGGACTTCACAGTAAGGTATATACAAATGGACGAGTCACCGCTGCTCCTGAGACTCTTCGCGCTTTAGTTGATTTTTCTGAACTAGACATTCATAGGGAGACGGGATTGTCGCGGCGGATTGTCCGCACATACGGCATGGCGGTCAGGTAAAACCCCCACAATGCAGAGAATTGCAAATTTCCTTCGAAAAACCTAAAGCCAGTTAAGTGACTGTAAGATTTTGTGTTACCCGGGGAGATTTGAGGAATGGAAACTGTGGAACCGTGACGAGCTCTACACCGCTGTTTGGGAAAAGCCGCTGACCTCGCTCGTGGCAAAATATGGTGTTTCTGCCGTCGCCATTGGAAAAACATGCCGGAAGTTGCACGTGCCACTACCTGGGCGCGGCTATTGGGCAAGAAAGCGCATGGGCATACTGTCGCACGCAAGCCGCTGCCAAAATGTCCGAGGTGCACGTATTGTGCGGTACCAACGACCATTAATAGTCGATTACAGTTCCAGCTCCACCACCTAAACCGGAATTTCCGGTCGAGGAGGAAGACAAGGCCGAGATTCATCGTATCGATCAACTGCTCTCGGCAGGGTCATTTGTTGTGAAGAAACCACGAAAAGCGCTTCGTCATCCACTGATCGTGACAGCCGAAACACTCTTCGAAACGCCTATGTTTCCAAAGCAATACTTCAAACGCGTGGAACGAATCATGCCTCGATATCAGAGTTTCAAAATCGGGCTTAGCTCGGGCGCTTGCAATAATGGCTGCATCATCGCGGTGCTCGAAGAAAACGGAACGAAAGTGAGAGGTCATTCCCTGTGACCGACAATGGGGCGGTCGATCAATCGAAACTGTCGCGACCATATTGAGCGAAAGAATACACTTCAGGATCATCGGAAAGGATTCGGCAAGTGCGAGTACTCGATTCGACGGCAACGCCGGATGCTGCGGGTCGCCAACGTTTTGTTAGACATTAAGAGGCACAGGCGAGCTTTCGATTCACCTATCAGCAATTCCAATTATTTCAGCACAGTCTGGCGAGATAGTGAGCAGGTGAAGGTCGAATCTCTTATACCTGAGTGCGTTGCATCGATGATGAAAATAGCCGTCGAATACCGACGCAACACTGCAATAAAGCATCAGGAAGAACTCTTCCGAAAATTGCGTTGGGAGGAACTCCAGCAACTCAAGAGCAGATCGATGCCGAAGAGAAACGAATTCAACGATTAGAGAAAGGTGCAGAAGATGGCACCGCGCCAGAAGAATACGCGAATACATCCTCGCTTGGTGGACTCCAAGAAACAAGAAGGCAAAGAGCTTGAGTCCAAATACTGCACTCGGACGATGGGTGACTGGGCTCTCCAACAAGCGATCGCATTGATCCACTCGCCGTAAGCCCACCTTCGGTCCTAGATCGCAGTGCGAACTGGATGGGTGGTCGCCCTACGGATGGAGATAGTCGCGCTTCAACGGGCACTTTCCGTTTTCTGCACGAGTCCGATGCCGGGCCCGATCCCACGCAGCGAGCACTCAAAAAAGCTGATGAGTTCCGAATATCGCTCCACTAGCGCCGCATAAGATCATACGGCTGCACAGCTCGTGGCTTGGTTTGCGACTCTCGCGGGTCATCGCGGAATAGACAGGTCCACAAGTTATCGGTGACACCCCGTCCCCGTCCGCCGCGTGCTCAATGGAAAAACCTGAATGCGAGCCAGAGTGGCCTCACAGAGTCTGTTCGAAGGGCCACCAGATGAGCAAGGATAAGACAGTGCTGCGATACCAAATGTTATAGGGACGCCCGAGCGATAATGCCCATGGCAGAGAAGGTTTCATTAGACCTCCCTGCGCTAGTGGCGACGCTCCGTTGTGGGGGATCAAGGATGGCCAACGGCAGCTGTGAGCGCTCCGCGACGGTAGTCCGTTACAGACAGTGTCCCGCATCTTACAAGCTGTCGATAACCTGCGACAGATACGGAATGCAGCGATGCGCATTCACGCGGTGCCTCGCAAATGCCACTCAGTCACATCAACTGATACGGCTCGGGCTGGCCGAGGTCTCAAAAGTTCTCCTATGCGACCCATCCGTCGCCTGCGTAGCCGATTGATGGACATCCGAAAGTGAGCCCCTCGTAGACGGAGAAGAACCCACCGAGATGCCAGGTTAGTTCTGAGGGCCTCGTGAGCGGCTGATGGCTGATAAGGCGGTCACTAGCTTTGTTAGGGAAAGTGCGGTTTGAAAGTTCAGAGAAGAGGGCTGGACCTTGAGGGTCCGCAGGGGCCATAAAGCCTCCTCGCCGGACGGGCGGGTCACACAAGATGCCTCGGCTCACCCGAGGGTGGTGCTGCTGAATACATCAGCTGACGATTATGTACACGCTGTGGTGGGAAGGAGGTCAAACCGAGAACGGGGCTCCGCCGCGACTAGCGGGTTCTTGTCGTCGAGGTTTCGCTGAAGTTTCCGCGGGCGCAACTCAAAGCGACTTGGACTCGTCTCCGCTGAATCTCCGTTGCGAACTCAGGTGGGTTGCTTGATCTAGCCATGCGTCCGCTTTCTCCGCATGGTTGCGACGCCAAACCGTAAAGAAGACCGCTTTCATGAACATTTCGAAAGTCCGTGGGAGTAGGGCAAGACCGCAAGGCAGCGGTCAAGGCATGCAGCGGCATCTGGATCAGACATAAGGTGATACTGCAGCCAGTCGGTAACTAAGTTCTTTCTGTCTCTCCCAGGCCCAGTGAAGCTGATCAGTTCCGGTTGTTTCTGCGTCCGCCGCAGTAGCCTGCATGATCAGACCAACACTCAGGAAGCGGTCATCCGAGCGATCGATGCCACCACCCCGTGTTTCGCACGTAGTTTAGGCCAAAAGACCGATCATTGAGGCGTGGGAATCCCAAACGGGAGACTCCCCGTGAGCGCCCACTTTGGCGAACTTTTTCATCAAATCTAAGTAATCCAAGTTTATGGCTATTGAAGTTCTGATTCTTGGCACACGAAAGTAATGTTTACTGGCAGCCAGACGCTCTACTACGCTTGCCAGTACATCCCCAACAGTCGATTCCGGAATACGGAGGAATGCTATGCGTTCCCGTTCCAGCAAATCGCGCTTGGCTGCGCTAGGGCTCGTGCTGGCGTGTCTGTCTCAGCTGGCGACCGGCCAGTCCAACCAGGACTGGATCGCCATCAAGCAAAAGTGCCACATTCCTTCGGGCACGGCCTATAACGATTGGGTGGCAGCCGGTTCCACATGCAATTCCGGAAGCGCCGCTCTCGCCACGGGGACTGGCAGCGCTGAACAGTTGGGCACGGCTCTCGGAAACATGACGGGCGACATGATGTTGAAAGGGATTCATAACGCGTTTCATGGCACGCCCGCAAGGCCCGCGGCGGCCGTCAACTCGGAACAACAACAAAGAGAACTTGCCGCGCGGCAACTCAACAACAGCGGCATCTACCTCCTGAATCGCAGGCCAAGGGATTATGCGGGGGCGATCAACGAGTTTGAAAAGGCTCTCCAGCAAACTCCAAACGACGCGACCATCGCCACTAATCTCCAGTATGCAAAGCGACTCCAAAAAGACTCTGTTGCCGCAGGCCAGACCAGCAATATGCTGGGAAACTTGCTGGGTAACAACAGTTCTTCTGTCGGCCCGAACAACTCTGCTATCCCGGGAATTTCTCCCAACGTATTCAATCAGGTGAACCTCGATCCTAACGTTGTGGACTTCAGAGGAAAGTTTCGGAACTCCTTGCCCGGGACAGCAATGTCCTATCTTCCCCCTACGAATGCAAACGCCCTGAATACGGTCCTCACTGGTTCTGACCCTGGGTTTGTAGACCTGAGAGGTGCGACAAGAACGTCGGTCGACCCAAAATCGCTGCAAACACAATTTGACGGAATATTTGGTAAGCGGGTGCCGATGATCCAGCCCCCTGACCCGACCGTTAGCCGTCCGCAAGTGCAGGCAACGGGAGGAACGCAATCTTCAGCGACGCCTCGGCCTGCCAGTGCGGAAAAAAATACTAAGGAACAGATCAACGATCTATTTTCCAAACCAGATGAACCGCACAATTGAAAGGCGAAGCTCTTGAAAGAACGTTCTCGCTCTTTTGTCCCAGGATTATTTCTGGCCTTGATTTGTCTCGCACCGCTTTATGCTCAGTCGGTGAGCGAAGCACCTGCATGGAACAACACTTCGACGCCCGCTCAGGCCCCGGATGAAATGACAAATAAGATCACCAACTTGGTCGACGCGGGCAAGTACGCGGAGGCGCAGCAGCTAACGACAGGGCTGCTGGTGGCTTATCCGAACGACCAGAGACTGATAAAAGCCAAGGCGCTTCTGGAGAAATTACTTGCCGCACCCGGCACACCGAATTCAGCGCCGCCAAACGAGCAGAAGCCGTGGGCAGCGAATGCAAGCGCCGAAACACTCACCGGGGAGGACAAGCTGGAATACAACGCGCTGATCGAGCTGGCGCGCCAGTCGCAACAGAGCAACGATCCGGACGAGCAAGGCAAATTGCTGAGGCAGTTTATGGGACAGAGCGTTGAGTTCCTGAAGCGGCATCCGGAGCAAATGCTGCTGTGGCAGCTTCGTGCCGCAGCGGCCATTGGAATGGTTCAGCCGATGGCCGGATTTGAGGCGGGCCAGAAACTACTGGCCGCGGGCGCAATGGACAGCAACGATCCTGCGCTTCAACAGTTACTGGCAAAGCTGAAGCTCATGGGCTGGTTGGACAAGGAACAGGTGAGAGATCTGCAGCTTAAGGCGGACGAAGCGCGCAGGCAGCAGGCAGAGACTGCCGAGCGTGACTGGCAGAATGCCGAGCGTGCACGGTACACCTTTCCCGCCGCACACTCGAGCGGCTTTCATTATGGATATGGGCACATCACAATCGACGAAAACGGCGCGGTCTACGTGGGCAGCGATCAAACAATCCAGATGCCAATAGGTGATATCCGGGAGGTGAAGTCTTATTGTTTGCCCAAGTGGCCCTGCGGACTTTACTTCGTTCCGAAAAGAGGCAGAAAGTATTTTATCGTCGCGGTTACAGAGGATGCGGTAAATGCCGGGCAAATGCAGGCGAGTGATGTGCGCCCTCCGTCCGTGCTTGGGAATGCGGTTGTCTCCAAGTGGAAGTTCGTGTCTGTCGACAACAAGACTCTTACTCCGCCTGGAAGCAAGTAGAGGGGCAGTTCTCGCTGTGATCCCGGTTATCGTTCCCGTGAGTGCGTTTACCCTGAAACGATCAGGGGTTGCTTTTTCCACGACTATCAAACGCAAACCCGTGTTTCCCACAGCTTCTCCACAACAATTCTCATCTGCGTATACTCAGTCCATCACCTTCTAGCGCACAATTCCCTCGGAGAGCTCCGTCCCTGAAATGGCGAACCCCGGCGATTTCGCGTACACCGTCAAGCAGCAGGCGGACATCGTCCGGATCATTGGCGACTACATCAAGCTGAAAAAAGCCGGGGCGCAGAACTACTCCGGACTCTGCCCTTTCCACGGTGAGAAGACTCCGTCGTTCTCCGTGCACGCCACGCGCCAGTTCTATCACTGCTTCGGTTGCGGCGTTTCCGGAGACGTCTTCAGCTTCGTCCAGAAGATCGAAAACATCACCTTTCCGGAAGCTGTCCGGCTGGTCGCACAGAAGCTGAATATTCCGCTGCCCAAGGCCAGCTATTCGACCCCGGGCGAAGCCAAAGAAGCACGCCTCCGCGGACAGTTGCTCGACGTGCACGAGCGAGCCGTAGCGTTCTTTCAGGAATGCCTGCGCCGTCCCGAAGGCGCCCGCGCCCGCGAATACCTCGCCGGACGCGGCCTCAACGACGAGATGATCGCCAAGTTCCGGATCGGCTACGCGCCGGATTCGGGCTTTCTCCTGCGCGACCGTCTAAAAGGTGAATTCAGCGAAGAAGTCCTGCGCGAAAGCGGACTGTTCTCGTGGAAGGAAGGTTCGAGTCCCGAGTCGCGAGTCCTGAGTCCCGAGAACGGGGGCGGGAGTTCGGAAGAAAACCAAAGTGCACGACTAGCCGCGCCGCAAGCCTCGCAACTCGGAACTCGGGACTCAGGACTAGCGATGTACTCCAAATTCCGCAACCGCGTGATGTTCCCCATCACGAGCGACGCGGGAAAGGTCATCGCCTTCACTGGACGCACCCTCGCCACCGACGAGAAGGCCGGCCCGAAGTATCTGAACTCTCCCGAAACCCCGATCTATTCCAAGAGCCGCGTCCTGTTCAATCTCGACCTCGCCAAGGAGTGGATCAAGAAGTTCGACTACGCGATCCTCGTCGAAGGCCAGATGGACTGCATCTCCGTCTTCGCCGCCGGATTCCACAACGTCATCGCCAGCTCCGGCACCGCCTTCACGGAACTGCAGGCCAAGCTCCTCGGACGCTTCAGTAAGAACGTAGTCGTGAATTTCGACCCCGATACCGCGGGCGCCAAGGCCGCCGAACGCACCATCGGTCTGCTGGTCGAAGAAGAGTTCCAGATCAAAGTCCTGACTCTTGAGCAGGGATTCGATCCCGACCTCTACATCCGCCGCAAAGGCAAGGACGCGTACGAAGAGGCGCTCCGCCACTCGCAAAAGTATTTCGATTACCTGATCGAACGCGCCCGCACGCAATTCCCGGTCCGCAGCGCCGAAGGAAAAAAGAATGCGGTGAACTACCTGCTTCCCCACATTCAGCGTATCCCCAGCCGCATCGTTCGCGATGAGCTAGCCCACGAGATCTCGCAGAAGCTCGGAATCGATTCCGCCGTCATGCGCCAGGAACTCCGCCATGCTGCCGCGAATCGATCCGCCGCCACCGTCAAAGCCCCTGCCGAAGCGCAGGTCACCGACGCGGAAAAGATCCTGATCCGCGCTCTGGCTTCGGGCCGCCAGATGCAAACTGCCGAGGATCATGTTTCCATGCGCGACGGTGCCGAAGAAGAATTCGATCCCGCCCGGCAGGCGCAGTATGTCCTCCACAATGAAGCCTTGCATCGCGGCATGGCGACCGAATCTCTTGTCGATTCTCTACTCAACGCCGGTTCGGATGTCCCGGACGTGCTCGAAGTCCCGGCCTCTGAAACTGACCGTCGCATGCTGGCCTCCATCTTGCTGAAAGAAGAGGAAGATCTCACGGCGGAGATCCTTGAAGCGGCCGTCCGCGCCTTGCGCCGCATCCACCTGAAACGCGAGCAGGAGCAGGTCCAACTAGAGCTGAAGAAGCCGGGAGTGGCCGCCGATAAAGAACGTTTGAGGGAGCTACTGCAGGATTTGGAGCGCATCAGCCGCGCGCTTCGCGATCCCAGCCTTGCGGAAGACGGCCTGAAACAGGCCCGAAACAAGAAAACAGCTTGAAACAAAAACTAGGTGGAAACCATCTAAGTTATTAAGGAAACCTGTAGATAGCGGCGGGTACAGGGCATAAGGCGGGCAACCGATAGACGACAAAGCACTTTCGTGCTACACTCGACAGGTTTGTGCTAGGCGCACAATCCCGCTATACCCACATTCCCACCTTTTTAAGGAAACTTTACCACACGCTCCTGTGGAGCGGAATTGACAGTTTAAGGACACCTCTTGGCTCTTGACGACAAGTACGACGACATAAAAAAGCTGATCGACACAGGAAAAGAGAAGGGATATCTCACGTATGACCAGGTCAATGACCTCATACCGCATGACGTGCACAGTCCCGAAGACCTTGACGATCTGCTGACAACAATCGGTACGCAGGGTATCGACGTTCTCGAAGGCCCCAAGCTGCCTTCCGCGGGACTCGATAAAAAAGGATTCGAAGATAACGAAGAAGGGGAGGACGTCGAACTCGACCTCACCCCCGGAGCACTGGAAAAAACCAATGATCCCGTCCGCATGTATCTCCGCGAGATGGGAACCGTGCCGCTGCTCACGCGTGAAGGCGAAGTCGAAATCGCCAAGCGCATCGAGCGCGGACAGATCCGCGTGCTCAAGGCGCTGTCGCGATCTCCGATCGTGATTCGCGAACTGCTCACGCTCGGCGAAGACCTCAAGAAGAACGTTCGCTCGATCAAGGAAGTCGTGACCTTCGACGAAGAAGAGATCACGGACGAGATCCTGCAGAACCGCCTGAATGAGTTCACCGGCAAAATCGATGACATGGCCAAGCTGTACAAGAAGGCCCAGGTCCTCGAAGAGAAGTTCCAGGAAGTCTCGAAGACGAAGAAGCCGAAGGATCATCGCCGTGCCCGCCGCAAGCTGGCGCGCGCGATTATCGCGACTTCGATCGCCGTCCGCAAGCTGGGCTTCACCAACGCCGAGCGCAAGCGTCTGATCGAGCGTCTCAACAAGACGGTCGACGGCATGCGTTCGCTCGATCGCCAGGCGACGAACCTCGAGCGCAAGGCCGACTCGACTCGCAGCGAAGACCAGAAGAAGGAGTATCGCCGTCAGGCCCGCGCCATCCGCGGCGAGGTCGAAAAACTCGAGCAGGAAACCGGCGTCTCGTTCCCGGAACTCAAGCGCACGCAGCGCGAGATCATCCAGGGCGACATGGACGCGGAGCAGGCCAAGCGCGAGCTGATCGAGGCCAACCTCCGTCTCGTGGTTTCGATCGCGAAGAAATATACCAATCGCGGACTGCAGTTCCTCGACCTGATTCAGGAAGGCAACATCGGCCTGATGAAGGCCGTGGACAAATTCGAATACCGCCGTGGCTACAAGTTCTCAACGTACGCCACGTGGTGGATTCGGCAGGCCATCACCCGCGCCATCGCCGACCAGGCACGCACTATCCGTATCCCGGTGCACATGATCGAAACGATCAATAAGCTGATCCGCACCTCGCGTCAGCTGGTGCAGGAGCTGGGACGGGAACCTACGTCGGAAGAGATCGCCAAGCGCATGGATATTCCAGTCGCAAAAGTGCGCAAGGTGCTCAAGATCGCGCAGGAGCCGATCTCGCTCGAAACCCCGATCGGAGAAGAAGAAGATTCGCATC
Organism: Terriglobia bacterium; assembly: GCA_963778995.1. Lineage (GTDB taxonomy): Bacteria > Acidobacteriota > Terriglobia > Terriglobales > Acidobacteriaceae > Sulfotelmatobacter. The sequence continues at coordinate 824,221 of CAVZWK010000025.1, forward strand.
TGGGAGACTTCATCGAAGACCGCGCGGTGGTTTCACCGGCGGAAGCGGTGATCAACGTGAACCTGAAGGACCAGACAGGACAGGTCCTGCGCACGCTGACTCCGCGCGAAGAGAAAGTCATCAAGATGCGCTTCGGACTGGAAGACGGCAGCGAGCACACCTTGGAAGAGGTCGGGCAGAGCTTCGCAGTTACGCGCGAACGCATCCGCCAGATCGAAGCCAAAGCGCTGCGCAAGCTGCGGCATCCATCGCGCTCGCGCAAACTGCGTGCGTTCATGGATGGAGTGCGAGACTAAATCCTTTTCCGCGGATTCAGGCGGAGGAACGCGGATTTAATTCAGAAGGCACGGCTTCGGTCGTGCCTTTTTTGTCTTCGTACTGAATGCTACTGACTAGACGCGCCTATTTCAGAAAAGGCTTTGGAAGAAATCTCTGCGATAGAGTGCTTTGGGAACTCCCGAATGTCAGTGATACCGAATGTTGGTGATTACCGTGGAAGAGCGGCGCTTTAGCGCCGCGCAGAGCGCCCTTAACTGGAAATGGGCTTTGGCCCCAGTAGCCGCGTCTCCGGAGTTCTTACCCTGCGAACCCTTCCCTAACGCAAGCTGGAACTCTCGATCTTCGCGAGTGTGCTTGCAATCACTGCGCCCGCTCCGACGACGATGTGATACTGTGGTAGACGCAAGCCAACTACTCTTCTAGTTAATTCATTTGCCACAGGAGTAGCCTACTCCCCCGAGAGCCGCTGCTCCCTCAACGCTAAGGTTGAGGTATAGTCATGCCGTCTCCTAATGTGCAATTCCTGGACACCCGGCGGTGGAGAGTTCTGTATCGTTCTGCGATCTTTTCACCCAATATTGGAATAGACGAGTCATCGATCACCGAGGCCGAACAAGCCGTCATCGCGCGGGCGAGAGAGCTCTATCGCGAAGCGGGTCCTGATGTCGATGTCGAGCGCGACGCCCTGGAGGACGCCTTGTACGCTCTGCGTGCGCTCCGAAATAACCTGGTGCTCAGGACCGCTGCCTGATCGAAATCGAACCGCTGGACCTGCGAAAGGCTCAATGTCCCAACTGCGGAAAGATGTGTTTTCAGGCCGCTGGGTGATCATCGAGCAGACTGACGTTCTCCGTCCTTCGGACTTCCGCTTCACCCGCTTCACGCGCGAAACCACCCTCTGCCCTTTTTGTGAAGGGCACGAGGCCTCGACTCCGCCCGAAATCTACGCGCTGCGTCCGAACGGCTCTGCGCCCAACACAACCGGATGGAAGGTCCGCGTCGTCCCCAACTCCCGCCTCCGGCTCAACATCGAAGGAGATCTGGACCGCCGTCCCGAAGGATTTCACGACTTGATGAATGGCATCGGAGCCGACGAGATCGTCGCCGAGACTCCGCGCCACGATCGCAGTCTGCATGAACTCGAGGTACACGAGATCGCCGATGTGCTGCGCACGTTCATTGTCCGCATCCTCGATCTCGAAAAAGACAAGCGCCTGCGCTACGTCCTGGTTTTCAAGAATCATGGCGTCGAAGCGGGCGCCCGCACCATCACTCACTCCATCTCGCAGTTGATGGCGCTGCCCGTGAACCCGCGCGTGATCAAATCGAAGCTGGTCGCGGCTCACGAGTACTACGAATTGAAAGACCGCTGTATTTACTGTGACGTGCTGCAGCAGGAGTTGCATGACCGCAAGCGCCTGATCACCGAGAATGACGACTTTGCAGCCATTGCGCCCTTCGCCTCGCGATCTCCATTCGAGGTATGCGTCCTGCCCAAGTTCCACAGCAGCGCGTTTTGCCAGATGACTTCGCCCCAGATTGAAAACGCTGCAGGCATTCTGCGCGATGTGTTGCAGCGGCTCGACAAGACATTGGGTGGACCGCCCTATAACCTCGCACTCCAGAATCGTCCATTTCTGCGTCCGCGCGAGGGCTACTGGAAGACCATTGACGAGGATTTTCACTGGCATATCGAGATTCTGCCGCAGGTCATCGGGATGACTGGCTTCGAGAGGGCGTCGTGGTTCTTCTACAACCCCGTCCCGCCGGAACTGGCGGCGAAGTGCCTGAGGGATTAGGCGCAGCCGCTCGTTGCCAGCTGTGTCATTTCGAGCCCGGTGATATCGCGCGAAAAGTCCGCGATCATGCCTGCGGCCACGGACGATTTTCCAGTTGCAATCGCGGCGTAATGAGTAGCCCGCGAACTTCCTTGTCATCTTCTGCGAGCAGCAGAATCGCTACGCTGAGTGCTTCAATTTCCTTCTTCAATTGCCGGAGTTCATCCTGCTTTCTCCGCAGTCCTTCCAACAGGTTCTTCGGCGTGCACGGCGCGGAAATGGGTTTCCGCGTCGTCGATGTTCCCGAAAGACCGGCGCAGGCAGCGACTTCATCTGATAGGTTTCATCATCAGGAGGCAACTGGCTGAGGAACTCCAGCCCTAACCGGCGTCCATTCCGGTGTCGGACGATAGCATTCACGCACGAAGGCTCCGTAGTCGGGAATTGCAGCCGCATCAGATCGCCGGGGTTGAGGGCAATCTTGGCGTCGAGAGCCATGCCCGCGCGGCTGATGTCGCTGCCTCGGGCCATGACCGGCGTAGTCAGAATTCCGTTAACCGCAACCACGCGAACCGGCAGATCGATCTGGTAGCGCGGCCATCGTCGCGTGCTTCGAGGGGGGAGGGCTGTCGGTTGCATCTCATCTCCGTGGTGCGGTGGCTGCATTCGGCCAGCCTGACTCTCGCGCGGTGCAGAGCTTCGCCTCTGCCGTGAATTCATCGTTCGGACAACCATCATGAGCTTACGTTCTGTCCGAATGAGTTGTGGTCCGCGAGGGCTTCAGGAGCAAAGCTACCGCTATGGACTGCGAAGTGGTGGGCAACCTCAGTCTCAATCAGACGCCGCCCAGATTCAAATTACCTACGTACACGCAGGGGTGCAGTTACTGCCTGCAAACACGTGAGATGCCTTGACCGTCGAATCTCACAAAGCCGATTCGCTGTCATTCCGATGTTGTATGCAGCAAAACTGGAACTTGTCATTCCGAGCTCCCGCAGAGGAGCGCGGAGAGGACGCGAGGAATCTGTTTTCTCGGCTCTGAGGGGCACTCGCTCACAGCGCGAGCATAAGGAAGGATCGTAGCCAGGAACGAAAAAATCCGCGGCGCTCCGGAGTGCGTTTCGCTGTCGCGGCGCGATATTTCTCGATCCAGGCATCTTGGACCGCTGGCAAGTGCGAATGCACCGCCGCCCGCAAGCGGCCGTGATCGGCCTTCTCGATACCGACGAACCGGAACGGCTGCCGCTCGGCGGAAACCGGAGGTAGCATCTCGACCGCGCCCAGCACCGGCCCAGTGTGGGTCACAAACAACAACTTGAGCCGGGATCCCTGCTCGAACGTGCTGGACATCTGGAGCAGGCCGCCGTTAAGCGACAGCACCTCGATCTTGCCGCGTTGCTGTAGTCCGCCAGGCGCGCGCAGAATGGCCGGCGCAGCATCTTCCAGACGCACGCGCGGACTGCGCCATGGCATTGTGGGGGCGGGCATAGGTCTACCTTTATTTATGCGTGTGTGTACAGCGGTGTAAAGATTACGGAAGTTCGGCAGAGGCGGTAGTTATTTGGAATTCTTGCCCTGTGAAAAGCGCGAAGTACGGGGCAGCGGCAGGTGCGGATAGATGGAAAGCAGAGCAGTAAGGAGCATGTGGTGACAACCGCCTTCGGCTGTCCGGTTTGCACCACAAGGTTAGGAGACAGGGAGATAGATTAGACGCAGATCAACCCGGATCTGCTGAGCGAACGGGCATGTGAAGGCACGGCACGGAGTGCCGGGTAGACCTAAGTGGAACAAACCGAGTCCGCTTCGACGGGCGGGCATAGTCTTCGTTAACGGTGCTCACGAGCCGCGAGTGCCAAATGCAGATGAGCCAATCCAGAGCTTAAGAAAATCGGTATCGAAACCCTACATTCAGAACTATTCAGGACGTTTCAGAACAGCTTCAGGACTTCCAAGCTCAACCTGAGTAACCTCCGAACATCTTTGGGCAAAATCAGGGATCACTGAGGAGGAAATGAAATGACTGGAGAGTCTGCAATCGCAAAGCTGGCGACCGCTCCGCCGAGAAAGAATCATGCCCTGTTGGCTATCGCTGTCGGCGGCCTTATCGCCGGGACTCTGGACCTTCTGCAAGCCTGCATTTTGTTTGGATGGGACATTCCGCTTTCCATTGCCGGCGGCCTTCTAGGTCCACAAGCTGTCCACGGCGGCGCTGGAACTTATGTTCTTGGAGTCCTGCTCCACTACTTCATCGCATCCTCAGCTGCTGCGACTTACTATGCGGCAAGCCGTGGACTGACTTTTCTCACCGAGCATCCCTTGGTTTGTGGGTTGTTCTTTGGCGCCGCCGTCGAAGAGGTCATGAACCTCGTAGTTTTGCCCCTTTCGGCCCTTCACGCTCGCGGCCCGTACGAAGTCCGTGATCTCCTGCAAGGCTTGCTGGTCCATATGGTCGTGGTGGGGCTGCCGATTTCGTTCAGTGTTCGGCGGTTCGCGAAGTAGATGGGCTTGACCACCAACTTACGGGAGAGTCCCTGCGATCGCTGTCCGCGACCTGCAAAAACGATGAGTCGAATCAACTTTTCCGTGAACCTGCCTGCAAGAACCCTGCTCAAAGGCGCTCAAAAAAGACGCGTAACCTAAGTGCTAGAACTCCAAAATGTGCAAATCTCAAAACGGGGCCCTCTAACCCTGCGCCGGGGTTAGACAATTGTTACTACAGCGTAAATAGAGTAACTGGTTAGTATTCAAAGGTTTAAGCGGAGGATGAGGCGGCTTCCACAACCGACCGCTCGGTATTTGCTGAAAGCAATTCGAAACTGAGTTTTCAATTCCACAAGCTTTTCCACAGGATGAACGTGAGCCTTGCAGGTACTTGCAAACTTAAGTCCCTACAGTACTTACTTCCTGCTCTATACGGGAATTCCTGTAGGAAGGCCGATCATTCCTCAGGCGCAATTCCACCTTCGGCAAGTGACTCGAATCTGGTGCAGTGTTTCAGGAAGGCCATCTTGACCCGGCCAATCGGACCGTTGCGTTGTTTGGCAATAATGATCTCAGCGCGCCCCTGCAGTTCCGGGTCGTCTTGCTTATAGACCTCTTCACGAAAGATAAACATCACCAGGTCGGCATCCTGCTCGATCGATCCTGATTCGCGAAGATCCGCCAGTTGCGGGCGATGATCTCCTCCACGGCTTTCGGGAGCGCGGCTCAACTGGGAAAGCGCAATCACCGGTACGGTGAGTTCTTTCGCCAGCGCCTTCAGTCCGCGCGAAATCGCAGACACTTCCTGCGTACGATTCTCAAACCGCTTCCCGCCGCCGGACATTAGCTGCAAATAGTCCACAATGATCAGATCTAGACGTCCCTGCGCCTGCTTTAGCCGCCGTGCCTTGGCTCGCATTTCGCTCAAAGAAATTCCCGGCGTGTCATCGATGAATATCGGAGCGTGCGCCAATTGTTCCATCGCCCGCACCACTTTCTTTGTGTCGTCCTGCCACAGAGAACCGGTGCGCATCTTGTGCGCGTCCACTCGCGCTTGCGAACAAAGTAAGCGCATCAGCAGTGCCTCGCGTGACATTTCCAGCGAGAACACTCCGACGACCGATTGATCCTCGATTGCGGCGTTCTCCGCGATGTTCATCACAAATGCCGTCTTGCCCATCGAGGGCCGCGCCGCGATGATCACAAGGTCCGACCGCTGCAATCCGGAAGTCATCTCATCCAGATCGGTATAGTGCGTCGCCATACCGGTGATTCGCTGACCCCGCTGCAATAGGGCATCGACCGATCCGAAGGTCTCGCGGACGATCTCCTGCACTCCCATGAACCCGCGCCCAATGCGCTTTTCCGAGAGCTGGAGGATAGCCGCTTCCGTATCGCTGAGAACGTCTTCCGCCAGGTCCGATTGATCGGTGGCCCGGGCAATTGCCGTCGTCGCCGCCGAGATCACTCCGCGCAGCAACGCCTTGTCGCGGACGATCTTGACGTAGTGCTCGATGCTCGGCCGGTCCGGCACACCTTCGACCAAGCTCGACACATAAGCAACGTCCCCGATCGGCTGCAGATCTTTGTGCCGATCTAATTCCTCAATCAGCGTAATCATGTCGATCGGACGCGAAGACTCCGCCAGATCCACCATCCGGGAATAAATGCGACGGTGAGAATCGAGGGAGAAATCCTCCGCCCGCAGATGTTCCGCCGCCTGGTTATATGCAAAGTTGTCGAGCAGGATCGCGCCGAGGATGGACCGCTCCGCCTCTACATTCGCGGGCAGTGTGCTAATGGTGTAATCCGAAGTGGCCAAAGATTTTTCCCGAATCAAAATTCAACGCCCCAAAGGAACATACCTTACATCCCGCTTGTGAATGCGATGTATGTCTCTGGAAAACTCCGTCCTAATCAAAAATGTTTGGCACGAAAAATGGCTCTATGCCGATTTGGAGTGTAGGCGAATAAAACGCGAATATCAAGTGGCAATCATCGGCCATCGAACCACAGGAGGAGATTGTGAGAAGAAGGTACGAGCACTGACGACTCAGGACTCAGGACCAAATAGAATGCGGCCCAAGGCCAGCCACCCTGGACCGCATTATGCGTGTGTTCCTGTCCTGCCTGGCGATGATCACTTCGGCCCGACAGCGCTCGAAATGAGCGCCGCGTTTGCCGAAGCCCGTTGCTAGTTCGTCATCTCGCGATCACGAACTCGCAACGTGGTGGCCAGCGGCCTTCCTGCTCCGAGGAGCAAGACAGGGGAGGAGGCCGCAACGCCCGGGCAACCAGTCGCGCTTTCGCGCGTTTCTGGATGTTTTCCCCTTCGGCAATTCGCTTCGCGTATCGCCGCTGCCATCTGGCTCTGCCGTAATCATCCGGCAAGCTCAGGAACTCTCACGTTTCGCTGAACCCACTTTCCACCAGATTGTTGCGCCCAGCAACCCCAAAAGGCGGCCTCGTTGTGCAGAACCTGTGGAGGACTGGACTTCTTTGTGGAAGGCGTAGGAAAACTAAGAAAAGCAATGGAGGGTCAGCCGCTTTAAAGCCCTCCAAACGAGCGTGCTTAGACAGAACGGCCGCGACTCTCGTTGACCAGCATGGGTTGACTAGTATGAGAGACTCTCGTCAATCAAGGTGGGGGAACCACAAAACGATGAACCCATGCCTCGTCCTGCGCGGCTGCATGCTGATAGTCAGCTTTCTGATCTCAACCGGCTTGGCGGGGCAAACTCAGCACAGCCGCGCTTTCTGGCGGGCCATCGCGCAGAGCAAAGACGCTGTTCCTGCCCACGAATCCGCGGACGGACTCGCGCATGAACTCAGCGGGTTGCTGGCGTCACCCGATCCCGAACTCCGCGATGATCTCGCCTATTCGATCCTTGCCCGCTGGATCTATCGTGGCGTGCTCTCGACTCCTACTCTCGTTTCACTTACGGACGAATGGCGTGCCAATCTCACCAAGGGACTCGGTAAGGGCACCGACTCCGTCTTGACGCGATCGTTCTCTGCGCTTTGCCTCGCATCCATGACGAGACGTGAAACCAGAGAGCCATTCATGGGGGCTGAGCGCTACCACGCCCTGGTTTCGCAGGCAGTCTCGTATCTTCAGGCTGAGCGCGACCTTCGAGGATACGATGCCAGTTTGCACTGGATTCACGCCACCGCACATACTGCCGATCTACTGGCCGCACTCGCCGACAACCCCCAACTGACAAGAGTCGAAGCTGCAAACATTCTGCAGGCCATCGGCACTCGCCTTAGCACGGCTTCCCAGGTCTATACCCAAGGAGAGCAGGATCGCCTCGCGGCAGCCGTGGTTTCCGTTCTTCGTCGCAAAGACTTCGACCTATCCATGTTTGAACCCTGGCTGAACGGAATCGACAACGAAGACCGCGACGTCTGGAGGGCGACGACGCCCGAATCCCTGGCGCGCTACCAGAACCATACGTATACGCTTCAGGCTCTGGCAGTCCGCTTGCTGATCGAGAAAGACTCCCCGCAAATGGGCGCGTACCGCGAGAAGGTGCTCGCGGTACTTGCTAAACGAGCCGACTAGTCTACCGACATGCTGGCCAAGACGTGTCTCAGGCTGTCCGATTCCGTACACTCGCGTCCGTCCATGGGCAGATTTCGTATGCACGCACGCTTTGTTCCCAATCGCTTACAGCCAATCGACATGGTACGGAACTTGCTGCCCTCACTCATTCGTACTGTGACTTAAACGCGGCAACAGTAGGAATACGCATGAAAACTATCCTTCAGGATTTACGCCACGCCGTCCACATTCTCCATCGTAGTCCCGGGTTCACGGCGGTGGCGGTACTTACGCTGGCGCTAGCGATCGGAGCTACCACCGCGATCTTCAGCGTGGTGTACGGTGTTCTGTTAAAGCCGTTACCGTACTCCGATCCGAACCGGATTATGGCGCTGTATGAGATCAATCCTCGCGGCGGCTGGTCGCGGCTGGCTGATCCGAACTTTGACGACTTCCGCGATCAGAACCGCAGCTTCCAGGCCATCGCTAAGTACACCTCGTTCATTTCCTCGGTTTCAGGCGCTGCACAGCCGACGCGTTCCATGGTGGCAAGCGTTTCATACGACTTCTTCAACGTATTCCGGGTCCAGCCAATCATGGGACGCGGCCTGAACCGCGCCGACACTGTGAAAGGCGCTGCTCGCGACCGCTGGAGTGTTCGGAGTGATGGCCTATTCGGTCAACCGGCGCACGAGAGAGATTGGAGTGCGCGTTGCGCTCGGCGCTCGCTCTCGGGATGTCCTGACGATGATCCTGAGCCAGGGAATGCGCACGACTCTGATCGGAATGGGAATCGGAGTGGTTGCGTCGTTTGCTCTCACGCGCGCAGTGGCGTCGCTGCTCTTCGGCGTGACGGCAACCGACCCGCTGACATTCGCGGGAGTGATCCTGCTGCTGGTCGCGGCCGCGCTGCTGGCATGCTACATTCCGGCAAGGCGCGCGACGAAAGTAGATCCGATGGTCGCTTTGAGGGACGAATAGTTGCTTGCTCGTTCGTCGTTAGCCGTTCGTCGCTGCTCGTTGGGCCTTTCGGCCTTGTGCCCTGCTGTTGGCCGACTACTCCGCATGCATTTTTCTCAACAGTCAGGGATGCGCCTGGTCTGTACTCCGTATGAGGTATCCTCCCTGGTCTAACGGAATCATCGGCTTAGGGGAAATTGCAGAGTAATCCCTGGGGCTCAATCACTTGCGGGCAAAATCTTGATTTCAGTGAGCTTGTGAGTTACTTACGGACTATGGTTCGTATCGCTAGCGATTTGGAAAGAATCTGCTCTTTAAACCTTGTGCACAAGGGCAGATATCACACGGTTTGGCTATGGAAAATTCCCGAAGGTTCAGAACCAATCGCTGCGATACGCGATCCACCAGGAGGCAAAGAGGATGGGGATCGTGGCGAAGAAGGCCCACCAGAAAGGGAGTAAGAAGTCGGCCAGCAGTCCGAGGATGGTAAACGAGCCCCAGAAGATCTTCTTCTCCATACGATGATTCTAGGCCTGCGACGGCGAAGAGCAACCCTCAGTTAGTGCATTGACCTTCCGGGTAATCGTTCATGCTGAATAGGCGCAAGCGCGGTTTTTTGATAGTTGCCGGCTACTGTCTGGAGGTGGCGACGATCGATTCTCAGAAGCTGACGGTTCTGGATGAGCAATCATTCGTTGCGCAGGGCTTACTCGGAGCGCAGCGATATCGCGGGATCCACCCTGCCGGCCCGGCGCGCTGGGATATAACAGGCTAAAAAAGCAGCCAGAATCAGGGTTGGAAGCACGACGGCCAGGATTGGTCCGTGGGCTGTTTGCAGGCCAGGCACGAGACGCTGCAGAATGCGACCTGTGCCAAGCGACGCAAGCAGGCCGATTCCGATTCCAGCCGCGATGATCGTCAGGCTCTCGCGAAGGACGAGTCGGACAATATCTGATGAGAGCGCGCCGAGCGCGACCCTCACACCGAATTCGGATATGCGCTGGCTCGTCAGATACGCAATTACGCCGTAGATTCCGATGCAGGCGAGCAGCACTGAAAGTCCGGCGAAAATCGCAAACAGGAGGACTAAAAAGCGTTGTCTTGCCAACGAGGCGCTGACCAATTGCTCCATCGTGCGAACTTCGTAAAGCGTCTGATCGCCGGTGGCACCGCGCGCCTTCTGCTGCAATGTTTCGATTGTATTCAGAGGGGGAACATTCGTCCGGACCACGACTGAAAGGACTGAAGAGAAGAAGCGAACCAATTGATCGGGGACTTGGGCAAGCGGGTAATAGCACTGATCATGAACCGTCGAAAGGTCGTCACCTGCCAAGCCCCAGTGCCGGACGTGACCCACTACGCCTATCACTTGAACGGGACGGTCGCCCATCGCCGGAATCCAGAGAGGCTTCCCAACAGCATCTTCTCCGCCGAAGGCATGGCGCGCCAGGTTCTCATCGATCACCACAACTTGCGGGTTTCCGAGTTTATCGTTGTCGTTGAAGAATCGCCCCCGAAGCAGCGGAAGTCGCATGACCTGCAAATAGTCCGGAGTGACAGCCGACGATAGCGCCTCCGCTTCTTGATTGTAAGGTGCAGGGGTCGCCGTCGTCCGGTACGAAATAACATTCTCACCTTCGCGCATGGGAACGATATCGGTGAGCGCGACAGACTGAACGGCGGGTGCGCGCCGCATGCTCTCCATGAATTCCTGCCAAGCCGCTCTCGCCTGCGCAGGATCCGAAAGAACCGCCGGCGATAAGGCTATGCGCGCCGATAGCAGGTTGTGGATGTCAATTCCAGGATTGAGAGAAGCAAAGCGGACCAGCGTGCGACCCAGAACTCCGGCGGCGCTCAGCAACACCAGAGCCAGCGCGATCTGGCATACCAGGAATACGCTCAGAGGCGTGCGGGTGTTTCCGGTAATGGTGCGAGAGCGAGAACGGAGTGTCTCGTCAATTGCGCTCCTGTTCGCTCGAAAGGCAGGAATCAATCCGAAAAGCAGGGCGGTCAGCATTGCACTGGTGATTGCGAAGAGCAAGACGCGCCAATCCACATGCACCTCGTCGGCACGCGGGAGCCGATCAGGCCAGAAGCGAAGGAAGGGACCTGTGCCAAAGGCGGCAAGCAAGAGCCCGAGCGAGCTGCCCAAAATGCCGAGGACGCTGCTCTCGATCAGGCATTGACTGAACAGGCGCCGGCTGGGTGCGCCCAACGCCAGACGCAATGAAAATTCGTGCCCTCGAGAAACCACCCGCGTTAACAGCAAGCTCGCAACGTTCACGCACGCAATCAGCAGCACAAGGCTCACCGCGCTCAGGAGTAGCCACAAAGTCGGCCTTACTTCCTGCACCAATTCACTTTTTAGGGAGTGGGGTACCAGTGTAATGCCGGTGTTTGAATCTGAATATTGTTTCGCAAGGCGCGCACTCATCAGCCTCAATTCGGCCTGCGCCTGGGAGAGAGTGACGCCGGCACGAAGGCGGGCCACAACATGAATGAAATGTGCAGCGCGCCATTGCTGCCGCGGTTCAGTGCGCTGGCCGAGGGGAGTAAAAATGTCCGCGTCGCCGTCTAGTTGGAAATCGGGCGGCGCAACCCCAATGACGTTGTAGCTTTTGCCGTCAAAAATGAGCGGCATGCCAACCACTCTGGGGTTCGCGTCATACCGGCTCTGCCACAGGCGGGTGCTGATAATAGCGACAGGTGCAGCGCCGACGTGGTCGTCCTCGGGGACAAACGAGCGACCCTTCACGAGCCGAAGGCGCAATACAGAAAACAGGCTGGACGAGATCGAGCGTGCATCGACGTACGCTACATCGCCGGGCGCACTGACGGTTCCGCCGCTATAGGTCCATGCCGCCACTCCTTCAAACGAGCGACAGTCGCGCTGGCAATCGAGGAAATCAGGGTAGGAAAATCCCCAACGATCTCCGCGCTTATCCGCTTGAACGTGCAGCGTGACGAGGCTTTCCGGGTGGGAATACGCCAGCGGCTTCAGCAACACACCGCTGACGACCGTAAAGATGATGATCGTTGCGCCGCTTCCAAGGGCTAGCGTGAGCACGGCAACGGCCGCGAATCCCGGATTCTTGCGCATTTGCCGGAATGTGTAGCGAAGATCTTGCCCCAGGGAAGCTATCATTCGTTTTCACCAGACTTGGTTCGACAAGCGCTCGTTGTTCTTGGCAATGCAAAGGCAACGACTCCCACTCCGCTCGATGGAAAAGAGTGCAGCATTTTCCTTTCCAATTCTATGCCCGGCAATTCCTGCGTTTGCCATAGCGGATTTGCCTCTGACATTTTCCCATTGTTCAATCTTGGCTGATGCCGTCCAAAATCGGACAGTGATTCAGGAACCAAAAGCTGGGCGGACAGACCGTTGGAAATGGCCCCGCTCGGAAGCAACGGAGAGACGAGTTTTTGAGGCGGGGCTGGTCCTTGGCGCCTATGCTGCGCGGGTTTGATGTTCGAGGATACGCTTCTTGCGATCGAACTCCAGGGCTTTCTTGGCTGCGCTCTCGATGGTCCAGTTCACCTCTCCGCCAAACAGGATTGCGAACCCCGTGATGTAGAGCCAGAGCATCAGGATAACCGCCGCGCCGAGTGATCCGTAGGTCGCACTGTAGTTGTTGAAAAAGTGCAGGTAAATGCGGAATCCGACTGAGGCGAGAAGCCAGAGAGCGACGCCGCCCACAGCTCCAGGAGTGATCCAGTACCACCTGCGCTCTTCGAGATCAGGCGCAAAGTAATAGATGATCGAGTAGGCCAGGAACATGGCGCCGAAGGTTACGGGCCATTGCAGGATTTTCCATGCGAGGCTGAAAGCATGTCCTAAGCCGACGTGACCGGCAACGAGTTGGCCGATTTTGCCGCCATAGAGCACGAGTACGATCGCGACAACGATCAGCCCAGAAAGTGCAAGGGTAAGCCCGATCACAATGGCCTTCTGTTTCCACCACGGGCGGGTCTCCTTCGTGCGATAGACGACGTTGAGCGAGGTTACGACGGCGCTCATACCTCCGGAAGCTGCCCACAACGCGCCGAGAACGCCCGCCGCCAATTTGAGCCCGCTACTAGCTTTGAAGGTCTGGTTGATGACATTTTGAACCAGACTTGAAGCTGAGCCCGGAGCGAGGCGGCCGAGGGCAGTGATGATGCTGTCGCGCAATGGCGAGCCCGGGCCGGCGATGACTCCGACCATGGACACGAGAAACAGGAGCATGGGAAAAAGTGCGCCCAGAAAGTAATATGACAGCGCCGCAGAGCGGGTAGAAAGTTCGTCATCGCCGATCTTTTTGATGACGAGCTTGCCGAGTTGAAGCGGGCTCAGGCCGCCGAATTTCCAGAGGGAAGGCATAGGTCAGGCCGCTCTGGACCGCTCTTTCTCGAGACGATGGCGTTGAGGAAATTGCGTAAGTTCGTTAGCTGCCGTCGTGATCACGCCCTGCGCGATGAAGAAGTTTTTCTGCGGCTCGTTCTGAAATGCGAAGACTTCCGGCATGGTGGCGGTCATCGCGGCCAAGCCAAGATCAAGTTCGCGACGGGTATGGAAGCGGATGACTTTGCGGACGCCGCCCGGATGATCGGTGAGGAGTCCGACGGCGAGCCGGGCGCTGCCGCACAACAGAGCAGCGAGAGCGGCTCGTTTGTTGCGGCGCCAAAACAGGGCTGCCGTGGCGAAGAACGATCCGGCGATGACATAGTCGAGGATTCCGTGAGCGTGGGGAGAGATCACGCGAGGAAGCGGTTTAGCGGCGACTTTGACGAGACTATTGAGCACGGGCATCGGCGTCCCTCCGGGGTTGTGACTAACGCTGAGTGAACATCGTTCCTACACCATAACCAAGGAGAAGGCTAAGTCCGGCACTGATGCCAGCAGCCAGACCGAAGTGCTCGCGAAGGTTCCGTTGGACGTCAAGACGTTCGCGGGTTTCAGAGAACTTGTGCTTCAGTTCTGTTACGGTCTGATGGAGTTGATTACGCTGCTCCAGAGCGCGCAATTGGAGTTCGTCAACCGGCTTATAGCTCATATCTGATTTTTCACCTCTGATTGAACCCACATTTTGTCGCCCTTCAGAACTTCGATGGTGCGCTTAGGCATTAGCCCGTTGGCCTCCAACTCGCGTTTTGCCAAGTAGGCTGCGGTACCCCCGACGATTGTCCATAAAAACGCAATACACAGGGCGGCGATGAACCAGCGGTAAGGATTTTCGCTGAGGGCGGCGGCGATGAGACCGACCAGGGCGAAGGTGAAGAGCAGGTAAGCTGTGCCCAGAAACAAGATTGCCGCTGCACCGAGAGGAGCGGCCGTTTTCAGGATTTCCAGTTTCTCGCGGAGTTCGGCTTTGAACATTGCAACACGCGTCTGGACGAAATCCTGGAGTTCTTCTTTCATTTCGGCGAGAAGTGCTGTGAAGTTTCTGCCATTGTGTACATCGTGATTCATGAGAGGTCCAATTCCCGAGCAGTCAGTGTTGACGGGCTATGTGAGGTCAGCCTAGTAGGGCCAGGATCGCGAATCGATCAGGGGTTTCGGGTAAGTTTCGGCGGGAAAGGCTGAGGGGAGCGCGTAGACAAGCAAACGGCCTGAGGCGGGATTCTAAGCCCGCCCTACTATGGGTCTGGGCACGGATCGGATACATTCGGACTGCTTGTTCATTGGGATTCCAACGGGGCGGCGAGACGCCGCCATACCACCCGGCGAGGACGCGAGCGCTACTTTGCCGTCTTGCTCAGGCTGGAAGGCTATGAAAAACTAGGAACTACGATTATCCGAAGACCTTTCATGAAAACTGCTCGAACTTTGTTTGAAAAGATTTGGGATGCGCATCTGGTAGCGACACCGACTGGACGGTCGCCAATCTTATATATAGACCTGCATCTTGTACACGAGGTTACTTCACCGCAGGCGTTCGATGGGCTGCGAGCGGCTGGACGGAAGGTCCGGCAGCCTCTTCGGACAGTCGCGACTGTGGATCACAATGTCCCGACGGAGCCGCGGGGGACGCCGATTACTGATCTGATTGCAGCGAAGCAGATTGCCGCGTTGCAGGCGAACTGCAAGGAGTTCGGAATCCGGCTATTTGACATGGACGCGCCCGAGCAGGGGATTGTGCACGTGATTGGCCCGGAACTCGGAATCACCCAACCGGGGATGACAATTGTTTGCGGAGACAGCCACACCAGTACGCACGGGGCCTTCGGGTCACTGGCGTTTGGGATCGGCACTTCGGAGGTAGGGCACGTTCTGGCGACGCAGTGCCTGGCACAGCAGAAGCCAAAGACGATGCAGCTTGAAGTGCGTGGACGCCTGGCGGATGGAGTCACGGCGAAGGATCTCGCGTTGGGAATTATCGGACAAATGGGGACCGATGGCGCGACCGGGTACGTGATCGAGTATGCCGGTCCGGCGGTGCGTGCGCTGTCGATGGAAGGGCGCATGACGCTTTGCAACATGAGTATTGAGGCCGGGGCGCGGGCCGGGATGGTCGCTCCGGATGAGACGACGATTGCCTACGTGAGAGAGCGGCGATTTGCTCCGAAAGGCGCGGATTGGGAGAAGGCGGTTGCGTACTGGCGGAGTCTGCCGTCCGATGCAGATGCCGTATTCGACAAGGTGATTGTGATTGATGCGGCGCAGCTTTGTCCCTTTGTGACGTGGGGGACGAATCCGGGGATGGTGGCTCCAGTGACTGGCCGTGTACCGGAAATCGAGGGACTCGAGGGATCTGACCGGAGAGCAGCGGAACTTGCTTTGCAGTATATGGCTCTAGAGCCTGGGAAGCGGATTGAGGATATTGCGATTGACCGCGTGTTCATAGGATCGTGCACGAATTCGCGCATTGAAGACCTGCGGGAGGCGGCCCGGGTAGCAAAGGGACACCGAGTTAGTTCGAAAGTGCGCGCCATGGTTGTGCCGGGCTCGCAGGCAGTGAAGCGCGCAGCGGAGCAGGAAGGGCTGCACAGAATTTTTCAGGAGGCCGGGTTTGAATGGCGGGAGCCAGGATGCTCCATGTGCCTGGGCATGAATCCGGACATTTTGCAGCCCGGAGAACGTTGCGCATCGACGAGCAATCGGAATTTTGAAGGGCGGCAGGGGCGGGGCGGGCGGACGCATCTGGTGAGTCCAACGATGGCTGCGGCTGCGGCAGTTGCGGGACATTTCACGGATATTCGGAATTGGAAGTATAAGTAGAGTGATCGGGGGCGAGGGTGAGGCAACCCTCATTACAGCCGGCGAGACGTCGGCGCTACAGGAGATTGATGAAACCTTTTACTGTGCATCGTGGGCGCGTGGCGCCGCTGGATCGCGTGAACATCGATACAGACCAGATCATCCCGAAGCAGTTCTTGAAGCGGATTGAGAAGACTGGGTTCGGGCAATTTGTGTTTTATGACTGGCGGTTTGGGGTGGATGGGACGAAGAATCCCGATTTTGTGTTGCATGATCCGCGGTACGAAGGTGCGACGATTCTCGTCGCGGGGAGGAATTTCGGATGCGGATCATCGCGAGAGCATGCCGTGTGGGCGCTGGCGGATTTCGGGTTTCGGGCCGTGATTTCAACTTCGTTCGCCGATATCTTTGCGAATAATTCCACAAAGAACGGATTTCTTACGGTCCGCCTCACGGATGAGGAAGTTGCGGCTATCATGAAGCGGGCGCTGGAGGTCGATGGTTACTCGCTGACGGTTGACCTGGAGAAATGCGAAGTTCGCGACGACGAGGGATTTTCGGCGACGTTTCCGATCGATGAGTTTGTCCGGCATTGTTTGTTGAACGGGCTGGACGATATCGGATTGACGCTGCAGCACGAGGCCGACATAGCGGCGTACGAGAAAGGGCATCCCGCGGCGGAGGCCTTGAGGGCATCGTAGAGGTCCAGTCAACTTTTTTCTCCCCGTCGGGGCTTCCTGATCGCGTCGATACAGTGGAGTTTGCGGTGATTCTTTCGTTGTTTTTGCTCTGCGACCAGGATCGGTAAACATAGCGTCAAGGCGGGTAAAGATATGTAAAACCTGTACTTGAGCCTTGACCCACTATGGCTGCGGGATTGATCCTATATTGTCGCGGTACTGCCGATGCAACGTCACTAACTGGCTACGACCTGACTCCGATCCGAGTGAAGGCCCCGCCGACACGAGAATCCCGTTGAGCGGGAGAGTTGCCGCAACCGAGTCGAAAATGCATACGTCTAATACTCGGACTTCCTACCGGGTCCGGGTGGCGGAAGGCCACGGACAAACCCTGTGAATATGAAATATCATTCCACAAGAGCCAATACTGTACTCATAGCGCGCCTGGTGGTGCTTTTTGTTTTGGCCGCATTCTTCGCCATTATCCCTGGCTGCAGCAGCGCAGCCGCACCCAAACAGCAGAACGCTCATGCGGCCGGTCCACGGTCCGTATCGGTCGCGGTCGCACCTGTTACGAAGGAAGACGTCCCGGTATATCTTTCGGGACTCGGAACTGTGACGGCATTCAACACGGCTAACATCAAGAGCCGCGTTGATGGCCAGATCATGAGGGTGAATTTCCGGGAGGGGCAGGAGGTTCGCGAGGGGGACCTGCTGATCGAGATTGACTCGCGTCCTTACCAGGTACAGGTGGAGCAATTGCAGGCGCAGTTGTTCAAGGATCAGGCGTCGTTAAGAGACGCCAAGCTCAATCTGGAGCGGTATACCGCGCTGATTCCTTCAGGAAGCATCGCGCAGCAGCAAGTGGATACGCAGAAAGCTCTCGTCGATCAACTTGATGGGACGGTTCGCAATGACCAGGCACAGATCAACAGCGCGAAGTTGAACATCACGTATTGCCATATTACGGCGCCATTCGCCGGCAGGGTCGGTTTGCGGCAGGTGGATACGGGAAACATTGTGCATGCTTCGGATGCGAACCCGATGTTGATCCTGACCCAGTTACATCCCATCGCGGTGATCTTTACGCTGCCTGAAGACTTGTTACGCAATGTAGCCGAGCATATGCGCAAGGCGACGCTCGAAGTGGATGCGTTCAGCCGCGACGATCAAACGAAGCTGGCGACCGGAAAACTGCTGACGATTGATAACCAGATCGATCCGACGACGGGCACGGCGAAGTTGAAAGCCGTGTTCGACAACAAGGATAGTAAGCTCTGGCCGAATCAGTTTGTGAATGCCGATTTGCTGCTGGAAACGCGGAAGAACAGTACGGTCATTCCGACGGCCGCAGTGTTGCGCGGGCCACAGGGGACATTTGTATATACGGTCAATCCGGATAAAACGGTGCAGGACCGACAGGTGACGATATCGCTGACGCAGGGGGATACAACTGTCATCGCAGACGGGGTGAATCCCGGGGATACCGTAGTCACTGACGGTCAGGACAAGCTGCAGACGGGTAGCCACATTGAGCCGCGCGCGATTGCTCCCCGCACAGGAACGACTGGCGCAGTGAATCGTAATCGCCGGGATGCGGAGAGGCACGAGGGCGCCTTCGGGACCTCGACCGGAGACGACCAGAAGTCAGGATCATGAGTCCTTCAAGACTATTCATTCTCCGTCCGGTAGCGACCACGCTGCTGATGATCGGAGTGTTGCTGGTAGGCTGGGTCGCGTTCATGCAGTTGCCCGTCTCGGCGCTGCCGGAAGTGGACTACCCAACCATACAGGTGGTGACGTTCTATCCCGGGGCGTCCCCGGATGTGATGGCGTCGTCGGTCACGTCGCCGCTAGAGCGCCAGTTCGGGCAGGTACCTGGACTGAGCCAGATGACCTCGACGAGCTCGTTTGGGAGCTCAATCATCACGCTGCAGTTTGGAATCGACGAGAACATCGATATCGAAGAGCAGCAGGTACAGGCCGCGATCAATTCTGCGGGAACCTATCTTCCGCAGGATCTGCCGAATCCGCCGATTTACAACAAGGTGAATCCTGCAGACGCGCCGATTCTGACGTTGGCGCTGACCTCGGACTCCCTGGCGCTATCGAAGGTGGAAGATCTTGCCGATACGTCGCTGGCGCAGAAGATTTCGCAGCTGCCTGGCGTCGGCCTGGTTTCAATCAGCGGTGGGCAGAAGCCGGCAGTGCGCATCCAGGCGAATCCGACAGCGCTCGCCTCGTATGGGCTCGGCCTTGAGGACCTGCGCGCGGCGCTCGTCCAGGCGAACGTAGATCAGGCTAAGGGAGTGATCGATGGGCAGCGTCAGTCGTACACGATCGGGGCCAATGATCAGCTGTTTTCGAGCGAGCAGTACAAACCAATTGTGATCGCGTATCGCAATGGGGCGCCCGTGCGGTTAAGCGATGTGGCGAACGTGATCGACGGCACGGAGAACAATCAGCTCGCGGCTTGGATGAATCTGACTCCGGCCGTGATCATGAACATTCAGCGGCAACCGGGCGCAAACATCATCAGCGTCGTGGATCGGATCAAGAAGCTGCTGCCGCAACTGCAAGCTGCGCTGCCGAGCGCAGTGAAAGTACAGATCCTGACCGACCGTACGACGACGATCCGCGCGTCGGTGAAGGATGTTGAATTCGAATTGATGTTGTCCATCGCCCTGGTGGTGATGGTTGTCTTTCTTTTCCTCCGGAACCTTTCAGCCACGACGATTCCAAGCGTAGCAGTGCCGCTGTCGTTGATCGGGACATTTGGCGTGATGTATCTGCTGGGGTACAGCCTCAATAACCTGACTCTGATGGCTCTGACGATCTCGACCGGATTCGTGGTCGATGATGCAATCGTCATGATCGAGAATATCGACCGGTTCCTCGAGGCCGGAGACTCTCCGCTGGACGCGGCCTTGAAGGGATCGAGCCAGATCGGGTTCACCATCATCTCGCTGACGGTATCGCTGATCGCGGTGCTGATCCCACTGCTGTTCATGGGCGATATTGTGGGACGACTGTTTCGGGAGTTCGCGATCACCCTGGCGGTTACGATTCTGGTTTCGGCCGCTGTGTCATTGAGCTTGACCCCGATGATGAGTGCGAAACTGCTCAAGCACCGCAAACAAGGCGAGCAGGGCTGGTTCTACGAGAAGACCGAGGACTATTACAACCGGATCATCGCGTTTTATGGCCGAACGGTGAAGTGGGTACTGAAGCACCAGACTGCGACGCTGCTGGTGACGTTTGGGACGCTGGTACTGACGTTGTTCCTGTATGTCGTGGTGCCGAAGGGTTTTTTCCCGGTGCAGGATACGGGCGTGATTCTCGGAGTCTCGGAGGCGCCCGACTACGTTTCGTTTGCCGCCATGGCAGAGCGCCAGCAGGAATTGGCGAAGGTGATCCTGCAGGATAAAGACGTGGAGAGCCTTTCGTCGTTCATCGGCGTGGACGGGACGAATACCACACCGAATGAGGGGCGAATCCAGATCAATCTTAAGCCTCGGGACCAGAGATCGGACGATTCTTCGGCGATCATTCGGCGGCTGCAACCCGAGGTTAGCAGAGTCAACGGCATCACGCTGTATATGCAGCCGGTCCAGGACCTGACTGTAGAAGATCGAGTGAGCCGGACGCAGTTCCAGTACTCGATTGAAGATGCGGATGCGCAGGAGTTGGTGCAGTGGACTCCTAAACTGGTAGCCAAACTGGAGACGCTGCCCGAGTTGCGTGATATTGCCACCGACCAGCTCAACGAGGGGCTGAAGATGGTTCTTACGATTGACAGGGATACGGCTTCGCGGCTGGGAATCTTCCCGCAGGCGATCGATAACACGTTGTACGACGCGTTTGGACAACGCCAGGTGTCGACCATCTTCACGCAGTTGAATCAGTATCACGTCATTTTGGAAGTGCTGCCGAACTTTGCGGCGACTCCGGCGAACTTGCGAGACATCTATATCCGTCCGAGCACAGTGACGGCGAATACGGGTGCACCCAGTGCGAATGGAGCGACAGTCGCGACGAGTGGGGCTCCGGTTCCACTCTCGACCTTCACGCACATGAGCTCGGCCAGCACGTCGCTGGCAGTGAACCATCAAGGACAATTTCCAGTGGTGACGCTGTCGTTCAATCTGGCGCCTGGCGCGTCGTTGGGAGATGCCACCAAAGCGATCCAACAGGCGGAGAAAGACATTCAGTTGCCGCCGAGCATTCACGCATCGTTCCAGGGTACGGCCGCGGCCTTTCAGAACTCGCTTGCGTCGGAGCCTTACTTGATTCTGGCCGCCGTGATTACGGTGTACATCGTGCTCGGTGTGCTGTATGAGAGCTACATCCATCCAGTGACGATTCTCTCGACGCTGCCTTCGGCCGGTGTGGGCGCCATTCTGGCTCTGATGATCACAGGGAATGATCTGACGGTGGTCGCGTTAATCGGCATCATCTTGCTGATCGGCATTGTCAAGAAGAACGCCATCATGATGATCGACTTCGCGCTCGAAGCCGAGCGCGTAGAGCATAAGCCACCGGAGGAAGCGATCTATCAAGCGTGCTTGCTGCGGTTCCGCCCGATCATGATGACGACCATGGCGGCGCTCCTCGGCGGATTACCGCTCGCGTTGGGATCGGGGACAGGCGCGGAGTTGAGGCGTCCACTGGGCATCACGATCGTCGGCGGCTTGTTGCTCAGCCAGTTGCTGACTCTCTACACGACTCCGGTGGTCTATTTGTGGTTTGACCGTCTGGCGCAACGATTCTCGCGTTACCGGATTGGCAACCCGATCCCTCGCGAGGAGTCGATGCCGGCGGATTGATGCAATGAATATTTCAGCCCCATTTATACGGCGCCCGATCGGCACCTCGCTGCTGGCGGCGGCTCTGCTGCTATCGGGTATTCTTGCGTTCAACTTCCTGCCAGTTGCTTCCTTGCCGAGAGTGGATTTCCCTGTAATCGGAGTTGGAGCGGCGCTGCCGGGCGCGGATCCACAGACCATGGCATCGGCAGTGGCGACACCATTGGAACGCCAGTTCGGGCGCATTGCAGGTGTGAACCAGATGACTTCATCCAGCCAGCTGGGGTCTACGGGCATCACGCTGCAGTTCGATCTGAACCGCAATATTGATGCTGCGGCACGAGATGTGCAGGCTGCAATCAATGCGGCGAGAAGCCAGCTTCCTGCAAATTTGCCGAGCAATCCGAGTTACCGCAAAGCAAATCCGGCAGACGCTCCGATCTTCCTCATCGCCCTCACCTCGGACACCATGACCGTGCCGCAGATGTATGACGCGGCGGACTCGGTGCTGGCGCAGAAAGTGGCGCAGGTGCAAGGCGTCGGACAAGTGTTTGTGTGGGGATCCTCGCAGCCCGCGGTACGCGCGGAGGTCAATCCCACGCTGCTCAACAAATTGGGAGTTGGGTTGGACACGGTCCGCAACGCTCTGAATGCGGCGAATGCAAACCGGCCCAAGGGATCCATCTCTGGCGAGGCGACAACTTACACTCTGGACGATACCGACCAGCTTTTTACGGCAGACGAATACCGTCCGTTGATTGTGGCGTATCACAACGGTGCGGCGGTGCGACTCGGAGATGTGGCCGACGTGAAGGACGCAGTCGCGGACCGGCGGAATATCGGCCTGGCGAATGGCAAACCCAGCGTGCTCGTCGTGCTGTTCCGGCAACCTGGCGCCAACATTATTGATACCGTCGACCGTGTCCGGGCATTGATGCCCTATTTGCAGTCCTCCATTTCTCCGGCGATTCATTTGAACGTCGCGATGGACCGAACCGTCACGGTGCGCGCTTCGGTGAAGGACATCGAAACGACGCTGCTCATCTCGGTGGTCCTGGTCATCCTGGTCGTATTTGCATTTCTTCGCACGGTGCGGGCCACCATTATTCCCAGTATTGCGGTGCCGCTTTCGCTCATCGGCACATTCGGCGGGATGTATCTGCTGGGATATAGCCTCGACAATCTTTCGCTGATGGCGCTCGCAATCTCGACCGGATTTGTGGTTGACGATGCCATTGTCGTGCTCGAAAACATCACGCGCTACATCGAACACGGCATGGGCGCGGTGCAAGCGGCCTTCAAAGGCGCAGCCGAGATCGGCTTCACCGTTATCTCGATGAGCGTGTCGCTGGTGGCGGTGTTCATCCCGCTGCTGTTAATGGGTGGGATTGTGGGTCGTCTGTTTCGCGAGTTCGCCGTGACGCTCAGTATTGCGATCAGCGTGTCGCTGGTGATTTCCCTGACGACGACACCCACGATGTGCGCGAAATTTCTGCGGCCCGCGAAAGAAGAAAAGCACAACATATTCTTTCGAACGAGTGAGTGGTTTTTCGACCGCATGCTTGCGACCTACAGGCGCATGCTGAAGTGGGTGCTGGCTTACCAGCCAGTGACGCTGGTCGTCACGATCCTGGTCGCCGTCCTCAGCGGGTATCTCTACTGGAAGGTGCCCAAAGGATTTTTCCCGCAGCAGGACACGGGCCGCATCATGGGTGCTGTGATGGCCGCGCAAGACATTTCGTTCCAGTCGATGAGCGAGAAGATGAAGCGGTACGTCGACATTGTCATGAAAGATCCCGCGGTCGATTCGGTCACAGGATTTGCCGGCGGAAATACAGCACAGAACCAGGGCAGGTTCTTCATGATGCTGAAGTCGCTGGAACAGCGAGGACCGTGCGGAAAGAAACACTTCTGGGAATCCTGCAAATACGTGACGGCGGATGATGTGATCAACCGTTTGCGCGGCAAACTCGCCGTGGTGCCCGGGGCGACGTTGATCTTGCAGTCGGCGCAGGATCTGACGATCGGTGGACGGTTTGGCAATGCCCAGTACCAGTACACCCTGCAGAGCGCGAGTCTGGAGGATTTGAATGCATGGGCGCCGCGGCTACTGCAGAAGTTGCGCACTCTGCCGCAACTGCGCGACCAAAATTCAGACCAACAGGATAAAGGCCTGCAGGCGAAGCTCGTGATCGACCGTGACACGGCGAGCCGACTCGGGATTACGCCGCAAACTCTGGACAATGCGTTGTACGACGCCTTCGGTCAGCGTCAGGTGTCAACCATGTACCGTGCGCTGAATCAATACCACGTGGTAATGGAGGTTGCGCCACAATTTCAGCAGACACCCGAGGCGCTACAGAATATTTACCTGAAATCTACGAGCGGGGCGCCGATCCCTCTGGCAGCATTTACCCACTATGAGCCTTCGAACACGCCTTTGGCGGTAAGTCACCAGGGGCAGGTCCCGTCGGTGACGATTTCCTTTAATCTCGCGCCGGGAGTCTCACTCGGGGAGGCGACCGATGCGATTGAGACAGCCGAGCGCACGATCGGTTTCCCGCCGACCATCGCCGCGAGTTTCCAGGGAACAGCCGCAGCATTTCAGGATACGAAATCCAACATGCTGATTCTGATCATCACTGCGGTGGCGGCCGTCTACATCGTCTTGGGGATGCTTTATGAGAGCTACATCCATCCCATCACGATTCTTTCCACGATTCCGTCTGCCGGCGTGGGAGCGCTGCTGGCACTGCTTTTGACGCACAATGAGTTGAACGTGATCGGGATGATCGGCATCATCTTGCTGATCGGACTGGTGAAGAAGAACGCGATCATGATGATCGACGTTGCGCTCGACGTGGAACGCAAGCAGGGCAAGAAGCCGGTCGAGGCGATTTATGAGGCGTGCATCCTGCGGTTCCGTCCAATCATGATGACGACCATGGCGGCGCTGCTGGGCGGATTACCTTTGGCGGTGGGCTCGGGAACGGGTTCAGAACTGCATCGGCCCCTGGGCATTACGATTGTCGGCGGACTGATCGTCAGCCAGATGCTTACGCTATTTACGACTCCGGTGGTGTACGTCTATCTCGACCGATTGCGGCTGGCGTTGCGCGGCAGTAAGGACGAGGCCCTTCCGTCGACATCCGCGCCCAGCCCAAGTCCAGCGCACTAATGCCGTTTTCACGTTCCGCGTATGCCATTGGCAACGCAGGTACAACCTGAAGAGGAAGGCCCCGCATCGGACAGCTAAAGAGAAGCCTGCTGCTGCGCGGGGAAGCGCTTGTCCCGTATGATAGGGGTCGCAAGTAGAACGCCTGAGTGCGAGCCTTTGTCCATCAATTGAAGGTCGGACCAGCGATTTCCAATTTCGTTTCAAGACATATCTTGAGGAGTCAGGGATGCTAAAGAGAGCAGCGGCTCTGTTGCTTGTTTGTGCGGGTGTGGCGGGAGGAGTGGGATGCAGTAATTCTTCGACGAGTCATTATTTGTACGCGGCGCTTCCGGGGGCGGGAGCCGGTGAGATTATCGAGTTCCGCGAAGATCCGAATTCCGGCGCGCTGACGCAGCTTGCGAACAGCCCGATCACCGCAGGCCCGTCGGTGGAGGCGCTGGCGCTTCATCCGTCCAAGAAATTTCTGTATGCGGCGAACTCCGGATCTGGAAACGTGTCGTTGTTCACCATCGCGACCGGCGGAAGCCTGAACGAGGTCACACCACGCACGAACGCGGGCACGGCGCCCACGTTGCTGGCCATGGATCCGGCTGGGGCATTTTTGTATGTTGCTAATTCCGGATCATTTGACCTCACAGTGTTCTCAATTGATTCCAGCACCGGCGCTTTGACGCAGGTGGGTAATTCCTTTCCGATTGGGATGAGCGCGCTGAGTATGCAACTCTCCCCTTCGGGAACAGTTCTGTACCTGACCGGGTCGGCATCGACTGGAGTGGTTCAGGCATTTACGGTCGCGCAGGGAACACTAACTGTCGTGCCAGGTTCGCCATTCACTACCGGGACAAGTCCGTCTGGTCTGGCTATCGAGCCGGGTGGGAAGTTTCTCTATACGGCCAACCGGATCGATAACACGATTTCCGAGTTCGGTATCCAAGCGGATGGATCGCTTCAGGAGTTGACGGGTTCGCCATTTGGTGAATCGTACACGGCGCCAACCGCATTACTCATCGACAACTCGGGCAAATTTCTGTACGTGGCCAACCAGAGTTCAAGCAATATGGTGGGGTATTCGATCGGATCCGACGGTTCTCTGAGTCTGCTGGCCAGCTCTCCGTTTGGTACCGGGGCGCAACCGAGCTTCATCGCCAGTGATCCGAGCGGGAAGTTTATTTTCGTCGGAAATCAAACTAGTGCCGCGGTGCAATCGTTCCAACTCGATACGAGCAGCGGGGCTTTGACATCCGTGGGTACATATTCCATTGGAAGCGCGGCGACTTCGATCGTCGTTTCACCTTAGGGGTATCAGGGAGCAACATGAGTACAGCAGTTCAGCTTGAGCGCTCGTCGAATTCTGCGGCGCGGTACGCGAATCGGGTGAACCCGGAGTGGGTGCGACTGCTAGATCTGCTGCAGATGAATGTGCGGTACGAGCGGTGTTTAGGGACTGAACTCTTCACCGCGGACGGGCGCTGCATCCTGGATTTTCTGTCGGGATATTGCGTTCACAATGTCGGTCACAACCATCCGGATGTGGTGCGCGCGCTGCAGGCGGAGTTGGAGCGGTGCGGGCCGGCGATGATCCAGACGCATGTGGCGGATCTTGCAGGCGAACTGGCGGAGAGACTCTGCGAGCGCGCAGGAGGACGGCTGCGGCGCGCGTTCTTTTGCTCCTCTGGAAGCGAGGGTGTGGAGGCGGCGATCAAGTTCGCGCGAGCCCACACGAAGCGCGCCGGGATACTCGCGGCCGAGCATGCATTTCACGGGCTTACTTGCGGTGCGCTGTCGCTGATGAGTGATGGGTTCTGGCGAGAGGGATTTGGGCCTTTGTTGCCCGAGAGTGAGTTCGTGCCGTTCGGGGATTTGGCGGCGCTTGAGCGCGCGCTGAAATCAAAGCGGTTTGCTGCATTCATTGTCGAACCGATTCAGTCGGAAGCGGGCGTATGCGTTCCAACCCGTGATTACCTGCGGAGTGCCGAATCCATTTGCCGGCGTTATGGGACCCTGTTCGTCCTGGATGAAGTGCAGACCGGAATGTATCGCACTGGACCATTTCTGGCGGCGCAGCACTTCGCGGTCGAGCCCGACATGGTCATCCTGGCAAAAGCCATGAGTGGAGGCCTGGTGCCGTGCGGCGCGGTGCTGATGTCGGAGCCCGTCTGCGATTCGGTGTACTCGTCGCTGCCGCGGGCATTCGTACATACATCGACGTTCAGCGAAAATAGTCTGGCGATGCGGGCTGCGCTTGCGACCTTGGAGGTCCTGGAGCGAGAGGAATTGGGACGGCGGTCCATCGAGGCTGGCGAGTATCTGCGCTCGCGGCTGGTTGAGGCGCTTTGCGATTTCGAGATGGTGAAGGAAGTACGTGGCGCGGGATTGCTGATGGGCATCGAATTTCAGGCGCCTCGTCAGTTAAAGCTGCGGATTCCGTTTGAGGCGTTTGGCGCGGTGCACGGTGGAATGTTCGGCCAGATTCTGGTGATGCGCCTGTTCCGTGATTGGGGCTTTTTGACCCAGGTGTGCGGAAATAACTTCATGGTCTTGAAAGTCGCGCCGTCTTTAGTCGTGACAGATTCGCAACTCGATGGATTCGTGACGGCGATTCGCAATGTTGTGGAGCTCTCAAATTCGCCGGGCGCATTCTGGTCTGAGGCACTGGGGCTGGCCCGCCGCGCCTTTCGGGCCTGACGTCAAACTGAATCTTTTGACGATAGTGTGACAAATCCGTGTAGGCTTACTGGGACAATTGAGTCGTAGGCAAGGCTCACGGGGTACAACCGCCTGCAGCGCGCGGTCATCTAATCGTACATTCGCATGGTCCGGTAAGTAGTGGCGCTGACTCTGTTTCCGGACGGGTTCAAACAAAACCAAAATGAGAATTGCCAGCGCCGCGAGCGCCTTCCCGAAACATTATTATCCTCAGAAAGTTCTTCTCGAGAAACTCCAGGAATATTGGGGCGACCGGCTCCGGAATCCGCAAATGTTGGCGCGATTGCATAGGAATGTTGCGGTGGAAGGGCGCCATCTGGCGATGCCTCCAGAGAAGTATTACGAGCTGGAAACCTGGGGTAATGCTAACGATGTCTGGATTGAAGTCGCGCAAGAACTAGGCGAGCAGGCGCTTTGCCGCGCATTGCACAATGCCGGGATGGCGACGAGCGACCTGGGTGCGCTCTTCTTTACGTCGGTGACGGGCATTTCGAGTCCGTCGATTGATGCGCTGCTGATCAACCGCATGGGACTTCCTCGAAACATCAAGCGGCTACCCATTTTTGGTTTGGGGTGCGTGGCGGGTGCGGCGGGGATTGCGCGAGCTGCGGATTATGTGAAGGGGTATCCGTCGCAGGCGGCGGCGCTGGTTTCGGTGGAACTGTGTTCGCTGACCATTCAGCGGGATGACCTGTCGGTGGCGAATCTGATTTCCTCGGGACTGTTTGCAGACGGATCCGCTGCGGTGATCGTTACAGGCGGTGACATGCATTCTCTCGGGCCTGAGATTCTGGCGACGCGATCGGTCTTCTATCCCGAAACGGAAGAGATGATGGGGTGGAAGGTGAGCGAGAAGGGATTTCGCATCACGCTCTCGCCGGAAGTGCCCGTGTTGATTCGCGAGCATCTGGGTCAGGATGTGGACGCATTTCTCGGAGATCATGGGCATAAGCGAGGCGATATCGGAAGCTGGGTGCTGCATACGGGCGGTCCGAAGGTGCTCGAGGCCACCGCGGCGGCACTCGGTTTGAATGACGGGGAACTGGATGCGTCCTGGGATTGCCTGAAAAAAGTTGGGAACCTGTCGTCGGCTTCGGTGCTCGTCGTGCTGGAAGATGTGATGAAGAATCGGCGTCCGGAGCCGGGGACGTTGGGCATTCTGGCGGCGATGGGACCGGGATTCTGTTCTGAGCTTGTACTTCTCAAATGGTGAGGGGTTGCAGTTGGTGCATTCTACTGATGTATTCGTGATCGGCGGGGGGCCAGCGGGATTGGCGGCGGCCATTGCCGCGCGTCAAAAAGGCTTTCGGGTAACGGTTGCCGATGGAGCGCAGATGCCGATTGATAAGCCATGCGGCGAGGGATTGATGCCGGATGGACTGGCGGCGCTTGAGAAGTTGGGTGTGAGGGTGCCGGAGGAGAAGTCGTTTCCATTCTGTGGAATCAGCTTCTTGAGTGCACCGCTGGGCGTCAAAGCCGACTTTCCACATGGAGAATCAGGGAGAGGCGTGCGCCGGACGGTGCTGCATCAGTTGATTGCTGAACGGGCCGCGAGCTTGGGGATTGATTTTCTGTGGCAGACTCCGGTAACTGGGATTTCGTCCGATCGTGTTCGTCTCGCAGACCGCGAGGTGAACGCCCGATGGATCATTGGCGCCGATGGTGGGAATTCGCGGGTACGGCGCTGGACTGGATTGGACGCATATCGCAAGAGAGATTGCCGTTACGCGTTCCGACGGCATTATCGCGTCGCTCCATGGAGCGATCATATGGAGCTGCATTGGGGACGACTGGGTGAGATCTACGTCACGCCAGTATCCAGAGATGAGGTTTGTGTCGCCCTGATTTCGCGCGATCCCAAGCTGCGGCTGGCCGAGGCGCTGCGGCATTTCCCGGATCTATCGAGGCGTCTCGGAGGGGTCGAAGTTTCGTCCAGTGAACGAGGCGCCTTCACGGCCACCTGCAAGTTGAAGAGAGTCACCAATGGCAACGTAGCATTGATCGGCGATGCTTCGGGCACAGTGGACGCGATCACGGGGGAAGGTTTGTGCCTTGCATTCAGCCAAGCCATGGTGCTCGCCGAGTGTCTTGAATCCGGAGATTTAAGCCTGTACGAACGCGAACACCGACGCCTGGCGTTGCGGCCTTGGCTGATGGCCCGATTGATGCTATCGCTCGACCGGCGTCCGCGACTGCAGCGGCGGACGATCCAGGCATTCCAAAAGCGTCCTTACGTTTTTCGCAGACTCCTGGAACTGCACGTAGGAATTCTCTCGCCTTTGCATCTTGCTGTGGATGGTCTGACTCTCGGATGGGGACTGCTGACCGCGTAACACTATGATCCACCTCAACCTGAAGCACATTTCTCTTTGTATTGTTCTGCTTACTGGTTCGCTGGTTGCAGCGCAAGAGACCTCATTTCAGGTCGATCCGGCGCAGAGCAACGTGAAGTTTACGTTAGGCGATGTGCTCCACACCGTGCATGGCACTTTCAAAGTGAAAGGCGGAGACTTTGCAGCTTGAGCCGGCGGGGAAGATGGCAGGTGAGATCGCGGTGGATGCGACCAGCGGTGAGAGCGGAAGCGGCATGCGCGATCGCAAAATGAACAAAGAAGTTCTCGAAAGCGCGAAGTATCCTGAGATTGCATTCCGGCCTGACAGGATCGAAGGCAATGTTTCGAGCGCAGGAAAATCTTCGGTCATGGTCCATGGCATGTTCAGTATTCACGGCGCCAGCCGCGAAATTACGGTACCCGCAACGGTTGATACGTCCAGCCGATCACTGGACCGCCAACGTCCATTTCAGCGTGCCCTACGCAAAATGGGGAATGAAGAATCCGAGCACGCTATTTCTGCGCGTCAACGATACAGTTGAGATTGATCTGGTAGCGGCGGGTAGCGTGATCAGGCACACAGCAGCTTCTTCTCAGTAAGCAGTTCTCGCAGCAATGCCCTTTCCTTCCGTGCAATCGTATGCATGGCCCGTGGAGAGATCTTTGTACTCTTCCGTTTTTCCACTGGGCCAATCAATGACCGCACGCTCGATACGATCGCGCTTCTCCAGTCCCAAGGTCACCGGAAGTTCGGACTGCGACAGATAGCTCGACCCGCCTTTGACGGTTCTCGATTGCATGAGTCCGCCCGCAAAAACGCGGACGGTAGCTCCGATTGCATCGCGATTCGATTTAGTTCCCACAAGGTGAAACCGTATGCTGCGGTTTCCGGCGAGTTGATCGTTGCGATAGAGATAAGCCGGACCATTGTTGGTCGTGATCAGCAAGTCGAGGTCTCCATCGCGATCGAAGTCGCCATAGGCAAGGCCACGGCCCACTTTCGGCTGGTCGAAGCCACCTCCGAGTTGACCCGCAACCTCACTGAAATATCCTTTCCCATTACTCAAAAAGAGTTGCGGCGGCTGCGCATATCCGACATTGCCGCGGATGTTGCGTACGGTTTCGTCAATGTGGCCGTTCGCCACAGCAAAGTCGAGCCAGCCATCGAGATTGGCGTCGAGGAAGGCGCATCCGAATCCGAGGCTGTTGCGGGTTGCCATGCCGACACCGGATTGCGGCGCGATGTCTTCAAAGGTCTTTCCATTGGAGCGGTACAGGCCGATCATCTCGTTATCAAAATTTGTGATGGCCACGCCCGAGCTGCCGGAATTATCGAAATCCGCAACATCGACACCCATTCCCGCACGTGCTTTCCCTTCGGTACTGAATGCGAGACCCGCCTCCACGGCCGAGTCTTTGAATGTACCGTTGTGCTGGTTGCGGTAAAGCTTGTTGGGCTGGGTATCGTTGGCGACAAGCAGGTCGGGCCAACCGTCGTGATTCTCGTCGAAGAGGGCGACGCCGAGCGATTTGGAACTGCTGTCGAAGATACCGCTGGTAGCCGTGACATCTTCGAATGTGCCGTTCCCACGGTTATGAAACAGCCAGCAGGTGGCACCGCGGTAGGCTTCCGGCGTGCAGTAGGACTTGTGCTTTCCGTCGAGGCTGCAGAACACGTCCGTTTCGGGCGACCACTTCACGTAATTACAGACAAAGAGGTCGAGCAGGCCGTCGCGATCGTAGTCGAACCACAGAGCAGAAGTGCTGAAGGCTTCGCGCTTGCCGAGTCCTGCCGCATTCGTCACATCCACAAACGTTCCCTTGCCCGTATTGCGGAAGAGCCGGTTCTGACCCACACAAGTAATCAGGATGTCGGGGAATCCATCGTTGTTGTAGTCGCCCACCGCGACGCCCATACCGTAGAGCTCGATATCCAGGCCAGCAGCCGAAGTTACATCCGTAAAAGTGCCGTTGCGATTATTACGGTAAAGGCGGAGTGTCGTGCGACTCTTCTTGTGACTCGGCCAGTCCGCGCCGTTGATGAGCAGAATGTCCTGCCAGCCGTCGCGGTCATAATCGAGAAAGGCGCAACCCGAGCCCATCGTCTCGGGCAGGAACTTGCCGCCGAACGCGCCGCTGTTGTGCTCGAAGTGGATTCCCGCCTGAGAGGTTACATCGGTGAAGCGAAAACCGGGAGAGACTGCGGGGCCCGCCGCGAATGAATACAGTCGCGATACATGAGACCACGAAGCGAGACCAGCCATTCCCCCCAGGAAAGACCGACGATTCACGGGACGTTCACCAGTCCGGCGCGGATCGCATATACGACGAGTTCAGCGGTTTTATGGATCCCGAGAGTATTCATAATATTGGCGCGGTGGACCGCCACAGTGTTGGCACTCAGATCAAGAGCCGTTGCGATTTCTTTGTTCGATTTTCCGTCAACGATCATTTGCAGAACTTCGAGTTCGCGCGGAGTGAGCGCTGCACTGCGCTCTCCCTTTAACACGGCGCGCTGTTCGACCTTGGGATCAAAGACGGTTTCTCCTGCGGCGACCTTGCGGATCGCAGCGCCGAGTTCAAGGTCCATCGCATTTTTCAAGATGTATCCTTTGGCGCCCGCGTCGATCGCCTGCCGGACCCATGTGCTTTCTGTATGCATGCTAAGCATCAGGACGGCCGTATCGGGGGAGTTCTCGATGATCTGCCGGGTTGCCTGGAGGCCGTTCATGCCCGGCAGAGCGCAGTCCATCACTACGACCTGGGGATGCAGTTCCTTCGCGAGTTTGATGGATTGTTCTCCATCGCCGGCTTCGCCAACGACTTCCATGTCGGGCTCGTCTTCCAGCATGCGCCGAAAGCCTCGGCGCACGAGGCTGTGATCATCCACGAGCAAGACTCTGATCTTCTTTTCCATACGATTCCGCTTTCTCTCTGGGCACGGTCAGGCGGACCAGAGTCCCACCTTCAGGATGCCGGGAAAAACTGATTTGCCCCTCCATCAACTCGGCGCGTTCCCGCATCGCCACCAGGCCGATTCCCCGCCTGCCCGGTTTCTCGGAGAATCCTGACCCGCGGTCCTCAACTTCCAGTTCCAAAGTATGAGGCAAGAAGCGCAGCCGCACCCACGCCTGCCGCGCGCCGGAGTGCCGCGCAACATTGTTCAGTGCTTCCTGCAGGATCCGGTACACGTGAACACCGGCGGGGCCTTCCACCGGGAATGGCTTCCCCTGCTTCTCATAGGATATGGCAATTCCCGTTTGTCTTTCCACGGTGGGGATATACCAGTCGAGCGTACTTTCAAGTCCGGCCTCGTCGAGCATCACCGGATGCAACGCCTGGGAGAGACTGCGGACGCTCTCCAACGTCGTCTGCACGGTCTCAAGAACTTCCTGCAGATCGGCGCGAAGGCTGGAACCCTCGGGTGCATGCGACCCGGCGCGACGCAGCATGGAACCAATTGCGGTGAGGATCTGCCCGAACTCGTCGTGCAGTTCGCGCGAGATGTAGCGCAATGTGGACTCCTGGGTCGAGATCAGCTTCTGCGCCAGTTCGCTGCGGCGCTCGGAAATCTCGGCGAGGCGCGCAAACAGCCGGCGGTTCCACCGGATCAGCGACAGGCCATTCAGAAGGATGGCTAGCAGTGTCGCTGCGAGGAAGACATACACCTGCCGGCGTACCCGGTCATAGATCTGGACGATGCGTTGTCCAGCCTGCTCCTCGTTTTCGCTGTTTTGTACCAGCAGGCGGGCGACGGCCGTGCTCAGCGCCGCCTGACGTTCCTGCAGCGAGAGCTGAATCTGCTTTCGCGCTTCCTGCTCTTTGCCGTCGTGGGCAAGGGCGAAAACGCGGTCGGTGGCATCCCAGAACTGCGTGAACGAACTGTTGAGAAAGGCGCTCTGCTCGGGAGTTCGAGTGAATGGGGCGAAGCCGGCCTCGAGCCGCATCGCATCGTCGAGATCGGTGCGGATGCGCTGAAACTGCGCGGACCATGCGGTCAGCGGATAAGGCTCATCGCTGCTGACCATGTCTCGCATGGCGACCGCGAGCAGGTTCAAGTCATTTTGAATCCGCAGCAACTGCAAGGAGTCTCTGCGGTTGCGGTCGACGAGTTCGGTCTGCAACTTGCGCAGGCCGGTTACCTGCCAACTCATGTAAGCGGAATAGGCGAGCACCGTTGCAAACGTAATTATAAGGCCCAGGATCAGGCCAAATGTAGGTGAGCGCTCCGGCAGAGACGGACGGGACACGCCCCGAGCATACAACGCCGAAGCGGGTCATGTCACAGGGCTTGCCGCACCGCGTTCAGAGGAATTCTGTGTGACAATGCAAGTATTAAATGAAGCGAATCCAGAGCGACAGGAGTCAAACAGGAGATTGAGTTCTCCCGCCAAAGAAGCCGCGAAACCTCCCAAGATGCAGCGATTGAGGGCTGTTCTGCCCGACGTCTGGAAGCTGATGCGTCGGCGGCGCGGACTGCTTGCCATCGGCTTCGTGCTGATGGTAATCAATCGCGTCTCGGGATTCGTGCTGCCTGCCTCTACGAAATATCTCATTGACGACGTCATCACCAAGCATCACCTGTACGCGCTGCAGAAGCTGATCGAAATCGTGGTTGGGGCGACGGTAATCCAAGGGATCACCTCGTTTGCGCTGACGCAATCTCTCTCGAAGGCCGCCCAGCGACTGATTACGGAGCTTCGCCAGCAAGTACAAGTGCATATTTCGCGGTTGCCGGTCTCGTTCTATGACGCCAATAAGACGGGAAATCTGGTGTCGCGCATCATGAGCGACGTGGAAGGCGTCCGCAACCTACTGGGCACGGGGCTGGTGGACTTTGCAGGAGGTCTGCTCACTTCTGCAATCGCATTGTGGTGGCTGATGCGCATCAGCCCGCGGATGACACTGATTGCGGTGGGCTCGTTGCTCGTGTTTGGCGGATTCTTGAGCAAGGCGTTTGCGACCATCCGGCCTATTTTTCGCGAGCGCGGCAAGATCAACGCCGAAGTGACGGGCCGGTTGATCGAGTCGCTGGGCGGCGTGCGAGTGATCAAGGGATACCACGCGGAACAACGCGAAGAGGCGGTATTTGCGTCGGGAGTTCGGCGGCTTCTGGACAACGTCATGAAGACATTGACCGCGACTTCCGTGATGAGTCTTTCCGCGAGCGTATTGCTTGGCGGAGTGGGCGCAGCGACGATGTACGTTGGGGCGAAGCAGAGTCTTGCCGGCACGCTGACTCCCGGACAATTCTTCTCGTTCACCATCACGCTGCCGTTTCTCGTCGCGCCCATGATGCAGATTGTTTCTATCGGGACGCAGCTTACGGAGGCCATGGCCGGGCTCGAGCGCACGCAGGAGATCATGCGCGAGCGACCGGAGGATCAGGACCCGCGGCGCACGGTGGAGTTGAAGGACATCGTGGGTCTGGTGGAGTTTGATGATGTGTCGTTCAGTTACGACGGAACTCACGAGGTGCTGCACGACATTTCTTTCCGTTCTCAGCCGGGGACGGTGACGGCGCTGGTGGGATCGTCGGGCTCGGGTAAGTCCACGACCATTGGATTGATTTCGGCCTTTTACATTCCGACCAACGGCACGGTTCGCGTGGACGGCGTGGACTTAAGCACGGTGCGGCTCGATTCGTTCCGCACACGGCTGGGAGTCGTGTTGCAGGAATCATTTTCTGTTCGACGGAACGATTCGGGAGAATGTGGCATTCTCCCGGCCCCATGCCACGGAGGAAGAAATCATGCGAGCGTGCCGCATCGCCCGCGTGGACGAGTTCGCTGAGACATTCGCAGATAAGTACGAGACGATTGTCGGTGAGCGCGGGGTGAAGCTGTCGGGCGGGCAGAGGCAGAGAATCTCGATTGCGCGCGCCATATCTGGCGGAGCCGCGGATCCTGATTCTCGATGAGGCAACGTCGAGCCTGGACTCGGAATCCGAACATATGATCCAGCAAGGACTCGCGTATCTAATGCAGGGGCGAACAACGTTTGTCATCGCGCACCGGCTTTCGACGATCCGCCGCGCCGATCAGATTATGGTGATGGAACAGGGCCGGATTGTGGAACGCGGTACGCACGCGCAGCTCTATGCCGCGCGCGGCCGTTACTACGACCTGTACACGCGCCAGCATGGAGTGCAGGAGAATCTGTTTCTCGCTCCAGGCGAGGGTGATGCCGTCGCCGTAGCCGATGACGCGGCCAATGGGAAGAACCGCGACGTGAAAGGCTGACGCGCTGCGATTACTGCGGGGAGAGATACGCTGATGGCTTCGACAACAACTCCTCTGGCTTATGCTGGTGCGTTCACCGTCGCGATCCGCAGCGAGAACGTTTGTCGTCATTATCGAATGGGTGACACATTGATTCGCGCGGTAGATGGGGTCTCCCTTGAGGTTCGCTCGGGTGAGTTCGTTGCATTGTTGGGAAGTTCAGGGTCGGGCAAGTCGTCAATGTTAAATCTGATCGCGGGGCTGGATCGTCCGACGTCGGGCAGTGTCGTCGTTCAGGACCGAGATCTGGCGAAGATGTCGCGCGAAGAACTGGCCAAATACCGGCTGCATGTTGTCGGAATGGTATTCCAGTCGTTCAACCTGATCGCCAGCATGACGCTTCTCGAGAATGTTGAGTTGCCGCTGCGGTTTGCGGAGGTAGATCGGGGCAAGCGCGAAAGCGTGGCGCGCGAGGCGTTGGAGCGAGTCGGACTGCGAGCGCGCGTGAACCATCGTCCCAGCGAGCTTTCTGGAGGTGAGCAGCAGCGGGCCGCCTTGGCGCGAGCGCTCATCAACCGCCGCAAGCTACTGTTGGCGGACGAGCCGACCGGAAATCTCGATAGCCATACTGGGACCGAGATTATGGAGATGGTGCGCGAGTTCAATCGGGAATTGGGAATGACCGTCGTGATGGTGACGCACGAGCGCGCCCTGGCGGAGCGCTATGCGCAGCGAATGGTTTTTCTGGCTGACGGGAAATTGGTGGATGATCGGCCAAATACTCCAGCGACGGGAAGGTCAGGCGTGAAGATTCCCGACCTGACTGAACTGGCGCTGCGCAACCTGCGTGAGTCTCTGCTGCGGAATTCGTTGACGACGGTCGGAATTTCGGTTGGCGTGGCATCGCTGGTAGCCATGCTTTCGCTGGGGATCGGATTGCAGCAGATGGCGTCGCGGCGGCTGGTGAAGTCTGGATTGTTCGACACCATCGTTGTGACCTCGCGACGCGAGATGCGCGGCATGGGACGTGAGGAAGAACGAAACGGGCCAACCGCCGGCGAGAGCCGCGTGCTCGATGAGGCGGCACGGTCGCGAGATCGAGCGCATGCCCAATGTTGCGCGAGGCTTATCCGGACATCCGTTTTCCTACCGAATTGCGCTTCGAAGATAAATCGCATATGACCATAGTTTCGGCGCTGCCGGAATCGGCGAAGGCGAATGATGCGTTCGAGGGCATGCAGGGGACCTTCTTTACTTCCGATACCGCACCGGAAGCCATTCTGCAGAAGTCATTCGCCGAGGAACTTCTGGGCAAGACGCCGCCGTTGGGGGCGCCGGAACCGAGCGTATCGGAGTTGGCGAAGCCACTGTTGGGGAAAGAGCTCACGATGCTCTACTCGCAGCGGGAGACGAGTCCAACGCCACCGTTGCGCGCGGAAGCCGCCCCTGGCGGGAACGAAGTGGCTGGGGCTTCCTACTCTGTGGTGTCCCGCGAGCAGAAGCTCAAGATTGTGGGCGTTGCCGATCTCGATCCTGAGAGCATGCGTGGACCAACACGCGCGAAAGTATTTCTGCCGTTGAAGCTGGCGGAAAGCCTGCACGTGATGCAGCCGACCGATCTGCGCGAAGTTGCACGAGCCGCGAGTGGGCAGTCCGTGTATTCCTCGATCAGCGTTCGCGTCAAGAATCCGGCACAGGTGCAACCCGTCGAAGATGCGATCAAGAAGATGGGCTTCACGACCTTCTCGATTCTCGATGCCAGCCGCGGGCTGCGACAGTTCTTCGCAGTTCTGTATGCGTTCCTGGGAATTTTCGGCAGCCTTGCCCTGATTGTTGCTTCAGTCGGAATCGTGAACACATTGGTGATGGCGATTCTGGAGAGACGTCGCGAGATCGGCATCATGAAAGCAATCGGCGCCAGTGATGGAGATGTCAAGAGACTCTTTTTTGCCGAGGCTGGTGCTATGGGAATTCTCGGAGGGTTGGTCGGCGTTGCCTTGGGTTGGACGATCGGGCAAGTCATCAATTTCGGGACAAACGTCTATCTGAAGCGGCAGTCTCTCCCTCCTGAGCACTTCTGGGCCGTGCCTTGGTGGCTGGTGGTTGTGGCCATTACCTTCTCGTTTGTTGTCAGCCTTGCTTCGGGCCTTTATCCCGCCGGACGAGCCGCTCGCCTCGACCCCGTGCAGGCACTACGCTACGAGTGAACGGATCCGCATGACACGTCCCATCCTGTTTCTACGCTGGACTATGCTTATTGGCATCTTACTGGCCCGAGTGTCAGCCAGTGCGCAGAGCCGGATCGATTGCAGCGCGATCAACAGTCACATCCTGAAGCAGGCGATGCATTACTGCGTGTACCTGCCGTCGGGGTATGACGCGAGTGCCGCAGCACATCCAGCCAGACGGTATCCAGTGCTGTATTTCCTCCACGGCCTCGGCGACAACGAGCGAACACTGTTTAACAGCGGCGGCTGGACCATGCTCGACGACCTGCGCAACAAGCACGAACTCGGAGATTTTCTGATTGTTGCTCCCGAGGGCCGCAGGAGCTTTTATGTCAACTCAGCCGATGGCAAGTTCCCTTACAGCGATTTCTTCCTTCGAGAGTTCATGCCCCATATCGAACGCAAGTATCGGATCCGGCCGGGACGCGCACAACGGGCGATGAGCGGGGTTTCCATGGGAGGCTACGGCGCATTGCGGTTCGCTTTTGCGCATCCGGAACTCTTTTCCTCAGTAAGCGCGCAGAGTGCGGCACTTATGCCTGCATCGCCCAAACAGCTCGATGCCGCAGCGGATGCCGGAGCGCCCATGCTGCGAGTGCTGGGGCCAGTGTTCGGGTCGCCCATCAATATAGCCCACTGGAACGCGAACAATCCGTTTGTCCTGGCGAGACAAAATGCTGCCGGACTGCGCAAAACGTCCATCTATTTCAACTGCGGGCAGGATGATAACTATGGATTCGAGCGAGGCGCGGCTGCTTTGCATGCTGAACTTGATCGGGAAAATATCAAGCATGAGTACCACCTCTATCCGGGCGACCATAGCATCACGTATTTCCTTTCGCATTTCGCCGAGGTACTCGAGTTTCACTCCAGAGCATTCGGACTGACGAGATAGCAGCTGACGAATCGGCGCGTGATGTAAACTAACAAGACTGCCGTCAAGCAGCATGCGCCAGCGGGTGCCTGCAGCGTTTCGCGCCGGAGAGGTGGCCGAGTGGTTGATGGCTCCGGTCTTGAAAACCGGCGTACCCGAAAGGGTACCGGGGGTTCGAATCCCTCCCTCTCCGCCATACTTCTTGAATCTTGCACCAATACTCATTTACCTCAGTCTTTTTCTCCCAATGAGACAAGGGCTACGTTGGCGAACCCCAAGGTGCGCACATCAGGTGCATAGTCGAAGACACCCGCCCTTGCGCATCGCAGCTCCAATTCTTCATACCTTTCAAAAGGAAACGTCCGAGGAATCATAGGAATTTGGCAGTTTCGGTCGGAGCCTGATTCCATCTGATGGACAAAACCGGGCATCCTATCGATTGTTCCTGACCGCCGATCCCTGCTTTCCATGTAGTCGCCAACGATCGCACACATCGGATATCGGATTGCCACGCTCAAGCCTAAACCTGATTGAGTCAGGACTTTACAGGAGGCTTCGCGATGGAGAAGCACGGTTGTGGGAGTCGAGTTGGCTGGGCTTCAATTCGATATGTCGCTCTGGCCGCAGTTTTGCTAACGGCTTGGTCTGCTGTGACTGCACAGACGACGGTGGGGACAGGGAGCATCATCGGCGTGGTGAATGATCCCAGCGGCGCCGTCGTGGGCGGCGCCAGCGTGACTATCACCAATACTGCGACCAATCTCGTTATTAAGGTGACCTCGAACTCCTCGGGCTCTTACACATCCGGAGCGCTCACTCCGGGGGATTATCGCGTGCAGGTTTCCGCCAAGGGGTTCAGCACCGTCAACCAGACTGTTCCCGTGCAGGTGGGAAACACCGCAACGGCTAATGTGAGTTTGCCTGTAGGACAAGAGAGCCAGGTCATTGAAGTCCAAGCCGGGGCAGCGGAGGTGAATACCGAGCAGGCGACCGTGCAGGGAGTGCTGACGCGGCAACAGATTGAAAATTTGCCAGTGAATGGCAGGAATTTCCTCGATCTAGCGCAACTCGAGCCGGGCGTGCAAATCCAGGACGGCACCAATTTCGATCCGACCAAGGTCGGCTACTCCTCTATTTCTTTTGGCGGACGTTTCGGCCGCAGCGCGCGCATCCAGGTCGACGGAGTTGATGTCAGCGATGAAACGGTGGGAACCACGACGCAGGATATTCCGGCTAGCGCTATCGCCGAGTTTCAGATCAGCCAGTCGAAACTCGACCTTTCCAATGACCTCACATCTTCCGGTGCGGTGAACGTTACAACGCTCTCTGGGACCAACGCGTATCATGGCCAGGCATTCGGATATTTTCGCGATCACAACACCATCGCAGCGGCGCTTCCGACCCCAGAGGGACTGAATCATCCCGGCTTTCAGCGCAATCAGTATGGAGCGAATCTTGGCGGCCGGATCATCCGAGACAAGCTGTTTTTCTTCGCTGATGGTGAGCGCACACTGAACAATCTGCAGTCTCCGGTAGCGCTGCCCGCTCCCTTTACGGCGGATTCCGGCTTCTTCAACGCACCGTTTCGCGAGACTGAATTGCTCGGCAAAGTTGACTACCAGTTGACCAATAGCGCGAAGCTCTTCTATCGGTACGGCTACTTTGCGAGCCTGACGGACGCGACTTTCTTCGCCTCCAGTTTTCAGGTTTACAGCAACAAGAACAACTCCCGGTCGCATGTGATTGGGCTGGACTTCAACAGTGGCACATTCACACATAGCATTCGTTTCGAGTATTTGAAATTCCAGAATCAAATTCAGAATGGCGACGCGGGACAGCCGTTCTCCGATTCGGGCCTCACTCTCTTAAATGGTCCATTCGCCGCCGGCCCCAACTACCTTGCGCCCCAGTCCACTCCTCAGAGCGATCACGAAATCAAATATGATGGCAGCAAGCCGCTCGGCAAGCACCTGGTCAGGTTCGGCGCCACGTACAACCACATTCAGGGCGGAGGATTCGCTGCATTCTTCAGTCTTGCACCGGTTGTCTTTTCGGCTCCTAACTTGCTTGATGCGAACTGCGCGGCTGTGAGTCCGGCGTGTCCAGCCGGCCCTGATGGAACAACAGCATCTAATCCGCTGAACTACGATGTTGCCGCGATCATCCTCGGCAATGGAATTGGCTTCTCAACCACACAGCCAGCGTTTGGCTTTCCGGCAGGTGGGCTGGGCCCCGACAATCGCATTGCGCTTTACCTCGGAGACGGCTGGAAGCTCAGGCCGAATCTCAACGTTGAAGTAGGCCTTCGCTACGTGCGCGATACGGGCCGGAACGATTCTGACCTGCCAGGGATACCCGCGCTCAACAACATCGTTTCGACGTACCCCAATCTGGGCGCGCGGATTCGGCAACCCAATCTAAACTTAGCGCCGCAGATCGGGATTGCGTGGGATCCGACTCACAACGGAAGAACCGTAATCCGAGCGGGCGCAGGTTTGTATTACGAGAACACGATCTGGAACAACGTACTGTTTGATCGGCCCACGCGGGAGGCGACAGGAGCATTTCTGCAATCGCCCGGTGCCTGCAATGGTCCGGGTGCTCCAGCGCAGCCACTCCCGATTCCGGGCGGATCCATCCCTATTCCGGACGGAGTGTGTGGCAACGGCGCCAATCCGATCACCATTGGAGCAGCGACCGCAAACATCATCAGCTTGTTCCACACCTACCAGAGTAGTTATCCGTTTACGCCCACTCTGCAAAATGGCGGCTACATCGGAAACCTGCTGAACCTCGGCGTCGGGCTCGGCACGGCGACGACTCCATCCACATTCGCGCCGAACTTCCAAACGCCTCGGTCGTTCCAGATGAACGTCGGGATTCAGCGGCAATTGCATCGAGGGACAGTGTTGAGTGCCGACTACGTCCGCAACGTTGAAACTCACTCGATGCTTGGTATCGATTTGAATCACACAGGAGACACACGCTACTTCAATCTGGCGGGAGCACAGGCAGCCATTGCACAGACGATCGCAGACTGCGGAGCTTCATCAATGGCCGGCGCCTTGGCTCCCGGTGGATGCCTGCCGCTGGAGGCTGCAGGGGTTGGAGCGCAGATGTCCGACTTCGCGCAACGAGGTTTGACTACGTCAACCGAACTAGGGATCGGCGGCACAACCGTGACGGGGCAGCAGGGGGTAGGGGGATGTCCCTCCGCAGGCTGTGCTTTCCCCGGCCTCAATCCAGCCGCGGCGAACTTGAACTTTTTGCTTCCGATCGGACGATCCGTCTATAACGCACTCGACTTGAAACTGGTGCAAAACGTTTCGAGTCCATTCCGAGGATTGAAAGCCGCGAACCTGCAAGTGTCTTATAGTCTCTCGAGGTTTGTGAATCCGGGCGGCGCGGGGCCGAATCCGCAGCCTCCAAATTATCAGCAATATGCAGATCAGGATTTCGTAACCGGCGCCGTCGACAATGCGAATCCGTTCCGCTTCATGGGACCGTCTACGCTGGACCGCAAGCACCAACTCTCGTTCGGGGGAAACTTCGACTTGCCGTGGGGATTCCAGACCGGAATCATCGCCCACTTCTACAGCCCGCTATCCACGCCGCTCGTGGTACCGAACTCCGGTCTGGGCGACGGCGAGATCTTCCGGACGGATTTCACGGGAGATGGAACGGTGCAAGACTATGTACC
Source organism: Terriglobia bacterium (assembly GCA_963778995.1). Lineage (GTDB taxonomy): Bacteria > Acidobacteriota > Terriglobia > Terriglobales > Acidobacteriaceae > Sulfotelmatobacter. The sequence goes on from CAVZWK010000025.1 coordinate 867,165, forward strand.
GGGTACGAAAAATGGATCGTTCATGCGTGGCATTGGCCCGGGTGGTCTGGCGAATGTCATCAACAACTACAACCAGAACGTGGCAGGACAGGCAACGCTGGCCGGCCAGGTGCTGATCAGCAACGGCCTGTTCACACTGCAGCAGTTGCAGGGTATGGGTGGAGTGGCTCCATCGCTACCTGCTCCCGTCGCCGGTGCAGTTGGACTGGCGTGGCTGAAGGACGTAGATATGTCGCTGCGCTGGAAATACAGAATCAAGGAAACGGTAACGATTGAACCTGGCATCGGCTTCTTCAACCTCTTTAACTTCGCTAATTTCGATCTTCCTCCGAACGTTTTGAGTCCTTACTTGACCGGAGCTCCGGGGAATATTGGAGGAACGAACTACCGCGGGACACAGAACGTCCGAGTAGGTGCGGGAACAGGGGTATATGGGCTGGGAGCACCGCGCGTTGCGGAGTTCAGCTTGAAGATCAGTTTCTGACCATATTCCTGGCACTTCCGGGCCGCCGCCTTAGGGTGGCGGCCCTTTTTTTGGGGGTAAGACTCTATCGATTTTTGCCGGAGAGTTGTTTTGATGGCTGCGGTTACGCAATGACAAGAGTCCAGCAGCACGCCAAGCTGTTATTGACTGAGGGCCATTCATGTTCGCCCCTGCTTTGAAGCCGTAAGGGCGTCCCAGCCTTGTCGCGTTCTGTGCGACAGAGTGGGATTTCGACCTGGGTTGTTTGGGTACGACTCCGGGATCAGTTGCTCCAGCCAAGGATCTGCCGATCGAAGTCAAAGCTAAGACGCTTTGGTCGAAAAACGGAAACGCCGATCAACCCATCGAATCCACTTTCAACATTTTCCTGGCTGGACACGACTGAGGCGGCTTGAGGTCCAACATCTTGAGTGCCGAGTTGCACTCGGGGGAGGACCACTTTTTGGTAGACCACGGTGCCGGAGAGATTTTGTCCGGACCCAGTCGCAAGCGTCGAGTCATAATCCAAATCGTGTAAAGCCCTCTGAAAAAGAATTAGCTGTGGAGTGCCGGTATCGAGCAGCAGATGCAGTTGCCGCTTGCCGGCATTCAGGTCAATGCTGATGAACTGCTGCCCCGGCGTAAAGGGTGCAGAGTAGCGCTCCCGCGAAGCCTGAAACAAAATTCGACGCTTTTGGTAGTCGATGGTAAAGCTGGTAGCGCCCAAAACGTCCAGACCGATTACCGCATCTACTTGTGTCCCGACGCGGCGCTCAATTTTGGAGAAGTCTGCCACCATCACCTGCAGATTCTGCCGGTGCAGAGGACCGAGTTGAAGATCCGGAAGCAGGACGGTTTCAGCGGTAAGATTCTTGTTAAACAGAGACAAGCCTCGAGGCGCGCCGTGAAGGCCGAGCCTTGCCGCGATCCTTTGGTCGATCATGCTGGGGCTGCTGCCGGTATCGACCAAGAAGTGCTGATGCTGAAGATCGCCAATCCGTCCCTCAACAACCACTAGATATCCGTCATGGAGCGTCAACGGAGTTGCCGAAACCGGTTCCTTCAGGCGCGACGCTGTCCGAGTCACATCGCCGCCGAACAGGAACGTACACAGATTCAAATACACTGCGGCAGCGAATATCCATGTTTCGTAACGCTGCCGTATCAGCTGGCGTGGCCGCGTCTCGCCGCCGTGAACGAGGGCGGGATGCGGCGGCCCGCCAGAGGTCAGCGCTGCTACGCGTTGGCGGAGTGTAGAAGAGAAGCTAAGGTCGGGGAGCGAATTGCTCCATCTCCTTACGCCACTTGCGCCGTCCGTGCATTCGCGTTTTGACATGCGAAGAAGACGGCGAGGATGTCGATGTGACTGCCGCTGTTGGGATGCTTAGGCAGCTTATTGGGACGAACACAAGCAAGACCTGAGGGAGCGTGCGGCCTGAACTCAAAACGAGGTATCTGCCGAGGGTAAGCCTCTGCCGACACGGTTGGATGCCCAACAATGTTTTGTCAGGGGGGTGAACTCAGGAGTGTCGCTCGATTACTTGCTGCAGATGAGCTCGGTAACCGCGGCTACAAGACAATTCCTTGCCATTCTTGAGGACGACGACGTACTCGCCGCTATTGACCGGGATCAATTCCTTGATTTTTCGGACATTGACAATGGTGGAACGGTGAATGCGGATGAACTCATTGGGATTCAGACGCTCCGATGTTCGCGAGATAGTTTCGCGAAGCAAGTAGGATTCCTTACCGACGTTAAGCCGAACATAGTTGGCGGCCGCTTCCACCCAATCGATCTCATCTAAATGCAGGAAGATGACCCGCCCCTTGGCCTTGATCACCAAACGGTTCTGTGCCTCGGGCGACTCGGTCGCAGGCCCGGCTTTGAATTGGGAGAGCAGTTGCATGAGCCGATGTGAAATCTCCCGGTTTTCGGATTTGACAAGCTCGGCCCTGGCTCGTTCGATGGCCTGATGAAGGCGTCCTTGGTCGAACGGCTTCAGGAGGTAATCGAGGGCATGCGCCTCGAAGGCGCGAATCGCGTATTGATCGTAGGCAGAGGTGAAAATTACAACGGGGAGATCACGGGGCTCGATTTCGCCGAGCACCTGGAAACCGTCGAGATCGGGCATCTGAATGTCGAGCAGGAGCAAGTCGGGATGCAGGCAATTGATGGCGGAAACAGTTTGGCGTCCGTCCTGACATTCGGCGACGACGACGACATTTGGCTCGGACTCGAGCAATACGCGCATCTTGTGGCGGGCGAGGCGTTCGTCATCCGCAATTACAACCCGCAGTAACTTTCGAATGGCTGAGTCTACTAAGGGCGATGGCGCAGAATCTGGCAACATGGTCCCCCAACAACGAGAGGAATTCCCCGGTATTTCAATAGACGTAAACCTAAGGAATTCGTTTCACGAAATCAATCGCGTGCTCGTGCTGGTATTCGTGGATTTATCCCTTGCAGTCGTGATTCCGTCCCCGACCTCTGGAATATGCAGCTTTTACTGCCGATAATCGCAGAGTCTTTATGGCTTCGAGCGACTATTCCGGGCTCACATGTGAGAACTCCGTGTCGGAAGTTCTCAAGATGGCGAACATCGAACTGCGAGAACTCCGCGCCCATTACAAAACAGTCACGCAACGTATCCGCCAGCTGCGGATTGTTGTTGACGCTTTGGGGGAGTTAGGGGCCCAGAACGCCGGGTCCGAGATGGAACAAAAGGAGCCTTCATTACGACGCACTCTGAAGGACTTGTCAGGAACTCTCTCGCCATCTGGAGACAGCTTCCGCGAAAGGAACAAATCGCAGGCTGCATGTAATCGGGCAAAGAGGAGTCCTAGCCGAAACCCTGATTTGCGCCGGGCCTGCCGGATCGCGCTGCTGGAAACCTGCGAAGCGGTCTCGCGCCAAGAAGTTTACGAACGCATTGTTCGCCGGGGCTCATTTTGTTTTGCCAATACTCAAATTGCGGCGTCCTTGATTATCGAAGAGTTGAATACGCTCACCGAATGCGGTGAACTGCGTTGTGTCGAGGGTTCGTCCGGGTTACTTTGGCAGCGCGTTTCGCCAGCGCCGGAGCCAGCGGAGCCTGTGGTTTCCTGATATATACGCGGTCTGCAGCCAGCAATCCGCAAATCTGCTGCGCAGTCACCACTGCCTCTCGAAGCAGCAAAGTCGCGTGTCGCCACCTAAGATGGGACAAAATGCGTGACATTCGGGACGAATGCCCGTCTAAGACGCATACAATCCGCCGTCCCACCTGCGCCAGCGTGATTGAATAGTGCGGTTTCGAATTGATGTTTTGTTGCGGAGCTCCGGGAATGAACAATCAATGCCAAGCATGTGGAGTTGCCCTGTCCCGGGACGGCGAAGCATACGTTTGTTCGTTCCACTGCACATTTTGTCCGAGTTGTTCCTCCGAGAAAATGCATAAGTGTCCGAACTGCGGTGGAGAATTGGTGCGTCGGCCGCCGCGCCCCGGTCTCGAGGGCGAGACTGGGCAGCAGAACGTGACCCCTGCCAACGCACATTCACGGGGGTGGCTCATTTGGGCGATTAGCTTTGGCGTATGGGCATTTGTCGCATTAGCGGGGAGCTGGACGATCTGGCAACTCTATCGAACCACCGAAATGCCCATGCGGTTCAGGACGACGCTGTGGCTGGAGATGAGTCAGATCCTGACCTACGCACCACTGACGCCCTTCGCGTATGCGTTGGCTGTTCGATATCCCATCCGCAGCAGTAACTGGAAGCAGCGGGCGCCACTCTACCTGGCAGCAGGGCTGGCGTTTTCGATCATGCACGTCGCCCTTCGCGGCATTACTCCCTACGCAATTTATGAGTCCAAGTACCGCGACTGGACCTCGGCGATCTGGAACGCCCGCACGCACGTCTTCGGCATTCAGTGGGCGGCCATGTGGAAGCTGTTTCTGAACAATGTGGTCGATGACATCACAGGGACGTTCACTCCGATCGTGCTGGTCGCGCATGCCATCTCGTATTACCGGAAGTTTCAAGAGCGTGAATTCCGTGCGATGCAACTGGAGGGGCAGCTTGCAAAGTCCCACTTGCAGGCATTGAAGAGCCAGTTGCAGCCTCACTTCCTGTTCAACACCATGCATTCCGTCTCGGCATTGATGCTGACCGATGTGCAGGCCGCCGACCGCATGATCACGCGACTAGCCGATCTGTTGCGGATGAACCTGGAATCGGCCGGGACCCAAATTACTTCTTTGAACAAAGAACTGGAATTCGTGAATTGTTACCTGGAAATCGAGCAGGTTCGATTCGAAGAGCGGCTCAGAGTGGTCTTCGACATCGCGCCCGAAACGCTCGACGCGCAAGTTCCGCTGTTGTTGCTGCAGCCTCTCGTCGATAACGCTGTGAAGCACGGGATCTCGCGCATGACCGAGGGTGGAGAAATCAGGATTTCTTCATTCATTCACAATGACCATCTGAAATTAGAAGTCAAAGACAATGGGCCGGGCATTTGTACTTCCAGGAATGAGCGCGGGTGTGGATTGGGACTCCGAGTGACTCGTGAACGTCTGGAGACGTTGTACGGAGAAAACCAGAGCGTCGAGATATCGTGCCCTCCTGAGGGAGGAGTCTCTGTGCTGGTCAGCATTCCGTTTCGAGTCGCGCCAGAAACAACCAACGAACGTTTATTGTCTAGTGCTTCTGGTTCGTCAGGCGCGTTGCAGGCGCGCAGCGCTTAGTCATGCACTGGCGAACGGGATAGTTTAAGTCACGTTGTTCCCCAGCAAAACTGTGTTAGTTGGAATTGCAGCCGTTTTCGTCTACAGGTTTTTGTAGATCTCAATTACGGTTCCGCTAAAGGTTCCCCTCACTCGCTGAGAAGAGCAGTCACTTAGATGTCACCAGAAAGCCACTCGTCCCAGATTTGCTAACACTGGTCCCAATACAGCGTCGAACTTGATTGTTGGACATCCGGATGCTCCGCAATGTTTGTTGGTACGTCGGTTATTTTCTGGAGAAATCACAATGAAGCAGTTCTCGTGCGCGATTCGTCTGGCGTTGATGATGTTTTTGTTCAGTGCTGTGCTGCCGGTGACGTTGCTGGCGCAGACGGCAACAATGAGCGGAACTATTACCGATTCCAGCGGGGCGGTTGTTTCCGACGCCCAGATCACGGTGCGCAACGTTGCTACAAATGTTTCGCGTACGGCGAACAGCAGTGGCGCAGGGGCGTACGCCATCACTAATCTCGAAGTCGGGGCGTACGAGGTTACCGTCAAGAAGAATGGCTTCAAGAGTTTCCATCTTCCGAGCGTCGAACTCACGGTTGCGCAGGTGTTGAAAGTCGACGCCGCGTTGCTACCGGGTGCGACAAGTGAGGAAGTGACAGTGCGAGGCGACAGTGTTGCGCCTATCGACCTGGAGACGTCGCAGGTCAGCAACCTGGTAGATCAGCAACAGATGAAGAGTTTGCCGCTGATCACTCGCGATCCCTACAGCCTGGTCCTGCTCTCGCCGGGCACGTCGCAGACCAACAGCGGATTAGGCGGGTTTACGGTCAACGGATCGCGGGAGAGAAACAATAACTTCCTGCTGGACGGCGTGGACAATAACGACACCTCCGTGCCCGGCATTCCAGATGGAGTGCTGGCGGCGAACCCCGACTCCACACAGGAATTTCGCATCATCACGAACAATTTCAACGCGGAGTACGGCCGCAACACGGGTGCCATTATCGAGGTAGTCACAAAGAGCGGCACCAACGCATTCCATGGCGGGGCCTATGAGTTCGGCCGCTGGAACGGGTTCGGCGGTGCGCGCGACTGGTTCAATCCCGCGATTGACTCCAGCGGAGCGAAAACCAGGATGAACCCGTACGTTCGGAATCAGTTTGGGTATTCCATCGGGGGCCCGATCATTAAGAACAAGACGTTCTTCTTCTTCAACGAAGAGTTCGACCGCTTCCGCACGACGTTGACCAACACGGCGACGGTTCCCACCCAGTCGTTCAAGAATGGAGTATTCAATTACACAACGACGGACTTGAACTCCGCCAGTCCGCAATTCGGGCAGCAGGTCACGGTACCGGTCGATCTGACCTCGGCGGGGGCAAACAACGGAGCCGGCGGAGCGCCCCTCGATCCGACAATGCAAAACGTGTTCGCATTATTCCCAAACCCGACGGTGGAAAATGGCGACGGGTTTACCGGCACGCTGTTCTTCCCCAGCAGTTCGCAACAAAACAGCTATAACACGATCGCGAAGATCGATCACCACTTCACCGACCGCGAGACGTTGTCTTTACGTTACGGCTACGACCATTTCGTCGATCCTAATCCATTCCACAACGACATTCTCCCGGGAAATGTTGGCGGAGTCAGTGAGAAAGCAATTAACCAAGGTTTGTCTGCGATCTTGACCTCGACTCTCACCAACAATATCGTTAACAGTTTCAACTTTGGGTGGAACCGGATCTACTCGAATTTTACGTGCACCGGTCTGAGCACCCTTGACAGTGTGATTCCCTCAACCGATCAATTTGGAAACGGCTGGGACTTCAACATGGATCCGTTCTCGAGCGTCGGTTGTACCGCCCTGGTCTCGGATGGACAATGGCGCAAGACGGGGACGACCAGCTACGGCGATGACCTCACCTGGGTGCATGGCTCACACACATTCAAGTTCGGTGGCGATTTCAGGAATGTTGCGGAAGGCGGCCCCAATGGTTTCTTTTCGCGACGTCAGGTGGGATTGGCATCGTTTTTCAACGCCGGAGTGGCGCTAGCGTCCAATGTGACCGACCCTTCTGGGTTCGACGTATCGTCGGTCCAACTGCAGGACGCAGCGGCCGCGTACTACGGATTTGCCTGGGAGGACTTCAACGCCGAATTCTTCAACAAATCCGCTGTCCGCCTGCAAACCGATAACAAGAATTTCCGTCAGCACGAATATGACTGGTTCGCGCAGGATACGTGGAAAGTACGACGCAACCTGACCCTCACGCTGGGATTGCGCTACCAACTGGACGGTGTCCCGTACGAAGAGGGAGCGAACTTCTCTAACTTGTTGGTAAGCCCAACGTCGGCTCCGCCGCTGACCATGAGTGTTGTGGGGCCGGGTACCGGCAATCAGCTTTACAACAGAGATTACTCGAATATCGAACCTCGAGTGGGATTCTCCTGGGATCCAATGGGCAAGGGCAAGATGGCCGTGCGCGGCGCGTTTGGAATCTTCCACGATCGCGTCTTTGGCAATCTGTTTGGCAATGCCCGCGGAAATCCGCCGTTTGAACAGGACTACATCAACTTCCCGTTTGAAACGATCAACAATTTCTTCGGCAGCGGTGCGTTCCCACTGCCGAGCGTACCGCAGACCACGCCGTCGCCTGTAATTCCCGACGGGTCTGCGCTGGCGCCGGTGCTGTTCGACACTCACTTCCGGAACACAGCGACGAACAACTGGAGTTTGGGAGTTCAGAAAGAGCTGGGCGGCAACAACATGATCGACCTCTCCTACATTGGGGTGGAAGGCCACCACATTTACCGGCAGGTCGATGGCAACCCTCCGGATCCCGCCCTGGTACAGCAGTTGCTCACGATCTGCAGCGACCCCAGCAATCCGCAGAACACCACCGGATGCACTCCCGACGACGTCATTAAGACGAATTTGTACCTGGGAGCGGACTTCGGCGTGTTGCCGTTCAACGCGGTGGCACACAACGCCCTGGTGCAGCCCTTCTATCAGCGGTCCATTGGGAATTCGATTTACAACTCACTCCAGGCCAAGTTCACGCACCGCATGAGTCACGGTTTGCAGGTGCAGGGTGCCTACACATGGGCTCACGGAATTGACGACTCCAATGATCCGCTGGTTCCTGCGGCGGGCAACCGCGGATTTCCACGCAATTCCCTCAACCTTCACGAGGAACGGGGCAATTCGGATAACGACATCCGCCATGTTGCGGTCTTCAACTACATTTGGGACGTTCCGTTAGGCAAGGGCAAGGCTCACCTCGGGAGCGGAACGGTGGGCAAGATATTCGAAGGAATGCAGTTCGCTGGAATTACGAGCATTCAGACCGGGCATCCATTCGACGTCTTCAGCACCACCGACATGGAACGAACTGGCTTAAGCGGACGCGCCGATCAGGTTCCGGGACAGAATCCGTTTGCAACCGGGAGCGGTGCTGGCTTTAATACGCCGGATAATTCCGCGGGCACAAAGATCTGGTTCTCTAACACCAATGCATTCTCGAATCGTTCCGATGGCACCGGCGCGCCGTTGTTCACCGGACCGGGAAACATCGGCAGGAATCACTTCTATGGCCCGGGCTTCGTGGACTTCGACCTGTCGTTTACCAAGGCGATCCAATTCACGGAGCGGATCAACGCGGAGTTGCGGATCGAGGGATATAACATCTTCAATCATCCGCACTTCAACAATCCAGGGTCGGACGTGAACGCGTTCGGCAATCAGGTGGGATCTCCGATCTTCGGACTGATCACATCGACTGCGTCGCGTCCGGACGGCACGACTTCAGCGCGTCAAATGCAAGTCGCCTTGAAGGTCAACTTCTAATCACGGCACGTTCAGGCGGGGCCGTTCCCTGAGCGGAAAGTTGTTCCGCGGGAGCGGCCCCTTTTTGTTTCCGTGCACCACGCTGTTGCGGCGATTTTCTCCGGTATTTCCTTATCAACCACCCTCTACCCAGCGGCATCGCAATGGTGCCGTTTATGCAACCGGAGATGACCCAGTCAGAGCTGAATACCGACGAGCAGATATCTTCTTTGTGGAGTCTCGGAGGTCTCACCTGGACCCAACTGGCACGTCGGGTCTGGAGCGAGATGGACCAGACTGACGTAATCAATCGTGCCTACGAACTCGCGTACAACTTCCTTCTCGCGGTGTTTCCACTGCTCTTTTTCGTATTCGCGCTACTCGGCATTTTCGCAACCCAGGGCGGAACCTTGAGAAACAGTCTGTTCGCGTACGTTCATCTCGTTCTGCCCACCGCTGCGTACCAGATACTCGCCAGCACAGTGAGCGAGATTACCGGAAATGCAGTTGCGGGAAAGCTGACTTTCGGATTGCTGTTCGCACTCTATTCCGGATCTGCCGGAATGACGCAGATGATGTCCACGCTTAACGCCGCTTACGAGGTACGTGAGGAGCGTTCCTGGATGAAGGTACACCTGATATCCATTGGGCTCACGCTCGCAATGTCCGTGCTGGTGATCGCAGCATTGTTTCTGGTTCTTGCCGGTTCGCATGTCATCGCATTGCTGGGACAAGAAGCGGGTCTCACAACTGCGGCCTTTCTTGCGGCGAAACTTGTGCAGTGGGCGCTCGCCTTAGGCTTCGTGATTTTCGCTTTTGCAATCGTGTACTATTTCGCTCCAGATGTGGAGGAACAGCACTGGTACTGGATCACTCCCGGCTCGATTATTGGAGTGGGCTTGTGGGCAGCCGCCTCGGCCGGACTCCGCGTGTACCTGCACTTTTTCAATTCGTACACTAAGAGTTATGGGTCATTGGGAGCAGTAATGATCCTGATGTTGTGGTTTTACGTTGCAGGGCTTGCCGTTCTCATCGGAGGACAGATCAACGCAACTATCGAACATGCGGCAGCAGAACACGGCCACATCGAAGCGAAGGAGCCCGGACAGAAAGCAGCTTGACGTCAGAGGATCTGTATCGAAGTCGAACTACTCTCCGGAATAGAGTGGAGGCTTGTCGTTGCTCCCAAGGGCAGACGGGGCATTCTGCAACGGAAGTCTCCAATCTTGGGCAGACACATGTCCAGCGTGAATCCAGGCGATTCTCGTTATCAATGAGCCCAATATCGAGGACCAGGATGCCCAGCGTCGCAGAGACCGGGATCTCTTTTCACTGCCGAAAAGGCTTAGGGCACGTAGCGCGACGGGAATTGGCCCGGACAGCGCTCCGCCCGTTCGGGTGATCAATCCGCTTGTGCCATGTTTCAGTGGGTCGAGGTGATAGTGCGAACGACCTTCGATCCGAATTCCTTCCCAGGTCTCGAAGATTGCAGCGCCCAACCCTAGTGCCTGTAAAGCGCGGCTTTTTCTGTGGCCCATCAATTCCAGAATTCCAACCGCGGTGTTTAGCCCGGACATCCCAAAATGCAATGGCAGATCGCCAGCGTTTTTATTCCAGACCGGAATTGCCGTGGCGCCGATCAGCACGCCGGTATAGTTGGAAAACGGAAGGCCGAAAGCGAGGGATGCCGCTTGCCCCGCGTTTTCGATGACACGCATCGGTAAGGATGGGCCGTAGCGGTCCTGAATAAATCCTGCGAAGGCTGCAGCCGCTGCTCCGGTAGAGAAGCCTAGAAGCGTCCAGACTCCCACCGACATGGCGCTCTGGGGTTTGAAGACGCGGAGCATCGCAAGGAAACGTTCAGGACGGCCCAAATCCGCAATCAGGAGAGCGGGGGAGATCACCGACCCAGCGGCCGCGATCCAGCGAGCGTGTTTTACCAACTCGCGATCGGCGCCTGTATAGTCCGCAATCGCGCCGACTACAGCGGAGGCTCCGGCTGCACCTCCAACGAAGAAGTAAAGCGGAATTTCCCAAGTCCACGGAGGCTGCTTCAGCAGGGGAATGCGATAGTAGCCGTTTTCCGGCGTAGCCTGCGGGAAGGGTGCACCTGCAGGACGTGTGCCCAGTACCTGCAATTTCCCGCGCATCTCGGCTTCATGGCGGATTTGGTCCAGGCGACGCTCGCGTTCGAGTTCGTCCGGGCTTAAGTCCCGCGATGGATAAGCTTCGCTCATCGTCCTCTCCCGGTTCCATTCGTTCGATCTGCCAGGAATGCGAGCAGCGTGCCGGCTAACAGCACTCCGGCTGCTATAGCAGAAGATGTCCATGCCTTCTTCAGATAAACGGTCGGGACCTCCGGCGCAGGCGGGAGATTGTACATTCTTTCGTCGCCCCGAATGATGAACAGGGCGTGAATACCTTCGACGCTGGTTTCGGTAGGATCATAGATTCGTGCGTCCTGCATGCCGCGATGGTGCAGCTCGTCTACGCGCTCCTGCGCGTGCTGGCGAAGATGATCAATTTCGCCGAACTTGATCGATTCTGTCGGACAGGCTTTCGCGCAAGCCGGTTGCAGACCTACTTTCTGGCGGTCATAGCAAAAGGTACATTTGAACGCTCGACCATCTTTCTGATTGCGTTCGACGACTCCGAACGGGCATGAGGGAACGCAATATCCGCAACCGTTGCAGACGTCCGGCTGGATGAAGACCCCGCCGAATTCAGTGCGCACGATAGAACCTGTCGGACATGCCTCGAGGCATCCGGCCTCTTCACAGTGCTTACATACATCCGAAGAAAAGGTCCAAGAAGGTTGTTCGGCTGTATTGCCACCATAGCCGGCAGTGGGTGCGTGTTCTACGAATTTGACGTGCCGCCATGTCGAGGCTCCGACTGCGCCTGTATTGTCGTAGGAATATCCACTCCAATCGAGGCCGTCTTCGCTTACGCCGTTCCACTCTTTGCAGGCAACTTCACATGCCTTGCAACCAATGCATAACGTGGAGTCTGTCAGAAATGCCGTGACGCTCATGCGCTCCGTCCTGTGTAGGAGTTGATCTGCTCGAGTGCCGCCGGTCCTCGTTCGCGCCGTCCCGGAGTGACGTTGCAAACCAGAGCCTTGGTCTCCATGATCCGCACATTGGGTTCTTCGCTTATGACCAATAAATCATTCACTACGTCACCATGAACCTGGCCCTGGTAGCCCCAGTGATAAGGAATCCCGACCTGGTGGACGGTGCGTCCGTCGATTTCCATGGGCCTCATGCGCGGAGTCACCATCACGCGTGCCTCGATCAGCCCACGCGGAGTCGCGATTGTAGCCCATCCACCGTGCTCCAGCCCGATTTGAGCGGCTAGTTCCGGAGAGACTTCGGTGAACAGCTCCGGCTGGAGTTCGCTCAGATGCGAGAGATAGCGCGACATTCCACCCGCGGTGTGGTGTTCGGTAAGTCTGTAAGTCGTGAGCACATAGGGGAAGCGAGCATCGTGAGGTGCGGCGTACCGATTATCCGGACGCTTCTTCCGATTCGCTGCCGGGTTGGTTTGTTGTGAATACAGTGGATTGTCGACCACTGACTCAAGCGGCTCATAGTGCGTTGGCAGGGGTCCGTCTTTCAGTCCACTCGGAACATACAGCCATCCCACCCCGTCAGGGTGGAGCGTAAATGGCTTCGCACCACCAAGCGCATCAGTTCCCTGCCCATGATCAAGATTTGGCGGCATATCCGGAGGCATGTGCTTGTCGTAATCGGCATTATCGAGACCGGTCCATTGCTTTTTCTCTTCATCCCACCAGACGAGTTTCTTACGCTCGCTCCAAGGCTTTCCGTCGGGCCGTGCGGAAGCGCGGTTGTAGATGATTCGGCAGTCATTCGGCCAGGCAAAGCCCCAGCCGTGTCCCAGCAGGTCTTTCGAATTGCGTTCGAGAGCTCGGTTGCGATCTTGTTCCGGGAAGACGCCGCAATAGATCCAAGCTCCGCAGGCTGTGGATCCATCGTTCTTTATGTCCTTTATGCGCGCAAGTTGCTTTCTGTCGGTAACGGAATAACCATTGATCTCCTTAAGAACTTCTTCGGCATCCGGCTCAGCAATGGGTCCTTCTGTCGAGTAGTTCCAGGTGAGAGCCCGGAGACCGTCGTTTCTCGCGCGAAGATCAGTCGCAGCTTTCGCCTTGATGCGGCGCCCAAGATGATAGATGAACCACAAGTCGCTTCTTGCGTCACCCGGGGGTTCTACCGCCTTTTCCCTGAATTGCAGCAAGCGCTGGGTGTTGGTGAACGTGCCTTCCTTTTCCGCTGTTCCAGCCGCGGGGAAAAGGAACACTTCGGTCCCGATTGTGTCGGCTGAAAGCTCTCCACGCTCCACCTCGGGTGAGGCGTACCAAAACGAGGCAGTCTCGGTTTCGACCATGTCGCGCACGACCAGCCACTTCAGCTTGGCGAGTGCTTTGCGCTCGAGTCTGCCGTTGGATGCTCCAACGGCTGGGTTCTGTCCTATGACGAACAGCCCTTCGACTTTGCCGTCGGCCATGTCGAGCCAGTAGCCGAAATGAGAATGGTCGCCGGTCACGCGCGGGAGCCAATCAAATCCCCAGTTATTGTCCTTCGTTGCTGACGTGCCGTAATACGCTTTCATTAAGCTGATGAAGTATTTGTCGAATCCTGCCCAAAGCCCGGTGCGCGCACTGTGCTTCTTTACGTAGCCATCCAAGGTATGAGCATCAGCTTCAAAGAACGGCATCGGTAAGTAGCCCGGCAGAATGTCATAGAGCGTAGGGATGTCGGTCGAACCTTGAATCGACGCGTGGCCGCGCAATGCGAGTATTCCGCCACCCGGCCTTCCAATATTGCCCAACAGGAGTTGCAGAATCGCCGCAGTTCGTATGATCTGTACTCCCTTTGAATGCTGTGTCCAGCCGACTGCATAGCAAATCGCGGCTGTCTTGTCGGGACCGGACGCGGACGTGAACGCATCCGCAACCTTCAAGAAAAGATCTCGCGGGACGCCACAGTATCTCTCGACCATTTCGGGCGTGTATCGACTGAAGTGGCGTTTCAATACCTGAAAGACACATCGCGGATGCTGCAACGTCGGGTCGGAGTTGAACTTCGCCGTATCTTCCGCCTCGCCGCCGCGGTCCTTGCCATGCCCACCGCCTGCTTCGGAATGGCCCGGCTTTGGACTGGTTTCTTTGCTCGGGAGAACCCTGGTAGAGCCAGGTCTCGGGATCATATTTTTCCTTGTCGGCGTCCCATCCGGAGAAGAAACCGTCGAGGTCCTCCGTGTCACGGAACTCCTCACGCAGGATCGTCGAGGCATTGGTGTAATGGATGACGTATTCGCGGAATTCGCGATTGTTCTCGAGAACATAATTCACCATTGCGCCGAGAAAAATGATGTCGCTGCCTGCGCGGAGAGGGACCCAGATGTCGGCCATGGCCGAAGTCCGCGTGAAACGCGGGTCGACGTGGATAACCTTTGCACCCTTCTCGCGCGCTTCCACAACCCACTGAAAACCCACGGGGTGATTCTCGGCCATTGACGATCCCATAATGAGGATCGCATCGGCATTGCTCAGATCCTGTTGTGCTGTGGTCGCACCGCCACGACCGAATGATGTGCCCAGACCGGGCACGGTTGAGCTATGTCATATCCGTGCCTGATTGCTGACGCACACCATCCCAAGACCAGCCGTGAACAATTTCTTGATGACGTAATTTTCTTCATTGTCGAGGGTAGCGCCACCGAGGTGGGCCATCGCTAATGTGTGCATCACCGGATGGCCGTCGCGGGTTTCTTCGAACGTCCGGTCGCGGGTTTCCCACATGCGTTCGGCGACCATGTTCATGGCTTGTTCAAGGTCTATTTCCTGCCACTTGGTCGAATAAGGAGCCCTGTATTTGACCCTTTGAAGGCGACGGGTATGCGTGTGCAATTCGAAAGTGTCTGCACCCTTGGGGCACAAATGTCCTCGAGAGATTGGAGACTGCGGATCGCCTTCGATGGAGATAAGTTTCCCGTCTTTGTGGTAGGCGAGTTGCCCGCATCCCACCCCGCAATAGGGGCATATGGATCGCGCGACCTGTGCACCGTCCGTCTTCGGGCGCAGTTCACGCGTGCGCTGGCTCATTGCCTCAGGTCCCGTGCCATCGGCGCCGGTGCGTATCTGATGAAGTAGTGGCCAACGAGAAAGCAGCGATTTGAGCATAGGTTTCTCCTACCTATTTTGCCGGAATGACCATATTCGGCGGATGCCTACTGTCATGCCAGCTACAAGACCGTATGAAGGCGCCCTCGGTTTGCCCTCTCTTTTTCAGGGGGTCATCTACGCATTCTCTGGTCCCCGAGCACAGACCATCCATACCGTGTTTCGGGTAACGAGATTCTCACATGCAAGGGCGGGCCGCAACTGACATCATTCTTCCGTCACAAACCACCCTACAGTTGTTCCTAGAGGCCAATACCGAGGCCGACTGATTGGCAGCCGGCACAGTCGCAAATACCGTGGAGATGGCGGGGCCTTCGCCTTTATTTAAGAGAGATCTTTATGAAGAGACAAAAGAAAGTAACGAATTGGGTCAGATTTGGGCTGAAATGTGGTCTTCTGGCCACCGACGCTTCGGTCTGGGCCGCAGTGAGTGATTTCCTTTCAGACCGCTCCGATGATGTTCAGGACGCATTTCGCAGAACCGACAATGTGGCAGCGGGCGCCCGCACGCACCAACGCTGGTCGCATGCTTCGACCCTGCTCACTGGCATTGGTATCGGAGTCAGCGTTGGAATGCTCCTTGCGCCAGTGTCGGGCCAGCGCGCGCGCGGTGCCATCCGCGACAAGGCCGCGGACTTGAAGAATAGGGTCACGGATGTAACTGAGTGGGCTGGTCGCTTAGGGTCGCAGTCGGGGCGCATGTCCGGAAACTACGCGCACTAGCAGTTCTATTAATTAGAACAGGAGAATACCCCTGAAAGCTCCCTTCCTGATCGGTCGCATATTGTTTGGGGGCTTCTTTCTCTACAACGGAATCAACCATCTTCGGCACCGCAAGAGCATGGCCTCCTATACGGCATCGAAGGGTGTACCTTCTCCGGAACTGGCGGTAACTCTGTCAGCCGTGCCGCTGCTCGCTGGCGGGGCAAGTCTTCTTCTCGGAGTCAAACCAAAAATAGGAGCCATTGCGGTTATCGGCTTTCTGGCGGGAGTTTCGCCAGTAATGCACGACTTTTGGCGAAACGAAGATCCAGCAGAACGAAACAACAACATGATTTCGTTCATGAAAAACGTGGCCTTGGCCGGAGGAGCACTCGCCCTCCTGGGAGTGGACGAACCGTGGGAAGCGAGCATCCCGGTTGCACGACCCGGGATCATTGAAAGGGCGCGCTCCGTTGGTCGGAGAATGGCGGCGTAGAGGCTTCCAAGCGCGCACACTCGAGCGGTCAACCTATGGTGAGCGGGTCGGTTGTCGTTTTGTTCGGCTTTCGTAACACAATGATCTACTTTGCGGAGTTCGCCGTTTTCTAACGAAAATGTAGTCACACTGAGGGGGAGACGGAGTGGCTCCGGAGGACTGCCCGATCTGCAGTGGTTCTGGATACGTTGCGAAGCCTGTAGCCTTGAACGGTAAGGCCGAGGGTGTAGCGTTTATACGTATCAAGTGCCCTGAGTGCGGGGGGTCCGGCCGAAAACGCTCTATCTCACCTGCGACCGCGGGCTGACCGCACGGCCTGCGGTGCTTGCGAACGTACGGAACCGGACCGTCAGACTTCCCGTCCTAAGGACGACGGTCCGGGCCGCACGACTTCGTTGAGCAACGTGCAGTTCTGGTGATCCCGATCAGGCGATCCCCGCAGCTTTGGTCTTGGGTCGACGCTTCGACGACGCTACTTCTACTCTGTTTCTGCCATTCTCCTTCGCTCGGTAGAGCGCCTTGTCGGCGGTCTCCAGGACTTGCTGCGGATTCGATTCCTCAGAATCCGACGCCGCCACACCGATACTCACTGTGACAGAAAGTGTGGCTGGCGACGACGCTTCGGCAACATGCAGAACCGACTGATTCTTGCGTTTGCGACTTGCGGCTGGTCGTTCCTTTCGTCGATCCGGTCCCCGGGGTATCTGACGGCGATCCTGACCTCTCGTTCGGAATTCTGCCGATTGGATGGTAAGCCGCAAACGTTCTAGGTGCGCAGTAACATCCGCGAGTGTCTTTCCCGAGAAAATAATCGTGAATTCCTCTCCACCGCAACGGTAGGCCTGGCCACCTCCCGTGACGCCAGCCAGTTTCGCAGCTACGAGCTTTAGCACCTGGTCCCCAATATCGTGACCGTATGTGTCGTTGCAGCGCTTGAAATGGTCGATATCGATGACGGCGAGACAGTAGGGTGTTCTCAGACGGAGTATTGCGTCATTGAATGCGCGGCGCGAGGGCAACAAGGTCAATTCGTCGTGATAGGCAAGCAGGTACGAGTTTTCGATTATAGAAACTGCAAGCACGTAAGCTGCAGCTGCCATATACAGCTCCGAGACCGTGGACGATGCAAGATTGTGCACATAGAGATAGAAGGCAATCAGCGACCACAAGAGCGAGCTGTCGACAGCTTTTCTAGTGAACAAAAACCGCGCGGCGAGAACGAGCAGCGCGGCGATGAAAACGAAAAGAATGTAATTCGGGAAAAGCGCCGCGGTAAGATGCCGCGAATGTGGGGTTGCAGTCCAGCCTGAATCTGCACTTCGCCAGAGTACACTCACGATCACGCACTGTATGAACAGGAAAACACCGACAGGAGCCAGTGAGGCCAGCGTCAGCCCACGTTCTTCCATCAACGAGATGAGCGCATAGTTCAGCGGTACCAAGACGCATAACGCTCGCAAGGTGGCGATAGCGCCAGGACCGAGCAACTGCTGACTTGATCCCATTACTGGAAGCGCCTGATGTGCTAATACCAAGACGAGCAAGCAATAGAAGACTCTGCTTGAATGAAACCGCCATGCCAGCAGCATTCCACCAAAAATCCCGCAATAGGCAAGAAACGTAAGGGCTGGTAAGGGGAGGTTCAGCCATCCGGAATAGGCGAGCACAACACTCCCAAGTAGCACGAGTCCGCCTGGAAGGGCGAACGATCTCAGCGTTTTCTTACTCAAAAAAGGCAACTGAAGAGTCCCCTTGGAGAATTATCTCCGGCCAGAGCGTCGCAATGAAATTGGCCCAGAAGGTTCGAGGTGCGGGTTGGCGTTATCCCAGTTTGAAATCAGGCTCCGATTTGAAACACCGATACCTTTGTTCGGTCCGGTTTCGGCTGCACATGAACGAGTTCTAACTACACTGGGACTGTTCGATTAGGAAGGCTGAATTTATGCACATTCTTATCGCAGAAGATGACCAGACGCTAGCCAAATTCGTGCGGGAAGGACTTGAAGGGGAGAACTACAGTGTGGACGTGTACGCCGATGGCGAGCAGGCGCGTTCGGCCGCACTCGAATCGGAATACGATCTCGTGATACTTGACCTGAATCTGCCCAAGCTCGATGGCGTCAGCATTCTGCGCCAGATGAGGATCAAGAAGCCCAGCCTCCCTGTCCTCGTTCTGACTCAGCGCACAAAGGTGGAAGATCGGGTTAAATGTCTGGACACGGGCGCGGACGACTACTTACCGAAGCCATTCTCATTCAGCGAGTTATCAGCGCGCATCCGAGCTTTGCTGCGACGAAGCCATCTTCCCTCGGAGTCTGTGTTAAGCGTGGGCGACCTTAAGCTCGACCGAACGCAACGGCTAGTGGAACGCGCAGGAACGAGAATTGAACTGACCACGAAAGAGTTTTCGCTTTTGGAATACCTGATGCGCAACGCAGGGCGGAAAGTAACCCGGTCGATGATCATTGAACATGTCTGGAATCTTACGTTCGACACCACGACAAATGTGGTGGACGTATACATCTTCGGGCGTTGGCAAAAAGTGGACTCGCTTCGAGGGGCGGTTGTCGGACTTGGATTTCAGCGCCTGAGCGACATCGCGATGTCCTGTGGTGTTCTGAGTATTGTTCCCAAACAGTGCAGGGGAATTGATCCGGTGGTCTTTTGGGAGCACTCGCTCGGCTGCGCCCTGGTGTGCCGGCATCTCGCCCGAAAGATCTCGTGGGTTGATCCCGGCAAGGCATACCTTGCAGGCTTGCTCCACGATCTCGGCATCATCGTGAATCTGTGGATGCTGCCTGCGGAATTTGGGGAAGCATTTGAGCTGGCGCGGCACGAATGTATCCCTCTGCATGAAGCTGAAGACAGGATCCTTGGATTCACTCACTGTGATAGCGGAGGTCTGCTAGCAAAGCGCTGGGAATTATCAGGAGATCTTTCCGAGGTCGTATCTCATCACCACGCGCTGGACGCGTACGGTGAGCATGCCGGGTTGGTAGCCATTGTCGAACTCAGCGACCTGCTATGCCGAATGACCGGCCTGAATCATGGGTTCGTTGAGGCTCGTCAAGTAAATGTGTTTGAACAAAGAGGCTTTGCGGTCTTGTCGAAGTACTGTGACTCTCTGGCCAACATTGATTGGGCTCGACTGACTTTCGAACTTGACTCATATATGGATGAGGTTCGTGCGTTGGTTCGCGCGATTTACCGGAGATGAACGAGAAGCTCGCACCAGGCTTTCCCATTCGCGTGTTGGTTGTGGACGACAGCGCATTCATGCGAACCGCATTATCTCGCATAATTCTCTCTGAACCGGGCTTAGAGCTAGTGGGAACAGCCCGTAACGGAACGGAGGCGCTGGGCAAGATCCCTTCCGCCGATCCGGATGTCGTGACGCTGGACATCGAAATGCCCGAACTCGGCGGCATCGAGACACTGCGACAAATCATGAAGAGACATCCACGCCCGGTCATCATGGTAAGTGCCGTAACCGAGAAAAATGCGGAGATCACGCTCGATGCCCTCAGTGCTGGAGCGTTCGACTACCTTCCGAAAGATCTCTCGGAGACTTCTCTGGACATCCTGCACATCAGGTCAGACCTCGTTGCAAAGATCAGAGCCGCGGCTCTTCGTCGATACGCATCTCGGGACTCGATGAAGAAGAAGCCTTCGGTACCCAGTTCAACTCCGACCCGTGCCCGCGCGGCTGTCGCTCCAGGGGTCGTCGCGATCGGCACGTCAACGGGCGGCCCGAGAGCTCTTCAAGAGCTGCTTCCGCAATTCCCTCAAGATTTTCCCGTGCCGATTCTCATTGTGCAGCATATGCCTCCCGGGTTCACGACAGCTCTGACGAAAAGACTCGACCGACTATGTTCTATTAGAGTCCGCGAAGGTCGTAATCGAGAGCAGGTGGAACCTGGCGTGGCGTACATTGCGCCCGCCGGAGTGCATATGACGGTGGAACGACGAGGGTTCGATTCGCAGATCCTCATTTCGCTGCGGGGTTTGCCCAACGATGTGCCGTATGTTCCTTCGATCGATGTTCTCATGAGGTCTGTCGCCGACCTGTATGGAAACTGCGCCGCAGGGGTGATCATGACTGGAATGGGGCGTGATGGCGCAGAGGGGATGAACGCGATCTATCGACGCGGGGGGCTCACGATCGGGCAAGACGAGGCAAGTTGTGTGGTGTATGGCATGCCGCGGGTCTGTGCTCAACGCGGCCTCCTGACATCGGTTCTGCCGCTGTCGCAGATCGCCAGGGAACTTCTTGGCGCAACCAGCTGTCGTCGCGGTGCATAGAAAGTTTGGTACTGCTCCACCGAGAACACGGAAGAGTGCTGACTTGATGTTCAATCGCTGATAGCTGCATGGGAGATACGGAAACTTTGGGTACTACTTAGGGGCAGTCAGAATAGTGCTGTAAGGATCAAGAACAATTTTTCGCGTTCCAGCAGGAGCGGTCAGTCGAAAACTGGACTCTTCTCCATCAGCAAAGACGCGCGCCAGCAGAACTGATTGTCGGCCATTAATCACGGCGTACACCGGAACGGAGGTTACCAGGTCTGCCGGAGCGTCCTTTTGCAGAATTGTTCCGTGCACTGTAACGCCCGTACCTTTCCCAACAAACTTGACGTTCTTTAACTCGAGTTTGGGGAGAGCCGTGCCGTTGATCCACCCCTGGAGAAACCAGTCCAGATTGTCTTTGCCTTCGAATCGCAAGGCGGACGGAAGTTCCTCGGCGAATACTGCCAAGAGTTCCTCCGTGCTGATGGATTTACCCTCGTAGCGATCGCGTACTTTGCGCAGTGCGCGCACGAACGGTTCATCGCTTCCACTGCGGACGTCCCCACGAGTTTTGGGCTCGGCGTCTTTCAACATTGTTCGCAACATGTGGAAGAGCCAGGCACCCCTCCCATAACTGATGGCTTCATATCCCTCAGGAAAGTGCGAAGAAATAAGGCGCGTGCCCAGCGTAGCTGGTCCAGCCTCCATCGGGCTCACTCCATCCTTATTCTTGTGCAGCAGATCATTACGGTATGTTTCCATCACCCGGCTAAAACCAGCGGGGTTTTTCTCCTGGAGCATCATGAGAGCACAATAGTTTGCCAAAGCTTCCGATAGCCACTGGTCGCGATAGCCTCGCCAGCCGACCAAGTCGCCCCACCACTGGTGTGCAGTCTCATGCGCCGGAATCAATTGCTGGATGAGAATGCGATAGGGATCGAAATGCAATTCTTCACGCTGCTGGTCGTTCAGAAAAGCATAGGAAGATAAGAAGATGAGTCCTGGCCAGCCCTGGCTTTCCGGGCCAGGCATCTGTGTAATCGCGAGATGGGTGTAGGGGAAGGGACCGAATCGATCGTCAAAATACCGAATAGCCTCTGCCGCCGATTCGCCCACGCGCACTTCGTTCTGAGCAGGAGATGGGCGTGATGGAGTGATGATCTGGGGGGGATGAGCGATAGCTGGGTCCAAAGACCTCGGGCTAATCACTTGGATATGCGCGGTTGGAAAATCTTTCTCAACATTCTGCGTTGCGTAAGTTTCGACCGTCACACGTCCGGCACGAGCGATCGCTTCGCGATATTTGCCGAGATTGAATCCCGCGACAGGTATGGGACGCTCCGAGACCCATCGCGATACCTGCTGACCAGAGCTTGCGGAGAGCCGCTGCGGGGGAACTGATTTGCCTGTGGCGACCAGGGTCCAACCCTGAGGATATCGGAACTCGATGTCGAAGTCTGCCATTTGCATACCACGATTTGGATACCAAGTGCCTCTCGCGCCGACGTAAAGCAAACCCGGTCCAGCCTCGGCCAGCACTTCGCCTTCGTACTCGAATTCCAGTTCGATCTTCTGTCCCGCAGACGCCGGTTTGGGAAGAATTACGGCTACGATGTCATTCCCTTGACGAGATAGCTGCGTTCCTTCGAGTGCGGGATTATGAATGAACTCCACGTCAAGACCATTCAATTTTACGTTTTGGATCTGCAGAAAGCGCGACAGCTCAAATAAGAGAGCGCGCGGACCTTCTTCGTTGATCTCACACTGGAGTGTCGCGGTACTTCTAATTTGCTTCGGCGGGGAAACGTCTGTTGTGATTCGGTATTGGCGGATGGTGATCTGGCTATCAACACTCCTGTGAATTCCCGTTTTCGGCTCTCGATTGCGAATCGAGTCAGAATCGGAATGTTTCGGAGCAAAGGATGTCCACACATCGTAGTAAGTCCGACCGCCCTCCACCGTCCTTAGCTGTCCTGCTTGCACCGACTCCTCAACGGTAGAGTCGTAATAAACATCGAAAACTCCGAGTTTGGATCCTTGGAGTCTCGCGTGCAGAAAGTGGTCGTTCACGCTGACGAGTCCTTCGGTTAAGTTGGCGTGAGCACTTTCGGTGCCGCTAACCGGTAGCATGCGGCTAAAGGTCGTCAGGAGCCGCATGGCATCCCCACTTGCCAGATTTCGGACGGTGCTCTCCCAGCGATCCTGAAATTCTTGTCTGTCCTGGAATTTCCGCAAATCGGGAGTGAATTCCGTCACCGCATCATCGTTGAACCGAAAATAGGCGGTCTCGAACCGCTCCTCGAGAATAGCCATTCCAGCAAATAGGGCCATGGATCTGCGCTCTACTGCTTCCGGAGGCGAGATGAGAACCTCGCCATATCCTTCGAAGAAAGCGCCCGTAATTCGTCCCATGACATCTTGCGTGAAGCCAATCGTTCCATCCTCGAGGGTGATCTGAATTCCTGGTCTGTTCAGTGCTGCCCCCCTGACTTGATAGATCCGCGCGGGGTCTAATCCTATTTGCCCGAGTTGAAGATAGAGGGCTTCTGCTGGTTTGGTCGGTGATTCCTGGGCGATGCAAAGCCCGACAAGCAGGCAAGAAATGAGCCAACTCAGCATCATCCATACAGGTCGACACTTTAGTACCTTCGTCACGTGGGTAGACAGGTCCGCTGTTGCTAGAATGCGCCTGGATGCGCCGTCATGTCACCATTTTATGCGTATGCCTGGGAGCGGTTCTGGGACGAACCTGGGCGGATACCATTCATCTCAAGAATGGTCGGACCATTGTCGCCGACCGTGTCCACGAGAACGGGACGCGCTATGAATACGAAATCGGGGAAGATTCGTATGCAATTCCGAAGTCAGCAGTCGATCACGTGGATGCTGGTGGCGTTCCCTCGCCAAGGAGTGGAGGGGCGAGTACCCCGGAGCTTCCAGTATTTGCACCTGCCGAGAACCTTGCCGGTGAAGGTGATCTCTTCAGCAAAATCGTTAAGGATGGAAAAGTCGATTCGGACGAGCTAATCCTGCTGGAGAACAAACGCAACCCGGAATTGGGGGCGACCGCCAACTTCATCGCAGGAAAATTTGAATTTGAGCATGGAAACATCGTGCGGGCTCGCGATTACTTTGAAGGCGCCCTTCGTTTTCAGCCTCAGAATTCAACGGTCCTTATTTATTACGCCGCTCTGCTGGTACGAACTGGAAATGCAACCCAAGCAGTGTCGTACGCACAACAGGCAGTTCGCTCGGCCCCGAACTCCCCGGACGCCTATACCATCCTGGGATACGCGCAGTCTGCCGCGGACCGAACCAAAGATGCGGTCGCGTCCTGGAAGCGCTCCCTGGAGTTGCGCCCGGATAGCAAAGTACAGCAACTCCTGGCGAAGTCCGAGCGTGAGCAGAACGTGGAATCGGAGTTCTCTCAAGGCGAAAGCAGCCATTTCGTCCTGCGCTACGAGGGTAGGCAGACGAGCGATACCCTACGTGGACAAATCGTGGCAGCTTTGGAGTCGGACTATGACGACCTTGTACGCGATCTTGGCAGTCCACCTCGTGACAATATCGTCGTAACCCTTTATACCGAGCAGGCGTTCTTCGATGTAACGCACGCTCCAGCCTGGTCCGGTGCCATCAACGACGGAAAGCTCCGAATTCCCGTGAATGGGCTGACTTCGATGACCAACGAACTCGCTCATGTCCTCAAACATGAACTCGCCCATTCATTCGTAACGCAACTTTCTGGCGGCCGTTGCCCGATGTGGCTCCACGAAGGGGTTGCCCAGTTCGAAGAACAAAGGAGCCTGTCGAGCTCTGGACATCAGCTCTCACAGCTCTTCAAAGCACAACACAACATCCCGCTCAACGCCCTGGAGGGCAGTTTTTTGAGTTTCTCAGGAGGCGAAGCCTATGTGGCGTATGCCGAGTCGCTGGCGGCGGTCTCCTACATTATCGATACATACGGGATGAGTGATGTCCAGAGAATCCTGCAGCGCATGGGTGAAGGCACTTCGACAGAAGCTGCACTGAGGGCCACCATCCATTCTGATTACGGGCAATTACAGTCCGATCTGGCGGGTTACCTGGCACGGCGATATGGCGAGTGATTCTAAATAGACCGACAATTCAGGTCTGGTTTACCTCACCGCATTGACT
The DNA here is from genome assembly GCA_963778995.1 of Terriglobia bacterium. Taxonomy (GTDB): domain Bacteria; phylum Acidobacteriota; class Terriglobia; order Terriglobales; family Acidobacteriaceae; genus Sulfotelmatobacter. The sequence goes on from CAVZWK010000025.1 coordinate 892,021, forward strand.
GTGCTAGCTTCTGCGTGCAGGTATGCAGGTATTTTTCCATTCTCCTGACAATGGCTCGAGTCCGGTAATCGAGCCGATTCCGACCATTTTCCCATCAATCCTCGGAGCAGATGTAGCAGCCGTATTTGTGGGCAAGAGAATGGCTGGCGACTTTTATGACTCCATTCGGGTAAGCCCCCAGCGAGTGCTCATCGGCCTGCTCGATGTTGCAGGCCGGCGCGAAAGCAACCGCAAGATTCTGAATGCTGCTCAGGAAATATTCCGGACGTCGGGACCCGAACTTCTGTCCGCCGAAGATGTGAACGAGGCTGACGCTATGACGGAACTGACACTCCGCATCAATCGCGGCTTGATCGAGATAGCGGCAGGAGTACTCTCTTGCCCATCGTTCCTCGCTTGTTACCACGAGAGATTCGGGACTGTCTGCTATACCAATGCCGGACACACGCCAGCACTCGTTCGGGACGGCTCCGGCATTACCGAACTCGGCTCGACGGGGCTTCCTTTGGGACTATTCTCACACGCCACATCCGACGCCCGAATGGTAGCTTTGGAAAACCGTGCAGCGCTGCTCCTGGTCTCTCGCGGTGTGGTCGCTTGCGAGGGACGGAACAATGGATCCGCGGAAGAATTCGGTCTGGAACGAGTGAAGAACGTGTTCCAAGACTTGCCTGCGGGCCTGGCGCAGGCGCTTTGCTCCTCAGTGCTGAACGCGGCGGCCGTGTTTGGAGGCGAAGGGCCCGTATGTGACGATCGTACGGCACTTGCGCTTGTCCGAACCTCGTGAGTCCTCGCCGGGCCAACCCCCTTGCTGTGGGCTGCGTCGAACTATCAGGAACCCCCTTTTCGGGTAGTAGAATAGTATATCGGCTCAAGCCCAGCGTCTTACCCGCAAGCCCAGGAAGCGGGGCGGCCAAACAAATGTTATGAAGAAGATTCCCTTGTTTCTCGTCGCTTTCACTTGCGTGCCGCTGTTCGCGAGCGGACAGGTTGTCGAAGAAATCATTGCCCGCGTTAACAACCAGATCATCACCCGCTCTGAACTTGCCCATAGCAAGGACCAGCTTAAGGAAGAAGTTAAGCAACAGGATTCCAACAATGCGGACAAGACTTATGCTGACCGCGAAAAGGACGTCCTGCGGGATCTGATCGATCAGCAACTTCTTCTCGAAAAAGGCAAAGATCTCGGAATTACGGGTGATACCGATCTGATCAAGCAATTGGACCAGATGCGCAAGGACATGAAGCTCGATTCGATGGAAGCGCTGGAAAAGGAAGCGGAAAAACAGGGGATTTCATGGGAAGACTTCAAGCAGACGCAGCGCAACCAGATCATCACGCGCAAGGTCATCGGAGAGGAAGTGGGTGGCCATCTCGCAATTAGCAAGGAGGAAGAGCAGAAGTTTTACGACGAGCACAAGAACGAACTGGAGCAGCCCGAGTACATCCGGCTGAGCGAAATACTGGTAGCTCCCAAGATCCTTGAGCCGGCGAAGCCCGCCGGAGATCCAAACGCTAGCGCTCCGACAAACCAAGCCGATGAAACTGCCAAGCAGGCCGCGGACGCTGCCGCCCTGAGCGCGGCCGAAGCGAAGGCAAATGACCTTCTCAAACAGATCCGAGCCGGCGCCACTTTCGAAGACGTCGCAAAGAAGTATTCCGATGGGCCATCAGCTGCGGATGGTGGCGCCCTTGGCATGTTCAAACGCGGTCAGCTGGCGAAAGAGCTCGAAGATAAGACGTTCGCAATGAAATCCGGCGATGTCACCGACGTCATTCGAACGAAACAAGGCTATGTGATTCTGAAGGTCGTGGATCACCAGCAGGCCGGAATTCCGCCAATGAAGGATGTGCTCCCGAAGATTGAGGATGCACTTTACTACCAGAAGTTGCAGCCTGCCCTCCGCTCCTATTTGACCAAGCTGCGGGAAGAGGCCTACATCGACGTCAAGGCGGGGTATCTCGATACGGGAGCTAGCCCCAACGAGACGAAACCGATAGAAACCGCGGCGGCCAAAGAAGCAGACGCCAAGAAACTCAACAAGAAAAAGAAGAAGCTGGGCATTATCTGATCAATCCCTGGCGCTTTGCTTTATACTCAGACCGCCCATGAAGGATTTCTATATCTGCGATTGTGTGCGCCACGAAAACAAGATCGTTACGTCATCGTTTGTCGTGGTCGCCAAGCAGATTAAGCCCAAGAAAACCGGCGAACCCTATCTCGCGCTCACGCTCGGCGATCGCAGCGGCCAGCTCGAGGCCAAGATGTGGGATAACGTCGAGGAAGTTCTAGACGCCTTCGAGCAAGACGATTTTCTCAAAGTAAAAGGCCTGATCAACAAATACAAACAGCGGTTTCAACTGACCGTTCATAAGCTGCGAAAACTCGGAGAGGTAGAAATCGACTTCTCTGATTACCTGCCCAAAACGACAAAGAACATCGACGAACTTTGGCAGACTCTTACCGCCTTCATCGACGGATTTCAGAATTCCCATCTCAAGTCGCTCGTGCAGGCGTTTATGGCTGATCCGGAGATTGCGGCGGCGTACCGAAACGCTCCTGCTGCCAAGACTCTGCACCACGCCTATATTGGGGGCCTGCTTGACCATGTGGTTTCCTTGTTTTGCTCTTGCGACCTGATGTGCCGCAATTATCCCCAAGTCAACCGGGATCTCTTGTTAACCGGAGCATTTCTTCACGACATCGGGAAGATTCACGAGCTGACCTATAACCGCTCGTTCTCTTATTCCACCAGAGGTCAGTTGCTCGGACATATGGTCATCGAACTCGAGATGCTGCAGGCGAAACTGTCGTTGCTGCCTGGCTTTCCCGAGGAGCTGAAAACGTTGCTCGAGCACCTCATCATCAGCCACCATGGTGAGTATGAATTCGGGTCGCCCAAGCTTCCGATGTTCCCCGAAGCTCTGATGCTGCATTACCTCGACGATCTTGACTCGAAAATGGAGGCTATGCGGGCACACTTCGAGCGAGAGGCTGGGTTGGATAGCGCCTGGACCAGTTACAACGCATCTCTCGGGCGTCCTCTCTTGAACAGCCAGAAATTCCTCACACCTAAGAAGTTGGACACGTCCGAGCCGCAAGCAACTGAACAGCGTCCGCAGACGAACACCTCCGGTGAGCCGGTCGCAGAAGCAGTTTCCAGCCTACCCAGTCTCGGAACCAGGAAGTAGGGAACATCTGGTATCCCGAGCACCCGGCTACCTGCCCTCTCGATTTGATGCCCTAACGTGCTGATTCTAAAGTCCAACTTCTAGGAATAGGCGAGGGATATGAAATAACCTCCCCGCTTTGACCACGTGACTTCCATCACCGGAACGGGTGACCCTTTTCACTGCCTCTTCGACCGCGTGAACGGATCATTGGAATGACGCATCCGTGCGCACTATGCGCTACTGCGAGCAGCATCGCCGCAATCTGCTTACCCGCTACAGAGAATCTGCAGGTTTTGCATCGGCCACACAGATTCAGACTGAAGGCTATTTTCCAAATCCATTCGTAGCTCATCTCGACATCTCGGGAATGCTTGCATGGTTTGGCCACCATCTCAGCGGCACGACTACCCCAAATTGTCAGGAAAGGAAGATCGATGGGCCGGCATAACTTTCTCTCAATCCGTGACTTCTCTCCAGAAGAAATCCGCTACTTGCTTGACCTCGCGCGTGAAATCAAGGCACATCCCTCGGCGCACACCGGAGCACTCAAGGGCAAAACGCTGGCCATGATTTTCGAAAAACCGTCGCTGCGTACGCGCGTTTCATTCGACGTCGGCATTCAGCAGCTCGGCGGATTCTCTCTGTATCTCTCCAACGCAGAGATCAACCTAGGCAAGCGCGAGTCCCTCTATGACGTTGCCAAGAACCTGGAAAGAATGGTGCAGGCAATCATGATTCGCACTTACGCGCACGAGATCGTCGAAAAAATGGCGGAGTACGCAGGCATTCCAGTTATCAACGGGCTGACGGATTACAGCCATCCCTGCCAGGCGATGGCCGACTTTCTGACCATGCAAGAAGCAAAGGGCCACATGCAGGGATTGAAAGTCGCTTTCCTCGGCGATGGCAACAATGTTTGCCACTCGTTGATGTTCGCAGGAGCCCAACTTGGAGCTCACGTCAGCGTAGGCACTCCCCCTGGATACGAGCCAAAAGCCGAAGCCATCGATTGGGCAATCCATCGCGCGATTCAGACTGGCGGGACCATTCGTGTGACAAACGATGCGGTCGAGGCGATTTCAGCGGCAGACGTCGTGTACACGGATGTCTGGGCGAGCATGGGACAGGAGTCAGAGGCTGAACAGCGCCGCAAGGTGTTCTTGCCCTATCAGGTCAATTCGGATCTCTTTCACCACGCGAAATTCGACGCAGCTTTCATGCATTGTCTACCTGCTCATCGAGGGGACGAGGTGACGAACGAAGTAATTGATTCACCGCACTCGATTGTCTATCAGCAGGCAGAGAATCGGTTGCACACACAGAAAGCCATTCTGTTGGAACTCATGCAGTATCGCGAAGTCCCAGAACGCGCAGGTTCCTTAGTCCGCGAAATGTCAGTGACGTAGGAACGCTGAGTATCGCCATGGATCAAACCGGAGATCGACGACCAGACACCAACGCCGACCCGAAGACAATGCTGATCGCCGTCGGCGGCAACTCCCTCATCCGGGCCGGTGAAAAGGGGACGGTTGCGGAACAGCTTGCTAATGCGCGCTCTACAGCAGCCGCAATCGTCGGACTCATACCGAAGGGCTACCGCTTAATCATCACTCACGGGAACGGTCCCCAAGTAGGGGCGCAACTATTGCGGTCCGAGCGGACTGCCGACCAGGTGCCCGTCCAGACATTGGATGTTTGTGGCGCCGCGAGCCAAGGCGAAATCGGCTACCTGCTTTCGCAATCGCTGCGGGATGAGCTCGCTGCTGCTGGATTACGGGTCCCTGTAGTCAGTCTGGTAACTCAGACTATTGTGTCGGCTCACGATCCCGCCATGCTTCATCCTACGAAGCCAGTTGGTCCGTTCTACTCCAGGATGCAGGCAGAGGAACGGAAGCGGAGCCTCGGCTGGGAGATTGTGGAAGATGCAGCCCGCGGATATCGCCGAGTCGTACCTTCGCCCGAGCCGATCGAAATTGTCGAGCTTGATGTCATCCGCAAGCTGATGACTGACGGTGTGTTGGTCGTCGCTTGTGGCGGCGGTGGAATCCCAGTCGTGCGCGAGGACTCGCAGCTCCATGGGGTCGAGGCTGTCATCGACAAGGATCGCGCCTCTGCGTTGCTTGCGGCAGAACTTGGAGTGGAGATATTCGTAATCTCAACCGACACTGACTTCGTCTATCTCGACTACAAGAAACCCACGCAAAGAGCGCTTAGGGTCATCACCGCATCGGAACTGGAACGGCACCATGAAGCCGGGCACTTCCCTCCCGGCAATATGGGGCCCAAAGTGGAATCCGCACTTCGGTTCCTGAGAGCTGGAGGAAGAGAAGTTGTAATTACCAGTTACGAACATTTGCGCGACGCCATTTCAGGATGTGCCGGAACCCATATTGTTCCCGACGAACAGGTGGGCGCCGGGTTGCTGGAGATGCAGTTCCAGGCACATATGAGAGGACGCTGACCCATGTCGAACATCCCGTTTAACAGTTCCACGCCAAGCGCCTCAGATCATCGGGAACTAGAGACCCCATACGACAGCATGAAACTGACACACGTAATCGAATCTCAGCAGTTCACGGTGCCCGTGTTGATGGAACTCTTCAACCGGTCGCGAGGGATGGAAAGAGTAGTAGCTCGCGGAGGCACACTCGAGTACCAGAACAAGATTCTTGCTACCCTGTTCTACCGCCCGTCCACTCGGACGCGCTTCTGCTTTGAAGCTGCGATGCTGCGCTTGGGAGGCAAGGTCCTGTCCACTGAGCAAGCGGGGGCATTCTCATCGGAGATTGAAGCCGAGCAAATCGAAGATTCGATCCGAATTATAGGAAGCTACTCGGACGTTATCGTGGTGCGGCATCCGGAAGCCGGAGGCGCGGACCGAGCGGCCCGGGTCTCGCTCGTTCCGGTCATCAATGCAGGGGACGGCGAGGGTGGACAACATCCGACTCAGGCCTTGCTCGATCTCTACACGATCTATCGAGAGCGCCCCTTGGATGGCCTCAGTGTGGCGATTATCGGAGAGCTCGACAAGGGACGCACAGCACGCTCTCTCGCCTACCTTCTGGCGAAATTCGAACGGGTCAAGATTGTCTTTGTGAGCCCTCCTGAATTGCAGATGAAGGCCGACATCCTCGCATACCTTGATGAACACAACGTGCTTTATGAGCTCGAAACTGATATCGATCGCGTGATCCAGGAAGTGGACGTGATTTACCAGACTCGAATTCGGCCCGAACGCGTCCGAGACCGCCACGAGTTACAGCGCTATGCAATCAATTCACGAACCATAACAAAAATGAAATCGGATGCCCTGATCCTCCATCCGCTTCCCCGCACTGTGGAATTGGACAAAACGGTCGACAGTGATCCGCGCGCACTCTATTTCAAGCAGGCCGCGAATGGCTTGTTCGTGCGCATGGCGCTATTAACGATGCTTCTGGAAAGAGAATGAACTTAAAGACAGTACAAAGGAAAAACTCATGCCTGTCGCGGAAATGAACCGCTCTGCGGAACTTATTGCCCTTGAAAATCAACTCGGTGCCCATAACTATCACCCCCTTGACATCGTGATCGAACGAGCCGAAGGCGTTTGGGTGTATGACGTCGATGGCAAGCGATATCTCGATTGCCTGGCGGCCTACTCCGCTGTTAATCAAGGACATTGCCATCCTCGTATCTTGCAGACTCTCATCGAGCAAGCCCATAAAGTGACGCTCACCTCGCGAGCATTCCGCAATGAGCAACTGCCGCTGTTGTACAAGGAACTTCATGATCTAACAGGATTCGATATGGCCATTCCGATGAATTCGGGTGCTGAAGCCGTCGAAACCGCAGTGAAGGCAGTTCGGAAGTGGGGCTACAAGGTAAAGGGCATCCCGGATGGAAAAGCCGAGATCATTGTTTGCGCAAACAATTTTCACGGACGCACGGTCACGATCGTCAGCTTCTCAAGCGATGAACAATACCGCGACGGGTTCGGCCCGTTCACACCAGGATTCAAGATCATTCCGTATGGAGATTCGACCGCTCTGCGCGAGGCGATCACTCCACACACATGCGCGTTTTTAGTGGAACCGATCCAGGGCGAAGCTGGGATCATCATCCCGCCCGCAGGATACTTACGCGACGCATCCGAATTGTGCCGTAGAGAGGACATTCTTTTGGTCTGTGATGAAATCCAGTCTGGCCTGGGCAGGACCGGGAAGCTGTTCGCATACATGCACGAGAACATCACACCAGACGTGCTGATTATCGGGAAAGCACTCTCCGGAGGGTTCTACCCTGTATCTGCGGTTCTGGCTTCCAAAGAGGTTCTGGATGTATTCCATCCCGGAGATCACGGCAGCACCTTCGGCGGCAATCCCCTTGCTTGCGCCGTCGCCAGGACTGCTTTGCGCGTCTTGGTTGAGGAGCATCTCGTTGAAAACTCAGCAGAGATGGGGAGCTACTTCATCAATCGACTCCGCACATTGCGCAGTCCTGTGATCAAGGAAATCCGAGGCAAAGGCCTTTGGATCGGAATTGAGCTGCACTCCCCGGCGCGCCCGTACTGTGAGGCGCTGAAGGATGAAGGTGTACTCTGTAAGGAGACGCACGACCGAGTGCTGCGGATCGCACCACCGCTCACGGCTACGCGCCAGGACATCGACTGGGCTTTCGAGCGCATTCAGAAGGTTTTCAGCTGAAGCCGTGCATTGCGCCTGCTGGTGAGTCACACTCCACGTCCTCACAGTCCGCAGAGCTAACGCTACCAACTCGCGCGCATTTCGCTCGACGTACCGCCGGCTGCTGGAACGTAGCATTTCAGGCTATAGTCCATCACCATGCGATCGGCGTTGAAGCGCCAGCCGAGTGTGCGGATCGTGCGCTTCATCCGCTTGATCCATCCTCGCGGCAAGCCATCACGATCGCGCTGGTAGTAGAGCGGAATCACTTCCTCCCGCAGAGCCTGCAGGAGGTCCTCACCGTCACGCGCATCGTGGACGCCCATGTTGGAATGGGTTCTCCCGGTGCCGATGGCGAAACCGTTAACTCCATCGAACGCTTCGGCCCACCAGCCGTCAAGGACCGATAGGTTAAGTCCGCCGTTAAGGACTACTTTCTGACCACTCGTGCCTGAGGCTTCAAGAGGCCGGCGAGGGTTATTAAGCCAGACGTCAACCCCCTGAACGAAGTGCCGCCCGACGTTGATGTCGTAGTCCTCGACGAAAACAAACTTGTCGCGGAACATGGGATCCTTCATCAGTTCGGCGATTTGCTGCAAAATTCGTTTTCCCGGCTCGTCGAGCGGGTGCGCTTTACCTGCGAATACAAACTGTACTGGCCGGTTCGGGTCGTTGACCATTGACGCGAGGCGCTCAATATCGGTCAAAATCAGGTTTGCCCTCTTGTAGGTTGCGAACCTCCTTGCAAAGCCAATGGTCAGGGCGTCAGGACTCAGTACGCGCTCCAGACGCTGCAACTCTTCCGGGGCTTCGCCACGGCGGTCTGCTTGAGCAATTGCTCTGCGCCTGACGAATTCGATGAGTTGCGACTTGAGATTGAGGTGAGTCTCCCAAAGCTCGCCATCATCGACATTCTCAATGCCCAGCCACGTTTTCGCTTCGCTTCCTCGCTGCAGCCAATCATTCCCAAGATGGCGGTCGTAAAGGCGGAACATCTGTGGCGCGAGCCACGAGGGCACGTGAACTCCATTCGTGATGTGCCCGATGGGGATCTCATCTTCAGGCTTCCCGCGAAACAAACCGGTCCACATAGCACGCGACACTTCTCCGTGAAGCGCTGAGACAGCATTCGCCCTTCGCGAAAGCCTTAGAGCCAAAACTGTCATGCAAAACAGTTCATCGGAGTTGCTGCTGTTTTCACGCCCAAGGCCGAGCAGTGTTTCCTGCGATAAGCCGAGCGCCTCGCGCAGGGGTCCAATGTGCTCTTCCACAAGCCGGGCATCGAAGCGGTCGTGCCCAGCAGGAACAGGAGTGTGTGTCGTGAAAACAACTTCGCGCGACACCCGTGGTACGGCTGCGTCGAATGCAATTCCTTCGTCTTCCATGCGCATTCGAATCGCTTCCAGCACCGCAAAAGCACTGTGCCCTTCATTCAGGTGAAGAACACCAGGTGAAATGCCTAGGGCCTTGAGAGCCCGAAGGCCACCGACTCCGAGTAACAATTCCTGCCGGATCCGAATACGCAAATCGCCGCCGTACAACCGCGACGTTAACTCCCTGTCCTCTGGAGCATTCCCTTCGACATCGGAATCCAATAGGAAAAGATCTCGCCGGCCAACCTTGACTCTCCAGACCTTCGCTTGGATGCGCCCGCTCCGCGTCTCAGTCTCGACGACGACCGGCCTGCCATCTTTTCCGATGGCGGCTTCCATAGGCAATTCGCTAACTTCAGTTTCCAGGTATTCTTCTCTCTGCCAACCGCCTAGATCCAGGTGCTGGCGAAAATAGCCCTGCCCATAAAAGAGACCGATTCCTACCAGTGGGATATCCAGATCCGATGAGCTTTTGATGTGATCTCCAGCAAGGACGCCCAGGCCGCCGGAATACACGGGGAGTGATTCGTGCAAACCGAACTCGGCAGAGAAGTACGCGACAGGGTGCGGCCTGAGGACGCCCGCATGCCGGGTTCCCCAAGTGCGATCTGCCTCGAGATACTCCAGCATGCGACGATACGCATAGTTCACACGGCTGTGAAGCATGAGTTCAGCGGCTCGCGTTTCCAACTTCGCCAACGGAATCTCGTTCAAGAGAGCGATCGGATTATGGTTGAGTTCGCTCCATCGGGTTGGATCAAGATCCAGAAACAGGCTCGCGGAATTGTGATCCCAACTCCACCATAGATTTCGCGCCAGAGCCCACAAACGCTCCTGCAAGGGAGCAATGAAGCGGTCCAGATTCCGAGCTTCGCTAACAACCGGCGCAACTTGAGCAGCTGCTTTTGTAAGCATCCGGATCTCATCGTTGCTGAAGACCCGCGCTTCAATTGTCTGAACCACGAGAACACCTTGAAGAATGCCGCGATCGATCAGCGGTACACCTAAGAAGGACTGATAAGCATCTTCGCCGGCGTCACGAAAATATTTGAACCGGGGATGGTTCTTTACCTGGCTCACAGCCACCGGTTGCACCTGTTCTGCCACCAAACCGGTGAGCCCCTCGTGCACCGCCATGCGAAGACTGCCCACGCATTCGCGGCGGAGTCCTACCGTCGCGGCCAACACGAGGTTTGCCCGATCTGGCTCGAGCAAATACGCTGAACAAACATCCGTTCGAAATCGCTTTGCGATCAGGCCGACCAGGTTCATCAGCGTTTCCGCTGATTGCCCACCCTCGGCCATGAGGTTTGCGACCTCTTCGGGCGTTAAGACGATACTCTCCTCGGCCGCACGCACGCTCTGATCCGCAGTTCCGACAATATCGTATCCGTCCAAATTAGCTAGCTGAGCCTCCGTTAGCGCCTTTGAATTCAATTGCGATGGATGAGTCACAGCAAGGGCGTTGGACTATTGTACGGGCTGAAGACGAAAATGCGAACTCTGGTCCATTCAAAAAAGAAATAGGTCCGCGCAAATCGGGTGAATACGGGTGGTTAGGCAAAATCGCCCGCTGAAGAGCTTGGATTGCTTGTGCTGGCGGAATGGAGTAAAATTCCGCGCATTCCAGCCAATCGTTTGGAGAGCCACATCCGTCTCCATCCATGCCGGTAGGACACATTTGCTGCGAAAGCCATCCACAGATTCAACCCCGGTTCCCGCTTCTACCTTCAGCGGCTCACATGCCCTCAGGTGTGAACTCGCGACGGAAGTCTTGCGGTCATCTGGACGACTCAGGTTGAAGGTTACTGGTTCAAGCATGCTCCCGACTGTGTTCCCCGGAGACACTCTCATCATCGAGCGCACGGACTTCTCGGGTGCCCAGCGAGGGGACATCGTCCTTGTTGGTCGCGATGGCCGGCTGTTTGCTCACCGGCTTGTCCATAAGATGGATGGGCCAGAGCAGTCAATCGTGGTGACCAAGGGCGATTCCATGGCCAAGCCGGACCCTGCCATCCAGCGTGATAAGGTACTTGGAAGAGTATCTTTGATCGAGAGAGATGGCGAGACCCTTCGGCCAAGCCGAAAGCTCCGCCTCTCAGAACGTTCCGTAGCGGCGCTGGCTCAAAGGTCGGAAATTGCGAGCCGTGTCGTGATGGGTATACACGCCTTGCGGTCGATTGCACCAGATCGGAAATCCTAATCGGAGGGTGGACTACGCCTTGCTGTCTTCGGCCACAGAAATCGCGCCCTTGAGTCTCGTCATCGAAATCGGGCAGATGCCAGTCCGCGTAAGGTCAGAAGATCCCAGCTTCTTGGCGATGCTTCGTGAGCGATATTCGGGGTACATCAGCTCCTCTGATTGTCCGGAGATCGAGTTGGACGTAGACCTAAATCCTCCTCGCAACTCCGATCCTGATGCCGACGTTCGTGTAACTCAAGAAAATGGTCGCTGGACAATGCAGCGTGGCGACTTCTGGGCAGAATGGTATCCAGCCGAGCGGCGCGGGCGAGTCCGGCAGACAGCAAATCCATATTCGATTGATGCTGTATTGCGGATCGTGCACACTCTCATTCTCGCGCGGAACGGCGGTTTTCTTCTGCATTCCGCGAGTGCAATTCGCAATGGAAGAGCTTTCCTTTTCGCCGGGGTATCGGAAGCGGGTAAAACAACAATCTCGCGGCTTGCGCCTCCGGATGTAAGGCTCTTGACAGATGAAATTTCGTACGTCAGAAAAGAACGACACGCATACGTTGCTTACGGCACACCTTTCACTGGTGAACTAGCCAAGCTCGGTGAAAATGTTTCCGCTCCGATCTCCGCGCTTTACCTGCTGGCCAAAGGCCGAGAGAACCGAATTGATCCGGTCCCTCCCGGAGAAGCCGCGAGATCCCTTCTCGCCAACCTGCTCTTTTTCGCCGAGGATCAGGCGCTGGTACAGACCATTTTTCATTCTGCTTTTGATTTTGTAAACCGTGTGCCTGTGTCACGCTTGACATTTTTCCCGGATGCCCGGGTATGGGAGTTGATTCGATGATGTCAATCTATGTAGCGCGAAACCCGCGGGTTGCAGCCCGGAGCCTGGACGGCGAGATGATGATCATGTCCTCGCGCGATTCGACCCTTTTCACGTTGAATAAAACAGCAACGCTCTTGTGGCAGTCCGCAGACGGAAAAACTCCGCTGGACGAAATCGTGACCGCGCGAATCTGTGCAGAATTCGACGTTAGTGCTGGTCAAGCGTTGCAGGATGCCGAGAACCTGGTCCGAGAGTTGGCGAGTCACCAAATATTGCAAATATCAGAACAACCCATCTCTCAGCAGAGTGCAGCCGGAGAATCCAGATGAGCGGATTGATGGAGGAGATGGCAGCAAAGGCTTTGCGCCTGAATGTCCCGCTCAATGTCCAACTCGACCTCACTTATCGATGTAACGAACGGTGCGTCCATTGCTACCTGGACCATAATGATCACGGCGAGATGAGCACTGCCGAGATCAAGCATCTCCTCCAAGAGATGGCGGATGCGGGCGTTTTCATCCTCACATTGAGTGGTGGCGAGATTTTTCTTCGCAAGGACTTCTTAGAAATCCTTGAGCACGCTCGTCGATTGATGTTCTGCGTAAAGCTGAAGACAAATGCGGTCTTCATCCGCGAAAGGGAGGCGGCCCGCATACGCGAGCTTGGCGTGGAATCGATACAGGTCAGCATTTACTCGCATCGTCCAGAAATCCACGATGGCATTACGCTCGTAAAAGGCTCGCTAAAGCGTTCTCTGGATGCAATTCGTTTTCTGAAGTCTCAGGGATTGAAAGTAATCATCGCGAACGTGCTGATGACACAAAATAGGCAGGACTATTCCGGCGTCCGCGCACTGGCAACAGAGTTGGGTGTGGAATGCACCTTGGACCCCACCGTCACCCCCATGATGGACGGCAACCGATCTACGGTCGAGCTCGGTGTCGCGTCAGAAGCATTGCGAGAGGTCTTTCGGGATCCTTCTCTCGTGGGCAACGTGGATGAATTCTGCGCGATTTCACCTGAACCGGGGGAAGGAGCGCTGGACGCAATTCCATGCAGCGCCGGTCACACGGCGTGTTATGTCTCGCCATACGGTGACGTTTTTCCGTGCGTGCAATTCCCGCTCCCCACTGGGAACGTACGACGGCAGCGTTTCGCAGATATTTGGCGCAACTCAGAGCAGATGAATGAGGTACGCTCGATTCGCGTGAAGGATCTCTCGACGTGTACTTCCTGCACCCATGTCTCGGGTTGCACCCGCTGCCCCGGATTGGCATTCATGGAGGGCAACATGCGTGGGCCTTCTTCGCAGGATTGCGAAAAGTCATTTGCCAGAACCGGAGTTCCATCAGCAAACATGCTTGCCAAGCAGCAACGGGCTGCCAATCTCGTGCAGATTCGAGCGCTTCCGACTGGGGTTGCCGATGCAATTGCCAGCGCGATTGCGTGATCGGTCGATGCTACATATTTGCATCCCGACATGACCCAGACTGGCTCCAGGCTTGAAACCGAATGGTCGTTATTGGGGGTCAGTTGCTCCGAAGACCTCAGGGGCCAAAGAACAGAACGAGTGCGCCAACTTCTTCAGAGCCCCATTCAATGGAAGACGCTTCTCTCCCTTGCAGACCAGCATGGCCTGCAACCACTTCTCTATCAGACTCTCTCAAAAGTTGCAGATGCGGTCTCGTCAGCCGAGATGTGCTCACTCCAGCAAGCCTATGAACTGAATCTGCACAAGTCTCTTTTTCTTGCGCGCGAGTTGATTCGCATCATCGATCACCTTCGATCCACTGGGGTTGATGTGCTGCCCTATAAGGGACCGGCGCTCGCCGAAATGTATTACGGCGATATCGCATTACGGCCGTCCGGCGATATCGACCTGCTGACTCTGCAAGCTGATCTGCCCCGCATCCGCGAGGCTGTGAAACAACTGGGCTATATCCCTCATTGGTCGTTAACACCTGGCCAAGAGCGCGCCTTCTTGCGAGCCGGATACGAATGCGCATTCGACGGTCCTTCCGGCCCGAATCTTCTTGAGTTGCAGTGGGCTCTTCAGCCGCGATTCTATTCCGTGGATTTTGATATGGGCGGCCTATTCTCTCGCGCCGTAGTGACGAGCGTGGCCGGCTATGAGGTGAAAACGCCTTCCGTTGAGGATCAGCTTCTTATCTTGTCTCTCCATGCTTCCAAGCACGTCTGGGGAAGGCTGATCTGGTTATCCGATATCGCCCGAGTGATGAACACGCCGAAACTCGATTGGGGTTGGATTGGTTTGCAGGCCGTCGATCTGGGGATAGTGCGCATCTTGCGGGTAACGGCAGTATTGGCTGAACGCCTGCTGGGGAAACCTGTCCCAGTCGGATTGAACGAACGGTTGCCGATGGATCCGTTTGCAGAGATGCTGGCGCAGGAAATTGAGGCCCGAATTCGCCAGAATGCCGGATACGATGTCGAATCCGTTGAGTACTTTCGACTGATGCTCCGATTGCGAGAACGGCAGATTGACCGGCTGCGATTTGTGAGCCGGCTTGCTTTTACGCCTGGTCCCAGCGAATGGAAAGCGGTTCGGCTGCCGCAAAGATTATCGCCACTTTATCGTCTGGTCAGACTGTCGCGCTTGACAGCCAAAATGATCCGAAGATGACGTTAAGTGGCCTCTCGAATCATTCGCGGTGACTGCTTCCACAGCATCAATCCAAACATCACGGCGCATCCCACGAGCGGCACGAGCAGTCCAGCTTTCAAAGTGCCGAATTGCGTCGCACTCAGCCCAACAACCCAGGGGAGCAACCCGCCTCCGATGTTCGAAAGAACGAACATAAAAGAACCGAGTCGTGAAGAGGAAGCCCCGAACTCCCTAGTCAGCAGAGAGATTGTGATGGGATAAACGGACGATAATCCTATACCGGTCACACATGCGCTCAGCAGAACCCCAGCCAGTCCTCGCGAGAACACAAGACCCGTTGTTCCAGCACAGCCAAGGAAAAGACCAATCTGAGCCAGCCGGATCTCCTCGATAATCCTGAGCAGAAAAGGAGCAAAGAGTCTCCCGACCATCAGAGCAGCATAAAAAAAAGAGGGTGTCATGAGTGACATTGCGGGTTTTGAATCGCCAAGACTCTTGGTATAGGACGCGATCCACCCTCCAAATGCATTTTCGGTCCCGACGTACAATAAGAAAAGCCCCGCGATCATCGCAAAGGGGATCAGACGGCAACGAATCAGTGGAACCATCTTTGATTGCCCACCTGACTTTGTGCGTGGTTCCAGGATGTGGCCGGGCATCAGCGCAATCCACGCAGCAATAAGCAAGGAAAGAGCGGCAACGGCGCTCAGAAACAAGGCAATGTGCTGAGTTCGCACTGCGGCAGCGACGAGAAATGGGCACGAAACCGCACCCGCACTCCAGCAGAAGTTCAGGGTATTCAACGTAGCACCGCGCCGCTCCGGGTTTACCTGAGCTACCAGCAAGTTTCCGGCAGGGACTGAGATACCCAGACCAACTCCGTAGAGGGCGATGCACGCGATGCCCAACAATGCGGATCCGTGCAGCAGCAGTGCGAGGCCGGCTGCGATTAGGAGAAGTCCAGCCTTGATCGCAAACAGGTACCCGCGAGACGAGACTACGAAGCCGGAAACAGCGACGGCGCCAGTCGAAGCTATGTACTGTGCCGTGAAGAGCGCACCTGCTTCGGAGTAGTTCAGTGACCACCGAGCGGAGAGCAGCGGCAGCATGGGCCCCAGCAAGACGGTCGCGATGCCGATTGGAATGAACGCTACGTACGACGCGAATGTGAGGGCAGATGCCGCTGGCGCGCCGTTCGTGACGGGTGCGGAGGACATGAGAAGTTGCGCCACTGTTAGTGCGCTACTTGGATCTTCCGATGCTATCAGGAGCCGAAAGGCTTGGCAGTGGATTCCCTTACGATGAGTTCAGGCTCGATGGCGATCTCAGCAGGATAGTCCTTATTACCTTCAATCCGCTCGAGTAGGCTTTGGGCTGCCACTTCTCCCATTCGATTCAAAGGTTGACGCACCGTGGTCAAGCTTGGTGGATAGAAAGCCGCGCCGGGAATGTCATCGAAACCCATTACGGAAACGTCTTGTGGAACTCGTAATCCTTGCTCCTGCAAGGCCCGGATCGCGCCGATTGCTGAAATATCGTTGTACGCAAAGATGGCAGTGAAGGGCCTCTTTCGCGAGAGCAGTTGCTTTGTAACAGGGTAGCCCAGCATCGGGGTCGGATCGTCGCTGTCGATCTGAACAGTCAAATCAGGATCTATCTTAATTCCGATCTGACCTGCAACCTCACAGATCGCATCCCATCGATCTTTGGCATCCGAACTCAAGGGATGCCCCCTCATAAACGCGATTTGCTTGTGGCCCAATTCTTTGAGGTGATTCAGCCCTAAAACAGCTGCGCGATGATGATCGAGGACAATATTGGTGACACCCTTCACCTTCTTGTGCCCGGCGACCGCAACCGTTGGGAGCATAGGAGCATCCTGTACAGTCGTGTCCACGGTGATGATGCCCTCTACTCCTCTTTCTGAAAGCAATTGCGCATATCGGTTAAGCAACACCGGGTCGTGCCGGTGAACCACTGTCAGAAAGAAATAGTCGCGGCTGCGCAGGTACTGCTCGATCCCGCTGATGATCGGCGAACTGTAGGAATCTCCAATCTCCTCCGCGATGACACCAATCGTATAGGTCCGTTTGTTACGGAGAGTGCGCGCGAAGAAATTAGGCCGATAGTTCAGCTCTTTGGCTGCGGCACGGATGCGGTTCTTGGTGTCCTGTGGAATCGAACGAGCCGATGGCGAATCGTTTAGAACTGCCGAAACGGTGCCCGGGGTGAGCCCCAAGTACTGGGCAACCGCCTTGAGAGTAATCACTTCAGGCTTTTGGCCAAGCTTCTTGACTTGCACCATAAGAATTCAAATCGTTTCAGTATGTTTTCCTGCGTCGTGGCAAATCCTGTCACTATTGCAAACTGCTGTCAGTGATTTGACACACGAGCAGCGTAACGTCTAACGATCACGGATACGTGTTTCAAATCACGCCTTTGCAAAACGTTCGCTGTTGGGCTTCGACCCGCTTAAGGCGAAAAACAGAATGTACAGATAACAAACGATCGGGAGGAAGAATGCGTGGTGGATGCCGATGTGATCCGCAATCCAGCCCTGCGCGACCGGCACGATTGCTCCGCCAACAATCGCCATGATCATAATTCCGGAACCGTCTCCTGTTAACGGACCGAGTTCAGCTACTCCCAGGGTGAAAATGCTGGGGAACATGATGGAGTTAAAGAAGCCCACGAGAATGATGCTGTACATCGCCAAATGCCCAGCGCTCAGCATCGAGATCGCAACTAAGGCTGCAGCGCACACCGCACAGATCCCGAGCAAACCACCGGTTTTGATCTTCTGGAGCAGTGCCGATCCGATAAAGCGACCGACCATCGCCCCACCCCAATAGAATGCAACAAAGCTGGCGGCGACTTTTTCGGTCAGGCCACCAATTTCGGGCTGAGCGAAGTAGTTCACCAGGAAGCTGCCGATGGAAACTTCAGCACCCACATAAACGAAGATAGCAATCGCGCCAAAGATCAGATTGGGATGCCGCCATATCGAATCGTTTACCTTCTCTCCCACTTTATGTTGTGCGTGTTCGATCTTTGGTAGCTTGAAGCTGCCGATCGCAATCGCAAGCAGGACCAAGGCGATGCCAAGGCCGACATAGGGCATTTTGACCGTTGCCGCCTCATGCAAGCGGTAAGCCAATGCATCTGCAGGCAACATTGCCTTAATGTCGGCCGCCGTTTTGGGAGCCGAACTCAAAATGAGCATTCCACCAAAGAACGGTGCCAGGAAAGTTCCCAGCGAATTGAAGGCTTGCGTCAAGTTGAGGCGACTAGAAGCTGTTTCTGGTTTTCCTAGAACTGTGACATAGGGATTTGCAGCGACCTGCAGACAGGTGATTCCTGCCGCCAACACAATGAGTGCGCCTAAGAATAGAGGATATGATGGAACGCTCGCTGCCGGCACGAACAGGAACGCACCGATTCCCATTGTAAGCAGGCCCAGCACCATCGAACGCTGATAACCGATAGAATCGATGACCTTTGCTGAGGGGATGGAGAACAGGAAATACGCCCCAAAAAAGGCGAACTGGATTAGCATCACCTTTGTATAGTTCAGATCGAAAATCGCCTTGAGATGCGGAACCAGAATGTCGTTGAGGCACGTGAGGAACCCCCACATAAAGAAGAGGGTTGTTACCGTCGCCAACGGAGCGCCATAGCTTTGGCCTGTCCCGGATGCCGCTGTTGCTGTGTTGGTGTTGGGGGCTGCGAGTGCCATGTATTTACCCGTTTCCGAGCGATATGAATCCGAACGCGCCATCATACATCGCCGGAATACGCTTTGCCGAATTTTTCTTCCATGCCGATATGGGTTCAGCCCCTACAAAATCGATTCTCTAGGCTATACGTCCGGTGTGGATTGTGCCCACGCTCCGCCTACCTTTTCGGTCGCTGATGGTTGATGCACTGTTCCTCTCCTGTCGTGCAGGAAAGACCTGATTCCTTGAGGTCCGGTTTTGCGCTTTAAACATAAAGGATTGCCTAGCCACCTTGAGCACCCTCCGACTGTCTCGCCAATTCTCCGTGGCATAGGCCCGAAGACCCGAAAATGGCGATGGGCACTGGGTTTCGTTGCGGTTCTCCTGATTGTTGCCCTGCTCTGCATCCGGGTCGTCATCAAACGTGCCGAGCCGATTCTGCGGACGCGCGTCATCGAAACTCTTTCCGCTCGCTTCAAAAGTCGAGTTGACCTGGCTGAGATGCATGTCTGGATCGATCACGGTCTCAATGTGGAAGGGAAAGGTCTGAAGATCTATGGCGCCACAGACCCAAATCCCTGGGAGGAAGGGGTCCAGCCCCTGCTTCAGCTCGCCGAGTTTCGTTTCAGCAGCTCAGTGCGGAGCTTGTTCCGCGAACCGATGCGGGTAGATACGGTCTTCGTGAACGGCCTCACTATGAACATCCCACCCAGGAGCAGCCGGCAGCAGCTTAGGGATCTGCGACATCGGGGTGGAAAGATGAGCATCGCAGTAAGCCATTTCGTATGCACAGATACGAAGATCATCATCAACACGGACCGCTTAGGGAAGGCACCGCTGGAATTCGACATCCGCCGGCTCAAGATGAACGACCTCGGCCCGAGCCGGCCTCTCCAGTTCGAATCCACTCTGGTGAATCCGAAACCGGTCGGCGACATCTATTCGAGCGGACTTTTTGGTCCCATCAACGAGGTCTCTCCGCGCGATTCGGCGGTAGCTGGGTATTACTTCTTTACGGACGCCGACCTCAGCACATTCAAAGGTATCAGCGGAATCTTGTCTTCCACCGGTAAATATTCTGGCACGCTTGGGCGCATCGAGGTGGATGGAAAGACGGATACTCCCGACTTCCGCCTCACAGTGAGTGGTCATCGGCTTCCGCTGCATACAGACTTTCATGCCATCGTCGATGGAACGGACGGCGACACTTACCTGCAACCTGTCAGGGCTCGCCTCCAGGGCTCGTCGTTTACAGCAAGCGGCAAGATCGTCCGAATGAAAGAACCGCCCGGTCACGATATTGAGCTTCAGGTAACTCTGGAAGACGCCAACATCCAAGACTTCTTGACCTTGGGCATTCGCACCGAACCGCCGATCATGACCGGAGCCGTGCAGATGCAGAGCTCGTTCAGCCTCAAGCCAGGCAAAGGCGACATCTCCGACCGGCTGACATTATCGGGTTCTTTCCACCTTCCTGATGCCCACTTCAATAACAGCAGATTGCAGACCAAAATCGACCAACTGAGTCTGCGCAGCCTTGGAAAACCAAAGAAGTTGCAGGATGCAGCCGAGATTGCGGTTCCGTCGGAGCTCCGCGGCGTCTTCACGCTACGACATGGAACCCTCAGCTTTTCGTCTTTGCAATTCCAGGTGCCAGGCACGGATGCTCACTTGTCGGGCCGGTACAGCCTTGACGGGAAGACTTTCGACTTTCACGGTGTTCTGCGACTCGACGCTAAGCTGTCGCAAATGACCACCGGCTGGAAGTCCATCCTCTTGAAGCCGGTTGATCCGTTCTTCAGGAAAAGCGGCCAGACAGAAGTTCCATTCAAGCTAACCGGGACCAAGGCGGAGCCTCACTTCGGACTGGATCTCCTTCACGGTCGAAAATGAGACCAGGTACGGACGCTACTACGAATACCCGCGCAGGTAGAGCCCATTCATACAGCATCTTGCCTATTGTTTCCCCTGACTATCAAAAATACTTTTCGAGAGAAGCCAGTGAGCAATTTCCGCTCGATCGCTGGGGATACGGAGGAGGACACGATGGAAAACGAATCAATGCGCGAGCTCTACATCAATGAATTGAAGGATCTCTACAATGCCGAGACTCAGCTGGTAAAGGCCCTGCCCAAAATGGCGAGGGCATCATCGAGCAAGGAACTGCAGCAGGCCTTCGAGGAGCACCTGCGGCAAACGTCCGAGCAGGTTACGCGCTTGGAACAGATTTTCGAAATGCTGGAGGAGAAGCCTACCGGGAAGAAATGTTTAGGAATGGAAGGCTTGGTAAAAGAGGCGGCAGAGACCATGCGGGAGCAGTATGAAGACTCCGTGATGGATGCCGCACTGATTGGCGCTGCACAGCGGGTCGAGCACTACGAGATCGCCGGTTATGGGACTGTTCGGGAATTCGCTCAGTTGCTGGGAGAAGATGAACACGTACCATTAATTGAACAAACTCTCGAAGAGGAAAAGCAAACAGACGAGAAGCTAACGCGGTTGGCGCAAGACATCAACTCCGAGGCAAAAGCGGCTGACACTGGGTCCGAATCCGACGAGGAAGAGTCGGGGACGCGAGGCTCGAAACGGTCCGGCAAAAGCTCAAGACGCGCCGCATGAGAGACTCGTGGGAGGGTGACCCGTCACCCTTCCATGCCTTCGCTCCTGTTCCCAATTCATTAACCTCTACAAACACAACTTCTCTCAGCCTTCCTCTCCTTCGCTATCCCGAGAAGCAGTCGAGATATCAGCTTTTGGACTTTGATCATCGAGGAGCAGTTTGTCTGTCATATCCCTACGCTGCCGTTGCCAGATGGCAGGCCTTGCGAGATTGTCCCTGCCCTTCCGATGCAGCTTTAGAAGAATCCCTGACCCGCTCAATTTTTGGTCAGCGGTGTTTAGGAAAACGGCCCCCGCTCATTGCGTGCAACGCTGTATTGTTGCGCGACCCTGTTGATCTTAAAGTCAATTCATCGATCAACCAACGAAAGATGGGTGGTTTCTCCCTCATGACAAACAAGCCGCAACCACAGTCTCTGCCAATTTCGAAGAATCTCCAGCGTACGTTTGAAGCAGCCGTTCGCGATGTCTACCAGGTGAGTTTGACCGGCAAGACCTCCTGGGCCCGAACCCCGATCGTGCAGCGTGCTGCTGCCGGAACGGCGGAATCGTACGTCGCTGCGGAAAAACGCGCCCTGTCCGATGCCGCCAAGGCCTTAGCTCAGTTGTGGAGAGTGTCTCCCAGCCGTTGAATCTGGGCTCGCCACGGTTGCCGCTCCCCTATACTGTCGGACCCTCGGAGCAAAGCCACACTCGGAATGAAGTGGCGGTTCATTCTGTGGGGCTGATCTTTTGCGCCGCACGACGAGAGCAGCTGTCAAGATGATCGCAATTCCGATGATAACCACAAAGGCAATGAGTTTCCTCCCAGCCCCTTGATGGCCAGCGATCATGATCGATACCCTCTGTGTGTGATTGCGCCTTGAACTCTGGGCAAACCAACCCACGGCTCAAGGCGCAGATTACGACGTGGACCTATACAGCTTTACGCAGCGTACCGGCATCATCCGATTCATCTTTCTGCCAGGACCCACCCGCACAGGTATCGCACGCTGCGACAGCTTCTCTGCGCCGTTCGCGCAGGCGGCTCTGAAATGTGTCCCACCGGCCGCCGATTCCAACTGCACTGTTGCTGATGACAACAGTGTCGGCGCCCGCGGGCACAATCCGGCCCGTTGGTGATTCCGACGCAGCCATTTCGGATTCACTAACGCCCTCTCTGCGAGCTGATGATGCGGGCCGCATCTTGGGCACAGGAGAGCCACCATGTCCCTGAGCGGCCGCAGCGCTCTCGGAATCAATGTTCCCCATGGCCTGATACGTGGTTGGAGTCACATTCCGGTCCGTCTCAGCCCGGTGCATCACGGGATCCGCCACCCACTTCGAGCGATACCGCCCTTCGTAGTCCGACCATTTGCTCTCTGACTTCAGATCGGATTCGTCATAGGGAGGCAGGCTCTCTACCTGCTTCTTCGTCATGTCTGTCTCGAAGTCGTCCTGGTGCCTGGCTGAAGCTCGTAACCGGTCTCTCGACACGATGAACTTGTGACTGCTTAGCCATCCGCCCGTGTCCACTACGACGTAACGAATATCCCCGCTGGAATGATCGAAAATCACGTCATCAATCTTGCCCAGCTTGTCATCATTCTGATCGTACAAATGAGCCCCGCGAATATCCTCATCGGGCTCCGTGATGGACGCGCTTCGTAAAGTCCCGTAGTGGGCCATAGATCCTCCCTTTTTCGATTATTGTTTCCATCTGATCTTGTATGTGCTTCCCAACACGTTAATCAGTATCGGCGGCTATGATTGCGCACAGCAATCAGCCGTTCACTGTACTTAGCCAGACTCTTCAGCGAGCGATTCTGCCTCTAGATTTGGCCTGGGTCGTCGGGCTCAGGTTCACGCACGGGTACATCCGGATTTTCAGGTGGATCCGTTGGATCCTGTATTGGAGGTGGAGAAGGTTCGGAAGGAATCCGCAGCAAATATTCCGGCGCGTTATGCATTACCTTCTGATGCCAGCAATGGCTCTGTGGAAGTGCCATCTTCATTCGAAAAGAGAAGAAGGAAAGCGGGCCACGACCCAGGGCCCGCTTGTGTCGAATCGTTCGCAGAATTAACGCCTTTGGGGCGAACTGCTGGTCCCGCCCGGAGGCGTCGAGCTTCCAGGATTGCTCGGGGTCGAGGAACTTCCGCCGGGATTTGTCGTACCGGGAGTCGTTGCTCCCGGATCGGTTCCGTTGGGCGTTGTCCCGGGCGTCGTGGAGCCAGGGTTCTGTGGGTTCGTGGTTCCCGGAGGGTTCGTCGTGCCTACGGGCGGAGTCGCACTTCCAGGTGTCGCGGCTCCTGGAGTTGTTGTGCCGGCTGGCGGCGTTGCAGTTGATCCAGGAGGCGTTACGGTGCTAGCTGGCGGTGTCGCGGTTCCCGCTGGCGGCGTTGCAGTTCCACTTGGGCTTGTCGGTGTGCCTGCAGGCGGCGTTGCGGTCCCCGGACTCGAACTCTGGCCAGCGGTGCCAGAACCGCCTGCTGGTGCAGCACCACCGCTTGAACTCTGCGCCACAACCCATGTCGCGCAGCACAAAATCACGAACAGCAATGGAAACTTGATCCTTGACATATTTTTCCCCTTTTAAACTTCCACATTCCCATGGCTTCCGGCGCTTGCTGAT
This sequence comes from Terriglobia bacterium, assembly GCA_963778995.1. GTDB lineage: Bacteria > Acidobacteriota > Terriglobia > Terriglobales > Acidobacteriaceae > Sulfotelmatobacter. The sequence continues at coordinate 915,825 of CAVZWK010000025.1, forward strand.
TTCTGCCCTGCTCACGGAAAGACGTTATTCCAACAAGTATGAGTAGAGGTTGTTTAAGGAAGAATCCGGGGGATGCTTTAGTTAGCCGACGGGAAAACCAGTTCTACGGAAGGTGGGTAACTGCAGAACCGCGGCTCGAGAGCCACGCCGTAACCTTCAATCAAAAATGTCTCGTCAAGCGGCGAATACGGGCGACTCGAAAAAACCGAGACTTGCCGCTTCACATGCACCGGAATCTCTAAGCAGCTCAATGACACCGTCTGCTTTTGCACTTTCCGGGCATGCAACGTAAATCAAGGCGCCAAAATCGCAGAGTTGCTGTCCCAACCGCCGCGCGTTCTCTTGCGAGAATCCAAGTCCCAACAGCAATTGGGATCCGCGGGAGAGCCTCAAGGCGTTGGATTCAGCAGTCAGTGCCTGAAGGAAACTCTCGGAATTGATGAACAATCCTACTGTTGGTATGGCAACAGCACCAAGCTTCGAGAACCAATCGATCATTTGCGCGCTGCTGGCGCGTTCCGATTCCTTATAGTGGAAAATACTCGGCTCCCGAACCGCTTCTGCGTCCGGGTGCGCAGGCGACAAAACCATGCAGATGTCCTTGTTGTCGAAACCCGCCCGGTTGAGAGCACAAACAATCTCGGGCAATGCAGCGCCCCGTGTATACATCCCGTATGCAGCTGTTCCGTTTGCACCCATAAGTGTGATCTCCAACCGGAATCGCGGAAAACTCTTCTTAACCGACTGTTAGGAGACATCTAGGAAGATACGGGGCACACGCTTCGAAATCACTCAGGTGAATCGTGTACCGAAAACGAAGGGCTGCGGGAATCAGGAACTCTGCCTTATGCGAGTAACGTGAATGGTATTACGATCCGAGTTGAGCACGCCCTCAACCTTGACAGTTTTTTCTTCGAATTGGGCAAGATCTCCTGCATTCTCCAAGCGGTAAGTTGTCGTAGTGTCTACCTTCAAAGCATATCCCGCGCTCACCTTCACGATCGTGCCCGAGAAAGTCCTCACCGATTCGTCCTGTGATTGCGTGGCACTCGCGTCGCCACTCTGCCCTGGCTTCTGGTCTGGTTGTGGTACGGGCTTGTCAGGTGGAGGAAGCGGCTGCGGAGTAGGTCGAGGTTTTTGCAGGCTGGACCAAGCGATCAACTCACGGGTGGAAAAAGCCTCCTCAGGGACCGGGGGCCTCACCTGCGCATCTTGTGCCAACCCAAGCGACCCAAGTCCGATGACCATGCCAACTACTAGATATACAGCGCCGTTCATAGAAGGAAGGAAGCTAAAGTTCCGAGTAACAGAGCCTGCACGCCTAGCGTCACGCTACGCCGGGGATGTATGCGCGTCCATCAAGGACAGACTGTAGACGTTCTGGCCCAGAGGGGTGAATTCAACTGCCCCGAATAAGAATGGCGCGTTGGGATCGCCCGAACGCGCCTGATCTCATGCGTTCTTTGCTTTTGCCTAGCGTCGAGCCCGTCGCGGCTCGGATGCCTCGTCCGCTTCTTCCGGAGCGCTCTGCGGCGGTTTAGAAGCGTCCTTCGCCTTGCCCCAGGCATTTTGGACTTTTCCTTCCGCTTGCTTTGCAATCCCTTTCGCCTGTTTTTCAGGATCGTCAGTCCACTCGCCCGCTTGGCGTTCTACCCTGCCCGCAATGTCCTTTACCTTGCCTTCCACGCGGTCTTTGTTCATATTGTTCTCCTTGAGTGTTCGATGGATGCTCCCGTGCCAATTGAACTTGCTCTACGGACGTCGGATGGCCGGACATCCGCAGTATGGAAGTGAGATGTCAATCGTGAGGCACGATTTGTTGCCTAAATCAGGGTAGGCATTCTATTCCGGCATACTAGGTTGAACGCTGCAGGGTCCTTCCCTTATGGGACGGGAACACCAATGTGCATGCGGCGCAGAAGAACTCGCTCAGGCGGCGGGTTGCGGCAAATGGCTATAGCTAAAACACTTGAACGATGCCGTTCCGCACTGCATAGCGTGTGAGATCAGCTACGGAATGCAGATTCAGTTTCCGCATAAGATTCGTTCGATGAGTCTCGGCAGTTTTCACGCTTAGATTGAGCATGACTGCCACTTCCTTGCTGGTCTTACCCTCCGCCAGAAGTTGGATTACCTCGCGCTCACGAGCCGTCAATGCTTCACCAGAAATATCCCTACTCGCGATGTGATCGTCAGGAGCCTCACGGTTCAGAAACCCATCGAGCACCATCTGACTCACCCGAGGAGTGAAGAATGTTCGCTGGAGTTCTAGCGCCTCCACCGCTGTAAGCAAGTCTCTCCCGGCATCCGACTTTAGAAGAAAGCCACGAGCCCCCGCCCGGAGCACTTCCCTTATTACGTTATCTGAGTCGTGCATAGTCAGAATCAGTATGGCCACATTCGGTAGTATTGCCAGGATCTGGCGAGCCGCTTCCAGACCGTTGAGGTTGGGCATGCCAATGTCCAGGAGAACTACATCGGGTTTCGCGGCCGCGGCGAGCTCCACCGCTTCTCGCCCATCTCTAGCTTCTCCGCATACCTCCCAACCAGAATGGGTTTCGAGAACGGCACGAATTCCACGCCTTGCCACCTCGTGGTCATCGGCAATCAGAATCTGGAGCATTTCAACCTCACAGCATTATTAATCTGATGTTCCAACCCGAACGCTCATCGGACCTCTCGCCCCGAGACATTGCTAGCGCAATCTTCCTTCGTGACTGCACGAACCGTGCCAAATGGCAGGCATTGCAATCCCATCCCCAATTTCCAAAATCCACGGCGCGATACGTGTAACTTTTTCCTGTGGTGTCCCGGAACCATGAGTAAAGCCGAGCCATCTACAGCGTTTCCCTTAGCGTTCGCAAGAGGGCCTGCGAGAAAACATTTGCCTCACAAACATCGCTGCAATTTCGAGCGGCGTTGCATCTAACCGCGTTATCGGAGACCGACCCATGTCTGCAGGCAATGAACTGCTGTTTAGGTCTGGATTGCGCATCCTGATCGTCACGGTATTGGCGCTGCCCCTGGTAGCATTTGCACAAAGCTCGCCTGATTCCGGACAGAGTGCTGCCCCCGGCGAAGAGAACCCCATGGCGCTACCTCCTCGCACCATGCCCCCCCCTCCGTCAGTGCAGAAACCGTCTGCTGAGCAGTCCGGGCAGCAGTCTCCCTCGATACAGCCGGAGCAAGGTTCGAACTCCGAGGATCAAGGCCGATTTGTCTTTAAGAAACAAGTGCAGGAGGTTGTGCTGCACGCAACGGTGATCGACGAGATGGGGCGTCTGGTAACAACACTTGATCGAGGAGCATTTAGCATCTATCAGAACGGCCAACCAGAAACGATCAGCTCATTCCGGCGCGAGGATGTACCCGTAGCCATCGGGATTGTCATCGACAACTCTGGATCCATGCGTGACAAGCGCAACAAGGTGAGCGAAGCGGTATTAAACCTGATCAGGATCAGCAATCCTCAAGATGAGGCTTTCGTTGTTAATTTCAATCAGACACCTTACCTGGATCAGGACTTTACCTCGAATCCGAATCTTCTGCAGACCGCTCTCCATCAGGTTTCTACACGGGGGAGCACCGCCCTGTACGACGCGGTGGTAGCCTCAGACGTACATCTGCACAACAATCCCCGGCTGCAAAAGAAAGTGCTGCTGGTAATTACCGACGGGCAGGACAATATGAGCCGCGAAACGCTTCGGGACGCGGTCCACAAACTGGAATCCAACAAGGGACCGACCGTGTACACGATCGGCCTAAGCGACGAGGGGATGACGCGTTCTGCTCGTGAAGCGCTTCAGACTTTGGCTGCCAGTACCGGCGGAGTGGCCTATTTCCCGCAGACCTTGGATGAAGTGAATGACGTCACCAGAACAGTAGCTCATGACATCCGCAGCCAATACACGCTGGCATATAACCCTGGTAGCACGATCGGCAAGGGATATCAGAGAATTCAAGTGGTCGTGAGAGGTGCCGCGCACACGCGCCTGACTGTGCGCACGCAAAGCGGCTACTATCCAGGTGAAACCCTTAAATAGAGAATCCGCGAGCTCCAAACCGCTCGATTACGCCGCCGTCGGGCCCGCAGGAGTTTTCGGCGGCGGCGGCAACTCAATCTGGATCAGATTGTTTTTAATCGCGTAAACTACCAAATCGCGAATGGAATGGAAGCTGAGCTTGCGCATGATATTGCTGCGATGAGTCTCGACAGTCTTGGTGCTGAGGTTCAGAAGTGACGCGACCTCTTTCGAGCTGTTGCCTTCGGCAAGCAATTGCGTGATCTCGCGTTCGCGTGCTGTCAAAGTGGGCAATTTCGGCGCTTCATTTCTGGACACGGTCTGGCCCTTTTCCAGGAATCCGGCGAGCACGAGATCGTTGACGCGCGGCGTGAAAAACATCCGCTTGTTCTGGAGAGCTTCAACGGCTGAGACAAGATCTCGGGCTGCATCGGATTTGAGAACAAACCCCCTGGCTCCGGCGTCGAGCGCTTCACGTATTACCTGATCTGAATCGGTAATCGTTAGAACAATAACCTTGAAGTGCGGATCGTGCTGCAGCAGCTGGCGCGTCGTATCCAACCCGTTGAGATTCGGCATGCCGATGTCAACGATCACAACGTCAGGATTCAGCTGTAGAGCCTTCTCCACAGCTTCACGACCATCGCTCGCCTCGCCGCAAACTTCCCAACCCTCGTGCTTCTCTAACAACGCTCGCAAACCCCGGCGCACTATCTCGTGATCGTCGGCTAACAAGATCCTGAGCTTCATAAAATCGGCCCTTTCTTAAAAGCTAAAAGTGGTTTTTTACAAAGTTCAGCTCAGTTCAGGAACGTTCCGGCCGTTGAGAGCCGTAAACACCCGATGCTGACTGACTGCCTCTACCGCCGCCAAGAGATCGCGAGCAGCATTGGACTTCACGACATATCCCCGCGCGCCTGCCTCCAGCGCTTCGCGCATCATCTGAGGCGAGTCGTGCTGAGTAACAAACAATATCTCCAACGCCGGAGACTGCCTCCGTAATACGCGGCAGGCCTCCAAGCCATTCATTCTGGGCATCGTAACGTCTAGCACCATCACGTCGGGACTCAGGTTTTTGGCCTTCTCGACCGCCTCCGCGCCATCGGAAGCCTCCCCTATGACTTCCCAGCCCGAATGCCCCTCTAAGAGAGTTTTCAAACCCTGTCGAACGATAGGATGGTCATCAACCAAGAGTATGCGAATTGTCATTCCGTTTCAGTTCCTTTGTAGGGAGACCGACCAGACGATTCGCCACATTTTACGTCTATACGGATGTGACAGCCTGACCAATAGTCCTTAATTCCACACCAATGAGTATCCCGAAGTGTCTCAGATTCTCCACCCGAGGCTAGCTTCCGTGAACTTGGGCTCCAATACAGGAAATCCTGTATTTCGGATTAGTTGCCGCCAAAGCCCCTCTGCCAGCACTCAGTGTCCGGTTGAAATTGCGGGAAAATACGTGTTGTTGTCTAGCAGCACGTTCACAGCTTCGACTACGGAACCGATGTCTTGTTTCGCACAAGCTCCGCGCACGCCCGCCTCTCGCGCGGCCTCGGCCAGCTGCTTCGACAGATGCAGAGTGACCATCAGAATCGGAATTCGGGGAAACAACTCGGCAATTTGTCTCGCAACATCGACTCCATTTAGGTCTGGCATCTGGTAATCAAGAATAATCAGATCAGGAGGCGCAATCAGAACCTCATGGAGCGCTTCTGCACCATTCCGAGCCTCCCCGCAGACCCGCCACGATTCTTGCTGCTCCAGAACTGCGCGGAGATAACGCCTGACGGCGGGATTATCATCGGCTACTAAAATCCGAATCACCGCAAACCTCGCTCACTAGCGAACAGCTACGATTCGGCGTCGCGAGCAGGGCTCGAACTCGCGTCATGCAGAGTTCAAACAGTCTTATCGCAGCGGCCAGACATCGACCAGATTGCATATTTGGTACTTACCGTGAATGTAAACAGGATGGGTTGCTTCGCCAATCCAGTAAAGCAGGTAGATCCTACGTCGCCATCTTGATCCAACGGAATGCCAAGGCGAAAGATTACCAGACTCCCTTATCACTCCCCGTGATCTTCTGCTCAACCACCGCCGCCGTCGCCAATCCGGGCATAAGGCTCAAACGAAGACTGTTCCGGATTTCTCCACGAAGTAGCAGGTTCTTCAGTTCAGAAGCGTACAGTGCCACCGAGTGCGGCAGAATGGGAACTCGCAAGAACTGCCGCCTAAAAGCAACTTCATTGGCGTCAATCCTTGCCGATTCAGTTACGTACGACGGAAGAGGCAGACCCGACCCACGATACACCTCGACATACTGCGAGATTATGACTAGATAGCTCGCGATTCCGTCCCACAGTCCAGCACGCTTGCCAAGGGTGCGCAGGTATTCAAAATCAAGTTGTTGCATGTCGATTAACCTGGCATTGTCAATGATGTCGCATAAGCGGATATAGAAATGCCGGTACATCCTTTGCAGAGTACTGATGACGAACCGGTCTTCCGGGGCAGCGATTCGGAACGTGTACCCGCTCACCTCGTTCCATCTGGATCGTGCGGCTAGCGATAGAGTCACATCCGTTTGTTCGCCGGTTTGGCCCAGACGGCCAGAGTGTACCTCGACCAATTCCGGCAGCCCAGGCACGACAAAATTCCATTTGCTGGCGAGTCTATCGCCCCAGCTGCGCTCGGCGAGGGTGGCGTCGAATTTGAGCTTCATCAGTTCAAAAACGCGACGGGCCGGCACACCCGTGTACAGATCCAGGTCGCTACCCAGATCAGGCCAATGGTCCAGTGACTTGATGACCGTAACGGGACATCCGCCCCTTTCGAGGGTTAGACATATTTCGTTCAGGAACCCGAGGGCATGCTGAATGCGCGCGTCCTCGTCGGTGAGAATCAGACCAACAAGACGAGCCTCTTCAGACTTTCCGGCGGCCGAAAGATCTTCTCTCAGGCACCGAAATGACCGGACTAGTACGTGGTTTGAGTTCGCCAGCGCATATAACTGCTCGATGTCGTCTGTCGACAAACGATAGACCGCATCGAGCGTCTGGTCGCCATAATCGAACGCCACCATCCCGCCGTCACGGACTGAGGCGCTCGCCGAGGCTGCGTTCTGACAGAAAAGCAGTCGAGACAATAACTCCAGATCTCTAGACGAATCGCGTACAGGGCTCATAAGGCTAACTCCGACTGACGAATTTGGTGATTTCGATACAAGCTGAGTGCGGACGCTTTGACTCATCAGGATCCCGAGTTCTGGTGCGATGTCTCACTACATTTGGTGAAGTTCAGACGTTCAATAGCAGTGCCTTCTTCGTAGTCGTTCCAAGTCTCAATTAAAAGAAACGGCAGCGGGTGATCGCCGCCGAAGTAACGCTTGTATACAGCGAGCGTGTCCTCAAACGTCTGCCCACATCGGCTCTGCATGTGACGATTCAGTCCCCATTTCGCGCGGGAATCGTCGAAGCCCGGCCAGGCAGCACCCACTGCAATCTTGTCGGGGTGCTTATCCTTCATGCTCTTGTAGAAATCATCAAGATATTGTTCACCCCAATTGCTTCCATCCGGGGCCCAGCCCTTCTGTCCGGGCTGAACCCATGGATAGAAGCCGGCAAAATCTGAGCTATATTGCGCCGGCGGCTCATCTTTATAGAAAAAGAGTGGAGATGATTCCCAACCGCTGCAGTGCTCGACCACTCGATTCCAATCGACATGTCCCCGCTTCGGGAAGATGAAGACCAGCGGATGTCCGTTATAAGCGAGATACGCCTCGCGATGAGGAGCTTTCGGTCCGATATACGAGGCGTAAGCTTCGTCTAGCGCAGAAATGGCCTCGTCTGTGGCCTGCGCATCTTCATCCTCAGGTTCGTTGTAGAGGAGCCCCACTTGGAAACTATTCCCGTCTGCAGCTTCCTGCAGCAGTGCGAAATTATGGTCGGAAAATGCATTACTTTTGCCGTACCAATCGACGACGAAGCCGGATATCCCCATGTGGCGTGCCTGCGCAATTTGCTTCCGCAGCACTCCAGGATCGTAACTGACGTAGCCCACGTCCTCATGCACGTGATCCCCAAACCACGGCATATATACGGCAAGCAACTTGGGCCAGGAGTTAGGAGCCTGCTGATTCTGTCGCAGAACGCTGTGGATTCCGGGCGTTGTGCATCCCGTACCCACCATGAAGCACAAGAATGCGACTGCTAGCAAGCGTTTCGACAAAACAAGACTCCACTCGAGTTTCACCCGCAATGAGACTTAGATGCCCCGCCTGCGCGGAGTGTTGGTGGAATTGGGCGCTCAGAATTGCGGGACAGCCTGCATTTGGCGGATCACCCAGCGATCGGCCCCCGGGGTCATTAAGACAATGTACCGCACTTGTGCATGTTCGTTGTGGATGCTCTTGCTACCGTCGGAGATCTCGAGATCATATTCTGCCGTGTCGTGCAGCTCGATGACATCTCCCTCCTGCGCATAAAATACGGCGTCCAGCCTATGGTTCTGATTTGAATAGCGCGAAGTTAGGCCAGTCTTTTGCTGGCTGCTGACCGCATCCCGCAGCCACTCATTCGCCGCTCCTTCGAACAATCCATTCAGCGGCCCCGTCGAATTGGATTCAAATGCTTGCGCCAGGCTGGCCCAAGCCAGCTTGTAGTCACGCACAATGCTGCGCTGGGTCAAGGATTCCACTGACCTTGGTGTTGCCTTACCGGTTTCGAGCGACACTTGCGGAGTCGAATCAGCAGCGAACGAAACAGCGCACTGAATCAGCGTCAGCCCCAGGAGCAGTGCAAGCAACTTATGAAGCCGGGTACCGTAATGCTGCGTTTGTTCAATCCTCCGCATAGGCTCTTACTGTCCTCCCAGACGCAGTTCGTTTCCCATCACGACGCCGGAAGCAGCCGAAACGACGAGCGGCCCTGATGCGGTAATTTGGGCACGAGCAATGTCCTGTTTCACAGGAGCATCCACCGTACTGATTTCATTTCCATTTCTCGCCGTGAAGGTGACGATCGTGCCATCCGGCACCGGATTTCCTGCACAATCGCGAACCGGGTCAGTCTCCACCACTACGCCTTTGGGCGTTCGCTGACCTTTAATCCGCAGACTGCACGGATCCGACGCTACCTGCTGCACGACTCGGCGCGCCAAGACTCCGTCAAGCGAGGCGGTGAGTTGTAAGGGCCCAGCTGATTTGCCGGAATTCGTGTGGAACCATGCGATACCACCATGCGTCTGAGCACTGTAAGAAGCGGGCGGCGCTCCTTTGACAGCTAACTGAAAATCCACCGTTGTCGGCGTGAGAACCAAGTTCTGAAATCCGTCGAACGGCAATGCCACTCCACTGATTGCATTCCCTTGTCCAACCGGCACCCGCGAAGGGTGCGCGAGAAAGGTCAAACTGACGGGCTTACTGGGAGACACAAAGAAGTCGGCACTGGTGCAAGCATTGGCACAAACGATTACCAGATATCGTCCGGCACTTTGGGTGTCCGTGGCCAGAATTGAAATGTCTTGACCGAGTTGCACCTCGCGTTTCGTCGCAGTGGCCGGAGTCATCAAGTAAAACGTGGCCGAACCCCCACCGGACGTACCGATCGAGACAGGTGTTCCCGCAATCACGTCCGACGGAGCACGCAAGGAGATGTCCTGCGCCCGGGTTCCAGCGGCCAGGGTGAGCGTTAGGAGCAAGAGCAACGGTCCGCTTGGTACCCTATGATTTCTGCAAATCATATTCATTGACCACGACATGGAAGTTGTGAACCTTGCCTGCCAACGATTTTGGAAGCTCGACTGCAAAGGACTCCGACGACTGCGGAAGCAAGGCGTGCTCCACATATCCGTCCGAAACCCAGACTACTTTTCCGCTGTTGTCGTAGAAGCTCGCAATGACATGCGGAATATTCACCGTCTGGCCGCTCTCGTTGAAGAGGTTGCCATGCAGAACCGAATGTCCTTGAGCGTCGGTGTCCAGTTTCTGATCCATGACTCCGATTACGGGATCCGATGAAGCCGGCACCAACGTAGCCTTTACATCCATGCGCACGTTCCTTACTTTGCCTAAACTTACCTGCGGGAAATCAATGCGGTAGGGTGAGACCTGCTTGGGTAGCAGGATATGAAGAATCTTGTCGAAGCTACTCTCATCATCGATCGCATTACCAGATCCATCGACCAGTGTGGCATTGACATTCACAAATGCGGGTATCGTGTCTTCGTTCACGACCTCGCCCATGACTACGGAACCTTCGGCTGAATCCACCGCATTCATCGAGACGATACGCACGTGAGGTGCATCAACGTTCCGCGAACCCCATTCCGCGCCCGCCGCGTTACCGGCGACCAGGTCCCAACGCAGATAATTCACCGGGACAATCTGAGCCGGAATATTTGGAGGCGGCCCTTGATCCCAAACCACTCTCCACTGATCGCCCCGATGTACCAGATTGAAATCACGCACGTCCTCGACGGGTCCAACGGGCGTGGCCCAGTGCAAACGAACCCGCATCTGCGCCTCCGAGTCGGTCGCATGCAAAGGTCTGGTGTCATATTTTTCCAGATTAGAAAACGAACGGAGACCAGCACTCGCTCCCATCCACTCCTGCGCGAACTCCTGCTCAGTCAGGTTCGCATTCGTCCTCTCCAGACCGGTAAAGGCTCGCCCCCAATCGCGTTTTTGGACACTGCTGAGGAAATTCGCGAGGGCCTGTTCGGGTGTAGATGCGCTCGCACTAAATCCGGGAAGCGCTGAACCAGTCGCAATTCCCACGGTTCCGGACGCGCCGGTCGCGCGTAGACCTACGATCAAGAGAATCACCGTCACCGCAACGATAACGATTACGAGCGGCAGAGCACGTTTCATCTCATTCCCTCAGGCAACGTAATTTCTTTCGTGTTGCTGCACAGGTACTGGCGATTCAATCACCCGACGTACATGCTGTCTCGCGGGAAGGAATAGAACCAGAAAGATGGCTAGCACGCTGACGCCGATCGGGAGAGTGCCCCAAAGCAGCCCCATCCACGGCCCAGGAACCGCGTCCGATGCGATACGATGCGCCGGCGGAACATCGTCCTTTGACCATGCGCTGATCTGGCCACCGTCAAACGTCTCCGTCTTTCTCCATCCGGCGAAAGTCAGAAGGGGCTCGTAGTACCGGTCATGCACAAAAATGTATTTCAGTCCGTATCGATTTGCGTGCTCAAGCATGGCGCGCAAAGAGGCCATGCCGGCAGAACCATAGAACTTTGCATTGGTAAGTTGCGCCGACCCATAGTGCGTCATTTCGGGCAGAAGCCGGGCGGAATTGTAATCTCCGTCGACACTACTCGCGTCCGTGTATGTGGATACTTGCGCGAGCTCGCTCCCGAATCCCAACGTCAGATACCGGTATGAGTCATGCCCATCACGGTTCAAAAATGCAATCACCGGCTTCACATTCATCGAACCCGTTGGCCGGTATGGATTTGCATTCAGCCAGTACAGAGATGCACCGATTGTGGCTACGGCCGCAAGCGCCAAGCCAATCGCGGCTTTCGCGCGAAAGCGATCAAGCAGTTCAATAGAAAGCAAGCCCACAATTGGCATCATGAGCAGCGTAGCCCAGAATGCAAAACGCTCGAACGTGAGAATCTGGAAGGCACGGCCCAACACCCACCGTGGAAATGGCGTCGTACCTCCCAGCCCAAACAGGAACGTAACCCAGAAGCCCACCAGAAGCGGACGCAGTCGACGCGTCGATGCGCCACGGAAGAGCACGAAGGGTAGCGCAATAATGAGGGCGCCGTACGGGATCACGAAATAGTTGATACCCGTCACCGAATTCAACAGGTAATTGTTGCGGCTATCATGAGGGATTGGGATCTGGTGAATCGGGTGCTGGATAAGAGTCACCCAGTACGGTAGAAGAACCATTCCGATGCCAACAGCCACAATGACCGCGAAGAGAATTGCCCGAGAAAAGACTGCCCCCATTGACCCGCGAGTACGGCCTTCCCGAGCATCGAGACAGGCGACCCAAAGCACAGGTCCGGCAAAGAGCACTGTTCCGAAGATCAGGGTCACGTGGTGAGCGGCTGCCGCCGCCAAACTGACAAGCAGGCCCTTGATGAACGAACGCCACGAACCTTCGGTCGACCACTCATAGAAGTATGGCAATGCGTTCAAGTACAAAGCGGCGGAGGTGATGGTGGCCAGCTGTCCAGCTTGATACATCAAAAACGCAAGCGCGCCCAGGAAGATGCTGCCGAGCGCCGCGTAAGAAGCGGCCCGGTCGTTAACCCATATTTTTGAAAACCGGTATACACCCACTGCCAGTAACAATGCCGCAAGTAACTGCACCACCATGTAGCCCATCTTTAGTCCCGTAACCGTCGAAACCAAAGCAATCCACTGATGAGTCAATGGTGGATACGTCGTCTGGGAAAAACCCGCAAACCATTTTTCATTCCATGGATTGAACCAATGGTGTGCGTAATGCGACGCCAGAAAAATGTGGAAGTTGGCGTCGAATGAGCCCGCGGGAAGTTCCATCAGAAGCAGAGGCCCATGCACCGCGAGCGCTACCAGAACAACTGCCAAAAGCGGAATGGGACGAGAGTAGCCTTCATTTGAAGTCATGCAATTGCACACTCCTGTGCCTTTAGCAGGTACATAGGATTCCGAAAGGCCGCTCAAGGTTTACTGATAGTCACCGCAGGGCTACCAAACAGTGTGACGGCAAACCTACTTCGGGAGCCTGCATCTGAGTACAACGGCAGGGGCTGCCTGCCTCGGAGGTTCTCGTGTGCAGGGACCTCAAATGCTCTTCTGAAAAGCGTGGTGACTAAGTGAAAAGCCGGTTTCCGCTCACGAGCTTTTGCCTTGCCATGGCGCTCAGTCTGCCTGGACGGGGATTCTGCCAGACGTACCAAGTCGGTGGCGCTCCGAAAGATTCCAGCGGACAAGCGAATCAGACTCCTAACAGTTCCGCACAAAGTGGAAGTGATTTCAGCTGGGGTGCCGGTATCGACGTGGCGCGCCAGGCGCGTGCTGCCCAAGATGCGCTCAAGAAAAGTGACTATGCGGCGGCGGTCACGTACGCGCAACAGGCGGCGAAGTCTGCGCCACAAAATCCTGAGATGTGGTTTCTGCTTGGCTACGCTGCACGGTTGAACGAGCGCTACCAAGTCTCCGTGGATTCTTACAATCGCGGACTCAAGCTACAGCCGAACTCGGCGCGTGGCTTGGCCGGATTAGCACAAACTTACGCGAAGATGGGACGCGACCAGGAAGCGGAACAGTTGTTGAACAAAGTCGTGGCAGCGAATCCGAAAGATGCGAACAGCCTGCAGCTTGCTGGAGAACTGCTGCTGAATACGGACCCCAAAACTTCTTTAGGATTTCTTCAGCGCGCCGATGCAGTTCAACCGTCCGCGCATACCGACTTGCTGATCGCGCATGCCTACGATCATCTCGGGCAGCAGAGCGAATCTACAAAATACCTGAATCGAGCAAAGAGCCGTGCCCCGCACGATCCCGAAGTTCTGAGAGCCGTAGCAGGACAGTATCGGGATCAAGGCAAGTACGATGAGGCTCTGGCCACACTACAGGCTATTCCAAACAAAAACTCCGACGTCGAAGCGGAACTCGCATACACGTACGGCCTCGCCGGCAGGCCGCAGGACGCTGCGAATCTCTATTCGCGAATAGCAAAATCCGCGAAAGGCAATATTGGATTGGATCTCAGTGCGGCCCAGGCGTGGGTCAACGTAGGTCGTCTTGACGAAGCCCAGCCCTTCCTCGATGCAGCGCGGCAGCTTGACCCTGGCAACTACCGGCTGCACGCGATTCTCGCGGGAATTGCCGATTCAGAAGATCGGCTGCCGGAAGCCTCTCAGGAGTACAAACTGGCGCTTGGTAAGCTGCCTGCCCATCCCCCGGAAGGTCCTCTATATCCGATCGAGCTTCGGCTTAACTTATACGAAGTGTACGTTCGCCAGGACGATGCCGACGAGGCTAAAGGACAACTGCAGGAAGCCGCGAACGCGATTCGCCAGGTCCAGGTTCCGGACTCTGCTCGTCCCGAAATGTTGCGTTTGCGCGCTGCGGTTGAGTCTGCGTCGGGAAATCTGGACGCTGCCAACCGCGATCTGAAAGAAGCCCTGTCCCTCGCGCCCTCGAACGTGAACTCGTTGATGAACTTCGGAACGCTCCAGTGGAAACTCGGGCAGAAGGATGCGGCAAAGCAAACTCTTTCGAAAGTCCTCGAGCTCGATCGTAACAACCGGCAGGCTCTCTCGGCCCTCGGTTACCTGGCTCGCGACGCCGGAGATGCGAAGCTCGCAGAGAATTACTTGTCTCGTGCTGTTGCTGCTCATCCGAAGGACTATTCACCCTACCTGGCGCTTGGGGACCTGTACACCTCACAGGGGAATTACAAGTTGGCGGAAACCAACTATGAGAGCGCATACGAGCGAATGCCGAGCAATGCCTTGACCGTTGCAGGCGGAGCGAATGCGGCGCTGGAGTCTCACAATCTGCCCTTGGCCGAACGCTGGCTGCAGCGGGCGAATGCAAAAATGAATACTGTCCCTCAAGTGCAGCGGGAACGGGAGCGCTATCTAACGTTCAAAGGCGACTACGCGGAATCCGCCAAGCTTGGTTACAGTGTCCTGGCCAAGCTTCCGAACGATCGCGAAGCGGTCGTCTATCTCGCATATGATCTTTACTACCTCGGCCGATATGACGAGTGTTCCGCTCTGGTCAACAAATACCAGCCGCTTCTTCCGAAGGACAAAGATCTCCCACTGATTGCCGGCAACCTCGATGTTCGCGATCACCGGTTGGACTCAGCCCTGAAGAACTTCACAATGGCCCTCGAACGCGATCCGAAAATGGCGACGGGTTACGTGAATCGCGGATTCGTATTGAATGACCTAAAGCAGTCTGCCAAGGCCATACCTGATTTTCAGACTGCCTTGAAGCTGCAACCTGATTATGGCGAGGCTCATCTCGGTCTGGCGTATGCAGACCTTCAACTGCATCGGCCCAAGCCGGCTTTGAAACAGCTGGATGCCGTGCAAAGGATTACCGGGAAGTCCCATGCATGGCATTTAGCTCGCGCGGAAGCGTTCCGGCAGGAACAGGACTTTGCTCATGCCGTGGTGGAGTACAGAACGGCTCTCGCTGAAGATCCAAAGGATCTCACGACCGAGTTAGCCTATGCGGATGCTCTCTACCGGATGCGGCAATTTGCGGATTCGCTGGCAGCATTGAACTCTGCCTTGAAGATCTCACCAGATGATCCGCATGTGTACGCTCTAATGGCGCAGGTCCATGCGAAACAGGGAGACCGGGCAGACACATTACGCGATGTTCAGTTGGCCGAGCGGTTTGGTAATGATCAAGTCGCGATCTTGACGGCTACGGGCAGCGCCTTGCTGACGCTCGGTGATCGTGACGCGGCGATGCAGCGCTTCTCGCGGGCGCTAGACGTGCCAGCAGGCGATCGCATCGGCATACGTCTCTCCATCGCAGAATTGTTCGTTCGGCAGGGGAACTTTGATGACGCACACCGCGAGATTGGGCTTGGTTTTGCCGAAGCGCGTATGTTCCCGGATTCGCCTGTTACGGCGCAGGACTTTGCAGATGCTGCCAACCTCTTCCTTGCGATGCACGACTTCGATCTTGCGAAGACGTACTACAACAAGGCACAACTCGCTGGAGCTGATAGCCGAATCGTTGGAGTCGGCTTGGCTAACACCTATCTGGCCGAAGGTAACACAGCAAAAGCTGGTGCTGCGCTCGCGAGTTTAGGTCCAGCAAGTGCATTCACTGATAATTACGATTACATGATGGCCTCGGCCAACCTCTATCGCCAGCGACAAGATCCTTTACATTCGCTGATTAGTTTCGCGCAGGCGAACTCAATAGCCGGCCAGGAGGATCGTGGCGTGGCAGAGACTTCGCAATATGCCGCGGCCGATCAAGAGGGAAGGCAACTCAATGACAAGTTAAGCCTGGTGCCTGAAGGGATTTTCACTCCTATCCTGGAAGACATCAATGTCTACACGCTCGACGCGAAAATCCTTCACGTCACCAGTCATCCAGAATTGTTACCTCCGCCCCGCCACTCGTACCAGAGCCTGGCGGAGTCACATTATCGCGTGCGACTCGGTAATCTCCCTGCAATCACAGGCTTCGTAGGACAGTCCATGACTGCAGGACGACTCCTTTATCCCAGCACCGGTGTCGTCCAGGACCGGAATACATATGACACCATCTTGAATGGCGGAATCAATCCGATCCTTCGTCTCGGATCGAATTCGATCACCTTCAATGGTGGACTGCAATTCACAGTGAGGCGCGACACAATCTCGCCGGTTTTTATGAGCCAGAACCTGTTTCGACAGTTCCTGTATCTGTATACCAGTTCATTCTTTAATTGGGTCTCGATCACCGGCAGCGCACAGCATGAAACCGGACCTTTCCTTGAGCAGAATCTGCATTCCCGGGATCTGTTCGCGAACATTGAGTTCACGGTGGGGCGTCCCTGGGGCAACACCTCGTTGATTACCGGCTACTCAGCTCGCGATTTGCTTTTCCGGCCATTGGTTGAAGAATACTTCAACACATCGGCGTATGCGGGATTACAGCACAAATTCGGGCATCGCCTGACTGCGGCTGTTCTCGCCGAGGACCTGCGATCCTGGCGCGTGCAAAACACGCAATACGCTATCGCTCAGGCACTGTTACCGGGTGGGCGATTCGATTTCCGCGCCACTCCTCGATGGAGCGTTCAGGGTTCATTCGTACTCTCACGCGGCTCGGGATATCACGCCTACGACAACGTGCAGAGTGAACTGTTGCTGTCGTACGTGCGTCCGCTTCACGGAAACGTGCATGATGGGAACGGCGAAATCCCCGTGGCCTATCCGATGCGCTTTTCAGTAGGCATCCAGCAACAAACTTTCTACGATTTCCCCGGTGCCAGCAAGAGTACGTGGCTGCCGATTGTGCACTTTACGCTTTTCTAGATCTGCCTCGAATCAGAATGAGTTTCCCAAGCAATCGCGCAAGCGAACACATCGCTGGCACAGAACGTCCCATAGCGCCAAGAGTCACCAGCAAAACCCTGCGCCAGAAGGTTCTTGGCGGCAGTCTCACCATGCTCGCCGGCTCAGGGTTGGTCGGAGTTACAAATCTCGTTTACAACGTGATCACGGCGCGCTTGCTGGGGCCAACGGGATTTGCGCACGCGACTTCGGTGTACACACTTCTGATGCTTGCATCAGCGATCACCCTTTCCTTCCAGGTTGTGTGCGCGAAGTACGTGGCCAGCCATGAGAGTGCAGATGAAAAAGCCACGATTTTTGCGGGTCTGCACCTGCGGGCATGGCTGACAGGGGTGGGCATTGGCCTGCTTTTGTTTCTGTTCAAAGGTGCCATCCGAGATTATCTGAATCTACCCGACGCAACACTCGTTTCATTACTGGCGCTCGGGACTGCCTTCTACATCCCCTTGGGAGTGCGGCGCGGCTATATACAGGGAGTACACGCGTTCACCGCATTGGCCATCAATTTCATGCTTGAGGGATTAGTGCGACTCGGAGGCGCATATCTGCTCATCGAACTCGGCCTCGGTGTTGAGGGTGCGGTTCTGGCGAGCGTTGTGGCTGTGATCGCTTCATACTTTTTGGCTCAACCAAGTCCGGGGCTGCACTCCATTCTTCCCGCTGGCATTTCGATTTCGTCTGGCGAGGGTGTACAGGCGATCGTCTTTTTCTCGGGGCAAGTCATCATCAACAACTTCGATATTGTGCTGGTGAAGCACTTCTTCGCACCTGAATTGGCCGGTATTTACGCCGCCGTTTCCCTTGTGGGCCGGCTGGTCAATATGTGCGCGTGGTCGGTAGTGAATACCATGTTCCCCGTTTCAGCGGCAGCCCGCTCCAGCGATCGGGAAGCACGGCCAGTCTTGTTCATGTCGCTATCATTGGTCTTCCTGATACTCTCTGTCTTGATCCTCGGCCTTTGGGCTACTCCCAGCTTTGTCTGGCGGACGCTGTTTGGCTCTCGTTTCGAACTTGGACACATTGGCGGATTGGCTGCCCTGCTTATTCTCTACGCCGTCACCACCGGCATATATTCACTCAGTTCGGTACTAAT
Organism: Terriglobia bacterium; assembly: GCA_963778995.1. Taxonomy (GTDB): domain Bacteria; phylum Acidobacteriota; class Terriglobia; order Terriglobales; family Acidobacteriaceae; genus Sulfotelmatobacter. The sequence goes on from CAVZWK010000025.1 coordinate 933,999, forward strand.
CACTTATGAAATGTCACGAAAGATTGCGAACACGAGTTGGGTCCAACTCGCCTTCAGTGCCGCATTCATTCTTGGCATCTGTGTCTTTCATAGCACACTGCGTCAGGTCATTCTCGTGCAGTTGGCGCTGATGGTGATTCTCTTCGTATCGGTTGCGCTGCCGCTGTTGCGCAAGGAGATGGCGCCCCTGGAGCGCCGAAGCTACTCGAATCTGCGAATCGTACGGCCGATGACCGAGCCGGAGGTAATCGCCGAGTTTCTCCGGAGCGAATTTCATCATCCTGAATTCGAGGAATACCGCGAGGAGTTCGGGGGAATTGTCAGCCGACCTAAACTCGACAATCCCAGGGAGAACGCTTTGCGGCGCGCTCTTCTGTTCCTTCGTCGCGGCGCGATGTGGCGGGAACTTCCCGAAAATACAGCATGGTTCAAAGTCGAACTCACCAGAGAGGATCTGGAGCGCATTCGATTCTTTCCTCGCGCCCAATGGCGCCGCGTCGCCGAGGGTAGCTTCTATTTAACGGATATGGTGGAGTGCCTGCGCGCGAAGTGGCAGCAATCCCCCGATGACGAGTTCTTCCAGAAGCTTCGACGTCTCAGCAGCCCGGTTCGCGAGGGTCTTGTGAATCCAACCGTGCTGCTCATCGGAGTAGATGAGTACGGACCGCTCACGCTGCTGGACGGCAATCACCGGATGGCGGCAGCCATGCTGGCTCAACCTCCTGCGACGCTTGAAACATTTCAGTTTATTTGTGGACTTTCACCCACCATGACTCGGTGTTGCTGGTATCGCACAAACGTCAACACGGTATCCCGTTATGTCACGAATCTGATCAGGCACACCTTCTACGACCCCGAGTCGGACATCGGCCGCTTTGCGGAGATTGATACCTAGCCAACGATTACTGCTGCGGAGTAATCGGGTTCTCGACCGGCGCCTCGGGCTGAGCCGATTCATCCACGATGCTGTTATCGCGCCGGCGAAGAACGACTGGTTCATTCTGTCGCCTTAGAGCATCTCGTTCCTGTGTGACTTTAGCCTCGACTCGAGTGCCACTGTCCTCGGAAACCGCGAACAGCTTTTTCCCCTGGGCCGTGGTCCGGCTAGCCACGCCCACCGTCATAGACGCTCCGACTGACTGTCGTGCGCGATCGTAAAAAAATTGCGCCGTCTCTTGATCTCCCTGCATTTCCGAGACATAGCCAATGTTGTTTAGCGAGAATGCGTTGTTCGGATCCAAGGCGTACGCCTTTCGAAAATCTTCTTCGGCGGCATGCAGATTGTTGCGATTGATGGCCGACACACCTCGCAAGTTCAACTCCGCTACTTGTTCCGCCAGATCGTTCCGGTGGGCAAGGTGATTGCGCAGATCCTTCGCATTTTCCTGCGCCATATTGCTTACCGGATGACCTCGCCATTGCCGATCGGCAGTTACCACCGCGGTCGCAGCCGCTCCAGTCTGCGCGGCTTCATCGAAGTAACGGAGTGCTTCTTCTTCCTCGCCTTCCATTTCCTTGGCGGCCCCCATATTGTTCAACGTAAATACGTTCCTGGGATCCGTCTTCAGCGCTGCCTGTAATAGAACATCTGCTTCGGCCGCCCTTCCCTGTTGCAGCAATCGGACTGCTTCGACGTTGGCATGATTGACTTGAAGCGGTCCGGTCGCTGCGCTCAAAGCTTCGCTCATCGGACGGCCTTGAACTCGCTTTGAGCTTGCGATGTCAACCACGGCACCGCTAGGCTGTGAGGCTGCGAGCGTGTAGAAACGCTCCGCCCGATCGAGTTCGCCCTTGAGTTCCGATACGTACCCGAGGTTGTTCAGAGTGAACGAATCTTCGGGATCATACAGATACGCCTTGTAGAACAACTCTTCCGCTTTCGAGACGTTGTGCTTCTTCAGCGCTTCAACTCCCTCGCGATTCAGGCGCTGCACCGGAGTGAGAATTCCGCGGCGTGGGATATTGATCTTGAGATCGCCGGCCTGGGCATCTCGGAGACCGATTGTCGTCACACACAGCGTGGCGATGATTCCCAAATAGCACATTCTGAAAGACATTTGGAGACGCTCTCTTCTTCTCAGAGTCGTTTTAAGGCATAACCTTGGATGCGTTCCAAGTGGGTTTGTTTGCCGCGCCATACAGGCTTTCCGACCGCAATTGCTGCAAATCGGGAGCTACCGGGAGAGCCGCTATCGGCATCCAAAAGCACCGTGAATGCTTCCGGCTTAACTCGTATAGTGTGCGTGCTCGCGAATAGTGCCATGCTCGGCATTGTGTTGGTGCCGACCGGTTTTGCGCAGACGTCCTCTGATCCGCAGCCCGCGAACATCGTCTCCAATTCTCCAGAAGGCGTTAAATCGACACATATAAAGCCAGACAATTCCGCATCGCCCGATTCGGACGCGATCGCGGTGGATCCATCCAGCCTTTTGCCTGATCTTCCGCCCGTTCCGCGCAGGGATGCCACTCTGATCGGCGGAACTATCGGACATCTGGATCGTGTGCGCGACCACCTCACTGTGAATGTGTTTGGAGGGGGTCGAGCCACGGTGCTCTTCGATCCGCGCACTAAGGTTTACCGAGGGCTAAAGGAAGTCACAATTGCGGATCTCCGAGAAGGTGAACGTGTGTACCTGGACACTATCCTCGATGGCGCGACTGTGTTCGCGCGGGCGATTCGCCTGAGCGGAGCGAGTGCTCTGGGCGAGAGCCAGGGCGTGGTCCTGAAATACCGTCAAGACCGGGGAGAACTCACGCTGCGGGACGGAATCTCACCCGAACCCGTGCGAATTCGAATAAACGGCTCAACCAAATTCCAGCAGAATCGCGGGACCGTGTCCCCCGATACTCTCGCTCCCGGTTCCCTGATCTCGGTTGCGTTCAGTTCCGACGGCAACGGCCGCGACCTTGCACGGGAAATCTCCATTCTTGCTCTGCCGGGAGCACGGTTCACCTTCTCCGGCCAGATTCTGCACATTGATCTACGCACTGGGCTGCTGGTCCTGAATTCAGAAACCGATCACAAGACCTACGAAATCTATATGGATCGCTCCAGGCCACCGGACGAGAACCTCCGCCCGGGCGCGAAAGTTACCGTAATCTCGACCTTCGAAAATTCGCGATATGTAGCGCGCGAGGTGACGATTCTGCCTGAGTCCAGATGAACACGTGCTCCACGCACGTTTTGCGCCTTGGTGGCACCAATCCAAGGTCAACCAATCTCTAATCGCTACTGCAGCACCTGAGCATTGCACACGCCACCGGTCGCTTGCGCCGGGGGTGTAGGCGGTGTCGCCCATGGGACATTCTGGAAATCAAAAAACTCAGACATATCAGGTTGAGCCGCGTCCCGATTCGTGAGCGATGGCACGTTGAACCGCGTCTCGATCAGCTTCAGGATCGCCGTGTAATCCATTACGGTATGCGAGACATAATTCTTCTTCGTAAAAGGAGAAACGACGATCATGGGAAGCCGGAAGCCTGTCATATCGAAATTGCAGTTCGAGCCGCCTGGAGTGGTGCAGATGTCTCCTGGGAGCAAATCCTTGGGCGCAATCCCGTCGGGATTCACCGCAGGCTGCGGCGGTACGTGATCGTACAAGCCGCCCGGTTCGTCATAGGTCAGGATGAACGCCGAATCCTTCCAGGACGGGCTAGCCATGAGCGGATCGATAAGGCTTTGAACGTAAGCAGCCCCCGTCTGCACATTCGTGCCCGAGCTGGGATGTTCGTCCCGTCCCGACATATACCCGGCCTCGATAAACGCTACGGATGGCAACGTACCCGCCTGTACGTCAGTGAGGTACTGGGAGATCGGGACCACGTTGCTGGGCAAAGTATTGGGTGGAGCATAATTCGCGAACTGCGTTAAATAGGTACAAGCACCACCATTCGATGTTGAGGCATCTGCTCTCAAGCCGCCCTTCGGGCCTTCGGAGTCCGTCGGCGTGCTGCCGCACGTGTCATCCGTGTAATACACTTTCCAACTCACACCAGCCTTTTGCAAAGCATCGAAAATTGTGGAAGCAGTGAGTGGCGCGTTGTCGGCCGCATCGGTTCCCGGTGGATACGCATAGCCCTGCGAGGTCGCGGCGAACAGGTACATCCGATTGACCTGGGTGCGATCCAAAGCAGGCGCGAACCAGCGATCGGAAGTCGCAAAGTTAGAAGCCATGTAGTAGTAGTAGTTCAGATCGCTCGAGTCGTAGTAACCCATGGCTCGAACTCCCGCCGTGTCGGTAAAGCCCTCGTCCACCGCGAACTTGGCGGCGTTGTACACGAAGCCGTTGTTGGCGGCCGTCGGACCGACTGGCTCTCCTAAGTTGTAGTCCAAATGGCTCTCATCCCATGAGGGCGAGAGGTTCTCGACGCATTCCGTCGCGAGATGGAACGTGGGCACAGCAGTCGTCCCATCGAAACTGGGATTCGAAGCATTCGCTGGCATTCCATCGAATTGCTGGGCGGGAAAACCATTCGCAGCCCAATAAGCGGGCAGTTGCCCGAAGTAGGTATCCAAGGAGCGGTTTTCCTGGGCCATGAAGACGATGTGATTGATGGACTCAAGTCCCGGGTCCGGTTGCGTGCTCGTGGGCTGTTGTGTGCCCTGGCAGGCGCACATTGCAAACGAAAGTGCACAGGCTGACAACATCGAACCCAAGCGAACGTCTTCTCTCATGCCTCAAACCACCTTTTCTTGGAATGGCCGAAACACAGCTTGGATGAGTTCAAAGCCTGGAGCGTTGGTCAGGTTCGGCAACGCCCCAAATAGGGAAATCCCTGTAGGAACGCCGGGGCCCACGGGCGTTGCCCTTTTCAGTTCCCCTCAGGGCCCAAACTAATGCTGCGATCCACGTTGCAATCAACGCCTCAGGTACGAATTGGGGTGCCACATTGGTCCACCAACACCCTCACCCATTGGGCCGTGCACTAATGTGACCTGTTCATAGGATTCCTTTCCGGAATAAGCTCCTCCCGTCCCAGAAAGCTGCTGGTGTTAGAGGAATCTACAGGCTCGCGGGCCTCCCTCTCGGACCAGCGCAGCAAGACGCAAGCCTCGGCAACTCCGCTCCTGAGGGCAGATGTGTCTCAAGCATTTGTGTGTCTTATTCCTGCTCCTGTTGACGACAGGAGTCTGCGTGGCGGTAACAACCGTCGTCGCTACAACCACTCTGGCCGCGCAAACGGCAAATAACACAAGCACCGCAAATAGTTTTTCCAATCAGAGCAATGGCAATTCTGGAGCCGGCAATGTGAGCAAGGTGGACGTGCACTCGCTGCTCTACTCCGGAGCCGACACCAAGGTTTACGCACATCTCCTGCTGTGGTTTGGCGGCTCTAATCACATGAGTGTCGGGTACAACTCTAACGATCCCGCCCAAGTGCATCGTCAAATTACCGACATGATTAGCCGCGGGATCAATGGTGTCATCATCGACTGGTATGGCCCTAACAATAGCATTGATGACGCTACGAAGCTGGTCATGGCCGAAGCCGAAACTCATCCTGGATTCACCTTCGCCATCATGGTGGATCAGGGCGCCATCGAGTGGAATTCGTGCCCCGGCTGCTCACCGCAAAATGCCTTGATCAATCAACTCCAGTACATCGAGCAAGCCTATTTCCCTTCGCCTGCGTACATGACGATTGAGGGCAAACCTGTCATCACGAACTTCAACATCGATCTTTCCTATTCGGTCGATTGGAATGTAGTCAATTCAACCCTCGCGATCAAACCTGAGTTCCTGTTCCAGAACAATGATGGGTTTGGGCATGCCCTGAGTGGCGGCAGCTACTCATGGGTGATGCCAACGACCTCCGATTACGGAATCGGATATCTCACGAGCTTCTATAACGCTGGCATGTCCTCCGGCGCCGAACAAACGGTCGGCGCCACCTACAAGGGCTTCAACGATACTCTTGCATCATGGGGATCGGATCGCATCATGGGGCAGCAGTGCGGTCAGACCTGGCTTCAGACGTTTTCCGAAATCAACACACTGTACAACTCCGGAAAGCAGCTTCCGTACCTGCAACTCGTCACTTGGAATGATTACGAGGAAGCCACTGAAGTTGAGTCCGGCATCGACAACTGTCTCTCGGTGTCCGCTTCAGCTTCGGGGAGCTCCTTGCAATGGAGCATCCAAGGGAACGAAAACACGGTGGATCATTACGTGGTGTACATCAGCACGGATGGTCAAAACCTGATGGCGCTCGGCAACGCAGTCCCCGGCAATAGTTCTCTGAATCTTTGCAGCTATTCCATCCCGAACGGGAGCTACACCGCCTACGTTCAGGCGGTGGGCAAGCCGAGTATCACAAACCAGATTTCAGACGCTGTGAAGGCCAGCCTGAATTGCGGCGGAGGCTCGAATGACAAGAGCTTCACTCTGAGCGCATCGCCTTCTTTACTAACGATCGGCTCCGGGAAAAGCGGCGAGCTCTCACTCACTGTGTCCCCTCAGTCGGGGTCGTTCACCACGGCGATCACGCTCACGTGCGCAGAACTCCCGGGCTCGCTGAGCTGCTCATTTGCGCCGCCATTGGTGACGCCCGGAAGCGCCTCCGTGAGTTCAACCTTGACCATTGTTTCCCACAGTACCGTTGCCGCGAGCGACAGTGAAGTACGGCACATGATTCTCGCTCTGTGGCTGCCCGGATTGGGCCTGTTCGGCGTCACTCTGGTCGGCAAGTTTGAGAGGAAGTACGTGCTGTCCATTCTGAGCATCTTGGTTTTGGCTGGAGTCATGGTCGAAACCAGTTCGTGCGGCGGTAAGACCGTCAATGCTGTTAACGCGTCCAGTTCCACTCCTAACCGCTACGCCATCACCATCAATGGAACCGCCGGTTCCGTCCATGCGTCGACGGCTGTCACCATCACTGTGAACTAGCTTGAGACCGGCACGGCTATCCGCGGGGCTGTGAATTATGGCGGATCGCCGTGCCCAACTCAGTGAGTTCCTCGTCATGAAGCGCAGCAGCAGAGACTTGGAAGGAATCCAACGGGGGAGTCTCCTGACACGCGACACATTCCTGAGCGTCTGCACGCGTTGCTGCAGTTCAAAGTGACGTAGGTACTTTTGGACTACATTCGGCATCGTCATGCGCAGCGCAGCAGCAAAATTCTGTGTCGCCATCGAGTGCTGTTTGTCTGCATTCTGTAGCAGCTGAATGAGGCAATCCGCCAGTCCTTGAGCATCGCCCGGCGGGTAGAACTCGATAGCCAATTCTTCGCCTTGCGCCATTTGCCTGAAATCCACTAAATCGGCACAAACAATTGGCACTCCGTAAGCACAGGCCAGATGCGCCACCCCACTACACCCGGTCGATGAGGAGTAGGGCATTACCGCCACAGTCGAGCTCTGAAATAGCGTCTCCAGTGCATCCTCCGGCACGTATCCGCGAAACTCGATTCTGGGATTACCAGCACACTGCTCTTTGATGGACGCCGTATATCCCGCTGCTTGGGGATGGTCTCCACCCGCGATTATGAGCTTTGCGTCAGGAATCCTCGAGGCAATAATCCCAAACGCTTCAATGATCAATTCCAGGCGTTTGTATGTGCCCCACTTGCCAAATGCGAGAATGCGGTGCTCAGGATTTCCTCGTAATGAAAAATCGGGCAGCTCCGGACGCCGCGCGAGAATTCCATGCGCTCGTAGATGCACGTTATCTCGCCCGTACTTATCGTTCAAAATCTTGCGATAGCCCGGCATCAACACCGATACTGAGTTCGACAGGAGGAGCATCCTGGTTGCCACCGCCCCGGCGGCTCGATAGAGACCTTCATGCTTGATCCCTGCGTCCTTCAGTTCCACCGTGTCCATCAGATGATGCAGGGTCACGTGCGTGTAACGGCCGCTGAGCCGCGATAGCAAAGGCGTCATCAATCCGCTGAAAGCCACGAAAGGATTTCGTCCAAACGTGCTGAAAAGAAGATTGAACCAGACTACGTCGGGTTTCACCCGTGAGAGGGCATTCATCAGCCGAATTGCGCTCGAAGGATGATCGAAAGACCAGCAACGCATGACGGTGAATCCGTCTAGTTCCTGAGTGTTGGAGGGGAGTTCGTCTGCCAGCACTGTAAGCCTGAGGAACGGGTTTCGCTGTAGCTCCTGCGCAATGTGAAATCCATATTCACTCAGACCCCCTGTACTGGGCGGAAAAGTCGTTACTAGACAGATATTCATTCATCTCCCATTGTCAGCAGCAACAGGTTCGATGTGCTTTCAACAACAGATGTTGTAAGCGGGAACAAAGTAGCACTCGCATGATACGGGCCATCCAGAGCCCTCGTGTCCGTTCAATCACAAGAACTTCAAGCCAAGTGCCTAGTGGAAATTACGTCGGGTTGTAGCACCAGCGGATATACCAACTCACGGATCACTTGGGCTGTCTGTTGAATGGGACCGGGAGGAATGACTGTCATGCCGGCTATGCGGCTCAAGCGGATATAGGCCGCGCGATTGCGGTGCACAAATTCCAATGAATATTCAGGTTTACGGATGGATGCGGACTCAGGATCCGCATCCAGCAGCAAGGCTGAATCCGGCGCCGGAATGCAGCGCAGGAGCATTTGAATATATGAACGGGCGACTTTTCCTTGAAGCGGTAAATTGGCAAGCTCGTCGTAGAGATAGCGGTCAAAAATAACGACATTCTTCGTCGTATCAAGCCGCCTGACGACGATTGCTAGCTTCATTGCATCGAGACCGTACAGCAGAAACCGCAGTGCGGTCGCATACCAGGTGGTCACATTCTTGTCGCGTCGCCGAATGGGGTTGGTCGGAGTTCCAATCCCTTGATCTCCCTTAAATACCATGCGGCTCATACGCTCCCGTACCGAGGACAACGCCACAACATCGTCCCAAAAAGTGTAGAGACTGTAAGTCACCCCGGCTTTGTCCAGAAAGTCGATGAACGCCTGGATCTGCGTGCTCTTGCCGGCGCCATCAACCCCAGAGAAACTCACAATTTTGGGACGGTTCAACTGCGTATTCATCTATGTGTGGAAGGCATACTCAGTATGGGTTCAGTGTGCCCCGGGCGGTTTGCTGGATGTGCCGGCGCTCAAAGCAACCACCGTACCCAATGCCGCACCGGCCGCGACGATCGCTCCAACTTTCAGAACGATCGTACGCACCCGGCGTTGTTTGGCGGGCGCTATCGCGACACCAGCCGGCTCAGCAGCGGTAATACCTGTAACCTTAGGTGCTTCCGCCGCCGCGGTGCCAACCGGTCGTTGAGTTCTCTGCTGACTATTGGTTTCTTCGCTCTGAGCGGCGGTTGGAGAATTGGTCTGCTGGAGCTCGGGTTGTTGAGACTTCGCCCATTCCGCACCCGGACTATCCGGAAGTTCCTGCGCCGGATCCCTTTCTGATCGCGAGTCAGTCCCCTTCGTGGCCACAGGTGAGTTCGCAGATGTAACCGCAGCTCCAGGACGCGTCGCAGCCTCGTCCGTTGCTCTTTGCCCATCCTGCGCCACGACTAGAGAAGGTAAACTCAGGGCCAACGCCCAGCACAGTGTTTGCAGGGAACTACTTTTACATAAGCGCATGTTTCCCCCAACCCGCATTGTCCTAGCCTAACTCGCCTGTTTGAGAGCACCGAGCTCCCCAGGCAGGCCGGTGTACCACGGAGCATCTTGTGGGACCGCTTCCACGGGAACGATGTTAAAGCTTCGTACTGCGTCATCGCAGCTCTCGAATGTTTCAAAAACACGAGCCACTCGCATCATTTCCAGCATTACTTCCGCTTCCGGTGACAAGGCAGCCAATTTGAGATCGCCATCACGCTTCAGCGCCTCTTCCAAGCTATGGAGCAGCAGCTCGATGCCGGCGCTGTCTATGGATTTCACCTGAGAAAGATCCAAAACGATTCTGGGACGATTCAATTCGAGCAGCGGCCCTAGCTCCTGCGTGAAATTGTGAACTTCTTTTGCATTAAGTGCTTCGGGTACTTGAATCACTACGATGGGCCCACTGATCAACATTTCATTACCCCTTTAAAAGAATTGATTCTCAAAATTGTGCCAACCAAGATCAGTTGGCCATTTCGTCCGCCGCCGATAACGTCAACTCACGTGTCATGAGTTCCGTCCACCAGCGGTAGCCCGCTTCTCCGAGCGGCTTCTTCTCTCGTATCACCGCCGAATCGTCAATCTCCAATAGGACATCTCGCTGAATATTCAACAGCTTGTTGCCATCGACAATCGAGTGACAGACGTCGAGGCCAATCCCTACATACGTATTGGGCAGCACTGAGGTGTTTTCGATCACCGTTCCGTAGTCCACGACCGAGTTGCGCTCAATATTGCTGCCTCGCGTCACCAGGCATTGTTGCGAAACGCACACGTCTCTTCCTATGAATGCGGGAGCTACTATCCGAGCTTCCCTTTCGACCTGAGCACCCTCCGCCATCCAAACTCCCGGTCGCACTTCGAACCCCCGTGGTCTCAATCGGCACCGAGAATGCAAGCTGTCTACTACGAGCCTTCGCAGATCTCGAGGATGCTCCAAGGCATTCACGTATCCCCGAACTTCGTACGGAACCGCTTCAACATCCAATAGCTCCGTCCACGAGCCTGCATCTTGCAGGTTCCCAGGAAGCTGCTTCGGATCTAACAGCCAGATGTCTAGCCCGCTTGGGCCCTCGAAAGCACGAACCACGGACCCCTCGCACTCCGTTCTGAACCGTAATAAATCTGCAACATCAAATTCCACGTACGGTCCGAGCCGCATGAAGAACACCGAGTCGGTACCGCTGTCCCGATATTCCAACAACTCTCTCGACGCGCGCCTTAGGACTTCTCCCTGGTCACACCGGACGACTGTTGCGCGGCCATCCAAGGTCTCAAGCCCCAATTCAGTGTCGCCAAATACGGCAACGGACTCGACCCCGCCTCGCTTCAAGTCGTCCGCGACTCGTCCGACCAAGGAATCTCCCAATGTCTCTAGAGCCGCCAACGAGCCCGCACCCTGTGGAGTACGAGCTGCGGAGCCACCGCCGATGATCCTGTTTCCCACAATCACGATTGCCTTTGGCACTCCGCAAGCACTCCTGGGTACCCGACTCCGTCAGACACGCAACCTACTTCGCTGAAATTCCGGCTAAACCAGCGTTCTTCGAGCGTCTGCGGATCTTCGCCTTAGGAAATAGCAAGGCCCGCATTTTGATCTTGGCTTTGTGCAGTTGAGATTTCGAGTTGCCGATCGAACAATCGAGCAGTTGTGCAATCTCGTGATGTTGGTACCCTTCAACTTCATGGAGCGCGAAGATCGTTCGGCACCCTTCCGGCAATTCTTCGAGAGCACGCCGCAGAGCGATTCGATCGACAACTCCGGTGAGGTCAGGATCAGTTTTGCCAAAGTCGCGGTGGAGCGAAGGAGATTCGGAGTTGACTGGCTCATCCAGTGAAACTGTCGGAGGGGATTTCCGCCGGCGTAGCTTCATGAGTACGGTATTGACCGCAACACGGTAGAGCCATGTCGAAAACGCTGCGTCGCCGCGAAATGAACTTACGGTCCGGAACACCTGCAGGAAGGCTTCCTGCGTTAGGTCTTCGGCTTCCGCGACGTCCTTGGTCATCAGAAGACATACCGAGTAAACGCGATTTTTGTGCTGTTGGAAGAGTGTCGCGAACGCCTGTTCATCTCCCGCTTGCGCACGCTTGACTAGGTTGATCTGGGAATCGTCTCGAACCTTTGCGTTGGTCGAGCTAATGACATTTACCTCTGTCGCAGGAATTGCACAGGTCGCCACAGTTGATCTCCTTCAGACCCGAAAGTTTGTCCGCATGTTGAGGTCGCTGCGAACAACGATCTCAGAGTAGAAAAATGAGACGATTCCTTCTATCGGGTCACATCTGTAAACAGTTGCAGGAGAGGCTGTAACGTCCTTATGAGGTTCTTAGGAATGGATTTAGTCGATGCCCGGAGAAATACCCGGCGAAAACAAGGTGAATGTTTTCGCCGGGTGGCTTGCGGAATTTCCTGATCACAACGTTTTAGTAAAGGTGGAATTCGACCTCTACGCTGATTTGCACATCCACGGGCTTGCCATCTTTCAGGGAAGGCTGGAATCGCCATTGCTTAACAGCCTCGATTGCTTTGGCATCCAGGCCAAAACCAAGCCCTCGCGCCACTCGGATATCACGAGGATGCCCCGAGGAGTCCACAATAAGCCAGAGCACACAAGTACCCTGTTTCTTAGCCCGACGGGCGTCTTCTGTGTAGTCCGGATCCGGCGCCGAGATTGCTGTCGGGGCAGAAATCCCGCCCCCAACACGGTAAACGCCACCACCAATCCCGCCGCCGCTTCCGGCTCCCACCCCTGGCCCGTGTCCAACACCCACTCCACCGCCAGATCCTGACCCGATTCCGCCGCCTGCGCCCGTGCCGTTGGACGGAGGTGCCGAGGGCATCACTGCAGCGGCGGCGGTTCCTAGGTTAGGTACGTGATTCTCCGCCACGTTTACTTTTGGTGGCGCCACCACGGTAGGTTCAACAGGCAGCTTCGGCCTATCGTTGTGCATTACGATTGCCGGCGGCGTGATCTGTTGCAGGGCTGCTTTCGGCGGGTGTCCTTTGGGAGCCGGCACCACGTCACGATCGCCCCCTCCTCCGCCACCGCTTACGACTTTCTTCGCAACCTGCAAAGCATACGTGTCCGGCGACGGTGCTATGAGCGTTACTGTCTGCCGAGTCTGGCGTTGCGTGATTTGATGACTGACAAAGACTCCACTGACCAAGAGGCCGATGACCGCAATATGGACGATCGCCGAAACAGCCACTCCGTTCGCGCGATAGTTGTTGTATTGTCCCCAGATCTGTTCGGGCTGTTGCGAAAGGCCCGCACTCAGCTTGGCCGCAGGACGCGCCTGCGAAGCCCGAGTATGGACCAGAGTGGGCCGCGGCATCCGCACAAAAGAGCTCTTCATTGTAGGCGGAATTTTGATGACTCGACATTGACTGCTCCTCACCGGCTTACACGATGCTGAATAGATGCTCTGCACTATGGATCTGGTTTGTGTTTGCGTCCATTGCCTCCCAGTGATCGAGGCCAGGTTCAAGCACCCTAAAAAGGAAACGGTGGGATAGACGACTTCCCACCATTTTTTCGTCACATCCAAGCTTGTTCTTTACAGAAAAACAGTCGGCAACTTCATCGCAGATCACAAACGGCCTGCAAGAAGTAGAACAATGATCACCACCACAACGAGTCCCAGTCCGCCACTCGGGTAGTACCCCCAGGAACGACTATAGGGCCAAGTCGGCAAGGCTCCCAGCAACAGCAGAATTAGTAACACCAGCAGAATTGTGTACATGTTTCCTCGCTATTCAGGGTTGTGAAGTCACTTTTATTCAACTATCAAGCCAAAACGGCAAAACTCACCGCTCATCTGGATACGGCTTCTCCCGGTCCAATATTGCTGCTGGTTTCCTTGTCCTTGCTCTGCGCCGAGTACTTACGCACTGCAGACAGAAACGATTCACTCGATGCGGTTGGGTGAACCTTGCCTTCCAAAATCTGATCGAAGGGTACGAACTTGCCATAAAGTACCCGAGTTTCGTCTTTGTCTTGAGTGAGCGCAGCACCATTCAAGTCGACTCCGGCGAACAGGCCTCGAGCCCGTGAATAGGTGAGGACTTCAGATCGCATCTTGATGTCAGTATCGGCACCAGCGGACCGTCCGACCGGCCCTGCGGCTGCCGATGCGTTGGCACCCAACTTGAACTTGCTGGAGAGCAGGTGATCCATGCCCGATTGGTTCATTACCACCATGACGAGATCAATTGCCTGGCCACCGAGCTGTAAACCCCAGCTGCCTCCTGTAATCGTGACCGGGGCCGGAGCGCTCCAGCCGTGTTCGGTGCGGCAGGTTGCAACGCCCTTACCGTGGCTGCCACCGAAGCCCACTGCGATCTTCACCATCGAGGGAATTACGGCTATGCATTTGGCTCCGCTCATGACCTTGTCGGGAATCGCCTTATCCGGCGTAGCCATGATCTCGTTCAACACTTTTGCCGAAGCGTCGATACGCTTCGCAATCTCGGACTCATTCTTTTGGTCGTCGGCGGACCAACTCACACCAATGAAAATGGAGCAAATGCTCAGCACTACGAGACATCTCGGCCAGCGGGAAGAAAGTCGTCTCATTTTTGTCCTCTGTTTGTGCTCCAAAGCGAGCACCTGCTTTTAACTACGTGCACAAAGCTATCTCGGCTGCACATTTGCTCCCATCCGGAGTATGCAGTAAACGTAAGGTTTAACTTCCTGATGAGAGTGAGCTATCGCCACAACACGGGTAAGCGAATTCCGGCGGAAGAAGTGCAGAGGAGAAGGGGGACATACAGTTTTTACGGTATTGTGAGGGCCCGATTGAACGACTAGTTTGGACTCTCTACTCGACACAACGCCCCCCAAGCGGGTGCCGGTCCTCTGGGACGGACCGGCACCTGCTCCTTCCGCCAAAGCAGTGCTCATTTGGGGTCTCCTGCTGGTACAGCAATCCCGTTGGACAAATACAGACCCGCGCTCGATATATCGGAACACACCGTTTCCTTACTATCACCGCGGACGAAAATCCGAGGAGGAGGAGAACGATGCTCTATTGGGCGTTAGTCTTCTTGGTCGTTGCGTTGATTGCGGGAGTGCTTGGCTTCACTGGAGTGGCGTTAGCATCAGCCGGTATTGCCAAGATACTGTTCATCATTTTCCTGGTGCTGTTTCTCATTTCCCTGGTCACACATTTCGCAAGGGGAACCACGGTTCGCTGATTTTGGGGCAAGGGACGGAAAGGAAGGGGGCTCTCTTCAGGCACCGTGAGAAGGAGCCTCCTGAGCCGTTAATCTGAACGTCTGCTTACCAATACCCATCCGCGGAGCAACACATATTTCCAGAGACAGCATGAACAACCAACACGGTGAGACGGCAGAGGAAACTCGTCGTCTGACTGGCCACGAAATTCTTAAGGCCGCGCTCGATAGCGCAAGAAGCGAACTCGGCCGCTCCATTACCACTGGGGTTCGCCGGAGTCGCCGGCGGAATAACGATGGGGCTTACAAGGCTGGGAGCGGCGGCGGCGTGATAATTGTGAGCCTTCTGAATTATGGACAAGTTCGTGCAATCTGATGGGGTAAACGACTGACCATTGACCTGATACAAGGCATCCAAGCAAACCGATGGTCGGACTTGGTCTTCAAGTCGCGTGGTTGCTGTTACTCGCGGTTCCGGTCGCGTGCATCGCGTGGAGTGTCACTCACGAAGAAGTCTTTCGAGAGCCCAGGCAATATTGTCAGCAGGAATCTTCCGCCGCGCGAAGCGTCTTCCGTCGTAAATTCTTCTACCTGTTCACCTGCGAATACTGTTTCAGCCACTACGTTTCGGCGGCGGTACTGGCGTTCACCCGCTTCAAGCTGCTTTTACCTGATTGGCGCGGGTATGTAATCGCATTCTTTTCCCTGGTATGGATTGCGAATCAGTACATGAGCATCTACAGCCGTCTCCGGCTCGAGATTAAGCACGAACAAGTAGAGATCAAAGCTGACGAGAAAAAGGTGAACTATCCGAAGGCGGCATGAGCTAGCGAAATCGTTATGCCGTAATAGGTACTCTGACGGACTCGTACTTGCGAACAGGAATTACGACCTCAACAATAGTTCCGGGATTCGCATTCGCCAACCGCAAGCTGCCTCCGAGTTCTGAAACGCGTTGTCGCATTCCGCCAATCCCAATGCCCACGCTCTCCGGACGCATCTGCATGACATCCTCTTCAATGCCTTTGCCATCGTCGCTTACGGATACGACAACGCTTCCATTCCTCTCTATTACTTTTACAATTCCGTTGTGGGCTCCAGAATGCCGGAACATATTCGTAAGGGCTTCTTGCACAATGCGGAAAATGGCGGTTTCTATTTCAGACTTCAACCGCGCTAAGTCTGGCGGTTCTACTTCCAGACTGACATGAATGCCGCTCCGCTCCGACAATCCTTCGAGGAACCAGCGCAACGCAGAAACAAGTCCGACTTCATCCAACAAAGGCGGGTGCAGAAGATGAGAAATGGACCGAACTTGCTGGATGGCGCGGTCCACAAGCTGACTCGCGTCCAGTGACGCCTGCCGAATTCCTGGGGAGGAATCCTTGGCTATGATGCCGTCCAGTATCATTTTGGCGGCGGCCAATTCCTGCCCCAGACCGTCGTGAATTTCACGGGCGATTCGCCGACGCTCCTCATCTTGCATCGTCATCAACCGGCCCGAGAGGCGCCTGAGTTCAGCCGTTCTGCTATCCACCAATCGCTCTAGTTCGATCGCGCTGTCGCGAATCGATTGCTCAAGCAACTTGCTGTCATGTATATCGGAGCAGGTCCCGTACCACTTCAGAATGCCCCCTTTGCCATCCTGCAAAGGGACTGCGCGCGCGCGGAACCAGCGGTACTGCCCATCCGCGCGCTTGAGTCGATATTCAGATTCGTAGGCTGCACCCGACTGCACGCACTTGAGCCAATGATCGAGTGTCGACGGCTTGTCATCTGGATGGACGTACTCCATCCATCCCAGGCCGACAGCTGAGCTCGGTGCGGCGCCGGTAAACTCGTAAAACCGGCTGCTGATGTAATCCCTGGAACCGTCAGCCTGGCGGCTAAATATGATATCGGGAGCCGTTTGCACAATGGCGTCCAACTCCTGATTTTTCTGCGCCAGATCACTATTCAATCTTTGTAAGTCGACCGCTTTCTGTTCCAGTTCCTTCGTGCGTTCTGCTACACGCTTTTCGAGTTCCGTATTAAGGCGTTCTAGCTGCAGTTTCTTGCGATGAAGCTCAGCAAATACTCTTACCTTTGCCCGTAGAACATCGGGAACGATCGGAACCGACAGGTAATCGACAGCCCCGTGCTGATACCCTTTCAGACGATCCAAATCCGTCAGATGCACGGCGGAGACGAAGATGATCGCAGTCTTCTGGAATCGCGGATGTTGCCGGATGATCTCTGCCAGTTCAAAGCCGTCGATCTCGGGCATGCTGACGTCCATCACCACAGCAGCTACGTCGATTTTCAATAGCTTTTCGAGCGCTTCCTTGGCAGACGTCGCTTTGATCAGATTCTCGCCGAGTTCTTCCAGAATGGCTTCATAGCTGAGCAGTTTGCCCGGCTGATCGTCCACCATCAGGATATTTACTTTTTCCTCTACGTTCATCGGCGATTGGATGTCCCGGCCCACGGCGTACTCGCCAGGCCTGTTCTGCTCCGGAATGCTCAACCCGGTGCTCATCGATGCAGCCACATTCTCAATGCGGAAAGCAACTGTTCAGTGTTAACCGGTTTCGCCAGATACTCTGAAGCACCGGCTTCCAGGCACTTCTCGCGGTCACCCTTCATCGCCTTCGCAGTCAGTGCGATGATCGGCAGCCTTCGGAACGATACATTCTGGCGAATAACCTGCATCGTTGCGTATCCGTCCATTTCGGGCATCATAATGTCCATCAGGACGATCGCAACATCCGGCGTGGATTCCAGGATCGAAATCGCCTCCCGGCCTGTTCCGGCCGTGAGTACGGCCATTCCGCGCCGCTCCAGTACACTACTGAGCGCAAAAATGTTCCGCATGTCATCGTCGACTACCAGCACCTTCTTTCCCACCAACGCCTCGTCAGAACGATGCAGACGATCCAGCATTCTCTGCTTTTCAGCCGGAAGATCCGCAACTACTCGATGAAGGAACAATGCCGTCTCGTCCAGCAGGCGCTCAGGAGATTCCACACCCTTTACCACTACGCTGCGAGCGAGTGTGTGGAGACGGGCATCTTCCTCGGGAGACAACTCCTTGCCAGTGAACACCACGACCGGTAAATCGCTCGCTTCGGGAATGTCCTTGATATGTTCCAAAATATCGAATCCCGTCATGTCGGGCAAACGTAGATCGAGGACTACGCAATCGAACGAGTCATGCTCCACCCGCTGCAATGCCTCGGCCCCCGTGGCGGCCACGAGTACATCGATATCATCATGTCCCAAGAGCTCTCGGATGCTCAGTTGTTCCGCAGGGTTATCTTCCACGATTAGCAGGCGCTTGCGCCGTGGCGCGGCGTATTCTTTGATGCGTGACAACGCGGATTCGAGTTCATCCGGACTCGTCGGCTTCGTGACGAACGCGAAAGCACCCCGCGCCAGACCATGGTGCCGATCCTCGTCGAGAGTCAACATCTGAACAGGGATGTGCCGAGTCGCAGGATCTTGTTTCAGATGGTTAAGGACTGTCCATCCGAGCATGTCGGGCAGGAAGACGTCCAGCGAAACGGCCGCCGGGTGAAACTCGCGTGCCAGCGCTAACGCGTCTGCACCGCGATGCGCGACCAGCACCTTGAATCCTTTATCCCGCGAAAGGTCTCGCAGTACCCGCGCGTAATGCGGATCGTCTTCGACGATCAGCAAGACCGCATCTTCGGGTTTCAAGTCCTCGCGATCATCCTGAACCTGCTCGGCAGGATGTTCAGAGACCACTATGCTCGAAAGCTGCAGAGGAGGTACGCTCTTCCAGTCCGCAGGATTCAGCCTCGAAGCCGACGGCCCCACGTACGTCAAAGGCAGATACAGCGTGAATATGCTGCCTCGTCCGGGAGTACTGCGTAACTGAATCTCCCCGCCGAGCAGGCTCGCGAGCTCACGGCTGATTGCGAGACCGAGACCGGTCCCGCCGTATTTACGGCTCGTGCTCGCATCTGCCTGCTGGAATGCCTCAAAGATAATGCGCTGCTTATCAGGTGCGATTCCAATTCCCGAGTCGGCTACCTCAAACGCAACAACGGATGCCGCTCCACCGAGAATCGGGTGATCTTCACTCCATCCATCTCCAGCGACTGAGACCGACAGACGCACCGAACCATGTTCAGTGAATTTGAAGGCATTGGACAACAGATTCTTAAGAACCTGCTGCAAGCGCTTGGAGTCAGTCACCAGACTCCGCGTGAGATGGGGATCCGTCTGCACTTCGAACGAAAGCTTGCGGTTTTCTGCTTCGTGACGGAATGGTCTGGCTACCATCTCTAGCAGATTCGCAAAGAAGACTTCTTCCGCCTCGACCGAAACAGTTCCCGATTCAATCTTCGACAGATCAAGAATGTCACTGATGAGGTTCAACAGATCAGTTCCTGCACCATGAATGGTTCGCGCAAATTCGACTTGTTTCGGAGTCAGATTGTGGTCCGGGTTCTCACTAAGTTGCTGCCCCAACACAAGAATCGAGTTCAGCGGTGTACGCAACTCGTGTGACATGTTGGCGAGGAACTCGGACTTGTACTTGGAAGTCAACGCCAATTCCTTGGCCTTCTCTTCCAGAGCGCGGCGAGCCTGTTCGATTTCCTGATTCTTCCGTTCCACCTCAACGTTCTGTTCAGCGAGCTGTTGGGCCTTCTGGGCCAACTGCTCGTTCGTTTGCTGCAGTTCCTTTTGCTGGGTCTGGAGCTCTGCCGCCAGTTGCTGCGACTGTTTCAACAATCCTTCCGTCTGCATGGTTGCTTCGATACTGTTGAGCACGATTCCAATGCTGGCGGTCAGTTGCTCAAGAAAAGCCAAATGGGAAGCCGTAAACGCGTTCAAAGACGCCAATTCGATCACAGCTTTGACTCGATCTTCGAACAGCACCGGCAGGACAATCACATTGCGCGGTACGGATTGGAAGAGCCCTGAACGTATCGGGACCGTCCTATCGGGCAGATCCGCGATCAGCATGCGACGCTTCTCGGCCGCGACTTGTCCGATCAGACCATCGCCGATCTTCAACCTGCGAAGGTGCCCGTTTTCCCCGTCGTCCGCGAATGCGGACAGCAGCATCAGGGTGCCCGAATTCTCGGTTTCCATCTGGTAGATAACGCCCTGCTGCGCGTTCACCAGTGGTGCCAACTCAGAAAGCAGCATGCGGCCGACGGTCGCCAGATCACGCTGCCCCTGCAGCATACCGGTGAAACGGGCGAGATTTGTCTTGAGCCAGTCTTGTTCTGTATTGCGATCCGTCGTAAGCCGAAGGTTATCGATCATCGTATTGATGTTGTCCTTCAACTCGGCGACTTCACCGCTGGCTTCCACCTGAATGGATCGCGTCAAGTCGCCTTTAGTCACAGCAGTCGCCACCTCCGCGATGGCGCGTACCTGGTTCGTCAGGTTGTCGGCAAGTAGATTGACGTTGCCTGTAAGGTCCTTCCAGGTTCCCGCTGCACCAGGCACGTTAGCCTGGCCACCCAAACGGCCTTCGACACCAACTTCACGGGCAACGGTGGTCACCTGGTCTGCGAAAGTTGCCAGCGTGCCCGTCATGTTGTTGATGGTTTCCGCTAAGGCAGCAACTTCGCCCTTGGCGTTCACCGTCAACTTCTGCGTGAGATCTCCATTCGCGACGGCCGT
Source organism: Terriglobia bacterium (assembly GCA_963778995.1). GTDB lineage: Bacteria > Acidobacteriota > Terriglobia > Terriglobales > Acidobacteriaceae > Sulfotelmatobacter. Next base: position 954,395 of record CAVZWK010000025.1, read on the forward strand.
CACGACCTTCACAATGCCGCGCACCTGCTCAGTGAGGTTCACGGCCATGACGTTCACGTTATCGGTCAGATCTTTCCAGGTTCCTGCGACACCCGGCACTTGCGCCTGTCCGCCGAGTTTTCCGTCGGTACCGACCTCGCGAGCCACACGGGTCACTTCGGCAGCGAACGCGTTGAGCTGATCCACCATCGTGTTGATGGTGTTCTTCAACTCAAGAATTTCGCCTTTCACGTCCACCGTGATCTTGCGCGACAAGTCACCTCGGGCAACGGCGGTCGTCACTTCAGCAATGTTGCGAACCTGAGCAGTCAGGTTTCCGGCCATAGCGTTTACCGAATCCGTGAGATCCTTCCACGTTCCAGCAACGCCGGGCACGTTGGCTTGCCCACCCAGACGGCCTTCCGATCCCACTTCGCGAGCAACGCGCGTTACTTCTGCCGCGAATGATCGCAACTGCTCGACCATCGTGTTTAGCGTCTCTTTGAGCTGCAGAATTTCGCCTCGCACATCGACGGTGATCTTCTTCGACAAGTCACCATTTGCGATAGCAGTGGCGACTTCGGCGATATTTCGTACCTGGCCAGTAAGGTTGCTGGCCATGAAATTGACGTTGTCGGTGAGATCCTTCCACGTTCCGGCGACTCCCGGCACCTGTGCCTGGCCACCCAGCTTTCCGTCCGTACCCACTTCGCGAGCGACGCGCGTCACTTCGCCTGCGAACGCGTTGAGCTGATCCACCATCGTATTGATGGTGTTCTTCAGTTCGAGAATCTCGCCTTTCACGTCAACCGTGATCTTGCGGGACAAGTCTCCGCGGGCCACAGCGGTCGTCACTTCCGCGATGTTTCGAACCTGCCCGGTCAGGTTGCCGGCCATCGAGTTCACCGAGTCCGTAAGATCCTTCCACGTACCGGCAACTCCGGGAACCTGCGCCTGACCACCGAGTTTGCCTTCCGATCCGACTTCGCGAGCCACACGCGTCACTTCTGCGGCGAACGCATTCAACTGGTCCACCATCGTGTTGATGGTTTCCTTCAGCAGCAGAATCTCACCGCTGACGTTTACCGTAATCTTCTTCGACAAATCGCCGCTGGCGATTGCCGTCGATACTTCTGCAATGTTTCTCACCTGGCCCGTCAAGTTGCTGGCCATGGAGTTCACCGAATCCGTCAGATCTTTCCACGTTCCAGCAACGCCTGGCACCAGAGCCTGGCCGCCGAGTTTGCCGTCCGTTCCGACCTCGCGAGCCACGCGCGTCACTTCCGACGCGAAGGAGCGCAATTGATCCACCATCGTGTTGATGGTGTCTTTAAGTTCGAGAATTTCTCCCTTCACATCGACCGTGATCTTGCGCGACAAATCGCCGCGAGCTACGGCCGTTGCAACCTCTGCGATGTTTCGTACCTGGCCCGTCAGGTTGCTGGCCATGAAGTTCACGTTATCGGTGAGATCCTTCCACGTACCAGCGACTCCGGGTACCTGTGCTTGGCCACCCAGCTTTCCTTCCGTGCCCACTTCGCGAGCCACGCGCGTCACTTCCCCGGCGAACGCATTCAGTTGGTCCACCATCGTGTTGATTGTGTTTTTCAGCTCGAGAATTTCACCTTTGACGTCGACCGTAATCTTGCGCGACAAGTCACCGCGGGCCACAGCCGTCGTCACTTCCGCGATGTTTCGCACCTGGCCCGTCAAGTTGCCGGCCATGGAGTTCACCGAATCCGTCAAATCCTTCCATGTTCCAGCCACACCCGGCACGTTGGCCTGGCCGCCCAAACGTCCTTCCGTTCCTACTTCGCGAGCAACACGCGTCACTTCGCCGGCGAATCGATTCAGCTGGTCCACCATTGTGTTCAGGGTTTCTTTGAGCTGCAGGATTTCGCCGCGGACATCGACCGTGATCTTGCGCGATAAGTCGCCACTCGCAATGGCTGTCGCCACCTCGGCGATGTTTCGAACCTGGCCGGTGAGGTTGCTGGCCATAAAGTTCACGTTATCCGTGAGATCCTTCCACGTGCCACCAACGCCGGGCACCTGCGCCTGGCCACCGAGTTTTCCTTCCGTACCCACTTCGCGCGCCACGCGCGTCACTTCGCCTGCGAATGCATTGAGCTGGTCCACCATCGTATTGATGGTGTCCTTGAGTTCGAGAATTTCGCCTTTCACGTCCACCGTGATTTTGCGGGACAAGTCGCCGCGGGCCACTGCCGTCGTCACTTCGGCAATGTTTCGGACTTGCGCTGTGAGGTTTCCGGCCATTGCGTTCACCGAGTCCGTGAGATCCTTCCACGTTCCCGCCACGCCGGGCACGACAGCCTGTCCGCCAAGTTTTCCGTCGGTACCGACTTCGCGTGCCACGCGCGTCACTTCGGATGCGAAGGAACGCAACTGATCCACCATCGTGTTGATGGCTTCTTTAAGCTGCAGAATTTCACCGCGAACATCGACCGTGATCTTCCGGGAAAGATCGCCGCTCGCGACTGCCGTTGCCACCTCCGCGATGTTTCGCACCTGACCCGTCAAGTTGCTGGCCATCAAGTTCACGTTGTCGGTCAGGTCTTTCCACGTACCGGCAACATCCGGTACCTGGGCTTGACCACCCAGTTTGCCTTCTGTTCCCACTTCGCGGGCTACGCGAGTCACCTCGGCAGTGAAAACGCCGAGTTGTTGAATCATCGTATTGACGAGGTTTGCGGACCGCAGGAACTCGCCTTCCAGAGGACGTCCGTCCACATCAAGACGAACAGTCTGCGTGAGATCTCCCTGCGCAACTGCAGCAATTGCCCGGGTAACTTCCGCCGTGGGACGAAGCAGGTCCTCTACCAGCGTATTCACGGACACTTCCATCTCGCCCCACGCGCCCCTCGTCCCGTGAAATCGTGCGCGCTCGCGAGTCTTACCCTCCTTGCCGACGGACTGTCCCAGGCGCTTCAATTCCTGCGACATGTGCTGGTTCGCGGCGACGATCTCGTTAAACGTGTCTGCGACCTTTCCGGCAAGACCAATCCAAGTGCCCGGAAGGCGCACGGTGAAGTCACCGTCCCTCATGCTTTGGAGGCTCGCCAGGATTACAGCAAGGTCAATGGGTTCGCCGCCGTGCTTGGATTTACCGTTCTGCCGGGGGATCGCCGTCATCGACTCAGGGACAGGCTCTGCTAGATCGTTTCCTACAGATCTCTTCATGATTCTTCTTCTCGACCGAGATCGGGGTGTGATGGGATGGCGTGGCGCCTAACCGTAAGTTATGTGAAAACGCCCACGAGGCTTCGCCGGAGGATATTCCTCCGTGGCCTGTAAACAGGAACGCCCATTCCCCCGATTCGAGGTTACTGGCCGTATTCCAGCACGACCGCGCTTTCGAGACCCTAAGGTATTTCCTGTAGGCAACCGGAGATGGAGCCATGCCCCTACGACTGCGTCTGCTGAAAGCGAAATTCCCTCCAGCGTTCGCGGACGATGCTCCCCGTACAGACACTTTGGACCACTCGTAGATGGGCCAACCGATGTTCCGGTCCAAACGATTGTTTCTATGCTCTTAGCTCTTACGGCGACGTTGAAATCTAGGCTGGCACCACTTAGTTTCTAACAATAGCTCGCAAAATTTCTAACGGAGAAACCCTTGCCAGGCAAGAACACCGCGATTTTTGGTATTTATCCATCCTTAACCAGCGTGAAATCGCGGTGGATGAGCTTAAAGCAGCCGGTTTTCGGAACACCGATATATCAGTCTTGTTCCCAGAGAGCGCTGGGACGAGGGACTTCGCCCACGAGAAGAACACCAAGGCTCCGGAGGGTGCTACCGCGGGTGCGGGTACCGGAGTTGTTCTTGGCGGAGCGCTGGGATGGCTCATTGGCATAGGTGCCTTGGCTCTCCCCGGCGTTGGAGCGTTTATAGCCGCAGGCCCCATTATGGCCGCTCTGGCCGGCGCGGGAGTGGGAGGCACAGTCGGCGGCATCGCTGGAGCGCTCATTGGTGTGGGCATTCCGGAGTTCGAGGCGAAGCGTTACGAAGGCCAGGTAAAGAACGGTGGAATCCTTTATCAGTACATTCCGAAACTTCGGTCTGGACGAAGCGGGCGAAGGAAACCTTGAGGCGAACAGGCGCGCAGGACATTGCCTCAGCCGGTGAAGGTAAAGCGGACAACACGTCCAAAGACTATCAGCTACGCCGCGGGATAACGCTGCTCATATTGATCTGCTTCATACAACGAGAAAGGACCGTCACGTGAATTCAAAAAGCAGTTCGGAGCATATGGGATCATTTTTGACTGACATAACCGAGATCCGTCGCAGAGCGAGGCAGCACATTGAAAACGGAGCCGTAACCGAAGGATACAAAGGGAATCGTGAGGTGGTGCTCCGCCTGCTCAATGAGGCGTTGGCAACTGAACTCGTCTGCGTACTCCGCTATAAGCGACACCACTACATGGCGAAGGGCATTCACTCTCAGGCCGTGGCGGAGGAGTTTCTTGAACACGCCAACGAGGAACAGGAACACGCAGATATGATCGCCGAGAGAATCACACAACTCCATGGCGAGCCGAACTTCAACCCCGAGGGCCTCGCCACCCGCAGTCACTCCGAATACTAGCCGGCGACTCACTGGTGGAGATGATTCGCGAGGATCTGGTCGCCGAGAGGATCGCGATTGAGTCTTACTCTGAAATTATCCGTTATCTTGGCGAAAACGACCCCACGAGCCGACGAGTCATGGAGGAGATCCTCGCCAAAGAAGAGCAGCATGCAGAAGAAATGAAGACGCTGCTGGAAACGGTTACAGGCGAAGAAAAGATGGAAGACCGAAAGGCGAGTTAGCTTCCTTCAGCAGCGAACAGATGAATGCCACAACTGCTTCGCGGGCAGCTACAAAAGGAAAGAGGGGTACAGCCGGTTAGCACGTACCCCGTCATCCTCATTGAAAATCACGCCGCGGCCGAGAGCCGCGGAAATCAGACTGTCCTTCTGCCCATCACGAAGTGCAAAATCAGGGAAATCACCGCGAAGATCAGAAGCAAGTGGATCAGACCGCCTGCCACGTGAAATACCGTGAACCCACAAATCCATGCGATCAGCAAGATCACGAACAAGATCGTCCAGATACTCATTTGTCTCTCTCCTACCCTCGAAGTTTCACTTCCGTGAAGTTGCAGCGAGGCATCAAGCCCTGCAACAACTCATTTCACACTACGGCACGCGGCGCGAGTCGTCAGTAACGCAGATTGCGTATCGCTCAAGGGATATATCTGTAGGGGGAAATGGATATGATCTATACGTAAAGAACCGCATCAGGGAGAAACCGGGTGCAAGTTGCTCAAAGGGGCACCCTGTAGTCAGCATTATGCAACTAACAGAAGGCCCTTCTGATTCAGCCGCGACAAGCATTGACGAAGATCGGCCAGTGCCGAAACATTCTATGACGCTTCCGCTCCGGTTTCACCACTGCTTACTGAGGCTCGCGTTTTGCCTCTTCGTCCTGGTCCCTTGCTGCCAAGCATATTCTGTCCTTTCGCATGAGGAAGTCGTGGACCTGGTCTGGAAAGACAATCTTCAGCCCATGCTCCTGCATCGCTTTCCGGCTGCCACGGCCGACGATCTGAGGAGAGCTCACGCTTTCGCGTACGGCGGATCCCTCGTTCAGGATATGGGTTACTACCCATTTGGAAACGCATATTTCAGCGACCTGACACACTACGTTCGTAGCGGTGACTTCGTCGTTAATCTGCTGAAGGAATCCAGCAATCTTGAAGAGTACGCATTCGCCCTTGGAGCATTGGCGCACTACTCCGCCGACAACATGGGCCACCCAACGATCAATCGAGCGGTAGCGCTGGAGTTCCCCAAGCTGCGGAAGAAATTCGGCAACCAGGTCACCTACGAGGAGAACCCGAAAGCTCACATCCGGACCGAGTTCGGATTCGACGTTACGCAAGTGGCCAAGAATCGCTACACTTCCGACCGCTATCACGATTTCATTGGATTTGAGATTTCAAAGCCGGTGCTGGAGCGAGCCTTTCAGGACACCTACGGCATTCCTCTGTCGGAAGTGATCTCCAACGAAGATCTGGCAATCGGAACTTTCCGGCGCGCGATCAGCAGGATTGTGCCGGAGATGACCCGAGTCGCATTGCTGGCGCGCAAAAAGGAACTTGTCGCCGAGACTCCCAATTTCGACTCACGCAAGTTTCGTTATTACCTTTCGCGCGCGAACTATCAGCGAGAATGGGGCAAAGGCTACCGCCGGCCGGGCTTCGGAACTCGCGTACTCGCATTCTTCCTGAGGTTTGTACCCAAGGTCGGGCCTTTCAAAGCTCTGGATTTCAAAATCCCGAGCCGGAAAACGGAGGATCTTTACATCGCGAGCGTCAATCTCAGCATTGAGGATTACAAAAAGCTACTGAGTGAGTCGAATAAGCAGCCGTTTCATCTCGCAAATACAGATTTCGATACCGGTCGAATGACCCACGCCGGCGAATACCGGTTGACCGACAACTCATACGGACACCTGTTGGATGATCTGACGAAGGCCAATTTCGTTCAAGTTACTCCTCAATTGCGGCAAAATATTCTTGCTTTCTATAGCGACCCGAGTGCGCCACTCTTCACCAAGAAAAACCCCGCTGCATGGACGCGAATCCAGGACGAGTTGCAGCGGCTGAAAGCTACAGCTCCACAAGAAACGCCGCAGCTACAAATCTCTGAAGCCCCGGAATAAAGAACCCGCGGTGCACATCATCGGTCTTTCCTTCGCCCAACCTTCCCCCTAGCGTCGGCAACTAAGAAGAGCAGTCGAATCCATAAGGTGCGCCATGTTGCACACCTACCAAGGGAGGACTATTTCATGGCAGAAGATATGGAGAAGAACCGCCAGCAGCAGGGACAGAACACGCAGCAGAGCGGACACTCCGGTCAGTCTGGCAGCAAGTCCGGCCAGCAGGAACAGCGGAATCAAACGGACCAATCCGGGCAGAAGAGCGGACAATCCGGGCAGAAGAAAAGCGGTTCCAACCAGAACGAAGAAGACAAAGAGAATCTGGATCGTCAGCGCCGCGCCTCGTAGAGCTGCCAGTCTGAATACTCACAGAAGCCCCGGCTATGCTGGGGCTTATTTTCTTGTACCAGGTGCGCTCCTGCTTTTTAACTCACAGGTGAGTGTTCGGATCACTTCTGACCAGTTGCCTTGATTTGTGAGACCAAAGTGTCGATCTCTTCCGGGCGCAGCTTGCCGGCATACTTGGGCATACGATGCTTGCCGTTCGTAATAACACTCCGCAATTCTTCCGCAGAGCTTTTTCGAACGTCTTCAGAGACCAGCGATGGCCCTCCGAAGTGGCGCCCTTCGGCTGTTTTACCGTGGCACTTGGCGCAGTTCTTTTCGAAAACAGGGTTCGACGTAAGGGGTTCGGTCGTTTGCGCCGCAACAGATGTGACGATCGCGAGTACCGCAACGCAGCAGAGACTGCCAGGGAGCGTTTTCATTTGGCCTCACAGGTCTTGCGAATAGCAGGCGTCGAGCAAAACGAAACGCCGCACCCAGGATTGGATGCGGCGTTTTCGCATTGATTGCAATTTATCCTTGATCACCGGAGTGCAGCACCCGGAAAGTATTGCCACCGTTCGACCACACAAGCAACAGGGCATCTTGTCCCTTCGGAATGTTTGCCAGCTGTTCCTTCACGTCGCTCGCGTTCTGGACCTTGTGGCGATTCACCTCCAGAATGATGTCGCCTTGTTGCAGGCCGGCGTTGTCAGCCGGGCTGCCGGGCTGCACCTGCTCAATCACCGCACCGTGGATATTGCTCGGCGCCTGGATCTGCTCGCGCATTTCCGGAGTTAGATTTCCGAGGCCGATTCCCCAGCGCATCTTCCCTTGGCCTTCCGCCGAAGTGCCGTTCGCTTCAGCGTGGCTGCCGAGCGCCTCCAGTGTGACTGGGAGATTCAAGGTCTTACCGTTGCGGAGTACGCTCAGGTTGATCTTCGTACCAGGGTTCTTCTGGCCAACGACTACCTGCAGTTCTCCAGCATCGGTCACTTTCTGGCTATCGATCTCAGTGATGACATCACCGATCTCCAGACCTGCTTTCCCGCCTGGCGAATCCGCATCAACCTGCGTTACGACTGCACCGCTTGCGGTCGAATCCCCGAAGAACTTCGCGTTTTCCGGAGTCACATCAGAAATCCCGATTCCGATATGCCCATGGCTGACCTTGCCATACCGGATCAGAGTCTCGACCGTGGGCTTCACGATCTGCGTCGGGATGGCGAAACCCATTCCCGAGAATGTCCCCGACGGAGAAACCAGGAACGTGTTGATTCCAACGATCTCTCCCCGCGAATCCACCAGCGGACCACCGGAGTTTCCCGGATTGATGGCCGCATCCGTCTGAATGAATTCTCCCGGCTTGCTCGGATTCGTCGGATCAGGATTCGCGCGGTTGATTGCGCTGACGATTCCTCGAGTCACGGTGAAACCGGAATCCATACGGATTTCCGAATGCCAAAACCATCTGACCGGGGCGAACCTGAGTCGAGTCTCCCCACGGGGCGCTGGTCAAGTCCTTCGCATCCACTTTCAGAACTGCCAGATCGGTCAGCGGATCGGTGCCCACCACCTTGGCTTTTAGAACTCGGCGGTTGCTGGTCGTCACTCGTACATCGACTGCTCCATCAACTACGTGGTTGTTCGTTACGATGTAGCCGTCAGGCGAGATCACAACGCCGCTTCCCATGCCGTGCTCAATCTGCGGCTGCCGCTGCTGCATGTGCGGTCCGAAGAACTGGCCGAAGGGACTGTTTTGACCGAAGAACTGCTGCATGTCCTCGGGCGCTTGATTGTCTGCTTTGTCGGGCTTGGTTCGAGACGTAACGGTCACGTTGACCACAGCCGGAGTCACCCGGGCAGCCAAGGTTTCCATCGCTTTATCAAGCTCCAGCAGTGCGCTCACGGTGTTCGCGTCAAGCGGCACCGCTACGCCAGGCGCATCGGCTGCTCTCGCCGCCGACGGCTTGACACATTCATAGGTGGCGAACGACGCCGCCATTGCCACGGCAAGCACCGGCACTGCCAGTCGCCGGGTCCACCTTTTCGTGCTTTCGTTTAACCACTTTCCTACATTCATTTTGAATTTCACCCCAATCGAGAATTTACATACAACTAATTCGTTAGTTCTTTAAAAAGCACGTCCACGAATATCCTCGTTCCGATCATTCCCTAAATCTGCTTTCGTGGAGTTGTACTGCTGGCTGGTTCGATCACGTAACGAAGTACTGTCACGCGCCACATCTGAACTTGCGAGATCGCATCCGGTTCGACACTCGGTTCTGAGCCTTGAATCAATACAAGGACGGTCTCCTGCACAGGTGCCACAGTAATTTTTGCACTTGCAAGGTGGATCATCTCGCCTGCCCTGCGCTTGATCGTCGGCTTAGTTGACTGGTGACGCACGGGGGAAACCTTCTCCGCCGATCTCGTCACGAGCTTGGTTTGAGTCGGCCTCACGACCGGGCTTGCTCGCAAAACCGCATTATGCGCAAGCGCTTCAGATGCGCTGTGTCCAAAGCTTGCCACCTCTGTATTGCCGCTGCGGGCAACTTGCGCCGGAGAATTATCTTGAAACGCGATGAATCGCTGAAGCCTCGACGCGCCAAGAGAGAACACAATGGCAAATCCTGCGACTAGCGAAACCGCTGGTTTCCACGTACGTGTTCCTTTCGGCCTGTTGCCGTCCAGAATCTGTGCCACTCTCGTCGACGTCTGGCGGATCCTGCCCAGAACGGCCTGGGCTAGCGCCACGCTCCGCTGAATGAAGCTTCGTTCTGCCAGATGCGCGAGGCATTCGGCGTACGCTCGCGGGCTCTCGATCTCCTCCAGAACTGCGTCATCGCAGGCGATCTCTCGCTCCAAAGACGCTTCTTTTTCGATCCACCACACCGCCGGATGGAAGAAGAAGATCGCCTTCACCACCTGTTGAACAAGATTGGTCCAATCATCCCGGCGATGCAGATGCGCCATCTCGTGAATCAAGAACCTGTTTCATCTCTGTCGGCGTGAGCTCGTCAAGCGCCCACGCTGGCAGCAGAATCACCGGCTTCATAAGGCCAATCGCCGTCGGAACCCGCACCTGCTCCGACGTACAGAGCTTCACCTTCCTGGCATCACGACGGAGCACGTCGTGGACCGCCGAATCCAATTCGTTTACATCAATTTCTGTGCAGCTTCCGTTTGAGAGCACGAATGTGCCAGAGCGCCCGTCCGACGCTCAGGAGGAACCAGCCAGACAGAATTGCCCAACCTGCAAAGAGGTAAACCGCCCATGAATCTGGAACCGTAATGGCCGGCCGGATTAGGCTCATGCTCGAACTGGGAATCTGCGATGACCAAATGCCGGTCGCCACGGGAGCGAACGCGATCGCGAGCAAAGCCGAGAACCAGATTGCGAATCTCGTGCCGGCATTCTGGCGGGGAACAATGCGCAGCAGGAGGGCAGCGAAGCCAAATGTCACGGTGCCCTCCGCCAGCGACTCGACAATCCGGAGAGCCGAGTACTGAGCCACTGTTTGGAGGTCAAGCGCTGCGAGCATCAGGCCTTGCTCCTTTCCAGCAATTGACGGAGCCGCTCCAACTCACCAGGATCGATGCTCTTCTCTTCCAGGATGTTCAGTACCAGCAACTCATCGGAATTCCCGAAGAAACGTTTCACGAGGTGTTTCACTTCAAAGCGTGACGCATCCTTGCGATCCACCTGAGGCGTGTACACGTGGGCTCGCTTGTCCTTTACATGCTTCACGTAACCCTTCTTCTCGAGGATGCGAATAATCGTCAGAACGGAGTTGTAGGCCAAGGCGGGCTCGGCCGGGAGGACCTGCAAGACTTCATGGACAGTCGCCGAACCCTTTTCCCAAAGGACGTTCATGATGCGCAACTCGGCTTCGGTCAGGGTTGCGGATCTGCTGCGGGCCAAAGCTCCTCCTTATTCGTTAGTAATTAGACGCAGACGCAATTAAAACGTTAACTAATTTGTTAGTTGCATGCTGGGACGGACCGAGTTGCCCAGGGACCTGGCCGGCGTTTGGGGCAAGGCGGGTGCGGGAGGGTAACAGATTGGGGGCTTGATAGCCCTCCGCGATTTTGGATCGCTGCACGTAAAATATTGAATGCAGGTAAGTTACGGGCCGAAGTTTGCTTTCGTGCTCGCAAAATATTGGATTTAAATGAGTTACACGCAAAATATTCTGGAATAAGGAGTTAGCGGCTGGGTCCGAGCGGTCGCGGTCCGGGGTGGGTGCTGGCTGGGACGAGAGGCATCCGAGAAGGTGAAGCGTCCGGTGCAAGGGTTTGACTTGAATGCCTGCGCGATTTTTGGATCGATGTGCGTAAAATATTGAATTCAGGCAAGTTGCGGGCTGGAGATATGGTTTTGGGCTCGCAAAATATTGGATTTAAATGAGTTATGCGCAAAATATTCCGGAATAAGGAGTTAGCTGCTGGTTCGGAGCGGCGGACGTCCGGGGTGGGTGGGAGTTGGAATGAGAGCCGTCCGCGCATGGGAACAGTCTGGCTCTTTTTGCGGGTTAGAGTAAAGTGCAGATGTCACAGGATTCTGGCTTTTGTCTGTGGAAAACTCCTGAATCAGGGGAACCGCGGGCGCGACGGCGGCGAAAAGAAAATGTCTAGAAGTCGACAGCAGGAATGCCCAGACTTCGAAATCACGAAGTCTGGGGCAGCCGGTTTCGTGGTTGCTCACTAGTCTGGGCCAGCCCCCAACCTTCTCCTATGATGCCGAGAGCCGTCTGCTGACCACTGCGGGTGTAACCTACACCTACGACGGAGACGGCAATCGAGTGAAGAAGTCGTCCGGGACTCTGTACTGGGGCGCGTCGATGGCGGAGAGCGACCTGACCGCCACGGCGTCCAGTTGGAAGGACTACATTTACTTCGCGGGCAAACGGGTGGCGCGTCGCGAGGCCGTGGACAGCAAGGCGCACTACTACTACTCAGACCATCTGGGATCATCCAGCGTGGTAACCGACGAGGTGGGAACGATGAGCCCGTGCACGAATTCTCCGACGGGCTACACGACGATACCGACGGGCGAAGAGGAGTCGTACTTCTATCCCTACGGCGGCGAGATGAAACTGTGCGACCGCAAACCGCAGAACTACAAGTTCACCGGCAAAGAACGGGACACCGAGAGCGGGCTCGATAACTTCGGAGCCAGGTACGATTCCTCGGCGCTGGGACGGTTCATGACACCGGACTGGGCAGCCAAGCCGACCACCGTGCCGTATGCAAGTTTCGGCGACCCGCAGACGCTGAATTTGTATTCCTATGTGGAGAACTCACCGATCAACCGGGCGGACGCGGACGGGCATGCACCGTGGGGATACGGCACTTCGTGGGGCCCATGCGGGAATGACGACTTTTGCCAAAAGAACGGGAAGGAAGCGTGGAAAGAAGCCTCCGACGATAATGCGCACGGCTGGGTCCCCGGTTGCAGCATAGCTGGTTACCTATGCGGTGGGGCGCAAAAGCCGTTAACCCCCAAGCAGATTCAGAAAATGTTTTACAAACGGCTTGGAAAAGCCTTCAACACCGCTCTTCAAAAGGTATTCGGCAAGGACTTTTCGAAAGTCGGGACTCAGACTCTCGCCAACGCCCCACATCTTGACACCAGTAAAACCCTAGCGGACCTTCACCAGATGGGTAAGGGTGAAAATGCTGAGGCTCGCAACAGGCCAGACTTTTCCGATCCTAACCAACCTTCCCTCGCACAGAACGGCACAATCTTCATTCCTTCAGAGGCCGTTGCCAGCGGAAACCTGAACCGTGTCTCGGGGGACTACGCGCATGAACTGGCAAACCTGCTCGACTTTCAGATCAATAGATATAGCGGTGCAGTGGGAACTGAACAGAACTACGTCACGCCGGACATCAAGAACGACTATCCGGATGACGCTGATACAGGTATGACGGTTGAAGTAACGATGTTCGGCAAACCTCAGTTTTAGGCAGGGAATCATGAGAACAGTTGGAAATCGCGTCCTAGCGCAGATTGCCTTAATTGCCATTCTTTCGCTTTGTTCTCTTGCGCAGTCACAGTTCGTGGGCAGTTGGCAGACGAAGATCAGTCCCGCGACTGGGAAGCACTTGTTCACTTTCACTATTAGTCACTCCGACGGTGCGATAACCGGGACAATGATCCTCGTCGACCCGGTAAACGGTAGTGAGACTACATCGGAGATATCTGACGCCAAGTCAAGTGCACAGACGTTGACCTTCACAACCAAAGTTCGGAACGACACCTTTGACTGGCAGCTGGCCGTCAAGAAAGGTAGCCGAGGGGGCTTGCTACATGGAAGCATGCGAGAGATGGTGATCGACGAAAGAGTGTTTAAGAGCAAGGAGTAGGCGCAAAATACGTCCTCGGGTGGGTTCTGGGAAGAACTCGGTAACTGGGTTTACCGGCAATGGTTGGAAGACCGACGCGGAACTGCACCCGAGCCAGTCAGTCATAGACAAAGACAAAGTCGGGGGGCTGGTCCAGCTCTGGTCTTTACCGTGCGCGATCCGGAAACTGGCTGCCCCAGCCTTCGCGCTTTCGAAGCGCTGTGAGATTCGTACTACTGGCGTCAAGGGAGTTTTCTTCGAGCCTCCGTCCTCAGCCGAGACTCGCTGATGGCCAGTGCGATGCATGTGCTTTTCAGGAGGGCGAACTAATCAATCCAAGTTCTCCATCAACGAAACCACTTCTTATGGTCAGACATTGCTCGACTCGTCGGAACTCAGCCGGTCTGACACTCCTGGAACTGATCGTCGCAGCGACCATCCTTTCGATTCTGACGATGATGGCCTTGCCACTGGCGAAAGTTACCATCAAGCGGCAGCAAGAGAAGCAACTGCGCCAGGCTCTCTGGGAAATGCGCGACGCGATTGATCGATACAAGGACACGGCTGACCGTGGAGGGTTTCAGATCAAGGCCGACTCCTATGGCTATCCTCCTTCAGTTGCCAGCAGAAAAGCCCCGCTCAAGCGAAGCTTGAACGGGGCGCCCCTCAGGTCCCGCCGCGTAGCGTTCTAATGCCAATCACGGGGTGGGGGTGCAGTTGTCGTCATGGATAAACTCGTTGTACCAATTGGTCTCCCAGGTCTTACCGTTGTCGGTTGAAAACGCCTGCTCCCACTTGGCGACAACGTTCGAACCTTTGGGATTCACCGTCCAGGTGAAGCGTACGGTAATCGGTATCCCGTTGAAAGTATCGGGTCCTTCGAATATCCCTACGCTTCCGTCAAACTTGCCGACTACAGGCGGCTGAATGACGCCATCTGAGAATGTGTTATCCACCCAGTAGATGCGCCAAAGACCAGTCTTGGGATCGTACGTACGAACGGTCACTCCGACGAAATCTTTCCAGTAGCTCGCCTTCCAGTAATCCATGTCCCCGATACCTCCAGGCAGGGGATGCCCTTCATCACAGGTGATGAAATCGACCCATTCATGCGATCCCGCAAGGCGTTTTTTTAAACGGTGGTTGGGCATTCTCCACTTCCCGTAAATAAAGTCGAAGTCGTGAGAGCCATCTCTCACAGCTCGTGACTGCGCAGCGGAATCGGCAGGCGCAGCAACGGAACTGGAGCTGCAAATACTTAGTAGGCTAAGCGCAAAGATGGCGTCGATGAACGCGACGCGAATGGATACCTTCAAGTGCGGGCTCCTTTCGTAACAATTGGCGCAGCCGGTTTGAACTTTTTGAGCTGGTGCCATTGCTCGCTGAGCAAAGACCTTCGTCTCAGGCTGACGCCACTGACGTGAAAGAACTGAGCAAGAAGATTCGCGCAGGTGGTAGCTACGCGCGACTTTCCCGCAATGTTCTCTCTGCCAATGTTTTCTTGTACGAGTCTCAACACCTCACGGCGAAAGTTAACCAGCCGCGGTGGCTCTCTACAATAACCACTCTTGCATAGTGTCATAAGTCCACTTTGGGGGGGCTTGCTAATAGACGCACTGAGGGTTCTCGACGGGAGCATTCATGAGAGTGCTGGTCTCGAAAATAGTCACGGTATGACCGGAACGGAGCCGATTCCGTGGCCACTGTGAGCGGGAGCAAATTCGGGGCCAGCCCCCCTTGAGCAGTTTTGACCAGATTCCGAGAGTGTTGAATGGAACAATCAAGGGACTCTGCCGCTTCCAGGAGAACCTATGTGGAGCTTTTCAAAGCATTCGACACGACCGGCGCTTACGTACGCGCAACTCGAATCGGTGGTTCTAGAACGCACCGCAGAACTTCAGACCCTTTCACAGCGGCTTCTCAAAGTACAGGATGAGGAAAAACGCAAGTTATCTCGTGACCTGCACGATAGCACTGGCCAAACCCTGACCGCGCTAAAGATCAGCATTTCGCTTCTTCAGGAACAGTGCAAGGAGAACCCGTCCACTATGCTGCTTGCCTCCGAGGCCGCCCTCCTGGCAGATCAGGCTATCGGGGAAATTCGCACAAAGTCCTACCTACTGCATCCGCCACTACTGGATGAGGTGGGTTTTGCCTGCGCAGCAGAGTGGTACGTCGAAGGCTTCGCCAAGCGAACCGGGGTCAACGTAAAGTTGGACATTGCAGCGGTGCAAGAGCGACTTCCAATCTGGATCGAGATCTCTCTTTTCCGTGTCCTGCAGGAGAGCTTGACGAATGTACATCGGCACTCCAGAGCTTCGGCGGTTAGCGTATGCCTACTGCACCACCTGGAAAAGATAATCCTGGAGATACGAGATGACGGATGCGGTATACCGGCCGACCGCCTGAATCGACTTCGTGAAACAAGCGCAGAAACGGGCGTCGGCTTGGCCGGGATGCGCGAGCGCATGAGAGAACTGAACGGCAAACTGGAAATAGAATCGGATGGTCATGGAACGACTATGCGGGCGATAGTTCCACGCTCTGCAACAAAGGCATCCGGTACCCGTGATCACCGGAAGGTGATCGGACCTTCAATTCCGAGAAGCAGACCCCAGCAGCCCGACGTAGGTACGACAGTTCTCGCGCGGTCTGCACCGCGGGTCTTCTCCCACAAACGGACCTGGAAGGTAGGCTTGGCAGCGTTTGTTACGGTCGCTCTGTTAACCTGCTGGTCTGCTTTCCGCCACGTGCCTTCGCTCTCGCGCTCTTTGGAGTTGCAGAGCACGAATGCCCTCGAGCAGCAGGTACTTCCGCCCAGCCTAAAGGTGATACCAGTCAAGGGCAGAACCAGTTTTCAGGCCCGGCCAATTCCGGTGCGGGAGACCAGGGCTGACAAGTTCACGGTCGGGATGGGGCAGGAGATTGTTCATTTCGGGAAAGATGTGAGCGTGCGCTATTTCGCGCCCAAAGTCGAGTCGCCTCCGTTTCCAGCCGAGAGGTATCACCTCATTCACATCGGAAAAGATGTGACGGTGCGCGATTTCAGAACTGTCAGTCGCGGTTCTGGAAACTGAGATCGAGTTGATTTTGGACTTTCATGGAATCGGGGCTGGTATGAAGCAATTTCGCAAAAGCTATCTCAAGTGCCATATATGCAAAAAGCGGCTACAACTAGGGCCCGAGACAGCGACGAACGAGAGCGGAAAATCGGTCCACGAAGAGTGCCAGGTGAAGCGAATCCTCGAAACGCAACGCCTCCGGGAATTGGTCCAACTCCGGACAACTTGACCTAGAGTACCTGTCGAAGACCCAGCCGCCCCCGATGAGTGCTCTAAGAAAAGGAGGGGTTCTTCATCAACCTGAGGACGGATGAAATGCCCCGTCCCTACACAAACTTCATGGTGCTGCCTCGGCTTGGCGCGCTTCTTACTTCCCGTAGGTCCAGTGATCGCCGGTCATTACCAGCGTGGCGGTATCTGAAGGGTTCGAGTCCAGCGAGGTTGCGATGCTGGGATAGGCGGTCTTCATCTCCGGGGAGTTCGCCCAGTCGGCCACGTCGGCAATCTTGTAGTGATAAGAGACCGCGACTGTTTTCGCGCCTTCTGCATTTGTGCCCAGCGTCGAATTGTCGACCGAGGTCACTTCGCGGTGCCCGTAGCAGAAGTTTCCGTATCCGGGTTGGGAGGAATCGGGCGTCCATGCACTCCGGCCTTTATCCGACAAGTCATAGTTGTTGACCTGTTTCGAGGCGACGATGAGCACTTTCTTTTCCGCCGTGGTACGGGTCAGGAGTCCCTGCTGTGTCAGGGCGTCATAGCCTTCGGTCTTGGCATCGTCGGAAGTCGCGGCCTGCGCGGGAAATTTCTTGGGCTCTGACCAGATACACGCGGGGTGCGCCTTGAAATGGTCGTTGATCGCAGCCTTGTAACTCATGTCAGTGTTGCTGCCGTTGTTACATCCCGTGGCAAAGAAGGAAGACAGACCCAGAAGCGCTACAAGACGAAGTTTTCGACCGACGACCATGGAACTCCTTTGAAAATCGAAAATGGAAATGCGCTTAATGGAACAACGCCAGGCCGAGAGGATGTACCGGGCTTACATTCCGCTTGGGAGCGTAACTCGCCTGCGGTACTTTCCTCGCGCAGTCGGCGCGCACCGCATCTTTGCATTCCTACATAACTAAGCGCGAGAGTAAGAGGCCATCCGAGCAAAAGTAGTTGCTTGGTAAGTTTGGTGAGGACCGATGTCGGGTCGGAACGGCTTTGGTTGGATGTCGTTTCAGTAGCCCCCGGGCTCGCTTCGCGTCGCTGGAGGAAATGCCTCCGTCCCCACACAGGCCCACCCTGTCTCCGCAAAAAACGCGGAGACAAGGGTGGGAACTATCTTTTGTGGGTTATTTCGAAGGGAAGTACTTTTGCTCGAGGATGCGGTGATGGTGAAGTTCGTGGCCGGCGATCAGGTAGGCGAGGGCGCGAACGCTGACTTCATTTTTATTGGCGATGCCGCGGCGGAGCGACGATTCTTCGTCCAGGTTGCGGAGGAGCGTCAGGGTGGCGCGACGGACTGCAATGTAGTCCTCGATCACCTCGGCCAAGGGGCGCTTCCCGAAGGGGCTGTTGCGGACGTAATCGTCCTGCTCGAAGCCTTCGATCGGGGTGCGGTCTCCGCGAGCGATGCGGAGGGCGCGGTAGGCGAAGATGCGCTCAGTGTCGCAGACGTGCCCGAGGACTTCTTTGACAGTCCATTTGTCTGGGGCGTAGCGATGGTCACCCTCGGCTTCGCCGCATCCCGAGAGAAGAAGCAGCGTCTGACGACGTTGCGAATCCAGGGTCGCAAGGATGTCGTTTCCGGAAATCAGCGAGATATAACGGTCGTAATAGGGAGCGTACTCGCCGGGTTCAGGACGAGAGATCGCTGGAGTGATGACGGCTGGTTCGGACATGAGAGGCTCCTTCGGGACAGGTTCGGAATAAATTCGTACGTTTCAGGCTAGGGGCATAAGAATTTGGAACGTGAACTTGGTTTCGACAAATCTTCTCCCGTAGAGGATAACTCCGGCGCGATGTGAAAAGGTACGGGCGACGGAATATTTGCGCAATCGTTACACGCCGGTAAGAGAAAACTCCTTGGGTGTGCCGGAACGGGACGAGACGGGAATAGTGTGAGACGGGCCGGGACTGGGTACCAAACGAGGAACTTACGTTGAGAATAAAGGGTTTTCCACAGTGCTCGAAATGAGACTTGGGAGTAGAATTTGCTTTGGTCACGTAAGTGCGGCCAGTAATCCTTAATCCCAACAAGGAAAGGAACTTCGCATCCCATGTGGAAGCCCACGAATCAGCCTCAGACCCCTGGCCGTCCGGCCGAGCCGGAGCGGCCAACCGCAACGACCCCCAGCGCGCCAATGATGACGTCGAGTGAACCCGCAGCGGCACCGCGTCCGGTGACGACCACGACGGCGGACCAGGCCACGATCGGCAAGTCGCTCGTAATCAAGGGCGAGGTGACCGGCTCTGAGTCTCTTTATATTGACGGGCGCGTGGAAGGTTCCATCAACCTATCGGGAAACCGCGTGACGGTTGGCCGTAATGGAGTAGTTGCGGCGAACATCAACGCGCGAGAGATCGTAGTACTCGGGAAAGTGCGCGGAAACCTGACTGCCAGCGACCGCGTGGATATTCGTAGCGACGGTTCGCTCACCGGCGACGTCGTGGCAGCGCGCATCTCCATTGAAGATGGCGCGTTCTTCAAGGGCGGCATCGATATCCGCAAGGGCGGACAGCCGCAGCAGCAGAAGGCGAATGGTGAAGAGAAGTCCGCGAAGGAAGCGGAGCCGGCCGCAGCGGGCGCTCGGGCGTAAGAGTTTAC
This sequence comes from Terriglobia bacterium, assembly GCA_963778995.1. GTDB lineage: Bacteria > Acidobacteriota > Terriglobia > Terriglobales > Acidobacteriaceae > Sulfotelmatobacter. The sequence goes on from CAVZWK010000025.1 coordinate 973,647, forward strand.
CGCGTCAAATAGTCTCTGACGGGCACCTTACAAGGTGCCCGTTTCGCTTTTCTGCATTCATCTCGGGCTAACGAATTCCGGTTATGCCCGTATCACTCTCTAAGGTCGCTTTGTTGACCTCGACAATTCGCACGGGTAAATTTGCATCCAGATGATTGGGCAGACCATTTCGCACTATCGCATTGTCGAGATGCTGGGCGGCGGTGGGATGGGTGTGGTGTACAAGGCCGAGGATACGCGGCTGCGCCGCATTGTGGCCCTGAAGTTCTTGCCGGACGAGGTAGGACGCGATCTTCAGGCACTGGCGCGTTTCCAGAGAGAGGCGCAGGCCGCGTCCGCATTGAATCATCCGAACATCTGCACGATTCACGATATTGGCGAAGAGAACGGGCTGGCGTTCATCGCGATGGAGTACCTGGAAGGCGTAACGCTGAAGCACCGGATCGGAGGAAATGCGCTCGATTTAGAGACGCTGCTTCCTCTGGCAATCGAGATTGCCGATGCGCTCGACGCCGCTCACAGCAAAGGGATTATTCACCGGGATGTCAAGCCGGCGAACGTTTTCGTCACCGAGCGCGGCCACGCCAAGATTCTGGACTTCGGACTGGCGAAAGTTTCTCCGGCACTGAGTTCGTCGAGCCACAGCGCGACTCTTAACACACAGACGCGTTCCATTAATGTCGATCATCTGACCAGCCCGAGCACGATGATGGGCACGGTGGCATACATGTCGCCGGAGCAGGTACGGGGGAAGGAACTCGACGCGCGCAGCGATCTTTTTTCTTTTGGAGCTGTGCTTTACGAGATGGCGACGGGAGCTCTGCCTTTTCGTGGAGAAACATCGGCGATGATCTGTGAGGCGATCGTGAATCGGGCACCGATTGGGCCGGTGCGACTGAATCCGGATCTGCCAGTGGAACTCGAACGAATCATTCACAAGTGCATAGAGAAGGATCGGGAGCTCCGGTATCACTCGGCCGCGGACCTCGAAACGGACCTGAAGCGTTTGAAACGGGACACGGAATCGGGCAGAAGTGCGGTGAGCGTCACCGGCGCTGCTCCCGAGATGTCGAGGCGTGCCGCTTCGTGGATGAAATGGAGCGTCTTGGGGGTACTGGCGATCGCCGCCGCGGGACTTGGGGTGTGGACGAGAATACCGCTGCCCGCGCCCAAGATCGGCAACGCCACGCAGATCACGAGCGACAGCGCGCCAAAGATGGGCTTTGTGAGCGACGGAAACCGGCTCTACATCTCCGAGTACGCTCCTGGCGGAATGAGCGTAGTGCAGGTTTCGGTGACCGGAGGAGAAACGGCTCCGGTGGACATTCCACTCCCGAATCCGTTTGCGCTGGACGTTTCTGCCGATGGTTCAGAGTTACTGGTCGGTCAATCGAATCCAATGCAGAGTCCGTTCTTCTCAGTCCCTCTTCCAGCTGGGTCGCCTCGAAGGCTGGGCGAGATGATCGCGGGCAACTGCGTGTGGGGGCCGGATGGAAAGCTGGCCTGTAACAACGGAGCGGATCTTGTTATTGCACAGCACGACGGAGCAAATCCACACAAGATTGCGGTGGCAAACGATACGGTTAGCGGGCTGGCATTCTCGCCGGACGACAGCCGGATTCGCTTTACGGTATCCAACAATCTCAACAATATCTCTTCCATTTGGGAAGTGCGAGCGGACGGCAGCGAAATGCACGAGGTACTTCCGGGTTGGAATACGCCTCCGAACGAGTGTTGCGGCAATTGGACGGCTGACGGTTCATACTTCGTGTTTCAGAGCACTCGGAACCGCGACTCGAATATCTGGATCATGCGGGATCGTTCCAGCTGGTGGAGAAGGGCGTCGCACGAGCCGGTGCAACTTACGACCGGCCCCCTGCAGTTTGTCAATCCTGTCGTAAGTAAAGATGGCAGGAAACTGTTCGTGATCGGGACTCAGCTTCGATCAGAATTGGTGCGCTACGATTCGAAGTCCGGGGAGCTGGTACCGTACCTGGGCGGCATCTCTGCAGGAGATGTCGATTTCAGCAAAGACGGAGAATGGATCACATACGTAAGCTATCCGGACAATACGCTTTGGCGCAGCAAAGCTGATGGAAGCGCGCGCCTGCAGCTGACATATCCGCCGATGCAGGCGGCGCTGGCCCACTGGTCGCCAGATGGACAGCAGATTGCGTTTTCGGCGGCCGTTCCAGGAAAACCGTGGAAGGTATTCCTGGTGTCACGAGATGGAGGCAGTCCCAAGGCTGTCACCAGCGACAACTTGCAGGAGACGGATGCGACGTGGTCCCCAGACGGGAAGCAACTCGCCTTTGGCGATTACGACATCTTCCATCCAGAGAAGACGTTTATCAACGTACTGAACATTGAATCCAACCAGTTCTCGCAATTGCCGGGCTCGACCGGAATCTTCGGCCCGCGGTGGTCGCCGGATGGGCGGCACATCATAGGGATTGGGGTTGGAAACAACAAGCTGATGCTCTACGAGGTGGGCACGCAGAAATGGCGCGAACTGCGAGTTGACAGGCTGTTCGGGTATCTATCGTGGTCGCGGGATAGTGCTTACGTGTACTTCGATACTTTCCTGAATAAGGAGAGCGGGTACTACCGAATCCGGATCAGCGATTCGAAGACCGACAAAGTGGCGGACCTGAAGAAGGCTCGTTTGTTCCGCAGCCCATTCAGCCCCGGATCGTGGACGGGACTGGGCCCGGGAGAGGTGCCGCTGTTCCCGCGGGATATCAGCACACAGGAAATTTACGCTTTCGACCTGCAGCTTCCGTAAGGTCGCGACGAAGCGGCACAGGATCAGGACGACTTGTCGGCGGACACAGATGTGTCCACGATTGCAGCGCCGTCTGCCCCGTCGCTGGTTCTCGTGCCAGAGTCCTCGAGAATCTGGTTCAATTCTGAAATCAGTCGAGAGAAGCGATGGCGGTCCTGCTCCTTCGCGATCTGATCACAAAGTTCCTTTACACGCTGCTTGGAAATCTCGTCTAACACCCCTATTCTCCTTTCGTGGGAGGGCGCGTTTTGGGCGAGGCCCGATAATGCGCCACCTTTCTGGCGCACGTTCTGGATGTGCTCGCTCAAAGCCTTTTGCAAATCCACGCATAAACGACTCAACTCTCCCTCATCATCAGTTGCGGCAATGGCAGCGCATAGTTGCTGAATCCGTTCCTCTAGGTCCGGAGGCACGGAGGGGAGTCTCGCATGTGGATGGAAGTGTAGGCTATACGGCAAAACCGCCATTGCGGTCAGGGTTTGAAGGTAGAACCTGTGGGTAACTCAAGAATTTGATGCTGGAATTGAGGCGAAGTCACTCAACAAACATGCAGTCTCCGTACGAGTAAAAGCGATATCGTTGAGATACGGCGTGGTTGTAAGCGCGAAGGACATTTTCCTTTCCTCCCAGAGCGCAAACCAGCATCAGCAGCGTTGATTCGGAAAGGTGAAAATTGGTGAGAAGCGCTTGTACGATTTGAAACTTGAATCCGGGATAGATGAACAGATTGGCTTCGCCCGACCCGGGGCGGATTTCACCATTATGCTGCTGAGCCGCATATTCGAGCGTGCGGACGGTGGTGGTTCCGACCGCAACAATACGGCGGGACTCACGCCGGGCCTGTTCAACCTTGGAGGCTGCGGATTCGGAGATGGAGTACGGTTCCGAGTGGAGCCTGTGTTCCTCGACGCGATCGGTACGGATGGGCTGAAAGGTTCCGAGACCGACGTGGAGCGTGACTTCCGCGGTTTCGATGCCCCGCTCGCGAATGGCGCCGAGGATTTCTGGAGTGAAGTGCAATCCTGCAGTCGGCGCGGCGACTGAGCCACGCTCCTGCGCATACACGGTCTGATAGCGGTCGCGGTCTGCGGAAGAATCGTCACGAGCGATGTAGGGTGGTAGCGGGATGTGACCGATCTTCTCGACTGCGGCGAAGAAATCTTCCGCGGGAGCGAATCGGATTTGGCGCTCGCCGAAGGTCCCGCGAGCAATCACTTGCGCCCGCAATTGATCGTTCTCCCCAAAGAAGAGATGTTCCCCGACTCCGATCTTGCGGCCGGGGCGGACGAGGCATTCCCACTCGTTTGGCTCGGTTTTCAGCCGCCGGGTGAGCAGCACTTCCACTCGTCCGCGGAGGAATTGGCGAGAGGCGGGATTGTGCGGACTGAGCGGTTGAGACTTCAAACCTTCTCTCTTTCCGTAAAGGCGGGCGGGAAACACCCGGGTGTTGTTGAAAACAACGAGGTCGGAGGGACGGAGGAGGCCAGGAAAGTCTCGAAAACGGAGATCCTCCACCTCCCCGGTTGAGCCCAAAAGGTGCAGAAGCCGGGAAGCAGAACGCTCTGCGAGAGGTTCTTGAGCGATCAACTCAGGAGGAAGGTCGTAATGAAAATCGGAAACCAGCACGCATTGCGATTATAGGGTTTAGGCCCGCTATTACGTGGCTTCCGAAGGCTGGAAACAGATGTCTTTTATGGGAAAATTGCATTGTCTAGGCCGCCCAAGGGCTGATACTATGCGGGTGCCAAGTGCGGCCCGCTTTTTAACAATCTCTCCCTCAAACTAAGGGAATTCATGCCTACGGAACGCAAATACAGGGAAGAAATCGTCCGGTACGGACGCATGCTGCACCAGCGGGGTTTTGTTGCGGCCATGGACGGAAACCTATCGGTCCGGCTCCGGGATGACCGGATCCTGGTGACTCCCACCTCTGTGAGTAAAGGGGGAATGAGGCCGTCGGACATGGTGATTGTGGACCTTGAAGGCGAGCATGTTTCCGGACACCGCAATGTGACCAGTGAAATCGGCATGCATCTGCTGATCTATCGCACCCGACCGGATGTGCAAGCGATTGTGCACGCGCATCCCCCGACCGCAACCGGGTTTGCGGCGGCTGGCGTGCCTCTGACCGAACCTTTGGTCTGCGAAGTGGTGATGGGACTGGGATGTATTCCACTGGCGCGTTATGGAACTCCGGGCACCTCCGAGTTGGCGCAAACCCTCGAACCCTACGTTCCGAATTACGACGCGATTTTGATGTCGAACCATGGAGTGGTGACTTACGGCGATACGCTGGAGCGCGCGTATATGAAAATGGAGACCGTCGAGCATTTTGCTGAGATCGCCCTGGTCACGCATCTTTTAGGACGGCAGCAGCCGTTGCAGCAGGGCGAGATCGAGAAGCTAATGCTCGCCAGAACGAAGTACTTTGGCGCCAAGGCCGCGACGATGCCGGTGCCGGAGGCTCCCCAGAAGGTGAGTTAGAGGCCGTGGGTCGTGGCTGCAACTCGGGCTGAAGCGCCTTGTGGATTCTGAGCGCTTTCCGCGACGCTGAAACGCCGCGCTTCCACGGAACCCCACTTCCACGGTATTCCACGTTCGCCGTTCCCCAGTATCGCCGTCCTCCACGTTCGCGTTATTGCACTTTCGCGATCCACTTTGACGGTATTCCAGTTTCCGGTTAGCGATCGATCTTCGTTCGTCGTAAATCTCCATGTGTCCACGCTGTTTCGGCATCGCTTCCTGGCTACTCTCCGCCGAGACGGAAGCGGAAACCCGCTCGGAAGTTGATCGGTAATGCGGGATATCCGACTACCTCGTTGTAGCGGCGGTCGAGAGCGTTCTCCACATTCAGGTAGGCGGTGATGCGTGGGTGTATGGCGTACCATCCACCGATGTCGGCGCGGACGTAGCCTGGGGCGTGGTTAATGCCGAAGCCAAGGAAGTCGTCGTCAGGACGCCAACCGACGAAACTTCCGCTCAGGTTCGCGCCCCAGCGGGATCCAAGATAAGACAAAGTCTCGGTCGCGGAATGCTTTGGGCGGCGCAGCAGCGGATCTCCGGGTTCGAACTGCGAGTCCGTCGGCGCGGGATTGTCAAGAATCTGGGTTGACGTATACGTGTAGGCAGAATTCAGCAGTAGTCGCGAGGTGAGCTTAGCCTGCAGCGTTATCTCGGCGCCGTGAGCCAGCGACTTGTTGACGTTGACGTATTCGCCAATGAAATTTACAGGATCAACGATTTCGTAATTGATCTGGTCGTGAAAGAGGTTGTTGAAGTATGTAGCGTTGAGCAGAAGTCTGCCGCGAAGGAGTTCCTGCTGCAATCCGGCCTCGAACGATCGCGAGCGTTCGGGCTTGAGTCCCGGGTTAGGGTTCGAATACGGCGCGCCGGCAAAAGTTTCCTCCAGGCGCGGCTCTTTGAAGCCAGTGGCGTAGGAGAAACGGAGGCGGGTGCCGGAAAGAATGTTTGCGCCGCGAAGGGCCTGCCACACCAGGGAGACTCGTGGAACGGCAGTGTTGCCGAAGGCGCTGTTGTGAACGAAGCGTCCGCCGGCGATTGCAGTCAGCGTCTTCCAGGTTACCTGTTGTTGGAGGTAAGCATCATTGTTAAGGCGCTGCCCAGGAGTGCGTCCAAAGTTGACGTCTCCTACGAGTCCGTTTTCGTTTTCAACGCGGTATCCGAACGTGGTGTGCGCCCAGGCGCGTTCGGAGTAGTCACCCTGGTATTCGAATCCGATCCGGTTGATGTGATCGACTTCGTGCGAGGGAAAGTCGAATTGTCCATAGAGCGGGCTGACGCGTTGCGGGTCTCCGGTTGGATTCAGTTCATCGTAGCGGTAGCTGTAATCGAATGCGGTGAAGTGGTGTTGCCAGCCGGACGGCTGGGCGACCGCGAGTTCCACACTTCCGAGGATCGTATTCAGGTGAGAGTGATCGATGGGATCGGGAGGTACCAACGCAGCGCCGTTAAAATTCCATTCCCCGGGAAGGCCGGAGTGGCTGTTGGAGTGGCGAAGGCGCGCGCGAACAGAGATGTGATCGTTGAGCGCAGCTCCCACATTTCCGCCCTGCAGCGAATCAGAATAGGCGCTGTTGATACCTTCGCCCTGCGTGTTGAACTGGTTGGCAAAGAGGTTGTAGTCGAAGCGGCCGCGAGCCCCGGCCAGGGAAGCGTATCCGTTGGCGGTGCTGAAGTTCCCCCCGTCCGCACCGAAGCGGAGTTCGGGGACGCGTGTAGATCCGGTGCGGGTCCAGACCTGCACGACGCTGGTCATGGCATCGGAGCCGTAAAGCGTGCTCTGAGCGCCGCGGACGAATTCCATGCGATCGGCCTGATCCATGGGCAGGGTGCCGAAATCGAATGTCCCGCCAGGTTCATTGACGGTAACGCCGTCGACGATGACTTTGTTGTAACGGGATTCGCCGCCGCGCACGAAGAGCGAAGTGAGACCGCCGCGCTGGCCGGAGTCATTGACGATGGCTCCGGGAAGAAAGCGTACGGCATCGGCCGCCACGACGGGCCGCATGGTTGTGAGTTGAGATGTGGTCAGGCTGTCGACATCGGCGCCGGAGGCTTCTCCGGAGACGGGAGTGCGCGTTGCGCTGACCACAACCGTTTCGGAAGAGACGGCGAGATGCAGTTTGATCGTGAGTTCGGTTTCGGCGTTGACCGCGATGGACTCGGCAGCAAATCCAGGCGCCAGAACTTTCAACTGGTAGCCGTGAGAATCGGGCACCTGAAAAGCAACACTACCTTCCGGTGAGGTGTGCTGGGTATCCAGAATCCTGGAATCGGCTGAGCGCAGCAGAAGTACCTGTGCGCCGGCGACCGCGGCGGACTGGGGATCGATGACTTTGATTTTGAGATCAGCGGCAAGCGCCACCGAGCTGAGAAAACTGAGAAGAGCGACAACGATGCGCATTCCATCCTCCTTTTCACGCGAAGGGGGTTAAGGTAAACGGATTGCGCCGGTCTCCTGGCTTGCGAGTGAGGATGGAGTACCCCATCCGACGGAGTCGAAGGCCTTCCCGGATCTCCAGTGGCCGACGAAAATTTCCTCGCTTACAGTTGCGCGGCAGCGCGGGACTTGCACCCGCTTCCCTGTCTTCGCCGAAAGGCAAAGACGCGCATTCCGAACGAATTCAAAATTCAAAGAGCAGAAATGACGTGCGACGAATGTAATGGCTGGGGTGGGTTGGCGTCAACTTTCTGCCGGCTCTTTATACTTCCGGGAAAATCAATCACCACAAAGAGCACTAAGAATCACGAAGGAAACGCTCTCATCTGCGCCATTTTCCGAGGACATAGAAAAGCAGCGAGAGAATTACACTGAGCAGAATTGAGGTTGCTAGAGGGAAATAGAAGGTGGTGTGCTTGCCGCGATAGATGATGTCTCCGGGCAGGCGGCCCAGGGGGAGATTGGTGCGGCCGAGAAAGACCAAAGCCAGTCCGGCTACGACCAGGATTGCTCCGAAGAGGATGAGGAGTTTGCCGAAATCACTCATGGGGGTCTCTTTGATTCTTGCAGTAGTGGGAGCGCGGAGGCAAACCTTTCAACACAGGGGACACGGGAGTATTGTCTTTGCAACGTAAAGTACTTGACATTAATACAATAACGCTGCTATTCTGCTTTCATGGTGGATGCGCGTTCCCATCGGCTCCGGCGATTTCATCGTTCGCTTCGCGCTTCTTTTGGCGCCGATGAGGGGCCGGTTGCTCCCGACATCGCAGAGAATCTGAGGTACATCCGCGACACCATGGAACGCTCGGCGGCGTTCACGGCGGTCTCCGGCTGGGGTCACGTGGCGATGGGGTTGACTGCCATTCCGGCTGCGCTGCTGGCGTCGAGACAGGTCACGTCATTTGCATGGCTGCGGGTTTGGCTGGCGGAAGGAATGGTCGCGCTCGCCATCGGACTGCTTTCTTGTACCTGGAAGGCGAACCGCGTGGGACTTCCACTGTTCTCAGGGCCGGCGCGCAAGGTTGCGCTCGGACTGGCACCGCCCCTGGTTGCCGGCGCGTTTCTCACCTTTATGCTGTTCCGTGCCGGACTCGAAGCGGCGCTTCCTGCGACATGGCTTTTGCTTTATGGCGCGGGGATCATGACCGGAGGCGCGTTTTCGGTGTCAATCGTTCCGGTCATGGGACTGTGCTTCATGCTGATGGGTGGGCTTGCGGTGCTCGGTCCCGGGAATTGGGGAAACTGGTTTCTGGCGGCAGGGTTCGGCGGGCTGCACATTGTTTTCGGAGTTCTGATTGCGAGGAGGCACGGTGGGTAGGGCAGTCTCAACACAGCACAAGCACGCGAAACAGGAGCCGCGTCCACATGCAAGCCACAGGCAAGCGGCGCGGGAGCATGATGCGGTTCAGGCGCCCGAACTGCCGGAACTCGACCGGCTCATTCACGAAAGAATCCGGCTGGGCATTGTCAGTGCGCTGGCGACCAACGATTCGCTGAGCTTCAATGACTTGAAACGCGTTCTGAAAACGACGGACGGCAATCTGAGCGTGCACGCGCGCAAGCTCGAAGAGGCGCAATACATCTCCTGTGTGAAGTTTTTTGAGGGCCGGGTACCGCGAACCGAGTACCGACTGACGTCAACGGGACGCAAGGCGCTGGCCGAGTACCTGGACCAAATGGAGCAGTGGATCCGGGTGACGCGCGACCAATAATTTTTTTACTATTTAACTTTGCAATGCGAAGTACATTGTGGGAATAAACTACCAGCATTATGACGCGAACCAGGAGCTGATCCGGTGTCGACAGTGCATTTCGCGACGAATATGAACTTCCCTGCTCCTCTGGCCGTTGTTGGATTCTTGGCGGCGGCCGGCGGACTGTTTATTGCGACGGCTGCAATCCTAGTCTTTTGGTTTGCTCGAAAACCGAAACTGGCTCGCCGGACAGCGGTCACGATCGGATGTGGAGCAGTCCTCTATTTCGGGCTCCTGATCGGCTTTTCGGCGGCGAGTCATACGAGGACCCTTGCTTTAGGGCAGGAGAAATACTTTTGCGAAATCGACTGCCATTTGGCGTACGCGGTGCTCGCGGTGACCACACATCCCGACGGAGCGGCCACGGACTACGCAGTGACGCTGCAGACGCGGTTTGATGAAAAGACCACCTCGGAAAGCCGTCCAAAGGACGCGCCTCTGATGCCGTCACCGCGGGAGGTACGGATCGTCGACAGCAGCGGGCACGAATATGCACCCGCTTCCATTGACGGCGCGTCGCTGATGACTGCGATCCGCCCGGCGGAATCGTACACGACTCGTCTGGAGTTTCAGGTACCCAACAATGCGACAGGATTACGGCTTCTTGTCAGAACGATTCCAGCGTGGCCTGATCACCTAGTCATTGGGGATGAGAACAGCTGGCTGCATAAGAAAACCTATTTTGCTCTGTGACTCGATCGCTGCAGTTAAGTTCCTCTTCGCAGTTATCGTCTGATATTTGCCGCGAGGAGCAGGAGGCCGGCCGCAAAGAATACGGCCCCGATCACTTGAAAGCGTTGTAGCCGTTTCGGGCGCGGACTGTCCGGTATCAACTCTCTCTGCAGTTGCCGAAATCTCCGCCAGGTTCCATAGAACCAGAACGTCGGCTCAAACTTGTTGTGGGCCGGTAGTTTGAGATTGATTTCATGCTGAATCTGAAATTGCTCGCTCAGCGATTTGAAGAGGAAGATGTAGCCGGTTACCAGGAGAGCAATCGCTATCAGAATTTCCGCAAGATGCAAGGGTATTCCCCTATTCCGCTAAACCCCAAGAGCTTTTCTTATTTCGTCTGCGATTCTCGTCGTCAGCGATTCCATCTTGTCTTTCGATTCGGCTTCAACCATGACCCTGGCTAAGGCTTCTGTCCCCGAGTAGCGGACGACCACGCGGCCGTTGCCATTGAGTTCGCGTTCGGCGGCTTCGATAGCCGACTGAATCGCAGGAACCTGCTTGAAGGGAACTTTTTCACGCACACGGATATTCTGGATTTTTTGCGGAAACACCTTGAGATCGCTGACCAGGTCCGCCAGGGGCTTGCCAGCGCGGACGATGATGTCCATCAAGCGGAGCGCAGTAAGCAGACCATCGCCGGTGGTGGAATCTCCATCGAGAAAAATGATGTGACCAGACTGTTCCCCGCCTAGGGCGGCCCCGGTCTTGAGCATCTCTTCGAGGACGTATTTGTCTCCGACATTCGCGCGCAACATGCGGATGCCCGATTTCTTCAACGCAATCTCGAGGCCCATATTCGACATGGTCGTCGAGACAACGGTATCCGTCTTCAACTTTCCCTGCGCCCGCATGTCGCGGGCGGCGGCGAGGAGAACACCGTCTCCATTGATCACACGACCTGCGGCATCGCAGAACAAAGCGCGATCCGCATCCCCGTCGAAGGTCACGCCAAGATCGAACTTCCCTGTGGATTCCGCGACCATCCCCGCAAGGATATCGGGATGAAGCGCGCCGCAGTGCTCGTTGATGTTTCTGCCGTTCGGCGAGGTGTGCGTGAAGGTCGCCTGGATGCCAAGAGTACGAAATAGCTCGGGAGCCTCGGCGGTGGCGGCTCCGTTGGCGCAATCCACGAGAACGCGCAATTGGCTCAGGTCCGACGAGACGCTGGCGACGAGAGACTGAATATAGGAGTGTCGCAGATCGGATTCCCCGGGGAGCGATGGCCGGGGGACTTTCAAAGCGGTGTCATCGGCGGATGCGGGATTCTCCAGTTGTGCGAAGATTTCCTTCTCGATGGCTAATTCGCGGGAGTCGGTGAGCTTGAAACCGTCCCCGGAGAAAACCTTGATGCCGTTGTCGGTCCATGGATTATGCGAGGCGGAGATGACTACGCCGGCCGCCATTTTGCGGGAGCGTGCGAGATAGGCAACGCCCGGAGTTGTAATGACTCCGGCGCTGTGCACATCGACGCCGACAGCGGCCAGACCTTCGGAAACGCGATCGGCGATCCAACGGCTTGAGTCACGCGTGTCCTGGCCAATGACGGCTTGTGGCTTGGGAACGTTGCGAACGAGGTCATGGCCGAGAGCGCGTCCGATGAGATACGTGCTCTGGCGGGTGAGGGGAAATTCGCCCGCAACTCCGCGAATGCCGTCGGTGCCGAAGAGTTGCCGTTGATCGCTCATAGAGAGTCCAGGTGAACGAGAAGAATGAAAACAGAGATGATAAACGAGAAACGGCTGAATTTCAGTGAGGGACGGCACTACCCACTTTTTGAACGGTGATGGTAACGCGAACAGAAGTGGGCCGGTCGACCTGAACCAGGGGATCCGAGACATACACGTTGGTGTTGAACACCGCCGTACCGTGAGTCCCCGTAGGATCCACGGGGTCGGTCGTGGCAGCTTCGACGCGCTCGACATGGTGTCGTGGGCCGCTGATCGAGATGCGGTCGGGATCGGAATCAACTTTAACCACTTGTTCGCCGCTGGAGAGAGTTCCGGGGAGGATGCGTGGATGGATCTCGATCTCGCGGGTCAAGCGTGTATCGAAATCGAGGTGCAACTGCCCAGGGACGATCTGCACAACCTGCACATCGCGGGGATGCCGCACGTGCTGCGGAGTCAACTCAAAGGTGCGCTCCAGAGGTTTGGTGCCGCCCAGATCGATTTCTGCCTGTACTTCGTTGGAAGTTAATTGCCGAACCACGCGCTCCGGACCGCGAACGAGAATCTGTGTTTCCGGAATAGATTCGGAGCTGATCACAAGATCGGCCGGCGAGTTCTTAAAGACGATTGGAGCAAGGACGGCGACTTCCGCGGGCTGCTCGTCGCGCGAAATCATGAACCACAGACCGGTGGCGATGAGCAACGACAAGATCTTCAGGCCGAAGTTGCGGAATACATAGCGCTGCAAGAACCCGATCATAGGCGCGGCCCCGCCGAGGCACCTGGTTCCGACTTGCGCTGCGGTTCCATGAGAGGGGAATCGAGCAGAGGTTCGTCCTCAATTCCCTGAGCGATGGAACTGGGGAGCGGCACCGGCGCAATGCGGCGGCGCAGCTCCGTTCCTAGCCGATCGCGCAGTTGTTCCACCGTGAGATCCCGCTCGATGCGGCCGCCGATCGCGATGCTGATGGCTCCGGTTTCCTCCGAACAGATGACAGCGATAGCGTCGGTTTCTTCCGTGATCCCCATGCCGGCACGATGCCGTGTTCCGAGCTGGGTAGAAAGAAGGGGATTCATCGAGAGTGGGAGGAAGCACGCTGCGGCGGCAATGCGGTCCTTCTGGACGATGACAGCTCCGTCGTGAAGAGGCGCGCTGGGACGGAAAATGGTGGCCAGCAGATCGTAAGACAGACGTGCGTCGAGCGGGACGCCGCTTTCAATATGAGTGCGGAGGCCGATTTCACGCTCGATGACGATCAGGGCGCCCGTCTGATGCTGCGAGAAGAGATTGGCGGCAAGGACGATGTCGTCGTAGGCATCAGTCTCGGGCGACGAATTGCTGAGAAATGTAAGGCGGCGTCCGAGATCCGCGAGGACATGACGAATCTCCGACTGAAAAACCACGATCAATGCGAAAACGACGTACGGAAGGAAATGACTGACCACCCAATTCAGCGTGGTCAGCTCGCCGATGCGAGCGAAATAGAACGTGACCGCAACCACGGTGAGCCCGACCAGCATGGGCACGGCGCGCGTGCCCCGGATCATGACCAGGACCTGATAGATCAGCAAGGCAACCAGAAGGATGTCGACGGCAATCCACACGCCTTGTTGCCAGGATGTGATGACTGGTAGCACTCGAAATCAGTCCTATGCTCGATGAATCTGGAGTTCCATTGTAATGCAGTGAAACGGCGAAAGAGGCGGTACGGGAGTCCAAGAGATTAACCAGGCTACAAAAACGTTTTGGCAAGGACGTTGCACGAAGAGGGTTAGTCCTGTTTTCCTGTCACAGAGGCCTGGATCTGGCCATGAGCGAGGCGGGCGGAGATTTCGTCTCCGGGCTTCACCGGGGAGGAATCTTTCAGCAACTTGCCTTCAGAATCGAAAACCAGGGCATAGCCGCGATCGAGAATAGCGAGCGGCGAGAGAGACTCGAGCGCGGTTTGCAGACGCTCAGCGCGGACCCGGTGCAGCAGCAATACGTTGCGCGTGACCGCAACCAGGGAGGTGGTGCGGCTGTCGAGTTCCTTCTTCATTCCGGAGAGCACCAGCCCCAAGTCGTAGTGACGCACGGCCGAAGAAACGGTCTCCCATTGGCGGCGCATCCGTTCGAGAAGTTGGCGTTCGGCCACTTCCATGCGGTGGGAAAGATCGTCAAGTTTCTGCTGGCGCTGGCGGATTACTTCCATCATGCGAGCGAAGGCGCCGTGCTGAGCAAGTTCGGTCAGAGCCTGGCGTCCCATGAGCAGGCGATAGCGCATGGCGCGACTGAGGCGCTCGTGCAGGCTGGAGGCTTGCTCACCGATTTCCTGGCGCGAGCGGATGACCAGTTCGGCGGCGGCGGATGGAGTGGGAGCGCGCAGATCGGCGACGAAGTCTGTGATCGTGAAATCAGTTTCGTGGCCTACAGCGGAAATCACGGGGATTTCAGATGCTGCGATGGTGCGGGCAAGTGCTTCGCTGTTGAAGGACGCGAGGTCTTCGGCAGAACCTCCGCCACGGGCGATGATGATGACGTCAACATTGTCATGCTGGTTGAAATAACGGACGCCGGCTGCGACTTCAAGCGACGCGGCGTCGCCCTGGACCTGCGCGGGGAAGATCAGAACGTTTACGGAGTGGTGGCGACGCTGGAGGATGTTGAGGATATCGCGCAGGGCTGCGGCTTGGGCGGAGGTGACGATTCCGATTCGCGAAGGCAGGGTGGGGATGGCCTTCTTGCGCTCGGAGGCGAAGAGTCCCTCGGCCTCGAGCTTGGCTTTTAACTGTTCGAAGGCAAGCTGGAGGCTTCCGGCGCCTTTGGGCTCAATGTATTCGGCAGAGACCTGGAGCTCGCCGCGGTCCTCGTAGATCGTGACACGTCCACGGACGACGACTTGCAAGCCGTCGGCTGGACGGAACCGCAGAAGGCGGGCCGAGGAACGGAACATCACGACGCGGATCTGGGCGTTGCCGTCCTTCAGAGTGAAATAGAGATGTCCAGACTCGGGAGAACGGAAGTTGGAGATTTCGCCTTCGACCCAGGCATCGGAATATTCGCGCTCGATATGTGTGCGGACGGCGGCCACGAGGTCGCGGACCTTCCACACGCGGCGCTCGGGCGCCCGAAAGCTGAAGCCTAGCTGGTCTGAAGGGGATGACACTCTGGGCAGTGTATCGCAGGAATGAGGACCTTGCCGATGCCGGATCAACCCACCTACCACGAAGGACACGAAGGTACACGAAGGAACCCACCAGTGCTAAAGAGCCCCACGTCTCCACAACGCTATGCGAGAGATGGGGCTCTAAGAGATAAAGATGTCTAGAACCCGGCGTCGAAGCGGAAGACGTCGCCGATCTGGAACGTAGCACGGTTGTACATCACCAGATTTCCGCCGATGACTACGTGCACAAAGTTTGGTGGAGGAGGCGGCAGCATCCCTTCCAGTTCACGCGGGCACGGGTGCATCTTCCCGCGGAGACCGGGGGGCAAAGTTCCGTTCACGATCAGCTGACGTTCCAACCCAGGTGGCAGACGATCGCGCTTCGCCAATCCCGGAGGAAGATGCGAATCGTGCGCACGGTACCAGTCATGAATGTCGCGGTCGTGATCACGATATTTCTCGTGACCATAGGCGTGACCTTTCCCATGACCG
The DNA here is from genome assembly GCA_963778995.1 of Terriglobia bacterium. GTDB lineage: Bacteria > Acidobacteriota > Terriglobia > Terriglobales > Acidobacteriaceae > Sulfotelmatobacter. Next base: position 989,186 of record CAVZWK010000025.1, read on the forward strand.
TGACCATTCCCGTGGCCCTGGTCGCGATCCTGATCGCGCCAATGATTGTCGTTATCATCGCGATCGTGTTTGTCGTGGCCGTGACCGTTGCCCTGTGCTACAGCCATGGTCGCCGACAAGGCCAAGGATAGAAATGCTGTAGCGCCAGTGCGCCACCAGAGCTTCAGTGACATTATTCCTCCTTATGAATGGCTAAGGCATCAGCGTATATAAATGACGCCCGGATCGATAGATTACGGTAGGCCACGACTGCGGGAACTCATTCCAATGACAGAGTTTACGAACGTTTTGCCGGAACGCTTATAATCCATCCCCATGGATCTGGAACGGAAAGTAGCCGAACTGAAACGACGGAACCAGGTTGCCGAAGAGGGCGGCGGGCCGAAGCGGCGCGAGCGCCAGCATAAAGAAGGAAAGATGTCGGCGCGGGAGCGCATCGAGTTCCTGCTCGACGAGGGCACGTTCGAAGAGACGGACAAGCTGGTGACGCATCGCTGCACCGATTTCGGGATGCAGGAGCAGAGGATCTACGGCGACGGATTCGTGACCGGCTATGGACGCATTGAGGGCCGGCTGGTGTATGTCTTCGCGCAGGATTTCACCGTGTTCGGCGGATCGCTTTCGGAGGCGAATGCCGGGAAGATCGTGAAGTTGATGGATCTGGCGGCGAAGATGGGCGCTCCGCTGATCGGGCTGAATGACTCCGGCGGCGCGCGCATTCAGGAAGGCGTGATGTCGCTGGCGGGATATGCGGACATTTTTCTGCGCAACACCTTGTACAGCGGAGTGGTGCCGCAGATCTCGGCAATCATGGGACCGTGTGCGGGAGGAGCCGTTTACTCGCCCGCGATTACCGATTTCGTGCTGATGGTGGACAAGACTTCGTACATGTTCATTACCGGTCCGGATGTGATCAAGACGGTGACGCACGAGGAAGTGACGAAAGAACAACTCGGCGGCGCGATGACACACAACGAGACTTCGGGAGTGGCGCACTTTGTGGCGCACGATGACGCCGAATGCCTGTCGATGGTGCGGGAACTGCTGAGCTTTATTCCGTCGAATAATCTGGATGAGCCTCCGCGCAAGAATTCGACCGATCCTGTCGATCGCGCGGATGCGGCGCTCGACACCATGGTCCCGGCGCAATCGAACCAGCCATATGACATTAAGGATGTGATTCACTCCGTAGTGGATGACGGATATTTCTTTGAGGTGCAGGAGCATTACGCGAGGAATATTGTCGTGGGATTTGCGCGGCTGGATGGGCGCTCGGTGGGAATCGTGGCCAATCAGCCTGCCATGCTGGCTGGCACACTCGACATTAATGCGTCCGTGAAGGGCGCGCGCTTTGTGCGCTTCTGTGACTGCTTCAACATTCCGCTGGTGACGTTTGAAGATGTCCCGGGATTCTTGCCGGGTACAGCGCAGGAGTACGGCGGGATCATCAAGCACGGCGCGAAGCTGCTATTCGCGTTTGCCGAAGCGACTGTGCCGAAGGTCACGGTGATCACGCGCAAAGCGTACGGAGGCGCGTACTGCGTGATGGCATCGAAGCACATCCGCACGGATGTGAACTACGCGTGGCCGACCGCCGAGATCGCGGTGATGGGGCCGGAGGGCGCGGTGGACATTGTGTACAAACGCGAACTCGATGCCGCGGGAGAGAACCGCGCAGCAGGTGCGAAGCGAGAAGATCGAAGAATTCCGCGACCGATTTGCGAATCCCTACGTGGTCGCGGAGCGAGGGTTTGTGGATGCGGTGATCCAGCCGCGGGATACGCGGAAGAAGCTGATCCAGGCGCTGGAGATGCTGGAGACCAAGCGGGACAAGAATCCGCCGAAGAAGCACGGGAATATACCGCTTTAACTCTGTCCATCAAGAGGTGAACCGTGGACCGAACTGCGATTACGCAGCGCATCCTGCTGGTTTATTCGGGAGTGCTGACGCTCGTTTTGTGTGTAGTGCTCCTGAGCGCTTCCAGTTCTATGAAGAAGGCCAGCTTCGACGAGATCGACGTCAAGCGGATTAACGTCATTGAGCCGGATGGGACTGTCCGTCTCATCATCTCGGACAAGACTCATTTTCCCGGGCTGATTGTGAAGGGGAAAGAGTATCCGCATGACCGGCAGACTGCGGGGATGCTCTTCTTCGACGATGAGGGCACCGAAGATGGCGGGCTTATTTTCGGAGGCTTAAAGGAGAAAAACGGGGAGGTGCAGACCTGGGGCCACTTGAGCTTCGATCAGTACCAGGGCGATCAGGTTCTGGTGCTGGATGCAGGCGAGGAAGAAGGGCAGCGGCATTCGGGCATGCAGATCATTGACCAGCCGGATGTTCCGATGTCGCAGGTTACTGAGGCGCTGCAACTGCCTCCTGATGCAGAAGCCAGGGCCGCCTGCGCGAGATTTACTCCGGCAAGAACAAGTCGCAGCAGCGCGCGTATCTTGGGCGCAGACCCGATCGCTCCTCGGTGCTGGAACTGAAAGATCCCGAGGTAGAAACCGCATTGTGATGACGGTTGCGGCCGATGGAAGTCCGTCGCTTCGATTCCTGGACGAACAAGGCCAGGTGACGGCGCAGTTTCCCAGGGAAGCGCGATGAAGCGGACAGCTCGCGGTTGTGATTTTCCTGCTGGCCTCGGTGGCGGCTTTTGCGCAGGATCCGGCGGCCTGGCTTTCGAATCTTCCGCAGGCGAAGGACTACGTTCAGAAACGGGCTTCGAGTTACGACCGCAGCGGGGGTAATGGTGATGCGCGGTCGATTGCGCCGGGGGAAACGCTGACTTTGCTCGACGAAGCGGGGCCGGGGCTCATCTCGCACGTCTGGGTCACAATTGCGAGCGATGATCCGAACCATCTGAAAGCGCTGGTGCTGCGCATGTACTGGGATGGAGAGACCACACCCAGCGTCGAGGCGCCAATCGGGGATTTCTTTGGGCTGGGGCTGGGGACATATCACCTTTATCAGTCACTGGTGCTGTCGGTAAGTTCGGATAAGGCTCTGAATTGCTTCTTGCCGATGCCCTTTCAGAAGCACGCGCGTGTCACCGTCACGAACGAGGGTTCCGTTCGGACCGACGCTTTTTACTTCAACATCGACTATCGGACCTACAACAAGCCTCTTGCTGCGGATCAGTTCTATTTTCACGCGCAATATCGACAGGCTACGCCGAATCGCGGCTGGACCAACGAGTGGAAGTCCAATGGCGATAGGATCGTGAATGACAAGAAGAATCTCGAATGGAGCGGGCAACTACGTCTGGATGGAGGCGACTGGGCACGGTCACTTTGCGGGCGTGACCATGTCGGTGCTGCAGAATCAGGATGGCTGGTGGGGCGAGGGGGATGACATGTTCTTCGTCGACGGGGAGAAGACGCCGTCCATTAACGGAACAGGGTCCGAGGATTATTTCCTGGGTGCGTGGGATTTCGGCGGACATCCGTTCTCGTATGCGCTGTTCGGGGCGCCAGTCGTCGGGCAGGAAGTGGCTGGCGGGAGGTCATCCGTCTATCGCTTCCATCTGGACTCGCCGATCCCATTTACCAAGTCGCTGCGCGCCACCATCGAGCACGGGCATGCGAACGTGCGATCGGATAACTATTTCTCAGTCGCGTACTGGTACCAGAGCGAGCCACATGCGGCTTTTCCGGTGCTGCCTGCGCTCGAGCAGAGGATTCCGAGGATCTACGCTGTGGGCGGGCCGGGGAACGTGGCAAAGTAACACGGGGGGTATAGCCCAGGGAGTTCGTCAACCACCTTACGCGGCAGACTTTCCTAGGCCGATCTACGGGCCGCGCTTCAGGGAAAAACAAAGGGTGACGCGCCGCTCTTACCTTCTGCCACAACAACAAAGAGAGTTCCGAGGTGATGTGGGGTCCATTCGTCTCGGCCAGTAGCTCGCGTTTGACCCTTGCTCGACCTGCTTTCGCTGCCTCCCTTGCGGGGTGCTGCGCGCGATCTTCGCTTGGGCTCCGGGCTCACCGCCAACCGGAAAAACCTACCCTACGCCTCGGAACTCTATCCTGCCTTCAACATATCTTCCCGTTCTCCTCGACCAGCGCTTTGCTATAGACCCTTGCTTGCCCTCCTTCCCAACCTTGCGATCAGGAAAGTGACTTCGCTTGAGTCCCGGACATTGCACCAACCGGAAAAACTTAAGAAGCTGTCAAAGAACGATCCTGTTGTACTCCTTCTATTGTTTGAGTCAACGAAAAATACGCGTTTGTAAGTACACGCATTTTCAATCGAGTGCAGACCGTGCACAGGCCCATGACCGGAAATAGTGCAATCCGGCGATCACAGTTTGTGAAAAGCCGCGCCCGGTGCGGGCCGGCGTGTGTTCGCTGCTTGGAATCAGGCTTCGTTCAAATTGCTCCGTTGTGCGAATCTGCTGTGAAAATCTCGCAGTTCCCGCGCCAGATGCTGGATTCGGGCGATCGTAGGAACAGCCAAAGCCACTCAACACAGGGGTTCACCGGGGAAGCGGTAAGAGCCTTACGAAACTGAGATCTTCTCGTTTGCCAGGTGTTTGTCGGATTCGTCCGTGCCCGTCAGCTCGAATGCGTTTGTGATCGCGGCTTTGCCTTTCTCGACTGCCGTGATCACGTAGGAACAGCCGATCCAGTGGGCCTCTTCGTGGTCAGTCTTGGACCATTGGGCTGGGTGGTCCGGGTGGGAATGGTAAAAGCCGACAATGTCCTCTCCGCGATCGCGGCCCTCGCGCTGAATGCGGACCAACTCCTTGGGATCGATGTTGTAGCGGTTGTGGGCGGAGTCGGTGCGGGTATTGCCGCAGCGGGCTGTGCTGGTAACGACTCGCGTGCCGTCGTCCTCGAAGCGGCCGAGGAGAATTCCGCAGCATTCGTGTGGGTAAGTTTCCTCGCCGTGGCGGCGAATGGCGTCGTAGTCGGAGCGGGTGAATTTGAGCATGAACAAAGATCGCAGATTTCAGATTGATGATTTCAGATTTCAGACCTGCAGTTGGTGGATTTTCGATCTAAAATCTGAAATCACAAATCTGAAATCGAATTACCCTTCGTTCCAGAATCGTTCGCTCAGATACTTGTCGCCGGAGTCGCAGAGGATGGTGACGACGACGGCTTCCTGATTGCGCTTCAACTGCAGATCGCGAGCAATCTTGAGTGAGCCAACGACGGCGGCCGCCGCGGAAATCCCCACCAGCAATCCGGCGCCGCGTGACATCTGCCGCGCCATGGCGTACGCGTCTTCCGTGGCGATTTCGAGGTTCTGGTCCGCGAGCTTCGGGTCGTAAATCTTCGGGACGATCGCAGTGGCCATGTGCTTCGCGCCTTCGATGCCGTGGAACGAAGAATCCGGCTGTAGGGAGACGCATTTCACCGAGGGATTCAGTTCTTTCAGCCGGCGCGTGGTGCCCATGAACGTGCCGCTGGTGCCGAGCATGGAGACGAAATGAGTGACGCGTCCCTGGGTCTGCTGCCAGATCTCGTTCGCAGTTCCGAAATAATGAGCTTTCCAGTTGGCTTCGTTGGAGTACTGATCCGCGTAAAAGTACTGGTCGGGATGCTTCGAGGCCAGATCGCGAGCCATGCGAATCGCGCCATCGGAACCGTCGCCGGGATCCGTATAAAGTATGTTGGCGCCATAGCCCTGGAGGATCTGCTTGCGTTCTCGGGAGACGTTTTCGGGCATGCACAGTGTGACGGGGAACCCTTCGGCAGCTCCGAGCATGGCGTAAGCAATGCCGGTATTGCCACTGGTGGCATCGAGCAGGATCTTGCCGGGACGAAGCTGCCCGCTACGACGTGCCTGGGCGACAATGTTGGCGGCCGCGCGATCTTTGACCGAGCCCCCAGGGTTATACCATTCGGCCTTACCCAGAAGTGCTACGCCAGGCAGGTCGCGGGTGAGCGCATCCAGGCGAAGCAGTGGGGTATTTCCAATACGCTCGATAAGGCTGTGGCCCAGAGTTTCGCCTAGTCCTGAGGCGACTTCCCTAGGGTCGGAAGCGGTCTCAGAGGTGACTGCTGCCGTTTTGGTAGAACCGTATGTCATCTCGAGCCGGAACGCCGTGACCAACGTAATGTGTTATGTGGCCAGAAACACGGTATGTAGTATCTTGCTTAGATGAATCAGATTCGCCCGGCGATGCAGCTCCTGTAAAGTTACGCTCGGTCCTTATAAATACGCATCCAAGAGAGCAAGCGAGTCCGGCAGGGAAAGGTTAACGCAAACCGCGATGGCAAAGACAATTGAATCACGAACCTACGAGGAAGCGCTGGCATGGCTCCGCGACCACGGGTTCGACACAACGGATGCGCCGGGCACGACCGCCCGCGTGTTCCTGCGGAAATATAATGTTTCGGCCGCGATCCAGAAGACGGCGGACGACGGCGTCAAGATTTTCGCGTATCCCGGCTGCCTGATCGGCAGTGAGATCTCGAAGCTGGTGAACAAGGGATATCAGCAGTTCCTGAAGACCTCGAAGAACGAGGTCCCGGCCACGGCGGACCAGTTAAAGGCCCTGCAGATGTTCTCCGAGGAGATGAAGGAGGCATTGAATCTGCCCAGCCTTTACAACGAATCCCTCGGGACCGTGAGCGAGGCATACCAGTACGATCGCGTGCAGGATCGCGATAAAGCGCCCGTGGAGCGGCCGAAGCGGCCTTGGGAAGTTGCGGGGAAGAAGGCGATCGCAGCGAAGAAGGGGCGAGCGTAGGAAACCGCTCGCCGCTGGATTTCGCTATCCACAAAAAGACACGCCAGCTCCGCTGGCTGGACAGCCGGTACCGCCCTCCCTACAGCTTTTATCTCACTCCCAACAGAACATCGATCGTGAGCTGATCGAGCTTCTCGTACGGAAGGCGCTTTTCCATCATCGCGTCTTTATCGAACGAGTAGTTCAGCAACGCCGCTGAGCCCTTTTGCGAGTACTTTCCGGTTGCTGGAACTTTGGGCGAACCGGCAGAGATCTCTTTCAAGATTCCCTGGATCTCTTTATCAGCATTCCAGACGGCAGCTTTCTCTTTCAGGATCAGGTACGTCCGCATGCAGCCGCGGGCGAAGTCCTTGACACCCTCGTAGTCTTCCGTCCGATAGGCGTGTGCATCGAAGTGGCGCGGTCCGTCGTATCCCACGTCTTCCAGGAACTTCACCAGCCAGAATGCCGACTTCGGGTTGGCAGAGCCGAACCGCAGGTCCTGATCGTAGCGTCCTGGGTATTGATCGTTGAGATCGATGTGGAAAAGCTTCCCCGCTTCCCAAGCCTGGGCGACGCCGTGCATGAAGTTCAGCCCGGCCATCTGCTCGTGAGCGACTTCGGGATTCACGCCCACCATCTCGGGATGATCGAGCGTCGGAATGAATCCGAGATAGTGGCCGGTGGTCGCCATGTAGATATCGCCACGAGGCTCGTTGGGCTTGGCTTCCATAGCAAAGCGATATCCATATTTCTGGGCGATGTTGTATTCGCAAAGGTAGTTGACCGCCTCTCGCAGGCGCTTGACGGCTTCGTCAGCGCGGCGGCAAGCGTCGGTTTCAACGCCCTCGCGGCCTCCCCACAGTACGAACGTCTTGGCGCCGAGTTCTGCGCCCAGATCCATCGCGCGCATGGTTTTCTGCAAGGCATAGGCGCGGACTTCCGGATCGTTGGCCGTGAAAGCTCCATCGCGAAATACGGGATGGAAGAACAAGGACACTGTAGCCATGGGCACGACCACGCCGGCTTCGTTGCAGGCTGCTTTAAACTCCCGGACGATCTTCTCGCGTTCCTTGGGAGTGGCGTCGATGGGGACGAGATCGTTGTCGTGCAGGTTGACTCCCCAGGCACCGATCTCGCCGAGAACCGAGACAATATCGTTCGGGGGAAAAGTTGGGCGGACGGCGTCCCCGAAGGGATCGCGGCCGCGGTTGCCGAGGGTCCAAAGCCCGAAAGAAAACTTGTCCTGCGGCTTCGGTTCGAAATTTCCGTTCTTCTTGCTCATTGAGTCCTTCCTGGATGTAGGCATTTTGAATTATTTCGTTTCGCTTGAATTCACTGCGGCAGGACGAAGATGGCATTTTTCCCACCAGGCTGTCTTGCTGTTCGTGCAGTTCGCGTACTTTTTGGAGTTCCTTTTCAGCCTCGGCCGATTTGCCGGTCGCCTGATACAGGCGTCCCAGCTGATAGTGCGCGTCGGGTTGATTCGGCTCCAGCGCTACCGCCTTGGCGAGCGCAGGTTCGCGTCTTTGTATAGTTCTTCTGCTGCAGATAGATCGCGCCCAGGTCGACATAAGCGATACGCAGGTCCTTCTTCGCCTTGATGGCCCGCTGCAACAGGGGGAGGGCTGCATCCGGGCGATTGTTCTTCCATTCAATGTCGCCCAAATAAGCTAGCGATTGTGCGTGATTGGGATCGAGCGCGAGCTCTTTTTCGAATTCCTTCCTGGCGTCCTCATATTGCTGTGTCTTCCAGTAGAGATAGCCCAGGCCGAAGTGCAGGTTCGGCTCGTTCGGGGAGATCTTTGCGGCGGCCTGGAATTCTGTGACAGCTTCTTGGGTTCTCCCCAAACCATCGAGCGCCTCTCCCATGAGAATGTGCGTGGGAGCGGAATCGGGGCTCTGCTGTAGGAGGATCTTAAACTCCTCCTGCGCACAGGTCAGCTTTTTCGCCCAGAGGCAACTCTGTGCCAGTGTCTCGTGCAATTGGGCATTCGTCGGATCAGCTTTCGCAGCCGGCTCAAGCGTTTGCGCTGCCAGGGCATATTCCTGTGCTCCGTAATAGCTGAGGCCAAGCACAATTCTGGCTTGCGTACTGGAGGGGTTCGCGGCAAGGACTGAACGAACAGGGGGAATGGCCGCCTTGAAATGTCCTTGCTTGAACTCGGCGAGGCCAAGATTGAGTGCCACGCCCGGCAGCTTCGGATTGAGCTTGAGGGCTCTTCGATACGCAGAGGCAGCCTCGTCGTATTTCTGCAGCCTCGCCAGATCAACTCCGAGGCTGGCGAGGGCTGCCGCATCGTTTGGGTTTCGGTTGAGCACAGCCCTCCATGCCTGGAGCAGCCTCGGGCCACTTCTGCTGTTGTTCGAGAGCGAAGGCGTCAGCGGGAGTCTGGGCCTTCGCGCATGGGGACTCCCACGCAAAGGAGCGCGATAGCAACGAGTTCCGGGACGCAGAAGCCTCATGCTGCGAACTGGCTTATCGGATTGCGACACCGCCGTAAACGTTTACGATGTGGTACCGAGAAAAAGGGGCGATGCGATTGCCGGTAATAAATGCTTTAGAAAGAAAATCCCGCTCGCGTACTACAAGTCGCGGGCGGGGAAAGGTGAGGTTGGATCCACATTAGTAGATCAGTTTCAGTGCGAACTGCCACTGGCGCGCATCATATGCATTCTTGACCTGACCGAAATCGCCAGCGCCGAAGTTGGTGCTGATACCACCGGTGTTCGCGTTGCCCTGGAACTGCGTATGGTTGAAGGCGTTGAACGCCTCGGCTCGGAACTCCATGTGGAGCTTCTCCGTGAAGGCGAAGTTCTTCAAGAGAGCCAAGTCGAAGTTGTTGCGGCCCGGGCCACGGATCGCGTCGAACGGCAGATTGCCGTAGCAATCGGTTCCAGGGCCATTAGGTGCACAAGTGGGCGCACTGAAGTTGCCCGAGAACCACGCCCCAGGCTTCTTCGGATACGAGATGCCCCTGTGATGTTGGGACGGGTGCCGGAGTTGGAGATGAAACTCGCCGCCGTCGTGCCGTTAACTCCCAGGTTGATCGGCGCTCCCGATTCCTCGGTGACGATTCCGGAGACCTGCCATCCACCAAATCCTCGCTTGACGAATAGGTTGCTGGCATTCCGGAACAGCGGCAGATCATAGACGAAGTTGGCGAAGAATACGTTCTTGCGATCGAATACAGAGGGGCCGGAATCGTAGTCGGACCCTGGTACGGATTCGTCGCGTTGTTGAGATCGCCGCCACTTCCTGACGCGGTAGTCGCATCAACGGCCTTCGCCAGCGTGTAGGAGACTTGCAGGTGAAGGTCATGCGTGACGGTACCGGTAAGAGTGGTCTGCAGCGAATTGTAGTGAGCGTTTGCCCCGTTATAGGAGAGACGCATGTTGCCGTAGCCGAGATAGTTCCGAACCTAATCCAGTGGCTTCCCGGTCGCAGATCCGTCGGACGTGTGGAACGCGCCATTGACAAAGTTGCCCAAGGTGGCGAGAGGCGGCAGGTTGATCGCTTGGTAGTAGTTGAGGTGCCGACCCTGGCTTCCGACGTAGGCGATATTCAGCACCGTGTGCGCGCCCAGCGCTTGCTGGACACCAGCACTGTACTGATAGCTCACTGGGGGTTTGTAGTCGAGAGCGATGCCTGTGACGCCCAGAGGGAGCACCGGCAACTGCGCTGCGGTGATGACATTACCCGATGCAACGTCAAGCCCGGGGTTGTCGATTGACACTCCGTTCAGCGTGGGATTCGGATCGCCCGGCGGGTTCACGGCACCGTTGTACATATCGTTGCCCTGAATGCGTTCATAGGACATGCCGAAGCCGCCACGCACTACGGTCTTGCCTTGACCAGTCAGATCATAGGCGAAACCGAGACGCGGGCCCCAGTTGTTCCATTTATTGTTGACCAAGCCCTTTGGAATACCGTTCACGCCTCCGACGCCGATGCCGTTGAGATAGAACTGGTATCCGCCAAGGGTGGGATTCGTACTCGCGACTAATCCTGGGCTAGGTCCGCCCGGGCAAGCCGGAACCGAGTTGCTGCTGCAAATGTGTCCGTTCGAATCAAACGTAGCGGCGTTCGCCGGATTGTAGAGGTTGGGATAGAAGTTCGACGAGAGGTGGTTCGCTTCGTAGGTATGCGGAATACCATCCCAGCGGAGGCCGAGGTTCAACGTTAACCGGCTGTTCACGCGCCAGTTATCCTGAACGTACGCAGCAGGAGAGACGTTGTTCCAGTGGCCGCTGATCTTGACGCCATCTTCCGTGTACTGCTGGGCAAAACCCATCAAATAATCAGCAAAATCGTACCCGCAGGATAGAGTGTCACTGTTGGTACATCCGGCCGGCTTGGTGAAGGAGCCATCAAACTTGAAGTTTCCTTGAGTATTCGCGAATGCGTCCTGGATCTTCTTGTAAATTGCCCAACTAGCGCCGAACTTCAATTGGTGAGCTCCCTTGGTCCATGACACATCATCGCGGATTTGATAATCGTCCGCTTTGTTGACCCATGGGGTCCAGTTGGATGTGTACTGCGATCCGGTGACGCCGGCCAGGTTGACCGAAGGGATTCGAGTATCCGCGTTGGGTCCGGTAAAGAGCCGATTGAAAGTGAATCCGCTCGGCGCCGAAACCAGGCCATTCGGAATGATATTGATCCGATTACCGTTATAGTTGAACGCCGTTTCATTAAGTAGCGTGGGACTGATCACATAAGTCGCATGCACGACGGCGCTATATGAGGGGTTTCCGAAGGTATCGGCGATTGAGGGGACGTTGTCACCGCTCCACTGGGTTGTTCCGTAGGTCTGCGAAATTTGCTCCGAAATCCAATGCCCGAACACCGAGAACTTGCCGCTGAACTGGTGGTCGATTCTGACGATTTCTTCGCGCAGGGTGGTCGGACTGTTGTTGCCGCCCTGGAAATTGATTCCGTTTGTGGGCGTCGGGAAGATCCCGCCGTACTTGCCACCAGCCACCAACAATGCGGCAGCATTTGGCGAGATCAGGCAGTCCGGGATGGTGTTGTTGGGAAAAGGACTGCCGGGGGTGAGTGTCGCGAGCACGGCTGCCGAACAATTCGAGCCGAAGTTCGCCACTGTGCCAACATTGGGAACCACCGCGTTGATAGTTTTGCCATTGTAACTGGCGGGAAGTAGCGCTCCTGTACCAGCCCCGCCGGCGTCGGGATATGAACTGGCCAGGGGAACGGGCTGGTTCAGCGTCCCGCCGTCAACTTCTTTCCGCCATTCCTGATTGTAAAAGAAAAATGTCGGATGGCTCTTCGCGATGGGCACCTGTCCGCCAACGTTGAAGCCGTAGATGTTGTAGCGTAGGTGGGGAACAGTGGCTAAGAAGTAATTTCGCGAATTGAGGGCGTCATTGCGGAAGAACTCCCAAGCCTCGGCATGGAAATCCTTAGACCCGGATTTGATCACCGTTGAGATCTGCGCTGCGGTAGCCAGACCGTACTCGGCGCTGTAGTTCGAAGTCATATTACGGAACTCAGCCAGCGAGTCGATCGAAGGCATCACACTGCCACCGCTGCCGCCGCGATCGAGGTTTTCCCCGCCATCGAGCAACTGCAGGTTATGACCAGCGCGCTCCCCGTTGATGCTCACAGTGTTGTCGCCGCTGACAGGGGTGAAGTTCACCCTCGAGCTCTGCAGACTAGATGCGCCAGGTGCCAGGGAAAATAACTGATACAAGCTGCGCCCGTTGGTGGCGAGCTGCGTGATCTGCTGGCCGGTAATGACGTTGCTGACTTCACCGCTGTCGGTCTGGACGGCTACGGCATTGGCCTCGACGGTTACCTGCTCCTGAGCGCTACCGACTTGTAACTTGAAGTCGATGCGGAGGCGATCTCCGACGTTCAGGGTAACGTTCTGTTGCTCGGCAACTTTGAAACCTGTTGCTGTAGCTCTAATGGTGTAGTGACCGAGGTGAAGATCCGGGGCTACATACTGACCGTCGCTGCTGGTGGGCAGCGTACGCGCCACGCCGGTGTCATTGTTAGTGATAGTGATGGTTGCATTGGGAACGGCCGCACCCGATGGGTCCGTGACCGTGCCGACGACAGTCGATTCCTGCGCCAGACCTTGCGCGGCGAATATGAGCACAATAGCCGCCAAGAGCAGAGTGAAGCGAAGGTCAAGACGTCTCGGTAAATGGCCGAAACTCCCGGCATTCGTGGGCGAGAGGGATTTCATTTGCCAGCCTCCAGAAAAGCGTTAGGTCCGGGTAGTCCTCTGGGATAGGACTTCCCGAGCATCCGTGAACGTTAACGGTGTTTACAATCGTTCGTAAATCTTTGTCAAGAAAAATCGATTTCTTACAGAGCCCCAGACACGCTTAGCGGGTTTACAGTCTCCGGTAGAATGTTGTCAAGAAAAATCGTTATTGTAAGCAACAGACTGCCCGCAAAGTTCATCGGAAGACGTCGAAGGTGGCGTATAGTTGGCCCCTAAAGTTCTCTCCAGGCTGCAATCCGGCTCGCCGGCTGAAGTAGACCGTTCTTAATTGGACCTCAGGAGGTCATTTATGGTGCGCATGGTTCTGTTGATAACTTTGGTACTAGGGCCGGTTTTTTGGCGAGATTGTTTTTGCCAGGAGGCGAAAGCCACTCAGCCGCAGCCGGCACAGCAGTTTCCCGCGATATTTCAGAAGAGTGTGACAGCTGGAAAGACGGCACCGGGAACCAAGGTACAGGCAAAGCTCGCCATGGCTACGCTGCTAAACGGAACGGTCGTTCCCAGAAATGCGACCCTTTCTGGCGAAATTGTAGAATCCGTGGCGAAGAGCCGAACCGATGCTTCGCGGTTGAGCATTCGCATCGACTCTGTGATCTGGAAAAACGGTTCCGCTCCCCTGCAATTGTATCTGACAGCGTTGTTTTATCCCGCAGTTACTGAATCTGGCCAGGACCTGCAATATGGACCGCAACAGCCGGCCTCGCGGACCTGGAATGGCGCAGGAGAATACCCAGATCCCAATACCCGCAGCTACAAACCGTTTCCAGACGCCCAGTCGAACAAGGATCAGCCAATACCGGACACGCCTAACCCGGTGACGTCCAAGACCCCTCTTCGTATGAAAGATGTCGATGTAGAGAATGGTAATGCGAATGGATTGGTTCTTGTCAGTAAGCGTTCGAACCTCAAGCTGGATCGCTTCACCACTTACGTGTTTACGGCCGGCGAGATGTTACCTAAAAAGTAATTATCACAAGCATCGACCATTCCACAAAAAGGGGTATTGCTGTTCTTGACCTCACCTGGCCGCTGTGCTGAAAGCGACGGTCGACCGTAATCGTTTACGATACACTCTTCCAAACATCGCCAACGCTCGATCCTCGTTCGATAGGGCGTGGGGCACAGGAGGATTTTTGACCCAAAATCGGCTAGGAGCCTTGTTGTTCTGCCTCCTCTTCATCGTTTTCATTGCACTCCCATCCTCGGCCCAGAACACCAACAACGCGCTCTATCTCGATCCGTCGCAACCGATCGATGCGCGCGTGGACGACCTCATTCACCACATGACTCTGGAGCAGAAGGCATCGCAACTGGTGAACCAGGCGCGAGCGGTTCCCGAGCTCCAGGTTCCAAAGTACGACTGGTGGAGCGAGGCGCTGCATGGTGTGGCTAATGCCGGCACCGCTACGGTGTTCCCGGAACCCATCGGGCTGGGCGCAACCTTTGACGATCCGCTGATTCACGAGATGGCGGTGGCGATCGGTACGGAAGCTCGGGCGAAACACGAGCAGGCAGTCAAGGCTGGGCGTCGCGACATCATGGAAGGACTCGACTTCTGGTCGCCGAACATTAATATCTTCCGCGACCCACGCTGGGGACGCGGCCAGGAAACCTACGGGGAAGATCCCTTTCTCACCGGGCGCATGGGAATCGCGTTTGTGACCGGGCTGCAGGGAGACGATCCGAAATATTTCCGCGTGATCTCCACCCCGAAGCATTATGCCGTCCACAGCGGCCCTGAGCCTTCGCGGCACTCCATTGATATTCACGTATCGAAACACGACATGGAAGACACCTACCTACCTGCGTTCCGCGCGGCGGTGACTGAGGGGAAGGCAGAGTCCGTAATGTGTGCTTACAACCGCGTGAATGGGCAGCCAGCGTGCGCCAACGATTTCCTGCTGCTCGATACGCTGCGTGGAGCCTGGAAATTTAATGGCTATGTGGTCTCGGACTGCGATGCGGTAGTCGACATGTATGAGGGGCATCATTACACGACGAGCCAGGCCGAAGCTGCTGCGGAGGCGCTTAAGCATGGCATGGATAACGAGTGCGCCGACTTTTTTCGCGTCGTCAAGGACAATCATGACTACCGTCCTTATATCGATGCCGTCCACCAGGGATTGCTGACCGAAGCGGATATCGACCACGCGCTGAAGCGGCTGTTCACGGCTCGCATGCGTCTGGGGATGTTCGACCCGCCGAGCATGGTTCCCTACGCGAACACCCCTGAGTCTGAGATTGACAGCGCGCCCCATCGTCAACTGGCGCTCAAGGCAGCGCAGGAGTCGATGGTGCTGCTGAAGAACGACGGCATTCTGCCGCTCGCTCCAACGGCGAAGAAGATTCTTGTGGTCGGTCCGCTGGCGGAATCCGTTGAGGTTCTGCACGGGAACTACGCTGGGACAGCCTCGCATGCGGTCACCGCATTGGAGGGCATTCAGAAACAGTTCTCGGGCGCAAAGGTCTCATATGAGCCAGGCACGAATTTCTTGCGCCTGCGTCCGGTGATTCCAACCTCCGCGTTATCCACCGAGGATGGCAAGTCCGGACTTAATGCCGAATACTTCCCCGGAGTGAACTTCAGTGGAACCCCAGTTGTCCGCCTGGATCCTTATGTTGATTTGCAGCGTTTCCATCGGGATCCGCACGCACTCCAGCTTCCGGAGGGAATGACGGATTTCTCTGTGCGCTGGACCGGTTATCTGACCCCTCCACAAACGGGAACCTACTCCATCGGCCTGACAGGTTCGATGCACCGCATGTGGTTCGATGGGAAACTCATTGTGGATGACGCCGTGCTGCACGATCCGAATCCGCAGAACGTCGAGCTGCAATTGACGAAGGGCCATCGATATCCGATCAAAGTCGAATATGGAACCGGTGGCTTCGGCACGAAGCTGACCTGGCTGCCGGTGATGTC
The DNA here is from genome assembly GCA_963778995.1 of Terriglobia bacterium. Classification (GTDB taxonomy): domain Bacteria; phylum Acidobacteriota; class Terriglobia; order Terriglobales; family Acidobacteriaceae; genus Sulfotelmatobacter. Next base: position 1,005,046 of record CAVZWK010000025.1, read on the forward strand.
TGACCCGTTGGTGGACGCGCAGAATGCGGCACATCAAGCCGATGTGGTCGTCGCCGTTGTTGGCATCACGTCGCGTCTGGAAGGCGAAGAGATGAAGGTTGACGTGCCTGGGTTCCGTGGCGGCGATCGTACCAGCTTGGCTCTGCCGGCAGAAGAAGAGGCTCTGCTCGGAGCTTTGAAGGCATCCGGTAAACCTCTCGTCGTCGTTCTTATGAACGGGAGTGCGTTGGCGGTGAATTGGGCAAACGATCATGCCAACGCCATCATTGATGCGTGGTATGCCGGCGAAGAAGGCGGGACCGCAATCGCGCAGGTACTGGCAGGCGCCTACAACCCGGCAGGGCGGCTGCCCGTCACCTTCTACAAGGGTGTGGAGCAGTTGCCTGAGTTCGAAGATTACTCGATGAAAAACCGCACGTACCGGTACTTCACGGGTCAGCCGTTGTATGGATTCGGCCACGGATTGAGCTACACGACATTCGAATACAGCGGAGTCAAGCTGTCGAATGCATCGTTGAAGGCGGGTGATCCGTTGGATGTCGAGGTTGATGTCAAGAATGCGGGCAAACGGGATGGCGATGAAGTCGTCGAGCTGTACATCACCTTCCCCAAGCTTGCGGGAGCGCCGATGCGCGCGCTACGCGGGTTCACTCGCTTGAACCTCAAGGCGGGCGAGCAGAAGCACGTTAAGCTGACCCTTGGGCCCCGTGATCTCAGCTACGTCAACGAGACCGGAGATCGCATGCTCTCCGCGGGAGACTACGTGATCACGGTGGGCGGCGGACAGCCCGGGACGGGCGCTCCCCAGGCTGAAACGCACCTGATGATTCAGGGTGAGGAGAAGCTGCCGGAGTAAGATGGGATGAGGCATCCAGTGCCGATCCTGTCATGAGAAGTTGGCTTTTCGCCTGTACTGTAGCTCTGCTTTTTGCATTTGCGCTGTCGAGCGCGCCCATTCCGGCGCGCTCGCAGTCTGCCGCCCCGGAAACTTCGTCCAGCAATAGTCCCATCCGGTTTTCTTTCCAGCCGATCGATTTCAAACTCGACAGCGATGAATCGCCCGAGCGGCATGCTCCAGAGACGATGGAGGGCGGCCTCGCCGTTTTCGACTACAACAATGACGGCAAGCTGGATATCTTCTTCGCCAACGGCGCGAACCTGCAGACCCTTAAGAAGGACGCATCAAAATATTCCAACCGGCTGTTTGAGAACGATGGCAAAGGCCACTTCACCGATGTCACCGAAAAGGCCGGGCTGACGGGGACAGGCTATGACACCGGCGTTGCCATCGGCGACTACGACAATGACGGCTTCGAAGACATCTTCGTTGCGGGCGTGTATCGCAATACGCTGTATCACAACAATGGAGATGGAACTTTCACCGACGTTACGGCCAAGGCGGGACTGAACAAGCCCGATTCAGAATATGGGCCTCTTTGGTCCGTTACGGGCGCGTGGATTGATGTGAATAACGACGGCCGGCTCGATCTCATCGTCGTCAATTATCTGAAGTGGGATTTCAACCACGAGCCCGTGTGCGAAGGCTACGGGCATCGTGACTACTGCCATCCCAAGATGTACAAGCCGACACCGAACCAACTGTTCATCAACAACGGGGATGGGACATTTCGTGATGCATCAGTGGACGCGGGATTCCGCGTGCATCCGGGTAAAGGGATGAGCGTAGCCGCTGCGGATTCCGAACTCACGGGCCGCATGGATTTGTTCGTCACCAACGACAAACTGATGAACTCGTTCTTCCGCAACAAGGGCGCTGGAAAGTTCGAAGAGGTCGGGTTCGACGAAAACGTCGCTTTGCGGGAAGACGGCGTATACATCTCCGGGATGGGCGCAGATTTCCGCGATCTGGATAACGACGGGTATCCCGATATTTTCCTGGTTGCACTCGATGGCGAGACGTTTCCGTTGTACAAGAACACGGGCAAAGGCAGCTTCGTAGAAGTCACGCGCGAGAGCGGCATGACTAAGCTCAGTCTCCCCATGGCCGGATATTCTCCGAACATTGCGGACTTCGATAACGATGGCTGGAAAGACATCTTCGTCTCACGAGGTCACGTGCAGTCGCTGCTGTCGTCGGCGAATCTGACCATTGCGCAGCCGAATACTGTCTTCCGGAATCTCGGTGGGATGAAGTTTGCGGCACTTACTTCTGAGGCCGGGTTCACCGCCCAGCCGCCTTCAAGGCATCGAGGCTCGGCGGTCGGGGACTTTAATGGCGATGGGAAGCTCGACGTTGTCGTGAGCGCGATCAATGCTCCCGCCGAGATATGGATGAATGATAGTCCGGGGAACAATCACTGGATCGAATTCAAGCTGCAAGGCACGAAGAGCAACCGGGACGGAATCGGGGCGCGCATTAAAGTGGTGACCAAGGCCGGAGCGCAGTACAACCACATGACGGCAAGCTGCGGATATGCGTCGTCGAGCGCGGGGCCGGTGCATTTTGGGCTGGGGGCAAACGCCGCGGCCGATCTGGTCGAGATTCATTGGCCGTCAGGGATTGTTCAGACTATGAAGGATGTGGCGGCCGACCGATTGGTGACGGCGAAGGAACCCGAAAAGTAAATTCGTGAGACGCGATCCTTTGACTGTTTAAGCCGAATTCATGCGCAGCGCTAAAATAGCCGCTATCCACGTGGGATTGAGCGGGGTGTGACTATGGTATGGGCGCGGAACCTCGGTCTATGCGTCATCATTCTGGCGTACACAAACAGCTTCGCACAAGAGCATGAGCATGGGCCCGACGAGAAGTTGGGAACAGTTCACTTTTCGACCTCCTGCAATGCCCCGGCACAGGCAGAATTTGATCGGGCCGTCGCGTTGCTGCATTCCTTCCAGTTCAGCAACGCTATCCAGGGCTTCAAGACAACGCTGGAGAAAGACCCCACGTGCGGCATTGCATATTGGGGCATTGCGCTGAGTCAGTGGAGTAATCCATTCGCACCCGGCGCGAAAGACGAAACACAGCTACAGGCAGGGCAAGCAAGCGTGGAACTCGGAAAAACTGTTGGCGCGCATACCGAGCGCGAACGGGCGTACATCGCCGCAGTAGCGAATTTATACAGCGACTTCGAAAACACGCCACAGCGAGCTCGCTTGATTGCGTATCGCAAGGCTATGGGCGAGGTGGCTGAAAAATACTCCACCGATAATGAGGCGCAGATCTTTTATGCTTTAGCGATCGCTGCTTCCGAAGATCCTGGCGACAAAACATATGCGGGCCGGCTCAAGGCTGGCGCGATTCTGGAGAAGCTGTTTCAGGAAGAGCCCAATCATCCCGGGCTGGCACACTACATCATCCACACCTACGATGTCCCTGCGCTCGCCGACCGCGCTCTGGTGGCCGCACGCCGCTATTCCGAGATTGCTCCCGATGCACCGCATGCTCTGCACATGCCGTCGCACACGTTCACGCGCACCGGTCACTGGCAAGACTCAATCCGCAGCAATGTGGCGGCCGCCTCCGCGGCAAAGGGTGAGGGTCAGACGGCGGAGGAACTGCATGCCAGCGACTACGAAATGTATGCGTATCTGCAGACTGGGCAGGACGATGCCGCGCGAACAATCTTGGGCTCTTTGCCGGAGATTGAATCGCGATTCGATCCTAAAGCGGTGATCAGCGGCGCCGGCGGCCCGGCGGTCGGCTACTTTGCACTCGCAGCCATACCGGCGCGGTACGCCTTGGAGCGCGGGGACTGGAACCGAGCGATGCAGCTCGTACCGCGTGAGACACCCTTTCCATACACCGAAGCTATGACCTGGTTCGCTCGAGGGTTGGGTGCAGTCCATTTGGGGCAAGCGAAACTGGCCTATGAAGCTGCAGGATCTCTGAAACGGATTCGCGAGCAGTTGGCGAAGGCGGGCGAAAATTACTGGGCTCTGCAGGTGGAAATCCAAGAAGTTGAAGTCGGAGCGTGGGCCAAAATGGCAGAAGGACAAAAGGACGCAGCGGTCCAGCAGATGGAGGCGGCTGCCACACTGGAAGATGGAACGGACAAGAGCGCGGTTACACCTGGGCCGCTGGCCCCGGCACGGGAACTCCTTGGCGAAATGCTACTGGCTGCCAATCAGCCGGCTGCCGCACTGGCTCAGTTTGAAGCAACACTGAAGAAGGAACCGGGCCGTTTTCGGAGTCTTTACGGGGCCGGGAAGGCTGCGCGACTCGCGAAGAATAGCGAAGCCAGTCGCAAGTATTTTCGCGAGTTGGTGTCAATTTGCGAACAGGGAGACCGCCCAGGAAGAGCCGAGCTTCAAGAGGCGGACCGAGCGATTGCGCAGAAGTAGTTCAACCCATTGACCTGATTCTCGCGGCCTACTCGAATGTTCTCAGATCAATTGGCGTAAAGCGGGATATATCTTCCGGTAAGTCTGATACGCCTTCTGCATTGTGGCCGTGTCCTTCGGATCGGGCGCAATACGCTTCGCGACACGGACTACCGCGTCGCAGGCCTGCTCGACCGAAGTCCACTCGCCCGCGCCGGTACCTGCCAGGATTGCGGCTCCATAAGCAGCGCCTTCTTCGGCAGCTACGATTTCCACTTCACGGCCGTAGACATCGGCTTGGATTTGGCGCCACAGCGGAGAGCGCGCGCCGCCACCGCCAAGGCGAATCGATGTCACTGGAATCTTCATCTCTTCGAAGATCGTGAACGTATCTTTCAGGCTGAAAGCGACGCCTTCCATGATGGCGCGGATTACATGCGCGCGAGTGTGCGAAGCAGTGAGGCCGATCAGAGCAGCGCGGGCATTCGGATCGAGATGCGGCGTGCGTTCGCCCATGAGATAGGGAGCCCAGTACGCGCCTTCGGATCCGGCAGGTGCAGCGGCCGCTTCTTCAGCAAACACATCGTAAGGGTCGCGCCCATCTTTCTTCTGCACGCCGGGAGACGCAGTGCCGAAGTTATCGCGATACCAGCGCAGCGACAGTCCTGCAGCCTGCGTTACGCCCATGACGTGCCAGCGTCCCGGGATGGCGTGACAGAACGTGTGCAGTCGGCCTTGCAGGATCCATCGCCGGACGATCGGTCGAAGCGAAAACGACTCCAGAGGTCCCGATGGTCGCGCTGACTGCGCCGGCACGTGCAATGCCCATGCCCACGGCGCCGGCGGCCTGATCTCCCGCTCCGGCGACAACTGGCGTTCCCGCGCGCAACCCGGTCGCCTCCGCGCCCGCGGCGGAAACTTTGCCGCAAACCTGCGGCGATTCAAACAAAGCCGGCAAGCAGATTCTTCTCGATGCCCGTCTTGCTGAGAACTTCGTCCGACCAGCGGCGATTCGCCACATCCAGCAGCAGTGTGCCGGACGCGTCCGCCATATCGATGGCGCGCTCTCCGGTCAGACGGAAGCGAACGTAATCTTTGGGCAGCATGACATGCGCCACGCGCTCCCAGTTCTTAGGCTCGGTCTCGCGCACCCAGAGAAATTTGGTCATCGTGAAGTTCGTCAGCGGAGGATTGCAGGTCAGCCTGATCAGCGTATCGCGCCCGAAACTGATCTTCCAGTTCCTTCGACTGAGCTTCACTGCGCTGATCGCACCAGATCATCGCCGGGCGCACCACTTCATCTGCGGCATCCAGCAACACCGCCCCGTGCATCTGCCCGGAAAAACCAACGCAGGCGATGTCTTCCGCGCGAATGCCGGACGACTGCAACGCGTTCTTCACGGCTGAGCCGCACGCTTTCCACCAATCCCGCGGATCCTGCTCGGCCCATCCGGGACGGGGACTGGCGAAGTGCTGATGCTCGGCAGACGCCGAAGCGATGACGTTTCCGCTTGAATCGATGATGAGTGCGCGCGTACCGCCGGTACCAACATCAATGCCCAAATAGTTCATTGTTACCTTCTGGGATGAGATTGAATCAGGCGAAGTCTTCCGCAAACTCATGCGCGCTCTCACGCAGCGTTCGTTCTTTTTCTTTCGCGGACTCTTGCGACTGCCGGCGCAAGAAGAACTCGAGATTGCCGCGCATGACCAGGTGTGGCGCAAGCGCAACCTGATGGGAGCGTCGCGCTCCCTCGGACAAAAACTCGTGCAGCATGCGCAACGCCATCTGCCCCTGGGCCCGCGGACGCTGGTAGATCGTCGCCACCACCGCACCGGACCGAATGTAGGGGACGAGGTCCGGGAACAAGTCCGTCGTGATGATGGTCAGATTATCCAGCAGATTCGCATCACGAGCCGCTTTGATCACAGGAATCGAAGCCTCGGTGGTCACGTAGATTCCGGTGAGGTCCGGATACTCAGCGAACAGCTTGCTGCATTTTCGATACGCTTCCTTTTCGATATCGTGATCTTCGATGGGCTTGAGCAACTGGAGATTGGGATAGAAAGCCTTGAGCGTGGACTCAAACGACGAATACTTCTCCGCATGCTCGGTAATCGCCATGTCGAACACCGTGATGGCGATCGATCCCCTGACGGCAGCCGACGAATCTGCCCATCAGGTCCGCTGCGATTGAGCCGCTGGCTAGTGTGTCGATCGCGACGATCCCCAGGCGCCCGCTATTCGGCGCGTCGGTCGCCACACACACCACGGGAATGCGCGCTCGGGAAGCGCGACGGATCGCCGGGCGCAGGCTTTGCGGACGGCTGGGGAAAATGATGATGCCGTCGGCCTTGTCCTGGATCGCGGCTTCCAGCGCTTCTTCTTCTCCTTCGCCGAGGATCGGGCAGGTGCGAAATTCCACCTCGACGTTTTCAAGAAGAATCGCCTGCGCCTCTTCGCGAATGCCGGTGCGCACTTCGTCCCAGAATGAGGTCGTGCCCTGCGGCGTATTGATCGAGATGCGCAGCGTTTTCCGCGAGGATAAATATCTGGCGGCGAGATTCGGGCGGTAACCCAAAGTTCTCGCCATCTGCAGGACTCGCGCTTTGGTTTCGGGACTTACGCCAGGGTTGTCGTGCAACGCGCGGTGGACCGTTCCGATTGAGGTGCCCAGCGACTTGGCAATGTCACGGAGCGTAGTAGGAGGTTGACCCATTGTGTTGGCCTGCTTCGAGGCCGGCCGCATACCGCCAGCAGAATCCTTCTGGGCCACGCCGGGGGCGAATCCCAGAACCGTAAACGTTAACGGAACTTGGCGAAATGCGCAAGTTGGCTTAAGCAATTCCCGAGGTCAGGAGTTTCCGCCGAGGCGGGCTTGGATCTATTGCCCTGGAGGTGTGTTGGAACTCGCGGGATCTTTCCCCACCCGCCCTTTTTGATCAGTAATCCCCGAGAGCCCGAAAATCCATTTGGATATGGTATCCCGCCACACTACCGCTGCTTTGGCCTGGTACTGGAATCGTGCCAGAATGTCGCGATATTGTGCTGCTTCCATGTACGTTTCGAGTTGTTTCCACTGCGCAAGGAAACCGGCAGCCTGCTCCGCCCCTTCATAGTGCGAGTCGTAAATGTGCTGGATCACCGTTTTGCCCGAGTGCAGCACGTGCGTGTACGGCACGTGATGAAAGAACAGAAGAAGATTATCCGGACAACTGGCGAGCGACTCGTACAGCTTCTGCACTTCCGGCGGATACTGCCCGATGAATCCCGTGCCGGTCGCAATGGTCCGATCCATGCCGATTCCATTGTGATCGGCGCGATGCCACTGTCCCCAGCCATTCTCCTCGGAAGACATGGGGGCGGGATCGTAATGATTGCCGGTGATGTTGGTGAGCGTGCCGACGCCGAGCGGTCCGGTGTAATTTTCGTACACGCGCCACGAACTCAGTTGCAGATCATTGATCGTCTTCACCACCAGCGGATCGCTGCCGAATGTCAGGCGTGTCCATTCGTCAACGATCTTTTCCGAGGTGAGGTCCGGATTCCACGAAAGCCGTCCGAAACCATAGAGATTTGCCATCGCCAGAGGACTTCCCATCCAATTTTCATCCAGTCCGACGTTCGCCACTCCTGCAAAGCCGCCTACCGGACGATGAAATACCCGCCCGCTCACCAGGTCTTTCACAAGCGTTGATTTCCCATCGACTCTCATATCGAAATCCAAAACTTCCTTCCACATGGGAACGAGAAAGCAAAGTTGGCGCTGTTGTCCCGTGTATTCCTGTGTGATCTGCAGTTCGATCGCTTCGTTCGTGCGGTGCAGGCCGGCAAACAGCGGCGCCGCAGGCTCGCGGACTTGAAAGTCGATGGGACCATTCTTGATCTGCACAATGGCGTTGTCATCGAACTGGCCATCCAGCGGATGGAAGTTGTCGTAAGCAGCCTTCGCACGATCATTCTTCAGATCGCGCCAGTCGAGGTGATGGTTGTAAACGAAGGCGCGGTAGAACACGACGCCGCCGTGAGACTTGAGCGCACGCGCGATCACGTTGGCGGCATCGGCATGCGAGCGTCCATAGGTCGAAGGACCGGACCGTCCTTCGGAATCGGCTTTCACGACGAAGCCGCCGAAGTCCGGAATCTGAACATAGAGTTCATCCACCTTCTTGCGCCACCACTCGGCCACTCGCGGATCGAGCGGATCGAATGTATCGAGACCTCCGATAAGTTTTGGGCTGCTGAGATCCACGGACATGGACAGTTGCACGCCCCAGGGACGAAACGCATCGGCGATGCGCCGCACTTCGGCGACGAATGAGTCCTGCAGCATGCCCGGCGCCGCATTCACGTTGTTGATGGTGCAACCGTTGATTCCAATGGAGGCCAGCAGCCGGGCGTACTGTCCAGCGCGACTGAGGTCATCACGAACTTTTCCATCCGCAAAGAAAATAGAGCGGCCGCCATATCCACGCTCGATACTTCCGTCGATGTTGTCCCATTGGTTGACCCAACGAATGGGAGCGTACGGCCGCTGCCCTTCATTGATCGCTGCGAAGTTCTCGCCGCGGGCAATCTTGCTTAAGAGCGCGAATACGCCATACAAAACTCCGCGGTCGTTCCCGCCCGCGATTATGAAACACTCGGACCCGTGAATTTTCGTTCTCGTGATCCAGAACGCATCCGCTTCGGTTAGTCCTTTTGGCCAGGACAGCTTTTCATGCTGCTCGAACTGCCGCATCGTCCCGAGGACAATCGAAGGACCTTGGATCGAGGCACGCGAAACGATCGTACGCGCGAGCATCTGCTCGATGCCGCGAGTCAACTCCTGCTCTGCGCTTTTTAGGACTGCAGAATCTCCCAGCAGGACAACTTTGTCCGGCAAGAAGTCATAGGTCTTCGCCGCCTGTGGACTGAGCGCGGAGTAGCGAAGCCAACCCGGATCTCCCGTTTGGGCAGCGACGGAGATCACGCTCGCGCAGACAATCACTGCACACAGAACGAATCTTTGAACACAAGAATTTGATTTCATCGGAAGCCCTTCCCGTCGAGTATAGTGGCAGATTCTTCTTCGCGGTCCACGCAAGTTTCCCATCGGCGCTCGCTCTGGTTCTCCAAGTCTCTCGCTGTCTGCAATCAACCCACGACATTAAGGAGAGCCGCGTTCACGCTGCGCTTCCTGATACTCTGGAATCACCCCTGTCAGGAGACCAATTCTCTTTTGCCGCCGCTGATTAATGTTCGAAGTATTTCAAAGGCCTTTGGGGCCGATCCCCTGTTTCAGAATGTCTCGTTCACGGTTTCAGAGGGCGATCGCATCGGGCTCATCGGCCCAAATGGGTCGGGTAAATCCACTTTGCTGCGAATCCTATCCGGCACCGAGCAGGCGGACGAAGGGGAAATCGCAGTCCGCAAACGTATCCGGCTGAGTTATGTGGAGCAGGAATCCGCGTTCGAGCCCGGCGATTCGGTTCGATCCGTGACAGAAGCCGCGTTGAAGGACTCCGCGGTTCTCCAGTCGGAACGGGGAACCCGATTCGCAGAGACGCTGGGCCGCGCAGGATTCTCCGATCTGGAGGCAGAGGCCTCCTCTCTTTCGGGAGGCTGGCAAAAGCGCCTGGCCATCGTTCAAGCACTCGTGCAGAATCCCGATATCCTGCTGCTCGATGAGCCCACGAATCACCTCGACCTCGCCGGAATCGAATGGCTCGAAGAAGTGCTGGAGCAGGCGGCCTTTGCCTGCGTGGTCATCAGCCACGACCGCTATTTCCTGGAGAACGTTGCCAATGACATCGCGGAACTCAGCCGCGTGTATCCCGACGGATTGCTGCGGGTAAAAGGCCGCTACAGCACGTTTCTCGAGAAGAAGGAAGAGTTCCTGCACGCGCAATCCAAGCGACAGGAGGCGCTTGAGAACCTCGTGCATTCGGAGATCGAATGGCTCCGGCGCGGCGCGAAGGCGCGAACCCGCAAGTCGAAAGCTCGAATCGATAAGGCCGGGCAATTGATGGAGGAACTCGCGGACCTAAACTCGCGAACTCGGAGCGCAACAGCGCAAATCGATTTCGCCGCTACGGACCGGAAGACCAAGCGCCTCATCGAACTCGAGAACGTCGGCTACGAAATCGGCGGGCGGCAACTTTTTCGCGGCTTGAACTTCATCGTCTCTGCCGGACTTCGAGTGGGACTCGTCGGACCGAACGGAAGTGGGAAGACGACACTGCTTCGGCTCCTGCGCGGAGAAACAGCGCCGACCACGGGAGGGATTCGCCGCGCCGAGCACTTGCGCATCGTGTACTTCGATCAGCGCCGAGAGCTTGATCCCAGCGTCACTCTCCGGCGGGCACTGGCTCCCGAGGGAGACTCCGTTGTCTTCCAGGACCGGGTCGTGCACGTGGCATCATGGGCCGCGAAGTTTCTCTTCAAAGGCGAGCAGCTCAACCAGCCTGTAGAGCGCCTCTCCGGAGGAGAGCGGGCGCGCGTCTTGATTGCTCAGCTGATGCTTCAACCGGCGGACGTCCTCTTGCTGGATGAACCAACGAACGACCTCGACATTCCGACGCTGGAGATTCTCGAAGAAAGTCTGCTCGAGTTTGGCGGCTCTCTGGTCCTGGTCACGCACGATCGATATATGCTCGATCGCGTCTCGACTGTTGTGCTCGGCCTGGACGGAGAGGGTGGAGTCGAACGGTTCGCCGACTATTCACAGTGGGAACTCTGGCAGGCAGAACGCCTGAATGAGTGCGGTGCCAGCTCACGGGTTGTGCCACGCGCTATAAGCGATCGGGCAACACAAGCGAAAAAGAAACTGTCATACCTCGAAGCTCGCGAGTATGCAGGGTTAGAGGAACGGATTACCGCCGCCGAGCAAATGCTCGATGCCAAGAGGGCGGCCGCGGAAGATCCTGCCATCGCCACCGACGCTGCTCGCCTTGTCGCTGCCCAGGTGGAACTGGAAGATGCTCAGAAGAGCGTGGACGAACTCTACGAGCGTTGGGCGGAACTGGAAAAAAAGCACGCCTGAGTTCGTCAGGACGTCAGAGCGAAAGCGATAATCGTCTCTCCGCGGCGGTCATTATGCTTCTCCGCTTCCCGGACCAGCCGCGATTCCAGGTTATTCGCATCGGGGACCATCTCACACGCGGCGATTTGCTCATCGGTTGCATCCTGAAAACAGAGTTCACACACGCCTAATCCATCTTCGGATCGTACTGGCGGTCCAAAAACACGGCAGGTCATCGGGCGGAATTCATAGAGCTCGCATAGCCCTGTCTGCGGATCGAGGACGGGGCAAGGCTCATCATTCGCGAAGGCTTCGAAGCGCTGCCGCGCCTCTTCACTTTTGCCCAGCAGCCCCGTCTTCACGTCGCCCGGAAAATCGCGGGACAGCCGCCGCACGGCGTCGCGCGCTCGCTCGCGAACCGCACTCGCTTGCGCAGGAGCCGTGCATTCGAGTTTCTTCAGACCTCGTCGCAATCGCAATGCGTCCAGCTGATTGATGGCGAAAGCACCGATGCAGCACTGCGTGCAGCCGGGACGACAGGCTAGCCAGTCGCCGCTCCTGCGAGTGGCATCGGCCAGAGCTGAGTCCACGATCTGAATCAGCTTCTGATCTCGGGATGAGCTGAAGCCTCCCATGTTTTGAGAATATCGCATCTGCTCTGAGCTCAGCTTGCGGGCTGATCCCAGTCTCACTCGCACCGTGAATGACGGCAATAGATATTTTGAGTTGGATATTTCTTTCGAGTTCCTTCAGAGTATTTCGTACCTCTTCTGCAACGTCGCAGAAACCGCCGAACGAAACAGTTCGGTCTCCCCACGTACGGGCCCAGCAGACGTCACCGGACCAGGTGGTCACACCTTGGGTATGCCCTGCACCCGCCCAACCGCAGTCAGGCGGATGCGGAACTCTAGACACATAAGGGGGAGACGTGCCGGATCACAAACCTACTGCCAATCTTCGTACTGTTGCCGATCGAGTTGGTCTCGCGTCATGTTCGGTTTCTGCCATCCTGAATAACACCGCGGCAGCTCGAGCGATCCCGCAAGCGACGAAAGACCGGGTGTTTCGCGCTGCCGCCGAACTGAACTATCGCCCGAACTTATGGGCCCGTTCTCTACGCACAAAACGAACTCGGATGATCGCGGTCGTGTCGTCGGACTTCGGACGCGGAGCGGTCGCCAGAGTGATTGCCGGCGCGCAGAGCCGATTAGACCGGAAGGGCTATCTGCTCGCCCTCACCAGTGCGGGAAATGGCGAAGCACATCAGGATTCCGCGCATTTGCAGCAGCGCGGAATCGAGGGGCTCATCGCAATCGATGGCGGCGTTACCCGCGAGATCCAGTTACCGGTTGCGACTGTGGAACTCGGCTACGTGATGGGCTCGGAAATGTCAGCGGACGACATGACGTCGTGGCTGGCAGCGCTCGGCGAATCAGCCGCGGACACCATCATCCGGCAGATCGAAAACGACGCTCTGCCCCGAAGGATGAATGTAGACGCGAAGATGCCCGCAGCCTTCTTCGACCTGCCGCTTCCCGGCAAGGGAACCGGCGGAGACGCCCGCGAGAGCGCTTGAGCTGGCTTACGCTGCTTTTTCGCGCCGCGAGTTCGCCTCATCCAGTATGCGGAAGAGCAGCAACCAGCGCTTCACATTCGTGGTCATCAGGAAATTCTCCTTGACCTGCTCCCGCCCGTTGATCCCGATTGTGCGGGCAAACTCGGGATGCGTCAGCAGGTACCGGATTTGAAACGCGCATCCTTCGACCGAGTGCACAAGGATGCCCGTGAGATTGTGAATAATCTGATTGGGAATACCTCCTACTGCACTGGCGATCGTAGGCTTACCCTTCCATAGCGCCTCAGTCACCGTCAGTCCGAATCCCTCTTTCAGCGACTTCTGCACGATCACGGTGGACGCGCGTTGAATCGCATTAATCTCGAAGGCGCACCAGGGTGGAAGGTCGAGAATGATGATGTCGGGATCGTCGCCCGCAGCCTCCTTCACCTCCTGCAGCACGACAGCACCCTCTGGGTCGTCGCTCGCGCCGCCTCCGGCAAGTACTAACTGGCAATCGACATATTTCTTGGCCAGTTTGTATGCATGGACTACGCCGACCGGGTCTTTCAGGCGGTCAAATCGTGAGACCTGCGTCACAATCGGGCGCGATCGGTCAATTCCAAATTCCTGGCAGACGCTCTGCACCTGCTCGTCCGTCAACTCCTTGTTCTTCTCCGAGAGCGGGTCGATGCATGGATAAAACAAGTATTGCGGAAGAGGCAACTGCCGGGCGAACGATTGCGCGGAGAAAATCGCAGCATCGTACTGCTCGATGAACGGCTTCAGGAAAGCCCAGACTCGCGCATCGGGATTCGACAGATCGATGTGACACCGCCAGACCCAGTGCCCGGCTCCATTCACGCGCGAACGGATCAGTGGCAGAGGCTGTGGGTCATGGATCACTACCATTCCTTCATCGAACCGCATGCGTTCGCGGTTTTGCTCGTTGTACATCAGATAGATATCTTCAGCGGACTTGGTCAGTTCGTAAGCAGCGCCGTGGAGCGCATTGTGAAAAGCCTTGGTGACTTCAAAGAAGTCGTCGCCTCCTGTGATCACGTCCCAGTGCGTGGGGACTTCCAATTCCGAGAGCAAAGGGACCAGCCGGTTCAACATTTCAGCCACCCCGCCACCCACCGCGGTCGAGTTCACCATTTTGATGGACGTGCCTTTGAGTTTCTGGGCGAGAAAACGGACTGTATCAATGCTGCTCTGTCCGACAATGCTGCGGTAATCGTCGAGATGAGGCGCCGGTGGCGGCACCGGCGGACTCAGCACGCTGGACGGAAGCGTGCGATCGCTCGCACGGCGCCTTGGACTCGGGGAAGACGCATTCGGCGGGGAGATGCTCTGCTGGACCGGATTCGCAGAACTGGGCGCGGCGGACAACGATGTTGCGGACTGGGGTGGCTGCTGCTCTGAACTCATTTCGCGTATCCCTGGTTCATCGCTTCGGAGACAATGCGGGCAATCTGAACCCGCACGCCTTCCAGGGTATTGGTGTAGATGTCGATTCGCTCAATCGCGTCCGCTACTTCTCTCAGACCGGCTTCCTCTTCCAGCCAGGTCGAAAAATCGTTCGACATGCGATGCAGGCGCAACCGCGCCTCAATGAAATGGTGGTGGATCGAGTGCACGCTCACCTGATTGATCCCGTCTAGAAAGCCGCGCAGAGTATCCGCCTTGAAGTTCGTTGGCAGGACCAGCAGATCCGCCGCGCAGAAGTAGAAGGGCTCGTGTGCCTGATTCGATCCTGACTTGGGATGACTGTGCAGGAACTCGTCGATGAGCTCAAGCATCCGCCGCCGCAATCCTTCCATCGCAGTAAATTCACGCACATCGATGCTGGCCAGTTGCTCCGCCAGCATCGGCTCGTTCAGGGCTGAGAGCGTCCAGTGCGCGAAATCATTGGAGAAACCCTGGCGGATGAAATGGTGTTCCTGCAACGTGCGGAATGTGTGTTGAAAAATCGAATCGTCCGGACACGTTTCGATAGCCTGCAACACCTCACATAGCGTGCAGGCCTTTTGCCGGCCAATCCGCAGAAGATGTTCGGAGGTATTGAAATAGAAAGGCTTGCTCGGTTTGCGAGGCAGCGCCGTTGTAGTGGCAGAGATCACCGAAGTAGGTAGCAGTTATCGCCTGCTTGGGTTGTCTGCCTTCAATACTCGCGTGAGGCAGGATCGCTGGCCGTCCGTTTGAGAGCAGGACGCGCCGGGAGCAACCCCGACGCATCCTGCGCGTCCAGCCGTACCTCGCATAATTCTCCAATCAGACTTCCCGCCCAGCGATAGACATTATGCTCGCGCACCAGTTTCCGCATACGCTGCATGCGCGCCTGCTTCTCTTCCGGAGGCATTTCAAGCGCAGCGCGAATTGCCTCTGCCGTCTGGTCGATATCGTACGGATTCACCTGGAGCGCATCGAACAACTCCCGCGCAGCTCCCGTAAAGCAACTCAGGATCAGTACGCCGCGCTCGTCATCTCGAGAGGCGACGAATTCCTTCGCAACCAGGTTCATGCCATCGTGCAGCGAGGTCACCAGACAGAGATCCGCCGCGCGGTAGTATGCCTCGACTTCCTTGTGGCTATGCTGCCGATTGAGCAGGACGATAGGCTTCCACCGGTCTGCCTGGAAACGCCAGTTAATGCGGTCGGCCTCTGCCTCAATCTCCGCCTGCAGATCGTGATACCGCTTAATGTGCGTGCGGCTCGGAGCTCCAATCTGAACGAACGTGAACACGCCCTGATACCTCGGATACTTGTCGAGGAACCGTTCGATGGCCAGAAATCGCTCGAGAATTCCCTTCGTGTAGTCAAGCCGATCGACCCCCACTCCCATCTGGGCCGCGTCCACTCCCAATGCCTTCAACAAAGCGGCGCGGTCTTCATACGACGAGCGTCGAGGAACGTCGCTGCGTGGCCTTTCGCCAGCTTCGACACTAATAGGAAATGGATGCACGATCGTGCGGTGATCGACCCTCTGTACGGACGAGTGATCCCAATCGATGCGCGACTCGAGCGTCCGATCGACAGTCTGCAGAAAGTTCGTGCAGTGCGCCTGAATATGAAATCCAATCAGATCAGCACCGAGCAGCCCATCCACAAGTTCGCGCTGCCATGGACAGATGCCGAATGCTTCCGGATTCGGCCACGGAATGTGCCAGAAGATCGCCAGCCTCGCGTCAGGGCGTTTCTCCTTGATCATGCGCGGCAACAGGGCAAAGTGATAGTCCTGCACGAGCACTACGGGCCGGCTGACGTCCTCCATCTCTTCGAGCAGAGCGTCGGCAAACTTGCGATTCGCCTCCTGATAGTGCTTCCAGTCGCCCGGACGAAACAGCGGCCGCGTATGCGCGATGTGGCACAGCGGCCACAACCCTTCGTTGGAAAACCCGTAGTAATATCCCTGCTCTTCTTCCTTCGAGAGCCAGACGCGGCGCAAGGTATAGCGCGGATCGTCGGGAGGCACTAGCAGACGGTCATGCGCATCGACAGCTTCCATATCGGCGTCCCCGGATCCGTGAGCCACCCACGTCCCGCCGCAGGCCTGTAGTACCGGCTCCAATGCCGTAACCAACCCGCTGGCCGGCTGGCTGACCTCGATCGACTTGCCTTGCCGTAGATGGATGTAAGGCTCGCGGTTCGATACAACAAATAACTTGCCATCTTCGAGCCGCTCCTGGACGTGCACCGCGAGCCGTTCTGCGGTCCACCGCGACTCTCCCGTAGCACGTAAACGAGCTTCGCGTTCGGCTGCTGATCGAGCCGTGTTGAGGCTCTCCGCCAGGGTAGCTACTTCGCGCGCCAGCGGACGAAACAGTTCCAGGTCCGGCGGCTTAATTCGGCCAGAGCCGGGCCGCCCCGTTCGCAAAGCCCTCATCCAGCGCGCCGTCTGCGCGATCGGACCGGCAATGCTCCAGCGCACAATCAGAAGCGTAATCAGCACGATCAATACGACATACACCAGCGCGCTCAGGAAATTCTCGCGCCAGATGCGCATACTCTCGCCCTTGATGTATCCCGAATCGTGAATGATCGCCAGACTGCCGAGAAGCTTGTCCCCGTCGTGCAACGGCAACGCGTAAATGTGAATGGAAGCGATTCCCATCCGAAGGAAGGCATATTCATCATGATCCTCTTGCAGGGATTTCAGAACGATGGGCGGCGCGCTCTCCATCAGCGGCTGCAGGTTCGTCGTCACCGCAACCGGATGCCCCTGGGGATCGTAAACGGCTAGCCCAGCCAGATGCTCGCGGTTCGCAAATTGCTGGACCGTACGCTGCAGCGTCCGGGTGGCGTCTCGCTGCAGATCGTGTTCAACATTGGGTGAAAGAGTCTCACCCAGGAGCTGGGCACGGCGGTCGAGATCCTTCCGCATCGCCCGCGACCGCACGATCACCTGGTAGTAGGACGAACTGAGAGCGACGAGGGTCACCCCGATAATCAGCGATACGATCAATCGAGCGCTCAGCAGTCGCATCTGCAAGTCCTCAAAATGCAAATTCACTCGATAGAAGCTGGGCCGGCGACGGTGAAAACTCAGTAAGGGATACAACCAATACGTGCAGACCGGCGATGTAGAACCAGTGCTGCGTAGTAGACGAGAGGCGCTGCAAGTTAACGATATGCCCGCAGCGGGGAACTCGCAAGACGCACAAGGTCCTGCTCAAATTGGCGGCTTTCTTCAGACGACAGGAACAAGGAAAGGGTTGCAACCTAACAGGCAGCGTAGGTTGCTGATTCAGACTCGCCTGGGGACAATGGGCAGTCCCCCGCGATGGGATTTTTCCGCCCGGCCAAACCACTCAAACGCCACTCAGGCCCAGCTTAGCGTAGTCACTGAGTTCGGCGGCAGCGAACATTCCGCAGCTTTATTCCCCTGTTTCACCGAGATGGTCCTGGCCTCCCCGGAGTTCGCGATCACGAGGATCTTTTGTCCGTCGGGATTCTCGAACGCAACCTGATCCACTCCGGCGACCTTGCACGCAGAATAAACTCGCTTGGCACCGCGGCGAACGTGCCGCGAGTAGTGCGCGAAAGCCCAATATTGCCCGCTGTAGCTAATGTTTTTGGTCTGCGAGTCAATCGTCACCAGTCCACCACAGGGAAACGGCCCGATGTTGGGACGTCCCTTTTCGTCCAGCGCCAGGTTCCACCCCGTCACCGACTGACACCAGTTGGTCATCCCTTCCGCGAAGGTCTTGCCCCACTTGGCCCAGTCGGTCGCGTAGTCAGGAGCCGTGTAGTCCGGACCGCCTTCCGTCCAATACACAGGGGTATTCGGATAGGCCTCATGAAACTTGCTCATCTGGTCCGGAGTGCCCACGTATCCGTGAAACGCGACTCCGCTGCAGAACTTCCGCACATCCGGATCGTCGAGTTCCGCGACCGCGCGGCCCCACAAGTTGTAATTGTGATCGAGAATCCAGATCTTCGTCGGGAGCCCCGCCTTTTGAAGTGCGGGACCGAGATGACTCTTCACGAACGCCATCTCGTATTCCTGCGGCCAGGCACAGGCGGGCATGCGCTCATTCTGATCGGTGTCCACTTCGTTCTGAACCGTGACCGCCTGCACCGGTACACCTTCCGCCGCATATGCCTGCAGGAACTTCACGAAATACTCTGCGTAAGGTGCGTAGGAACGCTGGCGCATCGAACCGCCCAGCATCGAGCCACCCGCCTTCATCCATCCCGGAGGACTCCAAGGCGAGGAGAACAGGAAAATATCGGGATTCACCTTCCCCGCTTCGCGCATCATGGGAAGCACGTAAGCCTGATCGTGCGCGATCGAGAACCGCTTCATCTCAGGATCGGGCTCGCCCTCGTCATAGCTGAAGACCTCAGTCGAGTAGTCGCTGGCGCCGATACACGTACGGCAGACGTTCAGGCCCATTTCCGACGGATGAAACAATTCATGAAACAAATGTTCACGCGCCGCGGCAGGCAGCTGATTGAACATGTAGCACGCCGCATCGGTGAAAGCAGCGCCGAATCCAAGGATCTCCTGAAATTTCTGGTTGGGATCGATTACGACTGCGTTGGTAGTGTTCTTCGACTTCTTCCATACGAGCGGCGCTGCGGACGCGTAGCCGCAGGTCTCCACCGGTTACGCGCACCGAGATCTCTCCCGATTGCGGCGAGGGTGCGTCCGCTGCTAAAGCCGCAGCCATATCGCCGCTCGCCGCCGCTGTAACTCCGATTGCAGATAACTTCAGAAAAGTGCGCCTGGTCTGTTCACTCGACACGTAGCTCTCCTTGGCACGAACCGTCGAGGTGAGTATAGTGCAGCGTTGAACCAATTTATGGGAGCATTCATGACAACTTTCCTGACGAAATCAAAATGGTACTTCGCTGTCTTTCTTCTTTGCGTGTGCGCCGCAGCACAGACAAGTTCTTCCCAGTCTGCTCTTGCGAAATGGACTCTCACCTGGAGCGACGAGTTCAATGCACCGGACGGAAGCCCGGTGGATTCATCGAAGTGGGTTATGGAAACCGGCGGCGGAGGCTGGGGCAACGACGAACTCGAGTCCTACACGGCCCGTCCGCAAAACGCATTTATCAAGGATGGTAATCTCGTGATCAAGGTACTGGCGGAGAAATACACGGGTGCCGATGGCATCGCGCGCAACTACACTTCCGCGCGCCTTAAGACGCTCGGCAAGTTCTCGCAAACGTACGGACGATTCGAGGCCCGCATCAAGATCCCGCGCGGACAGGGCATCTGGCCTGCCTTCTGGATGCTGGGTAACGACATCGAGAAAGCGGGTTGGCCTAACTGCGGCGAGATTGACATCATGGAGAACATCGGGAAAGAACCGAGCCTCGTCCATGGCACGATCCACGGGCCGGGCTACAGCGGCGACAAAGGGATCGGTTCCCCGTATGCGCTCTCCAACGATCAGAAATTTGCCGATGACTTTCACGTCTATGTGGTGGAATGGGAACCAAAAGCCATCCGCTTTTACGTGGACGATCATCTTTATGTGACGCGCACGCCCAGCGAGCTTCCGAAAGGTACGAAGTGGGTATACGACCACCCATTCTTTCTACTGCTGAATGTCGCCGTCGGCGGAGGTTGGCCGGGCAATCCCGATGCAACCACCGTCTTGCCGCAAACCATGCTGGTGGACTACGTTCGCGTGTACCAGCCGCAAAAATAGCCGCGGGAGCTCAGAGTGCCTGTCGAAGAAGAGGTTCTAAGACACAGCTTCAGCCACGCCGCAATTGCAGTGTAGATAATCGAGGATCTGGAGGTTGCGGAAAAACTCCTGAATGCGGATCATACCGTCGAAGAGCGGCGCTTTCCGCCGATTCAAGCACGCAGAATCAACCATGGGCTTCAGAGCGTGCGAAGTGTCACTAAACCGCCCAGCGCGTGTTTATCAGCTTCGAATCGCTATCTAAGCACATCCCAGTTGGCAGTCAGAATACGGAGGGCGCTTTGTCGACTAACCCCTCACAACTCTAGGAATGTGGATATCGACTTGTACGAAAACGGTCAGGGGCGGAAATCGCTCTAGAACTCCCGGGAATCGTGAGTGGTGATCGGACTGACGCAACGCCACCTGCTGCCGAATGGTCAGCTATTGCAGCTATCGGACCTTTTTGCTTTCGCTCTGGCGAAGATTTTCCGGGCGAGAAGCAGGAATCCGGCGAGAGCGACTACATCGAAGATCATCTTTCCAACAATATCGATCCTCGGCCAGCTAGTAATGGTCAAATACGGAGTCAACATGCAAGCGAGCGTCGCACCAAAGGTGGCTGCGAAGCCATGCACCTCGGTCCATGCCGGGCGCGATGTCCACCGAAAGAATAGTACGAATGCGATCGTGGCCCATGCGGCTCCCGCGATGATCGCAACCCAAAACGGTTGCAGCGGTTTGGGAATGAATTGCTGGCCGATGAGCCAGAACCAGGCTGAGCCCATGACAAACGCCGTCAATCCGCCCAGCCACGCCGGGATTGTTCTCCGCCGGTCTTCGGCCGAAGGCCGGCCAAAACCACGGACGAGGTAGGCGAGCCCGATCAGCCCCACGATCAGCAAGAGGCCCAGTGCAATCATTGCCCAGGATGGATGATAGGGAGCCGCATGTAACCGTGGCCGCGCCTGCTGCGTCCAGCCGTACCACGCGATGCGACATCCGACTAGAAACGCTATGCAAGCTACGATGGCCCCACGCTTGCGCAGCCAGGGCACTCTGCTGTACTGGGGAAAGAACAGTTCCGTGACTTGCACCGGGACCACTGCCACCCACACGCTCTCGTAGCCGAGCATGAACAGAAAGTAAATGAGATTCACTCCCCACACGCGGCCATAGTTGGGGTGAGAGCCTGGGAACGGTAGCGGAGCCAGCGAGGTTTGCTGGACGATGAACTCCTCAGCAATCGACAGAGCCAGTCCGAGGAAAAGCAGGCTTGCGCCGCCTGCGCGCCATCGCCGCACCAGCTCACGGCAGAACAACGCGCCCACACCCCACACCATGACCTCGGGAAGGAAGACAAAGAGGATGCTCGCACGAGTGGAGCCGCTCAGCACTTCCGCAATAAACGGTGCAAGTAGGAGCAGAGTCCATATCGGAGCTGCAAACCGCTGCCGGCCGTCGGGTTGCATTTCGTTGAGTGTTGTAGCGTTCATTGCTTCTTCCTCCGGATATCGGTCTCATTACGGCTGGCTGCCCTTCGCAAAATCGCCTTCAGGTCCCAGTCAAGCTTCCCACTTCGAATCTCTTTCTCCAGTCCAGTCACCCAGCCGAGTTCGGCCTTCAGCATTGTCAGCAGATATTCGCTCTCAATCAGGTTGATTCGAGCAACGTGGAGCGATGCGGATGCCAGTCTGGCGGTAAGCTGCCCGACCTCGGCTTGGAGTCTCTGGATACGTTCCCTGATGTGCTGGGCTGCCCCTTCTGGATCCAGGTGAACCAGAAAACTCATGGCCGCCAAAAACTCGGATGATTCACGGCGGGGCATGACGACCATCGAGCGAATAGTGTTCATGAACTTGGCCAGGCCCGCGGGTGTAATGCGGTAAATGGTGCGCTCGGGTCGCTTGCCTTCCCGGCCCGTTGTCCGCACAGCGATCAGGCCGGCCCGCAGCAGGCGAGCGATAGCGTGATACAGAGATCCGCGCTTGAGTGCAAGGATTTCGTCCTTGTGCCGAAGGCGAAGCAGCCGCTGCATCTGGTATGGATGCATGGGCGCTTCGTGGAGGAACGCAAGAACGGCAACGTCCCAGATACTAAGTTCCCAAGTCATATAGCTCATATGAACTATATCATATGAACTATAACCGCCCCCAGCGCTTACTTTCCCCTCAGGCGCAATCAGCCCTGATTTTCGGCTTACTCAACCCGGTTTGCTTGCAAACTGCAAGTGACTTTTGGTATCTTGCTGCCTTAATTGGCAAAGCTAACGACCCAAGCCCGGTCTGGATGCCCAGTTAGCCTCGCGCTGGAGACCCTGGGAGACCGATGGTCGCTGCTGATCATCCGCGATCTTATGGTCCGGGGGTATCGGTCGTTCAAACAATTTCAGCAGTCTGGGGAAGGAATCGCCACCAACATCCTGGCCAAGCGCTTGCGGGATTTGGAAACCGCGGGCATCATCTCCGTGGAACAGGAGCGAGAAGACGGCCGCCGCCTCAACTACCGGCTCACCGAGAAAGGGATCGATCTTGCGCCGGTGCTGCTCGAACTGCTGATCTGGGGAGCGCGCCATGAGAAATCAGGAGCGTCCTGTGCGCTCATCGAGAATATGGAGCAGAATCGCGAGCACATCATTGCGGAAGCGCGCCGCCGATGGAAAGATCGCGATCCTACGCCGCTGATTCCCCGGTTTGACGAGCAAACCGCGCGGGGTTTGGGTCGCACAAAGGGTCGCGGTACGAAGCAAATTTGATTCAGGGGTTCACACGAAAACAACAACAAGGAGTCAGCATGAGCAAGGTTCGTGTTCTTGTGGGTACGCGAAAAGGCGCATTCATCCTCACCGCAGATGGCAAGCGCGATAAATGGGAAGTCAGTGGACCGCACTTCGCGGGATGGGAACTCTATCACCTGAAAGGATCGCCGGTCGATCCCAACCGCATCTACGCATCGCAAACCAGCGGCTGGTTCGGCCAGATCGTCCAGCGCTCCGACGACGGTGGCAAGACCTGGCACCAGCCCGGAACACCTCCCGGGGAGACGCAGGGACCGGGCGGGATGCCCAAAGGTGAAAGCAACAAATTCGTGTACGACGTCTCGTCTGAAACTGGCAAGCCTCTCACCACGCATCAGTTCTACGACGGCACGCAGCATCCCTGGGAGTTCAAGCGCGTTTGGCATATCGAGCCCTCGTTGACCGATCCCGACACCGTGTACGCCGGAGTAGAAGATGCTGCGCTATTCAAGTCCACCGACGGCGGCAAGAACTGGAAAGAACTCTCCGGCTTGCGCGGCCACGGCACTGGCCCGAAGTGGCAGCCCGGCGCGGGCGGCATGTGCCTGCACACTGTCATTCTTGATCCCAGCAATCCCGATCGCATCTACATCGCGATCTCGGCCGCGGGCGCGTTCCGCACCGACGATGGCGGAAAGACGTGGAAGCCGATCAACAAAGGCCTCTACTCGAAATACATTCCGGATCCGAATGCGGAAGTCGGCCATTGCGTCCACCACGTCGCGATGAATCCGAAGCGTCCCAATACGCTCTTCATGCAGAAGCATTGGGACGTGATGCGCTCCGACAACGCTGGAGACCAGTGGACCAAGATCAGCGGAAACCTACCTACGGATTTCGGATTCGTCATTGACATTCACTCCCACGAACCAGAGACGGTTTATGTCATCCCGATCAAGAGCGATGGGGAACACTACGTCCACGAAGGCAAGTTGCGCGTCTTCCGCAGCCGCACCGGCGGCAATGATTGGGAGCCTCTGACGAAAGGCCTGCCGCAAGAAAATTGCTATGTCAACGTCCTGCGCGATGCCATGGCAGTTGACTCGCTCGATAAATGCGGCATCTACTTCGGAACCACAGGAGGCCAGGTGTACGTCTCCCCGGATGCAGGCGACAGGTGGAGTCCGATCGTGCGGGATCTGCCGGCAGTGCTGTCCGTGGAAGTACAGACGCTGGTGTAATCAAAACTCACGAGGTTACTCCTCCCTGCTCGCATTCTGTGCGAGAGGGTGGGGGGTTTTGACTTTCCCCGAGCCGAACTGTAGCTTCGGTGCGGGTCCCCAGGAGAACACATGAACAGACTGCTGATCTCCGTAGCATTGTTGCTGTCGTTCTCACTATCCGTCAGTGCGCAAGAGAAACAACCTCCATCGAAACCAACTGGCAACGCAGCCTTTCTCGAGGCTAGGGTCAACAAGCTCTGGGAAGCCTTTAAGAAGAAAGACAAGACCACTCTCTCGGCTCTGATCGACGACGGGTTCCGGCAGTTCGAAGAGGGCCTCAGCACCTTCGGCGATAAGAAGACCGAGGTCAACGCGGTTGACGAGTACGAACTGCTCAGCTACACACTAAGCGATTTCAACATCAAATCGCTCGGACCGAATACCGCGCTCGTTACCTACATCGCCGACTATCAGGGCAAAACAGGCGGTGAAGTCGCCAAGGCAAAGAGTGTATTTGGCGAGGTCTGGGTTCGCTCGGGCAAGGAATGGAAAGCTCTCTACATGCAAGAAACCTACATGAAGTGACGGTGCTTTGAGATGGCAGTGACAATTCGAGTCGAACTCCCCCAGCACCTGCGAACTCTGGCCCACGTCGGCCACGAAGTCCCCATCCAGGTGGAAGGCCCGGTCACGCAGCGATCGGTGCTGGATGCACTGGAAGCCGCATATCCCATGCTGCGCGGCGCCATTCGAGATCACGTCACCTTGAAGCGCCGCGACTTCCTGCGCTTCTTCGCCTGTCAGGAAGACTGGACGCACGAATCCCCGGACGCCCCGCTGCCCGAGGCAGTCGTATCGGGAAAAGAGCCGTTCCTGATCATCGGCGCGATCGCCGGTGGGTAACAATCTCGCTTAGCAAGACGTTATTGCGGGTATCGAGCCCGTTAGCATGCTCACATGCCGTTCAGCGATACCACTGCCGGCGCTCGCGAAGTTCAGTTCCGCGTTCTCCGTGCTTTATCAGGAGAACAGCGGATTATTCTCGCTCTCGAAATGAGCGAGTTTGTCCGCGAATCGGCTCGAGAACGAATTCATGCGCAGCATCCTGATTGGGATGAATCTCGCGTTAAGCTCGAGTTGCTGAAAATTGCATTCTTTCCTGACCCGCTTCCTGCCGGCCTGCGATGAGCATCACGGAAGTCCTTGAAAGAATTATCGCCAAGCTCGAACGCAGCGGAATTCCGTACATGGTGACGGGATCTTTCGCCAGCACGCATTACGGTGCTCCGCGCTCGACCCAACACTTTTGGAAATAGACGTGCTAGCCCCGCGCGATCTGAATCAACTTCGGCAGAACATCGCCGAACGCTGACCCTTCCGGTTGGCCGAACGCGAAGTAGATCTTGCGATAGAGGTCATATAGATCGCCATAAATCTTCTGCACATCTGCTCCTGGCTCATACACGGTGTGCTTCGGACAGATCTTCTCCTGCGCTTCATCGATTGTCTTGAACGCACCCGCCGCAAGGAAGGCAAAGATGGCCGAGCCAAGTCCAGTCACCTTGCCACTCGGAACCAGCACAGGACGCCCCAGCACATTGGCGTACACCTGGTTCAGCACGGGATTATTCTGCGGAATGCCTCCGCCATTAATGACGCGCGTGGTAGGCGCGCCGTATTCGCTCATGCGATCGAGGATGACTCGGGTGTGGAAGGCCGTGCCTTCAATCGCCGCGAAGAGCTCATCCTGCGCGGTGTGAACCAGATTCCAGCCGATGGTCATGCCGCCAAGGTTTGGATTCACCAGCACGGTGCGGTCCCCATTGTCCCACGTCATGCGCAGCAGGCCCGTCTGTCCGGCACGATACTTATCGAGTCCCTGGCTGAGATCTTCAACCGTCGTTCCAGCGCGGCGGGCAATCGCGCTGAAGATATCGCCTGTGGCGGAGAGACCGGCCTCAATGCCTGTGAACTGCGGATGCACACTGCCCGGCACTACGCCACACACTCCGGGGATAAGTTGCGCGTTGGGTGCGTAGCCGATGATGCACGTCGATGTTCCGACGACGTTGACGACGTCGCCCGGCTTCGCGCCGGCGCCGATGGCGTCCCAATGAGCATCGAATGCGCCTACAGGAATCGGAATACCCGCTCGCAAGCCAAGCCGCTCGGCCCATCCCGGAGCAAGCGTTCCGGCGATCTGGTCGGAGGTCGCATATTCGCCCTCCAAATTTGTACGTACACCTGCGAGCAGTGGATCTACTTTGGCAAGGAAGCTCTCGGGAGGAAGGCCGCCGAGCGAAGCGTTCCACATCCACTTGTGGCCCATGGCACAGATGCTGCGCTTCACATGTCGCGGCGTCTTTGATCCCGGACAGCGTAGCCGCAACCATGTCGCAGTGCTCAAACGCGCTGACAAACTTCGAACGCTTGTCTGGATTGTGACGCAGCCAGTGCAGCAGCTTGGCGAATCCCCACTCGGAAGAGTACACACCGCCGCACCACTGGATCGCGTCCAGCTTCTCGAGGCGCGCCAGTTGGGTGATGAGCGCGGCTTCCTGCTTGGCGCGATGGTCGCACCACAAGTAGTAATCGTCGAGAGGCTGCATGCCTTCGCCGACTGGAATGACGCTGGAGCCAGTTGTATCGAGCGCGATCGATTCGATCTGGTCGCCGCGGACTTTAGCGGCGACCACGGCGCGCCGCGTGGCTTCCGCGAGGGCGCGCATGTGATCTTCATGCGACTGCGTCGCAAAATCAGGATCCTCGCGCTTGCGATGCAGAGCATATTCAGCGATGGCGGATCCGAGAAGCCCGCGCTCGCTGTCGACGATCGATACCCGCACGCTGAGGGTGCCGAAATCTACTCCTGCGACGATGGCCATGCTAAGTCCTGAGTTCCGAGTCGTGGGTCCTGAGTTGCTCCCACCCTTCGAACATCGCGAAGGGTGGGGCAGCCTCCTTCAATTACTGCTCGTGCCAGTACATTGGCCAGTTCAGATATCGAACGGCGGCTTCGTGCACTGCGGCTGAGGTGGTGGAGAAGTTTGCGGCTACATGATGCTCGAAGCCGTTCTCACAGATATAGCGCAAGAGCTTCTGCAGTTGCGGAATCTGAACGACTCCCACGCCGCCAAAGGTGTTCAGCGAATCGCTGGTGAACTGTCCCTCGCCAACGTATCCGCGAATCGTACCCCCCGTGTCGTCGGTGGAGAAGCGGGCAAAGCTCATATCGCCGGGCTTCACACGGCCGACGACGGTGCCAAAGGTATTTTCTTTTCCTACTGTGCCGGCGATGATCTCCTGAAAGTCCATGCGGACGTCCTGGAAGAAGTGCTTGGGCAGGTTGCTGCAGTGGAAGCAGACAGCTTTGTTGGGATCGTTCCCGTAGTTGTTGTTCCAGTCGAGCAGCGCGCTGGGCGTTTCGGAGGCGAGCGCCAGGGCATGCATGCTCAGCGTTCCGCAGACATCGACTTCGCAGGCGGCCGGGAACAGGTTGTTGCTCATCATGCTCATGATGGTGCATGGAACCACGCCGAAGTACTCTTCCATCGAGGTCCAGCACTGCACGGCGCTGACGCGAACATCGGTTTGCTTCATCCACTGATCGATGACGTAACCGAGCTTGGACATCTTGATGAGAGCTGCATCAGGAACCTTATCCGTCGTAACGTACTTCCGAATCTCCGACAGCTTGCCCTGCACGCCAGAGTCATCGTCCTTGAGCCGGTTGATTCGCCCGAAAACTTCAGAAAGGTCGAGAGTTTCTGTGGAGATGCCGCTGGCTTCGAGCAGTTTCTCGCTGTAGCGCACAGTGTTGAATGCGGTTGGGCGCGCGCCGATGCTGCCGACGCGCAGATTGCGCATGCCGTTGGCAACCCGGCAGACCGCACCGAACCAGGCCAAGTCTTTCTGAAAATCGTCGGAATCAGGGGCGACGGTGTGCAGGCGGGTCAGCGAATAAGGAATCCCGTACTGCCGCAGGTTATTGCAGGCCGACATCTTTCCGCAGAAACTGTCGCGGCGATGCAGGATGGTCATCTTCGAAGCATCGTCGGGCGTGGCCTGTATGAGCACCGGCACGTTGAGCTTCGAGAGGCGCATGGTGTCGGCGATGGCGCGCTCGTCGCCAAAGTTGGGGAGCGAGACGATAATGCCGTCGATCTTGTCTTCATTCTTGTGGAACAGCGCGGCACAGCGTTTGGCTTCTTCGTGGGTTTCCACCGCTCCGTGTTTGCTGTCATTGGGACCGAGAACGATGCAGTCCATGCCGGCTTTCGCCAGCGCCTGGATCATCTCCTCGCGTCCCGTCTTCGCCAACTGATCGGGAAAGAATCCACGATTCCCGATGATGACGCCCATCGTCATTTTTTTCGACATAAGGCCTCTTATAAGAGTATTAAAACATCGCAGGTGCGGTGCAACGAATCAGGGGCTAAAGCCCATTTTGATTTCGCCCGTCTTACGCGGCGCTAAAGCGCCGCCTTTCCAGGCTGAAAAACATATTGCGGCTTCGTGAACTCCATGAGGGGGTAACGTGCCGCTGAACAAAGCAGATTCCTCACATCCTTTCCGCGCAGCGCGCAGCTGCGACGCTCGGAATGACAAAAGGATCATACCTGTGCGGCCCGGTTTAAGCCGGGCCCTTTCAAACCTCCCTCAGTGCTTTTCAAAGCAGTTCTCATTGTTTCAAACCAGTTCTCATTCCGGTTTGGAAGTAGTTCTCACCCTTTCAAGCAGTTCTCATTTGATAACGATGTGTTTGCGGTGCTACTTCCCTTCCATCTCCATGCGCTTGCGCTCGCGCGCTGGCGAGAACTTGAGCGAATAGATCACGCCGATAACGAGCAGAATACCGCCCCACCACACGTTGGCGTGCAGATCAAAGAGCACCACCCTGTTGGCGGGAGGATGAATAGTCTCGTAGATTCCAGTAACGAAAATCAGAAAACCGTTCACGCCCAGGCAAATGCCAGTGAAAAACCAGATTGAGAGGTGTCCGCCGGATTTCATTCGTTTCCTCCTACCAGAAGATGATCTGCAAAATGATGAAGATGACGGACACTACTCCGCCCCAGAACAGGGGGC
The DNA here is from genome assembly GCA_963778995.1 of Terriglobia bacterium. Classification (GTDB taxonomy): domain Bacteria; phylum Acidobacteriota; class Terriglobia; order Terriglobales; family Acidobacteriaceae; genus Sulfotelmatobacter. Next base: position 1,034,082 of record CAVZWK010000025.1, read on the forward strand.
TGTGGAATATGGACTTGTGCTCGGTTTTCGGAATTGGCGTAAGCCCATAAACCACATCTTTCAATTCAGATTCCGGCTTAGGCTTCGTCAGATAACTGACGACCACGGTGACAATGATACAAATCAGGCAACACCAAAGAGCACGAAACATGTTCTGCGCCTGATCCTGCGCGTCCATGGAGAGAGCGACATAGCGGACGGCTTGGGATCGAGTTTCACCCAGACGTACATGCCGACGGAAGACAAGTTCCCGCAAGCAGTCCCGTCCAGCCGCCCGCCGGAGTAGCCCGTTTCCACAGCATGCCAAGGATCACGGTACCAAACAGAGGTGCGATGAAGAAGCTAAAGAGCGACTGGACGTAGTCCATGATGCTTGGCGCGCCGGCAGCGATATAGGCAGTGCCGATACTGATCACGACGACCCAAGATGGTCGACCAGCGTCCCATGTTGACCTTTATTTCATCAGAAGCGTTCTTATTGATCAGGACTGCCGTAGATGTCATAGATCCACGACCGTCGTAAAGGCACTGACATTGCCTGCCATACCCGACATGAAGCCGGCAATCAAGGCCGTAATGCCAAGGCCGAGAAGGCCGGGTCCGCAGTAGCGAGCGAGCATCAGTGGTAAGACTTCGTCGTATCCATGCAGTCCTTGGGCCTGTCCTGCATCGGACCAGGCAATGTTGGCAGGAACCAGCCGGAGCAGGTGCCCCCCGTGTTCGGATTGCGCAGCAGAGCCAGGCCGAGGAGTCCCGGAAGAATAACAATGAGCGGAACCACATCTTGAATGCCGCGCCGATGATCGGTGCCAGTTCAGCCGAGCGGAGATCTTTGGCTGCTAAAACGCGTTGGACGACAAGAAAGTCCGTGGTCCAGTAGCCCATGGCGATTACCGCACCGAGTCCGAATACGATGCCGGCCCAATTGATGCCCATTGGGTTGGCGTTGAAGTTGCCCAGAGTTGACCAGAGATGTGTATAAGATCCGGGATTCGGGCACGTTGAGATCGGTCAGGTTGTGCATGATCTTCGCCTGCATGCCGCTCCAGCCGCCGGCTTCGATCAAGCCGAGGATCGGGATCAGCAATGCGCCTGCCCAGATCAGGAAGAATTGCAGTACTTCGTTGAAGATTGCGGAGCGCAGTCCGCCTAGAGCGACATAGGCCGCTACCGTCAAGGCAGAAACCCAGATGCTGACGTGCATGTTCCAGCCCAGCACAACTTTCATCACGACAGCCATGGCGTACATGTTGATGCCGCTCATTAAGACGGTCATGAACGCGAAGGAAATCGAGGAGATGGCCTGGGCGCCCGGTCCATAGCGCAGCTTAAGGTATCCCGGTACCGAGTGGGTCTTGCAGACGTAGTAAAACGGCATCATGACCAGCGCGAGGAACAGCATCGACGGGATGGCGCCGATCCAGTACCAGTGCGCAGCGAGAATGCCGTATTTATACGAGTTGCCCGCCCAGCCCATGAGTTCGAGCGAGCCAAGATTCGCGGACAGGAAGGCGAGACCGGCGACCCATGCGGTCATCTCGCGTCCGGCCATGAAGAAGTCTTCTCCGGTGTTGGCCTGACCTTTCAGGTAAAAACCAATGCTGAGCACCAGCGCGAAATAGAACACGATGATGACCAGATCGACTGGCGAGAGGTGCACCAGGGTGGAAGAACTGAACAGTAGTAGCGCAGGATTCATTGTGTCTTGACCTGTCCGTAGTAGGCGTTACGACCGTGCTTGCGCAAGAAGTGTTTGTCGTGCAGATCGCGGGAGAGCGGCTGGGACTCGGCGTTGATCGCCAAGGTGTGATAGGCCATGCGGGCGACGTATTCCAGAATCACGGCGTTGTGGGCCGCGTCGGCGGCAGTCTTTCCCCAGCAGAACGGCGCGTGTCCGGCGACGAGCACTGCGGGCACGGCATTCGGATCATTCTTTGAAAAAGTCCGGCAGACGGCTTTGCCGGTCTCCAGTTCGTAGTCGCCAGCGATGGCAGAAGCATCGAGTTCTTCCGTCACCGGTACCGGTCCGTGAAAATAGTCGGCGTGCGTCGTGCCGAAGCACGGGATGGGCTTAGCAGCTTGCGCCCAGGCAGTTGCGAATTCCGAATGGGTATGGGCAACTCCGCCGATATCGGGAAATTGCCGGTAGAGCTCAAGATGAGTGGGGAGATCGGACGAGGGACGAAGCTTGCCGTCGACGATTTTACCGTTCAGATCTGAGATGACGATCTGCTCCGGCGTGAGCTTTTCATAAGGAACACCGCTGGGCTTGATAGCGACCAACGATTCTTTGCGGTCAATGCCGCTCACGTTGCCAAAGGTATACAGGACCAAGCCGCGACGAACCAGTTCCAGGTTGGCTTCCAGCACCTCTTCGCGGAGCGTCTTCAGCAGCATCGGAAAAAGCGGTCCTAGAGCCCGTTTTCACAGGCAACAATGATTTACGTAAACGTTTACGCAGGGAACATTAAATGCAGCCGCATGCCATTGTCAAAGGGATTGCGCGATTGCGGGCAACGCGGGGTTCCTTCTGGATTAGGCGGTCTTGTTGCGGACCTTCCAATAGACGGCGTAGCGCTCGTGCAGGATATCGTTCAGCGGGACGAGCGGGAATGGCTCGGGCTGCCCCACCGCGCGAAACGTGAGCGGCTGATGCGGGTCGGGCTCGACCCATGCTGTCGGGATGCGAAGAGTCCGCTGTAATCTCGGGCACCTTCTTCGCATCGCCCTTCGGCCCCATCCCGATGAACGACTGTTCCTTCGCTAACGGGTTCGAAGCGTCCGGCCAGAACGAGCGGTCCGTACATGACCGCCTGAACCGTTTCGTCATCGGGCATGGGATCGATGTGAAGGCCCATGGGCAGACTGAGTTCAATCTTGTCTCCGGTCTTCCAGACGCGGTTGATGGAAAGATAACTGCCGGGGCTGGAAAAGCGGGGATGGCAGTCGCCGTTTATCTTGACGCTGCCACCTTGGGCCCAGTACGGCACCCGCACGTTGATGGCGAATTGCTGCGGGCGATCGGCGGAGATGACGATGGTGGTTCCCTGCTCCTGCGGGAACTTCGTTTGCTGTTTGACTCGCAGACCCTTCTCCGGCCAGCCCAATTCCGAATCGATGTAGAGATTTACATACAGCGAATCGTCGTCGTGGAAGTAGATGGTGTCGGCAAGCTTCGCGTACTCTTCCGAGCCCGTACCCGTGCAGCACCAGAAGGCATCGAGCGGAGTGCCGAAGGTCTTCCAGTATCCTGAGGCTAACGGCAGGTAGTACATCATGGTGCCATCTTCGGGATTGATGGTGCCGAGCCGGTGATTGAAGAGCGTGCGCTCGTAGTAATCCATGAGGCGGGCATCGGCGGTCCAGCCGAAGAGGTGCCGCGTGAGCTTCATCATGTTGTACGCGCAGCAGCATTCGGTGGTATCCGGGACCGAGTTCGGTGGAGAGTTTGCCGGGGTCCGTGTGCCAGACTTCGCCATTGCTGGTACCGCCTGTGCAGTAGGAACGTTCGCTGACGACTTCATCCCAGAAGTATTCGGCGATATCGCGGTAGCGGCGATTGCCGGTGAGTTCGTAGTAGCGGGCGGCGGCGATGACCTGCGGAATGTGCGTGTTGACGTGGAGGCCCTTCAACTCGTCGCGATGTGAGGCCAGGGGATCGAAGAACCATTTCTTATCGAAGCGAATGGCGATGTCGAGATATTGGCGCTTGCCGGTCACTGCGTAGAGATTGCAGAGGGTTTCACCCATGCCTCCGTATTCGGTGCCGAGCACACGCTGCATATGCTCATAGCTGAGCGGCTGGGTGTAGAGATCGACCCAGGCGGCCATCCTCTGGACGATGTCGAGAGCCTGTTCGTTGCCGCAGTACACGTACATGTCGAGCAATCCAGCCATCACTTTGTGGATGGTGTAGAACGGTGCCCAGACCTCTTGGCGTTCGCGCAGGCGGTCAAAGAACTCAACCGGAAAGGCGCTCAGATAGCCGCTCTTCAGCGCAGCTTGGCATTGGCCAAGGCCGGCGACGACAGCGCTGGCGTTCTTCCTGAGGTCTTCGTCCGCAGTCGAGGCATACATCAGAGCACAGGCGGAGAGGTAGTGCCCCCCCGCATAGTGGCCGCGCAGTTCGCAATCGGGCTTCTCCCAGCCGCCGAGAGGCTCAGCCGAGGAGGGCAGTCCCGCTGTCAGGCGGAATGTGTGCAGCAGACGATCGGGAGGAAGCGTGTGAAGGTATCGCCGATCGGCTTCCATCGCCAGCTTGCAGGGGCCGTTTCCGAGGCGCACCTGCTTGAGAGGAAAAGGCAGGAGTTTCCAACCGACCCTCTCGCGGCTTACCGGGTTTCCGTTCTGCTGAATTCGGTTTACGACCGGATCCTGCAATGCGCGCGCCAGAAGCGCTGGTGGGACAAGAGATGAGCCGGCTACTCCTGCCGCTGCGGATAAGAAAGTCCTACGAGACCAGGATTTCGATGAATGCATTACGCGTGCCTCCTCGATCAATGTCATCTTGTCATGAAACTGAGCGTCACATTGCGACGACCTCACCCTCTTAACCACGAAGGACCCCTAAGTCTCACAAAACCTATCCTTGGACATTCGTTCCTGCCTTACGCCGCTCCTCGCTCGCGCGTATCACTGCCAGGTGCGAATGCCGATCACGTCCCAATACGCAAGATAGAAGGCTGCGATCAATAATGCCACGGTCACCAAGCGGGAATAGATGCGCACACTTTGCCGTACGGCTTGGGCCGGTGTCCTCCACCAGGCGACAGCACTAGCCAGAGTCGCAATTCCAAAAACAATTGTGGTCAGGAACAGCATCTCCGACCAGACCGTACGGTTTCCCAGACGTTCAATGAGATCACTGCTGCAGAGAATGAAGATCGCCACGAACGCAACCAGACTCAGGACAGCGATGAGCGGCCATCCGCGCATGCCACGCTCGGCCGGACGGCGGCGGCGCTTGCTGAGGCCGCCAAGAATCCAGAAGGGGGCATAGATCAGAATTGAAACCATCGAGAGCGCGACATAGAGCGCGAGCAGAATCTCCGTTAGTGCCAGCCAGCCTGGAATCTTTTTGAGCGTGGTGCCCGCGCCGGCCTGGATGAAGCGGCCATCCGAATTCGGAGTGAGTAGTTCCGTGGTGGCGACCGGTTCCGGCGCTTCCTCTTTCGCTACGTAACGGAACTGCGCGCCGCTGACCGGAATGAAAACAGAATTCCAATTGCCCAGACCCTTCATGAGCATCTTGCCGTCTTTGAATTCGATGTTGGTCAATCCTGCGAGGCGCTCGAGGAAATGCGTGAGTTCGTTGCGTGGAGAATCGGGTTCGTACCAGCCTGCATATTCTTCGGCATTTGCAGGCACTGCGGCAACTGGCGGCAGTTCCGGCTTTTGATGTTTCACGGTGAGGTAAGCGCGGATCGCCTTGCCGATCTTGTCGAATGCAGCTCCATTTCCGCTGTTGATGCTGTAGAAGTATCCGACACCGAGATCGGGCATGTAGGACATGTCGGTCAAACCGCCCTCCACGCCTCCATTGTGTCCGTGATATACGAAGCCGTCGTGAAAACTCCAGTAGTTGCTCAGGCCGTATCCCGCTTTCAGGCCTTGCTTCGCGGCCCAGGTACTCTGAGGAATTTCCATGCGATCGATGTCGGAGGCGGGAACAATCTGCTTGCCACTGACCGCGCCACGATTCAGGTAGAACTGGACGTACGCGGCCATGTCGTTGGCCGAGGCGTTGATGCTTCCTGCAGGGCGCAACAGGATGTGCCAGTACGAGTACGGGGTTTTGCCATCATCGTGATAGAGGCGTCGTTGCGGTGCCGGCGGCGGGCTCGAAATACGTGGCGGTCTTCATCCCGATTGGCAGAAAAAGATTCTGCTGAACGAAGTCTTCGAAGCGCTGACCGGTGAGTTTCTCGACGATCGCGGCGGCGACCGGAGGCCCCGAGTTGCAATAGGCCATGCGTGTGCCCGGACGCCAGCGCGAAATGCGCGAGTGGTGATCGTAGTCAAGACCTTCGCGCAGTGTCATGGAATCGGGCGCCTGCTTCGCGTATTCGCGCAGATGCATGTCGTCCCAACCTGTGGTGTGCTCCAGCAGGTTCACGACGCGGATCGGGTCGGTGGATTCCCAGCGATTTTCGAACCAGACATCCGGCACCAGCTTGTGAACTGAATCTTCGAGAGTGAGCTTTGCCCTGGTCGGCCAGCAGGAGGATCGACATCGACGCGAATGCCTTCGATGTAGAGCCGATGCGGAAGAGAGTGTCGGCTGTGGCGGGACGGTTGGCCGCTACGTCGCCAGTGCCAAGAGCGGTAACCCATTCGGGACCATCTTTGTGCACGATGGCGATGGAGACTCCGGGGGTGTGCGTGTCTTTGAGAATCTTCTCGACTTGCTGTTGCAGTTCGGGAATGGATTGCGCGGGCTTGGGCTTTTCTTCTTTCTTGTCGGCGGCTGCAGCAAACGGAAACAAGTAGGAAAACAATGAGAGCTGGGACGATGGATCTCACGCTGGGGACCTCCGCGTCACGGTTCTCCGACCGCGTAATGTCTTGCCCGACGCTGCGAGGGCGAGACGCCCTCGCGACAGCCGACAAGATGCCGGGCTACTACGCGCAAGCGGTCGAAGAGCTTAGGACGGAACATCTTACGCCGAGGAGGTCAGATCTGGTAGTCGAGGTCATCCATAATTCCCTGCAGGGATGGATGCACCGGCTCGGCTGACGCTTCGGAGCCTTCGAGACGCTGCACACGATCGCGCAGCTTGTGGACTTCATTGGCGACTGAGGCCAGTGCCTCGGAGAGCGGGTCGTTGATCTGCTTGGGATCGGTGATCACCACGCGCTTGCCTTCGCGAAAGATGATGTGTCCGGGGACACCGACGACGGTGGAGTTATCCGGAACATTTCTCAGCACGACGGAGCCGGCGCCGATGCGGCAGTTCTTTCCGACGGTGATGTTGCCGAGAATCTTGGCGCCGCCACCCACGACAACACTGTCTTCGAGCGTGGGGTGTCGCTTGCCGTGTTCTTTGCCGGTACCGCCGAGAGTGACTCCCTGATAGAGAGTGACATCATCGCCGACGATGGTGGTTTCGCCAATGACGACGCCCATGCCGTGATCGATGAAGAGGCGGCGTCCGATCCTGGCGCCGGGATGAATCTCAATTCCGGTGAGCCAGCGCGCGAACTGCGACAGAAAACGTCCGATCAGGAAGAAGCGATGGTTCCAGAACCAGTGATTGATCCTGTAGAACCAGATCGCATGCAGTCCTGAGTAGCAGAGAAACACTTCGAGGCGCGACTTGGCCGCAGGATCGTGCTCCATCACATTCGAAATGTCTTCTCGAATTAGCGAGAGCAGGTGCGGCATGGGTCTCGATCAGGCCGGCGGCAGTTCGGCCGTGGGAATCTGCAGCGCCTTGTCGCGCAGTTCCTGGAAAAGGATACTGCTCAGATAACGCTCGCCAAACGAGGGCAGAATCACAACGATCAGCTTGCCTTTATTCTCGGCGCGCTTCGCCACCTGCAACGCGGCGACGACCGCCGCTCCCGAGGAAATTCCGACGAACAACCCCTCTTCCTTTGGAAGGCGTGCGCGCCATGTTGATGGCTTCGTCATTCGTGACGGTGACGACTTCGTCGATGTAATCGCGACGAAGAATGCTGGGAACGAAACCGGCGCCGATGCCCTGGATTTTGTGCGGCGATGGCTTGCCACCCGAGAGAACCGCGCTGTCGGTGGGTTCGACGGCGATCGCTTTGAATGACGGCTTCTTCGGCTTGATGTATTCGCAGACACCCGTGATCGTGCCGCCCGTACCTACGCCGGAGATCAGGATGTCCACGCGGCCGTCGGTGTCGTTCCAGATCTCGGGGCCTGTGGTTTCGAAGTGAATCTTGGGATTCGCTGGATTGTCGAACTGCTGGAGGATGTAGCCATCGGGATTGTTCGCGAGGAGTTCCTTTGCCTTGAGGATGGCGCCCGTCATGCCGCGTGGGCCAGGGGTGAGAACGATCTCGGCTCCGAAGGCGAGCAACAGGACGCGGCGCTCAACGCTCATCGTGTCGGGCATGACGATGATGAGCTTGTAGCCCTTAACCGCGGCGACGAAAGCGAGCCCGATTCCGGTATTGCCGCTCGTAGGTTCGATCAGAACTGTCTTGCCCGGCTTAATTTTTCCCGCACGCTCGGCTTCTTCAATCATGCTCACGCCGATGCGGTCTTTTACGCTGGAAAGAGGATTCTGGCTCTCGAGTTTGGCTACGACTTCAGCGACGCAGCCCTCAGTAACTTTATTCAGCCGCACCAGCGGCGTGTGTCCGATGAGCTCCGTGACGTCTTTCGCTATCTTCATTGTTGCCTCTCCATCCGCCAGCGGCGGGTAATTCGACGGCTTTGGGTGTACATGATAGTAGCAAGATGCCTTGGGACGGCCGTAGGAGCAAGGGTGACGTGGTTAGATTGCGATCTAGTTGTGACAGATTCCATCGAGGACAGAGAGATGTAGCAGGCTACGGATTAGACGGAGTTTACCGGTGCGCGAGGCCGTAGGTTACTGCTCCGGCGGAGCCGCCCATGATTGACGATAGGAAACGGCGCGTTCGAGTTTGTGGTGGCCGGTGCGATGGAAGAAATAGCTGATGCCCATGACGCCCGCGGTTTCTCCGGCGAAGTTCATGGCAAGGCCGGCAGTAGAGCGTCCGAATAGCCGCGCGAGCGGATTCATTTCTTTTCCGCCGCTTTGCAGGTTCGAGCGGGTCACGGCGAAATCGGCAGCGTTCAATCGCGGCAACTGGCGGCGAAGAGAAATGTGATTCTGCCTGTCCCAAAATTTGTGTCTAACTTACCGGGCGCGGCACATGGACGAGGATGGCAAGGCGGGGCCAACATGGCGCCCCGATGCTGTGCTTGGCGCATCCGGAAGCTTGGCTTCTGCAACCAGGCCTTGTGCAGAAGATGAGCCACAGAGAGGAACGATTACCAGCAGCAGGACATGCGCTTACCACCAGAACAGTAAAGAAAGATATCTTGAAGGTCATAAGTGCTCGCTTGTGCACGAGCAGTACGGGAGAGGGCAATCAGCCTGCCACGCATCAAACATTAGAACCACGGCAAGTCAATCGCAACTGGTTAGGCTTAATTTTTACAGCAATTCCAAATCGGGAATGATTGTGCACACTTTTGCAGGTCTCAGCCAGTGATTTACTCATGTCGCCCGGAACTATTTTTTGTAAACGACTCCGCCTTTCATCACAAAGCTGACATTTTGAACGGCGGAGATATCCTGGAGCGGGTCGCCTGTGACTGCAATCACATCAGCGGAGTATCCGGGCTCGAGAGAACCGATCTGACCTTCCCATCCAGGAGCTTCGCGCCATTCAGCAGATCGGCCTGCAACACGGCAAGTGGAGACATGCCGTACTTGACCATGAGCACGAATTCGCGAGCTTGCGTGCCGTGGGGAAACGGGCCCACGTCGGAGCCGACCGCCATGGGCACTCCGGCGGCGACTTGCTTCTTGAATTCTTCGCATCTTCAAGTTCGATCATCTCGGTGCTCGCGCGCGCGCCTGCGCCGGAGTTCGCAGCATGGTCGGCGAAGTATTCGAAGATGGTGAAGGTGGGCACGGCGAAGATTCCTTTCTCTTTCATCAGGCGCATGGTTTCGTCGCTGAGTTGGTCGGCGTGATCGATGGAGGCGACACCCGCCTGTGCCGCATAGAGGGTGCCGGGCTCTCCGGTCGCATGCACGGCAACATGTTTGCCTAGGCGCGCGGCCTCTTTGACGGCGGCTTCGAGTTGCGCTTCGGTGTACTGATAGGGAGTGGAAAGCGTCCATCTTTGATGCGAATCGGCGCCGGTCTCGATAAATCTTGGTGAAATCCGCGCCCTCTTTGAATTGCTCGCGCATCACGGTCGATCGAGTTCGTCAGCGTTGTTGGCGTAATCGGCGTTCGGGAGAACATGCTGCGCGGGGTTGTAGCCGATGGCGTCTTCGTGTCCTCCGAGAATGTTGATCGCGTTGCCGCTGACGCGCAGGCGGGGTCCGGGGATGCTGCCTTCGTTAATGGCATCACGGACGGCGGTGTCGGCCGAACCGGCGCCCTCGGTTCCCATATCGCGCTCAGCGGTGAATCCGGCCATGAGATCTTCGCGAGCGGCGAGGGTCGCCGTGATCGTGCGCTCGGGCACGGATTCCTGCACGGTCTGGAGGTCCTCGGCGCCGGGATGCAGAAACAGATGGATGTGCGCATCGATCAGCCCGGGCATCAGCGTGCGGTCGCCTAGATCGATCAACTTCGGCTCCTGCGGGATGCTTCACGGAAGAGCCCACCTCGGCGATGCGGTCTCCCTGGATCAGGATTTCGCCGGGCTTGAGCATCTTGCCCGTCTTTACGTCGAGAAGGCGGGCTGCATGGAGGACGATGGCGCGGGGAACCGAGGGCGCCTGTGCGAGCGAGATTCGGGGTACGAAGAGGATCAGAAGAGAGGCTGCGGTGAGCGCTCGAGTTCGCATAACGCTGGGGATGGTATCACTGGAGGTTGTGTCAGGCCAAAATCATGATTTTCAGGAACCGTTCGCAGACCTACGGCGAGTTTGCTCTCCGAATCCTGCACCCCGGGGGTGAGTCCCCAGCGATTGCAGAGGTCAATGAGTTCTATAAAAAGGGATGTCAAGAAAAAAGCTCCGCCTCGACCGGAGGAGGAGATTCTCTCTCGAGATCCAGCCCACTGTGTTTGGTTACCCCGAAGATGTTTGGCTTGTTGTCCATTCTCGTAAGCTTTCTCTGCTGCTGGTGGCAAAGATCGAGTGTGCAAGACGCGGCAAGCAGGACGATGTCAACCATGGTTCTATCCGAGGCTCGTGGCCTATCGCTATTTCTGGTTATCCGAGGGGGCATAGCGTGTAATGGGTGACTCGGTGCCGAAGCACACGGGGCCGATCTCATTGACTGATACTCACCCTCGAACCGAGCATCTGCAGAACCCGACCGCCCACCAGCGGAGAAAACCGCAGAGATGGAAAAGCCTTTCTCAGAGATGCTCAAGCTGCTTGCCGATGTAATTGTTGGGCGTCGAACTCCACTCCTTTCTTCCAGATGGTTAAACTGATGGCGGCTATCTTCCGAGCCAAGGTGAGACGGGCCATGGTCGGCCGCATCCCTTTCTCCACTCGAGCCACATAAAAGTCGCGCAGGGGGCCAGGACGTGTGCTGGCCGAGATGGCAGCACTTTTGAAGAGATTCTTCAGATCTCGATTGTGGTTGTCATTCAGACCGCGTACCGTCATGCGCTCGCGGTTGCGTTGCAGTTTGCCGCGCACGGAACGGTACTCCCCGCTGTCGTGGGTCTGGACTGCGAAACCACTGTAGGCCCATAGTTGGCGCTTGGTACGAAAACGGTGCGGGGTCTGCAGCAAGGCCACCAGCAAGGCCGAGCGAATCGGACCGATCGAAGGAATCTGGCGCAGTAACTTCACGGCCGAATGCTTGTGGCTTTCCGCCAATAACTCGCGTCGTGCTTCCAGGCGGACCGGTTGCAACAGATCCAGCTGCTGATAGAGCCGTTCCGCGCGAACCCGAACTCCTGGTTCAGTGATCTTAGCCAACCACTCGGCGCGATGACGGGGAGAATAGACGGTTGTACCCGCGCAGGGAATCGCCCAACTGCGGTACAGAGCTTTGATGCGATTCATGACGCGGGTCACATCTTGGGTGATGGTCAGATAACTGCGCCCCAGTTCTTTCAAGGTGCGAACCCCATGCTCTCCGTGGTACACGGGATGGAGTTGGTTACCGCGTAACAACTCCGCCAGCTTGCGCGCGTCGATCCGGTCGCTCTTGTTGCCATCCTTCAAAAGAGCGTTCTTTCGCGGATCGCAAACCACCAGCCGGCTCACGTGGGGTTTCAGAAGATCGTGTAACCAGGCAGCGGACGTGCCTTCCTCGAAGGTCAGCGACAGAGTTCCCTGCAGTCCTCGGACGAACTCGACAATCGTGGCTGCCTTGGTCTCCAGCAGGCATTCCATGATCAGCTTGCCATGCGCATCCATCACCGCCACCGAGATGGTGGCTTGGTGCACGTCCATGCCGATATACTTTTCCTGACTCATAAAGGCGCTCCCTTTCGCTAGGTTGGTGGTCCGAACAATCTCAACCTACCGCAAAAGTGGGCGCCTTTTTATATTGCGTGTAATGGAGAGTAGAGTCGAGAACAGGCGCAGTGACTGTAGTCTCCCGGTGGTTAATTGACTTGGCTTTCGCCGAGCCACCTCAGTCCGGTTTGGCTTGGCTCTGTTTCCTGTTCCCGCTCATCGAACCGGACAGGCAGATTTCCCGCATCCGGCTCTCGGAAAAGACACACGATGGTCCGTGTGACGCCGCCTGCAACTTCTGAACACAACTCGGGGTGTCTAGACTCATCGTCAATCCCCATGTCCTTCGTTGCTTCTTGCGTCCGTCTTTAACTGAGGCCCCTTCCCTCCACCGGCATTACCCGGCTTCATCAGTACTACGAGCCTCTCCGCCACCCCACACGGCCCGGCCTGTCTCTCGCGAGCTGCCAGTTGATCCTTATTATGATCACCGCTGGGGTTTCCCGTGTTGCGTCTGGTCTCCTATGCGTACATGCCATCGCCATTACCCCGGCAGGTTCGATGAAGCTTGTCCGCTCGTTTATCTCCATCGACTGCGGCCTTCCCTGTGTAACAGTCAGGTCGGCTCCTGCAATTATTGTTTCGGGGCCTGCTCAGCGTTCACTCACGTTATGGCCTGCACGCTCGCCGAGTCGCCTAGCGACCCTCTACATCGAAAGCTCCGACAGCTTCGTTGCCTCTGCCGCCGTCTCGATTGTTACCGGGTGGAGCGAACCAGTTCCCGGGCGGGAGTTGCACCCGCTGAAGCCCAGCGCCTTTTCACGGCGCACTGTTTCGCCAGTTGGCTTTCCCGGCATCAGTGGCCTAGACTCACCGAATGGAACGAGCGCCCGACACGCCCCACTCCAAGTACTCGCATGTCTATCCGATAGTGAGAATCGACACACCGATTGACAAGTCCTATCCTACGCAAAGATCACGGTGGTGAAGGTCCTGACCTCGCAGTCGGACGCGGAGGCCGAAGTGTCACGTTTAAGTCACGCCAATGCAGACAAAAGCTGCCTGTACTTTTACTGCACGAGCAGGCTAATCAACAGGGTCAATGAGTGCTATCGCGATATATTACGGCAACTGGCGCGGAACAGCCTCTTGCACGGGGCGAGATAGGAATTGCCGTAGGGGCGAATCGCACTAGCGGAGGGGATTGGAAAATCGAGCCAAGACTTCGGCCTCCGCCTCTAGCCAATCCTGAACAGCAAAGCCGTTTCCCTTTCCGCGTTGTTCGTATAGCTCGTACGCGCGGACCTGCACTTCTTTTTCGAGTAGCGGCTCCAGTGGCTCGTTCTTGGCGAGGTCGGCAAGAGAAATCCAATTCATCATCGCTCACTCATAATTACAGTCGGTTCATGTTTTAGGCCTCGTGCCTTTCGGTGGCGGGAATCGCGGCCAGGTTGAACTCCTCGGGATGCTTCAGCTTAACGTGTATGCGAAATGCTTCATCGAGCGTTTCATTGGTTTCTTGCCCAGTGCTCGGCCCATCGGTAACGGCCTTTTCGACGCAGATGGTTTCATGGCAATCAGAGCACTTGCCGAAGCGGTGACTGGCGCGATCCATCTCGTCCCTTGGCCCAAGCCAACCTACGTCGGTCAATTCTGGCTTTTTCATGCCGTCAGCTTCCCACAGGCCGGACAGCTTGACCATCCCCTGATCGCCTGACAGTCGCAAAAGATTCACGCGACATGGCAGATTAAGGAGTTTTGAGTGCAATGGCAATTAACGTCAGCTACGAGCCAACCGCGGGTTCCGAGTCGCCGATCACACAGTGATTTATTCGCTACTCCGATGAACATTGCGCACAGGCTACTGCTAACCGAACACCGAACATGAGAGCCTCCTGCACAGCCGAATTCCATGGCTGCTTCGACATTGCCACCCTCCCCGCTCTGAAGGGCGCTTTTCCGATCTAAAGTAATGCTCCACGAAGACGGAGGACTGTTCAGAATTGCTCATTCCTTCGTCCTGCAAACCCCTCAGGTCTCCACGATAGCGTGCTTTCCCCTCGCCTCCGTCGAATGCCCCAGGTCTTAGACAGGCGTTGCTGACCACTTAGCCGCCGCCGTTATCCACTAGCGAGTGGACCGCCCGACTCGTGGCTCACGTCGAGAGCGCAAGGCCGGGTAGCAATTGCTGTTAATCGGCGATTTCACTCA
>CAVZWK010000026.1:0-213367 GCA_963778995.1 Terriglobia bacterium
AGCAAGATTATGTACTTCACAAAAGTGGCAGAGGGGTGTTAAATGACCCCAAAAGCTAGATTGTGGAGGAAGAACAACGTGACAATGTGTGCTGCTGGCATCAATGCTTGTTAGTGATGCGAGAAACTAATTCTTGCTGTTGGTGATCAACGGTTTCATGGGGCGCACATCCACCGAGGCTGGCTGGAAAATGCAGACTGTACATCGCCGCTGGCGAGTGATGTTCGCTGGGCCATTGTCGCCGATGACTGCTTTGATTGACGCAGTCAAGACCGCCGTAGCGGGCATCAAGGAGACTCCCGTAAGAGCATTCGGGGAGGCAAGTGCAGCCGCGCATATCGGGAGGAACGGCAGCGCATCATTGAGAACGAGATATTGGCCGAGTATGACATCAATTCGTATGCCGAGTATCGGGATCTGAAGGAAGGCGATCGACCCTTATTTGATTCCATAACCGACAAGATCAGGACGGAAGAGCAGGAATGGAATCTGCTTTTTGTCGGATTCGACAATGTGGGGAGACCGCATATTTTCGTCATCACTGAGTACGGGAAAATTCAGTGGTGTGATGCAATCGGTTTCGCCACAATAGGGAGCGGTGCATGGACAGCACAAAATGCGCTTGCGCGATTCGGGTTCAATCGGTTCATGCAGCGCGGGGAGGCAGCCTTTGGATTACTAGCAGCGAAGTTTGCTTCCGAGGCCGCTGATGCGGTTGGAGAAACTACGTGGTTTTTACAGTTATCGGCTGGTGATCCTTTGGGCAAGACAGTGGCTGGTATAAGTAAAAACGATATTCAAAAGACCAAGACCGCATGGAAGGAAATGCCGAAAGTCCCCGATGGAGCGGCTGGATATTTGGAGGAGGCACTCACCCTAAGCGAGCAAGAACCTCGTCGGAACATAGATGACCCGCTAAAGGGATATATCACGCGGTCAGTCTCTCGAAAGTCAAAACGGGTGCCGTAACCATGTGGCGAAGTGTATCGAGGAATAGAGTATGAGACTTGCGTCGGTTGAATCGGAACGTCATCTCGTTCAAGTAGGCCGCGAGATGCTTGGGGCTGATGCGATGCCACGAACCTGCGATACCGCGCTTGAAGAGCGAGAAGGCGGATTCCACGGTGTTCGTGGTGACCATGAAACCATCTTCGTACCGGACGTATTCATCGGCGGAGTGGTTCACAGCCTTACGCTTCGATACCTGGGTCTTGGGAAGGCCAGAAGCATAGAGGACGGATTCGTCAGTCACGATCACATCTACATCTTGGCTGACATGTTCCTCCATAACTTCCCGGATCGCCTTCGAGGTTCCTTCTGCAACATGGATGAATTTCAATTCGCCGTCGCGTTTGATGATGCCGATTACAACTTCCTTTTGTCGCTTGCCGAATCCGACTCCTTTGCCCTTCTGCTTTCCGCCGATGTAAGTTTCGTCCACTTCAATAGTGCCGTCCAGCATCTTATGGACTTCGGTCATGGCGAAGCGAATCCGGTGGCAGAGGTACCACGCGGTTTTGTAGCTGACTCCCAGCGTGCGCTTGATCTGATTCGCCGACATGCCCTTCTTCGCTTCGCAGAGCAGCAATGTAGCGAGAAACCACTTTTGCAGGGCAAGATGCGAGTCGTTGAAAACTGTACCGCTAGTGACGCTGAATTGGTAATCACAGCTCTTGCAATAGAACAGTTGCTTAGCCGTCTCCAGTTCCACGGCTGGCATTTTGCAGCGCGTGCATTCAAAACCGTTCGGCCAGCGCAACCGGACCAAAAGTTCGCGGCATTTGTCGTCAGTGTCGAACAGATTTATAACGTCAACTAGAGTCATAGCGTCACCAAGGAGGCGAATTGACCGCCGAACATCGGGTTGTTATTGAGATAAGTGACATTGCTGGAATTGAGTTTGAGTGCCGACGGTGCAAAGGTCGAGCTTACGTACCTCTTAAAAAGTTTCAAGAGCTTATGACCAAATGCCCAAATTGCCGCGACACGTGGTTCACGGTTCGGGCTGAAGGCAATCCTGAGCAGGCGCTTGTGTATGAATTTTTGGATCACCTCAAGAGGCTGGCTGAACTGGTTACACCACTGAACGTTAATCTCCGATTTCAGATTAGCGAGGGAGCCATCAATGGATGCGAAAACGAAGCGGGAAGAGCTAAAACGGGTGCCGACTAGGAAATTGCTGGCAAGCATCAAACGGGACTTGCGGAGGTCGCTGCGTGCCGCTGCTTCCGCTGCCAAGCCTAAGAAGAAGTAGGAGTTAGCTTCCATGAGAAGCATCATGCTCCCATGTGCTAACTTTTGTCAAGTATATAATCGTGAAATAAAGTCTGTGGAAAACTTTGGGATGTGGACGACCAACGTTCGTGTGGGATGACAAGACGTTCAATTATGCGGCGGCGCCTCTTCCTTGTGGTCGGCCAGTGACCCGCTCGTATTCAGCGGCGTCTGCTAGGTCTCGAATCAATTTGTCTACCCAAGCCTGCGTGTAGACATAGTCCTCGTGTGTGTGGTCATAAATGCAGTACTCAGACCGGGTGCGCTCGGGATGAGGGTCTCCAATCGGGGGTCTAACTGCGTAGTGTCGCCAAGCACGAGTGTGGGTGTGCAGGTCCATGGCGTGAGGTATGCGCTCACCAACCTGTTGCACGACCTCGCCGGGTTTGAATAGGCCCAGATTTGCTATCGGGATTTGCTTCTCGCGGATTAGGACGTTGAGCTTCTCAAGTCTGGATAGTTCTTCTTCACTGGCCTCATCCACTTTTATGAATTGAACCGCGACATCCGCCATTCCCGCGCGATTTGCGACTCGCGGAACCAGGAAAACGGAGAACGAGTACTTCATGCTGCTGAGGACAGGGTCTGGTAGACCGCCACGAAACCGCTCGACATATTCCCTCACCGTTTGCGCATTGGACGACATGAGCGCTTTGGTGGCCTTCAGTTTTTCATCGGGGAGTATCTGTGAGAATTGGAGTGCCACGGCAAACTGCTCTGCGAGTGCGTATCTTTGTCCGAACTCCTGAACCAGAATGGTCTCGAGGTTCAGCAATGACGCCTGGCATTCACCATACAAGGCAGGGTCAAGTTCCGGCAGGTGGCGGTGTTCGATCTTGTTCCTCAGGCCAATGAGGAACTCGATGTTCCTACGCTCCGGCGGTTGCCTGTCACCAAAATATTGTCTGAGGCACTCGTTAAGGTCCCAGTGCTTGGGCTCGCCGTCGACTCTAAGGTACCGGACGCCGGTTCCGGCTGCTTGCCTGCGGAACCAGGGTCGCCGCCCCCTGCGGAAGTAGATAGCGTGGAAGAGTGCGGTCCAAGCAATGATGATGAGGATCACGAATTGCGCAGTGCGAAACCGTGGGCCGGGCCTGTTGTAAGCGTCGACGGCCGCTATGGCTGATGAGCGGCATTTTTCGATGTGCTCTTTGACGATATGTGGCAGACCCCTCGGCATCGGTATCTCCTGCGGTCCAACGAAAGCTAATGCCTCTGGAGGCCCCGATAGGTCCTTAAATCCTGTCGAGGAATCGACCGAGGTCGGTGGCTTCGATCTCCGCCCGCTCCATTGCTCTGGCAATTTTCCAGTTCTCCGTTTTCGACCAGAGGTTCACTCCTTGGCGGCCCTCAAATTGGCCTAGTGCGCGATGTCCCGCCCCCTGCACGATCTTTATCGCGCGGTCTGAAAGATAGTTTTCAATCGCACGGTATTCAAGCGTGAGGCAGTCGATGTGCAGGTCACGACAGTTCTGGACGAACGCCTCGCGGCCAAGGTCGATTTGATCGCCCGCGTTTTGTCTCTCGCTGTCGATGACTGCGAACGTGTGCGGGCATATTCTGGTTACCTCTTGGATTTCGTCACGCGAGTATCTGTTAATGAGGTCAGCCAGGGGAACGACGAGAAACTCGTGATCCTTGTTGAAGAGACGGAGAAACTCGATGAATACTTTGACGCTGGTCCTGCCTTCGACGAGCAGCACCTTGTTAAACCCGAGCGGCCTATAGCCTTCGTAGTTGAGTTCGCCCAATAGTTCTGCCAGTCGTGGCGTCTCATCAATCCTCTTTATTTCGCTTCCTTTGGGACCCGTCGTGACTGAATAGATTTCCTCGGCGACCGATCGGGCGAGCCCAATGTTATGGGTAGCGAAGACGACACCTTCGGAGGCATAGCTCGCGAGCTTCATCAAGAACTTGAGTTGGAGCGAGGGATGGAGGCTGATCTCCGGCTCGTCGATTAGGATGAGCGATGGTTTCCGGAACGCTGCATTTCCAAGGACGACAATGAACTGAGCGATCCCGGCGCCAAGCTCCTGAAGCGAGAAGGTCCTTCCATCAATAATTAACTGCAGCGAGTTGCGGTTCATGGCCGCGGAGATTTGCAACTCCTTGAACCCGAAATTGTTTTTGATTTCATTAATTAACCTGTAGATCTGCTCTCGTCCTTGTTTTGATGTTCCCGCTTGCAAGCCATGCCACATATCGATGAATGGCCTGCCGACATTGATGTCATAGTAGTTTTGTACAGCTCCCTCGGCTGGTGTGAGGGGGCTAATGTGGCGAAAAGCGGGTACGTAGTACGTTTCGGCGAGTATTCTGAAGGCGGAAAAGATGTGCTCAAAGTTCGCAATCGGTCCCCCTGCGGACCCGCCCAACAAGACGCCTTCCCTCCAGCGGGTCCCGCCAGTGCGCGTAACCTTCTCCGCCGAAACTTCCAACCCGTCGACGGTAGAGAACTTTGCTTTGCACACACTCTGGTCTCTGGCGACTTGAACGACTGCCTTGGCTATGACATCCGGTGTGCGGGGAAGGTCTGTCAGACAGACGTCGATCTGTATGCCGTCGCGGTTTCCGTTGAAAAACATCTCGTCGCGATCCGCAATCTCTGGCGGCGTCTGCAGTTGTAACTGCCCTCCAGTGAAAAACTGGTTCACGACATTCCTGTCTGTGACGATGGGCAGAAATACAGGTCGCATTTCGTAGAAAAATTTGAGGAGGGACGATTTTCCCGAGTTGTTTATGCCGACGAAGGCTGAAAAGCCCTTCCTGAGCGTTAGGGATACAGGGTTGCCCTTGGGAAAACATCGGTAATTCTCTATGCTCAGGTTGATTTCCATGACGTTTGCAACACGTGAAAAGCAAAAAGGGCCATGGCGCGGCTGCACCATGACCCCCTCATAGTCGCGTCCTTTTTACACCTGTTGGGGAGGGAATGCTAGGCACTTTCGTGGTGCGGAGGGGGCTAAGGGGTGGGGTGAGGTAGGGGTACAGCAGATTCCTCCTTCCTCGCTTCGCTCGTGCGTCGGAATGACAAGGGGTACAGCAGATTCCTCCTTCCTCGCTTCGCTCATGCGTCGGAATGCCAAGGGGTACAGCAGATTCCTCCTTCCTCGCTTCGCTCGTGCGTCGGAATGACAAGGGGTACAGCAGATTCCTCCTTCCTCGCTTCGCTCGTGCGTCGGAATGACAAGGGGTACAGCAGATTCCTCCTTCCTCGCTTCGCTCGTGCGTCGGAATGACAAGGGGGTACTGCAGATTCCTCCTTCCTCGCTTCGCTCGTGCGTCGGAATGACAAGGGGTACTGCTGATTCCTCCTTCTTCGCTTCGCTCACGCGTCGGGATGGCACGGTTGTCCTCGTTCTTCCACGTCGGCTTTGCTCGGTGTCTGGCGTCGGAACGACAAAGGGGTTTTGCACAGGGGGATGTTTGGGATGTGAAGTGTGACGCTGACGGGGGCGTGTCGTGATCTATAAGATTTTGTCATTCCGAACGGGCGGGGTTGGCCCGGAGGAATCTGCTGGTGGCGGCGCGTGCGGCGGGAGCGGGGACAGCAGATTCCTCCTTTCTCGCTGCGCTCGTGCGTCGGAATGACAAGATTTTTGCAACGGGTCAGGCGTCGGAATGACAAGGAGGATGCGATGGGTCGGGAGCGGACTTATTACGTTTACATCATGGCTAGTAAGGGGCGGGTCATTTATGTGGGGGTTACCGGATTTCTGATGGCGCGGGTGCTGCGGCATCGGGCGGGAGAGGGTGGAGAATTTACCCGCAGGTATCGGGTGCACCGGTTGGTTTACTTTGCTTCGTTTCGGAATGTGGGGGATGCGATTGCGCGGGAGACCGAGATTAAGGGGTGGAGGCGGGAGAAGAAAGTTGCTTTGATTGAGGAGCGGAATCCGACCTGGGAGGATTTGGCGGAGGGGTGGGGTGAGGCGGCGGTTATGCGGGTGTCGGGGACAGCAGATTCCTCACCGGGCTTGAGGCCCGGTTCGGAATGACAAGGAGTTGGGGCGGTCGAGGTTGAGGGGGTAGGGATCCTTCGACTGCGCGCGTCGGTTCGCTTCGTTCGCCGATGTGCTTCGCTCAGGATGACAATCTCAAACAATCCTCGCTCAGGATGACAAGTCCGGGGTCGTATCCGGCCCCAAGTTCGGGGGTTGCGTGCCTTCCGTGGTGACAACTTGCGCACCCCGGTTTGCCCATCTCTCTCGCCGGATGGGACAATACATCTCTATGCAAAAACCGCTCACCATTGTGTTCCAACTATTGGCCGCCGGGATGATGCTGCTGGGTAATGCCCCGGCGCAGCAGACTCCGGCCGCATCGACTCCTCCATCCACCGCTCCCGCCAAGACGCCGTCGACCACCACGGCCAAGAAGGCACCCGTGACCACGAAAAGCGCGACCACGAAAACTGCGACCGCTGTGACCCTGAAGACTCAGAAGGAAAAAGCCAGCTACGCTTTGGGCACGAAGATTGGCGGAGACCTCAAGCGCCAGGGCGTCGGCGCCTCGGTCGACGCGGCACTCACCGCTCGCGGCTTGAGAGACGCTCTTTCCGGCGGCAAGTCACTCATGACCGACGACGAGGTAAAAGCCGCCCTCACCCAACTGCAGACCCAGGTCCGCGGACAGATGGAAGCCAAGGCGCACGAAGCCGGAGCCGCCGCCCGCAAAGAAGGCGAAGCCTTCCTCGCCGCCAACAAGAGCAAAGAAGGAGTCGTCACCCTGCCCAGCGGGATGCAGTACAAGATCCTCACGGCTGGCACGGGACCAAAGCCCACGGCCGCCGACACCGTCTCCTGCAACTATCGCGGCACGCTTATCAACGGCAAGGAATTCGACAGCTCTTACAAAGGTGGCAAGCCCGTATCGTTCCCGGTAAGCGGAGTGATCAAGGGCTGGACCGAAGCGCTGCAGTTGATGCCCGTGGGATCGAAGTGGCAGCTGTTTATCCCCGCGGATCTGGCGTACGGCGACCGCGGCGCCGGCCCCGACATCGGTCCGGGTGCAACTCTGATCTTCGAAGTCGAGTTGCTCAAGATCGAAGCACCGGAGAAGAAGTAGCAGCCGAAGAAGTAGATAGCACCCGTCATGCACAAAGCCGTCTGCGCTCGCAGACGGCTTTCACTCTTGACGTTGGCTTCGTTAGAGCGCGTGTTGCAGATGTTCTTCCGCCGAAAGATTAGCGCCCGCCAGCAATAACAGACCCGACAAGAACGCCCAGAACATCATGCTCACCGAGAGCGCGAAGGGACCGTAAACTTCCTGAAAGTTCAGCCACGGGAGCGCCAGGATATAGGCGTACTTCAGCGCCTCCGAGAGCAGTCCCATGATGATGGCCGCGGGCAGCACCGCCCGCGCCGGAACTTTGCCGTTGGGCAGCAGCCAGTAGATGAGAAAGAAGATGGCGATGCTGGCGGCCAGCGCAAACAGCTTCATCATCAGGAATCCCACCACCCGCACAAAACCCGTGCCGTAACCGCGCAGCAGGAACTCCATGAAGGCGACCGGGCCGGCAGTCAACCCGATCGAAAGCAGCGCCAGCACGCCGCAGGCAAATGCCAGGCCGAGCGAGATCACTTGATTACCCAGGTACGAGCGGTTGTTCTCGAAGCGCCAGATGCGGTTCAGAGCCACTTCGAGGGGCAGGAATACGCCCGACGAAGTCACCAGCAAAATGACGAGCGAGGCCGCCTGCACTCGTTGCCTTGAGTTGACCATGGAGTTGAGGTTGCGGATGACGAAGTCCTGACCCGCGGGCAGGTAGTCGCGCAGCAGTTCCAGCACGACCTCATACATCACGCGCGAATGAAAAACGCGGCGGATCAAAGTCATCAGCAGGACGACGAAAGGGAAGAAAGACAGAATCGAGTTGGCCGCGACGGAGAAGGCGAAGGTGTGCACCTCGGTCCGCATCAGGTATTTCACGGTGGAAAGAACCAGTCCCGGTGAACGACGGGGCGCGGGTTTCACCGTACGCTGGCGTACAGACCCAGACTCGGGCGGCGTCGGAATGGGAGGGTTGGGCACGGTGACGATCCAATCGTAGCAGAGGAGTGCGATTGGACTGGAAATGGGATAAACCGAAGTGCCAGAGGCGGTTACCGGGCTATTTCTTTACCTTTGTGAAAGTTATCCGGAAGGCACAAAAATGACCGTTGGTCATATTACGATTTCTTTCTAATTCTTCTTGCGAATCGTTTTAATAGTGCTTATTATCTGTTGCTCGACACCGGGAATTGGTCCGGTGGTGAGACCAGTAGTGGTTGACGTTGGTTGGGTGTAGTGGAAAACGCGCCAAATTGTCGGGCTCCGGAAGTTCACACAGCGGACGCAACACCGCAGTGGAGGACTGAGGAGTCTTTTCCTTTTTTGGAGTACTTCTTCTGCACAGCGTAGACGCAACCAGAAAGTTCTACCGGCTTCTTTGAGGGGGGCTTCAATCGACCGGGGCGACGATCGAGAAAGCCGGAGAACAATTCTTAGCGATTGGTGAAAGGAGTTTTTCTGTGAGAGAGAAAGGTACAGTGAAGTGGTTCAACGGGGCGAAAGGATATGGATTCATCCAGCGCTCCACGGGGGAAGACGTGTTCGTGCACTTCTCCGCCATCCAGGAGAACGGTTATCGCACGCTCAACGAGGGTGAGACCGTGGAGTTTGACCTGCTGAAGGGCCCCAAAGGCTTCCAAGCGGCCAACGTTGTCCGCGCATAAACTGCGAACTATTCGAGAACCCTCCCGGTCCCAGCGGGAGGGTTTTTTCATGCGGAGTGCTGCAAACGGCGCTTCCGTCCGCAATCTCTCCGAGCAACGTATGCCTATCGCAGTAGCCGGAACGCTGCGTCGACGCCGGCATGATCCGAGGACCACAGCCCGTTCCGTGGGCTGAGGCCCGTCCGTACAATTTGGTTCGGAGCGAGGCTACAACCCTTGGTGAGAATCAAATCAATCCTCTGGGGGGTAGAAGGACCGATTCCCGAATCCTCGAGGAAGAGCGGCCAGGTAAATCCAGCATCGTTTGGATGTCTGGTGCTCCAAGGGTCGACGAATCCGGCGCTGGTTAGGATCCCGTAGGCCGGGCCGTTGGCCCAACTGGGAGCATAAGCGTCAGAATTCAGATCGCCTCCGAGGATCAGCGGCAGTTCCGTGCTTAGCGGGCCGCTCAACAACTCGTTGGTTTGAGCGGCCTGGTAGTCGGGGCTGAAGGTCTCCAGGTGGGTCGTAACAAAACGATAATGCTTCCCACGCACCTTCAGATCGGCAGCGATCCATCCCCGCAGGAACGGGATGGACTCACCGGCAATTGTAAAATTCAGGGTCGCAGCTGCGCTGAAGTGGTCCGATTGCTTTTTGACCACCTTCAAATCGGCTGCGGGAAGATCAGTGCGCACCAACACGGCATCGTAGTCCGTGAGCCCGACCTGGATCATGTTCGTGTAAGTTGAATCAAATGCCGGCAGCGAGATGTCAGCATTCTTCTGGACCACGATTGCTTTGTAATGCAGCCCGCGGGTCTTGAGCGCCGCCATCAGCGAATCGATCCCGCTCACCACAACCGTCAATTCGGTGGATCCATACGGACCCGAACTCAGGGTCGTGACTTCCTGCAAGGCAACGAGGTCGGGATGGTTCTTTTGAATTTCGGCGGCGATACCGTCGGCGCGCAGGGCGATGTTGCTGTTGAGCATCTCCTGATCGGTTTGCGTGATCGCGATCAAAATTGCGGTGAGATCGTTCGGGTCCGCAGTTAGCACGTACCAGAAGTCCGAGCCTGCGTCCATGTTGCGGGTCATGACATTCAGGTGGGAGGGTTGACCGGCGCTCGCTGCCGGAATACCGGCAGCGAGGAATAGCGCTGCGACGAGCAGGAATACCAATCTTCGAATCATAGCTTGCTCCTCATGATTGAACTGGAATCGAACATCCCAGGTTGGGACGAGTTGTCACTCGCACATGGAGAAAGGGGCAACCTCGTAGGGGCAGTGCTTCCGATAAGTCATATGGCTTGTCCGGGACATCTTGCAGGGGAACAGCCAGCGATAAGCGGAGGCTCAGGAATACGAAAACCACAAAGTGGCTTTCTCATATGTGAATTCGGGCTTGATCGCTAAGTGCGTTTCGTGTCGACGGATGCTTTTCCGCGACCTGGGGAGCTGCAGCCGAGAGGGGGAGACTTGACGCGACCTTTGTAGCGCAAAGAGCGAATTACGTCTGTGACGCCGGTCACGGTAAGGGGAATGGAAGAATTGAGCGGGCAGTTTCTGAGTAGAATAACTTGTTCCACTCAGCTCTACGTGCGCGAGGGTGTTCCTTTGACACGGCGCAGAACCGCATCTCGCGTTAGCTTCTGCCATAGCGCGACTGTTCCTCATTCTTACATGTCGGTCCGGCTGCTCTTGTGTCTCGTGTTGTCCGTGCCCGTCTTTGGAGCGGCCGCCTCGATGGCGGCACAGGACAAGCCCGTGCCGCCCGGCCAGGCCTCCACAGATGCGCGCGCATTGGTTGCGGAGGCACCGAAGCGTCTCGTGCTGGTGGACGTGATTGCGACGGACGCAGGCGGCCATCCGGTTACCGGCCTGACGGAAAGTGATTTTGAGGTTGTTGAGAAGGTCGCATGGGCAACGCAAGTTCCCCAGAAGATTGAATCGTTCCGAGTAGTGGACACAACCCGCTTACGGAATATGACGCAAACGCGTGAACTCTTGCGCATTCCCCCCGAGGCGAGGGGAGAGCAGAGAGCAGACCGCGAACCCTCAGCACCGTTGACGATTCTGCTGCTCGACAATCTCAATACGGACCTGTTTACGCCCTCGATGAAGGAACAAGTTGCCGGTATGGCCAACCTGGGCTGCGAAGACATCAGGGGAGAGATTGAAGGGCCGGCCGGTTATCAGGCTGTTCCGATTGATCCCACCTGCAGGACTGTACCGATTGCAGTCCTGCTGCTCGGCCCAAGACTTGAAATGCTGCAGGACTTCGACGCTGACCGCAACGTCTTGCGAGCCACGTTGGATCAGGTCTTTGGAGCGAAGGCCTCGAAGACGGCGGCAGCGGACTTGGCGACGGCAGGTGCCGCCAGCGAGAACTTCGCAGCGGCGAATCGACCTTCGCCGTTGCCGGTGATTCGGACTTGGAACCGCGTACCCACGAGCGGGAACGATCGGGTTCGGCGCGTGCAGATGACGATGGATGCGGTACGTGCGATTGCGCGACATCTGGCGGGCTATCCCGGACGCAAGAGGCTGATCTGGGTATCGACCGCATTCCCGTTCAGCATCGCTCCCGATCCGAGGACCAACGGTTTCGACGATCCGATGAGCTATCGCAGCCAGGCTGCGACGGTGATGAACGCGCTGGCGAACGCGCGGGTGTCGGTGTATCCGGCGCGGCCCGGATTGATTACGGTTCAACCGGACGTTTCGAACGTCCCGCGGACCGACGGCCAACCTGCCATTGCGATCATGCCGGTACAAGCCAGCGCGGACTATCTTGCGGCCACCGCACCTATGAAGGAATTCGCGGGACAGACTGGTGGTCTGGCCTGCATCGACGACAACGATCTCGCCACCTGTTTCGACCGAGTCTTGCACGACGGGCTGGTCGATTACGAAATCAGCTACTCTGCGCCTTCTGACCGTAGCAGTGAAGGGTTTCATCGGATCGTGGTCAGGACGCCAAGACGCGACGTGCGTTTGTCGTACCGACGGTACTACTATGTGCGCGGCGAGCACCCGGCCGGTGTGGACCAGGGGCTGAAACAGGCAGCTTGTGACGACCTGATGACTGCGACCTCGCTGAAGGTGACGGCGCAGTTGCAAGCTGGTCCTCCCGGGCCAGAGAGGTTTGCGCTGGCGGTGGACGGAAAACTGCTGACGGCAGATGCGTTGGAAGGTGATCGTGCGAGACTAGGTTTGCATCTTGACTTCGCGGTGTGTGCCTTCGATGCGCAAGGAAAGCCGCTGCGGCACCTGCAATATCCCACGCAGCAGGGCATCAGCGCTGAGGACTTCAAAATGGTCCAGCGAAATGGAGTCCGGGGCGTGCTGGAATTTCACCCTGCCGAAGGGACTGCAGTGGTGCGCTGGGTGGTGCGTGATTCGCTGAGCGCGCGCTTGGGTTCGGTCGATCTGCCCTATCAGGCGCTACCTGTCGCTGCTGCCGCCGACACCGCCGAAGACGGTGGAAAGATGGACCATCCCGCTTTTCCCGAGTCTTCCAGTTCTTCCCCAGAACACAGTACCATTCCACAACAGTCGGGGCCTGCTGGCCCGACGAGCGCGGAGGTGGATCGTCCACCGGTTGATCCAGACTCCGAGATCAACCCTTACTGTATCGCGGTCACGAATGGAGTCGCGCATTCCCAGGGACTGGCCGAGCTTTGCCGGTTTACGCTGTCTTTGCCGCGGAAGATGCCCAACATCATCAGCGATCTGGAGACCAAACGCAACTGGCGCGCGTACAACAGCGCGCATAAGGACGTCGTAACGGCGACGGTGACTTACGCCGACGGCCAAGAGCATTACGAGAGGATGAAGATTAACGGGAGTCCCGTGGCTGCTTCCGCTGATGCATTGAACAGTAGCTGGTCCATGGGCGAGTTTGCCTCGATTCTACAAATGGTCTTCTCACCCTTGAGCAATGCGGAGTTCCGCTTCACCTCGGATGTGAGGCTGAACTCGATCCCGGCGCTGCTTTTTGAGTTTCGGGTTGAGCAAACGAATAACCAGACGTACTACTTGCACGCGTTTTACCCGAACGGATCGGGCACGACACTGTTTCCGGCTTACCGCGGGAAGGTCTGGCTGAACCAGGCCAACTTCCAATTGATGCGGATGGAGAAAGAGACTGCCGACATGCCGAAATGGTTTCCCATCACACGTGCCAAGACCGTGATCGATTATGCCAACGTGCCCTTGGGCGATGGGAGCAGCTTTGTGTTGCCGGGCAAGTCCGAAATTGAAATCTGCGAAAGAGCGGAAGGGTCTGAGTGCGCACACAACGTGGTGCGGTTCAGGAATTGGCACAAGTTCCGGGCCAAGACCCGCATCCTGTCGACCGAAGAACCTCACTGATGCTTAAGTTTTATTTGGGGCACCTCGCCGATCCGGCGGAGAGTTCTCACCGCATTTCCAGCGAGACTACATCGCCGTTCGTGGATCCTCCGGGTTTGTAGTTCACGGTGACCTGGCGGTCGTGCCAGTCGCAGGAGAAGTCGTCGGCGCCGATCAGGACCAGCGATTTGAAGTCGGGGGCGCGCAACTTCATCACGGTACCGTTGGCGGTGACCGTCAGAATTGCAGCAGGGGCTTGGGTGCAGTCAACCGAGTCCAGGCGGCCTTTGACGAATTTCGCGGGGCGATGGTCCCCGGGGGCGGCAGCTGAATTTTCGGCGGCGGTTCGCTTAGCGGCGTCTTCCTCCAGCACATCGAATGGCGATTTCTGCGGCGCGAGTTTGGATTGCGGCGTGCCCCCGAGCGGGATGCCGTATTTGCGTTCGGCTCCGGCCCTTTCAATGAGGTCGTGCGCCAGCGTCACGATTTGCGGATTACTGCTGGCGTTCAGGCGGTCGAGCAGCACTTGAGCGGCGTCCCACTTCTTACTGGCGACGTAAATCTGAGCCAGGTGATAGGTGTACAGCTCATTGCGCGGACTCAGATTGATGGCAGCGTGCTCGGCCTGCATGGCGGCGGGTGTGCTACCGCCCTCATTGCGCGCGACCGCCAGAAGATCGTAGGCGTCTGCCATTTCCGGATACCACTCCAGCACGGCCCTCAACTCGAGCATCATGTTAGGTAGGCCCTGGATGTCAGTGTGCTTCGATTGCGCGACGCGGTATTTCAGAACCGACATGTAATAGCGAAGCCACATGTCGCGCGGGTTGAGCGCGATGGCGTCCGCGAGTTCGGTAGTGGCATCGTCAAATTCGCCGTGCTGGATGTGGTCCCAGGCGAGGATGCGGTGGGCGAGAGGACTACCGATCGCGTTGGTGGGGAGGAGATCGGGATCCTCTCCTGGTCTTCTCTCTTCTTTCTTCGATTCGAATTTCTTGTCTGACGCGGTGGGAGCGGTAGCCAGCGCGTGCAATTGCTGCAGACCAATGTCGCGGCGTTCGGGAATGCGGATTTCTACATCAGCGTAAAGAGCGCGCTCATCGGTCTCGGGCAGAGGCTTGGTAGTGATGACCGTGTCGTCTGGCCCGACGGGAGCAGGGAAGCGGTACATATCGTTGGAGCCGGGGGCATTTGCGGCGTCGCGATTCGTCTGCCGGGCAGCATCGAGCGCGGTGAGCAACGAGGTCTGAGCATGGAAATAGCTTTTCACCGCCTGCTCCAGTTGGGCGGAACTCATGCCGTAGGCTTGCTGAATGGCTTCTTCCACCGGGACGTGCTGGTTCAGGACCAGGTTGAAGTAGGTGCCGGTTTCAGGCAGCTTCTTTTCGTGGAGCAGGTAGTGCATCACGATCCACGACTCGGCGTAGTAGAGGGTGTGGTGCGTGCCCTGGTTGTGGGTCGAGGTGTCGTGCTTCATGGCGAAGAGGTCGGGCAGGGGCAGCCAGACCTGGGCGCCGAGCAATTCGGTGAGCGACTTCGGCGGATTCGTCTCGCGCTGGTTGCCGAGCAAGTCTTCATTGAGAGAGGGGCGAAGTTCGGGATCGCTGCCGATCTCAACCGTTTTGTTGTCGACGCGAATCGAGCTGAAGTATTCGGCGAGGCCTTCGTCGAACCATCCCTGGGCGGGCGGATAGTTGAAATTCAGCAGCATTCCGGCGAAGTCGTGGGCGACTGCCCGCCAGGGCTCGTCTTCGGAGAGGTTGAGGACGATGAAGTCCTGATCATCGCCGGGGAGAAAGAATCCGGGCACGTCGATGGGCTGGCCTTGGCGCAAGGGCGCGACCTGGAAGTAGGACTTGTCGTTCTTGAATGCGAGGATGGTCAGCGGGACGGACTGGTTGAGGCGCTGTTTGCCGAGCGTCAGGGCGAAGACGGCGCGCATCTGCTCGAAGCGCAGGGCAACCTCGCGGCCTTTTTTTTCGCCGGCGTCGGTGACGACGGTGAAGTGGGTGGAGTGGACTTCGAGCCAAGGGGGCTCGGCGGAAAACGAAGCTGGGCACAGCAGCAGGCTCAGCACAGCGATGCCAAAGGAGGACAGGAGCCTGGAAGGTAAGCAGGTCATCGGCAATGTGCAACGTGTCTGAACGGCACCTCGGGCTGACGCGAGGAAACTCATTCTCCCCACCTAGCGAAAGTTTAGCACCGTGGCAGATGGGGAAGTCCCTACCGTTATAATTCCTCGTTCATGTTTAGCTCCCCTAGACGCCGGGTCCGGGCCCTGTTCTTGTCGGCAATCCTGTTGGGATCTCTGACTGCTGAAGCTGTTTCCGGGGCATCGTGGAATGGCGTGCTGCTCGACTCATCGGGCAAGCCTGTGGCTGATGCGGTCGTGAAACTTCACCCTACTGGCAGTGGACGTGACTATACCGCGAACTCTGCAGCGAACGGCAAATTCGCCTTTGGTGAGATTGCCGCCGGCCTGTACGAACTTTCCGCTACGGCTTCTGGAAAAGAGTGGAAAGCGTCCCGCCCTTTACTGGTCACGGAGGGGGCGGTCCTGACCATGTCGCTGCAGATGTCCGCTCTGGGGCAGGAACTGCGAACTGTGTCTGCCAGCGGCGAGGCTGCTGTCCAAGCCAGTGGAGGCGAGCGTCTTTCCAGCAAAGAGGTCTCGAGTCTGCCGCTCAATGCGCGCGACTTCAGCAAGTTGCTACTGCTCGCGGCCGGGACCATGACCGACGCCAATGGCGCCGCCAACTTCACGCAGCAGTTTGCGGTGAATGGCCAGCGCGGGGTGACAACCGTCTTCGCGACAGACGGATTTGACACGACGGATCCGGAGATGGGCGGGGCGACGTTTTCCAACTTCAACGTCGATGCGATTCAGGAGGTGCAGTCGAGCTCCGGCGTGATGCCCGCGGAGATCGGCCACGGCGCTGCGAGTGCCACGAATGTGGTGACGAAGTCGGGGACGAATCAGATCCACGGAAGCCTGTTCGAGTTTGTGCGGAATGCCGCGTTCGATGCGCGAAATTATTTCGATCCATCCCCCGCGATCAGCGGGCGAAGAATTCCTCCGTTTGCGCGGAATGAATTTGGATTTACCAACGGTGGGCCGGTTGTGCTGCCCGGATATGACGGGCGCAATCGCACCTTCTATTTCGGAGAGTATCAGGGATTTCGGCAGGTGCTGGGCACAACGCAGGTGCTTCCGGTGCCCAGTCTGGCGGAGCGGCAGGGAATCGATACCACGACCTTTCCCGGTGACACGCTGACGGTGCCGGTGAGCAGCGCCATCGTGCCAGTACTGAACGGATATCCGATGCCCAACGAACCGGCGGGAGCGTTTGGCGATCGAACCTATGCGGCCTCTTCGAAGGTGGTGACGCGCACGGACCAGTTTTCGATTCGTGTCGACCACAAGCTCTCGGACAAGGCATCGCTGGTGGCGCGGTTCAGCTTGAATCAGGTGACGGGGCCGCTGACCAACCCGGACCAGACAGCGATCAATCCTGGCTTTGGGGTCCAGTTTTTCGATCATCAGCGCAACGCCGGTGTGCACTACACACGTGCGATTTCCGCGCATCTCACGTCGGATACTTCACTCAGCTACATCCGCAGCACGCCATTTTTCCCCACAGATAATCACACGCAGCCCGGGATTACGTTTGCTGACGGGCTGTTTCAGCCCTACTATCAGCCCGCCGGATCGATTTTCGGGTCTTACAGCAATCTCTATCAACTCAAGCAGGATTTTGCCTGGGTGCACGGAACGCACACGTTCAAGTGGGGAACGGAGATTCGGGTCAATCGAGACTCGACCATCTTCGGTGTGAATCCGAATGGCCTGTACGAATTTGGCGGAGGCATCGCGTATTCGCCAGTGAATATTCCTTCGGCGAGCGGCACACATAACATCAAGGTGGGCGATCAACTTCCGGACTCGTTGACGGGGCTGCTGACCGCGACACCGTATTCCTACAACATCATGGCTGCCGCGAGCATTACTCCAGTGGGTGGGAAATTCAATGAAGCCGGCGTGCGGCGAGAGGCCTACAACTTTTATTTTGAGGATGCCTGGAAGGCGACGCAGCAGCTCACGGTGAGCTACGGATTGCGTTACGAAGTGAACAGCCGCATCCATGAAGCCACCAAGCGGACGTCGCTCCCGATCTTTCTTGGCGCAGACGGCAAGACGGTGCCCTACGGCGACACGTCGGCCACGCAGAAGATCCTGATCAATCCGCAGCCGCCCTACGACCAGGACTGGAATGGATGGGGACCGCGGCTTGCGTTGGACTACGCTCTGAGCCAACATACCGTGCTGCATGTTGGCGGGGCAATCACGACGCTCATTCCGAACTTGTGGCAGGACAATGCCCTGACCGCGGCGATTCCGTACGTTTTTGCTCCCTCGATCTACGCGCAGCCGAAGGAGCCGATTTCCTTTCAGAATACCTTCGTACCGCTGAATCTTCCAACGGCGTACAACATTCAAGGACAACCGATCTTCGCGACTGGCCGGTCGCAAGATGTTGCGGCGAATACGATATTTGACTACGTGCGGTTTCAGAACGATCTGGAGGCGCTCACGCCGGGAAATGTGCAATTGCTCAACATCACCGGCATCGCGAAGAATTTTGCCAATGGCTACATGGGAAGCTGGACCGCGGGTGTCGATCATGATTTCGGCGACTTCAAGTTCAACGCTTCGTATGTAGCAACGGCGGGAATTCATCTGGCCAGGTTCTACAACACGAACGGATACGGAGGGGCCTGTCAAGGGTTCGCGCCGTTCACGCAATTCAGTTCGCCATGCCATGCCACCGGCGGGTTTGGGCCGGAGACCATCATGAGCAGCGGTTCGCACTCGAGCTATCACGCGCTGCAGACCAGTTTGACCAAGAATTCCCCACGCTTAGGGCTTGGGGTGCAAGCCAGCTACACGTACTCGAAGGCGCTCGACGATACGAGTTCTGTGCTGGGCGGATTGCTCGGAGCCTCGGGCACGATTCTGCAAACGGCGCCGCAAAACCCGTGGGATCCCTCGGCAGAAAAGGGGCCGTCGACGTTCGACGTGACCCATGTATTTGCGGCGAGCGTGATTCAGTTGTTGCCGCTCGATCGAGTGGGATTTCTGCGGCCGCTGGGGAAGACTCTGACGAAGGGCTGGCAATTCCTGAATATTACGACCTTGACGACCGGATCGCCGTTTACGGTTTATTCGGGAGTGCAACAGACAGGCGCGGGTCTAGGCGGCGGGGATCGTCCGGATCTGGTTGCGATGCCGCATACGTCAACCAGCCGCGCGGTGCGCGACGATTATTTCGGTCTCGGCGCAGTTGGCAACCGATCGTTCTTCAGCATTCCGATCAACATTCCCGCTGGGACTGGTCCCAACAGCGGCCGTTTCGGAACACTCGGACGCGACACGTTCCGCGGACCCGGGTTTCATGACTTTGACATCGCGCTGATTAAGGACACTCCGTTCGGCCATCGCGGAGGCGCGGAACTGGGGACGGTGGAATTTCGGGCGGAGTTCTTTAATATTTTCAACATCGTGAATTTCGGATTGCCGTCGAATATTCTGCAGGGGAGCGGATTCGGCATCATCAGCAAGACATCGGGAACGTCGCGGCAGATTCAGTTCTCGCTGAAAGTGATTTATTGAAGGGAGCAGTTGGTGTAAGGGCTTGACTGCACATCGTGCAGGATGGCGATGTGATGCACATCCGGCGCGGCGGATAGTTGCGTCGTACCGCCGTATACTCTTTACTCATATGCTCACTCGTCTGATGTTATTTGCTGCGGCCCTGGCGCTCGCCGGCGGCCTGGTCGCGCAAGCGAACCCGGCTCCGGGCAACGCCGCACCGAGATTTCCGCAGCACGCAGGTTCTGCAGCACTGGGTTCCCCAGACTGGAGCGAACCTTTCCCTGCGCATCGCATGATCGGCAACGTCTATTACGTAGGCAGCCGAGGGCTCGCCTCGTACCTGATTACGACACCCGCCGGGCACATTCTGATTAACAGCAATCTGAAAACTTCCGTCCCGCTGATCCGGGAGAGCATCGAAAAATTGGGGTTTCACTTTACTGATGTGAAGATCCTTCTCATCAGCCACGCGCACTTCGACCACGATGCCGGCAGCGCGGAGATAAAAAAGCTGACTGGGGCCAAGTACATGGTCATGGATGGAGATGTCGGTGTGGTCGAATCAGGCGGCCAGAGCGACTTTCAGTATGGTGACGATGAGACTCTCCGGTATCCGGCGACCAAAGTGGACCAGGTGCTCCACGATGGCGAACAGGTTGATACTCGGCGGTGCCGTGCTGACTGCTCACAAGACTGCCGGGCACACGCGTGGCTGCACCACCTGGAGTTTACGAGTCAGCGAGGCGGGCAAATCTTACGACGTTGTGATTGTGGGCAGCCCGAACGTGAATCCCGGGTACAAACTGGTGAACAATGCGAGCTATCCCCAGATCGCCGATGATTACGCGCGCGGCTTTCAGGTGCTCAAGTCGCTGCCCTGCGACGTTTTTCTGGGCGCCCACGGCGGTTACTACGGAATGGAAACGAAGTATCCGCGATTGAACGCCGGTGGGGCTAACCCATACATTGATCCCGCGGGTTATAAGAACTACGTTGCGGACCGGGAGCAGGCTTTCCTTTCCGAATTGCAGAAACAAACAGCGGCTGCGAAAAAGCAGTAAGCAGTAATCCGTATCCCGAACCATCACAATATGGGTGCCATTGCCACCAGCGTGCTTCTCGGATTAACCGCCGCTGCCGCCAACGTTTTCGGCGGCGCGATTATTGTGCAGCGGCACTGGGAGCGGCGTTATCTGCGCTACTTCGTCGCGTTGGGCGCGGGATTCATGCTGGCCACCGCTCTGGTCGAGATGGTTCCGGAGAGTCTGGAACTGCGCGGACGGTCCGCGGCATTTCTCGTCCTGCTCGGCTATCTGATCATCCACTTCTTCGAGCACACGGTCACGCCGCATTTTCACTTCGGGGAAGAGACCCATCGCGACGAGTTCATCCACTCGCACAAGGGATACTCCGTGCTGCTCGGCCTGATCATCCACACGTTCTTCGACGGCATCGCGATCGCATCTGGATTTCTGGTATCGAACTGGCTGGGGTGGCTGATCTTCCTGGCGATTTTCCTGCACAAGATTCCTGAAGGCTTTACCGTGAGTTCCGTCATGCTGGCGAGCGGACGCAGCCGGCGCACGGCGTGGGGCGCCTCGGTGGTGCTAGGAGCGTCTACCCTGGCGGGGGTGTTAACGATGGCACTGTTCCGACACCACGTGGGCGCCGGACTTCCGCTGTCCGCCGGAGTCACGATTTACGTGGCAGCTTCCGACTTGATTCCTGAGGTCAACAAAGAACCGGCGATGAAGATGGCACTGCTGGTCTTCGTGGGCGCGGGAGTCTTCTTCCTGCTCGACCACTTGTTCCGAGTGCACTGAGACGCGGCAATGCCGAGGATGGCGCTACCCTTTGTGCTCGGGAAGAGCAAGAATCTGCAGACTTGGAATCTTCCGGAAGTCCTTGGCATCGGAAGTCACGAGAATGGCTCCGGTGCCTGCGATGGCTGCGGCGAAGCAATCGGCGTAGGGCAGACCGTGACCCGCCTTCAATTTCGCTGCCTTAGTCGTAACGGACTCGTCTGCTGAGAGAATCGCGAGGGGGAGCATCTTGACCCGTTCCATGACCCTGCCCGTTTCCGTGAATCCCGCTACCCGGGCGATCGTGTAGTAAACCTCGCCCCAGTTGATCACGGACATGCGCAGCGGTTGCTCGGCGTCTCTCGCTTCGCGGAAAAGCCGGCTCACGATATCGGCCCCGGGACCGCCCGTCAGATAGCGGTACAGAGCGTTGGCATCGAGCACGTGCGCTTTCATCGCAGTTTCCGGTCGGGACTGCGATCAATGCGGGCCGGAAGGCCTCGCCCGGCAAGAATGCCTTTCATTCCTTCAATGAACTCATCCGTCACGGGTTGAATGAACAGGCGGCCCTCCTCTTCCAGAAAGGCGACGCGGGTTCCTTCATCGATCTGAAACCGGCGCCGGATGTCGACCGGGATGACAACCTGGCCCTTGGCTTTGACGGTTGCGTATTCAGCTCCCATAGTTGGAATTATATCATGCGAGTACTACTCAATACTATGAGTAATACTTTATCACATTAGTATGAGTACCTTGGGAATGTGAGACATTGTATTCAGGGACTATCCCTAAAACAACAAAGCCCCCGGAGACCCGGGGGCTCAGTCCAAACGTCTGATTCCTAGTTCACCGTAATGCTGACCGGCGTCGACGGAATTCCGTTGGCCACCACCTCGAGCGTGCTGGCGCCCGTCTCCATGGTCGCGGGAACATCGAAGTTCGTCGAAACGATCGCCGATCCTGTGGCTACCGCCATCGTGCTGTGGTTATGGGTTCTGGCGTAGAAGACGTGTCCGGTTCCAGTGTTCGTGATCCGCACCAGCGGATAATTTGTGGCCGTCTCGAACTCGTCGCCAAACGCATTGGCCTGCGAGAGCCCGTTGAACTGTGTGCCCGAGATCTTGTAAGTCGATCCCCGCGTGACCCTCGTAGTGACCGACGAGATGGTCGGAGCCCATGCTGCTTGATAGGTACCAGCTGGGTTGTAGACTTCCGTCCCGCCCACCAGCACCTGGCCCGTGGGCAGGATCATGAGAGCGCCCGGCGTTGCGAGGGTCTGGGTGAGACTCACTCCATCCCACAGATACGACGAAAAGAGGCCTTCCACCAGTACGTCCCCGTTGGGCAACAGCACCGCGAAAGAATCACCCGCATTGTCGCCATTCGGAAAGTCAGGGCCCACGGTCCAGGTCTTGGTCTTCGTGTCGTAGATTGCAGTGTGTCCCGCGCCGCTGCCGCTGCTGCTATTCGATCCAGTCGCGAAAACGGTGCCATCCGGACGCAGAATTGCGGGACCGATTTCTCCCGGCGGGTAGTAGCATAGCGACCCGTTCGGCCCGTAGCGAATGCAGCCGAAGGGCGAAGGCGAGTGCAGATCGACAATCGTGCTGCCGGCAGTCGTCCATTTCTTCGTGGACGGCACATACCGCTCCGAGTTCGGAGCATTTTTCACATCCATGGTCAGGATGGAGCCGTCGGGCAACAGGGTCCAGCCTTCTTCGGCGTTGAAATCACTCTTGCCGCCTCCCGGAAGCACCGTCCAGGTAAGAGTCTTGGGACTCAGAATCGCCATGCTCTTGGTGAGCTTGTTTCCGACCACGTAAGTTCCGTTGGGCAACACCGCCGACGGCGAGTCGCCAATGTATTTCCAGGTGGCGGGAGCAGGGAGATTCGTCCAGGTGTTCGCCTTGGGATCGTAAATCGCGCCGAGGTTCGTCAGCGTGAAAGCGCCGTTGAGGTATTCGCCCCCGGTTATCACGGCGCGGCCGTCGGCGAGCACCGCGGAAGCGAAGGCATCGGGAACATATCCGGAAGGCAGACTCGCCACCTTCGTCCAGGTGCCGTTGACATAGCTTCCCGTGTTGTCGGGAGTGAGTTTGTACCAGTCGGACTCCGCATTGCCTTGGCAGATGACGGTGCCATCGGTCAATTGCAAACAGATACCGGCGCCGTCGGGCGGTTGGTGAGCCAAGCGTTGAATGGTTTGAGCGGGCAGAACAGCGCAGACTGCAAGCCACAGGAAAACTGCAGGAAGGAACTTCTTGGGCAAGGGCGTGCTCCTATCTTGTTTGAACTCGAAATCGGAACGGCCAAAAATGTGCCTCGGAAGCATACAACAGTCGGGCTCGGAACGGAGGTTTCCCGGCAGATTTTTAACCAGATCTTTACAAATCAAACGGAAGCGAGGAAGTCTTCGCGCGTGCCGGCACCCACTCAGTGCCGGCATTCACAGGTGAGGATGAATCAG
Organism: Terriglobia bacterium; assembly: GCA_963778995.1. GTDB lineage: Bacteria > Acidobacteriota > Terriglobia > Terriglobales > Acidobacteriaceae > Sulfotelmatobacter. The sequence continues at coordinate 23,250 of CAVZWK010000026.1, forward strand.
CTAGTCTACGGTGTGTTTCGCGGTGTATCCGTCGCGGGCCACCACGTCGATTTTCACGTCTTTGCCCTTCTGGTCTTTCACTTTCAGCGGGCCGCCATCGGGCCCCACCACTTGGACTTTCAGCTTGCGATAGGTTCCATCGAGTTTTGAGTTGGTGGGGGCATAGGACAACGTGTACTGGCGGCGAATGTCCTCGCCAATCTGTTGAAAGTCCTCGCCAAACTCCGCCTGGAAGCGAGGGAAGTAAGCGCGGCCACCGGTCATCGCCGCAAAGGTCTTCATCTCGTTGTCGGCCTGCAGGTAGTCGATGATCTGCATGTGCGGGCTGGCGATTCCGTGGGAGACACCCGTGCAGTGATTGACCTCGCAGTATTCCCGCAGGTACCAGCCAATGCTGATCGGGAAAATCGTGATGTCTTTGGTGTCTTTGATCTTTTTCATAATCTTGTCGAGCGTGAGCTTGCTGAAAGTGTCGACTCCGGTCGAGATCAAGATGATGTATTTCTTGCCTTCGACGCGCTCCAGGCGATCAAGCGTGTCATAGAGTGCGTCGAACTCATTGGTTTCGGCGAAACCCGGAATGCGCAACTGGTTGAGCGCCCCGTAGACGGCGCGCTTATCCTGCGTAAAGTCCACCAGGATGTGGGGCTGCATATCGTAGTAGGCAACTGCAACCCAGTCGTCTTTTTTCAGGCTGTTTGCAAAGGCGTAGGATGCATTCAGACTTTCGACCAGAAGCGGCCAGGTCGTCGATGCAAACTCCACCAGGAGCACAGCCGTAATCGGAGCCTCCGAGACCGCGAAATGTGACACCTGCTGCGGAACGCCATCTTCGAGAACGCGGAAATTCCCCTGCTTCAGCCCAGGGATGAACTGCCCGTCTTTGGTCGTGACCATCACGTCCACGTTGACCAGGGGCACGTTCACCTTCAAGGAGTAGTCGGGCATGTCCTCGACCTTTTTCGGAGTGACGGGCCGGGGTGGCGGCGGCGCATCTTCCGCCTTTTTCTTGGGGATTGCATACGGACCGATGCTGTCGGTCGGACCACCGGCCTCGGCGGGGACGTCCTGCTTGGGCTTGCCGTTGTCTTGTGTCTGGGAGGGAGCCTGGGGAGACGATTGACCCTGTTGGTCTTGCGCGGCGGCGGGCAGCGAAACACAAAGCAGCCCCGCCAGAAGCATCAGGGGAATGCCCGGCCGGCATCCCGTTTTACCCTCTAAAATCTTAGGTTTGTGACGATTAAACATGGTGAACCCCGAAAAGCCTCTGTGCTAGTATAGACGCAAGGATTCGCAATTGGGATGTTTTGCCCGGTCCCAGATATTTCCCCTCCGTGCAACGAGTCGCAGTTGGTCTGAGTCTAATCTGTATAGGGTCCGTTGGCGGGTCCTGTCGGGGCATTACATGAAAAAGGTTGTATTCGCGCTTCTCGTCTTAGGTCTATCCCTACCCACAATTTACCTGTCCGCTCAAGTCTCGCAGCCCACTATTGCCGTGGGCCAGATTCACGCCGGCATGCGCGGATATGCCCTCACGGTATTCCAAGGCGTAAAACCGGAATCCATGGACGTGGAAGTCCTCGGCGTTCTGCACAATGTGAATGGGCCCAAGGGCGACATTATCCTGATTCGTCTGCACGGGGCGAAGGCTGAATACACGGGTGTCGTGGCGGGCATGAGCGGCAGCCCGGTGTATCTCGACGGCAAACTTGCGGGGGCGCTCGCGTTCCGCATCGGTGAGTTCTCGAAGGAACCGATCGCCGGAGTCACGCCGATCGCCGACATGCTCGAGATCAACGCGCTCGACAAGTCGCCCGCCGAAGAGGCTGCGGCGACCAAGCCCGGAGTGACCAATGCCGCCGGAAAAACCGCCTCGCCCGGCGATGCCGGCGCGCTTCCCGGTTCCACGCAGGACTACGCCAGCTATCTGACGCCCATCGACGCGCCCCTGGTCTTCAACGGATTCTCGGAGGACACAGTGCGCCGCTTTGCCGGGCAGTTCGCCTCGGCGGGAGTGGTCCCGGTGATGGGCGCAGGCTCCGTCAGCGGAGACAAACAGCCGGAACCGCTGGAACCCGGTTCGGCGGTGAGCGCGATTCTCGTTCGCGGCGATATGGACATTGCCGCCACTTGCACGGTGACCTACATCGATCCTCAGCGCCTGCTGGCCTGCGGACATCCTCTGCTGCAGTTCGGCTCCGTCGATCTGCCCATGAACAAGGCCAACGTGCTGGCCACGCTGCCCTCGCCGTTGAACGCCTTCAAGATTGTCAACACCACCGAGCAGGCAGGCGTCTTCGTGCAGGATCGCCATACCGGCATCATGGGCGTCTTCAACAAGCAGCCGGACATGATTCCGGTGACGCTGACCATCCATGGCAGCGGCGGCGCGACGCAAAAAGAGTTTCACTATGAAGTGCTGAACAACGCGCGCCTGAGCCCGGTGGCGATCATGGCCACCGTTTTCAACGCGCTGCATGGCGTAAATGAGTACGGCGAGGAAATCACCTACCGCCTCAACGGCAGCATCAACGTCAAGGGGTTTCCCGAGGTCGGACTCAAGAACATGTTCGTCCCAGCGGAGAACGGGCAGCCCGCAGCCATGGCCGCCGCCCTTTCGCTGGGCGAGCGCTTCGGACGCATCTACGACAATCCTTACAACGCGCCGGCAGTGACGGGCGTGAAGCTCGATTTCGACCTGGTCCGCGAGCGCCGCTGGGCGCGTCTGGAAAGTGCCCGCACCGACATCAGCGAAGTGCGTCCCGGCGATGAGATCATTGTCGAGACTGTGCTGGCTCCTTACCGCGGCGAACGCGTCGTGCGCCAGATACCGGTGAAGATTCCGACCTCGGCCAGCAAGGGAACGTTGCGTATTCTGGTCAGTGACGGCGACACGCTCGACCGCGTGGGCCGCACCAACCCGGCATTCGGACGCAAACTCGACCTGGCGTCCACGATTGCGCTGCTCAACAAAGAGCACGCCAACAATCGGCTCTATGTTTCGCTGCTGGAAGCCGATCCGGAGGCCCGCGTGGCCGACAAAGTCATGCCCACGTTGCCCATCTCGGTGATGAACGTGATGGACGGCATGCGCGGCAACCAGGAGATGATCGTGAGCGGAGAGTCCAACGTGGATGAAACCGCGACGCCGCCGCTGGATTACGTGGTGAGTGGAGCGCAGTTGCTGACCGTGACGGTGAAGTAGTCGCTTCGCGCAGATTACACGAGTGGGTGCCCCATTTCTCGCGTTCTTTGCGAGAAGTGGGGCTTTTGATTTTCGACGCTACTCTTCCTCGTCCTCGCCCATCTGCTGCGTCAGATAGCGCTCGTACCCGAGTTCCTTGATCAGGTGCACCTGGGCTTCGAGAAAGTCGACGTGACCTTCCTCGTCCTTGAGCAGAGTCACGAACAGATCGCGCGATCCGTTGTCGCCTTCTTTGGTCGCGATCGCGACGGCATCGTTGTACTGCTTCACCGCCCCGATCTCGAGCGCCAGATCGCTTTCGATCATCGCTTTGACCGTACCGCCGACCGTTAACTCCAGGGGTTGCATCGACGGGCTGCCATCCAGAAACAGAATCCTCTCAATCAGCACTTCGGCGTGCTTCATTTCGCCGATGGATTGTTTCTTGATGAATTCGGAGAGCTTGTGATAACCCCAGTTCTCGCACATTTCCGCATGCAGAAAATACTGGTTAATCGCGGTCAGCTCTTCCCGCAGTGCCTTGTTTAGTTCAGCAATAACTTTTGGATTGCCTTTCATGGCGCCCCGAGTATGGCAGAAGGCGGTGTGCAAGAGCAATGCGAATGGTGAAGGCGAAGGCAGCCGAGTGATGACCACTTCCAAGAGGCGGAGTATCCGCGTTGCGCGGGGATAGTTTTCAAGCGTCCCTAACGGGACGCGACAATCGTCCGCGCGACTCCCCGGCGTTGAAACGCCGGGCTATTCTCATGCGTCCTCTGGACGCGAAACACCGCTTAACCCAGCACTTCATCAATGGTCTTCAGCAGATCGGCTCGCGTGAACGGCTTTTCCAGCAGCCGGATGCCACTGTCTAACCCATGGTTCGCTACCAGTTCACCGGTATATCCCGACATGTAGACAACTTTCATTTCGGGGTGCGACTCCATGAGCCGCAGAACGAGTTCCGGGCCGTTCATGCCCTTCATCACCACATCGGTGAGTATCAGATCAATCGATCCGGAGTGTGAACTGATCACCTGCAGCGCGGACTTCCCGTCTTCGGCTTCCAGCACCTGATAGCCGTGCGCTTCCAGCATCTTTCGGGTTAGCCGGCGCATAATGGGATCGTCCTCCGCCAGCAGCAGGGTCACGCCCTCGCGCCTCGGGGGCAGAGCCTCCGTCCGCGGCTCTGGAGCACTCCCGACCTTGTGCTCCGCGCTGGGAAGATAGATCTTGAAGGTGGTTCCATGCCCCGGTTCGCTATAGACCCAGACATGTCCTCCGAATTGCTTGACGATGCCGTACACGGTCGCCAGGCCCAATCCGCTTCCCTTGCCCATTTCTTTTGTGGTGAAGAAAGGCTCGAAGATGTGGGTTCGGGTCTCCTCGTCCATCCCGGTTCCGTTGTCGCTGACAGCCAGCATCACGTAGCGCCCCACCACGATCGAAGGATGCTCCCGGGCAAACGATTCATCGAAATCGAATACCGCGGTTTCGATCACCAGCTTTCCGCCGCGCGGCATGGCGTCACGCGCGTTCACGGCCAGGTTGACGACAATCTGATCCAGTTGGCCAGGATCGGCTTCCACCACGGCCGTTGCCGGTCGGGGAAGAAGCACGATCTCAACGGCGTCTCCCATCAACGGCCGCAAGAGCTTCATCACGTCCTTGAGACGTTCGTTCAGATCGAGCAACTGGGTCTGCGCCGGCTGCCGGCGGCTGAAGGCTAGCAGTTGCCTGGTTAAGGACGCGCCTCGCTTGGCCGCTTCGTGAATGTTATCGAGATATTCCAGGCTCTCCTGGTCGACGCGGCTTCGCAAGAGCTCGGAACACGCGGTCACAATTCCCAGCAAGTTATTGAAGTCATGCGCGACGCCACCGGCCAGCCGCCCCACGGCCTCCATTTTCTGCGATTGCCGCAGCTGCTCCTCTGTCTTTTTTTGCGCACTGATATCGCGGGCAATGGTCGACGCCCCCACTACCTTGCCCTCGGCATCGTAGATGGGAGACACCGAGATCGAAACATTCAGATTCCGCTTGTCTTTGGTGACGCGCACCGACTCAAAGTACTCCACTCGCTGCCCGTTGCGGATCTTCTCGAGGATTGTCGGGATCTCGTCCTCTCGTTCCTTGGGAGCCAGCACCGAGATCGGCCGGCCAATCATTTCCTGCGCCGTGTACCCGTAGATATGCTCCGCGCCCTTGTTCCAGTGCGTGACAATGCCATCGAGATTCTTGCCGATGATGGCGTCCTGCGAGGAATCGACGATCAGCGCCAGCCGGTTTTGCGAATCGCGCAGCTCGCGGCTTTTTCGGCGGTCGAGTTCCTCGTGCGCTCGGCGCAGTTCTTCTTCGATGCGTTTGCGATCGCTGATGTCGCGGATGACGCTCAGAACCATCGTTCCGTCGCCGGTGGCGACGGGACTGAGGCTAATCTCGACGGGGAATTCGGACCCGTCGCGGCGTCTTCCGTAGAGATCGAGCCCCGATCCCATGCGCCGGATCTTGGGTTTGGAGTGAAACTGCTCCCGATGACGGTCGTGCTCCGGCCGTTGCCTCTCCGGCACGAGCATCTCGATCTTCTGACCGATCAGTTCGTCGCGCGTGTAGGCGAACAGAGTTTCTGTCTGGGAGTTCGCCTGAATAATGACACCCTGCCGGTTCACCGCAATTACAGCATCGGGAACGGCTTCCAGAATGCTCGGCGATAGAAGAGTTTCAGCGACAGATTTCGACGACGATGATTCCTGATTTGGTTCGGGAACTGCTGGTTGACTCATGCCACATCCAAACTCTGGGGGTCCGCTTACTATACGTCAAACAAGGCAAGGTTTGCCGCCGCGAGAAGCGAATTCCTGAAATTGTAAACAAACCCAGAGCCCCACCCTGCTACCTCAAACGCGAAACGGCGGGAATCTCACCACCAGCAGACGATCCCCTTCTCTATTTGGCGGAACCCATGCGTTAGCACCAGGGCGATGATCATCTGAGTTCCGTTGTATCCCACGTGCACGAGAAAGCTGGCGCCGACAGAACCGGTCACTGCGCGCACCACGCCGCACACCACGCCGACCATGACAATGACCAGCGCCGCTCCCCACGCCCAGCCGTATTGCGGCAAATGAATCAAGCCAAACGGCAAGGCCGTGAGGACGATTCCCCAGGCCGCGCCCATGCGCCGCGCCAGCACCGGATACATGAAGCCGCGGAAGAAGATCTCCTCCATTAAAGGCCCCAAGGTCACGGCGATGATCGCCAGCAAGTACGCGTCGCGCGGGCGGTCGAAAAGATGTTCGAAGGGCGTGTCCTTGGGCATGGGCAACAGGCTTTGCAGCAGGCCGAGGGTGAAGAGCATTACTGCCCCCAGCGCCAGCAGTTTCCATCCCGACCGCGGCCAGTTCCAGCGGATCGCCTGCCAGAACGCCACGCGGTATTTGCCTTCGACGAGCATGACCATGCACGCGGCAACCGCGACGTAGATCAAGAACTGCGACACCAGCAGCAGAATAGGTTTCTGCGCGACGTCTGCCAGATTCGAGTGCGGATAGATAAACCAAATCGCACTAAAAATCACCACAAGCTGCAAGACGAGCATGGCGACCAGCGTCAATCCGGCAATCAGCAGCACGTCCCAGCCGCTCCAGATGGGATTCTCGATCGGTGGCGGTCCCGAGAGAACGGGAGAGACGATCCCTGCAGCATCGGGACTGAGAGCGAAGGGGTCGGGCTCGATTGGAACCGGAGGGTTCGGCTCGGCGCTCGCTATCGGCTGCGGATCGAACTGCGGATTGTCGGAAGAAGACAGAGGAATCACTTTTCAGTTACGACCAGTCTACGAAACTGTCATCCTGAGCGAAGCGAAGGACCTATGCAATCCGCCGCCACCTGCATAGATCCTTCGCGGCAGAGGACGCCGCTAAGGATGACAGCGTTTTCTTGATGCCTGTCGACGCGCCTTGCAAGAGCTTCAAGCACCGCGCTTTCCATTCCCAAAGTACGCGCCCAACGCTTGCCCCGTGTACGACTTCTTCACGCGTGCGACTGTCTCTGGCGTACCCTGCGCCACAATGCGGCCGCCTTCTTCCCCACCTTCGGGCCCCAGGTCGATGATCCAGTCGGCGTTGCGGATCACGTCCAGATTGTGTTCGATGATGATGATCGAGTTCCCCAGATCGGTCAACCGGTGCAGCACGTCGAGCAACTTCTTCACGTCATCGAAGTGCAGCCCGGTCGTCGGCTCATCGAGCAGGTAGAGAGTCTTGCCCGTCTGCCGCTTGCTCAACTCGCGCGCCAGTTTGATGCGCTGCGCCTCGCCGCCCGAAAGCGTTACCGCCGACTGCCCCAGATGAATGTAGCCGAGGCCAACGTCGACCAGCGTCTGCAGCTTCTGTTTCACTTGCGGAATGTTTTCCAGAATCGGCAGCGCGTCGGAAACCGGCATCTCCAGCAGGTCGGCGATCGAATTGCCGTTGTACTTCACCGCCAGCGTCTCGTGGTTATAGCGCCGTCCGCCGCAGACCTCACATAGCACATACACATCGGGCAGAAAATTCATCTCGATGCGCCGCTGCCCTTCGCCTTGGCAGGCCTCGCAGCGTCCGCCGGAGACGTTGAATGAAAAGCGTCCCGCCTTGTAGCCGCGTTCGCGCGATTCCGGCAGCATCGCATAGAAATCGCGGATCTGCGTGAACACTCCGGTATAGGTCGCGGGATTCGAGCGCGGCGTCCGCCCAATCGGCGACTGGTCGATGCGGATCACTTTATCTATATTCTCGGCGCCCGAAATCGCCTTGTGCTCGCCCGACTTTTCCCGCGACCGGTAAAGCTGCCGCGCCAGAGCCCGATACAGAATGTCATTCACCAGCGTCGACTTGCCCGACCCGGAAACTCCCGTCACCACGGTCATCACGCCCAGCGGGAACGTCACATCCAGATTTTTGAGATTGTTTTCTTTCGCACCTAGAATCGTCAGCGCCGCCCCGTTGGCATGCCGCCGCTCCGGCCGCATCGCAATCGACGTCCGTCCCGAGATATACGCTCCAGTCAGCGAGTCGGGATCGTTCATGATCTCCGCAGGCGTGCCATGCGCTACTAAATTCCCGCCATGCCGTCCCGCGCCCGGCCCCAGATCGACCACGTAATCGGCCCGTCGGATCGTCTCTTCATCGTGCTCCACGACCAACACGGTGTTTCCCAAGTCGCGCAGATTTTCGAGCGCAGTCAGCAACCGGTCATTATCGCGGTGGTGCAGTCCAATCGAAGGTTCATCCAGCACATACAACACGCCGCGCAGCTTCGATCCAATCTGTGTCGCCAGCCGAATGCGCTGACCCTCGCCGCCCGACAGCGTCGCCGCCGAGCGATCGAGAGAGATGTATCCCAATCCCACCGCATCCAAGAACTGCAGCCGCTCCACGACTTCATGCATGACGCGCCCGGCAATCGCAGCCTCGCGCCCAGCCAGCTTGATGCCCCGCGCCACCGCCAGCGACCGCGCCACGGGCATCGCGGTGAAGTCGGCAATCGACATCCCGTTGACCTTGACCGCCAGACTCTCCGGCCGCAGCCGCTTCCCGTGGCACGCCGGACACTCGGTCGCCGACATGTGATCCATCAGCCAGTCGCGATAGCCCTCCGAAGTCGACTCCTCCAGATTCTGTTTCAGATATCCGAAGATGCCATGAAACCCGGTTCGCCCGCCGCGCCCCGGTTCGCCGTTCAGCAGAAATTCCTGCGTCTTCTCGGGCAGTTTCTCAAACGGAGTGTTCAAGTCGATGCCATAGGCCGCCGCCACAATCTGCAACTGATGAATCAGATTCTGCGAACGCCGATCCCGGCCCCAGCCCGCCATCAAGCAGTGGCTTCGACCAGTCGCTGATCACCTTTGCGGGATCGAAATCGTACTTGCTTCCCAACCCGTGGCATTCCGTACATGCACCATACAAGCTGTTAAATGAAAACGACCGCGGCTCGAGTTGCGGCACGCTGATCCCGCAATCCGGACACGCCAGCTTCTCCGAATAGAGCTGCTCCTCGCCGCCCACCACCGCAACCTGCACCAGCCCGCCCGCCAGCTTCATCGCCAGCCCGACCGACATTTCCAGACGATGCTCGATCCCGGGCTTCACCAGCAAGCGATCAATCACGACTTCGATGGTGTGATTCTTCCGCTTGTCGAGATTGATCAACGCCTCGTCGTCGAGGCTGACCAATTCGCCGTCGATGCGCGCCCGGGTATAGCCATGCTTGACGAGAGTTTCCATCTCTTTCTTGAATTCGCCCTTGCGCCCGCGGACGATCGGGGCCATGACCATGACGCGATCTTCCGGGCTCAACGCCATCACACGTTGGACGATTTGATCCGCCGACTGGCGGCTGATCGCCCGTCCGCACTTGGGACAATGCGGCGCGCCGATGGAAGCGAATAATAAGCGAAGATAGTCGTAGATCTCGGTGATCGTCCCTACGGTTGAGCGCGGGCTGCGGCTCGTGGTCTTCTGCTCGATCGAGATGGACGGGCTAAGTCCATCAATCGCATCGACATCGGGGCGTTCCATCTGGTCCAGAAACTGCCGCGCGTAGGCCGACAAAGTCTCCACGTACCGTCGCTGCCCCTCGGCGTAAATCGTGTCGAAAGCGAGCGAGGACTTCCCCGACCCGCTCAACCCGGTTACCACCGTCAGGGTGTTCCGTGGAATCTCAACGTCTATGTTCTTGAGATTGTGCTGCCGGGCGCCACGGACGGAAATCTTGGTAATCGCCATCATTCGCCGGGGTGCATACCCCTTCCGTAACGTCGACAGGGTCCCAGAATTGTTGGAAAGTGGAATTGCACAGCTCTACTCCGTATCTTAGTCGTCAACAGCGCGGAGCGTCAACGCAGGTTAGATTGGGGATTCGCGCTCAGGCAATAAGAAGGTGGGAGAGGCGCAACAGACTCTGAATTTCTAAGGTTGGTCGACCCGTGATCTCGCTCATCATGCCCGTTCTCCTCTTTGTCACCGTCATCGCGTCCGTTAGCCTCGGCGTTCTCGCGGCGTATGTCGCGGTCATCTGCATCCTGAACGCGTTCGGGCGCAATGCGCAGCCGGAAACCGGCCGCCCGCGCCTGGTCCTGGTTCCCTCGCAGCACCACGCTAGCGGCGACTAGGTTCGGGGGGCAGTTCCCCTTCGACTTCGCTCAGGGCAAGCAGTGGCTGTCCGATGAGCGCAAGCTCTGTTGCTTTTGAATTGGACGTTTCTCCGCCTCACTCCACCGGCCCGATCACCTTCATTTTGCTTTCCACGTGCGTGCGTTGAAAACCCATATTCTCCAGCGACACCGTCATCTCCCGGTTGATGAAGAACAGCACGTGGATCCGGAATTCCGTCCCGAACGTAGAAGGGAACCAGACTCCATCCTCCTGCCGCTTGTACACCACATTGAACCCAATTCCCGGCAGATCGGTTCCCAAGAAGGTCCGCACGCCGAATGGAATGCGTCGCGACAGTTTGGTGAACACGCGCACCGGCTGAAATTCCGCCGCATCGATGTACGCCTCGCCCGCCCAACTAATATCGTTTTTGTCCTTGGGCCGAAACCCAATGTGGTAGACGCTGCGTCCCGCCTGCGTCTCCTGCCCGAGCAGCTTGAACTCGTAATCCTTCTGGCCCTCCGTCGTCAGCGGGAACAGGTCCTTCGCCAGCCCGTCTTTCGACTTCTCATCCGACAGGTCCTCGCGGAAATCGCGGATCAAATTGCCGTCGAGACTATCGGCCTCAGGAACGGGCTCGCCTTCGAACGCCTCATACTTCCCCTTGCTCCAATAGCGGCCAGTAATCGTTTTTAGTTCTTTCTGAGTGCCGTCGGCTGTCGGAACAACGTCATAGTCAGCCGTCTCTTCGCGAAGCAAGCGGCCTTTGGGTTTGCGAGTAAGAACGTGGGTGTGCTGGCGGTAGACGTACTGCTTGCGCAAGGCTTCGCTGCGGTCCTGGTTGGCTGCCACGCGCGCCATGATTTCATCGGCGGTCAGCTGCGTGGTCGCCTGCTCGGGCTCCTTCGCTTGCTCTGGTGGGGCACTCTGCGCGAAGGAGACCGTGGCCACCAATAAGAATACGACAAACCGAAGGATCAGCATGGGCACACCTCCACTTCTATCACTACGAAACCCGTATGCGGAAAGTTCCTCTCGCTGCGCGCGAACCCGCTTGACATCGCGTGGGCTTGATCGCAGAATGCCTGGTCGGAGGAGATCATGCAACGCAGAGTTCTCAGCATTCTGTCTTGTGCTGTTATGTATCCCAAATTCACCGCAGCCCAGAGTGAAGGTGCAAGGCCGCACCAAACAACATCAGGCAAGTGAGAATAGCGGAAAGAGGATACGGGTGTACGACCTAGCTATCCGCTATGCCGGATGTGCATGACGTCTCCATCCTGCACGATGTAGTCCTTGCCTTCGAGCCTCAGTGTTCCCTTGGCGCGGGCGTTGGCTTCCGATCCGGCTTCGAGCAACTGGTCCCAGCGGATGGTTTCCGCGCGGATGAAATGCTTTTCCAAGTCGGAGTGAATGGCGCCAGCAGCTTCCTGAGCGCGGCTGCGAGCCGGAACCTGCCAGGCGCGGCACTCGTCTTCACCAGCGGTGAAAAATGAGATCAGGCCCAGCAACTTATAGGTCGTGCGAATCAGACGGACCAGGCCGCTCTCCTTCAGGCCATAGCTGGAGAGAAACTCCGCGGCATCGGCATCACTCATCTCGGCGAGTTCGGCTTCGACCTTCCCACAGATGGCCGTCGCCGCTGCGTTCGGGCGTGCAGCAATATCCGTGAGATTGAACTTGCTGACCGCCTCGTCGAGTTCCTTGCCCAGTTCGGTCGACTCGCCGATGTTGAGCACATAGAAGATCGGCTTCTCGCTCAGGAACATGAAACCGCGCAGGCGCTTCTTGTCCTCGGGTGTCATCTCCATTTCCCGCAGAGGTTTCTCAGTCCCCAGATGCGCGTTGGCGCGCTTGAGCAGTTCGAATTCTTTTTCGAGTTCCGGCGTCTTCATCTTCTTCAGGTCTTTTTCCAGGCGCTCGAGGCGCTTTTCGATCTGGCCGAGATCGCTGACCATCAGGTCGAACTCGACATTCTTGATATCGCGCAGGGGATCGATCTCCGCCACCAGCGGGACCGCGGGGTCTTCAAATACGCGCACCACGTGAGCCAGTGCGTCGACCTGGCGCAGGTGGCCGATGTAGGCGGTTTCCTTCAGCGCGTCCTGGCCGATCGCTCCTACGTCCACATATTCGACCGAGGTGTGGGTCAGCTTCTTAGGGCTATAAAGAGCGGCCAGGCGGTCGAGGCGGTCGTCGGGAACCTTGGCCACTCCGATGTGCGCCTCGCGTGGGTTGCTGGCCTGCGCGGAAAGATGCGCCTTGGTCAGGATGCGGAACAGCGATGTCTTGCCTACCTGGGGCAGGCCAATAATGCCGGTTTTCATAAAGGCTCTTAGCTATTAGCTCTTAGCGGGTCTCTGTTGAATTAAGGACAGGGTTGCCGGTGGTCTCAGCGAGCGTCAGGCAACATTTGAGGATAAACGATAGGCGGGGAAATGCCCAAACGACCTTGGACGTGACCAGTGCTAGCGAGCTTGCCAGGGTTCTTAGGGCTTAGCGCTTGGCCGCCGCCACGGCGGCAGCCGGGACGGAAATCTTCACCGAGTCAGGTTGCGTCCAAACTGCCTTGCCGGTGGTCAGGTCCAGGCGATTCATCGTGACTTTCAATTGCTGCCCGTCGACCTCAACCAGCAGGTAGTGATAATTCACTTCCTTGCTCTGAAACGGATCGTCCGCCGCCCGCTCAATGGGATAGGCGTGAGCCGCTCCTCCGCCAGAAACAAAATAAGTCACGCCGCCATGCTCGTGGCGTTCGTAATTGTGCACATGTCCAGAAAACACCACGATGCGGAAACGGGCGTGAGCCTGCCGCGCCTCCAGTTCCTTTGCCAAGGCCTGTTCCGGTGCGCGAGCTGAGTGCCCGCCGCCAAGTGCTTTCGCATCAGAGGAACTGGTGTAAGGCGGATGGTGGAACATCAGGAACACGAAATCTACGTCAGCGGGAACGTGATCGAGTTTGTCGCTCAGCCATTGGCCTTGCGGGCCTCCCGCTTCCTGGAGAGAGCTGTCGAGGACGAGAACCAACGAATTCGCCGCGCGCACTGAGTAATACCGACTGTTCTTCAGATCGGGGAAGCGCTGAAAGTAATTTCCCAGCGCGACTTCCTCTTTCCCGTGCAGATCATGGTTGCCTAGTGCCGGATATACCGGAATCTTCTTCTCGCGGAAGACGTTGGTCTCGCTGTCCCATACCTTCCAGTCGCTCGGGTCGAACCCGTTGTAGACAATGTCACCCGTGAAGCAGATGAATGCCGGGTTCGCGTCGGCAATCGCCTTTACCAGCGCGACGCGCACTGCAGGATTGGCCGCTTCCGTATCTTTGGGGTCGTGGAAGCGCGTGTCCCCGTAGGCCACGAAGCGGAACGGAACCTTCACGTCGAGATGCAGATCTGCGGCGGACGTCTGCGCGTTGGACTTGCTGGTGCACCCAATCAATGTGCCGCAGACCAGCGTCGCGAGCGCCACAGCCTGAAACACGACGAGTGCGGCTTTCGCTACACGTGCGCGTCTCGACTTCATAAGGGAAGGCTCCGCTTCGGATTCTGATCGGACTCAGAGTCTATTGTCCCACGACCAGCACCTCGAACTGCCCGTTCTCCGCCGTGGAGAGGAAGAGGCGATGAGTTTTCGGATCCAGCGCCATAGTCTTCGCGCGCGGCGCGGTCTTGACCGTCTCGACAACGGAGTACTTGTCAGGACTGTCCTGGTGAATCACCGTGATGGAGCCTTCGCCGTTGGAATTGAAAACCAGCTTGGTCTCGGTGTCGAAGGCCGTGGCGTCGACGTGATCGCCAATCGGTAGGGTAGTGATGACCTTTCCGGTGTCGGCGTCGACGACCGCCATGGCCTTGCTGCGGCAGCCCAGGAACAGTCGCCGGTTGGCGCGGTCCATGGCCATGCTGCTGGGAGCAGAACACGGGGCGACGGGCCAGCGCTGCTCAACCTTCAGTTCTCGGGAATTGATCTTCAGCAGCAGGCTCTCGTCTTCAAGATTGTTGAACACAAAACCGTTGCCGTCCGCCGCGGCGAACTCAGGTCCGCCGTCCAGATTGACCGTGCCCGCGACTTTGCCGGTGGCGGCATCGATTGCCGTTGCGCTGTTGCTTGCGCCGTTGAAGGCGAAAACCCGCGACGTCGCCGGATCGTAGATGATCGCATCCGGCTTCTTTCCGGTTGGCACATCCGCGATCGGCTTCAGCGTCTTCAGGTCGAAAATGGTGACAGTCGAAGCTTGCCCGTTGCTGGTGAATCCGCGGCCAAGTTCGGGAGCGATGGCAATTCCATGCACGCCGGCCGTATTCGGAATGCTGCCCACCACCGTCAGGGCATCGATGTCTACGACTTCGACCTGCGTGCCGTGCGAAACGTACAGGCGGCGCGCAGCCTCGTCGACAGCAAGGTAGTCCCAACTTCCCGTACCAGGGATGGGAATCCTCTTGATGATGGAGTACCCGCCGGACGGGGCCGCTGCAGCAAAAAGCACGCAGTTGAGACAAAGACCTGCTACCAGACACAAAATACGCTTGAGCATTATTCGATCCTCAGCCCAACCCTAGACGACACGCCTGAAATTTGTCTGAAAGCAGCCCTCACTTCAGAACTTGAAGCGCAGCATGAACTGCAACTGTCTCGGCAGACCGGTGCCCGTGTTGGGGGACGCTGCATTGTCGTTGTTGTTGTTGAAATTGACCGTGGAACTGATCACTCCAAAGGTCGAGTCGGCCGACAGATTGCTCGCGGTTTGCCCAGGTGTGTAGACAAGCGTGAAGTTGCCCGGATCGCCCAATTGCACGTGATTGAAGATGTTGAACGCCTGTACCGCGAATTCCATGGCCACGCGCTCCGTCAGTTTGGTTTCTTTTGTGAGCGCGAGATCGGCTTGCCAGCTATTCAACGCGCGGATCAGGCCATTCCCAGCGTCGCCATAGCGGACGAAGTTCCCGTTCGCGTCCAACGGCGGCGCTTGAAAGGCCGACGCATTGATCAGCGGAGTGCCCGGGGCAAATGGTGTCGCTGGACGCGGGTTGGGCAGAGTCAGCGGAACTCCCGGAATAACGTCGGGGCGTTGGCTGGTTTGATCGTTGCCATCGGGAAGCAGGTAGCTGTAGGGAAGGCCGTCGAAAGACCCTCCGCTGATGCTGCCGCTCAGATCCATCTGCACAGTGAGCGGATGCCCGGTGTGCCAGAGTCCGACACTGCTCAAACTCCAGCCTCCGACGAACTTTCCCAGCACGCCAGGGCTGTTCAAATAGGATTTACCTGGACCAAACGGCAGATCGTAGACAGCATTCATAGTGAAGTTCTGGCGGACGTCGAAGATGCTCGGCCCTTTATCGCAGGGCAGGCAATTCACATTCTGCGGTCCATTGGACTCGCCGCCGCCCACCGAACCGTCGTTGATGGAATGCGACCATGTGTATCGCGACTGAAAGGCGAGTCCTTTGCTGAAACGGCGCTCCAGCGCAAGCCCAAGCGCGTTGTAGGTGCTGGAGCCCTCGTCATGCTTGTAGTCCACTGACCCAAACGGGTCGGGATTATTGCGATCCGGATAGAACTGATCCAGTGGCCGGACGCAGTCGCCGTCAGCAGGATTGAATGTAACTGGAGTCGAGCAGAGATTCACCGCGCCCCGAGAAAACAGCCGCACACCGTGGCTCCCAAGATACTGGGCCGAGACCTGGAAATTCGAGGGCAACTCGTGCTCAACAGTCAGCCCCCAGGTCTCGGCATACAAATCCCGACGGCCTTGCCTCTGCAGCGCACGTGGGTGCGAAGCCTGTTTTTGAATCGTCACACCAGATAGATCCGGAGTCGTCTGCTCAAACGCGGGGCTCAAAGGAATCTGCTGGTTAACCTTGACGCGGAAGGTATCGCTCTCCAGTCCCGCATTCAAGTCGTCGTTCTGGGAGGCTCCGTGGTAAATGCCAAAGCCTGCGCGGAAGACGGTCTTCCCGTGAAGCGCGCTCGGTGCCCAAGCCAGTGCGATGCGAGGATCGAAGTTCTTGTAATCCGGGTTGTACAACGCCGGATTCGCGGGACAAGGCGGGGTATTGATGGGTCCTGAGCCCGGCGGCACGGGGGACGTATTAAAGGAACCGGTCCCCAGGCAAACGCCGTGAAATTGATTGATGTCGAAGACGGTGGTCCGGTTCGTCGCCTCATGCGCGACGCCGTAGTATTCCCAGCGCAGTCCGGCCGTCAACGTGAGCGTAGGAGTTGCTTTCCATTCATCCTGGAAGTAGGGCATGTAGAACATGCGGCGCAGGCGATGGCAGCACCACGGCGCGATGTAGGTGATGTTGGAGAGCAAGGCATTCGCCATGTCGTCAGGGCTGGCGAAACTCAAGACGTTGTCGGCAGTCTGTCCTTGATTGAGCCGAACCCGCCGGATTTCCATGCCGGCTTTGAAAGCGTTCCGGCCATGCGTCCAGGTCATGTTGTCCACCACTCCGAAGGTTGTGCCGATTTCGATGTCAGCCGTGTTGTCGTTGAGGCCGACGAAGTTGGTGGTGCTGACCGCAAAGGGAAGCGCGCTCGACTGCGGATTGTGATAAGGCGCGCGATTGATATACACCTTCGTCTCATTGAAGAGTTGCGGCGTAAAGGTGTGCTCCAACGCCAGCAGGTAGTTCGCGGGATGGTTGATGGTTTGCAGTTTGTCCGCCGGAAGGCTGCTGCCATTGGGAGCGTCGACCAGGCTGATGTCGCGCTGCGCACGGCCATAGAGCAGAGTGCTGTTGTTGATCTTGTAGTCCATCCGCACCAGCCATGTGTCTTCGTGGATGGTGGTCGGCGTCGGCGCGGTGATCAGGTCGGCGTTAGGATCGGACGTCGCCGTGAACGCGCTGTCAGGGTAGGTGAACCGCGGAGCACAGCCCCCAATCGCGCCCACCGACGCGCGCCACGGGTAGGCTTGCATGATGGTGCACATTTGCGGCGAGTTCGTCAGCACGTATTGCTGGTAGGGAGTCGTGAGAGTGCCCGACGCAAGCTGTCCGCAACAAATCCCGGAGGGAACGGCGAATTGCTGCGTGTTCTGCTGTAACTGGCGGAGTCCCTCGTAGTCGATGAAGAAGAACAGTTTGTCCTTCTTGATTGGCCCGCCCAAGGTTATTCCGTACTGGCCCATGCGAAACGGAGGAACTGCGGGATTGCCCTGCAGATTGTAGTCATTGAAGTTCCGGGCATCGAAGACGGAGTTTCTGAGGTAGCCGAACGCGGTGCCGTGCCAGTCATTGGTGCCGGACTTGGTGACGACGTCGATCTGGCCGCCAGCCTGCGTGCCGTACTCCGCATCATACAAAGCGCTGTTGACACGATATTCTTCGATGGCATCCTGTGAAATCTGCAGACGGGTTTGTGATTTTTGTGCCTGCTCCTGAATGCCGCCGGCGTCGACTCCGTCAAAAGAAAAGTTGTTGTCGTCACGCGCGCGGCCGGCGAAGCGGATGGTACGCTGATCGCCGCCTCCGTCGTCCTGTGCAAAAGGCGCGAGCAGCGTAAAACTTGCCCAGTCACGTCCGTTATTTGGCAGGTTGGCGATCTGGTCGTTGTCAATCACCGTCGCAGCCTCGGCCGAGATACGGTCGGCGGGTTCGGTCGTCGCCTTGACATCGATCAGTTCGTTAACCGTTCCAACTCCCAGTGGTACATCAAGGGTGCGGGTTTGGCCGACCCGCAGGATCACGTCGTCAATCACCTTGGTGCTGAACCCGCTCCCGGTCGTGGTCACGGTATACCGGCCGACTGCCAGGCCTGGGAAACGGTAATATCCCTTGGAATTCGTTTTCTGCTCCTCGCTCAGACCGGTCTCGACCGCCACGACTTTCACGGTAGCGCCCACGATCACCCCTCCCGAAGGATCGCTTACCGTGCCCTCGAGCGACGCGCGTTCCACTTGGCAGTATGCTGCCGGCATCCCGGCTAGCAGAAGCAGTGTGCTGAGCGCGAGTGCAGGCCCGAGTCGTAGGAAGAGGGAGAGGGTTGAACGGCGGTGATTTCGATTCATGACTTCAGCTCCTTGCGGGCAAGAAAATGCTGAACAGGGAGAGACTCTTTCTCTCCAATGCGACCGGGATGCAGTGAACTTGATGAGCCGAGATGCTAGAGTCCGTGTGTGACGCAGGGATGAACGTCAAGTTAATATTTCTTCAGGTTGCCGAGCGCCATTTCGGCTTCGGCTCTAAACTGTGGAGGTCGTCAGGAACTCCGGCGACGAATCCGATGAAGCTGCTGATCGTGGAAGACGAAGCGCGCATGGCGGACTTGCTCCGCAAGGGATTAACGGAGGAGGGCCACATCGCAACTTGCGCGTCCGACGGCGCCGAGGGTCTGGCCCTGGCGAAGTCCTACGAGTTTGACGTCATCATTCTCGATGTGATGATGCCCAAGCTCAGCGGATATGAACTTGCCAAACGCCTGCGCGCGGAAAGAGTCCGGACACCCATCCTGATGCTGACCGCACGCGACTCCGTGCCCGACATCGTCCGCGGCCTCGACTTAGGCGCAGACGATTACATGACCAAGCCCTTTTCGTTTGACGAGTTGGTGGCGCGGCTACGTGCGGTCAAGCGGCGGGCTCTAGTGGCGCAGGATAATCATTTGCAGGTGTCCGACCTGGTTCTCGATCCTGCCAGCCGGGAAGTTTCGCGCGGCGAAGAGCGGGTCTCGCTGACGCGCACGGAATACAATCTGCTGGAACGCCTCATGTATCGTGCCGGCAAGGTTGTGTCGCGCCGAGCTCTCATCGAATCCGTCTGGGGATTTGACCGCGAGATCGAAGAAAACACCCTAGACGCTTTCATGCACTTGTTGCGCGGCAAAATCGATCCACCCGGCAGGCCCAGGCTCATTCATACGGTGCGCGGCGTGGGTTATATGATCCGTCCGGACGGGCGCACATGAGAAGAAAGGCATGAGAACACAAGCATGAGAAGACTCTCCATCGGCATGCGTCTCACGCTCTGGTACCTGGCGATTTTTGCTCTCGCCCAGATGCTGTTTGGGGCAGGCATGTGGCTCATCCTGCGGCACAATCTGTATGACTTGGTCGACGATGGTCTTGAAGCGCAGATCGATGACTTGAAGAACTTTCTGCAGTCTCAACCCCAGGACAGTCCCATCGCCAAAGTGCAGGAGGAAGTGAACGAGGCCTATGCAATTGAACACTCCGGCGATTATCTTGAGGTCTACGCCGAAAACAACCAGCTGATCTATCACTCCGCGTTCATGCAGGCGCACCAGTCCGCACTGCTGCCGCCGGATCAAGTCAAGCGACCCATCGTGAGAAGCCGCAGGATCGATGGCCGGCCTTTCCGTTTTGCTTTTCAGAAGTTGCAAGTCAGCGGCCACGTCTACACCGTGGAGATGGGTGTCCCCGCCGACGATGCGGTCGAGACTCTCCATTTGTTCCGTTCGTATCTGCTGATGTTCGCCCCGCTGCTGTTGCTGATGGCTGCCGGTGGGGGCTACTGGCTCAGCCGGCGGGCCCTGTCTCCCGTGGACGCGCTGGTGCGAACCGCGCGCGAGGTCAGCGGAACGAATCTCAGCAGTCGCCTGCAGAAGCTGGAGACCGGGGATGAACTGCAGCGCCTGTCGGACACGTTGAACGAAATGCTCGACCGGATTGAATCCGCGTTTCAGCGGATCACCCAGTTCACCGCCGATGCCTCCCATGAATTGAGGACTCCGGTCTCGCTCATCCGTACCGAGGCCGAACTGGCGCTGCGCCGCTCCCGGGGCGAGGCCGAATACAAGGAGTCTCTGCGCCACATTCTGCTCGAGGCCGAACGCACCACCGCGTTAATAGAGCAACTGTTGTCGATGGCCCGCGCCGACTCAGGCCGCGAGACGCTGCATTTCGAGCCCGTGGATTTGCGCCAGACACTGCGCAGCGTCGTCGGCGGCTGGCAGCAGGTGGCCACCATCCGCAATCTGCAGTTTTCCGCGAGCCTCAATGCGCCGGATTTTTCCGTCATGGGTGACGAGACCTTGCTGCGGAGGCTGGCTGATATCTTGCTCGACAATGCATTCAAGTACACACCCTCGCCCGGCTCGGTCCACTTGTCGCTCGAACCAGAAGGCGAGAGCGCGGTGATTCGGGTACAAGACTCAGGAGTAGGAATCGCCGAAGAAGAGCAGGGCAAGATTTTCGAGCGCTTCTACCGCGTCGACAAAGCGCGCAGCCGCGCCCAGGGCGGGGCCGGCTTGGGGCTGGCCATTGCGCAGTGGATCGTAACGCAGCACGGCGGCTCGATTAGCGTCGAAAGCCGGCCCGGACAAGGCGCCACGTTCCGCGTGGAATTGCCCATGGCTGTGGTGCAGGTGCAGAATCCGGCGCCCGCGTGATCGTATTCAAAATTTGCAACCGCTGCCGTACAACAAAAAGCCTTCCTGACGCCGGGATGGCGGAACTGGCAGACGCAGCGGACTCAAAAGCGGACGCCAGCTATCTAGTAAGTCTAAGTAAATAAACAACATCCATATGTAATGGCAGACGCAGCGGACTCCTGAGGCATCGACGTCTCATAAGTCAAAGTAACAAAAGGCGTCGGCGTGACGGCATGACTTACACATCCAGACTTCAGAAAAATGCTGGAACTTTTATCCATTCCCGGCGCAATCCTACAGCCTTGGGTCCACCGGCTCACTCTCCAAAGCTAGGACACCAAAAACGCACTCGTGAACTCGGCGGAGGGGTTCCTTGTGTACGAATCTCTCCAGTGCTTCCAGTCCCAGGGCGAATTCACGAAGAGCAAGTGATCGCTTCGTGCCAAGACCTCGGCTCTTGAGCCGCTCCAAGTGTTCGGGCAATGTGTATTCCGGCCCGTAGATGATCCGGAGGTATTCTCGTCCTCGAACCTTGACTGCGGGTTGCGCCAGCCCTTTCCGCCCTTTCGTCACAAACTCCAACGGCTTTACCACCATGCCCTCGCCGCCGGTGGCCGTCAGTTCCTCCCACCACTGGATTCCTTTCTCTTGATCAGCCTTGTCGGTGAGATCCACAACTCGGAACGGCGTCGCAAGCAACAATTCGGGATCAGCGACGCAGATTCCACCGAGCGTCTCCATGTGCCACACGTGGTCATTCACCGTGTGCACGCCTGACTCGCTGGCGAGTACGTGAAAGGGAGCGAGTTTCAGATCGGCCAACGACTGCACAGGCCAGCAATATCGGCGGTATGCCTCGACATAAAGGTGAGCAGCTTCTTCGCGATGCTGGAATCGTTCTGCCAGAGCGGCGATCTCCGAATTACCCGCTGCCCCTCTCAAAGCAGTGATGGCCGCGGGTAGGGCGGCTTTCGCGGCTGCCCCGGTTGGGGCATATTGCTGACGCAGCAACTCTTGCGCCTTGGCCGACCAAGGCATCAATTCGCAGTCGAGACACACCCAATCCGTTTTCAAACTCTCCCAGATGCCGGCCGTCTCCACTGCGTGGCGGACTCGTTCCAGGAATTGAGATTCCAGCAGCGTGTCGGTGAAGAACCGGCGCCCCGTCCGCGTGTAGCAGGCCCCGGATTCTCCTTCCATAATCCCGAACCGCTTCCGTGCAGAATCTGCATCACGGCAGATCACGACTACCGCACGCGATCCCATGTGCTTCTGTTCGCAAACGACTTTATGCACGCCTTCGTGCAGATAGTAAGCGAAGGCATCCTCAGGGTGTTCGAGCAAGCCATCGCGCCTACTGGTCTCGCAAGGAGACATCGTGGGCGGGAGATAGATGAGCCATTTTGGATTCGAGGCAAATCGGCTCATAACCTCCAACGCGGTGATGGCGTTCTCCTCTCGAATCGTGATGGTTCGGTTTAGGCGTGTGTTGATGATCCGCTTGCCGATTACATCCTCGATGTCCAGCAGATCATCCAGTTGCTGTTGAGCGGTCAGCCCAGGCGCACTCGTTTCTTCGGCCAGGAACGGTTTTACCGATTCGTAGTAGGTGTGCAGCGCCGGTACCGACACGAGTTCACGTTCAGGGTAGCGCAATGCGGTCAGTTTGCCTCCGAACACGCACCCGGTGTCGATATTGATCGTGCGGTTTAGCCATTCCGGCTCTGCAATGGGCGTATGCCCGTAAACGACCATGGCTGTGCCGCGATATTCGGCGGCTCAGTTGTAACGTACGGGGAGTCCGTAATCGTCTGTCTCTCCCGTTGTCTCGCCGTAAAGAGCAAAATCGCGTACCTTGCCCGATCCACGCCCCTGCATTTCCTCCTTCATGCCCGCGTGCGCAACCACAAGCTTTCCGTCGTCGAACACGTAATGGCTGACCAGATCGTCGAGAAACTTGATGATAGCTTGCTTGAACTCGGGGCTTTCTTTGTCGAGCTGCTGAACTGAGTCGGCGAGCCCGTGCGTCATCTGTACATCGCGGCCTTTTAGTTTCTTCATCAACTTCATGTCGTGGTTTCCGGGAACGCACAATGCCGTTCCTTCAGCAACCATTCTCATGACCAGACGTAAAACGTCTGGAATCCTGGGCCCGCGGTCGACAAGATCGCCGACGAAGACTGCTTTCCGTCCATCTGGCGGAGTTGCCTTTGGTCCGTCCGATCCGTTTTCGATTTTGTAGCCAAGTTGACCGAGTAGAGTACTTAGCTCCTCATAGCAACCGTGCACGTCCCCGATGATGTCGAAAGGCCCGTGCTCGTGCTTGAGATTGTTCCAAAGCGGCTGACGCACGATGCTGACCGACGAGACCTCTTCTGGAGTGGACAGAGTGAAAACATGCCGAAACCCCTCACGCTCCAATCCTCGTAGAGAACGCCGCAGTTGTTGCGACTGGTTTCTAACTACGTGCGGACCAAATTGTCGGTCTGGTCGGTTCTGGTTACGTTCATGGCAGAGCTTCTCGGGCAGATTAAGCACGATCGCAACCGGCAGAACATGGAACTCACGAGCGAGAGCGACCAGTGGCTTACGCGCCTCCGGCTGAACATTTGTGGCGTCAACTACCGTGAGGCGTCCGCCAGCAAGTCTCTTACGAGCGACGAAGTGCAACACCTCGAACGCATCTTTCGTAGCCGCCTGAGCATTCTCGTCGTCCGATACAAGACCACGGCAGAAGTCGGACGAGAGCACTTCGGTGGGCTTGAAATGAACCCGAGCGAAGCTGGACTTACCGCATCCAGAGGCGCCGATCAGAACAACCAGCGAGAGTTCAGGGATCGTTATGTTCACAGACTGAAGACCCCCATCTGGGTGGGCGCGCCGACTTGAGGATCTTCTTCTCCCACGGGCAGAAACCGAACGGCATATCCAAAGCGCTCGGAAATGCGACTTGACCACTGTTGGAACTGTTCCCGAGTCCACTCGAATCGATGATCCTTGTGGCGGAACTGGCCCGCTGGCAGAGTGTCGAACTTCACGTTGTATTCGGCGTTGGGCGTGGTCACTACGATCGTTTTTGGGTGCGCTGCCTCGAAAAGCACTCGCTCGAATGCAGCCAATCGTGGCGCGTCTAGATGTTCGATTACTTCCACGACCGTTGCTGCATCGTATCCGGATAAGCGATTGTCGCGATACATCAGCGAACCATGCATCAGTTTCAGCCGTTCTTTTTGCTTCGTGGGCATTCGCTCGAGTTTCAGACGTTGACTTGCAATTTCGAGGCTTCGATAGGAGACATCCATGCCTACGATCTCAGTGAACGACTTCTCTTCCAACAGCACCCGCAGGAGCTTTCCTTCTCCGCAGCCCAAATCCAAGACACGTTTCGCTTCTGCTGATCGCAGTACCGCAACGACGGCTCCCATCCGCTGTTGCCACAGCCGGATCGGCTCCTCCATCTTCGATTCTTGTTCAGCGTGAGATTCCTCAGTCGCATCAGGATCAAGATTGTCTTCCTCTGTCAGCCTGGCGAGTGCCTCTCGTGCAAGTTGCCTCTGTCGTGGCAAATAGCGCTTTACGATCGTTTCTTTGTGAGGGTGCGAGCCAAGCCAGCCTTCTCCTTTGCGCAGCAGCTTCTCAACTTCATCTTGGCCTATCCAATAGTGCTTCTCGGCGTCGAGCACCGGCACCAGGACATAAAGATGGTTGAGGAGATCCTGTAGACGGAACGTCCCAGCCAAGGTCACCGAGTAGTAAGGCCCCTCGCCCCATTCAGGAAACTTCTCGTCGAGCGGGTGCTGCTGGGCGGCTACGTTGTACCCGAGAGGCTCGAACAATTCTCGGATCAACCCCTCGCCCGCTCTACAGGACACAACGGTCAGGTTTGCAGTTAATGGAATTGGCAGGTCAGCCAATTCTTGCCTACCTTTGCTGCGTCCTGACATGGCTGTCCCAAAAGCCCGGCCCACAGCGACGCTCAGGAAAGAAGAAAGTACGTAAGGCCGATCGTTCACATACTGATCGAGCGTTCCGCCTTCATGCTGTCCCCGCTTACCACGAACCAGTCCTACCGGATCAACATCGAGTAGGAGGGCTGCCGTGCATCGCTCCGTAGTCGCTTCCGGATAGAAGACGTGCGCTTTCCCAAACGAGAGCTCGAACGAATGTAGCTTTGCCGGGTTCTTATGAAGCAGGTATCCCAAGTCCGTTGCTGGGTTATGCGTGGTTGTGAGCGTCAGCAGCATGGTCGGATTATACGAGTTGTATTTGGCGCTTCCGCCCTTAAACTGGGGTCGAAGAGCCTTACAGTGGCGATACGCATTTCTGGTTTCACAGCACCCAGGGTTATTTGTTGTCGGGTGGCTTGAGAAGACTCGCACCCGTCTATGATCTTGTGACTACATCCGTCTACCTGCCGAAGGACAGCATGGCGTTGATGCTTAATGGCACGACGAAATGGCCGAGCGCGAAGGAATTGCGGCGACTTGGAGAGACGCGTATGGGAGCCACTCCCGCCCGCGTCCGGCAGCTATTCGAACGCATTGCTACTGCAATTGCGGATACTTCAAAAGAAGTGCGCGGCTACATGAAAGCTCACGGAGAATTCATCGAGATAGGTAATCGCATGCTCCAGCAATGAGAGGAAGGTGTCGCGCTGTCGCTTAATCGAGCATGATCCATGGTGGGGCATGGTCGCTCGCGTTTTCCTGCCCACGCGCCCATCGGTCAACACCGCCGTCCACGAGCCGGACCGACAAATTCGGTGAGAGCAGAAAGTGATCGAGTCGCATGCCTTTGTCCTTCTGCCACCGTTCAAATTTGTAATCCCAGAACGTCCAGAGCGGCCCGTCCGGATGTAGCTAGAGAACGCCCGGCCGTAACGGAGGTGGTCGCGTGGGCTGCCGGCAATGGCGATCGCAGTGACAACGCCGACTATCGGTACGGCAAGCGGCGGCTGCGGCAGATCGATAGTCGGATTCGCTTTCTCACCACGCGAATCGAAGCCGCGGAAGTGGTGACCCGGAAGCTCCAAGATCGGGGCAGGCGGCGACGAAGGCATTCTTCGGAGCGACCGTGCGCTATGCCAACGCCGCGGGAGCGGAGCGAGTGGTGAGTATCGTGGGCACCGACGAGATCGATCTCAACCGCAACCACATCAGTTGGGTGTCACCTCTGGGGGCGCGCGTTGATGAAGTCGGCAGCGGCTGACAGCGTAGTCCTTCACTTGCCGGGCGGTCCGGAATCCTTGACCGTGCTGGGAGTGTGTTACCAGCGCATTTCTGTGGAACCGTTCCGCGAACCAGCTGGATCCGAGGCCTCGGCAAAGGGACCTCCTCGCCGCCGCTAATTCAGTTGACGAAGATTAGTGAGGCGACCCGGGGAAGGTTCCGTCTGTCTTCCCACGAACCCAGGGAACGTCCCGTCCGTCCCCGCGTTTTGTCCATTTCTTCCCTTTTACCGAGCTAACTGAAGCGCATGCACCGGCGCCATGTTTGTGACCGGTGGCACGGTGCCGACCGGTTTGAGCATGGCCCAGAGAATTCGATTAAATAACGCGTCATCAATGCGATCAGGGGCACTAAAATCGAGACCTTCTGACATTCTGGCAGCTGCGCCCTGTGCCGGGTTCACCTCACTCAAATCCATTTTCGGGACAACGTGGCTATAGGGTGTGAGGTCTGGCGTCGCGGCAAACATGTCTGCCAGAGAGCGGCTGAAGTAATCGAATTTGGACATACGTCCCAATCCCAAAATGTCTTCGATGGCCGCTATTACGTCCGTAGTGTTAGCGAATCTGTGGACCGTACCAGAGCGGCCATAAGCCGAGATGGCGAGAAACGGTGAGCGGTGTGAGTCCACGTGGTCAGCACCGGCCTGCGAATCGTCCTCCACTACAAAGACCACCGTGTCCCGCCAAAATGGAGTTTGCGAGAGCGCTTCCACGATTCGGCCCAGTGCAAGATCATTATCGGCCATGCAGGCCCGAGGCGACGAATGACCCGCGGCGCCGCCAACCGTGTGATCTCTTGGCAAATACATGAGGGACAGCGCCGGCATGTCGCCTTTGCGAACAAAGTCGCGCAGCTCTTCGATCCAGGCGTCGGCCCGTTTTTGATCGGGAATCTCCAGGTTGGTTTCGGGATAGCTGGAGCTTACGTCAGCCGGCAGATCGTGCGAAGTATCGGGCCCGACCACTATGTCGCCGTAGTCGCGGAACCATATTCCTTTCTTGGCGGCAAGGTTCCACAGATACCCACCCAGCGGGTTGTCGGCTTCGTCGCCAGCAAAGTCCGCCCGCCGGTCGGAATACATGGAAGCAACTGTTTTTTCGCCGTAATCGGTAACATAAGCCGCCGTGGACCAGACGTGTCCCTGGCCACTTACTTCCGCATTAGTGAAAAAGCGGTCAAACAGCCCGAAGCGAAGCGCAAGGGCGTGATGATTCGGCGAGACGTCCTGGCCGAAGAACACCAGATTAGGATCGCCGTCTCCTTCTTTCATATCACCAAGAACTTGATCGTAGGTACGGTTCTCTTTAACGATGTAAACCACATGCTTGAAGGGCGGATATCGCTTGGTGGATCGCTTCTGTCCCCAGCCATTCGCTTCCGCTACCCTGCGCGAATCCTGAGCCAATCGCGCGGGACTAAGATCAGCGGGAACGAACCGTAGCGTTCCATTGAGCTGGCCAAGGTCATAGCCTAACGGGCGTTGGATCCCCTTTCCGGGAGTTGGCCCGTCTGGGTTCGCGTGGCTACCGTGCCCCTTTCCATTTAGGATGAGCAGCCCCTTATCTACTTCCAGAACGTCGGTCGGATACCAGTCTGTAGGAATGCGGCCAACCGGACGTAACCCAGCTTGCGCGGCTCCTTCCGCAGTATTAAAGACGGCGACGGCATTGTTGTCGGCTTCGGCCACAAATAGCTTGGAGCCGTCCCGCGAAAGGCCGAGCGCATTGGGTGTACTTCCCTGGGAAGGAGCGCCGCCGGGGGCCTCGTCTTTGAGATAGCGCAAGACTTTTCTCGCATGTGTATCTACTACTGCAATCCGGTCCGTGCCCGCTAAGGCAACAAACAACCGCGATCCGGATGGATTCGACTTAAGCGCCGAGGGCCGCTGCCCAACCTCGAGCCGGCCGGTATAGAACAATGTCCCGTCCGGGTTGGTCCGGAACATCGAAAGAGTGTGACCGCCCCACGCGGAGACATACACGTTGCCATCCGCAGCCACTTCTACTGCGTAAGGATAATGGTCGGTAGAAAATCGCTGCACGACCTTCCCCAAAGAAGGGTCCACCACGGCCAGGCTGTCGCCGACATTCTCCACAACGTAAAGAAAATTTCCCCGCTTCGAGGCCGCAAGGCCCGCCGGATATCGTGATCCTGTTTTGTCCTCTTTCTTTTGTCCCAGGACAATTTGTCTGTCCAGGGCCGCAACTCCGTCGCGCCACAAATAGCAGTAGATCAAATCTTCATTGCCGCCGGAAACGTACAGCTCTTTGCCATCGGCAGAAAATGCCGCACCATAAAACGCCGCTGCCTGAGGAAGAGTCTGGGTGACGCGCCGGGTGGCAAGATCCACAACCTGGACTCCCTGCTCGCGCCAGCCGCTCAGGACTACAACAAGCTTTTTGCCATCTGGCGCCAGCGCCATTCCCAGAGGCATGCTGCTCAAATCAACGAATTCTCCTTCGGGATCAAGGCGCAGTCCGGTGGCCAGAGGAGTGGTGTAGGTTGGGGCCGAAGCCAGCTTTTGCTCCTGCGACAACATCAACGCCGGCATGAAAAAGAAGAAGCCGGCGGTCAGAAGAGATCGCAGCGTGCGGGTAACTCGTAGTGCGCAATTATTTCCACCATGAACCATAGTTTGCGCAAGTCCTACAACGGAATGCAGGGCATGTCCCTTGCTGTTGCATAGACGTCTTAGCGTTGCATCGGTGAGCCAGTTCTGTGGGTCCAAGCGAACGCTCGGCAATGTCTGGGCCGGTTCACGCAAGTATTTGACACGGGAGGTGGTGCGTGGGGGCGCCGGTAGAACGCTCCGTCTGTTTTGTCGACGAATGGAAATTGTGGAACGTCCCATCTGTCCCCGCGTTTCAGGATGCTGGAGGAGGCTGTGACTCAGGCTCTGCGTCGAGGAACTCGCGAAACCGTTGGATCGCTGCAGCCTGTTCGGGGCTCCACTTCACGCCATCCTGTTCAGCTTTCTTGACTCCGGAA
Organism: Terriglobia bacterium; assembly: GCA_963778995.1. Classification (GTDB taxonomy): domain Bacteria; phylum Acidobacteriota; class Terriglobia; order Terriglobales; family Acidobacteriaceae; genus Sulfotelmatobacter. The sequence goes on from CAVZWK010000026.1 coordinate 52,118, forward strand.
AGGTGCTCGGCCCGAACGTCTCCGAATAGGGGCGTGTCGTCATTTAGAGATGGGGCTATGACTGCGTTGGGTGGTAAAATCCGTACGGATGTCCTCGTTGTTGCTTAGCCAGGGGGATATCTTCACCCGAGGAGGGCCGCAAAGCACTCCATGGGCACGTGACAAGGATCTGTGAAAATCCATGAATACTTTCACATTTACTTGCACAGTTTCACAATCGTTGTCTCGGATGAAAAAGACAAAGAATGTGAAATAAGCTGTAAAATCAAGCACTTCCACGAAGTGCCGGGATGGCGGAACTGGCAGACGCAGCGGACTCAAAAGCGGACTCCAGATATCTCGTAAGTCTAAGTAGTTAAGTAACATCCAGATATGACGACAGACGCAGCGGATTTCTACGGCCCGCTCTCGGTGGTAATCCTGTGCACCTTGTATACCAGGTTATATTGTTGCTATAAATAATAAAACCTTGTATATTAGGCGTGTGTTGCCCCTGTCCTCATTAGGCGAGCAGATCGCCGCCAAGCGCAAAACGCTCGACCTGACGCAACCCATGCTTGCGAAAAAAGCCAGGGTTGGACTCTCCACGCTCGACGCCCTGGAGAACGGACGGCTGGGCGAACTGGGATATTCCAAGATCACAAATATTCTCACGGCGCTGGGGCTGGAGTTGAAGCTCCAGGAGGCAAGCGCGGGCCGGCCGACGCTTGACGAGCTCATGGAAGAGGGGCGGAATGATCAAGGTCTGGACCGACGCCGCTGAGGCGGGACTACTCGATCGTCACGGCGAGCGCGGCAGCACGTTTGCTTACCTTCCCGGCGCTCTGCCCATGCGCGAGGTCTCGGTGACGATGCCGTTGAGGCTTGAGTCATGGAGCGTGCCCTTTGGCCTACTTCCGGTTTTCGAGATGAACCTACCCGAAGGCGTACTGCGCGAGCGGCTCCGCCTTGCGTTTGCGAAAGCCACCGGCACCTTCGACGAATTCGACCTTCTGTCCATTGTCGGCCGCTCACAGATCGGACGCATCCGCTACACCGGCGACAAAGAACACCTGCACGAGGACGTGCCCTTCCAATCGGTGGACGAGATTCTCGAACGCCGGCGCGGCGGTGACCTGTTCCGGTATCTGCTGGAGAAATTCGCATCGTTCTCCGGGATCAGCGGAGTGCAGCCCAAAATCCTGGTGCGCGACGAAAAAGCTTTCGCCGAGATGGAGCATACGGGACCGCGCTTCTCGCAAAGCTACAAGGGTGCGACCCACATCGTGAAGTTATGGGAGGCCAACGAATTTCCGCAACTGTCGGCCAATGAGTATTTTTGCCTCGCGGTGGCGCGCAAATATGGACTCGACGTGCCCCCGTACCGTCTGGCCGAGGACGGCATGGCGCTGGTCATTGACCGTTTTGACCTGCGCATGGACGGAACCTATCGCGGATTCGAAGATTTCTGCGTGCTGAACGGCCGCAGGACCGACGAGAAATATCGCGGCAGTTACGAGACCTCGGTCATGAAGCGATTCGGGCAGTTTGCGAACTCGACGCATGTAGGCGAGGACATGGAAAAGCTGTTTGCCCTGATTGCCCTGAATTGCGCGCTTCGTAACGGCGACGCGCATCTCAAGAACTTCGGGATTGTTTACGACGACGTTCAGGGCGAGGCGAGACTCGCACCCGTCTACGACCTTGTGACTACCTCCGTCTATCTGCCGAAGGACAGCATGGCGCTGACCCTTAGACGGCACGACGAAATGGGCGAGCACGAAGGAATTGCAGCGACTCGGCGAGACCCGGATGGGAGCCACGCCCGCCCGCGTCCGGCAGATACTCGAACACATAGAAGATGCAATTGCGGACACCTCAAAGGAACTGCAGGCCTACATTAAAACGCACGCGGAATTCATGGAGATAGGCAATCGCATGCTCCAGCAATGGGAGGAAGGTGTCGCGCTTTCGCTTAAGGCGGCCTGAGCAAACCACCCACTCTTTGGGCAGGTCTGCTGCGAAATCCAAGCTGTGACAGATGAACCGAGTATTACTGCAGAATCAATGCGAGCGCTCACAATCACACGCGGCCTTTACACGGCACCGGCCGCTTGAAAACGGAAGCTCGACCCGCGATGTCTCTTCGAATTTGCCAAGAAGGCTTCGATGTCCGCCCGGCCAGCCGTTGCCACAAAGCCTGCAAGGCCTAGGAATAAATCCCGGGCGCCTCATGTCCAAGCTTCTGCACGTACTCAACGTACGACCCAGGATAAACAGTGGGATGGCGGTCCATACCGCTCTCGCCGCCCAGTTCCAACACACGTGAGCCGAGACCGCGAAGGAACATGCGGTCATGCGATACGAAGATCATGGTGCCTTCAAAATCCTTCAGGGCGTCCACCAGCATCTCCTTGGTCGCAAGATCCAGGTGATTCGTCGGTTCGTCGAGCACCAGGAAGTTCGGCGGGTTGTAGAGCATGCGGGCTATTGCCAGCCGCGATTTTTCTCCGCCGGAGAGTGCGCGGATCTTCTTGTCCACGTCGTCGCCGGAGAACTGGAATGCTCCCGCCAGGTTCCGCAACGCCCCGATACCGTCCTGGGGGAAATCCTGTTGCAACTGTTCGATGACGGTGAGATCGGAATTGAGCACGTCCAGCGATTGTTGCGCGAAGTAGCCCATATACAGGCTGGCGCCGAGGCGCACGCTTCCCGCATCAGGAGCACTGGCTCCGGCAATCATTTTAAGAAGCGTAGTCTTACCGGCGCCGTTTCTCCCCATGACGGCCCAGCGTTCTCCGCGGCGGATGGTGAGATTGAACCCTTCGTAAATCACACGCGGACCGTAGCTCTTATGCAGATTCTCAAGAACCGCCACCTGTTCGCCGGATCGCGGGGGGACACGAAACTCAAACTTCACCACCTGGCGTTTCTTCGGTAGTTCGATCTTCTCGATCTTGTCCAAGGCCTTAATTCGGCTCTGCACCTGCGCCGCTTTGGCCGCGTGCGTCCGGAAACGATCAATGAAGCGTTGTTCTTTAGCAAGCATGGACTGCTGCCGGGCAAATGCTGCCTGCTGATTGCTCTCTCGCACCGCCCTTTCGCGCTCGTAGAAGTCGTAGTCACCCGAGTAGGAGATGATTTCGCCGCCATCAATCTCTGCAATCCTTGAGACCAGGCGATTCATGAACTCGCGGTCGTGCGAGGTCATGAGCAGCGCGCCGGGAAATGACTTGAGAAACTGCTCCAGCCAGATGATGGATTCGAGGTCGAGGTGGTTCGTCGGTTCGTCCATCAGCAATACATCCGGCATTCCGAGCAGGACGCGCGCCAGCGCAACCCGCATTTTCCATCCGCCGGAGAGAGCGCCCACATCGCCGTCAATCTGATCGTCTTTGAATCCCAGGCCGTGGAGCACTTCACGGGCCTGCGATTCGAGCGCATAACCGCCTAAATGCTCGTACTCCTCCTGAACGTGACCGAAGCGATCAAGGATGCGGTCCATGTCATCAGCCTTGTCAGGGTCGGACATTTCCCGCTGCAAGGCTTCGAGCTCGTGGTGGAGATCGCCGACGCGTCCGCTGCCTGCGATCGCTTCATCCAGAACCGAACGGCCCTGCATTTCCTCGACGTCCTGGCGAAAGTAGCCGATCGTCAACTTCTTGGGGACAGAGACCGCGCCCTCGTCGGGAGTTTCCTCGCCGACCACCATCCGGAAGAGGGTTGTCTTGCCCGACCCGTTGGGACCGACCAGCCCAACTTTTTCGCCGGGATTCAACTGAAACGAAGCATCTACGAAGAGCAACTGCTTGCCATACTGCTTATTGATGTTTGAGAAAGAGATCATTTTGAAGGGGCAACTCGCGGCACGCTGCCTCTTAAATAGTGTAGCCGCAGTGTAGCCCGGCCAGAAACTTGCCGGCCAACGCTGGCACTTGGGGAATCAGTGAACAGAAATCAGGGATCGCAAAATTCACACTTGACATTGACCGATAATCCACTACCATACGGTTGTGGATAAATTGGGTACAACGTTTGCCGCTTTGTCTGATCCAACCCGGCGGGCAATGATCGAACGACTCTCCCATGGGCCTGCCTCTGTGCATGGATTGACGGAACCGTTTGCACTTTCGCAGCAGATGATTTCAAAACATATTGCCTACCTGGTGCGGGCGCGGATTGTGATCAAGACGAAGCGTGGACGAGAGAGTGTGTGCACGCTTAGGCCAGCGGCGATCAAGACAGTCAGCGACTGGGCGATCAGCTATCGCCGCTTCTGGGAAGAGAGTTTCGACAAGCTGGATGTGGTTGTGAATCAAATGAAGAAAGAGGAGGGTCAGAGATGACAAAAAGCACGGTGAACGAGACTGAGCGGATGGTTATCACTAGAGTTTTTGATGCCCCACGCGAGTTGGTTTGGAAGGCGTGGACAGACCCGAAATACGTGATGCAGTGGTGGGGACCGAAGGGCTTTACTGCGCCCGTTTGCCAGATGGATTTTCGCGTGGGAGGAAAATCTCTCCTCTGCATGAGAACGCCGGATGGGCAGGAGGGCTGGAATGCGGTTGAATACCACGAGATTGTTCTGCACGAGAAGATCGTTTCCTCCATGTACTTTTCGGACTCGAAGGGAAACAAGATTGAGCCTGCGGAATTAGGGATAGAAGATGAGGCTATCGACGGTGCGTACGACGTGACCATCTTTGAGGATCTCGGGAACGGCCAGACGAAACTCACCTACATTGGAAATGAACCCATGGAGAGCGCAAAAAATAGCGGTCAAATGGAGGGCTGGATCGAGACACTCGATAAAGTTGCCGCAGTTGTTACGAAGCTAGCGCAGGCGAAATAAGAAGCTGAAGCTTTGATTCGCGAAACTCAATCGTGGAGAAAGAAATGAAAAGAATACCGTTTCTCGCTATCGTCCTGCTGGCATTCGCATTTCCCGCCCATGCCCAGGACGCGATGAAGAAAGATGCAGCCGTCAAACCTGCCGATCCGGAATTGAAAGTCGTGCTCGATTCCTGGAATGAGATTGGCCGCAAGCTGACGGCGATGGCCGAAGATTTTCCCGAGGACAAATATGACTTCAAGCCGACACCCGCGCAGCGGAGCTTCGCCGAGCAGTTGCTGCACGCGGCGGGTGCAACCTACTACTTCACTAATCCTGTGATGGGGCAGAAGCCTCCCGCGGGAGAAGATCCGAAGCGCGACCAGTACAAGTCCAAGGCCGACATCGTTGCGTTCGTCAAGAAATCCTTCGCCGATGGCGCAGCCGCCATCCAGTCGAAAGGCGAAAAAGGCCTGACGACGGAGGTTGTTTATTTCCCTCACCAGAAAGCGCGCGTTCTCGACATAGCATACGGCCTCATCGAACATAGCGGTGAACACTACGGCCAGCTCGTTGTGTACTACCGCCTCGCAGGTCTTGTGCCGCCGGAGTCGCGGCCCAAGAAGTAAAGCTCAAGAGACCAGGTACCCCGTCCTTATCGCGCGCCGTTTGCGCGAATGGGCGGGGATTTTGGTTTTTGGGACCTTCAGTATTCAATGCGCCGCGCGGCATCTCTGCTTCCGTTCTGTCTCAGTTTTAGGGTGTACCCCAGGTGCAGTTCACCCGTCTGTCCCCGGATTCCTCGGCTCTCTCTCCCTGTGTGGTTAATTATTATTGTTATTCATTTTGACTGGCCTAAGCAGATGCGAGAACGTGAGTTGGGCGAGCTTCCACTTGCCGTTTTCCTTGATATACACCTCAGTCACCATAAAAGGATTGGTGACTTCGTGCTCACCAACTACTGCCTGCAAATCAATGTCCTCTAGCAGGATGGCTGTGCTACCAAATATGCGAGCGTCAACTGCGTAAACTGCAGTTTTTTTGTACCAGATGCCACCGCTTTTAATGGTAGCTAGTTCCTGGGTTTTTCCCCATGTCCCTCCCATGTGAGTGAACATGGCTTTGTCATCAAATAGTGTCTCTAAGGAATCGACCTTCTTGTCTGCCATCCAATCCCATTTCATGTTTGAGAGGTTGATGACCTCTTGTTGCTCGGATGTATGACTTGCGGCAGTTTTAATCGTTTCCGTTGGCGGCTGTGGCGACTGCTGCGCGTAGGACGATTGCGCAATCATTGTTAATAGAGATAGACCCATAATTAGGGTTAAGGTTTTCATGCTCTCTCCAGGGGTGCGCGTCTTCATTTGTTTCCCTTGCATCCTCGAATTTATCGGTAAAGGGCCGTCAACTGGTAGCCCGATCCTGCCTACTTATTGCCTATTCCTCTTATCAGGCGAAAAGCCAATGGCATTCATGGGGAGAAGGAGGCTATCTTTAAGAAGCGAGGTGCAGGCTGTAACATGAATCAATCCAAAGAAACCGCCACTGTAAAGGCAAATCCGGCCCGAGCGTTGCGCGCTGAACTCGCCCACAAGATTGCCTCATTCATGGGTAACGAAGAGAAACGTATAACGGAGATCCCCGGCATGAGCCTCCACCGGCGAACATCGCCCACACCACCATGCCGAACAACGTACCATCCGGGCATCATCGTCGTGGCTCAGGGAGCGAAGCAAGTAAACCTTGGTCAAAGAAGTTTCATTTACGACGAGTCAAATTACCTTCTTACCGCAGTCGATTTGCCGATTGTGAGCTGGGTGGCCAAAGCCACAGAGGAAATGCCCTGCCTCGTACTCTCGCTCAAACTGGACATCGCGATGGTTCGCGAACTACTCAGCCGTGAGGAGATTCACATAGCGGACGCGCCGTCTGACAGTCCCGCCATGTTCATCGGCGAAACGACGCCGGAATTCCTGAGCGCCTGCTGCCGGCTGCTCGATTTGCTGAAGAGTCCGCAGGACATTCCCTTCTTAAGCGGCCTCATTCAGCGCGAGATCATCTATCGCATTCTGCGGGGACCGGAGGGCGCGCGCTTGCGCTCGATTGCAACACTCGGTGATCAAAGCCATCGAACGGCAAAAGCGATTGCATGGATTGTTGCGAACTATTCCAAGACCCTGCGCGTAGAGGAACTCGCTGAGCTTTCGAGCATGGGAGTGTCCACGCTGCATCACCATTTCCGGATGTTGACTTCGATGAGCCCGCTCCAGTATCAAAAGCAACTCCGACTTCAGTCAGCACGAAACTTGATGCTGAACAGCGGGATGGATGCATCGAGCGCCGCTTTCGAGGTTGGCTACGAGAGTGCCACGCAATTCAGTCGGGAATACAGCCGATTCTTCGGGCAGCCACCCGTCAGAGACGTGCGTGCCCTGCGCGAGTCCGGCACAAGGCCTTCCGAGCCGATGGCCCAGCAGATCGCGTAAGTATTGACGAAAACTTGTGCGCCCGGCCTTTGGGCTGCGGGAGCCAAATCACCGTGGGTGCCCCGTCCTTGCGTTTGTTTGTCGCAAGGGCGGGTACGATGCTGTTCGTAGTCTGAGATTTGCGTTCCGTCCAAACCGGCAGCGCCGGCCGCTGTGGTACTCGCCTGGGACCGAACACGGGGGGATTGGGGATTTCCCGTATATTTTCTTTAGATTAGATGTCATGACGATGTCGTCTGCCCTATTCTGTCATGACGTTGTGTTCCTGTAGGAACACTCGCCCCCGCCGTCCCGCAGAAACGCGGGGATTTCTCCGGGTTCCAGAAAAATGTGAAAAAATCAGTCAGGGCCGCGGCGTTCATTGATGCACCCACTGGATTCGCGCTAGAAGGACGAAAGACTACAAGATGCGAAAAGGGTTTACGAGAAAACCACAAGCGGACGAGCCCGCGACGCGAGTCAAGAACTACATAACGCGGAGCGGGCTGGAGCGCCTCAAAGATGAGCACCGGTTTCTGCTCACCAGGGAACGCCCGGCCGTGACGGAGGTGGTGGCGTGGGCTGCCAGCAACGGCGATCGCAGTGAAAACGCCGACTATCAGTACGGCAAGCGGCGGCTGCGGCAGATCGATGGGCGGATTCGCTTTCTCACGAAGCGAATCGAAGCCGCGGAAGTGGTGGACCCGGAAGCTCCGAGAGCGGGGCAGGCGGCGACGAGGGCATTCTTCGGAGCGACCGTGCGCTATGCCAATGCCGCGGGAGTATCGCGAGTGGTGAGCATCGTGGGCACCGACGAGGTCGATCTCAACCGCAACCACATCAGTTGGGTGTCACCTCTGGGGCGCGCGTTGATGAAGTCGGCAGCGGGTGACAGCGTAGTCCTTCAATTGCCGGGCGGTACAGAACACTTGACCGTGCTGGAAGTGTGTTACGAGCGCATTTCTGTGGAACCGTTCCGTGAACCACCTGGATCCGAGGCCTCGGCAAAGAGAGTCCCTCGCCGACGCTAATTCACCTGACGAAGAAACAGCGAGATTGGCATATCGCATTGCCTGAAATTGCGAATTGACAGGAATGCGTTAAGGGGACGTGAAAACGCAGCCCCTGTCGCCGCTCGGCCATAAGCTCACAGATGCCAAGTCGTCCGCTGCGCGTGAAATCAAAGGGTAGCAGCCCTAATGAAGTGGTAGAATTTCGTGCGGGTGCTTTCTTATAGACTGGGCAATGGGCTCTGAGCCTGAGAATCGCCGGTACAGCGTTTCGCGGGCAAAGTGACAGCGAACTGTGGAAATCCGTGGAGACCGACACGCTTTCTTACACAGTTGCACATTTCGTCATTTTAGATGAAAAGGGAACAGAGCCATAAACGGGTCGTAAAATCAGGCGCTTACAAGTAGAGCCGGGATGGCGGAACTGGCAGACGCAGCGGACTCAAAATCCGCCGACCTTCGGGTCTTGGGGGTTCGACTCCCCCTCCCGGCACCAGCACAAAAACCTACAGAATATGCGGCTAGCTGGCGCTAGCTCACCGCATCAGATGCACTCCGAGGCAGACGCAGCGGACCTGACACCCGCTTATAACGAACGAGTGTAAAATCCATCCCACTGAAACAATTAGGTTTACTCAGAAAATGCTGTAGTGAGCATGGCTTGCACATCTGTTACACATTTTCAGGTTCTCGTGTAATGACGTATTGCAACACCCGCATCCACTTCGCTGTCCGAAGACCGCGAAAATCGAGTCACGCCCACAAGCTAGACATTGGCGCAGCCACAAGACGGTCGCCGAAGTGGACCGGTCTTCCGCCATCGTAGAGAACCACTCCTAGCTTGAAGTTATCGCCGCAAGCGTCCGCCAACTTTCGGAGCCCTTTGAAGTCACCCGCATTCACGGTAGCGTTCGCCTTGACTTCGATACCGACCAATGCACCATTCCCCGCTTCGATCACCAGATCAACCTCGTCCTGATCTTTGTCCCGGTAGTGGTACAAAGCGCAGCTCTCACCGAACCACGACGCCTGTTTCAACACCTCAGAGAAAACAAATGTTTCCAACAGCGGTCCGAAGCCTGAACGGTCTTTCGCGATCCGTTCCGCGGTAGCCCCCAACAGCGCGCCGAGTAGACCGGAATCCAGGAAATGCAACTTGGGCGTCTTTACCAGCCGCTTCAATTGATTCTGAAACCACGGCTCCACCTTTCGGACAAGAAACAACTGCTCCAGAATAGCGACGTACTTCCTGGTCGTCTTGTCGTCAAACCCAACCTGGGCACCCATCTGCGTGAAATTGGTTAGCCTGCCAGAGTGGTGGGCGAGAACCTGCAGCAGCCTTGGCATTTGATCAAGCTTTTCCACGTCGGCAACTTCGCGCACATCCCGCTGCACGATGGCTCTTATGTAATCCCGGGCCCATGTCTGGCGTCGCTTTGGATCTTCGCGCCGCAGCATTTCGGGGTAGCCGCCAATCAGCACGGCTTGTACTAGGTCTTTGCCGATCATCAGTTCCGCGGGTTTGCGAAGGTTGCCATCGAATGCGGCTTTTAGGAAATCGGGCTTTTTGCCTCGGATTTCAGCCCGCGAGAGGGGCAGAAGGCTCACGATCTCCATGCGGCCGGCTAGACTTTCTGAGACCTGAGGCAGAGTCAGAATATTCGCTGAGCCCGTCAACAGAAACCGGCCGGCTCGGCGATCATCATCCACTGACTTCTTGATAACCCGGAGGAGCTCGGGCACTCGCTGTACTTCGTCAATAGTGGTTCGATCGAGAGCCCGAACGAACCCAGTTGGATCGCTGTGTGCTGCAGCCAGCACCGTGTCATCGTCCATGGTGATGAATTCGCGATTGCCCGCGACCAAATCGCGGACCAGGGTGGTCTTGCCGCACTGGCGCGGCCCCGTAACCATGACTACCGGCGTGTCCTTAAGCGCGGTGGTCACCAGTTCGGCGGAAAAGCGAGAAAAAAGCGCGTGATCGGTATCGTCCATGCCGGGCGGTGGCTCCGTCTAGTTCGGATTTATGGCTCGTCTATTTCGGATTATAGGCTCGTCCGATCCGGAACGGAAACTGAAACGGTTCCGGGACTCATTCCGGCTCGTTGTGGGCCATCTCTACCTGGGTATGCGCGATACAGGGGGCCTACCAGATCGAGCCCGTATCTTCCGATCCGGTTCCTTCATCGCCCCCGGTCGTTACAGCTTTGCCTTAGTCAACCGGCGCAGAAGACTTCCCTTGGCGGCGTGCTCCTGGCGGAGTTCCCCCACGGCGGACTGGAATGCAGTCACCTGGCCTTGCCGGACCGCGAGATCTCGCAGGTCAATCAGAAGAGTGATCGCCTTGTCATATTCATTGGGCTGTCGCTTCTGGATGTGCGCTGTAATCTGGTTCCAAGTCGCTTCTTCGCACTTCTCCAATTGGTCCAGATAGCGAGCGCGGTTGGCCTCGTCCTCCGCTTTTCGGCGCGCCGCTTGTGCCGCTCGCTTCGCCTCCAGTAACCGTTCCCTTTCTTCCGCACGGGCATGGGCCAATGTCAGGAGATCACTGGCAGTGCGCCGCCGAATTGCGTCGGGCTCGGGCAAAGTGCGTAGCGCGCTCTGTTGCTCGAAATGTCGCAGCAATCTGTTCCTCCACCGTTCACCGGGTTCCGAGACTGCAGCAACCAGCAAGTTATTCTTTTCCTTTTCGGGCAGGCTCTGAATCCAAGCCGCCAATTCCTCCCGATCCGGGCCAGCGTTCAGCGGCGCCGAAGCGGACGCAGCAACTTCGACGAGATCCTCCTCGATTCCAAGAAACTCGATCAGGGAATGGAGAGGAGCGGACAATTCGCCAAGACCGGCAGGCACCGCTGGCTCCAGATCGTCCTCGGCGAACTCTTCATTCTGCGCGCAAAGTAGCCATCCGAGATAAAGGCAGCGGATGTCTCCGCGCAGAAGCTCCGAGCGCAGCGACATCAGCGAGCCCATCCATACTGTGCCGTCGTCCCAGTCATCGTCCTCTGACTGATTTTCAAACGCGACGATCACGGAGTTTCCGGCTTTTCGCACGTGAGCAGCTTCGCCTGGGAGCATGGTTCTGAACACTCTGTAGTCAACCAATCCCTGCGGAAGGCGAAGATGGAATTCACGTGCTCCCCAGTTTGTAAGGTAAAGAAACGCGTCGAAGTATTTCTCCAGAAGTCTGAGGGGATCCGCTTTCAGATCCCCCCATTCGTAGTGATTCGTGAAACTCGTGGAAGTAATCGCGGCGCGCGTGGAGATGGATCGCAATTCGGCGATCTCAGCTCTTGTCAGCGCCCGGTCGATCACCCGGAAATCGTAGTACTGGTATTCGCTCACTCAGAATCCCCTGCGCCAGTGGCGGTACGCTGTGATCCACTCTGCACCGCCGGGCGCTGGCATCGGCAACGGCAGATCAAGGATTCCGATCCCTTGCCGGGTTTTGCCGTGGCGGCAGATCGCTACAATCTGACCATCGCGTGTCATGTCCACCTTCTCCACAACAACGTCAACACCGAGGACATTTGCGGAAAAAGGCAGCGCGAGATGATCCTCCATCATCGTGAGGAAACCGACAGCTTGCTCGTCCTCGGTATACGCATCCACGACCGCTTGCTCACTCAGTTTCTCCAGTTTCGCCTTGCTGAATGACGGAAGATTGGTGTCGGGGTCGCGCTTCAACTTGCGTACATCCATGTGGACCACAACGGGCTTGGTGTTCTGGTGCGTCATATCCCTCCATTCCCATCAGAACTGGGCGCCGGCCCCTCGGCGGCCGCATCGCCAATTCTGTATCCGATGGCGCCGTAGCCTCTTAGCCGCCGGGCGTACATTCGCGTCAGCATCAGCACCTGAGAATCGACATAGTCGTAGACGCGAACGACATGCTTAGCATGGTGAAGCCGATGGAGACGCCCAACATACTGTTGCAACGTTCCCTTCCAGGAAATCGGCATCGCCAAGAACAAGGTGTCCAGCCGAGCATCATCAAAGCCCTCGCCAATGTAACTGCCAGTTGCCAGGATGACCCTTGACTCGCTCTCTGGAACAGCCGCAATCGCCTCCGCAATCGTCCGGCGCTGTTTCTTGCCCATGCCGCCCTTTAGCACAAACACGTTCCTAACTTTGCCAGAGAGTGCCGTCTCAAAGTACTTCAAGTGATTGGTCCTGCCGGTGAGAAGCAGCGGTGAGCGCCGGTCTCTGACAGCGTGCAGCAGATCGGCCAGGATCAGCTCATTGCGAGCATAGTCATCTGCAAGTGCAGCGTACACTTCCTGAATCGTTGGATCGAGCCGCTCGGGCGGCATGCAAAACTCAGTCAACCGAGGAACCACTTCATGTTCGAACGGAGTGACTGCGGTCATCGAACGTGCGCTGAGCTTATGTCGTATCGGACCGCACTGCATGTAGATGATCGGGTGGTGTCCATCTTTGCGCTCAGGCGTTGCCGTCAGGCCGAGGACGTACCTCGCCTTTACTTGCTTCATCACCTGCTCAAAAGTGAATGCCGACAGATGGTGGCACTCATCAACAATGACTTGCCCGTACTCGGCGACGAAGTCTTTGACTCCCTCTCTGCCGTGGGTGCTTTGGATGATGGCGATATCCAGGGTGCCACTGCGTTCGCTTTTCCCGCCTCCAATCTGGCCGATTGATTTGTCCGTAAGATTGAGGAACATCGCCAATCTCGCGTGCCACTGATCTAACAACTGTTGGCGGTGAACCAGTACGAGAGTGTTCACCCTTCGCGCCGCGATCAGCCATGCGGCCACTGCGGTCTTGCCAAAAGCAGTAGGAGCGCAGAGGATCCCCTCGTCGTGTTCAGCAATCATCGAAACAGCGTCCTCCTGCGACGGGCGCAATTGGCCGCAGAACTCCACGTCAATGGCATGTCCCGCGCACCGCTCGTCACGGATGTCTGGCTTGATGCGATGCGCTTCAAACAGTTCGATTACCTCGGCTAGACACCCACGCGGCAAAGCAATGTGGTTGGCGAGGTCCTCGCCGCACGCAATTACTCGCGGCTTGTTGAATGTGGGAAGCCGCATTGCTTGGGCCTTGTAAAATTCAGGATTCTGAAATGCGGCCAAACGAAGCAGACGGTTCAGCATCGCCGAAGGCAGCCCATTCTTTTCGATATACAGAAGGTTTGCGCGAACGATTTGAACCGCGAGTGGAAACGGTCCCGGTATTGGGCGATCTATTCTCGTTTGTGACGGCGGCAGCGCCCAGGGATCTTGCTCGGCGTCGTCCATAATGCTGATCCTGACACCGATGAGATCTCCTCGTTTTTGAGCCTCCCGCACGACTGCCTCGACAGCGTCCGCCGACATTCTTTCCACGCTCCCCAGAAATGCCCACTGGTCTGGGTACGGATGGAATTCTGAATCAACAAAGACACTGTTTCCTTCCGCGCGCGGAATCTTTTGCAGAGGTAGAGCGATCAGGTTGCCAAGACCTCCCTTGGGCATCGTGTCCTGATTAGGAAAGAATCGGTCGTAGGACTCCAGACCCAGTTGGTGCCGGAACTCCATGGTTCGAGTGAGAATTGCGCATCCTAGTTTTCGCGCAATGGTCGCGGGAATCGCCCGATTGAAGAATATCCAAACATGGCCGCCGTTCCCTGAGCGAGAACGTTCCAAAACCGCTGGCACATTCATCTCACGACAAGCCACAAGGAACCCAGCGGCATCCTTCTGCCAGGTCTTCTTATCGAAATCAACCGCCAGGAGCCAGCAGGTCTCGTCCGGCAAAAGCGGATAGATTCCGACCGTATGATCCCCGACAAGATGGCCTCGCACAACGTCTTGCGTTAGTGGCCTGAACTTTCTAGTCTGGCGATCAACCTTCTTGCGGTCCTTGTCTTTGGCCCGCAGATATGATTTCCAATCGCGATCTGCCCTCGGCATGTATCCGGATCGCCCGTCGGCGTTCTCCCAGCGAATGGCATACACATCGTCACGTCCACGGAAGAGACTGCGAAACAGCTCTATCCGCTGTTGCGCCGTACCCACTGCGGATCTGCGAACGTCTGGCGCTGTGCTTATGATCTGAGGACTCCGGCTGATGGGGCGAGGCTCAGGAATTCGTATACCGTGCTCGATCAAAAGGCCGCGCAGCTGACCATTTTCGGCACGCAGGCGTCGCACCTCCGCCACGGATGCCTCAAGGTTCGGAAACTCGTTGTCAGTTTTGCTCAAGTCAAAGACCTGCCGGCACTCCGACACTTGACCCCAAAATGATCGCACATCGCCGGGGCTCCGTCATGCGCGGGCGGCGAATCCCCCGAGAAAGGGGCCTGGTCCAATTGGACGGGCTGTGGAAAGACGACGCCTGGATCAAGATTTGCACGATCCTCACAACAAGCACCTCACGCGGTGACATCCAGCCAGAAGTCGCAATCACTGGTGTTCAGGATGACAGGCATCCGATCATGGACTCAGAAGGCGAAAATAGCGAACTCCGCTATTTTCGCTTGACGTGACTTTCGCAAGTAGTCTCTCTAAGAAACGACGCGGCGAACATTCTTAAGAGCTCACCGGGGAGATCGTTAGAGAGAACAAATTGTTTTCTCAATAGGGCAACACTGTGTGATACTCGGCCTGTGATCGACGGCGGCGCACTAGAAACTCGAAAAGATTTTCGTACAATAAACGTACAATGGATCGGGCAGTGAGGCCTTTTTAGCCGTTGTGGCAATTCCTGGAATCAATAACTTACGCGCTGTCAACACCCCAGATAGTTCGACTCCCGCCGCCTCCACCAGTATCAAATAACTAAAAGCAATAACCAGGCTCACCCGTTCCGCTGCTAGATATTGGCAGTCGGACACACTTCCCCCCGTTGCCACACCACAGGATTTTCTTGCCCTCGTAGAACTCAGATCAAAACGGACAGGCTATCGGACACTCTGCTCTTGATGGTTTCAGCGAGTGTTCACTTTTTTGTACTTTGCACGGACACGCGAATTCCCCCTTCGATCGGTTCAGCAAATTCGCGTGTATTCACTTTCCATTCTGCATGTCGTCTCTATGACATGCAAAATCGTAACTGGCAGCACTGTGCAATAGTGACCAGACTACGGATTCGTGCAATGCCATAATGCCGATACTAGTTAAAGACAGTTTGTTCCCGTCTCCCTAGGCGCTCCCAAAAGGACATATGTGGATTGCAAAACATTTGCGGTTGTCGTACACCTACTCCGAACTTGAGACACTCACAGCAGAACGCACAGCAGAGCTGCAAAAACTTACCCAGCGCCTGCTGAAAGTGCAGGATGAGGAGAGGCGGAAGTTAGCGCGTGACTTGCACGACAGCACCGGCCAGACCCTGGCTGCATTGAAGATGGCCGTGTCGCAACTGCAGGAAGACTGCAAGGAAATGCCGGCCATTCAGGCCCTGGTCACCGAGGTGGCGCAACATACGGATCAGGCCATCGGAGAAATTCGCACTATGTCGTACCTGCTGCACCCGCCATTACTCGATGAGGTCGGATTTGGTTGCGCGGCCGAGTGGTATATCGAGGGATTCGCCAAGCGGAGCGGAATTAACGTGAAGGCAGATATCGCGCCTTCGCGGGGATGCCTGCCAAAGAACGTGGAGATCGCTCTGTTCCGTGTGTTGCAGGAGAGCCTCACCAATGTACATCGCCACTCTGGAGCTTCGGATGCAAGCGTCCAATTTCAGCATGACGCCGACGCCGTGATTCTGGAGATATGCGATTTCGGGAAGGGGATACCCGAGAAGCGCATGCAATTGCTTCGTGAAACGGCCGCGGAAACGGGCGTAGGGTTGGCCGGGATGCGGGAGCGCATGAACGAACTGAACGGGACACTGGAAATCGCATCGGGTGAATGGGGAACGAGTTTGCGGGCAACCGTTCCACTCTTTGGGATGCCGCAATCCGCATCCGCATCTGCATGCGCCTGACAGAATCAGGGGTGCCGTTGCGGCGGGAAGAGATGATCGCTGATGTTCCACGGGGCGGAAGCTATTGGCCAGAGAACGCAAGAAGAGTGCGATGCACTCGCAACAGCTTGCTTTTGTGCTCGTAATAGATGAAGCCCGACTTCTTGAACCGGTTCATGAAAAAGCAGATGCGCGAACGGGTGGTCCCCACCATCTCTGCTAAGGTCTCATGGCTTATCGCTGGAACCGTGGTCTCCGGGCCTCCATCCCCATCATAGTGAGCGAGTTTCAAGAGGATCCGCGCCAGCCTTTTCTCGCTGAGGCTGCAATGTTGGTCCACTAAATCCTGCTGGTATTGGATATTCGTGGCCAACAGATACTCCCAAAACATATTGGCGAGCTTCACTTGCCGTTTCAGGGCAAGCATCATGACGTCCTTCGTGATGCGCAGGAGACTGCAGTCGGTGATTGCGCTGGCAGATGCGGTACGGGTCGAGCAACCGGAGATAGCGTCTTTGCCAACAAAATCTGCATCACTCAAAATGTCGAGGGTAGCTTCTTTTCCGGCTGAGGACTTGATGCTAAGTTTCACCCGCCCCTGTTGAATAACAAACAATGAGTCCGCCACATCGCCCTGAGCGTAAAGGAATTGTCCCTTGGTAAAGGAGATCAACCGCCGCCCGGCGCCGGCGGTGGTCAGAAACGTTTTTGGGTCGAAAGCGCTTCTGCGGTTGACCATTCGCGCCGCTCCCTAACTCCGGCGAACTCACATTTGAACATAAGAACCGACGTAAAGATGTTCAATATCGCTCACAATGCGACGTGGTCACAGTCACCGGCGGCGAAATGGGGCGCGCGTCAATCGTTGGCTCGCTGGCGGCGTTCGCAACTTCCGTTGCAATCCAGCCACTGAAGGAGAGAACTCACGCTGGCCCGAGCCAGGGCAATCGCGCAGTCCGCGGCTCCGTAATAAATATTGAGGGTGTCGCCATCGGCGTCCAGAGTGTACCCGCAAGGAAATACCACATCGTCCACGTCGCCGTGGCGCTCGTACTCCGCTTCGGGTCCGAAGATCCACGAGTCTCCTCGGAGCAAGCACTTCTCCGGATTCTCTAACTCGAAAAGGGCCAAGCCCAATCGGTACAGACAGCCGGAGGGGGTATGGCGTACGCCGTGATAGAACACCAGCCATCCGCGGGAGGTCTCGATGGGAGGCGGCGAAAGCCCAATCTTATTGGCATCCCACCAGGCGCCGCGGCGCGCTTCCAGCATGAGCCGGTGCCTGCCCCAATAGCGCAGATCGGGAGAGTAAGAGATCCACATGTGCGACCCGAGTGTCGTCATGGGACGATGAATGAGCGCCCAGCAACCGTCAATTCTGCGAGGCAGAAGGGCAGAGTCCTTATCATCGGGCGGCATAATTACGCCGTAGCGTTCGAAGGTACGGAAGTCCTTCGTCACAGCCAGAGAGACGCCGGGACCGCCGCGCGAATAAGAGGTGTAAGTCACAACATATTGCTGCAACTCAGGGACGAAGGTGATGCGAGGATCTTCGATGCCCCAGATTTCTTCTGGATAGTTCTTCGGATCGGGCATCAAGGTGGGCTCACTATCAATTTGCCATCCATCGACACCGTTTCGAGAGCGGGCGGCGGAAAGATGGGACAGGCCGCGCCGATCTTCGACACGGCAAAGCAACAAAGTCGTGCCATCTGGAAGCCGCGTCGCGCCCGCATTGAACACGCTGTTGATGGGGTACGGCCAATCCTTGCTGGTCAAGATCGGGTTTGCAGGATGGCGATGAAGCAGTGGCTCGAAGGGAGTAGTCAGCAGGGTAATAGATTTTTCAGCGGGCATGATCATAAGGGAATATCCACTAGTTCAGAAAGTTGTAGAGATCGCATTTCGAGGAGCGCCATCAAGAACGAGAGCGTTGATTCTGCTCCCTGATTTTCATTGGCGCGGTCAGGATGCAGGCCGTCCCGGCAGCCACCGGTGACGGAATCGTAGAGCGGCAGTTGCAGATCGTTGTCGCCGAGGAACCAGTTGAAGGCCGACCAGGCTTCTTTGCGCCAGCGACTGTCACCCGTTACGCGGTACGCCTGCAGGCAAGCGGAAACCGCACCAGCGGCTTCGATCGGCTGTTGATCGAAGCGGGCCTTATCACCGCCCTGGCGATAGAAGCATTGCGACCCGATCGGCGCAAAGTGGCCGTTGTCGTCGCAACGCTGTATTTCCAGCAGCCAGTCCAGCGATTCGAGGCCGGCGGAAAGCATGCGATCATCTGAAGATGCGGAGCCTACGAGCATCATGGCTTGCGATAGTCTCGCGTTTCCATAGGCCACAACATTCTCGAACCACTTCCAATCAGGCCTGCGGATTGACTCATACATTTCGAGAAGTCTCCGGCTGAGCGCGGATCGCACTTTCTGCGCATCGCGATCTCCGGGATACGAATGGAGATATTCCTGAATCCCAAGCACAGCGTAGGCCCAGGCTCGCGGACTCTTGAACTCCAGCACTGCGGGCAGAGAAAACTCAAACAAACGCCCAGCAGCGCCCCTGAATCCCTCATCATGAGATCGCCCGAGAACTGTTCCCAGACCCCACAGCGCACGACCGTGAGAGTCTTCTGAACCCATGGGTTCGTTCCACCTTCGATCATAAAGGAGAAAGTTCCTGAATCTCCCGGTTGCAGAGTTGAACGCATGCTCCAGAAACGAGAGGTAAAGGCCAGAGGATTTTGAGATCGGTGAATCGGGTTGCGAGCCTGGATCATTCTGCGGCTGGGCGTTTTCCAGACGCTCCAGTTCCAGACGCTCCAGTTCCAGACGCTCCAGTTGCACCGACAAAATAAGAGCGCGGGCATTGTCATCCGTTGTATATCCCTCTGCGCGGTTCGGGATGGTGAAGATCGAGTGTTGCAGGATTCCGGTGTCGTCAGTCAGCCGATGGAAGTGATTCAGCTTGAGTTCTGGCAACCGATCGAGCGTTTTCTCGCGAACCCGGGCCGAGAACTGGACTCGTGGACTCTGCATGCGGTCGCTGCGGACCCTGGTGAAGGTCTCCATGTATCCCTGCGCCACTCGTTTCCAGACCATCTCGCGGGCGAACAGATAGGCGCGTTTTCGCATGGTGTGACGTATCGCAGGAGTGTCCAGAAGCTCAATTGTCTTTTGCGCGATTGCATCGGGGTTTTGGAATGGAACGAGCGCGCCTCTCCGGTCGTCCAACAACTCGATGGCGTGCCAATAAGGAGTGGAGATGATGGCCTTGCCCGCCCCTAGAGCATAGGCAAGAGTTCCGGAAACGACCTGGGCTTCATGGCGATACGGAGTAATGTAAATATCGGCAGCACCAATGAACTCGACCATTTCCTCGGGACTGACGAAGTGGTTAAGGAAGATCACTTGCGATTCCACGCCCATTTCCTTCGCCAGAGCCTGCAAACTGGCACGATACTTGTCCCCTTCACGACGGAGGATGTGGGGATGGGTCGCTCCGGCGACGATGTAGGCAACATTTTTGTGTTTGGAGAGAATTTGCGGCAACGCCTGAATTACGTTTTCGATTCCTTTATTCGGCGAGAGCAGACCGAACGTAAGAAGAACCGCCTTCCCTTCCACTCCGAACTTGTCCTTATAGAAATTGGGATCGAGAAATGGCAAGTCTGGAACGCCATGCGGCACCATGTCGATCTTGCTGCCCGGCACCTTGAAGATTTCCTGCAAAAACTGGGACGACAGTTGGCTCATGACAATGAGGCGGTCGGAGAGTTGCGCGATCTCTTCCATGACCATCAGTTGATCGGGTCCGGCTCGCGCAGAACCGTATGCAACGTTGTCACTACGGGCATCTTCAGACCGCGCAGCAGGTGCAGGATATGGCTGCCGGCCAGCCCGCCGAAGATTCCGTACTCGTGCTGCAGGCATACCATGTCGATGTTGTTGAAGTTCAGGAATTCAGCGGCCTCCTGATACGACTTCACATCGTCCTGGGCGAGTGACCATCGCACCGGTGCAGGATAGTCGTAGCCCTCTTCGGTGTCGTTGACGGGGAGCGCCAACAGTCGAGCACTCCCGTACTCTGCGGAAATGGCGCTGCAGAGATCCGTGGTGAAGGTGGCGATTCCGCAATGTCGAGGAAGGTAATTCCCGATCACCGCGATCCTACTTGGCAGGGATAGCTTGGAGTGCAATCGCGCACGCTGCGGGGCAGCCCTTTGCATGGGCCGCGGACCGACAACTTCGAGGATTGCCTTAGGTGGTGGCACTGCGTTTGGTAGCGACATTGTGGTTCCTGACTGCGATGAGAAAGGTGCTGCAAGGGGCCAATTGCCAGATGACCGGCGAGCCTCACCAGCGCTGTTTTTTTGAATTTGTTCTCTTGTCAGTATTCACCGAAAGTGAACTTATAAACTGATCACTATTGAACATCTTGTTGGGATCATTGGTGCATGGTGTAGCCATGAAATCCAAGCAAAAATTGGCCCTTGCGGTTCGCTGCCCTACGTGTGGCGCGAAACCTGGGGAAAAATGTGAGCTTAGTACTGGCCTACCCCGCACAGAACCGCACCGGGACCGGCGCCTGGCGGGCTCTGAAAAGTAAGCGGAGGCCTCAGGCCGCTGCGGGTTCAGCAAAAGCTGAACCCAGACGATCGAAGGCGGCGTGAACCAACTCGCTAGCTGTTGCACGGTCTTCTAGAGTAGGCGTTGAGATCTGAAGCAGACCCTGGCGGCCACGGTTCGTGGGAAGATCGAATTCGCTCTGGTGTCGCATCACTAATTCCAGAATGTGAGCTAAGCCCTCCGACTCGTATCCATTCTCAAAGCGGGCACCCGCGTCGTGAAATGTGGATGCTGACATCCAATACTCACAAGCCAGAAGCCAGTGGCCCCGGCTCGGCGATGACCAGACTTTCAAGTAGTCCAGAGTGTCCGGTTGGAGCAAAGGCGTATTCAATTTGAATCAAGGCGGTTTGCGCGTCCCGCGTCAGATCGGCCCAAGATACGACAATTGTGGATTCCAGAACTCGCTCGAGACTTTGCTTTTCATCAGAACTCATAAAGTCATCTCCATCACAGAAAGTGCGCTCAGCCTCTGGCCCATTCCGCGTTGCGTTGGGAGGTTTGCCGCGCCAGGGTGCTATCGAGATAGCAGCTTTGTTGCATATGGCGCGAGTGAGCAGACACAGTAACGTAGGGCACACCCAGGAAACGCCGGGCGGTTATTTCAGTGACCTCCAGACCATTGAACTGCTCCGGCTTGACCTTCTCGAGAATTCGCCTCAATGCTCTCCGAATCTTCTCCGCTCCAAGCGAGCCAAAGAACATCACCTTGACTTCTGCCGCCATGAAGAAGAAATTCCATCCGGCAGCATGGATTTTGCGATCAAGCGCGAAGCCATCCAGGACCTTCAACAGATTCCATTCCCCTGAACACGGCTCACTCTCAAGGTTAGAAGTTGTGTCATTCCGGGCCATTCCTTCATCAGAATCGTGCCGACTTGAACTGCTTGTGTCATAGCTCCTCTTGTGAACGGTCTTCGGGCGGATTGATCGGGTCGCATGTTTATGGTGAGACCAAGGCACCAATAAAGCTGGTCAAAAATGATCACCGCACAGTTCGGGGTACGCTGGAGTACAATCCCATCTAGGCGCACAATCTCAGTGCCCTCGCCCGCCCTCTGCGGGCCGCACTTGAAGGAGAGCCCCACGATAGCAACCAAGAGGAACGGCGCATTCAACCCCGACACCTTCCTCGCTACCATTGGCGATGGCCGGAAGATTCTGTCGATTTCAAAGAAGCAAGTAATATTTGCGCAGGGGGACGAGGCGGACGCTGTTTTCTACGTGCAAAAAGGCAAGGTCAGGCTCAGCGTCGTATCCAAGATCGGCAAGGAAGCAACGATCGCCATCGTCAACCAAGGGAACTTCTTTGGGGAAGGGGCGCTAGCAGGCCAACTGTTACGTATGGGCTCCGCGGCGGCCATGACAGATTGTGAGATTCTGCGCGTGGAGAAGAAGACGATGATGGATAGCCTTCATCGCGAACCCGCACTTTCTGAGATGTTCGTGGCCTATTTACTGGGGCGGAATATCCGTTACGAAGAGGATCTGGTCGACCAACTGTTCAACTCCAGCGAGAAACGCCTGGCCCGCGTCCTGCTATTGCTCGCTCGTTTTGGCAAGGAAGGGATTCCCGAAACCGTGGTCCCCAAGATCAGCCAGGAGACGCTGGCTGAGATGGTGGGAACCACCCGTTCGCGCGTCAGCTTCTTCATGAACCGGTTCCGGAAGCTAGGTTTCATTCACTACGCCGGTGGCGCGGACGGCGCTCTGCAGGTTCATAGTTCCCTGCTCAATATCGTTCTCCACGACTAGCGGTGAGCAAGAAAAAATGGCACCCTTAAAACTCGAGGATGCCCAGAGTCTTAAATCCAAATCTCGAAATGCTTCCGTTACTGCGGCTTTTCGTTCTGTTTCGGTTTTTCTTCCTGAGTTGCTTCTGTTCAGGCTTGGTGGGCGCAGGCTGCGGGTGCTGCTGCTGTTGCGCTGTGGCCGTTGTTCCGACTGGCGGAGGAGTGCGCTGAGGCTGCGAACGCTCGCTCTGCGGAGGAGTTTGCGGTCGCGAGTGCGGCTCATTCCGGTTGGGTTCTGGCCGATTGTTCGGCTGGGCTGCCGGCGCACGATTCGGCTCCGGCTGTCGATCTGGCTGGGCCGTGGGCGGACGGTTGGGCTCCGGCCGATTGTTCGGCTGGGCTGCCGAGTGCACGATTCGGCTCTGGCTGTCGATCTGGCTGGGCCGTGGGCGGACGGTTCGGTTCCGGCTTGTTTGGTTCCGGCTGGTTCGGTCGTGCTGACGGCGTACGGTTCGACTCCGGCGGATTGTTCGGCGCAGGCCGATCGGAGCGGGCGGCGTTGTTCTCAGGATGCGCGGCCGGTGCATTCGCCGGTGGCTGAACTGCGGCACGATTCACCGGAGGGTTATAAGGCGTCCCGTTGGTTTCGCGTGTACAACGGCGTGGTCTCTGAATGCCCCAGGCTTGGGAGTGGCAGCAACTGCGGGCGTGCCATGGTTCAATGCAGCCCGCTGCTCCGGATCTGTGCGGGCAGCCTGCTCATGTTGCGTCTGAACGGCTACCGGAGGAATATGTCGCTCGCGAGCCACTGACTCTTGTTGCGGCGTGGGACGGGCGCTAATTCCTCCGTTGCCACCGTTGTAGCTGACGCGGTTGATCTGGTGGTGTTGTTGATGATCGTCGTGTTGTAGACGTTGTGAATATTGGTGACATTCACATTGTTCACCGAGCGGTTGTAGTAGAACTGTCGGCCCTGCCAGCGTCCGCCCTCATAGCCGTTACCGTAATATCCATAGCCGTAACTGACGCCGCCATAGAAACCGACTTGCTGGCCCCAATATCCGTCGTTGAAGACAAATCCGTTGTCGCCCCAACCCCAATAGGCCGGAGTCCAGAGCAGACCAGGTTCCGGAGCCATGACCCAGGTGCCCGGCACCCAGTAGTAACCGTAGTCGTCGCCTGCGTAGGCCCAATACCCGGGTGTCCAAAGATAGCCATCGCCGGGACAAAGCGGTTGCTCGTAGACCGGCAATTCCGGCGGGGCGAATGAGACAGAGATGCTGATTTGCCCGTAGGCTGCCGCTGACAGGGCGAGCAATACGAGTGCAAACAGCGGCGAACGAATAGAGCGGGCGATACTCATAGTGATTCCTTTTGTCCGATGATCCTTCGCGTGCCCGGTAAAACTGTGCTGCTGCGGGCTGCGCGGATCGAGAGGCACCATTTCCGAACGAGACGACTGAGACTCCGTCTCTGTTCGCAAATGATTCTGATAGAGACCTTCTCACCGTCGAGAGATCGAAGTCTGAGCAAGAAAGCTCAGTTCGCGGGTTTGACTGCTTCACAGGTCGCCTTAATGCAGAGTCTGCGCGCCATTGAGCGCGTCCACGAAAGCGTAGTCAGGTGGAGAAGGCTTGATTGCATCGCAGGCGCCCATTCCATCGGCATCAAATGACGGGCGCGAGCTGGTTCGGTCGCTGCGCTTTGCCGATGGCCACACGAAAGACAGATCGCTCCGATTTGCCGTGATTGTCAGTTTCTTTCGATATTTCATTCTCACGCATTCCAAGCGAACCCGCACGACCGGCCCGGTTCACACGTGTCACAACCGATGAAGCGAGAGATGGAGATAGTGTTTTTTCATAGGCATCCTACCCAGGAAGAGTTGCTCTGAACGACAGGTTAGACGTTCAGCGCTCTTCCGTCCGATCAGAATTGCTCAGTTTCAGTGGCTATATTAATCATGAGCAATTTTGCTCAGACGAACAAATAACTCTCAACTATATCTAAGAACATGGCTGCGACGAGCACAGTTCTGTGCATTCACCGCGATCCCGCCCAATTGAATCTCTTGAAGGAAAAGGGATACGGGATGGTGATCGCCACCAATGGAAGGGACGGCTTGCGGCTCCTGATGTCTCGTCAAGTGGATGCAGTCGTTCTCGAATATTATTTAGGACTCTTAGACGGGGCGGGGTGGCAGATCAAATCGGGCATTTGAGGCCGCAGATTCCTATCGTGATGGTAGTGACCCGCAGCAATTGCCTCAAGGTGCTTTAAAGTCGGGCGATACTCTGGTGGACCAATCGGACGGACCGCACTTTCTGTGGGCTGCCGTCCATTTCCTTCTGACCACCAAGGCCGACTCCGATTCAGCACGGTAATGAAAGCTCGGACGGTTCGTGCTTCGGCAGGAAGGCGGTGGCTCTGTCGAAGCCTAAGGAGTCAGATCCTCGTGGTGGATGACAATCCGGACGTTCGGGAGACCATTTCGATGTTGTTCGTTATCGCTGGCTATGACGTAATAGTCGCCGAAGATGGCTTCGCGGCCCTTTCCCAGTTGAAGAAGACGGTCCCTGACGTAATCGTCTCCGACCTGGAGATGCCGCGTATGACGGGATTCGAACTGCTTTCCGTCGTTCGACGTCGATTTCCACAGATCTTGACCATGGCTATGAGTGGCGGGTCTCCGATAATTGCGTCCCCGTGGGCGTCGTGGCGGATGGATTCTACGCCAAGGGTGGTCAACCCAGAACTTGTTTCGAGCCATCAAGCAGTTGATTGATACGGCTCCTGCCCGCAGCAGCACCATATGCAGGAGATCGCTCCAGCATGAACAATGGCCACGACTAGGACAGATCCCTCGTGATGGTGGCGCTGTCTGAAAGTTGCCTGCGATATTAGTTGGTAGTGATCTGGGAGATGACAGGACAGGTTCTTGAAGTGCCGTGGAGATTCTGTCCGGGCAAGAGACCGATACGTCATCGAACCATCCAGTCAACATCCGCGCGAAGCGTGTGCGTAGAAAAGGGCGCTAACCAATAGTTACGCTGGTTTGAACGCCCTGCCGCATTCCAAACAGCATGCCTCGTGGCGAGACGTGAGCAGCCCGCAAAACGGGCACAGTCGCTGCGAGGTGAAGTCGCCAGCGTGTCGTTCCATCTTGAGGCAAATGCCTGATCGAAGCGGCCACAAACGCGCTCAGACTACGAACGCGCGATAGAAGCGGATGAGGGATTCCGGCCATGGATGAAGCTCCTGATTTCTTTAGTAGAGTCCGATAGTGTCACATCGCGGCCCATCAATTCTGTGCAGGAGTGCTCGCTTTCGCAGGATGAGTCGTCGCAAGGAATTGAAACTTCGGCGCTCCGGGCCTCAAGTCAGCAATACAGACCATCTATTCCGGCGTGACGCGCGCATCATGATCCTTGAGACGAGCACTTCCTTTCTCTCTTTCAGATCTTTTCTGGGCTAATGATGGTTTCAGGTAAGCACCACAAGATCGTTCGATAACGAGCTGGCCATAGACGGGGTTGATCTCCGAAGGGCGGAACCGATATGAAAGATAGTCTACGGAAATATCTTTGGGCAGCATGTGTCAGCCTCTGGCCGATCTGGGCATTCGCTCAGTCACCGGATCTCGCGCGGAACATCCCAGACTGCAAGGCTGGCCACGAAAATTGCGATGCGCAAGCTTGGCTCCAACGGAATTGGCGGATGTGAACCTTGCCGCCCATGCGCGCAATGTTTCCGACTGAGAAAACGGTTAGTTTCCTGTGACCGTTTGAATCTTTCCGAACGGGAAGCTACGGCGCTGGCAGTCGCCGATCATCAGCGCAATGTGTCAAATTGTGAGGATGGGCTCACCTCATGTGACCGCTCTAAACTGACCACCGCCGAAGCGCGGGATCTGTCTACAACGGAACGACTGCGTAACGTCACCAACTGCCAGGATGGAATGGGGGCTTGCGACCACTCGAAGCTAAGCCCCTCGGAAGCCGGGGCAGTGCACCCGCCAGGCAACAGCTCAACACCTCCGACTGCATGAACGGCGACGGGTCCTGCGATCGTTCCCGTCTAACTCCCTCGGAAACGAAGGCCGTGGCCTCGGCGGAAGACCGGCGCAACGCGCAGAATTGCGAGAGCGGATGGGAGGAGTGCGACCACTCCCAACTCACTGCTTTGGAGGCTAAACAAACGGCCCTCTCTGAACAGCGGCGCAACTTCGCCGCCTGCAAGGACGGACAGGAAACGTGTGACTATGCGAAGGTGACTCCCACCGAAGCCAAGACGCTGGCCGACGCCGAACATAAACGGAACTACATCTCTTGCTTGAAAGGGTACGGCTATTGCGATCCCTCTCAACTCACGACCGAAGAGACTCGTACTCTCCCCCCTGGAGATTAACTCTTAAGAGTGCACCGAAAACTTTCTTGTATGGGCCCTATGATTCAACGACAGTGTCCTCAGTGCGACAGTGAACTGGTGCGAGCTCGGCGCACCGATCAGCAACCAGCACCCGGAATCGCGCAAATCGCGTCTCCTGGCTGGCGTTGCAGCGTTTGTGGAGAAGTTTCACTACAAAGCAAATCCGCGACAATAAACGCGCCAATCCATCACTATCGAGCACGCATAGGCAAAAAGCGGCAACCGGGGCGACGGTAGCCGCAACCTTCATCAAATACAAGAGTCATTAGTCAGGAAACCATTGCGGAAATGGTAGGCGCGGCGCGATTCTGCGTCAGCTTCTTATGAATCGATTCAGTTTTCGTTAAATGTGGGTCGCGTCCTAAGGTTGCCTTTATTTCTAGATTTCTGGTCTACGCGATGACGATTGAATAGCGGGCGGGTGGGGGAAAACACCCATCCTGGTGCGAGTCTGTTCAATGATGTGCGCGACGTAGCATTCCTCATGGACAGCTTTTCCCTTCTCGTCGGTATTGGCCGTCTCAAGCTCGATGTGTTCGGAGCAGAGTGGACAGATCGGATAGTTGGCTGTTGGAATGTGGGCCATAGGGAGCCCTCCTCAGGTGATCTTAAGGCTACGCGGATTGTCCGCTACCGGATGTGCGGTATTGCTCACTTATAAGAAGGATATTGGGTGATTTGGAGTCGGATTGCAAGGGCGGTCTAAACCCGCTAAATAAGCGAAACGTAAGTATGTAAATCTTCGAGATGATATACCCCCTCGAATTGATCATCAAGCCGAGTATCGGCATCTCATGCTCGTTTTGCCGCAGCTGTAGATTTGCGCACGACGAGTTCCGGCTCCATGAGTATCTCCGCGCAGGTTCGGGCTGGGTTCTCAATCTTCTCAAGCAACGTTCGCGCGGCGATCTCACCCATTTTCAGCAAAGGTTGGCGAACCGTAGTAAGACTTGGATTGCAATAGGCCGCGGCCGGAATATCGTCAAAGCCTACGATTGAAATGTCTTGCGGAACGCGCAGGCCCCATTCGTGAATTGCGCTGATGGCGCCCATCGCGGAGACGTCATTGTAGGCAAGCAGAGCGGTGAATCGCTGAGACCTCTCCAGCAACTTCTTTGTAAACGCGTATCCGACCTCGGGATTGCCGCAGTCTCCCTCGAGCTGAATTCGAAGCGCCGGTGGGGAAGGTATGCAGAGTGCGCGAAGAACGTTGCGAACGGCGAGTGCGCGGTCGGCTGAGTCCGAACTGCTGACGGGCCCATCCATCACTGCAATCTCGGTGTGCCCGAGTGCAAGAAATGCTGCACGCCAGCCATGCCCCACGGGACTGGTCGAGCACAAGGTTGGTCACGCCCTGCACTGGCTGGCGCCCAGCGATGGCCACGGTGGGGAGTGGAAGTGGCTTCCTAACAGGAGCGTCGACCGCGATAAAGCCCTCTACTCCGCGGTCCATGAATAGATCGGAATAGCTCTCGAGCACCTTCGCGTCGTGCTGATGAGAAGCGCAGAAAGAAGAAGCCATGTTTTCCCAGATGCTCCTCGATGCCTTTCAACAAAATTGAGCTATAGAGGTACTCGACTTCTGCGATGACTCCGATTGTGAAAGTGCGCTTCCCGCGCAGCGAGCGCGCGAAAAAATCCGGACGATAATCCAGTTCCGGACTGTTGCCCAAATACGATCTCTCGTGCTTGGGGCACAGAAAAGAAGCGGGCGTGTTGTTCAGGACTGCGAAACCGTTCCCGCCGCAAGACCCACATGTTGAGCCAGGACTTTCAAGTAACGCGATGCGGTCTTCCTCCGGCACGTTCTGCGTCATGAGGGTGCATTCCACTACTCCATATCGAGAAACACGAGAGGACTGCAATTCTGGCCTCGTGGTTGAATCATCGCGTGCCGGTCAGAAGATCCACGGTCAACTGATCCAACCGTTCGTACGGCAATCGTTTCTTCATGATCGCGTCTTTATCGAAGGCGTGTGCGAGCAAGGCTGAGGATCCTGCCCTTGAGTAGCGTCCGTTCGGTAGGAGTCGCGCCCGCAGACGGGTTTATTTCTCTAAGAATGGCCTGGATTTCCTTGTCGGCATTTCAGCGGCACGCTTTCTCTTTGAGGATCAGGTAGGTGCGCATGCATCCGCGAGCGAAGTCACGCACGCCGTCGCAATTTTCCGTGCGATAGGCATGGGCATCGAAATGGCGAGATCCCGCGTAGCCGACATCTTCCAGAAACTTCACCAGCCAGAAAGCGGATTTCAGATTCGCCGAACCAAATCGCAGGTCTTGATCGTAGCGTCCCGGCATCTGATCGTTCAGGTCGATGTGGAAGAGCTTTCCCGCTTCCCAAGCCTGAGCCACTCCATGCATAAAGTTGAGGCCCGCCATTTGCTCGTGCGCCACTTCCGGATTCACACCGACCATCTCGGGATGATCAAGGGTTGGAATGAATCCGAGATAGTGGCCGGTGGTAGCCATGTAAATATCGGCGCGCGGTTCGTTGGGCTTGGCTTCGAGGGCAAACTTGTAGCCATAGCCTTTGTCGATGCTGTATTCGCAAAGGTAGTTGACCGCTTCGCGAAGACGCTTGATGGCTTCATCGGCGCGGCGGCAAGCATCGGTCTCGACGCCTTCGCGACCGCCCCAAAGCACAAAAATCTTCGCGCCGAGTTCGGCTCCCAGGTCCATGGCGCGCATCGTCTTCTGCAGCGCGTAGGCGCGAACCTCGGGATCGTTTGCCGTAAACGCACCATCGCGAAAGACGGGGTGAAAGAACAGGGAGACGGTGGCCATGGGGACAACGATTCCGTGGTCGTGGCAGGCCTTGCTGAATTCGCGCACGATGCGTCACGCTCGGCGGGAGTGGCGTCGATGGGGACGAGATCGTTATCGTGCAGATTCACACCCCATGCGCCCACCTCGCCTAGCATGCCAACGATGTCACGGGCCGCATCGTGGGACGTACGAAATCGCCAAAGGGATCGCGACCACGATTTCCAATGGTCCACAGGCCAAAAGAAAACTTATGCTCTGGTTTGGGCTGATATTGTGCGTGTTCTGTCATTCCATCTCCCTGATAATTGCTTTCTGTATCTATTGATAAATCGACTTGAGCGCGGGATAGACCCGCCGGTACGCCGAATAGTTCTTCGCCATCGTTGCCGTATTTTCTGCATTCGGGGCAACATGGTCGCGCACGCGCACTACCGCATCGCAGGCAGCATCCACCGAGGGCCAGATGCGCGCGCCCACTCCGGCGAGGATGGCCGCTCCGTAAGCCGCGCCTTCTTCGGCTTCCACGCGCTCGACTTCATGCCCGTAGACGTCCGCTTGAATCTGACGCCACAACTGGGAACGCGCTCCACCCCCGCCTAGGC
Source organism: Terriglobia bacterium (assembly GCA_963778995.1). Classification (GTDB taxonomy): domain Bacteria; phylum Acidobacteriota; class Terriglobia; order Terriglobales; family Acidobacteriaceae; genus Sulfotelmatobacter. The sequence goes on from CAVZWK010000026.1 coordinate 82,472, forward strand.
GGATGCTTTTCACCGGAACCTTCATCTCGCGGAAAATGGTGAACGTGTCTTGCAGACTGAACGCCACACCTTCGAGAATGGCTCGCACCACATGAGCTTGCGTGTGCGAGGCGGTCAGGCCAACCAGAGCAGCGCGGGCATTCGAGTCGAGGTGCGGAGTCCGTTCCCCCATCAAGTAAGGAGCCCAAAGCAGTCCGTCGGATCCGGGAGCGACCGTGGCGGCTTCGGCGGTGAGTCGCTCGTAAGGATCGGAGCCGTCTTTCGTAGGACCGCAGGCAAAGTGGTCGCGAAACCACCGCAACGAAAGCCCCGCGGCCTGAGTTACGCCCATGACGTGCCAGCGTCCGGGAACGGCGTGACAAAAGGTATGCAAGCGCCCTTGTGGGTCGAGGGCCGGACAGTCGGTGGCAGCAAAGACGACTCCGGAAGTTCCAATCGTTGCACTGACCGAACCGGGACGCACGATACCCATCCCTACCGCCCCGGCAGCCTGGTCTCCGGCGCCCGCCACGACGGGCGTTCCTTCGGTCAAACCAGTGGCGGCTGCGCCGACCGGGGAAATTTTTCCGCACACTTCCGGCGACTCGTGCAGAGACGGCAACATGGACACATCAATTTCCACGGCCTTGAGGACTTCACTGGACCATCGCCGGTGCGCAACGTCGAGCATCAAGGTGCCGGAAGCGTCGGCCATATCGGTCGCACGCTCTCCGGTCATACGGAAGCGGACATAGTCCTTGGGAAGCATTACGGAACGAACGCGCCGCCAATTTTCCGGTTCGTTTTCCCGGACCCACAGGAGTTTGGTAAGTGTGAAGTTTGCGAGTGCAGGATTACAGGTAAGCTGAATAAGCCGCGGGGAGCCGATTCGCTGGTTCAGTTCCTGACATTGCGGTTCGGTGCGCACGTCGCACCAGATCAGAGCAGGACGAACCACTTCCCCTGCGGCGTCGAGCATGACGGCACCGTGCATTTGTCCAGAAAAACCGACACAGGAGATATGTTCGCCGCGCAGGTTCGCGCCGGCCAAGGCTTTGCGAACTGCCAGGCCGGTGGCGCGCCACCAGTCGTCAGGCCGTTGTTCGGCCCAGCCAATTTTGGGGGAGGCAAAGGGCTCATGTTCTTCCGTGGCGGAAGCAATCACGCGGCCCACTTCGTCTATGATGACGGCGCGAGTACCGCCAGTGCCTACGTCGATTCCAAGTACATGCATAGGCATTCAGTCTCGCACTAATCCTGGATGTGGAGTTGGAAAGACTGCTGTCGAACGTGAGTATTTCGTGCTTTGCGAAATTACTCGCTAGGAATCTCGGGAAGCTGATCGGCGCCGAGGCAGTTCCATCGCGTTATTTGGACGACACCTTGGCATCGAGGAGTCCGCTTTGAGCGCAAGCAGACGGTGAAAACGAATGTCATGGCGCTCCCCTCCGATGCTAGAAAAGCTTTAGCGTAAACGTTAACGGTGCTATAGTAGCACACGCGTACATAGTTGCAAACGACGATAAAAGGAATGTGAATCTTCGATGAAATCCTCCCGCGATGCAGGCTTCAGGTTGCCCGCCCTTTTCTCTTCTTTCGCTATTTTTTTCATCCTTTCAGCCGCCGCAACCGCCCAGACAGCCCCCCTATCGCGATCCAAAGCTGCCTATCGAGCAACGGGTCGCCGACTTGCTCTCGCGCATGACCCTGGAAGAGAAAGTGGCCCAGATGGAAGGCGCATGGGAAAACCGCCAATTTTTTAGTGATCCGCAGACTCTGTTCGTGGATGGGAATGGAAATTTCCTGCCGGAGCGTGCTGCGGTTCTGATTAAGAACGGCCTGGGGGAAATTTCCCGCCCCAGCGAAAATCGTGGACCCCGCCAAATGGCGGAATACACCAATACGGTGCAGAAATGGTTCAAGGAAAACACCCGGCTGGGAATTCCGGTTTTATTTCACGATGAGTGCTTGCACGGCCACGTCGCGCCCAAGGGAACGTCCTATCCACAAGCGATTGCCCTGGCGTCAACCTGGGACACGGCCCTGGTGGAGAATGTGTTCACCGCCACTTCGGCGGAGGCAAGGGCCAGCGGAGCGCACCACTGTCTGGCGCCAGTGCTCGATCTGGCCCGCGATCCGCGATGGGGCCGCACAGAAGAAACCTACGGCGAGGATCCCTATCTGGTTTCGCATATCGGCCTTGCGGCGATTCGTGGTTTTCAGGGAACGGGGCCGATCGACGGGACGCATGTCATGGCGACGGCCAAGCACTTTGCGGTTCATGGCCAACCGGAGGGCGGAACGAACGTTTCGCCGGGCAACTATTCCGAACGGGTGATCCGCGAAGATTTCCTAAAGCCCTTTGAGGTTGCAGTCAAGGAAGGCCATGTGCGAACGGTGATGGCATCTTATAACGAGATTGACGGCATTCCGTCGCACAGCAACAAGCACCTGCTCGATGACATCCTGCGACACGAATGGGGCTTTGATGGTGCCATCGTCTCCGACTATTTCGGTATTACCGATCTTCAGAACCTTCATCACGTAGTTGCCACGAAGGAATACGCTGCAAAAATGGCCCTGGAGGCCGGGGTTGAAATCGAACTTCCATTTAAGGATGCTTATCCCAGCCTCATGGAGCAGGTGCATCAAGGAAGAGTCTCCGAAGCCACGATTGACAAGGCGGTGGCGCACCTGTTGCGTGCCAAGTTCGAAGCTGGACTCTTTGAGAATCCCTACGTGGACGCCGACTACGCGGAAAAACTGGTGAACAATGCCGAACATCAACAACTGGCGTTAAAGGCGGCACACGAGGCGATCGTTCTGTTAAAGAACGAGAAGAACCTGCTGCCACTGGAGAAATCCAAATATAAGAAGATTGCGGTGATTGGTCCCAATGCCGCCGACCTGCACCTGGGCGGATACAGCAACAAGCCGGGCCGTGGCGCAAGCATTTTGCAGTCTATTAGAGACAAGGTTGGGACTTCGGCGGAAGTGCTGTACGCGGAAGGATGCAAAATCACGGAGACACTGCCCGATTGGGATGCCAACAAAGTTGTGCTGGGCGATGCGGCCCTGAATGCAAAACGAATTCAAGACGCGGTCGGAGTGGCCAGGAAAGCGGACATCGTGATTCTGGCGCTGGGTGAAAACGAGCAGACGTCGCGGGAAGCCTGGGCCGCCGATCATCTGGGAGATCGCGACAGCCTCGATCTGCTGGGGAACCAGGATGATCTAGTGAAGGCCATGATCTCGACCGGGAAGCCGGTGATCGTATTCCTGCAGCACGGCCGGCCCAATTCGATCAACTATATTGCCGAGAACGTTCCCGCTATTCTGGATGGATGGTATCTCGGCCAGGAGGGCGGGGCCGCGGTCGCCGATGTTCTCTTTGGCGATTACAACCCCGGTGGCAAACTGCCGATCACGGTCCCCCGGTCGGTGGGCCAATTGCCGGACTACTACTATCAGAAACCTTCCGCAAAACGCGGGTTCCTGGGGACGTCGATCAAACCTCTTTTCCCTTTCGGTTGGGGCCTAAGCTATACGAATTTCAAGTACGACAACCTGCGCTTGGCGCCGAATGCAATTGGGCCGGAGGGTTCGACGGTTGTCTCTGTGGATGTGACGAACACGGGCAAGATCGCGGGCGCTGAGGTGGCGCAACTCTATATTCACGATGAAGTGAGCTCCGTCACGCGGCCCATCAAGGAACTCCGCGGCTTCCGGCGCATTGCGCTGGATCCCGGCAAGACGGAAACGGTCACGTTCACGCTGGGTCCCGAGGAACTCTCATTCTTGGATCGCGAGATGCATCGTGTCGTGGAGCCGGGCACGTTCGACATTATGGTCGGCGGCAACTCGGTGGAGTTGATCGAAACCAAACTGAACGTAGTTGCCCGATAGATGAGAAAGTGAGCTTAGCTGGCAGCAACGCAGGTGCGCGCGGGCGGATGTTTCAGTACCGCCGTTATCAGTGTGTCTCTAAATATCAGTGTGTCTCGAAATCCTTACGGCTAGCGTTATTGTCTTTGTTTGCTCTCAAATCACAGCTCTGCATATCACAGCGTTTGGCTTGGGCAGTCCCCGCTTCGTGGAAACTGCGCGTCAGGCGGGCGGTTTCACGATAGCGACGAAGAAATCGCTGGCCACGATCTACGTGGACGGCTCCGACTACCCGGGAGTGGTTCGCGCTGCAGCGGACCTGCAATCTGATGTCGCTCGCGTGACCGGTCGCGCTCCCATCGTCATCAATCAAACCCCCAGCATCATCAATCAAGCGCCCAGCGTCGTCCATCAAACACCGGCGAACAGCATCGCCAGCTTGATCGTGATCGGCACGATTGGGAAGAGCGCTGTCATTGACCGGCTGATCCGCGAAAAAAAGATTGACGTCTCGGCGGTCACGGGCAAATGGGAATCATTCCTGATCCAGACGGTGCCGCGGCCTCTGCCTGGAGTCGCCAGCGGACTGATCATTGCGGGGAGCGACAAGCGGGGGACAATTTATGGAATCTACGAGCTATCGGAGCAGATTGGCGTATCGCCGTGGTATTGGTGGGCCGATGTTCCTGTTCCGCATAAGGACGCACTCTTCGTTAAGCCCGGCCATTATGCGCAGGGTCCACCTGCGGTCAAGTATCGAGGCATCTTCCTGAATGACGAAGCGCCGGCGCTGACGGGCTGGGTTCAGGAGAAATTTGGGAACTACAACCATCAGTTCTACGAGAAAGTGTTCGAGTTACTGCTTCGGCTTAAGGCCAATTACTTGTGGCCGGCGATGTGGAACAACGCATTTAACGAGGACGATCCGTTAAATCCGCAGATCGCTGACATGTACGGGATTGTGATGGGAACCTCGCATCACGAGCCCATGCTGCGGGCGCAGCAAGAATGGAAGAGGCATGGCAGCGGGCCCTGGGACTATTCGGTAAATTCGGATTTTCTGAAAAGCTTTTGGACCGAAGGCGTTGAGCGCAACAAGAAATACGAAAGCATCATCACGCTGGGCATGCGAGGAGATGGCGATCTGCCGATGACCGAGGGCGCCAACATTGCATTGCTGGAAAAGATTGTGGCCGATCAGCGCAACATTATTGCGAGCCGGGTAAATCCCGATCTATCGGCTGTGCCGCAGGACTGGGCTCTCTATAAGGAGGTGCAGGAATACTACGAGAAAGGGATGCGCGTTCCAGACGATGTGACTCTGCTCTGGTGTGATGACAATTGGGGAAACATCCGACGGCTTCCGACGGCAGAAGAACGAAAGCGCAGCGGCGGCGCGGGCATCTATTACCACTTCGACTATGTTGGCGATCCGCGCTCTTATAAGTGGCTCAATACGATTCCGATCCCGAAGGTTTGGGAGCAGATGAATCTGGCTTACCGATACGGCGCAGATCGCATTTGGATCGTCAATGTGGGCGACCTGAAGCCCATGGAGTTCCCGATTGAATTCTTTCTGACTCTGGCCTGGAACCCCGACAAGTGGCCGCACGAGCGAATCCCAGAATATTCCAGACTGTGGGCGCAGAGGGAGTTTGGGCCGAAATACGCGTCCGAGATTGCCGACATCGTTTCCAAATACACGAAATACAACGGGCGGCGGAAGCCGGAGTTGCTGGAGCCGGGCACGTTCAGTCTTGTGGATTATCAGGAAGCGGATCGCGTGCTGAAGGAATGGCAAGACATCACGATGCAAGCAGAACGAATCTACGACGCCTTGCCTCCAGAGGAACGCGATGCTTTCTTTCAACTTGTGCTGTATCCGGTGAAGGCATCTGCGCTGGTCACCGAACTCTACGTGACGGTAGGCAAGAATCGGCTCTATGCCAGCCAGGGACGCGCCAGCACTAACGACTTGGCCGCCAAGGCAAGAGCGCTGTTTCAAGCGGATGCGGACCTATCTGCGGAATACAACCACAAACTGTCACACGGTAAGTGGAACCACATGATGGACCAGTCGCACATCGGGTACACAGGCTGGCATGATCCGCCAGCGAACGTAATGCCTGATGTCGTGGAGACATCGGTTCCCGATCGCGCGGAGATCGGTGTCGCAGTGGAGGGTTCGCCGTTCTCCTGGCCCGTTCGGAGGGCGGACGCGGACCCTATGCTTCCCGCATTTGACGTCTTCAATCGGCCACGCCGGTACATCGACATATTTAATCGCGGACGAGTTCCCTTTGAATTCACGGCGCAGGCTACGCAACCGTGGATCAGGTTGAGCGCGACTCGCGGCACGATCGACAAAGATCAGCGGCTTTGGGTCAGCGTGGATTGGAGTAAGGCTCCCAAAGGGACCGCTAGCGGGATGGTCACGATCGCCGGAGCGGGTGCGGGCCCAATTCAAGTGAAGGTGAGTACGGTGAACCCCGAAGAGCCTTCAAGAGCTTCACTCCAAGGCTTTGTTGAGGCTGACGGCTATGTTTCGATCGAGGCCGCGCACGCTACAAGAAGAGTCGATACGGCGATCCGCGCGGTGGGAAGAAATTGGAGATTATGGACGAACCGCGTCGTCGATGACGATCGCTCCGGTAACGTCCCCGAGTCTGACTGCGGGTCGAAACTCGCCGTGCCTTGAGTATCGGATGTACTTGTTCAGTGCGGGTCCGGTGAAGGTGGAGGCGATCCTGGCGCCGACTTTGAATTTTGTTCCGGGGCGCGGGCTGAGCTATGCGATCGCATTCGATGACGAAGCGCCGCAAATCATCGACGCTTTGGCCAACAACTCGGTTGCGGATTGGGCAACGGCGGTGAAGGACAGTGTCCGAAAGGTTCAGTCGGAGCACTCTTTGGCGAAGCCTGGCTATCACACATTGAAGGTCTGGGCTGTCGATCCGGGAATCGTTCTGCAGAAAATTGTGGTGAATACGGGCGGGGTGAAGGCCAGCTACTTGGGCCCGCCGGAGAGCTATCACAATTGGCCGAGATGTCCATTGAATGCGGGCAAGTTCTCCGCGAAGAGATGATGTCGCTCTCACTTATCGTTGGCCGGGCTCGTTATAGACGTAGAAGAGGGCATTTTGCCCGCGAGACTTTCATCTGCTTTCTCGTGCAGTTCGCGTACCTTGCGAAGCTCATTCGCTGCCTCGGCTTTATTTCCGAGTGCCTGGTAGAGGCGACTTAATTGGTAGTGGGCATCGGGGCGGGTGGGATCGAGTTTCACGGCACGAAGGAGCGCCGGTTGTGCCTCTTTATACTTTTTCTGTTGCATGTAGATGGCACCCAGGTCGGCGTAAACGATGCGCAGATCATGGCTGGATTCGAGAGCCCGCTGAAACAGGGGAATGGCGTCGTCTGGCTTGTTATCTTTCCACGCCATGTCTCCCAGGTAGGCCAGCGCTTGAGCGTGGTTCGGATCGAGGGATAGCTCCTGGTTGAACTCGCGCTTAGCTTGTTCATACTGTTGCGACTTCCAATAGAGATATCCCAAACCAAAATGGAGATTGGGCTCCTGCGGGGAAATCGTCGCCGCGGTCTCAAACTCAGCGATCGCCTCGGTGGTCTTACCTAATCCGTCAAGCGCCTCGCCGGTAAGGATGTGGGCTTCGGCGGAATTCGGATTCTGCTGCAGAATCTTGCGGAACTCTTCCTCGGCGCAAGAGTAGTTCCTGGCCCCCAGACAACTCTGCGCGAGCGTCTTGTGCAGCGCAGTGTTTGCGGGATCGGCCGCGGCCACGGGTTGAAGGTACTCCACCGCCAGCGTGAATTGCCGGGCGCCGTAGTAGCTCAGTCCCAGGACCGTTCGCGCTTGCATGCTGGACGGGTCTGCAGCCAACGCACGCTTTAGGGGTGCGGTTGCCGCCGAGAAATGGCCCTGCTTGAACTCACAGAGGCCAAGGTTGAGCGCAATGCCGGGTAGTTGAGGGTTGAGCTGCAGCGCCTTCCGGTAAGCGACTGCGGCCTCGGGAAGCTTCTGCTGCCTGGAAAGCACGACTCCTAAACTTGCGAATGCAGCGGCATCCCTGGGATTGCTGCGTGTGACTGCCTGCCACGCCTGGGCAGCTTCGTCCAGCTTCCCCTGGTGCTCGAGAGCGATCGCTTGCGATGGCGTGGCAGTCTGGGCGCTCACAAGCATGGGCAGAAGGATCAGGAGAGGCGGCAGCCATGATTTCCACGCATTGGACGTCCTGTTCTTCATGGATACAAGGTCTTTATGGATACACGTGCGGATGATGTCATTTACTACGCCGCCGAGCGGAAGTGTAATTCATCATGACCAGGCAATTCCATGCGGGTGTTCGGTGAGGACCTGGCGAAGGAGATTCAGAGTTCGCGAATCATAAAAAAGCCCCGCTTGCACACGATACTGAGCGCAAGCGGGGCCAAGGCGAAACTTAGAGAACTAGAACATTAATTTGAGCGACAGTTGGAACTGGCGTGCGTCGAAAGCTTTGGAGATCACGCCAATGCTACTGGTGGTTCCTGGGGCCGGTACGGTCAGGCCGATGCCACCATTGTTCTTGTCGCCATTGAACTCGGTGTGGTTAAAGGCGTTGAAGGTATCGGCACGGAACTGCAACTTGAATCGCTCGGTAAAGGCAAAGGTCTTGAAGAGGGTCAAATCCCAGTTCTGACGGCCAGGGCCACGCAGAGCATCAAATCCTAAATTGCCGTAGCAGTCGGCTCCCGATCCGCCAGGAGTACAAGCCGGAAATGCGAAGGCCGAAGGATCGAACCATTCGCCGACTTTTTTCGGGTAGGTGATTTTGCCGATCAAGTTCGGACGGTTGCCTGTATTGCTGAGGATGCTGGACGCATTGTTCGCACCGCCGATTCCGAGGTCGAGCGGAGCTCCTGTCTGGAAGGTGACAATTCCGGAAATCTGCCATCCGCCCAGCGCTGCTTTCGTAAGCTGGTTGCCGTTCCTGAAAATCGGGATGTCATACACGAAGTTCACGAAAGCGTTGTGCCTGCGGTCAAATTGGGATGGCCCGATATCGTACCTCCACCCAGCGTACGGATTGGTGACGTTGTTGAGGTCGCCACCGCTACCATTACTGGTGGTTGCATCAATCGCCTTCGAGAACGTATAGCCAAATTGCAGTTGGAGGTCTCGGGTTACACGTCCGTGAAGATCCACCTGGAGCGAGTTGTAGTGAGAACTGGCTTCGTTCTCGGCGAGGCGGATGCCGCCAAAACCGAGATACGTGACCTGCGTGTTGTCGAGCGATCCGGCAGCAACCATCCCCGGGAGCAAATTCAAAGGCGGAAGGTTGATAGCGCGATAGTCGTTCAGATTCGTGTCATGGCTACCAACATACGATATGCCCAGGACGGCGCGGTGGCCCAAGGCCTGTTGCACGCCAGCGCTGTATTGATAAGCGGTACCCGGTTTGTATGGGTTGGCGATACCAGTGATCCCGAGTGGCAGTACCGGCAAATCTGCTGCCGTAATCAGATTACCTTTTGCTACCGAGAGACCGGGATTCGACAACGATACGTTGTTGAGAGTGGGTTGGAAGTTGCCTGGCGGGTTGGTGGCGCCGTTATACATATCGTTGCCCTGAACCCGTTCGTACATGATGCCGAAGCCGCCGCGGATAACGGTTCTACCCTGACCCGTAAGGTCGTAGGCAAAGCCGATGCGAGGTCCGAAATTGGCCCAGTGGTCATTGACCAAGCCTTTGGGAATTCCATTCTTGCCGCCCGTGCCGATGCCGTTTGTGTAAAACTGCACGCCAGCCAAAATAGAATTCGGACTGGTTCCGAGCGCGGGGCTCGGTCCGCCTGGGCATGCCGGCACTGAGTTTACGCTGCAAATATGCCCCTGCGAGTCAAATGTGGCCGCGTTGGCAGGGTCATAGAGGTTGGGATAGAAGTTTGTGGACTGTTGGTTTGCCTCGTAAGTGTGCGGCATTCCGTCCCAGCGCAATCCCAGGTTCAACGTGAGTTGTTTGTTCACGCGCCAGTTGTCCTGAATGTAAGAGGCTAATGAAATGTTGTTCCATTGCCCGTGGATTTTAAAAGCATCCTCGTTATAGGACTGGGAGTAGCCAAGCAGGTAATCGGCGAAATCGTTACCCGTGAATGATCCGTTGAAGTTGAAGTTGCCTTGAGTGTTGGCAAAGGCGTCCTGGCCCTTTTTGTAGATCGCCCAGCTAAATCCGAACTTCAGTTGGTGGGCACCCTTGGTCCAGGAAATATCGTCACGCAGTTGATAATCGTCTGCTTTGTTGAGCCAAGGGGTCCAATTCGACGTGTAGTTCGTTCCCGTACCACCGTTCAAATTGATGGAAGGGATGCGGTTACCCACATTTGGTCCGCTGAACAAGCGGTTAAACGAGAAACCAGCCTTATCGCCATCAAAGAGTCCCTGAGGGATGATATTGATGCGGTTGCCGTTGTAGTTGAAGGACGCCTCGTTGAGCAGGGTAGGGCTGATGACGTAGGTCGTGTGAACCACAGCGCTATAGGAAGGATTTCCGAAGACGTCGCTGACGGTAGGCACGTTGTCGCCGCTCCACTGCGTGGTTCCGTAGGTTTGGGAAATCTGCTCGGAGACCCAGTGTCCGAAGACGGAGAACTTGCTGCTAAACTGGTGATCAACGCGGGCAATTTCTTCGCGCAAGTTCGTCGGAGAGTTGTTGCCGCCGAAAAACTGGGGCTGGCCTTTGCTGTTGACGGAGTTGTTCGCGGGGAAAATGCCGTACTTCAGCAGGTTCTGGGCGTTCTGATCGAGCAGAACAGAGGGTATCTGATTCCCGGTGAAGGGCTGCAGTGTCGCATTGTTCGGGGCTGTATCATTGCATGCCCCGCTCACGGGATCGGGCGTGCTGAGAGTCTGCCCCGCATTTGTGAAAGCAGTCGCTATAGCCGCGTTAACCTGATTGGTGCATGGAGTATGCAAGGTCGCCGCAGTCGCACCAGCAAACAGTCCCCCATAAGTTGCGGTATCGGGCACGACTACGTTCGTCGAGCCGCCGTCGATCTCCTTGCGCCATTCCATGTTGAAGAAGAAGAAAGTTGGATGCTCTTTCCACAAGGGAACCTGGCCACCGAGATTGAAGCCATACACGTTGTACCGCAACTCGGTGACTTTTTTGGCGGCGGGATTGAAGTAGTTGCGAGCGTTCAGGGCATCGTTGCGGAAATATTCCCAGGCGGAGGCATGGAACGTCTTGGTTCCTGATTTCACGGCCGTGGTGATGGTAGCCGCCGAGGAGAGCCCGTATTCGGCGCTGTAATTAGACGTAATGTTGTTGAACTCGGCGATGGCATCAATGGAGGGCATGACGCTGCCGCTGCTGCCGCCGCGGTCAAGGTTTTCGCCGCCATCGAGCAGTTGAAGGTTGTGCCCGGCGCGCTGCCCGTTAACGCTCACGTTACTATCGCCGCTTACGGGGGTAAATCCCACTCTGGCAGACTGAATACTCGAGGCACCGGGAGTGAGGGCAAACAGTGTGTAAAGACTGCGACCGTTGGTGGAGAGCTGGCTGACTTGTTCGCCAGTGATCACGGTGCTGACTTCGCCGGTGTCGGTTTGGACCGCGACCGCATTGGCTTCCACGGAGACGGACTCTTGCACGTTTCCGACTTCGAGTTTGAAGTCGATTCGGGCGCGCTCAGCCACGTTTAGTTCGACGCCCTTTTGCTCGGCAGCCTTGAATCCGGTGGCTTGGGCACGGACCGTGTAATGACCAATTGGCAAACTGGGGGCTGCATATTGCCCGTCGCTGTTGGTGGTCAGGCTTCGAGTGGTTCCCTTATCGATACTGGTCACGGTGATGGTTGCGTTCGGAACCACCGCACCCGACGCGTCTGTAACCGTCCCGATGATGGTTGCGTCCTGGGCCAAGGCCTGGGACCCCAGCAGTACCAGGAAAGCAGTGAGCAGAACGGCAAGATGAAGATAGCGGCCTTTCACAGCAAGGCCAAGGCTCCCGGCAGACACGGGCGAGAGAGATTTCATTTGCAGCCTCCGAGTTAACTAGGTTGGCAAGCAACCTGGGCGCAGCATTTGCCTGAACTTCCGTAAACGTTATCGGTAATACATTCAACTCAGGGCTACTGTCAAGAAGAAAAAACGTGTGTGTACTGTTCGGGAAGGCTGGCGCACACAGTTTACGGAAATTTGCCGAAAAGGATTTCTAGGGGATTTACCCGAGGCACAGACGTATTCGCTACAGCGGTTTTTCGAGAACGCTTTCGCGCGGAGCAGTGGAGATCACGCGGCCGGCCGCCTTGCAGGACACCAAATCCGGGGCAATTTCGCTGCACCCCTTCACAGTGTTCCAGGCAGACTTGAATAGCTGGTTACCCTTTTTGAGCGAAGAAACATCTCATTTGTTGTCGAACGTGGTGAGTGCGCTGTCGCGAGTAGCCAGGAAACTGAGAACACGCACTTTCGCGGGCGGGAGTATACTCTGGCCGCACCTTTCGTCCAGGAAATCGCGAGTTCAATGAAGAAGGGGCGCGAATGTTGACACGAAGGGAAGTTACGCGACTCTTTGTGGTGGGTGTCGCCTGTTCTTGCGTTGCATTCAGTCAAGAGAAGCCGGCGGCTCCACCGATCCGCACGCACAAGACTTACCGGTGGTCATGCAACAGAGCGTTTCAGCTGGTAAAACCGCGGTTGGAACGAAGGTGCGAGCGAAGCTGGAAATCGCAACACTACTGCAGGGCAAAGTGTTGCCGAGGAATGCGACGCTGACCGGAGAGGTAATCGAATCTGCCGCCGAAGACGGCCACGACTCCGTCGCGGTTAGCAATTCGACTGGACGCGGCGGAGTGGAAGGGGGGTACCGCTGCTCTCAAAGCTTATCTGACTGCCTGGTATTACCCCGCGACTGCGGAGGGTGGACAAAACCTGCAGTACGGACCGCCGCAACCGCCAGGGAAAGTATGGAATGGGCAGGGAGCTTATCCGAATCCGAACTCTCCATCGTACAAGCCGTTCCCGGGCGGCGATTCGGAGGAAGATAAGTCATCCGTTCCGGATACGGCGGCGACGAAGGTATCAGACCATCGGGTTCTTATGAAGGATGTGGAGTGGTTGCGCTCCGAGGACGGAAGCGCCGTTCTGGTTTGTAAACGCACCAACCTCAAACTCGATAAGCTGACGACCTATGTCTTTGCCGCGAGCGATTCCGTGCCCGCAAAATAAATTCGTCCCCACGGGTGCGTCAATTCCCAATGATTGGCCGCAAATTGCTCTCATTTCCGTGCCTAATTTTTAAGCTCAGCGCATTGACCGGCATGATTTCAGTGTGCTACAAGCAACGGTTCCACCGTTATCGTTTACGGAAATGAGAAAACATAAAGGCGGACCGCGGTGGTAAATACCGTGGGAAGCTTGCCTGGGAGGTCTTTCATGCTGCGATGGAAGGTTGTAACGACTCTACAATTGGTGATCGTTGCCTTTGTCACTCTCACCTGCTCAACTGCTCAAACGGCGCAACCTGCCGTCTATCTCGACCCATCGAAGCCTATCGACGTCCGGGTCGATGACCTGGTTGGAAGGATGACTCTTGAGGAGAAGGCGTCGCAGTTGGTGAATCAGGCGCGGGCGATCCCAAGACTTCAAGTTCCTGAATACAACTGGTGGAGTGAGGCTCTGCATGGGGTCGCCAACGCGGGAACGGCGACCGTTTTCCCGGAGCCGATTGGACTGGCGGCAACTTTTGACGTCCCCTTGATCCACGATATGGCGGTCGTCATTGGCACAGAAGGACGCGCCAAACATAATCAGGCCGTAAGGGCCGGACGGCGCGACATTATGGAAGGGCTGGATTTCTGGTCGCCGAACATCAATATTTTTCGCGATCCGCGCTGGGGACGCGGCCAGGAGACGTATGGCGAGGATCCGTTTCTAACGGGACGGATGGGCGTCGCGTTCGTGACCGGATTGCAGGGGGATGACCCCAAGTACTTCCGGGTCATCGCTACGCCAAAACACTTTGCGGTGCACAGCGGTCCTGAACCGTCGCGCCACACGATCGACGTGGCGGTATCGAAGCACGATATGGAAGACACGTACTTGCCTGCATTTCGTGCTGCCGTCACTGAGGGCAAAGCAGAATCCATCATGTGCGCTTATAACCGCGTAAACAGCGAACCGGCGTGCGCGAATACATTCTTGCTGCAAAGCCAGTTGCGCGGTGCCTGGAAGTTCAATGGATACGTCGTATCGGATTGCGATGCGATCGTCGACATTTTCGAGGGGCATAAATTTACCAAGAGTCAGGCCGAAGGGGCCGCCGTTTCTTTGAAGCGAGGGATGGACAATGAGTGCGCGGATTTCTTCACGGTGACGAAAGACAATTCCGACTACGTGAAGTATCTGGATGCGGTGAAACAGGGATTTCTAACTGAAAAAGATATTGATGTCGCGTTGAAACGCCTCTTCACGGCGCGCATGCGGCTGGGGATGTTCGATCCGCCGGAAAAGGTGCCGTATGCCCAGACTCCGGAGTCGGAGATTGACAGCGCGGCGCACCGCAAACTCGCACTGCAAGCGGCTCGCGAGTCGATGGTGCTGCTGAAGAACGACGGCGTACTTCCGCTTCCATCGAGCGTCAAGAAGATCCTAGTGGTGGGGCCGCTTGCGGAATCGGTGGAGGTGCTGCACGGCAACTACGCGGGTACGGCTTCGCATGCCGTGACTGCCCTGGAGGGCATTCGTAAACAGTTCGGCGCGGCGCAGGTGTCCTACGTTCCGGGCACGAATTTCCTGCGGACGGAGGCCGTCATTCCAGCTCAAACCTTTCGACGGAGGATGGAAAAGCCGGGGTTGAAGGCTGAGTACTTCCCGAATGATTTTAGCGGCTCACCATCGACGGTTCGCGTGGACGAATACGTGGACCTTCAACTTTCTCGTCCCAATTCGCATGCTGTGACGCCGCCCGCCGGGATGAAGGATTTCTCGGTGCGCTGGACGGGCTTTCTCACTCCGACGGAATCAGGCATATTCAAACTCGGGCTGCGCGGATCGATGCAACGCATGTGGCTGGATGGGAAATTGGTTGTGGATGACATGATCTTGCACGATCCCAACTCGCAGACCATCACAATTCCATTAAGCAAAGGGCAACGCTACGCGGTGAAGATCGAGTTCATGCGGGGCGGTTTTGGCACGAAGTTCGTGTGGTTGCCCGTGAACGCCGATCCCATCATGGAGGCCGCCACGGCTGCGCGGCAAGCAGACGTTATCGTAGCTGTGGTCGGAATCACGTCGAGACTTGAAGGCGAAGAAATGAAAGTCGACATGCCCGGATTTATCGGTGGAGACCGTACCAGCCTCAACCTTCCGGAAGAGGAATCCGCACTTCTTGGCGCTTTGCGAGGGACCGGCAAGCCCCTGGTCGTGGTTCTGATGAACGGCAGCGCGCTTGGCCGTAAATTGGGCGAATGATCACGCCAGCGCGATTCTCGAGGCATGGTATGCCGGCGAAGAAGGCGGAACGGCGATCGCGGAAACGCTGGCTGGCGGAAATAATCCTGCCGGGCGTTTGCCGGTGACGTTCTACAAAGGCGTGGAGCAGTTGCCGCCATTCGATGATTATGCGATGAAGAGTCGCACGTACCGGTACTTCTCGGGGCAGCCTCTGTATCCGTTCGGTTACGGCTTGTCGTATTCAGCATTCACCTACAGCGGACTGAAGTTGAACCAAGACCTGCAGGCAGGCGACCCTCTTGCAGTCGAGGTGGACGTAAAGAACACCAGCCAGCGGGCCGGCGATGAAACGGTGGAACTCTACCTGGGATTTCCCGAAAGCTGGCGGGCGCACCTCTGCGTGCGCTGCGGGCGTTTACCCGCATTCACCTGGACCCTGGCGAGCGAAGCACGTCACGCTGAGCCTGCCGCCACGCGAGTTGAGTTATGTCAACGAGGCCGGAGACCGGCTCATTTCCGCAGGAGATTACGTCGTCACGGTGGGCGGAGGACAGCCGGGAACCAGCAGCCGCACAGGTAGAATCGCGGCTCTCGATTCACGGCGAGCAGCAGTTGCCGGAGTAGAATCACGGACGACATTGTTTTCGACTACTGTTTCTGACATGAGGATCCGTAGGTTTTTTTGCGTGCTGGCGACGGCTTTCTTCTTGGTGTCGAGTGCGTGCCTGCCCGTGCGTTCGCAAACACGGGGAACGGAAGGGTCGCAGACGGTCAAAGATCCGCGGGACGCAGCCTCTAGCGATAGTCCGATCAAGTTCATTTACCAGGCCATAGATTTCAAGCTCGATAGCTGCGAAACGCCTGAGCGTCACGCCCCGGAGACGATGGCGGGCGGAGTTGCCATCTTCGATTACAACAACGACGGCAAACTCGACATCTTCTTCACCAACGGAGCGGATATTAAGTCGCTCCATAAAACATCTGCAAAATATTCCAACCGCCTCTTCGAAAATGATGGCCACGGACACTTCACGGACGTCACCGAAAAAGCCGGGCTTGCGGGAACGGGCTACGACATAGGCGTCGCCATCGGTGACTATGACAACGATGGCTACGAAGACATTTTTGTCGCGGGCGTTTATCACAATACCCTCTATCACAACAACGGAGATGGAACGTTCACGGATGTAAGCGCCCAAGCCGGCCTGAACAAACCCGATGCGGAGTACGGGCCGCTTTGGTCTGTGGCTGCAGCCTGGGTAGACGTCAACAATGACGGACTGCTCGATCTGGTGATCGTCAATTATCTGAAGTGGGACGGCGCACATGAGCCCGTATGCGAATCGTACGGGCATCGCGAATATTGCCATCCCAAGATGTACAAACCCACTCCGAACCAATTGCTGCTTAACAATGGGAACGGGACCTTCCGCGATGCTTCTGTCGAAGCCGGGTTCCGCGCACATCCCGGGAAAGGGATGGGAGTCGCGGCGGCCGATTCGAACCTGTCGGGCAAGATGGATCTCGTTATCCCCAACGACAAGCTGATGAATTCGTTCTTCCGCAACCGAGGGAACGGCAAGTACGAGGAAGTTGGTTTCGACGTGAACGTTGCCCTGCGCGAAGACGGCACCTACATCTCAGGCATGGGCGTCGATTTTCGCGATCTGGACAATGACGGTTATCCCGATATCGCGCTGGTCGCGCTTGATGGAGAGACGTTTCCGGTCTACCGCAACACGGGAAAAGGAAGCTTCGTGGAAGTCACGCGGGAAAGCGGAATGACCAAGCTGAGCCTGCCCATGGCCGGATATTCTCCGACGATTGCCGATTTCGACAACGATGGCTGGAAGGACATTTTTGTTTCGCGCGGACATGTTCAGTCGCTCATGGCGGAACCGAATCTGGTCGTGGCTCAACCCAATACCGTTTTCCGCAATCTTGGTGGCATGAAATTCTCAGCTCTAACTGCTGAGGCTGGATTGACGGCTCAGCCTGCGTCGCGACATAGGGGATCAGCCGTCGGCGACTTGAACGGCGATGGCCGCCTGGACGTGGTGGTGAGTGCAATCGGTGCTCCGGCGGAAGTCTGGATTAATCAGAGTCCGGGCACCAATCACTGGTTGGAGTTGAAGCTTCAAGGGACCAAGAGCAATCGCGATGGGATCGGAGCCAGAATTAAAGTGGTCACCGCTTCCGGAACGCAGTACAACCACATGTCCACCAGCGCGGGCTATGCGTCGTCAAGTGCGGGTCCAGTTCACTTTGGATTGGGAACACAAGCGTGTGGCGGATCTGGTTGAGATCCGATGGCCCTCGGGCTTTGTGCAGGAATTACGGAACGTGGCGGGCGATCGCATTGTCGTAGTGAAGGAACCGACTCACTAAACCAGCGCAGTTCCTAAGCCAAGCCGTCGGGCAATTCGCTGCCGTTTCTCGGTGCTTTTTGCTTGCCCAAAGCCTTGGCCTGCTGTTCCAGAAAGAAGTCGAGGTTGCCGCGCATCACGAGGTGGGGTGCCAAAGCAATTTCGTGGGACTGGGTGCCGCCTTCTGCCAGGTGCTTGTGCAACATTTGAAACGCCATGCGACCTTGGGTGCGAGGACGCTGGTAGATGGTCGCCGACACAGCGCCCGATCGAATATGGGGAACAAGGTCTGGAAAGAGATCCGTCGTAATGATGGTCAGGCGATTGAGAATTTTTGCGTCGTGGGCCGCTTTCAACACCGGGATTGAATCCTCGGTAGTTACATAAACGCCACGCAAATCCGAGTGCGCTTCAAACAGGGCGCGGCATTTACTGTATGCCTCCGCCTCCATGCCATGGTCTTCGACGGGGGGCAAAAGACGAAGGTTGGGATACAGAGAACGCAATGTTCTTTCAAACGCGGCCGATTTCTCCGCGTGCTCAGTGATCGCGTTGTCAAAGAGGGTGATCGCGACCAATCCTTCCTGTCCCGCAAGAAATCTGCCCATGAGGTCCGCGGCGATGGAACCGCTCGCGAGAGTGTCAATCGCGACAATGCCCAATCGCCCGCTGTCGGGCGCGTCGGTTACAGCGCAGACCACGGGGATACGGGCTCGAGACGCGCGCCGGATCCAAGGCCGAAAGGTGTTGGGGTGGCTGGGGAAGGTAATGATGCCGTCCACTTTCTCGCGGATGGCGGCCTCAAAAACCTCTTCCTGCAGTTCCCCGAGTTGTGCGTACGTTCGAAACTCATAGTTCTACATTTTCGAGAGGCGCCGAGGCGGATTCCTCTCGAATCCCGGCCCGCACCTCGTCCCAAAACGAGGTGGTTCCTTCTAACGTGTTGACCGTCACGCGAATGGTTTTCTTAGACGATAAGTAACGTGCGGCCAGGTTGGGACGATAACCAAGGGTCTTCGCCATGCGCAGGACCTTGGCTTTGGTCGCTGGACTCACGTCCGGGTTCCCGTGCAAAGCGCGATGCACGGTGCCGATCGAAGTGCCTAGCGCCTTAGCGATGTCAAGAAGGGTAGTCGGATTTTTGCCCATTCATGAACCCATACTTCCGGCGGCCCGCATAGAGTCGGTGCAGATGCCGCGATGGAAGCCTCTTGCGCAGCAGAACACCAGATCGATGATAGCGATCACAAAGCGAACGTTAAACCAAACCAACCGGAACGCGCAAGGAGGTGTGCAATAATTCACGTCTTGTCCCGTGACACCAGCGTCTCGCGTTTGCGATAAAGGAACATAACATTATGACCAGCCGCAGAACATTTGTCCGGAAAATGGCGTTGGGAGCAAGTGCGCTGCCTTTTGCAAGGTATGCGCAATTGGGCTGCAGCGCTCGATTCAGCGGATTCGCGTATTGAAGTTTTGCTCGACGAACCGTTGGGTACAATTCTTCCGGAAATTTACGGTCACTTCACCGAACATCTGGGAGGAGTGATTTACGACGGCATCTGGGTTGGTCCCAATTCCAAGGTGCCGAACGTCGACGGAATCCGCAAGGAGCTGATTGATCATCTGCGCAAGATCAAGGCCCCTGTGATTCGCTATCCGGGCGGCTGTTTTGCAGATAGCTATGACTGGCAAGATGGAATCGGTCCTGCCGATAGGCGTCCGCGGCGCAGCAACTTTTGGGGAGGCACGGAAACCAACCAGTTCGGCACGAACGAGTTTGTACACTTCTGCAAACTGGTGGGAAGCCAACCTTATCTGGCCGCGAATTTGCGCAGCCTTTCGGCGAAAGATTTCTACCGTTGGGTGGAATATTGCAACTCGCCGGCAGGCACTACATCGCTGGCGGAGATACGCGCCGCCGCGGGGTACAGCGACCCGTTTCAAGTGCGATATTGGGGCGTGGGCAACGAGTCCTGGGGATGCGGCGGGAATTTCACGGCACAAGAATACGCTGTCGAATTCCGCCGCTTCGCGACTTGGGTCCCGCGCTACAAGTCCCATTCAGAAGACGAGTTGGCATTCGTTGCATCGGGTCCGAGCGACTTCAACTGGGATTGGACGCGAGGGTTTCTAGAGGAGATTGGCCGCAAGGGACCAGAGCAGATCAAGTCCATCTACGGACTCGCACTCCACTATTACACTTGGAATTTGAGTCGTGGCAAGACGCAAGACTGGGACAAGGGCAAAGGCGACGCCCTGAAATTTGACTTTGTGGATTGGTATGAACTACTGCGGGAAGGGATGGCAATGCAGTCTCTCATCGAAGGGACACTGGCAGGCAATGGGAGAGTTCGACAAGGAGCATCACATCAAGCTGGTGATTGACGAGTGGGGCCCATGGTATCGGCCCGGCAGTGAGGCTACGGCGGGAAACATCCTGGAGCAGACGCCGACGCTGCGCGATGCGATTTTCAGTGGAATGACCCTCGACCTATTCCACCAGCATCCCGAAAAGATCGCGATGGCGAACTGTGCGCAGCTCATCAACTGCCTGAACAGCCTTTATCTGGCGCACGAAGACAGGTTCTGCATTACGCCAGTCGGTCACGTCTTTGACATGTATTCCGCGCACCAGGGGGGACAATCTTTGCGGACGATTTTCTCGGCTCCGCAGGTTCACTACGATCGCGACGGCAAGTCCGCATCGTTGTGGGGATTACAGGGATCGGCTTCGCAAAAGGGGAAAGATCTGGTGTTGACGGTGGTCAATCCTCACGTGAGCGAATCACGTGAGACGCAGATCGATATCCACAGCGCCGGCGTTCAGTCGGGCTCGGTGACGGTGCTAACGAATCCCGATATTCACGCGCACAATTCTTTCGCAGAAAGAGATGTCGTTCGTCCGGAAACTAAAACGCTGGAAATTAAGGAACGGTCTCTGCGCCACACATTCGCGCCCGCTTCGGTCACGAAGCTCGCCTTGACGCTGGGTTAAGATTCGCGCTTCGGAGCGAACTTGTAGCAGTACAACACTCCAAACAGCGCAAGAATTGCTCCCCACCAAATGCTGGCGTGCAAATGAAAGAGAACCACGGGGATGAGGGGCGGATGCATCCATTCCCAGATGCCCGCGCCCGTAATCAACACTCCGTTGACTAGCATTGACAGGCCAATGAAGAACCAGATTTGAATTCCGCTGCCATGCATTTGGTCACCCCCTTCCAGATGAAAACAGTGTTACCAGAGCACGATATTCACAACGATCAAGAGCACACCGACGACCACCGCCCAAAAAATGGGCCGCTTATAAAGAGGCAGCCCGCCAACGGTAGGAACGGGAGTCAGTCCGTAAACTAATCCGGTAAGCTCGGCTTCGGGCTTTGGTTTGGTTGCCAGACTTACGACCACGGTCACGGTGATGCATACCAGGAACGACCACACGGCCTGGTACATATCCTGGGCAATGGCCTTAGCGTTGGGCGAGAGAGCCACGTAGCGCAGAGCGGAAGGGTCGAGCTTGACCCAAACCCACATGCTGATGGACGAAAGTGTTCCGCACAGCAATCCCCAAAAACCTCCAGCTCCAGTAGCCCGTTTCCAGAGCATGCCGAGGATGACCGTTCCAAATAGAGGCGCAATGAAGAAGCTGAAGAGGGCCTGCACGTAGTCCATGATGCTGGCGAACTGCATGACGAGATACGCCGTGCCGACGCTGATCAGCACACCGATCACAGTCGTCCAGCGGCCCATGCTTACGTAGTGACGATCGGAAGCGTTCTTGTTGATCAGCGCGCGGTAAATGTCATAGGTCCAGACGGTGGTGAAAGCGCTGACATTTCCCGCCATACCCGACATGAACCCGGCGATCAGCGCGGTGATTCCGAGTCCGAGTAAACCCGGGCCGCAATAGCGGGCAAGCATTAACGGAAGAACGTCGTTGTAGCTGTGGCCGCCCGCTACGAGCGACGATTCCGCAGTCAGTTTCATCGGGAGCAAGGCCAATCCCAGCAGTCCGGGCAGAATCACGATGACGGGAACCAGCATCTTGAATCCAGCTCCGATGATGGGTGCCATCTCTGCACTGCGCAGATCTTTGGCGGTCAGCACGCGCTGGACGACCAGAAAATCCGTGGTCCAGTAACCCATGGAGATGATCGCGCCGAGGCCGAAGACAATGCCCGTCCAGTGAATTCCCATCGGGTTCGTACTGAACGAACCGAGTCCCGACCAAAGATGAACGTACTCGGTCGGAGGCTCTCTGGGCGATAAGCACCTTGAGGTGGGACCAGCCACCGGTTTCATAAAGGCCAAGAATCGGGATGAGCAAGGCTCCGGCCCAAATCAGAAAGAACTGGAGTACTTCGTTGAAGATTGCCGATCGGAGTCCGCCCAAACCGACGTAAACAGCCACGGTAAGCGACGAGACCCAGATGCTGAAATTGATGTCCCAACCCAATACAATTTGCATGACCTTGGCCATGGCGAACATATTGACGCCACTCATCAGCACGGTCATGAAGGCGAACGAGATCGCCGACAAGGCGCGGCTGTGTTCGCCGAAGCGCAACTTCAGATATCCGGGCACGGAGTGGGTTTTGGAGATGTAGTAGAACGGCATCATGACCAAGGCGAGAAATAACATGGCCGGAATGGCGCCGATCCAATACCAGTGCGCGGCCAGAATGCCATACTGGTAGGCCGAACCAGCCCATCCCATCAATTCAAGCGCGCCCAGATTGGCGGAGAGAAAACTGAGGCCGGCGACCCAGGCAGTCATTTCGCGTCCGGCCATGAAGAAATCTTCGCCCGTATTGGCCCGGCTTTTCAGATAGAAACCAATGGCCAGAACCAGCGCGAAGTAAAACACGATGATCACCACATCGACCGTGGCCAGATGCACGAGCCGGGTTGCCTGGAGCAGAGCGATCGCTGCCATCATGATTCGTTCCTCAAGTGAGCGAAGTGAAACGCAAAAGGGCCATTCAGCGTAAACGTTTCCGGTATACTGCGTCAACCAGAGACCGATGTTGCCCTTTTCACGGGCTCGGACTGTTTTTGCGCCACTTGCGCTTAATTTGGAATTCCGGAATGAGGGAACGATGAATCCGACGGCTGTTTCCAGAATTTTCCTGTTTGCCGTTGTTCTAAGTACTGGCGTCTCGTCATGGGCGGGTTCCGATCTTCACTTGACCCAACAGGAAGTTCTCGAACGTCAGGGATTGAGCGTGCTGCTGTTCCATAATTCTTATCACCGGGTTTTTGGCGATCAGAAAATGAGCGGGCTGGAAATTATTCTTCATGACCAGCGTATCGCTACGAACGGGGACTTTCGTCTATCGGCGACGCCTGCGCAGTGGGATGCAATTCCGGATTTCAAAGAGAGAAAGCGGGGGACGGCTCAAGACGAAATCGCGGCGTATTGCGCGTATCCGGATCAAGGCATCGAATATCGCATCGACGTCCGCCCGGAGACTGGAGGATTTCGCGTAGCCGTACAACTCGAGCAACCTGTCCCGCCAGCGCTTGTGGGCAAAGCTGGGTTCAACCTTGAATTTCTGCCCTCACAATATTTTGGCAAGACTTATATCGCGGGCGAGGGCAGCGGAATATTTCCTCGCCATCCCGATGGCCCCATGGAAAGCACCGCTGATGGAGCCGCGGAACCTTTACCATTGGCCACCGCTATGAACTTCGTGTTGTCTCCTGAAGATCCTTCTACTCGAATCGCTATTGCTTCTGAGGTCGGCGCGATCCTTCTGTTCGATGGCCGCAACACCGTTCAAAACGGATGGTTCGTTTTACGGACATTGATTCCTGGCGGCAAGAGTGGCGAAGTTGTGGTGTGGCACGTTCATCCCAACGTGATCGCGGGATGGACTCGGCCGCCCGTGGTTGGTTACAACCAGGTGGGATACACGCCCGATCGGCAAAAGATCGCGGTGTTGGAACTCGATCCGCATTTCGACGCGCCCAAGACTGCTCGCGTCGTTCGCCTCAACTCTGACGGTTTGTATCGCGAAGTCTTCAGCGGGGCGATTAAGCCGTGGGGTAAGTGGATGCGCTATGAATATGCGCATTTCGATTTTTCGGCAGTTCGTGAACCCGGTATCTACGCTATCGAATATGCGGGACAACGCACCGGACCCTTTCGAATTGCGCCAAATATTTACGATGGCATCTGGCGCTCTACGCTCGATACGTATCTTCCCGAGCAGATGGACCACGTCAAAGTGCGCGAGGGATACCGCATTTGGCATGGCGCATCGCATCTCGACGACGCCCGCCAGGCGCCTGTCAACTACACGCATTTCGACGGTTATAAACAGGGACCAACGACGGATTCACCATTTTCTCCGGGACAACATATCCCGGGGCTCAATGTTGGAGGATGGTTTGACGCAGGCGACTTTGACCTGCGCACCCAGACTCAGAGCCGCGTGATCACAGACTTGGTCGTGGCGCGAGAAAAATTCAATGTTAATTCCGACGAAACTTCGGTGGACGAAAACGCGCGCTACGTCCAACTTCGAAAGCCTGACGGAGTACCCGACGTCCTGCAGCAGATTGAACACGGCGTGATTCTGTTACTGGCGCAGTATCGCGTGATCGGCCACGCGATTCCTGGAATCATCGAACCCACATTGGAGCAGTACACGCACCTGGGAGATGCGGCCTCCAAAACCGATGGGCGAATCTACTCTGAACGATTGGGGCCCTTGGAGAGCGACGGTGTCTACTCGGGTGTGCCCGACGATCGCTGGGCGTTCACGACTCACACCACGGCGCTGAACTATGACGCAGCGGGCGCGCTTGCCGCCGCCAGCCGTGTTCTGCGCGGCTACAACGACACAATGGCCGAAGAATGCCTGCAAACAGCGGTGAAAGCTTGGGAGGAAGAGCGCACACATCCGCCCGCCCTATTTCAATATTTCAATACGACCGGTAGCAATCTACAGCACGCCGAGATAGAGGCCGCAGCTGAATTGGTGATCTCGACGCGCGGTGGAGAAGCTTATCGCAATCGCCTGAAAGAACTGTTGCCTGTGATCGAAAGGGAATTTGCCTTTGTGGGAGGAACAGCCGCGCGAACCCTTCCGTTCATGGACGCAGAATTCAAGAAAGGAGTAGGTTCCGCTCTCTCAGCCTACAAACGAAAGTTGCAGGAAACGATGTTGCAAAATCCTTATGGCGTGCCGATCTCGACCGGCACGTGGGGAGGGTCATCGGGAGCGACGGGATTTGCAACTCAGATGTATTTTCTGCATGAAGCGTTTCCCGAGAACGAAAGCGTTGAAGACACGCTCAACGGTTTGGACTATGTCCTGGGCAGGCATCCCGTGTCGAATGTCTCGTATGTTTCGACAGTGGGGACGGAGTCCAAGCTCATCGCCTATGGCAACAATCGCGCGGACTACACCTTCATTCCTGGAGGAATGATCCCTGGCGTGGTAATGATCCAGCCCGATTTTCCGGAACTCAAAGAGGGGTGGCCGTTCCTCTGGTATGAGGACGAATACGTGGTCGATGCCGCAACGTCTTTTGCCTTGGCGGCGAATGCGGCCCACTCGTTGACGAAGAGCTCGAACTGAGAGTGACCCGCTAAAGGTTGAGAGACACTCCTGGGTAATATTTTCTCTAATTCACACCGCTCGGGCTCTCGCGTCCACGCCACAGAAATTTCTCTGGTACACTGGCGCGCATGAGCGCTATTACACGGCGGCAATTTGTCGAACAATGTGCGGGCGCGGCGGCTGGAGCCTGGCTTTTGCCCGGACTGGCGCGTGCGGCGAATCCCGGGCCCAGAGTCAACTTCCCGACTGCACCGCGAGACCGTGTCGCGGTCGCGGCCTATCCGTTTCGTGAATTCATCGTGGGATGGAAAGGCTGGGACGGCAAGACTCCAAGCAAAGTTCCTTTGGCCCAGCAGATGGAGTTGAAAGATTTTGCTGCGCACGTCGCGGAGAAGTTCAATGTCCACAACATTGAGCCGTGGAGTCCGATCTTTCCTTCGACCGATCCAAAATATCTGGAGCAGTTTCGCGCTGCCGTGGAGAAGGCCGGCTCAGCCGATCGTTGACATCGCGGTTGACGGCCGGCACAGCCAATATGCAATGGATGCGGCCGAACGGAAGCGAGCGGTGAAGGCGAGCAATCAATGGGTGGACGTTGGTGCGGCTCTCGGTTCGCCCAGCATTCGCACGCACATCGATGGCGCCAAGGATTCCAAGCCGGATGTGGGACGCACCGCAGACGACACTCTCCCGCGTCGCCGAGTATGCGGCGAAGAAGAATGTCGTGGTGCATCTGGAAAACGACAATCCGGTCAGCGAAGATCCGTTTTTCATTGTGCAGGTGATTGAGAAGGTGAATAGCCCTTGGCTGCGGGCGCTGCCGGATTTTGGCAACTCGGTCGCGGCTCACGATGAGGACTTCCGGATCGCGCCATGGATGCGATGTTTGCCCATGCCTATGGCGATCTGCCACGTGAAGGATGGCGAAGTGGACGAACAGGGCAAAGCGTCGCACGTGGATCTGGCGGGACGTTTGCGACTCTGAAGAAGCATGGTTACAAGGGATACTGCTCGATCGAGTACGATGCGCCGGGCGATCCTTATAAGACGACGGCGGAGTTAGTGGAGAAGACGTTCAGTTTCTATCCTAGCGGGATCTGTCCGGACGACAGACTATGGCGGGACAAGGCATTCAGCGACGGGAAATGTTGCGCATACTGGGGACGGCTGCCGCGGCGGCGCAGTTTCCCGGGTTTCAGCAAGTGGGGATTCGCCTGCGGGCACATCGGCAACGCGGCTCTTCAGATCCGGCCGGCGATCTATCATCCGCAATTCTTCAAGGCAGCGGAGTACGCGATGGTCGAGCGGCTGGCAGACATCATCATCCCCAGTGACGGCACGCCTGGCGCGAAGGAAGCGGGCGTGGCGGAGTTTATCGACTTCATGGTCGCCAGTGATCCGGAGGCGCAGTATCGCTTTCGCACCGGAATCACCTGGCTGAATGCGCACAGTGAGCGGACTCTCGGGCAAGAATTTCATGGACCTCACACCGGAACAGCAGACTTCCCTGCTCGAACCTCTTGGCTTCAAAGACAAGGCGCGCCCTGGCGAGGAGGACGGGCGCCGGTTCTTCGAGCTGATGCGCGAATACACGGTGACGGGCTTCTATACGAGCGAGATCGGATTCAAGGCGTTGGACAATCCGGCGCTGAAGTTTTATGCGGAGTCGCCAGAGTGTCCGCACAAGGACGATCCGGAGCACCGGCATCTTCCGCAGGCAAATTCATAGACGTTCAGAAATTCGGATCTCAGGATCATGGCCAAGAAAATTTACGACGTGATCGTAATCGGAACCGGGGCCGGCGGCGGCATGGCGATCAAGACGCTGTGCGAAGCCGGGATTGAAAGTGTGCGCGCTGAATGCGGGGCGCCGGCTCGACCCGGAAAAAGACTTCCGCTATCACCGCATGCCGTGGGACATGAAGTTTCGCGGGCTGGATGACCCGAAGCGGCGCGGCGAGTCGTTCGGCTACATGGACAACGAGTACACCAAGGCCGCTTGGGACCATGAGATTCCGTTCACGGTCGCCCCGGGGACGAAGTGGATGTGGCCGCGCTGCAATGCCGTAGGCGGCAAGACGAATTTCTGGGGACGCAGTTCGGCGCGATTTGGCGACATTGATCTTCGCGCGGCATCGCTCGATGGCTACGACGTGGATTGGCCGCTCACTTACGAGGAGATCAGCCCGTTCTACACCCGCGTGGAAAAAATGATCGGCGTGGCCAGCACGGTGCAGAACCGGCCGAGCAATCCGGACGGATCGTATTTGCCGCCATTCAAGTTTCGCTGCCTGGATTTCATTCTGGAGGCGGGCTGCAAGAAAGTTGGCGTGCCGTATCTGCCGGATCGTTGCGCGCAACTCACGCAACCGCATGAAGGACATCCGGCGTGCCATTTCTGCGGTGAGTGCACGACCGGCTGCGATGTGGGCGCCTTTTTCTCGACGCCGTATTTCCTGCTGCCCAAGGCAGAGGCGACAAAGAATCTGGAGTTGGTCACTAACGCCTTAGCGAAAAACATTCTGGTGGATGAAAACGGCCATGCCACCGGCGTGGCGTACATCGATCGCAAGACAAAGCAGGAAGTGGAAGTGTATGCGCGGGCCGTGGTGGTGGCGGCGTCGTGCATTGAATCGGCGCGCATCATGCTCAATTCGAAGTCGCGCCATTGGCCCAATGGCATTGCCAACTCCAGCGGACAACTGGGGCGCAATCTTTGCGACCACCTTTACGGCGAGTCGGTGCGCGGATATTTGCCGCAGTTAATGGGAGGGCCCAGTTTCCCGGATCATGTGGCCGACAGCACCATCGCGTGGATGCCGCGCTGGCAGAATCTGAAGGATCCGCACGAGGAGAAATTTATTCGCGGGTACTCGATCTATCCCGACGGCGGGTGCTCCGAGTTTCCGTGGTTCGCCAATAGCCTTGATGGTTTCGGGTCTTCTTTCAAGCGCGAGATCAAGCGGAGGTATCCAGCGCCGGTGAGTTTTGGAATTCAGGCGCCGTCGCTGCGCTCCGACACAAACTATATGGATCTCGATCCGGAGGTGAAAGATCCGTACGGAATTCCGGTGGCTCGCATGCACTTCGAGTGGGACGAAAATGTGTTGAAGATGTGGGAGCACTCGAAGCAAGTCTGCGCCGAAGTGTTGAAGGCCGCGGGCGGCGAGATCGAGGGTTCAGGCGAGGCGCCGGAGATTCCGGGATGGAGCCTGCATGAAACCGGCACGTGCCGCATGGGAAATGATCCCAAGAATTTTGTGACGAATCGTTTCGGGCAGACGCACGATGTGCCGAACTTGTATGTGTGCGATGCCAGCGTGTTTCTGAATTGCACCGACAAAACCACCACGATCAGCATTCTGGCGTTCTCGCTGCGGACTTCCGAACATCTGATCGAGAACTTCCGCCGCGGTGAGCACAAAGCCGCGTGAACGACGAATACTCGCGGGCGGGCGAACTGCCGCCTCACGGCGGGTCAAGCCTGGCCCGACTCCGGGAACTAGCGGCACTCTTCCTCAAACTCGGTACGATTAGTTTTGGCGGACCTGCAGCGCACATCGCGATGATGGAAGGGGAAGTCGTGCGCAAGCGGCGAGTGGGTGACGCAGCAGCAATTCCTGGACATGCTGGGCGCGGCCAACCTGATTCCCGGCCCAACCTCCACTGAAATGGCGATCAATATGGGATTCGTGCGCGCGAGGCTGGGCAGGATTGTGCGTGGCCGGCGCGAGCTTCATTTTGCCCGCAGCGTTGATCACCGGAGCGTTTGCCTGGGCCTATGTGCGATTTGGAGCGATGACGCAGGCCGTGTCGGTGCTGGCGGGAATCAAAGCAGCGGTGATCGCCGTGATCGCGATTGCGATCTTTCGTCTGGGAAAAACAGCAGTCCGTGATGCGGGACTGGCTGTGCTCGGTGCGCTGTCGCTGGCGGCATTTTTCCTGGGCGTGAATCCGCTTGTGATTTTATTCGGTGGCGGATTTCTGGGCATGGTCGGGCGTCGAGCGGCCAGTATGCGCTCCGCAGGAGCCTGGTTGCTGCCGTTTCTGCTCTCGCGACGAGGCTCTTTGTATTCCCTTGGGATTGCGACCTTAACCTCGGCGGCTGTGGCTCCGGCAGTCGCGCGGCCATCGATCGGACGGATCGCGCTCTTCTTCTTGAAGTTGGGCGCGGTGCTCTATGGGGGCGGATATGTTTTGCTGGCGTTCCTGGAGCAGGGACTCGTGCAGCAGCATGCATGGCTCACGCACCAGCAGTTACTGGATGCAGTAGCGATCGGACAGTTCACTCCCGGTCCGGTGTTCTCGACCGCGACGTTCATCGGGTACATACTGGGCGGCGTACCGGGAGCTGCGGTGGCGACACTGGGAATCTTTCTGCCGTCGTTTTTCTACGTCGGGCTACTGGCGCCCGTGTTGTTCCGGCTCAGGAAATCCGTATGGATGGCGGCGTTTCTTGATTCGGTGAATGTGTGCGCGGTCGCCCTGATGGCGGGAGTCACGTTCCGGTTGGGCGCAGATGCGCTGCGCGGATGGCCAGCATGGGTGATCGCGGTGGTTGCGCTCGGCGTCTTGTTGCGGTGGAAGGTGAATCCGGCGTGGGTGGTGCTGGGCGGCGGAATTTGCGGGTTGTTGGTGGGCGCGATCCGATGATGGTACTCTGCAGACCGACTTTGAAATCTTAGTCTCGATCTCCAAGTGAGGAACCCAATGAAACTCCAAACGATTGTCGTGGTAGTCATGTGTCTCGTGCTTGGTCTCGCCGCTAGTGCAGCGGACCGCAAGTACATTGTTGGTCCGAAGCCTGCGAACGCTACCGCGCTGCCCTTCAGCGACGGAGTGCTGGTGGGAAACACGCTTTATATCGCGGGACACCTTGGCCTCGACCCGAAGACGGGCACGCCACCAGCCGGCGCCGAGGACGAAGCCAAGGCAGTAATGGATGGCATCAAGCAGACAGTTGAGTCAGCTGGGTTGACGATGGACGATATTGTCTCGCTTCAGATCTTCTGCACGGACTTGAAGCAGTACGAGGCATTCAACGCGGTATACAAGACCTACTTTCACGGGAAGCTATCCGGCGCGGGCTTTCCTCGGCGCGGACAAACTGGTTCGCGGTGCCCGGTTCGAGGTGATGGGGATCGCGATCAAGAGAGCGGGGTAGAAGTGATCCTTTGGCTGATTCGTGTTTTGTTCGCCTATGGTCGATTTTTGTGGTAGATATATAGGCCATGCGAAAGGCAGTGAATTATCTTAAGAAATGCGATCCCGTATTGCGCGCGATCATTGAGCGAGTGGGGCCGTGCCGCATGCAGTATGCGCCGCCTGAGTTTCATAGCCTGGCCGAGGCGATTGTCTACCAGCAGTTGAATGGCAAGGCGGCGGTGACGATCTTCAATCGCTTCGCGGCGCTGGCGGGGGAGCCACTCACTCCCCAAGGGATTCTCAAACTCAGCGATGAGCAACTGCGAAGCGTGGGGCTATCGAAGCAGAAATCCGCGTATCTGAAGGATCTGTCGGCGAAGACTGCGGCCGGAGTACTCGACTTTTCGCGACTTCACGAGCTGCCGGATGAAGAGGTCGTCAAGCATCTGACGCAGGTGAAAGGCATTGGCGTGTGGACGGCGCACATGTTTCTGATGTTCTCGTTGCGGCGTCCAAATGTGCTGCCCACGGGCGATTACGGTGTGCAGATGGCGATCCGGAAGCACTACAGGAAGCGCAAACTGCCCAAGCCAAAAGATATGGAAAAGATCGCGCGCGCGTGGGAGCCGTACCGCAGCGTTGCATGTTGGTATATGTGGCGGAGTCTGGATATCAAGACTGTGGGTGATTGAGGCGGGACCGGCATGGATCGTTCTGGCTTATAATTGCGCCATGTTCGGGTTAAAGCACTTCGAGCGGTTGTGTAATCCGCCGCAGTCAGCAGAGCCTCATGCCAACTGATATTAAGATTCGTGTGCTGGTAGCCAAGCCCGGGCTCGACGGGCATGACCGCGGCGCGAAGGTGATTGCGCGCGCATTGCGCGACGCGGGCATGGAAGTCATTTATACCGGGCTGCGGCAGACGCCGGAAATGATTGTCAATGCGGCGCTGCAGGAAGATGTGCAGGTGATCGGGCTCTCGATTCTTTCCGGCGCGCATAACGCAATCGTTCCCCGCGTGATGGACCTGCTCAAGCAGAACAAGATGGACGATGTGATCGTGGTGGTGGGCGGCATCATCCCGAACCAGGATATCGATGGGCTGAAGAAGAGCGGGCGTGGCGGCGATTTTCCAGCCGGGCACGACGATGGACGACATCGTGCAATTCATCCGCACGCACGTGAAGGGGCCCGGCGTGCCGGCGGCCGGGTAATGGCCGAGATCAACGCGTCCCGCGTCCGGGACATCCTCGCAAAAACAGTTGGCCCCACGCCCTGGTATTGGGAAACCTTTCCCGCTTTTCGCTCTTTGGCCGGACAGCGATTCGTCTGGACGCATCACGGGGAGCAGGGTCCTATTGGACATCTCGTGACCCTTGGCCTGGAGCAGGAACCGGACAGGGCGCGTCTGGCACTCAATACGTATTGCCGTCCGTTCCTGGTGCCGCCGAATTCTCTGGGCATATGGTGCCCGGAAGGGCGAAGTATTCGGCTCGCCTGCTTCGATCCCGATCAACTGAAGGCGTTTGACCTGGCGGAGGTCGCCGGCTGGTTCAAAGCATCTTCGGATCGTATTTACGCTGGAACGGCACCGATCGCGGACTTTCAAGTAGCGCTCACATTGCCGCCAGGACCGCACAAGATCGAGGTGCCGCCGGAGCTTGCGACCGTAGATGAGTTGATCGTGCCCACCAGCTACAAGGCGATGTCGAACGACGATCCGGCATTCGCGCTTTTCGTTTTCTACCTGCAGGCGGGGCTGGTGGAAGTGCTGCCGCAGAAGTGGTTTACTGCCGCACAGTACCGCGTGGGGCAGCAATGGATCACGCGGGCCGCACGCGATCCGGAATCGCATCGCATTTTCGGCGAATGCTTTGGGGTGGGAACGTTTCTGCTGGAAGAAGACGGCTTGCGGCTGGCGGAATGGATTTCGCGAGCGGGTTCCTAGTCCGGATTCATATGAGCAAGGGCGGATTGGAATTCACGCTGGGATATGACCGCGGCGTTCTCTTGCTGACGCTGGTATCCGACGATGGAATGAACCGCCTCACACGAAAGAAAGTCACTGCCCTTCGTGAGGAAATTCAGAATTTCTTGAGCTCGGATTCCCCGGTTCTTCCGCTCGTCATTTCAGGCAATCCAATCTTTTCGGCGGGAGCTGACCTGAATGAAATCAGCCGCCTCAGTGGAACCGAGGCGCTGGACTTCGCGAAAATGGGCCAGGAGCTAATGAAGGTCGTGGCGAACTACCCTGCCCCGGTGTACGCCAGCATTCACGGATTCTGTATGGGCGGCGGCCTCGACCTGGCGCTGGCCTGCCACCACCGAATCGCTGCGCCACACGCCGTGTTCGGACATCGTGGCGCGGCCCTCGGGCTGATCACAGGATGGGGAGGCACGCAACGGTTGCCCCGATTGGTCGGCAAAGGCCGTGCGCTTGAAATGTTTGTCGCTGCTGAAAAAATCGGCGCGGCGCGCGCCCTGCAGATGGGGCTAATCGACGCCATCGCCGACGATCCGGTGGAAGAGGCCGTCCGGCGTATCGAGCACTGACCCGGGCGTTTGCGCGGCTCCGCCCCGCTGGTATAGGGTAAACAGTCCGCGACTTGTTCTTTTGAGCCATGGCTGACCGCAACGAAACTCCTGTCTTGAACACGTCGGAACCGGCGAACGTGTTGACCACCAAGATTGATCCCACCTCGGCGCGTTTTGAGGCGAACATGCGCTTTCTCGCCGACCTGATGTCACAAGTGCGTAACGAAGAAGAGAAGATTTGCGAGGGTGGCGGTCCAAAGGCCATCGAAAACCAGCATGCCAAGGGGCGATTGACAGCGCGAGAGCGCATTAAACTGCTGGCCGATCCCGACACATTTTTTGAACTGGGGATCTACACCGCGCACGGCATGTACGAAGAATGGGGTGGCGCTCCAGCGGCAGGCGTGATCACCGGGCTGGCGCGGATTCACACGCGGATGGTGATGATCATCGCCAACGACGCCACGGTCAAGGCGGGCGCGTTCTTCCCGATGACATCCAAGAAAGTGATTCGGGCGCAGAACATTGCCCTGGAGAATCGCATCCCTACGATCTACCTGGTGGATTCAGCGGGCGTATTCCTGCCGCTCCAGGAGGACGTGTTTCCGGATACTGACGACTTTGGGCGCGTGTTTCGCAACAATGCTGTGATGTCGGCAACTGGAATTCCGCAGATTGCGGCCATCATGGGGATGTGCGTGGCAGGCGGAGGCTATCTGCCGGTGATGTGCGATCACGTGCTCATGACGGACGGCAGTGGATTGTTTTTGGCGGGTCCGGCGTTGGTGCAGGCGGCCATTGGGCAGAAAGTCTCTGCCGATGAACTAGGCGGCGCCGCCATGCATGCCGGGATAAGCGGCACGGTGGACTTTCGCGAGCCGAACGACGAGGCGTGCATCGCGCGGATCCGTTCGATAGTGGAGAGATGGGGATACCGGCGGTTGTCTCCCTGGGACCGCAAGAAACCGGTCGAGCCGGCCATGGCGGCGGAAGAAATCTATGGGATCTACGATTCGTCTCCTGCCCGTCCCTATGACATGAAGGAAGTGTTGGCGCGTGTGCTGGATGGCAGCCGCTTCGACGAGTACAAACCCGAGTACGGCAAGACCCTTATCTGCGGGTACGGGCGAATTGGCGGATTTGCCGTTGGAATCGTTGCGAACCAGAAACTCCACGCCCATCAGACCGACCATGAAGGACATAAGCGCGTTGAGTTCGGCGGCGTGATCTATACGGAGTCCGCTGAGAAGGCTGCCCGCTTCATCATGGACTGCAACCAGAATCTGATTCCGCTCGTCTTCTTCCACGACGTGAACGGCTTCATGGTGGGGCGCGACGCTGAATGGAGCGGAATCATCAAAGCCGGCGCGAAGATGGTGAACGCCGTGTCGAACTCGGTGGTGCCGAAGATTACGGTCATCGTGGGCGGATCGTTCGGCGCGGGACATTACGCGATGTGCGGGAAGGCTTATGATCCGCGATTTGTCTTTGCCTGGCCAACGGCGCGATATGCCGTGATGAGCGGCGAGTCGGCGGCAGGGACGCTGGTTGAGATTAAAGTGAAGCAACTTGAGCGCGGCGGCAAGAAGCTCAGCGAGGAAGAGCGGAAAGAACTCTACGAGTCGGTGAAGCGCACCTATGATGAGCAGACCGATCCGCGCTACGGCGCGGCGAGGCTGTGGATCGATAAGATCATCGATCCCATCGAAACCCGCGATGCGATTACGCAGGCGCTGGAGGCGGCGGCGCTGAACCCGGATGTGGCGGAGTTCAAGGTGGGAGTACTGCAGACGTGAATCTCCGTGCCTCTGTGTCTCCGTGGTGAATGATTGGCTGATCTCGTCAAATTAATCGAGTGTCCGCGCGATGCCTGGCAGGGGCTGAAGGGGATGATCCCCGCCGATTTGAAGATGGATTATCTGAAGGCACTGGTCAGCGTGGGATTCAAGCACATCGACGCGGTGTCGTTCGTCTCACCGAAAGCCGTCCCCCAGATGGCAGATTCGGAGGAGGTGTTGAAGGAACTCGATCCTCCCGATGACGTGGAGATCATCGGCATTGTGGTCAACGAGAAGGGCGCGGAGCGCGCGATTGCAACGCAGGCGGTGAAGACGCTGGGCTTTCCCTATTCGATCTCTGAGACTTTTCTGCGAAAGAATCAGAACCAGTCGCCGGAGGAATCGCTCGACGAGTTGGAGAAGATTCAGAAGAAGGCTGACGATGCCGGACTTGGCGTGGTGGTCTACATCTCGATGGCGTTCGGCAATCCGTATGGCGACCTGTGGAATCCCGACGAGGTGATCGAGGCTATCTCGCTGATGGAAGTGGATAATCTGCGGATGCTTTCGCTGGCCGACACGGTTGGCATGGCGAGTCCGCAACAGATCGGCGATCTTGTGAGTGCGGTGATGGCGAAGTACGACTATCTCGAGATTGGAGTGCACTTGCACAGCCGTCCTGAGCAGGCGGCCGATAAGATATTGGCGGCGTACGATGCTGGCTGCCGGCGGTTCGATTCTGCCCTGGGTGGGCTGGGTGGATGTCCCTTTGCGCAGGACGCGCTGGTCGGGAACATCCCGACGGAGAAGGTGGTCGAAATGCTCGGCAAACACGGGGCGGAACTTCCACCCTTGAAGCCTCTGGACTCCCTGTTAAAAGCAACCGCGGGAATGGGAGCGAAGTTCTCGAACGCGCAGGCGGCAGACTGACGGCGGCGCGGATTGCGGAGCCACAGATCATCGGGGGTCGTGAGATGAGCTATAGCACGATACAACTCGCATACAACGGAGGCGTGGCTACCATCACGCTCAACCGACCCGAGAAACGCAATGCCATCAGCTTCGATCTGATCGACGATCTATTACGCGCATTTGCCGAAGTGGCAAAGTCAGACGCCATCGTTTTGATCTTGACCGGCGCCGGCAAGGCGTTTTGTTCCGGTCTGGATCTGGACGACCTGAAAGCGCTCTTGGGGCGAACGCCGGAACAGGACCTGCAGGATTCGCAGACGATGGTCCAGTTGTTCCGCTCGCTCTACGAATTTCCCAAGGTCACGATTGCGGCCGTGAATGGCGCAGCGATCGCCGGTGGAACCGGGCTTGCGTTGCTGTGCGACTTTACGTTGGCGGTTCCGGAAGCAAAGTTCGGCTACACCGAGGTACGCATCGGATTTGTGCCGGCCATTGTTTCAACATTCTTATTGCGGCAGGTAGGCGAGAAGCAGGCTCGCGATCTGCTGCTGACGGGAAGGATATTCGATGCGGAGGAAGCAGCACGCATGGGCCTGGTCAGTGAAATCATACCCGCAGCCAATCTCATGGAACGGGCTCGCGCTTTGGCTTCCCTATTGATGGAAAACAGTTCTGCATCCTTGCGTGCCACCAAGCAATTGCTCACCGAGCATGCGCGGGCAGAGCTTAACGCTCAGATTGAATCGGCGGTGCGGGAAAATGCGGCCATACGCACGACTGCGGATTTCCGCGAAGGGATTTCGTCGTTCCTGGAGAAGCGCAAGCCGGTGTGGACGGGGAAATGAACTCGGACCATCCTCAGGCACTGAACGAGACGACTCTGCGGGTTCGCTATGCCGAGACCGACCAGATGGGGGTTGTCTACCACTCGAACCATCTCATTTGGTTCGAAGTGGGGCGCGTGGAGTTGATGCGGCAGATGGGATTTTCTTATCGCGACATGGAGCGCGACGAAGACCGCTTCATCGCGGTGGCCGAGATTAAATGCCGGTACCGTGCTCCGGTGTATTACGACGAGGAAGTAGTCATCCGGACGCGACTGAAGAGCGTGCGGGAATCGGTGGTGGTGTTCAGTTACGAATTGCTTCGGGCCGGGACTGGCGCGGTGCTGGCCGAAGCCGAGACCACTCACATCGTCACTGACTCGAAAATGAAGATCGCGGCGCTGCCGGAAAAGTACTTAACCGCGTTCCGCACCGCAATGGGCAAATAAGCTGGTTGCTGTTCGCGACGTGGCACATGGCCGCGGACTGAAATTTCTCACTCGACAGGAAAGGCTCCTTGAACGCACTCCACATCAACGGTAACGATCTGACGCTGGAAGCGGTAGGCGAAGTCGCAAGAACCGATGCACGCCGCGCCGCCTTGCTCTCGCCGGACGCACGCGAAGCGGTGAACCTGGCGCGCGCCGTCGTGGACGAGATTGTCGCCAGCAACAAAGTCGCATATGCCATTACAACCGGCGTGGGCAAACTGAGCGATGTAAGAATTGCCGGCGACCAGATCCGGGAGTTGCAGGTGAATCTGGTTCGCTCCCATGCCGTGGGAGTCGGAGATCCGCTTCCGGTCGCCGAAACCCGCGCCATGATGCTGTTGCGGGCGAACTCACTGGCCAAGGGGCATTCCGGAGTGCGGGCCGTTGTGATTGATTCGCTCTGCGAGATGCTCAATCGCGGGGTCACGCCGGTTGTGCCATCGCAGGGCAGCGTGGGCGCGAGCGGCGACCTGGCTCCCCTGGCGCATCTGGCTCTCGCCCTGATCGGCGAGGGCGAATGCCTCGACGAGCGAGGCGTGCGTGTTCCCAGCATGGAGGCTTTGAAGCGGGCCCAGATCAAGCCGCTGTTGCTGGAGGCGAAGGAAACCATTTCCCTGATCAACGGCACGCAGGCGATGCTGGCGGTGGGAACTCTGGCTCTGCTGGCGGCAGAAACGCTGGTGGACTCCGCCGACGTTTTGGGCGGACTCTGCTGCGACGCGCTCAAGGGAACCGACGCGGCGTTTGACGAGCGCATTCACAAAGCACGTCCGCATGCCGGGCAAACGAAGACTGCGGCTAACCTGCGGCGCATGCTCGAAGGCAGCCAGATCCGAGAGTCGCATCGCGAATGCGGCCGCGTGCAGGATGCCTATTCGCTGCGCTGCATTCCACAAGTCCACGGCGCGGTGCGCGATACTCTCGCTCATTGCCGTGCCGTGTTTGAGACGGAGGCCAATTCGGCGGTCGATAATCCATTGGTCTTTATCACCGACGCGAAGAACGCTCAGGGTGACGTTATCTCCGGCGGAAATTTCCACGGCGAGCCGCTGGCGTTTGCGCTGGATTTTCTGGCGATCGCGTTGAGCGCTCTGGCAGGCATCAGCGAGCGGCGGATCGAAAGGCTGGTGAATCCGGCGTTGAGCGAGGGGTTGCCGCCGTTTCTCGCTCCAGGAGCCGGTCTGAATTCCGGGTTCATGATGCCGCAGGTGACGGCTGCGGCATTGGTCAGCGAGAACAAAGTTCTGGCGCATCCGGCCTCGGTCGACTCGATCACTACGTCGGGGAACAAGGAAGATTACGTTTCCATGGGCATGACAGCCGCGACGAAACTGAAACGTGTGGTCGACAATACGCGCAATGTGCTGGCGATTGAGGCGATGGCTGTCGCTCAGGCTCTGGACTTCCTGGCCCCGTTGAAGACTTCGAAGCGCGGGCAAGCGGCACATGCGGCGATTCGGTCGGTCTGTCCTACGATGGAGAAGGACCGGGTGATGTATGCGGACTTTGCGCGCATCGCGGACCTAATTGCCAAAGGGCGGCTCGCCGAGGTAGTGCGCTAGCAAAGTGGGATTCCTCGACTCATTGCTCGGCAGCGAGAAAGGGTGGCAGCGCGTAGACGGCAACCCGCTTTTCGTGAAAGCCGGATCGAGATGAAGACTCTGACCGAGTATCTTAAGTTCCATACGAAGACGCACCGTGCCTACGTGCACATCACGCCGCAGGTAGAGCAGGTTGTCAGCAAAAGCGGCGTGAAGGAAGGCATGGTCCTGGTGTCGGCCATGCACATCACGGCGGGCATTTACGTCAACGACAATGAGAGCGGACTGATCGAGGACATTGACCAGTGGCTGGAACACCTGGCGCCGTTTCGCAAGGACTATAAACATCATGAGACCGGCGAGGACAACGGCGATTCTCACCTGAAGGCGCTGCTTATCCATCACGAAGTCATCGTGCCTATTACTTCTGGCAAACTTGATCTGGGGACGTGGCAGCGGATCTTCTACGCCGAATTCGATGGGCAACGCGACAAGCGGGTGATCGTGAAAGTCATGGGAGAGTGACGACATGTCGGAAGAACTGAACGAATTGAAGGAACATGCCGAACATGCGAAGGAAGATCCTTCGCTGGCGCCAGTTTCGCTAACCATGGCCGTGCTCGCCGTGCTGGTGGCTGGGGTTTCGTTGCTCGGGCATCGCGCACACACGGAAGAAGTTGTGCTTCAGGCGAAGGCCACCGATGAATGGGCGTTTTACCAGGCCAAGAACGTTCGGCGACATGTCGATGAGCTTTTTACAGACTTGACCTCGGTGGAAGCTACGACGGATGCTGCCATCCTCTCCCAAATTGCGCGACAAGTATTCGCAGGAAGCCGCGCGCTACAAGGATGATATGAAGGGAATCGAAGACAAGGCCCGCGAGTTGGAGGCGGAAGTCGCAACGGAACGGAATCGGGCGGATCGATTTGACCTGGCTGAGGTTTTTCTGGAGATCGGATTAGTGATCACGTCGATCACCCTGCTCTCGGGACGTAGAATCTTCTGGTACCTGGGAATCGTGTTGGGCGTCGTGGGAATCGTAGTAGCAGCGACATCTTATCTGGTACACGGATCCGCGCCCGTAGGCTGCATTCTGCTTCGGGTGTTCGGCTAAAGAGTCTGCTTTTTCCGTGCAGAAGACGAGGCTAGAGATTCTTCGTTCCCTGTTCCCGGTTTCACCACCATAAATGAACCGATCGCCAGCACATCCATGCGGGTGCGCTGGAAGCAGTCGATGGCCTCCTCTGGCGTGCAGACGATCGGCTCGTTCTCGTTGAAACTCGTATTCAGGATGACTGGAATTCCCGTCTTGCGATGGAAGGCGGAGATTAGATCGTAGTACATGGGGTTCTCATCGCGAGTCACGGTCTGCAGGCGGCCGGTGTCATCGGCGTGGTTCACCGCGCACAGAACCTGGCGCTTCTCCGGGCGAATCTTGTACACGTGCAGCATGAAGGGCGAAGGATGATCGTGCTCAAAGT
This sequence comes from Terriglobia bacterium, assembly GCA_963778995.1. GTDB lineage: Bacteria > Acidobacteriota > Terriglobia > Terriglobales > Acidobacteriaceae > Sulfotelmatobacter. Next base: position 122,436 of record CAVZWK010000026.1, read on the forward strand.
ATTCATGCTGGTAGTCGGCCATGATCGACGGCGCAAAAGGACGAAACCACTCGCGATGCTTGATGCGAGCGTTGAGAACGTCCTTCATGTTAGGCAGGCCCGGGTGAGCCACAATGGAGCGGTTGCCGAGCGCGCGAGGTCCCCATTCCATGCGGCCCTGGAACCATCCGATAACGTTTCCAGCGGCAATCTGCTCTGCCACCTCATCGAGCAACATGGAGCGTTCCAACTTGCGATACTGCAGCCCTGCGCCCTGCAGCGCCGATTGAATGCGCGAATCGGAAAACTCCGGACCCAGGTACGAGTTCCTTAATTCGTGGCGGCGAGGCTGCTTGAGCACGGAATGATAGGTGTGCAGAGCAGCGCCGATGGCTAAGCCCTCGTCACCTGCCGCAGGCTGGATGTAGGTACGGCGAAACGGGGTGCGATCGAACATCTTGCCGTTGGCTACGCTGTTGAGTGCGCATCCTCCGGCGAAAGCAATGTTTTCGAGGGGAACGCGCTTGTGCAGCTCGTTCAGCAGATGGAAATAGATCTCCTCGAAGCGGTGCTGCAGAGCGAAGGCCAAGTCCATGTCACGTTGGGTAATTTCAGAATGAGCCTTTCGCGGTTCGCCGAACAACTTTTCCACGCGATCGGAGTAATGGCGTGCCAGACGTACCGTTCCATCCGGCAGGACTTGCATCCCCTGATTACTGCCCAGGGGCTTGAAGTAGCTCAGGTCCAATTGAAAACCGCCGTTTTTCGGCGCGACAATCTTCGCGATTTGATCACAGTACGTGTCTCGACCATAAGGGGCAAGGCCCATGACTTTGCCTTCGTCGCCGTACTGCGTATAGCCGATGAATTCGCAAATCATGGTATAGACGCTGCCCAGCGAGTGCGGAAGGAATACGCGGTCGAGAACTTCGATCTCGTTCCCTTCGCAGCGCGCCATCATGGTCGAAACGAAATCGCCGGAACCGTCGTAGCTGAAGCCCGCCGCCTTTTCCCAGGGCGAACAATAGTAGGCGCTGGCGATGTGGGCGATGTGGTGTTCGAGATGATGTTCCTGGAAGCGAAGCTGTGAAGAATCGACGTCGAGCGCCTTCGAGATCAGTGAGCGCACGTCGCGCATGGCTTCTTTGCGCTGGCGAAGGCGAATGAAATTCAGGATCTTGGCCGGGTTGGCGAGAGCGTACTGGACTTTCTTGGTGAGATTGGCGTCGCTGTCTTGCCCAACGGCTACGTGCTCGATATCGGAGATTTTCGCGCCAACCGCGTCCAAACAGGCTTTGATAGCCAGCGCCGGGAAGCCGCCGAAATGTTTGTGACGGTTGAGGCGCTCCTCGGCGATGGCGAACTTCACCTCGCCGTCTTGCACGATCGCGGCCGAGGCGTCGGCGTGAAACATATTGAGGCCCAAAATGAGCATGAACTAGCTTCGTCTCCTCTGACGTTGCACTTGTGGTCGGATCATTCTTCCAGGCTGGGTTTCAAAATAGATGATCGCTGAGCTTGGCGAAGGAAGGCGGCGGCGTCCACTGCGAGCCGCTTTCCGGTTGCAACTGATTCATCGATGCGCAAGGTCGCAAGGGTGGAGCACACCAGGTCCTCAAATCGGATGGGCGTGTCTCTCTTCCTCTGCACGAATTGCGCAAACGCTTCCCACTCGGCGCGATGGCCTTTGTCCTGACGCCAGCGTGCGTGAATGATCTCTTTGCGGCCGTCGCGCACCAATTCCAGACGGCGAAAATCCTCAAGGACGGCAGCGCTGCCGCCGCCAAACACTTCGATCCTCTCCTTCGAGAATGACCGGTCACCGTTGGCGAGATAGGTGATGGTGCCCTCAGAGCCATTCGCGAAACGGAGCGAGACCAGCACATTGTCGCCGCTGTAACGGCCGCCGTTGGCGAGTGCTCGCGCCTCAACCTCAATGATTGGCGAATCTGTCAAAAACATCAGCAGATCCGCGAAGTGACAGACCTCGCCGAGGATGCGGCCTCCTCCCTGCTCGCGATCGTTCACCCAGTGGTCTGGCGGAAGATGCCCGGCATTGATGCGATAGTGCAGAGCCAGCGGCTCTGAAATCCGGGCAAAGAACGATTTCATCCGGAGGGTCATGGGTGCGAAGCGGCGGTTGAAGCCCACCATAAGCGCCGGGCGATCAGCGGGAGCGATTCCGAGATACGCGCTGGCGATCGATGACAATTCGTCCTCGGACAAGCACAGAGGCTTTTCGCAGAAGACGTGCTTCCCTGCTGCGAGCGCGGCCAGAACCTGGGTCGCATGAAGGTGATGGCGTGTGGCAATCACGACCGTGCTGACGCTTGGGTCGCGGATGAGTTCGGCCTCATCGGTGGTACACGTGTTAAATCCGAATTTGCTTGCCGCATGCTTGGCATGCGATCCGTTGGCGGCACAAACTGATACCAGCCTGGTGTCGGAGGAAGCCTTCAGAGCGGGAATGAGCGTGCCCGAGGCAAAGACTCCGGCCCCGAGCAAGCCGATAGATACGTCTGTTGCTGGCGAATGGATCTCACTTGCGGCCCGCGATACGAGTGTTAACGTGCGCGATTCGTCGCCAGCGTCGGAGTATTGAATGACTACCCCAAGGAACGGCTCGCGCGTCTTACCCGTGATCAAATCGTAAGCGCTCTGGGCACTTTCGATCGGGAAACGATGTGTGATCAGCGCGCCGACGTTGACCCTTTTCTCGGCAAGGAACTGGACGAATGCTTCCATGTTGCGGGTTTCGGTCCAACGTACATAACCGATCGGATAATCGCGGCCTTTCTGTTCATAGGCAGCGTCGTAGCGGCCGGGACCGTAGGAACGCGAGATGCGGAAGTCGAGTTCCTTCTCGTAATAGACCTTGCGCTCGATGTCGATACCGACTGTTCCTACGGCGACAACTATTGCACGGTCACGCGCGATGGCCCCAGCCAGATTCACGGGATCGCTGCTGGATGTTTCAGCCGTAATAAGAACCGAGTCAACGCCTGCTCCGCGCGAAGTCTCATTGCAAAGATCGCGAAAATCGGAAGCGGAAATCGCAACCGCATCCGCGCCCATGCTTCGGGCAAGGTCGGCGCGCGAAGCGTCAATGTCCATGCCGAGAACCCGGCAGCCTGCGGCTTTCAGCAGTTGCACAGTAAGCTGTCCTAACAAGCCCAGGCCGATCACTGCGACGAGATCTCCCAGCTTCACTTCGGAGGTCCTGATTCCGTGCAGGGCAACAGCTCCGAGCGTTGCGAAAGCGGCTTCATCGAATGCCACTTCGTCCCCAGCCCCGCTGGGAATGCGCGCCACCAGCAAACGCGGGACGGACGCGATCTCGGCGTGAACGGCAAATCCAGCCCCCGCGCAAGCAACGCGATCCCCCGGGCGAAGATCGGTGACGCCCTCACCGACTGCAATGACGGTTCCGGCGCTGCTGTAGCCGGGACTCTGCGGCTGGTCGAGCCGGCTGCGCACCGCCTGCACCGCAGAGAAGATTCCATCGCGCTGCACTTTGCTGATGACTTCGCGCACCAGATCGGGCCGGGACTTTGCCTTTTGCAGGAGACTCTTTCGGGCAAATTCAGCGGACGCTCGCTCGGTGCCAGCGGAAACCACCGACGCGCGGATGCGAACCAGCACACAGCCGGGTAGAAGTTGAGGCGCCGGCACGTCCTCTACCGTGGTCACACCCGTACGCGCGTCCTGGAGAACTTGTTTCATGCCGTAGCGACTTGCGGAGTCGGAGCTAGCTCGGATTCAAACTTCCGCGATCCGCCGTCGAGGAACGTCTGCATCCACAATTCCAGCGTAAGGAATTGCCAAAGTTGCATGGACCAATCCTGGCGGCCGCTGCGCTGTTCCTCTACGAATCGCTGCGTAGCCTCGGGGCGAAACAGTCCGCGCTTGCGCACTTGTGCTGCCGAGAGCAGGTCATCCACCATTTCTTTGAGATCGTGAGCCAACCAATAGTCTACCGGAGCGGCGAACCCAGCTTTTGGTTGTTGCAACACCTCGCCGGGTAAAATGTCGCGCATCGCCTGTCGGAAAATGTATTTTGTCGTTGGCCGGAGCAATCCTTTGAGTTTAAGGCTGGGCGGAACGTTCCACGCCACAAACTCGGCCAGTTCCCTGTCGAGAAACGGAACCCGCACTTCGACCGACGACGCCATGCTCATCTTATCGTTGTAGGTGAGATTGAGGCTCGTCATGAATATCTTAGTGTCCAGATAAAGCATCTGGTGCAGGAAGTCGGCATGGTTGACGCGCTCAAAGGCGGCACGGTGCTGGCGGGCAGGATCGGAGGCCGCGAATTCGGAGGAATAGATCTCCGACTTCTGGTTCTCGTTGAGATAGGTGCAGTTGGCGATGAAGCGGTCTACTGGATTGAGCGAAGCGCTGCGCGCCATTTTCTTGGCAAGTCGCAGTCTTCCCTTCAGCGGCGTGCCGCGCAGACTTGGCAGCGCGGCCAACGCGGCTTCCGTTATCCCGCGTGCGACCCGGGGTGCTTTGCCGTAGGCCTGCGCCCAGTAGTGCGCGACGTGCTTGCGATATCCAGCGAATAGTTCGTCGCCACCCACGCCCGAAAGAAGCACCGTCGCCTGCTTTCGCGCCTCGCGGCAGACCAGATAGGCCGTAATGATGGCGGGATCCGCAGTGGGCTCATCCATGTGCCAGACCAGTCGAGGCAGCAGTTCGGTCACATCCGGCTCGACGACGATGCGCTGGTTTTCGCATCCTAGATGGCGCGCCAGGCGAGTAGCGACCTCGGGGTCGTCGAGTGTAGTTTCGCCGACGCGATATTTCTTGGGAAACGTAATGGTGTAGGTGTGAACCGGCTGCTTCGTTGCCCTGGCCATCATGGCCACGATGCCGGAGGAGTCGAGACCGGCGCTGAGGAATGCCCCGATTGGAACATCGCTGACCATCTGCGCTTCGACCGAGCGGCGAAAGCGGTCGCGGACTTCCGCCGTGAGGTCGGCTTCTGACTTGACGTAAGTCTGATCCGCCGGCGGAAATGTCAGATCCCAGTATTGGGTGACCTTGAGTTCGCCATTGCGCAGTGTCGCGTAATGGCCCGCGGGAAGCTTCACGATACGGCGGAACATCGTCTTGGGATCGGGCACCCAAAGGAAAGTCAGATATTGGTGAAGCGCCTCGGGATCGAGTTCCGCTTCGATCTCCGGAATCTGCAGGAGAGCCTTGATCTCAGAGGCAAACGCAAATCGCTCCGCGTCATGGAAGTAATAGAAAGGCTTCACGCCGAAATGATCGCGGGCGACGAAGAGTATGGGCGTAGTGGACCGCAGATCGCAAATGGCAAACGCGAACATGCCATTTAACCGCTTTACGCAGTCGGGGCCTTCCTGTTCATAGAGGTGAATGATCACCTCGGTATCGGTGTGAGAGGCGAAGCGGTGGCCTTTGCTTTCGAGTTCGCGGCGAAGCTCGGCAAAGTTATAGATTTCGCCGTTGTAGGTAATCCAGACGGTGCGGTCTTCGTTGCACATCGGCATGTGGCCGACCGGAGACAGATCGAGAATGGCGAGGCGGCGGCTGCCCAGACCGATATACGAGCCATCCGGGAGCTTGCGATCCCATAGGCCGGAGTCGTCGGGGCCGCGATGCGCCTGGACCTGCGTCATTCGCGCCAGCGTTTCCCGATCTCCGCAATTCACTACACCGCTGATTCCGCACATACTCGGTTTAATTCCCTTGCGAGCCTTCTCTGCGCATTCTGGTCTTCAATTCGTAGATCTTGGCCTTGGTGTGAAACATTTGGACCGCTTGAAACCCACAGTAGATCAATCCCGGAACACCATCCAAAAACCCCAGCCGCAGAAAGTAACGGTAGAAGAAAAGCAGAAACGGAGACCCTGGAAGGGCATAGAGATTCTTCTTGAGCCAGCGACGCCGCTGCGCTTGCGTGCCAAAGAGCGCAGGAGGGAGTTCGCCGCTCGTGCTCGCCTTGCAGCAGCACGCGCGATTCCCAGTTGGAATACTCATCGTGCTTCTGTATGTAGCGAGAAAGCGATTCCACGTTGTGGTGGATCAGCGGATTCCTCAGCTGCGAAGTGGGTCCCTCGACCACGACGTGCTCGTGGATCTCCATGTCGGCCATGGAAGCATCTTGATCCTTCAGGCGACATTCGTAGCGACCCTTGCCGCGGCGAAATAGCGAGAGCTTCCAGAAGCTGGCATCGCCGTAGTGAAGCACTCGGCCGAGAAAGTGCATGCGCAACGAGATGTAGTAGCCGTTCGTGCCCAGGTCTTGAATAGCGAGGCGAATCTCGTCGCCCAACTCTGGCGTGAGGACTTCGTCGGCATCCAGCAGAAGAATCCAATCAAAGGCGAGAGGAAGGTTCTCCATGGCCCACTGGCGCTTCTTGGGCCATCCACCCTGGTAGTGGAACTGAATTACTTTGGCACCGAAAGAGCGCGCAATCTCGGGCGTTGCGTCGGTGCTCTGCGAATCGACGACGTAGACCTCGCCAACGTCCCGCAGGGCTTCGAGACATCGCGGCAGGTTCTTCTCCTCGTTGCGTGCAGCCACGATTACGCTGACCGGCAACTTGGTGGCCGGCATCGGCGTCATTGGCTGCGTCTTACCGATTTCTTCAACTTTTTGCATGCTTGAACGGGTCACAGATGCAGTTCGCACCAGCGTTGCAGCACATACAAAGCCCACGGTCTCGACCACGAAACCGATCCACGCAGAAAATCCTTCCAGATCTGTTGCACCTGATTGCCGTCGAGCAAGCCACCGAGCGGGCCGGCACCGATTCGTTTCGCGTCGAGTACGGGCTCGATCTCAGGGCGAAGTTCCTGACGCATCCAATGCTCAAATGGCAGCGTGAAGCCGCGCTTTGGACGATGGACAATCTCGTCGGGAAGGCTCCCCGCCAAGGCCTCGACCAGAAGTTTCTTCGGCGTACCGTTTAATTTCCAGTCGCCCGGAAAAGACAGCACGGCCTTAGCCAGTTGGTGATCGATCAGGGGTACCCGGACCTCCAAACCCTGCGACATGCTCATAAAATCGGCGTCGCGCAGCAGTGTATTGAGCATATAACAGCGCGACTCGAGATAGGAAACACGATTGACGGGATCGAGGGAGAGCGAGGATTGCAGGCGATCGCACTGAGAAACCGCCGCTGATTCAACAGCTGCGGCATCTGCTCCGGGAAATAGAAGATCCCGCTGACCCGGCATAAAAAGCATTCGGGTAAGGAAATAAGGGTGCAGAATGCGCCCGTTCGCCCGCGCCAGGGCCGCCAGTTTGCGATTCTGATCATTCTCACGCGACAGAGCGGCGAACACTGAGGCTATCGGGCCGCGAACCACTCGCGGGAAGTGATTCCAAAAGTGAGCAAATCGTTCCATGCGGGGGACGGTGCGGAAATTGGAATATCCGGCAAAGACCTCATCGCCGCCCAGACCTGACAGCGCTACTTTCACCCCTGCGCGGCGAGTCTCGCGCGAGACAAAGTAGGTGTTGACACCGTCCATGGTGGGCAAATCCATGGCGCGCAACGCGTCGGGAATGGCCGCCAGAACGTCGGACTGAGACACGGTGATCTCGTGGTGATCGGTGCGAAATTTCGTTGCGACGGCGCGCGAGTGTTGCGCCTCGGAAAACTCAGCTTCGCGGAAAATGATCGAGAACGTGCTCGGAGTTACACCACCTCGACTGAGAATGCTCACCAGCGCGCTCGAATCGATGCCTCCGGAGAGAAAGACTCCCACGGGCACGTCACTCACCAACTGCATGCGCACCGCCTCTTCGAGAAGCGGCCGGAGTTGTTCGGCTGCCTGTTCTCGATTCCCCGCCGATGAAGATGCCCCTCCAGGATTTGCGCCGTCCACAAGGTCCCAGTACGGCGACTGATGCAGAGTGCCGTTCTCCCATGTCAGGGTGTGGCCGGGAGGAAGCGCGCGAACCCCTTGCAGCAAGGTGAGCGGATCATAGGCCGAGCCGAAGGTCAGGTAGTTGATGAGGCCTGCGTGGTCCACCGTGCGTGGAACCAAGCCAGTCCCGAGCAGAGTGCGCACTTCCGATGCGAAGAGAAAATACCGACCGGCCTCGACGTAGTAGAGCGGCTTGATGCCCATGGGATCGCGGGCCAGAAAAAGGCGATGCTGGTGCTCATCCCAGATGGCGAAGGCGAACATTCCGCGGAATTTCGCGAGACACTGTTCGCCCCAACGCGCATACGCTTTCAGCAGAACTTCGGTGTCGGAGTGGCTGACGAAACGCGTGCCGGATTGTTCTAGCTCCTTGCGAACATCGCGGAAGTTGTAGATTTCGCCGTTGTAGACAATCCAATTGCCGGTTTCGGGGTCGTGCATCGGCTGATGGGCCAGTGGAGAGAGGTCGAGGATGGCGAGACGCCGGTTCCCTAAACCGATTTCGATCGGGTCGGGACTGGCGGCTTGCAGCAGGATCGTGCCCGAATCATCGGGTCCGCGGTGTGCGAGCGACTGCGTGCCGCGCTCCAGCACTTCCGGTGCGACACGGGCGTTCTTTCCAACAATGCCAAAGATTCCGCACATTCAAACTAGATCCATCATCGAACTCAATACTAACGCATGCCCTTATGGATGCTGGCTGGACCGTGGAAGGGAGTGTTGCGCCGGGGATTGCCGCTCATGGGATAGAATCCTCTGATAAGAATTGGTGAACCTGTTTCTGGAAATCAGTCGTCTCCTTTGGGATCCGAGAACAAATTCGGTACGGCCGGGGTCGGCGCTGTCGGAGTTATGCATAACCGACTGGTGGCCACTCGCCGGGTGCAAGTGCTCACCGATTGGTTCGCCAAATTGCTTCCGCCGTCGGTGCGCGTGCTGGACGTCGGGTGCGGAGACGGCGCGGTCTCGGCCCTGCTGCAGTCCAAGCGCCCAGACATTCGTGTGCAAGGCATTGATGTGCTGCCTCGCGCCGAAACCCATGTCCCCGTGGAACTATTCGACGGCGTCCGCATTCCTTTTGAAAACGCCTCTTTCGATGTGGTGATGTTCTCGGACGTGTTACATCACACCGAAGATCCCGCGGTTCTTCTGCAGGAAGCCCACCGCGTGGCCGCCCAACATGTATTGATTAAAGATCACTATCGCAAGGGACTGGCTGCGGGAGCACGCCTGCGCTTCATGGATTGGGTGGGCAACGCGAGGTTTGGGGTAGCACTGCCTTACAACTATTGGACTGAGGCGCAATGGCACGCTGCCTGGCAGAACGTTGGCCTCGTTCCCGAACAACTGGTCACGAGTCTGGGTCTGTATCCCGCTCCAGCGAACTGGATCTTCGGGGCCCGCCTGCACTTCATCGCTTTACTGAAGAGGAATTCCTAGATCGAACAGACTCGATCAGGAATGAGTTCACCGCAATGAGTTTCCCGCTGGGGACGCTGCCCAAGCAATGCCGCACTCACAAAATCGGCCTCCGGGCTTGCAACGATTCATCGCCGGCGTAGCCCAAGCACGCTCATAAAGAAACTCGCGAAGATCGTCTGAAATCCCAGGGTGAGAGACAGCGACGCAGGAATCACCATGCGCATGGTGTGGGAATAGTCCAGTGGCCCAAAGTGCGCACTGCCCCACGCCCGTACCGCGTAGACGGAAGTCAGCAATCCCCCCACGGTGAGGAGGGCGCCAAGCGCGAGACCGACTTCGAGTGTGATGTAGCGAAAGAGCTTGTCAAGCATCGGATCGGCGGGCAGTAGACCTTCCGATATGGCGAAGAACTTGGTGAACACGGCGAAAGCAATCGACTGAAAGCCAAGCAGCACAAAAGCTGCCGCGTATACCATGGTGTGCACATCGAATATGACATTGCCTACCGTCCGCGGCCCCGGCAGCAACCACAGTCCCAGCACCGTCCCAATGAGGATCGACGCCATGCCGGGGTATAGGAAGAGCCAGCGCGGGCTGTAGAGCAGCAAGAAGCGCAAATGGCGCCATCCATCGCGCCAGGTTCGCAAGTGTGGCGGCCGGCTGCGTCCATCTGGAGAGAGTGTCGTCGGCACCTCGGCAATCGGAAGCCGGAGCACCGTTGCCTTCACTATCATCTCGGTGGCGAATTCCATGCCCGTGGTGCGTAGTCCCATGCGCTCGTAGGCATCCTTGCGAAAACCGCGCAAGCCACAATGGAAGTCTCCCACATGGCTTCGGAAAAATAACCGTCCCAGCCAGCTCAACAACGGGTTTCCAAAGTAGTGGTGCAGCGGAGGCATAGCATCTTTCTTGATGCCGCCGCGAAAGCGATTGCCCATGACCAGGTCGGCGCCCCCGCGAAGCTTTTCTACGAATCGTGGGATGTGCCCATAGTCGTAGCTATCATCGGCATCGCCCATGACAATGAACTTGCCCCGAGCCGCCGCAATCCCGCCCATCAGAGCATTGCCGTAACCGCGCGCCGTCACGTGTGCGACGCGTGCGCCCAGCCGTTCCGCAATCTCGATTGAGCCGTCGGTGCTGCCGTTGTCAGCGATGATCACCTCTCCTGAAATATTCGCTTCGCGCAGTGCCCCTTGCGCTTTGCGGATGCAGGTTTCAAGGGTCTCCGCCTCGTTTAAGCATGGCATCACGACTGAAAGTTCGATCGGTTCTGACTGCCTAGCTGGCAGGGTAACGGTCTTGGATTGAAACTCTGGCCTAAGTGCCGTGCTCACGGACTGCCTCCTGAACTTTTTCAACACGATGGTTTCTCATCGCGAAGCTTTTGCGGCCTTTCTACGCTATCTCCAACGATTCCTGGTCACCCTGAATTGTGTGATAGTTTGAGCCCATGCGATGAGGAAAGTCCGCTTATTGTCTCAGTTTGAGAGCATCTAGTATAGTGCTCTCTTACACGACTGATATTGAAATGCCTTCACGCCGTCATTGAACAGAACCTGCCGGAATTGCGCGTGGAACCGTACCCATCTTGAGAACACTATAGACAAAGTGAGGGGATGAATGTCGCACAGCGTGGCGATTGTTTCGCCCGGCTTCGGAGAAACCTGGGTTAGGACAGTTGAGCAGGGCTTAAAACACTTCGCTGCAAGAAAAAGACTGACCCTTGGCGCCATTGCTCTAGCGGCGATTCTCGGGCGTGTCGCTCTTCTCTGGCTCATCCCTGTGCCTGCCCCAGCGGTTCATGACGAGTTCAGCTACCTGCTCGCTGCGGACACCTTCGCTCATGGCAGGCTGGCAAATCCGCCTCACCCGATGTGGCTCTTCCTCGATACGTTTCACGTGGAACAGCATCCGAATTACGCTTCAATTTTTCCTCCTGCTCAAGGTGGGATGCTGGCGCTCGGGCAATTGCTGGGTTCTCCGTGGATAGGGGTCCTGCTCAGCATGGCACTCATGTGCGCAGCGATGACCTGGATGTTGCAGGGTTGGTTTCCGGCTGAGTGGGCGCTGCTCGGCGGAGTCATCGTGCTGGTGCGGTTTGCATTTTTCAGCTACTGGATAAACAGCTACTGGGGCGGGGCTATGGCCGCAACCGGGGGCGCATTGGTTTTGGGAGCCTTTCCCCGCATCATCCATCACAAGCGCTGGAGAGACGCGACCATTTTGGGCATCGGAGCCGGCTTGCTGGCGAACAGCCGGCCTCTTGAGGGATTCATCTTCTGCGCTCCGGTGGCAGCGGCTCTTGTTGTATGGCATTTTTCCGAGCGGATTCCAGCGCGGGTCACAGGCCGACAGATACTGCTTCCGTTCTTCGCTGTAATGTTGCTCGTGCTGGGTTTCATCGGCTATTACAACCGGCGAGTGACGGGGAGCGCTCTCCTGCTTCCGCACGCGCTTTCCCTCCGCCAACAATGCAATTGCCCGGTCTTTGCTTGGCAGAATTTCCGTCCCGATCAGCAGTACGCAAACCCTCAATTTGAGTACTTTTACAACGTCAAACTGCCGAGCAAATACGTTCAGTCCTGGGGCGGATGGAGGCACAGGTCATGGGCTGGAGCTGAAACGTGGTGGCACGTGTTCCTGGGGAGCATTCTCTCAATCCCCTTCGTCACGCTGCCTTGGCTGATACGAGATCGGCGAATGCGATTGCCGTTGGTGCAGTTTTGCCTTTCGGCGATTGGCTTGACTATAGTGACCTGGTTCGAGCCCCATTATGCGGCTCCCATGATGGCAGCATTGCTGATCTTACTGGTACAGGCAATTCGACATCTTCGCAAGTGGAGTTGCTACCAGAAGCCCCTGGGCCTATGGCTATCGTGGGCGGTGGTATTGGTCGTCCTCGCTAATGTCCCTCTGTATATTGTGCAAACCATCAGGCACAGGCCCTCAAGCGAAGCCTGGAGCGTGTCACGGACTCGCATCGTTAAGCAACTCGAAGAGACTCCCGACCGCCATCTGGTAATCGTGCGTTATACGGAACATCACTCAGTCGACAACGAATGGGTGTACAACTCCGCCGACATCGATCATTCCAAGGTTGTTTGGGCGCGAGAGATACCGGGACAAAACCTGCAGCCGTTGCTCGATTATTTCCGGGACAGGAAAGTATGGCTGGTCGAAGCAGACGCGTCCCCTCCGCAGTATCGTCCTTACATACCGGCTGAGATCCCGACAAAATAATCAGGCGGTACGGGTGGGGATCGCCTCTCGACTCTGCACTTCCCGGACGACGACTTGAGTCGGGCCGCCCGACGCAGCATGGACGCTCACATATCCGGCATCCACCTGCGGCGATTGCCGGCTCCAGGCAGCAATTGTCATGATCATGGCCGTGACGATATAGAACGGCCCCCAAAATCGCTCTTGGCCTGACGGGAACAGCACAAAGTGGGATGCCACGTAAAATGTGGTCACTACAGCGATGGCTTGGGAGACTGGCGTCCTCCGCGCCAGGTATCCAATGACTCCCATGAGCACGAACAGCGGAAAGTAGCTGTTCATGGTTTGCGAAATCGCCGTTCGAAGCGCTCGCAGGTAGTCCGCGGGTCCGAAGGGCGGCACAAATTCCCCCGGAGCAAGAGGAGTCGCAACGAAGCTCCGGTAATACAGCACTCGGAGCCCGTAGTCTCCTGCATAGTGGTTGATCAAAATAACGGACACCAATGCTACGGCGGCCAGGACCGCTGCTTTTGTTTTTTCGAGTTCCTTGTTGACCAAAGCGCTGTATCCGAGTACGGCGACCACCAGAAGGATGTTGTCGGTTCGAACGTAAACCGATAGAAGCAACAACGTGAGGCCCAGGAATAGTGCCTTTCGCTCTAGTACGAGGTAGAGAGCTGCAAGGCTGACCAGGCAAGACAGGGCGTCTGGGGTGTTGAATCGAGCAAGATTGATAATCGGCGGCGCCAGCATCAGGAAGAGCGAGCAAATAGCGGCGCGCAGTACGCCCACGTAAGGAGTAAGCCATACAAGAACCAAAACTCCAGTGAGCCAATAAGAAGCCACCGAGATCACGATCGTGGCCCGGATCAAACCAACTCCTGCCTTGTAATGGAGGAGGTAGACCAGTTCATTGAAGATTGGGCGTACGGCAAAGCAAGGCAGGTATTCCGCGAAATGACCGGCGTTGGTGGCCCGGTCCTGGCGTGATTGCCATTGTGTGGGCGGCCCGGAAACATCCGTTCCCAGCAGATGCTCTTTAATCCCACTGGGAACCTCATCTGCCAGCGCACGATATGCAACGTCGTGGATTTGCCGAACGTTTGCGCCGCTAATGGCAATAGCGTTACCGACATAGCCCATCATGTCCATGTCGTAGAGGGAATAGAAATACGCGTGGCTCGACAGAAGGGTCAGCAGCAACAGAAAAATACCCACTACAACCTTGTGGCGGATGCCAATACTCATCGTTTCAAACCCTTCCTCATTTGCCAGAAGTGCGAAATTTATTCAGAAGATCCTAAAGGCGGAGTTTCGTCGCGGCGAATGCATCAACTGACCTCAGATTGTAAATGGCGGAGCGACAGGCGACAACATCAGGCCCGGAAGCGCTTGCTCAGGGTTAGTGCAGCGCCGCAAGTACATTACGGACACCGAGCGCTGAGCAGGCCGCCAGGAGAGACCCAACAATACAAGCCGCGTAAAGGATCACACGGGATTTTGGCACCCAGGGCTCGAGGGCAATCAGCACGAACGGAACAAGGGGAATCGCGAAGCGGGGAAATTCTGCACGGGCCCATCCGGAATTGTAGGTAAGCAGAAATGCGAGGTAGAGGAACGCAAACAGAAACTCCGTGCGGTGTTCGCTCATGAATGGCCGAAAGCTCTTGCGCGTCATGGCAATGAATCCGGCCAGAATGAATAGGACCCATCCCAGTGTCAGCAAGACGTTGGTGAGGGGCTCGGTGTTATGCAAAAAACTGGATGCCAGCGCCTGAAACGGAAGGCCCACAGCAGGGCCGGAATGCCAATCCGCGGTCTGGTAGCGGTGGAATTGATAGAGCGGGTCGTGAAAGTACAACCAGAAAGGCAACAGGTACAGAGTTCCAAGAATTGCACCTGCCGCGGTGCACGTGAGAAATTTGCGATACTCGCGCCGGTAGAGCAAGACGAGTCCGATCGCCAGCAGAGCGAAGAGTCCCAGAGGCCGCACCAGACTTGCCAGAGCAGCCAGAATGGCAGCCCAAATCCAGCGTTCTTTGCGGATACACGCAAACGATGCAAAGAGCAGCGCAACGAAGAGCGGCTCGGACCCGCCCAGGTAGGAGCGCTGCATCCAATCAAAGTTCAGGACCGCAAAGTACCCTGCAACCCATGCTCCCCAAAGTTGGTAAGCCAGCAAAACACTGAGGAGAGAACAGGCCATGCAGATCAATAGCAACGCAGTATATGGGGATATGTGCGGCAAAAATGAGAATAAAGCGATCGCGTACGAGAGTCCCCAGAACTGTTTCACGATTACGTTGGCAAAATTCCAGTTGTGGATGGCACGAGCAGCATCGAGATAAGCCGGGTTATCGCCGAATGCGCGCAGATTCGCATTGACCGAGCGAAAGTGGAAGACAGTGAACGCGAAAATCCAGGCAGACAAAATCCACAACGCAGCGATTTCCAGTCGCGAGGGAGAACGCATGAAAAGGGAAGATTCCTTTGGCCCCGGAAAGTGATGTTAACGGCAACGATTGTATCGCATGCGGCTTGCCTGCGAAGCTGCCCTCGCCCTCAACAGCCGCTGCATCGCATGCTAAATGCGATACTCTATATTGACCGGATTAATAAGGTTTCGAATGACAAACTCTCCCATCAAAGTTCCCTACCTGGATTTGAAAGCCCAATATCAAAGCATCAAGCCTGAGATTGATGCGGCCATCGCGCGAGTGCTCGACAGTTGCCAATACGTCCTGGGCCCGGAGGTGGCGGGCTTTGAGCAGGAGTTCGGCGCCTACTGCGATGCCGCCGAGTGCATTGCGGTGAACTCCGGTACCAGTGCGCTGCACCTGGCGTTGCTGGCGGCGGGTGTGGGTCCGGGCGATGAGGTCATCACAGTTCCCTACACTTTTGTGGCCAGCGTGGCAGCCATCACCTACTCGGGGGCGCGACCTGTATTGGTAGACATCGATCCGCAGTCGTTCACTATGAATCCTGCTGCGGTTGAGGGCGCCATCACACCGCGCACCAAGGCGATCATGCCGGTGCATCTTTACGGGCAGGCAGCCGACATGGATCCGATCATGGAGGTCGCGCGACGGCACGGACTGGTGGTGATCGAGGACGCGGCACAGGCGCATGGTGCGAAGTACAAGGGGCGACAGGTAGGCAGTATCGCCGACATAACGTGCTTCAGTTTTTATCCCACCAAGAATCTGGGAGCGTACGGCGAGGGTGGTGCCATCACCACCGACAATGCTGAGTTCGCGCGAAAGATTCGCATGCTGCGCGATTGGGGACAGGATCGGAAATATCATCACGTGCTGCGCGCATTCAATTACCGAATGGAAGGCTTTCAAGGCGCGATCTTGCGCGTGAAGCTTCGCCACCTGGAAGCCTGGACCGAGGCTCGCCGCTCCGTGGTCACTCAGTACAACGAACTTCTCGCTGATGCCGGTGTGGAGCGACCCAAAGAGATGCCGTGGGCTCGCCACGTGTATCACGTCTATACGCTTCGCAGCCATGATCGAGACGGATTGCAAGCGTCGCTGCTAGCCGAGGGCATTCAAACGGCCATTCACTACGCAATACCAGTGCACCTGCAACCTGCCTATGCTGATCTTGGATACGGGAAGGGATCTCTCCCTAAGTCTGAGTCGGCAGCAGAACAGGTACTGTCGCTGCCGCTTTACCCAGAGCTTTCCGAGGACGCGATCCACCATGTCGCCAGCGTCGTGAAGAAAGCTAGCGCCCGGCGAGTGCAGACGGTTGTCTGACCGCTAGAGAAGCTGGCAGAGGTTTTTCTTCCCATTCCCGAGTCGCAGAGTAAAGCAGAAAGACCGCGAGGAAGATCAAAGCCCAGATTTCGTGGGGCATCACGATCGTGTTCCACCACCAGCCATTTGTGATAACGGCCGGAATCCGGCCCTTGCGAACGAGTTCAGATAACAGTGTTTGCCCTGGTACGAGGAACGGAGCGATCGCCACAGACGTGACGACCACAGTGGATTGCCTTTTCACCAGCAATAGACTCCATGCCAGCGGCCAGATGAGTAACGCCGCATCGTAGAAGCGGTGGTAGATCGCGATCAAACTGACCACAGATATCGCACTGATTAAGAGCAATTCGGACTGCGGCCGGCGCCGGAAACTAAGCCAGAGCCACCATCCCAGCAAACCGGCGCCCAGCAGTCGCGCCAACCAGGCAGCTAGCGACACGTTACCCAGCAAACTGTAGAAAAGAACTTGCGCATTGATCATGTTGAAGCGGACGGGGCCAGCCAGCGTGAAGTCGGCCAATGACCCGGGAGCGAAGATCCTGCGTGTGTTCTCAAAGTACGAAGGAAGCCATGGCACTCCGGCGAGCGCCAGGCGAGAAACTGCGACGACCGAAATGATCGCTCCGACCGCGCATGCCACGCCCGCGATCTTCCATCGGCGACCCACCAAATAGTAGAGCAATAGTCCTCCAGCTACAGTCGGCTTGAGGCATACAGCGATGGCAAGCAGTACTCCAGCGGCGTTCCCCCTGCCAGACCGAGCTCGCCCAAACGGTGGAGACCATGAGGCTCACCGCCAGCATGGCGGGATTGGCCGTTCCAAGGCCGGTATGCAAAGGCGCAAGGGCAAAGTAAGCTGCCAGAAAAAATTGAGACCTCAAGTCGAAGAGGCTGCAACCGTAGATGGAAAGCAACGCAAAAGGAGACAGCACTACAGCCGCGACAGTGATAATGGCCCACAACCGCACTGCCACCGACCAGGAGAGCAGCGAGAACGGGGAAAGCACAACGAGGCTACTGATCGGATATGGGGTCGGGATTCCCCGCTTCATCTCCAGGTTTCCCATCGCGGCTTCGGAGTCGAGCCAGGAAGGGCGAGGGTTATCGGCAGGCCACAAAGTAGTCATAGATTTTGGGCTGTAGGGATCCTTCCCTTGGGCCCAAGCTTGGGACTGCATATAAGGCGACAGGAAATCGTCCCAATCCAACGAGTGCGCAAGGCGAATTGGACCTCGGACCGTGAACTCCGCTGCGGATGCAAGCAGCAACATCACGACCAGAACGCTGCGCCATTTCCCGCTTTCTCTCAGGGACGTCGATCATTGGCTTGCACCGACAAGCGAGCGAGCCAGAGACAACAACTCGTTCGTATGTTTCTGCCAACTGAAGGCTGCTGAACGCGAGATGCCCCGGGCGGACAATTGCTTCGCGACATCACTCGACGAGGCAATCTCCACAACCCGTTCCGCGAGTTCTTCGGGCGAGAACCGCGGGAAGTAAAGGGCTGCATCCTGGCATATTTCTTTATGTACGGGCAGATCAGACGCAATTACGGGCACTCCACACGACATCGCCTCCACCAGCGGGTGGGCAAAAGTTTCGGTGTAGGCGGGCGTCACATATGCATCAGCCATAGCGTACAACCGATGCAGTTGGCGATAGGGTATGGCTCCGAGCTCGATCACCATGTCCGAGACCCCGAGCGCCTCCACCAACCTGGCGGCAGCTTCCGGGCGATACGCCCCCGGGTTCTCTCCGGCGGCCAGCTTGCAAGTCAGCAGAAGTTTGACCGTGCGGCCCGCCAACCGATCCCGCAGAATCGGCAGGCTGCAAATCAGGGTCTCAAAATTTCTGTAGTAGTTGTAGTGGCTGACGAACAGAAGCTTGAAAGAGCCCTCGGCAGATCGCAGTTTCTCTTGCACCTCTGGCGCAAGGGGTCCGCCGTCTCCGATGAAGGCTTCGCGGTCGAATCCATGGTGGATTGCCAACACGCGGATGCCTGTCCAACGGCTCAAGTCGGCGGCGAATGCCTCACTTGGGGCAACCGTCCTGTCGGCCCAGCGAATCGATCGTTTCGCCATCACTCCTCTTGCCCGAGTATCGAACCACATTTTGTACTCTCGACGCGACAGCAAGTCGCGGTAGAAATCAGCGGAGGTATAGATGGAATTGCGCGAAAGCAGGATTTGCGGGACCGGCGACTTTCTCAGCGCGAAGTTGCCCGTGGAGATCAGAACATCGGCCTGGGATCGCCGGATGATGCCCGGCAGCGCTGACTGTTCATACCAGAAGCGGCGGCCGGCAGGAACTTCCAACTCCTGGAATTCAATTGCGGTAAGAGCGCGAAACTCTTGCCGGAGGCTGGGAGCCAAAGCCACAGTCACCCGCACGTCGGGCGTGCCGGCGAGAATGCGGAAGCACATTGCGGATGTAGGTCAGGCCACCGCCAGCACTGGCGGCAAGAGAGTTGATGAACAGATGCATCATCGGCTCGGAGCGACAACGCCCGCTCTCTGCCGCGTCAGCATCGGCCGCCAACGGCTCGAAAAACTGGGGAGGGGCGCCCATGGGGCAACGTCCTCAAGCACAAACGCCAGACTCCAGAAGAAAACGCAGACGTAGTAGCCCGGGGCAAACATCCAGTCTTCGAAAATCGCGTGAATCAGACCTGCGAGCATCACCATGGCCAGGGGAACGGCAGGGTGGGCGGGATTTCCGGTTTGCAGCATCCAGAGCACCGTGCGCAGAATCTTCCACAGCAGTAGGAGCAACAAGAGAAAGAAAGGCACCACGCCTAGCATCCCTACCCACGTGGTGATCGTAAGGTAACTGCTGCCGTTCTCTCTGGTCGCGAGTTCGGTGGTTTCAAACGAACTCAAATGCGCGCTGGCATCCTGGCCGTTATCGGTGGCGCCGAAGCCAGAGCCAAACCAGGGATGCTCACTGATGGCGTCGACCGCTCCCTGCCAGGGCGACTGTCGCGACTGGAACAGACCGAGACTCGTATCTTTGCCTTTATAGACAACGTCGGAAGTCAGATCAGAAACCGTCTTCCGATATGCTTCCGGATCGACAAGGGCGTAAGTGGTAACCACGATCAGCAGGAGCACGATCCCTTGCAAGAGGAACTTGTACTTGCGCAGGAGCAAGCAAAGTAATCCGCACGAGGCAAAAGCCGCAAACATGGCCGCACGGGAGTGACTGTGAAAGGCCAGGTACATCGAGATCGCATACAGCACCAAACGCCGGCGGTGAACGAACTTAGTCTCTTCCAACAGGGTTCCCCACAGCAGAATCGGGGCTACAACGGCCATCACCGCACCGAGCGAATTAGGGTTGCCCATGACTGGGTCGCCGATGAAATAGAGCATGGCCAGGCCGCCGACAAATATCTCGCAACCTGCCAGCAATCCAGCGAAAAATCGGTTCTCGCGGCCGGTGACCGCGAGCCTGGCTCCAGTGCCCGCATAAACGAAAAGCAGGAGCAAACTGCAGGCCTTCAACAGGGCAAAGCTTGGATAACGAGAAACTGCGGCTGAGACAATGGCGGCCAAGACCGCGAACGTTGCCATTGCATGGAACAAGCGGAAGTGATGAAGGCGTTCCTTTAGCATGATCACGGAGCCAACCAGCGCCCCGACCCCAAGGAAAAGCCAACGTGCCATCGTCCAGCCGCCTCCGACCGGCAGGGCCGTTCCCGCAAAGAGAAAGGACAGGAGCACAATCGGGAAGAAAGCCCGCCGATACGCCCAGACGGCTGCGAACAGAGCTTCGAGGACCAGCATGCCACCCAGCAAGGTCGTATTCGTGAAAAGCAGCGGCTGCCTATAAGCGAGGTACGCGAGATAGGGCAGAAACAGCGCGGCGACTCCGCCAATGAGCCAGCGCTTGGGGATACGCTCAGGCACGTCGCCCTCCTGCGCTTTCGAGAGCACGGACAATACCCATGGACCATTCGGCCGGGGAGTATTGGGCGATGCGTTCCAGGCCGTTACCGCCCATTTTCAGACAGACCTCGGGATGACTGCCGAGATTCTCCATGGCGGCAGCAAGCGACGACACGTCCTGTGGCGGAATCAACAAGCCGTTCCAGTTCTCCTTGATCAGGTCGGCGGCGCATCCGGCTGCCCGGCTCAGAATCACGGGCAATCCGCAAGCCATCGCTTCATTCACAACCAATCCCCAAGTATCAGTATAAGTGGGCAGGATTAGAATTTCGGCAAGCGCGTAATAGGCTGCCAGCTGCCTGCGCTGGGCAAAGCCAGCGAATCGTATCACTCCTGGCGAGATGGACCTCGCCTGCTCCTCTAACTGCCGCCGAGCCGGGCCATCCCCAACGAACACCAGGCCGATCTGCTGCCGCAGTTGCCCATCCAGTTTGGCATAAGCGGATAGCAATTCAAACACTCCTTTTTCCCGCACCAGACGCCCGGCAAAAAGGAAATAGCGATCGGGCAGGCTCAGTTCCTTGCGCTTCGTGGGCGCGTTTCCGCGAACGGCTGCCGCCGTCTCGCCGAACAGGGCGTTGTCCACCGCATTTGGCGCGGTAAAGATCAGATGTTCTTTAATGTTGTGCGCGAGAAGATACTCCCGGGCGGACTGCCCGGGCACAACGAACCCGCTACATTTTTGCAGAAATTCACTCTTTAAGAAATTCCACCAGCGCATGACCGCGACGAAAATCCTGCAGGTTACTCTCCGACCAAAGAAGAAACGGGACGTCGTGAGCTCGCGCCCAGCGAAGCGCTTGCCAGGAAGCAACGTAGCTGTAGCCCCCGCATAAGACCACATCTGGAGCGGCCGCGCTCAGTGCCCGGGCAAGGCCGCGATTGAGCAGAACGTTGTACTTGCCCAGCCGCTTTCTCCACGAGGGCAGAACCCCGTAGGAAAACTTGATCTCTTCCTTGTAAACCTGCCATTGGCGCAGACTCGGGTCGGTCTCAGCCAGGAAGATGACATGCAGATCTATTTCTGGATTCTGCGCGAGAGCATTGAACAGCGGAATGCGGTAGGGAGAAATAATCTCCGTCAGAATTACCAGGCGGCGCTTCACGCAGCGGACTCCCGGTAGATTCTCGCGAGGCTCTCGGCTTGTTGCTCCAGAGTCAATCTGTCGAGAACCGTGTCTCGTGCGGCAGTCCCGAGATTGCGGCGGCGGGAATCGTCGCGAAGCAGCATCGCCAGCGCCAGGGCTAATTCCCTTTCGTTGTCAGGGCCAACGAGAAATCCGTTGGAACCGTGCTGAATGATTTCGGCGATTCCCTGCCCGCGACAGCCGATCACCGGCTTGCCCGACGACATCGCCTCCAGGTAGACACAACCCAAACCCTCATAGCGGCTGGGCAGAGCGAACACCGTGCATCGTCGCATGGCTGCAGCAACTTCGTGCCGCGACTGGCGCCCTAGAAATCGAACGCGCTCCCCGATTTGAAGCTGCTGAGTCAGGGCCTGCAGGCGGGAGCGCTCCGGGCCGTCGCCAATGATTTCCAGAGTGAGCGTCGGAAATTCTGGAGCGAGCGCTGCGACGGCTCGGATGAGGAACTCGTGCCCTTTGATTGGAATCAGATTGCCGACGCTAAGAATGATGGGCCCACCGGTCGATGGTTCAGTCCCCGGCGAAAACAATTCGGGATCTACGCCGTTGTAGACCACGGAAGTCCGGCAAGTGCGGCCCGTGCCCTCAAGCACCTGCTCACGGACGTGCTCACTGACGCAGATCACGCGGCGCGAAGAGCGATAGACACGCTGCGAAATGCGGCGGCACCATTCGCCAGCCCTTCCACTGACTTGTTCCGTCGAGAAGGCGTCGAGACCGTGCACGGAAACAACATACGGAATGCCCAGCTCAGCGCTCAAAAGCATAGCCGCGTGTCCGCAAGGCAACGGCGCATGCGCATGAATGACGTCGATCCGGTGCGACCGCTGCAGTTCGCGCACTCTCCCGACGATGCGCGCGAACAGAAAAGCACCCGCAGTCGGAAGTCCCACTCCTCCCGGCAAAGAAAAATACCCAAGCCAGTGCGCGGGTACCCCTGATTCCTTCGCTCGAAGCTTTCCGCGATAAAAGGGCTGCACGGCGAAAACGGTGTTTGCCACGCCGGTCTCAGCCACGGCTTCCAGGGGTTCTGCGACGAAGCAACCAGAAGCGTCGTCGTGCGCTGACGGATAAAACGGAGTCAGCGTGAGGACGTGAAGAGGCCGGGCTGGTTCCTTCGCCTTCGAGCCCTGCGGCTGGCCCAGAACCGGCGGCAGTTGTGGATTGCCACTCACGCCGGTTGCGCCTCCCGGCAGCGTCGACTGAGCACTAGCCAACGAAAAAGTTGATCGCTGCGATCCGTGCCTGCCATATGCTCACGGTACAGTTGCCACGCCGGAGCCACATCCAACACGCTTCGCAGTACAGCAGGAAACTCGTTCAGGGCCTGCTCCATTTGCGGACGAAGGCTGGTGCGCAGCCATGTTGCCAGGGGTGGAGTGAACCCGCGTTTTTCGCGCCAGCGAATCTGATCCGGCACCCAGTCCGGCAGTGCGCGTCGCAGCAACGCCTTTCCGAGGCCGCGTTCGAAGTGGTAGTCCTGAGGCAGATCACGAACGAAGTCCATGAGGTCGCGATCCAGAAAAGGAGTCCGGCACTCCAGAGCAGACTTCATGCTCGCCCGGTCTACCTTCACGAGGATTTGTTCAGGAAGATATCCCGCCGTCATTGCTTCGATCTCGGACTTGGGATACGGAAGCCGGGCATGGTGCTGAGCGCGGGTCCTCAATTCTTCGATTCCCTGAGCGGCGACCTGCGAACAAGCAGGCAGGAAGATCTTGAGCAGAGCGTTTCTCTTCTGTTCCTGATACAGCAGATTCCAGTCTGACGATGCTAAAAACGACATGAGGCCAATGCCACGCCACGATGCGCCCCAATGCGGCAACAAGGTTCCTGCCAACGCATTAACGCCCGGGAACCGTCGTAGTCCGTGGAGCGAGTAGTAGCGGAAAAATTCGCGATAGCCGGCGAAGCACTCATCCCCGCCGTCACCCGAGATCATCACTTTGCAGTGTTCGCGGGCCGCGTGGCAGACAGCGAAGGTGGGAAACATGGAGGCGTCGGCAAAAGGCTCGTCGTAATGATCAATCAACGCATCGAACGAACTCAGCACTTGCTCCGAAGTGAAATGAACTTCCTGATGATCAGAACCGATGCGCTCGGCGATCATGCGAGCGTAAGGAGCCTCGTCCAATTCTTCGTCGTCGAAGGACGCACAGAATGTCCGGAACTTTGTGCCCGGCATCAGGTCTCGCATCGCACTCACGACGAAGGTGGAGTCGATCCCACCGGAGAGAAACGCTGCCAGCGGCACGTCGCTGCGCAACCTGAGTCGCACCGACTCGCGAACCCGGTGACGAATCTCTTCGACTGCCTCGGCTTTGCTGGGAGGCTTGCTCGCAGAATCGAGGGGCAATTCCGGCTGCCAATAGCGCCAGCGGCGGATTCCGGTGTCGCCCTCCACCATCAGCGCCTCGCCCGCCATTAACTTGCGTACGCCTTGCAAGTGAGTTCGCGGCGCCGGAACATAACGCAAAGCCAGAAACTGCGCGACCGCAGCAACATCGAGTCGCCGGTCCAGTTGCGGCAGCGGCATCAACGCTTTCATCTCGGATGCGAACGCAATGCCGCTCTTCCCGATGGGCGTCCAATAAAACGGTTTCTCGCCAAAGCGATCGCGGGCTGCCAGCAGCCGTCGATTCTTCTCGTCGAGCAGAACGAAGGCGAACATTCCGACAAGGTCGTCGAGCAACGCTGGCCCTTTTTCTTCGTAGAGATGAACCAGAACTTCGCAGTCGCTGTGAGTACGGAACTGGTGGCCTTTGTCGATCAACTGCGCCCGCAGCTCGACGTAGTTGTAAATCTCCCCGTTGCAAATCACCCAGACGGTTTCGTCTTCATTGCGCAACGGCTGCTTGCCCCCTTCAACGTCGATGATCGAAAGTCGGGTGTGACCAAGCAGGCAATGCCCCTGCATGCGCTCTTCGCAGCCCTGGTCGTCGGGTCCGCGATGGCGCAGCAATTCCTGGGCACGCTGCGACCACGCCCGCATGCCGTCGTCGAGACGCGACGAGGGATCGAAGACTCCGTAGATTCCGCACATCTTAGTGTTTTCGCCGCTTGGCTACGGCGTCTTCAAAAGCGTCCTGCCACTGCCGGGCAATGACGTCCCAATCGAAATTACGTGCGTGCGCAGCCGCGGCCTCTCCCATGGAACGCCGCAACTCTGATTGACGAATCAATAAGTCTAACTTCTCAGAGAGTTCGGCGTCGCTTGTTGGCGAGAAAACCGGTCGTGCCGTTCACCACATAGTCAGGACGATAATTTTGCATCGCGATGGTAGGAAGGGCACAAGCAGCGGCCTGCCCGAGAACCTGAGGATGCCCTTCAAGAATACTCGGGAAGAAAAAAATGTCGGCTCGCCGCATCTCGTCGCCGAGTCGTGCCTGCGGAAGATGCCCGAGGAACTCAAGATTTGCACATTTGAGTTCCGCCGCGAGATTTCTGCAAGTCTGTTCCTCTTCTCCAACTCCCGCCATACGAAACCGAACTTGCGGCCAGCGCGCAGCCTGCCGCACCATCAGTGGCACACGCTTGTAAGGCCGTAGAGATCCCGCATAGAGGACGGTTAGCGGGTCGCCCTGCTCTTGCCCACATTCCGGAGGGAAAAATATCGCCGGTCGATCCCGTTGTGGATAGTCCCTGCATCCACGCCCAATTTTTCTCTCAGCAAGAGCGCCAGATAGGTATTGTTAGCGAAGACAGCATCGGCTTCGCGGATGTTCCGCAGTCGCGCCGGCGAATACGACGCAGCGTCCAAGCCGCCTGAAACGACGCGGGTGATCACCGCAGTCTTCAATCCCAGGTGGCGGCGAAGGCCCAGAAAAGCAGCATCGAGTGGACCTTCACGCGGATGAAAATAAACATCCGGCACATTTTTTAGCAAATGCCAAACCGTTCGCGGAGTATTTCCATGCTGTCGCCATTGCAGCAGCGTCGTATTCGGCCGTGACGCGATTCGCGGATCAACCGCTTGCTCATGCAGCATTGTCACCGCGGCCCGTTCAGGATCGAGCCGCGCGAAATCTCTTTCGCGGAAAGGTTTTGCGCGTTGGTGTCGGCTTCGTCGGCAAACGACGGCGTAAAAATCGTAATCATTTCTGGTGCAAAGATGGCCAGTCAAAGGTTAGGAAGCCACTGGCGAAGCCTTATGTGCTGGTTTTTTCCATTCTAGCTGAAGTTCGAGCAGGCGCGCCTGCATCCCGGCCCTCTGGTCGCGCTGCTCGGTCGATCGCCGCAGATGCTCGCGCGCAATCTCGAGCAACCGCCGCCGCACCGACTTCTGGGCGGATGGGCGCCAGAGGTGCTTGCTCGCCCGGATCACTTTCGAGGTCGTAGAGCCGCTCCTGGGGTGGATCGAAATGCAACGTGAGTTTGAAGCGAGTCTCGCGGACTGACAAAACGCGGGGGCCCATGCGATTCTCCGGCCGAAATGGATTGGTGCATCCCGACACGCACTCCGAAATAGCAACCGCATCATAGTTCGTGCCCTGCCGAATTTGCGACCAATAGCTTTGCCCTTCGAATGCCGCAGGGATGGAGATCTGCGCAGCATCCAGCAAAGTAGGGGCAAGATGAATCAGGCTGAACGGAGATTTCCCAACTTCCGCCTTCGCACTGCCCGGCACACGCAAGAGCAGGGGCACATGAATCAGTTCCTCCATCAGCCGCGACGGCGGATGGTAGCGGCCGCCATGATCCAGAAACTCCTCGCCGTGATCGGCGGTGAAGGCGAAGATAGAGTCGTCCCATCGACCCGAGCGCTGCATGGTCTCGATCAGATGCTCGATTTGAGCATCCACCCAGCGTACTCCCGCGTCGTAGAGCGCGATGATATCGTCGCGATGCCGGTTCAACCGCCGCGGTCCGAGATCCGATCGGTTCCAGTAGGAGTTCAGATAGCGCGCGCGAAACGGAGAGACGGGACTGTGTCCCATGAGCGCAAGGGCATCGTCTTTCGGATAATACGGCGAATGTGGATCCATCAGATGCAACCACAAGAAAAACGGCGCATCGCCAATGGACGTCAGCCACTGACACGCTTCATTCACAATGACATCGGCTGCAGGAAAGCGGCGCAGCGCATCGAGCGATTTCGCCGGAGGCGTCACGCGCTGGCAGTATTGAAAATAAAGTTCGTCGTAAACAACTCCCAACGGCCCCAACGAGGAATTCAGCTTCTGCAGATTTCGATTCAGCCGGCTCGCCCAATTTCGCCGGTAGGACGATCGTCGAGTCACTGCCGAGAGGGTTCCGGTTCGTCGTCCAGAAAATCGCGGAACGTATCGAAGCCATGTCGATAGCCAAATCGCGACGAGATATAGGGGTTCGCCGCGCCAAATGATGCCGTGGCATAACCTGCTTGTTTCAGAGCAGACGCGAGAGTCGGCTCAGCGGGAGCCAACCCCAGCACGTCTCGTCCCAATGCCAGCGGATAACGTGACGCCAGAATCGCAGGAAACGAATAGTATGTCGGTGCCCCGGCGACAATCGCTGCGGGAAAAACAAAACTCTCTCTGGCAAGGGCACTCAGAAACGGCGTCGTCGAGTGCCGATAGCCCATGAAACCGACGTGGTCAGCCCGCAGGCAGTCCACCGTCACCAGCACGATTGATTTCTGTGTCGCACATCTATGCGTTCCCCTGCCGCTCCACTTTTGCCTTCGTGAAGTTCTTGCGAGTTACGTTCACCGGCGCGGCTCCACGCGGGTCACCCTTGCTCACAAGTTCGTACAAGTCCTCATCGTGAAGATATAGCAGATTGTCGTGCTTCGACTCGAGAGCCGTAAGGAATTCGTCCAGGAACGTCAGGGTGCGGCTGCGGAAATCCCGCACCGTCGAGTGGAAGTTGATGGAATGAACGGAGACAATCGCCGGAAGGCCGCGCGCGAAACAGGCTTCCGCGTGATGCAGAGCAAGCCTCGACTGAAAAATCCGGGGCGACTGCAGGCTCAAACTCTACCGTGCGGCAAAGATGCAGAATATCGTGGCGATCAAAATGGGGCGGCATGAATCGTCCTGGCCCGTTCTGCGCAATGCGAATCCCATGTTGCGCCCACGCGCGGTGAGTGTCATCGTTGGCCCGGTAGCCGGGAGCGCATGCCGAACGCGGCAGCGCTGAGAACAATTTGGCGAACGATCCAACCGCCTGGCCAATCAACTCCCGCTGTGTTTCCGCAGGCAGAAATTGCTCGTCCTCAGGCTTGTTCCGGATCCCAGTACTCATAGCCAATCCACGGCATTCGCCAGTGAATGTAGGGCGTGCCGGCCTGCCAGAGGGTTCGCAAGAGCGAGGCGCGCTCTCCATCCGTTGTCAGTTGCCGTTCGACTGCGGAACGGCAGAAGTGCGTCGTCCCGTGCAGCGCCGGATGGAAGACTCCTTCAGCAATTCCTTCGCGATAGGCCTCGATGAGACCCGGCCGAGTCCAACCGTCGGGCAAGCCATCCGCAAGCGGTAGAAGATGAATGTGCCGAAAGCCATCAGCGTTCATTCTGGCGAAATCCAAATTGGCCACGATGAAATTCATCTGCACGCTGGGATGGCTGCCTCGGGAATCGCGATGTCGCCGCAGCAGCATACTCAATGCAGACAGATCTGCGGCGGTCTCCAAGGTGTAGAAATCGTACGGACGCTCGCCCAGCGTTAGGCCGGCGGACCGCAGTTGTTCCAGGCCCTCCTGATCGCGCAGTCCAACGCGTCCCCAGTCGTCGCTCTGAAACAGCACGAGCGGACGGTCAAAGTGAAACCCTGCCTTGGGAATCCATTGCCCAGCACTCTCACGAATTTTTTGGATAAGGCTCGCCATGCGCCTATGACTGGTGCTTTCCCCGGGTTCTGCTGAGGCGCTGTGACGACCACTGGTGCAAATCGCGCACAGCACGACAACCGACTTCGTCGTCACTTTCGGGCGAGGACACTATAATTCGCCGTGAATTGACAATTCTCGCTGCCGGCAATGCGATCCAGCAGTTCGCCAACAACATTCACCACCGGACAGAGAGACCACCGATACACGGAACGCAAGACCGAATACCTGGCAAAGACGTTCATGCATACGTTGACACTCCGAAAGCAACCGACGATGCTCCCGCCCTCAGGCAGAATCTCGGATTCGCGAAAGTCCGCCACCAGTTGGCGCAAGGCGGCTGGAAGAAATCGCCAGCACTCTTCATCGGCATCCTGCAAACTCGCGGTGGGCACACTCAACAGCAAACACCCGCCGGGCTTGAGTACACGATGGATTTCCGCAATAACCACCGCCGGTTCAGGAACGTACTCCAACACCTGAGTGCAGATCACAAGATCAAACTGCCCGCTCCCCACCGGAATCTGCTCTCCACGCGCCACGATATTGACCAGCGGTGTCTTGCGAATATCGACAGCAACGTAACGGCTTAGTCGTCCTGCCAGCAGCGGACGATAGGGCTGAATCCGTCCTCCCACATCAAGCACATCAAGCTGCCGGGCATCCAGTTGAGAGAGCCACTTGCGAAAAATCTCGCGTCGCCGGCGAAGCACGAGCCAACTCGGGTTGGTCAGCGAAGGGTACAGGCGCTCTCTGCCTTCACGATTGACTGTATCTAGTGTCTCCATGCTCTCCGACGCGATAAAGAGTTCGATCGAGCGCCACGGTGTGATCAGAGATATCCCAGTTCCCGCAGGCGCTCTTCCACCAGCCGCTGTTCGGCCTGATCGGCTTGGGAACCGTCATCGCGCAACAGATCGCGCAGAACAAAAATCAGCATTTCGTCCAAACTGCCAAAGGTATTTGCGAATTTCTTCTCGGCTGCGTCGCATATATCTGCGGGCAAGCGTACGTCCCTCATCTCGCTCATGCTTGCACTCCGCTCCCTGCAAA
The DNA here is from genome assembly GCA_963778995.1 of Terriglobia bacterium. Taxonomy (GTDB): domain Bacteria; phylum Acidobacteriota; class Terriglobia; order Terriglobales; family Acidobacteriaceae; genus Sulfotelmatobacter. The sequence goes on from CAVZWK010000026.1 coordinate 151,685, forward strand.
GGCGCCGCGAATCCGCGACCACATCGCAGTCGCGATCAACCGGTCATCGTCGTCCAGTCCCGTCATCAACACGATGGCTGCGAACACGCAATAGACCAACACCAGAGCAACACCTACGGCGAGCCAGTCATGATTCAGCATGTATGAATATTTCTTCAGCCCGAGCGCTACCGCAAGCGCCGCGATGGTGGGCGGCAACAAACGCAGGTAACCGCGGTTGTAAGGCGAAAGTCCCAATGCTTTTCTTACCTCCAGCAGGTTCCACGTGTTCATGCCGATATTAGTGACGGCCGCAGCCGCAGCAGCACCCACAATGCCCCATAAGGGAACGAGCAGGGCGCTCAGGATCACCATCAAGCAAGCCATGACGGCCTGTACTTTCATAAGTCGCTTTTCGTTGCCCGACATCAAAAGCAGGTAGCCCACCGAACCGACTCCGCAGTTTACCAGTTGGCCAAGCGTACCGATGATCAGGATCGGCCAGCCTGCTTCAAAATCGTGGCCAAAAATCCGCATGAGTGGACGAGCGAAAATGATGATCACCGAAGCCAAGGGCAGCGTCAGTCCGACGACCCACTTGGTGAGCGACTGGAACAAGCGGGCCAGCAATGCGTGGTCCCCCCGCGTGTGCAGCTCAGCGATGGTCGGCGCGAAAATCTGGTTGATCGAACTCAGCACCAATGGCACATATACGACCAGTGCCGCTGCAACTGAATAAACTCCGACTTCGCGCGGGCTGCGGTAAAAACCCAGGGCAATCTTGTCCACTTGCGACATGGCGAATTCCATCAAGCCAATCCCCATCATCGCAGCTGAGAACGACCAGACTTCCCTCTTTGGATCGGATCCAGGCAGCGCGGAAAATCGAGCCGCGGTTGGGGTGAACCGTCGAACGGCGACGAGCAGCATGAGACAGACCAGCGCCGCACTGACAATCTGTGCGATCAGGTAGCCCCGGAGTCCGAGGCCGGCCGTTATCAGCACGATCGCGATCAACATATTCAGCGGTGTCCCTACAAAATTCACGATCAGTGTTCTCAGCTTCAGATCGCGATATCCCGCCAACACTTTTCCGTAAAAAACATTCAGCACGCCGAACAACATCATCAGCGCAAATAACGGCAGGTAACGAAGGAGAGCCGGGGAATGATAGAAGCGAACTGCGACAATGCGGCCAAAAGTCAAGAACACAACCGCCAAAACGGCATTCGCAGCCAGCAGCCAAGCGGCGCCGCGCCATAGCAGGGCGTGCAGTTCTATGAACTTGCCGGCGGCCAGGTATGAGGCAACGAATCGGACCGCAGATTGGGGTAACCCCAGCGTGTTGAAAATACCGAGGAGTCCGATCAATGTCACGCCCAGTGCGTAGAGGCCAAGGTCCTCAGCTCCCAACACCCGAGCCAGGTAAACCTTGAAAAAGTATCCGAACGCGGCAGTAAAGATCGTCCCGGCAAAAAACACGCCGGATTGCCGTGAGATATGCCCCACCTGGGAACGAAACTGTTGCGTGTCCGCCGCTGTATCAGTCAACGGTGTGATGGTCGGCTCGCTCATGACACCGACCTCACACCTGAAGGTTGGTGCGATCCTTCGCTGAGCCAGCGTTGCAGCAATGCCGGATTAACCGTTCTCGAAAGGACAGATGGAGTCAGGCTGATTCTGCAACTCCTGCAGTCGACCTGGAATTTCGCCAATCTGCTGTGCATTCTGCAGCAACTCGCCGACTCCGAATCGAGCATATTGCTGCTGGTACTGTATTCCGAAAGCGATAGCCATCCACAGAGGAAACAGCAAATGCCGCTGTGCAGGCAATCGACTACGGTCGTCGATTCGACTGTTATGCCGAACCATGCCTGCGCCATGAGTTCCGGAGACAGTGGACCCTCGACCAGGGTCAAAATCCGCGGCGTCTTCTGGCCCAAGGAGGCCCCGCACGAACTGGCTGCGCTGGGTATGGCTTTCGAATGGATGCAGTTTGATAATCACGCTGCGCCCATTTTCTCGAGCCATACGACAGAGCGGCGGCAAGAGCTCCCGATAGACCTCCTCGGCGCGCATGCCCGGGCCCTCGTAAGGCTCGGAGAAGAAAATGGCCGAGGTTGTTCTGCCGCGGTCCTTGCCTGGATCATGCTCGGATGCAGGAGCGCCAATTGCGATCCTTTCCGCTGAAAGGCCGCAAACTCGCGCCAGATAGTCTCGCTCCATTTCGTTCTTAGCCAGATACACGTCGCACGGTAAATCCTTCAGCAGATAGCGGCCGTCGAAGGCTCCGTGATGAAAATCTGCCAGTGGAATCTTCCTTCTGGCAGCCAGCAGCACAGGAAGCCGCGTGTACAGATTGCTGTCGTCTCCGCAAAGTGCTGCCTCGACAGGCTCCCGGTCGAGCACCTCACGCCATGCATTGCGCGCACGCAAGCAATCACGAAACCAACCTGGAAACTTATCAAAGACTCCGGCTTTGAAAGCACTTCAAACTCTCGAATCGAGCACAATTCAGCGTGCAGAGCTTTCCACTTTTCCTGAATGGAGATTGTCTCGCGAATTGGAGGATCGACGTTTGCGTACGCAGCCAGTTCTCTCAGTTGCACGTCGATGGAAGTTCAACTTGTGACGCACTACGTCGCGTCGCCACAATAAGAAAACGTCTTCCGGCAATAGCCTTGCGTAGGCAGCGGCCATGCGAATACGTTCCCGTAGGCGCTCGGCACGAGCACGACAGGCTCGTCACAACTCGGGCGACGCGAGGCCAAACGCGAACGCCACCGGTAGCCGGAATCATACTTGTCCAGAAATATCTCTCCAATCCGCGCCATTGGAAAATGGCGGAGGAGTCTGGCATAGCGAGCAATTCGGCCAGTTGATCGCGCAAGGTGCCTGTTGAACGTTTGCAGCGGACGTTCGAGCAAACGTGCCAGAATGTTCGTAGACCACCCCGACCGCGTCGCCCACACCACCGCCGCCGGGCTTATCTCTTTAGCCAGTCTCCGAAGAGTCAAAACTGTACCGGCTTCCGGAGCGATCACCAGAGATGTAAGGTCCCACCAATCGATTCCCTCTTCATCGAGCAACCGCCCTCGGCCCGCCTTGAAGGTTTCCCGCACCGCACGCACGTCTTCGATTCCCCGTCGAAACAAATCAGAACGCAGCACCGGGCATTGCATTTGCTGTTGCCACTCGTCAGCGGAAAAGCTCGAGGACCTTGCCAAATCGACGACGAGGTCCCACGTCTGAGCGGCCCATGGCCCGCGTCGCGGGGAATCGTCGGGATGAAGGAGAAGAACTCGCATTCCGGTGAACCAACCTCAAGCGGCGGGCGGCGTCGCGACGTTCGCTTGAACTATCTTCTGCCACCAGGAGCCTGTGGTATCGGAATACTGAAAAAGAGCGTCGGAAGCCTGCCTTTTCCAGTCCACGCACAGACGGTGTATTCGTCGAAGCGCTGAAACCCCATGATCGCTTTCCTTCCTGCCGTATTCTTGCGACCACAAGAGCGAGCGTAGGACCATAGTGACCTCGCCCTCTTTGAGAGACCGGTGTCCAGGAATCGAAGAGGACAACCGAACCGGGCACCGGCTCCGGCAGCATGCTTCCCAATTCCGACCAATAGAAATTCTCAAAAGGCCCGGCCCAGGTGAAGTGCAACAAGTCGCCATCTGCATTCGTAAGAGCGAAACCGGAGCTTTCAGGCTCGGTCCGCAAGCGGTGTGTACAGCGCAATAAATAGGCGAGCGTCCCTTTATCATCGGCATTTTGCATGGCTGCGGTCGCAAGCGTGTCGAGATCGATCCTCATGAGATGTACGCCATCGGAGCGCAGTAGATCCGGGTTGGGATTGGTAAGTTCGTAAAAATAGACCTCATCGGTGCTTGAGATAGCGGACTTGACACGCTTCACTATCCAAGTGCCCGTCCCTCCGACACCCATTCCCCGCACCCGTTGCTGGAGTGCTCCCAGGCGCGCCGATAAAGCGCGGATCGCTCGTTCGGCAGCAGGCCAACGTTTCACAGCTGCGGAAAGGCCGTAACGGAGAATTTCGCGGAGATGTCGGGAACTCAAGACATTCAGAGTCACATACAGCGTTTCCCGGCTCTGATTGGTAAACCGGTCTTTGTATTCCTCCGCTCCCAACCCCAGATCGAGCGTCTTCACGGTTGGATTATCGGACGCCTCTTCAATCATCTTTGCCAGCAGACAAAATCCAGGAGAATACTTCTCCATTTCGCTGTCGAAGGTCGGCTGGTACCAGAACCACGTTCCCTCAAACTGAAACCCATAATTCCAGGCAAACGCTGTCTCTCCAGAAATCATCTGCGTTAGAGCAAACCATCCGGACTCGCCGAGCAATTTGGCCAGTTCCTCAAGAAATAGTCGGCGTTGCGGATGGGCTATGTTGCTGATGCGTCCGGTTGCCAAGAACCGCGCCACGTGCGAGCGCATAAACTGCTGCAGGATGGGCTCAGCCGTTTCCCACGATCGCGCGTGATCGAGCCGCAGCGGCGCCTTCTGCCCCATCGCGTTCAGGCATCGCCGCAGCATTTTCTTCCGAAGCAAGATCGGCTTGTTCCCCACCGGAGAGCGCTCGAGCTTTGCCATTTCCACCTGCGCGCAAACGTAGGCCGTCCGAGCGAAACAGCGATAGCCATTCTGCGCAGACGATGTCCGAATCGCGGCAAGGGTACCGGAGTCAGCCGGCAGATTGGTAAGCGTGACGCTGTTCAGGGCCTGCTTCCTCAAGTCCGTCAGCACCGCGGCGACGAAAGCTTGTTTGTTTTCGGGCAAGCTGAGAAAGTCGCAGTAATCCCCCGTCGTCGCACACAGAAAGGAGACCATATTCTCCTCAGACGTAACCGCCAAGGCTGCCACACCGCACAGCGACTCTTCATCGTCAAAACCCAGAAACAGCAGAGGATGCAGAGTCTTGCTGTAGGCACGTTGCACCGCCAGCGCCCACTCGTAGGTATAGAAAACCTGCGGCTGGTCAACCCGCTTGACGAGGGCATCCCACTGTTGGCGCAGGTGCGCGTCTTCCGGAATCTCTCTGAGCAGAACTAATCGCAAGGTTTGGGTCACCGGTCGCTTACTTTGGCGAATATGTAATAGTACCAATCCGTCGCGTAACGAGAACTGGATCGGGGATACTCGTTGCCCAATATTTGCTCGAGGCAGAGGCCCACCGTGCTCAGTTCTTGAATGACCGAGCTAGGCGTGGAGTAACGGGTCAGGAGACCTCCGTGGGCCGAATCGACGAGATTCCCTTCTCCGCGCCAGAAGACGCGCGACGGAATCCTCTTGGCCAGACGAGGCAGGCTTGCCACTACCGACGAACCGAAGGCCAGGATCGCCCGTACGGACGTAGAAATTGCGAACAGCAGCGCGTACAGGGTTTTCGATCCCGCTGAAAATCGTTTGGCGGTCATGCGCAGGCGCTCTCCGTTCCAGCGCCGTTGAACTAGAACTGCCCGGGCATTATGCGAAGAAAAAATCAGAACTCCTCCGGGCTTAAGCACTCGACGAATATGCGTGAAGCATGCACGCCGGGATTGTTCAGGAAGCACGTAGTCGATTCCGTTGAACGCAAATACGACCGCGTCGAGGGTGGAATCTGCAAATGCAGAGAGGTCCACCGCGTCGGCCACGACAAATTCCAGGCCTGGAAACTTTGCCTGACAGGCCCGTATCATCGCCGGGGCATAATCGACGCCAACGTAGCGCGAGGCACGACTCGCGAGATACGGCGTGGTGCGCCCGCCTCCGACTCCGAGATCGAGAATCGCGCTACCCGGCCTGATGTAAGTCTCAAAGAGCGTCCGCTCGCACGGAGTCAGGTACTTCAGCGCCGCGTAGTGAGCCGCGACGTCGGGGGCGTCGTAGGCCTGGAGATTCGAGGATGCGTTGCGGTCAATCATTTCCTGCCGCATCCTGAGGCACCGCAAGCCGCTCTGAAGTTCGGCCCGCACTGCGCTGAAGTCGCGCGTGAAATCCGGAGACGTGCGCCTCGAATTCAGCGAGACTCATGTCGGCGGTAACGTGCACGCGAGGCAGTGCAAACGGCGGGAGTTCGGTGCCCAATCCGCCGCCGAAGTTGAGGAACGCAGCTTGATATCCAACCTCTTTCGGAATTGCCAAAATCCACGGCGTTACGGATTGCGCGTCTCCGAAGGGATAGGCAAACGCCCACACTCGCTTCTGCAGGACTGACTCAAGCGTTGTGCGGCTATCGGCAATTTCAGCATGCGCCATGTCGACGGCCGTGTGCGACAGCATGGGATGGCTGAGCGTATGGGCGCCGATGGTTATTCCTGCCGCTGAAAGCTCGCGGAGTTCTCTTACAGTCAGCAATCCAAATCGGCGGCATGAGGGGGAATCATTGCCGTCGAGAATTGGCAACGACCCCGACAACTGATCCCGGCAATATTCCAGAAACGACGCCCGCGCACGCGCATCCACTTGCGAGAGCTGCTTCACCGAGTTCCACCAGAGCGCTCTGCGCTGCTCACGTGGCCCGAGTTCACCCTCGATGGCAACGCCGTCGCGCGAAATCTGGAATCTTCCCGCCGGTGCGCGAAGCAAGAGCAGAAACAACGCTTCGTACCACAACATCGTTCGCTCTTCTCCAGTGGAGGCTCCGGTCACGAAGAACAGACAACTCACGCCCTCCTGCTGTAGAACCGGTAACATATCCGTCAGATTGTTCAGTAGCCCGTCGTCACAAGTAAGCAGGACAGCTCTCGGCGGTAAAGTGTGTCGGCCCTCGCGCCATGCGAGCACGTCCTCGGGTGAAATCACCGTGTAATGAGCTTTAAGCAGACGCAGTTGGCTGCGAAACGTATCGGCACTGACCAGGTTGCCATCAAAGGCGGGATCGACTGGATCGTATCCTCGCGGAAATAACCCGTGATAGGTCACGACTGCCAGGCCCGGGCCAGCCTGGCGGCGAAACCAACCAGCCGCGGACAGACATGGATACGCCACTTTCTTCAGGAAGGGACTGACAATCCTCATTGCCGCTTGACCAGTTCCCAACTCAGCGGCGTTCCGCGCTCGATATCGCGCGCCGCGTGCCGGCCCAAAACCTCCGGCAGGTGTCGCGTGTGCAGTCCGTGTCCGGGACGAATGGAGCGGACGTTTTCGACAGTAAACAGATCTCCTCGTTTCACGTCCTGCACGACAAACAACGACCGGCGAAACACCTGGCTGCCGGCCTCTTTTGCAGATATGCCAAAGTTGATCTCGCCCAACGCTTTCTCTGCCACGCGAACAGCATCCACCATAGCCTTGAATTCCTGCGGTTCCAGTGAGAAAGAACTATCGGGTCCGGGCTCTGAACGCGACAAAGTTAGATGTTTCTCGATAATGCACGCACCCAACGCCACTGCTGCGACCGGTACTGCTATTCCCATCGTGTGATCGGAAAGGCCCACCGGCACGTCGAAACGACGTGACAATTCCGGAATGGCGCGCAGATTCATTTCCTCCGGCAAAGCCGGATATGCGCTCGTGCATTTCAGGAGAGCAATCTGGGCAGCGCCTGCCTTTCGCGCAGTCTCGACGGCTTCTTCGATTTCTTCCACCGTCGCCATGCCGGTGGACATGATAAGCGGCTTACCCGTGCGTGCCATCTTCTGAATGAGCGGGATATCCACCAGTTCAAACGATGCCAGCTTGTGCGCGGGCACGTTCATCTCTTCCAGGAAATCAACCGCGGTGGCATCAAATGGACTCGAGAACATGTCGAGAACAAGACCATTTGCAAGACTCTTAAGCCGCGGCTGCCATTCCCAGGGTGTGTATGCCTCGGCGTAGAGATCGTGGAGATTGCGACCGTTCCAGATCGTGCCTTCAATACGAAACTCCGGCCGGTTGCATGCAATCGTCAGAGTATCGGCGGTATACGTCTGCAGCTTGACGGCATCGGCACCGGCGTCTTTTGCGGCGCGAACGATTTGCACCGCCTGGTCAAAGTCCTGATGATGATTCGCCGAAAGTTCCGCGATTACATACACCGGGTGCCCCGCCCCGATGACGCGCTGCCCAATTGTGATTTGCCCAGCGCTCATGGGTTCCCTTGCGCTCGAAAACAACGCTCGAAAACAAAATGGATCGCTTCACTCTGGCACACGCGCTCAATGCCGAGCTTCGCAAACCCAGCTTTGTCAAAGGCATTCGCTGAGGCTACGTTATCGGGCTTCACGAACGCATGAACTCTCGCGCGATTGCTGGTCGCAAACAATTCGCGCACCCCGGCTTCGATTACTCTAAGACCGAGTCCATGTCCCCGTTTCTCTTTGGCAAGGCTGATGTTCAGAACCGCGTCGCCATCTTTCTCAAAATCAAAACGGATCTGCCCGCAGGGCGCACCTTTCCTCGTCTTCAGCTATGAATATAAGGCTTCGGGCGGGGGCCATCTTTTCGGTGAACCACGCAACATGAGTCTCCCACGGAATGGGGGCGGATGAAAACGACGCCGCACGCACCTCCGAATCGTTCGCCCATTCCCACAAGATGCGAATATCGTCGGCCCTGGCGCGCCGCAAATGCAATCCCTCAGAGTCTCGCGAACCATACTCGCGTAACGCAGAAACTACCCGGCTTGCGCCATCCCCGTCCACCAACTCCCGTGAGCGTTGCGACAGAGACCGGCGCAGTTCGTGCGACCGAAGTAATCGTTGTAACTGTTGAGCGATCTTCTCCGCGGAAACAGTGTGGTCGCCGAGGTGGATTGCGCATCCTCTCCTGTCTAGGTCCACGGCCAATGCAGTTTGATTCGCAGCGACGTCAATCAGCAACGAGGGAAGGGCCAACAGGCAAAGCTCCCAACAGGTCGACCCCGCGGCGGAAACCGCTACATCTGCGCTTGTCATGAGCTCCGCCATATCGAACACATCTCTCCGCACTTCAATCTTCAGTCCCGATCGGGCCGCCGAATTCTGCAGGGTCGTTAAGTGCGGATTGCTGCCACCCACCACGACCATCACTTTGAGTGACTCAGACCCTTCGAGTTTCGCCGCCGACACGGCTTCGATCACCCGCGCTGTAAGGTTTTCAGGATCGCTTCCTCCCATCACAACCAACAGGCGCTGAACCGTTGACGCTACACCTCTCTTCCAGTTTCGCCACGCGGCAAACTCGCGGCGCAAAAGGCAATAACGTGGCCCGAGGAGAAATTGAGTGTGGGGTTCACGATCGGCATAGAGCGCCTCTGTGGCGCAAACATTGTGATTCAATACGAAATCGGCAGAATAGTGTCGTGCGTGCCCATAGTCATCCAGAAAGAGAACCTTCAGTCCCTCACTCTTCAGCGCGCGCTGGTAATCTGCGTCGAACTGGTAGCCGTCTACCACGATCCAGTCGGCCTGATTCGCTCGTGCAAGCACAATCGTCTGGCCTGCATCTTCCGCCGACCCAACCGTACTCGAAACGGAAACCACATCGCACGACTCAGAACGCAACCGCGACTCAATCGCAGGTGTGGACTCCGCCATCGCAAACATCGCTTGCCCGCCGGCATCCTGCCACGCTTGTGCAAGCGCGAGGCATCGCATAACGTGGCCCGTACCAATGGCGACGCTCGCGTCAGTCCGAAAGAAGAAGATTCATCGCACCCGGAACACTGGCTGGCTCATCGGCCCATCCAGGAAGCGCGCCGGATCGGGATCCTCGAGCCACAATGCCAAAGTCTTTAGAACTTCTGCATACACCTCAGAGTGGCGATGGATCGCCGCGCCATCGTGAGCCGCTGTGAGATCATGCGTCGCCAGCAAGAGTACTCCCCGCTTGACCGCCTCCTGCTGAAACAGATTTTTCAAGAGCGGACTGTCAGCACCGTTCTCGTCAGCGAACTTCATCAGCGACCATTGCGGACGGCCGACCGCGCGAATGCGCTGTCCCAAGCCAGCTTCCTTCGCCATGGCATTGATCCCGTCCTGCAATGTGCGGCCGTTCGATTCCATCCGCGCCAGGGCGTCGGTATGTTCGAGAATGTCGAGCACCTTCATCGCGGCGGCCATGGAAGCAACTTCCCCGGCAAAGGTGAAGCTGTAGAAAATCTCGTTGAAAGTGCGCATGACATCGGCGCGGCCCAACACGCACGAGATGGGGAAGCCATTCCCCATCGCCTTGCCGAAGCAAGCCAGATCGGGAGTTACACCGAAAATCTTCTGCGCTCCACCCAGACCAAAGTGGAAGCCACTGCAAATCTCGTCAAAAATCAGCAAAGCGCCGTGCCTGATGGGCCAGATGCTTCACGCCTTCGAGGAACCCGTGGGCAGGCTCTACGAAATTCACCGGCTCCATAATCACGGCGGCGAATTCGCCAGGATGCGCTTCCAGGATCTTCTCCAGACCAGCGAGGTCGTTGTAAGGAAATGGATGAGTCAAATCCCGTACGGCCTTGGGAACGCCCGCGTTGCGCGTGGTGCTGCCGATGTACCAATCCTGCCAGCCGTGATAGCCGCAGCATGCGATTCGGTCGCGTCCGGTGAAAGCCCGTGCCGCGCGCACCGCGCCGGAGGTAGCGTCCGATCCGTTCTTGCCGAAGCGCACCATCTCGGCACAAGGAATCAGCCGCGTCAAACGCTCAGCCAGTTGCACTTCAAGCGGATGGGGCAAGAGAAAAACTGTGACCTTCGGCAAGTTGCGCTGCCGCCGCCGCATTCACTTCGTCGTGGGCGTAGCCGAGAATGTTGGGCAGCAACCCTTGCACGTAGTCGATGTATTCGTTGCCGTCGACATCCCAGACGCGACAGCCCTTGCCGCGCTGCAGAAACATTGGCGCCACGCCTTGCACATACTGGGTGTAGCCTTTGCTGAACGTCTGCGCACAGCCGGGAATCACCTTGCGCGCCCGCTCCAGCCACGCGTTCGATTGCGCCAGCGGACGCTTCGGCGCCGATCCCGCTTTCGCCTGCTGGTAAAGACTCTTGTAATACCCCTCGTTCGTGATTGTTTCCGCCTGAATGGTCGCCAAGTCTGGCCTCTCCTTCAATAACTCAAATACATCTCGAAATCCAAAGTCCCCGTTTTGCGAAAATGCTGCATACACCTTGCGGACGAACTCCAGGTCGGCGGGATGATCCACGGTCCACCGGTAATCCACCGGCGATACCGGAAACTCGCTCTCCACATTCGCGGTGCGGAACTTATCTGTACGTAAGTATGGCGTAACGTGCTCCCGTTCGGAAGGCTTATCGGCCTCGCGCCACGCGCGCTCCAGCGCCGCGAAAGAAAAAACCTCCGTGTCCAGCCCATCGGGATAGGTGTATCGAATCACGTTGCATGCGTAATCACAATCGCCGCGGGCAAATCTCGCCAGCACTTTATCGATCACCGCCGGATCGATCAGCGGGCAATCGGCCGTGATGCGCACCACTACATCCGCATGATTCGCCTTGGCCGCCTGGTAAAAGCGGTCCAGCACGTCGGGCTCACTGCCGCGAAAACAGCCAATGCCCTCCCGCTTGCAGAACTCCGCGATCGGATCATCCACCGTTCGGTCCGTGGTGGCGATCACAACCTTGTCGATGTTCGTGGCTCCGCGCACCCTGTGCACCACATGCCACAGCATGGGATGCCCCGCCAGATCCTGCAGAACCTTACCCGGGAACCGCGAAGACCCCATCCGCGCCTGGATCAAAGCTAGGTTCACGCGCTTGTCTTCTCCACCGACACGACCTTGCCTTGATCAGAAGAAGCCTTGGCCGCAAAAACCACTTGCATGAGCCGCGCCGCTTCCGGGATCGGCAGCATCGTGGGACGCCGCTGCTCCAGACATGCGAGGAAGTGCTTCATCTCGTCAACATACATCTGGTTGAGTTCCCATGTCTCGGGCTGCGCATACGTCGTCCATTGCTTGCCCACCGCTTCGTAGCAGCGAACCATCCTCGCGTTAAAGTCCCAGAAGATTGAACCCAACTCTCCTACGATCTGGCAGCCGCGCTCGTAAGTTCTCTGCACATAATCGAGATGAATCTCAGACATGGCCCCGCCGGCGTGCCGGCAGAGCAGGATCGCGACATCTTCCGTTTCAATCTCGAGCGAACTGAGATGGTTTGCGGAGCAAAAGACCGATTGCATGTCACCGAGATACCAGCGCGCGAGGTCAATCTCGTGGACGCAATCCATGATGCATCCGCCGCCGGTCTCAACCCGCGCAGCGTAGTTGCGCCGGTAGTCCGAATTGGGCCGCCAGTCGGGCAGGTAGGAACCGGAGTGAACTCTGGCAAACAGAATCTTCCCGATCCGCCCTTCCTCGAGCAACTGCTTCACCTTCGCCGGGCCCGGGTGGAATCGCATATTGCACCCCACGAGAGAAGCCAGTTTCTGCTTCTCCACCAGATCGGCCATCTCGCAGATCCCCGCAAGAGTGTGCGACAGAGGCTTCTCCACGAACACAGGAAGGCCCGCACGGATAATTTCCAGAGCGTGCTCGGCGTGCAGGTGAGTCGGAGTCGCAATTACGACGAAGGTTGGAGTCCAGTCGAGCCCGTCGTGCAGCCGCGAAAAAGTCTTGACGGGTACTTCAGCCGCGATTTCTTCCCGGCGCGAAGCGTCGCTCTCTACCAGTCCCAAATGATCGACTTTCAGCGTTCGAAGGTTCCGCAGATGCCGACTCCCGATGGAACCACCGCCCACCACGAGCGCTCTCATTTCCGCTTCCCGGTCTTCGACGGGTTGGCTTGAAGCGGCTTATACTCCGAGCGCAGCAGGCCCATCCAGAGCCGGTCTTTGTATTCGCCGTCCTGGAAAAGATCCTCGCGCATGCGGCCCTCGACTTTGAACCCGGCCTTTTCGTAACAGCGCACTGCGGCCGCGTGCTCGGCGAATACGCCCAGGTCGATGCGGTGCAGGTTCAGCCGCTGAAATCCATACTCCACGATGAGGTGCGTCGCCTCAAGGCCGATGCCTTTCCCCCAACATTCTTTTTCGCCGATCAGGATTCCGAGGGTCGCCGACCGGTGCAGCCAGTGAATCGGCCCCAATTTCACATTGCCCAAATGGCGTCCGGATTTCTTGTCCACAATCGCAAAGATCACATCGTTCTTCGAACCGGTCACGCTTCGGTAGTAGTTCTCGAGGTCCTCGGCGGTCGTGGGAAACGTCCCGGTCTCGGTGTAGCGGGTCACTTCCGGATCATTCAGCCAGCCCAGGTACTGCTCGCTGAGATCCGCGCGCTCCAAGGGACGCAGCAACACCAGGGAACCTTCCGCGAATGCCGTCTTCTGGAACAATGCAAGCTCCTTGATTTTCGTGCTCATCGCGCGTAGCTGGAAACGACTTTCGTGACCGCGTCGATCACATCCTTCACGTCCTGACCGGTCATGCTGTGAAACATGGGCAGACTGATCAGGCGTGAATACGCATCCTCGGCGACGGGAAACTCGCCACCTCGAAATCCGAACCGGTCGCGGTAGTAAGGATGCAGGTGCACCGGAATGTAGTGCACGTTCACGCCGATGTTCTCCGCCCTCAGGGCACGAAAGACCTGCGCGCGATCGGCTGTCAGGTTTTCCAGATTGAGTCGAATGGGATAGAGGTGCCAGGCCGGATTCGCCTCGGGGTGCACGCTCGGAGTGATCACTCCAGGAAGTTCGCGGAATGCCGCTGTGTACTGCGCCGCAATTTCCCGACGACGCGCGAGATTCGCGTCCAGTCGCTTCAACTGCTCGATCCCCAGCGCGCAAACAATATCGGGCAGGCGATAGTTGAACCCCAACAGCACCATCTCGTAATGCCATTGACCTGCGCTCTGCCGCTGTCGGGCATCGCTGGAAATTCCGTGATTGCGAAAGCGCCGCAAGGTCTCGGCGAACTGCGGATTGTTCGTCGTAACCATTCCGCCCTCGCCGGTCGTGATGTGCTTCACGGGATGGAAGCTGAACACCGTCAGGTCGGCGATGCCGCCGACGCGCTGCCCGCCGAACTCCGCGCCCAGAGCATGGCAGGCGTCTTCAATCACAATCAACCCGTGACGCCGGGCGATCTCGACGATTCGCGTGAAATCCGCTGGATGCCCCGCATAATCTACCGGGAGGATCGCTCGTGTTTTCGAAGAGACTTCTTCGCGAGCTGCTCGGGATCCAGATTGAGCGTGTCAGCGGTGACATCCGCAAAGACCGGGGTTGCGCCTTGATACAGAACGCAATTCGCCGTAGCGGCAAACGTCAGGGGAGTCGTGATGGCCTCGTCGCCAGGCTTCAGGCCCGCCGCAAACGCAGCTGCATGTAATGCCGCGGTGCCGGAACTGAAACTCACGGCATGGGCGGCACCCACGCGGGCGGCAAAAGCTTCTTCAAACTCGACGACCTTCGGCCCGGTTGTCAGCCAGTCCGAGCGCAGCACCTCGACCACGGCCGCAATGTCCGCGTCCTCGATCGACTGCCGTCCGTAGGGCAGAAAGCTGGCGCGCACGGGAGGCCCCCCATTGATCGCCAAATGTTGGACGGCAAGTGTCTGCGGGCTCGACGTCACGCTCATGATTCTCAGTCCTAGGCTGGAACTCGCGCGGGCACTGGCTGCTCCTCGCCCTCGGCTGGCGCAATCAGTTCCTGTAATTCGCGGTTGGTCAGCCAGCGGTCATTGCTATCGCTGGCGTAGCGGAATCCTTCCGGCAAAGGCCGGGCGTTGACCCAGTTCTCGCGGCGCCACCAGGAATGCGCGGGTTGAATGATGTAACGGTCTTCCACCTCGAGCGTATTCCGCGCCTCATCTTCCGAAACCAGAACCTCGTGCAGCTTTTCCCCCGGCCGAATCCCGATGGTCTCGATCTCGCATCCCGGTGCAATCGTCTCCGCCAGATCCACCAGGCGCATGCTCGGAATCTTGGGGACGAAGATTTCTCCGCCGTGCATCTGCTCAATGCAGCTGACCACGAAGCGCACGCCCTGGTCCAGAGTGAGCCAGAAGCGGGTCATGCGTGCATCGGTTAGAGTAATGCGTCCGCGCCGCTTCTGCTCCTGAAACACCGGAATCACACTTCCCCGGCTTCCTACAACATTGCCATAGCGCGCACAACTGAACCTGGAATCTTGTGCTCCCGCGTAGGCGTTCGCCTGCACAAACATTTTCTCGGCGCAAAGCTTGGTGGCGCCATACAGGTTGATGGGATTGACGGCTTTATCGGTGCTGAGGGCAAGGACGCGTCGTACGCCCTGATTAATGGCGGCATCAATCACATTGCGCCCGCCCATGATGTTGGTCTGAATGGCCTCGAACGGGTTGTATTCGCAGGCCGGAACCTGCTTGAGGGCCGCCGCGTGAATCACTACCGTAACTCCGGCAAAGGCGCGCTCCAACCGTGTGGCGTCGCGCACGTCGCCGATGAAATAACGCAGGCTGGGATGATCCAGTCCCGAGGCGCGCATGTCGTGTTGCTTGAGTTCGTCACGGCTGAAGATCACCAGGCGTTTCGGCCGGTAGTCCTTCAGCATGATTTCGACGAATTTCTTCCCGAAGGACCCGGTCCCGCCCGTGACCAGAACTACCTGTTCCGACCAATTCATCCCAATCGCCTCTTCAAAATCACTCATTGAACGTTCGTATTGTCGAGCCGGAGCGCCGAAACCATTCGGCCATTTGTCCTGCATGTCTCGAGTGGGGCCACCCTACAAATCTCCAGGATGGCGACGCCTGGCTGGGTATCACGTGCTCGCTAGTATAGCGGAGTTTCCGGGAAACGGCGCATCAACCGCCCCGACCCAAGATTAGAAGTGCACTGGTAATGCATAAAATTGGCGCATGCAATTAGCCTATCCAATGCTAAAATGTCACACGAACTCTCCAGTCACTCGGTGCGAATAATTTCCTGCGCGACGAACCAGCCTCTTCGGACCGGGACTACGTTTTGTGTTGGCGGAAACGGGGCCTCTTCAGGCCTTAAGAGCAATTACAGAGTCGTTGAGGAGAAGGCATGGATCTAGGACCCCTGGTACCAGCGAATGACCCGATTGTTCGCGAAATGCAGCCTGCCACAGGCTTGGACCTGAGCCGGACTGCGGGGCCACAGATCTATCCTCAGCTTCCTTCGCACGAATCCGCCCTCGGCGAGTACCTTCGAGTTCTCATCAAGCGAAAGTGGATCGTCCTGGCGTGCCTGGCGACGATTTTCTCGGTGGTGGCAATCCAAAGCTTGCGGCAGACGAAGATTTACGAAGCCGTCGGAACGATTGCCATCAACAAGCCTGACACCAGCCTGAACTTCCAGAACGCCGCGACCTTCAGCCTGGATTATTACGATCCTACCGAGGTGGAAACGCGAAGTCAAAATTCTGCAGGGGGAAACCCTCGCTTTGGAGGTGATCCGGGAACTCAATCTGGACCGTCGGCCAGAATTTGGCGGAGGTCCATTGCCGCCGCCTTCTTCGCTGGATCTGGCACCCGACCCCCTCCAGGTCGATCCCGCGCGAGCTTCCGCCATGCTCGGGGGATTCAAGTCGAATCTGCACGTTACTCTCATCCCGAATACGCGCATCATCGAAGTTCGCTACCGTAGCTCCGACCCCCAGATGGCCGCCCAAGTCGTCAACACACTCACCAAAATCTATATCGAGAACAACCGCAAGACTCGTTTCGATTCCACGATGGAAGCGTCCGACTGGCTTGAAAAACAACAGCTTGATCTGCGGATGAAAGTGGAGACAGCTCAGGAAAAATTGGTGCGCTACCAGAAAGAGCACGAAATCCTGGGAATGGACGAGAAGCAGAACATCACCACGGAAAAGCTGGGCGAACTGAATAAAGAACTGACGATGGCCGAGAGCGAACGCATGGACAAGGAATCCTTCTACCGCCTGGTGGAATCGGGGGATCCGGATGCGATCGCCTCTAACGCTGCCGGCGCCGAGGGGGCTGGGGTACAGTCGTCCTCACAGTTGTTGGAATCCTTGCGCAGCAAGCAGGCAGACTTAAAGATTCAGGTCGCGGATCTGAATACCCAATTTGGGCCTTCCTACCCCAAACTCGCTCAGCTGAACAATCAGTTGAAAGAAGTAGACGCGCAGATTCAGGGCGAGATGAAAAAGGTCGCCAGCAAGGTTCGTGGACAATACATGACGGCCCTGCAGCGCGAAAGCCTGCTGCGCGATGCTCTCGAAAAACAGAAACAGGAAGCGAACAAGCTCAACGAGAGCGCAATCGAATACAACATCCTCAAGAGGGACGCCGAAACCTACCGCGCGCTTTATGAGGGAATTCTCCAGAAACTGAAGGAAGCAGGTGTTTCGGCGGGGCTGAAGGCCAACAATTTCCAGCCAGTCGACAGCGCCCGGCCGCCGACTGGTCCTATCGAGCCAAACATTCCGCGCAATCTGGGTTTCGCGTTCCTGTTGGGCCTGGCATCCGGCGTCGGTCTGGCCTTCTTGCTCGAAGGTTTGGATAACACGATCCGCACGACAGAGCAGGCTTCCATGATTTCGGGACTGGCGTCGCTGGGCATGATTCCGCTCGGCTCCAAGTCAGCTCGGGAGGGCCCCAATCCGAAGCGCCTGGTCATCGCCTCTTCCAAAGAGGCTGTGGAGTTGGTTACACAGGTCAGGCCGCAGTCGCAGATGGCGGAGTCTTATCGCGCCTTGCGTACTTCCCTGCTGCTCTCGAACCTGGGCTCGCCGCCCAAGGTCATCATGGTGACCAGCGCTCTGCCGCAGGAGGGCAAGACTACAACCAGTATTAACTGCGCCGTGGTGCTCGCTCAGAAGGGCGTTCGGGTTCTTTTGATTGATGCCGATCTGCGTCGTCCGAGTATTCACAAGACGCTCGGCATGGGACCACGGAGCGGACTGAGCAATGTCCTGACGGGCAGCAACACGCTGGAGCAGACGATCACGCGCAGTACGATCCTTCCCAATCTGTTCATTTTGCCCGCCGGAACACCGCCGCCCAACCCGGCGGAACTGCTCGCTTCCGCGAACATGAGAGACGTGCTGGCCAAATTGCGGGAACAATATGACCACATCGTTGTGGACACGCCGCCCTCGCTCTCAGTGACCGATGCGGTTGTGCTGTCGCCGCGGGCGGATGCAGTGGTGCTCGTCATACGTTCCGGCCAGACGACCAAGCAAGCCCTGCGCCGTTCGCGGGATATTCTCGCCCAGGTAAATGCGAAGGTCGTCGGAGTTCTGTTGAACGCAGTAGACCTGAGTTCTCCGGACTACTACTACTATTACGAATACCAGGGCAAGTATGCCCGCTACTATCAGGAAGAGGGAACCTCAGGAGACGACGAAGAAGACGACGCTGCAGAAGAAGAATCTACGCCGTCTTCCACGAGCGCTGTAGCGGAAGGGTTTCCCGCTGCACAATATGAAGATTCCTTTCCATACACCCGCTCGCAAGCGGACGGTCGTCGTCATCGCGCTCGTGTGCGCTGCTCTGTATATCGGGCAGGCTGCGCGGGAGTTTGTGGCGTCATGGCTCGGCAATCGGGTTGAGTTGAAAAGCCTTCAGCGCGCGGCGTGGCTTGATCCGGGCAACGCGGACTATCGCAATCATCTTGGCCGGTACTACGACCTGGTGGCGCGCGACCCGAATGCGGCGGTGGGATACTACAAAGCTGCGGTACAACTGAACCCGCATTCCGCTCGCTACTGGTTCGACTTGGCCAGTGTTTATCAGGTGCTTGGAGATACGCCCAGCCAGACTGCATCGCTCGAGCACGCCATTCAGGCCGACTCTATGACACCCGACGTCGCCTGGGAAGCTGCCAATCTCTACCTGGTCCAGGGTGAGAACGAAAAAGCGCTACACGAATTCAGCATCGTGATGGCGAACGATACGTCATTGGCGCCATCGGCAATACAGTTTTGCTGGCGCATCAGCCCCGATGTGGATGTCTTGCTGCGGGACGTAGTCCCGCACAACGCCGTGGCTTATATTGCCTTTCTCACTCTACTCGAGACAAAAGGAGAAGTTGCCGGTACCGCCAAAGTCTGGAACGCTTTGATCGAGACCCGCCAGCCGTTCGAGGTGCGGCACGTTCATGATTACTTCCAATTTCTGATCAAGCACAAAGAAGTTGATCAGGCGGTGCTCGTCTGGCAGCAGGCAGCCGATCGCTTCAGACTCACTTCTTATCTCCCCTCGCCGAATAATCTCGTCGTGAATAGCACCTTCAGTCTTGACGTTCTAAACGCTGGATTCGATTGGCAGTATCAAAAGCAAAGCGGGGTCGCCTTAACTCTCGATCCGGCCGACTTTCACGCCGGACGGCGCTCTCTGCTGATCAATTTTGATGGGCCGGGGATTAATGATGCCGGAATTTACCAGTTCATAGCTGTGCAACCCAATACCACGTATACCTTCTCCGGCTACTACAAGAGCAACGAGTTGCAGGGAGCTGGTGGACCGCATTTCACAATTCAGGATATGTACAGTCAGGCGGTTTATTTCGAAAGCGAGGAGTTAAAAGAATCGGGATTCTGGAAGTCGGTGGACGGCGAATTCACTACAAGTGCGGACTGCAAACTGATCGTTCTGCGCGTTCGGCGGCTTCCGGCCGGCAGTCCGATCCGTGGTAAGCTCTGGATCGACGACTTCCGCCTCGCCAAAAAACCGTCGTAAACCCGCACCGGCTGGGGCTTTCGCGGAAAAGAACACTGCAATTTCATGGCTTCTAACAAAATGACGGAAGTGGTACGCAAGCAGTTGTCGCTTCAAATCGGCAATGTGCTGCTTTATGGAACCTTCGGCCTGCTGATGTTCGGCCCGGTCGCCTTCGGCGCCGTCGAATCCTGGTCAATGTTCGTACTCGAGGTAGGCTCAGTTTTCCTGACCCTCCTCTGGCTGGCCAAACAATGGCTCGATGAAGCATTCGACATCCGCTGGAACCCGCTCTTCCTTCCCATGGCTGGATTCGGGCTTCTGATTCTCTTGCAGATCGTCTTCCGAACCAGCGCGTATCCGCACGATACTGTTTCCGGAGCAATGCTATACGTCGCTTATGGCATGCTCTGTTTTCTCGCCGGGCAAACTTTAGTGCGTAGCGCGCAAGCGCGCAAACTAGCCGTAATTCTTGCGCTCTACGGTTTCGCACTGGCAGCGCTCGCATTGCTGCAAGGCATCACTCCAAACGGCAAGCTCTATTGGATTCGGACTCCGCGTATGGGCGGCTGGATTTACGGCTCCTACGTGAACCACAACCATTACGCAGGGCTGATGGAGTTGCTCATACCGATACCGCTGGTTATCTCCCTCTGCCGCCTGGCGGGGGAAAGAGAGCGCATCGCCGCCGGAGTTGCCGCTGCGATTATGACCGGCACAATTTTCCTGTCTGGTTCTCGCGGTGGAATGCTGGCCATACTGGTTGAGTTTGCCGTCGTCGGAGTTCTGTTGGCTCGCCAGAAAAGTGCTGTCCGAATCGCCATCGGCGTCGGAGCCTTTGCCATCGTCCTGATCGGCTTGTTGACCTGGCTGGGCGGAAAAGAATTGACCGAGCGTGTCTCCAGCGTTGGAATGGAAGCCCGCAGCGAAATATCAGGTGGAATGCGGGTCACCATCGACCGCGATGCCTTCCACATGTTCCGCAATAAGCCAGTGCTGGGCTGGGGACTCGGAACTTTCCCGGTCGTCTACCCCCAGTTCCGAACTTTCTACACGAACTTCTTCGTCAACCAGGCCCACAACGACTATCTTCAATTACTGGCGGAGATGGGGATCCTGGGCTTCGCTGCCATGGGCTGGTTCCTGATTGTTCTTTATCGCAATGCGCTGCGCAAAATCGGGAACTGGATATCTGATTTAAGCGGCGCGGTCACGCTGGCATGCACGTTGGGCATGACCGGAATCCTAGTCCATAGCCTCTTCGACTTCAATCTTCAGATTCCTGCCAACGCAGCGCTCTTCTACGTATTCTGTACGCTGGCGGCCGCGCCGCCCCTGATGCAGCGCTCACGCAAACGCAGGCCAATAACCACCGAAGCAGCAGATGTTGTACCTGCCTCGGAAGTCGTCTAGCTAACCTAAGAGCCTTCCGCTCGATGCGGTAAATCCACTCGGATTTGTAAGAACACCGATGCGCGGAAAAATGTCCCGAGGGCAAAAGAACATCTCGCCCGGATTGCAAATCTTTTTCTCTACAGTCCGATTCGCTGATAGAGAAAGCAGCTCCGTCGAGGGGCCCCGTTAAAATGATTTGAGGATTAGGGTACGGTTGGGCTGGCGGGGTTGTCGCTCTTAAGGAGCACCCATGTAGTCAAGCCGATAATCGCAGCCCCACCAACTCCAATGGCTACCGGAGAATTCATTATTCCGCCACTAGCGCCTGGCGTGGCTCCGGCGGCACGCTTCTTGTTCTTCTTTTTGCCGTCCTTGGTGGTGTTATCGGGTGCGGACTCGTCGCGAGTCGTCTCCTGACCTTGCGCCAAGGTGAACGTCTCTTTGCCGTCATCGATCGTAAGGTCGCCTTTTCGCGCAGCGATCCTGACCGTGCCGTCGGTATCGGTGACGTTGAATTCCGTCCACGAATAAGAAGCCGGCATCACTTTCACATCTCCGGCAGTAGTGCCGACACCCCGCGAAGTCGAAACCGTGACTCCGCCGTGCTCCATCATCACCGAGGACCCTTGAAATTGTCACCAGCGAATCGGAAAGGACTGTAATGCTCGAGCCGGGTTCGTTTATATTGGCTACGGAATCAGAGCGGGTTTGAAGAAGATCGCCGGAAAAAATAGAAGAGGAGGAGCGCGGCACGTGAGCACCGTTCACCCAAGCTGCGCCACTGGTATAAAGCATGGCCGCGTTGGTGTCGGCCGCGAACATCGTACAGGGAAACAGGAACAGTAGCACGCAACTGACCATCTTTCGGCAAGCGGACTTACCCATTCCCACACTCCGTTAATAACTTTTTTGGTGACCCTTGTTTCGAATCCTACCCTCCTTAGTTGTTGGCAGTCAATGCCTATTGCGTCCGACCGGAGCTTTTCCGGTGGAAAACTAATGTAGTGATTTCTGACACTTCCCGCTCTGGACAGCGTTTCTGGCTCACCTCCAACGGTCCACCGCGTTCCACCACACCAATCGCAGCCACTCGTCCAAGCACGTTTTGGCCCATTCGCGGTGGGTCCACCATCGCGTGCCAAACTGCGTCTCCCCGTTGCAGCTGCAACCGAGAAAAATTTGCCACGAACCTCGTGGCGGAAGATACTCAGAGCGCGGCGCGTATGGAATTCAGAAGTTACCAGCAGGACCCGGCTGCCTTCTTCCCGGGCGAGGCATCGCTCCACGTCATGCGATTCGTCGCGGGTCGAGAGTCCCGCAATCGGGCACACTCGGATCAATTCCGCGTGGGGCAGCCCCTCGATGTATTTCTCCGCTAACTGAACTTGCGTGAAGTTGTAGATCTTTGCGGCTGCGGGAACGTCGAGCAGCATCCGCCGTGCGCGCCCCTGGGCGAGAAGTTCCAGCGCGCGTTCCGGACGGCGATCCGTTTCCCCTGCCAGCACAACGATCACGTCAGCCGCTTGAGGATCGTCCACCACCAGCATCCTGCCCGCGTTGGCGGCAAAAATCACCAGCAGCGCGGCCAGTAACACGGCTGCCGAGATCGACAGACGCCTGTTTTTGCTCGCATTCTTCATCAGTCGATTGGGTCCTGAAGAGTATTCTCGATTTGGGTTTCGGTGCTTTCCTGCTGGCGTTTCGCACGAAGGCAGGTCCGGTTCAATGTTAAGATTGAAACGACTTTCATGGATCTGACTTACGATTTGTTCCGGAAGAACTCATGACGCCTTACTCTGCAGCAGATACTTCTTTTGATCAACTCAAAAACAAAATTCAGCAGCGCCAAGCCCGAGTAGGGATCATCGGACTGGGCTACGTAGGACTTCCGCTCGCGTTACTCTACAGCGAACAAGAGTTTCAGGTCACGGGTTTCGACGTCGACTCCCGCAAGGTAGAAACGCTCGCCAAAGGCGGCTCCTACATTTACCGCATTGCGGCTGAGGAGATTCAGGCAGCCAAGGCTCACGGATTTACCGCGACCGCCGACTACTCGCAACTGGACGCCATGGACGCCATCATCATTTGCGTCCCCACTCCCCTCAACGAATACCACGAGCCCGATATGAGCTACATCACGGGCACGACAGAATCGATTGCTCCGCATCTGCGCGCCGGACAATTGGTCGTGCTCGAGAGTACGACATATCCCGGAACCACGGAAGAAGTCATGATCCCTATCCTGGAAAAGGGCAACCGCTCAGGGCTCAAGGCCGCGCGCAACGATGCTCCCACGGGGAACGAATTCTTCGTGGCGTTCTCACCGGAGCGCGAAGATCCCGGCAACACCACCGTGGCGCGAAACGATATTCCGAAAGTGGTGGGTGGACTGAATGCGCAAGCGTCTGAGCTGGCATGCGCTCTGTACGGATCCATCTTCAAGCGCACCGTTCCAGTCTCGTCACCCGCGGTAGCGGAGATGACGAAGCTGCTCGAAAATATTTATCGCTGCGTGAACATCGCGCTGGTCAACGAACTGAAACTGCTATGCCTGCGCATGGGCATCGACATCTGGGAAGTAATCGAAGCCGCCAAGACAAAACCGTTCGGCTTCCATCCCTTCTATCCCGGCCCGGGATTGGGCGGGCACTGCATTCCCGTCGACCCGTTTTATCTTTCATGGAAGGCCAAAGAGTGGGATTTCCGCACCCGCTTCATCGAACTGGCGGGCGAAATCAATACCAACATGCCGTACCACGTACTGGCCTCAGTCGGAGGCGCGTTAAACCGCCACAAGAAGTCGGTGAACGGCGCACGCGTACTGGTGTTAGGCGTGGCGTACAAGAAGGACATTGACGATTTACGTGAGTCTCCTTCGCTCACCATCATCGAACTGCTGCAGAAAGATGGAGCTCAGGTCAGCTATCACGACCCCTACTTCCCTTTCATTGGCAAAGGCCGGAAATACGATCTGCAGATGAAGTGCTCGGAACTGAAAGATCTCGGCCAATATGATTGTGTAGTCATCGTAACCGACCATTCCGACTACGATTATCGACGAATCGTTCAGGAAGCCCAGTTGGTGGTGGACACGCGCAATGCCACCCGCGGCATCGAAAGTAGCAAAATTGTGCACTGCTGAACCGGCGAACGCACCAAAGAAACGGCCTCCGGGCTGGAATTTCTGGGAACGCCTGCCAAAGGGGAAATCTATCCATAGAGGGGTGTAGTTTTTTGCATTGAATCCCGTATCGGTTGAGCGAGGGTGGCTCCCTCAGCCCGTAAACCGTTGATACCCAACGATTTGTATCTTGGTTTAGTCCCTAAGAGTGGCAACCGCCGTGCATTACTCAAATCGGAATAGTACACTTTTCATGGGTCCTGTCTTCCCAGGTTCCCAGCGTTCGAAAAGTTTAAGGAAAACTTTTACACTGTGACCTGTGTTGAACAGTGAAAGCCAGAGTTGATTATGGGATCGTCTGCGTCTGACTCGCCATTGTTTTCCATGCTCCCCAAACGTCGGGTGCCATGGTACGAGTTTGTGTTCAGCTACGGAACACAGGCGGTGATTGTCGCAATTTTTGTCTGGGTTCCTATTCTCCATCCCGAGGTTCTTGAGACCCCGAAGACGTATCTTCACTTGACCGCGCTAATCCCAGTTGAACCGCCCGTGAATCACGAACCCCAGCGCCGACTCCCACCGCCCAAGGAGGTTCTAGTGGCGAAGCTTGATCCGGCGCCGGCAGCGCTTCGTTTAGCGGCTCCGCGACCTCTACCCAAGCCGAAAGTGGAGGATGCACCTGCACCGGAAGTGAAAATCGCAGAAAAGAAGCTAGATATTCCTCCTACGAAGACTCCGGTGATACCCAAGGTCATAAGCACTGGTAGTTTTTCGACAGGAAGCTCAGCACCGCAAACCACCCGGCGTCCGGCGGAACAAGTGCAGACCGGTGGTTTTGGCGATCCCAACGGCGTTCCTGCAAAGTTGAATCAAGGCAAGGCCGTGGTGAACATCGCCCAGGCCGGCGGATTTGATATGCCCACCGGACCGGGAAATGGGAATGGAACCGGCGGGGCGAAGGGCGTAAGCGGTGTAGTGGCAAGCACTGGATTCGGTGGTGGCGTAGCCGTCGAACCGCGTGGTTCAGCTCCGCGAGGAACAGTCCGTCAAGCTGGCTTCGGCGATGACGTTCCTGCTCCTCCCACCGTTCAGTCGCGTCCTGCCGCTGCTGCAACGGCGAAAATTACTCCTGCGGAAATCCTTTCCAAGCCGGTTCCCATCTATACCGATGAGGCCCGCGCTAAAAAAATTGAAGGTGAAGTACTTCTCGAAGTCAATTTTGAGGCGACCGGCAAGATCCACGTTTTGCGAGTCGTGCGCGGGTTGGGGCATGGTTTGGACGACGCTGCTGTACGGGCGGCCGAACAAATTCGCTTCAAACCTGCATTAAAGGACGGTCAGCCATCGGACTCGACCGCCGTCTTACACATTATTTTTCAGCTAGCGTAATTTTCTCCCTGAAGGTTCTTATGCGAATGTTTGGTTTGGGCTTGGCTTTGGTTCTGACCCTTTTGACTGGTGTCTTCCCCGCGGTTGCTCAGGATTCTCCGTCGTCTCCGGCTGCGCAGCCGGCCCTGAATTCGAACACGGCGCCTTCGGCTGCACCATCTACAACTCCAGACGACCAGCCTGCAAAAGCTGTTCCCGCGCCTCAGTCCAACACCACGCTCAACGATGTTCTCGATCGCGTCGTAGAGCGGGAACACCTCTTTATGGCGCAGATGCGTCACATGCATCCCATGGTGGAGACCTATCTCCAGAACCTGAAGAACGATGACACAGGCAACGTTGTTCCTGTGAAGGATCAGTATTATCTCGGGCGCCTTGACATGTCTGATGGCCCCGAGGACGTTTCCTTCGTCGGGCAGCCCGGCTTCGGACGCCGCTTGGTTCACAAACTGACCGGAATCTATTCCTTGCACTTTCTTCCCATGGGCTTCGCCCAGATGGTCGTGCTCGATACCGATTTCCAGAAAAAATATTACAAGTTTACCTTTGTTCGGCGCGAATTCCTTGGCGAAATCCGTTGTCTCGTGATTGACGTTCAACCCAAGGAGGGACAGAAGGTCGCCCGCTTCATGGGCAGGATTTGGGTCGAGGATCAGGACTACAACGTCGTCCGCTTCAACGGCACCTATTCTCCGCAGCCCAAGATGAATTTCTTCTTTCATTTCGACAGCTGGCGCTTGAATATGCGTCCCGGAACATGGCTGCCGGCCTATATCTACAGTGAAGAGTCAAATCTGAAGACAGGCCTGAGCAAGACCCTGCACTTCAAAGCGCAGACCCGACTGTGGGGCTATGACCTCAAAGGTCTTGGCAAGAGCGAGGAATTCACCCAGATCCTTATCGACTCGCCTCAGTCGGTACAAGACCAAAGCGATGCCGCCGCTGACGCCACTCCTGTGATGGCAGAACGCATGTGGGAGAAGCAAGCGGAGGAAAATGTTGTGGAACGGATCACCAAGATCGGCCTGCTCGCACCGCCGGGCGAAGTCGA
Organism: Terriglobia bacterium; assembly: GCA_963778995.1. GTDB lineage: Bacteria > Acidobacteriota > Terriglobia > Terriglobales > Acidobacteriaceae > Sulfotelmatobacter. Next base: position 178,168 of record CAVZWK010000026.1, read on the forward strand.
CAAGATCATGTCCACAGTCGTCAATAACCTGCTGCTGACCAACAACATCGATCTGCAGGGAGACTTCCATTGCCGTGTGCTATTGACCTCTCCCTTGGAGTCTTTCACCATCGGCCACACCATCGTGATGAGTCGCGGACTGCTCGACGTTCTTCCCGATGAGGCTTCGCTCGCCATGGTTCTCTCCCATGAACTAAGCCACATCGTCTTGGGCCATCGCCTGGACACCAAGCTCGCATTTAACGACAAGATGTTCTTCCCAGACGAAGAGTCTTTTCAGCGCCTCGATTTCAAGCGCAGCGGCGCGGACGAGGAAGCGGCCGACACCAAGGCTCTCGAACTTCTGAAGAATTCTCCCTACAAAGATAAGCTGGGCAACGCTGGATTGTTCTTGAAGGCCTTGCAAATGAAGGCGCCCGATCTGCCGAACCTGATCCGGCCACATCTGGGAAACAGCTTGGCCGGTAGCAACAGCATCCGCATGTCGAGCCTGTTGAACGGGGCTCCTGAGCTCAACAAGCAGAAGCTTGATCAGATTGCGGCTCTGCCCCTGGGCGGGCGCATCAAAGTTGATCCGTGGAGTGATCGAGTGGAGCTCTCTAAGGCTAAGGCGGTAGCTCTGACGTCGGCTCGCGAGAAAATGGAATTTGAAATCACGCCCTTTTTCCCTTACCTCACGCGGCTATCCACGGGCGCTACCGAGAAAGTGGCGCTCACTACTCCAGCGCCCTCGGCACCTGAGCAGAAATAAAGTAGTTTTCTGGCCTTGAGGAATCGAACTTACGCATTCCACGCAGTCGATAGTAGTCGAGCGGTCTCAGCCCATCTGCTGAAAACGCTATTCGCCTGCCTTATTCGCGCGCGTTTGGGGGGGACTACTGAATCGCGCTGCCAACCTGCGAGAAAACATTGTTGGCATTCGATCCGATGAGCCGGATCGTTCCCACGACGATTACCAGAATTACAGCCAACATCACCGCGTATTCGGCAATATCCTGGCCTCGGTCATCGTTCCAGAGTTGCAGCAGCAAGTTTGCCACGGGCCCCTTCTTTCCTGTTTGGTCAATAAACCCTTGACTCCAGCAAGGATCACTAACAGCGCACAAGTGCTCCGGATGCTTGGGTTGTTACAGAAAATCATAGTGTTTGGGACACCACAAGCCAATAGCACCGAAGTGCCGCCTCTTACCCGGATTGGCCATGCCTGAACTCAGGCAATACTTTTGAGCGGAAGGGCCTGATTTACTGCAAATAAAGCCAGTTCCAGCCGCGTCGAAACCCCCAGTTTGTCGAAGATGTTACTGAGGTGGTGTTTGACGGTATCTTCGCTGATTTTGAAATACTCGGCGATTTCCTTGTTGGAATAGCCGGCAACGACAGCCGAAACGATCTCCAACTCGCGGGGCGTCAGACCGAATTTCTTCTGTCGCGCCTCGTCATTGGACGACTGCATGAGCGTCCGCAGGTACTGCACCAGGTTCGACACGCTCTCGCGTCCCACCCAGTATTCGCCAGCCATGACAGTCTGAATCGCCTTCAACAGAAGCTGCGTGGCCGAATCCTTAAGCACAACTCCCCGGGCGCCAAGTTGCAGCGCCTCGACGATCTGGCTCTTCTCGGCCGCCGCGGTCAGCAGGATCACCCGCACCGGACTCGCGTTTGCCGGCACGCTCAGATCGCGTAATGCTTCCAGCCCAGGATGCTTGGGCATGGAAAGATCGAGCAGCAGAATATCGGGCTTCAGCTGCTTCACTAGCTTCACTGCCTCGGCGCCGTCCGAGGCTTCGCCAATCACCTTCAAGTCCGCCTCGGCCTCCAGCAGCCTGCCGCAATCCGTCGCGGAAAATTGGATGGTCATCAGCTATGACAATGCGAACTGTCTGCTTTCTAAAATTCATGAGGCACTTCCCCGTTGCGCGGTATGGTGATTTCCAGGCGTGATCCTTGTCCGGGAGTCGATTCTACCGTGAGTTCCCCGGCGATTAAACTCACACGTTCCTTAATGATCATAGGCCCCTTCCCAATCTCTTCCACCTGGTCGTGGCTGTAGCGACCCGCAAAAGCAAATCCTTTGCCATCATCTTCAATTGTCAAATTCCACCGCTCCGCATTGCAGCCAGACGTACCAGGGCGTGCCGGGCGCCACTATGCTTGCGAACATTGACCAACCCTTCCTGCACAATGCGCAGAAGTTCGCGGCATACGCGCTGCGGCATATCCAAATTCTCGATATCGGTGACGAACCGCGCACTAATGCCGGTCTCGCGTTGAAATCGTTCTACGGTGTCATTCAACACTCCGAGCAGCCTCTGCGAATCGACGTCGATCGCTTTCATTTGCTGCATCAACTCGCGCAACTTGAGCACTTCTTCGCGCAGCAGACCCTGGATGCGGCCTAACTCTCCGGTAATCCCTCGGCCGGCTTCGGCCTGGCGTCGGATGACGTCCACCTGCATTTCAACGGCGATCAGCGACTGCACTGCGCCATCGTGCAACTCCCGGGCAAAACGTGCACGCTCCGCGGCTCCAGCTCGGCGCCGCAGCCGGTGCAGCAGGTAAACGTTGTAGATGGCGGGTCCGACTTGCCGGACCAGATTCAACAGGAACCGCAGTTCTTCCTGCTTCTCTCCGCGCCACGAAGGATTGAGCAGGAATACTCGGCCGCGCCACTCACTCCCGAACAGAAATGCAACGGTGATTAACGAACTGAAAGTCTGCGCTTCACGGAGTTGGGAGATCGGCGCCAGGTTTTCCGCAGGCACCTGGTTGCCGTCTTGATCAAGCGCCAGAATCGACCAGCGATCATCGTCGGACGAGGCGTAGCACACAACCCCGGGGAAGTCCTCCAAATAAGTCTTGGCATCTCGCGGTACGGATTCCAGCCAGCGAAACTCCGGCGTCGAGCCATTTTGCGACTTATTCAGTTCTCCCACAAAGACTCGATGGCTGTGAGCTTCCTGCGCCGCGACCACCAGCCGCGATGCGCCATACATCGAGATCGCCTCGTTGAAAATCTGCTGCATGGTTCCGGTCAGTCCCGCTTCCACGCGCACTTTTGAAAGAATGCCGGTCACCAGCGCCTTTTCCGCGCGCAGATGTTTCTGCTGCTCGGCGAGATAGCCCAATAGCAATCCCATCACGATCAGGTAGACCGAAAGCATAAACAGCCGCTTGGGCTCGAACTCACCGACGTTCACGCGCAGACCAGTCAGAGCAAGCCACTTCGGCGAGCCTGTCGGCCCGAGCCAGAGATGAAGCAGCACGAAGCTTTCGATCCACAGCAGCGCTACCTCAGCCGCGGCCGTGCCAAGAGTCTCCCAAAGTCCCCAACGGTAGGCTGCGGCCGCTAACACAAAGACGAAGAAAAGAAAAAATGGAGTTCTTGGTCCTTCGGCAAAGATTGAAATCACGGCCGGCCACACGATGTCTCCCGCGTGTACCATCAGCCGAAACGCCGCGGTGGACTGCTGCCGCCGCCGCAGCAGCATCAAGATCAAACTGCCGTTCGCAAGGTAGAAGACGAACAGGCCGTAGGCTGCCCACGAGTGCCCCAATTCCGTTGGATCCATGCGGATCGCGACGAGCGCGGCGGTGGCCAAAAATACTCGAGCGGTCGCAAGCCACCGCTCAATCCGGCGCGTCTCGCCCGGGTCGGGCGGGAATTCGAAGTCTCCAGGAATTTCGATAGCGCTCAGCGTGAGGATGCAATCGCGTTCAATCTCCGCAGGCGTCGTGGCTGTGCTGCATACTATTGAATAAGAGTCGGTTACGGCAAGTTAAGAGTTGGGAGTGCACGCCGCCAGCCCGCTACCAGCTTTTCGTTTGCTTGGTCCCTAGGTTACTACAGTAACCAACTTCTCTTCACGATCCCATCTAAAATCGCTGTTGAGGAGTGTCTTGAATACAAGGTCCAAAGTGTGGCTGGCGGCGGTGACGGGGTCAGTGGCAGCCCTGATTCTGGCTGCTTTGTTTGCCCCCCGCTCCTTTCAGCTCACCGCTTTCAGCGATATCGTCCAGTGTTTTTTGCTGGGCTCCGGCGCAGCCTCGTTCGTTCCTCAGGTGATGCGCGCCCAAGGACGCCGGCGTCTGTTCTGGTCCCTCATCACCTTGGGCGCTACGCTCTGGTTCTCTTATCAACTCTTTTGGACTTACTACGAGGTTGTCCTCCGCCGCGACGTACCGGACCTCTGCGCCTGGGACGTGGTTCTCTTCCTGCACATGGTCCCGATGATGGCTGCATTGGCATTGCGGCCCCATGTGCCGCGAGACGAATATGCCGCCCGGCTCGGACGCCTTGATTTCGCCCTTTTGCTGGTGTGGTGGTTCTATCTTTACGTCCTGATCGTCATTCCATGGCAGTACGTGATGCCCGATATCGAGGCTTACAACCGCAATCTGAACGCGGTTTACACCGTTGAGAAGGCTGCATTCCTGTTGGGCCTGTTTGCCTGCTGGCTCACGAGCAAAGGCCAATGGAAATTGCTTTATGCCAGTCTGTTCGGGATGAGCTTCAGCTACTCCGCCAGCTCCACCGTGGCGAACTGGGCGATCGGGCGAAAACTCTACTACAGCGGCAGTCTCTATGACATTCCGATGGTCGCCGCCATGGCTTGGTTCACCTGGATTGGCCTGCGCACAAAGATAGAGGAAAGGAAGCGAACGTCCGCGAGGCGTCCGCCGTCTACGGTGTTTGGGTGGCACGTTGCGGCATGATTGCAGTTTTCTCACTTCCCCTGTTTGCGGCGTGGGCCATTTCCGATGCACAGGTGCCGGCTCACATCCGACTGTTCCGGCTGGCGCTGACCCTGACGGCCGCCTTCTTCATGGGCATGATGGTCTTTATTCGCCAACATATGCTCGATCGCGAACTCATACGACTTGCTGAATCATTCGCAGGAGTCGTTTGACAATCTGAAACGCCTGCAGGCACAGATCCTTCAGTCGGAAAAGCTGGCTTCCATCGGACAGTTGGTCGGCGGCGCCGCCCACGAACTCAATAATCCGATTACCGCGATGCTGGGATACTCGGACATGCTGCTTGAGCACGGAACTGACGCCGGAGCAGCAGCCGCTTGCGGCAAAGATCGGACAGTACGTTCGCCGTACCAAGTCTCTGGTTGCCAGTCTCATCAGCTTTGCCCGGCAGGCACCAACGCCGAAGACACCTATCGATCTCAATACTCTGGCGCGCACCGCGGTGAAGCTGACTCAGCCGCAATGGGAAGCTCTCGAGATTGAAGTGCGCACGCAATTCGATAGCGCACTGCCCAAAGTCCTGGGGGATTCGAACCAGTTGCTTCAGGTCTGCCTGCAACTGGTGGGAAATTGTCTGCATGTCATGAGCGAGCGCGGCGGCAGGGTCCTCACCGTCAGCACCGAACGTCAGGCGGGCACCTCGGTACTTCAGATCGCCACAGATCCCATGGCTCGGCAGCCTCTCCGGTCGATCCCGAGGACGGCCTTGGCCTGAGCGCATGCCAGGGCATTCTGCAGGAACATCGCGGCCACATTTCACGCGAAAGCAGCGAGGATGGCGCCACGCTGCTTGCGGGTGGAACTTCCGATGACCGAATCCGCTCCACCCAAGGCCAAAGAATCTACTGTGCCGGTGCTGTGGCAATCTCGACCGTACGCTTAAGCTGCCCGCACGCCGCGTAAATGTCGCGCCCTCGCGGACGCCGCACAAAGGCCGGAATTCCCGCATTCCGCAGCGTGTTTTGAAATATCAGCACTCGCTCCGCATCGGGTGTCGTGAAGTCGATCCCCGGCCCCGGATTCAGCGCAATCAGATTCACTTTGCAGCGCATTCCTCGCAGCAATTCCACAACTTCTTTGGCATTCTCAGCTGTGTCGTTGACGCCGTCGAGCAGCACATATTCGAATGTGATCCACTCCCGCGTGCGCAGCGGATATGCGCGCGCCGCAGCCATCAGCATTTCCAGATTCCATTTCTTGTTCAGCGGCATCAACTGCGTGCGCAGCGCATCGTTCGACGCATTCAAGGAAATCGCCAGCTTTGGACGAATCGCCTCTTGCCCAAAGTCGTGAATGCGCGGCACGATTCCCGCCGTCGATACCGTCATTCGCCGTTCCGCAATGCCAACTTCCTGCGCCAGCAGCCGCACCGCCTTGATGAAATTGTCGTAGTTCAGGAACGGTTCGCCCATACCCATGAACACCAGGTTGATGCGATCCTCTGGAGGCGAAACCTTCTGGTCTTTGAGCACGGCGCAGACTTGCCCCACAATCTCGCCCGCGGTCAGATTGCGTTTCACGCCCAGCAGCGCCGTCAGACAAAACTGGCAGTCCACGGCGCATCCGACCTGGCTGGAAATGCAGATGGTCGAACGGCCCGGGTTCTGTCCCTGAACAATTCTCCGATCGGAGCTGAGACTCTCAGAGAATCGCTCCGCCACCTCCCCGGCCTCACTTCCGTCGCCCGCTTCCCCGCCATCGCCTTCCGGCATCCACACCGTCTCGACGCTTTGACCATCGGCAAAAGCAATCAGGTACCGAACCGTGCCATCCTGCGAGACGAACCGCTGCTCGATCCGGGGCAGGCCGATCGAGATCCCCTTCTCTATCAACTGCGCGCGCAAGTGGCTGCGACAGAGTGGAGATCTCGTCCACTGATTCCACCCGCTGCCGGTACACCGCTTCCAGCAACTGTTTCGCGCGATAGGCGGGCTCGCCCAGCGCTGTCTACCAGCGCAGTGAGTTCCTGGCGATCCAGGCCGAGCAGCGCGACTTGCGACAGATCCGTCCATCTCGAATGTGGCAGGTCTCGAACTTCCCGACAATCGCCAGCTCCCGATTGCACGGGCTTCAGCCACTTAACCCACTGATTCTAAACCACTAAACTATTCTCGCACACCCAACCTCCCTATGTCAGAATAGTAACGATCCGCTTCCGCTCAGTTTACCGGGGTTCACTGAGCAGAACCTAATACTAGGAAGTGCCGATGGCCCAGGAAGTCCGCAATATTCGTCGTCAAAAGCTGCCCAACGGGCTGACGATCATCACCGAGCAGATGCAACACATCCGCTCGGCCTCCATCGGCATCTGGCTGCAAACCGGTTCGCGCGACGAAGACGCCGAGTGGAACGGCATCTCTCACTTCATCGAGCACATGGTCTTCAAAGGGACCAAGCACCGCACCGCCGAAGAGATCGCGCGCCAGGTCGACTCCATCGGCGGCAACATGGACGCCTTCACCGCCAAGGAATGCATCTGCTTCAACGTCAAGGTGCTCGACGAGCACGTTCCCACCGCGCTCGATATTCTTAGCGACCTGGTGCTCAACCCCGTATTTGATGCCGCCGACATCGCTCGCGAACGCGGCGTGATCATGGAAGAGATCAAGATGGATGAGGATAATCCCGACTATCTCGTCCACGAAATCTTCACCCAGAATTTCTGGAAAGATCATCCTCTGGGCAAGCCGATCCTGGGCACAAAGGAAACCGTCAAGCGCTTCGAGCGCCAGACGGTGGTCGATGCCTACGCGCACCGATTTTCCCCCGGCAACATCATCGTATCGGCGGCGGGCAATCTGGATCACGACAAATTCGTCGAACTGGTGACCAGCCACTTCCAACATATGAAGCCGATGAAAAATGGATTTCACGCGTCGGCGCCTAAAATCGTTTCCCGCATCATGCTGCGCAACAAGAAGGCGCTGGAGCAGGTTCAGTTGTGCCTTGGCGTGCCCGCGCATCCGATTGCCCATGAGAAGCGCCATGCGGGATACATTCTCAACACCCTGCTCGGCGGAGGGATGAGTTCGCGCCTTTTCCAGAACATCCGCGAGCGCCAGGGCCTGGCGTACTCCATCTACAGCGACCTGAATCCCTACCGCGATACCGGATGCCTTGCCGTCTACGCCGGAACCTCCCTGGCTTCGGCCTCCAAAGTGGTGCAGTCGGTGGTCAGCGAATTCCGCAACCTGAAGACGCAGCCCGTACCCGAAGAAGAACTGCGCCGCTCCAAAGCTCAACTCAAAGGGAGCCTGATGCTGTCGCTGGAATCGAGCACCGCCCGCATGTCGAATCTGGCGCGCCAGGAAATGTATTTCGACCGCTTCTACGATCTCGACGAACTAATCGAGAAGATCGAAGCCGTCACCGCCGAGGACCTGACAGGCCTGGCGAATGAATTCTTCAAGACCGAATCGGTAGCGGTAACGGTCTTGGGGAACCTGCCGGGCCTGAAGATCACGCGCGACCAATTGGCCTGCTGATTCTTCCCGATGGTCGCCGCGTAACCTGCGCGCTCAATAAGGTTCTCCTCCGTGCACCTCTGTGCCCCCTGTGGTTTAAAGGTTTTTTGGCCAACCTGTAACTTTCTCCCGCGCCTCCTCATCCCATCTCTGCCCGCAGGTAAGCCCGGCAGAAAACGAAATCACTCCAGGAGAATTTATGAAAAAGATTTTCAGCAGTTTGACGCTCACGTGTGTTCTGGCTGCTTCCCTCTCCGCCTTCGCCCAGGACAGATGAAGCAGGACGACATGAAGAAAGACGCACTCACGACACCATGAAGCAAGACGACATGAAGAAAGATCAGACGAAGAAAGACAAGAAGAGCAAGAAGGCCGGCAAAGAAAGATGAGATGAAGAAGGACGACATGAAGAAAGACGATATGAAGAAGGACGACAACATGAAGCACGACGAGATGAAGAACAACTAGACCCGCGTCCCGGATTCGAGGGCGCGGGCTGCAGTCCGCGCCACCTTTTTACTCAGCCAAAGTCGCAATCCCCTCATCGTCCTTCGTCGTGCTCGTCATCTACGTCGGCATTCGCCTCCGACCCCAGCTCCGTGTGTCCCGCTTCCGCGGTATGTAAGATACTGCCGCATGCAGCGCAAGCACGGCACATATCCTTCATGCATGGCTTCTTTCGCGGTCAAGGTCCGAGTCTTTGTCCTTGTTGTGAATGAATTCGCACCCGGCCACGTGGAAAACCTTGGCATCCGCGGAAACCACGACCACCATATCAGGAGGAATTTCCTGCCCCGGCTGCGCGTGCTCGGACTTCAGCGGCTCGCCAACCGATAACGAATTTGCGAATCGCAATCCTCCGGCAATCAGTGCCAAGGCCGCCACCGGAACCAGCCACGCCGACCACGTAGACCACCGGCCACTCACCCGCGCACTCTGCGCTAACCTCTTCTCCAACCGACGGCTATACCCTGCCGGCACCTCGATCATCCGCTCGTCGCTATACAAATTGATGACGTTGCGCATCCCCGCCAGCACCGACGAGCACTTCGCGCACGTTCGGAAATGCTCATCCATCGCGGTGCGCAGCATGGGCTCGACTTCGCCATCCACATAATTCGAGATCTCGCGCCAGACCTTTTCGCAGTTCACGCTTCCGAGTTCACCATGGCTTGTTTCCCTTCTCGAATGGAAGCCGGCTGAACCAGCCCTGCTCCCATCCGCCTGCGAGCAGATCGCGCAACATCAGCCGCGCCCGCAGCAGCCGCGTCTTTACCGATGCCACCGAGATTCCCAGCGCCTCCGCCGTCTCCTGAATATTCAGTTGCTCCATATCGCGCAGCACGAAGACTTCGCGATACTTTCGGTCGAGCGAGGCCAGAGCCTCGGCCAGCTTCTGCCGGACTTCTTTGCGCTCCAGCGCTTCGGAAGGAATTTCGCGCCAGTCGGCAAAATCTCGCGGCGCATAGTCGCTTTCTTCGTCACGGCGGTCGTCGATCGCTTCCATCACAACCGTTCGCTCCCTTCTGCGCCGCATCAGCGCTTCGTTTACCGTGATCTGAATCAGCCATGTGCTGAAACGCGCCTCCGCACGAAACTGCCGGATATTGGCAAAAGCCTTCAGCAGCGCTTCCTGCGCCACATCTTCCGCGTCGGTCTCATTGCGCAGGATGGCAAATGCCGCGGCATAAACGCGCCGTTCATAGGGCCGGACCAGTTCATAGAACAATTCGTTTTGCCCACGCTGCACCCGCGCGATCAAATCCTGTTCGCGTGTGACCGCCGGGTCTTTGCCGTTTAACATCGGATTGTTCAAGACCACGTTCGGTTCGGCCATCTCTTCGGCTCTTCAGAAATGAGAGCACCGCCGTCTCAGTACTCCGGATCTTTCTTCCAGCCCGTCAGCATGGAAACGAAATTGTTCCACCCATGCAGCAGCACCATCACCAGATGCCCGAACACAAATCCCAAAATCGCCCACATCACCAGGAAGTGCCACAGCCGCGCGTAGTGAAATCCGCCCATCAGCCACGCCAGCCAGGAGAACTGCACCGGCTTCCACACCGCCAGCCCGGTCAGCACCGAGAGGACGCCGAGTCCGATCGCGCTCGTATACGCATGCTTCTGCAGCGGGTTATAAGCTTCGCGCAGCGGAGGTTTCGGACCGAAGAAGAAATAATGCTTCACCATGGGCCACACGCCGGGAATGTCTCGGTGTGTGAACAGGACCTGGCGGTAATTTCCGCTGAAGAGTTGATATCCGAGATAGATCACTCCCGTCGCCATGTAAATCCACATGAACGTCAGGTGCCATTGCAGCGCCCCGCCCAGCCATCCGCCGATCGCAAACGACTTCGGCCAGTTCAGCAAATCTTTCTGGGGAATCTTCGCGCCAAAGCTGGGGAACGCGCGAAAGATCTGCAGCCCACTGCCCACCATCACGAACAGGGAGATCGCGTTCACCCAGTGACACAACCGCACGGGCAGCGGATGCTCATACACCACTCGCGCAACAGTCTCAGTCTCTTCGCCCTTGGTACGCGTGATTTCTATGACAGCACCACTCATGGAGTCACCCAAGTCTTGATGTTTCACAGCCCGTAGAACGACGAATACCCCTGGTCTTCCCAATACCCGACCTTCTCCACAACATTGGTGACCTTCAGATCGGTCAGATATTTTGCCTGCTTGTACCCAACCTTGGTCGGCACATTCAGCCTGAGCGGGGCGCCGTGTTCCCGCGTCAGGGGCTGGTCGTACATCTCGTAACAGAGCAGAGTCTGCGGATGCAGCGCCGTCGCCATGTCAAGCGATTCGTAGTAATCGTCGGCGCAGGTCACCGTGATGAACCGTGCCGACGTATCAGCGCCGATCATCGTCAGAAAATCCGAAAGCCGCGCGCCTCCGAAGCGTCCAATCACATCCCATCCCTCAACACAGACATGGCGTGTGTTCTGACGAATGCGAGGCAAGGCTTGAATCTGTGCGAGCTTGTAGTCACCAGGCTTCTGCACGGCGCCACTCACGGTCAACGACCAGTTCTCGAAAATCACTCCCGGATCATCCACGTCGTAGCCGTTGATGGGAAACTTCTCGAACGGAGTCAACTCAGTATCCCCAAACGTCGATGCCAAATGCCCGCGCCGGAATAGCCGCTCTGACGCCCAGTCGCTGAACCCCAACCCTTTCTTCAGCAGCGACTCCTGAACGCCGGGAATGGCAAACGCCCCCAATGCCATGACGGGCAAGACCTTGAGCAGTTCCCGTCGCGATACCTGCGCGAACTTCCGCTCGCTTAACATGGGTTGGTCAATCTTCGACTCTTTTACTTCTGGACCAGCGGTTTTCGGGACGACCGGTTTCGGAATCGGCCTGTGTCCCTGGATTGCGGTTTTCAGCTTCCATACTCCTCCCAAGCGATAGAAGTCCCCACCATGGGATTCAACAGGCCCCATAAAGTTACGCAAAGATAGCATGGCCGTTAAGAATCATTTTCACGAGGGCCATCCGAGTCGCGCGCGCCCCTGTTTTGCTGGTTTTTCGCGGCCCTTCAGGGCATACTATCCACAGAATCTCGTAAGGCGCTCCCCCGCATGCCCGAGCCCAAGAACTTAATTCCGAAACCCGGTCGCCGCCTTCTGTCCCCGCCCCTACCGCAGGTATCTCCGGAAACCAAGCAGCGCAGCATGATGGTCATCGCTCTGACACTGCTGCTCGTGGCTTTGGTGTTTGTGCTCTATCGAGATCGGGACTTCTGGTTCCCGGGAACGCAAGAAGCGCAAGATTCGCAGCCGGAAGCGGCTGCCACCACGACCGCCGCATCACAGCCGGTCCCTTCCGTCGCGAAAATACCTCCGCCATTGGCGGCGTTCAAGCCGAGGCGTCATCGCAGCGCAGCAGCAAAACCGAAGTCGCCAGATATCCGCTCCGGCCGCACCGTCCACACCCCCGGTCGCCGCCATCTCCAGAACGGTCCTACCTCCTCTCGAAGTGGAAGTTGTCGCGGGAAATGTCCATCGCGCGCTTCGCCCCAACACCAATTCCGTGCGAGTGGATCTACAGCCGGGCTCGGCTCCGCAGGCGGCCCCAGAACCTCCGGTCGCTGACTCTGGTGAGACCACCGCCAGCATCACCAATGCCGCCGAGCACGTGCAGATGTCGGCAGACACGGCCGAAGTGGTGAGCTATCCGGTGAAGCCGGGATATCCGCTGCTGGCGCGCCAGATGAAGGTGCAGGGCTCGGTGATTTTGCAGGCGCTAATCGGCAGGGATGGTTTGATTCAGGATCTGCGCGTGGTCAGCGGCCCGCCGATTCTGGCCAACGCTGCGCAGGAAGCAGTCAAGCAATGGCACTTCAAACCGCACTATCAGGGTGCTGACGCTGTCGAAACGCAAGCCAGGATCACCGTCAATTTCACGATCTCGACCAACTGAAGCGCCGATCGCTACGATCTGTTCCCAGCCAGAGCGAACCAACCAAGTGAACCCACCCGCTTCGAAAGAACAGCCCCAAAAAATAACGAGCGCCCTAAGACTCTTTCGAGTCCAGGACGCCCGGGCAGCCCTCCCCCAGAACTGCTCACCGAAGAAATTAAACTTGCCCCGGTTTTCTGCCTATGGCACTTCGGTGCCATATCTACCCCTAAAGTGCCACCCTGCCATCCCCGTGAAAAATCGAGGCTTCGTTCGATGATGCCCCAAACCTGGGGCAGTCCGCTCGCTTAAGGCTCTGTGGATTTCTGCCGATGTCTCCAGAGTCTGGCGGATTTTCCGAGGCCTGCGATCATGTCCGCATTGCACGAATCCGAAGTCTGCCGCGGCATTCTCGAAAGCCTGCCCATCGGTCTCTGCATCGTGGACATGCAGAAGAAGATTGTCTACTGGAGCGACGGAGCCGAACACATTACCGGCCGCGCCCGTCACGAAGTCATCGGCCACTCCTGCGTGGGAGAAGCCCTTCTGCAATGCGATCAGCCAGGATGCGAATTCTGCAGGGAAGATTGCCCCCTGGCCCGCGCCATCAAAACGGCGCATCCCTCCGAGGCCATCGGCTTCCTGCACCACAAAGCCGGACATGAAATTCCGGTCCGCATCCGCGCCGTCCCGGTTCGCAATGCGCATGGCTCGATTATTGGCGCTCTCGAGACCTTTGAAGACCAGCAAGCGGAGAGCATGGACCACCACGAAGACGGCTTGCACCTTCCCGGCTGTGTGGACGAACTGACGGGCGTTGGCCAGTCACGCCATGATGCAATCCCATTTGCGCGAGACTCTCGGAACCTTCGCCGAGGTGCAGGTTCCATTCAGCGTCCTGTGCTTCCGTCTTGAACGAGCTCGATCACTTTCGCGCGAGCTTCGGGCCCGAAGCTACATCTTCCTTACTGCGGGTAGTGGCTCGTACGCTCGAAGGCGCTCTCTGGAAGACCGATTTCGTTGGCCGCTGGTTTCCCGAGGATCGCATTGATGACAAAAAGGCCGATGATCAGTTCCTCGTGATCCTGAATGGATGCCTGCGAAGAAGCTCTGCCTTCGGTGCGCGAGCGCCTGCGGCGCATGCTGGCCAGCGTTGCGATCGAATGGTGGGGAGAGCGGCGATCTCTGCCCATCTCCATCGGCCAGGCGACAGCACAACCGGGCGACAACATCGAGGCGCTCATAGGACGGGCTCAACAATCGCTGCAATCGGCTTCGGCGGGACATGCCCGCGCCGCCAGCGGGAAAGCCAATCTTCCGGGAGTTAGCAATGTTCGCGATTATCGGAATCGTCGTCGTTTTCGGTTGCATCGTAGCCGGCTACCTGATGGAGCACGGCAACCTCAAGGTACTCATCCAGCCCGCGGAGCTCATCATTATCGGGGGCGCCGCAATAGGCACGGTTCTGATCGCGAATCCGCTCCACATCATCAAGAAGATCGTCGCAGGCATCGGCTGGTGTATTTGGCGGTTCAAAATTCGGCAAGCAGACCTATCTCGACGCGCTCAAAATGATGTACGACTTGCTCAATAAGGCTCGTAAAGACGGGCTCATGGCCCTCGAAGCCGACGTGGAGGAACCGGAGAAGAGCCCGGTCTTCACCAAGAATCCCGCCTTCCTGAAGAACCACCATGTGTGCGCCTTCGTGTGCGATTCCTTGCGAATGGCCATCACTGGCGTCGATGCCTTCGATCTCGATCAGATGCTCGACCTGGACATGGAAGTGCACCATCACGACTCCACCCAACCAACGGCTGCGCTCAGCACGATGGCCGATTCGCTGCCGGGTCTCGGAATCGTCGCCGCAGTCCTGGGAGTCGTCATCTCCATGGGCGCTCTGGGCGGGCCTCCGGAAGAGATTGGCCACAAAGTCGCCGCTGCACTGGTCGGAACTTTTCTCGGAATTCTGCTTTGTTACGGACTCGTCGGCCCGATTGCCGCCAACATGACCAAAGCCGCCGAAGAGGAACATGCCTTCCTCTATGTGATGCGCGTCCTATGATCTCTTTCTCAAAGGCAGCGCACCGATCATGGCGGTGGAAGTGGCGCGCCGCGCCATCCCCGGCCATGTGCAGGCCTTCCTTCAAGGAACTCGAAGCAGACCTGCCGTGGCGGAGGCGCTGCCGCGGCCCTGCAGCGGCAGCGGCATCGGCATAGCTCTCATAGCGGTCATCTGACATGGATAAAACGCGCCCCATCATCATCATCAAGAAGAAAGGCGGACACGGCGGCCATCACGGCGGCGCATGGAAGGTCGCCTACGCCGATTTCGTCACCGCCATGATGGCGCTGTTCATCGTGCTATGGCTGCTCAACTCCAGCAAGCAGAGTGCAGGAGGCGGTGGGCGGATATTTCAAAGACCCCACCGGAACCTCGAAAAAGGTCGGATCCAATATGGCGGGTGCGGGAGAGAACTTTGTCCTCACCCAGGACAACATGCCGAAGCTGAAGGAGCAGTTGCAGCAAGCGATGCGGCAGATGACCGATTTCGAGAAACTGAAGAGCCACATCGACATGACTGTGACCGGTGAGGGGCTGCGCATCGAACTCTCGGAATCGGCGAGCGGCACATTCTTCGACAGCGGCAAGCGCCAAACTGAACGGCAGATGGAAGCGAGATGCTCGTGACTCTGGCGCAGGAACTGGGTAAGCTTCCCAACAAGCTCTCGATTGAGGGTCACACCGATTCGAAGCCTTACGCACCGACCGCCACTTACGGCAACTGGGAACTCTCCACCGATCGCGCCAACTGCGGCCCGCCGCGTCATGCAAGCCAACGGAATCAAGCCTGACCAGGTAACCCAGGTCCGCGGCTTTGCCGACCAGCGACTGCGCAAGATCGACGCTCCCCTGGATCCCGCCAACCGTCGCATCTCACTCATCGTCCAATACATCATGAAGAACCAGGAAGAAGACCCCCAACCTGCTGCCGGTGAAGAAAAGTCCGCCGAGGCCAAACCTTCGGGAACGGAAGAAAAGCAGGCTAAGAAGGACTAGAAATCTTCATCCAGTCTGCTAATGACTTGGGGTTTGACCCGTCAAAATAGCTGTGCCACACTTCTCTGGGCATTAATTATGACCCGCAGTTCCGCTTCTCCGACCAAAGCTCGCGCCAAGCTCCGCATCTGCGCGCTACTTCTGGCCTCGATATTTTCCACTGCCGTAATGGCTCAGACGACCGGCGCTCGGGGAACAGGTCCGGTGGACCTGCGAGATAATCCCGGTGCTCTCTTAAAGCTCCCGACCTACTACAGCACCGCCGCAGGCACAGGAATCATTGTCTTCACCGTTTACGCCGAGCGCACCCCGACTCATCTCGATCGCCAAGCGCTCCTGAAGTTGGTGAACACCGCAACTCAGACGGCGGTCTGGCAGACCACTGAAGACACCTCACAGGGAATTTTTACCGACATCCCTTATGGAAGCTACGAGGTAGACGTCAGCGCCGTGGGCTACCTGAGCACTCACCAAGAGGTGAAGGTCGTCGCGAACTTTGGGCCAGTGCAAATCGATATTGTGCTTCACCGCGATCCAGCCGCGATCAATCTCGATGTGGCGGAGGCAATTCTATCCTCCAAGGCGCGGAAGGATACTAGACGGGCCGTTTCCGCCTTGAAGTCGGCCAATCTGAAAGAGGCGCAAAAGCACCTCGACGCAGCCTACAAGTCGGCGCCCTTGAGCCCAGAGTTGAATTTCCTTCTCGGATATTTGTATTTCCAGAAGAAGGATTTCCCACAGGCAGGGACTTACCTGAGTACTGCCGTGAATCTCAATCCCCGCAACTCGCAGGCGCTAACCCTTCTCGGCAGGGCTGGCCTTGAGAAGCAGGACTACCCGGCGGCGCGATCAGCATTCGAGCAGGCAATCCTCGCCGAGCCGGAAGCCTGGCTCCCCCACAACCTGCTTGCTGACGCGTATCTGCACCAAAAAGATTACGGAAAAGCCCGTGACGAAGCGCAAGTCGCCATATCGAAGGGCAAGAGCAATGCAAATCCGGCGCAACTCGTTCTCGGCGAGGCCTTGATTAACCTCGGCCAGGATGAGCAAGGAATTCAAGCTCTCAACACCTTCCTCCTGGAATCGCCGGGAAACTCGATGGCCCCACAGGTTCGCAGTCTGATCACTCAAGTCCAAGGTCGTGGGTCTGCCTCGGCGACAGCGAATGCTGGAGGCACGATCGAGGCTAGTCTCGCCGGTGTAGATCCAACCCGTGCTATTCCGGCTCCGGGATTGGTGATGAAACTGTGGCAGCCTCCCGGCGTCGACGACCTTCAACCAACTCTTGCTTCCGGCGTTGCCTGCCCGTCCGAGAAAGTCATGGCCGAGTCGGGCAAGCACGTGCAGGAATTAATAAAGGACGTATCGCGTTTTTCCGCCATCGAAGACCTTTTTCATCAGCGTCTCGATGAATATGGAAATGTCGTGCGGACAGAAACGCGTCAGTTCGACTATGTGGCTTCCATCTCAGAGCCCGATCCGGGATTTCTCGCCGTGGATGAATTCCGCGCGCAGAAGCTCACCGTGTCCGACTATCCCGATCACATTGCAAGCACAGGGTTCGCAGGACTAGCCTTCGTTTTCCACCCTCACGTGCGCGATAACTTCGATATATCTTGCGAAGGTCTGGGTGACTGGCACGGGCAAGCCACATGGCTCGTCCACTTCCGCCAGCGCGATGACCGGCTTAACTCGATGCACGGGTACAAGGTTGGCGGCCAGATCTATCCGGTAAAACTGAAAGGACGGGCGTGGATCACCGCTGACAAGTTCCAGATTGTCAGGATCGAAGCGGAAATGGTCGCACCGATGCCCGAAATCCAGCTACTCAGCGAGCATCAAGTCGTAGAATACGGGCCCGTTCCGTTCCAGCAGAACCAGATATCCCTCTGGCTCCCCAAGACTGCAGAGATCTATTTCGATTTCCGCAAGCATAAGTATTACCGTAAACACAGTTTTGATCACTACATGCTCTTCTCGGTGGATTCGGTCGAAAAGCGGAAAGAGCCGGGGAGCAAGGCTCCTGAGAAGCCGAGCAATCCCGACAAGTAGGTCGACGCATTGAGATAGTGCAAACTTGTCAGTTCTGGTTTGACCCCCGTCGGGTACTGTGACACACTTGCGCCGGGAAACCAGCCATGCGTAGTGCAACCACCCTTCGAGACCGGCTCTTCTGTGCCGTACTTCTGATTTGTCTATTTTCTGCCAGCGCCGTGGGGCAGGCTGCCGGAAGCTATGGGCATCCCGACACAACGAGGGTTATACACAGCACCGCACCAAACACCGGGATAGTAACTTTCAACGTGTTTGCGGAGCGCAACGGAGCTCAACTGACTCGACAGGCGCTGGTGAAGTTAGTCAACCTGGCGGATCAAAGCGTCTCATGGCAGACGACCGGGCAAGACTCGCAAAGCGTTCTCACCGACGTGCCCTACGGCAATTACGATGCTGAAATAAGCGCCGTAGGCTACCTCAGCTCGCACCAGGAACTGAAGGTCGATCAGCATTAAAAGTATCCTGCAATTTGATATTGTCCTTCACCCCGACCCTGCCGCGGTGAATCTAGACGTCGTCGACACAGGTCTCTCGCCGAAGGCGCGTAAAGAGACCAAGCACGCGGTGATGGCGCTTAAGTCGGGAAATCTGAAAGACGCCCAAAAGCATCTCGACGAAGCATTTCTGAACGCTCCCTCGAGTTCGGAGGTTAATTTCCTTCTGGGGTATTTGTACTTCCAAAAGAAAGACTTTGCGCAAGGCCGAAACATACCTCAGCACGGCTGCCAATCTCACGCCTCACAATGCTCAGACCCTCACTCTTCTCGGAAGAACAGGGCTGGAACAGCGGGACTATCCCATTGCGCGGTCAGCGCTCGAGCAGGCGGTACTCGCCGATGCGGAGAATTGGCTTCCCCATGACTTACTCGCCGATGCTTATTTGCACGAGAAGAATTACGGCAAGGCCCGCGACGAAGCACAGGTCGCGATTGCAAAAGGAAAAACCGCGGCCAGTTCGGCACAACTCACTCTGGGTCAGGCCCTCGTCAACTTAGGACACGACGCGGAGGGAATTCAGGCCCTGAATCTTTTTCTGCAGGAATCGCCGCAGCATCCCGTGGCTGCGCAAGTTCGCAACCTGATCGCCCAGATTCAGGGTCACGATTCCGGATCCGCCGAGACTGATCAGCAGACCAAGCGCCGCCTGGACGGTGTGGACCCGCTGTTGGCGCTTCCCGCCGCGCGCCTCTCGGTAAAATCCTGGCAACCGCCTGGAGTGGATGAGGTCAAACTGGCCTTGGCCCCGGATGTCGTCTGCCCCTCGGGGCAAGTGATTGCGAAGAGTCGGGCAAGCGCGTGCAGGAATTGGTCGAAGACGTGACTCGCTTTTCCGCCGTCGAAGATTTGTTCCACCAGGCGCTCGATGAGTACGGCAGTCCGGTTCGCACCGAAACTCGTAAGTTCAACTACGTCGCCTCGATCTCGGAACCTCGTCCCGGTTTTCTATCGGTCGACGAGTTTCGCGCTGACAATCTCAACATCGCCGGATATCCCGACCATATTGCCAGCAGCGGCTTCGCTGCCCTCGCGCTCGTTTTCCATCCCCATATGCGCGATAACTTCGCAATGTCTTGCGAAGGTCTGGGTGACTGGCACGGGCAGCCCAGTTGGCTCGTACGTTTCCAACAACGGGATGACCGGCCCAATACGATGCAAAGCTACAAGGTCGGCAACAAGATCTATCCCGTCAAAATGAAAGGACGGGCATGGATTACCGCCGACAAGTTCCAGATTGTGCGCATCGAAGCCGAGATGGTCAGTCCCATGCCGGAAATCCAGCTTCTGAGCGAGCACCAAGTCGTCGAATACGGTCCGATTCCCTTCCAGAAAAAGAACCTGTCGCTTTGGCTGCCGAAGACGGCAGAGATTTATTTCGACTTCCGCAGGCACCGCTTCTATCGCCGGCACAGCTTTGATCACTACATGTTGTTCGCGGTGG
This sequence comes from Terriglobia bacterium, assembly GCA_963778995.1. Taxonomy (GTDB): domain Bacteria; phylum Acidobacteriota; class Terriglobia; order Terriglobales; family Acidobacteriaceae; genus Sulfotelmatobacter. Next base: position 197,853 of record CAVZWK010000026.1, read on the forward strand.
ACTCCGACGAAAAACGCAAAGAGCCGCCGAGCGCACCCGATGCGAAAGACAAATCGTAGAGCCTCTCTGGTTGCGTCTCGGCTATCACCGCACAATCGGCACCTGACGATCTTGAAATAACTTTACATTTGCTTCCGTCTTTGCCCACCATCCCCAGTTGTATAATCCCCGATTGATCCGTACCCAGGAGAGCCCCAACATGCAGAAGTCCACGCGACTCGTCTGTTCTCTCGCCGTAATTCTTTTCTCTGCTCCAGCAGTTTGGTGTCAGGAAAAAGTCGATCTCGAAACTATCTCCCGCATCCGCTACGAGGGCTTTCACAATTCCAAGGTCATGGAACTGGCTTCCGGGCTCATGGATTCGATCGGCGAGCGCCTCACCGGATCTCCCAACATGAAACGTGCCAACGAGTGGACTCGCGATCAACTCACGGCCATGGGACTGAGCAATTCTCACCTCGAGCCCTGGGGTCCTTTTGGCCGGGGATGGGCGAATCAATACGTCAACGCGCGCATGACTTCCCCGGATATCGTCCCTCTCCTCGTCTATTCAAAGGCTTGGACCCCCGGCACGAACGGTGTCGTCACCGGCAAATGCATTCGCGTGATGATTGAAGACAAGAAAGACTTCGACAAATACCGCGGCAAACTCTCAGGGATGATAGTGATCTTCGGCTCCGACGCTGAAGTGAAACCTATCAGCGAAGCTCCGTACAAGCGCCTCAGCGATGAGGACCTTGCGAAGACCGGTGAATATCAGATTCCCGGCGAGCGCCCACCGTTTCGCTTCGCCGAATTCCTCAAGCGGCAGCAGTTCACGAAGGACCTGAACCAGTTCTTCGCCGATGAAAAAGTTTTGGCAGTGATTGACCACAGCCGCGGCACCGCTGGCGGCGGCACCGTTTTCGTCCAGTCCGGCGGCTCTTATAAGCCCGGTGAAACGACTACGGTCCCGCAACTCACCATGTCCTCGGAGCACTGGACCCGCATCGCTCGCCTGCTGCAGCAAAAGAAGGACGTCACGCTCGAGTTAAACGTCACCAACAGTTTCTACGACGACGATCCCATGCAGTACGACACCATCGCCGAGATTCCGGGCACCGACAAGAAAGATGAAGTTGTCATGCTCGGCGCCCACCTCGACTCATGGCACGCGGGCACTGGCGCAACGGACAACGGCGCAGGCACGATCGTCATGATGGAAGCCGTTCGCATCCTCAAAGCCCTCGACATCAAACCTCGCCGCACCATCCGCATCGGCCTGTGGAGCGGCGAAGAACAAGGCCTGCTCGGCTCGCAGGGATATGTCGAGCAGCACTTCGGCTCGCGCCCGCACATGGAGGATCCCAACATCCCCACCATGAAAGACATGCCCACGCTGCTACGGCGCGAAGCTGGCGCAGTGACGGTAAAGCCGGAGCAGGCAAAAGTCTCCGCCTATTTCAACGTAGATAACGGCACCGGAAAAATTCGCGGCGTCTACCTGCAAGAGAATGCTGCCGTCGCGCCTATCTTCGAGGCGTGGATGCGTCCCTTCAAAGATCTCGGCATGACGACTCTTACCATGCGCAACACGGGTGGCACCGATCATCTCTCGTTCGACGCGGTCGGCATCCCCGGATTCCAATTCATTCAGGATCCGATCGAGTACGAAACCCGCACTCACCACTCCAACATGGACGTCTACGATCGCTTGCAGTCCGACGATCTAAAACAGATTTCTGTAATCGTCGCCAGCTTCGTCTACGATGCCGCCATGCGCGACCAGATGCTCCCCCGCAAGCCGATCGAGAAGCCACTACCGAAGGAACCGGAGAAAAAGGAAGAATGACAGGCCTCCGATCTCGACCGAAAACCTAGTCAAGAACCTGGTCACGCATCAAGCCGCGTAGCGGCGGAATGTGAAAGCCCGGCACGGAAGTGCCGGGTCGAGTAAATAAAAATCAGCCAGTCCCATAAGGACGGCAATGTCCTCACGCAAACTCCTTTACAATCTGGGGAAACGCAGCTCTGCCGAAGGATTGATCGAACCATGTTTTCACCGCGCGCGATCGGATACGCCAAAACACCCTACACCAACACAAAAGACATCCCGAAAGGCCCTGGCGCGAAGCACGAAGCCGAGGGCGTTCTCGAAATTCTGCCCGAGTTCGAACTCGGTCTTACCGACCTCGAAGGGTTCTCTCACTTGTTCGTTCTGTGGGTCTTTGATCGCTCGGAAGGATTCGAGTTGCTCGGCACGCCTCCTGTGGACGACCGGTCGCATGGTGTCTTCGCGACGCGGTCGCCGAGACGTCCCAACCCAATCGGACTTACGGTTGTCGAACTCCTTCGTCGAGAAGGGCGTTTCGTCCACGTTCGCGGAGTAGATATGCTCGACGGCACCCCGATCCTCGACATCAAGCCCTACATGTCGAGCATTCCTGCAGAGACTTTGCGACGCGGGTGGCTCGCCGAAGCCGAAGGCCGTCGCTAAAACTGATCTCGCGTATGATTCGGCAATCATTGGTACAGCACTTGTTATCGGCAGTACTCATAACGGAGACTTCATGACCCGAGTATTCCCCTCCCTTCGCACTCTGGTTCTGGCATTGCTTCCCATTTTCCTGACTCTGATCGCGGATCGCTCCTACGCCCAGTTTCCTGTCACCAACGATCCACCCTCCTACGGGCCCTACAACGGCGTATTTCTTTCCGGTGGCGATGGTCTGAGGAAACCTCTGACGAAAGACGATTCCGTTTTGCGCGCGGATTCGCCGTGGTCGCTCTATGCCTGGGTGAAGCCCGCGGAAGCGTTGCGGTCTCCAACACTCGTCGCGGGCATGGGAGATCCGTCAGAAGAATTCTCGAGATATCTGGCGTTCGACGCCGCGCACTTGCTTCTATGGATGGGCAACGATAACGTCCTCTCCGGCCCTGCCGCTCTTAGCCCGGGCAACTGGCACTTCGTAGCCGCAACCTTTGATGGTGAACAGTTCCACCTCTACAGTGACGGTGCCCAGGTCGCGAGCGGCAGACTCGACTTGGGCAGTGTGAGCCCACTCCTCCAGATGGCTCCCCCGTTTTCGCCAGAAACGAATTGGCAGCACTTCGGCGGCTCCATCGCCTCACTCACATTGTTGCGAACCGCAATCAGTGCCGGTGAGATCAAGCAACTCGCTCAATCGCCCGGAGATTTTTCGCACCTTGAGTTTGAAGAAGGCTCGAAGCCGTGGCCCGTACAAACCCGTGGCCAGGCCGGATACCGTTCCCCACAGGATCCCGCGACCATGCCGCGCAGCAAAGCGCCATTTTCGCGTCCGGTCGCAAAGCCCGTTTCCGCCAATCAGCAGACGTTGCGACCGGATGGCGACCATCAATGGACATTCGCCGCCGGATGGCGAATGATCCCCGCACCCGACACTAAGGCCGATGGCGCCACCATCTCCCAACCCGGTTACAACACGCACGATTGGATGCCCGCCACCGTCCCCGGCACGGCCCTCACCACCATGATCGATCGCGGCGTCTATCCCGATCCCGATTACGGCCTGAACAATCTGGCGATTCCTGAAGGCCTCAACAAACAGGACTACTGGTACCGCGCGGAGTTCCGCGTCCCGAAATCCGCCCGCGGCCAACGCCTCGCGCTCACCTTTGATGGCATCAACTATGAAGCCGCGGTCTGGCTGAACGGGAAATCTCTCGGCTCGATCAAGGGAGCATTCATTCGCGGCACTTTCAACGTGACCGATGCCGTAAATGCAGAGAAAGAAAATGTCCTGGCCGTGAAGGTATCACCGCCTCCGCACCCAGGTATTCCTCAAGAGCAATCCATCAAGGGTGGCCCCGGAGAAAACGGCGGCATTATGTGTCTAGACGGTCCGACCTTCGTCGCTACCGAAGGCTGGGATTGGGTTCCCGCCATCCGAGACCGCGATACGGGTATCTGGCAGCCCGTCACGCTCACAGCAACCAGCACCGTCAAGATCGGCGACGCGCAAGTCGTCACCACCCTGCCCTTGCCCGATACCAGCCGTGCTGATGTCGACATCACTGTGCCGCTTGAGAATGTTTCGGACGCCGCTGTGAACGGCTCTCTGAAGGCCTCTTTCGGTGACGTGTCATTCACTAAGCAAGTCACTCTACCTCCGGGCCAGAGTGCGGTGAGATTGTCTCCGGCGGAATTCTCTCAACTTACCGTGCAGCACCCGCGCCTCTGGTGGCCCAACGGATATGGCAAGCCAGAACTGTACACGCTGCAGTTGAGCTATTCCCAAGGCGCTACAGAGTCCGACAAGAAGCAGTTGCGCTTTGGCATTCGAGAAATGACCTACGAGTTGAGCCTCCTCGACTCCGCAGGTCACCTGCGTCGGCTGGAATATTCCCCGACCACTGCAAGAGTGACGTCAGAGCAGGTCGTAGACGTCCGCCGGGAAGGCATGCGCTCAATTCCCGCTGCCGACCCGTTTCCTTCCATCTTTCCTCCAGAGTGGCGTGAGGGATGGAAATCGTGGGTGGCCTCGCTCGTACCAGGCGGCGAACAATCTCCGTCCGTACGCATGCTCGACGACACGAAAGCGTCTCCCTATCTGGTGATCAAGGTAAATGGCGTGCGCATCGCCGCTCGTGGAGGCAATTGGGGCATGGACGACTCCCGCAAGCGCGTCTCGCGCGAGCGTCTCGAACCTTATTTCCGGCTGCACCGCGATGCCAACCTCAACATCATTCGCAACTGGGTTGGCCAGAACACGGAAGCAACGTTCTACGATCTCGCCGACGAGTACGGCCTCATGATCTGGAACGACTTCTGGGAATCTACGCAGGACTACAACATCGAGGCCCAGGATCCAGCGTTGTTCCTGGCCAACGCGCGCGATACCGTCCTGCGTTTTCGCAATCATCCTTCCATCGTGATGTGGTGCGGCCGCAACGAAGGCGTACCCCAGCCGATTATCAACGAGGGCCTTGCCGACCTTATTCGCAGGCTGGATGGCACTCGCTACTACTCTCCGAGTTCGAACCAGGTCAACCTTCAGAACAGCGGTCCCTACAAATACATGGATCCGGTCCTCTATTACACCGCGCTGAACCACGGCTTCTCGGTGGAGACCGGCACCCCGTCGTTTTCTACCCTGGAATCGTTCCGCGCCTGGATTCCGAAAGAAGACCAGTGGCCGATCAGCGACGCCTGGGCATATCACGATTGGCACGCCAGCGGGAACGGAGATATGGCGCCCTTCATGGCGCAGATGCAAGCCGAATTCGGTGCACCGCTGAGCCTCGAAGATTTCGAGCGCAAAGCGCAAATGCTCGACTATGTCGATCACCGCGCGATTTTCGAAGGCATGAACGCACACCTCTGGGCTCCCAACAGCGGACGTATGCTGTGGATGACTCAGCCCGCATGGCCGAGCAACACCTGGCAAATATTGAACTCCGACTACGACACGCAGTCTTCTTTCTACGGCGTGAAAAAGGCTTGCGAGCCTCTCCACATTCAACTCGATCTCTCGGACTTCAACGTCGCCATGGTGAATACCACCAACGACCCGCGCCCCGGACTGTTGCTCACCGCGAACGTCTATTCGCTCGACAACAAGCTATTGCTTCACAAGGAAGAAAAACGGGATGCCGTTGCCGATGCGGTTACCGACGGATTCAAGCTCGACCTAGCACCTTTGCTCTCATCCAACGGAATCGTGCTCGTGAAGCTCGAATCGCACAGCTCCTCCGGCGAAATCGTCTCGGATAATTTCTACTGGCTGGGCGACAACAATGCTTCCTACCGCCGTCTGAATCGCCTCGCGGCTGCCTCCCTCTCGATAATCGCCAGATCCACCCGCAGCGGCGAAAATGTTCGCGTCAAAGTCGAACTGCGCAATAACGGAACCGTCCCTTCACTCGCCACCAAGGTGACGCTCCTCAATGCAACCGATGGAGACCGCATTCTCCCTGCGTACTATTCTGACAACTACGTTTCGCTATTGCCGGGAGAAACTCGCGAAATTGAGATCGAATATCCCTCAAAAGCAGGAAGCGGCGCCGCACAACTGGCCGTCCGTGGATGGAATGTCACCAAGCAGACGGTTCCAATCAGTGACGTTCGCTGAGGTTTTCTTAGCGGCCGTAGCCAAGCCGCACTGCTCCACTTCCTGATAATCTCAAAGTAGACCTTCAGGAGAGAGCAAATCGTTGCCGCCGCTGATCAACGCACAAGGAATTTCGAAAGCTTTTGGATCCAATCCGCTTTTTCAGGACATCTCCTTTTCTGTCTCGGAAGGCGACCGCATCGGTCTGATCGGACCCAACGGCTCCGGCAAGTCCACCCTGCTTCGGACGCTGGCCGGAGATGTCGATCCCGACAGCGGAGACGTTGCGGTTAGAAAGCGGCTCCGCCTTACCTACGTCGCACAGGAATCCAGATTCAACGCTGGAACCACGGCTCGTTCTGTGATCGAAAGCGCGTTAGGGCGTTCCAAAGTCCCCGACTCTGAACGCGGCACACGCTTCGCCGAAACGCTCGGTCGTGCCGGCTTCGATGATCTCGAAGCCCATGCCGCTTCGCTCTCCGGCGGCTGGCAGAAGCGCCTCGCTATCGTCGAGGCGCTCGTGCAGGCTCCTGACATTCTCCTGCTCGACGAACCCACGAATCACCTCGATCTCGCGGGCATCGAGTGGCTTGAACAGCTCCTCGAGCAGGCCGCGTTTGCCTGCGTGGTCATCAGTCACGATCGTTATTTTCTCGAGAATGTCGCTACCGAAATTACGGAACTCAACCGCGTCTATCCCGACGGCCTGCTAAGGGTTCGCGGAACCTACACGACCTTTCTCGAGAAGAAAGAAGAATTTCTCCACGCCCAGTCGAAGCGCCAGGAGGCCCTCGAAAACCTGGTTCATCACGAAATCGAGTGGCTGCGCCGCGGCGCGAAAGCGCGCACCCGTAAATCGAAAGCCCGCATCGACAAGGCCGGCGAACTCATGGGAGAGCTCGCCAACCTGAACGCCCGAACGCGCACGACGACGGCACAAATTGATTTCTCCGCGACCGACCGCAAGACGAAACGCCTGGTCGAATTACAGGACGTCTCCTACGAAATCGGCGGGCGCTCTCTCTTTGAGAATCTGAACTTTATCGTCACCGCCGGCCTGCGCGTCGGCTTGGTCGGACCCAACGGCAGCGGCAAGACGACTCTGCTTCGCCTGCTACGCGGGGAACTGGCCCCAACCGCAGGAGAAATCCGTCGCGCCGACTGGTTGCGTATCGTCTACTTTGACCAGACGCGCGAACTCGACGCGAATGTCACGCTTCGTCGCGCACTCGCCCCCGAAGGCGATTCCGTCATCTATCAAGATCGCGTCATCCACGTCGCTTCCTGGGCCGCAAAATTCCTCTTCACTGGCGAGCAACTCAATCAACCGGTCGAGCGCCTTTCTGGTGGCGAGCGCGCCCGCGTCTTGATCGCTCAACTCATGCTGCAGCCGGCCGACGTTCTTCTCCTCGACGAACCCACCAACGATCTCGACATCCCAACCCTTGAAATCCTGGAGGAAAGCCTGCTCGAGTTTCGCGGCTCGCTCGTGCTGGTCACCCACGACCGCTACATGCTCGACCGCGTCTCGACCATCGTGGTCGGGCTTGACGGACAAGGTGGCGCCGAGACTTTCGCGGAATATTCGCAATGGGAGGCGTGGCAGGAAGAGCGCAATCAGGCCGCACAAACGAAAGCTCGCGCCTCTGCCCGACCATCCGCGGGAACTGCATCCCCCACGAAAAAGAAGCTCTCTTATTTGGAAGCCCGGGACTATGAAACCATCGAGCAGCGAGTCGCAGCCGCAGAAGAGGCGCTGCAAGCGAAGCGCGATCAACTCGAAGATCCTGCCATCGCCAGCGACGGCCCCCGCCTGCTCGCAGCCCACTCCGATATGGAGGCCGCCCAGAACGAAGTGGACACCCTGTACGCCCGTTGGGCCGAACTGGAAAAAAAGAAAGGCTGACCGACGCCGTTTACTTTCCCAGGCAAAAAGCAATAATCGTATTCCCGCGCTTCCCCGTGCTCTTCTCCAACTCCGCCAGCAGCGCCGATTCCAGGTCATCCGGATCAGCCTTCAGTTCGCAAGCTGCAATCTGCGCATCCGACGCGCCCTGAAAGCAAAGCTCGCACACTCCCAGCCCATCTTCCGACCGAATCGGAGGCCCGAACACCCGGCATGTCATCGGCCGCCACTCGTAGAGTTCACAATTCCCCGTCGCTGGGTCGAGTGCCGGACACGGTTCCTCATTCGCAAACTCCGTAAACCGCTGCGCGCCTTCGTCTGATTCGTCCAGCAACCCGCTAGCCGGATCCCCCGGAAACTCCGGCGCCAACCTTTCCACCGCCTCCCGAGCCCGTTCACGTACTCGCTCCGCACGCTCAGGCGCTGACTTTGCCAGTTCGTCCAGCCCTCGCTGCAACCGCAGTGCATCGAGCTGATTGATGGCAAACACCCCAATACAACACTGCGTACACCCGGGACGGCAGACCAGCCAGTCACCGCTTCTGCGAGTCACATCGGCGAGTGCCGCATCCACGATCTGGACAAGTTTCCGGTCCTTCGCAACTGGAAACAGATCGCGCATATAAAGATCCCGCACATAAAGAGGATAGTCGCCCAGTCCCCAGCCCGCCACTCTGACCTGATCGCCAAGGTTCCTGAATCGAAAGTCCCGTTGTACCATCTAACCCAACATTTACGCAGCGCCCATGCGTTCACACTTATGAATCTCCTCTACCGATACTCCAAGCAGTACTGGTGGCTATTCTTCGTCGCCCTCTTACTGGCTGCCACCAACCAGATATTTTCCCTTCTGGACCCATTGATTTTCCGGCACGTCATCGACAGCTATGCCACCAAACACGACCAGTACACCCAGGCGCAGTTCATCCACGGCGCTGGCTTACTGCTGTTGGCGGCGGTTGGCGTCGCCTTTGTCTCCCGCGTGGCCAAGAATTTTCAGGACTATTTCACCAACGTGATCGTGCAGCGCCTCGGCGCCAAGATGTACTCCGACGGCATTCGCCACTCGCTCGACCTTCCCTATCAGGTTTTCGAAGACCAGCGCAGCGGCGAGACCTTGGGCAAACTACAAAAAGTTCGCAGCGACGTTGAGCGCTTCATCACCTCAGCCATTAACGTCATCTTCATTTCCTTTATCGGAATCGTGTTCGTGATGATCTACGCCTTCCGCGTGCATTGGTCCATCGCACCGGCCTTCCTCATCACGGTCCCGCTGCTCGGCATCATCAGCTCGGTCCTCAGCCGCAAGATCAAGAAGATCCAGAAAGTCATCGTCGGAGAAACCACCGCTCTCGCCGGCTCCACCACCGAATCTCTGCGCAACATAGAACTGGTGAAAAGCCTGGGCCTGGCTCATCAGGAAGTGCGGCGCCTGAACGGCATTACCGAAAAGATACTGAACCTCGAACTCAAGAAGGTGAAATACCTCCGCAGCCTCAGTTTCATCCAGGGCACCTCGGTCAATGCCTTGCGCACCAGCATCTTGTTTTTCATGCTCTACCTGATCTTCCGCCAGGAGATCACCATCGGCCAATTCTTCTCGTTGATGATCTACTCGTTCTACATCTTCACTCCGCTGCAGGAGTTGGGGAACGTCATCAACGTCTATCGCGAAACGGAAGTCTCGCTGCAGAACTTTCAGCAGATTCTCGATACGCCTCGTGATCCGAAGGCCATCGATCCCGAGCCGGTTGACGAACTGCTGACCCTGCAGTTCGAACAGGTAAGTTTCCAACACCAAAGTTCATCCGTTCTTGCGTTGAATGAAATCAGCTTCAGCGCCGCTCAGGGCGACACCGTCGCATTCGTCGGCCCCTCCGGCGCCGGCAAATCAACCCTGGTCAAGCTGCTCGTCGGCCTTTACGCCCCAAAGGTAGGCGCCATTCTTTACAACGGAATCCCATCCACGCGCGTGGATCTCGATCTGCTCCGGGAAAAAATTGGCTTTGTTACGCAAGACACGCAGCTTTTCTCCGGAACGATCCGCGAGAACCTGCTCTTCGTGAATCCGTCCGCGACCGATGAAGAGTGCATGAAGGTATTGCAACAGGCTGCGGCGCACAGCCTGCTCTCCCGCGCCGATCGCGGCCTCGACACCCTGATCGGGGAAGGCGGCGTGAAGGTTTCAGGAGGCGAGAAGCAGCGCCTCTCGATCGCTCGCGCCCTGCTGCGCCATCCCCAGTTGCTCGTCTTCGACGAAGCCACGTCCTCGCTCGACTCGCTCACCGAAGAGGAAATCAGCCGCACCATCCGCGAGGTCGCTGCCAATCAGGAGGCCGTCACAATCCTTATTGCGCATCGACTCTCAACCATCATGCATGCGGACCGCATCTACGTACTCGAACGCGGTCGCATCGTCGAATCAGGACGCCACTCGGAACTCCTCGAACAGAAAGGTCTCTATTACGCCATGTGGCGGCAACAGGTTGGCGAGCGGATACTGGCGGAAACCGCATAGTCGAATCAGCCAAATATTCCGGCGCCCGGTTCTCCGAGCGGCAAGAATTACACTGTCGCGCCCGCGCATATTCGGACTAATCCACTGAAAACTAAGCGCTTTGGTGTTTGGCAACCTTTGTGCAGACTTTTTGACAAGTTCCCGCATCTAAGCCCAAGTTTCTGTCTCTCGCGAAGTGACGGACCCGGATGTTTGCGTCCTTCGAGTAGGCAGCGCCGGGAGTCGCCCTCGTTTAAAGTGCATTTCGTCTAGAAGACGCGGTCGTGGAAATCGCGTCGCGAGACGGCGATAGCTTTTGTCCCGGTCGGTAGTAGGAATAGCAAAAAACTGTTACCCGCGTAGAATGATCGTGCGGGCTTCGAGGACCGGTCAGATGCGACTGCTTAGCGCCCGACTCATCATCTCGCTCATTGTTGGCATCACCCTGGTGTCGCTTTTCTCTTCGTATTACCAGGTTCTGGTGCAGAAGCGCGGCCTGCGGAAGGATCTGGAACACCGCGCCGAAGTCTTGGGGGAGAGTCTTGCCAAGAACGTCGAACGCGATCTTGAGCGCGACGCCCAGCACACCCACACCCTCCAGCGCACTGTGCAGCAGTTCGCCAATCGCGAACACCTCGCGGGACTCGCTGTCTACGATCCGCAAGGCCAACCCATCGCTGTCACCACCACGCTCGAACCCTTGATGGCGAGTGCTCCGCCGATTGTGCAGAAGGCCCTCAAGCAAAATCTGGACCCAGAGCGACTTCCTTCGCATGGGAACTGCATCGGTCCACATATACGCCCTTCCGTTGCATAGCGGCGACCAACTCATCGGTGCTCTGGCTATCGTTCACGACGCCGGATACATCCGCTCCGAAAGCCTGCGAATCTGGCGGGAAACTTTCTTGAGCGCCCTGGCGCACGTAGTTCTCATCGTCCTCATTACACTCCTGATTGTGCGCTGGAGCGTCACCGGACCCATCGCCCGGACCGCCAACTGGATGAAAGCCCTTCGCACTGGACGTGCTGGATCCGCACGCATCAAACTCCCCGACCTGGAAATGTTTCGTCCCCTTGCTCGCGAAGTCGCGACCTTCGCCGAGAGCCTCCACACCGCGCGCTCCGCCGCCGAGTTGGAGGCCCGCCTCCGTGATAGCGGAGAATCCGTGTGGACCGCCGACCGCCTCGCCGTCCACCTTCGTGCCCGCCTGGAAGACGGCCGGCTATTCGTCATCTCGAATCGCGAACCTTACATGCACGTGCGCCGCGGCAAATCCATGGAAGTGAAACAGCCCGCCAGCGGACTCGTCACCGCGCTCGAGCCTGTCCTGCGCGCCTGCGGCGGAACCTGGGTCGCTCATGGTTCCGGCGACGCCGATATCGAGGCCGTCGACTCTCACGACCGCCTCGCAGTGCCGCCCGACGATCCACGCTACACTCTGCGCCGCGTCTGGCTAACTAAGGAAGAAGAAGCCGGATACTACTACGGCTTCGCCAACGAGGGACTCTGGCCTCTGTGCCACATTGCGCACGCTCGACCGCTGTTCCGCGACTCGGACTGGAAACACTATCAGGAAGTGAACCGCAAGTTCGCCGACGCCCTGATCGAAGAGATGGAGAACGTCAGCCACCCAGTCGTCTTGGTGCAGGACTACCACTTCGCCCTGTTGCCGCAGAATGATCAAGCAGGCCCGCCCCGACGCTCGCGTCGCCATCTTCTGGCACATTCCGTGGCCGAATCCCGAAGCATTCGGTATTTGCCCCTGGCAGCGTGAACTCGTCGACGGACTGCTGGGCGCTGACCTCATTGGATTCCACATTCAGTCGCATTGCACCAACTTCCTGCAGACGGTCGATCGCATCGTCGAGTCCCGCATCAGTTGGGAGCACTTCTCCGTCCAGCGCCTCGATCACCACACTGCCGTCCGCCCTTTCCCCATCAGTGTCGCCTTCTCCGATGCGAACACCGAGCCCGCGCACGAGTCCGCTTACGAAGAACGAGCATCGCTGCTGAAGGCCCTCGGCGTCGAAGCCACCTCGATGGGCATTGGCGTCGACCGCCTCGACTACACCAAGGGGATTGTGGAAAGGTTTCTTGCGATTGAGCGCTTCTTGGAGAAGTATCCGACCTATCAGGGGATCTTCACCTTCGTCCAGATCGGTGCCCCCAGCCGCACTCACATCAAGCGCTACCACGACCTGCAGGCCGAAGTGGAGGCAGAAGCAGACCGTATCAACTGGCGCTTCCAGAACGATCGTTGGAAGCCCATCGCTCCTGATGACCCGCCAACACAGTCACCAGGAAATCGAACCCTATTACCGTGCAGCCGACTTCTGCCTGGTCACCGCTTTGCACGACGGGATGAACCTCGTCGCCAAGGAATTTGTCGCCACCCGGCATGATGAGCGTGGCGTGCTCATTCTCAGTTGCTTCACCGGTGCCGCCCGCGAATTGCGCGACGCCCTTCAAGTCAACCCTTATGACATCGATCAGACTGCCGAAGCCATTCGCGCCGCCCTTGAAATGAGGCCGGAAGAAAAACAGGCACGCATGCAGCGCATGCGAAAACTCGTCCGCGAGAACAACGTCTATCGCTGGGCCGGAACACTCATCGGAGAACTCTGCGATGTTCGGCTCGACGCTGCGCAACAAGGCACGGACACGTTCCGGGCCACAGCGTCAGCGTGATGTTGAATTTAAGATGTTGAATTTAAGATGTTGAATTAAGAAGACGCTTCGAGACAACCCCTCGCCGCCAGAGTGCTACCTATTTCAGACGCGTCCCTATGTCTGACAAGCCGCTTCCGAAGCCCGACCAGCCGTTTTACTTCAATACCTCAGAGCACCTGCTGCGCGTCGGTAAACAAAAGGCCGCAACGCTCTCCGAATTGTTGATGGCCCTGCAGACTTGTCCTGAGGATTCCATCTTCCAGCACACCTTCCGCACGCTCCAGGAACATCACTTTATCCGTCAGGGATTCTCCAACGATTTCGCTCATTGGAGCCTGTCTTCCTGCAATGAGCCGGCGCTCGCCGAACATTTGGCAAGTGTAGACGTCGGGAATTCACCGCGATTGAAGGTCTTCGCAAAAGGATGATCGAGATCATCGGACAAGTTCTTGCAGAACAACCCCGACTCCAGTTCGCGCCCTGGTCACGAACCGTTTTATTTTTGTGCGTCCGATATCGTGGTTTTGCCTACGCCCTTTCTCCCGACTCGCTGCCGGGCTTCCTCGATGGCTTGCAACAGGTCAGCATCCATTCAATCCATCATCACTTCATCGAAGCGCGCCTGCGTCTGCGGCGCATGTCCAACGATTTCTCGCATTGGCTGGAAGACGAAGTCGGACTCTCCCAAGCCGCCAATGCGATCGAGCGCATCGACATCTACACCAACTCAATGGAGGACGTACGCGCGGCAAATAGCCCACATCGTCTCGCAAGCGATGAACTGAGTTCGGACACTATGGAATTGCAGAGAACGGTCAAAACAACAATGAGGTCGACAGATGAGCGCGCCACGTCCCCGAGCAAGAGTTCGTGAGTGCTAAGACCTCCAGCGACCCCGCAGTCCCACTGGGACCGTAGCTACCGGCGAGAAAGTCGGCCCCTGCCGTCCAGCGTGCTCACTCCGCCCACTCCCCCGCCACGCCGCAGCTTGATGATTACCGGAGCATCGTCGGTCAGCCCGAAATCGATGCCTTGCGCTATCTCGCGCACGAGCTCAAAGGCAAATCCATCAAGATGGTCAACTCCACCGCAGTCGGCGGTGGTGTCGCCGAAATGCTCAACCGCCTGGTGCCGCTGCTTGGCGAGCTCGAAGTTCCGCACGCACTGGGACGTCATCACCGGCGGCAACGACTTCTTCGAAGTCACCAAGGCTTTTCACAACGCCCTGCACGGCAGCGACTACCACCTGACCCAAGCCGCGCAGGAAATCTTCTTGATGTACAACGAGCAGAATCGCGCAGCGCATGCGGTTCGACGAGGAAATGTCGTCATCCATGACCCGCAGCCGCTGGCTTTCATTCGTTCGCGCCGAGAAGCGCTCGCCACTGGGTCTGGCGCTGTCACATTGATCTCTCCAACCCGAACCCGCAAGTCTGGGGTTTCCTGCGCCCATTCGTGGAGCAATACGATGCCGCAATTTTTTCTTCGCAATCGTTTGCCCGGCAACTGCCCATCCCGCAGTATCTCTTCTATCCCTGCATCGATCCGCTCTCGGAGAAAAACAAGGAGCTCCCGAAGAACAGATCCAGAAGGTGTGCGACGAATTCGGCATCGATCGCACCCGTCCCATCGTGACCCAAGTATCGCGCTTCGATCGCCTGAAAGATCCGGTCGGAGTGGTACAGGCTTACAAGCTCGCGAAGAAATATGTGGATTGCCAGCTGGTGCTCGCCGGAGGAGGCGCCACCGACGATCCCGAGGGCGCAGTCGTATTGCAGGAAGTCAAGGAAGCCGCCGGCAGACGATCCCGATATCATCATCCTCGATCTGCCGCCCTGGTGCGCGCTGGAAATCAATGCCATCCAACGCGCGTCAACCATCATCGTGCAGAAGTCATTGCAGCGAAGGATTTGGCCTGACCGTCACCGAGGCTCTCTGGAAGGGCAAGCCGACGATCGCCGGAGCGGTGGGCGGCATCCCGAACCAGATCATCCATAAGCTGACTGGGCTGCTAGTGCACTCGGTCGAAGGATGCGCCCTGCAGATTCGCTATCTGCTCACGCATCCCGACTTCGCAAGCAGCATCGGCGCAGCCGGACACGAGCATGTGAAAGAAAATTTCCTCATGACAACCAACGTGAAGCGCTGGCTGCTATTGGCGCGATTGTTGGCCAAGTGAAGCTTGACCAACTGAAGCTGGCCAACTAAAGCCCGGGCCTTCCCCGATAGCCTCGTATCATAACTATAAGATTTTGTTGAGTATTAGGGCCCTTCGGATTTATTGTGTACGTCTCCGGAGGAACCACTCTTGCGAACGACTACAGTAACATTCTGATTTCGCTATTTTTCACCGCAGCATTCGCGCAGAAA
>CAVZWK010000027.1:0-14402 GCA_963778995.1 Terriglobia bacterium
CGTCGTCGGCGAGGGGACCGTGCCTCCAGGCAGCTACGCCGTCGAGGATTGTCTTCTGCATATCCGCGAGTGTTAGGGTCGCCGATTGGAGGACTAGATCTTCCAGACCTTCGACGCCAAGCATATCGTCGAGGCCGTTGAAAACCTCTACGAGGCCATCGGTGTACAAAATGAGGCGATCACCCGCTGATAGTTCAACTTCAATGGATGGCTCGGACGGTGTAGTTTCGGAGAGGCAACCGAGGATACCGTTTCGCGACTCAAGCCGGCGGAGAGTGCCATTTGAGACGAGTATTGCCGGCGGCTGGCTGGCGGCAGAAAAGCTTAGTCGGCGTCCATCGTGGCTGAAACGGGCTGCGGCCATCGTGAAGAAAAACCCGTCGACCGGGATCCGAGTATGCACGAAATGATGAAGCTCCCGCAGCAAGGTTCCTGGCTCGGTTTTGCGTCCCAGTGCATGTAGAGTTTCAGAATAGATGCGGTTAGCCATTAAGGCCGAACCGACGCCATGTCCGGAAACGTCGGACAGAACAATGCTGAGAGAATCATCGCCTTCCGGGTGGACTACGCCGAAGTCGCCGCCAATGGTGCGGGCTGGGCTGTAGTACGCCTCCACGGCGAGGTTTTTCCAAATTAGACTATGCGGCGCAAGGGATTGCTGCACATGTGCGGCGAGGGCGAGTTCGGCATCCATTTCATCTTGCCGTTTTTGAAGGAGTGAATTCGATTCGCGAAGCTGCTCCTCGATACCCTTTTGCGCGCTGATGTCGGTCACGATAAGCAACACGTACTCCTGCTTGTCAGGACCCTGAATGACCCGTCCACTGAAGATCGCAGGGATCTTGCCGCCGTCTTTACGGGGGAAGTAGAACTCACTGCGGTGGCGGCCGTAACGGTGGCCCGATTCGTGTTGCCGTTTGATATAGGGAAGGTCTTCGCTGGGGAAAATCGCATCGGGCGTGCGGCCTTGAATCTCGTCGCGCTCGAAGTGTCCCATGCGCGTAAGCGCTTCGTTTGCAAAGATCACTCGAAGCTGATCATCAACGACGACTACACCTTCATTGAGTTCTTCGAGGATCGTCTCCATCTCGCGAAGCCAATCTGGAGTTTCGATGGTGGTGTTAGGCATAGCTTTGCTCACTAATATAGTGATTCCCCTTCAGGGGCTACCGGATCGTTTGCGTAGCCCAGTTTCCGAGAATGGCGTGGGTCGCGGTCGACCAACCGTGTGATCGTGGCGAACAGAAGGCAGACTGATACTCCACACATCAGCACTCCCGCCATGCTCTCAAGAGGCCCTAAGAGTCTCCACCTACTGGGAAGGGTCACGTCGCCGTAACCGACGGTGGCATAGCTGCTCGAGGAGAAGTAAAAAGAGAGTTCCCACGAAGGAAAGCATTGCAACCGGTAGAAACTCGCCCACAGAAGGATCACGAGCCCATGGAGAATAATGATTGCGATCGTCGATTTCACTACCAGGACGGCCGAGCGAACCGGACCAAATCCTTGGCCGCCCTTGGCCGTAACGCCCCGTAGCCACTCAACGAGCGCCGCAACCCCAGCACACTGCAAACAGAGTGTGAGGACTAACAGAAGAGCGGCGGCAGAGGCTTGAGGTATGAGTGTCATTTTCATTGCTTTCAGGTTGTTTGCGGAACGGCTTTAGCCGCTTCAGGCAGTTCGCCATGCATGGTGGACTCATTGGCTTCCCATCGAATGATCTTCAGGTCGAGCACGAATATGCTGTAAAGGACCGGCACCAAGAGCAGAGTGATAAAGGTAGCGACGCCAAGTCCACCGATCTGCGCGTAACAAAGAGGCTGCCACAGCGGACCGCCTTCGAGAGCAAGCGGGAAAAGAGCCAGGATCGTTGCTCCCACTGTGATCATTACAGGGCGAATTCGCTGGATGCCCGCATCGGCCAGCGCTTGGACCAGTGGCTCGCCCTTTGCGTGCATTTCCTCGATGAAGTCGAACAGCACGATGACGTGGCTGACAATCACGCCTATCAGGCTGGCGATGCCGAGAAAAGCCATGAACCCGAACGGCGTATGCATGATCGCGAGGGCGATCAGAGAGCCGATCACGCCATAAGGAGCAGCAGCGAATACCAAAAGAGGTTTGACCGCGTTATTGAATTGAACGAGCAAGGCCAAGTAAATCCCAATCAAAGAAATCAGCAGAACGATTTTGAGATTTGCGAAGCCGTCTAATTGCTTGGCCCTTTCACCACCAATCCGCAGCTGATATCCGGGCGGAAGATTTTTCTGGAACTCCTGCAATTTCGGAATAATCGGATCGATTACTTCCGATGCGAGAACTCCAGGCTGTGGATAACACAAGATGGAAATGGTGCGAAAGTGTTCTCGCCGCGCGATACGACCGGTTTGCAGGAGGTGCTCCAAATTTGCGACCGACAGTAGAGGCACGCGGTTATTCGTCTGTGAGCTGTACACATAAAGGTTCTTGATGTCGGCAAGCTGACCGCGCTCCTGCATGCGAAGGCGCGCCACAACAGGAATGTTCTTGTTCCCTTCCTTGAACACGCCTACTTGGGTTCCACTTATTGCCGCGCTTGACGCGCTTGCGACATCGGCGTTGGTGATGCCCACGACGTTCGCGCGGTCAGGGTCGATTTGAACCTGTAGCTGAAGATTGTCCGGAAACCAGTCATCCCGGAGAACGGAAATACCCGGGGCCTGGGCCACGATCTCCTGGGCCTGGCGAGCGATCGTTCGCAACGTGCGGATATCGTCAGCTTCGTTTTTCGCGTCCACGTCCGCCTGGCCGGAGATCATCAGCTCTACGGGATTCTCGACCGGGTTTGTTTGCAGCTGTCGCACAGTGATCCATGCGCCTGGGATCTGCTTTGCAAGTGCGTCCTGTATCGGGCGTTTCAGCTTCGGAGTGGCTTCCTTGTCCGTTACTTCAACAATGATTTGCGCGTAGTTCGTTTGCGGCATTTCCGGTGAGACGGAAAACCAGAAACGCGGTCCGCCGCCGCCCGTAAAGGTTGTCAGCGACTTGAGAAGATGGCCACGCTCGTCCTTCGATCCAAGCTCGGGCGAAGTTTCGATCACTTTCCGAACCACTTCTTCAGCCTGGACTGCGGCATCGCTGGTTGCACTCAAAGGCGCGTCATTTGGCAGCCAAACGTCCAGATAAAACCAATACTGAACGTCCTCAGGGAAGAATTGAGTCTTCAAGCGAGAACCGAAAAGTCCTCCGCCGATGAGAAAAACAAGAGATCCGGCAAGAACAGCCCAACGATGTTTTATGGCTCTTTGGACAAGCCGGTTGTAGAAACCGTAGAAGCCTCGTTCGCGTCTTTCCTCGATGGTAGGTTCTGGCTTTGCCGGGGCACGTTGAATGTAGTAGCCCAAGAATGGCACGAACGTCATTGCAACGAATAGCGCGGACAGTAGCGAGGCCGTCATGACGATCGGCAGACTCTTCAAGAACTCGCCGGTATTTCCGGTCAGCATCAGGAACGGCAGGTACGCAATGATGTTCGTAATCGTCGCGTAGAAAATCGCAGTCGCAAGCTTGGTTGGACCGAGCCAGGAAGCAATCTTGCGGGGCGAGCCTTCCGCCAGCTCGCGCTTGATGCCGTCTCCCGCCACCACCGGCACGTCCACGAGAAGCCCCAAAGCGATGATGAGTGTTGCAATCGAAACCTGCTGAAGATCAATTCCCAGCACATAAACGATTCCGAATGTCATCGCCAGCGTAATTGGTATGGCTAGTGCCATGATCAGCGCGAGACGCCACTCCCAGAAGCCGAGCAGCGCAATAATCACGACGAGGCCTATGGCTTCCAGGAGTGCCCGGATAAAAAGATGGATGTTCTCCTTAACCTGAAGGGGTTGATCGGACGTGTGCGCCAAAATGAGGTCTGCAGGGAGAATTTGATGAAGCTGCGATAGCTTCGAGTTCACCGACTCACCGAAGCTCGCGATTTGCTTTTTGTCGCGCATGTAGACTGCCAACGTAACGGCGCGGCTGCGCTGCCAACGCCCACTCTTGTCCTGCCAGGTGTAGTAGTTCAGATATTGTGCAGGGGCTTGATAGCCGCGGCTGATCTGGACGAGATCTCGCAGATACACCGGGGCACCTTCCGATGTGGTCGAAACCGCGAGATCGCCGATGCTCTTCGCCGTATCGAATTTTCCCGAAGGGATAAGCGCGACTTTGCGGTCGGCCGTTTCTATATTTCCCCCAGGCGCAATAATGTTCCGGGCGGATAGTACTTTGGATAGATCGGCGGGGCGCAATCCGTAAGCCGCAAGCCGATCCTGCGAATAGTCTAAATAGACGGCTTGCGGCAAAACGCCCCGGGTCTCGACTTTCGAGACCTCGGTAGCGCCCTGAAGCGTACGGCCGATCAAGTCGGAAAAGTTATCGAGGTCGGCGTAACTGTATTTGTCGCCGGCAACGCTGGCCAGTTTCTCTCTTGTTTCGCTGGGATCGCGGATGATCGCGAGCTCCCATGCATCCGGATGCAGCTCGGAGCGTTTCAGGCGGTCCGACAAAAAACGTTGGATGAAGGCCCGAATCGCACTGTCATCGGCTTCGGAAATTCCATCTAAACCGATAAAACCACTACCCTGAACGATTTCTGAATCTCGAATAATCCCAGCACTCTGGGCTTCCTGTTGAAATAAATATCCTGTGTCCAGAACTTCCCGCGCCGAAATGGATTGTGGAAACGAATCCACGATCGTGACGTGCTGGCCCGTTTTATTCTGCTGTTTTGAGCTACGGGCTTTGCGAAGTGCCGCTTCAACAGAATTGGCGCGGGCTGCTATTTCAATGTCGTCCGCTTTCGGGCTCGCAACCGTTAGCATCAACGCGGCGGTGTCTCCGAAATCACTTTGGAAAACGATGGGGCCCGCGCCTTGCGGTAATTGAGCATTAAGCGCATTCAGCTTGAGATTGATGTCGCTGAATTGGCGCTTCGTATCCTTCACACTCTCATCCAGCTGTAGGTACACAAACGAATAGCCGGGGAGAGAGATGGATTTGACGCCATAGTCTGCGTCCGTTCCGGGATGAATCGTTTTGTTCTCTGCGGCAACGTCTTCAATGCGCCGGGTAACGAACTGCTCGACCTGCTCTGCTGTCGCTCCGGGCCAAGGACAAGCCGCCACGGCGACGCGCACGGGGATTTCCGGGTCTTTTCGCTGCGGCATGGATGTGTAACCGAACCAGCCCCAAACGAGCACCCCAACGAGCATCATCCAGGAAATGTGTGGATGCTCAACAAAGAACCGAGTGATATTGCGACGATTGCTGATGTCTTGATTTTTTTCGTGTGCCATTTTTCTATGCCTCTATCGGAGAACTTGAACTAAATCGCCATCCTTCAAATCGGCGACTCCAACTACGACGATCTTTTCCCCTGGTTTCACACCTTCCACTGCTACGTCACTCTCGTGGGTCTCACCTAACGTCACCGCTCGCAAATGTGCGGTCCATTTGCCGTTCACTTCGCTGGCGACGAAAACGCCATAGCGTCCAGATGCGGATGGGTCAGCGACAACAGCTGCCAAAGGCACGGAAGGTGCCGGAGCCTTTTCAACGCCAGAGAGATGTGAGTGCGGCAATCATTCCCGGCTTCAAATAACTCTTGGGATTGGGCACGGTCACTTCGACTGCGAAAACACGATTTTTCTCGTCGGCACCCGCGGCAATACTTGTCACCTTGCCTTTGTACTGTTTCGGGTCGTCTTGCAAGTGAATGTTGAATTCCTGGCCCAAGCGGAGTTGCTTCACGGCGTACTCTGGAACACCGAAACTCACTTTTACCGCGCTGGTGTCAGCGATCGTGAACGCGACAGTTCCGGGCGACGCCAGATTTCCAAGTTCGATATTGCGAGCCAGGATGAAGCCGGAAAAGGGCGCGCCCAAATCCGCGTCGGCCAAAGCCAATTGCGACTGTCGCAAGCTGGCCTTCGCCTGGTCCAGAGCACCTCGGCTTGAATCGAATCGCGCTTGGGTTTGGTCAAACTCCGGCTTCGTCAGGCTGTGCGTGGAGTAGAGCGCCTTAGCACGTTCGTAATCCTGAGAAGCTTGGAGATGTTGCGCCTCGGCTTGCGTGACTGCCGCTGCGGCCTGGTCAAGCTGGTTTTTTAAATCCTGGTGGCGAATCTGTGCGAGCAATGCACCGCGAGCTACATAGTCGCCTGCTCCAATCTCACGGCGTCTTCCGTCTGCGCCCATGACCTGTTTGATCTCGGTCACGTAACCCGATGACTTGAAGGACAACGCCGCTTGCGCGAACGGCAATACCGAAGCCGAGTAGCGCAGGCTTTCTGAAGAAGAGTTGAGGGCAACATCCACTACGCGAACAGGCGTTGGAGATTTCGCCGCTACCTGCGTCGGTTGCTGACATCCGCTTGCCCCTGCGATTAGCGCCAATAGTGCGGCGGCTGCTTTCCGTAGTCCTATGCTTGATTTGTTTTTCATGTCTTTACTCCACTCCTATCGCTTTTTCGAAATTGGCCCGTGCCGTCCAAAATCCCGCGAGTGCTTGCTGGTACTGTGCCTCTGCCTGCGATACCGCGGCTTGTTGCTGCATAAGATCGGACAGAAGCGCTGCTTTCTGGTTGTAGCGATTTGTTACTTCGCCAAGCTTCGTCTGTTCTGCCTCACGCTGATCCGTTAGCGCATCCAGCAGGATGCGTGCTTCCTCCAACTTGCGAAACTTTTCTTCAACATCCAGCAAAACGCGCTGTTCAAGGTCTCGTTCCGTTGTTGCCTTCTGCTCTGTCGTAGCCTTGAGTTCTGCGATCCGGTGCTTCTTGTAGCCCCAATCGAAGGGCTGCCATTGAAAGGCTGAATCCGACAGCGCCGGTGCTCTGCGGAAGGAAATTGACGTTTTGGAATCCTAGGTAGCTGACCTGCAAGACTCAGATCAGGAATGTATTTCGCATGCTCGCGACGCACATCCAGGTCGGCAATCTTGGTCTGTATCCGGGCGCCACGCAGTTCGGGCCGCTGCTCAAGTGCCTGCTTTCGAGCCGTATCCAGATCCCATTCAACAAGCTCGCCGAACGGGAGCATTTCCACCGAGAAAGGGGTGCGTAGCTCGCGTCCCAGAAGGCGATTCAGGTTCTGCTTCTGTAGCTCAAAGGAGTCTTCCGCAAGTGAGCAACTGGTAGCGTTGTTGTTTTAACTTGGCCTTTACGGTGAGCGAATCGGAGAGCAACACGGTTTCCTGTGAGAGCCGCTGCTCCGTTAAGGTGGAGAGCGCGCTCAAGGCCTGAACAGCTGCTTTCGCACTGGATACTTGTGCCTGTAGCTCCGCCACTTGGTAGTAGGCTTCCTTCACCTGTCGCACTGTGTCTTGACTCTGAGCGCGCACTCCTTCTTTGGCGAGGTCGATTCCGAGTCGGGCCTGCTTGACAGCAAGATTTACTTTGAAAAGTTGTGTGAGCGGTTGCGCCGCGGAGACATTCACGAACGCGCCGAACTGCGCCGGTGAGTGAATGTTGGTATCGGTCGCTGGGATAGGACCAGTGGCTGGATAGGTGCCGAAGGCTGCCGGCGGGAACTCTAAAATTCAGCGGCTGCAGCGGCGTTCCTGCAAGAACGTTCGCATCCAGCTTCGGGAGGTAATTTGTTTTGGCCTGCGCGACTATCTCTTGCGCCTTGATAATTTCAATTTTGCTGATGTGGATGTCTCGGTTAGTGCCGCTTGCAATCCGGATCGCTTCGTCCAAGGTCAATAGCGGCTCGTTAGCGTTAGCGGCCTCAGGCGTCTGTGCCCAGGCCACCGAAAAGAGGGTGAGCTGGAGCCCCAGGATCAGAGACACGCGGGATAGAAATGTTTTTAGGGTCCGACGTTCTGTCGGGCCCTGTGTGTGTTTTTTGGTCAGTGGATTCATTTTGCGTACCCGGCTGTGAGTAATGCAGCGACCATGCCAACCTGCACCGCGCGCAAGTTGTTGGGTCTATTAGGGCCGACGCATCCCTGCCAAGTTCGGCGTGCCCGAATGCGGGCAATGCTGCCGCGTGAACGATGGTCGCAGGCACAATCGCGAGATCTCGTCCGATTCTGTCCAGAACCGGCACACAACAGTCGCAAGGCTGATCTGCTGCGGAAGGTGGAACTGTTGACTGGCCAGATTGCCGCTGCCTGCCGCCTCGAAAAAATAGTTAGCAGCTTGGCCCTATTGCTTTTTGGAAAAGGACATACCGTGCCCACATCGGGGCTTCGCCCGCATGCGGGCAGGTTCCATCCCAACACATTCCGCAATATCTATTGATTCGAATAACTTACCCCGCCCGCCTTCTGGCACGAGACCTGCTATTTCATTGGACGATAGTTCGTAGGGAGACGCCCGCTGGAACGGGCAAGGCCAGTTTTTTCCGGCTACTCACATACTAAGGAGGCGAGATGCTCCGCGTCGAAATACGCGATTCGGCCGAGACTTTGATCTTAAAACTGGAAGGCCGATTTGCGGGTGATGATGCTGAACACACTCGCACGCTGGCGGCGCGCTTCGCCGCGCGCGGAAAGCTTCTCGTCGATCTGACGGAAGTGGTATTCATCGACGCGGCTGGGAGAGGAAGTGCTGTCTTTTCTTGGCCAGTTCGGAGCGGAGTTCGCTCGCCCCCAATTCTTATGTGTTCGATGTGTGCGAGCGTCTGAATTTGCGTGTGGTTCCAAACGGCAGGTCGTATCTGAATGCATTGGGGGAGCCTCCCGCAAACGGCGACCAATCTGGCGCTAACGGATCCAAGCCTCGGAAAAGGTAACTACATCGGAGCCTGAATATGACGTGCACTGAAAAGCTTGATACTCATCGCAAAGCGCTGACTTTAAATCTCGATGCCTCCACATTCGGCTCTTTTGCCGAAATCGGTGCCGGGCAGGAAGTTGTCCGTTGGTTCCTCTTCGTCGGCGGTGCCTCTGGCACCGTTGCGAAAAGCATTTCCGCCTACGACAAGGAGGTCAGCGACAGTCTATACGGAACCGGTTCACGCTATGTCTCCAGGGAGCGGCTGGAAGCCATGCTGGAAACCGAGTGGACCCAGTTGCTCGGCCAGTTAGACAAGACTCGCGGCAAAGATAAGCGCTTCTTCTCTTTTGTCGATACTGTATCCGCACGAAATTACGCCGGAACAAACGACTCCCATGGCTGGCTTGGACTTCGGTTCCAGTCTCGTCCTGGCGCAGATCCTAGCGACGTTCTCCTCCACATCAACATGCGGGATTCTTCCAACGTTCTCCAGCAGGAAGCCATCGGTATTCTGGGCGTCAATCTCCTCTACGCTGCTTTCTATCAGTTACAGACAAAAGAATCGTTTTTCGAAGGGCTCGCTCAAGACGTCGTAAGGGAAAGGATAGAGATTGACTGCGTCGATTTTCGCGGGCCAGCTTTTGCGAGTTGGGATCGCCCCACGCTCCTGGCCTATCTGGTCCACGCAGGACTTGCCGAGGCCGTGTGCTTTTCGCCTTCGGGCGAAGCTCTGCCTCCTAATGAGTTTCTGCACAACAAAGCTGTTGTGCTGGCACCGGGATACTTCGGTCATGTGGATCCCGTTCATGCGCAAATTCATACGCAAATGCTGGCCGCCGGCATTCAAGAGCTTGGCAGCGAATTGGGAGAATCCACTTCTGCTCCTATCGGCTGCTTTTGCTTGTCGGCGGCTCCAATCGCAGCACAACAGTCAACCCCAGAAATCTCCGACCTGCTGACTCGGATCAATGCGCTTCTGGCACAAGGCGGCTATGTCCTCTTGTTCCGCGACCGCGAGCTTTACAGCATGACGGCGCTCGTGAATCGCTACACAAAAGCTCCGTTGCGTTTTATCGTCGGGCTCTCGCTTCTGATCCGGGCCCTCGATGATCCCTATTTCAATCTCGAAGGCAGGCTTCTCGAAGCCCTCGCGCGTCTCCTTGCTCAGAACGTACGCATCTATGCTTATCCGATGACTGCAATAGATCTAAAGGAGGCGATCAAAGTCTTTTCAGCTATCGATTTGCAATGGAATGAAACGAAAGGTTGGGTCTCCGCTGAACAACTGCGTTTCACGCCTCCTCTCGAACACCTCTACGCCTATCTTCTCGCAAGTAGTTTTCTCGTTCCCATTCGCGTTCCAGCAGAATCCCCGGACGATGCGAATCACTTCGATCCAAGAAGAGAGCATGAACCAGCCGTTGGTGAGGTGCGCGGTGCCTAACTTCCGTTATCTACTTCGGATTTGTTCTTCCGATCGTTTGTTCTAGTTCTTGGGGTCAGCCTGCTGGGTTACATGGTGCATCGAACCGGTCCCGGGGCTGTTTGGAAGCAAGTCCAGGCAGTCGGCTGGGGCTTGGCTTTGATCATTATCCTGGGAGGCTTTTCTCAGCTGATTAAGACATGTGCATGGCGCCAGAATTTTGCATGCGATATCAGTGCCCTTTCCTGGTCGCGCAGTCTTGGAGCGCAGTTGGTCTCTGATGCTGTCGGGCAACTTGGTTTTGCCGGAAAGCTGCTTGGGGAGGGCCTGCGCATTTCCATGCTTGGTTCTGCTGTGCCACTAGCGAATGGGATATCGTCTTCCGCGATTGACGGAGGATTGCACGCTTTCACAGCGGTAGTGGTCACAGTATTGGGGATTACCGCTACTCTGTTGCTCGCTCCTCTTGATGGTCGGTGGCGAATTTACGCGTTGCTGCTCGCTGCCGTTCTCATTGCAATAGTGGCCATTTCAGCCGTGGCTGTCGCAAGAGGGTGGCAGCTGATGGGAAACGCCGCCAGAACGATTGGGCGATTGCCACGGCTTAACAGACTGATCAGCGACAAACTGTCGGTAATTGATTCGGCCGAACATAACTTGCTCAGCTTTTGTCGCGAAGAGCCCGTCGCGTTCTTTGCGAGCCTGATCCTCAATTTCCTGTGGCACGCGATGGCAGTGTTGGAGGTGTATCTCATCCTGCGATTTATGGGAGCAGATGTTGGTGTGGTTGGTGCGTTTGCAATGGAAGGCTTGACCAAAGTGATCAACCTCGTTGGCGCGCTGAGTCCGGGTAACCTGGGGACCTACGAAGGTGGAAATATGCTCATTGCAAATCTGTTTGGTGTGACAGGCTACCGCAGGATTGACGTTGGCTTTGTGCCGGCGGGCGCGGGCCATCTTCTGGGCAGCAGTCGGGGCCACCTGCATGACAGTGATGAAGAGAGGCGGGACGAGAAAGCACAATGGAGGTAAAGGGCAATGATGAGCACCAGATTTTGCATCGCGCTTGCAGTCGCGTTGCTGCTGATAGCACCTGTCACTAAGGCTCAAGGCTCGGACGAGCCGTATAGATTCTTCCGAGAATTTGTTGGCTTGAGTGAAGACCAGATAGGAGCGATCCGCTCAGGGAAGGCGGTTGCCAAGGTTGTTGAGTCGCGCACTCCTGACGAAGTGTTCGTCTTCGGCTCGGTATACGTAGAGGCAAGTCCAGAGAAGTTACCTCAAACTCGCCTCGGACGTCGACGCGTTGCGCAAGCTCCCAGGCTATCTGGCAATTCAGAGCTTCAGTGATCCGCCACAGCTTTCGGACCTTGAGGGCTTCACACTAGAAAAGCAAGACATCGACGAACTGAAAAACTGCAAGGTGGGGCATTGCGAGGTTCAACTGCCAACCGAGGCGATGGAGGGTTTTAAGCAGTCCATCGACTGGTCCGCGCCTGACGTCGCCGACAGGGTGAATCACCTGGCCCGTCAAATGGCGTTGCAAGCGCTACTCAACTACATGAATGGGGGCAATACAGCCCTTGGAGTCTACCGTGACAAGAACCATCCTGCTGCGGTGGCGGAAACCTTTGAGACGCTGATAACACGATTAAGCGCACTTCCGGTGTACCTTCCCGAACTCAACGAATATCTTCTCGAATATCCGAAGGCTAAGTCCGACAAAGTGCAAGCTGGCTTCTACTGGGAGGAAGTTAATTTTGGATTGAAGCCTACCTTTCGGATCGTTCAGAGGGTCGTGTATCGCGGAGCAAGCCCATCGGACCCTGCTTATGCAATAGCTGAAAAACAGCTCTACGCAAGCCACTATTTCGAGTCGGCACTCGATCTCACGGTCTGCGTCAGAGATGCGCAACGCCCCGGCTTCTACATCATTACCGTCAAAGGGTCGAAGCAGGCCGGCCTTACCGGACTAAAAGGAAGCATCGTGCGCAAGGTGGCCGTGGACAAAGCCCGATCTTCGCTCGAACGGGTCCTCATAACGATAAAACAAAGATTGGAATCGCACACACACTCAGGATGAATTGATCGCTTCCCGGTCTCTTCCTCACGACGCAAGCCCTGAATCCCTATGTGCTGGAATATTCAGCACGAGTAATGTTTAGCTTGCGCATCTTGTTTTGGAGCGTTGTTCGTTTCAGTCCAAGGCGCTCTGACGCCCCACCTTTGCCCGATATCCTTCCGGACGCGGCCTTCAACGCGTCGAGAATTGCCTGTCGCTCCGCTTGCTCGAATGTCGATGGTGCTGTCCCAGCGCCGCGGCTAGCCGTCCTCCTTAGCTGGTTGTGAGGAACGTTCAACTCGTCGCCTTGCGTGAAAATCACGCAGCGCTCGATGAAGTTTTCAAGCTCACGAATGTTGCCCGGCCAATCGTGATTCACCAACGCCTCCATGGCCTGCTTCGGGACGGACTTAATGCGCCTTTGCATTTGGCGGGAAAACCGCAAAACAAAGTAGTGCACCAAGAGCGGAATGTCCTCGGGCCTCTCGCGAAGGGGAGGAATCTCAATCGGGCAGACATTCAATCTGTAAAAAAGGTCTTCGCGAAACTGATTGTTGCGTATCATGCCTTGCAAATCGCGGTGTGTTGCGGCAATCAAGCGAACGTCAACGCGGATGGTTTTCGTACTTCCCAAACGTTCAAATTCGCGTTCCTGCAGAGCGCGTAAGAGCTTAGGTTGCAGGTCAAGACTGATGTCCCCGATTTCGTCCAGGAAAAGTGTGCCGCGATCAGCCAACTCGAACCGGCCTCGTTTCTGCATAAGCGCGCCGGTGAACGCGCCCTTTTCATGCCCAAACAGTTCGCTTTCCACCAGCCCCGAAGGAATGGCGGCACAGTTCAGTCGAACGAAGGTGCGCTCGCGACGCGGACTGAGATTATGAATAGCCCGGGCGAGCAGTTCCTTTCCAGTGCCGGTCTCACCGTGCAGGAGCACTGTCGACCCCGTGGGCGCGACAATCGCAACCTGATCCAACACTTTGCGGAGAGCGGCGCTCTTGCCAACGATTTCCTCGAAGTTGTGCTCCGCGCGAATTTCTGATTCAAGGTAAAGGCGTTCCTCTTCCAGCCGCGCTGCCGATGCGTTCAGACGCCCGTAAGCGAGCGCATTGTCCAACGCGAGGGAGATCTGAATACTAATCTGCGTCAGCAAATCCAAGTCTTCTTGCCCGAAAGCGTCTGGCTTTCGGCTGCCGATCGCCAGCAGACCCAGCGGTCCGCTCCCGGTCGCCAGAGGAGCAACGGCGACCGAGGTTATGGATTCGGCTCGCATGGTGTCGCCAATATTCGTCGGCAGTCTCTCGATATCGTCGGCTGACCATATGTCGGACCGGCGGGCGCGAAGTTTCTCATACTCCGTTTCAGTCAGATCCGTTGAGCCAATTTCCGCCAGCACCCCTTTGCGGTCAGGAAAGTCCAGCACTACACTTTGCAGGCGATGTGAGTCCTTCTCAAGAAGCCAGAATCCCGTCAGATGATTGCCGAAATACGAACGAATGGAAGCTGAAGCCGAGCGAAAAAGATCGTCCATATCTAGTTTCGAAACGACGTGATTGTTGATTTCTAGGAGTACCCGTAGGCGGTCGCGCTCGGTAGCGAGTTCCCGCTGATACTGTTCTGCGGAATCCCTGGCCAGCGCGCATTCGAGTGCGATCGCAACGTGCGAAGTCAGAGAGCGGAGAAGTTCGACATCTTCCCGCACAAACTCCTGACCCCGCTCCTTAGTCACAGTCAAAAGCCCATATTGTTGTTGGGCGGTAAACAAAGGAAAAACGTAAGTGCTTCTGCCAGAAGATTGAGCCGCAAACGGAGCCAACCCGGGATGTTTCAACATTTCCTCGGATACATCAGGCAGGAAAACCGGCTCTTTCTGGTCCAGTGCTTGTGCTGCCGCGCCAATCCGCGAAATCTTAGTGCCAATTCTGATGGCGGGAGCGTCCACTGCTCGATCAAATTCCAGAAGATGCAAAGTATCTCGACCGCTGTCCAGAAGATATATGTCGGCTCCATGGAGACGAACGCTGCTGGACAAAACTTCACGCAGGCTATGGAGGACGGCTTTCACCGTCGGCTGCTCGACGAGCGCGGCGGACACATCGAGCAAGGCTCGATACCTACTATGGGCGGGCGCCAACGCCTAGATCATCTTCCGGCATGTGCATCAGACTAGCAC
>CAVZWK010000028.1:0-42440 GCA_963778995.1 Terriglobia bacterium
GAACATAGCTTGCAGTTTCATTGTCAGTGTCTGGTTTCGACATATTGTCCCCTTTGTCTAGATCGGCAGTCCGGCCGAAGGTTCAACTGAATCGTCCCGAGTTAACTTGCGCCCAGCGGTGGTTAAAGAGCTTCCCCTGCCGATGACACAGAAGTTGCTGAGCAATTTAAACGCTTGCTGCACCGCGTCTCATGAAATGCAGCACAAGCAGAATCACGCCTACAACTAAGACCACGTGAATGAGAGAGGTAGTGACATGAAATGCAAAAAATCCGAGCAACCAAAGAATGATCAATACTGCCGCTATTATCCCAAGCATTTGTTCGTCTTTTTTTCCTCGACGGAGGTCTGCCAACTCATCTCTTAACTGTGCGAAGTGTTATTTGCGTAGGCGGAAACAGCGCAGAGTCACTAGTTTAGCCAAAGACAAATCCAGCTTCTGTACCGTTGTGAACACTTTAGCTCTTCTCTGAGATCTAAGTTCGCCTGTGGATATCCGATCTGGTACACACTCGCGTTTTGTTTGAGTTTATTCGCCAATGGTGACGCTCATCACACCAGTCAGTGATATGCCCCACACTCTTGTGATTACAAACATGCTAGCTTGCAGCGTCATGAACCACCCAGTTCAGCGCGTCCCCCGCGAGGTCCGCCGCTTCCGCCAACAGGCAAATTTGAAAGACAGTGCGTTTAATATGCAATCGTCTCTGGAATCGGTCGGCCTAGGAAGAAAAGTTTGCAAGTTTAAAACAAACTAAACCATCTTTAGGCAGGGCGATCCCGCCACCTACTTATGTACATTTAAGAAGGCGGCGTGAAGAAAACGGTGGTGAACGAGTCCGGCAAGGAAGCGGTGGTGGCCATTCTCGGACCCGGTGATTTTTTTGGAGAAAAGTACCTGGCGGGCCAGCCCGATCGCATGGCGAGTGCGACCACAATTGCACCCACTACGGTACTAATGATTGAAAAACAGAAGATGATTCGCGCGCTCCACGAGGAGCACGAGTTCTCGGACCGCTTCATCGCTTATACGCTCACGCGAAAAATCCGCGTGGAGGCGGACCTGGTTGACCAGCTCATTAATTCCAGCGAGAAACGCTTGGCGCGCACCCTGTTGCTGCTCGCACGATTTGGCGCGGAAGACCACCAGTCTCAAAAAGTGCTTCCCAAGGTATCGCAGGAGACGCTTGCCGAGATGGTTGGAACAACACGGGCACGAGTTAATTTTTTCATGAACAAATTCAGAAAGCTGGGTCTCATCGATTACGACGGCCGGATTCATATAAATAGGCCCCTCCTGAATGCTGCCGTGTACGAAGAATAATTCACACTTAGCTCGATACGAAGGGGTTCAACGCTGCTTTTCGGACTACCAGAACCGAGCTTTTGGCATGGCGGACCACTGATTCAGCTACGCTGCCAAGCAAAAGACGTGCCAACCCCTTGTGTCCATGAGAACCGACAACAATCAAGTCTGCTCCCCAGTGCTCTGCGAAATCGATGATCGTCGAACGGGCCTCCCCAGTCACGAAAGCGGTGTCCACCAGGAAGCCGGCATTTCGAAGCCTCTTTTCCGAATCGTCCACAATGGAGCGGACTTCTTGTTCTAACTCTTCCATCTCTGGCGCATACCCACGGGACATTTGAGGGGGCGTTGGGTAAGAAGCCGGGGTCAGAACATGGAGAATCTTAATTGCCGTTGTTTGTGGGCTGAAGTGAGTAGAGACTTGTTTGACCGCTTCTTGTGAATATTCTGAATCGTCAATAGCCAGCAGAACTTTCATAAGCCCTCCAATTGCTACTCCAATTGCTATCGTATCTTTGTGCGGATTCGTAACTTGGTTCCTCTGCAATCGTTCGAACCGAATCCGATATAGGGCCATCAGCCGCGGATCGTCAGGACCGGACAAAGGGCTTTTGAAACTACCTGATGAGCTGTTGGCCGGGAAAGATGTGTAGCGATACCCAGCCGGCCTGGGGCGGAGCGAGCGCACTGGATAGTGGTCGAGCCGTCATACTCCTAGGCGTTGGCATCCTGACCGGTGTAAAGGCTACACGCCAGAAAGATCCTGTTGGATAACGGAACCTCCATACCGGATTTTGCAGACCGAGTTGAACAAGTCTCTCGCCAGGTAATGAATTGACGTGCGAACGATCCCGCAAATGTGATGAACATGGATGTTGCCGAGATTCCCTGCCGACCGAAATCACCGGGAGATTGAATTCACCGCGGAAACACGGAAAACTGCAAATGGCTTCCGCATTCCGGATTACTCCTCGTTTGCCCCATTTTGCACCCCCCAAGATTAGAGACTTGTTTGGTATAAATTGCGTGCCAAGGAGACTACCAGGTAAGAAGCCGCGCCGTGGCCTTTTTATTTATTGATAAACGTATACAATTGAACAGTATTATAGCTAGCCGACCCTGATACTCCATCTTGGGTCTTAAGAAGGAGACTCATGTTCAAGATATCTACTATAACTTTGGCAGCTGCAATGACGATGGGGATTCCGACGCTGGGTTTCGCGCAGTCACCGACTCAAACACCTGCTCGTGAAGTGAATCCGGGACCGTCGTACCGCATCAATGTAGTGAGTCGTACGACCCCGGCAGTAACCTATAGGCATCGCAGTGGCGCCACAAAAATCAATTTTCAAGGAACCGATTTGATGCTGGGCGCCGCGGGAGAAGCTAAGGTCGAGAGCAAACGCGGCGCACTGGAAATCGAAGTCGAGTTCTCTGGGCTGGACAGGCCCACGATCTTTGGCACCGAATATTTGACCTACGTTTTGTGGGCAATTTCGCCGGAAGGCCGGCCTGTGAACATCGGTGAAGTGCTTGTGGGCGAGAATCGCCGCAGCAAACTGGATGTCACCACCGACCTTCAGTCCTTCGCGCTGATCGTAACGGCGGAACCTTATTATGCTGTGCGTCGTCCCAGCAATGTCGTAGTCCTCGAAAACTCGGTACGTAGAGATACCGAAGGCGCTACCGAGATCGTTGAAGCCAAATATGAGTTGATTGATCGCGGCGGGTACATTCCTACGGGCTACAAGTTCGATCCCGTGGTGATGAACGCAAAATTGCCACTCGAATTTTTTGAAGCGAGAAATGCTCTTCGCATCGCGCAATCTGCCGGCGCTGAAACTTACGCCGGGGAAAGCTACCAAAAAGCTGTCAGTCAGATGAATGAGGCGGACGCAGTTGCCACGACCAAACGTGAAAACAAGAAATCCTTGATTGCCCTGTCACGGGAAGTTGTGCAGACGTCTGAAGACGCTCGAGAAATCGCCGTTAAGCACATCGATGAGGAACGCGCCGAAGCGGAACGCAGCGCCGGAGCAAATCGTGAAGCTGACGCCAATGATCGTGCAAACGCCGAATCACAGCGCCGACGTACCGCCGAAGCCGCCACGAGTAACGCTGTTCATGAACGCAACGAGGCAGACCGCCAAAATCAGAACGCCCAGGTTGCGGCTCAAAAAGCCGAGGACGCCCAAGCAAATGCTGAAGATGCTCGCAACGACGCTCAACAAAGCCAGCATATCGCCGAAGCGGATTCCGATCGCAACCGCGCCGCCGCCGACTCATCTGATGCGCAGCTTCAACAGGCCGTCCATGATCGGGAGGAACTTCGCGCCCGACTCCTCCAACAATTCAATCTGATACTGGAAACTCGCGACACCGCTCGTGGATTGGTTGTTAACATGTCGGATGTGCTTTTTGATTCCGGTCAATATACCCTCCGTCCCTTGGCGCGCGAGAAACTCGCCAAGATATCCGGTATCGTGCTTGCTTATCCTTCGCTCATGCTGGCCGTCGAAGGAAACACCGATAGCGTTGGCACTGAGGCATACAATCAGGAACTTTCTGAGCAGCGTGCCGAAGGCGTCCGCAGCTATCTAACCCAAGAAGGTGTTCCCGAATCTTCGACCACGGCAACGGGCTTTGGTAAGACACGGCCCATCGCGTCAAACGATACCGCCGAAGGACGTCAACAAAATCGCCGGGTCGAGTTAGTGGTATCAGGTGAAGTGATCGGCACCAAGATTGTCTCCATCAGCTTGCAGCCTGTCGCCGCTGCGACGTCCCCTCAATAACAAGGCTTGCGTAATGCAAGCGAAAGGATAAGAGTGAAAATTTCCAGCGTGGTCCCAAACGGTAGCTCAGAAACTGACAACAGGGCTGCAATGACTGGTATTCAAAATCTCTATCTTGAGGTGAGGGCTCAACAATGGATATCCTGGCGATATATATCACTTTCCATTTGGGCTGGCTGTCTTGGTGGTGTTCGCTTTGGGAATCGCACCAATTCCGTCTAAACGCCCTAGCCATTAAATCGATGATGGGCGGAAGCTCGTCCGAATTTCTGGTTGTCGCTGCCGGAAAAATGGAACGGACTTGTATGTTTTTCCGAGCTAAAACCGGCCCTCCTAGCTCGGATACCAAGAGAATTTCTTCTAGGCTGTACAAAAGCGAACAGCGAGCATTCTCCGCAGTTCCTAGGATGTCTAATGGGACGGCGAGAAAGAACAATATTGACCGGCCTGGAGGGATAGGACTGTATCAGTCTCCTTGCCGCCCGTCCATCTCCCGGTTCTTCTTGAACAGAGTAGTTGTGGTCGTTTGCCGTTTGAAAGGGCTTCGGCCCCATTGCGCCAGCCTTGAAGGCAAAAGTGCCGGACCTGACCGTGCTGGCGAAGAAGAATGGAGGACAGTTTCCCACTGCCCGAGTTGGCCAAACCATCATGGGCGACGAGGCGGTGGTGTCTCACGGCTCACGAGAGATGCTGATTTGGGGTCCCATTTTTCATCAGGTCGAATCAGATCAGGATTTTGGCGCTGTGAGGTTGCAGAACCTTGTGAAATATCTTGAACCCATTCAGATCAAGTAGCTGGACGATGCAAGTCGTAAGTTGCATTCCTGCAAGATTCAATTGCGACCACGGGTTTGATTGTTCCGGAACACCGGAAGGAACTGCTTATCCCTTGGCGAAATCGAGCCTCGTATTTTGGTCAATTGGACTGAAGTCTAAAATCCTAGCCGCCCTAAAGTTTCCTGTGGAGGCCTTTGATGGTAAGCCGATTTATTCGTTCCGCCGCCATATTGGGCGTGCTACTTGGATTCGTCGCTGGACTGTATGCAGCACAACAAGAACAGTCCAAGAAAGCTCAGGCAACAGGCTCCGATTCTCCGACAGGAGCAGAACTGTACAAACAACATTGCGAAGTCTGTCATGGAAGCGATTTGAAAGGAGTTGTTCCGGTTCCTGCGCCGTACAGAGTGCCCCCAGACCTGACCCTTTTAGCACAGGGTCACGGAGGCAAGTTTCCGAACTCCTATGTTCAGGACGTTTTGCGCAATGGTGTGACCATGCCTGCGCATGGCCCGGCCGAAATGCCCACATGGGGAACAGATTTCAAAGAGTCGGGAGGATTAGATGGCACTCAAGTCAAATTGCGGATTGTCCGTCTGAGCAACTACCTTAAGTCACGCCAGACCAGATAAGGTGGTTGATCCCGAGATTGCGTATCGGCTGCATTCGGAAACATACGAAAGGTGACAGATGAAAACCCTGCTTGCGATCGACGATTCCAAATTTTCCGAGGCTGCTCTCCGAGCGGTCATCGCGCAAAATCATTCGAAAGATACGGAAGTAAAAGTACTTAATGTTGTCGAGCCGCCTTCACTCCTGGTCGCCCGCGAAATGGGCGGATGCGATGGGAGTCTTGAAGCAGTTTGGGACCAAGAAACAAAACAGGCACAAACATTGGTTGCGAAAGCCGCTGAAGCGCTTAGCACACACGGGTTCAAGGCGACCGTTGTCGTGAAACAAGGCGATCCCAAATCCATGATTATTGATGTTGCCACGGAATGGAATGCCGACTTGATCGTGCTTGGGTCGCATGGAAGAAAAGCATTGGATCGCTTTTTGATGGGCAGCGTTTCAGAAGCGACCGTGCGGCATGCTCCTTGTTCCGTGGAAGTCGTGCGTATTTCAGCCAGTCGCTGAGACGTTCCAATCCTGCGGGGTCAGAACAGATCGTTTCGTCAGCGAAAAAGTCACTTGAGATCCGGCTCGGTGGAGGATCGCGAAAGGGATATCGTGGCGCTCAAAAGCATCGAACGGCACCGCACTGGGCGCATCGGGTGGTTGCGCGCGGCGGTACTGGGCGCGAACGACGGAATCCTGTCAACTTCGAGCCTCGTGCTCGGCGTAGCAGCTTCACATGCGAGCCGCGGTAGCGTAGTGGTGGCGGGAGTCGCCGGACTGGTGGCAGGAGCGATGTCCATGGCTTCGGGGGAGTACGTCTCTGTCCATTCGCAGGCTGACACCGAAGAGGCCGAGCTGGAGCTTGAGCGAACGGAACTCAAAACTAACCTGAAAGGCGAGCACGATGAGTTGACGGCAATCTACGTGGCTCGTGGCCTCCCGCCTGCGCTTGCGAAACAAGTCGCCGAACAACTCATGAGCCACGATGCCTTGGGAGCGCACGCGCGCGACGAACTGGGAATTTCCGATACCTTTCGAGCGCGTCCTATTCAAGCCGCCTTAGCATCGGCCGGCAGCTTTGCCATCGGGGCCGCAATGCCGCTTGCAATCACCGCTTTGGCATCCGCTTCTTTGCTGATCCCCTTGGTTTCGGGTAGTTCCCTCGTTTTCCTTGCACTATTAGGTGGGCTGGCCGCGCGCGCGGGTGGGGCGGGAGTATGGACTGGAGCTATTCGAGTTGTGTTTTGGGGAGCCTTGGCCATGGCGGTAACCGCCGCGGTCGGGTGGATATTTGGCACTTTCGTCTAATGGCATGGGCCGCGTGCCATCTTGGATGATGAACCTACTTCTAAATGGATTTACTATCGCCAGTCTTCAATACTACTTTTAGGGCCCCCTCTTTCGCTGCATTCCCAAAGGTGTCATACGCCTTCATGATGTCGCCCATCGCAAAACGGTGAGTCACGAGTCGCTCCGGCTGTAGTTTCCCGGACTGCACAACCTTCAACAGCATCGAAGTGGTGACCGTATCGACTAGCCCAGCACCGCCGGCCCACTTTTGACAGCCCAGGTAGCATCTGGATCGGTCGTCGAAACCTTCTCTTGAAGTTTCATGTTCCCCTCTGAATCCGCCACAGGGTTCTGGCGCTCTAGTTCGGTCAGATACTCCTGAACCGTTCGGGAGAGCTTCGCCGCCTCCACTAATCTCTCCCTGGGAACTCGGCTTTGTTGGCTGGCATTGGCTCCCACGAGTGTGCCATCTACTGCCACATTCCGCCCCTCAACGAAACCCGCCTCTAAACAACGGCGCACGATCTCCTCAAATACTTTCCGAAACACACCGGACTGCCGAAATCGACCGTGGCGGTTTTTGGAGAACGTCGAGTGGTCGGGAACTTCTTGGTCAAAACCAAGGCGAGTGAACCAACGATAGGCCAGATGCATGCGTACCTCATCCATTAAACGGCGCTCGCTGGTGATCCCATAGAGATAGCCGACCAGCAACAGCCGCAATAGAACCTCGGGATCGATCGAGGGTCGGCCCGTGGGGCTATAAAGGTCTTTCAGCTGTTCTCGCACGAAGCTGAAATCGACGCGGTCGTCAATCATTCGCAGCAAGTGATCGGTAGGAATCTGTTCTTCCAACCGGAAATAATAAAACAACGACTCTGTCCGTCTCTGCTGACCCATCATCGGCGGTGTTCCTCCCTGCAGTACTCCGTAGCACGACAGGGGATAGTCACGGCAAATAAAATCTGTTCCGAGCCGAGTTTTTCAACAGACTCAATTGCTTTTCAAACTCAGGCCAGTCGCCCCCAGAAATGACGGCTACCTTCACAATCCCAAGAAGTTCGTGGAGCAAGGACAAGACTTCGGGATCAACTGGCGACTTACTGACCGCAAGGGTGCCGTCTAGATCAAACACACAATCAGCCTGGTTGAGAGCGGTTTGGGTGCAGGATTGGGTGCAACTAGAAAAGTAAGAATGGCTCCGAGTCTTATGTAAGCGACACCAGACGCGGCACTTAGATTTTTGGCCCGCTCGGCTGTTAACCGAATGCTTAGGGAAGAGCGGATAGGAGTTATTGGAGTCGGATGGTGCGCGCCAAAGGCAGGTGCTACCGGGTTACGCTTCGACGTGGACACTTGCCGGGACGGGCGGCCAGATAAGTTGAAAACAGCAAAGCATCCAATCGATCTGCCATTCGGATCACTCCTCATAACGGGGTTGTGTGAAGTCAGACCATATCTACTCATTTGACATCGACTTCCGAAACGGTGATCGAACCTCCTGCCAAATATCAATTGGAGCGTCCACCGCGTCCGGAGTTCTCCCGATCGCGTCTGTTGGGGTTTCGTAGCTCAGTTTGCAACTTCGTTTGGTATTGTCCCAGCCATCCGCCCCACACGGGCTGGACCTCATGAACGCCCCGGCGAAGTAAGAGGTCCGCTTCTTTGTGGAAGTGTGAAGAATTCTGGAGGAGTGCGTTCGCGTCTCCGAGATCATCCACGTACAACGTGGGTTTCTTATTCGCGAACCGTTTCTCGATACGAATGAAACGGCCCACCGCAAGTTTCCCTTCGCTGCGGGCTTCCTCGATCGCGCTGGTGTGATAGATCAAATGCACTTTTCCGTCCGTGCCTTCGACCAGCATGTAGCGTTTGCCCGTTTGTTCATCTTCGGTGTGGAGAAGGACGCGTCCAGCCACTCTTTGTAACTGGCGCAGAGTCGTGACCTGAAGCGGAAGGCGCTTGTCGGAGAGCAGGGCACCATGCGCCGCGAGCATCTTTTGCCGATCGCCACTCTGTTGCAAGGTCCTCAGCACTTTCTCAAAGTCTGCCTGCACGCTCCACTGGTGCGGCCCAACGAACTGCGCGAGGCCCATCGTTTGAAGGTGCATGAGTCGTGCGGCAAGGTGTTTCTGGAGTTGCCGGGCAGATTCAGGCAGGGATTCGTCATCGGGATTGACAGTCACCACGAAGCGGGAAGAAGAGCCGTCGTTACTCCATTGGAGGATGCGGTCGAGCGTCGTGTAACGGGTTTGAATCGTCGCGCGCCGGTGCGCCTCTTGGGCATCCGTCGGGAGAGCGATAGCCCAGAGCTTCGGTGGCAATTTCTTCGGCCCGCTCGCGCAGGCCCCCACGAATGTATTCCCTTGGCAAGCGAAGCGGGATTCCCTTCTTGTCCACTCCTCGAAGAGCGATGTGAACGTGGGGATGCTCGGTGTTGTGATGGACGGCGGCGACCCATTCGAGTTGAGCGCCCAGGTCATGTTCCATCCGGTGCATCAACTCGCGAGCATACTGCTGGAGGTTCAAGCGGTCAGCCAAACTCGGGAGATACAATGATCTTGAAGAGCCGCTCGTCGCCGGCTCCCTGCCATTTGTCGAGTGTCGTTGCGATGTTTAAGCGTTGCTCGGTAGCGTTGAATCCAGCCTCGGCTGCTTTTCCACCCTGCGTTGCACTCTCGCGGGCCACGTACCTTCCGTGAGCCTTCCACTGCCCCGGATTCTTGTTCGCCGAGTAACTGACGCGGACGGCTACGCGCTGATTGAAGGTACGGTGCGCCCGGCGCACTCCCGCCAGCACTATGTGTGCCGCGCGTCTTCTGTCCGCGCTTCGACATCTGGACGATGCGAAGCATGGATCGTAGAACACCCGTGTACTTGCGCGGATTGTCGTTTGGGCCGTGCTTTGATTTTCTCGGCCGCAAGCGAATTAGGGGTTCGTCATTCATCGGCCACCATTCCTTTCAGAGTGTCTCTGTTCTTGTTCGAGATCCCTTCCGCAGCAGCACGCACCAGCTTTTCGTAGCGCAGCCTGGCGCGAACGCGCGCAGCGGGTAGAGCATCTTCCGGGGGTTCGACCACGCACGTGATGACGTACTTCAGGAACACGTCGGTGAGAGCGACCTGCGCGTGGGCGAGCGTTTGAAGTCCCTGTACTTGCTTGGCCAGATTCGTGAGCGTGGCTGCCACGCGCGCCTCAAACTGCGTTGTCGCTTCGGTGTTAGCGCCCTGCCGAATCTCATGCTCGCAAGCGGCAATAAGGAATGCTTGTTCGGAACGAAACCCACGTTCCTTGACAGCGGCGCGAACCTGATCCCGCAGCTCGGCGGAAGGGTATCGAAAATTGCGCGAAAAGCCCTTTTTATCCACGAAACACCCCCTTCAAGAGTGGTACCGCAGCGGTACCACTTTCTGTTCGAAGTGGTACCAAGCGAAGCGTAAGAAATGTAAGTAGTTAAGCCAGCAATACACCACGAAGTGGCCCCAACCCTTTATGTTCCAATACCCGTGTCTTTCGCCGATCATCCGCCTGCATTCCATGCACGCTGCTCCTATTGCTGTTGAAGAGTGTTGAATTGTGATGACAACTGTTGAACCGCGTTCAAAAGTACTACCGTCCGTGGCTTCCAAGTTGACTAATGAGGGCATTTGTTGACCTCTGTTGACTTCGAATCTTTTCGTGCTTTACATCTGAATATCATGGTGCTATATGTACAGCAGGCTTACGAATCATGTCAACGCAAAAAGACTACCGCCGCTGTTTGGAACAACTCGCCGCCGCTCCCCCGAAGAGAAAAGCCGCGCTCATTCGGTCTCTTCTTCCCGGAATAGAAGCAGCGCTGACCTCAGGCCAGACCCTGAAAGACATTTGGGAAGCGCTCGAAACCGAAGGTTTGCAGGTGAGCTACCACACTTTCCACATGGCGGTATGGCGCGCCAAAAGAAAGCGAACCGCGACCAGCGACTGGGAAAAACAGGATCAAGCCTGCTGAACCGCAAGGACTGGG
The DNA here is from genome assembly GCA_963778995.1 of Terriglobia bacterium. Classification (GTDB taxonomy): domain Bacteria; phylum Acidobacteriota; class Terriglobia; order Terriglobales; family Acidobacteriaceae; genus Sulfotelmatobacter. Next base: position 10,794 of record CAVZWK010000028.1, read on the forward strand.
GGAAGCAGGAGTAGAAGCAGTTGAGGAACGCGACCCGTTAGCCAATCTAAGACGATTGGAAGAAAACAGGCCAGGTTTCCAGTGGCGGGGAACACAGAAAGTGCAAAGGCTAGTGCATGGAAAGGAGGACTCGAATGACAAAAACAAGCGGTAATGGAAGCGGTGCAACGTCAATTCACATCTCTCTTCAAGGGAAAGGTGGGGTCGGAAAGAGCCTGATATCCGCCATCCTGTCGCAGTATCTATTGTCGAAAGGGCAGGATGTACGGGGTATTGATGCGGACCCGGTGAACCAAACCCTGGCTGAATATCGCGGACTGGCGGTGAGCCGACTGAATCTCTTGAAAGAGGGAAGTGTGGACCAGCGTGAATTTGACCTGCTCATGGAACGGTTTCTGACAGAGAGCGGCACGTTCGTTGTGGATACTGGCGCGTCCACTTTTATTCCCCTCTGGCATTACGTGTTGGAGAACCAGGCGCTCGAGTATTTGCGAGAGAAAGGCAAGCGGGTGTTCATCCATTCGGTGATTACAGGTGGTCAATCGCTGAACGATACCCTGAGCGGGTTCGAGCAACTCGCGGAAACGACGCGGGAGAAGAATCTAGTAGTGTGGCTGAACGAGTATTTTGGCCCGGTGTTGCTGGATGGAGCCCCGTTCAGGGAGATGGCGGTGTGCAGGAAGCATGCGAATAAAGTGCATGGCTCCGTGGCGATCGTGCGGCGCACCGCGGATACCTTTGGCCGCGATGTGGAAGAGATGATTTGCCAGAAGATGACTTTTGACGAAGCGCTGAATGGAAATGGTTTCACAATCATGGCGAAGCAACGGTTGCGTGTAGTGCAGCGTGAGCTGTTCGACCAGTTGGATGCAATTCCATTCGTGCAGTGAAGGAGCCCGCGGGCGAGCGGGGTGATCTTGATGGCGAAAAGTCCGATGAAGACCGATGTGGTGCTGGACTTACAGCGCATAACTGCGGAAGTGGCGGCGCGTCATGGAATGCTGGTTCGCCAGGATGATCCTGCGATGCTGCTGGTCACAATGAATGAAGTCGTGTTGCAGCAGGTGCTCGGGAGTATCGAGACCCGCGTGGAAGAAATCGTTGCCGGTATAGAGGGAGGTCTCCGCTCAGCGCAACGCGAAGCAGTGCAGAGCATTGAAAGGGAGGCGCGAAAAGCCGGGGTCGCGGTACGTGAGGAGATTCAGAAGGATATTGACGCCGGGCGGTTACACGCGCGAGAGTTGATTGTCGAATTAAACCGCGCTTATTCGCGGTCCGCGGTGCGCCGCTGGGTTGCCGTAGGCGTGATTGCCGGAAGCGGCCTTCTGATGTTGGGTGTTGGCTTGGGCATCGTGCTTGCCAGGGTGTTGAAATGAGATCTTTCCTCGCTATGTTGTTCTACATCGACTACAAATGCAGCTCGGAACCGAGATTTCGAAAAACGTTGTTGGTGTTGACGCTTATCTTTGTATTCCTCTTGTGGTCGCCGTGGCGCCCTTTGCTTTGCCCAGTATTCGGTGTTTGTCCCGCTCCAGTTGTGCGGGCTGATTCTGCTCCCCAGCCCAAAGCACAGCCTCCCGGGTAAAACACCCCAAACGCCCCGCGCCAACTCCGCTCCGCTAAGTTTCAGCGGTGCCCTCTGTTCAATAACTTTAGCCTCTCGGGAAGGCATTCGATCACTTTCTCTCTGGAATGCGCATGAAGCCGACGCCAATCTCGGAATGCTTCATTCCGGACCGTGCTTTCAGATTCTCTCGTTGTTCCTCCGCTTCCTTTTTGGTTTTCAGGGGTTTCGAAAGAAGGATGAATTCACCGTCTTTATGTTCGTACAGCACCCATCGACCCACCGTTTTTCCCATTGATTCGCTCCCGAGCCTTTTTAATCGTGCGATCAATATACTCTTGTTGCCGTTTCCTATCGCCTTTATGCGTTAGATCACGCGAGGCGAGCGCGTTGCGCGCCTCGGTCTCCGAGACGCCGTTGGCCAAAGCGTAGACGGCATAAGCAAGATCCACACGCGTCTGGTCGCCGCCGTAGATGGGCCTCGCGCGGAAATCCTCAATGCTTTTGAGGTTCGAACAGCACAGGCTCCGGTGCCGCAAACAGCCGGGAGGCGGAAGCTTGGATTGCTCCGATTCATATATGGTTTTGACTTCTGCGAGAAATGACGATCGCTTTTGGATAGACCGCTCCCGTAGCCTCATGCAGCCGGACATAAGGAAAGGTTCCATCCGTCTTTCGGTATTTGTCCTTGCGATTCGTAAAGCCCGCGAGTCTTCCGTAGTGCCGCCAATCCGCCGAAGCAAGGTCACCGCCAAAGCGAGTCGCAAGCAGTCGTGCTGCAAACGTTGAAAGATGTTTCGGCAGAATCTCGCCATGGTGCAGCCATGCTTGAAAATTCCCCGGAGAAGTTTCAAGAACAACCGCTGGCGCAAAGCCTTCCGATTTCAATCGCTCAATGACCTCGAGACTGGCGTCGTCGATGAGCGAAAGACTATGTTCGCCGGCTGGCCGGATGTAGATGTTCCTGCCTTCGGCATTTTTCAAGCGCAACCAGGAGACAGATCGAAGCAACGTGCCCGTGTCCCACACGCGCGGGAGCATCGCTCCGCGCGCGGCGTTCGGATCAAAGAGGCCGATTTCGAATGCTTTTGCACCCATGGCGCTGCTCTGTTTCATGACAGCTTCGAAGGTGCGGGTAGTGGTCATTTGTTTTTTGATCTTGACAAGCGCGCGGCGCAAGCGTAATACCGTAGCCTAGTCACCAACAGTCTGTATATATAGCACCATGTGGGTGACATACAGTAGGGTAAAGTTGAATGAGATTGGTAAGACCCTGATGCAAGAACTTCAGCAGGTCACCGAACGCCGTAATGAAAAGCTGGTGCGCGAACTCGGGCCGCTTGTCGCTTCCTGCCTTGAAGACCATCGCACCGAAGATATCTTGCTGAACCCCGATGGCCGGGTGTGGGCGAAGCGCACGCATCAGGATTTTGAGGTTGTGGGCTCGATGCTTCCTGCGCAAGCCTTGAGCGCGTTCGGCACGATTGCCGCGATTCGCGACACGGTCATCAATCACGACAATCCCATTCTCGAAACGGAACTGCCCACGGATGGGAGCCGTTTCGAGGGGTTGATCCCCCCTGTGGTGCGCCAACCAGTATTCGCGATTCGGCAACGCCCTCATCGTGTATTCACTCTGAATGATTACGAAACCACGGGAATCCTAACGGACAAGAGTGATGAACTGAACCGCCAGCGCCATCGCGATTATTTTGTGGAGTTAGTGCGTGGCAAGCGCCACTCGGAAGTGATACGCGCGGCGATAGCCCAGCGGAAAAACATTCTGGTTGCCGGATCAACGGGTTCTGGCAAAACAACGTTCATCAATGCAGTCCTTGACGAACTGGCGGCCATTTCGCCGGACGATCGTGTACTCATCATCGAAGACACGCCCGAATTGCAATGCACCGTGAAGAACTCGGTGGCGCTTCTCGCGGTCGGGCGTGTGTCGATGCTCGATTGCCTGCGGGCCAGCATGCGATTGAAGCCGACAAGGATTGTCGTGGGCGAAGTGCGCGGCGCGGAAGCGCTGAGCATGCTCAAGGCGTGGAACACCGGACACCCAGGCGGTGCGGCAAGCGTGCACGCAAACGACGCGCACGGGGCCTTGATTCGCCTGGAAAGCCTGGTTGCGGAAGCAACGGCCGCACCGCAACAACAATTGATTGCCGAAGCCGTAAATGTGGTCGTGTTCGTGGATGGCGAGCCAACGTATTCGCGCGGGCCGCAAGGTCCGCGAGGTGGCGGTCGTGATGGGGTATCGCGACGGAGATTATGAACTGGAGTACGTATAGGAGGCTCCATGGAAGACAAAGCGCAATGGAGGGCAATCTGCTCCGGGGACGGCGCGAGCCTATTTTCGAGCGTGGTATTTGTCGCGGTTGCAGCACTGCTTGCGGTGTCGGCCCTTTGTCTCCTGCCTGGGCTCGGGACACCGGAGATGGCTTTGCCTGGAGCAGGCCGCTTGGCTCTGGCGGTAACAGTTATGGTGTTGGGTTTTTCGGGTGTGCTCGCGAGCACGCTGTTGAATCTGCCGGACACAATGCGGCGGATGCTGGTGATGTTGTTTGCGACGGCGCTTTTATGTTCAGGATTCGTTGCACTGGTGGGGTGGTTTGCCGTCAGTGGAGCGAGTGGTTGCTGGTTGTAAATCTCAGCACGAAAGGAAAAAACGAAATGAAAGTATTCGAGAGAAGAGTGGAATGGCTGCGGCTCGCAGCGCACACAGGCTTGCTAACGCTGGCGTCAGCGGTCCTCAGTCTGCCCGCATCCGCGGCGGCTGGCGGACAGGCATTGCCCTGGGAAGCTCCGCTGACTCGTCTGCAACAGTCGTTGAGCGGTCCCGTGGCGGGCGCCATCGCAATTATCGCACTGGTGGCGATCGGCGTAACGTTGGTATTTGGCGGTGAGTGGAATGAATTTGCTCGCCGTGCGGTGTACGCCGTCTGCGCCATCGCTTTCATCATCTCCGCAGCTGCCTTGCTCGGAGGACTTTTCGCGGTTGGCGCGGCGGTGGTTTAGCAATGGACGGACCACGGGAAGTACCGTTTCACGAGTCGGCAAACCGGCCGCAATTGTTGATGGGCGGAGACCGGGAATTGATTTTGGTCTCCGCCATCCTCGCGGCGATGTTGGTTTTTGCGGTCATGAAGTGGTGGAGCATTCTTGCCGGACTCGTTCTGTGGCTCATCGCGGTGGGGGTTCTCGCGCGCATGGCGAAGGTGGACCCCCTCTTGCGTCACGTCTATATCCGGCACATTCGTTATCGGGATTTCTATCCCGCCAAGAGCCGAATGTCCGCTCCTCCGACTACAACTCCACGCGAATTGGAGATGAACCATGCCCCTTATTGAACAACGCCGTCACGCGATTGGACTAGCCGACCTCCTTCTCTACGACTCCCTGATTGAGGACGGGGTTCTTCTGCTGCAGGACGGCGGTCTGCTTGCAGCTTGGAAGTTTCAAGGACCGGATCTCGGTTCCGCGACGAACGGAGAGATGGCGGCGCTGAGCGGGCGCTTGGGAGCACTGCTCCGGCTTGGCGGAGGCTGGATGGTGCAGTGTGACAGCGTTCGCGCCCCGGCTCCCGGCTATCCCGAACATCAAGAGTTCCCGGATTCGGTTACAAAGATCATCGACGATGAGCGTCGCGAGCAGTTCATGTCTGAGGGCGTGCATTTCGAAAGCGATTACTACCTGTCGCTGACCTACCTTCCCCCCGTTGCCCGAGAAGAAAAGATCAAAGGCTGGATGTTTGAGGGCATGAAGGACCAGCGGGGAAATGCCGCGCGAATCGTGGACTATTTCAAGAGCCGCATCGCCTCTTTCGAGGATGTTTTCAAGTCGTTGTTTGCCGTGACGCGCTTGAAAGCGGTACGCACGAAAGACACTGCCGGCAATCCAGTGGTTCACGACGAACTCCTGCGCTACGTGCATCGCTGTGTGTCATGGAAAGATCATCCCATCCGGCTTCCCGAATTTCCCGTGTATCTGAACGACACGCTGGCCACGGAGGATTTCGTCGGCGGTTTGACGCCACGCATTGGGCGCAAGCATCTGCGTGTGGTGGCGATCGACGGATTCCCCAAAGCGAGCGTGCCGGGAATTCTCGCGGCGCTCGATACGTTGCCGATCGAATACCGCTGGAACACGCGGGCAATTCTGATGGACCCGGAAGAGGCGCGTTCGTTCCTCGATAAGGTGCGCAAGAAGTGGCGTTCGAAGATGCGCGGCCTAAAAGACCAGATCATGCAAACGCAGACGGGAGCCGTGAACCTGCACGCGCAAGAGATGAGCATCGATGCAGAAGAGGCCATGAGTGTTGCAGCCGCGGGCGACGTGCTGTTCGCGCAATACACCACGACAGTGATTTGCGGCGACGAGGATGAGCCCGGCGTCGAGGAAGCCGTCGCGCTGGTCGCGAAGACGGTGCAAAACTTGGGCTTCTCTGCGCGGATCGAAGACGTGAACAGCGTCGAGGCCTGGAGGGGGAGCCTGCCTGGGGATGGTTATCGTAATGTGAGGCGCGTTGTCTTGCATACGCTGAACCTCGCGGACCTTCTTCCGATAAGCGCGGTGTGGGCGGGAAACAAAGAAAATCCCTGCCCGTTCTATCCGCCGAAAAGCCCGCCGCTGTTGTATGCGGCGACGACGGGTTCGACTCCGTTCCGCTTCAATCTGCATTGCGGGGATATCGGGCATACCTTCATGGTCGGTCCGCCAGGCTCGGGAAAATCAACGTTTCTCGGATTCATCGTTTCACAGTTCTTTCGGTATCCCCGCGCACAAGTGTTCGCTTTCGATAAGGGCTACTCGCTCGCGGTGCTGACGCGGGCCTGCGGCGGCGAGTTTTACGATCTCGGCGGTGAGACCGATGGATTGTCGTTTTATCCATTGGCGGACCTTGCCGATGATAGCGACCTGGCTTGGGCGAATGGCTGGATCGAAAAACTCTGCACGCTCGGTGGTCTCGACATGAAACCCCAGCACCGCAACGCGGTAGCGGACGCCATGAAATTGACGCAAGGCTCGGCGCGGCGGACGCTGACCGATTTTCTGGCGACCGTGCAGGACAAGGAAGTTCGGTCTGCGCTCGAAGTCTACACACTGAGCGGACCGCTCGGCCGTCTGCTCGATGCGGATAAGGATGGGTTGCGCGACGGACGCATGATGGTATTCGAGATGGACCACCTTATGAAGTACGGCGACGGCAATTGCAAAGCCACGGTTGCGGTGCTGCTGTACTTGTTCCGACGAATTCAGAAAAAACTGGATGGGCGTCCCAACACTCATTGTTCTCGATGAGGCGTGGGTCTATCTGCGGGATGAACTGTTCCGCGAATACCTGCGCGACTGGCTGAAGACGTTGCGTAAGCTGAACGCGGTCGTCGTTCTCGCAACGCAAAATCTTTCCGACATCTTCAATTCCGGTATCAGCGATGTGGTCATGGAAGCGTGCCCCACGAAAATCCTGCTGGCTAACGCGGAAGCAGCGAACGTGCAGTCGCGCCGCTTGTATGAAGCGGTGGGTCTCAATGACCGGGAGATCCAGATCGTTCAGGGCGCCATTCCGAAGCGCCAGTATTACGTGGTTTCGCCAGAGGGTCGTCGTCTGATTTCGCTGGGACTCGGCGGCGTTGCGCTTGCCTTTGTCGGCGTGAACAGTCCAGACGACCGCAAGAAAGCGGAGGAGGTCATGCGCGCCCATCCCCGAACCTGGCAAGCGGAGTGGTTGCGCCAACGAGGCCGCTCGGATTGGGCGGACTGGTGGCGTGAAGTCGAGGGTGTTGTTGAAAGGAGAGTATCGGCATGAAAAAAGTAATGGTGTTCACGGTCGTGCTGTCAATGCTGTTTTTGGGCGTACCAGCGCCTACAAATGCGGGAGTAGTGGCGGGTGTGGCAACGGAATGGACGCAGATTCTAAATCACGTCCAACTGATTATGGGCTATATCCGGCAAGGGATTCAGCTCGAGAACGAACTGAAGCAATACGCAGAGCAGTTGAAACAGGGGCAGGTGCTGCCGCAGCAGCTCTTTGGTCCTATCCAGCAGGATCTATCGCAGCTCGCGCAAGTCGTGCAAGGCGGCCAAGCCCTGGCGTATTCGATGGGCAATCTCGACGCGCAGTTTCGCAATACGTTTCCGGGCTACAGTTTCCGCACCTCGGGGTATTTTAACGACTACAAGAAATGGTCGCAGACCTCGCTCGATACCACGATGAACTCATTGCGCGCCGTGGGCTTGCAAGGCCAGCAACTGAACAATGCACAGGCGGTACTCGCCCAGCTTCGCACCATGTCCACGGGCGCAGGCGGGCAGATGCAGGCGGTTGAGGTAGGGAATCAGATTGCCGAACAGCAGGTAGAGCAACTGATGGCACTTCGGCAGTTGATGTTGACGGACCTACAGAGTAAACAAGCATATCAGGCGGAGCAGATTCAGAAGGAACAGGCGGACAACGCGGCTCTGGAGCAACTGTTTGGAACGCAACCGCTCGTGACCGACCAGAAAAAATACTGACTCCGCGGGGAGACGACATGAAACGAGCATGGATGGCGGTTTCGATTCTAGTTCTTGTGGGTGCACCCGTGGGTTGCAAGAAGGCGGAGCCGCCAAGCCCAATCGTGAAAAAGGTCGAGGATGCGGGATCTGGTGATTTGTCTCAGGCAAGCACGAAATCGATCTCCGATTGGTTCAATAAGCATCAGGACCTGGCAAAAGAAATAAAGAAGGAATGCTCAGAAGTGAAAGACTCGAAGCCCGCGGATTGGCGCGACACGACAGAGGGGCGCGTGTGCAGTGCGGCTATCTCGTCAACAATGATCGGAAATGAGCCGATACGGACAGACGACAAAAAGTATTGAGGTGAGGACATGAGTGGGCAAGCGCAGAGGGCGCTGGCGTTTCAGAGTGGTATTGAGTTATGTGATTGTGATTGGCGTTGTTCTTTTAAGTGCCGCCGCTCTCGCGCATGCGCAAGGACCCAATTCCGTAAACGGCCCATCAAGCATTCTCGACGAATATAAAGGCCTCCAAAACGGTTGGATCGCAAAGCTCCTGGGTGCGGCGCAACGGCTTTTCTTCCTGCTTGCTGGCATCGAAGTGGCTTGGAGCTTCACTCTTCTGGCCATCGAAAAAGCCGATTTCCAGGCGCTTACCGCGACCATCGTTCGCAAAATCATGTGGATCGGGATTTTCTACGCCATCCTGCTCTATGGCGTTACTCCCGGGGGAGGCGGGTGGATTCCCGCCATCATCGACAGCTTTCATATTCTCGGCCAAAACGCATCGTCCGTAGGCCCTCTGGGGCCGAGCGCCATCGTTGGGTTTGGCGTGAATATGTGCGTCGATCTTCTTTCTTCACTGAAGGGTGCGGATTTTCTGACAAGTTTTGCGAGCAGCATGGCACTCGTTTTCTGTGCCGTCGTTATTTTCATTGCGTATCTTGCCATAGCGATTCAATTCGTGGTGGCGATGGTGGAAAGCTATCTCGTGATTGGGGCCGGTGTGATTTTTCTTGGATTCGGCGGGTCGCGGTGGACTGCGGCGTATGTGGAGCGATACATCGCCTACGCCGTATCGGTCGGCATGAAAATCCTCGTTCTTTATTTGTTGGTGGGAGCAGGGATGACGGTTTCTCAGGGCTGGATAGCGGTCGCACAAAATGCTGCTACGTCGCCTGACCCAGCCCGAACTGGATTTGACTTGGCTGCCGCTGCGGTGATGTTCCTTTGTGTTTGTTGGATGTCTCCCAAAATCTCGTCCGCAATGCTGGGTGGCGTGGCTTCGATGAGCGGTGGCGACCTGACGGGCGTCGGCATGGGTGTGGGCCTGGCCGCGGTTGGTGCCGGTGTGGTTGCGACGCAATACGCAACGCGCGGCTCTGATGCTTTGTCGAAAGTGAAGAGAAGCTGTTGCCGCTGGGTCACGCGGGTCAGGTGGAGGCGGCTCGAACGGAGCCAACGGTGCGCCGCCCCGACCAGGTGGAAGTGGCGGGAACGGAAGCGGACCAAGCTTCCCGAGTGGGGGTGGATCTTCGTCCGCGACACAAAACGGAATGCCAGGTGGAGCAAATCAACCCGCGCCTCCGTCCCGTCCTCCCGCCGCCCAAACGGATGGGCCAGCAACCCGGTCCGCCCCGATCCGGGGAAGCCGTTGCGAATGATTCCTTCCTCAGTGCGCTCGAACGTACGACAGCGCGCGCGCACTATGCGATGAACAGCGTCCGCATTCCGCACGACGGAACGTCTCATGCGCCACCGCACGCTTCGACAGGGCACGGTGACAGCTAAGTTTGAGAGGTGGAGCGGTGGCAAAGCCAATTGCACTCACGCAGCAGTCGAGTTCGAAAGAAGAGTCTTTCGGTAGCCCCTATCTGGTTGCACGGAGAGAGTGGGACGAGCGCTACGGCGGTTTGATTAAGCGTGCGCAGCAGTGGCGTGGAGCTGCCGTCCTGGCACTTCTGGTGGCTCTTGCCGAGGCCATCGTCATTATTGGTGTTGCGACACGTCCCCGAATTGCTCCGTACGTGGTGGCTGTCGATTCTCTCGGACGCGTGGCCGCTGCGGGCGCCATCGATCGGACTTCTCCCATTGATGAGCGCATGAAGCAGGCCGCCATCACGCAATGGGTGCAGGACATGCGAAGCGTCACGAGCGACGGTCTCGCCGAGCGTGCCTCGATCGATCACGTATACGCGATGATTGGGAGTCAGAGCGCAGCGCAAACCATCGTCACCGATTATTTTCGAGCGAATCAACCCTTCGAGCGGGGTTCCCGCGAAACGGTACAGGTAGAGGTGAACACAATCCTTCCGAACTCTCCGCACAGTTATGAAGTCGATTGGACCGAAACGCAGCGCACTCTCGACGGCAAACCAATCTCCTCAGACAAATGGCGAGGCATTTTCACGGTGGCGATCAATCCGTCAACGGATGAAGCGGTTCTACGAGTGAATCCGTTCGGGATCTACGTCATGGATATTACGTGGTCGAAAGTTCTGTGAGGGACACGATGAAGACCAACTCTGTAGTAACCGCAATGCTGCTTCTTTCTTTGGGTGGCAGCGCCGTGGCGCGAGCGCAACAGGCCACGAATAGCTCGCCAACTCCGAGTGCCACGCCCGCGCAAGCGCCCCCTGCGGTCGTAAAGAAAGAACCCGTGCCATCTCCAGACAAGTATCCGCTGGCTGAGGCGGTGCGTGCCCTGGAATCGGGCGATGCGCCTAGAAACAGTGCGGCAAAGCACGTGCCGACGGTACCGGCGCTGTCAAAGGGCACAGCTCCTCCGTCTGTGTCGCCGGAAGTACCTCGTGCCTTCGAAGCGAAGCACGACGTGGCGCTCAATGCCACAGGAGCAGAGGCCGTATTGTTGAGCCGCGAATGGGCGGAGAGCCGCAATGTTCCCGTCCCCGGCAAGGATGGCCGGGTGGTGTATCCCTACGGTGGTGGCCTGCCCATCGTGGTGTGCGCGCCGCTACATGTCTGCATTTTGGAATTGGAACCCGGAGAAAAGATTGCGGGTGAGCCACACATTGGCGACAGCATCCGATGGGAGATCTCACCGTCCTCGTCGGGAAGCGGCCCGGACGCGACACCCCTCATCATTATTAAGCCGCGGATTGCCGGGCTGGACACGACAATGGTCGTGCCTACCGACCGAAGGGCCTATTACGTTCGCCTCGAATCAAAACCAAATGAATATGTTGCCCGCGTGGCCTTCTCTTACCCGGAAGACAGCAAACAAAAATGGCAGGAATACCTTGTGAAACAGCGCGAGGCCGAACGAGAGGAAAAGGCCGCAGCGGAGCGTGTCGCCGAGTTGCCAAACACAGCGATTGAAAACATGTACTGGAATTATGAAATCAAGGGCGGCGACATATCGACGCGGCCCGTGCACGTCATGGATGATGGTGCGAAGACGTATATCCAGATGCCCGTCGAGACGATTCACCGAGAGCTGCCGGTACTGGTGGTGCCAGGGCCCGAACGGATCGGAGATGGTGAACTATCGCGTGAAAGACAATATGTACATTGTGGATCGTCTCTTTGACCGCGCCGCTTTGCTGCTGGGGTCTGGAAAACATCAAACGAAAGTGGAGTTGATTCGCAAGGGGGAAGTGAGTGGTGGCAAGGCACCGGGGCAAGTACCCCAAGCTCAGCCGACGTCGAGCGTTGCGGCGGCGGGGACGCAGCCATGATCGACGCGAAACAACCGATGGAATCGCCTTCGGGTTTGGAGCTGCATCCTGAACCGCCGTCGACAGCGCGTATCAGTAAAAAAGTTGGCGCGGCCGTGCTCGGAGTGGTGGTCGTGGTTGGAGTCCTTGTGGTTTACGGCCTCTATGCGCGCCGGGAGCAGCAACAGGTGGCGCAAACAAAGAGTGAGGAGAAGCATCCTGAATCCGCACGGCGCATCGGCGATCAATTAGTAAAGGAGTTGGCTCCGCCCGCCGTTGCGAATCCAGCTCCGGTATATTCCGGACGTGGCGCCGCCGAACCTGGGCCAGCGCCGGATTCCGCTGGTTTGCAACCTCCGCGGCTGGTGTACCGCGACGATGGGAAGGAAGGTCGGCCAGAAACTGGTGGAGGCGGAAGTCCTTCCTCCTCCAACGGACCTTCGGAATTATCGGCGGAAGAGAAGTTGCGCCTGGCGGCATTCCGACAGGAGCAGGAAGCGATTGCCGCTCCTACTGCCGTACACGGCAGCACTTCGCTGACGGGATCGCCCGCGACAGCGCCGTTCAATGATGCTCTGCAACAATTGGGGCCGCTCGCCACGCTCTTGGGAGCAGGGAAAGCCGATGCTTCCGGCAACAGCGTGGTTCCCGCGAGCGCGCGGATGCAAGCGGGCAGTGGCTATGACCAGCAGAACGAGCAAGAGCGCAAACAGAGCTTTCATCGAACAGGCGCGCGGACGCGCCGCCAACAATTATCTAAAGTCCACGCGCACCCCGTCGCTTGGAAAATACGAAGTGAAAATGGGCTGGGACATTCCTGCCATTCTTGAGCAAGGAATCAATTCCGACCTGCCGGGCGAGGTAAAGGCGTTGGTCCGCACGAACGTCTACGACACGGCGACGGGAAAATATCTCCTGATTCCCCAAGGATCGCGACTGGTTGGAGTCTACGACTCCCAGATCACCTATGGACAAAGCCGTTTGCTGGTCGTCTGGTCGCGGATCATTTACCCCGATGGCAGCTCGATCAATCTGGACGGAATGATGGGCCAGGACATACAAGGCATGGCTGGGTTCCACGACCAGGTGGATAATCACTACAAACGCCTAGTCGGCGCTGCCTTACTTACGAGTGCCTTCGCGGCGGGGATCTCGCTTTCGCAAAGGCAGAGCACTTCTCTTCTCGCGACTCCCACGGCCGCTCAATCGGCGTCCACTGCTGTCGGCCAGCAGCTTGGCGAGCTCGGTGCAGAAGTCACGCGCAAGAATCTAAATATTCCGCCAACCATCAAGATTCCGGTTGGCTACCGGTTCAATGTGCGCGTGAATAAGGACATCCTGTTCGAAGCACCGTACACTCCCGCCGAATTATAGGGAAGGCTTGAACAACCCCTAAGGGTCATGTATATATCTCATGTACGGACCGCAGCGTATTCCGAGTTGCGGGAGCCCCAGTCCAAAGACGGTAGGAATCGTGGCGAAACGACGAAGCGCAAACTTCGGAGTCTACAACGTGCGGCTCTTAAGTGCCCTCGACAAACTCCTTCGGGATAAGCCCCGGTATATGGGAGAACTGTCGACTTCGATCAACGATGCGCTTCTGGCGGTCGACCTGAATACCGTCGAGCTTGTCAATCTTCAGTCCAGGCAGAAACAAACCGGGAGAGAAACGCAAGTCGTTATCTTGCGGCGTCTTCGCAAGCGCATTCATCAAGTCGCTCAAAAGCGGAAGTGTTCGATGAATCAGCTCGTGAATAGCGCTCTTCTGGCTTATTACTCAAAGACTGAAGAAGGCAAACTCAAGAAACCAACCAAGGGACGGGGGGCGTCTATGCGATCGTATGACACAATGTCGGAGTTGGAGCGTCGCGAGCTTCATCAGATGCTCTCGGGACTCTCAGCAGTGCAGCCAGTTTCTGCAGAGGTCGAAGAGCCGGACGGAACGTACTACGAATACGATCGCAATCTGAAAGCGACGGTAAAAGTTACGCCGGATGGAGAGCGGACCCCCGTTGCGGGATTAGAAACACAATTTGAGCGTGCGCCGCAGAAGAGTCAGCAGAAAGCCGCGCACGAAGGGATGTCATCCTGAGCCAAGCGAAGCCAACATTGTTCATCATCGCGGGACCGTTGGGCGCCGGTAAGACAACTTTCTACGAAGCCTACTTAAAAGAGGCATTTCCCAGCCTGGTTCCCCCCGTAAGACATCAGCAGCAACCGTTTCTCAATGACCGGCGATCTTTCGCCGTCGAAGATATTCGTGTGGACACGCAACTGCTGGACGAAGCCAAGGCGGCAGGGTACACGACGAAGGTGCTTTTTATTTCCACGGAAGATGCGAATTTGAATGTCGGGCGGGTTTTGGTGCGCATGAGTCGAGGTGGACAAGCCGTGCCCCTATCAAGCGTGATCGATTCTTACCGGGAGTCGCCAAAAAATCTCCCCGAAGTCCGTAAGCACACCGATGACTTGATCGTGTACGACAACACGGCGCATCGCCGTGGCTACCGCGTTGTGGCGCAGTTCATCGGTGGCGAGCTGAGTAAAACCGCGCAGACGATCCCCGACTGGGCTGCGAAGATCTTCGGCAAGGAATTGCACGCGGCAAAGCCCCATGAGAAGTCCGGACGCGGACGCTGATTGTTTCCTCACTTTCCATGCGTGGCGTGTTGCTCGCTCACGACGATTTTCTGAGAATCCGAACGGAACGAATCCCACGCACGCCTTGAGAGATTGAGGGAGCGGGGCTGTCCCCGGAAGGACAGCCCCGCTCCGTGTGTCGGTTGCGTTACTTGCGGGCGCGTCTCGCCGTGGGTTCTGACTTCAATTTGCCCGCGCTCTTCTCCGCTTTCTTCCGCACTTTCTCCTTCGCCTCTTTGGAAACGACGGCGCGGAGGGCCTTTGTGTCGATTTCATAGAGAGCGGCGGCGGTGGTTAGCGGGTCATCGTCCTTGTTTTCACTCGTCCTCTCGACGCAGCCAACGAGGATTGCTTCGAAGATGAGTCTCGCCAGTCCAGCGGCGTCGGCCTTCTTGTAAAGCGTCCGGGCCTTCTCGGCCATCTGATAATCGCGGGGGTCCTTCGGGTTTTGTAACCCATGTCGCTTGGCAAGGCGGCACGCCAGCTCGTGTGACAGGGAGCGCAACGCAAAGCCAGCCACCATTCGCATTTCCTCGGTTCCAAATTGCGGTTTCACACGTTTGAGAACATCGGCCATAAGCCGGTGACGGAAGGAAATCGTCTGCTTGAGCTTCCGGTTTGTAGCCGTTTTCTCCGCTTTCCACTGCAGCCGTTGTTTTTCCTCCTTCTGTTGCTCGTGGAAATGGACTTTGCACGTTCGGTCTGCGCATACCTTCACGAGTCGGCCTTTGTCTAACCCGTCTGCATAGATCGCCGGGGTCAAGTGGTTGCATACACGCTGTTCGGGCCGGGCGTCCTTCCCTTGTTTCGCTTTCCGGGTAATGACTTCGACATAGTTCCGGCGCGGTAGAATCGGCGTCTCGCCCGTGATGTTGTACTTCTCCGAAATCATCACGAGGTTTGGCATGCTTCTCCATGCGCTGAACGATGTGACGGTCCAGCTTGCGATTGAAACATTCGGCATCGGAGCAAGAGTCTTGACGAACTTCAGAGAAGAGGAGCGTATTGAATCCAGTACGCTTCGGACAGTTCGCGCAACTCCCGGCTTCCGGCAAAAGCGTTTCATCGTCCTTCGAAAACGGCACCGACTTGAGGCTGAGGTATACGTTTTGCTCAATCCACGCCTGCAATCTGCTCGCGGGTACGAGGCTCCGTTCCGCGTCGTCGCGGCAAAATAGCCGTCAAAGCAATGGGCCAGCGCCTTTTCCTGTATTTCGGGCGCAAGCTTTGCAATCAGCAACGCGTGCTCGACACCGATGTGCCCAGCGAGTAAGGCATCCGCTGCGGGTTGTGTGAGGTCCAGGAGCTTTAGTCGTTTCGCAATGAAGGAAGCGGCCTTCCCCGTTTTCGCCGCTATTTTTTCAATCGTGTATTCCGCACCTTCCCGGTCCAGCAAAGCGCGAAACCCTTGCGCTTCCTCGAACGGATGCACGTCAGCCCTTTGAATGTTCTCGATGATTTGAATTTCAAGTGCCTCCGCATCGGTGAATGCGCCAACGCGGACCGGGATTTCTTTCAAACCCGCCCGTTGCGCTGCACGGTACCGTCGCGCTCCTGCGACAATCTCAAAATGTCCATTCACCGGCCGTACCACGAGTGGCGAGAGGATGCCTTTGCTGCGAATGCTTTCGGCGAGTTCCTCAAGCCGCTCTTCGTCAAACGCCTTGCGTGGATTCGTACTCGATTCAATCAACTTCACAATCGGGATGCTTCACGTACTCTTGCAAAGACTTCACGGTTTCTGTGGTGCTCATCTCATTTCTCCTTTTTTATGAATCTTCATCGTTTCTAATACTCATCGGGCAAAAGAATTGTTGTGAGGGTTCGGTTTGCTTCGGTTATGACCCACAGTTTTTCGCCTGCGGTCGTTTGGTAGGCGCTCAGGAGCCGAAAACTATGTTCCAAGCTCAGAGCGTTTTCTTGCCTGTCTTCTTCGTCCAAGTCGCCCCAATCTCCGCAAACATGGCGTTCCAGAAACTTCTGAGGTGCTTCCCCGGCCCTCTCCAAGGCCTGCAAAGCGCCCGGAGTGGCGACGATTTGCCCCAATCGGAAAAGTGCGAGTTTGGGTGTTTCCTCCATCGCTGAATTTCTCCTTTCTAGGTCTTGCTCTTTGCTTCTTGTGCGGCGGTTTTTGCCGCACTGGAAAGCAAATGCTCTTCCTAGACGCGCCTCTGCGCATGGCCGTCCGCGCTGTCAAGGGCGGCGGGGTGAGCCGTTCATCGGAGCGCAGCGCAGAACCTTGACAGAACAAGCGGGCGGAGCAGGCGCATGCTTTGCGTCGGAAGAGCAATTGAATTTGTTAAGGGATTTCTACCGAAGAGAGGGCGGGGAAGTTACAAACGTCACACCCTGCCATGGGTCATGGCAGGGTGTGCGGACGTGCTTAAATCAGAGATTTGCTGGGCAGAGCGGTGTCGAACTGAAAGATGGTTCACGCAGCCTGGTCATCGGTTTGCACGGCGGGCAATTCTTCCATGAGTTGTTCGCCGCGGTCCAGCTTGCCGATTTTTGCTAGGTGAATTTCGGCGAGCTTGCGCCGCACCTGCGGATGTTCCTTGTCGGGAATGGCGCGATAGCGAAGCTCTCCTTCTGCGGAGATATGATTCCCGCGCTTCAGCGTACTGGCGAACTTCGCAAGATTTCCCCAGGCGATGAGCCGGTGCCACTCGGTGCGTTCTACGTATTCCTGTGATTTCTTTTCGCGCCACCGGACGGTGGTTGCCAGATTAAGGATTACATAGGGAGCCTTGTTTCGAGCGGTATGCTTCTCGGCGTTCTGCCCGAGAAAGCCAATCAATCGGACGGAATTGTCATACATTGGTCTACCTCCTTAGGTAACTGCACAGCATAAAGTATGATACTATACGTA
This sequence comes from Terriglobia bacterium, assembly GCA_963778995.1. GTDB lineage: Bacteria > Acidobacteriota > Terriglobia > Terriglobales > Acidobacteriaceae > Sulfotelmatobacter. The sequence goes on from CAVZWK010000028.1 coordinate 28,044, forward strand.
TAGTAGTCAGGACATCTTTTTTGTTTGACCCACAAGGCGTCAACCACATGACCGATCCGCGCAAAAGGAACGGGGAGGTATAACTATGGGGCAGATGGGATTGAGCTGGCAGGAGTATGAACGGCGGCGACGGCAGCTGAACTCTCGGCTCGGGATCTATATTCTCGCCATGATTCCCGTTCCGCTGATTCTGCTTGCAAGGGGTGTGCCACCGCTATGGATGCTGTTGACAGTGGTTTGCGGCGCGGTGGGGATCGGTGTTGTGTACCCTTTGTTGTGGAGAGCACGCCACAATCCCGATAGACACCAGACGCAGGAAAAATGGGTCGTGCGTGTTGTCACCATTTGTAGATCGATTGCGGTTTTCTCGGCTGTGGCATCGGCGGTTGCGTGGGCGACGTTGGATGATCAGAGTATGAGAATGGCGAATTTAGCCTGGGTGTGTGCGTTCTTGTTCGTTTCGCTCGCGTGCTTCCTCTTTTCTCTCTATGCCCAAGTTAAGACCCGGCGCGCCTTGCGGCGTCCTGACGCTTGAGAGGTGGATTTGTGCTAGCGTCTCCTTCGCGGAACTATAAGCCTTAGCGAACTTCAAGAAGAAAGAGAGGCCCCTAGAAGGGGCCCTCTTCGCCGTTGGTCGGCAACTCGGGCGGTGCGGCGTTCGGGTCGCGTTTCTCGGCACGGTCTAGTTTGCCGAGCTTGCCGAGGTGGATTTCCGCGAGACGAACCTTGAGCTTTTTGTGCTTCTTGTCGGTGAACTGGCGATAGCGCAACTCGCCTTCGGCCGAGAGGTGCGTGCCCTTTTTCAGTGTGGCGGCAAACGTCGAAAGATTTCCCCACGCGATCAGCCGGTGCCACTCGGTGCGATTCACGTACTCGCCCGATTTCTTGTCCTTCCAAGATGCCTGCGTGGCGAGCGACAAAATAGTGTATTCGCCGCCGCTCTTGGTGGTCTTCACTTCGGCGTCTTTTCCCAAGAATCCAATCAGTCTTACGGTATTGTCGTACATTGAAAATCTCCTTTTATGCCCTGAGTCTCTCAAGGCACACCACCCGGAGGGCGCGAGTGTAAGGCAGCTCCCAAGTGCCAAGGTCTGCTTTCTTGGAGGGTGCCCGCGAAGCGGGAGGAACCAAGACCCCAGAGGGGCGCTGGGGTGAAGCAGAAGACCGCTGTGCCGCCGGGCGCTGACTCGTTTGCATTCGCGGTGCTTGAGAGTGAAAGCGGCTGAAAAGAAGGTACGAACGACAACGCCGTTGACGGGGGATTTTAAGGTCACCGAAGTCTAGCCAACGCGGTATGCCGGGTTTGAGTACCCGCTCTTGTTGCCTGGAAGGGCGTGGGTGATTGCCGCGTGGCGATTATGAGTCGTGGGCCCACGACAATCGTCGCTTGATAAGCCAAAGGCCCGTTCTGCGATTTAGCGAACACTAGGGCGGTGGGAAAGGGGCCGTAGGCGGAAAGCCCGCCGCTCAGGCAGAAGTAACCGGCGACTCTGGGACCGTCATTGCTACCTTAATAAGGTAGAGGTGTGCAGTTAAGTCCCCATCGGAGTTGATTTCGCTGTTACGGTGATCCAGGGAGCCGCTGCATTTAAGAAATACGTAGCGAATCCCGGTGTGATCAGCAAGCAAGTCCGAAGTCGGTGGTACAGCAAGGCGAGGGACACGCCTGCCTCGTGAGCAGGTGCTCTGCTGACGACTATTTTCGGGGATTTGAAGGAGGGGAGAAATTATCTAGAGCCTTGGGTCTGTGACCGAATGGTTTCAAGAAGTTATTTCGCCCCGCTGAGCCTTCCGCCTGTAACGGAAGAATTGAGAATCTGGTTCGCGAAAATCAAGAAACACAGCGGAGTTATTAAGGGATGTGTTCCCCGGGAGCCCAGCGAATCCCAAACTTCCCAGATCGGGACTTCACGGGAGTCTACAAGATTTCACATGTCATAATATCAATATGTCTGCGGAAGCGAAGACGATCTCACCGGAAGTGCTTCGGCGCGTAATTTGGATTCAAACGCTAACGCTCGTCTGGATGAGTGTGGAAGCGTTGGTGTCGTTGGGCGCGGCTTGGGCTGCCCGCAGTCCGGCCCTTCTTGGCTTTGGTGGCGACAGCGCGGTCGAACTTCTCTCTGCAGCAGTCGTGCTCTGGCGCTTCTATTCGCCATCTTACGGAGATCATGCGGAGCAGCGATCTGCCAGAATCGCAGGCGGTTTGCTCTTTGTTCTCGCAGCGTTTGTTGCCATCGCTTCTATCCTGACGTTATTAGGCCACGTCGAGGCCCGGCCCAGTCCCATCGGAATACTGCTGCTCATTCTTGCCGCAGTGGTCATGCCTTGGCTTGCAAGGAGGAAGCGGCAACTCTCAATTGCGACAGCCAGCGCCGCGTTGAGGGCTGATGCTGCCGAGTCTTCCATCTGTGGGTATCTGGCGCTGATCGCTCTGGTGGGTCTCGTCATCAATGCGGTCTGGAACGTGAGTTGGGCAGACCCCGTTGCTGCCTTCGCATTGTTGCCGCTAATTGCGCGTGAGGGATGGGAGGCAAGCAAGGGCAAGCCCTGCTGCTAACCGACTAACACGTCAGTGGACGTGCCGTTGGCAACACCACATTTCTTCCAACGGGACTAGCTCGTTTCGCCGAATTTACATTAACGAGTTAATCACTAAGAACTGCAACAAGGCAGTTAGTCAAAGCAAACCTCCAAAACGGCCTCTAAAAAGCAACATTCCAAATTCCGGCAGTCTGTTCGAGCGCAACAAGAGCATGGGCATGTTCGACGAGAGCTTGCGAGTAGGATAGGTACACGTCAGCGGAAGTTCTTTCGGCATCGATAACTTCAAGCAGTGTCGCTCCACCACGCTGGTAGGCATACAGTCGGGCCTCCAGGACTCGGTCTGCGTTTTTGAGCATGCCGCTCCGGTACAACTCGAGCCGCTGGACACTGGCTTGGTACCGGGAATAAGCAGTGCGAACTTCCGTTTCGACGCGCAATTGGGCAGCACTTAATTGAAGCTCCGCCTGAGTGCGAGCAGCACGAGCGGACTCCACTTCGCCTTGATATCGAAGGCGGGAAATAGGTAGGTTTGCCGAGAGCCCGAAGCTGAGTGTATTGTCCGGGGGTTGAGCGAATCCTCCGGTCCCGACCCCGGTGTGGGTGTATGCGCCGCCGAAACTCACATCCGGGATCAGATTTGTTTTGGCGAGGTCGATGCGCAGCTCGGCGGCTTTGAGAGCCCGTGTTTTGGAAATCACGTCTGCGCGTAGCTGAAAAGCCGTTGCGACCAGTTCTTCCGGATTGAAAGTGCGATTGGGTATTTCCAATCGACCTACTGGCAGCGGTAACTCCGAAGAGAGTTTCTGGGGATTACCCAATTGCTGCCCGAGCGCTAGGTCTGCGCTGATCACATCGGCCTCCGCCGTTATCACGTCGGCGCGGAACTGGTCACGATTGACCCGCGACTGCACCAACTCAATCTCACCGATATCTCCCACCCGCACGCGCTCCTCATTGACCTTGACGATCCGATCGAACTCTCCAAGGCTTTTTTGCTTTGATTTAAGAATGTCGCGCGAGCCTAGAGAGTCGATGAAGGCGTCAGCTGCTGCACCCCGAGCCTGACGAAGGGCATCCTCGTAATCGGAGTTTGTCGTCGCGACATCGGCTGTGGCGGTGCGAACCCTTGCCTTACGCTTGCCACCCAGTTCGAAGGGAACATTCAAACCCGTACTCCAAGTTGTTGGTGACCCTTGATTCGATAAATCAGCTGAGGGAAAGCCGAGGTCCACGGACCAGTCAGGTCGCTCCTTTGCGGTGGTAACCCCAGCCTGCGAAATCGCAATCGCGGAGCGTTGAATCGCAAGATCGAGATTGTGGCGCATTACTTGATTGATGTAATCATCAAAGCTGATTTTTGGACGCTTGTCCTCCGATAACTGGGGCGGAGCACTAGCCACCTCCTGAGCGATAGCTGGCCTCACACCGGAGAGAAAAAGGATGGAGAGGCAAAGCGCAGAGTTGTAATAGAACTTTCTCATTGCGAATTCTCCCATTCGGCGGGTATCGCTGGATGTGCTCGCTCGGCCCTGAGTTCGAGCAGAAGATACATGGCGGGGAGAACGAGAAGCGTCAACAGCGTCGCTGTAATCAAACCCCCTACAATCACCGTGGCGAGTGGCCTCTGGACATCACTGCCCACGCCCCGGGCTAGGGCGGCAGGGAGAAGTCCGAGGGCGGCAACGGTGGCAGTCATGAGCACGGGGCGGAACCGGCGGGTAGCGCCGCGAACAACAGCGTGGTGCAAATTCTTGAGATTTTGGCGCTGATAGTTCAGGCTGGCGACCATGATGACTCCGTTTTGAACGGCAACGCCAAACAGGGCAATGAATCCGACCGCGCTCGATACATTGATCGTCATACCGCGCAATAAGAGGGCGATTAGCCCTCCAAGTAGTGCCACGGGAACGATTGTGAGAATTAGTCCGGCGTGCCGCAGTGTTCCGAAGGCGGCGTAGAGCAGAATAAAAATCAAAGCGAGAACGGCGGGGACGATGACCGCGAGACGATGCTGAGCACGCTGTTGGTTCTCAAACTGGCCACCCCATTCAATCTGGTATTTCGTGGAGTCAAATTTTACCTGCTCTGCGATTTTCCCTTGTGCTTCCTTTAGGAAGCTCGACAGGTCGCGGCCTCGAAGGTTCAAGCGAACGGTAAGGTGCCGGCGATTCATTTCGCGGGTGATACTGCTTTCGCCCGTTGCCGTCCCAATCTGTGCGAGCTGCGAAAGAGGAATTCGCGCGCCGGTAGGAAGAGTCACGGTTAGACTTCCAATGGCATCCGGGCTAGCACGAACCGATTCTGGGAACCGGACAGCGATATCGTATTTCCTCTCTCCGAGGAACAATGTGGAGATCGCTTTGCCTCCGATTCCGGATTCGATAATAGCGGCGATGTCGGCGATATTGATGCCAAAGCGGGCGGCAGCCTCACGGTCTACGATCACTTGAATTTGAGGAAGCGGTGGTTCTTGATCGATAGTGACATCTGATGCCCCCGGAACCTTGTTGAGAACTTCCACAAGTTCGCCAGCGATGCGGCGCATTTCACCGAAATCGTGGCCAAAAACCTTCACGACGAGATCACTGTGGGCGCCGGCGATCTTATCGTTTACGCCATCAATCATGGGCTGCGAAAAGCCAACCGTTACTCCTGGCACGCTCGCGTATCGCTCGCTTAAACGTCTGATAAGCCCCTGTTTGTCCCCGTGGTCCGGCCACGTGGAGTAGGGCTTGAGACCGACAAAACACTCGATGTGTGAAGGAGTCCATGGGTCGGTACCGTCATCGTTGCGTCCGAGCTGGCTAACAATGGTAGACACCTCCGGGAATTCCAAGGTAGCGGCGCGCAGCTCGTCCGCCATCGCCGCAGCCTTTGGGAGTGAGAGGCCGGGAGGCAGCTGGACCTGAAGCCAAATGGAACCCTCATCGAGGTACGGGAGAAACTCTTTGCCGATGGTAATGAAGAGGACACCCGCCAATCCCGCGGCAAGGACAGCTGGAATGATCGCGTGAAGTGGATGATGCGTGAGATGGTGGACGGCACGCTCATACGCGCGCCCGAGAGCTAACAAGGCTTTGTTGGCGAACGGACGGCGGGGACGCCTGTAAGTCACATATGCGAGGCCCGGGATCACCCCAAGAGCAAATATCAGCGCACCTATTAGGGAGTATCCAACGACATACGCCATGGGCGCGAAAAGCTTCTTCTCTACACGCTGGAAAGCGAAGAGGGGAAGATAGGCGGTGACGATGATCAGCGTAGCGAAAAAAATGGGCCGTGCCACGCGAACAGCGGGCGCTAGCGCGTCCGATTCGATAAGGGTTTTGCCAGGGTCTTCCTCTCGACGGCGGAGAATGTTCTCCATCACGACGATTGCAGCGTCCACGATGATGCCGAAGTCGATCGCGCCCAGGGAGAGGAGGTTGGCTGGAATGTTCGTAAATCGCATACAGATGAAGGCAAACAGCAGGGAGAAAGGAATCGTCAAAGCGACCATGAGCGCGCCCCGCGTGCTGCCGAGAAAGAGAAGCAGGACCAGCGCCACAAGCCCAATCCCTTCGAGCAGTGTTTGCGACACGCGGTGGACGGTAGTGTGTACGAGTTCCGTCCGGTCGGAATAAGGCACCAGCTTTACATCGGGCGGGAGAATGCCCCCATTCAACGCGGTGACTTGCGCGTGTACACCTTCGAGAACTTGAGATGGGTTCATGCCCCGCAGAAGCAGGACAATGCCTGAGACGCTGTCTGGATTTTTGTCCTTCCCGAGAATTCCCCGGCGCTCCAGGGCTCCAAGTTGTAGCGTGCCGAGATTCTTGAGAAAGACGGGTGTTCCGTTCTTCGCGAGAATGACGATGTTGCCTAGATCCTGCAATGAGCGGACCAGGCCAATCCCACGAACCACGTAGCCTTGTTCTCCTCGATTGACGATGCTGCCACCTGCGTTGGCATTGTTAACTTGGACAGCGGCAGTTACCTGCGCGAGGGAAACGTTGTACTGAGCGAGTTTTGCGGGATCAACGATCAGCTGGAATTGCGTCGTTTCCCCTCCGAAGTTTGTGACGTCGGCAACGCCAGTGACTTGCTTCAGGCGCGGAATGACCACCCACTCCTGCAGTTCGCGAAGTTCGCGTTGGTCGCGAAATGTGGATTGCAAAGTGTAGCGATAGATTTCACCAATCGGCGATGTAAGCGGATCCAAACCAGGAATCGCGTTCGGAGGAAGATCAACACCCGCGATACGTTCCTGAATGCGCTGGCGCGCCCAGTAGTCGTCGATTCCATCGCGAAATACGAGCGTAATGAGGGACAAGCCAAACGTACTGTGCGAGCGCATCACCTGCAAACCAGGAATGCCGTTCAGTTCGCGTTCCAAGGGAACTGTTACTTGCTCTTCGACTTCCTCCGCGGCATGTCCGGGATATTGCGTAATGACCTGCGAGGTCACATCCGCAATGTCGGGGTAGGCCTCGATTGCCAAAGCCTGCCAGGAAAGGTACCCGAAGATTCCGACGACGATGACTATGAGCCATACGAGTGGTCGGCGATTCAGGCATAGAGCGACGAAACGATCGATCATTGGAGCAGAGCTCCTTCGCGAATCAGGACCCTTTCACCTGCCTGCACGCCACTTATTATGATTGTGCGGTCGCCGTGTTGTTCCCCCGGTACGACGGGACGCTGCTCATAGGTGTTCGATGCCACCTGCACAAACACAGTCGTCCGGTCCCCAGACATGACAAGAGCTGTAGTCGGGACCGTAAGTTCTTGCGTATTCCAAGTTTTGAGAATCACATTGGCGAACATGGCCGGTCGTAGGCGACCGTCCTTGTTGGGATAGGCAATGCGGACTTTAGCTGTGCGTGTATCGGGGTCTAGCACATCAGCCACAAAAAGCACCTTGCCCTCAAAGGATTCGGTGGCATAAGCGGCAAACGTCGCGACAGCGGGATCGCCCCGGTGTACGTAGTGAATATCCTTTTCCTGCACATTGGCCGTCACCCAGATGTCCGAGAGATCCGCGACAGTCATGAGCGGAGCGTTCGGATCATTGCGAAACTCTCCCGTTGCCGTCAGAACATCCAAAACTTTCCCTGAAACTGGAGAACGCACCAGGAGCGGTGCCCCGAGTTGCGTCTTCTCCGGGTCCATTCCCAGCAACCGAAGCCGGTCCTTCGTTCGATTAAAATCGCTCAACGCGGAATCGCGATCCGTTCTCGCCTGGTCCACATCGCGTTGACCGATGATTCCATGTGCGGCCAGGTCCTCTTGCCGGGTTACCGCCCGCTCCGCCTGAGCCAACACACTGCGAGCTTTCGCGTAATCTGTCTGCGCTCCGACAAAGTCCGGAGCGTCGATGGACAGAAGCTCTTGCCCCTTCGTGACGGAGTCGCCTGGGTGGACGAAAAGCTGCAGCACGCGGCCATTCAGGGGAGGAAGGATTCTCGCGTAGCGGGCGGGGTCCGCTTCGACGGAGGCTGGAGCAGTAACCTGGCGGTGAATTGTGGTGGTCTGCAGCCGGTTCCACCTGTAGTCTGCTCGCAAGTGGAGAGTTCGCCGGAACTGTGACGCGACTCCCTTCGTGCACAACGGATGTGTTGTCATCGGACTTGGCTGGTTTTGCGACCTGGTCACACCCAACAAATAGGAACAGCAGCGGCACGAACATCAACCTTGCTTTACAGGTGGGCTGGCGAGATGATTTCATTTTCGCACGTCCAAACGACGGATTTCCTGGGATCATTAGAACCCGGGGAACATGAACTGCTTGTAACAACAGTCCGTTGATACTATACTGGGTATAGTATGTCAAGGAGGAATCGTGCATGGCTCATACAACAGAGGAGAAGAAAAAACTTCTAGCCCGAGTCAACCGCATTCAGGGGCAACTGCAGAGCATTCGTGAGTCAATCGAAGAGGAGAAGGAATGCGCAGACGTACTGCAACAAATCGCTGCTTGCAGAGGAGCTGTGAACGGCCTATTGGTAGAGATCGTCGAAGGTGAGATCAAATTTCACGTGTTAAGCAAAGATGCAAAAATCGGCTCGCGTGAATCCAAGGCCGCCGAGAGTTTAGTGGAAATCCTTCATCGCTATATCAAATGATTCCGCTAGGTCCCGTAGAGCAGCCGCTCCAGGATGGGCCCGAGGGCCAAGACGGGGAGATAACTGAGCGCCACCATGGCGATCAAACAGGCGGTGAGCAGGATTCCGAACAAGAGAGGAATGAGTCGGAAGCGTGCCCGAGGAAGCAGGGGTATTGCGCTGGCGGGCAAACAGAGCCGCGAATAGCAGGGCCGGAATCGCCAGGGCAAACCTCCCCGCCATCATCGCCAAAGATGTAGTGAGGTTGTAGAAGGGAGTGTTCGCACTGAGTCCCGCAAAGGTTTGGCCATTGTTGGCAAAGCAGGAAGAATAGGCGAAGAGTATTTCGGTTAAGCCGTGGGGTCCGCCATTGGTCGTCAAGCCGGACAGCCCCAGTTTTGTGCTCACGGCAATTGCGGTGAGCGGAAGAACGAAGAGCGGGGCGGCCAAAGCAAACAGCATGATCATTTTATTCTCGGCGGGCCCGATTTTCTTGCCTAGGTATTCCGGCGTGCGTCCGACCATGAGTCCCGCGAGGAACACCGCAATCGCAGCAGTCATCACCATGCTGTAAAGCCCTGTGCCCAAGCCTCCAAAGATGAGTTCGCCGACCAACATGTTGGCCAGCAAAACCATGCCACCAAGCGAAGTGTAGCTATCATGCGCAGAATTGTAGGAGCCGGTTGCGGTGTTCGAGGTGACGACCGCAGTCAGGCTGGAACCGCTGATGCCAAACCGAACTTCCTTTCCTTCCATATTTCCACCCGACTGGACGGAACTTCGATGGAAATCCACACCTGTAAGGAGGGGGTTCCCGCGCTGCTCAAAGTGATGGACGAACAGCAAGCCGCAAAGGAAGAGAAACACCATCACGCAATAGAGAAGCCATCCCTGCCGTGGCTGGCCGACCATTCTGCCGAACGTGTTTGTTAATGCTGCGGGCAAAAGCACGATCGCCAGCAATTCGATCAAGTTTGTAAATGGCGTGGGATTTTCATACGGATGCGCTCCATTCGCATTGAAGAAGCCTCCACCGTTCGTGCCGAGATTCTTGATGATCTCCAGTGCGGCTACAGGGCCTTGCGGTATCACCTGCCGCGTGCCCTCGACAGTGGTGGCGGTAACATAAGGGTGAAAGTTCATCGGAACACCTTGCCAGACGAGCAGCAAACCGCCCAGCAATGCGCCCGGCAAGAGTATCCAGAGCAGTGCGCGTGTCGTGTCGACCCAAAAGTTGCCGAGCGTGCCGGAGAGTTGTCGGGCAAGACCGCGAATGAAGGCGATACCCACAGCTAAGCCCGCAGCACCTGCAAGGAAATTCTGTGCGCAGAGTCCCGCCATCTGGCTGAAATAGCTCATCGTGCTCTCGCCTGCGTAGGCCTGCCAAGTCGTGGTGGTTGAAAAACTGATTGCGGTGTTCAGAGCCAGGTCTGGGGATAGCGGCGTGATGTGGTATTGAGGGAAGAACCAGGGAAGGAATTGCTGCAATCTGAGAATGCCGTACAGAAGCAGCGTGCCGGCAAGGCCAGCGAGCACGAAGCACGTGGCATACTCCTTGCCGGTCATCTCGGCACTAGGATCGACTCCACTGAGCCGATAAATAACCCGCTCAACAGGGAGGCATAATCGATCAAGCGCCGTATGCTTTCTGGAAAACACCCGCTCCAGGTAACCACCCAAGGGCTTCACCAGGGTGGAAACAATTACGAGAAACAGAAAGTATTGAGTTGCGCTAAAAAGATCCACTGGTTCTACCTACCTGCAGGCTACACGAAAGCTTAGCACCATCGCCCGTGGAAAGTGTCAATCAGACCACGACTTCCCCCGAGAACTACCGGTTTCTCAGGTAAAACAGCGCCGTACCCTTCGGCCTTGGCTGCCTGACTGCACTGACGTGCGCTTTCCCTCACGGATCCATTGAAAGAGGACGTAGAGCAAGAAACCGCAAGCCAACATACAAACGGCGATGAATATACCGAGAGGCATGATACGGGTTGGGGCCGTGCTAATGGTCGTTCACCGCTGTCCGCAGCGCAGAGAACCAATAGGGGATCCCCCAATATAAGGATGACGGGGCACGAATCGGAAAGTCCTTAGGGAGTCATAAGGGCTTCGTTAGTCCTCCATCTTCCAGTCGGAGGTGAAATGGTCGGTCCGGTCTGCGATAGTCAACGTCCACGATAGCAGACAGCGTACAATTGGATCTGCTTTGCACTCCAGATGGAAGCGCTCCCGAAAGCAGGGTAGTTCATGTCCGAGATAATCGACTGGCAGCCCCCTCGGCGCCGTCGCCGCTTGTTTTTCGTTGTTCTTGCCATCGTTGTCGTCGTCATTTTCTCCAGCAGGACGGCGTTATCGTATTACGTCGACGCCCTATGGTTCGGGTCACTCGGTTACGGGGAAGTGTTCCGGAAGACACTCACGCTTCAATGGACCGTCTTTGGCGCATTTTTCGTTTTTACCTTTCTTTTTCTGTACGGATGGTTCCTCGCGCTAAGGTGGGCGTACCAGTCCGATTTGCCGGACGATTATATGATGGTCGTCGGAGGGCAGCCGTTGAAGCTGCCAGTCTCGCGCATCCTTCGACTCTTCGGTCTCGTGGTTTCTCTCATTATTGCCTTCGTGGCCGGCACGAGCCTCATGACGGAGTGGCCGACGTTCGCCCTCTATTGGTACGCACCACGCGTAACCGCTGGAGCAGTGGATCCGATCTTTGGAAAGCCGATCAACTTCTATCTCTTCACTCTGCCCGCATGGCAGTTCATCGCCGGCTGGCTGCTGACACTGGCTATAATTGGCTGTGTAATCGCCGTTTTCTTTGTTTTCGTTACCGGGAGCACTCGTATGCTCGCGGGACGCCGAGGCAGATCCATCGCACTGCCGTGGCGCGGGTTCTCCATTGCGTTTGCCTTCTTGTTGCTGATCCTCGCCATGCGCGAGTATATCGCTCGATTTGAGCGATTGTTCGACGAACATACGATCTTCAGCGGGGTGACGTACACGGATGCGCACGTCATGCTTCCTGGTATGCTGGCGGTCTGTGCCGCGCTTATTTTGGGTGCCGCCCTCGCACTCATCAATGTCGCGTCGGCGCCGCGCGTGCGCTGGCTTGTGGCAGCGGTCGCGCCGGCCGTGGTCTGCTATTTTGTCCTTCAAATATGCGGCTGGTACGTCAGCAGCTTTATCGTGAAGCCAAACGAACTAGTTCGCGAGCGAGATTATATTGCCCACAACATTGAGTTGACCCGGCAGGCCTATGGATTGGACCGCCTGGCACAGCGCGAATTCCCCGCGGAGACGACTATCGAGGCAGCCGATGCGGGGAACAATCAGTCTACGCTGCAAAACATCCGGCTCTGGGACTGGCGCGCGCTTCAGGACACACTGCGCCAGATCCAGGAAATCCGCACCTACTACGACTTTCCCGACATCGATATCGATCGCTATGAAATCAATGGCGCAATGCGCCAGGTAATGCTCGCCTCCCGCGAGTTAAATGTCCAGAAGCTCCCAGAGAGCAGCCGCAATTGGATCAACGAGAAACTCATTTACACGCACGGCTACGGCGTCACCATGAATCCTGTGAATGGATTCACGTCTGAAGGACTGCCGACGCTGATTCTGAGCAATATGCCCATTCAAAGCACAGTGCCGAACATCGTGGTGAAACGTCCGGAGATTTATTTTGGCGAATTGACGAACACCGACGTGTACGTGAAAACGCGCCAACAGGAATTCAACTACCCGCAGGGCCAAACGAACAGCCTCACCTCATACGAAGGAAACGGCGGCATCCTTCTCGGCGGTTTCTTTCGCAGGCTCCTCATCGCTTTCGATCGCGGCGACCTCACGAAGCTTCCGTTTAGCGACGATGTCAACGGGGAGAGCCGATTGCTGATGCGTCGCAACGTTCGTGATCGGGTCGTGGCGCTCGCGCCCTTCCTCACTTACGATTCGGATCCGTATATCGTCGTCGGTGACGATGGCCGGCTGTCCTGGATCATGGATGCATTTACGACTTCGGACAGCTATCCGTACTCAAGCCATTATTCTCTGGGTAGTACCCCGATTAACTACATGCGGAATAGCGTGAAAGTCGTGATCGACGCCTACGATGGCACCACGACGTTCTATGTGTTTGACTCCCAGGACCCCTCATCGCGACGTATCGCCAGATTTTTCCTGCTTTGTTCAAGGATGCGGCAGCCATGCCGCTAGCGCTGCGCAAACACGTGCGCTATCCCGAATTGCTGCTCAAGATGCAGGCTGCGGTGTACGGTCTTTATCACATGACCGATCCGCAGGTCTTCTATAATCGCGAAGACCTGTGGACGGTCGCTTCGGAAGTCGGCATGGATGAGTCCGGCCAGCAGAAGGCTCAGGCGATGGAGCCCAACTTCGTGCTGATGAAACTGCCGGGCGAAACTGCCGTCGAGTTCGTGGAGATTCTTCCATTCACGCCCGCGAACCGCAACAATTTGATTGGTTGGATTGCTGGACGCAGCGATGGCGAAAAATACGGCACATCGGTGGTCTACGACTTTCCGAAGACGAAACTCGTCGACGGCCCTCTGCAAATCGAAGCGCGAATCGATCAGAACGCGCAGCTATCGGGACAATTGACGCTGTGGAATCAACAAGGTTCCCATGTGCGGCGAGGCACTCTGTTGGTGATTCCGTGCGGACATGCGCTGTTGTATGCGGAACCGATTTACCTCCAGGCTGAGCGCAGTCCGATGCCGGAGCTGCGTCTCGTGGTACTCGCGTTGCAAGACCGGCTCGCCTATGGACCGACCTTCGACTCCGCGATGAGGGCGCTCTTTGGGGGAGAAGTCTCGTCGCTAAGCGGCACGACTGCTCCCGCGGAACCCGAACGAAGCGCAGCAGCGTCAGCCACCGGGACCAAGCCTGGGCGGACTTGAGCACGCTCATCACGGGAGCGGCCAAAGACCTCGCCGACTACCAGCGACTAACGGCGGAAGGCAAGCTCGGTGAGGCTGGGCAGAAGCTCGAGCAGTTAAAGCGTAAGCTTGACGAACTGAATGCCCATCAAAAGTGATCTGTTCTCTGGCGGCCATCAGTCAGTAGGGATTTCATGAGTTGTTTACTGGATGCTTTCAAGCGAGCCCGTGGACTGTGCACGAATTCAACGTTTTCATTCCATTCGAGTTACTTTTGAGCGAAAAGCAGATTCCCCGATTTGTTAGAAACGTTTGTAGTTAGAAGCAATGGACGGAGTTATTGGAGTCGAGTGGTGTGCGCCCAAGGCAGGCGCGCTAGCAGATTGCGCGACGCCTCGACAACCGCACTATGGCCAATCGCCGAAGCGATAGAGGAGGGCAGGAGTTTGGGTGCAGGATTGGGTGCAGCTAGAAAAGTAAGAATGGCTCCGAGTCTTATGTAAGCGACACCAGACGCGGCACTTAGATTTTTGACCACCTTGGCTGTTAACCGAAGGATCGGCCAGTTCGAATCCATGAACTTTTCTCAACCCCCAGTTCAACTCACAGAGTAGCTCACTTGTACGACTTCCGCGTGTTTTGGCAGTCCCCGCGGTCTTGTAACTTGTTGTAAAACTTAATGTTGTTACATTGACGCGGTAGACGTCGGGGATTCGGTCCCCATGGGCCGGCCATGTGTCGGGCCGCTCACCCCTGTCAGCAAAAATTGTGCTTCTCATGGTGCTATATGTATAGTAGCATCTTGGAGAGAGGCTATTGAATACGTCCGTTAGTTCGGCAGACCAAGTTAGGAATCCGGCCAGGAA
>CAVZWK010000029.1:0-33290 GCA_963778995.1 Terriglobia bacterium
ACCCCTGCCTATGTCCGCATTGCAGCGGCTCGACTTGCTATTTCTGGTGCCTGACAAGCCCATGGTGTTCTTTTGAAAGTTCCGAAATCTGAGTGTTTCAACTCCAAGTCAAATCCAAAACTCCGATTCAGAGCATTTTGTTCCTGCTCGGGGCATTAGTCATTCAGGACAACGCTCAGGAGCGAATTGTTGATGTGAATCACTTCGCTATAGTCTAGGAAACCCAGGCTCCTGAATTTATTCATAAAGAAATTGACCCGAGCGCGCGTTGTGCCAATCATTTCGGCCAGCGTCTCTTGCGATATATTCGGGAGCGCCTTTTGCGGTTGCCCAGGCGCGCCATACAACTCGTTGGCTCCAGTAACAGCCAGCGGGTCTCTTCCATTTTCGATCCCAGCTGCCTCGGGGACTAAGTGGTTTTCTTCGAACAACGCCATATCGTCTACACTCGAGCACTCTTCGCAAGAGTCACTTTTGGCATCACTATGTCGAGTCTGCCATCATTGAATGTTGCTTTGGCCTTCGAGGGATCAACCTCACAGGGCAAATCCACGACATGGAACATCAGTCGCGCGTGCCTATGCGAATGGGGGTGCTTTTCAGCTGTGTGTTTTTCGAGAGGCTCGGTTTTTCCGCTGATGCTCAGTCGACGCGGCTCAAGACTTACCTTGATCTCCTGCTTGTGGAATCCAGGAACTTCGGCGCGTGCCGTAAGCTGTTCTCCAGATTCCGAGAGGTGGAACTTCACAGGCGTGAGTAGCTCCGATTCCGCCAGAAACCAGTCCCTTTGGTCGTTTCCGTGAACGCCTCCACGGCTCTCGAAAATCTCGAAGGCGCGCTTGGCAATCAAATTCAATACGTCTTGTGTATGTTCGAAAAGTTCACCAACGGACACGAGATTCACATCAGGGCTGATTTCGATAGATGACTCATGTGAGGACTGGTCTTTCATGGCTTCCTCCCTTTCTACGGAACAAATTCTTATTCCTGCGCGCGAAAAGACAGAGGCACCGTTCAAATGCACCAGTTCTCGGCGCGATCACGCTGCTCCGGCCTTGTCACACCGAGAGCAGGCGGCCGAAAAACGACCTGTAGCGGCGCAGCGCAAGACGGGGATCCTGAGTTGAAACATCATCTCCTCGATCCCATTGGCCCTCGAGTTTCGCTCTTTCAGCCGCGAACATTTCAGCCAGGCGCTTCATCGCACCTGCGACGAGACTGTCAGCCTGCTGCACTGCCTGTCGAGGCTCGTCAACAAAACCCACTTGGATGGCATCCCACCGTCGCGAAAATCTTTCGCTTCCTCAGGCGAAAAGAGGGGCGCCGCCTGTTCGTCGAGAGCCGGAGCGGTTGCGGCTCCCGCAGATGAAGCGCCGCCAACGCTGAGGCGTGACGCAGCGACAGTTCGTACCTCTGGTCGCGCGTCGGCACCGGCCAAAGTCGCCGTCGTCAGTCCTACTTCCGTCGTTTCGTCTTTAATTTCCTTGGCTTCGTTCATCGGATTGTCTCCTCTTTTTCAGATCTTGCTCCCGCTGATGACGTAACACACTTTTCTCACTTCTGGACTAAGGTTTATTATGCTGTCTTCGTGTGCGCTAGTTCTGGTCCGCCGACCAACTCCTGAAAAAGTGCCCGGTAGTGAATCATGGCTTGGTGCAAGTCTTCCGTGCTGGCCTGCCGCTGCGTTTGACGAACGGCGATTTCGTGAGCTGATCGGTAATGTTCGAGAACCAGTGGATGATTCACGGAGATATCCGCTGCGCGCTCTTCAAATTCACTTACCGGATACCCTCACGTTGACATCACATTGCGCAGCAGTTGATCGGCTTCCGTTACGCTCCTCCGGGCCATCAACAAACCGCGCCTGTACGCCGCGCCAGGACTCTACGTAGCGAGCACGATCGCCAATACCGAGCGGCTGTATGTGGAAACTCTCCACTCGGGCGGCGCGCTTATCTAACACCGCTTCTGCTTTCTGCCGACTCCCGCCTTCTTTCACAGCGCGGTTATACTCAGGACCTCCGAACCGGGTGCGTAGTCTCTCCGTCTTGCGTTTACGAATGGAAAACACAATGCCGATGCCTGCCACCAATGGCACGACGACAGCGATGATTATGGCTATTTGCACTGTGCTTAACGCGGATAGATTCATAACTTGCCTCTAATGCTTGCTCGATTTTTTTGAACAAAACGTAATAGTCGTCACGGTTCGATCGTGCAAAGCGCTATCGGTTCACGGCTTTTCAACGACTTTTTCCACCTGGCCGATTTTCTCCTGGACCTTCCCGGCTATCTTTTCGCCCAGACCTTCGGCCTCCAAGTCCGGATCGTTCGTCATTTGTCCCACCTTTTGCTTCAACTTGCCCTTTACTTCGTGAACCTTCCCCGCGATCTCATTCTCAGTGCTTGGTTTCATCTTGTTGCCTCCTTCGAAACGAATTGAGCTCAAAGTGCTCATGAATTGCGCCGTTGCTTGCTGGCTCTGCCGTAGAAATGTGAGTGATTCCGCATTGATCAGGCGTCTCTTGCCGTGCGGTATGCTTTTTGACCAGCTTCAACCGCGCCGGCGACGTTAGCCTTCACATCGTCTACTGTTTCCTGGGCGCGTCGAGACCATCGCTTGCCCGCCGACGTAGCAGCATCTAAACCGTGCTTCGTACTGCTAGTGATGTAGTGGCGTGTTTTCTTTCCTGAGGCTGGCGCAAAGAGTAGTCCAACAGCAGCGCCGATTCCAAGTCCCACGGCAAATGTAGTGAACTTGCCCGACCAATTACGCTGATTGACCTGATCCATCCTCGTCAGCGAGCCTGAACTGTCCTTGCACTTGCTCCCTGCTTCGTGAACATAGCTTGCAGTTTCATTGTCAGTGTCTGGTTTCGACATATTGTCCCCTTTGTCGAGATCTAAGTTCCGGCCCAAGGTTCATCTGCGCCGTCCCGAGTTAACTTGCGCCCAGCGGTGGTTAAAGAGCTTCCCCTGCCGATGACACAGAAGTTGCTGAGCAATTTAAACGCTTGCTGCACCGCGTCTCATGAAATGCAGCACAAGCAGAATCACGCCTACAACTAAGACCACGTGAATGAGAGAGGTAATGACATGAAATGCAAAAAATCCGAGCAACCAAAGAATGATCAATACTGCCGCTATTATCCCAAGCATTTGTTCGTCTTTTTTTTCTCGACGGAGGTCTGCCAACTCATCTCTTAACTGTGCGAAGTGTTATTTGCGTAGGCGGAAACAGCGCAGAGTCACTAGTTTAGCCAAAGACAAATCCAGCTTCTGTACCGTTGTGAACACTTTAGCTCTTCTCTGAGATCTAAGTTCGCCTGTGGATATCCGATTCGGTACACACTCGCGTTTTGTTTGAGTTTATTCGCCAATGGTGACGCTCATCACACCAGTCAGTGATATGCCCCACACTCTTGTGATTACAAGCATGCTAGCTTGCAGCGTCATGAACCACCCAGTCCAGCGCGTCCCCCGCGAGGTCCGCCGCTTCCGCCAACAGGCAAATTTGAAAGACAGTGCGTTTAATATGCAATCGTCTCTGGAATCGGTCGGCCTAGGAAGAAAAGTTTGCAAGTTTAAAACAAACGAAACCATCTTTAGGCAGGGCGATCCCGCCACCTACATTATGTACATTCAAGAAGGCGGCGTGAAGAAAACGGTGGTGAACGAGTCCGGCAAGGAAGCGGTGGTGGCCATTCTCGGACCCGGTGATTTTTTTGGAGAAAAGTACCTGGCGGGCCAGCCCGATCGCATGGCGAGTGCGACCACAATTGCACCCACTACGGTACTAATGATTGAAAAACAGAAGATGATTCGCGCGCTCCACGAGGAGCACGAGTTCTCGGACCGCTTCATCGCTTATACGCTCACGCGAAAAATCCGCGTGGAGGCGGACCTGGTTGACCAGCTCATTAATTCCAGCGAGAAACGCTTGGCGCGCACCCTGTTGCTGCTCGCACGATTTGGCGCGGAAGACCACCAGTCTCAAAAAGTGCTTCCCAAGGTATCGCAGGAGACGCTTGCCGAGATGGTTGGAACAACACGGGCACGAGTTAATTTTTTCATGAACAAATTCAGAAAGCTGGGTCTCATCGATTACGACGGCCGGATTCATATAAATAGGCCCCTCCTGAATGCTGCCGTGTACGACGAATAATTCACACTTAGCTCGATACGAAGGGGTTCAACGCTGCTTTTCGGACTACCAGAACCGAGCTTTTGGCATGGCGGACCACTGATTCAGCTACGCTGCCAAGCAAAAGACGTGCCAACCCCTTGTGTCCATGAGAACCGACAACAATCAAGTCTGCTCCCCAGTGCTCTGCGAAATCGATGATCGTCGAACGGGCCTCCCCAGTCACGAAAGCGGTGTCCACCAGGAAGCCGGCATTTCGAAGCCTCTTTTCCGAATCGTCCACAATGGAGCGGACTTCTTGTTCTAACTCTTCCATCTCTGGCGCATACCCACGGGACATTTGAGGGGGCGTTGGGTAAGAAGCCGGGGTCAGAACATGGAGAATCTTAATTGCCGTTGTTTGTGGGCTGAAGTGAGTAGAGACTTGTTTGACCGCTTCTTGTGAATATTCTGAATCGTCAATAGCCAGCAGAACTTTCATAAGCCCTCCAATTGCTACTCCAATTGCTATCGTATCTTTGTGCGGATTCGTAACTTGGTTCCTCTGCAATCGTTCGAACCGAATCCGATATAGGGCCATCAGCCGCGGATCGTCAGGACCGGACAAAGGGCTTTTGAAACTACCTGATGAGCTGTTGGCCGGGAAAGATGTGTAGCGATACCCAGCCGGCCTGGGGCGGAGCGAGCGCACTGGATAGTGGTCGGAGCCGTCATACTCCTAGGCGTTGGCATCCTGACCGGTGTAAAGGCCACACGTCAGAAAGATCCTGTTGGATAACGGAACAGCCATACCAGATTTTGCAGACCGAGTTGAAAGAGTCTCTCGCCAGGTAATGAATTGACGTGCGAACGATCCCGCAAATGTGATGAACATGGATGTTGCCGAGATTCCCTGACGAAATCACCGGGAGATTGAATTCACCGCGGAAACACGGAAAACAGCAAATGGCTTCCGCATTCCGGATTGCTCCTTGTTTGCCCCATTTTGCACCCCCCAAGATTAGAGACTTGTTTGGTATAAATTGCGTGGCAAGCAGACTCCCAGGTTACAAGCCGCGGCGTGGCACTTTTATTTATTGATAAACGTATACAATTGAACAGTATTGTGGCTAGCCGACCCTGATACTCCATCTTGAGGTCTTAAGAAGGAGACTCATGTTCAAGATATCTACTATAACTTTGGCAGCTGCAATGACGATGGGGATTCCGACGCTGGGTTTCGCGCAGTCACCGACTCAAACACCTGCTCGTGAAGTGAATCCGGGACCGTCGTACCGCATCAATGTAGTGAGTCGTACGACCCCGGCAGTAACCTACAGGCATCGCAGTGGCGCCACAAAAATCAATTTTCAAGGAACCGATTTGATGCTGGGCGCCGCCGGAGAAGCTAAGGTCGAGAGCAAACGCGGCGCACTGGAAATCGAAGTCGAGTTCTCTGGGCTGGACAGGCCCACGATCTTTGGCACCGAATATTTGACCTACGTTTTGTGGGCAATTTCGCCGGAAGGCCGGCCTGTGAACATCGGTGAAGTGCTTGTGGGCGAGAATCGCCGCAGCAAACTGGATGTCACCACCGACCTTCAGTCCTTCGCGCTGATCGTAACGGCGGAACCTTATTATGCTGTGCGTCGTCCCAGCAATGTCGTAGTCCTCGAAAACTCGGTACGTAGAGATACCGAAGGCGCTACCGAGATCGTTGAAGCCAAATATGAGTTGATTGATCGCGGCGGGTACATTCCTACGGGCTACAAGTTCGATCCCGTGGTGATGAACGCAAAATTGCCACTCGAATTTTTTGAAGCGAGAAATGCTCTTCGCATCGCGCAATCTGCCGGCGCTGAAACTTACGCCGGGGAAAGCTACCAAAAAGCTGTTAGTCAGATGAATGAGGCGGACGCAGTCGCCACGACCAAACATGAAAACAAGAAATCCTTGATTGCCCTGTCACGGGAAGTTGTGCAGACGTCTGAAGACGCTCGAGAAATCGCCGTTAAGCACATCGATGAGGAACGCGCCGAAGCGGAACGCAGCGCCGGAGCAAATCGTGAAGCTGACGCCAATGATCGTGCAAACGCCGAATCACAGCGCCGACGTACCGCCGAAGCCGCCACGAGTAACGCTGTTCATGAACGCAACGAGGCAGACCGCCAAAATCAGAACGCTCAGGTTGCGGCTCAAAAAGCCGAGGACGCCCAAGCAAATGCTGAAGATGCTCGCAACGACGCTCAACAAAGCCAGCATATCGCCGAAGCGGATTCCGATCGCAACCGCGCCGCCGCCGACTCATCTGATGCGCAGCTTCAACAGGCCGTCCATGATCGGGAGGAACTTCGCGCCCGACTCCTCCAACAATTCAATCTGATACTGGAAACTCGCGACACCGCTCGTGGATTGGTTGTTAACATGTCGGATGTGCTTTTTGATTCCGGTCAATATACCCTCCGTCCCTTGGCGCGCGAGAAACTCGCCAAGATATCCGGTATCGTGCTTGCTTATCCTTCGCTCATGCTGGCCGTCGAAGGAAACACCGATAGCGTTGGCACTGAGGCATACAATCAGGAACTTTCTGAGCAGCGTGCCGAAGGCGTCCGCAGCTATCTAACCCAAGAAGGTGTTCCCGAATCTTCGACCACGGCAACGGGCTTTGGTAAGACACGGCCCATCGCGTCAAACGATACCGCCGAAGGACGTCAACAAAATCGCCGGGTCGAGTTAGTGGTCTCAGGTGAAGTGATCGGCACCAAGATTGTCTCCATCAGCTTGCAGCCTGTCGCCGCTGCGACGTCCCCTCAATAACAAGGCTTGCGTAATGCAAGCGAAAGGATAAGAGTGAAAATTTCCAGCGTGGTCCCAAACGGTAGCTCAGAAACTGACAACAGGGCTGCAATGACTGGTATTCAAAATCTCTATCTTGAGGTGAGGGCTCAACAATGGATATCCTGGCGATATATATCACTTTCGCATTTGGGCTGGCTGTCTTGGTGGTGTTCACTTTGGGAATCGCACTAATTCCGTCTAAACGCCCTAGCCATTAAATCGATGATGGGCGGAAGCTCGTCCGAATTTCTGGTTGTCGCTGCCGGAAAAATGGAACGGACTTGTATGTTTTTCCGAGCTAAAACCGGCCCTCCTAGCTCGGATACCAAGAGAATTTCTTCTAGGCTGTACAAAAGCGAACAGCGAGCATTCTCCGCAGTTCCTAGGATGTCTAATGGGACGGCGAGAAAGAACAATATTGACCGGCCTGGAGGGATAGGACTGTATCAGTCTCCTTGCCGCCCGTCCATCTCCCGGTTCTTCTTGAACAGAGTAGTTGTGGTCGTTTGCCGTTTGAAAGGGCTTCGGCCCCATTGCGCCAGCCTTGAAGGCAAAAGTGCCGGACCTGACCGTGCTGGCGAAGAAGAATGGAGGACAGTTTCCCACTGCCCGAGTTGGCCAAACCATCATGGGCGACGAGGCGGTGGTGTCTCACGGCTCACGAGAGATGCTGATTTGGGGTCCCATTTTTCATCAGGTCGAATCAGATCAGGATTTTGGCGCTGTGAGGTTGCAGAACCTTGTGAAATATCTTGAACCCATTCAGATCAAGTAGCTGGACGATGCAAGTCGTAAGTTGCATTCCTGCAAGATTCAATTGCGACCACGGGTTTGATTGTTCCGGAACACCGGAAGGAACTGCTTATCCCTTGGCGAAATCGAGCCTCGTATTTTGGTCAATTGGACTGAAGTCTAAAATCCTAGCCGCCCTAAAGTTTCCTGTGGAGGCCTTTGATGGTAAGCCGATTTATTCGTTCCGCCGCCATATTGGGCGTGCTACTTGGATTCGTCGCTGGACTGTATGCAGCACAACAAGAACAGTCCAAGAAAGCTCAGGCAACAGGCTCCGATTCTCCGACGGGAGCAGAACTGTACAAACAACATTGCGAAGTCTGTCATGGAAGCGATTTGAAAGGAGTTGTTCCGGTTCCTGCGCCGTACAGAGTGCCCCCAGACCTGACCCTTTTAGCACAGGGTCACGGAGGCAAGTTTCCGAACTCCTATGTTCAGGACGTTTTGCGCAATGGTGTGACCATGCCTGCGCATGGCCCGGCCGAAATGCCCACGTGGGGAACAGATTTCAAAGAGTCGGGAGGATTAGATGGCACTCAAGTCAAATTGCGGATTGTCCGTCTGAGCAACTACCTTAAGTCACGCCAGACCAGATAAGGTGGTTGATCCCGAGATTGCGTATCAGCTGCATTCGGAAACATACGAAAGGTGACAGATGAAAACCCTGCTTGCGATCGACGATTCCAAATTTTCCGAGGCTGCTCTCCGAGCGGTCATCGCGCAAAATCATTCGAAAGATACGGAAGTAAAAGTACTTAATGTTGTCGAGCCGCCTTCACTCCTGGTCGCCCGCGAAATGGGCGGATGCGATGGGAGTCTTGAAGCAGTTTGGGACCAAGAAACAAAACAGGCACAAACATTGGTTGCGAAAGCCGCTGAAGCGCTTAGCACACACGGGTTCAAGGCGACCGTTGTCGTGAAACAAGGCGATCCCAAATCCATGATTATTGATGTTGCCACGGAATGGAATGCCGACTTGATCGTGCTTGGGTCGCATGGAAGAAAAGCATTGGATCGCTTTTTGATGGGCAGCGTTTCAGAAGCGACCGTGCGGCATGCTCCTTGTTCCGTGGAAGTCGTGCGTATTTCGGCCAGTCGCTGAGACGTTCCAATCCTGCGGGGTCAGAACAGATCGTTTCGTCAGCGAAAAAGTCACTTGAGATCCGGCTCGGTGGAGGATCGCGAAAGGGATATCGTGGCGCTCAAAAGCATCGAACGGCACCGCACTGGGCGCATCGGGTGGTTGCGCGCGGCGGTACTGGGCGCGAACGACGGAATCCTGTCAACTTCGAGCCTCGTGCTCGGCGTAGCAGCTTCACATGCGAGCCGCGGTAGCGTAGTGGTGGCGGGAGTCGCCGGACTGGTGGCAGGAGCGATGTCCATGGCTTCGGGGGAGTACGTCTCTGTCCATTCGCAGGCTGACACCGAAGAGGCCGAGCTGGAGCTTGAGCGAACGGAACTCAAAACTAACCTGAAAGGCGAGCACGATGAGTTGACGGCAATCTACGTGGCTCGTGGCCTCCCGCCTGCGCTTGCGAAACAAGTCGCCGAACAACTCATGAGCCACGATGCCTTGGGTGCGCACGCGCGCGACGAACTGGGAATTTCCGATACCTTTCGAGCGCGTCCTATTCAAGCCGCCTTAGCATCGGCCGGCAGCTTTGCCATCGGGGCCGCAATGCCGCTTGCAATCACCGCTTTGGCATCCGCTTCTTTGCTGATCCCCTTGGTTTCGGGTAGTTCCCTCGTTTTCCTTGCACTATTAGGTGGGCTGGCCGCGCGCGCGGGTGGGGCGGGAGTATGGACTGGAGCTATTCGAGTTGTGTTTTGGGGAGCCTTGGCCATGGCGGTAACCGCCGCGGTCGGGTGGATATTTGGCACTTTCGTCTAATGGCATGGGCCGCGTGCCATCTTGGATGATGAACCTACTTCTAAATGGATTTACTATCGCCAGTCTTCAATACTACTTTTAGGGCACCTTCTTCCGCTGCATTCCCAAAGGTGTCATACGCCTTCATGATGTCGCCCATCGCAAAACGGTGAGTCACGAGTCGCTCCGGCTGTAGTTTCCCGGACTGCACAACCTTCAACAGCATCGAAGTGGTGACCGTATCGACTAGCCTCGTCGTAAGGGAAATGTTCCGGTCCCAGAGTTTTTCCATATGAAGCTCGACCGGTTTCCCATGAACACCCACGTTTGCGATGCGCCCGCCAGCTCCGACAATCGCCTGACAGATAGCGAACGTAGCAGGAAGTCCGACCGCCTCGATGGCCACGTCCACGCCAGCGCCGTCAGTAAGCTCCATGACACGCTCGGAGGCTTTCCCATCCTTGCTATTGACCAATGTGGTTGCGCCGAATTTCCTCGCGACCGCCAAGCGCTTATCGTCCAAATCAATCATAAAGATCGCGGCCGGCGAATAGAATTGTGCTGTCAGCAACACGGCTAGCCCGATCGGTCCCGCCCCCACAATGGCAATCGTGTCCCCGGGTTTTACCTGCCCGTTTATGACTCCGCATTCAAAACCTGTCGGCAAAATGTCGCTTAGCATGACCATGGATTCTTCATCAGCGCCGGGCGGAAAATGGTAGAGACTGCCATCGGCTTGCGGAATGCGCACGTACTCCGCTTGGGTTCCATCAATGGCGTAACCGAGGATCCAGCCGCCGTGGCGGCAATGCGAGTACATATTTTTTCTACAAAAATCGCACTTCAAGCAGGCCGTGACGCAAGAGATGATCACCTTGTCGCCGATCTTAAATTCCGACACTGCCGGCCCCACTTGTTCGATCACCCCGATACCTTCGTGCCCCAAGATGCGGCCTTCGGTTACGGAGGGTAAATCTCCTTTCAGGATGTGGAGGTCTGTTCCGCAAATGGTTGAGGTCGTAATTCGAACGATAGCGTCGCCCACGTCTTGAATCGTCGGACGCGGCTTGTCTTCCCAGTCGTGCTTGCCAGGACCATGGTAGACCAAGGATTTCATCGTCGTGCTGATGGGCGCTGGTGGAGTGTGTGTTGCTACTAGTTCAAGCCCAGCAGTAGTCATTTGAGTGTCCTCTAGAGAAGTGTGCAGCTTCAAGTCGCATGGCCATCCCGTAAGTCTGTTCCGAACATTCCTGCACGTACCGTGCGCAAAGTTTCGGGTGCTTAGCCGTCGGTGAGTGCTACGAGGGATCCGCTGATTAATAGGGGGCGGGCTTCCTAGAGCACGCTAGCAGCAGTTGCTGCAAACGCGCTGTCTCAAACTGCACAGTACGTATGACTGGGTCCATGAGATGGTCAGACGTGGACGGTCCTGCCGCGACGCGTTGGACGCCAAGCGAGAAACGCTTCAGACCTAGCTCGCAACTTGTGTTTCTCCCGCAACCCGGTTTCGCGAGAAAGTGTCATTAACTATGAAAAAAGAAATCTCAAGGAAAAAGACCAAGCTGGCCCCGGCCCATAAGAAACGACGCCTAGCCCAACCGAGGCTTGTTCATAGAGAGAGAAAAGACTTACAACTGAAAGACTATCTAATGGAAGATCATCCCGAACTGAGTTTGCCTTTTGAGGACGAAAAGTCCGCTAAGGCCGCTCGCGTTTTGCGGCCAGCAAGAACGTGACGCAGAGTGTGGAAGGAGCTTCAACGTTGGTACGAAACCTAGAGCGGCAAGAATGTCTTGAGTTTCTGAAACAGATTGGTTTTGGGAGACTCGGGTGCTCGCACGACAATCAGCCTTACGTTGTCCCGATCTATTTTGCATACGAATCGGAACAGCTTTTTGGGTTTTCAACGGAAGGTCAGAAAATCGAATGGATGCGGGAGAATCCGCTTGTGTGCGTGCTGGCGGATGAGATCAAGAGCGAGCATGAGTGGACCAGCGTGCTGGTGATGGGTCGATACCAAGAGTTACCGGACAATCCTCAATATGAAGCGCTACGCCGCCAGGCTCACGAACTGCTTGAAAAGAGGAGTTTGTGGTGGAGCCTCGCAATCGCGAGTTCTCAAACGCGCGATGCGCATCTCCGCGTTCTGCCTGTCATGTACCGGATTCAAATCGAAGAAATTTCGGGGCACCGCTCCTCAGCGGATCAAGAAAGCCAGGAGGACGCGTTTGCAGATCACATCAACCTGCAGGTGCAACCGGTAATTCCGTCGAGGTAGCCGAAGAGAGACAAGCGACAATCGCTTTCATGACCGGTTTAGTCCCCTCTGGGCCTCGCACTGCAATAGAATCGACCCCTGCTTCCGCAACGGGATAGTCGTTGCCTCCGACGAATAACGCATCTCCGGCGAAAATCATTTCATCCAAAGAGATCCCCAAGATGTCGCGCAATTTTCCAATTCCATACGCCTTGTCAATACCTGCTTTGGTGATGTCAATGGAAGTCGTACCGCCCATTCGAATCGAAAACTCCCGAATGGATTTGTCGAGCGCGGCTTTAATTACTTTTCGCTTGATTAAGCCTGGGTCCCATTTGGTTTTTTCTTCGAGCGGAGCTTGTTGGCCGAGCGCAGAAATGGTTATCTGGCTCCCCCGGTCTTTTATGGTCTCTCCCCATGGATTCTCAACTTTGAAAACGGCACAGTCGACAGCGTTTCGAGAGACTTCTTAATCTTGGTCTTTTCCAACGGAAGAAAGTCCTCCGAATACAATTTTTCCCATATGCCAGCAAATGAAAAGAACTTCGTTCCGCAGGCGGGAAGGAGGAAAAGGTTCGACAAGCAGTCGTCACTTGGGAGGTCCGAAAGCAATTGCTTTTCAAACTCAGGCCAGTCGCCCCCAGAAATGACGGCTACCTTCACAATCCCAAGAAGTTCGTGGAGCAAGGACAAGACTTCGGGATCAACTGGCGACTTACTGACCGCAAGGGTGCCGTCTAGATCAAACACACAATCAGCCTGGTTGAGAGCGGTTTGGGTGCAGGATTGGGTGCAACTAGAAAAGTAAGAATGGCTCCGAGTCTTATGTAAGCGACACCAGACGCGGCACTTAGATTTTTGGCCCGCTCGGCTGTTAACCGACAGGCTGTAGGTTCGAATCCTACCCGGGGAGCCAACCTCTTTTTTCTCAGTGAATTGAACCGCGTAAGAACATTCGGTTCTTCCCCGAAGGGTTGATGTTAGTCCGCATTGGGGCCCACATTGAAATGTGTTCCTTTTTGCACGGTAGCACTTTTCACCGCTGTCTAAGATACCGTCTTGGATTACTCGCCGTTGATCCGAAGCTAGGAGAAAAGAAATGGCGACTCCAAAATGCCTAGGAGTGTGCATACCTCGTTTGTTCGCGCTGAGACTTTTGAAAGCTTTGCGGACACGGGGTCCGCAATCGAGCCAAATAATCAGGATGAAGACGAAGGTGATCCATCATGGCACAACCGCAGAGAAAAGAATCACAGCCGCCCTCCGTTGGACACGAATGTATTGAGGGGACGCTGAGCGAATCAGTGCTCCAATTTAACTTAGCCAGCGAACTCGCCCAGCTGCAGCGGGATGAATCGTGGCTGCCTGCTACGGGGCGAAGTTCGAAGACGCTTGTAAAGTACCCGGATCTCCGCATTGTGCTGATCGCGATGAAGGCGAATACGCGCATGCACGAGCACACAGCGGCAGGCAGAATCTCGGTGCACACGCTTAACGGCCATATCCGGCTTCACCTGCCCGAGCGGGTGGTGGATCTCTCTGCGGGGAACTTGCTCGCCCTGGATCAGTGCGTTTCTCATGATGTGGAGGCCTCCGAGGACAGCGCCTTTCTGCTGACGCTCTCGTGGCCACCGGAAACAAAGATTGCGGAGGCGAAGCCGCGCGGGAAGGAGATTACCCGCCCTAAACGAAAATAACGGGAAGTCGCGCGTACGGTCCAGGTCGTCTTGTCCGGCGTTCGTGCGCTCACCGCGAGCACTGCTCTCAGTCGGCGATAGAAGGCCGCGCTCTTGATCAAGCTAACTCAGCGAGGTACACAGTGAAGCCACTCTCTTTGCGTGTTCTTCGATTCTTCGGAGAAATGGGAAAGGATCGGCTAGACCTTCATGCGCTATTCGAGGTGGCAGGCAACGAACCAGCCGAACGGGAGGGCGTCCTCGACGCCATCGATGAATTAACCCGCGCAGGGATGCTGAACGCGTGCGGTAGTGACTTCTACATGCTGACGGAAAGAGGTAAGGGAACAATCGCTCAGTCTTGAATAGTGGACAGTACCTGCCCGTATCCGCGAATCGTGGTCCGGAAACAGCAGTACGAGCCCGACGAGAAGTTGCGCTGAAATGAGAACAACATTTATGGACATTCTAGAAATTGTCGCGATCGAGATCCCATGTAGCGCTTGTGGGGGGCGGTACGAGGTGACCCTCAAACAGATCGCGCTCTCACAACAGATGCTCCACGAGGGATGCCCGGTCCAGGTAGTAGATGAATGCCCGCCTCTTGCTTACTTCGGCCTGGTGGATCAAAAACTAGTCCAGGAGCTTCAAGAAATCTGGATGCGCCTCGAAGAAAAAGCACGTGGGGCCAGCGGAGAACTGAAATCGCATTGCCGATAATGGAGCATGTGCTGATGTAAGCGAGTTGGTTACACAAGACAATGGTGGCGGTGGAGGTGGTCAAGGATGAGTTCACAGCAGGCACAGAGTAAGCGGGAAATGCCCATTGCGGAAGTCGTTCGCGTGATCGACCTCGTGAATTACCAAGAAGGAGCCGTTGTCAGCCGGACGCTAGTCAAACGTGCGACGGGAACCGTCACGCTGTTCGCTTTCGATGAGGGCCAAGGCTTAAGTGAGCATACGGCTCCGTTTGACGCATTGGCACATCTCCTGGAGGGCGAAGCGGAAATCGAGGTTTCAGGCAAACCACTGCGGACGAAGGCAGGCGAAGCGGTTCTCATGCCCGCAAATCAGCCCCACTCGCTGAAGGCCCTCAGTAGATTCAAGATGCTGCTGACGATGATCCGCTCATAAGCAATGCGGACGGGAGAACCAGATTTATATGAAAGCGCCAGAAATGCCCGCTGTCTTGACCATTGGGCATTCGAACCGCACATGGAAAGACTTCCTCGATCTTCTGCGGGCGCACCACGTCAAGCGCGTCATCGACGTACGCAGCATCCCCCGATCAAGACACAATCCTCAGTTCAACCAGGAGACCCTGTCGAAAAAGTTGCGAGCCGAGAGGATCGGCTACGTGCATTTGCGAAAGCTCGGGGGCTTGCGCCATGCACGACGCGATTCGCCGAACATGGGCTGGCGCAATGCCTCATTTCGTGGCTTTGCTGATTACATGCAGACTTCCGACTTCGAAGCGGGGTTACACCGATTGTTGAAATTGGCCGAGCAGAAGCGGAGCGTGATTATGTGCGCGGAAGCGGTTCCATGGCGTTGTCACCGTTCCCTCATCGCCGATGCGTTGACTGTACGCGGGATTCACGTTGACGACATTATGAGCATGAAACGTTCCCAGGTTCATTCGCTCATTCCTTTTGCACGCGTGCAGGGTCATCGCATCACGTACCCTGTCCGGAATCGCGGCGGCGGGCGATTCCCCCTAGTTCGTTTTCCAACGAGTTTACGGAAGAACCGAAAAACCAAGGTTTAAGAATGTGTTGAATAATGCCTCTTGACTATCCATTGTGGCTGCGCGCGGCGCACTTCTTCAATTTTCTTCTTCTGTCGCTTCTCATTCGGAGCGGTCTTGAGATCTTGAGCGCACATCCGAGGCTTTACTGGAACGAGCACTGCACGCCGGGCAGCGAATGGCTCAAGTTTACGAAGAAGCAGCGACCTGAGGACCGACTCTGGACGGCGAGTGACGAAGAAACCTCATTCCCATCCGTGATTGCCCTGCCCGGCCACGAAAATCTAGGTCTCGGACGCCACTGGCACTTTCTCGCGGATTTCGCGTGGCTGCTAACAGGTTTGACATACGTGGTGATGCTCTTCGTCACTCCGGAGTGGCGGCGACTGATCCCGACTTCCTGGCAGATTGTCCCGGACGCATGGCATGCAATGCTTAGTTATTTGAGCTTCCACCTTGTGGAAACGCCGGGAGGATATAACGCATTACAGCAGTTGAGCTATGCGGCAGTGATATTCCTGCTTGCACCGTTTAGCATTGCGACGGGAGTAGCGATGTCTCCGGCCGTCGCCGCTCGTTTTCCGTGGTATATCAAGATCTTCCACGGACGGCAAAGCGCACGGAGTCTGCATTTCTTGGCTCTATGCACCTTCATCGTATTCTTCATTGGACACGTCACGATCGTGGCTCTGCATGGTTTCCGGAGCGAGCTGGCACTTATTGTTCTGGGACAGACGCATGATCCGCAGCTGACGTTTGCTCTTCTGGTCTGGCTGTCCGGGCTGGCCGGTGTAGTGGTCATCCACACCGTGACAACCGTGTGTTCGCGTCGCCGCCCACGCTTTGTCCAGAAAGCCACTCAATCGATCACCGATCCGGTGCGCACACTCCTTTTCGGCCATGAAGTGTCCGCGCAGCATTACTCACAGGTGGACATCTCGCCATACTTTTGGGTCAATGGTCGGCCGCCGAAAGAGGAAAGTTTTTTGGCGATGGCGCGCGAAAACTTTGCGAACTATAGCCTGGAGATCGGCGGATTGGTCGAAAGGCAGTTGCATCTAACGCTGCCGGATCTCCGCGCAATGCCGAAACGAACTCAGATTACCAAGCACTGTTGCATCCAGGGCTGGTCAGGCGTTGCAGAATGGGGTGGCGTATCTCTGCATCACATCGTCGGACTTTGTCATCCGCTTCCCGCCGCCCGCTATATCGTTTTCTATGCGTTCGACAATAAATCCACATCGGAGCCACACGCCCAGGGGCCGGGGTACTTCTACGGCACGATTCGCTTGGGGTTGGCGAAAGATCCACAGACCATTCTTGCCTACGAAATGAATGGCCAGCCGCTGCCGATTCTGCACGGAGCGCCGCTCCGGCTTCGCGTGGAAACGCAGCTTGGATTCACGATGGTGAAGTACATCCGCGCAATCGAGTTCATCGAGGATTACAAAACCATTGGCCAAGGCCAAGGTGGTTGGCGGGAAGATTACCAGTATTTCAGCCAGGAGGCTGGGATCTGATTCACGAGGTTTGGCGTTTTCCCGAAAGAAACGAAGTCAGGATTTGATCGAGGCACGTATCGGAAGGAAACAATTATGAGCACTGCTGCGGCGTCACAAGGCTTCATCTGCAAACTGAAAGGTCGTAAGGAAGTTGCGGAAGGCACCATGGCCTTCCGGTTCGAAAAGCCATCGGGATGGACATTCAAGGCCGGCCAGTATCTCGATATGACTTTGCTTGATCCCCCGGAGACGGATTCCGAAGGAAATGTGCGCAGTTTTTCAATCGCGAGCGCCCCTCATGAAGAAACCTTGATGGTGGCCACGCGGATGCGCGACACGGCATTCAAACGAGTGCTGAAGACGATGCCGATTGGGACCGCTGTGAAGATCGAAGGGGCATGCGGGGATTTGATTCTTCAGAATGATTCTACGCGAGCGGCCGTATTCCTTGCTGGCGGGATTGGCATCACGCCGTTTCGAAGCCTTGTCCATTGGGCAGCGAAGGAGAAGTTGCCCCAGCGTGTTTTCCTCTTCTATTCCAGCAGGCGGCCGGAAGATGCAGCATTCCTCGCGGACCTTCGGAGCCTGGAAAGGGACAATCCAAAGTACAAGTTAATCGCCAGCATGACGGAAATGGAGAAATCACATCAACCTTGGGACGGTGAAACCGGTTTGATCGATCAAAGGATGCTCGGAAGGCATTTGAAGGGCGCTGCGTCACCCATCTATTACATCGCTGGTCCGCCCGCTATGGTGAAAGGTTTGCACGAGATGTTAAGCAAAGCAGGGATGAATGACAGTGACATTCACGCAGAAGAATTCGCAGGCTACTGAGCAGGACGTAGCGGTACAGGCATGAGAACGGACGGTAGAAAATGGAGAATCTCGAATCGGATGCATTTGTTTTCTTTGGTGCCACTGGGGATCTAGCATTTGAGCAGATTTTCCCCGCGCTTCAGGCAATGATCCAGCGCGGTCATTTCGATATGCCGATTATCGGGGTCGCCAGGTCTGCGAAGGACCTTGACGGACTTCGAGCCCGCGCTCGCGAGAGCATTGAGAAACACGGCAGCCTGGACTCTCGCGCATTTGCAGCGCTTTCGGCAAAGCTCCAGTATGTCAACGGAGACTACGGTTCACCGGAAACATTCAACCAGTTGCGAAAAGCGCTTGGCGCTGCATCTCATCCTCTCTATTACCTTGCTATACCTCCAGACTTGTTTGCGACCGTAGTTGAAGGTCTGGCCCATGCAGAATGCGACAAGGGGGCGCGGCTGGTCGTCGAAAAACCATTCGGCCGCGACCTTGCCTCGGCGCAGGCGCTCAATAGAACGCTCCATAAATCTTTTCCCGAATTGGCGATTTTCCGGATTGACCATTACCTTGGCAAGGAGCCAGTCCAAAATCTGCTGTACTTCCGCTTCGCCAATTCGTTCCTCGAGCCGATTTGGAACAGCAACTATATCCAGAGTGTCCAGGTCACGATGGCTGAAGACTTCGGCATGCGAGGGCGGGGAGTCCTTTATGAAGAGCTGGGTGCAATCCGGGATGTCATTCAAAACCACATGTTAGAGGTCGTCGCGCTTCTCACGATGGAGGCACCGATCGGCCGAGATGCGGATGCCTTGCGATATGAGAAGCAACGGGCTTTTCGAGCCATGCGGCCGCTATCTCCTGCGGATGTTGTCCGCGGTCAGTTCCGAGGCTACCGCAATGAGAAAGGAGTTGCTTCGGATTCACAGGTAGAGACGTTCGCAGCGGTCAAGTTGCACATTGACACGTGGCGATGGGCAGGAGTCCCGTTCTACATTCGAGCTGGCAAGCAAATGCCCGTCTCGGTGACCGAAGTATTCGTTGAACTCAAGCGCCCTCCACAGGCCGTCTTCGACGCCGTTATGCAAGGTCAGGCGGATTATTTTCGATTTCGGCTTGGCCCCGATGTCTCTATCTCGTTGGGTGCGCGGGCGAAGTTACCCGGAGAAGCGATGGTCGGTGAGCGAGTCGAACTTGTTGTACGGCAGACGCAGGCCGAGGAGAGGAAGCCTTACGAACGCCTGCTTGGCGATGCGCTTCGGGGTGACCCGATGCTATTCGTTGGTGAAGACGGCGTGGAAGCAGCGTGGCGTGTAGTCGATCCGATCTTGGGGAACGCGACGCCGGCCCATGAGTACGAACCAAACTCTTGGGGCCCGACGGAAGCTGACCATATCATTGCTGGTGAGGGCGGCTGGCACAATCCCAAAGCGACCGCAGACAAAGCAATGGAAGCTGCCAAATGAAGGCCGCGAGCGAAGACGAGATGATGATCGAGCAAAAAGATTAGTCCGTGCTCAAAGAGGGTTGGATTGACGGGGATCTGAACCGCTACCGTGCGTGAGAGTGCGCCATATGAAACCAACACATAACAATCCAGCCTTCGGATGGCCTGGCATTGAGCCGAGATGGACCCACGGAGATAAAGACGGGGTGGGAACCGCTTACGCGGCTTCTAGCCGAATCTGGTTCACCTTGTGGAACGGTGTCATCACGGAAGTCTATTATCCGACCGTGGATCACCCACAGATCCGAGACCTTCAGTATCTCGTCACGGATGGGAAGACTTTCTTCCATGAAGAAAAACGCCATCTCAAATCAACATGTGAGCGTCTTTCCGATCACGCCTTGGGTTACCGCATCACGAACGTTGATCCCAGCGGCCGATACGCCATCGTCAAGGAAATAATCACAGATCCACACTCTTGCTGCATTCTTCAGCACACCAAGCTGACTGGCGATGAAGCCTTTATCTCAAAATTGCGCATCTATACGCTGTGCGCGCCCCATCTCCAGTTAGGCGGATCGAGTAACAACGGTCACGTAATCGAAGTTGCTGGCCGGGAAATCCTGATGGCGGAGAAAAAAGGGGTATGGCTCGCGCTCGGCGGCACGGTCAAGTTTTCTCGTACATCGTGTGGCTACGTTGGCCGAAGTGACGGCTGGACCGACCTTGCGGGCAACTTTCAAATGGACTGGGAGTTCGATTGTGCCTCTGACGGTAACATTGCGCTGACGGGAGAACTGGGCCTGGGCGTTCAACGCGAGTTCACCATGGGTCTTGCATTCGGTAACACACAGCACCGCGCCGTCACGACGCTGTTTCAGGCGCTGGGCATACCTTTCAAGGAGCATCACAAACGTTATACGGAGCAATGGGAGCGCGCTGGCGCCCGAGTCCTTCCGCTGGAAAGGATCTCCCTGGACAAAGGGAACTTATATCACAGCAGCCTTAGCTTGCTTCGCGCTCACGAAGACAAATCGTATCCGGGCGCGTTCATCGCATCCCTGTCGATTCCCTGGGGAGAAGCAAAGGGTGACTCGGACCACGGCGGGTACCATCTGGTCTGGACGCGCGACATGGTCAATAGCGCTTCGGCCATGCTCGCTGCCGGCGACTGTGTTACACCTTTGCAGGCGCTCATTTACCTGGCAGTCGCCCAACTGGAGGACGGGGGCTTTCCCCAGAATTTTTGGCTAGATGGAGAAGCCTACTGGCGGGGAATCCAACTCGACGAAGTCGCATTTCCAATTCTTCTCGCATGGCGGATCAAGCGGCTGAATGCTCTCCAGGATTTTGACCCTTACCCGATGATTGCGCGCGCGGCTGCTTACTTGGTCCGCCATGGACCGGTTACTCAGCAGGAGCGCTGGGAGGAAGCGAGTGGTTATTCTCCATCCACACTTGCCTCGAACATCGCTGCTCTGATCTCCACTGCCTGCCTATTTCGCGAAAGGCACGACGAAGCTACGGCGACATTCCTGGAAGAGTATGCCGATTTTCTGAACTCTCACGTTGAATCCTGGACGGTCACAACGCAGAGTTCGCTTGTGCCTGGGATCAGCCGGCACTACATACGCATTCTTCCGGCGAGCATTGACAATCCCCAGCCAGGGGAAGATCCCAATAGCGGATTCCTCAACATTGCGAACCGCCCGCCGGATGTTCAAAGCAAGTTCCCGGCCAAGGACATTATCGATGCAGGGTTTCTCGCACTCGTGCGTTATGGAATTCGAAAACCCGATAATTCGTTGATCCTGGATTCGCTGCGCGTTGTTGAGCCGTGCTCAAAGTGGAAACTCCTTTCGGACCCTGCTGGCATCGCTACAACAACGATGGGTATGGACAGAGAGAAGACGGCGGACCTTTCGTTGGGTGGGGGAAGGGACGGGGTTGGCCACTCTTGGCGGGCGAGCGTGGGCACTACGAAATAGCTGCGGGCCACGATACAAAGTTATTCATTCGGGCCATGGAAGGTTTTTGTTCGGCCACAGGCCTCTTGCCTGAGCAGGTCTGGGACGAACCGGACCGGCCCGATGTTTTTATGCTCTCGGGACGGCCCACAGGTTCAGCGATGCCGCTTATGTGGGCACACGCCGAGTACATCAAGCTGTTGAGGTCCGTCGCTGACGGCCGGGTTTTCGATCTGATTCCAGAAGTCGCGGAGCGTTATCTCTCCGGACGGATCACTCATCATCGTTTCGAGGTGTGGAAGTTCAATCGACAAGTACGTCGCATTAGAAAAGACCATACACTTCGCGTCCAGGTTGACGCGCCGTTTCGCCTCCACTTGACGAAAGACGAATGGTACACAGTCGAAGATATTCCCTCATCGGGAACGGCACTCGGAATTGAATTTGTGGACATCCCGATTCCCCCAGAGCAGCGCGCGCCGCTTCGATTCACTTTCTTTTGGGCGAGCAAGAGATCTTGGGAAGGCCGTGATTATCTGGTGGAGGTCGAATCATAGAGGCAACAGGCATAACTACCTAGTTCTTGGCGACACTCAGAAGAGCTCTTCTCAATGGTTCTAAAGCGGGCATCGACTATGACAAGCTCGCCACAGATCTCCATCGGGAGGCCGCCGAGTGATTTGTGAAAGACTGGAACGAGATGCTTGCCTGGATTGTAGCGAAGAGCGCCGCGTTCAAAGCTGCCGGGTATCAGAATTATGAGGCCTGGGCATGGAACGTTCTGCCTGTTTCTGCCCTGATCGAACTGGCGGCGGTTACGTTGTTCGCCGTCAATCTCTTTGTCACCTTCCTCCGACCACCCGTTGTCGTCACCACTCCGCTTAGCATGACCACTGAGTAGCGTCGAACAAAAGTGCAGTGGCGCCGGAATGCATCCGTTATAACGTGAAGTCCCTTCTCTTACCGATTTTGGTCCGCCACTTTCACGTCTGAGTCTTCACTACCCTTAGTGCTTTGCCCTTATGAATAGCTACGTGGTCAGTTTTGTCACTCTTGATGAGGTATTGAGGTTCTTCTTTCGATGCATGGTGCACATAGCCCTTGATTCGTACGTCTGAAACAACCTTCTTAAAAATCACGCCTCTGACTCTGCCGGCTTCTGAGTTCCATTCAACGTGGTCACCGCGCTTAAAGGTCTTGGACATCGGACTCGCCTCGATTCAGGATCATTTGCACGTGGGGATTTAGGGTCGAATCGATCATTTTGCTACGCCTCCAATGCCAATTTTCCCTACGATGCGATAATGGCGAGTGCGTGGCCAATCTCTGGAACTTGCGTATCTCCGTGCATCTTAGGTTGCGAGAAATACCAAGTCAAAGAGTGCGGAGGCTACAGTCTAGGTCTCTGAGAGTTGTGTCTTCTTCAATAAAGCGCCGGACGGGAGCCTGAGGTTCTTTGCCAATAGCACACTTTGGGTGCAGGATTGGGTGCATTTAAAGAGAGAAGAATGGCTCCGAGTCTTATGTAAGCGACACCAGACGCGGCACTTAGATTTTTGTCCCGCTCGGCTGTTAACCGAAGGGTTGCTAATTCGAATCTAGCCCGGGGAGCCATTCTTTAGTTTTCACACGATTAAAGATCAAGTCGAAGGGCTTTCTGTAAGTTGGATAAAGAGATACAGCATCCACCTTGCAGTTCGAAAGTACGATTCGCAGCAATTTTGCTTTTTCTGCTGGTGGCTGTCTAAGGTAAAGAAAATAGGCCTTATTCGCGAGTTCTAAAATCCTCAATCCATTTTGCACACCGCCTTGAGTCTGCGGTTTCAACGCCTCCAACGCTGCCATGATCTTTTGCTGATCCTCATTCCACTCGGCGGATTTAGCTTCTCAGAAAGCTTCGCTGATCTTCCCGTCCAGCTTGTCCACCTAAGCCCGATCGAGCCTGCGGCGAATCTGTAACAACTTGCTCTCAAGCCTATCGCGATCAGCCTTTATAGAGGCTTCGGCCCGACCTGCGCCAGTAAGCAAGGCCTGCTCCAGCTGCTGCAAAATGTCTTTCGGGATGTGGATATCTTTGAGAATTTGTCCTAGTTTTTCTCCCAATTGTTCTTCACGAAAATAGGGAAGATCACACTTCCCGCGATAACCGGTACATCTGTAATACGTATAGCGATTCTTTTTCAATTCTGCGGTAACCATGCAATCGTCATACGCGCATCGTAGTAACCCACCGAAGGCAAACGCGTGTTTCTTGTATTTTGGCTGGTTATGCCCGCGGAATACAGCCTGTACCTGATCAAACAAAAAGTGGCTGATTAGAGGTGTCTGTGTGCCTGCATACCGCTTTCCATCCCAATAGAAAGTGCCGGTGTAAAACGGGTTTTTAAGAAGCTTTTCAACGTTGCTTTTTGCGAGTTTTACCTCAAACTCTCGTTTTAATGCTTTCCACACATCTTGGAGGGAATACCGCCCACTCGAATACATTTCGAACATGCGCTTAGCTACCGGCGCTTTCTCCGGATCAATTTCAATCGTGTGTTCCAATTTATTATTGCGATATCCGAACGGCGGACGGCTCGGGTAAACTCCTTGTTCTGCCTTCTCCCGCATTCCCTTTTTTACTTCCTCGCGTAAGTTCTCAATATAATTTCGCGCTAAAACAACGTGAATTCCGTGAATCAATTTCGCCTGCGATCTCGCATTCTTACTCACCACTTGGCCTTCTTTAGGTAAGTGAATCTCTAGATCAAGATCCTCCAGGGTCAAGCAGTCCCGCAAATTACGATACAAACGGTCTGTTTTCTCCGCGAGAACAATACGACAATCAGGCGACTTCTCCAGGTATTTAACCATTGCGCCAAAATTCTTGCGTCCTGCCATTTTTGCCGTTTCCACGTCCACAAATTCAAGAACGACCAATAAATCATTCTTTTGCGCATATTCGCGAAGTAACTTCAATTGGGCGGGAATGGAATATCCTTCGCGTTCCTGATCTTTGCTGGATACACGGGCGTAAATGACGGCGTTTTGCATTATTTATTCCTCAATGACTTGCGCGCAGTGGTTTTCAAATTTTCTTGCAGTTGCGCAATTTCGGTCTCAAACGCCGAAATTACGCTTTCCAAATCTTCGTTTGAAAACAATAAACTGCGTTTCTCCTTCAGTTGGCTTGCCTGCAACTTCAACATTTGGATGCGATTATATAGAGTGAGCGCCATATTAGATGAAGAATTGTCTCCGGAAACCAGAATTCCGGATGCAATCAATTTCCTTAAGCGATCAATTGCGACTTTGCCGCGAAAGAATATCTGCAACATGCATGACAAACAATGGCAATACGGTTTCTGTTTTTTGCCTGTCAGGCGAACCGGCATAGGAGAACCACATAATGGGCACGGGAACCACTCAACTGGCAGCGTTTCGGCTTGTGGGCTTGCCCGCCCTAACGTTACGTTAACGTTGGATGGAAAGTCCTTATTCCCCACGGCTGGCCCCCTCACGCGCCCATTGATCCAAGAGGTTGAAGAGGGCCAGCAATGCTTCGATCTCATCTTCACTTAATAGACGAGAAGATCCCCGGTCCCTTGTCGATCCAGTAGGCGCACTTGTAGAAGTATTGTGAACTGGAAGATTAGATTGCTTGGGAAGCACACTCGCTCCGGTAGCCGGTTGAGGGGGCCTAGCAAGCAGCTGTCGTACTGGCAGCCCTGCTCACGAGGCATCGGCTACCGGGGCGACCTGGATATAACTGCATCCAGCCGTCGAACCCGGCCTTTTATGCTGGCAAGCCCATCCCGTGGTGGAACATCGCCTGAACTCTTCGTTCGAGCTATTTCTACACTCTACAAGCAGTTTTAGTGTAAGCGTCCGAAGTTGGCCGTCTTGACGGCGGATTACGTTAACGAAGCAGTTTCTGTGGCGGGGATGAGGTTCCAGGGCAGGAGTTCGTCGATGCGGTTGATGGGGTGATCGGCGATGCGCGTGAGCACGTCGCGCAGGTAGGCTTCGGGATCGATGCCGTTGAGTTTGGCGGTGCCGATCAGGCTGTAGATCGCGGCGGCGCGTTCGCCGCCGGCATCGGAGCCCGCGAACAAGTAGTTCTTGCGGCCCAGGGCGACGGTGCGCAACGCTCGTTCCGCGGCGTTGTTGTCGATCTCGATGCGGCCATCGTCCAGTAGCGCAGCAGCGCTTCCCACCGGCCCAGCGCATAGCGAACCGCCAGCGCGGTGTCCGATTTTCTGGACAGTTTGCCTAGCGTAGCTTCCAGCCATTGTTTCAGCGATTCCAGCAACGGCCGCGCTGCTGGTTGCGGACCTCGCGCCGCTCGTTCGGGCGAGCGTCCGCGGATTTCTTTTTCGATGGCATACAGTGCGCCGATGCGCTCCAGCGCTTCCGCCGCGACCGGCGATTTGTGCGCCGCTACAGGTCGTAGAACTTTCTGCGCACGTGCGCCCAGCAGGCCGCTTCCTGAATGCGCCCGGCTTCGTAGATCTGATCGAATCCCGCGTAGCCATCGGCCTGCAGCGTGCCGGTGAAGTTGCTCAGGTGCGCTTGCGGATGCTCGCCTTTGCGATCCGGCGTGTAGGCGAACCACACCGCCGCTGGCGTTGCGTCTCCCGCGGGCCGATCATCGCGCACATAGGTCCACAGCCGCCCGGTTTTTGTTTTGCCGTTGCCCGGCGCCAGCACCGGAACCGGCGTGTCGTCGGCGTGCAGCTTCGCTCGCGCTCATCACGTGGCGCCGCAGCGCTTCCACCAGCGGCGCAAGCAACGCGCTCGTTCCGCCCACCCAGTCCGCCAGCGTCGAGCGTTCCAGCTCCACGCCTTCCCGCGCGTAAATTTCCGACTGGCGATACAGCGGCAAATGGTCGCAGTATTTCGAGACCAGCACATGCGCCAGCAGCCCCGGCCCGGCCATGCCGCGCTCGATCGGACGGCTCGGCGCTTCCGCTTGCACGATGCGTTCGCAGCACGCGCAAGCCAGTTTCGGTCGAACCTGCCGGATCACTTTGAATCGCGCCGGCACATACTCCAGCATCTCCGAAACATCTTCGCCCAGATGTTTCAGTTCTCCGCCGCAGTCCGGGCAAGCGCTCTGCTTCGGCGGATACTTCCGCGTTTCGCGCGGCAGATGCTCCGGCAGCGGCCGCCGCGCGGGTTTCGCTGCCGCATTCACAGCGGAGCTGCGGAGCAGCGGATGTTTGCGAAGCGACGAGCCTTCTCTGCTTGCGTGGCTTCCAGCTCGTCCAGCCGCAACTCCAGTTGCTCGATCTCGCGATCCAGCTTCTCCGACTTGCGCCCGAACTGCATGCCGCCGCAGCTTGGCGATCAGCAGCTTCAAGTGCTCGATCTCGTTGTCGCGCGAAGCAATTGCTCGTCTTTCGAAGAGTTGTTCGTGCGAGAAGATCAGCGCTTTCAGTTCGTTGGGATCGAGTGTGTCGAGATCGGGAAGAGCGTGGTGCGCGGCAGCCATTGCCGCGAATCTAGCAGACTTTCTTTACAGCAAAATAAAAACGCACAAGAAAAACAAAACTATTTCTGCTTCACACCGCCATCTGCGGCGCGTAACTGCGCACCGGCCGCCGCCAGTCGATGCCTTCCAGCAGCATCGACAACTGCGCCGGCGTCAGCGAAACCGTGCCGTTCGCCGCTTGCGGCCAGATGAATCGTCCGCGCTCCAGTCGCTTCGCGAACAAGCACAGCCCGTCGCCATCCCACCACAGCAGCTTGATCAGATCGCCGCGCTTCCCGCGAAACACAAACACCTGCCCCGAAAACGGATTTTCCTGCCAGCGCCGTCTGCACCATCCCGCTCAGCCCCACGAATCCGCGCCGCATGTCCGTCACTCCCGCCACGATCCAGATGCGCGTCCCCGCCGCCAGCCCGATCATCCCAGCAACTGCTCCAGCACCACACGCAACGCTTCCGCATCCACACGCCCCGTGATGCGAAGTTGTCCCTTGGGAAGTTCCACGTGAATCGTGCCCGCTGCTTCCGCGGTTCCATGTGCAGCTTGCCGCTGGACCGCGCGATGCACTTTGCTTACCCGCGTTCCAGTCACATGCACCGGCAGCAAGTTCGCCGCTCTACTTGCCCCTCCCCAGCAACCCCTGCCGATACTGACGCCGCCACGCAAACACCTGGTTGGCATTCACTCCATGCGCCCGCGCCACCTTGCGCCACCGACGCGTCCGGCTCCAACGTCTCCTCGACGATCCGCCGCTTCTCCGCCACCGAACGCCGCCTGCGCGGCTCTCTCTTAACGACTACCCGCTCCGAAGTGTCCACTTATTCCCCAAGTGGACACTTCCGTTGTGCCCACAAGGACCATCATCCTTGACATACTCACACTTCTAACAGACGGTCAGAACCGTACGCTTACGTTTTAGTCAAGCCAGCGTAGTCTCCAGGTACCGGGACCAACATTTCCGGTTAGCGCGTTAATCAGGACCTGTCGTTGAATTGGCGTTGTTCCGTATGCGACCATACTTATTTGCAGGATTGCAATGGGCGGAGAGTGTGTGATGCTTCTCGCTAGTCGTGTCCTCTTAGCGGTTGGAGCGTTTCTTGCCGCTGTTACTTGCATGTACCTTGCTCTTGAATTCAGTACCTTCATGCTTCATTTTATTTCTTGGGTAGGTACTAACCCCATTCGACTGATTTTGTACTTCTTTGGCATTCTTTTGTTCGTTTCCGTTGGTTTGCGAACAGCTTGGAACAAACGCAACAGGTCGTCCGCAACCAAGACAGCCACTTCTCACCAGTAAAATGGCTCGACCCCGCCGCTAAGTCTCGGCATCTGTTGTACCGGGACCCACGCATTATAAGAGGGCGCCCCTTTGGAGTACGTTTTGAGTGCCTTGCTCAAACTTCTCCAGAAAGGAGCACCCTTTTATGACCAGCACTAAATATATCGGTATGGATGTGCACACAGAAAGTATTTCGATTGCCGTGAGGAACTCGATTGGCAAGATCGTGATGGAGTGTGTCATCGAGACCAAAGCGAGCACGATTCTGCAGTTCATCAACGGGCTGTGCGGGGATTTGCGCGTCACATTTGAGGAGGGGACCTGGGCGACCTGGCTGTATGACTTGCTGAAGCCACACGTCACGGAGGTGCTGGTGTGCAATACACGAAAAAATGCCTCGAGAAACGGCAGTAAGAGTGACCGGATTGATGCCCGCAAGCTGTCCGAACAGTTGTATATGAACAACATCAAGTCGGTCTATCACGGCGAGCACGGCTTGCGAACGTTGAAGGAGCTGGCGCGCAGTTATCTGACGATTACCAAAGATCTCACCCGGGTCATGAATCGGCTGAAGGCCTTGTATCGCAGTTGGGGCATTCCGTGTGCCGGCAAAGAAGTGTATGCGCCACGGCACCGCGCGGAATGGCTCGGCAAGATCAGCGAAGCCGGGGTGCGGCGACGCGCCGAACACTACTACCAGCAACTGGATGTGTTGCGCCTCCTGCGCCAGGAAGTACGCCGGGATTTGTTGCAAGAAGCCAAGAAACACAAGGCCTGGAAATTGCTGCGCTTGATTCCGGGGATCGGTCCGATTCGAGCCGCCCTGTTGATGGCGCTGATGCAGACGCCGCACCGCTTCCGCACCAAGCGAAACCTGTGGACCTACAGCGGCCTGGCATTAGAAACGCATGACAGCGCACAGTACCGCGTTGCCGAAGGACAGCTGCAACGTTCCAAGAAACCCGCGACGGTTCGGGGTCTCAATAAGGACCACAACCACGACCTCAAAGATATTTTCAAGGGTGCGGCGATGAGAGCCAGTAACGCTGCTGGGCCGCTCCACGATTTTTACCAAGCTTTATTAGCGAAGGGGAGGAAGCCCACGATGGCGCGCCTGACTCTGGCGAGAAAGATTGCCGCGATCACGTTGATCGTCTGGAAGAAGGAGGTTCGTTTCGACGCCAACTATTTGAAACCACAAGCAGCTTGAGCGTCTCTGGCAGAGAGTCCGTTCCACCCCTGGGACCATTCCTGGCGGTGGCCATCGGCTTCTTGAGACGTTCGATTCGGGGGGAAGTATCAACCGGAAAAGTCAGGCCCGTGCTAAAACACGCGAGTCTCCGGACCCACCCTATGCCCTCTCGGACAATCGAAGAAAGCCATTAGGCCACGAGTCTCCGATAGGACCATGCATTGCCACTCTTGGAGTGGACAATCGTCAGGCTTGTCGTTTCAGAAAACCATTGGCGCCGTCACAACAGCGAAATGGAACCACAGGAAAGAAGAACCGCGTCTCCGCCTCGCACGCAAAGACAACGGCCTTACGGCCTGAGGAAGACCACTCTTCAAACGGTTGGGCTGAATACCGAGACAAAAATCGGCATTGAGCCGAAGGGGAGCTGTTTTCTCTGGACATTCCCTCTTATAGGACTTTTCCGGTTACCGCGTTAATCAGAACCTTGTGCGATTGTGGCACGCTTTACAATGTCCCTAGGCCGTTCAATCCGTCAGTGGAGCCAGCCATGAATCGTATACTTCGCGGCTTATCTTTCGTGCTCGCCATAGCCTCGCCGCTGTCTGCTCAACAACAACCAAAACCAGTGCTCGCTGTATCGTGCACCGCGGATAAAGTCACCCTGGCTCAAGGAGACTCGATAAATCTCACAATTGGCATCGAAAATCGAGGGTCATCGGATGTCTATATTTATCGAACGTTGGAGTGGGGTTGGGCTGGGATTGGATTCACATTGACCAACGAAAAAGGAGATGTCGCACGTCCAGAGAAACAAACTGTTCCACTTCCTCCACCGCCGGTTTACGACAAGTCCCAACTGGTAGGTCTAGCTCCCGGATATTTCTTCGGCACGCGAATCGTTTTTGACCTCTCGCACTATTCGCTGAATCCAGGCGTTTATTTCATCCAGGTTTCATACCAGAGCAACTACAGCAAGGAGCAAGGATTTGGTTTGCCGATTCTGACCATTGCCGACGGCGAATTTCGCAGTAACAAGATTCAGATTCAGGTTCTTCCCAAATAAGTTCACAATCTACGCTGCGCTCCACCCTCAAGCGCCCGGCAAGTCGGGTTACCGGTAAAGTTCCTCCCAGTACTCCGTTTCGGAAGGGCCCACGCTATCCGAGTTGAATCGGCTCATCTGTCGGACGGGAAAACTCTGCGTTCATTAGGTTCTGGATTCTTGCAAGAACCTCAGCGGCATTGTGTCCTTCGTCCGCATATGCCTTCGCCGCGTGGCGTGCAACGTCAGCAAGCAACAAGCCCCACGCACCTGCATCCTTCCATGTTGTTCTTAGCGTCAACTGCTGAGGTCGGCCGGGGACAGCCCACACCCTCAGTACTTCAACTGCCTGGGAATTGCTACTTGCAATGGGCGGAGCTTCCAAATCTCGCCTAGGCTTTTTCGCAAACACCGTTTTCTCCTTGCAACAGTTGGGAGCTTACACCGAAATTGTCGCTCAACTCCTGATTTGTCGCGTAATCGGAAAAGTTCCTGCTAGTACT
Source organism: Terriglobia bacterium (assembly GCA_963778995.1). GTDB lineage: Bacteria > Acidobacteriota > Terriglobia > Terriglobales > Acidobacteriaceae > Sulfotelmatobacter. Next base: position 30,523 of record CAVZWK010000029.1, read on the forward strand.
CCAATTTAAAATGCAATAGGCGGGCCAGCTTTCGCATTGTGGCAGTTAGAAGCAGGCCGCAAACGATTCCGACTCCAATCGAAATCGGCAGGACTGAGCTGAGATTTTCCAGTGGGCCCCATCCTAACGCGATTGCCAGTAGCGGAAATGTCGAACCGAGAATAGCACCAAGCACGGAGGACTGTAGGAACAGGTACCGCGACTGAGTGTCACCCATCACTCTAGGTGCAATCCACCAACCTCCGAGCGAACCAACTATTAAACCGAACGGAACCGCCACAATTGCGATGTAGAGCAGAACTCCCGGCAGGAAACTCGCAACCATTAGACCATCTCGAAGCCCATTGCTGATTATTCTCAGAATCACCACAGCTATCGCACTGAGGACCGTACCCACCACGGCACAGAAGAATCCGCTGAATATCAAGACCTTCAATCGTGTTTTGGTGTCCATCGAAGAGATTCCAAAAAGAATCTATCACGAATTGGCGTAGGTCCCGGTAAGTTCTATAAAAGGAGAAGTCAAGAAAAAACACGTCTGCGACGGCTGGACGTTTTCTTGCTTCACAGCCCACTTGATTGAGCAGGATCTGTTCTGAGCGCCCGCACTAGGTGCTTGGTTGCTGGACGCTATGGTCCAGCGGTTGGGGTTTTCTCTACCAGCGGATTTCATCGTTCATTGGCGACGAGGCCGGTCAGTTCCGAAACTAACAAAGCCGAACCGCGGTCAAGTTGGCGACCATAGTTCTATCAGAGACTTTGCGCCTATAGCTTTTTCTGGTTATCCGAGAGGGCCTAGGGTCGGCTGTGAGACTGGTTGCCCGAAGCACGCAGCGCCTAACTTACCAGCTGAGACTCGCTCTCGAACCAGAGTGTCCCGAGAACCCCACGGCCACCGCCAGAGAAATACCCCGCGATGGAGCGGACTCAATCAGAGACACTCAAGCTGTTTGTAGTTTCAAATGATTGGCGTCGAAGCACACTCCTCTCTTCCATACAATCAAGACAATGGTGGCAATCTTTCTCGCCAAGGTCAGCCGCGCCATCTCCGGCCGCATGCCTTTGGCCACCAGAGCCGCGTAGAACTCTGCGAGCGGGCCCGGCTTAATCGAAGCCACCACCGCCGCCCCCTTAAACAGGTTCTTCAGATCGTGATTGCAGTTCTCATTCAGCCCGCGAATCTGTACATGCTTCTTCTTCCGTCGCAGCTGGCCGTTGGCAACCTCGTGGTCGGCACTACTGCTGGTCACCACACCAAGACCGCAATAGGTCCACAGCTGCCGCTTGGTACGGAAGCGGTGCGGGGTCTGCAAAATGCCCAACAGTTCTGCTGCGCGAATCGGACCCATCGACGGAATCGCACACAGCCGTTTCCACACCTTGTGCTTCTTGCTCTCGGTGAGCAGGTCTTTTCGCACTTGCTGGCGCAAGGTGCGCAGCGCATCCAGCTGCTGGTAGTACAACTCCGCCCGCCGATGCACTCCTGGTTCCGGGATCTTTGCGAGCCACTCCACTCGATGCCGCAAGCCATAGACCTGCTTGCCACTGCACGGAATGGCCCAACTGCGATAGATCGCTTTGATCCGAGACATCACGCGACTCTGGTCGCGAGTGATCGTCAGATAGCTTCGCCCCAATTCCTTCAGGGTCCGCAGCCCGTGATCCCCGTGATAGACCGCGTTGAGCTTGTTCAGATACAGAAGGTCGGATAGCTTGCGGGCATCGACGCGATCATTCTGGTTGCCATCCTGGAGCAAAGCGTTCCGTCGCGGATCGCAGACGATCAGCTTTGTGACGTGCGGTTTCAGCAGGTCGAACAACCACGCGGCCCACGTGCCTTCTTCAAACGTGACATGCAACTCTCCGCGGAGCCCATCGAAAAACTGCAGAATCGTGCTGGCCTTGGTCTCGATGACGCACTCCATCACGATCTTGCCGACAGCATTTCGGACCGCAATCGAAATGCTTTCCTTGTGCACATCCATCCCGATATATTTACTGCTGGTCATAAGGGCGTCCCTCCTCTGGAGCGATTGAGCGAGCACTCAAACCTACTCCACAAGGGGCGCCCTTTTATATTGCGTCGGCTAACCGGACATCTTGCTGCTACTACCCATTTTGAGCGGGAAGCTCTTCAAAAAGCCGCTTCCACATATAAGCTCCCCAAAAGTAGCCTACGGAGACCAGATGACCAACCCTAGGATGATGGAGAAGGCGAAATATCCTGGAGGCGGAACATGCCATCCGTATTCTCCGTGCCAGTTCCAGAATGTCGTGAGGACAAACACAGACATGCCGTAGCGCAGGATGCCCGTGTAAAAAATGTAGTGTTTGCGACCCTTGGCGCGAATCCTTTTGCGATACTCAATTTGCTTTGGCGATAGTGCGGCTGGATTGAATAAGGGCATGAGAAACGCTCGAAATCGCAGTCTATCACCACCTGCCTGGTTTGTCGGGTTACCGGACATCTGGGTACTAAAACCCACTTGTCCGATTTCCGCGTTTACCAGATGGGATGAGAAGGCCGGACTTCAGCGGGATGCGATACGCTCCCAATGTTTGACGTGCTCTAGGCACAAAAAAGGAGACCGGCGATGAAGAAGATTAGCACTATGCAGGCATTTAGTAATGAAATTTTGAAGGAGCAAAAGCTAACTATCGGTGTGGATCTAGGGGATCGTTGGTCGTTCTACTGTGTTTTGGATGAAGCTGGCAAAATCATTCTGGAACAGAAAGTAGCAACAACGCCGGAAGCGATGAAGCAGACA
>CAVZWK010000030.1:0-763609 GCA_963778995.1 Terriglobia bacterium
ACAAACTAACTCGCACATCCCGCGGCGGTCGGTTTCTGAATTGACATCCCGCATCTTTCTGTGACACAGTATCGCCGTTCAGTCGTTCCAGAACAATCCTCTCCCCACGCTCGACTGAGACGTTCACGGGCCGAGCCATTCAAGACTGGAATCCGGGTAGATCATCCGCCGCTAGACGAACGGCGACGCCCTGCTTTTAGTCACACCGAAGAACTATTGGGGTCGCGCCATGCTCCGCACTACGTTTTAACGCAAGAAGGAGATTTTCAATGAAACACATTCGCCTTGTTTTCTGGACGCTGCTCGTGTGCGGCGGTATCGCCTTGGCAGCGGTGGCAGCTCATCAGCCGGCGCAAAGCGCTGCAAGCAATGTCACGCTCCAGCCAGCAGGTCTGGCAGGAATCTATACCAATAAGAACGACAATTCCCGCACGGGGCTGAACTCGCTGGAAACGGTATTAACGCCGCAAAACGTGAACGTTAACAGCTTTGGAAAGCTGTTTTCATACGCGATCGACGGAAAAGTTCAGGCTCAGCCGCTGTATGTGGCAAATGTCTTCATTCCTCATCCGTTACATGGGAGTGTTGGTTCACACAATGTTGTGTATATTGCGACCGCCAATGACAGCGTGTATGCGTACGACGCGGATGGAAAGGTAACAGGCGCCCTCTGGAAGGACAGTTTCATCAATCCTCCGTCGGTGGTTCCCGTTCCCGGTTCATGTGCAGTGGCGAATGTGTCCATCATTGGGATTACGCCAACCCCCGTTATCGACCCAAGCACCAGCACGATGTATGTGGAAGCGCGAACTCTGGAGGGACAAACGACCGCCTGCAGCGGAACCTATGTGCATCGGTTGCACGCCTTGGACATCGCCACCGGCGATGAGAAATTCGGCGGCCCGGTTGAAATCCAGGCGTCAGTTCCGGGAACCGGGATGGGCAGCGTGAACGGCATGGTGGCATTCGATCCGAGAAGGGAAAACTCCAGGCCTGGGTTGCTGCTTTCCAAGGGCGCTAACGACACCAATAGTGTGGTGTACATGGCCACCGCCTCTAACGAAGACACCGAGCCCTATCACGGATGGATTCTCGGCTACGATTCTCAAACTCTCCAGCAGAAGTATGTCTTCAACACGACTCCGAACGGTTCCGCTGGCGGAGTATGGCAGATGGGTGGCGGACTTGCTGCGGACACTGCGGGCAACATCTTTGTGCAGACGGGAAATGGAACGTTCGACAGCAATGGGGATTTGGTGATGTCGGTTCTGAAGCTGGTACCCGAGAATGGGAACCTGACGGTTACCGATTCCTACACGCCGAGCAATGTCTCGACTCTCAATCACCAGGACTGGGATATTTCCTCGGGCGGTCTTTTGCTGTTACCGGACCAGGCGGGGACGACACCACATCTGATGGTAGGAGGCGGCAAGGAAGGAACGATCTACGTGATGAACCGCGACAAGCTCGGCGGCCATAGCAACACCACGAACAACATCGTGCAGTACATCACGGGCGCTATCAAGGGGTCTGTGAAGGGAGTTCAGCCCTTCAACGGCATCTGGAACACGGCAAGCTACTTCAACGGCCATGTCTACATCCTTGGACAGTATGATTTCCCCAAGATGTTTACCTTGAATAATGGCCGGCTGCCGACCAAGGCCACTTCCACCGGGAAGACCATCATGCGTGGACCGGCCGCGATTATCTCCGCCAACGGGACGACGAACGCCATTGTGTGGGTATTGCAGTACGATACGAACAAACCCACGCTATGGGCTCTCAACCCTACGAATCTCGCACAGGAGTACTACGACTCAAACCAGAATTCGGCGCGTGACAAGGTCGGGACGGCGCAAGTCGCCCGGGTGAATCCGACGGTTGCGAACGGCCGGGTGTATGTGCCAGCCAACTCAAGCGTACTGGTTTACGGGCTTCTCAAGTGAAGGCTCTGCAGTCCTAACGTCGAAACCAACTGGAGCGGCACCGTACAAAAAGCAGGCCCGTGTCGGCGATGCGGGCCTGTAAAACTCCTCTAAGCTGAAACATCATTTGCGGTAAATCGGCGTGCTCGTTCCGCTCAAGGCCTTTTCAATCCCTTGTGTCCGTCTGGTCATGATAGATCATGGGATTGGTGTACTTGGTTGAAACGTTTTTCTTGCCTGATTGTGCCGCGTCCCACACAATCTGCCCCATTATCAAGTTGCAGATGCAAACCGCTCGCCTGCCTATGGGATTTGGCTTACGTTGCCACTAATCGCTTCCTGAAGCAGAATGCCGTTATGCTCCAGGGTCGTGCCGGTGGCACGGTCCAGTTCGACCTTCGCTTTGGCGTAGACGGTCATCGCGTTCACCAGGTCCAGTTCTGCCAGGGAGAGGTCGCGTTGTGCGGAGAGAGTCTGGTAACTGGAGCCGGCGCCGAGATCCTGCTCCTTCTTCGTGATCTCAAACGTTCGCTGGGCCAGGTCGCGAGCTTTGCGTGCAGCCTTCACGCGTGCCCCGGTCTGATCGAGAGCATATTGTGCGTTCCTAACCTCGATACGCACCTGCTTCTTCAGTTGCTCCATGCGAAGTTCGGCCTGGCGGTATTCGAGTTCGGAGCGATACTGATCCGCCTTGGCCACTCGGTTTCGGATGGGAATGTTGAGGTTCAATCCGGCGTAATAGTCGGGAGAAGAATTGTTGAAGGCGTTCTGCAGGGCGCCGCCGAAATCCGTTGGAACGTTCGAAGTGTTCGGTCCGAGGTTGTACACAGGATTCAGCGGACCGGCAAGACCTGATCCTCCGTAGAAGCCAATGAGTGACAAGGAAGGGAGCAGCGCGTTGCGAGCGGCACGACGACTGATCTGGCGGTTCACGAGGTCAATATCGGATTCGGCGAGTTCAGGACGGCTCTTCTGCGCCTGCGAAATCAAATCCTGAATGGGCTGCGCCGCGGGAGTCGCAACGTTCTGCATTTGGTCCGTGGGAACAACTGGCATGGCCTCAAGTACGGGATCGTCCAGACTCTTCGTGATGGCGTTCTTCATGAGCGTTTCCTGAAGCTGAAGGCTGGTGCGGGCAACGGTGAGTTCCTGATCGCGCTTCGACACCTCGGCTTCGGCCCGCATGACCTCGATGGCAGGAACGCTTTCGAGTTGCAGCTGCTTCTGAGCGTTCTCAAGGGTTTGCTGGGCGAAGGAATACGATTGCTCGTTCACCTGCGTCTGTTCGTAGGCGCTGACCAGGTCCCAGTAAATGTTCTCAATCTGCGTTACCGTCGCGATCACCTGGTCTTTAAAGGCGATATCGGAAATCTTCTTGTTGTTCTTGGCGATCCGAAGATAACGGAGGTTGGGGCCGAAACCGAAGCCTGCCAGGAGCTCTTGCTGGATCTGAAAACGGTAGGTGGAGCTCAGAGTCGGAGACAGATTGAAAAACGGGCTATTCGTGGCTTGCCGCACATTCCCCCATTGAAAATTGATGCTCGTGCCTGTAGGGAACGCCTGGGTGAAGAGCGCGTTCACCTGAACGGTGTTCGCCTGCAGCGAAGGGACTCCATAGATCTGGCGGTTGGCCTCGGGCGAAGTCTGGTGCTCCACACCTCCATTGAGATTGATAAATGGATCGTAGGACGACACTGCCGTTCCAGTTCCAAGAGTTGATTGCACCAGCCCCGATGCGCCTGCACCCGCACCTCCTGCGCCGCTGGTAGTACCTCCAGCGCCGGCGCCGGGAGCGCCCGTTCCGAAACCGCCGATTCCACCGCCGGGAGTGCCCTGAACGACTCCGGTGTTGACGCCGCGGAAGAAGCCGCCAGCTTTCGTGCGCAAGATGTCCGTGTTGGCGATCGGCAAATTGTAGCGCGCAATCGCGAGATCCAGGTTGTCCTGGAGAGCCAGGTCAATCGCGTCCTTCAATGAGAGATACAGTTTGCCGTCGCGAACCAGTTGGGCGAGTTCCGCCGAGTTCGAGAGTACCGGTTCCGGGACAGTGTCTCCTTCATAGGCATTGAGTGGATTGTGCGACTGCGGCATGTCAAACTGAAGCCGTTGCGTTGTCGCCGGGAAACTAGACGGCCGTGGCGCAGCAGCCGGAGCCTGCGTCTGAGCATGCAATGAAATCACGAGAAACGCGAAGAAACAGGACGACCCATATCTTAAGGATGATCCCCAGGATGAGCTCACGATGCGCTAACCTCCTGCGGCACAGTGAGAGAGGAATTGGCTGTATCCTTCGTCATCCACCCGTCTCGCAGTTCGATGGTGCGGCTGCCGTAGGCTGCATTCGTCTCCGAATGCGTCACTTGGACGATGGTTGTTCCCTGCTGGTTCAGTTCGCGGAATAGTTCCATGATCTCCTTCGCCTGTCCGGAATGAAGATTTCCGGTCGGTTCGTCGGCTAGTAAGAGTGGCGGCTTATGAATTACTGCGCGCGCAATTCCCACCAACTGCTGTTGCCCGCCCGAGAGCTGACTAGGATAGAGATCTTTCTTCGCGACGATCTGGAAACGGTCCAGGGTGTCAGCGACAAGGCTCTGGCGCTCGCGTCGCGGAATGTCTTTGTATGAGAGGGGAAGGTCAATGTTCTCCTGCACGGTGAGATCGTCGAGCAGGTGATAGCTCTGGAAGACCATGCCGACGTTCCGCTTGGCGAGTTCGCTGCGTTGTTTGCGCTTCATGTCGTGAACAGCCTGGTTACGGAACCAGTACTCGCCCTCCCACGCATCGTCAAGCAACGCGAGGATATTCAGCAGGGAGGACTTGCCCGCCCCAGATGGCCCCATAATCGTGATGAATTCGCCTTCGCGAATATCCACATTGACGCGGCGCAGAACCCAGGTTTGCCCTGCAGGAGTTTTGTAACTGCGTTCCAGATTTTTCAGCTGAATCATTTTTTGTCTCCGATTCCGAATTACTCGTACCGCAGCGCCACCATGGGGCCCGCCTTTGTAGATCATGACTCCGGCGATTATCTACATGTCCTCCTAGTCATAGCGAAGGGCCACCATCGGATCGATTTGCATGGCACGGCGCGCTGGAACGCAGCAAGCCGCCAGGCTTATGATCGCCACCAGAGCTGCCACCGCGATGTAAGTAGCCGAGTCGATCGGCGCAATTTGATAGAGCTGCGTCGTCAGGAATCGGCCTAAGACAACCGCGCCGACAATGCCCAACGCAATACCGATGGCCGAAAACTGGGCGCCTTCCCGGATTACCATCCACAGCACGTCGCGCCGCTGTGCGCCAAGGGCCATACGGATACCCATCTCTCTTGTCCGCCGGGTGACAAGAAACGACAAGACACCGTATATCCCGACAACTCCGAGGATGAGAGCCAAGCCTGCAAAGATCGAAAACAGCAACGTGGTCGACGCACTCGAGGAAGCGGCATCGGAAACAACTTCTCGCATGGTCTTGAACTCACTCACGGGGACGTTGGGAATAGCCGCTGTCAGTGTGTTGCGAAGGAGGTTTGTCGCGCCCGGGTCGTCGGTATTGGTACGAACGACGATGCTCATTTCAACGGGCAGACGACCGTCCTCGAGTGTAGCGTCGCGGGTGTAAGGAACGTACGCCGTTCCTTTCATGTAATCAGGCTCAGAAGTTTGCAGATCGAAGGCGCGCACGTCTGCCACGACTCCAACGACGGTGCGCCAAGTCGTCTCCTTTACGAAGCGGACATGCTTGCCGACGGCATCACCGTTTGGCCAGAAGCGCTTCGCAGTTTTTGCCGAAACAACCACGACGGGAGGTCCACCAGCTTCATCGGCTGGCGTAAACCAGCGGCCAGAGACGAGGGGAATATCCATAACGCGAAAATATTCGGGAGTCACTACGTTCAGCCAGAACAGAGGTTGAGTTTCTGTCGAGGATGCAAGGGTGAAATCTTCGATATCGAACGAGCGCTTTGCCACTCGTCCACCTAATGGAGGCGTGTTCACCAAAGCGGCGTTGCGAACGCCGGGGGAAGACTGGACGCGTTCGACGAGGCCACGGTAGAACGAGAGGCATCTCTGCGGGTCAAGGCAGAATGTCTCATCGGGCGTAACGCGCGCGGTCACGATTCGATCCGGCCGAAAGCCGGTATCCACGTGAGAGAGCGCCCAGAAACTTCGGATGATGAGTCCGGCGGCAATGACGAGCATCACCGACAAGCCGACCTCGGCGATGGCGAGCGACCCGCGCAATCGGCGGGATACGGACACGGCAGCGCCGCGTCCGCCGGCGTTGAGAGCACTCGACAGGGCTGAACGCGAGGACTGGACGGCCGGAGCCAGTCCGAAGGCCAAGCCGGTAACCACCGCCAGCGCGCCGGTGAAGATGAGGACCCGCCAATCCAGATGCACGTCGAGCAAGCGTGGAGTGTCGGCGGGCAGCGCAGACTTAAGAGCGATCAACCCCGCTGCTGCGAATGCGAATCCCAGGATCGCTCCCAGCGCCGAGAGCAAGACGCTTTCCGTGAGCAGTTGTCGTGCCAGGCGGCTAGGTGCCGCGCCGAGAGCAGTGCGGATGCCCATTTCTTTGTTACGTGCCGCGGCGCGCGAAAGTACAAGATTCGCAACGTTCGCACAGGCGATCAGCAGGACCATGGCGACTGCGCCCAGCAGCAGGAGCAGTTTCGTACGGACGCTGCCCACGAGTCCGCTTTGCAAGTCGACCACGCTGACGTCGGCGTTCCAGGCTGCCGGCATTTTCCACGGAAACAGCGCGAAGACGTGAGACTGGAAGAGGCGGACCTCAGCCGAAGCCTGCTGCATGGTCGAGCCAGGACGCAGGCGACCGATCACGGGCATGAAGTCTCCCGCCCAATACGTCGCTGGATTCTGCGGCTCGTTGTGAAGCGGGACCCAAACTTGTGTCTTGGGCGAAGGGAAATGAAAGTCCGCCGGCATAACGCCGGCGACTTCGCGACCCACGCCTTCGAGTTCAATCGATCTCCCGACAATGCTCGAATCGCCGCCGAAACGTTGCTGCCACAGATCGTGACTGAGAATCACGAAATTGTCCCGGCCAGGGGTATCATCTCCCGAAGAAAACGTTCTGCCGAGCGCGGGGCGTACAGCCAGCACGGAGAAAAGCTCAGCAGAGACAGCGGCGCCCGTGAGCCGAACTGGTTCGCCCACATGCGTAAGGTTGAACTCATGTCCCTCAGCGTACGCGGCGACGTCCATCGTATGGATCTGCTCGCGCATCGCAGTGAACGCGCCTTTGGGATACGTTCCAGTAATACTCACTAACTCGGAAGACCGGGGATACGGCAGCGGCCGGAGAAGAATGCCGCTGACCAGGCTAAAGATCGCAGTATTCGCGCCCATACCAAGCGCCAGCGTGAAGGTTGCGACTGCAGTGAAGGCGAGGCTCTTTCGAAGCTGCCGGAATCCAAAGCGAATATCTTGAGTAAATCCGGTCATAACGTTGTCCTTCTTACTCGTAATGCAGCGCCTGCATGGGATCTACTCGGGTCGCCCAGCGTGCTGGAATGTAGGCAGCGAGGCCGGCAACCGCCATAAGAACAAGGGTTAACTCGACAAAAACTGCCACGTCGATCTGAACCACACCGAATAGCGCGCTGGAAAGTGCGCGGGCCATCAGCGCAGCAAGGGTGAGCCCGATTGCCAGACCGATACCTCCCATCTTGAGCGCGGACGAGACCACCAGCTTCAGAACATCAAAGCGTTGTGCGCCGAGAGCCATGCGAACTCCAATCTCATGTGTGCGCTGCCCCACCGAGTAGGCCATCACGGCGAAGATCCCAGCCGCAGCGAGGATCAGCGCAACTACTCCGAAGATGACCATCATGCGGGCGGAGGACTGCACTCCGCTGGCGTTATCCGCGATCACCTGCTCCAGGGTGCGCACGTCGAACGCCGGAGTGTCCGGATCGGCATTCCTGATTTCCGAAGTTGCCAAAGCTGCCAGCGCGCTGGAGTCCGCAGTTGTTCGGATGACGAATGCGGAGGATCTGGAAGGAACCTGCGTGAGCGGGACATAGGTCGTCGGATCGAACCCCGAATCGAATGCATTCGCCCGGATGTCACCCACCACACCGACGATCAGGCGTTCCGGTTCATGACTATCGGCACCGCCGAGTCTCAGGTGTTTGCCAACCGGGTTCTGATCCGGCCACGCACAGCGTGCGAGTGTCGAACTGATAACGACAACAGGAGTCGAGTTGCGCGTGTCTTCTGCCGTGAGAAGGCGGCCTTCGAGCAGCGGCACGCGTAAGGTGGTGAAAAAATCGGGACTGACGATTTGCGAAATGGTTGACGGCATTTCCCCCGGCTTGGCGGGAGGCGCACCTTCAGCTTTGTACCCCGTCCAGTTCCAACTCCAGGCTGACGGAACACTCGTCACCGCCGCTGCAGATTGAACACCGGGCAAGCTTTGGAGTGCAGGCAACACGCGATCGTAGTAGCCGAGAATCTGATCGCTATTCTGGAACTTTCCTTGGGGCAGAGCGACATGGAAAGTGAGAACGTGTGTGCGATCGAATCCCATCTCGACCTTGATGAGGTGGCGGAAGCCTTTCACCATCAGTCCGGCACCAACCAGCAGAACCAGAGCAAGGGCCATTTCTGAGGTAACCAGTAGCGCGCGAAGCTTTCCGGTTACAGCGCTGGCGCTGGTGCCACGGGCATTATCTTTCAACGCATCGGCAACTCCGCTTCGCGAGAACCGCAACGCCGGTGCCAGACCAGAGATAATTCCGCTGAGTAGCGCAGCAAGGATGGTGAATGCCAATACCCGCAGATCCATTCGTACGTGCTTCAGCCCGGGGACATGTTCGAGAATGAATGGTGGCAGATCGCCGCGAAGCAGTACCGTGCCCCAACTGGCGAGCATGATTCCTGCGCAAGCTCCGATGAGGGCGAGCAGGGTGCTTTCTACCAGCAATTGACGGATTAGCTGCCAACGGCTCGCGCCCAGTCCGAGACGGACTGCCATTTCTCTTTGCCGGCTCGCCGCCCGCGCCAGTTGCAGATTCGCAACGTTCACACACGCGAGCAGTAGAACAAACACTGCCGCACCCATCAGGACCAGGACGAACTGGCGTGTTCCGGTCGTCGCGTCTTCCACTAGGGAGACAACGCGAATACCATGTCCAGCGTTCGTCGCGGGAAACTGCTGCCCCAGGCGGCTCGCGATCGCCTGCATGTCCGCGCCGGCTTTCGATATGGAGGAACCGTCCTTCAGACGGCCGAGAACAAGGAGAAAATGATTCGAGCGATCTGCGCTCGCGCTCGAGCTCGAGTTCAAATCCAGTGGAGTCCAGACTTCGGCTCCGGCGGGAAAGTCTCCTCCGTCTCCCGCAACGCCGATCACGGTGAAGTTCTGGCCATTCAGAAGCAAATTCTTCCCGACGATACTGGAATCGGCAGCCAGGTGCCGCTGCCAGAATCCGTAGCTGACGACGACCACCGGTGCGGCCCCGTGCTGAAAATCCGCCGTGCCGATGTTTCGACCCAATCGCGGAGCAATTCCGAGGAGCGGAAAGAACTCCGGCGTTACGCGATAGCCTTCGGCGCGTTCGGCCACGCCGGAACCGGTAAGGTTTGCGTCCCATCCTTGAATCGCGGCGAGATGCTCGAATGACGTGCTCTGCTGACTCCAGTCGTGGAAGTTTGCGGGAGCGGCCTTGATGCTTGTCGCACTCTGAGCGGTCTCCCACACGGCCACGACGCGATCGAGATGCGGAAACTCAAACGGCCGCAGCAACAGTGCATTCACGTTGCTGAAGATCGACGTGTTCGCCCCAATCCCCAACGCGAGGGTAACGACTGCGATCGCTGCCGAGCCGGGACTGTTCTTCAACTGTCGGACCGCGTAACGGACATCCTGCATCAGGCCGCTGAACATGAACGTTCTCCTATTCGTAACGCAGAGCTACCATCGGCTCGACGCGCGAAGCCTTTCGTGCCGGGAAGTAGCTTGCCGCCAATGCGCAAATCGCCAGTACCGATGACACGGCCGCCAGGGTCGCGACGTCCCATGACTCGACTCCGAACAACAGGCTACGGATGGAAATGGCCGCCAGTAGAGAGCACGCCAATCCCACCGCGATGCCGATCGCAGTCAGCCACGCCGCTTCTCGCATGATCATTTGAGAGACCGAGCCGCGTTGCGCGCCGAGAGCCATGCGCACCCCGATCTCGCGCGTTCTCCTGCTGACGGAATACGCAATCACGCCGTACAGACCTACAACCCCAAGAAGCAATGCCAAGCCGGCGAAGCCTCCGACCAGCCACGCGGCCGAGCGATGAAGATAAGCACTGGGCGAATTGTTGATCCGGGCAAGCATCGTGGATTCATCTTTTGTGCCAATGCCGGAGTCCACTTCGTGAACGGCAGCGACGAGCGCAGGAAGAATCGAACCTGCCGATTGCGATGTCCGAACAACGAGAGCGAAATACGTATCTGGGCTCTGATTGAACGCGTGATATACGGCGGGCCAGACTTCGGCGTCCAGAGATCCATCGTGAACGTCGCTGACCACACCCACTATTTCCGAAATGGAATCCGGAGTGAGATTGGTATTACCGATCTTCTTCCCGATCGGATCCTGTCCCGGAAAGTACTTCTTCGCGAGAGCTTCGTTGATGATCATGACGCGAGGCTTCGTCGCATCATCCGCCTCGGTGAAGTAGCGCCCGCGCAGCAGTTTGGCATGCAGCGTGGTAAAGAATCCTGAACTCACATCTCGTTCATTCACCTCATTGTGTTCGCCGTTGTAGGGATGTCCCACGATCCTGATCCACCAGGTGTTGCCGTTGTAGCTGACGGGCAGCATGTTCGTAAGCCCGGCAGACACGACACCGGGCAGCCGCGATGCCCGGTCGACAATTTTTCGACCAAGTTCCTCCTGCTGTGGATCTTTGGGGTAAGCCACATCGGAGACAGCGAGTTGCACAGTGGCAAGATGATCCGGCCCAAAACCGATGTCAATGTGCAGCAGCCGGTAGAAGCTCTTGCCCAACAATCCCGCGCCCACCAGTAGGACGACCGCGATGGCAAGTTCGGCCGCTACGAGATTAGCTCCGAAGCGCCGCCAGAGCGTGCCCGCATGACCACGATCGCCTTCCGCAAGCCCGTCTTTGATTTGAGAAAGCGGCAAGCGCAGAAGCGGCGTGATCGAGAAGAGGACGGTCGCGCCCACCGCGATCAGGCCAGCGAAGATCAGCACATGAGAATTGATCCCAAGCCCGCTGAGATACGGCATGCCATCCATCATGTCCCTGGAGATGAGACGCGTTAGCAGCTCCATGGATAACTCCGCAGCCATGAGACCCAGCACGATACCGGCAGCCACCAGCACCATGCCCTCTATCGTGAACTGCCGGATCAGCCGCAGACGCGACGCACCGAGCGCGCCTCTGACCGCAATCTCACGTTTGCGGCTTTCGGAGCGCACCAGCAACAGACTCGAGACATTCACGCAGGCGATCAGCAGTAGAAGTCCGGCGCCGCTCAACAGGACAAGCAGAATCGGGCGCACATCCGTGACAATGATTTCCGATAGCGGCGCCACAAACGCGCCCTGATCGCGATTATCGGCTGGATACTGCAATTCGAGTTGGCGCGCGATGCCCTTCATCTCGGCTCGCGCTGTCTCGAGACTGACGCCGTCTTTAACACGCGCGACGCCATCCAGAGAATGGCAGCCTCTTCTTACGGAACAATGGTCCACAGGATGAAGATTTGCCCAGAATTCCGCACCCCCAGCTGGCGCAAACTGGAAGGTGCGAGGCAGCACTCCAATCACCGTATACGGGACCCCACTCAATAACACCGACTGGCCGACAACGTCGGCTCGTCCGCCAAAGCGCTTCTGCCAGGTGGAGTACGTCAACATGACCGTGTTGGGCGCCTCTGGCAGATCTTCCCCCTTATAGAAATCTCGTCCGAGCAGAGGCTTGATGCCCAAGGTGCGGAAGAATCCATCGCTCACACGCGCAGCGGTAATCGGCTCGGCACCTGCCGCAGTCTGAAACAGAAATCCTTCTCCGCGATACACGTCCAACGAACTGAAAACTGTGTTCAGCTTCCTCCAATCCAGGTAATCGGGATACGAGATGTTGGCGCGAGGGAACATCGGCGCACTCTCAGTCACAAACAGCAGCCGGTCCGGCCGGGAGTAGGGCAAAGGCTTGATGAGCGCCGCGTCCACGAATCCGAAAATCGAGATACTCGCGCACATGCCGAGCGCCAGGATGACGATGGAAGTGAAGGCGAATCCGGGGTTCTTTCGCAGTTGGCGGAATGCGTAGCGTAAATCCTGCGTGAGTTCATGCATGAGGTTCACTCGTAGGTAGCAAGTTGGTTGTGTCCACCCATCAACAACGGCGTAATTTCTTGGGGAACGCAATCATGCCTGCACGTCCGCCATGAGTTTCTTCAGCTCTTCTTCAGCTACAACTTTCCCGTCGAACAAGTGCACTTCCCGCTGGGCGTGTTTCGCAAACCTTGGATCGTGCGTCACCATGCAGATGGTGGCGCC
Source organism: Terriglobia bacterium (assembly GCA_963778995.1). GTDB lineage: Bacteria > Acidobacteriota > Terriglobia > Terriglobales > Acidobacteriaceae > Sulfotelmatobacter. The sequence continues at coordinate 12,478 of CAVZWK010000030.1, forward strand.
CTCCTTCTTGTGGAGATCGGACAGCAACTCCATGACGGCTTCTCCATTACGCGAATCGAGGTTTCCCGTAGGTTCGTCTGCCAGCAGGATGGAGGGTTTTCCGCCGAGAGCACGAGCCACGGCAACCCGTTGCTGCTGACCTCCAGAGAGTTGCGAGGGATAGTGCCGGACGCGATGAGCCATGCCAACGCGTTCAAGAGCTTCCATCACGCGGGCCTTGCGCTCCGATGACGGCATACGTTGCCGATAAGTGAGCGGCAGTTCCACGTTTTCAAACACCGTCAAATCGCCGATCAGATTGAAACTCTGGAATATAAAGCCGATCTCCTGGTTGCGGATGCGCGCCCGCTCGGCGAAATCGAGGTTCTCGACGGTCTTGTCATTCAGCATGTAGCGTCCCGCTGTGGGAGTGTCGAGCAATCCGATAATGGAAAGCAGCGTCGACTTGCCGCATCCAGACGGACCTGACATGGCGACATATTCGCCTCGGTTGACAGAGAGATGGACACCCGACAGCGCGTGCGTCTCGATCTCGTCGGTATAGAAAACCTTCGTCATGTCGCTAATCTGAATCAAGGGTTGGCCAGCTTCTGTCATGAGTTCCTCGTCGAGTGAGATTTCTTGCTATTCCTGGAGCCGAATGCGATCTGTATTGTCCCAGCGCGACATATCGGATAGCACCACCGTATCTCCTTCGCGCAAACCGTCGAGCACTTGGATCGAATTCACGGATGCGCGGCCCACTTTCACCGGCACGCGAACCGCGTCGTGTCCATCACCGTCAAGCTTGAAAAGGCTGATCGTGCTGTTTTCCTGACCAAAAGCCGGGCGCCCCACGTAGAGCACGTTTTCCAGTCGCTCCAGGTCGATGGTGCCGTCCACGCTCAGATCTGGCCGGGCGCCTCTCGGCAGTTCGCCTGTCAATTTGACGTCCACCGTGACCGTTCCGTTTTGCACGGCCGGATCGACTCTCATGACCGTGCCGGAAATCACGCCGTTGTGCGTGTCCACCGATGCTGGCTCGCCGATCTGCACATCCCTCGCTTGCGTCTCGGCAACCTTGAGTTCGGCCATGAGATGGTTCGGTTGCACCACCTTGGCCAGCATGGCACCAGGGGAGACATGTTCGCCAACATGCAGTGGCAACTCTACAAGTACGCCATCGATGCCTGCTCTCACCTTAAGCGCGTCCAACTGCTTCTTCTTTAGTTGTGCCAGAACCCGCATCTGCTCGACCTTGGCTTGCTGCTCGGCAAGTTGTGCTTCGATCGCCTTTTGACTGCTCGCCAGTCGCTGGTCTTCAAGGTCGTTGCGAATCGTCATTTCATCGGACTTGCCTTTTGAATTCTTGTAGGCCATTCCAGAGATCACACCCAGGTCGTAGAGAGCTTTATCCGTGTCGGACTGCAACTTTGCCTGGCTGTAGTCTGCTTTGACGGTAGCGGCGCCGGCTTTCTGATTCATCAGGTCACTTTCCAACTTCATGCGCTCGCTCTGGTATTCAGCTTGAGCGGCTTTCCATTGCAGCTCTGCGTCAACCGCGGCCTGCTCCACTTGCGAGTTGCTCATCTCCAGAATGACGGTGTCGGGCTTCACCAGTGAGCCGGGCAGCATGCGAATTCGAACTACTGTCGCTTCCGTCTCGGCAGGAATCTGCAATACCGATTCCTGCGACGGGACCAGGGAACCAATTCCGCGCACCTGGCGCAGCATCGATCCGCGCTTCACTGAATCCGTCCATACCGTACCGCGCTCCACTGTAGGGGCAGCGGGTCTTAATCGATAGACCACAACGGTTACGGCGATCACGACCAACGCGATCCCCGCTCCTATCGCGATCTGACGCTTTCGTTTGCGTTCCTTAAACTCGGGCCGGGCGATATCCATCACTGGAAGCAATGGCAACTCCCGGGCCAACTCTTCGACGACCTAAGATGCTGAAAGAAAGCCAGATAGGCAGGGAACATAACATCGCGAGAGGGCTCACTTGTCCGGCAGGGGAATTCGGTGTCCATTTCCGGACGACGAGATACGGGAGAAGAGTGACGAACTACAACACGACGGCGTTCGGGGTGGCGCGTGCAGGCGCGCGCGGGAGAACGATCTTCACCACGCACCCACGATGACCGGCCCGATTACCGATTTCAATGCTGCCGCCATGCGCCTCGGCAATCTGACGCGAGAGCACAAGACCGACGCCGCTCCCGTGCGGTTTAGTAGTGTAGAACGGCGTGAACACGTTTGAAGGATTCGAGAGCCCCGGCCCGTCATCCGCGATGGTGAGCGTGACGTTTGCGGGCTCCGCACTCCATCTCAGTGTCACTTCGGCGGATTCTGGCGCGTTCTCTCGGTGCTCCCGAGCGTTCGATCCCGTGGCAGTTAACATTTCCAACACCGCGTCGGCCGCGTTGCGAATCAGGTTGATAAGCATCTGCTCCAGTTGATCCGGATCCGCCTGAAACGTGATGCCCGGGCCAGGCTGCACGGTCACTTTGATACGAGTCTCCAGCGCAGCCACTCTGGAAATGAGCGGTTCGAGAGCAACTTCTCGGAGGACGGGGGCCGGCATTTGCGCTAGCCTGCGGTACGCTTCGAGAAAACGATGGAGGGATGCCGAGCGTGCTTCGATGATCTCCAGCCCGCGCTGCAGATCGCTTCGTACACCGGCATCCATCGGCGTGCCGGACACACGCGAACTGAGACTGCCGGCAATCGACTTAATAGGCGCGAGAGAATTGCTGAGTTCGTGCCCGAGCACACGAATCAGGCGCTGCCAGGCGCGCCGTTCCTCCTCGCGCAATGCGCGGCTCACATCCGAAAGCACTACCAACGTGTGCGGAACTCCATTTTGGCGGAACGAACTGCGGCGCAGCAGCCAGCGGGCTTGCGATCCATCAACATTTAACTCCACAACACTCTCGTTATCAGCAGCGAGACACTGCTCAAGGTTGAGTTCTTTCACGCCGCGTCCCAGTATTCGGACCTTTGGCTGCCGCAATAGGTGTTCTCCCGCGGGATTGACCAATCGCAGAGTCGATGCCGGATCGAAGGCGAAAAGGGGAGCGTCGATCTCATCCACCACTCTCTGCAGCAAAGCGGTCGCCTCAATCGTGCGCACCTTTTCATTCGCCAACATATCGGCCAGAGCATTCACTTCCAGGGACAACTCGCCGAGCGCATCGTCGGGAGCGGCATTGCGCGCGCGAAAAGAATAATCTTCCTCCCGCAGCGATCCAATGACATTCGCGAGTGTCTGTAACGGGCGAGTGGTCTGCTCCTGGAGTGCAAGAGCGAGCAACCACCAGACAAACAGTTCTGCCCCGATTAGGGCGAGACGCGACCCGATGCTCCACGGTTGGATCCAGGACAAAATCGTACTTACCAGCAGGCCGGGAAGTGCAACCAGAAAGGCATACATGCTGATGCGATTTTCGTAGAGGAGACGGGTACGCTTTTTGGGACGTGAGAATGCGCGAAGTGTGGGGCTAGACCCCATACTTCTCCATGCGCCGATACAGCGCGCCTCGGCTCAAGCCGAGCGCCTCAGCGGCCTGACTCACGTTGCCTTGAAAGCGCTGCAAAGCTTTTCGCACCAGCACCGCTTCGACGGCTTCGAGACTCAGGTCCTCGAGATTTTGCGATGAAACACGTTGTGAATTCAGAGACAGGTCCGCCGGCTGAATCTCCTGAGAACGGCTCATGAGCACGGCGCGCTCGATCGTGTGATCGAGTTCGCGAACATTGCCAGGCCACGAGTATTGCAGCAAAGCTTGAATCGCTGCCGGATCGAACCTCTGCACCGGACGCCGGTAACGCGCCGCGTAACGCGCCAGGAAATGGGCTGCCAACACCGGAATGTCTTCGCGTCGCTCGCGTAGAGCCGGTACGCGAATTTCAACCGTATTCAACCGGAACAGCAGGTCTTCACGAAATTGTCCCGCGGCACAAGCCGCAGTAAGGTCAGTGTTCGTGGCGGACAGCACTCGGACATCAACACGCCGCGACCGCGAAGATCCCACGCGTTCAATCTCTCCGGACTCAAGCACGCGCAACAGTTTGGCCTGCTGGCGCATCGGTACATTTCCGATCTCGTCCAGAAAGATCGTACCCGCATCCGCTAGCTCGAAGCGCCCGATACGGTCCGTGCGAGCATCGGTAAAGGCTCCCTTGATGTGTCCGAATAGCTCGCTCTCGAAAACTCCGTCGGGGATTGCCCCGGTATTCACAGCTACCAGGGGTCTCGAAGCGCGAACTGAAAGAGCATGCAAGGTCTGCGCGACGACCTCCTTGCCGGTACCGTGCTCGCCCGTGATCAGGACGTTCGCGTCCGAAGGTCCCACTCGCGCGATTGTGTCGAGCACAGGCTGCATCGCGGGCGCGGTCGCTAGAAACTCCGGCCTGCCCTCCGCGCGAAGCAAACGGTTCTCTGCCTCGAGTCGCGCGGCGTGCTGCAGGGCGCGATGCAACTCCACTTGCGTCCGCAGAATGGAAATCAGGCGTTCGTTTTCCCACGGCTTCTGCACAAAGTCGCGCGCGCCACGGCGCATCGCTTCCACTGCCAACTCCACATTCGCCCAGGCGGTCATTACAATGACGGGAACGGTCGCGTCCATCGCAACGATCTCGGAAAGTAAGTCGAGCCCTTCCTGCCCAGACGTGGTATCGCGTGTGTAGTTCAGATCGATGAGCACCGCATCGTAGGCACTGCTTGCGAGCGCCTCCCGCACCAGAGCAGGCGAGCGAACTTTATCCACGCGATAACCTTGGGGCCGCAACAAAAGATCAAGCGCCTCGAGAATGTGTTCCTGATCGTCGGCCGCTAGTATGCGAATAGGGGCAGGCGCGCGCTTGAGGGTTTCTACCTCCGCTTCGCCGGATTTTACTGAAACCGCCATATCGGCTTTTCCCCCAGTTGAGCACCAGTCCTGCTGATCGGTTCTGGATCAGTATGCCATTGCGTGCAAGTGGCGTGTGCCAGCGAGCGGAGAATACCAGCACAGGAAGTCACGTTACCACAATCCCCTGACGCGATTTGAGTCGACAGAAAGCGCAAGAATGCACCCAATTCATGGAGGAGACCCGTACCGACTTGGGAGCATGGGCTAGAAACTGAGCTTGCGCAGACTCTCGGGCATGTATGGCCTCTGCCGCCGCAATTACCCCGAAGTCTCTCAGGAGATTTTCGAGCGTGTTCTCGCCGTGCGCACTCCGTACCGCGCTCGTCTATAATTCAAAGCGCGGTCGGGTAGCGATGCATTCGTTCGCCCGGCTGTGACAACTTCAATTCACCTTAGGAGCACTGCATGTCCGCACCCAGCCGCCGGCCAGAGATTCGCCGGCGCCGTACCCGCAAAGACAAGATTGTTCAGTTACGCAAACGCCTTACTGCCGCCAAGACCGACGCTGACCGTTCCCGCCTCACGGCCAAGTTGCACAAGCTGTCGATCATGTCTCCAGGACAGCCGCTGGTGAAGTAATTCTGCGAGGCTCGGCCTTCCATTTCCGCGATCGATTCCCTAGTGCCTAGTCGGCAGCCTTGCTACTACTGGACTTGCGTTTGGCCTCTGCGATCTCGCCGTACACGTCGAGCACGCGCCGGACCGATATCTCCCAGGAAAATCGCATGGCCTGCTTATAACCGCGCTCCTTCATGCGCTCGCGGAGAGCCTTGTCGGTAAGCACCCGGTGTAGCGCGCGCATGATTTCGAAAACGTTCTCCGGATTCACCAGCACCGCGGCATTGCCTACCACTTCCGGCAGTGAAGAGACGTTCGAAGTGATGACGGGAGTTCCGTGTGCCATGGCTTCGAGCGGAGGTAAGCCAAATCCTTCGTACAACGATGGGAAGACGAAGATCTTCGCTTCATCGTAAAAGATGCGCAGGAATTCGATGGGAATGAATCCCAAAAAACGAACATCATTCTGGACGCCGCTTCGGACGACAGTGCGACGCAGGTCCGGATTCCCCGAGAGATCGTCTCCGATGATGATCAGTTTGAGGTCGGGCCATAACTGATCCTTTTCCAACTCAGTCTTGAGCGCCGAAAAAGCTTCGATCATACGAACGACATTCTTGTGCGGGCTGATTCTGCCCGCATAAAGCAGAAAGGGATACGTCACCTGGTAACGCTGCGCGATGAGTTCGCGGTCCGCCGCGCTGGCGTGCCCACGCAGGAAACGCTCGTCAATCGCGTTGTACACAACCTCGATGCGGCCAGGACGAATCCCAAACAGCTTCTCCACCTCAGTCCGCGTGAAGTTGGAGACGGCGAAGATTCGTTCTGCGCCGCGCAGCACTCTCTTAGTCATCTGCAGATGCCACGTGCTCCAGAATCCGGTCTGCTGGCGGGCCCGAGACATGTGCTCCAGCATGTCGTGTACGGTCATCACGTACGGGCACGGCAGCATTCTCGGAACGGAAAACAAATTAGGAATGTGTACGAGATCGCAGTCGGTCTTTTTGAGGGCATCGCGAAATTCGAGGAAGCCCTTGAGCGAGCGCTCAGGCGCAACCAGCGGAGCCGTGTGGAAATTGGGCGGCAGAGGCCCGATTTCCTGTACCTTTGCCGGAGGACCCACAAGAAAGTAGGAATTCTCGTGGTCCAGCCGGCCCAGTGTACGGACCACGTTCCGGATGTAGGTGCCGACGCCGAACTCCGTCATGCGCCGGATATCGATCGCGATCTTCACCGAGGGAATTTAACCATAGAGAGCGCATGCGTACCCAGTGGAATTACGCCCGCACCTCGGATTGCGCTTTGGCGCGTCGTTCCGCGTAAAGCGGGAACGCTTCACATAGCTCGAGCACCTGCTCACGCACCCTGGAGAGCACCGCGGCATCATTGCGATGCAGCAACGACTCGGCGATCCAGCGGCCGACCTGGCGCATCTCATTTTCTTTCATGCCCCGCGTGGTCAGCGCAGGAGTACCCACGCGAATGCCGCTCGGTTTCATTGGTGGATTTGTGTCGAATGGAATCGCATTCTTGTTGACGGTAATTCCGGCCTCGCCCAAGGCCTTTTCAGCCTCGCTACCCAACATGCCCTTGGAGAAAACATCAACGAGCATCAAGTGCGTATCGGTGCCTCCCGAGATAATCCGGAAGCCTTCATCGGCGATCGTTTGGGCCAGCACCTTGGCGTTGGCAACGATCTGACGCGCGTAATCCCGGAACTGCGGCTGCATGGCTTCTTGGAAGCAGACAGCCTTTGCGGCGATGATGTGCACGAGAGGTCCGCCCTGCATGCCGGGGAACACGACTTTGTCGATTGCTTGAGCGAACTCGGCTTTGGAGAGAATCATTCCGGAGCGCGGCCCACGCAGAGTCTTGTGCGTAGTCGAAGTAACGATGTGAGCGTGCGGCACCGGTGAAGGATGCGAGCCGCCAGCGACGAGTCCGGCAAAGTGCGCCATATCGACCAGATATAAAGCCCCAACCTTGTCCGCGATCTGCCGCATGCGGGCGAAGTCGATCGTGCGTGGATACGCGCTTCCGCCTCCGATGATGAGTTTCGGATGCTCGCGCTCCGCGATCTTCTCCAGTTCGTCATAGTCGATGGTTTCGGCTTCTTTCGTTACGCCGTACGGGATGATCTTGTACGTCTTGCCCGAAAAATTCAGGTGATGACCGTGTGTCAGGTGTCCGCCATGTGCCAAATTCAGGCCGAGAATTGTGTCGCCCGGCTGGAGTATGGCGGCATAGGCCTCCATGTTGGCCTGCGATCCGGCATGAGGCTGCACGTTGGCATGCTCGGCGCCGAACAGTTGCTTGGCCCGGTCGCGCGCCAAGTTCTCGACGACGTCGGTGAACTCGCATCCGCCGTAATAGCGCTTGCCGGGATAGCCTTCGGCATACTTATTCGTAAACACCGATCCCGCGGCTTCGAGCACAGCCTCACTCACGAAGTTCTCCGAGGCAATCAATTCCAGCCCCTCATGCTGACGGCGGGCTTCGTTATCAATGGCAGCAGCGATCTGCGGATCGGCTTCGTACAGCGGACTATACATCGCGGAGTTTTTCATGTTGTTTTCCTGATTTCGTGTGTCGGGGCCCGTGCGGCTCCGATGGCCAGATACATTCTAAATGCGATAACCACGAAGGGCACGAAGGATCGCGCAGGAATAGCAACATCACAATTTTCCTTCGTGGTCCTTTGTGCCCTTCGGGGCTATTGATTTCAAAACGCCGTCCGCAGGAACGACGCCAGATGCCAGCCATCCATGTACTTGTAAGGAGTTTCCCCGGTCGTGTAATGTCCGCATGGCAGCACCACGACCTTGTGATCGAGGCCATGACGGGCGAACTCATTCACCACGTCTCGCGAGAATTCGGGCAAGAACGTCAGATCGTACGCCGCATAGATAATCAGCGCCTTCTTCGGCCAGCGCGAGAATTGGTCAAAGTATGCCATCGGGCTGATAGCCAGCCAAACCTTGCGCAGTTCTTCTAGATCGATCCGTTGCTCGATCCCCTGCCGGATGTGTCGAGTCGACTGTCCGTGCCAAACGACGTCGGCAAAATACGTGGACGCATGATTGAAGGCTGCGACCCGGATCCGCGGATCATGCGCCGCCGCAATAAACGCATAGCAGGAGCCCAAGCTCGTGCCCACAACTCCAAGCTGTGAGTATCCCTGCTCCTCGAGCCAATCAAGGCAGCAGCGGATATCAACCACACCTTGCCTAACGGCATCCAGGGTCCGGCCGATATTCGCAGACACAGCGTAATCTGCTCGCTTAATCTCCGAGGGCATGCGGATATCGTGATACGGCATGCTCATCCGGAGCACCGCGATGCCCATCAGGTTAAAGACGCGGCACAGACTCACATAGGAGATCGCGTCTGAGTTCCAATGCGGCAGCAGGACGATCGCACGGCGTCCGCGTGCCGGAAACCAGCGCGCGTTGACCTCGTCATTTTGGGGAGATGGAGTCTTGACCGGCGAGGTGAAGCGAAGAAATTCACCATACGTTCCCTTCACCTTGGCTTCTAGTTTGGGATCGGGCACCTCACGGGTAGAGAAGACCTGCACCTCACGATTCTCCAGGCGGAAATCCGTGGGGCGCCGATAAGAATAAAACTCGTCGCTGGCGGCGACGATGCGCTGGTTGTAGTCCAGGAAGAACTTCTCAGGATTCTGAGCCGCTTGCCCGGGATGATTGCCATTCCGACATGGCCAGCCTTGTGCCCATTCCACTCCCCATTCCAGAGGACGGACCACGCGGTTGTTATCCACCGAGGTAAGCCGGTGTTCCCAGTCGTACATCCACTGCGCGTAGCGGGTAGGCATGCTGAACCCTCTAGTGTAACAAGCATTCCCGCCGTCTTTGAGGGAGGATGCAGCTAATGGCAGCATTTGGCAGCTGGCGCTGGCATTTACCTTCCCGAGTGGGATGCAGTTTGGAGGAGGATGCGCCTTACACGAGGTGCTGAGTCAGGGGTCTGTTAGCTGGGATATCTTCTCGGCACCCGCTTCGAGATGTTGCAGAGGATTTCGTAGGGGGTGCTGTTGGCCAGCTCGGCGTGCTCGATAGCATCGACATTGAGTCCATCGCTCGATCCGAGCAGAATCACCTCATCTCCGACCCCCACTCCGGGGATGCCCGTTACGTCCACCAGCGTCAGATCCATGGAGATTCTGCCCACGATCGGCGCATAGTGATCGCGGACGATTACGCGACCCTGATTAGAGAGCTGACGATTATATCCATCGGCATAACCGACCGGAAGAACTGCGACATGCGCGGGCGCTTTGGTCACGTACGTTCCGCCGTAACCGAGCGGTTGATTCGCCGCGAAATTGCGCAATGAGAGTATTCGCGTTTTCCAGGTAAGAATCGGTTTCACCGGCAGACGCAGGGTTCCGCCGCTGACCTCCCTGCCCGCGCGCTGAAATGGCATGTAATAGCCATATAGAGCAACCCCGGGCCGCACCATGGTATTCCAGGTCTCACGGCGAGAGATGACCGCGCCGGTATTGGCCATGTGAACAAACGCCGGACCGAATCCCGCGTCCCGAACCATCTTGCACGCGATATCGAATTTGCGTTCCTGCTCAGCCACGGACGGTGCATCCATGACTTCCGAGTCTGCGAGATGCGTCGACAATCCCTCGAGTTGCAGATGCCCGGCTGTCCTGAGTGCGTTAAGCACAATGGCAAGCTGATCGACGGTGACACCGAGCCGCCCCATACCGGTGTCAACCTTCAAGTGCACCGGATGTCTGGCCATACCCAGCTCGCTCACGGCTTTCTCCAGCGACTCGATGTGCCATGGCTCCCACACGGTAGGAGTGAGGTGCAGGCGCAGGATCTCGCTTTCTTCGCCGCGCCAGAAGCCGGTCATCAGCAGAAGGTTCGCGTGAACGCCTGCCTCGCGCAGAGGAATTGCCTCATCCAATGACGTAACTCCGAGCCAGCGTGCGCCTTCCGCTTCAAGAGCGCGCGAGCATTCGAGCGCGCCGTGCCCGTACGCATCCGCTTTTACCACAGCGCAAACGGTAACCGACCCGCCCACGTGCTTCTGCACCGTGCGAAAGTTTTGCCGTAAAGCCGTGAGTGAAACGTCGGCCCATGTGGGGCGCGTCGCCACCCGGCTCAGGATTTCTATTGTAGTAGCCACTTTCGCGATTATAGCGGCATCGAGTCGCGAGCCCCACGTTACTGCAGGACTACTCCCGAGAGCCCGCGTTATTTCGCCAGAATAAAGTTCACCGTGATCTGCGTCTCGACCTCGATTGCTTCACCGTTCAGGATGTACGGCCGGTAGCGCCACTGCTGGACAGCTTCAAGGGCTGCCGGCACGAGCATTGGATGGCCCGACACCAGTTGAAGGTGCTGCATCGTTCCGTCTTTGCCAATGATGGCCTCAAGCACCACCGGCCCTTGAATGCGCGCCGCCCGCGCCAGAGGCGGATAACTGGGCTCTACGCGCCGGATCAGGCTGCCTTGCAGCATAGTTGACGTTTTGAACGTGGGCTTCGTCGCCGTCGGGGGCTTCGGCATAACCGGGTGCGTTCCGGAGATCGGCATCGGAATGTCCGTAGGAGGGCCGAAAGACGGTCCGATGTCGGCTGGGAAACGATCATCTCCGTAGGCATCGGAAGCGGCATTATCAGCGCCTCGCGCGATCGTCCCCGGTATGCGAGTCGGAGCCATGATCCGGCCGTGATAAGGAACGATCTCCACTACCGAACTGTGGAAGTGCTCCGCAGATCGGACCGGCCCGGGATCCGGTCTCCGTCCCATCGTGATCGGAGTCGATACCGTCCGCGCCAATGGAACTCCGATCGTTCTCAACAGTGGGATGGTCAGCAATGCTCCGATGATTAGTGCTTGCAGCCCAAACGAGCTTAGCGTCGTCCAGCCTCGGCGTGTGCGTTGGGCCCATGATGTTTCCAGCATGCTCTCGGCAAACATGGCATCCTCCAGTCGTGAATCCGTTTGCTGAAATGGACACCACAAGAGAACGCGCCGGCGCTCGATTCAGAAGAAAAAAGGCCGCGTTTTTCACGCGGCCGGTTGGAACTTTCGGGACACTCGAGGTGTCGGCTTAACAGCTTACTTTGCGGGCTCGCTTGACTTTGGAGCGCTGGGCCTAGCGGCACCGCTGGTCGGCTTCGGAGCAGCGGGCTTCGCTCCGGTTGGTGCCGCCGGAGCAGCAACACCAGATTGCGTGTTATAGAGATCAACAACCGCCTTGGTGATGTCCACGCCTTCCCCAGCTACTAGAACCGGGCTCTGCGGCCACGGCTTCGACGTATCGATGATCATGCCGAAACCATTCTCCTGAGCATACTTCACGATCATCGGTGCCATCTTCTGCAGGATCTTGCCTGCGATATCCTGCTGCTGGCTGCCGAACTCCTCCTGGGCATCCTGCACGGAGCGGTCGAAACTTTTCTGCTTGCTCTCGATCTGCTTCTTGAGATTCGCCGCCGCCTCTTCGTTCAACTTGTCGCCTTGCGTGCTAAGCTGCTTCTTCAGCGCTTCGAGTTCATCGTTCTGCTGCTTCAGTTCAGATTGCTTGGGCTCAAACTTCTTCTGAAGAGTCTGTACTTCCTTCTGACCTTCGTTGCTTCCGAAGATTGCCCCTTCAATATTGATCGCACCGACCTTGGTGCCGGTCATCGCCACGGGAGCCGGCGAGTTGGGACTTGCGGGTTTGACAGCCGGACTCAATGGAGTGGCGGCGCTGCCGGTTTGGGCTAATGCGGAAAACGCGAACGTCAACGCACCAGCCAGAAGAATACGCAAAAACTTGCTTTTCATTGTCTCGGTTGAACTCCTTGGAACATGGTTCCACGAATGACTTCTTCGAATCTCGCTCTCAGATCGCTTCTTCAGTCAACGCTGGGCCGCACTGAATGAGGTTTCCGCTGCCGTAGCGGCCGCCATCGGAAAGGCGCACTTGATGGCTAGTTTCACACGCCAGGCATACGGACGTGCCGTCCACTCCCACGAATCTCCCTAGATGGCGTGGATCAGGAAACATTATAGTGATGCGCGTCTCGGACAGTCAAACCAACTATTCACGGCCGGAGGCCGTCAATCGAAACACCAGAAGCACGGCTAGAAGGTGGTTGCCACCGTGAACCGGAACGTCTTCCGGGGCTCGCGCAGCAAGAAGCTGGGAGCAAATGCGTTGGTGGCCTGCTTGAACGTATAGTCGCCGGCTGCGCCTGCCGGGAACATGCTGCGCTGGATCGGAATCGGCGGGTTGGCCGGCGTATCCAGACGCATTGGGTTATACGCCCAGTAGATCCGGAAGGGCGCGTTCACCACCGGCAAGAACATCTGTAATTCAAGTCCGGTCGAGATGCGGGGCTTCCAGTTCGTAGAATTCAACACCTGCAGATACTTCGACGGAGTCGGATTCAGTACGCTGCCGCCTACGCAGTTAAAGCCGGCGTCGAGCTGTGGACACCCGAAAGGCGTGCTGATGACTTGATCGTACTGCTGGCTTGCAATTTGCAGCTGAGAGCGACTAATGATCGGGTCGATGCCGGTGTCGATGAACGGCACCAGCGCAACCGGACCGGCAATGGTATAGCGATATTCCAGATTGGTCCAGACACTCAGGTCGCCGCCGGGGAACACGATCTGATCCACCGGAACGGGCACCGTCCAGGCTCCGAGCCTCGGATTCGAAGGATCCTTCAAAACGGGTGTGCCGTCCGGATTGGTCAGCGTTACCTGATTCGCGCTGGGCAGGAAAGCAACCGGCGAGATGGAGCGGATATCGAAGCCGCGAACATCGTTCTCCCCGCCCATGTAGAAGCGCTGGAATGGCGGAGCGACGAGACCACCAAAGCCGGTAATGTAGGACCCGCTCACGTTGAAGCCAATGGCGTTACGCCGATTCTGTACCGGTATGAATTGCTTGTATTGAATGATCGGGCGAATCGAGCGGACCGTTCCGCCCAGTCCTGCAAATTCCGCACCCACGGTCATCTGATGTCCGCTATGGGGAGAGATGCCGCTATCGAGCGTATTGAACGAGAAGTTGGGGAAGATCTTGCTCGTAATAATTCCATTCACTGCGTTGGGACCGGAAATACCGCGGAATGCAATGAAGTCGAACAGAGTCTTCGACGCCGTGCTCAGTGGCAGCAGGGTGGACCGATCTAACGAATATGTGATTCCCACGCGCTTGAACGACCGTCTCAGCGGATAGCTCAACGAAGTGGTGAAGCCCACGCTAGACTGCGAGTAGTTCTGCAGGTTCTGCAGAATGGCGCTGGAAAAATTCAGGTTCTGACCGCTGAAGATAGAGAGCTGACGAGCCTGGTTGAAGTTAATCTTGTTGCCGAACACCGTAAACCCAAACTGCAACGGGCGATCAAACATGTAGGGCTGCGTGTAGCCAAACATGACGCTTCGTGCCAGATTTCCTAGGCTGATCTGCACCTGCAGGGTTTCGCCGCGCCCCAGGAAATTATTGGTCGAATAGTTCAGGCCGATAAAGGCGCCCTCCAGCCCGCTGACGCCCCCATTCAGACCGATGCTGTTTTTGCCTTTTTCGTGCACCTTGAGGGTCAGATCGACGAGCCCGTTTTTCTCGTCCAACTTTCTCTCCGTGACGTTCGGGTCGTCTGGCTTTAACTGATCGAAGTACGAGAGTTGGTTCAGGCGCAACAGGCTCAACTCCCATAGATGAGAGTTGTAAACCCCGCCTTCTTCCAATGCGAGTTCGCGGCGAATGACCTTGTCGCGGGTCGTCGTGTTCCCCTGGAATTCAATGCGGCGGACATAAAACTGCTTGCCCTCATCCACATCGATCTCGAGGTTCGCTATCTTTTTCTCGTCGTCGAACGTAGTGGACGGCACCGGGGTGAAGTTGATGTAGCCATACTGGCCATAGGCCTTGCGCAGGTTTTCCAGGCCTTTGGCGATCTTGTCGCGGCTGAAAACATCACCATCTTTGAGCGGGAACATCGACCGCAGCGCGGCTGTGTTAGTGATGGCCTTGTTGTTCTTGAAGGTGATCTTGCCCAGCCGGAACTGATCCCCTTCTTCGATGGGCATCGTGATGTCAACGGCCTTTCCGGGCCCCGGCATCAGCAGGGGAATGTGGAATCCCTTGTGCCCAGTATCGTGGATCTGGGTCTTCGGATCGCTGACGATGACTTTGAAATAGCCGCGGTTCTGGTACTCGGCCCGGACTCGCTCCGTGTCTTCTTCGAGCTTTGTTGCGTCGTAGGTTCTCGCGAACAGGTTTTCCAGGAAAATCGAGTGGGGCACACCAATCGGCCGCAGGTTCTTCATGGCCGCCCGCAGAACGCGTTTCTTGATGTGCTTGTTGCCTTCGAAGGTTATCTTGCCAACCTTGACCTTCGGACCTTCCTTCACCACGAAGGTTAAGCCAACCGCCGCCGGTGGAATCTGACGCACTTCGGTCTTGATGGTAGCGAATTGCCGACCGTGTTCAGAGAGCAACTGCTTGATCGAATTCTCGGCCTTCTTGATGCGTGTAGGATCGTACTGGCTTTCAACCACCAACCCGACTTTATCCTGCTTGAAGCGGTCAAGAACGTCGCTGTTCGAGACGGAGCTCAAGCCGAGATAGTTGATCTCGCGGATCGTCGGCTTCTCCTTCACCTGCACGATAATCCGCCAGCCCTTTGGAGTCTGCTCACGCAGGAACTTGATGTCTTCGAAATAGCCGGTATTCCAAAGGGAGTTGAAATCGCGCTCTAGGGCAGACTCGTCATAAATGTCGCCGGGCTTGGTGAAGATACGCGCTTTGATCGTCTCAGCCGGGATGCGGCGGTTGCCCGTGACACTGATCTCCGATATGACATCATTCTGGGCCCAGACCGCGCTCACCCCGATGAACAGAAGTATAGTGAGCAGTGCGCCGAACCCGCACACGCGCCGTCCGATAGCCCACCAACTCTGTTTAAATGAATAAGATGGCACGAACGCAGCTCCGGGAACGCAGGCGCGCTTCAGCACAGCAAGGTTCTCCGAATGAAAGCGAAACGGAATCGCTAAGACCTCAGCCTCTGGGATGTAAGAAAACTGCAATTATACGGTAGATCAAGGGATAGCGTCCAAACCGCGACTCTCAAATCGAATCTTTCGGTCGCTTAGAAACTGGCACTGTGAATAAGGGCATCCGATCCCCGGCATTGAGCACTAGCCGGTGACCTTCTCTACCTCAACCAAGACGGAATAAAACGTGGCCGAGTTGCCCATGTCGGTAAGTTTTTCTGAGGTTAAGGTGTTGATGCTTTGGAAACCCTGCGTCATCTTCGCCCAGTTCAAAGTTGCGGACACGACTCCCGGCTGCACTTTGCCGTCCACTCGGGCTTCAAGCAGAATGTCTCCACGCCTATTGTAGACTCGCACGCGATCGCCGTTTGTAATACCGCGAACTTTTGCATCGGGCGCGGAGATTTCCAGCAGACCAGGTTCTTCCATCTCCTGAATGGAAGGCAGGTTTGAGAATGTCGTATTCAGAAAGTTATCTGCCTTGCGCGCCAGCAATTCGAGCGGCAGTGTCTCATGTTTTGCATGGCGAGATTCCGACGGAGGTATGAACTCCGCCACCGGATCTAGCCCTTGAGCCTTCAATCGTTCACAGTAAAGCTCCGCCTTGCCCGAGAATGTTCGAAACCCGCCGTTCGCGAAGGGAAGAAAAGGTTCAAATGTGGGGGCAGATGCGCTCGGCGGTCCGGAGGAATGCTCCGCTGCGTTCTGTCCGCCCGGACGCGCGCTGTGAGCGAAGTTCAATCGGACCGGTCCGTCTTCCAGTCGCTCGCGGCTCATTCCGTCCATGAACGGATCAGATGAATGCAATGCCACATCAATCATCTCGTCGACGCTTTGACGGAAACACGCCTCCTCAAAGCCCATCCTCTCCGCCAGCGCGTGGAACACATCGACATTCGAGCGAGATTCTCCGACTGGCTCGATGGCCTGGTTCGAAACCTGCACAAAGTAATGCCCGTACGCTTTTTGCAGGTCTTTGTGTTCGAAGAAGGTTGTCGCCGGCAGCACGACGTCCGCATAGTCGGTCGTGTCGGTAAAGAACTGCTCGTGCACCACGGTAAAAAGATCCGGCCTCTTCAGCCCGCGCACCACTTCGCCGTGGTTCGGACAAACTGCCGCAGGATTGGAGCCGTACACGAACAAGGCCTTGATCGGCGGGTCCGCGAGCGCATTCAACGCTTTCCCTAGCTCCACCATATTTACCGTGCGCGCTTCGTGCCCCAGCGCTTTCTTCATCAGATCAGGACGCTTCAGGGCAACAGTGTTAAAGGCAGCCGCACCGCTGGTCGACATCTGCAGCCCGCCTCCCACTTCCTTCCAGGCGCCGATGATGCAGGGCAGCATGCAGACGGTTCGCGTGGCCATGCCGCCGCCTTCCGAACGCTGCACGCCATAATTCAACCGGATCACCGACGGCCGAACGGTCGCGTACTCGCGCGCCAGTTTGCGAATGTCCTCCGCAGAGATGCCAGTCCATTGCGCGACGCGCTCCGGAGGATACTCTTTCACCTTTTCGCGCAGCTGCTCAAACCCGAGTGTGTGCTTCGAGACGTAGTCCGCGTCATGCAGATTTTCGCCGATGATGACGTGCATCATCCCGAGCGCAAGAGCCGCGTCGGTCCCGGGATTGATCGGTAGATACCAGTCGGCGCATTCGGCGGTTCGCGTGCGGTAGGGATCGATCACGACTAACTTCGCGCCATTACGCCGCGCCTCGACAATGAACGGCCACAGATGCACGTTGTTGGCATGAGTATTCGATGCCCACGCAATTATGTATTTGGAGTGACGGAACTGTTCCGGCTCAGTCCCCAACTTCACGCCGAGCACCGATTCCAAGCCGGCTTCGCCAGCCGCAGAACAGATCGTCCGGTCCAGCTGCGAGGCCCCCATTCGATGGAAAAATCGCCGGTCCATGGACGAACTGTTTAAGGTTCCGAGCGTTCCGCCGAAGGAGTAAGGCAGGATCGCCTCGCTGCCAAACTTTGCCGCGATCGCACGAAAACACGATGCGATCTCGTCGAGCGCCTCGTCCCACGAAATCTTCTTCCAAATCCGATCGGAATTCGTGGATACAGCCGCCGCCGGATTTGCGGGCCCTTTTGGGGCAACTCTCCGCATCGGATAAAGCACGCGGTGCGGCGAGTACACGCGATCCAGATACTTCGCCACCTTCGCGCATAAGAACCCGCGCGTGACCGGATGTTCCGGATCTCCTTGAATCTTCGTGGCGAGCCCGTCCTCGACTGTGATCAACACACCACAGGCATCCGGACAATCATGCGGACACGCAGCACGAACCACCTTCTTCATCGTCCATCGATTATACGGTCATATTGAGAGATCCGCCTCGGCGGTCCGCCGAGAGAAGCTGGAATTAGTGTCTCCGCAAGACAGATTGGACCTGCGGTTCGAAGAGAGTCGACGCGACTCTCCCACAAAAACCAAAAGCGGACAGCCAAAGCTGCCCGCTCACTTGCAATGAGTGCCGTTAGTTCTTGGTTGGCGCGCCATCCATCCCGCTACATCTGTGGATTGCCGCTGCCCTACTTGCTACAACTCCAGTACTTCCTTTTCTTTGGCCTTGCTCATCTCTTCCATCTTCTTAATCTCGTTGTCGGTCAGCTTCTGAATTTCATCCAGCGACCGCTTCTCTTCGTCTTCGGTAATCTTCTTGTCTTTCAGTGCCTTCTTGATCGCGTCGTTTCCGTCGCGGCGAATGTTTCGTACTGCAGTCCGGTGCTCCTCCAGGATCCGGTGCAGGTGTTTCACCATATCCTGCCGCCGCTCCTGGGTCAGCGGAGGCACGGGCACGCGGATCATCTTGCCGTCGTTCATCGGATTCAGCCCGAGTTCTCCCGAGCGGATCGCCTTCTCGATCGCTCCGAGTTGGGAAGGATCAAAAGGCTGCACTGTGATCAACTGCGCCTCCGGCGCATGCACTTGCGCCACCTGGTTCAAGGGCATCTGGGCGCCGTAGGCATCCACGGTCACGTTGTCGAGCATATGCACCGAAGCGCGCCCGGTGCGGGTTGCTGCCATCGCCTTGCGAAAATCTTCAACCGCTTTATCCATGCGCGATTTCAGCTGCGCATAGGTTTCTTTGAGTCCAGCAATTGACGCCATTATGGCCATGATTTCAGCTCCGTCCAGCGACAAACTCAAAACGTCGAATTATAAACCCCGCAAAAGAAGAATGCAGAAGTTAGAAGTAGGAATGCAGAAGTGAAGTGCGCAACGGCTTCTATTCTGCATTCTGACTTCTTACTTCTGCATTCCTAAGCGCACACCGTCGATCCGATCTTCTCGCCCATGACCACACGCCGGATGTTCCCGTGCTGATTCAGATTGAACACGATGATTGGAAGATCGTTATCTTTGCAGAGGCTGATCGCGGTCGAATCCATGACTTTTAGGCCTAGCTTGAGCACTTCCATATAGGTAATGCGGTTGAATTTTGTCGCGCCGCTGACCTTCATCGGGTCGGCATCGTAAATGCCATCCACCTTAGTGGCTTTTAAAATCGCGTCGGCTTTGATCTCCATCGCACGGAGCGAAGCCGCCGTGTCGGTTGAAAAATAGGGATTGCCGGTCCCGCCGGCGAAGATCACAACCCGGCCCTTCTCGAGATGCCGGATGGCACGCCGCCGAATGAATGGCTCGGCAACTTGATTCATCTCGATGGCCGTTTGCACGCGCGTGTACACGCCTTGCTTCTCGAGGGCATCCTGCAGCGCCAGAGCATTGATGACTGTGGCGAGCATGCCCATGTGATCGGCCGAGACGCGGTCCATGTCCTTGGCCTGATTGGCGACGCCGCGGAAGAAATTTCCCCCGCCCACGACGATCGCCAGCTGCACGCCAACTTTGTGGACATCGCTGATCTCCGCGGCAATCTCATGGATGCGCGGCGTATCGATGCCGAAGCCCTGGTTCGCCGCCAGCGCCTCACCCGACAGTTTGAGCAGTACGCGTTTGAAAGCAGGGGTCGTCATGAGTAGTCGTCAGTGACTGGTGATCAGTGGCCAGTGTACTCACCCGCTCCACGGTTGTCATTCTGTCCCAGAGTGACAGCGGGGGACGGAGCAATCTCGGTTCTCCCATTGCACGGGTCAAAAAAAAGGCGCCCGAAGGCGCCTGAATTATTCGACCTTAGGCTCTGTAGGTTTGGTGATGGCGATTGTCTCGCCCGCATCTCCTACCTTGAACCGCGCGAAGCGCCGGACCGCGATGTTCTCGCCCAGTTTGCCGATCTTGGTCGCGATCAGTTGTCCGATTGAGATGGTCTGGTCCTTGATAAAAGGCTGCTCAAGCAGGCAGACTTCCTCATAAAACTTTTCCATCTTGCCAGTCACCATCTTCTCGGCGATGTGTGCCGGCTTGCCGCTCTTAATCGCTTGGTCGAGGAAGATATCTTTCTCACGCGCGAAGTCCGCGGCGGTGACGTCTTCTTTGCGGACATACTTCGGATCGCTGGCCGCAATGTGCATCGCGATGTCGTGCAGCAACTCCTTGAAGTCATCGGTACGCGCCACGAAATCGCTCTCGCAATTGACTTCGACGAGCACACCAATCTTGCCGCCGGCGTGAATGTAACTCGCCACCGAACCTTCGCTCGTCACGCGCGTTGCCTTCTTCGCCGCCACCGAAACGCCCTTCTTTCGGAGAATCACGACCGCTTGCTCCATGTCGCCTTTGGCTTCGGTCAAAGCCTGCTTGCAATCCATCATCGGAGCCCCGGTCTTCTCCCGGAGATCCTTCACTTGTGCCGCTGAAATATTCACTGTAGTAGTACCCATAAATGGAATTCCTTCGTAGAGACGCAGCTTGCTACGTCTCTTCTCGCCATATGTTGATCTGCCGATCTCGGCAGGAGAGGTTGCAAGCAACATCTCTACAGAAACAACGACCCGCGCCGGACGACCCGCGCGGGTCTAATCTCATTGCCCGGGTTTTCTCGGTACTCGCGACTCGAGACCAGCTAAACTGTCTGGCTCTCCACTTTCGGCACGTCCGCTTCTTCGTTCGCGACCGGCTTCTTGTGCGTTCCCGGACCCAGCACCTCTTCCATGCTGATGTCTTCCGCATCCACCGCGCCCGCTTCTTCGCTGTGGTACTCGCCGACCGAATCAGCAGCCACTTGCGCTGCATCGGAAGCAGCTTGCATGTCGGCCACCTGCTTGTCGGTCATCAACTGCGCGCCTTCGGCAATCGATTCCGAAATCTTCGACGTGAACAGCCGGATCGCCCGCAGCGCATCATCGTTGCCGGGGATCACGTAATCCACTTCACTCGGATCGCAATTCGTATCGACAACTGCGACCACCGGAATTCCCAGCTTGCGCGCTTCGCGCACCGCAATCTGCTCCTTATTCGAGTCGATCACGAAGATCGCATCGGGGAGGCGGTTCATATTCTTGATGCCGGCCAGATTGGCCTGCAGATGTTTCCGCTCGCGTTCGAGCTTGATGACTTCCTTCTTCGGCAACAGCTCGTAGCGGCCATCCGTGGCCATCTCGTCGAGCTCCTTCAGCCGCTTCACCGACTTTTGCACGGTGACCCAATTGGTGAGCAATCCGCCCAACCAGCGTTGGTTGATATAGAACCCGCCGCATTTCGTCGCCTCTTCAGCGATCGCGTCCTGCGCCTGGCGCTTGGTGCCCACGAACAGCACAATCTTGCCGTCGGCCGCCAGATCCTGCACAAACTTCGACGCTTCTTTGAACATCTTCAGCGTCTTCTGCAAATCGATAATGTAGATCCCGTTGCGCTCTCCGAAGATGAATTCCTTCATCCTTGGATTCCAGCGCTTCGTCTGATGCCCGAAGTGAACACCCGCTTCGAGCAACTCCTTCATGGTGATGGTAGCCAATGAACCTCCTGTTTAGTCTGCATCCTTTGCGTAAAGTCCCGCTCGGGATTGCCATTCCGTCCCCGCGCCGCGAGGCACGGAAGAATTGAACACCTAAAAATCCTGGTTTCGAGTTCAAGTTTCGTGTTTCGAGGCTCATGTGCCACTCGAAACTGGAAACCTGATACTTGAAACTATCTCTTGCTGAACTGGAAGCGCTTGCGTGCGCCCTTCTGTCCGTACTTCTTGCGCTCTTTGCCACGCGAGTCGCGGCTCACGTAGCCCTCGGATTTCAGCTTCTTCCGCAGTTCTGCATTGAATTGCATCAAAGCGCGAGCGATCCCGAGTTTCACCGCGTCCGCCTGACCGCGCACGCCGCCGCCCAATACGCTGGCGATAACGTTGAACGAAGCCGCCGCATCGGCCGACGCCAGCGGAGCCTTCGCCGCCGAGCGCTGAGCCGGGGTTACGAAATATTCGTCAAAAGCGCGCCCATTGACTTTGAAATCACCAGTCCCTGGACGCAAATAAACTCGGGCAATCGCCGTCTTGCGGCGTCCCGTTCCGTAATATTGAACCAACTCTGCCATTTAGCTCTTAGCTCCCGGCTCCGAGCTTCTAGCTGAACCAGAAGTGGAGACCCATGATCTTGTCATTCTGAGCGAAGCGAAGGATCTGCTCGCCCCCTTACGAAACCGCCGCCTTCCGCGGCTTGTACTCCCGTACTTCCAACTTGTAGTCCTGCGGCTGCTGCGCCTGGTGCGGATGCTTGTCGCCCTTATACACATTCAGCTTCGAGAGCATATGCGCCGCTAGTTTATTCTTGGGCAACATGCGCCGAACTGCATCTTCAATGACGGCCTCAGGCTTGCGCACCATCCGCTTCTTGTAGTCTTCCGTCCGCAGCCCACCGGGATATCCCGTGTAATGGTGATACTGCTTCTGCTCCGCCTTCATGCCGGTCGTGCGGACCTTCTCCGCATTGATCACGATCACGTGATCGCCAGCATCGATGAACGGCGTATACCGCGGATTCTCTTTGCCCATGAGGATGCGTGCGACCTGCGAGGCCAGCCGCCCGAGCGTTCGCCCGTCTGCATCCACGACGTACCACTTGCGCACAATTTCCCCCTGCTTGGGGAAATACGTTGACATCGGAAATCTCCCAGATTTGAAAAAGGCTGCGAAAGAAACCGCTCGTTGATTCTCCCGACGAGGACGCCAGGACCATCAGGCGGGCAACCACACTACTACCAAAGTCTTTACGATAACTTATGCCCCAAATGCTTGTCAACGCTATGTTACCGCCGGGACTCTAATACCCCCACGTTCGATTTCGGAGGTCAAAAATGCGAGTACGTATCGCATGGCTTGCAATATCTCTATTATTCTCACTCCCACTTCTCTCGCAACATGAGGGCCGAGGCGGACAGCGTGAAGGTGGCCATGGCAGCGAGGTTGGCCATGGGTATGTTCCCCGAAGTGGCCCGCCATCCTATCGTGGTGCCCCGCACAACGAGCCTCAACGTTCCTTTCGGGACGGTGAGGGCCATCCGGAAGCCCCGCACGTGCACCACGACGGAGAGTGGGTTGGGCACGATTTCGGTCGTGACGACGCCCGCTTCCATCTTGGCCATCCGTGGGAGCACGGGCATTTCCCGGGCCCAATTGGCCGCGAACGCCGCTGGCGCATCGCCGGTGGTGGTGCCAACCGCTTCTGGTTCAGCGGATACTACTTCAGCGTGGCTCCGTTCGATATTGGCTACGTCGGCGACTGGAACTGGGAGGGCGACGATATCGTACTCTACGATGACCCGGATCACCCAGGCTGGTATCTCGCCTATAACCCAAGGCTCGGCACCTACATCCACGTCATGTACCTGGGCCGATAGCCTAAATCGATTGTAGGTTTCAGATTGAAGATTGCAGATTCAGGGTCGGATGGGAACGAAAGCATTGGCCATCCAACATCTTCAATCTGAGATCTGAAATTTGCACTCTGACTTTAGAAGAACTCCTTCACGGCCGACATCCGAACCTGCTCCTTTGCCACCGCCATCCCGACACGCTGCATATTCGGAATCTGGTCGGCCGCGTCCATCTGGCGTACCTTGACCGGATCCACATCCGGCAATCCAAGTTGATCGAGCCGTTGTCGTGTGAGCCCAACCGTGATCCGCTGGTACGTAAGGAGCCTTTGCGCTCCAAGCCCCGCCTTCATCTGCGCAAGTGCACTGTCATCCGGAACTCCTTTGGCCGCCCCGGAGGAAACCAACTCCATGTTGGCCGAAGCCGCCAGCGCGGGCTTGTGCCCAATGACCTGCAAAAGCACATTTTGCTGTAGATTCGCTTCGTTCATCATTTCGGTGATGACGTATTTGGCCCAGTCCAGCATATTGAATCCGGCAGCTTTGCCGGAATCGACCATCACGGAATTGAATCCAGTACCGAGTGACATAAGCAGCACCTGGTCAACTCCCATGGGCCAGCCATTGCCATACTGCGGAATGGTCGCCTCAAGAAACACCTGTAGCGCGGGATTGTTGTAGCTGCTGACGCCTCCATCGATGAACTCGTAGTTGTGCATTGCTCCAGTTTCATCGGGGACGGCGATGGTATGCGGCGGAAAATAAGTCGGCGCCGCCGAACTCGCGCGCACGATCTCCCAGAGAGGAATTCGCGAATTGTTCTTGAAGAACTTGTTTCTCGGATTGTTGGTGAAAAACCAGTCATTGCCGAGCGTGGCGTTCTTGGTGACGATCAGAATCTGTGTCCGCAGGCGATCGCTACCCAGAGTCGTGTCTTCCCCTAGAACTTCCTTCAGATGCTTTTCCAACGGGCCCGACGGATAGCTGTGCCAAAACCGCACCGGCAACCAGGATTTTGAAAAGATCTCGCGCCCGAACTGCAGATAGAAATCCCGCAGGCTCGCCGCCTTCAATCCTAATGCCAGCCCAGCCGCAAGGATGGCCCCTGTACTCGTCCCGGCAATCAGATCGAAGCGTTCGCAGAGAGGAGCGGGGGTTCCGGTCAGCAAATCAAGCTGCCTCTCCATTTCGATGAGAGCTTCAGCGGGAATAAGCCCGGCCAGTCCGCCGCCATCAATCGCGAGCAGCCGCCGAGGACGGTTGGTTGGAATAGAATTCGCTCCCATAATTCCTCCCGAGGGCCGAGATCATACAGCGAAATCGGCAGCGCGCGGCGGTTTTTCCGGCGTTTCCGGAAATCGGAACGAAATCCTTCTAACCAGATAAATATTGCTTCGTGTGCTAACATTTTCGCCGCCATGTCGAGACGCCACCTCGCCTGCGCCGCACTGGTCGCCGCTCTAATTTCTGCCGGATTCGCAGGAGATGAGACTGGCCAACCTGCTCCTCGGTTCCGTGCCAGGACTACCGCGGGCCAGCAATTCAATAATGACTCCGTTAAGGGCAAGGTAGTCCTCTTCGAATTCTGGACAACCTGGTGCAAGTACTGCGAAGAAGAGGCCGGACTCGTCGATGACATTGCGACCGAGTTCAAAGGCAAGGATTTGATCGTTCTCGCAGTCAACGTGCTTGAGTCCGATCAGATAGTAAAGAAGTATCTGGCGCAACACCCGCGCACCGTCCCCATCGTTCTCACCAAAGATACGAACCTCGCCGCCATGTATAACGCGCAGGTCTATCCCATTTATGTCGTGGTGGACCGAGACGGCAACATCGCCGCCGAACAAAGGGGGGCCGGTGGAGAACGCTCCTTGCGCCGGATGCTGCGAAGAGCGGGAATTGAATCCGAAGATTAGCCGAGCCAGTGCAAGCCTTTATTATCTTCGGCCAGCGTACTCTGCGGCGTCAGAATCCATGCACTTCTACTCGTAAGCCAACGCGTCGATCGGATCCTTTTGCGCCGCCTTGTACGCCGGATAGACCGCGCCTAAGGTCGCGCCAATAATTGCAATCGCCGCCGCGGCCAGCATCCATCCATTGCTCTGGTCGATATGTACCAGCGGCCAACGATGCTGAATGCCAATACGCGCCGTCAGGCTGACGCCTACTCCGACAAGAATCCCTGCGATCGCCAGCAGCAACGTCTCGCGCAGAATTGCGTTGACGATATAGACCTTTGACGCTCCCAGCGATTTCAGGATTCCAATCTCACGCGTGCGCTCCATTACGGCGGTGTAAATCGCCTGGAAGATCACCAGGAATCCGATAATGACGCTTACTCCGATCACCACCCCGATAAATGGCCGGAACCCCGGCAGATTGCTGGGGGTCATCATGCTGAGATAGGCCTGGGTGGAGAGCACGGAATAGCGCTCCATCCCCGGCTGCGCCTTCACCTCTGAAACCACCTGATCAATGTCCGCGGGGTTATCCACCTTGACGTAAAAAATCGAGGCCTTGCCGTTGGCTCCGAGCAATTCCTGGAGGGTTGACATCGGCACGAACTTCCTCGCGCCTCTCCCATTTTCGACGATCCCCGAGATGCGGAAGCTGTGATTGAGGATCTCCATCGTGTCGCCCACCTTCACCCGCCTCTGCCGGGCGATGTAATCGTCAACCAACGCGTCGTCCGGTCCTTGGAACGGACCGCCCGCAACGTACTGAAAGGGCCCGCCGAGAGCCTGAAACGTGTCGATATCGATTCCATCGATCACCTCCAAACCGCCGCCGGTCGCAATCTGCCAGACCACGGGGCTAACCACCTTCACGTGCGGCATCTTGCGCAGCACATCCGCGATCTTGGCGGAGACGGGTGCGCCACTGATCCCTGATAGGAACGATGACCCGGGCGGCTGAACAATGACGTCAGCCCCAATGCCCGCAGTACGCGTCTTGGAATCGTTCATGATGCCGTAGCACAAGCCCACGATGAGCAGGATCAAGGTGACTTCGAGCGCAATCGCAATAACGCTGATCAGCGACCGGATCGGCCGGTGCACCAGGTTCGCAACGACCATTTTGTTCATCATAGGAAAAACCGCCAGCACTCAGTCATCCGCATCCAGCGATTCGAGAGCTCTTGAGAGCACCGAGAGCCGTCGAATGTAAGATGTCGCACAAAAACCCCAACTGCCATGTGTTAAATGCAAACTGCTAACGCTGAGTGCCGGATGAGTCTTATCGAGTATCAGCCAGCGGCATCACCAGGCTCGATTGCGGCCGATCAAGGTGCACGACAGTCGCTCCCGGAGGCTCCGCCAGAACGAACTGATCATCCCTCAGGGGAGTGTTGATATCCACCTTGAGCATGTTCAGGGTGATGTCGTACTCCTCCTGCGGTAGAGAAATCTCGATTCGCGACGGGAAGCTGAATCCGTTGTAGCCCTTGTACTCGGCATACCGGGCATCGGTCATGACCTTGCCATCATCGCCGTACACGAATTGCCGATGTGGCTTCAGGTCGGTGCGGGAGATGATGATCTTGCGAGAAAGCTTCCATCCTTCATCCGCTTTCTTGATGACGGTTACTTCGTAATCGTCCTGCAGTACGCGGCGGCCTTTCGAATCGTGCAGAATTTCCTGCCCGTTTTCGACCACCGCGATCTCGTTCTCCGGATCGATTCGGTGGATCAGCAACGCATCCGAGATATTCTGCGGACGGATTTTCTCCATGGGCTGATTCTCATCGCCCGAAGTCACCTTATTCTTGCCGATCACGAACTTATTCCTGGGCGGGATCCACAGCTTGAAGTCGTTGCCGTCGCTGACCATGTCGAAGGCTGTCGTGCGCACAAACGGCATTAACCCGATCATGTGCAACCACTCGGGCTTTCGTGCCAGAACGTAACCACGGATCTCTTTGTACTGGGTGACTCTCCCTTTCTTGACCCCGCCGGCCGAGCTATCAATGTCCACTGTTGCCTTCAAGGAATGAATCGCCTCAGCTTGCTGATTGATCGCATCAATGAGTTCCTGCTGACTGGCCTGCTTCAGAGGAACTTTTGAGATCTGATCCTCAACCGGACGCGTGCGGAAAAGACACCCTGTGGTGGGAAGGAGTCCTGCAAATAAGATTGCGGTCCAAAAAAAAGAGCTACTTCTCATGAAGTTATGGAGATGCCTCTCGAAAGACTTGAGTATACCGCGTTCAGCAGAGTTCCTGAATCTAAGTATCTGATTCCTAACCAACAATGAGGATTCAAAACCCTGCTTCACGTATCCGCTTGCGACGTTTCAACGCTCCGGTTCTGAGCAATCGGAACAGCCCGCCTGCCTCCGCAGTCAATTTCGAAACGTGTGTCGCCAGAATCTCCTGATTTAGCAGCATGTCTCGAGAGGGAAGTGCAACCGGCGAAACCGAAAGCAGCATCACCATCGTCAGGATTGCTACCTGACGATATCGTCTAAACTGACCCTACTGTGCGCAAGCTCGTCTGGTTGATCCTGATCGCGGTTGTGGGTGGAGCAGGCTGGTTGGCCTGGGCCCTCCTAAGCCCGCTTGAGCCTTCTGGCCAGACCTTCGTTATGCTGCGCCCGGGGTACTCGACCCGCCATATCGCTTCTGAATTGAAGAAAGCTGGCGTGATTCGCAGCGAAGATGCCTTCATCCTCTGGCACTACTACCACCACGGTCGATCCCTGAAAGCCGGCGAATACCTGTTCGATAAACCAGCCAACATCATCGATATCCAGAAACGCCTTCGCCGTGGCGACATTTACTTTCATACCGTCGTCGTGCCGGAAGGCTTTACTATGTTCGACATAGCACGAGCCATTGAGGCTGCGGGACTCGGCTCGGCAGACGACTTCCTCAAGATCGCGAAATCGAACACCGCCCTCATCGTCGATATAGCCCCGAACGCAACTTCTCTTGAGGGATATCTGTTTCCGGAGACCTACCAGTTCTCCCGCATGTTGTCCATGGAAGAGATGGCTGCATCGATGGTCTGCCAGTTTCGGGTGGTCGCCAAGGAGGTAGGTTTGATTACGGCGGAACCCGGGACAAACGGAAGCGAGACGACTTCCAAACGTTCCGGGCGTCTTTGCGGAACAGTCATCATTCAGACAAAAGACGCTCCGGACCCGCCGCCCTCGATTCGCGCCGAGGAACTGACTCTGCTCGAGCGCACAGTCATCATGGCGTCGATCGTAGAGAAAGAAACAGCCGCCCCTGAAGAACGCCCCGAAGTCGCCAGTGTTTATTACAACCGTTTAGCCAAGCACATCGCGCTCGACGCCGATCCCAGCATCATCTACGCCGAACTACTGGCGGGCACGTATCAGGGTGGGCTGCATCATGCGGATATGAGCTTCGCTTCGCCGTATAACACGTATCGCCATGCGGGCCTGCCACCCGGCCCAATCGCGAATCCGGGACGAAGCTCCCTGGAAGCCGCCATGCACCCGGCCCAGACTGACTACTACTACTTCGTCGCCGATGCCCAAGGCCATCACCGCTTCGCCCGCAGCCTCGAAGAACATAACAAGAACGTGGTAGCGTACCGAAAAGCCATGCGTGGACACTGAGAACCTGCTTCCGTAACACCGAACTCATACCCCCGGATCTCCAAAGTCCCGCTCATTTACGCCTCCAAACATCGACAAATTGCACAGATGGTCGGGAAAGGCTCGCGATCGCTGTCGCTTTGTGAATGAAAATTCGCCACCACGTGGCCAATTCGGGAGATCCCGACTTGCGGCAGTGACCGGAAGCCGAGAGCCGGAAGCCGTCTATAATCCTGCGGTGACTCCCGACTCCAATGCACCGTCGCATCGCGTGCTCGGCCTCGATGTAGGCGCGCGCCGCATCGGCATCGCCATTTCCGATCCGCTCGGCATCACTGCGCAAGGTCTCGAAACGCTCCATCGCAAAAACAAGAAATACGACCTGCACTATTTCCACAAGCTCATCCGCGAATACGACGTGAAGGAGATCGTTGTCGGCCTTCCACTCCGAATGTCTGGGGCCGAGGGCATCCAGGCAGAAAAGATCCAAGCCTTCGCCGAGGGCCTCCGGAAGCATTTCAAGCTCCCCGTCCACCTCTGGGACGAGCGGCTAACCTCCGCCGAAGCTAACCGCCTCCTCCGCGAGACTGATCTCTCAATTGAGAAACGCGGTCAGGCAGTCGACCGGATGGCGGCGATCCTGATTCTCCAGGGCTGGATGGAAAACCGCACCATAGGAAGATAGCGAGCCTCACTATCTATCCGACGTCCGAATTAGCCTCGCTCGCCCTAGACGCCCGCCATTCGCACCCGATCCCAGGCTAAACAGCGGTGTTCCAATAACCTACATACCTTGCCTTCGGCCCGACCCGAGGAGTAACATAACTACAGTAGTTGTTAGCGTCTCTTCCCCACGAACCCTTCGCCTACCTGTACAGGGTGCCAACTATGAGCGGTATCGATCTCAATTTCCACATTGGCGACAAAGTTGTCTATCCCAACCACGGGGTTGGAGTTATCGAGCAGATCAGCAGCCGGTCAATTGGTTCTACCGTCGAGAAGTTCTACCTGCTGCACATCAAGGCCAGCAGTCTCAAAGTCATGGTGCCCTGCAATAACGCAGGCAGCGTCGGACTCCGCCGAGTTGTCAGGAACGGCGAGATTCAGAAGGTCCTGGACCTCCTCTCGATCGCGGAAAATGGCAGCAATGGCGATTGGAAAGACCGTTTCAAGGAGAACTCCGACCGCATGCGCACAGGATCCCTCCTCGAAGTTGCCGGGGTCCTGAAGAGTCTGATCGCGCTGCATCAAGCGAAGCCGCTCTCGTTCCGCGAGAAGAAAATGCTGGAGCGCGCCCGGTACCTGCTGGTCAGCGAACTCGCAATGGCCCGAAACTGTGAAGAGGCCAAAGTGGAAGAACTGCTCACCTTAACGCTAGCGAAGTGCAACCTGCGCTTTCCAGAAGCGTCAGAATTCCAGGCCTAGATCATCCACGAGGTTTTTGTCATTCCGACGGGGCGCGCAGCGCCAAGGAGGAATCTGCTGTCGGCCCGCAGCACTGCCGCTGCCAGTGAAAACAGATTCCTCGCGGCAGACAACGCCGCTTCGGAATGACAATACATTGGCTTGGAAGTTACCGCACCGTCTGGATGGTCAAGATCATTCCCGGATGGAGCACTGCGATATTCCGGTTGTCGCGTTTGAGAGCCGCGACTGTCGTCCGGTAAGCGTTGGCAATCGAGTAGAGGGTCTCGCCGGATCTCACCTTGTGGTGAACCACCGCCGCTTCGGTCTTTTCGGATTCCAGTTGCTCGACCTCAGAGGATTTGGTAGCTGGAGGCTTCACACTCGCGGTCTCCGTCTTGGGACGCTTCGCCTTTGCCCGAGACGAGGCCACCTCCGCGTCCCGCGCGGTCGGCGAAATCGGTAGATGCAGAGCCAGCACCCTGCGACCACGGAGGCTGTCTCCCCGCAATCCGTTCCAGCGGCGCAACTGCTGTGCCGAGATCCCGAAATTGTCGGCCACCGTCTGGACCGTGTCCCCCGAGCGAACTTTGTAGCGCGTAATGCGTCGCGCGTAAGTAGCCGTGTCACTCGATCCGTGCTTGCTGGGAGCCACCGGAATCACAAGTTTCGCATCGGTCTTAAGTTGCGGACCATCGAGGCGGTTGGCTTCTTCAATCTGCTTGGCGGTGGTGTGATACTGGCGCGCAATGGAAGCTACACTTTCACCGGCATGCACCTCGTGATAGCGCCACCAAAGCCGCATCTCCGGCGGAATCGCCGCTATCGCCGTCTGGTACTGATCCTTCGTCCCGGCAGGAATGTGCAACGGGAACGATCCATTCCTCGGAGTGCTCAACCGGAGCAGGCTCGGATTCAGATCCTGCAACTCGCTCGCACTTGCGCCCACACAATCAGCCACCAGCCGCAAGTCCACGGGATAGTTGATCGTTACTGTGTCATAGTCGGCCGGGCGCTCCATGGCCACATCGTCCAAACCGTACTGCGATGGATTCTTGGCCATGATCGTCACTGCCAGAATGATCGGCACGTAATTCTTGGTCTCTTTCGGCAGGACGTTCCGGTTGTAGAGTTCCCAGAAGTCGGCGTATCCCGTGCGCTTGACTGCGGCCTGCACCGTACCCGGTCCGGAGTTGTAAGCGGCCATGGCGAGATACCAGTCACCGAACTGGTTGTATAGATCTTTCAGGTGGCGGGCGGCCGCTCGCGTGGACTTTTCCGGATCCTGCCGGTCGTCCACATACATGTTGTGGCTTAGGCCGTATCCTCGGGCGCGGCTTGCCATAAACTGCCAGATGCCGCGTGCGCCAACCCGCGATACCGCCAGTGGATGGAATCCAGATTCGGCCTGTGCGAGAAAGATGAGATCCTGCGGTACGCCCTCTTGCTTCAGGATCGGCAGCATCATGTCGCGGTACCGGCCGGAACGCGCCAGAGCGTGTTCGAACACGCCCCGCCCGCGATTGGAGAAATAAGCGATGAACCCGGCGACCTGATCCGTCATCATCAGCGGCAGGTCGGAACGCGTGTTCTTGATATCGGCCTCTGCCTTGGCCTTGGTGCGCGCATCCGCCGATGGAGTAATGCCGTTGGTGACGTCGATCGGCGCGGGCTCAGATTTCTGCTGCTGCTCGGGCGAGGCGTCAGCCTCCGCAGTTCCACCAGGGTATAAATCGTTGACGCCTTGTACGATGCGCTCGAATTCCTTACCCAGACGGTCGTCGGAGCGAACATCGTATTTGCTGCTTAGTAACGCGTTGAGCGCGTCATCGAAATTCTGCCTGGCTTCGTCCTGCCTGCCGGCGTGGTAGTTCGCGACGCCGGTTTGATATTCCATTTCTGCACGGGCGATCAACTGAGCAATCTCATCGCTAGCCTGCACGACTGGCGTCGGTCCACCGCCCATCGGCAGGTGGTCCAGTGAAGGCTCTTGAATCTGGGAGATTGACGGTTCCGCCGTCTGTGTCGGAACTGGCGTTCGCTTTGCCGCCTGTAGCCCGGGCACCTTACCCGGAGGGATCACCTTTGCCGGCTTCTGCGCGGATTGGCACGCGCACCCTGCCGCGATCAGGGAGGCGACAGCTGCGGTCCGAACATAGAGGATAACTAATCGCATGTGTCTCTATAAGATGCGAGGCATGCCCTGACGGTTAACTCGGTGAATTCTAACAAAAATCGTACGCGCCAGGCGGGGGAATGGTCAATCGCCGAAAAGGAATCGGCGTGGTTACTTTCGGCATGGGAGCGGGACGTTACCTGCAAAACAGAGCGATGCAGTCCGGAGTTTCCCGACAGCCGTCTGTAAATTTCCGATGCGGCTCTCCCCTCGGGTGGTTGGTAGGGGTTTCTCCACGGATGCCGCTACTTGCTCATCCTGCCAATATGGCCAACAAGGATCATTTCATGGCACGAGGGTTACTGACGAAATGACTCGAGGGGAACCGAACGGCTCCCTCGAGTTCTGCTTAGCGTGTTGCAGCTGCTGTGGCCTGTCCCCACCGCCGTTGGATTGCCTTGAAGGATGCCGCTTGGTACAGCGCGGACAGTCCAACCAGGATATAAACCACCGAACTCAGGGCTGAAGTCTCGCCGAACTTCATGCCGAAAACAGTTGCGACCAGATCAAAGTGAGCGATTCCAACCAGACCCCAATTGAGACCTCCCACCACGAGAAGTACCACCGCAAGAATGTCCAAGGTCTTCATCTGCTGTCTCCTTGAACTTAAAGGTAATGCAAATCTATTTGAATTTCCGTCAAATGCGCTCGTTAGCTCAAGATGTGTGAAAGATGTTCAATTCCTACTGAGGAGCTTTGATCAGGGTGCAAAGCGCGGTCTTGAACACCACTCCTCACTGCGGAGTCACGATCTTGATCTCGAATAACTTCGGCCACAGCTTACCGGTTACGAACAAACGATCTCCTGCGGAATCGTAGGCAATGCCATTGAGCACCGCGCCGTTTCCATGGAACTCGTTCTTGTCGATGATGCCGCTCAGATCAATACGCCCAACTACTTTCCCCGACTGTGGAGAAATGCGCAGGATCTCATCCGTCTGCCAAACGTTGGCGTAAATCTCGCCGCGGATGTATTCCAGCTCGTTCAGATTCTCCACCGGCTTTCCGTGTTCATCCAGAACCCGCAGCCGCCGGATGACCCGAAACGACTCTGGATCAAGGAACCGCAGGTACGCCGTGCCGTCGCTCATGATCAATTGCTTCGAATCATGCGTCAAGCCCCATCCCTCGCCCTGATAGGCGAATGTCTTCAGCAGGCGGAAACTGAAGCGGTCATACACGAACGCCTTGTGCGAAATCCATGTCAGTTGAATCAGGGTGCTGCCCCAGTCCGTTAGCCCTTCGCCAAAATATTCCTCGGCGAGTTTGTAGTTCTGCAAGATCTGTCCGGAAGCAAGATCGACCATGCGCAGGGAGGACCGGCCATTCAGTCCCGTGCTCTCATAAAGGTGGCCGTCCACAAAGATGAGCCCCTGCGTGAATGCCTTGGGATCGTGCGGACACGTGCGGACCACGCGGTAGCCTTCCGTCTTCGCAGAACCCGCATGCAGGGATGCGGAGAGCAACAGCGCGCAGAACAATGCAAGCAGGAAAACACGTTTGCCCGGCATGAGCCGACATCTTACGGCAAAGGCTCATTCGAGTTCTTGTTCGCGGGTTCTTGGTTCATGCCCCGCTTTCGGCGTCGCGCAGTCTGATCAAGAATGCTTTGAGCGGGAGTGCCGGGTTGAGTCGTCCGGCTTGACTTTGAAATTCAATCCCACGCACTTGCCGCACGTGCAATGAAAGAGAGGATTGGACGGAAGCGAAAGATGACCGCAGCTGTCGCAGAGATACCAGTCCTCTCCTGACTGCAAGGCCATTGCCTTGAAATTACCGTTTTCAACGCAATAAGGACAACGAATGACTTCAGGCTTGAAGAGTTTGCCCATCGACCGAACCCCTCTTTCCGTCGTGAAGGCAATACCGCGCTTGAATCTTTACCAACTACAGCGAGCTAAGCCGTCTTCCGTTCCGTGCCGGTGTCACTTGCATGAAGCAGCCCTTGCTCCTCAAGCGCTTGGTTGAGTTCTTGGATGAGCGCGAGCATTCGGGCAGGATCGTCCTCACGGGAAGCTCTCTCGGCAATCACCCGCCAAGGACGAGCAGGCCTACGAGTGATCGTCTCCCCCATGCGCTACCTCTGCCAAGGTCGGAGAGTATAGCACCGGCGTCGTAACTTTTCGGTTATGCGTCCCATATTTTATGAAAACCGTAACCTACTGGCTGTTAGAAGCTTGCAGGCGCTTCAAACCCGGTAGTAGTCGGGACGCCAGTTTTGGATGGCCTGCTTGATCTGCTTGCGCGAAAGCTTTTCGTTGAGCGTCCGATCCACCAGCTTGCTTACCTCGGCGTCCGAGGCAAAACGAAGTCCGCACAGCTGATCTTCCGTCAATTCTGGAATGCGCGCGCGCAACGGCTCCGGCAAAACCTGCATGAGCCGCAGCCGTTCTTCCAGCCGGATCACGCGGTCCTGCACCTTGAGCGCATAGAGACGCTCTTTGAAAACGACAACCAGCAGCGCGACTGCGAGCACAATGAGAAGGAAAGAGTGGATGTTGTCCCGCAGGTCGCTCTCGCTAAGATGGTAAAAGAAGTGGACCAGCGACAGAATCAACCCCATCCCGAACACTGGGCCAAGAAAGAAATGAAACGCCGGATCGAAACGCGTGTGATTGGAATAGTTCTGCGGTTTGGTTTCAGGCATGGAGCCCCTCCTGCAGGAGACGTGAAAGTGTAACAGAGCAGGAGGGGCGCCCCGGCGTTGTTCTTGCAAGAGAACCTGCTGTATGAGGAATCTGCTATCCACCTCGGCACTACTGTGCCCGGCCGAAGAAGAAAGGGCCGGGAGCCGAGCTCCCAGCCCCTTTACCGGCCGCATGCGAAGCCCTACTTCAGCGATGCGAGCAGAATTTCATCTTTCACCGGCGCATTCTGCGCGAGCAACTCTACTTCGTACTTGCTGGGCCTGAACGAGTACACAGTTTGCGATCCCTCAACCTTTAACCCGGCCAGGAAGTACCGACGTCCATACTTATGGAAAACCAGAGAACACTCCGTTGCGCGCGTCTGGCCGTCATTCGCCGACACCAAGGCGAATGCCGTGCTTTTGGCAACGGGGCTGCGGACCATCAATGCCTGATCTATCGTGCCCGTCCGCTGAATGACAAACTCCCCTAGCGGCATAACCCGGTCAGCGACGATGAACGTGAACGGCACCTGCGCTATAACCTGGTTCGCGACTGACAATTGTGCCGCGGCGAACGCGGGAATAAGAGCAAGAACCATGACGGCAATCCACTTGGCATATCTCATAGTCACCTCCCAAAGGGTGCCTGCATCGTGCAACGAATCGCCTGAAACGTCCATGGAGACAGTCTGAAGCCATATCAATTCATCTGAAGACCGTGACCAGCCTCATTGACACAGGCACCATGGGACAAACAGAATCCGTAGACAGTGACAGGGCATCACCATGGCGGCTAAGAGGGTTCGCTTCGGCGAATTTGAACTCGACTACGGGCACTTCCGGCTATACCGCAATGGACAGCCGGTAATGCTGGAAGGACTTCCTTTGCAGTTGTTGATGCATCTGGTCGACAATCACCGGCAGCTTGTGAGCCGAGATAAGATTGCCGAGGTTCTTTGGGGCAAGGACGTCTTTGTCGACGTCGAGCAGGGAATCAACACAGCCATCCGCAAGATCCGCATTGCACTCGATGACCGTTCCGAGCAACCGCAATATCTGCAGACCGTCGTCGGGCGAGGCTATCGTTTCGTCGCCGCCTGCCAGGATGATTCCACGGAAGTGACGTTTTCCGCCGAGGAACTGGGCCGCGCGATTCTGGCTGCCGCCGGGCTCAATCCGGACGACCCGAAGCCAGAATAGAACTTCACTGTCATGAGAAGCTCCTGGCGGAGCTGAACAAGAACTTCGCTACACGCCAGTTTGAGCATCGAGACCGAACGGCGTTGATCCGAGATTCCATCTACAATCGAGGAGTTGAAATCCGAAACTCCTCGGAATCCTCCGCGCTACGAAAGCATCGAAGCCTGTCATGAAAGCCATTCAAGTTCAGAAACCAGGTGGTCCCGAGGCGCTCGAACTGATCGAGTTGCCGGTGCCGCAGCCCAAGACGAATGAAGCCGTCGTGAAGCTCGCCGCTGCGGGGGTGAACTTCATAGACGTGTACTTCCGCGAAGGACGCTACAAGTCCCCATTGCCTTTTATCGTTGGACAGGAAGGTGCGGGCATGGTCACAAGCGTCGGCTCTGATGTGAAGTCGGTCAAAGTCGGTGATCGCGTGGCCTGGACGGGATTGCAGGGTACCTATGCGGAATATGCAGCCGTTGCCGCAGATCGTCTGGTGCCGGTCCCGCCGGGCGTAACGGATCGGCAGGCGGCCGCCGCCATGTTGCAGGGAATGACCGCGCACTATCTCTCGCACGACACCTATCCCCTGAAACGCGGCGAGACGGCATTGATTCACGCCGCAGCCGGTGGCGTCGGACTACTGCTGGTGCAGATGGCGCACAACATCGGCGCACGGGTGATCGGCACAGTCTCGACCGAAGAGAAAGCCCAACTTGCGCGCGAAGCTGGCGCCGATGAAGTCATTCTCTATACGCAGCAAGATTTCGAAGCCGAGACCAAGCGCCTTACGGACGGCAAAGGCGTTCACGTTGTGTACGATTCCGTCGGCAAGACTACATTCGAGAAGGGACTGAATGTTCTCCGCCCGCGCGGCATGATGGTTCTGTTCGGAGGATCGAGCGGCGCAGTCCCTCCCTTCGATCTGATCGCCCTGTCACAAAAGGGATCGCTCTATGTAACACGTCCCACCCTCTTCGCTTACATAGCGACTCGCGAAGAACTCGTTATGCGCTCCGGCGCAGTCTTCGGCATGATGGCCTCGGGCAAATTGAAGCTCCGGATCGAGCACACCTACCCGCTGGCGGAGGCCCAGCGTGCCCATCGCGACCTCGAAGGAAGAAAGACTACGGGGAAACTGCTGCTGATCCCGTAAAATCGTGCGTCGGTCAAAACCTCAGCTGTAGCCCGCACTGACGACCAAGACGAACGACAAACGAATAGACGACGAACGACTGATCATGAAAGCCATTCGCGTATCGCGCACCGGCGGTCCCGAAGTCATGGAACTCGCCGAATTTCCTGTCCCGCAACCGAAGCCTGCAGAAGCCCTGGTCAAGATCCACATTGCCGGAGTGAATTCGATTGACGCGCAGTTCCGCGATGGACGCTTGCGGACACCACTCCCCTTCATCCCAGGGCAAGAAGGCGCTGGCCTGGTGACCGCCGTGGGTTCGCAAGCCAGGTACATCAAAGTCGGTGACCGCGTTGCCTGGAGTGGCACCCTCGGATCCTATGCGGAATACCTCGCCGTCCCGGAAGAGCATCTCGTCCCCATCCCTGACTCCATCAGCGACGAGCAAGCAACAGCAGCCATGGTGCACGGCCTCACTGCCCATTATCTGGTGAACGACGCGCACAAACTCAAAGCCGGAGAAACTGCGCTGATCCATGCCGCAGCCGGTGGGGTGGGCCTCTTGCTCGTACAGATTGCACGCGCTGCCGGCGCCCGGGTAATCGGCACAGTATCGAGCGACGACAAAGGCAAGCTCGCCCGCGAAGCAGGCGCAGATGAAGTCATCGTCTTCACGCGCCAAGATTTCGAAGTAGAAGTGAAACGGCTCACCGCAGGCACGGGCGTTGACGTCGTCTATGACGGAGTTGGCAAGTCTACGTTCGAAAAGAATCTCAACGTGATGCGGCTGCGCGGAATGCTGGTTCTTTACGGAATGTCGAGCGGGGCAGTTCCCCCGGTGGACCCCGCGAAGCTCTCTGAGAAGGGCTCTCTCTACATGGCGCGCACTACACTCGCGCACTTCACCGCGACACGTGAAGAACTTCTGGCGAGAACGAGCGATCTATTCCGCATGATCTCCGAAGGTACGCTTAAGCTTCGAATCGCCAAGAAGTATCCCCTGGCCGCGGCGCCGCAGGCCCATCAGGACATGGAATCGCGCAAGCTCTCAGGCAAGTTCGTGCTGGTCCCGTGACCTATGACTACTCCGAGGTTCAACCTGTTTTTGGCCGCGTATATCGGGAGATGTAGCTCGGCGGCTCATAACCCGGCTCCAGCTTTGGATCATCCAGTGGCTCCCCAGCCTTCATCTCCAGCGGAATGACTCCCGCCCACGTGGGAAACGAATAGTCCTCGGCATCATCAATCGGCGGTCCCGTTCGAACCTTGGCCGAAAACTCTTCGATCGGCACGCGCAACACCGACGTCGCTTTCAACTCACGCTCGTTGGGTTCACGCACTTCGTCCCAGCGTCCGGGTAGGATGTGTTCCGACAAGACGCGCAACGCGACCAGCTTTTCTTGAGGATCATCTACCAGCGTCGCCTTCCCCAGAATCACGACCGACCGGTAGTTCATCGAGTGATTGAAGATCGAGCGTGCCAGCACAAGTCCATCCAGCAGTGTCACGGTCACGCACACGGAGACTCCATCTTTCATCTGCCGCAGCATGCGGCTTGCTGCCGATCCGTGAATGTACAGATTCCCATCCTTGCGTCCGTAAGAAGTTGGAATGACAAACGGCTGGCCTTCCATGGCAAAGCCGACATGGCATAAGAATCCTTCATCCAGGATTCGATACACCTGCTCACGGTCGTAAACGGCGCGGTCAGGCTCGCG
Source organism: Terriglobia bacterium (assembly GCA_963778995.1). Lineage (GTDB taxonomy): Bacteria > Acidobacteriota > Terriglobia > Terriglobales > Acidobacteriaceae > Sulfotelmatobacter. The sequence continues at coordinate 51,502 of CAVZWK010000030.1, forward strand.
CACCACACGCGTGCGCGCAGTAGGCATTTCAGTTTCAGGCATGAAGGAGGTGACTCCGGGCTAGCGCCAAGGATGGGTCAAAAGAAAAGTGTATCACCGCACTTTCCTGCTGCCGTGCTGCGCCAACCAACACAAGTGGGTTATCCTGCATCGTTCCTGCATGGGTCGGAATTGTTCGCCCGGAGAAGCATGCGGTTTCGTCTGATCGTTCTCTTGCTCTTGACCTCGGCTGCTGTCCATGCAGCCGAAATCAAGGGCAAGGTCATAACTGCAGTGGGCGGCGAGGCGCTGGGACGCGTCGAAGTTCTCATACTCGAAACCAAAACCAGTACCAACACATCGGATCGAGGAGAATTCGAGATCCGCGATCTCGCGCCCGGCAGCTACACGCTCCGAATCAACGCCGTCGGATACCGCCTGCTAACTGTCCCGTTCACGCTGGCTTCCACTCTCGAGTCCAAAGAGTTCTCCATCACGCTGGTGCCCGACAACTTCCGCCACACCGACAAGGTTGAGGTGCACGCAGACCCGTTTCAGATCTCGGACTCTGCCGCCACCAACGAAGTGAATCTCACCAGTACAGAAATTCGTGAGGCTTCCACAGTCTTCGCCGACGATCCCTTCCGGGCGGTGCAGACCCTGCCGGGAGTCTCCGCTGCCGGCAATAATGAATTCTTTGCGGAATTCACCGTCTCGGGCACGCCCTTTCAAACTGTTGGCACGTATATCGACGATGTCCTCGTGCAGAACCCGTTTCATGAGATCGGCAATTTCAATGAGGGAGCATCCCTCAGCGTGCTCACCAGCGAAGTCGTGGAAGATATGAAGCTGCTGCCCGCGGCGTATCCCGAGAAGTTCGGCGACGCTGCCGGAGCCGCGCTCGACATTCATACCCGTGAAGGCAGCCGTGGGTCGCCACTGTTCCGAATCTCAGCCGGAATCGCTGCCAGCGAGATTCTAGGCGAAGGCGGATTGGGCAGGGCGCGCCGAGGATCATGGCTGGTTTCCGCTCGAAAAAGTTATATCAATTATCTGGTGCATGGACGTGTGCAGGCTGCCGCCGATGTCGGATTCTACGATGGCGATATCAAGCTGAATTACGATCTCACGCCTAGCCAGAACGCAAACTTTTTTGCCACGGGCGGTCACACGACCATGTCGCTGACCGATCCCGCGATCCTGCAGAATTACGAATATGCCAGCGGCAGCAGCGACTTCACACTCTCCCGTTTCGGCTGGCGTTGGGCCGCCGACCCACACCTACTGATCGATGCTCATGCTGCGTATTACCGCGAACCCGACAAGCTCTTTAATAATGCCAACGCGCTCCTGAACGAGAGCGATCATCGCGAGTGGATCGGCGGAGCGGGCGTCTCCTGGGCCTGGTCGCAAGATGAAGTGCTGCAGGCCGGATGGTCCGAAAGGCGCCTGCGAGACAGCCTCCACTCGGCTTCCACTGACGGAACTGGAGGTCTGCTGGTGCAGTCCTTCGCGGGAACGGCTTTGCGTCAAAGCGGCTACGTACAGCAAGCTTCCGGTTTGCTGCGCGGACGAGTTCACGTACTAGGGAGCCTGCGTTGGGATGCCATGTCCGGCTACGCCATCCATCCGTTATTGCCACAGATATCGCTCGCTATCCGGGCCGCACGCTCCACAACGTTCCAATTCGCAACCGGCGCGTATCGGCAGTTTTCGTCGAGATTCGAGCAGAACGGTGCCGGCTGCTTTCCTCTCGGTTTCATGCCAGAAAGGGCACGTCACTACACAGCCTCTATCGAGCAGCGCGTCGGAGAAAACACTCGCATCCGCCTGGAAGCCTTTGATCGCCAGGATTCTCTCTCCATTGGAATCGTGCAGGGATTCAATGGCAACTTGGCCTTCCCCGGCGACTGCCCTTCGCTGCAACCACTCGCTAATTCGACTTTTCAGAGAAGCTATTCGCGGGGGGCGCAGCTAGTCTTGCAGCGCAGAAGTTCGAACCGCCTTTCCGGATGGCTCGGCTATACCTTTGTCCAGGCGCGCGAGCGGCAGTACCAGGTTCCGACTCCACTGTATCCGTACTACCTCTTCTTCAACATTGGCTATTACCCTACGCTGGAAGATCAGCACCACAGTCTCAACATGTTCGCAATGTACCGCCTGCGGCCGACCCTGAACCTCAGCGGAAAATATCTGTTCGGCTCAGGGTTCCCCATCCCGAGCGGCACCTATGTTCAAATCGGCAATGGAGAGTACGTGGCGGTAGGTCTCAACCAGACGCGCCTCGGAATTTATCAGAGGCTCGACGTCCGCGCCGACAAAGACTGGGCGTTCCGCCGCTGGAAGCTGACGCTCTACGGAGAAGTCCTGAATCTCACCAACCACTACAACGGGCGATACTATTACAGCTCCGGCATCGATCCGGTCACGGGAAAGGCCATCATCAAGACGCTGCAAGGACTCCCCATCACCCCGACCGCCGGCGTTGTATTTCAGTTCTGAGTTCACCCAACGTTTCAGGACTTTGTCATTCCGGCACCCGAACGGAGTGAGGATGGAAGAATCTGCTGTCCGCGTTGACAGATGCGCCTCCCGCCTACCCAATACTTGCAGCCGAAGGCCCAACGTCCGAAACTCGGGGTTCCCTATCTGTCGTCCGGTACTGGGTATCTCGATAGACGTTCGCGAACACGAGCGCCACAATCGCAAGCACGATCGGCGTGAAGACGCTCGCCTCCGGGCCAACGCTGCCTCCGGTCAACCAGTTTGGCCCCTGAAACGCACAGTGGAAAAGATTGTGATACGGGAGAACACCGCTGTCGGGTACTCCGTAGAAGAACGTCTGTCCCCAGTCCCAACCGGCATGGAATCCCACGGCCCACCACAGATTTCCCGTCCGTCGCAGGAAAAGGCAGAACAGCAATCCAAACAACACCACGGACGCAAGTCCGGCCTTGCTCTCGCCCGGATTGCCGGCATGCGCCAGACCGAAGAGACCGGACAGCAGGAACGCCGACGGCCAGAATCCCATGCCCGTCGTCAAGGTGTACTGCAGATATCCGCGAAATGCGAATTCTTCTCCAAGCCCCACCAAAATGAACGCCAGGCTCCACGAGACCATCGCCAGCGGGATCGTCCTGCCGTGAATCGCTAATCCGCTCAAACGGAAGCCGTGAAATGCAAAAATGCCCAGCAGACATCCGCTGATGGCAACAAAACCCACCAGAGCCCCAATCCAAAAATGTTCCCGAAAAGCGAAGCGCGCAGGCAGCCCGTATTGCCCGTACTTGCGTGCTTCAATCCGCGCCATGATCAGGGCCGCAACAGACGTGAGGAGGAAAAGCGCTCCTTCGCTCAGTCCTGTTCCCACAGGCGTAAGCTGCGACACCCCGACGTGGGTCCGTCCGTGAGCAACGATGGCGATAACGCCACCGACTAGGAGAAGCATGGCCGCCACGAGCGCGAGAAAGATCAGCACCCGCCATCCCGCGCGAATGCCATCGGGCCCGCGGAAGATCGTATTCCGGGTCGGCGGAAGGATTGGATTTCCGGGTGAGGACAGAGATGTTTCAGGTGGAAAACTCGGACTAGCGTCGGACATGCGGCGTTCCCTTTCCGTGTTGCGGGCTCATTCTCTTATGCCGCGCCAGAGATACGCAAACCAGGGCGCAAGTTCGCCACGGAAAGTCTCAGCCCAGCCATTGCGGATTCTGGTAGGTCCCGTCGAAGTTGTGAGTGGTCTTGTACAGCTCGAATTCTCCGTTCTTCGCAGCCGGAGCAGTTTTGGCCAGAATCGCCGACACCTCCGTGGAAATCATTGGCGTGAACCTGCGCGCCGCGTCCAGCGCCTGCTGCAGGATCTGCATCGAATCGCAGCCCGTAATTACAACACTGGTCGGCAGGTTCATGGCGTAATGCAGGCACTCAACCGGAGTCGCCGTCTTGCTGTTCAGGATGATTTTGTCGCCCATCGGCTTCATCCCAAGCACTCCGATCTTGTGTTCGACCAGCACGGGCAGAACCTTCTTCTCAAAGCTATCGAAATGCGCATCCATCACATTAAGGGGCATCTGCACAGCGTCGAACGTGAAGCCATGCGCAAACGCGGTGTTCAGCATCTTCAGATGAATATCGGGACTCTTGTGCCCGGTGAATCCGATGTACCGCACCTTCCCCTGCTTCTTCGCTTCGAGCACAGCCTCCATGCCGCCGCCCTTCGCGAAAATCCGGTCAGGATCGGTATCGCGAATCACCTCATGGAACTGAAGCAGGTCGATGTGATCCGTCTGCAGTCGGCGGAGCGATTCCTCCAGTTGCTGCGCCGCCATCTGCTTCGTGCGCCCGTCGATCTTTGTCATCAGGAATGCCTTTTGGCGATAGCCGTCACGTAGCGCCTTTCCCATGCGGATCTCGCTCTGACCGTTGTTGTAATCCCAACAGTTGTCGAGAAAGTTCATGCCACTGTCGAGTGCATTCCGAATAATCCGGATGCTCTCCCGCTCGTCGGATTGCATGCCGATGTGATATCCACCCAAGCCCACAATGGAGACCTTCTCGCCAGTTCGTCCAAGGGTTCGCGCGGGTACACTGCTCGATTCAGACGCATGAGAGAGCTTTTTGCTGAGCGATGTCATGAGAGTGGTAGCAGCCGCGGTCTGCAGAAATCGACGGCGATCCATAAAGCCTCCGTGCTATTGAGAGGCACGAGCCCGATTCGAGGTTGCAGAAAGTTTTGCCCGCAAAACGAAAGCCCCACCAACACGAGAAGGTGGGGCCGTGTGATCGTAAAGAATTACCAGTTCAACTTCATTGCAAACTGGAATTGCCGCGGATCGTATGACGCCGTGGCAACTCCCGCATTGCTGTAGAGTGGGCTGACCGCGGCGACATTCATTTTATTCGCAATATTGAACATGTCGGCGATCAGATCCATGCTGAACCGCTCCGTGAAGTTCACCCTCTTCGAAACCCGCATATCGTCGAAGACGGTCCACGGAGTTACACCCGCATTGCGCCCCAGGTTGCCATCCAACTGAAGAAGTGTTGGCGCGACCCCGGAGGCAATGAAGCCGTTAATGCAGGGCTCTTGCAGTTTCCCTGTCGGCGAGTACTTCGAGCTATAAACCGTCCCGCAGGCTGGATCAACTGTCGTACTCGGCCGGCCGGTCAGGGACGAAAGCTGGAGGTTGTCGCCATTGCCGGTGATGATGTTGAACGGGCGCCCCGAGTTTACTTCGACAATTGGTGCGAACGTCCAGTTACTCAGCAGTTTCTTGCCGAATCCTCCATGCAGTTGTCCCGTTTGATAAACCGCGCTAAACACAAACCGGTGCCGCTGATCGAACAGAGACGACGAGCGGTCATTGGAGGGGAAGTAGCTGTCTTGTGGTGTGAGGGTCGATTGCAGGTCAGTTGAGTCATCAATGGAGTGCGACCAGGTGTACGACGCCAGCATTTCAAAGTGATTCGCAAAACGACGACGCAGATTTGCCGTGAATCCGTGATATACCGAGCTGCCGTTGGAGAAGTTGGCGTCCATGTCGCCGAACGGTACGCAGCCGGCGAAAGTGCTGGGATCGCAATTCGCATTGAATCCGGGAAGATTCGCAATCAGAGCCTGCGCCTGCGGAATGCAGTGCAGGGGATCTCCAACCGCTCCATATGCACCAGCGATGGACGGATTCATCCCGCTGGGCCGGAAGAAGTTCATCAGCGATGCGTCGACATACGGGTATGGGCTGGTCAGCGACCCACCCGGGCTGCAGCCACTCACCGTGAACGGACTGGCAGGCGGCGGTGGGCTCAGCGGGTTCACTTGCTGCGCGGCCAGGGCGTCATAATAGGCCGCCTGGAAATTCGCCACCATCAAATCACCGCGGATTGTGTTCGCATTAATCGGACGATTCAGATGGCGTCCGCCATTGAAGTTATATGCCAGGCTCAGCGCGTACCCGTGTCCCAGGTCGCGCTCGAACGTCACGTTTGCCTGCTGGGAGTAGGCATACACAAAATTCTTGCCCTGCGGATATCCGAACGGCTGGAACCCGAGTGGCAGGAACGTCGATGGATTCAGGTAGTTCTGGTTCAGGAACTCCGACTGGGGGAAATTGAGGGACTGGAATTGCTGCTGGTTGGGCAGATATCCCAGATTCGCATTGGCTTGCGGTATGAACGACGGCTCACAACCGGGCTGGTTCAACAAGCCCTGAAATATCGTAATTCCGTTCAGGTTCCCCGGATTACCCGTCCCGGCGCACAACCCTGTTCCGGCGAACGCCAACTGTCCGCTCGATGACCCATCCGACGCATCGCCCAGGAAGTACAGCCCTAGCAGCGGGTGATCGTAAAACATTCCATACGAAGCCCGCACCACCGTCTTGCCATTTCCTGAGGGATCCCACGCCACTCCGATGCGCGGCTGGAAGTTGTTTTTGTCGGTCTGAATTCCCTTCTGCAGTCCCAGCAAGTTGTATGCAGGAAGAGCGAGTCCTTGCGGCTGCTTGAACTTCGGCGGAATCTCCACGTCGTAGCGCACGCCGAAATTCAGAGTGACCGTCGGACTCACACGCCAGGAATCCTGCCAGAACACTCCGATCGGAATGTTCTTGAACGAATCTCGGGGGCTTCCCAGGCCTTGCACAAAGTCCCCCGGCAGGCCCGCCCCATAAGCCTGAACCGGAGATAAGTCGGGGAATCCCGGAAGATTGGCTGGATCTGGATTCACGAATCCCAGCTGCGCCGCACCAAACGAGCCGAAATCGTACACGCCACCGTAATTCACCGTGAACGTAGCGTCGAGCGGCAGATAATTGACATCCGCTCCAAACTTCATGTTATGCCGTCCGACGCTCCACGAAAAATTGTCTGTGAACTGGTACCGCGTCTCGGTGCGCTGGATGTAAGAGTAAGGTTCGCGCCCGAAATAGGCGAATCCAGGGATATTGACAGCCGGATCCGAACCGCCAGGAATTTTCGTGTTGTAGAAATACGACAGGCCACGCCGCGCGTATTGGAAGCGGAACTCGTTCACCTTGTTAGTTCCAACCGTCCAGGTATCTTGTACGGTGCCAGCCACGTCGCGGTACGTCTGCTCCGACGTGCGCGAGTACGCATTCTGTCCGAACGGCTGATCCTGACCGCTCACTTCGATGCCAGTCACTGTGCTCGGGCTGACATTCACACGAAACATCAAGCGGTTCGAGCTGCTGACATTGTGATCCAGGCGCAGCGAATACAAACTGGTGCCCTCAAACACAGGGAAATTTCCTTGCTGTGATACCAAGGTCTGATAGGACGTCGGAACCGGAACGCATGGCCCTGGAGGTGCGCAACTGCTCGGGAATCCCGCCCAACTGTTGAGCAATCCACCGCTAATTGCGGTTACTAAGCCTGACGGCCAGGCTCCATTAATGCCTTGTCCTGAGGAAGCGCCGGAGAGCACCAGGTATTTCTGCACTTCCCCTAGATACGCGGGATTCGCGAGCCCGGCCTGCACCCGAGGATCTGCGAGGAACCCAATCTGCCCCGGCGTGAGTTGCAACGTAACCAATCCCGTCGGAGCTCCAAACAATGGTGACGCATCGAACGGTGTGAGCCCGAAACACGACTGTCCTCCGGTGATGGTGCAATCCTGCCCGATGCTCGAGAACCCCGTCTCATGCCGCCGCGTCACTTCATAGGAGAAGTAGTAAAACGTCTTGTCCTTCTTCAGCGCACCGCCGAACGCCGTTCCCGCCTGCACCCGCGTGTAGGCTGGATTTTTAACCGTGCTGAACGGATTTACCGCCTGAAAATTTCTGTTGCGCAAGTACCCGTACACATCGCCGTGAAACTGGTTCGATCCTGAGCGCGTAATGATATTCACCACGCCGCCCGATGCGCGCCCATACTCCGCCGCATAGTTGTTCGTAATGATCTGGAACTCCTGCACCGCTTCCTGCGACACGGTCGAGCGCACGCCATTGACCGAATTGTCGGTCGCGTCCGTTCCATCGACGTTCACCAGGTTCGAGCGGGCGCGCTGTCCGCTCATGTTCAATCCGGAAGTCGGAGCGGCTCCAAGATTCGGCGCAGCGTCGTGCACGACCTGGGAATCCGTCAGCGTGAAATTGATATAGTTGCGCCCATTGATGGGGAGATTATCAATACGCCGCTGCCCGATCGTGTCGGTCGTTGAACTGCGCGACGTCTCCACCAGTTCGCCCTGTGCCGAAACGTCAATGACTTCGGTCTTTCCCGTTACACCGAGTGACACAGGCAATTCCACCAACCCGCCCACGGTGACCGCCACTCCGGTGTTCTTCACCTCTCCGAAGCTCGGCGCAGAAATCTTCACGGTATAGGTTCCTGGAGGCAGGAGTTGTGCGCTGTATCCGCCCTGGCCGTCACCCGTCGCCGTTCGTTCCACACCTTTCGCCACATCGCTGACCGTCACCGTTGCGTTGGTGATGACATCTCCTTTTTGATCTTTCACCGTGACGTGCAGATCGCCCGTTGCGACACCGCCCTGCCCGAAAGTAATCGCAGACAGCAGCAGGACAAAGAACGGCAGCAGAATCACTTTCACTGTGCGGAGCATAGATTTCTCCCTTGAACTCGCGGACGCGAGCAGACGGCGGGGCCGATTCTCACGGCACATTCCAAAAATTCTCACTGGCTGGATCGGAACGCCCTTAACCCCGCTGGTTTTTATAACAAATCCATCTCCGAAAACAAGTCACGAATGTGGCGGGGTCGTTCCCAAGTTAACCGCTAGGCTCGGAAGAAAAGGCACCGCAGCGGTTAGCCGCGATGTGATGAGAATCACAACAGGCGCTACTCGCTAGCTTGCGGAAATCCGAACGGGCACGGTCGGATGCTGCAATCGCCCCAGCAGCATGGCCGAACCGTTCAGTTGCACATATCCCTGCAAAATGGGAGCGGCAGCCATGTTCGAGTCTGGCCAGGCCATTGCGATGTAGATCCTGAATAGCGCGAACGTCGCATTGCGGCGAAGCAAGAGTGCGTTGTCGATGAGCTGCCGCGCCGCTTCCACAGTTTGCGCATCGCTCGATGCCAGAGCAGCCTGCGCCATATTCACCAGAATGGCTGCGTTGCGGCTCGCCGTCTGGACGTAGGCGGCCATGGCGCGTAAACGCTGCCTTTGCACCTCGCGGAATTCGCCGGCTGGCAGGCGCCGCCGCAAATACTCCCGCTCTGTCGGATCAATCAGGTTGCGGAACGCCTCCACATCGAGTGGCTGGATCCGGTTGGCAAGACTCGCATCTGCCGACATTCGCAAACTTTGCGAGACACTGATGCGAAAGATGACGATCAGCGCAAGCGCTGCGGCAACGATGAGAATAATGGCCAGTGTCATAAATGTATGAGGCGCTCCAGTTCGCGATTCCAAACACTCAAATTGTTTTCGGGCAGAGAAACGGCCGACTTCTCAGCTGCTTTGTGCGGAACGAGCAGGTAGTAGAACCAGATGATGACCGAAATGTGATATGCGGCCATATTCGCAAAGTCGAGCAGAGTCCGTTGGTAGCTGGTTGGTGCCAAGTTCGTCGCTGCGGCCCAAGTCGCCAAGTGTACGCACGCGGCAACACCGAAGCCCAGCAGGATACCGAATGAGAAACGATCCCACGGCATGTGAAAGTACGCACCTAGAAGAAAGATGGAGAGGATAAGGCCGCTCTGCACGATGAAAACAGTTAATTCGAGGAGATGTGCGCCTGAGATGAGCCGAACGGTGCTATCGCCTTGCGACATGGCTGCCACTGCGGCAGCTACGAACACGAACAGCACGCCAGTCGACCTTACCAGATGCTTACCAAGATTACTGATCGATGGGTATGGGTTGAAAATACGCGAGAAAACTTCTCCGACAACAAAAAACTTCAACAATGTCTCGATACAAAGATTGAGCCAGTCAACGCGCCAGAAGTTCACCGGGCTTACCGAAGGTATGACATCGGCCGCATAGACCGAAAGTTGTCCCGGAGCGCAAACCAAGGCAAAAAGAATGAAGGCGGGAACCTGCCGCCAGTAATCCCGCCTAACAGCTAAGAGTCCGAGAACAAAAAGATAGACGCTCGGCGCTACCCAAAGGTAATGCCATAGTAATGAGTGCGCCTGCAGCATAGTGACGGTCAGGCAGTGTACCGCGCCTGACCGCATCCCGCAATCTTAGGGCGTTCTTGTTCCGTTTTTGTAAGATTGGCAGCCACCTTGTGCGGCAAGCCACTCTTTGGTGCACAATTAGGGCTTACAGATATGTGTTTCCCCCGCAGTTGGTTGTGGTGGCTCCGCCTTCGGCGTTGGCAACCACTGGAATCGCTAGAGTTTGAAGAAATAGGACTGCGGCTCCGAGCACGAGTAGTATGCGTTTCACGGTTTTTCTCCTTGAGGACGAACGATTTGAACGTTGATAGTTTCACGACCGCGAACCGTGCAAACAACGTGACTTAGGGCCTATGGACGTTCGGAATTCGTAACAAGATGACGCTCAAATCCGCATTGCAGGACGTCAAAGACACCACCCTTGCGGCCATCTCGGGCCTCTTGGGAAGGCTCCGCTATCTGGCGTCTTTACGGCGGGCAAACGGGCGTTATGAACATTGGGGAATGGAAAATATCCACGGGCGGGAGGCTGCGGAGCGAGCTCTCAGATCGGCCCATTCGGATGTCGTGGCGGGAGTCTTACGGACCGATCTAGCGTCCCTGGAAACAGACCTCGAACAGTCCGCCGCAAGCAGCGGTACCACAGGGGTGAAGTACGTGCAGGAAATGCGGGATCACTTTGACGATTTGCTTCCGTCGGGCCGGCAGCAGTCGCCGGCGGGCAGCCACCTTAGTTCAGTGCTGCTTGCCCTTTTGAAGTTGGAGAAGAATCGAGGGCGCTCCACTCCGTCAGTTTCATAGCCACTCCAACCACTTGCCCAAGTACTTCCGCTTCCTGCGGGTGCCGCAAGATTCGGACGGGGACCGGAGACAGAGGATGCGGCTGCAATATGATCTCTTCGCGACGCATACTGCACCAGCAACAGGTATGCCCATCGCGCGTCTCCACGAAATAGATGGGACGCTCGTATTCCGAACGCCAGGAGCCTTCCACGACGCGGTTTCGCGCCTCATCCACCTGGATGAAGCTGCCCGGCGGCAGAATCGGATACATGGTGAAATCCTGCGTGCCCACGTATCCATAAGTGAAATCCGTACTGGCAAATTGCGCCAGGTATGCGATGGGCACCAGTCCCCACTGCTCGACCATGCGGCCCAGGTTGCTCGTGCGTCGCTCATCAAACCCCGGATCCATGCGTACCGGCACCTGCATCGAAGCCACTCCCGCCAGTGCGTCTGACACATGCGACTTCGGTGGCGATACCAGCCCCAGATCGGCCGCGGTATTGCCGAGATCAACCCCGTACCACGACATCAACTCTCGGATGTCCCGGCGGTAAATCACCGAGAGGGTGTAGAGACGGTAAATGCTGGGAAGAATTCCCTTGGTTTCGATATCTGAGAGCCGGCTCGGGGGAACAGAGAACTCTTCGTTCCGATATCGCTCCGCAATGCGCGCGCTCGAGTTCTCTACGTCGCGCATGGTAAGGCCGAGCTTTTCTCGAAGCGTACGAAGACTTTTTCCCGCAGGCAACACGCTGCAACCCCCTCTGGATGTGAGGAGAATCATAGCAAACACAAGCACGGCTTGTATCCGTTTTTTGAACCCGAAAACTTGCGAATCGCCGCTTTGTTACGAAATCCGAACACGCGCAAACCATTGCATAGAGCGGCTATCCGAAATACGAGCTCGGGACTCAGCACCAATCACGCGCTGGCAGCCTCCTCGTGAATATCAAATCTTTGTTCGGATTTCGTAACAAGATTTGCGCCTGCACTTCCCAGAAGGTTTTATGACCCTACCCGATGCCAATCGGCTTGGCTCCCCGCGTCGCGCCGTATCTTGCCGCCCCTAATCCGAATGACATTTGTCACGCTAGCCGCGTGATGCTTGGCACTGGTGCACCAAACCGCATTCCGCGAAGATGCAATTGTGGACGGGAACCGAACCCCTCCCCAAGCGCGCAAAGCGCCAGGAGCATCGCAGATGATTGCAACTGTTGAGCAATCCCAAATTGTGACCACTGCCTCGACAGGTTCTATCGTTGCCAGCCTGGAGGCCGTCAACAAGAACTATGGCAGCATCCGCGCTCTTGTGGATGTCAACTTCCGCGTACATGCCGGAGAGATCGTCGCGCTCCTGGGCCCAAATGGCGCGGGTAAGACCACGGCAGTGAAGCTGCTGCTCGGTCTGCTGCAACCCAACAATGGCCGTGTCCGGGTTTTCGGCGGCGACCCCACGAACCCGGAAAACCGGATGCGCACCGGCGCGATGTTGCAAGTCGGACGTGTTCCTGAAACTTTACGTGTCTCCGAGCACATCGACCTGTTCTCCTCCTACTACGAGAAGCCACTGCCTGTAGCAGATGTGCTCGCCGCCGCCGGCCTGGAAAAGATCAGTGATCGCAAATTTGGCGACCTCTCTGGCGGCCAGAAGCAGCGCGTCCTGTTCGCCCTCGCAATCTGCGGGGATCCCGATCTGCTCTTTCTCGACGAGCCGACGGTCGGACTCGATGTCGAAGCGCGCCGCATGTTGTGGGACGAAATCCGCCACCTCGTGAGCCGCGGGAAAACTGTTGTTCTCACCACCCACTACCTGCAGGAAGCGGATGCTCTCGCCGACCGCGTCGCTGTCATCAACAAGGGAGAGATCATCGCGGAAGGAACGCCGGCCACTATTAAGGCCCAGACCGCCGGGAAAAAGATCCGCTGCATCACCAGCTTGAATATTCACGCTCTGCGCCAGATCCCCGGCGTCACCGAAGTCAACGAAGACCGCGACGCGGTTGAGATTCACACCGGCATAGCCGAACCGGTCCTGCGCGAACTGCTGGCGCGCGATGCCTCGCTCTCAGGGTTAGAAGTCACCAGCGCAGGTCTGGAAGAAGCATTCCTGGCGCTCACTCAGGACACTTCGCGAAACGGAAATTCCAACTGACGAACGCATCTCGAGGAGACACCAATGAGCACCGCAGCCATGACATTGACGAAAGCCCCGGTTCAGCGCGCCCCTGGCCACTTGCTGACGATTTATTTGAAAGAAATGAAGTATGAGTTCCTGAAGAATCTCCGTCTCCGTATGTACACCGCGTCGGTATTAAGTTTTCCCATCATGTTCTACATCCTCTTCGGGCTCGTGCTGAATGGCAAAGAGGCCATCGCAGGCACCGGGGTTCCGACGTATTTGATCGCGACTTACGGCACGTTCGGCGTGATGGGAGCGTCGCTATTCGGAACCGCCGCCGGACTCGCTTCCGATCGGGGTCTTGGATGGTTGCAGGTAAAACGCGCCAGCCCCATGCCGCCCTTCGCCTACTTCGCCGCGAAAGTCATCACCAGCATGATCTTCAGCACATTCATCGTGCTCGCTCTATTTGGACTCGGCATCGCCTTCGGCGGAGTACGCATGCCCGTTTCAGAATTCGCCAAGCTGCTCGGGACCCTTGTCGCCGGATCGCTGCCCTTCTCGGCAATGGGACTCGCGCTCGGCTACTTCACCGGACCGAACTCCGCCCCCGCAACCATCAACTTGCTCTATTTGCCGATGTCATTCTGCAGCGGACTGTGGGTCCCCTTCATGTTCCTGCCGAAAATCGTCCGTCAGATCGCTCTGGTGCTGCCTCCATATCACTTGTCGCAACTGGCTCTCGGGATTGTCGGCGCGGGTAAACATGAATCCACAGCAGGACACTGGGAGGTCTTGATCGCCTTCATCATGATCTGCCTCGGCGTCGCCCGCATCGGCTTCCAGAAAGATCAGGAAAAAATGTATGGCTAAAGCGAAGACAATTCGCTGTCTTCCTCTGCTCGTTACGTTATCCCTGCGTGGCTTGGTCGCAGCCGCAGTTGACGTGCAATGATCCACGCAGTTTTCAAAGGAATTTGGCTATGTCTGTAAATTGGAAAAAGTCGCTGGGATGGTCGCTGCTTCTGATTGCGCTGGGTGTCATCGCCCTCTTTTCAGGCGCAAAGTCGCTGATCCTGCTGATCCCCGCAGCCACCCTCGTCTGGTACGAAGTGCGTCCCACGCTTCGCAGTGGCCGGAATTGACGCAAGGGGTGAAAATAGACCTATGCCTTTGGTGAGCTTCAATCGCGAAGTAGCCCACACTGATCGGACTGCCGGCCCTTTCAAACTCAGGCCCCTACGCGACGTTCTGAAGGATAAGGACCACGGATGGAGCCCTCTGCTCTGGGTCATCTATCTTGGTTTCTTCTTTGTTGACCCGGTCGTCAGTCACGCCAGCACCAGAATTTGGGCGCTGGATATAGCCGGAGCCTTTGTCTTTCTCCTCCTCTACTTTGGATTGTTCACCTTGGAATGCCCCAGGGGACGTCTGCACGTCGTCGGAATGATGCTGCTCGGCATTGCCTTCATGCCGATCAACAACGGCGCCTGCACTTTCTTCATCTACGCCGCCGCTATGCTGCCGTTCTGCGTCGATTCGCAGACCGGCGCTGTAATTGGGCTCGCCATCGTCGGGTTGACGGGGGCCATTGAAACCCTCCTTCTGCATAGGGGTGGGTGGGTTCTGTTCTATTCCGCGCTATTTCCGGTGATCATCGGAGCCGGCAATACCTTTTTCGCCGAGCGCAACCGCATGAACCGCAGGCTGCGCAAAGCCAATGAAGAAATCGAGCATCTCGCCAAAGTCGCCGAGCGCGAACGCATCGCCCGCGACCTGCATGACGTCCTGGGCCACACGCTTTCCGTCATCACCCTGAAATCAGAACTCGCCGGAAAGCTCATCGACCGTGACCCGCAGCGTGCCGGAAAAGAAATTCGCGAGGTCGAACAGATCTCACGCCAGGCTTTATCGGACGTCCGCGACGCAATCCGCGGATACCGCAGCAAAGGTCTCGCCGCCGAACTCGCGCAGGCCAAAGCAACGCTTGAAACCGCCGGCCTCACCGTGCAGTGCGATGCCGCAACTACCATGCAACTCCCGGCCATGCAGGAAAGCGTTCTCTCTCTCGCAGTGCGAGAGGCCGTGACCAACGTTGTGCGCCACGCGCGCGCCACCAACTGCCGCATGCGCATCGAGCAGCAGAATGGCACTTGCTGTCTCGAAATTGCCGACGATGGCCAGGGCTTCGTCACCACGGAGGGCAACGGCCTGCGCGGCATGCGCGAGCGCGTGGAGATGCTCGGAGGCACTCTCGAACGCCGCAACAAATCCGGCACCTCGATCACCATCACGCTGCCGCTCAAAGAAGTTGTCGTGAAGGATCTCCGTCCCGTAGAAATTTCCGCGGAAGAGAAAGCGCCCCAACTGTGAATCCTCCGGCGAAAGAAACCACGACCGCTCGTAAGACGATTCGCGTTGTCCTTGCCGAAGATCAGGGCATGGTACTTGGCGCGCTCGCCGCGCTGCTCGAAATCGAAGGCGACATTTCGGTTATCGCCCAGGCTCGCAATGGCAGAGAAGCCCTGGAAGCCGTCCTCGCGCACAAGCCGGATGTATTCATCACCGACATCGAAATGCCGCATATGAGCGGCCTCGACGTCGCCGCCGAGTTGAAGCGCCGCAAGACCGGGACGCGCGTGGTGATCGTCACAACCTTCGCCCGTACCGGATATCTCCGCCGCGCTCTCGAAGCCGGAGCGTCCGGCTATTTGCTCAAAGACATGCGCGCCGAAGAATTGGCCGACGCGGTCCGCCGCGTGCATCAGGGATTGCGCGTCATCCACCCGGAACTCGCCACTGAAGCCTGGGGCGAAATGGATCCGCTCACCGACCGCGAGCGCCAGGTCCTCCGCCTTGCCGGAGAAGGCTTGGCCAGCAGCGACATCGCCACCGAGTTAGGACTCTCCGACGGTACGGTACGCAACTACCTTTCGGAAGCCATCAGCAAACTAGGTGCAGGCAATCGCATCGAAGCCGCCAGAATTGCGAGAACCAAGGGCTGGTTGTAACTGAGCAGGCGGCGAATCGAAAGTCCTTCTCACTCATCACGCGTACAATCGTTCGTGGCCCATATCCGAATCACTACCTCACTCCTAATTTCTCTGATCGTTCTTTGTTCCTGGTCCGCTGCCTCGGATTCACTGGAAGAGCTGCCGAAGAAAGCAATCCAGCGCTCCCAGATCACTTTGCCGGGATCTCATCCCTTCGTTCTGAAAGCCAAGGTCGTGGAGAGCACGAATCTCTCCAACCCAAATTACCAGGCCGACATTGAGGAATACTGGCTTCAGCCCGGAAAGTGGCGACGCGTTATCAAAACCTCTGGATTTTCAGAAACGCTCGTCGTGAATGGAGATAAAACCAGTGACGAAGTCACGGGTGACTACTATCCCAACTGGCTGCACACCCTCGTCGATGCCATGTTTGATCCGGGAGTCGTCTTGAACGGAGTTGACCTGTCACGCTCGTCGGATAACCCGATGATCGGCGGCAGCAAAGTCTGCCGGCGTTTCACGTCAATGGCCGGCATCGCTCCCATCAGCAACAAGGTATTTTCCAGTTTCTGCTTCAATGATGGGCTGCTCGATATGGTGGGCAAGCCTGGCTACGAAGCCATCTACAAGAACTACAAGAAGTTTGCCGGCAAGCAAGTGGCTTACACCATCACGGAAGAAATCGAATCCGGCACGGTCGTCGAAGCGAGCATCAAGGAACTCTCCGAATTGAACGCGCCTGACGAGTCGCTGTTTGCCGTCCAGACCCAGTCCGCGCCCATTCAGACTATCCGCGCCGACGAGTCCACTTTGCGCAGGCTCGCTCTGAATACGCCGGATATCGTTTGGCCCACGCAGACCGGTGGCAAGAACACCGGCACACTCAGCCTCTATATTTGCATCGATCGCACCGGGCACGTGCGTGAAATTTACGAGCTTAACTCCAGCAATCCAGGCCTAAGCGACGTAGCACGGGATCAGGTCATGCGGTGGCAGTTCAAGCCTGCTTCGAGCCAGAAAGTTGCTGTGCAGGTGGAGTCCGTACTCACATTCGGCTTCCATCTCAAATAGCGACGTGCATTGCTGGATTAGGCAGGCTTGCTGGCAAGAGAATGCGTGTCAGTTCCAATTTCGGATTCGACGTAGCACGTGCGCAGAACGCGTCTCAGCACGAACAGCAATCCTGCGGAAAGCGCGAGCCCGATCAATGAATTGTTGATTGCGGTAATCGCGGTTCGGCGGCTTGCTTCGGCCGGCGGAACCTCCGCGTATGCCTGCACTCTCGCCCGCCCCTTCATACCCGGGAAGAAGTAAATCGGAATCACCACTCCCACGGGCACCCTGGCCTCGAGTTCCTGCTGGCTTCGCGGACTGGTATGCAGATACGGCTGCAGGCTCATCCACTCGCGCTGCCCTTCCACGGTACCGCGAGCGTATACATCGACACTCTTCCCGCTCCGCTGCCGGTAAACCTGCTCCACCTGGAAGTCGCTGCGATGATATGGCTGGTTTTCATACTGATGCCAGCGGTTCCATGAGTTGATGAAGATCACGAAGCCAAAGAGCAGGATCGCGAGGATCGCAAACGAGCAGAACGCAATCCCGATACTCACTACGCGGAATAGAACCGGACGCGAGAGCGGCTTCTGGGCTTGCGGTTTGCGGGCAGCACCCTGTTTTGCGAAGGAAGAAAGCAGCGTCCCGATCAGGATCATGCCGCCGAAGATCGCAATCATGAACTTCGGAAAATGGAACACTGTCATGAAGATCGCCGCAAACACAAACTGGACGGCCGCTCCAATCCAAATCTTGCCGCCCACCGGAACCGCCAGCGCTGCCCCACATACAGGACACTTCGAGGCAGAAGGATCCGTCACCTCCAGCCCGCACTTCGGACATTTACGCACAAAGGGCATTCGACCCGATTACAGCAGGAGATAAATCTGGAAACAATGAACCGAGGTAACTACGCTTGTGGAAGTGGTATTGCCAGGTGCTGCGGACCGGGCGCGTCTCAAATACTTTCCCGCACCACGCCCGCCTCCTGCATCTTGGCCGTCCGGTAAGCCCAGGCCATGCGCGGCGTATTGTGCGCGATCCCGATATGCCCGTCACGATTCAGCACGATGATCCCGCCGTGTCCGTTGACGCGCTGCTTGAGATAATTCATTGCTTCCTTGGCCGACCATTCCGGCATGTTCCCGGCGGCGATCCGGTCGGCAGTCCATTTTGCCAGCACCAGTTTCATGATCGGCTCGCCCCATCCCGTGGTCGAAGCGGCAGCACTCTCGTTATCGGCGTAGCATCCACAACCAATTAGAGACGAATCCCCAAGCCGTCCGGGAGCCTTGTTCAGCGTCCCGCCGGTCGAAGTGGCAGCCGCGATATTGCCGGCCCGATCCAGCGCAACCGCTCCTACTGTATCGTGCGAAATCGCCGGATCATGCGACTCCGGAGCGAACAGATCATTGCCGTCCGGCTTCATCCCAGCCTGCGCGGCCTGATAGGCGCGCAGCCGCTCGACTTCACGCGGAATCACCAGATCTTCGTTGTTGCAGAGCGAAATCCCGTGCTCGGCCGCAAACTTCTCTGCCCCTTCTCCTACAAAATAGACATGCGGACTCTCGCTCAGAATCTTTCGCGCCGCCCGTACTGGGTTCCGCAGGTGCTCAACACACCCCACGCCGCCTGCGCGAAGCGTCCCGCCATCCATAATCAGTGCATCAAGCTGCACGCGCCCGTCGCGATTCAGAAAGCTGCCACGCCCTGCATCGAAGGTCTCGTCGTCTTCCATAATGACGACTGCCTCTTCGACCGCGTCGAGGGACGATCCGCCCCGCTCCAGCACACGCCATCCAGCCGCGAGTGCGTTGTTCACTCCCCGGATGTGCGCCTCGACCATGTCATCAGGCATGGCCCACGCACCGCCATGCACGACCAGTACTGGATCTGTTGGCAAGAGGTTATCCCTGAGATCGCGAAACGCGACTCGATAGGATAGCAGGAAGGATTCCGGAAAAAGCAATTCTAGCCGCGGACGCCTGGCCCACCGCATGTGGCGGCTCTACAAGCCCAAAAACAAAACCACTTCGGAATCCGGCGTGCTTGATTCCGAAGCGGTCTGTCTTGCACTTGCTGGTCTTGCACTTGCTGGCTTACTGGCCTTGCTTGCTTACTACGAAACCTAGTAAAAACCATCCTCAGCGATGACCAAATACAGGAAATCGACTATTAGCCGCGGTTTTATAACGTAAGGGTTACCGATTGGTAGTTAGCGCTGCAAATCCGAGGGCCAGCCTAATTCGTTGAAGTCCAGCCTGGGAGAGGGATCTATGCCGCTTGTCCCGGCGTCAGCGCCACTGGAGGATCCTGCGTCCGGGTCCACGTATACCGCATACGGTGAATGACCGTGATCGTGCTTAGCACTGCAATGACCCACAACACCGGAGCCATGCGGTTGAACAGTGCTCCCAGAATAACAAGCACGAGACGTTCCGGGCGCTCCATGAATCCCACGCGGCATGATCCGATCAGTGACTCCGCGCGGGCACGCGTGTAGCTCACCATGATTGCACTGACCATGACGAAAGCGGCGAGCACGACCCAGAAGAAGCGTCCGCCTCGGGCATAAAACACAAGCAGCCCCAGAAATTGCGACGCATCCGAATACCGGTCAACGACCGAATCAAAGAACGCCCCGAATCGCGTAACCCGATTGGTGGCACGGGCGACCTGCCCATCGACCAGATCAAAAAAGCCGGAGAAGATAATCACCAGCCCGGCATAGAAGAACATGCGCTTCTGGTTCGAGGCATTGGCCGATCCGAAAAGGATCGCCGCCCAAGTGTTGACGAGGAGTCCCATGAACGTCAGCACGTTGGGATTAATGCGCGAAAGCGCGAGCCACCGCACGATCGTATCGAGCAGAACTCCGCAGGCGCGTCCG
Organism: Terriglobia bacterium; assembly: GCA_963778995.1. Classification (GTDB taxonomy): domain Bacteria; phylum Acidobacteriota; class Terriglobia; order Terriglobales; family Acidobacteriaceae; genus Sulfotelmatobacter. The sequence continues at coordinate 71,429 of CAVZWK010000030.1, forward strand.
AAAGCAGAAGTCCAGGAGAGACTCATGAGAGCAAACCTAATTTAATCACAAAGGACACGATGGAGCACGAAGCAAAAGCCTTTAAGGTCTTCCTTCGTGGACCTTCGTGTCCGTTGTGGCTCATGAATCTGCGTTACGCCTGAACCTCTTTCGGAGCGTCACCCTCCAGCTCATCATGGATCGTGCTGAGGCTTAGAATCTCCAATGTACGCTTGCCGTTGGGCGTAACCACCACGGCCTCTTCCCCAACCTTTTTATTCAGCAGCGCGCGCCCGATGGGCGAAGTGGTTGAGATCTTCCCAGTCGCCACGTCCGACTCTTCGCTAGTCACCAGCTTGTACTCAATCTCTTCTTCCTTGGTGCTGTCATACACCTTGATGGTCGAGCCCAGGCCTACCCGGTCATGCGGGATATTGTTCATGTTCACCATGGACAGGTCAGCGAGACGCTTTCCCAGCTGCCGGACCCGCGCCTTCACGAACTCCTGGCGCTGCTTGGCCATGTGATACTCGGCGTTCTCGCTGAGGTCGCCCAGCGCGGCGGCCTTCTTGATCTCTTTCGGAAGTTCGTGGATCAACTCGTGTTCAAGCGCGTTGATCTCTTCCTGTAATTTCTTCTTAATCAGCTCTGTCATGGGTTTACAAGCGGCCGGATTACGGCGAGGCTTGGGACATTATACCCCCGACATCCGCCTTCGGCCTCCCGGCTTCCGCAGCCGCAATCGACCAACCTGAGCCTCCCCATTCTCCGCCCAAGCCATTGTCGTCTCGACGCAGGTTTTTCCCACCCAACGGCCCGTGCATTCTGCATACAACCCACCCGCGCCGCGTATCTCACTGCCGGACAATAAGTTCCTTCCGCTGCAACCGCCGCACCCCTCACCCTGTCTTAAGAATGGAGGTTACAGCAAAGATGAGCTACACAGTGGGGGATGGCACGGTTGTATTTGGATTGGCGGCCGGCATCGTCGGATATCTTTACGTGAAGCATTTGAGCCGGCAGAAGAGGCTCGAGATCATTCATCAGGAGCGGATGGCAGCAATGGAAAAAGGAATTCCGTTGCCGGAGTTTCCCTTGGAACCGACTCGCGACCATTCGCAGGATGCGAACGTCCTTCCGATCCTGGGAATCGTTCTTTTATGCCTTTCCCTGGGTACCATAATCGTGCTCTATTTAACTCTCGAGGACAAATCTCACATTTTTTGGGTAACACCCCTGCCGTTCGCATTCCTCGGAATGGGCCTGATTGCATTCCATTTCCTGAAGAGTGAGCCACGGCGCTGATGCCGCCGGAGACTGATCCTCAACTCGTGGCCCGCGTCCAGAGCGGCGACCAGCAAGCGTTCGCGGAGCTGGTTCGCCGTCATCGAGTGCCGGTCTTTCGACTCGCGGTTTCAATCTTGGGCCAGGAGTTTGTTCCGGAAGCGGAAGACGTGACGCAAGAGGTCTTTCTCAAAGTTCATCACGCAATCCAGTCGTTTCGCTGCGAGGCCGAATTCAGCTCGTGGATCTACCGCATCGCCTTCAACCATGCGGTGAATCTGAAAGCGCGGGTTCGCTTCCGCAGCCCCCACGCGAACGAGACAGTTCTTTGTGACACGGCAACGATGGATCCTGGACCGGACCGGCAGGCAGAAACGGCACAGCGCGATCAGGTCCTTGCAGAGTGCACTCGAACGCTCCCCGAGGTCTACCAGTCGGCCTTGCGACTGTACTATTGGCTCGGAGCGAGTGTTGGCGAAGTGGCGGAACTGCTTGGCATTCCCGAGAACACTGCCAAATCGTACCTGCACCGCGCTCGCCAGCTTCTCCACGTTATGCTGAAAGAGAAAGGGATCTGCTTATGACTGACTTGGAACCTCAGGAAATCGAAATCGACAACTTGTTGAGGCGTTCCATGGCTGCGCCTGTCCCGAGCCTTCCGCCCGATTTCGAGCGGCGCGTAATCTCCAAGCTAAATAAGAGTTCGCCGGAGCTGGACCGTTATCGCCGGATTGTGCTGGCCTCCTACGCTCTAATCTCGGTCGCGGTCTCTGCGGTGGTGATGCGAAGCCAAGGGCTCGAGTGGGGAGCCATCGCAGCGATGATCCTCGGACCACTCGCGTTGATCGTGGCCGTGCCCTTGGCGCGCCGCGCAGCTCATACAAGAGATCAGCACAGTGCCAAGTAAACCCAGCAGGTCAGCAGGCAGCGCTGATGCTGCCAGTTAGGTGCACAGGTCCTTGGCGGCAAAAACAGCCCACTGAGCATGCCCCTCCCGTGAATACTCGTTAGACGAGAAAGCCTTCCTTGTGAAACTTGTTCCTCCCGCCCTACCTGCAATAACGTTTTGGCACGCACCATTGCGTTACCCCTGTAATGGCCGCCGCAGGTTTTTAGTTTGCCCGCAAAACATACACTCCTACCATTCGTCTATATGCGGACAAATCAAGGGGACGGTTCGGATCTCAAGATCCGTTTAGGTTTAGCATTTCTGACCGTGTTCGGAATGATCGTCCTTGCCGGGACGTATCAGGGCAACATGGTGCGCGGAGCGGGCACGGGTCCGGTGCCGCGCGTCACCGCCATCCAGCAAATCACACACGATGGCTTTCGTAAGACCAACCTGCTCGCAGGCGACTCCCAATTGTTTGTAACGGAGTTGCCCGCTGCCAACCGCGTCATTGCAAAAGTGACGCTACCCGGTTCGGACCGCTCGGTGCTGCCGACTCCGTTCGCGAGCCTGCAGGCGCTGGATCTTTCACCCGATCACTCGAAACTCCTCGTCTCGTCCTCGTCGAAGAATTCCGGCGACCCCGAGTTCTGGACCCTGCCGGTCACTTCAGGATCTCCCGAACGCATAAGCGATCTCACGGGACGGGATGCCAGTTGGTCCGCCGACGGCAAGCGGCTGGCCTTTGCCAAAGGAGAGGCTCTCTACATGGCCGATGCAGATGGCGGCCATGCACACACTCTGTACGGTGCGACCGGCTCTGTCTTCAACGTCCGCTTCTCGCCCGATGGCAAGCGCATCCGGTTCACGGTCAGCGATACCGAGCAGAATACGACTGCCTTGTGGGAGATCGGCAGCGACAGTTCCAATCCTCACGCCCTGCTGAAAAATTGGCCTTACAAGAGCACGGCCTGCTGTGGCACCTGGACCGCCGACGGGCAGTATTACATCTTCCAGGCCGGCCAGTTGCTGCCCAACACGAATCTCCTTGTGACCAGCCTCTGGGCGTTACCTGAGGGCGCGGATGCGGTTCCGGCACAGATCACCGCCGGACCTATGTCATTCGGTAATCCTTCGCTTTCGCACGACAACAAAAAGATCTGGGCCATCGGTGTTCAACCCGCCGTCGAGGTCGTGAAGTACGACGCCAGGAAGAAAGCCTACGTTCCCATTGTCGCGGGACTCTCCGCTACCGACGTGGATTATTCCGCCGACGGCAAGTGGATCGCTTACGTCTCGATTCCGGAAGGAACGTTGTGGCGTTCGCGGGCCGACGGATCCGAGCGTCTGCAGTTGAATCCTGAGGGAGAACGCGCCGCCTTGCCTCACTGGTCTCCCGATGGCAGGCAGATCGCCTACGCCAGCCTGAAGCAGGGAGGCTCGTGGAAACTTTCGCTGGTCTCGGCCAGCGGAGGCGACTCGCGTGAGATGATTGCCGAGAACGGCAGCCAGATCGATGCCAACTGGTCTCCCGATGCCAAGCGCCTGATGTTCGGCGACTATAGCCGCGCGAAGGATCGCAGAAACATCCGAATTCTCGATTTCACCACCAACAAGATCGAGGCCATCCCCGGCTCCGACGGTCTCTTCAGCCCACGCTGGTCACCCGACGGACGCTACATCGCTGCGCTCTCGACCGACTTCACCACGCTGATGTTGTACGAAGTCAAAACCCAGAAGTGGTCGAAGTGGATTCAGGAAACGGCGGGTAGCGTGAGCTATCCGATCTGGTCGGCCGACAGCAAGTACATCTACTTCGATGACCTCGTCAACGGAGACGAAGCCATCCGCCGCGTGAAAGTCGGCGACACCTCAGCCGAGGAGGTATTTGTGCTTCACAGTATCGATCGCTATCCGGGAGCCTTGGGCCTCTGGTTCGGCCGGGCGCACGACGGCTCGTGGATGTTCGTGCAGGACCGCAGTACGCAAGAGGTGTATCAGCTAAGCATGGAATTGCCGTAAACGGGATTGCGAGGGGGACGAGTTATGGGAAGTCACATCGACGCAACCCGCCGGCCACGTTGGGGCGGATTGGTCCTGCTGTTCACTGCGGTTGCATTCACATCATTGTTGTTCGGCGGGTGGGCGCGTGCGGCGCAAACCTACGAAACCAGCGGCAATGAAAGAAAGGTCCTGAACCGGGTGGACCCCGATTATCCGGATGCACTGAAGAAGCTCTACATTGGCGGTGTGGTGCGCGTGGAAGTTCAGGTCGCACCCAATGGCGCCGTCAAAGCCACGAAACTTCTGGGAGGAAGCCCGATCCTCGGCCAATCCACCATGAAGGCCATCCGCCAGTGGAAATATGCTCCCGCACCAGCCGATGAAACCCTGACAGTGAGGGTGGAGTTCGATCCGCACAAATAGGGAAGTCGCGAGAGCTGCGCCGTTTTTAATATCGTCATTCCGACGCGCCCTACGTTTGTCATTCCGACACGCGAAGCGCCGAAGAATCTGCTGTCCGCAGCGCACGAGCCCCGACTATCGGCACTTCGCCACAATGAGCGTGATGTCATCATGCTGATTCTTGGCCTCAAAGCGGCGAACTTCTTCGGCGACCCGCGCCACCATCGCCTCCGCCGAACATTCCCGAAGCTCCCGCAGCTTCTTGATCAGCGCCTCTTCCCCAAATTCCGCGCCATCCTCGCTGCCCGCCTCGGTCACGCCATCCGTGTACAGAGCTAGCAAATCTCCTGGCTCAAGGTCGCACTCCGCAATGGCGCACTCCCACTCGCGAAATAGACCCAGCAGGGTTGAAGTCGAGACCAGCCGTTCGCAATTGCCATCAGTGTGCAACACAAGTCCCGACAAATGTCCGCAGTTCGCGTAGCGCAGCCTGCGCGTCTGATCGTCGTATTCGCCGAAGAACAGCGAAGCATACGCCGCCTCACTTGTATTCTCATGAAACAGCCGATTCACCGTGCATAGAAACAGTTCCGGATGGGTCAGCGCACTTGCGCACTGGCTTCGCAGGTTCGCCTGCAGATTCGCCATAAGCAGCGCTGCCGCAATTCCTTTGCCCGACACATCTCCTATCACCAGCCCCAGCCGCTGTTGTCCAAGATCGAGGAAGTCGAAGTAATCTCCGCCGACCTGCCGCGCCTGCACACAAAGCCCGGCGTACTCGAGCGTCTTCACCTCCGGATGGATCTGGGGAAACAACCTCGCCTGCACCTGCTTGGCAATCTCAATCTCCTGCTCGGTGCGCCGCAACAACTCGGCCTTCTGTGCCATGAACTGCCGGTGTGCTTCTACGCCCCGCGTGACTTCATCGAAACCAACCACACCGAAAATGTTCCCGTCAGGATCTTCAAAGCGCGTATGGATCCCGCCCCATACGGGACTCTCCGGAGCAAACTGAAAATGCACTCCCCGCTCGCTCCATTGCTTGTACTTGGCGGGCAGATCCTCGGTAATGAAATAAACCCGCGAGTCCCCGCCGATGAGCTTTTCCGGATCCACGCCTGGCAGCGGCAACGAAAGCCCCAACTGTCCCGTGCCATCCGGAGGAGATACTTCAATCCAGCGACTGCCATCTGTAAACGTGTGGTCCACGATCACCCGGAATCCGAGCTGGTCGCGGTAAAAGCGCAGGCTGCGCTCCTGGTCGCGGACGTAGATGACGACAAAATGCAGGCAAAGATACGGATCCTGCCCATCCAACCGCACCACAGATCGCTGAATACCAAACGGAACTTCGGGAATCGCCATCGGCGGCATTATACCCAGCCCCAGCATCCCGGAATGGCCGCGAAGCTAGAAGGAGTTGCATGGCATTTGGTTTAGCTTTGTTTTTTGTCATTTGTCACGCGTGTCACGCGCGAAGCGCCCACGGACTGCTGTTCCCCTCCTACTCCCCGGCCGTTTCCGAAATCCACCTAAAGCCGCCGCCAGCAATACCTTGCAAACACGGCAATTTCCCGTTTTGACCCCATCACACGCCCGTGTGATTTCACGCGTTCCAATTCCCTTCGCTCGGGAATAAGATTCTTGCGATTGTCGGAGAAATGCATTTCTCTGACGGATCAACGAATGTTCATACGAGTCGAGTCGAAGGAGGAGATCTCATGAGAATGACCAAGCTGCTGATCTTGCTGGTAGTCGTTGCAATTGCCGTTTCCATCGCTTTGCCGGCGTTTGCTGCCGATGGAGCCGCCACCTACAAAGCGAAGTGTGCCATGTGCCACGGTCCCGAAGGCCAGGGCAAGACCGGCCCGGCGCTGAAGGGCGTCAGCCTCACCAGCGATCAGATCGTTGACGTCCTGACCAAGGGCGCCGAAGCAAAGAAAGCCCCACACAAGAAGCCCGTCAGCGGCCTGAGCGCCGATGACGCAAAAGCCGTCGCGGAGTACGTAAAGTCGTTAAAGTAGTTTTTGCGAACGAAATCGGAAGCCCTGCCAAGTAAGCCGGAGGCAGGGCTTTCGCATTTATCTGTGAAACTCCGTGTCCCCTGTGTTGAAAGCTTTTCGAACTCTTACTCTTCGAAGGATGACGGTGAACCTGAAGCTCTTTTAACTCCCCATTAACCTCCGGTTCACATTCCCCTGCTAATTCTGCACAGACGTCTCTCATCTCTCAGGAGGAATCCCATGAAATTCTCTCGCGCCCTCAGTGTGGGCGTGTCGGCTATGGCTCTATTGCTGCCAGCGTCCTCGGCTGTCGCCCAAGGGACGGGCTCTGCTAAACACGTGCTCTTAATCAGCGTCGATGGCATGCATGCTGTTGACTTCTTGAACTGCGCCAACGGCGTCGGCACCGTCAACGGCGGCCAGCCCTACTGCCCGGCCATCGCTGCCCTGGGCAAGACCGCAATCAACTACGTGGACGCCAACACTTCGAAACCCTCGGATTCCTTTCCCGGCCTGACTGCGATTGTCACCGGGGGAAGCCCTGCTCTGACGGGCGTTTACTATGATGTCGCGTATTCCCGCAACCTCGATGGACCTGCTGTGGTGACCGGCAACGGAAATGGCCCTGGCCCTTGCACCCCAGGTGCGGCGCCGACCGGCTTTACCACCGAGTATGAAGAAGGTATCGACATCGACCAGACGAAGCTGAACGGCGGAGCTCCCGGCGCGTCGCTCACCGATGGCGGCATCCACTCCATCGATCCCCAGAAACTCGCCTCGTGACCCGGCCAGAGGCTGCGCGCCGGTTTGGCCGTGGCAATTCGTCCGCGCCAACAGCATCTTCAGCGTCGTTCACGCCGCCGGCGGATACGCTGCATGGTCCGACAAGCACCCCGCCTACTCCTCTGTCGCCTCCGGAATCGGACCCAGTGCGCTCGACGACTTCTACGGACCTGAAATCAACTCCAACGTCATTGGCCTCCCCGGAGTCACCACGCCACTCGGTGAATCCTGCGCCTCAGTCCGCGATCCCGGTGCCGACCTCACGGCCTGGACCAACAGCTTCAAGAACATCCAGTGCTATGACACCTTGAAGGTCGATGCGATTCTCAACGAAATCGACGGCAAGGACCACCTCGGCGTTCGGAAGACGCAGGTTCCCACCGTCTTCGGCATGAACTTCCAGGCACTTAGCGTAGGCCAGAAGTTTATTGAAAAGAGCAACGGCATCACCGGCGGATATCTCGACGCCGCAGGTAGTCCCAGCCCGGCATTGCTGGATGAATTCAAGTTCGTCGACGCCTCGATTGGGGCATTCGTCGGCGAATTAAAGAAGCAGGGACTCTATGATTCGACCCTGATCGTGGTCACTGCCAAACACGGACAGTCCCCAATCGATCCCAGCCGTTTCGTCGCTCAGACGGTTAATGGGACGTCACCCGCGACCCTGCTTTCCAATGCAGGCTTCATCCCGAATTCGGAGTCCACGAACAATCCCACGGGTATCGGCCCGACCGAAGATGACATCTCGCTTCTCTGGCTGAACAGCCCATCCGACACCGACGCCGCGGTTGCACTACTCGAAGCGAACGCTTCGGCTACGACCGGAATCGGCCTAGGACAGATCTTCTATGGCCCTTCGCTTAAGCTCAACTACAACGACCCGAACACCGATCCCCGCACGCCGGACATCATCGTGGCCCCGAACGTCGGCGTAACCTACACCAGCAGCAGCAAGAAACTGGAAGAGCACGGTGGCTTCGGGCATGACGACACCAACGTCATTCTCCTGCTCGCCAATCCGAAGTTCCAACCCCGGACTGTGAAGGCCGAAGTGGGTACCGCCCAAGTCGCGCCCACCATACTGAAGGCCTTGGGTCTCGATCCTCGGGCACTCGACGCCGTTCGCACGGAAGGAACCGGCGTTCTTCCGGCGGTACAACTGAAGTAGTTAGCACGGAAGTGGCCCCATTCTGCCGCATCGCATGCGACAGGATGGGGCTTTTTTTCTGCCGGATGAAAATCCAGGAATTCGAGGGGAATGAAGCACGCCGGACAGCTCAGCGTCGCCGGGAACTGGTTCGAGATGACGGCTCGGGCCCGACCCGCGATCGCCTGCCGTAATGGCTCGGCCTCTTGTGCGTGTGCAGGGCGAACAAGGCGCGAATCCCCTGTGGCACCGGATTGAGTTCCGGAGCCTTTCGCCGCTCAATCGGCACCTGCCCCGCTACCGACGCCGCAACGCTCATATTGGAAAGTCGTAGCGTGTGTTCCTGAATCGCGAACTGCAGTTCAGCGACAGTGGAGTTCCAATCCGGCTCCATGCGGTCAAGAGCCTTCGCGCAAAGCTCCCGAATTCGATCGGTTAAACGGCGGCCCGTCATCGACTACGCTCCAAAAGACAAACATGAGATGGCGGTCGGATGCGAAACGTTGGAGAGGGATATCCCTTAAGGAACGATTTTCGGCACCTTACTCCAAGTAGTTCAAACACATAGCTCAGCTACCGCCGGGGCAATAAACCTCCATGGACGCCATTCTTGGAGCCAGGAACATGCCGTCTGGCTTCCTCGCTCCGACTTCCCCCCAGGCTCCAGAGGATTTCTGCCTGGGGAGTGTGAAGTCCAAGAATCGCCGTCTGACGTCCGTGTTTTCTCCTTCCCATCTCACACTTCCGTGTGATAACCAAGTAGCGAGCAGTATGTGCTTCGAGTCCTTGCAGTCTGCACCAAACGGCGTGCTATAATCCGGCGCCGTTCCAGCAGAAGTTTCCGGTGGTCTTTTAAATTTTCTCGTGCCTGCAGCCAGGGCGGCCTAATCCGCACCCGGCCGCCATTGAAACAGGAGGAGCAATGAGTTTCTACGACCCCACGCTCTACGGGCGTGACGAAGAAGAAGAATTTGGCGACAGCGGCGCATACAGCGAGTCGCTGGAAGAAGATTTTGAAGAGGAAGAGGAGGAGGAAGAAGAACCGGGCATGGGCGCTCCCGAAATGAGCGAACCCGAGCCCGTATCGACTCCCGCACCTCCTGCTCCCAAGCCCAAGCCCGCGCCCCCGGCTCCGAAGCCTGCGGCCAAAAAAGCGCCGGCAAAGAAAGCACCGCCTAAGAAGAAACCCGCGCCCAAGAAACCGGCAAAGAAGAAAGCTGCCAAAAAGGCGCCTAAGAAAAAAGCAAAGAAGGCCCCGGCCAAAAAGAAAGCGGCAAAGAAGAAAGGCAAGAAGCGCCACTAACCAGCAGCAGAAAGAGCCTACGCGGGCACGATCCCGTCAGCAGAAAGCAAACCGCGTCCGCAAGGACGCGGTTTTCTTATTGTTCGAGGCACGCAAACTCTGCCGGCACAACTTTCAACCTGGCTCGTTCGTTAACGGGAGGGCACAGACATTGCGAGCAAGTGGCTCCATCAAGATCCTGGTTCCGTTTTTACTTTCCTCCATCCTCGCGCTGTGGGGCGCACCTCAATCTCTTGGCAGCGACGAACCTGAAGAGGAAGGTCGAACGCTTCTCTCCCATGCTGCTGACCTGGTTGATCTCGAGTCCGGGGGAAGTGCGCCCTTCATGATGATGGCGAATGTGAAGTTGATCGATGGAAAGAAATCCGTGGAAGGCGTTTATGCAATCGCCTCAGCGGGCCCGGGACAGTTTCGGCACGTATATCGCCTGCCAAACTTCAACTCCACTGAAGTATTGACAGACGGCATCATTTACCGCCAGCGCAGCACAGAAGCATTGCCGCTGTTGATATGGGAAGCAGAAAGGCTGCTGGCGCCATCCTCGCAATACCGGCTCAACAAGCAACAAAAAATCAAGCGGGTCGAAGAGTCCCCATGTTGGCGCTTTGCGATTGAAATGCGTGATCACCAGGGACGAGGTCCAAACTTCCCGATTTTGTGTCAATGCTGCCACGGGCGCACCCTACTCGATAGATCGCGGCATTGATGTGAAGTATTCCGAAAGCCTTCGCGAGCACTTTGAATTTACCGACTACGAGCCTTTCGAAGGCCGGCCCTTTCCGCGCAAGCTCACATTTCGGGGCTGGGAATCCCAAGTCATTGAAGTTCGCATAGATAAACTTCTTCGCGCCGGATCGTTCCCGGCGACTGAGTTCACGCCAGCGCCAGGATCTATTCGGATGCCGTACTGCCGGTCGCCTGAGACGCAAGGTGAGTTAAGACCTTCAACCGGCAACACCATCCCCATTGGCTTTAGGGACTTGCGTATTGATATGTATTTCCAGGTAAGCCCTGCAGGTGGGGTGCAATACGCACAAGTGGTTTACAGCTCTGACCCATTACACAGCAAAGAGGTTTTGAACTGGTTCATAGGAACCCACTTCCCTATCGAGAAGTGCTCGGGTACCCCGATCTCTTACGAGATGATCACCACGCTGGCACGGGGGCACTAAGAGAAATTAGCAATTCAATTGGCACGGCTGGCGTTCACGGCCGGCAACATCGACTAGAACACGCAGCCACTGCTCTAACCGCTGCAGCTACTTCTTGACGCTCACCGCACCCAGACAACGCCCGTACAGCTCCAGCAACTTCTCGGCATAATCCTCAGGCTTGGCCGCGGAACCCGTGCCCGTAAAGCCCACGCCACTCGAGGTCGTGCGCCCGTAGCCGGTGGTCATGGCCACAAACTTCATCAGATCCAGTGCGATGTCTTCATTCCGCCGGGCATGTCCCGACCCTGTGGCTGGAACTTCTTCCATGATTCCTTCTCCTCTTCCAGAAATGACAGGGATGTCGTCGTCTTCGTCCTCAAAGTCCTGCAACCTGCGTGTGACCTCAACGCTCATGACGACGTATCAAATGACTCCGTCAGCGATGATAGCAGAGGGCCGCCCAGCTTCAGACTCACACCTCGTCATTCCGAACCGGCCATAGTCGGTGAGAAATCTGCTGCTTGCCGGCAGTAATGAGGGCGCAGGAGGACACCAGCTTCCTCCGTCGTCGCTCACGCGACGCTCGGAATCACAAGATGGACAATAGCGCGCCCTCTTGCACTCTTTCGTTCTGAAATCCGCGCTCACGGCAGCCCAGGTGGCATAATCCCTTCTGCGTGGCGACAAATTCCATCCCGACGCAAGACACGCTGCGGCGCATCCGGCAAGTTCAGGGAATCACCATCGCCTGGATGACCCTCGAAGCCTCCCTCTCTCTGTGGACCGCATGGACGGCCCGCAGCCCCGCTCTAGCGGCCTTTGGTGGCGACAGCGCCGTCGAATTGTTGTCTGCCGTTGTCGTCCTGTGGAGGTTTCGTCAGCTTGCATCCGAACACGCCGAGAAACGAGCAGCGCAGATCGCCGGCGGATTGCTCTTCGTACTGGCGGTGAGCGTCGTCGTGGCTGCGGCGATGTCGTTGCTTGGCTACAGCGAGCCCAAGCCCAGCTATCTCGGGATGGCCGTTCTACTCGCAGCGCTGCTCGTCATGCCGCTGCTGGCGCGGGAGAAGCGCCGTTTATCCGCCTTAACCGGAAGCGCCGCCCTGCGAGCGGACGCTGCCGAATCAGCCTTGTGCGCTTATCTCTCGCTCATCGCTCTCGCCGGACTGGCGGTTCATGCAATCTGGCGCGTGCAATGGGCTGACCCGATTGCAGCCCTGGCCATTACACCGCTCATCGTGCGCGAGGCGCGCGAATCCATCCGCGGCAAAGCCTGTGGCTGCTACTAACGGGGATAGGTCGACTCATTCGAGGTGAAATTCGCCCCCGCTCCATTCTTCGGGAGCGACATCGGCGATGGTCTCGCTGAAGTCCCAGCGATGTCCGTAGAAGTCCTGGGCATTGTATTGGCACTCGCCATAGGGGTGCTCCTGCGGTTCACTCACGATGATGGCTCCATTCTGGCGCGCGCGCTCGCAGTGATCCTTGGCATTTTCGATCCGAACCTGAATAACGTGGGAACGATTGGGCGTCACAGTTCCTTCGGCGATGGTGAAGCAGCCCTCCCCTGCCTTCATCTGGATGCGGTGATTCGCGATGCGCAGACGCACCGTGAATCCAAAAGCCTTCAACAGCCAATCGGCTGCCGCCGCCGGGTCGGGATAAATGAGCACCGGAATCACAGCGCAGGGCGGCACAGATCGATTGAATCGCATCCCGAAACTCTATCACTGCCACAAGCGCAGAGAATTATCAGGAGGCGACGAAATTTCTCACCCGCACTCTCGAATCCAGCGTTAGCGCTCGCTCAAGGGTTGGGTCTAGTGGCAAGTTGTCGCCAAACATTGTGCGCCAGTTAGAATGTCCCGCGTGACTAGAGAACGCTGGGCCCAGATAGGAATCACAGTTCAATTCCTCATCGTGGTCAGGACACTCGGTGAGTTCTTCCGACTCTGGCACGTCCTCGGCACGAGCTTCTCGGCCGCAGTCGCTGCGCCGTATATTGGCGGAGCCTTAATCGCAGCCTGCCTCTGCTGGGCCGGCGTAACCCTGTACTTCTTCCGGCGCTACACTCTGTCCGCATGGCTCGCGCTGGCGACCATAGTCATTCTGCTCGTGTACAAAATTACGGTGATTGGCGCTTAGGCTTAGTGAGGACCGTTCCGCTCCCCCAGCGCGAACGTGATAAGGGTGGATATCCGATGCCGACCCGCATCTCGCGGCTTGTCCTGGTGGTAAAGTGGGCCTCATGGCCGACGCCACTTCTACTGAGAGCTTTGAAAAAATCGTGGAGTGGGCCTACAGCACTCTGCCACAGAAGATTCGGGACCTGCCCGATTTCCCCGGCATTCAGGTAGTTGACGAGCCTCCTGCCGACGTATTGAAGGACATATCCACCAGGGAGAAATGGCGCCGCGGAACTGAGTTGTTGGGGTTGTACAGCGGCACGTTCAGGACGAAACGGTCGCACACCCAGCTAACGTACGCGCCCGAATTGATATTTGTTTTTCGTGGCCCGATTCTGCGGTGTTCCAAAGGAGACTTGCGCGCCGAAGTGAAGCGGGTCGTCTGGCATGAAGTTGCACACTGGCTCGGCTACGAAACCGAGGAGCAAGTGAAAGCCCTGGGTTTATGAGCCACCAGCCGAGTACAAGGACCATCCCGTCCCTGGTGCCGTGTGATGTAGACTCCGTATTTGATGATCGCAATTCCTCTTATCCTGATGGCCGGCGTGGGATTACTCGTGTTTTACGTACTCCATGCCTCCGAGCGTTACCGCGCAGATGCGATTCGAGCCGTAGCGAATCGTTCAGGAATGCACTATCTTGGCAAGGCGCTACCGAGGTCGCTAACACTAGAAGGAACACCTTTCCAAAACTTTTCGAAAGTCTGGAATGTGATTGATGGGGAACCACGTGGAACTAGAATCATGGCGTTTGATTGTCAAGTGGGTGTTGGCAAGCGTAGCTGGAGGCGTTCTGTCATAGCAGTGGAAGAGGACGGCAACGTTCTTAGAAACGTGCAGTTACAACCCGATATGACAATTGACCGTTCGGGCCGATGGAAGATTCTTTATTACCCGAAGACCCACTTCACGCTTCGCATAGCTGGACTTACGCCCGTCGAAGAATTGGAGACGAATTTGAACGCCGCTGTAACCGGCTCAGCAAAAACCCGCCCGTGAGCTGAAACAAGATTCCACGACCGACTACCCTGTCGTCGAGTACTGAGTGAAACCGCAATTATGAACAGCTAGAACCAATGGTGGTGCATTTTGAAAAAAACTCACGCTGGATCGGATCGGATATCCAGAACAGAACCCATGACCGACTGAATCCCGTATTCGGGCAAAGCGCCTTATCGCCATCGTCAGTCCAGTATTGAATCTCCTTCGGCGGAAACACTTCAAGACAGTAGAAGCAACCGCAGAGATCGCTTCTCTCGATCGTCGATGGGGGCTGGCCCCGACTTGCTCGCACGACGACAAACTAACTGCCCCACTCTTCGCGATGTTCGAAGCGTGGGCACTCCTGGTGTTAACTCTCGCCAATGTTCCCCGTTGGACGGTGTTGGGCAAGATGGCCGACGAATCACTTCGCAATCATGCCGATCGTTCCTAGCCACGTCTCCATCAACTCAGGCCATCCAGTTATTGGAAGCTTCGTGCGCCTCAATCCGAACGCATGCCCGCCCTGCGCGTACAAGTGCATCTCCACGGGAACGCCGGCGTTCTTGAGTGCAATGTAATAAACCAGCGAGTGGTTCACATTGTCCAGGGGATCATCCTCCGCATGCAGTAAAAACGTTGGCGGCGTCCGGGTGGTGACGGGAACATTCGGATTCAACTCAAACTTTTCTTGGTCAATCCACAGATGCCCCGGATAAAGGGCTACGGCAAAATCCGGGCGACAACTCTCCCTATCCGCCCCATCAACTGCTGGATACAAACGTTGCTCAAAATGCGTGCTCATCGCCGCTACCAAATGCCCGCCTGCTGAAAACCCCAGCACTCCAATCTTGTGCGGATCAATGTGCCACTCCGAAGCGTGAAGGCGTACTAACCCGAGAGTCCTCTGCGCGTCTTCCAGCGCCATCGGTGACTCCGGATACGCTCCCTTACTTGCGGTCAGTTTTGGAGCCGGCACACGATACTTCAGCAGCACACACGTGATCCCCTTGGATGTCAGCCAGTCGCAGACCTCCGTCCCTTCAAGATCAATCGCCAGCCTCACGTAGCCTCCGCCTGGAAACACAACCACCGCGGCGCCCGTGTTCTTTCCCTCCGGCGAGTAAACAGTCATCGTAGGCCGCGAGACATTGCGTACTTCCAGCCACGGCTTTCCGGCGACGAGCTTCTCGTTGACTGTCGTGGCGACCTCAGCGCCTTCGGCGGGCCGCGCATCGGGAACGGCTCCAGGCCATATTGGCACTTGCGTTTGCCCCGCCGATGGTTGCCAGGCAGGCGTCTGTGCAGCCAGAGTGCAACCCATAACTGCAACGCACAGAGCAAAGATTGGAAGTCGCATCATGATCATCACAGCCTAATGGAAATGTTCAGCAACGCGCAGTATCTTGGCGAGGGAGTTTATGGTCACTAACCGAATTGGCGTTTCGCACTGAAGTTCGCGGACGGGTGATACCGGCCCTGCAAAAGCGCAAGGACGGGGAACAGAGGCGGATTTGTCGACCCCGAACCGGGCCTCTTAAACCCACCTCAATTTCTCATGGATCAGTACAGACCCGGTTAATCGTGGCTGTCAGGGAGTGACAACAGACTGGACGTGCAGGTTAGCTGGGCTGCGGTTCCAGCGAATGCGCCTGTGTCTGTTCCGCCAGTGAACGATCCCGATCCGGATGCCCGGGTCAGGGTGATGTAATCCGTTGGGGCAGTGTTGCCAAAGAACGCCGGATCGGCGCTGAAAACGCTGACCGTCATCGTCTTGCCAGTGCTCGAAACACATGCGGCGCCGCTCGTGTTTAGGATGACCGTGGAAGCGGTCTTTGTCCAACCCGACCACGCGGTGCACTTATTCTTCGCTGGCACAGTAAAGATTGGCGCGACGTAAGTTGTGCCACCCTTGCCGAAGCCGCCAGCCGTCGCGATGCAGAAGTTAGTAGAAGTTGGAAGAACCCCTTCACCATCCTGGGCCAAGCTCAATGAAGTTAGTGGAAGAATTAGCAGCCAGAATGCAGCCACCATGCGAGTGATGTGGATCTTCATCAGATTTCTCCTTGGCGCAGCATTAGAGCGCACTGACTGTGCCTTGCCCATTGAAAAACTCGAACGATTTCGAATGCAGGTTCAGGAGCGAATTTGATCGAAGGATTTTGCTGCTCCGTCCTCAAGATGGAATCCTGAGCCTCCTCGGGCGGCGCCACGTTGATAGCCAAGATTGACATTACACTCACGTTCCCCTCCGCTTTGCCGCTCACTCCCGTTCCCCTTCCCAGCCCGAACGTGATAACTTGCCTCCGACCACAATCCTCCTGGAGCAAGACCGATGCAACGACGCACCTTCATGAACATGACCGCCGGCGCAGTTCACCGCGCTCGCGCTCGATCCATTCTCCCGCGCCAAAGATCACGAGCAGCCAAAACTCCGGCCACTTATCCCGACCCCGCGATTGAAGTCGTCGATCCCCGCTTCGCCAAGTACAAGGTCGGCAATGCCGCGGTCGAGCGTCTCTACACGGGCGCGCGTTGGGCCGAAGGCCCCGTCTGGTTTGGCGACGGACGCTATCTTCTCTTCAGCGACATTCCGAACAACCGCATCCTGCGCTGGCTCGAGGACACCGGCGAAGTCAGCGTCTATCCCGGTCCGGCGAACTACAGCAACGGACACACCCGCGACCGCCAGGGCCGCCTGCTCTCCTGCGAACACGACACGCGCCGCGTCACCCGCATCGAGCACGACGGCACCCTCACGGTCCTGATGGATCACTACCAGGGCAAGCCGCTCAACGCGCCCAACGATATCGTGGTTCATTCCGATGGAGCGATCTGGTTCACCGATCCCGGATACGGCATCATGTCGAACTACGAAGGACACAAAGCCGCGTTCGAACTGCCCGCCAACGTGTACCGCCTCGATCCCAACACGCGCGAGGCGACGGTCGTCATCGGCGACCTCGATAAGCCGAACGGACTCTGCTTCTCTCCCGACGAGAAGAAGCTGTACGTCGTGGACACCGGCGAGCCGAAGCATTCGAACGACCCGCACCCGATTCGCGTGTACGAGGTCGAGAACAATACGCGCGTCAAGAATGGACGCATGTTCGCCAATCTGGCTCCGGGGATCATCCGATGGAATTCGCTGCGATGTGGATGGCAACATCTGGTCCGCCGCCGGATGGGGCCCGGAAGGGTTCAACGGAGTCCATGTCTTTGCCCCCGACGGCACTCTCATCGGAAAAATCCATCTCCCGGAAACCTGCGCCAACCTGTGCTTCGGCGGCGCGAAGAAGAATCGCCTCTTCATGGCGGCGAGTCAGTCGCTGTATGCGGTCTATGTAGGCACCGAGGGCGCACAAACACCGTGAGCCCAATGCCCGATCTGACGTGTTAGAATTCACGCGATTTTCGAAGTTCAGGTCGGGCATTATGCTGGTGTCGCTTCTTTCAACACTCCTCATCCCCGGGTCTCCGTCGACCGACACAAGTCGCTCCATCCTCGTCGATGCGGGCAAGCTCGAAGCCGGTCTCTAACATTCACTACCAACTGCAGCGAATTTGTTTCTGAAAGCCGATTTTTCATACATAGGAGCTCTTATGAGACGTGCTCATCTTTCAGTCATTCTGTTCGTGTCTCTTGTGACTTCTGCTCCGTGGCTCTTCTCGCAATCATCCGAAGGCCGCATCCTGGGCACAGTCTCGGACCAAAGTGGCGCGGTCGTTCCTCAAGTGCGGGTCACTGTGGTCAACACAACCACCAACGTGAGCCGGGTGTTACTCACCACAAACGCCGGTGAATATGTCGCTTCGAATCTGGATCCCGGACCCTACCGGGTGGTTGCTGAGATGAAGGGATTCAAGAAGGCCGTCAGCACACAGGTTCTGGTCGAGGTCTCGCGTGACGTTCGCATTGACCTGAAACTCGAGCCAGGCGCGGTGAACGAGATGATTGAAGTCAGCGCCGAGGGATCCCTGGCCGACACCACCGACGCCACCCTTAATGGCGTGCTGTCGAACAAGGCGATCTCGGAGCTTCCGGTACAAGGCCGCGACTTTCAGAATTTGCTCGAATTACATCCCGGGGTGCAACGCACGCCCGGCGGCGGATTCCACTCCGTCACCTCGAACGGCAACCGGCCAGATGACAACAATTTCTTCATCGATGGCGCCGACGATAACGACGCCTATTACGGCGAGACGGTGGTCAATGACGCAGGCATTCAGGGTACGCCCGCCAGCTTGCTGCCTCTCGACGCCATTCAGGAATTCAACACACAGGAAAGTCCTACCGCAGATTACGGAGTGAAGCCCGGCGTGGTGATGAATATCGGGCTCAAGTCCGGCACCAACGATCTGCATGGCTCGGCCTACTACTTCAGCCGTAATTCCGCCTTTGACGCGCGCAACTATTTCAATCCCGCGCCAAGCCCATTGGCCGCACTCATCATGCACGAATTTGGCGCGTCGCTCGGCGGACCGATCAAGAAGGACAAGTGGTTTTACTTCGTCAACTACGAAGGCATTCGAGACAAGGTGGGCAATCCGGGTATAGTGGACAGCCCGGTGACAACATCGCTGGCGAGCCAGATGGGAGGGATTGAGAATCCCGATGGCAGCCCGAATTCCGCTTTGTACAGTGTGCCCGACGCGATCGCGTACATGCAGTCTCCTGATGGAATCAAATACTGTCAGGACAACTACGACAATATCTCAACCTGCTCTCTCAACCCGCTCAGCCAGCAGATCAGCCAGCTCCTACTTCCGAATCCGGGCTTCACCGCGTCGCAGACCGATCCGGCGGCCATCGACTTCGACTTCAACAACAAGAACCGCGGCGACACCCTGGTGGCCAAGACAGATTACGTACTGTCGAAGAATCACGTCCTCAGCGCCCGCTTCATTTATGGCAATACGTTCCAGATCGAGGAAGATGCGTTTCCGCTCCGGGCCGACTGGCTGTCCACGACCAGTCCGATCACGAAAGTTTTCGGCGTGAGCCTGGCTTCGACTCCGACTTCCGCCTGGTCCAATGAAGTCCGTTTCAGCTACAACAGTTTCAACGAATCGATTCTGCCCGTCGACCACAACGTGAACCCGACACAATATGGTCTCAACACCGGTGTGACCGATCCACGCCTGTTCGGCTTTCCGCGCATCAGTCCCGGAGTGGACTTCAACTATATGGGCGGCAATTCGAGTTGGCCGCTGAACACCAGTCCCATCAAGACGTACAGCTTCGGCGACACGGCGTCCTACACGCGCGGCAGGCAGACCATCCGCTTTGGCGGCAGTTTCCGCTACGGCGATGTGGACTACTACCGCGCCGGCTACGGACGAGGCCGCATCGACTTCCGGGATTTGTGGAACTTCATGGCGGGAGATGTCCGGCGCTGGCGCTTCCTGTATGGCGACCCCCATCGTCAGGTCAGCCAGAAATCGATGGGCTTTTTTCTCCAGGACGATTTCAAAGCGACACCGCGCTTGACTCTGAACGTGGGCGTTCGCTACGACCTGACGGGCTCGATCAAAGACGCCCATAACCAGCTGGCCAATTATGTGCCAACGTCCGCGACGGGCCTGGTGCAAGTGGGACAAGGCATCAGCGCGCCTTATCCGACCAACTACAACAATGTTTCGCCGCGAGTAGGTCTGGCCTGGGATGTGTTTGGCACAGGTAAGACGGTGGTCCGCTCTGGATTCGGCATCATCTTCGAGCAGCCGTCCATCCGCACCTTCATGTTCAATGGCGGCGGACTCAACCTCAATCCCACCGGCATTCCTTACATTGACGCCGATGGCGTGCAGCAAAATCCGGCCGGTACGATCACTTCATTTCTGCAGATCTCCAGTGATGGCACCCAGATCAACTGGCTCGCACCCAACCAGACTTCGACAGTGTTCCCCAATGCCGCCAATTCCGGAAATGTTTGCAGCATCGACAGCCAGTGCAGCGTGTTCGCCGTCGATCCGCGCTTGCGGACTCCGTATGTGATGAACTGGAACTTCAACGTGCAACAGGCGCTCTCGAAGAGCACTCTTCTGCAAATTGCCTATGTCGCCAATCACGGCGTCAGGCTCTACAGCGTCACCGATCCGAATCAGGTGAATCCTAATTTGGATTCGGGAGATGAGAATACGGGACGCCCGTTGGTGACGAACTGCGCAATCTCCCAAGGCGGACAGGGTTTCGGTGGACCGTGCTTCCCCTGGCTTGGCTTTTTCAGCTTGTTGAGCAACCAGTCCAGTTCCAACTTCAACTCCCTGCAAGTCACGTTGACCAAGCGGTATTCCCACGGGCTCTATCTGCTGGCGGGATATACCTACGGCCATGCGATTGACACCGCCACCAGCAACCTGGCAGGCGTGCCGCCCGACAGCAACAACTATGCCGCGGAGCGCGGCAATGGCGATTACGACATACGTCACCGCTTCACGTTCTCTCTGACCTACGACCTGCCGTCCATCAAGTCCAGGTGGCAGATGCTCGAGGGTTGGCAGGCCACCAGCGTCGTGAATTTGCAGACCGGAATGCCTTACACGCTCGGTGACTTTGGCAACGACATCAGTCTCACAGGCGAACTCAACGATCGCTGGAACATGACCGGCAATCCCAAGGACATCCGCTGGTCCCCAAGGGCTCCGATCCCATACTTTGATTTTTCCGACGCGCAACATAGCAACGCAGCCTGCCTGGCGCAGGCCGCTACTCCAGAGACCCTCGCAAACCTGAATTACTACGGGTGCTTTCAGCAAGGCAGTGCCGTCATCACTCCCCCTGCGGACGGGACGCAGGGCAACATGGGTCGCAACATCTTCCGCGGACCCGATTTCACGAACTGGGATTTCTCGCTCTCGAAAACCTGGAAGCTCAGCGAGCGCGTCAAGGTGCAATTCCGGGGCGAGATGTTCAACGTCCTCAACCACGCCAACTTCGCCGGGCTGAACACCGACCTGTCTTCGACGAATACCGTTGGAACGACGGTTTACACACCGGACATTGGCGCGGCAAACCCTGTGATCGGATCTGGTGGTTCCCGTCATATTCAGTTGGGCGCAAAGTTCCTCTGGTAACCCAACATGACGAAATCGCCAATGCTTCTGCTCTCGCTGTTTCTGGTGGCCGCGCTTGCTGCGCAAGCGTCGGACTACAAGTACGTCCGCGTCGGAAGTGATCGCGACGTTACGACGAAAGCCGTTGTCGGATACGCCCTGATGGGCGGAGGCTCCGATCTCGATGAGGCCTTCCGCTTCCTCTGTAACAAAGGCGCTGCAGGGGACTTCCTGATCCTGCGGGCCGCCGGGGACGATGACTACAACCCCTACGTCAACTCTCTGTGCAAGATGAACTCAGTGGCGACCCTGATCATCCCCAGCCGCGAGGCTGCGAATGATCCCCGGGTCGCCGAAATCATCCAGCACGCCGAGGCCGTGTTCATCGCTGGTGGCGATCAGGCACGATACATCAACTGGTGGCAGCACACGCCCATCCAGGACGCGCTCAATGCCCACATCTCCGCTGGAAAACCAATCGGAGGCACCAGCGCCGGACTGGCCGTCTTGGGTCAATATATTTACTCGGCTCAAGGCGACGCACCCGACGATCCGGACTTGGCTTCTCCTCAGCCGCTTGCCGATCCGTATATTCCTCGCGTAACTGTACGCAAGGATTTTCTCAATATTGATCTGCTGCGCAATACCCTCACCGATACGCATTTCGCCAAACGGGACCGCATGGGACGTACCCTGGTTTTTCTGGCGCGCATTGTTCAAGACGGATGGTCCGCGAATCCTCGCGAGATTGCAGTCGATGAGAAGAGCGCTGTGCTGCTTGAGAGCACCGGGGAAGCGCGAGTCACGGGTCCGGGCAAAGGAGCCTACTTCCTGGAGGTTCAAAAGGCGCCGTCGGTGTGCCAGTCGGGAACTCCGATGACCTTCCACGATATCGCGGTATATCACGCGCCTTCGGGAGCCCATTTCAACCTGAAAACCTGGAACGGCTCGGGAGGCAACTCCTACTCGCTTTCCGTCGATAAAGGATCAGTGAGTAGCACAGGCGAAAAGGGACACATCTACTAGCGCGGTGTAAGTGGGAACCGACGGAACCCAACCCGCCGTGACCTGCTCTCTAGTGAAATATCTTTGAAGAGCTTGGCTTTGAACGTGCCTCGGCCAAAGAGCGAACGACGGCTCTACTCGTGTAAGGCCCCAGCGCACTACGCTCATCTTCTCCCTTCAATATACTTGACATTAGCAACTATCTATATGCTATCGTCAACTGTCTGGAGGTGCCCCAATGCCGGAATCTGGCATCGATCAACAGGTAAGCGCCATTCGTGCGTTCAACCGCTTCTACACCCGCAAAATCGGCGTGCTCGATGGAATGGCAAGCAGCCCGTTTTCTCTTGCCGAAGCGCGCGTCTTGTATGAGATCGCGCACCGCGAACAGCCTACCGCCACCGATATCCGCAAGCAGCTCGGGCTCGATGCCGGATACCTCAGCCGCATCCTACGCGATTTCGGAGCTCGCAAGCTGGTGACGCGGGAACAGTCCACGATGGACGAACGACAAAGATTCCTGTCCCTTACCACTAAAGGACGGAAAGCGTTTGCGCCGGTTGACGAGCGTTCCGATCGGGACGTGGCCGCATTGCTCAAAGCACTGTCACCTGCCGGGCGGAAGCGACTGGTTGACGCCGTGCAAACGGTGCGCAGCCTGTTGGGTGACATCGCGGAACCAGGAACTCCTTATTTGCTTCGACAACACCAGCCGGGCGACATGGGCTGGATCGTCCATCGGCAGGCAATCCTTTACGCCGAGGAATACGGGTGGGACGACACATACGAGTCGCTCGCGGCTGAAATCGTCGCGCACTTCATCAAGAATTTCGATCCCAAGCGCGAACGCGCCTGGGTTGCCGAAAAAGATGGAGAGAGGGTCGGCGCCGTCTTCGTCGCCAAGGAATCAAACGAAGTGGCCAAGCTGCGCCTGCTGCACGTTGAACGAGAAGCGCGCGGGCTGGGCATCGGCAAACGGCTCGTGACCGAATGCGTCCGATTCGCCCGCCAGGGGGGCTATCAGAAGATCACGCTCTGGACGCAAAGCATTCTTAGCGCGGCGCGACACATCTACAAAAATGAAGGCTTCGAAATCGTTCGCGAGGAAAAGCATCACAGCTTCGGGAAAGATCTAACAGCTGAGATATGGGAACTCAACCTGCGAAAACCCCTCCCGCAGTTAGTTCAAAATAGAAGCGTTCATGAATCCTGAACGCTCCAGGGAATTGAACCGAGTGCTGGAACCCAAGTTTGGGTTGAATCTGTGTCGCGAAGCCAGCGTGAGGCGTAATCAATAAAAACCGGGGCCAGTCACTAGCTGAAAGCGACCGCGCCCCGGCTACAAAGACTCCCTCTACCCTACGGCCGCGTCAGGAAGATCGGCAGTCCCAGCTTGTGATCGTACTTCGGGCGGTAGCGCTCGGTGTTATACATCGATTCGATGTCCACCTTGCGCGGCCCCAGTTTCGGATCGGGAATCTTCACCATCGCGTAGCGGCCTTCGTTGATCGCCGTCATTAATCCGGACTTGCCTTCTTCCAGCGCGTCCATGGCCATGCCGGCAAACGTGAATGCCACCATGCGATCCACAAAATCCGGACTTCCCGAGCGCAGTTCGTACGTCAGGTCGCTGACCACGGTCTCTTCGCCGGTCGCTTGCTTGATCTCATCGCTCAGGTCTTCGGCGACGCTCATCTTCTTGCGATGTCCAAACGCGTCGGGCTCGCCGTATTCCCTTACTTTGTAGCCCTGCCACTCGGCGCCTTCCGAAAGGATCACAAGCGAGTAGTTGCTGGGATTGTTGCGCTTGTCGTTCATCAGCAATTCGATGAGGTGCTTGAGATCGACTTTGTACTCGGGAATGCAACAGCGCACTGCCGTCACGTAAGCGGTGTACAGCGACGTATAGCCGGCATCGCGGCCGAACACGCGGAAGATGCCGATGCGCTCGTGCGAGCCGACCGTCGTACGTTGCCGATCGATCGCATCCATGGCGCGCGTGATCGCGGTCGAGAACCCGATGCAATACTCGGTATTCCGGACATCGTTGTCCATCGTCTTCGGCACCGCGATCACCTTCATGCCCTGACGATCGAGTTCCGCCGCATAGCTCAGCGTGTCGTCGCCGCCAATCGCGATCAGGTAGTCGAGACCCAGCGTCTCGATGTTCTTCAGCACGGCCGGCGTCACGTCGTACACCGTGCTGGTCACGCCCTTCTTCGTCGATTCCCTGGGCTCGAACTTCTGCCCCGCAAGTGCCGGAGGCACCTTCTTCATCTTCGTCGGATTCGTGCGCGAGCTGTGCAGGAACGTTCCGCCTGTACGGTCAATCGTGCGCGTATTTTCCCGGTTCAGCGGCAGGATGTACCTCGCCTTGCTCGCCGCATCATTCAGATTGACGTGCGTCAATCCTTCCCAGCCGCGGCGAATCCCGATCACTTCGCATCCGAGTTCGGCCCCGCGGTACACCACCGACTTGATCACCGAGTTCAGTCCGGGAACATCGCCGCCTCCGGTGAGTATGCCTATGCGCTTCTTTGCCATGTATGACTCCTTATGAATTGAGGAATGGATACTTCGATTTCTAGAGCGATGCCGCCGCTCATCCGGACCGAGTCACTGCAGGAACCTAACATTCTAATGGTTGCAGCCCCTCCAGACGAAGAACTTTCGGGACGTGACGCTCGAGGCTAGCGAGCACCACGCGGGCGATCAGGATTGGAATTAATCGAGAGTACGCTGATGGAAGGCTTGTAGGTTTTGACTTCCCGGAAGCGAGAACGGGAAACCGAACTACATCGCTGCTCGCAGCGGCTCAATCCCGCTCTCTTCCTCGCCTGCACTCCGCGCCGGGATGGGAATGGTCGCAAGAATCTTTGTCCCCGGCTCGCTCGCTTCGATCCGCAGTTCGCCTTTGAGCTGGTGCAGCCGTTCCCGCATCCCGCGGATGCCCACGCCCGAGCCTCCCGACCGTATCGCCGCCAACCGCATCGGATCGATGCCCTTCCCCTGGTCGCATACTTCTACCGTCACCAGCTGATCTTCCCGCATCAAACGGACTTGCGCCGTCTTGCTTCCCGAGTGCCGGTGAATATTGGTCAGCGATTCCTGCACCAGCCGGAACACAATCAGCTCCATATCGCGCGGCAGCCGCCCGAACGACGATGTCATCTCCAGGTCCACTCGAATGCCGCTCCGGTCACTGACACCCCGCGTGTACCAGCTCAACGCCGAGAACAATCCCGCTTCGTCCAGCAGTGGAGGATGCAAGAGGTAAGACGTAGTTCGGATTTCGCTATGTAGGTGGCGCAGCAACTCTTCCGCCCCTTCCGCCTGTCTCGCCGCGTCGGGCGCGTCCGCGCACACCTTATCCTTCAGGGCGGCCATCTCCAGCGCGAGTGCGGTGAGCGTTTGCCCCGCGCTGTCGTGCAGTTCGCGCGCAATTCGCCGCCGCTCTTCGTCCTGAATCAGCAACAGCCTGCTCGACAACTCGCGCAATCCTTCTGACGCCCGGATGAGCTCCTGGTTGCGCTCCTCCAATTCGCGCGTGCGTATCTGTACCTGCCGATCCAGGTCCTCCGCCAGTTCCCGATACCGCGCCTCGCTCTCGCGCAGCGCCTCTTGCGCCTGCTTTCGCGCCGTAACGTCTAGCGTGATCCCGTCAAAGCGTACCGGCCGGCCGGTTTCGTCGTAGAACGTTCTGCCGGTCGCCCGCACCCACCGATAGCGTCCGCCGGGTGCCATCGTGCGGTACTCAACGTCATATTGCTGATTGTTGTTGATGGACTCTTCAATCGCACGTTGCGTGGGGTCGCGGTCTTCCGGATGCAGCATCGAGTAGAAGGTCTCGATCGTCACTGGCGAATCGTCTTCGGGCAGCCAGAAATGCCGTTTCACGCGTTTGTCCCAGATCAGCTTGTCAAACGGCAGATCGCAGAACCAGAAGCCGACGTCCGATCCTTCAGCCACGTACTCATATCGTTCCCGCTCTTTCCGCAGCGCTTCTTCCGCTGCTTTCCGGTCTGTGATGTCCCGGATCGTGCCCGAGCAGCCAACGACTTTACGGGACGCACCTTCTCCTTCGAATTCCGGCGCCGCATGCCCCTCGATCCATCGCACCGCTCCATCCGGCCTCACGATTCGATACTCGGTGGAATAGGGCTGAGGCTTTTGCGTGTTCAGCGACCCGAAGAACTTCGCGGTTTCGCGTTCCGCGTCTTCAGGATGCAGGCATTCAATAATCACTTCCGCAGTCCCGGAATTGACAGATAATCCGAATGCCTCTCGAGCCGTGTCATCCCAAGTCGCAAAATCCTTCATCGCGTCGTAGTGCCACCAGCCCATCCTGGCGGCGTTGAGCGCGACTTGGCGATACCGCTCCAGCCGTCCTCGCTCCTCCTCCGCGCGTCTCACCTCTGAAATATCAAATGAGGCGCATGTCAATCCAATGATGTTGTTGTGCGGACCCCGCTGCGGCTCAATTGTGACGTGATAGGTTCGCGGCTCGCCCCGGTGGTAGATCTCCACCTCACCCTGGTAGAGCTTCCCGGTGCGCATCACCTCGCTCTTGATGGCCTCCATCCTGATACCGTCTTCGTGCCGCTCCAGGATCTCGGTGTCTCGCTTTCCGATGATGTCGGCCAGGTTGTATCCCGCGGCCGGGTTGTACATCCACTTGTAACGCAGGTCGAGATCCTGGCTGAAGACTGTGATTGGCGTGTTCCGCAACGCCACCTGGAAGCGCTCAGTCGCGGCTCGCAACCTTTGTTCCATGACCTTGCGATCGGTTACATCCAAGAATGCTCCAACCGCTCCGCGCACCTCACCTTTTTCATTGAACAGAGGAACGGCGTGGCCGTACTCGAATATCGACGACCCGTCCTCGAAACGAATCTCCAGTTCTTTGCTGCGTACCGGGACGCCGGTGGCTGCCGCCTTTTGCACCGGCAACTCTTGCGGCGGCAGTTCCGTGCCGTTGTCGAAGATTCGGAAAGTCGGTCTCTGTCCCTGGGGCGCCGATTTCGATGTATTCACTCCGTACGGAAGCCTGAGCAACTCGTAGGCGGCACGGTTGCTGATCATCTTTTCGCAGGTGCAGTCATTCGAAAAAAACGCCGCCGCGGGCATGGCATCGAAGATAGCCGCGAAATTGTCGGCTTGCGCCTTGGCTTCTGCGCGGGCGCGCTCCAGTTCCGCTTCGACTTTCTTGAATTCGGTGATGTCGAGGAACGCTCCCACCGCGCCCCGCACCTGGCCGGACTCGCCAAACAGCGGCGTCGCGTTTCCGAATAGACGGAGCACCTTCCCGCCCGGCATGTGCAGCTCAAGTTCGCGGTTGCGAATCTCCTTGCCTGTCCGGGCTACTTCCTGCAGCGGAGACTCACTGGAATCGAGTTCGCGCCCGTCTCGCACCAGCTTGAAGTGCTGATGCTCGTCCGCGGGCGCTGCCGCCGAAACATTCACCCCATGGGGCAAGCCGGTGACTTCGTAACCGAAACGGCTGCTCGTGACTTGCCTGCATTCAGGATCGTTGGCCACCAGCGTGATCGCAGGCACCGCATCCAGAATCGCCGCGAGACTATCCGCGTGCGCTTTCGCTTCGGCTCGCGCCTGGCGCAGGTTCTCCTCAATTTCGTTGAATTGGGTGATATCCATGCCGGCTCCGCTCATGCGCACCGGCTTTCCGGACTTGTCAAAATAGGCGCGCCCGCGCGACGCTACCCAGTGGACACTTCCGTCGGGCCAGACGGCGCGCATCTCGGTGCCGTACTCCTCGCCTGACTGCAATGCGCTCTGAACCGTCCGATCAACGCGATCGCGGTCCTCCGGATGCACCGCCTGCACGAAGCGTTCGTAACTCATCTTCGTATCGGGCGGCAGGCCGAACATCTCCAGGCACTCCCGGGACAACACCAACTCTCCGGTTTCGATGTTCCAGTCCCACCAGCCGAGGCGCGCGGATTCGACCGCCAGTGAAAGGCGCTCTTCGCCTACTGGAACTTCAGACTTGCTTTTGTTCTCTGCTCTTCCCATTCGGTTCCGGTAGGACTTGCCTGAAACAATCGCCGACCTTGGCAGATTTTGCCCCCACAGACGAGGCTCCGCCAAACGTAATGGCAAATTCGAGTCTAGCTGCGGTCAAATGCCGGGAAACTACGGTATTCCCTGTAGGAACAATAGCTGGAATGGGCCTCCGGACTGGCGAAAGCTAACGTCCGAGCGCGTGCATGTGAATATTTTTTCTACACGCTTCGCTGTATTGAAGCGAACTCTGACAACCGCTAAACAGTCAACTGAGTTAGTCCCCTATCGCCGTCATTGGGAACCGTGCATGAAGTTGGATCGCGGCCAGTAGCGCTTAGGTTCGTCTGGAAGGTGAGCCTTCCGGAGGGATTTCGCAAACGCATCGAGTGAGAACGGGGGAGCGCTGCCCGTGACGCCGACGCAACCTGCGCATAGTTGAGCAACCGCCTGAGAAAGACCGACTGACCGAACGCGGTTCGGCCGGAAGGAGCAAGACATGCAAAAGGACGGACAGCCAACGCCAACTTCAGTTTCCGATTGGCGCGAACTCGCCTCGCAGGCCTCGAAAGAGGCCGACCCGCATAAGTTGTCGGAACTCGTGCAGCAACTCTGCGACCGTCTCGACGAAATCGAGCAACAGAAAAAGAACCTGTCGCAGAGCGCTTCAGCCAGCCTGGATGCACATTTGCACCAAGGGGAATGACGCCCCGTGTAGCTGCGGACGCATTCGTCTGGGGAGCACTATTTCAAGTCCGCCAGGTCCGCCTGCAACTGCGCCATACTGAATCCCTGCGGAGACTTCTTCTTCCCATCGAGATAGTCCTTGCTCAAAATTGCGTACGCCTCATCGCAATAGGATTCCCAGAAGGACCACGTCATCGTCTGCAGCGCGCCCCAAGTCACGACCGTCACTCCGCGTGAATCGTACGCGACCACAGGAACCGCGTGTCCTCCCCAGGATCCCTTTGCGCCGTCGCCAGTCATACCGCCCGGAGGCACCGACCACGGCTGATGATTCTTGACCTGATCCTGTGCGCTGATCGGCAACTGCACCCCGATGTAGCAGCCTTCGAACATATAAACCGAATCCATCACGTGAGTGTGGTTCGAGGGCTCGAGCGCGACATAGGCCCCGATCTTGTGTCCCGCGATTCCTGTCTGCCGCCAGTAATTCAGGACATCGATTTCGACCGCGCCATTGTCGTTCGCGCCGGTCGTCGGGTTGTATCCGGTGATGGCCGAGTACGCCGCGACGACCTGCTTATCCGTAGGCGTGACCATCTTCCGGCCTGCGTTGACGGTCCATTCCATCAGAAGGTGGCCTGCGGCCGCGCAGGTGCAATTGCCGATCTGATCGTTTTCCATCATCCCCCACGACGAGACTTTCGTTGTCAGATCGAGGCTGGCCGGAGGCGTGGGCAGCGCGGCCGTTGCATACGAGGCGAGCAACAGCGTGCGCGGATCGTGCCGCGCCACCTGTTTCCCCAACTTCAGTTTCTTGGGATCGACGCGCGTCGGATCGTTCCGCAGCGCGACGTCCTTGCGCGAGTCGGGCAGGGACAGATCAATCTTCCTCACAGCCATGGGAAGTCTCCTCGGGGAAAATCTGGGACAGGGAAATCCGAAGAAACGCGCGCCGAACCTCTTCGCTGAGCCCGGCGCGCGTCCCCTCGTGACGCACCTGATTGGGGGGGAAGGGAACTTGCCAGCGAATCTTAGATGGAGCGGACGCAAAACACCGCGCAGAACCGAAAAATGTTACGAAAAACGAACAAGGGTGCCGTCACCCTTTGTAATTCCTGACCGTTTGTCATTCCGAAAGCTGCTGAAGCCACTTGAGGCATCTGCTGGCGTAGCATCCTCGCTTGAACTTGGAGAGAGAACGTCACGATCGCCGGGCGATTCGCTCAGTGCACCAACGCCCCGTACACGATCTCTCTCATCGCCCGACGGTACGCACCGGCGGGGACGAAGGGCATCTGCAGCATCTCGATCGCGTACAGCTTTTCCTGCGGATCGACCCAGAAATACGTTCCCTCTGCACCGGCCCAGAAATAATCGCCCACCGTGCCGGAGACCGCGGTATGTCCCACGTCGGTGCGAACCGCGAAGCCCAGACCGAAGCTCTGTCCGAGTTCGCGGACCGGCGAGAGGTCCTGTGCCGCCGCCAACATTGCAACGCGCGACGCTTCGGGCGGAAGCTGATCCGACGTCATCACCGCCAGCGTCTTCGGCGACAGCAGGCGCACGCCATCGAGTTCACCGCCATTCGCCAGCATCTGGCAGAAGCGCGAGTAGTCCGCTGCCGTGGATAGCAGTCCTCCGCCGCCGGAGAACCACTTCACCTTCTCTTTCGTAAGATCTTCTGCGCCGCTGATTCCCATCGGACGCTTGCCCGTCGTCGGATCCACCAGCGGTTCGGCCACGCGTGGGGCCTGCGCGGGACTCAAGTAGAACGCCGTGTCCGGCATCTTCAGCGGCTTCGTGATGCGCTCTTCGAGAAAGCGGTCGAAGGGCTGGCCCGACACGACTTCGACGATGCGTCCGAGCACGTCCACCGACATGCCGTACTCCCACACCGTGCCCGGCTGATGCGCAAGCGGCAGCTTCGAGATCTTCGTCACGAATTCGGCCAGCGTCTGCCCGGGATCGAACAGGTTTGCCTTGTTGTACTCCTGATGCACCAGCGTATTGCCGAATGGTCCATACACCAGCCCGGACGTGTGCCGCAGCAGGTCTTGCACCGTCATGGGGCGAATCGACGCTTCAAGCGCCAGATACGGCTTTCCACCGGCGGGATCCATCTTCTCGACGCCAACCTTCACGTCTTTGAATTCCGGCAGGTATTGCGATACCGGAGCCATCACGTCGATCTTGCCTTCTTCGGCCAGCATCATCACCGCGACAGTCGCAATCGGCTTGGTCATCGAGAAGATGCGGAAGATCGCGTCCGGCTTCATCGGGCTCTTCTTCTCGCGATCCTGATACCCGATCGCCTGGCGATATACGACCTTTCCGTTGCGTGATACCAGCAACACAGCTCCGGGGATCGCGCCTCTGTCCGCTTCGGACTGGAAGAACTGCGTCAGGCGGGAGAGCCTCTCGGAAGAAAATCCGGCGTCCTCAGGACGGCTGAGTTTGGGAAGATCTTGGGCGAAAGCGGACACTGCGCAACCGGCGATGAGGATGAGGATGACTGCAATTTTCTTGCGGATCATTTGGGGCCTCTGGAAGGACAAGGTTTCAAGGTTTCAACCTTTCAAGGTCTTAAGGTTCACAGTTTCGAAGACGACACTCGGTGCACTCCGCACCTTCCTATGATTGCTTTCCCGTTCTCGTCAACGATTTCCAGGCGCATCGTACCTTGCCTGGGCGATACGGCCACAGAAAAAACAAGCATCCACACGTCATTGGGCGCGCCCGTTGCAGAGACGAGGGGTTATCGCCGGAATTGTCCGCGCAACATCCAGGCACTGTCAATGATGCGAGTCACGCCCTACGGCGAAGAGCGAATGGATGTTTCGCTGTACTCCAGTAAGCTAGCCGGAGCGCAATGACGAGCAAAAGGCTAACACAAGGGCGTAGCAGACTTAGCACCGCTTTCTCGGTCTCGGGAAGATGAATGTACTCGAGAAATATCAAGCCAAGCATTGGTGATCGGCCTCACAGTCAGGCGGCATTGAGACGCAGCAGAATGTGTGCGCCATGCGTTTGCGGGGGAGGCTTTGCTTACGGGCGTTGTATTGGGATTCGGTTCGTCGCGAACAGGAGTCACATGTCACAAATTGTTCGTTACAGGTTTATGGGAAGTTGGTTGTGGTTCTGGTTGCTCTGCGTGTCCGGCATCGGGTTGCCACTTGCGGCCCTGTACTTGTTAACTGGCACGGTTCGCATGGACACAGACGTGGACGACCCCGAACAAATTGCCGAAGACTTGTACTCCGGCAAATTATCCGGAAAGCAATGAAGCGTAAAAGGCCAACGCTAGGGCATTGCAGATCAAGTGCCGCTTTCCCAGGCTTGGGAAGATGAGTGTAATCGCGATGCTCGATCATGAAAAACCGTTCGGTTCGGGGACTTTTTCAACACCCACGCGATTTAACGCCAATCTGCCGAGAGCCGCTGCGCTACACTGTCATCCCCTCGGGAAAAAACCGTGAAACGAAGACGAGAAGAGACGGTTATCCGCGCAGAGTTAGGGTTTGTGCGCTCGTTCACGTAACTCCCGGCACGACTGCCTCACGTTTCGCGGGCAGAAGCGCTAAAAGGACGCCTCCGATCACGAGGAATATGATCACATCAGCAAAATTCCTGTGGACGCCGTGATTCCAGGCTTCCACGGTCTGAATAGCCATCACCACGGCATGGGAGATGTTCCACCAAGCTACGAGAGCAATCATGGAGCGATGCTCAGATGGTCTCCTTGCGGCCACGAGTAGAAAGATCCCGACCGGAATAAAGAAGCTCAGAAACATCGGATGGACCTCGTTCTTCCGCTCCAAAAGCCAGCTGGAATGCCGCAGATCCATATATAGAAAATAAATTTGGGGCAGATTCAACAGCCCCACGATCACCAGGACGATCTGTGTTAGGTGTTCTCTTTTCACATTGACCTCATTTGAGCGAAGTTTGTTGCGAGCCCAGCAGCGGCTCACGCAGAGGATTCAACAAACTAGCACAAGGAAAGCAAAACATCTGCAGTGACGCTGCCGATCTATCGCGTGGAGATACTCAAACTACAATCCACTGTTGCAACTACCCATCACGCTCATCGACCCTGCTATTCGCGGTCGGCAGGTGGCCTCCAAAGACACGGATCATTCGGGTACGTCTTTGAGCAATCCCGTAGTTAAGAATAAGAGATTTCAACTTCCGGTTTGCGGACGGTCCGCTCCGAACTAACGGCGGCTTCACCCCCTGACCAAGTCCACGCCTTCCAGATGATGATCGAGGTGCACACCGTTTCGATCGTCCCGAAGAAAATGTACGATGGAAACATACGCTCGTGCCAGGCACCGGTGGCCACAGGGAAAACGAATTGCATCGAAACGACGGCTAGAGTCTCAATGCCACCCGCAGCGATATTTGCCAGCCGGTTCGCTCTAAACGGAAGCAGTCGAGACGCCAGAATCATGGCGATGGGTATTTCCATCAAGACCGCGGACCCCAGCAGAGCCCACTGTGGGAGATGTGGGGCTGGATCTTGCGAGCCAACAATAAAGAACAGGGCAAGCACGTCCGCATACAGGTAGTTCAATAACGCGAAGAGCCACAATTGAGACAACCGCTCCTTTGTGTCATGCATGTCAACCTCCTACCGAAGAGCAATGCAGGATCTGAGTTGCGCTCCTGCGCTCTGAACTGTGAATTTGACCACTTTGGGAATACGGGCGAGAACATCAAAAAGATTCAAGGTACGAGGGAGTCTCCAAACTTTCTGTGATTGAGATACCCGGAACACCAATCCAGCAACTGCATCTCTTGCGTCTTTTTTGGGCACTCATCCGTATTACGAGTATGGTGGGGGCGACTGCACTATCGCTGGAGGGGCTTGTGGCAGTGGATGCGGATTTGGTCCGGCTTCGCCGAGGCGACCTGAACGCTCTCTCGGAACTGATCACCCGGTACCAGAATCGGCTGTATCGGTACCTGCTGCGCATGGTGCGGCAGCCCGCTGAGGCGGAAGACCTGTTCCAGCAAACATGGTTGAGAGTGGTCGAAAAGATTCGTTCCTTTGATGCAAGCCGCAATTTCGACGCCTGGCTGTTCACGCTGGCGCGCAACCTGGCGATCGATCATTTGCGCCGGATTCGTCCGGAGAGCCTCGACGAGCCGCTCGCAAACAGCTGGTATAGCGAAACCGTGGCGGACCGGATTCCGGGTAAAGACCACACGCCGCTCGATCACGCGCTCGCGGCCGAGCGCCGAACGGAGATCAGCGAAGCGATGGCGGGGCTGCCGATGATGTATCGCGAAGTCCTCGCACTGCGGTTTGAGGATGAGATGAAGATTGAGGAAATCGCGCAGGTTACAGCGGTTCCGGTATCAACGGCGAAGTCGCGGCTGCGACGTTCGCTGGAACAGTTGCGTTACGCGCTCGAAGCGCGGTATCCCGGAGGTAGATGGCAATGAGCGAGCACGACAAGATTCGAGAACTGCTGGCGCTGGCCGCAGCCGACGCGCTAACGAGCGCGGAAGAAAAGCAGGTTGCGGAGCATGTGCGGTCTTGCATCGCCTGCTCGAACGAATTGGGAGCTTGGCGGCCGATTGCGAGCGAACTCCGCCGATTGCCGACGCCGCAGCCTTCTTCGTGGCTGGTGCAGGCCACGCTGGCGCGTGCGGAGGCGAAGCTCACCGAACAGGCCGAGCACGATTGGAACCGCCGCGTAATGATTGTTTTAGTAGCGTTTGCGTGGCTGCTGACGATTGCGAGCTGGCCGGTTTTCCACTTTGTGAGCGGACGATTCGGGAGCTTGATCGAGCCGCAGTTCAGCCATACGTGGATCAGTTTTGCCGCGTTCACCGCGCTAGGGTGGCTCGCGGGAGGGGTGGCCGCAGTGATGCTGGCAGTCCGGCAGCGCGGCGAAAGGGGGCTGGCATGAGCCGCTTCACAAAGGAATTGCGCGTGATTCCAAAGGCAGCGTGGATCGTTGCATGGTTCGCCTATTTGTGTGTCACGGTGCCGTTGTTCTTCTTTGTCGCACCAACGGATCCCGAGATGGGCAAATGGCCGCGCTGGGGTCAAGCGCTGCTCATTTACGGATTTCTCCTGCTCCAGGTGGCTTGGGTTGCGCTGATCGGATACATCTATGGCGATGCAAAGCGGCGGCAGATGCGTTACGTAATGTGGACGCTGCTGGCGATCTTCATTCCTAATGCGATCGGGATGATCTTGTACTTCATTCTCCGCGACCCTCTGCCGAAGCCGTGCCCGGGCTGCGG
Organism: Terriglobia bacterium; assembly: GCA_963778995.1. Taxonomy (GTDB): domain Bacteria; phylum Acidobacteriota; class Terriglobia; order Terriglobales; family Acidobacteriaceae; genus Sulfotelmatobacter. The sequence continues at coordinate 106,570 of CAVZWK010000030.1, forward strand.
GCATGTCGAAAAGGCAAAGTTCTCATTCTGTCCGCGCTGCGGCACTTTGCTGCAGCCACCGTGCCCGAAATGTGATAAGCCCGTTGAGCCCGCTTGGGCGAATTGCGCGTATTGCGGACAGCACCTGCCCGAACCGGCGACGCGAGCTACACAAAATCCCTCTGTGGCGACGTGACGCCGTGCGCCTTCGCGCGATTTGCGGTCAAAGATTGACTGGTTTCGCTTCCTCCGTTTGTTCGACGCTGGTGGATTGATACATGACGAAAACAGATTACACTCAAGCGCCGGCGCAAGGGCATGATGAGATCCCGGTAGGGATACCACTCACGTGATACCCCCCGGACGGACCCGGACGGGCGCTCATTAGCGCATCCGGTTCTTATCGCGGATGACTGGCGGCAAAGCGAACCGCGGGGTAAGGATGGAGGACCTGCGGTTGGGGAAACCATCGGTCTGCCAAGGCGAGAGTGCGCGTCCAGTTGATCGGGTTTTTCTGGCTACGGCGGCGAAGTGTACGCCACCACTGCCCGATTAACCGGTGGCGGAAGGCGCCGAGGCTATCGAGATTTCCAGGTACCGCATAGTAGTTGAAGTGGCCCTGCACGATCGACTTGAGCCATTGGCCGGTTTGGCGCACCGGATCGTGCATACGCTCGCGGAGTTGCTGTTTAACCTCACGCAGCTTCGCTCGCATGCGTTTGCGGATCGTCTTACGCCTCACCGTGAACCGCCCTAGCCTATTCTTCCCGCTGATGTGCGTGAAGCCTAGAAAATCGAACGTTTCGGGCTTACCTTCTCCTCTACGTCTCCGGTTCTCTTCGGCAAACCTGCCGAATTCGATCCGGCGCGTCTTATCCGGATGTAATTCCAGTCCGAACATTCCCAGTCGCTCCTGTAAGTTCTCCAAGAAACGATCCGCGTCCGCTTGGTGTTGGAATCCCAAGATGATATCGTCCGCGTAGCGGATGACCACCACCTCGCCGTGTGCCCACTTCTCGCGCCACACGTTCACCCAGAGATCGAAAGCGTAGTGCAGGTAGATATTCGCGAGTAACGGTGAAACCACCGAGCCTTGCGGACTGCCTGTCTTCGTGCCCGACCATTTGCCGTCCTCCATCACTCCCGCGTTGAGCCATTTCCGGATCAGCCGCAGGATGCGGGGATCAGCGACGCGATGCTCCACGAACTTGATCAGCCAACTCTTGTCGAGGTTATCGAAAAATCCTCGGATGTCGGCATCAAGAACGTAGTTCACCTTCTTCTTCAGGAGCGCATACGACAACGCATCCAGCGCCTGATGCTGGCTGCGCCCCGGGCGAAACCCGTAGGAGAAGCCGAGAAAGTCCTCCTCGTAGATCTGGTTGAGGATGGTCACCACGGCATGTTGGACTAGTTTGTCCTCGATAACCGGGACCGCAAGTGGACGTTGCCGTCCATCTGCTTTCTCTATGTACACCCTTCTCGAGGGTGTCGCTCGATAAGCTCCGCGATGAACCCGGCCGTGAAGATCGGTCAGCCGATCTTCCAGTCCGTCTTCATACTCCTGCCAAGTGACCCCGTCCACTCCGGGTGCGGCCTTTCTCTTGAGCGAGTAAAAGCTTTCCCGTAGCAGTTCGACGGTCAGGTGGTGGAGCAGTGCGGTGAACTTCATCTCCTTATTATTCCCTGCTGCTTTCCGCACACCCGCCAGCCCCTGTGACACGCGCTCCCCGCTCTGTGTCGGGGACGTGTTAGGTTGACGGACGTTTTCCTTGATCAGCGGCCTTCCCTCCCCACTCTCCGCTGACGAGTTCCCGTCTTTGTTCGAATGGTTCATAGGTACTATGCCGCGGTGTGACTCCTCGGTGACTTGCATGCGAGCCGTGCGGCCTAAGCCTTCGCCCGCCGACCTCCGGCCTGGTTGAGCCGCAGGTGTCTCCGAGGTCTCCCGGTTCTCGCGCTTGAAGCTTCTAGGCGTGTCTGGGGTCTTCGACTACGCCGGACTGAACAAGAGCTCGCGCTATCGCGCTTGTTCATGTTGCCTTCCGCACATTACAAAGGCGTCGGCGTCCGGATTGCATCTTTTCGGAGCTGAATACCCACCCCACCTATCCTCTATCTACGCTTCGCTGGGTCCCTCGCGGTAGCAGCGCAAGACTCGAGGCCGAGTGGATCGCTACTCCTTTCTCGTAAGGAACTTTCATCCTCTACTTCAAGCCGGTTTAGCCCGGCGCACTGTAATGGCGATATTTCGACAGTTGACCCTCAAGCCTTACCAAAGGCTCGCTTGTGTGCCGCAATTGCGGCTTCGAGGGTGTCGTGTTGTGCAGAACGTTTAGCAGGGTCTTGTTCTGTCGAAAGTTCGACGAACTGGTCGTCCAATTCACGTGACTTCTTGCCATTCAGGCACAAACACCCGGCAGAATGTAACTTCTGGGTGTGGAGTCTCGCCGTTAGCGCAGTTTCGCCCGAGATTAACCATTTAGGTACTGTGTGCAAATGTGTATGACCTATATTGACCATCCGGGCCAGATTCCCGAGCCATATGATTTAGCCTCTTTCTGTATTTAGGAGAACGGCACTCACGTGAATTGATCGTGCCAAGGAAGACAGATGGCGAAACAAACTCTCGGTTTCAGTTCCACAGTTTTCCGCAAAAAGTTCCGGGATGGGATGACTGCGCGGACCTACCGAGACAATGAGATCATTTTTGCGCAAGGGGACAGAGCGGATGCTGTGTTCTACATCCAGAGCGGCACGGTGAAGCTCACGATGGCCGCTACGCGCCGCAAAAAAGCGATAATCGCCGTCCTGCTGCGGGGTAGCTTCTTTGGCGAAGGCTGTCTTGGAGGTCAATCGCTGCGGATGTACACGGCGAGATCAATTGGACCCTCCAATATCACTCGCTTGCAGAAGGAGAGGTCGCTTCGCACACTCAAGCGCGACCCGCAGTTTGCTGCATTGCTTAATGCATATCTGCTTTCCAGAGTTATTCGAGTCGAGGAAGACCTGGCAGATCAATTCTTCAATTTTAGCGAAAAGCGACTGGCACGGGTTCTGTTGTTGTTTGGGCAAATAACCAAGGAATCAAAGCCGGAGAACCCCCTGAAGGTGAGCCAAGGAACCCTCGCGGAGATGGTTGGTACGACCCGCGCAAGGGTAAGTAAATTTATGAATGCGTTCAAGAAGAAGGGCTTCGTCCACTACAACGGTGGTTTGCAAATAAATAGCGCACTTATCAGCGCCTTTCTGCGAAATCGGCCCATGTCCATTGTCAGAAGGGCGTAAACCGTCTAGATGGGTTTTCCGCAACTGGTCTAGTTGACCATGGTACATGGGGGCTTGCCATGAAAAAGGAACTCAGCCCAAAACAGGTACTCGCCGTGCGCTGTCCGACTTGCGGAGCCGCTCCGGGGGAGAAGTGTGAACTTAGCACTGGCCAACCTCGCAATAATCCGCACCTAGACCGCCGACTGATCGCAAAAGATTGAACACGCCTCGGCGGACCCCACCCCGTATGACGTGGTATCCATCACTTCCCGCTCGAACGATAGCCATCGCATGCCCGTTTGGTTATCGACAGCGGTAACCTGCCAATTCGGCAAGCCTTTGAGCTCTGCAATTTTCATAAAGCGGCCCTGGTCAAGTCGGACGGTCAATTGTTGAAACCAGGCGATTACACGCTTTGAGCCGCAAAGTGCCATTTTGGGCGTAATCGCGAGTAGAGTCGAGAACAGGCGCAGTGACTGTAGTCTCCCGGTGGTTAATTGACTTGGCTTTCGCCGAGCCACCTCAGTCCGGTTTGGCTTGGCTCTGTTTCCTGTTCCCGCTCATCGAACCGGACAGGCAGATTTCCCGCATCCGGCTCTCGGAAAAGACACACGATGGTCCGTGTGACGCCGCCTGCAACTTCTGAACACAACTCGGGGTGTCTAGACTCATCGTCAATCCCCATGTCCTTCGTTGCTTCTTGCGTCCGTCTTTAACTGAGGCCCCTTCCCTCCACCGGCATTACCCGGCTTCATCAGTACTACGAGCCTCTCCGCCACCCCACACGGCCCGGCCTGTCTCTCGCGAGCTGCCAGTTGATCCTTATTATGATCACCGCTGGGGTTTCCCGTGTTGCGTCTGGTCTCCTATGCGTACATGCCATCGCCATTACCCCGGCAGGTTCGATGAAGCTTGTCCGCTCGTTTATCTCCATCGACTGCGGCCTTCCCTGTGTAACAGTCAGGTCGGCTCCTGCAATTATTGTTTCGGGGCCTGCTCAGCGTTCACTCACGTTATGGCCTGCACGCTCGCCGAGTCGCCTAGCGACCCTCTACATCGAAAGCTCCGACAGCTTCGTTGCCTCTGCCGCCGTCTCGATTGTTACCGGGTGGAGCGAACCAGTTCCCGGGCGGGAGTTGCACCCGCTGAAGCCCAGCGCCTTTTCACGGCGCACTGTTTCGCCAATGAGACGGCTATTGCTTTCAGTTTGAAATCCCTCTGGATACGTACTGCACGATAACAACAGCTCTTGTGTGCGTCGTTCTTGAGCGGCTTGTTATGCCGCAGTTGGCGAGACTCCAGTGACCACTGCATAAACAATTAAAACTCCGAACGCCAATAGCCCGACCGCATACACTTTCATCCGACGAATGAGCATCGGACGCACTTTCTCGCCGAAATGATGGTGCCATTGCCACGGAGTGAGGATTAACACCAAGGAGGATAAGGCGATGGCCCATCCGACAAACCAGAAGACCTTCGGTTGCCACATAGCCGCAGAGTGAATGACGAGTGACGCGCCGACTAGTAAGCGGACCACTTGCTCAGTGTAGTGTGTTCGTGCCGAACTCGCGAATGACATAAAAAACCGTTCAGCGACTGCTGGCCTCACGAAAACTACAACCGTAACACCAATCAGAAAAAGGCCGAATGCAACGAGAATGGCTCCTGCGATTGCGTTCAATATAGGCATGGCGTAACGCTATTCGGCAGCCATAACAAGGAAGCCGAGCGTCTCTCATCGTGGCGGTTGATTCTATCGGGTGTCAATTGTTGAAATCAGGCGTGGGTGTTGAAAAACTCCAGTTTCCTCCCAAACAGTCGAAATTTGGAGGATAGAAAATGTCTAGAAAACTAAGATCGTCGTTTGTAGGGCATCCTAGCGCGATTTTACTTTCGCGAATTTCGTGGGAAGGAGTTTTTCAACAGCCACAGGCGATATCACGCATTGAGAACCGTAGTCGGGGTCAACGAGCTTGATCATGATATTGCGCCAGCTGACTGCCAGCCCACCTAGGTCTTCTAAGTTGTCATGGTGTGAATCGGCAACTTGATTCATAATCCCGGGGATGGCTCTCGTTGTCTTCCTCCGAGGGGTCAATGTGGGTGGACACAGAACCTTCCGCCCCAGCCTGCTCGCTCAGCAACTGATGGACTACGATGTCCTGAACGTGGGTGCTGCGGGGACGTTCATTGTTCGTAAACCTGGATCCCGAGCAAAATTCCGTGCCGCATTGCTTCGCAAGCTGCCATTCGAAGCGGAAATTGTGCTGTGCGACGGCCGCGCTCTTCTGCGACTGGAGATGGAGAATCCGTTTGGATCTCAGCCATCGCCCCCGGATGTTGTCCGGTTCGTGAGTATCCTGTCGAAAGCTGGCGCAGTCCGCGCAGCGCTTCCGGTTTCGTTTCCCGCAGATGGAGAGTGGCTCGTGCGGGTCATCGCGTCGCAAGGCCAGTTCGTGTTTGGAATGTACCGCCGTCACATGAAGACGATCCGCTATCTCGGCCAGATCGACAAGCTGTACGGCGCGCCGGCCACGACACGGAACTGGAACACAATCAATGCGATCCTGCGAATTTTGAAGAGTCAGAGGAACGCGCGATAACAGATGGCCGCCGGCCCCAGACCAGTCAGACGCCACACCAACGCGGCTTTCGTTTGACCGTTGCCCTGCTTTTGTTGGATATTGAGACTCATGGACGTTGAGCGCATCATTCACGATATCGAGCAGCTACAGGAGATGTTCGAGGCTCCGGATATAAGGCCGCTGAGTGCAAGCGATATCTCGGCTGCGAATCGCAGGCACGACGAAGGGTTGGCGAACAGCCCGTGGTTCCGGCTGTGGCAGAGCTATGGCGTATGTTGTCGGGCTGAGGCTCCGGTCTTTCAATTACCTGAACGACCCTGAATCTCCGCATTATCACCAGACACATTGATTTCCAGTCTCCCTGCTATCAGCTCCATTATTCTTTTGCATGGAATGAATATCGGTCTCGCTGATGCAGTGTTTCTATCCTGCGATCGCTCTGGACTAATCCTCACGTCCGAGGAGAAATGCGGGATCAGGCCCCGCAGCCCAGCAACTTACAAGGATCCATAACTCCCGGAGCCGGCGCAAATTTCTGTGCGGTACCCGGCTCGATTTATATTCGCGTCATCGCGGAATTCGTCGTACAATCTTTTTCCAGAGAACAACGAGTTCGTTCGATCTGACCCTGAGGAACCCGTTCTCAACACCACTCGTATCGAATTAGCAGCTTGCGGCAAGCCTCGTGGCCGCGCCGGTTTCCCTCCCCGCGGTGAGATCCTGTCAGCAAGTCGGAACACTCTCTCAACTCTAACCCAGGCCTCAATCAGGAGCCCAACCACATGATCTGAACACCATCCATAGGAGGTACTGCACCATGGCAATGCCAGCCGTTACACCTATCACTTCCTTTCCCTCTGAACCGCCCCAACCGCCAGGACGAACCGTGGTCCCCGCGACACCACTCGTACAAGTGATCCCCGCCCCCGAAGCGAATAAGGTCGAGGTACACTGGCGCACAGTTGCAGACCGCTCGACCATTCGCTTGGGTAGTCCGGACCTAAGTTGGAGTCCGCCAGTCCAGCTCAAAACGCACCCGACGAAGCCAGGCAATTACTTACTGGAATTCAGCAAGCTCGGCATGGCAGACGGAACTTACGAATACGAACTCATGATCGACGGCACCCCGGTGCCCAATCCTTTCACCGAAGAAATCACCAAGTTCGGCGGTTACCGTGGACTGCTAATTGTCGAGCAGGGTGTATGCCATACCAGCATTCCTTTCTCTTGGGAAGACGAATTACCCGCGGGCGTCCAACTTCCCAACAACAACCAGATGGTCATCTACGAATTACCGATTCACCAGATGTCGGCCAATGAACCTCGCCAGGTGGACCTCGGCACATTCGAGAAGTTCGTGTTCGAGCGTCTCCTCGAACTCCATGACCTCGGCATCAACGCCCTTGAGTTGATCCCCATCCAGGACTCATCGGACACTTTGACTTGGGGATACGGCTCGCGTTTCTTCTTTGCACCCGACTGGGACATGGGCACAAGCTTCGACATGAAGTTCCTGGTGAAGACCTGCCACCAGCTCGGCATACGCGTGATTCTCGACGTCGTCATGAATCACTCCAAGGACTGTCCGCTCGAGACGCTCGCTCCCGACTGGTACTACCTCAAAGATGGCCCCAATCCCGATGAGCCGGACCGTCAGCGTTGGGGTGGCCGCGCCTTCAAGTACTCCACTCCTTCCCCCAACGGAGATTACCTGGCGCGCGATTTCCACTACATGATGGGAGAATTCTGGGTGCGCGAATACCACATCGACGGATTCCGCATCGACGAATTCAAAGGCATCAACAACTGGGACTTCATCCAGGGCTTCCATGACCACGTCTGGGCAGAACACAACCGCCTGTTCCCGTCGCGGCCATTCACCGTGATTGCGGAAGACTCCTGGCGCCGCCCCGAAATCACCGATCCGCACATTTATCAGGACAACTCCCTCGCAGACGCAATGTGGAACTTCGACTTCCGCGACGAACTGCGAAAGCTGCTCAACCACACTATGGCCACAGAGTTGGGACAGCCCTCGCGTACCGATCGCATCACAAACTTCATCTCCGGCCAGAAGATCTGGAACGACTGGGACCATCGTTACCGCGATCACGGATTCAGCGACATGGCGCAGGCCGTGAACTATCCAACATCCCACGACGTGGCCGACTTCAACGGCCAGCGCATGTTGAACTTCTTCTTCGGCAACTTGCTTCAGTACAGGGGCCTTGCCAACTATCCGCCTGTGACCGACCCGGACGTCCGGAAGAAAGGTATCCGGATCATCAAACAACTGCTCAAGGACATTACCGCTCAAGATCCGCAGATTCAGGCCACTCACGCCGACGCTTTGGAACGAGCGGGAAGCGCATTCGCCATCACGCTCACCTCGGTCGGCATTCCGATGTTCTACGCCGGCGAAGAGTTCGCCGACGCCCACGACCTCGACTACCTTGATCCCGACAAGAAGCAGACGGACCCAGTCGACTGGAGCCGCCGCGAGATCTTCGGTCACCGCAGCCTGCAAGACCGCGTTGGAGAACTTGCAGCGCTACGAGCAACTCACCCGGCTCTGCAAAGAAATGAGATTTCGTTCTTCTACTTTCACCCAACCATCGACGAAAACAATGGCCAGAAAGTCTTCGCCTATTGCCGCACGGGAGGCCAGGACCTGGGAAATCACAACCAGGTCATCGTGGTCGCGAATTGCGGACCGGATAACTTCCCGATATTCGATTTTCCAAACTTCCCCTGGGCCGACAGCAACAGCCTGAAGGAGTACGGCAAACCAACCGGAGCTCTCAGCCCTCAAATCACAAACCATAACGGCCGGAGCCTGTCCTTATCGCTCGCGCCGTTCCAGGTAAGAGTGTTCCGCACGTAGAAGTAAGCAGAAGCAGCCCATCCTTTCGCGTTCTGCGCGGGGGATGGGCGCTCCTTCGATAGAATCGCGCGCCTGTAAATGAATCATGCTCACAAGTCGTTTTTTGGGCATCCAAGTTTCAGCCTTGGCAGTCCGATTCGGGCGGGCATGAGACTCGACTTCAATCCGGTTGCCACACGGCCGCGCAATTTCGCGATTTTCACGGTTCGGAGGTTCCAGTGATGTCGTTGCTGTATGGGAATTCGAATCTGACAAGCAAAGAGTGGGCCATCACAGCGCTTGTTTTCAAAGGACGCACGAACGCACAAATCGCAGCGGAGATCCAAACCACGGAGCAGGCGGTCGGAACTCAGTTGCGTAGAATCTCGGAAAAGACAGGTTGCTGGAATCGTACTGAAATTGCCTTGTGGTATCTGAAGCTGGGAGTGGAAAGGGAAAAGCGCTTGAATGATAGGCGTGAAACAGATGGGGAGACCGCTGACGACCGCCGCCAGGAGAACCGCCGTCATCCTCCAGTTCGTTCTCCCAGGGCGAACGAGCAACGTGAGATCAATTTGGACGAGTGATGCTTTCATCTGACGTTCTAAGAGGGCCGTCCCCACAGCCTGTAGCGCCACGACAGCCACGGGATTTTGCAACAGCCAACGACCGTACATCCTCCTAGAGGAGAAGTGGAAGAGCGGACATTTGCGCAAGTGACTGCCAGTGGAGGAGTCCAATCGCGAAGAATACAGTTCCCTCCTCACGCCTTATCAACTCTGCAACCTCTGCCCAGACTTCTGATAGCATTCCACTCATTGGGGTTTGTGGAGGTCCTATGTCTCATTTCACCCGACGTGAATTCCTCAAAACCGGACTTGCCGCTGGAACGTTTGCGATCGCGGGCAGCCTTCCACTGATCGCACAACGCCGAACCGCAACCGACATGGTGACCCTGGGAAGGTCTGGCGTCAAAGTAACCCGGCTGGCGTTCGGCACCGGGAGCTTCAGCGGCCAGGTGCAACGTCAACTGGGGCAGGATGGTTTCACGCGGCTGGTGCGTTATGCCTATGATCGCGGCGTCCGGTTCTTTGAGACTGCCGAATCTTACGGCGAGATGCACAAGATGCTGGGCGTTGCTCTGAAGGGCATTCCGCGCGACAGTTATCAGCTCATGTCGAAGGTCACCACGCACGACGGCGTGAACCCGCAGCAAAAATTCGACGAGTTGCGCAAGCTGGCGAATACAGAGTATTTCGACATCATGCTCCTGCACTGGCAACACACCCCGACCTGGCCAACCGACACCACTCGCTGGCAGGACGCGATTCTCGAAGCCCAATCCAGGAAGGTGGTCGTCAGTCACGGCGCGTCGGTTCACGGGCTGCCGGCTTTGCGCCGGGTCCCGGGAAACAAGTGGCTCGAGGTCGCCATGATTCGCATGAATCACAAAGGCAAGAGTATGGACGCGGAGGTCCCCGACGTACCCGAGCCCGGAAATGTCCCCGAAGTGGTCTCGCACGTCAAAGAGGTTCGCAAGGAAGGCATGGGCGTGATCAGCATGAAGCTGGCCGGCGAAGGCACCTTCAACCGCGAGGACCGGCAGAAGGCGATGAAGTTCGCCTTCACGAATGCAGGGGTCGATTGCGTAACCGTAGGCTACAAGAGTCCAGCCGAGATCGACGAGGCCATTGAGAATCTGAACCTGGCGCTGGCGTAGATCATCCACCACCTAGGCCACGACGGTACACGAAGGAAGATCTTCGTGCCTGTGGCCGCGAATCAGCTCTTCAGTCCAGCTTGTGGCGCAAGTGGGGCGAGATTCCGATCCTCTTTCGATACGCCCTGCATCAGCTCAACGATCATCCCAAACAGCTGATTCCTGGTCTCCACTCTCACACCGGCACGAGTAATGTAGCGAATCACGATCTCGACACCAGCTCCCGCCGGCCTGAGATTGACGGACGGCATGGCGGTGAACTGTGGTGAACCTTCTTCGTGCGTCACCCTCTTCCATTCCGCTTCCGCCATTTTCGCGTCCGCCTCCGTCGCCTTTACCGTCGCGTCGTAAATCCCCTTGAGAAGAGCATGAATATTGGTACCCGCAGGAATGCTGACCTTGATCTCATCCCACATCCACTGCCCCACGGTGGAGAAGTTGAAATACTTGCCGCGTATTGCGTAGCCGTTTAAGAACGAAACTCTTCTTCCCGTGGGGTGGCCATGCGCAGTCCAGTTCCCCGTCTCCAGGAGCCAAGTGCGGAACAGGCCGAACTGCACCACCTCGCCGCCCACACCATCGATCTCTACCCAGTCGCGTACCCGAATTCCGTTTGGCCCCATCAGAACAAACCAGCCGCAGAATGCCAGAATGAAATCCTGAAAAACGACAGTCAGTCCCGCTGTCACCAGACCCAGGATGGTTGGCATTTGCCGCGGCACACCGAAAAGGACCAGCAGAATCAGTAGAAGCCCGACCAGTTGTGTTCCCAGATTCAGAACAGTTTTCAACGTTTGCTTCTGCCGCGAATCGTGGACGAGCCTCTCCAATACCAACTGCAGGCCCCAGCCTGCGAGGATCACCAAGATGCAGATCGCCGCAAGCAGCGCCACGGACTGCAAGATGAGGTGAATCACGATCTTTTGCTGCAACTCGACTTGCTCTCCCCAACGCCCGTAGAGCGACACAAGCTCCTGCTGCGCTCCCAGGCGGTCATGGAGAATGCTCAGAATGTTTTGCTGGGCGCTAAGCCGTTGCAGGCGATCGATTCGTTCGGAATTTAATTCTCCAACGGGCTTAGCCGCAAGCGCCGCGGCTTCCGCCTGCAAGCGTTTCTCGTCGTCCGTGAGCGCGGTAAGATCGGCCCGAGCCAGCTGCTGAGCCTGCGCCAGCAATTCCTTGCGGTTGCGCAGGGAGCGCAATGTCGATAGCTGCTGGACGAAGGTCCTGTACTGCTCAGCTGAGGCAACCGCAGCCTGCCCGTCGTCCTGGGACGCGTTGTTCCTGTACCGCTTCATCGCGGCGTCTCGCGCCGCGAGCTCTTGCTGAAGCTTGATTCGTTGATCTCCGCTTTCGCGGGCGAAGTCCTCCACCGAATCGGCCAGCTCGGCCTGATCGAGTTGCAGTTGCGCTTGCGCGATAGCCAGGTCGCTGCTGCTGGGAGCGGTACCCCCCGCCTTCGTGCTCCCGCCAGCACTCAGGGCGGCAATCCGAGCCTCATCGTTCTTGATCGTCTCCTGAAGCTCGTTGACCCGTTGCTGTAGTGCGAGCGCCTTCCCGCTAAGAGTTGGTTTCGCGAGCGCCGCCTGCCGGAGAGATTGAGAGAACGCCTGGTCCACCTCATGATCTGCGAGACGCTCAGCGTCCCGCGCAAATTTCTTCTCCTCCGCCGACTGTGCCAAGGCCGCGAGAGTCGCGGCGGTCTGCCAGGGCCGTTGATCCACGATGCCGAGCGGAACGTAGGCCCCCGTCCAACTCCCTTTCCTGGCTTGCAGGAATGGAAGGTATGCCATCACGCCGCGAGTCATAAACGCGCCGGCCAGGGTAGCGGCCAACACCATCAGCAAGATCAGGACAATGACTACACGTGACCGATTCATACGCACGCCCCCCGTTCAAACCTCTGGTTGACTGTACCGCAAGGGTAGAACAAATTCAGCATTGCATGCAGATGCTATCGGCGGCGAGATCCTCCGATGCGAGCGAGGAATGGCGGTTCGAAGAGAGACCGGCGACCGTTCTAGATCCAGAAGTCGCGGTTCGTACTGCCGGGGCTGGATTGAGCGGCCGTGGCGGCGCGTCCCAGGCTGGGTTCGACGCGGTTGCGGCCGTTATTCTTGGCCTGGTAGAGCGCTGCGTCGGCAGCGTGCAGAAGTTTTTCGACTCTCCGGCGTGCTTCTCCGGTGGCGACGCCCAGACTCAGGCTGACCTTCACCGGCTCGCCTCCGGCCATGATGTTGCAGGCAGCGACGTGGGCTCGCACGCGCTCGGCGAGTTCCCAGGTTTCGCCATGCCGCAGTTGGGAGCGACGATCAGGAATTCTTCTCCGCCGTAGCGTCCGACCGAATCGTAGGGACGAACCACGGCGGCGATCCCGCTGGCAATGATGCGCAGCACAACGTCGCCGGCGGCGTGTCCGCGGCTGTCGTTGATCGCCTTGAAGTGATCGACATCGATCATGATCACGCCGACGGGTTGGTTGTCGCGTTCGGCGCGCAGCAGTTCGCGATCCAGAATGCGCGAGGATGGCTTTGTGGTTCCACAGGCTGGTCAGGCCATCGCGCGAGGCCTCGCGGCGCAGCGCTTCTTTCGCCAGCATCAGCCGGTGTTGCGTGACCAGCAGGCGCGCGCTCGAGCATACGAACGAGAGCAGCACCACGACTCCGGCGAGCCCAGCCGCTCGCGCGCAATGCGCAGCGACATGAACAGCACCAGCAGCGGATAGAGCAGGTAAAACAGTTCCGTATAGATGCGCTTCTCGCGGCGGGCGCATCAAGCGCGAACTCCGGCGCCTCCGCCTGCTTCCAGGTGGTGGCGATGACATCGGGAGAATCAGCAGCGCAGCTCCAGAGCAGATCGAACCATGTCCGGTTTTCAGGCCGCTTCCCGGGCCGTAGTAGTAGAGGGCGTCCACGCAGCCGGAGAGCGCGAGGAAGATTCCCATCCGGCCGAACGAGCCAGCGACATCGCGCGAGCGGGTGACGACGGCGCGCAGGATGAACGCCGCCCGCAACCAGTCCGTATCCGCCGAAGTAGGGGATCCACACCGTGTGCGACAGTTCGGACGGCGATTCCGGACTTGGGGAGGTAGAAGAAATACAAGTAGGCCGCGACGCAGACCAGCACTCCCTGCACGAAGTCGAGCGCCATCAGCGCATCGAGACGTCCCGCTTCGTGCTCCGGGTCGAGAAACAGCGCCATCGCCAGCGGCGCGAACCAGAAGGAAAACAGCAGATTCGTCGAGCGGCAGCACGAGTGGCGACGGCGGCGAGATCGTTGAAGACACTCAGGCCCTGCGCGACGATCCAGACCGCGTAGGCCACAGCTGTCAGGCGCCAGAACGAGCGCGCCATGCCTTCGGAGCGGCGGCTGGCATCAACAGCGCGCAGATCAGCGACCGCGCCCAGCGCGAACTGGATCGCATCGGAGAGAATGGCCCGGGCCGGCGAGCTCCAGCAGCAGCGTGACCACGCGATGTGCGCCAGCCATAACAGGCCTGCAGTGGTCACGAGCATGCGTGTTCGCGGCAATGCGATCATTTTCGGGCAGCATTTCACAGATTCGTGTCGCAGGGAGGATTGAACCGGAGGCTGCAAGACATTTCGACCTGCCCGGACACTGACCGCACCGTCCGGCCTGAGCACCCTTCAGTATCCGCGATCGACCATGAAATTTCATCTGCCCATAGTACCGCGACTCTGATTACCGGCAAAAGCGAAATCAGTCCCAGTCTTTTAGCAGATTGTGCAGGATTTCCACAGCTTTGCCGAGCTTGGCCAGATCGTCCGCGGGAAGCGGTCGAGGTGGCGGCGAGATATTGGATGCGCAGTTGGCGCCCTTTCTGCAACAGGCGCGTGCCTTTGGCGGTGGCGCGAATGTGCATGCGGCGGGCGTCGTGGGCGTCGGCGTGATTTCGATCAGGCGGCTGCGCGCGAGTCCGGCGACAATGCGGCTCATCGTAGGCGGCTTGACCTGCTCGGCGGCAGCGAGTTCCCCCAGTGTTTTCGGGCCTCCGAAGACCAGCACCGAGAGGGCGGAAAGGCGCGCCGGGCCTTCTCCGGTGGCGACGTCCTGCTTGCGCACCCGCCGCAACAGGTGGATGGCGGCGGAGTGCAGGCGATCGGCGACTGCGCGGTCGGCATCCACCCTGGGTGCTGCGGCATGGTTGTGCCCGGAGGATCGTGCGACGCGCTGAGGGCGCGGACTCATGAGATTCGTCTATGAACCTTTGTGAACCCTGTATTTATGCTTCTTGACTTCTATCTCGGATTATAGTTAGCTATGCTAACTAATTTAGTCAGGAGGTCAAGACAATGACGACGACTGGAATCGGAATCACGCGGCTGGGGCAGATCCAGATGCGGGCGCACGACGTGGAGCGCGCGGCCGAGTTTTATCAGAAGGTGCTGGGGCTGAAATTGCTGTTCAAGGCGCCTCCGGGACTGGCGTTCTTCGATTGCGGCGGCGTGCGGCTGATGCTCGATCGGCCGGAGAAGCCGGAGTTCGATCATGCCGAGCTCGATCCTGTATTTCGCCGTGCCCGACATCCAAGCGGCTCACGCCAGGATGAAAGAGAAAGGCGTGCGCTTCGAAGACGAGCCGCACCTGATCGCAAGAATGCCCGATCACGATTTGTGGATGACTTTCTTCCGCGACACGGAGGACAATCTGCTCGCGCTGATGAGCGAAGTGAAGCGCTGAAAAGATATCGGGTTCAGATACACACCCGTAAGTGTCATCCATGTTGCCGCACCGGCGCTGGCGGCGAAATGCATGGATCCTGAGATGACAATGCCGAAACAAGGCTGTTGTCGCGAGCGGGGGGGAGCATAATGATCCGCAGAGGTGGGCGCCATGCAAGAACGAAGTCCCGGACGGCGTCCGGGTTTGGTCGCGCCTGGTTTGCACTCACCGTGGCTTTCGCGCTGCACGTGTTCGACGAAGCGACCACTGGCTTTCTCGCCATCTACAACCCAACCGTCATTGCGCTGCGCGGGCGTTGGTCATGGTTTCCGATGCCGACGTTCGAGTTTCGCGAATGGCTGGTGGGCTTGATGATCGCCGTCGTGCTTTGTCTCGCTCTGACTCCGCTTGCGGCGCGAGACGCACGCTGGTTGCGTCCGCTGGCGTGGTTTTATGCGCTGATCATGTTTTTCAACGGCATCGGACACACGTCCGTCACGATCCTAGGACACACGGTTGCCTCGATACCGGTACCGCGTCCCGCGCCGGGATTTTATTCGTCGCCATTTCTTTTTATCGGATCGGTGTGGCTGATGCTGAGCCTCGTGACGGGTTCGCAACACAACGGGCACAGAAGTTCACGGGGATGGGCGGTCAGCGGCTAATGCTCTAAAAGTGGCTTTCTCATTGCCAACTGGCGTGGATCACGGCAGAATCCCTAGACCATGAGCCGCAAGCATCCGCATCCTTCCCACAGAATTCTCTTGAGCACGGAAACGACTCTCCTTCTTCGCAGGCGATGGCGTCGGAGCACCGGCGCGGACTGCTTCCCGAGAAATATTTTCGCTGGCGCAGCGGGGAGATCACGCGGCTGGAAGCATTTTGCGATGTTGTCTTCGGATTCGCGCTAACGCTGCTGGTGGTTTCGCTCGAGGTGCCGCGCAACTATGCCGAGTTGATAGCGGCGGTGCGCGGGTTCGTGCCGTTTGCCGTCTGCTTCGCGCAGCTGATCATGATCTGGCGGGCGCACTATATCTTCTCGCGGCGCTACGGACTTGAGGATACCTACACGATGTTCCTCAACGTCGTCCTGCTGTTTGTGGTGTTGTTCTATGTGTATCCCTTGAAGTTCGTGTTCACGATGTTGTTTCTGCAGTTGACCGGGGCGGCGCCTCCCGGGAGCCTCAACGATGTGCAGGCATCGGTCGTGATGCGCATCTACGCCGTGGGATTCGCGTCGGTGTTTATCCTGTTCCTGCTGATGTATGCCCACGCGTACAAGCTGCGCCGTGAATTGGAGCTGAGTCCAGCGGAAGCGCGGGAGACCCGCAACGCGGTGCAGGAGAATTTTCTGCTGGCACTGATCGCTGCTATTTCTTTCGTGGCCGCGTTCCGCCATCCGGCTTTGTCAGGGTTTACATATGCCCTGATCGGTCCGGTGCTTACCGTGCACGGGATGATCTTCGGGAAAAAAGTGCGGACGCTAGCGGCGCAGGGATAGGGGCCGAGTTTGCGATTCAAAAATCGGATCGCTGATGATTTGTGATTGCGTTCGTGGTCGGATTCCAGATGCCAAAACTTGGGATTGAGGATTTTTTGAATCTCTAGCTAGAGCCATCGTGAGTGCTTTCAGGCGGGTCCGGGTCCAGTTCTGGGTATTGGCGAACTATTGGAATAACTACACCTGCATTGAGTTCGGACATTACCATCCCCAGACAATTCAGCAATCGTCTTCTTTCGTCAGAATCCTTGAGGTCGCGCACGAGGGTGTCCAGATCGTTAAATCCGTTGCCGAGACGTAGCACGGACTTCAAAATGACTTCAGCGAGAGCCTTTTCCATTGGTTTGAGTTCTCTCGATACCTATAACATCCATGCGCTTCCGGTCGCTGCATGCCTTCTTGCAATTTGCATACCCTCAGCCCGTGTCTCCGCGTAGAGTAACGCCGGATACCCGCAAAGTACATAGATCCTGAAGCACGCAAAGAACGCGTGCCTCAGGATGACAGTGCTGCTGTGGGCAGGGCTGTTGTGGGCACAGGGCTATCGGGGGGTCACGGGCGATCCGAGCTTCTGTTTAGGCTTCGAGGCTGAATTGGGCGATTCGGGCGATGAGGTAGTCGGAGGGGGTGCGTCCGGGGGTGATTTGGACAATTTCGAGCGGGGAGGACCGGGCGTGGGGACGCAAGATTAGTTGATTTCCTGCCACTTCGACATACCGGACCGTCAAAGTATCGTTTTTCAGAACAGCGTACATATTGAACTCTCCTTTGCGATAAGGCTTCAGAGAGTTGTAATGTCGGTCGAGCAAGAGCAAGGCGCCGGGCATGAGGCGTGGGTACATGGCCGGGGCATCCTTGGGGTCCAGCTTGATGAGGACGAAACGCTGCCAGGAGGCGCGATTGCCTTCAGGTTCGGCTCTCAGCTTGCGAAGGTAAGTCTTTTTGAACTTGAGGATATCCAGGACCAGGTCGGCGGTAATGAGGGGACGGGTAGCCGTGGAGGGATCGGTGAGCAGAACATTTTCGAATTGGTCGGAACTGGGCGGCAGGATCGAGGCGCGTTTGTTGACCTCGGCGGAATCGAGCAGGTCGAGGACGGAGAGGTGCTGGACGGAGAGGACTTTGTCCATGCCCTCGATGCTGAGGCCGCGCTTGCGGTTGAGGAAATTGGAGATGTGGGCCTGCTTGAATCCGGTTTGCTGGGCGAGTCGGAGGCCGGTAAGCTCCCCTGTTTCAATGCGCTCCCACAAGATCTTACGCAGGTTCTCTTGCAACAGCTTGAACTTCATTAGGCGGAGTATAGCATCGGGCAATAGGGCCGAGAGCGGCAGCAACGGCGGGGTGCGCGGCGTTCCGGGCGGGGGGGAGAACACCAGATTCCTCAACGGCAAAAACCGCCCTTTCCGACATGCCAGGATCAGCCAGAATCAGAAGGTCCGCTGCAGGATTGCTGGCTCCACTTTTCCACAGAGGACCGCATTGGAGATGGCAGTTCCCGGGGGTTGATCTGGAGGCGGATTGCAGCGAGAAGAAATATTTGGGGTGTGCTGAATCATCGCAAGTATTTGGGAATGTTCAGCATGGGCGGGCAAAAAGTTTTCCACAGGCGAGGGATGTTCATCCAACCTTGACCGAGGAAATCCACAACGATAGGATCGCGGCATCCTAGGGGCCAAAACGCTCTATGGCAGACAATGTGCGGAATGAGCAGGACTTGAACGAAGAAAGAAGCTTCGGGGAGTTTCGGCGGAAGGTGAAGTCGGCCGAAGTATTGTCGGCGTCCATGGAGAGGCTCCTGCTGTCGCTGCGCTTCACGGGAAAGTTGAGCGTGGTGATGCAAAACGGGCGCGTGTTGAAATCAGGGTACGAGGAATCGTATTTCAGCCAGCGCGGAAGTGCGGGTGCTGAGGGATGAAAGCGCGCAAAGACTGTCGGGAGGAGGGGCTGCGGCGGTTGAGTCCGGAGTAGTTCGCAATCCTACAAGTAAATAGCCCAAGCAGGTCATCGTAAGAGAAACGAGCCCTGCGTCTGGTTTCCGAAAAGGATCTCGGAAATCATGCGCGGGGCTTTTTGTTTTTAGCTGGGAGCAGCGAGCGGCGAGTCAGGAATTGAATTCATTTTCGATATCCACATTTTTGGAGGCAGGTTATGAGTAGCAATCATAAAAATCGAAATACGGAACATGTGCGAGTGGAGTTGAAGTACTGCGAGCATTGCGGTGGGTTGTGGGTGCGCGAAGGAGGCGCGGGAGTGTATTGCGAGAAGTGCCAGCCGAAGGTGGCGGACTTGCCGGCTCCGAAGAAGCGGGCCAGGAGGCTCATACTTCCGCTGGGCCGCCGGTCCGCAGTCGATGACTGTGCCCCTGAGATTCCGGATGGCTCGGATCTTGAAGCAGCGGGAGGTGTGGCGTGAGCTATCGAGTGGATATCACAGCTGCGGCAGAAGAATCGAGTTCCGATATTCAAGAACACTACAACCAACGACTCACCACAGGGGACACAGGGTTTTACAGAGGAAAACAAGATCACCATACGATCGAGTTTGAGCCGGAGAGCCACAGCGACTGGGAAGATTTGCTGGCTGAGGCCCGGTTTGTGTTGGGGAGCGCGGCGGAGGCTCCGCCGGAGGATGGGGGAGAGGAGGGCTCTGCCGGGTACGAGACCGGAGAGCGGCTGGGTCCGGTAGATGAGAGTGCGAGAGAGAGGAAGATCTATCGAGGGCGGACGGTGGCAATGTTGCGGCGGTACATGCGGTACTCAATGGAGACGGGAAGGCTGCCGTCGATCCTAGGACGGGAGTTCTTTCGGGCCAAGGTGACTTCGTACACAGTGGTCACGTTTGAAGATCGGGTGATCTTTGTGCATGACATGGAGAAGTGCCTGGGGAAGCTGGACGAGTTCTCACAGCAACTGATCGCGAGGCATATCATGCAGGAGCATGACCGGCGGGCAACGGCGAAATTGCTCCACTGCAATGAGAAGACGGTGCGCCGGCTCATTCCGATCGCACTCGACGTGCTGAGCGAAATCCTGCTCGACGTTGGACTGATGGAGCGGCTCAACACGAGTTCCAGAAAATCTTGTCAAGGGGGTTTTCAATCACAAAATCCCGTAAGTGATTGTGAAGGCGGGGGAAATAAAATTTGAAAAATGTCCACTTTACCTTTTTCGATTTGTTATTCTGGATATAGAGAGTGAGAAAAAAGCAAAGGCTCTCATAAAGGGCGCGCCCACAAGGCGCGCCTTCTGTGTTTTGGGATGATCCATAGAATTCATAAGGGGTCGGTGTCGGGGCGATGATGAAGAAAAAGGGGAACAAAAGCAAAGCGGCGTCGAAGAAACCTGCAAGCAGGAAGAAGAGTTCGTCCAAAGGGAGAAGGGGAAAAGAGAAGGACACGGCAGAGGTGCGGCAGGATCTGGTTCGGCTGGTGAAAGATGCCGCGGAGGCGATGGCGGCGGCGGTGGTGGATGAGGGTAAGAAAGGACAAGTGAGTCCAGTGAAGTTTCTACTGGAGATAGCGGGAATTTTTCCCAAGCCGGAAGCGGAAGTGAATGCACCGGACAAACGCGAGGAGTCGCTGGCTGAGACCTTGCTGGACCGGCTGGGTATTCCGAAGACTCCGGTGGCGGCAGAGGAGTACGCGAAGGATGACGAGGAGATCGTGATGCTTCCGGCTAAGAAGATCGAGAGCGAGGAAAGTCCTGAGACGGCGGAAATTCCGGTCGGGTGAAAAGCTTGCAATACAGGGGACACATGGGTTCATAGAGGGTCCTTTTTTTCGAAACAGAAATCAGGGGTCTGGGGCCAGGGAGCACGGAGGCGTGATCTCTGGCCCAGAGGCAAGCTTGCAACGCGGGGGTCACAAGGATTCGCGGAGGAAAATCAAAATCCCCACCCTGTTGCAGAGAACACGAGAAGGATGGGGCAGCCTGCAACCTGCGGGTTCGGTTGGATTCTGTAGAATTGGTTCGACGATGGATATTACCTGGTTGACGGAACGGATTGCGGTGGGTGGAGGGATTTGGACTCCGGAGAATATGGCTGCGGTGGCGGAGGAAGGCATCACGCACATCATCGATATGCAGATCGAGTTCGATGACACACCGCTGGGGCGTCCGCATGAGATCGAGGTGCTGTGGAATCCGACGGATGACGATTTTGAGCCGAAACCTGCTACTCTTTTTGCGCGTGGGGTTGAATTTGCAGAGCACGCGCTGGAAGAAACGGACTCGAAGGTGTTCATTCATTGCGCGGCGGGAGTGCATCGGGCTCCCATGATGGCGCTAGCGGTATTGGGATCGATGGGGTGGGATGTGGAGGACGCGATGCAGCTGATTGAGGGGAGGCGTCCGGTGGCGGATTTTGCTGAGGTGTATGTGGAGAGCGTGGAACGATTCCTGAACGGGAAGCAGCGCCGCCCAGCACGCTGAAGAGTTTTGAACTGATTCAAAAAGCTTTTAACACAGGGGACACTGAGGTACACAGAGGAAAATAGAATCCTCGAGAGTTTGGTTGGGAGGAGATTATGGGTTACGGGACTGGCCGCCCTGTGGGGCGGCTTTGCTATTGGGCGATTGTTGCGCTTGGAGCGTTGCTTTGCGGGCTAGGGATTCCGGCATCAGCCGCGAGCGGATCGCCGGCTACTACGACGGTCTCCGACAGTGTGTATTTTGCGGATGGAACGGCAGCGCGTGGAAATTTGATTATCACCTGGCCAGCGTTTGTGACGAGCGATGGAGTTGCGGTAGCGGCGGGGACAACCAACGCGACACTGGGATCCAATGGAGAGCTCAGTGTTGCGTTGGTGCCGAACGCGGGAGCGTCGCCGGCGGGCGTGTATTACACAGTCACGTACCAGCTTGGGCCGGGGCAAGTGCGGAGTGAGTACTGGGTGGTGCCGTCGAGTTCTCCGGCAAAACTGGCGACGGTGAAGATGACGCCTGGGTCTGGGCTGGCGGCACAGCCGGTATCGGTGCAGTACGTGAATTCGGCGCTGGCGACGAAGGCGGACGATAGTTCGGTCGTGCACATCGGAGGAGCAGAGACGATTAGCGGCGCGAAGATATTTGCCATGTCGCCGAGCGTGCCGGCGCCGACGAGGTCCGGTGACATCGCGAACAAGTCGTATGTGGATTCGAGCCTGGCGAATGTGGGCGCGGGGAATTTCTTACCGACGGTGGGCGGAACGATGTCCGGCCCGATTACGTTGCCGGGAAATCCCGGAGCTCCTCTACAGGCGGCACCGAAGCAGTACGTGGACTACGCCTTGACTGGGAAGGCTGATTTGGTTTCCGGCATGGTTCCGGTGAATGAATTGGGGAGCGGTACGCCGACAGCAGGAAGTTGCCTACTGGGAGATGGGAGTTGGGGGCCGTGCGGGAGTGGCGGAGGAACGGGGAATGTTTCAACGGCACCGGCGGCGGACCAGAATGTATCGCAACCGGCTGGAACGAAGTTCTCCGTCAATAATCTGGCGAACGTGCGATATGTGACGTCGAGTTGGAATTGGGTGCAGTCTCCGTCGGACAGCCTGACGACGGCTGGCAGTAACACCATTCATTTGAATCCGTGTCCGATGGGGATTGATACGAGCAATACGGCGAAGCGTCCTTATTACGTGTACGTGGCGGGGACGGGGACGCCGGAGACGGCACTGGTAACGGGAGGAACGTGTACGAGCGGAGCGGCGTCGGGGACAATCATTATTAGTACAGCTGGCGCGCATTCGAGTGGCTACAGCATTGGGTCATCGACTTCGGGGATCCAGGAGGCACTGAACGATGCGGGGACGCCGGGCGCGTCGATCGTAATTCCTCCGACGAACGGGAATGCGAATGCGCTGCCGATCTACTCGACGATTTACGCTCAATCGAACAAGCTGCATCTGCAAGGATCGGGGAAATCGACGCTGCTGTGCAAGACGCGGGGCGTTTGCCTGTTCCTGGGAGACCGGATCAGCTCGAACAACTACAACGGGATCGAGGTCAATGATCTGCGGCTGGCGGCCGCGAACAATTTCGACGGCATTCCTGCCACGAGCATGTCGTGCGCGGCGAACGTGGCGACGATCGCGCTGAACAACACCGGGGCAAACGCGATCCAGGCCGGGGACTGGTTTGATGTGGGGCTGGTGGGGAATCCGCAACACTTTATTGGAGTACATCAGGCGACATCGGGGACATCGGCGACACAGGTGACGTACGCAGATACGAACTGCGGGGGGACGGGGACGATCGCGTCGACAGCGGCATTCGGCGGCGCGTCGTTGCTGAATGCCGCGATTGAAGACAACGGAAATGCGACGAGTATTCACGACGTCTATTTTTCGGATCGTACTTCGTCAGGGACGTGGGGCGCATGGCAGAACATGCTGGTGATCGACAACGATCAGGCATTCAAACTGGACAAACTCAACGTGGATGCAGGCCCGAACTGTACCAGCAATTATTGCGGACAGGTGATTTATGCGCCCGGGCCGTTTGGGATTAACGCGGCGGTGCTGTGGCTGAGCCATCTGCAATTGAGCCTGCAATGTCACGGGAACGGGGTGACCGCGTGGAATGGGAACACGGTTCATATTTCGAATTCGGTGATCCAGGGATTCCAGCAGTGGGGCGTGTATGGCGGGAACCTGCGCGGGGGATATGGGAACGGGCAGTACGACGATGTGTATGAAGAAGTGGGTGGATGCTGGAACCCGATGTATTCGCCGACGCAGCAGGCGATGGCTGGACTGGTGAATGCGGGAAGTCCGAACACGATTCACGGGGGAGAGTTTCCGCTGGGACAGATACCCCGATTTGCGGCACTGGGAAATAGCGGAACAGATTACAACTATGCGGTTGTGATTCACGATTCGACGAATGGATATTCGCGTCCGCTGAAGGTTGGGTATGCGACGGTGGACAGCGGGAATGCGAGCGGGAGCGTGGTGGTGCAGTGGCCGCGAGTACCGGGATCGGGGACGGTGACGTACGACATCCTGCGGTATGGAGGAGCTGGGAACGCGATCATTGAACCTTATACAGGGGGATGCGGAGGGGGCTCGAAGACGGCGTGCGGGTCGGTGGCGACGGGAGTGGGGCAGTGCTCGGCGCTGACGTGCTCGTTCACGGATAATGCGGCAACGAGTACGAGTGGGTATAACGTTCGCGCTCCGCAGTATATGCCGGGGATCGCATGGTGGCCGGGCGGACTGGTGAACATCAACAGCACGGACTATTCGAGTTCGTGGACGACATCGCCTGCCTATGTGGATGATGACAATTTTGTCACGCCGCTGTCACCCATCATCAGCGCGGCTGGGCTGATGATGCCGCAGACTTTTGCGCAGCGCTGCGCGAATCCGGTTGGCGGGGAGTGGATCTCGTGCGTGGCTGGGAATTCGGTGGGCAATAATGCGATGCCGGGGGCTACGGTGTTGCAGTATGGCGTGGCGAATGGCGGACCGGTGGCGAACTTGAAGGGGAGATTGAATTTCACTTCGTCGCAAGCTTCGTCCATTAATAGCGGGGAGATTATCACGCTGGTGGATTCGAATCCGGCGAAGACGCTGGCGACGCCAGGGAATCGTCCGGCACAGGATGCGGCGGATACGTACCTGGGGACGGATACGGGGAGCGTCGGGTATTCGACTGCTGGGCTGGCGATTGGGGCCCCGGCGTCGATTTCGTCCTACATCAATGTGGTGCCGAATGGGACGAACTTCCTGGAGCGGTTAACGGCGGGGATGAAGACGTTCAACGTAGCGGTGAACGCGAACGCGGGGTTGAGTATCTCGGGCGGGAACATCACGTTGCCGATTACGGGCAGCGGATCACAGTGTCTGCATGTGAGTTCGACGGGAGTGGTGTCGGGGACAGGAGCGGATTGCGGAAGCGGTGGAGGCGGCGGTTCAGGGACGGTGAGTGGTGCGAACGCGCATCAGGTGGCGATGTATTCGGCGGATGGATCGGTGGTAAGCGGCGATAGCGCGCTTACGGATAGCGGGACCACGTTGAATTACTCGGGAGCCGGGGGTATTACGGCTTCTTCAGGAACGTTCACGGGGAATTTGACGATCAATGGTGCGCTGCAGGTGGCGGGCCCGTGGGTGGTGAACTCTCCGATACCAGGAGCGGGAATGCTGGCGGCGGGAACGGGGATGTCGTCACTGGGAATCTCGAATGACGGGTACTTCTACATTTCAACCAATGGAGCGTCTCCGCAGAAGATTGCTACAGCAGCGACGAGTTCATACTTCTCAAATCTATTTCAGGAGGACGCGAATTCGCTGGGGCAGTACAACGGGACGACTGCGCAGAACCTACGAGTGTATTCGAGCTACACGGGGCCGTCGACGTGGCAGAGAGCTTCGATGGGATACGACTCCACGAACAACCTGGCGGTGGTGCGGAGTGAGAATTCAACTTCGTCGTCGGCGCCGGGATTGGGATTCTCGATTGGATCGAGCGTACGGTGGGCGATTGATTCGACCAGCACGCTGAAGCCATTCGCGAATAATTCCATCAACCTAGGAACTACGACGCTGGCGCCGCAGACGATTTATGCGGCGACCTCGTTCGACAGTCTGACGCAAGGGCGGTTGAACTTTGAATTGTGTAATGACGCGTCGAGCGGGACATTGCTGAACTTTCTGGCGGTGTACAACGGGGCGACCCCGGCTTGCGCGGTGAAGGCTGGAGTATCGAGTACGGACGGTGTGGTGGGGATTGTCAGCAACGGCTCCGGGACATCGGGGAATGCGGTGATTACTTATCGCGGCTATGTACCCTGCTCGTTTGATGGAGCGACAGTGGCGGGCGACTATGTAGTTGCGAGCACAACAAACGGCGGGGATTGTCATGATGCGGGGTCCACGCGTCCGACGGGCGTGCAGGTGTTGGGGCGTGTGGAGTCGACGAACGCTGGAGCTGGTACGTATGGGATTCGGGCATCGCTGGATGCTCCGGTGAGTACGGCTCCGGTGAATTCGACGGCGGCTCCGTGGATGACGGTGCAGCATATGTCGAACGCGACGGTGTTCTCATCAAGCGCGAATAAGGCAGCTTTGTTCGGAGTGGTGCTGCAGTATTCGAAGACAACCTCGCAAGTTACTTACTTTGTAGGGACAGCGGATACGACGAATACGTCCGCGAATTATGACATCGGGATCTATTCGGGGACTTCGGGGGGGACTTGCACGTTGCAGGTACATACCGGGGCGATTGCTGCTTCTACGTCGATGACTGCCGGGTGGCATACAGTGAACTGGTCGGGTGGGATGGTAACGTTGAATCCAGGGCGGTACTATCTGGCGATTACGTCCGCGGCTACATCGAATACGGCGGTGCTGCATGGGGATAACGCAGGGCTGACGTTTGCGGGCGGGGGATCGGTTGGTACCGTGGGGAATGTTTCCGTGACTGCTGGGGGAACGCTGGATAGTACGCGGACTTGCCCTACGGATTCACCTAGTGAGGCTGTGATACCTGGGTTTTTGGTGAATTAGTGGTCAGTCGTTAGTCGTCAGTCTTCAGTACTCAGTGGGGCGAAAAAGCCAAAAGCTTTTCCCCACTGAGGACACAGAGGGACACAAGAGAACGTCAAGATCCTCTGGGATCGAACTGTTTTTGGCTTGGCCATCGAGAAATCGGTGGCCTTTTTTGTTTGGGCGGAGAAGAACTCACCACAGAGGACACAGAGGGACACAGAGATTATGCGGAAGATTCTTGGCTTATTCGTTGTGATTGGCCTTTGTGGCATAGCTTCCGGAGCGACTTACTATGTGAGTTCGGGATCGGGGAATGATACGAATGACGGGCTGTCTGCTTCCAGCGCGTGGCAGACGCTGGCGAAGGTGAACGCGCAGACGCTTGCGCCTGGGGACTCGGTGTTGCTGCGGCGCGGGGATACCTGGAATGAGCCGTTGATTCCGGCCTCTTCGGGGACTTCGACGAATCCGATTGCGTTTGACGCTTATGGGGCGGGCGCGCCTCCGACGCTGACTGGGTATTATGCGATGCCCTCGTCGGGATGGGTGCTGGTGTCGGGGAATGCGTGGAAGGCGCCGTTGCCGTCCACATTTACAAGCGTTAATTTCTGCCTATTCGGATCGATCTGGGGACAGAAGGTTGCGGTTGGGACTTCGAACCTAAAAGGGCAGTGGGATTTCTACATCGCGAATGGGTACTTGTATGTGTTTGCGGTGGGGAATCCCTCGAGTTACTACTCTTCGATTGTGCCGATGGCGTTGAGCAATGTGCCGGTCATCAGTGTGAATGGAAAGTCGTGGCTTTCGTTTCAGCACATCCTAGTGAACTGGTTCGATCAGTATGGCGTGAACGTGCAGGGGGCCAGCGATCATCTGGTGTTCGCGAATATGGAGGCGGACTCGAGGATCCCGCAAGGCACGCAGCCGCTTGGATTTTATGTGCATGCCAGCGTGCCACCGGTGGACATCAAGATCTACAACTCGGAAGCGCATATGAATTATGACGGCTACCGGTTCGATGGCGACGCATCCTCGATCACGCTGATCAATGACAAGGCGTACGGAAGGGCGGTGGCTGAGGTTGCGAATACTGGCGTGATTGCCCGGCTCGCCGAGCGACTTGATGATGGAATCCGAGGGGTCGTGAGGACATTGAACACTCCCGCTGGACGGACGCAGGCGGACTGTGAGAATGCGGCATTGGCGTTGCTGGACGATGCGGGAGATGCTGCGTGGGCGGGGACATATCGAACGTGGAGTGATTTTCTGCCTGGTGGCGCCCGCGACATCTTTCCGGTCGACGCAGTGAATGTGAATGTGGCATCGCGGAGTGCAGGGTTCGAGGCAATTGTTCGCTCGGTCGAGATTGACTATCGCGATCCGGCTAACGATCGCGGGCTGTGCTCAATCGAATTCGCGAATGATGCGGCGACACCGATTTCACTTGAGACGGAGTCCAGTGCAACGGCGGTTCCGATACAGGATCTTCCGGTACGACTCGCAGGGACAGACGTAGGGACTTATTACTTGCCCAGCCTAGTGAATGCACAGGTAATACAGGTGACGTCCACAACAGCGCAGGTAGATGCGGGCATGTCGCTCTCCGGCGGTTTGGGAGTTGAGGTGAGAACGAGGGATTTTGGCTGGGGCCCTGGCAGCGACCGCAATTTCCTGGGGCGGTTCAGCAATCGTATCTTCACGCTGCCGCGGCTGGGGAGAACTCAAACCTATTTCTTGCGACTGTACGACGGCTCGTCTCCTGCACGCTACTCGCGTTATGCAGCTGTGCTTCATGTGGATTATCCGTTATGAGCGAAGCAAATGTTCTCAATCGACAGCGGCTTCGGGGGATTTCGGAACGGCCGGGGGGCAACGTGCCGTACACGGCCAAAGACTTCCAGCTTGAGGTGTTGGACAGACTGGAGGAGATGCAGAGTTCCGCGGCTGCACTCGAAGAGTCATGGAACCGGAAGCTAGAGGCGGTCAAGGAACAACGGCTGTTGAAGTTCGACAGCCGGGCATTGATTGCAATGGGCGCACTGGCGCTCTCGATTGGCGGATACGTAATTCAGGATGCGAGGAATTCCGCGAGGCAAGATTCAGAAATTGAAGCGACAAAAACTCGCATTATCCGGCTAGAGCAGATCGCAGCTACGAATACGGAAGGCCGAATACGGACTGAGGTTCAGCTGGGCGAGTTGCGCGAGGGGCAGAATGAGATCAAGGCGCTGATTCAGGGGCATGATCTCGCAGCAAAGAAGGGAACGAAGAGGTGAAGAAGGACTCGGGGTAGGTTTCGGGGATTATGGGCTGGGTTGGGGTTGCGAAAATTTATCCGGGTGGAGGATTTGTGAATTTCTTGAATCAATTGTTAAAGGGGATTGCTTTTATACCACCGCTTGTCAGCGCGATTGAGACGCTGTTTCATGGCAAGTCTGGAGCGGAGAAGAAGGATGCGGCGATGATGTTTCTGCAGAATGCGCTGGCGACGATGGATGCCGTCGCTGCGAGGGACATTGTCAATCCGGAAAAGTTCAAGGAAGGAATTTCTAAGATTGTCGACGGAACAGTGGAATGCCTGAATGCTTCGACCTGGTCGAAGGATGGTTCAGCGGGCGACGCTATTCCTCAGCTTTAGAGAGCAAGAAATGGCCTCGACACAGAGGACACAGGGGTTCACATAGAGCACCAAAATCCCCAGCCAACGAACACTCGGAGGCTGGGGAATCTTTGATTCGACGAATATCTAACCGATTTCCTCGCTCCAGGTTTCAAGGTTCTTCTTCACTTGCGCCATGAACTGGTCGGCGACTGCGCCGTCGATGAGGCGGTGGTCATAGCCTAAAGTCAAGTGAACTATGGATCGGATCGCGATGGAGTCGTTGCCATCTTTATCGGTGACGACCATGGGTTGCTTAGTGATTCCGCCTACGCCCATGATGGCGGAGTTTGGCTGATTGATGATGGGAAGACCGAAGACCGCACCGAACTGGCCCGGGTTGGTGATGGTGAAGGTGGAGCCTTCTACGTCTTCGGGTTTGAGCTTCTTATTGCGCGCGCGTTCGCCGAGATCGGTGATGCCGCGCTGCAGGCCCAGGAAATTAAGATCTCCGGCGTTCTTGAGGACGGGAACGATCAGTCCCCAGTCAAGGGCAACGGCGATTCCCATGTTGATTTGGCGGTGATAGCGGATGTTGTCGCCTTCGATGTTGGCGCTGATGATAGGCCATTGCTGGAGAGCGATTACAGCGGCACGGACGAAGAACGGCATGAAGGTGAGGCGAGCACCGTGGCGCTGCTCGAATCCGGACTTGAGTTTGGCGCGCAGGTTCACGATGCGGGTGAAGTCCACCTCGTACATGCAGTGCACGTGCGCGCTGGTCCGGCGGGACTCGATCATGTGCTTGGCGATCAGCTTGCGCATGTTCGACATGGGCACGAGATCGCCCGGGTAGGGAGCTGGGGCTGCCGGGCGCGGCGCGGGCGCGGCGGCTGCGGGCTGAGCAGGAACAGGTGCAGAAAGAGTCGAAACCGGTTGCGTAGATCCCTGGTTTTCGATGAACTGCATGATGTCCTGCTTGGTAATGCGGCCGCCGAGCCCAGTGCCGGTAATTTGCGAGAGGCTGACACCGTGTTCGCGTGCGATCTTGCGAACCAAGGGAGAGGATCGAGCTTCTTCACCTTCCTCGTCTTGCGCGGATGCGGCAGGGGCGGGCATAGGCGGAGGCGTAGGAGCTTTCCGTTCTTCTTTCGCGGCTGGGGCCGGGGCTGATGGCGCAGCTTTCGCTGGAGCAGGCGAGGCCGGCTTGGCTGCGGCAGCTTCGCCGTCAACCGCGATCGTGCCCACGATCGTATTCACGCCAACTGTTGTGCCTTCCGTGACTTTGATTTCCTGAAGGACGCCTGAGGCGGGCGCGGGGATTTCGGCGTCGACTTTGTCGGTTGAGATCTCGAAGAGAGGTTCGTCGCGCTGGACTTTGTCTCCGGGCTTTTTGAGCCACTTGGTGATGGTGCCTTCCACGATGGACTCGCCCATCTGGGGCATGATGATGTCAGTTGGCATGCGTTCTTTCCTTGAGGCCCACGGTCCCACAAATCGCGTCGGGCGCAAACGAATATTATAGCGGGTTGGCACCCGGAGGCTAAAGCCCGACATGTGGGCGGACTCTTTGCAGTCCCGAAGGACCGCTCCTCGATGGGACGTCAGTGCGTTGCTCTGGCAAGGAGAAGAGCTTCCAGCATTTCTTCCCATCCCATTACTTGTGATCGTGGCCCGTTTCCTGCATGGTCTCTTTCTTCTCAGGCGCAGGGCTGGTGCCGAAGCTCGTTTTCCAATATTCCTGAACGGCGGGTGGGAGTTTATCCATGTGGGAGAGGAACATGGTGACTTTCCACATGTCCTGAGCGCTCAGAGTTTTGTCCCAGGCGGGCATGCCGGTATAACGAACTCCGGTGCGAATCGTGTAGAAGATGTGCCACTCGGGATCGTCGGGCGGATCGGAAACCAAGTTCGGCGGCGGTGGATAAAACGAGTTCGAGAAGGTCGAGGGCTTACGATCTAGACCTCCGTGACAGAGGGCGCAATTCATGGTGTAGAGTTTCATGCCGTCCTCGAGATTCGAGTCGGTGGGGGTCAGCGGGTTACTGATGCGCGGGGCGTGACGGTCCATGGAGTTGTCTACCGCGCTCATCGCGATATGACGCTCGAAGCGAGACGGCTCGACATTCGCCGGCGTGGGGAAAAGACCGAGCATCGCAACCCCTAGTCCGATGAGGACAAGGACTACCAACGTAAAAGCTACTCCAAGAAGGAATTTGCCCATGATACCTCCCGAGGTATTTTGGCAGACCGGCGCGCTGGACGCTAGTCAGGAACGTGGCACTCGGTTCCATGGCACTGCCATCCACCGCTCCTCCCTAATAGAGTAGCCGGAAGCGATGCGGTTACGGTTCATTTGCGGACCGCAAATAACCGCTCGCAGGAGGACTAGAACAAAATCTACAACCACGAAGGTACACGAGCGAAAACGCAGTCTCACTGTAGAGGCACAGGCGTTAGCGGGTACCTATCTGGGTCCAACCTAGAAACAGGGTGAACGCGGCGGTGACCAGGGCGGTAATGAGGAGCGATGCGCCGACGCGTCCCGCATATCGCGTGATCCCAGAGAGTTGGCGCAATTTGATCAGGCTGATCAGTGTCGCAATGGCTGTGGATTCGAGGAGGAGAAAGCTCCAGCCATTCAAGGAAGCGCGAACTCCGGCTTGTTGCCATTGGTGCGCGAGTTTCGGGATTCCGTTCCAGGCGCTATAGCACGCTGTCCACCACATGTATTTGAGGAGGCAACTGGCTGAGACTGCCATCAGCGCTGTGGAGAGTAAGGCGTGAAGGATGCCGGATCCTAAGTGACTCTCATGAGCGACATGCGAACTTTCCTGTGTGGCTAAAGCCAAGTTGTGTCTCTCCGATTGTGCGGCACGACTAAAATCGTGCCCTTCCCATCGTGCCCTTCCCCAATGCCGCCGAGCTTGGCTCCACGGCCAGCCGAGGCGGCTGTCCGCACATGATTCGTCAATACGCCTTCAGGCGGCGAGATTCGCGGACTACGTCTTCGACCTTCGGCAAGTAATGATGCTCCTGCGGCGGGGAAAATGGAATCGCGGAGTCGAGGCCGGCGATGCGGACGATGGGGCCATCGAGATCATCGAAGGCTTCTTCGTTGATGATGGCAGCGATTTCTCCGGCGAGACCTCCAGTGCGGGAGTGCTCGTGCAGGATGATGACCTTGTTGGTCTTCTTGACTGTTTGTGTGATCGCTTCGCGGTCTAAGGGAGAGACGGTGCGCAGGTCTAGAATCTCGAGATCAATTCCTTCTTTGGCGAGAATGTCTGCCGCTTCGAGCGCGGTGTGGACCATCGCGGCGTAGGTGATGATGCTCAGGTCTTTGCCCTCGCGCGCTACGCGCGCTTTTCCGATCGGGACAACGAAATCATCCGTGGGGACCTCTTCTTTGATGCGGCGATAGAGATATTTGTGTTCGAAGAAGACGCAGGGATTGTTGTCGCGGATGGCGGCTTTGATCAAGCCTTTCGCGTCGTAGGGCGTGGCGGGGCAAATTACTTTGAGGCCAGGATTGTGGACGAACCACATTTCGGGATTCTGGGAGTGGAAGGGACCTCCGTGGACGTATCCGCCACTAGGGCCGCGGAGGACTAGGGGAGCCGGCGCGCCCCAGAGATAATGCGTTTTGGCGACCATGTTGGAGATCTGGTTGAAGGCGCAGCCGATGAAATCCATGAACTGAAATTCCGCGACCGGGCGCATACCGGTGAGCGAGGCTCCGAAGGCCGCGCCAACGATGGCCGACTCGGCGATGGGCGTGTCGATGACGCGCTCGGGGCCGAAGCGGTCGATGAATCCGTCGGTGACTTTGAACGCGCCACCGTAAATTCCGATGTCTTCGCCGAGGCAGAAGACAGTCGGGTCGTGTTCCATTTCTTCCCAGATTCCCTGGCGGATGGCTTCTAAGTAGGTTAGCTGCATAGGCAGTTTCGAGTTTCAGGTTTCGAGTTTCGACCAACCGTGAGGCACGCATTCGGGCGGACTCGCGGATTTTTCTATTTCAGATGCACTGCCGCTTCGGTTTCTTTGTAGTCTGCGGTTCCCTTCTTCACTTTTGGGATACCGTACTTCGGTTTGATTTCGTGGCAGCCTTCTTCGCAGAACACTCCGCCTTCTGCGGATTCCGGGGTTGGCATCGGAGAGTTCACTGCGATTTCTCTTTCCGCTTCTATTTCCTTTTCTACTTCTGCGATCAGCGCTTGATTCTCTTTTGGCGTCAGCCACTTCTTATTTTTCACCAGATAGTTTTCGAATCTTGCCAGGGGATCGCGCTTCTTCCAAAACTCGAACATGGACTTCGGCACGTATCCGGCAGCGTCGTGAATGGCGTGGCCCTTCATGCGCATCATCTTGGCTTCGATGAGCGTTGGGCCCTCGCCTCTATGGGCGCGTTCGACGGCCTCGTGGGCTGCGTCGTAAACCTGGCAGGCGTCGGTCCCATCGACGATCACACCGGGGATGCCGTATCCGATGGCCCGTTCGGCGAGATCCTGGCAGCGGTACTGCATGTTCGAAGGCGTGGAGTACGCCCACAGATTGCTCTCCACGAACAGCACGAGGCCGAGATTCTGCACCGCTGCGAAGTTGATGCCTTCGTAAGTGACTCCGGTGGATTGCCCTCCATCGCCGATGTAGGTCATGACGGCGATGTCGCGTCCCTGGAGGCGCGCGCCGAGAGCGACGCCGCTCATCACCGGGATGAGATCGCCGAGCATGGAGATTGGCGAGACCATGTTGCGTTTTTCGATGTCGCCGAAATGCGAGGTGCCGTCGCGTCCCTTGGTGGGCGAGTCGGCTTTGGCCATGTACTGCATCATGGTGTCGCTGGCCCCGAAACCGCGGACCAGGAGCGATCCCTGGTTGCGAATCATGGGCGCGAACCAGTCATCGTTGTCGAGCGCGTAGGCGGAGGCGCAGGAGCAGGCTTCCTGGCCGAGTCCGAAATAGACTCCGCCGACGACCTTGCCCTGCTTATAGAGATTCTCTAGCGCAATCTCCATTTTGCGATTGAGCAGCATGTAGCGGAAGATCTCGATGGCTTGCTGCCGGTCGAGGTACTTCGAGTCGCGGATTGGCGGGACGGGGGCATCGAGGTCTCCAGTAACTTCGTAGCGGACGTGCTCCTGGCCCTGCTTGTCTTTTTCGGTTCGCCGGTAGACGGTGAAGATCGGGTGCTCGAGACGGTAGTCGGGAATCTCGTAGGTGCGGAGATTGTGGTTAGGAGAGCCCGTCGAGCTTCGCTCGACCGAACGGCCGAGGGCGGCCGTTCCCACATGGTCAGTGCCATTAACGGCTTTCTTTAGAGCTGTGCTATTCGACCGTGACCCGTTGCGCGGATGATGGCCGTTGGATGCTGCTTTGGACTTCTTCTTGTTGTTCCCCATTTGACGTGCCGCGGTGGGCGCGATGTATTGATGGTATCGCGAGAGTGGGGCGGAGGGCTAGAGAGACGACTACTCAGGCTAAAGCCAATGTCTCTTCCGGGCTTCACGCGCCCTGAAGGGTCGCTCTTCCACAAAGTTCTGACAATGCAGCCACAATTCAACAGAGTCAAGCCCAGGTTGTGTCGTCTTCCTGGCGCAGCTGGCGAAATTCTGTGGGAGGCTTCATCGGGACACCTACCGTGTTGCCCAGCAGGGCGTCGAGGGTGTCGACCCAGAGGATTTGCGACTCGAAGACTACGCCGAAGTTTCGGGAGATGGATTCGGCTACGGAGTTGAGGTCGAGGTCTTTGCCGAGTTCTTTTTGCATAGAGGTAACCGGCTTCGTTGTGATGCCGCAGGGGATGATCAGGTTGAAGTAGCTTAGGTCCGTGTTTACGTTCAGGGCGAAACCGTGGGAGGTGACGCCGCGGGAGACGTGAACGCCGATGGCAGCTAGTTTGGCTTTGGCACTCTGCTCGGTGCGGCTGGCTTCGCTTCGCTGGACAGCCGAGGCGGCTGTCTCCACACAAGCATCGTTGATTTCCAGATATGTCCAGACTCCCGTCAGGCCTGGAACACGCTTCGTGGCGATGGCGAAGTCGGCGCAGGTGCGCATCAGGACATCTTCCAGGCGGCGGACGAATTCGATTACGCCCATGGTTTTGCGCTTGGGCTCGGCCTCTCGACTGCGCTCTGAAGATGGGGCTTCTGCCGCTAGAGTCGCTCGGCTGCGCAGGTCGAAGATTGGGTAGCCCACGATTTGGCCGGGACCGTGGAAAGTGACGTCACCGCCGCGGTCGCATTCGTACAGTTCGACTCCACTCTGCTTCAGGAAATCTGGCGAGGCTACTACGTTGGCCGCTTTTGCGTTGCGGCCCAGCGTGATGACCGGCTTGTGCTCGAGAAGGAGGAGGACGTCGCCGATCTTTTCCTCTTTGCGGAGAGCGACTAGTTTTTGCTGCAGGGTGAGCCCTGTCGCGTAGTCGATCGTGCCGAGTTGGACGATTGAGATCAAAGTCGAAAGCTTTCAACACAGAGGAACACAGAGGGAACGCATAGATCCTGAACCGCACAAAATGCGCGCGGCTCAGGATGACATCGTGCATTTTCGTCCTGCAATTTCTGTCTGCCCATTTTTTTTCTGCGTTCGTCCGCGTTCCTCTGCGGAGGTGAAGTTACGCGTTAATTGCCATTCCATAGACGCTGTTTGAGGCGTCGAGCATGGCTTCGGCTAATGTTGGGTGCGCGTGGATCGTCCACATCAAGTCTTCTACTGTTGCCTCCAGTTCCATTGCGGCTACGGCTTCGGCGATCAACTCCGTGGCCTGCGGGCCGATGATGTGGACTCCAAGAATCTCTCCGTAATCCGAATCGCTCACGATCTTGATGAAGCCTTCGTGCTGGCCAACGATACTGGCGCGGCTGTTGGCCGTGAAGGGGAACTTGCCGATCTTCACGTTGTATCCGGCTTCCCTGGCTTGTGTTTCAGTAAGGCCTACACTGCCGATTTCCGGATGGCAGTACGTCGCGCCTGGGATGCGCTCGCGATTGATCGGCTTGCAGGGCTTGCCGGCAATTTTGGCGACCGCGACCAGGGCTTCCATGGCGCCTACGTGGGCAAGTTGCGGCGTGCCCAAGACGATGTCTCCGACGGCATAGACGCCCGGCTCGTCAGTTTGCTGCCACGAATTGACCTTGATGAACTCGCGCTCGGGCTTGATCTTGGTGCGTTCGAGTCCGACATTTTGCGTGCGCGGTTTGCGGCCTACGGCGATCAGAATCTTCTCGGCATCAATCTTGTGCTGCTTGCCGTCGACCGTGATTGTGACCGCGATGCCTGCCTTCGTTCTTTCTACCTTCTCGACCCTCGCGGCGGTGTGGAAGTTAATGCCTCGTTTGCGGTAGACGCGGGCGAGTTCCTTGCTGACTTCTTCGTCTTCGACTGGAACGAGGCGCGGCAGCATTTCGACGATCGTGACTTCGCAGTCGAAGGAACGATATATGGAGGCGAACTCAACTCCGACCGCACCAGCTCCGACAATGACCAGCGATTTCGGGATTTCTTTCAGGCTGAGGATTTCGATATTCGTCAGGATGCGATCATTCGCTTCCACGCCGGGCAGCATGCGCGCTTCTGATCCTGTCGCGAGGATTACATTTTTCGCCTTGAGCTGGGTTGACTTGCCGTCGTTGGAGATCTCGACGGTGTGGACTCCGTTCTGGGCAGGACCGGTAAGTTTGCCGTAACCCTTGATGGTCTCGACCTTGTTCTTCTTCATCAGAAAATCGAGGCCTTTCGTGTGCTTGGTGACGATCTTGTTCTTACGGTCCTGGATGGCGGCCCAATTCAGCTTGCGGGCATCAACGCCTTCAATGCCGAATTCCTTGGCTTCTTTGAGATGATCCCACAGCTCCGCGTTAAACAGCAGGGCTTTTGTCGGGATGCACCCTACGTGCAGGCAGGTACCACCGAGAAATCCATCTTTTTCGATGAGCGCGGTCTTCAGGCCGTATTGGCCGGCGCGGATGGCTCCGGTATATCCGGCTGGTCCACTGCCGATGATGGCGACGTCATAGATTGTGTCGGGCAAGGTCGTCCTCTATGGAAGAGATGAGTGAAGGCAAACTTTAGATTCTAGAACACGCACGGTGCAGCTTCCAAACGACCGAAGAGCGTAAACCACGAAAGACACGAAGTCTTAGGAAGGAAGAACAAAGGCCGCCTCAGTGGGCGGCCTCGTCTTCTCTAAGTGCGAGAGCTTAATTGTTTTCGTTGCTGGCGCGCTTCCAGGAGATCAGTTCGCCGATCGTGGAGCTGGTGCTCGACACCGGCTGCTTGTAGGCTTCGACTTCCGAGCGGGAGGCTTCTTCGCCCACGGCGCGGATGCTGAGGCCGACTTTCTTCTCTTCCGGATTCATCTTGATGATCTTGAAGTCGTGTTCGAGGCCCGGCTCCAAGTGCAGCGGCTGTCCGTTTTCATCGGTGGCTTCGGACTTGTGGCAGAGCCCCTCGACACCTTCCGCGATCTCTACGAAAGCGCCGAATGCGGCTACCCGCAGGACCTTGCCGTGCACGACGTCTCCGATGTGATGGCTGGCGAAAAACGACTCCCAAACGTCGGGCTGAAGCTGCTTCACGCCCAGGGATAAGCGACGCTTGTCGGGCTCGATTGCGAGGACAATGGCCTTCACCCGATCCCCCTTCTTCAGGACTTCCGAAGGATGCTTCACGCGCTTGGTCCAGCTCAGATTGCTAACGTGGACCAGACCATCAATGCCGTCTTCGATCTCGATGAACGCACCGAAGTCGGTCAGGTTGCGCACACGACCTTCCACGGTCATCCCAACCGGAAACTTCTCGTGGAGCGAATCCCATGGGTTCGCGGCGAGTTGACGCATACCGAGCGAGATACGGCGTTCAGTCGGATTCACGTTCAGGACGACGCACTCGACCTGATCGCCAACGTTGACCAGCTTCGACGGATGCTTCATCCGCTTCGACCATGTCATCTCGCTGACGTGGACCAGCCCTTCAATCCCCTGCTCGAGTTCGACGAACGCTCCGTAGTCAGTGACGCTGATGACGCGTCCGCCAACGTGAGCGCCGACCGGATAGCGGTGCTCGGCATCGAGCCATGGATCAGGCGTGAGTTGCTTGAATCCCAGCGATACGCGCTGCTTATCTTTGTCGTACTTGAGAACTTTGACCTGGATCTGATCGCCGACATTGACGAGGTCCTTGGGGTGGGTAAGACGTCCCCAGGACATGTCCGTAATATGGAGAAGGCCGTCGAGACCGCCCATGTCAACGAACGCGCCGTACTCGGTCAGATTCTTGACGACTCCGGTCAGGACCGAACCTTCTTCCAGATGTTCCAGTGTCTTCGAGCGCTTCTCGAGTTGCTCGCCCTCGAGCAGCTCCTTACGCGAGACCACGATATTGCCGCGCTTTTTGTTCAGCTTGATCACGGCGACATCGATCGTCTGGCCCTTCATTCCGTCGAGATTGCGGATGGGGCGGAGATCAACCTGCGATCCCGGGAGGAACGCGTGTGCGCCGAGAATATCGACCGTGAGGCCGCCCTTGATGCGGTCGATCACCATCGCCTTGATCGGCTTCTTCTCGTTGTACGCCTTCTCAATCTCTTCCCATGCATGAATGCGCTGCGCCTTCTGGTGCGAGAGGTGGACGTAGCCTTCTTCTGCCTCGCCCTTATCGCGCATGACGTCAATTTCATCGCCGGGTTTGAACTTGGGGTTACCCTCGTGATCGAGGACTTCGGAGAGAGCCAGCATACCTTCCGACTTTGCGCCGATATCGACAACAACGTGCGTGGGCGTCAATTTCAGGACGGTACCCTTGATGACGCGGTCTTCGCTGACGGCCTCTTCGGCCTCGGTGGTGAAGCTCTCAAGCGCGGAGGCGAAGTCCTCCGTGGCAGCGGCTTTGTCTTCGGCCGGTGCGCTGGTTTGGGCCTGCTCGGTGCTGGCGGCAGACTGATTGGTTTCGGGTTGTTCGGCAGTCGTCGGTTCGGCTTCTGTCATGACAGTGGAAGAATCGGAGTGGTTGGCGGTTTCGTCGTCGAACAAAGTTATGCCTCTCTGGGTATCGGATGCGGGACCTGCATTGCGGACTGCTGGATGAGCCGTTAGGTTGTAGTGGGCTCACCCTGGCGAGTGAGCTTGGACAATCCCAGCTGTCGGACGTTTAACAAAGAACCCGCGTCCAATGGGAACTCTTCGACTATAACAACCGTGCGAGAACAGTGTCAAACGCAAATCTGGCGCAGGTTACAGCAATGTTTCAAATTAGGCGGATTGCTCGACAAAAGAGTCGAAATCCTCACCCTGTCTCAGCAAAATCGGGTGAGACAAGGATGGGCGCCCGGCCTATGAGTTCAATCGCTACCCTTGAATTTTTCGTTTAGCTTTTGTCGTATCTGTCGCTTCTGCTAACCTGCCCTGCTATGGATTATCTCTGGACTCCTTGGCGGTATGCCTATGTCTCCGGGACGGAGAAAGCGACGGGGTGCGTGTTTTGTGAGGCTCCGAAAGAGAAGGACGATGCCAAGGCACGTATCGTGTACCGCGGCCAGCACTGCTACGTCATTCTCAATACATATCCGTATACGCCGGGGCACGTAATGATCGTGCCGTATACGCATCTGGACGAACTCCAGAAGCTTTCTAGCGACGCGGCGCACGAGATGATCGCGCTTTCGCAGAAGATGGAGACCGTGCTGCGGACCCTGTACCGGCCAGACGGGATTAATTTGGGGATGAATATCGGGAAGGCTGCGGGAGCGGGGATCGCCGGGCACATTCACATGCATGTGCTGCCGCGCTGGGTGGCGGACGCGAATTTTATGTCGGTGGTGGGAGAGACGAGGGTACTGCCGGAGACGCTGGGTGTGACCTGGGGGAGGATGCGGGATGCGATCGAGAACGGGCGCTAGCGTAGCACAGCAACACCACTGGCGACGAGGACAAGCACAAACAAACCTATAGTGAAGATTAGCGTTTCTTTCCGCATCTGCGCCGTAACTGAAGGGAATACCTCGATCGGACCGAGTTCTATTCCGTTCTTGCGCAATTGAAACCACTCAGACCAGCCAGAAGGCTTTCCCCTGATGGCATTCCAAATCGCAAGCCCTACGCCAAAACACCAGAGC
The DNA here is from genome assembly GCA_963778995.1 of Terriglobia bacterium. GTDB lineage: Bacteria > Acidobacteriota > Terriglobia > Terriglobales > Acidobacteriaceae > Sulfotelmatobacter. The sequence goes on from CAVZWK010000030.1 coordinate 146,361, forward strand.
GCCACGAACATCAGACCCATCAGGGTCCATAGGCCATCTGATACCGTCTGCAAATATCGTGCCTTAAAAGTGCTACCCGGCCCCGCCGTAGTAATGGCGCCGCCAAACAGGCAAATCAAGGCCCCAAACGCTCTAGCGATGTTCCGAGAGCAGGGATCAAACAAAGCGCGCTGATAATAACCCTCTTCTCCTGGCGCGAGAATGCTTAATCGCATCGGGTTCCTCATCACGAGGAATCCGAATACTGCAACGGAAAGTCCAATAAGCGCCGCGACAATACCGCCCATCCAAAACCCCTGGCCCATCCTAGTTTTCACCCGACCAGCTTTTCCATTTCTCTTTCGTCGATGACAGCGACTCCAAGATCCTTTGCCTTATCGAGCTTCGACCCCGCGTCTGCGCCCGCCACCACGTAATCCGTCTTCTTGCTAACTGATCCTGATACGCGGCCGCCGGCATCTTCGATCATCTTCTTGGCTTCATCTCGAGAGTAGCTCGCGAGCGTGCCGGTGAGGACGAAAGTCTTTCCTGACAGCTTTGTACCGCGCTCCTTCTTCTGTCCTGTGAAGGCGAGACCAGCTTTTCCGAGCCGCTCGACGAGCTTTCGATTTGCCGGATTACTAAAGAACTCGGCGATGCTCTCGGCGATCTTTGGGCCCACTTCGTTCACGCCCTGCAATTCTTCGACACTCGCGTTCGCCAGTGCCTCCATGGAGCCGAAGTGCTCAGCCAGGAATTGGGCAGTACGCTCCCCGACCATACGGACACCAAGCCCGTAGATGACTCGTTCTAGCGGCAGCTCTTTGGAGCGGTTGATTTCGTCGAGAATGTTCTGGGCCGATTTGTCCGCAAAGCGTTCAAGGCTCAGCAGGTCTTTTTTGCTGAGGTCATAAATGTCGGCCACATTCTTCACCATGCCTCGGTCGATCAGTTGCGTGACCAGCGATTCACCCATTCCGTCAATGTTCATCACGCCGCGCGAGGCGAAGTGCAGAATCGTGCCCACCAGTTTCGCCGGGCAGTTAGCATTGACGCAGCGGTAGTCGACCTCGCCTTCGGTGCGGACGACCTTCGTGCCGCAAACCGGGCATTTGTCGGGCGCTTCGATTTCTGTTGTTCCTCGCGGATGCGCGTCATCGTCGATGACCTTAGCGACCTTGGGAATCACGTCTCCGCCGCGCTCGACTTGCACCCAGTCCCCGATCTTCACGCCCAAGCGGCCTACTTCATCCATGTTATGGAGGGTGGCATTGCGAACGGTGGTGCCGCCGATCGGGACCGGAGCCAATTCCGCTACCGGGGTCAGCTTACCGGTGCGTCCGACCTGCCAGCGTACGTTTTCCAGCTTCGTGATTCCGGCGCGGGCGGCGTATTTGTAGGCGATCGCCCAGCGCGGGGCTTTGCCGGTGAAACCGAGTTCGGATTGCAGGGCGGTGCGATCGACTTTCACGACGATGCCATCGATCTCGTAGGGGAGTGAATCGCGCTTCTCCTCCCATGACTGAATGAACGCCCAGACTTCATCGATCGAATGGACGAGCTTTCGGTTCGGATTGACCTTGAATCCTGCCGCTTCGAGCGCATCCAGAGTCTTCGAGTGCCGATCGAAGTAAGTGCGCCCATTGACGAGCAGGATGTAGGGGAAGTAGTCGAGGCGCCGTGCGGCAGTGATGTTCGCGTCCAACTGCCGGACAGTCCCGGCTGTGAAGTTCCTCGGGTTCGCAAAGGTAGGCAGGCCGTCTCGCTCCCGCTCCGTATTGATTTTGACGAACGAGGCAGTCGGCATCAGCAATTCACCGCGAACTTCGAAGTCTGCAGGGATCCCAGCCTTTTTCACCTTCTCTTTGGCAATGGACAATGGAATGGAGCGAACCGTGCGGACATTCAGCGTGACGTCTTCGCCGGTGGTTCCGTCGCCTCGCGTGACACCGCGTGCGAGTTTGCCGTCTTCGTAGATCAATGCCAAGGACATGCCATCGAGCTTCAGTTCGCAGACGTAGTCAACATCTTTGCGGCCACTGAGTTCGTGAACGCGGCGCTCCCAGTCGCGGAGTTCTTCCTCGTTGTAGGTGTTGTCGAGCGACAACATCGGCGATGAGTGACGGACTTTGACGAAACCTTCGCGCGGCTTGCCGCCAACGCGCTGGGTCGGAGAGTCGGGCCTGATCAGTGAAGGATTGTCGCTCTCGAGATCCTTCAACTGCCGCATCAGCTTGTCGAATTCGAGATCGCTGATCTCGGGTTGATCAAGAACGTAGTACAGGTATTCGTGATGGCGGATCTTGTCGCGGAGCGCTTCGATCTTCTTCTCGATATCTTTGCTGGCGGGCATCGCAAAGATTATATGGGGGGAAGACGACAGCAGGAGGCTCTTGCAAGAGCGCAACACTTTGAGACAAATTGAAGCCCCTGCGATCTGACCAAATTATGCCAAGAATATCTAAATCCTCAGCTGAAAACATGGCAACATTCCCGGGGCGACTCCCGTCGGCGCTGCTGAATGCTTTCGAGATCAACGACCGGATCAATCACTACCTCATTGAGAATCTTCCATCCGAGGCGTGGGCCGCCAAACCACCTGACGGCAAGGGGGCGCACCGCCGCTGCGATCGTCTCCCACATGCACAACGTTCGGGTCATGTGGCTTAAGACTGCCAAGTTCGGCGAAATTCCTGACCAACTCGATCGCGGAACCATTACTCCGCCAGCGGCAATTGCAGCTCTCACCACTAGTTGCAAGGCTCTCAACGAAGTCATGGGCCATGCCCTGGAGACAGACGGCCGAGTGAAGAATTTTCGACCGGATGTCGCCGCTTTTCTCGGATATCTGATCGCTCACGATGCGCATCACCGTGGCCAGATCGCCATGCTGGCCCGGCAGGTTGGACATCTCTTGCCGCAGAAAGCTATGTTTGGAATGTGGGAATGGGGCACACGCTGATCGGGTCCAGGCTGCAGCGCCTCAGGTAGAATCTCGTTTCGAGGCTTATGCGGAAGGCGGCGCTGCTCTACAATCCGGAATCTGGTGGAAGCAAGCAGCGCCCGAGCGAACTGAATTCCGCACTTTCCATCCTTAGACGCGGCGGAATCGAAGCCGAACTCTTCCCCACCGAATCCCGGGAACATGCCGGCCAACAAGCCGGTCAGGCCATTGCCGACGGCTGCGATACTGTCTTCGCCTGCGGTGGCGACGGAACCATCCACAACATCGTCCAGATCCTGGCCGGCACGCAGGTAGCGCTCGGCATCCTGCCCATGGGCACAGCCAACGCCTTGGCGCATGACCTCCGAATTCCGCTTCGGATTCCTGCCGCAGCCGAAATTGCACTGCATGCGAGTACTCGCCGGATCGCCTTAGGGCGCATCACGTATCACGACATGAAGGGCAATCCAGGCACACGCTACTTCGTGATCGCGGCTGGGATGGGAGTGGATGCTCACCTTTTCTACAAGCTGCACACCGGGCTGAAGCAGCGTCTCGGCATGAGGGCTTATTACGCGAAGGCGTGGCACATGTGGTTCACGTATCCCATGACTCGCTTTCGAGTGAAATACCAGGAGTCAGGTTCCGAAGAAGAGAAAAATGCACTGGTGACCGAGTTGTTAGCGGTCCGTATTCGCCACTTTGGCGGGGTAATCCGCGAACTCGCACCCGGTGCGTCGCTCGACCGGAATGATATGCGGCTCATCTTCTGCCATACCAGCAGCCGCCTTGCCTATCTCGCGTACGTCACTCGGAGCCTGGTTGGCACGACATGGAAGATTCCGGGGATCGAACTGGCGAGTTGTACCAAGGCACGGTGCGATTATCCGGTGCGATCTGAATCCGGGCCACAGCCGAGAGTGTATGTTGAGGCCGATGGGGAGCTGATTGGCAGCCTTCCGGCCGAACTCTCGGTCATTCCTGACGCATTGACAATCTTGGCCCCAACTTCGTGAGAGAGGTTGGAAATTTGGATCGTATAAGGCTGTCCGGCATCAGTTTCGTCTGGGTTACCTACTTCAACGCAAGGATGCGATAGACTCACCGATTGGAACCGATCACGCATTTTCTGACCGGCGCTTGTCTGGGGCGGGCCGGGTTGAACCGCAAAACGGCTCTCGCAACGCTCACGCTCACACTGGCGGCGGAGGCTCCAGACCTTGATGTTCTGAGCCGCTTTCGCGGGCCTGCGTTCGGATTTGCCCACCACCGCGGCTTCACGCACTCGTTTCTCGGAGTTCCTCTCGATGCCGTCGTTGTCGTCGCCTTCGTATACCTGATATGGCGGCTGCGAAAACGTAAGGTGAAGGATCCGAATCTGCCTCCGCGCTGGGGCTTGCTCTTCTTCTATGCCTGCCTTGCAGGACTAAGCCACATACTGCTCGATTTCACGAATAACTACGGGGTGCGGCCGTTCTGGCCTTTTTCAGAGAAGTGGTATTCGTGGGATATCGTTTTCATCATTGAGCCGGTGATGCTGGGGTTACTCATTTTAGGCCTTGTAGCTCCTGCATTGTTCTCTCTCGTGGATAGAGAGATCGGAGCGCGACAGCGTGGGCCTAGAGGACGGATCGCCGCAAGTCTCGCCTTGGTTGGAGTCGTGCTGATGTGGGGCGTTCGGGACTACGAGCACCGGCGGGCGGTCAACGCGTTGGAGGCCCGCACGTACAACGATGCCGAGCCGATTCGTGCATCCGCCTACCCACGATGGGTGAATCCATTTCAATGGGATGGCGTGGTTGAAACCGAAGCGTTTTTTGCCTTGGCGCCGGTGAATTCACTGACTCCGGAAGTGGATCCCGAGGGGCGGCTTGAGATCCGTTACAAGCCCGAAGAGACACCTGTCACTCTGGCGGCGAAGAAGTCGTATATGGGACGCGTGTTCTTGGACTGGGCACAGTATCCGATTACAGAGGTAGAACCACTGGAAGCCTCGGCGGGCGGGTACATTGTGCGATTCCAGGACCTGCGTTACATGTCAGTTCCGAGGGCGGTGGCCGGCGATCGTGGCCGGCGAGTGCTCGGGGCAGCCGTGGAACTGGACACAAACCTCCGCGTCCTGGGCGATATTTTTGGAACTGGCAAGAAACAGAAGCTCTTCCCGGAACCATGACAGCACCAGTTCGTTAGCCGTTTCTCGTCAAAGAAATGTCACATTTTCTTGCTCCCCTTGACGCGGAACCTTCCTGCGCTGACAATAAAGGTCTTATCTTTGAGGTGATCATGCTGCCTTATGTCTTTGTGCTGCTCGCGATTGCGGTTCGATTTCTTCCTTTCGCCGGAACATTGAATTTCCTGCCGCATGCATGGCACTTCACACCACTGGCTGCCTCGCTGCTGTTCTTCGGCGCACGCGGTTCTCGCCGACAGATGTGGATTCCGGTCGTGCTGCTGGCTGCGACGGACGTGATCCTCACGAAATACATGTACTCGTACACGCTTACGTGGGACCAGACGGTTACCTGGGCGTGGTATGCAGCGATCATTTTGCTAGGCAGCACCTTGCGCGAGAAATCCGGTTTCTGGCGCGTTGTCGGGGCAGCTCTCGCCAGCTCAGTCTCGTTCTTCCTGATCAGCAATTTCGCGGCTTGGGCAGCTTTTACAGATATGTATCCCCGGAGTTTCAGCGGTGTGATGATGTCTTACACGGCCGGAATACCTTTCTTCCGCGGGACCGTTGAAAGCGACTTATTCTTCTCGCTGGCGTTCTTCAGCACGCCCGCGTTGGCGCACGTTGTCTCCGGATGGTTCGACCGGACCAGTGACCATGCGGCTGCAGCTTAATTCATTTTGAATAGTTTCTGAATGGCTAAGATGTTGGCCCGCTTTGGCGGGCTTTTTTATTCCGACGGTTCCGACGCGGGCTTCTTTCGTCTTCGCAACACGATCCAGAGACAGAACGCGCCGGCAATCACCGTCAGTACCCAGATCCAGTGTCGCCTGAATACTTCACCAAACAAGCTGACGATCTCGGGCCCGAAATAGAGCACCAGCACGGAAAGCACCAGGAAACGCACGAACCGGCCGGCAAAGACGGCGACCAGAAAATCGCGAAAACTCATCTCAAAAACAGCCGCGCCCAGCACGAAGATTTTGAACGGCATAGGCGGGGGCAGCATTCCCGGAAACATCAGCGCCCAGAATTCATGCTGTTCAAAGGAGCGGTGGATTTTCTGGAAGCGCTCTTCGGAGATGCGCTTGCGCAGGACTTTTTCACCTCCGAGATAACCGACGATATAGAGAGGGATACTGCCAAGCGCCGATCCGAGGGAAGCCATGGCCACGTACAGAAGCATCCGCTTGCGGTCTTGGTACACGTACGTCGCAACGATGAAGTCCACCGGCATACCTAGAAGGGCGCTGTCAGCGAACGCGATCACGAAGACGCCCCAGACTCCCAGGACCTTCATCAGCCCGAGAATCCATACGCTATAGCGCTTCAGGATTTTTTCGATCGTCTTCAAGGAAGGGTTAGTGTACGTGATCGAAAAGCCAGGTGTCAGTTACCAGTAGACTGTAGATCGCAATCGGAAACAATCCCTTGCTGTCCACCGGACGAGTTCTTTCTCCGCTCGCTTTTCCCTGCTATCATCCGTTTCTCCAATGCCTATGCGGATATTTCTTCCTCCTCTGTTCCTGGCCCTGAGCATCCTGGCAAACGCGCAACAATATGACATCGTTCTCGAACATGGCCGAGTCATGGATCCGGAGACGGGCCTGGACGCCGTTCGCAATGTAGGGATCAAGAACGGAAAGATTGCGCGGATTTCCGCAAATACTCTGACCGGCCGCGGAAACATTGATGCCTCCGGCCTCGTAGTCGCACCCGGCTTCATCGACCTTCATCAGCACGCCCAGGATCTCGCCAGCCAGCGAGTGAAGGCCTTTGACGGCGTAACGACGGCGCTCGAGATGGAGATCGGCGTACCCGAGGTCTCTACCTTCCTGAAATCCAAAGAAGGACATTCCCTCATTCACTACGGAACGACCGCTAGCCACGTCGCCGCACGCGGGCGCGCATTCGGAACACCTTTGCCACCAGACACAATCCTACCGAAAAGTGGGCCAGCTACGGATGAGGTCGCAACACCAGAACAGATTAAGGCCATTGAACAACGACTAGGAGAGGAACTAGATGCGGGCGCGCTCGGCGTCGGCATGGGCATTCAGTACACTCCGGGCGCAACGCGGCTGGAAGTCATCGAGATGTTCCGCTTGGCGGCGCAACGGAAAGTCCCGGTATATACGCATATGCGCAGTTTCGGGCGAGGCGAACCGGGCTCGGCCATTGAGTCGGTAGAAGAAGTGATCGGAGCAGCTGCGATTAGCGGAGCGTCGCTGCACATCGTGCACATCAACAGCACGTGTCTGGCCGATACCCTGGAATGCCTATCGATGGTGCAGGGTGCGCGCGATCGGGGCCTTGACGTCACCACCGAGGCCTATCCGTACGTAGCAGGGATGACGGCGATCAATTCGGCTCTTTTTAATCCGGGCTGGCGCGAGAAGCTGGGTATCGACTATTCAAGTCTGGTGATCCCGGATACCGGCGAGCATCTTACGAAGGCGCGGTTTGACGAACTGCACAATTCCAGCAAACAGCAATGGGTGCTTGTTTTCGCCAACACCCAGCAAATAGTAGATGCAACCATCCCGAACCCTCTGATCATGATCGCTAGCGACGGTGCCGAGGGCCACCCACGCAACGCCGGCACCTTCTCGCGAGTGCTGGCCCAGTACGTGCGGGAGAAGAAGACCCTCACCCTGATGGAGGCCCTCCGCAAGATGACGCTGCTGCCGGCCCAAATGCTGGAGCGATCCACGCCCGCGGCTCGCGCTAAAGGACGCATGCAGGAAGGCGCAGATGCGGACATCGTGGTGTTTGATCCACAGACAATCGGCGATCGCTCGACCTTCGAGAAGCCTATGGAACCGAGCGTCGGAGTGCAGTATCTTCTGGTGAGCGGCACGCCTCTGATCACAAATGGCAAACTGGTCCCGGATGTTTATCCTGGCAGAGCCATTCTGGGGAATTCTCACCGCGGACAGTGATTCTGAATTCTGGCGACTTCTCCAGCGCCATTCCTGAACCCAGACCAGCGGGGGGTTCTCAGTCGAAAATAGTGATGGGACAGCGATTTCGCTGTCCCATGCAACTCGGCAAAAGTGTGAGAACTAATCGTTGCTCGGTTTTTTCGAGGTCAGGTCGCAGGATTTGCGCACTTCCTCCGGGTTCAAGCCAGCCGGGGAGAATTCGGCGATCTGGCGTCCGCTACGTGTAGGTAGTGCGATGTAAAAGATCTGAGCGCCCATCAGACCCCGCACCGTCCCTTTGTCCATCGAGAGAAAGCGGCCTCGCGGCCCCCAGTTCCAGCCATGATGGCTATGGAAGTCGTCGATCCGGACTTCAACTTCCAACTGCGGCTGTCCCCAGAAACCAGGACGATTCGGAGGCGGCAGTTTGACTCCAGGGTTGAACTCGCCGAATTTGTACTTGCCGTCTTCGCAATACAGTTCGACTCGCGGCTTGTAGTCTGGATCTTCACGGAAATAGTTGTTGGATACGAGTTCGAAGCGGACCCTCTTCGCTCCGGTCATCTTGTCGACGGATTGGAACTGCATCCACTTGCCGCCGGCACTTACGCCATCCTGTTCATTCGGATACGGACTCATGGTGCCCTGAGCGAAAGCTGATCCCGCGCAGAGAACGATCAAGCACGCGAGGGCGGCGACTAAGTTTACTGCGCTGTATTTGGTATCACGAAGAAAGCGCAACACGTTCACGGTGTCCTCCACAAACAGACATCACTATTATCTTGATTATCTTGAACACGCGAGGACTATGAAAAGTTGCATGAGTGGCTCGGGCGGTGAGTCAGCGGGTGTCGATCTTTAAGACCAGATAAACCTGGGAACGGTCATCGAACTGGCTGACAGACTTGGTGTCGCTCTTGCGGGTCTTGAATTGGGCATAGACCTCATAATCGACCGCCTCCGAGAGCGCCGGAAAACGAAAGCTTCCATCGGCGCCTGCAATATAGGTTTTCACCGTTCGATTACGAGTGTTTGTGACGTACACGACCGCGTCGGGCACAGGATTATCCTGCTGGTCGAGAACCTTGCCGAAGAGCAGGCGTCCGACCTGCTTTTCTTTTTTGTCCGGTGAAGCCGCGCTCAATGCAGTAAACGCCAGCAGCGCGAGGCACGAGAAAACCACAGCTTTCATCACCGAGCGGTTGTGATTCATGCTGTCCCTATTGTCTCATGGAGACAAAACCCTTTTGGTGGCCCAGAATCTCTATTGAGTTAGATGCAGGCCAGTGTCTTCGCGTTCGTCATGATAGACATGAACTGTGACCTCCTGAACCAGGTGCAGCGGCTTCCCGTCGGCAGGTGTGAAGTGCTTGAGGTCGGCCGAGAGAATGTAATCAGATTCTCCCACAGGAAGGCGCTGCGCGAATTCCCCATGATGGTCGGAATAGACCTCCCACTTGGGCTTCTTATCTTTCGCGCGGCGGATCGTAACCTTTACTCCGTAAACAGGTCGGTCGTCAGGCCCCCAAACCGTGCCGGCAATAAGCGCGTAAGGCTTCTGTTTGGATTTTTGGGCAGTAAGTAGTCCGTCCTGAGATCGGAAGCTGGGGGATAGCAGGGCAGCTGAGAGGACCCCAAATAACGACAGCTTGGTAAACAGCCGGCGTCCGTGAAGGCTAGGAATAGTCACCGTCTTCGGTCTCCTCCTCGTCTTCGTCCTCTTCTTCGTATCCGTCTTCGACGGCTTTCAGTTCGAGCGGGGTGGTGGTGATGACTTCGAAGTCGGTACCACATTCGGGACAGGAGATGACTTCCCCTTCGTCCACTTCTTCTTCTTCAACATCCAGATCCGTCTCGCATTCGGGGCAAAGCAACATAAAGCCTCCCAAGCCCATTAGAGCCTCCTGTAATATTTAGATTCTCCCCGCCTATTGGTCAAGAGGCACACACCGCAAGGCGGCGAGATTGTTTCGGGCGACAGCCGATCACCTGTCCGCCAAGGCGCGCCCGCCGGAGTTCCGAGCATGTTTCATTGTGGGAAGTTGATGCGGTTGGCTGCATTTGGGCTGGCAGCATTCTCCATTTCCGTACTTACAGCAAACGCCCAAATCCGGGCGAAGACGTCCACAATCACCCCCGATCCCAAGATCGCAGCGGCACTGGAGCAAATATCCGCGGAACGAATTCAGGCAAATATCCAAAAACTGGTGAGCTTTGGGACAAGGCTGACTCTGTCGGCGCAGGATCCGGCCACCGTTTCCCGCGGGCATGGGATTGGCGCAGCGCGAGAGTGGATCAAGTCGGAATTTGAGCAGTACTCAAAAGAGTGCGGCGGATGTCTGGAAGTGAAGACGGACAGCTTCGTCGAGCAGCCCGCCGACCGTATCCCGAAGCCGACCGAAATTACCAATGTTTACGCGGTCCTGAAGGGATCCGACCGCGGAGAACAGCAAGCGCATTGTGCTGGTGACCGGGCATTACGACTCACGCAATAGCGACACCTTCGATGCGAATGGGGACGCGCCGGGCGCCAACGACGATGCCAGCGGTACAGCGGTCAGCCTGGAATGTGCGCGCGTCCTGAGCAAAATGAAGTTTCCGGCCACGATTGTCTTTCTGACCGTCGCTGGCGAAGAACAGGGCCTGAACGGCAGCATGCACTTCGCGAAAATGGCGAAGGAACAGGGTTGGGACCTGGAAGCCGTTCTGAACAATGACATTGTCGGGGGAGATAAGAATCCCGAGCAGGATCCCTCGGTGGTACGCATCTTCTCAGAAGGTGTGCCAGTCTCCGCTTCGGAACAGGATATTCGCCGGATTCGAGGCTTGGGCGGTGAGAGCGATTCCGGTTCGCGCCAACTGGCGCGATATATCGCTGAAGTTGGACGCGCGTATAACACGAGCGTGAAGCCAATGCTGATATTCCGCCTGGACCGCTACCTGCGCGGTGGCGATCATTACTCCTTCAATCAGCCGGGTTTTTCGGCGGTTCGTTTTACCGAGTTTCGCGAGAACTTCGACCATCAGCATCAGAACGTGCGGGTCGAGAACGGCATTCAGTACGGGGATTTGCCCAAATTCGTAAATTACGATTATGTCGCGCAGGTGGCGCGGTTGAATGCGGCAACACTAGCTTCGTTGGCCTCAGCCCCTGCGCCTCCGGCCAATGTGCATGTGCTGACGAAAGACCTGGAGAACGATTCCACTCTGACATGGCAAGCTTCGCCCGGAGGCCTCGCGTCTGGGTATGAGGTACTGTGGCGGGCAACAACGAGCCCGGAATGGGAACACGCGCAGAACGTCGGAAATGTGACACGCACGACCATGAAGCTGTCGAAGGACAACGTGATCCTCGCCGTGCGGACCGTGGATTCGGCTGGGCACAAGAGTCTCCCGGTGTTGCCAACTCCGGAGCGGTAGGCCGCGTCAGAGCTGGCAATTTCTATTCGTGAATCGGACTTGCCCTTGATCTGGGCGACAAACGAGTAGAATTGGGCGAGGGGAAATCATTGAGACGTACCGGTGAACCTTTAACGTTGAGCCTGCCGCCGTTTACGCGGGCGGTCGTGTGGCTGATCGGGATTAATACCGCTTTCTACCTGATGTACCTTGCGCTGAGTCTGACCGGGCTTCATGTCAGGGACTTCACCACCGACTATTTCGCTCTCACTCCGGTCGCCGTCGTCCATGGATGGCTGTGGCAGTTGTTGACATATGGCTTCATCCATTACGAGTTCTGGCACTGGTTCGGAAACATGCTGGGTCTATGGATGTTCGGGGCCGCCATCGAGAACGCGTGGGGATCGCGGCGTTTTGTCGAGTTGTTTTCTATTGGGGTGTTTGGCGCGGCCCTGACCACCGTGGCGCTTTCATATGCTCACATTTTGGGAAATCCGCTCCGCCCGACCGTGGGCGCCTCTGGCGGGGTCTTCGCCGTCCTCTTGGCGTTTGGGATACTGTTCGGCGATCAGGAAATCATGATGTTTCCGTTCCCCTTCCTGATCAAGGCGAAATATTTCGTGGGCATCCTGATTGTCGTCACGTTGGCATTCGCGATGACGGGCGGCGGAAATGTCGCGTACGTCGCGCATTTGGGTGGGCTGTTCTTCGGATGGCTCTACATACGGCGCGGGATGAAGCCGCCACTGCTGAATGTGGGCTTTTCAGAACGCTATTTCGGGATGCGCAACTCTTACTACCGCTGGAAGCGGCGTCGGGCCGCCAGAAAATTCGAGGTGTACATGCGGCAGCATGACCGCGACGTACACTTCGACGAGCACGGGAATTACATCCCTCCGGAGGACGATTCACGCAAAGGGAACGGTGGAGGAAAGTCGGGCTGGGTGAACTAAAGGCGGGTTTCAGAGTTTCAAAGTAGATCCTGGCTTCTGAACAGCTCGTTCGATCACGACATCTTTTTTCCTAGAGACGTAGCTTGCAGCGTCTCGGATCCTGGCCAGAGAGACGTTGCGAGCAACGTCTTTACGACAACAGTTTCGTGAACTCTTTCAGGATTTCGCTTGGCATCTCTTCCTTCCTCGCTTTTCCTTTAAATCCCAGGTCGTGACCGGCGGCTTCTACCGTCAGCAGCTTCGTTGTTGCGGGAATCATCTTGATCGCCTTTTGTAGCTCTTCGATCGTGCCGAAGGGATCGCGCGTACCATGCACGAAGAGCGTCGGCGTGCGCAGGTCAGGGAGGTGCTGCGTACGCTGCTGCTCCGGGCGGCGCGGAGGATGCAGCGGGTACGAGAGCAGGAGAAGTGCTGAAACGATATCGGGCTCTTCGGCGCAGAGCATGCTAGCTTGGCGTCCTCCGTAGGAATGGCCGCCGAGCAGAATTCGTCCTTTCCCCACTGCCTTCATTGCTGAAATCGCATTCTTCAGCCCGAATCGGTCGCGGGCAGCGTCTCCCGGGCCCGGCGGTCCGAACGATCTGACTTGGCGGTACGGAAGGTTGCAGCGGAGGACCGTGTAACCAGCCTCAGCGAACGTTTCGGCTAGAGCCCGTAGCAGCGGGGCTTGAGCATTGCCTCCGGCTCCGTGCGTGAGAATTAGGGCGTCACCGTTGGGAGTGTCGGGGGCGTGCAGAAATCCGACAACGTTGGGATCGACGGTGCGCTCGGCGAATGACTGGACGCGCTGCATATCACAAGGATCTCGAGCCCGGGAAATCTTCTGGGTCTTCTGGCAAACCCTCCCATCCAGTAGTTATCCCGTTACCGCGAATCACGACGGACTCCATTGACCCCAAAAGGAGATTCAACTCCACTTTGCCAGTGAGATTCATCGGAAGGGGTAAGAGGTTCGAATACTTTCGATCGTCTATGGTGAGTGTCCCTTCGATCACGTTAAAGGGTAATGCAGTCAGAGTGCCCTCCATTGAACCCGACGCCACGAACAGTTCTATCGTCTGCAGCCAGCCAGTACCCGGGTCAAGACCCGGTGTCCCCGGCGTCTCGTGAACGTACGCCGGCTGGAAGACGATTCTTACCCTGTCGCCTGCCATGCCTAGACATTCGAGGTAAGAATCATGTAGTTCGATCGCGCGATTTGCTGCGGAACCCATCGTGTCGTTACATCGGCACTTCGCTAAGCGTTTCGTACACCTTTACGATCTGAATCTCATTCCCCAGCTTGGCCCAGCAGCGGAGCATATCGGGATCTTCCTGTGCGGAGCGGCGGGCTTCTTCGGATTTCCAGTAGCGCATGAAAACATAATGATGTTCCCGGTCGCGATAGAGATGGTCGCTGCCATATCCTTTGGCAGCGACGATCGATGTCAATTCGTGAAAGGTCTCGAGGGCGGCGGCTTCCATTTGCGGGTTCGGTTCCCAGATAGCTACCGAGAGGATCTCTTCCGGCATAAGGCGGAATTATAGCGTGAGAGGGACACAATCAGCAGTCAACCCTCGTCCTCCGCTTCAGGCTGGACCGCCGAAGGCGGCTGTGCCTACATAACGCTTCTGGCGATCAGCGGACGGTCTTCTGCGCGGCTTCACAGGATGGGTAATCCGCTCGGCTTCCTGTTCTGTAACCACGTGCAGGCGCATCAGGTTTGTGGACCCTGAGGCTTGGCGCGTGCCGGCGACGACACCGAGCACATCTTTGGGCTTGATCTGGCCGCGGCGCACTAAGTCCTGTTCCGCCAGGGCGACCATCTGCTCCGCAGAGCGCGCCTGATGGCAGCGGACGGGATGCACGCCCCAATAGAGATTCATGCGGTTCACCACCGGCGCAATGTGCGTGAATGCATAGATCGGAGCTTTAGGCCGGTACTTCGAGATCATGCGGGCAGTGTTGCCGGTTTCAGTGAAGATGGCAATTGCCCCCATGGGCAGGTCCTCGGCGGCATGCGCGATGGATTCGCAAATGGTTTCGGCGACCGAGAGGCTGCGGTGCTCGCGGCGGCGGCGAAACTGGCCCAGATCGTCGTGATTGCATTCGGCTTCGACCACAATGCGCGACATGATCGAGACCGACTCGCGCGGATATTTCCCGCTGGCGGTTTCGGCGGAGAGCATCACGGCATCGGTCCCGTCGAAGACGGCGTTGGCCACGTCACTGGCTTCAGCCCGCGTGGGGCGCGGGTTTTCGATCATCGACTCCAGCATCTGGGTCGCAGTGATGACCGGTCGCGCCATGCCGCGGCCTGCCGGATAACGTGCTTCTGGATCACCGGAACTTTTTCCGGAGCCATTTCGACCCCGAGATCGCCGCGCGCGACCATCACTCCGTCGGCAACTTCGAGGATTTCTTCCAGGTGATCGATAGCTTGCGGTTTTTCCAGCTTCGCGATCACCGGGACGTCGCTGCCGTGGCTGGCAATGATCTGCTTGGCCATGCTCACGTCGGCGGCAGTGCGGACGAATGAGAGCGCAATAGCGTCGACTCCGTGATTCAGTCCAAACTCAAGGTCTCTGCGGTCTTTTTCCGTCAGGGCAGGAATGGAGAGCGCGATCCCCGGCAAATTGATGCCTTTGTGCTCGCCGAGCATGCCTCCGTTGATCACGTCGCAGAGAACATCTTTGCCTCGGATCGTCCGCACCCGCAGTTCAATCAGCCCATCACTGAGCAGAATGCGGGCACCGGGGAGAGTTCGCGGGCAAGGTCCGGGAAAGTCGTCGAGATGCGTGTCGGCGTTCCCGGGATTTCCTGCGGCGTGATGGTAACAATGGAGCCAGTCTTCAGCAAAACCGGTTTACGCTGCTCAAGCAGCCCGGTACGGATTTTGGCCCTTGCAGGTCCTGCAGGATGCAGACGGTGCGTCCTTCGCGTTGGGCGGCACGGCGCAGTCGCTGGATGGTGTGTGCGTGATCTTCGTGCGTGCCGTGGGAGAAGTTGAGGCGGGCAATGTCCATGCCGAGACGGAGCAGGTCGCGCATCATGGCTTCGCTATTGCACACGAGGACCGATAGTGCAGATGATTTTCGCGCGGCGGAGGGCGCGACGTTTTCGGAGATAGGGCTCTCCTCTGGCGTGTTGCTTTGATTTCAAATGACCCCTCGACAGGATTTTCCCCGACAGGATGGAATTTCGCGGCTCAGAGATGTACGCTTGCTACGTCCCGGCTTAGCGAGCATCTCCAGGCATGTAGCGCGTAGAGATGTTTCGCCGCCAGCAGCAAATCTTTACGACTTCGCATGTTAATCGCCGTTAGTTCTTTCCCCAACATAGCGCGCGGAAACAGTAGGGCATTGAATTCTGCGCCGACCAGGACCACCAGAGAGATCATGTACATCCAGACCAGCAGCGCCATGCCTGCACCCAGCGATCCGTAGATCGTCGCGAAATCTCCGAAGTGCTGCAGGTAGGCGCGGAACCCTACCGTCACGGTGAACCATAGGACCGTCGCCAGAACTGATCCCGGAATGACGCTGTGCCATGGCTGCGTGCGCGGAACTGCATTGTGATAGATCAGCGCGATGACCGAAATACTCGTCAGCGTGGCGATCGCCCAGCGAATCACTCCCCAGAGCAGAAGCATGTAAACGCTGAAATCCGGATCGATGTAGGGAGCAACCGTGTCTCAAACTTGCTGCCCACGGCGACCAGCAGCGTCGCGAACGTCATCGGGGACGAGCGCAAAAATCACCAGCAGGAATGCGATCATGCGTTCTTTCACCAGTCCCCATGTCTTCGGCAGTTCGTAGCAGCGGCGGAAGCCCTCCATCCAGGAGATCATTACGCCGGAGGCGGTCCACAGCGTGATCAGTGCCGTGGTGAGCAGGAATCCGACCGGATGCTTCCCGGTACCCTTCAGATAGTTCAACACGTATTGCCGCCCGCGGGAAGAATGCTGCCGAGGGCGTACGAGATTTCCCGCAAGTAGGGGCCGCCCTTGCGCCAGCTCGCAAGGGCTGGATCCGACAATAAGGAGAACAGGGAAAAACGTCAGGATTGACGAATAGGCCGAGGCCTTCGCGGTGGCGAAGGAATCGTGGACAAAGGCGCGCCAGAAAGCAACGCGCAGAAGGCGGAGAAGTCGCAGCATGCGCTGATTTAGCTTAGGCTCCGGAGGGACTGTCCGCAAAGAAGGAAGTGGGACAGGTTCCTCAATGTGCAATCGCTGGGGGGTAGCGTGCATTCAGTTTAGATGACGGTATGAAGCAAGTTCGGGGGCGAACCGAGATTCGCGGCCCCGATACATACTTATACCTACTACTCAGCCTGCGGGAAGTTCCGCAGTGAGTTCGTCGGTCTCGCCCTCGTGACGCATCATTTCGAGAGCGCGCTCGGCCTCTTCGTACGCGGCCGAGACTTCCGCCTGTACCTTGGCGGCGGCCTCTTCCATCTCTGGCGAGAGGCGCACGTTGCGATAGTACTCCATGCCGGTTCCGGCAGGGATGAGGCGTCCGACAATGACGTTCTCTTTCAGGCCGCGCAGGTGATCGACCTTGCCGTTGATGCTGGCTTCGGTGAGCACGCGCGTGGTCTCCTGGAACGACGCGGCGGAGATGAAGGAGTCGGTCGAGAGCGAAGCCTTCGTGATGCCGAGGAGCAGCGGCCGTCCCGTGGCCGGCTTGCCGCCCTGCGCAATCACGCGCTCGTTCTCTTCCCGGAAGGCGAACTTGTCGGTCTGCTCTTCCAGCAGGAATCGGGTATCGCCCACGTCTTCGACCTTCACCCAGCGCATCATCTGCCGCACAATCACTTCGATATGCTTGTCGGAGATGTTCACGCCCTGCAGTCGATAGACTTCCTGGATTTCGTTCACCAGGTAAGCCTGCAACTCTTTCTCGCCGAGTACGGCCAGGATGTCATGCGGGTTGAGCGGGCCGTCCATCAGCGGTTCGCCCGCCTTGACGCGCTCGCCTTCCTGCACGTTGATGTGAACGCCGCGCGGAACCGAGTATTCCTTTTCGGTGCCGTTGTCGGCAGTCACGTAGAGTTTGCGCTGTCCTTTCGAGACCTCGCCGAACTTCACCGTGCCATCAATTTCGCTGATAACCGCGGTTTCATGCGGCTTGCGGGCTTCGAACAGCTCGACAACGCGCGGCAGACCACCCGTGATGTCTTTCGTCTTGGTAGTTTCGCGCGGGATCTTCGCCAGCACATCGCCCGGAGTTACAGCGTCGCCGTCCTGGATCATCAAGTGGGCGCGAGACGGCATCAAGTACCGCTTGCTGTTCTTGCCTCCCTTGATGACGATGGCGGGCTGACGCTTCTCGTCTGGAGAATCGCCGACTACGTGACGTGACAGGCCGGTGACTTCGTCCACTTCTTCGTGGAGCGTGACGCCTTCCTGCAGGTCCTTGAACTGCACCGTGCCGCCGATTTCGGTCAGGATCGCAAAGGTGTACGGATCCCACTCGACCATGACTTGGCCCAGCGTGACTGCATCGCCTTCATTGACCTTCAGCTTGGCGCCATACACGACCGAGTAGCGCTCGCGTTCGCGGTTCTTCTCATCCACGACCGCGATCGAACCCTGGCGGTTCATCACCACCAGATCGCCCGACTTTGACTTCACAGTCTGCAATCCGATGAAGCGAACCGTGCCGTTATTCTTGGCATCCAATCGCGACTGCTCAGAGACTCGCGATGCCGTACCACCGATGTGGAAGGTACGCATCGTGAGCTGCGTTCCAGGTTCGCCGATGGACTGCGCAGCGATGACGCCGGTAGCTTCGCCGAGCTCGACGAGGCGTCCGGACGCCAGGTTGCGGCCGTAGCACATGACGCAGACTCCGCGCTTGGATTCGCAGGTCAGCACCGAGCGGATCTTTACGCGCTCAATACCGGCAGCCTGAATCGCTCCCGCGAGGTCTTCGGTGATTTCCTGGTTGATGTCAACCACGATGTTGCCATCGTAGTCTTTGATTTTCTCGAGCGATACGCGGCCGACGATTCGATCGCGCAGCGGTTCGATAATTTCTCCGGCTTCCACGATACCTTGCACGTAGATGCCGTCCACAGTTCCGCAATCGTACTCGCTGATGATGACGTCTTGCGCGACATCCACCAGGCGGCGAGTCAGGTAGCCGGAATCTGCGGTTTTGAGTGCTGTATCGGCCAATCCCTTACGGGCGCCGTGCGTCGAAACGAAGTACTCCAACACCGTCAATCCCTCGCGGAAATTGGCGGTAATCGGAGACTCGATGATTTCGCCCGACGGCTTCGCCATCAAGCCGCGCATGCCGGACAGCTGGCGGATCTGCTGTTTCGATCCTCGAGCGCCGGAGTCGGCCATGACGTAAATCGGGTTCATCTCGCCTTCTTTGTCGCGGCGCTGCATCTCGCCGAACATCTCGTCGGCGACCTTTTCGGTAATACCCGACCAGATTTCGATGACCTTGTTGTAGCGTTCGCCGTTGGTGATCGCGCCATCCAGATATTGCTGCTGGACGTTCACGACCTGCTTTTCGGCGTCGCGCACCAAAGTCTTCTTGCTGTCGGGGATAACCATGTCGTCGATGCCGATCGACAAGCCGGCGCGTGTCGCAAACTTGAAGCCCAGTTGCTTGACCTCGTCGAGCATCTTGACCGTGACTTCAAGCCCGAACCGCAAGTAGGTGTAGTTGACCAGAGCGCCAATGCCTTTCTTCTTGAGCAGGCCGTTGATGTACGGCATGCCCTGAGGCAGTTGGTCGTTTAGAATCGCGCGGCCCACCGTCGTATTGATGAACGCTCGCTCTACATGCACGGGATCCGTGTGAATGATGTCCTGATCGTCATACGCGGTGGTCAGGTCGATCAGGTCACCGGAGTAGCGCAGGCGGATCGGGCTCAGGGTTTCGACTTCGCCCGCATCCAGCGCCATCAGCACTTCTTCGATGTTGGCGAACGCGCGGCCTTCGCCCTTAGCACCCGGCTTCGCTTTGGTCAGGTAATACAGACCGAGAACCATGTCCTGCGTGGGCACGGTGATCGGCTGGCCTGAAGCGGGCGAAAGAATGTTGTGCGAGGCCAGCATCAGCACGCTTGCTTCGACCTGCGCTTCCGGTGACAGCGGAATATGGACCGCCATCTGGTCGCCGTCGAAGTCTGCGTTGAAGGCCGTGCAGACCAGCGGGTGAATCTTGATGGCCTTGCCTTCAACGAGTACCGGTTCGAATGCCTGAATGCCCAGGCGGTGAAGCGTAGGAGCGCGGTTCAGCAGGACCGGGTGATCCTTAATGACTTCTTCCAGGATGTCCCAGACAATCGGTTCCTGCTGCTCGACCATCTCTTTTGCTTGCTTGATGGTCGTGACATTGCCCGTCTGCTCCAGCCGGTGATAGATGAAGGGCTTGAACAGTTCAAGCGCCATCTTCTTGGGCAGACCGCACTGGTGCAGCTTGAGTTCCGGGCCGACCACGATGACCGAACGTCCCGAGTAGTCCACGCGCTTTCCGAGCAGGTTCTGGCGGAAGCGTCCCTGCTTGCCTTTCAGCGTATCGGAGAGTGACTTCAGCGGACGGTTATTCGCACCACGCAGCACGCGGCCACGGCGCCCGTTATCGAACAGGGCGTCCACGGCTTCCTGCAGCATGCGCTTTTCGTTGCGCACGATAACTTCAGGGGCGTGCAGGTCCATCAGCTTCTTCAACCGGTTGTTACGGTTGATCACGCGGCGATACAGATCGTTCAGGTCAGACGTGGCGAAGCGGCCGCCATCGAGTGGAACCAGGGGGCGGAGCTCCGGCGGAATCACCGGAATCACGTCGAGGATCATCCAGTGCGGCTTGTTGCCGCTCTTGCGGAAGGCCTCAACGACTTTCAGACGCTTTGCATACTTGAGCCGCTTCTGCAGCGAGCTCTCGTTCTTCATCTTCTCGCGCAGTTCGGTCGATAGCCCGTCGGTATCAACGCGCTTGAGCAGTTCCTTGATCGCTTCAGCCCCCATCATGGCTTTGAATCCAGCCGGACGGTACTGCTGATCGAGTTCGCGGAACTTGGCTTCGTCTTTAATTACTTCGCGTTCTTTCACCGGAGCATCGCCGGGTTCGACCACGACGTAAGCTTCGAAATAGAGAACGGATTCAAGATCGCGCAGCGAGATGTCGAGCAGGTGCCCGATACGGCTGGGCAGTCCCTTGAAGAACCACACGTGCGAACAGGGCGATGCCAGCTCGATGTGGCCGAGGCGTTCACGGCGGACCTTCGATAAAGTGACTTCCACGCCACACTTGTCGCAGATCACTCCGCGGTGCTTCATGCGCTTGTACTTGCCGCACAGGCACTCCCAGTCGGTGACCGGCCCAAAGATGCGGGCGCAGAACAGTCCGTCGCGCTCGGGTTTGAAGGTTCGGTAATTGATGGTCTCGGGCTTTGTCACTTCGCCGTGCGACCAGCTCCGGATCTTCTCGGGAGAGGCCAGACTGATGCGAATAGCGTCAAAGTCCGCGATCACATTTGCCATTTCGAATGGGCTCGAACGAAACAAGGTGTTCCTCCGCTTCCTGCGGATCTAACGCGTCCGCTTACGGAGCTCTAAAGCAGGTTCTCAGTACCCGGTACTCAGTAGTCACTTAGAACCGGGTTCGAACTTTTCGCCTCTTCATGCGGCATTGAGCTCGAAATGCCGCAGTGGCTTCAGATCAAGATGTCATGAGGCCGCCCCAGCCTCGGTACCCGCCCCAGCCGCAGCTGAGTGAGTACCGAGTGCTGAGTGCTGCCTTTAATCTGCTGCCGCACTCGCGGTCGGCTTCTTCTCGGCGGCCTTGATCAATTCGACGTCGAGACAGAGCGACTGCAATTCGCGGATCAATACGTTGAACGATTCCGGCACGCCGGGCTCCATCGCAGCTTCGCCCTTGACAATGGCCTCATAGATCTTGGTTCGGCCATATACGTCGTCGGACTTTGCCGTCAGCAACTCCTGCAGGATGAACGCCGCACCGTATGCTTCAAGCGCCCAGACTTCCATTTCTCCGAAGCGCTGTCCGCCGAACTGCGCCTTGCCGCCCAGCGGCTGCTGGGTGATGAGCGAGTACGGGCCGATGGAACGAGCGTGAATCTTGTCGTCCACCAGGTGCGACAGCTTCAGCATGTAGATGTAGCCCACGGTAACCGGCTGTTCGAACTTCTCGCCAGTCATGCCATCGCGCAGATTCGTTTTGCCCGAGGTCGGCAAGCCGGCGTGTTCGAGCAACGCCTTGATCTCGCCTTCCTTGGAACCGTCGAATACTGGCGATCCCATGAACACGCCCTTGGTCAGGGTCGGAGCCACGGCTTCCAGCTCCTCATCGCTCATGTCGGAGATGATGTCCGCAAGTTGCGAATCCTTGAACAAGGCCTTCAGCTCGCGGCGGATCGCTTCCGTGCGCGTGTTTTCCTGAAGCAGGCGCGTGACCTTCTCGCCCAAGACGAAGCCGGCCCATCCGAGGTGGGTTTCGAGGATCTGGCCCACATTCATACGGGAAGGTACGCCTAACGGGTTGAGGACGATTTCCACCGGCGTTCCGTCTTCGAGGTACGGCATATCCTCTTCCGGCAGAATCCGCGCAATGACGCCCTTGTTGCCGTGACGGCCGGCCATCTTGTCACCGACACTCAGCTTGCGCTTCATGGCGATGTACACCTTGACCAGCTTGATCACGCCCGGGGGCAGTTCGTCGCCCTTGGTCAGCTTTTCCTTCTTCTCGTTAACAATCTTCTTGAGCACGTCGATCTGGCGCGACGTCATCTCTTCGATTTCGTCGATCTGCTCATTCACCCGCGGATCCTTGTCCGCATACTTGATGCGCTTCAGGTTACGGGTTGAGATGCGCTCGATCTCTTCGCGCGTCAGCATCGTGCCCTTGGTCAGCAGACGCTTGTTTGTGCGCTCGTCGTGCAGGTCGGCCTGAACTTCCTTGCCGCCCAGAATGTTGTCGAGACGCTTCAACCGCTCGTCGGTCAGAATTCGGATTTCGTCCGAAAGGTTCTTTTCCAACTTGGCGATCTGCGTAGCTTCGATGGCCTTCGCGCGCTCGTCCTTTTCCTGGCCTTTGCGCGAGAAGATCTTCACATCGACAATCACGCCCTCGATACCGGGAGGACAGTAGAGCGAAGCATCCCGCACGTCGCCGGCCTTTTCGCCGAAGATCGCGCGCAGCAGCTTCTCTTCCGGCGTGAGCTGGGTTTCGCCCTTCGGTGTAACCTTGCCCACCAGGATGTCGCCCTGCTTGATGCTTGCGCCGATGCGAATCACGTCCCGCTTCGTCCAGGTTGCGGAGCATCGACTCGCTGACGTTGGGAATATCGCGCGTGACTTCTTCCGGGCCCAGCTTCGTATCGCGCGCCTCGATCTCGTACTCCTCGATGTGAAGCGAGGTGTAGTAGTCCTCTTTCACCATCTTTTCCGAAACGAGGATCGCGTCTTCGAAGTTGTAACCGCGCCACGGCATGAAGGCGACGAGGACGTTTCGTCCCAGCGCCAACTCGCCATGATCGGTGCAAGGACCATCAGCGATAATCTCGCCCTTCAGTACGCGCTGACCTTTCTTCACCACCGGCTTTTGGTTGATACAGGTGTTCTGGTTCGAGCGCTTGAACTTCGTCAGCTGGTAGATGTCGCTTCCGACCTCACGCGACAACTGCGTGGGATGATGCTCGCCTTCGACGCGCACGATAATGCGCTCGGAGTCGACCGAATCGATGATGCCGTTGCGGCGGGCCAGAACAACTGCGCCCGAGTCACGAGCCGTAACGCCTTCCATCCCGGTGCCGACGATCGGCGCTTGCGCTCGGAGCAGCGGCACGGACTGGCGTTGCATGTTCGCGCCCATCAGCGCGCGGTTCGCGTCGTCGTGCTCGAGGAACGGTACCAGCGAGGCCGCAACCGAAACCAGCTGCTTCGGGCTGACGTCGACGTAATCGACTTCTTCGCGATTCACCAGCACGAAGTTGCCGGCCTTGCGAGCATTGACGAGTTCGGCTGCAATGCGGCCCTTATCGTCGAGTTCCACATTGGCCTGCGCGATCGTGTGGCGGTCTTCTTCCCAAGCCGACAGATAGAACGAGAACGGCTCGATCGATGCCGGCTTCTTGCGCTTCTCTTTCAGCTCGTTGTTGATCTTCTCGATCTCGTGCTTCTCCACGTGATCGCCGACTTTGAAGTCGCTATCGCCAACGTTCACGACGCGTGACGTAGTCAATGACGCGTCCGCCCTTGATCTTGCGGTAGGGCGACTCGATGAAACCGTAGTCGTTGATCCGCGCGTAGCAACTCAAGGACGAGATCAGACCGATGTTCGGACCTTCCGGGGTCTCAATCGGGCAGATACGTCCGTAATGCGTGGGGTGAACGTCGCGGACTTCGAATCCGGCGCGCTCACGCGACAGACCGCCCGGCCCAAGAGCCGAGAGACGCCGCTTGTGCGTGATCTCGGAGAGCGGGTTGGTCTGATCCATGAACTGCGAGAGCTGCGACGATCCGAAGAATTCGCGGATCGCGGCCATCACCGGCTTCGCATTGACCAGGTCGTGCGGCATCGCCGTCGACATTTCCTGGTACACGCTCATCTTTTCCTTAATGGCGCGCTCCATGCGGACCAGGCCGATGCGGAACTGGTTCTCCATCAACTCGCCGACCGCGCGTACGCGCCGGTTGCCGAGGTGATCGATATCGTCGACCGCGCCGATGTTCTTGCGCAGCTTGAGCAGGTACGCAATCGTCGCGTAGAAATCTTCCGGATCGAGCGTGCGCTTGTCGAGCGAGGTCGCTTCCTGGTTCTCGAACAACTTGATGTTGAACTTCAAACGGCCCACGCGCGAGAAGTCATACTTGCGCGGGTCGAAGAACATTCCATGGAACAATGCCGTCGCCGTGTCGAGCGTCGGCGGATCGCCCGGACGCAGCTTGCGGTAGATCTCGATCAACGCCTCCTGCGGAGTCTTGATCGAATCGCGCTTCAGCGTCTGGCTGATGACCGTTCCCACATCGTCGCGCTCGGGGAAGAACAGCGACATTTCCACCACGCCGGAGTCGAGGATCTTCGACAGCTTGTCGGCCGTCAGCTCGGAGTTGGCTTCGAGCATCACTTCGCCAGTGGTGGTGTCCACCACATCGCCGGCCGTCCACGCGCCTTCGAGGTCGGTGATATCGACTTCGATTTCGGTGATCTTCGCCTTCTGAATTTCCTTCAGAACCTGCGCGTTGATCTTGCGGCCAGAGTGAGCGATTTCGTCACCCGACTTGTTTTTGACGCTGCGGGCCAGCTTCATGCCGAGCAGGTTCGTCGGCTTCTCGCTGGTCGGATCGAGCGTCCAGTAGAGCTTCTTGTCGCGAACCGCGATGCGGTCCGTCGTGTAGAACGTCTTCAGGATGTCTTCGCCGGAACGCAGGCCAAGGGCGCGCAGGAAGATCGTGCCCAGGAACTTGCGCTTGCGGTCGATGCGGACATACAGCACGTTCTTCTGGTCGTACTCGAACTCCACCCACGAACCGCGGTACGGAATAATCTTGCCGAGGAAGTAGGTGCGGTTGTTTGCGGTCTCGAAGAACACGCCTGGCGAACGGTGCAACTGGCTGACAATCACGCGCTCTGTTCCATTGATGATGAACGTCCCGTTCTGCGTCATCAGCGGAACGTCGCCGAAGAAAACTTCCTGCTCTTTGATGTCGCGGATCGAACGGTTGCCGGTCTCGGCGTCTTTGTCGAAGATCGTCAGACGCATCGTGACCTTCAGCGGAGCGGAATACGTCATGCCACGCTCTTCGCACTCAGCCACGTCGTATTTCAATTGCAAGCCGACCGGGTCGCCGCACTTGTTGCAGAAGTCGGGCGTGTTCGCGTTGTACGTGCCGCACTTCGAGCACAGCACCTCGCCCGGATGGAACGGATCGGTGATAACGGTGTTGCCGCAATTCTTACAAGTGGTACGGAGGTGATGCAGACCTTTCAGGTGTCCGCACTTGCACTCCCAGTTACCGATGGCGTAATCCACAAACTCAAGTTGTGATACGTTGCGGAAGTCGGTGATCGGGAAGACAGACTGAAACACCGCCTGCAAGCCGCCGTCTTCGCGCTCGCTGGGCAGTTTGTCCATCTGCAGGAAGCGATCGTACGAACGCTTCTGAACCTCGATCAGGTTCGGGATCTGGATAGTGGCCGGAATTTTGGAAAAATCAAAGCGTTTACGGAAGGCATTTGTCATCGTTAAGAAACTCCCAATCTCACGCGCAACCGAAGGCCGCGCTCAAACCGCGGAATGTATGGCGCTCATCGCGCCGCGGGACCTACTTTAGTGCAGAACCGGAACAGCTTAGAACCTAAAAGACGATGAGGCGTCCGCGGGGACAGTGGTTCCCGCTGACGCCATCCAAGGCGTTTTGCCATTTCTGATTTGAACTCTTTCGCGCCAGTTCTTCGGCCTGTTTCCGCTCTGCCTGCCCGCAGAGCAGCCTGCCCAAACTTACTTCGCGAGCCTCGCTCGCGTTGAGTGAAGCCTAGGGCCGCGATGTTATATAGATGCTAACATCCCAGCCCAGGCTTCACAAGTAGGAACGTGCAACATAATCGATTTTGCACTGCTTTTGGTGCGACTGAGTCCATGTGGGCGGACACCTGCTGCCCGGACTGCGTTGCACCAGCGATTGGCCGGCAAGAGCGCGCCCGCCCCCCAGAGCCCTTACTTTACTTCGACGGTCGCGCCAGCGTCGGTGAACTTCTTCTTGATGGTCTCCGCCTCTTCCTTGGAAACGCCTTCCTTAATGTTCTTGGGCGCTCCATCCACCAGTTCCTTGGCTTCCTTCAAGCCCAGGCTGGTGACTTCGCGGACGGCCTTGATCACATTGATTTTGTTGGCGCCGACTTCCTTCAGGACGACGGTGAATTCGGTTTTCTCTTCCGCCGGAGCCGCTGCCGCCGCACCTGCGCCGCCGCCCGCCACCATCACGGGAGCCGCTGCCGCCGCCGATACGCCCAGACGCGATTCCAGCTTCTTCACCAGCTCAGCCGCTTCGAGCAGCGACAGGCCTACAATTGACTCTTCCAACTGTGCTAAATCCGCCATTTTGTTTCTCCTAAGTCTTTTTTTCGTAGAGACGTAGCTTGCTACGTCTCGCTTTTTCGCCATCCGCAAGCCAGGTTTCCAGTGCGACCAGGCCCTGTTTCCTCGCGCCAGACAACGCCCGGAAAGGACCGCGCAACCCCTGAACTGCGAACGACCAAACTCATTTGGCGATTGAGCGATCAAGTCAGTAGTTGATTCTTCAATCGCCCAATGGCGCGATCGCGAAATCGCTCAATCTCTTTAGGCTTCTTTGAATTTCTTCTGCTGCACGGCCTGATCGACCACCACCGCCAGGTTGCCTCGGCACGGCATTCATCACCGTCGCCAGACGCTGCGCCGGAGCATTGATCAGGAACAGCAGCTTCGACATCAGCTCTTCCTTCGAAGGCATGCTCGCCAGCGCTTCGATCTCTTTAATCTTGATGACACGGCCTTCGACCACACCGACCTTGAAGGTAAACTCCGGCGTGTCCTTGGCATACTTCGTCAGCGCCTTGGCCATCGCCACCGGATCGCCCGTTGTGTAGGCAATCGAGGTCACGCCCGCCAGATCTTTCAGCGCGCCTTCAACCTTCGTGCCCTTCGCCGCCCTCTCTGCCAGCGTGTTCTTGACGACCTGATACTTCGCGCCCGCGCCGCGCAGAGCCTTGCGCAGCTCATAGTCCTGGGCGACCGTCATTTTCGTATAGGTCGCAACGACGACATTGGAAACGTTCTGCAGATCCTTGCTCAGCTTCTCGACCTGCTCTGTCTTCTTTGCCCTGGTAACTGCCATTGTCGATTCCTCGAATCTTTCTGATCTTGATGTGGGGACGGCCGCCTGTCGCTGTGCGCGGGCGTCGCGCGCGATCCGCTATGCCTTCGCCGCAGCCTCGATCGGGGTCACATCCAGCGCAATCCCCGGTCCCATTGTCGAACTCAGATAGCAGCCCTTAATGTACTTGCCCTTGGCCACCGACGGCTTCGCCTTGATCACGCTCGTGATCAGCACCGTAGCGTTCTCAATCAGCTTGTCGGGCGTAAACGAAATCTTGCCCACGGGACAGTGCACGAGCGCAGTCTTGTCGGTGCGGAACTCAACCTTACCGGCCTTCACTTCCTGAACCGCCTTGCCCACATCGAAAGTGACCGTGCCGGTCTTCGGATTCGGCATCAGGCCCTTGGGGCCGAGAACCTTGCCCAGACGTCCGACGGACTTCATCACATCGGGAGTGGCGATCAGGGCGTCGAAGTCGGTCCAGTTTTCCTTCGTGATCTTCTCGACCATCTCTTCGCCGCCGACGAAATCGGCTCCGGCCGCTTCTGCTTCCTTGATCTTGTCGCCGGTCGCGATGACGAGAACCTTCTTCGACTTGCCCAGTCCGTGCGGCAGAACGACCGTGCCGCGGACCATCTGGTCGGCGTGCTTGGGATCGACTCCCAGCCGCATCGTGACTTCGACGGTCTCGTCGAACTTGGCGAATTTCACTTTCTGCAGGAGCGGAACGGCATCCTGCAGAACATAGGGGCGCTTCTCGACAGCTGCGTGCGCCTTGGAGATGTTCTTTCCTTCTTTTTGTTCATTACTGCTCCTTGTCTCCCACCGCTCGCCGTTGATTCGAAGAGCCGTGGTGCGTTTGACTATTTTTTAATGGGCAATTTGGTAATCAGATAATTTGAAAGTCCTGCTCTCGACGTGTTCAATTACCAAATTACCCGGTTACCAAATGTTATCCAACGACTTCAATTCCCATCGAGCGCGCCGTCCCTCGCACGCTCTTGATCGCGGTCTCGACCGACGCGGCGTTCAGGTCGGGCATCTTCTGCTTCGCGATGTCTTCCACCTGCTTCGCGGTAACTTTGCCGACTTTGTCTTTATTTGGCGTGCCCGATCCCTTGGCGATGCCCGCAGCGCGCTTCAGCAGAATCGACGCCGGAGGCGTCTTGGTGATGAAGGTGAACGAGCGGTCGCTGTACACCGACACGACCACCGGGATGATCAGACCTTCCATCTCCTTCTGGTTGGTTCTGGCATTGAACTGCTTGCAGAACTCCATGATGTTGATCTGCGCCTGGCCAAGCGCCGGGCCCACCGGGGGCGCCGGAGTCGCCTTGCCCGCCGCGATCTGCAATTTCACATAACCTGTAACTTTTTTTGCCATGATCTCTCTTCCGCTTCAGTTCCGAGTCTAGGATTTTCGGCCCAGGAAATTCTGGAGCTCGATCTTTCTGGAAACTTCAACTTGCAAACTACGAAACTGCCTTCTACGCGACCTTCTCCACCTGGTTGAACTCGAGTTCCACCGGGGTCGAACGCCCGAAAATCGTGACCATCACCTTCAGCGTCTCGCGGTCTTCGTTCACTTCGTCAACCACGCCCGTAAAGCTCGCGAACGGTCCTTCGGTGATGCGCACCGATTCGTTCTTCTCGAACTTGACCTTGAGCTTCGGCTTCTCGCGGCTGTCAGCCACTTTGTAAACGATGTGCTGAACTTCTTCTTCCGAAAGCGGCGTGGGCTGCTGCCCGGTGCCGACGAATCCTGTCACCCGCGGCGTGGACTTCACCACATGCCAGACGTGATCATCCATGTCCATTTCGACCAGCACATAGCCGGGATAGAACATGCGCTCGGAGGTGTACTTCTTGCCTCCGCGAACTTCGGTGACCGACTCGGTCGGGATCAGCACTTTGCCGATCTTGTCCTGCAGCCCGAACGCGGCGACCCGCGACTCGAGCGATTCTTTCACTTTGCGCTCAAAGCCCGAATAGGAGTGGATGATGTACCACTTCATGTTCGGATTGCGCGGCGCTTCCGCGGTCGCAGTCGATCCCTCTGCGGGGGCCTGCTGTGCGCCTTCGCCAGCTGTCGTTTCGTTCTTCTCTTCGTCCTGCATATGAACCTGCTTTTCCAGCCGCGCTTGCTTAGTAGCGCGCCCTGAATAGCTTTGAACAAGGCGGTCACTCCGTGTTGAATAACGAAATCGATAATCCCGAAATACAGCGCGAAAATGAACACCGTAATGATGACCACCGTCGTCGTGCCGCGCACTTCTTTCCAGCGTCGGCGCCGTCACCTTGCGCATTTCCGTGCGCACGTCGTTGTAGAAAGACTTGATCCGCTCCGGCCAGGACTTGATCCGATCGCCAAAATTGCCACCGGCTGCTGCAATTGAATTTGCCATTTTCTTCGTCTCGACTGACATCTACTACTCCTGGCCTGGCCCTTCTCTCCAAAACTCTGGCAGGGGCGGAGGGATTCGAACCCCCAAGTTCGGTTTTGGAGACCGACAGTTTAACCGTTGAGCTTACGCCCCTGTATCATTGAGTGACTTCAGTGATTCGAGTCATTGAGCGATTTTTCAATCGCCAATCAGCAATCACCCAATCGCCAATTATTTCACTTCTTTATGGGCGGTGTGCTTACGGCAACGGCGGCAGAACTTCTTGAATTCCAGCCGCTCGGTCGTCGTCTTACGGTTCTTCGTCGTCGAATAATTCCGCTCTTTGCAGTCACCGCACTGTAATGTCACTATTTCTCGGGGCATCTCAACAGCTCCTGACTCTTAAACTTCCAGCTCAAACCCTGTCATCCTTGAGGCGACGGTTTTTGTCGCCGGAGGCACTTTGCTTACCTCAACCGCTCGGACTTACTCTTCCACAGTTCGCAACAATTTCGGAGCGAACCTAGCAATCAGGCCGACCGGCAGCAAGCACCGAATCCATAAACCTACTGCCTCAATCGCTTGCCACTCTGTCTTGGTAGGCATGAAGCTCCGACAGCCTGCTCTTACTGAATAATCTCCGCGATCGTTCCGGCTCCCACGGTGTGGCCGCCTTCGCGAATCGCAAAGCGCAAGCCCTTCTCCATCGCCACCGGCGTGATCAACTCGATCACCAGGCTCACGTTATCTCCCGGCATCACCATCTCGGTTCCCGCCGGCAACTCCGCCACGCCCGTCACATCCGTCGTTCGCAAGTAGAACTGCGGACGGTATCCCTTGAAGAACGGCGTATGTCGCCCGCCCTCTTCCTTCGTCAGGATGTACACCTCCGCCTTGAACTTCGTGTGCGGCGTGATCGATCCCGTCTTCGCCAGCACCATGCCGCGCTCCACGTCTTCCTTGGCAATGCCGCGCAGCAGCAGTCCAGCGTTGTCGCCCGCCATGCCTTCGTCCAGCTGCTTCTTGAACATCTCGACGCCGGTCACCACCGTCTTGCGCGTCTCGCGGAAGCCGACGATTTCCACTTCCTCGCCCACCTTGATCTTGCCGCGCTCGATTCGTCCCGTCACCACCGTGCCGCGGCCCGAGATCGAGAAGATATCTTCGATCGGCATCAGGAACGGCTTGTCCAGTTCGCGCGCCGGCTGCGGCACGCTCTTGTCCACCGCCTCCATCAGCGCATCAATCTGCTTCTCCCACTTCTCTTCGCCGTTCAGCGCGCCCAGTGCCGACAACCGAATCACCGGCACGTCGTCGCCCGGGAACTTGTAGCTCTTCAGCAGCTCGCGCACTTCGAGTTCAACCAGATCCAGCAACTCCGGATCGTCCACCGCATCGCACTTGTTCAGCGCCACCACGATGTACGGCACACCCACCTGGCGGGCCAGCAGCACGTGCTCGCGCGTCTGCGGCATCGGACCATCCGTCGCCGCCACCACCAGAATCGCGCCATCCATCTGCGCCGCGCCCGTGATCATGTTCTTGATGTAATCGGCGTGGCCCGGGCAATCCACGTGCGCGTAGTGACGGTTCGCCGTCTCATACTCCACGTGCGCCGTCGCGATCGTGATTCCGCGCGCCTTCTCTTCCGGCGCGTTGTCGATCGAATCAAACGACCGGAATTTGATGTTCGGATTGTGCTTGGACAACACCTTGGTGATCGCCGCCGTCAACGTCGTCTTGCCATGATCAATGTGTCCGATCGTCCCTACGTTGCAGTGCGGCTTTGTCCGATCAAATTTCTCTTTCGCCATAACTCCAGCCTCTAGCTCCTAAGCTTTTAGCTTCAGCTCGAAACCCTCGTTAGCGGCGTCGCCCGCCGCCTTGTCATCCTGAGGCGCACGTCCTTTGTGCGATTCACGATCTGTGTATGTCCTCAGTAGTACTGATACAGCTTCCTAAACTTGTGTCGCAGCGCTGATGTCGACCCCTTCCAGCTTCGACAGATAAAACTCGCGCATCTGCGCCTGGTCCGAAAGCGGCAGCGACCTGATACAGCTGCTGCGCATTCAGTCCCGGGTTCGCCGATAGCCTTCGAGCACCCCCTGCGCCAGCACCGCATCCAGGTCGCGAACGCGAATTCCCTTGCGGTCGAGCTGCTTCAAAAACTGCTCGACCTTTTCCGGCAGGAACGCCTGCTCAATCGCCGCTTGCAGCCTGGCGAATTCCTGCTCTTTCTCAACCTTGATGGCAGCCTGTTCAAAACGCCATTTGTCTCTGCTCATGAGGCGCGGGCGCCTCGCCCGCCAACCTTCGACTCACTGGAGCGGGAGACGGGAATCGAACCCGCGACCAACAGCTTGGAAGGCTGTGACTCTACCACTGAGTTACTCCCGCCCTGTAAACCAGCTGTCAGCTATCAGCCGTCAGCCCTCAGCGGCTAAAGCCGCTTCTTCTACAACTCCCACGGCACGACTGAAGTCGCGCCCTTCACAAATCCCTCGCAGACTCCACCAATATCTGGAGCCGATGACCAGGATTGAACTGGTGACCTCTCCCTTACCAAGGGAGTGCTCTACCAACTGAGCTACATCGGCTCGGAAACTCAGCCTCAGCTTCAGCTGTCCGTCTCTTCTCCTCATCCGGATGCATCACATCTTTCCGCCGCACCCAGCTCTTGAACGCGAACAGGGCCAGAATCACCAGCGTTCCGGCCCGAAATCTGCGTGTCGGTGATCGTCATCCACGTCAAAGACTCCCAACACGGCGTAGGCGATCATGCTACTGCAAGCGATTCATGCTTACCGAATCCTTCGCGCCGCTCGGATTCGCCACCACGCCTCTCGCTGAGGCTCGCTCCTGCCTCCGGCTCGCTTCGATCACTGGTGCACAGGGAAGGATTCGAACCTTCGTACCTCGCTAGGAGGGACAGATTTACAGTCTGTTGGCTTTAACCACTCACCCACCTGTGCAAAAACTTTCGGGCGATGCGGCCATCGCGCTCCGTCCGGCAGACCGTGCTTCGCCTCCGCCGGATCACTCACGCGGAACCGCGGACGAAAGCGCAGCACAAGTCACACTTCCATTTCACATCACTGAATTTCGCAAAACAGGGAAACCAAGGTCGCGCACAAAGACCATCGCGAAGATGACTGTCGTTGGCCACTACAACCCGGAAAAGTTCCGAATGGAGTGCGTTGGAAAAACCTGTTGCGCCGCTACCGAATCCGCCGCCGCCGGAAAATTCGTTGCTACTTCGTTCTCTGGAGCTGGCGAAGGGATTCGAACCCCCGACCCTCTGATTACAAATCAGATGCTCTACCGGCTGAGCTACGCCAGCAACTCTCGGGAAAGCCGCGCCTCGCGCGAACTATCCCTCTGATCCCTTCCGCATGTCCGGGACAATTATAAAAAGTATCACAAGGGGAATCAGACGTGCAACACCGTCCCGATTCAGGGCTCGACCAAGCTGGGCTGTCGCAGCAAGCGGCAGCCCTCCTCTGTGAACGCTTTGAGCCCTGGTGGTGCTCTCAATTCAACGTAGATTCAGCAGCCCGGAGAGCGGATTCGCCGCTCAGGATGCTATCATTTCACTCCTGATCGCATTTCATGCGAATTAGACGCACTTTCCCAATCGCTCTCGCGGTGGTCATTATTGCCGCGTTGCTGGTGGTCGCCGTCCAGCTGCGCAAGGCCGCTCCGCCGGAAGCCGCGCGTCTGCTGCCCAGTGCCGACGCCTTCTTCTACGCCAACTTCAGATGGGTGCGCAAAGATCAGCAGCAAGCCCCTTTTCCCCGTTACGCATGATCCGGACTACGAGTACTTCATTCAGCAAACCGGTTTCGATTACGAGCGAGATCTCGATTCCGTCGCTTTCGCCGTGCACTACCCTGCGAACTGGCCCGGCGGAGGCACCGGCGGCGCCACGCCCGAGCCTCGGTTCTCAGAAGTTTTCATCGGCCACTTCGATGGCGCCAGGTGCACCGCGTACCTCAATCAAACTGCCAGATCCGTAGAAAACTACAATTCTGTCGATATCTATACCATCCCCATTTCCGGGCGAACCTTCCGGATCGCGTTCCTGTCGGTGGACGCAGTCGCCGCGTCGAACCACGAAGATCGCGGCCGTCATTCATGGCATGATCGACCGATCGCGGCGGCTGGCATCACCTTTCGGCGGACCTCAATTTCTGCGGCGCTATTACAAGCGCGTACAACTGGCCAGCCCACTCTGGCTCATCGCGCGGGTTGAGCCGTCTGCGCCGGCGTTCGACGGCTGGTCCTCGGTATTCGCCAAGCCCGCGGATCTTGTCCTGTCTGCCAGCTATAACCCCCTCCATCTGCCGCTGCGGGCCGGAGTGCTTCACCTCCGCGCCGAGGCCACGGCTGCGAGCGACGATGATGCGCGGCTCATCGCTGACAAGCTCAACGTCTTCCTGGCCATGTTTCACAGCGCGGAAGCCTCCGTCGGATCTCCGGGCCCCGACGCGGAGGTAAAGACCGTCTTCGATAGTCTGCAGGTCCGGCAGGATGACAGTCGCGCCGTGCTCCAGGCCACAGTACCCACGACCTTCTTCCGCAAAATCGTGGATTCTCCGGAACAACTAAATTCGCTCGCCCCGGCCAGTGAACCCGAGAACTCTCCGGCTCACGCGCCGCCAGCTAAGTCCGCCAAGAAAAAGGCAAAACACTGAAGGCAGTGGTCAGTCGTCATGATTCGTGGTCAGCAGATCCTGGTGGGCCAAGCACAGACCATCTCGCCCGGACCACTAGCCGCTGCCCTGCTTTCCTGAAACTAAAGTCCTTCAGCCGCGTCTTATTCAGTGAACCTTACGCGCCGAGTACAATAAAGGACGAATGTCGAGCCTCCCACTGCCGATCGCCGCATTCTTTGCCGGGCTGATTTCTTTTCTCTCGCCTTGCGTACTTCCGCTCGTGCCGGGATACGTTTCCCTGATCTCCGGAGCCGGAGTTGAAGAACTGAAATCGCCGCATGCCCAGCTCATGCGCCGCGTGATGATCAACTCGGTCGGCTTCATCCTTGGCTTCAGCGTTGTGTTCGTGACGCTGGGCGCAATCTCCACGGAGATCGGTCAGGTCGCGGCACGCTACAAGCACACTCTGTCAATCGTAGCCGGAGTTGTCATCATCATCTTCGGACTTCACCTGACCGGGATTTTCAAGATCAAAGCCCTATATACGGATGCCCGGCTCCACAGCGTAAAAGGCAGCAGCACTCCCTTCGGCGCGTTCGTCATCGGATTCGCGTTCGCCTTCGGCTGGACTCCTTGCCTCGGCCCGATCCTGACTGCCATCTTGACACTCGCCAGCGAGCAAGACACGGTGATAAAAGGAATCCTCTTGTTGGGAGTCTATTCGTTAGGACTGGCCGTGCCGTTTCTGCTGACCTCGCTCCTGATGGAGCGGTTCCTGAAGTTTTACAGCCGCTTCCGCTCGCACATGCACGCGCTTGAGGTCGCAAGCGGAGGCCTATTGATTGCGCTTGGAATTTTGCTCGTCCTCGGCCGCTTTACGCTCATCTCGAGCTGGCTGTCGTTTTTGAATCGTTTCGCTCTGTAGTGAGGAATTGGGTTTATGTCAGTTGAACATTCGGATCAAACGCCTGTAACCAACACGCCAGAAGTCAACGCCAGCAACTTCGGGAATCCTCCTGTGCAACCGCCGCTAGCCCCGCGGGGTGGCCGCAATCCGTTAGCTTTGGTCGTCGTCGCAGTCGTCGCGGCTGCCATGCTCTACGTCGGCTTCCACATGGCTCGACGCTCCGGCCCCGAAGCTCCACCGATCCTTGGCAAGACCACGCCCGCGCCGGATTTCACTCTGGAGAAGCTCGACGGTGGCAGCCTGAAGCTGTCGGATCTCCGCGGCAAAGCCGTCCTGCTCAATTTCTGGGCCACTTGGTGCGGACCTTGCAAAATCGAGACCCCCTGGCTCGTGGAGATGCAGAACCAGTACGGCTCCCAAGGCCTGCAGGTCGTCGGAGTCGCTATGGACGACTCCGGCAAGGACGAGATCGCAAAGTTCGCGAAAGATATGGGCGTGAACTATCCCGTCCTGCTGGGCAAGGAAGCGGTGGGCGACGAATACGGCGGCGTCCCGGGATTGCCCGAAAGCTTCTTCATCGGCCGCGACGGCAAGATCGTCGACAGAATCATCGGTCTCAAGGGCAGAGCCGACATCGAAGACTCAATCAAGAAGGCGCTGAGCACCCAGGCGAGTCCTGGCCAGAATGCCGCCTTGTCGGCGCCGCAGCCTCAGAATTGACAATAGGAACGCACGATCGACCCTTCTATATTGGACATGGCTTCTTGGCGTCGTAAGCCCATGAATTCGCCAAGGCACATTTCGACCCTTATCGGAGTTCTCGCGCTGCTTGCGGGTCCTGCCCTCGCGCAGTCGGGCAAGCCTCCTTCCGTCACCATGGCCCCCGTGCCGCTGGTCACCGCTCGGCGCGCTGCTCCAACGGCCGTCAAGCTGGACTTCCGGGTCGCGCCCGGATTCCACGTCAATTCCAATACGCCTAAATCGGAGTTCCTGATCGCGACGGCCCTAAAGATGGATCCGCCGACGGATATTGTCCTCGGCAAGACTGAATATCCAGAAGGCAAAGATCTCTCCTTCCCCTTTTCTCCTGACGAGAAGTTGAACGTCTACAGTGGTGACTTTGCCATCACAGTGTCGGTGCATCCGTTGCACTCGGTGGTTCCTGGAAAGTACGTCATGCGCGGATTCCTGCGTTATCAGGCGTGTGACAACGCGCAGTGCTTCCCGCCGAAAACGTTACCCGTCAACTTTGAAGTGAAGGTGGTGAAAGAGCCGCCGGGTCCGCGTCACAATCCAGCCCAGAGCCCCCACGTTCACTAGAGCAAGCCCCAATCCGGGGACTCTGACTTTCCTACCTACGCCGACGCGTAAGAAAGCTCACGGATTCAGCCCTGAGATTCGATTTTGACGAATCCGCCGGACGCCCCGTACATTGCTCAAATGAAGCAATGGACCTTCTGCCTTCTCCTAATCTGTCTGGCGACAATCTCCTCCGCGCAGCTCACGCCCTCGGTACTCGTCATTGACGACGTGACCGTAATCGATGTCAAGGGCGGCCTTCCCCAGACGCACCGCTCCGTAGTCGTCCACGGCACGCGCATCCTCGCCGTGGTCGGTCCCGAAGAGCACGAGAAGACCCATCGCATCGATGCCATCTTTATCGACGGCAAAGGCAA
This sequence comes from Terriglobia bacterium, assembly GCA_963778995.1. GTDB lineage: Bacteria > Acidobacteriota > Terriglobia > Terriglobales > Acidobacteriaceae > Sulfotelmatobacter. The sequence goes on from CAVZWK010000030.1 coordinate 183,177, forward strand.
GTTCCTCATCCCTGGACTCTGGGATATGCACGTCCACATGGCCTTCGGAAACTGGTTTCCGCGCGGGAAAGAAATCGCAATTCCTCTCTTCATCGCAAACGGCATCACCGGCGTACGCGACATGGGCGGCGAACTGGACGTGCTGCAGCAATGGCGTACCGACATTTCCGCCGGAAAGATGATCGGCCCGCGGATCGTGATCTCCGGGCCGATGCTCGATGGGCCGCAGCCCCGGTTTCCAATCTCAATTGCGATCAAGACAACAGAAGATGGCCGGCGCGCAGTGGATGATCTGAAAAAGCGTGGAGCCGACTTCATCAAGCTGCAATCGCTCATCCCGCGCGAGGCAGTCTTTGCTATCGCCGACGAGGCGAAAAAGCAGGGAATCACCTTCGTCGGCCACGTCCCAGACTCAGTCCGCGCGTCGGAGATGTCGAACGCAGGGCAGAAAAGCTTCGAGCACCTGATCGGCATATTCGAAGGCGCCTCGCCGCTCGAAGATGAATTCATCAAGGGACAGAAAAGCGAGAGCAAGTTCTTATCAACTTATGATCCAGGGCGAGCAGCGTCATTGTTCGCGCTGCTGGCAAAGAATCAGACCTGGCAGTGTCCGACACTCGTCTGGGAGCGCGGCGGCAACCTGATCGATCAGAAAGACTTCGCTGCCGACACTCGCGCCAAGTACGTGCCTGCGTCCTGGAAAGACCTCACCTGGAAGCGTTTCACCGAGCAGATCATGCGCGACTTCAACACCGACGATCTGGCTACGCGCAAGCGCTTCGTCGAAAAAGAACTGGAGGTTGTTAACGAGATGCACCACGCCGGCATTCCATTTCTGGCCGGCACGGACACGCCCCCAGGCGTTTACATCTTCCCCGGCTTCAGCCTGCACGAAGAACTGCAGCGCTTCGTAGCCGCAGGTTTCACGCCGCTGGAAGCCCTGCAGACGGCAACGATTAACCCGGCAAAATTCCTCGGCATGGAAGATAAGCTCGGAACCATCGGACCGGGCAAGTACGCCGACCTGGTATTGCTCGATGCCAATCCGCTTAACGACATCAGCAACACGCAAAGAATCGCAGCAGTTATCGTAAACGGCCGTTATTTCTCACGCGCCAGCCTGGACGGAATGCTGAAGGGAGTGGAAGAGGCAGCGAAGCCGAAGTGACAGAACTCGTGCCGGAACCACATCGTCCCAGTATTGTCATCCTGCCGCACTTTTACCGCGAAGGACCTGCGGTCGCGTGCAGCCCCCATGCTGCCGACTGGCACCTAGGTTACCCGACGCAAAGACCTACGCTCTCCGCAAATCTTTTTTCGAGAACCGCTCGGGCAACCGTATCAGGCTGGATAGGCCTGCGCCCCTGGGGGTGGTTCGCCGCTCGAACCTCTATCTTTCAGACGAAGCCAGTAAAACTCTGCCAGAGCCAGAATTCCTCCTGAGAACAGGAGCGTATCCGCAAAATAGTTCAATCCCTCTACCTTAATCGCGGTGCTTGGGTCGAAGAGCGCCACGATCATGACCGGGCCGTAGATGGCGACGATCAGCAGCAGAAGCCAGGCGCCGAGATATGTTGCTGCGATTCGAGTTTTGCGCGCCAGCAGAATGCACGCGCCGGCGGCCAGAAGAATGCCCCCCGTGAGGTAACCAATGAGTGGACGCAGGGGAATCCACGCGGGCATTTCCTTTTCGAGAGGAACGCCGGGCATTCCGAGCGGATGCAGCAATTGCTCAACCGCAAAGAAGATGGCGACGATGCCAATGATCAGGCGGCCGACGGTGATCAGCGTGTCCCGTGCCCGAGGCCGGGATCCATTCATCGCCGTTGCTGCAAGGATCCAGGCACCCGCCGCGAATGATGGCTCGCGGAAAACAATGGTCCAGGAAAGCCGGTTGTGGACGGCGAGCGCTTTAGGAAGGTGGATCATTGCGACAAACAGGAACATCATGATCCCGAAAAGCAGGCCGGACCAGCGCACCTGAATCTTCGTGGCGATGCTCAACGATGCCGCAATCAGCGCAAAGCCTACGAAGTAGGCCCAAAACAGATGCCATGGCACATACGAGGGCACACCATCTTTGAGAAATCGTGCGCCGGAAAGATGTTCGGCACCAAAAACCGCTAAAGGGATCGCGAAACACAAATTGCTCAGGGCTGCGATTTTGCCGAGCCCGCGAGCCGCGACGAAATCACGCCTCACGGCAAACATCCCGATCAGCAAAAGCAGGACTCCGGCGGCGCACATCGAGTTGGCCGTGCGAGAGACTTCAAAAAAAAGAAAAACGGCTGGGACGCTCGGGTGCATGTCAACGAAACCTATCCGTCCGGCTCTGAAGTTAAGATCCAGTATTCAGGATCGGAATAGAAGGGGAGGAATGCAATAGCCACTTTCCGCGAACTTCACATAGCCATCTGCGAAACGTTCTTGAACTCCTGAATATGCCTCGATCCGATCGCGGCCCTGCTGCTTGTCGATGGAGCGACATACGGGAGAGATACTGAGCAACTCAGGACGACAAACTCGTCAAAGTAAAATTGGCCTTCGGTCGTCGCACAGAGTAGCATCCTGTGGGAAAAGTGGGGGCATCTTTATCCTGTAAGTCCAATAAACCTAGGTAGTTAGGTCGATTGTGCATACAACTTCGTACATCAAAATGTTTCTGCAGGAGCATTTTTTGGCCCGTGACTCCCTTAGATTCAGTAGCCCCTATCTCCCGCCCTGCTTCTTCTCCACCCTCGCCCACGTATCTTTCAACGCCACGGTACGGTTGAACACCGGCGCACCGGCCTTCGAGTCGAGGTCGGCGGCAAAGTATCCCAAGCGCTCGAACTGGTAGCGGGTGCCCGGTGTGGCATTCGCCAGCGAGGGCTCGATCTTGGCGCGTGGGATCGTCTCCAGCGAGTTGGGATTCAGATAGTCCAGCGGATCTTCGCCCGCTTTCAGGTCGCCCAGATTCTCTTTCGTGAAGAGGTTCTCATAGATGCGCACCTCAGCATCGATGGCGTGCTGCGCGGACACCCAATGGATCGTGGACTTCACCTTGCGTCCATCCGGCGGCGCGTTGCCGCCACGCGTCGCGGGATCGTACGTACAATGCACCTCAATCACTTCGCCCTTATCATTCTTCGCGACGCTCTTCGCGGTGATGAAGTAGCCGTACCGCAGCCGCACCTCCTTTCCGGGGGAGAGTCGGAAATATTTCGGCGGAGGCGCTTCGCGAAAGTCATCCTGCTCAATGTAGAGCTCACGCGAGAATGGCACCTTGCGCGCGCCCGCGCTCGCGTCTTCCGGATTGTTGGTCGCGTCCATCTCTTCGATCTGGCCTTCGGGATAGTTGTCGATGACAACCTTCAACGGACGGAGCACGGCCATGACGCGCGGCGCTCGCTTGTTCAAGTCTTCGCGAACGAAGTGTTCGAGCATAGCAAGCTCGACGATGCCATTAGTACGCGACACGCCTGCTGCGGTCACGAAGTTGCGGATCGCTTCCGGCGTGTAGCCGCGGCGGCGCAAGCCAGAGAGCGTGGGCATGCGCGGGTCATCCCAGCCGCGCACGGTGCCTTGTTCTACGAGCTGGCGCAGCTTGCGCTTGCTCATCAGCGTATAGGTCAGGCTAAGGCGATCGAATTCAATCTGCTGCGATGGGAAAATCCCAAGTTGTTCTATAAACCACCTATAGATCGGCTGGTGATCGGCGAACTCAAGCGAGCACATGGAGTGCGTGACTTTTTCGAGGGAGTCCGATTGCCCGTGTGCGTAGTCGTACATCGGATAGATGCACCACTTGTTTCCGGTGCGGTGATGTTCGGCGTGCAGGATGCGGTACATGACCGGGTCGCGCATGTTCAGATTGGGCGACGACATGTCGATCTTGGCGCGCAGCACGCGCGAGCCGTCCGGGAACTCGCCCGCCTTCATCCGCTCAAACAGATTCAGGCTTTCTTCAACGGAACGATTGCGATATGGACTGTCCTTGCCGGGCTCGGTCAGGGTGCCGCGATGCTTGCGAATCTCATCCGCGGTGAGGTCGTCGACGTAGGCCTTACCGTCTTGGATTAGCTTGACCGCCCATTCGTAGAGCTGATCGAAATAGTCTGACGCATAGAAGAGGCCGTCCCAGTGGAAGCCGAGCCACTGAATGTCTTCCATGATGGCGTCGACGTACTCGACATCTTCCTTCTCGGGATTGGTGTCGTCGAAGCGCAGGTTGGTGTGTCCGCCGAACTCGTCTGCGAGCCCGAAATCGAGGCAGATCGCCTTGGCGTGGCCGATGTGGAGATACCCGTTGGGCTCCGGAGGAAACCGGGTTTGCACACGTCCGCTGTACTTGTTGGTCTTGAGGTCTTCGGCGATGCGGTCGCGCAGAAAGTTGGAGGGACGCGGTTCCGGAGCGGGGTTGGTGCCCGGCTCAGGCGCGGATGAAGGCGTTGTCATAACCTTTGATCTTACCGCAAAGCAGGGCGGCTTCGAGGGATCGAGAGCGGCGATGGATCGTATCGGCGTCGTGTCTCGCACGCAAGAGTCAAAATCCCCCCTCTTAAATCGCCAAGAACACGATTCTAGGACGGCGGCGCCTCATGCATTTTCTCGTCTAAAGGAACGCTGGCTGATGCGTACCAGAGACTTGCTTACGAATCTGGCTTAGCAGCTGCCAAATGTGTACAACCGTTCCGATGGCTACACCGAACCAGGTAGCCAATAGTGCGATCAGGATGGAGATGTTCACGATAGCTGCAATGGGAATGTAATGGGCAGAGTTCTTCACCGAGTCGGCAAGGGTGACGAACGGATACCAATTGGCGCTTGGGATCTGGCCGACTGCGGCGAGGATGTACTTAATCACAATGAGAGTGAACACACCTTGCAGAGCCTGGCTCAAGATAGGCCAGAGTGTCCATCGTGGACGCGCCAGAATGATTACCAGCCGCACGGCCGCAAATGCGGAGATCAGGACGATGGGCCAATAGAACTTCTGCCAAATCGGCGCGAGATTCAGGAAGGCGGCTGCAGGCCCGAGAATCATGAAGGGATGCTGAGGAATCAGCAGCAGCCACACGATCCCGAAGACGCTAAAGAAGAGTTCGCTGACGGTCTGGACAAACGAAGTCTTGCGCGGCTGCTTCTCGACGGGCGGCAGCTTCACCGGGTCCCACTTCGATTCCATTCCGGCGACAGCATGCGTCGCTTCCAGAGTTACAAAGACAAGTGTGATCACTCCTGCCGCAATGAATCCTCCGGTCCAAAGGCCCCCAAGCGTGGCGAGAATGGCTTGGCCCCAATTGCCACCTGAGTTAGCGAAGTTGACTGGTCCCAGGATGAACACGAATACCGGGAGCAAGATGCAGAGCAGCACCATCTTCAGGACAAACAGGTAGATCGGGAACAGGCTTGGACCGATGAGATACCGCTGCGGCCAAACCGCGATGCCACCAGCATGGGATTGCCGCAGGCCTTCAGGACCGCTGCGACTGCGGCCTGGTCCAGGGAGTGGCCAAGCTCCTCCTCTTTCGCTTCGATCTGCGACCGCAGGTCTTCTCCCAATTCTGCAAGCAGGTCTTCCTGCCTGGCATTCTTGGGAAGCCAGAAGCGGACGGCCTGCAGGTAGCGGTCAACAAGGTCCATGGGATTTGGGCTGGATGATTTGCTCATGATGACTTATGCCTCTTGAAAGATCTTTCTGAGGGAGGTGTTAATGCGCTGCCACTCGGCCAGCAGCTGTTCGAGGACCTGCTCTCCGGTTGGCGATATGCGATAGAAGCGCTTGTTGCGTTTGTCTTCCTCGCGCCACTGGCTTACGAGAAGACCCTGAGTCTCAAGGCGGCGCAGCAGGGGATACAAAGTGCTTTCATCGATTTCCAGACCGTCGTCGGCCAAAGCCTTGCGCAGCGTATATCCGTAGCGCTCGCTTCGAAGTTGGGTTAGGACGGCAAGCGTCAGACACCCCCGGCGAAGCTCAAGCCTCAGGTTCTCGAATACCTGGTTCGGAATCGGAGTACTTTGCGTCATACGGTGTATGACACATACTGTATGTAATACAGTACAAGAAGTCAAGCCTAAATTGTGGCAAAAAAATTGGCAGGACAGGAGGCTCAGGAGCCGAAGGGGGTTCTCGGTTGGGGGCTTATGCGGCTGAGATTGAAGGGAAGATGGTTAACGGCAACAGACGGCCATCGCATCCATCTCCCCGCCTTGAGTTCTGATCCCAGCGCCTTGGCTGAACCAGCTACTTCGTCACAACAAACTGCGGGTTGCTCTTGAGCGTTCCTGTCGGACTTACGACGGAGACCGTCCCGGTCGTAGCGCCGGAGGGTACCGTCGCGGTGATCTCGGTGTCCGAAACGACGGTGAACGTCGCGGCTTTGCCGTTGAATTTGACGCTGCTCGTTCCGGTTAGGCCGTTGCCAAGGATGATGACGTGTTTCCCGACTTTACCTGCCGTGGGCACGGTTTCAACCAACGGGCCCATGCCGTCGGAGACGCTGAAGATCGTCCCGTAGCAACAAGGGGTTGGGCCGTAGTTCGTGGTTCCATAGAGAAGACCATTGGTGCTCTGAAAAAGGCTGTAAACCGGATCGTAGCCTTCGTTACCCCGGAAGACGTAGAACGACTTGAACACGCCCGCTGAGGTCACTTTGTAAATGTTGCCTAGAGCCGGGCCACCTCCCCCTTGAGTCACTCCATAGAGGGCGCCATTGCTGGCAAGGGCCAATTGCGACTGGGGGACGTTGCCGTCGTAACCCTGGAACGAGTGCAGGACCTTGTACTGATTTTGCGATGTAAACTCGAATACGACGCCGTCGTTTCTTGTGTTGCCGCCGAACGCGGTTGTGCCAAAGAAGTTTCCCTTCGAATCCTGCACGAGCGCCCCCATCGGATCGGCGCCAGTTGGGCAGGAAGTCTGATAGGTACAGAAGTTGTAGAGCACCTTGAAGGTCCCTGCTGCGGTGATCTGGTAGATGACGCCCCCGTTATGCGTGCCCCCCGCGTACGCTGTGCCGTAGAAGTTGCCGTCAATACCCTGCACTGGCGGGGCTTGTGGCAGTTCACCATCGGCGCAATTTGATTGCGAACAAAACGTGTGCAACAACTTGAACGTGCCACTCGGGCTGATCGAGAAGATCGTGCCTTCAGAGAACTTTCCTCCCACTTCTGTGGTGCCGTAAAAATTTCCATCGCTCGCCAGGATGATTCCGCGTGGGGCCTGGCCGTCAGCGCATCCGGCAATGGGACAGAAGGTGTAGAGGGTCGTAATCTCGCCTTCCAGCGTCATTTTGTAGAAGGTTCCTGAGTCACTACTGTTCCCGCCACCTCCCGTCACGCCGTAGAGATTTCCGTCGCTCCCGAGAATGGGACTTCGATCCACAAAGTTTCCGTCTGGGCAGCCAGTCTCGGCGCAGAAACTATAGATCGTAGTGAGTTATCCGTCGGGGGTCATGCGGAAGATCTGCCCTTGTTTGTAAACGCCGTTGCCGGCTGAGCCGTAAAAGTTTCCGTCCGTGCCCTGGATGACCGTTGTAGCGGATCCCTGATTGCCAGTCAGCTGGGTGAGGAAGGTAACTGTCTGTGCCTGGGAGCGCACCGCCAGGCTGAAAGTGATAGCCGCGCATGCGAATACGACGGCAAGTGCGAGCGAAGACTTTGAACTCTTCATCGAAATATCCTCGTAAAAAAGGTGCCTCAGCGAGACGACACAGAAGATGTCTAAAACACGGGCCCGGAAGCCGAGGGGGTCTCCACTCCGGGCCCGTTCGCGACTGCTACTTCGTCACGACAAACTGCGGATTGCTGCTGTGCGTCCCCGAGTCACCGTTTGTGCCTGGGCGCGCACTGGCAGCCTCATACTGATGACTAGGCTGGCGAGGACCATTCCAATAGCACGCGAGCATGGATTCGATCTCATCGCAGATCTCGTTCTTAAGCTGCAAGAAGTTCATAGTCCGATGCCGCGCCGCTGCATTCCCGGGGCAGCACTATCACGGAAATTTCACTTGAGTTCGATCAGGGTTAGCGGAGCGGGGCCCAGAGCAGATTCTCACTTGGGGACCATAAATTTAGTGCAACCGCACGGAGTTGTCAACAAATAAAGGTAAGTTAATTAGCTATTTGAGTGTGATAAACATTGCATACTTTTCATGAGGGCCAGCCTATTCGCGGGTCGAATCAGATTTAGCCGTTTAGCTGCAAAGGGTCTCCGGCAGAGATGAACTGGAAGGCGAACGCTAACCACTACACTTCGCTCCGTTTGAGAAGCTACGGAAGGCGGCTGACGGCCCGCCCGCCGCTGCCGAGCGTAGGTCGCGCCTCGTCGCGAGCAGCATTCACCAGCGCGAGTGCACGTTGGCTGTTGCCCACCAGCTTCTCAAGGCTCTTGCACAGGCGCTCAAACTCCGTGCGCGAGTTCAGTTCAAAGAACACGTCGTTGATCTGTTGCAACTCCGGAAACAGAGACTGGAGTGCCTTTGCCCCCTTCGGAGAAAGGGAAAGAAGAGAAACCCGTCCATCTTGGGCGTCGGAGCGTTTCTCCATGAGACCTTTTTTCAGAAGTTTCCCCGATTCGATGGTCACGAAGGTTCCCGTCACATGCAGGTACTCGCCGACCCGGCCAACGCTCACGCCCATTTCACCCTGGAGTTCCTTCACAGCCATCATGATGGTGTATTGCGGTCCGGTAAGCCCCAGCCTTTTCCCCAGGTAGCGTTTCATCGTCTCCAGGCGCGCGGAGACCGTGAAAAAGTCATACAGGAGTCTTCGGAAGGAATGGTCAGACCTTCCTGATGTAAGAATCGAACTGGTCGCGGTAGGTGGAAACCGAAAGTCTGTTTTTCGTCGAGGCATTGATCTAGAGAGTTCTCCGGTTCTGCGAGGCGTTGTGTTTGAGTATAGGCTACGTCCGGGACGCAATGTGCCGCGCAGCTGATAGATTCACTTCGAAAATTCGTGGCCCAATACTCCTCTTGCGGCCCGTCTCCAAGTGTTTGATTCATAACTGATGTCTGTCCAACTGTCCTCGCGATCAGCTGCCCATTCCGTAAATTCAAGCAAGCGTGATTCACTTCTCTATTTAGAAGCCATCCTGCTACAATGCCGGTGGCATCGCAGGGTGCCTCCTGTCCGCGGAAAGGGATGATCCCACCTGAATGGTCTTCAGTAAGAGCGAGCATTTACCTCTCTTCTGCCCGAATTAGCGGACACGGGCCACAGGAGAAGGAATGTCTCGTCAGCTACCCGCCAAGCCAAATCTTCAATTTCTCAAAAAACAAGCCAAAGAGTTACTGCGTGCTACGCCCGGAAGCAGGCTGTCGGCCGCGCAGCACAAGCTTGCCAACGAATATGGCTTCGATACGTGGGCGAAGCTAAAATCTCACGTTCTCTCGCTCGGAATGAGCCCGGCGCAGGCGTTCAAAGCGGCCGTGTGCGACCAGGATGCGCCCAGGGTCCGAGAACTCTTGAGGAAGCATCCGGAACTGCGCGCAACCATCAACGATCCGTTACCGGACTATGGTTTTGGGCTCAATGCTCTGTACGCGGCCGTACAGCGTAGCGATCGGGCAACGATCGAGGCGCTACTCGAGGCCGGATCGGACATCCGCAAACGAAGCGACTGGTGGGCCGGAGGATTCGGCGTGCTGGATGAATGCGATCCCAGCCTCGTGCAATTCCTGGTGGAGCGAGGAGCGGTGATCGATGCGCATTCAGCCTCGCGGCTGGGAATGTTGCCGAAGTTGCAGGAACTGATCGGAGGCCGACCCGGCCTTGGTACATGCGCGCGGCGGCGATGGACAGACGCCGTTACACTTCGCGTCCACAGTGGAGATTGCCGAGTTCCTGCTCTCCAAGGGAGCGGATATCGATGCTCGCGATGTGGATCACGAATCGACACCGGCGCAGTACATGCTTCGAGTCGAGCACGCGCGGCACTATCCCAAGGACCGCCAGGATGTGGCGCGGTTCCTGGTTTCGCGGGGATGCCAGTCGGACATCCTGATGGCGGCCGCTCTTGGCGATGTCGAGCTTGTGACGCGGCATTTAGAGCGAGATCCCGAGTGCATACGGATGAGCGTGTCGGAAGAGTGGTTCCCGAAGAAGAATCCGCGGGCCGGTGGGACGATTTACATCTGGATGTTTGGCCACCATCGGACAGCACACACGGTGGCGCGCGATTTTGGTCATGAGGACGTGTTCCAGTTGCTCATGAAACACACGCCGGAGAATTTGAAGCTGGCGCTGGCATGCGAGATCGGGGATGAGGCCGCTTTTCATGAATTTCTCTCGAGAAACCGGAACTCGATCCGCGATCTCTCGGACGAACAATTGAGGAAACTCCCCAATGCTGCGCAGAACAACAACACGGCGGCGGTGCGGCTGATGCTGGAGGCGGGATGGCCGGTTGATACGCCTGGCGACGCGGGAGCTACGGCATTGCACTGGGCCGGGTTCCACGGCAACGCGGAGATGATCCGCGAGATCCTGCGATTTCACCCGGCATTAGAACTGAAGTCGAGGGACTATGCGGGCACGGCGCTCTCGTGGACGGTGTTCGGATCAGGAAATGGATGGCATCGCGACACTGGCGACTATGTTGGGGCAGTGCGAGCTTTGCTTGAGGCCGGGGCAGCGATGCCTTCTAATGCCGAGGAGCTCGAACCAAGTGACGCCGTGCTGGAGATGCTGCCATGAACACAAGCCGACCTGTGTCCATCACCCTTGTGGCGTGCCTATATATCCTGGTAGGAGTAGCCGGGGGCGCATTTCACTTCAAAGAGCTGGTCACGAGACAGCCGGATGCGGTCATGATTGAAGTCACGGAATTGGTGGCGCTCGTATGCGGCGTCTTTATGCTGCGCGGGCAGAATTGGGCGCGCTGGCTGGCGCTGGCATGGGTTGCCCTGCACGTGATCATCAGCTGGTTTCATCCATTCAAAGAGTTGGCCATGCATTTGGTGCTGTGTGTGGTGATCGCGTGGGTGCTGTTCCGTCCGGAGGGAGGGCGGTACTTCCGAAACTCAGCGGCAGTCTGAACAGGGCGAGAGGACTCCTGTTTTGCCCCTCCAGGGCTGGATCATCTGCGCGCGAGTAACCGCCTGCGCGGTGGGCTGTATTCTTGCGCCACTTCGCGCTAGCTTCCGCGGCGAACTTCCGGCAGGCCGGTTGCTTGGGCCGGACGATATTCACGCCGTTCGCCCGGCTGCATTGGTGCCGCCGGTGAAATGCATAGGTCCTGAGCGAGACAAGAAGCGTCTCGCTCAGGATGCCAATTAGAACTTAAAGATGAGAAACGTGAAAAGGCAACTCGCTCGCTCTGACAACTTGGTCGGGATGACCGCTGGTAGCATAGATTCCCAGGTCACACACTTGAAACGTACGCGCTCCATGCTGGACCAGATTCATGTTCTGTGGCGACCGGCCTCAGTTCGAAAACTGGCACGGGAACTCGCCGATATTGCAGCCGATGCCCTGCTTGCAAACGACGGACCGGTGCGAACGCCGGAGTCCGAGCGCATCGCAGCCAGAATCCTGGGCGGGACGAAGCGCGATATCGGACCGCTAGTTCGACAAATTCAGAAAGCCAGCCTGCATTTGTCGCATCCGCGGTTCGTTGCCCAGCAGGTTGCTGCGCCGATTCCGGCGGCGGCGCTGGTCGAATCTGTTGTGGCTGCTCTGAATCAGAGCCTCGCGGTGTGGGAGATGTCGCCTATTGCAACCGCCATCGATCGCGACCTGATGAGCAAATTCAAAAAGCTCTTCCGGTATCCGACCGTAGCCGAGGGTTCACTCGCACCCGGCGGCGCATTTGCGAATCTTACGGCGCTGCTTGCGGCTCGCGATGCGTTGGCACCCGAAGCGTCGAAAAAAGGTGGCACCCGCATTGCGATCGTCGTGGGCGCACAAGCGCATTACTCCATCGCGCGGGCAGCCGCGATCTTGGGAATGGGCAGGGACTCGGTATTTCGCGTTCCGCTCAATGCTGAATTCTGCAGCGACATTGCTGGGGCGAATGCCGCTTTCGCGAACGCGCGCAAGGCTGGCTTTCGCAAGTTCATTCTGGTCGGATCGTCGGGCTCGACACCCACCGGAAGCTTCGATGACCTGACCGCGCTGCGGAAGATGGCGACGCGGCATGGCGCATGGTTCCATGTGGATGCCGCCCATGGAGCAGGTCTGGCCTTCAGCCGGCGCATGCGAAAGTTGTTGCAGGGGATTTCTAAAGCGGACTCGATCGTCTTCGATCCGCAGAAGATGATGTTCATGCCGCTTAGTGCAGGCGGTGTACTCGTGCGTAATGGAAGGAATCTGCTGGGGCCCTTACAGGAGCAGGCGCCGTACCTGTTTGGATCGAAGCGGTCCTGGCCGGATATTGGACAGGTCACCATTGCCTGCTCGCAGCGATTTGATGCGCTGAAGACGTGGATCGTGTGGCGAGCTTACGGCCCTGAAATGTGGGATGCATTGACAACCCACGTTTGTGATGTGGCCAAGGTGGCGTTTCAATACTGTTCCCGATCAAAACTCCTCGCACCTGTGCACGAGCCGCATTCGAACATCTTCTGCTTTGAGCTTCGGGGCCGGCGTGCGACGCGCGCCTCGGATCGCCGCCACTGGGCGATCAAAGAAGAACTGAACGAGAGCGGCTTCGCTTACATCAGTTCTACCGTGCTCGACGGGCGGAGAGTGCTGCGACTGGTCGTGATGAATCCCAGAACGACCGCAGACGATATCCTCGCGATTTTACGTCGAGTCGAGGAGCTTGCTTCAACGAAAGTGTAGCGCCGGACGCATTCGTTCGGGGCGGGAGGACGAATGCGTCCGCCCCTACACGCCTGCCGAAACGACCTGTCCCGGCGAACCTACCGGCAGTTCCTGTTCAGCAAGTTGCCGGCGGTAGTGCACGTGGCGCCAGCGCGTCATCTCGACCAGCGGCTTCCATACGGGATTTACCAAGTCGTGCTTGATCAGCAGATGCCAGAAGCGGTTGGAGCGCTTGTAGAGATACGACATTGCGATGTAGAGCGGGACGGCTTGCCAGTGCTCCGGCCTTCGCCGCCAAATCGACGAATGCGAGAAGAGGCGCTGGTAAATCCATGCGTATCCGTGCTCGAGTTCTTCGGGTGTCATCTGCTTTGGGCGGAAGACCGCGTGGCCGGTGTCGTAGAGGCTCCAATCGCGGTGCAGGATGCGTCCCTGGGACTCCATCTGGCGGAACAGCGGCGTCGCCGGATAGGGCGTCAGGATATGAAACGTCGCGCATTCAAGCCGATTCTCCTCGATCCATTCCGCCGTGCGCACGAAAACGTCTTTGCGGTCGTGATCGAAGCCAAGGACAAACGATCCATTCACCTGGATACCGTAATCGTGCAGAATGCGAACGCGGCGAGCATAGTCGGAGGTATTCGGCGTCTTCTTGTGCGAGTCGGACAGGTTCTCGTCCGAAAGTGATTCGAAGCCGATGAAGACTCCAGTACATCCTGCCAGCGCCATGTTGCGAATGAGGCTTGGGTCGTCGGTGACATCGATGGTTACGGCGGCGCTCCAGATCTTGTTCAGCGGGCGTAGCGCGTTGCAGAGCGCGTGCAGGTAGTCGCGGCGGGATCCGAGGTTGTTGTCGATGAAGACAGCGTAGGGTTGATCGTCTGCTTTGAATTCTTCAACGATCTGTTGTGGATGCTTCATTCGGTAGGGCATGCGGAGTCCGTCAGTCGCGAGATAACAGAAGCCGCAACGGTTGTGGCATCCGCGGGTGGCGATGAGGCTGGTTGTCGTCAAGAAGCTGCGGCGCGGCAGGATCGACCTTCGCGGCGGCGGATCGTCGCAGTAATCATTTTCGTAAGTTGCGGCGTAGCGCGGCTGCAACGTGTCGTGCTCGAGATCGCGAAGGATGCGGGGCCAAAGCTGGACGCCATCCCCCAACGCGAGCGCATCGGCATGAGGCGCGCACTCTTCCGGACAGGAGAGAACGTGCAGGCCGCCGAGGATCACCTTCGATCCGCGGGCGCGATACCAATCTGCAAGTTCATACGCGCGCTTGGCAAACGTCAGGTGTACGGTGATGCCGACGACTTCCGGCATGGGACGAAACGGTGGACGTCCATCGAGCAGGTTCTCGTCCCAGTACTCGATTCGCCAGTGTGCGGGTGTAGTCGCAGCGAAACTCGTCAACGCCAGCGTCGGCGTGAGGACGTGTTTGCCGAAGCTGGCATTCGCGTCCTTGGGGTAGAACGGGTTAACAAGGAGCGCATAGCGGGGCTCCACCGGTTCTGCGGCCTGCCGCGGATCGAGTTGCGGCGGGTGGAGCATTGCTTGCGGGATCCAGCGCTTGGGGATGGGCTGCTGGATCGGGTCTATTGGAACGATCATGGGTGTACTTTATAGTACAAAGTACTCTCTGTCAATGACTGAAAGCTGTTTCGCTAGCCGGGACAGCAGATTCCTCGCGGGCAAACTGCGCCGATCGGAATGACAATTAGAGTTTTTTGAAAAGGACCCAACCCAAAAAGGCGTGGAAGTTCGCCTTCCACGCCTGCTGATCGCGACTTTTTTGTAGTGAGTATTCGGGACGATGCCGTTGCGGCACCCGCCCACCATTCCTAGCTCATGGTCAGCACGACGCGAAATCGCGCCTTTCCGCTGATCATCTGCTGGTAGGCGTCTGCGGCTTTTTCGAGTGGGTAGCGTTCGATCATCGGGCGCACTCCGCTGAAGGCGCTGAACTCGAGCGTGTCCTCGGAGTCCATGGCGGTTCCCGAGGCCCAGCCACGGATCCCCTTGCTGCCGGGGATGAGTTGCAGCGGAGTCACATTGAGCGACTCCATCCCGGCGCCAATAACCATGAGCGTACCGCTCGGACCGAGGCCGTCCACCAACGCGGACATGGATTTTGAATCCGGCGCAGTGGCGAGAATCACGTGCGCGCCTCCCATTTTCTGCAAAGCTTCCGCCGGGGCGCCTGAGTTGGTGTCGATGTAAGCATGAGCGCCGAGCTTTTTCGCCAAAGCTTCTTTATCGCCGCCGCGTCCGATGGCAACGGTGTGGAATCCCATTTGGCGCGCGTATTGAATTCCGAGATGTCCCAGGCCGCCGATGCCTTGCACGGCCACGAGATCTCCGCCGCGTGCTCCAGAATTTCGCAGGGCGTTGTACACAGTGATACCGGCGCAGAGTAGAGGTGCGGCCTCGTCGGCGGGGATGTCGTCGGGAATGAGCGCTATTGCCTCCGCAGGCACGACGATGTATTCGGCGTATCCGCCATCGAAGTGGATGGCGGTGATCTTTTCGTTCTGGCAATGGACGAAATCGCCGCGCCGGCAGGGCTCGCAGATGAAACAATGCCCGCCATGCCAGCCGACGCCCACGCGTTGTCCGGTTTTCCACTGGGTCACGTCAGGACCGACTTTCTCAATGCGGCCGGCGATTTCGTGCCCTGGGATGCGCGGGTATTGAATGCCCGGCCAGAAGCCTTCTTTCACAAGTTCATCGCTATGGCAAATGCCGCAGGCGTCGACTTTGATGCGGACCTGTCCGCGCTGCGGCTCGGGAGTGGGACGCTCGACGACTTCGAAATCTCCACCTGGTTTGCTGATTTGGACGGCTTTCATGATTCCTCGCAGTAAGAGAGATGATCAACCTTAGAGTTGAACAGCACGGCTATGGATCAGATTTCCGGCGGCAGAGATGCAAAAAAAGAAGTGCCAGGACAGCAGAAGTTAGAGCTTCGAAATTGCTTGACCAATGCGATGCAGCGTTGTCTCTTTCCCCAGCACTTCCAGTGTCTCAAACAGGGGCGGGGCGTTTTTTCGTCCGCAGACTGCGACTCGGACCGGTTGGAACATCTGCCCGGCTTTCACCCCCAATTCCTGCGCGGCGGCGCGCATGGCCTGATCCAGCGGGTCGTGTTTGAATTCGATATTCGGCAGTATTGCTTGTGCTTTCTGCAGAGCCTTAAGAGCCATCGCCGCATCGCCTTTTTGTGGAACCAGTTCCGCGGGATCGTATGGCGGTAACTGGTCCACGAAGAAGAAGTCCGCCGCGGTCAGCACATCGCGCAGCAGTTTGATGCGCTCCCGGATGAGTGGCGTAATCCGCAGCATTTTCTCCGAGGTGAGATCGAAGCCCGCCTGATTGACGATGGGCAGAAGGCGCTGGCTCAGGTCCTCGATACCCAGGCCGCGGATGTGCTCGGCATTCAGCCAAATAGCCTTGGGATCGAATGTCTCTTCGGGAGTGGTCGCGGGTTCTTTGAAGTTCACGACCGCATTGGCCCGATTGATTCCCTCAAGAGAGAAAATTTCGACCAGTTCCTGCTGGCTCATCTTCGTACGATCGTCTTTGGGACTCCAGCCGAGGAGACACAGGAAGTTGATGAAGGCTTCGGGCAGGAATCCCGCATCGCGATAGGTGGTCACGCTTACCACCGGTCCGTGGCGGCGCTTCGAAAGCTTGGTGCCATCGGGCGCGACCAGCAACGGGAGATGGGCGAACTGCGGTGGCGTGTATCCGGCGGCCTCGAAGATCAGCACATGCTTGAAGGTGTTTGAGAGATGGTCCTGGCCCCGGATGATGTGGCTGATGCGCAGGTCGGCATCGTCGGCGCAAGAAGCGAGGTGATACGTCGGGTTTCCATCGGAACGAAGCAGGGCGAAGTCTTCGATGTCGGCTCCGGCCTTCATCTGCTCGCCATAGACCGCATCAGTGAAGCGAACCACCTGTCCAGCCTCACGTGGCACGCGAAAGCGCAGTGCAAAAGGCTCTCCCGCGGCGGCGCGGCGGTCGCTCTCTTCCGGGGGAATCTCGCGCATCCCGGCATTGAAGAGCCATGTTCCTTGTGCGCCGGACTTTTCGCTATCCCCAGTGTGGGCGGGAGTGAAATCCCGATAGGCGAGTCCCTTTTGGAAAATCGCCTCGGCCATTTGGCGGTGGAGGGTTCCACGGTCGGACTGCTTATATTCTTCGTCCCAACCGAGGCCAAGCCACTTCAGTCCTTCAAAGATGGAATGGACGGATGCGTCGGTATTTCGTTCAACGTCGGTATCGTCGAGGCGCAGGATCATCGTGCCGTTATTCCGGCGCGCATACAGCCAATTGAAGATGAAGGTGCGGGCACTGCCGACGTGGAGGAATCCGGTGGGCGAGGGAGCGAAACGCACTCGCGGATTGCCGCTTGCATTGGAATTCTGGAGATCAGGCATAGAGACAGTCGAACTTTCGATGGTACGGAGCGGCGCTCGCCACCGTCAAGCGAGCCACCATATCGTTATTGCGTACAACTTTGTGAATTGGCCAGGAATCGAAGGTCTCGCCTGTCCTTAAATCCTATTGTGTTCGGGCTCCTGCTATGAAAACATTACGATACTGTTTCCCCCCGAAACTGTGCCAGGTCGATCGGCCAGAGGTGTCCTTCACGGCCCTATGAACAGTGTCTTCATCACGACGGTTCTGGTTCCGGGGTCGGTTTCTGTCCTGCTGTTCCTAATCTTTTCCTACCTGTACGAGCAGAGCCACCAGCAGTACTTCCGGGCATGGCAACTGGCCTGGGCCGCGTATTCCCTGCACTATGTGCTCGACGCGTTCCCTGCGTCGTCCGTCGCATTTTTTGTCGGCGAACTTTTCCTGGTTGCAATGGCGCTCTGCATTTTCGTTTCGACAAGGATGATGCGAGGACCATCGCAGTTTCAATGGTATGACGGAGCGGTTGCGGCAATAGGAGTCGTGCTGTCGCTGCTGACGCTGCGCGGGCATATCGTGAATGGGATGTTCCGCCCAGATGTGCAGCCTGCGGTGCAGCTCGGGATTGGACTGGCGGCTGTGCTGCTGTACTGCTCGGCGATCTTCCTGTTGAACGGGCACCGGCGCGGTTCCTTGGCTTTCCAAGTGCTCGCGATTGCGCTCGCCATGTGGGGCGTGCTGATGGGCGTGGGGCAAATACAGAATCCGGTCATCGAGATGTTCGGCAATGCCCTTCGCCTGTTCGGTCCCGTACCGCAGATGCTGCTGGGCATCGCGATGGTGATGGTGCTGTTCGAAAACCAGCGGAATGCGGTTCAGGAAAATACTCTGGCTCTTTCGACCCTGGGGGTCGATCCGCGCGAGCTTTTTCTCGCCGAAGATCTCGTCCCGAGCATGCAAGCGGCCCTGAACCGCCTGTGCACGGCACTGAACATGGAGTGCGCGGCAATCGTGATCAGCGAGCGCTGGCGCACTCTGTTGCCGTCGGTACAGCAAGGATTCGCCGGAGGATTCGTCGATTCCCTGGAACGGAGTGGCGCGGGAGATTACATCAGCCAGCTTGCGTATCGACGAAGCGGGATCCTCACAGTCCACGATCTGGCCGATATGGAGGAACCGTTGCCTGTCTCGTCTCCGGGCACGTTCGCGGAGTTCAAGGGGATTATGCAGGGAGCGAGGGTGCGGAACCTCACCGCAGTCAACCTGCAGACACGTGAGAACAACTTTGGCGTGATCCTGTTTCCACATGCGGAGCGGCGCGCGTTTGGGACGTCGGGACCACACCTGATGATCGGGCTGGCGCTGCAGTTGGGCCTCACTCTAGAAAATTACGTTGTCAGCCACGATGCCCACCGGCGCACGAAGGAATACGAACTGCTGACTGAAATTGGGAAGGCGATCAGTTCGCGGCTCGACCAGGACGAGATTCTGCGTACCATTCACATCGAACTGGGGCAGATTTTCGACACCAGCAATTTCTATATCGCGTTTCAGGAAGGCGAAGAAATCCGCTTTGAAATCGAAGTGCGCGACGGGCGCATGCTGCCGAAGCGGACCAGAGAGGTCCACGATGCATTCACGGAATATGTGATCCGCACCGGGCAGCCTCTGCTGATCCGGTCGGATCTGGAAGCGGCTCGCAAACGCCTGGGAGTGACTCACGTGCCGCAGCGTCCGGCGAAGTGCCTGATTGCAGCACCGATATTCATGGGAAACAAAGCGTCAGGAATCATGGTCGCGATGAATCCCGAGCGGGAGTTCGTATTCGAGCAGCGCGACCTCGACGTTCTGGTGACGGCAGCGGGGCAAGTGTCGGTTGCGGTAGAGAATGCACGGCTGTTCGCGGACGAGCAGCGCCGGTCGCGGCAACTCGCGTTCCTGAACAACGTTTCGCGCACTGCGATTTCAAGTGACGATCCGGTTCACATGCTCAACGAGATCGCGAGCGAGATCCAGAAGAACTTCAGCTTCGACCACATTGGAATCGGCCTGCTCGACAAAGGCACGAAAGAGGTGGAGATCAAAGCAGAGGCGGGCCTGACGGCGCATGCCACCGGCAAGCGCATCCCGCTGGGTACGGGCATTCTGGGACGCGTGGCGCGGACGGGAGAACGCGCCCTGGTACAAAACGCGCTGCCGGGCAATCTCACTGGAATCCTGGCAGACTCGCGCGCCGTGCTCTGCATCCCGATCACCTATGCGGAGGGCCTGCTCGGAGTATTGAACATCGAGAGCCGGAACGAGAACGCCTTCTCGCCGCAGGACGTCTTGATTCTCAACACGCTGGCCGACCTGCTGGCCACGGCGCTGCACAATGCCTTCGTGTTTCAGAAGCTGCAGCAGCAATCGATCACCGACGGGCTCACGGGAATCAAGACACGGCGCTTTTTCTGGGAAGCTCTTCAGGCAGAGTGGAAGCGCGCCTCGCGTTCGGGACGGCCATTCTCGGTGGTGCTTATCGATCTCGATAAATTCAAGGAAGTGAACGACTCCATGGGCCACTTCGAAGGCGACCTGGTGCTCGCGCGCGTGGGACGCCTGCTCGAGCAAAAGTCTCGCCAGTCCAACGTCGTTGCGCGATATGGCGGCGATGAGTTCATCGTCCTGATGCCTGAAACGGGAGCCGAACAAGCGCAGGTCCTGGCCGAGCGCCTTCGGCAGTGGCTTGCCACCGATCCGATGCTTTCGGAGCACAACATTACCGGCAGCTTCGGCGTAGCCAGTTTTCCGATGCACGGTTTCTCGATCGAAGACATCATTCGGGTCGCCGATGCGGGTATGTACGTCTCCAAGCGATCGGGCGGGAATCTGGTCTCGACGGCTCAGGAGTTCGTCGAGGGCCAGGATTTCGCCCGCCAGCGCCAGCAGATTTCGGCATATATCGAGGGGTTCCTGCAGCGCGAGCGATCAGGGCCTGAACAGCTGGAAGAATTGACATCTACGTTGTACAAGCTGTGCTGCGGTGAGGAAGGCTGCAATCCACCGCTGCTCAAGGAAGCCATTGAATCGCTAAGCCGCGCCGCTGAATCTCGCGAGATGCAGTCTGGGGGGCATGGAGATCTCGTAGCCCGCTACAGCGAAGTTATTGGACGGGCGCTCGGGCTATCTTCTGAGGAAACTGCCGAGCTGGTTTATGCTGCCCGAATCCACGATGTAGGGAAGATCTTTGTTCCCGAGCAAGTTCTCAACAAGCCCGGCCCACTCAATGAAGAGGAATTTTTTCAGCTGCGGATGCATGCCCATGTCGGAGCCGAGATTGTCGGAGTTATTCCGCACTCCACCCTGATGCGCGAAGCGATTGAGCATCATCATCAGCGTTTCGATGGCTCGGGATACCCGGACGGCCTGCGGGGAGAGGAGATTCCGCTGTGGGCGCGCATCATCGGACTCGCGGACGCGTATGCCAACATGGTGACGGAACAGTCCTTCTCTGCCGCGCGCACCCCTGAGCAAGCATTGGACGAACTGGTTAAGATGAGCGGCACACGATTTGACGGGATGCTGGTGCGGCTGTTACTGCGTGGGTTGAAGTCGGAACGAACCTCGTCGAGCCAGGGAGTTTGAGACTCCGTTAAGAGCCGCTCTAAGTCTCGCCCGCGATTGCATTCCCTTGCCAAGAAGTCCTCAAAGCTGGAACACTAGTCGGCTATGTCCGTCCCCCTATCGCTGTCTGGCAAAGTTGCATTGATTTCCGGCGGCTCTCGTGGCATTGGAGCAGCTACAGTCCGCCTGTTTGCCGCTGCAGGAGCGAAGGTTGCATTCAGCTATCGCAGTGCGCGCGCGCAAGCCGAGGCGCTCGCCAAGGAATGCGGCCCAGCTATCTGCTTTCCGATCGCTTGTGATCTAGAGGATCCGGAATCCGCTCGAGGCTTGGTGGCCGAAACGGTGAAGCGTTTTGGACATCTCGACATCCTTGTAGCGAATCATGGAGTCTGGCCTGTCCAAGATGTGGCAATCGACAAGATGTCGGACGTGCAATGGCGCTCCACACTGTCGATCAACTTGGACGCGGTTTTCGGGCTATTAAAACATGGCGTCGCACAAATGAAGTCACAGCCGCGCACGGATCGTCCAGCCGGGCACATTGTTCTCATCAGCTCCACGAGCGGACAGCGCGGAGAGGCGTTCCATTGCGACTACTCCGCCAGCAAGGGCGCCTTGATCAGCATGACAAAGAGTCTCGCCGCGGAGCTGGCTTCGGCGCGTATTTATGTGAACTGTGTTGCACCAGGCTGGGTGGATACTGACATGTCGGCAGAGGCACTGGAGGATCCGAAGAGCGGAGATGAGATCCGCGGCACGATTCCCATGGGTCGTGTGGGCAGACCTGAAGAGATTGCCGGGCCAGTACTTTTCTTATGTACAGAACACGCAGGCTTTATCACCGGCGAGATCTTTAACGTCAATGGAGGCGCGGTTCTAGTCGGCTAGCGGCCTCCGCGTAGGGGGAAAAATGCAGTATCCAGCTAGCATTTCAGCCTGATCCTGCATCCAAGGGATGAGAGGAGCTTCACCGCTGCGCGCAGGAAGTCCACCGAAAAAGCTACAATTCTGATGGCGCGCGCTTACTCCCTGTCAACGAAATGAAAGTGTTTCTTCCGATCTTACTTTTGGTGTGCTTCGCCTGGGGCCAGGCTCAGAAGCCGACCGCTCCGTCCGCGCAAAGCGGCGCGCAGCCGGCTGCCGCTTCGGGCTTCTCCGACAAGAATGGTGGCGATAAAGAGGCCACGCAGAATGCATCCAAAGCCAAATCAATCATCGATCAGGGTATTCAAGCCTTGGGTGGGCAGGCGTACCTCACCATTCGCGATCGCGAAACGCAGGGACGCGGCTATGGTTTTCACTCCGGGCGTCCCACCGGCGCGGGAGGGGTGTTCTGGAGTTTCTGGGAGTTCCCCGATAAAGAACGCGTCGAATTGACGAAAGAACGCGATATCGCCGAGCTATACGTCGGGAAAAGAGCCTGGGAAATTACATTCAAGGGGCCTCGTCCCGTCGATCAGAAGGACCTCGATGACTATCTGCGCCGGCGGCGCTTTTCTCTGGACACTGTGTTGCGTACTTGGGTAAACGATCCTGGCGTGGTGATGCTGTTTGAGGGAAATGCGATTGCCGCGCAGCACCCGGCACTTCGGGTCACCCTGGTCAATTCGCAGAACGAAAGCGTCACACTCTATTTCGATACCGACACGCATCTTCCCATAAAAAAGACTTTCGAGTGGCGAGATCCTGTCGACCGCCAGAAGAATCTGGAAGAAGAGATCTACGAGAACTATCGTCCGGTCTCCGGAATAATGGCGCCCTACAACGTGACGCGCTATTTCAACGGAGATATGACCAGCCAAAGATTCCTGAACTCCGTTACGATCAATCAGGGACTCGACCCTGCCATGTTCGATCCCAACTCCGGATACAACCCCAACAAGCCGGGGAAAAACAGCAAGAAGTAGCAAACCACAGATGTTTGGCAAGGTCGCGGGTGGACGACCTATTTCCTATACAGGTGCGTCGGTCAGCCACAAGCTCCGGCGATGATTCCATCTAAGTATCTGATCCAAAATAATTTACTTAGTGTTCTGCTTGTCTGTTCCTCTCTGCTCAAACGGTCCCGATGCCACGAACTGTGGCTTTTTTACCACAGACGAAATTCTCGCGATGAAGGTAACCTTAGGGGGCGTCTCGGTAATATCCGACCTGCTTTTGACCTCCGAACAAACAATCCGCTCAGCCGTGGAGTGCACTGGCGTTGGACTGCACAGTGGCGCCCCGGTGTCGATGCGCATGCTGCCTGCACCTTCGGGCACGGGAATTGTCTTTCGCCGCACGGATCTTGACGGGTTCGAGATCGAGGCGGTTAGCCGCAATGTCGCGCGGGTCAGTTATGCCACGAGTTTGATGAAGAAGGGCGTGCTGATCTCCACGACCGAGCACATGCTGTCAGCCATTATCGGTGTCGGGATCGATAACGCGATCATCGAGCTGAACAACCTGGAACTTCCGATTCTCGATGGTAGCGCCAAGCCTTTTGTGGATATGATTCAGAAAGCTGGCATCCGGAAGCAGCGCCGCCCGCGCAAATATCTCAAGATCCGCCGCGAACTGGAAGTGCGCGAAGGCAACAAGTTCATCGCGATATATCCCTCCACCGGTTACTCGGTTTCTTATTCGATCAATTTTCCGCATCCTCTCATCGGAAAAGAGACGTTTGAGGTGCAGCTCACGAATGGCAGCTATTTGAAGCACATTGCTCCGGCCCGCACCTTCGGATCGCGGGAGGACGAGCAAGCGATGCGGAATATGGGATTGATCCGCGGGGCGTCGAGTGAGAATTGCATTGTGCTCACGAAAGATGGCGTGGAGAACGGGCCGTTACGCTATCCCGACGAGTTTGTGCGGCATAAGGTTCTGGATCTGGTCGGAGATCTCGCCTTGTTGGGGAAGCAACTCCTCGGCAGGATTGTCGCGGATCGAGCGGGACATGCCATGCACACGGCCCTGGTTTCGCGCATCCTGCGCGACAAATCGATGTGGGAAGAAGTCACCTACCCTGAAGAAGAAAATGGCGACCGAGCGGTGGTAAGGGCCGAAGCCGCAGCCGGGTCGTCGATCTAACGCAGATTCTCTGGCACTCGTTTCCAGAATAAACTCTATCTAGTCAGCAGGTTCGCAGGGTGCCTCGCCAGCATCGTTCTGATCTTGAGGCTGCTCCTGCAGCAGTCGCTGCAATTCTGCGCGTGTTTGATCGATCACCGCTGCGGCAAATTTCCTGGCAGATTCCTGCCGCTCTTTCGAGAGTTCTTTGACGCGCATGTTGAGCAGCGGCACATCGTTCTCGAAATATTCCAGCGTTCTTAGTACCTTGGCAATACGGAAGCTATTTGTGGCCATAAGTATTCCCCGGATGTTAAAGCTTGCCACGCCCGAGGATGGGCGCAAGTCTAAAGGAAGGTACCGGGCTATCAGTGAGGGGAGGCGGGAGAAGGTTTAGTGCACTGTGCCGGATTCGGCCGCTGCGATTCGCTCTTTCGCTCCGGGGAATTCCTGCTCCATGTGTTCATCGAGCCAGTGCTCGAGATATTCCTGAGAAGATTGCGGCACGTTGTGAAAACGGAAACCGGCAAGGCCCTTCATATCGCTCCATGCCACTTCGCCTTCCACTTCCATGCGCAGATTCGACCCGGGAAGCGAGAACTTCAGGAGCGGAGTGGCCCCTTTCGGAACAGCATCGTGCAACATCAACGCAATGCCACCTTCGCTGACGTTGGTGCTGGTGGCCTGGATCGTCTTGTGCTCGAGGACAACATCCACCTGCATCTTCACGGGTTGTCGGAAATAGCGGCGGCGCTCTTTTAGCATAAAGTTCAGCGCAGCGTGAAAACAGCGCGAAGCGTTCAGGGTGCTGATCGGCTTCTGCAGAACGAAATTTGCCCCCATCCCAAAGGCTTGTTGGGTGGTTGTCCGCTTGCCGTTGAGAACAGCAAATGCTACTGAATTCCGGTTGCTGGGAGTACTTCTGAGACCCTGCAGGAGCGCCATGCCGCCGGCCAGATCGTCGCAATCGACAATTACTGCGTCAAACTTATCGGAGATGAGGATGTCGGCGCCGGTGCGCGCTTCATGGCAAACTTCCACATCAATCGACAGCTTCTCGAGGGTCGGGCGCAATACCCGGACAAGCTCCGGGTCCTTGCTCAGGAGCAGAGACTCCAACGTCATACCGGGATTCTAGGCGAGGGGCGCAAATGCGAGGTAGTGACCAAGGTGTAGGCCCCTGTGCGAAAGACGAAAAACGAATTTGATTTCGCGTTAGATCTCCTTAATCTGCTTGCATTTGTGCGGCCCATGAGCTCGGAGTAAAACTGAACAAGCCGACCGATGAATATTGCCTATCTGTCGCTGGGATCGAATATCGGTGACCGCGAAGATCATCTTCGCGACGCCATCGCGCGGCTTGACGGTCATGGCCGCGTGCGCATGACTTCTTCCTTCTACGAAACTGAACCAGTCGAATTCACCAGTCAAAATTGGTTCCTGAACTGCGCGGTTGCGCTTGAAACGGAAGAGTCTCCCGCGCAATTGATGACTTCTTTGCTGGCAATCGAGCACGGAATGGGCAGGGAAAGGGGGCAGCAAAAAGGGCCACGCTCGATCGATATCGACATCTTGCTTGTCGGGCACGTCGTGGTGAGCACTCCGGAATTGACGATTCCGCATCCCGCGATGGCGAACCGCCGATTCGTGCTGGAACCGCTGGCGGAGATTGCGCCGGACGTGCGGCATCCGGTGCTGAAGAAGACCATTCGGGAACTACGGGATCATTTACCCGACGGGCAGGAAGTACGTCGGACAGGCTAAGATCACTGGCGGTGGACGTCAAGGAAGAATGATGCGACTACCTGCCTCTTGCGGTGTAACCACCACTGGTTCCTTTTCCGGAAACTGGGCCAACAGGAATTCGACAAAGGCCCGCGACTTTGGGCGTCCGGAGGTTCTTCCGTAGCCTAACCGCAACAGGAACACTAGTGCCTTCAGGATTTCGGAGTCCCGCAGCGTGGAATAGCCAACGTGCTTCTGCTCGGCTTCGCGGTACTCCTTGACCATGCTTTCGATTTCGGCCGCCACTCTGCGCCGCGAATCGGCAGTCAGGGGCTCCTCATAGTGCAGCCCGGAGTTCAGCCGCCGCTCGTAGCTATGCGCCAACATAGAGAGCGCGGCAATCAGGTCCTGATCGTTCACGCTCCTGTCCGCACGCGCCGCCTTGGCGAGAGCATATGTCAGGCCCATCAGCAGGTGTTCCTTCTCATACATGAATTGATCGGATACTTCGATCTGGAGAAACAGTCCTGCGGAGTCGATCTGATCGGCGGGACGTGGCTTCTCATGTTCGCGGGCCTGCTGCAGGTACGGGCAATCGAGCGGACAATCAAGCGTGACTTCGCGCTGCTCTCCGCAGCATTGAGGGCAGATACGCCCGTGCACGGCGGGACAGAATCTCTTTTCCTTTCGAATCTCGCAGATAACGCAGCTCAAAGATCGCTCCTGATTTCATTATTGCATCAGGATCTCGATTGCAGATTTTTGATTGTGGATTTCAGATTGAAGAACGGGCCCTGCACCCGATCCAATCTGCAATCTTAGATCTTAAATCTGAATCCTTCCGAGGTCCTGATGCCCCGCATGAAACCTGAATGCGGAAGAGGAGTATCCAGCGAAAGCCTCTAAAAATGCACCTCCGAGCGTACCTTTATGATAAAACCCGCGTAAAATAAGGTGTTTTTCCACAGGGGTGCGGGTATAAGATAGGCCCCGCTGGTATTAAACCGATTTTTACGAGGAGGAAACATGGCTTCAGGTCTGACCAAAACACAACTCATCCGGCAACTCGCCGAGAAGACTGAGATCCCCAACAAAACCGCGGCGGCATTTCTCGAGGCGCTCTCGGACACCGCGATCAAAGAAACCAAGAAGAATGGCATTTTCGTCGTGCCCGGTCTCGGCCGCCTGGTGAAGGCGCACCGCAAAGCCCGCGTGGGCCGCAATCCGCAGACTGGCGAACCAATCCAGATAAAGGCGAAGACCGTTGTGAAGTTCCGCGTGGCCAAAGCCGCGAAGGACGCGATCGCCCCCAAGAAGTAGTATTTCTTCTCCGATGTTCTCAAGGCCGGCGTCATTGCCGGCCTTTGTTTTTGCTGACGGATATTTAGCACGCTGGCATTCAGCAGTCATCGAGAGCAGTTACCTTCCGCGCTCCAATCCCGACTCTGCTGCTATATTCGAACCTGTGCTCAATTGGATCGTGGTCGGAATCGGCGACATCGCAATCCGCCGCGTTATTCCCGCTATTCAGGCTGAACCTCGAAGCACGCTTTACGGACTCGTCACTCGAGACCCGACGAAAGCTGCGCCATACAAGGCTCGGACCTGGAACACGCTCGACGCAGCGCTCAAAGATCCGGCAATCGATGCAGTGTACGTCGGCACGCCCGTGTTTCTGCACGCCCCGCAAACGATTCAGGCGCTGCGCGCAGGGAGGCACGTGCTCTGCGAGAAACCTATGGCGATGAACGAAGCCGAAGCTCGGACCATGGTTGAAGCGGGGGAGCGGAGCGGAAGGACGTTCGGGGTTTCGTACTACCGGCGCTGCTATCCCAAGGTACAGAGGGCAAAAGAACTCATCGCGAAGGGGGCAATCGGGAAGACTGTATCCGCCGAACTCACCAATCATATGTGGTTCGACGGAACGGGGAGTCGCAACTGGCTTGTCGATCCGGCGAAAGCTGGAGGCGGACCGCTTTACGATGTCGCCTCGCACCGAATTGACGTGCTGAACTTTCTGTTTGGAAAGCCGGTTAGCATTGCTGCACAGCTCTCGAACGTGGTTCACCACTACGCCGTCGAAGACAATGCAACCGTGATGATCCAGTACGAAAACGGTGTGCGTGGAGTTGTAGATGTTCGCTGGCATTCCAAGGTGAAGCGCGATGAATGCCGCATCCGCGGCACGGATGGCGAGATTGAGATGTCCCCGCTGAACGGTCCCGATCTTATCTTTCCTGCCGGACGCGAGAATTTGCCCGCTCACGAGAATCTACACTATCCCCTGATTAAGAATTTTGTGGACGCGGTGGAAGGGAAAGCGGCACTCCTTGCCAGCGGCGAATCCTCGGTCTGGACGGACTGGGTGACGGAAAGGGCGAGGAAACGATAGCGCGCCACCACCTGCGATCATCGCAAGGTGGCGCAGAGGTCAAGTGCTGCGTCGACCGTCTAGTCCCCAAAACTTTCCGGCATTCGCAGCAACAAAGATTACGAGCAGCAACATCAGAGGAAGTGTGTCGAGTCGCGAACCGAAGTAACGCCAGAGAGGCGCTCCATGCCCCACATCCCACCACCCGGCGAGGGTCAGGTTCAGCAGAAACAAGATCCCCAGCACGCAGAACGGGCGCACCCACCATCCGATCAGAAGCGAGATTCCGATCAGCAGTTCGATCACTCCAACTGCATACCCGAAAGCGGCTGCATGCGGCAGGACGACTCCCGACAGAAACGGACGATAGAAGCTGACGGCGGTACCGCCGATGTAGTCATGCAGATAATTCTGAAATCCGCCATGGGCGAAGCCGGGTCCGGCGACCTTGTATTCGCCGAACAACAAAAAGAAGACGGACGTTGCGATCCGGGTGGCGGCAATCGTCCGTGACAAAGAGTTTGGATTTGTCCGTTCTATGTGATTTAGCCTCCCGGCCCGTCATTGGATACGTACTGTTCCAGGGCATCCAGTTCGTGGCTCAGGTCATCGACACGCCACTCAAGCAGGTTGCGGATGGAAAGGATTCCGAGAAGTTTGCCGTTGTCGTCGGCAACGGGAAGATGCCGAAAATGTCGTTCCAGCATGGTGCTCAGGGCCTCTCCCGGACCAGTGTCGCGAGTAGCCATCTCCACCGGCGTGGTCATCAACTGACGCACCGAAGTGATGTACGGGTCCAGCCGAGTCAGTGACATCTTGCGCAGCACGTCGCGTTCTGTGAAGATTCCGGCGACGCGGTATTCACTATCGACGATTGCCACCGCGCCGACGTGGTGATCAAGCATTTTATTGATGGCATCGGCCACCGTCGCCTCGAGCCCCACTGCAGCTATCTCGCGATCGCAAAGCTCCAGCACGCTCATGCAAACCTCCTCCGGTCCCAGAGAGTCGGTACCGGACTTTTCGGACGACTGAATTGGATTGAGGCATTATGCCCGCGCCGAAGCGGATGTCAAGAAGAATTGGAGAATCTGGTCAGTTTGTCCTGCTAACTGCGACCGGAACAGGCGGCAAGAGCGATTATCACGAAAGACACGAAGTCACACGGAGGGAATGCAGGCACTGACGTTTCCTTCGTGAACCTCAGTGTCATTTGTGGTAGCAACTCTGGATGACGTTTACTCCACGACTGCGTCGGCTTCGATCTCGACCAGAATTTCCGGCGAGATCAGTGCGCTCACCTGCACCATTGAAGTCGCTGGGCGGATATCACGGAAGAATTCGCCGTGCGCTTTCCCGACTTTCTCCCACTCGGCAATATTGACCACATACATGCGCGTGCGGACCACGTCTTGCATGGTGGCGCCCGCTTTCTTCAGCGCACTCTCGATGTTCTTTAGCGTCTGCACGGTTTGCGCGTAGACGTCGCCGGTCCCAACGATCTTCCCGTCGGATCCAGTCGCAGTTGTGCCCGAAACGTGCACGTGTGATCCAACTTTGACCGCGCGCGAGTATCCAACGATTGGTTCCCAAGCTGTACCCGTCGAGATGTTCTGGCGTTCCATTCGATCCTCCGCTCGAGCAGCCATTCTATCGTGCGCCTTGGAAATTCGGCCAGGGTCGTTAGCAGCCGCGTGCTTCGACTGCCAGCAGAGTACAGTGGAACCCGCGTTACTGCGTAGGTGCTGCGTATTTCTCTACGGGATTCTGCGCACAACTCTGCGAAAGCTCTTCTCTTTCTAACAAATCAGGAAAACGAATCCTGCCGATAAACAAAAGTCACTTGCGTTCCGACGGCGATGTGGGGTATGAAGTGCGCATGTGACTGAAGCTCGGTGCTCGGCACGGAGTTCAGGGGGCCTAGACGAATGATTCCGGAATCGCATCCATTGCAGCAGTTGTTCGAGGATCTGGTTGGACGTCATTACGCGGAAGAAATCGGCATTCGCGATCCGCAGATTGTCGCATACGTTTCGCATCTGCTCGCGGAGTTCTGCGACGCGCACCAACTCTATAAGATCCGCAACACGACCAATCGCCCGCTCGACGATGTAGGCGAGATGCTACTCGAATCGGATCCGGTGTACGGTCCTGCGCCGTCGTTCGATCGCGAGCGCCAGGTGCGCAAACACATCGGAGATTACACCCTGTTCTTCGCCGGCATGTTCCCGGAAAGCATCAATCATTTCCGGTTGCGCCGACAGCGTGTCGAGAACTTCATAGACTGGATGAAGGCCGGGAAGGAGAGTTACTACATCGTTTCCAAGTTCGAGCACTTCGAATACGCAAAGGTAGCTCCGCTGTTCGCCGCCCTCTCGAAGAATTTCGAAGGATGCGTCTTTGGCCTGAACATGGTGAAGAACGATCTGCAGGAGATGCAACATCCGATCGTTCGGCGGACGGATGATCTAATTATGTAAGCGATTGCAGAGTGAAATCTGCAATTCAAAATCGTCCTGCAATATCTCCCGAGTTGCTTCCAAGCCGGTAGAAGCTCAAGGCGGCACTGCCTTGCGCGAGATGACGGAATCGTCGCAGGGCCCCAAACTCGTCCCCCGGGTCGAACCTCTTCTCGTGTTCCGCAATTACCACTGACATGGCCCAGATCAGCGAAGAATCGGCCAGCGCATGCAAGGTGTTCCCGTACGCGTCTCTCATCGCGTATGGCGGATCGATGAAGACAACGTCAGCCACCACCTTCTGCCGCTCCATCCGCCAAAACGCGCGCTGCAAGTCTTCCTGTATGACCTTGAATCCCTCTCGAATCCCGAGGCTCTGAAGGTTTTTTCGAATCATGTCCGCGGCGGACTTTGAATACTCGACGAAAAAGACTTCTTTTGCGCCACGGCTCAACGCTTCAATTCCGACCGCCCCGGTTCCGGCAAACAGATCCAGCCAGAGGCTACCCTCCAGCCCTGCAGGGTTACCCGCAGTCAGCACGTTGAACAAGGTTTCGCGGAGACGGTCGGACGTGGGACGAGTGTCCATGCCCGGCAGCGAATGTACCGGTCGGCTCCGATATTTTCCCGCAATTACTCGCATGGACCTGTCCGCATGAGTTATCCCAACCACTATATTCATGCATGTAGAATAAAAGCAGCAATTTCCCTATGCGAAGCTGGTCCATTTCGATCGGGCGGCTGTTTGGCGTCGATGTCCGCCTTCACCTTACGTTCTTGATCCTGCCGATGTTTATCTTCTGGACCGAGTATGCGGCTCATCAGGGTGCGGCCAATGGAGCACGCGACCTCGCGCTCTCGGGAATTATTCTGGCCTGCGTTGGACTGCACGAGTGCGGACACATGCTTGCTGCCCGTCGCCTGGGGATGATTCCGAAAGCCGTCATTTTGCTTCCGCTGACCGGGGTCGCGCTTTACGAGGACGCGCGCAGCGAAAACGCGAGCGGCCCTACGTGGAAGCGTGAGATCCGGCTTGCGCTGGTTGGTCCACTGCTGAGCTTCGCGCTGGCTGCATTTTCGGCGGCCGTCGTAATGGCTGTTATACCCGGCGTGGCCCTATTTAGATGGCCGTTTTTGGTGCCGTCGAACTTGCCGCGCAGTATCGTATGGGCCAACCTCTACATTGCTGCGTTGAATCTGCTGCCTGCCTATCCGCTGGATGGCGGGCGCGTCGTTCGTGCGCTGTTTTCTCGCACGATCGACGGCTCTTCGGCCACCCAGCGAGCAGTCTCGATCAGCACAGCGATCGCGCTCGTGCTGGTTTTTGCCGGACTCTTCAGCGACAGCTGGCTGACCATGGTCGGCGTGATTATCTTTTCTGCCGCGCAGCTCGAAGAGCGCGCTCTTGTCTTCCAATCGGTACTCGAGAATGTCCGGCTGGAAGAGGTCATGCTGACTGATTTTGCGACGCTCTCCCCTGCCGACACGCTGGAAGACGCGCTGAACAAGGCCGTTCACTCCTTGCAGGACGATTTCCCGGTGGTGCGCGGCGGGGACATGGTGGGAGTGATTTCGAGGGCGAGGATCCTCGACGCATTACGCGCCGAGGGCAACGGCTATGTGCAGGCCGTGATGAACAAGATCTTCGAAGTATCCGTGCGCCACGAGTCTCTGAGTTCCGCGTTCCGCAAGCTTACCGCTCGCAGCTCGAGCATTATCCCCGTGGTGGAGGATCAGCGCCTAGTCGGAATCGTGACGCTGCAGAACCTCATGCACTCGATGTCGCTGCTGGCGGAGAGCCGGAAACTGCGCCGGGATGGTCAGGAATCGTAAGGACAATTTCAGATCGCAGATTTGCGATTTCAGATTGAGCAGGCACACCGGCGCATTTGGTTTTCAATCTGCAATGGTTCTAGAACAACCGCACGGCCTTCGCTCTCTGCACGGCCGGAATGTCTCGCAATCTCATCAGCACCGCATCCGACACACAGCCATCCACGTGCACTACGGCGATGGCTTCTCGCGGCTGATCTGGCGCCTCCACGGTGCGGCGTCCCAACGAGAAGTCCGCGATATTGATGGATTCTTCGCCCAGGATTGTCCCGACTTTCCCAATGACGCCCGGCACATCGCGATTGCGCATGTAGATCAGATTGCGCTCGAGTGGCGCCTCGACGTCGATCCCATCCACATGGAGCAACCGCGGAGCTTCGCCGTGCAGCACCGCGCCTTTCACCATGTGCTCTTCGGTCGCGCTCTTCAGGAAGATCGATAGCACGCTACCCGCACCTCCCGTGGAAGTCTTCGGCTTGTGGGACTCCAGCACCTTCAGACCGCGTTCATGCGCAATCGTGGCGGCGTTCACCAGGTTCGCCTTCTCCTCGAGTGCCTGGTTGAGAATTCCCTTGACGGCTCCGTTGCGGATCAACTCGGTCTTCCATTCCGCGATGTGACCGCTGTATCGGATCGAGATCTCTTCGATCGACCCTTCCGACACCTGCGCCAGAAAGGCACCCATGCGCTCGGCCAGGATGATGTAGGGCTGCATCGCTGCATACTCTTCAGCGGAAACCGAGGGCACGTTCACCGCATTCTGTATCACGCCGTGCTTCAGGTATTCCTTGACCTGCTGCGCAATCTGCACGCCGACAGCTTCCTGGGCTTCGTGAGTCGATCCGCCAACATGCGGAGTAAGGATCACGTTCGGCAGCGCCAGCAATGGCGAGTTCTTCGGAGGCTCCACCGCAAACACGTCGATGGCTGCCGCTGCGACCTGCCCTTGCTGCAAAGCCTTCGCGAGATCGGATTCATTCACCAGCTCGCCGCGCGCGCAGTTCACCAGCCGCACACCCTTTTTCATCTTCGCGATCGACGCTTCGTTGATCATGCCATTCGTCTGCGGAGTCAATCCCACGTGAAGCGTAATGTAATCGGCAACCGCGAATACCTCCTCAAGGCTGGCCAGCCGGATTCCCTGCTCCTTCGCCACCGAGACCGACACAAACGGATCGTGCCCCACCAGCTCCATGCCGAACGCACGCGCCCGCTTCGCCACTTCCATGCCGATGCGGCCAAGTCCGACGATGCCCAGTGCCTTTCCGCGAAGCTCCGTACCCTGCAGCGATTTCTTCTCCCATTTGCCGGCGTGCATCAGAGCGTCGGCACGGCACAGATGACGCGCCATGGCGAGCATCATGCCCAGCGTCTGCTCGGCAACCGCCACGGCATTCGCGCCGGGCGTATTCATTACTGCGATGCCTTTATGCGTGGCAGCGTCGAGATCGATATTGTCCACCCCAACGCCCGCGCGCCCGATGACTCGCAGCTTCTTGGCGTGCTCCAGCAGCTTTGCATCGGCCTGCACCGCGGACCGCACGATCAGCGCATCCGCCGATTCCAGGTGCTCCGCCAATTTCCCATCCAGTTGATCTGCCGTGAGCACGGTCCAGTCCGGTTCCTGCAACTGCGCTACTGCCGACGAGGATATTTTTTCAGCAACGATGATCTTCAAGAATGATTCCCTTCCGCTAGATTCGCACTGATGACAATGTCAACAACCGCCGCAATTCGAAAGACAATAAATGACTGGAATCTAACAGCCATCTGACACTCGGACTCCCGCCACTTCGTAAGCTTCGGACCATGGGGACGACCCATGGGGGCGTTTATGAACTTCGTTAAAGCACTGCTTCCAGTACTACTCGTGGTCGCCGGCTTCGGCTGCGGCTACTCCAATCAATCGATGATGGCGGCCATGCCGGCGATCAGCCAACTGAGCCCGCCTAGCACAACAACTGGCGGCCCTCAGTTCCAGCTCGAGGTTGATGGGGCAAATTTTTCGACCAACGCGGTCGTGAATTTCAACGGCGCCGCGCAAGCCACGACTTTCGTCAGCGCCGGAAAACTCGAAGCCACAATTCCATCGACTGCGGTTTTGAGCTCTGGCACTGTCCCGGTAACGGTGACGAATCCCGCCACTACCGGACGCTACACGACACCCGCCAGCACCTCGGCCCCGATGACTTTCACCATTAATTGAACCGTGACGAACTCAGGCGCTGACCAGTTTCTCGGATAATGTGCGGGCGTACACCTGCTGTGCCGCCCCCACAGCCGCGCCATACTCGACTGTCCGATCGGTCACGCGCGCCAGCACATGCTCCAGCGCACCCAGAATTCCGACCGTGTCGAGATAGTCGTAGTACCCAATGTGCGCGATGCGAAACAGCTTGCCCTTCATCTCTCCCTGCCCATTTGCCACAACGGCATCGAAGGACTCGCGAAACTCTTTTACGATCTTGCCGGAATCGAGCCCGTCGGGTGATGTGATCGCGGTCAAGGCGGCTGCCGGCGATGAGGCATACAACTTCAAGCCGAGGGCTTTCGCTCCAGCACGCGTCATCTCGGCGCAGAGCTCGGCGTTGTTGACGAGTTCTTCACGTCCCTTTGCGAGATTGCCTTTGCCCATCGCGCGAATGTAATCCAGCGCTGCCCCTAGCGCGGCAAATAACGAAGTCGCGGGCGTGTAAGCTGTCTCGCCCTTGGCCGCCGATTTGCGCTCCTTGCGCAGATCAAAGTAGTAGCGCGGAGAAGTGGTCGCATCCATGCGCTTCCAGGCCCGCTCGCTCACGGCGCAATACGCGAGTCCCGGCGGCATCATCAGGGCCTTCTGCGATCCGCCGATGATCACGTCGACTCCCCATCCATCCCCATCAAGATGCGTCGTGCCCAATCCGGTGATGGCGTCTACCACGAGAAGCGTGTCATCATTTTGTGTTCGTACGATTTTAGCGATGCCTTGCACATCGTGCCGTACGCCCGTCGAACTCTCGGTTGCCTGTACAAACACAGCGCGAATGTCGGACTTCACCCGCGTGCGGATGTCATCCAGCGAAAACGTCGCGCCATAGGGAACGCTCAACACGTCCACACCGCAGCCGAATGCCTTGGCAAGGCCCGTCCAGCGCTCGCCAAATTTTCCCGCCGTCAGCACCAGGACCTTGTCGCCGGGCGAAGTCAGGTTCGACACCGAGGCTTCCATGACGCCCGTACCCGAGCAGGCCAGTACCAGGACGTCATTTTTTGTGCCGATGAAGTCCTTCATGTCGGCGAGCACGCGTTGAAACAGGGCCTTGAAGTCAGCGGTCCGATGATGCGCGGTAAATGAAGCCATCGCCGTCTGTGCCGCAGGAAGCAGCGGCGTCGGCCCGGGAGTAAAAAGACGATTCTTATGCAGCATTGGCAGAGTCCTTATGTATGGAGTGGTTTACCAGTTTAGCGGAATGCGGCGCTGAGGGCACGCTTTGACGGGAAATATCCTTGTGATGCAGATCACAAAAAGTCTCGTAAATATGGGCCGCTGCCTTATCGCCTAGGCGCGTGGAGCGGCCCTGCCTCATTTCATCCGCGTCCCGTTTTCGAGGCGAGAAGTTCTGGCTTGTCAATCTTGGGTGGATGGGCCAGCAGCAGGTCTGCTTTGGCGAAGAGAGCCTTTGCGATCTCACCATTCAGATGAGCGTTGCGTCCGCTTTCGTCGGCAAACGTATCAAAGATCCCGTATTTTCCCGGACCCATTTTGATGGCATACCAGGTGACAGTTCCGGGTTCGCGCTCCGCCAGGGGCTGCGCCGACTTTAGAAACTCCTCCAATTCCTTTTCCTTGCCTGGTTTCGCTTCCAACTGCGCCCAAATTGCGAGTTTACTCATTGCATAGTCCTCCTCGACCATCTGATGCTCGAGAGCGACAGGAGTGGCAGTCAATTTTTCCGGCCTAGTTCACTGTGCGGATATCGCCCAGCCGGGGATATTGCCGTCTATAATTCCGGAATGCCTCTAGTCGATCAAATCCAGAAAGACATTGTCACCGCCATGAAGGCGAAGGACGAAGCCCGCCTCTCCACGCTGCGCATGGTCAAAAGCGCGCTCCAACTTAAGGCCGTGGAGAAGATGGGCCAACTCGACGACAAAGAATCGCAAGCCGTC
This sequence comes from Terriglobia bacterium, assembly GCA_963778995.1. Taxonomy (GTDB): domain Bacteria; phylum Acidobacteriota; class Terriglobia; order Terriglobales; family Acidobacteriaceae; genus Sulfotelmatobacter. The sequence continues at coordinate 219,525 of CAVZWK010000030.1, forward strand.
CTGGCCACGCTGATCAAGCAGCGAAAGGAATCCGTCGAGCAATTCACCAAAGGCGGACGCCAGGAGATGGCCGACAAAGAAGCAGCTGAGATCACGGTGATCGAAGCCTATCTGCCGAAAGCGGCCAGCGAAGCGGACATCGCTGCCGGAGTAAAAGCCACGATCGCCGAAATGGGCTCACCCACAATGAAAGACATGGGCACGGTGATGAAGAATACGATGGCGAAGTTCAATGCCGCCGGCATGCGCGTCGATGGGAAAGTAGTCAGCGAGATGGTAAAGAAGGAATTGGAAGGAAAATAGCCTTAATGTGGGGACAGCCGCCTCGGCTGTCCGGTCGAGCGAAGCTCGACTATTTCTCCCTTTGCATCTCCCGATAGGCCTCACTCTTCGATACTCCGCGTTCCTTCGCGACCTTCTTCAACGCGGCTTTCTCGTCGATCTTCTCTTCGGCCATGATTTGCTCGACTCTTTGCCTCACGCTCGGACGGGCAAGAGTGGCCGTTCCCACACGAGCTTCTTCTGCTGCCTTCCCGATCAGCAGCGTGATCTCGCCCTTAACCGTCTCGCGCGTCTTCAAAGTTGCTAGAACTTGGCTCGCGTGCCCGCGCAAGAACTCTTCGTGAATCTTCGTCACCTCGCGCGCAATGACAACGCTCCTCTCCGCTCCCAGCACCTCGACCACATCTTCCAGCGCTTCGACGATACGGTGCGGAGCCTCATAGAAAACCTGCGTCCGGGGTGAGTTCTTGATTCCCTCGAGTGCGGCCCGCCGTTCGCCACGTTTCGGCGGCAAAAATCCGCTGAACCGAAACGAGTCTGTTGGCAGTCCGCTGGCTACTAACGCGGCCAGAAAGGCCGACGCACCCGGGACCGGCACGACGGGCACGTGATGCCGAATGGCCAAAGTGATCAGCCGGTATCCTGGGTCGGAAATCCCCGGCATCCCGGCATCCGTCACCAGCGCGACGCTGGCACCCTCCTGCATATCTTTCACCAACTCCGCCGCTTTCGTCGCTTCATTGTGCTGGTGATAGCTGGTGGTCTTCGTGGCAATCGCGTAATGATTGAGCAGTTTCTGCGTCTGGCGCGTGTCCTCGCACGCGATCACATCCACTTCTTTCAACACGCGTAGCGCCCGCAGCGTGACGTCCTCGAGGTTGCCTATCGGCGTCGCCACCAGATAAAGCGCCGGGCCCGCGGATTTCACATCGCTCATGGCCGGAAGTCTATCACCGGGGGCCATTGCGGATTTCGGATTGAGGATAATTGCAGATTTCAGATTGGAGATTTCAGATTAAAAAGCGCGTCTGCCACTCGATTTCCAATCTGCAAGCGGCGTCCGACCATGCGTGAAATTGACGCCAACGAACCCTCGCCCCTAGAATCGAAGTGAAACCTATAGTTCCAACCGTCTCAACCCATGCCACTTTACGAATACGAATGCAAGAAGTGCGGCCATCGCTTCGAAAAAATTCAGAAGTTCTCCGACAAGATGGTCAGGAAATGCCCGGAATGCGGCGGCCAGGTGGAGCAGATGATATCCGCTCCGGCGGTCCAGTTTAAAGGATCCGGCTGGTACGTCACCGATTACGCCAAGAAGGGCTCGTCCTCGGCCAGCAGCGGAGATTCCGGATCGAAGGAATCGAAAGATAGGAAGGACGACAAGGCAAAGTCGGACGCTTCATCGAAAGAGAGTTCGCCCGCAAAGGAATCCTCCTCCAAAAAAGCTGACAAGCACAAATAGAATCGGCTCCGCGTTGAGCGGAGCCGCAAAAGCTTTCTACTGCCGCTACCACAACCACTGACGACTGCTATTTCAGTTCCTTCTCAAAGTGCTCTTCGATCATCGTGAATAGATGCACCCTCGTGTCGCGGCCTGCAATGCTGTGCGTCTTGTTCGGATAAATCATCAAGTGGAACTGCTTCCCTGAATTGATGAGCGCATTGATCATCTGAATACTGTTCTGGAAGTGCACGTTGTCATCGCTCGTGCCATGCACCAGCAGCAGCGATCCGTGCAGCTTGCCGGCCGACTTGGTCACGTCGGACATCTCGTATCCTTCTTTGTCTTCCTTGAGCAAGCCCATATAACGCTCGGTATAAATCGAGTCGTAGTTCGCCTGGTTCGTGACCGGAGCCACCGCCACCCCCGCCTTGAAGCGCTCCGAATGCGTCATCGAGTACAGGGTCATCGACCCGCCATTCGACCATCCCCAGATCGCCACCCGATCCTTGTCGAGCTGCGGATACTGCTCCAGCAACTGATCCAGCGCTGTAAGCTGATCCTTCAACTCGATCGCCCCAAACTCATGCCGGACCGCCGTCTGGAACTTTCGGTCCCGCCCCGGGGTCCCGCGATTGTCCACCGCGAAGATGGCGAATCCCTTGCGCGCCAGGATCTCGTCAAACGCGCTTGGCACCGACTTGGTCACCATCTGTGCTGCAGGGCCGCCATAGATGTTGATGATGACCGGAATCTTCCCGCTCACTGCACCATGCGGAGGAAGGAGCAACCGGCCATACAAAGTGACCCCATCCTCCGCCTTGAACTCCAGATACTTCGGCGCGCGCAAGCCGTACTCCGCGATCTCGTCGTTCGCCTTCCACAGCGGGTTGCACGGGCCTCCGAAGGTGCACACGGTCTGGGCCGGCGAAGTCTGCGGGCCCATGAACATGTGAGAGTAATGTTTCCCATCATCGCTGAAGCTAGCAAAGTGCATCCCTTCTTCAGGCGTAAGGTCCGTCAGACCCGATCCGTCGAGCTTCACGGAGTACACATGCTCCTGCCGCGGGTCATCCTTGTTTGTTTCCAGGAACACCGTCCCCGATGTCTCATCGACACCCGGAATCCCCAACACCTCGTACTCGCCCTTCTCCAACTGGCCTTCCAGTTTCGCGTCCGCCGCCATCGGATTCGCTTTATCGAAGCTGTAGAGATAGATGTGCATGTTGCCGTCGCGCCAGCTCGGCCATAAGAACTGCGGCTTCGACTTCAGGAACTTCACCTCGACGTGTTCGAAATCAATCCACGCTCCCGGAGTCTCTTCGGTCAGTACAACGCGCCCCTTGCCAGACTTCGCGTCCACGAAATACAAATCCATCTTGTCCTGCGTGCGATTCTCGACTTCGGCCCAAACCACCCCGTCATTCACCCAGCCAAAGCGCGGGATGTATGTGTTCTCATCGCTGGGCAGAGAAAGCCAGCGCAGCTTGCCGCCGCCAGCCTCGACCACTCCCAACTTGACCACCGGATTCGGATCGCCTACCTTCGGATATTTCTGCTGATCTACGGTGGGATGCGTGGGCATCCAGTCGGTAATGGGATACGTCGGCACCTTCGATTCATCCATGCGCATGAACACAACTTGCTTGCTGTCGGGCGACCAGAAGTAGTTACTGCGGACCGCCAGCTCTTCGGCGTACACCCAGTCGATATCGCCGTTCAGAATGTCGTCGCTGCCGTCCTTGGTGAGCTGAGACTCGCCGCCTCCACTGATCGAACGCGTGTACAAATTGTGCTTGCGCAAATAGGACACGCGCTTGCCATCGGGAGAAAACTTCGGGTCCCCACTCGGATCGCTCGCCGACGTGAACTGAACCGCCGTCTGCGTGCCCAAATCAAAGAGCCATAGCTGCCCCTGCGAATCGAACAGCAGATGTTTCGAATCCGGCGCCCAGACGTACGCGGCCACGTGATATCGCGTCAGCCGCTCCTTCTCGCGCTCGTTTTTTACCTTGTTCACATCCGGATCGAGCGAGGCCAGCTTGGCCGCGCTCACCAGCACCTTCTTCTCACCACTCGTGGGATCCAGGTACCAAAGCTCACCCTTCTCTCCCTTTTCGTCGCGCTGCACGTAGGACAGCTTTGTCCCATCCGGACTCCACTCGACAGTCTCAGGCCCGCGCCCGGCCAGTCCTCCGGGCTGAAACAGGCTCTCGATGGTTAGTGGCTTAGTCGGTGCAGTCTGGGCAGAAGCAGGGGCGAGGGCAAAACAGGCAAGCAGGCAAGCAAACAGCAAAGTCTTTCGTGTCACGAAGCGACCTCGAATGGAATGTCGTGAAAGCGGTCCCCACAAGCGAACGAAAGAGTGTACACCCCAAAAGCAAGAACCTGCACGAACCCACATGAAGCAGTGTTTCCCTCTGTGAGCCCCTGTGTTCCCTGTGTTGAGCTGGGTTTGAGAATCATTCAAAAACCGCGCCAAATCAAGCTCCCACGCGTGTTAGAATCAAACCAGCCGGATGCTCCCAGAAATAGAAAATCTCCTGAAGCTGCAAGATGTGGACAGGGAAATTCGTCGCCTTCAGGACGAGGTAGCCGAACTCCCGAAACGCGTCGCCGCGATCGAGCAAAAGCTCGCCGGAACAAAGTCGCAGCTCGAAAAAGCTCAGGCGGCGGTAAAGGCCGATGAAGCTTCCCGCCGCAAGTACGACAGCAATATCACCGAGCTCCGCACTAAAATCTCCAAGTACCGCGACCAATCACTCGACGTAAAGACCAACGAACAGTACAAAGCGCTCTTGCACGAGATCCAGTTCGCCGAAAAGGAAATCCTGGCCAACGAGGACAAGATCCTCGAGCTGATGGTCAATGCGGACGCACGTGATAAAGAGGTCAAGGCGGCGCAGGCCGATCTCAAGGTCGAGACCGCCGAGATCGAAAAGGAAAAAGAGGAGGCCCGCCAGCGCACTGCCGAAGATGAGAAGTTGCTGACGGAATGGCGTGCGAAACGCGACCAACTGCGCTCCGGAATCCCCGAAGACCTGCTACGTCACTACGAGCGCGTCTCCAAGTTTCGCGGCAGTGGCATTGCCGAAGTTCGCGACCAGCAATGTATGGCCTGTCGCGTCATGCTCCGCCCCCAGACTTACAACGAAGTGCGCTCCGGCAATCAGGCGATCGTCTGCGACTCCTGCCAGCGAATTCTCTACTTCAATCCCAAGGAAGAACTGGTCGAGAAGAGAGAAGCCCCTCACCGCCCCAAGCGGCACCATCCCAAGATTGATGCTCCACAGGCTTGGTACTACAAACCAGAGTTCGCCGGAGACGGCGAAGTCTTGCTCTGCCTCACCAATTCCCGCGGGCAGGCCAGCCGTCGTGTGTACGACGTTCACACTGGACGCCTGATTGGCGACATCCTCATCCGTGAAGGGGATTTCCGCCAGGCCTTCCCCGAAGACATCAGCGGATCTACCCGCCTGAACGGTGGTTGGAGCGAAGATGAACTCGACGGCTTCGGCACCGAACTTCCGATGGTGATCCTCGACTCACTCCGGTCCGATCTCGACCTCGCCCGTCATGAGGCTGCCTCAGGATCCCATGTCAAACCAGCCGTCCCAGCCGAACAAGCCGCCAGCTAGAAATCTCATGTAGCGGCGACGCCTTCGTCTGCCAGCGAAGGTGAGCGCAGCCAGCGGCTCACTCATGTGGAGACAGCCGCCTTCGGCTGTCAGGACAAGCGAACCCTTCAAGTCTTACTTCTTTAACAACCCTTGAAACTCCAGCCAATCAGCAAACCTGTCGATCCAATGGTCCGTCGGGAGGTTTTGCTTTTTCATCCCGAAACCGTGGCCACCTTTCGCGTACATGTGCAGTTCGGCTGATTTCTTTGCGCCTGTCCACTTCTCGTACAAAGCCACGCTTACGGGCGCGAGTCCGAGCGAATCGTCGGTCGCAGCCGCGATGAACATAGGGGGCGCGTCCTCTGGAACGGCGAGATCTTTCCACTCCCCGCCCGCATAGATAGGGGCTACGAACGCGGGACGGCTTTCAGGCGAGTACTGGAACGCGACTCCAGCGGTAACTCTTCCGCCGGCTGAAAATCCGATAATGCCGATGCGATCGGGGGAGACGCCCCATTCAGACGCGTGTTGCCGAACATAGGTCATGGCCGCGAGCCCATCGGCAACGGCCAGGGGGATGATCTTTCCCACAGTCTCCTGAAATTTTGGCTTGTCGGCATACAGAACGGTGAATTCCTTCGTTGCATCCTCGCCGGTGTGCGCGAGGCGGTACTTCAACACAAACGCCGTCACGCCTCTCGCGGTCAAGTATTTCGCAACATCGATGCCTTCGCTAGTGATGGAGAGCGCCATGAATCCGCCGCCCGGACAGATCACGATCCCTGTGCCGTTTCTCGAGTCCGCAGAAGGCTTGTAAACCGTTAATGTGGGCTTGGTCACATTCGTGACGACGTCGGTATTCCATACGCTCGAGAAGTACGTCTTTTCGGGATACGTCTCCGGCGACGAACCGGGCGGAGTGCCAGGATAAAGTGGAATGACATCCTGTGCAGCAGCCAGACTCGCGAGCAAGCCGAGCAAAAAGAGGCTTCGAAAAAGGAATCTTTTCATGGCCGCGTAGTGTAGCAGAGAGTACAAGAGCGTACTTCGCCGCCAGATGTGTCGTGGGGGTCGACTTGGGAAAAGCAGATCGCCATCCCGACTTATGTGGGGACAAGCCGCCTCGCCTGTCCGGTCGAGCGAAGCTCGACTTCACAAGGCCTACAGCGATCGAGGCCGTTGTTTCGTCGAACTTATGCTTCGACCTGAGCAGATCCTCGGGACCTGATAGACCGCTAGCTGTGATCCATCAATCACTGCGACGAACTCACCGGATGGAGAAATGGCTCCAGATCGAGGGCGCGCATAAGTCATTTGAAAATCGCGATTCCATTCGAAGCATAGCTTTCCGTTCGATTGATCAACAACCTGTATCACCTCGCGATTGACATCTTCGGGACCAATCATGCCGAGAGTTGTGATCGTTCGCAAGGTTTCCAGAGCATGTTGCATCACAGAGACCCTCCGTTCGTTGAAGTCCAGCAGTTTTCGACTTCCCGTACCTGATGACCTGCCGTCGTCTTGTGGAGTCTCAGATGTTTGGGTGAGGCGTTCAAGAAACGCGTTCTCCCACCGAACCACTGTCACGGAGCACTTTATGTAACCAGGCATTGCGCAGGGTCCGATGGCAATTGAATTGTCATCAGGAAATTCTATTGTCACCGGAATTTGCTCCTGCCGACTCCTGAATATCGTGTCCGATACGTCGAGCGTCGCGATTGGTTTTTGTTCCGGCGGATCACTCGCAAAAGCAAACAAGCTGTTGGCAAGTATCACCGCCAGTAAGAGCCGAACTCCAATGCGGTCGTAGTCCATGACTCCAAGACTAGCTGTATGTGGCCTCGAAAACCGCCTCCTTATGACACTCTTACAAGTGTCATCTCCAGACTTACACGGAATAGGAAGAACCTCTTTGTGTCTCTCTTGCGGGCGCTCTGGGCTCCAACGTCGCAGGTATTACCATGTCCTCATGCCGCCAATCGCAACAGAGTCCGGCCTGCCCAAAGTCAAAGTCTCCCCTCGCGGCGCAACGCGCCTCAAGTCCGGTCACGTCTGGGTCTACAAATCCGACGTCCTCGCAACTGATGGAATCGCCCCCGGCTCGCTCGTCACCGTCAACGACCAGCGTGGCAAGCCGCTAGGCACGGCTCTCTATTCGAGTTCCTCCCAGATCACGATACGGATGATTTCGCCCGATCCGGTCTGGAGACTTCCCGGCTCTTCTTCGCCAGCGCATCTCCGACGCCATCGCCTACCGCGAGAAGCTCGTCCGCGACACCAACGCTTACCGCATCATCTTCAGCGAGGCCGACTTCCTCCCCGGGCTCATCGTGGACCGCTACAACGACATCCTTTCCCTGCAAATCCTGACTCAGGCAATGGACGCCAACCCCGTCCGGGAAACCGTCATCTCTCACTTAACCGCGGAACTCAAACCGGAGTCCGTGGTCGAGCGAGTCGACCCACGCGTCCGAGAACTCGAAACGCTTCCACCCCGCGCCTCCGGCCTTCTGCACGGAGACAAGACCGCAACTACATTCGCCATGAACGGCGTTCAGTTCCATTTCGATGCACTCGAAGGCCAGAAGACCGGCGCCTTCCTCGACCAGCGCGAGAACTATGCGGCCGCCGCGCAATATGCGAGAGGACAGGCGCTCGACGTCTTCTGCTACCAGGGAGGCTTTGCGCTGCACCTCGCCCGCGTCTGCGATCAGGTCACCGGAGTCGACAGCTCCCGTCCCGCGCTCGAAGTCGCCGACCAGAACGCCGCCCTCAACCAGTCGCTGTTCAGGAACAAAGAGATCGAATGGATCGAGGCCAATGCCTTCGACCTCCTGAAGGACTATGCGTCCGCCAATCACAGGTACGACACCGTCGTTCTCGACCCTCCTGCATTTGCCAAGAGCAAGCGCGACCTCGATGCGGCCCTTCGTGGATACAAGGAACTCAATCTGCGCGCCCTGAAGATGCTGCGTCCGGGCGGGGTCCTTGTGACCTGCTCCTGCTCCTACCATGTGACCGAAACCGACTTCCTCGATATGCTCGCCAGTGCCGCTGTGGATGCCCGCCGAACCCTGCGCTTGATCGAGGTCCGGGGCCAAGCCAAAGACCATCCCCTCCTGCTAAATGTGCCGGAAACGGCGTACCTTAAATGCGTCATAGCGCACGTAAGTTGATGCAACTAAAGCACGTTTCGTACTTGACAATAACACACTCAACTTTTATGCTTCTTTTACGCTAACAATGGGTCTAATGAAGTGACCGCGTCCTTTGGCCGGTCACAATTCAAAGAGTTCTGATGAACTGCACCAATTTCTGAAGGAGGATTTTAGCCATGACCGTACTAACCCGTTGGGAACCTTTCCGTGAGTTTGTCACCCTGCAGGACCGCATCAACCGCGCATTTCGTGAGTCCTACGCCGGTGCAGACCGGGATGAGCCTCTCACTACCTCGAACTTTGCCCCCGCCGTGGATGTCTACGAAGACGAGCACAAGGTCACGTTGAAGATCGAAGTGCCCGGAATCGACGAGAAGGACATCGATGTCCGCGTGGAAAACAACACGCTGACCGTCCAGGGCGAGCGCAAGATCGAGCACGAAGAAAAGGAAGAGAACTACCGCCGCGTGGAGCGTCAGTATGGCAGCTTCACCCGCACTTTCACTCTGCCCCAGACCGTGGACTCCGAGAACGTTTCGGCGAACTACGACAAGGGCGTGCTGAAAATCACGCTGCCCAAGAAGGCCGAAGCGAAGCCGAAGCAGATAAAGGTCAACGTCGGCTCCGGAAAGCAGATCGAAGGCAAGGGCCAAGAAAACAAAGGCCCCAGCAAAGCCGCATAAGCGATGTGGAAAAGCGGCGCTTTAGCGCCGCGTTGAGGCGAGACATAAATGCGGGCTTTAGACCCTGACAAACGGGAGGCGGCAGAGGTGACCGCCTCCCGATTCATTTTGGCAATTGTGAAATTCGGTGATTGTGTAATTTGAAAACCTTTGCTTCGCCCACATGCTCCAATTACTCAATTATCAAATTACAAAACTACTAAACTGAGGTTTCTTCATGCCCATCCGGTGGGAAAAATTTACTGTAAAAGCGCAAGAAGCTGTGCAGCGCGCGAACGAACTCGCGTCCGAGCACGGCAACCCAGAGTTGCAGCCGCTGCACCTGCTCGCGGCGCTGCTGGAAGACAAAGAGGGTATCGTTCCGCCGGTGCTCGAGAAGATTGGCATCGGTCCGCAAGCCGTGCTGAGCGATGTCTATCGCGAGCTCGAGAAGCTACCGAAAGTCTCCGGACAGGCTTCCCAGGCCTCGCTCTCGAGCGAAGCCAGCCAAATGCTGGAGCAGGCATTCAAAGAAGCTTCCAATTTCAAGGACGAATACGTCTCGACCGAGCATTTGCTGCTTGCCGTGACGCATCTTAAGCGCGATGTGGCACAGCAGATGCTTGAGCGTCATGGCGCGACTTATGACGCAATCCTGAAGGCGCTCACGGTCGTTCGTGGATCGCAGAAAGTGACCGACCAGAATCCGGAAGCCAAGTATCAGGCGCTGGAACGTTATGCTCGCGACCTGACGGAGCAAGCGCGGCGCGGCAAACTCGATCCGGTCATCGGACGCGACGAGGAAGTCCGCCGCGTTGTTCAGGTTCTCTCCCGCCGCACGAAGAACAATCCCGTGCTGATCGGCGAGCCTGGCGTTGGAAAGACCGCGATCGTCGAAGGTCTGGCGCAGCGGATCATCTCGGGCGATGTTCCCGAATCTCTGAAGAACAAGCGCGTGGTCGCGCTCGATCTGGGATCGATGCTCGCCGGCGCGAAATATCGCGGCGAGTTCGAAGACCGCCTCAAAGCAGTGCTCAAAGAAATCGAAGACTCGCAGGGACAGATCGTCCTGTTCATCGACGAACTGCACACGCTAGTTGGCGCAGGCGCGGCAGAAGGCGCGATCGACGCCTCCAATATGCTGAAGCCCGCACTTGCCCGCGGAGAACTGCGCGCCATCGGCGCGACCACGCTGAATGAATACCGCAAGTACATTGAGAAAGACGCGGCCCTCGAACGCCGTTTTCAGATCGTGTTTGTCGGGGAGCCGAATGTCGAAGACACCATCGCCATTCTGCGCGGCCTGAAGGAAAAGTACGAGGTCCATCACGGCGTGCGCATCAAAGATTCAGCGATTGTGGCTGCGGCAACGCTGTCGCATCGCTACATCTCCGATCGCTTCCTGCCAGACAAAGCCATCGACCTGATTGATGAAGCGGCCGCGTCGTTGCGTATCCAGATCGATTCACTTCCTACGGATATCGATCAGCTGGAACGCCGCGCCACTCAACTGGAAATCGAGAAGCAGGCGCTCAAGAAAGAAGACGATCCTGAACTCGAAGGAACGGCTTGCGGTCATCGACAGAGAGCTGGCGGAAATCCGGGAGAAGTCGAACACCCTCAAAGCGAACTGGAAGAAAGAGAAAGATTTGATCGCCCGCGCGCGCGTGCTCAAGGAGAGCATTGAGCACCTTAAGATGGAAGAGCAGGCGGAAGAACGCAAAGGCAATCTTCAGCGCGTGGCCGAAATCCGCTACAGCCTGATTCGTCAGGCAGAAGCTGAGTTAGCTCAGCTCACGAAGCAAATGGAGAGCAAATCCGGCTCGCGCATGCTCAAAGAAGAAGTGGACGAGGAAGACGTTGCGCGGATCGTCTCCAAGTGGACCGGGATTCCCGTCTCGAAGATGCTCGAAGGCGAAGTCAAGAAGCTGGTCAACATGGAAGACCGTTTGCGACAGCGCGTGATAGGACAGGATCCGGCGCTGGAGCGCGTGGCGAATGCGATTCGGCGTTCGCGCGCAGGGTTGAGCGATCCCAAGCGTCCCATCGGCTCATTCATGTTCCTCGGTCCGACCGGCGTGGGAAAGACGGAACTGGCGCGCGCACTGGCGGAATTCCTGTTCGACGACGAGCACGCGATGCTGCGCATCGACATGTCGGAGTACATGGAGAAGCATTCCGTGGCTCGCCTGATCGGCGCGCCTCCAGGATACGTCGGTTACGAAGAGGGCGGGCAGTTGACCGAGCAAGTGCGTCGTCGTCCCTATGCGGTGGTGCTGTTCGACGAGATCGAGAAAGCGCATCCGGATGTGTTCAACGTGCTGTTGCAGATCATGGACGATGGCCGATTGACCGATGGTAAAGGCCGCGTCGGTGGATTTCAAGAACACGATCATCATCATGACGTCGAACATCGGCTCGCAGCTTCTGCAGGCCGACGCTGTTCGCTCGGAGGCTGAGTTCGAGAAGGCGTCGCACAGGTTCATGAACCTGCTGCACGCAGAACTTCAAGCCTGAGTTCCTGAACCGCGTGGACGACATTATCGTGTTCCGTCCTCTGGGCAAAGAGCAGCTGGTGAAGATCATCGAGCTGCGACTCGAAGACGTTCGACGACTGCTGGCCGACCGTAAGATCTCGCTCGAGCTCACGGACGCAGCTAAGGATCTGCTGTTCGCGCAAGGCTACGATCCGAACTTCGGAGCGCGTCCATTGAAGCGCTCGATCCAGAAGCTGATCCAGGATCCGCTGGCGCTGAAGATCCTCGACGGAGAAGTCCTGCATGGCGATCACGTCGTTGTCGATGCCGACAAGAAAACCGGCAAGATGACGTTCGAGGTCAGCAGGCGCGTGGGCGAGAAAGAGGCTGCGAAAGCTCGACGCTAAGAAAAGCGCCACTGATTTCACGGTTAGTCATCGCTGAGGATTCGTGTTGATCCGCGGCATTTTTGCCTCTATCAGTTGCACAGAAATGATCACCACAGAGAGCACAGAGGTTCGCAGAGGAAAGCTCTGTGGTCTCCATGTACTCTGTGGTGAATGCTTTTCAGGCAAGGTCGAAGAGCAGGACTTCGGCGTCTTGCGCGGCTTTGATGGTCAGCTTCTGTTCGTCGCTGATCCCGGCGCCATCGCCTTGATTCAGCTTCTTACCATTGAGTTCGACTGCGCCTTTGGCGACTTGCAGCCATGCGTGACGTGCGTTAAACAGTTCGTGCGTGACTTCTTCTCCGGGCTTAAGCAGGGTCACATAGAGCTTCGCGTCCTGGTTGATCTTGACTGATCCGTGGCTTGCGTCGCGCGATGCGATGAGCCGCAATTTACCGCGCTTCTCCACTTCCGGAAAAGCCTTCTGTTCGTAGCTCGGCGTCAATGCTGCGCGTTCGGGCTGGATCCAGATCTGCAGCAAATGCACTGGTTCGGTAGTGGAGGGATTGAATTCGCTGTGGCGAATTCCCGATCCTGCGGTCATGCGCTGTCCATCACCGGGAAGAATCACCGAACCGGTTCCCAGACTGTCCTTGTGTTCAAGTTTGCCTTCGAGAACATAGGTGATGATTTCCATGTCGCGGTGCGGATGCGTCGGAAATCCCGTATTGGGCGCGACCTAATCTTCGTTGATGACGCGCAGCGAACGAAATCCCATCCACTTCGGATCCCAGTAATCGCTGAAGCTGAACGTGTGTTTGGTATTGAGCCAACCGTGGTTTCCACCACCACGCTCGTTGGCGGGACGAATCGTGATCATGACTTGCTCCGATATTCTTAACTATTTATCAACTGATAATTATTAGATGAGGTCGGGATTCAGAATAGTCCGAGGCAGAGCAAAGCGGGAATTCTTGGACATTCAGGCGAATATAGTTGAGTTCATACATCAGTTACCCCACCCCCTTCCCCCCGGGTCTACTGGAATCATGGGCTTAGCAGGAAATGAAATGTAATCTATGGCGCTCAATAGCTTACGGGCAAAATCTTGAGCGCCAGAGACTTAGCTCGCCGCAGCCTAGGGTCTCTGGAAGGAGTTGAGCGGCGTCGTCACGCCACGCAAAGTGCAGAGACCGGAGGTCTGCAAAGAAAGCAGCCTTCAGGGTGACAGAATTCTGAGTGAGTCAGGAAGCAGAGCTGTATGTCAATGAATGTGATTCATAAATGGCAGAGCTGTGTGTGAGTCATGATCACAGAACGGTATGTAACACTAGATCTATGCATCGGATGACGCTTGGGGATTTTGAACTCAGCAGTTTCTCGGACGGTACTTATCCACTGGACGGCGGCGCATTCTTTGGAGTGATTCCAAAGATCATGTGGTCGCGGAAAATGGCGTGCGACGAAAAGAACGCGGTGACTTCGGGACTGAACTCGTTGCTGGTGCGTACCGGAAAGCAGACGTGCTGATCGAGACGGGGATCGGCAACAAGCTTCCCGACCGCATGGTGAAGTTCTACGGACAGCCGGCGAAGTTGCTCGAGCAATCTGGCGACGGCGGGGATCGCGCCCGAGGACATCGATATCGTCATCAACTCGCATTTGCACTTCGATCATTGCGGATGGAATACGGTGCGCGATAGGAATGGCAAGATCGTGCCGACGTTTCCGCGCGCGCAGTATTACGCGCCGGAGGGCGAGTGGGAGTATGCACAGCATCCGAGCGAGCGGGATGCAATCAGCTTTCTTTCGGACAATTACGATCCGCTGGTGGAGAGCGGGCAGATGCGGCTGCTCAAGGGCGGCGAAGAGATCGTGCCCGGGATTTCGGTGGAGACTTTTCCGGGACATACGAAGCACATGCAGGCGATTATTGTTGCGCAGGGAAGTCAAAATCCCCACTTCTGGCAGAATCGTGCCAGAGTGGGGCACCCGGATGCGTCTCACGACCGCTTGTTACATTTCCGACCTGATGCCGACTTCGGCGCATATCGATCTGACCTGGGGGATGGGGTTTGATCTATATCCGCTGGAGACGATCGAGAGCAAGAAGCGGTATTATGAGCGCGCGCATCGCGGAGAAGTGGCTCACCGTGTTCACCCACGATCCGAAGATGCCGTGGGCTTACATTGAGCAGGATCCGTTGGGGAAGATGATAGCGAAGGGAGTGGAGTGATATGTCGCACGGAAATTCGTTTGAGCGTGGCCGGTGGTCGCTGCTGGTGTGTGTTGTAGTGGCGCTGAGTTGCGCCGCATGGGCACAAAAGGATAAGAGCGCGCCTGCGCCGTCCGATGTGACTGGCCATTACGAAGGCACCGCGAAGAACAACGCGGGAGACGTGATCACCGTGGCGTTTGATCTCACAGAGAAGGAAGGCGCGATGTCGGGGATGATTCGGTCGTCGCACGGGGATTTCACGATTACAGGCGGATCGCATCATGGGCAAGAGGTCACCCTGGACTTCGACGCCAACGGAGCGGCGGGGAGCATCACTCTGCATGCCAAGGAAGATGGACTGAGCGGGACGTGGAGCGCCGGGGACGACGGCGGGCCGGTGGAAATGAAGAGGGCAGCGGCGCAGGCGGGCGATGCGAAGGGAAAGTTATAGGTCATGACTGCAGGGGGACAGCAGATTCCTCCTTGCTCGCTACGCTCGCGCGTCGGAATGACAACGGCGAAGATTCCGTAGGGGAATATCAGTTGGTGACGCTTGACACGGTTCGCGGGCGAGGGCGTTCGCGCCACATTTGCTTATTTAGTAGGGGATAGATTCGGCCCGGCGCGATGGGATTGTGGCACGGAATTCCTCGATCGCGAGCAGGATGTCCCAGGTGCCGCGAGTATTCTCAAGGCGATCGAGATACAGATTACGGCGCGCTACTGCCATTAGATCGAAAGACCAGAGAAGGGTCATCAGCGGGCTGATAAAAAGCCGACTGGAATGTGTTCTTTGCGTGCGGTGATAATCGCCGAAGTGTCCTTCGATCGCTGAGACGATACTTCCGTTGACAATGCTTTCCCGGTTCTGGTGCCGGGATTCGGCGGCGTTCACCGCGTCGATGTAGAGCTTCACTTCCGGCATGTTTTGAAGCAGAGCGATGGACCCGAGAAAGCCTCCCGCGCCTGTCAGGGCGGCGACATTCTCCAACCAGTTTGCGTGACAGACGCCATGGTAGGCGTCGATGCCAAAGCCTACGCATGTGACGACGCGAGTTGGGACATCTAGGGCAGCGACCGCGGCGAGACTCATGATATCTTCTGCCGGCGTGCCCAGACTCGCTTCGTCACCGCGCATGAGGATGTCGGTGCCTCCATCGACGAGGACGATGGCGTCGAGGTTCAGAGTTCGAACCAGCTGTTGATAGCCTTCTCGAACGGCTAGAACCCCGAGCTTCTCAAAGGAGTAGATCGTGACATTGTCCCCGCGGCTTGCGAGGAAGGTGGCGAGGACACGTTCCGGGAAGTAGAGATCTTGTCCAGTTGTAGCAGGATCGACCGCATACAGAGCGGGTGCAAGCCGGCTGGCGTTCGTACCAGCGAGCGGCGTGAACGAAAGATTCCCGAGAAAGACCTGTTTGCCCAAGGATTTCAGACGCGCGTAGATGGGGACTCCGGTGTAGATGTCGAAGCCTCCCCCGGCGCCGGAGATCAGGATGCGTTGAGCGCGCTCAAGGCATTGCGGTAGGTGGAGGACATCCATAGGATCTGATCCTGGCGAATTATAGACTTGGCGGGGACAGCAGATTCCTCCTTGCTCGCTTCGCTCGCGCGTCGGAATGAGAAATTGCAGGCTGACGCTAGGCTTACTTTGGGCTTGAGACCGTCTCGCGGGCAGGAGTGCCCGCTGCACACAATCTGGCTTCGAAGAAGTCTTCTACCCGGGTCAGGACTTCGGGGGCGGCTTTGGATTCGTAGATTTCTTTGCGCAGGTGGGCGCCGCCGGGAACTCCGTGGGTGAACCAGCTGGCGAATTGCTTCATTTTGCCGACGGCGTCGGGGAGTTCTTCTTCGATCAGCATCTGGAAGTAGGTGCGGATCATCTGGTAGCGGTCTTGATTCGGTGGGGTGGTCGTAGAGGCGTGCGGGATTGCTCGACTCGGCCGCATGGGTGGCGCGGGCAGAATGCATAGGTCCTTCGTCGCCGAAAAACCGCTGCTTCAGGATGACATGAAGTGGGGAGGCATTCGGCTGCTACAGCCTGCTCCCAGAGTTTCGTGCTTATCGCACCACTGAGGTCGTACCCTCCCGGCAGCGCACTCACCCCGAATTGTGATCTGCTTTCTGCTGTCGAGCTTGGCTCGACTGGACAGCCGGGGGCGGCTGTCCCCACATGGCCTTCTGTTAGGGCCTGCTATATTGGTCGATTTGGCGGAAGATCCACGGATTGGACGGGGCCATGCGGCCGATCATGACTGCGTCGCAGCCGGTTTCGGTGACCATGGCGCAGGCGTCTTCCGGAGTGCGGACGTCGCCGTTGCCGATCACTGGGATCTTGACGGCGTCTTTGACGGCGGCGATCCATTCCCAATTTGCCTGTCCGCTGTAGCCCTGTTCGCGGGTGCGGGCGTGCAGGGCTACCGCTGCCAGGCCACAATCTTCGGCCATGCGGGCCAGTTCCACACAGATGATTTCCTGATCGTTCCATCCGGCGCGGAATTTTACGGTGAAGGGAATTTTCACGGCGGCGCGGACGGCTTCGAAGATCTTGCCGATCGCGGGAAGATCGCGCAGAAGGCCGGAGCCTCCGTTGCATTTGACGACTTTCTTGGCGGGGCAGCCGAGGTTGAGGTCGACGAGGTCGAAGCCGAGGTCTTCGACCATGCGGGCGGCGTCGGCCATGACCTGAGGATTGCTGCCGAAGAGTTGCGCGGAGATCGGGTGCTCGTCTTCATAGAAGTGCAGGTAGCGCTTGGCCTTCTGATCTTTCTTGCGGAGGACGCCGTCGGCCGAGGTGAACTCGGTCATGATGAGACCGCATCCGCCGAGGTTGCGGATGAAGCGGCGAAAGACGGTGTCGGTGACTCCGGCCATGGGGGCGAGGACGGTGGCGGGAGAGATCGTGACGGAGCCGATCTGGAGCGTGGCCGGGACGGGCTTCAGATGGCCGCGGGTGGAGCCGCGCCGCAAGTGGCCGAGTTGTCCCAGAATTTGCGCATCGATGAACTGCTGACCACGGGGCTAAAGCCCCGATCAATAGCTCCCCTTTACGCGGCCCTAAAGGGCCGCTCTTCCACGATCCATTTTAGTCGAGCTTCAATAGAAAGCCCCCGCTTTGGCGAGGGCTTCATTCTTTGAATCCGCGCGATCCGCGTGACAATCGCGGAGGCGAAGTTACTTCTTGGCCGTTTCGGCTTTGGCGTACTTGCGGCGGAACCGTTCGACGCGGCCGGCAGTGTCCATCAGCTTCTGTTTGCCGGTGAAGAACGGATGGCAGCTCGAGCAGATTTCAACGCCGATGTCGCCCTTATGGGTCGAGCGGGTCATAAAGGTGTTGCCGCAGGCGCAATGCACACGAACTTCGTTATAGGACGGATGAATAGTTGCTTTCATGTCGATTGGGACCTCGATTCAGAGTATTAGATTCTACCGGATATCCACAGGATTCAGCAACAGAAGCAGCAATGAGCTGTGAGCAATGAGCTATGAGCCAACTGCTCGGCTATGAGGGTGCTGCTCATTGCTCACCGCTCATTGCCCATCGCTTCAGAAGCGGAACAGATAGCTGACTTTCACGAAGAACTGGCGGCTGTCGTTCATGTAGCCGTGGGCGGTATTGGTCACGTAGCTGGGTGACTGGCGGCCGCCGGCGGGACGATCGCCAGATTCTGCAGGTCGCTGTTGTATCCGACGTAGATGGCGGTGCCGGGATGGACAAGATAGGTGACGAGGAAGTCGGCGTTGAATTGCCGCTGCGTCGGCAGATAGGTGTAAGGGGAGCCGACGCCCGGGGTTCCGGCGAGGAGTGCGTTGTATTGCAGGATCAGGCGCAGGGAGAGTTTCGGGGTGAATTGCCAGTTCCATTTGCTGCGCAGGATGTGGTCGTTGAGGATGCTGCGTCCGGCGCCCGGGAATTGGGATTGCACGAACAGGGCGTGGTGTCGTTGGCTCGCAGGCGTTCGAAGAGATAAGTGTTTTCGATTTTCAGCGGCTGGACAGGGCGAAGCGTGAGGCCGGCTTGCGCAGTGTCCTCGCGGGCAACGTATGGATGTCCGTAGGGATCGGGGGTCGCGGGTTGGGCAACGAAGTTTACGCCGTCTCCCCAGGTGTAGCTGGCGAGGATGGTGGCTTTCTTGAAGTAGCCGGTCTGGAAGGAGGCTCCGCTCATGTGCTCGTGATAGTCCTGATGGGGTACGGGGAGTTGGGAGGCGGCAGTGGGTCGATCGGGCATGAGCCGAAACCGTAGAAGCAGAAATCCTGTGGGCGCAGGCGCTCCCGCAGTTCTTCGTAGGGGTGGATCGAAGATGAGAGTCTGTCCGCGGCCCTGGATGGCGAAGTAGGGGCTGTAGTCGGTGTCGAGGCGCAGTCCGGTGTGGTCGAAATCAAAGCGAGCAATCAGGGATGGGCCCCAATCCACGATCCAGCCTTTGCGCGGGCGGAAGCGGTAATCGATCTCCTGATTGGTTTCGCGGATGTCCACGCGATTGATGAAGCCGGGCATGGAGACGAAGCCGGGGCTGATGTCGTTGTAGATTCCGTCGTAGGTGAAGTGCAGGCCGTCGCGATGAAGTTCGACGCGCTCGGCCGGTCCGGCGTAGTGGTTGCCGTTGCCCTGATTGCCGGAACTGAATGGGAAGGCATTGGCTTCGCAGTTGTTGGAGAGTAGGTCGGGGCGAAGAAGTTCCCGAAGATGTTGCTGGAACTGGTGACGGCCTGTGCCGTCGAGAGTCCAGTTCGGATTGAGCTTGAGGCGGGTATCGACGCCGCCGACGCGGTTGTACTCGCCGCGTGGTGGGGCATTCCCAATCGGTGTAGAGGAGGCCGACGCTCGACTGGCGGAAGATGTCGCGGCTTACGCGGGCGACGGTGAAGTAGGAACGGATGTCCGGAGAAGGCGTTGTAGTCGGGGACGGCGAGGCCGGGACTGCGATCGTCGGTGGACATGAGGCCGACCGAGTAGGGGCCATCTTTTCCGGTGAGGCGGATTCCGGCTGAGGGGGCGCCGATGTTGCGGGTAAAGAAGAGATTCATCGGCGTGCGGAAGAAGTCTTCGTTCTCGAGGAAGAACGGGCGCTTCTCGGGGAAGTAGACGGCGTAGCGCTGGTTGACGGTGATCTGCGGATCTTCGGACTCGACCTGGCTGAAGTCGGGGTTGGCGGTGAGGTCGAGGGTGAAGTGATCGTTGAAAACGAACTTGCCGTCCATGCCGGGCTGGCCCTGGGCGGTGGCTTTCTGGAAGTACGGATTGAGGGGGTCGCGGGTATCGAGCGCGTGGAATCCGCGAAGGACGCTGTAGGGGATTAGTTCGATGTCGCGGCCGGGGGAGATGCCTTCGAGGCCGTTCAGGGTGGCGGCCTGGCCGAGGCGGCCTTCCACTTCTGTAGGTGATGTGGGGCCAGAACGAGTCTTCGTTTTTGCGGGTGATGCCGCGGTAGAGGATGAGTCCCCACTCCTGAACTTGGTCCGCGGGGAAGCGAAGGCTCTTGAATGGAATTGAGATCGAGACGACGAAGCCGCTGGCTGGTGACTTTGCCCTTGGAGTCCCAGACGGTATCGAAGGAAGTGTCGAAGTGTCCCTGCAGTTTGCTCTTCGCGGGAGGCTTCGGTCCAGATGGCGTCCCACTGAACGCCGAGAGGCGTGGTCTGGAAGGCGTAGGCGCGGCGGCGGTCGTGGAAGGTGTCGAGGATGACTTCGACGTTGTCGTCGTCGTAGATGTCTTCGCGGCGGCGACATGCGGGCGCGAACTTGCCTGGGATCGTCGAAGCAGACGAAAGACCGCATAGAAGTTCTTCTGGTCGTAACCGAGGTAGGCTTCGGTCTTCTCCGAGACTGGTTCGCCGTCGTGAGGATTGCGCTGGGTGAAGCCGGTGACCTTCGCCATACGCGTGGCGATGTCTCCTTGAGGCTGCATCGAGAGGAAGTCGTCCAAGGTGGGCCCATGTTCGAGGCGAGGGATGGTGATGGACGGCGTCGGAGTTTGTGGCGTTGGCGCGGGCTTTACCGTCGGATCTTTAACCGGGGGCTCGGGAACCTGCGCTGAGGGCGAGGGATATCGTTGGGAGGACGGGACTTGCTGCTGGGCTGGGGCCTGTTGCGAGGATTGTGCGCCAGTGGGCTGGGAGGTCGTAGCTGGCTCCTGAGATTGAAGCACTCGCGCCGAAAAGGCTGCCGATGGCAGCAGCGTTGCTGACACGATCAACACGAGGACTGCCCGCATACCCGAGAGGAAAAGTTCGCGACCTACTACCCGCCCCAGACGCAAAGATCCCGTCCTTTTTCCGAACCCCCTTTTCGGAACCAAGCAAGATACACCATTCGGAGCACAACAAGACAGAAAGAATGTTTTGTGTCGAAAAACGGAATTGGGGCACCTCCGCCTGCATCCACACTCGGGGAATAGAAAAGCATTCACCACAGGGTCACAGAGCGCAGAGGAACACTGAATCAGAAGAGGGAAGCTTTGGCGGCGGTGCGGGGTGATACCGAAATGGTCGTAGGCGAGTTGCGTGGCTACGCGGCCGCGCTGGGTGCGGTCTAGAAAGCCGATCTGCATCAGGAAAGGTTCGTAGATTTCCTCGATGGCATCTGGCTCTTCGGCGAGAACTGCGGCTAAGGTATTCACGCCGACCGGACCACCCTGGTATTTCTCAATGATCGTGAGGAGCAGGCGGCGGTCGACTTCGTCGAAGCCGTACTGATCGACTTCGAGCATTTCGAGAGCGGCCTTGGCTGTGGGTTCGTCGATGTTGCCCGCACCACGCACCTGGGCATAGTCGCGGACGCGACGCAGGAGGCGGTTCGCGATACGAGGTGTACCGCGGGAGCGGCCGGCGATTTCTTTCGCTCCGGTTTTATCGATCTCCACGCCAAGGATTTCGGCAGACCGCTCGACGATGACCTGGAGATCTGCCGGGGTGTAGAACTCCAGGCGAAGCACGATCCCGAAGCGCGCACGCAACGGAGCGGAGATCAGGCCGGCTCGCGTCGTGGCTCCGATGAACGTAAAAGGCTTCACTTCTAATGTGTGGGTGCGGGCGGACGGGCCTTGTCCGATGATGATGTCGAGCTTGTAGTCCTCGAGCGCCGAGTAGAGAAGCTCCTCGAGAACTGGCTGCAGGCGATGAATTTCGTCAATGAAGAGGACCTGCTTGTCTTGTAGGTTCGTGATAATCGCCGTCAGATCGCCCTTGATTTGCAGCAGAGGAGCGGCAGTCGGCTGGAAGTGGACGCCCAGTTCATTGGCAATGATGTTTGCCAGCGTCGTCTTACCCAGGCCGGGTGGACCGTAGAGGAGGACGTGGTCCATGGCCTCGCCGCGGGACTTGGCCGCCTGGATGGCGACGTGCAGATTCTCTTTAACCTTCTTCTGCCCGATAAATTCGGCCAATCTCTGGGGGCGGAGCTTGAGTTCGAATGAGGAGTCGTCGCCGACGGGCGCGGCGGACACCAGGCGTTCACGATCCGGGTCGGGGAGATTTGGATTGGACGTGGGCACTTCTCCGGATAGTAGAACGAAATGCGAAGGCGCGCAATCTTGAGAGTCAAAGGCATTGACCATGAAGGGCCTTAAGGTACACGAAGGAGACCGCAATTCGGCGAACCGACGCGAATCCGAATGCCCCTTTCGTTTTCCGAATTCATGGAACGTTCATCCGCTCGTTACCGCACGTTAACAAATCCTGACTAGCTTTTCAGATGGATTTCAGTCTCCCGGCTCAGACCAACCTGCGCGAAGTCCAAGACTGAAGCCGTCCGTACTGTGGGAAATCTCTCAGGAGAACAAAAATGAAGAAGACCGCACTGGCTACTGGCCTGTTCGTTGCCCTCGCGGGCGCGGCGTTTGCCCAGCAAGGCGCCGTTCCTAAAGACATTCCGCATCTCGATCACGTGTTCTACATCATGATGGAGAATCATGGATATCGGCAGATCATCGACAATCCTAACGCTCCGTTTATCAACAGTTATGCGAAAAGCGCCAACCTAGCGACAAATTACTATGCCATTGGGCATCCCAGCCTCACGAATTACCTGGAGGCGGTCGGGGGATCGAACTTCGGGGTGCGCAGCGACAACGATCCGGACTTTCACAATGCGACCTGCTTGCCGAATCTGGCCACAGGCATCGCTAATACTGATAATCCGGCGAGTCCGGCAATCTGTCCGATTGTGGGGAGCGGGACCGATGCTGAGACCCCCGTGCTGGATTGCACGAACGAGGTGACGGGGCCTCCTTGCGAGATCGATGTGGATGGGCGGAAGGGTTATCCGGCGGTGAGCACAACTTTAGGGATCACCATTGCGGATCAACTTGCTGCCGCGGGCAAAACCTGGAAAACCTATCAGGAGAGCCTGCCACTGACTGGGCCAGATCTCGTCACCTACAGCGATGGGACATTCAGCAATCTGACGGATTTCACCAAGATTAATCCGCAGTTGAACCCGCCGCTGACGAATGATGACATCGTGAAGCTCTATGCTTCGAAGCACAACCCATTTGTCTATTTTAAGAACGTACAAGAGGGTACGAATCCGCTGGTGAGTTACGCCAACATGGTGCCGTTCGATGGCATGCAAGGATTGTGGAGCGATCTGGGCGGCAGCAGCATGCCGAACTTTTCGTTCATTGCACCGAACCAGTGCAATGATATGCACGGGCGCGGCAATGGCGGTGCGTTCTGCAACTTCGATCCGGTCAGCGACGGCACACAGGCGGGGCTGAATCCAGCATTGACGACCCTGGGAGATCAGGCAGTCCAGAAGATTGTTACTGCGATCAAGGCCTCGAAGGCGTGGAAGTCGGGGAAGAACGCAATCGTGGTTACGTGGGACGAGAACGACTATTCGGTTCAGCCGATCCTGAATCGCGTGGTGACCATCGTGGACACAAACTACGGCGTGCACGGAGTGCAAAGCGGAAATACCTATACGCACTTCTCGTTGTTGCGGTCGATTGAAGGCGGGTTCGGTTTGCCCTGCCTGAACCATGCCTGCGACGGCACCACCAAAACCATGGCCGATATGTTCGCGAAGTAGAATCCCTCCACTGAAGTATTCACGGCCGGCCTGATTGGGCCGGCCTTTCTTCTTGACATCGAAGTCAAGCACGCTTTACATTTTGTGTGTCAAGCATGCTTGACTTGGAGATTAAGATGGATGCCAGCGGCAAACGGTACCTGCGAGACTTTCTGGGTTCGATGGCTGCCTATACGGTGATGGTTCCGCTGTCGATATGGCTGTTGCGCGGACACGAGCACACGGCGATCGGATATGCGATTGCGCTTCTGCCAATTATCCCGTCGGCGTTCGCGCTGTGGGCATTCATGCGATATTTTCGCGGACTGGACGAACTGCAACGGCGTATTCAGCTCGAAGCGGTGGCGTTCAGTTTTCTGGGAACGTGCCTTATCACCTTGACATGGGCCTTTCAGCAGAATGCTGGGCTGCCACGATTTGACGTGAGTTGGGTGGCGCCGCTGTTGATCCTTTTGTGGGGAATCGGCGTCGGAATCGCCAAGCGGAGGTATCAGTGAAGAACTGCGTCCGCGACCTGCGCGCGCAGTTGGCTTGGACGCAGGCGGATCTCGCCGAGAGACTTGGGGTATCGCGCCAGACGATCAATGCGATCGAGACGGAGAAATACGATCCGAGTCTGCCATTAGCGTTTAAGATGGCGAAGTTGTTCCGGAAGTCGGTGGAGGAAATATTCAAAGCATAGCGATACCATGTGGATCTTTGCTCGATGCAGAGTCATGACAAACCATTTCTTTGGGATAGCGTATCCTTTGGCGGGCTAAAGAGGGCGGAAAGACTTCGATCGCCGCGATTGGCGACCAGTGAGGCTGAGGCCCATGGTTGAATTCTGCGTGCTTTACGCGGCGCCAAAGTGCCGCTCTTCCACGGTACCACCGGCATTCAGGAGTTTCTCCGCACCTTCTAAAGCCGCACGATTCTGCTTTCTTTACGGCGCGGCCCAAAGGAGCGCCCTTTCAAACCGAATCCGGGTTTCTCAGCAGCGTGTGTCGAGCTCGCTCGACGGACGAGCCGATGGCGGCTGTCCCCACATGATTTATTTCGGGTACCAGTCGAGTAGGCGTACTTCGATTCCGGTACCTTCCAGAGCTTTCTGAAAGACCGCCAAGTCTGATCCGCGGTAGTGATAAGGGATTACCACTCTTGGATGAAAAGCCTTCACGGCGTCTGCGGCTTCGTCCGGAGGCATCGTGTACGGAAGATTCATGCAGACGAAGGCGACATCGATGTTCTTGAGGGCGCGCATTTCGGGGACGCCCTCCGTATCCCCTGAAAAATAGAACCGCTTTCCTCCATAGGTAAGCACGTAACCGTTGCCGCGGCCTTTGTCATGGAAGAGTTTGCCCGGCGCGGGACCGCGCTTCAGGTTGTAAGCAGGGATCGCATCGATGGTCCATCCCTGCCAAGTCTTGGTTTCACCGTTCGCGATGGGCTTGGCAGTCGTGACGGTCTGTACCACCGCGGGCGCGGCGAAGAGTTCTGTATCAGCTTTGCTGATCTCCTTGATCGAGTCGGGATCCATGTGGTCGCCGTGAATATCGGTGATCAGGATGAGATCCGCCTTGGGGCCGGTCAGTTTCGCGGGCTTAGCGGGATCGAGGTAGATCGTTTTCCCACCGGCCTCGATGAGGGTGCTGGCGTGATTCAGGGGGGTGATTTTGACCGGACCGGCGGAGGTAGCAAAAGTTTGTGTCTGTGCCACGGCGGGCAACCCGAAGAGGATCAGTGATCCGAAGAGAATTGAGAGGAATTTCATTTGAGACCTCGTGCTGGAAACTTCAATCCTCGGAATTCTACTTGATCATGAGTGAGGGGTGGGGAGTCCGACAGTGGTCCGCGGGGGCTGAAGCCCAATATTGATTCTGCGCGCTTAACGCGGCGCTAAAGTGCCGCTCTTCCACGGCACCACCGGCATTCAGGAGTTTCCCGCAACCTCTAAAAGCCGCATTGATTCTGCTTTCTTTAGGGCTTGGCTGAAAGCCGCGCCGTTTCACACCATTTCGAATCCGGGTTTCTCGGCAGCTGTGTCGAGCTTCGCTCGACGGGCGGCCGATGGCGGCTGTCCCCACATAATTCCTAGCCTTTTTATTTTGCGCGAAGTAGCAGGACGGGAACACTGATGTGGTGGCGGACTCGGCTGGCGGTGGCACCCAAAAATAGGTCGCCGAGGAAGCGATGGCCGTGGGTGCTCATGGCCACGAGGTCGCAGCCTTTGTTGTTCACCCACTTGATGATTTCTTCCGCGGGGCTGCCGTAGGCGAGTTCGGCGTCGGCTTGAATGCCAGAAGCCTGGAATTCGGCTTGGACGCGATGAAGGTACGCGGTATCTTCCGAGATCTCGGGACTGACGGCGTCGGGGCCATAGGTTCTGGCGGCCCATCCATCGGCGACATGCAGCAGCACGAGACGGCTGTGCGCAAGCACAGCCAGTTGCTTCACGTGTTCGATGATGGCCCGGTCAGAAGGTGTGCCGTCAAGCGTGACCAGGATCGTTTCGTATAGCGGTCGGCTGGCTCCGTTATTCATTCTCGCCTGTTATCTCCCAATAATCAGGTGCCACGCTGTCTTAAGCGACTCGGGCAGACCATAAATGTCCATGCAGGTGATGAGGATAGCACTGGCCCATCCGGCGAGAAGCAGGAATAGCCCATTCTTCCAGCGGCCCATCCGTTTTCGGGAACTGGTGAACTGCAGCAGCGGAAACATGGCGAAGGGAAGTTGAAGGGCCAGTACGACCTGGCTCAGAGTCAGCAGATCGGTAATGCTGGTATCTCCGCGCAGGCCAATGATGATGATTGCCGGAAGAATCGCGAGCACGCGAGTGATGACACGACGCAGCCACGGTTGGATGCGCCAGTGCATGAATCCTTCCATGACGACCTGGCCGGCGAGAGTTCCCGTAATCGTGCTGCTTTGGCCCGCGGCGAGCAGGGCCACGGCGAAGAGCGTGCTGCCAGCGGCAGTTCCTAATAATGGTGCGAGGGTGAGATAGGCGACGCGGATCCAGTCGCTCTCAGGAGTGAAGGCAATTACGCGGCCACCGGCGACGGCAACGCTTTCCCTCCCATAGAACACCAGCGCGGCTAGGACGAGGATGGCGGCGTTCACGAAGAACGCGATCGTTAGTGCGACCGTCGAATCGATGGTGTTGAACTGGAGGGCGCGGCGAATGGAGGCGTCGTCTTTCTGCAGCCTTCGGCTCTGCACCAGGGCGGAATGCAGATACAGATTGTGCGGCATGACGGTGGCGCCGATCATCCCGATGGCGACGTAAATCATCCCCGGAATGCGAAAGCTCGGTGTGAGCACCGCGTGCCCGAGTTCGAGAAAGCTCGGATTGGGTTTGAGGAAGCACGAAAATCTCGATGAAGTAGCAGGCCGTGATTGTCGCCACCAGCAACAGGACGATGGCTTCAATGGTGCGCATCCCGAAACCTTGGAGTCCGAGGAGAAGAAGTACGTCGAGTCCAGTGATGATGACAGCCCAGAACAGCGGGATGTGGAAGAGCAGATTGAGGGCGACGGCGCTGCCGAGTACTTCTGCCAAGTCACAGGCACCGATGGCGAGTTCGCTGAGCAGCCAGTTGGGCCAGCGGGTCCATTCGGGATACCAATCGCGGCAGCATTGGGCAAGATCCTTGCCTGTGACGACACCCAGGCGGGCAGAGATGACTTGCATGAAGATGGCCATGAGACTGGCGAGCCCCACAATCCAGAGCAAGGCGTATTTGAATTGGGCGCCACCTTGCAGATCCGTGCCCCAGTTTCCCGGGTCCATGTAGCCGACGCTAACGAGGATGGCGGGGCCCACGAAAGCGCGCCACTGTTCCCAGAAACTCGCTTGATGATGGGGGACGTTTACGGAGGCGTGGACGTTCTCGAGCGACAGGTGACTGCGGGCATGTGCAGGAATCCGGCGAGAATTGGATCCGGCAGATTCTCCAGGATTTTGACTCCTGCTCATCGATCCAAGATCCCCAAAAAGGCTTATCCCCAGGACAGGTTAACAAGTATATATCAAAAACACTTAACTATAGTTAACTATATTTCGAAACTGCGGGAACTGAAGCCCAAGGGCAGGAACAGAGTGATTACGGGAACTCGTGAGCCTCAGAGATGGGTTCGGGTTGTGGCTAGGCGGAGTTGCCAGAGGGCGATGATGCCGAGGACCATGAGGTTGGGGAATAGCAAGGGGGCCATCGGCGGTGCGCCGTAGATGAAGTTATCGAAGGGATGGATCGAGGGTCCATGGAGATTGCCGGCTGCGTGCAGAATGAACCCCCAGAGGCCTACTCCTGACTCCAGCAGCAGGATTGCGGCGCACAGGTCGATGTATGCGCGCGAGACTCGGGTCATCAGCGGAACGGCGATGAATCCGACCGCGATGGCGCTGGCGACTACCGGAACCCACTCCAGAGGGTTGAAGAATCCATTTCCGGCGTGGTCGGCCAGGCTGAAGACGAAATTACCGATGAAACCTCCGAGTGTCAGAAACAGAACCCAGTGCGCCCACTCTTCAGCTTCCGGATCAACCATGCGATTCATGATGAGAAGGAATCCGAGTCCGGTGTACGCGAGGGGCGCGGCGAACGGCGCGGAATAAGTCAGGCTGCGGATGGTGCGCTCGTAGAAGAAGTGACTTTCAAGATGAAGGATGACTCCAGTGAGTCCGACGAGAACTGCGATCCATCCGACGAGGTAGCCGAGATCCTTCCAGACGGCGGGCCAGCGGTAGCGAACGGCCAAGGCGAAGATGAGTAGAGCAGGGGCAGAGGCGGAAAAGAAGAATGGGATGTATTCGGCGTGATTGCGGAACTGGTTGACAGAGTGCGCGAGGAAGATGTCGAAGGTCAGGAATCCGATGTTAAGGATGGCGAAGAGTTCGATCCAGATCTGCGGGCGAAGGAACCAGCGCTCGGGGAGACGGGTGGTTATACCGCGCAGCAGATCGCTTCGGCCTTGCCCAGGAGCAACCTGAGGGTTCTCGGAAATCTGAACTCATGCGTCCGGTCCTCTACTTCGTTTTGCCGTGTTCCCGGCGAAGTTCAGCGGCCATGGACTGGAGTTCGACCGTCTTCTGCAGCATGGGGTAGTTGCCGTGCCACTGCACGAAGTCGGCTCCGCCCATGAAGGCGCCGTGTTTACTGGTACGTCCGTCGTAGTGCCACAGATCGAAATAGACGAAGTCCATCGGCTGGGAGAAGGGCGGACCAGTAAGTACGCCGTCTTTGCGGAGTCCGTTCATCAGGTCCTGAGCAGAGCGAACGCGGCCATTCGTGAAGTCCACGACCTTCTCGGCCTGGCTGTACACGCGGTCGATCAAGGCGGGGGTATGGCATTGTGAACAGACCTGCTTCATCCTGGCCTGGGCGGCGGCGTAGTTCGGGCGCTTATCGGTAATGGCGTTCGCGAGGTAGTACGACAGACGCTCGGAGGGATCGTGCGTCACGCCGATTCCGTTGATGCCGCTCATATGACAGGTCGCACAGGTGGGAACAAACATATCGCGGGTGGTGAGGCTCTTTGGCGGGGCGTCGAGGTTCAGTAAGGGTTCCTGGGCCTGGAACATGATGCCGTGCTTGGACTCTTCGTAGATTTCGATCTGGGAGTGATCAGGGCCCATGTGGCACTGGGCGCAGGTGCTGGGTAAACGGGCGATGCGGACGGAACTGGTATGGCGAGTATGGCAGGCCGTGCAATTGCCGATAGTGCCGTCGGCATTGGGCCTGCCGACAGAGTGGCACTGCTCGCATCCGCTGGTCATGGCGGAGCCGCCCTCGAGTTGTACGAAGGGATGCGGGGGACGGCGGGTACCCCCGGGCTGATAGGTTTCGGAGAAGTTCACCTGCTCGGGCGTGAGACCCTTTTCGCCATAAATTGCGGCCCATGCAGGGGCGGCGTGGCGGCTGCGCAAGAACTGCTGATAGATCGTTTCGTGACAGCTACGGCAGTTGCCGGCGGTGAGCTTGGTGGCGATGACGAAGCCGTGATGGTCTTTCTTCTCCTGACCGGGCGCAGGCTGATGGCACTCAAGACAGTTGATGCCTTTGCGGGCGTGGGCGCTCATCTCGTATTCGTGAACTACGGAATACTGGGTGCGGGCGTGGCACTCGGCGCATTTTCCTGTGGCGCGTACGAGATCGGCAGTTGGCTGGTCGGTTTCGCTTTTCGGACGAGCGCGATTGATCAGAAACGCGGCGAGGATGAGCGCAAATGCGATGACGACGGCAATGAAGACGGAGCGAAAGGACATGGCGACCCCCGGCGGCTACGCGTTCGCAGCGTGGCCATTGTAACGTAGCAAGATGTAGTGAATGCGGGAGGAAGTCGCGCGCGATGGAGAGATCAGTGACTCACTGGCATCAGTGGTGGAAACACCAAAGTGCGACCATGGCTCCGACTCGAACCGCCACAATTACAACCGCCAACGCAATGGCCAGGCGGAAAAGGATGCGTTCGAAGCGATTCAATTGGTAACCGGATGCAGCCATCGTAAAGCTCCCTACACGGAAAGGTACCGGAGCTCGCCAGCGCGGGCAGTGAGTTGAATCACCAATCTTGCGGGCGGCCATTCAAAAGGCCGAAACGGGCAGCGGTTGATATCGACCCTGTAATGCTGACACAGTTGATGTGCTGGTACTTGGTCGGCGGATGAGGTAATGGGTGGCTGGAATGCGCCGCGTTTTGCTGACGGTCAGATTCCTAAATACGAATCCAGTTCATCAGGATTAGCGCCAGCGTTCCTGTGCCTACGATGATCCACAGCGTCAGGCCTTGCAGGAGTGGGCGCACACCTACCTTTTTCAGCGTTTCCTTGTTCAGGCTGGTGCCGATCAGGAATAGCGTTACCGTGAGTCCCACCTTGCCCAGGTGACTGAGGGCCGCGAATTCGGCATTCAAGGACGGAAGAACTGTGTTCAGAAGTGCAGCCAGGCAGAAGAACAGGATGAACCACGGCCACTGGACGTGCGCTTTGCTTTTCAGAGCGACAGCGGTCGCGAGCGAGAGGGGGACGATCCAGAGAGCGCGCGCCAATTTCACCGTCGTGCCGATGGCCAGGGCAAGGGCGCCATATCGCGCGGTTGCGCCGACGACCGAACTCGTATCGTGAATCGCGAGAGCCGACCAGAGTCCAAACTGCGATTGGCTCATGTGCAAGGCCAGACCGACCGCCGGAAACAGGAAGAGCGCAACCGAATTCAGGATGAAGACCGCTCCCAGCGAGACGGCCATTTCTTCTTCATTGGCTTCGGCGATGGGACCGACCGCGGCGATGGCGCTGCCCCCACAAATCGCGGTTCCGGCAGCGATCAGGAACGAAGGCTTCTTGCCGACGCGGATCAGGTAGCCGAGTCCGAGACCTAGCAGCATCACCGTAGTGATGCTTACCGCGGTGTAGAGGAAGCCGGAGCGGCCGGCGTGGACGACCTCGTGGAGATTCATGCCGAAGCCCAGTCCGACGACGGAAGCCTGCAGAAGGAACTTCGAGAAGCTGCTTGCTTTCAGCGTGATACGGATGCGTCAGGGCCAGGCCGTAGATCAGGCCGCCGAGCAAGAGCGAAAGGCGGAGAGACCAGGCCGCTGGCAGCGAGGATCAATCCGACAAAGAAGAGCTTCTTGTCCACGCAACGAGTGTGGAGGGAGGCGGCGGCACGCGTCCAAGCAGCAATTTCAATGGCCGATAAGGTGGGCTTATCGGCTAGGAGCGATGGGATGCGAATTTTGCGGGCGGGGCTTCGAAAGAAGGCGTCCGCGGTTAAGGGCGAAAACCCGGAATGCGCCGGCGGGCACCCTGCTGCCCGGGGCCAGTACGGGTGACGAGCGAGAAATGGCGGCACATCTGTAATCCGCGAATCTGGCCAGATTTCAGGACGCCCAGTTCCAACTCCTTGGAGATCGCCCAGCTGGGAAACAAATCCGATACCGAGGCCTGCTTCCACGGCGGACTTGATGGCTTCGGTGGAATCGAGATCCATGACTGCTATGAAAGTTCTTGAGCTTGAGTCCGGCCTTTTCGAGCGCGCTTTCGACGACACGGCGGGAGCCGGAACCCTGTTCGCGCATTAATAACGTAGAGGAGAGAAATTGCTGAGGAGAGAAGTACGACGGAATCAGAAGTCGGGGGCGCGATCAGGACGAGTTCGTCGCGCATGAACGGTTCGGTATGAATCCCGCGCTGGCGAGCGGGACCTTCGATGAGCCCGATGGAAACTTTGTCCGCCAGGAGCAGATTGCACGACTTCTTCGGTGTTGCCGCTGTGGAGCGAAAGCTGCACGCGCGGATGTTCGTCGAGGAATGCGCCGATGAGGCGCGGCAGCACATATTGCGCAATGGTGGTGGAAACGCCAAGAGCAAGTTCGCCGGAGAACTGCCCGTCTGGCGAATCGAGTTTCTGCTCGGCTTCTGCCGCGAGGACGGCGATCTTGTCTGGCGTAACGCAAGAAGAGTCCTGCCTTGCGTGGTTAGTGCGACGCGGTTTGCCGAGCGATCGAAGAGGCGCACGCCCAAGTCGTTTTCGAGGGCTTTGATCTGAAGAGTGATCGCGGGCTGCGTGAGAAAAAGCTGCTCGGCGGCCTTTGCGGAAATTCAGATGCTCGGCGACGGCGCGGAAGACCTTGAGCCGGAAATTCTCCAGTTGGCCACGGAGAGATTATCTATGCGGATTGAAGTTTGGGGAATTCTAAAAAGCATTCCGCCAGAGGACTCGGGGAGGCACATGGAAAATCTTAGCGTTTGGTGCGCGTCAGCCACACGCGTTCTGAGGCTGCTGGCCCCAGGGAAATTGTGCCCTGCGGAGTGGCGAGCGATAGCGTTCGATCGTAATTGCGTTCCAGCACTTTCAGCCTTGCTCCAGGGCGGATGCCGCGGTGCTCGAGGAATTCGAGCAGGCCGCGATCGCGTTCGTAAATTCCGCTGACTGTGTAGTTGGTGTTGAGTTCCGCATCCGCGAGCAGGACCAGGCCGCGCTTACGGCGGCTGGCTGAGCTTTCGACTTCGCTTAGATTGCCATGAGGACAAGCACGGTCCGATCCGAGCTTAGACAGGAGCTTGGCTTCGAAGTCAGGGGAGACAGCATGCTCGAGGCGTTCGGCTTCATCGTGAACCTTCCACCATTCCATGCCGAATATTTCCGATAGCATGCGTTCGATCAGGTGATGACGCAAGGTGAGCTTGCGCGCGATGCTGCGGCCCTCAGTTGTAAGGCGGACTTCGCCGCGAGATTCCACGCGCACGAGGCCGTCTCGCTTGAGGCGGCGGAGCGCCATCGTGACCGCGGGCGGGGAAACTTTGAGCAACTGCGCGAGCCGGGCGGAGATGACCGTTTCACCTTCGGTCTCGGCTTCGAGGATGGACTTGAGATAGTCCTCCTTGGAGACGGTGATCATTGAGGGCGATTATACGATGGGCCTGAGCGGTTGGCCTCCATCGGCTTCGTGGCCGACGGCAGCGGAGATTCCTCGCGTCCTCTTCGCGATTCGAGCCTCTGCGGACGCTCAGAATGACAAGACGCCTCAGGAAGCGAATCCCGCTGGAGAATAAATCAAGACGGAAAACAAAAAGGAACAGTCCGGAGCCCCCGAGACTGTCCCCTCAAACCCTCCCGGTTAGAAGGGCATCTTGATGACCTTCACGGTACTCTGGGGATGTTGCAAAGTGGTTTAAGAATGATGAATATCTGATTAATTCGCGGCGCTGCTATATTAGTCGCTTACGCCCTGACAGCGTGTTTTCTCCGAGTCGAGAGGATCTGATGCCGACCACCACAACGCGCAAAACCGAACAGTCGCGGCGCCTGCAGGAGCGTGCCGAAAAGCTGATCCCCGGGGGCGTGAATTCGCCGGTGCGGGCATTTAAGTCGGTGGGCGGAGATCCTCCGTTTATCGTGCGCGGCAAGGGGTCGCACATCTGGGATGCAGATGAGAATGAATATATCGATTACATCGGATCCTGGGGGCCTTTGATTCTCGGGCACGCCGAGCCGAATGTGCTCGATGCGATCCTGGGCGCGGCGTGCAACGGGACCAGCTTTGGAGCTTCGACACCGGCTGAAGCGGATTTAGCGGAGCTGGTGATTTCCGCATTTCCTCACATGGAGAAGGTGCGTTTCGTCAGCTCAGGGACGGAAGCGACGATGTCGGCGATCCGGCTGGCGCGGGCTTACACCAAACGCAAGTACATCATCAAGTTTGAAGGCTGCTATCACGGCCATGCGGATGCGCTGCTGGTGAAGGCCGGGTCCGGTGTCGCCACGCTGGGAATTCCAGGATCGGCGGGGGTTCCGGAAGAGTTCACTCAATTCTCGATTGCGCTGCCCTTTAACAATCTTTCGGCAGTCGAGCATGCATTTCAGAAGTACAAACACCAGATCGCCTGCATCATTGTCGAGCCGGTTGTGGGGAATATGGGTTGTGTTCCGGCTGCGGATGACTATCTTGTCGGACTTCGATTGATCACCGAACGCGAACGCTCTGTGCTGATCTTCGACGAGGTAATGACGGGGTTCCGTCTGGCGTTTGGCGGAGCGCAGGAGTTGTACAACATTAAGCCGGATCTCACTACGATGGGAAAGATCATCGGCGGCGGATTGCCGGTCGGCGCGTACGGCGGCCCAAAGGAGATCATGGATCTGGTGGCGCCGCTGGGGCCCATGTATCAGGCAGGTACGCTTTCCGGGAATCCGCTTGCGATGGCTGCCGGATGCGCCATGTTAAAGCAGTTGCGCGATCGCAAGGCGGACATTTATCCGCAACTGGAGAAGTTGAGCGCACAGTTGGTTGAGGGCATCGCCGCAGCGGGCAAGGAAGCTGGGATTCCTCTGTCTCACAACCGCGTGGGATCGATGTTCACCTGGTTTTTCAATGCCGGTCCAGTAACGGATTGGGATACAGCATCGAAATCGAATACCGAAGCGTTCGGGAAGTTCTTCCGCAGCATGCTGGACGGCGGAATTTATCTGCCTCCTTCGCAGTACGAGGCGGCGTTCCTGGGCGCCGCACACACGGAGGATGATGTGCAGCGGACGATTGCGGCGGCTAAGCAGGCTTTTGCCGCGATGCGGAGCTGAAGACGGCTTGTGATTTTGGCGTGCTTTACGCGGCCTTAGGCGCCGCTCTTCCACGGTATTACCTGACACCCGGCATAAGTTACGGGGGCATCAAGCGTAGCATCGGCATTCACGAGGTCTCTCCGCATTCTCTAAGCTTGTACGGAACTACCCTCCGATAGTCTGGAGCATCGCAGAGCATGTTCGCGCTGGGTTGCGGCGCGAGCTTCGCTGGGCTCGTTCACCTCGCGGTTGGCTCCAGTTCTCTTCTTAATTCCTGCAGGCGGGTTTGCTCCAGATCGTCGCGGTAGAAAAGATTATAGGTGTCGAAGGGGATGAGGCGGCCGTCGGGGTGCACGATGTGGACGCAGGTTTTCTTGACGCTGCGGACATCGAAGGAGTGGGCGTCGATGAATTGCATGATGATGACGCGGAAGATGTTTTCGTAGGTCAGCGTTGGGACGGAGGAGTTTCGGCGGTGTCGGAGATCTGATTCTGATTTCGCCGGGCTTCGCGCTTGCGGGACAGCCGAGGCGGCTGTCTCCACAGGTTTCGTGCTGGTTGTCTCCACGCTATTTGGGATCCAGACTTTTGGGAGGCAGCATAGCAGCTCGCGCAGGGTGCCTGCTTGCGATTGGGGGCCGTGGTTTGTCGCGAAGAGTTTGAAGAGGCCGCTGCGGACTGCCGGCTCTTGTTCATACAAAATTGTGTTGGCAGCACCGTTGATCAGCACATCGGGCGGGATCATGCTGGTGAGCGGTGTTACTTTCCCGTTCAGCTTCAGGGCGTAGGCCATGGCAAGGGCATCTGGGTGGCAGGGGACGGGGATGATGTCCTCGGGACGGAAGATTTGTGTTTGTTCGAGGATTTTGCGGCGGACTTCGGTCAGGGTCAGGCGGTCGGTTGAGGGGTTGTAGTTGCGGAGCGGGCCGCATGTGCTGGCTGCTGCGTTTGTGGGGGTTGGAAAATCTGGGCCGCGGGGATTCTGCCACGCCTCGCTTTGCTTGTCGGAACGGACGAAAGCGTCCGTCCCCACACGATCTTCCAGGCGGCCTGCGTCTTGGATTGGTTGGAAGGTTACGCCGCGGACACAGGGTTGCGTCAGGGCGTAGTCGATGGTCTTGCCGATTTCGTGATCGTTTAATCCCTTTTTTAGGGTGACCACCAGATTGGTGTGGATGTTGTAGCGGTTTAGTTTCTCGAGGGCGTCTTCGCGAATGCGCCGGAGATCGGCACCGCGGAGTTGCATCAGCGGCTCGCGCTCGAAGGAATCGAACTGCAGGTAAACTTCGAAATCTTCTTTATAGTCCGCGAGGCGTTTGACGAAATCCTCTTCCTGGGCGATGCGGACACCATTGGTGTTGAGCATCAGGTGACGGATGGGGCGGGCCTTCGCCATTTCTACAATCTCAAAAAAGTTGGGATGCATTGTGGGCTCTCCGCCGGAGAGCTGGACTACATCGGGATGTCCTTCGTTGCGAACTACCGCATCCAGCATCTTTTCGATCTGTTTTAGATTGCGGAATTGCTGGCGCTCGGGCCCGCTGGAGGCATAGCAGACCGGGCACCGGAGATTGCAGTAGTCACAAATTTCGATGAGGGTGAGACAGGAGTGCTGCTCGTGATCGGTGCAGAGTCCGCAGTCGTAGGGGCATCCCCACTTGACGGGAGTGTTGTACAGGAGCGGCATCTCGGGTGGCTTGATGAAGATCTCGCGGCAGCGGCGGTAGTAATCGACATCGTCAGCGATCAGGACTTTCTCGGAGCCGTGCTGGGGGCAGCGCTTCAGGAGGTAGACGTTTTCGTCCTGGAAAACGATCTTCGCTTCTACCTTGCGATAGCACGTGGTGCAGATTGAGATCGCTACGTCGTAGAAGAGGTAGGGACGGGTTTTGTGGGGCATAGGTCGAGGGAATGGTATCAGCGAAGGTAGGGTTGCGGTGCGAGATGTGGACAGTTTGTGGAGTGGCACATTCCGGATCAAAAGCTTTCAACACACAGGACACAGAGGTGCACGGGGACTTCAAAAGCTTCAACCACTAACGACACTAAGGTTCACTAAGAAGTGCGTTCAGATTATTTCCAGGTGTAGCGGTAGAGGAATGGGGTTAGGGCGTGGAGGGCGGAGAAGTAGAGGAACGTGACTACGGCGGCGACTATGAGCGAGGCGGGTTGCGGATGGATTCCTGTCTGTTGGATTGCTTTGTAAGCGAGGATGATGATCACGATATGGATTGTCCATGGCACGACGAGGAGGACAAGTCCCATGGGATTGTGGACATAGTAGTAGCTCACTATGGTGAGGCTGAATACTGCCTGCAGGACCGTGACGGCGGGCACGGCGAGGGAGTAGGTGAAGACCCAACGGCTCGGTTGCTTCATGAAGGCGTAGATCAGGCTGGCGTAGGGGATGTGATAGAGGATGAAAGGCGCGAGGAGAATCAGGGTCCAGTTATGGGGGGCCAGGTGGATCGGGCGACTCCAATAGGTGAGTTGGTTCACGAACCAGGCGATGGCACTGACTAGGATTTGAACGCCGAGCGCGAAGATGAGGCGGTCGATCGCTTTTTTGCCCAAGGGAGAGAGGTGGAGCGGAGGGGACGGGACGTCGGGCGGCATTGAAGGGCTGGGATTATCTGACGTTGTCACGACAGAGAGGCTGGCTCCAAGAGCGGGAAAAGGTTCCTGAGGGATCGAACGATCCATACTGCGGACGAGCCAGACGATAAAAGTGATGCCGCCAATGATCAGCACGACGCCGAGGACGATGAGACCCATAAACGTGCTGGCGTCACGGGAATTGGCGCTTACGAGCGCACTCGCACACAAGCCGAGCAACAACGTGAGGAGTGCGGCGATGAGAACGAAGCCGGATGTGAGGATGATGCCGAGCGTGCGGAGCGTATTGGCGGCCCAGCGTTCCATTGATCGCGGAATGGTACCGGAAAAAATTCGTATGAGGAAGTCGCATCGAAGCTACGCAGGACGATTGCGAGTGTCGGAATGTGAGCGATTCCGTTTCACGATCTCGAGCACCATGCCAACTCCGACCGCGAAAAACACCGGACTGAGCAGAACGTGGACGCCCCCGGCGCCCGTAACGCCGCCGATGAAGGAGCACACGCTCATAAGAAGAAAGACGATTGAGACGACGATTCCGAGGAAGGAAATGACGATAGTTGCTAGATCTTTCATCCGAGAGCGCGTTGCGAGTGCCGCGCGGCGAGGATCCAGGGCGACATCCGGGAATTGTTAAAGCCGATACCCGGAGTATGGAAGTGTCCTCCGGCAGACAGCAGTCCCTAGGAGAAAGGCGGCGGGGACTGCGGCGGGTGCGCCCGGGTGTCACGAACAAGGCTGCGCGTCATGCGAACAATCAAGACGATGCCGCCGATAAGAACCGCGAACGCGAAGAGATAGAGTCCGAGTGTGACGGCCATCTCACCCGGGTTTGGTGGGCCTCCGATTCTTGAGAGACCGCCGGCGCACATTGCGAGCAAGAACAAGAACAGCGAAGAGACGATCACAAGAACGGCGAGAACGATGATACCAAGGATGCGGAGCGGTTTCGAAGACAGGTTGGAAGAGAGTTCGTCCAAAGATGTTCGATTGAACTAAGTTGCGGAATCATAATGCAAGAGAGGCAAGTTCAGAAATAGGAAGCGCGATTCCTCGCGTCAGACGGGCGAGAGTCTGGATCGGCGAGGAGAATGTATCCAGCGAGAGAAGTCGCGGGAATAGTAGACGAGGATAGCGACGCAGGCCCACTGGATTGCTCCGAGGCCGAGGAAGAGGCGCGGATAGGGTTTGATGAAGTCGTCGAGGAGGCGGAGGGTTGCGTAGGTGATCATGAAGAATTTGAAGGCATCGCCGGGGAGAAGTCCGGAGTCGTGAGTCCCGAGTCGCGAGTTGAGAATTCCTTGAAACCGCACAAGCGCTGGCTGCTGTAGCGGGGTCCTTCGACTGCACCGTGACTTCGCTTCGCTGCGTCCCGGCTTCGCTCAGGATGACAGTGCGCTTGGAGACCCTCGCCGGGAGAGTGGAATCGTCCCTGGGGATGCGCTGAAGGACGCGATAGAGGAACGGGATGAGCGCCAGGAGGAAGACGATTTCATAGAGCTGAGTGGGGTGGCGCAGGATGCCATCACCGAAGTTGATTCCCCAGGGCAGATTTGTTGGCGTGCCATAGGTGTTGTCGGAGAGTCCGGTGAGGAAGCATCCGATGCGTCCGACTGCGATGCCGACGGCGAGCGGGATGGCGTAGAGGTCCCCGGTGGAGGTGCGGAGTCCGATGTAGCGTTTGACGAGTTCGACGGCGAACAGACCTCCGATGAGAGCGCCGATGATGGTTTTGCCTCCGATGAGAAAGGCCGGGTTGTGCAAGTTCTGCAGCGTGAGTTGCGGGTCTTCGAGCCAGTAAAGGAGTTTGGAGCCGAAGGCCGCGCCGGCTACCGCGGCGGCGATCGCGGCCCAGCGGAGGGGAGTGGCGATGGGATCTCCGAAGCGGCAGCGGAGGGAGAGGTAGACGCGGAAGCCGACGATGTACGAGAGCGTTTCGAAGAAAAGATGCGGGTGAACGGTGTAGGGGCCGAGATGGAGGTAGATGGGGAAGGTTGCGGGATTGGGGGCGATGGCGATGGCAAATTATATGCCGGAGGAAGCGAATTCCTGCTTGCTCGCTACGCTTGCGGTTCGGAGTGACAAAGGGAGGGCAGAAACTTTGGTCATTTGATCGACAAGTGCAGGGAAAGCAAACTTTAATTATGAAGCGACGTTTTGGGTGGCTCGCATTTCTGGTGATGTTTGCGGTTGCTTTGCCGGCGCAGGAGAAAGCGCGCGTGTATGTGGAGGGCCAAGCGTCCGTGAGCACATCGGGGAAGCGGTTGGGAATTTTGGGATCGAAGTCTGGAAATCCGACCGATGATGCGGCGGAGTTTGGGAAGATGCTGGAGCAGGATTGCTCCGTTGTCACAGTCCTGCCGCAGAAGGCCGATGCCGATTACACGATCACAGTGACGAGTGCATCCTCGAAGAAGGACCGTGATTTGCGCACGAGCGGGCAGGTGCGGGTGTCGAAGCGAGCGGGAAAAAGCGTCGGCACGAATTTCCTGAGGACATCGGGCAATGCCGTGAAGGATGCCTGCGAGTTGATAGAAGCGGATTGGGAACGCGGGAAGGCACAGGAGTCCGGAGCGGCGGCGACACCGGGCGCGGCACTGGCGGACGGAGTGGCCGCGCCGCCCCCGCCGGATACTGGCTTGGTGCTCCCCGGGACCGTAGCTGTGACTCCGAGACTGCAAACGAGTTCATCGACAGGAGTCGCGGCCGGGGGTAGTGGAAACGCGGGCGAAGATCTGGGCGCGGCTTCGCGGCGGGCCAAGCAGCATGCCGAGTGCCTCAAACTGGCCAGGGAGAATCCCAGTATCACTTGTAAGTGAAATTGCAGCAGGCAAGAAACCTGAGCTCGCTCCAGGGTATTGCTAAGTTCCAGCCAGGCCGTAGTCCTAAACATTTGACAACCTGCCGCGACAGAAATCGTCGCGGCCGGACAGCCGGGGCGGCTGTCCCCACATCAGTTTGAATCCAAGACCACGCATTCACGTACCATGCGTGCTATTCTGTATATTCAGTTTGTACTGAAAGGGATGACATGCCCGAACTGACTGGAGTGCAGAAGCAGTACATCCTTCATTGGGGGGAGATGGGAACGAGGTGGGGGATCAACCGGACGGTGGCGCAGATCCACGCGCTGTTGTACTTGTCACCGAAGGCTTTACCGGCCGAGGAAATCGCGGAGACGTTGAGCGTGGCGCGGTCGAATGTGAGCACATCGATCCGCGAACTGGAGACTTGGGGGATTGTGCGGGCGGTGCATGTGCTGGGGGACCGGCGTGAGCATTATGAATCGATGAAGGATGTGTGGGAGATGTTTCGCCTGGTGATCGAGCAGCGGAAGCGGAGGGAGATCGATCCGACGCGAGAGATTCTGCGGCAGTGCCTGGCGGATCTGGATCCGAAGGAAGCGCGAGCCGAATACACGCGCGAGCGACTGGAGGCGATGGCGGGATTCTTCGAGGCGGTGACGGAGTTATATGACCAGATGAAGGCTCTGCCGACCGGGACGGTGCGGAAGCTGCTGAAAATGGGAACGAAGGTGCGGAAGAAGGCGCGTTAGAAAAACTACCCACCACCGGGGACAAAGAGTTACACAGAGTCGTTCGCGAATCGGGACAGGCATCAGTTTCTTATGGCGCGTGCGCCAGAACGCTGTACACTAATGCGCTTGCGCTCTACAATAAGCGCAAATTTGCTCGGGTTGCAGTGACGCAGGAATATTCTCAGCCGTTCCGGCCCGCGGAGCGGGGCGCTCCGAAGGGCACTCCCGTGGTTGATAATCCAGCTGTCCCCGAAAACCAGACGCACGATTTGAGCGTCTCACTGGCCGAGTCCGCGCGCGATCACGAAATCAACAAAGAGCTGAAGCGGTTGAACCGTGCGCTGCGCGCACTCAGTGCGTGCAACAAGGCTCTCGCGCGGGCCTGCAGCGAACCGGAACTGTTGCGTGAGATCTGCGATGTAGTGGCGCGCCTGGGGGCGTACCGTTTTGTGTGGATCGGATACGCGCAGATGGACGAGCGGAAGACGGTACTTCCGATGGCGTATGCAGGGCACGAAGAAGGGTATCTCCATGGCATCGAGGTGAACTGGGGAGCAGATGTGCCCAACGGGCGAGGGCCGTCAGGGACCGCGATCCGGGAAAACCGGATTTGCGTGGTACTGGATACGGCGCGCGATCCAGCCTTCGCACCATGGCGGGAGCAGGCGATCGAGAGAGGGTACGCGGCGGTGCTGGGATTACCGCTGCGTGACGGGGAAGGCGCATTCGGCGTGCTGATGATCTATTCGGACCAGGTGGGCTCGTTTGAGGCCTCGGAACTGGAGTTGCTCACCGAGATGGCGAGCAACCTGGCATTTGGGATTGGCGCCATTCGTTCGCAGGAGGAGGGGCGGAAGGCGACTGCGGCACTGCGCGAAGCGGAGTCGAAGTACCGGCAATTAGTCGAGGAGGTTCCGGCGATTTCGTATGTTGCCGAGGCCGGCGTGATGGGCCGGTTTTTCTATCTGAGTCCTCAGGTGACGAAGATTCTGGGATATGCCGCAGAGGACTGCCTCAACGATCCCTGGTTCTGGTGGAAGCATTTGAATCCGAAAGACCATCCGGTGGCGCAACTCGAGGATACGTGGGAAGAGGGCCGGCCCGTATTGCTTGAGTACCGCATGCGGCGGCAGGATGGGTGCGAAGTATGGATTCGGGATGAGGCGGTCATCTATCGGGATGAAACAGGCAGACGCCTGATTCGCGGATTGATGATCGACATTACCGAGCAGAAGCGCGCGGACGAGGCGCTGCGGGATAGCGAGGAGAGGTACCGGGCCTTCGTGGAGCAGAGCTCGGAAGGAATCTTCCGAATGGAATACGACCCACCAGTGTCCTGTGATTTGCCGGTCGCCGAACAGATTCGGGTAGCGCATGAGCGAGGGCGGATGGCCGAATGCAATGACGCGATGGCGAAGATGTACGGGAGGAATTCCGCGAAGGAGCTGATTGGGAAGCCGCTGTCAGAATTCCTGGTGTTGCGCGACCCGTTGACCGAGAAGTTCATGGAGAGATTTGTACAGGGGGGATATCGCATCACCGATCAGGAATCGTATGAGCAGGACGCGCAGGGGCGGAGAAAGATCTTCCGCAACACGATGATCGGAATGGTGGTGGACGGCTTTTGGGTGCGGAGCTGGGGTATCACGCGAGACGTCACGGAACGCATGCACCTGGAAGAACAACTGAGAAACGCACAGCAACTGGAAGCCATTGGGCGGCTGGCTGGGGGAGTAGCTCACGACTTCAACAATATTTTGAGCATCATCATGGGCCACGGGGAGTTGCTGATGGCGACGGGCGGGGCAGACGAAAAGGCTCGGAACGGACTGTTGCAGATCAGGCGCGCTTCGTTGCGGGCAGCATCGCTGACGCAGCAACTGCTGGCGTTCAGCCGGAAGCAGGTGCTGCAGCCGAAAGTGCTGGACCTGAATGAGGCGGTGACGGAGGTCCAAAAGATGTTGTCGCGCGTGATTGGAGAAGACATTGAACTGATTGCACGGTTGAATCCTTCGCTCAAGCCTGTGAAGGCAGATCCGGGACAGGTGGAGCAGGTTCTGATGAACCTCGCGGTGAATGCGCGCGACGCGATGCCGCAGGG
Source organism: Terriglobia bacterium (assembly GCA_963778995.1). Lineage (GTDB taxonomy): Bacteria > Acidobacteriota > Terriglobia > Terriglobales > Acidobacteriaceae > Sulfotelmatobacter. The sequence continues at coordinate 262,107 of CAVZWK010000030.1, forward strand.
CGGCAAGCTGACGATGGAAACATCGAATATCGAAATCGGCACAGAGCAGAGCCGGAACCTCGATCTGGAGCCCGGATCATACGTGCGGCTGAAGGTAGCCGACACAGGAGAGGGTATTCAGGCAGCCACGCTGCCGCACATCTTCGAACCGTTCTTTACGACCAAGCCGACGGGCAAGGGCACCGGGCTGGGATTGGCGACGGTTTACGGCATTTTGAAGCAAAGCGGCGGAAGCATCCAGGTGGAAAGTGAGTGGGGGAAGGGGTCCATTTTCAGCGTCTACTTGCCGGTTGTGATGGACGGCCGCGGGCCAAGAGCAGTAGGGCGGGCGGGAGATACTCAGGTCGCGGGAGGAACCGAGACGATCCTGATCGCGGAGGATGAGCCCGATCTGCGGGAGCTGACGCGCATCTTTCTGGAGTCATATGGATATAAAGTGCTGTCGGCGCCGAATGCGGAGCAGGCGATCCGGGTAGCGGAGAAGTATCCGGATACGATTCATCTCCTACTTACGGACGTCATCATGCCGGGGATCAGCGGAAGCCAGTTGGCAGAGAAGATTTTGAGCAAGCGTCCGAAAACGAAAGTTGTGTACATGACGGGGTACACCGACGACATGGTGGTGCAGCATAAAGTGCTGGAGCCGGGAGTGCAGTTGCTGCAAAAGCCATTTCATAAGGCGGAGCTAGCGTTAAAGGTGCGGACTACGCTGGACGAGAATTAGAACTCGGTTGTTCAATGGTCAGTTGCCAGTTCCAGCAGCTGAGCCGCTTCCTTCGTTCTGGGCCAGATTGCCGACATACCATCGGTATCGGATAGCGCGTCCCTGAGTGTCCAAACCACCCGCATTGATTCTGCTTCTGTTACGGCGCGCGGCTGGGACTACCGTTGCGCCGGAAAAAGGAGCCCGATGCGGGTTCCCGCATGCCGCTTCGATTCCGAGATTCGTAACAGCCTCGGACCGACGGTTAGCTGTAAAATTGTCTCGAACACTCATCGCGGTAAATCCAAACACAAAAGGAATGGGTCATGACTGAGCTGGGGAACGGCGGGGCTGTGACTGCGGAGAAAAAGATCTGGGTGACGCTCGCAGGGCTGCCGCTGACGATCAAGTTGAACTGGCCATTTCATCAGTCAACTTCGGGGGCGGATTTCTGGGTATTGCATGGGGACATCCGGCTGGAGGGATCGGGGGGACTGCACGCACTGGTGGCGGTAAACCTGTCGCAGACGGTGCGGGAGGTGGTGCCGTCGCTGGATCCGAAAGATGCGGAGGCTCCGGTGGTAAATGCACTGCGCAAGGAAGTGGACCGGCGGCAGATTGAGTTCTTGAAGTCGGGGAAACTGCTGCCCGTGCCGTTCTCGTCGCGGCACTATGATTTCAAGCGGCAGCAGTGGATATTCGGAAAAGCGGCGGATGAGGCCATGGCGGACTTCGTAGAGAAGAAAGTCTATTGGCAGACTGCGCTGGGCGGATCGGAGAAGGTGTGGATTGGGGATCCGGCGGAGGCGCAGTATGTGCAAACGACTCCTGCGCATGTCATTGAAGTGGCGGCGCGGCTGGTGGCGGCACAAGGATTATTGCGCATCGAGGGAGAGTACGCGCAGGCCACACAGCCATTGATGAATCAGGCGGAGCGGTTCGATGCCATGCGGCGCGCAGCGCTGGAGGAATTGGAGAAGAAGCACGCGTTTGAGAGGGGATGATGCTGGTGAATGTATGCAATTTGGGGTTCAGGGGCCGAAGAGGCCAATCTGATTTTCACGGCTTGCGACAGGCGGCCACTGGGACTGAAGCCGAACGTTCATTCTGCGCTTTACGCTTGGCTAAAGCGCCGCTCTTCCACGTACCACTTGGGCTGCATCTCTCGCCGCTTCGCGGCCCCGGTTCAGCGTATCTTGGCTAGCATCTGGGGAATCGTTACGAATGCATACCCCTCGAACTTGTAGCGGGTAAGGAGACGATCCGTCGCCAGTACCGTTTGCGAACGGTCGGCTCCCAGCTGCTTGTGGCCGCCATCATGAAGGAGGACAACATCTCCTCCGCGGATCTGACTCGCACACTTTTGCTCGATCGTGGCTGCCGGAGGCGCGTTCCAGTCGTATCCAGTGACGTTCCACATCACAGGCTGTAATGCCAGTTCACCGGCGATGCGCAGGACGGCAGGACGGCGCGCTCCGAATGGAGGACGAAAGAGATTGGAGTGTTCGCCGATTGCATTCTGCAGCGCTTCGCGGCAGTCTGTCAGTTCCTTGCGGATTTCAGCACCGCTCTTCAGGCTGAGCACCGGATGCGTGAACGTATGATTCCCGATGACATGGCCAGCCCTTACAAGCTCACGAACGATATCCGGGCGCTGCTGCACGTACCGGCCAATCAGGAAAAAAGTCGCGCGCACATTGTGCCTGGCAAGAACGTCTAGCAGGCGTAATGTGTGCGGATCGTTGGGTCCGTCGTCGTAGGTCAGTCCGATCACTTTCGTGCCGCGGGGCAGTCCGATGAAGGTCTGGCCGTACCATTGCCCGGTGGGGGCCATGGATTGGTAGCCGGCGATCGCGGCCGCCGTGCCTGCCACTAATACGGACCCGAGCGCAGCGAGCATGCGAGCGATTGTAAATGGATTTTGGGCCGGAGCAGAGATCTGTTATGGCCTTGCGAGGAGTCCTCGCCAGTGTATCGGGGATCGGGTTTGCGAGTCACGCGGGAACTGTTCGATCGCAGTTCGTAAGCACCTGGGCTGTTAACTCATCGCGCAATTGCCACTGAGACGCATCCGAGATATCCTGCCATTTCCGATTTTGTCCACGAGTCCATGGCCAATCTTTTTGAACTGCCCCGGTACATTGCAGTCGAAGGTCCTATACGAGTCGGCAAGAGCACGCTAGCCCGGATTCTGGCGGAGCGCCTGAATGCACAGCGCGTGATTGAACCGGAGCAGAATCCCTTTCTGCATACGTTTTATGAGGGAGAGCGGGGAGCTGCGTTTCAGGCGCAGTGCACATTTCTGATCCGAAGATTCGAGCAGTTACAGGCACTGGATCTTGGTCCGCGGTCGCAGAAAACAGTCGTCGCGGATTTCATCTTCGAAAAAGACAAACTGTTCGCGTATCTGAACCTGAACGATCAGGAACTCGATACTTACAACCGCTACTACAACTATTTCCGGGAGCAGTTACCCACGCCGGATCTTGTGATTTACTTGCAGGCCACGCCCGAAGTTTTGAAAAAGAGGCTCAAGAAGAAGAACGCTCCTGGCGAGCGCGGCGTGAGTGACGAATATCTTGAGGAAGTTGTCAAAGCCTACGAGCACTTCTTCTTTCACTACACTTCGTCGGATCTGCTGATCGTGAATACGTCGGAGATCGACTTTGTCGATCGCAACGAGGACCTGCAGGAACTCCTTCGCAAGGTCACCGAGCCAATCAAGGGGACACAGTACTTCCTGCCGCTCGGCGGGCACGAGGCGGCCAGCGCGTAAGAAGCTGGGCAGCGAGCGCCGGGGGGATGCCTCCGAAGCTACTCCGTAAGTCTCTGAAAACATTGTTAAATGAAGCATCGACCGGGGCTTCCTCCTGCAACTAGAATCATTTGAGCGTCATCCAAGAGGAGATGCGTACAGGCTCTATCCGCCCGAGGTGGAGGGGCACTGGAGGACATCATGAGTTTGACTCCCATCGGCGAACCTCGCCGAAAAGTGACTACCGCAACTCTGCGGGAATTGAAGCTTCAGCACGATCCCATCACCTGTATTACGGCTTACGACTACGCTGCTGCGCGACTGGTCGATGAGGCCGGGGTCGACATGGTGCTCGTAGGCGATTCCCTCGCCCAGACGATGCTCGGGTATGAGAACACGCTGTCGGTGACCGTCGACGAGATGCTGCACCACGTGAAGGCTGTCCGGCGGGGTGTGAAGAATGCGCTGTTGATTGCCGACATGCCGTATGGCTCTTACCAAGTGGATGCGAAGGACGCCCTGATCAATGCAACCCGCTTTGTAAAGGAAGGCGGCGCCGAGATGGTGAAGATCGAGGGCGGCGAGAAACGCGCCGACTTGATCCGCCACATCATTGAGGCCGAGATCCCTGTTGCGGGTCACATTGGGCTGACTCCGCAATCCGTCAATGTAATGGGCGGGTACAAGGTACAGGGCAAGAACCTCAGCGGAATCGAGCAACTGATGCGCGATGCCGTCGCGCTCGACCGGGCGGGCGTGGCTTGCTTGTACCTGGAAGGCATCCCGCGCGAGGTGGCGGCGATGATCACGGCAGAGGTCAGTACGCCCACCATCGGAATTGGCGCCGGGCCAGAGTGCGACGGACAAGTACTGGTGTTCCATGACATTCTGAACCTGACGTTTGGACCTCAAGCGAAGTTCGTGCGGCGGTATGGCGATGCGGCCGCGCTGATCACGAATGCCGTGCAAGCCTTCCGGGCGGACGTACGGTCGCACCAGTATCCGTCGGATGAGGAGTCGTATCACCTGCCTAGGGAGACACGGGCTGCGCTGGACACGGTGCTGGAACGGAAGAGGACCTTGCGGCACTGACTCCCTGTCCGCCGATACATGAATCAATCCTTCCGGTAGAGGGAACTTGAGCTTTCGGTTTTTCGTAGCTTCCCATACGGGGTCATTGGAATCCCTGATTTACTGATGGACCGATGGTGCTAGGCTATTTGTGGGAGGTAGCCAATGTTGGTATCGACATTTTTCTTTTTTCCGTTCTTCGGCATGGGAACTGTGCTGTACTTCCTGCCGTCGATCATTGCCCTGGCGCGCAGCAAGCGCGACACTTTGGCCATCTTCCTGCTCAACTTGTTTCTGGGTTGGAGTGTGGTTGGCTGGATCGTCGCGCTGGTCTGGGCGGCAAAGAATGATGTTCCCATGGTGGCGAGGTACTGAGAACTCGTGATCTTGTTGCGTACGCGCTTCCCAGTGGCTGTACTGGCTACTCTGACACTCGCAGCCTGTTCGAATGAAGGGGCCGCGAAGGCACCCGATCCTGTTTCGCAGTTGCAATCGATTCCTGCTGCGGATGCGGCACAATACGAACGCGTGAAGGACATGAAGAACTGGCGAAATCCTTATCTGATCGTTCGCACGGACGGGGTGGCTCTACTGGACGTCGCGGATAGCGCAGAAATCATTCTGAAGACGGACGAATTGCTCCCAGCATTGGCGAAGTTGCCGGCTTCGCAGTGGCCGTACGGCAGAGTGGTGGCGGCGGCCGAGAGTCGCGTGAATGACTCCGACCAAGACAGGACGGCCCTGCGTAGGAACAAAGGGATTGTCGGGGGAATGCTGCAGAGCGCCCATATCTCAGTGGCTTGGGTGCCCTCCACCTGATTCAAAAAGCGGTCGACCTGCACGACGGACAGCCGAGGGCGACTGTCCCATGATTGAATAAACACTTTCCTTGAAAATCTGCACCAGAATCGGCGAGATGCGAACTGGAGCGCATGTGGCCCGGAACGCGGGCCAGCGATTAGGGTTCGTTCCTACAATGGGGGCGCTGCATGAGGGCCATCTGTCTCTGGTTCGGGCCGCTCAGAAGAGTAGTGATGTCGTCGCGGCTTCCGTTTTCGTGAATCCAACACAGTTCGGGCCGAATGAAGATCTGGCAAAGTATCCCAGATCCTTCGAAAAGGACTGCGAGATGTTGGAGCGCGAAGGTGTTGATATGGTGTTTGCCCCCTCCGCCGAGGAGATGTATCCGGCGGGCGGGGTGACCTGGGTGACCGTCGAGGAACTGAGCAATAAGCTGGATGGGCGATCGCGTCCCGGCCACTTTCGTGGAGTGACAACGGTTGTATCCAAGCTGTTTCATATCGTCGAACCGGATACGGCATTTTTCGGGCAAAAGGATGCAGCCCAGGTGGCGATCATTCGACGGATGGTGTGCGATTTGAATCTGCCGGTGGAGATCGTCGTTTGTCCGATTGTCCGCGAGCCGGATGGACTGGCGATGAGTTCGCGGAACGCTTACCTGAATCCCGAAGAGCGCAAGCGGGCGTTGGTGCTGCACCGATCTCTTGAGCGCGTACGGGAGAGGGCAGAAGCAGGCGAGTTAGATGCCGCGAAGTTGCTGGCAACCGGGCGTGAGGCATTCGCCCGCGAACCAGCCGTTCGGCTGGACTACTGCGAAATCGTTAATCCGGAGACGCTGGATCCGGTGCAGGACATCTCTCACGGGGCGCTTGTGGCGGTGGCGGCTTATGTGGGAAGCACGCGGCTAATCGATAATCTTCTGCTTTCCTCAGCACGATAAGTGCATTCCGAAAGGCCTGCTAAAGGATTTCACGGCTATCGCCGACTCGGCGCGTGACACGCTCGCGATCGAGATATTCAAGCAACGGGATCGCGTATTTTCGGCTCACCCCTGTGAGTTCCTTGAACTTCGCGACATCCATCTTCGGGGATTTCGCTTTCTGGGCGGCAATGACACGGCGCAGTTCTTCGAGTGCGCTGTGGTGAAAAACGAGATCCTCAGAAATCTTGATCAGGACTTTTTCGCGCAGGAGCAGAGTGACAATCTTCTGGGCGCGAGGTTTGTCGATCTTCAGGCCAGCCAACACCTCAAGCAATGCGGGAACTTTAAGTCCGGTGGCGGCAAATGCAGATTCGATTATGTTCTTCGACTCGGCCTCGTCATCCTTCAGCGTAACTCCTCTTCCGGGAAGTTTGACGAGGTCTCCCGCGAGTTCCAGCTTTCGTTGATGAGCCAGGCGGTTAAGGGCCGCTGCGAATACATCCGGCGATGCCTCCACCAGTTCGCGCAGTTCTTCCTTCGAAATGCCAGCAGCGAGTGAGTTCTTGGTATGGAAAGTATTCAGCGAATTCAGGATCGAGGCTTGCAGGTCTGCGAACGCAGGCGCATGCACGAACAAGTCACCGATGCGCGCGACTTCGTTCGCTTGAACGGCCGAGAGCAGGCCGACCCTCGACAGAATTGCTGGTCCACCCGGTTTCGGAGACCAGGTGCTTCAATGAGATTCCGCGATGTGCGCGGCGTTGGATCCGTAGTTTCAGGACGGATGCGGCTTCGCCGGTCGCCAGGATTTGGCGGTGCGTGTCCGGTTCGGATACTCGCGCGAGGATTGCGGCATCGAGCACCGTACCACCTCCAATGGTGATGACTGGCGAGAACTGCCGGATGATGAAGCGATCGCCGGGAAGCAGAAGCGCGCTTTGGGAAAGTTTCACCGAGCGAAACCTTGCGAGCCGGCTCGAGCTCTTTTGAGCCGGAAGCCGAGTTCGGCCACGGTTTCCATCGTGTTGCAGTGGAAGATGAACGCGGGACCGGTCCTTCAGGGCGACGCGGCGCGGAAGAAGAGATGAAATTGCGACATCGACGTTGCGCGTGGTTGTGAAAGTGTCGGGCGGGGCCAGACTCATCCCGCGAGCAAGGTCTTCATGGTCACGCCGGCAAGATTCAGTGCGGTGCGTTGGCCGGCGAGGGCCTGATCTGCCGGCTCGTCCATGGACTTGAACACCTCGCACGCGCACGCGCCGTCCGGATGGAAATAACTCCAGTTCTTCCTCTCGCCGGATCGTGCCTGAGATCAGGGTTCCGGTTACGACGGTCCCGAAACCTTTCATGGTGAAGACGCGATCGATCGGCAGGCGCGCTAGCGCAGTTCGAGTCTCTGGGCCGGCCGGTTGCGGCCGCGGCGAGGCGATTGCCGCTTCAAGTCGTCCAATCCGGCGCCAGTGAGAGAGCTGACCGCGACGATGGGCGATTTCGGCGACTCGAGGAACGTTCCGCGGAGGAAATCTTCGACTTCGAGTCGAACCACGTCGAGGGTCTCAGGATCGACTCCATCGGACTTTGTCAGGACCGTGATCCCCCGCTTCACCCCGAGCAATTGCAGGATGTCGAAGTGTTCGCGAGTCTGCGGTTTGATGGATTCGTCGGCGGCGATGACCAGAAGCACCAGATCGATCCCGCCAACTCCGGCGAGCATGTTGCGGACGAAGCGTTCGTGGCCCGGTACGTCGACAAATCCAAGGTGAAGTGTGTCTCCGCTGGACGTCGGCAGATCCATATGGGCAAAGCCCAAGTCAATAGTGATGCCGCGGCGTTTTTCCTCTTCGAGGCGGTCGGCATCGATGCCGGTCAGGGCCTTTACGAGCGCCGTCTTTCCATGGTCGATATGTCCGGCTGTACCTACGATGATCGATTTCATCCCGGAGGAATCGTAGCAGGACCGTCGAACAGGGGGGCCAAAGATTTTCTTCCCGGGATCGCTGACGCGGCTCTAAAGGGCCGCTCTTCCACAATGGCCTTAAAGACGCAACGTACAATGCCAATTGCTCCCAAGAATCACACTGCCTAGGCCTATCCTTAGCGCGCCGGGAAATGCGACAATAGGGGTTCCTTCCCATGCCGAATCCCACGAACTCTGCCCTCTCACCGGAGACCATCCGGCAGCACGGACTCACTCTCGACGAGTACGAAAAGATCAAGCAACTTCTTGGCGGGCGCGAACCGACGCTCACCGAACTGGGTATCTTCAGCGTGATGTGGAGCGAACATTGCTCGTATAAGTCGTCGCGTGTGCATTTGAAGCGGCTGCCGACTCGCAGTAAGCGTGTGCTGCAGGGCCCCGGGGAGAACGCAGGCATCATTGACATCGGGGAAGGGTGGGCTTGCGCGTTCAAAATCGAGTCGCACAATCATCCGTCCTTTATTGAACCATTCCAGGGCGCGACCACCGGGGTTGGCGGGATTCTGCGAGACATTTTCACGATGGGCGCGCGTCCGGTTGCGGTCATGGATTCACTGCGCTTCGGCCCCATCGAGGCCTCCAAAGGCATTTCGCAGAAGGAGCTACACAAGAATCATTCCGTCATGGAAGGCGTGGTGAGCGGGGTCGCGTCCTACGGCAATTGCTTTGGGGTACCCAATCTCGGAGGCGAGACCAAGTTCGAGCTCTGCTATTCGGGCAATCCGCTGGTGAATGCGTTTGCTTTGGGCCTGGTGCGAAAGAACGAGATCTTCTATGCGCGCGCTGCGGGCGAGGGCAATCCGGTGATTTATGTCGGCGCGAAGACCGGGAGAGATGGGATTCACGGCGCGACGATGGCGAGCGAAGAGTTCAGCGAAGAATCGGAGGCGAAGCGGCCCAATGTTCAGGTTGGCGATCCGTTCCTCGAGAAGCTTTTGCTGGAGGCTTGCCTGGAAGCCATGCAAACGGGTGCCATTGTCGGCATTCAGGACATGGGTGCCGCGGGGTTGACCTGCTCGACCTGCGAGATGGGCGGACGAGGCAGGGTTGGAATCGAAATTGAACTGGACCGCGTGCCGCAACGCGAGACCGGCATGACTCCCTACGAGATCATGTTGAGCGAGTCGCAGGAACGCATGCTGCTGGTCGCGCAAAAGGGACGCGAGCAGGAAGTCTACCGCGTGTTCGAGAAGTGGGGGCTGGACGCAGTCGAGGTCGGGAAGGTCACGACCGACAACAAGCTGAGGGTGCTGGAGCACGGGAAGGTTGTGGCGGAGATTCCGAATCCGGCTCTGACGGATGAGGCTCCGATTTATAAGCGTCCGCTGGCACGGTGGGAGCCGCCGGTGTCGCGGGAAATGCCTTCGAACATCCCCACTCTAAGCGCAAAAGACGCGGTTAGAATGGGGCACCCGGACCTCACTGCGAACCTGAAGCAGCTTCTTTCGAGTTCGAACATTTGCAGCAAGCGCTGGGTATGGCAGCAGTACGACCACATGGTGCAGACCAACACCATGGACGCTCCAGGCGCCGGAGATGCCGGAGTCATCCGCATCAAGGGAACACAGCGTGGATTGGCGATGTCTCTCGATGGAAATGGGCGCTGGTGCTATCTCGATCCGAAGCTTGGCGCGATGCACGCGGTCGCCGAGTCAGCGAGAAAGGTCGCTTGCGCCGGCGCGACTCCCGTGGGCGCGACGAATTGCCTGAATTTCGGCAATCCCGAGAAGCCGCAGATCATGTGGCAGTTCTCGCAAACGATTGACGGGATTACCAAGGCTTGCGAAGAACTGGAAATCCCAATTACGGGCGGTAATGTGAGCTTCTACAACGAAACGCTCGGTGAGGGAATTTATCCGACGCCGGTGCTCGGAGTGGTGGGAATCCTCGAGGACGTGCACAAAACGGTGAAGATGCCTTTTGCCGCTCCCGGACGCACGATTGTGCTATTGCACGCAGGAGAACCGGGCGATGTCACAGATGCCGAGACGGAGTTCGGATCATCGGAGTACGCGAAGGAGATCCTGGGAACGTTGTGGGGATATCCTCCTGAGCTCGATCTGGAGAAGGAAGCCGGGCTGCAGAAAGCGGTCATCGACTTGATTCAGCAAGGCTTGCTGGATTCGGCTCATGACTGCTCCGAGGGTGGAGTGGCGGTGGCAGTGGCGGAAAAGTCATTTGCGAAGGGAGTGGGAGCCCGGGTGAATCTGGCTTCCGGTGGGCTATTTGCCGAGTTCGCATTGTTTGGAGAAGATGCCAGCCGGATCGTAGTCTCCTGCGACCCCAGCAACCTGGCGCGAATCAAAGAAGTAGCGGGAAAGCACGGCACGGCCGCCGATGTAATCGGAGAAACGATTCCTGAAAAGCTGGAAATATCATTGGATGGCAAGGTGGTTGTCTCCAGTACAGTTGGGGAATTAGGCCAGGCGTATGAAGGAGCTCTGGAAGCCGCGCTTCGGACTGATCCGGAGCTGGTTGCAGCGGACTAGAACCTTACACCACAGAGGTCACAGGGTTACACAGAGGATATAGGGGCCAATGCAGATTCCTGACAAATTTCATGACGAATGCGGAGTGGTGGCAATCTTCGCGCATCCTGAGGCGGAGAAGCTGGCATACCTGGGACTGCATGCGCTGCAACATCGCGGGCAGGAGTCGGCGGGCATCGTCACGTCTGACGGGCTGATTTCGCGGGTGCACAAGTCGATGGGATCGGTCGCCGATATCTTCACAGAAGAGGTTCTGTCGAAAATCCCTGGGACCATAGCGATCGGGCACACGCGGTACTCGACTGCCGGAGATTCCGCGCTGCTGAACGCGCAGCCCATTCTGGTGCAATCGAATAAAGGGGCCATCGCGGTCGCGCATAACGGGAACCTGGTGAATGCCACGCCGATCCGCGCCAAGTTGGAGAGCCAGGGATCGATCTTCCAGACCAATAGCGACACAGAAGTGATCGTTCACCTGATCGCGCTCTCGAAAGAACACACGCTGCCCGAAGCTATGGCCGATGCCCTGCGTCGAGTGGAGGGGGCGTTCTCGCTGGTGATGATGAGTAATGACCGGATCTTCGCCGTGCGCGATCCGCGCGGTTTCCGGCCACTGGCCATGGGGCGCATTCCGGCTTCGGAAGGCCACAAGCAGGACACGATTGTGTTCGCGTCAGAAACCTGCGCATTCGATCTGATTGGGGCTGAATATGTGCGGGACGTAAAGCCGGGCGAACTGGTGATTGTCGGCCCCGAGGGAGTCAGCTCACGCTTTTATTCAACAGCGGCGCCGCAATCCAGTTGCATCTTTGAGCATGTGTATTTCTCTCGTCCTGATAGCTTGGTTTTTGGACGCTCCGTCCAAACCAGTCGAGAAGAACTCGGAAGGCAACTGGCGCGAGAAGCCGGGGTCGACGCCGATCTGGTTGTTCCTGTGCCGGACTCCGGTGTGACCGCCGCCGTGGGCTATGCCGCAGAAAGCGGGATTCCGTTCCGGTTCGCGCTGATTCGGAATCACTATGTTGGCCGTACTTTCATCGAGCCCAGCCAGAGTGTGCGGGACTTCGGAGTGAAACTGAAGCTGAACCCAGTACGTTCTTTACTCGAAGGCAAACGCGTGGTGCTCATCGACGACTCGATCGTGCGCGGCACCACAAGCCGGAAGATCGTGCGTATGATTCGCAACGCGGGGGCGACGGAAGTTCATATGCGGGTTTCATGCCCACCAACGATTTCTCCCTGCTACTACGGCGTGGACACTCCGTCGAAGAAGCAGCTGATTGCCGCAAACAAATCGGTGGACGAGATCCGTGACTATATTGGGGCCGACTCGCTTGCATATCTCTCGCTCGAGGGACTAAAGAAGGCGTGCGGCGAGGGTGAGAAGCTCTCGTATTGTTCGGCGTGTTACACAGGCAAGTATCCGACCGACATTGTGGATGTCGAGGAGATTCAGCCGGCCGCTGTAAGGCGGTAGTCTGGGACTCTGTGGGCGAGCAGCAGATCCCTCCTTCCTCGTTACACTCGGACGTCGGAATGACAAACTAAATTACGCTCGCCATCGCAATGATAAGCTAAGCAATCAGGGGCAGCCTTTCGGCTGCCCCTCTGAGTTTTCTTGTCTTTGTTTTACTTCATCGAGTGGGCATCCACATCTGGGTTGCCACGGTTGGTCTGGTTCTGGAAGGCTCCCACGAATCCCGAATTTAAGTTCAGGAAATCGCTGCTCAGCTGATCGTAGTCGCCCATGTAGACCGGGTTGATGAACACGTCGATTCCGTGCGTGGGAGCGAACGCCGCCATGCCGATGTCGCCATCAGAGAAAGACGCTCCCCAGTTGGTGGACTCTCCGCAGTGACGCCGGATTGCGAAGTTCTCGTTATCGTTGCGCCGGTCGTACCAGCACACGGCGACGTGGCCGAGCTTGTCGACAGCGACGCCGGACTGATAGTGGTCACGACCGGTGCCATGCATTGGCTGTTTATCGCTGTTTACTTTAATCGGAGCTGCTCCCCAGGTGTTTCCTCCATCGAAAGAAGCACGCAGGAATACATCGTCATAGGCGTAAAAGCCTTGGGTCGCGAGGGGGTCGGTGACTTCCTTGTCGCGCCCGTCCGCCCACGTGACGTAAATAGCGCCGTCGCTCGCGGTACCGGAGTGATCGACCGCCATCGCCATGTCGAGGAAGTCACGGAATTCGCCTTCCAGGAAAAACGAATCGCCGCCCGGCTGAAGCATGGATTCAATCGTGATCGGCGGGGTGAGGCTTCCCAGACTGCGGCTTGCTTTCGCAATCTGCAGGCTGCGCGGCCCGAGTGGGAAGTTGCTGCCGAGGTTCACCCAGGAAATGTAGAAGTTTCCATGAGAATCAAGGGCCATCTGCGAACCCTGCACGCCAGCGGCGCCGCATGCGGTAAAGGCTACGAACGGCGAAGACCAAGTCTTTCCGCCATCTAAGGACTGAACAAACTCAATGGCTGTCCGGTTCGGGAAGTTGGTGCCACAGCTGTTGGTTTCCGAGAAATCAAAATCCGTATAGGAAACCAGGATGCGTTTATGGTTGGAGGGATCGATGGTCGACCACGGCTTATCGAGGAAGTGTTCCAGAGCGCTCTTTGAAACGGCCGCGATCGGATCGCCCCATGTCTTGCCGCCATCTGTCGAGATGTTCACCGAGATCGCGGCCCAGGGATTGCCGCTGGCGTCATCGAAGTCGAAGATCTGGCTGTAGTAGAAGGTGTTGGTGTCCGAGCAGTTCAGACCAGGATCGCCGCCGAGGAAGTTGCCCGTATTCGTCCCCGGATTGATCGGACCGATATCGGTATAGGTCATGCCGCCGTCGGTCGAGTACGATGCTCCGCTGAAGGCCTGGCCGCCAGTGCCGGTGAAGAAGAACGGCGTTTCGAAGACGCTGCCCGAGTCGTTGTATCCAACAACAACGGCATTGCCACAACGCGCGGTTGAAGTTTCACTCTGGGTGAATCCTCCGAATGCGGAGAAGGCGACGTCTGTAGAAGGATCGGAAACTTGGACAAGCGATGCGCCGGGAGTTGCGGCTGCAAAACCAGCCGCTTTCGCTTGCCGCGCATGAGCGATGAAAGTAGGATCCGTCAAACGCATGCCGTAATTCTGCCAGACATCGGCGAGATGTCCGATGTTGGCATAGCCATCGAGCATCTGCTGATGCGAAGGTGGTAGTTTATTGATGCCAGCTTTGATCTGCTGGAGAAGTTTGTTAGTTGCGTTTACCTGCTCCACCGATAATTGTGCCGACGCGAGTGGCGCGGCCAACAAAAAGCTGGCAAGCGCACCGGCTAAGTAGCGCGAGAAACTGGATACCTTCATCAGCGTCGTCTCCTTGAACGCGATAACTAGGAAGTTGGACTGGGTATGCGGATTGGCGAGAGAGTGAACACGGGGCCTAATACTAGTCGGGCTAGTAGTAAGCCACTGCCAACCATGTCACGTCAAGCGCAAATGAAGAAAATAAGTGCAGATTGAAACTACGCAAGAATCTGCATGATGAACGTTTTTGCACACTTTAACGTTATGGGCGAGGAGAGTGAACTCCCCCTCTAGCACGGCTTTCTCGCGCGAACTACTCGAGGAATGGATTGAAGATCGTTGATGACGTGCACTTCGCGCCAGCTACGAAGCAGGTTGAGGACAGGATTGACAATCGTTCCGCTGATCTCGAGAACGAGCCATCCGCCTGGACGAAGCACGTGCCAGGCTTGCGGGGCAAGGCGCTCGATGATTTCTGTCCCGGCTGGTCCGCCAAAAACCGCCGACCGCGGTTCAAACTTGCGGACTTCGAACTGAACCTGATCCTCTTCGGATTCTCCAACGTAGGGCGGATTGGAAACAACGATGTCGAACGACGGTTCAAGGCCGGCGAGTAAATCCGTGGAGTGGAAGTGGATTCTCTTTTCCAACAGATCGCGTGCCGCATTCGCCCTCGCAATTTCGAGAGCGGCGGGTGAGATCTCGGTCGCATGAATCTCAGCATGGGGCAGCTCTTTGGCGAGGGCTAAGGCGATGCAGCCGGAGCCGGTGCCCACATCAACGATGCGGACCTGCGAATTCGGGATTTGATCGTTCTGGGCGGATGTCTCAAGTGTTGGATGTGGCTTCAGAAGCTGGATCACCGTTTCGACCAAGTGCTCCGTCTCAGGCCGCGGAATCAGTACGGCAGGAGTAACGATCAGATCCATGCCCCAGAATTCCTGGTGTCCCGTGATGTATTGGGCGGGAACGCCTCGAGCGCGCTCGGCCGACGCGGTCAGATAGCGCGTTTGTTCATCTTCAGTGAGCTCTCGTTCTGGATGAGCGAACAGATACGCGCGGTCGCAGCCGAGGACAAACATCAGCAGCAGCTCGGCGTTCATGCGGGGAGAAGGGACAGCCTTCGCGGTCAGGCCCGAGATCGCAGACGCCAAGGCTTCCTTCAGTTGCACATACCTATTTCACCACAGGGGCACACGGCGCGGCTCGAAAGCAGCACCCTTTCAAGATCCTACTCTCTGCAACGGGCGGTCGATGAAGAACTAGAGTTCCTGCGGATTGAGGCGGAGGATCTCCGCATTTAAGACGGTTGCGAATGCTACCCATGCCGCATAAGGAATGAAGGCGTAGGCGGCGCCGCGATCTACTCGATGGGCAGATTTTATGTACGACAGGATTGCGCTTTCAAGAGCGAGCACGTCGGCGAGCGCAAGACTGGGCCTGCGGAGTCCAAAGAAAAGTCTCGACCATTCCGCATTGGAGGCGAGTTGCGAGATCCAGAGCCTCAGCGCTGCATTGCGCTGGCGCGAAGGGGCGGCGCTCCAAACGCGCCATCCCGACCACGCAATCAGTGCGTACAGCGTTGTCCAGACGACTGGGAAGGCTTTATCGGGCGGCGTGAAGCTCGGCTTGTTGAGATTGCGATACCAGGTATCGCGATTGCCGCGGCTGTAGCGGGAACCGTACCATGCGGCTCCGGCAGTGACGAGACCGAAACCGGCCAGCGCGAGAAGCGATGTCTTTCGTCCGTTCGACATAAGGGCTTAGGTGACAAAGCCTCTACTCTGGTTGCTTATTGGGCTGATCGTCTCTGCCACTCGTAGCCAAGATAAATCATCTGACCAATGTGATGCTGCATGTGCGCGGCGCACTGGAGGACCATGTCGAGACGATTGCTGCAATCTGTATTGACAGCAGAATACGCTCTGGACCAGTCCTCGTCGGACTGGCGGCGAATCGTGCCGATTACCATGGTGACTGCTTCGTCGAGCCGCTTCAGCGTGTTCTCTTTCGAGGGCGGATTCGGGTCGTTGAATTCGCGCGGACGGTCGCGGACGTATCCCGTATTCGCGATCTGCGCGCCGATGTAGTAGTTCAGGTTGCCCGTCAGATGCAGGACCAGATGGCCGAAGCTGTTTCCGTAAGGGTAGGGCTTGCTCCAGAACTGAGTTGGATCAAGAGTCGTTGCGAGTTCGAGAATCCGGCCGAGGTTTGCAGCATACCGGCCTGCGAGAACAGAGGTGAGCGTCGCTTGGAGTCCTGCCATGCTCTCCTTCTTCGTGGGCGTGCACGCCCACGTCCCCCCTAAACCACGGCGGCTTCCTGCTTCAGTTTCTCGGCCTGGTAGTGCGTGATCAAGGCTTCAATCAGCGGCTGGATCTTGCCGTCCATGACGGAATCGAGCTGATGAATCGTGAAGCCGATGCGGTGATCCGTGAGGCGGTTCTGCGGGAAATTGTACGTGCGAATCTTCTCACTGCGGTCACCTGATCCCACCATGGCCTTGCGTTCCTTGGCCAATGCCTGCTGCTGCTTTTCCATCTCTATTTCGTAGAGACGCGAGCGCAGAACCCGCATACCTTTCTCACGGTTCTTGATCTGGGACTTCTCGTCCTGGCAACTAACCACTGTGTTGGTGGGAATATGCGTAATGCGCACGGCAGAGTAGGTCGTGTTAACGGACTGTCCGCCGGGTCCGGAGGAACAGAAGGTATCGATGCGGAGGTCCTTGGCCTCGATTTTCACGTCGACATCCTCGGCTTCAGGAAGTACGGCGACCGTGACAGCCGAGGTGTGAACGCGTCCTTGCTGCTCGGTGGCGGGAACGCGTTGCACGCGGTGCACGCCGCTCTCGTACTTGAGCTGAGAGAACACGCGGTTGCCCTCAATGATGGCGATCACTTCTTTCAGTCCGCCTACAGACGACTCCGAGGTTGAGAGCACTTCTACTTTCCAACGCTGTATTTCCGCGTAGCGCGTGTACATACGGAAGATCTCGGCGGCGAACAACGTCGCCTCATCTCCACCAGTGCCGGCGCGGATCTCCAAGATAACGTTCTTCTCGTCATTCGGATCCTTAGGAAGAAGCAGGACTTTCAGGTCTTCTTCCACGGCCCCGACGCGCGATTGCAGCCTGTCGAGTTCTTCCTGGGCGTAAGCGCACATCTCGGGATCCTTTTCCTCAAGCAGCATGGCCTTGCTGTCGAAGATCCCTTTCGTCAGATCCTTGTATTCACGGTACTTCTCTACAATGGGCGCAATTTCCGCGTGGGCCTTGGCAGTTTTCTGGTATCTCGCTGAGTCATTAACGATATCCGGCGAGGCGAGAGCATTGGTGAGCTCTTCGTAACGGGCTTCGATTTGGTCTAGACGTTCAAACATGGCAATTCTCGGTTGTCAGTTGTCGGTTCTCAGTTATGAGCCCTCCGCCCAACCAGATCAACCGAATTCTTCGCCCTGCGCGAGCGAGATCATTCTATTCGGATTTGCTGGGAACTGAGAACTGGCTGCTGGAAACTTGTTGTCGGGGGTGGCCCCCTAAGCAATGACCAATTCGCCGCCGCGTTCTTTCTCGAGCGACATGGCCTGCTCCAGCGCGACGATGGCGCACTGGGCCTCGTCATCGGACGGAGGCTTGGTCGTAATGCGCTGCAGCCAAAGTCCGGGGGCGGTCATCAGTGAAAACAAGGATCCGCGATGCTTGGCTGCAAAGCGAATGATCTCGTAGGAAACACCGGCGATCACCGGCAACAAAACGATTCGTGAAGCGAAACGCGCCCAGAAGGTCGTGTAGGGGATCAGCATGTAGAAGCCGATCGAGATCAGCATTACGGTCATCAGAAAACTGGTGCCGCAGCGCGGATGAAAGGTCGAATACTTCTGAACGGATTCCGTTGTAAGCGGATCGCCATTCTCGAACGCGAACACCGTTTTGTGCTCGGCGCCGTGATACTCGTATACGCGGCGGATGTCTTTCCACAGCGACACGCCCCAGATAAACAAGAGGAAGAGTGCCAGACGGATGGCACCGTCAACCAGATTGAAGATGATACGTCCGCCGAGCGCGGGGTCAATGCGTTTCAGTTCTGTCGCGGCGAGCAGCGGAATGTACTTGTACATGAAGATGAAGAAGGCCAGCGAGATCACGATATTCATGGCTGCCAGCCAGCCGCTGATTGTTGCGGCTTTTTCGCGTGGCTTCGACTGTGCCGGTTCGGCTGCGCTTTGCGCGGCCGGAACGGCTGAGGCGGATCTCTCCGCATGCTTCTTGCTGTCGTCTTCCTGCATGATGTCTTCGATCGCGACGTTCGCGGAAAAACGCAGCGCGCGATAGCCGAGTGTCATCGCATAGCCCAGGGTCATGACGCCGCGTACGATAGGCCACGCCATCCATTTATGCTTTTCGGAGGGGCGATCGAGTGGTTCGCTCATGGTGATAACTTCACCGGAGGGCTTGCGGCAGGCGATTGCCCAGGCATGCGGAGAGCGCATCATAACGCCCTCAAGCACGGCTTGACCGCCAACCAGAGTTTCTTCTCCACTCTCGAGAGCGGGCAAGAGCTGGACGGCAGCGAGGAATCGCAGGTAGTTTCGCGGTGAACGCACGATTATTGGATGCTCCTGTCCGGGGCACGACGCAGACTTTAGGGTATCACAGCTCGGTTCGCGGAGCAGCGGCACTTGGCCGCAAGTATAAGGAAATAAGTGAGTTATATGCAACGATTCGCCGCAACCTGTGAAGCCGTTGCCGGAACTACCAAGAAGCTGGTGAAAACCGCAATTGTGGCCGAGTATCTTAAGTCCCGAACGGTCGACGAGGCCGCCATTTCTGCCGTGTTCTTTTCGGGGCGACCGTTCCCTGTGTGGGAGGAAACCACGCTGCGGATCGGCGGACGATTGCTTTGGCGGATCGTCGCCGAACTTGCAGGCAAAGATGAATCAGAACTCTCGGCCGCCTATCGCAAGCATGGAGACCTTGGCGCTGTGGCCGAGGCAGTGCTTCCAAGCCGAGCGGCCTCGGATCTCAACCTTCTGGTCGTGGAACGCACATTCCGGCAGATTGCTGCCAGGCGCGGGCCGGCTGAAAAGGCTGCTGTCGTTCGCGATCTACTGTCGCAAGCCAGCCCGCTCGAGGCCAAGTACATCGTCAAGATCATGACTGGCGATTTGCGCATTGGGTTGAAGGAAAGCCTGGTGGAAGAGGCGATCGCGAAAGCTTACGAGGCGACTCTGGTCGAGGTGCAGCGCGCCAACATGCTGCTTGGAGATGTAGGAGGCGCGTTGCGACTCGCTGAAGAAGGAAAGCTCAGAGAGGCTCGCATACGGCTTTTTCACCCGTTGGGATTCATGCTAGCGAGTCCGATTGAGACGCCAGAGGAGGGCTTGAGCTACTTCGCGGAAGCGGCGGTTGAGGACAAGTACGACGGAATCCGGGCCCAGGCACATGTTTCTGGAGATGAGGTGAAGATTTTCTCCCGCACCCGGGATGAAATCACCGAATCGTTCCCGGAATTACCACCAGCGCTGGCCGGCCTGCCACACGATGTGATCCTCGATGGCGAGATTGTGGCGTGGGAGTACCCGGCGCGAACGGAGGATGCAAACGCTGTGGTGGATCAGGCCGGACTGGAAGAGGGCGAGACGAAAGCGAAGAGTCTTGGAAGCGCGAGGCCCTTCAGCATGCTGCAGCAGCGGCTGGGAAGAAAGAAGGTCAGCGACAAGATGCTTCGTGAGAACCCTGTCGCATACCTCGTTTTCGACGTTTTGTACGCAAATGGCGAGTTGATGCTCGAGTATCCGCTGGGAGAGCGGGCTTACGTGCTGGATTCCCTGCTCACGGCGCCCCGCAGAAGAAATGAGCAGACTCCGCACCGTTCAGTGCAAGCCTCGCTTCCTTTCCAGATGGAGGACGAGGAGAAACCTATTGCCGCCAGCATCATTCGGGCGCCAGCTTTTCGGGTTTTGTCTCCCGAGGAATTAGAGCAACTGTTCGTCGCGGCTCGCGCCCGGGGCAATGAAGGCTTAATGATTAAGGACCTGGAATCTCCCTACACGCCGGGGAAGCGCGGCAAGTCATGGCTCAAGATGAAACGCCAGTTGCCGACCCTCGATGTAGTCGTCACCGCTGTCGAGTACGGACACGGGAAGCGCATCGGCGTGCTCAGCGATTACACCTTCGCCGTGTGGGATGGCGAGAAATTCGTGAACATCGGCAAGGCCTATTCCGGATTAACCGATGCCGAAATCGCGGACATGACGAAGTGGTTTCTTGAGCACAAGGTGCAGGACGAGGGTCTGCGGTTGATTGTGGAACCGAAGATTGTTGTCGAGGTTGCTTTTAACAATATGATGCGATCGGACCGGCACGAAAGTGGCTACGCGCTGCGCTTCCCCAGGATCGTTCGATTGCGAACCGACAAGCCCGCAGAAGACGCCGACACCCTGGAGCGGGCGAAAGCGATCTATGAGCACCAGCAGAGCAGCTAGTGGCTGTGGTGATGGTGCTCGTGCGGGACTTCGCTGACCGGGATCACGCATCCGTGAGCAGTCTCGCATACGACGTGCTCGAACTGAATCGTGGTGTGGTCGATGCGAAAGTCGTGCAGTAACCGGTCTTTCACCTCGCGCAGGATACGTTCGCTTACAGAAGGCGGGATGTCCGCAATCGAGATGTGGCAGGAGAGCGCGTGGGTTTCCGATCCAATGCTCCAGACATGGAGATCGTGAACGTCATTAACGCCGTCCACGGAACGAATGGTCGTTTCGATCTTCTCCAGTTTCATGCCCCGGGGCGTGCCCTCCAGAAGGATGTTGAGCGTTTCATGCACGATGCCGAATCCTGACCAGAGTATCAGCACGCCGATTCCGACTGACAGAACCGAGTCAATCCAATAATTGCCTGTTGCCAGGATTGCCCACCCTCCGGCGATGACGGCCGCAGTTGAAACCGTGTCTCCAACTTCGTGCAGGAGGGCGCTCCGGATGTTGACGTCGCCGCCAGAGCGGAAGAGCAAGGCAGCGATGACACCATTCATCAGGACACCCGCACCGGCTACCCACATCATTAGGCCAGCGTGTACCTGCTCCGGATGCTGCAGACGCTTAAACGCTTCATAGAAGATGAAGAAGGAGACCACGACCAGAGAACTGGAATTGACCAATGCAGCCAGCACACCGGCACGGTGATAGCCATAGGTCTTGGTCGAATTCGCCGGACGAGACTGGAAGTAAATGGCGACGAGCGAAAGAAGAAGAGCAAGAAAGTCTGAGAGGTTATGCCCGGCTTCTGAAAGTAGAGCCAGGGAGTGCGCCCGGATGCCTGCGACCACCAGAAGCACGATGTAGCCCAACGTCACGGCGAGCGAGAACTTGAGAACCCGTGTCGGGCTACCCGCGCCGTGAACATGGACATGCATTCTTTAAGTTTACGGGCGAGCACAGCAGGCATCAAGCGACTATGAATTCCATCCGGAGCACGAAAGCATCAATCCATCCACTCTCGACTGAAGCCCGTCTCGGGTGAGGCCGATGATCCCATTGTTCTCGGACTGTGCCTACGACCATTTGCGTTTTTCGCACGGCGTACGGATTGCAGGTTCGAGAGCAGGAGCCCTCGACCATGGACGAAATTGTTAAGGATTTTATTATCGAGAGTGGAGAAAATCTGGATCGGCTCGACCAGGAACTAGTGAAACTCGAGAGTGCGCCCTCGTGCAAGGAACTTCTTGCCAGTATCTTCCGCACCATTCACACGATTAAAGGAAGCTGTGGGTTTCTGGGATTTGCGCGGCTGGAAAAAGTCGCGCATTCCGGCGAGAGCCTGTTGTCGAAGTTGCGGGATGGAGAACTCACGCTTAACGCCGAGATCACCAGCGGACTGCTGGCCATGGTGGATGCAGTTCGCAGCATGCTGGCAAAGATCCAGGATACTGAGCAGGACGGCGAAGATGATTACGCGGCCCTGACTGCGCATCTGACGGAGCTACAACACAACAGTGCAAAGGGCGAGAAAACCAAGGTGCAGCCCGCCAGCGCCCCGACCGAAATGTCTCCACCACAAGACGTGCCCGCCTCGGAGCACGTGACAGGAGACCCGAACAACCCTGATGCAGAGGTCATAAGTCCAGATCCGTCAAAAATCGGTGGCGTGCTGATTGAGAAGGGACAGGTGCGGCCTGAGGACCTGGCCAAGGCGCTGCAGCTACAAGAACTCGGCCGGCACAAGGTGGGCGAAATTCTGATCGAGCAGGGGGCCGCGAAGCCAGAAGATGTGGCGGCCGCGCAGCAGACCGTCCAAAGCCGAAATCCCGAGGCTGCGGCGGACACAATCCGGGTTGGAGTGAACCTCCTCGATCGGCTGATGAATCTGGTTGGCGAACTGGTGCTAGCCCGTAATCAGTTGCTTCAGTTCTCGAATAGCACGCAGGATGCGGGATTTCAGGCCGTATCGCAACGCATGAACCTGATCGCGACGGAACTGCAGGAAGAGGTCATGAAGACCCGCATGCAGCCCATCGGAAATGTGTGGAACAAGTTTCCGCGTACGGTGCGCGATCTCGCCTTGAGCTGCGGCAAAGATGTGCGCCTCGAAATGGAAGGGCAGGACACGGAACTGGACCGCACGATCATCGAGGCCATTAAGGATCCGCTGACGCATCTGGTGCGGAACTGCATCGATCACGGAATTGAGCTGCCGGAGACTCGGAAGCAGCTCGGCAAACCCTCTGTGGGCGTGCTGAAGCTGCGCGCCTTTCATGAAGGCGGACAGGTCAACATCGAGATCATCGACGATGGGGCCGGCCTCAACGTGGAACGCATTCGGCAAAACGCGATCGAGCGCGGGCTGGTGCCGGCGCAGCAGGTTGCGCGTATGTCCGACCGTGACATCTTCAACATGATCTTCCTGCCCGGATTCTCCACGGCAGAGAAAGTGACCAAGGTCTCGGGCCGGGGCGTAGGCATGGACGTGGTTAAGACCAATGTCGAGAAGACCGGCGGCACCGTCGATGTGCAGTCCACGGCCGGAAAAGGCACTACGGTGAGAATCAAGATTCCTCTGACGCTGGCAATCATTCCGGCGCTGATGGTCACGTCCTGCGGTGAGCGCTTCGCCATTCCACAAGTTAGCCTGCTGGGGCTCGTGCGTTTGGAGGCAAATGATGCAAATAGAGCGATAGAGATGGTGCATGGCGCGCCGGTACACCGCCTGCGGGGGCGCCTGTTGCCCGTGGTGTATCTCGACCGTGAACTGCATCTTGTGGCGAGCGAACCCAATGGCACAGCAAAGGATGGGCCGACAAACATCGTTGTCGTTCAAGCTGATGGACGCGAGTTTGGCTTGGTCGTGGACGAGATTACCGACACCGAAGAGATCGTCGTAAAGCCTACCCGCGTTCCGATTATCATGTTCAGCACCCTGACGGAACGCGGGGCCCAGATCACGCTGGAAGCTCTTGCCCTGGGCGCAACCGATTACGTGACCAAGCCGAGCAATGTGAACGGCGCGGCCACGCTTGAGGCCATTACCCGCGAACTGATCCCCAAGATTCGTGCTCTTTGCCGGCTGCGAGGAGGGCAGAACAGCCTCATTCCAGAGACGAGATCTCCTGTTCCTCTGGCGACCGCATCGTCACGGCTGCTAGTTCCCGCGAAGATTGTGGTGATTGGAGTGTCCACGGGCGGCCCGGACGCTCTCGCTCGATTGCTCCCGACGTTGCCGGCCAACTTTCCCGTACCTCTGCTGATCGCGCAGCACATGCCTCCGATCTTCACCTCGATGCTTGCGTCACGACTTGCCGCCAAGTCGGCGTTTCCGGTGCGCGAGTGCGTTCCCGGGGAACAGGTGGTGCCTGGTTGCGCGCTGATTGCACCGGGCGATTTTCACATGGTGGTTCAGCAAGAGGGTGGAACCGTTCGCGTCGGAACGCACCAGGGACCACGCGAGAATTTCTGTCGACCGTCGGTGGATGTGCTCTTCCGTTCGGTCGCCGCTATTTACGGCGCGCGGACGCTGGCAATCATTCTCACGGGCATGGGACAAGACGGACTCCGCGGCTGCGAGGAACTGAGAGCGCAAGGGGCAAGGATCTACGTCCAAGATGAAGCCAGTTGCGTGGTCTGGGGTATGCCGGGGTTTGTAGCTCGAGCTGGTTTGGCCGATAGAGTTCTGCCATTGCCTCAGATTGGGGCGGAAATCGTGAATGCCACGCGGCTGCAGGTCGCCGCCCGTGCACCAAGCTAGGACGTCTGAGCGATCACGACCTTGTCAGGCTCTCGATGTATCGCTTGTTGTAGAAAGATGTCGACTTCTGCACGAACTCGAGAATACGGAACATGCGTTCCCGGCCTTCACGGTTCAATTCGCGGAATTGAACAGCAACTCCTGATCCTGGATCTAGTCTGGCAACAACTCCTTCGGCGGTAAGTGTGGGATCATCCATGGAAAAGCCCAGCCTGATCTTGCTGCCTGCAGAAAGAATGGTGCTGGTCTCGACATAGCACCCGCCCATGCTGATATCGGTGATATTGGCGAAGAGCGGCACTCCACCCTGTTCCATCTGCAATTCGATGGTGACCCGGCATTTGAGACGGGGATGCGACCGGCGGTCTTTATAGGAAAGTTGTTTCTGCTTTTCCAGATACATCCGGCGATCAGCTTCGGCCAGAAGTTGCTCGGCATCCATACCATCCGCCGGATACACTGCGCGGCCTACGCTAAGTGAGAGAATCTCTTCGCCGCACACTTCGCTTCCGGCTTGCCGGGCCAGGACGCGCATCTGTTCCGCCTTCTTTCCCGAATCGTCAGCCGCAAGTCCCGGAGCAATGACAACGAACTCGTCTCCGCCCATGCGCGCGACGTAGTCGTATTCGCGGCAGCTGTCTTTCAAGGCCTGGGCAAACAGGCGAAGCACGCGGTTTCCTTCGAGGTGCCCGAAGCGGTCGTTGATCTGCTTGAAGCCGTCCATGTCGGAGACCATGACGGTCAATGTGGAGTTGTCGCGCTTGCAGCGCGCGAGTTCCCGGTCCAGCTGCAGGAACAAGGACCGCGCATTGGGCAATCCGGTTAGATAGTCGGTGATAGCGGAGTTCTCAGCCTGTTGATACTTCAGCGCATTCTCGATGGCCAGGGCCATCTTGCCGCTGACTGCCAGCAGGATTCTCAGGTGATCGGAAGTAAACGCGTCGCGTTCGCCGCGATAGAGTGCGAGCACCCCGATGACTCCGGAAACGCCTTCGAGAGGAACCGCCAGCGCCGATCGCAAGGTGCTGAACTTCGAGGGATCATTCAGATATCCGGGTTCAACGGATGGGTTCCCGTTAATGATCGGCTTGCGGTTGTGCGCAACCCAACCGGACAGGCCTTGCCCGATAGGGATCCGCAATGAAGAGAACAAACGGTAGTTATCTCCGTTGACATACTCGGGAATCAGCTCTTCTTCGCGCTTGATGTAGATGGCGATAGCATCGTAAGGCACCATCGGCTTGAGCTTCACGGAGAAGACCGAGAGAGTCTCACCCAGACTGAGGGATGCTCCCAAATCCTGGCTGAGTTCGAAGAGCGCTTGAGCCTCCTGGCGTGCAGCGGCGATGGAAGACAAGAAGGTAGTTTCGCGACCGGCATAGTCCTGAACCAGGGTGTTCTCGAAACCAGCGGCAGGCTCCAATCCGCGCTCGACCTTCAGTCCCGTGGACAACAGTGCATTGGGATCTTCTGCCGACTTGGCCACAGCGAGGCTCTCCAACTGCTGATAGCGCCGCTGCAACACATCGACGACCTTGGGATCGAACGACTTTCCGGATTCTGCGGCGAGCTTCTGCATTACGTCCTTGAGCGGCAGCGCGCGGCGATACTGACGATCTGAAGCCAACGCGTCCAGATAATCGACCGCGGAAAGAATGCGCGCGCCGACCGGGATCTCCGCTCCCTTCAGCCCCATGGGATATCCCGAACCATCCCACTTCTCGTGGTGGGCCCGCACAATCGGTACCACTGGATAAGGGAAACGCACGCGCTCGAGAATCTCCGCACCGACGAGGGTGTGAATCTTCATCTTCTCGAATTCTTCAGGGGTGAGGCGTCCGGGTTTGGAGATGATGTGTTCGGGTACGGCCAGCTTGCCAATATCGTGCAGCAGCGCCGCTGCATGCAGGGCTTCCAGCTCTGGTCCGCTCACGCCCAGTTCTTTCGCCACTTCGATAGCGTAGACGCGAACGCGCTGCAGGTGCTCGTGGGTTGTGTGATCCTTGGCCTCGATAGCGAGCGCCAGAGCCTCGATCGTACGAAGATGGAGATTCGCCATCTCCTCCACATGCCGCTTCTCATCTTCCAGTTTCCCAAGGTACAGACGATACGAACGATAGATGAGGTATACGACTGGAAGAATCAGCAGGGACGTCTCCCAGTTGAACTTTTCGTTTAACCAGGAGATCACGCCGGCGATGCCCGCACCAACGAGGTAATACGGAAAGGACCAGAAATAACAATCGATCAGGATTCGATTGAGAGGCCGCCGTTCCGTCAACGAAATTACCGTTGCTATGGATCCGGCATTTGCGATGAAGTAAACGGTCGCCGAAAGACCCAGCAAGACCGGCCGATTCACCAGAATGAGATTGGTTAACGGATGATGGAACGCGATATATGCGAGCGCCGTCGAGACTGAACCCGCGCACACATTGAACGTAACCTGAATCGCCTTAGGCCGATCGGGATAGAGGCATTGCGCTACCATGGCGACCGCGCCAAGAATAAGGGTCTCCGTAAAACTCAGTTCGAGCACTCCTATCAAGATGAAGAGGAAATTCACGGAGAGAGTGCCAGTGATTCCGGGCAGGTTTACCTTGAGTCGCGAGGCCAGAATCGCGATTCCCAGATAACAGATGAACTCCGCAATGTTCTTGCTGCTCTGGTGAATGCCGCCATAGACCAGCGTCCCCAGGCCGGCACTCACCACGACCGTGATAAACAGCTTGGCAGGAGCAGACAGGCTCCGCCACGAACGGGAGTGCTCAGGCAGACCAATAGTGATGCTGGTTGCGCCAGTCATTCGAATCCAGACGGCTCTCGGGGAGAAGTCGAGCGCCGACTCCATAAATATCAGCTAAGACATTTAGAAACAATGGTTTAGATGTGTTTTCGATAAACTTCAGTAACTTGTGGTCACCCGCGAGAGGTTGACAAGCATGGGATCATTTCCCGGAAGCCGGTTGGGGTGAAAACTCGACAACGTGAATACAGGGCTGAACAGAGGTTATTCGACACTTCTCGGAGTATTGTTAACCGTTTCTCTCGGTTTGCCGCTTCATGGCGAACCCATTTCACTGCGGTCGCTGGTGAATCCCTCTGCCGTGATTCAAAAGGACGGAAGCGTAGTCACTTTTGCGGTGCACGGTTTCATCGAATTCAACTCGCTTTCTGATCTGTTTCCGTACATCGAATCGCAGACGCGACGCTGGAAGGGGAATCCAGACTTCGTCTCGGCAGCACGTGAGCAACTGGCCCGCGAGCTAATGCGAGAAGGCATCGAGAGCCGGATCATTTCCATGGTGGACGAGCGCCCTCTGGAAACGCTGATCACGCACACACGTGCGGAATTACAGCAGGCGCTGGCCGATGTGAAAACACCCGTTCCTGATGGATACGTGGAGTCATTTCTCTGGGTGCAGGAGAAATGGAAGCACTCCCTGAACTGCTGGAGCGCATCGCCCTCGATTGCGGCGCGCGTGCTGTCGAACTGGTATCCAATCGAAGAAGGAATTCCACTCTACGGAGCGACTTACGATTCGACCGAGCACTTCTGGCAGGCCGTGAAATATTACCCGGATGTCAGCGTCGCTCAGGTGAACGAGCTTATCGCTACGATGCAGCACCGCGATTGGGCCCCATGGCTGCAGCACCTTGACGATGATCCAAAACTCTATCTGCCGAATGCGTACGCAGTAGAGTTTCTGCGTCACAATTTGACCGCTGGTCGCCTAGGCTGGTTCGCCGGTGAGATTCGGCGCCAGTCGGTCCTACCAAAAGAGAAGGCACGACAAGCTCAGCAGCGTACTGGAAAGCCATTCCGTTTCACTGCTTATGAGGAAAAAGCTCTTTGGGGTGATCTGGCCGACGTCTTCCATCTTGTGTATCTGTTCTCTGCGGCAGACGATCCGATTTGCAAGACACTCTCGGCCTATCACTTCGATGGAATCTATTTGGATGGTCGCAAGATGGGGTTCATCAGCGACGACTTCCGCTCGCTCATGCTGGAGATATGGAAGGTAAAGTATCTTCAGATGGCGCGGTTCGGGGAGGTGATTCGATCGATTCCACTCGAGATTCGGCTGTCGCACTTTCTGAACGACGGCGATTCTCCCGACATCCCGATTCCGGTTTACATCGGCTATCTGAATCAGATTCGCGATATGGCTCGAGCTGCAGCCGAACAGCGCGATACCAGATCGAAGTAGCCCACTGCACATTAAACCGACTGCGAAACGTCCTCTTCGGCGGCGTCCTGATCTTCGCTGCTTAGGGCAGTGGCGGTTGCCGACGACTTTCCGCGCCGCATCGCGACGATTCCGGTACGCACCATTTCAAGTACGCCATAGGGCCGCAGTACTTCCAGCAGTCCGTCGATTTTGTCCTCGGCCCCGGTGATCTCGATGGTTAGTGACTCCGGAGCAACGTCCACCACACGCGCGCGGAAGACGCTTGCCAGCTCCAGCACGTGCGAACGGGCTTCGTGCGTGGCTGCGACTTTGATCATGGCAAGATCGCGCACGATCGACGGCTGGTTCGTGATGTTCTCGACCAGCAGTACGTTTACCAGCTTGTAGAGGTTCGCCTCAATGCGTTTCGCCTGATCGTGATCGGCATCGACCGTGATCGTCATGCGTGAGACTTCAGGTTTCTCGGTCCGGCCGACCGTCAACGAATCGATGTTGAACGCGCGCCGCCGGAACAGAGATGCCACACGCGTCAGGACGCCAGGTTTGTTTTCCACGTACACGACAAATGTATTCAGCATTGTGTTCTCTATTCGTCCGCCGCCGTTTCGACAATTTTGCTCGGTCGACGGATCATCTCATGCAGCGCGGCTCCAGCTGCCACCATTGGGTACACGGTATCCTCTTGCTCCACGCGGAAGTTGATCAGGACCGGTCCGTCGTGTTCCCGAGCGTTGCGCACCGCGGGCACAACCTGCGAACGCTCGCGTTACAGTCATGCTGTGAATTCCGTAGGCGTCAGCCAGTTTGGCGAAATCAGGATTCAGCAGTGGAGTCGCAGCATAATTGCGTTCGTAAAAAAACTCCTGCCACTGACGAACCATTCCCAGGAATCCGTTGTTGATGATCGCGATGTTGACCTTGAGCTTCTCCTGCACGATGGTGGCGAGTTCGCAAAGCGTCATCTGGAATCCGCCATCGCCGACAACCACCCATACCTCGGCTTCGGGGCGCGCCACTTTCACGCCAATGGCTGCAGGGAGAGCGAATCCCATCGTCCCAAGACCTCCGGACGTGATCAGGCTGCGTGGCTTCTCATGCTTGTAATACTGCGCTTCCCACATCTGGTGCTGGCCTACATCGGTCACGACGACCGTTTCGCCATCGCGTGTTTCGCGCCACAAATCATTGATCACGTGCGCGGCATAGAGATGCCCGCTGTCGGGAAGGTTCTGAATGTCGCGGACCGCCGAATCTCCCTTCAGCTTGTCAATGCAATCGAGCCATTCGCTACGATCGATCGATTCCACTTGGGGCAGCAACTCGTGCAGCACTTCGCGGAGATCTCCCACCAAGGGGACATCGACTTTGACGTTCTTGTTGATCTCCGCCGGATCGATCTCAATGTGAATCTTCTTTGCATTCGGCGCATAGGTCTTCAGAGTTCCTGTGACGCGATCGTCGAAGCGCATTCCGAAGGCCAGCAGCAGATCCGCTTCCTGAATGGTGTGGTTCACCCACGCTTCGCCGTGCATGCCCATCATCCCGAGATTCAGCGGATGTGCGGCGGGAAATGCGCCGATTCCCAGGAGCGTCAAGGCAACGGGAATTCCAGCCTTCTCGGCAAACTCGCGCACCTCATTCATTGCACCCGAGATGATGATGCCATGTCCGGCGAGAATCACTGGACGCTTCGCGTTGTGGATCAAATCGAGCGCCTGCTCGTATTCCTTCTGCGCCGGCGAGAGATCAGGGCGGTATCCTGGCAACTGCGGTTTTGCCGCTTCCCAGTCGAATTCGCACGAAGTCTGCTGCGCATCCTTGGTGATGTCGACCAGTACTGGTCCCGGACGCCCCGATCGCGCGACATAGAAAGCTTCGCGAATCGTCCGCGCAACTTCGCTTGCATGCGTAACCAGGTAATTGTGCTTCGTGACAGGAAGCGTCACGCCAGTGATGTCCGTCTCTTGAAATGCGTCAGAGCCGATCAGCTTGCTGCCGACTTGGCCTGTGATGCAGACGATCGGTGACGAATCGAGCATGGCTGTGGCGATGCCCGTGACCATGTTGGTTGCGCCGGGACCGGAGGTCGCCACGGCAACGCCGACCCTCCCGCTGGCGCGAGCGTATCCGTCCGCCATGTGGGTGGCACCCTGCTCATGGCGTACCAGTACGTGATGAATCTTGCTGTGCTTCAGCGCGTCGTAAGCCGGAAGGATCGCCCCCCCGGGATATCCGAAAACATGGTTCACGCCTTCACGCTCAATGCATTCCCAGAGGATGCCCGCTCCGGTCATGGTCTTGCCTGCCGATTTCTCCGCCATACGAACTCTCCATCACTCCAAAAATGCGAAAACCCACCGGGCCAGCGTTTCTGGCGGGGCGGGATTTGGGAGCCTTCAGGATTTCTATATTTTCAGCTCACTGCGTCCCTCCACACCGTCCGGGGCACA
Source organism: Terriglobia bacterium (assembly GCA_963778995.1). GTDB lineage: Bacteria > Acidobacteriota > Terriglobia > Terriglobales > Acidobacteriaceae > Sulfotelmatobacter. The sequence goes on from CAVZWK010000030.1 coordinate 292,994, forward strand.
AGGACCCGTACCCGGAAGACAACGAGATTAATTCGATGTAGATCGCGTGTCTGCATAGTATTTCTCGGGGTGCAAAGATGGTATCGAAGCGGGCCGGTTGCTGCAAGGGCAAACTCTAGATGCGTCCAATCACGAACATGAGATGCCGGATAGCTTTCACAGGCTGACTAGCCGTTTGTTTACGTCCTCGGTCGCCTGCAGAATATTCTCCGGCTTGCCGAGATCGCGCCAGTAATATTCGTCCGCCCGAAATGCCTGGATGTCTTCTCCGGATCCTGCGGCGTGCAAGTAGGACGTAACAATGGAGAACACTCCATCTTCGGACATCAATCGTAAGAATTGCGGCGAAATCACGTGAATACCAGAGAATGCTAACGCTTGGATATTCCGTGCGCCCCGAACCATTTCGGCTGTTCCTTCGCGCCCTGCTTGCCGTCCACAGAGCGCATTCTTCTCATCGAATAGCAAGTAGCGCGACGTTTCTCGCTCCTGAACTGCCAGGGTGGCCAATGCCTGATTCTGCTTGTGGTGCTCCATCATCTTCGAAAGATCGATCGTGCTGATCACATCGACATTGTGCAAAATGAACGGCTCGGGCCTGCTTTCATTGAGAAAGAACCACGCGGCCTTCTTTAACCCTCCACCTGTATCAAGCAAGATATCTTCGCGGGAGATCTCAATGTGCATTCCGAATATTGTTTCTATCGAGATACTGGATCACCAGTTCAGCGAAATGATGCACATTGATGATGACGTCGACGAACTCCGAACGAGGACTGAGCCGTCGAAAGTAATCTCCAAGAGCGTACGACCTGCGACTTCGACGAGGGCCTTAGGACGATCATTGGTGAGGGGTCGGAGCCGCGTTCCAAGCCCCGCGGCTAGGATCATCGCCTTCATCGCGCGGCCTTTAGCGCCTGTACTTTCTCGGCCTCCATCCTCTCCAATTCGCGGTGGTGCACGATGATTTCGAGTCCGGGACGTTCCGTAAACGTCTCGCAACCTGCTCGGCAAGATAGACAGAACGATGCTGACCTCCGGTGCAGCCGAAGGAGACCATCAGATGCTTAAAGCCACGTTCTGATAATTGCTCACACTGGCATCGACGAGCGACATAACACTGGCAAGGAACTGGTGCACGGACTGTTCCTGGTTCAGATATTCGATAACCGGCGCATCGCGTCCCGTGAGCTGCTTGAACCGTTCTTCACGTCCCGGATTGGGAAGGCTTCGCCCGTCGAAAACAAATCCCCCACCGTTCCCGCTTTCATCCTTCGGCAAGGCCGCGATGGAAAGAGAAACTGAAATGCGGACGACAAGATTATCGGCATCGTGGCCAGGGCCTGCAGTTTTTCCGAGGCAACATGCTGTGAAATGCTTCCAGCAACGTAGGTAGGGCGATCGGAAGCTTTACATTGTGTTGCAGCCAGCGGAGATTCTTTAGCGCATACGGAACGCTCTGCAAGAAATGAACTTTGCGCTCGTAGAATCCGCGAAATCCGTATGCCCCAAGCGCCTGCATAATGCGGATGTAAACGTATGCATAGTAATGGTGCATAAACGCTTCGGGCTTGATGTCCGCAAACCGCCCAGCCTATCGAGATAGTGATCGAGCAACTGCTGCCGCAATTCCGGCGGCAAGTCGGCCTTTGCGTCGTAGAGAAGCGAGGCGACATCGTATTGAAGCGCGCCTTTGCGTCCGCCCTGATAGTCCAGAAAATACGGCTGGCCATCGCGCATCATGACGTTGCGCGACTGAAAATCGCGATACAGAAAATAATCCCGGGGAGCACTGAGCAGGAATTTCGTCAGCCGGCTGAAGTCATCTTCGAGAGCCTGCTCGCTGAACGGAATTCCCGCCAGCCGCAAAAAGTAATATTTGAAGTAGTTCAGATCCCAGGCGATCGATTGCCGGTCGAAACTACCCCGCGGATAGCAGACTCTGTAGTTCAGATCGCGCCCGGCCTCGATCTGAAACCGAGGCAGTACTTCGATCGACTTTGCGATACGCATCCACAACATCCGGGGCGATGCTGTCGCCCTTGCGGTCCTTGGAAAGAAGTTCGAAGAGCGAAGTGTCTCCGAGATCCTGTTCGAGATAAGCGCCTTGATCCAGAGTTCTCGCCATAGATCTCGGGTACGGGAAGGCCCTGCTTGCGAAAATGGCGCGAGAACTCGAGAAATGCAACGTTCTCTTCGCGAACGCCATAGAGAATTCCGATCGCGCTGATCGCAGGTGCACCAGGCGGATGATCTTGCGTCCAGATCCTCCTAGTTCTCCCTGGACGGGCTGCACCCGCTCTACGGGCTGCGGAAATGCTGTTCGAATAGATGCTTGAGAATGTCCATGGCTCACAAGATAAGGCGGCGAAGATTCTCCTAAAAGATAGCACTGATGCCGCAGATTACAATCCGACAGGTGGCTGGACTTGGTGACTTTCGGCACGGCTTGCGACCAGAAATCGATCTATCCACTCCAGAATCAGCTTTCGCATTTCCGGGAGCTCAACGTGTGCGCAATCGAATAACTCGATCCGGCAATCAGCTTCGTTTCCATATTTGCTGTAGAGCGGCATGAGCTTGTCTCGAATCTTCTCTACACCGGCCGGAGGCGTCAGCGGATCCTTACGCCCATTGACACTCAGGTGTGCGCGCGGAACGATTAGCTCATTGATATCGGCGGTCTGGAAATGCTTCAACAGTGAAGGAACATAGTAGTAGATCCCGTGCTCCTTCAGTCCGCGCGTCCGAATCAGCTCGTCGTAGTCCGTGAGGCAACACACATCCATGCAGACCTTCACCCGCGGATCAAGAGCTGCCAACCACCAGGCTTTTGTCGATCCCATCGACATGCCGAGTACGCCGAGCCGTTCGCCGTCGACCTCCGGGCGACTCGCGAGATAGTCCATCGCACGGAACTCGTCGAACATCATCATTCCGTAGAGGACTTGACCTTGCCAGAGCATTAACTTGAATGCATCCTGCTCGCCTTCGACGCCGTCCGTCACATGCTTCCTCTCGCCGAAACACCAACTGTCGATCGCGAGTGTCACCAGTCCATTCTCAGCGCATACCGGTGCGTACGCGGGTTGGGCGGGAACGCCCTGTAGCAGTTGTTCTTTGCCGAGGTCGTACATTCCTCCATGCCAGTGGATATACAACAGCCCCGGCGCGCGAGGCTGGCGCCTTTTCGGAATCAGCAACAAGGCGGAAACAGGTTCGACACCGTTCAAATCGAGCACCAGCCGCTCAATCGTGTATCCGTCGTGATCTTCTTTTCCGATAAGCCGCGCCGGACCTGGTTGATGGTTCCAAGGCAAATCGCCCAGCAAACCCCATAGTTCCTTTCGGCGCCGCTGCTGTTGCAACGCAAAGGGTGGGATTGAGTCGGAGAACGGCCGGTTCAATTCGTACGTTGCAGCTGTGCCACGAATCGAGCCTGCCAGCACAGCCGAAGTTTGCAGAAAGCGTCGCCGCGTCCAGAACTCTGTCAGTATTTTCATGAATGGACCACTGACTTTATAGTCCAGACGGCCTCCGGCAGACCAGTGCGCGCGGGGATGCAGACCGACAGAGATTGGTGGCGGCGGTAGGACTCGAACCTACGACCTACGGATTATGAGACCGTCGCTCTAGCCACCTGAGCTACGCCGCCACTTGCTACAAATCGGGAGGAGTGCGAAAGGAACTACGCGTGGAACCTGCGCTTTCGCGGCCTGGAAGCACCGCACGAAGGCCATCTGCTTCCAACTACTGATTTTAAGTTCCACCGGAGAATAGGTCAATCGGCCACTTTGAATCCGGTTATACTTTGCCGCATGATTATCGGCTCACACTTCCTGCTCTATAGCAAGGACGCTGACGCTGATCGCGCTTTTCTCCGCGATGTGCTGGGTCTCCGCCCAGTGGACGTCGGCCATGGATGGCTGATCTTCGGCATGAGTCCGGCCGAGGCGGCCGTTCATCCGCAGGATGAAGAATTTTCTCGCGAACATGCTGGACAGCAGATGTTGGGTGCCGTCCTTTATTTCATGTGTGACGATCTCGAAGCACAGATCGCGGCCTTAAAAGCAAAGAGCGTGGAATGCACCCAGGTGCAGACCGCCCCGTGGGGTGTCACAAGTTCCATCCCGCTGCCTAGTGGCGCTAAAGTTGGACTGTACGAGCCGCGACACCCGACGGCGCTTCATCTGAAACTATCATCCACCGAAACTGCATGAGAGCCATCGCCATCATCCCCGCCCGCCTGGCTTCCACTCGCCTGCCTCGCAAAATGTTGCGTGAAATCGCCGGCAAGCCGCTGATCGGAGTTGTCTATGAAGCCGTGCATTCCTCCAAACTGCTCGCTGACGTCATCATCGCGACAGATTCTGACGAGATCATGGCAGCATGCCGCCACAATGGCTGGAATGGGCGAATGACCTCGCCTTCGCACCGCAGCGGCACCGAGCGGGTGCACGAGATTTCGCAACGCGAGCCTGCGGACATCTATATCAACATACAGGGAGACGAGCCTCTCATCCGTGCCGAACAAATCGCCGCACTCCTTGGAGTGATGGAGAATCCCGAGGCACAGGTTGGGACTTTGATGACTCCTGCCACCGACATCGACATTCCCAACCCGAATGCGGTCAAAGTGGTCACCGGCAACAAGCGTCGCGCTCTCTATTTCTCGCGCGCAACCATTCCATTTGATCGCGACTGCACTCAGCCTCATTACTTCAAACATCTGGGCTTCTATGCCTATCGAAAGCCCGCGCTCGATCGCTTTGTCAGCTTACCCGAGTCTTTTCTTGAGAAAAGCGAACGCCTCGAGCAATTGCGATTTTTGGAGAATGGAATTGATATTTATGTGGGCGAGACTACTTACGACAGTATCGGAGTCGATACAGAAGAAGATTTAAACAGGGTGATTGAAATTCTGCAAAAACGCTAAGTCTGGCAACCTCTCTCGATCAGAAATTTCTGTCACTCATTTTTTAGCTTCTTCGGCCAGACGCTGACGAAGGGCTTCGCGGCCGCGCTCTGCTAACCGGCGGCACGCCGTAGCATCCACCAAAGGATCGGGCGTGAGCCTCTTCTCGCGGGCTTCAAGGCGATTCCATAAGGCTGACGCCTCAGGATGCGTCGTGACCAGTATGTCGCAAGGCGTTCTCTCGAAAAATCCGAAGCTCTTTTCGAAGTCGTCGAGCGCGTGCGGATAGTCCTTGCTGTCCGTAAACCGGAAAGCATCGGACGACACCGGCGTCAGACTGTCTGCGTACACAATCTCTCGACACACTTCATGCTCGCAGGATCGCCAGGTCCAGCTCGTGCCGCCGGGCGTATGCCCCGGAGTAAAGCGAGCCACTACGGTGAGCGGTCCCAGCGTCACGCTTTCTCCGCCGTGCAGTTCATGCACGTTCTGGATAGGCGCGATTTTCTCTCCACCTCGATACTGAGGGTCGCCTTGCCCCGGGCCGCCGATTCGCATCACGGCCGCGCTCCAGGGACTCGCAAGCACCCGGGCGCCGCTCACTCGCTGTAACTCTGCTATGCCGCCGGCATGATCAAAATGGACGTGCGAATTCACGATGATCTTGACGTCCTGAATCCGGAAACCGAGGGAGCGGATGTTCCCGACGATCTGATCGGCGGACTGCGGCAGGCCGCCGTCAATCAGGATGTGCCCACGATCCGACGTAATCAGAATGGCACTCAGCCCATGAGTGCCGACGTAATACGTGTTACCGAATACGCGAAATGGTTTCTGGGGACGGTTCCACTCCGCGCAACTCGAGCACGATATGGCGCGAGTCTGTCCTGCGGTTGTTGCGACGAGCATGCCCGCAAGCAGGAACACAATAACGCTCCGCATTGATGTTTTCTGAATTTCAAGAATGTGGATGCGGATGCTCGGTCCTTCCCCATTGCTCGGCCGCCGCCAGCCGGCGCGAGATCGAAGGATGCGAATGGAAGAACCACTCTACCCATTTGGATGGAGTTCGCTCAGCGAGATTCTGCTCGGCCAGTTTGTTCATCGAAGAGATAAACGGCTCTACGCTTTCGGTTGACTCAAAGGCATACCGATCCGCTTGTCTTTCGTTGAAGCGCGAATAGGCGTTCAAGGCGGGCATGAGCAAGAAAGAAAGCACGACGGAAACAAGCGCCAGCAGTGGCAGGTTGGCAAAATCCGACAAGTGCACGAACCTGCGTTGATCGACGGCGTAGTGGAGCACCCAGTTTGCAGCCCAGAATCCAATAATCGTGATGGCCGCCTGCACCAAGATGCTTTTCAGGATGTGCTTGTGCACGTGATGCCCGAGTTCGTGCGCCAATACAGCCTCGATCTCTTCCGGTGTGTAGTTATCGAGAAGCGTGTCGGCCAGAATGATGCGCCGGGTATTGCCGAGGCCCGTTAGCGCCGCATTCGCCTTTTTACTCTTTTCCGACAGCTTCCAACGATAGACGCCGCGAACACGCGTTCCGGCGCGCTCGCTCAACACCACCAGCCGTCGGCGCAATTCTTCATTCTCTAGCGGCTCAAACTTGTAGAAGATCGGGAACAGCACGACCGGTGCAAGCTGGGCAAGTAGAACAAACAGTCCCATAAACAGCGCCCAAGCCAGCATCCACCAGTGCTGCGGCCATTGCCGAATCGTGAAATACAGCAGTTCGACAACAATGCTGGCCATCACCAGTCCAACCAGAAATCCTTTGGTTTCGTCCCAAGCCCACGCGCCGAATTTCTGGTTCGACAGCTTGTACCCTCGTTCCAGTCGAAATCCGTAGTAGTCGAGTCCAATGCCAAGGGCTTTGCTGATTGCCAGCAACAGAAACAGGTAAATGAAGAGCGAGAATGCGTAGCCTTGAAAGCCCCAGCGGTAGGCCAGATCCCGCAGGGAGTCGGACCATCTCGTTACCAGCAAGACCACGAGAAAAGCAAAGCCTACGACGAAGTCGGCGATACTCAGCCATCTCCGGATATGGTTGTAGCGGCGCGCCTCCGGAGAATCTGCTCGTGCCGAAACTGATTCTTCTACCATATTCAAATCCAACTATGGCGCCAGGCCGCCTCGGCACCACTTCAGACGCTTCGGACGAAGTTCTCTCCAGTGACGAGGAATTCGTTCACCAGTTCCGGTGAGGCAGCCTCGGTATACAACCGCAATAGCGGCTCCGTTCCGGAAGCGCGGAACAGCACCCAAGCCTCAGCTCCGTTGCCGTTTTTGGGCGCATCCAGGAAGAACTTCACTCCGTCCATGTGCTCTTTTCTTAGGACCTTATATTTCCCAAGAGTCTGGGTACCGTCGGCCCGCGCACGCTGAATCGCATTCTGCTTCACCTCTTCCGAGATGTGCAGATCGCGCCGGCCGTAGTAATGAGGTCCGAATTCGTTTTGCAGGTCAGCAACCAGCCTCCCGAGGGGCTTTCCTTCTTCGGCCATCACATTCGCCAGCAGCAGGGAGTTCAGGACACCATCACGCTCCGGAAGAAATCGCGAATACCCGATGCCACCGGATTCTTCGCCTCCCATCAGGATCTCGCGCTCCATCATCAGATCCGCGACGTACTTGAATCCGATCGAGGTCTCATGCAATTTGCGCCCGTGTTTGGCAGCGATGCGATCGATCATGCGGGTTGTATTGAATGCTCGCACCACTTCGCCGGACCATTTCTTACGTTCGAGCAGCCAGCGCAGAATCACGCAGAAAATCTTGTGCGAATCCACGAAGCTACCGTCCTCGGCCACCGCTCCGATGCGGTCCGCATCGCCGTCGGTCGCCAGGCCGGCATCGCACTTTTCGCGAACAACAACTTCCTGCAGCATCGCCGTGTGCGGCTGGATCGGCTCAGGATTGATTCCTGGGAACAGCGGATTTACTTCCTGGCGAATCGATACGAACTGCACGCCGCGTTCGGCGAGGATCCCCGGCAATACGCCGCGTCCGGATCCATACATGGCATCGACCGCAAACTTGAACTTTGTCTTCGCGATCAGGTCCATGTCGGCGAATGCGCAAACAGCAGAAACGTAGTCTTTCTTCAAATCGACTTTCTCGACCGCCGCCTTGTTTCCCTTTGGCGTCGCGCCCGATGCCAGTTCTTCCTCGATCTTCTTCATGATGGCGGGAGTAGCCGAGCCGCCGAAGTTGCCTTTAAATTTCACTCCGTTCCAGTTCCACGGATTATGGCTGGACGTAATCATCACGCCACCGGCAGCGCCTAGCTTTTTTACGGCGTACGAAACTGCTGGCGTGGGAGTGTAATCGTTGGCCAGCTTGACCGGAATTCCAGCCGTAGAGATGACTTCGGCCAAAATGTGAGCGGCACCAGGCGAAGCGAACCGGCAATCGTAGCCGACGATTACTCCGCGCTGCGGTTGCTCATACTTAGCAACATAGGAAGCAATCGCACCAGCTACCCGCCGCACGTTTTCGAAAGTAAAGTCGTCGGCGATAATCCCGCGCCAGCCGTCCGTCCCGAATTTGATCACTTGCGCCATAGAGAAGGTGAGATCGCTTTTTATGTAAGTTTGTGCATCCGCTTCTCGTCCAGGTATTTCACGACTTTGCCAACGTCCTGCGCATGCTGTCGGGTTGTGACCAGTAGAGCATCGGGCGTTTCGACGACCACCAGATCGGTGACTCCGATCGCGGCGACGAACTTCTCCGGCGCATGGATGTAGTTCCCTCGCGCATTGAGAAGAAACGTTCCGGAACTCGCTACTAAATTACCTTCCTGCGGAGTCTTCTTGGCGACGTGATGTTCGTGCAGCGCCGTCCACGATCCCAGATCATTCCAGCCGAAATCCGCAGGCAGACAGAATATGTTCCCTTGCTGTTCGCCTTTCGCGGAACGCGGCTCGAGGACAGCGTAGTCCACGCTGATGTTTTCGCACTTGGTATAGATCCTTTTGAACGTTGTTTGGAATTTTCTGGTGCCGTACGCTTCCGCAATCTCCTCGAGTAAACCGGCAGTCTTCGGCAAGTGCTCGCGCAGTGCGTCGGCGAGAGTCTGCGCAGTCCACAGAAATATTCCGCTGTTCCAAAAATAGTTCCCCGCGGCGACGAATTCGGCGGCAGTCTCCGCATTCGGCTTTTCGGTGAAGCGCTTCACACACAGGGCATCACCCTGATATAGGCCGCCAGCTTCGATATATCCGTAACCAGTCTCGGCGCGATTTGGGCGAACTCCCAGAACCACAATGTGTGGTCCAGAGGCCGCGACTTCAATCCCATGTTGCAGCGTTTCGCGAAAGCGCTTTTCGTCGGCAATGACGTGATCGGACGGGAACATGCCAATCACCGCCTGAGGATCTTCCTTGAGCAACAAAAAGGCAGCCAGCCCAATTGCGGGCGCCGTATTTCGTCCCACCGGCTCGGCGAGAATCTGGCGCTTCGTCACCTTTGGCAACTGCTTCAAAATCGCGGGCTGCAAATCGTCGTTGGTGATAATCCAGAATTTTTTCGCGGGCGTCAAAGGCAGCAGGCGCGCGACTGTCTGCTGAATCATGGTCTGCTTGCCATCGAGCGCCAGCAGTTGTTTTGCGCGCTTCTTGCGGCTGAGCGGCCAGAAACGTGTGCCGCGCCCGCCTGCGAGTATCACCGGATAGAAGTTGGAGTTCATTGGCATAGTGGGATGTTAAATTCGGGTCTCGGGCTCTGGCAGCGTTTTCCCCGGAACGTGTGCCCGCAGAAACTCGACTGCCCACTGCGGCCGTACTCCGAATTGTCCGACGGATGCGGGCACCACAACCGCATCCCCCTTCGCCAGTGTGACCGGGTCCATCCCCTGCGCCTCGATCACCCCGCAGCCCTCGACAGCGACTAGGATTTGCACCGAAGTCTTTCCCGAATTGTCGTGCGTCGAGAGTTCGAACTGATCCTTAGCTTCGAACATGTCCACCACGAAGTAAGGCGCGCGAATGAGTGCCGCTTCCCGGTTCTTGCCTTTCTGCTCTGGTGCGGGCCTCAGGACTTTGCCTGATTTCACATTCTCTTTCACAGCCGCCATGCCGTCCTTGAGATGCAATTCCCGGGGCCGCCCGTAATCATACAGACGATAAGTCGTATCGGACTGTTGCTGTGTTTCGACGATAATGGAGCCCGGTCCCAGGGTGTGGACGGTTCCCCCGGCTACATAAATCATGTCTCCGGTGAACACGTCCAGCCAGTTAAGCACCCCTTCTGCGCGATTCTCGTGAATGGCCTGTTCCAGTTGGCTTGCAGTGGCACCAGGCTTCAACCCGAGCCCGATTTGCGCACCCGGCTTTGCATGGGCCACGTACCAGCATTCCGTCTTTCCCCAGGGCTGGCCTACGCGCAAGGCTTGCGCATCATCGGGGTGCACCTGCACCGAAAGCTTCTCGTGCGGAAAGAGGAATTTCAGGAGCAACGGAAATCTCCTTGGATCTCGCGCCGCATCGCCTACCAGTTTTTGCTGATACTGCTGACTTAACTGTGCCAGCGTCTTACCCGCAAGGGGTCCATTGCCGACTATGCAATCGTCTCCACTGAGCCATGCCTCGCCGATCTTCTCATTGAACTTGTGATTGGGATAGATCGGCGACAGATCCTCAGTTCCCCAAGGCCTGGGATCAAATCCTGGAGTCATCAGCAATGGATAGAGCTTTTCCATTCAACCTAGCGCCGATAAAAAAGACCGCTCGCACGGAACGGCCTCATGCCGAATCTGTTTTCCTATGTGGGCCCCGCGGATGGTGGTGAGTTCTACGCTCACGCCATGCCAAGGAGAACCTATACTGCTGCGAAGAATTTCCGCATGCGCTCCAGACCCCGGTCAAGTTCGGCTTTCGAGGTCGCATACGAGACCCGGATGTGGTTCTTCGTCCCGAAGCCCTCGCCCGGCACAGTCGCCACATGCGCCTCGCGCAGCAACCGGCCCGCAACATCCGACGCCGACTTCAGTCCGCCACGTCCAAGGAACGCCGAGATATTCGGATAAGCATAAAACGCCCCCTCGGGCACTGTGCAAGTTACTCCCGGAATTGAGCGCAGGCCCTTGACGACGTGATCGCGCAGCTGAATGTACTCAAGCCGCATCTGCTCGACGCATTCCTGCGACCCCTTCAGAGCAGTGACGGCAGCCTTCTGCACGATCGAGGTTGGATTCGAGGTGGACTGGCTCTGCAGCTTTGCCATTGCGCCGATCACGGCAGACGGCCCCATCGCGTATCCCAAGCGCCATCCCGTCATCGCATACGTCTTCGAGAGCGAGCCTAGAATCACCATTCGCTCTTTGTATTCACGCAGGGAACCCACCGAGAAATTCTTTCCCGTGTAGTTGAGGTACACGTAGCACTCATCTGAAAGCACCCAGATGCCGCGCTCATGCGCCAGACGGATCACTTCGGTCATATCCGCAGGACTCATGACAGCGCCGGAAGGATTCGACGGCGAGTTGAGAATAATGGCTTTGGTTCGCTGAGTAATCAGCTTCGCGACCATCTGCGCCGTAACCCGGAACCCCTGCGATTCATCGGCGTCGAGCAACACGCAGTTGCCACCCGCGTAACGAATAATGTCTTTGAACGAGACCCAGTACGGGACTGGCAGAACCACTTCATCGCCATGATCGACCAGCACCTGAATTGCGTTGAACAGTGCGTTCTTTCCTCCAGTCGACGCAATCACTTCTTCGCGGCGATAATCCGAATCGAAGTCAACGTTGTGCCGGTGCGCGATCGCGTCGCGCAGCTCGGCCGTTCCGGCGACGGCCGTGTACTTTGTGTAATTCCCCTGAATCGCTGCAATGCCAGCGTCCTTGATATGCTGCGGCGTCGAGAAGTGCGGTTCGCCGGCGCCGAAATCGACCACGTCGATTCCCTGCTGGCGCAGCTTGTCGGCCTCAGCTACCACCGCCATGGTGGCGGAGGGCTCGATGCGGTTGATTCTCTCGGTGAGTCGGATCGCTTCGGTGGTTGCCGTCGTCATGCCTTCTTTTTCCTTCTCCTTGGGACTTCGATCACATCTGCCTTCTGCAATTTGTACGCGGGATCGAGTTTCTCGCGCAGCTTTTGCTCCACCACTTCGGGAACCAGTCCTTTTACCGGACCTCCCGCCTGCGCGACTTCCCGCACCAGCCGCGAACTGACATACGAATATTTGTCGGCGGGCATCATGAACACCGTTTCGAGCGTCGGTTCCAGTTTTCGGTTCATGAGCGCCATCTGCAGCTCATATTCGTAGTCGCTGATGGCCCGAATCCCGCGAAGCACGCACATTGCGTCCAGCGACTTTGCGTATTCCACCATCAATCCGTCGAAGGTGTCGATCCGCACGTTTGGCAGCTCGGCGGTCAACTCCCGCAGCATCTCCAGCCGCTCGCCCACGCTGAACATCGGAACCTTCTCCGAGTTCCGCAGGATCCCGACCACCAGCTCTTCGAAAATCTTGCTACCTCGCTCGATGAGATCGAGGTGCCCGTTCGTCGGTGGATCGAAGGATCCCGGATAGATAGCAGTGCCCTTATTCAATGTTCCTCACTGGAACGGCGCGGTTCAGCAGAGTGAACGACGATGGAGCAATGTAGAAGATTCTATGCGGGCGGAAGGGAAGATAGCAATGAAAGCCTTGCGAATCTGGAATGTGGGGACCCGTCTCGGCATGTCGAGCCGAGCGAAGATTCAACCTGCTTATACATCAAAGCCAGAAGGGAGACCGGGCGCGGGTCCGTGTGAGAGTGTACGACCGCGCCCGGAGGCAACGAATTTTATCGTCGAGCCGCTACGATCGGAGCTTTCGGCGTCTCCGTACCGCTCGGCATGGTAGTCACACGGCCAGATCCCGTCCCGGCCTGGGCAGCGGCCGCAGCGGGTTGAGCAGGAGCGGGTGTGGCAATCAACCCGAGTGTTTTCCGTACTTCGGTATCCAGCTTGGCCATGACATCCTTATTGTCTTTCAGAAATTGGCGGGCATTCTCGCGCCCCTGCCCGATGCGTTCGGTCTTGTAACTGAACCATGATCCCGATTTCTCGACGATATTGTGGGTTACCGCCAAATCCAGCAGATCGCCCTCGCGCGAAATCCCTTCCCCGTAGAGGATGTCGAACTCTGCGTCACGGAACGGCGGCGCCACCTTGTTCTTGACGATCTTTACCTTGGTCCGCGATCCGATAACAACATCGCCTTCCTTGACTGCAGCGATCCGTCGAATGTCAATTCTTACGGATGAATAGAACTTCAGAGCCTTGCCGCCGGTCGTCGTCTCAGGATTGCCGAACATCACGCCAATCTTTTCGCGAATCTGGTTGATGAAGATGAGGCATGTTCGCGACTTCGAGACCGTGCCGGTCAGCTTGCGTAGTGCCTGCGACATCAGGCGCGCCTGCAATCCCATGTGGCTATCGCCCATTTCGCCATCGAGTTCGGCCTTGGGCACCAGCGCCGCTACCGAGTCCACCACCAGAACGTCCATCGCATTGGATCGCACCAGCGCCTCGGTGATTTCCAGCGCCTGTTCTCCGTAATCGGGCTGCGAAACCAGCAGGTTGTCGACATCCACCCCCAATTTCTTGGCATAGGCTGGATCAAGTGCATGCTCAGCATCGATGAATCCGGCCATGCCCCCGGTCTTCTGCGCCTCGGCAATAACCTGCAGCGTGATTGTCGTCTTGCCCGACGATTCCGGCCCGAACACTTCAATGACGCGCCCGCGCGGGAAGCCGCCCACGCCCAGGGCTGCGTCGAATGAGATCGAACCCGTTGGGATGACCGCGATCGGCAGGATGGCGTCCTTCGATCCCAACCGCATGATTGATCCCTTTCCGAACTGCTTTTCAATCTGTGATACCGCCAGTTCGATCGCCTTGCCCCGCTCGTCTGCCATGATTGGCTCCTTGTAAGACCGGTTCCTTGAAGTGTGCGACTATAAACGCTTTCTAATCTGGCCGGATTATACATTCGAAATGAAGCGAAGAAAAGGCGAATCTATATAATAAACCTGTGGAACGTGCCGAAATGGGAGATTCGGGCAGGCTTCGCAGCAAAGAGTGGCAGCTACTCGGCGTCTCGGATCGCTCCCGCCAACTGCTCAACGGCCCAGGAGATCTGATCCTGGAGAATCACCGCCGGAGGCGCCAGCAAAAGATGATCGCCAGATACTCCGTCAATGCAGCCCTGCATTGGGTATACGAGCAATCCGCGCTTCAAAGCGGCTGCCCCAACCTTTCCCGAAAAGTTCGACTCAGGCGGATATGGACGCTTGGCCGGCTTGTCGGCGACGAACTCAACTCCCCAGAGCAGCCCGATCCCGCGGACATCCCCTACCGACTTTTCGTCGCCCAGTTTTTCCAGAGCCTGCTTGAAGTGAGCTGCGGGCGATCCAGTGCGAGCCGAATCCGCCGCTTGCACCAATTCCTTCGCCTGCAAATGCCCAAGCACCGCTCGTCCCGCTGCCAGCGAGATTGGATGCGCGTTATAGGTGAATCCGTGCAGAAATGCTCCCGAGCCCGAGGCGATCGCATCGACGACTCTCTTGGTGGCAATCACCGCTCCGAGCGGGGCATATCCACTGGAAAGCCCTTTTGCCGCAATCAGGATGTCGGGCTCAACACTCCAATGCTCGATCGCGAAGTTGCGCCCGGTGCGGCCCATTCCAGTCATTACTTCATCTGCAATTAGAAGCACGCCGTAACGCCGGCAGATCTCTGCAACGGACTGCAGATATCCGGGAGGAGGAACCACTGCGCCCAAGGTTGCACCGCTCACCGGCTCAAAGATGAATGCTGCGGCCTCACCTTTCGATTCTTCGATCGTACGCTCGAGTTCAATGGCATACTGCTGTCCGCAATTACGGCAGCCATCCGTGCAATCAAAATCGCATCGGTAGCAATACGGCATGCCAATGTGCGGGTACTCGCGCACCATCCGTAAATAGATTTCCCGGCGCCGCTTGTTCCCTGACACTGATAGCGCACCGAGTGTCGATCCGTGATAGCTCTGCTGCCGGCTCAAAATCTGGAAGCGGCGCGTCTGCCCGATTTCGACCTGATACTGGCGTGCCAGCTTCAGTGCAGTCTCAACCGATTCCGATCCTCCGGATGTGAAGTAAACAGCGCCGCCCTCGAAGTGCTTTCCGGCAAAATCCAGTAATTCCTGTGCGTACTGCTCGGCTACCGGCGTCGTGAACTGGCTGGTGTGGACGAACTCCAATCTCGCGGCCTGCTCGGCCATTGCCGATGCAATGCCCGGTACGCCATGCCCGATCAGATTCACGGCTGCGGATCCAGCTAGATCGAGGTAGCGATTGCCGTTGGTGTCCCACACGTATACGCCTTCGCCGCGAAGAGCAGAGGGAAAGTCCTTACGGAAAGATCTGCGAAACACCGACGAGCGGGTCTGTACCTGGGTAGAAGCAGTCACGGTTCAATATCGTAGCAGGCCTACTTCGCTGCGTTTACAACTTCCGTCTGCGACCGAGCTTACCTTTTGTCTTTAGAAGACATCCAAAAGATATAGGCCCGTGCACGTCATGGCTCCCGAACAGAGTTGTGCGTTCGAGCGACGGCACTCTGTCTGAAGGAGGCACCATGTCCAGAAATCGTAGTCTCAGCTTTCCAGTCTTGCTGCTGACTGTTCTTGCCGCCATTGCTGGTGTCTCGGTCGCACAGCAATCGGGCACCGGATTTGCGGCACACCTCGTGGTGACAGTCGAGCCCAAGCACGGCAACACTGTTCCTATAATCAACCGCGATGAGGTAATGGTCTATGAGGGCCACGACCGGGATCAGGTCGTCGATTGGGTTCCCGCACAAGGCGATCATGCAGCACTGCAGCTATTCGTTCTGATCGATGACAGTTTGAGCACAAATGTCGGGTCGCAACTGGAAGACATCCGCAAGTTCATCAACGCGCAGCCCGCCACGACGCAAGTCGGAGTTGCTTATATGCAGAATGGCATTGCGCGCATCGTCCAGCAGATGACGGGCGATCATGCTGCAGCAGCGAAGTCGCTGCGCTTGCCCACGGGAGAGGCCGGAGCAAACGCCAGTCCATATTTCGCGCTCAGCGATCTGGTGAAGAAATGGCCCTCCGGTGCGCCGCGGCGAGAAGTGCTGGTGGTCACCGACGGCATCGATCGTTATTACGGAACGGGCGATCTGCAGGACCCGTATCTCGATGCTGCAATCGATGATGCCGGCAAGGCGGGCATTCAGGTGTCTGCGATCTATTATCCCGGCGAGGGACACTTCGGGCACAGCTACTGGCAGACGTACTGGGGACAGATTTACCTTTCCCAGCTGGCAGACCGAACCGGCGGAGAAGCCTATTACATCGGCATGACTGGCGCGCCCGTTGCATTCCAGCCATTTCTTGAGCAGCTAGGGCGGCGGCTGGAACACCAATACATGCTGACATTCATCCCGAAGCCGCAGAAGAAGGCGGGATGGCAGACGGTGCGTCTTAGCACAGAAATTCCGAATGTCGATTTGGTCTCGGCGGGACGCGTTTACGTTCCGGCGGAATAGCATTCCTGATTCGGTACTCGCGTAACCAGGGACGCGAGTCGGTCAACCCTGGACGTCTGAGATTCCGATAAGATTGACCTCTGATCGGGTCTCGATGACGAAACTGCTGCGCTTCTTCCGGCCGTCGCACCAGCACACGGCGTTCTCGGCGACTCTGCTGCTGATCACGGCAGTGATGCTGTCGCGCGTCATCGGATATGTGCGCGACGCCTACATCGCGTGGGCCTACGGAGCCGGTGGAGCGACAGATGCGTATGTCGCGGCGTTCACGCTGCCTGATTTTCTGAATTACATCGTGGCCGGCGGCGCGGCTTCGATCACCTTCATTTCTATCTACACACGCTTCCTGGCCGAGAAGCGCGAGGCCGACGCGCAGAAGACCTTCTCGATCATCATTACGGTAATGACGGCAGTCATGCTGGTCGGCACCGTGCTGACCGAGATTTTCGCTCCGCAATTTGTGCGCTGGTTTGTAAAAGGATTCACTCCCGACAAGATCGACCTTTGCGTTCACCTGACGCGGATCTTGCTCCCAGCGCAGATCTTCTTCTATGTAGGCGGTGTAGTCTCGGCCGTTCTGCTGTCTCATCGACTATTTCTCTTCCCAGCTTTCGGGCCACTGATCTACAACCTCTTCATCATTCTCGGCGGGGTGGTCGGTGGTCATCGCTTGGGCATCGCGTCTCTGGCCTACGGTGCCCTGATCGGGAGTTTTGCCGGTCCATTTCTGGCAAGTGCCATTGGCGCCGCAAAAATCGGCACCGGCTATCGTCCTTCATTCGACATCAGTAATCCTGCTTTTCGGGAGTGGGTCAAACTTTCAGTGCCGCTCATGCTCGGTGTATCACTGGTCACTGCCGATGACTGGATCTTGCGCCATTACGCCGCGAGCGGAGTCGGCGACATCGCCCGGCTGAACTATGCGAAACGCTTGTTTGCCGTTCCCATCGCCGTTCTCGGGCAGGCGACGGGACAGGCATCCCTGCCATTCTTCGCGCGACTGTTCAATGAGAAGAAGCTGAAGGAATTTGCGGCAACGGTCAATGACTCCGTCTATCGCGTCTCGGCAGCATCTCTGCTTGCCACCGCTTGGATGATGGCCGCCGCCCTGCCGCTGATCGATCTCGTCTATCGTCGTGGGAGGTTCTCATTCGCCGATACCCAGACTAGTGCCGTCTACTTCTTCTGGTTTTCGCTGTCCTTGATTCTTTGGTCGGCTCAGGGCCTATATGCGCGAGCTTTCTATGCAGCAGGAGATACGCTGACGCCGATGGTCGCGGTAAGCGTCATCACTCTCGTATCGCTGCCGATTTATTCCATCTTGTTTCACACTTTCGGTGTGGTGGGGCTGGCGTGGGCTTCGGATATCGGGATCGGGATCAACCTCGTCGCCTTAGCAGGACTGCTTCATCATCGCAGGTTGGTTCACGTGGGAGAGTTGCGTTGGGGCGAGTTGGGAAAGGCGGCTCTAACGTCGGTCGTCGCCGGCGCTATCAGCTTTGAGGTCGCAAAGCTGATTCCCTTGACGAAGCTGCACGGCAGCCGGTTGGGAGATGTGAGTCAACTTGGGCTAGTTTCCATTACTTGGGCGGCCGCCGTGGCAGCGGGGCTGTGGCTATTAAAATCAGAGCTCCCCCGAGATTTGCGAAGGCGGAAGCAAGTCGCCTACCCGGCAGTGGCCGCGGGAGAGAGCAAGGAAATCCTGGGTGCGGGAAGATAGCTTGCTCCCAGGATACGACGCTGAATAGAATCACTGCGACTCACAATACAATGGTCACAGCAGCAAAAACAGTCTCCATTCAGCGGTTCGTTGAGCGTCTGCGGAAGATGCCGGAATCTGCCTTCACCCCCACCGAACCCATTCGCCGTTTCCTGCAAGACACTCCTGTGGACTCCGATTCTCTGGCTCCCTATCTCAACTGGGATCGCCAGCACTACACCCGCAACCTAATCGACCGGACGCCTCTTTATGAACTGATGGCGATCTGCTGGGACGTCGGGCAGGCCAGTTCGGTCCACAATCATCGCGACCAGAACTGCTGGATGGCGGTCCCGATCGGGCGCCTACAAGTAGAGAACTACCATCTCGTTCACCAGGATATCGATGGCGGCACTTGCCAGCTCAAACCTTCAAACACCGTTGAGATGGACTTCGATCATCCTTGTGTAGTTGATCCGACCGATCCCGTTCATCGTGTCGTGAATCCCAAAGAGTTTAATCAGCGCGCGGTAAGCCTGCACGTTTACTCGCGACCGTTCGATACTTGTGTGGTTTACTCTCCCGAACAAGGCACCTGCGGAGAAATCAAACTCCATTTCAACACCAAGTTCGGGAAAAAGTCGGAGCACTCATAGAATGTTCAAGCGTGCGAGCCTGCTATCGGCGATCACCCTTCTCATATGCAGTCAGTTCGCGTGTAATAAGCCCGAGGCTCCGGCAAGACCCAAGCCAGACGTTCTCGAATCGGTCGCTCCCCGATCCTCACCATCCGAGCCTCTCTCTGTTCTCGATAAGACATTCGAAGTGAAGACGTCCGCCAGCTTCTCCTTCGAGCTTCCGGCACACAGTGCGCAACCTCATCTGCACGGCGTTTTCGAATCCTTCCTTGGCAAGGCCCATGGCCCTTCCAACGAAGCTGCCAACATCGACTTCGTCATCATGAACGAGGAGCAACAAACGGAATCTGCAAACAATCATCCAAGCGACTCCATGTTTTCAGTTGAAGAATCTCACAACCAGGCAGTCAATCTCGACCTGCCACCAACCATCACACAACCAGTCAAGTACTACCTAATCTTTCAAAATCCACGCGGAAGCAAGACCCATAAAGTCGTTCAGGCAAATTTCCGAGTCGATTTCTAACTACAAACCTGCTGCTAAACTAAGCACAGTGCCTGCGCGAAAAAAATCCACGAGTTCCGGATCCACTGCGGCAACACCGAAATCCAGCCTCGAGCCAGCCAAGGCTTCGAAGGCGGCTGGGTGCGCGAATGAGACTGCCCACGGTCGCATCTTCCTGATCGACACGATGTCGTTCATCTTCCGCGCCTATCACGCCATGGCGCGGCAGCGGCCTATGTCGACAAAATCCGGACTGCCCACGGCGGCGATCTACGTATTCGTCAATATGCTGCGGAAGCTGCGCGACGACTTTTCACCCGAATACCTCGCTGCCGTATTCGACGTCGCCGGCCCCACCTTCCGGGACGAACAGGCGGAAGCCGTCACAAGCATCCGCAAGTGGGACATCAAGACACAGACTTTCACCGAAATCGAATACAAGGGCTACAAGGCGAATCGCGCGGCTATGCCCGAAGACCTCGCCCAACAGGTTCCATATATCCGGCGGGCGCTCGAGGCCTACCGCATCCCGATGATCGGAGTGACGCGGTTCGAAGCCGACGACGTTATCGGAACCCTGGCGCGCAAGGCCGCGGACTCGTCGCATCCCGTGTACATCGTTTCGAGCGACAAGGACATGATGCAGCTTGTGAACGACAAGGTGCATATCCTGAATCCGCCGAAGGACAACCTGATTTGTGATGCGGCGAAGGTGGAAGAAATCCTCGGCGTGCCGCCCGGGCGAGTCGTAGATGTGATGGCTCTGCGGGGCGACTCAATCGACAACATCCCGGGAGCACCCGGCATCGGCGACAAAGGTTCAGTAGAGATTATCAAGCGCTTCGGCAGCGTGGAGCAGGCCCTGGAGCATGCGGCGGAAGTTGAGAGGAAGACCTACCGCGAGTCGCTGCTGAACAATCGCGATACGATTCTGTTCAGCAAATCGATGGCGACCATCGACACCAATGTTCCGGTCGAACTCGATATCGATTCTATGCGCGCGGGCGAACCTGACGTGGATGCGCTCCGTGCCCTCTTCACGGAGCTGGAATTTACGTCGCTTCTGAAAGAGTTGCTGCCGGTGGTTGAGGTCAGCCAAACCAGCTACGCCGAGGCGAGATCGTCCGCCGACGTCGAGAAGGTGCTGAAAGCCGCCTCCGGCAGAGTGCTCGCCGTCGCCATCGAGAAGCAGGAATCTATCGCTCCAACCGAAGAGCCGGAGCAGGAAGAAGAACCGCAGGCCGCTCAACTCTCATTCATGGGAGGCGCGATGAACCAGCCTCCCGAGCGCAAGTCTCGTCGCCTCGCCATTTCCGCCGAGTCGGGGACAGCGACCGTCGTGAGGCTCGACTCCGGCGATGCCGCCACAACCCTTCGAGCGGCACTCGCTAACGAAGACATCGTGAAATCCGTGCAGGACTACAAGGGCACGATCCATGCTCTCGAACCTTTGGGAATCGAGCTGAAATCCGTCATTCACGATCCTATGTTGTACTCGTACCTCCTCGATCCGACCTACTCGTCGCACAGCCTTTCTGAAGTTGCCCTGCGCCGCTTCAACCTGAAGCTCAGTGGAGAGCTCGCGGAATCCGCCGACATCACCGGACGTCTGACCGCGGCATTGCGCGACGAAGTCGATCAGGCCGGGTTGGCCAAGCTCTACGAAGAAATCGATCTGCCGCTCGTTCCGGTGCTCGCCCGCATGGAGCATGCAGGAGTCAAGATCGACACCGATGCGCTCGCGCAAATGTCGGTCGAACTCGAGCGAGAGATCTGCGCGAAAGCCAAAGAGATCTACGAAGCGGCCGGCATGGAGTTCAACGTCGGCTCTCCCAAGCAGCTCGGTGACGTGCTCTTCAACCGCATGAATCTGCCCAAGCCGGTGAAATACGGCAAGGGCCGCATGATCTCCACCGCGGTCGACGTGCTGGAAGAACTGGCAGAGAATCATCCAATCGCGCGCATGGTGCTCGACTACCGTCAGCTCACGAAACTCAAATCGACGTACGTCGACGCGCTGCCTGTGCTGATCAATCCCGCAACCAATCGCCTGCACACTACATTCGGTCAGACCGGAACGGCTACCGGGCGACTATCTTCTGCGAACCCGAACCTGCAGAACATCCCCATCCGTACCGAACTCGGCCGCGGCATTCGTGCCGCCTTCATCGCCGAACCCGGCTATGTGCTGCTTACGGCGGACTATTCGCAAATTGAACTCCGGTTGTTAGCACACTTCTCGGGCGACTCGCTGCTCGTGGAGGCCTATCGCGAAGGAAACGACATCCACACCTTGACCGCCTCGCAGGTCTTCGGAGTCCCGCCCCTGATGGTAACGGCCGATCACCGGCGCCAGGCCAAAGTCGTCAACTTCGGGATCGTGTACGGACTCTCTCCGTTCGGCCTCTCGCAGCAACTCGGTATCGAGCCGGGCGAAGCCAAGCAGTTCATCGAAGCCTATTTCATGAAGTACAACGGAGTGCGCCGTTTCATCGACAAGACTCTCGAAGAAGCTCGCCGCGACATGAGGGTAAGAACGCTTTTCGGACGCGTGCGTCCGATTCCCGACATCAACAGCAAAAACGCCAACCAGCGCGGCTTCGCCGAACGCACCGCCGTCAACACTCCGCTGCAAGGCACCGCGGCCGACCTGATCAAAATAGCGATGATCCGAATCGATGAGGCTCTGCGCGAGCGCGATCTGAAATCGCGCATGACCCTGCAGGTCCATGACGAACTAGTCTTCGAAGTCCCCGAAGCCGAAATCGACATCATGCGTTCGCTGGTTCGCGAGCACATGGAAAAGGTGCACGACTTGGACGTCCCGCTCCAGGTCGAGATGGGCGTAGGCCCCAACTGGAGAGACCTGGACTAAGGGGGAACCTTGTCTGATGCACCTGGATCGATGGCCAACCTGGTCCGATGCGACGTAGAGACGTAGCTCGCTACGTCTCTACCGCCAGCAAAATCTCAGCAATTGTGGTGTAAGATGAAACAGAACCCCGCCGCTGGCGAGAGGCCACAAGCCTCTGAATCAGCGGATTCCTTCCATGTCGGGACGTGGCTCAGCCTGGTAGAGCACTCGCTTGGGGTGCGAGGGGTCGGCAGTTCAAATCTGCCCGTCCCGACCATTCAAGCGAACTCCTTTAGTTTAAGGGCGACTGGCCCCCCTTCGAATAGCCCAAATTTAATCTAAACGTCGGGATTCCAAGTACGTCTAACCGATGCACTTATCCGTCGGTGCTGCCATATTGGTTTAGGAGAAAACAGCGATGAAGCCCTGCTCGCCTGCGCTCGTTGCCTTCACTCTGCTAATTGCCCTCGGAGGGATTTCCTACTGTCAGGGGCAGACGCCCACCCAATCTCCCGATGCATATAGTGCACCCACTCTGGCGGCTAACGAGGACCGCGAGATCAGCGCTATTGAAAAACTGGTGTTGGAAGTTGCCGAGGCCATGCCGGAAGACAAATTCACATTCTCTCCGGAAGGCTTGAACCTCCCGGCTGGAGAATACAAGGGCGTCCGCACATTTGCCGGCGAGCTCAAGCATATTGCGTCCTCCAATTACTTCATATGGTCGCCGCTTACGGGTGAGAAGCTTCCTGAGGGATTAGAGGACGGTAACGGGCCAGAGAACTTGAAGCGAAAAGCCGAGATCATCCAGTTTCTCAAATACTCTTTCGCACTGGGCCACCGGGCTGCGGCAACGTTGACCATGCAAAACATGTTACAGATGCCGGAACACAGCAAGTCCACCCGCTTGCGCTTGGTCGAATTCGGAGTGGCACACGCATACGATCATTACGGACAGATGATCGAGTACTTGCGGATGAACGGAATTGTGCCGCCGGCCAGCCGAGGAAAAGCAGACTGAGTGGAGTTCTCGGGGACAGGTCTCTAAGCTCTGAATCTCTAGCGTCCTGATTTCCTGTTCCATTTTTAGATCTCAGCGCTTGCAAATCCTTCTGCTTTTGGTTAACAATCAATCTCCCCCCTTCGTCCGTTGGTAATTGAGGTTCCCAGGTTTTGCGGCTCCCCCAAAGTCCCCAAGGCGTTGTAAGGATCTGGCCAAATCGTAGTTACCCTCTTTAGAGGTTCAAATACCATGCGGAAGCATTCTGCTGTCTTGTGTGTCCTCAGTGCGATCGTGTCGCTCTACATTTTTTCGGTCGGCCAGTGCAGCGCGACTGAGGGGCCAGGGAAATCCCTCAGCCCCGATGCCACACAGTCAGAAACCCTGACATCGACGACCCCGGCAATCACGCAGTCCTTCTTCGGTGCCGACTTTCTCCTTACAAATCTGATATGGCCGGGAACGGATGGACTTCATCAGATCGCAACTTTGGGTGGCCTGCGTCTGTGGGACGACATGGTGAAATGGGGACAGATCAATACGGCAAAGAACTCTTACCACTGGTCACAGCTGGATAGCTGGATCAGCATGGCCCAATCGCAACACCTGGACGTCCTCTACACTTTCGGCGACACACCGCCGTTTGCCGGAACAATTCCGAAAGCTCCGGTGCATTGCGTTTCGCCAACTGCCTACAGCTGCTCAGCTCCAACTGATGTGAATACCGACGGGACGGGTACCGATGCGAACTTCTCAAATTTCGTGACCGCTCTGGTCACCCGCTACAAAGGCGAGATTGCTTTCTACGAGTTGTGGAATGAGCCAGACTGCACCTGTTATTTTGCAGGCACCCAGGCTCAGCTTGTTCGAATGGGCAAAGACGCAGCCGCCATTATTCGTTCCATCGATTCGAAGGCGAAGATCCTGAGTCCCTCGGGTCACGTGTGGTCAATGTCAACCTGGTTTGCCGGATACATTCAGGCAGGTGGTGCCCCGAATTTTGACATCGTGAATATGCACATGCGAGGCAATGGGACGCTCAATGAGACGCCGGAAGCATTTCTCGGAACATACACCAACATCGAAGCGCAGCTAAAGATCAACAAACTTACGACTCGGCCACTGTGGGACAGCGAACATGGGATTCGCGGAAACGAATCTCTGCCGGATCCGGATGAGCAGGCCGGATTCGTTGCGCGGGAAGTTGCACTTCGAGCAGGCCTCGGGATCGCACGTCAGTACGTTTACGCGTGGGATGGTAATTCTCCGCTTGGCCTGCAAGGCAATGAAGCCGGTACGGCCTGGGACACGATGACAAAATGGCTCATCGGCCACTCCATCAGCCCATGTGTCGCAAACGGAACCGTGTACACCTGCAACGTGGACGATGGCCAGATTGTCTGGGATACGGCGCAATCCTGCAGCAATGGCAGTTGCACCACGTCCAAGTACACCTACCTCACAACTTACAAGTATCAGACCGATCTGGAAGGCAAGAAGACCGCATTAAGCGGGAAGACCGTAGCGATCGGGTATAAGCCGGTCTTTCTGACAACGAAGTAGTTCAGATCGAGCTTGGACCGGGGAGAGGCTGGCTACACTCTTCTGAGTAGCCAGCCCCCTCTTAGCCCGATCCATTTCAGTGAACGGGAAGATACCGCTCAAAAGCGAAGATTTCGCACGGAGGATCAGCTAGTCTTCCCCGCGGCTGTTTCACTTACCTTTTCCATTTCCGTTCCCGTTGCCGCCGCTCGAATTTCCACCCCCATCGCTATTTCCATTCCCGTTGCTGTTTCCGTTCCCGTTGCCGCCTCCATTACTGCCACCGTTTCCGTTCCCCCCGCTTGAGTTTCCACCCCCATCGCTGTTTCCATTCCCGTCGCTGTTCCCGTTCCCGTTGCCGCCTCCATTACTGCCACCGTTTCCGTTCCCCCCGCCGTTGCCGCCTCCGCCACCACTGCTGCTTGCACTCTGGCTTGAAATCGGCGATAGGCTGTGGCATGCAGCCTCGCTGCCGGGCAGCGCGCCGCTTGGATCGTAATGGATGACGCCATCCTCACAAGTGCAGAAGCTCGAGACTCCTGTATGGTTCGGGCTGATCGGTACAGCCGTTGCGTAATAATTTATGGCGGGTGGACCGCCAGACGAGCTCTCCGCGAACTTGTACCCGCTCTTTTCACCGCCCGCTAGCGTGCCGTCAAGAAGGCACGGATTGGTGGCGTCAGGATGGCACGGAGTTGAACCCAATACTTTCAGACTGGTGGGAAAACCAGTTTCCGGATAGCCGGTCTGAAACATGATCATCGCAGAATTGATCGTCCGGAGAGAACTGACAGCAGACGCTTCATTCGCTGACATGCGGGCGCGAATCATGTTGGGAATCGCAATCGCCGCGATGGTCAGAATGATGGCCACGACGATCAGCAATTCAATGAGTGAAAAGCCCTTCTGTTTGCGCACTTGGATCTCCCGGTTACGTCTCATCAATGCGGCCTGTTCGTTCACCCGCGCCAGCAAAGTTGGGAGTACTTGAAGGCTCTCAACCGGTGTCGCAGCCGAAGGCACGCTCGGGCAAACCTATGCCCAACCAAACTGTTGCATGGTGGATACCATCGGCCGGTTGTTCTTAAATCATTGATAACTTTGTACTTCGGCGAGAACCTCGGAGCCCGAGGCGTGGGACTGTCTCGAAAGCGGAATTATGCTCTTTCCCCAGACAGGTGAGTGAGTAATTCAAAACCGATCTTCTACACGAATCGTCTGAAACCGGGTGTCTGAGGCCGGCTATTTCGCTTCGATCTGCTCTGCCATGGCTAGCAATTTCGTCACGCTGTTCCAGTTCCGCGCGGTTCCACTTACAGCCACCAGTTTGTCGAGTTGTGACCATGGCAGCTTCGACCTGCCTGCGCCGTTCGGGAAGTAGATGTACAGTTCGCGTCCCCTGAGGTGGAGTTCCTCGGAGTACCCTTTCAGATCAGAGATTGCCTTTTCAGCTCTCGCCGCAGGAGGTCCCGCCAGGAAGGCCACCAGCAGTTTGCTGGGCTCGACATCTTTCCGCCCGGCAAATGGGTTGCCCGCCACGGCGGCTCTCACATCTTCAGTCGTACGGAGAACGACGGCAGGACTGAACCCGAACTTCTGCTGAATTCCTTCTTGGATTTTTCTCGCCAACTTCGCCGGATTCTTCTCTCTGGTCCGAAAGATCACATTCCCGCTCTGTACGTACGTGCGCGGGTCTTCCAGTCCCAGGGATTCGTACAACGCACGCAGCGCGTCCATCTTGATCCGGTTATGCGGACCAAGATTCACCCCGCGAAGCATCGAAATAAATACAGGCATCAAGGGCTATTTCGCTGCCTTATCGGTGGCTTTGTGAAGAGCCAGCCGGCGATACACGGTTTTCTCGTTACCAACCGTAAGTCTTCCGGTCATCGTCTCACCGGCAATCTGAAACTCCCAATCATCCTGCTGAGAGGTATTCCCAGTACAACTCATCGCCGAAACTCCACTGTGAAAGCGACAGACCAGAGTCCCCATGAAATCGGGCGCACCGTCCACGATCTTGTACGCATCCAGCTTCAATTGCCAAGGATCATTCTTATCCGGACCGACCTGGAAGAGCACATGCTCGTCGTGGCACGGAGAATCCGGTACCGTGCACTTCGACTCCCCTTCCCATGACCCAATCACGTCTTTGGCGGAGATTCCCTTGCCCCATCCCGGCATTGCCAGCGCCATAACCGATAACGCCACAAGTATTCGCATGTTGCAGATCATAGCTCAACGACCCTCGTCAAATACGACTCGCCAGTCTCCGTTCGTGTGACCTACTGAGTAGGATGGAACCAAAACAATTACTTTGACCGAGTCGTGAACCCCGCGAGAATCTAAGAAAGATTAATGCCCTTCGTCAGGCACGTTTGCTCGACTTGCTCTTTCCAGCATTTTGGCTGGTTTCGAGAACGTACGCTAGCGGCTTGAGGGCTTGCCGCCCATGGGAGAAGTAACTATGTCGGGACAAGTGGTTCTGTATTTCGAGGATCAGGCGGACGCTTTGCGCTTCGCATTGGCCGCAGGCTCGGTCATGGCCGGTGACAGTGCCAAGTTCACCCATGACCTGGTGCAGGAAACAGCGCGGGTTACCCGCATCCGTCTGGATGCCGTGAACGCCGACGGCGCCAAAAAGCCGGGCAACGGCCGCGCCGCGTGATGAGGTCGGTTATGCCGTCCCGGCATTCGTGAACGCTTCGATGGCATCGCCCAGCGTCGGGAACATCAGAAAGATCTGCTCCATCTTCGTGATCTCAAATACTTTCAGCACGCGCTTCCTCACCCCCGTGAGAGCCACTCGGCGTCCCGCCTTCGTAAAAGACGTACAAGCGCTCACCAGTGATCCCAAGCCCGAAGAATCGAGATAGGGAACGCCGCTCAGGTCGAGAATCATCGTAGGAGCATTCTCGCGGCGCACCGCATTCAAGAACGGTGTGACGTTCTCCATTGTGAGTGGCCCGCGCAGGCTCAACACTCCCCTGTCCAGACGCTCGATCTCTAACGGCTCAGATGCCATGGCGAGCGATTCTAGGCCAGAATCTCTCCACGTTCAAGTTCACCCGTCTCACGCGTGTCCATTGTGAGACATATGTTTGTAATCTTTTTGTTTTATCTTGCGTCAAGCATTTATGCGGCGTCTCGCAAAGGCTACGATGAATCAACGGCAGGTGGGGGGAAACGGATGATGAAAGAAGATGGATATCCATGCTCGTGCTCACACGAACGGTTCCAAGCCCGAGAACCATCCTAAGGGTACAGCCGCCCGCATTCTCCTGAGTTCCGTCTTTGGTCCGTACGCGCAAGACGACGACTTTGGCAGCCGCTCCATCAACCCGATGGAGCTCTATCACAATCAGGTCACGCGCGCCCAAGGCAGCTTCTCGCTGCGGATGTTCCATCGCTCCTGGGGCATCATGATGATCCAGAAGAACATCTCTGCACCCTGCACAGTGCTGGACTTTCCCACGCGCAAAGACTTCGCCCGCGAACTCACGCGGAATCAGTACGACATCGTCGGAATCTCCTCAATCATCGTGAACATCGGCAAGGTCCGCGAGATGTGCCGCATGATCCGCAAGCTTTCGCCGCATTCAACCATCATCGTCGGCGGACACGTGGCGGCGATTCCGGGCGTCGACAAAATGATCGACGCCGACCATATCGTCAAAGGCGAAGGCGTCGCCTGGATGCGCCGGTACCTCGGCGAGGACGACACCGCTCCCATCCGTCATCCCGCGATCGTCTCCGGCATGCGTACCCGCATCATGGGAATTCGCCTGCCCGAACGCAAAGGCGCCACCGCCGCCACGATCATCCCCTCTGTCGGATGCCCCATGGGCTGCAACTTTTGCACGACCTCGGCTTTCTTCGGAGGCAAAGGCAACTTCGTCAACTTCTTTGAAACCGGCGACGAACTGTTCGATGTTATGAGTCAGATGGAGAAAGAACTGGCAGTGAACTCCTTCTTCGTGATGGATGAAAATTTCCTGTTGCACCGCGAACGCGCCATGCGCCTCCTGGAGCGCATGAAAGAAGCGAAGAAAAGCTGGACGATGTCCGTCTTCGCCTCCGCCAACGCCATCCGGAAATACACTATGCAGGAACTGGTTGATCTCGGTGTGTCATGGCTCTGGATGGGCCTGGAATCCCCGCGGTCGAGCTATGCCAAGCTGCAAGGTACCGACTCTCGCGAACTCACGCGCCAGTTGCGCGAACACGGGATTCGCGTGCAGGGCTCCACGATCATCGGACTCGAGCATCACACCCCCGACAACATCGTCGCCGAAATCGAGCACGCCGTTTCGCACGACACCGATTTCCATCAGTTCATGCTCTACACGCCGGTACCCGGGACTCCGCTGTATCAACAGATGTCCGAAGAAGGCCGCCTGCTGCGCGACGTGGACTACGCCGATGTCCACGGCCAGTTCAAGTTCAACTTCAAACACGCCGCCATCTCACGCGACGATTCCAAACGCTTCCTCGATTGGGCTTTCTGGCGCGATTTCGAAACCAATGGCCCTAGTCTCTATCGCATGTCGCGCACCCTCCTCTCCGGGTGGATGCGTTATAAAGACTGGCCCGACACCCGCGTGCGCGATCGTTTCGCCCGCGAAATGCACCGCCACAGCGGCATTTACAGCTCCGCTCTTTGGGCCATGGAGCGGCAGTTCAGGAAAGTCGACGCCAAGGTGAGCGAACAGATTCGCGCACTGCGCGAAGAATTCAAGCGCGAATCCGGAATCATCTCGCGCATGATGCCGGCCGTACTCGGTCCCATACTTCTCTGGACAACGCGTCGCGAAGAAAAGCGCCTTGCCAATGGAAAGACGTACGAGCCGCCGACGATTCTGGAACGAAGGAACTGGGCTGAGGCGTAGCCCGAAAAACCTGTTGGCAAGAAGTTTCTTGGGAAGCAAAATGGTTTTGGAGGGCACTTCCTTCAGAGGTGCGGAAAAGCCCCTGAATGCCAGTGGTACCGTGGAAGAGCGGCGCTTTAGCGCCGCGTAAAGCGCGTGAATCAACAATGGGCTTCAGCCCCAGTGCTCGCCGATCGCGCCGATCGAAGGTTTCCTGCAATCTCTTAAGCTGTGCCATAACGGCGGGATGATTAGCGGCTTCAGCCGTTGAAGGTGGGCTCTTGCTGATCAGTGTTCTTTGATGTTCCGGATCCCGGAAATCAATCCTGATGCTTCGCCCAGGAAAACTACCCCGTCTTGCGCGTCGCCAGCAGATCCAGAATTTCCCGCAGCCCCTGCCGAATGTGCTGAATCTCCGGATTCGACTGTGTCGGAAAGGGAATGGCAGCCTGCGTCTTGTCGGACTTCGTCTCTGCCCGCAGTTGCTGCCGCGCACCCGAGATCGTAAATCCCTGTTCGTAGAGCAGCTGCTTGATGCGCAACACGCTCTCGACATCGCGCCTGCGATACATCCGCTGCCCCGTGCTGCTCTTTACGGGTTTAAGTTGCGGAAATTCCGACTCCCAGAATCGCAAGACATACGCGGGCAGCCGGCAAAGCGTAGCCACTTCGCCGATCCGGAAGTAGAGTTTGTCAGGGATGACAACTTCTTCCGGCTTCTGTTTCGCCGCGCTTTTCTTCCTGGCAGCCATCGATAAGAAGACCTGCGTCGCTGCTTATTGTGACACAGGTTCGGCGCGGAACCGCAATATTTCCTCCCGGCTATGGACAAGTGAGTTGCGCCGACCCGAAGATCTTCAGCTGCGAACCGGCGTCGGGATTCATCGACACCGGCTGCGTACCAGCCAGAACCGTCTCGGTTCCTGTGAACCCCGGATTGCACTGCGCAAGTCCGTCCTGGTGGATGCTCACGCCAATTGCAATATTCCCGGCGCACTTGCCGGAGCCGGAGCTGTCACCCACGCACCACGTCACCGTATTGCCGGAAAGCTGTTGCGGAGATGGCGGCTTGCTATACACACCCGTCGCCGCAAATGGGACTTGTCCGTTGGGAAAACTTTGTGCATCGGCAGTCGCTGGCATCACTGTAATGCTCTGGAGATGGCGATTGCTTCCGCAACTCGCGAACGCCACAAGCGCAAGGGAAAGAGCCACGGGAGAAAGGACTGAGCGCGTCATAGAATCTCCGTCTGCATAAGATGCAGCCAGGTTCGGCCCGCGGAATCTTCTTACGTTTAAAGATATCGAGACGTGCCTTCGGGTTGCCTTCCTCGCAGAACGGAAAAGCCTCTCAAGAGGTGCTTCCCTTAAGAGGCCAGTGAAAAATCGTAGTGTATGCGAGGTCTTGTCTCGCAATGGTTAGTGTTTCTTCTTTTTTGCCTTCTTCTTCGTTGCCATGAAGGTTGCCTCCGTAAACGATTTTCCCTTGCAAGGGTTAACGGCTTTGGACCCTACCTTGAAGAACCCACCCTACTCATGGTATGGGAAGGTCCTATAACCCAAGATATTGCGGCACTGTGAATAAACTGTCAATAAAATTCTGCAATTTCTTGCAGATTTCTCCAACCACCACTTGAGTTCTCCGTTCCTTGGTTTTGAATACCCGCACGGTATTTCCGAAGCAGCGGCGTCTGCGCACCGCCTGCTGTTACACTGCGCGTCATGCGGCGCGAGCCGATCGAACTCGAGATCTTCAAAAACCTCTATCACTCGATCGCCGAAGAGATGGGAGCAGCCCTCCGCCGCACGGCGTTCTCGCCGAACATCAAAGAGCGCCGCGACTATTCCTGCGCAGTGTTCGACGGCCAAGGTGAAGTGATCGCCATGGGCGACCATATGCCGGTCCACCTCGGCTCCATGCCGATGTCGGTTCGCGCCGCCATCGACGCCTGCACGATGGAGCCAGGCGACATGGTCATGCTCAATGATCCTTTCCGAGGCGGCACACATCTTCCCGACATCACCCTCGTCGCTCCCGTGTGGGTACAAAAGCACGGGCAATCTGCCGATTTTTACGTCGCGTCCCGCGCCCACCATGCCGATGTCGGCGGGGCTTACCCAGGATCCATGGGCCTCTGTCGCGAGATCTATCAGGAAGGCATCCGCATCCCTCCGGTCAAACTGATGCAGCGCGGACAAATGAACCGCGATCTCCTCGCCATTCTGTTGAACAACGTGCGCACACCCGAAGAGCGCGAAGGCGACCTCGGCGCACAGATTGCTGCCTGCCACACGGGTGCCGAGCGACTGCGCGATGTCTGCTCGCGTTACGGATTACCCAGGGCCAGACAAGCCGCCACGGAATTGCTGGACTATTCCGAAGACCTGATGCGCGTTTTTCTGAAGCAAGTGCCGGAAGGGGAGTACCGGGCCGAAGATTCACTGGATGGAGATGGCATCAGCGAACAGCCCGTGAAGATCGCAGTGAAGATGAACTTCGACGGACGGCAGAAGTCGTCAGCTCAAACCGCACCGCACGCGGTCCGGGTCGATTTCTCCGGAAGCTGTCCGCAGGTCCAAGGCAGCATCAATGCTTCATTCGCGATCACCTACTCCGCCTGCTTCTACGTCTTCCGCTGCCTTCTTGCGGAAGAGGTTCCCGCTACCGCCGGACTAATGCGCCCGATCCGCGTCATCGCTCCGGAGGGAACCATCGTCAATGCGCGTCCTCCGGCCGCCGTCGCCGGAGGAAATGTCGAGACCTCGCAGCGCATCGTCGATGTCCTGTTGCGTGCTCTGGCTCAAGCGATCCCCGATCGCATTCCTGCCGCCGCATCCGGCACCATGAACAATCTCACCATCGGAGGCATCGATCCGCGTACCGGAAATCCATTCACCTATTACGAAACGATTGCCGGAGGGATGGGTGCCCGTCCGGGTAAGCCGGGAGCCTCTGGTGTGCACACGCACATGACAAACTCCCTGAACACGCCAGCGGAGGCGCTCGAATACGCCTATCCCCTGCGTGTGCGCGCCTACTCGTTACGCACCGGAAGTGGAGGCGATGGCAAGTTCCACGGCGGCGATGGCATCGTTCGCGAGATTGAAGTCCTCACGGACTGCGATGTAACTCTCCTGGCCGACCGCCGTGCGCACGCACCCTGGGGACTTGCAGGCGGAGCCGCCGCCGCCCCCGGGCAAGCGTTCATTGCGCACAACGACGACACTGTCCAACAGATGCCGTCAAAGTTCAGTGCTCGCCTTCAAAAAGGAGAACGCATCCGCATCGAAACTCCCGGTGGAGGCGGTTGGGGTCAGCGCTAGCCGCCTTGAAAAGGACACATATGCACATCCTTAAGTCGGTTGGTGTTATGTCAGTAGCGAAAATCATGGGATTTCTTTATGCCTGCATGGGACTCGTCTTCGTTCCCCTCTTCCTGATCGTAGGCATCGTCGGATCCGTAGCAGGTCAGAAAGAAAACCCCTTTGCCCCGTTTGCGGGGGTATTCGGCATCTTGATGGTAGCGCTAATGCCTCTTCTCTATGGAGTCATGGGATTTATCACCGGAGCGATAGGCGCGGCCCTTTATAACGTGCTCGCGAAACGGGTCGGCGGATTCGAGTTGGATTTCGAAATCATCCCCTCCGGAGTCGTCGTGCCATATTCCCTGGTTCCTCCGCCGACTCCGCCCATCTAACGTTCAGACGGTTGCGCTGTTAAGCCGCGTGCTGAAATCCTGATCGAACCAAGGGAGCCTTATGAACGATACTGCCACTCATTACCTTGAAGAAGCCCGCCGACAGCTTCGCGGCCACAAACGCATGGGCGAAGCCGCGATGACCCAGTTACGGGACGATGACTTCTTCTTCACCCTCGACCCGGAAGCAAACTCGATCGCCATTCTCGTAAAGCACCTCACCGGCAACATGCGGTCCCGCTTTACCGGTTTCCTGACGAGCGACGGGGAGAAGCCGGATCGCTTCCGCGACACCGAATTCGAAATCACTCCGTCAACCATGCGGACCGACGTAATGAAGTGGTGGGAAGAAGGATGGTCCATCGTCTTCGCGGCAATCGATCCGCTGATAGCCGATGATGTCATGCGTACGGTGACGATTCGGGGCGAACCACACACGGTCCTGCAAGCCATCAACCGCCAGATCGCCCATTACGCCCAACACATCGGCCAAATCGTGTTGCTGGCGAAACACCTTCGCTCCAGCGACTGGAAAACGCTGAGCATCCCGCGGGGCAAATCAGAGGAGTTCAAGCAGCACAAGGTAATGGCAGGTCAGTACGAACGAGGTGTTCCGAAGGAGAAATAAGCCATGACTAGGATGGACCGAAATATCGATAATGCCCTGTGATCTTCCAGTTGAATAGCACATCTTCCATCTTCGGCCCCTGTCCAATGTTGTGCACGATCATGTAGCGCCCGCTTGATCGATCTTTCTGGTCCACAACAATCCCGATGTGCGGCACGCCGCCACCCAAGTCCCACGTCACCACATCCCCCGGCGAGTAGTCTTCCGCACGCGCAGTAATCGGCAGTGACTCGCCCTTGCGGTGAAAAAACACCATAAGGTTCGGAACACGCCGGTGGTCGATATTAGAATCCGGATGTCCGAGAAACCATCGCCACTTCTTCGGATACGCTCCGAAATTCTGCAGCATGTCCTCATGGACCTCTTTCTGCAGATCCACTCCTACCGCGCGGTACGACCGGATCACCTCGTCCGTGCAGACGCCGGTACCCGCGGGAACGTCACCTCCTGGATAAGGAATCCTCACGTATGCCGGATCGTATCGGACCGAATGCTGCGTGCGTTCCACGGCAGCAGCCACCAGTTGCTTGGTGAATTCTGCATGGGAAATCCGCGAACTCGTCTGTTGCGGTTCGACAATCTGGCCACACAGACCAATGACGGCGGACGCAAAGATTACCTTCTGAATGGCGCGCATTTGCAGGCTACAGTGTAGTGCAGATGCGTTTTTTTCAACTCCTTACTGCTTCTTCTCCTTCGAATCCGTTTCGGCGGACTTCGG
Source organism: Terriglobia bacterium (assembly GCA_963778995.1). Lineage (GTDB taxonomy): Bacteria > Acidobacteriota > Terriglobia > Terriglobales > Acidobacteriaceae > Sulfotelmatobacter. The sequence continues at coordinate 327,618 of CAVZWK010000030.1, forward strand.
CCACGTCGGAGAGAGCAATTCCGTCCGCCACATCGGCCCTCCCACGTACGAAAGCGTCTCCGATTTCACGAACGTTGGAGCCTCACCACCAATGATCCATACGTGGTTGTCGGGCGGCTGCTTCCCGAGCAACGGCGCAACCAGGCCGGCAACGCCTCCAATATCAACCTTGAGCACGTAATGAATGGCCTCCCGCTTGGAACTCGCGAGCGAGAACGCGTCATTCCCCGCCGAACTGATGGATAGTTTCACGATGCGCGGCTTTGGACTCTCCACCAGCATCGGAAGCTCAGGCGGCTGTGCGCCGGGTGCGACATTCTTCAGGAGAGTCAACACCAGCCCATTCGCCAGATCCGGCGGCAGCTTCATCTTTTGCTCTTCGACCTTCTCTTTGCCCTTTTCGTCGGTCACTCGAGCGGTGACTTTCCCGGACGACATCTCGATGAGAACGTCACTCTGCTGCGGAAAGATTGGCCCCTTCTGTACCTGGTGATCCGAGATCAGCCGGAACTTGCGGCGCTGCGAAAAGACCGTAGTCTCGTCCTGAACGGAACCATCTTTGAAATGGTAGGTCAGGCGCATGCTGACGATATCGCCGCGAACGACTTCGGTGAGATCCCCGATGGCGAGCCGCTCTCCCTCAAGAGTGCTCAAAACGAGAAACCCGTGCGTCAAGCCTTCCTTGTAACGGACAGCCACGCTCTGTGCACATAGCTGCACCGCTGACACTATGCAGCCGATAACAAGCAAAAATTTCGCAATCCGCACTCTTCCTATCCCTTCTTTCTTTCTGACATTGCCAAGCTTCGATGCCTGCTGCGAGACTCTGGTTGGGAAAAGCGAAGTAGAGAGCCACTTGCGCACTGCAGATATTGCAGACCTTTGACAATGGCAGCCGCGCCAACCGACCGCACGGTCCGAGCCGAAAGCATTCGCGGTGCTAGAATCATACGTTTTGTGTTCACATAGGTTTAGGCATCACGATAGGTGGCAATTATGGCGGGAACCATGCTGGCGGTGGTGAAAGCGGAGGCCGCACCCGGGGCCGAGGTCCGCGAGGTGGAAATCCCCACCTTCGGACGGACCGACGTCCTGGTCAAGGTCAAGGTTGCCTCCATCTGCGGCACCGACTTGCATATTTACAACTGGGACCGCTGGGCGCAAAACCGCATCCACCCACCTCTCATCCCCGGACACGAGTTCTGCGGAGAAGTAGTCGCCTTCGGAGATGAAGTTACCAGCGTCAAAGAGGGAGACTTCGTTTCCGCTGAGATGCACGTCGCCTGCGGCAAGTGCCTTCAGTGCCGCACCGGCGAAGCCCACATCTGCCAGAACGTGAAGATCATTGGCGTTGATGCCAATGGGGCCTTCGCCGAGTACGTCGTCATCCCCGAGTCGAACATTTGGAAGCTCGATTCCGCAATTCCGCTCGAATACGCGTCGATCCTCGATCCGCTGGGCAATGCCGTCCACACCGTCCTGGCCGGAGAGATCGCGGCGAAGACTGTCGCCATCACCGGATGTGGCCCGATCGGGCTCTTCTCGATCGCAGTTGCTAAAGCGGTAGGCGCAACCTCCGTCTTCGCCATCGAAGTCAACGAACACCGCGCCCGCATTGCTCGCGAGATGAAGGCCGATTACGTCCTGAATCCCGCCAAGGAAGATGTTAACGCGATCGTGATGGAGAAGACCGGGGGGCTTGGCGTCGATGTAGTCCTGGAAATGGCCGGACATCCCGACTCCATCCGTACGGCGTTCGACATCGTTCGCCGCGGGGGACGGCTTTCCCTCCTCGGCCTGACCTCGAAACCAATCTCAGTAAACTTCTCCGAAGACATCATCTTCAAGGGCATTACCATCCAGGGCATCAATGGACGCCGCATGTATCAGACCTGGTACCAGATGACCGCACTCCTCAAAGCCGGCAAGCTCGATCTGCACCCGGTTATCACCGACCGCATCTCAATGAAAGATTTCGGGAAAGCCATGGAGCGCCTCAAAACGGGGGAGGCCAGCAAGATTCTGGTGTATCCAAACGGAGTAAGGTAGTCCGTGTGTTCCTCTGTGCACCCCTGCGCCCTCTGTGGCAAGCGCCTTTCCGGAAGCCGAATTCCATGAGTCTCGACGCATATGTCCGCTGCACTTGCATTCGCGATGGCAAGGCGAAGAACCCGCACCCGTTCCCCGAGCGCCTAACCTGGGACAAGATGAACGCCCCGTCTCTCACCGGCGATGTCGATGAAGACGAATGGGAAGCTCACGACAAATGGGTGCAGGAAGCCTGCGAGCACGAAGGCTACCTGGTTTCCGAATTCCTGGGCAACATCACGCGCATCCAGAACGTTCGCGAATTCCTTCGCGGACTGCAGGATAATCCCGGACCGAAGTTCTCGATCCTGCTGAAGAAAGTCGTGCACGACGGAACCCACACTGGAGACTATCTACCGGCAAAACAAACGCCAGCGCTGCTAAAAGAGGTCGATCTGGTTCTCCACTCAAGCGACATCCTGACCCAAGGAGAAAAAGAATTCTTCGAATCGATGAAGCGACTTTGCGAGGCGAGCCTGGCAACAGGGAATCCGATTGGGTTCTAGGAAGTTCGTCTCAGCAGATACACGAGGACCTGTTTTCCTTAGTGGACCTTAGTGCCCTTCGTGGTTAAAGCTTTTGACTTCGCAGCAATCAAAATGGAGCAGTACTACACTGAAGAAGGTGAATCCGGCAATCCGCGGAAAAGAATTTCGAGGCAAGCATGACCACAGCAACTCGCACCAACCCTCTCTCCTACCTGACCGACCAACTCAACGAACTCAAGGCCAAGGGCACGCACTTCAAACTTCGCGTGCTCGAAGACGAACAGGCCCCAGTCTGCACGTTCGATGGTAAAAAGGTCATTAACCTCGCCTCAAACAACTATCTCGGCCTGACCACGCACCCCAAGCTGCGCGAGGCGGCCCTCGAAGCAACGCGCAAGTATGGCGTCGGCTCGGGCGCGGTGCGCACCATCGCCGGCACGATGAAGATCCACATGGATCTGGAAGAGAAGATCGCACGGTTCAAGAATGTCGAAGCCTGCGTTGTCTTCCAGTCAGGATTTGCGGCCAATGCAGGAACCGTCTCCGCCGTCCTCGGCAAGGACGACTTCATCATCTCCGACGCGCTCAATCACGCCTCCATCATCGACGGCGCCCGCCTGTCCAAAGCCAAGATCCTGGTCTTCCGCCACAAAGATATCGCGCACGCCGAAGAACAGCTCGCCAGCGTCAAAAGCGAGCCCGGCAAGAAACTGCTGATCACCGACGGAGTCTTCTCCATGGACGGCGACATCGGCCCGCTTCCGCAACTCTGCGATCTCGCCGAAAAGTACGGGGCCATCATGATGGTGGACGATGCCCACGCATCCGGAGTCCTCGGTCGCAACGGACGCGGTACCATCGACCACTTCGCCATGCACGGCCGCGTGGACATCCAGGTCGGAACGCTCTCAAAAGCTATCGGCGCGCTCGGCGGATACGTCTGCGGCACCCGCGACCTCATCGACTTTCTTTACCACCGCGCCCGCCCGTTCCTGTTCTCCACGTCACACCCGCCGTCCGTCGCGGCCACGTGCATCGCGGCGTTTGACGTCCTCGAGCAAGAGCCCGAGCGCATGGAAAAACTGTGGGAGAACACCCGCTTCTGGAAGAAAGAACTTGGACTCCTCGGATTCGACATTGGAGGCAAGGCCACGCCAGCCAGCGAAACGCCGATCACCCCAATCATCATCGGCGACGGCAAACTCACCATGGACTTCTCCCGCGAATTGTTCAAACAAGGAGTGCTAGGCACAGGCATCGCATCCCCCACGGTGCCAGAAGGCAAAGCCCGCATCCGCACCATCATGACCGCAACACACACGAAGGAAGAACTGCAGAAAGCGCTGGAAGTCCTGAAGAGTGTGGGCAAGCGAATGGCAATTCTAAGTTAAGAAACAGGGGGGACAGGCGCCTTCGGCTGGCCAGCGGAGCGAGGCGACTCAGTATCTCGCTGCAGTCAGTGATTTCTCTGTGCCCCTCTGTGTCCTCTGTAGTGGAGGACTTTGGACGTCTACTCCGCCACTACCTCAATCCCGGTCACGGTCGCATACTGCGCCACAGGCACAAACTCCAGCAGCAGCTTCCCCTGCGCGTTCGGTTCAACGCCTTTGATATTCCGCACCAAGGGCCGGTTCTCCCCAACTTCATCAACAATGTTCAGCTTCGAGACAATCGTCTTCCCGTTGCAGAAGACGTCGAACACGCGATCCTGCCCCGCGGCCGCCGTCTCGCCGCTGTGATGCTCAATAAAATGCAGCGTTACCGTATACCGTCCCGCCGGCACTGGAATCGCATAGGAGAAATGTCCCCACCGCTCCGTCTCATAGAACTCCGGATCATCGGTCCCAAGCGCCGGCTCCTGGCTGCTCTTCAGTTGTCCGCCTTTGAAATAGGCATCCGGACTCCACCACCGGCTGTCATTGTCATAGTACGGCACATCCCGCGCCACAATGCGCACCGGACGCACATGCCCCCGCATGCCGGGCAGAATCTCAATCGCCGATACCATCGCGCTGCCGCTCTTCCCCGAAATGAAGCTCAGGTGCAGCTGTCCATCGCTCGCCGGAGAGACATCCGGGAATACCTTCACCTCGGCCGTACGGCCATCGCCGGCATCCGCCAGCACGTCGAAATCGTGCAATAAGGTCTGACCATTGGCGGTGATGGTCATCGTCCGGCTACCTTCCCCGCCGCCGCTCTCGCTCTCCGGTCCATACAGGGTCTCAGCGAAGTGCAACCGCAGTTCGTAAATTCCAGGCGCCAGCGGAATGCCGTAAGCGAAGTCCCCCTGCCGGCTATTGCGGTAAATAATCGGATCGAGCGTACGCCAGATGCGCTGCGCCATCCCGCTCACCGCCGACCCGCCACTGAAGTAAACGTCTGGACTCCACACCTTCCCTGCATGATCGACATACTTCCGCGTCGAGCCCGCCAGAATGTGTACCTCGTCCCCCACCGGCAAACCAACCACAGCCAAGGCACTCTGGTAAGGCCGTTCAGCAGCGGCAGGCTGCGGCTTTGGGGTCGGACGCGAAACCGCGATCGCAATCACAATCGCCACAGAAACTGAAATGACAGCCCCCAGAAACCAGATCCTCTTCGGAAATAGAAACGAGTTCTTTTCTTGGGCGCCCACTTCGTCTGTTCCGGCGGCGTCTCCCGCATGCTCGGGCGTCGCAACACGCTGGAACGCTGGCACATACTGCCCAACTGGAATTGTGATATGAATCCCGTGCCCGGCGCCCTCGGCCGCGTAGTAATCGCTCAGCCGCTTGCGTAGCCGGTTTGCCTGCACGCGGACGATCGAATCCGTGTCCTGATCGAACGAATCGCGCCGGTCAAATACATCCAGCGCTACCGAATATTCTTTGATTTGATCGGTTTCTCCGGCAAACGTCTTCTCGCAGAGATACGAAAGAAGATGAGTCAAGGCGGGCGAACGGGCAAACAATGGAGACTGCAGGACCGCGTGCAGCTCGGCCCGCTCCGCTTCCCAAGTCGTTGATTCTGCCGTGGTCGAAGGCACTTGAACCTCCCGGCGACTTGCTGCGCGCCTTCTAGCTTGTTTATACACCCGCTCCCCGGTTCCGTTCCGTGCAACCGGTTACGTAACCCCATGTAACGCCCCCTTTCACCGTGCGAGCGTGATTAAGATCACTGATCAAGTATGTGAGCCAACCGGCTGTCCATGTGTCGGATAGCGCACGGATCGGTTGTAACTGACCTTGCATAACCTCCATGTAGCGGCTATAGCGTTGTGCCCGGCTCCGATCCGCGGCATAACAGGCACAGTTGCGGAGAGCAAATCGCCGGCAGGGGGCACAGCCCAAACCGGATCAGAGGCCACTCCGGAGAAGGAGGCTGATATGAAGAACGTCACATTGAAACTGATGCTACTCGCCCTGTTGGTGCCGCTCGCCAGCTTCGGCGCACAAGCTAGCGAGCCACAGTACGCCGCTGACAAAGACAAGATGAGCGTCGCCGACCTTGAGAAAGCCGGCGACCTCGCTCGCGCACACAAGGATTGGTACACGGCCATCGACTGCTTCCAGGCCGCAATCCGCAGGGACCGTAAGAACGCGGTCCTCTACAACAAGATGGGGCTGGCGCAGCTTCAGAAAGAGGAATTGGGAGCTGCCCGAGCCAGCTTTGAGAAGGCCTCAAAGATCAACCCGAAGTACGTCGAAGCCGTGAACAACATTGGCGCGGTCGAGTACAAACGCAAGAACTATGGTGCAGCCGCGAAGTACTTCAAGAAAGCGGTAGCGCTTGATGAAAGTCGTGCCACGTTCCACGTGAACCTCGGCGCGGCGTGGTTTAGCCAGAAGAAGGTCAATCGCGCTATCTCGGAATACATTCGCGCGATGGAACTCGATCCTGAGGTGTTCCGCAACGAGAACAGGACTGGCATCGCTGCCCAGATTTCCAGTCCGGAAGAGCGGGCCCAGTATTCCTATGCGCTGGCGAAGGCCTATGCAAAGCGCGGTGACCTAGAAGGCTGCCTGCAGTGCCTGAAGAAGGCGAAAGAGGACGGCTACCGCAATCTGGCGAACGTCTACAAGGACGAAGAATTCAGTCAACTGCGTGGTAATCCGAGACTGCAGGAGGTGGTACCTCCCCCAGTAGCGAAGTAGCCTGTCGCTGCTTCGTTGGGCTTCTCCTCTGCACCGGGCGGAGGAGAAGCCCGCGGAGGACCGCCGTCGTTACTGATTGAACAGCGGTCTCCTCCACTCCTCTGCGGAAGCTGTCTCCGGATGCTCCGCCTTCCAGCGCATCGCAGCAGTAATACGAGTGCGCCCACTCGGATGATCGAAGAGAACAAACTCCTCCAGCGGCCCCGGATCCAGCTTCCGGTACTCACCCAGCATCATGTCAACATTGGCTTCGCCATCGGGCTGCCGAGCGGCATTCAAGCCATACAGGTCCGCTTCATACTCCATCGTTCGCGTGACCGTATTGAACACCGGCGTCGTAACAAACAGATACACAGAGAACACAATGACGGCTAACGGGAGAACAGCCACATCACCTAACTCCCGCACATTCCATCGCTCGCCCCAGCGCTTGAGGGCACGCGTGATTCCCCAGTTCACGAAGGCGAAGCCAAGAATCATTACAGCGCCGTACATGACCAGCCCTTTGTAGGAATGATTCAGGACGTAATGGCCCATCTCATGCCCCATCGTGGTTTCGATCTCGGGCAGTGTGCATCGCTTCAGCAGATTATCATTCAGCGAAATACGCTGCGTTCCCGCGAACCCACTCACGTTCGCGCTTACCCGGTTCGACTGTCGCGACGCGTCGAACTCATATACATCCGTTGCCGGAATCCCGTTCGCCCGTGCCATGCTGAGAATCGGATCCTTCACACCTGCGTCCTGCAGCTTGTTGTAGGTATTGAACAACGGCGAGATGTATACCGGGGCAATCAGGGCCACAAAGGCAAAGAACAAGATCATCAGGCCCGCACCCCATAACCACCAGGTGCGGCCAACCCGCCGAACGACCCCAAACAGCGGTACGATCAGGATTCCTCCCAAAATCAGGCTGACCGCCAACGAGATCATTTGGTCGCGCATCCACGGGCCGAACGTCTGATTCAATAATCCGTACTTATGCTCGCGGAAGTACCCTTCATAAAGGGTCATGGGAAATAGAACGACATAGCTGATCGCAAAGAACAAAACCCAGTAGATCATCGTCTGGAGCCACCGGAACCGCGTGATCTCCATCGAAAGATCCCGGATGCTCGCTGACCATCGAAACTGCAGCAGCAGCCACATCACCAGCGATGTCGCGAGAAAATCCCACAAGATCATCCAATACCCGCCCTCAAAATAGGCATTGGAACGCGCCCGTTGCGCTGGCGGCATCTTGGCCAGATAGAATTCCACGGCGGCACTCACGTCCGCGACGGAGTGCGATGAGAGGGCGGACGGGGCATCGGGGGAAACCGACTGCGGTGCGCTCTTGCCGAATGCAAGTACGCTGCACAGCAGAATTGCCGGAAATAGCAATTGGATGGCACGGATCATGCTGCCTCCTGGACAGAACTAAGGCGAACTGATGCCGTATTGACAGCGTGGGATACAGCCTCAGTTCATACGATAGGCAAATTTTCCGTTCACAATCGTCGCCACGACTTTGCCGGTAAGCCGCCAACCGTCAAACGGAGTGTTCCGCGACAGGGAGAGCGACTTCGCGGATTCGAAGGTCCACTTCTTCTCCGGATCGAAGATCGTCACATCCGCAAAGCTGCCGCGGGCCAGGGTTCCACGGTGTCCCATATCGAAGACCCTTGCCGGCCCCGCGGTGAACAGTTCGACGATGCGCGTCAGGGGAATCTTGTTCTCGCGATGCAGTTCCGTGATCGCGAGTCCCAGCGCGGTTTCCAGACCCGTGATCCCGAACGCCGCCCGCTCAAACTCAACCTGCTTTTCATGCACAGCATGAGGCGCATGATCGGTCGCAATCGCATCCACCGTTCCGTCGGCAATTGCCGCAAGGATGGCCTCGCGATCAGCCACCGACCGCAGCGGCGGATTCATCTTGCAGTTCGTATCGTACTGCCCGATATTTTCATCAATCAGCGTGAAATGATGCGGGGTTACTTCGCAGGTGACACGTGCCTTGGAGCGCTTACCGCGGCGTACCGCCTTCAGCGCATCCGCAGTCGAAAGGTGCGCGACGTGCAGCCGTGATTCCCGAATCTGTTGTGCCAGCGTCACATCCCGTTCGACAATACTCGCCTCAGCCGCATCCGGATGCAGCCCGCAGGCCCAGCCGGAAAGCTCGTCGGCCCAGCATGCATGGAGCAGTTCTCGGTCATGCGAGTATCTTCCGCATGCTGCACGACCGGGAAGTTCAGCTCAGCGCCAAGCCGCAGCGCCATCCGCATGACGTCATCATCGAGAATGGGCTTGCCGTCATCTGTAACCGCGACAGCTCCGGCACGCTGCAGCGCCGCAAAATCGGTCAGAGTCTCCGCCTTTGCTGCCCTTCGTCGCCGCAGCAATCGGAAACACATTCACCGCCGCCCCGCGCTCCGGACTCTTCAACCAGCCGACCCATTCCGCCGTATCAACAACAGGCGCCGTGTTCGGCATGGTGCAAACAGAGGTGAATCCACCAGCGGCGGCCGCCGCCGTTCCGGAAACGACCGTCTCTTTGTAGTTCTGTCCCGGCTCCCGTAAGATGCACATGCAGATCGATGAACCCCGGAGCGACAATCAATCCACGTGCGTCAAATTTTTCGTCCGACCCATGAATCTTGTTCGGCGCGGCAATTTCCGCGACCCGCCCATCGCGCAAGAGAATGTCCATAGGCGCATTGATCCTAGCCGCTGGATCAATCAAATGCCCGCCTTTAATCAACACGCTTTTGCGTTCTGGAGTCGTCATCAGTACATTCGCAAATAACAATTGTCATCCGGAGGGTCGCGTCTTTTGCGGCGCTCAGGATCTATGCATTCCGTCCGCCGCACATCCGCGTAAAGATACTTGAGATTGCCGCCCTCATCGCGCCCGTCCCAAAGCCCGCGCCAGAATTGCCATCCGCGTCGGCACACCATTGTGGACTTCATCCACGATCACCGACTGCGGACCATCCGCCACCTCAGCCGTCAACTCCAGGCCGCGGATAATCGGCCCCGGATGCATGATAATTGCATCCCGCTTAGCCAGCTTCACACGTGCCGCGGTCATCTGATACTTGGCGATGTAATCCTGCAGCCGAATCTTCTGTCCCGCCAGCCGCTCCTTCTGCACGCGCAGCAGCATCACGACATCCGTCCCGCGCATCGCGTCTTCAATGTGCCGCGTTACCCGCAGCCCAGGCGCGAGCGAGGCTGCAACGTCAGGAACCAGCTCCGGCGGGCCGCACAAAATCATCTTCACTCCAAAACGGGTCAGAAGATGACACGCGCTCCGTGCCACACGGCTGTGGAAAATATCCCCAATGATGGTCACCTGCAATCCCTTGAACGACTTCTTGTGCTTCAGGATCGTGACGGCATCGAGCAGCGCCTGGGATGGATGCTCGTGCATTCCGTCGCCCGCATTGACGATCGGAATATCCAGGTGCCGGGCCATCAAGTGCGGCGCACCCGCCGACGGATGCCGCATCACAATGCAGTCCGCTCCTACCGCGCGCAGCGTGTATCCGGTATCAATCACGGATTCGCCCTTCTCTATGCTCGAACCGGACGACTGCACCAGCGTGGTCGTCGCACCCAAAGCTTTGGCCGCAAACTCAAATGAGGTACGGGTACGAGTGGAGGCCTCGTAGAACAACAGCACGACGCGTTTCCCGCGCAGCAGCGGACGCGGCTTCTGCGGATTCATGCGGCGGGCCAGAGCCAGCAGGCTCTGTATTTCTTTCGTCTCGAGATGCTCGATCCCGAGCAGTGAACCGCGCGCAGGCATATTCATCTGGAAAAGCGCAAACGGTGCATCATACGCGGACGCAAGAACACCCGCAAGGGCCACCGCGCTACAACTTCAAGAGCGATTACGAGATCTAAATATCTGGCCGCCTGCTGCCCCGCCAAGCACGCCCAGAATAAGTGAGACCACCAGCAGCGCGATTCCGGCGAAGACCAGCATTGCGGCGAAGCCCTCCGGAGTTTTGACTGCGTCAAGCAAGGCTTGGATCTGCGGGTCTGGAGGACGCGACGCAGCCACCTTCTGAAAGTTCTCTGTGATCTGCGCCTGCATTTTCGCGCGCAGCTCAGGGACCGCCGCGGCGACTGCCGAGAGCACGGCGGTTATGCAGAAGCACAGAAATCCAGCAAGTGCCCCGAGCCGCGCACCGGATGCAGGAGTGATCACGACGTTCTGCCTGCGTTGCCGGTAAAAAGCAACGGCCAGAAATCCGGCTGACAAAATGGCAATGAAAGGGTACAAGCCCAACATCATCAGGCCCATCCCGACCAGCGCCGCCAGAAAACTGGGCTTGAAGGTATAGGACCAGCGCGTGGGCACAGCCAGGACTGGCACGGTTTGCGAGGAAGAAAGTCCGGACGACTCTTGTGAGTCGGCAGATGTGCCCGGCAATGCCGGCCCGGCGGTTACCGGCTCAGCAACAATCACGCGAATCAGTGGCGCTCCACAATGCGGGCAAAACGGCCTGCCTTCTTCCACGACCTGGCCGCATTTGTAGCAGGATTGTTCCACGCGAGGACGAGACCAAGAAAGGCGTGACTTTGAAAGTATCGCACGCCCAAGGCAGGAAGCAAGACAAGCTCGGGACGAAAGTCCGAGAAGGCAGGAATTTTAGAAGTTGCGGGAAAATTCCTGAATGCCAGTAGTAACGGCGAAAATGCGGCGAAGGCTGCAGGCACCTGCATTCTTAGCTTTTGAAACCTTGCAACTCTGAAACTTCGAAGCTCCCCCCTCTCCCCTAAATCTCCCCGGTCTTCCCGCGCGTGTGCACATACACCAACGCGAATTTCGACCCCTTCTGGGAATCAGCAGGCTCGACCGCCACAACGCGCTCATTGCCCTCAGTGCCGACCTTCAGCTCCGTGACTGGACCCGAATTCTCATCGCACTTGAGCTCCTTGGTCTTCCCCGAATCCTTGTCATCATCGTGTACAGAAACATTCCCAGCGTGCTCCGAATGGCACTCCAGCACCTTGCCATACTTCTTCAACTTGTCCCGATAAAAATTCAGAACCCTTTCTGGCGCGTCATCCGAGACATAATTGGCGACCAGAAGCTTCATCCCGAACCCTTCGGTAAGCAGGCTCAGATTCGCCTGGCCGTGATCATCGTCCTTCGGAGCGAGCCGGGCGCCCGGGTAAAGCGGGACGCCGATCTTCTTCGCATCCGCATCCGGCCCAATGTGCAGATCGCCCACTGAACTGCGTATGTCCAGATTCTTGTCCTTCGAACCGGAATCTTGAGACATCACGGGAAGACTGATGCCCAAAGCAAAAACAAGCGCAACTGCTGAATGGCGGAACATGAGTACTCCTATTCTGAAAAAACTAAATCTCGGCGTCCTTGCCGTGCGTCCGCACATAGACCAATGAGATTTTCGACCCGGCACCCTCCGGCTCGACGGCCACAATGTGCTGATTTTCTTTCGTGCCTACCTTCAGTTCCACCGTCACTCCACTCGTGCCTTCGCACGTGAGTTCGTGCGGACCCTGGTCGTGATTCTTCACATCGGTATTCAAGTCGAGATGAGACGTGTGGCAGACAAGAACACTCCCGTACTTGGTCAACTGATCCTTGTAATACGAAACCACCTTCGACGGCGCGTCGTTCGACTCATATTCAAGCGCGACCACCTTCAGCGCGTATCCAAAGCCGGAGATGTTCACATTGGCGCTCTTGTCATCGCCGCTGTCATCCGCCTGCTTCAAATGAGCGCCCGGATACACGGGGATGCCCACGTCATCCGGGTTAGCATCTTTGCTGACATGAATGTTCCCCATCGGCGTCCGAACATCCACTTGCTTATCCTGCCCATTCTTTTCCTTCTTCACGTTCACACTGCACGCCGCGAGAAGTGCAACCGACAACAAAGCAAGCAGCAAATCAATTCCGCGCATGCGGAGACCCTCCCTTCGCAACCTGCACCGGGCGCTCCAGTCCCGCGCCGCGTTGCGCAACATTGGGGATCGTGACCGGCAGATGGCCGTGAATCGGAATCTCCCCAAACAGCGCCTTCACCGCCGCGATCTCCGATACCGTCGCGTTGGAAAACGTACATATATAGTTTTCGATCTTCGGAAAGTCCGCCGCCAGATACGGATTCCCCACCGCCACCACCACGGCCTTCGCCGCCGCGTGATCAAGCACTTGCTCCAGCAATGTGCCGGCCGCATCCGTCATCTGCATCGAGTTCCCGATCTTCCCGGCAGTCGGAATTACATACACCGCCGCCACCACCGTTTGCGCCTGATCGACCGCCTTTAACACTTCGTCGCCCATGCCCGCTGCCGATCGCGGATCCACATAGATCACGCGCGAATCTGGAATGCGCGCATGGAACTCCCGCCCGAAGGCGCGCCCCGATTCCGTGCGCATGTCCTCCGAAAAGAGAACCGCCACAATGTCGTTGTGGGTCTCTTCTCTCGACATATACGGAAGCCCACCCTTCGGGGTTCCCTTCGATTTCAGCGGGATCACCTTCCCGTTGTCGCGCACGAGCGTGATGGCCGAATCCGCCACCTGCTGCCCAAAGGCCAGATTTTCCGGCTTGCCGATAATCTTGGGCAGTTTGCTCAAATCGACAGTTCGCGAAGTATTGAGCCCCAGAGCAGCCTTTGTTTTCATAATCTTGAGCACCGACCGGTCCAGTCTCACCATCGGGATTTCCCCCGACGAAACCGCCTTCGTCATCGCGCGAAAAGACGCCCCCATATCCGCCGGAATGATAAGCATGTCATTGCCCGCCTTGAATGCCTCCACCGCTGCCCGCCCCACGTCATTCGCGAACAGATGCGTCAGCCCCGCCATATCCAGCGCGTCGGTCGTGACGATCCCGGCAAAGCCTAGTTGCTTCTGCAGCAGGTCCGAAACGACCAGAGTAGAAATCGTCGCGACGTGGTTGGGATCCGAATCAAGCGCCGGCACGGTCACATGCGCCACCATCACCGAATCGACGCCGGCCGAGATCGCCTGCTTGAATGGAGGCAACTCGATCGACTCCAGATGCGTGCGGTCTCCATTCACGCTGGCCACTCCCAAGTGCGAATCGGTCGCCGTGTCGCCGTGCCCGGGAAAATGCTTGACGGTCGTCAGCATCCCACCTTCATGCGCACCCTTGATGTACGCCGTCACCAGATCACCGACCTGCTTCGGATCTTCTCCAAAGGATCGCGTGTTGATGATCGGATTCGCCGGATTCGAATTCACATCCGCATCTGGAAAGAAGTTCCAGTGCACCCCGATTGCCCGCGCTTCTTCGGCCGTAATGCGCCCAAATCTCTCCGCGTCCTCCAGCTTGCCGTCCGCCCCAAACGCCATCGCATGCGGAAAATTCGTAGCCCCCATCAACCGAATCGCGACTCCCCGCTCAAAGTCCGCCGCAAACAGCAACGGCAGCTTCGATTCCTTCTGCAAGCGGTTCAGCAACTCGGCGGCCTCATAAGGCTCGGTCCGCAGCAGAAAAGGACCATCCACATGCACCGACATCGCAAACGATCCCACATGATACTTCCGCATCGACTCCAGGAAATCGAGATACTCCGGACTTTCCAGGTTCAGGAAGCTGGCCCGGCACCAGATCATGAACACCTGTCCAATCTTCTCCTCGACCGTCAACCTGTGCAGAGTCTTCTCCGCCCACTTATCAGCTTCGCGAGTCTGACGAACCGGCTTGGCCTGAACATGTTTGTCTTTCCCAAAGACAGGCGCAGATACACTGATAGCTATCAATATGAAAGTCAGAAATTTCCGCATGCAGAAACGATAGCAGAAGGAGGGGTTCGAAGCCGTGCTTTCAGCAGTCTTGAAATGAGGAATGTAAACTTGGAGAGTAGCGCCGAAACACGCGTCTAATTCACCGGAATCCGCCGTAATGAAGTTCGCACAAGCTCGACAGCTACTTGCTGAATTTCAGCTGAATCCCCAAACCCCCGAAGCCAGTGCACCTCCGGCTCTCTGCGGAACCAGGTCATCTGCCGCTTGGCATAATTGCGGTGCCCTTGCTGCGCCGCTTCGACCGCTTCGTCTCCTGTAACTTCACCGCGAATAAACTGTGCCGCCTGCTTGTACCCGAGCGATCCAAGCGCATGAGCACGAGATCCATATCTTTCCAGAAGAGCGCTCGTCTCTTTCACGAGCCCGCTCCCAAACATCCGTAACGCCCGTGCATTGATTCGCTCATAGAGCGCGGACCGGTCCGGATCCAGCCCCAGCCGCAAAACCTGGAAACCCTTCAGCGGATCTCGCCCCTTCTCCCAGAGCTCCGACATCTTCTTCCGCGATGTCAGGCACACCTCAATCGCTCGAACCAGCTTCGGAGCATCATTCGGATGCACCTTCTCCGCGGTCTCACGATCCAGGCGCGCAAGAATCCGATGCAGATACTCCGACCCACGGGTCGCCGCTCTTTCCCGCAAGCGTTGCCGCAACTCCTCCGACCGCTGCGGCCCCGGAAACAGTCCTTCCAGTAATGCCCGCAGATACAATCCCGTGCCCCCAACCACAATGGGCAAGTGATGCCGTACCTTGATCTCGTCCAGCACAATTCGCGCACGGCGAGCATACTCACCGGCCGTAACTTCCTGCGTGGGACTCACGAAATCAAAAAGATGATGCGGAGCCTGGGCTCGTTCCGCGAGACTCGGTTTCGCCGTACCGATATCAAACTCCCGGTACATCGCCACCGAATCGCAGTTGACGATTTCTCCCTCAAACTCCTTCGCGAGCACGAGTGAAAGCGCAGTCTTACCGCTCGCGGTAGGGCCCAGAATGACGACGAGTAGCGGTTCGAGGGAAGAGCGATCTGCACTCACGTTCAGCGCAGGCTCCCATGAATGCTCTGCCAGTAACGCACCAGCGTGAGCACCAGCAGCAGAAGCGCGATTACCACCAGGCCGATGGTCTCCGACGCATACACCGCATGCCGATGATGCCGGTCCGCAGCTTCCTTCTCTGATTCCGGGGAGGACACGCCAACATTGTAGCGCCGCCGAAGGTAGGCTCCCACTTGCTATCTATCTGAAACTGCAGAATGGTCTGGAAATTCCACCGGTTGATCACCCTGATTCTTACTCAACAGGGTTCCTGCGCGGAGAAAAGGAAAGGCGGCCAAAGGTACGGCCGCCTTCTTTCTGAGTACTGAGTACGGTACTAGCTAGGATCGTCCAGCCGCCGCACCTGCAGCCAAAGCCGCAGACCCGGCAATCTTCATGCTCTCAATCTTGCTCAGCACGTTCTCCATGCTGGCACCTGTATCGACACAGCCATCTACATACGGATGCCGCGTGCCATCGGCATGCAGCACCAGGATCTTCGTGTCGGCGTGCGCCTTCTTCGCCATATACGGCAAATGATGCCGGTCATTCCGGCTCAAGGTTGCCCCCAGCACGACCAGGTCGAACTTCGTCTTCTTCAGAGCCTCGTCCAGGCCCTTGCGCCCCAGTCCCGGCTGGACCGAATACCCGGCCTTCTCCAGAGCCGAAGCCTGTGCTTTCAAAACGTCCTCGTCACCTTCGCCATAAAGAATCGTTACTTTTGCCTTCGCCATTGAAAGAGTCATCCTCGCTTTGGTACCACACGCACCGGTACCTGAGGATGACGGTAGCAACCGCCCCGCCCCCAATAAACGTCACCGAAGGCCCATGACGAAGGACACTCCTGGATGATGCAAGACAAGCAGAAGCTCGGCTTCGCGACACTCTAAAGACCTGCAGAATCAACGACTAAGCTAATCCGAGGAGTCTCCGTCGCCCTGGTAGTACCGTAGCCGTGTATTGTCGGCGAGGGAAATCCCGGTATGGAAGTGCCGGGAAAAGCTTGCACGCCGTTCTTACCGCGTTTTTTACCGCCCACTCTCCCGGCGTACCATCATCCAAAAGCCCATGCTCGACCATGCCCTGCTCCTCTCTGTCGCGGAACAACTCATGTCCGGCACCCAAATCGAACTCAACGGACGGAAATCTCGCGTGACCCGCACGGGCTCGCAGCGCCTTCGTACGACCCGATTCCTTATGGATGGCAAGGAGTACCAGGCCATCGAACAGAACTCCGAAAAACCCAGCCGATGGGGACAGCTGGTCCGCGACGGCCATCGCGTAGTCCAATTCCGCGACCTGACTTCACAAAAATACGTTGCGGTCGCGGTCGACCAAAAAATCCAGGAGTACTCCCGCTAGAACGGCAGCGCTGGTGAAACTGCCACCGCTCTTTATCCCTATCGCACTCGTTTGCCTGACCGTGGGCGGAATGGCTCGTCTCACCGCGGATATTGCGGCGAACGCCCGCCGGCTCTCCATCGTTATGGGTGCTACACTACGGCGTCGTCCCATGGCATCGCCGCAAAACCACAGCAGGATCGTCCGCTTCGGCGTCTTCGAACTTGATCTCACGGCTGGCGAATTACGAAAGAATGGCGTGAAACTCCGCCTTCAGGGTCAGCCTTTCCAGGTTCTGGCTCTCCTTTTGGAACGTTCCGGCGAGGTCGTCTCCCGTGAGGAGCTGCAGCAAAAGCTCTGGCCCGCCGACACCTTCGTGGATTTCGATCACAGCCTCAACACAGCCATCAACAAGGTCCGCGAGGTTCTCGGAGACTCCGCCTCGAGCCCCCGCTATGTCGAGACTTTCGCCCGTCGTGGATACCGCTTCATCGCTCCCGTACAGCCGCAACAGAAAGATGCGCCGCCAGTTTCGCAGCCGGTTCCGGCAACTCCCGTCCAGGTGGCCGCTCCCGCAAACTCGACCCTGCTCCATCCCGAGTTGGAAGTACCCATTCCGCATCGAGGCGTCACCCGGGGACTCTTCGCCCTCATTCAGATCATGTACTTGTGCTTCTACGTCGCCGCGCTCATCCGCCTGCATCCTATCCAGGAAATCGCTGACTCATTCCTCCCGCCTTGGGGAGCCACAACTCTTGTTGCGGCCGTACTGATTACCGCTGGAGTCGGTATCCCCCTGCGTCTGTACCTGATTTCGGGAACGGCTTTCGATCACCTGAGAATGGGCGAGAAGTTCCGCACGCTCTTTCCTTTTATCCTCGCGCTTGACCAGCTATGGGCGGTAGCGCCTTTCCTTCTTATGCAGCAAATCGGCCTGGGAGCGGCGTTTGCAGCCAGCGCAGCTTTGCTGTACCTGCCGTTTTCCGAGCGCACTCTGATCCGCATGGCCTATCACCAGTTCCCCACGCAGCCGGTTCAACGGAACTAACCTCACCGATTGCCCGTAATCACGTCTAACAGGCTGGGGCGCAAGTGTGTCGCCCGCCGGGAGGATTCCCATGAAATCAATATCCATCAGACGTCTGGGGCTCATGATTCTGGCGCTCGGCATCATTTCCGTATTGCCCGCCTATGCCGACGAGTGGTCGAAGACTTATAACCTTAGCGGCAAACCTGACCTCCGCGTTGAAACCTCGGACGCGAATATCCGCGTCAGCACGTGGGACCAGAACAAAATCGAAGCCAAGGTCATCACGAGCCGCTACAAGATCGGCGAGGGTGGCATCCGTATCGATGAGCGCCAGACTGGCAACTCCGTCGAAATCGAAGTGCACTACCCGCATCACAACTTCAACGTTGAATGGGGATCGCACCGGGTGGACGTCCTGATCCAGATGCCCCGCGAAGGGAACGCCAATCTGCGGACCGGTGACGGGAAGATCGAAGTCGCAGGCCTCAAAGGCGCGATGGATCTTCATACTGGAGATGGTTCGGAGAACCTCGATAATGTCGATGGCAAACTGCACGCCACAACGGGCGATGGCCGTATCCAGGCCAATGGCCGCTTTGATGAACTCGCTCTGAAGACCGGTGACGGAAGCGTTGACGTGCGCGCAATAGCTGGCTCTACACTCGCGGCTGAATGGCGGCTTGAGACCGGCGATGGCAGCGTCTCTCTGGAGATTCCTCCGGATCTCTCGGCCACTGTCGATCTGCATACCAGCGATGGCCACATTGATCTCGATATGCCAGTGACCGCCGAAGGCAAGATTCGGCAGAACGAGATTCACGGCAAGCTCAACGGCGGAGGCAGCCTGCTCACCATCCGCACGGGTGACGGCTCAATTCGCCTGCGGAAGGGCTGATAGGCGGTTCGCACAAGGCAGCAACACGGTTTCACGCCCCAGAGCCCCCCTGTCTTGAAAGGGCATGCGTTTCGAGTCGCAGAAACACTCCTGAATGCCGATGGCACCGTGGAAGATCGGCGCTAAAGTGTCCGTGTGAGAACCCGGCTACAGTTTGGTTAGATCGGAAGCCGAGGGGGAGCTTTTGCTCTGAACCTCACTGCTTGGCGTTCTGCCTACGGCCGGCCGAGGTTGTCCCCCAAGCGCCGCTCTTCCCCAGGCGGGAGTCTTCCTTAGTAATGAAAGCGGTAGCGAAGTTCTGCGAAGACCTCCCTTGGATTGTTCCAATGGAAGCCGCCGAAGGTCACGCTATTGTCGATTTCGTAGCGCCGATTCGCGACATTGAGTGCGCTCACGGAAGCCGATAGGTGATCGGTGAAATCTTTCCCCACAGTCACATCGAACGTGGTGTGTCCCGGCAGGTAGTTGCCGGGGTAGGGCTCGCCGGGAAAGGCGTTGGTGAAACCTGATCCGTAATAGACGTTGGTCGAAGCGTAGGCGCGATGGGGGAGGGTGATGTCTCCGCCGATGTTTAGCGTGTTGCGCTGGTCGTGATCGAGCGGGCCCCAGTCGAGGGAGGAAAAGTCTGTGAGGCCTCCGGTGATTGCGCCGCCTGCCCACGCCACCTGATTCGAATAGGAGAGATGAATCTGAGCGCGGTGCGCCAGGCGGGGAGAGCGCAAGGTAACCTCCCATCCATTAATGACAACGCTCTCGATCGTTAAGGGGAAGAAGAGATTCGATTCTCCTATGGCATCGTGATCGAAGAAGTTGGAGGCTCGGGTGCGGAAGGTGTCGGCGTCGAGCGTCCATCCACGGAAGGGGATGGCGACGCCGAACTGGTGTTCTTCGTCGCGCTCGCCGTGGAGGGGAATGAATCCGCAGCCATTCGCCTGGCAGAGTTGGAGCAGAGGCCCGTTGGCGGTGATGAGCGGCGGAGCTTGGTAGTAATGGCCGTAGAAAGCGCGGAACGTCCAATTGAGTTTGGGGATGTTGAGGGCCGCGCCGAAGCGCGGGCTGATGGCGTCTTCCGTGATTCCTCCGGCAAAGTGCGTGGGACGCATTCCGGCGGAGAGTGTCAGCCATGAGACGGGCTTGAACTTGTCGTCCATGAAGAAAGAGGCGAGCCCGCCGGAAGGGGACTCGGCGTCGAAAAAGGGAGCGCCACCACAATCCGGAAAGTTGGGATCCCCGTTGGTAGGGCATTGGAAGAGGATTCCAAGCTTCTGACGATCGTTCTGGTGGAACCCGTAGAAGCCCACTTGCAGGTCGTTGCGGGCGAAGCTGGTGGTGAGGCTGAGCTGGCCTCCGGCATAGAGGGAGGTGTGATGGTCCGTGGTCGAGGTTGGGTAGTCGGCAGCGCCTCCCTCATAGTTGGCAGAATTGCGATGGAAGAATGGAGATGCGGTCAGCATCGTCTTCGAGTTGAAGGTGTGAACCCAGGAGAGATTTGCGATCGCGTCGGACTCGTGATCGGTGTCGCGCAGCCCGCTGGAGTCGAATTGAGAACTCTCCAGGTCGGTGAAGGTGGCGTCGTAGGGGACCTGATAGAAGTCCTTGCGCAGGGATGTAACGAAGCGAAACTGGTTGGAAGGATCGGCATTGAAGATGAGGGTTCCGAATCCGCCGAAGCCATTCGCGGCATCGTGCACGACCTCGGGGACGGGAGTTTCGATTCCGAGATTGCTGCGGTTTGCGTTCACGCTAGCGTAATACGCGAATCGCTGAGTGTGGCTGCCAATGCTGAACTGATCGTTGGTCTGATAGAAATTTCCGGCGCTGAGGACAAGTTCGGCCTCGTTGTTACGCTCAAATCCGGTGCGCGGCACGACGTTGAAGACTCCATAGGTTCGATCGCCGAGCTCTGCGCCGTAACTTCCGCGGCTGGCTTCCAGATAGTCGATATCTTTCGGATCGAACTGCGGGCCGATATTCGACGCGATGTTGGTATTTGGAACGGGGATGCCGTCAACCAGCCAGCTGGTCTGATGTCCGCCGCGAATGTGGAGCTGATTGTGGACGACGTAGGATCCGGGCACATAGTTCGTGATCATGGCGACGCTGTTGGTACGGTCTGCGCCCGGGGTGCGGGAGATCTGGAGGCGGTCGACCACGGTGGTGGGAGTGGAAGAATCGGTGGGCGCGGATTCTGTGGTATCGGTAACGTTGATGGACTCTTTCGCCCCCGCGATATTGAGGGCGAAGTGCAGCACGGGTTGGGAACCGGAGATGACGGCGACATCCTGCTGGGATTGCTCGAAGCCGACACCCGCCACGGTGACGATGTATTCGCCCAGAGGCACGGCGGTGAGGGCGAATTCCCCATTAGCGTCGGAGTTCACAGTCGAGGACCAGTCCGAGGCCTTGGCTTTGATCATCACCATGGCGTTTTGGACCGGGCGGTGCTGGGGATCGTGAATGACTCCACGCACAGTGCTGACAACTGCGGCGTAGGCAAGTGTCACGCATAATATTGCGGATAGCGGAAGACAGATTCGGCGCATTCGTTCTCCGAAGATCGTTCGGGCAAGAAAGCAAAACCTCAGCGGCTAAAGCCGTTAGCTTGGGGCAGGCCTTAGCGGCACGAGTGAACTCGTGCCTTTCACGGTCTAGTGATATTGCAGCTTTAGGTGAGCGACTTCGGAGGTGCCCGCGGGGATTTCGATGTTTGGACTTGCGTGTAGAACGTGGCAGGAAGAGCTTCAGAGACGGCCTGGCCCGTGCCGTTCAAGAATCCGGCGCTCGGGGTCGTGAGCGTCCTCGCAAACTTGGATATCGTCACGGCGCGGCAGCAGCCGTGAGAGCAGCATCCTCCTGTGGAACGAACTGCAGATTCCGTCGAGTTCAGCTGATGATGACAATGCGGGGCGTTCTTGCGCAGGCAGCAGGCGTGCGCAGGCGTAGAAAGGGCGTGCAGCGCTACGGGAGCGAATGTCCCGAACAGCGCAAACAACAACAGGAGTCTTGCGGTCAAACGCTGCATGCGTGTCGGTGAAGCAGAACCCCGAGGTGATTTTGAGCATAGAACAGACTGGATTCGGGGCGCAAGGCGGCCGAGACGTCATGGTGACAACTCTGCGGTGGAAAGTCTTTCATCACAAGGGCGCAGAAATCGGCGCATGCCGTGGTCTTAGGCTTTGCCGTGAATCTTAGCCCACCACCAGCGGACGCCGACAAATAAGAAGCGCCAATCGGAGAAGAACTCCGGGGGCTTCCCTTCGAAGGCGTGTCCGATGAACTGGAGAATCCAGCCGATCACGAAGAGCCCGAGGGCGACGAGCCAGAGGCTGTGGTGGAGGAACGCGGCGAGGGCGACTGCCAGCGAGAGCAGAATCGTTGGGATTCCGAGGGTGTGGCAGAGGCGGTTTACCGGATGCTGGTGACTCTGCGCATACTGCGCGATCCACTGTTCGCGGGTGCGATTGCCAAGCATGGCTTTGGGAGATTCTACCAGCCGTTTGAAACCCGCCCCTGCTAAATCGGTTGGCTCGGTTGAGGCGCCTGCTCTGTGCGTGGTAGCATCCTAGGTTTCGGCGGGTTTGTTGGGCAGGCCTGTACTGTCCTCATCCTCATTCATGGGCCGTTCCTTCCCACGCCTGCCTGAAGGAGCCCAACGTGAAAGTCTATTCCGGAGCAAACATAAGGAATGTCGCGATGGTCGGACACGGCCACGCGGGCAAGACGTCGCTGGTATCGGCCATGCTGTACACCTCAGGGGCCACCCAGCGGCTGGGACGCGTGGACGACGGTTCGGCCACAACGGATTACGACGAAGAAGAACTTGCCCGCCAGATGTCCATCACCACCGGCGTCGCGGTCGTCGAGTGGGGTGGTACGAAGATCAACATCCTCGATACCCCCGGATTTAGCATGTTCGTCCATGAGGCCAAGATGGCGCTGCCTGTGGTGGATGCGGCGATCGTGGTGGTGGACGGAGTGGCTGGCGTGGAAGTCGTGACGCAGCGTGTCTGGAATTACTGCGAAGAATATAAGACGCCGCGGCTGATCGTGGTGAACCGCATGGACCGCGACAGGGCGGATGCGGCGCGCGTGCTGGAGTCGCTGACTGGCGCTTTCGGGCGGGATGTCATTCCTATCGAGCTTCCCATCGGTGCCGAGAAGAGTCTCTCGGGCGTGATCGATCTCGTCCGCATGAAGGCCTACACCTACGACATGGGCGGCAACGGCAAGGGCAAAGAGACTGACATCCCCGCCAACTTGAAAGATCAGGCTCTCGAGGCCCACGAGCGGCTGGTCGAACTCGTCGCCGAAGGCGACGACAAGCTGATGGAGAAGTTTTTCGAAGCCGGAACTCTCGGCGAAGAAGACCTCGTCCCGGCCCTGCACAACGCGATCCGCGAAGACAAGATTTTCCCCGTCATCTTCAGCTCCGGCCTGGGCAACATCGGCGCCGACCGCGTCATGGACTTCATCATCGACTACACCCCGGCGCCCTCCGAGCACGAATGGGTGCAGGGCGAGGTCTCCGCTGGAAGCAACGGCGATATTCCCAAGCGCCACGAAAGCGACGAAGAACCGGTCTCAGTCTATGTGTTCAAGACGGTCTCCGACGCCTTCGCCGGACGCATCTCCTACTTCAAAGTATTTTCCGGCGTGCTGAAGAACGACGCCACGCTGCAGAATTTCCCCAAGGGCATTGCGGAAAAGCTTTCGCACATTTCCGTGATGCAGGGCAAGACGGCTATCCCGGTGAATGAACTGCATGCCGGCGACATCGGAGCGGTAGCGAAGCTGAAAGATACTCTGACGGGCGACACGCTGGGCGACAAGTCGGCGCCGATTCAGTATCCGCGGGTGAAGCTGCCGGAGCCCGCGATTACGTTTGCGATTGAGCCAAAGACCCGCGCCGACGAAGACAAACTTGGTCCCGGACTGCACAAGCTGATGGAAGAAGACGCCATGCTGCGATTCTTCCGCGATCCGCAGACGAAGGAATTCCTCATCGCGGGAACCGGACAGCAGCACATTGAAGTCACGGTCGCGAAGCTGAAGAAGCGCTACAACACGCAGGTCAACCTGAAAGCGCCGAAGGTACCGTATCGCGAGACGATCCGCGGGAAGGCCGACGTGCAGGGACGCCACAAGAAGCAGACCGGTGGCCACGGGCAGTACGGTGACTGCAAGATCAAGATGGAACCGCTGCCGCGGGGAGGCGAATTCGAGTTCGTGAACGACATTTTTGGCGGCGCGATTCCGAAGAACTACATTCCGGCGGTTGAGAAAGGAATCCGGGATGCCGCCGCTCGCGGATATCTCGCCGGATTCCCTGTCACAGATTTTAAAGTGGTCCTCTACGACGGCTCCTACCATGATGTCGATTCGAACGATCTCTCATTCCAGATGGCAGGCCGCATCGCCTTCAAGAAAGCCATGGAGACCGCGAAGCCGACCATCCTCGAGCCCATCATGCACGTCGAAATCACGGTGCCCGACGATTTCGCAGGATCGATCATGGGCGACCTCAACAGCCGCCGCGGGCGCATTCAGGGCATGGACAACAAGGGTGGCAACACGGTGGTGAAGGCCGAAGTCCCGATGTCGGAAATGCTGACGTACGGCGTCGAGCTGACCTCAATGACCCAGGGCCGCGGCTCCTTCAACATGGAAATGCATCACTACGACGTCGTGCCCGGACAATTGCAGGAGAAGATCATTGAGAAGGCGAAGGCGGAACGCGGCGAGGTGAAGGAAGAGGAAGAGTAGCCCACCCGCGCAAAGTCAAGTTGTACAGAGACGGCATACGGGCCGCGGCGTGAGCGACCGTACGACGCAGGGAGGCTTGATGTCGTGGACGGGAACGTCTCACCGCATACGCTGTCTGCACGATCTCGCCTGCTGCATCACCGCTTTGTAAGCTTCGTACGTCGGAGGAAGATCGCCATCCCCAAAAAGCACTCCGCTCCGCAGTTCCCACCGAACGAGTTTGTACTGCCCGTTTATAGTCAAAGCAGATCGCATGCCTGAGCGCCCGGCCGGTTGCAGGAAAAGATCATCGAGAAATCGAAAGCCGACGGCGGCGAGCTGAAGGAAGAAGAAGAACAAGTGTTAGTGCCCGGTCAGGCTTTCAATCCCTGCGCCTTTGCCAACTTGGCCTGGCGTTCGTCGAAGGTCCAGAACCGTTCGGCTTTGAGTTCGAGGGCGCAGGCAACGTGAAGGCTGTCCAGCGTGCGCAGCCCGATTGTCGCTCCATAACCGTGAGCAAGGTCCACGCATCGTTGGAAACAGTTCTCGGGCAACCCTACTGGCTGCCACAACCCCGTTCGCTGATCGGCAAGGAAGAGTGCGTTGATCTCCCGGGCCTTTTGCGCCGACAGGGTTCCTCGAAACTGGTGTTGAGCGATGGCATGAGCCCACTCAGCGAAATGGAGTGGGGTAAGCACGAACCATCCGCCGGATGTGACACGCTGTCTGGCTTCGAGGGAATGCGCATCCGTCAAATACAAAGAAACGACAAAGCTTGAATCCAGGTAGGCGTTCAATAGCGTCCTCGATCTTCGAGGATCACATTAGGCAGGACGCGGTCTCCGAGGATTTTCTTCGCACGGGCTGCAAAATCGGGATACTGAACCGGACCCTTCTTCTGTTCGGACTCCGGCACGATGCGTGCGATGAGCTGATCACGCTCACGCAGTTCGACGGTTTTTCCCGCACGCAGCCAAGCCTTGAGGCGCCGCGTGTCCCGAAGCTCGCGGATGTTGATTGAGGGCATAAGGATATAGTGTCACATCGATGTGGCACATTCAAGATGAGCAGTTTGGCCCCCTTTTTCGCCTGGCAGCCTGCCCCGGTCCCGCATGACGCCGCCTTACGAATCCGCCCCGAACGAATTACACTAGTAGGTTGCAATCAAACTAGCGCGCGTATCTGTGCGCGTCAATGTTCCCGCCAAGGAAGGCCATCATGTCTGTGAACAGCTTTAACAGCCGCTCGAGCTTGAAAGTCGGCAGCAAGGAATATGAAATTTATCGGCTGGAGTCCCTCGACCAGGCCGGGAATCCCGACCAAACATCTTCCGTTTTCTCTCCGTATTCTGCTGGAAAACCTGCTGCGCACCGAGGATGGGCGCAACGTGACCAAGGAAGAGGTGCGGGCGCTGGCGAAGTGGAACAGCAAATCGAAGCCGGAAAAGGAAATCGCGTTCACGCCGAGCCGCGTGCTGCTGCAGGACTTTACGGGCGTCCCGTGTGTGGTGGATCTCGCCGCCATGCGCGACGCGATGAAGCAGCTCGGCGGCGACGCAACGTTGATTAATCCGCTGCAGCCGGTGGAGCTGGTCATCGATCACTCGGTGCAGGTGGACGAATTCGGCACCTCGAACGCGCTCGACATGAATGCGCTGCTGGAATTCCAGCGAAACAAAGAGCGCTATTCATTCCTTCGCTGGGGCCAGACAGGATTCCGCAATCTGGCCATCGTTCCTCCCGACACGGGTATCGTTCATCAGGTCAATCTCGAATATCTGGCTCGTGTTGTCTTCGTGCATGAGGGCCCGGGCAAGCGAGTAGCGTATCCAGACACACTGGTTGGCACCGACAGCCACACCACCATGGTGAATGGGTTGGGCGTTCTCGGCTGGGGTGTCGGTGGAATTGAGGCTGAGGCGGCAATGCTCGGGCAGCCTGTGTCGATGCTGATTCCGCTCGTAGTCGGCGTGAAGCTGACGGGACGTTTGCGCGAGGGTGCGACCGCTACCGATCTCGTGCTGACCATCACCGAGACGTTGCGCAAGCATGGGGTCGTCGGAAAATTCGTCGAATATTTTGGGCCCGGCTTGCGCGATCTGCCACTCGCGGACAGGGCGACCATTGCGAACATGTCTCCGGAGTACGGGGCGACATGCGGCATCTTTCCGATTGATAAGGAAACGCTGCGCTATCTTGAACTGACCGGCCGCAGCAAGGAACAGATTGCCCTGGTGGAAGCGTACTCGCGTGAGCAGGGACTATTTCACGATGAGAAGACCCCGGAAGCGGAATTCTCGGAGTTGCTGTCGCTTGATCTTGCGAGCGTCGAGCCGTCACTCGCTGGACCGAAGCGTCCACAGGATCGGGTGGTGCTATCGGATGCGGGAGAGTCGTTCTGCAAGGCCCTGCCTCTGCTGATCAAGCCAAAGAGCGCGGCCAAGGCTGGAGCCATTCCTGCTGTCGCTCCGGCGACGAAAGACCGGTGGGAGCAGGAAGGCGGCAGTCCCACAGCCGTTGGGGTCGAAGACCCGAATGTGCACGAGCATGTTCCCGTGTCGGTGAAAGATTCGTTGAAGCATGGCAGCGTTGTGATTGCCGCGATTACTTCCTGCACCAACACCTCGAATCCGTCCGTGATGATTGGAGCGGGGCTGCTGGCAAAAAAGGCGGTCGAAAAGGGACTGAGCGTTCCGCTTTGGGTGAAGACTTCGCTGGCTCCGGGATCGAAGGTCGTGCGCGATTATCTCGAGAAGGCCGGACTGATGGGCTATCTGGAGAAGCTGAAGTTTCATCTTGTCGGGTATGGGTGCACGACTTGCATCGGAAACTCGGGCCCGCTGCCGACTGAGGTGTCGCAGGCTATCGATGATAAAGAGTTGGTGGTCGCATCGGTGCTCTCCGGCAATCGCAACTTCGAAGGCCGCATTAACTCCGAGGTGCGGGCGAATTATCTGATGTCTCCGCCGCTGGTGGTCGCGTTTGCGCTGGCCGGGCGGATCGATATCGACATGAGAAAAGAGCCGCTGGGGAAGGGCAAAGACGCGCAACCCGTGTATCTTGCTGACATCTGGCCCTCATCGCGAGAAGTGGAAGAAGCGATGGCGCAGTCGATTACAGCCGAGATGTTCGCGAAATCCTACGGCGAAGTTTTCCAGGGAGACGAACGCTGGCGCGGGCTGTCGGTGCCCAAGGGAGAGACTTACGCGTGGGAGAAGGACTCGACGTACATCCGGAAGGCTCCGTATTTCGATGAAATGGCTGTGAAGCCGTCTCCGGTGCAGGAGATCAAGAAGGCGCGGGTGCTCGCGGTGCTCGGGGATAGCGTCACGACGGATCATATTTCTCCGGCGGGATCGATCAAGAAAGATGGTCCGGCGGGGAAATATCTGCAGGAGCATGGGGTGAAGCCGGCGGACTTCAATTCGTATGGGTCACGGCGCGGCAATCACGAGGTCATGGTGCGCGGGACGTTTGCCAATGTGCGGTTGCGCAACAAGCTGGTGCAGACCGAGGGGGGATATACGCGGCATCTGCCGAGCGGCGTGGAGATGTCAATTTTCGACGCCTCCGAAAAATACCGAGACGAAAAGACGCCGCTCGTTATTCTCGCCGGCAAAGAGTACGGATCAGGGTCGTCCCGCGATTGGGCCGCCAAAGGGCCGGCGCTGCTCGGCGTACGCGCCGTCATCGCCGAAAGCTACGAACGCATCCACCGCTCCAATCTGGTCGGCATGGGCATCCTCCCGCTGCAATTCCTGGCAGGACAAAACGCAGAATCACTGAAGCTGACGGGAGAAGAAGTGTTCGAGATTATGGGGATACGGAAGATCGTCGATCGCTTTGCCGCGGGAAGCACGGTGAAGGTGAAGGCTGCTGCAAAGGGTAAAGATGCGGTTGAGTTTGACGCGGTGGTGCGCATCGATACTCCGCAGGAAGCGCTGTACTACGCAAACGGCGGAATTTTGCAGTATGTGTTGCGGCAGTTGCTGGCGGGGAAGCCGGAGACGGTCGGAGCGTGAGCCTATTCCTCGTTGCTCGCTACGCTCGCGCGTCGGAATGACAACGGACTTTGGCAACCTCGCGACCGGAAACCTTGATGATTACCGAGATCTGGCGCTAGTGCAGGCCTTCTTCAGGATTGCGATCTGGCCGGCGTGGTAGAGTTCGTGCTGCGCGATGCCGTGAAGCATGCGTGCGAAGTTATAGCGCTTTCCGGGAACGCGATCGCGCAGTCGGTCGTCTGATAATCCCGCCACGGTTTTCACCAGCCGGTCGTGGGTGCGTTTTGATTCCGAAACGGTCTTGCGCCACGCTGCCGCATCGGCCTTGGCCACTGGAGGGAAGTTCTCCGCACCTTGCGGCTGGCATTTCTGTCCGGAGAGTCTTACCAAAGCAGCGTTGTCCCAGGCTGAGATGTGCAGGACCAGTTCCCAGATGCTGTGAACGTCATTGATGGGATGCGCGGCCGCGATGGTGGCGCTCACGTCTGCGAGTAATTCGAGCAGCGCCGGGCCATGCCACGCTTGCCCGTAGAACGCGCGTGTGAGTTGGTCGGCAATCAGTTCGGCCTCGGACATTCAAAACCTCCAAAGAAATTATCCTTCAATTGCTTTTACGACTGCAGCCTGCGCCAGCAGCCGCGTGGAGTCGAGCGTGGGCAATGGAGAAGCTTCGGGCGTAACCAGCAATGGGATCTCCGTGCAGCCGAGGACGACGGCATCGCAGCCTTCGTCCTTCAGCGAGCGAATGACCTCGATGAAGTATGCCAGGGAGCGGGGCAGGATTTGTCCGTTCACCAACTCGTCAAAGATGATCTGATTGATACGCGCGCGCTGTTCCGGGCCGGGGATGCGGTGCCCGATTCCGGCGGCTTTCACCGCGTCGCGATAGACCGGTCCTTCCATTAAGTAGCGAGTCCCGAGAACGGCGAGGCGTTTGTAGTTGTGCCGCTGAGCCTCTTTGGCAACCTCGCGCGCAATGTGCAGCCACGGCCTCGGCGAGCGGTGCTCTACGAGATCAAAGGGCTGATGGATCGTGTTGTCGGGGCAGATGAGGAAGTCGGCTCCGGCGCGAGCGAGCTTGTCCGCGGATTTGAGCATGAGTTCGGCTACGCCAGCCCAATCATTCGCGTCAATGCACTTCATGTACTCGGCAAGAGAGAATGAATGCAGCGAGACTTGGGGGTGATCGTGGCGGCCCAGTCTCTGGGATCCTTCGAGCGAGATGGTGCGGTAGCAGAGGGCGGCTCCCTCGGTGCTGCAGGCGACGATGCCGATGTGAAGCAAGTTGGTCGCTCGTTGGTCTTTCGTCGTTAGCCCTCAGCTTTACGGTTGCGTTCGCTTCAGCGCCACGGAGTTAGCTTCTCACTATCTATTTATACCTTGGTTGTTGCCGCTGTGACTGCATACGGGCTAGTGTCGCGGTAGTGTCTTTCGAATTCCTCTCGCGTGACGATTGTCTTGACGTCTGTGACGCGGTCGATCGCGAGGATGCCGTCGAGGTGATCGATCTCATGCTGCAGGAGTTCAGAGTAGTTGCGCTCTTCTCCCGCCTCGAACTCCCGCGTGTCGCCTTCCAGAGTCTGATAGCGAACTGTGATCTCGCGATGGCGCTCGACCTGCATGAAGATTGAAAGGAAGCTCAGGCAAGCATCCCAGACCACCATCTTCTCTTTACTTCTTGCGATGATTTCGGGATTGATGAGCGGCCAAGGCTCTGCGCCCGGTAGTTGCAGGAAGATGGCTCGCTTGAGGATTCCGATCTGCGGTGCGGCGATGGCCCGTCCGTACCCTGTGCTGGAGCGGGAGTGGGCCAGTGTGTCAGCTAAATCGCGGATCACATCGTGAATGTCACCCGAAGTTGGATCTACTACGCGGTCGCACTTCTCGCGCAATAGCGGGTTGCCGAGTTGGAGAATCGGGCGAATCGGCATAAGTCACTCTCCAGCGTGCTTCTGAAGCTTACCTCAGACGCCTTTTCCCGAACGCTGTTCGGGAGGACGCTCCCACAAGTATCTAGCGACGTTACCCAGCGACGGCCGCGTCGAACAGGCTCAGCAATTCCAGTTTCTTCTCGGCAGGCAGAAACGATGCCTCGAATGAATTACGCGCCAGTTCACGCAGGTGCTCGTCGGTAAACCCGTAGGTGTCCTGGGCAAACTGATATTCACGAGCCAGCGTAGTGCCGAACAGAGCCGGGTCGTCGGTGTTGAGCGTGATCATCATGCCCTGTTCGAAGTAGTTCTTCACGGGATGCTCGGCCGCGGTCTTGCAGACGCCCGTCCGCAAGTTGCTGGTGAGACAAATTTCGAGTGGAATCTGGCGATAGGCTAACTCTTCGATCAGGTCCGGGTCTTGCGCCGCGCTCACTCCGTGCCCGATGCGCTCGGCATGGAGATTCAGCGCTCCCCAGATCGACTCTGCCGGGCCGGTTTCTCCGGCATGTGCTGTCAGACAGAGGCCATGGTCTTCCGCATAGGCGTAAACACCGCGAAATAGCTCGGGAGGGGCCTTTCAGTTCGTCGCCGCCGATCCCCACGCCGACTACATGACGGTCTTTGTAGAGAACGGCAAGTTCGAACACTTTCTGTGCCTCTTCTACTCCAAAGTGGCGAGTCGCGTCGAAAATCCAGAGAAGCGAGACGCCGAAATCCCGTGCTCCGCGGGCGCGGCCACGCTCGAGGCCTTCGAAGATGGCGGCAAAATCCTGCTTACGATAGAGACAGACACCGACCGCGACATAGACTTCCGCGTGCAGTACGTTCTCTTCTTTCAACTGCTGCATGAGACGGTAGGTGACTAACTCATAATCGTCGGGCCCACGAAGGTGAGCGCTGACTTCTTTGAAAGCCATCAGAAAACTAGGGAAATCGGAGTAGCGATAGAGAGCCTCCGTTTCAACCGAGGTGACGGTTTCGCCGTGCCGTTTTCTGAGCTCGAGCAGAGTTGCCGGCTCAACCGCTCCTTCGAGATGCAGATGCAGTTCCGCCTTGGGAAGCTGGCGAATGAAGGCATTGGGCGGGCGGTTCGCTGCGGACGACATAATTTGAGATTGTAGATGGCAAGGCGAAGTTTTGCGAGGGAGCCAGCCGCTGACTTTGTAAAACTTTCGCACCGGTCCTGCGAGGACTGCGTGGGCGAGGCCGGCAGGAAAAATCAAAATCCCCGCTCGTGTTTGCTTTACAATCCGGGGTTCGTTTCGCTTGGAGGATATTCCATGTCTCTGCGTTCCGTCGGCATTCTGGCTGCCATGTTCACACTGTTATCGGCAATTTCATTCGCCTCGTCTGCTCCGCAAGTAAAAACTCGTTCGGGCACAGTCGAGGGCAAAGAGGAGGGATCCGTCCGGGCATTCCTCGGAATTCCTTATGCGCAGGCCTCCTGTCGGCGATCTGAGGTGGAAGGCGCCGGTCCCCATGGCAAAGTGGAGCGGCGTCAAGAAGGCGACCGACTTCGGACCGCACTGCATGCAGGGGAATGTCTTCGGCGATATGATTTTCCGCGATTCGGGGGGCAGCGAGGATTGCCTGACGCTGAATGTGTGGACGCCGGCCAGTCCGTCTTCAAAGAAACTGCCGGTCATGGTCTGGATTTACGGTGGAGGATTTGTGGCCGGGACCACTTCGGAGCCGCGGCAGGACGGAACACATCTGGCGCAGCAGGGCGTCATCGTAGTGTCGATGAACTATCGGCTGGGAGTGTTCGGGTTTATGGTGCACCCGGAACTGGCGAAGGAATCGGGGCGCAACTCCGCAGGCAATTATGGGCTGCTCGATCAGCTTGAGGCGTTGAAGTGGGTACACAACAACATCGCGGCGTTTGGGGGAGATCCTGGAAACGTGACGATCTTCGGTGAGAGCGCGGGATCGTTTTCGGTGAGCGCACAAATGGCATCTCCCCTGGACAAGGGCCTTTTTCAAAAAGCGATTGGGGAGAGCGGCGCGGCATTCTCCCGCAGCGGATTGTCATTCGAGCCGCTCGGGAGTCGCGAAGAACGCGATGTGAAGCTCGTGAAAGACAAGCTGGGCGTTTTCACTTTGGCGGAACTGCGCGCGGTTTCCGCCGAGAAACTGGTGGAGGTCTTTGGGAAGGCTGGTCCGGACGGCTTTTCGTTCGGCCCGGATATAGACGGGTACTTCTTGCCCGAAGCGGTGCCGGCAATTTTCGCAGCCGGGAAACAAAATGATGTGGCGCTGCTGGCCGGATGGAATCACGACGAGGGCAGCTTTGAGGTCGCTTTTTCGCCGCAGAAGCCGAGCGCCGAGAGCATGAAGGCTGAAGCGCAAAAGGATTTCGGCGGCAAGGCGGATGAGTTTCTTCGACTGTATCCGATCGACAATGAGCAAGAGGTACGGCGGTCGGCGCTGGATTTCGCCAGTGATAAATTTATCTCACTGTCAACATGGTCGTGGTTGGAAGCACAGAGCAAGACAGGGAAGCAGCCCATCTACCGCTATCGGTTTGACCTGGCGCCTCCACCGTCTGATCCAAAGGCACCGCCGCTCGGGGCATTCCACTCGGCGGAGATCGAGTATGTGTTCGGGCAGCTCGATTCGAAAGCGAAAGTGGCGTGGCGGCAGGAAGACCGCGACCTGAGCGTCACGATGCAAAAGTATTGGACGAATTTTGCCAAGAGCGGCAACCCGAATGGCGCCGGATTACCGCAGTGGCCAACGTATTCTTCGGCCGACGGATGGCAGGTGATGTATCTCAACAAGCAGTGTGAAGCACACAAGGACGATTTGCGCGCCCGGTATTTGTTCTTGG
Source organism: Terriglobia bacterium (assembly GCA_963778995.1). Classification (GTDB taxonomy): domain Bacteria; phylum Acidobacteriota; class Terriglobia; order Terriglobales; family Acidobacteriaceae; genus Sulfotelmatobacter. The sequence continues at coordinate 360,940 of CAVZWK010000030.1, forward strand.
AGAAGGAGTGGAAGCAGTAAGGCAAGTTACTGCGTAAGACTAAGGCCCATGCCTCTTGGGTGCTCCAGCCATCCCAAGACTTGGGCCTTAATCATTTCATAATCCTGCGCTCTGACGGGAATCGAGATACTTCGGAAGGGTATACCGGCGAAGACAGTGTCCGAAATCATCAGTTCGCGGAAAGGGCCACGTCCCACTTCTTTGACGTAGCGAATCCGCTCACTGCGAAGGACGCGTTGGATCTGGCCTTTCTCTATCTTCCGAAGCTCTTGTTCCGTTACCTCGATGTCATATCCCTCGTTGGCATGCCAGAAAAAGAACAAGACCACACAGATGACACCTTGTCCGACGAAATCGACCACGCTCATCTTCGATGGCCGCCATGCGAACTCGAGTGCAAGGGGCAAACAGGCCTCGCCAACAGCACGGAGGACCTGGGTTCGTATCGGCAAGGGCTCGACCTGATGAAAACTCATGCTTGCACCTGAGTGCTCTGTTGATGGCCTTATTTCCGCGCGAACTCGCTGCGATGCCGGCTATAGAAGATATAGATCAGCAGCCCGAGCCCCAGCCACACCACGAAGCGTACCCAGGTGATGACGGTCAGGCCCGTCATGAGCCCACCACAGAGAACGATTGAGATCAGCGGGAACCACGGCACCAGCGGCACTTTGAATACTCGCGGGCGGTCGGGTTGGGTCCGGCGCAAGATAATGACGCCAAGCGAAACCAATACAAATGCAAACAGCGTACCGATATTCGATAGATCGGCCGCGTCGCTGATAGCGAAGATTCCCGACGGGATGCCAACGACAAATCCGGCAATCCACGTGGACAGGTGCGGCGTCTTGAACTTGGGATGGACGGCGGAAAACAATTTCGGGAAAAGACGGTCGCGCGACATTGCATACCAGATGCGCGCCTGTCCATATTGAAAGACCAGGAGCGACGAGATCATTCCCGTCAGCGCGCCGATGACGATAATGGAACGTGACCACGGGCTGGCTCCCAGCACCTTGAGCGCGTAGGCAACCGGAGCCTCCGCTGCTTCGCCGGAGACGAAGGTCGTGTACTTCATCATGCCCAAGAGAACAACCGAGACCCCCACATAGAGCAAGGTGCAAACGATCAGGGAAGTGATGATGCCGAAGGGCAGGTCGCGCTGAGGGTTCTTTGCCTCCTCCGCCGCGGTGGAGACGGAGTCAAATCCTATGTAGGTGAAGAAGACTATCGCGCCGCCGGTCACAATGCCACCGAATCCGGAGGGCGCAAACGGTTTCCAGTTGCTGGGATGAACCAGTGCTCCGCCGACGACCAAGAAGATCAGGATGGCGCCGATCTTGATGGCGACCATGATGTTGTTGGCTTCCGCCGATTCTCGTATGCCGCGCACCAATAGCACGGTGAGAATGAAAATGATCAGAAACGCAGGAATGTTGAAGTAGGACCCAGTCCAGTGCCCTGATTCCCATACAGGGGTTGACCACCTGTCTGGTAGATTGAGCCCAAAGGATCCGAGCTGCGCCTTGGTGTATGCACTGAACCCGATCGCCACCACCACATTGCTGACGACGTACTCGAGGATCAGGTCCCAGCCGATGATCCACGCGAAAATTTCACCCAACGTGGCGTAGGAGTACGTGTAGGCGCTTCCGGCAATCGGGATCATCGACGCCAGTTCCGCATAGCAGAGTCCCGCAAAGCTACAGGCGATGGCTACCAGCAAGAATGAGATTGCGATGGATGGTCCAGCGGGCGGGCGTCCGTGCATCAGCACGGCCTGGGTGCCGCCTCCGCGCAGGAAGTTGACGATAATGTCGAGCACCTGAGCGTGCAGGATCGAGGGAGCCTGGAAGTACTCTCCAGCAGCAGCCGTGCCGGTCAGCACGAAGATTCCGGAACCGATGATCGCGCCGATACCCAGCGCGGTCAGCGACCAGGGGCCGAGAGTCTTCTGCAGCCGTTGCCCGGGAGATTCGGATTCAGAGATCAGCTTGTCAATCGACTTGCAGCAGAAAAGCTGGTTGTTGGACGTCCGCACAACTTCTTTAGAAGAAGGCTCGCTGGTCGTGGGTTGTGACAAGGGGTCCGTTTCTCCGAACTAGCATCTGGCAGTTCGCACTTGGCACTCTATCCGTTGCGCTCGTAATCAAACCAAGCATGAACATGGACGGGCTAGGCGCCAAGTGCTGAATGCCAAAATGCTCTTCTACCGCTTCGCCTGGCCGCGGGCCAGTTTCTTGACCTTCGGCTTCTTCGATCCGCGTGGATAGTCGCGCGGCTTCAGCGGCTTTTCCGCCTTCCGCTTCTTGCGCGCAGTGCGTTTGACTTTCTTGCGTTCGTCTTTACTCAGTTTCGTTGTATTTGCCATGAACTCTTTCTTCGAATGAATTTTATTGCTGAGCGATCGAGTGATTGCAAAGCAACCTCCGAACCGCATAGCGGAACGGAGCAAATCACTCGATTACTCAATGCCTCTCAGGCCATTTCGAGCTGGGCGTACTTCTCCACCAGCTTCTTCAAGCCGAAGCGTGGAAATTGTACCGTAATCTTGGCTTCTTCGCCCTCTCCTTCGCGCTGGTACACGGTTCCTTCGCCGTATTTCGGATGCCGGACGCGCTGTCCCGGCTTGAAACCGCGCTTGCCTGTTGGCTCTTCGACGACAGGCTTCGGCGAACTGAACTTCTTCCCTCTGCTGGCGAAGAACTCGGCGATGTTCTCGATCGAGTTGTAGGCGCGGGCAGCTACGGTTGGTTTCGAGGCGGACGGAGTCCGGCGCGGCTCGCCGGCGTGCCAGGTCGCGCTTTGATCTTCATCTTCGTAGGAGTAATGGCGGGTTTCGGAGTCGTATCCCACGGAGGCCCGGCCGGACGGACGGCTGAGGTCGGCCGTCCCCACACGTGCCTTGCGGGTGCCCAACTCCTCGATCAGGGGGCCGGGGACTTCTTCGAGGAAGCGCGAGGGCACACTGGCTTCGGGCAAGTCCGTTCCGTAACGGCGCCGGTACACGGCGCGCGTCAGGATCAACTGATCCATGGCGCGGGTCATGCCGACGTAGCAAAGGCGGCGTTCTTCTTCGATCTCCTCGGGGACGAGCATGGTTCGTGAATGCGGGAACAGGCCCTCTTCGAGCCCGCTCAGGAAGACGAGGGGAAACTCAAGGCCCTTGGCCGCATGCAGGCTCATGAGGGTGATCTGAGCACGCTCGTCGTAATCGTCGGCATCGGCAATGAGGGCAGCGTGGTCGAGGAATTGATCCAGCGTTTCGGCGCGATCGCGGGAGTCCATTGCCGCATTGACCAATTCGCGCAAGTTCTCAATGCGGGAGTACGCCTCGGGTGTGTCCTCTTCTTCGAGGATCTTGATGTACCCGGTGCGATCGATCAGGAATTTGAGGATATCGGAAGTGCTCACCGTGGGAGTGGGAAAAGCGTTTGCAGAGTCGCCGCTGCCCGCATTCACCGTTTCTTCCGGTCGAGGGACTTCGTTGCCCACAACTTCCTCGGGACCAGCGGCGGTCTCTCGATCGCCACCGGGTCCGAAGTCGAATGAGAAGTTTCCGAACTCCTCCGGATTGAAGGTGGTGGCTTCTTCTTCGGCTTCGGCAGGAGGTGCTTGCTCCGCAGTTGTCGCGTTGGCGGACTCTGCAGCGGCCGGCACTTCTTCGATTGCCGATCCCTCCAGTTGTTCGACGAAGGTTCCGGTGAGCATCGCGCGAGCATCTTCAATCAGCTGCTGAAAGATCTTCAGCGAGGCCAGGGACCGCGGAGGCAGCAATTGGCGTTTGAGCGCCTCGCTAACGGCTCCCCAGAGTGACAGACCGGTTTCGAGCGCCAGGCGCTCCAGCGTGTCGATTGTTCCTTTGCCGATCCCGCGTGCTGGAGTATTGATGACCCGCAGCAGGGAGATCGTGTCGTCCGGATTCTGGATGACTTTGAGGTACGAGATCATGTCCTTGATTTCGGAACGCTCGTAAAACGAGAAGCCACCGACAACGTGGTATTTGAGCCCGTAGCGGCGCATGGCTTCTTCAAAAAGCCGCGACTGCGAATTAGTGCGATAGAGAATGGCCGCTCGCGGGGTGTCTCCGTGCTCGGTAGCCTCGCGAACGTAGCGGGCGACCCAGTCCGCAGCAAACAGCGCTTCGTTTTCTCCGTCGGGCGCCTCGTAGTAGCCGATTTTTGTGCCGCCCTGGCGTGACGTCCAAAGGTTCTTTCCTTTGCGGCGGACATTATTCGCCACCACGGCGGACGCGGCCTGGAGAATGTTTTGAGTCGAGCGGTAGTTCTGCTCCAGGCGGATGATCTTTGCCTCGGGAAAGTCCTGCTCGAACTCCAGAATATTGCGGATATCAGCGCCGCGCCACGAGTAGATCGACTGATCTTCATCACCTACGGCGCACACGTTGTGGCGATCGCCGGCCAGCATGCGCATCAGTTCGTACTGGGGACGATTCGTATCCTGATACTCGTCGATTAGCAGATAGTGAAAGCGCTTGTTGTAGTACTCGCGAACCTGAGGCGCGGCTTTCAGCAGCCGTACTGCATCGAGCAGTAGGTCGTCAAAGTCGAGCGCGTTGGCCTTGCGCAGTTCCTTGCGGTACTCCTCGTAGAGGTGCGCAATCTTCTCCGTTTTCGGATCCGCGGACTGCAAGTACAGTTCCTGTGGATCGAGCATGTGGTTCTTCGCCCACGAGATCCGCCCCAGCACGATGCGAGGCGTCAGCTGCTTGTCATCAATTCCAAACCGCTTGAGCAGCGACTTCACCACCGATTGCTGATCGCTTTCGTCGTAGATCACGAAGTTCTTCGTGTGCCCGATCGGCGGCTGTCCCGGAACCGTGGAGGGAATCCGCATGGCTTCGATGTCACGCCGCAACACCCGGACACAAAAGGAATGGAACGTCGAAATCACCGGCTTCGCAATGCTCAGACCTCCGACCAGTTTCTCGACACGCTCGCCCATCTCGGCCGCGGCCTTGTTGGTGAAGGTCATAGCCAGGATCGACTCGGGCATGACCCCCTTGTGCTCGATCAGGTAGGCGATGCGGTAGGTGATAACTCGCGTCTTCCCACTACCCGCGCCGGCCAGGATGAGGATGGGCCCGTCGGCGGTTTCAACAGCCTCGCGCTGCTGCGGATTCAATTGGTCGAGAGAAGACAAAACAGATGTGGCTCCGGTGTGGTCTCTTGATTTTACAGGGTTTCAAAGTCTCAAAGTTTCAAGGTCTAAAGTGACGTCACGCAAGCCAGGTGTTTTTTTTCTTCCTGTGCAGATACGGTTCTCCTTTCGGGGGCAGACGAGGCGTCCAGTCCTGCACTTTTCGTCCGCAAGGCGCGCTTGTCGGAACGTTCCATCAGCGGAGTCGAAATGGGCAGCGCGCCCACTCCGAATACGCCAGTAACTCGGACTGAGTCTCCTCTCTGGGAACGGGCGCGCTCGCTCCATTTCAGAGGAGCGTTTATGAGTCGCAAGATTTTGGCTTTGACGGTCCTGCTGTTCGTGACCGGATTCGTTGTCCTCAATCGCCACGATGTCCACGCCGGAGAAGTCGCCCCCACTCCCGGCTACAAAGTTCTCGATCCCACTCGCCACGGCAACCTGACAGTTTTTCCCGTGGTCGCCGCAAAAAGCTACGCCACGGGCGAGTTCCTCACCCTCGATGAAGGACTGCGCTCTGGGGAAGTCGTGGTCACGGAGGCTGGAAGCGTGCAAGGACTCATTCGCCGGCACGGCACTCCGGCGGTCTTGCATGACGGAGCCCAGGTGAACCGGCTGGTTCTCGTCAACAATTCCAAACGGCCGCTGCTGCTGCTGGCGGGCGAGATCGTCAGCGGAGGAAAGCAGGACCGCGTCATCGGCAAGGACCGCATCGTCCCAGCCGAGAGCGATCCCATCGATCTGAGCGTGTTCTGCGTGGAACCGGGACGCTGGGTCGCCACCACCACGAATTTTGGCGCCTCGGAAGCGATCTATGGCGGAAAGGCTGTTGGCGGGTCTCTTCATGGGGCTGCATCTCCGCCGATGGCCATCATGGCGCAGCCGTCCGTCCGCGCCAAGGCAATGGCCGACAAAGATCAGCAAGCCGTCTGGGACGCCGTGACCAAGCAGAAAGAGCAGGTCACCGTCGAGGTTACTGCTGCCGCTCCAACGCTTCACACCGAAATGGCGCAGACCAGTTCCTACGCCAAGGTGAACGAGAACAAAGACGTCCGCAAGCACGTGGAGGCCATCGCTGCGCCGATCGAACGGGACTATCAGAGCCTGATCCATCAGCTTCGGGATCGAAATGCGGTGGGAGTCGTGGTCGCTGTCAATGGACGCATCATCTGGGCGGACATCTTCGCCAGCACCGACCTGCTGGCCAAGTATTGGCCCAAGCTGGTGCGCTCGTATGCATCGGAAGCGTTCGTCACCCGCGCCAAAGAAATGGACGTGACCGTGAAGCAGGCGCAGAACTTCTTAGCCGATATGGAAGGCCGGCGCGAGACGATTGAGAGCGAGCCCGGAATCTACCGCCGCACCGAAATCACCGGCGAGGGATTCAAAGCGTTCGCGCTGACATCGTTGCTGCCGAAGACCGGCTTTGAAGTACACGTAGCGAAGATGTCGGATTAGAGCAGTGGTCCGTGGTTAGTTGCCAGTGGTCAGTGGTTGGCAGTTGATGGTCGATCATCGACTACTTTATTGGATGGATACCGACCACTGACCACTGGCCACTTCTTCTTCGTACCAATGACGCCATGCGGCTGTGTCGTTCCCGAAACGCTGATGGGTGATGTCTCCCAGTGCTTGAAATGCCCATGCATGGGTTTGAGCATCGAGCGAAGGATCCTCGCTGTAACTGATCAGTCTCGGGACGGCGGTCATCCGCTGTTCCGGTGTGAAAAGTCCCGAGGAGGCAATACCGCAGGCTGCGCGTTCCCGGATTACGGGCGATGGATCCTCGTGCATGGCGGCAAGCAGGAGCTGAACACTGGCGTCGGCGCCGGTCAGAGCGAGCGACTCTGTCGCCCAGCGGCGGGAATCTACGTCTTCGTCGTTGAGATGTGTAGCAAGAACCCCGATTACATGCTCCGGTTCGACTCCGCGATTGGCCAGCAATCCGGCCGCCCACAGTGCCCACACCTTCTGCGCATGATCCGTAGAATCGGTCAGATTTAGCACATAGTCCAGGCTGGCCGAAGTCTTCGTAAGCCCGTACGCCGCAAGCTCGACTTCCACCCCCGACTGGCGGACACGCAGATCATCGGAATTCAACGCCGCTGTGGAGAGTGACGCAATCTGAGGAGTCCACTGCACCTGCCCGGGCCAGCCACCTGCGCGCGTCGAGATCTGATCCACTGCGACGGGAGAATGTTGTACAGCCTGTTCCAGAAGAGCCTCAGCCTGTTTCTGCGGCTCCATGCCATCCAGTAGCGGCGCACTTTCCACCGGACCCGTAATCTGTTTCTGCGGCGAGAGCGCCTTCCCGAGATCCGTCAGCCGGACGTTCCCATTGCGTAGTGCTACGGCCAAAAAGGCGCCAATCATCCCAATCACCGCAGCTAGAATCTGCACCGATCGCGGCGAAGATCCGCGGGGCACCTGCCGCGAGGCATCACCTCCAACGCCTGCGTAATCCGATCCCGGACCGAGTGTTCCATAGTCTGGAGTGGGCTGCAGACGAGCGTCTGGCCCCGGAGCCGGATTCGGCCCCTGACTTGGAGAAGGTGGCTGCGGAACATCCATACGGAAGAGTCTAGGTGCACGTTCAAAATAGGGTAAAGTTACTTCGGTTCGAAGCCCCGTCGCTCACTGGTAGAGCTTTGCGAAAAGGTCCTACGGGGCATCGTGGTTTGCGAGAACGGCCTTTCAGGACATTTTCAGGTTAATCAGGTTTACTCGGTGGCGCGGAAGTGTTCGCGGGCCTAGTCGCGCATTGAACAGGAGGAGTGATGTCCAAGAAATTCACCTGGATTCCGATTTTAAGCCTGGCCCTCGCGGCAACTTCGTTCGCCGCGGCTGGCCCGGGATACAAAGTGAAGACAACCTATAAAGTTGGCGGTGATGGTGGCTGGGATTACCTCACGGCCGATGGCAGCGCGCGCCGGTTATATATTTCGCGGGGCACTCATGTGATCGTTCTCGACCTGGATTCCGGCAAGAATGTCGGGGACATTCCAGACACACCCGGCGTACACGGCATCGCGCTCGCTCCCGAGCTCGGCAAGGGTTTCACCAGCAATGGGCGCGAAGGCACGGTCACGATTTTCGACATCAAGACGCTTGCGCCGATTGGAGCGAAGGTGAAGGTTGGGGAGAATCCGGATGCGATCCTCTACGATCCTTTCACCAAGCGGGTTTTCACCTTCAACGGACACAGCCAGGATTCCACTGCCATCGATGCCACGGATGGCAAAGTCCTCGGTACGATCAAACTCGATGGCAAGCCTGAGTTCGCGGCCAGCGACGCCAAAGGTGGGATATGGATCAACATCGAAGACAAGAGCGAACTGGTCGCCATCGACCCTGCCAAGCTGGAAATCAAATCGAAGTGGCCTCTGGCACCCTGTACGGAGCCCAGCGGACTGGCGATCGATCGCAAGAACCGGCGCCTGTTCGTTGGATGCGACAACAAGATGATGGCTGTAGTCGACGCCGACAGCGGAAAGGTGCTCGCGACTCCTCCCATCGGCGAAGGCGTCGATGCGACCGGATTCGACCCTGAAACCGGTCTGGCATTCGCCTCCTGCGGGCAGGATGGAGTTCTGACCGTCGTCAAAGAAGACTCGCCGGGCAAGTTCAGCGTCGCCGAAACTGTTCCGACCGAAAAGGGTGCGCGCACCATGGCCCTCGACGAGAAGACTCACAACGTCTATGTGGTGACGGCGAAGTTCGGACCGCGTCCGGCACCCACGGCGGACAATCCGCACCCCAGGCCGCCGATTCTGCCGGACAGCTTTGTGGTGCTGGTGGTTGGAAAATAGAGTCGAGAAATCTCGAGAAGTTGAGAAGAAGTCAAGATCCCCACCCTTGTCGCCGACTGCGCGACAAGGGTAGGGCACCCGAACATTCAGCAACTCCACCCTAAGCTCGTAAGTTTCACTCCGATTTCCCTACCAGAGAACCCGTATGCCAACGGGTTCGTGAGAACGTTTACAATTGTCCCGCCTTAAGCACCGCAAGATCACGACCAACGAACGACGCTCATGACCATGAAAGTGCGAAAAGCCGTTTTCCCAGCCGCCGGACTGGGTACCCGTTTTCTGCCCGCGACCAAAGCGCAACCGAAAGAAATGCTCCCGCTGGTCGACAAGCCCATCATCCAGTACGGAGTCGAAGAGGCGATGGCCTCTGGCTGTGACCAGATCCTCATCATCACCGGCCGCGGCAAGCAGGCGATTGAAGACCACTTCGATGTCAGTTACGAGCTCGAAAAGATGCTTGAAGAGCGCCACAAAGTGGATTTGCTGAAAATCGTTCGCTCGATCTCCGACATGATCTACGTTGCGTACGTTCGCCAGAAAGAAGCGCTCGGACTGGGCCACGCCGTCCTGATGGCGCGCGAACTTGTCGGGCACGAACCGTTTGCGGTACTGCTGGCCGACGACGTCATCGATAATCCTGTGCCGGCGCTGAAGCAGATGGTCAATGTGTTTAACGAGAAGCAGTGCAGCGTGATTGCCGCGCAGGTGGTCGAAGGCAAGATGATTTCGTCGTATGGAGTCTTCGATGCACAAGCGGTCGATGGATTCAATGGACGCCTGTTCGAAATCCGCAACATGGTGGAGAAGCCGAAGCCGGAAGAAGCTCCCTCGAACCTGGCGATCATTGGGCGCTACATCCTGACGCCTGCAATTTTTGACTGCCTGGCGAAGACGCCCACAGGCGCGGGCGGCGAACTCCAACTGACGGACGGCATGCGCATGCTGCTGAAGCAGGAAAAAATGTATGCCTACGTGTACGAAGGCAAGCGTTATGACACCGGCGACAAGCTGGGGTTCTTGAAGGCGACCGTCGAATTCGCGCTCAAACGCAACGACCTGGGTGGGCCTTTCCGCGAGTATCTGCAGGGGCTCAAGCTGTAGGAGCAAACGGCAGGCAGATTCCGCCGGGGCAAAGGCACTGAGGTGACCTGTTCACAAGGGTTATCCGATCCGTAAACCTCGTTTAGGTTGAGAACGGTGGGTGTGCGGGATACTCTCTATTGAATTTCAATCGTGTTTAGGGCCTCCTCCACATCCGCTCAGGGGGCGGATAGTCAGGATGGGCAAGCGTGTCGAGCCCCGTATTAACGTGCAGGTCCCGGTGCGCATCTTCGGCACCGACAGGACAGGCTCGGTCTTTTCACAGAAGGTTGTGACGGCCAACATCAGCCGCCTTGGCGTGGAGCTCGCGGAAGTGCAGGCGCAGCTTGCGGTCGAGGAGATTATCGGGCTGACCTACGCCTCCAATCGCGTTCACTTCCGCATCAAATGGGTTGGAGCCGCCGGAACGCCGAAGGCCGGGCACGTGGGCCTGCTGAACATCTCGCCCGAAAAACCGCTGTGGGACTTTCCGCTTCCCGAGCCGTCGTCTGACGATCATCGGCCAGGGTTGGTCGAAAGGCGGGCGCATCCGCGTTTTCGTTGTCAGAACAAGGTGGAACTTCACATCGAGGGCGGCCCGTCGTATTGGGGGACTGTGGCCGACCTGAGCCTGGGAGGATCTTACATCGAGATGCCCATCCCCTTGAATGCCGGGACCAGGCTGAAAATGGCGATCTGGATTGAGCAATCGAAAGTGCTGGTGGATGGCGAAGTCGCGCATCGGACGCCTGGGCTGGGGATTGGTGTGCGATTCAAAAGCATTTCTGATCTGGATCTGGATCGCGTACGGATGTTTCTGGATCAGCTATCGCCGTTGTTCCGCAAGCCCATGCGGACTGTGGCGCGGTAGACGCAACTCAGATCCGCACGCCTTTCCGCGGAGCGTTTCTAACGAACGTTTCTGCCGAACGACGGAGGTGTAGCGGCCTGATCCGCTACTTCCCTTTCAGCTTTCTGGATTTCTCTTCGACGCCGCGGGCCAGTTTCTCTTTGTGGGCATGCATCTTCTTGGTGAGCGACTCGTCGGATAGCGCTAACATTTGTGCGGCCAGGATCGCAGCGTTCGTGGCGCCCCACTTCCCAATCGCAACCGTCGCTACCGGGATGCCCGGCGGCATCTGCACGGTGGAGAGGAGCGAGTCCATGCCGTTCAGGGAAGTCGAAGGAATCGGCACGCCGATAACGGGCAGAATGGTATGCGCCGCAATGACTCCGGCCAGGTGTGCCGCCCCACCCGCTGCGGCAATGATGACCTTGATTCCGCGAGCGGCGGCGTTCTTGGCAAAGTCGGCGGAGCGGTCGGGCGAGCGGTGTGCCGAAGTGACGTCGATCTCATAGGCGATGCCGAAATCATCGAGGGCTTTTCCCGCCTCTTTCATAATCTCCAAGTCCGAATCGCTGCCCATCACGATGGATACCTGTGGCTTGCTCATTGCTCTCCTCTGAAATGTGCGATGGTTACCGCCCTGAGAGTTCTTCCGCGGATCTCGCGGATTCCTGCAAATCAGTAGTTCGCGGCATCTGCATTCATCGGCGTACCCTGATGTTCTCTACCTCTTTGTGAGCGCTCTTGCCGCGATATCTTTGCGGTAATGCGCGCCTTCAAACGAAATCTTCCCGCAAGCCTCATAGACTCGCTTCAGCGCGGTGCTTAAGTCGGGGGCGCGCGCGGTCACGCCCAGCACGCGTCCTCCGCCGGTGTAATAGATGCCGTCCCGCCGGGAAGTGCCCGCATGAAAAACCTTCACGCCCTCAACTGCGCCGGCTTCCGGCAGACCGTCGATGCGCTTCCCCATCTCGAAAGTTCCGGGATAGCCTCCCGAGGCCATTACCACGCAGACCGACGCGTCGGGCGCCCACTTGAAATCACCTTCACTCATGCGTCCTTCGATCGACGCTTCAATGGCCTCGACCAGATCGCTTTCAAGACGCATCAGGATCGGCTGCGTTTCGGGGTCTCCGAACCTGCAGTTGAATTCGAGCACCATGGGACCGCGTGCGGTCATCATCAGGCCGCAATAGAGCACGCCTTTAAACTCTGTCCCTTCGGCCTTCATGCCCGCGACCACGGGACGCGCGAGGTGATGGACCAGCCAATCGCGCATCTGGTCGTCGACTATACCGGCCGTCGAGTACGCGCCCATGCCGCCCGTATTCGGACCGCTGTCACCGTCGCCCACGCGCTTATGATCCTGCGCTCCGACCAGCGGTGCGACCCGTTCACCATCGCTGAAAACCAGGAATGACAGTTCGTCCCCCTCTAGGCACTCCTCCAGGACGACGCGCGAGCCGGCATCCCCGAGCATGCGGCCGGTGAGCATCTCGGAGGCAACACTCGCCGCTTCTTCTTTACTTTTCGCGATGACCACGCCCTTGCCCGCGGCCAATCCATCGGCTTTGACCACAACAGGCGTATGAAAGTGGCCAAGCGCAGATCGCACTTGCTCGATCGAATCACAGATCGCAAACGGAGCCGTCGGGATGTGATGCCGCTGGAGGAACTCCTTGGCAAAACTCTTGCTCGATTCGAGCTGGGCAGCGGCCTGCGTGGGACCAAACACGCGCCATCCGCGGCGCTGGAACTCGTCGACGACGCCCAAGGTGAGGGGGAGTTCCGGTCCGACCACGGTGAGATCTGGCTGCAGACGCGTAGCCAGAGCCACGATCGAGTCGAGACTTTGCAGGTCGGCGGGCAGACACTCCGCGGCGTCGGCAATTCCGCCATTTCCGGGCGCGCAGTAAAGCTGTGTAATCCGCGACGATTGCCGCAGTTTCCAGATCAGCGCGTGCTCGCGCCCGCCACTTCCGAGGACAAGAACTTTCATATATGCAGAGCAAATCAGGTTAGGGGGTTGAGCCCGAAGCTGTCAAACGAAGCAGCCTCCGTCAGCCTAAGCTTCCTGAGTGGCAAAGGGCCATTCCGTCTGGTGTTGGAGTTCAGTAACATTCCTTTAACCGCTCCCGCGTATCGTAATCAGTTTTCCCCTTATCAAGCATTTGTATGGTTAACTATAGTTAACCATATTTTACGATAAGAATTAGATTCCGGGGAGCGGCAATAGAAACACAAGGAGCGCGTCTTTTCTGTGGAAGCGCGATTGTGTGGTCGCACGTAGCATGCTCGATCGAACAGACATTTACGCGCTGCACTTGTGCCGTGTTGCGCTCCTTCTGTGGATGGCCATGACCGCCATGGCGCCACTCGCCGCGTATGGCCAGCAGACGGAACCGCAATCGCCTCCTCAGCGAGACGGCAGTCCGGATACGGACGCGCCGACTCCCGCCGAAGAAGGAACGCAAGCGATGTTCCCTCGTTTGGGCAACAAGCGTTTCTGGGTTTCGGGGCAGGCGAACTTCATCTTCCAGACGCATCCAGAATTCTCCGCGCTGTACACTGGCCCGCACAGCCTGGGACCGCACTACGAGAAGGCCATTTCCCGTGTGCTGACGCTGTACACGGGCGCTCGACTCGACAACTCCACTGAGTTCCTCGTTGACCTCGAAGAGGCGGGAGGCTCAGCCCTGAGCCAGGGATTCGGGCTGGCGGGAAACACCGATCTTGATATCGTGCGCAATCCGCTGCTCAGCAAGGCGGTCTATCTGGGCCGCACCGAGTTCCATCATATATTCGCGCTGAGCAAAGATAAGGTCGAGAACGAGCGCAATCCGTTCTCGTTGTTCGAGGAGTTGCCGCGACGCCGTCTGGAATTTCGCATCGGCAAGTTCAGCATGCCGGATTTCTTTGACATCAATTCCGCCGGCTCCGATACGCACTTTCAATTTATCAACTGGACCGTGGACAACAACGGTGCGTGGGATTATGCCGCCGATACCCGCGGATACACCGTCGGGGCAGTTCTCGACTTCGAGGATAGAAATTGGGGATTCCGTTTCGCTGAAGCGCTCATGCCAAAGGTCGCCAATGGCAACGATCTGGTGTACAAGGTCTGGCAGGCGCACGCGGAGAATTTCGAATACGAACTGCGCCGCGGATTTCTGCCGAAGAAAGCCGGCGTTGTCCGGATCCTTGCATACACGAATTCCGCTAACATGGGCATCTACCGCGATCAGGTCATCCAAGCGGCTGTAGCGGATACCACGCCCGATATCACGAATCACCCGTGGCGCATCACCCGCAAGTACGGATTCGGCATCAACCTCGAACAGAATCTATCGCCGTATCTTACTGCGTTCGGGCGCTTCGGCTGGGACAACGGGCGAACTGAATCCTTCGCGTACACCGAGGTCGATCAGACTGTGGAGGAAGGTGTGACAGCGAACGGTGCGTGGTGGCACCGCAAGCAAGACCGCGCCGGCATAGCCCTCGTCAGTAATGCCATCAAGAAAGATCATCAGAATTACCTGAATGCTGGAGGGCTTGGCTTTCTCCTCGGCGACGGGCACTTGAACTACGGACGCGAAAACATACTCGAGTCCTATTACACGTTGCACGTCTGGCGCGGAATCTATATCGCGCCCGGCGTGCAGCACATTAACACTCCCGGCTACAATCGCGACCGCGGACCGGTACTGGTGCCATCCTTCCGGACCCACGTGGAGTTCTGATCGTCGTCCGGCACTGGTCGTAAGTGACCAAGTTCCTACTTAGCCATCTCCGCGTTGAAGTCCTGTATGACGGAATAACACTCGCAGGCGGAACTCTCGAGCTTCTTACGATTCAGCACTCGGACCGACCCGTGCGTATATTCGATAATCTTCTTCCTCTGCAGCGCTCCCGCGGCCAGACTCACGCTCGGACGGTCCGTGCCCAGCATAGTAGCCAGAAAGTCGTGCGTGATGCGCAATAACCCGTTACCCACACGATCCTGCGTCAGGAGCAGCCATCGCGCAAGGCGCTGTTCCAGATCGTGCAGCCGGTTGCATCCGGCAGTCTGCGCGACCTGCAAGCCATGCAGGGCGGCATACCGGTTTAGTAACTCCTGGAAGCGCGGGCATAACAGAAACGCTTTCTCGAGTGCATCCACGCTGAATTGGAAACCATCTCCGGAGATCTGCATGATGCCCTCGTGCGGCGTCCGGCGCAATCCTGCGGCGACATGTACGGGCACGAAACCTTCGTTTCCGACGACTCCCACTTCAACCGTATCCTGGTCTCGCGTTTTAAATACAAGAGAGATCATCCCGGAGTTGAGAAAGTAGGCAAACTCCAGCCGCTGCTTCGGCTCATACAGAGTTGCATGGTGGGGTAATTCGACGTGCTGCAGTTCCTGTCGGATGATCTTGAACTCCTCATCAGGAATTGCGAGAAGGATGGCATTCGCAATGGGCTTTCCCTCAAAGTTCGTGCGCTCTCCGGCGAGAACAGGCTGCGGCCCATGGTCGGGGCTAATTCGGTCAGGGATAACATTCCGCTTGGTCGTTCGCAAAACGGGCCTCCCTCTTAGCTCAAATCAGGTTTCGGATCGTAAGATGCGCTGCAGATTGCGACGTGCCGTCCGGCGGGTTTGTAGCTCGCGCGTCCTGATGCCTTACTGGGTACAGTTTTCTCTGTATTTCTCGTGCGGTCCTGCTCCCATAAGCTCTTTGTAGGGCAACAGACAATTCTCGTCCTGGGGGCCGCCTCCCCCAGTTTGAGTGCGGATCCGTCTTTAATGCCATCCCGAATTCTCATTGCGGACGACAATCCCGGCGTGCGCACCGCCCTGCGCCAGTTGCTGGCGGGACAAGATCGCGAGATCGTTGAAGCGGGAGACGGAGCTGAAGCGCTTTCGATGGCTCTCGAGAATCCTCCTGACATTGCGGTTCTAGACTTGGCAATGCCCGCGCTGGACGGGTTGTCGGTGGCCCGCACACTCTCCAACCAATTTCCGCATCTGCCGCTCGTCATGTGCACGATGCATTGGACTCCGCAGTTGCAGGTGGAAGCACTGAAATTCGGAGTTCACAGAGTGATCTCTAAGGCACACGGAGGATTGCTGGTGTCAACCGTTGACGAGTTACTGGCAAATCGCCGAACTCAGGCCATCTCGACATCACCGGTTGTCCTGCCGCCGGACACGCTTCCCTCGCCAGCCGTCATTGAATCTGCTGTTTCTCCGAAGGCAAGTCCGCCTGCCGCACCCGACCTTTCCAGCGAACCCCCGCCCGCGAAGACATCTGAGTAGCTTCGCAGTTTCCGAATGCCGTGCTGTTTCGTGGATTTACGTTTACAATTTCTGCGGCAACCGGCTAACGAGGACTTTCCCTGCCAGCAAAGAACGCGATTTCCGTCGCCGTTGTGGGCGTTGGCGTATTCGGACGTAATCACGCCCGCATTTACAAAGAGCTCGAACTGCAAGGCGAGCCGGTTCGCCTGCTGGGTGTGGTGGATCCCGACATTTCGCGCGCCGACGAGGTCGCTCGCGAGTTCGAGTGCAAGGCGTTCGGCTCCGTGCACCAGATGCTCACGACTCATAGTGAACTGCAGGCGGCGTCGGTTGCCGCTCCTACAGTGCAGCACATGCATGTCGCCCGGGAGTTGATGCAGGCTGGCGTCGATGTGCTGATCGAGAAGCCCCTGGCGACCACGCTGCAAGAAGCCGATGAGCTGGTGAAGGTTGCCTCGGCCCACAAGCGGATCGCGCAGGTCGGACACCTGGAGCGGTTCAATCCGGCGGTACGGGCGACTATCCCCCTGCTGACGCAGCCGATGTTCTTCGAGGTGCACCGGCTGAGCGTGTTTACTCCGCGATCGCTCGATGTCGATGTTGTGCTCGACCTGATGATCCACGATATCGACATCGTGCTCGCATTCGCCAAGTCGGCGGTGAAGGAAGTCCGTGCGGTGGGATTGCCGATCTTATCGGGCAAGGTCGATATTGCGAACGTGCGGCTCGAACTCGAGTCGGGGTGCATTGCGAATTTCACCGCAAGCCGGGTTTCGACGGAGCGTGTTCGCAAGCTGCGATTCTTTCAGCCGCGGCAGTACGTGTCGCTGGACTACGGACGCCAGGAAGTACTCGTGTTCACCGTGGACGCGGATGGAAATCCGGGAGGGCAGCCTTCGCCCAATCCGCAGATCGGGGTCAGCAAGCCTCCAGTGGCCTCGGAAGAGCCCTTGCATGCCGAGTTGAAGTCGTTCATTCATGCCGTGAGAGAACGGTCCACGCCAGTGGTGCCGCTAGAAGATGGGCGACGCGCTCTGGATCTTGCCCTGCAGATCCTGGCGGCGATCCGCGAGCACGGGAAGAAAGTTGGGCTGACGGGGCTGTCCGGAACCAGGCACTAACAGCGGCGCTGCAAGTGTCATGCTTGAGCACGATTCGGCGGTTTTTGCCCGGCCGACGGCCGAGCTGGCTATTCCGAAATAAACACTTTCCGCGGGTATGTCGAGACGGCTTGCGAGCTTCTGTTTACATATATTTACAGACCGAAGTCGCAGCACGATTGTTTGCGGCGCAATCTCTGGAAAGATGCGAAAATAGAGAGAACCAGCCGTAAACACGCGCGCCGATTGCATTTCCTCCAAAGAACGCCGGATGCAACGCCGTGAGTGTATTTCGTTTCTAACGACAGGCGGGCACATCTAACAAAGCAGCGCATGCCGATCACCCAAATTCCATTCCAGGATCCGGTCGCTCCGCCTGAAAAGTCCCAGCCTGAGCAGCTCGGTTTGTACGACACACAAGACTGGGAGACTGCGTACAAAGAGCTGGATGCCCGTGTACCGCACCTGCTGATCCAGTTGCAGGACGATCTGTCGCGATCCCGGAAGCGCGAGGCAGTGTGGATGTCGATCATCGCGCACTTGCTGGTGTTCATTGCGCTGTGGAACCTGCCCCTGATCCAAAGATACGTGGGCTGGCACACGGCCGTCGCCGTGCCCCTGAATCTGGATCAGAGCAAGAATGTGACGTTCCTGCCATTGCCTCCTGATCTGCAGAGGCCCACGCGCAAGCCGAACACGAATGTGATGTCCGACAAAGACCGCATCGCGACGGCGAAGCATCCGGAACTGGATCCGAAGGAGTTGCGAAAGATTCTGGCGACGCCGCCTCCGGGAACGCCGGGGCCCCGCGGTCCGCAGGCTCCCGCCGCCCAAGCTCCGGTGGCGCAAAACCAGGCTCCAGTCCAGCAGCAAGCGCAGGGACAAGACTCATCAGGACCACGTCCGCAATTCGACAGCAATCAGACTGCCCAGTTGCAGATGCCGGCGCATCCCAACAGTGCGAATGCTTTCAAGAAATATGCCGGCTCGATGACCGCAGGTTCGGCCATTCAACAGGCAACGCAAGCCGCGGCCGCCAACCGTATGGGTGGTGGCGGCGGACAAGAGGGCGACTTCGGACTGGGAACCGGCGCGCACGGCCGCGAACAAGGCGCACTCGATATTTTGAGTGATACGCAGGGCGTGGACTTCGGGCCGTATCTGCAGCGGATTTTGCAGGACGTGAAGGATAACTGGTATCACCTGATCCCCGAGTCGGCGGAGATGAAGAAAGGCAAGCTCGCCATCGAATTCGCCATCACCAAAGATGGAAAGGTGGCGGATATGCGGCTGGTGGCATCCTCGGGGGATGTGTCGCTCGATCGCCCGGCTTGGGGAAGTATCACGGCATCGAATCCGTTTCCGCCGCTGCCCAGCAATTTCACCGGTCCATTCCTGGCGCTGCGCTTCCGGTTCTACTACAACCCGGACAAGACCGATCTGCAGTAGCTTCGTGCAATTCTCCTTGCGAATCGTTTTGTTTCCGCATCAATCAAATAGGCGTAACAGGTGTTGACTGCAATGCCGATCTCCGCACTGCGGACAGCTGTGGCGGCTATCCTCCACATTCGCAGCTGACTTCTGCGCAAGAGGTTCCTTTGGAAAAGATGCCCGTGCTGTTCGTCGGCCACGGTTCGCCGATGAATGCAATTGAGCACAACTCGTTTACCGAATCGCTGACCACGCTTGGTACGCAACTGCCGCGTCCTAAGGCTGTATGCGTTGTGTCGGCCCACTGGGTTACCTCGGGAGCGCACGTGATGGCGTCGGCCCACCCGAAGACCATTCACGACTTTTATGGATTTCCACGCGAGTTGTCAGAGGTGCAGTACCCCGCGCTGGGCGCTCCTGAAGAAGCAGCGAGGATCGCGGGAAATCCTGAGATTGTGAAGGACGAGAACTGGGGACTCGACCACGGATCGTGGAGCGTGCTAGGGCACATGTATCCGAAAGCGGACGTGCCCGCGTTTCAGTTGAGCCTGGATGAGCGGCGAAGCTTCCGCGAGCATCTGGAGTTGGGGCGCGAGCTTCGATCGTTGCGAGAACGAGGAGTGTTGATCTTGGGGAGCGGGAACATCGTGCATAATCTGCGGCGGATTGAGTGGAATGATCCGCATGGGGCGTTTGATTGGGCGGTGGAGTTTGACATGAAGGTGAAGGCTGCCGTGGATGCGCACGACACGGCGGCACTGAGCCAACCTCAGAATTGGGGAGATGCGCTCTTGAGGACGGCCCATCCTACGGTGGAGCATTATCTGCCCCTGCTCTATTGCATGGGAAGCACGGATGAGCGGGACGCGGTTTCGTATCCCTATGAAGGATTCGATTTCGGGAGTGTTTCGATGCGGGCTGTGTTGTTTGGGGGAGAGGCACGGTAGGGCCGCGGGCGGAAAAGCAGATCCCCCTTTTCACCACCCCCTCGCCGGAATGACCACCTTTCAGCGTGGTGACGACGTAAAGAGTAAACTCGGCCTTCCCGCTTATCTTTTTACCTTCGATCTTTGTACCTGCTACATTTTGAGCCTGTGCTTCCTTCCGATGAATACGCTCGCCGACGAACTGATCGCCAATCGCGGGTTTCCCGCTTCGAAAGAATCCACATACAGTTGGGGAATTCGCGGCTTCTGCTGGCGATAGCCGCTGCGGTTCTGGCCTGGGGTTCGTTCCGAGCGCACTATCTTTCCCCGTGGTGGCTGGTCGCTCCGCTTGCCGTATTTGTTGTCCTTGGCTTCTGGCACTCGCGGGTGCTTCGGTCTCGTGAACTGGCGCAACGCGCGGTTGCTTTCTATGATCGCGGGCTGGCGCGCGTAGAAGACCGTTGGTCCGGAACGGGAGAGGCCGGCGACCGATTTACCAATCCGCACCACGTCTATTCGGGCGACTTGGATCTGTTCGGTCATGCGAGTCTGTTCCAGCTACTGTCGTCCGCGAGGACGCGCATGGGCGAAGATCGATTGGCGGAGTGGCTGCTTGCTCCGTCCAAGGTGGAAGAAATCAGGAAACGCCATGCGGCGGTCAACGAACTGCGCCAAGAACTGGACCTGCGGGAAGATCTCGCGGTCTTAGGGGAGGATGCTCGTGTCGGCGTGCACCCGGACGAACTGGTGGACTGGGCGGAATCTTCGAACCAGATGAACACGCACTGGCTGGCGTGGGTTGCTCCGGTGCTTGCCGCATTGGCGGTGCTGGGAGCGATTGTCTGGGCAGCGTGGGGTATGGCGACGCCGTTTGTTGCCGTGGTTGTCGTGGAAGCGATCTTCACCTATCGGCTGAAAGCGGCGCTGGAAGCGGTCCTCCACGGAACAGAGAATGCCTTCCACGATCTGGATCTGCTCTCCGGCGTCCTCGCGCGGACGGAATCGCATGGGTTTCGCGGCGCGGAATTGCAGGCCTTGCAACGCGAACTGCTGTCGGCAAACACCAGCGCTTCGCGCGCCATCGCGAAACTCCGAACGCTTGTGGACTTAATCAACTCGCGGCACAACGTGTTCGTGCGCATCCTTGACGCTCCGCTGATGTATTCCGTGCAGGTGGCGTTTGCGGCGGAGCGCTGGCGGCGGGAACACGGCCACGCGGTCAGAAAGTGGGCTGCCGTCGTCGGAGACCTGGAGGCGCTGCTCTCTCTCGCGGGATACAGCTTCGAGCACCCGGGCGATCCTTTTCCGGAGTTCGCAGAAGGTGACGCATCGTTCGAGGCGGAGTCTCTGGGACATCCATTGTTGGCGGAGGCAAAGTGTGTCCGCAATGACGTGAGCATTCGCGGGGGAGTTCGCGTCCTGTTAGTGAGCGGATCGAACATGTCGGGGAAAAGCACGTTGCTGCGCGCGGTCGGAATCAACACGGTGCTGGCAATGGCTGGCGCTCCGGTGCGGGCACGGAGACTGCGACTGGCTCCGTTGCGGGTCGGGGCGAGCATCCGCGTGAACGACTCCTTGCAGGAAGGCAGTTCGAGATTTTATGCCGAGATCACGCGGTTGCGGCAGATTTATGACTTCGCGGGCGGCGATCCGCCACTGCTGTTCCTGCTCGATGAACTACTCCAGGGAACCAATTCGAAAGACCGGCGGATTGGCGGCGAAGGTATCGTGCGCGCGCTGGCGAATCGCGGCTCCATTGGAATGGTGAGCACGCACGACCTGGCCCTGACCGATATCGGCGGCAGCCTCGATGGGCATCTGCGCAACGTCCATTTTCAGGATGAACTCGCAAATGGGCGCATCACGTTCGACTACGCGCTTCGCGACGGAGTCGTTACGAAGAGCAATGGGCTCGAGTTGATGCGGTCGATCGGACTCGATGTGTAAAGCGTGCCTACGGCACACCCTCAAAGTCCGTGCACCCTCCTGATTTACGCAGGTTCGAGCCGAAGCCTTACCAGACTCTGCATCGATTCACGTTGACCATCGGCGATCCCTGTTTGCAGTGGAAGGCCTCCTCAAATTCCGGCATATTCGAAACCACTCCGTTGGTGCGGTACTTCTCAGGAGAATGTGGATCGACGGTGGCGCGCAGGCGCTTGGTTTCATCACGCGTCTGTCCGCACCAGCTCTGGCCGTATCCGACGAAGAAACGCTGCTCGGGCGTGAGGTCGTCGATGGGGTCGAGCTTTTCGCTTTTTGTGTCTTGTTTCCAGGCATTGTAGGCGAGCAGCAATCCGCCTAAATCGGCGACGTCTTCCCCAAGGGTCAGCTTCCCGTTGATCTTGATGTCATCGATGATCGTGTAATTCGAGTACTGATTGGAGATGCAGTCGGCGCGCTGCTGGAATGCCTTCGCGTCCTGATCGGTCCACCAGTCCCGCAGATTGCCTTTCGCATCGAACTGGCGACCTTCATCGTCGAAGCCGTGGGTGAGTTCGTGCCCAATCGTGCCTCCGGTATCGCCATAGTTGGGAGCGGCGTCAGAGGTGGGATCGAATGCCGGGGGCTGAAGTACACCCGCCGGAAAGTTGATGTCATTCATCTGCGGGTTGTAGTAGGCGTTCACCGTGGGCGGCGTCATGTCCCACTCGCCGCGATCGACAGGCTTGCCGATCTTCGCGAGCTGCCGATTGAATTCGAATGTGCGGGACCGCTCGACATTGCCCAGTTCGTCGCCACGAACGATCTCTAGCTTGCTGTAGTCGCGCCACTTGTCGGGATATCCAATCTTATTGGCCACGCCCTGCAGTTTGATGAGCGCCTGCTGCTTGGTTGCCGTGGACATCCAGGGCAGCGTCTCGATGTCCTGCTGCATGGCCCCTTCAATCTCTTTAACCATCTTCAGCGCTTGTTCTTTAGCTTCGGGGCTGAAGTATTTCGCGACATATGCCTGGCCCAGCGCTTCCCCCAGATCGTCGTCCACACCTTCAGTGCAACGCTTCCAGCGCGGCTGTAACTCTTCCTGGCCGCGGAGGGTCTTGCCATAAAAGGCGAAGTTCTCGTTCACAAAAGGAGTCGAGAGAAACGGCGCGTCGGCATGGACGAGATGCCAGCGAAGGTAGATCTTCCAATCGGCAAGATTTTCTTTCTCGAGTTCCTCGTTCAAAGCCTTGAAAAAATTCGGGGAGCTGACGTTCAGAGATGCGAGAGAGGGAACTCCAACCTTGGTGAAATAGACGTTCCAGTGGAACTGGGGAGAAAGCGTTCGCAGCTCTGCGCTCGTCATCTTGTGGTCAAGAGCTTTAGGGTCGCGGCGTTCGACTCGGGTCATCGAGCCTTTCGCCAGTGCGGTTTCAATGCGCATGACCGTTTGCGCTTCGGATGCAGCCAGCTCCGGCTTATCGCCCAGCAACCCCAACATCTTCTGCACATGCGCAAGATATTGCTGGCGCAGTTGCTTTGATTTGTCGTCGTCTTTGGTGTAGTAGTCGCGGTCAGGGAGACCGAGGCCTCCCTGATCGGCATCGGCAATCACCTGGTTGGCATCGCGATAATCCTGGATGGAACTGAACCGGAACAGGACATTGTTGTGAATCATGGAAGCAGCGACGCCCGCAATCTCTGACTTGGATTTGATCCGCGAGATGTCATCGAGCTTCGGTTTAAGAGGGTCAGTTCCCTTGGCGTCAATTGCTTTCTCGTCCATGCAGGACGCGTAGTAATCGCCGATTTTCTGCGTCACCGCGTTGCGCTCCCCATTCGGGGCGGAAGCTTCCTCGAGAATGCCGCGGAGCCGGGCGAGATTCTCGTCTTGCATCTTGGAATAGGTATCCCACGAGGACTGGTCGGGAGGGATTGGGTTCCTCTTGATCCAGCCGCCGCAGGAGTAGGCAAAGAAGTCAACGCAGGGATCGACACTGCGATCCATGGAGGTGACGTCAAGGGCGGGCTGGTGCGTAGGAGCACCGGGCTGCTGCGCGTCGGCTAAGGTTAGGAATGAAATGATTGCAGCGACGAGTAAGGTCAGGCGGGGAGTTGCCATTGGCAAGGACCTCATCATGAGACGGTAACAATTCGGACCAAAAAGTATAAGCCTTCACAACCGTTCCAACGCACCTTCTTCAGCATTTGACGCATCTTCTAAGAACTTGTGAGCCACAACCGATCGCATCATCCGCGCCCCGTCTTTTCTCGCAGCAACTCCTCCACATCCCCAATCTTCTCGCCCAGCAAATTCAACTTCCGCGCCAACCCCTGAATCTCTGCCTCAGCCCGCCGGTTCACGTCGAAATCCAACTCGCTTCTCACCCGATCTTTCGTGTCCTGCCGGTTCTGGCTCATCATGATGACTGGCGCCTGGAACGCCGCCAGCATCGACAGGAACAGGTTCAGCAGAATAAACGGATACGGGTCCCACGACTTTCCTCCCATCCCTCTTGACAGGATCACGTACACCACCAGCCCAGCCAGGAAGCTCAGGATGAACGTCCATGATCCGCCGAATCCCGCCACCACATCGGCAACGCGCTGCCCGACCGTCGCTTCTTTGTCGATGATTTCGTTCGCATTCCGGCTCGCCCGCAACCGCACCAGTTGCTGTGATGCATGGAACTGCCGCCCCAATACCTGCAGCATATCCATCCCCGCCATCGGCTTTCGCTTCAGCAGCACCGCGATGTCTTCGCGGTCCACCTCGACGCACACTGTCTCATCCACCGCCGTCGCCTCTGACTGGTGCGGCGTCTGCTCCAGCATCGACGCAAACCCAAAAAATTCTCCGTGTGACGGCTCGTCGATGATCACTTCCTGCCCGTCCTGATCCACCGTCGTCACCCGCACTCGTCCATTGACGACCACATAGGCGCGCCCGCTCGCGTCTCCAATCTTGTAGATCCGCTGCCGTGGCTTGAATGTCACCACTTCCACCTGCCCTGCCAATACCGCACTCTCGTCTTCATCCAGCTGCGAAAACAACGGAACGTGCTTCAGCACCTCAGGATTGCAAGCCATCAGGAGACCCCCAACGTGAATTTCAGCCCGCGTAGAATGTCACAACCCTCACCCGCAAACAACCCCGGCCCGGAATCAACAAAGTAAACTCGCCGATTTTCGCCGGCTTCATCCCACTTCCATACCGAGCCTCGCCTCTTTCAATGAAATCCGAACCCCCGGCTCTTGATGGGTATGCGCAATCTTCAGGCCCCAATGTGGAAATTCGCTGGCCTCGCTGGCGCAAAGCGGGACAGAATACAACGGACGAAGCGATTCAGATGGGTCTTAAGTGGGAAAGACGGTCACGCCCTAAGGGCAGGCGAGAGAACTCGCTCCGGCGCAATCGATCCAAGGACGGGGTTCCACCCGTGTACTCTCCTGATTCCTCACCGCCGCCTCCAAGCGCATCCCAATCCCTGCCGAAACGCCGGTTTGCGGACGATTTTGTCTCCCATCCCGTGCGTGGCAAAACCATCCCCGCAGGTTTAAATTACTTAGAACGTGAAAACCTCAATCCGCACTCGTGCGCTCCTGGTCGCGCTGCTCACTTCATTCGCGCTCCTGATCTCTTCCTGCCATCGCTCGCAAACCTCGGCGGCCAAACGGTACCACTTCACCGGACGCATCATCTCCATCGACACCTCAGCCGAATCCGCCCTTATCGATAACGATAATATTCCCGGCTTCATGGAACCCATGGCGATGTCCTACAAAATCAAGCCAGCCTCCGTGCTGCGCGAACTCACGCCCGGAGACTCCATCGCCGCCGACGTCGTCGTCATCGAGCCCGCGAAGAAAGATGAAGATGCGGCCCCTGACTACTGGCTCGAAAACGTCAAGGTCACCGCCCACGCCAAGAACCCGCCGGCCAAAGGCCCCAACGCCCTGCACATGCCCGCCCCCGGCGAAGAGGTCCCCGACTTTGCCTTCACCAATCAGGACGGCAAACGCGTCAGCATCCGGCAGTACCGCGGCAAAACGCTCCTCGTCACCTTCATCTACACCCGCTGTCCATTCCCCGAGTTCTGCCCGCGCATGAGCAGCAACTTCAACCAGATCTACCAGCAACCGGGACGAATCCCTCGCTGGCCAACGCGCACCTGCTGAGCATCAGTTTCGATCCTGGGCACGATACCCCCAAAGTTCTGCGCGGCTATGGATTCTCCGTCGCCCACACCCACGATGCCGCGCTCTTCCGCCGCTGGGAATTCGCCGTTCCGCGCGCCGACGAATTACCGAGGATCGCCGAATTCTTCGCGCTCACAGTTCAGCCCGAAAACGGCATGATTACCCATAACCTCAGCACCGCCGTCATCGGTCCCGACAGCAAAATTGTGAGGTGGTATCACGGCGGCGACTGGCAGGTTTCTGATCTAATAAAGGACGCCGCAGAAGCAACCGGTCAGAAATCGTAGGTTCGAATCGCAAGACGGTAGTATTCGCTCGCGGCTGACTTTGAAACTCTGAAACTTGAAACTTGGAACTTATGAAATACATCCTTCTCCTTCTCGCCATCCTCGGAATCATCGTCTCCTCTCTGGCTCTCCGCGAACACTATCGCGAATACGGAGACTCCCCCTGCAGCATCAACGAACACTGGGACTGCGGCGTCGTCAACCACAGCCAGTATGCAATGCTCGGCCCCATCCCGGTCGCGACCGTCGGCATCCTCGGATACATCCTCATGGCCGCGCTCGCGCTCTTTCGCGCCTATCGCCTGCTGATCATCCCCACCTTCGCCGGACTCGCATTCTCGCTCTATCTGGCGAACATCGAAGCGCACGTCCTCGGCGTTTGGTGCGTATACTGCGTGGCATCGTTGGGAATCATTTCGCTGATGTCACTTCTCGACCTCGGAGCGGTGATCGCGGGATTCATGCGCAAAGCGCCAACCGCATGATCGCTCACGGCGCCCTGCTTTCGCGTGCCTTACGCTAGTTTGCTCCGGAACCTCTGTCCCGCCACGGCCGCCCGAATGGCGCGGATGAGGTCCTTTCCCGCGGACGATTTCAAGACGTATGCATGCGCCCCGGTCGCAAGGGCCGCTTGTGCCACCTTGTCAGAACTGTGCTGGCTGAGAAATACAATGCGGGCCTTCCGGGCCACGCGGTGAATGTGCGCCGCCGCCTCAATCCCACCCATGGTCGGCATCGTGATGTCGAGTACTACGATGTCCGGTTTGAGTGTTTGCGCTGCCTCGATTGCTTCCAATCCATTGGTAGCTTCGCAAACTATCTCAAACGCTTCTTCCCGGCCAAGCAAGGCGCAAATGGCCTTGCGAGCCATTTCGTGATCCTCAACTACCAGGATCCGTACTGCATCCTCACGTTTCAGCAGTTCGTCAGACGAGTTCAGCTCCCGCTCTCGCCTGACATCGGATCCGTCTCCTGACAATCCTGCGACTGAAGGTGCGGCAAAATAGATAAGGTACGGCGAATTCATGCCAAATGCTCTCTGCCCTGTGAGCGTACATCAGGCATTCCCCCCTGTTGGATACCCGACACACTGTAGGGAATACCCTGTACGCGAACGCCCGGCAAAGACTCTCTGTTTCTGCGCGGAGTGCGGAGTGCCGAGTGCCCATGATCAAAGGGAGCGAATCCCGCAGGGAGGACACAGTGCTCTTTTGCGTTCAATGAACTCAGCTAATAGAAAACTCGTTAGCTCCCCCATCCCGTTCAATGCTCAGCAAGAAAAGCGGCAGGCCCGCTAGACCATCCATGGGCCAACGAAACCCAAAGCTGCCGCTCCTGATAATTCATCGAATTCGCAAACCCTACCACACAACGGTGCGGATCAGGGTCCGCGCTGCACCGAGGATCCCACAATTCCCAGAAACTGGTCGCGCCCGCCGCCAGCATTCCGCCCCATACATCTCTGACCAGATGAATAGCCTCGGCGTGATGCCCGCTCTTCTCCATCGCTTCCAGAACAAAGTAATAAAAATATGGAGTTCCCGCCTGTGGCGCAGTATTCAGCACTTTGCTGAAGATACTCTCGTAGCTTCCCGGTTCCGCGATTCCCGAGAAGATGGCCATAGCATTGGTTTGCACACGGTCGCCGAAGGTCCTGCTCACCGGATCGAAATACGCCCCCAGCACTGCAGCCTTGATCTCATCAGCCGAATCCTGGGCAGAACTCTCCTCTTCCGGTTCTGCCATCTCACCAAATAGAAAAGCTGCCTCGCGAAACGCCAGGTAGTAACTCATGGTCGTGATCTTGACCGCCTCCGGCGCGTTCTGGCCCGGAAGCTGGAACATCCCAGGAGCCCAATCCGAAAACACATTCACATCACCGCTGGACTGATAAAGGCCGCCGCTCATCTCACTTCTCATCACCCGGAGTATCTCGATGATGTTGTCCCGTTGACCTTTGAGGAATTCCAGATCGCGGTTATACCGGTAGAGATCAGACAGAGAGGCGATCCAGCACGCGTTATAGCCGGGGATGCAGTTAATGTCGCGCCCGCTGATCGGCACGTATTGGGTGATACAAACCCGATGCAGCAGGTCTGCGAGTGTGTCCTCGACTATGCGGTCGGTGGCGTGTCCAAACACGGCGCGTGCTGCTCGAGCGCTTACAAAAAGATCTCCGGCAAAAGGATTCCGATCCCGCTTGACTCCATCGAAGAATTCCGTCTGCATGCCCAGTTGTGCCGTGTACGCGCTGACCTCCCAGATCTTTTTCAGCTCGGGATCCGAAGAAGTGAACGGATGCACCACCGGCAAACGTCGAAGAAACTGCTCCGCCGACAGGTGCAGCACATCCGGAGACGCGTTCACGACGCGCACTTGTACGTAACGAAATCCGGTTAGCGGCCCATGAGCAGCAATCCCCGATGGCACGACGAGATCCCGCGGACCCAAAGAAGAATAATCCGGAGACGCCTCCCCTGCCGATTCTCCGTAATTCAGTTCGAGGCGAACTGCCGATCCCGTGGACTGCGTGGCCAAAATGCGCCCGAACATCTCCCTGCCGAAATCCAACAGGATTGTGTCCGCCGCCTGCACAGTCACAGCTACTGGCTCAATTTCGGTTCGATCCAGCAATCGCGTGATCCCTCGATACCCGGGCCATCGATACATATTCAAATCAAAATTGTCCTTGAAGCGCACGGCGTCTGCCTCAATCGATCCATCGTCGCTTACACGCGACCACGAGTTTCCGTCCAACGAGCCATCCCATGCGCCGTCCGATAGGACCAACGCGGGTACATCCACTCCTTCCGCCGCCGGCACAATCTTGAACGCAAGCACTTCGCTTCCCCAAGTTTCAATCGTCACAGTGTTCTCGCCGGCGGTCAGATTCGCAGACACATCGACCGCAGCCACAGGACGATCATGAGCCAGGCTCGGACCTCCACTCCTGGACTGCGTCACACTCTGGCCGTTGATGGCAATATCCCAGTTGTACGGACCCGCAACGTACAGGGTTGCGGCCGCAGGCACACTTGTCACCGAAAAGGATTTCCGGAAAAACCGCACCATGGACGCGTCGGATGAAGGAGATGAGAACCAGACATAATGCTCCGGTTCCAAGACCGGCGGAGGATTAGGCGCAGTCGCAATCTCCGTGTGTGAGCTGACCCCACATCCACTAAGACTCAGCTGTAGGAGGAGAGCCCAGAATGCGAACCTTTTGTGGAATCTACGAACCTTCGAATCAGTCAGCGCGCCGCCTTCGAAAAACTCAGTCGCAGCGGATTATAGCTCCGCCCTCGGCAACGAGCGATGCGCGCAAATCGAACTTAGAACATTTTTCGGCGGGGGTGTTCCACTCTGGGACTTGTTTCAGCGTTCGCTGTCACGGGCTTGCTCACGGGAGTATGGAGAACCCGCCGGGCGGCATTTTGAGATCCCGGTAGGGATACCACTCACGTGATACCCCCCGGACGGACCCGGACGGGCGCTCATTAGCGCATCCGGTTCTTATCGCGGATGACTGGCGGCAAAGCGAACCGCGGGGTAAGGATGGAGGACCTGCGGTTGGGGAAACCATCGGTCTGCCAAGGCGAGAGTGCGCGTCCAGTTGATCGGGTTTTTCTGGCTACGGCGGCGAAGTGTACGCCACCACTGCCCGATTAACCGGTGGCGGAAGGCGCCGAGGCTATCGAGATTTCCAGGTACCGCATAGTAGTTGAAGTGGCCCTGCACGATCGAATTGAGCCATTGGCCGGTTTGGCGCACCGGATCGTGCATACGCTCGCGGAGTTGCTGTTTAACCTCACGCAGCTTCGCTCGCATGCGTTTCCGGTTCGTCTTACGCCTCACCGTGAACCGCACTGGCCTATTTTCCCGCTGATGTGCGTGAAGCCTAGAAAATCGAACGTTTCGGGCTTACCTTCTCCTCTACGTCTCCGGTTCTCTTCGGCAAACCTGCCGAATTCGATCCGGCGCGTCTTATCCGGATGTAATTCCAGTCCGAACATTCCCAGTCGCTCCTGTAAGTTCTCCAAGAAACGATCCGCGTCCGCTTGGTGTTGGAATCCCAAGATGATATCGTCCGCGTAGCGGATGACCACCACCTCGCCGTGTGCCCACTTCTCGCGCCACACGTTCACCCAGAGATCGAAAGCGTAGTGCAGGTAGATATTCGCGAGTAACGGTGAAACCACCGAGCCTTGCGGACTGCCTGTCTTCGTGCCCGACCATTTGCCGTCCTCCATCACTCCCGCGTTGAGCCATTTCCGGATCAGCCGCAGGATGCGGGGATCAGCGACGCGATGCTCCACGAACTTGATCAGCCAACTCTTGTCGAGGTTATCGAAAAATCCTCGGATGTCGGCATCAAGAACGTAGTTCACCTTCTTCTTCAGGAGCGCATACGACAACGCATCCAGCGCCTGATGCTGGCTGCGCCCCGGGCGAAACCCGTAGGAGAAGCCGAGAAAGTCCTCCTCGTAGATCTGGTTGAGGATGGTCACCACGGCATGTTGGACTAGTTTGTCCTCGATAACCGGGACCGCAAGTGGACGTTGCCGTCCATCTGCTTTCTCTATGTACACCCTACTCGAGGGTGTCGCTCGATAAGCTCCGCGATGAATCCGGCCGTGACGTTCGGTCAGCCATCTTCCAGTCCGTCTTCATACTCCTGCCAAGTGACCCCTTCCACTCCGGGTGCGGCCTTTCTCTTGAGCGAGTAAAAGCTTTCCCGTAGCAGTTCGACGGTCAGGTGGTGGAGCAGTGCGGTGAACTTCATCTCCTTATTATTACCTGCTGCTTTCCGCACACCCGCCAGCCCCTGTGACACGCGCTCCCCGCTCTGTGTCCGGGACGTGTTAGGTTGACGGACGTTTTCCTTGATCAGCGGCCTTCCCTCCCCACTCTCCGCTGACGAGTTCCCGTCTTTGTTCGAATGGTTCATAGGTACTATGCCGCGGTATGACTCCTCGGTGACTTGCATGCGAGCCGTGCGGCCTAAGCCTTCGCCTGCCGACCTCCGGCCTGTTTAAGCCGCAGGTGTCTCCGAGGTCTCCCGGTTCTCGCGCTTGAAGCTTCTAGGCGTGTCTGGGGTCTTCGACTACGCCGGACTGAACAAGAGCTCGCGCTATCGCTCTTGTTCATGTTGCCTTCCGCACATTACAAAGGCGTCGGCGTCCGGATTGCATCTTTTCGGAGCTGAATACCCACTCCACCTATCCTCTATCGACGCTTCGCTGGGTCCCTCGCGGTAGCAGCGCAAGACTCGAGGCCGGGTGGATCGCTACTCCTTTCTCGTAAGGGACTTTCATCCTCTACTTCAAGCCCGTTTAGCCCGGCGCACCGTAATGGGGATGTTTCGGCAATCACCTGAGTTCCTGTGCAAGATTGACCATTTTTCTGTTGAGGATTGACGCATCATCGATGCCCATGGGAGCCAAGAAAATGCTCTCAACCAAGACAGAGAGCTGTTGCCCCCACCCCTCGGCGTGGCCGGGCAATGCTTCCTGATCAAATCCAGAAAAGAGGCATTCAAATGACCCTACTTAAGGCAACGGTTATACCGGCGGTGCTTTGTCTCATTCTCGCTACGGTAACAACGTCGCATGCACAGGACCGGATGCGAGCGGGCAATTGGGAAAACACTGTGATCGCCGCGAATGGACAAACGGCGACGAGTAACGGCTGCCTGAGCGCTCACGACGCGGCAATGTCGAATGGCTCATCGGAAGTAATTCGCGCTGAGATCGAGAAAGCGATCGCAAAGAGCGGTGCGTGCAAGCTCAAGGACTTTAACATTGACGACAAAAGCAAGACTGAAACGATGGTCTGCGGGGCGAATACTATTCACAATGAAACGACGTTCCATGGCGGCGACAGCTTCGAGACGACCACCACTCGCAGCAGCGGCGGAGTCGTGACCGTGGCCCACTTCAAGGGGCGGAGAACAGGAGAATGTAAGCCAGCTGAATGATGCGGTGTAGTGCAGAGTCGCGCTTTTTCTCGATCTCAGGAAAGACCGGCTTCGTTTGACAAGCTCCACGCATGAGCCTAGGGTGATTAACGAGCGAGTCGTTCCTTCCACTCTTCAGATCCACAATTATCCGGAGTTGGCTCCTAAGCATATAGACTCTCAAGAACTCAGGGGGACCTATTTCCTATGAACCTTGCACCTGACAAGCATCCTTGGTGGACAGGCGTTTTAGTGCTGCTTGCGACCGCGGCTTTTGCTCGGTCTGCGCCTGCGCAGGATCTAAAGGTGACCCTCCTAGGCACAGGTTCCCCCGCACCAATAATGGATCGATTTGGCCCGAGTATCCTAGTCGAGGCCGGGAAACAGAAGCTGCTATTTGATTGCGGTCGCGGGGCTGCCCAACGCATTCAGCAGAACAAAATACCATTCGCAGAAGTCGACGCTCTGTTCCTCACTCACCTGCATTCCGATCATGTGGTCGGAATCCCCGATCTGTGGTTAACCGGTTGGGTCCAAGGGCGGACGATCCCGCTTCGAGTTTGGGGGCCTGCTGGAACCCGAGAAATGATGGCGCACCTGGAGCAGGCCTACCAATTCGATATACACATCCGACGAGATGTGGATGAGAAGTTATCCTCACAAGGCGCGGTCGTCCTGGCGAAAGACATTGAGCAAGGAGTTGTGTATGAAAACGGAGGGATCAAAGTAACGGCTTTCGTTGTTGATCATGGTCCCGTGAAGCCGGCTCTTGGCTACCGTGTCGACTTCGGGGGACATTCCGTAGTGTTCTCGGGAGATACGCGATACTCCGAGAATCTAATCCGCTTTTCTGAGGGAGCGGATGTATTAATCCACGAAGTAATGGATCCAGACGCGTTTCGCTTGAAGAATCCCTCCGTGAGCCCGGAACGCGTGCAGACCATCCTTGCGCATCACACAACTCCGGAACAGGCTGGCACGGTCTTCTCACGAGTAAAGCCAAAACTCGCAGTGTATTCGCACATAGTGCCTCCGGGCGCTTCTGAATTGATCCCTCTCACCCGAAAAACATATTCCGGCCCTTTGGAGGTTGGCGAGGATTTGATGAGCATTGAGATCGGGGAAAAGGTAGTGGTACGCCATCCCCCGCGCTAGGTCTTTCTGCCTGGTTCTGGTTTCAGGGTTCCCGCACGAGTGACGGGGCAATCCGGATGGCATTGGTTGAAATCAAGGCGATTGCACTCAAAACCCTCTAGGACTGCGCGTTAGGTATGTGATTTGCTCTTCTGCTCGGGTTGTTTGCGGATTTCAGTCCAGTACTCTTCCCGAACCTCGGCATCTATTTCTACGAGTAGCGCACTCTTACCGTAGAGGCGGTCAAGCCCATCTCGACGTGGACCCGAAGTCCAGTACTCCCCCCCCGTCTCAGTTTCGCGGTAGTTGGCTTTGAAGCCGCGACCCTTGAGGCTTTGGAACGATTTGCCCTTGTAAGAGAGTGTGCGTCCAGATCTGTTAAAAGTGACGCGGCCAATCCGAGCGGGACCGTTTAGGCTCTCGGCCTTCGACTCGATATACATGATGCGCGACCGCACGGCGTAGGATTATAGAACGATGACAAGCGGATAACTGTCGTTAACATCTTTCACTGCGGTGTTGTACCGGGCTGCGAGTTTTCAGAACCGCTGGCCTTGCGTGGCTCTAGGCTTCCCCTGCGCTAAAAAGGTCGAGGTTGTAAAGGCACAGCGAGGCGCTCGCCCGTCGGTGGCGGAGGCTGGTGGGACGAGGAAAAGTTCTACTAGTTGACCGGCGATCCTGTCGGATCACTTAACGCAATCAGCCTCCCTGGCGGATAATCTGCTTCCCGGAAAGGGGTTGCAGGGCTAATAGTTAGCACTTTCCCAGTGCGCACTCCCCGGATGATGAGGCTTTGACTCTCTACAGCCACAACCCGGTACTGCTCGTCAAAGATTTCCCCCGTGGTGCCATCCATAGCCGATTCGGATGCCGAATGAAGCTTCGAAGGCCCCCTCCAATTTTCGTGGCGCTCGTTGACGGACGCAAGGCTGGTTGTTCGTCGCATAATCTACATTGAACACCCGTCCACGCCTCAGAGTTCCTCCCCGCAGAAAAACTTAAGTCTCCGCATCCACAGAGTGACGACCCCATGCTTCGAGTGGATGAGTTCGCCGGCCCACTCTGCGCTACAGGTGATCGGGGCGGTGCCACAGTGAATCACCGTCTGCTAGTTGGTCGGGTAACTCCAGATATCCGCGTTCGGATCGCAAGGCTTGTTCCCGTTGATGATCGAGATCGGCAGATCAGTCGCTCGCCCCTCCCCTCCCGGATAGTGCGTCGGCGCACTACCGCGACTAGACGATCTTGCCGTAAAGCCTTCCTGCTTCAGGTCTGCGTGCATCTTCATATCCATATGTATGACGACTCCCGGCGCCATCGTCTCCGTTTCCACCCCAATCTTGATTATCCCCGATATTCGCATGTCGTCGACTCTGCCCTGTGCATTCCCCACCGTTCCACTTGCTTGAATCTGCGCTTCTCCGGACTCGGAGTACATCTCTGAAATAGGGAGTATTGGAACCGAGCCTAATGGCGTCGCTACTTTCATCGCTGCGCCGAATGGCGGCACCTCAACTGCCGGACCCTCAATCTTCCCGAACGCGCCATCGATCTGCCCATGGGTAAACTGCATCTTCCAGGCGCCGTCTAATCGTGGTCCGCAATGGCGTATCCGATATGGAAGAAGATCATTCGTCAACCCACTCGCCTCAAACAACCGGTTCATACATGGAGATAAGTCAACCCCCACCGAAAGGAATTCGTTGGTTCGCTCTGCTCCATAGGCCTTTTGCAGCGAGAACGACTGACTACTGCAGGTCTGGGCCGCGCTCGTTATAAACGTCTTGAATACGTGTTGCACCGCTTGCTGTTGCTTTAGGCCCAAATCTTCATGTCCCATCAGCTGATTGACGCGCGAAACCTCCAGTACCTTCGTCAGTAATGCGGTAATTTTCGTCTCATCACTGAACCGACCATTCGCGGCAATGGCTTCGGCCTCCTTTGCCGCCTGTTCCGCCACGGGATTGGCCGCCTCCAGCTTGCGCTTGAAGTCCTCCAGCTTCTGGTCGTCTTGCTGATCGATGCAGCTCTGCCGAATTGTTTCCATGCTGGACTGCGCAAGGTCGATGAATTCGGCGTCGCTCTCGATTTGCCGCTGCAGAATCGATACGCTCGCCGCGTTCAGCGATCCGGCCGCCGCACCGCCGATCATATTGAAGACGCCGCTGCCCGCCGCTCGTACGTTTTGCGCCATCGCCGCCGCGGGCGCCATCTGCTGTCGCTGCTGCTCGGCCAGCTTCTGCAGATGATCCCAGTCGGCAAGCAATCCCCCCAATCCGCAGTTGTTCGGATCATCCTTCGCAAGTTGCTTTCGTGTCAGCAGCGATGCCAGATGCGTCTCCGCGACTGGGATCATTTGATTCAGGCGCGCTGCTTGGGCTCGGTTGTTCGGATCGCTGCTGCCCTGCAATGCCGCTACCTCTTGCCGCGCCTGCGCGAGAAAGTTCTCCCACCGCGCAATATCCGCATCCAGCGAATCGAACGGATAGTTCGCGTGTTCCAGTACTTTCTTGTCCGGAATAACGCTCATGTATCCCAGCTCGCTTACATCTACAAGGGTTGTATAAAAAGGCGAAGGTGGATCTGTCGGCAGTTGTAGCGGCTCCTGCGCCCATAATCCGCTCGCGCTGACGAAAGTGCCGGCAAGCAACATCTGTCCAATGCGGCTGAAACGCGCTCGTCTTTTTTGTCGCACCATCCTGCCTCCAGGATTTCTCATTGCGAACTCCTGCCAATCCTAGCGAAGCACTCAACTGTGCCCCGCAGTTCGTCCACCAGAGAGTTCGCCTCTACTAAGAAAGCGGAATGTCAGAACGAATTGGGCCAGCAGACGACCGTAATCGACAGGCATTCCCTCTGTGCAACTCCGTGTCCTCTGTGGTGAACGTGTTTTGTGGCCCTGATCCGCAGCGCCGCACACTCCGAAAGATCCGCCCAGCGTTCGTACTGGACAGCGTCTTCCCTCTGTGTTAACTCTGTGTCCCCTGTGTTGAGAGCTTTTGGGGCCAATTCGCACCACCGCACACCCCGAAACGGCCCCGACCTACAATTGAAACCATGGACCACGCGCGCATTGTCACTTTGCTGCAGCCCTTCATCGGCGAAGCAGCCCAGCAACTCGATCTTTCGCGTATATCGACGTACATCGATACACTTCTCCGCTGGAACGCCCGCATCAATCTCACGGCCATCCGCGACCCGGAGCAGATCGTGACCCGCCACTTCGGCGAGAGCCTCTTCGCCGCCCGTCACCTCTTCCCTCTGTGTCATCCCGTGACCCCTGTGTTGAAAGCACCCGAGGGAGCACCCACGAGCCCAGAACGTCGAAACAATCTGACCCTGGCCGACGTCGGATCCGGCGCCGGATTCCCCGGCATCCCCATCAAACTCTGGGCTCCACAGCTCGAACTCACCCTGATCGAATCGAATCAGAAGAAGGCAACATTCCTCCGCGAGATCGCTCGCGCCCTTAGATTGACGGACATCAATATACAGACCGCTCGCGCCGAAACATTGCACGCACAATTCGACGCGGTCACACTGCGCGCCGTCGAACGCTTCGACTCCATCCTCCCGGTCGCCGCCAGCCTGGTCGCCCCCAACGGACGCTTGGCCCTCCTGATCGGCACCGGCCAAGTCACTCAGGCCCGCACCCTTCTCTCAACATTCGAGGCGGACGACCCCCTCCCGATCCCGCAATCCTCATCCCGAACTCTCCTGATCTGCCGCCAGGCACAATAGGAACTTAATCATTCTGAAGTCTGAGTGGGACAAAATTATAACTCGCTGGCTCTAAGTGTCTTGGCGAGCAAGGCCTGACTGCCAAAAGACTCCTCCAAGTGGGACATTGAGCGATCACTGTTTAATTATTAATCAGTTTCTATGGCGGTATATTGCACCAATTTAGGTACACATACCGCGTTGGTTAACAGGTGGAATATGCCACGACATTCCACCGCAACTTCTTCTTGTTTTGCACGCTAATACGCACGAAAGTGGAACAACTACGTGCGACTTTCGGATATTGCTTTAAAGTCATAGCCATCCACCAAAACAGTTTTCCACAGATGTTCCTGCAGGAACGTTTCGCATGTATTCCCGCACGTACGAGTGTTGCTTCAAATCCGGACCGATGAAATGTTCCTGCAGGAACACTTTGCATCCCGCTCGTGAGCCCGCAAAGGTGTCGAAGTCATCACGTGAAGTGTTCCTGCAGGAACATTCACGTTGATGGAGCAGCCCCTAGGGATTGCTCTGCTGATGAAAAATCTCCTGAATGCTGAGGTCCAACGGGCGGAAGAGCCGGGCTCCATGAGCCTGCCGATTAGGGAAGTGTTCCTGCAGGAACACTCATTGACATCATGCACCACGATCGACGCTCCCGACAGGAGCCTCCAGTCGAAGGCCTCAGCGCGTTCCCGCAGGAACACATCACCCATTCTCAGTTGGGCAAGGTTCCTCTTCAACTATTTCTGCGGGAGCATTCGCGGTGCTGCGCGCATGTTCCTGCAGGAACATGTATCCTGTCACGCTCAGTTCCCGAATCACGGAGTCCTCAATACCGAGAACGCGGAACGCAAATCTTCGTTGCCTTTGGCGTACGGCATACGCCTCTTATGTTCCTGCAGGAACATAGGACGCGTTTTGCACATCAATTCACACTCTGCACAGCACTTCTTCATTGCATTTGAATTGCGAACGAATTATGCTGCGAGTGCTCTGGTTCTTCCTGACAACTTCATATGGGACGCGTCATCGCTGTTGCCAATCAAAAGGGTGGCGTCGGCAAGACTACGACTGCCATCAATTTAGCCGCGTCCTTTGCGGCTGCAGAAGTCAATACGCTGCTCGTCGATTGCGATCCGCAATCGAACGCCACCAGCGGCCTGGGATTCATCAAGGATCCTGACCGCATCAGCTCGTATCACCTGCTGATGGGTGCGGCTACTGGTGAAGAGGCGCTGCTGCAAACAGAACTCGAGCAGCTCTGGCTCATTCCAGCGCACAAGAATCTCATCGGCGCAAACATAGAGCTGGTCGATGCAAGAGGCCCGCGAGTACAGGATGCGTGAGGCACTTGCCCCTCTGCGCGATCGATTCCAGTTCATCGTGCTCGATTGTCCTCCTGCACTTGATCTGCTCACGCTGAATGCGCTCGTCGCCGCTGACGCTGTGCTCATTCCCATGCAGGCAGAGTACTTCGCGCTCGAGGGCATCAGCGAGCTGCTCGACACCATCGAGCGCATTCGCGCGGCGCTCAATCCTGGCTTGGGCATTGAGGGCGTGGTGCTGACGATGCTGGACGAGCGCACCAACCTGGCGCAACAGGTCATGGTAGAACTGAAGAACTTTCTTTGGCGACAAGGTGTGCAAGACGACTGTGCCGCGCAACATTCGGCTCGCGGAAGCGCCCAGCCATGGCAAGGCTGCGCTAGTGTACGATCCGCGATCGAAAGGTGCGGAGAGCTACATCACGGCTGGCCAAAGAGATCATTGAGCGGCAGGTGTCTGCGGCGCAGAGTGAAGAGCACAGCAGCGCAGAGGCCGCAGAGCAGCACGCGGACGCTGCGGTTGAGGAGATTGCCGCGGCGGAGATGGACAAGACCGCTTAGTATATCGATGTTCATCTATGTATTAGATTGATGGACGTCGATATATCGATAAGAACGCGGAAGAGGGACTCGTCACGCGCAAGGAGCTGCACGAACGAGGGTGAATGATGACGACAGCGGCGGGGAATTTGGCGGGACATTCGGCCGAGAAGGATAAAGAGAAAGAGAAGCCGGGGATGCGGCGGGCCTTGGGGCGCGGTTTGGCTTCGCTGCTGCCGGGGCCGCGCGTGGTGACGCCTGCTGTGGCGGCGGTTGCGCCGACACCCGCTCCGGATTCGGCTGCTCGAACAGAAAGCGGTACTGGGGATGGCGGCGGCACGCGGGCGGGAGCGCACGCGCCACAGGCGCCGGCTCCGGATGGATCGGGCGAGGCAAAGCGGGATCAGGCTGCCATCGAGATTCGTACGGTTGCTGATGAGGGCCGTACCGAGCCCGGCGAGTTGCGGCCGGACAGGCAGCCGGGGACGGGTGCCCCATGGGTGCCGAATGTGGAGACGGCGGAGCTCGATCCGGCTGGTTCTGGACAGTCCGTCTCCGCATCCACTGGAATAGCATCGGACGGGCCAATTGAGATCAGCGCAGCGGCGGAGCGGCGGCCTCGCTCCATACTGATGGCACTGCCGATTACGGACATCGACCGGAATCCCTTTCAGACGCGGCATGTGCAGGATGACGAGGCGCTGGAGGAGCTGTCGAATTCGATCAAGACGCAAGGCGTGGTGCAGCCGATCGTGGTCCGCCCGTCGGACGAGGATAAGGGTCGATACGTACTTATTCTCGGGTGAGCGGCGGCTGCATGCGTCGAAGAAGGCGGGCAAGACGCACATCCCGGCGATCGTGCGGGAGGTATCGGAGCAGCAAGCGGCGGAGATGACGATCATCGAGAACCTCCAGCGTGAGGACCTGAGTCCGATGGAGCAAGCCGAAGCGTTCCGCAACTTGAGCACGCACTTCAATCTCACGCAGCAGGAGATTGGACAAACGGGTTGGGCTGTCGCGAGCTTCGATTTCCAATTACATGCGGCTGCTGAAGCTGCCGCATTCCGTAATGGATATGCTGGCGAACAAGGTCATCAACTTCGCCCAGGCAAAGGAACTGCTGAAGCTGGAAGACAATGACCGGATCGCCGAGGCGGCAATCTATGCGGTAAAGAAGGGGATGAGCATCGAGCAGATCGAGATGCTGGTGCTGCGGATGGAGGGGTTGCTCGATCCGTTGCCCGATATGCCGGGAGTAAAGAAGAAGGAGAAGACCAGCGGCGGGGCGCGGTGGGTCGATCCGAATGTGCGAGCGGCGCAGATGGATCTGGAGCGAACGCTGGGCCTGCGCGTCCGGATTCGCGACCGCAAAGGGAAGGGCCGGATCGTGATTGAGTACTCGACGGTGGATGATTACGACCGGGTGGTGGAGATGCTAAGAGCAAAGTGATGAGGCTGGTCAGTGTGAAAGAAGCCGTCGCAGTTTATTCTCATCGTTTACGCCCTAATGGATTGTCTTTTGACGCGATACTATCTCTTAGGCGTGCTTCGTTTTCCCAAAGCCAAGATCGCAGAATGTGTTTGACAACCTCTTGCTTTGTCGTTCCCAATCGGCCGTATAGTTCCAGCTCTTCGAGCATTTCCGCGACGTGGTGGCCGGGCCCGGCCAACCCGAGGTATACTCTCGGCCGAAAGATGGGTCATCCACGGTCGCAATCGAGCCGAGGTCAAAGATGTTCCCGCAAAGGAACGAACACGGCTACGCCATCTCGATGCTGGCTCGATCGATATCTTGCTACGTCTTTGCGTGTGCCGCAATTCTGACGGTTTGCGTTGAGGCAGCAAAATGCGCCGACCGCGAACGTCATACTCCCACCGTCATAGAGCTATCCGCAAAACAGCTGCGTCACCTGTACCCGGAACTCGAGGACCTGAAATCTGCCGACACTCAAACGGAACTTCCGATGATTTTGCAGCGCGTCGGAGCCAATGAAGTCGCCTTCCTGCGGAACCTTCCGAACCTGACGGCGCGGGAAGACATCGTCGTGCAGGAGGAGGAGCAGGCGGATATCGGAGGAGCCGATCGCGCCGTTCCGGTGTTCAGCGGGAAATACACTTACCTGGTTCTGACACGCCGCGGCAGTGACGGTGTGCATCTGCTGGAATACCGAACCGATCTGAAGGGAAAAGAGGTCAAACCTGGATTAGATCGCGCCCCTGCTATCACTGAGGGCTTTGCTTTGGTCGCGTTACTTTTTGACCCATCCCATCAGGCCCATGCCACGTTCCGCTTTCTAGGCCGACAGATGGTTGATCGCGGCGAGATGTATGTGGTCGCCTTCGCTCAACAATCCGATGGAACGCAACTCACAGGACAAATTAGCATTGGCGGAAAGACGGCTTCGACCGCCTACCAGGGAATTGCCTGGGTTGATCCAGTCAAATTCCAGATTCGCCAAATGCGAACCGACCTGCTGGAGCCACGGCCCGATGTCGGCCTGCTTGTACAGACGACTGAGGTGAAGTTCATGGAAGTTCACCTGCCGACGGTCGAAACTCCGCTTTGGCTGCCACGATCCGTCGTGGTAACAAGCCTCAGCAATGGGCGTTTGGTGCGAAACCGTCACAGCTATCACAACTACCAGAAATTTGTGGCCAATTCCCGAATCGTGCCGGCGAAATAGGTTTAGGTGACTTCCACCCACCCAGATGTTCATCAAACGGTCCTTCCTGCTTTCATTTTGCTTTTTTTACTTGCGTTCTTTTGCGGTTAGGTTTAGACATTCGGGTTCGAGTGAATCTGATTTTTGGGGAGATGGTTATGGATCGGCGTGCTTTTTTGAAGATTGGTCCGGTGGCGGGAATCGGCGCGGGATTGTCTGCTGCGGCACTTGGGGCTGAGGAGAAGAAGAGTGCAACGGCGGGTGCCGCGGCCGGGGCGAAGACTGCTTCCGTGGCGGGATCACCTAACAGCATTCTGTTGAAGGATTATCGGCCGCGATCGATCTACAAAGTTCCGATTACGCGAGTGGATAAGGCTCGTTTCCCTATCATTGATATGCACTCGCATCCGTATGCGAAGACGGCGGTGGAGATTGAGCAGTGGGTGCGGACTATGGATGAAGTCGGGGTCGAGAAGACCATGATTCTGACGATGGCGATTGGGGCCGAGTTCGATGAGATCTCGCGGAAGTATTCGAAATTTCCTGAGCGGTTTGAGATGTGGTGCGGACTCGATTTGCGTGGATATAAGGGGGCTGGATTTCCTGCGTCCGCGGTGAAGGAACTCGAGCGGTGTCATGCAGCGGGGGCGCGGGGGATCGGGGAGATTCATGACAAGGGCAAGGGATTGAAGTCGGGGAAATTGGAGGCGCCGGGGATGCATCCGGATGATGGGCGGATGGATGCGGTGTGGGAGAAGGCCGGCGAGTTGAAGATGCCGGTGAGTTTGCACGTGGCGGACCCGATCTGGATGTATGAGCCCATGGACAAACATAATGATGGGCTGATGAACGCGTATGAGTGGCGTCTGGATAATCAGCCGAACATTGTGAAGCTGCCGGGGATGGTCGATATCTTTGAGCGGGTGCTGGAGAAGCATCGCGGGACGACATTTATTGCGTGTCACTTCATGAACCTGGATTACGATCTGGGGCACCTGGGGGAGGTGCTGGAGAGGCATCCGAACCTGTATGCGGATATTTCGGCGCGGTATGCGGAGACGGGACCGATTCCGCGGTTTGCGGCGGCGTTCTACGAGAAGCATGCGGGACGGCTGGTGTATGGGACGGACATGGGATTCGAGCGGGAGATGTATCGGGTGACGTTTCGGATTCTGGAATCTTCGGATGAACATTTTTACGAAATTGAGCAGTTTGGGTATCACTGGGCGTTGTATGGGTTCGGGTTGGGGGATTCGGTGTTGAAGGGCGTGTATCGGGGGACAGCAGCAGGGATTCTGGACGCGCGAAAGGCTTGAACCACTACGGGCACCAAGTTCACTGAGGAAAACCGCTCAACACGGCGGACATAGAAGGGCACAGGGTGTCCGCGCGGTGACGCCATTCAGTTTCCGCAAATCGACAAGGGAAAAGTATCAGCCTACAATTTCTGCATGGACAGCCTGGGGCAGACATCGGCGGCGGAAGAGCGGGACAGCAGCCGGCTCATCATTATGATTGCGGTTGTGGTGGTGATTGGCGGGGCGATTGGGGCGGCGTTGTTGTTGCGGGAGCCTCCGAAGCGGGTGCAGCCGCCGTCTCCGTATATTGGGAAGATCCAGCTGTCGAATTTGAAGATGAGCGCGGCGGCGAATTTCATAGGGTCGACCGTCAACTACGTGGATGGCGACATCACGAATACCGGCGACAAGACGGTGACGCGAGTACTGGTGCAGGTGAATTTCGAGGATTCACTGGGCCAGCTCGCACAGCGTGAGGAACTGCCGCTGCGCGTGGTGAGGACAAATGGAGCTTATGAGGAGCCGGTGGATTTGAGTGCGGCTCCACTGGCGCCGGGGAAGACGGCGCCGTTCCGGCTGACGTTTGATGCGATATCGGCGCAGTGGAACCGGCAGTATCCGGCGATCACGATTATGGATGTGTCGGTGAAGTAGGGCGCGATTTGCCTTCCTGATTTTCCTTCCAAAGAATCTTTCCGCACATAGGACATAGGGGTCCACAGGGAAAACCTTGTCTGCGGATTCATCGCTTACAATTGGGGCGTGAGCGAGGTCAAGCCATTTCGGTTGACGGAGTCGGTGAAAGCTGCGGGTTGAGCATCGAAGCTGAGTCCGGCGGCGCTGGACAAGGTGCTTGGGAAATTAGCCCGGCAGCAGGATCCGAATGTGCTGGTCGGCTTTGATCATGCCGACGACGCCGGAGTGTATCTGATTGGGCCGGAGCAGGCGCTCGTACAGACGGTAGATTTTTTCACGCCGATCGTGGACGATCCGTACACGTTTGGGCAGATTGCGGCGACCAATGCGCTGAGCGATGTATATGCGATGGGCGGGCGTCCGATGACGGCGCTGGCGCTGGTATGTTTTCCAGACAAAGCGGATCTCGAGATTCTGGAGCGAATTCTTGCGGGCGGGTTATCGAAGATGATGGAGGCCGGATGCACGGTGATCGGCGGGCACAGCATTCGGGACGAGGAGACGAAGTTCGGGTATTCGGTGACGGGGATGGTGCATCCGAAGAAGGTGCTGGCGAATGCGGGGGCGCGGGCCGGGGATGCGCTGATTCTGACGAAGGCGCTGGGGACCGGAGT
This sequence comes from Terriglobia bacterium, assembly GCA_963778995.1. Lineage (GTDB taxonomy): Bacteria > Acidobacteriota > Terriglobia > Terriglobales > Acidobacteriaceae > Sulfotelmatobacter. The sequence continues at coordinate 404,936 of CAVZWK010000030.1, forward strand.
GATTTCGACGGCGATCAAGAAGCAGAAGGCGGAGCAGGGTTGGATCGACGCGGCGATTGCATCGATGACTACGCTGAACAAGCGGGCGGCGGAGATCATCGAGAAGGAAGAGATCCAGGTGAATGCGATGACCGACATCACGGGATTCGGTCTGATTGGGCACGCGCGGGAGATGGCGCTGGCGTCCGGGGTATCGCTCCGGCTGTATGCGAATCGCGTCCCGCTGCTGGCTGGAGCGCTGGAATGTGTTCGGGCGGGGCACGTGCCCGGGGGATTGAAGAACAACCGCGATTTTGCGGAGTGTGTAGTGCGGTATGAGGATGGCGTGCCGGAGGACATCAAGTCCCTGTTGTATGATCCGCAGACCGCGGGCGGGTTGCTGATGTCGGTGACGAGTCATGGAAATTCCGTTGTGACGAAGTTTGCGGAGGCAGGGGTGCCTGCCGTGCAGATCGGCGAGGTGCTGACTTCTGCGAAGCCTCTGATTTCAGTTACCCGCCAGGGCTAATCGTGGGACTGTGCTGCGCTAACTTCTGTTTACCTCGCGTACTCGTGCCTGAATTCCTGCTGCGAGGGAGTCGAAGTCAAAATCCCCTCCAGATTTTGTGCGCGGGCGAGAAAATCGAAATCCCATCCTTGAGAGCCGTTTGGCATCTATTGGGATAACCTTCTGCCGAATTCTGATTGGAGAACGTCATATGCAATTTCGCACTCTGGGCCAAGGATTAGAAGTTTCAGCCGAAGGGCTCGGCTGCATGGGCATGTCGGAGTTCTATTCGGGGCGCGATGATGCCGAGTCGATTGCCACGATTCACCGGGCGCTCGATTTGGGGATCACGTTTCTGGATACGGCGGACGTTTATGGTCCGCACACGAATGAAGAATTGGTGGGACGGGCGATCAAAGGGAAGCGCGAGCAGATTGTGCTGGCGACGAAGTTTGGGATTGTGCGGGATCCGGCGAATCCGATGGCGCGCGGCGTGAATGGAAAGCCGGACTACGTGCGGAAATCGTGCGAGGCGAGCCTGCGACGGCTGGGGGTCAATCACATCGATCTTTATTACCAGCATCGGGTGGATCCGGATACGCCGATCGAGGAGACGGTCGGGGCGATGGCGCAGCTGGTGAAAGAGGGCAAGGTGCGGCATCTTGGATTGTCGGAAGCGAGTCCGCAGACTTTGCGGAGGGCGGTGAAGGTGCATCCGATTACGGCGCTGCAGACGGAGTATTCGCTGTGGTCGCGGGATCCGGAGAGGGAAATTCTGCGGACATGCCGTGAATTGGGAATTGGATTTGTGGCTTACAGTCCGTTGGGGCGCGGATTTTTGACGGGACAGTTCAAGCGGTTCGAGGACCTACCGGCCGATGACTACCGGAGGAATACTCCGCGGTTTCAAGGGACGAATTTCCAGAAGAATCTAGATCTGGTGCGGCGGGTGGAAGAGATCGCTCGGCAGAAGAGATGTACGGCGTCGCAGCTTGCATTGGCCTGGGTGCTGGCGCAAGGAGAGGATATAGTGCCAATCCCGGGGACGAAGCGGCGGAGGTATCTGGAGGAGAATGTCGCGGCGCTGGAAGTGAAGCTGACGCGGGAAGATCTGGACCGGATGGATGAGGTGTTCCCTGCGGATGTCGCGGCGGGGGAGAGATATCCGGAGCATGTGATGGCTTTGGTGGACGGGTAGGCAGGACTAGGGAGTTGGTAGTCGATGAAAGATCAAAATTCCTACCCGGACTTATCGAGGGCACCCGGGTGGGATAGTTTTATGGGCAAGTCAGGAGGGCTGTGCCGGTGGCGCGACCGCAGCCTCCGCCGCAGGCATTGATTGCGCTGCAGCTTCCATGGGAAGTATCGGGAGTGAAAGCCCAAACCAGGTATGTACCGCTCGCCGAGGGGGAACACTGGGCGACTCCGGTGGCCGTGATCGTGACGTCGGCGGCCGGCTGATTCTGATAGCATGCGCCCCACGTGACTGAGATCGGAGTCACAGACATGGGGCTCTTATTGAAGAAGCCAGTCGCTGTGAACTGCACCTCGCTGTTAGGAAAATCGTGAGCGTCCGCTGTCGCGGGAGTGAGGCCAACGGTTTGCAGGGTGCGGGGGGAAGATGATCCGCAAGCGATTAGAATCAGTGCGAAAAAGATCAGAAGAAAGAGAGAAGGGCTCCAGGTCTTCATAGACCTCCTGTGCCTGGGAAATCCGCGCGAAAGCGCAGAGTTACTCGACTCCTCCCATTATAGGCTGCTGGAATCGGCAAATCAGGGAATTGTCCTGGCGGCAGGGTTTGGGGCATTACGTTTGTAATCGGTGGGGATGGACGTTATGGCGAGAACAGCGGATTTCTCCTGCCCAGCCACGGTGGGTGTCGAATGACAAGGGCGGTGTAGACTCCGTCGTCGGAACGCAGATTGGGTAGCGGATGAAAACTCCGCGCTCTCTTCGCAGACATCGCGAAGAGGAGGGTGGCCCAGTTTCCTGATGCCGGAATGCTGGCGTTCCCTTTTTTTGTTTTCCCTTCCCAATCCCAGCCGCGCACATATCCCACGATCCTGCAGAATGTTCGCGGTTGCCAAATAAAGGAAATCGTTTAATAATTATTATTATCCCGTATGCATTTAAGTCACGAGGAGTTTCGGGAGCTTGCCTGGAAGCATGGCCTGGCAGCCACGCACCAGCGCAAGATCATTTTTGAAGCCGTAGTGGCTGCTCCGGGACACTACTCGCCGGAACAGGTCTACGCGGTGGTTAAACGGCGGATACCCTCGGTTTCGCTCGCCACGATCTACAATAACTTACGGCTGTTCGTGGAAAAGGGATTGCTTCGGGAGGTTTCGCCGCATGCCTCCACCTTACGTGTGGATGGAAACCTGGAATCCCATCATCACCTGGTCTGCACGCGCTGCAAGTCGGTGCAGGACATTCCCTGTGACTTCGTTGACTTCAAGCGGCTGGCCCGGCAAGCGCCGGGCGGCTTCGATTTAACGCAGCCTGTGGTCGAGGTATTCGGCCTCTGCCGGCGCTGCAGTCCCAAAACCTTAAGATTAGCGCAAGCAAAGTGAGGAATCATGTCGAACGAGAAGGAAGTACTGGCCGGTGTGCCCGGCCCGGGAAATACCGAGAAAGAAGCATCCAGCGAATCCAAGTGCCCGGTAGCGCACGGCCGCAAATTTAAGACGAATACCGACTGGTGGCCGAATCAGATCGACCTGGGCATCCTGCACCAGCAATCTTCGCTGTCGAACCCGATGGGCGAGGAGTTCCACTATGCGGAAGAATTCAAGAGCCTCAACCTGAATGCGGTGATCAAGGACCTGCATGCCTTAATGACGGACTCGCAGGAGTGGTGGCCGGCGGACTTCGGGCATTACGGGCCGCTCTTCATCCGGATGGCATGGCATAGCGCAGGCACCTATCGCATCGGCGACGGCCGGGGCGGCGCCGGGGCCGGGCAGCAGCGCTTTGCACCGCTGAACAGTTGGCCGGACAACGCGAACCTCGACAAGGCACGGCGGCTGCTGTGGCCGATCAAGCAGAAATATGGCCGGAAGATTTCGTGGGCCGACCTGATGGTTCTGGCGGGTAATGTCGCGCTGGAATCGATGGGATTAAAGACGTTCGGTTTTGGCGGCGGGCGCGCCGATGTCTGGGAGCCCCAACTCGACGTATTCTGGGGACCGGAAGGCGAGTGGCTGGGCGACAAACGCTATAGCGGCGATCGCGAGCTGGCGAATCCCCTAGGCGCGGTTCAGATGGGGCTGATTTATGTAAATCCGGAAGGGCCGAATGGCAAGCCCGATCCAATCGCTGCGGCACGGGATATCCGTGAGACGTTCGCCCGCATGGCCATGAATGACGAGGAGACCGTTGCTTTGATTGCCGGGGGGCATACGTTCGGCAAGACGCATGGTGCTGCTCCTCCGACGGAATATGTCGGGCCAGAACCTGAGGGTGCCGGGATCGAGGAGCAAGGCCTGGGCTGGAAGAACACATTCGGCAAAGGCAAAGGGAATGACACGATCACCAGCGGCCTGGAAGTGATCTGGACCACCACACCTACGAAATGGGACAACAACTTCTTCCAGAACCTGTTCGAGTACGAATGGGAACTGACGAAGAGTCCGGCTGGCGCGAATCAGTGGACCCCTAAGAATGGCGCTGGCAACGGCAAGGCACCGGATCCGCATGATGGGTCGAAGCATCGCTCGCCATCGATGTTGACGACGGATCTGGCGTTGCGGTTCGATCCTGCTTACGAAAAAGTCTCACGGCGCTTTTACGAGCATCCCGATGAGTTTGCCGATGCTTTCGCCAAGGCTTGGTTCAAGCTGACGCACCGCGATATGGGACCGACCTCCAGATACCTGGGCCCACTGGTTCCGGCGGAGCCGCAGATCTGGCAAGATCCGGTTCCCCCGGTGGATCACGAATTGATCGGGGAGAAGGACGTTGCTGCTCTGAAGGCAAAGATCCTGGCATCGGGACTGTCGATCTCGCAGCTGGTTACGACTGCCTGGGCATCGGCGGCATCGTTCCGCGGGTCGGACAAGCGCGGTGGGGCGAATGGAGCGCGCATCCGCCTGGCGCCGCAAAAGGACTGGGAGGTAAACCAGCCGGCGGAACTGGCTAAGGTCCTGCAGAAGCTGGAGGCGATCCAAAAGGAGTTCAACAGCAGCACGCAGTCCAACGGCAATAAGCGGAAGAAAGTATCGTTGGCGGACCTGATCATTCTGGGCGGCAATGCAGCGGTCGAGGAAGCGGCGAAGAAGGCGGGACACGAGGTGAAAGTTCCGTTCTCGCCGGGCCGCACGGATGCTTCGCAGGAGCAGACGGATGTGCATTCCTTTGCTGTGATGGAACCGGCGGCGGACGCGTTCCGCAACTACCGCCGGAAGGGAGAGCACAGAGCGGTGGAGGAGATGCTGGTGGATCGGGCGCAGTTACTGACGCTGACTGGTCCTGAGATGACGGTTCTCATCGGCGGCATGCGCGCCCTGAACACGAATTACGGGCACGCGAAACACGGTGTATTCACCAAGCGGCCGGAGACGCTGACGAACGATTTCTTCGTCAACCTGATCGACATGAACACGGTGTGGAAGCCGTCCTCGACCGAGGAAGGCGTGTACGAAGGGCGGGATCGCACGACGGGGCAAGTGAAGTGGACCGCGACCCGCGCCGATCTCATCTTCGGTTCGCACTCCCAACTGCGCGCGCTGGCGGAAGTGTATGCGTGCGCCGACGCGAAGGAGAAGTTTGTGAAGGACTTCGCAAAGGCGTGGACGAAAGTGACCAACCTCGATCGCTTCGACCTGGCCTAAGTTCGACGGAAAAGGGCGCTCGGTTCGGCAGAGTTTCGGTTCAATCCGGAAGCTGCCGGAAGGGCGCTCTTTTTCTTGTCTCCGGCTGCAAAGACGTCCGAGTTAAGACTTCAGCGGGATGAAGTTCAACGTCGGACCATCCCGTCGTTCATGACTACATCCTAAGCAACTGATTCTACCCTCGCGGAGATGCGGGGCTGCTTGCATTTGATGCTCTGCGATTCGTTTTACTGAGGCGGCGGACGGTGCGGGAGAGAGGTCCATGTACTTTGGTAATTGGGAATCTGGTGTATTGGGGCAACTGGATTTTCGCTGGAGAATCTATTGGTATGAGGCTTAGTTCTCGAATATTTTTCTCAGGAGCAGCGATGCCGATTTATCAGCCTTCCCCCAACGTGATAAGCAGGTTCCTCAGTGGCGAAAGCCGCAGCGGATTGTCTATTCCCATTTCTGGTGTAGTGATGCGAGTTCTGTCGCAGGTGGAAAGTACGATCGAACTCACAAACCGAATTTGTGATCGGTATCTTGCGGAGCGGAAGCGCCAGCCTAGGAAGCAAGTTCGGACATCCGCGGCGTAGGCTGTTTGGCTTTCGTTCGTGGCGATGATTGTGCGCGTTTTCTTGCGACGAAGCCGTTGCGGCGACATCGATGGCGAAAGTGGCTCAGGATGGCTCCACGCGTGCGGCTCAGGATCCGGCCAACGAAAATTGCTCCCCACTGGGAAGTTGGGCCGTGTCAATCGGACGGATCCGACGAAAAAAGCCTCCGTAGAGGAGGCTTTTCTGGGGGAGGGACTTGTGGGCGAGGCGCCCGCGGTCCCAAAAATTGATCTGTTCGGGCTTTAACGCAGGGGGCGAATGCCCGAACAGATCTACGTCTCCGACGCGGCGTTAAGCGCCGCTCTTCCACTTACTTCGGTTGCTGCGCCTGGTCGTTGGTCATCGCCGGTGCAGCGCTATTCGAGGAGAGCTGCTCGAGATCGTTCTTCAACAGGCTGATCTCGACGCGGCCTCCGCTGATGCGCTTCGATTTCGCCGTCTCATCCGTGGACGGAAGCGGAGCGTTGCCCATTCCGACGAGGTAGATGCGATAGACCGGGATTTCATGGTTGAGCACCAGGTAACGCACGACCGACTCAGCCATCTTCTGCGAAGTGGTGATAGCGGTCTGTCCTTTGCCGGACGAGAAGCCCTGCACTTCGATGATGTAGCCGCGCTGTCCCTTTACGCTGCTGGCCATCTGGTCAAGAGCATCCTTCGCGTTCTTGCTGAGAACGGTCTGGCCGGGGCGGAAGCGGATTTCAGTCTGGTTCGAAGCCTTGTACTGGTCGATGTTGCTGACCACGTTCTCGACATTCTGGACGCGGCCGGTCACTTGCTGCGCCGACTGCTGCGCCTGCGTCGCCTTATTGCCGGCATCGATAGCGTGCTGGTCGGCTTCGGTGGCTTTGTCAGAGGCGAGCTTGATCCCCGCCGTGGCGCGCGAATCGACATCCTTGATCTGCTTGCTGTTGGCCGAGGTCAACTCATCGAGTTCGTTGACGCGATCGCGGATCGGCTCGGTCTGGCGTTGTACATACTTTTTGCGGGCGAAGGGGTTGACGCGTCCCCAGAAGCCTTCGCGTGACGGGGCGGCCAGTGGAGCCTTGCCCGTTGCGTTACCCGTGCTCTGGTCGGATGATGCCGACTGGGTTTGCTGGCTGGCAGCCGGCTGGCTTTGATCGGACGAGGTGGACTGCGCAACGACCGGCATGGCAAGCAGCGCGGCCAAAGGCAGAGCGATGAAGAGACGGTTGTTCATAAATGACCTTCCTCCAAGTTTGGGGGAGCATCAGTGCTCCACACCGGCACGCAGTAGCGTGCGTGAAATTTGATTGCGTCCCTGAAATCTTTGTAAGGATAGCTAGCTTTCGGCTGAGCCGGCCGGCGCTGACGCTACGCCAGGCCTTTGAACTCGCGGCGCCCAACACAGTAGCGCCACCTGTTCTACTACATGTGGGATGCCAAATCGGGCCGTAGGGTTGAGGGCCTAAGTGACTGAAAACTAGAGGATTGTAGCGCGCTTTTTGCAAGATAGGTAGTCTGGGTGTGCAGCGGGAGGGTAATTTTGGCGAACCTGATATAAAAACTGCGTGGAAAAAATGATTACTTTCGGTGCCATTGGTCGGGTGCCAAACCTTCTATTTCCCGCAGGAAAGCAGGGGGTTTGGGCTGCAAAAAGCTGCACAGGGAGGCTGATTTTGGGAAAGCGGATAGGGCGGGCAGCGGTCGTGATCGTCGCGGTGTTGGGATTTTGTGCGGGATCTTTGGCGGCGGATCCGGGGATGGCTTCTTCGCGGATTCCGGCCGAACATATCCAGCAGTACTCCGATCTGGCAGTGACCTGGATGCAGGAGTATCTGCGCGTGGACACGACCAATCCTCCCGGCAACGAAATGCGAGCCGTCGCCTTTTACAAGAAGATCCTCGATGCCGAGGGGATTGAAAATCGTGTCTTTGAGTATGCGCCCGGACGCGGCGATTTGTGGGCGCGATTGCCACATACCACCGCGGACCCGAAGCGGCCCATCATCCTGCTGAATCACACCGACGTTGTGACCAGCGATGCCTCGCATTGGCGAATGCCTCCGTTCAGCGGCGCAATCAAGGACGGCTACCTGTGGGGCCGCGGCGCACAAGATATGAAAGATGAAGGACTGGCGCAGCTTGTCGCTATGGTCATGCTGAAGCGCGAGAAGATCGGGCTCGATCGCGACGTGATCTTTCTGGCAGTCGCCGATGAAGAGGCCGATGGCACGGGAACGGATTGGTTCATCCAGAATCAGCGCGATCTGCTGGGCAACGCCGAGTTCCTGATTAACGAAGGCGGAGAGAATCTGCTCGAGAGCGGGAAAGTGAAGTACGTCGGGGTCGATGTTGGGGAGAAGACGACGTACTGGTTGAAAGTCACTGCCCATGGTAGGCCGGGTCATGGATCGAGACCGAATCCCGATTCGGCGCCCAACCGGCTCGTCCGCGCCCTAGACCGGATCATTGCCTATAAGACTCCGCTGCGTGTGCTGCCCGTGGTGGATGAGTTCCTGCGCGACATGGCTCCGTACGAACCTCCGGACCGCGCGGTTTACTACCGCGACGTGAAGAAAGCTGTGACCGACAAAAAGTTTCAAGAGGAAGTGGAACGCGACGAGTCGCTGAATTTTCTGCTACGCGACACCATTTCGCTCACCATGCTGGGAGGCTCGGGGCAGACGAATGTGATTCCTCCGGATGCGTGGGCCAATCTCGATGTACGCATTCTGCCCGGCGGCGATCCCAAAGCCGTGCAGGAAGATCTCCGGAGAGTGGTCAATGATCCGAACGTGACCATCGAGCCGCTCAATCCGGAATTCCGGGTCGCGAACTACTCGGGAACGGACAATTCCCTCTGGAGCGCGATTCGCGATGTGTCGGGCAAATATTTCCCGGGAACCCCGGTGGTGCCGCACATCACCAGCGGCTATACCGAAAATCAGCGCTACCGTCCGCTCGGAATGGTGGCTTACGGCTTCAATCCCTACACGGCAACGGACGAAGAAGGGAACACCGAGCATGGAAATGACGAGCGCATTCGCGTGGAAGAAGTGCGCCGGGGCCCGCGGATTCTTTTTGATGTTGTGGCGCGCGTCGCGGGGGAGTGACTACCTGTGCGATCGAGTTTGGCTCAACGGACGGCCTAGGCCGCTATCCGACACCTAACCTCCGCAGTGCTTTTCGTATTGCTCCAGGATAAATGGATCCGTCATGCCGGCAACATAGTCGCAGATCGTGCGCGCCAGCCCTTCTTGTCTCGCCTTCTCCTGGTAATTGCGCGGCAGCGTTTCAGGATGCTCCATCCAGTAGGCAAATAAGTCCTTCACTACGCGTTCAGCTTCGTCCTTTTCGTCGGACAACGACGGGCTGAAATAGAGATTCTCGTAGAGGAAGTCTTTGCTCTGCTTGCGCTCGGCTTCCACCTCGGAGCTGAAGGCGGCCAGGCGCTCGGCACAGCGGCGCACATCCTCGACAGTGCGAATCCCTGCCTCGTTCACCCGTCTCTGCGTGTTCCTGATCAGATCGTCAACGAAGCGATTCAACAGTCGCTTTAGCGCTTCGTTGAACTTCAACTTGTCGGGCGCGTCCGGATAGATTTTCTCGACTTCTTCAAAGAAGCTTCCGAATGCAGGAACGCCTTCGCGGATCTCGTCGAGAGTGAGCAGGTGTGCTTCGTATCCATCATCGAGGTCGGCGGTGTTGTAGGCGATCTCGTCGGTCAGGTCGATGAGTTGCGCCTCGAGCGGAGGCCGCTCATCCAGCAGGTACTCGGCTAGCTCCGGATGTTCTTTTGCCTCGTAATCGTGCGAGTGCTTGATGATTCCTTCTCGCACTTCAAACGTAAGATTGAGTCCACGGAATGCCGCGTAGCGCTGCTCGAAATCTTCCACGATACGAAGCGCGTGCAGATTGTGGTCGAAGTAAAACCCGTGCTCGCGCATGGAGGCGTCGAGGGCCTTCTCTCCCGCATGCCCGAATGGCGGGTGGCCGATATCGTGGACCAGCGCGAGAGCTTCCGCCAGATCCACATTCAGGTTGAGCGCTCCGGCAATCGTACGCGATATCTGGGTGACCTCGAGCGTGTGGGTCAGCCGATTCCGGAAATGATCGGAGTAGCGCCGCGTGAAGACCTGCGTTTTAGCTTCGAGACGCCGGAAGGCGCGCGCGTGGATGACACGGTCGCGGTCGCGCTGGTAATCGTTGCGGTAAGGATGGTGAGGCTCAGGGAAGCGGCGTCCGCGGGAGTGTTCGATGTGCACCGCGTAGGGCGCCAGCATGCAAAGAGCATAGCAGTACCGAGCGCCGGGTTGCGAGTACGGAACGCTAGGCGACGGCCTTCACGGCTCGGATGGTTTGAGCCTCGCGCCTTTGCCATGCGGCCAGGAAAAGCGCCGTCCGAGGATGCACTTCACGATGAGGTGATCCGTGGACCGCGTGGCTCCCACTCCAACTCCGAAATTGAATTCCCACTCCGGCGCCAGGTTGAGATCGATCGTGGGGAAAAATTGCTGCTGCTGATCGCGCAACGGATCGAATCCCGCAAGCGACCCATACGATCCGTAATACTCCAGCCCACCTGCGATCTTCTTGGTGATGTCGTAACTGAACTTTCCTGCCGGAGAAAACGTCACACCCTGATTCACGCCGGGGCCGTGAAACGACCGGTCCAGCGCCGGATTGAACGCCAGGTACCATTTGCCGATCTTTCGATCCACAATCGGCCGCAGCTCGAACGTCCACGTATCCGGCGAAAATGCCGATCGCTGATACCCGAACTCCATCGACAGGCTCACGCCCACTGGCCAGTGCCATCGCTCCGGCACACTCACTCGCGGACGAATATGATCTCCCACCCACTGCCATCCGCCGTCCGGCTGAATGCTGGTGAAGACGTAAAATCCGACTTCCGACCACTCGTTGATCCCCTGCGTGATTTCGAGAGTCTCGTGCGTGGCATGATTCGTGGGAAGCATGCCGTCAACCACGGTTGTACTGCCCTCGACGGTGAAGTTCGAATGGATCTCGACCATCGTTGACCGTGGCGCCGCCGTTTCCGATCCGTACACCTGGATCTCGTAGTTATCCTGCGCGGAGATCCACGCAGCGAGGGCTAGGACAACAGACACCACCAGCGCAGCAGTTCGCAATAATCTGTTCATGAGGCAGGGGACAGCGAGCCGCAACCCCGTGCGGCGTGCATCCATCATGCACGTACCTACACACGAGAATCAAATTCTGCACTTTGCTCTGTGTTTCTTTGTGCCCTCTGTGGTGAAAGGTTCTGCATCTCGAACCCGCAGAACATCGGCGGGAACCCGAGCCTCATCCCGGGTGTCTGATCCACCAGACACGCGTGCCCGAGAGGAGCAACACTCATGGCTTTCTCAATGGCAGGCGGAGGTCCGTCCGGACCGCAAATCAACGTCACGCCGCTCATCGACGTGCTGTTGACGCTGATCATCATGTTCATGCTCGTCGTCTCGATGGATCCGGAGTACGGCGAGAAGGCGCAAATCCCACAACCGCCCAAGCAGGATGCGAAGTCGGAGCCGATTATCGAGCGGACCGTGGTGATCCAGGTGGTGTGGGCGGCAAAGGATCAGGCGCCCAAAGTCAAAATCAACCAGGAAGATGTCGACTGGTGGAACCTCGAGGAGCGCCTTGCCGGAATTTATCTGAAGCGCGTGGAGAAGGTCGCGTTTGTGCGCGCCGACGCTGACGTGGATTTTCAGTCAGTGGCGACGGTGATCGATGTGGCGCACCACGCAGGAGTCAAGCGACTAGGACTGCTGACGAACAACCAGCAACTGGCCACAGAATGAAAACTCTATTCTTCGAAATTGTTATTGCGCCGAGGAGGAATCGACGGCGAGCAGGAAGCACAGGCCACGACTCCAGGACGATGTGGAAAGAAGATTTTGGGAGGGCGCTGAGGTTTGCTTCCGCATGACTCAAGACGTCTTCAACAAACCCGCAAAACCCGGAGGAACGCGTCGCACATCCGCGTTCCTCCAAAGCATTGAAGATCAGGCAACCATCGCCATGACTGGCTGGCCGCAATGCGCGCACCGCTTCGCCTTGATGGGAATGTCGCTCATGCATTCGGGGCATTGCCTGGTCGTCGGATCCGGCGGCTTCTCTCCGCGATGCATGCGGGCCACCAGCGCGTTCACGGGGGCCACCACGAAGAAATAGATTGCGGCCGCGATCAATAGGAACGCGACAGAAGCATTGACGAAGTGGCCGATGGGGAACAGCGTGCCATTCACTGTGAACTTGAGTGCTGAGAAATCCGGCTTGCCCACAATCGCCGCGATTAATGGAGTGAGAAGGTCCGTCGTCAGCGCCGTTACCACTCCTCCAAAGGCCGCGCCGATCACCACGCCTACCGCCATATCCACAACATTTCCACGCAGGATGAATTTCTTGAATCCGTCGAGCATAACGTAGCCCCTCCGAAATTGAAGTGGGCCAAATGTACGGCAGGGTGGACGCAAAATCAAGACTTGGCTGGGGACTTCCGGAGATGTAGTATCTGCGTGTTCCGGATATCGCGCATCAAATTGCCGGGGTGCTTTCGCGATGACGCCAAAACCATCCACGCTGCACAACGAACTCAGCTATTACGAGGCGAAGAAGCGTGAGTGGCTTAGCTCACATGCCGAAGAATTTGTGCTGATCTCGGATCACTCGGATGCAGGGTTCTTTCCAACCTATGAAACTGCCTTCAGGGCGGGGCTGCAAAGGTTCGGAGTAAGCCGTGACTTTCTCATCAAGCAAGTCGTGGAGCATGAACCTGTTTTCGTGATCTACTGACATGCCGGGATCGAAGTATTCCCGCTCCTATTCTCGATCCGAGCTAAGACGCACTGGCCCCAAGATTACAGTGACCATTGGCCATCCGCAGATGGCAATTGAAGTGGCGAAGAGGTCACACATTCCGCTGAACGAGCCTTTCAAAGTCACGGCTTTGATTGATACAGGGGCCTCTCGCACCGTGATCACGCCGCAACTTGCAGCTACATGCGGACTACGGCAAACAGGAGAAGCAAGGATTTCCACGGCCGGGCACATCGCTAGCCGACCCGAGTTCGCCGGAGCGATTCATTTCCCCGGCCAAGAGCTGAATCCCTTCGATCCGATGAGTTTAGTGGTGTGCCCATTACCCGAGCAGGATGTAGCTTGTTTGCTCGGACGCGATGTCCTCGAACGTTGGAATTTCACCTACGATGGACGTAGCGGTCTGGTTGAAGTAGAAGAGTAGAATGCTCGCGAGTTATCAGATCCGCATCGGCATCACAATGTACCGATACTTATAATCATCCCCCTCAGCCGGACGCAGTTGCCCAGCCGACTGCGAATCCTTCAGCTCTAACCGGACTTCCGACGTCCCCGCCGCCTTGAGGAATTCCACCAGGTAGGCGGCATTGAACCCAATCGTCAGGGGCTCGCCGGTGTAGGCTGCCTCCAGGGAATCTTCCGACTCTCCCGCTTCGGTGGACGAAGCCGAAATCTTTACCTCGCCCTTCTCCAGCCGCAGCCGAACCGCCCGCGACCGTTCATCGGCAAACTGCGCCACGCGCAGAATCGCCGAATTCAGTTCATCGGCGTTCAGTGGAACGATCTTGCTGTTGTCCTTGGGAAGCACTGCTTCGTAATTGGGGAATTGTCCGGTAAGCTGCCGCGAAGTCATCAGCCGCGAGCCGATCCGGAAAAACAGTGTGGATTCGTCTTTCGCGAACTCAATCGTATCCGAGTCCGTAGAATCGAGCAGCGACTTCAATTCGTCCATTGCTTTCTTGGGCACCAGCGTCTTCATCTCGCCGGAGACACCCTCGAATTTTCCACCGGCTCTTTCACAGTGCGCCAGGCGATGCCCGTCGGTGGCCACCATGGTGATCGACTCGGGCTTCAGCAGCATCAGCGCGCCGTTCAGGGTGTAGCGCGATTCTTCGCTCGAAATCGCAAATCCGGTCCGCGCGATCAGCCCGCGCAAAACCTGGGCCGGAATCGTCACCGCCCCCGCCGTCGGGAATGCCGGCAGGCTCGGAAAGTTCGATTTCGCCATGCCGACCATCTTCGTATTCGAGCGACCGCAGCGGATGCTGACCCAGTGATTCTCCAGTAGTTTGATGGTGATGTCGGCGTCGGGCAGCAGTTTCACGTAATCGTGCAGCTTGCGCGCCGGAATCGTGCACGACCCTTCCTTCTTCACCTTCGCACTGCATGAGGTGCGCAGGCTCAGGTCGAGATCCGTCGCCGTGATCGACAACCGGTCTCCGGCGGCCTCAAACAAATAATTAGACAGGATGGGAATCGTGGTCTTGCGCTCGACCACACCTTGCGTGGCGGTCAGTTCACGTAGCAATTCGAACTTGCTTACCGTGATCTCCATCGTTCCCGCGGCTACGGCGGCTTCCACCGGCATAAAGTCCGTCTCCCCGATACAACGTACCGACCAACTCGATCTGCGAACGGTTTGGGACGGGCACGACTTCAGCCGTGCCGTTGCACCTCAAATTTCAACGGGGCTTTAGCCCCTGAGATGATCCTTCAAACCATTGCTACTTCTGGTACTACCTTATATCAAATGCAAAACCTATAAAACCAGCAGTAACAGTAGGTGCTTCGGAGAAGTGGAAAACTCTTTCAACTTGCCTGTTCTCACCCACTTCCCGCCTGACCGCTAATGTTAGAAATCGGTCCCGAACTCTTCGGAGCCCCTAGTACAATTCGCCCCGTATTCCGATTTCGCCCGCGCCTTGCACAGCTTCCACATCTCATTCACAGCCATCTACAAGGAAGACTGTATTGCAAAGTGGAAATCGCCACGCGACCCGCGTCCTACCCGCCTAATTGCTCAGTCAATTTATTGATGAGCCTGTTCAAATCTTTGTCGTTCTTGCGGACCTCTTCAATCTTCTCGACCGAATGCAGAACGGTCGTGTGATGCTTGCCGCCGAACTGCCGTCCGATTTCCGGCAGCGACGCTTCAGTTAAATGCTTGGCGAGATACATGGCGATCTGCCGGGGATAGACAATCGCCCGCGAATTATTTTTCGCCTTGATCTCGACCAACCGGAGCCCGAACTGTTCCGCCACCATTTTCTGGATGGATTCGATTGTGACCTTGCGAGCCTGGGAGTCGATGAAGTTTTTCAGCACCTGCTGCGCGTAGGGAAGCGTAATCTCTGCGCCGATGAGCGACGAGTGAGCAACCAGGCGGATGAGCGCACCTTCCAACTCGCGGACGTTCGAGCGGATATTCGACGCCACATAAAGCGCCACATCGGTGGGCAGCGTAACTTTCTCCTGCTCCGCCTTCTTCTGCAGAATCGCAACCTTGGTTTCAAGATCCGGAGGTTGGATGTCCGCAATCAATCCCCACTCGAAGCGGCTGCGCAGCCGGTCTTCAATCTCGGCCAGTTCCTTCGGCGAACGATCGCTGGCGATGACGATCTGCTTCATCGAGTCGTGCAGCGCGTTGAACGTGTGGAAGAACTCTTCCTGCGTCCGTTCCTTCTGCGCCAGGAATTGGATGTCGTCGATCAGCAGGACGTCCACTCCGCGGAACCTGTCCCGGAAGGAAGTCATCTTGTCGTAGCGCAGCGAGTTGATCATGTCGTTAGTGAACTTCTCGCTCGACACGTAGCAGATGGCCGCCTGCGGCATGCGCCGCTTGATCTCATGCCCGATCGCCTGCATCAGGTGGGTCTTGCCCATGCCGACGCCGCCATACAGGAAGAGCGGGTTGTATGCCTTCGATGGACGCTCGGCCACCGCCTGGCACGCCGCATGCGCGAACTGGTTGCCGCTGCCGATGACGAACGCATCAAATGTGTACCGCGGATTCAATTGCGCGGCGCCGTCCCAGTCGAACCGTGCCTGCGAAGGACTCCCGCTCGATACTGCTGAGAGTCCGCCATCATGCCGCACCGGAGTCGCCGCCGGATCGTCTTCCGGCGTCACGAACTTCACTTCATTGAACCCGAGGCCCAGTACATCGACTGCTTCCTGAATCAGGTCCGCATACTTGTCGCCGGCGTGGCGAAACTCAACAGTGGGAACACGCACGAACAGAACGCCGCCGCTCGAGTGGCTGTAACGCGTGGGCTTGAGCCACGTGTCGTAGGAGTGCCGATTGATTTTCTTTTCCAGCGCATCGAGAATCCGCGCCCACGGATTTGGGGAGAGTGTTGTGCTTGGAGCTGACATATATGATTTTTTTCACCAACGCGGCGCATGGCGGCTGGTTGCGAGCGCCTGTTCAAACTGCCGGTTAAGAAGTTCTGGAACCGTTAATTTTACTGCGGAATGCGCCTGTTTTTCGTTGCGCTGCTCACAAAGTAAAAACGAAGTCAAAAAGCAGGACCAGTCCGGCATACTAGCACAAAAATTTTCGTCATGTGGAAATCTTCTGGCTGGATTTTTTTCGTGATGCTCATTCATCTCCCGAATCACTCGCTGTGTCAAGTACCGCGTCTATAACTGCCGCACAGAATGTGCAAGCACGCACTTCATCATCGTTTCGGAAGCGAACGAATTCTTGCGTGAGTTCACACGTAATCGAGTGTGAGTCCACGCATTGACCCAGCCTGTTGCGCATGCTAGCCCCCGCTATCCTTCGAACATTTGATCCCCAAATCTTTAGCCGGGAATTTTCCGTCCGCACGAGGCGCTATGACTCATCCGAGGCAAACCGGCGGCGATAATTTTCCGTTCTGCTCCTGATCTTTGCGAAAGCGCCGCATCCATCGGGAATCATTCCCTCCAACTCTGGCGTTTTCCGCAATCGATGCCCCACCATCTTGCCGGCGCACGATTGAATCCTCGGACCCAACCCTCGTTTGGCCGGAATGCTCCTGCTGATTTATACTTTCAGTTTGTCCCAAGACCGTTGAACCAATCAGGAGCAGCTACTTTTCATGCCCAAGCGTACATTCCAACCCAACCGGCGCAAGCGATCCAAGAAGCACGGATTTCGCACGCGCATGAAGACCCAGGGCGGCCAGAAAGTTTTATCCCGCCGCCGCGCCAAGGGGCGCAAGCGGGTCTCTGTGAAACCAGGTTTCCGCGAGTAGCCCCATGTGGAGCGGACGCCCTCGTCCGCTTACCCGCGAGTTATGCAGCAACTTTCAGAGGCACTGTGACCGCCAGTGTGCCCGGAGCATCGGATCAGCATGTCGAGCAACGCAGGGCCAACGCGAAATTTCCACGCAGCGTCCGCTTGCTCCGCCATGCCGACTTCGAGCGCGTGTACAAGCAGGGCCGGCGTCACTTTTCGGTGTCGATGACCGTGTTTTACTTGCGGCGGACGGAGCCATCCGCTGCAGGCCCGAAAACAGCTGTTCCGGGCCTTCGTGTCGGATTTACGGTCGGCCGCGCCCTCGGAGGCGCCGTCCAGCGGAATCGCATGAAGCGCCGCCTGCGTGAAGCCGTGAGGCTTACCATGCCGGCGAACGCTCCCGGCGCCGATGTTGTCATCAACCCCAAGAAGGGATTGATGGCAACTGACTTCGAAGCCGTGGTGAACGAAGTCCGCCAGGCTTTCGTAGTCATACAGAAGAAGCTGGGCAAATCGGATCGAATCGAGAACAAGGAAGCCGGAAGCCGAACGCCGGAAGCCGGAAGCCGATGAGAACTCTGCCACAACGCGCCGTGCTGCTGCTGCTGCGAGCCTACAAGTGGGCCATCTCGCCCATGTTCCCGCCCGCATGCCGCTACGTTCCGACCTGTTCGGAATACGCCATGGAGGCCGTCGAACGCTATGGCGCGATACGCGGGGGCCTGATGGCGACCTGGAGGCTGCTGCGCTGCCATCCCTTCGCGAAGGGTGGTTACGATCCGGTTAAGGAGCATTCGCCCACGGCGCACGACCAACCAGTAAGGACGCATTCGTATCCGCACGCAACGTAAGGAAGCAAGACACTTTGGCCGAATATCAAAATCCACAACACGAGCCCGGCAACGAACGCCGCCTGCTGCTGATCTTCGCGGTCACATTCGTCCTGATGATCGTCTTTACCCAGGTGCAGAAAAGATTTTTTCCTGCGCCTCCGCCTCCCAAGCAGCAACCGGCGCAACAACAGCCCACACCAACTCAGGCTGCCGTGCCCACGACCGCTCCGCCTCCGCCCGTCTCCGCTCCTGCGGCCCGAGGCAGCAAGCAGGGGTCGAAAGAGGTACCGATCGTCATCGAGAACGATCTTTATCGGATCACGTTCAGCAACCGCGGCGCGGAAGTGAAGTCCTGGATCCTCAAGAAGTACGACAACGATGCAGAGAACGGCCCGCTCGACCTGGTCAATCCCGCCGCGGCTCAGCAGTTCGGTTACCCGCTCTCGCTCTGGGCTTACGACGAAGATCTCCGCGGACGCCTCAGCTCTGCGCTTTACGTTCCGTCCACCGAAGGCAAGTTGACCACGCCCGCCACCCTGACCTTCGAATATGCCGACGACACCATCAGCGTCCGCAAGAGCTTCACCTTCGATAACACCTACACTATCAAGGTCGATGCCAGCGTCACCTACAAAGGTCAGCCCGCACCCGCCCTTCCGGCGTGGCCTTCCGGATTCGGCGATCAAACCACGCCCGCTTTCTACGCCGCATCGACCATTGATTACCAGTTCAACAAGAACATCGAGCGGTTAGCGTTCAAGAAGATCAGCGGAGGCGGAACGATCCCCGGCCCGTTCCATTGGGCGGGACCGAACGATCAATACTTCGCCGCGGTTTTCATTCCCGATGACCCGGCGAACGCCGCGATGGTGACTCTGCGGAACGCGCTTGCGATTCCAAAAGATGCGAAGGACCAGAACAACAAAGAAAAGACCAATGTCGAGATTCTCGGGGCTGCGGTGGGCAACCTGCACGGTCCCACATCCGAACGCATCTTTGCCGGCCCGAAAGAACTCGACATTCTGCAGAAGGTCCCCGTTCCCGGGGTTTCCGGCGGCGACAACGATCTCAATGGCCTAGTCGATTTCGGCATCTGGGGACTCATTGCCAAGCCTCTCTTCGTGTGGCTGAAGTGGACGTATCACCACATCATTGCCAACTGGGGATGGGCGATTGTCATCCAGACGCTGATCATCACGCTGGCCCTCATGCCGCTGCGCATCAAGCAGATGAAGTCGATGCTGAAGATGCAGCGTGTGCAGCCGCAGATCAAGTCGATTCAGGAGAAGTACAAGAAGTACAGCTTGCGAGATCCGCGCAAGGCTGCGATGAACGAGGAGATCAGCGCGCTGTACAAGAAAGAAGGCGTGAATCCGGTCGGCGGCTGCCTGCCGATGCTGATCCAGCTGCCCTTCCTGTATGCCTATTACAAGATGTTGTACGTGGCCATCGATCTCCGCCACGCGCCCTGGCTGTGGATCAAAGATCTTTCCGCAGCCGACCCGATCTACATTCTGCCGATTTTCATGGTGGTCACCATGCTGATCACGCAACGGATGACGCCGCAGGTGGGCATGGATCCCGCGCAGCAAAAGATGATGAACCTCATGATGCCGCTGATGATGGGCTTCATCTTCTTCCGTCTGCAGGCCGGACTGAACCTTTACTACTCGCTCAGCAACGTGATTTCTGTCGCCCAGCAAGCCGTGATCAACCGAACCAGTCTGGGCCGAGAAATGCAGGAGATCATGGCCAAACGCGCCAGGAAGAAAGAAAAGTAAGCTCGCAGCTGTCAGCCTTCGGCTTTCAGTGCACGTGAGAAAATCGAAGCGCCAGTTGAAGAACAGCCGCGAAGCGGCGCAAGCTGTGGGATTACAAGCCAGCCCCAAAAAGGGGCGAAAGATTGGGACCACACCCGAGCAAGACTCAAGATGACAAAAGCCGAAGCGGAAAGCTGACGGCTGATAGCTGAGAGCCGAATTTATGTCCATTCCCGACAAAGTTGCCGCCGCCAAGAAGATCAACGAATTCCTCCAGGCCGTCGTCACCCACGGCGGACTGCGCCTCAAGTACCGCATCGTCGTCGATCCGCCGCTCCCCGAGAACCGCGACTGGGAGAAGCCCGAGATCCTGGTGGACTTCTCCGGCCCCGACTCTCCCATGCTGCTCGACCGTGGCGGAGAACTTCTCCGAGCGCTCGAACTCCTCGGCCTCGAAATGCTCCGCCTGCCCTCCGGCGAACACGAAAAGATTTCCTTCGATTGCCAGGGACATCGCGCGCAACGCATTCAGGAACTCCGCCTCGCCGCAGATGTCGCCGCCGAGAAAGTTCGCAAGACGGGGACGCCTTATCAGTTCAGCCCAATGTCCTCGCGCGAGCGCCGCATCGTGCACCTCGCGCTGCGCGACGAAGCCGACCTCCACACCGAAAGCGAGGGCGAAGGTATGCGCCGCTGCCTCGTGGTCTATCCCAAAGATTACAAAGGGAACGCCGGCAAACCGGCCACCAAGACAATCCCCTAAACTGCATTCATTTTTTACTGTCATCCTGAGCATCGCGACTCGGCGGTGGTCAGAGCGTGCCCCGCATGCGGTGTTTGGCGAGAACGATGGCGGCTGCAGCGGCCAAAGCCTCTACGCCTCGGACTTCTTCAGGCGAGGGAGCTCGGCGTTCGCGGAAATACGTGCCCAGAGTTCCCAGCACTTTTCCATCTGCTCCTTTAATGGGCATGCTCCACGCGCCCAGGAAACCAAGCGCAAGCGGCAGATGGCGCAACTCCGCCCACTTGTCATCCGCACAGAAATCGCGCGTCACGACCACTGATCCGGTGGCGGCTGCGGCCGCGCAGGTGCCTACCCGCGGGTTGGGCTTCAATCGATCGATGGCGGCCACGTAATCTGCCGGAAGGTTCGGCGATGCGGCGTTGCGCAAGAGCCCCTCGCGATCGAGTGCAAGGATGGAGCAGACTGCAGTCGTGGCTGCCACATGCTCAGCGGCATTCACCAGCATGGTGAGAATCTCGTTTTCGGGCAGTCCTGCCTGAACCATTTGCCGGGCCCAATCGGCAGCATGGGCAGCGAATTCAACTGATGCCGATATGGGGCTCCGCTCCTGATTTTCTCGTGTTTCAGATTGCATCGCAGGATTCCTGATAGAGGGATATGAGGATGATGCGCGGCATCTACTTCTTTGTCACTACAGTGGATTGCCCATGAAGGATTTATGGCTGAAGCCGCCTGCCCGGAAAATCGCGACCTCCGATCAAGCTCCTTCGTGTATGTTCGTGCCCCTGGTAGTTGATACTGTCACTTCATCACGAGCATCTTTGCGATGAGGGCCGCAGTCATTGCGACGGCACCCAGCAGCGCGTTGT
This sequence comes from Terriglobia bacterium, assembly GCA_963778995.1. Classification (GTDB taxonomy): domain Bacteria; phylum Acidobacteriota; class Terriglobia; order Terriglobales; family Acidobacteriaceae; genus Sulfotelmatobacter. Next base: position 426,096 of record CAVZWK010000030.1, read on the forward strand.
ACTCTCTGTGTTTCAGGTAGAGTTCGAACGAAAATCCGCCGGCATCGGCGACTGGGGCTGGAATAATCCTCGGCAGCATTCGTGGAACACGTTGCGCGTACGCCTCGAAGTCGGGAAATCTCTCACGCAGAAATTTCTCCTCACTGCAAATCACCGGAATGTAGATGGCGAAGAACATGATCACCAGCACAACGCCAACCCACCAACTGCGCGAGGCTACGGCGAATCCGATTCCGATCAGCAGAGATCCGAGATAGAGCGGGTTGCGCGTGTAAGCGTAGGGGCCGGAGGTCGCCAGCACTTCATTCTTGCGGACGTGTCCGGAAGCCAACGCGCGAATCAGCAAACCCAGTACGATAAGGATCGCGCCCAGCGCGAGGAATCGCCATGCGGGCCGTGCCAGCCAGAAGTACAAGATGGCGAAGGCAAATCCCAACGGCACACGAATACGGCGCGCAATGCGCGACCACTCAGCCATGCGCGGCCTCCGAGGCATCGCAAGCGAGCAGGCTGCGGGCGGCTTCGATCACCGCCTCAACGCTGATCTCGAGCATCCCCTCATCGGGCTGGGAGCGCCGTGCATGCGAAGTCGCACTCGCCGGATTCCGCAGTACGATACTGCGCGCAGAGTACGGACCATTGCGCGCGGGATCGGTGGGTCCGAAGATGGCAACGACGGGCACACGCAACGCTGCGGCCAGATGCAGCGGCCCGGTATCTCCTCCGACGAACAGGGTTGCGCGCCGCGTCAGCGCGATCAATTCACTGATGGAGCAACGGAGAGTCTTGGCCGTGCCACCACTCGCGGTCTCGACCGCGTGCGCCAGAGCTTCTTCGCCCGGACCGTAGTTCACGATCGAACGAACTCCACAATCCGCGAGCCCGCGAGCGACCAGACCGTAGCGCTCTGCCGGCCAGCGCTTCGCACCCCATCCCGCGCCCGGATTCACGATGGCGAAGCCGGCATTTGGAATTTGCTGCCCGAGGGCGGTGTAAGCTTCAGGATCACGCGGCAATTGGACCGCAGGGACTTCCAACGGTCTGCCGACAACTGCCTCCGAGATGGAAAGGTTCTGCTCGATCACGTGGTGTCCGCGCGGAATCACCGCATGCGTGTACCACAGGCTGGCAGGCGTCTCACGGGGCTGCGCCGAGCCGTAGATCATTCGGGCTCCCGACCATCGCGCGAGCAGGGCAGAGCGAATCGCGCCCTGCAGATCGACGGCAACATCGTAGTGGACGGAGCGGACATCATTCCAAACCCGCGCGATTGTCTCGATCGTGTTGAGGGAGAACAGTGACTTGCGCCAGCCCACGAGATTTACGGTGTGTACCCAATCGACGAGCGGACGCTGCTGCGAGCGCTGGCCATTTCGAGGCGTTCGGGGCGCGCACAAGAGTTCGGCCCAGCGTTCTTCGATAAGCCATCCGATCATCGCGTTCGGGAAGGCATCGCGTAGAGCCTGGGCTGCAGGCAGCGTGTGGATGACGTCGCCCATGGCGCTGAGCCGGACGACCAGAATCTTCTCGATATTGACGCGGCCCGAAGAGTGATCGTTCAAGGCTTCCTCGGGGAGAGCCGCGAGCGGATGATCTCGCTGGTGGAGTGGTCTTTGGGGTCGCCCACGATCGCGACGCGGCCACCGTATTCGGCGACAGTATCGCGCTCGGGAACGGAATCGGCGGTGTAATCGGTACCCTTTGCCTGAATGTCCGGACGAATTTCGCGAATGATGGCGCGGACGTCCAACTCGGGGAAAATAACGACAGCATCGACGTCGGCGAGCGCGGCTACGATCTCGGCGCGCTCGTGCTCCGGCATAATTGGGCGCCCGTCGCCTTTCAGCGCATGGACCGAGGAGTCGGAGTTGATGGCGACGACGAGCTTTCCACCGAGCGATTTGGCGGCGCGCAGGTAGCGGACATGGCCTACGTGCAGCAGATCGAAGTTGCCATTGGCCAGGGTGATGGGCTCGCCCGCACGCCGCCAATCGTCCACGCGCGCGCGGAGTTCCTCACGGGTCAGAATTTTATTCGGTGCGTTCAATGAGGTCGTGTGGCCGGCGGCGTCAGCTCAATCGCGTGCAGTAATTCTTTCTGCAACACAGTCGCGGTGCCGCGTTTCATGACCACGATTCCGCCGGCGTAGTTGGCCAATTGCGCCGCTTCCTCGGTGGTTGCACCCGCGGCAAGGGCAGCAGTGAAGGCCGCAATCACTGTGTCGCCCGCGCCGGTGACGTCGGCAACTTCATCGGAGCCGAAGATCGGAATATCCGCCGGGGCATGCTTCTGATCGAAGGCAACCATGCCGTCGCGTCCGCGGGTGATGACCAGGGACTGCAACTTCATGCGCGACATCAGTCGCTCGCCTGCATTGAGAACCTTATTCCAGTCATCCCCGATGCGGATTCCGAGAGCCTGTTCGACTTCCGATTCGTTGGGTGTCGCGGCGGTGATGCCGGCGTATTGCAGCATGCGGTAGCGTGAATCGAGAATGATGGGCACCGAGTCAACCTGGCCTTTGCCACGGAGCGTGCTCACGATCGCGGGCGTCGCGGCGCCGTAGCCGTAGTCGGAGACGAGCAGGGCATCGGAGGCATGGGCATAGTTGCGCGCAGCCAGGTAAAGTTCGCGGGTGAGATGAGCATTCGGCGCTTCCTGCGGTTCACGATCGACGCGGACGACCTGCTGGCGCGCCGTGTGCGCCATCCCGGCGAGAATGCGCGTCTTGGTGACAGTCGTATAGCTCTTGTCTTTCAGCAAGCCGCTGACTGCGATCTTTTTGTGGCGGAAATATTTCAAGAGGAGGCGACCGGGTTCGTCGTCTCCGACGATGCCGACGGGTAAGACGTTCACTCCCAGATCGGCGAGGTTGTTCGCGGCGTTGGCTGCGCCTCCAGGGACGACGGTCCGTTCGCGATGTTTGAGGATCAGCACCGGAGCCTCGCGGGAGACGCGGGAAATTTCGCCGAAGACGAATTCATCCGCCACCAGATCGCCCAACACGGTAATCGTGATGTTGGGAAAATGCTCGACGATCGTTTTGAGGCGCTCGGCTTGTTTGAGATGCTTGGTCATCGTCTGGGCAAAAGGTTCATTGACAGCTTACTCGCTGGGCGCCGGGAGGGCGACACGCCTACCCGAAAGCCGCCGACCCTTCGGCTTCGCTCAGGTCAAGCGGCGGCGCTACGAAATTCTACCCTTTCGTTCGTTGATCTCGCGCAGCATGGTATCAAGCGCGTTAGCTGCGTCGGCGAGTTCCATCTTTACCGGTACGACGGACAGGGGTTGCAATGCCGAGAGGTATGGTCCGAGATTGACGGCATCTTTTTCTGTGGTGACGAAGCCTCCGGATTCGCTGCGCTGCTTCAGCGCCAGCAATTCCCGAATGTCTTTTTCTGTGTAGGTGTGGTGATCGCGGTAGAACGCCTGGGCGACCGGGTCTATGTTGGCGGTGCGCAGTTGCAGGAGGAAATTCTGCGGACGCGCAATCCCGCAGAATACGACCGGGCGCGGCGGGACATTTTTGGGAACGATGCCGCGGCGGATGCGCCATACAGCCTTTCCATCGAGTGGGAACGTATCCGCGGAAGCGCCTCCAGAGAGCACGACGGCGTCGGCGCGGCGCACGGACTGTACGGGCTCGCGCAACCGTCCGGCAGGCAGCAGCCGGTCAGTTGCATCCTGGGGCGTCACAAGCACAATGTCGAAATCCCGAGCGAGCGCGCGGTGTTGAAAGCCGTCATCGAGAAGATGCAGTTGAGGGCCGAACTTCGATTCAGCAAACTTGCCTGCGGCGCAGCGGTCTTCACCGACGATGACCGGGGCCTGAAGCTTGCGGGAGATCAGGAGCGGTTCGTCTCCAAACTGCTGAGGTAGTCCTGAGGGATCGACCAGCAGCACGCCGCGAGTCTCGCGTCCGTAGCCGCGGGAGAGTATATCGAACTTCACGCCTCGGGTTTTGAGTAGCTCACCCAGGAGCATCACAAAGGGGGTCTTGCCCGAGCCTCCGGCAGAGAGATTTCCGACGCTGACCACAGGACCCTCGAGATACCGGGTGCGCGCGATTCCGTGATCGTAGAGCGCGTTGCGCACTCGAACTACATTGGCGTAGATGGCGACGAGAGGGTTCAATTGTTTTGCGTAGAGTGGGGAGCTTGCGGAAGCAGCGCCAGCAAGGCGGTGAGCGTTCGCGAGGTCGCGCCGGTCTGCGATGCAATCGTTTCTTTGGCGCGCCGGCCCAATGCTGCGCGTTCGGCGCTGTTGTCGGCCAATTGCATCAGAGTAAGCGGCAATTCTGCAAGACCGACGATGCGCACGGCATCGCGGCTCCGGAACAAGCCCACGATGTCGCGGAAGTTTTCGGTATGGTTTCCAGTAACGATGGCAACTCCATGCTGCGCGGGCTCAATGATATTGTGTCCGCCGCGCGGCACAAGGCTACCTCCAACGAATGCGATGTCGGCCAACCCATAGAGCGAGGACAATTCCCCGATCGTATCGACGAGCAAGACTCCGCCTGCGAGGGATTCGCCCTGCCATCGCGAGCGACGATGGGAGGAGATCCCCATTTGCTGAAGCAGGGCCGCGACCGTGTCGAACCGCTCAGGATGGCGGGGAGCGAGGATCATCACGGCACGGGGATGGCTGACTCGCAGATTCTCGAATGCCTTGAGGAGTGGGGGTTCCTCGTCTTCGACCGTACTGCCGCAGACGAGCACCGGGTGCGCGGCGTCGCCTGCGAGGGAATTTCGAAGGCGCTCCACGATGGGCGGAACTGGGGGCAGGCTCACATCAAACTTGAGATTGCCGGTGACGTGAATTCGGGTGGGATCGGCGCCGATCGATTGGAGGCGGGCGCTGTCCTGGTCTGTTTGCGCGAGGAAAGAGTCCACTTGGGCCAACATTTTTCGCAGCGCCCAGGTATAGCGCTGATATCGGGGCCAGGAGCGGTCGGAGATGCGGGCGTTGACGACCGCCAGACGGGATCCGCTGGCGTGGACGAGGCGCAGGAAGTTCGGCCAGAATTCGGTTTCGGCGAGCACAACCAGTTCGGGCTGCAGCTCGCGCAGATACGGACGGATCGCGAACGCGAAGTCCATGGGGAAATAGAAGACGTTCTCTTGCCCGAAGCGTTTGCGCGCGAGGTCCTGACCGGTGTCGGTAGTGGTGGATATGACGACACGATAGTGGGGGAGAGCCCGGCGCATCTGTTCGACGAGGCGGCTGATGGCGAGAACTTCGCCTACGGAGACGGCATGGATCCAGATCACGCGGGTGTTGTCGAACGTCCCGAGCCGGGAGGGGAGCTTGCCCATGCGCTCGGCAAAGCCGCGGCGGTACTTGCCGTGGCGCAGCATCTGGAAGAGCCAATAAGGGAGGCTCAGCAACAGGGCGAGGGCCAGCGCCAGACTGTAGAGGAGATAGAGCAAGCTGAGCCATTCTAAACCGCGCGGTTTCGGGACACGGATTCCAAGGAGGAAGTCAAAGTCCCCAACCCTTCGGATGGGCTCAGGGCAGGCTCTAAACTTCGCAAAAACTCGAAGTCTAGAATGGGCACTCGGAACCCATATCACCATATAATGACGGCATGCGGCGTATGTCCATGTGGTCGAGTCATCGTCTTCTGGTGCTTGCGCTGTGCGCGGGCGTATTCGTTCCGGCGTTGCGGGCGTCGAAGAGTTTTGTGAAGCCCGAGGCGAAGGCGGCGTTCAACTATCCCGCGCATGATCTTCATCGGGATGAGAAGGTTTCGATCGGCGCGGATCCGTATGACACGGCGGAAAAGGCAAAGATCTTTTCGATTGATTTCGCGCAGTATGGATACTTGCCGGTATTTTTCGTGGTGACGAATGACGGAGACCAGCCCATTTCCATTGCCCACATGGAGATCAAGCTGATCACGGCGAACCGCTCGAAGCTGACTCCGGTGAACACGGACGACTTATACCGGCGCATGACGAATCCGCAGGCGCAGACGCGGCCCAGTCCGATTCCCTTGCCGCACAAGGTAAAAGGCGGGGTCAGCAAGAAGCAAATGGATGAGATCGAGGCGGCTCAGTTCGCAGCGCGGGCGGTGGAGCCGCATACGACGCAGTCGGGATTTCTTTTCTTTGATATCGGGGGGATCAATTCTCCCTTGCGGGGCGCGAACATGGATATGACCGGGATCTCGGATGGGAAGGGGAATGAGCTGATGTTCTTTGAGATCCCGATGGATAAATATCTGGACGCGCCGGCGAATCCTTAATCAATCCGAGCCAAGAACTTTCACCACAGAGGTTCACAGGGGAAGAACCCGTAATGGAGCGGACTGCTCCGCTTTGGGCTTTATAATCTTCTTTCTATGGCCACTACGGCGGCTACCACTATTGCGGCGCATCCTAAGTTTGAGCCGGTGATTGGGCTGGAAGTCCATGTCCAGCTTCTGACGGCGACGAAGATCTTTTGTTCGTGCTCGACGCGGTTTGGTGCGCCTCCGAATACGAATGTGTGTCCGGTGTGTCTGGGGATGCCCGGGGCGTTGCCGGTGCTCAACAAGAAAGCGGTCGAGTTCGCGACGCTGGCGGCGATGGCGCTGAATTGCCGCATCAACGAGACGTCGATTTTCGCGCGCAAGAACTATTTCTATCCGGACCTGCCGAAGGGATATCAGATTTCGCAATATGACAAGCCGCTGGCGGAGTTGGGCTACATCGAGGTTCCAGCCGAAGGCGGGAAGAAGAAGATCGGCATCACCCGCGTGCACATGGAAGAGGACGCGGGGAAGAGCCTGCACGAGGGCTTTCCGGATTCCGACGACGAAGACTGCGATCGATCTGAACCGCACCGGCGTGCCGCTGATTGAGATTGTCAGCGAGCCGGATATCTCCACGCCGGACGAGGCGTATGAATATCTGACTCGGCTGAAGGAGATCATTCTTTATACCGGCGTGAGCGACTGCAACATGGAAGAAGGGTCGCTGCGCTGCGATGCGAATGTCAGCGTGCGTCCGCGGGGGCAGAAGGAATTCGGGACCAAGACCGAAATCAAGAATGTGAATTCGTTTCGCTTTATCCGCGAGGCGCTGGAGTATGAGATTGGGCGGCAGATCGAGGTGATCGAGTCCGGAGGAAAGATTACGCAGGAGACGCGGCTGTACAACGCGAATGAAGGCAAGACCTATGGCATGCGCTCGAAAGAGCAGGCGCACGACTACCGTTACTTCCCCGAGCCCGATCTGCTTCCGCTGGTTGTGGATGAGAAGTGGAAATCTGAGATCTCCCGCGTTCTGCCCGAACTGCCGGAGGCGCGGCGGGCACGCATGGTGAAGGAGTACGGCATCACCGAATACGACGCGCAGGTGCTGACGTTTTCGAAGTCGCTGGCGGATCAGTTTGAGCAGGCGGCGAAGGCAGCGAAGAATCCAAAGCGCGTGGCCAATCTGGTGCAGGGCGAGTTGATGGGGCGATTGAAGGCAAAAGGAATCTCGATCGAGCGAGTCGCCGATTTCCATGGCGGGCGTGGCGGGTTCGGCCGACCTGGTGGAGGCGGGGACGATCTCGGGCAAGATGCTGAAGGACCTGTACGATCTGTGCTTCGAGCGCGGGAAGGACTTCCCGGTCGTATATGAAGAAGAAGGGCGGCCGCAGCAGTCGACCGATACGTCAGCGCTGGAGAAAATCATCGACGAGATTCTCGCGGCGAATCCCAAGCAGTTGGAGCAGTATCGTGCCGGCAAGAAGACCATGCTCGGGTTCTTTGTGGGCCAGGTGATGAAGGCTTCGAAGGGGCAGGCAAGTCCGCAAATTGTGAATGAATTGCTGGCGAAGAAGCTGGGGTAACAATTCAGTACGGAGAGTCAAAATCCCCGCTCTAAAATCGCAAAGGGCGCGATTTTAGAACGGGGCATCCTCCACCCTCGAGAGTTTTTAGCCCAAGAGTGCCGGGCTGCAACGTGACTTCAGTGATCTGCTCTTTTGGCTACCGGTCGATAGCATGGGATTTACCATGAAGCTGAAGCTGGACCGGATTATCAGCATTGCCACGCTGCTGGCATCGCTGGTTGCGATCGTGCTGGTACTGAAGAAGCCCGCGCCCGTGGCCCAGAGGCAGGCTCCGGCGGCGATCGCGCAGCATGCGCAGTCGTTCGACCAGAAGATGGCGGACTTCCAGCAGACGACACAGTCACAGTCCAGCGACCCGTCTTCTGCGCGGAAGGCAGATGCAGCGCAGCCGTCGTCCGCGTTTTCAGACAGTAAGCCTGAGGTGCACATCAACTCGGATGAAGTCGGCGCGGTGCTGGCGCAGGCGCTCGGTGGCGGCGATTTGAAGCCCGACTCCAACATCGGCGCAACCGCACCAGCGATCAAAGATCAGCAGGTCAGCTTCGATGGCGATGTCGTGCACGGGCAGTTCCTCACGGAGATTGCGGGCAAAGATGTCTGGATCACTGTGTCGGGGCACCTTGGCGATAAGGACGGTTACGCCACATTTGAGCCGACGGAGTTTAAGGTCGGCGACCTGAGTGTTCCCGTGTCGCTGGTGAATCCTGCGCTGCAGAAGAAGCTGGCTGAGCAGCGCGACCGGTTGAAGCTTCCCGATAACGTGGGATCCATGAAGGTGGAGAATGGCGAGCTGGTGATGCAGGGCAAGTGATGAGATTTCGGATTTCGGATTGCAGATTGCAGATTTAGACATCAAGTAATTCTGTTTTCTGCAGTTACTTTTGCGTACCACCTGCCTGAGTCTTTGATCGTCCTCTGCTGCGTTTTGAAATCCACATAGGTTAGTCCGAAGCGCTGGCTGTACCCTTCCGCCCATTCGAAATTGTCCATCAGGCTCCAGGCATGATAGCCGCGAACGTTGGCGCCGTCGGTGATGGCTTTGGAAAGCGCAGCGAGATAGTCGCGGTGATAGGCGACGCGCCGGCTGTCGCGAATTGAACCGGTTGCATCTGGGGTATCGTGGTAGGCACAGCCGCTCTCAGTGATCTCGATGACAGGGTGGTTATAGTCACGCGTTATCCGCATCACCATGTCATAGAGCGCTTTGGGCCAGACTTCCCATCCGCTGTCTGTCTTGGGGCCTTGCTGCCCGCCCTCCATCTTCACGGGGTAGAGCCAATCCTGCGCATGAGTGATGCGCTCCTTCGCGCCGGGGGCCGAACAGATCGTGCGGTAGTACAGGTTGATTCCGATGAAGTCGAAAGGCGCGCGGACTTTTTCCATGTCGCCGGACTTGATGCGCATGGCGGTCTCGGGCAGGAAGGTGAACGCCGCGGGATAGCGCCCCTTCAAGGCAGTATCGAGAAACCAGATGTTAGTGATGGCGTGGGCGCGTTCGGCAGCGAGTTGGTCGGCCTCGGAGTTGGTTGCCGCTTCGCAGGGAGACATGCTGAACGCGGTTCCGACCCGGGCCGAGGACCGCAATGACTTGAGCGCACGAAAGCCTTCGCCCTGCGCCAAGTTCACAACGTGCGTGGCGCGAAGGAACTCAAGCATGCTCTTATGGCCAGGCGCGTGCGTGCCGTCGAGATATCCGAGATCGGTGAATGCGATGGGCTCGTTAAAGAGCATCCAGTCAGAGACGCGATCGCCCAGCGCTTTGGCGACGATCTGAATGTAATCCGAATAGCGGCCGACCAGGTCGCGGTTGGGCCATCCGCCGGCATCTTGCAGGGCTTGAGGCAAGTCCCAGTGATAGAGCGTGACCATGGGGCGGATGTGCGCTTCGACGAGCGCATCGATGAGGCGGCTGTAGTAATCGAGGCCCTTTGGATTCGCTGGGCCTGAGCCGGCCGGCTGAATGCGAGGCCAGGAGAGCGAAAAACGGTAGCTGTTCAAGTTCATTGCCCGCAGGAGCGCAATGTCGTCCCGCCAGCGGTGGTAAGAGTCGCAGGCAACGTCTCCGTTGTCACTGTTGTTGATGTTGCCGGGTGTGTGCGTGAAGCGGTCCCAGATGGACTCGCCCTTGCCGTCCTCGTTCCATGCGCCCTCGATCTGGTAGGAGGCGGTCGCGGCGCCCCAGAAGAATCCTTTAGGGAACGCGGCTGTGGCAGGGAGGTCGAATTGGGCAGGCTGCAAGGTGGCGGAAGGCGGGGCACCAGCTTTGGAAACCTGCGAGCAAGCTGAAAAGAAAGTCGCAGGCAAGGCCGCGACTGCTCCACTGGCAATCGCTGATTTCAGGAACTTACGCCGATTCAGACGCAAAAGAGAACGGGATCCCACGATGATTTGGCGCCCACCGGCCTAATTGTGCTTGATGAACTTTCCATTCTTGTGCCCGGTCAGTGAATTGTAAAGGGTCTCGATGAAGGCGTCCTGACTGATGAAATCTCCGGAGTATTTTTTCCAGGGATCGAGCAGCTTCGCCTGCTTCATTTGGTCGAGGGTTTTGCCTTGCTTGATCGCGCTGGCGACGGCTTCCCGTGTGCCTTTCAGCATGGCGAGGTAGGCTTTCACATCATCGACATTCGAAACCGCTCCGTGGCCGGGAATGATTTTCACGTCGGGCGGGACCTGTGCCAGCACTTTCTCGACGCCATCGATCATGCCATCGATGCTGCCGCCGCTATCTACATCGATGAAGGGGAAGCCGTATGTGACGAAGTCGTCGCCCATATGGACTACGTTGGACTTGGGGAAGAAGATGACAGAATCGCCGTCGGTGTGACCGGCGGGAAAGTAGAGCGCGCGAATGTCTTCGCCGTTCAGATGGACGGTGAGGTCGTGATCGAAGGTGATGATGGGCAGGGCTTCTTTGGGGGCAGGCTTGGCGTCGAAGTGAACGGAGCCTCCGTTGCCGGCGGGGCCTCCGGTCTCCAGTCGCTTGCGGACATTATCCTGGGCAATGATCGGCGCCTGCTTCTGAAAGTAGGCGTTCCCGCCGGTGTGATCGCCATGGTAGTGGGTATTGATGATGAAGCGGATGGGCTTGTCGGTGATCCCCTTGAGCGCGGCTTGAATCTTGTCGGCGAGCGGCGCGTATTGGTCATCGACGATGACGATTCCGTCTTCGCCGACGGACGCTCCGATGTTGCCGGCGTCTGCACCTTCGAGCATGTACACGGTGCCGGCCACCTTGGTGACCTTCAGTTGGACCTTGCTGTAATCCGGCTCTTGAGCGAAGGCGAAGGTGAGAAAGAGAAGAATCGAGGCAAATAACAAAGGGATCTTGCGCATGGTTGTCGTGGGTCCTCGGAAACCGCAGCCATTCTATATGGCTTGAGTTCTGCCGGGAATCACTGAAGAAAAACGCAAACAGCCCCGCGACATGCAGATTGCCGCGGGGCCGTCGATTGCCATTGCTGCTACTTGGCTGGTGGAAGGATCTTTCCAAATAGTCCCTGGGTGTAGCCCGCGGGTCCTGCCGCGAAGAACAGGTTGTTCTTCGAGCCGGTGACCGGGTCACCGTCGCCGAACGCCAGACCCCACAAGCCTCCGATGTGGAAGTCTTGGCCCATGGTGTTCTTGAGAGAGCCGAGGAATTCTCCCGTGTTGGGATCGAATGCATTGATGTGCCCATTTTCGACGTTGCCCACGAGCAGGGCGTTGCTGAACGGGCCGAAGTTGTTGGGCGACATGGCCATACCCCATGCGCCTTGCAGCGGACCGGCAGAGCCGTTCATCGTCAGGCGCTTGACCAGATTCCCGGTCAAATCAAAGATGTCGATTGCGCCCCCAGAGAAAGGTACCAGGCTGGCGTAGGTGACATAGATTTGATTGTTAATGTTCTGCACTCCGTACACCGAGAGCCCGGCCGGAGCCATGGGATCGCTGAAGGACTTGATCCACTTGAAATTCGTGTTGTACATGTCGATGCGGTTGTTCACGGCATCGGCGGCGTAGATCAGGACATGCGGTCCAGTTTGCGCATAGGCCAATCCGGTGTAGAGCGCGCCGGAGGCTGAGTTGTCGACAGCAACAATGGCATTGAACAGGTCAACCGTGGGAGCCCAGCCACTGATGGTTCCGTCGAGCGTCGCGAAGAGGAAGGCCGAGGCGCCGGACACTCCGTTTTCCGAGACAATGAATCCCTGAGTGGGATTGGTGACGATTCCCGTGGGACTGCCGACGGGACCGAACGGCATGCTAGGGGCGGGCGGGATGGTAACCACGAGCGATTGGATATTGCCGAACTGATCGTAGAGCGTCGACTTTCCGGTGGCGTTATCCGAAATCCAGAAGGGAGCGCCGGGGAAGAATGCGACTCCCCAGCCGTTCACCAGATTCGGATCGTTATGAGGCGTGGTTCGAGACGAAGTGGAAACCAGATTGACTTCGCGATATTGCGCGACGGCGCTGCTGGCAGCAAGAGCCAGCGCCAGGCAAACGGCTGCCTTGCCGAGTGATCGTGCAGACATATACAGCCTCCTTCAAGCTCAGATCGAGAGGAACGTTTCGAGAGAAGAGTGATGGCGCCCACATCGATCGCGAATGCAACTCTTGTGCGAGGGCCGGATTACTTCATTTGCATTCGTGCGAAGGGAACCGTAAAGGATCGTACTTTTGGCAGGATCGATACATTGTCAAGGCGATGTAAAAGCAATGTCGAATGCTTGCGTGCCCATGGGGGCGGTACAAATTGCGCACACGGGCGCTGAGCGTCAGGGTACAGCAGGCGAGATTTCGAATATCAGGCCTTCGAACAGACGTCCGCCACCTTGTGCAGCTCCTAACAGATTTCCCGCGCGATCGAGAATGACTCCCTGGGGAAACGCGCCGTCCGTACCGCCGCTGAATGCCTTGAGGATGGTCTCTCGCCATTGCACGCCGCTGGGCGAAAGCTCGAAGACCGTGCCGCAGCCGTGATCATTAAAAACGTCGCAACTTTGGTGGTCGGCTCCCCCGGATTCCGTGGTGCCGTAGAGGTTGCCGATTTGATCCATGACCAGAGCGCTATCGGGGAATTCGCCGTCCAGGCGGGCGCCGGTAAAACTGTGAAGCACGCGCGTCTGCCATGCTCCGGAGGAGCGCGAAAGCTTAAAGGCGGAGCCGAACCCTTTGGCACCGCCGTTCGAGGCTGTACCGTAGAGATTGCCGTTTGCATCGATCATCAGCGGCGCGATCGGATTAGCGCCATCGGTTGCGGAGAGACTGTGCAGTACGGTCTCGGTCCAACTGCCGGAGTCTTTGCTCAACTCGAAGACTACGCCACAGCCCCCGGTGCAATTCTTGCTCGTGCCTCCAGCGACAGTTGCGCCATAGAGATTGCCTGCGGTGTCGAAGATGAGGCCGCCGACCTGGTCTTCGGTAGCCCCTGTGGTGGCGGCGCCATCGGGTCCGCTGAAATCGTGCAGGCGTGCGAGTGACCAACCGCCTGGGGAGGGAGAGAGTTCGAAGACGTATCCGAGATTGTGTGATCCGCCGGTCGGATTGATTCCGTACAGATTGCCGGCCGTATCGAGAATGAGGGAACTTGGCGGCGCCACTTCAATGCCGAAGTTGTAAAGGACAGTGGCGGTCCACCCGCCGGAAGAGGTCTTGGTCATTTCGAATACATGGCCCCACAGGGTCGATCCATAGAGATTGCCCGAAGCGTCCATGACCAGCGAGCCGACGGGAAGAGTGCAATCGAAGGTTTTGCTGCATTCATACAGGACCTTGTACCTGAATACACCTTGCCCATTGGGGATGAGTTCGAAGATCGTGCCGCCATTGTTCGCCCCGCCTTGGGTATTTGTGCCGTAGAAATTCCCAGCGCCGTCCATGAGCAACGCTCCCGCGGGCAGAACTCCGCCTGTGCTCGGATTAAAAGTGCGGACGATGGTGTACTGGCTGGCGGCGTTCGCGCAGACCGCGAGGGAAAGAAATGTCAGCAGGGTCAGGACGCTCAGAATTGGCGATTGTTCTGGATGTTTCACGAAATCTCCATGAAGGTAGAAAATGCTGGGTCGGCGCAATTCGCTCCCGGAGCTTTGAAGAAGCACCGGAGGAGACAGCCGGGGTGTAGAACAGTGGACGAACTCACTTCGAAACCAGTGTGGCGTAGTTTATCACTGAATCAGGCCGGAAAAGTCACGAGGACGGGGTATCGGCGGCCTGTGATCCTTCATCCATTTTCAACTACTCTCGCTGCTTTTCTCTTTGCGCGAGTCTTAAGCTCGAGAGGCGAGCAAGTCACGCCAATCTCCTGGGATGTGGCTGGCGAGTGACGACGCGATGGCCCTGAGAAAACATCGCGTTCTGACGTATCGCATTGCTACTGCATGCGGGAAGGTCCGAAAGTTCTTCCCCTGAGCGGGCTTCCGGCGCTACACTTCTGCGCGGAGGCAAACGGAACCATGTCCGCCACAATCGTCTGGAGAGCGGTACTCATAACGATTTTGTTGACTCCCTGGGTGGCCGCACAGTCGAGCGGCCCGGCGACTTCCACCACCACCTGCAATCTTGACGATGGACGGCAAGTTTACATGCGCTATGTCCCAGTCCCCTCCAACAAGGAAAAGATTCAGAACGGCAAACCCTGGTCTCCGGGCGGTACGGCAATGACGCTGTTCACGGAGGCTCAGTTGACCCTTGGCAGCTCGCAGATCCCTATCGGCGCCTACACTGTCTACCCCATTCCTGCGCGAGGAAACTGGACATTGGCGGTAAATAAGAACGTCACTGCGGGAGCGGCGTATGACCAGAACCAGGACATAGCGCGCACGCAGATGGAGACGGCGCAAGTCGATCAGCCCTCCGACACTTTGGAAGTTGCCTTCGCGCATGTAGGAATGCGCTGCACATTGCGCATCTACGTCGGCAAGGCGGCGTCGTTCGCAGATTTCACTGCGAAGTAAGTCGCCGGTCACGGGATGGGCCGCTTGACGAATCCTGCCCAAGCCGGAGCGCCCAACCGCAACCAATGCGGTCACATTTGGGGAATCGCCAAGTTAACCAGCGTCGACAGTCCTCGGAATCGGAACGCGGGCGAATGGCGCGAAATGCGACAATCGCGGTAATGCGCCTTTCGCTGCTTCTCCTGCTGGCCGCGGCCGCCTCGGCTCAATCTCTTCTCATTCAGCGCTCTCACACGACCGAAAACCTGCGGGGCGTGAGCGCGGTTTCGCGGCAAGTGGCGTGGGCGAGCGGTAGTCATGGAACGTACCTGCGGACGCACGACGGCGGGCATACCTGGGTTGTGTCTCAGGTGCCGGACGCCGGCAAGCTCGACTTCCGAGGTGTAGTGGCGTTCTCGGCGGACGAGGCGTTTCTGATGTCAGCCGGTCCCGGAGAGCAGTCGCGCATCTATCACACATCCGATGGCGGGCGGCACTGGGGGCTACAGTTCACGAATTCCAATCCCAAGGGATTCTTCGATTCGATGGCGTTCTGGGACCGGAAGCACGGGATTGTGCTGGGCGACCCGGTTCCTGATGAGGCGGGCAAGTTGAAGTTTGAGCTGCTCGAAACTGAGGACGGCGAGCACTGGCAGGCGATGCCGAGCGCCGGATTGCCAGAGGCGCTCGAAGGCGAGGGCGCTTTTGCGGCGTCGAACAGTTGCATCGCTCTTTTGCCGTCGCAGTATCAGAGCCATATCTGGTTCGCCACGGGTGGTAAGGCCGCGCGCGTATTTCATTCTCCGAATGGCGGTAGGGATTGGGGAGTGGCGGATGCTCCGATCGTGCATGGTCCGGAGTCGGCGGGGATCTTCTCAATTGCCTTCCGCAACGAGAAGGATGGCGTGATCGCTGGAGGCGACTACAAGAAACCAGAGGCCGATGGGCCGAATTTCGCGTTTACGCACGACGGGGGCCGGACGTGGGAGCTAGCGAGATTCATCCGCAGGCGTATTTCTCAGCCGCGGCGTACGACCGGAAGGTGATGACGGAAGCGCACGCTCGCAGACGAAGCGAAATCACGGCGGAGATTAAGAGGAAGCAGATGGAGTACAAACCAGGTCCTGCTGAGCGTGTATTCGTCGTCGGGCAGGACTTTATACTTGATGCGGAATCTTCGACTGGCGCGCGACGGCTTACGCTGAAGAAGAAGCCGGATGGCACATTCAATGCGATCAGCACGTTTCCCGAAGGCGGGGCCCTCATAGTCGGTGCAAAGGGAATGATCGCAACGGTACAGCCCTAACCATGAAGTCCACGAAGGGAACCTTATGCGCGCCAGGACTCTCTCCACAGCGCCACTGTTGCGCCGGAGGCCTATGAATTCGGACGGCCACGGCGGAACGCTGGTTACTAAAGTCCCATCCCTTCTCGTAGGTTTCCATCCTTCCTCACATCCACGAAGATATTCAGAAGATTAGCTAATTCTCATCTCCCCCAGACTGAGAACTCTCGTGAAGAACGTGTGTCTTGCCATGCTTGTGCTCGCTGCTACTTTTGCGGCTGGGCAGTCGCAACCGTCGAGTTGGACGCCATCATCAACATCCGCCAGCACCGTCTCGCGCACCACTAAGGCGATGCATTACCGGCTGCAGGGTGGGTCGGTGAAGGTCGATTTTCGCGGTACAGACTTGATGCAGCGCGCGGCTGGCGAAGCCAAGGTCGAAGGCAAGAAGACCAATTTCGAGATCGACGCGAAATTTGAGGGACTCGAGGACGCGACGAAGTTCGGTCTGGAGTACCTGACGTACGTGATGTGGGCGGTGTCGCCGCAGGGGCGTCCGGTGAACCTGGGCGAAGTCACGCTTGACAAGAACGGTAGCGGCCACGTGAAGGCTTATACGGACCTGCAGTCGTTCGGCATGATTGTGACGGCCGAGCCCTATTTTGCTGTGAGTCAGCCCGGAAACATGGTGGTCCTCGAGAGCGCGGCGATCAGCGGCGCAGCGATGGAGAACATCGACGCCAGGTATGAGCTGGTTGCCCGGGGCACCTACTCCTCCACCAACGCACATATTCAGGATGCCATCTTCGGCATCGATCGCAAGACTCCGCTGGAGCTGTTTGAGGCGCGGAATGCGGTTCGCATTGCGCACATTGCCGAAGCCGATAAATATGCCGGCGCGATTCTTTCCAAGGCCGGACAGCAGCAGCTGCATGCCGAAGAACTCTATCGCCAAAAGGCAAAAAAGGAGATCGTAGAAGCCGCCGCGAAAGAAGCGACTGAGACCGCCGAAGAAGCGCGCGTGATGGCCGTAAAGCAGAAGGCCGAAGCGGAAGCGCAGGCCGAGGCATCTGCACGTGAGGCCAAAGCCCGCGCCGACGCTGACGCGGAAGCCAAGCGGCGTGCTGACGCCGAAGCGGCACGGGAGCAGGCAGAGCAGGCACGGCTGCAGGCCGAACAGGATCGGGCACAAGCGGAACAAGCCAAGGCTGAAGCAGAGAAGGCGAAAGCAGAAGCGCAGGCGGCGGCGCAGGAAGCGGCCCGCCAGAGAGAAGAGGCCGAGAAAGCGAAGGCCGATGCCATCGCCCAGCAACAAGCGCTTGCCGCCGAGACCGACAAGGCCAAAGCAGCGGCGGCGCAATCCGAATTTCTGCGGCAACAGGCCGAGAAAGAGAAGTCCGAGCTCCGCGCCCGGCTGTTGCAGCAACTCAACTCGATTCTGGCGACGCGCGATTCCGCCCGCGGACTGATCGCGAACATGTCCGACGTGCTGTTCCGCAGCGGCAGCTTCGAGCTTCTGCCCGGAGCACGGGAGCGGCTGGCGAAGGTCTCTGGAATCATCCTGGCGTATCCGAGCCTGCATCTCGCGGTGGAAGGACACACGGACAGCATCGGAAGCGACGACTACAACCAGAACCTGTCGGAGCAACGCGCGAGCGCTGTCCGCGATTACTTCGCGCAGCAGGGGATTTCGGCCGCATCGATCGAGGCGCACGGATTTGGCAAGACGGAACCGATTGCGACTAACGACACGCCCGAAGGGCGGCAGCAGAACCGTCGGGTGGAGTTGGTGCTGTCGGGCGATGCCATCGGTAGCACGGATCAGCCGGTACAGCCCGCGACTGCAGCGTCGGCCCAACAGTAGCAGAGGCTAGTCCTTCGGCGTGGTCGGACGTTAGTGGTCAGTGATCAGTAGCCAGCGGTCGGGGCCCAGGGTCCAGATCATGCATTCGGCATTATCCAATTCTTGCGTCCTGTACGGATCGATGTGAATCCAAGCTGTCGGAGGATTCCATGCCGCAAGACCCGCATCATTCCCTTCGCCAACATCTGCTCGAACTGCTGAAAGGCGGGCACGCGCACGCCACATTTGAAGATGCCATCAAGAACCTGCCGGCAAAGCTGCGCGGCGCGAAGCCTGAGAACTTTCCGCACTCTGCCTGGATGAGCGTCGAACATATCCGAATCGCGCAGCGGGACATTCTTGAGTTCAGCCGGAATTCAAAGCACAAATCTCCGAAGTGGCCTGAAGGATACTGGCCAAAGACGGCCGAGCCACCGAGCGCAGACGCTTGGAACGAAAGCGTCGAGCAGGTGAGGCGCGACAACCAGGCGATGCAGGATTTGGTAAAGGATCCGAAGACGGATCTGTTCGCGAAGATTGCGTGGGGGGACGGTCAAACAATTCTGCGGGAGGCGTTGCTGGTGGCCGATCACAATGCGTATCACGTGGCGCAGATTGTGGATGTGCGGAGATTACTGGGGGCATGGGAGTAGTTGCGAAGGTCGAGACCGGTTGCGTCGTGGTGCACGAATTCATTCACCGGAGGCCACTGAGGGGCATAGGGGAGTGCGATTGCGCTGGCTTCGCCATGCCGAAATCGGACGCTCGCGTATCGGATTTCCTGGCGCGCCCTTCGGGGCGCTTTCGAAAGACGACTTTGACTCCTTCTCTCCAGTGTTCGTCAATCCCCGCGAAGATCCAGTCAATATCTGGCGACAGGTAACGCAGGATGGTGTCGGTTGTGGGATGGACATGCAGTGCGGGGGCGACCAGGAACAGCAGCGGAGCCTCGGCCGACATCTCGCGGCCGCCGAAGTATCCGAATTTCAGGAACTCTCCACGCGAATGGTGCCATTGCACCCGGGCCCAGTAGTCCAATCCTTGCAGAGGCAGATGAATATCCTCATCTGCTTTCAACTCGATTACGGCAAGCCGAGCATCGCGGGTCAATGTGAGTACGTCGATCATGGCGCGATCCGCGGCCGAGAATGCCGGGACCTGCGAATACACCGACTCGGGCTCAAGGCGCTCATCGATCACACTGACATCGCCGACCACGAGGGATTCCAGCCAGCGTTCTGGATGCATGCGGAAGAGACGGTGGTGGCGCGGACCGTAGGGGTGGCGGGCGTCGCGTAAGGACGTCAGCAGGTTCAGGAATTCGGGCCAGTTGCGGTCTTCCAGAATGCGCTCTTCGGCGCCTACGCCGAAGACGATTTCCTGTTTACTGCGAAATGTCACGGCCTCGGCGCCCATTCGCCCGCGGGCAAACTCCAGGCCGCGCCAGCGAAATGCGATCTCGACTGGGGACAGCACGGCCGCCTCGCAGTTGGGCAGGATGGTTCTGATCTTCGCGATCGAATCGGCGAACCGCTCAAGCGCGGCAGTCTCGTTGGTTGCGTGCACGAGACGGGTCGCGATGTTCCCACGATCGGCACAGTCGATTTCGACCATGGCGTCATGGCGTTCATCGAACTCGAACAATCGCCATTTCGCGGCGGCGCGATTCAGGTTGGCCATACGCTCGCGCACCCGCGCGGAACAGCCTGCCGGCACGAACAGATTGAGTCCCTCGACCAGGCTTTTGCTGCCCGAAGACTCGCGGCAGATATCGAGCCAGAGAATCCCGAAGGTCAGCGCGGCATCAATCGAGCTCTGGGTTTCAGAGGCATTTACTCCCAAAAGGGCGAACGCAGACTGTCCTTGCTTGAGCAGCCCGCGCGCATAGATCGGGCCAAAAGACTTCTCCAGATCGACGCTCGAACTCAGCCGGGTAATGGTGAGGCCGGGGAAATGCCGTCCGATGGCACGCCGGAGTTTGTGCTCATAGGCGGCGCGCGCCGCGCGCTTGGTGGAGGGCGAGCGCCGGTCTTGGTGCCGGCAGATTTCGAGCTTTGTCGGACGCGTCTGTCCCAACCGCTGCACGGCCAGACGTAGCGTCCCGTTTTTCACCTCGACATCGAGGACCCTGCGGACCATGTTGCGCTCGGCTGACCAGAGATGGAGCAGACACTTGTTGTATTCGCCGGAAATCGAGTATCTCGCCTGCGAGAGGTCGAAGGTCACGGCGCTATCTTCAAGCACGACCGCGCCTGCGGCTTCGGCGAGGAAATCCTGGACTGTCCGGCTAAGGCTCTCTGGGGTCACGCTGGAATTGTCCACATTCGGGCAGCCCAAGTCTGTGACGAATGAACATTGGAGAAGCACATGCCTGTGGAAGACTGCACGGGAATGGCCCTGGATCGTGTTCGCGCGAGGAAAGTCATTGCCAAGAGAGTCATTGTGCGATGCCCGCAAAGTGCCTGTGGGATAATGAAGGTCTGGGAAGTTCGCCTGCGAGTCTGCGCCCAGCCCGCCGGCATCTAATTCACGTGGATAAAATCATCGATAAATCCCGCTTTTTCTTCGAACATTACGGCCTTACGGAACACGACCTCGAGCGCTACCTCGCCGCGGCTCTTTCTGCCGGGGGCGACTATGCCGATTTGTACTTTGAATATCTCTCTTCGACGTCGTTGATGGTGGACGAGTCCATGGTGAAGTCTGCTTCCCAGGGGATCTCTGCGGGTTGTGGCGTGCGCGTCGTGTCGGGCGAGCGCACGGGATACGCCTACACGGACGATCTTTCGTCGGACCGGATCCTGCACGCCGCGCGAACCGCCGCCCTGATTGCGAGCGCTCCGGCGAAGGCCAAGGTGGCCGGATTCCAGAAGTCCGCGGCTCGCAGTCTCTACCCGGTGACTTTGCCCAGCGTGGATGCCGAGATCAGCGCGAAGGTCGAACTCGTGATGCGCGCGGACAAGGCCGCGCGTGCATACGATCCGCGGATCAAGGAAGTTCGTGCCAGCTATGGCGACGAACTGCGGAATATTCTGGTGGTCGCGTCCGATGGAACGTTCGCCGAAGATTCTCAGCCGCTCGCGCGCATGAACGTGAGCTGCATCGCGAAGACCGAGGGCAACTCCGCCCGTGGCAGCTCCGGCGGCGGTGGCCGTGTAGCACTGGACTTCTTCTTCGGCGACAAGAATCCCGAGTACTTCGCTAAAGAATCCGCCAGGCAGGCAATTTTGCAGCTCGACGCGCGCGAAGCGCCTGCGGGAGACATGGAAGTGGTGCTCGGTCCGGGATGGCCGGGCGTGCTGCTGCACGAAGCCGTGGGGCACGGACTTGAGGCGGATTTCAACCGGAAGAAGACTTCAGCGTTTGCGGGCCTGATTGGCAAGCGCGTGGCCAGCGAAAAGTGCACTGTGGTCGATAACGGCACGATGCCGTGGCGTCGGGGATCGCTCAACGTGGACGATGAAGGCAACTCCAGCCAGGAAACCGTGCTGATCGAGAACGGGATTCTGAAGGGATATCTGAGCGACAAACTTTCGGCACGCCTGATGGGAGTGGCGAACACCGGCAATGGACGCCGCGAGAGCTACGAGCACATCCCCATGCCGCGGATGACGAATACTTACATGCTCGCCGGACAGGACAATCCCGAAGACATCATTCGCTCTGTTAAGCATGGTGTGTATGCCGTGAACTTCGGCGGGGGGCAAGTCGATATTACGAATGGGAAGTTCGTATTCTCGGCCAGCGAAGCCTACATGATCGAAGACGGCCAGATCACTGCGCCGATTAAGGGCGCAACGCTGATCGGCAACGGTCCGGATGTGCTGACCCGAGTCAGCATGGTCGGCAATGATCTGAAGCTGGATGAAGGCGTGGGCACCTGCGGGAAAGATGGCCAGGCCGTACCTGTGGGCGTGGGAATCCCGACATTGAAAGTTGATCGGCTGACCGTCGGCGGCACGGCGAGGAAAGATCCCGGCGGCTTCATGCAATGAGTCAAGACATTTCAGATTTGTGATTTCAGATTACAGATTTGAATTGCCTGGTGATCGTTGAATCTGAAATCCACGCTCTGAAGCTGGAATACTTTTTCCCAATGCCTCAAACTGAACTGGAAACCCGAAACCCGAAACTCGAAACTGATCTTCGCGAAGTCGCCCAGGACATCGTCGCCCGTGCTATGAAGGGTGGAGCCACAGCCGCCGAATGCGTCGTGCGCGAAGGAGACGAATTTTCCACGCTCGTCCGCCTCGGGCAAGTCGAAACGCTGAAGGAATCCGGCTCAAAGTCGATTGGGGTCCGCGTCTTCTTTGGGCAGCGCGCTGCATCGACCTACTCCTCCGACTTTTCTCGCGAAGGGCTCCACCGCATGCTGAAGTCCGCGCTCGAGTTGGCGAAGATCACTTCAGAAGATCCTTTCGGAGGAATTCCGCCCGCCCATCAACTCGGGCAACTAACGGGCGACCTGGACCTCTACCACGGAGACGTCTACTCGCTCCCGGGGCCGGACCGCATCGATTACGCGCGCCGGGCCGAAAAGGCTGCGCTCGATTTCGATCCGCGCATCAAGAATTCAGAAGGCGGATCGTTCGATGCCGCCACGGGACACAAAGTGCTGGCGAACTCCCATGGGTTCGTCGGTGAGTTCTCGCGTTCGTACTGTTCAGTCGCAGCAGTGCCCATCGCACAAACGGACGAGGGGGCCATGCAGCGCGACTACTGGTATTCGGTAGCGCGCACGCTGAGTAAGCTCGATGCCCCTGAGAAAGTGGGCAAGACGGCTGCCGAACGCACGATTCGGCGTCTCGGCGCGAAGAAAGCCAAGACCGCGAAAGTTCCGATCGTGTTCGACCCGATGGTCTCCACCTCCATTCTCGAGCACATCTTCGAAGGCATTAACGGAGATTCTGTGTACCGCGGGGCATCGTTCCTCGCGGGAAAGCTCGGGCAGAAGATTGCCGGAGACAACGTGACTGTGATCGATGATGGAACGATTCCGGGCGGATTCGGCACCAGCCCCTTCGATGGCGAAGGTATCCGGACCCGGCGCACCGTCGTCGTTGAGAACGGTGTGTTGAAGTCGTATCTCCTGAACACCTACACGGCGAAGAAACTGGGGCTTGAGACGACCGGCAACGCGTCCAGAGGACTGGCCGGAACACCCGGAATCGGCCCGGGGAATTACTTTCTGCAGGCGGGGTCAAAGACTCCGAAAGAGCTGATCGCAGGGATCAAGGAAGGGCTGTACGTGACGGAATTTCTCGGCCAGGGAGTGAATCTCGTGACAGGCGACTACTCCCGTGGCGCCTCGGGACTGTGGATTTCCGGCGGCGAGCTAACGTATCCAGTCGAGGAAATTACAGTTGCCGGGAACCTGAAAGATCTATTCTTCAATATCTCCGAAATCGCGAACGATTTGGAATTCCGGGGATCCGTCGCGGCTCCCACGATTCGCATCGACGGTCTTATCGTCGGCGGAGAATAAGGAAGTACCTGGAGACCGCGCTTCAGCCGTCTTGCAGGGCAATGCAAAGGAATCCCTACTTCTTTTTCTTTCTATGATGTGAGGACGGGCACGCCCGTCCTCACTAACATTGATGCGGGGTGCTCATGCCGCCTTCGCAATCATTGCGCGAAGCTCGGCGGGCGGATAAAGTGACCATCTGCAGGGATGGTCGCAGGGGACTTTCTGATACAGCACAGTCTCCAGAGTCGAGAATGCTTGATCCAGTTGCTGTTTTTCGTCGGGTGTCAGGGCTCCGAAGACAGTCTGCATCATCTCGAAGTCGCCTTTTGTCAGGCGAATCCCATAGTGATCGACTGTGTCGATCGGATTGTTCAGGAATCTGGTGCGAAACGTGGGATCAACTGCAGCGTTGCCGATTACCGTGATAAGCAGGTCCATAAAGGTCTCCCAAGCTGAGTGATGTTAACTCCGCGTACGCGGAATATCGTGTTGTGATGGAGGGCTGGATTGGAGAGAGACGGCGCTCAGTTCCCGTTTTACTTCCCAAAGCAGATTGAACTCGTCAGCATGCATCCACATGCGAAGAGCTTCCTCGTAATGTTGGCGGGCAAGGTGAGGTTGGTCAAGCTGGCGGTAGACTCGAGCGAGTTGTACGTGCGCTATGGCTAGATCAGGAGGGAATCCGCTCTGCAGAATCTCGCCCCTTCTGCTCACAACGTTTTCCCATTCATGTGCCGCCAGGTCCCACTTTTGCGCCGTTTGGTAGGCGCGAGCAAGTCCCGCGGTCGAAAGAAACGAGGAAAAGGCTGGAGAAGGCTGCGAGAATGAGATCTCCGCTTCGAGGGGTTTGGATTCGGCCAGAAGAATCTCTCCTTCAAGGTTGCGGAAGTTGTCCTGATTCGAGGAACTCGGGATTTCAAGTTTGGCTTCGCCCAGACGGCGCAAAACATCGCGCGCCTTTGCGAGCCTGTTGTTGCGGGAATAGAGAATGCCGGCGTGCAATAAATCTGCGCCTTGCGAGCGGCTGCCGGGTGTTTCGAGGATCACGTCGGCCTGCAATTCTGCGTTCCCGGTGTCGCCCTGCATGAGATCGATCCGTCCAAGCAGATATCGACGGAACGACTGCAAGCCACCGTTCTGCGGAGACACTGCGCGTATCTGCTTCGTCAGCTCAGCGCGGGCGGAAGCCAACTTGCCCTCGTAGAGGTCCGACACAACTGCGCACAAATCCCGCAAATCGCGATCGGTGCCTGTGGCGCGACCGATGCGCTGGAATTCTTCTCGAGCCGGTGTGATGTTGCCCAGCCCGAGATGGGCCAGCCCTGCGGCCCAATGGATTCTGGGCGAACTGACAGCGCGCTGCGATGCTTCGCGCGCCACAGCCAATGACTCTTCGGCGCGGTTCGAGCGTGCGAGATAAAGAACCAGCCCCCCGTACGCAGGCGCGGAAAACGGGTTCAGCTTAAGAGCTTGTCGTGCTTCAGCAATCGCCTTATCGAGGAGACCGAGGTCGTAATAGGCAAACGCCAACTCGGTGTGTGCCTCTTCATCGTCGGGATAAAGGCTGACGAGCACAATGAGGGCCTGCGCTTTGGCGTCATAGCGCTCCTGCAGGTCATAGTAGTGCGCCTCTATCCTGTGTTGTTCGCGTTCGGTGACGCTCTGGCGAAGTTCGTAGGCCCGTTGGACCTCGGCCAAGGCCTTCTCATTTTTGCCAACCACGTCGGAGTAGTACTGGCCGAGGCGGAGATGTGCCATCGCGAAATCCGGATCGAGCTGCAGCGCGCCTTTCAGCAGGCTCTCGACCTCATCATTCTTGCCGCTGTACTGCGCATCCTTAGCGCGGGAATAAAGCTGCAGCGCCGCCATGGAGATGGTCGTCACCTTCGCCAATGGACGGCTATTCTTTTCGATGCGGTCCAGCGACTCGCCCAGATCTTTGCGGATCTTCTTCGCCAGTCCGTCAGCCTTCTCGAAGAACTGCTCTTCACGCTCGAATCGCTCAAGTTCGGCGAACATCACGGTGCCTTGCGTGGGATCGACTCCTCGCACCGCGACCTGATACACGTTCCCGCGGCGTTCAATCGTCCCTGCCAGCAATACGGACAGGTTCTCGCGCTGGCAAATCTCACGTCCCAGCATTTCATCGATCCGAGGCGTACCGATTGTTTTCATGCGCTGCAGAACCTCGTAGGCGCGGCTCCTGGGGAATACATTGACGTACTTGGACTGCTGTAAAGCGATGGTCAGTGCTTCGCGAACGCCTCTGTCTGGAATGGAAGTGTTTCCGGAAGTGTCGAAGTCCGAGATAAACACCCAGCCTCGCTCCGGAATCGTTCCGCGGGAATGGATCCATCGATAGGCGAGAGGAATTGCCAGGATGATCACAAACACCGCAAGCAGAGCGGACCGTCGAGGTTGCAGCAGTCGAATGGGGTTCCACAAGCCTGGTTTGTCGGGCTGCCCGGTATGTACCTGCCGCAGATCCTGAAGCAGTTCTTGCGCGCTGCAGTAGCGTTGCTCCGGCGATTTCGCCATCGCCTTGGTGACGATGCGCTCGAGCGCTTCCGAGACCTGGGGGTTGTAGGCGCGAACCGGAGTGGGAATCGAGTGCAAGACGCGGTCGCTCGTCGCAAGGAAGCCTGGTGCAGAAAACGGCCGTCGACGGCTCAGCATCTCGTAGAAGACAACCCCGAGTGAGAATACGTCGCTCCTGGCATCAGGTAACTGTTCACGAAGGATCTCAGGGGCCATGTATCCCGAGGTGCCTCCAAAAAGGCCAGTTCGATCCATTGTGGTGCTTTGGTCGGAGAGCGGAAGGTGTTTGGCCAATCCGAAATCGAGGATTTTGACGCGGCCTTCCGGCGTAAGCATGATGTTTTCCGGCTTGACGTCGCAGTGCACAATGCCGTGTTGATGCGCCGCTGCTAACGCCTGTGCACAAAGGATCGCAATTTCAAAGAACTCCCGCAGCGTTAGAGGACGGTGCAGACGGTGGCGCAGCGTTTCACCTTCGACATACTCCATCACCAGGAAGCACTCGCCGCTATCCTCGACAACATCATGCACCCCGGCAATGAGGTCCGAATGCAGCGCACAGGCGCGCTGCGCCTCGCGCAAGATCCGCCGCCTGGCGTCCGGATCGCGGTTCACTTTGCGGGACAGGCGCTTCAAGGCGACCGGACGATTCAGCTTTTTGTCCTCGGCATACCAGACTTCGCCCATGCCACCCGAACCCAGCTTTGAGCGGATGGCGAATCTTCCGATCGTTCTGCCGGTCAGGTCCTCGGGGAGAGGAAAAGGTATCGGCAACTTGCGAGTAGCAGACATGGCAAATACCTGCCGTGTTCTGGCGATTGAGAGCTGCTACAGCAGCCTGGAGTTTGCGGATGATTCGGGGCCGATACAACGACCAAGGGTGACAATCAGCTCCGGCGTGCTGCAGCGCGCGCAGAGATTGTGCCTCGCATATATTGGTAGACACTATGATGGATGGAGTGTCGATGAGACTGATCACAGAAGTTAGTGCGTAGCCTCACAAGCAGTATTCGGCCGTATTGGAGTACGGACTGTTACTCCGGGCTCAGGCTGTCGAAGACCTTCCAGAGCTTGTCCGCGGTCGCACGATAGACAATCCATCCGGTACCCGCATCGGAAGTTTTGCGAAACAGCAACTCGCCACGGCCATCGCCGTCGGCATCGACGGCGTCGATGAGATCCAGCTGCGGCCTGACATCCAGATGAAATTTGTCGGTCACTCCAGAGTACAGCTGGTGCAGGTTGTTATAGATATCTGGATACACCACCAATAAGAGGGAGTACTGCATCTCTGCATCGATCTCGGAATGGGCCGTTCCAGCCGGCGGCGGAGGCATGTGTGCCTGTGCGCTGAACACGATCACCGGCTGGTTCGAGTTCCACAGATCGTATGCGACCATCTGCACGTTTTCGAAGATGGGCTCTTCTGGTTTCACCACACGCCTAGGGGCGGCCTGATGCGCGGGTTTGGGAATGATCCGGTTCTTTGCCTGGGCGGTAAGGTAAGCACGGATCTGGTCCTTTGCCAGCGCCATGATCTGAGTGCGGCGATCCTGTTCGTCGCCCTTAACCCACTCGTAGCTGAACGAATGTGGAATGGGACCGGCGCCATCGGAAATTGCGGGAATCAATTGCACGTTGGTTTTCGTATCGACCGCGGTCTGGACGATTTTGCTGGCACTCGTGGACGGCTTCGTCGCTTCCGGCTTGCTGTATCCGGGGACCTCTTCATCGGCGAAGGACTCCGCGGGCCTGCCACGGCGTAACACGGGCCGATCACCCTGAGCCGCGCCGCTGTCCGAAGCCGGAGCCTTCGGCTGCCCCTCTGATTTCTTTTCGGACTCCTTCGCTGGGGTGGAGGGCGTCGCGGAAGCAGGTTGCTTCTCTGTTTGCGACGAATCCGAAGAAGAGGATGGCTTCGAAAGTCGGGGAGGGCCATCGTCACTCGACGAACTGGCTGGCTTGGGAGAACTCGATTGGGCGGGGGCCGCTGCGTCAGTCCCGGTTCCGCTCGCCGGCTGTTTGACGGCCTTTGGATCTCGCGTCAGTCGCGGAGGCGCATCGGCGTCCTCGAGCCCAACGGGCGTATTCTCCACTTTGATCCCTGTGGTGGTTGGCTCCGTTCCTACAGGCCGCCACGCACCCGTGGCGATCCAGGGTGCCGGTGCATTCGGACTGTTGCTATGCAATGCGCTTCCTACGGTGAATAGTCCCAGAGAACCGCCGGCGCGCTCGGCCTCGTAAACCACTCCCGAGTCCAACGACATGGGCACCGGATCAGCCTTGTAGGCGCTCGCATCCCAGAATTTTCCATCGACCAGAATGGCGATTGGAACGAGCGAAGCCTTGCCGTTTGGAGCAAGTTGGAGAATGCCCAGGGCACGTGGGCCCGCATCCTTTTTCCTCGATGGCTTGCGCTCTCCGGGGTTGATCTGCGGACGTTCTTCCTGTGCCCGCAGTGGGATTGAGGCCGAGAAGACGCAGAGGAGTAAGGCCGCAAGCGGGCCGCCGAGGTATAAAATCCTCCGTTGCAGAATTTTCGAAAAAGTGGACGGGCCCGGTGTGGTCGCGTTCGATCTGCCTGGAGATATTTGCATGAAGGTCAATGATAAAGCTCCCGACTTCACTTTGCAGGACGAGAACGGAAAAGAGGTCGCGCTGAAGGACCTGCGGGGCAAGACTGTAGTTCTTTTCTTCTACCCGCGCGCCAGCACTCCCGGTTGAACGATTGAAGCTCGCGGGTTCCGCGACTCATACAAGAAGATGCAGAAGACTGGCGCCGTGCTGCTTGGGATATCCCCGGATACGCCCAAAGCGCAGAAGAAATTCCAGGAGAAGGAGGAATTGCCGTTCACCCTGCTGGCCGACGCTGACAAGAAAGTCGCTGAAGCGTTCGGGGTCATGAAGGAAAAGAACATGTACGGCAAGAAAGTCTGGGGCGTGGCGCGCACGACATTTGTGATCGGCCCCGAGGGAGAGATCCAGCACATTTTCGAGAGTGTCAAGCCCGACGGGCACGCCGAAGAAGTGCTGGCCTATTTGAAAGAGTCGGCCAAGAGCGGCAGCTAAAAAGGCTGCTGCTTGGTGAGTTTTCGTGCCCTATGTGGTTCATGGTGTCTTTAATTCGGGCAGCGCGGAACTCACCTGCCAGCTACGTCGTAGTACTTACAGGGCTCTGTTGCACGCTCGGCATTTGGGAGGTCTTATGCATGGTTTTATCCGTCCATTTACAGCTGTAGCCATCTTATGTTTCTTAGCCGCAGCACCCGGGTTCGCTGACGATCACAACGCCATCGTGATCGTCTTCAAAGACGGCCGTCATCAAACGCTCGCGTCGAGCGAAATTGCCCGTATTGACCTGAAGGCTCCCGCGGCAATCGTTTACAAGAATGGCCGACACGAGAGAATTAAGGGCGAGATTCAAAGGATCGAGTTCGGAGCTGCCACTTCTGCGTCGATGCCGGCGCGCGCTCACTTCATCGGCAAATGGGAAGTCGGCCAGGGCGGTAGCGGACACTTCTTCATTACTCTCGAAGAGAACGGCATGGCCAAGAAGAGCATAGGATCTCCAGGCGGAACGTGGACCTTGGTCGATGGCGAAGCTCGCATTAGCTGGGATGACGGTTGGCACGATGCCATCCGGAAGGTTGGGGGCGGCAAGCATGAAAAGGTAGCCTTCGAGCCGGGTAAATCGTTCGACGATGAGCCCTCGAATATCGATTACGCCAAGAACATGGAGAACAAACCGATCTAGGGCTAGTGGAAAGGTGCGCCGCGGCCCCGACAACGGGGGCTGAAAACAGGGTCCTCGCTTCGGTCAGAGTGACAATAGAACCGGAAATACCACAGTTGCTCTCTGCCATTTAAGATTCCGCTAGATGCCCGGTTCGCATAGTTGGTCGGCCAACGCTGAAATTCGTCCGTTAGCGCGTGCCTTTTTTGGGCGGGGCCCGAAGCGCGTTGCCCGCGAATTGCTGGGCAAAGTGCTTGTGCGCGATGCCGGTCCCATTCGCTTGACGGGGCGGATCGTCGAAGTCGAGGCGTATCTAGGAGAGAACGATCCTGCGGCACACGCAGCTGCTGGGAATACCCCGCGAAATTCGGTTCTATTTGGCCCTCCGGGACGCGCCTACGTTTACTTCATTTACGGGAATCACTACTGCCTGAACGTCTCATGCGAGCCTGAAGGCCGGGCCGGGGGCGTACTGTTCCGAGCGCTTGAGCCCCTCGCCGGAGTCGAAGAAATGGCTGAGGCGCGGGGTGTTGAGATCCTCAGCGCAAAAGATCTCATCAAGCTGACGAGCGGTCCGGGGCGGCTGTGTGCAGCTTTTTGCATCACTCGAAGCCGTGACAACGGCACCGATCTAACCTCTTCCGAAAGCGGCCTTTGGATCGGTGATGACAATTACAAGGTGGGAAAGATTGGCATAACGTCCCGAATCGGTATTACGAAGGCGGCAGAGCACCCGTTGCGCTATTTCGTAAAAGACAATCCATTCGTCTCTGGACGTAAATTTGACAACCGCACTTGACACGGGGGTGTAGACTGGCGTCCGAATCGAAGGCGGCGAAAGCCTTGCTGGATGCGGCTTTTCCGTTTTGCCGTTCACGCAGCATGGGGAGCTGCGTCTCTCAAAATTTTGCGCAACCCCGGTAGTGGGCCAAACATCTCACAAACTAGGAGCCCCGCGTGCCTGAGTTCACGCGATTTCGACTGGTGGTTGTTGCGCTCGCTTTCCTGGTCGCTGCACCGTTCCTGAACGCAGCGGATCGCAGTATCGCGGAGGAAGCTGTGGTTCCTCCTCCCTATATCGCTGTCGGATTCGTGGGAGGATTCGTTCGCCACAATAATCCACATCAAGGCCCCGTGATTTTCGCGCAGCAGGCCCGTCACAACCTTCCCAAGAACTCCTTTGTTCGGGTCTTCGAAAATCGTCACCGGAAGAGCGCTTACAAAACCATACTTCGTCTGCTCGACTGCGATCACGACGGCGTACTGAGTCAGGGTGAGAAAGCGAACGCCCACATCATTCTGTTCGGTCATAGTTGGGGAGCAGCGGCAGTGGTCCTGCTGGCGCGCGAACTGGATCGTGCTGGGATTCCGGTACTGTTGACCGTGCAGGTGGACAGCGTAGCGAAGCCGTGGCAGCGCGACAATGTGATTCCGGAAAATGTCGAGGCGGCGGTTAACTTTTATCAGCCGCACGGCTTTGTGCACGGCCGTTCGGAGATTCGCGCCGAAGATGAGTCCAAGACTGAAATCATCGGCAATTATCGGTTTGATTACCAGCAAGCTCCCATTCAGTGCCAAGGGACTTCATGGTTTGACCGCGCGTTTATGGGTGACCACATGAAGAGCGAATGCGATCCGCGGATTTGGTCGCAGGTGGATAACCTGGTGCGCCAGCGGATTGAGCCTCAGCCGCAACCCATAGCCGCGGTTTCTCAGCACTAACCCCGCCAGTTGCCGCTTGGTTCCCTCTGTCTGCCAATTGGAATTTGTATCGATTGCAAACGTCGAGTCGTTATCAATCCTAGAGTTTTCTAAACCGAAATACTCGTCGGTGCGGCTGCCGACGGGTCGGCATGCCGGACTCTTAGGATTCCGACCTCCGAAAAATACCGCTGTCTCAATAACTTCAGAGCGTACGCGCTCGACTTGAATTCAGCGCGTGCACGAAAGCCCACGTTACCCCGCCATCGGACTTCGATTTGCTTTCTTCACGACGCATGCAGGTTGTTCACTGCCCGTGGCTAGCCTGCCTATTCGTTCATTCAAGCGAGGAATCATGCGTCGTCTTCTTACTTTATTCGCCATAGCAATGTCGCTTTACTCTGCGCATGCGCAGAGCACACTCGTTTCTCCGGTCACTGTGAATGGAACCGCCGGACAGTTCCGCATGGACTTCGATATTTCCGGAGCCTGCAATGGCGGCACGACAAGCGCCGCCGGCCGAGCGACCATCTGCGGAAACAACAACTCGGTAACAGTGTCGGTCAACGGTGCTCCTGCATTTGCGCTGCAGCCCGGACAACCTGGCCCGATGGGACCACAAGGTCCCGCGGGACCGCAGGGGCCTACCGGCCCTACAGGGGCTACTGGCGCGAAGGGCGCAACGGGAGCCACTGGCGCGGCCGGGCCCCAGGGACCGATAGGACTTACAGGCGCAATGGGGCCCCAAGGGCCCGCTGGCTCTACGGGAGCTACCGGCCCCCAAGGACCGGCCGGAATCGTCGCTGCTCCAATTGACTACGCCCTGGTGACGCACTCTGCTCTCACTCTGTCCGGTTCCCAGACCTGGGCTATGCCGGGAAATGTTAGCGAGCTTTTCGGAGAGATCGTCCGAGTGCAGGCGGACTTGACGAATGCGTTGCAGGTCCGAGCGTACGTCCAGATTGGAAGCAACTACGGTCCATCGGGCGCGATTATCTACTGCCAGTATTCCGTTGATGGCGGCACGACCTGGAAAGTTCTGACGAACTCGGCGGCCGCCAATTCTACGGGATCTCACGTGTCCACATGGGCGAATGTCCCGATTGGCGCGAAACAAGATGTTCTCATACGAGCTGTTTCCAATCATGGAAATAGCTACGACGTGGACATTGAAGCATTCCATCTGCAGGTCAAGTGAATATGAAAATCCTAACGTTTGGATTTCTGCTATTCACGACCGTCATCCATGCCCAGATCACGCTGAATGGAAATGGAATGCTACAGGGAAACTTCACTATTGCCGACGGATCGGCAGCTACGCTGACTCTCGGCGCTTCTCCGATGTTCGGTTACACGGAGACATCGACCAAAATGGGCACGGCCGTGCCTTCTGTCTCCTATGGGATGCAGCGACTGTGGGATTCGTCAGCCATGCAATGGCCTTCGATCTCGAGTTGCGCGAGGTTCGACGGTAAAGGCACCACGTGCAACACGACAACGAATCCCCCGACATACACGTGGACTAACCTCGACGCAATGCTGGCGAGTGATTACTCGATTGGGGTGACTGAAGTGATGTACACGCTCGCGCGCACACCTCCGTGGGCGAGCGCGAATTCGTCGGATACGACCTCGTGTCACAGTATGGGTACTTCGCTCGGCCAGGGAAATGGGGAGTGTTATCCACCCTACGACTTGAACGCGGATGGCAGCGGAGCCAATGCGATCTGGAAAGACTGGGTCACACAGCTGGCGAAGCATGCAAACGACCCGAACTATCTCAATGGATCCACCAAGCATGCGCACGTCCGCTACTACGAGATCTGGAACGAGCCGGATGGAACCTGCAACTCGACGTCTCAGTGCTTTTTCAAAGGGACCTTCGCACAGATCGCGCGCATGACGGAAGATGCACGTTGCATCCTTCTTGGTAGTCAGGGCGGCAAGAACGTAATCCATGATCACGGCGACGGCACGGCGAGCCCGTGCACGGCCACCGCGATCGATCCGACTGCATTGATCGTGATGGCCTCGACTCATGCCAAAAGCCCTATGGCGGTGCAGTACACGCAGAACGAACTCTACTGCAGCAGCACTTCGGATCTCACTGGCAATCGGGCCTATCAGTTGCCATGTCCAAATCCGAAGAATGCTACGGCGGCGGCGATCGATGTGATCAATGTCCATATGAAACCTGGAAACGAAGGCACCACTTCAAGTCACTGCGGTCCGAATGGAACCTCGCTCTGCAGTGTCGAAACAGCCATGCAGTGGTACGTGGCGAGCATCCAGGGCGTGTTGCAGCCGGAGGAACGGGCGAAGCCGTTCTGGAATGGGGAGGCGTCCTACTGTCCTGGCGGGTTTACGGGCAGCAGTTGTACAAGCTACGCGAACACAGATCTGGCAGCCTCCTTCTTTCCACGCTTCTACCTGGTGAACTGGTCTCTCGGCATTTCAGGAGTGGCGTATTACGACTGGAATACCTTGCAAAAACAGGCCGGCAGCCAGGGCCAAGACGCTATGCAACAAACGATCAACTGGCTGAAGGGCTCGACGCTAACGGCGCCCTGCACGGCAAAGGGCAC
This sequence comes from Terriglobia bacterium, assembly GCA_963778995.1. Classification (GTDB taxonomy): domain Bacteria; phylum Acidobacteriota; class Terriglobia; order Terriglobales; family Acidobacteriaceae; genus Sulfotelmatobacter. Next base: position 459,992 of record CAVZWK010000030.1, read on the forward strand.
CGTCTGGTCGTGCACGATTACAAAAGGCGGAGAGCAGTACGGCATTATTTGGGATAGCTCACAGACGTGCACCGGTTCCTCTGGGAATTGCACGACCAATGCCCAAACGGTGCCTTCCTGCTGGGGACATTATCAGGACATGACTGCGGCAAGCGCCCCGGTTGCAATGCCGAGTTCGCATAGCATCCAGGTCGGGATCAAGCCGGTCATCATGTCTTGGTGAGTGCCGGCCCAAGTTGCATGCTGCACGATTGAAGGAGGAATCTGCTGCCGCCGGATTGTCCGCGGGCAGATTCCTTCTTAGTTTGTTAAGAGTGTTGTTAGCGCATCCGGCTGCAATTTGCCGATCTTCAGTGTAAGAATCGTTCGTTCTAAGAACCAGTTACAGGCTTCCCCCTCACCTATTTACAGCAATGTGCGGACACCGCGTCGTGCGGTGCGGAGGCATCCTAATGGATGCAGTCGCGAACTGCATCCTTTGCAGGTCGCTTGGCCCGGTAGCAGTCCATTCAGGAATTCTTGGAGGATCTGATGCGAGCTTTGCGATTTCTTCACGTAAGTACTCTGTGCATCCTGATTGCAACTTCTGTTGCTCTCTATGCCCAGGATGAAAAACGACAACCAGAACGGCCGCAGCGTCAGGAAGAACCTCGTCCAGAAGCGAACCAAGGCGACATGAAGGCGCCGCAGCAGGATGAATCGAAGCCGTCGAAACAGGAAAAGAAGGAACAGAAGCAGGAGCAGAAACAGTCACGGGAGCAGATGAAGACCGACCATCCGATGAATAACGGCCAGCGCGCAGGTCGTCCGGCGGGCAAGAGCGCGCATATTGCCGATGACAAGTTCCGCTCGAACTTCGGCCGCAGCCATACCTTTGTCGTACAGCGTCCGGTTGTTGTCGAAGGCCAGCCCGGATTCGTCTACGGCGGCTACTCGTTTGTCTTTGTGGATGCCTGGCCAGCCGACTGGGCCTACACGGATGATTGCTATGTCGATTACATCGACGGAGAGTATTTCCTTTTCGACGTGCTGCATCCCGGGATGCGAATTGCGCTCTTCGTAGTTCTGTAAAACAGGTCAGCCTTCGGGTGACGAGCGGCCCGCTCGCGATGAACCAGTCGTGAAGCGGGCCATTCGTGTCTTGCGTTCTTCTCGCTCGGATAGAACCGGCCTCCGCTCCTGCTAAACTTTTCCCATGAAAGCGCTCGTTCTTACCAGCCTCTCCGGACCCGAGGCACTTCACATCCAGGATTTCGCCGAGCCAAGTCTGAAAACCGGACAGACCCTGGTTCACGTAAAGGCCGGGGCGTTGAACTTTGCCGATGTGATGACCACCCGCGGAGGCTACCCGGGCACGCCGCCTCCGCCCTTTGTGGTTGGCCGCGAATTCTCGGGTGTAGAAGAGAAGTCCGGAAAGCGAGTCATGGGATATGCGCAGTGGGCAGCATTCGCGGAGAAAACCGCCGCATATTCAAACATGCTCTGGGCCGTCCCTGACCACTGGAGCGACGAACAGGGCGCCGCCTTCCCGGTCAACTACTTCACGGCCTATCTCGGATACTGGCAGGCCGGCATGACGCAGCCAACGGCCGCCGGGCGGAATCATCGCGTGCTCATCCATGCGGTGGCCGGAGGCGTAGGCACCGCCGCCGTGCAGATCGGAAAGCTGCTCGGCGTGGAGATGTACGGGACGTCTTCTTCCGACGAGAAACTGGCGCGAGTGAAAGAGCTGGGTCTGCAGCACGGCATTAACTACAAGCGTGACGACTACGAAGAAGTTGTGAAGAACCTCACCCGCGGAGAAGGAGTGGACGCTGTCTTCGAGATGCTCGGCGGCGACCACACGGCGAAGAGTCTGCGATGCCTGCGCGACTTCGGACGCGTGATCCAGTACGGCACGGCCACAGGGAAAGCTCCAAAACTCGACATCCGTGCAATGTATGCCAAATCGGGCATGGTGCAGGGCCTTTGGCTCACGTACCTCTCCCAGAAGCCCGAAATCATGCAGCCGGCCTGGCAGCAGTTGTCCGGCTGGATCGCCGAAAAGAAGCTAACGCCGCAGATCGGGCATGTGTTCCCGTTCGACAAAGCAGTAGAGGGATACAAGCTCCTGGAAGAAGGAAAGAATTACGGCAAAGTAGTCCTGAAGATTTCGTAGCGTCGGCACCTTGCCGGCTTTCGCGAAAGTATCTCGCCCTCGCGATTTCACGGCTGAATTAATACTGAGGGATTCAATGAAAAAGAAACCCAGAGTAACGCTTTACGAAAAGCCCACCTGAAGCACCTGCCGCGAGGTCAAGCGTGTCTTGACTGAACAGGGTGTGGAATTCGAGAGCATCAACTATATCGACCATCCACTATCGGCAGACGAGTTAAAGCAACTGCTACGACGCGCGGGGCTGAAACCGAGTGACGTCATGCGCACTAAGGAGCCCGCCTACAAAGAACTTGTGGCCGGAAAGAATCTGAGCGATGAGGAACTGCTGCAGGTCATGGCGGCTCATCCGGAACTTATCCAAAGGCCAATCGTCGTTCGCGGTGACAAGGCTGTGCTGGCGAGGCCGATCGAAAACCTCTCAAAACTAGAGCTCAAGTAATGGCTCGATGTCGAACCTCGGCAGCATCGCGTGGTCGCGCTGGCGTGGAAGGTTCTATCCCTCGAATACCCACTCCTCACTCACCAGAAAATTCGCAATCGAGCACAGCGCGATCGCAATTGCATTGGCGACCAGGTAGTCCATGTGCCCCTCGCCGACCATGACCCGCATCAGCGCCAAATTTCCCAGAATCGAAACCGCGCCGGTCGTCAGATTGAACCGCAAAAGCCTTGGCAATGACTGCCTCCACGACGAGTCGACGCGATCCGCCCAGGTGAACTGCTCATGCCATACGAAGTTGTGGACAACCGCTGCCTCAACCGCAATGGCGGTCGCGAACAGGTAGTCGAAGCCTAGAATGCTGCGGAGGAAGAACAGAGCGGCGAACTGCACCCCGATTCCGATTCCTCCCACGAAGTTAAACTTGCACCATCGCAAGAAGGTCGAGGGGGAACGCTTCCGGCTCTCGGAAGGCGTAGTCATTGCGAGATCCTCTCCTCGCGAAAGAGGCGAATCGTGTTTTGCAGAGTGAAAAAGACGACCATCACCGCCATCCCGATCAGCCCAATCGCCCCACCCACGTCGAACAGCCGATAAACTCCGCCCAGGAAGTGCACCATCGGCTTCCAGAAGAGAGCGAGATTCCCAACCGCGAGCAGAATCCGCAACTCCGTGGGGCCGAAGCGCCAGAACGAGAGCCGGAACTCTCCCAACGCATGGGTCGCGAGATAAGACTGAATCGAGAGCATCAGGAATGCGACGAGCAGCCCAATCGCGATCCACGGATGCATGTAGCCCGACAACGCCAGGCCGCCCATCAGTGCCAGAGCGCCAAAGCTGTCCACCATGTGATCGACGTAGAACCCGTACCGCGGACGCAGTCGCTGCCGCACACGGGCCAGAGTCCCGTCCAGAGAATCGCCCAGCCAGTTCAGTGCCAGGCAGGCGATCACGCCAATCAAGGCATATCGGCTGCGCGCCGCGAGTGCATAGCAGATCCCGGCTCCGATCTGCGCGGCCAGCCCCAGAACGGTCAGATGGTCGGGTCCGACCGCCTCAGGCGTCCGAGCAGCTAGCCACAACAGAGCCCGCTTCTCCGCCGCCGCCACCCAACTCTGCTGTACCCGCTGCATCTCGGGGAACGGACGTTGGCGGCGCATCTCCAATAACACGGTCGGGTTCACCTGCTCACAAAACTCGGTCATCGCCTGGAATCCCTGGGTCGCCATATCTGCCTCCCAACGCCTTCCTTTCAAGGAACGCAGCATGTTTCGCGAACAAATGTCGCGCAAAGAGGGCCGGAGGACAATGCACTGGGAATCAAACGATCATCAACGTGTAAGTGGCTGAAATAAAGGGGGCAACAGAGTGATCTAAATCGAGGAGAGAAGCCGCCGATTAAACTCGCAGCACGCATTGAGCGAACCTGTACTTGGGACGGATGGAGGGTTCTCATTCATTGGGGCAGAGTTCTAATGATAAATAAGATTTTTGAGCCCGCAGGATTTTCACTCGTACTATTCGCATTATTTTGGTTTGCGGAAAGACATAACTCTCGCGACCAAAAGGTCGACCGGACGAGGTTGCGCTTATGGCTGGGCCTATGCACCGCGATTATGTGCGGTGAATACGCGCTGGCATGGCACACGGAGATCAGTTTGGCGTGGCAGAACTACCCGGACTTGACACTATTTTTCACGGTGGCAGTTTTTGCAGCAGTCTCGGCTCTGCTAGGGCCGTTGCCGAAAAAACTCTAGCTCCTAGCTCCAAACAAAACCATCGGCACGATCACATGATCGCAACCGGACTTAAACGATGCTCAACAAGTAAGGGATTGAAGCGAAGGAACGGGACTGTCTCAAACGAACAGGACTGTCTCAAACGAAGATAAATGAAGCACTGGAGCCTCTGTGAACCTCTGTGTTGAGAGATTTTGACGTCCTACCTCTGCAACAAGTCCACCGGAGCCGTCACATCATGCACCCTGAAATACTTCGCCAGCGCCGGGTACTTCCGCGCGACTGCCTCATACATGGCATAGGCGACATTGCGATAGGAGACGTGCCCCGCCGGGGTCGTTCGCAGCTCCGAAATGTAAACCGCCTCGGCGAAGTCCATCTTGAACAGAGCGCGCTTGCGGAACGCCAGCGGGATTGCGTACTGCGAATTCTCTTCCGCCTCGGGAGTGCCTCGTGCCGCGAGTTTCTCGACTGCCGTCTGCACCCGCCGCATCACTGACTCGAACCGGCTGCGTACCCCTGCGTCTTCCATATCGAGGAGCATTTCGTAGCCATGCTGGGTGGTGAATCCCTGCATGACCTGGATGCAGCGGCGATGCCGGTGCATATCGCGGAATCCGCCCGTATCCATCAAGATATCGAAGCGGAACTGCTGTCCCGCGCGGAACCCACGCAGCATCTCGTCATGCTTACCGCGATGCCGCAGCCCCAGGTCGATGATCTCGCGCCGCCGCCGCTCCCCGGCCACCTGCACTGCCTGTCGAATCTGCCGGTACGAATGATGGCAATGCTCGTACAGAAGCGTCGTCGCAATCTCGATTTCCAGCGGCTCTTCGTCCAGCAGATCCACGATCGCCTTCGATGGCGCAAGCGGCTCGCCAGCCATCAGTTCGCGGGCAGCCTGCCGCAGTTCACGCCGCGTCTCCATTTCATAAACATTAGGATCCGCATATTTCACCAGCGTCGGAGCGACCCTCACTTCCCTCAATAGTTCCTGTTCGGCCCTGGCACCCACTTCCGGACTCACTGCCCGGATCTGCGCCACCAGTGCCTGCAACGACTCGGAATTCACGTTGTAAGCCGCGCCAGTCGCCGCTTTCTTCAGCGACTCGCCGAGAGTCCGAACCTCTTTATGTGTATGCGAGAGCAGATGCGCTACCTGGGTCTCGAGCGTCCGCGCGTTGACGATTTCGCCCAGGGAAGTATTCGTCGCCAGTGGCAGCAGGTATCGCGTGATGTCGAATGCCCGAGCCTTCAACGTCCGCTCGTAGGCATCCTGCTTCATATCTGCCGGCTTGGGCGTGATGTTGATCAGGTGCTGGGTCATGTGCGCCGACAGCGCTTCGTACTCGGCGAAGACAAAATCCAGCGTCTCGCGGTAGAGCTTTCGCGCCTCGTCGTCGGACCCGAAATCCGGCGTGTAGTAGCCGCTCTTGCGGAAATCCTGATAGCGCGTCGAACGCTCCTGCCCATCCCAGCGTTGCTCGTCGGCCAACTCAATCGCCGCCAGAATGGACAGCCGCTCGACCGCCAGCGCAATGTGCGCCAGATCGGCAATCGACCTGTGTCCATACTGGAAGTAAAAGGTGTTGAGGAACTTCTCCGCCTTTTGCGTGCTGATCTCGCGCAGCGACTCCTTCATCGACAGCGCCGACCGCGAATACTTCGCCATGGCGTAGGCCTGAATCTCCGGCTCCGCGCCGAACACGGCAAACACCTCGGTCGAAGGCTCGGCCGGTGTGGCGCGGAGGCCCTCGTCCGCCTCGGCGGGCTTCTCCACCGCGGCTCCCCGCAGCGGCGACCGGTGCCCGGCATTCTTATCGGCAGAGTTCTTGTTGGAAGGATCCGGCATGATCAGCACATTCGCAACAGTCTGGGACATAGGAGTGCTGGAATGTTACCCGGCGCTCTTGTGAATTAGCAATGTGATTCGTCGGAAAGACTCTGACGTGCCTAGGAACGGGTCCACCACGATTGTCATCCTGAGGGGCGCGTCCTTGGCGCGTCTCAGGATCTATGCATTCACGCGCAACTCCACAGTTCTCGAAACGCTGCTATTGGATGCTCTGGCGCCACTGCTGCAGATAATCCTTAATCTTCTGAGCCTCTTTCTCGAATTTCGCGGCCGCGTTCATTAATTCCGCGAGCTGCCCAGGATTTCTGGAGCCGGCGAGCTCCACCTCGCGCCGGAGCTGGGCCGCTATCTTAAGCAGGTTCTGCATCGCCTGCTCCGCCTTCTTGATCTCGTCGATGGGACGTTCCATGGCTGCAGTTACTGATGATCTTACGCCCAAGGAGGGAGCACGACTCCGCCGGCGGCGTATTCGAAGTGAGTTCCACTAGACTAAATAGCGTGCATCCTCTACTGCATGCCACCGCGCACCGGCCCTGGCCACTGCCGCCTGGGCCCTGGATCATGAAGCAGACGTGGCTGGATCTTCTCTTCGCGCACTGGCCAGTCTCGCCGGAGCATATGCGGCCGCTCGTGCCAGAACAGTTGTCGCTCGACACCTTCGATGGCCATTGCTGGGTGGGAGTCGTTCCCTTCCGCATGAGCGGAATCCGCGCACACTGGTTCCTGCCGGTCCCTGGGCTGTCGAGCCTTCCCGAACTCAATGTGCGGACGTATGTCACGTACAAGGGGAAGCCCGGCGTCTACTTCTTCAGCCTGGACGCAGCCAGCCGTGCCGCAGTGTGGGGAGCGCGAACGTTCTATCACCTGCCTTACTTCTTCGCCGACATGAAGTCAGCCGAGCGGGATGGCGTGATCCGTTATTCGTCGATACGGCGAAATTCGCAAGCCGAATTCCGTGGCAGCTATCGCCCAACGGGTCCAGTTCGCGAGAAAATGCCGATCGAGCGTTTCCTGACTGAACGCTATTGCCTGTACACAACGCATAAGCGCGAACTATATCGCTGCGACATTCATCATCTGCCGTGGCCCCTGCAGGACGCCGAGGCCGATATTGAGCGCAACACGGTCGCGGCGGCCGCTCAAATCTCCTTGCCCGATACTGCTCCGCTGCTGCACTTTGCCGCGGCGACTGGAAGTCCTGATCTGGCCGCTCCGCCGCGCTGACTGATCCGCCGTCCGCGTATAATTCGACATTTCCAACACAGTTCTTCCGGAGAAGATCGAAATGTCCCTTTCAGGACGCGTAGCTTTTGTTACCGGGGCCTCGCAAGGCATCGGACGCACCTGCGCCCTCCGCCTCGCCAAAGAAGGTGCAGCCGTTGCCGTCGCCGCCCGCAATCAGGAAAAGCTGAACGAGCTTGTGGCAGAAATTACGGCCGCCGGGGGCAAAGCGGCTGCGTTCGCTCTTGATGTCGCCGAGGAAGAACAGGTGAAATCCACAGTCAAAGCTGCGGTCGCACAATTCGGCAAGATTGACATCCTGGTTAACAATGCCGGAATCACGCGAGATCAACTCGTCATGCGCATGAAGCGCGCCGATTGGGATGTCGTTCTCCAAACCAATCTGACGTCCGCCTATCTCCTGATCCAGCAGGTTATCAGCTCGATGCTCAAACAGCGCTGGGGACGCATCATCAACATCACCAGCGTCTTCGGACAGATGGGCCAGGCGGGACAAGCCAACTACGCTGCATCCAAAGCCGGACTCATCGGACTCACGATGGCGATCGCGCGCGAGGTCGGCTCCCGCAACATTACTTGTAACGCGGTGGCGCCCGGCTTCATCGAAACAGCCATGACCGCTGTCTTGAGCGATGAATTCAAGCAGAACGCGGTCAAACAGATTCCGCTGGGACGGGTAGGAACTCCCGAGGACGTAGCGAGCGCAGTCGCGTTTCTCGCCTCTGATGACGCCTCCTACATCACAGGCCACACGCTAAGCGTCAACGGCGGAATGCTGATGGGATAGATCTGGAACGCAGAGGTCGCAAAGGGACTATGGGAAATGATGCCATGCAGAATTCCTCGATGACCTCCGTAGTGAAAGGTCTCTCGTTCGCGCAAGCCGAGTCGCCCGCGCAGATCGCCCAAGCCCGCGAACTCTTCCTCGAATACGCGCAGTCGCTTGGATTCAGCCTCTGCTTCCAGAGCTTCGATCAAGAGCTCGCGAATCTTCCGGGCGACTACGCGCCTCCCGATGGCCGGTTGTTGCTCGCCGAATACGAAGGGCAACTCGCCGGATGTGTCGCGCTGCACAAACTCGAAGTCGGGATCTGCGAGATGAAGCGCCTATACCTTCGGCCGCAGTTTCGAGGCAAGGGACTCGGCCGCCTGCTCGCGGATCGAATCATCTTGAGAAGCCCGCCAAATCGGCTATCGGCGGATGCGGCTGGATACAGTTGAGCCAGTGATGAAAGATGCGGTCGTCATGTATCGCAGACTCGGCTTCCGCGAAATTGCGCCCTACTGCAACAATCCCATTGCCGGCGCGCTCTACATGGAACTCCTGTTGTAATCCCGTCGCGGTTCGTACAAAATATCCGCCCAGACTCTGAAAGGATCCCCTCCATGAAGAAAATCCTGCTGCTCTCGCTGGTCGCGCTCATCGCAACAACTTCTGCCTTCTCCGCCGAAAGCAAGACCGTCACCTACAAGAGCGGCGACGAAACCGTAAGCGGAGTTCTCTACACGCCGCAAGGCAAAGGCCCGTTCCCGGCGCTGATCGTGATTCACGAATGGTGGGGTCTGAACGACTGGGTAAAAGACCAGGCATCCAAACTTGCCGACCAGGGATACGAATCGCTCGCCATCGATCTCTATCGCGGGAAAGTCGCGACCACCCCCGACGAAGCTCACCAGATCATGCGCGGCGTACCCGAAGACCGCGCCAAACGCGATCTGCACGCTGCCTTCGAATTTCTCGCCGCGCAATCTAACGTAAAGAAAAACCGCATCGGCGCCATCGGATGGTGCATGGGTGGAGGCTATGCTCTTGACCTCGCTCTGCAGGAACCTACGCTCGCCGCCGACGTCATCAATTACGGACACCTGGCGACTGACCCCGAGGCGCTGAAGAAGATCAATGCACCAATTCTGGGGCTATTCGGCGGACAGGACAAAGGCATTACTCCTGAAGATGTCCACAAGTTTGCCGATAGTCTCGAAAAGATCGGGAAGAAGATAGACGTCAAGATCTATGACGATGCCGGACACGCGTTCGAAAATCCAAATAACAAGCAAGGCTATCGAGAGGCCGATGCCGCCGACGCGTGGAAACGCACTGTGGATTTTCTTTCCAGCACACTGAAGAAATAGGTTGCGCCAGCTTCGAAAGTGATTGCCCCAGATCCCGCGCCCTGTCTGTGTTTGCGCGCACACTCATTCTTTGCACGACGTGCAAGCAATGCAGGAAATTTGTGTTCTCTTATGTACTTCTCATATGGCACGAATGTCCCGCGCATGGCACAAATTTCCCACTTGCCAGAAGTTACCGCTCTGGTTACTATGGCCCATCCTGAAATGCTCCCTACCATGAATATCGGCGAGACGATCCGCAACTACCGGCTGCAAAAAGGTATGTCCCAGGGCGACATTGAAAAGCGCACTGGACTGTTGCGCTGCTATCTGTCCCGCGTCGAAAACGGGCACACGATCCCCTCGCTCGACACTCTATCGAAGATCGCCGGCGCCATGGAGCTTCCCTTGTCCCAATTCTTTTCCGAGCCCGGACACAGCAACGGCTCCAAAGGACTTCCCCAGCTTTCCGACGACGAAGTTCGTTTCCTCAGCCAGATCCGCCGCTACTCCACGAACTTGAACGACAGCGACCGCAAGCTGGTCCTCGCCATGGTCAAGAAAATGGCGTCGAACGCAAGCAAGTAAGTCGGCGCAAATCTTTTCAACTTCTTCGGCCACGGGTGCCTGCGCACGAGATCTCGTTCAGGGTCGTTGGTCATTCGTCGTTGGGAACCCGATCCTCTATATGGTCTCCGCCAACGACCCGCGATAACCGACCAGTTAAGTTACCTTCGTACTATGTTCCTCGGTGCCCGATGGGTACCTCGCCCCCTGTGTTTTCCATCACTACACTATGCATGGAGACATCTGTGACCACCGACGAGGAACTGACACTTCTCGATTCGCAGCTGCGCCGGTTGAAGATCGAGTACGAGATCTTCTTCAGCAATCCGACCAAGCGCCCGCCCACGGATGTCGAGTGGAAGGTGCTCAGTCTGCTGCGCAAGTTCTCCGACGGCGGCCGTATGAGTTTCTCGCAGCGCTATCGCTACAACGAAATGGCGCAGCGTTATGCGGTATACAGCGACCTGTGGCGGAAGAAGTCGCGCATCCGCGAAGAAGGATACCGTCGTCCTCAGGATGCTCTGCTTTCGGTGCAGGGAGTTCGCGTCGCCGAAGACGAGCACAAGGCCGCGCACCATCCCGTGTATGGAGTCGCTCACGCCGCCGCAGCAGGTGCAGATGGCGCAGTCTCCGCCCCCCATTTCACGCTACACAACGTAGATCAAAACGAACGCGAGCAGGTCGAGCGCCTCTACAACACGCTCGTCGCCGCCAAGAAGAAAGCCGGAGAAAACGTCAGCGGCAACCTCGATTCCTTCACTACCTTCGTCCAGAAGAAAACGGAACAGATCAAGAAGCAGTACCACTGTGCGGATGTCGAATACACCGTCGAACTCGCCGACGGACATGTGAAGCTGAAGGCCAAAGCAAAGTCTTAAAGTCACGCGATCACTATGAAGATCGTACGACGAATTCTGAGTACCCTCGCTGTTGTGCTCACCCTAACTCTCATCGGGGTTTACTGGATCGCTCCAGTTGCACTCTCGTTTTATGCCTCCAATAAGGCTCCTGCAATCACTAGTATTATTCCCAGCGATCTGAAGGATCAATCTATATCCCGTGCTTCAGGAATAGGGCTTGCTTACCTTGGTCACGGATTCGAGTCTCCATGGGCCGATCTCAACGAGTCGCAAACAGAGCTCTTTCCAAAGAACAGGCCTGATAAGAGCATGGCACGCCTCCATTTCCGTTCAGGTCTGCAAATCGTTCTAATTGCTGGTCCACCACGGGCGTTTGCGGATCAGTTCACAAGATCTGACATCAGAATGTCACCGGAGGCATTCGCGGCGGTTTTCGGAGATAACGCAAGGACTTCAGATTATGAGTTCATGAAGCGAGTTTTCGAGTTCTCGCCGGATAGAATGCACCATTGGACTCTCTCGCCAGCGGTTCATGCCCGCGAGCAGGTCCTGCTCTTGACTAAATCCATGATTCCTATGGCGTCGGCCCAAACGGGGATATTCGACATACGAAACGGCTCCTATCAAGGTTTTCAGCAGGGGAATCCGGAGGCCAGACCAGAAGCGATTCTTGTCGATTTGTATTCTTCCAGCGATTGCTTTGAAATTATGTTCGTGCAGAAGAATTTCGCGAATGGCGCGGGAATCACTCAACCTGAGATCAATCGCATCGTGCAATCTCTGCACAGAACAGCTGCTGACGATCCCATCTCTCACCGCTAACACCAACGGCGACCGCCGATTGCTGATAAAATTTGCAGTCACAATCTGTAACCGGTGTCATCTCACACGCGATCTCACGCTTCACGGAGGAATACTTTTCTCATCCGTGTTAATCCGCCGCAAAGGACTTTCTTAAGCAAGGAACCCATGTCACCTAATCGCAAAATCCAGCGCGCCATCCTTTCCGTCACCGATAAAACCGGGCTCGTGGACTTCGCCCGCAAGCTCTCTGCTCTTGGCATCGAACTCGTTTCCACCGGAGGCACCGCAAAACTCCTCCGCGACTCCGGCATTACCGTGAAGGACATCTCTGACCTCACCGGCTTTCCCGAGATGCTCGACGGACGCGTCAAGACCCTCCATCCGAAAGTCCACGGCGGAATCCTCCACCGCCGCGAAGATCCCAAGCACGTAGCCGCCGTGAAAGAACACGGCATCGCGCCGATCGACATGGTGGTGGTGAATCTCTACGCCTTCGAGAAAACCGCCGAAAAACCGGGAGTGCACTTCGAAGAATTGATTGAGAACATCGACATCGGCGGCCCCTCGATGATCCGCTCGGCGGCCAAGAATTTCCAGGACGTCGCCATTGTCACGTCCCCCGCTGATTACGATTCCATTGCCTCCGAACTCCAGAGCAATGGCGGCGCGCTCTCAAAGGAAACGAAGTGGCGCCTGGCGCAAAAAGCGTTCGCCACGACAGCGGCCTACGACTCCGCCATCGCCTCGACACTCGAACGCGTCAGCTCCGACGATTTCAAGGTCCACTCCGAACAAACAACATTCCCCGCGATGCTCCGTGTCTCCTTCCACAAAACGGCTGACCTCCGCTACGGAGAAAATCCGCACCAGAAAGCCGCCATGTACTCCGACGGCTCCGGAAAGGGCGTCGCCAACGCACGCCAGCTTCAAGGCAAGGAGCTCTCCTACAACAACATCGTTGACTTGCAAGCCGCATGGGATCTTGCCCAAGAATTCGACGAGCCCGTCTGTGCCATCATTAAGCACACAAATCCCTGCGGCACAGCGACTGGAAAGACTCTCGCCGAAGCCTATAAGCGCGCCCTGGAATGCGATCCAGTGTCGGCGTTCGGAGGCGTGATCGGTGTGAATCGTCCCGTCGATTTAGCCGCGGCCGAAGAGATGCACAAGCTATTCCTCGAAGTGATCGCCGCTCCGTCGTTCGACGAAGACGCCAGGGCAAAGTTTGCGACAAAGAGGAACCTGCGCCTGGTGGAAGTCGTCCCGGCGAATCAGAAGTGGGTTCTGAAGAACGTCTCCGGAGGCATGCTCGTTCAGGACAATGACACCCGCGTCCTCGCCGACTCCGACCTGAAAGTCGTCACCAAACGCCCGCCGACTCCCGAAGAAACCCGCGCCCTGCTCTTCGCCTGGAAAGTCTGTAAGCACGTGAAATCCAATGCGATCGTTTACTCTCGTGATGGCCAAACGGTGGGCGTGGGCGCCGGACAAATGTCCCGCGTCGATTCCGCGAAGATCGGAGCCATGAAGGCGCAGCTGCCGCTTAAAGGCACAGTCGCCGCGTCGGATGCCTTCTTCCCGTTCCCCGACGGCGTTGAAGAGATTGCGAAAGCTGGTGCCACCGCCATCATTCAGCCCGGAGGCTCGCAGCGCGATCCCGAAGTCATCGAAGCCGCCGACCGCCTCGGCCTGGCCATGCTCTTCACCGGAGTCCGCCACTTCCGCCACTAAATACGGAACCGTAAGCCCGGAAGTCAAAGCTCGTTAATGGGAGGGTCCAAATTCTGCAATCTGACTTCTGAAATCTGAAATCGCGGAATCCGGAATCGTCCTTGGACGTGCTCCCCAGCAGTCCCTGTCCTTCCGGAGTTCCCCCAAATCCAGTTTTCTTTCAACTCCCGACGCCAAAGGGTAGAATAAAAGCACCTTTCCCCCGGCGGCTATGCATCCAAATAAGCTGAGTTCCGGTACGCGCTGGTGGCGCAATCAGGTCCAGAATGAATAGAATCCTACGCCTTCTTCTTATTGCCATTGTTTCGGCTGCTACTGGCGCCGTTGCCCAGAGTTTGCCGTCGTCAGCTCCGCAAGCCAGCCAGCCGGATATCAAGGCCGAAGGCTCGCCCCGGAAGGTCGATAAGGCTGCTGCTTACTATCACTACACGCTGGCCCATATGTATGAGGAGATGGTCACCGCCTATGGCCGCAGCGACCTGGCGGTCAAGGCGACGGAAGAATATCGTCTGGCCATCGACGCCGACCCATCCTCTGAATTCCTGACCGCCGCTCTCGCCGAACTCTACGTCAAGACCGGCCGCATCGCCGACGCGGTCAAAGAAGCCCAGGACATCATCAAGCGCGATCCCAAGAACCTTGAGGCACACAGGCTTCTCGGACGGATCTATCTTCGTTCCCTTGGCGACATGCCGGGCGGCAACGGCTCCGACAACATCCTGAAGTTGGCAATCGATCAGTATGAGCAGATCACGAAGCTCGATCCGCAGAGCGTTGACGACCATCTGCTCCTTGGCCGCCTCTACCGCCTCGCCAACGAACTGCAAAAGGCGGAAGGCGAACTCAAGACTGCGATCAAGCTCGATCCTAACTCGGAAGAAGCCGTCACTACGCTGGCCATGCTCTACACCGATGAGGGAGATACGGCCCGCGCGCTTAAGGTCCTCAGCGCTATCCCGGACTCCGCTCGTTCCGCGAAACTCTACGCCGCGCTCGGTGCAGCCTACGAACAGCGCAAGGATTACAAGAGCGCGATCGATGCCTATAAGCACGCCATCGTTCTCGACCGCGATAATTTGGACTCCATTCGCGGACTTGCCGAGAACTATCTCAACGACGGCCAGCTCCAAAGCGCGCTCGAACAATACAAGGTCATTGCCGACTCCAATCCTGAAGATGCGCAGACCTACATCCGCATCGCCGAGATCTACCGCCGGCAGGCGAAATACGATCAGGCGCTCGAGAATCTGAAACGCGCCGACACCCTCGTGCCCGACACGATGGACGTGCCTTACAGCATGGCAGCCGTGTATCAGGCTCAAGGGCGTTACGACGAGGCCATCAAGCTGCTCCAGGATCTCATCCGGAAGACGGAAAAAGCGGAGACCGGAGGGAGTCAGGCTGACCGGAACAACCGCGCCATCTTCATCGAGCGCCTGGGAATGATCTACCGCGATCAGCAGAACTATCCGGCTGCGGTCGATACCTTCCGCAAGATGCTCATACTTGGCGATGACAACGCTCGCAGCGGATATCAGGAGATCATCGACACCTATCGCGAAGCGAAGCAATGGCCACAAGCGACCGCCGTCGCGAAAGAGGCCGTGCAGAAGATGCCCGACGACCACGATCTCCGCATGGTGCTAGACGCGCAGCTCGCCGACATGGGACAGGTCGACCAATCTGTGGCCGACATCCGCTCCATGCTCAAGGGCGGTCCTGAGGACCGCGACGCTTACGTGCGCCTCGGTATCATCTACACCCGCGCGAAGCGCTGGAACGATGCTCTCGAAGCTCTCGCTAAAGCGGAACAGCTTTCGACCAAGGCTGACGAAAAGGCGTACGTGCTCTTCCTGCGCGGTGATCTTTATCAGCGGCAGAAGATGTTCGACCAGGCCGAAATCGAATTTCGAAAGGTCTTGTCCACCACGCCTCCGACCGATCCGCAAGCCGCCGCCACGCTCAACTATCTCGGGTATATGAATGCCGATCGCGGCGTGAAGCTCGAAGAGTCACTGAACTTGATCAAGCAGGCACTGACCTTCGACCCCAACAATCCAGCGTACCTCGACTCACTCGGCTGGGCCTATTTCAAGCTGGGCAAGTACGATCTTGCCGAGGAGAACTTGAACAAGGCCGCTGCTCGCATGAGTTCCGATCCCACGGTTCAAGAGCACCTCGGCGACCTGTATCAGAAAACCGGGCGCCTGAAGCTGGCAGCCACCCACTGGGATCGCGCCGTCCAGGAGTGGAACAAGACCATTCCCGCCGAGCAAGACACAGACGCCTTCGCCAAAGTCCAACAGAAGCTGGACGCGGCGAAAGTAAAGCTGGCCAAAGAAGACTCGAACAAACAGCAATAAGAGAATTCAAGGTAGATATAAGATTCCCGGCTTCGGCCGGGAATCTTTTTTGGCCTATCGAGTTCGGATGCTGCAGCGGAATCCGATGCATGCAGCCAGACGCACGACGCATCAGGATGCTGGTCCGGCAACGTGGATGCACCTCATGCCGGCTGCGGAGTGGGCGTCCACCCAGGCGGCTCGGGCGGCGGTAGCGTGCCCGAGGGTGGCGGATAGAGCAGGACGCTCAGTGGCCGATAACGCGGGGCAAAGAAGTAGATGGAATACGCTGGGAAGAAGACGATCGCCGGCACCGAAATCAGCGCAACGATGTAGAAAAAGATAAAGAATGCGACGCATCCCGCGACGATCGCCGCGGTAATAGTGAAAACGTTCCAGGTCAGCCCCACCGTCTTTCCCGCGAATACGCCAGCCATGATTACGGCGATCACCGGTACCGCAATCAAAAGAGCGAGAATCAATGTCACGATTGCGATCACGATGCCCGCACCAATCGCCATGACGATCTTCATGCCGATGTAAACGGCATACCCGCCGGTTTCAGCTTCCAGCATCGGCCAGAGCCGGCGCCATCCCTCGATCGGCCCAATTCCCTCCAGTGCCATCTGCGGCACAACGAAGTCCTTCGTGAGTACCTGCACGACGCCCGCGACAATGAAGAAGATCATCAAAACGAAAAACACAATCACCCCTGTGATGATGAGCGGGGCCAGATGTGCGCGAGGCTGACTGAACCATCCACGGGCGAAGGCGAATAAAGCCGGAATGCCAACGAGGATGGCCATACAGACGATTGACACGAACATGAATCCCAGATGCCAGAGAAAGTATTTCCAACCTGGGCCCTGGCGGCGGGACCATCCCGCGCGAATATGGCATTGCTTTGCGAGAATGCTGTCAAACAGGATGAAGCGCATCACACTGCTGATATACAGCATGACGATAATGAAGACGAATGCGGCAACGACCAGAACTGCAATGAGTCCGCCGAGGATCGCAGGATCAATGTGCGGGAAATTCTGCGCGAGCAGATGACGCGAGCCTCCACCCTGCTGCGGGATGTTGAACCCCGAGGGTAGCCGTACGTTGCCGCCACCAGAGCCCATTTCACCTGCGAGCAAGCCGACGATGGCGAGGCGCGTCCATTGCCAGAAGCGGAAGGGCTGGAAGAGTTGACGCTTGGTGTGCTGGAAAGCGAGCGTTATGGTATCTACCGCGGAGATCGGCACGGTGCACCTCGAAACTAAGTCATGAGAAAGGTACTGCCAAGGGGCATGTAGGGCAATTCACTTTATGTGTTCAAAATGCGGGTGGAATTGAACGGCTCGGGTAGGGCGTTCTCGGGATTACTTTCTTCTTTATTCGTAGCGGAGGGCTTCTACTGGGTCGAGTTTTGAGGCGCGCATAGCGGGTACCAATCCACTGATGACACCAACTATCAACAACACCGCGCCGGATAGGGTAACGGTCATCATCGAGATACGCAGGTGAATGTCACCTTGGCCCGAGTCATCTTCGAATAGCGGACCCATCATGGGGAGCGTGCCGACGGACCACGCGACTAAGTACGACAAGAGCACTCCGATGGCGCCACCGAGAAGCATGATCAGCAAAGTTTCCGCCAGAAATTGCAGTTTGATGTGGCGCTTGCGCGCGCCCAGCGCGCGGCGCAGGCCGATTTCGCGGATGCGCTCGTCCACTGAAACCAACATGATGTTCATCACGCCGACCCCACCGATCCCGAGCGTCAGCGTGCCGATGAACGTGAGCAGAACTTGCAGGCCGATGGTGAGCGCATCGATCACGGGGCGGAATTCGTCGCGGCCGAACATCTGGAAGGCTTTGGGATCCGTCGGGGAAAAATTCTGGCGCGTCGCGACGGCCGCGAGCACCTGCTTCATCGCTTTCTTCTCGAACTGAGGAGCGATCGGCTCGAACAGCATGACGGCGGCGTAGCGTGTGTTCCAGAGATCTCCAGCCGCGGAGTAGGGGATCCAGGAAGAATCATCGTCGCTGGAGAAGTAATTGCTCAGTTGAATCTTGCGCGCCATCACGCCAATGACCTGGAAACGGACGCCGGAGACCATCACGGTTTCGCCCACGGCGGGTCGGCCGCTGAACAGTTTTTCTTTGAGGCGTCCGCCGAGAAAGATGACTCGACGGCGTTCCAGTTCGTCTTCAGCGTTGATCCAGCGACCTTCCGACGGGACTTCGTTGCGCATCTCACCGTACTCGGGACAGACGCCGCGAACTGGAGCGGTGCCGACCATGCGATCGCCGTAGGCGATTCCAGGTCGGCGGACAGTTTCCAGGCAGACATGTTTGACCAGCGGCGCCGTGGCCTTGACCATGTCGAGATCGGCTTGCTCAAGGACGACTTTCTTTCCGGCGCGCTGTCCGCCAGGTTGTTCGCTGGTTTGCTGTGGCCAGCAGATGACTACGCTTTTTCCAAATGCGTCGAAGCCATGGACCAGCACGCTCCGGAAGCTGCTGCCATACGCAATCAGAAGCGTAACGGTAGCGATGCCCCAGACGATGCCTAGCATCGTGAGGAACGAGCGCGTGACGTTGCGCTTGAGCGCGACCCAGGCTTCGAGAATGATCTCAAACAACATCTCTAAAATCTTTCACTACAAACGACACCAAGTATCACGAACGAGATCTTACGACCTACTTCGTGTCCTTTGTGGTGCCTACCTTTCATCCTCCTGCTTCATAGCGCAGGGCTTCGATGGGATCAATGGACGCGGCACGGCGGGCTGGATACAGCGCTGCGCCCACCGCGATCGCACCCAGTAATGCTGCAGCGGTCAGGCCTGAACTCCAACTGGGGATCAGTCCAGCGAAGAAATCCGGCATTGGAAGCATGTTCACCAGCGCGCAGAATCCGAAAGCAATGCCCAGGCCTATAACGCCACTGAACAATGCAATGATCAGGGCTTCGATGAAGAATTGGCGAAGGATTGTGCCCGCAGGAGCGCCGATTGCTTTGCGCACGCCTATTTCACGTGTGCGCTCGCGAACGGCTACCAGCATGACATTCATTACCCCGATTCCCCCGAGCAGCAACGTGACAATTCCGACCGCACCCAGGAAGAACTTCATCCCGTCGGTCATCGTTTTGAAAGCTTGCGCCTCCTGCACGGTATCCCAAATAGGACAGGCTTCTTTGTCGTTGGGGTCGTACCGATGCATGCGAGCGAGTGCGGTGCGGACTTCATGCTTGCAGGCTTCGTGCTGGTCCACCGATTTCGGTGTGACCAATAGTTGATCGAATGTGTGGTCGGTGCCCGGGGGCTTGTCAGGGAAATCACGGCGCATCGCGGAGAATGGCAGGAACACTTTGTTCACATCCCAGCCGTCGTAGCTGGAGTCCTGCTTTTTCTTTGCCATTACGCCAATGACCGTGTATGGAAAGTCATTCAGGTAAATCGTCTCGCCAACAGGACTGCGCCCAGGAAACAGTTGCTTGGCAGCATCGGAGCCAAGAAAGGCGACGCGACGGGCCTCGCGCATGTCGCTCCAATCGTAAAAGCGCCCTGAACCTACGTCGAGACTGCGAATGTATCCGAATGGCGGATACGAGCCAGTAACGGTAAACGCTGCGTTGTTGTAATTGGAGTGTGCGCGAACCGTGTCCTGTTCAAGTTCCGGGATCGCATATTCGCAATCCGGTGACTCGGCCTGGACTACGGGAACATCCTGGTCTTCCCAGTGGACGACACGCCCGGCATGCAAGCCTCCAGCCTGCAGGCTGGTGCGGCCATGGAACACAATCATCACGTCTTTGCCGAGATTTCGCGCCTGTTCTTCCTGGCCCTTACGGAGACCTTCTCCGGCCGCCACCATGAGCACGATCGAGACAATTCCCCACGCGATGCCGAACATCGTGAGGAATGCCCGCAATTTATGCGACCAGAGCGTGCGGAGTACGTCGAAAACGAGGTCCCGTAGCGTCATACCAAGTCATTGGACGGGGGCGCGCTGAGAAGGTCATCGCCTCCTTGCTTAAGATAGAGATACGGATTCGCAGCGTAATTAGTTTCAGAAATCCTGTGTAAACAGGAATGCTCGATTGTCGCCCCGGGTTGCTCTTTTGAGGCATAATGTTGCCGCTCTTAGAAAGAAGCCATGTTTGTGAAGTCGATGTCGTTCCGTGCCTGTACGTTGCGTCGCTATATTTTCCGCACTGCGTCTTTGTTGACCATCTTTCTTCCAATCTCAGCTGCCGCAGCCCTTACCGACCCCGTGACTGGGTCGCCACGAATCCAGACCAATTCGAATCAAGTAGCGGCGGGTACTCTTGCGAATGGAGTGCTGGCAATTGATCTCGAAGTCCGCGAGGGGGAATGGTTTCCTGAAAGTGATAGCGGACCGAGTGTGAAGGTCTTTGCGCTGGCGGAACGAGGAAAGCCGCTGCAGATTCCGGGCCCTCTGATTCGGGTTCCGGAGGGCACAAGAATTCACGCAACAGTTCATAACCTGTTGCCCGTCGCCATGGTCATTCACGGGATGCACCAACGTCCGGGGAAAGAAACCGACACTGTCGAAGTCTCGGCAGAAGGATCTCGGGAGATCACCTTCCCCGCGGGGGATGCAGGAGCGTACTACTACTGGGCTACGGCTGGTGGAGACTTGCTAAGTGGGAGGCCGTACAAAGAAGACAGCATGCTGAGCGGTGGCTTCATTGTGGATAGCCCAGGACAAGTTGCACCCGACCGTATTTTTGTCATCGGGGCCTGGCGCGACCGGTTGCGGCCCGAAGAATCGTTCGATATTCCAGTGATAAATGGAAAGTCCTGGCCCTACACTGAGCGGCTCCAATACACGATCGGAGCAGATGTGCGTTGGCGCTGGCTGAATGCCAGTGCTCAGGTGCATCCGATGCACATGCATGGCTCATACTTTCGCGTGGACGCACTGGGCGACGCGGAGCACGAAAACGTCCTTTCTGTGCCGCAACGCAAAATGGTGGCGACTCAGTTGATTCCGATTGGCGGAACGATGACAACATATTGGCGTCCTCAGGAGCCGGGGCGCTGGTTATTCCATTGCCACATCCTGACACATATTTCGCCGGAGACGATGTTTCTACGCCCGCACAACGAGCACGGTCCCATGTCGCACAACGATCCGGAACACGATATGGCCGGACTCGTTATGGGGATCACCGTTGTGGGCGGCGCTGGACAGCGGGTGCAAACAAGCGGCGAAAAGCCGAGACGCAGGCTCTCTCTCGACATTGCCAATCAGGAAGGCGGCGTGAATCCGAGAGGGTACTCGCTGAATGAGCGTGGCAAGCCCGCAAGTCATGTAACCGCTCCCGGACCCGCGTTGGTGCTGACGAGAGGTGAGCCCGTCGCCGTCCGCGTGACAAATCACTTGACCGAAGCGACCTCCATTCACTGGCACGGGATCGAGTTGCAGAGCTATTACGATGGAGTTCCCGGCTGGACCGGACTTGGCGAGCAGGTCACGCCCATGATTCAGCCCGGGATGTCATTCGACGTATTTTTCAATCCTCCGCGCGCCGGAACGTTCATTTATCACACGCACATGAACGACATGCCGCAACTTTCCTCCGGCCTCTACGGCCCGATCATCGTGTTGCCACAGGGCGAGACATTTCAGCCGGAGACCGACAAGATCTTTCTCATCAGCCGCAACGGAATGCGGAAGGACGGAACTCTCCTGCTGAATGGTGCAACCCAGCCGCAATCGCTCGAGTGGCACCCGAACCTGCGGTACCGCATGCGATTCATCAACATTAATGCGAATAACACAATAGTTGTGAACCTTACTCAAAGTGGAGCTCCCGTTACCTGGAAGTCGATCGCTAAGGATGGAGCGGACCTGCCGCCGGAACAGGTTGCCACGGGGCCTGCGTCGTTTCTGATCGCGCCCGGGGAGACTTACGATTTTCAGATCCAACCCGAGCGAGAAGGAGACATGGAACTCAAACTCGATCTCCTCCTCCTGAAAGAGACAGTCAAGCAGACGATCCATGTGGCTGCCCCGGTTCGCTGACGGCGCTGTTTACACGATTTCAGGCAAAGAGAAAAGCTGCTCTCGAACTCGCTGCTCAGGGTAGGAAGCTCCCGGAAGCTGGAGCCAGCCATCAAACTGGCGCAATGCCAGCTCGCACTGTAGCCGGTGGCGTTCCTTGCGGTCGCGGATCTTGCGGTCCAGTGGCGGGAGAAGGTCGAAAGTGATATTCGCCGGCTGGAAATTCTTCGCGTCGGCATGAGTGACGTAGTGCGTTAACGATCCGAAAGCCGAGGCGCGAGGCGCAGGCCCTAACGACGTTCCAGTTGCCACTGCCGCGGCATGGATTCCTGCCAGAAGTCCCGTGGCAATCGACTCGACGTAGCCTTCAACCCCGCAGATTTGCCCGGCGACGAAAACGTT
This sequence comes from Terriglobia bacterium, assembly GCA_963778995.1. Classification (GTDB taxonomy): domain Bacteria; phylum Acidobacteriota; class Terriglobia; order Terriglobales; family Acidobacteriaceae; genus Sulfotelmatobacter. Next base: position 482,270 of record CAVZWK010000030.1, read on the forward strand.
CGCATGCTCTTTCATCTGCAGCGTTTCCGTCAGCAACGTAGGCGCGTTGATGTAAGTGTTACGGTGAATCTGTCCGTAACGCAGGAAGCGCGCATTCTCGAGGCCGGGGATGAGACGCAGCACGCGGGCTTGCTCACCAAATCGTAGATGATTCTGAAATCCGACGAGATTATAGGAATCTGCGCGCAGATTTTCCTGGCGCAGTTGCACAACCGCGTAGGGCATTTTGCCGGTACGGGGATCGGTTAGCCCGACGGGTTTCATAGGGCCAAAGCGAAGCGTATCGCGTCCCCGTCGGGCAATCTCTTCAATCGGCAAACAGCTTTCGAAATAGTTCAGCTTTTCCCAGTCGCGCTCTTCAACGGATTGAGCCGCGAGCAGCGCATCGTAGAACGCGCTGTATTCCTTCTCGGTCATCGGACAGTTGATGTAGTCGGCAGAGCCCTTGTCGTATCGCGCCGCCATGTAGACCCGGGACATGTCGATCGAATCGGCTTCGACGATGGGGCTGATGGAATCGTAGAAGTACAAATGCGGGCTGTTCGATCCATTCGTGGAGGTTGAACTCAAGCGCGCGATTTCTGATGCAAGAGATTCGGAAGTCAGCGGCCCCGTCGCGATGATGCTGATCGCATCGGCTTCGTTGATCTTCGTGACTTCTTCCCGACGGATGGCGATCCGCGGTTCGCGCGAGATGGCTTCTGTTGCCCGAGCGGCGAAGGTGATGCGATCGACCGCCAGCGCGTGTCCGGCGGGAACGGCGCATTCGCGCGCAATTTGCAGCAGCAGCGATCCGGCGCGGCGCAGCTCTTCTTTCAGGAGCCAGGGCGCGGTGTTTTCGCTGTCGGATTTCAGGGAGTTCGAGCAAACGAGTTCGGCGAAGTCAGAGGTCTGGTGCGCCGGCGTCGAGCGCACTGGTCGCATCTCGTAGAGTTCAACGTTCAGACCGCGGCGGGCACATTGCCAGGCAGCTTCCGACCCCGCGAGCCCGGCGCCCATGATCCGGATGGATGGCATCCGTCCATTATTGCAGGCGAAGGACGCAAGCGCTTAAAGCCGTCAACGTTTCGAAGATTCGAACGCGGCCTTGGAGAGTCGCTCTTTCATCTTGATTCCCGCTGGATTAATGCAGAACCGGAGTGGCATTCGTCCCAATGCAGACCCAACTGCTACCCTTTTGCAGCCAGGTATCAACGAACCGCTCGCGGCGCGTGTAGCTTTTTCCATTCTCAATGCCTTTGACGCGCATGACGCCCGTTGCGATCGCAACGTTTCCGTAAACGTGAACCGAAAGGGACTCCGGGCGCGACTTGCTGCTGTTGAGCGGTGGGCTGTGGAGCAGCCGATTTCACGCTGGCAAGAAATTCCGTCTTCGTCTGGACCGAGCCGTCGTCATTTGCCAAGACAATGTTTTCCGCGAGGATCGAATCCAGCGCTTTGATGTCAGCTGATTTGTAGGCCTGATTCCAGAGCTGCTCGAGCGCGACGATTTTCGATTGGATGGCGCCCTCGTCTCCCGACTGCGCGAGAGCGGGTGCACATAAACAAGCGAAGAGTAAGAAGAAGATTCCGGCCACTTTCATGGCACATCCTCCTGCGATGGTATCTGCATGGGGACATTGGACCGGATGGCATCACAAACGAACTTCCATGCTGAAGTTGTCTGTCCGCGACGAGAGAGCCCCGGAACCGCTTGTGCGCAATCTAAGCGAGGCAATGCGCACATGGCAAGTACCTTTTTCTATGCCGATTCCATACCGCGTCAGGGGGCTGAGTGCGAGTGCTTTATCATGGAATGACTTTCACCGGAGGAAATGGATGGCCCGTATCGAATTGATTGCCCCCGAATCGGCTTTGCCGGAAGTGACAGAAATTTACGAAAAAGTCTTGCGCGGAAAACCGGGTAATGTGCAGAAGGCGATGGCGCACCGTCCGGAGATGCTGAAAAACTTCTTGAGTTTCTACGCGAGCGTCGGACGTTCCCTGGATCGCAGACTATATGAGCTGATTTACATCCGCGTGTCGCTCATCAATGGATGCCGGTATTGCACGCAGCATCATGTGGCGTCGTCGAAGCGCACCGGACTTACCGGGCAAGATTGGGCAGCATTGAAGACGGGCGATTATTCACGTTTCAGTGCGAAGGAACTCGCCGCGCTAACCTATGTCGAAAAGCTGACGCGGTCGCCGCATACCATAAGCGATGCGGATTTCGCGCTGCTGAAGAGCGAATTCTCTGATCCCGAGATTGTCGACATTCATGCGCTCACAGGGCTGGCGAATTTGACCAATCGTTTCACGGACCCACTGGGCCTCGAACTGGAGATCCCTGAGGAGAAGATCTGAACGATCAGACCCTGAGACGCGCAAAATGCGGTGCAACAGGATGTACTGACGGCAAGCTAGATCATCGGCTTCACCGGTCTCACCAGGCGTCCGGATACAAATACGCGGAATTATCGTAGTAGAGCCACGGGTTGTACCAGTACGGTGGCCAAGCCCAGAAGGGATCCCAGCCGAAGCCCCATGCCGGACCCCAGCCCAAACCCCATCCCCAGCCCCATCCGCCGCCCCAACCCCCACCTCCCCAACCCCAGCTGCGACCCCAATTACGTCCGCGCCATCCGCCTCCCCATCCTCCGCGCCATCCGTTGCCCCTCCAGGCGGCATTCATGGAAGTAACGCTGCCGTGAGTGACAAAGTTACTGGCTCGCATGCTCCTCGCCATGGACGATCCGGCGCGTGCCCCGATGGAATTGCGGGCAGCGCCTCCGAACCCGTGCCATTGACCGTCGGCGATTGCGTTATGAAACCCGCGAGATCCTGAGCCTGCGCGTGCCATCATGCCGTTATTGCCGAAACCTCTACCCATGCCGGGATGGCCGGCTCTGCTACCCATGCTGGCGGCATTGGATCCGCGCGCAAACGAGTGCCATCCGGGAGAACTGTTGCGAATTCCTCGGCCCTCTGAGCCCCAGGCACGATAACCGCGGGAGTTCCCCATGGATCCACCACGCATGCCGCCGTAATAGCCGCGGCCACCTTCGAAGCCGTGAGCGCCGCCGTATCCTCCACGATAGCTACCGAATGAGCCGCCGCGGTAACCACCCCCGGAGAAGCCGCTCCCACGGTAGCCTCCACCAGAGAAACCTCCGCCGTGGTTTCCGCCACCAAAGCCGCCGCCGTGGAACCCTCCACCGCCAAAGCCTCCACCGCCTCCATGAAAGCCTCCCCCACCGCCATGAAAACCTCCGCCACCGCCATGAAAACTTCCGCCACCTCCACCGTGGCCTCCACCACGTTGAGCGAACGCGGGGAGCGGCAAAGCGATAAGAGCGAGGGAAGCGATTCCTGCGAGAAGGGCGTGGGAGAAGGGGCAACGCATCGGAGTTTCCTCCACGAAAGGGCGACTGCAGGCCTCAAGGAGCGGTGAGGCGTCTCTATTGAGAATCCTACTCCGGATTGGATTGGCAATCCAACAAAAGTGTTGTCCAGAGGCATTTCACGAAGACATTTTTATACGGCGCGCCTTAAGGCTGTTTGCGGCGAGTAGAGAGGCACCGAATCTGGTCCCTTCGCAGGCCTGTAGCGACAGGTATATACTTTTGGCGTTAGATTACTCATCTCCAGCCGAGCCCCTCACGGTTGGAGCGGGGCGTGCATTCATCCCCTAATTTATGCGCCCCGCATGCGCAAGGCCGATCCCGCTGGGGCGGCGGGAATTGGCACGGGTGCACAACCCAAGTACACGGGACAGCTGCATCCGCGGGGAGGTTGACCGTGGATATTATCTTTGTACGTCTTCTTTTTGTAATCGTTGTAGCGGCCACATGCTTTGCAATTAATCCCTTTGGACTGAACCCGATCCGAGACGCGGGTTTAGGTGCGTTGATCGGCGCAGCGATTGTTCTGTTCGAATGGAAGCTGCGCACTGTCAGCCTGAAGCGGCTCATCGGAGCGGCCATCGGAAGTATTCTTGGAATCTGCGGCGCGTACCTGTTTGCGCTCGTGATCCGCAGCAGTATTCCCGAGGGACACACCCAGAGCTTCCTCCAGATCCTGGTCATGTTGCTGATGGCCTACGTTGGCCTGATCGTCGGGGCTAACAAGGGCGATTTGCTAAACCTGTCCGCTCTGGGAGGGATTTTTGGCGGCGAGAAGCAAGGCAAGAAAAGCTACAAAATTCTGGATACCAGCGTAATCATCGATGGCCGCATTGCTGACATCGCTGAGACCGGGTTCCTTGACGGAGTTATCGTGACCCCGCAGTTCGTCTTGCGGGAGTTGCAACTGGTGGCCGACTCCGCCGACTCACTGAAACGGAATCGCGGTCGCCGTGGCCTCGACATTCTGCAGCGCTTGCAGAAGGTCGCCAACCTCCAGATCCAGATCGTGGAAGACGATTTTCCGGCGGTCCGCGAAGTGGATCTGAAGCTGATCGAACTCGCCAAAGTGTACGAAGGCAAGATCATCACCAACGACTTCAACCTGAACAAGGTGGCGCAACTGCAGGGAGTCGAGGTGCTGAACATCAATGAACTCGCGAACTCCCTGAAGCCGATCGTGCTGCCCGGCGAAACCATGCGGGTATTCATCCTCAAAGAAGGAAAGGAATACAACCAGGGTGTCGCGTACCTGGACGACGGGACGATGGTGGTGGTGGACAACGCTCGCAAGATGATCGGTAAGACGATTGATGTCTCTGTCACTTCGGTGTTGCAGACCACGGCTGGAAAGATGATCTTCGGCAAGTGGGATGAGCGAGCCTCGTACTCACGTCAGCCCTCGGGGGCCGTGCCAGTAGCGTCCCCCACGGTGGCTGTACCGGCCGTCGCGCCGTCCGCTGTGCCTGCGCCGGCCGTAGCGGATACGAAGCACACCGCTTCCTAGAACTCGAGGGACTACCGCGGACCGCACTGAAATCGGCGGGAAATCAGATTCGGATTTCCCGGCTATAAGTGCTCCGCGGTAGTCTCATTTGAAGTTGGAACCTTCCCACTCGTATACTTACAGCCCGCCATGAAGGTGATCGTCATTATTCCGGCCGCTGGACTTGGGACGCGTATGGCTCCCATGCCCAGCGCAATGGATTCAAAGTCGAAGAAGGCTCCTCCGTCCAAGCAGTTCACCGAACTCGCGGGCACTCCGATCCTGATTCACACCATTCGGAGGTTCGCCATTGTGGAGGAAATCAGTGAGATCTGGATCGCGTTACGAGAAAACGAGATTGAGAGTTTTCGCGATCGTCTCAAGCAGGAAGCACCGGACCTTCTGAAGAAGAACCTGGAAATCGTCGCCGGTGGCGAGCACCGGCAGCAGTCGGTTGAGCACGCGCTCAATGCAGTAACGGCCTCGCCTGATGACATCATTCTGGTGCACGACGCTGTGAGGCCTCTGGTTACAGGCGAGATTATTCACCAGGTGATCGAAGCAGCCAAGAAGTATGGCGCTGCCATTGCAGGATTGCCTGCGGTCGACACCGTGAAACAGGTCGAACGCACGTCGGAGGGAGCCATCATCAAAGCTACGATCCCACGCGCAGGAGTGGTTCTCGCGCAGACACCCCAGGGATTCCGGTATGACGTGATCAAGAAAGCGTTCGACGAAGCTACGGCTGACGGGTTCACTGGGACCGATGAAGCATCGCTTGTGGAACGAGCCGGACACGAAGTAGCGGTGGTCATGGGCTCGCCAAAGAATCTGAAGATTACGACGCCAGGAGATATGGAACTGGCCGAGTTCTATCTAGGCCGCTGAGTTCCTTGCGAATGCCGACATCCAAGCGCTCCCTTAAGCCTTCCTCTAGACGAACCAACGCACCTGCGATGCGGATCGGATACGGTTTCGATTCGCATGAATTCCGTACTGGAATTCCGCTGAAGATTGGTGGAATCATGCTCCCGCACCACAAAGGACTCGGAGGGCACTCCGATGGCGACGTGTTGCTGCACGCCATCACTGATGCGCTGCTTGGAGCGGTAGCTGCGCCCGACATCGGAGCGCTCTTCCCGCCTTCCGATCCGAAGTGGAAAGGCGCCGATTCGGTGATCTTTTTGCAGGAGGCGCTCAAGCGCGTTCGCCAGGCGGGCTACGAACTCGCTAACATCGATGCCAGCTTAATTCTTGCTGCACCGAAAATTGGTCCACATGCAGCCGCCATTCGCGCACGCGTCGCAGATTTGCTTGGTCTCAACCCCGATTGCGTGGGCCTTAAGGCGAAAACTCCGGAAGGATTGAACCTGGATAACGCCGCCATCGCGCACGTGGTGGTCCTGCTGGAAGAGGCGCGAAACATTCGCCGGCGCAAAAGTTAGACGGTCGTAGTCTCAACCTTGCTCAGACTGTAAATCATTACTCGCTGGAAACGGGGTACTGCGATGAATTTATCCATGCGTTCGCTAGCATTTGCACTGTTTGTATGGAGTGTTCTTGGAGTATGTAGCGGGCAGGAAGCGAATGTTGCAAAGAAACACGTCGACGTCCCCGCCATAGCCCCGAGTGCCGAAGACGTGGCCACGATCGATGGAATCATGAAAGCCTTCTACGACGTGATCTCGGGACCCGCCGGACAGGCACGGCAGTGGTCACGGGATCAAACACTCTACATCCCCGATATCCGATTTGTCGCGATGTCCGAAGACAGAAAAGGACGGCCGCGCGCTCACATCATGAGCCACCAACAATACGTGGATGCCGCAGACCCGTTTATGGTGAAGGAAGGCTTCTTCGAGTCGGAGATTCACCGGGTGACACAGAGGTTCGGAAATATTGCGCACGTGTTTAGCACCTATGAGAGCCGTCAGAAAGCCGGCGGGTCCGTTGTCGCGCGGGGCATCAACAGCGTCGAACTCTTTTATGACGGGAAGCGCTGGTGGGTGGCGTCGAACACATGGGATGATGAGCGGCCGGATAATCCACTGCCAGCGGAATACCTTCCGGTGCCGAATAGATAACAAGAGGACTCAGCGAACGCGTTTAGCCGCTTCGATCAGCGCCTGAAAAATCGCGCGGGAAGGCTCGTCTTCGTCGACGGAACGCTCCGGGTGCCACTGCACCGCGATTACGAAATGATCGGGCGCCGTTCCCTGCAGCGCTTCAATGATGCCGTCGTCGGGGCATCGGGCTACAATCCGCAGGCCTTCCCCGATCGTATCGGCGGACTGGTGATGCGAGGAATTCACCGGTACGAGCCACGGACCTCGGAGTTCAGAACTCGGAGTGTGGCCATCTGCAACAATGCCCGCGAGTAGAGACTCTGCCGCAATTTCAACCGTGTGGGCGATCGCAACCTTTTTCCCAGCCTCGTGGTTTACTTTGTTGCGGGTAGTTTCTGGAAGGAAGGCCGGGATGTGCTGGATCAGGGATCCGTTTCGAGACACATTCAAGCTCTGCAGGCCATAACAGACGCCTAATACCGGCTTGCGATTCGCGTATGCATCTTCGAGGAGTATGTCGTCGATATCCTCTCGGCGGGGATCTGCGGATGCAGTCTGCGGCGACTTTTCCTGGTTGAATCTCGCGGGGTTTACATCCGCCTTGCTGCCCGGGAGAAGCACTCCCGCACAATTCGCGATGAGTTCTTTCAGTTGCAAGGAACTACGATCCAGTGGAATCCGGACTGGTTCGCCTCCGGCCAGCGTGATGGCACGCTCATATTGTGGAAGCGCGCGGTTCCCGTACTCGTGGTCGGTTGAGTGCGGTATTGGGACCGCGATCCGCGGCGCCACCTAGTGCATCCTCTCAATGTTGTGCAGGGTCTTGGCCTGGAGATAGTGACGGACTTCCACTGCGATTGCGCTCACGAGAATGATCCCGCCGGCGACAAGCCCCAGGGGTAACGCAATGTGGCGGTATGCGATGCGCATATCGGGATGTACCCCGTGCAAGGCGGCGATAATCACGGTTCCGAAGATCGAGAACAGCAATATCAGGGAAAAGCTCAGCAGCGTTCCGATGAATGTAAGGAGCAGAATGCGGACCGGTACTCCGTACCAGCGCGGCGAACGGGTTGATTTCTCCTGAGCCACAGAATTACGCACGGCGCTTGTAGAGGACTGCGAACTCGAACCCCGAATTGGGCGGGAACATTTCCGCCACTTTGCGCAGACGCTCAGCGAGCGCGGATGGGGCGAGCAGCGGATAATCGCGCTCGCGAAGATCGTGATAGTCGACATCCAGGTAGAGCGACAGCAAATAAATCGAAATGGTGTCGGAGAACGTTGCTTCCAGGTATTCGGTCTTATAGCGTTCGGCGTCAGGCCCATTGGCGGTGGCGAGCTTGCGGGCTTCCCACGCGTCGAGAGAAGTTTCTCCGCGGACTCCAGCTTCGACCTGGCTCCACGCCAACTGGCTGAACTCGTGGGAAACGCCGGCGCGCTCGACGAGGGCATGTCCGACGTTGATGTAAAACTCGAACGCTACAGAGAACTTGTCGTCCATGAGGCGAGTCGAGATGAAGACGCATTGTGAATCGCCCAGGTTCAGGTTGCGATGGCACACGGCACTTTCGCTGAGCGTGATGTCGTAGCGATCGGCGATTACGGTTTCTTCGCCGTGGCTGACCGTCAGCGGGACGAAATAATACGCCTTGCGTTCGAGGGCGGCCGAGATACGCGTCGGCACCGCGGCGACCATACGTTCAAGGTCAAACGAGTTGACTGCGACTTCACCCGCCGAAGCGTAGCAGATGCCATTGGGCGCCTGCGAGACAGGTGTGAGCCGAACGACTTCTGCGGGGCTGCGAGTAATAGCTGGGGCTGCTTGAGACATACCAGCTTTCATTCTACACAGAGGCGGCTGTCGAGCGGGATGTGGGAGAACTTCCTCTCCGCGGATTACGCACATAAACGCGGATCTACGTAGAAATGAGCTGTCTTTTCAAGAGCTCCGCGGGATCCATCAGCCGGCGGCGGCGGCGAATACGCCACGAGGAGTATCCGGAATTCGACGAGCGGCAGCCAGTTCACCTAAGAGGTGAGCGTGCACGTCAGGGTACCAAGCCTCGTTTTTGCAGCCATCGTAATCTGGGATGCGAGACTTTACAATCATTCCTCCATGACGGTGACAGTGAGATCGTTCGCGAAGATCAACCTTGGGCTGCGCATCGGGGCGGCCCGGGAGGATGGCTTTCATGAGTTGTTGACCGTGTATCAGACGATTGCAGTTCATGATCTGATTCGCGTCAGTGTGGGCCGGGGATCGGGAATAGAGATTCGGTGTGAGGATCCGCGCGTGCCGCGGGATGAGTCGAATACATGTTTCAAAATCGTTCAGCGGACCATGGCGACGTTGGCAGCGAAGGGGCGCGTTGTCATCGAGATTGAGAAGAGGCTTCCAGTGCAGGGAGGGATGGGTGGGGCTTCGTCCAATGCGATCGCGACGTTGCTGGCGTTGGAACATGCCATCCGGAAGAGCCTGCCTCCTGCTGAGCGACTACGGATTGCGGGTGAGGTGGGGTCTGACTTGCCACTGTTTCTACTGGGCGGAACGGTACTGGGCGTGGGCAGAGGGGAGCAGGTTTATCCTGTGGCGGATTTGCCGGGGATGCCTTGTGTGGTGGTGACTCCGGAGGTGGGAGTTTCGACTCCAAAGGCATTTGCGGAATGGGACCGGAGGCAGGGGCTAGAGCCCTCGGCATCGGGGAGCCCTGACGCGGCCCTGAAGGGCCGCTCTTCCACCGCCGCGAAGACAGTATTCACGGAGGCGCATGCATCATCCGGGGTGACAAGGGGATCGTGGGGGAAGGCACATGCGTCAGGCGCCGAACTTCGAGCATTCTCGGATTCATCCAGCGCGGTTTCCGCCGGGCCTCGCTCGACTGGACAGCCGGGGGCGGCTGTCCCCACAGAATCCGTGCTCAAATTGACGGGGGCTGGTGGGTCCGATAGAATGATGGAGCTTGGTCGCGGGTTGTCGGCGTGGCTGAGCGAGCCTTACTCCAGTGCTCCTTTTGGAAGGGGCCGGGCCGAGAATCCACTTCTCTGGCTTGTCCGGGCTGGGATCGAGAACGACTTCGAACAGGTCGTCTTTCCTGAGTATCCCGAACTGTGTGAAGGGAAGCGTGCGCTTATGCGCGCTGGCGCGAAGTACGCATCGCTGTCGGGATCTGGGTCCACGCTATACGGGCTGTTTGTCTCGAAGGATGCTGCGGCACGGGCGGTGGTTCGGCTAAAGAAAGAAGGCTGGGCGGCGCAGGCTACGGTGACCTTGACCAGGCCGCAGTATTGGCGACGGATCGTGAAGAGTTGAGCGTTGTGCTCGGAGCGCTCGCCTTTCGGGCTTCGCTGGACGGACGAAATGGGTCCGTCCCCAGATGGGCTGTGGCTGGGTCGGCGAATTTTTGATTGTTGAAAACGGATTGTTGAATGAAAATAGAGTCCCCTTCGGGGGATCCATCAGCAATCCACAACAGTCTACTGGGCCGTCGACTAATGGTAGGTCAAGTGCCTTTGGAGCACTTTGTCTAGGTTCGAATCCTAGCGGCCCAGCCAAGAAAACAGTGGGCAGTTGTCAGGACACAGTTGCCAGTTAGAACGGTACGAACTGAAGGCCAGGAGCCCAGAGAAACCATGGCTACTTTAGTCACGCCGACCGACAAGACGAACGAGAAGGTTGAAAAGAAGAATCCGCCAGTGACCGACGAGAAGGCGGAGCGGAAACAGCAGCGTCCGCGAACCGACGACAAGTTCAAGATCTTTAGCGGCACGGCAAATGCGCCATTGGCCGACGAGGTCTGCCAGTTTCTAGGGATGCAGCGCGGGCAGGCTCAGGTGACCCGGTTCGCCGACGGCGAGTGCTACGTTCAAATTCAGGAGAACGTGCGCGGGGCGGATGTTTTTGTGATGCAGCCCACGTGCCGTCCGGTGGACGAGCATTTGATGGAATTGCTGCTGATGATCGATGCCCTGAAGCGGGCATCGGCACGGCGCATCACGGCGGTGATTCCGTACTTTGGATATGCGCGGCAGGACAGGAAAGATAAGCCGCGGAGTCCGATCTCGTCGAAGCTGGTGGCTGACCTTCTGACGGCGGCGGGGGCGCATCGGGCGCTGATTGTGGATTTGCATACCCCGCAGCTGCAGGGATTTTTTAACATCCCGGTGGATCATTTGTTTGCTTCGCCGGTGCTGGTGGACCATTTCCGCAAGCTGGCCTTGCCGAACTTGACGGTGGTTTCGCCGGACGCGGGCGGTGTGGAGCGCGCGCGATTTTTTGCGAAGAAAGTAGATGCGGCGCTGGCGATTGTCGATAAGCGGCGCGTCGAGATGAATGTTGCCGAGATCATGCACGTGATCGGCGATGTGCACGGGCGGACGTGCTTGATCATCGACGATTTGATCGACACAGCCGGGACGCTGGTGAAGACGGCGGCGGCGCTGAAAGAAAATGGCGCGACGGATGTGTATGCGTGCGCCTCGCATGCCGTGCTGTCCGGTCCGGCGGTCGAGAACATTAAGAATTCGGTTATCACGGAAGTGGTGGTGACCAATACGATTCCGCTGAATCCCGCGGCGGAAGAGGCGAGGACGGAGAAGGGTGGCAAGATTCACGTCCTCTCGATTGCGGGATTGATTGGCCGGGCAATTCAGGCCAACCACGAAGAGACTTCGGTCAGTAAGTTGTTTATGTGAAGCTCCGAGTCCCGAGCTACGAGCACCCGTATCTTGGGCTTGTGGCACGAAACTGAGATCTGATTTTTAAGATAGGAATCGACCTTATGGCGACTGCATTAGAGACGAATGTACTGGAAGCGCAACCGAGAGAAGCAGGAACGAAAAACGTGGCGCGGCGAGTACGGCGCGACGGGAAAATTCCGGCCGTGGTGTATGGAGCCGGCAAGGATTCCATGCCGATCAGCGTCGATCCGCGGGTGGTCACGCGCATTCTGAACTCGGAGACGGGGCATAACACCATCTTCGATCTCACGCTGAATGGCGAGAAGACCAAGGCCATGATCGTGGATTGGCAGTATGAGCCGATCAAGGGCCGTCTGCTGCACATTGATCTCAAACGCATTGCGCTGGATAAGGTGCTGCGTGTAAACGTGCCGATCTTCCTGGTCGGCGAATCGGCGGGCGTGAAGCAGGAGGGCGGCATCATGGAACAGATGCTGCGCGAGGTTGAGATCGAGTGCCTGCCGGGAGATATTCCGAGCCACATCAATGCCGATGTCTCTGCACTTACGTTTGGCAAGGTGCTGCGGGTTGCGGATCTGCCGAAGTCCGAGAAGCTGAAGTTCATTACCGATGCGAATCAACCGGTAGCGCACGTTACGTCGGTGAAGGAAGAGGTTGTGGCGACTCCGGAAGCGACGGCCGCGGAAGCGACGGCTGCTCCGGCAGAACCCGAGGTCATCAAGAAGGGCAAGCAGGAGACCGAGGAGGAAGGCTCCGAGGCTCCGCCCGAAAAGAAAGAGAAGAAATAGTTTGGAGCGCATCCGAGTTTCGCTCGGTGGACCGGCAAGCCGGCCGTCCCCACACGAGCACAGCTTGGAGGCTGTCTCTCTCCGGGGAGTGAGAAAGCGGATCAGGCGTGAAACTGATTGTTGGACTTGGTAATCCTGGAACCGAATATCAGTTCACGCCACACAACCTGGGCTTCCTGGCGATTGATCGGATTGCCGGGAATCTGGGAGTGGAAGTAAGAAATCGGCAATGCCGGGCTTTGACGGCGCGGACTGTAATTGCCGACCAGATGGTCCTGCTGGCGAAGCCAGAGACGTTCATGAATTTGAGCGGCCTGGCAGTCCGGGAACTGATTCGGGAGTATGAGGCGAATCCGGAATCGGATTTGATCGTGATTCAGGATGAGCTGGATTTTCCGCTGGGCACGTTGCGGATTCATACGCGCCGGAGTTCGGCGGGGCACAACGGCATCGAGTCGATCATCGGTGTACTCAACACGCAGGATTTTTTGCGGGTTCGGATCGGGGTCGCGCCGGAGCGGAAGGTTGGAGACGGAGCGGAATATCTGCTGGCTCCGATGCGCAAGGCAGATCTGGCGATTGTGGATGGAATGCTGGATACGGCGGCAGATGCTGTAAAGATGATCTTGAAAGATGGTCCGGCGGCGGCGATGAATCGCTATAACCGGAAAGAAGATAAGGAAAGTGGCCAGTGCTGAGTGATCGGGGGCCAGTAAATTCGGTGAGAGCGTGCAATGGTCCCTGGACCACCACCATTAGCCACAGTTTTGGAGACAACGAATGAATCGTACTTATGAGCTGATGTTCATCGTCCGTCCGGATATGACGGAAGAGGACTTGGACAAACTGATTTCCACGCTGCAATCGGTGGTACCCGCGTCGGGCGGCACGGTGCAGCGAGTCGACAAAATGGGCAAGCGGCGGCTGGCCTACACCGTTCGCCGATTCCATGACGGCATCTACGTGCTGATGGTCGTTGAGGGCGGCGGTCCAGCGATTCACGAACTGGAGCGACGTTTGCGCGTCACAGAGCCGGTGATCAAGTTCCTCACTGTGCGGGTGGATGAGGAGCAGAAGCGGCTCGCGAAGATCAAGGCCTTGCGCGACTCGAAGAAGAAGGTGAGCGCGCAGCCGCCGGCAGCACCCGCGGAAGAGGCCGCTCCCACCCCGGCGGCGGAAGCGCCGGCAACAGCGTAAAGGTGTAGTCAGTGGCTACTGGTTCGTGGCCATTGGGCGATGCGACATCCGAGTACTTGACTAGCCACTGATCATTGATGATTGGTCACTGATCACGGGCCACCGATTTGAAGGAGAGTTATGGCTGACGAGACAAAAGCACCAGAACAAGCTACGGGAAGCGACAGGCCGCGACCATCGGGGCCGGGCGGAGATCGTCCGCGATTCGGCGGTGGTGGACGGGGACCGGGCGGGCCTCCGCGCGAGGGTGGACGAAAGTTTTTCCGGCGCAAGAAGGTTTGCAAATTCTGCACCGAGAAAATTGAAGACATCAACTACAAGGATTACCGGCTGCTCGGACAGTTTGTTGCGGAGAGCGGAAAGATCGTGCCGCGGCGATTGACCGGAGTGTGCGCGCCGCACCAGCACCGACTTTCGTCGGCGATCAAGCAGGCGCGGAACATTGCATTGTTGCCGTTTGCCGGAAGAGCATCGTAAGAACCAGCTTCTAACTGCCCGCTTCCAGCCCCTGGCTAAATGGGTGGAAGTTGAGATTGGCTAGGAGCTAGGAACCAGGAGCTATTATGGAAGTCATTCTGAAGGAAGACGTAGCGAAGTTGGGAGCGCGCGGCGATGTAGTGAAGGTCGCGGAAGGATATGGGCGCAATTATCTTCTGCCGCGCAAACTGGCCATTCAGGCCAACGAGAGCAACAAGGCCGTGATCGTGCAGATGAAGGCAGCTGCGGTGCGGCGCTCGGCCAAAGAAAAGGCGCAGGCTGAGGAACTGGCGAAGCAGTTCGAGGGCGTGTCGGTATCGTTCACGCGTAAGGCCGGCGAGCACGATCAGTTGTTCGGATCGGTGACGTCGGGCGATCTGGCGGATGCTCTGACGAAGAAGGGCTTCAATTTGGATCGCCGTAAGATCCAGCTGCACGAGCCACTGAAGACCGTCGGCGAGTTCTCGGTCCCGGTCAAACTGCATAAGGACGTGACCGCGCATTTGAAAGTTGTGATCGAGAAAGAACCAGCAACGGAATAGTCTGGAAAAATCTGGCCCGGGCGCCCGCTCGGGCCTTTTTGTTTTTGCAGATCAGGGAACGATCAGAGTCATCTCCGCTTGTGGTGCGAGCAGTCGGTTGTTCGTGTCCAGGCGAGGAGATTATTTTCCGCCAGCATACGCAGACTCCTCCTTCGATTTGTGATAATTCCAGTAGGTTTCATCGTCGCGGCTTTTGTGAGAAAACACGTATAGAACTCTGGCCTGCGACTTCATGGAGAAGTGCTTGGGAAGCCATACCCCATCCTGCACGGGCGTCTTTTCCAATTCGAATCTGGTGCCCGGCTCTACCTTGGCGAGAAATCCATCGATGGACACTGGGTGCACCACTTCAGCTTCAACCTTTACCCACTGAAAGCTGGCTTTATCGATCCAGAGTCTGCCCTGCATTCCCTTGAGCGCCTCGCTTTGCATATTCGGCGGCTGGTAGCTGGGCTTGGGAGTGGCGTTCAGGACGTAGACATCGTGGGAGTCGAGCTTCTGTTCGCCCACGAGTTTGAAGGTGAATGCCTTCGTGAGTTGCTCCATCATGAGTTGATCGCGCTTTCGCTCTTTCTCGAATTCGGCTACTCGTTGATGCCTCTGATCGGGTGATTCGCCGCGCCGCTTGGCAATTTCGGCGTCGAGCTTCTGCTGTTCCTCACGCTTTTTGGCGGCCGGCAAAGGCTTTCCGTTCATCGCGATCACACGGCCATAAGGAGATCCGAAGATCATGTATTCCTGGAAAGTTTTAGTTCCACCGTTTGACTGAAGGTCGCGCTCAGTCCAGTCGTATTCGGGATTGGCCTTCCAGTCGGTTTGATTCGCCTGCACCGAGCGCTGGATGATGGTCTCCGCATCAGGCTGCTGAGCCGCGGCGGACGCCACAAGCCATACGACGAGGACCGCCAGAGACACAAGCGCCAAAGGCTGCTTCACAGATTTCAGTCTAGGGGTGCTGGCGCGGCCTGCCTATGCGTGAGATGCCTTACAACGCGAAACTGGCAAAAAAGCTTCCAATAACGATTCCCTCAGAATTCAGCGCTTGGCCCCCGCCGGTTCAAAGCCCGAGTGAACGACATCGGAACCGCGTGCCAGCGGCAATTCGCGTCCGCGTGCCGTAACTTTCTCTACAGACTCGATCCGGCCCTTTCGTACGAGCAAGGCGTAGTCGAAGTTGTTCACTGTCGGGCAGACATGACGAGGGATCAGGAACAGTTCCTGGCCGATCTTCGCGGCAGGCGCGGTCGCGTTTACTCGGATCGGAAGGTGTTCCTCACTCGGCGAGAGTGGTTGGAGTTCGGGATGGCCCATTACCACACAGGTTGGAAGTCCGGCATCGGCTGAAACTGATTTGTGGCCGGCATCGCAGGTGATGATGTCGGCTTGCGGGTGGCTAACCACTCGCGTTATTACAAGTGCGGCTGGAGCGTAGCCGTATTTCGGCGAGAGTTGCGCCAGACTTGTCGCATCGTTGTAAACGACCGTCCCGGGAGAGACTCGATGGATGAATCCACCGTTAAGAAAATCTGGATAGCTCAGTGAACACGGAAGCGTGGGAGTTCCAGCGGTGATCACCTCGGGTACATTCAATCCATTTCTGCGGATCAAGGCGATGAGCCTCAGCAAACGGTCGTAGCCTGCGTGGGCTGCCGCGGTACGCGCCGCGTGGTCCAAGGCTCCATACTGGCCGTCGTAATAATGAAGGCCGCGAAAATCCAGTTGTGCGCTGTGAATCTCGCGTACCAGCGGGAGGATTCTTTCGTGATCCTCCTGGTCGATACCGGTGCGATTCATGCCCGGATTGATATCGAGAAAAACACCCAGCGTACTTCCGCGCCATTGACGAATCTGTTCTTCGGTCTCAGCCAAAACGGAGACACGGACACCTGGGAACTGTGAAGCGATCTCACGCGCGCGCCGGGCGTTTGCGCCCATGACCGGATACGCCAGCAGAACATCTGCCGCGTCGTTCTCGCACGCGATCAGCAGTTCAAGCGTGGTTGCACACTTGAAATTCCGTACTCCACTCTCGGCCAGCAAACGCATGGAGTAGCCTAGCTTTGCGGTTTTTACGTGGGCACGCCATCGAGTCGCGTCGCCATTGAGTAAGGACAGTGTACAGGCGATGTTCGCCGCGACGATCTCGGGATAGATCACGAGCGCAGGCGTGAGGACCTCGTCAACGCCGGATACTGCGTACTGTTCGGACCAGGGAAACTCGGTCAGCATAAGTCTGGGCGAAGACATTGCGGGATTGATGATAACGCGTTCCCCTGCGAACGGACTATGTGGACGTTGCGAGACATGGAGGTTGACCGCGCTGGAGACGTGCTAGTAGGCTCTGAGTCCATTCTCGATGAACACCAAAATCGCTGACCGGTCGCAAACGGACAATCTGGTTCGCGGACTCGGATTGTGGGCCGCGATTGCAATCGTCATTGGCGACACAATCGGTACTGGAGTATTCCTCGTTGCAAGCGATATGGCGCGCGACGTGGGTTCGTCGACACTCGTGTTAGTGGCTTGGATTCTGGGTGGCTTCATTGTTTTGTGTGGGGCGTTCTGCTATGCCGAGTTGGGAGCGGCGTTTCCGAAAGCCGGCGGTCCGTATGTTTACTTGAGCCGAGGTCTTGGCCCGCTGTGGGGATTTCTGTTCGGATGGATGAGTTCGTTTCTGGAGCGACCAGTCGCAATGGCCACGTTAGGAGCGGGATTTGTGAGGTTCCTCGAGTTCCTGTTTCCTGTCATCGGAACGCCTCTATCGGCCATTCACTTTGGAAGTTACGTTTTTACTTTTACGGCCGCACAGCCTTTGGCGGCTTCGGTGGTCGCGATCGTCACTGCCGTGAACTACTTCAATGTGCAGACCAGTGGAGCAATCCAGGTCCTCCTCACGGTTCTGAAAGTATCCACGATCGTAATCATCATTTTCGGCGGCCTGTTCTATGGAGGAAGACATCTGACGGAAGCAGTATCAGTCCAAACGCTTTCAGGTGTTGGGACCATTGTTGCGGTACTGAGTGCCCTCGTGCCAGCGATGTGGGCTTATAACGGCTTCAATGATTTGGGGGATCTTGGGGAAGAAATTGTGGAGCCGCAAAAGAACATTCCGCGAGCCATCATTCTGGGATTAGTGATCGTTGGCGGACTGTACGTGATGGCAAATGTGACCTATTTTCGTGTCCTGCCATTTGCGGCGATTGCAGGGTCAGAGCACGTCGCCTCGGATGTGGTGCGATCTTTTGCGGGGTCCCGTGGCGCTGTGTGGCTAACCGTGGCGATGGCGCTCTCGGCGTTGGGAGCACTGCACGTCGTGGTGCTTACGGGTGCCCGGATTCCTTACGCCATGGCTCGCGATGGGGTGTTCTTCCGATTTGCAGAGCGGGTACATCCTACTTTCCGAACCCCGAGCGGTTCATTGCTATTCCTCGGTGGCGTCGGCGTATTGCTTGCGTTAAGCGGAACCTTCGAAGAACTGTATTCGCTATTCGTTTTCGCGCTGTGGATCTTCTTCGCATTGACTGCCATCGCAGTGATGCGTTTGCGATGGAAGGAGCCAGAGTTGGTCCGGCCGTATCGCGTGTGGGGATATCCGTGGCCGCCGCTGATCTTCTTAATAGCGGCGATTGCCTTGACCGTGAACTTATGGGCTCACCGGCCGGTGCGGTCTTCGCTGGGACTGGCGATCATCCTTGCGGGCATTCCATTCTTTTATAGATGGCGTGGTCGCCGGGTCGAGCGGCAGCCCGCGGAACAATAGCGAGATTCCAATCGTGCCGCTCGAAAGTTGGATCACGATGAGCCAGATTGGGCGCGTAATCCGGCGGCTGTTTGACTCGGAACAAGGTCCGCGCGACTGGTTCATTCCACGCTGGTTGTTCTTGCGCGCGCTTGGGTTGATTTACTTTTCTGCATTCTTCTCGCTCGTATTCCAGATTCGAGGATTAATTGGGTCGCAGGGGATCCTTCCCGCCAATGAATACCTGCATGCGGTTGCGCGTTCCCTTGGGGGAATCGGCCGGATCTGCCTTGCTCCGACCCTGCTGTGGTTTTTTGCAGGACCGCACATGCTCATAACCTTGTGTTGGGCCGGCATGATTGCGTCCTTGATCCTGGTTGCGAACATCTGGCCTCGCGGGATGCTGGTCATCTGTTTCGTCTGCTTTCTTTCGTTTGTGAGCGCCGCGCAGGATTTCTCTGGTTACCAGTCCGACGGAATGCTGCTGGAAGCTGGGTTCATCTCGCTGTTCTTCGCTCCGCGGGGATTCCGTCCGGGATGGGGCGCAAATACCCCGCCATCCCGGGCCAGTCTGTTTCTGTTGCAGTGGGAATGGTTTCGCATCTATTTCGAGTCAGGCGTCGCGAAAATTGCGGGTGGCGATCCGGAGTGGCGGAACTTCAGCGCAATGGATGAGTACTATCAGAACGGCCCACTGCCGACCTGGATTGGCTGGTACGTACAGCATTTGCCGCACTGGTTTCATGCGTTCACGGCCGGTGCCACGTTGGTCCTGGAGTTAGGCCTTGTCTGGATGTTCTTCTTGCCGCGACGCTGGAGGCTGGTGTGCTTCTTTATTGTCACGCCCTGGGAAGTCGGGGTCATTCTCACAGCGAACTACACGTTCCTCAACTATCTTGTTCTGGTGTTGGGTTTCCTTCTGCTGGACGATCGCTTCTGTGAGCGGTTTGTACCTGCGAGGTGGATTCGGCCTTTGCATGGAACGGTTCCTCATCAGGGTGGCATCTCGGCTGCGCCTTCAGCGCGGTCTTCGCAGAGGGTAGGCTTACGATCCAGTTTCCATGTTGTGAAGGTCGGGCTGGCGGCCATCATGCTGAGCTGGGTTCTCTATGCGACCATAGTCCAACTGCTCTGGATGTTTTCGACGATTCCTTTTCCAACGTCCCCGGTTGCGGCCCTGGAGCCGTTTCGAATTGCGAATCGATATGGACTGTTTGGAGTAATGACTCGTGGGCGATATGAGATTGAGTTCCAAGGCTCTGATGACGGGCAGAATTGGATCGCGTATCCATTTCGGTTCAAGCCGCAAGATCTGACCAAGGCCCCCGGGCTCTACGCACCGTATCAACCGCGGTTCGACTGGAATCTGTGGTTTGCGTCCCTGGGAAGTTGGCGCGAGTATCCGATCGTGCCAAGGACGGAAGTGGCTCTGCTGTCCAATGATGCGGATGTGCTGGCATTGTTTGCGGGGAATCCGTTTGCGAGCCATCCGCCGAAGCAGGTGCGCGCGATACTCTGGCAGTACTGGTTCACGACCATGGCGGAGAAGCGCGAGAGCGGACGATGGTGGCGGCGGCAGTTTGTGGGCCTGTATGCACCGACGATTGAGCGCGACGCGGATGGGGAGATTCGCGCAGTGGAGTGGCCGACGGAACTGCCTGCGAGGAGAGACTGATTGGTTAAACCGAACGATTTCGTGCAGGCGCGCA
The DNA here is from genome assembly GCA_963778995.1 of Terriglobia bacterium. Lineage (GTDB taxonomy): Bacteria > Acidobacteriota > Terriglobia > Terriglobales > Acidobacteriaceae > Sulfotelmatobacter. Next base: position 502,358 of record CAVZWK010000030.1, read on the forward strand.
CGCGGAGCGACCGATGACGCGGCGAGCCTGTGTGATCGGCGCCGGGCCCAACGGGCTGTCTGCGGCGATCGTGTTTGCCCAAGCAGGATGGCATGTCGATATCTTTGAGGCCGAGCCGCAGCCGGGTGGCGCAGCGCGGACGCTCGACCTGACTCTCCCCGGATTTCATCATGACTTTGGATCTGCAGTTCATCCGATGGCGGTCGGCTCGCCGTTCTTCTCGTCCCTGAACTTGCAGCAGTATGGTTTGGAATGGATTCATTCGCCGGCTGCTCTCGCGCATCCCCTGGACGATGGAACCGCAGTCACATTGGAGCGAGATCTCGGAGCGGTCGACGCATCGCTGGGAGAAGACGCGAATGCGTGGCGCAGATTATTGCGTCCTTTCGCGGAGCGATGGAGCGAGTTCGCGCGAGAAGTTATGCGTCCGATCCCTTTGATACCCACGCATCCCTGGCTGATGGCCAGGTTTGGAATGAGAGCGTTCCTTCCTGCGAGCATGCTTGCTCGATCATTGTTCAAGACAGAGCGCGTGCGAGCACTTTTCGCAGGGATCGCTGCCCATTCCTTTCTCAGCCTGGATGAGCCGTTCAGTTCAGCTTCAGGGATGTTGCTGGGAGCAGCATTGCACGCGGTGGGATGGCCGATTCCGCGCGGCGGGGCCAAGTCGATCACAGACACGCTATGTAGATATCTTGCAGAGCGCGGCATCAGCGTGACCACGGGACGCCGTATTCAGAAGCTAGCGGAGCTGCCGGATTACGAGGTCACTCTTTGCGATGTCACGCCGGGACAATTGCTGCAAATGGCAGATGGGCGATTGTCCAAATCCTACGAGCGGAAGATGGCGAAATTTCCGCGTGGGCCCGGCGTTTTCAAAGTCGACTATGCGTTGAATGCGCCAATCCCATGGAAGGCGAAAGAATGCTCCCGCGCGGCGACGGTACATTTGGGGGGTACGCTGGAAGAAGTCGCCGCCTCGGAGAAGAGCATGCGGATGGGCCAGCATGCGGAACGGCCGTATGTTCTTCTGGCGCAGCCGACGTTATTTGATTCTTCCCGCGCCCCCCAGGGAACACATATCGCTTGGGCGTACTGCCATGTTCCGAATGGATCGAGGTTCAACATGCTGAGCAGGTTGGAAAACCAGATTGAGCGGTTTGCGCCGGGGTTTCGAGACTGCGTTCTGGCACGCCGGGTATTGTCGCCTGACGTACTCGAGAGTATGGACGCAAATCTTGTGGGTGGAGACATCAGCGGCGGCGCCATGGATTTGCGGCACTTCCTATTGCGGCCAACGTGGCGCAGTTATGCGACCTCGGCGCGTGATATCTACCTGTGCTCGTCTTCCACTCCTCCGGGTGGAGGTGTGCATGGCATGTGCGGATACAACGCGGCGAAGCTCGCGTTATCGAGAAGAGAACGTAGGGTGTCTTGGAAGTAAGCGAAGCGTCACATTCTCTTGCGAAGTTGCCAAATCAACAATGAGACTGCAAGCCACGCGAGAGTAGATAGTGCAATGACCAGCCACGCGCGGTGTGCGTCTATAAACGTCGCCATAAGAACAGCAAAAACGAGGAGTCCAACGCTCCCCATTTCCGCGCCTGCAGCATCGATTCCTGCAGCCTTTCGAGCTCTCACATCACCGTGAAGACCTGCGCGCCGCTTTCTCTGCTTCTCATGCTTTTCAATCAAGGTCGTACTTGCTGGAAGGATGGCGGGGAAGGCAAGGAATAGGCCGGCGACTACCGGGCCGAATCCATTTGCGATGATTCCAGTTGCTGCAGTAACCAAGCCGCCGCAGACAAACCTTATTCCCATTTCATACCAATTGGTCCGCTTCAGGGCTGAGACGTCGATCTGAACGCGCATACCTTATCGCAGAGCGGCGCCCCAGAGTCCGAATGCAACTGCGGCCCAGGCAACCAGAGATGAAAGACTCACCGCCAGAGCGCCGTGAGTACGGCGCATCAGATACCAGCTTACGCAGCAGGCATAAACGAAGAACGCAATGGCGGAGACGATCATCGATCGGGCCTCGATGCTGACATAATTCGGGCCTTCTTTGGCTACGGTGAGCGCGAGCGTTGCCAGTGCGACGGACGGGGCGGCTCCAAAAAGTCCGGCGAAACTCTTGGGTTTGAAGATATCCCCCAGAACCGCGAAGAATGAAACGGTAACTCCGCCAATCAAGAAGCGAATGAATATCTCTTTCATCATTTCGCTAACGCGATCTTTCCTTGGAACGGCTTTCTTGCCCCTCGGAACCTGTCAGTTCTCAAAACGCTAAACGTCCTTCCCTTCTCTTCTCTTGGCGTCAGGACTCTACGACGGCGCGATTCGCTTCCGAATTTGTTCATCAAATCAATCCTGGCGCGCTGGATCGCGAGCTCCATTTGCGATTCTATAATTCGGCGTTATTGGACTAGGTTGGCGAGCTAAGAGTTGTAACCAAATCGTAGCAGTGCACTTCCCTTCACATGAAATACATAGAAGACCGGATGACCAGCCGATGCTTCTTGGGCTTATAAATTAAGCACAATGGCGAAAGAAAGAGAACCACTCGATGAACGTTCCCCCGAGTTGAAGGGCGATCTGGAAGCTCAGCTCGACGAACTCGGTACCGATCCCGGGCAAGTTGGCGTGGACAGCGCTGGCCAGTCCGGCGATTCCCAACGGCTTTCTGATCTGGAAGAGGCGAACGATGAATCCGTGGAAGAACTTGCGGATACCGATCAGGCCGTTGAAGCTGCCGCTGTCGAAGGTGTTGAAGATGCCGGGGATCATCCGGAGCGCCCGGTCCACACGCATGAGGAGTATGGGCGTCCAGACGATGTGCCTCCCCGAAAAAGAGATGACGAAGCTGCGTAACCCCTGAATTTATTTTCCGCACAAATTTCGACGCGAGCGCTGCCCTGCCCGTCGGTAACGGCCGATTTGAGCTCTATAGGACACGGACGAAGCACGGTCCGGTCTATTCCCTGTTTGTATTCACTACAACAGAAGCCCGGGGTCCAGGAATTCAATGTAGAGCAATCGCTGTATTGGTACGCCCATCCTGGCGACGGAGAATGCAAACGTACGGGTCAATGTTTCTCTCGAAAAGCTCACGTTGGGAGAGAAAGATACATCCGAGATTGAAGTTCGAAATGGAGGTCGTATGCGACAAGTAATCCTGTGTATTTCGATTCTGTTGTTGGGGCTGACTTGGTCATTTGCGCAGACCAGCGGCAGCAGTGAAACCAGCCCAAGTGGTTCAGGCGCGAATCAATCGGCGGGTGCGCAATCCGGAGCTTCCGGCCAGATGGGGCAGTCGACTGCGAGCGGCCACACGACGGTTGAAGGTTGCTTGAATGGCTCCAATAACAGCTACACGCTTACCGACAAGAACGGGAATACGTACCAATTAACCGGTGACACAGCGAAGTTGAGCGAGCATGTGGGCCATGAAGTGAAGATCACGGGAACCGCGAGCGCCGCTGGTTCTTCGGCTAACGGAGGTACCACGGGTGCGATGGGAGGCTCTGGATCGCAGCAAAGCCTTCAGGTGACCTCGGTTAAACATATTTCCAAAAGCTGCCAGGCCGGCGGCACTATGTCTCACTAATCGGTTTGCATTTGGCGAAACTAAGCAACAATCAGGCTCAGCTCCCGCTGGGCCTTTGTTGTCTGAGATGAAAACGCGCACTCAGATGGGTACTCTTGGATCGCTGTTCTGTAACTTCTGCCATCTTAATTGTAGCCCTCGACAATAACCGGAGTGGCCCTAAGGTTTTCGAGTACGGACTTATTGCAGTAAGTGACCTCTGGTTCTACAGCTTCGAGGCGATGTTGCAAATCCACTTCAGGAGGTTACAAAAGCATTGGATTGTAGCCAAGGCAAAGTGAAAGGCCCGAGACGTAGCCGGATGATTGGGCTGGCGGCCGCGGGAAGTGGTAATGGTCGTGAAAGTCTGCGTATTTGCTCTGATTCTGCTTGCCTCCCTCACTGAAGTTCTAGCCGCCCAGACCAGCATTGACGATGTTCATATACAGCCGCGCGAGGGCATGGCCTCGGAACGTGCCGCAGCAGGCTCCATTCAGCCTCTCGATAGTTCGGGGCCTCCGCTCATCAGGACCGATGTCAAACTGGTCCTCGTGCCTGTCAGTGTGACCGACCCGAACGAGAGGTTTGTGACTGGACTCAGCCCGGACAATTTCCAGGTATTCGAGGGCAAAACGCCACAGACCATCCAGCACTTCTCCCGCGAGGATGTACCGGTCTCGATCGGAATGATTCTGGATGTCAGCGGCAGCATGGGAGATAAGCTTGAGCGACTGCGCGAATCGGTGAATCAATTCTGTGACGCCGCGAATCCGCAAGATGAATTCTTCCTGATTATCTTTGCTGATGAGCCACGATTGGCAGTCGACTTCACAACGTCGACCTCCGAGATCCAGAAGGAACTTGTTTTCGCGCTGCCCAAAGGTCGAACGTCGCTGCTGGATGCCATTCACATGGGTCTGCGCAAGATGAAAGACGCGCGATACGGCAAGAAGGCACTTCTCGTCATCTCGGATGGAGGCGACAACCACAGCCGACACGGTGAGCGCGACGTGAAAGGGCTGGCGCGGGAATCGGACGTCATGATCTATTCCATCGGTCTCTTTGACCGCTATCTTCCTACTCCAGAAGAGATGCTGGGTCCACACTTGCTAACGGAAGTCACGGAGCCAACGGGTGGACGAGCCTACACGCTGGATAATCCGAATGAAATGCCCGCGGTTGCCCGGCACATCGGTGTGGAACTGCGTACTCAATACGTCCTGGCATATCGGCCGAAAGACTTAACGCACAACGGGAGGTGGCGAAAGATCAGGGTCAAGCTGATGCTGCCGAAGAAACTTGCATTCCTTCGTGCGCATGCCAAGACCGGATACTACGCCTCACTCCAATAACAGGCGTACGCGCAAACGGCGAGCGCGACAACTTCTGCGAGTCCATGCGCATCGTAGTGGGCACGGCGCGGGCAACTGTCTGGTGTTCAGGATCCTGTTTCTTGCACCAATTTTAGAGTGAACAGACTTCGCTCGCTCAGTACCGATTGGATGCCTAGGCATGCGCTTACCAGTTCTTGGGGTCTGGATGATGAGTGCTGCGATGCTCTTTGGGCAACTCGCGCCTCAAACTCCCCAGTCGGCCTACGAGGGTCAGAATGTCAGTTCTGTCTCGCTGATCGCCAACCCTCATCGAGACCTGAGTCCGCTCTTCAAAGTGGTCTCGCAACATGCGAACGACCCCTACTCCCAAAAGAAGATTGAGGAGAGTCAGCAGGCCTTACAGAAAGCAGGGAATTTTCCCAAAGTTCGAGTGCAAGTGGTGCCAGATGTCTCGGGATTGCGCGTGAGTTTTCTGCTGGAACCTGCTTATTACCTGGGAGCAGTCGAATTTCCTGGTGCTGTGACGAAATTCTCGTATACGCGCCTTCTCCAGATTGCGAATTTGCAGGATGAAGATCCGTACGATCCCACACGACTCCCTGTCGCCGAAACTGCCTTGGTTAACTTTCTACACACTTATGGCTATTTCGAGTCGCAAGTGCATGCAGAGCCAGAGATCGATGATGCGCACGAACTGGTAAACGTGAAGTTCGCGATCACCCTGGGGAAGCAGGCGCACATAGGCTCGATAGAGATTGAAGGAACCAATCCACACGAGAGCGCAGAACTGATCCATGCCCTGCGGTCGTTGCGCGCGCGTTTGTCAGGCGCGCTGCTGAAGCCGGGAAAGCCTTACACTCCGACTCGGATCAGCGCTGCGACTGCGCAGATGAAGCGAGTGCTCTCAAAGCAACACCGGCTTGCGAGCAGCATTGAGGAAACTGCTCCTCAATACGTCGCCGAGAGCAATCGCGTCAATGTTTCGTTCAAAGTGAATGTCGGACCGGTCGTGAGTATCCTGATTGAGGGAGCGCGTCTGAGCTGGTTTCCGTTGCTCGCGAGCCGGCGGGAAAAGAAGCTGATTCCGATCTTTTCGGAGGCAAGCGTAGATCGTGATCTTGTAGATGAAGGTCAACGAAATCTTACCGAGTACTTCCAGAAAAAGGGATTCAACGACGTTAAGGTTACGACGGAGTTCAAGAAAGAACCGGACCAGATCCTCATTGTGTATCGGGTTGACCGAGGCCAGAAGCACAAGGTCAATCAGATTGCTTTTTACGGAAACTATGGTATCCCCGAGGCACAACTGCTGCCGCAAGTTGCGGTAAAGAAATCCCACATTTGGACACACGGAAGTCTGAGCGAAAAGTTGCTGAAAACCAGCAGCAAAAATATGGAGTCGCTCTATCACGATCGCGGATACGAGCAAGCCAAGGTGACGTTTCACACGGTTCCACGCGGAAACCAGACAGACGTTATCTTCGACATCAAAGAAGGCCCGCAGACGCTGGTTGACGACGTTCAGGTCACTGGGAATCAGCACATGCCCTATGGGAACCTCACCGCTCCGATAGGGTTTCTGCTTCGTTCGGGAGCACCGTTCTCCCCAAGAAAGCTGGCGGAAGATCGAAACCGAATTTCTGCCAACTATTTGAACCGAGGATATTTGAACGTCGATGTCAAGGCGACTGTGGAGAAGACGCAAGATCCTCAGCGAGTCACGGTCAAATATGCCATTGCTGAAAATCAGGATGTTAGGGTCAGCCAGGTTGTTTACCTGGGGCAGGATCGCACGCGGCAATCGCTTTTGACCAAGACCACTCAGATCCCCCCGGAAACTTTAATGCGGCGCAGCCAGTTGCTGGAGTCGGAAAGCCGTTTGTACGATCTGGGTATTTTCGATTGGGCCAGTGTGGGTCCGCGAAAGCCGATCACAGATCAAACGGATGAGATGGCGCTCGTGAAAGTTCACGAAGCTAAGCGCAACGAAGTCACGTACGGTGTCGGATTTGAAGTGTCTCATCGCGGCGGGAACATTCCGACTGGAACCGTTGCACTTCCTGGCGGCGGAGGCAGCATCGGCCTCAACGGACAGAAAATTGCTCCAAGCCAGTCTACCTTTGCGAGTCCTCGAGGACTGGTGGAATTCACGCGCCGCAATATTCGAGGCCTGGCGGAAACGGCGAGCGCATCGTTGCTGCTGTCGCGCCTGGATCAGAAGGCACTTACCACTTATACACAGCCGCACTTCATCGGGTCATCGTGGCAATCGCTGAGCAGTTTCTCGCTGGAACGAACCAGCGAGAATCCCCTGTTCACCGCTACCCTGGGCGATCTCTCGTTCCAGTTGGAACGAGTGATCAGCCGAAAAACAAATACACGGCTGCAGCTACGGTATGACTTCAACAAAACCGCGCTCTCTCACATTCTGGTCCCCGACCTGGTATTGGAGCCTGATCGAAATGTGCGGCTCTCGACGGTCTCGGCGACGCTGATTCGCGACACGCGGGACAAGCCGCTCGATGCCCATCGGGGGACGTTCTCCACCGTGGACTTTAGCCTTACACCCACGGCATTCGGTTCCAGTGCCGATTTCGCAAAGTTATTTGCGCAGTATGCATTCTACAGGCCGGTGCATTCGGTGGTGTTTGCTGACAGCATTCGTCTTGGACTGGCTGCGCCCTTCGCCCAGAGCTTCGTGCCTACCAGTCAGCTCTTCTTTTCGGGAGGCGGGACGACTCTGCGCAGCTTTCCCATCAATGAGGCGGGGCCACAACGCCTGGTGCCGTTTTGCAATGTGCTGCAAGGCCAATCGGGATGCGTGAATGTGACCGTTCCGGTGGGGGGACGGCAATTGTTCATCCTCAATTCTGAAGTTCGCTTTCCACTTGGCATTCTGAAGGCGCTGGGCGGAGTTGTCTTCTACGACGGCGGGAATGTCTATAGCGCGATCAACCTGCCCAATTTTGTGAATAACTATACCAACACGGTTGGAGTTGGATTGCGGTATGCGACCCCAATTGGGCCCGTGCGTATTGACATTGGGCATAACCTCAACCCGATTCCGGGGATCAATCCTACGCAGTACTACATCACGATCGGGCAGGCTTTTTAGGAATCTGTATGCATTGGAAACGGATTATTGGCTGGACGTTGGTGGCGCTATTTGCGCTTCTGATCGTGGTTGCGGTTGGCGGGTATTTTTATCTGAAAAGCAGCAGTTTCGAACATTTCGCGCTGAATGAAATTAAGAAGAAAGCAGATGAAGCATCGGGTGGAAGAGCTACTATCGGCGCCCTGGACTTCAGCCTGAAGACGCTCACGGCGCATCTCTATGACATTACCTTACGAGGCACAGAGCGTGGTGACCAGCCTCCCTTGCTTCATGCTGACAAGCTAACCGTCCAGCTGAGGATTGACTCAGTCTGGCATCACAAAATCACACTGCGGCAACTCCTGATTGAGCACCCGATTGCGCACGTTTACGTGAGCCGGCAAGGGGATAGCAACGTTCCCACTCCACCTCCGAACCCAAACGGCAGCCACACAAACGTCTTCGATCTTGGTGTGGAGCATGCACAGCTGACGAACGGCGAGGTGGATTACAACGATCGGAAGACCCCAATGGAGGCTGACCTGTACGACCTGGGCACCGACATCCACTTTGACTCGTCCGCCAAACGCTATTCCGGAGAACTGTCGTACAAGAAAGGCCGATTGCGGTACGCGCAGTATTCCCCCTTGGCACACGATCTCGAGCTGACTTTTGCGGCGACACCGGATCGTCTGGATGTCGGCCGGGCGGTTCTGAGAATAGGAAATTCCCAGGCGACGTTGAGGGCTCAAGTCAACGACTATGCCAACCATCCGGTTGCGGATGGCGATTATCAGATTCGGATTCACACGCAGGACTTTGAACAAATGTTTCCCTCGGTGAAGCCGGCTGGAGACGTTTCACTCAACGGTAATCTGCACTATCAACGTCGCGGGAATCGGCCACTGCTTCGAGATGTTTCTGTGAACGGTCGAATCGCCAGCGACCTGCTGTCAGCGGTGGCTTCGGGAAAGAAATTGGACGTTAGGCGACTTCAAGGAGACTACCGCCTCGCCAATGGCGACCTCCAACTGAGCAATGTCAGCGTGGCGACTCTGGGCGGAAAGATCGACGCGGCAGTCGAAATGAAACATCTGGATGCCACGCCCGAATCGGCGATCCGTGCATCACTGAGCGGAATATCGGTCCGGCAAATTCAAGCCTTCCTAGGGGGACAAGAGATCCCAAACGCGAAGATTTCAGGGACGATCGGCGGCAACGCAGAGGCTCAGTGGAAGGGCAGCGTGCAGAACCTTCGTGCGCATTCGGATATCGTCATACGCGCAGTCGCTAGCAGCGCCTCAAATCCTTCGGCTGCGGACGTTCCCGTCAATGGACAGATTGATGCGACCTATGACGGTCCGCGACAAACGATCGAATTGCGGAACACCCGTCTGACCCTGCCGTCCGCGACACTCACCGCAAATGGCGCAGTCAGCAACCGATCGAACCTGCAAGTGAAGGTCGTAGCCGAAGATTTGCATCAACTTTCGTCTCTTGCGTCGTCGTACAGCAACACACAAGGTGCTCCGCTTTCCATTTCCGGTTCTGCGACTGTGAATGCAGTCGTACGAGGTTCCCTAAAGAAACCAGAAGTCACGGCACAGCTGCAGGCACAGAATCTTCAGATTGAAGGTAGCGCATGGAGAAGCGCGAGCCTTGCGATGCATGCCAACGCTTCCAACGCCGTTGTGGAAAGTGCGTCGATCGTGAATGCGACCCAAGGGCAGGCAACGTTAAGCGCTTCGATCGGGCTAAAGAACTGGTTATACGAGGCATCCTATCCGATTAAGGTGCACGTGGATCTTCGGCAGCTGCGATTAGCTGATCTTCAAGAGCTGGCGAAGCAGCACTACCCCGTGAGCGGCGACCTCTCGGCGAATATGACACTCGCAGGTACGCAGCTGCAGCCGACGGGCTCAGGAACAGCGCAGGTGACGAAGGCTCAGGCATATGGAGAGCCGATTCAGACGCTTGCGGTGAAATTCCATACGGACAACGGGGCCATCGTCTCGACGCTGCAGGTGTCTGCACCGGCCGGTAGGGTCAATGGAAGTCTGTCATTTACTCCCAGGACAAAAGCGTATGTGCTTAAGATTGATGCACCCGCGGTTGTTCTGCAGAAGCTTCGAACTTTACAGGAGAAGAATCTTCCGGTGAATGGGACGATCTCAGCATCGGTGAATGGTCAGGGAACGTTGCAGAATCCTGAGTTGCAGGCCACTATCGCGTTTCCGCAGTTGCAAGTACGGCAGAGTTCTATCTCGAACTTCAAAGCGGAGGTACACGTCGCTGAGCATCGCGCCGATCTCAATCTCAATACTGAAGTATCGCAAGCTGCAATCCGTGCTCACGGCACGATCGGCCTCACGGGCGACTACCCGGCGGATGTAGTCGTGGATACCGGCACGGTTCCGCTAGAGCCCTTGTTAGCGGCTTATGCCCCGAGCGTTCCGCAAGGGTTTGCAGGCCAGATGGAACTGCACGCGGCGCTGAAGGGCCCGCTAAAGAACAAGTCGCGAATCGAGGCTCATCTTTCAGTCCCTATATTCAAGGCTGCTTATCAGTCGTTGGAGATTGGCATCTCGCATCCGATTCGAGCGGACTATGCGGACTCGGTGATCACGCTGCAACCGGCGGAAATTGTTGGTACTGACACTTCGCTGCGTGCGCAAGGAAAGATTCCAATCGGCGGCACATCTGCGCCCAGCTTGACGGCACAAGGCTCTATCAACCTGAAAATTCTCCAGGTGGTTGCGCCGACGGTGCAAAGTTCCGGCAAAGTGGCTCTCGATATCCGTTCGTCCGGGAAGTCGATTCACGGCCAAGTGCAGTTTCAGGACGTTGCTCTAGCTACAGAGGATGCTCCAGTTGGGGTTGACAAGTTGAATGGGACGTTGGATATCGGGGACGATCGCGTGCACGTTTCAAAGATGACGGCCACGGTTGGCGGTGGTGCAGTGTCGCTTTCAGGGTCAGTGGCGTATCGGCCGAGCATTCAATTTGATTTGGCGTTGCAAGGCAAATCGGTACGGCTTCGATATCCGACGGGATTACGCTCTGTGCTGGATACCAATGTTGCGTTCAGTGGAAGCACGCAGGCATCGACGCTGAATGGGCGTGTGCTTATCGACAACCTCTCATTCACGCCCGACTTTGACCTCGCGAAATTGTCTGACCAGTTCAGCACCACGGGAACCGTCTCGCAGCCCGGGTTCGCCGATACGGTGAGACTGGGCATCAGTGTGCAGTCGCAGAATCTGAACGCAGTCAGTTCGCAGGTCAGCATTGCGGGTCAGGTTGCGCTTCAAGTCGGCGGCACCGCTGCCAATCCGATAATCACGGGCCGCACAACGCTCAGTTCCGGCGAGCTATTCTTCCGCAACGTACGCTATCAATTGCAGCGCGGCGTAATCACCTTTGATGACCCCAACCAGACTCACCCGGTCTTGAATGTGTCTGTGAATACGATGATCGAACAGTACAACCTGACGCTTACGTTGCGTGGGCCGCTCGACAAACTCACAACTTCTTACGTCTCAGATCCCCCACTTCCAACTGCCGATATTATCAATCTGGTCGCGCGGGGCAAGACAACCGAGGAGCAAAACGCGAGTAGCCAGAGCGCGGATTCGATGATTGCCTCACAGGTGGCTGGACAGTTGGCGGGCAGCGTGCAAAAGCTGGCGGGAATTTCGAGCCTTCAAATTGACCCGACCCTCGGTGGAAACCAGAACCCCTCGGCGCGCGTTGCCATCCAGCAGCGCGTAACGAAGAACCTGCTCTTCTCTTTTTCGACAGATGTGTCTGAGCCGGGCAGTGAAATCGTGCAGGGCGAATACCAAATCAACAAGCGCTGGTCGGTAAGCGTACAACGCGATCAACTCGGAGGGGTGTCGATCGACGGCAAGTATCACAAGCGCTTTTAGCTGAGGCTTGTCAAAGGTTGGAGCGTTGTGACCAAGTCCAGATCACGATGTGATCGTTACGATTTCCAGGTCTTCCTGCTTTTGCTCGGTGTGGACGAGCACGGAGCCACCCCGGCGTTCCAGCAAGAGATCGGCCGCATACTTCCCGCACCGAAGATTCCGGATGGTGAGTTGCGGAATGCCTTCCGGCAGAAAAGGACGATCGAAAATGATCCGGCCACGCTCAGCCTGAACAGAAATACCCAAGCAGCTCTCCAGAATCAGGAACGGGGCCGCCGCTGCCCAGGCCTGAGGTGCGCAGGCAACGGGATAAAGCGTTGGGCCTTCGGTGGGACGCCGCTTCAATCCGCAAAACAGTTCCGGAAGCCGGTGCAGTTCCACCTCGTCGCTCAAATCCAGGAGAGCGAGCATTATCTCTCCTGCTTTCTTTTTGAATCCAAACTTTGAGAATCCGGCGGCAATGATTGAATTGTCGTGGGGCCAGACGGAACCGTTGTGATACGAAAGGGGGTTGTAACGCGACTCGGTCTTGGCGACGGTGCGGATGCCCCATCCGGTAAACGAATCGGGATCCATGAGCGTCTCTGCAACCCGGCGTGCTCTTTCGGGTGAGGCGATTTCCGTAAAAAGGCAGTGTCCCGCATTCGAGGTGCGAACCAGGCAAGGTTTCTTGTGTCCATCGAGGGCCAGGGCATACGTTCCAAGTTGGTCAGACCAGAATTGTTCTTCGAATTGTGTTCTCAAGTCTTCTGCCTGCAGTTCCAATTCGCAAGCGTGATTCACGTTCCCGAGAACACGGGCCAACTGGGCGGCCGAAAGTTTCGCCGCATAGACGTAGCCCTGGACTTCGCACAGGGCAATCGGCGGGTCGGCAATCTTGCCATTGGCATGGAACACGGAATCGTTGGAATCCTTCCACCCCTGCTGTACCAACCCTTTTCCGGAGTGGCGGCTGTACTCGACGAATCCGTCCCCATCAACGTCTCCATATTCGTCGATCCAGTGCAGCGCTCGCTCAATGTGGGGCCACAACCGTTTCAGGAGCTGCCGATCTCCAGTTCGGGAGAAATGTGCGCCTGCGAGCATAATGAACAGCGGCGTCGCGTCCACGCTTCCGTAGTAACGGCCGAATGGGACCTCGCCGAGCGCTGCCATTTCACTTCGGCGCATTTCGTGCAGGATCTTGCCCGGTTCCGAGTCCGCCACCGGATCGACTTCGTGCGCCTGGGATGAGGCGAGAAACTCTAGGACTCCTTTGGCGATATCTGGATTCAACCAAAGTGTTTGCAGCGCAGTGATAATACCGTCGCGACCAAAAACAGTGCTGAACCAGGGCACGCCGGCGTAGGGATAGTGATGCTCTGGATTCCCCGCGATCATCATCTGGAGGTCGGACATGGATCTTGCGATCCAATCGCTGAAACGGGAGTTCGAGCTTGTGATCTGCGGGAAGTTCTGGTTGAGAGCTGCCAATTCGAAGCGTGCGGAGGAAAGGGCCTCTGTATAGCCCACCAGTGCGCGCGAGGACTCCGGGTTGCAGGTTACTTCCATCTGCAACGTAACGTCCTCCTTTGGCCGCAACGCAAGCTCAAATTCGAATCCCTGCTCCGAGACGTGCTTTGGTGTAACGTCGCTCTGAATTGAGGTCTCTCGGACAATATTGTCCAAACCCCGATAGCTGAGCGTGACTGAGTTTCGGTCGATGCGCGGCTCCAACTGTCGGCCGCGCCGTTCGCGAGTGGTGCCTCGGACTTCGAAGACGTCTGTGAAATCAGCATCGAAACCGATCCTGATGGGTACATCCAGATCTTCGAGTCCGTGATTTACGAAGAATAGCTTTTCAAAACAGGAGTCCTGCCAAAGGAATCGCGACCGCACCAGATGGAGTACTCCCCTGTGAATGGCAATTGAGCCCTCATGAAAGACATCCAGGTTGGCGATATCGGCTGTGAAGAGGAAATTGTTTGTAGCAACGGTAGAACTCAGAAGCAGTGGCCGTGCATTCCACAGCAATAGTGAGAGTTCGGAGAGATGACGCATGCCATCGTAGAAGAGGCCCTCCTCTCCCATGCCGGAAACCTGCACGTCGCCCAGGCGATCGAAGACAAAGAACATTCTGCCGTACTTCAGTACGCGCGCGTGATCGTCGGCTGGCGATGCGGTTGTCGCTATGTAGTACTGGGCGTTTGCGATTCCGCTTCCATCCAATTCAACACTCCCTTTTCGACCTCCACTGCGGCCGATTTCGAATGAATAAGTTTCTGGTAGATACGAAGGTACTCCTCTGCCATACGTTCGTCGGAGAAATTCAGCTCGAAATACTGCCTGCACTTTCTGCGATCAATTGTGGATAGTCTCTCAAGAGCCTGCAATGCCTCATCTACATTCCGAACGACGTACCCGTTGAGACCATTGCGAATCACCTCAGGAACGGAGCCACACGGGTAGGCAATGACCGGAGTTCCGCACGCCATCGATTCGATCATTACAAGGCCGAAAGGTTCAGGCCAGTCAATGGGGAATAGCAAGGCCGCCGCGTTGCCCAGGAACTCACCCTTTTCGGAGTTGCCAATTTCGCCAATAAACTCGATAAGCGGATGCCTCAGCTTGGACTTGATATTGCGATCGAAGTAGTCGGAATCGACTCGATCAATTTTGGCCGCGATTCTAAGTTTCATCTTTGACCGAACAGCAATGTCAATGGCACGCTCAATCCCTTTCTCTGGAGACACCCGGCCCAGAAACGCGAGATACTGCCCCGGCTCGTCGTGAAATGGGAGCGCTTTGCCAGGCATTCCGTGGTGCACTGTCCCTACCCAATTCACCCAAGGCAGCGGGGTTCGTTGGGCATCCGAGATTGAGACCAAAGGCAACTCCCTGAATTCGTCGTAAAGAGGCACGAGATCGGGAATGTCCAGCCTTCCGTGCAGAGTGGTCAAACAGGGAATACGTTCCCGCCTGCTACGGGGGAAGTGCAGGTAGTCAACATGAAAATGGATTAGATCAAATTCTTCGGCTCGGGCAAAGACTTCTTCCATCATCAGAACGTGATGCGCGACGGGATCGATGCACTCAGGGTCGAGGCGAAGAGCCTTCGTGCAGACTGGAATCAATCGCGCGTTCGTGACTGAATCCGCGCTTGCAAATAACGTCACATTATGGCCGAGCGATACCAGCTTTTCTGTCAGCCATGAGACGACCCGCTCCGTTCCTCCGTAACATCGGGGTGGAACACTCTCATAGAGGGGAGCCACCTGAGCGATCCGCATCCATGAGCTCCTTTCCCGTGCGAAAGTAGGTTAGCGGCAGAAATGTGAGTGCGCTACTAGCAATATTCCTGCGCGCTTGTTTGCGGTCATCCGCGCAAGTTATTGTGCCGCTATTACCTTGTCTCAGATGCCATGCTAATGGCTAGCGGTTGGCAGCGCTCTGTGACTGTGAGATATTGCAAATTTGCGGCGCAACCCTTATCTCCTGCGAACGCACCGAAGTAGATGGTACCAATTACGAATATGCCGCGGCGGCGACGAAGTGCAGACAGCCAGAAGCGGGCCGCGGACACTGACACGAATGAAACGAAATATCCCGCGGTCCTCTTCGATCTGGACGGAACTCTCATCGACAGCAACTACCATCATGTGAGCACCTGGTGGCAAGCTCTTCGCGAGACGGGAATCACGATTCCGATGTGGAAGATTCATCGTCGCATCGGCATGAGCGGCAAGTCCTTTCTCAGAGAACTGCTGCGTGAACAAACGCACGATAGGCGGAGATATGATCTGGAGTCGCTGGATAAGAAACACGAAAGGCTGTTTCGCCGATATATACCGCGACTCCAGCCATTACCGGGCGCCAGTGAATTGCTCAAACATCTTGACAAGCAAGGTATCCGAATTGCAGTCGCCACGACCGGCGGTCAGGGTCAAACTTCACGCCTCCTAAAACAGCTTAGAATCCCGCGACAAATTGTGGTTGTCACGGGCGACGATGTGGAGAAAGCCAAGCCCTCTCCTGACATTTTTGTGGCTGCTGCCCGGCGTCTCAAGACGCCAATCAATGAGTGCATTGTGGTTGGAGATAGCGCCTGGGATCTGTTAGCTGCAGGCCGGAAGAGCGCATTGGGAGTCGGGTTACTCTCGGGCGGATACGGACAAGAAGAACTGGAGCGGGCTGGGGCGTTCAGAGTGTATTCCGATGCAGCTGACATGTTGCAGCATCTCGAGCAACTAGGGTTGCCTGGAATTGGTGTCCGGAGCAAATGAGGATTTGCCGTCATCTCCTTACGGTAGTCACCGTATTGTTCGAGGCCGTCGTATGTACCTAGAGTAAGACGGTCAGCCATAGAGCAGAAGTGTGGTTGGCATAGCCGGCGTCTTTCCGCTCATAGCCGCTGATACCCCAGATCGCACAGCGAGGCTGCAAAGTTTATGAGCGTACACGCCACGTCTACTGACGGCTCCAGATATGTTTCTAGACTCCTGTTCGCTCTAGCGATCTCAGCTGCGATTGCATTTTCCGCCGGTTGTGGAAGCAACACAATGAAGACCGCGGCTGCGCCTGCACCTGCGCCACCGAGCTATCCTTCTACACCGCCGGTCCCAATTACATGGTCGCCCCAGACAAGTCCGTTGCCTGCGCCTCAGGCACAGGTCCCGCCACCCGCCGGCTCGAATGATTTTCCACTCTCAATCTCCAATCCAGTCGACGGCGCCAGTGTAACGTCGCCTGTCAATGTCGTGGCAACCGCGACTCCGAAAAATCCCATTTTCTTCATGCGAGTCTATATCGATCAACTCGCGGTGTATTTCACGTTCACGAATTCCATCAATACGCAGATATTTGTCGGGCCTGGGCAGCACAAGCTCGAAGTGATGGCAGAAGACAATCAGGGCTATATCTCCGCGACGATACTCAATATCAACGTGACGACTCAGGCAGCGGCAACTATCAGTTCGATCCAAGCGATGCCAGGATGGCAATCGTGCTCGGCGGTATTTCCGGCGGGTTCAGGACGCGATGGACAGATCTGCGCTGCCGGTTTGGGGACGGCGCAGTCGACGTTGACGCAGAACCAGCCCAGTCCTGCGATGGACGGCAATTCGGCGCAGTTCTCGATGGGTGGTCCGACGCCGTATTCGAATATGCTGTACTTCAATCCTGTGGCTGGCGGCAACAATGTCAGCCGTTTCACGTATGACCTGTATTTCTACATCGATAATCCTCAGGCATCACAGGCATTGGAGTTCGATCTCAATCAAACCTATGGCGGGCAGCGTTGGGTCTGGGGGTCAGAGTGTAACTTCAACGGTTCGGGGAAATGGGATATATGGGATGACATCAACGGGTGGGAACCTACGATCTATGACTGCAAACCTTTCCCCGCGAACCAATGGATTCATCTGGTGTGGAACGTCGAAAGAGTTGGGAACCAGGTTCATTACATCAGCCTGACCGTGGGTGATCAGACTTACAACGTCGATACATACTATCCAAATCAGCCGGATTGGACACTGGAGGAAATCGATGTTGCATTCCAGATGGACGGGAATTACAAGCAGGAACCTTACAACGTCTGGCTGGACAAGGTGACTCTAACCGCCAACTAGGAGGAAGTGGCTGCAGAGCTCCGTTGTTGCACGAGTGCCGTAGACCGCATTTCTGACCGCTCGCAGATGCAGGTCGTGAATAACAGCAGTACGCGCCCGGGGGTCGAATGCGAAGTATGGCACGCCGTCGTCAGGCAAGACGCGGCGTTTGGATCGTAGGCAGCATTGTGTTGGTGCTGATCTTTGGCGCGCTGGCCGGATGCCAGGGGCTGCCCAAGAACGTTGCCGACTGCCCGATTACCCCGACGCCCCCGGCGAATACGGCGATTGTGCCCCCGGCACCGGAACCGCCCGCGGCGGCCCTTTGTGGATTTCCTCTCACGATCGACAGTCCGTCCGATGGCGCGAGCGTTAACTCTCCCGTTCCGATCGTTGCAACCGCCAGCCCGCCTGATCCGATCCACACAGTCCGGCTTTATGTGGACGGCTTCGCTGTCCTGTATACACCCAACACAAGCGTTAACCAGCTGATCTGGATGCCGAATGGTCAGCACACCGTGGAGATCGTCGCCGAGGATACCGCCGGGTACGTAGCCACCACTTCCATGAAACTCAATGTGGTTGGCCAGGAACCGGGAGCTCTGAACATACAAGACCGGGCGAACTGGGTTTCCTGTTCTGCGGTGATTGCATCCGCCACGTGCGCCGCGGGGCTTGGTGTGGCACAGTCAACTCTTTCTCTCCATCAGTCCTCACCGTCGCTGGACGGATCTGCTGCGAAGTTCACCCTGGGCGGAAAGCAGGCGTATTCCAATGAACTGTACTGGACTCCTCTGGGTGGCGGCGACAATGTGAGCCACTTTACTTACGATCTCTGGTTTTACATCAGCGATGGAAACGCTCCCCAATCGTTGGAGTTTGATGTCAACCAGGCGTTCGGAGGAACTCGCTGGACTTGGGGAACGCAATGCGACTTCAATGACACTCATCATTGGGACATATGGGATCCACTTAATGAAGTTTGGAAGCCCACATCTGTGCCGTGCGATCATTTCCCCTCGAACACTTGGATCCATCTCATCTGGCATTTCGAACGTGTCGGGAACCAGGTGCATTACATCGATCTTTCTGTCGCAGATCAAAGCTATACCGTCGACACCTATTACGCAGCGCAGCCGAACTGGTTTCAGGAAGAGATCGACATCGCTTTCCAGATGGACGGAAATTATCAGCAGCAGCCATATAGCGTCTGGCTGGACGAAGTCAACCTGTTAGCCAATTAGCAGGCTTCACGGCCTACAGCGAACATCTGAACTTCGCTACCAAATTCCTTCGATTCCTCGAGTCAAATGAGAGCACTACGCTTGTCGGAGGAGGTGTGTATGCCCGAGAAACAGACTGTGGAGCGCGCTCGTGAGGATGCGCGAGAGCGAAAGTCCCCCAGCACGCAGGCCGGAGAATTTGTTCGCGAGGAGATGCACCACATCCGCGAAGGCAAACATGGCGCGGCTTCGACGAAGCAGGCGATTGCGATTGGACTTTCCAAGGCACGCCGTGCAGGAGTGAAACTTCGGCCTCCGAAAGAAGGAAAGACTTCGAGCAGTACCCGGCAAAAGGCAACCCGTGACTATGAGAAAGGACAATCGCACTCTCATCGGAAAGCCTCGAGCGCTCGATCCCGTGCCCGGCGGAATGCGCTCAAGAAAGAGGGTAAGGCCGCTGCTTCGCACAGATCGCTATCACGTCAGGCCAAATCCGTGTCGCGTAAGAGAGGATCAACTGCGCGGCACAATGCAGCTGTGAAGGCGAGCCGCACAAGAGCTACGCGCCGGGGCCAGCGACGTGATTAGAAAACTTCAGACAGGCAAGTATCGGCTGTATTCGCGCAAAAAGAATGCTAAGACGGGCAGACGCCGCAACCTTGGCACATTCCCCACGAGGCAGGCTGCTCAAGCCCACGAAAGAGCTGTTCAGTACTTCAAGCATCGGTGATTCTTCCTAAATGGACCAGGCGTGACCGTCCTCGGCCGCGCCGAAACCCTCCCGCTAACGCACATCCTCGAAATATTCCCTCATCGGAATTCGGGCACGCCAAAAGGCCATTGGGTATTAGTACTCCCGATTGGCTCGACCACCTGCATAAGGCAATTTTCCTTTGACTCTCCGGTACGCCCTGTATACAGTGAAGCCACTTCGCTCAAATGTTTCCGCTCATGCGCTGAAGAATACGCAGCGGTGCTAGTGGCCCAGCACAATCTCAGGGTGTCCTGCAAGTTAGCGAAGCCCTTTAGCTAGAGAAGCTTGCACGGCTTGGAATAGGAACCAACCGGAGAAAAAAAGCCCAATGAAGAAGTGTGTTTTCATCTCGTCGGCCATTTTTGTCTTTCTCGCGGCATCTGCCTCTGCAAAAGTCACAGTAACGAGTCCCAGCAATGGAAGCACAGTCGGAACATCGGTCAAGTTCGTCGCCAGCGCGACCTCGACCTGCTCGAAAGGCGTGAGTTCCATGGGAATCTATCCTGCGCCTTACCAGTTGGCGTATACGGTGAACGGCGCCAGCCTTAATACCAACCTTAATTTCAATCCTGGAACGTACAACGTGGTCGTAGAGGAGTGGGACGGTTGCGGCGGCGCCACGACTTCCACCGTCAGCATCACCGTGAAAGCTGGCGGCACAACCGGAGTGTTTGTGACCTCGCCAGCCAATAACAGCACTGTCGGATCGCCCACAAACTTCTCGGCGACCGCTACGACCAGTTGTTCGTTGGGCGTCTCTTCGATGGGAATCTATACGGCACCGTATCAACTCGCTTATGTCGTCAACGGAGCAAGCCTGAACACGAATCTGTCGCTGAGCCCGGGAACTTACAATACAGTGGTTCAGGAGTGGGACAAGTGTGGCGGAGCGGCCACGACTCCGGTCAAGATCACGGTGAATTCGTCGGGCCAGACCTTCTATAACCTGCAGAGCAGCGGCGGATGGAACGGATACGCGCAGCAGCCTCCAACTTATCAAGACTGCACGAACTGCACGCCCAGCGGTCCGGGAACAACCTGGGCGATGTATCAGAATGTTTCCTCTCCGTCGCTTTCCGGTAAGTCCACGCAGTTCAACCTCGGCGGGAACATGGATTATTCCGATGTGCTCTGGAACAACCATCTCATCGGAGACCTGTCGTCCCAGAATCTTCCTGACCCGAATCACACTCTCGTTCCCACGCTGCACAACTTCACGTATGACGTTTACTTCTACGGCAGCAATCTCGGAGCGTCACAGGCGCTGGAGTTCGATATCAACCAGTTCTTCAATAACAACGGTTATACCTGGGGTCACGAATGCCGCGTTGCGGGCGGAAACGAGTGGGACATCTGGGATAACACGAACTACAAGTGGGTGCCTACGGGAATCTCCTGCTATCCCCTCCAGAACCAGTGGAATCATCTGGTGATCCAGGTATCGCGCAATTCGAATAATCAACTGGTGTACAACTCGATCACCTTCAACGGTGTGACCCACACGCTGAATTGGACGTACGCTCCCTTCCCTGCACCGAACTGGTATGGGGTCACTATCAATTACCAAATGGATGGAGACTACAAGCAGGATGGCTACACGGTGTATGTCGACAACCTGAACTTCTCGTACCAGTGAAAAGTTGCTCCGCTCACGGCGTTGCTGGCGCCTGTACCCGCCAGGAACGCCGGTTTCCGGCCGGGCTGTTCATACCCTGAACGGCCCGGCTTTATTTTTGGGAGTTGGACTGTTGGCAAATCCGGGATTTTCTTTCAGGCTAACTGTTTAGTCACGGTGCGCAGCTTTTCGAACTGGCACGTTCCTAGACCTCGCCTCGCCGCCATCTGCAGGTAGGGCAATGCGTCAACGTCGAGGTTCCAGTATGCCTTGGCCACGTAGGCATCTATGGCTACCGGATCGGTTGAGGCGATAAGCGTCTTCTTCAGCATCACGTCGTCAAGATTGCCGCCAGTCGGTCCGTTGCGCATGAGAATCCGATACGAGTCAACTATCGTCAGGCTTGGACGTACAAAGTCCGCCAGGTCCACCAGACTCTCGTGAATCTTCTGATGGAGTTGATTGCGCTGGCCACCCAGCATTCCATACCAGTTCTTCATGCCGAGAGTTGTGCCGGTAAGCGCATGGTGCTTGGCGATCGGAACGTTGATAACTTTGTCCACGTTCAGGAACGGATCGAATACCTGCCAGGCGCGTAGTACTTCTCCTTGCAGATCGACTTCTTTGAACCGGGAGGCATCGGGCAGGATGACTTCGGCTCCTGCTTTCTGGGCAGCTTCCGCAATCCCGGACCGCTGAAAGCACCGGCGCGCCTCGTTGCAGCTCACGTCTGCGACAATTACCCGCTTGGCGCCCGCATTCAGGGACTGGCGGACAATCTCGGCCACGACATCGGGATTGGTATTGGCAGCTTGTTCTGGCGTGCGATCCCAGCCAATGTTGGGCTTGACGAGCACGATGTCTCCGCGAGAGATGAATCGCCGCATGCCTCCCAACTCATCGACCGCTTGGCGCGCGAGCTGAGCCGGGTCTTCCCCTTGGACGATTGCCATCTCCGGCAAACCTGGATCGGCGGGCACGGTGTGGCCGCGCTTGGCGGCAACTGCGAGCGGCGCTTCGGGGCGTACACTGCGGTGGCCTAGCCATGCGGCGACTCCGGCAGTGCCGGCCCCCGCTCCGGCGACTCGGAGTAATTTCAGCAGGGCGTCGCGGCGAGTTAACTCAGTCTTGGTTTCCATATTTCGTTTCCTTCAACAGGGCCAGCCTTAACTCTTCTTACGATTCAATAAGATCTGGTTGCTCCTCGATCGGCTCTCCCCAACGCTGGTCACGTAAACCGCGGGACGGTCCTGCACCGGGCATGCATGTTCACACGCGCCGCAACCGACGCAGTGGGAAGGATCAACGTAAGGCTGCTTCACCTGCTTCGAATTTCCGGCAGCATCGAACACCTCGGCGGGACGAAAATAAATCGCCTTCGGCGAAGTGGGACACCATTCTTCGCACACGATGCAATCCGTCGCCATGGCCCACGGCAGGCAGCGCCCGCGATCGTAGAATGCGGTACCCAGCCGAACCGGCTTTGTCGATGCGCCAAGATCGACAGCCCAGCCTTTCTCTTTCGCGGTGATCTCCCAGATGGCGCCCGTTGGGCAGACCTGAGAACAGAGGACACAACTGGTCTCGCAATATCCTGCGCGCGGAACAAGAATCGGAGTCCACAGCCCCTCAAGTCCCGCCTCGTTGAATGCCGGTTGCAGCGCATTATTCGGACACACCTTCATGCATTCGCCGCACCGGATGCACCGCGACAGGAAAAACTCTTCATCCACTGCGCCCGGCGGACGCAGGAGCCGCTCATTCTTTTCGGCAGCAAATCCGGGAGTGCTTCGGAGTATCGGAACGAGCGCGACACCTGACGCGAGTCCGGTGAGAACTTTGCGGCGTTGCAGATTCGTGCTGGCTATTTTGTCCGCGGGAAAGAGTTTGAATGCCAAACCGTTTTCAGGACATTCATCCACACAGTTGAGACACAGGTGGCATTCAGCCTGATGCCATGGAACTCCGCCGATGGGATCGTCCCCTCCCTGGCAGCGAAGCAGGCAACGGTTGCAGTCGTTGCAATGCTCTGGATGCTTGACCAGCCCCAGAATCGACCAGCGCGAGACCAATCCCAGAAGCGCTCCCAGCGGGCAGATTGCGCGGCACCAGAAGCGAGTGACACGAAAATTCAACGCAAGAACGAATATAAAGATGAGTCCAAGCCACACTCCCTGCCGGAAGTAGGGCTGCTTAAAATTCAGAACCAGGTATCCGAGGATGACGTGCGCTGCCCCTCCAATCATCTGGATCGCAGCAAAGCGGCTATGCTCGAGAGTTCTTAGCGTTGCCTGCAAGGCGTAATTCGTGCCGGGCAAGATCGACAGTCCGATAGAGCGCACGAGGAACGAGAAGGGATCGAGCCATCCGGCCAGGCCCGTGCCAAGCAAAGCCGCGACCAGAACCACAATCAACAGGTAGTACTTCGTATTCTGCCAGCGCTTGTAGCGATTCGATTCCAGCAGTTGCTTGCCGCGCTTGCGTTCGGATTTCAGGCTCCCGAAGAAATGGTTCAGAGATCCGAGCGGACAGATCCAGCCGCAGAAGAAACGTCCGAAGAATAACGTCGGAATCAGGATGACGAGGCTCCACAGCAGCCCCTTATAGAGCGAGCGGCTTGCCAGGGCATTCGATAAGGCAACCAGCGGATCAAGTTGAAAGAACAGCCCAACGGGATACGGCAGGCGGATGTCGCTTCCTGAACTTGTCAGCGACCCGCGGAACTCCGTGCGCACGAGCAGAAAGACGAACAGTAAAAAGAAGGCGATCTGTGAGTAAAGGCGCAGCCTGGCTGGTTTAGGAAATTGCACGAATCTGCCCCGGAGCGGGCCCTTTCTCCGCAGCCCGCGACCTTCCCATGTTCAGTGCACGTGCCGTTTCCTTTCTGTGATTACAGTCACGTGACGCTGTTCAGGAACGCTAACATCTCCACGACTCTGGACATCCGCCCCACTGCATCCTTTCCTTCGTTCTACTTTCTTCTCAGTACCTTGGGATGTGATGCGACTATGACATCCGCCTGATCCCCTCTGCATTCGCGATTGATGTCGGATTGATGGCGCCTGCATTGCTGATTTCTGCCTCCCGGAGCAGAGTCAACCCCGAACCACAAATTCGGAGCACTGCTCCAGGAGGTGCGTCATGAAAAGCTTCAAAGTTCTGGCCATTGTTAGCCTCTTTGTTCTGGTTGCCCCCGCATTCGCACAGGTCCAGATCATCCAGGCAAGGCGCATCTACTGGGTGGATAACACATTCTCGGGAGGCGTCATTCAGCCGCCTGTAGTCGGCAAGTTCGACGGAAGCGTAGGGATATTCGAAGGCCCGATACTTTCAACGGGATACCGATTACCGTACGCTTCACCTGGACGGTGAATCCCAAAGGTTCGAATGTTGTCGCTAAGTGGGAGCAGGCATTTTCAACCGACAACGGTAAGACCTGGGAGATCAATTGGTACAACGAATTTATCCATGACGACAGCTGCACGCCCACACCGTGACGAGGATTGGAACGCTACTCGGGCTTCCGGGCATTGCCTTTGATCCAAGCTAATCCGACCAATTGGAACGCGACGATTAACATTTGTAGGAAGGGACGAAAGTTCTGGACTGCATCGCCGGTTTGCAGTAGGTTTGCCCCTCATGCCACAGGCATTGAGAGGCCTTCATGAGACTTGGTCATCTGCTACTCGTACTATGTCTCGCCGTATTCTCGTCCGCGCAAACAAGCGACCGGCTTGATCTTGGGCGGCTGCAAACCGAGGCGACTGTTTCCTTCACTCATTCCTCTCGAGGCGGGTGGGGCCTCGAAATCGCTGGCGGCCCGGCACCCCGGATTTCGCAAAGCGAGCCTGCACAGTTCGAGGTATCTCCCGCGGGAGAAGAAGTTCGCCACCTTGCGGCCGCATACGAGACGGTTCGAAGATCGGCTGGAGGAGTCGATGCCGACGCCCAAATCCCGTATGGCGATAACGTTGTTTTTCGAGTTCACGACCACTGGGCCGTGCAGCGGGGCTGTTCTGTCCGTGCAGAGGAAAGTCGAGGTGGTCGGCAACGCAACCGGTGGCTTCGAATCCGCCGTCCTGTTTGCGGTAGATGCCTCGGTACCCTGGACCAGCATCAGCTACATGGCCCCCGCGGCCTTGTACGGCGATCCCACCTACAACGGCGAGCGTTCACCCGGTGGCACGCTGAACTATGCGGCCCATCGGTACCAGATGCGAGAGGATCTCCTTCCAGCCCCACTCTTCGCTCTTTCCTTTCAAAATGGCGCCTCGCTGGCCGTGTTGGATCCCTCACCACGCGGCGATTCGACGTTTGAAGAGACGAAGCTGACGAAGGAAGTGATGACCGACGCGCGCTTTCAATTTGGCGCACTCGGGGTGTGGCAGGATGCCGATCGTCCTATCGAGTTTGGTTTTTGGTTCCCGGGCTCAGTAAGTGGCACATACATGGGAGGTCCCCCGGATGCGAAGCCAATAACCGCGCGTCGCTATCACCCAATTGCGCAGGGAGTAACTCAAAGCTACGAAGTTCGCTTCCGTTTTGGCCAGAAGGAATCGTTCGGCGGCATGAGCCGCAACTCCTGGCGGTGGGCCTGGAACACTCTGAATCCTGCCGTCACCTACATCGATGTCGAGCAGATGCGCCGTGTTCTGATCGATCATCTCGAAGCTCACGCGGCCACTATCGACGGGCGGACTGCGATTCCGTTCGTCCTCTCCACCATTACCGACAAACTCCAGTGGAATTGGACCATGGCGGCAATGGGATTCGTCGGCAAGGAACTCGAGTGTGCGGACCAGTTATTGCGTGAAGCCGAACGCGATCACACCGCACGGGGCAAAAAGATGCGCGACACGGGCTTGGCGATTATTTCTTCAATGATCCGTGCACTTCCGACAGTGCCGCTTCAAGCCACCGGTTACGATCTCGCAACTGGCAAGCCCTGGAATCACATCTGGCTCGCTCCCTGGTTGCGGAACGCGACGGAAGACATGCGCGTTCTGATGCGGGCTTATCGTCGCGAGCGCGCACTTGGACGCGAGCATCCCGAATGGTTCGCCTGGGTGAAGGCGTACGTCGACTGGCTCATCTTACAGCAACGGGAAGACGGCTCTTTTCCTCGGCGTTGGAAACCTGGAACCAGCGAGGTCGACGAGCCGTCGGGCACAACTAGCTACGCTCCCGTGCCGCTGCTGATCATAATGAGCGAGGAGACGAGAGATCCGAAATACGAGCAGGCAGCGATTCGTGCCGCAGACTACGTCTGGTCGAACTATGGATCCCGCGGTCTCTTCATCGGAGGCGCCAGCGATAACCCAAATATTACGGATAAAGAAGCGGGAATGCTCAGCATGGAAGCATTTCTGAGTCTCTATGATTCAACGAAGGACCCAAAGTGGTTGGATCGCGCCAAGGCAGCCGCTGACTTCGCCGAAAGCTGGATCTGGATATGGAACTTGCCGATGCCGATCGATGCAGATGACTCACAACTCTATTGGAAGAAGGGCGTTTCAACCATCGGCATACAGGGTATCACCGCCTTGCACGCAGGCAGCGCAGATGAGTATCTGGATTGGGCTGTGTCGTCGTACGCAAAGTTGTACAACTATACGCATGACGAGCACTATCTCGATGTCGCGCGTCTTCTGCTTCACGATACAAAATCTATGGTCGCGCTTCCCGGACGACAGTACGACATGAAAGGCATTGGCTGGCAGCAGGAGGGTTGGCGCATGGGGCCCGGCGGTCCAGGCCGCGGCGTAGGAGGTCACCGCTTCTGGTTGCCCTGGATTTCCGCGAACCACCTCTACGGAATCACGGGCCTGGAAGAGTACGATCCGGATCTTTTCAAGAAATTGTCCACCAAGCCCGAAACGTCGCACTAATTAAGGTCTCTGGGCCACGGTGGGGGAAGCAATCCGCCTAAACGAGGGGACTCGTCGGATATTGATATTAAGGAGAAGCCTATTGACCTAGTCCTTCTGCGTGGGACTTGGACGGGTGCGATAAAAGGGGATGCCGAGCAAAACCTTCCCTGTGAAACAGGTGAAGTGTTCTTTTTTGACATCCCCCTTTTATAGAACCCGCCAGCACGTTGTTCTCGGGGACTTCGGGAGAACCATCAAAGCAGGGGAACACGACGCGCCGGGCGTCAATGAAAAGGTTGGCGCTGCGCAGAAAGAAGCCAAGGACAATGCGAATCAGAAGTAAAGGGCACTTAAATTGGTGGATCGCTGCGATCTTGCTCGCGTGTGTCCCGGCGATTGCAGAACAGACCGACCTTGCGACTGGTGAATCCACTTCTGCCACCGCGCGGACTTGCTCCAAGTATATGAGTTTCAGAGCTGTGGCACCCGAAGAATTGCTGGAACGGGCTGTGTATAAACCACAACCGCAAGACGAGCCTCTACTGCGTCATGCAGACTTCCATGCGATTGTTACGGTAGGAGTTTTTGTCGATAAAGAGGGCCGTGTTGTCTGCGCTGAGGTGCAGAAAGCGGCACCCGGTCCAGGTGATGGTCTCAATGCTGTCTCGCTGGCCGTCGCGAGAAGGTGGCGATTCCGCCCGCTCCGAACCCCGTCAGGAAAACGAGTAGGAATGCGCGGAGACCTCACATTCCATTTGGACCATTGAGACCCAGTGTTGCTGGGTCGGGGTACTGGCAGCCCCAACCTTCGCGACCACGGAGTCTGAGGCTGCCAGTTTATAGTGGTGTCTGCAAGTCTGGACCAGCCCTCAGTTGTTAACGGCAGAGCTACAGGCAGTGCATCAACGAGTAAGTTTGCCGGCTGGATGATGGATGCACCAATGCCTGAAATAATGTTTACGGGTCGTCCCCATGTCACTTGACCCTCAAAAGCGGGAATTAGTTCTTGAGATAATCGACCGGCTGCTCACGAGCGATAGGCCAACGTCGGCGGCCGTCGTAAGATCAGACATTTGGGATAGAGACGTTGCATTGGAGGAACTAGAGCACGACCGAATCCTCTTGAATACCGGCATGTTATCAACGGGGGAATTTCTATACGTTCCCAGAATGCTAGCGTTCGAATTCAGCGGAGACGCGAAAAGGCATTCGTACGCGTTAGATTGCGCGGGAAATTGGCTGCGGTATTTGCAGCGGCAAGCCCTTCAATCGAATTGTCTCGACGTAAGGCTGCCCGGCCCATCGGACCATCCGAGCAGTCTCAGATTCTCAATGTCGCACTTGGTGGCCGATTTCCCGAAATTTGTGAAATCGCTTTCTCGGGGCGGGGCCCCGCTTTCATCTGGGTCGTGTTACGAATTTCTCTACCGAGAAGAACAACCAGTAGTAACGGTCCAACCAGCGATTCGCGAGTTTACAGATGCGAGGCAAGCGTGGGCAGAGGAACTTGATAAGTTTGGCATCGAAGCAGTTCCAAAGTTCGCAAAGCCGACCAGACATTCAATTCCGCTGCAACAAACTCGCGTTCTCGCACCTCATCCAGACTTTTCATTCGTGAAAGACACAACGATTCGTCGGATCGTGGTTCGGGATTACGCGGAATTCGTCACCGCTCCGACGCACTCTCTGAAGGCAAGGTTCATTTTGGCAGGTGGGATTATTGAGGGGCTTCTGCTTGACGCATTGATGCAGGATCCTGTGAAGGCAAAAAACACAACCGCTGCACGGAAAGACTCTCGAGACATTGAAGAATGGGGCCTGAGCGTACTGCTCGACGTGGCTGTGGAACTGAAGTTAATTAGTCCGAGTGCTCAGTCTTTTGGACACGCGGTCAGGGAATATCGAAACCTTGTTCACCCAGGTCTTGAGCGGAGATCGAATCTCTCTATCGGGGACGAAGAAGTTGAAATTGCTGAGCGAGTCCTCCGAATTGTGATTCGAGATAGAACTCTCTAGTTCGGGAACCTGGGGAAAAAGAGACAGACGGGACTAACCCTATTCTGTGAACGGCAGTTTTCCACAGGCAAAAAGTCCAGATTCTTGTGACATCTGCACTTTACTCTCGCCGACAAAAAGGGCCAGAATGTTTCCATGCGCGGACGCCTCAAATTCAAGTCAGCACCCACCCAGACGTCCGCCGCTTCGGATTCGTAGCTAACTCCTTATTCCAGAATATTTTGCGATTAACTCCTTCATTTCCAATATTTTGCGAGCACGCACGCATATCTCCGGCCAGCAACTTACCCGGAATCAATACTTTACCTGTTCTGATCCCAAAAACTCTGAGACCTGCAACCCCGTCGAAGCGCAGTCGCGAAGCTCGCAACTGCCAATACTTTTCATCTCATCTCATCGCCCCCGGTAAAGCCCGCTCTTCCAAACCAGCTACTAACTCCTTATCCTGGAATATTTTGCGGGTAACTCCATTGAATTCAATATTTTGTGAGCACAAAGCCATATCTCCAGTCCATAACTTGTCTAAATCCAATATTTTACGTGCATTGATTCAAAAAACCCGAGGACATCAAAGTCAACCAAAACGCCGCCGCAACTCCCCAATTTCCGAGTCGATTGTCCCGCCCACGTGTTCCTAACTCGAAACTGTCGTACACTCCCCATTTTCGAGGAAGCGGAATGAAGTGGATGTTCGTCATCGCGGTCTCACTCGCAATTTTGGCAAACGCGCCTTTCACCTTGGCCCAGGAAAAAGGCGCAGCGAAAAGCGTGCCCGCACCTGCCCCCACGCCCAAGTGTTCGGATCCTCTCCCCACCCTCGCCGTGCCCGACGCCCCGCACGGACTGTTCGCGATCATGTTCCCCGACCGCCAGAAGCAGGCCAGGACCACGAAACTTCTCCTGCACAATCCCGTGGTCTGTGGCGCCAACTTTTACCTCGTCTGGAACCAGATCGATCGTGGTCCGAGCGCCAATCCGCGCTACGATTGGTCTGAGATTGACGAGAAAATCGCGCCTTGGATCGAAGCCGGTAAGCGAGTGAACTTTGTCACCTGGGCCACTGGCTATGGCGGCGGATCGAAGGTCACGCCGGATTTTGTTTTCTCCAAAGTGGATTCGGTCGAGTGCCCCAACTTCGGACGCGTCCCCGTCTTCTGGCAAAAAGATTTCATGAAGAACTACCAGGCCTTCATGGCTGCGGTCGTCGAGCACTACGGGAATAATCTCGCGGTCGGCTACGTTCGCTTCGGACTCGGCGGTGGCGGCGAGACCTATCCCGCGTGCATGTTCGCGCTCAAGCGGCACGGCTTCTCCCCGGGCGTCTGGCGCAAGTACATCGTCGACATGCTGGACTATGAAAAGTCCCTGAATTCACCGAAGCAGCTCATGGTCGGCATCAACAGCTTCGGACAGCCCGAAGATCTCGGATTTGCCGACGCGGTTGCCGAACGCGCCGCGCGCAACGGAATCGCTTTCGGCAGCCAGAGTCTCTCCTTCGAAGACGAGGAGAATGAACAGCGGGGCAGACCGTGCGCGGTGGACTGGTGCCGCAACTTCCATCGCTGGCAGGGCAAGGTCGCTCTCGAACTGCAAACCCGCAAGGCCAGCAATCCGGATCGCTCCGGGATCATCGGGTCCATGGTGGACCTGCTCCCGTTCGCGCTGCGCATGAAGACGCAGATACTTGAGATCTATCCCGAAGACTGGTACGTGGCCTACGATCCGTCGTCTCCGGATTACGAGCAACATCACGAGGAATATCAGCGAGCCTACGAAGCGGCGGCAAAGCTTCTTGGCGGAAGCTGATACATTCCACAGTGCAGGAAAATTGAAGCTTGAGGCTGCGCCATGACCTCCCGCATAGCTGCCTGTGCTGTGCTGTTCTTCGCCTGTCTGTTCTCAATCGCGCAGGACACGAACGTTTCTCCGGCGGATCAGCAGATCCCGGCTCCGAATTGCGCCGGTACGGTGGCAAAGGATTTGTGGATTCCGGGATCCAAACTCTGCGACGCCGCAGAGCATGCAGCGTGGCTCGCCGACATCACGCACTGGCGCAATGAGCGCCGTATTCGCATCGGGTACGACGGTTCGCGCTACGACCGGCCAGAATTTCAGTGGACGCAATCCAGCTTCATCCAGCCCCAGATGATGGTGCAAGATCGCTACTTCTATGATCCAGTCGCCGGCAAATACACGGTGGACCGTTACCTCGATGACCTCGACAAGCGCTACGGGGGAATCGACGCAGTCCTGATCTGGCCGACGTATCCGAACATGGGCGTGGACGACCGCAATCAGCACGACCTGATTCGCAGCATGCCGGGCGGCATTCGAGGAGTTCGACAGATGGTTGCGGACTTTCATCGCCGCGGCGTTCGCGTGCTCTTTCCGATGATGATGTGGGACCAGGGCACGCGGCAGCCAGAGCGTTCGTGGCCCGAAGAGATCGCGTGGCTGATGGCCGAAATCGGCGCCGACGGCATCAACGGCGACACGCA
This sequence comes from Terriglobia bacterium, assembly GCA_963778995.1. Classification (GTDB taxonomy): domain Bacteria; phylum Acidobacteriota; class Terriglobia; order Terriglobales; family Acidobacteriaceae; genus Sulfotelmatobacter. Next base: position 533,862 of record CAVZWK010000030.1, read on the forward strand.
GGACGGAGTGCCACTCGCATTCTCGCTAGCCGCGGACAAGTCCGGTCATCCCCTCGTGTTCGAGCCGGAAGGTGGCCCGTCCGACGAGGCGCTTGCATGGAACCTGATGACCTGGGGCCAGTATCAGTTTCCCTTCCCTCCCCTCGTCGACAAGTACAAATGGCTGGAGCCGCGGCACATGGTGAACATCTCGGACCGCTGGAATCGCGACAAGACCAGCGATCTGCAATTCGCATTCTTCAATGGCGTCGGATGGGAGAGCTGGGAGAACATCTGGGGCATCGGGAACGGAATCACACCGCGCGACGCCGAAGCCACCAGGCGAGTCGCAACCATCGAGCGGGAATCGGCGCGCTTCCTGGTAAGCAAAGATTGGGAGCCGATGGCTCCGATGCTGCAGTACGGAGTGTTTGCCAGCCGGTGGCCGCTGGGAGACCAGACTCTCTGGACGATTGTTAATCGCAACGAGTACGACGTGCTGGGCGATCAGATGGAAATCTCCACGTCTGGCGATGCGCATTATTACGACGTGTATCACGGCGTGGAACTCAAGCCAGGAACTCGCGGCGGCAACCCAGTACTCAGCTTTGCGATTGAAGCAAAAGGTTTCGGCGCCATTCTTGCTAGCAAGACTTCCGCTGACAGCTCGCTGCAGGCGCTGATGACAAAGATGAAGCGGATGACAAACACTCCGCTTGCCAGCTATTCGCACGAATGGAAAGTCCTGCCTCAACAAATCGTCCCTATCGCTTCCACGAAACCGGCGAAGTCGTCTCCCGAAAAGATGATCAGGATTCCTGCAGCGGATTTCTCCTTCGATGTTCATGGTATCGAGATCGAGGGACTGAACGATACGGGCGTCGATGTGCAGTATCCATGGGAAGACTCGCCGCGGCGTTTTCATTCTCATCGCATGCAAATCGCCTCCTTTTACATCGACAAGTATCCCGTGACGAACGCCGAGTACAAAAAGTTTCTCGACGCGACGAAGTACCGTCCAGGGAATGATCTGAATTTTCTGCGCGACTGGAAGGACGGGGCGTTTTCTTCCGGCGAAGAGAATCGCCCGGTGACATGGGTGTCGATGGACGATGCTCGAGCCTACGCCCAATGGGCGGGGAAGCGATTGCCGCACGAATGGGAGTGGCAATATGCGGCGCAAGGATTAGATCAGCGAGCTTATCCCTGGGGCGAGGAGTGGAACCCCGATGCCGTTCCCATTCCTGACAAATCACGCCACATGCGCGACCCCGATCCTGTGGACGCTCACCCGAAAGGAGCCAGTCCCTTCGGAGTCATGGATCTTGTCGGCAATGTCTGGCAATGGACCGACGAATTTGCGGACGAGCACACGCGCGCCGCGATTGTCCGAGGCGGTAACTATTATCAGCCGCAGGGATCGATCTGGTATTTTCCGGAAGCCTACAAGCTTACCGAACACGGCAAGTTCCTTTTGATGGCGCCCAGCATGGACCGTTCAGGCACAATCGGGTTCCGCTGCGCCGTGGACGCAGATGCGGTAGAGAAAGACCTGCGATAAGTCATTGAAATGGCGGAAGCGAGTGGGGGTCGAACCCACCGGTGACAGGATTGCCTGCCACCCGCCGGTTTTGAAGACCGGGACGATCACCGGACCGCATGCGCTTCCTCGTTTCGCTGACCTTGCCAAAATACTACAAAAGATTGGGTCGCAGGTGATCCTGGCGCGCGGAACAAATCGGGGTAAATCCCTCTCTGAGACGTCCATTCCTCAACTCTGTACCATTCGTGATGGAACCCGTGGATTACGTACCGTCAGCCGTCAAAAGGTTGTCAGGGCAAATTTTCCTGGCTTCCTCTGGGTTCGAGATGTCATCTCACGACCGACAGCCTGCGTGATTCTTTCCCGTCGCGTTGGGAGGTGCCAGTATGGCCTGCCAAACACTTAACTCTCGATGAGCGTTTGCGCCTGGGAAAAATCTACGCGGGCCGCCACCGGTCATGTGTAGCGCGCGAGGCAAACTCACGTGCTCATGGACGCCCGGTCGCGTTCACCGCGCGGCTTTGTAAGCGACGTCACAAACAAGAATTGTATCTGTATCCTGCAATGGAGGATGTGTCGTGGAACGACCTTTTGCACTCGCGCCCAACGTAAATTCTCAACCTCAATCCAACCATTCGGAGCAAGTTCTTGCGGAACTGGCGTTTGCGGGCAGCCCAGAGGCGGAGCCCCTGCCCTCGGCATTTGCCGCGTTGCGAACGGCGGCGCGAGCTGTCACCCAGTTTTACGATCTGGTGCTGGCTCCCACCGGGCTGAAAGCGACCCAGTTTGTGATATTGCAGGCCATCCGAAGCGCTGGCGAGATCGCGCAATGCGATTTTGCGCGTGAATTTGGTATTGCTGTCCCGACGCTGTCCCGGCGATTTGGTGGACTACGGAGAAAGGAATACATACAAATTCGACGGGGCGACCGGCATGGCGAGCGGATCTATAGCCTTACACCCAAAGGGGAAACCACTTTCAACCTGGCACTCCCTTATTGGGAGCGGGCTCAACGTCGCCTCAGAACCGCCATGGGCGAGGACGATTGGTGTGGCATCCTCCAACTCGCGGCCCGGATACGAGGCGCCGCGATTTCCGCCGAAGAACTCCGGACCGCGAATCAGGCTTCATCTTCGCTGTACGCTGTCTCGGACTTATCTGACTGACGCAGAATTGTCCGGGAGGCCACGGACCTCACGTCTCCATTAGGAAGGTGAGTCCGCGGCCTGATTCTTGTGTCGTCACTTCTTACTTGGGCTGAGCCACGACCCGGAGGTAAGGCTTTAAGGTCTTGAATCCGCCGGGATATTTCTTTGCGGCTTCTTCATTCGATACCGAGCCGCTGATAATGACATCTTCTCCCGGCTTCCAGTTGACTGGCGTGGAAACCTGGTGTTTGGCTGTTAGCTGCAGGGAGTCGATCACGCGCAGGATCTCGTCGAAGTTGCGTCCCGTGCTCATGGGATAGCTCAACTGCAGTTTGATTTTCTTGTCCGGCCCAACCACGAAAACAGTTCGCACCGTTGCGTTGTCATTAGGGGTGCGGCCCTCACAAGTTTCTCCCGCCTCGGCCGGAAGCATGCCATAGAGCTTCGCAATTTTGAGTTGGGGATCGCCAATCATGGGATAGTTCACCTTGGCGCCCTGGGTTTCTTCGATGTCGGCCGCCCACTTGCTGTGGTTGGTCACCGGATCGACGCTGAGGCCAATGATCTTCACATTTCGCTTTTGAAATTCCGGCTGCAGCTTCGCCATATAACCAAGTTCAGTCGTGCACACAGGGGTGAAGTCCTTGGGATGGGAAAACAGGATCGCCCAGCCGTTGCCGATCCAATCGTGAAAATGAATCGTGCCCTGGGTGGTTTCGGCGACAAAGTCCGGTGCCGTGTCATTGATTCTGGGAACGCTGTAGGTCTCGCTTGCTGTCGCGGTCGTCATGGGATTCTCCTCGTCATTTCATTCGATTCGATAGGATTCCGAAAGTCGCCCGTCCTGGCGCCCAGCTGGTATAAAGCGGATGAAAAACGAAACCCACCCGCTCGCGCCGGGTGGGATGGGAAGAATTTCGCTGTGTCCCTATCCACACGCCGGCGTCAGACAACAACAACACATCAGGCCGGCGGAATAGGGAAGAGACATATCGGTAGGATAGGCGCGGCGGATTTTGCTGTCAACCGCCGCCACGGGCTGCGGTTCCGCTGCACGCGCATTTTTCTGCATCGCTGAGGCATAGTTTCTCATCGCTTGCTTAACCATAGAACACAGGGGAATGCCATGGGCCCGCAGGCTCGCCGTTTCGCAATGACGCAGTGGGATGTGTTCTCCTCCAAACCGCTGGAAGGAAATTCTCTTGCAGTTTTTCCGGATGCGCGCGGACTCAGCGATTTCGAGATGCAGGCGATCGCGAAAGAGATGAACCTATCCGAAACGACGTTCATTCTTCCGCGCGATCCGGCAACCGAACGCGAGCGCGGCGTCCGAGTACGCATCTTCACCGTGCAGGAGGAACTTCCGTTCGCGGGTCATCCCACGCTTGGTACTGCGTTTGCGTTGCGGGGCGAGAGCGGCGCTGCGGAGATCACGCTGGAACTCAATGTCGGCAAAGTTCCGGTGCGCTTTGAAGATTCCGCGGGACAGGCGACCTTCGGGGAAATGACACAAGTCGATCCGGTGTTCGGTACCCAGCACGATCGGGAAGCGGTTGCGCGGGCCACCGGATTGAAGATGGAAGATTTCGATGCCAACCTGCCGATCGAGACTGTTTCAACCGGCGTGCCTTTCACGGTGACGCCGTTGAAATCCTTGGCAATCGCGCAAAACCTGCGGATTGATGTGCGTCGCGCCGCGGAGTATCTCGAGAAGACGGACGGCAAGTTCTTTTACTTTGTGTGCCGCGAAACCGTCGATGCGGCGGCCGGTTTGCACGCCCGCATGATTTTTTACAACGGGGAAGATCCGGCAACGGGATCGGCGGCGGGCTGCACGGCGGCGTGGATGGTCGCTCGCGGAGTGGTCCAACCGGATCGGCGCGTCCTTATCGAACAGGGCGTTGAGATGAAACGTCCGAGCAGAATTTTTGTGCGCGCGTCACGCGGCGATAACCGGATAGTTAACGTTCGCGTCGGAGGCAATGCGGTGGAGGTAATCCGCGGCGAAGTCTTTCTGTAACTCACATCACGCAACATGCGGAAAACACTGTCGTGCATTTGCTGTTCACAAAAGCAATAGCCAGAACGTCCCATTAGCATCGACGCTACTTTACAGCGTCATCCATTTTCATTAGCATCCATCCTGCTCTGACATTCTTCATATCGAGAAAAGTTTTCTCTGGGCGTTCGTAATCGCGAGCGGCCAAGAAATCAGAAGGCTGATGAAACCCAAGCGCACGGTCCTGTGTGTTGACGATAACGAGCAGTCGCTTTCCCACCGAAAGATCATGTTGGAAACCCGCGGCTATCGCGTCGCCAGCTTTGCACGCGGAGAACAGGCATTCGCCCGCTTCGTGGAAGGCGGGATCGATCTCGTCATCGCGGACATGGCAATGCCTGGGTTGGATGGTCCGCAGCTGATCGCGAAGATCAAGGATCTGGCTCCGCACACTCCGGCGATCCTGATCTCGAGCAAAGTCCGCATCTATGACCATGCGTCGCAAGCCGATGTGTTTCTGACCAAAGGAATGTATTCACCCGCGGATCTGCTGGAGAAAGTCCGGCTACTGCTGGTGAGAAAACGCGGCCCGAAGAAGATGTATCACCAGCGCCCGGCCGCACCACTGGCCAGCCACGTCATCGGCGCAGCCTGAAAGACCAATGGGCTCCGTACGCTGCTCCCCGCCTGCTGCGACCCTGATTTCGTTGCGCTTCGTGTAAGATTCTTGCAGGCATGGCCGCATTTATTGAAGCTAAAGACCTGCGGAAGACGTATCACGTAGGCAAAATCGAAGTCCAAGCCCTGCGCAGTATCTCCTTCGACGTGCAGAAGGGCGAGTTCGTCACCGTCGTCGGCCCTTCGGGCAGTGGCAAATCCACGCTCTTCTATCTGTTGGGCGGTCTCACACATCCCGATGGTGGGAGTGTAGTCCTGGACGGCGAGGACCTGGCGAAGCTTTCGGACGCCGAGCGCACGCGCATGCGCAAGCGCAAGATCGGCTTCGTATTTCAGAAGTTCAACCTGCTTCCCACGCTCGATGCCCGGTCGAACATCCTGATGGCGAGGGAGATCTCGGGAAATGGAGACCGCAACCCCGACTACTTCAACCGCATTACGGAGCTCCTCGGCATCGCCAAACGGCTGGAACACCGTCCCTCGGAACTGTCCGGGGGAGAGCAGCAGCGAGTCGCATTAGCCCGCGCGCTGATCAATAAACCGAGCGTCGTGCTTGCGGACGAGCCGACAGGAAATCTGGATACGAAGAACTCCGATGCTGTCCTGAGCATGTTGCGCAAATCGAATCAGGAACTCGGCCAGACCGTGCTGATGATTACCCATAATCCTGAGGCCGCGAGGTATGGGGACCGCATCATTCATATGCGCGATGGCGAGATCGTGAGGCCGGAGGATGATCCGCAGTGGGCGGTCCATTGAGTTTCGCGATATCCTGATAGATCAATTCCGCATTCGAGGGTAGTCAAGCTTTCATGTCTGATCCAGAAACCTCCAACAACCCATCCCCAGAGTCCAAACCTGCCGAGAGCACGGAATCGTTCGGCGAGATCTTTTCCGAGTTTCAGAAGAGCCACTCGCACCGAGTCGAGGGCGGCAAGCAGCTCGAAGCGACTGTTATTGCCGTCACCTCGGAGTCTGTGTTCTTTGATATCGGCTTCAAGTCGGAAGGCATTCTCCCGGTGACGGCGCTGCAAGGAGAAACGGTCAAGCCCGGCGACAAGGCTCTGGTTACGGTGAAGGGGCGCGATCTCGACGGCTACTACGAACTGTCCCGGTTCAAAGTCGAGCGGCCGATGGACTGGTCGGCTCTGGAGAAGGCTTTCGCCGATAAATCCGCGGTGCTCGGCACAGTGACTGCGGTGGTCAAAGGCGGATTCAGCGTGGATGTCGGGGTGCGCGCATTCATGCCGGCCTCGCGCAGCGGAGTGCGCGAAGCCTCCGAGATGGAGAAGCTCATCGGCCAGGAAATTCGCTGCCGGATTATCAAGCTTGATGTGGCGGATGAAGACCTCGTGGTCGATCGCCGTGTCGTGGCCGAAGAGGAAGAACGCTCTGCCCGCGACCGTCTCTACGGTCAGATCAAAGAAGGAGACACGATCAGCGGAACGGTTCGCAGCCTCACTGATTACGGAGCGTTCGTGGACCTCGGCGGAGTCGATGGTTTGCTGCACGTGAGCGACATCGCATGGGGACGAGTCAATAAGCCTGCCGATGTTCTAACGGTGGGGCAGCAAGTCGAAGTGAAGGTTCTCAAGCTTGCGTCGGAAGGCGACAGGCGCCGCATTTCTGTGGGACTGAAGCAACTGCAGCCTCATCCCTGGGATGCCGTTGCCGGGAAGTACAGCATCGGAGACCGAGTCCGTGGCACAGTGACGCGTCTCGTCGATTTCGGAGCATTCGTGGAACTCGATCCGGGCATTGAAGGCCTGATTCACATCTCGGAGATGTCGTGGTCGAAGGGCAAGATCCGCAAAGCCAGCGACGTCGTGAAGCAGGGTGAGACGGTCGAAGTGATTATTCTGGGAGTGAATGCCGCGGAGCGGCGTATGTCTCTCGGGCTGAAGCAAGCGCTGGGTGATCCGTGGACGGAAGTTCCGCAGCGATTCCCGGTCGGTTCCGGGGTGGAGGGACCGATTACCAGCCTCACAAAGTTCGGCGCCTTCGTGCAGCTTGCCGAAGGAGTCGAAGGCATGGTCCACGTCAGTGACATCAGCGCCGAGAAGCGAATCAACCAGCCGGCGGATGTGCTGCGAGCCGGCCAGGTCGTGAAGGCGGTTGTCCTGGCGATCGATCCGGACAAACGCCAGATGCGTCTAGGGATGAAGCAACTGGTCCCGACGGGGCTGGACGAGTACGTTGAGGAACATAAAGAAGGAGATGTTGTGACAGGCCGACTGGTGGAAGACTCCGGGACGCAGGCCAGAGTCGAACTGGGAGAGGGAATCTTCGCTACTTGCACGATGACGGGCGGAGCGCCTGCGAAGGAGGAAAGTCCTAAACCGGCCAAAGCTGATCTCTCTTCGTTAAGCTCGATGCTCCAGGCACGATGGAAGACGGGTAGCGGAGGACCACCGAAAGCAGAGCCCGCAAAGGCGGGACAGATCCGAAGCTTCCGCATCAGCAAACTGGACCGGGCGGCGAAGAAGATCGAACTGGAACTGGCCTAAAATAGCCATCACCGCGGTAATGAGGCAGCGGCGAGGGTAAGGTGTTCAACTCCGCAAATGCGGTATAATTTTCAGGTCGAGCGGGAGTAACTCAGTGGTAGAGTGCGACCTTGCCAAGGTCGAAGTCGCGGGTTCAAATCCCGTCTCCCGCTCCAGATTTCCTTGTTTCATTCGTGCTCCGCAGCACGGGCTCATCCGTTACGGAACGCTGACGTACTGAGCAGGGGCGCGGTACCCAAGTGGTAAGGGAGAGGTCTGCAAAACCTTTATGCGTCGGTTCGATTCCGACCCGCGCCTCCAAACTCTCCGCCAGTCGCTTCCGTCGCAATAACCCATCTGCATATCTCGAGGGTTTTCAACCGGCCTAGATTATTCGAATCGCGCCGTCGATTGAAAATGCGGAGACCTACCCATAACGTTGCGCGCTACCCATAATATGGGAGATGGGGTCACGCCAAATCTTGATTCCGTTATAAAGGAGGGGTAGGACTTTCTATGCCGAGCTGGCAAAGAGTGAAGGTGATCGACTCCCACACTGGGGGCGAACCGACTCGGCTGGTTGTAAGCGGTGGGCCGGACCTCGGAGGCGGCACTCTAGCCGCTAGACTGGAGCGATTTTGCCGGCAGCACGACGAGTTTCGCTCGGCTGTGGTGAATGAGCCCAGAGGGTCCGATGTGATGGTCGGAGCGTTGCTTTGCACTCCGGTCGATCCTGCCTGCGCTGCCGGGGTCATCTTCTTCAATAACGTTGGATATCTCGGAATGTGCGGGCACGGGACTATCGGGCTGGTAGCGACATTGGCCTACATGAAACGGATTGCTCCTGGCGAGCATCGGATTGAGACACCTGTGGGAATCGTATCGGCCATCTTGCATCAGGATGGCGAAGTCACGGTAAATAACGTTGCGAGCTACCGTACCCACGCGGACGTGAAGGTGCATGTGCCGGGCTACGGCGAAGTTCAGGGCGATGTGGCTTGGGGAGGAAATTGGTTCTTCCTGGTTCGGGAGCACGAGTTTCGCTTGGCTCTGGAGAATGTCGAGGAACTGACGGCATTCACTTGGGCAATTCGCGTGGCACTTCGAGAGACCGGCATTACTGGAGATAACGGCAAAGAGATCGATCACGTGGAGTTGTACGGCCCTTCGCAGATTCAGGGAGTTCACAGTAAGAACTTCGTGCTCTGTCCCGGCAAAGCTTACGATCGCTCGCCCTGCGGAACTGGCACCAGCGCCAAGCTGGCGTGTCTCTATGCGGACGCGAAGATCAAAGAAGGCCAGATTTGGAAGCAGGAAAGCATTGTTGGCAGCGTGTTCGAAGGAATGGTGACGATCCGGGATGGGAAGATTTATCCGAGCATCCGAGGGTCTGCGTTTGTGAATGCAGAGGCCGAGCTGATTCTGAATCCGAAGGATCCGCTCTGCATGGGGATTCGGCTCTGAGAAGATGAGCAAGGAAGCATACGACATAGTCATTGTAGGGGCCGGAATCGTCGGCGCCGCTTGCGCCGATGCATTCGCGGAACGAGGACTGCGCGTTTGTGTTGTCGATCGCGACGTGGTGGGAGGTGGCGCGACGGCCGCGGGGATGGGGCACATTGTCGTCATGGACGACTCGGATGCGCAGTTCGCCTTGACGTATTACTCCAGCGATTGTGGCAGCAACTGCGGCCGGAACTGCCAGAGGACGTGGAATATGTGCAGTCGGGCACGATATGGGTCGCGGCGGATGAAGAGGAAATGGCTGAGGTGCTGCGCAAACGAGAGTATTACCAGAAACGAGGAGTATCGGTGGAAGTGTTGGATGCGCGACAACTCAGAGAAGCGGAGCCGAACCTCCGCGAGTGGTTTAGCGGGCGGTCTCCTCGTTCTCTGGCGATGCGGTTCTGTATCCGCCATGTGCTGCACGGTTTCTGATAAGTCGTGCCCAGCAACGTGGAGCAAAGTTGAAACTGGGCGCGGGTGTGACCGCAGATATCTGGAAAAAGGGTTCGACCAGTGACGGTCAGGAGATCACAGGGGAGATCGTGGTCAATGCTGCCGGAGCGAGCTCCGCCCAGACCTGACTCCGGGTATCGAGATCAAGAAACGAAAGGGCATCTCGTAATCACCGATCGGTATCCTGGATTTCTTCACCATCAATTGGTCGAACTCGGATATCTGAAGAGTGCACATTCGGTGACTCGCGATTCGGTAGCGTTTAACGTACAGCCGCGCAGGACCGGGCAGATTCTGATCGGTTCTTCACGGCAATATGGCGCTGAACACAAAGAGGTGGATCAGGCGATGCTGGCGAGCATGATTCGGCGCGCACAAGAATACATGCCCGCAATCGGTACGATGTCAGCCCTGCGCGTGTGGACCGGTTTCCGCGCGGCTACTCCCGACAAGTTGCCGCTGATCGGTCCATGTCCAGGACACAAATCGCTGTTCCTTGCGACCGGACATGAGGGACTGGGAATTACGACGTCGCTGGCAACGGCCAGGCATTCTTGCTGGATCAAGTGACCGGCTCAAAACCGGAGATTCCTTTCGAGCCATATTTGCCTTCCCGCATTGCGACGGAATATGCGCATGCCTAGCGAAGTCACAGTTCGAGTGAATGGGATGCCGGTGTCGGTTCCGTCAGGTGCAACGGTCGCGGTCGCGATGATGATCGCCGGACAGCCGTGCCGGATTTCGATCACGGGAGAAGCGCGAGGTCCGCTGTGTGGCATGGGCATTTGCTTCGAGTGTCGTGCGGTCGTGAACGGGATACCGCATTCCCGCAGCTGCCAAATGCTGTGCGAACCGGACATGGATGTGCGGACGGATGAATAACTATTCGCAAGAACGGTTTGATGTTCTTGTTGTAGGAGGAGGACCTGCAGGCATCGCAGCCGCCGTTCGGGCTGCTGAAGCCGGGGCGCACACCGGCATTGTTGACGAGAACTTCGCTCTGGGAGGCCAGATCTGGCGGGGTGAATTCGGGGAACGAAGGGCATTCGACAGATGTGTCGAGATGGTATGCCCGGTTGAAGAACGCTGGAGTGACGACCCTGCAAGGAAAGAGAGTGTTTCATCAACCTGAAGCCGGGGTTTTGCTGGCGGAATCGAACGATGATGTTTCTGAATTGCGGTATCGAGATTTGGTATTGGCGACGGGCGCACGGGAAAGGTTCCTACCGTTTCCTGGATGGACTCTACCGAACGTGATGGGTGCCGGAGGGTTGCAGGCAATGGTGAAGTCCGGCCTGCCGATTCGCGGCAAGCGGGTCGTGATAGCGGGCACAGGGCCTCTTTTGCTGGCTGTCGCAGCGTACTTGCGCAAACATGGCGCGGATGTTCCGTTGATTTGCGAACAGGCGTCCTGGAGCAGACTCGCGCGATTCGGAGTCGCGCTGATTCGCTTTCCCGGGAAAATCGGAGAAGCGTTGCGACTCGAAAAGACATTTCAGGTATTCGGCTCGCACCGAATAGCTGGCCGGTTGAGGCGCACGGAAAGAACGCCCTGGAATCGGTGACAATTTCGCTGCCGGCAAAACTGAGACCGTGAATTGTGACTACCTGGCTTGCGGATTTCATCTGGTTCCCAACTCTGAATTGGCGACCCTGTTAGGCTGTGGGATTCGCAACGGATACGTGCAGGTGAACGACTTTCAGCAGACAAAGTCCAAAAAGTCTTCTGTGCAGGAGAGCCAACAGGTATCGGAGGAGTGGACCTGGCCCTTATCGAAGGCCAGATCGCCGGAGCTGGCTGCGGCTGGGCGGAAATCCGAGGCCCAGACGTTGTTTCGAAACGCGAGAGATTTCGCCGTTTCGCAAAGGTTCTGGACGAGACATTCTCATTACGAACCGAACTCAAGAATCTGCCGTCGGCCGATACTTTGATCTGCCGATGCGAAGATATTTCCTATTCGCGTCTTCAGAAGCAAAGTTCTTGGCGCGCAGCCAAGTTGCACACCCGTTGTGGAATGGGTCCATGCCAGGGAAGAATTTGCGGGCCCGCCACGCAGTTTCTTTTCAAATGGAATCCAGATTCGGTTCGTCCGCCGGTTTTTCCAGCACGCGTTGAGAATCTCGCACATCGAGCCCACGCAGCACCCGGTATCAGCTGTTACAGGAGAGCTTCAATGAACTGGAAAGGCATTACGCCGGCAATTACAACTCCTTTCAATGAGAATCTGACGATCGATCATGGGTTCTTGGCGGAGCACTGCCGCTGGCTGCTGAACAACGGTTGTACAGGCGTAGTTGCCTTGGGTTCTCTCGGCGAAGGAGCGACCCTCTCCTTCAATGAGAAGACAGACATTCTCGAACGCTGGGGAAAGCCGTTCATGGACATGGGAGCCTGGTGGCATCGATCTCATCCCTCAGCACCGATGGAATCTGTGTTGCTCGCTAAGGCGGCGACCGACCTCGGTTGTTCCGGGCTGATGGTTTTGCCGCCGTATGTCTATCTCGGTGACTGGCGCGAGATGAAAGCGCATGTTTCCGCCGTGTTTCAGGCTACGCCTTATCTTGCATGCTGTACAACAATCCAGTTGCCTATGGAACCGACTTCCTTCCGGAGCAAATCCAGGAACTGGCTGCGGAGTTTGAGAATTTCAAGGCAGTAAAAGAGTCGAGTACGGACGTAGGCGTGTGTCTGCAATTCGGGCGCTCGTCGATGAGCGCATCGAGATCTCAGTGGGTGTGGATGATGCGGTGCTCGAAGCTATCGGCATGGGGGCTACGGGATGGGTTGCCGGTCTGGCCAACGCTTTGCCGCGTGAGTCCGTGGATCTATTCAACTACGGAATCCAAGGGGAATAAGAAAGGCGTTCGAGTTATATCGGTGGTTCCTGCCGTTGCTGAGGATGGATACAGTCCCAAAGTTCGTGCAACTCATCAAATTGGTGCAAGCCGAAGTGCGGGATGGGAAATACTCGTGTAAGGCCACCGCGTCTGAAGTTGGCCGGCAACGAACTGGAGCAGGCGAGAAAAATCATTCGCGCTGCATTGCGAACCCGGCCAGAGCCGGTCAGTTCGTATGCATTACCGAATAGGAAGTGAATTATGTTGAGACGAAACGGCGAAGATTTCAGGACGGTCTTTGATTGGTTTTCGCGAGGGCGCGGGTTCTGGCGAACCTCTGTATGCGCGAGATCCCACGACCGGCGAACAGTTGCAGCCGGGATTTATCCCTGCAACTGCGGAGGAAATTGACCGAAGCGGTGGCGTCTAGCAGCCGAGGCGTTCAAGATCTACAGCCATACAACGGGTCGCAGAGCGCGGCGCATTTCTGCGCAAGATCGCGGAGAAGATCGAAGCGATCGCAGGCGAGATAGTCGAGACGGGCGGCAAAGGAGACAGCGCTGCCCATCGCCCGACTCCAGGGTGAAACTGCTCGCACCTGCAACCAGCTTCGCTTATTTGCCCAAGTCGCGGAAGAAGGGTCATGGGTGAACGCGAGGATCGATCACGCCGAGCCCGATCGCAAGCCGCTTCCGAAGCCGGACATTCGGTCGCTGATGCGGCCGCTTGGGCCCGTTGTGGTTTTTGGCGCGAGCAATTTTCCGTTGGCGTTTTCCGTTGCCGGCGGCGATACTGCGTCGGCGTTGGCGGGAGGAAACACAGTCATCGTTAAGGCGCACGCGGCGCATCCCGGTACGAGCGAATTGGTCGGCCGTGCTCTGCAGGAGAGCGTTCGCGAATGTGGCATGCCGGAAGGAGTGTTTTCGCTGTTGTTCGGCCACGGTGCGCAGGTTGGAATTGCATTGATGAAGCATCCTCTCGTGCGCGCCGGGGGATTTACCGGCTCACGCACGGCTGGACGAGTATTGATGGACGTGGCGGCGTCTCGCCCAGAGCCCATTCCGTTCTATGCGGAGATGAGCAGTACGAACCCGGTTTTCATTTTGCCGGGAGCAATGCGCGAGCGCGGCGAAACAATTGCGACGGGTCTGCATGGGTCATTCACCTTGGGAGCCGGACAATTCTGCACCAAGCCGGGAATGGTGTTTATCGAGAAAGGCGCTGCGGCTGACAAATTCGCCATAAAATTGGCAGAGTTGGTTGACGGGTTCGGCACACTTCCATCTTTTGACCGAGGCCATTCATTCTTCGTACGGTTCCGCTATCTCGAGGCGCAAGGCCGATTCCTCAGTAAGGGTCCTGGCGGAAAGGGAATCTTCCGGTGCAGCAGGCTTCTGTGCGCATCCCGCAGTGTTCGAGACGGATGCCGATTCGTTTATAGGCTCCAATCTCGACTCTGAAATCTTCGGGCCTACGACGCTGCTGGTGCGGCACTCCGATCGCGATCAGGTTCTGGAGATCGCCCGTTCTCTCGAGGGGCACCTGACCGCAACCGTTCACGGTACGGAACAAGATTTGCGAGACTTTGCCGATCTCATCGCTATTCTCGAAACCAAAGTTGGCCGGTTGATCTTCAACGGTTTCCCAACAGGTGTCGAGGTCACGCACGCTATGGTCCATGGAGGGCCGTATCCCTCCACGTCGGATGGCCGCTCGACTTCTGTGGGAAGTCAGGCGATCTTCCGCTTCACACGCCTGGTCTGTTACCAGGGCTTTCCAGACAGTTCATTGCCGGACGAACTCAAAGAGGCCAATCCGCTAGGGATCTGGCGAATGGTGGACGGCAGCGCCTGCGTAGATAGCCGATCTTAACCAGTTGAAAGCGGATTCCAAGTGACATCAGCGATTTTTTGGAGTGATCACTCTCCGCTGCGCACCCTGAGGTTTGCTTGAGCTGTGGCCAGGCAGCGCGCCGCCTCATCGGCCGATTGGCGCTCGTCTGTTTCCAGTTCCGCGCGTACGGCTTTATCGTTCCACAAGGTCAAGCTGTTTTCGCATGCGGATGCCGCCTGGGTCCAGTAGCGATGCTGCAAAGTGATCGAACCTTTTTTGGACTTGGCGAGGGCCGTGTAAGTGTCTCCTAACCCCGCATACGCGCCTGCCAGTCCGCTACGTATGTACCGGTTACTGGATGTCTTTGGAGACATTTCGTTGAAGGTTGCCACTGAGTTGAGGTAGATCTTGAGCGCTGCCTCACTTTGGTCCAAGGCGAGAAGGCTGCGTGCGATCCCGTTGTTACTGAATGCAAAATTGGACTTGGCCAGAGAATTCTTCGGGTCTGCCGTAAGCAAGTCGCTGAATACTTTGTGGGCTTCGCGGTAGGGAGCCAGCGACGAGGTGGCGTCTCCGCTGTCGAATCGGTAATCCGCCAGAAGATTCAGGCCCTCTCCGTAGAACTCCTCCACGGTCGCATTGCCGGAATTTGATTTTACGATGTCCGCGAGGATGTCAGTGGCCTGTTTCTGCACTTCAATCGCATGGGAGTAATCGCGTGTGGCCGCATAGCATCTCGCGATTCCGCCGTAATCCGCCGCGAGGTGCGTACGCAAGAAAGGGTTACCGGGATCGCTCTTTAACGCACCGTCACGTAGCATCGCTGCCTGGCGATAATTCTGGAGCGCGCCGGCCACGTCTCCAGTGCGCACTTGTATGAGGGCGGTGAAGTAATACACTCCGGCATATTGATCTGCCAGAACCGGATCGTTGCTGTTTGCTGCCAGTTTCTCCGCAACCGGTTGCGCCTTGGCCAGCGCGTCGAGGGCCCCCGGAAAATTGCCCACAGATTCAAGCACCTGGGCCAGGCGGAAATGCGTTCCCACCAGATCTCGCTGCACGATGGCGTCATTTGGCGTGGATTTGAGCAGCGACTCACGGATGGCCAATGCTTTGTGATAACTCTCGAGCGCGCCATTCTGATCGCCAAGGTTTGCCGCATAGGGATAGCCGAGAACATCTCCCACACGGTCGTATGCCGCTGCAATCTCTTTCTGGAGAGATACGTCGCCCTTAGCCTGGGTGCCCAGATTGTCGAGGTATTCGAGGGCACGGCTCACGAGCAGTCTTCTGGCGGGCGTGGAACCCGGCAGGTCGCGAATCGCGTCGTGAATCTCGAACATCAGCGAGTTCGCCAGCTTGCGAACGTCATTGAATCGTTCTTCGGCGCGCTTCTGGTTGGCGGCGGCAATGCGTGCTTCACGAATCGTCGCGCCCACCCCACCCGCAATGGCGAGCGCTATCAGAGCCGTGGACGCGACTGCCAGCTTGTGACGCTTGGCAAATTTTCCCGCGCGATAACTCCACGAATCGCTTCTCGCCTTGACAGGCAGGCCTTCCAGATGCCGGCGGATATCTTCCGAAAACTGCTCGACGGAAGCGTACCGCCGGCTCGGCTCTTTGTGCATCGAGCGGCGAATGATCGTGTCGAGGTCTCCGCTCAGGCGTCGCCGCAGTTTGGCACTCGTGCCTTCCCGGACCGCACAAAGGCTTTCTGCCGAGCGTACCGCCGGCTCTGATTCTCCACTCATTGGCCTCGAAACCACGCTGCTCGGCCGCTCTGGTTCGTGCTCGCAGATGGCACGGGCAAATTCATGCGGCGCTCGTGTGTCCTTGGGATAGGGCGACCGGCCCGTGAGCAATTGATACAGAACAACTCCGAGAGAATATACGTCAGTTGTGGTCGTGATCGGCTCGCCGCGAATCTGCTCGGGACTCGCGTATTCCGGCGTCATCGGATTGATCAAGGTGGCGTTGGAAGTGGCGGCAGGGTCGAGAATCTTGGCAATGCCAAAGTCGAGTAGCTTCGGCACTCCATCTTTAGTGACGAGAATATTGCCCGGCTTGATATCGCGATGAATGACCAGCCGCTGATGCGCATATTGGACGGCGGAGCACACCTGCTGAAAGAGCCGAAGCCGCTGAGTCACGTTCAATTTACGCGCATCACAATACTCATCGATCGGAGTACCCTCGATCAGCTCCATGACGAGATAAGGAATGCCGTCATCCGTAGTCCCGCCATCGAAAAGGCGCGCAATGTTCGGATGATCGAGCGAGGCGAGAACCTGCCGTTCGTGGCGAAATCTCTCCAGAACTGAAGATCGATCCAGTCCTGCCCGCACCAACTTGATCGCCACTTCTTTGTCGTATTGGCCATCGGCCCGGACGGCACGGTAGACCTCGCCCATGCCTCCCTCGCCGATCTGTTCCAGAATTTGATAAACGCCGACTCTCCGGCCTACTCGAACTTTGGCGGCAACCGCTGCCGCCGCGTTGAGATGTGCCGCAGGTTGTTGCAGGAATTCAGTTCCCGCCTCCTGATGGGATCGCAGCAGGGATTCCACCTCGGCTTGGAGCTCGGAGTCGCCTGAGCAGATCCTCTCCAGGAACGCCGGCCTCGCCGCGTCCGAGACAGCGATGGCCTGATCCAGCACCTGTCGCACCTGCTGCCAGCGTTCGGAGTTCATGTGGCTGCACTCCGATCCAATTCGCGATGTAGCCACGCTCGTGCCGTGATCCAATCGCGCTTCACCGTGGAGGACGAAACACCCAGGACTTCCGCGGTATCTTCAATCGAGAGCCCGCCAAAAAACTTCAACTCAACAACCTTTCCTTGCTGTGGATCCAGTTGGAACAGCGTCTTCAGCGCATCATCGAGGGCGACTACATCGACATCAAGCTGTTTCGCGTTCTGCTCCGCCTCTTCCAGCGTCAACTTGCACGCGCCTCCTCCGCGCTTGTCGGCGCGATGCGCCCGCGCATGGTCCACCAGGATCTGCCGCATTAATTGGGCTGCCACCGCAAAAAAATGGGCGCGATTCTGCCACTGCGGAAGTTCCTGGTTCGTCATGCGTACGTAGGCTTCGTGAACCAGGGCGGTGCTCTGCAGGGTATGTCCGGGGCGCTCGTTGCGAAGATAGCGTTGCGCAATGCGCTTCAGTTCGGCGTAAACAATTGGAACGAGTGCATCCAATGCCTCGCGGTCACCGCTTCGCCAGCGGCCCAATAACTGAGTCACCTGAGTGGAATTGTCCTGTTGCACAACAGAGCCCCAAGGTCCGCAGGGGGAGCGGAGGAGCGCAGCATATCGCTATCCTGCCGGGCTGTCAACGGCGTAATTGCTGAAAATGCAGGATTTAGGGCTGTTCAGGGGCGAAAGGGACGCTCCCGGTGAGCGTTAGTCCGCAGCCATCCCCTGAGCCTCAGGCTCCATGACGGGAATCGCCGCGTCCCCGTACTTCTCGCGCCGCAATTGCGCTTCAAGAGCCGCCAGTTGCGCTTCGATGTCTTGGGAAGCTTTGCGCTTGCGAATCACCTCTTCGCGGTACCGGCGCAGGAAATAGTCGATCGTCTCTACGCGAATCTTGATCGAGCCCGTTGGCTTGTTCTCGTCGAGATCTTTGAAGCAGAAGTAAGGCGTCCCGGATTGTTCAATGATGCCCTCAATCACGCCATAGATCGGCGCATCGTGTCCGCACTTGAAGCTCGACATTTCCAGAGCTACCAGATTCGGATGGCGCGCCGTGAACTTCGCCGCCCAAACCTTATGATTGGTGCTGCACGAGTACGAATTCTTCCAAGCATCGGTAATATCGAGCGGGCTGCTGACCATTCCGGAGCGGACTTCTTCGCCAAACAGCCGCTCCAGCAGGTCGTCGTCAATCGGAAGCGTGTTCTGCGAGAATATCGGATAACCGAGTTTCTGGAATTCATCCAGAATCTCGTGATTCAGCCCCGGATCGTGATGATACGGGCGTCCAAGCATGACAATACCGATACGGTCTTCGCGCTCTAGCTGATCCAGCACCTGCCGCGCGCGTCCGCGAATGTTGCTTTCGTAATCTTTCAACGCGGCAAATCCTGCTTCCACCGCGCGATCATTCTCTTCGAGGGACAGCCCGAGCACAGGCTGCCAGGCCTGCAGCATCTGGTGCGCGAACAATTTGTGATCCGCGAAGTTCAAGACCGGATCGATGTATTTCAAATTGTGCTCGGCAAACATGGGCACAACTCGATCGAAACCGGGAGAAACTTCTCCCGCAATTATCCGACGTGATGCTGAACTGCATCCGGACTCCAGGAACTTGGTTTTGGGGCCCAAGTCTTACGCCTGGGGAACTCGCGGACGAGACTCCAGACGCCAATAGAAATGTCCGCTCTTAGAGACGGACGGCTAGAGAGGCGGTTGCCTCGTTCTTCTTCCCCAAGTAGGTTTGGCGATGACGAAGAGGGTTTAATGAATCACGTTTTAGCAGAACTCCACGCCCGATTCAAGCGGGGAAATTCCACTGGAACCGATTTGATTTCCGAATTCGATAAAAACGCAACAGAACTCTTGCTTACCGTCTGGGTTGCGAATTGAAGTCGGTTCCGGCTACAAGGAGTTCGGGGGATTGCATCGCCGTGGGACGAAAGCAAATTTCATTTAGAATCAGAACGTTTCTGGAACTGCCGGCGGGAACAATCAATGATTAGCCCATCATTAGCATGACAACTCTTTCGATCAAGTCGAAAACAAATTGTTTGTGGGATCTGGTGAGCCTGGGAGAAGTTATGCTGCGCCTCGATCCCGCGGAAGAACGTATTTCCACAGCGCGACATTTCCGAGCATGGGAAGGCGGTGGTGAATACAACGTTGCTCGCGGCCTGCGCCGCTGTTTCGGCATGGATACAGCTGTGGTTACGGCGCTCGCCGACAATCCGGTGGGGCGCCTCGTCGAGGACCTCATGCTGCAGGGCGGGGTCGCGCAGAAATACGTGCGATGGGTCCCATACGATGGTGTCGGCAGGACCGTGCGCAACGGATTGAATTTCACCGAGCGCGGATTCGGCCTTCGTGCCGCGGTGGGCTGTTCCGATCGCGGCCATACCGCCGCATCGCAGTTGAAGCCGGGCGATATGGACTGGCAGCAGATTTTTTCGAAAGACGGCGCCCGCTGGTTCCATACTGGCGGTATCTTCTGTGCGCTTTCTGAGACGACTCCTCTGGTCGCACAAGAAGCGATGCAGGCCGCCAAACAGTCTGGCGCCATCGTCTCTTACGATTTGAACTATCGCGCCTCGCTCTGGAAGTCGATTGGAGGAAAAGCCAAAGCACAGGAAGTGAATCGCCGTCTGGCGCCCTACGTGGACGTCATGCTCGGTAACGAGGAAGACTTCACGGCTGCGCTCGGCTTTTCGGTGGCTGGACTCGACGAGCATCATTCCAAACTCGACCCCAGCGGTTTCCAAAAAATGATCGAATCGGTGGTGAAGGAATATCCTTCGATGTCCGTGATCGCAACGACGCTTCGCCACGCCAAAACCGCCAACCGGAATGACTGGGGAGCGCTCTGCTATTGCGACGGCCGCTTCTACGAAGCTCCGGTTCGGCAGGATCTGGAAATCTACGACCGGGTCGGTGGCGGAGATTCCTTCGCTTCCGGATTGATCTATGGATTCCTCTCGGGGAAAGATCCACAATGGTCGGTCGAATGTGGCGCCGCTCACGGAGCACTCGCCATGACCACGCCGGGAGACACAACCATGGCTACTATGGCCGAGGTCCTGCATGCGATGACCGCCCGTACTGCGAGAATTGAACGCTGAATTTGAAGGGAACCTTTCATGTCTGTTGCTGCTGAACTGAAGATCGAAGAGGTTGTCCGCCGGGTGGGCGAGATCGGGATCATTCCTGTGGTCCGCGCCTCATCGGTGGAAGAAGCGAACCGCGCCGTAGAGGCAATCTGCGCGGGCGGCATTCCAGTGGTCGAAATTACGATGACAGTTCCGAATGCCGTGACGGTGATCCGCGAGTTGTCTCAAAAACGCGGTGGCGACGTTCTTATCGGCGCCGGTACGGTGACAAATGCCGAACAGGCAGAATCCTGTATTCGCGCGGGAGCACAATTTCTTGTCAGTCCAGGTCTCGCGATTTCAGTTCTGGCAGTAGCGAGAGCGCATGAGAAACTGGCGATCCCCGGTGCCCTGACGCCCACGGAGTTGATGAACGCCCAGGAGCAGGGCGCGCAACTGGTAAAAATTTTTCCCTGCGGAAATGTAGGTGGCGCCAAGTACCTGAAATCTCTGAAAGCGCCATTCCCGCGAGCCAACTTGATTCCTACCGGAGGCGTGAACGCCGCAAACGCCGCCGAATTCATTGCCGCCGGAGCATTCGCGCTAGGAGTAGGTGCAGACCTGGTGGATGCGCAAGCCTTGCGCGAAGGGAATCTGGAAAAGATCACCGCTGCAGCGAGGGAGTTAGTAAACGCCGTCGCGTCAGCCAGAAAAAAATCGTAGAGACGGAGCTTTGTTCAAGCTTCGCTAAAGCGGGGATTTCCGATTGGAAAGAAGTCAAAGTCCCCGCTCTAAAATCGCCCCTCGGCTACTGGTTCACGCCGCTGGCGAGAACCCCACCATCCACGGGCAACACGACTCCAGTAACGAAACTCGCGGCGTCCGAGGCCAGAAACACAGCCGCGCCAACCAATTCTTCGAGTTCACCAAAGCGTCCGATCGGAGTCCGCATCAACACCTCGTTCCCGCGTCCGGTGCCGACGAGCAATTTCTCGCTCAAGGGCGTGCGGAAATATCCCGGCGCGATCGCATTCACGCAAATACCATGCTTCGCCCACTCAATCGCCAGCGATTTCGTCAGGGATGCCACCGCTGACTTACTCGCGCTATAGGCGGCCACTTCGAAGAGCGCGAGAAACGAGCCCATGGATGCGATGTTGATAATGCGTCCATACTTCCGCTCAATCATGTGCCGCCCGAACACCTGGCAGGATCGCAGGATACCGTTCAGATTGGTATCCATGATCCGGTTCCAATCTGATTCCGGATAGTCCAGCGTAGGAGCGCGTTTCGTAATCCCTGCCGCATTGACCAGGATGTCCACCTTCCCGAACTTGTCGACGCAAGCCTTGAGCAACATCTCGAGCGATTTCCGATCGGCAACGTCACAAGTAACGCGCAGTGACCGTCGGCCAAGAGCTTCGATCTCATTCGCCAGTTCGTTCACCAGTTCCGTGCGCCGCGCACTCGACACGACATCCGCGCCCCCCTGCGCCAGCCCGAGAGCGATCGTCCTTCCGATGCCTGAACTGCCTCCGACTACAATGGCAACTTTCCCACCCAGATCCAGCGGTCTATACATGCTTCCTCGATTTCGGAATTGAATTAGGCCCGGCTACAACTACCAGTTGAACATGGTCCCGTCCAGTTTGCGGTTCACCGGCAGGTACGCACGATCGTACGGATACTTGGCGGCAAGCTTTTCATCGTAGTCAACGCCAAGTCCCGGCCTGTCTCCGGGATGCAGGTATCCGGCCTTGAAGGAATAGGCGTGCGGGAACACTTCATCCGTTTCTTGCGTGTGCCGCATATATTCCTGAATTCCGAAGTTGTTGATCGAAATATCGAAATTCAGCGCGGCCGCCATCGCTACCGGGGAGAGATCCGTCGCACCATGGCAGCCGGTGCGCACGTGGTAGATCTCCGCCAGCGCGGCCACTTTCTTCATGTGCGTAAGTCCTCCACTATGCACGACTGTCATGCGCAGATAGTCAATCAATTGCTCGGTGATCAGAATGTGCGTATCCCACACGGC
Source organism: Terriglobia bacterium (assembly GCA_963778995.1). Taxonomy (GTDB): domain Bacteria; phylum Acidobacteriota; class Terriglobia; order Terriglobales; family Acidobacteriaceae; genus Sulfotelmatobacter. The sequence continues at coordinate 556,138 of CAVZWK010000030.1, forward strand.
ATTGAATACCTCTCCAACCGCCAGCGGAGTAGTCGTGTGCTTCCGAATCAGCCGGAAGCTTTCCTGTAACTCAGCCGCGACTGCATCTTCCAACCAGAACAGGTGATATGGTTCCAGGCTCTTGCCTAACCGCGCCGCCTCAATCGGAGTGAGCCGGTGATGCACGTCGTGCAGCAAATGCAAGTCGTCCCCAAACTTCACCCGCAGCGCCTCGAATAATTTAGGCACGTGCATCAGATATTTCTCAGTGGACCACGAATTCTCCGGGGGCAATCCCTTTTCCGCCGGCTCATAGAAGAGTTTGTCTTTGGCTACTCCGTACGTCGAGGGCAAACCAGGGATCCCCGACTGCGCCCGAATGGCGAGATATCCTTGCTCTTTGTACTTCGCGACTTCATCTACCGTCTCTGCAATGTCGCGCCCGTTCGCGTGTCCGTAAACCATAACGCCAGTCCGGCTCACGCCCCCGAGCAGGTTGTACACCGGACTGTTCAGGGCCTTTCCCTTGATGTCCCAAAGCGCCATATCGACCGCTGCAATGGCAGTCATCGTGACTGGACCGCGCCGCCAGTACGCGCCCTTATACAGATACTGCCAGATGTCTTCTGTCTGCGAGGGGTCGCGCCCGATCAGGCACGGAATGAGGTGATCGGATAGGTACGACGCCACCGCCAACTCGCGCCCGTTCAAAGTGGCATCGCCGAGTCCGTAAATGCCCTCGTCGGTGTGGATCTTCAAGGTGACGAAATTCCGCCCGGGGCAACTGACGAATACCTTGGCGTCCGTAATCTTCACGAAGTCTCCTCATCATTCGAACTCAAGAGTGTAACCAAACCTCAGATTCGGCGCACGAACCCTCGCTCGGTCGCCTCAGTATTCCTGACGAGCATCAGTACCAGCAGCATCCCGATAAAGGGAACAATTCCCGCCGCGATGATGATCGGATCAAAAACGTGCGTGCCGGCTGACTGCCGCGCATCCGCCAGGTAGCCAATTAGTTTGAACGCGATGATCGTTCCCAGTCCGGTCCCAGTGCCGCTCAGCCCGCTCACCGAAGCCACCGAGTCGCTATTGAACAGATCCGAAGGCAACACATTCGCCATCGTCGTGAACCCTGCGTAGGTGAAAGTGACGAGTGCAAATAGGAATGCGATGACGTACAAGTTCGTCGTGAAGATGGTGGGAATGATCAGCAGCATTCCAATGCCACCGTAGATCATTGGAATCTTGCGTGCCCAGCCCAGCGACATTCCACGCCGGACGAGGTATCCGGAAATGCCGCCTGCGATGAAACTCCCCACATCCGCCGCGATAAACGGGATCCACACCGCGATCAACCCGCTCTTCAACTCGATCCCTTTTGCCACCAGATAGATCGGAAACCATTCGGTAATGAAGAAGAACACGGGATCAGGGAAGGCCTTGGCGACAATTGTTCCCCAGGTTTGCGGGAGCTTCAGCAGGTCAAGCCAGCGCATGCGATGGCCGTGCAGCGCATCCGATTCTTCGCGGTCTGCCGCAATCATCCTGCGTTCTGACTCGCTGATGCGAGCGTGGACATCCGGCGAGTAATAGAGCCAGCGCCACGCGATCAGCCAGAGAAAGCCCAGAATGCCCGGCACCGCGAACGCCGGACGCCATCCCCAACGAAAGTAGATCCACAGAACGATGAATGGCGCGACTGCGCCGCCTATGGAGGATCCGCTATCAAACAAGGCTGTCGCTAGTGCCCGTTCTCGCTTCGGAAACCACTCCGAGACAGCCTTCGTTGCCGCCGGCCAGTTCGCCGATTCACCCGCACCAAGAAGAAAGCGAAATGTCGCAAAACTGTAGAATCCCCGCGCGAACGAAGTTGACATCGAAATGAGCGAATACCAGATAACCGTCAGGGTCAGCCCGCGTCGTGTCCCCACCCGGTCCATCAATCTGCCGAATGCGCTCTGCCCGATTGTGTACGCCACGCGAAACGAAATCGCGAGATTTGCGTAATCAGAATTCGTCCAGTGATATTCGAGCTTAAGGTAGGGAGCCAGCAGCGAGAGCGTCTGCCGGTCGATGTAGTTGATGACCGTCGAAGCAAACAGCAGCCCGCCGATCCACCAACGCAATGACTGAATTGGCTTCAGAGTTCTCCCCATTCACGGGTTTTGCCAAGAGCTGATCGTCACGCGGGAGTCCTGCGCGAGTTGTTGCAGAAGTTCCGGACTCAGTAGTGACGCAGAATTCCGATCCAGGTAAACAGTGGTATCCGGATGCTGCCTCAAAATGGATGCCGGAACCCTAGGGCTGATCTGTCCTTCCAGACAGGCCTTGACCGCTTCTGCCTTGCGCTGATCCGGCACGACGGCGATGATCTCACGCGCCTTGAGAATCTGCCGGGGCGACATCGAGATTGCGCGAGTGGGCACAAGCGCGAAGTTCTCGAACCAGCCCTCACCGACTTGCTGTTTCCTGCAGGCTTTGTCTAACGTCACGATGATGTACGGATCTTCCGTCTCGAAATCCGCAGGGGGATCGTTGAACGCGATGTGCCCATTCTCCCCAATTCCCACGAACGCGAGATCGATGGGCGCAGAGTTCAGGATTTTTCCAAGCGCCCGTATGGCGGCTGAAACATCCGGGGAGTCGCCTTCCACGAAGTGATATTGCTGCATCCCTGTCGGGCCAACAACGCGCTCCATCAGCATCTTGCGAAAGCTGCCAGGATGCGTGATCGGCAGGCCAACATATTCATCGAGATGAAAAGCTTCGATTTTGCTCCATTCGATATCAGGACGTGCAGTCAGCCTCTCGAGAAAAGGGAACTGCGACGCTCCCGTTGCGACCACAACGCGGCATCGGCCTGCTTCGCAAATTGCCGCTTTCATCGTGGCGGCTGCATGCTCCGCCGCGGCCTGTGCGAGGGACAGTGCGTCAGCAAAAAGTCTCAGCTGCATCGGATCAAACGTCCGCCTTGTTGAGTTTTGGAGCCAATACCTGTACGAACGCCAGCGCCACCAGATAGGCCGAGCCGGCCAGCAGGAAAACTGGAATGTAAGATCCCGTGTGCTGCAGGATGGATCCCACTCTGTTGGCGATCAACATGCCGCCGATCGACCCGAGCAGAGTCCCGAATCCCACGACCGAAGCCACCGCACCACGCGGAAACATATCAGAAGCCAGGGTGTAGATATTGGCCGACCAGCCCTGATGGGCGCCCGCGGCCAGTGCAATCAGCATGACGGCAAACCAGGCATTCGTTGTGCGCGCCGCGAGCATGATGGGAGTCACTGCCAAGGCGCAGACTAGCAGCGCCGTTTTGCGACTCGCATTTACGGACCATCCTCGCTTGAGCAGCGTAGAAGATAGCCATCCGCCGCCGACGCTGCCCACGCACGCTCCCGTATAGATCACGAACAGAGGCAGCGCCATCCCTTGCAGATCCAGCTTCAGGTTCCGATTCAGGAAGTCCGGCATCCAGAACAAATACACCCACCAGATCGGATCGGTGAAAAACTTTCCCAGCCCCACCGCCCACGCTTGTCGGGATCTCAACATGACCGGCCAGGGGACAGGCGCCGGAAGTGTGCTCTCTCGATCACTCTGTATGTAGGCAAGTTCGTGCGCTGACAGCAGCCTGCTCTCCTCGGGACGCCGATAGACGGCGAGCCATGCCACAACCCAGAGCGCGCCCAATGCTCCGGTCCCAATGAACGCCCAGCGCCAGCCGAAGCGAATCGTCAGCCACGGCACGATCAGCGGAGTCACAATCGCCCCAATGTTGCTACCCGAGTTGAAGAGTCCCGTGGCCAGGGCGCGCTCTTTTTTCGGAAACCACTCCGCAATTGCCTTGATCGATGCCGGAAAACTTCCCGCCTCTCCGACTCCCAGGCTGAATCGCGCCACCGCGAACTGAAACACGGATGAGGCTGCCGCATGAGCCATCGCGGAGAGACTCCAGAACAAGACCGCCAGGGTGAAGCCGATCCGCGTCCCGAGACGGTCAATCAGCTTTCCAATGAACAGCAAACTCGCGCCATATGCCAACTGAAACGCCAGAACGATGTTGCTGTACCCGACCTCAGTCCATCCAAACTGCGCCTGCAGCGTGGGTTTCAGCAACCCGATAACTTGCCGGTCCATGTAGTTGACCGAAGCTGCAAAAAATAGCAAAGCGCAAATGAGCCAGCGCACTTGCCCGCCCGCCACGTCAGACGCCGCGGGCGTCTGGGTCTCTCGACGATTCGATAATGATGGAGGTGTACTCAACCGAGTAAGAATGCTGGACCTACGCCACTACACAACTTCCTGCCATTCTCGTCAAGCGTTCTGGAACTGATATTATTCGTCCCAACCAGGAAGACGTTGTGGAATCAGCGGTAACGATTGATCATGGCATCTTTTCTCGACGAGAATTTCCTGCTCTCCAACGAAGTCGCGCGCCGACTCTATCACGAATGCGCCGCCCGTCAGCCGATTCTGGACTATCATTGTCATCTTCCACCCAGGGATCTGGCTCAGAATCGCCGCTTCGCCAACCTCTTCGAAATCTGGCTCGAGGGCGATCACTACAAATGGCGCGCCATGCGCGCGAACGGAATTTCAGAAAAGTACATCACCGGCGACGCCACGCCCTACGACAAATTTCTGGCCTGGGCGCGAACCGTTCCTTATACGTTGCGCAACCCGCTCTATCACTGGACGCACCTTGAACTGCAGCGTTACTTCGGAATCAGCGAATTACTGAATGAGAAGTCCGCCCCAGCGATCTGGGAACGCGCCAATGACACTCTCCTCCAACTGACCGCGCTGGAAATTCTCAAGAAGTTTCAGGTAAAGGTCGTCTGCACCACCGACGATCCGTGCGACGATCTCGCAGCTCATCAGCAGTTGAAGAACTCGAATTGCCCCGCGCGAATCTTTCCCGCGTTCCGTCCCGACAAAGCCCTGACTATCGGAACTTCCGAGTTCAAGCCGTGGCTCGAAAGACTCTCGCGAGCCGCGAACGTCGATATCCGCGACCTCAACAGCCTCCAGGACGCCCTTCGTAAGCGTCATGACTTCTTCCACGCCATGGGATGTCGTCTTTCCGACCACGGCCTGGATCACTGTTTCGCCAGTCCATGCTCCGAAGCAACCGCGGCCGCAATCTTCTCTCGAGGATTGGCGGGAAGCCCTGTTCCCGAGGACGAACGCACGCAATTCGCCTCGTACATGATGCTGTTCTTCGGTCGCATGGACGCCGAAAAAGGCTGGACCAAGCAACTGCACCTGGGGGCTCTTCGCAACGTAAACTCGGTTGCACGCCGCCGAATTGGCCCCGATACCGGCTATGACACGGTAGGAGATTTCCCGCAGATTCGCCCGCTCGCGGCTTATCTCGATCTTCTCTCCCAGGAGAATGCGCTGCCGCGCATGATTCTGTACAACAACAATCCATCGGACACTTTCTCATTCGCTACTCTAATGGGCTGTTTTCAGGACGGAGAAATTCCTGGGAAGATTCAATATGGAAGTGCCTGGTGGTTCCTCGATCAGAAGGAAGGGATCACTGCGCAGATCAATGCTCTTTCCAACGTAGGACTGCTCTCGCGGTTCATCGGCATGGTCACCGACTCGCGCTCCTTCATGTCCTACCCGCGTCACGAGTATTTCCGGCGGGTTCTGTGTGACATCATCGGGCAGGACGTTAGCCGCGGCGAACTGCCCGATGATGACCAACTTCTGAGCAGCCTGATCCAGGGCATCTGCTATACCAACGCAAACACCTACCTCAGGCTTCCTGAATAACTACGTGGACCAGCGCCCGGAGCCAGGAACCACGGTGCCGCCGTATCGTCCTGCTTGAGGAAGTTGAGTAGCAGTTGCCCGCCTTTCAGTTTCGCGCCGGCTTGTGGATGTGTTCCGTCGTTCTGCAGGTCGCTGCACGTCCATACCAGCCCGTCACTTCGCGGAATCATTCCGTTCGCCCACATGTACGGCCCCCAAGCCATCCACGGAGCCATCACCGGCCCTTGTGCGGGATCGTAATTCAGATTGGCGTTCCCGTTCAGCTGATCCTGAATCATGTTCTTTACGGCGAACCCAGATTCATACGACCATGGTTCGTTGCTCAGGTTCTTCACACCGTTGGAGTATCCCGTGTAGTAAATGCTGGAGACATACTCGATCTTGAGATTCGGGAAATTCGTCAGCAGCATTTGTGCATTGGTTTCGTACTGCGACTGTAGCGTTGTCATATCGCTAGGAAACTTCCCGCTCATTCCACCGTCAACATCGAGAAACCAGACAGCGACCACTTGCTGCGGGGTCACGCCGGCGTTGGGCAGGTAATTGTTGATGATGGTCTCGTAGAACGACGGCGTCGTGATCAGTGCATTCGCCGTACCTCCACCGGTTCCTCCGTCTACCACGACGAGGTGCGAATTCTTGGCCGGATCCAGATTGGCCATGGGTGCAATCTGGTTCATCAGTTGCTGAGTCACGGAGAGGCCAACCGCGAGCAGAACATATTTTCCGTTTGGATCGGGATTCCCGTTGCTGTCGAGCGGTTGAATGCTCGCCGCAAGTCCCTGTCCGTATGCATCGTGAACCGGATCATCCACATTGATTCCGTTCGCGTAAAGTCCGCCGGACTCCGTTCCCAGGTACATGTTCGTCCCCAGATCCATGATCGGAACTAGCGGACCGGAACCGTCCGATGCATTGAACGATGTGTTATTGCAGTTGGCTCCGGTGGTCTTGGCGACACCAAGAGTCACGCTCTGGGTCGCATTCTGTGCCGGCACCGAAGAATCCGTGACTGTCGCGGTTAGCGCATAATTCTGTAGGGTGGCAGACGACGAGATCGTTCCGGAGATTATTCCCGAGTTCGAGAGCGAAAGCCCGCTGGGTAAGGTTCCAGAAATGTTCCAGCTGTACGGGGGCTGTCCTCCAGCGGCGCTTAAGTACGCCTGATAAGGTCCGCCTTGCACTCCACCGGGCAGTATCGGATACGAGTTGATTCCCAGGCTCGTAGCGTCCACTGATGTGCCCCACAGGCTTACTTCAGCGGCCGGTGCAACGTCGTACGTCAGCGTCAATGTTCCGGCCTGCGTTCCCAGCTGGTAGGGAACGTAACTCATCTGCAGATTGAACGACTTTCCTGGCTGGATCGTGACGACTTTGAAGCCGGATTGCGCGAAAGGCTGGGTCACCGTGACATTGTTCAATTTCACCGCCACTGTACCCTTATTGGTGATGGTCAGCGTCTGCGAGGGGCCATTCGCGCCCAGCGGCTGATTTAAGAATGTCATCGATGTCGTATTTAGTGTCGGAACCGCCGCGGGGTTGATTCCCTGTCCCACGATATTCACGATCTGGTTCGCCGCGCCCGATAATGTGAATGTCAACTGGCCGTTATAGGTCTTGGCCGCAGTCGGGGTGAACTGCACCTGATACGTTCCCCATCCGTTCGGAGGCACTGTGTATGGAATCGTTCCGGCCACCACGGTGAACACGCTCATGTTTGTGGTTACGCTATTGATCGTAACGTTCGTCGTCCCGTCGTTGTACAAACTGATGTACTGTACCGGTCCAGTCGTGTTCAGTGCTTGCGCCGGGAACGTAGTCCCGCTCGGGTAGGCATAAACCGTGGCACTCGAGAATGAAGCTGAAAAAAGCAACAGTAGGCATACTGCGACGGCGGGAACGAGTCTCATTTACTGAATCTCCTTACAGAACAGAGTGTTGGAGCAAAGGGGTCGTTCGAAGGGGGAATTTCTTGGCATGAACACTATCATCTTTCCGCAATTGCGTCATGATGAAGTTTTCTTCACACCTGCAGGATGCAACTTCTTTCACACCCGTGAAAACCCGCGTACGGTGCGATGTCCAAGTGGGGCGAACCCCGCACTGTTGATCGGTTAAAATGGTTCAAAGCCCAAATTTATGTCCGCCTTGAATAGAGCACTCCGAAGGGGATTAGTGCGTTTATTACGATTTTCATCACACGCCCAGCTGTCAGCTCTCATGGCAGCCATTCTCATCCTGCTTGTCTCGGCGGTGCTCCCGGTTAGTCTTTGGGCTGAAAACGCGGCGTTTGACCTGATCGGCCCGAAAGTCCAGGTTCGCGTCCAGCGTGCCGGCACAACCCTGCCGATCTCCGAGGTTCCGAACCTGCAAGCGGGCGACCGTCTCTGGATTCATCCCGACCTTCCCGACAGTCAATCCGTCCGTTATCTGATGGTCGTCGCTTTCCTGCGCGGTGCGACCAATCCTCCGCCAGAATCGTGGTTCACGCGCGTCGAGACCTGGAGCAAGCCCGTCCATGAAGAAGGCATCTTTGTCATCGTTCCCGAAGAAGCTGAGGAGGCGCTGATCTTCTTCGCCCCTGAAACCGGAGGAGCCTTCAGCACTCTGCGAACTGCCGTTCGCGGCAAACCCGGCGCATTCGTGCGCGCCGCCCAGGATCTGCAGCAGGCCAGCCTCGATCGCCAGCGTTTGGAAAAATATCTCGAAGCTGTGCGGGAAACGTACGTTACTGATCCCGAGCAATTGAAGGCGCATACCACCATGCTGGCGCGCAGCCTCAATATGAAGCTCGATCAGCAATGCTTCGACAAGCCCACGGCGCAGCAAGTCCCTTGTCTCACTCAAAACACCGATCAGCTTGTTCTTGACGACGCCCACAGTCAGACCATGGTCGCGACTCTGACCTCGGGCCCGTCGTCCGACCTGCTCGCGCAAATCAGCGCCACACCCTCTGCCCGTGGCGGATACTACAGTCCCTATATTGGAGCGGTAGTGGACGTCGCCCGCATCCTCTCGACGGCGCACACGGCGCAGTATCAGTACATCCCCGCGCTTGCGCTGCCGCGAGAGAACGAACTGAATCTCCGGCTCAACAATCCGCCTTCATTTCGTAATCCAAAATCTGTACTAGTCGTTGGGCTTCCTCCGGTGCATCCGGCGCCGCCGCCACCGCTCCGTGCTGTGGATGCCAATCAGGTGCTCTGCGCGGGCAAACCAACTCTTCTCCTGCAAGCAGAGGGCGCACCTCTGGTTTACGCCAGCGAACTCGCGCACAACTTCGTTCTGCACGTGGACAAGAAGCAAGGTCCCGATGTCGATGTTCCCGCCCAGCCCGACCCGATGCGCGGAGGCTTTGTGGTGGAAACCCAGGCTCTGCAGGCGGCAAATCTCGATCCGGAAGTTACGGTTTCCATCCGCGGCTCCTGGGGATTCCGTGCCTTTGACGGACCGCATTATCACCTGCGCATGCCGCGTCCTGCCCAGTGGATCGTCGCTTCCAAGGATGCCAGCGCTTTGATCATCGGGCGCGAAGATACTCTCCATCTCCAGTCTCCCGATGCCTGCTGCGTGAGCGAAGTCGAATTCAAGAATGAGCAGGGCAGAATCCTCCCCACCGAATGGAAGACTTCAAAATCCGATGAGCTCGAAGTGAAGGTGCCGCTGCAAAAGGCGACTGCCGGATCTGTGACCATGCTGATCAAGAAGTTCGGCTTGCATGAGGCCGACGAAGTTCCCCTGCACACCTACGCCGAAGCCGGACGCCTCGATAGTTTTTACATCCATGCCGGCGATGCCGATGGCGTCCTCAAAGGCACCCGGCTGGATCAGGTCGAAAACCTCGACGTGAACGGGATCCGCTTCAAGCCCGACACTTTGACTCGCGCCAATCAGCAGGATGAACTCAAACTCTCTGCCTCAGATGCCGCTGTGCGAACCAAACTGCACCCTGGCGATTCCATGACCGTTCACGCCAACCTGAAGGACGGCCGCGTGCTGGATTTGCAGTCGCAAGTGGAAGCGCAGCGTCCCGCGGTGACGGTACTGACCAAGAGTATCCAGCTTGATCCCGCTGCGCCCGCCGCCGTTCGCCTCGGGAGCCAGGATGAATTGCCCCAGGACGGCCGCCTCAACTTTTTCCTGAAGACTCAAGTGCCCGAGACCTTTCCGTCGAGCGAGAAGATTGAAGTGGCCACCGCGGATGAGTCGTTCAAAGTCCTGCTCAGCTTCAAAGACGGCAACCTCACGATGCAGGATGCGAAGACCGTCCTCGCCGTTCTTGATCCCATGAAGCTTCTCGGACCGTCGGCGTTCGGTGCCTTGAAGTTCCGTCCCGTCAGCTCCGATGGCGCTAACGGCGATTGGCAAGCTCTCGTCAACTTAGTGCGCGTACCAACATTGACAGAGGTTCGATGCGTCCCTCCGGAAAAGCAGTGCACACTGACCGGCGACAAGCTGTTCCTTCTAGACTCCGTCAGCGCCGATGCCGACTTCGTGAACTCTGTCAGCGTCCCCGAAGGATTTGTAGAGGACGCCCTGGCGATCCCGCCGCCAAAGGGCAAGACCCTCTACATCAAGCTGCGCGACGACCCCGCAACGATAGATACAGTGGCGCTGCCAGTCCAGCAAGCACAGCCATAGTCCCGCATAACGCTCAATCGTTTACGGGATAGCTCGGGGCAATGCGCTGAGTTAGCGACGGATACTTCCGGGTCGCCCGTCAGAACGAAGCCGCTGGCGCGGCGGACGCTGCCGCGTGGGTGATGTCGGCAGTCCTGTTCGGTTCAGCTAATTTGTGGGTCACAAGGAGGTGTCCCTGTGACCCATCTACGCAAAATGATGCTGGAGGAACTCCAGCGTCGTCATTACTCTGAAGCTACCACACAGCGTTACATTCGCTTCATCGAGCGCTTCGCCCAGCACTTCCACCGCTCGCCCGACCGCCTGGGGACGCAGCACATTCGCGAGTACCAAGCCCAGCTCTTCACCGTGCACAAACTGACTCCTGGGTCGGTGACCAATCATCTCTGCGCCCTGCGCTTCCTCTACATCCAGACGCTCAAGAGACCCTGGAGCATTGCCGACACTCCCTATCCCAAGAAACGCTATCGCTTGCCCACCATTCTCAGTCAGGAAGAAGTAGCACAGCTCATCGATGCTGCGCCGACTCCTTTCTATCGCACCATTTTGATGACTCTGTACGGCACGGGTGCGCGCCGCACCGAACTCACGCGCCTGAAGGTCAGCGATATCGATAGCCGACGCATGATCGTACACATTCAAGGCGGCAAAGGCGATCAAGACCGCGATGTCATGCTCAGCCCCATCCTGCTCGAGGAACTGCGCGGTCATTGGCGACGTCTGCGCAAAAAGTCCCTGTGGTTATTTCCCGGCAACCGCTGGCACAGCGGTGATCACCCCATGGATGACAAGACGCCCTACCACGCTTGCGTGGATGCCGCCCGCCGCGCCGGGATTAAGAAACGTGTCTATCCTCACGTGCTCCGCCATTGCTTCGCCACGCACTTGCTCGAAGCCGGCGCTGACCTGCACACCATCCAGATCCTGTTGGGCCATCACGATCTGAAAGAAACCGCTCGCTATCTCCACCTCTCGCAACGGCACTTGCATGCCACACCGAGTCCACTGGATGCGCTGGTGCTGAAGAAAGGCAGGTCGTTCGAGGAGGAGTAAATGAGTCGACCACGGTTCGAGGTGGCCGACATCATTCGCAGCGCAGGCACAGACTTCATCGAGAGGAACCGTTCGTGGCTCCGCTGGAACCACCTTAAGGTCCTGCGGGCCATCGCGCGCTGTCGCACCGCCGCTCTCGGCGGCCATATCGATGAGTGCACCGGCTGCGGACATCGTGCCACCATCTCCTACAACTCATGTCGCAACCGACACTGCCCGAAGTGTCAGACCGGTGCGCGGGAGCGCTGGATCGCGGCGCGTCGTCGTGAACTGCTGCCCACGCCCTACGTCCACGTCGTCTTCACCCTGCCGTCGCACCTGGCTGCGCTCGCTTTGCAGAACAAGAAGGTTGTCTATGGTTTGCTGCTTCGGGCCAGCGCTGAAACCCTGCTGGAGGTCGCACGCAATCCCGCCCATCTCGGAGCCGAGATCGGCTTCTTCAGCGTGCTCCATACCTGGACCCAGAAACTCCAGCTGCATCCCCATGTCCACTGTGTCGTTCCCGCTGGCGGACTCTCCCGCGATCACGCCCGCTGGATTCGATCCCACCCACGCTTCTTCGTTCCGATCGCGGTGCTGCGGCGCGTGTTTCGCGGCAAGTTCGTCGCTGGCCTGAAGTCTGCCTTCGAGCGCGGTCAACTGCACCTGGCCGGAGAACTCGCACCACTCGCCCATCCCAAGTTCTTCGCGGCCTGGCTGCGTCCGCTCTTCCGCAAAGACTGGATCGTCTACTCCAAACCACCCTTCGGCGGACCCGAGTATGTCCTGCAGTATCTCGGCCGCTATACTCACCGCGTCGCCATCTCCAACCATCGCTTGGTCGCATTGGCGGACGGCCAAGTCACCTTTCGCTGGCGCGACTCCGCGGACCACAATCAGCAGAAACTGATGACCCTCTCGCGCGATGAGTTCTTGCGTCGCTTCCTACTTCACCTGCTCCCCAAGGGCTTCGTCCGCATCCGTCACTTCGGCTTCCTCGCCAACCGAAGGCGCGCTACTCTCATGCCGCTGTGCTTCGCTGCTCTCCACGCAGTTCCATCGCAAGCCGAATCGGAACCATCGACTGCACCAACTACACAGCCCCTATGGCGCTGTCCCAAGTGCGGTGGACCGATGGTCGTTGTCGAACGATTCACAGCCGCACAACTCCAACTCCGTTCTCCACCGCTCCTGGCCACGGCTGCATGAAATCACTCGCCCACACACCGCACTGTCGGCGCGCCTCAGAGCGTCTCGCCGAAGTGTGTCTCCGTCGCCGCTCGACAGCTTCTTCATGCCCCAGAGTAGGTTTCGCTTCAAGCGCACTTCGCCCTGGCCCATGCGCGTCGACTCCTCCGCTCACGGACATTGAACACCCCGCCAACTTCTACAAACCTCTCTCGCTCCATTCAATTTCCATAAGTCCCGCGTCCGCCGCACCAGCGGCTTCCTTCTGACGGCTTTTTCGAACGCGACGCCTCACACCTTCTTTCAGACTTGAGCACTCATCCCGGCGTCGCGTCCGAAAAAGCACTAGCGTCATCCGCCCGCAATCGGCGCCATGCATGGTACTTCCAGAATGGAACGGAAGGTGACGATTCCTTTCTCTGTTTATAGAAAAAATCTCTCCAGAGGGATTACCCGCGGGACCTGACCGAGTTCGCGGCCCGTTTCGCCAACGAGCCTGCCTGTCTTGGTTTACCTGTGCTGACTGCACTGGCTCGAGGGTTTTCGCTGGCCCCATCATCAGAAGAATAGAGAAAACTCTCGATCTCATCGATTCGCTGGCTGGCATCGTTGTAACCAATTTCGGTGAGAGCACTCGTGTACGCTGATGTGAATAGCAAATAACTCATCAGATCGGCACATGAAGCCGCATCTCGTCCCAAACTGTTTACAAAGTACTGGATGAGATAAGGCATGTCTCTCTGGTGCTGTTCTGCCAGTTGTGACAGATCGACCGAAGGCGTTATGAGCAATGATGCTAATGGCCGAATCTCTTCACATCCTTCAATACCAGACTGGCTGACCTGACCATTGCGGAGCAACTGATTCAAGCGCTCAAGGTGCTCAATGTCAGTTGCAAGATGGTCAAGGAACATCACATTAAAGAGAACTCCCATGACTTGCGCTAGCGAAGGATCTCTCTGATCCACGGGTTCTGCTTGATGCTCGAGACTGTCGCAGCGGACACCGATCGCGAAAACCTTTTCTGCCCCCAGACGGATGATCGGACTGAGAGGCTGTTGAAGACGCACACAACCATCCCCGAAAAAGGCCGTTCCCTGCGGTGTCTTAAGTCTTACAGGCTGAAAGATCAAAGGAATAGCAGCCGACGCGCAAACATGGTCGACAGTAATCTTTGTCGCAACTGTCACGCGACGGCTTCTGTTCCACATAGGGTGTCCCTTCAGTCCTTGAATGAAGAGATAACTTTTCCCTGAGGTATAGTTCGTCGCGGAAATAGCAAGTGCGTAGAGATGCCCACACTTGATATTGTCCTGGATTCGCTCGCATTGGAGATGTTCGCTGAGAAAATGCCTCAAAGGAGTCGCGTCTAACAGAGAGTGGGCGTGACCCCCTCCAAGAACTCCTCCGAAGGAGAGATCGAGTATCCACGTAAGGGAATTGCGGGCCTGTGATAAGACATCGCTGTGAAAGATATCGGAAGGTCTGAGACCCGACCAAGACTGCGCGATAACTTTGGTCGCCAAAGCAAAATCGTCGCTACCCCCGGCAAGGGCAGCACCATTAATCGCTCCAGCGGAAGAGCCTCCGATGATAGGAAAAGGATTGCCGTGCGTTTGAACTCGTTTTATCTCGCCAATGCGTTTAAGAATACCGGCTTGATAAGCGCCGCGAGCACCCCCGCCAGTCATCACTAGACCGAGCGCATTTTCCATTGTTTTTCCCTTAGTGCCCGCCTGGTAATGATCCAGACGTTCAAGCAGCAGAATCCTGCGGCAGTTGAGATTCGTGCGACTTCGCACTCGAACGATCGAGCCGGCGTCCTCAGATGGTCGAGAGAGACTAACTTGTCATCCGGGGCCGGGTGGCTAGTTCGCTAAGCGAAGTGGTTGCGGAGCTAAGGGACCTTGTGTTCGCGTATCTCAGTGCTGGCCACAGCTCTCCCCGTGCTGTTTCAGAACGCCCGAAGCAGGCCGTTTCCATACATTGACCTCAGGCCGTCTAAGCACTCGATCGTGGCAGGGATCCTTCGACTCGCATGGCCCGCGTTTCGCACGAGTCACACTTCGCTCAGGATGACAGGTCTACCTCGTTCCTCTGTCAGGCGGCGGCCGCGGCCGCTGCTGCCTTCTTCTTCCCACGCGCTGCCGGCTTCTTCCCGCGATGAACTGGCTTGGCCACGCGCTTGTGCTCACCAGTCGGCTTTGCCATTGCATCCAACAATGTCTTCGGAAGTGGCCGCAGGAGTTCCAGGGTCTTGCCCGTAGTTTTCACGTTGGCGTTCATCTGCTTGCCGGCTACCTCCAACATCTTCTCCTGCGTGTGGATGAACAACTCGGCTGCCTGCCGCGCCAGCTTGGACAACTCGGTCTTCTTGATCTTCTTAATGGCGGTGTGTTTGCCGCCGGTGACCTTGGCTGTCTCCTCGGCGATGACATCCAAGAATTGCTTCTGCGCTTTGGCGAAGTTCTCCATACCCTCGCGGGCCAGACTCACCAAGGGCGCTCGGCCTGGTAACGGTTTGCCGGTCTTGGCGGCTTCCACCCAAATATGGATCTGCTTGCCGGCGATCTTTAGGTACTCCTCCTGCATGTGGATGAAGGTATCTACGCTACGCCGCAGCAGGTCGGCAGTGGCATGCGCCGCAGGCCCCTCCCCGATGCGCTCTTTCACAGCGGTCATGAGAATTTCATTCTGTTGTTTACTCAGATCGAGAAGGACTTTCTGCGCTTCAATGAAGTTCGTCATGCTCTCGCCGGCCATCTCGCCGAGGACGGCGCGAGGAGAATGATTAGGGTTGGACATTTGCTGCCGCAGAAAATGCATCACGTTTGCATTCTGCCGCATTGCGAGGTCCACGAGGCTCCGTGGCGTGGCGAAGAAGCTCTGAACCCCCTGTTGCGCCCAACCCGATAGACTAGAAACAAAGGATGGCTCCCGGGAATGAGTCCGGGAGGTCTTGGTCTTTGTAGTTACTGACATATCATACCTCCGAATATGCTGCAGTGCAGCATTGGAGTTAAATATACGATTAGAAAGCACTTATGTCAAGGAGCGTGTTTCAGTTTGTGCATCGCAAGAGGAGTAAGACGAAGTGGAGTCTTCCGCCGTCGTCATCAAGAAATACGGCACCCGCAGGCGGTACGACACTGCAGAGAGCACAGCAGTCGCCTTGCTACAGCAAGTGGCCAACGCCTGTTTCCTGGACGTGTGGTCGGCCAACCGGAAGCTATTCAGGAACGGGCTTCGGGCCTAGTCCCAAACCAAGACTCTGAAGCCGCCCTTATGGGGCTTTGCCCCCGTGCGCGCTATACTCGCTTCTTCCATGGCAAACATCCTCTATGGCGTCAACGGAGAAGGTGCCGGGCACTCCACGCGCGCCAAAGAAGTCCTCACCCACCTCGTCGCGCAGGGACACCACGTTCACGTCGCATCCTTTGACCGCGGCCTGCAGAACCTGAAAGACCACTTCGATGTCAACGAGATCTACGGATTCCGCTTCTCCTACGTCAATAACCGCGTCCGCTATAAACGCACGATCGCGAAGAATCTGCTTACCATTCCGCAAGCGCGCAAGAGCCTCTCACGTTTGAACGATCTCGTCGACGACGCACAGATCGATCTCGTCATCACCGATTTCGAGCCTCTCACCTGCCACACCGGACACAAGCGCCGCCTGCCGATCATCTCGATCGACAACCAGCACTGCCTGACGAATGCGGTCGTTTCCTATCCGCAGCAATATCGCCGCGATGCTTCCGCCGCAAAGCTTGTCACGAAGTTGATGACACCGCGTGCCAACGCCTATCTCGTGATCTCGTTCTTCACGGCGCCCATCCGCAAGCGTAATACCTTCCTTTTCCCTCCACTCCTCCGCCGCGAAATCCTCGAAGCCACCCCCACCGAAGGCGACCATGTCCTCGCGTACGTAACTTCGCCCGCGCCTGCACTTGCCCGGCTGCTCAGCTCAGTCCGCTGTTCGTTCATTGCCTATGGTTTCGGCCGCGAAGGCGTCGAGGGAAATGTCACGTTCAAGAAACCCTCGCTCGAAGGATTTTTCGACGATCTGGTCAGCGCCCGCGCGGTCATCGCGAACTCCGGATTCTCCCTTGTCACCGAGTCCCTGCACTTGGCCAAGCCATATCTTGCCGTGCCCGTGAGCCATCAATTCGAGCAGATCTTCAATGCTTACTGGCTGCAGAAATCCGGATACGGGAGCTATTGGGAAGATCTTAATAAGGAGCGCGTGGAATCCTTTCTCTTCAACCTGCCGCACTATCGCGAGGCCTTGCGCGACTACCCGCGTCAGGGCAATCAGGCATTGTTGGCCAAGCTGGACGGGCTAATTGCTGGCTTTTCCAAGCCTTAAAGGTATCAACCGCCGCCAGTACAAAAGTAACCTCGGATTGCGGTCCTTTCGGCGCTAGCATTTCGTTCGAGCGCGCCGTTTTCCCCGACGTCGAATGCTGGAAGGAGTTCTCATGCGGAAAGCAGTTTTCTTGTTCGCAGCGACCACACTCCTGTGGACGCTGGCGGCGCCCGCTCAAGACGAGCCCTCGCTGGGAGACGTAGCCAGGCAGGCCCGTCAGCAGAAGCAGCAGAAACCGGCTTCGACCAAGCCCACAGGCTCGGACTCCAAGTCCGCCACGGCACCGAATGATCCTGTGGCTTCTAAGGAAACTCACGTAATCAGCAACGAAAACATCTTCGAGCATACGGGGCCCGCGGCCGTTTCGAGGCCGAATTCCGAGCGTGAGAAACAGGAGAATTCTTTGGACGCGGATACCCAAAACTCCCGCGCCGAAGAGGTGAGGTCTGCAGTTCAATCGCAGAAGAGTGCAATCGCTTCATTGAAGGAAGAAATCGCGAGTCTCACCAACTCGATTCACTATGCTGGCGGGAACTGCATTGCCAACTGTGTGCAGTGGAACGAGCGCCAGAAGCAAAAGCAGGATGAAGTGGAACGAATGAAAGGCCAGCTCGACGAGCAGGAAAAACATCTGGAAGACATGCAGGAGTCTGCCCGCAAACAGGGCTTTGGCAGCTCGGTGTACGATCCGTAGGCCGTACGATCCAGGAAGGAAAGCCGCCGCCGGGTAAGCAGCGGCTTCGTTTTGTGCGGAGCCTGATCCGCGGTTCCTGATGCCCGGCTATTTTTTCGCGTACGGATTGGGATACTTCATTACCGTTGACAGGTCGATCCCGCGCACGATGCTCGCCGAGTGATAGAACAATCCCCAGGAATCAATCGTCGAATTGTCGGGAAACACGCAGGCTTCCAGGGACTCATCAATGCTGCCCAGCAACACCCACCCTCCCCCCGCAAAATCAGTAGCACCGATTTCAGCGCCGCCCAGTTGGGTGCAATAAAACGATGCCGGATTCCCATTGCCCTGCCCATTCCACGGAACCTGCGCATAGTAGGCAAGCGCCGCCAGCGTCGGCTTCGTGGAGAACAGTGTCGGCAGCGAAAGGTGAATCCGTGATCCATCTTCGGCCAGCGTGTACTGGCAGAACGACTCCACGCCCGTGAGCCACAACCAATCCTGTTGCGGATTGTTCGTGCCATACACTGCATGCCTGAGCTCGACCACTCCGCCTGTTGACGTGCAGTACGCTTTCGCCTGATCCACAATGGAGGGCTTCACTTTCGTTGTTTGTGCGGAGGCCGATAAAGCACCCGCAAGCATTGCAACCGTCCCCAGAACAGCAACTCCTCGCATGATTTGCATCGTATCGTCCTCGCTGTTTGGAAGCGCAATTTCAGCCCGCGAAGTCTAACACGGTCCCACTCGTGTGCGCCCCAGCTTTTGTCGTGACCATTGGGCATATTTGCGATCGGCGGCTCTCTGCCCAGCGCGATCGTAATTTCCACATTTCCCAAATACGCCCGACCCATGCAAAATAAATGCATGGCCTTGGCAGTCCGACCGTCGCCCATTCACTCCGTTGGCGTCTACACCTCTACGCCAATCCGCAAGGGAACCCGCATCGTCGAATACACGGGACAGCGCATCACGCCCGAAGAAGCCGACCGCCGTTATGACGGCGTATCGCGCACCTATTTATATGGCCTGGAAGATGGCAAGACCGTGATCGATGGCGAAGGCATTGGCGCCTACCTGAATCATTCCTGCAATCCCAACTGTGAAGTCGATGAGATCAAGGGACGTGTTTGGCTGTTCGCCATCCGCGACATCGCTGCCGGAGAAGAACTCGTCTGGGACTACAACTTGTACGACGATGATGACCCGGCGCCCTGCTATTGCGGATCCCCAAAATGCCGCGGCACGATGTACTCCCGCGAATGGATGGCCAAGATGCGCCGCCGCGAAGCCCGCAAGAACAGGTCAGCGCAATTGCGGGCCAAAGGAAGTACCTCCCGCAAGCGCAACCGCCGAGCCGCTGCGTAGCTTGTCATTCTGACGGCTCGCTACGTGAGGCGGAGGAATCCGCTGTGACGATTATCTCTGCTCAGGCGCCTTCCCATGCTCCCTCCAGCCCTCGATGATCAGGTAGAGCACCGGAATAAAGAAGAGATTCAGCACAGTTGACATGATCATCCCACCGAAGACGGTCGTTCCCACAGAGTGTCTTCCGTTCTCTCCAGCGCCACTGGCGAACACCAGAGGCACCACGCCCAGGATGAACGCCATCGATGTCATCAGGATCGGCCGCAGCCGGATCGTCGCTGCCTGCACCGCCGCGTCTAGCAGTGGCAGTCCGCGCTCACGCAACTGCTCCGCAAACTCAACAATCAGGATCGCGTTCTTGCTCGAGAGTCCCACGAGCATGACGAGTCCGACCTGGCAGAACACATCGTTCTGCAACCCGCGCATCCACTGTCCCCCCAGCGCCCCCAGCAGAGCCATCGGAACCGCCAGCAGCACGATAAACGGCAGAACGAAACTCTCGTACTGAGCCGAAAGCGTGAGATAGACCACCAGGGTGCCCAGTCCAAACAGAGCCAGAGACGTGCCGCCGGCCTGCAATTCCTCCAGTGACAAGCCCGTCCAGCTGTACGAAAATCCCTGCGGCAATTTCGACGCGAGCTGTTCCATCGCCGCGATCGCCTGCCCCGAACTGTACCCAGGAGCAGGCGAGCCATCGATCTCCGCCGACCGGAACAGGTTGTAGTGGCTGATGACCTGTGGCGTCGTGGTCTGCGTGATGCTGATCAGATTTTCCATCGGCACCATCGCGCCGGTATCGGACCGCACGTAGAACTCCTTCATGTCCTCGGCGGTCGCGCGGAATTGCTTATCTGCCTGCACGTACACCCGGTACGACCGGTTATTGAAATCGAAATCGTTCACATAGGCTGAGCCCATATACACGCCCAGCGTGTCCGTGATTTGCGACAGCGGCACGTGCAGGCTCTTCGCCTTCTCGCGATCGATCGTCACCAGATACTGCGGATCGTTCGCGGTAAATGGTGTATAGAGTTGGGCCAGGTCCTTGCGGGCATGCGCCTGCTGGATGATTCCTCCAGCCGCCGCAGCCAGTTCTTCCAATTTATGCGACGCCTGGTCCTGCACTTCGAATTGAAATCCGCCGAATTGTCCCAATCCCTGCACCGCCGGGGGGAGCGTCGCGAACACGATTGCTCCCTGGATTCCGAAGAGCATTGGACGCACCCGGTTCAGAATTGCTGTTGCTGAATGCTGCTCTCCCTTGCGTTGCGAAAACGGTTTCAGCGGTACAAAAATAAGTCCCTGGTTGGCCGCCGCCCCAGCGAAACTGAATCCTGCCACCGAGAACGTTCCTTCGGTCTCCGGAATATTCGCGAGCATGGCGGACACTTGCTTCCCAATCGCCTTCGTATATTCCAGTGATGCCCCCGATGGCGCCTGCACCACGATGATGAAATATCCCTGGTCCTCGTCCGGTACAAAACCTGTCGGCACACGCGTAAACACAAAATAGGTCAGGCCAAGGCCGGCGAAAAACAGCAACACCATCGCTAACCTGTGTTCCAGAAGACGATGGATCAGAGCTTCGTATCCGCGGGTCACGAGCGCAACGCCCTGATCAAATTTCCGCAGCCACCACCATTTTTGCCCGTGAGGTCGCGCCAAAAAAATCGCAGCTAATGACGGCGCCAGCGTGAGCGCGTTGAACGCGGATATGGCAATGGAAAATGCGATCGTTAGTGCAAACTGGCGAAATAGAATGCCGGTCGTGCCTGGAAAGAACGCAACCGGCACAAATACCGCGACCAACACCAGCGAGGTGGCGATGACGGCGCTCGCAATCTCTGTGGTAGCCGCTCGCGCCGCTTTGCGGGAATCGTGTTCGCCCCCCGCCATATGGCGCTCGATGTTCTCAATCACGACGATGGCATCGTCTACGACGAGCCCAGTGGCCAGCGTGATTCCAAACAGTGTCAGGGTATTGATGGAGAAGCCGAGCAACTTCACGAATGCGAAAGTGCCGATGAGAGAAACCGGAGTGGCGATAAAGTGAATCATCGTGGTTCGCCAGTCGCCGAGAAATACGAAGATCACCAGGATGACCAGAAAAATTGCCAGGCCTACGGTGAAAAGCACATCGCGGATCGACTCGCTCACCGCCTCCGTCGTATCAAAGGCTAGCTGGTAATGCATCCCCGGAGGGAAGCTTTTCGACAGCCGGTCCAGTTCAGCAATCGCCCGCCGGTCCACATCCAGGGCGTTGGCCGTGTTGAGTTGCTCCACGGCAATGCCCACCGCGTCCTTCCCGTCGAACTGAAGATCGGACGCGTAGCTTTCGGCTCCTAGTTCCGAGTGTCCTACATCTTTCAGACGAACCAGGGTTCCGTCTCCATTGGTCTTCAAAATGATGTTGTCGAATTGTGCCGGTTCGCTCAGTCGGCCGACCGCCCGCACACTGACCTGGTAGTTCTGCCCTGGCATGGAGGGCTGCTGTCCAACCTGTCCCGCCGCGACCTCCACGTTCTGTTCGCTCAACGCGTTCACCACGTCGGGAGCTGTCAGACCCCGTCCCGCCAGCCTCACCGGATCGAGCCACAGGCGCATCGAATATTTGCGCTCGCCGAAGATCTGTACGTCGGCGACTCCCGGAATTCTCTTCATCGCATCCCGGACATACACATCCAGGTAATTGCTCATGAACAGCGTCGAATATTGATTGTTGTCGGCGGTGACGGCGGCACCAAAAACGAAGTTCTGCGACTGCTTCTGCGTCGTAATGCCTACCGCTTTCACCGCGCCCGGCAGCCGTCCCTGCGCCGTGTTCACGCGGTTCTGAATGTCAACCGTGGCCAGATCCGGATTGCGAGTCAGGTCAAACGTCACCAGAATTTGGCTCGTCCCGTCATTCCCGCTGCTGGATGTGATGTATTTCATCCCCTCGGCACCGTTGATCTGCTGCTCCAGAGGAATCGTGACTGCGCTCTCTACCGTCTGCGCACTCGCGCCAATATAGAAGCTCGACACCCCCACCTGGGGTGGAGCGAGATTGGGAAACGCCGCGATGGGCAGGGAAGGAATTACCGCAGCGCCCGCAAGAACAATCAGCAGCGCGCAAACTGCGGCGAAGACCGGACGCCGTATGAAGAAATTAACGAACATGAAAGATCAGGCCTCAGAAGCAAACCATTGCCGCAGAGAACAACGAGTACGCCGGGGCATTACAAACTAACGAATCCTCCGCTTCCTCTGCGTTGTGAATTGAAGCTCAACCCTGCGGAACCACCGGCATGCCGTCCATCAGAAATTGCGTTCCGGAAATAATCACTTTATCTCCCGGCTTCACGCCGGACAGCACTTCAAAGTCGTTGCCCACGGTCTGACCGATCGTCAGAGCCCTCTGGTGCGCGACATACGATCCGCCGTTCTGTGCTTCCGCCACGAATGCAAAATACTGGCCGGATAATCTCGTAACCGCGAGAATCGGTATCTCAGGACTCTGGTGGTTGCCCCACACCACACGGGCCCGGATGAACTGGGACTGCCTCAGCGCATCATTCCCGTTCGCGATCCGCGCCTTTACCAGCACCGTCTGCGTCGTGTTGTCCACTTGGGGAGAAATAAAGCTGATTCGCGAATCCGCCAGAACCTTTCCCGTACTATCCACAATCTGCAGCGGAAGATTCATCTTCAGCTGCGCCGAGCGCTCAATGGGAACGTACACATAAGCCTCAAGCGTCCCCAGTTGATCCACGGTAGTGAGTTGAGTTGCGTTCGTGACGCGGTCGCCAACCCGCACCGGAATGTCACCCACAATGCCCGTGCGCGGTGCCGTCACTTTGTAGTAGTGCAGTTGCACTTCCTGCTCGCGCACCTGCGCCTCCAGAGAGTCCATCTGCGCCTGCGCCGCGTCCATCGTGGCCTTGGCCTGGTCGAGGTCCTGCTTACTCACCACTCCCGCGGAAGCGAGTCCCTCAGCCCGTTGATACTGCTGCTTGGCCAAAGCCAGCGTTGCCCGTTGCGCTGCTCTGCCGCTCTCCAGACTCTTCACGGTCGCTTGCTGCTTGAGAGGATCGACTTCCATCAATGGCGCGCCCGCCTCCACCCGATCGCCCGAATGCACGAAGATCTGCGTAATCTGCCCGTCGACTTGCGGCATAATCACGGCCGAATCCCGCGATTTCAGCGTGGCCACATAGTCCGATGTTTCATTGATGGGCACCGCCTTGGCTTCCATCACCTTGACCGGCATCGCTCCCGGTCCCGCCTGCGGATTTGGCGCCGCTTTACTTGAGCACCCCGCCAGAGCCAACAACGCCGCACCCACCACTCCATTTACGATACTTATATGGTTCATCTTCATGATGATGAGGTTCGAACTCTCCACCGTATCAATCGCGCCGGGGAAAAATCCGGGCTCTCGGTTTACGGTTTCAACGTCAAAAAGGCTACAGAATACCCATTCAAGACCATCGTGATGTTTGATGCAACTGCCACGGCACTGGCCGTTGGACCGCTGGCGACATTAGTCCTATTGTCGATCGTCAATAACGTCGCGCTCGAAAAGGTCCCAAGCGCCGATACATCTACGGCCACTGTCTTCGAAACCCCCGTGCCGTCGTTATCCGTGCTCGCATCCACCGTGTGATTCGCGATCATCACGATCACACTCTGATCGGTGTTCCGCACCGCGAGAGTCTCCAGTTCCGTATCGTCCGTCGAAGTGTGCTGCAGCACTTCCGATCCCGCATCCGGAGGAAAGGTCTTGCCCAGCCAGTAATCCACCCAGTAGCTCAATTGCAGAGCACCACTGTTGTAATCCACTTCGCCGTATTGCTTGTCCGCGCCGAAATCCCAGTGGTAAAGAGCCTGCACGCCAGCCCTTCCCAGCTGCGAAAACACGTATGGACGCCACGCCGCAAAAAAAGGACTTGATCCCCGGAAGTCCGTCTCGAACTTCTGAGTTGGACTGCACATGCTCATGCCGTTGGCAATGGCGTAATCCGCATTTACATTGCTTTCGGTTACCCATACGGGAACTGCCGCCAGCGCCGGATTCGTGTTCATCTGGGTGTAAATGTCCCCTACCTCACTGGCGAATCCCGGCACAGTCGCAAAGAGCGTATTGTCGGTGTCGGTTTGGTGACAGGTGGAATAGAAATGCGTCGCCAGCACATCCACATGCGCCGTTACGCCTGATACGAATGCCGGCAGAAACTGGTTGGCGAGTCCGGAATAGTCGCCGAGTTCCACCGCGGCATACTTCAATGATGGATCCACCGCCTGAAGCGCCGGCACAACTACGTTGTAGAGTTGCGTGTATTGCGTCGAACTCAGATTGTTAAAGTTCGGCTCGTTATAAATGCCCCACCACGTAATCGCCGTACCGCTCGGCGACGCATGCTGCCCGTCAGCCGCCGAGAATCCTCCCGGAACGTTGTAGTACCGGACCAGATCTTGCGCATACGTCGCGAATTGCTGGTAGCTCGGATCGAGAAAGTTATGATTCGCGTCGTACATAAACGCCGGTGCGGTAGCGATCTGAAACTCCGGACTCTGATCACCGACCCCGAGTACCGGCTGTGTGATCGCATCAAGGACCGTGAAATCCCAGGTGCTTGCAGTCGTCTCGGGCACGCCTTGCGAAATCCCCTGCAGCCGCACATGATGAGACCCAAGATTTCCCAAGCTAGTCGTCGCCGTAGGATTCAGCGTGAAGAATTGATCGTCCCATTCAGCCGGTTGGAACGATGTGGACATCGCCACGCTGAATGGACCGCTCGTCGTACTCGAAATCGTGACGGTGGTATCCGGCTGTGTAGACCCGCCGCCCCCGCCATTGTTGGAACTCGTACCGCTGCCGCCGCAGGCTACTGCAAAGGCTAAGGAAATACTCAGCAAGCCCAAAAGCCCAATTTTCATGACCGCAGATTGTACCCCAGAAAAACGATTTACTCTGTGATCCTCCACGTCCTCGGTGGTGATTGTTTCGCTTGAATTCCCGTTATTGCCTGCCTAAACTTCTCGGCCTTCAGGCATCGCGAATCCTAATCGGCGATCATTTTCCCCAGTATCTCCTTCAGAATCTTCGCCGCGACCATCGCCGTCATTCCCTGCACATCGCGGACTGGGTTGTATTCCACCAGGTCTGCTCCGACGATCGGGCATTGAATTTCATGCAGGTGAGCAATTAC
Organism: Terriglobia bacterium; assembly: GCA_963778995.1. Lineage (GTDB taxonomy): Bacteria > Acidobacteriota > Terriglobia > Terriglobales > Acidobacteriaceae > Sulfotelmatobacter. The sequence continues at coordinate 581,372 of CAVZWK010000030.1, forward strand.
CTCCCGCACCGACAGCCCTCCTGGCTCCCAATGCGAAATCCCCGGAGCAAACGCCGGATCCAGGACATCCATATCAAATGTGATGTACGCCGGCCCGCTCGCCCGCAGCCTGTCGTAAGCCGGAAGCGCCCTCATCTCCACAACCTCAACCCCGAATCGCGCGGCCTGCTCCCGCTGATGCCGCGTCGCCGTCCGAATCCCCACCTGCACCAGTCTCTTCGCCAGCCCTGCTTCCATAATCCGTGCGAATGGACACGCATGGGACATCCGGTTCCCCTCGAACTCGTCATACAAGTCCGGATGCGCGTCAAAATGAAAAATCGTTAGCTCGGGATACTTCTGCGCCAGCGCCTTCACAATGGGATATGTGATCGAATGATCTCCACCCAGCGATACAGGTCTCTTGCCTGCATCCAGCAAGCGGCCGATCCCAGCCGCAATCGCGGCAAAGGCATCCTTCTCGGAAAACCCGAGATCGCCCGCATCCTCGTAAGCCCCCACCGCTCCGAGATCCACGCCCAATTCCGTCCACTTGTTCGAGGCATCACACGCGAGCGCCTCACGTATCTTCGCCGGAGCTTCTCCAGCCCCGCGCATATAAGAAGACTGCCCATCAAAGGGAATGCCCACCATTACCGGAGTGCCGAGTTTCGTCATATTCCGTGAGCCCCTCAGTCGTATGGACGCGCCTGCAGAGAACACTGTAGGCGTTTAGAATTTTTCAACGCACCATTCACCTTCATATTTAAGATTGCCCCAATTTCATGGGCCGTGGCCTTTGACCGGATCGGCCGAATTCACCTGTGGATTTGTTTTAACATGCGCTTCACCCTCGCCTCACCTCTCCGCAGTTACCTTCCAATTGGTAGTTCTCTCTCAGGAGGAGATTCATGTCTACACCCGGTTTCCTGGCCCAGGCCAGGCAACACCTTGTGGTCGGCGCGAGCCTTTTCGCGCTGATCGCTAACCTCGGAACACCCCTCACCGCCGAGGCGCAAGATGCCTCAAAGTCCTCGACCGCCACTCCCATCAAGCACGTCATCGTGATCATTGGAGAGAACCGTACCTTCGATCACATCTTCGCTACTTATCAGCCGCGCCCCGGAGAGATGGTATCGAACCTGCTCTCGAAAGGCATCGTCAATGCTGACGGCACCCCTGGACCAAATTTCTCGCAAGCAGCTCAATCCACAGCGAACGACGGCAGCACTGACGGATATCAGCTCAGCCCGTCTGACAATACGCCGTACGCTACACTGCCGCCGGTTCTCGCCGGAGGCTATACCACTCCTCCCTTCCCGGATGTCGCGACCGCCAGGATTTACGAGAACGCTCTGCCCGCCGACTATTACAAGTATCTGACCACCGGCGGCACCGGTCTCAATCACGGAGATGTCGACACCCGCGTCCCAAATGCGGCCTCACTGCCCAACGGCCCGTTCCAGATCACTTCCGCAACGCATCCTTACGACGCCTACGACAACAGCCCAGTCCACCGCTTCTACCAGATGTGGCAGCAGTTCGATTGCGACGCGGCGAACGCCACCACCTGGAATCCCAGCGGATGCAAGGGCGACCTCTTTCCCTGGGTGGAAGACTCCATCGGAGCCGGAACCAACGGTCTGCCTCAGCCCTCGCCTTGGACCGACACCAGCACCAAAGAGGGCTCTACCTCGATGGGTTTCTACAATATGCAGCAGGGTGACGCACCTTACCTCAAGTACCTCGCCGACACCTATGCCATGAGCGACAACTTCCACCAGGCCGTGATGGGTGGAACCGGCGCCAATCACGTCATGCTCGGCACCGGCGATGCGATCTGGTTTGCGAATCCCAAAGGCCAGCCCACTGAGCCTCCACACAATCAACTCGTCGCAGCGGGCAGCCCCAACGCCGGCGTGGTCGATGAAGTCGAGAACCCCAACCCGCAGCCTGGCACCAACAACTGGTACACCGAAGACGGCTACGGCGGCGGCTCCTTCGGCTCCTCCTCTTATGGTGGCGGAACTTACACCAACTGCGCCGATACCACCCAGCCCGGTGTCGCTCCCATCGTCAACTATCTGAAGTCTCTCTCACGCCCGATCAACCCGCACTGCCAGCCCGGACACTTCTATCTCCTCAACAACTACAACCCCGGATACTACGGCGACGGACGCAACGCCTACGCCGATATTACCAACCCGGCCCAGACGGTCTTCACCATCCCGCCCTCGCCGCTCCGCACTATCGCCGATGAGCTCAACGAGAAGGGAATTTCCTGGGCCTACTATGGCGACCAGTGGAATGCCTATCTCAAGAATCCCAACCTTAATTACGTCGTGCCCTGGAACACTTACTGCAACATCTGCAACCCGTTCCAGTACTCGACGTCGATCATGAAGAATCCGGCGAGCCGCGCCAACCTGCTCGATACGACGGATCTCGACAAGGCCATTCACAATGGCACCTTGCCAGCCGTGTCTTTCGCCAAACCCGACGGCTTCCTCGACGGCCATCCGGCCTCTTCGAAGCTGATCCTGTTCGAAGGTTTCGTGAAGAAAATCGTCGATGAAGTGAAGGGCAACAAGGAACTCTGGAACTCGACCGCTATCGTCGTCACCTTCGACGAAGGTGGTGGCTACTACGACTCCGGCTACATCCAGCCTCTGGATTATTTCGGCGACGGCACCAGAATTCCGACCATCGTCGTCTCTCCCTGGACCAAGGCCGGCCACATTTCGCACAGCTATACCGATCACGTCTCCATCCTCAAGTTCATCGAAAAGAACTGGGGACTCAAGCCGCTGACCGATCGTAGCCGCGATAATCTGGCAAATCCGCGCATGGATCCCAGCAACCCCTACGTCCCGCTGAACACCCCAGCCATCGGCGACATGATGGATATGTTCAGCTTCACCAAATAGAAAGCCCGGTGTACCCCACCCGTGTCCCGCGTTCGGTGCGGGAGACGGGTGGGGATTTTGATTTCCTCTGTGAAACTCTGTGTCCTCAGTGTGAAAGCTCTTCAGTTTCCCTCGAAAACACCCTCTGAACCTTCCTGCCCGGCACCCGCATCCGTTATCCTAGGAACTGCATTCTTATGCCGAAAACCAAGAATCCCGGCGGCATCGCCGTAGTCACTCCTGCGCCCACAAATGGCTCGAAACCAGCCACTTCCAATCCGGAGCGCGAACGTGTCTTCGCCGCTTACCGCCACTCCGGATACCTGGAGGGCGACCTCGACCCACTGGGCTTCCTGCGCCCTCGTCCCGTCGCTGAACTCGAACGCGATGGAGAATACGCCCGGGAAGCCCGCGCCATCTACTCGAGCACGATCGGCATCGAGGTCAATCACATTCACTCGCCCGAGCGCCGCCGCTGGATCTACGACCGCATGGAGTCCGCGACGCCAGCAAGAAGATCAGAAGCGCATTCTCGATCTCCTCATTCGCGCTGACGTCTTCGAGCAGGTCATGCAGCAGCGCTATCTGGGCAGCAAGCGCTTCTCGCTCGAAGGCGTCACCGCACTCATCCCGCTGGTTGACGAGATCCTCGATACCAGCTCGCGCCTGGGCGCAATCGAACTCGTCATGGGCATGTCTCATCGCGGACGCCTCAATGTCATTGCTCACGTCGCCAGGCGTCCTCCGGAAGAAATCTTCGCCGGATTCGAAGACGTCGACCCCCGCAGCGTCCTCGGCTCTGGAGACGTGAAGTACCACATGGGAGCCACCGGCGAATACACCACCAAGAGTGGTGGCAAAATTCACATCCACCTGGTCTCAAATCCCAGCCACCTGGAAGCCGTCGATCCCGTCACAGTGGGGCGCACCCGCGCCAAGCAGGACCGCACCGGAGAAGGCGGACGTGAAGAGTATCTTCCCCTCTTAGTCCACGGTGATGCCGCATTCGCAGGGCAAGGCATTCTCGCCGAAACAATGAATTACGCTGACCTTCCCGGATACACCGTGGGCGGCACCATTCACGTGGTAGTCAACAACCTCCTCGGATTTACGACGAGCTACACCGAGGAGCATTCGACCCGGTTCGCGGCCTGCATCGCTCGCCGTCAGTCGATCCCTATCTTTCACGTCAATGCTGAAGACGTCGATGCCGTCGTCCGGGTCGCGCGAATGGCCGTCGAATATCGCTATCAGTTCGGCACGGATGTCGTCATCGATCTGATCGGCTATCGCCGCCATGGGCACAGCGAAGTCGACGATCCGACGATCACTCAGCCGATTCTTTACCGCAAGATCAAAGAGCACCCGCCGCTCTGGGAAATCTACGCCGACGATATCGGTGCTACCGACGCCCAGGCGCAAGCCAATGCGATCAAGGCCGAATTCGAAGCCGCGCAGAAGAAAGCCGGCAGCATCAAGCACAAGCCCATGCTGCGCGAGCTCCCTAAGTATTGGAATGGATACTTCGGAGGCCTCCACCGTCCCGAATACGAGGTCGAGACCGGACTCTCCCCGCAAGAGCTCTCCGAACTCACGGAACATCTCACGACTTATCCGGCGGACTTCCACATCCACCCCAAAGTGAAGAAGCTGCTGGAGCAGCGCGCCGAGATGGGCAACGGCAAGCGCCCGGTTGACTACGGCATGGCCGAAGCCCTTGCCTTCGCGAGTCTGGTCAAAGCAGGCACGCACGTCCGCATGTCCGGACAGGATTCCCGCCGCGGCACCTTCAACCAGCGCCATTCCGTTCTCATCGATATCGAGAACGAAAACGAATATGTGCCGCTTGAAAACATCACTGCCGATCAGGCCCGTTGCGAAATCTATAACTCAACACTCTCCGAAGCCGGAGTCCTCGGCTTCGAATACGGATACAGCCGCGACTATCCCGAATCGCTCGTCCTCTGGGAAGCCCAGTTCGGAGACTTCGTCAACGTTGCCCAAGCGATCATCGACCAGTTCATCAGCGCCGGAGAAGCGAAGTGGAACCTTCTCTCCGGTCTCGTGATGCTGCTCCCGCACGGCTACGAAGGACAGGGTCCCGAACACTCGAGCGCAAGGATCGAACGCTTCATCCAGCTGGCTGCGAAGCACAACATCCAGATCGCGCAGCCCTCGAATGCCGCGCAGTATTTCCATCTGCTGCGCCGGCAGGCTCTGCGTCACTGGCGCAAGCCGCTGGTCGTCTTCACGCCCAAGAGCATGCTGCGCCATCCGGACGCAAGCTCGCCGATCGAAGATTTCACGCACAAGAATTTCCTGAACGTCATTCCGGACACCACCGTCGGAGAAGCCGAGCGCATCCTGATCTGCACGGGAAAGATTGGCCACGAACTCCAGGCCGAACGAAAGAAGAGAAAGGACACCAGCACTGCGATCGTATTTCTTGAACAGCTCTATCCGTTTCCTGAACAGGAAGTGCAGGCCGAATTCGACCGCCACGGCAAGAATGCCGATATCGTCTGGGTCCAGGAAGAGCCCGCAAATATGGGAGCCATGTTCAACATGCTCCCGCGCCTGAAGCGAATCGCAGGTGACCGGCCAGTGCTCAGCGTGAAACGAAGCTCAGGCGCAAGCCCCGCAACCGGCAGCGCCAAAGCGCACGAGGTCGAACAGAAAACCCTTCTGACGCTAGCCTTCACCATCAAGTAGAACCGGTACTCCACTGAACCGGGTGCCGCATTCTAACCGCGCCTTTTGCGGTTAGAGTGGGGAAGACTTCCTGTCCAATGTCTCACCCACCCGCTCTCTCCGTGACGGTCTTCCCACCCACCCCAGGCAACTTCACCTTCGGCCCATCTCTCAATAACTCCTCCAAACTCGCCATAGGGATAAACGGTCGGTGCATGATTCGCCATCAACCCGCCCGTATCCGCCGTCGGACCATAATTGCTATGCACCTCGCGTCCCAACATCCGGAGCATGGCCATCAACTGTCCCCGGTGATGCGACGTATGCGAAATCCGCCGCACCATTACCCAAGCCCGAGACCTCGCCACATCGAAGAACTTCGTCTCAGCCTCCAACCACGCCTCATCCTTATTCTGCAGGGCGGCCATCCGCTTGCCGCTATCCTCCGCATAACGCCGAATGAATTCCAAACGCGTCTCTGAAGCCGGCAACGGAGGCGCACCCACATCAATCCCCAGCATGTTGCGAAACCATAAGTCCTCGCTCACACACTGATGCACCATCTGCTCCAGCACGCTCCGTCCCCTTGGATCATCCGGCTTCGGACGAACCGGCAAATCCTCATCCCGAAACTCACTCCAAACACTCAACACCTTGACCCGTTCGGTCGCGTAAGTCTCAACCAGAAAGTCATATCGCATACGCCGATATTACTCGCGGATCAAACATAGTTTGTCATCCGGAGCGGCGTCTCTCGTGGTGAAGGACGTGTGCAGTCTTACAAGTCCGCAGGTGACATACATCGGTCGAATGTTTAATCTAGCTCTCCGATCAATCCCATGCCCCCCGCGCCCCTACTGCTCCGCATCGCCATCGACACCGGAGGCACCTTCACCGACTGCATCTGGATCGATCCTGCGACAAAACGTCTGCGTATGTTGAAGGTCTTCTCGACGCCACGCGATCCGTCCCAGGCCATCGTCGAAGCGATAAAGAAGATAGCTACCGACAGCACCTTCATCCTCCTGCACGGCACGACCGTCGGCACCAATACGCTGCTCGAACGCAAAGGCGCGCGCAGCGCTCTCGTTACGACGCAGGGCTTTGAGGACGCCATCGAAATCGGACGCCAGGCCCGCCCCAAGCTCTACGATTTCTTCTTCGATCGAGTCGACCCGCTGGTCCCAAAAGAACTCCGCTTCGGAATCGAAGAGCGCACCGCCGCAGATGGCGAAATCCTCACCGAGCCGACGAAAGAAGCTTTACAGGTTCTGGCAAAGCGAATCGCAGCGTGCAATCCCGAATCCGTTGCCATCTCCCTCCTGTTCTCGTTCGCAAACCCGAAAAATGAAGAAGCGGTCGCGCAAGCTCTGAACACGCTGCAAATCCCCCTTTCGATCTCGCACCAAATCCTCCCAGAATTCCGCGAATACGAACGCACCTCCACGGTGGTAGTTAATGCCTACCTGCAACCAGTAATGCAGAAATATCTCGAGAATCTCAGTAGAGACGTTGCTCGCAACATCTCTCTATCCACGAGCAAGAGCGACGATGTGACCACGCTCCAATTCTCCACCGTGGAGGAGCGGTCCGTCAGGGCCGCGAAAGGTGGCGGGAGAAAACCGGCTTTAGCCCCGGTGCCGGAACCCCATATCTTCGTCATGCAATCCAGCGGAGGCATCACCGCCCTCTCCACCGCCGCCGACGAGCCGGTCCGTACCGTTCTCTCGGGACCCGCCGGGGGCGTAGTCGGCGCACTCACTACCGCCCGCGCCAGCGGATTCCAGAACATCATCGCCTTCGATATGGGAGGCACCTCTACCGACGTCTCGCTTGTCGAAGGCGAAATCAAAACTGCCAACGATGCCCAAATCGCAGGACTCCCCATCGGTGTCCCCATGCTCGACATCCACACCGTCGGCGCCGGTGGAGGCTCTCTCGCCCGCTTTGACGCCGCTGGAGTTCTCCGCGTCGGCCCTGAATCCGCCGGAGCGGATCCCGGCCCCATCTGCTACGGCCGCGGCACCCAGCCCACCGTCACCGATGCCAATCTTCTCCTCGGACGTCTTCAGCCCACGCGCTTCCTCGGTGGGGACTTCACGCTCGACCTCGATCGCACGCTCGCGATAACCAAAGAGTGGTTGAACAAGCAAGGCTCGAACCTGCGCCTCGGTAAATTTGCCGCGGGCGTAATCCGTGTGGTCAACGCAATCATGGAAAAAGCAATCCGCGTAGTCTCCATCGAGCGCGGACGCGACCCGCGCCAATTTGCTCTCGTCGCCTTCGGAGGCGCCGGAGGTCTCCATGCCTGCGCGCTTGCCGAGTCCCTGAGCATTCCGACTGTGATTGTCCCCGCGTTTCCAGGTGCACTCTCCGCGCTGGGAATTCTTGCCAGCGATGTCGTGAAGGACTATTCGCGTACGGTGTTGTGGCGAGTCACCAAGAAACTCCCGCAGCGTGACCTCGCCCGCGAATTCACAAGATTGGAAGAAAATGCGAGCAGGGATTTCCGGAGCGAATCGTGGGACGGGCAGCCGCACTACCATCGCAGCGCGGACCTACGCTACCGCGGCCAGGGATACGAGCTGAACATCCCGCTGTCCCCAACCCTTCTGAAAGATTTCGAAAAAGAGCACCAGCGCCGTTACGGCTACACCCACCCAAACCGTGAAATAGAATTAGTAACACTCCGTCTTCGTGCAACACTGCCACAAGCCACAACGAAGCATGTAGGGACGGACACATTCGTCCGCTCAAGCCGAGCAAGGCTCGGCAGGCCTTCTCCGCCCGAAACCCAGGTCCTATTCGACAGCAAGAGACAAAAAACGAAGATCTACTCCCGCGAAGAACTCCAGCCGAGAACAAGATATTCTGGCCCTGCCATCATCTGCGAATACAGCGCGACAACAGTAATCCCGCCAAAGAAGCATTTCCATATTGATCGGGCAAGCAACTTAATAATCTCGGCATAGTAGAGGGTTCCTTCGTGAACCTTGGTGGTCAACGTCTTTTGCTGCCGAATTGTTAAAGTTCGATGAAAATTAGCCCGTTCCCTCCCGTAGTTCGGTACTCAGCGCTAGGTACTCGGTACTCGCTTCGCTACAATGATCCCGTGAAACCCAGCATCTACGTAGTCGAAGACGATCCCGACATTTCGCGCCTGGTGCGTCATCACCTCGAAAACGAAGGCTTTGCGGTTCGTATCTACCCCACTGGGTCCAACGTCCTGCCCGACTCCGAACGCCAACGGCCATCGCTATTCGTACTCGACATCATGGTCCCGGGCAAAGACGGACTCGAAATCTGCCGGAGCATTCGCCAGACCACCGGCCTCTCCACCGTCCCAGTCATTTTTCTCACAGCGAAGAGCAGCGAAGCCGACCGCGTCCTCGGACTCGAACTCGGCGCCGATGACTACATCGCCAAGCCCTTCAGCCCGCGTGAACTCGTAGCCCGCGTCAAAGCCGTCCTCCGCCGCTTCGAGCGTCCGCTTCCCCCGAGTCCCATGAAGGTCGGCGATATCGAAATCGATCCCTCCGCGATGACGCTCACCGTCCGCGGCAGCATGGTCCCGACGACCGCCACCGAGTTCCGTCTGCTCGATTACTTCGCCCGTCACAAAGGACGCGTCTTCAGCCGCGACCACTTGCTCGACTCCGTTTGGCGCGACACCGCCTACGTTACACCGCGCTCCGTGGATGTCTACGTCCGGCGCATCCGAGAAAAAATCGAACCCGACCCGGAGAACCCGCGCTACCTGAAGACAGTCCGCGGCGCCGGCTATCGTTTCGAGACCCCAAAGGTATGAGCCGATGCAGGAAAGGATTACAGGTCGCGAAAAAACACTCGAGGGTGCCCCGTTCTAAACGACGTGCATTTTGCGGCGTTTAGAGCGGGGATTTTGATCTTTCAGTGTCGAACAAGTCAAGAAGGACCCGTCTTCAGGATGAACGCGGGAGGTTCGACAACGGCGCGCCTTTTCGTGCTGAAAAGCTGTAAACGACGTGCAGCCTTAGCCGCTGAGGTTTGCTTCGTTTCGGACATCGATTGACATGATCTTCGGACCCCGACTCCCGTGAAGAACCGCATCTTCTTCAAGCTGCTCGCTGTCTTTCTAATCATCATCGCCGCCACGGCCGTCGTCCTCGACGTGATGGTCGGCAACGCCTGGGAAGCCTCCCTGCGCGCCGAAATCGAACGCAGCCTCACCCAAAAAACTCTGCTCTTCGCTCACCGTGTCGAGACCGATCACGCCCACTCGCTCTCGGACATCGCCTCCCAGGAAGGTCGGGCCGCCGGAGCCCGCGCCACCATCATCGACTCCACCGGCAAAGTGCTCGCCGACTCCGAAGCGACTCCTGCCACGATGGAGAATCACGCCACCCGCAAAGAGTTTGCCGCCGCGCTCTCCGGGAAGACGGGGGAAAACGAACGTCGCAGCGCTACCCTCGGCATCCCATTCCTCTACGTCGCCGCTCCCATCACCGGCGGTGCGGTCCGCCTCGCATATCCGCTCTCCAACATCACAGCAGTTCAAGTCCAGGTTCGCGGCCGCCTGCTCTGGGGATCTCTCATCGCCTTCTTCGTCGCTCTTCTCATTGCCGCCACCGCCGCGGTCTGGACTTCCCGCCGCCTTCAGCGCATCGTCGATGTCGCGCTGCGCATCGAGACAGGAGATCTTCGTGCCCGCGTCGGTGATCTACACTTCGATGAGATTGGACGCGTCGCCTCCGCCCTCGACAAGTCCGCCGATCAAGTCGAACGCAGCTTCGCCGCGGTCCAGTCCAGCCAGCGGCAACTCGAGACTCTGCTCAACAGCATGCAGGACGCCGTCATCGCCGTCAGTTCCGATGGCCTTGTCCGCTGGGCCAATCAGCCGATGGACCGTCTCGTCCCACAGCACACGCGCCTGAATGCGCCCGTAGTTGAAACCGTCCGCGACCCGGATTTCCTCGCCACCGTCAGAGCCGCCACCGAAACCAAAGAGGTCAAGACCGCCCGCGCCACCTCCATCGTTCCCGGACGCGCGTTCGATGTCACCGCCGCTCCTCTTCCCGACGGAGGCGCCGTCGCCGTTCTCCGTGATCTCACCGAAACTGAGCGCGTCGAGAAAACGCGCCGTGACTTTATCGCCAATGTTTCCCACGAGCTCCGCACGCCGTTGACTTCGATTCAGGGATACTCGGAAACTCTGCTCGACACCATCCGCGAGAGCTCCGGCTCCACTCGCGAGTTCCTGGAAATCATCCGCAAGAACGCCGCCCGCATGGCGCGTCTGACGGAAGACTTGCTCACTCTCGCGCGCGTCGAATCCGGTGAAACCCGCTTCGAAACCGAGCCCGTCACCCCCATCGAACTCCTCAACGATGCCGAAGAGAGTTTCCGTGAGATCGCCCGCAGCCAGGGCGTGGACTTACAGATCGTCAATGGACAACAAGCTGGACGATCGCTCGAGTCGTTGCCCCAGGTCCTCGCCGATCGCGAGGCCATCCACCAGGTCTTCTCCAACCTGATCGACAATGCCATGAAATACGGCCGCACCGGCGGTCGCATCGAACTCGGCGCCAATTCCGCGGAACGTGGTATCGAGTTCTACGTTCGCGATTTCGGCGCCGGCATCTCTTCCGAACACCTGCCCCGCCTCTTCGAACGCTTCTACCGCGTGGACAAGGCCCGCTCCCGCGAATCCGGAGGCACCGGCCTCGGCCTCGCCATCGCCAAACACATCATGCGCGCCCACGGAGGCTCCATCCGCGCCGATAGCGAACTCAACCACGGCAGCACCTTCCTCTTCACCCTGCCAGTCGCGTAGGAAGATCGTAGAACTGTCCCTGTGCACTGCCACCTGTTCCCTGCCCTGCCCCCTGTTCAAGAATCGAAGGGTCGGCATGATGAACAACGGGGCACCAGCCGTTGACGACTGACGACTGATCACTGACGACGGAAAATGACCACTCTTCCAGCTTCCCACTTGCATGTTCCCAATGCCACGCCAACAATACCCATAACTGATGCGTTAACTCGCGAATGCCCAAAAATTCACACGCTGTTAACCGCGAGTTGCGCGAAAGATTCTATGCTGAGCCGTTGGCCATCCGATCTCACGAACGGCAGCGTACCGGCGACAGTCCCCGACCATCGCCTCGTCGCCCGCGTTCTCGTCCAGCGGAGAACTCATGAGCACCGCAGTCAAGTCCCCCAATCCCGAGCCCGCTCATCACTACATCGTCCGCCGCACCGTCGAAGCCTGTCACATGGCCAAAGAAGCAGCCGGAGCCGCCGCCGAAGGTATCGCCACCGGGTCGGCCGCCCTTCTCAACTCCCTGCGCCAGCGCGAGCGCGAACTCGACACGCTCGACATGGAAATCGATAACGGAGTCACCACCGCCATCACCGAAGTCGGACCCGCCGAAGCCCGCGAACTCCTCGCCTGCATGAAGTTCATGATCGGCCTCGAGCGCATCGGCGACCTCCTGCTCAGTTTCGGCAGCAGTGCTCAGGCCGCCGGCGGACGCATCGACTCCGAAGACACCCGCGACCTCACGCAAATGGCGACCATTCTCGAAAAGATGCTCACCGACTGCGGCGAAGCGTTCTCCGAGCGCAGTGTCAGCCAGGCCATTGAAGTCCTCCGCGCCGACGCCGAAATGGACCGCCTCCGCAACCTCATCTTCCTGCGCCATATCGAGAATCCCGAAAACATCCACCGCCAGGCCAGCCTGCAGGTCATCTTCATGACCCAGTCTCTCGAGCGCGCCGGAGATCACGCCAAGAATCTCGCCGAAGAAGTCTGCCACTTCGTCAGCGGACGCCCCGTCCGCCACGTCCTCATCGCCTACGACAAGCCGGTCGAACAAATGTTCATCGACTACCTCCGCCGCCGCGACCAACACAGATAGAAAAGCGTTTAAAGAAACTCTCGAGCATCCTCTTCGCTAGCGTGAAAAGAGCAGCGCCTTAAGCAACCGTGGAAGAGCGGCCCTTTAGGGCCGCGTAAAGCTCGCCCCTCACAGGGGCTTCAGCCCCGGCGCGCATAGCACCAACTCTGTTGCAACCGCCCGCCTTCAACATTCATCGTATTAACGCGCAAAACTAAGAAGAATCCAAGGAGTCCACGCCATGCCGTTCAAAAAAGCCATCCTGCCACTGCTCTCCACCCTGCTGCTCTGCGCCGGATCTCTCTTCGCCCAAAGCACCACGCCCTCCGGCCAGCAGTCTCCGGACCAACAGCCCAACACCTCCAGCCAGCAACAGATGAACAACCCCAACCAGCAGCCCAACGCCGGTCAGGAAAGCCAGGGTCAAGAGCCGCAGACTCTCATCGATCCCGGAGTCATCTACAACTCGAAAAAGGCCGGCACCTGGATCGGCAAGACCGTGACTCTGAAGAATGTCACGGTTCAGGACACGAATAGGACGGGCAACTTCTGGGTCGGATCCGACGATCACCATCGTCTTCTCATCGTGAAGCCCACCAGCAATCTCGAACTGAACGCCCTGCGCGTCCGCAAAGGAGACGTAGTCACCATCACCGGAGAGATCCAGGCCGCCAGCCAGGCCCTGTCGGACAAAAACGGAGCAGAGAAAGGATCCCTGCGCGACGCCGAAAACTCCTCCGGAGTCTTCCTCCTGGCGAACAACGTGAAGATCGAGTCCTCCACCCGCCACTAAAACTTAAAGATGAGAGTCAAGTTAACGCGGGTGCGATGACAGTGGGATCGATGAAAGTGGGAAGCGTGTGCCCCTCGATAAGAACGAAGGTTCTGTCAAGGGCGTAGTTATCCTGGGGGGCTGGCCCAGACTAGTGAGGAACCACGAAACGGCTGCCCCAGACTTCGTGATGTTCGAAGTCTGGGCATTCCTGCTGCCTGCATCAAGAGATTTTTCTGATCCGCAACTCGTCTCGCTCCGGTTCATTGACCACCACCGGTCCCGTTTCGGAGTAAGCATAATGCCGAGAACTGCTCCAGCACCACTGGTCCGGCTGTAGCACCAATCCACGTTTCACCGGATTACGATGCATGTAGCGTAACTTCTCCACCCGCTTATGTTCCGAAAACACGACGAAGTCGTAAAACCGGGACTGCCATATGCGGCCGTGGTCCACCGGCATCTGCCAAAGCGGCAACTGCTTCGTATCCGCCAACCGTCGTAGTCGCCCCAGCAGGCGCCGCGCAAAGCCCTGCTTCAGAGCCTTCATGACCACAGACGGATTGCCGCGCTGCGGTTCGCCGATCAGCAGATGCACGTGTTCAGGCATGACAACATATCCAGCCACCACAAACCGATACCGCCGCCGCACCGACTCGAGTACGCGCAAGAACAGATCGCGGTTGCGCGCGCTCGCCAGCAGTGGCAGTCGGCGGTAGCAACTGGTGGTGATGAAGTGCGAGTATCCCGCGCCATAATAACGATGCAGCCGTCTGGACATGGCCGGGATATAACATCATCGGCGAAGCTCTGGCTGTGACGAATGAACATTCGGGATCGTTATCCGGTGGAAAATTGCAGAGCGTTGGCGAAAAAATCTCCCGCCCGCCGCAGCAGGAATGCCCAGACTTCGAACGTCACGAAGTCTGGGGCAGCCGATTTATAGTGGTGTCTGCAAGTCTGGGCCTGCCCCCCGCAAGGTCCGCCGAATGGCACCATGACATGGAACGAAGTGATGGACCGGGTTGATAAATGCCTTTCGGAGGAAATAGAAGAAATAAATGAGATCGAGAGAGAGAACGAAAACTCGAGATTAATGTCCCTACCGGCGATTCCAGGCAAAAGCCTGTTGGTTCAGGGTATTGAAGTGACTTTCGGCGAGCTGGCGGGGCATATTGGTGAAGGCGGCGCTCTTATATCTGACATCTATGAAGAGTGGGAGAAGAACAAAGAGTTTCATAAGAAGTTGAACGATGCACAGCAACGTGGATGCAAATGCGTGCAAGACGCTACGAACTAACTGAACCGATGACTCTTAAACGAGAAATATCAGGCACAATCGAACGACGGGACGCCAAGAACGTTAGGAACCCTTGTTTGCGTAGCGCCGTCTTGCGAACCCGTATCAAGAGGATTGTCGGTATTGTTCTGATCGCTCTGGTGTACTCAATCTACCGCTTCTACCGATCGGCCTATCTGCGGAAAGTCGGGGATTGGAGTTCGTTTTGGGTAGGCGAAGCGTTCGTTGGCGTTTACCTTGTTGTTGCGGTCACGCTCGTTCTCAGAAAGAAACCCAAGTTGTAGGTGTTGATCTGCTATCCCAGTCGTTCACTGAGATGCGGATACCAACGTCACTTGCTGGTCTGCTTCATTGGTAGTGCAATTTAATGCATGAAGAATCTCTATTCCACAGCCTTGATCTTTGTATTGACGGCCTCCAGCATCGCAGGCGATCTCGCCGGTTCATTCAAGGAGGCCGTCGCGCTGGCAAAAGCAGAAGATAAGGATCGTGCAACCCGTATATATTCTGAAATTGATCTGAAGGACTACTACCAACAGAAATATTTTCCCATTTTTCAGTCCTGCTTAAAGTCGATCGAACACCCTGACGCGTCGACGTTCTCGTTCGTTGTGGCGATTGGAACAGACGGTCACGTGTTGCGACTCTATACGGACCACGAAACCAATGTACTTGCCTGTGTTCGACCCACGCTTTTAAAGGACGAGTTTCCACATCCCCCATTCGCCCCCTATTACATGCACATGACGATGAACTTCTCTAAATGACGCCGGCTCTATGTCTGTGGTACGCTCGCGTTCAGCTATGGGAAATCCGGCACCGACGGGCGTTCCTTAACAGAGAACCAATTCGGAACCCACGCCTGCGTGCCGAATCCTTTCGCGTAATTTGCGAAAGGCTGATTCCGACACCACAGCCAATACGCCTACGACACCGAAGACAATCTGCTCTCCATCACCGACGCGAATAATCAGGGGGGCTGGCCCAGACTAGTGAGCAACCACGAAATCGGCTGCCCCAGACTTCGTGATGTTCGAAGTCTGGGCATTCCTGCTGCCTGCATCAAGAGATTTTTCTGATCTGCAACTCGGCTCGCTCCGGTTCATTGACCACCACCGGTCCGGCTTCGGAGTAGGCATAATGCCGAGAACTGCTCCATCGCCACTGTTCCGGCTCCAGAACCAATCCACGCTTCACCGGATTGCGATGCATGTAGCGTAATTTCTCCACCCGCTTGCGCTCCGAGAACACGACGAAGTCGTAAAACCGCGGCTGCCAAATGCGGCCGTGGTCCACTGGCGTCTCCCAGAGCGACAATTGCTTCGAAAGCCTCTCCGCGCGCCAGGCGTTTTAGCAGACGCCGCGAATCCCTGCTTCAGAGCCTTCATGACCAGCGATGGATCGCCGCGTTGCGGCTCACCGATCAGCAGATGCACATGTTCGGGCATGACCACGTATCCCACTACCACAAACCGATACCGCCGCCGCACTGACTCAAGCACTCGCAAGAACAAATCGCGATTGCGCGCGCTCGCCAGCAGTGGCAGTCGGCGGTAGCAACTGGTGGTGATGAAGTGCGAGTATCCCGCGCCATAATAACGATGCAGCCGCCTGGGCATGGCTGAGATATAACATCCGCGAGGACGGTCTGGCTGTGATGAATGAACATCAGGAGTTGCGCGAGCGGTGGAAAAACTGCCACGTTCGCACCGAAATGGAAATCTCTAGCCCACGGCAGCAGCGGCGCCCACGCTTCGAACGTCGCGAAGCGTGGGGCAGCCAGTTTGTAGTAGTCTCAGCAAGTCTGGGCCAGCCCCCGTATGTGATGAATCAGTCTCTGACCGCCGTCGATCACTGGGCTAATGTGTGGCCTTTTTGCTGGGGATTGTTCCGGCAGCGGGTGGACGGGAAACGGCGGCAACTGTGATCCTGTCGCGGGTTCGGGTTGCATATTCGATCCACGAACGCCTTGGTACCAAAACCGAAATGGAGGCCAAAGTGGCTTCTCATTCGGCTTCGATGTGGCTCCCGGATTCGGTTTTGGCGGAGACGGCAGCGGTGGAGTGTGGAACGAGATGCAACTTCCCATGCCCGGCAGCCTAGGTGACGTGTATCAATCCGTCTGGTCGGACGTGCTAGGGCTCCCCTCAGGCCTAAACTGCCCCGTGCAGGGCGGAGTCTTCTCTCCCCTGTGCGGTGGCGTTAGTCCGACGATGGACGTGGGGCCTCCACTTCCCTGTCTCACATCCGCGATCGAAAACGCAACCCAAGCCGGGCAAGTATTTGATGCGGGCCGCGAAGTGCGCCTATTAAGGGCAACTGCTACAGGAGCTACATTCGGCGCCATCTCTGGTTTCAGAGCCGGGAAGATCGCGCTGCTCATCCCCTTTGTAGGTCCATACGTCGCGACAGGCACTGGTGTTTCTGGGGCGGTGATTGGTGGGTTGGCTGGTGGTGGAGCGTCGTTTTTGAAGGCAGCGGCAATAGATCAGCTCCGGCGTGATTTCTTGACGAGCGACACATTCATGGGATCATGGACAAAGTGTGAGTCAGTGAGTTCTGCTCCTGGAGGCAGTGGACGCCCCTTTTGAGATATTGGATAGACCTTTATTGAGCTATGCCCACGTTGCTGCCGCCACCACAGGGATACGCATTTGCAAACCTTGGAACGAGGATTGCGGCCCACATAATAGACTTGATAATTGCGTCTATTCTCTTTTCCCCGTTCGAAGTTGCTCTTTTCGTTCACAGCTCGGTAAGGTGGTCGGCGTATGCCTCCGATCCTCGTTACACCGTCACGAGGTGTGTTGCCGCCCTAACAATTTGGTGGCTCTATGCAGCTTTTGCGGAGAGTTCCAGAGGTCAAGCTACTCTGGGCAAGAGGATAAAGGGGGTAATAGTCACAGACGTGAAGGGCAACCGAATTTCGTTTGCACGCGCTACCGGCCGATTTTTCGCGAGGCTTCTATGTGACCTCACGTGCGGGTTAGGTTATCTGCTGCCAGCAGTTTCAAGTCGGAAGCAGGCACTCCATGATGTGCTAGCCGGGACGTTAGTGGTAGTTAACAGAAAAAACGGATAGACGGGTCGGACCCAATTCCGTGAGCGGGCAGTTTTCCACAGACAAAAGGCAGATTCCTCTGACATCTGCACTTTACTCTAGCCCGCGAAAAGAGCCAGACTGTTCCCATGCGCGGAGGGCTCTCACTCCAACTCACACCCACCACCAACGTCCGCCGCTCCGAACCAGAGCTAACTCCTTATTCCAGAATATTTTGCGTGTAATTCATTTGAATGCAATATTTTGCGAGCACAAATGCATATCTCCGGCCAGCAACTTCCCTGAATTCAATATTTTACGTACATCGATCCAAAACTCGCGGAGCACTCGCATCACCGAGGAGGTGGCATCCTAAACCGCAAGACCGCATCACCGTTCCTGCTAGACTGAAACGTTTGGAGGCAGCACGTGGAGCCGGTTTACATTCTCTCGGCAGTTCGCACGCCGATCGGAAAGTTCGGTGGTTCGCTTGCCTCGATGACTGCCGCGGACATGGGCGTCGTCGCCGCGAAGGCAGCGATGGAACGCGCCGGGTCCGTCCCGAGCAGAGTCGAGGAAACCATCTTCGGCAACGCGCGCCAGGCCGGCGGCGGGCCGAATCCCGCGCGGCAGATTTCCGTGCGCAGCGGCGTGCCTCAGGAAGTTCCCGCCTACACAGTCAACAAGGCCTGTGCGTCCGGAATGAAGTCCATCGCGCTGGCATATCAAGCGATCACGCTCGGCGACTCCAGTTGTATTCTCGCGGGCGGCACCGAATCCATGTCGCGCCTTCCTTATTATCTCGACGGCGCGCGCTGGGGATATCGCCTTGGCAATCAGGAACTGGTGGACGGCATGTATCGCGACGGATTCTTCTGTCCGCTGGCGAAGATGGTGATGGGCGAAACCGCTGAGGTCCTCGCCGAGCAGTACAAGATCACCCGCGACGAGCAGGATGAATACGCGCTGATGTCGCAGCAGCGCGCCGCGCGCGCCATTGCGGCCGGACGGTTCGATGCCGAGATTGCGCCGGTCACGATCGAGACTAAGAAGGGAAGTGCAGTGTTCGCGCGCGACGAGCATCCATTCGCGGACGCAAGCCCGGAGAAGCTCGCGAAACTCCCGCCCGTATTTTCGAAGACTGGCACAATCACGGCGGGGAATTCGTCGGGCATCACCGACGGAGCAGCCGCCATGGTCATCGCCGGCGAACATTTCGTGAAGCAGAACAATCTGAAGCCGCTGGCGCGGATTTCCGCCGTGACTTCTGCGGGAGTCGATCCACGCACGATGGGCATTGGCCCTGTTCCCGCGATCGAGAAGCTTCAAGACAAGCACAATCTGCGGCTTCACGAGTTTGGTCTGATCGAGTTGAACGAAGCCTTCGCCGCCCAGGTGCTCGCCTGCGACCGCGCTCTGAACTTTAACCGTGACCGTCTGAACGTGAATGGCGGAGCGATCGCTCTCGGGCATCCCATTGGCTGCACAGGAACCCGCATCACAGTCACGCTCCTCCACGAGATGCTCAAGCGCAATACAAAGCGCGGACTCGCGACGCTCTGCGTCAGCGGCGGGATGGGCATGGCCCTCGCGTTAGAGAACATGGTTTAAGCGGCCGATGCGTCGCCGGTCCATCATGATCCGGCAGTCGGTGCGCGCGCTGCGAAAGCGACTTCCATTGCGCCCGGAAAACCTCGCCACTATACTCACCTTAGCGGTCCTTCGTTCTATCTGGAGCCCCGGATGTCCCTCTCGGCTGTCATCGTCGACGACGAACAACTCGCGCGCGACGAGCTGGCCTATCTTCTGAAGAACGCGGATGACGTCAATGTCGTCGCTCAAGGCAAGAACGGTCTCGAGGCTGTAAACCTCATTAAAGAGCACAGTCCCGATCTGGTTTTCCTCGACGTCCAGATGCCCGGGCTCGACGGGTTCGGAGTCATTAAGAAGTTACTCGACCGCAAGATCCCACTTCCGAAGATTGTCTTCGCCACCGCCTTTGACCAGTACGCAGTGAAGGCTTTTGAAGTCAACGCGGTGGATTACCTGCTAAAGCCTTTCGACAAGAAGCGTGTAGCGCAGGCCATCCAGAAAGCGCGCGCGCAGCAGGACGCGAGCAGCGCTCCAGCGGAGAAGTTGGAAACGCTGGTCAGGATGCTCGAGTCACAGAAGCAGCCGGCCGTGAAGATCCTGCTCAAGGCAGCGGGACGCATGCTTCTCGTCGATCAGAAAGATATCTGTTACGCCTGGATTGAAGACGGCGTAATTACAGTAGTCACCGGTGGCGCCGCGGGTATGGAGGGCCAGTCGAACTGCCGTACATTGGAAGAGTTGCTCGACACTCTCGACCCGAAGTTATTCTGGCGCGCTCATCGCTCGTACCTCGTGAACATCAACCGCATCCGCGAGGTCGTCCCCTGGTTCAAGAGTTCCTACCAACTGCGGATGGACGACAAGAAACAGACCGAGATTCCGGTCAGCCGCGCTCAGACCCGTCGTTTGCGAGAACTTTTCGGCCTCTGAGCTTCTCTTCCGGAAAATTCGCTGCTTACGTTCTTCGTGAGCCAGTCCCACGCTTACAGGTCCTTGCCATCCGCTCAAACGTTCTGCTCGTTCTACAAGTTCAAGTAAGTCACTGATAAGAGTTCCGGTGTACATCATTCCTTTGTGCCAATCTGCAGGGCGAGCAAGCGTTCATGAAATCCGGAGGACGGTGACCAACCGATTCCCGTCCTCCGGTTCTTCTGGGGGGAAGGCTACAACGCGAGGCTCTTCAGCCCTTCGCGATCTCGAATGATCAATCTCGGACCGTCCAGGCCGATCAATCGTTTTCTTCGCAGACGACCTAGCAATCGTGTGACTGTCTCACGAGAGGCACCGATACGCAGTGCGATCTCCTCGTGAGTCATGAAAAACCGGTTGCGCTGGTCGGCTTCGTCTTCGCTCTGCGGTAATTCTGAGAGCAATAATCGTGCCAACTTACCTGACGACGAACGCGTCAGTATCAAATCGTGGATGTCGCGATGCGCGCTGCGGCAGTCGCGGCTCAGGCACAGGGCCGTGTGCATGCCGATTTCGCCATGCACCTGCATCAGTTCGAGGTAGTGCTTCCGGTCAATGAAGCTCAGCAGGCAGGGGGTCGAAGTTTCGGCAGTTACCTCATAGCCCAGGCCAGAGACCGTCGCGCTGAGTCCGAGTGCTTCTCCCGTCTCGGCCGTTCGCAGAATCAGACTCTTGCCTTCGCGTGATGTGGTAGAGAGGTTCACGCGGCCCGAGCACACGATGAACATCCCCCGCGGTGCCTGGCCTTCCACAAAGAGAATGGCTCCGGCGGGCAGGACGCTCTTATGGCTGACTTCGTTAAACGCCTGCAGGACAAATGGCGAGAACCGGCAGAAATGAGCCGCTCTCGCATTCGCACATTCGGCGCAGTTATCAATGATTTCAAGATCATAGGGTGCGGTCATTTCCGTCTCCAGAATGTCGGGGCGTTTGCGTGGGACCGTGAACTCCGTACTGAGGAAGCCAGTTCCGCTGACATGCCGCGAACTCGCCAGCAGGGCTCGCGCATGCGCGCGCGTGTCGTTCGTCCCGTTCTGGGCCGCCGAAATCAACTCCCAGGCTGCGGTTGGCTCCTCCCGCTGTTCCCACTCGATGTGGCAGGCAAAAAGATAGAGTGGGTCGATCTCTTGAGGCTCATTCGCGACAGCGATCCGTTGCTCTGGTACGAATGCAGTGTTATTCCCAAGGACTTGATCCTGCGGGGGCTGAGTCTTCTCCTGGGGGCTAAGGCGATCACTTGGAATCCGGCAACGCCATGCTCTACCTATCGCCGCTGAGGCGTCTACATTTCGACTGGAAACGCTAGGAGCAAGACCTTGCTGCTTTTGGACTGATAACACTTTGTTACTCCACCCGACCCTCCGGGGGGCATGCGGCAGTTCTTTGAACTGGGATCGGGACCTTCTCCGCGAGGCAGGACTTCAGTGCAGCGCCGGCCAGAGGCTGAGAACCTGTGATGGTCTGCATGTGGCGTGCCAAAAAAGGAATGCAGAACCAACATGGGAAGTTCCCTGTTTGGAACAGGTTCCAAGATATTTGCCAGCTGCGGGTTTCGACTGGGAGTGCCGGAATATCGGCAGGGGACGACGGCACGGCAATGGGCGGCCGCAGAACCCCGCATCATGGCTCGCCTTCACTGTAGTCGCGTCGGGTGATGTTCAGGCGCTGCATTTTGGACTGCAGAGTTGTCCGTTTCAGGCCCAGCCGTTGCGCCGCGCCCTTCGGACCGGACAACACTCCGCGAGTCTCGCGAAGCACTCGAAGGATGTGCTGCCGTTCCGCATCGTCAAGAGTGGTTCCAGATTGAGAGAGTGTTGCTGTTGCGGGTGGAATAAAAAGTTCGGAAAGCGGAACGCGCAATACCCTGCCTTCGCTGAGAATGACCGAGCGTTCCATCAGATTTTCAAGTTCCCGGATATTGCCCGGCCATGGCCAGTTCGAGAGAGCCTCCATGGTCTCAGTCGGCACGGATTCGATTTGTCGCCCCATGCGCGTCGAAAATTTGTGAACGAAGTAACGCACGAGCAGCGGGATGTCGTCGCGCCGTTCGCGCAAGGGGGGGACGCGCAGCGGAAACACGTTCAGCCGGTAAAACAGGTCACTGCGGAATTGCTGTTTGGCGACATCTTGCGCCAGGTTGCGGTTGGTTGCTGCAATCAGGCGTACCTTCACCCGGATGGTGCGATTGCTGCCAAGTCGTTCAAATTCCTGATCCTGGAGCACTCGCAGGAGTTTCGGTTGGACTTCGAGCGGGATTTCTCCTACCTCGTCGAGAAACAGGCTTCCGCCGTCTGCCAGTTCCATCCTCCCGATCTTTTGATTGATAGCGCCGGTGAACGCACCCTTTTCGTGGCCAAACAGCTCGCTTTCGAGCAAACCTGTAGGAATTGCCGCGCAATTCAGTTTGATGAAAGGGCCATCTCTTAGCCTGCTCAACCGGTGAATCGCCCGTGCGACCAGTTCTTTACCGGTTCCGGTCTCCCCCAGAATCAGAACCGTGGCATCGCTGGAACCGACCGTTGCCACCTGAGCAAGGGTATGTTTCAGAGCAGCACTTTCGCCAATCATCTCTGAGAACTGATTTTCACTCGGGAAGCCACCTTCGAGATATTTCCTCTCTTCCCCAAGCCTCTCCTTCAGGATTTCCATTTCCCGAGCTACCCGGCGGTGCTCAATGGCAATGGCGAACTGCGCTGCCACTTGCTCCAGCAGATCGAGATCCTTCAGTGAAAAAGCGTTTTGCCGGGTGCTGCCCAAGGCGAGAGTCCCCAATGCCGCATTGGGCCGGATCAGCGGAACGCAACACATCGACTGAATTCCTTCTGCCAGGAACTTCTCCGCGGTTTCGCCTTCAAAGGCAACCAGTTCTTTTCTTGAATAGATTTTGGCTTTACGTTCCTGGAGCGCGCGGCCAGAAGGACTGTTCTCGGCTGCGATCTGAACCCGGGAGGTAAGACCCTTGCTTAGCGGGAAGTCAATCGCCTGCCGCACCAGCAACCCCGTGCCGGGATCATGCAGCGCCAGGGCGGCATATTCATGGTGCAAAACCCTCCGGATTCGCGCTGAGATTCTGAGGAATCCCTGCGGCAAGTCCCAGTTCGAAGACAGCAATGCATTGACCTCGAGCAACATTTGCAGTCGCCCGGATTCATCGCTTAGTCGTTGTTGGAGGTGTTCAAATGCCTCTCGCAGCTTCTTCTCTTCGCTGATTTCGAAGACGAAAATACAGACTTTCACCACTTGTCCGGCTTCGTTCTTGATCGGGTAGAAATGGTCGATCCAGCGTCCAGTTCCGCTTTGATTGGGCCGCGGTCCGGAAATCTCCACGTGAAGGATAGGTTGTCCGTCGGCAAATACTCCGCGCAGAGACGGTTCGATCTGATCTGTAAGATCCCCTACAACCTCTCTGACGGTCTTGCCCTCATGTTCACGCACAGCAATCCCGTTGATCCTGGCGAGAGCGGGGTTGACGGACACAAATTTGAGTCGTGCGTCGAGGACGCAAACGCCGACGTTTTCAGAATTCCAATATGCCGCGATCAGTTGCCCGGACTCGCCTGAGATATCTGGTCCGATAGGGGGCAAACCGCTGAATTGCAGAAAGAGGGGGCTAGTCGACATGCCGCTCTCCCTCCCGGAAAATCTGCCGGCCCCAGGATGTGAAGAGACAAGGCTCCTCATGTGCGGGCGTTTTTCGGAAGAAAGAGCTTAGGCAAACCACTGTTCGCCAGTGAACGATAGAGGAGCAGACGAAGATCAACAGAGATCCCCCTGTGTCCGCCTCCCCCTCGATGGCGGTCAAGCTTGATTAGACTTCGCATTATATCGAGTCTGTCAATGCAGAAGCGAAATACGACTGGGCCGCATGGCTCGCAGTATCGTCGGAGTACACAGCAGCAGCGCTGCGAAATCAGGCATCGCCCGGATCCCAGACAGATCCGAGCTGAAACTATAATTTGAACCATGGCACGAGGTTGGGAAAGTAAGTCGGTGGAAGCACAACAAGCGGAGGTCGGCGAGAAGTCCGTCAAGACACGCCCAAAGTTGACCGCAGAGCAAGCGGCGTTGGCGAGAGACCGCGACGTGCTACTCCTCTCGCGCAAGCGTGTGTTGCAGCAGTTAGCATCGGCCTGCGATTCGCGGCATAAAAAGGTACTGCAGGAAGCTTTGGCGGACCTCGATAGCAAGCTTAAGCGGATCGGCGAGTAGTCGTTTTCGGGCTGCTTGTCATCGGGTGCAGGTTGGTTCAGCACGCAGGGATTCAGCCATTTACCTCCAGTTGGCGCGTATAATGATCGTTTTATGACAGCCTACGTCTACGTCTCATTAAAGAAGAGCGTTCTCGATCCTCAAGGTAAAACCATTCACGGTGCACTCAAGAAGATGGGCTACAAGGGCCTGGAAAGTGTCCGCCAGGGCAAATACTTCGAACTGACCTTGGACGGCGGCCTGTCTCGAGAAGCAGCCCATTCGGAAGTGGAGCGCATCGCCCGCGAGGTCCTGACTAATCCTGTCATTGAAGAGTTTCGTTTCTCGCTGGCTGAGTAGGCCGGGCGGGTCTTGAGGTCCCATTCATGTGCGGCATCGTCGGGTACGTAGGGAAGAAAAGTGTAGTCCCAGTCATCCTGGAAGGGCTGCGAAGGCTGGAGTATCGCGGCTACGACTCGGCAGGAATCGCAGTATCGGGCAACGGAGACGGAATTGATGTTCGCCGCGCCGAAGGCAAGCTTCGGAACCTTGAAGAAGCGATCAAGGAAAAACCGCTGCACGGAACCTATGGAATTGGGCACACCCGATGGGCCACGCACGGACGCCCTACCGAAGAAAATGCCCATCCTCACCGCGACTGCACCGGCAGAATCGTCGTCGTACACAACGGGATTGTCGAGAACTACCTGAGCCTCAAGAAGAAGCTGACCGAGGAAGGCCACAAGTTCACGACCGAGACCGACACTGAGATCATTGCGCATCTCGTGGAAAAATATTCCCGGCCAACCAACGGGCACCGGCCTTCGCTGGAAGACGCGGTCCGTCAAACGGTCAAGCAACTGTCCGGTGTGTTTGCGCTCGCCGTCATTTCCGCCGATGATCCTAATAAGATCATTGCCGCGCGCAACGGCCCGCCCGCCGTCATCGGGCTGGGCAATGATGAGTATTTCGTAGCATCGGATGTGCCTGCCATTCTGCATCACACTCGCGATATTTTTTTCCTAGGCGACGGCGATATGGCGATTGTCACGCCCCGCGGTGTGCAACTCACTGACTTCGATGGCAAGCCGGTTTCTCGGCAGGTCCAGCACGTCACCTGGGACCCAATCTCTGCCGAAAAGGGCGGCTTCAAACATTTCATGCTCAAAGAAATTTATGAGCAGCCGCGCGCCGTCCGTGACACAACGCTGGGAAGGGTTTCCCAGGCAACGGGCCACATCTTCCTCGAGGAGATGGAGATTACCGCAGCCGAATTACAGGCTGCGTCGAAAATCAACATCATCGCCTGCGGAACCAGTTGGCATGCCGGACAGGCCGGCAAGTTCATGATCGAGATGCTCGCCCGCGTCCCGGTCGAAGTGGATTATGCGAGCGAATGGCGCTATCGAAATCCGATTGTTGAACCCAACACGATCACGCTAGTGATTTCGCAGTCCGGCGAGACGGCTGACACCATCGCAGCACAACGTGAGGCAAAGGCCAAAGGATCGAAGACGCTTGCCATCTGCAATGTCGTGGGATCGATGATCACGCGCGAAGCCGCGGGAACGATCTACACCCATGCCGGTCCCGAAATCGGCGTTGCTTCCACCAAGGCATTCACCGGGCAACTTACCGCGCTCTATATCTTTGCCATGTATCTCGCGCAAATTCGCGGTGTCATGACTGCGGAGCAGGCTCGCTCGTCGATGCTGGAACTGACCCGAATTCCGGCCAAGCTGGAGACAATTCTCAACCACGACGAAGCTTGTGATGCGCTAGCCAAGCGATACCAGAAGGTGCACGACTTCCTTTTCCTGGGCCGCGGCATTCATTATCCGATCGCCCTCGAAGGCGCGTTGAAGCTGAAGGAGATTTCCTACATCCACGCCGAAGGATATCCCGCGGGCGAGATGAAGCACGGCCCCAACGCTCTCATCGATGAAAACCTGCCCGTGGTCGTCATTGCCACGCGCGACGAGAAGAACCCCGATTCCATGCTGCGCTATGAGAAGACGATCTCAAATCTGAAAGAAGTAAAGGCGCGCTCAGGAGTGGTCATAGCGCTCGCGACCGAAGGTGATGAGGAGATCAAAGAGGCCGCCGATCACGTTCTTTACATTCCTCCGGCCCCGGAGGAATTGTCGCCGATTCTGGAAATCGTTCCCCTGCAGTTGCTGGCGTATCACATCGCTGTCCGGCGTGGTTGCGACGTGGACCAGCCGAGGAATCTGGCGAAGTCGGTCACCGTGGAATAGGGCAACACGGCGCAACATTATCGGGCGGCGGATAACGAAGCCATGGCAGTGCGCAAGCGCCCAATAGCTATCCCCATAGCAGCAACTGCCACAACCCACACCGCTAAGATCACGTCCACCACCCACCGGGGCGCCACCCCGACGCGCCGCAGCAGAAATGGCAGAAAATTCCAGCACGTGATGTGGACGTAATCCCACTGGTCTTGGCCCATCGCTTCTGTGTTCAATCCCCAGGCCTCCATCTTGCCTAGCGTGAATGCGACTATGTTTTTGAAACGCAGAGCGATGACAAATGTGGGATGCCCAAACGTTTCCATCTGATAGATCTCCAGCGGTAGCCAGAACGCCAGCGAAGCCAACTGGATTACGCAACTAATCGCAATCAGAGCAATGCCGCCGCGCCAGACCCACCCCGCCAAGTTTGCTCGATAGGTAACGAGCAACGGGACCGCCAGCAAGGCTACCATCTCGACCGCGCTGGAAACGTATCGATCTCCCCAGGCAAAATCGCCGGCCCAATAGGTATAGCGGGCATAGAAGCTGATGTAGCTCAGCGTCAAGAGAATCGAAGTCACCGCATAGGCCCGCACTTCGGGATGGAGCCGCTTCCACGTCCACGCAATCAGAACTAACGCGAGAATGAGCAGCGGATCGAAAAGAAAGATGGACTTTTCGGGCTTGAACAGCGCGCCGGCCAAGCCTTCATGGAACGGTGTGCTCCAGGGAAAATTCGCGGGCAAGGCTGGGTCCTGGGCACGCTGTTCGCGCGCAAAAATCGGAAGATAGCTCTGGGTCCACGATCCGAATCGGTAGAAGTTGTACGCCCTCTCGATCGCTGTGAAGAACGCGTACACAGGAACTGCAATCTTGCAGTACGAGATCAACCGCGTCCGCAAGGCCTTCCCGCGGATCCGCTCCAACCAAAGCACAGTTAACAGAAAGAATCCGGCTGCGATCAGGTCAAGGCCCGTTGTCACTCGCGTCAGCAGGTTCAATCCCAGCGCGGCGGATCCAATCCATAGTGCCCGCGCCTTGTCCGTCCTCAACCACTCGTACTGATAAGAGAACCCCACCAGCGACAGCAACATGATGTAGTTGTTCTCCATCATGTTCTGGGTGTAATGCAGGTGGGTGGTGCAGAAGAGCAATCCCAAAACGCCGGCAACCGATTCCTTCACGCCAAAACGCAGCTGCCGCAGGAAGCGAAACGCGATCAGGGCGGTCAGAACGTTGATCAGAATGCTGGTACTGTAGCTGACCACGATGCTGCGAACTCCCGGATCATCTTCATAGCCGGAGAAGATGCTCCAATGCGCGATCCATGTGCCCAGGAGATCCGCGGGCAGCATCAGAAGGGACTGCCCGATCCCGTACCAGCTATAGATCTTTCCATTCTTGCCATGCAGACCAAACTCGGGATACTGATTCGGAAATACTTGCGGTTGCGAAGTCCAGAGCCAGTGAGTCGTCTGCAGGCGGAATGTAGTGTCGGCGCTGCCCAGTTCTCCGGATTGCACCACAAAGGCCAGCAGCCCGGCCGTCAAACACAGGAGAAACAATGGATCCCGAAACCAGCGCCCCCACCGTGATGTCATCGCTCTGGATGGTAATACAAACCGGACGTCTGACCTTGAATCTCATCGCTGGCGGGCTAAGCGAGCGGGTTATTGCCGGAAGGTTGTTTCCGAACGGAGGTCGAATGCCCCTTGCCTGGGTTATCCTGTAGCCGGAAATTCCGATGTCACATTGTGTCTTCTGCGGAATCGAACTCTCCCCTAACGTGCGCTTCTGCTCGTCATGCGGAAAGCCCGTCGTCAACAGCGACGATGTGGCGACGCTCGACTTTGCTACCGCAACTTCGCCGCTTCCGATGCGTCCACCCTCCGGTTCGTCTCCCCGGCCGTCCTCACGCATCTCTACTTTTTCCGAATACGCGGTGAGCGAGGGACGATTCCTTCCTGGTCGCCTCATCGTCGGTCGCTACCGGATCATCGCGCTCCTCGGCAAAGGCGGCATGGGCGAGGTCTATCGCGCCGACGACCTGACGCTGGGACAGCCGGTCGCACTCAAGTTCCTGCCCGATGCGGCCGCGAGCGATCAAGGCATGCTCGACCGCTTCCGGAATGAAGTGCGCATCGCCCGCCGCGTCTCTCATCCGAATGTCTGCCGTGTGTACGACGTGGGTGATGTCGATGGTCAGACCTTCTTCACCATGGAGTACGTGGATGGTGAAGACCTTGCGTCGCTTCTCCGCCGCATCGGACGCCTGCCCCAAGACAAGGCTATCGAAATGGCGCGTCAGCTCTGTGCCGGGCTGGCCGCCGCTCACGCCAAAGGAGTGTTGCATCGCGATCTGAAGCCAGCCAACATCATGCTAGACGGACGCGGTCAGGTCGTGATCACTGATTTCGGTCTCGCCGGAGTGGCCGACGACATTCGCGGACCCGAAGTTCGCAGCGGCACTCCCGCCTACATGGCGCCTGAGCAACTCTCGGGCAAAGAGGTTACGCTCCGCAGCGACATCTACGCCCTCGGTCTGGTGCTCTACGAAGTGTTCACCGGCAAACGTGCATTCGCCGAGCAAGTGGCTGGTGCCCTTCACGGCCGGGATGATCGCACTCCGAGCCGCCCCTCCTCGGTGGTGAAAGATCTCGATCCGATCATCGAGAAGGTCATTCTCCGATGTCTCGAAACCGATCCCGCCTCGCGTCCAGCCACTGCACTTGCTGTGGCCGCCGCATTGCCCGGTGGCGATCCGCTCGCTGCTGCCCTGGCGGCCGGCGAGACTCCGTCGCCGCAGTTGGTGGCCGCCTCCGGAGAAACCGACGGACTTCGTCCTCACATTGCAATCGCCCTTCTGGGATCGGTGCTTCTCGGCTTGGCATTCGCAGTGTATTTCTCGATTCACTACAACGCCTACGACAAGATGGACGTTGAACTGACGCCGGAAGTTCTGACCGAAAAAGCACACGAGATCATCGCTCGTTTAGGGTACGTAGGTCGGCCCTCCGACAGCGCCTATGGCCTCGATATCGACGGTGATTTTCAGGACGCAGTTCAGAAGAGCGACAAACCTCGGCCCAATTGGGATGCGGTGCTCACCGCCCGTCCTTCGCTTCTGCAGTACTGGTACCGGCAGAGCCCTGACGACATGTTTGCCAATCAAGTGCGTGATAATCTCCTGACCCCAGGGACGATCACCGAAACTGATCCTCCGACCGTTCTCGCTGGGATGATCAACCTGCACCTCGATCCTCAGGGACGGCTCACGTATCTTCAGGCAATTCCTGCGCAGAAATTGGACGCCGGCAAACCCGTACCGAACGCGCCCACAGCCCCGGCGCTTAATCCGTTCGACTGGAGCATTCTGCTCAATGCCGCGGGACTCGACGCCTCGAAACTTGAACCGGCCCCATCCACATGGAATTCACTCGCTGCTTCCGACAGCCGCGTCGCGTGGACGGGAGTATGGCCCGGAACGACTCGTCCGCTGCGTGTCGAAGCGGCATCGTTTCAGGGCAAGCCAGTTTTCTTCCAGCTGATCGGCGATTGGACCAAGCCTGACAGAATGGTCAGCACTGAGAAGAAATCCTTCGGCGATAAGGCAGGCAGAATCATCGGGATGATCTTGCTCGTTGCCGGACTCACGGCAGCGTGTCTGCTCGCCAGAAGAAATTACCGCCATGGTCGTGGGGACCGTCAGGGAGCTCTTCGCCTGGGTGTAGTAGTCTTCATTGCGGAAATGGCATTATTCGTTTGCCGCAGTCATTTTGCGGCCATTGGCGACACCATCGGCCTGACCATTCTCGCCATCAGCACCGCTCTTTTCA
This sequence comes from Terriglobia bacterium, assembly GCA_963778995.1. Classification (GTDB taxonomy): domain Bacteria; phylum Acidobacteriota; class Terriglobia; order Terriglobales; family Acidobacteriaceae; genus Sulfotelmatobacter. The sequence goes on from CAVZWK010000030.1 coordinate 611,776, forward strand.
TCTCCGGCGTCATATGGACACTCTACATGGCGATCGAACCCTGGGTTCGCCGGCAATGGCCCAAAACGATCATTTCCTGGACCCGGCTTCTGGGCGGCAGCTTCGGTGATCCCGTTGTCGGCCGCGACATTCTTCTCGGCATTCTTCTCGGAGTTATCTGGATTCTCGTCTTCCAGGTTCGCTACATCTTCATGATGCACATGGGGGCGGCCCCATCGCTCGGCGGCACCGACGCTCTTATCGGCGGACGCTTCGCGCTGGGAGGATGGATCCGCCAGTGGCCTTTATCCATTCAGGCTGCTCTCTTCTTCTTCCTGCTGCTTCTCGGCCTTAGAGCTCTGCTGCGCAATCAGTGGCTTGCCGGTGCCGTGTTCGTTGCTCTGTTTGCCGTGCCCCGCGGACTCGCGAGTTCGTATATGACAGTCGAATTGCCCGCCTTGATTCTGGTGTATGCCATCGCCGTGCTGATCGTGATTCGATTCGGCCTTATTCCTCTCGTGCTCGCTATCTTCACCATCGACATGCTGGGCAACGTGCCGTTTTCCGCGAATTTCTCCGCGTGGTACATGACTACTTCGATCCTCGCGCTCCTGAGCGTTGTCGCAATTTCCGGATGGGGCTTCTATCGCTCACTCGGAGGGCAGCCGCTGTGGAAGCTGGATGAGTTGTAAACTCATGGACTGCAAATGGACCGCCTCGCCCAACGCTTGCTGAGAAATGCGGTGGCCCGCAACGACCGGCCGCACTCGCGTTTAGGATGCCTCGGTTGTCTGCCCAGACTCATCCTGATGTTGTTGGCTGGGCTCGTCCTCGTCGGCCTCATCACCGCCGTGTTCGCGCCCTGGGGATTTTTCATGGGCGGCAAGTTCAACCTGTTTGCCTACTGGCAGGGATGGGGAAGGCTGCAGTCCAAGGCCGGAAACTATGTCGTGTTTGTCCGGTTTTACCCGACTACATCAAGCAGCAGACTCTATCCGCACCCGAGCGTTCGGGGAGTGGGCTATCTCTGCTCATTGCGCGGAGAAATCTTCCGCATGAATCTGGGCGGAGGCATGCGGCGCGGCATCTCAACCAATACGGATGGCGAGAAGATTGATCTGTACATGGACTACTGGCCCGCTTTCTTCGGCAACTTCGCGACTGATCACCGCCCCTCGATCGAACTTCGCGGCCAGTGGAAAAACCCCGAAATCGTGATGAACGATCACGGCAGTCTCTCCCGCGCCTTTAAGCCGGATGGAAGTGTTTACCAGCGAGGACAGGACGCGCACGTCCCATATCCGGGAGACATCGTTCCAGTCACCTTGAGTCCAGGATCGTATTCCGATTTCGAAGCCGCTTGCAAAGCGAACCGCTAGCCTTCGCAAGAGAAAGACACGAAGTACAACGGATTCGACGAATTCGTTGGTGTAACTTCGCGTCCTTTGTGGCGGATGAATTTCGAAAAGCTATTGCTTCTTGTGCATCCGCGGGCAGTCCAAATGCCGGGCCAACGTGCGTATGCGCAATCCAGGAATACCGTTGGCAGTCAGGGGATTCCGCATGAAAACCGTATTGGCGAAGGCGGCCTTGCCCTGCGCCATCGGAGAAGACGCCCGATCCGGTCCCTTCCCGTAGAAGAAAACGGGCGGCGCGTGTGCGCCGCCCGCTACATCTCTGGATCTAAGTTAGTCCCAATAGGAGTCGAGGAGACCTTCCCAAGTGTCGGTCGTACTGTGAACCAAAGTCTGGTTGGATCCATCCTGATCCATCACGTAGATATCCCAGGAATTGTTCGTTGAGTTGCCGCGATTAAACATAATCAGGTTTTTGTAGGGCACGGGAGCGATATCGTCCTCGTCAGTACTCGCTGTCAGCGGGGTTAGTGCGGTTCCGTCCAGATTCACGCTGGAAATGTTGTAGTAACTTCCGTCATAGTCAGTCACCAGCAACTTTTTTCCGTCTGCAGAAAACACCGCCGGTCCCCACCAACTATTCGGGGTATACGCAAAGGTAGGAGCCGTATCGTTCAGGCCCATGGTGTACCAGCCACTCGCAGTGATTCCCGTACCAGCCGCCGCTGGCCGAGCCTTTTTCGAACGAGCATTGAGGTGAGTCAACCAAGAGGAGGGCCGACCGTTCCTACGGGGCTGCCGTGCTGCGCTTGGTCCACTTTTGTCGATTGCGAAGAACACCAGCGACTTTCCGTCTGCCGAGAATTCCGGATCGTAAGAATCGGCAGTTCCGGCGGCGGGCGTGTACAACGCTTTCTGATTGGATCCATCCACATTCATGGTCATAATCAGGCAATCGCCGGAAGCACAGCTGACGTATGCGATCGTCTTTTTGTTGGGGGAGAATACTGATTCGCAGGCATCCGCATTCGTCGTAAGGGTCTTTTCGACTCCATCCAGACCCATGAGCAAGATTTCGTAGTCCGAAGTCCCGGGGGTGCCGATATCGCGGCAATAGGTCACAGCGGACGCGTCGCTGTTCACGGCGACGAACAGGGCCGCGCTAGGAATTGGAATAGAGACAGGCGTGGCCTGCTTCGTTGCTTCATTCAGCTTGAAAAGTTGGGGGGCGGCTGGTGTACTCGCGCCACTCATGTCGCGCGTTACATAGCTAAGAACCGGTGAGCTGGAATTCCCGCAGCCAGTGGCTGCGATCACCACTGCAATAGCCAATACCAGAGCAAGCTTCTTCATGAACGTACTTCTCCTCGAGGGTCTTTGATTTAACTGCGTGCCTTGGTTTTCCAGCGGCAAGAATCCACTCCGCAGCCCGTCAGTCAGGCGGTCTGAACGAGAACAACGTAATTTCTGGGAACGGCCCGGGGCGTGGGGAGACGACCCGCTCGATGCGTTACCACATGACCCTATCGTGAGCCGCTCCCAAGTCTGAGAGAAATCCAATGGAATGAGTTACTTTGGTCAGCTCTTTCATCGCTAAAAAAGGCAGCATCCCAAAACATCCTGCCATCATCTAAAACTTGACAACGATACACTCAGGTCTTAGGATGATATCCGGCGCAATCATAGTGGCATTGATTCCAAAGCACTTATCGAGTTTAGGAGGAAGTATTTATGGCAAAGATTATCGGAATTGACCTCGGAACCACCAATTCCTGCGTTGCCGTCATGGAAGGTGGCGAGCCCAAGGTCATCGCCAATGAAGAAGGAGGGCGTACCACGCCCTCGGTAGTCGGTTTCACCAAAACCGGTGAACGGCTGGTCGGACAAGTCGCCAAACGGCAGGCGATTACCAATCCCGAAAACACGGTCTATTCGATCAAGCGGTTCATGGGACGCCGTTACGACGAAGTGCAGGAAGAGATCAAGATGGTGCCGTACAAGGTCGTCCAGTCGGGCGATCACGTTGCGGTGCTGGCGCAGGGCAAGGAATACACTCCGCCCCAGGTGTCTGCGCTGATTCTGCAGAAGCTGAAGAAAGCTGCGGAAGACTATCTCGGCGAGAAAGTTACCGAAGCGGTTATCACGGTTCCCGCGTACTTCAATGACGCCCAGCGGCAAGCGACCAAAGATGCCGGGCAGATTGCCGGCCTCGAAGTGAAGCGCATCATCAACGAGCCCACGGCCGCCGCGCTCGCCTATGGTCTCGACAAGGGTAAGGACGAAACCATCGCCGTGTATGACTTCGGCGGCGGCACGTTCGATATTTCGATTCTAGAAGTCGGCGGAGGCGTGATCGAAGTCAAGGCTACCAACGGTGACACCCACCTGGGCGGAGACAACATCGACCAGCGGCTAGTGGATTGGCTCATCGACGAATTCAAGAAGGATGAAGGCCTCGACCTTCGCGGCAAGGGCAACGAGATGGCCCTGCAGCGTCTGCGCGACGCGGCCGAGCGCGCGAAGATCGAGCTCTCGACCACTATGGAGACCGAAATCAATCTGCCGTTCATCACGGCCGATGCCAGCGGTCCGAAGCACCTGGTCAAGAAGCTGACTCGCGCCAAGCTCGAAGGCATGATTGAAGACATCATCCAGCGCTCGGTTGGTCCGTGCAAGCAGTGCATGAAAGACGCGGGCGTTGACACCGGCAAGATCAACGAGGTCGTGCTGGTTGGCGGACAGACCCGTATGCCTCGCATCCAGCAACTGGTGAAGGACCTCTTCGGACGCGAAGGCCACAAGGGCGTGAACCCGGACGAAGTGGTTGCGATTGGCGCCGGGATTCAGGGCGGCGTGCTCAAGGGCGAAGTGAAAGACCTGCTCTTGCTCGACGTAACTCCGCTGACGCTCTCGATCGAGACGCTGGGTGGCGTATCGACGCCAATGATCCCGCGCAACACGACGATTCCGACCAAGAAGACGGAGACGTTCTCGACCGCGGCCGACAGCCAGACCTCGGTTGAAGTGCACGTGCTGCAGGGCGAACGTCCGATGGCAGCGCAGAACCGGACTCTCGGCAAATTCCACCTGACCGGTATCCCACCGGCTCCACGTGGAGTGCCGCAGATCGAAGTCACGTTCGACATCGATGCGAATGGCATTCTGAACGTGACTGCGAAAGATACGGCCACGCAGAAGGATCAGAAGATTACGATCACGTCATCTTCCGGACTGTCGAAGGACGAAGTCGAGCGCATGGCGAAGGAAGCCGACGCGCACGCGGCTGAGGACAAGGCAGCCCGCGATTCAATCGAAGCCAAGAACCAGCTCGACTCGATGGTTTACAACATCGAGAAGATGCTGAAGGAGCATGGCGACAAGATCTCCGGCTCTGAACGCGGCGACGTCGAAAATGCACTGGCCGATGCCAAGAAGGCGCTCGAGTCCAACGACAAGGCGCAGATGGATAAGGCCCGCGAAGCCCTGACCACCGCCTCGCACAAGCTGGCCGAGCAGATGTACAAGGCTGCCCAGCCCGCAGGCGGAGCGCAGCCCGGACCGGGCGCAGGCCCAACGCCGGGAGCCGGACCTGAGCCAGGCTCGAACGGCTCAGGCCAGAAGAAGGACGAGGGCGTCATCGACGCCGAGTACGTGGATGTAGAAGATAAGAAGTAAGTGAGTGGCGGCGCTGGTGCCGTCATTGTCATCCTGAGCGGAGTTGATGCTGCGCAATGACCGCCGCATCAACGGAGTCGAAGGATCCCTACCCGAGTCTGTGACGCAGGCGAACGGTATGGATCCTTCAACGCATTACAGACGCATCAGGGTGACGAGGGAGAATCAAATTGGATTTCCAGGTCAATGATGAGACGTATTACTTGGGCCTCGCCGATGACGAGAGGCAATGGATTGTCTTCGTCGAGACTCCAACCGGGTCCAGGCGCATCCCGGTCTATGTGGACGCACCCGACTCTGACGAGGACGTGACCGTAGTGTTAGAAGACGGAGAAAAACGCAAGATCGTGAACTGAGCATGTGACGCGGGCGTGTCGCCCGCGTCCGCGTGTAAGCTGGCAGAGTAGATGGCCACGACGACGAAAAAAGACTATTACGAGATTTTGGGCGTGAAGAAGTCCGCCTCGGCTGACGACATTCGGAAGGCCTTCCGCAAACTTGCGCGCAAATATCATCCCGACGTCAATCCCGGGGACAAGTCGGCCGAAGAGAAGTTCAAGGCTCTCTCCGAGGCCAACGAAGTTCTCAGCGATCCCAAGAAGCGCAAGATCTACGATCAGGTTGGTTTCTACTCAGACAACATCGATCCCGCGACTGCGGAAGCGTACGCCCGCGCCGGTAGCCCCGGTGGAGGATTCGGCGGCGGATTTCCGCCCGGCGCTCAGCATGCCGGAGGAGGGGCTGGACAAGGAGTCCCGTTCGATTTCGGGGGATTCGATTTCTCCGACTTCATCAGCAACGCCGGACGCGGCCAGAGAAGTTCCGGCAGCGGAGGCGGGTTTCGCGACATCTTCTCCGGCATTTTTGGCGGCGGACGGGGCGCAGCCCAGACTGAAAATGGCCCCGAGCCGGGCACCGATCTCGAATACCAAGTGAACGTGCCTTTCTGGACAGCAATTCGCGGCGGCGTGATGCGCTTGAATATCACTCGCAACGACGTTTGCTCGCAGTGCCATGGTCAGGGTGCGCTCGAAGCTCCTGGGAAGTGCCCCGAGTGCAATGGCACCGGCCAGATCACCCAGACTGGCGGGCGCATGAAGTTCAACGTTCAATGCCCACGATGCCACGGCACAGGTAAGAACCTGACCATGTGTCCCACCTGTCACGGCGAAGGTACCGTAACGAAGGCCGAGCCGCTGGAAGTCCGGATCAAAGCCGGGACGCGCGATGGACAGCGCATCCGTCTCCCCGGGAAAGGGAATGCCGTGGCGCATGGCGGAACTCCTGGGGACCTCTACGTGATCATCCGCGCCGGAGATCATCCGATCTTCCGCCGCGAGGGTGACGACATTTCGTTGACGGTCCCGGTAAGCGCGACAGAGGCAGCTCTCGGATCGAAGATCGAAGTGCCCACAATCGATGGCCGCGCCCTCCTGAAGATTCCTCCCGGCACCCAGTCGGGGCAGAAACTGCGCCTGCGGGAAAAAGGCGTTCCGTCCGCCACAAGGGAAGGTATCCGCGGAGACGAGATCGTAGAAATCACGGTTCACGTCCCGATGCCGCGCGATGAGCGAACCAAAGAACTGTTGCGCGAACTGGCAAAGCTAAACCCGGAAGACCCCAGGGCTGAACTGTGGTCAAAGGTCTAAGCTTCAAATCGGGAATCGGACAAAATCTTTAGCACAGAGGACACCGGGGATCACAGAGATGAATTTTGCTTTGTGATATTGCAGAGTTCATGTCCAGCTCTGCATGCTCTCCTCCTTCTCGCATCAATCGAATCGCCGGGACCATTTTGTCCGCAGCGATGCATGTTTACACCCTGCTTGGACGGGCACTGCTGGGAGAACGTCCACCAGGGATGTACTGTTTGTTCCCCGCCTCTGTGCCCTCGGCGTTAACGCTTTTGACTTGCGAGTCATTACCCTCGTACTGCTCCTCCCGCTTACAAATATTTTAAAAATTAGGGCAAAAAACTATTGCATCTGTGGAAATTTTCCGTAATCTCTAACGAGCGAACTAACTTCGCCGAATGTCCGGGAAAACGCAGCTACCCGGGAGCCGCGAGAGAGCACGTCTTCTTCGGAAGACTCAAGGGAGACGCGGTGGTGAGAGTGAGTCGCTTACGGAGGCAGACATAGAAATTGGCAACAGCTAGCGCCCAACGTCCTCAACTGGAAACGTCCCAGCCGCTCTCGGCCGTCCCCACCCGGAAGAAATTCGTCCGCCTCACACTTTGGCCCCTGGTCGCCGCCACCTTCTTTATGGTCTCGGGCGGAACCTATGGCACCGAAGACATCGTGCACGGTGCCGGCTACGGACGCGCCATCCTGATCCTGCTCATTACGCCGCTGCTCTGGAGCCTGCCTACGGCCTTCATGATCGGCGAGCTGTCGAGCGCGCTGCCCTTTGAAGGCGGATACTACGCCTGGGTCCGTCGCGCCATGGGCAACTTCTGGGGCTTCCAGGAAGCCTGGCTCTCGCTGATTGCTTCAATTTTCGATATGGCGATTTATCCCACCCTGTTCGTCGCCTATCTGACGCGCATGTTCCCGTGGTTTCAGGAAGCGAATCGCGGATGGTGGGTTGCGCTCGCGGTCGTCGTTGCCTGCGCTCTCCTGAATATTGCGGGAGTCAAAGTCGTTTCTCTGACTTCACTGTGGCTATTCTTCGCGCTTTCCGCGCCGTTCATTGCAGTCGTTCTACTGGCTCCTTTCAAACTCGGGGCCCTGGCCAATGCCGTCACGAAACCGACGACGTCAACCGTCGATATCCTCGGAGGCCTCCTTATCTGCATGTGGAACTACATGGGATGGGACAACGCCTCCACCATCGCTACCGAGGTCGAGCGTCCTCAACGCACGTATCCCCGCGCGATGATCGTCGCCGTCTGCATCGTGGCCCTCAGTTATGTTCTGCCATTTGTCGCCATGTGGGTGACGGGCCTGAAGTCCACCGCGTGGGAAACCGGATCGTGGGCTGATATCGCCGGCCTGATGGGCGGACCGCTTCTCCGGATCGGCATCGTCCTTGGCGGCATGATTAGCGCTTTCGGCATGTTCAATGCGCTCGTCATGAGTTACTCGCGCCTGCCGCTCGCGATGGCGCAAGACGGCATGCTTCCGGCGGCTTTCGGAAAGCTGCAGAGGAAGTCACGCGCGCCATGGGTCGCGATTATCGCCCTGGCGATCGGTTGGGCTCTGTGCCTGGGCCTGGGCTTCGCCCGGCTGGTCACGATCGACATTCTTCTGTATGGAGCCAGTTTGATTCTGGAATTTGTTGCCCTGGCGGTACTCCGATTCCGTGAGCCGAATCTGGCCCGTCCGTTCAAGGTCCCTGGAGGCAAGCTGGGAGCGATCGCCATCGGGATCCCTCCGGTCCTGCTCCTGGCCTTCTCCGTAATCCGCAGCGAGCACGAATCTATCCTGGGGATGAGTTCATTCGCCTTCGGCATGATCCTGATCGCCGCCGGCTTCGTAGCTTACGGGGCCAATCACGCGCTGAAGCCCGCAGGCTGGGCAGAAGCCCCAAAACGCAACCCTCAGCCAGCCGCCTAGGCGAGCTTGCCGGCAGAAAAAAGAAGAGGACCGGATTCGCGGTCCTCTTCATTCATTGTTCAATAACGCCGGCATCAAGCCGGCTTGAAGAATTGCTTTATGCTGCTTTCGCTGTGTCCCGCAGCGTCTTGACCCGGTCGTGAACCTGCCGCACGCTGTCGGCCTGCCTCCGCACGACCAGCGCGATGTTCTCCGGCAGATCGCTGATGATGGCGTCCTGATATGCGTCCTTGGCAATATCTTCCCCATGCTCCAGCCAGTCCAGCACAGTATGGTCATCGCCACCCAGTGCAACCTTGGTATCGATCCATGCCCGGTGCAGCGCACCTTCGGTTGTGCCGGACACCCTCTTGTCTGGCTTGCCCAGCCGTACCATTTCGTTCTGCAGTTCCTCGGCAAAGCGTCCTCGCTCCAGACTGACTTCGTTGAAGAAGGTTTTCAAATCCGGCCGCTTGACCTTCTCGGCGGCTTCCTTAAAGCCGTTGTGACCGTCCCTGCACCGCTCAATTAGATGTTCCAACACATCGATAGCGCTTTTCTGATTCATTGACTATCCTCCGCAGGTTCGATGCCGCCAGGGCACTCAGGTTTGGCGGACTTCTCCACTGAAACCGCGCAGGAACTAGGAAGAAGGGCAATTGCTGCTCTAAAATCAAACGCGGGGACTCATGACTAAGCGTAAATCCAAAGGTGCCTACATGTTGAGCCGTTTGGCGGGCGTAAGCGCAGCGGGAGCCCGCCGGCGAAATCCCGACCCTGAGCTTGCCGAAGGGGAGGGAACCGGTGACTAAGCGAAAGTCCAAAGGCGCGTACATGATCTCGACGGTTGCCGAGATGTACGGCATCCATCCTCAAACCCTGCGTCTCTACGAGCGCGAAGGACTGCTCAAGCCCTCGCGCACCGAAGGCAACACCCGCCTCTACACGGATGAAGACCTGCAGCGGCTCGAATTCATCCTGTCGCTGGCGCGCGATCTTGGAGTGAACATCGCAGGCATGGCGATCATCCTGCAGATGCGCGAACGTATGGAAGAAATGCAGCGCCAGATCCAGGAATTCGTGCAGTACATCCAACAGGAAGTGCTGACGCGCGCGACAGCGGCTGCCGACCCCTCGAAAGGAGCGCTCGTCCCGGTCCGCCGCCCTATGGTCGCTCCCGTACAGCCGAACAAAAAACGCTGATTCTGTTCGTTCAACTCCCAAGCCTTGTCATCCCTGAACTCGCTCCCACCCTTGGCATCCTGAGACCAGCCCAAGCGGTGTCATCCTGAGTCCTGCGCTTTTTGCAGGGCTCAGGATCTATGCACTCTCCCGGGAGGGCCCCCACTGCCAACCGCCTGCGCCCGAGGGCGGCTTGATATCGATATCGAGTTTCCAGCTGGATCTTTGGCGTTCGAGAACTGAAATCCGGGCGCTTCATGCACGATGCCAAATTTCAACCCGCGAGCTTCCCGTTCCGCCTTAAACTTCGGCACGTCCTTCACCCAGAATACGATCTTGATCTCGGACCCTCGTCTCTGCGCTTTGCTGGCCTGGTGAAGCGCGATACAAGATCCACCACCCGGAGAGGCAAGCTCCAGCCATCCTTTCTCGTTGCCAGATATAGCTTCAAAACGAAAATGAGTCGTATAGAAATCCGCGACTTTCGCTATGTCGCGAACGTAGAGGATGACACGCGCAATCGTTGGAGCAGTCATGTGGGTTCGCAGATGAGTCTAGCAAATGGTTGTCATGTGCCCGATTGCCATCCCGCCGCGTATTATAGGAAGTCCTCAGCCGCGTAGCTGATTTCTGCATGCTTCCCTTCAAGCTTGTCTATAGCGACGCCTACTATCTTCCGATCGGGCAGCACGTCTTTCCGGCCGAGAAGTACCGCCGGATTCACAACCGCCTGATCGCCACCCAAGTCGCCGAGGCTGGCGACTTCCTCGAGCCCCAGCCCGCGAACGATCAAGATATCCTTCTGGTGCACAAGCCCGAATATGTCGAGAAATTGCGCAGCGGCACGCTCACTCCGCGCGAGGAACTCCAGATGGAAATCCCATACTCGCGCGACCTCGCGGAAGCTTTCTGGCTCGCAGCCGGAGGATCGATCCTCGCGGCGCGCCAGGCGTTGACCGACAAAGTCTGTATCAGTATTGGCGGAGGATTCCACCACGCCTTCCCCGATCATGGCGAAGGATTCTGCATGATCCACGACGTCGCGGTGGCGATCCGCCGTCTGCAGCGCGACGACAAAATCCGCACCGCCATGACGGTCGACTGCGATGTTCACCAGGGCAACGGTACCGCAGCGATCTTCGCGGGTACGCGGACTGAGAGCGTCCCGCTCCCGTCAGTCTCAGGATCGACCCTCAACCCGCACCGTCCCCCGCGCATGCACGGCGCCCACGCCGGAGATGTCTTTACCATCTCTCTCCACCAGCAGAACAACTACCCGATGTGGAAGCCGCCATCCTCAATTGATGTGGATTTACCCGATGGCATCGGGGACGACGACTACCTCGCTTGGCTCGATAACGCGCTCAGCTCGGGACTGCGCCAGTTCGAGCCTGACCTGCTCTGCTACATCGCCGGAGCCGACCCTTACCGCGAAGACCAGCTCGGCGGACTCGACCTCACCATCGACGGCCTGAAGAAGCGCGACCAGCTAGTCTTCCGTGTAGCCCGTGCCCGCAACATCCCCATAATGGTCACCTTCGCCGGAGGCTACGCCCAGAACGTCGAAGACACAGTTACGATCCACAGCAATACAGTGATCGCCGCCAAGGAAATATTTAGCGCCTAGCTTGCCTCGCGTTCCGTTCCTCCCCATAAGCCGCTTTCTGTTGACTTCGTCTCCGGTTGGGATAAACTGCCGGTCCTACTGGGCCCGGTTCGCCCCATTTTCCAGGGGAATCTCTAGAACCTCACCATTGTTGCCGACACTCCCGCCAGCGGCACGGGAAGCGATTTCTTCGGCGTCTGGGAATACGTCTATCGCACACCGTTCCTTCAGGCGTCGAACGTAGAGAACAGCGTCTGGGCTCCGATCAATGGCGGAGTTCAGCAACCTGCTGCCGCCGTATTCGGCACAATGCAGTAGCCACATCAGTATGCGTTTCGAGTCTCTGTGTTCTTCGGCGTTCTCTGGCGAGTTCAAACGATAAGGTTTCCTCACCTCGAAACGGGAAACGCAGAGATTCGGCGCGAACCCGGCATCATCGCATCAAATGTCTGCCCAACAACCCACCTATCGTGTCCTGCAAACTGTGCGTGATCATCCCCGGCCGGGTGCTGCGCCGCCATTGCGCAAGCAGGCCGAACATCGAGCCATACACAGCAATGATCACCATCAGCTTCCATCCCTGGTAGCCGTGGCCCGCGCCGAACGCAATTCCTTGCAGCACGATGCCGCCCGCGGCTGAGTGAGTCAGCGCCGCAAACTGCTGTTGCAAATATCCGCGGAACATTACTTCTTCGCAAAAACCGGCAGTGATCGACAGCAGCACCCAGACAATCATTTCGGTTCGTCCCTGAGGCAGCAGGTTCTTCAGCGCGGCGTTGGGCGACGCTTTCAGCGCCAACCCGATCAGTTGCAGGATAATTCCCGCGACAATCAGGAATGCGATCCCAATGCCGATATCGCGCAGAACTTCGATGAACCGTGTCCACCTGCCGCCCACAAGATCCGCAAGCCGCACACCCCGCCGCCGCACGCCCCACCAGATGAATGCCACAATCAGCCATTCAAACGCCATGGTTATGCCATATTGCATCAGGTGTGCGCGCGAACTTGCTGCGGGCGCGCGGCTTCCAACGATCGCGCCGAGCAGCGAGAATCCCAGCAGAATGACAAGTACGATCACCGTGTGCCATGCGGGCGCAACCGCGCGGTACGCACCGTCTCTCGCCGCTGGTGTCGCGGATATTTCAGGTTCCATGATTCCTCCGCTCTCTTCATTTCAGCAGAGAGCCCGGCCGCTCGCCATTGACTCTTAGGCTACGAATCCGCCTCGGTGATCCTCTGTGATCTCGGTTGGTGAATGGGTTTGTATTGCGCGCTGGCGAGGACCCATAGGCTCACAACGCCTTGGTTATACTCGCTGCATGATCGTGCTTGCCTCTGAAGTCTCTCACCGCGACATGTACGGCCTTATTCTCAACTGCGTCGCACCGCGTCCCATTGCGTGGGTTTCGTCGCTTAGCGCATCGGGACAGCCGAATCTCGCTCCATTTTCCTTCTTCAATTGCGTGTGTATGACGCCTTGTCTGCTTGCGTTCGCGCCCGGTCTGCGGTCTCCCGGAGAAGACCCGCAAAGCGAGCACGGCGAGCCGAAAGACACTCTGCGCAACATCCGAGAGACAAAGGAATTCGTCATCAGCGTGGTTACTTACGACCTGCTCGAGCCAATGAATATCACCAGCGGCGAATACCCAAGCGCCGTCAATGAATTCGAACTCGCCAAACTGACGCCGCACCCCTCACAGCTCGTGCGTCCTCCGCGCGTGGGAGAGTCTCCCATCAGCCTCGAATGCAAGCTCTACCAGATTCTCGATTTCAACACCGGACCCGACGGAGGCAGTCTCGTGATCGGCGAAGTCGTAGCCATCCACATCGATGACGTACACATGAAAGGTGGCCGCCTCGACCGCAATTCCCTCGACCTGATCGGACGCATGGGCGGCATCCAGTACACTCGCACCACGGAGCGCTTCGAACTGGCCCGCCCGAAGGTGGGATAAACGGCTGTTAAAATATTCGGATACCTTATGTTTGAGAATCTACAGGAAAAGCTACAACGCGCCTTCAAGACGCTTCGCGGTCAAGCCAAGATTACCGAGGAAAACATCGATGAGGCGCTGCGCGAAATTCGCATGGCGCTGCTTGAGGCCGACGTCCATTTCAAGGTCGTCAAGGAGTTGATCGATCACATCAAGGCGAAGGCCATCGGGCAGGAAGTCATGACCGCCCTCTCTCCCGGAGAGCAGGTCATAAAAATTCTGCGCGACGAGCTAGTCGAGATTCTCGGCAAGGACACGGCGAAGGTAAAGTTTGCCTCCCAGCCTCCAACGGTCGTGCTGATGGCCGGACTGCAAGGGTCCGGTAAAACGACCACCTCGGGCAAGCTGGCGCACTGGTTGAAAAATGGCGGACACCGCCCGCTGCTGGTATCGGTGGACGTGTACCGTCCCGCGGCGCGCGAGCAGTTGAGAGTCGTCGCGCAGGCAGTCAAGGCCCACATCTACGAAGGTCAGGTCACCGAGGCCAATACTGCGACTGTCGAGCGGCTGGTAAAAGAGGCCCGGCGCGAGGCGATCGTTACCGGATGTGACGTGCTGATCGTCGATACGGCCGGCCGCCTGCACATTGACGACGAACTCATGGACGAGATGCAGTCGCTCAAGAAGCTGCTGAATCCGTCGGAAATCCTATTCGTCGCTGATGCGATGACCGGACAGGACGCCGTGCGCTCGGCGGAAGAGTTCCACAAAAAGCTGTCGCTGACTGGAGTCGTACTGACCAAGATGGATGGCGATGCCAGAGGCGGCGCGGCGCTCTCTATCCGCCAGGTTACGGGACAGCCCATCAAGTTCATCGGTATCGGTGAAAAATATGACGCCCTCGAACCGTTCCATCCCGACCGCATCGTTTCGCGGATCCTCGGCATGGGCGACATCTTGTCGCTGATCGAGCGCGCCGAGCAGCAGATCGACAAGAAAAAGGCCGAGGAGATGGCCACCAAGGCCCTCACCGGCGACGGATTCTCGCTCGAAGACTTCCGCGATCAACTGCGCTCAGTGAAGAAGATGGGATCCATGAAGAGCTTAATGGGCATGCTGCCCTCCATCGGTCCGTTCTCCGGTCTGCAGAAGGCGGCGGAAAACGTTGACGAAAAACAGATTGACCGCGTCGAGGCCATCATCAATTCGATGACGCGGCACGAGCGGAATCATCATGAGGTCATCAACGGCAGCCGGCGAAAGAGAATCGCCCGCGGCTCGGGAACGTCAATCCAGGAAGTGAATAACCTGCTGCGCCAATACGCCCAGATGAAAAAAATGTTCAAACAAATGGGCAAACCCAGCTTCGCAAGAAGGCTAGCTGGCATGAAGATGCCGGGAATGTAGAAGCAGTGGTCAGTGATTAGTGGTCAGTGACTCACGGTCAGTGATAGTAATCCGCTAAAATTTTGTCATCCTGCGCAGTCGAAGGATCCTCTCAGCTTCGCAGAGTCTCGAATATGAAATGGCGTTCGACAGAAGAGTCCTCCCCGGCCATGGACTTCCGCCCCCTGCGCGAGATCTTTGCCGAGCGCAAGGAACTGATCGCGAAGTACGTTCCGCCGGAGACGCAGGCCATCCATGCAGCAGCTGTCGCTGAACTCAAGAGCAGTAATCTGGCCCAAAGCATTCTGCCGACGGGCGCGAAAGCGGCGTCATTCGAACTGCCGGACCACGATGGCAATCTCGTCCGCTCCTCCGATCTGCTCTCGCGAGGCCGATTGGTCATCTGCTTCATCCGGGGACGCTGGTGTCCATTCTGCGTCGGGCAAATGGAGGCCTTGAACCTGGTCCTGCCGCTAATCGACAACGCCGGAGCCTCGCTCGTCGCGATTTCTCCGCAGACGGTCAAGCAGTCGTACTTCATGCACCATCAGCACAAGCTGCGATTCCCGCTGCTGTCGGATGCAGGCAACAAACTTGCGCGCCAGTTCGGGCTGACCTATCGCGTTCCGGCAGCCCAGGAAGCGGTGTACCGGCGGGCGTTCGTGAATCTCCCGTTCACAAATGGTGACGACAGCTGGGAGCTTCCAATTCCCGCGACGTTCATTGTCCATCGCGATGGCAAGATCCTTTATGCATCGACGAACGAGGATTACACAGAGCGTCCCGAGCCCGGCGACATTCTACGTGTGCTGGAAGGCTCAAGTTTGCCAAATTCCTTGTCATCCTGAGCCGCGGGTTCTGCGGCTCAGGATCTATGTACTCTCCGGCGGGACCAGCGCTGCCGGCGAAGTCCATCGATCCCGAGCGAGCACAATGCGCTTCGCTCAGGATGACAACGCGGCAATCACGTACACTGATACTTCGATTCATGCACTACATCTACGGAATCAATTCGGTAGCTGAAGCTCTGAAAGCGCGCGGCCGCGCCTTTGAATGGGTGGGAATGGCGAAGGAGCGTCACGATATTCGCCTGCAGCGCCTGATCGAAGACTGCCGCAAAGTTGGCGTCCCCGTGCGTTTCCTGCAGCGCACCGAACTCGATCGCATGGCCGGGAACGCAGCCCATCAGGGCGTGGTCGCCGTCACGTCGGCCAAGCAATATAACGATCTGGAAGATGTCATCGCGGCCAAGCGGAATCAATATTCGCTAGTCGTAGTCCTCGACGGTGTAGAAGATCCGCACAATCTGGGCGCGATCCTGCGGACAGCCGATGCTGCAGGTGCAAACGGCGTGGTCATCCCCGAGCGCCGTGCCGCCGCAGTCACGGGCACCGTTACGAAAGCTTCCGCTGGCGCCAGTGAGCATCTGCCCATCGCGAAAGTCACAAATGTCTCGCGCACGGTCGAGGAGTTGAAAGAGAACAGCATCTGGACCGTCGGACTCGACGAGCGCGCCGACCAGACCTACGACGCGCTGGATTACAACATGGACTGCGCCCTCGTCCTCGGCGGAGAAGGCAAGGGCCTGCACGATCTGGTGAAACGCAAGTGCGATTTCCTGGTCTCGATCCCGATGCTGGGCAAAGTCCCGTCGCTGAACGTGTCGGTTGCCGCCGCAGTCGTCTTATATGAGATCGTGCGCCAGCGCCGTGCCAAAGAAGGCGCATCCAACAAGAAATGAAGTCTCTGGCCTCGAAAGCCGTGCTGAAATCCCTCTGTGTTCTCTGTGTCCTTTGTGTTGGTAATTCGGTTTGGGCTCTCGACCGCGAAGCCTTCTCCATCACGAATTACGATCTGAATCTGCAGATCGATCCGGCGCAGCACCGCCTCGGCGCCCGCGGCAAGATTACGCTGCGCAATGACACCAATATCCCGCAAAAAGTGGCGGTCCTGCAGGTTTCGTCGTCGCTCGACTGGCGTTCGATCAAGTCAGGCGACAAACCCCTGCAGTTCGTCACTCAGCCGTTTGCCTCCGATATCGATCACACCGGCGGACTTTCCGAGGCGGTGATCACGTTGCTTGCGCCAGTAGCGCCCCACGCGACCATGGATCTTGATATCGCTTACGAGGGTGTCGTCGTGCTGGATGCAACACGGTTGACGCGGATTGGCACTCCGGTAACCGTGGCGACGAGCACCGATTGGGATCAGATCGGGCCGACGTTTTCCGCGCTGCGCGGCGCGGGCTATGTGACGTGGTACCCGATCGCGACGGAGTCGGCGAATCTCTCGGAGGGCGAGAGTTTGTTCGAGGTTTTGGCGAGATGGAGGACCCGGGAAATCGGATCGACGATGAAGATCCAGTTTGCCGCGACAGCGATCAAGTTTCAGTTTGCCGCAACGGCGGATTACCCGTCTTTGCCACAGATACTGTTCGGCGGATTTGTTTGTCTGCTTTCCGGCTCCGAAGGCGTGAGTGTGTTCGGCCAGTGTCCCATCCAGCGACTTGGGCTCGATGCACCCACCTTGGTGATAGCTGACTATAAGGTGGTGGAACAGCCAGGATTGGAGATCCGTTACCTTCCGGGGCACGATGCTGCGGCCACCAGCTTTGCGGATTCCGCTAAAGTGGCAGTTCAGTTGGTGAATGATTGGTTCGGAACCGTACGGGAGCGGGCAAAAATCGCGGACTTGCCGTATCCCGACGCTGCTCCGTTCGAGAGCGGGACTTTGCTGTTAACGTCTCTTTCGACCAACGATCCCAAACTTTCCGGTCTCGCCGCAACTCACCAACTCGCCCACGCATCTTTCCTCTCTTTTCGTCCATGGATCGAAGAAGGCCTCGCTCACTTCGCCCAGGTGCTTTATCTCGGACAAGAGAAAGGACGCCAGGCCGCGCTCGACTATATGGAATTGCATCGCACGGCCTTGACGAAGATCGAATCGTCACACCCGCCCGCCGACGCCGACCAGGCAAGCCATTCGCTCGTGAACACAACCAACGAGGAACTTTATCGCAGCAAAGCCATGTGCGTCTGGTGGATGTTACGAGACATGGTCGGCGATGCCGCTCTGAAGAAGGCGATCGCAGCGTACCGTCCGGAGCAGGATAGGGAACCTTCTTATATGCCGCGGCTGATTGCAGCGCAGACGCCCCGCGATCTGGAATGGTTCTTCGACGATTGGGTCTATCGCGACCGCGGACTTCCCGATTTCAAGGTGGAGTCCGCCTTCTCGCGCAAGGCTCTGAGCCACACATTCATTCTCACAGTCACGGTCGAGAATCTCGGCACGGCTGGCGCGGAAGTCCCGGTCATCGTCAAGTTCGCTAAAGGCGAAGTCGGTAAACGCCTTGAAGTCCACGCGAAGGACAAGGCTACTGTCCGCATCGAAACCCCCGCTGCTCCTTCGGAAGTCGTCGTGAATGACGGCAGCGTGCCGGAGAGCGATGTGTCGAATAATACATTCCACGTTGAGCCACCGAAGGAATGACTCACGCTCGCAGACCGAACCAACACTCCATATATTTGCCCTCTGTAAAGTTGTCATCCTGTGGCGCGCGTTCTTTGCGCGCCGTAGGATCTCTGCACTTCTGCCCAGGCCACTCCGCCGCAGGATGACAATTGGTAACGTCCTGTGACTGCTAGCGCCGTGGTAAGTTGATCGGTTCGATCAGGAGGGCATTTGGCCTACATCCAATTCCTAGGCGCCGCCGGCACCGTCACCGGATCGAAGCATCTCATAAACACCAGCGATCCATCCGCCAAGAATGGGTTCCAGGTCCTCATCGATTGCGGCCTCTTTCAAGGGCCCAAGGAGTGGCGCGAGCGCAACTGGCGTGACGCGCCCGTGCCCGCGAAAGAAATCGATGCCGTGATCCTCACCCACGCCCACCTCGATCACTGCGGATGGATTCCTCGGCTGGTCAAAGAAGGATTTCGCGGACCCATCTACGCCACCCCTCCGACGATCGACCTGTGCGGCATCATCCTCCCGGACTCCGGCCACCTGCAGGAAGAAGATGCTCGTTTCTATAACAAGGTCAGGAAGTCGAAACACGATCCCGCATTGCCCCTCTATACATTCGAAGAGGCGCAGAATTCGCTGCAATACTTTAAACCGGTGAACGTCGGCGAACTTGTGAAGCTTTCGTCCGAAATCTCCTTCCGCTTCGTTCGCGCCGCTCACATTCTTGGTTCGTGCATGGTGGAAGTTACGGTACAAAACAATGGAGCATCGAAGCGCCTGCTCTTCAGCGGCGACATCGGACGTGTGCACGATCACGCGGTCGCCCCCGGGAAAGTGGTCCACTCCGGGCCGCAGGAAGGCGAGACGGCGGATCTGGTCGTCATGGAATCCACCTATGGCAATCGCATGCACCCGAAAGAAGATCCACTCCCCGAACTGGCGAGACTCATCACTGCCGCAGCCAATCGCGGCGGTAGCGTGATCGTCCCGGCCTTCGCCATCGAACGCACGCAGAAATTTGTCTTCATCCTCAAACATCTGATCGAATCGGGACAGATTCCGCGTATGCCTGTCTTCTGCGACAGCCCCATGGCTATCAAGGCCGTCGAGATCTTCCTGAAGCACGACGAAGAATACAGCGACGAAACCCGCGAGATGATCCGCAAGTACGGATCGCCGCTGCAGTGGCCCCATTTCACCTTTGCGTTAACGCCAGAAGAGTCAAAAAAGATCAACGAGAACCGCATGCCCGCGATCATCATTTCTTCCAGCGGGATGGTCACCGGCGGACGCATCCTGCATCACCTCATGCAGCGCCTTCCCGATCCTCGAAACCTGGTCCTGTTCATTGGATTCCAGGCGCCCGGCACCCGCGGATTCGCCATCAAGAGCAAGTCCGACGAAGTAAAGATCTTTGGCGATTACGTGCCGATCCGTGCCCAGATCGCGGCGCTCGAGCAATTCAGTGATCACGCCGATCCGCCGGAGTTGCTGCAATGGCTGAAAACGTTCCGCAACAAACCCGCGACGACATACCTCGTGCATGGCGAGCCAGACGCGTCGGGACAGTTGCGCGCGTTGATACAGAAAGAAATAGGGTGGAGCGTGGAGATTGCGCAATATCAGGAGCGCGTAGAACTACGTTAAAACTGTAGGGACTAACCTTAGTGGAACTTAGTGCCCTTCGTGGTTGAACATCTTGCTCTTACGACGAGTAATTTCCACTGAACGCCGCGAGTGCCACAAGCTTCTCTGCCGCCGCCCCCGAATCGATCGACTCAGCCGCCATCGGTACTGCCTGCGCAATATGTTCCGCTCTTCCTGCAGCGACGAGCGCTGCCGCCGCATTCAGCAGCACAACATCGCGGCACGGAGACTTCTTTCCGCCCAGTAGTTCTCGAATGATGGCAGCATTCTCCTCAGCGTTCCCGCCCGAGATGTCCTGCAGTGCAGCCCGCTTCATGCCGAATTCTTCCGGCTCTACTTCGTAGCTCTTCACGGAACCCTCCCGCGCCTCAGCGATGCGAGTCGTGCCGGTGATCGTGATCTCATCCAGACCGTCGAGCCCGTGGACGACAAGCGCGCGCCGCAGCCCCAACATGCTCAGCGCTTCGGCCAGTTTCTCCACCAGTTCCAGCGAATACACTCCCACCACTTGCCCCGACGCGCGCGCCGGATTCGTCAGCGGACCGAGCAAATTGAACATGGTCCGCATACGCAGTTCGCGCCGGATCCCCTGCACTTGCTTCATGGCCGGATGCAGATTTGGCGCGTACAGGAAGCAGATTCCCACTTCCCGCAGGCACTGAGCGGCACGCTCCGGCGACAGTTGAATATTCACGCCGAGCGCCTCGACCACATCCGCCGATCCGCATTTTGAACTGATGCTTCGATTGCCATGCTTGGCCACGCGCACTCCCGCGCCGGCAGTCACAAGCGCCGTGGCAGTAGAAATGTTGAAAGTCCCGCTGGCATCGCCGCCCGTGCCGCTGGTATCGATGAGGGAGTCCGTATCGGGCTCTTCGGCGAGCGCATCGCGCCCAGTACCGCTGACGAGCGTATCGGCCGCGGTCGAACGATCGATCGGCAACGGAGCCGCTGCCGCGCGGATCGCTTCCGCAAATCCCACGATCTCTTCGACCGTCTCACCCTTCATGCGAAGTGCGGTCAGCAAGGCCGCAATCTGCGAATCCGTGCATTGCCCGGTCAGCACCTCGGCCATCACGTCGCGCGCCTCCGCGCGTGTCAGGGACTCGCTGTGATTCGCCAGGCGGTGAAGCGCATCCAGGATCATTGGCAGAATTGTACGGCATCCGGGGCAGGAGCCTTCATTGGCTACAAAGTCAAAAGCGATCACCACTAAGGGCACTAAAGTTCACGAAGGAACCTTCCGCCAACAGAAAAGGAAAACTTTCAACACAGAGGGGATTAAGAGACAAAGGGAAAAGCTTAAGGTTCTACCGGTGTGGCGTTCAGGCGCTTTCGCAGATATTCGCGCCAGTCTTCTGGAAGAGCCGGAGTGGAGATGGCTTTTTCCAACAGATGCTGATTATATTTTTCTTCGACATAGAGCCGGTTCATCTCGGCAATGGTGATGCCCTCCGGCGCGCGGCTCAGGAATTCGAAAGAGTCGCCAGCCGCCACAGTCCCTTCCTGCTCGACCGAAAAGTAAAAGCCGCTGCGGCCGCTGCGCAGGAAGCGCGCCAGAATGTCCGTCCGTCGAAACTTCACGCCCAGCTTATAGCAGGGAATCCGGGGCTGGCGCACTATCACCATCGCGCTGCCGATTTGCAGCCGGTCTCCGATATGAAGATCGCTTTCGAAGAGTCCCTCAGTGCTGAAGTTCTCGCCGAACATGCCCCAGGGCATCACCGTTCCGGGCAGTTCCTGGCGCCAGAACTCGTAGTGCTCCGACGGATATGCATAAACGGCCTTAAACGGCCCGCCATGTACGGCGAGATCGGCCTGGCGGTCGCCATCCAGATTCAACGTCCGGAGCTGAACCGGCCCGGAAACCGGCTGCTTGAATATTCCCGTATCGACCGTTTGCGTTCTCCAGGTAGCAAGTCGGGGCAGCGCGACATTTAATGAAATCAGCTTCACCGAACCTCCGTGTTTCAGCGTGAGTCAGGCCGAAACGTGTTGGGTCCTAGCCGAATTTGGATGTCTGCGGATCGCAATGGACGCACAATTTCTAGCGTCCCCAACTCCATTCTTGGAACGCATGCCGCGAAAAGTCGTCCCCGAGCATTGCCCCAATCCGCAGCCGTTCTATACAATTGAAAGTTTGCTGCCCGCAACGTGAAGCCGCAAGCAGGGTCCTTCCAAGTCTTAACTGAAGAGTCATCATTTATGAAAATTCATGAGTATCAGGCAAAGGCAATCCTAAAGAAGTATGGTGTTTCCGTACCTCGGGGATCGATGGCCACTTCGCGCGAAGAGGCCGAAACCATCGCCAAAGACCTGCTGAACTCCGGCTCGAGCGGCGTCGTCGTGAAGGCGCAGATTCATGCCGGAGGCCGCGGCAAGGGCGGCGGCGTCAAGATCGCCAAGTCTGTGGACGAGGCCGGCGAACTGGCCGGCAAGATGCTCGGCATGAAGCTGGTCACGCATCAGACCGGCCCGGAAGGTCGCATCGTGCGCCGCCTGCTGATCGAAGAGACGCTGCCCATCGAGAAGGAACTCTACCTCGGAATCCTGGTCGATCGCGCCGAAGGCAAGCCGGTATTCATGGCCTCGTCGGCCGGCGGCATGGAGATCGAGGAGGTCGCGGCCAAAGATCCCGAGGCCATCCTCAAGCAGCACGTCGATCCCGGCATGGGCCTCGAAGCATTCCAGGCCCGCAAGATTGCTTTCAAGCTGGGGCTCGGCGCAAAGCAGATCAATCCCGCTGTTCAATTCCTGACCAGCCTGTACAAGGCATTCTTGGATACGGACGCTTCGCTGCTGGAAATTAATCCCTTCATCACGACCACCGACGGCCGGCTGTTCGCGCTCGATGCCAAGATCAACTTCGACGACAACGCGCTGTTCCGGCACTCCGATCTGCGCGAACTGCGCGACATCACGGAAGAGGATCCGCTCGAGGTCGAGGCCTCCAAGTACAACCTCAACTACATCAAGCTCGACGGCAATGTCGGATGCATGGTGAACGGCGCCGGCCTTGCCATGGCGACTATGGACATCATCAAGTACGCTGGCGGCATGCCTGCGAACTTCCTTGACGTTGGCGGGGGCGCCAGTTCCGAACAGGTTGCACATGCGTTCGAAATCCTGCTGAGCGACAAGAATGTGAAGGCCGTGCTGATCAACATCTTCGGAGGCATTCTCCGCGTCGATACGCTGGCGACCGGCGTAGTCGAAGCAGCCCGCAAGATGAACATCAAGCTGCCGATCGTGCTGCGTCTCGAAGGTACCAACGTGGACGAAGGCAAGCATATCCTGATGAACTCCGGCATGAACTTCACCGTCACCGACACCATGAAAGACGCAGCCGATAAGGTCGTGGCCGCGGCTCGCGGCACAGCCGGAGTAACAGAATGGCGCTAGGATTGTGCAAGGCGTCGCTCTAGCGCCGCACTGAATTAACCTTTTCGGTTATGTGGAAGATCGGCGCTTTAGCGCCGCGTTAGACGAACGAATTCATACGGGCGTTAGCCCAGTAGTAGGAGCGAGGATTCATAACATGGCAATCTTAGTGAATAAAGACACGCGGTTGATCGTGCAGGGCCTCACCGGACGCGAAGGCACATTCCATGCCAAAGCCAGCGCTGCCTACGGAACAAAAATTGTCGGCGGCGTAACTCCCGGCAAGGGAGGCACCACGCACGAAGGCTGGCCAATCTTCAACACGGTACGTGAGGCGGTCGATAAAATGGGCGCCAACGCAACCGTAATTTTCGTTCCTCCGCCGTTCGCCGCCGACGCCATCATGGAAGCGGCCGATGCCGAGATCGATCTCATCGTCTGCATCACCGAAGGCATTCCGACGCTCGACATGGTCCGTGCCTGGGAGTTCTTGCAGGACCGCCGCTCGCGTCTGATCGGTCCCAACTGTCCGGGCATCATCTCTCCGGGAAAATGCAAGATCGGCATCATGCCCGCATCGATTCACAAAGAAGGAAACATCGGCATCGTCTCGCGCTCCGGGACGCTGACCTACGAGGCGGTGCATCAGTTAACGCAGCGCGGAATCGGGCAGTCCACCGCCATCGGCATCGGCGGAGACCCGATCATCGGGACGAACTTCATCGACGCGCTTGACCTGTTCAACCGCGATCCCGAGACCGAAGCGGTCATCATGATCGGCGAAATAGGCGGCAACGCCGAAGAGACTGCGGCCGAGTTCGTGAAGAGCCACATGAAGAAGCCCGTGGTCGGATTCATCGCGGGCCAGACCGCGCCTCCGGGACGCCGCATGGGACACGCCGGTGCCATCATCTCCGGCGGGAAGGGGACCGCCGCCGAAAAGATTAAGGCGCTCGAAGCCTGCGGCATCAAAGTAGCGAAGTCGCCCGCCGCCATCGGCGAGACGCTGGCCGCCGCAATCGGCGTAAACGCTTAGGAGAGCAGTGGAAGAGCGGCCCTTTAGGGTCGCGTTAGACGGTTTTTGGATAGCCGGGCTTTAGCCCCTGCTTTACTGCTCCGTCAATTTCTAAAGACTAACGACGAAGGACGATCGACCGAATGAAGACCCTGCAACGCACTCTGACCATCGTGAAACCCGATGCGGTACGCAAGAACGGCGTCGGCGACATCATCGAACAATTCGAGAAGAACAATTTCCGCATTCTTGCCATGAAGATGCTCGAAATCTCGAAGCACCAGGCTGAGCAGTTTTATGCCGTTCATGCCAGCCGCCCGTTCTACAACTCGCTGACCGATTTCATGTCGAGCGGCCCGATCGTGGTTCTCGCGCTGGAAAAAGAAAATGCCATCGCCGACCTCCGCAAGCTGATGGGCGCAACCAATCCGGCGAACGCCGAAGAAGGCACTATCCGCAAGAAGTGGGCCACCAACATCGAGTTCAACGCGATCCACGGCTCTGATGCGGAAGACACAGCCCGCTTCGAACTGAGCTTCTTCTTCGCCGGATACGAATTAGCAAAGTAGTCATCAGTCGTCAGTTCTCAGGTGTCCGCAACTCGCAGCACAGGTTTAACTGATAACTGACGGCTTAGAACTGAAAACTTCTTTATGCCCATGGTCCAAATCACGATGCTGTCGGGACGCACCGCCGACCAGAAGCGCAAGCTCGCCAAGCGCATCACCGACGCCCTGGTCGAGGAAGCCGGTGCCCGGCGTGAAGGCATCGTCATCGCCTTCCACGAAGTGTCCAAAGAAAGCTACGCTTCCGGCGGCGAACTGATGATCGACAAAACGAAATCGATAAGCCGCAAGCTTCGACTACACATACTGCTTCCCCTGAACTTCTTCTGGGCACTCCCCGTATTACCCCTGTAACTCCTCCCGGGACCTTTCCGGCGTTACACTGCGCCTAACGTAAGGAGATCCCATTCAATGAAATTGCAGATGGCTGTTGCTGCTCTTTTACTCTCTTGCGCTTACGCCACAGCGCAGGACCAACCCGCAAGAAAACCCTGCGAAGATTTGAAAGCCGACATCACCAAGAAGCTCGAAGCCAAGGGCGTGACTTCCTATTCTCTGGACGTTGTCGATAAGGGCAAAGAAGGCGACGCCAAGGTAGTCGGCGGCTGCGATGGCGGGACCAAGAGCATCATCTACAAGCGTGGGGGCGAAGCGGCGAAGGCCCCGGCTTCCGAAGAGAAGAAGCCCCAATAACAATCGTTAACGGATCGTCACATGATTGGACTTCGGGCGACGTCTTCGTTCGGCTTCGTGGAGAGACGCGGGCGGGGCGCCCGCGCCACACTTAAGCCCCGCCACATCGCTCAGCCTAGCGGCTCGAGCAGATGTCCTTCGACGCGGTCTGCGATCTTTGGCAGTTCCTTCTTCGCGTGTTGCAGGAAGTGCGGCGCTGCGCGGTGGGCTTCAAGTGCGGCGTCGTCCTTGTATTGTTCGTAGATGAAAAACCGGCGCGGCTCGGTTTTATGCCGATGCACCTGGTACATGGCACACCCTGGTTCGGTGCGGGACTGCTCGGTTAACTTCTGAAAGAGCGCGGCGACTTCGACTTCGTGTCCTGCTTTTGCCATCCAGGTGACTGCCAACACCACCATCTTCTTGCTCCTTACCTTCGGCAGATGTGCCGGAGGTAGGCATTCTAGGACTTCTTTGCAGCCATCTTCAACTCAGAAACAAAGTCCTCCAGCAAAATCGTGTGGTCGCGGTCGGGGCCTGTGGAAATCATCCCGATCTTGGCATCCGTCTCTTTCGCCAGGAAATTCAGATATTCGCGGGCCGCTTTGGGCAGCTTCTCGTAATCCGTGATCCCCTCCGTGGACGTCTTCCACCCCGGCACCTTCTCATAGATGGGCTCGATCTTCTCGTATCCGCTCGCATGTGCGGGAGCCTCAATCGTCGCCTTTCCGTCAATCTTGTACCCGACGCAAACCGGAATCTCCGCGAGTTCATCGAGCACATCTAGCTTGGTCACCACCAGCCACGAAGTTCCATTGACCATCCCTGAGTAGCGCAGAAGCGGCAGGTCAATCCACCCAGTCCTCCGCGGACGTCCCGTCACAGCGCCATATTCATTCCCGCGTTTCCGCAGATTCTCCCCGAGTTCGCCGTGATCTTCTGTGGGGAATGGACCTTCGCCCACCCGAGTGCAATACGCCTTGGTAATGGCAATGACAGAATTGATCGCATTGGGAGCCACGCCCGTCCCGATCACCGCTCCACCCGAAGTCGCGCTCGACGATGTCACAAAGGGATACGTCCCGTGATCAATGTCCAGCATCGTCCCTTGCGCGCCTTCAAACAGAATCGACTCTCCCGCTCGCAGCGCCTGGTTCAGCAACACGGCCGTATCGCACACAAACGGAGCGATCTTCGCGGCGGCATCCGCGTACTCTGCGTACATCTTGTCGGCATCCAGCGGTTCGGAGTTGAACAGCGCGTGCGCAATCATGTTCTTTTCGCGCACGGCATTCTCGATGTGCTTCTTCAGCAGCTTGAGATCCAGCAGATCGGCCACGCGCAGGCCGCGCCGTCCCATCTTGTCCTCGTACGCCGGACCGATTCCCCGCGATGTCGTCCCAATCTTCACGCGTCCCGGAGCATTTTCCGCCGCGAGTTCAATCATGCGGTGATAGGGCAGAATGACATGCGCGCGATTCGACACGAATAAGTTCCCGTCAATCTGCACTCCCGCATCGCGAAGCTTGCCGGCCTCTTTGAGGAACGCTATGGGATCAAGCACTACGCCATTGCCGATCACGCTCCGGCAGCCGCGGCGCAACACGCCGCAAGGCACAAGCTGCAGCACAAACTTCTTGCCGTTAATAATGACGGTATGGCCGGCATTGTGCCCGCCCGCATAGCGAGCTACGACCGAGAAGTTCTCGGATAGCACATCGACAATCTTCCCTTTGCCTTCGTCACCCCACTGGGCGCCAACGATCACCGCAGTCTTGCCTTTGTTCAATTCGAAACTCCATGAGGGATTTCAGGCAGGCAGGCTGCTCTGCTCCCGGGGATCGCACACTCCTTACCCGCGGGATGCTGTCACAAGTTAACTGGGATATAAGCGGCGAAGGACGTGTACGCAATATCTTATCGTGTCGCCGCCGTGGATAGCAATGCGAGCCAGGCAACAAACGCCCAAGGACACCGTGCTCCCCGAAGCAAATAGAGATCTTCTTACTGCGTGTGCCTTCGTATCCTTTGTGGTTGAGGATTCTCGGTTCAGTTAAGATGGCCGGTGACGAGGCATAGCCATGAAGAAGGTTTTTTACTTCGACGCACCGCGCGAAAAGTATCACTGCGACGCGGCTATCTTGTGGTGCTTCGATAACCGCTTTGAACTTGGATTCCGGAAGTTCCTCAAGCGCATCGGCGTGATGAACTCCGATCCGATCAAGATTGCAGGCGGCGCGAAGGTGCTCGCTTCTCCTGAGCACGAGTCCGACCGGGAATTCGTGCTCGATCAGATTCGCAAGTCAATCCGCTTGCACGGGACTAAGCGGGTCATCTTGATGGTGCACTCCGATTGCGGAGCCTATGGCGGACTCGCCGGCGGATTCCATGGCAATGCCGCAGCCGAAGCTGCCCATCACGAACACGATCTCCAATTCGCCGCCGCGAATCTGAAAGCCGCAATCCCCGGCATCGACGTGCAAGCATACTTCGTCGACTTCGAAGGAATCTGGGATGCGCAACTCGGCACTCCGGAAGAAATACCGGTAGCCACGGCAGCCTGATGCCGAAATTCGAAAAGCACATTTTCGTTTGCGGAAACCAGCGTCCCGCGGGCCATCCGCGCGGATGCTGCGACCCGGCGGCGGAAGCCAAACTGCAAAAGCTGTTTAAGCAGAAACTCGCGCAACGCGGCCTGAAGGGAAGAGTGCGCGCCAACCAGTCGGGCTGTCTCGATCAATGCGAGCATGGCCCGAACATCGTTGTCTATCCCGACGCCATCTGGTATGGACACGTGACCGAAGCCGATGTGGACGAGATTATTGATTCCCACATCGTAGGCGGAAAGCCGGTAGAGCGCCTCCGCCTGGCAGACGCCTGCCTCAACACAGAAACCTGCGAACACCGCAAGCCACGAGACTGAGGAGCACGAGCTTGTGGAGCAAGATGGGCCATGTGGGGACAGCCGCCTCGGCTGTCCAATCGAGCGACGCTCCACGGTCTCGTGGTGAATGGCTTTCGCGGCCAGAAACTGTCCGCAATGCGACTCCGGTCTCTTTACTTGCGCGCCAACTCCTCGTACCTTGGTCGGCATGCCCGCGTACTTTACTCCCGAACTATTTCGATTTCTCACCCGTCTCAAGCGCAACAACAATCGCGACTGGTTTCTCAAGCACAAAGACGAATACGAAGCCTGCGCGCACCAGCCTGCGATTCAATTCATCACCGACTTTGCCGCGCCCTTGTACGAAATCAGCCCCCACCTGGTCGCCGATCCGCGCACCACGCGCGGATCTCTGTTTCGCATCTATCGCGACACGCGCTTCTCCTCCGACAAGAAGCCGTACAAAACGCATCTCGCTATGCGCTTCTCGCACCGCGGCAAAGACGTCCACTCGCCCGGCTTCTACCTTCACCTCGAACCCGGGGGCTGCTTCGCCGCATCCGGCTTGTGGCATCCCGAGCCGCCGATTCTCCTCAAGGTCCGGAACGCAATCGTTCAACGCTGCGACGAGTGGCGGCCCATACGCAAGCAACTCAACTGGGATGACGCCAGCAAACTCTCGCGTCCACCTCGAGGATTCCCCTGCGATCACGAATTCGTGGAAGATCTCAAGCTGCGCGATCTGGGAACGGCAATCGATTTCACCGACAACCAGGTCTGCAGCCCAAAATTCATGGCGACTTTCGCGGCAGCCTGCAAAAGAATGTCGCCCATCGCAAGCTTCCTGAGCGCCGCCGTGGGCCTGCCGTTCTAGACGATTCGCAGGAATCGCGAGAGTCAGCAACGTGACTCATAGATGCAGGACCCACGTGGAAGAGCGGCGCATAAGCTTCGCGTGAGCGTGGAATCAATGCCGCTTCAGCCGCTGAGGGTTGAGTCGTCCGAATCCGCGAAATATTTCTAGTAACTTCTATTCCTTTGGAACTTTCTCCTGCCGCACGAACGACAGCCCGCGCTTCAACTCGGCTGTCAAATCGGTGTCATCGGTCGCCACCTGCACAGGCTTGCCCGACTCTTTGCCCATCCACGCGTTCAACTCGGCGGGAGTGGTCGTTACCAGCCGTCCTTGTCGTTGAACCGGCATACCCTCTGCTCCCCAGCGTTCCACCACCGACACCGGCTCGCCCAGAAAGGACGCGATCTGCTTCCATCCTTTCAGGATCTCGGGTGTATCTTCCGTTTTCACTCGCTTGTGGTTCTTCTGCGGCATCCGGACTTCAATCCTCGTGAAAACCGTGACGTCCTGGCACGCCTCAGAGCGCAGTCATATCGAGCCCTTACGGTCGTGCCGTGCCGATGGTTAGAGAGCAAAACGGACGTAAATAGTTTTCGCATTCCAGATGATCCCGGTCACTTTCATATTCCTGGGCTCGGCGGGCGGGTTACCCCCCTGCGGATGCGGGGTTTCCCGCACCCGCAGGGGGTGAAATCTCCCGGCGCTTCGTTCGGTCGTTTACCCGACCATTGCTATCAACAACTTCCGCCGTTCGCAGTATGGTCCCCGAAGTGCTTCATGAACCGCAAGCAATCGTGGTGACTGGGATCTGTGGGGGAAATCCCGGCAGGAGTGCGGAGAAGGTGGTTTGCAGTATGGAAGTCATAGCTCAGGACAAGCACACCCCGTTGTGTGTCGTGTCCCACAACCTCATTAATAAGCTCACGGTCATCATCGGGAGCTGCCAGCTTCTACAAGAGAAAACAGAGCAGATGGCGATCGGTGGCGAGTTCTCGCGCAGAATCTCGATCATCGAGTCCATCGCACAGGGGCTGGCCGACGAACTGAAACAGCATCAGTGCAGGCTGGATACCATGTCCAAAGTTGCACTCTGTGGAGGTCGAGCCTCGGTGTTAGACGCGATGGATGGAAAGCATTAAGCGGTCGGCAACTCCCAGGTTAGGTCCGTCCGAACGCCAGCGAACCGGTGTTGTCGAACTGGTAGGCGCGGCAGGAATCGAACCTGCAACCCTCGGATTAGAAATCCGATGCTCTATCCGCTTGAGCTACGCGCCCTCGTGGCGTGATCGCCATACAATTTTACGATACTCGTCGCGCAGCACCTAAGAACGTCCTCGGCGGCGTGATCACTCGTTCCTTCGCGGAATGAGCGCTGCAAATGTGTTCTCCGGACCCACCTTGCAATTTTCTTCATCCTGCATGTGCCGCCCCACCGTGAAAATTTCTGCAACATCCCTCGCCGCTAAATCGAAATAGTAGGGAAGGAACTGTCACAACCCGCGCTGGACGCGGCTTCTCATTGTAGCTACAAAAAATATTTCCTTCTCCTCGGCGCGAAACGATGTATCATGGCCCGCGCTTTTCCGCTCTCTCCTGGGGATGCACAACTGAATACCATCTGTCGAGACTCTGTCTGAGTCTCTTTTGAAAATTCACCATCGAGGACACTGCATGAGGTCGCGTTTAGTCGCCGCTTGTTGTCTTGTCTGCGTGCTGGTTGCTTTCTCTGCCGTCTTTGCCGTCGGCCAGAATCGCGCAGCCGTTACTCCACGGGCAGCGGGTCATTCCGCCATTCCGTTTCACATCTCACCTTCTACTTCCGCCATCGACTCGGTTGTGAATCCGGCCGGGGCCACTTGGACAAAAGGCACCAACACTCCGCCCGCCTCCGTCGGCGCCATGCTCTTGCTGACCGATGGTCGCGTGCTCGTCCATTCCGAGCCCAACTGCACTGGCTGCAAGGGCAACTATGCTAATTGGTACACACTCACTCCCGACGCCAACGGCAGCTACGCCAATGGTACCTGGAAGCAGGTTGCGTCCATGCCGAGCGGCTACGCTCCGCTGTTCTTCGGATCCGCCGTACTGAAGGACGGTAAGGTCGTCGTGCAGGGCGGCGAGTACAACTGCACCAGCAGCTGTGGCGCGGTCTGGCAATCGCTGGGCGCATTGTATGATCCCGCCGCGAACACTTGGACCTCGACCACTCCGCCAGCGAAGAGCAACATCGGCGATGCGCAATCGGTCGTACTCTCCGACGGAACCTGGCTGCTCGCCCAGTGCTGCGCCACCGCATTCGGCAACAGCACCTTCCCGGTGTACTACACGTTCAACGAAAACACATTGAGCTTCACGACGAAATCGACTTCCAGCGACGGCAAGTTCGACGACTTCGATGAGGAAGGCTGGACGTTGCTTCCCAATGGCACGCTGTTGACCGTCGATGCATATACCAACCAGCAGAGCCTGGTGAACGGAACCAACTCCGAAACCTATAACTCTGCGACGAACACCTGGACCACGGCCGGAAGCACCATCAACCAGCTTTGGGATTCGGCTTGCGGAACGGCAACCGGCAGCTTCGAAGTCGGACCAGCCGTCCTGCGTCCTGACGGTACCGTCTTCGCCACCGGAGCAAGTGACTGCTCCCCAGGTCACACCTCCGTGTATAACTCGACGAGCGGAACCTGGGCCGCCGGCCCCGATTTCGCCAGCAGCCAGGCCGCAAACGATGCTCCTGCCGCCCTTGAAATCAACGGCAACGTCATCGTTGAAGTCAGCCCTTCCAGCGGAACGTTCGCCGCTCCCTCGAAGTTCTATGAGTGGAATGGAAGCACCCTGACGGCTATCGCCAATCCTCCCAACGCCACCAACACGGCTTCGTACCAGGGACACCTGCTGCTCTTGCCGAACGGCCAGATCATGTACACGGACTACTCGACCGATGTCGAATTCCTGACCTCCTCGGGCACGTTCAACTCGTCGTGGCAGCCCACCATCACCTCTGTCCCCAGCACGATTTCGACCGGACAGACCTTCACGGTTTCCGGAACCCAGTTCAACGGCTTGTCGCAGGCGAATGCCTACGGCGATGACTTCCAGGACGCGACCAACTATCCGCTGGTCCAGATCGTCAACAACTCCACCGGCCACGTCTTCTATGCCAAGACGCACGACCACAGCACCATGGCCATCGCCACCGGCAACACGACCGTTTCCACCAGCTTCGATGTTCCAGCGGGAGCGGAAACCGGAGCCAGCACCTTGTTCGTGATCGCCAATGGCATTCCGTCCGCGGGCGCTGCCGTAACTGTCAGCCAGGGCAGCGGTCAGACTCCAACCAGCACCGCGCTGGTCTCCAATCCAAATCCGTCGAATACCGGACAGTCTGTGACGATTACCGCCACGGTAACCCCGGTCAATTCGCCGGCGCCAACCGGAACCGTGAACTTCACCTCCAACGGCGCTTCGATCTCCGGTTGCAGCGCGGTTTCGCTCAACACCAGTGGCGTTGCGACCTGCACTACCAGCTTCGCAACTGCTGCGACCTACTCGTTGGTCTGCGACCTACTCGGGCGACGCCAACTATTCGGGCAGCACCAGCAACACAGTGCAGCAGGTCGTCAATGGCGGGACGGGAGGCACCACCACCACGCTGGTTTCAAACAAGAATCCTTCTACGGTGAACAGTTCCGTCAAGTTTGGCGCCCGGGTAACTCCGAAGGGCGCGACCGGAACCGTGAAGTTCACCGTCAACAACACGACCGTGCCTAGCTGTTCGGCAGTGACCCTGACCGCAACGGGCTCTGCCACCTGCTCCGTGATGTTCAAGAAAACTGGAACGTTCTCCGTAGTGGCAATTTACTCCGGAGACGGCACGCACTCGGGCAGCACCAGCAACACGGTGTCGCAAGTCGTGCAGTAAGCACTGCCCCGCCGTTTGCAGTACTTAGGGCGGGACGATCGGCTCTCGGAACAACGAGCGCCGGTCGTCCCGCCAATCTTTTTCGGTTTCCCTCCGAGGGAACTCCCCGGACTACAGACGTCTTGACAATGATCGTTATAACGACTATATTGAGATTGTGACCGATACTGCAAAGGCGAAAGGCTCCCGCTCGCTGGGCGGTCCCGAAGAAGATGCTTACATCTGCCTGTTGCGCACCACGGATCTACTCTCCCGCAATGCCGAAAAAATCCTGAAGCAGGCTGAGATCTCCCCGACGCAATACAACGTGCTCCGTATTTTGCGGGGCGCGCCGGAAGGATTGCCGTGCACCGAAATTGGCAAGCGCATGATTACCCGCGACCCGGACATCACCCGGCTTCTGGACCGCCTCGAAAAACGAGAATTGATCTCCCGCTGCCGCGAGACCAAAGACCGCCGTATGGTCCTGACCCGCATCAGTCCCCAGGGATTGCGTCTGCTTCGCGACCTTGACGGGCCGGTGAGGGAGATGCACAAGGCGCAACTCGGACACCTCGGCCGTCAACGCTTGCAGCTCCTCACGGAACTGCTGGAAGCT
Organism: Terriglobia bacterium; assembly: GCA_963778995.1. Lineage (GTDB taxonomy): Bacteria > Acidobacteriota > Terriglobia > Terriglobales > Acidobacteriaceae > Sulfotelmatobacter. Next base: position 645,444 of record CAVZWK010000030.1, read on the forward strand.
GCCCAGGAAAAAGCGGCAACGTAAATTTTTTGAGTCATTACTCGTTATCACGATCATCTGTTAAACAGGAGGTTCTACCATGAGCACCATCATCGCACCGGCACCAGCCGCAATCGGTACCTGGAACATCGATCCCGTTCACTCCCAGGCCCAGTTCAAGGTCAAGCACATGATGATCTCGAACGTGAAGGGCGAGTTCACCGTCGTGACCGGCACTCTGAAGTACGACAGCGAGAATGTCGCCAATTCTTCCGTCGAAGCTTCCATCGACGCCAAGACGATCAACACCGGCGACGCCCAGCGGGATGCTCACCTGAAGAGCGCCGATTTCTTCGACGCTGAAAAGTTCCCCGCGTTGACCTTTAAATCTGCCGGGGCCTCAAAGAAGGGCAATGGCGAGCTGGCAGTCCCTGGCGACCTCAGCATTCACGGCGTCACGCGCAACGTGGTGTTTGAAGTGGAAGGGCCCAGCGCGCCCATGAAGGATCCTTGGGGCAACACTCGCGTGGGACTTTCGGCCACCACGAAGATCAACCGCAAAGATTTTGGATTGATGTGGAACGCCGCGCTCGAGACCGGCGGCATTCTCGTGGGAGACGAAGTCACAATCACGCTCGACGTTCAGTTCGTCAAGGCGTAATTCCACCTATCCAGCGGCGGCAACGAGGGGTTCGCTCACCACTTCGACGCGAGCGAACTCCTCTACCCTTTTGGAGCGCAGACGGCTCAGCACATAGCTGAGCATAGGGCGGTCACCGCGACGGATCTCCCGGAACTCCACCCCCATGCCGAAGCTCTCGACCAGGTACTTGACCTCTGCTTTGAGCGCCAAGCTCACATCGAAGACATTCAGCATAAGCCGGAAATCGGTTCCCGGACGCAAAGATTCCGCCGCGGTGATCCGCGCTCCAAACTCTGAAATCTGGTCCACCTCGCCGGTGACATGCTGCACACCGTCGATCACCTCCGCCTGTCCTTCCACATGGAACCGCGGACTGCGACGACGGTTCGCTTCAGGACGGCTGAAGCCGCGGGTGGACGCGCGGCCATCTTTATCGAGAATCAGTGGCTGGTACTGTACTTCCATCTGCCGAAGTTCATCATCCCAGGGAGTTCTGCCTTCCACACACTGCACGCTGAACTGCCCGCGCAGCGGGGAGTTCGGGTCGGCGGACCAGACGACCTGGCAGATGGCCTTATTACGGCCGCGTTCTACCATCACCAGGTCGCCTACACTGAGGGTGCGCGTGCTGAGCAGCCGCGCCCCCTGCGGATGAATGTCATAGGTGCAAGCCATCTCCGCGGAACCCCGTCCTTCTTCGCCCACCACGCTCCAGCGCACCGGCAAGGCGATGTGAATCACCTTGCTCGTCAGCATTCCGTCTTGCTGCGCTGGGTTGGGTGCGGTTCCCATGATGGCCTCGACCTGAAGGCAAGTTACCAGTACATGTCCGGACGGGCAATGTACCCTCGTAATCCAGGTAATGGTTACTAAGCGGCCTTACTAATGTGGCATTCGCATGGCCCGCCCGAATGCCTGCTCCATACATTTCGACACCTCAGGGCGGCAATTGCAGTGACCATCCAGGCCGCGAACGGCCCGCAACAAACTAACGCTGATAATTCTGGTGATTCGAAGCGTTCGCGCAGACTGTGCGTAGCAGCGGGAGATTTGCAAGGCACGTCCGATGCTAATTCTTGCCTACATGAATTCTCTGCTTGCAGGATTCCCTTAAGTCGGTGAATATGAAGGCAACTGCTGCCATTCGCGAGAAGCCTCTCAGGATGAAGTCGCTGCTGCTCAATTCACCGTCTGGACGTCCGCTCTCAGCGTCCGCAGCCAAATTACGCCTGTTGAAAAGGCTCCGCTGTACCCTGCGCTACGAAAAACGTGCCTGGGAATCCGGCGCGCAGCTGGTTGCTGGGGTGGACGAGGTCGGCCGCGGCTCCTTGTTCGGATGCGTGGTTGCCGGCGCGGTCATTCTCGATCCCGCCTACCGCATTCGCGGCCTGCGCGACTCCAAGCTGTTGCTGCGGGACCGCCGCGAGTTATTGGCGCAACGCATCCGCGAGCACGCGATTGCTTGGGCCGTCGCCGCCGTGGACTCGGCCCGCATCGACCAGATCAATATCTATCACGCATCCCGCGCTGCCATGCGCGACGCCGTGATGAAACTCGCTCCTGCGCCGGATCATCTGCTGATCGATGCCGTGAAGGTTGATTGCGACCTGCCGCAGAATGCCATCATTCACGGCGACGCGCTCTCCGCCTCGATCGCCGCCGCATCCATCCTCGCCAAGGTGGAGCGCGACCGCCTCATGTGTGAGTGGGACGCCGTGTTTCCTGCCTACGGCCTCGCGTCTCATAAGGGGTACAGCACGCCAAAGCATCTGGCGGCCTTGCGCGAGCTGGGTCCAACGCCGCTGCACCGGCAGTCGTTCGCGCCCGTGTGGCAGAACCCTGTGCCGCAGGAGGCGTTTGCGTTTATGGACGATGATTCTCCCCGAGTTCATACTATGGAGGAGGTTACGGCTGAAGATCTGGCCGGTTAGTGTGCCCCCGCGCGCATTTTTGTAAAGTGTTCCTGCAGGGACGTTTCAAAGTACAAGATTGTACATACAGTCGGATTGGTACGTGATAAATGACACGAATTCAGAGACTTGCACACAATGAAGCGGCGGTCCGCGGAGCTTCCGCCAGCCCCAGATCCTCAAAAACCCGTGCCCGAGCTTCCGCCGCCACTCGCGATGGGCGGGGTAAGAGGGCAAGCGGGGCGGCATCGGACGCGAAGTCGAAAAAGGGCAATTTCTCTTTCCAGGGGATGAAAATCGCCGACTTCTACCGCCCGCTGAAAAAACCGGTCACACTTCGCCTCGATGCTGACGTGCTGGCGTGGTTCAAGAAGGATGGCCGGCGCTACCAGACCCGCATCAATCAGGCCCTGCGCAAGGTCATGGAGCGCGAGATGAAGCAGCATGGAAGCTGAGCGTCCCACTCCGCACGCAATGAGAGCGCGAGAAAGTGGGCGCCCAACTTCGCTGCTCGCCTGTTATTTTGAAAACGCTTTTTCCCAATACTGCTGGTCGCGAGGATGCCCTGGGCTCCGCCGGCGCTGGTGACAACGGTGTCGATTTCGTTGCCGTTATCGACCAAAACAAAGTTCGCCACCACGGTAGGCCTCCCATCGGTGAAATTAATAGTGAAGGTTCCCGTGCAGTCTGAGTTTACGGCATACGTGCCATTCGCGGGAGTGTGCGTAAAGTCGGAGACCACATTCCCGGCGATGTGACGGTATCAATCTGAGTGAAAGTACCATCGCCATCAAATTGGGCCAGGGCGACCCCAACCTGCAGACCTGCAAAGCCCAGTCCGCCCAGTTTCGTACCTTGAACGGTAAAGCCATAGTAGCCGGAGAGTATTCTGTTCGTACAACCGGCAAAGGCGGTGACGGAAGCTGGTCCGAGGGCGCCAAGAGTGAGAAAGCCAGCGACGAAGCCAACGATTGGATTTCTATTCATGGGTTTCTCCTTTTTCGATCGGGTTTTTCGTGCTTTGTGGCAATGCCAGCCGTCCTGGGAGAGCAAGATCTGAATGCGGTACCTAGTTGGCTCCCGCAGACGTTGAGCACTGTGAGCGCGATTACGAGGCGGTCAATGGAAGGGAGATAAACTGTGTCTAACTTGATAAGGTAAAGTCGCGGAACAGCTTAGCGCCCTTTATGGATTGAGGGGCTCCGATAGAATAGCAACCCCAAAGGACGGGGCATGACTGAGGCCGCAAATCTCGGCCGGTCCGTTCGCGCGGACTTTTCGATATTGACTTCGGCATCGCGGAATTGCGCAAGAACGGCGTCCGAATCCCATGCAAGAGCAGCCTTTCCGTGTTCTCTGTGTGTTGCTGGAACGTCCCGGAGAAGTTGTCACACGGGAGCAACTGCAGGAGCGGGTCTGGCCGGCCGACACCTACGTAGGTTTTGACGAGGGCATCAACACCGCGATCCGGAAACTGCGTTTGGCCTTCGGTGACTCGGCCGAAAACCCGAGATTTATCGAGACGCTCCCTCGGCGGGGATACCGTTTCATTGCTCCGATCAGTGAAAGTCCGCGGCAGGAGGAGACGGTCCCGGCTCCGGGTCATAGAGCCCCAGTGCCTGGTCCACGGGACGGCGTCCGCGGCGCCGGAGAAATTCCGGAAGGAACGGGGAGACCAGGGCAGGAAGCGACCGCCGCTAAGGCACGCCTCCGGTTCCTTTATTTGGGAGTAGCGAACGGCGGTTGTTTTGTTATGCACGGTGTAGGGCCATGTCCCATCTGATTCGCCGACCTGCCGCGGCAACTTCTGTCTCGCCAAAGCGGATTATGCTCGCAATTCTGCCGTTCCAGAACCTGAGCAATGATCCCAAGCCAGGAGTACTTCAGCGACGGATTGACGGAAGAGACGATCACCGATCTGGGAGAGTTCAGTCCCGAACGGATGGGCGTGATCGCGCGCACCTCGGCGATGGCCTACAAAAACACTAACAAGACGGTCAGCCAGATCGGGCACGAGCTCGGGGTGGACTACATTCTGGAGGGAAGCGTGCGGCGGGAAGGGGAAAGGGCGCGGGTCAGCGCGCAGCTGATCCGGGTCAGCGACCAGACTCACTTGTGGGCGCAGAACTATGATCGGGAACTACATGACGTATTGGAGATCGAAAACGAACTGGGAAAGGCGATCGCGCAGCAGGTGCAGGCCAATCTGACTCCCGAGCGGAGACCGCGCTGGCAAGGATGAGGAGCGTGGATCCTGAAGCCTACGATCTCTATCTGAAGAGGGCGCTATTACTGGAACCAGCGGACACCTGCGGGGATCAGGGAGAGCATCGGCTATTTTCAAAGGCGGCGGCAGTCAAAGATCCAAATTTTGCACTGGCCTACTCGGGGCTCGCAGACGCTTACAACATCAGCAATATTTTGGGGGTGTACTCACCCAAAGAAAGCCTGCCGGAGGCGCGGGCGGCCGCGACCAAAGCGATCCTGCTCGACCCTTCGTTGGCTGAGGCGCATGCGGCCCTGGGCATGGAGAAATCCCACTACGAGTTCGATTTTCCGGGAGCGGAAAAAGAATTCCTCAAAGCACTCGAACTGAACCCCAACTCGGCATACGCCCATCTGTTTTATTCCAATTGCTACCTGATGCCGATGGGACGGGAGGCGGAAGCTATCGCCGAGAATCAGAAGGCACTGACTCTGGATCCTTTGTCGTTGCCGATCAACAATTTCATGGGCATGACCTATCTCTTCGCAGGGGATTACGAAAAGTCCTACCGGCAATTTCAACACACGATCGAATTGGATCCCACCTTTCCACTCGCGCATGCGTATTTTGCGGCGCTGCTCGTAGCAATGGACAAGTACGAGCAGGCGATTGAAGAAGATGAAAGGGCCGAAGTGTTGAGCGGAGCCAGCCCCGAGACGGCGGCCGGTGAAGCCGCGGCCATGCGCAAGGCGCTGAAGAGCGGAGGAGAAAGAGCATTTTGGCAGCGCGACCTGGAAATGACGTTAAAGCAGCTTCAAGCGCGGGGACAGGTCGGTACTGGCCAGCAGCGTGTCGGCAGCGTACGCGCGGGCGGGAGATACGGACAAGGCTTTTGAGTGGCTGGACAAAGCCTACGACGAGCGTGATGGGCAGGATATTACCCTGTTGAAGGTGGACTATTCCTACAGAAATTTGCGTGGCGATTCGAGGCTGGCGGCTTTTCAGCGGCGGCTGGGATTGCCCGAGTAGAAACTGCAATTGCACGCTCGGCAAGCCCCGAGAGCCGACCCGCATTATGAGGCCTTGCGCAAGGTCATGGAGCGCGAGATGAAGGCGGCCGGGTAGCTGCTCCCAAGATGCGGGCGCCATTGTGCGCCCACTCACTGACATTCTTTCCCTAATCCGATAGCCATTCTGCGGAGCGATTCATCATGAAACGTGTGCCGCTGCTGGCTGGTCTCTTCATTTGCCTTCTTCTCTCACCATCAACCCGCGCTCAGGATGCACCGATGTTCCGCGGCAACCTGCAACACACTGGTACTTACAAGGCCGGTGGAGTTTCGAAGCTGAGCGGCGTGAAGTGGAAATTCCACACCGACGGCCGTGTAATCTCTTCGCCCGCGGTCGTCAGCGGAATCGTTTACGTCGGCAGTACCGACACGAATCTCTACGCGCTTGAGGCTGCAACCGGGGCGCTGAGATGGAAATTCCCGACAGGCAGTTGGCTGGTATCATCGCCTGCGGTTTCCTCCGGCATTGTGTACTTCGGCAGCTACGACAGTAATTTCTATGCCGTGGATGCAACAACGGGACAACAGAAATGGAGGTTCCAGACCGGCGGCGAACACCGGTACATTGGCAAGCATCTCCATAACCTTCAGCCCGCAGCGGAGCCGATGCCCGATCCGTGGGATTTCTTTCTCTCCTCGCCCGCCGTCTGGAACGGTATCGTCTATTTCGGAAGTAGCGATGGCAACATCTACGCGCTCGATGCGGCTTCTGGCGTCTTGAAGTGGAAGGTCCAGACCGGCGATGTTGTGCACTCATCTCCTGCCATTGCGGACGGAACTCTTTACATTGGAAGCTGGGACACGTATCTATACTCCCTCGATGCCGCGACCGGGAAAGAGAAGTGGCGCTTCAAGACGGGAGACGACCCTGACCTCCATAACCACGTCGGCATTCAGTCCTCGCCCGCCGTTATGGACGGCATCGTGTATTTCGGCTCCCGCGATTCCTACGCCTATGCCGTCGATGCCGCGACTGGCAAGCAACTCTGGAAATTTTCCACCGACGGATCTTGGGTCAACAACTCCATGGTCGTGCACGAAGGCAAAGCCTGCTTCGGTACCTCGATTCCAGGCATTATGCATTGTGTGGATGCCAAAACAGGGAAGGTCATCTTCGATCTGCCGTCGGGCACTCCGGTTTTCGCCTCGCTGGCGCTTGCCGGAGACATGTTATACATGGGCAACTTTGGCGGAAAACTCACCGCCATCGATTTGAAGACGCAGAAACCCGCATGGGTCTTTGAGACCGACGGTGCCAAGCAGAATGCGGCCGCCATGACCAACGCGGATGGAACCATCAAGTTCGAGACCGTCTTCCCATCGCCCAAACTTTTCTACGACGACATGGTGCTGGCAGTCCACAAGCTATTCACGATGGGAACCATCCTGTCATCGCCTGTGGTTGTGGGAGATACGATTTACTTCGGCAGCACCGACGGAAACGTGTACGCCCTGCGATGAGAACAAGCCGAAGTCAGATCGTTCGATGAAGGTAAACGTGGAACAGCTGGAGTGATCAACCAGAGAACGTCACATGGATGTCATCCTGAGGAGGGCGGGAGAGAGGCACGACCGTCTCCAAGCCCGGCGCAGTCGAAGCGAGAGCAATGCTCGAGTCGGCGCGGAAACTCAGCGAGACAGCTTCCGCCGCAGTTCTCTGACTAGTCTTGTATTGCGTTGCAGCGCGTCCTCAAGAATCTCCGCCTGCTGCTTCGCCGTCGGCCAATCCTGCTTTTCAACCGCCTCGGTCAATCCAGGCAACTCAAGGTGCGCATACGTGTACCGCGCGCCATAAAGAATGTGCTTGAACCATGGCCTCCCTGGAATTCCCTCGGGATTCAACCAGTTGCGCTCGACCTGCATCATGCCGTGGTTGAGTTCCGCGGCGACTTCAGTGCTCACGGTGCCAGCCGCGAGTCTCTGATTCAAGCCTTCATCCAGTTGCCTGCCCGCCGCTTCGAATGCGTCAATCTCCTTTTTCACTCGGCTGAGATCGAGCCGGCTCATGTCTTTCCCCTTCGCCAACTCATCCACGAATTGCCGGACGTTGCTCGCGTAACTCGCAAAATCAAACGGCAGCAAATCGGCATTCGCCAGTCGCAGTGCCGTCACTCCCCACAACTGTGACATCAGCGTGTGATACCGGTATCCCGGATCGCCGAAGTGATTCATCCAGAAGAAGTCATCGTAGGCAGAGTGATACACCCCGTAGTCTCCCTCGAATCCGAGTCCGATTACCGGCACGCCGATGAAGTTGAGAAAGACAGTGTGATCGCTGCCGCTACCGATGCGAGTATCGGCCAAGGTATTACTCGCGACGCCGGAATCGCTGAACTGCGTCGATTGCTTTCCTTGCCTCTCGCGCTCCACCGTCACCTTCCACGCATCGTAAAGCGACTTGCCGGAGGGATCCTGCAGGCTCTTCGTCGCTTCCACGAGCATGGGTGCGAGCGACGCGACGGCCTGTCCGTGAAAGTCGGGCCCGGAGGTTGCCTCGTCCACATTGATGTAAGCGACTGCCTTTTGGCGTAACTCGTCGGCGAATTGCTCGCCCCACTCTGTGGAACCGGTGAGCCCAACTTCTTCTCCATCCCAACTGCACACAACCATGGTCCGCCTCGGACGCACGCCCTGCTGCTTCAACTGGCCCAGCGCTCGGGTCAACTCCATCATCGAAGCTGTGCCGCTCGACGGATCCACTCCGCCGAACGCCCACGCGTCCCGATGATTCCCCATGACGACCCATTCATCCGGCAATTCCGACCCGCGGATCCGGCCTTCCACCACGTAATAAGGTTGGATTCCGTTATCCATCTCGATCTTGAGATGAACCTTCACGCGTTCACCGCCGAGGTGATACTGGAACGGCAATCCGCCCTGCCAATCCTGCGGCGCGACGGGTCCATCCAGATTTTCGAGCAGCGGCTTAGCATCATGCCATGAGAGCGGTAGCGCCATAATTTTCGGCGCCGACATCGCCTGCTCAATCGGAATCCGTTTGGCACCGGGAACCGACGCCCATCCCGGAGTCAGCGGATCGCCCGGCACCATGAAGTCGTACGTGATTGCGCCGCGCTGTATGTGATACTCCGGCCCCCACGGCCCATCCGGATCCACCTTGCCCTTCTTGTATCCGTCCTCCTGCGGATCGCTGTAGATGAGAATTGCCGCCGCTCCCTCACGCTGCGCCGTGAGCGCCTTAAATCCGCGATAGCTGTACGGATTCGAGTAGCGGACCAGCACAGCCTTGCCCTTCACACCGATGCCGTTCTTGCGCAGCAGATCGTAGTCCTCCGGATTGCCGCTGTGCGCATACACCACCGGCGCGGTCACATCTCCAGAGATCGACATCCCCAGCCACGCTCCGCTGATCGCCGGATTCTTCGAGTCGGCATCGCCTTCAATCGGCCCCTCGCGCAGCAGCGCCTGATAATGTGTGGGCGCGATCATTTCGAGCGACGTGCTCTTCGGATTCGAGCCGTACACGTCGTAGCGCCGGATCACGACATCTTCGAGTCCCTGCTTCTTCCATTCGTCGCGAATGTACTCGGCGAGTTCGTTGTTACGCTTCGATCCGGCAACGTGCGGTTCCTGCGTGAAGATGCGGTGCTGGAGGCGTTCTTCATGGGGAGAGGGAATGGCTTTGAACTTCGATTCAATGTCAACTTCGCGGGTCGAAGAGGCAGGGGTGAATCCAAGAATCTGGGCTTGGGCTGTTACAGAGAACGTAAGAGCTATGAGCAGGGCGATGCTGTTCGGGGTCATGGTTTTAAGCTGGGGAACATGCTAGCAGGGTTACAGGAAATGTCATCATCGCGGGAGCATATCCGGAAAGCAATGTCATCCTGAGCGCCGGCGAAGCCGGGGCGAGGGACCGTACGTCGGCGTGCCGCGTCGATACCGTGGACGGGAATGCATACGCTGCAAGCAGCGTAACAATCCTCTCCCCCGCATCAGCGCTGCATAACTTCGTAATGTCCCTCGGAGGGCTCTCGCCCTCCTCAGGATGACATGTCAAATTTGTGTTGTATGACTCAAACGAGCTTTACATCTGGTTGAAACCGATGTCGCTGATACCACCCGTAGCTCAAGTCCTTCCACTTTGGGTTGCTGGATTCGATCAGTTTGATCTTTTCTTCCCTCCGCCACGCTTTCATTTCTTTCTCCCGCCGAATTGCAGTCATGACGGAGCCATGACGTTCGAAGTGCACGAGGTTCGTTACGTTGTCCTTGGAGGTGAATCCGGAGAATGTATGAGTCTTATGCTGGAAGACGCGGTGCTCGATGCTGCTGGTCATGCCGATATACAGTACGCGGCTTTGGCTCGCCATTATGTACACGTAGTACATCTTCGGCATTCATTCAACATGAAGTTTATGAAGCACGAAGTCCATGATCCCTGTCACAAAACCGGAAACATGAGTTCCACGGCGGGAATTGCCCAACAGAAATGTCATCTTGAACGTCGGCGAAGCCGCCGTGAAGGACCGTACGAAGGCAGGAGAGCTTTGATGTAGTGGACGGGAATACCCAACGGTGTATGCTGCGGCCACGATCTCGACAACTGCATCGTCGCTCTACAGCCTCGTACGGTCCCTCGGAGGGCTATCGCCCTCCTCAAGATGACATGATCAAATTGTGGTGTGTCTCTCAACCTAGCTTTAGCTGCGAGTCAGTGATGGATGTCACATCGTGAGCGAAGCCTACTTCGCCTTCAAGATCTCGCTCAGCAGGTCCGGCTTCGACCCGTCCCGCACCAAATGCGGATACATCTCTCCCTCGGGGTAATCGAGTTTGAAAGTCTTGTAGTAGTCATCGTTCTCGACCAGCAACTCAATCGGAGGGCCCGATCCCTTGGCGGCTTTGATGGCATCGCGAAGCACGTCCGCAGAAAATTTGCGTCCGTTCACCGCGATCAATTTCATCCCCGGACCGATCCCAGCTTTTGCCGAGACTTGATTCTCAATCGTGTCCACGATGGTTCCATCGTCGCGAAGGTTTAGCCCGATCGCGAATGCGGCGGGGACGAAGTGATACATGCTCCCGGCATTGCTCATCATCTCCGAAGGCGTTTCATCATAGATCACCTTCCACCCGCTTCCTTCGATTCCCCCCAGCGGCGCATGCGGAGCATGCGTCGTAAGACGCTCGGTCCAGAAGCCGCGCCAGTCATAGGGAACAACCTGGTTGAGCGCATTTACAACATCATCGAATGTGTACGTCTTCAGGGCAGGCCCGGTGCTAGGCGCGCCGTGAAACAAGTGGCAGAAGTCATCCATCGACTTCTTTCCCTTGCTCTGCTGCCGGATGATGACGTCCACCCACAGCCAGTTGAGCGTGTCTTCGTTGTAAAAGTCGGTGCCGCGACGCCACGAGTGCCAGGCCTCGGGCGAGAAATAGAGCTGCGGAGCCGCATCGGCCGTGTCCTGCAAATTGCGCCATTCGCGCCCCGGTTCATGATCGAGAGCAGAGGCGGTCAAAGCCAGATCGTCGCGATCCTGATCGGCTGTCAGCAATCCACTGCGCGCAGTCAGTACAAATCCCAGATAGTTCGTCAGCCCCTCATAAACCCACAGCAGATCGTCCTGCATCGGTTGCTGGTAGTCGGGAGTTGCCAGATCGTAAGGACGCCGGTATTTCCCATTCCACGAATGCACATACTCGTGAGGCAGCAGCGAGGCTGATAATTTGCGGGACGTATCGTCCACCAGTGCGCGTTCGTCCACTCGGCTGTCGTCCGACTCGTGATGCTCGAGTCCAAAATGCGCCACGTGATCGCTCAGCGTGTACAGAAAGTGATAGTCGCGGTAGTGATGCGCCCCAAACAGCTTCTGTGCCTGATCCACAAGACTTTTGTAGTGTTCCCACACTTCGGCGGGAGCCTCGAGCGCAGCCGCGCTGTCGGCGGCGATGTCCATCTCCGTCGGAGGATCCTGCGCCAGCGGCACAACCTTCAGGAATTCTCCAGTGATCACCGGAGAATCGACCAGCGTAGTGAGCGACGCCGTCGCGAAGTGAATTTCATTTCCGCTCCGGCTTGCAACCGGCAAGGGAGTGCCGAACTTCCATCCCTCCGGAAGTTTCAACGAGGCGGTGTAGTTGATCTCGTCGGACTTCCATCCCTTGGGATAAAGCAGAACCTGATTCCAGCTGATAACCGCGAGCTTATCTGTAGCGGACGAACCCGCAGAGAATCCGCCTTCAAACGTCGCTGGCGAGAGAAAGTCGAGCTCGGCATCGACTTCACTCACTCCCGCCGGCACATCGACCTGAATGGTGAATCCATCGAGCGTGTCGCGCCGCCACTTCAGCGTCTGCCCATTCGCTTTAAAGAAAAGCCCGGCCAGATCGACCACCGGGCCGTCCGGCGCGTGCTCGCCCGGAATCCACTTCGGATAGTACAAAGTGAGATCGCCAGCGCTAGCCGGAATCTTCAGCGAAGCATGGAAAATCTTGCGCGCAGCGTGAGTGGCATCAACCGAAATGGTGACGGTGGGCGCATTCGCGGCCCAGCTAAATATGGGGAAGAGCGTGAAGCAGATGACGGCCAGCAGTCTTGCGAATCTCATTCTATTGGGGCCTCCCACAGGCGCTTGCGAAGAAGCAATCCCGCACTTGAAGCTGAATATCTAGGAATATAGCAGTCGGCCAATCCGCGCGTACAGGCATTGCGAAGGCTGCTATCATTCCGCTGCATGTCACGGCGCGGGAAATTCATTACCTTCGAAGGCCTCGACGGAACCGGCAAGAGCACGCAGATGCGGAAGCTCGCCGGGGCGTTACGCCAGGCCGGTCATAAGGTCATCGAAACGCGCGAGCCCGGCGGTACACCTACGGCGGAGAAGATCCGCAAAGTGCTGCTCGATTCCGGCACCTCCGGACTCGATCCCATGGCGGAGATGGCGCTGATGTTTGCATCGCGCGCGCAGCATATTGCCGAGGTCATCGCGCCCGGACTCGCCTCGGGCGCAATCGTCCTTTGTGACCGCTTCACCGATTCGACCGAGGCTTATCAGGGCAGCGGACGCCGCCTCGGCAGCAATGTGGTCCTCGAACTGCATCGCGTACTCTGCGGCGATCTGCAGCCGGATCTCACGCTTCTGCTCGACTCCGATCCGCATGCCAGCCTCAACCGCGCCCGCCGCAGAAACGAGCGTGACGCCAAAACTTCCGCCCGCGGCCACGACGAAAACCGCTTCGAGCGCGAGACCCGCCCCTTCTTCATCCGCGTGCACAATGGATACGCCGCCATCGCGAAACGCGAGCATGCCCGGGTTGCGGTAATCGATGCCCGCGGCACGCCCGCGCAGACACATCTCAAGATCATGGATGTGGTTCGCCGCAAGCTGAAGCTGTAAGCGGTTCGTGATAAATTCTGCTGGATCACCTTCGATGCCATTTTCTGACTTCCACGGCAACACCGAAATTGTTCATCGCCTGCGCGAGATGATGGCGCGCGATCATTTGCCCCATGCCATCGTCCTCTCCGGCGGGCAAGGTTCCGGCAAGTACACGCTAGCGCTCATGCTGACGCAGGCCCTGAACTGCCTCAATCCTCCCCACACGGACAGCCTGCCAGATTTCTGCGGGCACTGCCCCAACTGCACCCGCATCGCTGAATCCGCCGACCTCGACGCCCGCTTCAACGAAGCGGTCGAAGCCCGCGAGAACTTGCGCGAGACCGACAAGAAAGAAACCCGCATTCTCGTGCAAACGCATCCCGACGTGCTGGTCATCCCACCCGATCCTCCGCAGATGATGATCAAGGTAGACCAGGTGCGCCGGGTGATCGAGACCATTTACTACCGTCCCGCAGAAGGCAAAGAGAAGGTGTATATCTTCACCGACTCGGCGTTCATGAAAGAGGCCGCAAACTCTCTGCTCAAAGTCCTCGAGGAGCCTCCGGAGTTCGCGACGATTTTTCTGCTCACGGAGAATCCCGGCGAACTGCTGGCGACGATCCGCTCGCGGTCCATGGTCTTCACTCTGGCGGCCCTCACTCCCGAGGAAATTGAAAAGGATTTGGCGAAGCACCATCCGGAGTGGAAGCCTGCCGAGCGTGCGCTGGTTGCGCGTCTCTGCGAAGGCTGCGTCGGCCGTGCCCGCAGCTTCGATCTTGAAGCCTACACCGCCGCTCGCGCCAACGCGCTCACGATTCTCAGTTCCGCCCTTCGCGGCGGAGAGCACAGCGATCTGTTCAAGACCACCGAGTCCTACCGTCCCGGTGCAGAAGGACGCCAGAAAACCGAAGCCCTGATCAAGACGCTCTACTCGCTGCTGCGAGACCTGATGTTCCTCGATTCCGGAGCGCCGCAACTGGTCCGCAACACCGACATTTCCGCCGACCTGAAGCGCCTCGCCGAGTCCGCGGATTTCACCTGGATTACCGCTGCCTCCGACCGCCTCGCCGAAGTAGAGCGTGGCATGCGCAGGAACCTGCTGCGCTCCCTATCGCTCGACGCCTTCGCCGCCGCGCTGGAAAAGTAAAACACCGTCAATCGCGACTATTGCGCTCGGCGGCCAACTCATCCATCCACTCAGCGGGAGAGAAGCGTTTTGCTCTTATGGAGAAAGCCCATGATGGCTGGGAATCGCTCCCACATCGCAGTCTTCAGCACCTTCTCTGGCGCAACTTGATTGCGCAACGTGGTGTCGCCGTATTCTCCCGTCAAATCGACAAATGAAAAACATCTCTCCGCGGTCTTCTGCACACAGAACTGGGAATGCGGAAGAGAGAATATCGTTGCTCCAACCGCCTCGGCGAAGTACACGGCAAAAGGGAAGACCAGCGTCGGCTCGAATGCAGTCTTATGCTCCCAAATCGAGCGGGTGAAATCATCTCCGGTCAAAAATCCGCCGACCCGCAGCTTCGGATAAACGCAGATCATATCGATGCTGATGCCTTTGAGGGTGTGATCCCCGTCGATGTAAGCGAAATCCAGCGTCTGATCCTGAATCTGATCGATTACATCGACCGTCTTGCCCCGAAGAATGCTTCTCTTTGCGCCGGCGAACTCAGTTTTCCCCTTGGCCTCCTGATAGTAGGCTTCAAGTTGAGCATCAGGATGGTTCGCAGGCTTGTTCCAGTCCGCCAGATGTTTCCATGGATCGATCATGTAATAGCGTGTCAAACCCGCACAGCTCGCCAGAAGAACTTGCGCAAAATCGCCCCGGTAGACCCCGATCTCCGCTGCCTGTTTCAAAGCAAATGAGTTCACGAACTCTACCCAGAAGGTCTCCCTTGATTCCGACCGGGATGCTATGGCTCCAAGACGGTCACGCAACATTTCCATGTCAGAATCCCCACATTCCTCAGAGCTCAACCTGCGGCGACCATTTTGCTGCATTCGTAGAGTCCCACTCAATGTTCGAGTCTTATCAACGAGACAGCCTACATGCGGAGGAACCAGCGCTGCAAATTCTGTAGAACTAGGCAAGAACTTCATCGGAAAAGGCAAGTCACGAAGCGCCCGTCGCATCCAACACAGCTCGTTCTGGTCGTGCTTGCGCGCGGCTAAACACCGGGCGTATAGTCCGCTGAAAGCTGGCAGAATTTTCTTGGCGGCCCGTATCGCCAAAACTGGGGTTCTACACAAGAGATTCATCGACTTCAGATTGCTTGAAGGGAGTTCCTATGGTCACGCTCAACGTGAACGGAGTTCGCCACGAAGTTCAGGTTTCTGACGATACTCCGCTGCTCTACGCCCTACGCAACGAACTTCAATTAATCGGCCCGCAATTCGGCTGCGGACTCGCGCAGTGCGGAGCGTGTGCCGTCCTCATCGACGGCAAAGAAGCGCGCTCTTGCGTCACCCCAGTCGCCAGTGTTGCCAACCAGGAAATCACGACGCTCGAAGGCCTGCCCGCGCGATGGGCCAAGCAAAAGGGACTCTCGGCCGAAGAAGCGCACAGCACGCTTCACCCCGTCCAGCAAGCCTGGATCGAAGAGCAGACTCCCCAGTGCGGCTTCTGCCAGAACGGCATGATGATCAAGGCTACTGAACTGCTCGAAAGCAATCCCAATCCGACCGTCGCCCAAATCAAAGACGCCTACACCAACTCCGGACCCTCGCCCAACCTCTGCCGCTGCGGGACGTATCTCGCGATCATCGAAGCCGTGCAACACGCCGCCACCATCATGGCGAAGAGGAGCTAACCATGGCGACCATGGGCGAAAAGATAACACGCGAAACCCCAGCGACCCTTCTCGGACCGACTCTCTCCCGCCGTCAATTCATCAAAGCCGGCGGCATTCTTGTAGTCGGTTTCAGCTTCGTAGGCCCGGAGCTGGTGAAGGGCGACACCGCGAACGCTGCGGTGATGAAAAATTCACTCGACCCGACACTCCCCAGTTCATGGATCGAGATTCATCCCGACAATACGGTTCTTATCCGTACCGGAAAGAGCGACTTCGGCCAGGGATCGACCTTCACCGCTTATCGCCAGATCGTCGCCGAAGAGTTGAGCCTCCCCTTCGAGGCAATCACTACAGTCATCGCCGGAGATACCGACCGCACGCCCGACGGCAGTGGCGCCTTCGACTTTCTCGGTCGCGGAACTCCAAACATCCGCAAAGCCGCGGCCTATACGCACCAGGCCCTGCTCGATCTCGCATCAGAGAAACTCGCTGTGCCGAAAGACCAGCTCTCCGTGAAAGAAGGAATCGTCTCCGGGGGCGGCAAGAGCATCTCGTATGGCGACCTCGTGAAGAACCAGCAACTTAGGCTTACCATTCCTGTCAAAGGGGAACTCACCAGCATTTTCGGCCTGACCATCGAAGGCAATCCGCCGATGAAGCCGGTCAGCGCGTACACGGTCATTGGAAAGTCCTTCAAAAATTCCATCATCAATTCGAAAGTTGCGGCGAAAGAAACCTGGGCCACCGATGTTCGTCTTCCCGGCATGTTGCACGCGCGCGTCGTCCATCCGAAAACACTCGGCTCCAAGCTCGTCTCCGCGGGAAAACTCGACCAGTCCAAGTTCCCGAACGCGCAAGTCATCGTCAAGGGCAATCTGGTCGGAGTGATCGCGCCCACGGAATGGGAAGCGATCCAGGCAGCCGACCAGGTAGCTACTGCCACCAAGTGGACGGACTGGAAAGGCCTGCCCGGAAACGCAAAGCTCTACGAGCACCTCAGAGAACAATCGGATTGGAAAGCCGCGCCCATCCAGAACAGCAAAGCTGCGAAGGGAGATGTCGGCACAGGCCTGGCTTCAGCGCACAAGAAACATTCCGCCAGCTATCAACTCTCGTACATGAAGCACGCGCCCATCGGACCGACGATGGCGGTCGCCGACGTCACGCCCGACGGCATAGTCCACATCTATACACACAACCAGAATCCGCAAGCACTTCGAGGGGAAATCGCTACCATGCTCGGCATCACCGCCGACCACGTCATCGTGCATTCGTATCCTGGACCGGGTCATTACGGCAGATCCAACGGCGGAAACGCCGGCGCAGAAGACGAGGCGGTACTCCTCTCCCAAGCCGTCGGCAAACCGGTTCGTGTGCAGTGGATGCGCGCCGATGACATGCAGTGGTCTACGCAATCGGCGGCCGCATTCTCCGACGTGCAAGTTGCCATCGACGAGAAAGGAAAAATCGCGGCGTATCAAATCGACCACTACATGCCGGCCATGCAAGACGACCGTCCCGTCGGCGCGGTGCTCGCGGGCCTGCCCACTATGTCTGCGCCTGACGTCCACTCCGGCGGCGTAACGTCCACCATCAACGGCCTTGAAGATCCGTGGATCTACGCTCCTGTTCCCAACGTCGTCGAACGCGGCCACGGCACATTCCAGGTCGGACAGAAAGCTTCTCCCATTGCCGTCGGCTTGCGCGATCACAGCATGCGCACACCGGGACAGTTCCAGCAGAACTATCCGCGCGAACTCGCAATCAGCGAGGCTGCAGCGCTGGCTGGTGCCGACTCCCTGCAGTTCCGCATCGATCACGCCAGCGAAGAGCGAGCCATTGGCGTCCTGAAAGCAGTGCGCGACGCTTCCGGTTGGGATACGCGCCCCTCACCTCGTCCGGGCGCGACATCTACGGGATCGTCGCCCGTGCATGGCCGCGGAGTCTCGCTGATGCTGCGCAGCGGCAGCTACTGGGCCTGCGTATGCCAGCTCGCCGTCACCCCCAGCTCCGGCAAAATCGTGGTCGAGAAGTACACGATCGCAGTGGATCCGGGCATCGTCGTGAACCCGATGCAGTTGAAGCGCCAGGTCGAAGGCGGCGCTGTCATGGGGATCAGCCACGCACTGTTCGAAGAAGTTATGTTCGACGAAAGCGGTATCACCGTCGATGACTGGACCAGCTATCCTATCCCAAGCATGTCCGACATCCCGGAGATCAAGGTCGTCCTGCTGCACAATCCGAAAGTCGGCGCCTACGGCGGAGGCTCGGAAGCGGCGAACGCACTCGCGGCCCCCGCCATCGCATCTGCTCTCTACGATGCCACGGGAAAGATCCTGCGCCGGCTCCCGCTAAAGCCCGCTTACGTGCAGGCCATTTTGAAAACGTAACTGAGCGGGAGCCATACACTACGAGCGTGCCCCGTGGCCCTTACGCCTCGGCTCCGCATGGCAGGCCTTTTCACGGGATTGTCCAGATTCGCCCACTCCTCACTCGGGACTACTTTGCCTGCGCAATGAGCCGCTTAGTCCCACCCTCGACAGTGTGCAAAATCTGTCTATCTTGACAGCCGCAGGGCCGCATGAGACAGTCTTCCGACGTTCGATCAGTCCTCGTCTCCCCAAATTCCCCCAAGTGCTTCGTCGGTTGTCCAACTCACAATCTTGAAAGCAGGTAACGTGCATGCGCAGTCGAACTTCCGTGCGTCCTTGGGCTCTGATGGTCGCCTTCGCCCTCGTCTTGGCCGTATTAGCAGCTCAGCAGCCGCTGAAAAGCGCTCCTAAGACCGTTTTCCAGCCAGCGTCGGCAGGACCTTCAACCACCGGACAACTCGCTTCCAGCAGTTCTGAGCAGTTCAAAGCCAGCGGAATCGCGGTCGTCGTCCATCCTCTGTCCGTCCCAATCACCTCCATGGTCCCGCAGAAGTTCACTGCTACCGTCAGAAACACGATGAACACGACTGTGACCTGGTACGTCGACGGAATCCAGGGGGGCAGTGCAACTGTGGGCACCATCGATGCAACCGGACTTTACACTGCGCCTGCGAGCTTCGCGGTTGGCACCCATACCATCCAGGCAGTGAGCCAGGCAGACCCTACAAAATCTGCCTCTGCCGTTGGCTATCTCGTCGCCTATCAAGGTCTCTATACCAACAAGAATGACAACTCCCGCACCGGCGTGAACGCGCAGGAAACCGTCTTGACTCCTCAAAATGTCAACGTCAACACTTTTGGGAAGTTGTTTTCTTATGCGATCGACGGAAGAATCCAGGCACAACCGCTCTATGTCGCCAACGTGTACATTCCCGCTCCGCTGAACGGAACGCCCGGCTATTACAACGTGGTATATCTCGCCACCGCCAATGACACGGTGTATGCCTACGACGCTGCAGGAAAAGTCTCAGGCCCTCTCTGGAAAGACAGCTTCATTAATCCTCCCAGCGTAGTGCCCGTCCCCGGATCCTGTGTCATTGCCAACGTCTCGATCATCGGAATTACTCCGACCCCGGTCATCGATCCCACCACAAACACCATGTATGTGGAAGCACGAACCTTGGAGGGACAAACCACCGCGTGCACCGGAACCTATGTCCACCGGTTGCACGCCCTCGATCTCGGCACGGGCGCCGAAAAGTTCAATGGCCCGGTTGAAATCCAGGCCTCCGTCCCAGGCACGGGCGCAGGCAGTGTGGACGGGTTGGTGGCCTTCGATCCTAGAAAGGAAAACTCCAGGCCTGGTTTGCTGCTTTCTCAAGCTCCTGGCGACGCCAACAGCGTGGTGTATCTGGCCACCGCGTCCAACGAAGACACCGAGCCCTATCATGGATGGGTTCTGGGTTACGATTCACAGACTCTCCAGCAGAAGTATGTCTACTGTACAACTCCGAACGGTTCAGCCGGCGGAGTATGGCAGATGGGCGGAGGGCTCGCTGCGGATTCCACCGGGAACATCTTTGTGCAGACCGGGAATGGAACCTTCGACAGCATTGGCGACTACGGCCAGTCCATCCTGAAGTTGACCCCCTCAAACGGCACGCTTTCACTGACAGATTCCTATACACCGAGTAATAACAACGCTCTCAATCACCAGGACTGGGACATTTCCTCGGGTGGCCTCTTGCTCTTGCCCGATCAGCCCGGAAATAACCCGCACCTTATGGTTGGTGGCGGCAAGGAAGGGACCATCTACGTCATGAACCGCGACAACCTCGGTGGGTATCACGCCACCAGCGATAACATCGTGCAGTACATCACGGGTGCTATCAAAGGATCGGTGAAGGGAGTTCAACCCTACAACGGCATTTGGAATACGGCCAGCTACTTTAACGGCAATGTCTATATCTTTGGACAGTACGACTTCCCCAAGATGTTTACCTTGAATAACGGATTACTGCCCACAACTGCCACCTCAACCGGTACGGTTTCCATGCGCGGCCCGGCTGCCATGATCTCTGCAAACGGAACCAGCAACGGCATTGTTTGGGCATTGCAGTACGAAACTTCGCCCGCGACATTGTGGGCTCTTAATGCCAACGACCTTACCCAGGAGTACTACGACACAAATCAGAACTCCAAGCGCGACATGGTCGCAGCCAGATCCATCACCCGAGTCAATCCCACCATCGCCAACGGCCGTGTCTATGTGCCGACCAACAACACCGTCTTCGTTTACGGCCTGCTGCAGTAACGAATCAGAATGCAGGGTGTCCCATCGCTTCGCGTATTTTGCGAAACGGTGGGACACCCATTCCAATAGCGACTCCCCAGTAACCTTGCTGCGGTTACCTCCGGCATCTCCACGCGCACCCTCAGATTCCCCTAATCTACTTCCGTTTCAACTGTTTGCCATAAATTACTCCGCTGGTTCTACTCCCTTCGGAGAGATTGCCCGACCCCCACCTGACACCTATAATCGTCCTACTCTGGTAGATGATTCTCCGTCAGGTTCCGGGTAGAACAAGCGAGGGCTTCGTCTGTCTTGCGCCTGGAGGCGGCCTTCGAGTAAGGAGTTTGGCAGATCGAGATACCCGGATATGCGAAAACACCTGCAACTCGCATTCATGCTGACGGCCACCACGGCAATCGCGACCTCCTTTGCTCTCGCTCCAACTCCGGTCTGGGCCGCTGAGGGAGACAGTTCCGCCCGCGGCATTACTGCGACCGAGGAAAACGGCCGCAAGATCTACATCAATGAAGACGGTCCGGCGCGGCCGCGGCAGACGCGGGCTCCGCAGGCCAAGCGCAGTACCCTGGTTTACTGGAGCAGCAAAGACAATCGCTGGAAACCCGTCCCGGGAGCGAACACCGCTTCGATGCAAGCAGCCCGCACGGCCGCGGCTGAAATTACGCAGTATTTCGGACGCGAATCGGCCCAGTCGGCGAACGCCCGCATCCTCGCCGCCAATTCCCGCGGACATCAGGCCTCGCAGGAAGAAGTGGATCAGGCGGTCGTCATGGCGGCGGCCCGGCACAATGTCGATCCCAACCTCGTGCGCGCAGTCATTAAGGTCGAATCGAACTTCAACTCCAATGCTGTCTCGCGCAAGGGCGCCATGGGCCTGATGCAACTCATGCCGCAGACCGCACGCTCCCTGAACGTGAAGAACCCGTTCGATGCCGAGCAGAATGTCGATGCCGGCGTGCGGCACTTGAAACATCTTCTCGAGAATTACAATGGAGACGTGAAGTTGACCTTGGCGGCGTACAACGCCGGGTCGGGAGCGGTTGCCCGCAGCGCTGGTGTTCCGCGCTTCGCCGAAACCCAGAGTTATGTGAGGAAGATTACGACCCTCTACTATGGCGGTTTGGATTTTTCATCCTCGGGCGTCAGCCACGATCCCGTGAAGGTTCAGCGGGATGCGCGGGGCGTCCTTTACATCAGCAACACCGACTAGGTTGGCGGCATCTGTTGTAAGCAGCAGAGTTGCTCGTTATCTCTCAGGTACCTGACGCATTTCGACTGCAAACGGCGGAACGGACAGTAACGGACCGGCGACTTTGAAAACGACATCAAGCCAGCGTTGCTTGTGCTGGGGATTGCTGCTCCTACTATTGGCGCTCCCGGCTGCGAAGGCGCACGCCCGCGCGCACCACACTGAAGCCTGGGCCCGCGACCGCTTTGCCGCCGCCGACCGCATGCGCGAGGCGCTCAACGGGCGCCCTCTCCAGGAGCGTTCCCGCCGTGACTACCAGCGCGTCATCAATGCCTACCGCCTCGTTTACTTCGGAGCGCCCACGTCTACCAAGGCCGATCCCAGCGCTGTCGCCGTCGCCGAAACTCTCGTCGAAATGGGACGCCGCTTCGACGACGACAAGATCCTCAATCAGGCCATCAGCCAGTACAAGTTCCTCCGCAAGGAATATCCCGGCAGCAAGTACCGCTGCGACGCGCTCTTCACCGTCGGCGAGATTTACAAAGACGACCTGAACGATTCCGAGAAAGCCCGCGCCACCTTTGTCGAATTCCTGCTGCGGTATCCACATAATCGCCTGGTCCCGGATGCCCAGCAAGCAATCGCGCAAATCGACCGCGACAAGGATGAGCAGGAGGCGGAGTCGGCCAGGAAAGCGCCCACGCAAACCGACACCAGGAACTCCGGCCAGCCGGCAAAGAACGAAAAAGCCGGCAAGAACGACAAAGCCAATAAAGCCAAAGACACAGTTGCGTCTGCGAAAGACGATTCCGACGCGCACGCCGATGCGGCGCCCGCAGACTCCTCCCAGCCGAAGCACCTGCCGCGCGTGACGGCGATCCGTCACTGGTCCACGCCCGACTACACCCGCGTAGCCATCGATCTTGAGAACGACGTTAAGTTCGGGTCGCAACGAATCTCACATCCCGATCGCATCTACTTCGACCTGCGCGATACCAAGCTGGCTTCCACCCTGGTTGGCAAAACCTTCGACGTGGATGACGGTTTCCTCAGGAAAATCCGCGTCGGCCAAGTCCAGCCCGGACGCACCCGAGTCGTCCTCGAAGTCGAAGACCTCTCGCGCTATGATGCCTTCCTGCTGCCGAATCCCTATCGCCTGATCATCGACATACACGGCAAGAACACGGCAAAGAACGCGAGGCCCAAGCCCTCCAAAGATAGAGATTCAGATAAGGACGACGTCGCGACTGCCGATGTCCAGGCTCCACCCAAGGCAGGTTCGGCGGACGATACAGACACCACTCCCACCGATCAGCCGCCAGCGACGAAAGAAGACCTGAAGGCCGCAGCTGGGAAGCCCGCGGTTACGACCCAGGATCTGAACGACGAAGCCAGGATCATCCCGAAGTCCGGGGTGCCCGAACTTCCCAAGAAGATCGACAACAAGAAAGAGACGCCGCCCCCGACCAAGGTCATCGTGGACAACGATGATGAAGACACTCCGGTCGAAGCCGCCGAAACCCGTGCACCGACGCGATCGCGCAGCAAGTCGGCCTCCAAGTCAGGTTCCAATTCCAAGCTCGCTTCAACCCGGAAGAACTCCGACCTCGACGCTCGCGAAGCCAAGCCAACCGCCAGTGGAGACCGCTCTCTTATCCGCGCACTCGGTCTGAAGATCGGCAAGATCGTTATCGATCCCGGGCACGGCGGCCACGACACCGGCACCATCGGCCCCAACGGTCTCGAAGAGAAGGATCTCGTCCTCGAAGTCGGACGCCGCCTTGGCAAGATGCTCGAAACCCGCTTGGGCGCCGAAGTCGTCTACACTCGCAAGAACGATACCTTCATCCCGCTGGAAACTCGCACCGCCATCGCCAACCAGCAGCGCGCCGATCTTTTCATCTCCATCCACGCGAACTCCAGCCGCGATCCAGACGCCCGGGGCGTCGAAACTTATTACCTGAATTTCACCTCCTCGCCGGAAGCGCTCGAAGTTGCTGCCCGCGAGAACGCCGTCTCCGAGAAGTCCATCTACGAACTGCAGGATCTGGTGAAAAAGATCGCCCTGAAAGAGAAGATCGAAGAATCCCGCGAGTTTGCCGGAGACGTCCAGGAATCCCTGCACAGCGGCTTGGCCTCGAAGAGCCCCGGCATCCGCAATCGCGGAGTGAAGAAGGCTCCATTCATCGTCCTCATTGGCGCTAACATGCCGTCGATTCTCGCCGAGATCTCCTTCGTCTCGAATCCCTCTGACGAACATCGTCTCGAAACCAGCGAATACCGCCAGCGCATCGCCGAGTCCCTCTACCGCGGCATCGCCAAATATGTGGACGGTCTGAGCGGCGTTAAAATGGCCAGCAAGCTGGACAAAGCCGCCGGCCAATAATTTCAGAAGGAAGACCCCAGCCCCGAAGGGGCTAAAGAAGAGAATCCCTACTCCGTCGAGAACTCCATGTTCTCATTCACCGACATCTGTGCCGGAGCCCCCGACGCATCCTCCCCATGCCGCGTCGCCACCACTCGAAATCCGCTGGACCCCGTCTCAACGTCATACGTATAAGGATCCCGCTCGCGCTGGATCGTCAACGACTTGCTCGAGATCAGTTCATCGAGCGAAGCATACTTCCCCTCCAGCGCGAAGTATCCCTTCTCCGCCTGCGCGATCGTCATCAGATCCATGCGCACCCCGGTGACGTTCACCGCCGCTTTCGGATTATTCACTCCCGCGGCTTGCGAAGCAGATTGCGCTTGCTTGGAATAGAGGTACAATCCCACGCCAAGCACGATGACGAGTCCCAGAAATCCAAAGATGCGGCTCATACACAAGATTGCACAGCCCGCGCCGTGCCGCCGCAAGTAACCAGAGGACACGCACGCGCGCGCAACGTGAGGCCGCCATGAGCAGAATCCGCTACATCGTCGCCATGAGTCTCGACGGATACATCGCCGGTCCTGACGGCGAATACGACTGGATCGTCTCCGACCCCGAAGTCAACTTTGCCGAACTCTGGGCTCAGTTCGATACCCTCCTCATGGGTCGCCGCACCTACGACGTCGCCCGCCTTCGCTTGGGTGAGAAGGCCTTCTCCGGAATCAAAGTCGTCGTAGCCTCGCGCACCCTGAATGCCCCCGAGCATCCGAACCTCGCGATTCTCCCCAACCTCAACCGCTCCGACTTGCAAGACATCCGGGGCCAGGCGAACAAAGACATCTGGCTCATGGGAGGAGGCGACCTCTTCCGTACCCTCCTCTCCCTGAACGAAGTCGATACCGTCGAAGTCTCCGTGATGCCCGTCCTTCTCGGCGGAGGCGTCAAGCTCCTCCCCGACCCCGCCCAGCGCGCCAATCTCAAGCTAACCGGCACCAGAATCTACCGCTCCGGCATCGTCACCCTGGCCTACGACGTCCAAAAGCACCGCGTAAACCGTTGAAAGAAGGGTATTTATTGAGATGATGTCATTCCGAGCGAAGCCAGGAACCCGCTATCCTTCCACCCCTACCCCAAACCTCCGCCATCTGGGACAATATACCTACGAGCAGAACACCTCCGCTCTCCAGATTGTCACCCGCATCGGTACTGAGCACTGACAACTGAGAACCGACAGCTGGTTTCCATGGATCGCGAAGTCACAACCATCGTCAGCCCCGATGTCGCCCGCGACCTCTCCGTCAAGGTCCAGCAGACGACTCAGCCCATCATCACCGGGCCCCTCCGCGGATCCATCCTCGTCCTCATCCAGTACGATGTCTGCGAAGAGATCCGCCTCGACGTGATCCGCCAACTCCTTCAGGCCCGCAACGCCCAGGCCACCTTCAAGAGCAGCCAGGCTCCCGGATACGTCCGCTATCAGCGCCCTCCCGTCGCCGATCGCCTCGAACCCATCGTCCTCGACTCCGGCGAGCGCCTCGGCGGAGAAATCAAGTATTACGACTACGGCGTCGTCAGCCTCCTGTTCGAGCTCCCGTTCTCCGGAGATTGGCAGAAGCTCGTCGAACTTTCCGCCCGCTGGACCTCTGACTCCAACTTCGAAAAGCTGGCCAGCCGCGTCGTCCGCCAGCGCCTTGAGCGCGCCGCCCCCGCCCTGATCAAGCCCTACAAAGAGGAGAACTGGCTGCAGGAGGACTACTTCATCTTCCACGTCCGCGAGATCGACGGATCTCCCTCCGCCGAGGACCTCCTCGCCACCCAGCGCGGCCACATCGCCCAGGTCGTCCGCGGAGAGATCCCCACCCTCGCCGAAAGCGAGCGCCAGGAGATTCTCCTCTCCCGCATCTCTTACTACCCGAACGACCTCGCCGTCATCGGATGGAACGCCGCCTTCATCTACGACTCCCAAGCCGGAGCCGAGACCGCCATCCAGCTCCTCGAATACGCCAACTCCCAGCTCCTGGAATTCCGCCACTATGACGAACTCCTCACCAAGGAACTGGAAAACGTTTACGACTTCCTCGAAACCGGAGGCACCGGATGGTGGTCGCGCTGGCGCACCGCCGCGGCCGCCTCCAAACTTCACACCGTCCTGCTCGACGTCAACGAACTCACCGAGCGCGCCGACAACGCCATCAAGTTCCTGAGCGACATGTTTTCCGCGCGCCTCTACAAACTCTGCGCCCAAAAAGTCGGCGTCCCCGATTACAAAGATTTAGTCAAAGAAAAGCTCCAGACCGCCGAAGACCTCTACAAATTCATGGTCGAGCAATTCAACCAGTCCAGAGCCTTCGTCCTCGAACTGATGGTCGTCGTAATCCTGATCATCGAACTCGTTTACTTCTTCAAAGGCAAAATGTAGCCCCAACAATCCGCTGTCGCGAACCCATCAGTGCCTTCCTCAGTGAACCCCGTGCCTCCGTGTTGAATGCCTTTGACCTTCCCCGCCCGACAATTAATCCCGTGACCCGTGTCACAGCGGCCGATCCCTCTCCAACCTAATATCGCTGCAACGAAGGAGTCTCCCCATGCCCGCTCCCCGCCATCTCGATGCCATCGAACGCTTTCTCGCCACTAGGCGCCTTGCGATCGTTGGCCTCTCGCGCGATCCCAAACACTTCAGCACGATGCTCTTCCGCGAACTTCTCCGCCGCGGATACGACGTCATCCCCGTCAATCCCCACGCCGCCCAGATCGACGGACACGCCTGCTTCGCGCGCGTTGCCGACATCGAGCCGCCCGTCGAAGCCGCGCTGCTCATGACTCCCCAGTCCGCCACCGACCTCGCCGTAGCCGACTGTGCCCGCGCCGGTGTCCGCCGCATCTGGATGTACAGCGCCGGCTCCGGAGGCGCCGTCACCGGCTCCGCCATCTCCTCCTGCAACGGACACGGCATCGAAGTCATCCCCGGCGAATGCCCCTTCATGTTCCTCCCCCACAACGGATTCCACGCCATCCACGGCGTAGTGAACAAAATCCTGGGCCGCTACCCAAAACACGAAGCCGCCTGACGCGAAGTTGATTTTGTTCTTGATCTTGTACAGATAGAGAAGTTGATCTTGTTCTTGATCGTGTACAGATAGATGTACGCCGGGGCGAGCCCCGAGAAATGTCATCCTGAACGACGGCGAAGCCGCCGTGAAGGACCGTACGACGCTTGAACCTTCTGATGCTGCGAACGCGAACACCCCAGCTGTAAGCCCGCACCAGATCCCGCCAGCTCTACGAGCGTAGTACGCTCGCAGTGAACAAACTCCTCGTCACTTTGTGACTCTTCTTCCACCGGCAGAATAAGCATTTCGTTTCGCAGGGCCACGAGACGCCTGACGCTTTCTATGACGGCGGACGTGGACGGTGGTGGACTTAGAAGAACCGACACCGGCAGCGAAGGCAGCGGGATTCAGTGCA
Source organism: Terriglobia bacterium (assembly GCA_963778995.1). Lineage (GTDB taxonomy): Bacteria > Acidobacteriota > Terriglobia > Terriglobales > Acidobacteriaceae > Sulfotelmatobacter. Next base: position 673,098 of record CAVZWK010000030.1, read on the forward strand.
GTCAGCACGGCAGCGGGATTCGTATCGATCACGGTCAGCAATGTGCGAGCTGGCGCTTCTGGGGTCCTGCGGCCTCCCTCCCAGTGCTTGATCGCGTCAAGGCTGAAGCCAAACGTGTCAGAGAATTTGGCTTGCGTCATACCCAGTCGATTACGGATCGCCTTGACGTCAACTTCCTGGGGCACATATGCCTTGAATCCTTCTTGCTCTCCAGCAAGGAACGCCTCAACGTCATTAAGGCCATCCATCATCTGCTCGAATTGCGTTTTCATGCTACCTCCCGTAAGTCTCGAAAATACTATCGGCACGTTTCTTCAGCGCGTTCCGTTCCGCCATCGACAAGTTTTCTTTCTCATTCTTCGGAAAAACCGTGATCAGAAAAACCGGAAACCTTTCGTTGCGCCAGATATAACAACCGCGCCCCGCCACTTTCCCATCCTTTGGGCACCGACCTGAAATCCGCCCGTTCCGCGGATCACGTCCCCACATTCCGGGTCCGCCGCAACGAGTGCCACGATGTCCGCACGCTCCTCCTCGCTAAAGAGCTTGTTGGCAACGGCGAGGTAAGTGGGCGTCTCGACGACCGTCTGCACAATTTTCTTGTACTCCATTGGACACCATCGGGTCAAGTCAAATTGTATGCCATTGGACACCAACGGGTTGCAGAGGGCCTGAATACGCCTGTCAATCGAGCATTCACAGCGTTAACGAACGTAATATCGACCGCTGATCCTCGTTGATCTAGCATTTACGCATGGGTGCCTACCGACTAGAAGCCAAGTTATGGCCTTTGCTGGCGCTTTGTTGGTTTTTTCCTTTTGCCGTAACAGCCCAGACGGAGCCAGCGCATCATCAGCCGATTGTCGTCACGCTCCCACAGGGACCCGTAACTCGCATCCCCTCCCCGGATCGACGGTGGATGCTTGGACGAAACCCGGGACGAAACCCGAGGACGACGAAACCCGGGGACACACGGGTGAACTGCACCCCGTTTCTTGGCGTCAGCTCAAATTTCCGGAATAAAACAGGGGCGAGCCCTCCCCCGAAAACTCGCCCCTTCAGATCTCCCGGTTCCCCCGGGAAAGCAAACTCCGAATCTGGCACTTTGGCCCGACTCCCACCGCCAACTCATCCCTCCTGCTCAAGCAGCATGCTGTCCAGGATTGGGCCGGCCGCCTCTCCTCCGACCTCTGCCGAGTTCCCCCCTTGGGAGAACTCACACTCCGCAGAAACAGACCCGCCTTGCGATCTTCTGAATGCAGCGCTACTCCTTCGGGCTTTCCTTGGATCACAGGTGGGAGCGAGACTGGACTGACTTCTCCGTGTTTGCTGAGACGCAGCGTCATCGTCGCCGCGCACTCGTCACAAAGCCAGAAGTATTCCGCGCGCTTCGATCGAGAGGAACCGACAAGCGGATCAATCTCGAGAAGAAAGAGCCTGCCGTCCTTCAGACTGCGAAACACCGCGAAGCAGGAAGGATTACTGCACTTCGACAGCAAATTGCTACCTCAGGTCTGAGCTTCACGCGCAAGCTCATCGGAAACTGCCCCCGTAGTTGACACTATCGAATCAAATGGAGCAACTATCTATGATCGTAATTACGTTTGCATATGCGCGAACTCACAAATGTGAAAATCTCTCGGAGGAGGCGTGTTCTCTCTGAGAGTGTGTTCGCTGTCGTGACGTGGCTGGCCCAGGTTTGATTTCTGCAGCCACAAAAAAACAGCTGGTTGCCCCACCCTTCGCGCTTTCGAAGGGTGGGAACCACGGACTCCGCAGACCTCAGGGTTTTGACCTCCCAAAAGTTTTCCACAGCCGATCCCCAATATTTATTTTCAAATTGTGACATGTGACCTTTACTGAGAAATCTAGAACAGCCATTCTGGGGCCATGTCAGACCAAGAACCTGCCCTGGGCCCGTCGAAGACTCCAATCCGACAGCCGGACGCCGAGGGCCGGAAGCCGAACTCTGGAAACCCCCGTATCCCCTGTGGCGAGTCAAAGCCGGACTCCGTCGATCCGTGGCTCCCCGACTCCACCTTTGCTCCCGCCGGAAACGAACATATCTCCTTTGTTCGCAATATTTTGCTTACAAACCCTTTGTTTCCAAAATTTTACGCGGATGTCGTCCTCGCCACCGCCCCTAACTCCAATGAAGCCAAGATTTTACGTCCCAGATACCAAAAATTAGTCGAGAAGGTAAACCAGAGAAATACTCATATGGCAAACACCAAAACCTGCACTCATATCAAAGTCACCGGAGTCCGTTGCGGCTCCCCCGCTCTCTACGGAGAGCAATTCTGCTACTTCCACCAGCACGCCCACCGCGGCGTGCGCAAACCGCCGCAAGTCGCCTCCACCCCATCGCGATCCTCGAAGACGAAGAGAGCATCCAGGCCAGCCTGATGGAAGTCATCAACGCCCTGATGCGCAACACCATCGACCTCAAGCGCGCCGAACTGATCCTCCGCGCGTTACACATCGCCGTAAAGAACGCTCGCCGCGCAAAATTCGACGCGAATGCCAGCCGGGTAGTAAGAGAGGTCCCCGAATATGCCGAACCGCCAGCACCACCGGTGGATCCAACCGCCCCCAGAAAATACACCGCCCAGGAAATCGAAGCCCTGAAAGAACAAATCCTGGTCGAACACCGCAACTCCAAACAGCAACCAGCCCCGGCTCACGTGGCGGCAGCCGCCCCCGCCCATCCACGCGAACCAGAAGCTCCGGTCCGCACCGCAGCGAATTCGAGCCCGGCAACACTCTCAACCCACGATTTCAAAAAGCCGCCACAAACCGCGCCCCAAGCCCCGAAGGAGCGAAAGAATACAGCCCACCGCGCAAGCGGTGGGTAGTAAGGAGGAATAGAACCAAGCCCCGAAGGGGCGAAAGAAAACCTGCGGCCCGATACATCCGGCCCCGCTGGACAGATCTTCGAAACGTTCAAACGCGAAACTCGAAACGTGAAACTCGAAACTGCCCCGTTTGAGATAATCCTAGGCTAGGCTCAGGAGGCTTCTTGAAGGTTCTGTTGCTGGAGAACATCAGCGCGGTGGCGGTGGAGCAGTTTCGCGCTGCGGGATATCGAGGTCGAGTCGCTCAAGCCCGCGCTCGACGAGCGCGAGCTGATCGAGAAGATCGGCGACGCACCGATTCTCGGCGTGCGCTCGAAGACGCGGGTTTCCGGCGCCGTCCTCGAGGCTGCGAAGAAGCTGGTGGCGGTGGGCGCGTTCTGCATCGGGGTGGACAAGATCGATCGCGCAAGGCGGCGAGCGAGCGCGGCATCGCCGTATTCAACGATCCGCACTCGAACTCGCGGTCGGTGGCCGAACTGGCGATGGGAGAGATCATCCTGCTGCTGCGGCGCACGTTTCAGGCGTCCACGCGAGATGCATCGCGGGCTGTGGAACAAGTCGGCGGCGGGCGCGCATGAGGTCCGCGGGCTGACGCTGGGCATCGTGGGATACGGCAAGATCGGGTCGCAGCTCTCCGACCTGGCCGAGAACATGGGCATGCGCGTGATGTTCTACGATGTCTCGCACGTGCTGGCGCGCGGCAACGCCCGCGGCGTCACATTCCGCGAGTTGCTGGAGACGGCGGACGTGGTCACGCTGCACGTGGACGGCAAGCCGCAGAATCAGAATCTGTTTCGGCAGGGAAGAATTCGCCGCGATGAAGGAGGGCGCGTGCTTCCTGAATCTGAGCCGCGGATTCGTGGTCGATCACGAAGCGCTGGCCGAGTGCCTGAAGTCCGGCAAGATTGCGGGCGCGGCCATTGACGTGTTCCCGCACGAGCCGGAGTCGGGCAGCGAGTTCGTCAGCCCGCTGCGCGCGTTGCCGAACGTCATCCTGACGCCGCACATCGGAGGCTCGACCGAAGAGGCGCAGCAGAATATCGGACCGTTCGTCTCGGCGAAGTTGATGGATTACGTCAACACGGGAGATTCGACGCTCAGCGTGAATTTGCCGCAGGGTCACCTGGAGTACGAGTCGGGATCGTACCGGCTGATGCACATCCATCACAATGTGCCGGGTATTCTGCGGGCAATCAACGACATCCTTGCCGATCTCGGGATCAACATCGAGCGCCAGGCGCTGAACACCCGCGGCAGCCTGGGATATGCGATCTATGACATCAATCGTCCCTGCGACGCGGAGTTGATGCGCCTGCTGCGTGCCGTGCCGCAGACCATCATGGTGCGCGCCAAGGGATGCTAGCCGCGAGAACCGCCTCGCCTGGCTCGGCGCACGCCCGAGGCGGCCGTCCGCACACGAGCGGTCTGGATGCCCGCGAGTTTTGCTCACGGCCCCCAGCTCACTGCTTGTTTTTTGCTCGACGTAGTGTCTCGGAAGGGAGTTCGCCATAGACTTGGCGGTACTCGCCCGAGAAGCGTCCGAAGTGCAGGAATCCCCAGCGCGCGGCTTCGCCGCTGACGCTGGTTGTTTCGGTGGGCTGCATCAATCCATTGCGTACTTCGGCCATCCGGATCGTACGCAGGAACTCCATTGGTGAGCAGGAGCGCTTGTGTCGGAAGGAGTGTTGCAGGCTGCGCGCGTTGATGCCCGCGGCCTGGCAGATGTCCCCGAGCGACAGCGGCAGGTGGGCGTTGGCGCGCATGTATTGTTCGGCGGCGTCGAGTTGGTAGCGCCCCGCCCCGCTGTGGCGATTGAGCAGGCGCGTGTAGTTGTGGGGCTGCGCCTGCAGGAGCAGCGTGATGATGTCGTCATTGAGCTGGCGAATGGAAGGCGACGCGGCCCCGCCCGACTCATCGGTGCTGTCGAGCGTCCGGCGGAGTTCGGTGGAGAGAGCCCGGAGGCGCTGTCCAGCGGCACTGTCGAGGCGGATGGCGGGCGAGAAAATCAACCCGGCGTGGATCTCGCGCCCCAGCATTTTCTGTAGTTCACTGACCACGGCATCCCGCGAGATGCGCAGGAATAGCGCTTGGTAGTTCGGAGTGGTCGTGACCTGCGCCGTCTGCAAAGGCGACTGCAAAAAGGCAAATGTCGAATCCACGGAGATACTCTGTTGCCTGATGCGGTGGACGCCGAGCCCGGTGTCGCCGATATCGAGAACAAGGGCAAACGAGTCCGCAGGCAGGCAGGAGGTCACCAGCATGTTGCCAGTGGTGACGACACGAGAGACGCTGACACACGGACCTCTTTGGATGAAGATTCTGGTCGAAAAAGCGGGCGAACCCGGCAGGAGTTCGGCTGAGTAGGGAATGGCTGTGTCTTGAAGAAGAGAAGCAGCCTCTTCGAGATCCTGAGTCTCGACGGCGAATCCGTGTGGATATGAGCCCAGTTGATCCACGCACTCCCCCAAGTAAGTGCGGCCCGGCAGGGAAGGTAACTGCATGTAGTTCAAGCCGGCTTACCGTGCCAACATTCTAGCAACGAGTATCGCGGTTGAATAGACATTTCGAGCTAACTAAAGCGTTTTAACGGGTAGATGAGAAATGCAACATCGCAAACGCGGTTGCGAAAGGCGCGAGCGGAAAGTTCATTCAAACGGGAGGCGGTTTTTGTGAATGAGAGGAAAGCCATGGCACTTTAGTTTGCCGGAAGCGAGGCTAACTGCGTTCGCCGGATTGACGGTCGCCGGCCGCTTGCGAAAGAGTATGTACAAGGCTGCCGCTTCAAGCAGGCAAGCTGCATGAGGAGAACCGGGGTATGGGGGACAACGGCCAGCGGCGACGCTGGGATCGATTCAGCGTGATGGTCTCGGTAAACGTCACGATGATCGAGGACGGGAAGCGCATCACATTCGCGGGGCAGGCCAGCGATGTGGGCAAGGGCGGATTGCGTCTATTTGTGACCCGCGCGATCAACTTGGGTGCCAGCCTCACACTGCAATTTCTGCTGCCCCATTATTCGACTGAACTCGAGATCAAGGGCGTGGTGCGGAACCGCGACCGGTTCACACATGGAGTGGAGTTCATCAGCACGACCGCGTACCAGCAGCATATTCTCGAGCGTAGTTGCGACGTGTTCGCGTTGCTGCGGGACTGAAGTGAAGTCTCGGAGTTCCCGCTCGATCGCCACCCTCGGCTAAATGATCTCGCAGGGTTAGTTCGTCTTCTTTCTCTCCAGCAACTCTTCCATTTCGTCCATCACGCGGTTCATCTTCTTTACCGTTAGTTCCAATGGTTCGTCGCTGGTCATGTCTACGCCTGCGTCTTTCAGGAGATCGATCGGATACTTCGATCTTCCGGCGGAGATGAAGTTCAGATAGCGCTCGGTGGCGCCCTGCTCGCCTGCCAGCACTTTTTCCGACAGCGCGGATGATGCGGTGAATGAAGTGGCGTACTGGAAGACGTAGTACGCGTTATAGAAATGCGGGATCATGGCCCATTCGTTGGCGATGTAATCGTCGACCACACAGACGCCCTGGTCGTGTCCGTAGTATCTCTTCACGATGTCGCTGTAGAGTTGCGAAAGAGCGTCGCCGGTGAGCGGCTGGCCTTTTTCGACCATCTCGTGAATGCGCAGTTCGTATTCTGCGAACTGGGTTTGGCGGAAGACTGTCCCCTTGAAGCTCTCGAGGTAATTGCCGAGCAGGGAGAGACGGATCGTGTTGTCCTTGATCTGCTTCAGCATGTAATCCATGAGAAGGGCTTCGTTGAAGGTGGAAGCGACTTCCGCAACAAATATCGTGTAGTTCGCTAACGGGTATGGCTGGGTTTTGTTGGAGAAGTAACTGTGCATGGTGTGGCCAAGTTCGTGGGCCAGCGTGCTCATGTCGTCGTACTTACCGTTGTAGTTCATCAGCATGTAGGGATGAACATCGTAGGCAGCACCGTTGGAGTAGGCGCCCGATCGCTTGCCCTCGGTCGGATACATGTCGATCCAGCGCTCGGTGAAGGACTGCCGGCTGACCGCGGAGTACTCGGCGCCAAGCGGGGCAAGGGCGGCGAGAATGTTGCGCTCAGCGATCTCGACTGGATATTTCGTATCGACCGAAGGAACGAGAGGAGCGTACAGGTCGTAATAATGCAGCTCGGCAATGCCCATCATGCGTTTCCGCAGTTTCAGGTAGCGATGAAAGGTGGAGAGATTGCGGCCGACTCCTTCGATGAGCTTGAAGTAAACGGAGATGGGAATGTTGGGGCCATCCAGAGAAGCTTGCAGCGAGGTTTCATAGTTGCGGGCGCGGCCGTAGAAAGCGGACGTCTGCACGTTCGAGTTCATCATCGAGCCGAACGTGGCGCGGTATTTTCCCAGTGCGGTGAAGAATGCTTCCATGGCCTTCTGGCGATCCTCGCGGACTGGGGAGGCGCGGTGAAGTGAGAGAGCTGCTTTGTCGAGCTTGACGTCCCGGCCGTCGCTGAGCGTTATGCACGGGTATGGAAAATCGGCATCGGCGAAAATCCCGAAAACGCTCGAGGGGCCGCTGGCCATCACCGAGGCTCCGGCGAGCAACTTTTCTTCTTCGTTGCTGAGGGTGTGAGCTCGACGGCGGGTGATGTCGTCGAAGTACTGGCGGTAGATATGCAGGCGTGGCTCTTGGGTCAGAAAGCGAGCGAGCGTCGGGTCATCCATTTTGAGGATTTCGGGCTCGAGGTACGCCGACTCCGTGCCGAGGACCGATCCAAGCTGGATCATCTCCTGCTCCATGCCCTGGTAGAGGCTGACGCGGGTGTCCTGATCGGAACTCATGCTCGCATAGACGAACAAGCGAGTGAGTTCTTTGTCCAGATCGCTTTGGAGGTCGAGCGCGTCGGCCAGCGTGGAAGCGGAAGAGGCAAGCTTGCCCTGGAACCGGCGCAGCTTGGGCAATTCGGAGGCAAGCTTCTCTTTGGCCGCGCGCCACGCTTCGTCAGAGGGATAGATGGGCGTGAGATCCCATTTGTGCTCGTCCGGGAATTTTGCTGCGGTCGCGCTCCTGGGCTTGGGGCGGAAGAGTGGTGGTGGCGAAAAGATCGAGGGTTGGGCGACCGAAATGCATGCTTGCTGCTCCTTGGCGATTCGACGAGTTCCAAACGGAAGCTGGATCAGAACCGGAGTCTGAAAATATTCTAAGTGCTAGACTGACTCGGCGTCTCTCGATGCCGCTACTTTCATGCCTGTTCAGAACGAAAAACTTGGATTGATTGCCGGGAATGGCAAGTTCCCTTTTCTGGTGCTGGAAGCGGCGCGGGCGCAGGGATTTGAGGTGGTGGTAGCAGCGATCAAAGAAGAGGCTTTCCCTGAGATTGAGTCGAAGGGAGCGGCGTCCGTTCACTGGCTTTCGCTGGGGGAACTGTCGAGGCTGATTGAGACGTTTCAGCGCGAGGGCGTGCGGCGGGCGGTGATGGCTGGACAGGTGAGACATAAGCAGATTTTTTCGAGTATCCGTCCGGATTGGCGACTGGCGAAGATGCTGCTGTCGCTGACGACGCGCAATACGGATTCACTACTGGGGGCGGTCGCGAAGGTTTTGGGAGATGAGGGGATTACGCTGGAGAAGTCCACTTGGTTGCTCGAACCGCTGCTGGCCCGGGCCGGAGTGCTGACGCAACGTGCTCCGAGTGAGCAGGAGCGGAAAAACATCGAGTACGGACGCGCGGTTGCAAGGCAATTGACGCAGCACGATATCGGGCAGACAGTCGTGATTGCGGAGTCCGCGTGCGTGGCCGTCGAAGCCATGGAAGGGACGGACCCAACCATCCAGCGAGCTGGGGAGATTATGCGCTCGCTGCACGGGGATGCCTCGACTCTCAGCCGCGATCTCACGGTGGTGAAGATTGCGAAGCCGAATCAGGATATGAGGTTTGACGTCCCGGTAATTGGAGTAAAGACGATTGAAGTGATGCGGGCGGCGGGCGCGACGTGTCTTGCGGTCGATGCGGGAAAATGCTTGTTGCTGGATGGAGATGCTGTCGTGTGCGCGGCGGATCAGGCTTCGGTCGCGATGGTTGCGGAGTAACTGGGTGGTATCGGTACCGAGAGTCAAAGTCCCCGCTCTAAAATCGCAAAGGTCGCGATTTTAGAACGGGGCACCTTCGAAGGGTTTTCACAACATCTGAAGCCGTGGATAATCTTCATGGGACAGAATCACAAACTCACGTTCCGTATGCTGACTGGCTCATATGCGATCGTGCGTCTGAACGCGGATGCGGCCGTTCCAGAGTGGGCGACGAAGGGTGAATTCAGTTCGATCACACGGACAGCGGACGAACTGTCGATTGTCTGTCTCGCGGGAAACCTCCCGGACGACGTGAATACGCAGCATCACTGGACATGTTTGAAGCTCGAAGGCCCATTCCCGTTTTCGATGACGGGCGTACTGCTCTCTTTCATTGAGCCGCTCTCGAGCAATCAGATTCCCATCTTCGCCATGTCGACGTACGACACCGATTACGTGCTGATTCCGGAAGAGTATTCAGAATCGGCAATTGAGATCCTGACTGCCTCCGGTCATGCGCTTCTCTCTTGATGTGGGCTATACTCGGACACCCAATGAGATCGATCCTGCCCCTTCTCCTTCTCACGGTCGCGACCTTTGCGCAGACTCCTGTGGGAATTTTGCCGGACGATGCGGCTGCCCATCTATTGACTTCGCCGCAGCCCAAGTACCCCGCTTTGGCGGAACAAGCGCGTATTCAGGGCAACGTGATCCTCGCTATACAAATTGAGCCGTCCGGCGCAGTCTCTTCGATAAACCTGATCTCGGGACACCCAATGCTTGCGCCGGCTGCGATTGAGGCTGTGAAGGGATGGAAGTATCGGCCCTTCGAGGTTGAAGGACAACCCGCCACCGTTAGGACGTGGGTTATGGTGACATTCGGAAAGCCATTCCACGAACCTCGCACAGAACTCACCTTCGAATACAATTTCTGGGCTCTTATGGTGGCAGCGGATGCGGCGGTCACCAAGCGCGATTTCCCGCTTGCAGATGAGAAGTTGGCGAAAGTGGGGGATATCATCTCCGCCGACACCACGGGCATACTTCACCTTGATGAGCGGTGGCGCTGGATGACAGCTATGGGCCGGGTACGCATGCTGGAACAGAAATATGATGATGCTGAGCGATATTACAAAGACGCTCTGGCGCTCCGTGAAAGCAACAAGCAGGAAGAGCGAAATTCGTTTGAAATTGGCGCTTCGCTGGCCAATCTCGCTGCTCTATATAAGCAGGAAAAAAAGTTGGATCTCGCGCACGATCAGGCCGTCAGAGCGGCTGGTATTTTTGAAAAACAGTTCCAGAATGCCGGACCGGATCAAAATCGTAGGCAACTTTACGGGCGTGCTCTAGTAGAGCAAAGGATATTGCTGCTCAAACTCGCGAAAGATCGCAACGATTCTGCCGACACTGATAAGCAGTGCCGCACGCTGACTGAATTTCAGGCTCTTCTCACAAAGGAAGGCCAATCCACCTTCCATACTGAATGCGCCACTTCAAAATGAGTCACAGGTGTCGTGTCGGCCGGGATTAAGGCCCATTTACGCGCAATAAATCCCCACACGCTGCTGCAGCGATGCGTTCCGATACTCCCTATGCTGTAATAGGAGTGTAGGCATGCCTTCTACGCTGACCAAACTTCGCCGCAAAGCCAAAGCCGCCTACCGCAATCTGCGGGGCGCGCAGATGGCGGCACGCGCCATCGCATCCACCGATCACCCCCTGCTGGCGCACATCATTCCGATGCGGCGGTGCAACCTCGCTTGCACCTACTGCAACGAGTTCGATGACTTCTCGAAGCCGGTGCCGCTGGAAGAGATGTACCGGCGGATCGACAAACTGGGCACGCTTGGAACAGCGGTCGTGACGATTTCGGGTGGCGAGCCGCTGATGCATCCGGAACTCGATGATGTGATCCGGCGGATACGTGCGAACGGGATGATCGCCGGCTTGATCACCAATGGATATTTGCTCGTGGCGGAGCGGATCAAACGGCTCAACCGGGCTGGCCTCGAGTGGCTGCAGATTTCCATCGACAACGTGAATCCCGACGAGGTGTCGAAGAAAAGTTTGAAGGTGCTCGACAAGAAGCTGCAACTGCTGGCCGAGCACGCAGATTTTCACGTGAATATCAACTCGGTGGTCGGAAGCGGGATTGCGCATCCGCAGGATGCGCTGGTCATCGGAAAGCGCGCAGTCGAGTTAGGTTTCACTTCGACGATCGGGATTATTCACGATGGCAGCGGGCAGTTGCAGCCGCTGGGCGACGAAGAGCGCCGGATCTATCACGAGATGCAAGCGCTCGAGAAGAGCAGCTTCACGCGCATCAACAAGTTCCAGGACAACATCGCCAAGGGTCAGCCGAATGATTGGCGGTGCCGCGCCGGGGCGCGGTATCTATACATCTGTGAAAACGGGCTGGTGCACTATTGCTCGCAACAGCGCGGCTATCCTGGGGTTCCGCTGGAGACGTACACGCGGGACGATCTACGGCGCGAATATCTCACCGAGAAGGGATGCGCGCCGCACTGCACGGTTTCGTGCGTACATCAGGTGTCGATCTTTGATTCCTGGCGCGCACCGCAGCGGCCTGCGGCCGCGACTCCTGTCGGTTCCCCTACCGAAGAACTCGTACAAATAAAGTAAGGCCCGCCAGATTTCTCCTGCCCTACAGTGCGGGCGCAAGATCGCCCGCGACAGCCGGCTTGACGCCGGCGCTACTTACTTTTTCGGTTGTGCCGTCGGCGGCAGGATGCCGTTCAGCCGCAGGTACATGGCTGCGGAGCTGTAGTGATCAGCCCAACTGCTGGTAAGCGCGATCAGGCCGAAGGCGCGGGATCCCTTTCGTCCGCCAAAGAGAGGAACCTCCTCCGCTAATTTCGAATCGTCCACCTTTGCCAGTGCGGTACTGCAGAAATCGAAGCTGGCTTTGAGCGCGGTCACGAGTTTGTCTTTTCCATCGGTGTCCTTCAATGCGACGGGGGGCTTCGGCTCAGGGATGTCCGCTACCTTCGAGCACAGCAGATTATTTGATTCGGTGACGTGTAGGACGAGATGGCCGTAGGTCATCTGCTGCTCGGTGGGTTTGTAGGAATATTTGTCGGACGGCATGGCTTCAGCCGCGGCGACTAAATTCGTTTGCTGTCGGGGAAGGATCTCCTTCACGACCGAGGTGACGGGATTCTTGTCCTGGGCGACAACAGTTGTTGCGACGAGAAGCAGGAGAAGGCTGAGCGTGCGTTTCATGGAGGGCCTCTCAGGAATGCTGGAGTGACATTACCATTCTACTCAGCAAGGCGGGGACTGTGCGAGTTCGCACTATACCCCTTCAACACAGAGGACACAGGGGAGCACGGGAAACCAGGCTCGTTCATGGGAGAATTGCGGCTATGGCCAATGGGAACGTCCCCACTTTTCTTTACGGTACTGCGTGGAAAGAAGACCGAACTGCGTCGCTGACGGAAATGGCGCTGCGCGCGGGATTCCGCGGAATTGATACGGCGAATCAGCGGCGTCACTACTTCGAGGCTGGTGTCGGCGAGGCATTGGCGAAGGCTTACGAATCCGGAGTAGTAAAGCGCCAGGATATCTTTCTGCAGACCAAGTTTACGTACCAACGTGGGCAGGATCATCGGCTGCCTTACGATCCGCAGGCAAGTCTTGCTGAGCAAGTCGCGCAATCGCTCGCCAGTTCGCTGGGGCATCTGGGGACGGATCACGTCGACAGCTTCGTGTTGCACGGACCTTCGTCCAATTACGGGTGGATGGACGCCGACAGCGAGGTCTGGGAGGCAATGCGAAAAGAGCGGGATGCGGGCCGAACGCGGTTACTCGGTGTAAGTAACGTTGCGCTGAACCATCTGGATCAGATGAAAGCGGCTGGGATGGAATTGCCGTCCTTTGTCCAGAATCGCTGTTTTGCGCACCTCGGGTGGGATCGTGAAGTTCGCTCGTTCTGCGGGGCCCACGGGATTGTGTACCAGGGATTCTCGTTGCTCACTGCGAACCCAGAGGTGCTGGCGCATCCGCCGTTTGTGGAGGTCGCCAAAAAGCTGAATGCGACGCCCGCGCAAGTCGTATTCGGATTTGCGCGGGCGATTGGAATGCTGCCGCTTACGGGGACTTCCAACCCTGATCACATGAAGCGGGACCTGGCCAGCATGGAACTTACGCTTCCGCCGGAGCTGGTGAAGGGCATCGAAGGGATAGCGGGTTGAACGAAGATTCTTCTCAGGCTATCCCATCGTTGCCAGCGCCGAGGTCACGACTTTGTAGAACAGATACCATGCAAGCACGATGATGATCGCGTTACCGCGCTTCACCTTGCTCGTGCATGCGAATCCAATTCCCATCAGCACAATCGACCAGAGAGTGATCACGTCGAGCGACGATGCCATGCCGCGAACGAATTTCCCAGTAGTGTCAGGGTCGAGATAGTACGCCAGGTTTGTTCCAACCGGATTGTTTATATCGAATCCTTCGGGATTCACTCCGGCAAACAAGGAAATTATCCCGAGGATGGCGCCTATGATTCCGGGAAGGCCTGCATACATGACGATGGCATAGGCCTGTCCGAAGGTGGTTTCCGCCGCGGCAGCAACTTTGAAGGTCGCCCAAAGAGCGACAGTGGAGATGAGCGAAAAGAACAGGATTAGAACGGGGCTGCCGTATCCGACTCCTGCGATGATTTTGCTAGAGACTTGCAGTTGTTTGGCCTGCTGATCAGGCGGCAGCTTGTCGAAGGCGTCGGCGCGCTTGGAGTGCGCGATCGAATTCCTGCTGATCTGCTCAAATCCAACCTGCTTCCCCATGGAATAGATGAAGGCGAATGAAAAGATCGCTATCAGAAGCCATGGCGCCCACCAGGCTGCGCTGCGGCGCAGATCGGTGAAAGTTTTCGATGGGGCGATGAAGGTGTTAACGATGCGTGCGCCTTCCGACATCTTTTCTGGCGTTGTCGGAGGAGCGGGAGTGACGGGAGCAGATGCCATGAGTGCCTCCTGCGGAATTGTCGAGGGGAATTCTAGACGCAGGCAGAGAGGGACACAAGCGGCTCCAGGCACGGTGAAGTGCGGGCCACGCTTTCATGCTCTTGGCGAGACCGCGGGCGAGGCGCCCGCGCCACACTGATTCGATAAGATGTGCTGATGTCAAACACGACGCCTAGCGTGATGGCGGTGCTGATCGGTGAGCTGCTCCCGGCAGCTGTGTTTGGATTTGCCGGGGAGCGTTTTGCGCGCGCGGTCGCAAGGTGGCCGCGTGTTCTGCGGATTGTTGTGCCTGCGGTGCTTGGCATCCCATACATAATCCTTTCGGCGACACACCACATCTTCCGGTGGGAGTGGTTCGCGGTATACACCTTTCTGCCCGTCGTGATGGCGGGGCTGCTGGCTCAGGCGGCGGATGCCGATCCCGAACAGCGAGGGAACTGGCGCGACGCTCTGATCCTGCTGACGCTGGGGTTGACCGTCGATCTGCGCTGGTTCGACGCGGCGTGGCCTGCCGGATTGCGGGGTCTGGGAAATCTGCTTCTTGTGGACGCGGGCCTGTATGGGTTTCTCGGCATTCGCCGACTGAGCGCCACGGGATTCGATTTTCATTTGCGCTGGAGTGACTGGAAAACCGGCTTACGCGAGTTATTCTTCTTCGCCCCCGCGGTGGTCCTAATTGGATTGGCGGTGGGGTTCATTCATCCGCATGCGAATGCTCCCGCCTGGTGGGAGGCGATTCTCCGGTGGCTCGGGATCTTCGTGTTTGTCGCAGTGCCGGAAGAAGTCTTTTTTCGAGCCTGGGTGCAGAACTTTCTGGAGCGGCGGATTGGCCGCAATCCAGCGCTGATCATGGCTTCGATCCTGTTCGGACTCTCGCATTTCAACAAGAGAAATCTAGCGGGCGCTCACTTCAACTGGCGCTACGTGTTATTGGCGACGATCGCTGGAATCTTCTACGGACGTGCCTGGCGCGAACATAGGCGCGTACCGGCTTCGACGATCACGCATGCGTCTGTGGATTGGCTGTGGTCGTGGTGGTTTTGAACGGGAATCGTTTGAACCAGGAATCAGAGGACAGGCCCCGGGGGCGTTCACTGTCCGACGTGGTAGTGCCAGTATCCCAAGCCGACGCGCATGTGGTGAATCAGCACGTCCGGAACACAGACCGCAAAGCATAGGCCGAGGATTCCCTGCGCAAGCCCGAGCAGGTAGAGGTTGCGGTAACGGCGGAAAAGAAGACACGAAACCGCTCCCCAGACCAGGGTTGCGATCGCCAGAGTAACGTTCGGCAGGTGCGCCACTGCGAACAAACTGGCTGCGATGGCGATTGCCGCGTCGCTGCTCAAGAAAGAATTCAGGCGGGGCATGAAATAGTCCTGCACCAGGAACTGTTGATACATCGTCCACAAAACGTATGCCCAAACGTGGGAGAAGCCGGCGCGGTAGAGCGGATGGAAAGTCCCAAGATGCTGCGCAACGAGCACACTTACCACGGTGAGTGCGACGGCAGCGGGAAGTATCCAGAGGGAAGGAATGAACCCGCGCAGGCCGAGTCCCAGCTGATTGAGAGTAGGCCTTCGCAGCAGGACGAGCACCAAGGGCGCGAGGAGCGCGAGGGGGCCGAAGATCAGTTGCTCGTGCGTAGGCAGCCAGAGAATGGTCATGATCCCGGCGAATCCTATGAGCAACTCCGTCAGATCGCGGTAGGAACTTCTCGGGCGAGGAACGGACAGACTGAAAGAGCTCGAATCGGTTGTGGCCAATGGTTTACTTTCCCCAGAATTCTTAGGAGGGATGGGCTCCGGAATTGGTTGCAATCATTCCAGATTTCAGCCTGAAAAGCACTTGAAAACTGCACTCAGATGGACATCTGCGGCGTGGCTTCGATCAGGCTGCGGGTGTAGGCATGGCTGGGACGCTCGGCGATTTGTTCGGCATCGCCTACCTCCACGAGTTTGCCGCGGTACATCACGGCGATGCGAGTCGAGAGATAGCGCACGACCGGCATCGAGTGAGAGATGAAGAGATAGGTCAGGCCGAAGTCGCGTTGCAATTGCTTGAGCAAGTTCACGATCTGGGCTCCGACGCTGACATCGAGGGCCGAGACGGGTTCGTCGCAGACCACGAACTTTGGTCGCAGCGCCAGGGCGCGGGCAATGCCGATGCGCTGACGTTGTCCGCCGGAGAATTCGTGGGGATAGCGGAGACGAGCAGATTCGTCGAGACCAACCGCGCGGAGGAGCTCGGAGACGCGAGAGGCGATGTCGAGTTTCGCTCGACCGGACAGCCGAGGGCGGCCGTCCCCACATAAATCTGGGTGGATGATCAGCGGTTCGGCGATGATGTCTTCGACACGATAGCGCGGGTCCAGGGAGGCGAAGGGATCCTGAAAGATGACTTGCATATCCCGGCGCAAGCGGCGCATTTCGGCATGGCTCGCCGAGAGCAGATCGCGTCCTTTGAACTGGATCGTCCCGGACGTAGGCTCGATCAGCCGGAGAATCAGACGTCCGAGCGTGCTCTTGCCCGAGCCGGATTCGCCCACGAGGCCGAGAGTTTCTCCCGGTTGAATGTCGAGGGAGATGTCGTCGACGGCACGGACCTCCCCACGCGACTTCGCGCCGAATCCAGAAGGTGCGTTGGAGAAGACCTTGCTCAGGTTGCGGATTTCGAGGAGAGGCATAGTGTTCAGGGCAGATTGATTATCTGCTGAATTCGGTCGATTACGATCTTGATTCGCTGTTGACTGGCAGAATCCGGGAGAAGATGTCCGGGGAGGGCATCAAGGAACGCGAACGTAGATAACATCGACCGAAGTTCCGTGCTGAGATATTGCCGCAATTCCCGCGCTTCCCCGGCAATTTCGTTCGTGAGTTCGGGGCGTCCGTCGAGCACGGTAACTATGTCCTCCAAGTCATGACTCATTGCGTAATCGTCGTTCCCTCGTCCGTGAAAGGCTTCGAGTTTCGTTGCAAGAAAATAGGGAGCTGTGACGACTCGGATGTCATATTCAGCTAGTCGAACCCACTCCGCCTTCTGCAGCGCCAAACGATACCAGCGATTTGTGAACCCGAGGATTGCGGGATCCGTCGCCATAAGATCCAATGTAAGTGCGCCACTTACCCATCGACATCTGGGTGCTCCTTCGTCAAAGCATTCGCGGAAACCAAGCTCTCGTAAACGGCTCTCGATCTTTATCAGCTCAATATATGACGCTGAGGAGGTTACCGCATCATGGCTGGGACGGATGGGGGTTTCTGGAAGTCGTCGCGGAAGGGTGGGATCCCCAGGCATATGCTCTGCGGTGACAGTCGTGAGTTCGACGATAGCGTCAACGTCGATCGTTACTCGAACAGGAGCTGCGCCGGGATCTGTGACGAGAAGACCGGTAGCACACCCACCTACAAAAACAATCTGGTGCAGGAGAGGCTGCAGCTTCTTTACCGCGGTGAGAAGCAAATCTCTGTTCGGGTTGTCTTGAGATGAGTTCAAGTTGATTCCAGCCTGGCGCTTAATTCACGGATAGCGATTTCGCGTTCCCGGGCCCTTCCGTCGCGGATTGCATCCACTAGAGCGAGAAGTTCGTACAGCCTCGCATCTTGTTGGGCAGCTTGGGGAGCAGTTTTATAAAGTGGCGCCAGCTCTACGCCTCGTACCGATCCTTGCGGGGTTGGCCAAACTGGGGGCGGTTCCGGGGAACTGGTGATCGTACGGTTAAGGGGGGGAGCAGCGTATGCCGTCGGCATTCCCCGCGTAAGGGAACCACGGCAAACCGGAAAAGCGTATTTCAAACCGTGAATCAAGAATTCCTTAATGTTAGTGCGATTAAGGCTGCTTTGTAGAGCCGGGACATAGAGCAAACCTGAGCGGGCTGCCTGGTTCACCGATGAAAATGCTTGCGATGCACTTACTCCGACAGCTTTGCCAATTTCGGTGTAGGTCCACTCCTTGGTTGGCTCAGCCAAGAGTTTTAAAATGACGAGAACGTCGAGTGGTCGGAGATTGTTTTCCGCGCTCATTCTATATTCTAGAATATAGAATGTACCCCGTAAAATGTCAATAACTCGTGCAACAGTTTAGCAATTCTATATTCTAGAATACAGAATACCTATCCTGCTGATATAAGGGGAACGGCTGCCAAAGCCGCCAGCAGTCCGATAAACTTCCAGCGGCTGAAATGTTCTTTCAGCACCAGTCGCGCGAATAAAACCGTGACCGCTGGATAGAGGGAAGTAATGACGACTGCCTCATCCAGGCGTCCGTGCTGGCTGGCGTAGATGAAGAGGGCGCTGCCAGAGATATCGAGGAAGCCGGCCAGCATGCCGAGTGCGGCCGCGGGCCGGTCCAAGATCAAGGGCGCCCGCGTGACTGCCACGGCCACAGCAGTCGCGGTGAAAGATCCAATGCGCGTGATCATCGCGATCCAACTGGGCGAGCCGCTTGCCTGATGAACGCAGAGGTAGAATCCAGCGAATCCCACTCCCGCCAATGCGGCGGCGGCAACGCCCTTGGGATGGCCCGCCTCATCATTTTGTCCCTGAGGGTCGGGACGCGTGATCAGCCAGATGGCAACGATCGCGAGGGCGAATCCGGCGATGGACCAGCGGCTGGGAGCGCCTTCGAGAGCGATGTCGGCGAGAGTCGGGATTGCGGCTCCCAGCAGAGCGGCGATCGGGGCGGTGAGTCCCATCTGTCCAGCGGCAAGGGCGCGATAGAAGATGGCAAGCGAAAAGCCGCCCGACATGCCGGCGGCGAGCGCCCAGACAATGCTGGTCCGATTGGGGAAAGGGCCGTGCTGAAGGAGCGCGATCACCAGCATCAAGGCAAACGCGCACAGATGCGAGAACGCCGTGAGGACAAAGGCATTAGCCCGTTTGGCGGCGTATCCGCCGGTGAAGTCGGACGTGCCCCAAATGAACACGGCTGCGAGCGAGTACAACGCTGGTTCGAGTTGGGGCAAGGGAGACACGCCGGACGAGGGTAACATGGGGCTTTGCAGGGACTCATAGTATGACGAAGTCCCTGTTTTTCGCGGGCGGGGTGCCCGCGCCACACTGGCTTGCGTGTTAGAATTTCCACAAGTGTGCGTGCGAAAACTCAGTTCTGAGGCACCCGGGTTTGATCGAACTGGCTCCGTCTATTCTTTCCGCTGATTTTGCACGGCTGGGCGAGCAGGTGCGCGCCGCCTGTGAGGGCGGGGCCGCCGTCATCCATGTCGATATCATGGATGGCCATTTCGTGCCCAACCTGACGATCGGGCCGCCGGTGGTGAAGTCGCTGCGTAAAGTCACCAAGCTGCCGCTTGATTGCCATCTGATGATTGAAAATCCGGACGAGTACATCCCTGCATTTGCCGAAGCCGGGGTGGACTGGATATCGGTCCATCAGGAAGCCTGCCGGCATTTGAACCGCACGCTGCACTTGATCAAGAGTCACAACTGCATGGCGGGTGTGGTGATCAATCCGGCGACTCCGGTGGAGGCACTCTCGGAAGTACTCGACATTGTCGACTACGTTTTGGTGATGTCGGTAAATCCGGGCTTCGGGGCGCAGAAGTTTATTCCGTCCACCCTGCACAAAATGCGGAGGTTAGCAGAAATCCGGCAAAAGCG
The DNA here is from genome assembly GCA_963778995.1 of Terriglobia bacterium. GTDB lineage: Bacteria > Acidobacteriota > Terriglobia > Terriglobales > Acidobacteriaceae > Sulfotelmatobacter. Next base: position 692,582 of record CAVZWK010000030.1, read on the forward strand.
CGGTCTGCATTACCGCATCGAAGTCGACGGAGGAGTGGCGTTGGACACGGTTGCCGATGTGGTGCGGGCGGGCGCGGAAATTCTGGTCGCGGGCAACGCGGTGTTCGGGAGCGGAGATCCAAAGAAGAATGCCGAGTCGCTGCTAAAGGCGGCGACTGAGGCGGCGATGCTGAAAGTCTAGGCAGTGTCAGCAACTGGAGATCAGTGGGAAGTAGCGCGTGGCCGGTGATGAGGCTTTCGGCATCTTCCCAGATCACTGACCACCAGCCACGAATCACTAATCACAAAGGTTTCGAGGTCTTATGTCACGTCGAATTTCGCTGATGGTCGCGCTTGCCGTGCTGCTGGCGCTGAGCGCCGCTTGTACGAACAAGAAATCCGTAAATCCGCTGGCCGGTGTGGGATCAAAGCAGCCGGACAAGGTATTGTTCGACAAGGCGATGGAGGCGATGCGGCACAACCGCTTCGACGTGGCCCGGCTTACTCTGCAGACGCTGATCAATACCTATCCGGATTCGGAATACATTGCGCGCGCCAAGTTGGCGGTGGGAGATTCGTGGTACGCGGAAGGGGGTACCGCTGCTCTCGCGCAAGCTGAACAGGAATACAGCGACTTCGAGATCTTCTTCCCCAACATGCCTGAAGCTGCGGAAGCGCAGTTGAAAATTGCCAACATCCATTACCAGCAGATGGAGAAGTCGGACCGCGATTACACGCATGCCAAACGCGCGGAAGATGAATATCGCAAAGTGATTCTGCAGTACCCGGACAGCAAGTTGCTGCCGGAGGCAAAGCAGCGCCTGCTGGAAGTGCAGGAAGTTCTGGCGGACCGTGAATTCGGAATTGGACGCTTCTATTATCTGCGGCAATCGTATCCGGCTTCGATTGCGCGATTGCAGTCGCTGGTGGACAAATATCCGCTGTACAGCCGCGCGGACGAGGCCCTGTATCTGCTAGGACAGGACTACGAAGGACAGATCGCGCGCTTTCGCGGCGTTCCCAGTTGCGATCCGAAGGCTCTGGTGCGCGGATGCATGTCAGAAGAGGCGAAGGCCGCGTACATCGGCGATCTCACGAAGAGAGCGTCCGTCGCTTATGACAAGATTCTGACCCGTTACCCGTTAATGGACCGGTCCGATGATGCGAAGAAGCGGCTTGCGGCTCTGCACCAACCCGTTCCACGACCCACGAAGGCGGCCGTAGCTCAGAACAAGGCGGAGATCGAGAGCCGGAGCGAGACCTCCCTCGCACAAATGTTCATGGGCCTGGTGAAGAAGGGGCCGGATCTTTCGCATGCGTCCACTGTGGGCAATCCCACGCTGGTCGATCCGGAACCAGCGGCGGCCAGTGAAATGCAAAGGAAAGAGGTACAGTCGATCTCGGATGCATTTTCTGGGAAGGTGGGAGCCACAATCCTCAACAACGCCAATGGTCCCGCGGGCCCGGATGTTCCTCCGGCGGCAAATGCAGTGACACCTCCGGGTTCTCCCTTCTCTGCCCCCGGAAGTAGCGCCAATACTCCTCCAGCGCAGGCCGATCCAAACGAGTTGAAACCGACCGCGCCTGCGGATCCAAACGAATTGAAGCCAACCGATAATGGAGCGGATGCTTCGCTTCCGCCTCCGGCTCAGGTCAATGAAATCCAGCAGGGGCAGGGATCGTCCACGGCGCAGGCGAGTGCTGACGAATCGTCCTTAGCGAGCGATCAGGACATCTCCAGCAGCAAGAAGAAAAGGAAGAAAGGCCTGAAGAAGGTGGTCCCGTTCTAATACGGTTGTGGCCTTCCTTCCGGCTTCGAATATCTCACGGGTATGGTTGGGCAATTCCGGTTTTTTGCCGGGATTGCCTGTGTTTTCTGCGCGCTAGATGCTGACCACTAGTAACCGGTTACTTCCCTTTTAGATCATTGACTTAGGTAGCTGGCCGGGTTACCTTCGCGATATCTCCCCTCATCAGAGGAAACCTTTGGCCCGGAAGATACTGCTCGCCGACGACAGCGTGACCGCACAGAATATGGGGCGGAAGATCCTCGCAGATGCGGGGTATGAAGTTATCACCGTCAATAATGGCTCGGCAGCGCTGAAGAAGATCACCGAGCAGAAGCCCGATCTCATTGTGCTGGATGTCTATATGCCCGGATACAGCGGGCTTGAGGTGTGCCAGCGCCTCAAGGAAGTTGCTGAGACTGCCCGCATCCCGGTCCTGCTGACCGTCGGCAAGCTTGAGCCCTTTAAGACCGACGAAGCGAAACGGGTCCGCGCCGACGGCTTCATCGTTAAACCGTTTGAAGCCAGTGAGTTGCTGAGCGCTCTGAGCAAGCTGGAAGATAAAATCGTGCCTCGCGGCGAATCGAAGCCGGGACGCTTTGCGCGCGCCACGGCCGCGATTGACGAGTCGCACGACCGCACGGTTGCTGCCGACGAGGATAATGGCTGGAAGAGCCGTATCTCTTTTCCTTCAAAGAAGAAGGCGCCAGTTCAAGAACCGGACGGCGACGATCCCGCGATCTACAACGCTGTCAACAAGGATTTACGGACTGTAGTGGAGCACCAGTCACCCGCTCCCGTACCGGAAGTGGTCCAGGAGGAGAAGGTCGATCTCGGTGCACTGGCGCCGGAAGGTTTGCCTAAAGACGTTACTCCCGAAGAGATTGCAGCCCTGGCTGCGGCTGCGGCCCAGATGCAGGGAAAGGTTCTCGAGAGCAAGGTTGAGGAGCGGGAGAGTCCGGCTGAATTGAAATCCGAGGTTCAACCAGCAGCACCTCGGTCCGAAGCTGCTGAGTCGCCATCATCCACCGCCACTTTCGCCGAACAGGCAGTGCACGAGAAGGCGGAATCCGCAGTATCTGCCAGCCAAGTTTCTGCGATCGCCAGCGAGACTGCGGCCGCGCAGCACGAAGGCTTCCTTGAATCGGAGGGCGCGGCTCATGCGACAACCGCAGAGCCCGTCACCATGGCCGCTGCTGCCGGCGCACAATCGGGCGGATCGGCCTCCCGCTGGACGGCAGTATCGGTGGCACTGGCACCTGAAGAATCCGGCATTTCCCTTGAGCAGGAGATGCAAAAGGCCTACGCGGAATTTGCCGCGCAGGCTGAGGGCGTCACGTCGGCCTCGATGGTTGCCGCCGCGGAACCTCCGGTTGAAACCGCGAGTTTGACAACATCTGCCATTGCCGAGCCTGAGCCGTCGGCGCTGGTACCTAATGAGATCGCTGGCCTGGCCAGTTCAACAGCCGATACGATTCCGGAAGCGGCGAGAGATTTCGACACAGCAGCAAAGTCTGAGGTGACCGAGAGTAGTCTGGAATCTGCCGAAGCGGGCGCATCGTTATCCTCCGACTTACCCGTCGCAACGGACCTCCCGACATCGGCAACCGTCGAGACCACGCCGGAAGAAGGTACTGCCATAAAGGCGGAAGGCGTCTCAAAATCTGTATCTAGCGTAGAGAGTTCGGAAGTGTCGCAGATGACCCGGGCCGAAGAGCTTCCCGCGCCAGAGATCACAAGGTCCAGCCCGGCTGTTGAACATGCGGAGCCCGTCGTACAAGAAACCGATCCGAGCAGTGGGCCTTCGCTCTCGTCCGAAGACACAGCATCTACTTCTGCCGAGCCTGTGCTGAAAGCTGAGGATCAGATGGAGCCCCGGGAATCGGATTTCTCAGACACCACCGCCGCAGCATGGGCAAGTTGGCGAAAGATTCGAGAGACTGGCGGCGCGCATTCGACACACGCGGCAGGGCCCTCGCAGGAAAAAGCCACGGACGACGATGCCGCAATGGCAGTTGCTGCCGGTGCCGAGAACGCTCCTGAAGAGGCATCCGAAACGGAGTCGGATCCGGCGATCGCCAGTATCGTGGACAGCGTGCTCGCAGATCTGCGTCCGAAGATTGTCGAAGAGATTTCGCGCAAGCTAGGCAAGAAGAAATAACAGCCCGCTATTACGGCACTGCAGCTTCAGAAGTACACGTACCCCGCCCATCATGTTCGGAACCGGAGCCTGTATGCAAACCGCCTATCCGTAATTTGGAAGATCCTCCCGCGAACCCTCCGGCCAACAGTCGAACGTCTAAGATGATCGTGCTTCTGCATCATAGCTGTGTTGTCCGCTCAGAAGCTTGGTCCCGCTTTGCTCCTTGCCCCCTTCTTCATCCCTGTCGCACAGAGTGCGACAAGGGTGGGCACTAGTCCGTACCCTTCGGTCTGTGCTCCTCCGTCGGTACACCCGGTTGGTACTCTCGGTCTATGGTCAGCGGATCGCTGCGGCGTTTGTTGCGATCGAGCGCGTCGATCAACTGGTCAACGAGATGGATCATCTTCTTCGGATTGTTTTCCTGTTGCACCTGCAGCGCGAGTTCCTGCCAGTCTCTTTTGCTTTCTGATTCTTGCCTCAAGTGCCCGGGCTCTCGGATGGCCGGCGCGCTCTGAACAGGTAATTCCTTGGCGATTCTTCGAACCGTCTCCACCGGAATTCGTTCGAAGTTGAACTTCGTTTCCCCAGTCATTGAATACCTCGATGTACAGACAGTAGCAGCGCAGAACTGGTACGGGTTATATCTTTGGGAAATCCTTAGGTGCGCTTCCGATGGCGCAAAGACTGCGCTTATGGGGATTACTCGCGGCGATGACGCACGGCTAGGTTTCCGGTGGTATGCTTTACGCACGCTGCGATATGACCACGTTACGGTTACGTGACGATAGCGTGTCGTTTAGGAGGGGGCATGTCCCGGAGTAATAGCCCAATGAACTTTCGCACGATGGCGCAGGTGGATGTTCCGCAAGGCCGCGAGGGGAAGCATAAGAGAATCGTCACAAAGATTCTGTCGGACCTTGATCGGCTCGAAAAAGGAGTGGCCCTGAAAGTACCGCTGGCGAGCCTGGATGATACTAAGGAGAACGTGCGGTCTGCTCTCAACCGTGCCGTGCATAAGAGCCGGCGCAGTGTGGCGACGGCAAGCGATGACGAATTCCTTTACGTTTGGAATGCAGAGTAAAAGTCAGGGTCTGTTCGTTCAGGTAGAGCCGCCCGTCCCGGGCTATTATTCTTAGGCGTGACAGAAATAGCCGGCGCTCCCACCACGATACCGAACGCACATCCCAAGAACGCGCATCGGATGGGTTCCTTCCGATCCATCATTCGACGGCTCGCCGTTGGCGCGGTCCTTCTGGTGCTGCTTCTCTGGTCGTTTGCTGTGCTGACGCTTATGGCGGCCCGGTGGATTGATCCACCGACAACCGCAGTGCACATGCAACGCCGCGTGCAGTCCTGGATTCATGGCACGCCGTATCGCGAACGCTACAAGTTCATTCCGCTGAGCCAAATCTCACCGGATCTTCAGCACGCTGTAATCGCCGCGGAGGATACGAGGTTCTACCAGCACGACGGATTTGATTGGCACGAGATCCAGATCGCTGCCCAGGACGACCTGGAAGGCGAACGCACCCGCGGCGCATCTACGATTACGCAGCAACTGGTGAAGAACCTGTTCTTCGGGACGGGGCGGTCGATTCTCCGCAAGGGCGCGGAGGTCACCCTGGTGCCGGTGGCCGAATTTGTTCTCGGCAAACGGCGCATTCTGGAGATCTACCTCAACGTGGTGGAATGGGGGCCGGGCATTTACGGCGCGGAGTCGGCGTGCCGCTATTACGATCAGACGGCAGCCCGGAGTATCGGGCGGCAACAGGCGGCACGGCTCGCTGCAATCCTGCCGGCTCCTCTGAGGCGGCGTCCCGAGCGCATGAATAGCTACAGCGCGATCATCCTCAGGCGCATGGGCCAGATGGGGTGGTAATCGGTATTCCTCTCTTAACAAGTGTTTTTTAGTTTTCTGCTACGCTACAGACCTCGAAAAAGGAGAAGCCATGCGAAAAGTTCTGCCCGCAATTGTGCTGTGTGTTCTTACTCTGCCCGCGTTTTGTCAGGAGAAGCAGTCCTCGGAGAATCCGTTCAGCACGGTGAACAAGTTCAGCTATGCACGAACAAAAGGAATCCTGCTTCGTGCGGCGGAAAAGATGCCTGAAGAGAATTACAGCTTCAAGCCCGCAGACTCCGTGCGCAGCTACGGCCAGATCGTCGGGCATCTGGCGGACGCGCAGTATTTATTCTGCTCCACCGCTTCGGGCGAAAAGAATCCTGGTCTGAACATCGAGAAGACTAAAACTTCAAAAGCCGATCTGATCGCGGCACTGAAGGAAGGTTTCGTCTACTGTGACAAGGTGTACGACTCCATGACCGATGCGTCGTCGACGCAAATGGTCAGCTTTTTCGGAAATAGCATGCCCAAATTTGCGGTGCTGCAAACCAACATTGGGCACAACATGGAGCACTACGGAAATCTTGTGACCTACATGCGGATCAAGGGCATCGTCCCTCCCACCAGCGAGCAGCAGGCGGCCATGCCCGCCCAGAAGCAAGACAAGTCCGATATGAAGAAATAAGGGATAGGGTCGGGCGGCTCCGGTCTGGAGACTAGACCTTGAGCTCCACCACCGTCGCGCCTCCTCCGCCCTCGTTTTGTGGAGGCTCGATTACTGATTCAACGTGGGGATGCTGTTGCAGCAACTGGCGCAGGGCCTTACGCAGTATGCCCATGCCGCTGCCGTGAACGACGCGCACTCGCGGGAGACCGGCCAGGAAGGCGCGGTCCACGAACTTTTCGACTTCGCGGCTGGCATCGTCAACGGTCTGGCCGATTACGTTGATTTCGGTGGGAACGTTGGCGCCTTCGCTCTCCAGTGAGACGGAGATTCCTCTCGCTCTGGCGGCCTTGACCGGACTCTCGGCTGCTGGACGGACGCTTGCCAGGACTTCCGCGATATCGTCGCGCGCGATCTTCATCTTCAGCGCGCCCATTTCGACTTCGAAGTGATTGTCGTCGATCTTGCGGGCGATGCGGGCGGAGCGTCCGGTGGACTTCAGCTTGACGGTGTCTCCTTCAGAGACATGCTTGACGATTTGAGGCTGAGCATGGGGATCGCCCTGATCGGCGCCAGTCGAGTGCGCGACGACCGTCGAATCAAATTGTTCGCGAAACTCGCGACGCAGTTTGGCAATGCGGCGTTCGGCGTCTTTGGAGAGCTTCTGGGCCGCGGCGCGATCCTGCACGGCATTGACCGCCTCGCGGGCATGATATTCGAAATCGCGCAGCAGAGTCTCGAGTTTCTTCTCCATCTCGCGGATTTTGGCCTGCTGTTCCTTCTTTCCTTCAAGCGCGAACCGGTCCCTCTCCCGCTGTAATTCCTGCTGGCTCTTCTGTAGCCGCAGACGTTCGTTTTCGGCCTCGCGCAGGTCCGCGTGCAGCTTGTCGAGGAACTGGCCAACATCACGGGCTTGGGTGCCAAGGCGGGCGCGTGCGCCCTCGATGATGGCCGGATTCAGTCCCAAGCGCTGCGCAATATTGATTCCCGCGGACGCTCCCGGTACACCGACCTTTAGTTCATAAGTGGGCTGCAGTGTGGCTTCGTTGAATCCGACGGACGCATTCAGCACCCCGGGTGTGTTCGCGCCGTACACCTTTAAGGAGGTGTGGTGGGTTGAGATGACGGTCATGCAGTCGATGCGTCCGAAGTGAGTTGCGATGGCCACGGCGAGGGCGGCGCCTTCCTCGGGATCGGTAGCGGAGCCGAGTTCGTCAAGCAAGACCAGCGATTGCGAGGTTGCAATCCGCGAAATGAAATCGATGTTAGTGACGTGCGCCGAGAAGGTCGAGAGATTCTGCTCGATCGATTGATAGTCGCCGATGTCGGCGAGTACTGCGTCGAACACTGGCACTTCGGCGCGATCAGCGGGAACCGGGATGCCGGATTGCGCCATCAGGGCGAGCAGTCCAATGGTCTTGAGCGTGACTGTTTTACCGCCTGTGTTCGGGCCGGTGATGATAAGTTGGCGGCGGTCTCCTTCGAGTTCAACGCTGATCGGAACGACGAAGAATCCCTTTGCTTTGAGATTGCGTTCTAACAGTGGATGGCGAGCGTTGTGGAGCAGGAGGCTCGCTGTCCCCTCGGCTTCGCGCGGGGCTTCGGCAGGCCGGCCGAGGCGGTCGTCCCCACATGGCCGTTTTGGGTTTCCGGAAAGCTTCACTTCCACGCAGTTGTAGTCTTCCGCGAATCTTGCTTTCGCGAACTGGAGTTCCAATTCTGCCAGGGCTGCCAGAGCTGACAAGATTTCCTGCGCGTGTGCGCCGATGCGCTGGGTCATCTCGACGAGGATGCGGTGGATTTCTGCGAGCTCTTCCTCCAGCAGGCGAACGAGTTCGTTGTTTTGCTCGATGGTCTCGAGCGGCTCGATGTAAACCGTCTGTCCACTGGAACTTGCGCCGTGGACAACTCCCTGCACGCGACGTTTCTGCTCGACCTTTACGGGAATGACGAAACGTTCGCCGCGGATCGTGATCAGTTCATCCTGGACGGTGCCGCCTTCGGCAAGATGGCGCAGGTAGCCTCGCAGGGATTCCTGAATGGCGCGGCGCTGCTTTTCCATGTCGCGGCGGATGCGGGCGAGTTCCGGAGAAGCTTTGTCTTCCAGGGTGCCGTCGGGTTGGATCTTGTTGCGGAAGCCGCGCAGGAAATCCGTGAAGTCCGCGATCTGGCCGGAGATGCTGCGAACGCTGCGCCATTCCGATCGCATGGCGGCCGGTGGTTGACGCGCGATCTCCCGCCACTCGGCAGCGCGATCGACGACGAGAATGACATCGCGGATTTCGGTGGTCTCGAGGGCGACGCCAGGGATGCGGGACTTTTGCAGTAGAAGGTCGATCTTTATAAGGCCGGAGAAATCGAAGCGCCCGCCGACCCGACGGAACTCGCGGATTTCCTGCGCAAGTGCCTGCTGGGTTTCGATCCAGGCAGGATCGTTCGAAGGCGCGAGTTCCTCGATGCGCTGCCGGCCGAGCGGCGACTGAGTGTATCCGCGGAGCAGGTCCTTGAAGGATTCGAACTCAAGGACCTTTGCGGAAGTGTGTTTCATCCCGGAAGACATCCGAGTTTATGTTACAGGAGCTGAGCGCCGGCGAAATCTCAAACGCACGACGGACGGGAAGGGGCACAAAAGAAATTAGGTGCCGGCGCCAGCTACGTGGGCGGCGGCGCCTGCGGGGAGGCGGACGCTGAACAGGGCGCCGCCCGTCAGGTTTGTTCTGGCAGGTGATGCTGCCGCCATGATCCTGGACCATGCCGTACACCGCGCTCAGGCCCAAGCCGGTGCCTTTGCCGATTGGCTTGGTGGTATAGAAGGGATCGAAGACGCGCTGCGGGTCACGCAATCCCGGCCCGGTATCGGAGAACTGCATCAGGATTTCCGAGCCTGCGCTGCTGCGCCGTGATCTCGAGGGATCCTCCGCCGGCTTCTTCGAGAGCGTCCATGGCGTTCTCAATAATTTCGACGAATCCCTGGAAGAGTTGTTTGGCGTTGCCCATCACGCGGGGAAGATCTTTTTCGATCTGCAGCCGGACGAGGATCTTTCCTGGTGGGCGCAGCGATTCAAGCATGTGAATGGCGCGGCTGAGCAGGACTGCAAGTTCGACTTGAGTTTTATCTCCCGGAACCTGTTGGGCGAAGCTCAGCAAACTGGAGACGAGGTCGCGGGTACGACGCGCCTGATTCACAATCTTGCGCACGAGGACGTCCTGTTCCTGGGTGAGATCTGGCTTGCGACCAGAGCTGCTCGGAATAGCTCATGATGGCGCTCAACGGCTGGTCGATCTCCTGAGCGGCTCCGGAGACGAGATTGCCGAGGGACGCGAGTTTCTCTTTTTGAACGAGCTGGTCCTGCAGTTGCTTCTGTCCCTCGTAGGAGATGCGGGATTCGCGCAGGAGCGACATGAGCTTCTGATCCTGGATGTACTGGCGCAAGAATACGAAAGCTCCGAGCACGAGCATCGCCGCCAGCACGGCGATCAACCGGAAAGCGCGCGAGGAGCGCTCGAGATCTGTCCAGGAACAGAGTCCAGAGGCCGAGCATGGGCAAGGAGAGGATCGCCAGCATGGCGAGGCGGGGTACAAGCTTTGTCCAGCTGCGGTTGAGCTTGATCTCGGCGTTCTTCAATCCCCAGGTGCGGGCGGACAGGGACGCGGCGGCGACCCACAGAATCGGGACGATGAACGGCAGATCATAAAGGCTACCCGAGTAGTAAGTTCCGCTGATGATTGCGCGATCGAGGAGTTGTGACCCGAAGGCGTAAATCAGATTCGCGCCGAAGAAATGCAGATAAAGGCGGCGCCATGCTCCGGTGCTGGTCAGTGCAGCGAGACCGAGAATAGTCAGCAGCAGCGCATTCTGGACCAGGTACAGACCGTCATAGTACGCGTTGTAGGCGTCGACGTTGAGATGTACGTACTGGTACGGAAAGACTAAGAAAGCGTAGAGGAAGATCCACCAGCCAAGGAGCATGAAGAAATTCAGCAGGCTAAGGTGGATACGTCCTTCTTTTTTTAGGATGTCAGGACGCCACGCGACTGCGGCGATCACGGAACGGCATGGAAGAACAAAATGATGTCGCCGAAAAAGGGATCGGGGATCCGCTGGCGGCGCAGGATCTCGTAGTAGCACCACGCCGCCTGATTGATATTCCACAGGCAGAAGGCGACCGTGATCAGGATCCAAAAACCGCGCTCTTGCCTGGGGCGGGTGATGGCGTTGGCCAGCACGATGGCCGCTGCGCCAGAGCATCAGCGAGCGAGCCCGTGAGGTCGGAAAACACGGTCAGACCGAAGCTTTGGCGTGCGCTAAGAGACACGACGGCATAGGCCAGAGTAATTCCGGCCGCTGCGACGAACCAGCGGTGCCGCCGAACGAGACCCATTCCATTCAATTCTATAGATGGGCCATTCTGAAACCGAGAACAGCGTGGGACGAAAGAGGTTACTTTGGTCACCTGGGCGGCGCCTCATTGTAGGACACGGGATCGGGAAGCGACCGCATCTGGCGATGTTCTAGAATGGCGAAGGAAGGTTCTTTCGCCTTCCATGGTGACTTCTTATGGCATTTCCAGTGACCCGCCTTCGCCGCCTCCGCCGCACGGCGGAACTTCGCAACATGGTCTCTGAGACCCGCCTCACTCCGGATGCATTCGTGTATCCGATGTTTGTTTGTCCCGGGGAAGGCGTGCGGAAGGAAGTGCGGTCGATGCCGGGCGTGTTCAATCTGTCGGTGGACGAGGCGGTGAAAGAGGCCCAGCAGGTACATTCGCTGGGCGTACCGTCGGTGATCCTGTTTGGATTGCCGGATAAGAAAGACGAGGTTGCGACCGGGGCGTGGGCCGAGAACGGCATCGTGCAGCAGGCGGCGCGAGCGATCAAGCGCGAAGTGCCCGGCCTGGTGCTGATGGGGGACGTATGTCTTTGCGAATACATGTCGCATGGGCACTGCGGGATCGTGAAGGTCGGCGCCACAGTCGTTGGGAGCGGCGGTGGCTACGCCTCCGGTGACGACCGATTATGAGATCGTAAATGACGCTTCGCTGGAGTTATTGGCGCGGACTTCGGTGTCGCTGGCGAAAGCAGGAATCGACATTATTGCTCCTTCGGACATGATGGATGGAAGAGTAGGGGCGATCCGGCGGGCGCTGGACGACGCCGGATTGATCAATACTCCGATTCTGTCGTATGCCGCGAAGTTTGCTTCAGGATTCTACGGACCGTTCCGCGAGGCAGCGGATTCTGCGCCGCAGTTCGGGGATCGGCGGTCGTATCAGATGGATGGAGCCAACCTGCGCGAGGCGATGCGCGAGATCGCCGAAGACATCGCGGAAGGCGCCGACATGATTATGGTCAAACCGGCGATGCCGTATCTGGATGTGATCTCTGCGGCACACCAGCGCTTCGATCTGCCACTTGCGGCTTACCAGGTATCAGGCGAGTACGCGATGATCGAGGCTGCGGCGCGCAATGGATGGATTGAGCGCGAGCGCGTCATGATGGAGTCGCTGCTGAGCATTCGCCGCGCGGGCGCGAGCATCATTCTGACCTACTACGCCAAGGACGCGGCTAAGCTGCTGAGTTAGGGCCGTGCTTCTTTTCTGCTATTTCTGACATCCTGAACAAGGGGCGGCGTTGCATGCCCATGATGGCGGCAACGATGGCTTCGGGGAACTGGCCGATTCGGGCGTTGTACTGCCGCACCGCTTGATTGAAGGACTCAACTTCAGGTGAGATGTGTTGTGGAAGCTCCGTGATTCTGGTTTGCATCTCCGTTGAATCAGTGACAGTTTCCGGGACCTTTGCTTTCTCATCGCGGAGGTCGCGCAGCAAGGTGTTCAGCCTGGCCTGGGCACGGTCGGTGGTGTCGCGCAGGCGTGCAAGACTCCGGTAGAGAGTGAAGCCGTAGAGTAAGACTGCGGCGCCGAAGATCAAGAAGACGAGTTGGGAGATCGTGCCGCTGTCCATCGCCGGATGATCTTAAACGGAGTGGCTGCCGTCGGCTAATGCGGAATCGGATTGCCGTACGTTGCTGGCGCTAGTGGGCCGTTTTCCCGCTCAGCAACTCAAGCGCATGAGGAATTAAATCCGCCACCGCTTGCAAGGACTCCACAGCTCCAGCGGGACTGCCGGGCAAATTGAGGAGCAACGCAGTTCCGCGCACGCCGCAGACTCCGCGGCTCAGCGCGGCGAAGGGAGTTTTCTTCGCACCTTCGCTACGCATACGCTCCGCGATACCTTCCAGCACGCGGTCGCAGACGGCCCTGGTCGCCTCGGGTGTGACATCACGCGGGGCAAGCCCGGTACCGCCCGTCGTGACGACAAGGCGTACTTCGCGGGCGAGCTTTATGAGCAGGTTTTGAATCTGGATCTTCTCGTCGGGGACGATCTCGCGAGCAGCGATAGAGAATTTCAGATCTTCGAGCAGCTTAGCGATGGCGGGTCCCGAGCGATCTTCGCGTTCTCCACGAGAGCACGAGTCGCTCACGGTGATGACTGCCGCGGAGAGAGTGAGCTCAGCCATCAAGGAGGACATCATCTTCCTCATCGCGCCGATGGGCAGGAGCCGGGGAAGGAGTGGAAGCGACAGGCGCAGGTTCGGGGGCGGCAGGTTCGGCCTCTGCCCCACCGTCGCGCGCCGATTCATCGAGCAGCCGCAAGCCCTCCATCAGGAGGCCCTGGGTATTGAGCTGGGTTGTCTCTTTGTCGGTCTTACCTTCGAAGTTGATCTGGAAATTGCCGCCGGTCCAGCGCAGGACTTTGAAAACAGCTTCGTCCCCAACGAGCGAGCCGTAGGTTGCGTGCTTCACCTGGCCTTCGGCGAAGAACACTTCGCAGCGATCGCCTTCGTTACTGAGTAAAAGCTGACAGCTCTTGCGGCCCATCTCCAGGGACTGCATGAGATCGATCACATTCATCTGGGACAGGCTTCCGCGGACCACACCGTCGGAGGGCGCAGTTTTTGCCATTTTCTCGAGCGCGATGCGGTCGATCATGCGTTTCACGCGTCGAGTCGCATCCTTGAGGAAGAATGGCTTTTCGAGATAATCGTCCGCAGCATCCTGGGGAGAGAGCCGTTCGGCGATATCCGCCTTACTTGCCATGAGCACGGTAGAAAAGTTTGCAGTGGCTGGGCGGCTCTTCAGCTTTTCCACCAACTGGCGACCATCCATTCCGGGCATCCGATAATCGCAGACCAGCAAGTCCGGAGCATCGTCCACAGCTTTCAGCAACGCGTCGGCAGCGTCGGTGGCAGTGGTCACCCGTGCCAGCGAAGAGAGCGCCTGCTGCAACATCCCGAGCACCATCGGATTGTCATCGACCACCAGCAGTTTGACGTTATCAGCCATGGGCCTGTTCGAAGCTATTTGTGCCGGCGATACTCTCCGCTCTTGCCGCCAGATTTGCGCTCCAGCACGATGTCGCGAATCTCAATTCCTTTGTCCACGCCCTTCAACATGTCGTAAAGAGTCAGGGCAGAGACACTGGCGGCTACAAGAGCTTCCATTTCAACGCCGGTCTCCGCCGTGGTTGCAGCTTTGGACGTGATCGCGAGGCCATTCTCGCATACGCGAACAGCGACATCAACGAAGGAAAGCGGGAGCGGATGGCACATCGGGATGAGTTCCGAGGTGCGCTTTGCAGCCATGATGCCGGCGATGCGGGCGACCTCGAGAGGATCTCCTTTGGGGTTCGACGGGATCGCGGCAAGTACTTCTGGTTTGACGGCAACGAAGGCGCTCGCCTCTGCTTCACGCCTGGTGGCAGACTTCGCGGAAACATCGACCATGCGGGCGCGGCCTGCGCTGTCGTAGTGGGAAAGTTTCTTTGGCATGGCGCTACTGAGGCTATCTTACAGGACCGCACCAACGTCTTGGAGTTGCGGGATAGACTCGGACCTTTCTCACAGTCAACGAATCCGCAGTTAACGAATCATGATCGGCACAAATTCGCCGGCAGGAATGTGCTCGCGATCCGGCGGGACGACGATGTAGCAGTTTGCGCGAGCCGTTGCGGCGATGTCTCCTGAGCCCTGCCAGGGGACCAGTTCGACACTTGAGTCTTCGAACTCGCCAGAGAGGACTGCTGGAAGGAAGCGTTTCAACCCGTGCTTCACGCGGATCTCCGACTTTAGCCTGGAATACGCGAAAGCCAGCTTCCGCGGCGACATGCCGGCCAGCGCTTCGAGCATGGGCCGGGCGAAGAGTTCAAAGGTAACCATGGTTGAGATGGGGTTCCCGGGCAGGCCGAAGAAATATTTGCCCGGACTTCCGGGCAGGCTACACCTGCCAAAGACCACGGGGCGTCCCGGTTGGATTTTCGCTCCAGTGAAGAAGAATTCAGCGTTCATTTCCTCGAGCACCTGTTCCACGAGATCGTAGCGGCCCATGGAGACTCCACCGGTGATGAGCAGGAGATCGGAGTGCAAACCTTGTTCGATGAGATCGCGCAGCTTGTGGCGCTCGTCTGGAGCTACGGGTAACAGGATCGGAGTGCCGCCAGCATTTCGAATCTGCACAGAGAGCGAGTAACTGTTTGAATTGCGAATCTGAGTCGGTCCGGGCGTTGCATCTACTTCGACAATCTCGTCGCCGGTGGTGAGCACGGCAACTTCGGGCGTTTGATAGACGAGCAGAAGCGAACTCCCTGCAGACGCCGCGAGAGCAATGGCGGCTTCATCGAGCCGAGTGCCGTTTGCGATGAGTATGCTTCCCTGCTTCGCTTCCGCGCCGCACGGCACAATGTTCTCGCCCGGGGCCACACCCTTGGCGATCTCGAGTGCGGTGCCTTGTAAGGAACTGTGCTCGACCATAACAACCGCATCCGCTCCCGAGGGGACGGGAGCGCCAGTCATGATTGCGACTGCGTCGCCCGAGCGTGTAAGGGACGGAATGTTTTCCGACTTCTCTCCAGCCTTGATTTCGCCGATCAGTTGAAGACGGGCTGGGAGTTCGGACAAGTCCGCCGATCGCACCGCATATCCGTCGCGCGTAGAGCGTGGAAACGGAGGGATATCGCGGTCGGCTGTGACTGATTCGGCTAGAACGCGGCCATGCGCGGAGAGCAAATCGACAGTTTCCATGCCGCGCGTCTCGACCAAAGCCGCCTGCTGTTCGACGACGCGGCGAGCTTCTTCGAAGCCGAGCACGAGTGATGGAGTAGACGGCGCAGACATGCAAAAGATCATACGCCAAGGTGAATGGAGGGCTTACGATCTAGCGGGCCAATTCCTGGCCGAGAACGGCTGGATTGCTCGCGTAAGAGACGCCAGTCTCGAGATCAACGATTCGCTGCTGGACTAATTGCGCAATCTCGCCATCGAAGTGCTGCATACCTTCGGAAGAATCGGCCTTCATGGCATCGAGCAGAGTGTTGTACTCGCGCTCCCCTTTTTCAATACATTCGCGAGTGCGGGCGGTCGCTTTCAGAATTTCGAAAGCTGCGACCCGGCCGCTGCGGTCGGTCTTGGGCATCAGGCGCTGACAAACGATATAGCGGAAAGAACGGGCGAAGCGTTCGCGAACGGCCTGCTGCTCGATGGGCCCGAAAGAACTGACGATGCGCTCCACCGTTTTCGAAGTATCCATGGTGTTCAGGCTGGAGAAGACGAGGTGTCCGGTCTCAGCAGCCTCAAGAACGATTTCGATGGTCTCGCGGTCGCGCATTTCTCCGACAAGGATCACTTTCGGCGCCTGTCGCATGGCCGACCGCAGGGCGTGAGCGAAGCTGGGCGTATCGCAATGAAGCTCCCGCTGATGGATGGTGGAACACTTGTGGTTGTGCAGGAACTCAATGGGATCTTCAATAGTGATGATGTGGTAGTACTTCTCGCGATTGATGGCGTCGAGGAGGACGGCGAGTGTTGAGGACTTGCCGGAGCCGGCAGTACCCGTTACCAGAACAATGCCATCCCGCAACTTCGTGATCTCGGAGAGTTGCGCGGGCAGACGGAGCGAGGCGAAATCGGGAATCGCGGTGGGGATCACGCGCATGACGACCGCGCAACTTCCACGCTGGATAAAGACGTTGACGCGGAAGCGGGCCAAACCGGGTAGGCCATAGGAAACGTCGCACGCTCCGTGTTCACGGAGCGTTGTGATGGCCTGCTTATTGTCTGCAATGAGGTCGGCGGCGATGTGGCGTGTGTCATCCGCCGTCAGAAATGAAAGTCCGGGCACCTGGACAGGAATCATCTGCCCGTAAACCTGGACCTGGGGCGGGCGTCCGGGAGAGAAGATCAAGTCACTGATCTTCTCCGAGGCACGCAGCATCGCGCCCAGCAGAGCAGGTGTAGCAACCCGCCCGGTGCCAGATGAACCTTCCAATTCAACGGAGATCGGAGCAATTGTCGGCGCTGCCATTCGTCCTCACACAGGAATCGCACGCACCACAGAAAGGAGAGAAGTCGTTACATGTACTGTAAGCCAATGGAGGGGCAAAGCGAAGGACAGCAAGTGCATAGCCCTTGGTAACTGAAGGCGACTGCCGGCAAGAAAGAGAAGGGCGGCCGTTTGGCCGCCCCTCGGTCCTAAGTGCTTGAAACGATTGGCCTATTTCTTGGCGCCCTTCTTCTTATTGCCATAGCTGGTTTGGATCGAGCCGCCAATCTGGGTAAGCATCTGTTTGGCCGCGTCAGCATAAGATCCGGAGGGCTGCAGTTCCAGGTATTTCTGGAACGCTTCGGCGGTTCCCGGAGGTGCCTCCATCTTGTCGCCCTTCAGGGTGGCCTTGCCGATAAGGTTGACGCCCTTCCAGTAGTAGGCGTCGGCCCGGGTGGGATCGGAGGCGATGACTTTGTCGAAGGCGGCGAGGGCATCGTCCACTTTCCCGGCATTCGTCAGAACAGCGCCAGTATTGAAGTAATACTGGGCGGCGTGGGTCGGATCGGCCTGTGCGGCTAATTCATAGGTCTTTACCGCATCATCCACCTTGTTGGATTTGGCGTAGGCCTCGGCCAAGTTGTTGTAGTAGGCAGCAAGGTTCGTTCCCGCGTTGGGATCCTTATCGTTGGTTGTGGCCTTCTTCAGATCGATGGCCTTCTGGTAGGCCTCGACGGCAGACCCAAGCCGTTTTTGCTTCTCGGCGTTATCCGTCTGCTTTGTGGCCGACATGCGATAGTAGTCGCCCAACTTGAACCAGATCAGATCGCGTGAAGGATCGACCTGATTGGCTTGCGCTGAGGTCAGCAATGGCGGTGTCAAAGTCTCCGGAGTCAGCGGCGGCTTTGGCGGCATTCAGCTTCTCGTTGAGCTGTTTGACGGTAAGGGTTTCTTTCTGCGCTTTCGCCTGCTGCTCCTGCATCTGCTTCAACTGCTCGGGAGAGAGGCCCTGGCCCTTGGCCTGGCTCTCCTGCTCCTTCTTCATGTCGAAGTCCAACGTGTTTTCATCGAGCTGAACCTGGAAGCCGTTGATGTGATAGGCCTCCTTGCTCGCCTTCTGGTCTTCGGGAGTCTTGTATAGGGTGACCTTGTACTTTCCCGGCGTGAGACCCAGCGAGAAGTACTCGCCATTCTTGTTGGTTTTGAGGTTGTACTTCTGACCATTATCGAGATTCGTCCACTCGACGATGGCGCCCACGATCGGCGTTCCCCTGCGCATCCTTGCAAACACCTTTCACCGTACCCGACGCCTGAGCGAACAGCTGAGGCATACAGGCGGCCAATGCTAGAACTGCAAACAGAATGATTGCTGATTGTTTTCTCATCTTGCCTCCCGGCAAAGCTCATCAATATGTCGTTGGCGGCTGGACCTGCTTCGGAGCATTCGGTCCCACAAGGAGCTTCACTCAACCGTCAACATCAGCTACGCACCGCGTATGGAATCGGATCGGGCACTCCCGCGGCCTCGAACGCACGCAGGCGCAACACACAACTGTCGCATACTCCGCAGGCCTGATCTTCGCGACTGTAGCATGACCAAGTTAAATCGAATGGCGCACCTAATTCAAGGCCGAGGCGCACGATCTCAGCCTTTCGCATGGCGATGAGGGGGGTGACAATCTCAATCCGTCCCTCTTTGGTACCGGCTTTGACCACGTCATTAAAGGCCTTGTAGTAGGCGGGACGGCAGTCCGGATAGCCGGAACTGTCAGGCTCAACCGCGCCGATATAGATCTTTTCGGCACCCAGCACCTCCGCCCAGCTTACGGCTACAGAGAGGAAATGAGCGTTGCGGAAGGGAACATAGGTCACAGGGACATCGCGGCCAATATTTTCGGCATCGGGGACGTCGATGGATTCGTCGGTCAGGGCAGATCCGCCGATGGCCCGGAGAGCCTCATTTCGGACCATCAGGCGATCGTGAATTTTCAAACGCTGGCAGATTGCCAGGAACGATTGCCGTTCCCGCTCTTCCGTACGCTGGCCGTAGCTGACGTGCACGGCGGCGGCCTCATGGTCCCGAGCGGCAAGTGTGGCGCAGACCGAAGAGTCCATGCCTCCGCTGAGGAGGACGACGGCGCGGGATTTCATGACTGGATTCATCGATGATTCTGATTTTTGAATTGATAAGGCCTTAATCACAAAGGAGGGCATGGCGTGACCACTGGCTCAATCCTGCTAAAGCTAGTCAGATTTCACGCCTAAACTCCTTTCAGCGCTGGATCCCAAATAAACTTGTGGATTTGCAATGCCCAGCCGTGCCGGGACATTGTCAGCGAGCATCCATTCCGCGAGTTCTCGCGGATCGAGCAGGCAGTGCGAGCTGTCGCGGGCTCCGGTTGCGTCTTTGTGGAATGCCGGAGAGAGCAGGACTGCGTTCACTCTTCGCGCCAGATCGTATCGCCGCATAAAATCCCGGGCGAACTCATAGTCAGCGCGGCCGCTCAGGACAAACTTCACTTCATCGCGCGGGGTGAGTAATTCGAGGTTCTCAGGGACGAAGGTATCGCCCTCGCCTGAGTCGGGACACTTTACGTCGACTATCTTGATGACTTCGGGCGGCACACGGTCGAGAGGCCGTTCGCCGCTGCGTTTCGAGCAGCACCATGTATCCACGCTCGATGAGCTTCTGCATCATGGGAACGACTTCCCGCTCCTGCAGCATGGGCTCTCCGCCGGTGATCTCGACCAACCCACCGCTGGGACTTAGCTCGGTGACCTCATCCAGTACCTGCTCGACAGACATCTTCCGGCCGCCCTGGAATGTGTATTCGCTGTCGCACCAGGTGCAGCGGAGGTTGCATCCAGTCAGGCGTACGAATACACAGGGAAGTCCAGCGTGAGTGGACTCGCCTTGAATCGATTTGAAGATCTCAGTAATTTGCATCAAAACACAATTGCAGCCGGCAAGTGCCCGGCTGACGGAAACTAAAGTCAGAAGCCTGTCGAGCTCTGCTCGACTGGACAGCCGAGGCGGCTGTCCCCACACGGTCTCATTCGCTGTACTTCGCGGTCGTTGTATCGGTTTCGAAAACGGTTACATCTTTCACGCGGACACGCCCGCTGGTCGCCGTCTTCAGCCGCGTATTCGACTCGTCGTAGAAGTACTTGGCCAGATTCTCGGCGGACGGATTAATCACCGTAAAAGGCTCGATCTCATTGATCATCTGATGATCGAGACGTTCGATCACGTGCTTCATGACTTCCCGCAAGTCCTTGAAGTCGAGCAGGAGTCCGGCTTTGTCCAGTTCCGCTCCGGCGAGAGTGACGCGAATCTTGTAGTTATGGCCGTGCGGATTCTCGCACTTGCCCTTGTAATTGCGCAGGTAGTGACCCGCGGCAAATGTGTCTTCGACGGTGACTTCGAACATGGTCCCCCAGCAAACACGCGCAGATACGGGCTCTTTGGCCCTAAATTCTATTGTACCGCTTGCCGAGCCCGGCCTCGCTTGACTCGGTTCCCTATCCAACTGTAGCTTGCCTAATCATAATGATCCATCAAGGAGCGAGGATGAACCGTCGGTTTTGGCTTGTGGTGTGGTGTGTCGTTGCCGCAACGATCAGCGTCTCGGCACAAAACAACGGGGAGACGCCGAAGTTTGACGTCAAGGAGCACTACACCAAGTACGAGTACAGAATCCCGATGCGCGATGGGATACACCTGTTCACGTCGGTGTACGTTCCGAAGGACACCTCCCGAACGTATCCCTTTCTGATCGACCGCACACCGTACAGTGTAGGGCCATATGGTGTGGATTTGTACCGGACCCGGCTCGGTCCTTCCCCGGATTTTGACAACTCCGGATACATTTTCGTCTTCCAGGACGTGCGCGGCCGATTCATGTCGGAGGGAACCTTCCTCGAAATGCGCCCGCACATCGACAATAAGAAATCGAAGCACGATGTGGACGACAGCACCGATCTTTACGACACCATTGATTGGCTGCTGAAGAATGTTCCGAACAACAATGGAAATGCCGGGATCTGGGGAATCTCCTATCCGGGATTCTTTACGTCGGCGAGCATCATTGATTCGCATCCTGCGTTAAAGGCTGCTTCTCCCCAGGCCCCGATGACGAACCTTTTCATGGGCGATGATGCCTATCACGGTGGCGCGTTCATGCTGGCGGCCAATTTCGGCTTCTACAGCTTCTTCAAGCCGCAGCAGAATCCGCAGTTGCCGCCAAAGAGGTATCCGGAATTCGATTTTGGGACCAAGGACGGATATGAGTTCTTTCTGAAAGCCGGACCTCTGTCGAACTTGCGGAAGTATCTCGACGGCAAACCGCGTTGTGGGATGACCAGGTTGGCAACGACACCTTCGATGACTACTGGAAGGCGCGCGATCTGGCTCCGCACATGAAGAACATTCACTGCGCTGTGCTGACGGTGGGCGGATGGTTTGACGCGGAAGACTTGCAGGGGCCGTTCACCACTTTTCATTCCATCGACAAGAACAATCCGGGAATCTTCAATGCGCTGGTGGTCGGGCCTTGGGTGCATGGAGGCTGGGCCCGGTATGAGGGCGAGCATCTGGGCCGAGTGGAGTTCGCCTCGGACACCGCGCGAGTATTACCGCAAGAACATCCTGTTCCCGTTTTTCGAGCATTATCTAAAGGGCGGAACCGACGCCAAGTTGCCGAAGGCCTATGTCTTCGAGACCGGAACGAACGTGTGGAGGAAGTATTCGTCTTGGCCTCCGGAGAACGCCGAGCGCAAGACGCTCTATCTGCAAGCTGGGGGAGGGCTGTCTTTCGATGCAGCCGGCAGCGAGGCAGTCCTTTCGACGAATATGTGAGCGATCCTGCCAAGCCCGTGCCGTTCGTGAACTACGCGGCGTTGAATGTTCCGCAGGAGTACATGGTCTCGGACCAGCGATTCGCGGACAGCCGGACCGATGTGCTGGTGTACCAGACGCCGGTGCTGGAGGAAGACGTGACGATCTCTGGCCCGATTTCTCCTCGGCTATTTGTTTCGACCAGCGGGACGGATTCGGATTTCGATGTGAAGCTGATCGATGTGTATCCGGTGGATTATCCAGACAGCAAGCAGGACGCGCACGCGGAGGATCGGGATAAACCTCGGAAGGATGTGGGCGTGCCGGAGTTCACCATGGGCGGGTATCAGCAACTGGTGCGCGGAGAGCCGTTCCGAGGAAAGTTCCGGCACAGCTTCGAAAAACCCGAGCCTTTCACTCCGGGCAAAGTGGAAGAAGTGGACTTCACCATGCAGGACATCAACCACACGTTCCGGCGGGGACATCGGATTATGGTGCAGATCCAGAGTTCGTGGTTCCCGCTCACGGATCGAAATCCCCAAACCTTCGTAAACATTCCCGATGCCAAGCCTTCGGATTTCGTGAAAGCGACCGAGCGCGTGTATCACAGCACCGGACAGGCCTCTGGAATCGTGGTACAGGTCATGCCACGCTGAGGTTTGATTTCCTGAAGGGGTAATTCCTTACAATGGAGTAAGCATTTAGAGTAAGGACCTCAAAATGGCATCCGCCATGATCACCTCGAAAGGGCAGGTCACCATTCCGGCAACCGTGCGGGAGGCCCTCGGGCTCGATGCTGGGGACCGGATCGAGTTCGTTCAAATCGACAAAGGAAAGTTCGCTATCGTACCTGCTGCGCGTTCAATCCGGGAATTGAAAGGTATGCTTCAACGTCGGCGAAGAAAACCGCTTTCTATTGAAGAGATGACTGCAGCTATTGCCCATCGAGCAAGTGGATCTCGATCTGAAATAGCGGGACTAGCTCCCGACGCCGAAAAACTCTTCGACAACGCGCAGGTCCGTCGTCCGCTTGTAATTTGGCAGGCTGTCCACGAACACGCGCCCGTATTGCTTCTTCAGGATGCGATTGTCGAGCAGCACGAGCAGGCCGCGGTCGTGGAGGGAGCGGATGAGGCGTCCGAAGCCTTGTTTGAGAGTGATGACTGCGGCAGGGACTTGATACTGGAAGAACGCGTTACCTCCTCCGGCGTCGATCGCTTTCACTCGCGCGGCGACGACCGGATCGCTCGGGACCGCGAACGGCAGCCGATCAATAATGACGCAGCTCAGTTGCTCTCCCTGAACGTCCACTCCTTGCCAGAAAGAAGATGTTGCGAAAAGGACCGCGTTGGGGGTGAGGCGAAACTCTTCGAGCAGCGCGGATTTCGGCGCGTCTGCCCTGCAGGAGCATGGGGAATTCCACTTCTCCGAGCAGCCGCTCGTAAATATCGTTCATCTGCGCATAGCTGGTGAAGAGGACGAAGGCGCGTCCGCGTGTGATTTCGAGCAGCTTGCGAATGCGCTCGGTCGCTTTCGCTGCGAATTGCGGAGTGCGCGGGTCGGGCAAGTCGGGCGGGACGTAGAGCACGGCCTGGCTGTGGATAATCGAAGTGCGAGGGCAGCGACTGATTCGCGGGCATGCTCGAATCCGAGACGCTGGCGGATGTAGTCGAAACCTCCTCCGACGGCGAGGGTGGCGGAGGTCAGGACGGCGCAGTCGAGTTTGGCCCAGAGGCATTCGCGCAAGATCGGGACCGACGTCGATCGGCGTGGCCTGAAGGAATACGTGCTGGCGACGCCCAGAGGCATCCGCCGATTTCCCCCACTTGAAAGCCGAGACTCCTGCGAACCTTCTGCGGCCGCCTTGTCCGGGCTAAAGGCCTGCTTTTCACGGCCACTCCTGCCACCGCGGCGCTCGATCCAGAAGACCGTGTTGGGATCTTCCGATTCCATGGCGAAATTGAGCTGTGCCTGAATCTCTTGTGCCCGACGGATAAAGTGTGAAAACTTCCTCGGGCTTTTGCGGCAGATCCTCGATCTCGCCCGCTAATCGCGTTAACGCCTGGTTCAAGCGCGACGAATTCGTCTCCGTTCTCTTCCAGGAATTCGCGGCGGGTGTCGAATGCGAAGCGGCCGTCTCCCGCCGGCAGCAGCGAAAAGAAGAGTTGCGACCGGTCGCGCAGGGAACCCAGCGCGCCCGAAAGTGACGCCGACAGGGCGTTGGTTGCTTGCTGCATCGAGTTCTCGACGTCGCGCGCCAGTTCGTCCGATCCGCAGATTGCTGACGGAGATGCCGAAGTAGTTGCCGGCAACGTCCTCGAGTTCGTGAGCTTCGTCGAAAATCACCGCCCCCGCTTCTGGGAGAACTCCCGCATCGGGAGCGCCGTCCGCCTGCAGCTTGATCGCGAGATCGGCAAAGAACAAATGATGGTTGACGATGATGATGTCGCTTTCGAGCGCGCGACGCCGCATTTCGGTGATGAAGCAGCGCTGGAATTCACTGCACTTCTGCCCGGTGCAGGTATCGGCGCGTGCGTCAAGCTTGTGCCAGAGCTGGCTGGTTTCAGGAAGTTCTGCGAGTTCCGCGCGATCGCCAGTGGATGTGTGCTTCTCCCATGCAGCGATGGCGCGGTACTGCTCAATCTCTTCGAGCCCGCTGAGTACTGGTTGGTCGGTGAGATCGTACAGCTTCTTCCGGCAAACATAGTTGTTGCGGCCCTTCATGTAGCAGACGGATAGGCGTGCGTCCGTATCTCCGTAGAGGGCCTTCTCCAGAAATGGCACGTCCTTATAAAAGAGCTGCTCCTGAAGATTTTTCGTCCCGGTGGAGATGATGACGCGCTTGCCCGAGCGGATTACGGGCACCAGATAAGCGAGCGTCTTGCCGGTGCCGGTGCCAGCTTCGACGATCAGGTGCCGTTTTTCTTCAAGCGCCTGCTCTACGGCTTGGGCCATCTGCAGCTGGCCGCGGCGAAATTCGTAGGCCGGATGAGTCTTCGAGAGGATGCCGCCGGGAGCGAAGAATTGATATAGAGATGCTTCCTTGGCGGATGCGGAAGAGGCGCGCTGGGAAGTCGAGGACACAGAAGACTCTATAATAGCTTTTCAGGGCTTCTGCATCCTCCCAGCTTTCGGGATTTTCGTCCCGAAGACAGCCGAGGCGGCTGTCCCACACAAATCAATTGACTCAGACCACTTCCAAACCGAGCAGCACCCTCCCCGGATCGGACAGCGCCATTCCGACGATTGCGATTGTCGGGCGGCCTAATGTTGGGAAATCGACTCTTTTCAACCGGATTGTCGGTTCGCGCCGGGCCATTGTGGGCGACGAGCCTGGAATTACCCGCGACCGTCTCTACGGAAAGGCGGAATGGGCTGGCCGGCAGTTGCAGGTAGTGGACACGGGCGGCATTCTGCCGGACGACAAGGATTTCATCCCGTCGGAAATCTTTCGGCAGGCTCGGGTGGCGCTGGAGGAAGCGGCCGCCATTATCTTGGTGGTGGATGGGCGGTCGGAACTTGCGGGGCCTGATCTCGAGCTGGTTCGGCTGCTGCGGAAGACGAATCGGCCGGTGTTCCTGGCTGTCAACAAGATTGATTCAGAGAAGCAGAGTTCCCTGATGTCGGATTTTCACCGGCTTGGAATCGAGCGGATGTTTCCGATCTCAGCCGAGCATGCCCGTGGCGTGGACGACCTGCTTGAAGCAGTCGTGGCGGAACTGCCAAAGAATCTCAACACCGAGGACACGGAGAGCACGGAGGAACCGCAAGGGACGGACGCCGACACAAACGCTGACGAGCAGCCGCCATCCGAAGTTAAGGTGGCGATCATCGGGCATCCGAATGTGGGGAAATCGACCTTACTGAACTGCCTGACTTCTTCCGACCGCGCGATTGTTTCGCCGATTCCTGGTACCACACGGGACGCGGTGGACGAAATGGTGGAGCACGACGGGCAGAAGTTCCGGTTCATCGACACGGCGGGGATTCGGCGCAAGGGCAAGACCCACCTGATGGCCGAAAAGATGTCGGTGGTGATGGCGCGCAAGCATCTGGAAGATGCCGACATTGCGCTGCTCGTGATCGATGCGACCGAGGGCGTGAGCCAGCTCGACGCGGCAATTGCGGGGTATGCACACGAAAGTGGACGGTCCCTGATCATTGTGGTCAATAAGTGGGACTTGGTGATCAGCGGTACCGCACGCAAAGGACGTCCCACAAAAGCCGACCGCATGCGGGAGAGCAAGCGCCCGGCCGACCGGGCGGCGTACGAGGAGCGACTGCGATACGAGCTGAAGTTCCTGAGCTATGCGCCGATTGTGTTCATCTCGGCTGATGACGGGTAAGGGCACGGAGAAGATTTTCCCACTGCTCGAGGAAGTGGCGGCTGAGCGCCGCAAGAGAATCGGCACCTCGGAGATGAATCGCTTCCTGGAACACGTGGACTTTGACCGCGCATCAGTGCCGATGCGACAGCGCGTGAAGATTTTGTATATGACGCAGGCATCGGTCAGTCCGCCAACCTTCGTGCTGTTTACGAATCGCGATGTGAACCTGCATTTCGGGTTCCGCCGGTTTCTGGAGAATCGGATCCGGGATGCGTTTGGCTTTATGGGGACGCCGATCTGGATCAAAACGAAGGCGCGGGATTCGTAGATATCCTATGGCATTCCTTTCGATGCGACTTACTGCCGGAATATTCCTGTTGCTGGCGTCTGCTGTCGCGCTGGGGCAAACGCAGGCTCCGCCGTCGTCTTCATCGTCTTCTTCCTCGAAACACAGCAAGGCTTCCCTGCCGCATCCAAAAACGGACCTGGATTCGGGCTCCGTGGTGAGCGGTATTTACCGGAACAGAACGCTGCGGTTGTCGTGCAAGATCCCGGCGGGCTGGGTGCTTCGAACCGACGAAATGAATGAGCGGGATGAAGATGCCGTGGCAGCTGCGAATGAGGGGCGCGTGCTGCTCGCGGCATTCTCCAGACCTCCGGATGCTCGTGGCGAGGAAGTCAACTCGTCCATCGTGATTGCGGCGGAACCGGTGTCGTCGTATCCGGGCCTGAAAGATGCGGCACAATATTTCGGTCCGCTGAGCGAAGTGGCGAAGGTACAGGGGTTCACGGTGGATGAAGAACCTTACGAATTTGCTGTCGGCGCGAAGAACCTGGTCCGCAGCGACTTCCACAAGGATGTTGGAAGCAGGGTGATGCGGCAAGCAACGCTTGCATTTCTCGCCGATGGCTACGCCATTTCCATCACTGTGATCGGTGGGAGCGAAGACGAGGTGGAACAACTGGTGGATGGGTTGAGCTTTACGGGAGCAGCGAAGTAAGTCCTTTACCGCCGGATTGCGCGGATGAAGGTTGATGAAATTCGAGCTATTCGTCCAAGGATTCGGGGTGCAGGCTTAAATCTTTCTCGCCGGCGGCTTTCTTCTCGGCATACTTCTTCATCCAGGCTTCCCAGCTTTTGCCCGCGGCAGTGTCGCGGCCGCTGAATGCCAGTGCTGCGATGTCAGAGTAAGAAATCGAGATCTTCTCGTTGGAGTTTTTTGGGTAGAGCCGAACCAGGGAGTCTTTCAATGTTGCCGCCGAGCGGCGGTCAAAAAGATAACCTTCGATCTTCGAGCCGTCTTTTCGTGTGATCGTAATGTCGCCGCGATAGTCGAACGCCTTTTCCAGTGCCTGGCGAATGTCTTCATCGGAGGCGAGAGCGGGATTCCAGCCTTCGAGATGCTCGCGCTCGGTGCCCGGGACGACTTCCAGGGCTTCAACGCTTTGCAGATGCGGCGGATGTTGATCGATGTGGCCGGCTTCTTTGCCTGTCATGCGCTTTTGAAAATCAAAATGTTCAACAAAGAGGACACAGAGGATTCTAGTCTCTGAAATTCCTACGCTCTGGTTTCCTGCAAATCGTGCGAGGTGCTTCCGCTGCTCTCGATCTGAATCAGCGGGTTAACCGGCGTTTGCGGCTCTTCCAGCATTCGCAGCGCTTCGTCGTCTTTATAGCTCGTGAACAGCGTGCCTTTCACCGTTGCCAGGAAACCACTGAGCGAGCTGAACGTGGCGTTCACGGCGCTCGCTTCGTAACCGCTGTGGACCATGCAATTGGCGCAGGCGGGGTTCCCGGATTCAGTGCCGTAGTTCGCCCACTCTGTGGTCGCCAGCAATTCCGAGAAGCTTTCCGCGTAGCCGTCCTGCAGTAAGTAGCATGGCTTCTGCCAGCCAAACACGTTGTACGTGGGCATTCCCCAGGGCGTGCAGGGGTAGGTGCGCTTGCCCATCAGAAATTCAAGAAAAAGCGGCGACAAGTTGAACTGCCACTCCTTCTTACGATTAGAAAGGATGGCGCGGAACATGCGGCGGGTGCGGGCGCGGCCCAGGAAATGTTTCTGATCGGGAGCCTTGTCGTAGGAGTATCCCGGCGAAAGCATCATGCCTTCGACCCCGAGGTTCATCATCTCGTCGAAGAAGGCGCGAACCGACTTTGGATTCGCTCCGTCGAAGAGGGTCGTGTTTGTGGTGACGCGGAACCCACGGCGGAGGGCTTCTTTGACGGCGTCAACGGCGATGTCGTATCCGCCCTCGCGGCAGACCGCCAGATCGTGCTCTTCGCGCAGTCCGTCGAGGTGAACGCTAAATGTCAGGTACTTGCTGGGCTGGAAGAGATGAATCTTCTCCTTCAGCAGCAGGGCATTGGTGCAGAGATAGATGTACTTCTTGCGGGCGACCAGTCCTTCGATGATCTCGCCGATCCTGGGGTGCATCAGCGGCTCGCCGCCCGGGATGGAGACCATGGGGGCGCCGCATTCGTCGACAGCGCGGAAGCACTCTTCCGGGCTCAGTTCCTTTTTCAGGATGTGAGCCGGGTACTGAATTTTGCCGCATCCGGCGCAGGCCAGGTTACAGCGGAATAACGGCTCGAGCATGAGCACGAGCGGGTATTGCTTCCGTCCGGCAAACTTCTGGCGCAGGACGTAGCTGCTGACCGTCCACATCTGAGATACGGGAACTGGCATGCGAAGAGAAACCCCTTGTAGTTCTTAATTTTATCAGGGTTTAGGCCCTGCGAGGCCATCCCCTGGGCGCTGGATTAGGTACCGTTTCGATGCCTGGAACCACCTATAGGAAGCAAGCTTTAGGTAATGTTCTGCAACCCAGCCCTATGTTCCTCCGTCTAAAGGCCGTGCCCTTCCGCTCCTGAAAGGACTATTGTTCCGGCCCATGAAACCCGATACCCTAATGCCCGGCGCAATGTTCACCCCTCACCCCAACCTTGCGGACGACGTAAACCGGGGCATAGTCCAATCGGAGATCGAGGGTGGAGTGTTCTTGAACGACCTGCCACCAGCCACCGTGCTTCAGATTCGGACGATGCATCACTGCTACACCGCAGTGCTACTGGGCGGCAGCGAGGCGCTTCTGTCGGGACATCCGGAATTCTGTCCGGAACCGGTGCAGGTGGCCATCTCAGGGTCGACCTGGGGTGGATCGATGCTGAAACTGCAATATGTGGGACGAGGCATGCACCTGGAATTCCGCCATCCCCAGTACCCGACTCCGATCATCACGTCGCCGATTCAGGACATCCGCGACAACGTACGCCTGCCGGTGCTAGAGATGGACGCGCGCCCGCACGGCGCACACTCTTAGGCAACGCAAGTTCGTGATCGCCATTGACTTGCATTCAGCCAGGCACTACCATTCCCGCCGTCGGGCTAACCAGGGCTGATTATGCCGCTAAAAATTGAACAACGCGAAGTCTCGCACGTCGTCATTCTCGACGTTCGGGGTCGGATCGTGCTGGGAGATGAGCTTGGAGTTGTGCGTACGGCGGTTCGCAACCTGATCGCCGACGGAAAGAAAAAGATCATTCTCAACCTGGCCGAGGTGGATTACATCGATAGCTCCGGAGTAGGCGAACTCGTAGGCTGCTTCACGACCGTGAAGAACGCCGGAGGTGAGCTCAAGTTGCTCAACTTGAGCCAGAAGGTTCACGACATTCTCAATGTGACCAAGCTCTATACGGTGTTTGACATCCGCGAGGACGAGTTCAAGGCCATCAAGTCCTTCGATTACTTCTTCGCGAAATAGTTTTCGGACCTTCCTGCTAGCACGTTTCCGCTTCTGATTCTCCTCGCCAGTTGACGCCGCCAGAAGGAGTACCATGGCCTGACGCAAGCATGGGCCATGCAAGTTTTCGGTGCGGAGTTCTTGAGCTCATGGAGAGTGACAACAACCGGAGTAACTTGGAGGCGAGGACGTCGAGAGAACTGATCTGGACGTCAAACCGCACATTTCAAGGATGGACTTGTTCGCAATGCGAATGGAATTATCCACTGCCGACATTGCTGAACGATCCGGATGCTCGAACCGCCTATGATCGTCTCGCCGCCTCGAAATACCGAGAGCACAAATGCTCCGAACACCTGGCGCGATTTTCCGGCACATCTAAGGATGATGACGGCTACATAGGGCAAATTCGGAAGCTGATTTCCCAGGGATTCAAGCCGAAAGATGCCGTTGAATTGATGCTGCAGGAAGTGGCTCTAGAACACCGGAACGAGCCCACGACGCTGGCGCGCGCGAAGCTAGAAGGCGAGGACTTCTTGCGACGAGTTCGAGCCGGCCTGATCTGATCGTCCGCTAGTTCTGTATGCCCGTTTGTGTCAGGATATAGGCGTAATCAAAGGCTGCTTCTTTCAGGCGGTCGTAACGCCCGGAGGCGCCTCCGTGCCCGCCGGATTCAGGTTCGTCTTCAGCAGAAGAATGTTGTGGTCGGTCCGCGTCGCCCGCATCTTCGCCACGTATTTTGCGGGCTCCCAGTACATCACCTGGCTGTCGTTGAATGATGTCTTGACCAGCATGTTGGGATAGGCCTTCGCCTCGATGTTGTCGTACGGCGAGTAGGTGATCATGTAGTCGAACGCGGCCTTTTCTTTCGGATTCCCCCACTCTTCAAATTCGCCCACAGTCAGCGGCAAGGTTTCGTCGAGCATCGTGTTCATAACATCGACGAAGGGAACTCCGACCACGGCCGCGTGAAAGAGATCGGGGCGCATGTTGAGCACGGCTCCCATGAGCAAGCCGCCGGCGCTCGCTCCTTCGATCACCAACTTGTCTTTCGATCCATAGCCGCGCTTGGTCAGGTCTTCGGCACAGGCAATGAAGTCGGTGAAGGTCGTTTTCTTGTTCATCATGCGGCCGGCGTCGTGCCAGGCTTTGCCCATCTCACCGCCGCCGCGAATGTGCGCGACCGCCGTCACCACACCGCGATCGACCAGGCTGAAAATGTTCGAGTTGAAGATGGAATCGATCGAGATGCCGTAAGAGCCATAGCCATAGAGGTACAGCGGTCCTGTACCGTCAAGTTTGGCGGTCTTCAAGCGCAGGACCGAGATCGGCACCTTCGCGCCGTCTTTGGCGACCGCATAGATCTGTTCGACCTGATACTTCTTCGCGTCATATCCACCTGGAACTTCCTTCTGCTTCAGCAGGGTCGATGTCCCCTTCTCCATGTCGTAGGAAAAGACGGAAGGTGGAGTGATGGGAGATTGATATCCATAGCGGAACTCAGTCGTGTCGTACACACGATTCACATAGGAATAGGCGGCGTAAGCGGGTTCGGGAAAGGCGATGCGCTTGGATTGTCCGTTGCGAAGGTCGATCACGCGAATCTGCGGCAGGCCGCCTTCGCGCTGGTACACCACGCAGAAGTTCCTGAAAAAATCCGTGTCATCGAGCATGACATCGGGATTCTGCGCCATGACCTCTTTCCAGTTCGCCTTCCCGGGATCTGTGACTGGGAGCGCTGACCAGCCGGAAATTGCGCCCCGTGTCGTTCACGCGGATATAGAACTGATCGGCGTTGTGGTCGGGGTAGTACTCGACTCCGGCCTTGCGCGGCTCAATGATCTTCCAATCTCCGTCAGGCTGCGCGGCCGGAAGATAACGCGCTTCGCTTGTCGTATGGCTGCGCGAAACCAGAAAGAGGAATTTCTCGCTGCGCGTCTTGTACGCCTCGATTACAAAGCGCTCGTCCGCCTCTTCGTACACCAGCGTATCGGGATTGGGGCTCGCCACCGTGTGGCGATACAGGCGGTACTGGCGTTTCGCCACGGGGTCTTCCTGGGTATAGAAGACCGTCTGGTTATCATTGGCCCACACAATCGATCCGACGCGCTCGGCACGATCGCTCAGAGTCTGCCCGGTGCGCAGATCCTTTACCGCGAGGTTGTACTGGCGGTACCCGGTATCGTCGTAGCTGTACGCCAGGAGCGTACCGTCGGGGCTTACGGCAAAGGCGGCAACATTCATGAACGCCTTTCCCTGGGCCAACTGGTTTACATCGAGAATGACTTCTTCCGGAGCATCGGGGACGGCGGCCTTCCTGCGGCAGCGAATCGGGTACTGTTTCCCGGCCTCAAAGCGGATGTAGTAGAAATAGTCTCCCTCGCGATAGGGCACCTCGACGTCGGTCTCCTTCACGCGGCTGAGCATCTCGTCATAGAGCTTCTTCTGCAGAGGCTCGGTCGGCTTCATCACCGCGTCGGTGTAGGCGTTTTCCTTTTCGAGGTAGGCGCGGACTTCGGGATTGGACTTCTCGCGGAGCCAGGCATAGTTATCGACCATCTTGTGTCCGTTCACTTCCGTTTCGTGCGGGATTTTCTTGGCCACTGGAGGCGCTGGGAGATTGTCGGCGGCGGTGAAAAGAATGATGGAAACCGGAATGATGGAAATAGCGCGGAGAATCTGATTCGTCATTGGACGCTCCCGGTGGTGCAACCGGAAACGATAATACAGAGTGCTCGATTTGTCCCAGAAAGCGCGATTGTTTGCGCTCGTTTTTTTGGATCAAACTCGCAAAATATTGGAAATAAGCAACTTGCGGCGTTCAGTCCGCATTTATCCCGGCAAAATATTGAAACCATTGGGGTTAAAGGTAAAATATTACAGAATAAGGACTTACTTCACCCAGCTGCTTGCGGAACGCCCCGCGGTCGAAGAGATTTTTTTGGTATCTCATCAGCCAAAATATAGATTTCAAAGAACTTGCCGGATTTTGCGTGCATCTTAGCCCGCAAAATATTGCAGTCATTGGACTTAGAGGTAAAATATTGCGGAATAAGGAGTTATGTTGCTGCCTCAATCCCGCTCATCTGCCTCTCGGCTTGGCTATCGTCCGATGTTGTGGCTGTGGAACGCAAGGGCAGATGTCACAAGAGCAACAGGGTGGCTGTGGAAAACTGCTGCGGAGAGGGCACGCCAAATATTGGGACGGCCTTGACATTGATCGATAATCCACTACCATACGGTTGTGGATAAATTAGGTACAACGTTTGCCGCCTTGTCTGATCCAACCCGGCGGGCAATGATCGAACGACTCTCCCATGGGCCCGCCTCGGTGCACGGATTGACGGAACCGTTTGCACTCTCGCAGCAGATGATTTCAAAACATATCGCCTACCTGGTGCGGGCGCGGATTGTGATCAAGACGAAGCGTGGACGGGAGAGTGTGTGCACGCTTAGGCCAGAGGCGATCAAGACGGTCAGCGACTGGGCGATTAGCTATCGCCGATTCTGGGAAGAGAGCTTCGACAAACTGGATGAAGTTGTAAATCAAATGAAGAAAGAGGAGGCCAGAGATGGCAAAAAACACGGCTAGCGAGATTGAGCGGATGGTTGTCACAAGAGTTTTTGATGCCCCCCGCGAATTGGTTTGGAAGGCGTGGACAGACCCGAAGTACGTGATGCAGTGGTGGGGACCGAAGGGTTTTACTGCGCCAGTTTGCAAGATGGATTTTCGCGTTGGAGGAAAATCTCTCTTCTGCATGAGAACGCCGGATGGGCAGGAGGGCTGGAATGCGGTTGAATACCACGAGATTGTTCCGTACGAGAAGATCGTTTCCTCCATGTACTTTTCGGACTCGAAGGGAAACAAGATTGAGCCTGCGGAATTAGGGATGGAACATGAGGCTATCGACGGTGCGTACGACGTGACCATCTTTGAGGATCTCGGAAACGGCCAGACGAAACTCACCCACATTGGAAATGAACCCATGGAGAGCGCAAAAAATAGCGGTCAATTGGAGGGCTGGAACGAGATACTCGATAAAGTTGCCGCAGGTTGTTGCGGGGCTAGCGCAGGCGAAATAAAAAGCTGAAGCTTTGATTCGCGAAACTCGGTGGAGAAAGAAATGAAAAGAATACCGTTTCTCGCTATCGTCCTGCTGGCATTCGCATTTCCCGCCCATGCCCAGGACGCGATGAAGAAAGATGCAGCCGTCAAACCTGCCGATCCGGAATTGAAAGTCGTGCTCGATTCCTGGAATGAGATTGGCGGCAAGCTGACGGCGATGGCCGAAGATTTTCCCGAGGACAAATATGACTTCAAGCCGACACCTGCGCAGCGGAGCTTCGCCGAGCAGTTGCTGCACGCGGCGGGTTCATGCTACTACTTCACGAATCCTGCGATGGGGCTGAAGCCTCCCGCGGGAGAAGATCCGAAGCGCGACCAGTACAAAACCAAGGCCGATATCGTCGCATTCGTAAAGAAAGCCGTTGCCGACGGAGCCGCCGCCATCCAGTCGAAAGGCGAAAAAGGCCTGACGACGGAGGTTGTCTATTTCCCTCACCAGAAATCGCGCGTTCTCGACATCGCATACGGCATCATCGAACATAGCGGGGAACACTACGGCCAGCTCGTTGTGTACTACCGCCTCGCAGGTCTTGTGCCGCCGGAGTCGCGGCCCAAGAAGTAAAGCTCAAGAGACCAGGTACCCCGTCCTTATCGCGTGCCGTTTGCGCGAATGGGAGGGTTTTGTTTTTGAAATCGGGACAGACGGAACGTTCACCAGCTTTTTCAACGAATGGGAAATAGTGAACGTCCCGTCTGTCCCCATATTCCCCCATATTTCCGAATACGACGTGCAGCCTCATGATGTCGTTTATTTTGACGTTACAAATGCCGTTCGCATGAGGAGCAGTTCTGAGGATTCCGATCTTGCGACAACCATCGATAACGGATGTGACACACTCGCCGGCATGGTCTGACGGCATCAGGCTTTCCCGCCGAAGAAGAAAGAAAAAAGCAAAACCGGCCCTGGCCTGTCCGATGCCCACGCCAAATAGTCTGCGACCTGCCCTTGGAAACCTGGGACCGGAACACGGGGGACGGGCTTTTCCCGACGTATTTTCTTTAGGTTAGCTGTCATGACGATATAGTCTATGCCATTCCGTCATGACGCTGTGTTCCTGCAGGAACACTTCGCCCCGCCGTCCCGCAGAAATGCGGGGACGTCTCCGGGTTCCAGAAAAATGTGAAGAAATCAGTTAGGCCGCGGCGTTCATGGATGCTCTCACTGGGATTCGCGCTAGACGGACGTAAGACTACGGCATGGGGAAAGGGTTTACGAGAAAGCCACAAGCGGACGAGCCCGCGACGCGAGTCAAGAACTACATCACGCGGAGCGGGCTGCAGCGCCTCAAAGATGAGCACCGGTTTCTGCTCACCAGGGAACGTCCGGCCGTCGTAGAGGTGGTGGCGTGGGCTGCCAGCAACGGTGATCGCAGTGAGAACGCCGACTATAAATATGGCAAGCGGCGGCTGCGGCAGATCGATGGCCGGATTCGCTTTCTCACGAAGCGAATCGAAGCCGCGGAAGTGGTGGACTCGGAAGCTCCGAGAACGGGTCAGGCGGCGACGAGGGCATTCTTCGGAGCGACCGTGCGCTATGCCAATGCCGCGGGAGCGGAGCGAGTGGTGAGCATCGTGGGGACCGACGAGGTCGATCTCAACCGCAACCACATCAGTTGGGTGTCATTCTGGGACGCGCGTTGATGAAGTCGGCTGCCGGTGAAACGCGAGGCGCGCTTCTGCTGAAGAGGAGCGGTTGTGAATCCCAAAATGAAACCGGTGGCCCATTCAAGCCTTCTTTTGGCTTGAGTGGGCAATCGCAGCCGCTTACGCTTTCCTCGTGCCATGGGGATTGAAGCGCTTCCAAGACACGGGACAAAGTCACTTCGTCACATTCTGCTGCTATCACCGCAGGATGTTGTTTACCCCACTCTCCACTGCACAAGTTTTCGAATCTGCACTGGAGCGCGTGCGGCGAAGCCTCCACCTTCGCGTCTATGGATATGTGGTCATGCCCGAGCACATCCATTTGCTCCTGAGTGAACCGAAGCGCGGACTTCTTGCCGACGCCCTGAAATCGCTGAAGCAAGGAGTATCCAGACGATTGATTGGGAGTGCCGAGCATTTCTGGCAGAAACGCTATTACGACTTCAACGTGCGCAATGACGAGCAGTTTGTCGAAAAGCTTCGCTACATTCATCGCAATCCGGTTAAGGCCGGGTTGTGCAAACGCCCCGAAGACTGGGAATGGAGCAGCTTCCGGCATTACGCCACAGGCTGCGAGGGACGCGTGGAGATCGAATCGGAATGGACGGCAAGAAAACGCGAACGGCTTGAAGGAAAGTTGTGCGCAGCCATAGAACTGCCCCACTCAAGCCAAAAGAAGGCTTGAATGGGCCACCCGCCTAAAAAACTCTACTGAATCAGCGTTCCGCCATTGCCGTTTGGTTCGGCTTCGGGTGCGATCACTACGGCTGCGGCCACGCGATCTCCCGGCTCGAGTTGCAGCAGGCGTACGCCTTGGGCGTTTCTTCCTGATTCGCGGATTGTGCCCGAGTCCATGCGGATGATCTTGCCGTAGTGGCTGATCAGCATGACCTCTGAGGTGTCGTCCACCTGGGCGATACCGACGACCTTGCCGACACGCTCCGTCGTCTTCAGGTTGATGACGCCTTTGCCGCCACGATTGGTGAGGCGATATTCATCGGCGGCTGTGCGCTTGCCGAAACCGTTTTCAGTAACGGAGAGAATCAGGCTGCCTTTGACCGTTACATCCACTACTTCAGGCTCGGCACCTGCGGCAGGCTTCTCCTTGGGAGCATCCGGCTTCGTCGTCGTGGCCATACCGACGACGTAATCGTTCTTGTCGAGATCGATGCCCCAGACTCCGTACGCGGCGCGGCCCATCGGACGGACGTGGCTTTCGTCGAAGCGAACAGCCATGCCTTCGTGGGAGGCGAGGAAGATGATCTGATTGCCGTCGGTGATTCGGCAGGCTACGAGTTCGTCGCCGTCCTCGATACCGATGGCGTTGATGCCGTTGGAGCGGACGTGCATGAATTCGCGAAGTTCCGATTTCTTCACGAGTCCGTTGCGGGTCGCGAAGAAGATGTACTTGTTGGCTTCTTCGAGATTGCGGACGGCAAGCATCGTCTTGACCGTCTCGCCGGGCTGGAGCCCGACCAGGTTGCCGATATGCTTGCCTCGTCCTGCGGCGCTGACGTCGGGGATTTCGTACACCTTCAGCCAATACACGCGCCCGTTGTTGGTGAACATCATGATGTAGGCGTGCGTCGAGGCCAGGAAGAGGTGTTCGACAAAATCCTCTTCGCGGGTCTTCATGCCGGTGCGGCCCGTACCTCCGCGGCGCTGCATGCGGTAGGTGGAGATGGGCGTGCGCTTCATGTAGCCGGAGTGGCTGACGGTCACGGCCACCTGCTCGTCGGCGATGAGGTCTTCGAGAACGATCTCGGCGGCCTCGTCTTCGATGCGCGTGCGACGTTCGTCGCCATAGAGCTTCTTCACTTCTTCTAGCTCTTTGATGATGACGGCGCGCAGCTTCTTCTCGGAGCCAAGGATCGATTCGTACTCGGCGATGTTTTCGCGGACTTCCTTCAACTCGTTGGAGATTTCATCGATCGACAGCCTGGTCAGACGATGCAACTGCAGTTCGAGAATGGCATCAGCCTGCTTGGCGGAGAAGGGCTTCTCGGGATCGACTCTCGGCGCGCGACCGGTGGTATTGATATCAATCTTCTTGCCGCCGAAGTACGCGATCAAGTTGTCGCGGGCATCCGCACGGTTGGCGCTGCCGCGAATGATGGTGATGACGTTATCGAGATGGTCGAGGGCCTTTAAGTAACCTTCGAGGATGTGCTCGCGGTCTTTCGCCTTGGCGAGCAAGTAGGCGGTGCGGCGACGCACGACGTCCACACGATGCTCGATGAAGTACTTGATGGTCTGGATCAGGCCCATCTCGCGGGGCTGCCCGTTCACCACGGCCAGCAGGATCATCGAGAAACTTTCCTGCATCTGCGTGTGCTTGAAGAGTTGGTTCAGGACGATCTGAGGCTCGGCTCCGCGCTTGAGTTCGACCACGATGCGCATGCCGTCGCGATCGCTCTCGTCGCGAACGTCGGAGATATCCTCGATATCTTTGTCATTCACCAATTGCGCAATGCGCTTGATGAGGACGGACTTGTTGACCTGATAGGGAATCTCGGTGACGATGATCGCCTGGCGATCTTTGTTGATGTTTTCGATGGCGGCCTTGGCGCGCATCATGAAGCGTCCACGACCAGTGCGGTAGGCTTCGAAAATTCCGGAGCGCCCATGGATCATGCCGGCCGTCGGGAAGTCGGGACCCTGCACAAATTTCAGAATTTCGGCAAGCTGCGCGTTCGGGTTGTTGACCAGCGTGATGGTGGCATCGACGATCTCGGTCAAGTTGTGCGGAGGAATTTTCGTCGCCATGCCGACGGCGATGCCGTCAGAACCATTGACCAGAAGATTCGGAATGCGCGCAGGGAGAACGTCAGGCTCAACTTCGCTGCCATCGTAGTTTGGGTGGAAGTCGACGGTGTCTTTGTCGAGGTCTTCGAGTAGAGGCGTCGAGACCTGCGAGAGTTTGGCTTCAGTGTAACGGTCGGCTGCCGGGGGATCTCCATCGACAGAGCCGAAGTTCCCTTGTCCAAAAATCAGCGGGTAACGCATCGACCAGTCCTGGGCGAGACGGACCAGGGCGTCGTACACGGCGAGGTTGCCATGCGGGTGGTACTTGCCCATGACTTCGCCGACGATGCGGGCGCATTTGCGTGTGGCGCGATTGGGATACAAACCCATCTGCTGCATCGTGTAGAGGATGCGGCGGTGGACGGGCTTGAGTCCGTCGCGAACGTCGGGGAGCGCGCGGCCGATGATGACCGACATCGAATAGTCGAGATACGAGCGGCGCATCTCCTCTTCGATGTTGACGGGTTGAATGTTCAGCGCGCCGGGGCCATCGCCGCCGGGCGGGGGAGTCAAAGGAAGTTCTGGGTTCTGTTCGTCAGCCATTCGTCAGCTCTCAGATGCAGCGTTAGCTAGCAGATCTTACACATTTTCCACGCAACGAGGGCGGCTCTGTTTGCTTGTAACTACTTGGATTTATTAGACGTTATGCGCCCTGGGAATTCTGTTTATTATACCACGGCAAGGCGGCGGAACGGAGGTTCCTGTTGACGCACTTGAGGCTTGCGGGAGATCCGTTCCGAGATGGGAAATCACAGAAATATTCTGTCGAAAGTGGCTGTGTGTCACTGAGATTTTGTGACGTGGGCTGTTAAGTTCCGCGAGATGAAACGTATTCCGTCGCTGGATGGGCTTCGAGCCATTTCAATCTTGCTGGTGATGGTGGGGCACTGGGCAGAGCTGAGATATCACTCGGATATTGCGGGAGCGTTCGCGAATCTTGGGGTCCGGATCTTCTTCATCATTTCGGGATATCTGATCACGACGCTTATTCTGAAGGAGCGGGCGAAGACTTCCACGATTGGCTTGGGCGAATTTTATGTGCGGCGGGCGTACCGGATTTTCCTGCGGCGATCGCGTTTATGGTTCCGGTGTTCCGATGTTCTGGAAGGAACTGACGTGGTATCACATGGCGGCCGCGGCGCTGTACCTGGCTAATTTTGATTTCTCGCATCCGTGGTATCCTCGGGCATCTGTGGTCATTGAGCGTGGAAGAGCAGTTCTACTTGCTGTGGCCGGGAGTGGTGAAGAGATGGCATCGGCATCGCACGATGATTCTGGTTGGAGTGGTTGCGTTTGCTCCCTTGTATCGCGTGGCGTGTTACTTTCTTGGACTTCATGGACGAGCGGACGAGACGTTTCCGGCGGTGGCGGATGTGCTTGCGATCGGCTGCTTGCTGGCAGTTCACGAAGTGCGCGTGCCGCGAATCAGCCGGAGCGGTGGCGGGCTTATTGATTCTGCCGGTTGCGTTGGTTCCGATGTATCTGGGGCATTTGCATTTCCATCTCACGCCACTGCTGCTGTTCGGTCTGTGGCCGGCCATGCACTTGGCGATTGCGGGATTGCTGTTGCATGTAGTGCGATCTCCATACAGGTTCCTGAATGTGCGTCCTGTTGCTTGGCTCGGAAAGATCAGTTACAGCCTTTACTTGTGGCAGCAGCTGTTTGCGTTCGGCACTCGCCCGAAACCGTGGTACTTCGTTCTATTTGCAGTGGTGTTGGCCAGCGCTTCTTATCATTTGGTGGAACAACCCATGCTGCGGATGCGGGAGAGAAGGTCGGACAGAATGAGGTTGGCAAGGAGTTTCGCAGAAGCTGCGTAATCTCAGACGCAAGGTTCAGGGGCCTACAATGACTTCGTTGGAAGCACCGGGCAAGCGGAACGCGACTCCACGTGACTGGTTCGACTGAATCGTCGCAGGCAGGTTGAGCGAGGACATAGGGATGCTGCGGTTCCAGGAACCGTCCGTATAGAAATCGGCCTTGGCGTAGAGCACTCCGTTGGCAATCGTGTAACTGGAGATTTCTTCGCGGTGTCCATCACGAAAGATTAGGAGCGCAGGCCGGCTCTCGGGGCTAGGAGCCATTGACGCTTGCTCGTCCACCCTCCTGGTGCGGTTCGGGGTATCCGCCGGATAAAGTGTTTCTGACCTCGACTCGCTATTCCCACTCACCTGAACGTAGCTGTCCCCTCGTAGCTCGATAACGAGAGGTTGAGAAGGTTCGCGGGCTGGTTCTGGCGGCTGTGGGCTAGCTGCAGGCTGCACAACGACAACTTGAGGCTGAGGATTCGCCGCCGTGGAAGTGGCAGGATAGTCCCAAGCCAACGGATCATAGAATGGGAACGGATATAGAAGAGGAGCGCGTCCCGCATGGCCGAACCCGGAATGGAACCCTGAAGGCCGGCCCTGAAAATGCGGCATGGGTCCAATGCGTTGAGCCATGGCCGTTGTAGAAACTGCAGCCAACAGCGCCAGGATGGACAGAGGAATCCGCATTTAATTCATTCGCAGAGAAGGTGGAAGCTGAAAGACGATTCCCCGATCATCGTTCTGCTTGCGGGTGGCTTCCAAATCCAGATCAGCCAGCGCGATTTTTCGTGGATGGCCTGGAGTCAAATCAAAAAGAGTCGTACCAACAATCGCGTAGTTCCCGACCTCCAGCTGGCGACCGTCTTTATAAACCAGCAGGGTAGGATCCGCGGCCGGAGCCGGCGCCGGATCTGACTCGGAGGTATCTGACGGAGCAGCACTATGCGCTGCTGGCGCGTCGTTTACAGGAGGAACATAGGAGCGCTCTCCCGATCCGCGGCGGTCGAAAATGGTCGGGCCACCTTGATCGTTGGCGTCGGAATCTGCTGAGTCGGGGTAATCGGCGGAGCCGTTGTCTACTGCGTAGGGCACCGGGTATGGGTATGCGTACAGAAGCGGAGAGGCGTAGTTCCCCTGATGGTGACGTCGATGCTGCCCATTGCCATTCCGATGCGCCTGCACAGGCGCAGAGAATCTGACCTGAGGGTTCGGGGCGTAACCGCGAGGTCCGAGAGAAGTCACGCTAGACGGAGGACCGTTGACCTGGCGTCCACCAAAACCGGGAGACGTGACCGAAGAAGGGACTCCATTAATCTGTGCGTAACCGTTGGTCAGGAAAAGCCCGGGAAGTGAAATCAGGCCCAGAAACAGGATCGAAACGGGGATCCGACGCCACATATTGACATGATACTCCGAGAGACCAATCATGACGCACCTCGCAGGTAGAACGCCTGCTACCTGTTAGATTGCGCGGAAGTGAGGCCGGATGCCAGAGAACGACGGGTCATGCCGTTGAGTACTGACGTATATATCTGAAAAAGGAAGGTTTCCGCTCGTTCTAGCCGATCTATAATTTGGAAGGAATTTAATTTACGGTCTTCCCGCAAAATGAAATCCGCTTTCCGCTTCGTGCTGCTCGCGCTGGTGCTGCTGATTGTGGCCATGGTGTCGGCATTGACCGCCATGCGCTTTGCTATCCACGGACAGGAGGTAGCTGTCCCGGCGCTGGTCGGGTTGACGCCGCAGGAGGCGGAGCGTTCGGTGGCCGGAGCTGGTTTGCAGGTGACGATTGAGCGCCATTACTACAGCCCGCAGATCCCGGAAGGAAAGATCATGTCCCAGTTGCCCATGCCCGGGACGAAGGTAAGGCCGGGATGGCAGATTCGGGTGGCGCAAAGCCTGGGACCGACCCGTGTTGCGATCCCTAATGTGACTGGTCAAAGCGAACACGCAGCGGAACTGAATATAAGAAGACGCGGACTGGAGATTGCTTCCACGGCAGAAGTCCAATCTGCCGGAGTTCCCGAAGACCAGGTTCTTTCTCAGAGTCCTACGGCAAACGCGACACAAGTTCTCGCTCCCAGAATCAGCCTGTTGATCGCGAGTGCGCCAGATCCGCAAGGATTCGTGATGCCAAGCTTCGTGGGACAGCCGTTGGGGAGCGTCAGCCGAACGCTGCAGGATTCAGGATTCAAGCTGGGGAACGTTTCGGTTGCTCCGCCGCCTGTTGCTCCAGCAGATGCATCGGGGAATCCGACGAGCTCGATCGTGGAGATTCCGCCTCCCGCACAGCCGTCTCCGGCGAGCATCGTTGCCCTGCAATGGCCTGCCGCAGGGCAGAAAGTTTACGCAGGGGTAACGGTGAGTTTCGAAGTGCGTTGATGCCGAGCGTTTACGTTCTTTCGAGGATGGCCGCGAAGAATCCATCGCAGGGATGAATTCCAGGGATCGTTCGCAGATAAGGCCCGCGGGTCAATGAGTTCAAATCAGGCCAGAGTAGCTTGCCATCGGCGTTCAATTTCGCGAGTTCCACCTGAGCGTCAATTGTGCTGAAGGCCTGGTTTTCAGCTAAGGCTTCTTTCACCACGTCCTCGTTCTCTTCTTTTTCGAGCGAACATGTGGAGTAGATCAGACGGCCTCCGGCGCCGACCTGCGCTAGTGCGGATTCTAAAATGGCGACCTGCCGCTGATGGAGGTCAGCGAGATCTTCGGGTTGCAATCTCCACTTGATTTCGGGATTGCGGCCGAGGGTGCCGGTGCCTGAGCAGGGCACGTCCGCCAGGACGCGATCGAAGCCAGAGGATAAAGGGAAATGACACGCATCTGCGGCGATGACATGTATCGCAGCAGAGCCGGTATTGGTTACAGAGAGGAGTTCTTTCATCCGGCGCGCACGATGCGGATGGACCTCGACCGCTGTGATGCTCATGCTGACGCTCTGGTCGGCGATCGCGAGAGCCTTGCCGCCGGGGGCGGCGCAGCAGTCCAGAATACGGGCGCCTGGTTTCGTGCCGTGGGCAGCTAAGGCAGCGACCAACTGAGAACCCTCATCCTGGATCACAATCGATCGATTCAGCAGCTGCTTCATTCTCGTGATCTCTCCGGACTCAACACTGCGAGCGGAAGACAGTATTCGTCCCGGGTTGAGACGGATACCTGCTTGCAGCAACTGAGCTTCTGCATCGGGAGTGCGCAGACGGATGCTCGCTCTCGGGATTGCCTGATCAAAATCGCAGATGCCACGAGCAGTTTCGAATCCGTACTCACGAATCCAGCGGTCGACAATCCAGAGCGGATGTGCCGTCGCGAGGGCCAGCGAGTCTGGGGAATCAGGTGGAGAGGTTGCGATTTCGTGTGGCTGCTGAGTGAGTTTTCGGAGGACAGCGTTGACGAAGGGAGCGGCTGAACGCTTGCGGGCGCGCTTCACCAATTCGACGCTTTCATTCAGGGCTGCCCGCTGAGGGATGCGATCGAGCCAGCGGAACTGGTACAGGGCGATGCGGAGCGCGATCAGGATCTCCAGATCGAGTTTTTTCAGGGCCTGGGCGGAAGTTTGGGCGATCTCTTGGTCGAGCTTCGATCGCCAGCGAAGAACGCCCATGACAATTTGCGTGGCGAGAGCGTGATCTGAGATGGAGAGTCCCGCATACGCGCCGGAATGCAGGAGTTCGGGCGCGTAGGATGATTCGCCCTCAACTCTCAAAAGAATATCGAACGCGGCGGTGCGTGCGGGTGATACCGATGGCATCTTCTGCATTGTAGGCTGGGACGGAGATCGTTCGCGGGACGAACTGGACTAACCCAGCTTTTCGCCGGGATGGGGATGGTAGCCCTGGAGGAAGTCATGGGCGGTGGTTCGCTTCTTACCTTCCAGTTGCAACTCCAGAATTTCGAGCGAGGTGTTGTGACCGGCTCCAACGA
Organism: Terriglobia bacterium; assembly: GCA_963778995.1. GTDB lineage: Bacteria > Acidobacteriota > Terriglobia > Terriglobales > Acidobacteriaceae > Sulfotelmatobacter. The sequence goes on from CAVZWK010000030.1 coordinate 736,523, forward strand.
GCAATCGGTTGGAGTTTGCCACGATTTCAGACGGTGGCAGGATTTCGCTTGCAGGTTGAGCCTTCTGAATCTGCAGATTCTTGCCTCGAAATTTCGTATAGGCGCCGGGCCAGGGTTGAAAACCGCGTAAGCGATTCAGAATCTCGCTGCCCGTGCGAGAGAAATCGATCAAACCGTCTTCCTTTCTGAGGATCGGCGCCAGGGTCGCCTTCGTGTTGTCCTGGGGGCGTGGTTGAATCGTGCCGGAGTTCAATTCGCTCAGTGTCTGAACCATCAACGCAGCACCCGTCTCGGCGAGCTTCGGGGCGATGGTTTCAGCCGTATCATCGGGCGTGATTGGCAATTCTACTTGCAGAAGAATGTCTCCCGTATCCAGACCAGCGTCGATCCGCATGGTAGTGACTCCGGTCACGGTTTCTCCGTTGGCAATTGCCCATTGGATGGGGGCGGCGCCGCGGTATTTCGGCAGAAGCGATGCGTGGAGATTGATGTTCCCAAGCGGCGGCAGATCGAGCATCCACTGCGGGACGATGCGACCGTACCCGACTACGATAATGGCATCGGGCTTTGCCGCCGAAAGCTGTGCCTGGAACTCCTCGTTGTTCTTGATGCGGTCTGGTTGCGCGATGGGAATTCCGAGGGCGAGGGCAGATTGCTTTACAGGAGACGCGACTAGTTCGAGCCCGCGTCCCTTAGGACGATCAGGCTGCGTGACTACGAGATGAACCCGAAATCCGGCAGCCGCTAACTTCTCGAGAGTGGGAACAGCGAAGCGCGGGGTGCCGCAGAAAACGAGATCGAGGGATTCAGGCATTGAGGCACTGAGTGATGGAGTCATTGGGCGATTTCCTGATCGGGCTCATTTGGATCGTCAGCCGGCCGGTCGCCCAGGATCGAATGACGGGATTTCTACCATTCTCCGGCTTTCATCAGCTTGCGAATTTTCCGTTTCATAAGGTCACGCTTTAATGCGCTGACGTGGCTGATGTAGAGCTTGCCATTGAGGTGATCGGTTTCATGCAAAAAAGCTCGCGCGAGCAGTTCCTCGCCGGTCTTTTCGAAGAACTTGCCTTTGGCGTCCTGGGCGCGAACCGTGACCTTGTTCGGACGAGTGACGTTTTCGCGGAAGTCGGGGATGCTCAAGCATCCTTCGCTCTGGGTGTGCTTGCCTTCCGTGCGAATGATTTCGGGATTGATGAGGACGAGCTTCGCTTTCGGATCTTCTTTGAATGTGACGTCAATTACGGCGATGCGGCGTCCGATGCCGATCTGTGGGGCAGCCAAGCCGACGCCATGAGCAGCGTACATCGACTCGAACATGTCATCGAGGAGCTTCTGCAGGTCATCGTCAAAAACGGTGACAGGTTCCGCCGGTCGCTCGAGAACTGGGTTTCCGAACTTTACGATGGGATAGATCATCAGAAATCTTTTAGCTGTTGGCAGTAGCCCTGGAAGTTTCTTTTGGTCTCTGTCATGGAATCGCCGCCGAATTTCTCTACGGCGCAGCGGGCGAGAGTCAATGCCACCATGGCTTCCGCGGCCACCCCGGCGGCGGGCACCACGCAAACGTCGGAGCGTTCATAGGCAGCTTTGACGGGTTCGCGAGTCGAGAAATCTACAGACTGCAACGGACGCCGCAACGTAGAAATCGGTTTCAGATACCCTCGGACGCGAACCTCTTCCCCGTTGGAAATGCCTCCCTCGATTCCGCCGGCATTGTTGTGGGCTCGCGAGAAACGAGTGTAGCTTTCCTTCCCAGAGTAGCCGATCTCGTCGTGAACCTGGGAGCCTGGCGCATACGCAGCCGTGACTCCAGCACCGATTTCCACTGCTTTCACGGCTTGCAACGACATCACGGCTGCCGCGAGCATCGCGTCGAGACGTTCGTCCCATTGCGCGTATGTGCCGAGGCCGGCAGGGACATTATGAGCCACGACTTCGAAGACACCTCCCAGCGAGTCGCCCGTTCTGAGGACTTTGTCCACCTCTTCCTTCATCCGTTGCTCGAAGTCCGGGTCGGCGCAGTTCAGCAGAATCTCTTTGCGGTTATTCAGTTCGAGTATCTTTTCCCAAGGCACAAAGTCAGGAACGCTGATGGAGCCAGTGGTGACAACGTGGCTGAGAACTTCGATGCCGAGTTCAAATAGGAATTGTTTGGCGATCGCACCAATGGCCACGCGGGCCGTCGATTCGCGGGCGGAAGCGCGCTCCAGGATGTAGCGAGCTTCGGGGAAGTTGTACTTCAGGGCTCCCGCCAAGTCGGCATGTCCGGGACGGGGGGAGGCGACACGCTTGTGCTTTGCGGGATCGCCCTCGGCGACGGGCAAAGACTCTTGCCAGTTTTTCCAATCCTGGTTTGCTATCTGCAGGGATATCGGAGAACCGATCGTGATTCCGTGCCGGACGCCGGAAAGAAGGTGGGCAGTGTCGCGCTCAATCTTCATGCGGCCGCCGCGGCCATAGCCCTGCTGGCGGCGCCAGAGCTGATGATCGATGTAGTCCTGGTCCACCTTGAGCCCGGCAGGGATACCGGACAAAAAGGCAACAAGGGCCTCACCGTGAGACTCTCCGGCTGTGAAGTAGCGCAACATTAAATTTTTGATTGTACCTGATGCGGGCTGATATAGGATTTGGGGCCTCGTTCGGGGTGCTTGCACGGAATCAGTATTGAGGCGCTTTTGCCGAAGCAGGGACCTCTGGGGGTAGAATTGAGCGGCTGTAAATGGGATCGATTCTGGGACCGCGCTTTTCCGGTACGTCTGGCCGCAAGAAGGAGTAGTTGTGTGTCCCCACTCAAACATCCAGCAAGATAAGAAGATCACCTGCGTTCTCGTACATGACCACATACTGTTGCGCCAGGGGATTCGTCGTTTGCTCGAAGATGAACCCGACATCAAGGTCATAGGCGAGGCTGCGAATGCGACCGATGGTTTGCGGGATGTGTTGGAGCATCAACCCGACCTGGTGATAGCAGATTCCGGCCTGTTTGGGCGCGACCCCGAAGCCTGCGTGCACTCGATTCTGCAAAAATGCCGCAACAGCAAAGTTCTGTTCCTCACGTCGGATCACGGCAATGGTCTCAGCGCAGAGCACCACGCCGCTACCCATGCGGGGCGCTCCACATCCGCCGCTCAGCTGATTGAGATGGTGAGGAGTGCGAGGAGATCTGAGCAGCCTCACCACGATCGACGCGGCGGAAATGTAGCGGAATGGCCGGACGAAGCCTCGCCTCGCCAACGCAGCCTGACCATACGAGAGCGACAAGTGATGAAGCTCCTTGCGGAAGGCCGTACGGTACGGTCGGTCGCCAGTGTTCTAGGCTTGAGCACCAAGACGGTCGATGCCCACAAATTCAACCTCATGCGCAAGCTTGGCATTCACAATAAAGCCGAACTGGTCATGTGGGCCATTCAGAAGAAGGTCCTGAAACTGCCGGTCAATCTCTGAATTTATATTGGCAGACTCCACTCGCAGCGATTCTTGGGTTATCGCCCTTCAGAATTGAAGCGCAAGTTTGGCCAATTCGGCGAGGCTCGTGACGGTCAGATCGGGCTTTGCGGAGGCGGCCTTTACAGCTCCCACGCCAGGTCTGGCGGATGGCCGATTCACCCAGACTGTCGCGAGGCCCAAGTCCTGAGCTGGGATCACGTCATGGTAGATGCTTTGTCCGACGTGCAGAACACGATGAGCGGGGACTCTGATACGCTCCAGCGCTAGTTCAAAGATCTTGCGCGACGGCTTGTATGCTTGTGCCTGCTGAGCTGTAACGACCTCATCGAAATCCACTCCGAGCTTCGGGAGTGTCGCTGCGAAAAGGTCGTCATCCACGTTCGACAGGATTGCAAGACGAAAACGCTTTTTCAATTCTCGTAGCGCCGAGACCGTATCAGGCCAGGGTTCCCATGCCTTGAGAGAGTCCGGCAAAGAGAGTTCTTCTTCTCTGGTGGGAGTAAATCCGAGTTCAGCGCCGAACTGACGTACAACGGACGCGAGAACATTCCGATAGCTCCGATAAGGAGGCTGTTCGGAGCGCTCTTCGAGGTCGCCGTAAAGCTTAAACAGGGTGGAATCGTCTGCACTCTTTCCGTGAGCTGCTAACAGACGCCGGAGCGCTGGGAGTATGCCTGCTTCCCAGTTGATCAAGGTTCCATAGCAATCGAAGGTGAAGATCTCGAAACGGGTGAAGTCGAGCATGACAGTCATCGGCCTCCTTCCGCAAAAAAAGAAGGGGCACTCCAGATATACCATCTGAGGTGCCCGCGAATTTTGTTTCAGGTTGAGAGTCAGCGTCTTACTTCGAGAGCCTGCGAGAGTTGGAAGCTAACGGAGGACTCAGCAGGAAGAACGATGTCTTTGTTTCCGGTTAACGCCGCGCCACCAGCGCCAGCACCGGCACCTGCGGCGAGTCCGATGGCTGCGCCCTTGCCTCCACCGGCGAGAGCTCCGATGATTCCGCCCAGTGCGGCTCCACCGCCAGTCGCGACGGCCGTGCGCTTGCCTTTGCCTTTCGCGGTGAAGGTGCGGGGATCGCTTTGCACCGCGACTTCAGTTCCGTGGAGCGTGATGGAGTCGAGACGAACCTGAAGCACCGCTCCACCCGCAAACTTGCCGAGAGGCTTGGCGTCGGTGACAGTGCCGCTCACGGATGCACCCTTGGAAATCGCAACGGTATTCCCGACAAGAACTTCCTTGGCGACGCTACCGGTAAACGTTTGGCCGGCCTGGCTCAGCTTGGATCCGATTGCAGAACCAAGACTCACAGTGATGCTCGTTCCGGCAGGTACAACGATGGGCTCCCGTTTGACTTCCTTGCGCTCTTTTGTCTCTTTCTGGGATCCCGCGGTTCCGTTGTCCGAAGCGGCCTGGTTGTCCGTTGCGGTTGTGCCGGTGGAATTGTCGGTGCTCGACGGCTTGCTTGAACATCCCACCACAGAGAATAAGAGATACAGACTTAACGTAAGTAATGCCAGTCGTGACGTCATAATGGCCCTCCCGATCACTGCTGCTCATTGTTACTGATTCGGAATACCATCGGCAACGCCGGAGAAGAGCCGGGCACAATCAAAGGTGCATGTGCCTGCGGTGCGCAGGCGGGCTCTCTGGGGCTCCTACCATGGCGGTGTGCGCAGTGCGGCCGCCGAACGTCATAACACCACGCGGTCCGGGGAAAATTCGAACGAATTCAATACGGCGAGTTGTGTTAACTTTAGGCACCGCTGGATCGTGGGGAATCTCAAGAACGCCCGGATCGGGTTATAGCCGGGATCCTCAAGGGAGATCACTTGTTGCGACATCGAGGCTTGCCGTCTCTGTCCGTTTTGCTTGTCCTTTTCACAGGAATCAGTGCTGCACAGAATCAACCCGCGGTGAATCCTGCGGTTGCACCGCCGCCGCATGAAGAGGCGATCCATCTCAAGCACATTCTGGTCATCGGTCAGACTAAGGGGTTCGAGCATGATTCGGTTTCTGACGGTATGGCGGCGATCTACAACATGGGCCATGAGACCGGGCTGTGGGATGCGATGCTTCGCACCGACACGGAACTCATCACCAAAAAAGACCTGAAGAGGAATACCAAGAACCTCGACTATTTCGACGCGCTCGTATTTGTGAGCACCACGGGTGAGCTGGATCTCGACGAGAGCCAGAAGACGGACATGATGTCGTTCATCAAGGACGACGGTAAGGGATTCGTTGGCATCCACGCCGCGCTGGACACGAATTACAAATGGCCAGAATACGGGGAGATGATTGGCGGGTGGTTCGACCAGCACCCGTGGTCAACATTCAATGCGCCGATTATCAATGAAGATCCGGATTTCCCCGCGGTACGGCACTTTCCGCATGCATTCGTGAAATACGACGAGATTTATCAGCCCAAGGAGTGGTCGCGGGAGAAGGTGCATGTGTTGTTGAGTCTCGATCCCATGAAATTGAACTATGAAAATAACCCGCGAATTCACAGAACAGATCACGATTTCGCCGTGGCGTGGGACAAGATGTACGGGAAGGGACGAGTGTTCTATTCGACACTCGGTCACACCCGGGAAGCGTGGAGCGACCCGGACATCCGGAAGATGTATTTCGAAGCGATCAAGTGGGTACTGGGTATGACGGAGGGGAGCACGGCTTCCCATGCGCGTCTTCAGGCAACGGGTGGCAAGCAGTAAACCGACCGCTATGAGACCACGTTCTTCGGCTGTGTTGTTTTGCGCTCTATTCTTCCTGTACCCGATTGCGGCGACCGCGCAGACTCCTGCGAGCCCTACACAAGCGGGGAAAGAGTCGGCTCCAGCAGCATCCACAACAATCAAGCCCTACCCGCCGGAACTTGTTGGAAAAGGAGCGGCATTGTTCCGCCAGGACTGCTCGTTCTGTCATGGCCGGGATGCCGGCGGAGGTGAGAGCGGCCCCGATCTGACAAGGTCGAAACTGGTGGCACAAGATGTAAACGGAAACAAGATTGCCGTGGTCGTGCGGAATGGCAGGCCAGATAAGGGAATGCCGCCCTTCGACAAGTCGGACGACGAGATCGCCAGCCTGGCGGCGTTCATCCATACGCAACAGAACAATGCACTGAGCAGCACGGGTGGCCGCAGGGGCACCGGCGGACGTAAGGGAGTCGATGTGTCCGATCTTCAGACGGGAAACGTGCAAGCGGGCAAGCAGTACTTCGAAGGTGTGGGAGGATGTTCGACCTGCCATTCAGCGAGCGGCGATCTTGCGGGAATCGCATCGCGGTACCAGGGACTCGAGCTTGAAGAGCAGATGTTATACCCAAGACACGCGAGGCCGAAGATCTTCGTAACCCTGCCTTCAGGCAAGACTGTGACGGGCAAGGTCGCGTACCAGGATGAATTCACGATTGGATTGCTGGACGAATCTGGCTCCTATCATTCGTGGCGAAGGCGTGATGTTCAGTTCAAGATCGATCCTGCGCTGAATGCTCATGTGGAACTGCTGAGCAAATACTCGGATGCCGATGTTCACAATCTGATGGCATACCTGCAGACATTGCGCTAAGGCAGCACTTGTTTCGTACCATTTCAAGAAGCTTGGGGACTTCGGCCGAATGAATCTTCTGAGGAGTGCATTGGTTAGTGCCGCACTGGTAGTTGCGGCGCTCTCCGTACCAGCTTTAATGAGGGCGCAGGGCGTCGATGATGAAATGCTGGTGCATCCGCCGGCTGATTCCTGGCCCGGATATCACGGCGACTATTCCGGAAGGCGACACAGCTCGCTTACGCAGATCACGCCTCAAAATGTGAAAAGCCTGGCGCTCGCGTGGGCGTTCCAGACGGACCAGAGGATCCCAATCAAATCTTCGCCGCTGGTGGTGGACGGAATTGTGTACTTCACGGTTCCGGAAAATGTGTGGGCGCTCGATGCGCGTTCTGGCCATCAGATCTGGCATTACACTTACCCGCGCAGCCCCGGGGAGCACATCGGCCATCGCGGCGTCGCGATGTACAAGAACAGTCTTTTCTTTCTTTCTCCGGATGCGCATCTTGTTTGCCTCAACAGCAAAGACGGGACTGTGCGATGGAAAGTGCAGGTCGCCGATGTCACGAAGGGATATTGGACGAGCATGGCGCCGCTCGTTGTACGCGGCCATGTCCTCGTTGGAGTATCCGGCGATTTCGATAATTTGAGCGGCTACATTCGTTCCATCGATCCGGAAACCGGAGCGACGCAGTGGCAATGGAATGTAACTCCTCCTGCGGGAACCCCGAATCAGACGACCGGGGGAATGACGTGGATGACGGGGACGTATGACCCCGATCTCAACCTGGTGTATTGGGGAACAGGGAATCCGACGCCTGTGCTGAACGGTTCGACACGGCCTGGAGATGATCTCTACACATGCTCGATCGTCGCCTTAAATCCGGAGACGGGCAAGCTGGCGTGGGCGTTTCAAGTCTCGCCGCACGATACCCATGATTGGGACGCAGTGGAGACACCTGTGCTGGTGGATGGCGAATTTCATGGGAAGCCGCAAAAGATGCTCATGCAGAGCTCCCGCAACGGGTACTTCTTTGTGCTGGATCGCACGAATGGCAAGAGTCTCTTGACAGTTCCTTATGGGCCCGTGAACTGGACTCTCGGCGTTGACAAGGAAGGACGGCCGATTCCAAATCCCAAGAAAGAACCGGCACCGGATGGACGGTTGATCGCGCCTGATGAAGGTGGAATGACGAATTATCGTTCTCCAAGCTTTGACACGAAGAACGGTCTGTTCATTGTGGATGCACACCCGAGTTGGAGCATTTACTTTGCGAAACCCGCGGATGGCGTGTACGGATGGGCCGGCGCTGACTATGGAGTCTGGGGAAAAGGTGTCATCGAAGCGATCGATTATCAGACAGGGAAGGTCCGTTGGGCGCACGAGGTGGGGCTTGGACGTTCGGGAGCCGGGGTGTTGACGACGGACTCCGGGCTCACGTTCACAGGGGATGTTGCCGGGAACTTTCTTGCGCTTGATTCTTCCGATGGCAAGACCCTCTGGCATGCAGGTTCAGGTTCCCAGATCGTGAGTTCTCCCATAAGCTTTGAGCTTGACGGACGGCAGTATGTGATGACGAGCAGCGGCGGAGTGCTGTTCGCATGGGCGCTTCCCGAAGCTGACTAATCGAATGATGGTCTGACCTTTCCGCTCTGGTAACGTTGCTGCGTAACCTTCCGTTCGGCGAAACGCTTAATTAACTCTGAATCCTTTAGCAGGTTGCCGAAATCTATTCGAGACAACCGCTTTTCAGTCTGAGTCTGTTACCCAGACAAACCCCAAGTGTCTTGTTTTAGAGATTTTGGAGATTCTATGGCGAAACGATTGATCCTTATGTTGGCCGTCCTGCTGGCGATTCTGGGGGGGCTGGGATTCGCAAAATACAAGCAGGTCGAGGCTGCCATCGCAATGGGCGCCAGCTTCCAGCCGCCGCCGACGGCGGTAACTACGGTGGTCGCGAAGCGCGAGACCTGGCCATCCACGCTGTCGGTGATCGGGAGCGCCGCTGCGATTCAAGGCGTCACGGTGAGCGCGGACCTGCCAGGAACGATCGACAAGATCCATTTCGAGTCGGGCCAGTGGGTACATGAAGGCGATGCTCTGGTCGAATTGGATACGCGCCAGGAGCGCGCTCAGCTCGCGAGTCTTGAGGCGCAGCGTGATCTGGCGCGAATTAACTACGACCGCGCGCAACAACTGGTCAAGGCGGGAGTGATTTCGCATTCCGAATACGACAACGCCACGGCGCAGCAGAAGGCGACGGAAGCTCAGGTCGGCGACATTCGTGCGGCAATCGCGCGGAAGACGATTCACGCGCCATTTTCCGGCGTGCTGGGAATTCGCCAGGTCAGTTTGGGCCAGTATCTCGCTGCCGGACAGGCGATTGTCTCTCTGCAATCGCTAAATCCGATTTACGTGAACTTTGGGGTGCCGCAGCAGGACACTCCGAAAGTCGTGCCGGGCCACGTTTTGCGCGTTAGTGCGAACGATTTGCCTGGAATGGGATTCACGGGTCGAATCATTGCGCTTGATTCCGTAATCAATGAGCAGACGCGCAACATACAGGTGCAGGCGATCGTTGCAAATAAGGACAACAAGCTGCGTCCGGGAATGTTTCTGCAGGTCGATCTTCCGCTGGGCCAACCGCGTCAGGTTGTACCCCTGCCAGCGTCTGCAATCAACTACGCGCCCTATGGCGATTCTGTATTCGTCCTGACCGAGATGAAGGACCCCAAGGGGAACACCTATCGCGGCGTCCGGCAGCAGGTGGTGAAGATCGAGGGATCACGCGGGGATCAAGTGGGTATCGTTTCTGGCCTCAACCCAGGAGACGAGGTCGTGAGCTCGGGTGTGTTCCGTCTGCGAAACGGTGCGCCCGTCCAAGTGAACAACACGATCAAACCCGAGAACAACCCAAGCCCGAAGCCTGAGGATAGCTAGACTCGGCAGTCCTTCAAGAGCAACCTGCTGTGGAGCTGCAATAAGGGGCATTCATGAAGTTCACCGATCTATTTGTCAAACGGCCGGTCTTGGCGATCGTCGTAAACCTGGTCATTTTGATCGCCGGCTTGCAGGCGATCCGCTCGCTCAGCGTGCGGCAGTATCCGCGCAGTGACATCGCCGTGGTGCAGATCACGACAGTGTACGTGGGCGCCAACGCAGACCTGGTGCGCGGATTTGTAACGACTCCGATCGAGCGCGTGGTGGCTAGCGCGGACGGAATCGATTACATGGAGTCCACGAGCGCCCAGAGCCTGAGCACGATCCAGGTTCACCTGAAAATCAATTACGACACGACCGCTGCACTGACGCAGATCCAGGCGAAGGTGGCACAGGTCCGCAACGATCTGCCCCCAGATGCGCAAATTCCTGTAATCGATTTGCAGACGGCCGACACGCAGTTCGCGGCCATGTACATCGGGTTTTCCTCGAACGATCTCGATCAAAATCAGATCACCGATTATCTGACGCGAGTGGTCCAGCCGAAGCTGAGCGCGATCAGCGGCGTACAGCGGGCCGACATCCTGGGCAATCGCACGTTCGCCATGCGCCTGTGGCTGAAACCGCAGGAGATGGCAGCGCGCGGCGTCTCGCCTTCGGATGTGCACGATGCTCTCTCGAAGAATAACTATCTATCCGCACTGGGAAGCACCAAGGGAACAATGGTGTCGGTGAACCTGATCGCCAATACCGATCTGCGCACACCGGAAGAGTTCCGGCAGATGGTGATCAAGGAAAACAACGGAACAGTCGTACGTCTGGGAGAAATTGCGGATGTGCAACTGGGCGCGGAGAACTACGACCAGGATGTCCGGTTCAATGGACAGACCGCGACATTCATGGGCGTTTGGGTGCTGCCGACAGCGAACTCCCTCGATGTGATTAAAGAAGTGCGGGCAGCGCTGCCGGCAATCCAGGCTCAGCTTCCGACAGGGATGAAGCTGGGCATCCCCTACGATTCGACGGCATACATTCAGGATGCGATTGACGAAGTGCTGCACACTCTGACCGAAACGCTGGTCATCGTGATTGTGGTGATCTTCCTGTTCCTGGGATCGTTCCGGTCAGTACTCATTCCGGTGATTGCGATTCCGATTTCGCTGATCGGCGCAGTCTTCCTGATGCTGGTCGCGGGGTTCACCATCAACCTGCTGACCCTGCTTGCGATTGTGCTATCGGTCGGGTTGGTGGTGGACGACGCCATCGTGATGGTAGAGAACGTGGAGCGCCATCTGGAGATGGGGAAGACGCCATTCCAAGCGGCGAAAGATGCCGCGCGCGAACTGGTGGGCCCGATCATCGCCATGACGATTACCCTGGCGGCCGTGTATGCGCCGATCGGAATTCAGGGCGGATTGACGGGCGCCCTGTTCCGGGAGTTCGCTTTCACACTGGCGGGCGCGGTCGTGGTGTCGGGCGTAGTTGCATTGACGCTTTCTCCGATGATGGGGTCGAAGTTGTTGCGTGCGGGAGCGTCTCATAAGGGGCTCGCCGGCATTATCAACCGCAACTTCGATAAAGTGCGTGGACTATACACGCGGCTGCTATCCGGGACGTTGCAGTACCGGCCGGTCGTGCTGACGTTGTGGGTGATCGTGGCTGTGCTGATGATCCCGTTCTATATGTTCTCGATGCGGGAACTGGCTCCGGCGGAGGACCAGGGAGTTGTGTTCGGTGTGATTCAGGCAGCACCGAATGCGACGATTGATCAGACGAATCTCTTCACCCAGGAGGTTTACAACGTTTACCACTCTTTCCCTGAGAGTGAGAGCACGTTCCAGATCACGACTCCGAGTGGCGGATTCGGCGGCATGGTGACCAAACCGTGGAGCCAACGAAAGAAGACCACAAAGCAGCTGCTGGCTGAATCCGCGGTGCCGCTGTCAAAGATTGCGGGAATCCGTGTGATTCCGACGACGCCTCCACCTCTGCCCGGAGGCGGCAACTTCCCGGTGGATTTCGCGATCGTATCGGCGGCTGAACCGCAGCAAGTCAGCCAACTGGCGGAGCAGCTTGTGCAGAAGGCGATGAAGAGCGGGATGTTCATCTTCGCCGATACGGATGTGAAGTTCGATCAGCCGCAAACAGAAGTGGTGTTCGATCGCGACAAGCTGCGGTCGCAGGGAGTGGACCTGAGCCAGGCGGGGCAAGACTTGTCCACAATGCTGGGCGGAAACTATGTGAACCGCTTCAGCATTCAGGGACGCAGCTACAAGGTGATCCCGCAGGTGAAGCGGGTGGAGCGGCTCACTGCAGATCAGTTATCGCAGATTTACGTAAAAGGATCAGCGGATAAACTGGTGCCGCTTTCGACGTTTGCCACATTGAAGACCACGACGGAGCCGCGCTCTCTGAATAAGTTCCAGCAGCTGAATGCGGTGCGAATTCAGGGCGTGATTCCGCCGCAATGTGCCGCTGGATCAGGCACTGACGTTCCTGGAGAACGAGGCCAAGCAGATTCTGCCGCAGGGATTCACGGTCGATTACGCTGGCGAGTCGCGGCAGTTGCGCGTGGAAGGCAGCAAGTTCCTGGGAACGTTCCTGTTGTCGGGCGATGCTGATCTATCTGGTGCTGGCGGCGCAGTTCGAGAGCTTCCGCGATCCATTCATCATTCTGGCAGGGTCGGTTCCTTTGGCGATTTCCGGGGCGCTGATGTTCTCGTTCCTCGGATTCACGACGCTGAATATCTACAGCCAGGTCGGACTCATCACGCTGGTCGGTCTGATCGCGAAAAACGGAATTCTGATTGTGGAGTTCGCAAACCACTTGCAGGAAACTGGCATAACCAAGCTCCAGGCAATTATTGAAGCGTCAAGCACCCGGCTGCGTCCGATTCTGATGACGACGGCAGCCACTGTCTTCGGCCACTTTCCTCTGGTGCTTGCGAACGGTCCCGGTGCGGGAGCAAGAAACAGCATCGGAATCATGCTGGTCAGCGGAATGATTATCGGGACGGCATTCACTCTGTTTGTGGTGCCCTCGATTTACATGCTGGTGGCGAAGACGCACTCGCGAGTGGTGGACGAAGAGGAAAGCATTTCGGTCGACGAACCGGTCGAGAGCGTTGCGTAATGCGCGGTATCGGACTGGGAATCGCCACGGTTTAGGCCGTGGCGTTTTTCATGTTTCGGGTCGATCTCACCTAGTACTGGCGGCCGGACTCGTTCTGTCCGCCGGGGCACAGGCGAGACTCAAAGTGGTGATAGGTAGTGTAATATTGCTGGTAGCGACGCCTGTCCCCGTGCGCTCAAGCAGAACGTGAAGCTCGGGCCTGCGACAGAAATCGCCAACTGCAAAAAGGCCGGAGAGGTGGCAGAGTGGCCGAATGCGGCGGTTTGCTAAACCGTTGTACGGGCTAACACCTGTACCGAGGGTTCGAATCCCTCCCTCTCCGCCAGATTTTCTACGCTTTTATTTCCAACCACTTGCAGCGTAATTCCGAGCTAAAAGGCGCTGCTTACGGATTTCGAGGTATTTCCTCCGAACCTCAGTATTAGGTTCTGCGGGGGAAATATGGCGTTGTCAGTGAAGTTGTATCGGGTGGTGGGCAAGGGCAAGGATCGGCGCTACATTCCGATCGATTTGGGACGGCGGGGTCGGCGCTCCAAGGAAGATGTCACGGGTCCGTTCTACCTGCGATACGGGTTGAAATACGAATCCGTTGGCATTGATTTCAAGGCAGCGGTCGAAGCCATGCAGCGCAGGCAGGCTACGCTTGATGCTGTGGGCAGTGGCGTAGCGGTCAAGCAGGATGGCGATCCCAACCGCAAACGAGTAGTGGACGAGGTAAGAAAATTCCTGGGCAAGAAATCCCTCCTCAAAGACCCCAAGACAGTCAAGACGTACACCGAGCGGTTGGGCTATTTCTTGAACACGGGCTGCCGTGAGCAAGAAGTGGCGAATGCGGAATATTGCGATCTGCTCGATGATGTCAATGTCGTGTGGGTGCGCTCCAAGCCGCACCGTGGCTTCAAACTCAAGGGTAAGCGGTGGCAGAACAAAGGACGCAAGTTGCCCGTTCCCACGGCGCTAATGGAGAAGCTAGCCAGCGTCTTCTTGAAAGCCTCAGTGTCAAGCAACTAGAAGAGTATGCATGTCTCGGAGTACTGCCAGATCCGCTGCCAGCTTCTCTGCCGAGAGGTAAGAGCGCGCTAGACGGATTGGACCGGAAACGCCTAAGACAACTCTGGGAAGAGGACATGAGCCGCTTTGTAGGTCGCGGAAAGGACGAGCTGATTTTCTTCTGCATTCACGGGCATTGGCCAGAACAGGAATGTATCGAGCGGCCATGCAGCAAAGCCAGGTCCGAAGGGATTGTAAGCCAATACAAAACACAAAAAGCCTCGACTGACCGAACGTCCGTTCTCGCCGCTGTTTTGAGCCTTTCTCAAGCTTAAGCTTGATGGGGGTATGGACGACGATTGAAGGCACCCACGCGCGAGGGAGACGGTGTTAACTATGCAACTTCCGATCTGTTTCCATCTCCTTAGAACCGGAACAGATAAGACGCCTTCACGAAAAACTGGCGGCCATCATTAATGTAACCGCTCGGAGTTGTGAGGATGTTTCCGGTGATCGGGTCGACGGCCAAGCTGCGGTTCAAGTTACCAAGGTCGCTGTTATAGCCGACATAGATCGCGGTTCCCGGATGCACAAGGTACGTAATAAGGAAGTCGGCGTTGAAGTTCTTCGTGGGAGAGAGAGAACTGACCGCGGTATTCGAGAGCACGGAGTTGTACTGCAAGATAACGCGGGCGGAGAGCTCCCGGGTAAATTGATAGTTCCATTTGCTCCGGAGGATGTGGTTGGTAACAGCAGTCAGATGAGAATCGCGCTCGCGCAGATGTTCCAGCAAGTAGCTATTGTCAATCCGCAAACGCGCAGCGGCGTGGAAAGTCAGAAGGACGGTCGCCTGGTCTTCATGCGCGATGGTGGGAGACGTGCCCGCAGCGGGCCTGTAGTTCACGCCGTCCCCGGAGTCCGTCAAGACGGTCAGATCGAATTGCTTAAACCAACTCGTCCCAGCCGAGAAGGCCCAGAACTTCAGGGGATACGTCGCTACGCGTTGAAGTGTGTCATAGTCCACGGGACGCAGGTGCACGTCATGGTAGCCAAACGGGGCAACGCTGATGAAAGTACCACGCGCCATATTCACGTCAAAACCGGGCTGGACGAACAGATCGAGGGCAGTGCCGCGGTGGTCCCAGATGCCCCGCTCAAAAAACGTTGGGCCGAAGGAGTTGAGAAACTTCCCTTCCGGACGGAAGTAATAGCTGGTATCCACGGACTGCTGGCGAAGGTCCACCCGGTTGACAAAGCCGGTTTGAGTTTCAAAACCTGGACTGAAGTCGGTATACACCGTGTGCAGATTGAACTGACGCCCGGAACGTTGAAGATCGACATCGTAGCCTGGCCCGCGTGTGTGTGTTCCGGCAATCGTATCAACGGTGGAGGTCGTTGCAGCCTGTCCTTGAAGGCGCCAATTAGGATTCAGTTTGAGGTTGGCATCGAGGGCACCGACCCGGTTGTATCCGCCCGCAAACTCCCGGTCCGTGAAGAGAACGCCGATTGTCGATTGCCCGAAAATATCGCGACTGGCGCGTGCGATGGTAAATACGGCGCGGTCACTGGCATGGGGATCGATTGTTGGCAGGACTTCTCCCGCGGAGCGATCGTCGATGCCAAGGATACCCACGGCCCATGGTCCGGACTTGCCGGTCAGGCGCAGGCCGAATTCGGGGTGGCCAATGTTGCGAGTGAAGACAAGGTTGATCGGCGTGTTGAAATAGTTGCTGTTTTCGAGAAAAAACGGGCGCTTCTCCGGATACAAAGCTGCAAATCGATTGTTGGCGGTGATCTGCGGTTCGTCGGATTCGACCTGGCTGAAATCGGGATTGATGGTAGCGTCAAGCACAAAGCTGTCATGCAAAATGAATTTGGCGTCGAGGCCAATCTCTGGTTGGAATGTGCGATTCTCGAAGAATGGATTCTGCGGGTCACGCTGGTCTATATCGCGAAATCCACGGAAAAGTCCGTAAGGAATGAGTTGAATATTGCGTCCGGGTGAGATGCGCTCCAGTCCCGTGACCGTGGCAGCCTGGTTAAAGCGCCCGGCAATACGGTTGGAAATCCTTGGCCAAAACAGGTTTTCGTTGGTGCGAGGGATGCTCCGGTTCAGGATGATCCTCCATTCCTGATTTTCTGCGCTGGAGAATCGCAGGCTCTTGAACGGAATCGCCATCAGCAGGATGTAACCGCGGTCAGTGAACCGGCCTTCGGATCGCCAGACTGCATCGAAGGACTGATCGAACCCGCTGAAGTCAGCCGGCTGACCGGTACTGATGGAGCCCTCCGTCCACAAGGCATCCCACTGGATGCCGAGGGGATTAGCCGCGAACGCATAACCGCGGCGGCCGTCGTTAAATGTATCAATCATGATCTCGGCCGAATCGTCTGAGAGGATGTCCTCGCGGCGGGTCATCCGAGCACGAATCTTGTCCGGTTCCTTGTCCCAGCACACAAAGACGGCGTAGAGATTGTGCTCATCGTACGCCAGATATACATCTGTGTTCTGTGTGGGCTCTGCTCCATCGGCTGGCTCGCGCGCAATGAATCCTGTCACTTTAACCACGTGCTCGCGGATCCGGGCACCGGGCTGCATGCTTTCAAAGTCAGACAGATTCGGTGGAGTCTGAATGCGCGGAATATGAATGTTGGGTGGCTCAGCGTGAAGAAAAGGCAGCCAAATCACCAACAGGGGGCAGGTTAGACCAACCTTCAACCAGGATTTTTCCTTACGAGTGCGACCCATAGTTTAGATCCTACGTACCATAGTGCGGGTGATAGGCACCACAGCTTCTGTTCCCGTAAGAATTAGGAGAAACTTTTTCTCCTCCATCTCCGTCTGTGGGTGTTGAAAAAGTCACTGAGATTAGCGGGTGAGATTTAGCAGAAGCGTGTTGGAAAATCTCCCATGCTAGTTCAGCAGGAGTGTTCGCCATTCTCGGGCAGGGCCAAAGGCGACGCCCGAGCCCCTTGCGCTGGAGTTCGTCCTTCTAGCGCGACTTCGGTTGGGCCCCTTCTTGATCGTCAAGGCAATCGCATGACCCGGACTCGGAGGATTCGCTCCTCAGAGGACTTGGTCGAATTCCCTCGTCAGAGACCATCCGCCCTTGAACGATGCTTCATTTTCTCCAGCGCTCTGCCCAGTTCCGTGTAGTCGGAAGAGACCCGCAAGCCCTCGCGCTTGCCCATCAGCAGCTAAGGATTAGGCGTGATGATGAACACGTGCTCAATGTTATTGGCGCCATAGTAGGCGCAGGTCACCTGGCCCGAATTGTTAATGCCCTCGCACACCGTCGAGTCGCTACCAGTCCCGGGCAGGTGCAGCAAGCGAAAACCCATTGCAGAATTGCCGACGAAGCCCGCCGTTCCGTCGGAAGTGTATCCCACAACGACACCGGCGTCGTTGATGCCGCGCACCCTGCTGGGCTTGTTATCGACGGTAAAACGATCGAGGTATGCCGCGCGCTGTCCTCTGGGGGACGTATTCTGTTGCCAGGTGAAGCTGTAGTCTCCGAGGTTGGGATCATGCCCGCTGCCGCTGATGACGCCGAACTTATTTATGCCTTGCACGATGGTCGCGTCGGAACCGGCTGGAGTTGCGTCGGTAAACTCGTCCGTGGCAGGATCGTAGACGAAGCCAGCAGAGCGGTCTCCGGCATCGCTGAAGTTATCTCCCGTCACTAGTCCAGCCCCTGCAAGGAAGCGTGGTTCTGTATTGTCCCAAGAGGGGCGGGAGAACAGTGTGTAGTTCGAGTCGACCAGAAGGAAGCCCATTTCGTGATTGTCTGCAGTCCAGGCGATCCCCACCACGACTCCCTCGTTGTTGATCCCTGTCGCTGTGACAAATGCGATACCCTGCGGGGGAGGGGGCAACAGTGTGAAGTTCCCGTTCTGCCAAATCCCGCTTCCGATGGTCGTACTGAGGGGGATCTGTCCCTTGTCATTCGGTGCATAGAAGTTAAAGATGGCCCCGCCGGGAACCGTCACCGGCGTGAACGCGAATGCAGCGAGAGCGACCAGTGCGAACATGTGAACTCCTTCTTGTCAATCATCTGGACATATTGATTCCGAATGCAAAGGTGTTTCGAATTGACAACCAACAACATGCTTCTATCTTGTGACGCCATCGCGCGACATCTCGATCAGCGCGGTCGCGGCAAGTAACCGCTCACAACGAACCGTTCGACGTAGCGTCGGACCAGCGACGCATCAACTGGGGGACACGCGATGCCGGTCCCAACGAGCGCACGCGCGGCTCTCGCATCGTCGTAGGGCGGGAGCTGAAGCCAGTCGGTGCTGTCGTGATCGACGAACAGAGGCAAGAGTGGTGCGAGCGCGTTCCCGGTGATCTCGGCCCGCTCCACGAGAACCTGTCGCCACTCAGCGTAAGGCATTTCCTCTAGGCGGTACCCGAGCGCTCGGATCCACGCAACGACATCCGTCCAAGCGACCGGCCGCGGTCCCACTAGGTGATACTCACCCGAAGATCCACCCGCTCCGAGCGCGATCCCAACAAGCGCGCGACTCACGTAGTCGACGGGCGCAAGGTTGATCATCGTGTCGACGCGTGGAGCAAGACCGAGCTCGACGCAGCCCTTGATCATCGCGCAGACGAAGTCGTCGGGGTTAAACGCTCCCGATGTCGAGTGACCGGAGATTGTTCCTGGCCGGTAGATCGACACGTTGAGCCCCCGCTCGCGCGCCTGCATCACAAGTGCCTCGGCGACCCACTTCGCGCGCATGTAACCGAGCGCGAGCTGGTCGGGCTCTTCGGGTCGAGCATCTTCGAACACACGGTCGAGATGTCCCGGTCCGCCGGGGAAGATACCTATCGTGGACACGTAATGAAGACGCGAGCGCGCTGCGGACGCTAGGCGCAACACCTCGCGCGTGCCGCCTACATTGCTCGCTTTGAGTGCCTGGTACGGGAAAGCGAAATTTACCAACGCTCCACTGTGGAAGATGGTGTCGACCGAGCTTGCGAGGCGATCGTAGTCGTTCGCCCCGAGGCCGAGCCGCGGTTTCGCCAGGTCGCCCGGAATGCACGTGACACGAGCTGTCAGGCTCAACGCGGAAAGATGGTGGCGCCCGAGGACGCCCTCTAAACGATGCATGCCTTCTCCAGCGCTTTGTCCGCGCACTAGGCAGCAGATCGTCGCACTGGTGTGCTCGAGCAATTCCGCGAGAACGAATGCGCCTAGAAATCCGGTCGCACCCGTGAGAAAGATCGTCCGCGACGACGCGTCTTCAGGAGGTGCGAACGTGATCGCCTCCTCGAGATCCACTTCAGCGCGCAACGACAAGGGAGCGCTTGCTTCGATGGTCGACGTCTCACCGCCAATAATTGCCGCGATCTCCTTCGCAAGCTCGCGCACCGAAGGACCGAGCAATAATCGCTCGGTGGGTAGAGTAATCGCTAGCTCATCTTCCACCATCGTCTGGAGCTCGAGTGCGGTGAGCGAGTCGATGCCGAGATCGAACAGTAATTGATCTGGCGAAATCGCCTCAGAATGATGCAGCACCTTGGCGGCCACCTGGCACAAGTACGTCTCGAGTGGTCGAATCCGATCGGTCTGCTTGAGTGCCCGCAAGTTCTGAGCGAGCGCGCCGTCTGTTCGCGACGCATCCCCGTCCGTAAGAGGCTGGAGGCGAGGTATCGATTTCGCGTGAGGGTAGAACGCCGTCCACCGCCGCAGGTCGAAGTTCACGGCGCCGAGATGGGCGGGCGTTTCGGCGCCGAGGAAATGCTCGAGAAGATCCGTGGCGGAGCGGATGGGAAGGCTGGAAACGCCTCGAGCCGCGAGCTGACCCATCGCCTTTTCGCCTGCGTTCGCCGCCATGCCGGTGTTCTCAATCACCGTCCACCCGATGCTCGTTGCACAAAGCCCGATCGCACGCCGGTGCTCGGCGAGCGCGTCGAGGTACGCGTTGGCGGCCGCGTAGGCTCCTTGCCCGGGCATGCCAAGGATAGTTGCGACCGAGGAGTACATCACGAAAAAGTCGAGCGGCTCCGTTGCTAACAGCTCGTGGAGGTAACGTGCTCCGTCGACCTTCGCGGCGATCGACGCAGCGAGATTGTTGGAATCAATCGCCATGATCATAGCCGGCGACATCACGCCCGCTGCATGGATCACACCGCGCACGCGATGCCGACGCAGCACCTCGGCGAGCGCGTAGCGATCGGATACGTCGACGCGTTCGACGATGACGTTTGCACCGCGAGCACTTAGCTTCGCGACGGCAGCAGACGCTTCGTCGCTCGCGATGCCGCTTCGACCGAGGAGCACGACCGTGCGGGCGCCGCGATCGATGAGCCGCGCCGCGGCAGCGAGCCCGAGCCCACCGAGTCCGCCGGTGATGAGGTATGCCGCATCGCTTCGCAATTGCAGGCGTGATTTCGACGTCGCGAGCGGCTGACGACCGAGCCGAGCGACGTACCGATCGATTCCGCGGATGGCGACTTCGAGCTCGCCACTGTCGGACGAAAGTTCGGCAAAGAGCATGTCCGCGTCCGTCGCGTGTTCGGTCGATGACAAATCGACGAGCGTGGGGCGAAGCGGAGGATGTTCGTTCACTGCAACGCGGCCGAGCCCCCATATTTGCGAGCTCGCGAGCGCCGCGAGGCTCGTGTCGTCGTCAACTACACATGCGCCACGCGTGACAAGCCAAAGACGAGGCGACCCTGCCCCGCTTCGCTGCCCGAGCGCTTGCACCAGCCGCACGGTAGGACCGAGATCGCGCCCGCAGAACTGGACGACGCCTTGCAGCGCAGCCGAACTTGCCAGCTCTTCCACAGCGCGCACCATTCGCGCGCGGTATCCGGCATCCCCGAACCTCGTGACGAGAGCCTTGGCGGTGGTCCCTTCATCGCCAAGCACAAGCCACTCTCCCTCACTGGCGCGCGAAGGGGACGGGCTCGAAGTCGGTATGCTCGCGCGGACCCAGCTCGGTACGACGACACCTTGGGGCAGCACCGATGCTCCCGTCGGCGCTGCGAGGTCGAGCCATGAGTATTCTTTCTGCCAGGGGTAGCTTCCGAGTGGCACGAACCGCCCGTTCCGCTCGTCGAGCCGCTTCCAGTCGATGTTGAAGCCGAGGCAATACATCTCAGCGATCGCTCGCAAGATGGACGCACGCTCGCCGAATCCAGGCACCACCGACGGTATCGCTGCACCCGGAACGCCGGCGCGCTCAAAGATTCCCCTCAGGGTGCCGAGCATTACGGGACACGGGCTCAACTCGACGAAGACAGTGCCGTCCGGACCAAGACTCGCCGCGATCTTTCCCGTCCCGTCACCTGAGACCTTGAGCACCTCGTCGGGCTCGAATCCGAACGCACGCCACAAGGCAGCAAGCCCGCTCTGGAAAGCGACGAGGTGCGTCGCGCCTTCGGCGAGGCTCTGCTGCATCGCTTCACGGAAAACGGGTTCGCTCTCGGCAAGCTCATCGCCGCTCGAGCGTTCGCACGCTACCTTGTCAGGCAGCACGAACACGAGCTTGTGTATCCGCCCCGGCACGACGCTTCCCGACACGGAGTATGCGACGTCGGTCGCTGAACGCATCACCCTCGCGCGGCGGTGATCGTGATGATCGCGCCGCATTGCTGCTGAATGCGCTACGTCGCCGAGCGCCACTCCATGCGAAGAGAGTAGCTCCGCGTAGCGGACTTCGAGCGCATCGACCGCCGGAACGCTCCGCGCGGAGATCGGAATCAGGCACGCTCGCTCGGTTAAGGTCCGCGACGCCTCGGGCAGATCGACGGCCCCCAGCACGACGTGCACATTCGTACCCCCCATGCCGAACGAACTGACTCCGGCCACGAACTCAGCGTCGGGCCAAGGCTCCGTTCGCGTCTGTACCCTAAGCCGGCTCTCATTGAGGCACAAATACGGATTCGGCGTCTCGAAATTCAGGCTAGGCGCGAGCGTCCGGCGTTCAAGCGAAAGCACCACTTTAAGGAGGCTCGCGACGCCAGCCGCGGATTCGAGGTGCCCCAGATTCGTCTTCACCGACCCGATCGCACACGATTGCCCGAGCGCACGTCCCTCGCCCAACACCGCACCGAGCGCTGCCATCTCGATCGGATCGCCAATGAGCGTGCCCGTGCCATGCGCCTCGATGTACGGGACGCTGCTCGGCGCGACACCCGCGCGTCGGTACGCGGTGCGAAGCACTTCTTCTTGCGACCAGCGGCTCGGTGAGGTTAGCCCATTGGAGCGTCCGTCCTGATTCACCGCGGATCCGAGGATTACGGCGTGAATGTGATCGCCGTCCGCGCGTGCGCGGGAGAGACGCTTCAGCACCACGAGCCCTACGCCTTCGCCGCGCACGATGCCACGCGCACTGGCATCAAAAGCGCGGCATCGGCCGTCCGCGGAGAGCAGGCCCGCCCGCGCGTAAAAGACATCCATCGTCCGATCGAGTATGACATTCACACCACCCGCGATCGCGAGCGGGCTTGACTCGCCGGTCTGCAGGCTCTGACAGGCGAGGTGAATCGCCACGAGCGAAGAGGAGCATAGAGTATCGATTGACATGCTCGGACCGCGCAGATCCAGATAGAACGAAATCCGATTCGACGCGATCCCGAGCGAACATCCGGGGCCGAACTGTGCGTCGATCTGCGAGAGATCCTGCGCGTGCCGTCTTGCAAAATCGGCGTTCATGATGCCGACGAACACACCGGTGTTGGTCCCCGACAGCGGCGCGACCAACTGGCCGGCATCCTCGAGCGCTTCCCACGCGACCTCGAGGAGCAGCCGCTGTTGCGGATCCATTCGCGCTGCTTCCCTTGGGGAGATCCGAAAAAAACCGGGATCGAAGCGATCGAGGTTCTCGAGGAAACCTCCGCGGCGACAATGCGGCGCCTGTTCGACGAGCCAGGGCGGTGGCTCGAGTTCCGGGCGTTCAAAAGGAGGCTCGCGAACCGCTTCGACACCTCGGACGAGAAGGTCCCAGTAGGCCGCCGGGCTCTCCGCACCGGGAAGACGGCAGGCAATTCCGACGATGGCAATCGGTTCCATCACTTCGCGACAACTTTCTGCACCAGAAGGCGGGCGAGCGCTTCGATCGTGGAGTAATCCCAGAGCAGCGTGGCATCGAGGTTGAGCCCGAGCCAGGTCTCGAGTACGCCGACAAGATGCACCGCTTCGACCGATGCGAGGCCGTAGCTCGCGAAGGGTTCGCGAATGTCCACGCGCTCGATCGAGATGTTCGCGGCGGAAGAAACTTCCCGCTGGAGGCGCTCGCGGATCTCCTTCTCGGTGGGAGCGTTGCGCCTCTGGGCGTAGGACTGGCGGCAGGCATATCGTTCGAGCTTTCCGCTCGAGGTCTTCATGATCGCGCCCTTTTTGGCCAGGACCACGTCGAACACAGGTGCCTGGTGATGCTCGACCACAGCCTGTTTGATCGTCCCCACAACTTCTGATGACGAGGGGCCGTCGTGCTCGGCCACAATGACAAGTCTCTCTCCGTCCTCATACTCGACAGAAAAGGCTACGCAGCATCCTTTCCGAATCGAAGGTACTGCCTCCTCGACCGTGGCTTCGATGTCTTGCGGAAACAGGTTGCGACCGGCGATGATAATCATGTCTTTGCGACGCCCGATGATGTAAAGCTCATCGTCGTGGAGAAATCCGAGATCGCCCGTGCGGAGGAACGGCCCCTCGCCATCCGCAAGGCGAGCGTCGAAGGTGGCGTCGTCGTCCAGTCCCCAGTATCCGCTCACAATGGCCGGACCTCGCACCCAGATCTCACCTACTCCGTTTGTAGGCACGAGCCGCTCCGCATCAACAATGCGAATTTCTTCAGTCGGGGAAGGCTTGCCGCAGCTCATCAGGACGCGGCGATCGTCGGCAGCCGTCGTAACCTCGACGTCTCCGCGATCGAGTGCCGAACTTCGGAACGCACAGATCTTCGGACCAATACCGCGCCTCGATCCCGAGACGAAAAGCGTTGCCTCCGCGAGCCCATAGCAGGGAAAAAACGCCGAACGGGAAAAACCTCGCGATTCGAACGACAGGGAGAAGCGCTCGCAGGTTGCTGGGCGCACAGGTTCGGAACCGCAGTACGCGACCTCCCAGCTACTCAAGTCAAGCCGAGCTTTCTCCTCTTCGGAGACGCGACGCACGCATAGGTCGTAGGCGAAGTTAGGGCCGCCACTGGTCGTCGCTCGAAAATGCGAGATAGCTTCGAGCCAACGTGCGGGACGCTTGAGAAACATGAAAGGCGACATGAGCACCAAGCTCGATCCTGCGAAAAGCCCTTGCAGTACATTGCCGATTAATCCCATGTCGTGGAAAACTGGAAGCCACCCTACGACGAGCTTCACCGGTCCCATGGCCGCCTCGATGGGAAGTTGTTTGCAAGGAGTTGGCGATGACGGACGACGGCGCCCTTCGGCGCGCCCGTGGAACCAGAGGTGTATTGTACGAGCGCGACCGTATCCGGGAGATCCTGGGCATCTGCCACGACGCGCGGATCCCCGCATCGCAAGCGTCGGTTGCCAGGCATCGAACGCCGGGCGGCGCCACGACCTCTAAGGTGGAGAGGGACTCCGATGTGGTCAGCGCCAGCGGGCGCCGCAATCCCGGGCGATCGTATGAGCTTTACCAAACTTCGTTCGCGTGTTCGCGAGACTTGGCGGATATGCGGGAACTGGGATCACACCTGCGAGAGGCACCCCAAGAAGGCCGTCACGAAATCGATCCCCGACGGGAACAAGAGCATCGCCCGATCGCCGACGGCGCATTGCCCCTGGAGCGCAGCGGCGATGACGGTCGCTCGCCGCGCAAGCTCGGCGTAGCTCAACTCGACGATGGGACGAGACACGTCGCCCGTGGCTAGGCAGCGGAGCCAAACCGTGTCTCGAAGGACGACGCGCGATCCTTCACGACATCCACGACGTTTGGAATCAGGACCGCACAACCCCATACACCCTCACCGACATCAGATTTGTCCCTACGGCCACATTCGACCGAAGTGAATCAGGGCGATGGTTTGGGGTGGCAATTCACATCTTCATCAGTTTCCCGCTCGTTCTGGGATGTCTGGTTTTGCGCCCGCGCATTCAGGCTTTGCGGGTGACCTGCAGGTCACGCCTCGGTCTACGACATAAGTCTTTGTGTTGATGTGCTTAGAGGAACAGCTTCGTGCATCGAAAACTGCTTCAGTCTGTTAACTGGTGCGACGGCTTGAAGAAAATGCGATGGCAGTAACCGGCGATAACGGCTCCCGCACCGTCGAGTTGTATTTTTTGTAGGCCTATTTGGCGCAATGGCGAGCTCCGTCGGGATGGCTTGTGGATCAACTTGAAGGAGAGCTCGTTCCGTTCGCCTCGTCCCTTCATCCTCCAACAACCCTGCGCGTCGTCAGCCGGCGCAGGAGTTGCGAAAGGCAGCTCTGGCCAGCCGAAGACTGTTCGTCGATTCACTACAGCTTGAACGCGGCTATTCGCTGGTTGCGCGTAGATGCGCTTGGCGACTTGGACAAATTCGAAATTCGTCGAAACGGTGGGCGCCGGGGTACTGGTTCCTGGCTCTGGCTACATTCTCAATTAGTGGCTACAGACTGGTAGCGGCCACAAAAAGTAATTGCGGTTGCGCTACAACCCACCACTTCTCAGCATCGGTGGATGATGGTGGCGGCAGTTATGGTCTCGATCGCGTGGGCATCTGTGCTTCTGGCTGTGACGCTGATTCGAAATCTAGTGCGATAAGAAAGAGGGACCGGGGCGGATCCAGCCCATCGCCGTATTGCCCTTGGGGAGTTGTCGGCGACCCGGCACAGGAATATCTCGCCATGGGTATTACCGAGGCCCTCATCGGACGCCTCGCCGGGGACCGCGACTGCGGGTCATCCCCCGCATGTTGGTGATGCGTTTCAAGCAAACTCGCCTCTCGGTGCTGGAGATCGCAAGAATCCTTGATGTCGATGCAATTGTCGAGGGGTCAGTCATCCGAGAGGGCAGTCGAATTCTGGGTCACTGCCTAGTTGATTCGGGTATAAACGATGGACATTTCTCGGTCGGAAACTTATGATTGCTGACTCTACGACGCGCTCGCTCTTGAGAGCGAGGGAGAGCATACCATTGCGAGAAGGTCGAGGTCACTGTAACTGGCGAGGAACACGAGAGGCTTCGGAAAAGCGCTCTGGTTTTTCCGAGGTCTACGCAAAGCGACCTAAGAGGCCAATTCGTACGAAAAAGGCAAAAGCAACAGCAAGGCTGAGATTGAGGAGAGTCTCAGCCACTTTGATGAGGCGCTAGCGAGAGACCCGAATGTTGCACTCGCTTACGTCGTGCTGGCAAATGCAAATTCCGACCTGAAGCAGCGTCTTCATTGGCGCTCGTCCAGAAAAAGCACGTGAGGGCTGATGAGCGCGACTCGAAAGGCACTGCAGATTTAGACTCTGATTCCGCCGTAGCGCACTTGATTCTGGCGTGAATTCAGCAGGAACAGTGGCATTGCACAGATGCCGAGGCAGAATATCGGCGGGCTTCGCAATGCAATCCAAACAACGCCGCCGCCCACACAGGACTTGCGGGATGGCTGCTGAGTCAGGGGCGCACCGATGAGGCTCTGACCTGGGCAAAGCGGGGCGGACCCTCGATCCTCTTGCGGTATCGGGTGCAGACGTTGGATGGATACTGTTCGACGCCTGGCGCTATGACGAGGCCGTGCGCGAATTGCGCAGCGCGCTGGAAGATCGCTCCGAACGATGCTGGTACTCTTTGATTTCTCGGATTCGTACTCATCGCCGAGAATTAACGAGAGGATGCGGTCGCCGTGCTCGAAAAGGCGCTCGCTCTTTCTGACAGAAGTCCGGGGGGTTATCGGTGTGCTGATCCGAGCGTACGCCCACGCTGGGCGCCGGGAGGATGCTCTCAAACTCCTCGCGGAACTGAAAAAACGCAAGCAGGAGGGCTAATGTCCCGCAGGAGCCTTCGTGAATGCTGTACGTGGGACTCGACGAGCGCGACCAAGGCTTTGCAGCACTGGGAGCAGGCCTACACCGAACG
>CAVZWK010000031.1:0-296486 GCA_963778995.1 Terriglobia bacterium
ATTGGATCGCCGGAGCGCCCTTGCTGCAGATGGTTTTCGAAAATGGAGCAACGCGCGCACAGCCGGAGATGGGAATCATTGCGCTTGGCTCTCCCGACTCGAAAGAAATGATTCAGTTAACCTCCCTGACCAAGCCAGGCCCGTTTGGACCGCGTACTCACGAACTCGGAACCTATGTCGGGATTCGCGTTGAAGGGCGCCTTGTCGCCATGGCGGGGGAACGCCTCAAAGTACCGGGGTACACAGAAGTCAGCGCCGTCTGTACTCATCCGGATTTCCTGGGCCGCGGCTATGCCGGCGCGCTCATGCGCGAAGTGATGCGCGGCATCTGCGATCGGGGGGAAACGCCGTTCCTCCACGTGCGCGAGGACAACGCGCGCGCGATCGAACTCTACAAACGCTTGGGATTTCGGATCAGGAAGGCCGGACACTTCGCAGTCCTGCGAAGAATCCCGTAACGACTAAGTGTTCCGTGGGTAAAGGCCAACTCAACGCACGCAGAGACGTTGTAAGCAACGTCTCTGCCGGAGGATTTGAGGAATCTCAGTACAGGTGGAAGTCCACTTCGACGGCGATCTCTACACGCACCGGATGTCCGTCTTTCATGGCTGGCTCGAACTTCCAGTTCTTGACCGCCTCGATCGCCTTTTCGTCGAGGCCCATGCCCAGGCTGCTCAGCACTCGGATGTTGCTGGGACGTCCATCGGCTCCCACGATCAAGCCAAGAGTACACACGCCCTGATACTTTGCCTTGCGCGCCTCTTCAGAAAACTCGGGCTCTGGCTGGTAGATCACTCGCGGCGGAGAAACTCCGCCACCGACGTGGAAGATGCCTCCACCCACGCCGCCCCCTTCGCCAGGTCCGAAACCGGGGCCTTTGCCCGATCCGACTCCACCGCCACTGCCCGATCCGATGCCCCCGCCTGCTCCAGTGCCATTGGACGGCAGCACGGCGTGCGCCATCGGATCACCCAGGTTCGGCATGTTGTTGGAAGCAAGCTGCACCTGCGGAGGAATCACAATTGTGGGCTCAACCGCAAGTTTCGGATGATCGTTGCGGATCACCACCACTGGCGGCGTAATCTGCTGCATCGAAAGCTTGGGCAACTTTCCCTTACTCGCTTGCAGCACGTCGCGATCGCCACCGCCACCGCCGCCGCCAACCTGCGTCTTCGAAGGCTTCAGCGGAGGGATGTCTGCAGGATCCACCAGAGTGACCGTCACCTTTTGCGTAGGAGAGGCAGCGGAAACGATACGGCGCCCCAGATAGACGGTCAGCGCAACAGCCAACACCAGCAGCGCATAGTATCCGGCGACACCGGCAGCGCCCACTTTCCAGTACGAGTAGAAACCCCAGATGTCCTTAACCGGCTCCGGCTTCGATTCCAGCTTCAGAGGAGGAAGTTTCTTAGGAAAGAAAAATTCATCCAGCTCACGGAAGAGGGACTTGTAAAGAGGCTCTTCGAATTGCTTATCCGTGATAAGCAGATGCAGTTCCGGCCCTTGGCCGGGACCATTCGGATTCAGTTGTTCGGATCCCATAATTGCCGTCTGGATGTGTACTGCCTTACAGAAAAACAGCCTAAACTGCGTGATACGTGCTTCTTACACAGATGAGCAGGATTCCCCCCAAGTTGCTTAGATTCCACCCGATTTTGAGTCGGGCCCGGCAACCATGCAACGGTTCTGGCCGGTCGCCCTCTGCTACACAAAATTGTAACTCTACTCGAGGCATTTCGACAGTGGATTCCGTAACGCTCAGGTAACTCCCAAACAGACATGTACTTCACGGTCGAGGCGCCGGACCTTAGAATGCTCCTTTACCTCTCCGATGTGTCAACAGCCTGTAAAATCAGCATCCTGGACGACCGTTCCCTGGTGATAAACGATCTTCCAGCCCTCGGCCGTGCGCTGCCAGATGGTTGAGCGGCGTGTTTGCCGCGTACCATCCTGCAGCAGCATGTACGTCAAAAGGAACACATCAGGAGCGAGTCTTCGGCAGTGGAAATCCGAGGTCTCCCACACATCCGCATGCGGGGCTGCAAACCGTTGCTCTAGCGTCTCGAGCACAAAAGCTCTGGAGTACCTGCGCCCGGACGCACCCACTTCCCAGAAATCGTCAGCCGTCATTTTCTCGAAGTCGGCGCGCGTCGTCCCGAGTTCCGTACGGTGGAAGATCGGTTCACGGCTCGAAAGTTCCGCGAGCACGTCGGCAAGCTCCCGATCGGCGTGCAAATGCGATTCCATATCGGAAATCATCTCGTGAAAAGGATAACCGGTTAGAGCTTAAAGAACGCCCTCTGCTCAAGGCAACAGAAGTGATAATCATCCGGTGTAACTTCCGAAACCACAAGGACACGAAGTGCCACGAAGAGTGCCTGCACAATCCCCCTTCGTGTAGCTTCGTGTCCTTTTGTGGTTACACGCTCTTGGTGGCCCGAAACCGCAACGGCCGGCGCAATCAATTAGCCGGTTGGCGAACAGCGGGTTCGGTCGTGTATGGTCTCGGGTATGGATAAGAAGCAAATCAACTCGCCGAAACTCACCGCCAATTTTCTGCTTTGGATCGGCCTCTTCTTGTTTGCGATGTTCCTGCTGATCGCCCATTTCTCCTGGCGGCTCTTCTGATTTCAGAAGAGTTGTCAAGGTGAAACAATCGGCACAGCGTTAAAATTGTTGCCGTCGAAATCTTTTTCACCAAGCAGCGTTTATTCACGCGCACGAGTGGTTCTTCACCCCAGCGCGCATGCTTGCGCCCCCATAATGGGAATGATCGTCTTCGATCACAAAAAGATTTCAAAGCTGCGCGGCCACGATCCTTACACCACATAGACGTTCCTTGCTGCGCTCCCTATAATGAAAAGATTCAATCATTTGGGAGACGCTGCTAGAGTGCCGTTCGAACTGAAAAAGACCATCAATCTGCCCCAGACGGCCTTCCCCATGAAGGCCAACCTGCCCCAGAACGAGCCAAAAATGCTCGAGCACTGGGAGCAGATTGGCATTTACGAGCGCATCCGCCAGGCACGCAAAGGATCGCCTCGGTACATCCTGCACGATGGACCTCCGTACACCAGCGGGCCGATTCATATGGGCACCGCGATGAATAAGTGTCTGAAGGATTTCATCACGAAATCGAAGACCATGGCGGGATTCGATGCTCCCTATGTGCCGGGCTGGGATTGCCACGGTCTCCCCATCGAGATCAAGGTCGACAAGGAACTGGGCGGCAAGAAGTTGCAGATGCCTGCCACCGCGGTGCGCGCGGCCTGCCGCAAGTATGCCGAGAAGTATCTCGACCTGCAGCGCACACAGTTCAAGCGCATCGGCGTCTTCGGACGCTTCGATCGTCCCTATGCCACCATGACTCCGCAGTACGAGTCGGTGGTGCTCTCAACTTTCTTCTCGTTCTACGAAAACGGATTCGTTTACAAGGGCCTGCGCGCTGTGTACTGGTGCATGCACGATGAGACTGCGCTGGCCGAGGCGGAAGTCGAATACGAAAACCACACCAGCAGCACCGTTTGGGTGAAGTATCGCTTGCTGGACGATCCAGGGCAGATCGATCCGGCGCTCGCGGGAAAAACAGTTTCGACCATCATCTGGACGACGACTCCCTGGACGCTTCCCGCTTCCATGGCAGTGGCCTTCCATCCGGATGAGGAATACGTTGCGCTCGACTCCGGCGGCGTGGTTTACATCGTCGCGTCAAAGCTGGCGAATGAAGTTGCGAGCAAGTGCAACCTGGCCGATCCGAAGCCGCTCGCATACTTTCCGGGACGTAACCTGGAGCGCCTGAACTTTCAACATCCGTTTCTTGATCGCAAGATTCTCGGCGTACTGGCCGATTACGTCACTATGGATACCGGAACCGGCGTGGTCCACACTGCGCCTTCGCATGGCGCCGAGGATTTCATCACCGGCCTGAAGTACGGACTCGATGCGACGAGTAACGTCGATGAAAAAGGAATCCTGAGGAATGGATTGCCGGAGTACACGGGCAAGCGTGTGTGGGACGCGAATCAGCCGATCATGGATCTGGTGAAGTCGCGCGGTGCGCTGTTGCACTCGGAGAAGACGGAGCACTCGTATCCGCACTGCTGGCGCTGCCACAATCCGGTGATCTTCCGCGCAACCGAGCAGTGGTTCATCTCCATGGAAACGCCGATGCCGGGCGGTACGGGCAAGAACGACACGCTGCGCTCGCGCACGCTCCAGGAAATTAAGAAGGTGAAGTGGGATCCGGGGTGGGGCGAAGAGCGGCTGTCGAACATGATCCAGACGCGCCCCGACTGGTGCATCTCGCGGCAGCGCGTCTGGGGAGTGCCGATCGCCGTGTTCTTGTGCGAGGGCTGCGGCAAACCGTTGAATGACAAAGCCGTTAACGCCAAGGTTGTCGAGCTCTTTAAGAAATCCGGAGCCGATGCCTGGTTCACACCTGAGTCCGACAACATCCTTCCCGCCGGCACCAAATGTCCGCATTGCAACAGCACGAAATTCGAAAAAGAAACTGACATCTTCGACGTGTGGCTCGAGTCCGGCGCAAGCTATCTCGCGCTGGTAGCCGATGAGCCGGATTATCCGTGGCCCTCGGATCTCTACCTCGAGGGCGGAGACCAATACCGCGGATGGTTCCAGTCTTCCCTGCTCTGCGCCATGGGTACGCACCAGACGCCTCCGTACAAGGGCGTGGTCACTCCCGGTTGGACACTCGACGAAAAGGGCCAGGCCATGTCGAAGTCGCGCGGCAACGACGTCGACCCGGTCGATATCTCAAGCCGTCTTGGCGGCGAAGTCGTGCGGTTCTGGGTCGCGTCCGTGGATTTCCGCGAGGACGTCGTCGGCTCCGAAGCCCTCATGCAGCGTGTGGGCGAGAACTATAAAAAGATTCGCAACACGTTCCGCTATATCCTCGGGAATCTCGGCGATTTCAATCCGCAGACGGATGCGGTTCCGTTCGAGCAGATGGAAGAACTCGACCAATACATGCTGCGGCAGACGTGCTCGTTCGCAGCCGATGTTCGCTCGTACTACGACGGGTTCGCCTTCCACAAGATCTATCACCGGGTGAATCACTTCTGCATTGTCGATCTCAGCGCGTTTTACTTCGATGTGCTCAAGGACCGGCTCTACGTTTCGGCGCCGAAATCAAAGGCCCGGCGCAGTGCGCAGACCGCAATCTGGAGAATCGGAGAAGCTCTGACCCGGCTTCTTGCGCCGATCATGACCTTTACGTCTGAGGAAGTGTGGAGGTATCTGCCGCAGGTTCCAAATCGCGCGGAAAGCGTGCATCTGGCGCTCTTTCCTGCTGCGGCCGACATCCTGGGCGACAAATTTCCGGAGAAAGATGACGCTCAGGAAAAGGATTGGACATCCCTGCGCTCAGTCCGAGACGACGTGCTGAAGGCGCTCGAAGCGGCTCGCAATCAGCAACTGATCGGCACGGGACTGGAAGCGCAGGTTCTGATCACCGCATCCGACCCGGTCTATTCACTGCTGAAGCGCTATGAGGGGCAACTCCGGTATCTCTTCATCGTGTCGCAGGTGTATCTGGCGCAAGGTTCCGGCAACGGGACCAGCGGGCTGCACGTGGAAATAAAGAAAGCCGATGGCGCAAAATGCGAACGCTGCTGGAATTACTCGGCGCACGTTGGCGACGACAAGGACTATCCGACGGTCTGCGAGCGGTGCAGCACCGTCCTGCACCAACTGGATGCGCAGCAAGCCTAGATGAAATCAAACTCCGCGCGCGCCCTTCACTTTCTTCTGGCCATATTCATCGTCCTGCTCGACCGCTGGACGAAGCATCTGGCCGCGATCCGCATTCCGCTGTACACGCATATCCAGATCATTCCGGGATTCTTCCGGATCACGCACACCGAGAACACCGGCGCCGCCTTCAGCCTTTTTGCCGATTCTCCCTCGCACTGGCGCACCACAATGCTGATTGCGTTCTCGGTGCTCGCGATGCTGGTTGTTCTTGTGCTGCTATGGAAGCAGACGCGCGCGCTGACCGTCACAGGCATTGCGCTGTCATTGATTCTGGGCGGTGCCTTCGGCAATCTGTGGGATCGAGTGGCAAGCGGACGCGTAGTCGATTTCCTGCTCTTTTACGTCAAGCAATATCAGTGGCCGGTATTCAATCTGGCCGACAGCGCGATCGTAGTCGGCGCCTGCCTGCTGGTCATGGAAATCATCTTCACGCCCGCAAAGCCCGCAGCAAGTTCCTAACCTGTTCAGTGCGACCGGCGCGAAGCGTTATTGAACCGTATTTTTCAGCACGATGTGATACCCCTCCGTGGCTCTTTACTTTGCCCGATTGACTCCTGGTTTCAACCGGCTAATAATCAAGCAGACTTACCCGTACCCTCATGGATATCTACGAACAAATCGTGCAACTTCGCCGCGAAGGACGCCGCGGGGCGGTAGCCACGATCGTGAATGTGCGCGGTTCCATCCCGTCGTTTCAGACAGCTAAGATGCTGGTCCGCGACGACGGCTCAATTGTCGGCACAATCGGCGGCGGCTGCGTAGAAGCGGACGTCTGGCAGGCCGCGCGCGAAGTCATGGAATCGGAAACGCCCCGCACCTTAAAGTTTGACTTGAACCAGGACCCAAAGTACGACACAGGGCTCGTATGCGGGGGGACCCTGGAAGTTTTCGTAGAGCCAGTGCTTCCTCCAGCGTTACTTTATGTTTTCGGCGCAGGCCATGTGGCATTCAATGTTTGCCGCACTGCCGCAGGAGCCGGTTTTGACGTCATTGTGACTGACGATCGTTCCTCATACACGACCAAGGAACGTTTTCCCGAGGCCAAGGAAGTGCACGCGCTCGATTTCGACGAAGCCATGCAGAAGCTGGACCCCAGCGAATCGTCCTATATCGTGATCGTCACCCGCGGACACCGGGACGATATGCACATCCTGCGTTGGGCGGTGCAGACACGTGCGCGCTACGTCGGCATGATCGGCTCCAAGCGCAAGGTAATCGAGATATCCAAAGCACTGCAGGCCGAGGGTATCCCTGCCCACCTCTTCGAGCGCGTTCACGCCCCCATCGGCCTGGATATCGGGGCGGTCACTCCCGAGGAGATTGCGGTTGCCATCACAGCAGAGCTAATCGCGTTTCGCCGCCACGCGACCTCGGCCCTGCCTCACCTGAGTTGGTTCAAGGTCGCGACGACAGAAGAATCGGGAAAATCGTAAGTTCTTCCTCGTCCCCCGCCGTGACTCTGAACCGACAGTCACTGACTTTCTTCCAACTTTCTGCTATGTTCCGGAGCATGTCGAGGTCTTCCAGCTTTGGTGGCGTGATTCTGGCCGCGGGAGAATCCTCGCGCATGGGAAGCGATAAAGCACTGCTTCCCTGGCCTCCCGGCGACGGTATCTCGAAAGAAACCTTTCTCTCCGCTGCGATCCGCTCGCTCGAGCCTTCGACCGATTTCGTTGTCGTGGTCGCGGGGAACAACGAATCCACGTTGGCACCCATTGTTTACACCGTGGGAGCTTCTATCGTCACCAACCCCGACCCCAGCCGGGGCCAGTTCAGTTCCCTGCAGGTCGGGTTGCGTGAGGTACTAAACCGCGGTCGGGATGCGGCCATCATCACGCTCGTGGATCGTCCCCCGGCAGTCCCGGCAACCGTGCAGGCCCTCCGACAGGCGTTTGAATCTGCCCCTCCGAACATCTGGGCAGTGGTGCCGGAATTCTCGGGCAAGCATGGACACCCGTACGTAGCCGGGCGCGAGATGATCGAGCGCTTCCTGCGAGAACCGGCCACCGGCAACGCCCGAGATGTCGAGCACCGATGCCAGGATCACGTGCAGTACGTACCGGTGCAGGATGCGGCAATCGCCATGAACATCAACACTCCCGAGGACTACTCCGCCCTGCTGACGCGATCGTCACTCTAGCCATCGAATTGCGTGTTGCCGCCCATGCACGTTATCGTCGAAGTGCATGAATTCAGTGATGACATCCTCGTCCAACCCCTCTGCCCAAGACTTCGTTAACTCAGTTCTGCGCATGCAGCCGCAGGTCGCCGCCTTCGACTGCGATGGCACGCTTTGGTCGGGCGATGCTGGAGAAACGTTTTTCGATTGGGAGATCAAGAAAGGGATCGTGTCCGCCGAGGTCGGCGGTGCTATGCGCGCTCGCTATGCGGAGTACAAGGCTGGCCGAGTCCGCGAAGAGGACATGTGCGGCGAGATGGTTACCATGCACATGGGACTGCGCGAAAACGTAATCATGGACGCGGCCACGGAATTCATGGAGTCGGCTTTCCAGGGATACGTTTTCCCCGAAATGAAGGAACTGGTCCGCTTACTGCATGAGAATGGCTGCGAGATCTGGGCTGTCTCGTCTTCCAACGAATGGGTGATCCGTGCAGGAATGAAGAAGTTCGGCATTGCAGCGGATCGCATTCTTGCAGCGAAAGTGGCGGTCGCGAACGGAAATGTAACTGACCGCCTGGTGCGCATCCCGTCCGGACCAGGCAAGCCTCAGGCCCTCCGCGACGTGGTCAACAAAGACATCGACGCGGCCTTTGGAAATTCACGCTGGGATATGGAGATGCTCGCGATGGCGAAACATGGTTTCGCGGTCAATCCGAATCCCGATCTGGAGGCGATGGCGCTCCTACGAGGCTGGACCGTGTACCATCCCAACGGAACGGGACGCCGATAAGTTACGCCATGTACACCGCACAACTCCTCGATCATTTTCAGAATCCGCGTAATGCCGGGGACGTAACCGATCCTGACGCCTCAGCGGAGATCGAGAATCCAGTCTGCGGAGATATCCTCCGCCTGAGTCTGAGGGTCAGTGAAAGCCGAATCTCCGAAGCTCGCTTCAAGGCAAAGGGCTGCGTTCCCGCCATGGCATGCGGGTCGGCGCTTACAGAATTGTTGCCGCAGAAGACTCTCGCAGAGGCGCGGCTTTTGCGCCGTGAAGATGTGGTCAACGCCGTCGGAGGATTGCCGCAAGCCTCCACTCACGCCGCACAGTTGGCGATCGACGTTCTTTCGGCAGCATTGGCTCAGTTGAATTCAAAGCAGGACGCTTCCCGAAACACCTGATGCTGGCCAATCTCCGGGCGATAGGATTAACACATGCCTTTAAGCCACACCGTACAGCGAATTGCCTGTCTGCAACCGAGTGCAACGGTGATTCTCCACGCCCTCGGCGAACTCGATCGCGTGGTCGCCTGCACGAAATACTGCGCCGACGTTGTATCCGCCGTAGCCGATGGCTCCCGCACCATTCTTGCCGATTCCTGGACGGCCGACTCGAAGCAGATCATCGGCACCCATCCCGATCTTGTGATTGGCTCCGTGCCTTACCAGGAGAAAGCTGTCTCTGAAATACTGAAATCGGGCACACGCTTTCTTGGGATGGCTCCCCGTACTCTCGGCGAGATTTACGTCGACATCGCGACCATTGCCGGCGTGGTGGGCGCAAATGCGAAAGGTGACGAAGTAATAGCCACCATGAAGGAGCGAATCAGGCACGTTCACGGTGTTACCGAGGGTAAACCCAAGCCTCGAGTGTTCTGTGAAGAATGGGGAAAGCCCGTCATCACCTCGCAAAAATGGGTGGCGGAGTTAGTGGAAGCCGCCGGAGGCGCTTTCATGCACGAACCTGGCCGGCCCGTTCCCCTTCCCGAACTGCCGAACCTCGATCCTGACGTGATGGTCGCCGCATGGTGCGGTGCCGGGGACCGTGTTCCTCTGCAGAAGATCATTGCCGATCGCGCTTGGCGCGAGACCTCAGCGGCCCGTTCGGGTCGAGTTTTTTGTATCCGCGACGAATACCTAAACACGCCTGCTCCCACAGTTTTGCAGGGACTCGATGCCTTGGCGTTTGCCATTCATCCTGAACTCTTTCCGCGCCCGAAAGGAATCCGTCAGATTACCGATGCTCCGGGTTCGCACAGCTGAAAATTCCACGTGGTGAGTTAAGATTCAGGAATGGCCGCCGTCACCAGGATGGACGAATTACGCAAGGAACTCGAGTCGTTGGCCCACTCTGCCCCTGCCGCCCGGGACCTGATGCTTGCCATGGTGAAACTCCTGCACGACCGCATGCTGAAATACAACTGGGTCGGTTTTTACATGCTCGAAGCAGGAGCGGAACCACCAATGCTCGTTCTGGGAGCTTTCGAAGGGGCGATGACGCCGCACACGCGAATTCCGCTCAACGAGGGAATTTGCGGTGCAGCCGCTTCCAGCGGACACACCGTCGTGATTGACGATGTGACGAAAGATCCTCGCTATCTTGCCTGCTCGCTGGAGACAAAATCCGAAATAGTTGTTCCCATCTTTGTTCGAGGGAAGGTTGTCGGCGAACTGGACATCGACAGCCATTTCCCCGCCGCCTTCTCTTCCGAACATCAGGAACTGGTTCAGTACTGTGCCGCTCTCGTAGGGAAGAAGTTGGAAGCGGCTTCCGCATGAGAGTGGAAAAAGGCAAAGTACGCGCCCCGGAGATCGGACGCGTGTGGCTGAATTCCACGCCTCTGAGCTTCCGTCAATTGCGCGGACAAGTCGTTCTGGTCGATTTCTGGGACTACACCTGTGTCAACTGCATCCGAACCCTACCCTACGTGCAGGCCTGGCACGAGCGATACCACGATAAAGGACTGACGGTGATTGGGGTCCACACGCCGGAGTTCACGTTCGCGCAGTACGAATCGAATGTAGAGCGCGGCATTCGGGAATTCGGCCTGACTTACCCCATCGTGATCGACAGTAATCGAGAAATCTGGAAAGCCTTTGCGAACCGCTACTGGCCGACGAAATACCTGCTCGATAAAGATGGATACCTTCGCTATGGACACTTCGGCGAGGGCGGCTATGCCGAATGCGAGCAGGTGATCCAGGAACTGCTGCGCGAGATCGATCCTGATATCGCACTGCCGACATTGATGCCGCCGGTGCGCGAGGAAGATCATGCCGGCGCTGTGTGTTACAAGCCGACTGGAGAACTCTATCTGGGGAACCGCCGCGGACGCATCGGGAATGAAGGTGGTTTCAAAGAAGACCAGATCGCCGAATACTCTTTCGCCGGAAATCTGGAAGAGAATTTCTTCTACGGCACGGGCCGATGGGCTTCCACAGCCGAATACTTCGAAGCGGTCGATGCAGGGCCGCACAGTTTGCGATTGAAATACGAGGCTGCCGCCGTAAACTTGGTCATGGCATCGCCCCACAAACCCTCCGCAGAAGTGATTATCTTTCAGGACGAAAAACCGCTGACTCGGCAACAAGCAACGCGCGACACCCGCTTCCGCCTAAATGCAGACGGCCAGGAGGAAAGCTACGTAGCCGTGGATTCGGCACGCATGTACTTCGTTGCAGACAACCACTCGTTCGCCGAGCACCAACTTGAACTGCGATGCTCTGAAGGTCTCGCCGCGTTCGCCTTCACCTTTACCAG
Source organism: Terriglobia bacterium (assembly GCA_963778995.1). GTDB lineage: Bacteria > Acidobacteriota > Terriglobia > Terriglobales > Acidobacteriaceae > Sulfotelmatobacter. The sequence continues at coordinate 11,436 of CAVZWK010000031.1, forward strand.
TTGCGTCGATCCTGCGGCCAGTGCACTGCAAGGAGCCACTGGCTCATGAAACGCGTCGTGGCGGGCCTCATCATCAAGAATGGAAAGTTGCTCGTCTGCCAGCGTACGCGGCATCAGACCATGCCCCTGAAATGGGAATTCCCCGGCGGCAAGATCGAAGAAGGCGAACAACCGCGCGATGCCCTGCGCAGGGAACTCGAGGAAGAACTCGGCATCCTTGCGAAAGTCGGCAACGAACTCGCCCGCATTCAGCATGAGTATCCGAACGGCGGGACGGTGGAACTGCGCTTCTTCGAAGTCCGCGAATATCAGAACGAAATTGAGAACCGGATATTCAAAGACATGCAGTGGGCCGATCCCAGAGACCTTCCAACCTACGACTTCCTGGAAGCCGATCTCACGCTGGTGAGCGATCTGGCCGCCGGCAAATTGCTCTAGCCTGACCGCAGCGTCCAGAACCAAACCACTGTCAGCACGATCATAATCGCCGTCGTCAACCAGGCGACCACGTTGAACAAGCGCGAGTTTATATACTCGCCCATCAACTCTTTCTTGTTGATCAACAACAACATGAAAATCAGGACAAAAGGCAGCACGATCCCGTTCACGACCTGGGACAATACGGCGATCTTAACCAAGGGAAGGCCCGGGATCATGACTACGGCTCCCCCCGCAACGATCAGCGCGGTATAAAGCCAGTAGAACGCGGGTGCCTCGCTGAATTTCATGCCCACTCCCGATTCAAATCCCAAGCCCTCGCACACGGTATAGGCCGTCGATAGAGGCAGAATGGAAGCAGCGAATAGCGATGCGTTAAACAGTCCTACCGCGAACAAAATGTAGGCATACTGTCCAGCCAGGGGTTTGAGCGCGGCAGCGGCATCTGCCGCATAGCGGATATCGCGGAAGCCGTGCACCCACAATGTCGCAGCGCAGGCCACAATGATGAACCAGGCGACAATGTCGGTGAAGATGCACCCAGTCACAACATCAAGCATCGACGCTTTGTACTGCCGGCGCGTCACTCCCTTCTCCACGATCGAGGCCTGCAGGTAAAACTGCATCCAGGGGGCAATCGTCGTCCCTACGACTCCGATCACCATATACAGGTAGGCCTGGTCGCGAAATGCACCGAGCTTTGGTGGGACGAAGGTGGCCTTCGTTGCCTCGATCCATGCGGGATGAGCCAATACGCCCGCGAAAATGTAGGTGATGTAGAAAAAAGAAGCGGCGAGAAAGACTTTTTCCACCGTTTTGTACTGCCCTTTAACCACGATGAACCACACGATCACGCCACAGATGGGAACCGTATAAAGGCGTGGCAATCCAAACAGTTCGAGACTCGTTGCGATTCCGATAAACTCCGTCACCACGTTCCCGAAGTTCGTGATCAGAATGCCCAGCATCATGAAAAACGTGATGCGTAGTCCAAATTCCTCGCGAATGAGATCGCTAAGCCCTTTGCCGGTCACTGCTCCCATGCGCGCGCACATCTCCTGCACCACGATCAGGGCAATGGTGATCGGGATCATGGTCCACAGCAGAAGATGTCCGAATTGTGCCCCGGCGGACGAATAGGTCAGGATGCCGCCGGCATCGTTATCAACGTTCGCGGTAATGAACCCTGGGCCAACAACGGCAAAAAACAGCAGGATCCGGATCTTCCAACGCCTCAGGAACTTCATGCGTACATTTCGCAGACATAGAGATGAAGCAGATTAGATGCAAACGACGCCACAGGATAAATGCCCGCAGTGAATATGAACAAACGAAAAGTAGGTAGCAGGAAACTTTTCGGTTATGTGGCGAAAAAGCGGTACATCACACTAGCGGGCAGCCGATTGAACCCACGCCGCAAAGTGATGCCACCAAGCCGTTGCGCCGATGACTAGCCTGATCTGCTGAATGAAAATCAGATAGCCGCTCGCCCAAACAGTCACGCGATGAATTTTGTGCGACGACCACAGATCGTATGCCACAAGCATCAGCAGGAATATGTATGTGGCATAGGCGGCGTGCGGAGCGTTGCGATGAAGAAAATGCCAAGGCCAGCGTGCAAACGCCGCAATCAAGAGGCTGACCGTGGCAAGGTAAACCAGTCGCTTATGCGTGGACGGATCTTTTCGCGACAGGTAAGCGAAGAAGATTAGCGTTGCAAAGATGAGAATGTCGGTAAGGGGAATGATGTAGAAAAAGTACGGGTCTCGCCCCGGCCGCGCGCCGTGCGCGAGACGGTCTGTAGCCGCCCATGGCCCAACCACGGTCATGGCACACGCCAGCACAAAACCAGCCAACCCCAACTTCCGGTGGACATCGACACGGCGTGCCGAAACCAGCGCAGTCTGAACCAGCAGCATCAATATCCAGCAGGAAAAAATGGCCGCGTGGACGTGAACGGCGAGGCTGGGAAGGGATGCGCGTAAGCCCCCGACAAAGTAGTACGTCGGTCCGAAGCCGACCACCACGGCAACCAGCATCATCAGGGTTGTCACACTGAAAAAGACGCGATCGAAGCGCCGGCCCGGTAGAGCAGTCGGACCTGTATTCGCGCGAATAGGTGCTGCGGTGGTCGCCATTGTTGCCCCCCAAGACAAACGACGATTGACCGCAAGGCCCAACTTGCGGCACGCGATTATAGCCTAGATTGGAATGCTTACAGCTTCGACCGCAACATGCTGATCACGTCGTCAGACGTGATCACGCCCGTCAACTTGTTGTGCTCATCCACAACCGGAAGATTTTGAAGATTATATTTATCGAAGAGTTCTGCCACCTCGTTTTCTGACACGGTCTCTTGCGCAAAAACGAGCGGCTCCTGATGCAGAGACAACATCGGAGTGGACGGCTCTCCCAGTACGATCCGAGCCAAAGGAACTGCTCCCACCAACGTGCCGTGAGAATCCACAAGATAGACCGTGCCCACGACTTCGACTCCGCCCTCGAATTCCCGCAGCGAGTCGATCGCATTCTGCACGGTGGCATTCACCGGCAATGCCAGGAACTCGGTGGTCATGCGGCCGGCCGCGGTTTCCTCCCTGTGCTCCAGCAGTTCCACGACTTCCTGCTGCGCCTGCGGCTCCATCTGCACCAGGATTTGTTCCGTTTGATCCTCGGACAAGTCGCCCAGCAGGTCGGCGGCGGCGTCCGGATCCATTTCCTCGACGATGTCAGCCGCACGTCCGGAATCCAGCGATTCCATGATCGATTTCTGCACCTTCGGCTCGACTTCCTCCAGAGCCTCAGCAGCAGTTTCCTCGTCAAGCGTCTGGAAGACGGCCTGTCGCTCGTCTGGAGCCAGCTCTTCCACAATGTCGGCGATGTCGGCTGGGTGCAGCTTTGCCAAACCTTCATGTGAAATCTTCAGCTTCACCCGTCTGGCAGGATCGGTCTCAATCACATCGACGAACTTCCACGGAATCGAACGGGGTGGAATCTTTCCCAGGAAGGCGTGCAGGACTTGTCGCGGAGCCAGACCGCGCAACAGGCGGCGGATCGCGCCCCGCGCTCCCACATCGACCGCCACTACCCGCAAAACCGGATGTCCATCCGGTCCGTTGCTCGAGTCCAGTTCTAGGTCCACATCATTGACGCGAACCACCTTCCGCCCATTTACATCAATAACCTGCTGATCGAGCAGGTCCCGATCTAGCAGGAAAAGCCCTTCCGTTCCGTTGATTGCCGCCCATTCTCCGGCGGCCGTCGTCGCCCGAATGCCCCCGTTGATGGAAGCAACGGCGCTTAGGGGAAGCACACGGTTCCCAGATTTCGTTTTGACGATCAGCGAAGCGATGTGCGAGCGGTCCTCTTGTGGGGCTAGCGTCATCTCGCGCACCCGTCCTGCCGCACCAGACGGGTCATACACCGTGGCGCCAAGCAGTTCGGTAAGAGCCATCGTCGCCATCTCGCCTAGAGAATAACCAACTTGCGCACGATTCGGAACGAAAAATCTTCAAACTCGGGTTTCGGACCTCGCCTTCGAACCTCAGGTGGCAAGGCGAGCTTTCAATTTCGGGAATGCAGTCTGACAATGGGCCCCATTCGAAGGTGTCGCAGCCCGTATAATCGAAATAGCAGCGTGCGCCTGATTTTCGACATCTTCGGTCAGACCCTTCGTACTCTTTGGGCGCACAAATTGCGCTCATTCCTCACTATGTTTGGGATCGCATGGGGCGTAGGTTCCCTGCTCCTGCTGGTCGGCGTCGGCGAAGGATTTCGCGCCGGAAACCGCAAGCAGTTCGCTTCGATCGGCGAGAATGTCTTGTTTATCTGGTCGGGACGCGCACCGGCCCTACAGGGGAGTTTCACCGCCTTGCGCCAGTACTACCTGACGTACCGCGACTATCAGGATATTATCCGCGACTGCCCTAGTGTGCGCGCTGCTGCTCCGGTGATTGGCCGCAGTGATATCCGCGCCGTGAGCGACTTTTACCAGTCCAGCGGCCGCATCAATGGCGTCCCCGCCAGCATCAATCAGATCCGGAACCTGCCTATCAAGGACGGCCGCTGGTTGAATGACATGGACGAATCCCAGCGGCGGCCGGTGATCGTCCTGGGTGACGAAACTCGCCGGACGCTATTCTTCGGAAGGCCGGCGGTCGGCAGCACCCTCTTGCTCAACGGTATCCGCTTCGAAGTGATCGGCACCCTTCAGCGAATCGGGCACGGGGATAATCTCAACCAGAACCTGCAGAGCTACGTCCCGTTTAGCACGATGCACGAGTACTTCCCGCCGATCAACGTAGGCGAAGCTCCGGACGTCATCACGTTTATCAACTACCAGCCCAGGACACGGGCGCTGCACGAAACCGCCAAGCAGGAAGTTCACAAGGTGATTGCCCGAAACCACGGCTTTGATCCGAACAATCCGGACTCCTTCGACGAGTGGGATACGATCCAGATGGTCGATCAGGTCGGAAAGATCTTCGACGCGATGAACACATTCCTGGGAAGCGTCGGACTGGTTACGTTGGCCCTGGGCGCAATCGGAATCATCAACATTATGCTCGTTGCCGTTGCCGACCGTACTCGAGAAATCGGACTGCGCAAGGCCATTGGCGCGACCCGCAGCAGCATCATGTTCCAGTTCTTCGTGGAAGGCGCGTTCCTGACGCTGCTGAGCGGAGGCGTTGGCATAGCCGGGGCCGCCCTCATCATGAACGCACTCTCCGGCGTCGACATGGGGAACTTCGATCCGCCGAAACTCGTCGCCTCAACGGCGATCCTGGCTGTGGCATCGTTGAGCGTCGCCGGAGTGGCTGCAGGGCTCTATCCCGCCCGCCGTGCCGCCATGTTGGAACCCGTGGAGGCCCTGCGTAAGGAATAGGCATGGATTCGTTTCCCAATGACGTGCTCGAAGCCGACGTGACGCGCGAGGTGACGCAGGATATTGCGGTCAGCTCTGTCGAACCCGTGGCGCCGCGGCCGGCTTCGCCCGCGCCCATCATTACGTCGTATCGCGACCTGCTGCGCCAGGCCGTGTCCGCCATGCGCCACGACCTGCGCCGAACATTGCTCACCATGGCCGGAATGGCATGGGGCATCGCGACCGTCGTGCTTCTTCTTGCCTACGGCAATGGCTTCGCTACCGCCATTCAGAATATCTTCCAAAGCTTCGGCGCCACAGCGGTCGGCGTTTTCCCGGGCCGCACTTCCATGCAGGCGGGCGGCAACAAGGCTGGCGTCCTTGTCCGCTTCACCAACGACGACATCGAATTGATGCGGAACAACGTGCCCCTCTGCCGGAATCTGTCACGAATGAGTCAGAAGGATTCGAACGTCCAGAACAACAATCGCTCGTTCACCTTTCCCGTGACAGGGCTGGACCCATCCATTCTCGACATCTGGAATCTCGATGTGGCGCAGGGCCGTTTCATAAACGACGCGGATAACATGCAGCACGGGCTCGTCGCCGTTCTCGGCTCGGAAGCGCGCGACCGCCTTTTCTCCGGCATGAATGCCGTGGGCGAAAGCATTCGAATAGACGGCGTCAGCTTCCAGGTGGTCGGGGTTCTCAAGCCTCGCATGCAAGAAGGAGATAGCGACGACAATCGTGTTGTCTATCTGCCTTTCAACTCCATGGACGTAGTCAAAGACACTCACTACCTCGATGGCCTCTGGCTAGACTCCGCCGGCCTCGATCACGACAAGATGGCGAAGACCATCAAAGGGACTCTTGCGACGGCGCACAATTTCAAGCCCGACGATCCCCGTGCTGTATTCGTCTTCGATGCTCAAAAGCAGCTCTCTCAATTCGGCATTATGACCGCGATGTTGAAGGTTCTCCTGGGGGTGATCGGGACGGTCACGCTTAGCATCGGCGGCATTGGCTTGATGAACATCATGCTGGTTTCGGTGACTCAGCGTACCCGCGAGATCGGGGTTGAAAAAGCCTTGGGGGCGCGCAGCCGCGATATTCTCTTCCAGTTCCTCTCCGAGGCGATGGTAATCACGTTCATCGGGGGAGTACTCGGCATCGTTCTTTCGTACATCGTTTCGCTCTCGGTGGGCCGCCTCACCCTTTACAGCGCCATGGCGAAGCACGCCGAAGCCGGCGACATACGACTCGTTGTCTCACCGATGATCCTGGTGGTTGCGACCTTGATTCTTGCCGCCGTGGGGGTCGTCAGCGGGATGATACCGGCGATGCGAGCCGCGAGCTTGAATCCAATCGAAGCCCTGCGCTACGAGTAAGCTTCGCCTGTCGATTCCTGTTTCCCCGGTGCGAGACGCCCCTCCCAAGCTAAAATGATGCGGCATGTCAGAAGACATTCTGTCTAAGCCAGCGCCACCAGCGGACGCCCGCATCGCCTACGGAACAGATCCGAATCAGTTCTTTGATTTACGTCTGCCGAAACACCGCAAGGCGCCGTTTCCCTTTCTGCTCAACATCCACGGAGGCTACTGGCGCGCCAAATACAATCTTGACCATGCCGGACACCTCTGCGCCGCTCTCAGTTCGCAAGGATTCGCCACCGCGAATCTGGAATACCGCCGCGTCGGCAATAAAGGTGGCGCGTGGCCCGGAACCTTCTCCGACATTCGCTCCGCGTATCGCTTCCTCATTCAGAATGCGCAAAGGCACAACCTGGACAACTCAAAGGCAGTCGTAATGGGCCACTCCGCTGGAGGCCAACTCGCTCTTTGCCTCGCTGCTCACGAACCCCGCGTGGAAGCCGTAATCTCGCTGGCCGGCGTTCTTGACTTGCAGCGCGCTTACGAGCTGCACCTGAGTAATGACGCGGTCGTCGAATTCCTTCGAGGGACGCCTACGGAGGTGCCCGACCATTATCGCGAAGCCAATCCCATGTATCTCTCAATTACGCATGCACGGCAGTTTCTGATTCATGGCTTAGATGACAATGACGTCCCCCCGGCATTCAGCCGCGACTACGTTGCCCGAAAACAGAAACGAAGGGGAACCGAAAAAGAAGACACACACCTGCTCGAAATTCCGGGAGCAGATCACTTTGACCTCATCGATCCTCAATCAGCCGCCTGGAAGCAGGTTCAGAAGGCCGTTCTGGATTTATCCGAATAACGCAATCACCTGCGAGAAATATTCCCGTTTCCCTCTGCTCGTCGTGACCTGCAGGCCTCAGGAATGCTAAATGTAGTTGCTCATCGCAGACCTTCTTGCATAGAATTCGATCACTCATCCGCGATGCTCGGGAGCCGCGGATCAACTCACAATAGCAAGGTCTCCATGGGCCCAGGAACGCAAGCGGCATCCGACAATTTCGTCCGTCCGGAAGGTAGCGGACTCTACCAGATGTTGTTTCAGAACAGCATGGATGGCATCATGCTGACGTCGCCGGATGGACCCATCCTTGATGCCAACCCGGCCGCATGCCGCATTTTCAATCGGACTCGCGAAGAAATCCTGCTCGCGGGCCGGGAAGGACTCATCGACACTTCTGACCCTCGTCTGCCCGGCCTCATTGCCGAGCGCAAACGATCCGGCAAAGCCCATGGTGAACTGCTGGCTCGCCGCAAGGATGGGACGGTGTTTGCAATGGAGTTCTCTTCGGTGGTGTTTCAGGACCCTGCAGGTAATACGAGAACGTGCCTCATTTTCCGCGACGTCAGTGATCGCAAGGCGGCCGATGAGGAGCGCGAGCGACTGATTCACGAACTGCAAGACGCGCTTACGCGGGTAAAGACTCTCAGCGGATTGCTGCCAATCTGCGCGTCATGCAGGAAGATTCGAGATTCCCAGGGTCACTGGCACCATCTGGAAACATACATTCGCAGGCACACGGAGGCTGATTTCACTCACGGGATTTGCCCGGACTGTCGCCGAATTCTATATCCTGAATCTCCCGGTCACTAGCGCCGGCGTTGACACCCTCCTGCCGCCCTCATACGATGCTCGGTTCAGCCCAGGGACTTCCCCATGACCAATCGTATGTCTTTCCACCGGCTTTTTCTGATTGCCGCCGCTACTGCGGTACTGATCGCCGCTTCGCCCTCCGCTCCGCAGGCCGATCCAACGCGGTATTGGAATGACGTCAAAACGCTCGCAGCGCCCGACATGGAAGGCCGAGGAAATGGCTCCAAGGGGCTTACTCGCGCCGAGCATCTGATTGAGAGCCGGTATAAGGAACTCCACCTGGACCCGGCTGGTGTCAACGGATACGCGCAGCCGTTCTCCGTAATTACTGGCGCTCGTCTGAAGCCCGATAACCGCTGCATCGTCCATTCCGGAGAGACCAGGACCCTCCTGAAAACCAGCCAGGATTTCGTTCCGTTCAGCTTTTCTGCTTCGGGCCAGGTGGATTCTCCTCTGGTTTTCGCAGGATATGGCGCTACTGCCGACGAGTTTCACTACGACGACTACGCCGGGCTCGACGTGAAGGACAAGATCGTTGTCGTGCTGCGCTATGAACCTTCAGGATTCGCAGAGAAGAGCGGCAATCACGGCTTGACGCAGCATTCGCAGGTCATCACCAAGGCCATCAATGCCCGCAACCGCGGCGCAAAAGCCGTTGTCATCCTCAACGGCAAACTGGGTGACGGAGAAGAAGATCTGTTGACGCGATTCGGCAGCGTCAGTGGCCCTGAGAATGTCGGCATTGTGATGATCCAGGTGAAGAACGCGGTAGCTGATGACTGGTTCAAATCAGCCGGCAAAACATTGAAAGATGTGCAGGACCAGATCAACTCGAGCACCAAGCCGGCATCGTTCGCCTTCCCCGACACGCTTCATTTATCGCTCAAAATCGACATCGAGACGACACGCGCCACGGTGCACAATGTCCTTGCCTGGCTGCCGGGCCAGACTGACGAATACGTCATCATCGGCGCACATTACGATCACCTCGGCCGCGGCAACTTCGATTCGCTCGCGCCTTCGCAGGTCGGACAGATCCATCCCGGCGCCGATGACAATGCCAGCGGCACTGCCGGCGTCCTCGAACTCGCGCGCATCCTCGCTCCCCAACGGAACCAGCTAAAGCGCAGCATCCTGTTCATGAATTTTGCAGGAGAAGAACTCGGCTTGCTCGGCTCGGCAGAATGGGTCAAAGAGCCGACGCGTCCTCTCGCCAAGGCCGTCGCCATGATTAACATGGACATGATTGGACGCATCCGGGACGAAAAGATTTACATTGGTGGCGTCGGTACCGGTTCCACCTTCAAGCCGATTCTCGAACGGGCGCAGAAAGATGAGCCATTCAAGATCGAATACTCCGCCGGGGGCTACGCCTCGAGCGATCACACTTCCTTTGTCACGAAAAAGATTCCTGTCCTGTTCTTCTTCTCAGGACTCCATTCGGATTACCACAAGCCTTCTGACACCCCGGACAAGATCAATGCTCCATCCGCCGCGCGCCTGCTCGACATGGTCGAAAGCGTCGCCGTGCAATTGGCGAACGCCGATCAGGCACCTGCGTTCCAGGTCGTGGCGGAAGATAAGCCAACCGCCGGCGGTGGAGGCGGCGGGTACGGACCCTACTTCGGCTCGATCCCAGATTTCGGCCAAACCGAAAACGGCGTGAAGTTCTCCGACGTGAAGCCAAACTCACCGGCCGCAAAAGCAGGATTGAAAGGCGGCGATGTCCTCGTGCAATTTGGCGATAAGCCCATCAAGAACCTCTATGACTTCACCGATGCCCTGCGTCGCAGCAAGGTGGGTGAAGTAGTCGAAGTCAAGGTCTTGCGCGATGGCCAGCCGCTCACAGTCAACGTTAAGCTGGAACAAAGAAAGTAGAGAATCCGTGTTCATCTAGAAGCCTGCGAAAGAAAGTTTCAGTGCGCCATCCCTTATAATCGTCGGTCACAGAGAGAGGAAACCTTTGCCCTTCGACGACCTACGCCAGTGGATCGCCGCGCTCGACCGCGCTGGCGAACTCAAGCGCATACAGACCGAAGCCGATCCCATTCTCGAAATTGCCGAAATTACCGATCGAGTGTCCAAGGGCCGCGATGCCAAAGGAAATTCCGGCGGACCCGCGCTTCTATTTCAAAATTGCAAGGGACATCCCGGCTCCCAACTTCTAATCAATCAATTCGGCTCCGATGCCCGTATGAAATTGGCGATGGGCGTCAACTCCTACGACGAAATCGCCGCCCGCATCCGCATGTTCATGGATATGAAATCCCCGCAGGGATTTCTGGACAAGCTGAAGATGCTGCCGCTGCTGACGGAGGCCGGGAAATTCTTCCCGCAGACCGTAAAAACCGGGCCCTGCAAAGAGGTGATCCAGCGCGACAACTTCTCCCTGCTCGACTTCCCTGTCCTGCAATGCTGGCCCCAGGACGGCGGACGCTTCATCACCTTGCCCTGTGTCACCACACGCGATCCGAAATCCGGCAAGCGCAATCTCGGCATGTACCGCATGCAGGTGTATGACGAGCGCACCACCGGCATGCACTGGCAACGCCAGAAGAACGCCGCCGAACACGCTCGGCAGCGCATGCGCGAAGCAGTCGAAGGAAAATCAGCGGCCGTGGACATCATGGCAAGATCGTCGGGCGGATCAGTCCTCGCTGACGGCGTTCGCCCCTCTGGCAAGATGGAGGTGGCCGTTGCGATCGGCACGGAACCCGTAGTCACGTTCGCGTCGATCGTCCCGGCCCCGCCCGAAATCGAAGAATATTTAGTCGCCGGATTCCTTCGCGGATCCCCCGTCGAACTCGTGAAATGCGAAACAGTCGATCTCGAAGTTCCCGCGAGCAGCGAAATTGTCCTCGAAGGCTACATCAATCTTGACGAGCTCCGCAGCGAAGGCCCCTTCGGCGATCACACAGGTTTTTATTCGCTCGAAGATCTCTACCCCGTCTTCCACGTCACCTGCGTCACGCACCGTAACGATCCGATTTACGCTGCCACGATCGTGGGCAAGCCTCCACAGGAAGACGCCTACATGGGCAAAGCGGTAGAGCGAATCTTTCTGCCCCTGATGAAACTCAATATTCCCGAATTGATTGACATCAATATGCCGGTCGAGGGCGTGTTCCACAACCTGATGATCGTTTCAATTCGGAAGTCCTATCCGGGCCAGGCGCGCAAGGTGATGAATGCCATCTGGTCGCTCGGCCAGGCGATGTTCACCAAATGTATCGTTGTGGTGGATGAAGACGTTGACGTGCAGAATCTCGCCGACGTCGTTCTGAAGGTCTTCAACAACATCGACCCGGAGCGGGATATTCAATTCACTCTGGGGCCTGTCGATTCCCTCGACCATGCCAGTCGCCTGCCCGACTTCGGGTCGAAGATGGGCATCGACGCCACGCGCAAGTGGACAAGCGAAGGCTTCACTCGACGCTGGCCCGCCGAAATTGTCATGGATTCGAACACGAAAGCCCAAGTCGATGCCAAGTGGAAGACGCTGGCCAAAGAGCTTGGGCTGAAATAGAGATAGTTAGTTCTCGATCTTGATCCTGGCCAGTTTCTGCACCACGTTAGCATCTTCCGGTGTCCTGACCTCGATCCGAACCGCCGTGCCTTCTGCATAGCGCTTCGAGCCAGCGATATTCTTGAGCACATCAGCCGGGAGCTCGCTCGCCAGCGCAGCCGCAACCGCCCGGTCACCGAGGGCAAAGGCCGCCATAAACCATCCCTGCCGCGGCCCTAAATACACGATGTTGCGCTTCTTGAGTTGCAGACGCAGGGACCAGCCATACTTCACCCCTCCCGTGTGCCACTCCGCCGTGTCGATCTTGAGATCGTGCTTCATCTCCGCAACCAAGCCTTTCCACAAAGTAAGGCTGGGTCCCAGCGCTGCCGCAACTGCCTTCTCGCCAGGTTTGGTCTTCTGCCCGGCAAAGGCATTCTGAACCGCCGCAGCATTCGGTTTGCCGACTTCTTTCACTGTAGTCATCGATGGACTCCAAACAGCGTTCTCGTTCCCCACAACGCACCCACGCCAAACAATGCAATGAAGAGCACGCCAAGCATCCGATCAGTCGCCGTACTGTGGCTCCAGCCCTGGAGCACGGCAGAGAGTCAAACGAAGAACAGCAGAATCGCACCTGCACCAAGAATCTTCAGCAGCATGATCCCTCCCCGTTCACAACTCGACGAGTAATCTTGCGGCCGATCACCCAGAGTGCGCAGTGACGCCCATCACCCTCCTCTCAGAGAATGATCTGAGCTAATTCGGGCCACTCTCCGTAGGCGCAGTGACCCTCTGATATCCCCTGCAATGAACCACCGGCAACCGGGGATATTTTGGAAAGCTCGGGTCGCTAACCGAAAGCTGACACTGATAAAAGATCGAACCTCGGTCGGACGTTATCTGCCGCATGTGCCTGCAACTCACGCACAACCCCACGTCGCACTCCGATCCATCTCTCTCCCCCATCACCACTACAGAATAGCGTCCTTTCGGCGCGTGGCGCATCCAACCGGCGAGCTCGTATTTCTTTCGGTATACTGATTAAGACATGCCGGTCCTGAAGAACATCGCCGCCATCGCCAAGGGCATGAGCATCACCTTCATGGAGATGTTCCAGCCGACGATCGTCGAGAATTATCCCGACGGCAAGGGTCCCCTGCGAGGAGCCCGCATTGAAGCCCGTTTCCGCGGCGCGCACGTGCTCCAGCGCGATGAAAACGGACTGGAAAAGTGCGTGGCCTGCTTCCTGTGTGCCGCAGCGTGTCCCTCGAACTGCATTTATATTGAGGCCGCGGAGAACACAGCCGAAAATCGCATCAGCGGCGCCGAGCGTTACGCCAAGGTTTACAACATCGATTACAACCGCTGCATCTTCTGCGGATACTGCGTCGAGGCCTGTCCCACGGACGCCATTACGCACGGCCATGGATTCGAACTGGCTACCTTCAACGCGACCAATCTGGTCTACCGCAAGGAGATGATGCTGGCCGCTCGGCCAGCACACATGGGAGCCAATATCGTGTTCAATCAGGCTGACGTGAATGGTGGGGCGCCGGCAGAAGTGGTGCCGGGGAGCTAACCTTCGAGACAGTTTCTCAGTTCGATCACGCCGGTCCATCGAGACCGGCGTTTGTGTATGGGGAACTTCTTAGCCACCGGATGCACGCGCAGCAACGCGGATCTGAGATCAGTTGACTGGCTAAAGGCCAGCAGCTAGAAGCGAGAAGCTTACATGGCAGACTTCTTACAAACTGTGAAGGAACGCGTCGTCATCTACGACGGCGCGATGGGCACCAATATCCAGAAGCGCAATCCCACTCTGGACGACTACTGGGGCAAGGAAAATTGCAGCGAAGTTCTGGTGCTCAGCCGTCCCGATATCATCCGTGACATCCACGCCGACTTCTTCCGCGTGGGCTGCGACATCGTCGAAACCAACACTTTCGGCGGATCCTCCATCGTTCTCGGCGAATTTGACCTGCGCGACCGCGTGCGCGAGATCAATATCAAGGCCGCCCAACTGGCCAAAGAAGTCGCGCAGCAATTCTCGACCAAAGACAAACCGCGCTTCGTCGCCGGATCTCTGGGGCCAACCACCAAGCTCCCATCTCTGGCGCACATCGGCTTCGAAGCCATGGTTGAGGCGTACGAAGAACAGGCTGCGGCTCTGATCGAAGGTGGAGTCGACGTACTCCTCATCGAAACCGCGCAGGATCTGCTCCAAGCCAAGATCGCAACCATAGGAGTTCTCGACGCTCTGCGTAAATCCGGCAAGCGCCTGCCGGTAACCGTGCAGGTCACGCTCCAGGAATCGGGCACCATGCTGCTGGGCACCGAAATTGGAGCTGCGCTCACTGCGCTCGAACCGTTCGCTGTCGATGCCATCGGACTGAACTGCGCCACCGGACCCAAGGAGATGAACGACTCGGTCCGATATCTCGCGTTGAATTCGACGAAGGAAGTTTCCGTTCTGCCGAACGCAGGCTTGCCTCAGAACGAAGGCGGTCATGCAGTCTATAAGCTCACTCCGCAGGAATTGGCCGATTATCACAAGCACTTCGTCCAGGACTACGGAGTCCGCATCGTCGGCGGATGCTGCGGGACGACACCCGAGCATCTGAAAGCGGTCGTCGATGCACTTTCCGGCGTCGAGCCCGCGAAGCGCGATGTCAAGCGCGCCGGTGCCGCCTCCAGCGCCTACACGACCGTTCCTCTTGACCTTGAACCCAAGCCCCTGATCGTCGCCGAGGAAATGAACACGACCACGCGCGTCGAACATTTTCGCAAGATGGTACAAGGCAAGAAGTACGACGAGATCCTCGCCCTGGCCAAGCGCCTGGTCAACGACGGATCGCACATGCTCGACCTCTGCTGCGCGATTGTCGGCGAAGACGAGAAGGCCTACATCACTTCGATCCTCGAAAAGATCGCAACGCGCGTGCCTGCGCCAATCCTCGTCGATTCCACCGAAGCGGACGTGGTCGAAGAAGCGCTGAAGCGCATCCCCGGACGCGCCATCATCAACTCCATCAATCTTGAAGATGGCGAGAAGCGGACGTCGAAAGTTCTTCCCATGGCGAAGCGCTACGGCGCAGCGGTAATCGCCCTGACTATCGATGAAGATGGCATGGCGCTCACCGCCGAGAAAAAAGTTGCGATCGCACACCGCATCTGCGATTTGGCGGTGAACAAATACGGATTGGATCCGACCGATCTAATCTTTGACGCCCTTACGCTCCCCATCTCGACCGGCCAGGAGGATTACCGCACCGCGGGAATCGAAACACTGAATGCCGTCGAGCGTATTAAGAAAGAACTTCCGAACGTAAAAACGATTTTAGGTGTGAGCAATATCTCGTTCGGCCTCGACGCCTACCCGCGCCGCGTGCTCAACTCCGTATTCATGCACGAAGCCGTCGATCATGGCCTCGACATGGCCATCGTCAACTACACCAAGATCTATCCGCTCTACAAGATTCCGCAGGAAGAAGTCGAACTCGCGCGCAAGCTGATCTACCGCGATGCGTCTGCTGGCGATCCCCTGCAGGTGTACATGGCGCACTTCGCCGGGATGAAAGGCAAGCCGGCCGCTTCAACCACGGCGCACCTCGACACGTTGTCGGTCGAAGACAAGCTGAAGTTCGCCATCATCAATGGAGAGAAATCCGTCGGCGACGGGGCCAACAAGAAGTCTCTCGAAAGTCTTCTCGAAGACGCGCTCGCGAGCTATTCCCCGCTCGAACTGATCAACACTGTCCTGCTCGACGGCATGAAGACGGTGGGCGATCTGTTCGGCGCGCGCAAGATGCAACTGCCTTCGGTGCTCGATTCTGCCGGAGTGATGAAAGCTGCCGTGGCTTATCTCGAGCCGAAGATGGAGAAGAAGGCCGGCTCGCAGAAAGGCACCATCGTCCTTGCCACCGTAAAAGGAGATGTCCACGATATCGGCAAGAACCTTGTGGATATCATTCTGTCGAACAACGGATTCCGCGTTATCAATCTCGGCATCAAGCAGCCGGGAGATTCGATTATCCGAGCCGCGCAGGAACATCAGGCCGACGCGATCGGGCTCAGTGGGCTGCTCGTGAAATCCACTCTCGAGATGAAGTACGTGATCCAGGATCTGGAGCGCCAGAAACTGGAATTCCCCGTGATCTGCGGGGGCGCCGCGTTGACTCGCAAGTATGTCGAAGACGATTTGCGCCGCGAGTACAAGAATAGCGTCTTCTATGCCGACGACGCCTTCTCCGGCCTGCACATCATGGAGGATCTTTCCACCGATAACGGCGCGCGCGAAAAGCGTCTGCAGGAAGGGCGCACGGTCAAGGAGTATGCCAAGGCCGCGGCGGTCGACGAAGAAACTGGACCTGTATTCGCCGAGCGTAGCCCCGTAGTTACCGACGCCCCCAATATTCCCACGCCTCCATTCTGGGGAGTACACGTCCGCAAGGATTACGATCTCCGCGAACTGTTCCGCTACATCAACGAGACGGCCCTCTTCAAAAATCAGTGGCAGCTTAAGACCGCCTCTCAATCGGACTACCTGAGACTCGTGGACGAGAAGTTCCGGCCTATCCTTCACAAGCTCGAAGATGAGGTCGCGAGCTCGGGATTGTTTGCCCCAGCGGTGGTGTACGGATACTTCCCTGCCCAGAGCGACGGCAATGACGTGGTGGTGTACGAGCCTCCGAAGGCACAGGCTCGGCCTTGCGGCACGCGCTGGGAGGAGGGACTGCCGGAAATCCTGCGCTTTACGTTTCCGCGGCAGAGAGAAGGACGGCGCTTGGCTGTGGCCGACTTCTTTGCGCCTAAAGCGTCGGGCAAAATGGACGTCATCGGCCTATCGCTAGTCACAATCGGGCCTAAAGCGAGCGTAGAAACGCAGCGGCTCTTCGAAGGCGGCGAGTACACAAAATATCTATATCTGCATGGACTGAGCGTGGAGACCGCCGAGGCTCTTGCCGAATATCATCACAAGAAGATGCGCGAAGAACTGGGCATCGCGAACGAAGACTCCCCCGAGATCCGCGATCTGTTCCACCAGAAGTACCGTGGATCGCGCTATTCGTTCGGATATCCGGCATGCCCGAATCTTGAAGATCAGACGAAGCTGTTCAAGCTGCTCAAGCCGGAAGAGAATGTCGGCGTACGTTTGACTTCCGGATTCTTGCTGGAGCCGGAGCAGAGTACATCGGCGATCGTGGTGCATCATCCGGGGGCGAAGTATTTCGTGGTGTAGGCGGCAACCCTCCTTAGAAGTTGGCCTGCAGCCGGAGTGCCCAGCTTCGGGGTGGGGCGATGGCATTTCCTGAGAAGAGCCCAGCGAAATCGATGACATTCAGCCGGTTGTTCAGGTTTTGAATGTCGGCTTGCAGGCGGATTGAGCGCTTGTCGTGCACCCACAGGTCTGCGCCCGCGGACGCATCCACTGAAAAGAACGGCCTGACTCTGCCGGTTTCGAAATTCACCCGATCGACAACGGGTGCGCCATACTGCGCGATGGCATCCGCAACTGTGCCGCGGAATTCCATCGGAAGTCCGCTTCCGTATTCGGCGCCCCACGCGGTCCAGAGACGCTGCATGAGTTGATAACGAATGCGGCCGTGGATCGTATGGCGCTGATCCTGCGTGACCCAGAAACGGCCATTCGTATTGCTCAAGACGCCGGTTGCATCCGACCCTAGAAATAATCCACCGGTAACCGGCAGGTACGCGCTCCCGACCATGTACGAGTAACTGAGGAATCCGGAGAATGGTCCCCAGTGCGGCACCTCGAGCTTCCCTTCCGCGCCATAGATCGAAGCCTTGCGGAACGAGATCGGGAAACTGACTGCCGTATCGAGCAGCAGGTCGTCATCCGCAAAGTTATTCACCGAGCGCTGGAACGAGCTCACATCCAGCTTCACCTTTTGCACCAGAGACTTCGTCAGCCCTACTTCGAAGTAGTTTCCATGGGAGGGCTCCACTGGCAACCGAAGTACATTCGGATTCAGGCTGGCAACCGCTGGCGAACTCGCCAGCAGAATATTTTCGAATGCAGGGGTTTGGAACACGCGGTCGTACGACGCGTGGACTACAAGTCCCGCGGATGAGAAATAGCGCGCAACGGACAGCCGCGGGCTCACCGCATTCTGATTCACGAGAAGCTGGTAATGATCCCAGCGCAGGCCTGCATTCAGCGTCCAGCTGCCCAGCCGGATCTGATCTTGCACAAAAGCAGACTGCTCGAAATCAGGATCGCGGCCAGCAAAACTGAAGTTGGGCGGAGTACCCGGGTCAAACTGCGAGAGATCCGTGATCGTATCGGCGAAGTCTTCTCGCAGATGCGCAAAATCCGCGTCGAACCCACCCTTGAATTCGTGCCGCTTGCGGTGATACGACACCGTCGCCTTCACATACTGCTCATCGAAGCCTCTGCGTTGAAATACGATGATCGGCGTTGACTCGGGATTGGAATCCAATTGGTCGGCATCGCTGCGCGCCATGAACCTAACATCGGCCAACAGATGCTCGGAAAATATGTGCTCGTACGAAGCCAGTCCCAGAGTTTCGAATGCATCCCGGTGCTGAAGCTGACCGGTCGCCTGTTGCAGCTGTTCGTTCGGCACCAGGAACTTCGATGCCTCCCGGCGCAACGAGACGCCGAATCGATCATGATTGCTGAAATCGTGGTCGTATCGTGCGCTGAAATCGAACGTGCTCCCCGTATTCGTGTAGTTCTGGACGACTGGCGGATTGAGGTAGCGATCGGTGAGCGCAGCATTGGCGCTGGCCCCGAACGCATTCTTTCCCCAAACATAGCCGGCGAGGACAAAAGCATTTGCTGTTCCGAAGCTGCCACCCGAAAGCACCGCATTTCCATGAAAACCGGGACGATCGTTCTTCGATGTATCGATCTCGACGACTCCACCCATTTTTCGGCCGTATTCAGCGGGAATTCCGGCGGTATAAATTGTCAGCGCATCCACATCGTCGGCTTCAATCTGAGTGCCCGTACTCGGCGAGCGATTGTCGGTCAAGGGAACGCCATCCACCACGAACTGCGTCTGGTACTCGGAACCGCGCGGATGCAGAACCGCGCTCCCTTCGTACACCCATCCAGGTTGAGATTCGACCAGATCTGTGATCGAGCGTCCCGGAGCGGAAGTCTCGCGGCCCATGATCGCTTCCAGGTCGATACGGTTGTTCGACGTGGTGCGCGTGGGATCTAGCAACGTGCTTTCCGCCGTCACAGTGATTTCCGTGCTCGGTGCGGCAATACTCAACCTCACGGTAAATTCGGTCGGCAATCCGGTGTGTATGGCGATGTTTGCGGCAAAGTCGCCGAATCCCGAACTCGCGACTCGGACTTGGTAAGGACCAAACGGAAGCTTCTTGATAATGATAGTTCCGTTCTCATCGGTGTCAAGCTTGCGAACCATTTCCAGGGCGTCACTCGAAAGCGTAATGGACGCTTTCACTCCTATCCCATTCGGGTCTGTCACTTTGATGCGCAGTTCTCCCGACTGGCTCTGGGACCAAAGGGGTAGAGCCAAAAGCAAGAGTCCGAGGTGAAGCAGCACTCGCATGGTAAATTGGCTGTTTATGCTAGCAGCTTGGGAGAGGGATTTCGAGTATTACGTCGGGTCATAGCTGGAAATCGGCTGCATGTCGTTGATCTACAATCCAGCTTCCTTTGAGAATCTTTCCACACAGAGGTCACTGGGGTTCCACAGGAGGAAAACAGCTTCACGACGTCACAGATTTTTTTCGTCCACTGATCGAGACGATTGAGAGCTTCCTGCAGGTTTTGCTGCGAATTCGCGACACTGAAGCGCAGGTACCCTTCCCCGAAAGCTCCGAACGATGTTCCTGACAGCGCAGCTACTCCGGCTTGCTCAAGTAATGCGTCTGCCAGCGGCTTCGACTTCCATCCAGTAGCTGTGATGTTCGGGAAGACGTAGAAAGCACCCTTTGGCATGCGGCAGGAGAATCCCTTGATCTTGTTCAGTCCCGCCACGAACACGTCGCGACGATGCTGGAATTCATCGCGCATGTGATCCACCGAACTCTGATCGCCTCGAATGGCTTCCACTCCTGCGATCTGCGTGAAGCTTGCGGTGCAAGAGTTGGAATTGGTCATCAGCCGCGTCATGTGAGCGGCGAGATCTGGGCGCATGACGCCGTATCCCATGCGCCATCCTGTCATGGCGTAGGTCTTCGAGAAACCGTCAAGCAGTATGGTGCGCTCCTGCATTCCCGGGACTGACATGATCGAGAAGTGCTGGGCGCCATCGAAGAGCAGGCGGCTGTAAATCTCGTCGGATAAGATCAGGATGTTGCGGTCGCCGATGGCGCGCGCGATCTGCTCGATGTCGCGGCGCTCGAGAACTCCACCCGTCGGATTCTGGGGCGAGTTGATGATGATCAGCTTGGTTCGATCGCTGATCAACGCCCTCAATTCGTTCACGTCGAGTGCAAAATCGCGCTCTTCACGAAGTTGGATCGGGACGGCGCGTCCGCCCACGTAGTTGATCATCGACTCATAGATCGGGAATCCGGGATTCGGGTAGATGACTTCGTCGCCTTCGTCGATTAGTGACAGGATGGTAAAGAAGATGATCGGCTTGCCGCCGGGAACGACAACGACCTCGTCGCTCGTAACCTTCACTCCGCGCGTGCGGCTGACGTATTCGGCGATGGCCTGGCGTAGTTCGGGCTGTCCTGCCGCAGGCCCATAGTGCGTCCAGCCTTGCCGCAGCGCGTTCACACCTGCTTCGACGACGTTGGAAGGCGTATCGAAATCCGGCTCGCCGATCTCCAGGTGGATCACGCTCTTGCCCTGGCGTTCGAGAGCTCGGGCTTTGTTCAGCACTTCGAATGCTGTCTCGGTACCGAGCCGGGACATGCGGCGGGCAAGCTGCAGCTCGTGGGTAATAACCTTCTCCATAGCGAACCCCTGGGCAGGAAAACTCCTAAAAAACGCAAACGGCACATTATACGCCCGAGGACGGCCGCGATTCTCCTAGCGCTTGGGAAGGTACCGAAATGATCGAAACTGTCGTATGGACGCTCCTTACAGCGTAAGTTGTTGATTCCACTGCTATGTAAGTTCTATATATGTTCCTGCAGGAACATTCTTATGTACATCGATGTACGTACACAAGGCGGAATGCGCGATCTTTTGGCACAAGGTACACTTTCTGCGAGGGTTAGCTCGTGACTTCCTATCTCGAAGAATTGTTTGCACATCAGGAGTGGGCCGACGCGGAACATTGGCGAGCCTTAGAGTCGCATGCGGGGTCCTTGAACGATAAGGCCATCCGCGATCGTCTGTACCACATTCATCTCGTGCAACATGCGTTCTTATGGATGACCGGTCCGCAGACGACACAATTCGAGCTTAAGAAGCTTGAGGACTTTGTTACGACCGCCGAACTCAAGCAATACGCTCGACAAGGAAATGTCGACTTGCGTGATCTTCTGCAGTCGCTTTCTCCCGAGTGCCTCGAAGAGACCATTGCCATTCCGTGGTTCAAGCCTCCGCTGACCATCAGCCGAAGACACGCTCTTACTCAGGCAGCGATGCACAGCCACTACCACCGTGGACAGAATGCGACACGGCTACGGGAGATCGGTGGAGCTCCGCCGACTACAGATTTCATCATTTGGGTAAAGGATGGAAAACCGGCCGCGCGCTGGGACTAGCTCGAGACAGGAACTATTCGGAGACGCTGTGCTCTTCGTTTTGGGAACGGAGTACGCGGTCCACGGAGTATGGCGCTCTGCGGCTGGGTTCGTGGTAGTGACGGACTTGCATCTCGCCCAGTAGGCCGATGGCGAGCAGGTTCAGTCCGCCGAGAAGGAATCCCATCGCGGCCATCATGAGAGGGCCGTGCGTGGTCATGATGTGCTGATGATTCAGGAACTTCTCGACTCCGAGCCAGGCCACGATTCCGGTGCCGCCGAAGAGGCTGAGCATGCCGAAGGTGCCGAAGAAGTGCAGGGGGCGCGAGAGGTATCTCAACAGGAAGCGAATGGTGAGCAGGTCAAAGAATACGCGGAAGGTGCGAGTGATCCCGTAATGGGATACACCGCGCTCCCGGTTCACGTTCTTGATCGCCACTTCGCAGATCGTCGCTCCGTGCCATGAAGCCAGCGCGGGAATGAAGCGGTGCAACTCGCCGTACAGCGGCACTTGTTCCAGGATGTCACGGCGATAGGCCTTGAACGTGGTTCCGAAGTCGTGGATATCGACACCACTGATTTTGGCCATCATCCAGTTGGCGATGCGGGACGGGATGCGGCGCATCCAGAAATTGTCGACGCGATTCTTGCGCCAGCCACTGACGATGTCGTATCCCGCAGCGATCTTTTCCAGGAAAATGGGAATGTCGCTGGGATCGTGTTGCAGGTCGCCGTCCATGGCGATGATGTATTCGCCGCGGGCATGATCGAATCCGGCGGCGAGTCCTGCAGTCTGGCCAAAGTTGCGGCGGAGCTTAACTACGATGACCCGGCTGTCAACGGCTGCGATCTCGCGCAGCATGGCAAAGGTGTGGTCGCTCGATCCGTCGTCCACGAGAACGATCTCGAAGCTTTCACCGTGGGCCTCCATGACGGCTTTCAGGCGGTCATAGAGATCGGTGACGTTCTCTTGTTCGTTATGTAGAGGGACAACGATCGAATATTTCGGCACAGTCTTTAGATTATAGACGAAAGGAAGGCCTTCAATTCTCAGTCGTCAGTTTTCAGTTGGGTACCTTGGGGATGGCTCGCGTGAGGAACTGCCGAGTAAAAACAGCAGTTCCTTCGTTCTCGCTACGCTCGGGGCATCGGATGACAAATGTTTTCAGCGATTTAGCGAGGGCCGGGGAGGACGAATTTCGTCCGCCCCTATTACGATCGTTCATGCTGGTTTGGAGTATGATCCCGGACTGCTCGCAGTCGCCCGCCACTCGGGCTTGCGTTCGGGTTTAGCTTCGGCCAGAGCGCGGCGAACGCCTTCGGCATTAAAGTCGCAGGCGTAAACAGGACTGCCGGGCTGCTGGCGCCAGGACTCGTCGAGCGTACCCGCATCCACGGGATCGAAGCCCAGTTCATCGACCAGACGCATGACTTTCGCCTTGGCCTCAGGATCGTCGCCGGCAACCGGAAGGGCGATGCGATTGGGATCTCCCGCTGGACGGCCAAGGTCCATCAGGTGCTGCGCATAGATGTTATTAAAGGTCTTGATCACAGGCCGGCCGAGTTGCTGCTCAACCCAGCGACTCTCGGGCATGCCGTCTTCGATCTCCTGGATTCGGCCATCGCGCTGCTGCGGGTAATAGTTGCAGGTATCAACGAGGACTACGTTTTCAAACGTTCCCTCGAAGAGATTGCGGGGCAACTTTGGGATGTTCTTGAGCGGGATGGTTACAACCACAATCTCGCCGCTGCGTGCTGCCTCAGTGACCGTGACTGCGGTTGCTCCCGTCTCTCGGGCTAAATGCGAGAGTGACTCTGGCCCGCGCGAGTTCGCGACCGCGACCTGATGACCTAATGCTGTGAGCCGGCGGGTCAAGGTGCCGCCGATATGTCCTGCGCCGATGATGCCGATTCTCATGAGCAATCCTTCCAGCGAAAGGTGCAAAAATAGATTCGGGAATGCTCTTTACAGTTGTAGGAATCTTCAAAGGCATGTTCCGTGTCGCAATTGCCCGATAACGAGATGTCCATCAGGGACGACAGACGGGAATATCCGGGTCGATTACGGTTTTTCCGCCTTTGAAAGCCTCGAGGCCTTTGCTATCAGGGAGTGTGGCATTCGCGGACCCGAACTTATTGTCGTTAAGGAGACTGCCGTCCACGCCCGCGGAGGCGATGAAGGTCTCATAGAACTGCTGACACGGAAGCATACTGACCGAACCCGGTCCCGCATAGGCGATCGATGCTACCCATTGGACATAAGCGGTGCGATTGAGCTTGAAGAAATCGTCAGATTGCTTATTGGGAGTGTAGTACTGCATGAGCTGTTTCTCGAGTTGATCGGCGGTCCCCGCACCGGCAAGTGCGCCGGGAGCGCGTTTGAAGACGGCCGCCAGAAGACTGTCGGTGCTGAGAGACAGACTCAATTTGGGAGCATCGACGGCCACCACCACGCCGTGCGCCCCCATTGCGACGGCCTTCACTCGTTGAACCTCGGCCTCAGCCGAGAGCCCGTTATTCAAGGGCTGGGTTGTATCGAATCCACCTTCGCCGTGGTAGGTCACATCGAATTGTCCCGAGACCACCGCTTTCTTCTCCCCAAAGCCGGGATGGAAGATGAGGTTCGCGTAAAGCTGGAAGAGCATGGGAAAGTCATCGGGAGTATCGACCAGACTCGACCACAGAGCGGGCATTTTCAGCCGTGTCTCTCCGATGTTGCTGTTTCCATTCATCATCTCAACGTTCCAGCTCACGTGAAGAGTCCCATTCGTGGGGGTCGTATACTTGACGGTCTGCAGTTTCCCGCTGCTGAAAACGGCCTGAAAGTTGTAGCCCCCCTCGACCTGCCCGTTCCCTTTGACGCTGCCGGTCAATCCGTTGAGGGTCTTGGAAGCGCTGAAGGAATACTGGATTGCTCCGTTGGCAGAACCTGCACCGTTCACCTGGTATTTCCACTGATCGGCCCCTGGGACTGGAGCGGCAGCCGGAAGGGTTACGGGAGTGGAATCGGAGGTGCCGAGCTGCTGGCTGAAGATCTGAAATGTTCCGTCGCGAATGAAGTCGAGGAATGCAGCAGAGCCTACCGCAACGGCCAAGCGATTCTGAGGAGCCTGTTTGATTCCCAGAACCTTGACGACGCCGAGGTGCTTCAGGAACAACACCTTCCCAGACACGATCGATGAGACGCATGGAGCCGATTGGTCAAAGACCAACGCCAGGCCATCGTGGCTGATGCCCACCAGTGCGTGCTTTGAGGTCGCAAAGTCAATGCTGATCGTTGAGCTTGTGTACCGGCTCTCCTGACTCGTCTGGCCGACATTCACATTGGCGGTCGCAGTGTTCTTGTAGGTGGCTGTGATGATGGCAGCCAGCGGGGCCCCGGGCGCAGCGGAGCATGCGGACGTCTTGGATACGGTCACTTTGAATGTGGCTGTGCGGGCACCCTGCGCGAATTTGACACTGGCCGGGACCTTCACCGACGTGCTGCTGCTTGTTAGGATAACTGTGATCGTGTTCGCTTTCTTGACCGTGGTTTTTCCGTTGGCGGTTGTGGTTTTGTCCTTGGGTGCGGGCTGCATCAGTTCGATGGTGCCCGTCGCTGTTGCTCCCCATTCCAACTCGACGGGCGTGACATTCAGCGAGTAGATACCCTGCATTGGCTGCTCGACAGCTTGAGGCGGGTCGAGCGGATTCGATGCCGCGGCACGCGCAGATTCTGCGCCGTGGAAAGTGATCACACCAAGGATGATCAGAAGAAACCGGACGAGCGGGCGTCGCGCTCTTGAAATTGCTGTGGATGAGATGCTTCGGTCCAGAGTCACGAGCATTCGGCCTCCATTTTTGCGATCCGCCTGTTGCAGAGACAAGGAACCCCAGACTGCCGGAAGAGAATTTCGCGCGCACTTTCTCGCGCGGTGAGTCATGAATAACGCTCAGGCGTGCAACGGTCAAAGGAAATGGACCTGAAATCGGAGTGAACTATTAAGCCTTTGTTCTTAAGTGAGTTAGGCGCCGCGATGACTTGAGTAAGATGAGTGCAAAACGGGCCTGAAGGGGAAAACTGAACGCGAACACACGCATGCCTGTGAACTGAATTGCCAACGGGCGGGTTCTTACGCGGGAGAACTGGGGGTCTCTATGCTTGCTCTTTCAGCTTGAGCTTCGACTTGTTCTCTTCCATGAACTGCTTGATCTCGTCGGCGGCGCCGAGCAAGCGGTTCCACTGCTCGTAGTAAAGCGTGACCGGGAAACGGCCGAGGCCGTAGACGCTAACACCGCCTTTTTCTCCGACTTTGAAGATCAGATCGCCGCTGCGCTTTTTGGTTTCGACTTCCTTTTCGAGTTGAGACAGTTTCGCTTTGAGTTCTTCGTAGGTCGGTTCAGCCATGATTCCCTCTTTCGATTTGAGATGACATTTCTATAGTAACGTGCCGGACCTCGGGGGCAACTGTGGAGAACCGCAAATTGGACATCCCGTTTCCAATTTGGGGATGGCCGCAAAAGCCACTCACCACAGGGGACAGAGAGCTCTCGCACAGGAATCCAACTTACCAAAGTTTGCGTAAAGGTTTGTAAAAGCATTGTTTCATCGAGTGGCGCATCCAAAAGATTGGTTAAAATAACGGAAACACCCATCGTAACCATCTCCGTTCCAAAGAGCAGTCAGGGGGAAGCTTGTCCATCAGGTTTGCAGTTAAAGTGGCGGTTTGGTGCGTTCTTGCAGGCGCAGTGACGTTCATGGCGGCGGGACAGGAGAGCACGACACCGGCCAGTTCCGGAAGTCCAGCCGAAACCCAGTCACACGGCGCGACCGCGGGCGAGCAGTCCACATCGAAGCCTTCCGGTCAGCAAGAGTCCCAAGCCCCTGCCGACTCGAACGCCGCGGGCCAACCCGTTGCAGCCTCGAAACAGCAGCCAAAACGTATTCTGGGTATCATGCCGAACTACCGTGCGGTAAGCGCCGGCGCGCTGCCACCACCGCCCACGGCGAAACAGGCATTCAAGATCGCCACGCAAAACACCTTCGACTACTCTTCGTTTGCCTTCGTCGGGATCACGTCAGGACTCGCAGATCTCAGCGAGGCGCATCCCTCGCTGGGAGAAAATGGCCTGCCGGCATACTGGGCGTATTTCTGGCGCGGATTTCTCGATAAGACCAGCGGCAATTACATGGTCATCTTCGCCCTGCCAACCGTGTTTCATGAGGACGAACGTTACTACGCCAAGGGCGAGGGGAATGGCAGGATTTTGACGCGGGGAGTGTATGCCGCCTCGCGAATTCTGATTACCCCTGACTACCACGGCCACGATACATTCAATGCTTCTGAAGTCTTCGGGCGGGCGATCTCGCAGGGCATCTCGACTACATATTATCCGCAGGCGGACCGCAACGCCGGGGCACTGGCGGTGAAGTTTGGATGGGCTATGGGCCGCGACGCTTTGACGAATGTCTTTCGCGAGTTCTGGCCCGATATCGCCACTCACGTGCTTCACCGGCATCCATGAAGTGGCCAGTTCTGTTGTCGGAAAGACCGTTGTGGCCGCATGCCGGTGTTTTTTATCGCGCGCTGATTGTTGCTTGCATCGCACTCTCCTCCGCGGCGGGGCAGCAGCCAGCAGTGAACCCGCCGCAACAGGCGGCTCCGCCCAGCCCGCGGCCTGCAGATCGGTCCAGCGAACTCCCAGACTCGCAACGCAAGTCCGAGCAGGAACTGGAGATCGAGCGCCAGGAACAATCGCAGCGCGTGCTGGGAGTCGTGCCGCAATTCGGAGTCACCAGCCGGCAGGATGCGCCTCCCCTGACCTCCCATGAGAAATTTCATCTCTTTGTGAAGTCGGCCTTTGATCCGGCCGCGATTGGAATTGTCGGAGTGCAGGCTGTGCTGAGCCAGGGAGAAAACGAATTTCCGGCGTACGGTCAAGGCGCACAGGGATACGGGAAACGCTTCGGCGCGTCACTCGCGGATGAAGTCTCGGCTGGCTTCTGGAGTAGCTACGCCTATCCCATTCTCTTGAAAGAGGATCCGCGCTATTTCCGGCTTGGCGAGGGGAGTTTCGGGCAGCGCCTGCTCTACAGCTTCAAGCAGGAGGTGGTCTGCCACACCGACAAGGGTGGGCGATCGTTCAACCTCTCGAATGTGTTGGGGGCATTCACCAGCGGCGCGATTTCAAACCTCTACTACCCTGGAAATACGCTGATCCGCACGATACCTGCAACTGCGGCCAGTCCCGCCATCCCTGTTTATGAAAATGATCGCGGAGTCGAACTGACGCTCAGCCGCACCGTTATCGCGCTGGGGTATGGAACGATCGGCGGGTTATTTGACGAGTTCTGGCCGGACATTCATCGCAAGTTGTTTCACCGGCACGATGCAGTGGAAGCTCCAGCCCGGTAGAACCGCAGCAGATCCATATCAGAGTGGCCGGTCATCTGACAGATACGCCAATGACTACATCCTTGCGCGGCGCGATTCTGGAGCACGGTCCGTTACCAGTTCCGGATGCTCCCGGCGGAACGTCTCGCTGACGTGGCAGTTCCAGCAAACCGGTTGGTGAGTGGAAAAGATCTCCGGCAGCTTCTCGGGACGAAGGTCTTTCCATTCGATGGTGCGGAAATCCGGCCCTAGCAGCGCCGGAGCATGGTCCCAGTGATGAAGCGGACCGAGCGGCTTGCGGCAGAAGACACAGGTCTTCCCTTCGTACCACTTCGACACAATATTCCAGACGAGGCAGGTCTGGGCGTTGGCCTCGATCTGCTGGAGGCAGTCCTGGCCGCATCCCTGGCGCTCGGGCCAGCGGGAGCATTCTTTAAGGCGAAGAGTCGGCTCGTTAAAGAACACGCCGAGGGCGGCTTCACCGGCGGCGATGTTGACGGCTGCGGGCTGCTTCGTTTCAGGGCAGGTCACGATGCGCTCTCCGCGCCATCGGAATAAGGCACGGACTCCGGGGATGGCACGAACTACAAACAGGCCAATTGCGAGCACTAGAACCGCGATGATGATTGTGAGAACCGAGACGGTCATCGTTCCACCCCCGCCGGCTACTTGCCGGATTCCGCATCCCAGAAAGTCCTGCGAATCCAGTCTGGGAGCAAACCGGCAACATGACGATGTTTGGTGTCACCGCCGGATGTGATTCTGGTCACATCAGGCGAGCAACGTGCCATTTGCCTCTCCGGGCGCGGCTTTCGGGGCCACAGGAAAGGTGTTCGAGCCCGATAAATCAGATAGGAATGCCCGAAACGGATTTCAAGTTCGCGTTCTTCGTAATGCTTTACGAAGAAGATCCAGCCGGGAGAAAGACATAGCAGTACCACCAACAGAAACCACAGTGACTGGTACCGAATGCCGAGGGAGAGCAGCAAGAGCATCGTACAGAAACCCATCGGATTGCGGGTCCAGGCGTACATCCAATCGGTGGCTAGACGACTGGACAACTTGGCGGCGAACGGAGCGCCGAGGCCACGGATGGCGAGGTTGAGTACCGTCAGCAGTGCCAGGAAGCCGGTGAGGAAGACAAGAGCTTGTCCGATAACCGGGGGGATGCCGAGCAATGCATGCGGATAGCGTTGCCATCGTTCCTGGGCGATGCGGATCGCGGGAAAGATGCTGACGCCCAAAACGATCATCATAGCGTAGTGGACGAAGATGCTGATCCACTCCGCGCGTTTCGGTACCGGCTGCGCGTCGAGGACCCGGCGGCCTACAACCGTGATGGGAAACTGCAGGAGTGGTAAACCTGCGATCAGAAGCACGGTTGCGACTTTACCGAGGTGAGCATCACGAGCTGCCATCCAGCAAATGATGGTGACGAATAGACCAACGGCTTTGACTAACACAGTCCTCGCCTGAATCGCGTGCTCAGATCGTGTTTCAGTCAGCGTCACCATAGAGCGGGTAGGAGCCGACTACAGGTTGTCGCATGTGGCTAATGCGTCACATGGTTCGTATGCAGTTGCATCTTGACCGCGACTGAGAGTCGGCGAATGCCTTCGCGGATCTGGTCAGGCTGCGAATGCGAGAAGTTGAGTCGCATGTGGCGGCCGCCTTCGTGTCCATTGTTCGCATAGAAGCTGTCGCCGGGGACGAACGCGACCTGCTCGGCCAGTGCCGCCTGGAACAGGGCCTGCGAGTCGGTGCCCGCAGGCATGGTGACCCAGAGGAACAAACCACCCTTGGGATGAGTCCAGGTGACTTCCGGCGGGAAGTATTCGCGCAAGGCGTGCAGCATGGCGTCGCGCCGCTCGCGGTAAACCTGACGAATCAGCTTGACGTGTTGGTCGAGGAAACTGTCCCGAGCAACTTCGTAGGCGACGTATTGGTTGAACGTCGAAGTGTGCAGGTCGGCAGCCTGCTTCAGTTGCACCAACTTGCCGATGACATCTTCGGGAGCGACGATCCAGGCGAGGCGGATTCCCGGGGCCAGTGTCTTCGAGAACGTGCTCAGGTAGATGACGTTGCCGAGGGTGAATCCATTATCTCGGCGCAGGTTCTCGCGATCAAGGACGACGAGAGGTGGAATGTGTTCGCCTTCGTAACGCAGCTTGCCGTAAGGATCATCTTCGATGATGGGAATGCCGTACTTGTCGGCCAGCAGGATCAGTTGATGGCGGCGGCCTTCGGAGAGAGTCACTCCGGCGGGATTCTGGAAATTCGGCAGCACGTACATGAACTTCACACCCGAACGGATCGACTCCTCGAGTTTCTCGGTGATCAGGCCGTCTTCGTCGACCGGGACCGAGACGTATTGCGCGCCATATACATTGAAGGCCTGCAGTGCGCCGAGATAGGTGGGAGCTTCGACCAGGACGCGGTCTCCGCGGTTGATCAGCATCTTACCGATGAGGTCGAGAGCCTGCTGCGATCCGGAGGTGATGAGGACATTCTCGGCGCTGGCGACGATGCCGTAGCGCGCCAGGTTGCGAGCGATCATTTCGCGCAGCGGTTGGTATCCCTCAGTGGGGCCATACTGGAGCGCCTGCGCGCCCTGCTCGGAGAGAACTTTGTGGCAGGCTTCTTCGAAGCGCTTGACGGGGAAGACATCGGGAGCAGGGAGTCCGCCGCCGAAGGAAATGATCTCGGGATTCTGCGTGACTTTGAGCAACTCGCGGATCGCGGAGCTCTTGATTCCCAGTGTGCGGTTCGCGTACCGCGATTTCCAGAGTGTCGACATGGAGCCTCCGAGCCTGCCGGCTTGCTACTTAGATGCTGTTAGAACATCAGGTTTCAAGGTTTCAAAGTCTCACAGACAAAACCGTAGAACCATCGGACATGCGTCATCGGGGCTCAACTTTGAAACTTTGAAACCTTGAAACTTTGAAACCTAGTACTGCCTAGTCCTCGCCGATCAATTCCGGCTCGACCGATACGTGAACGTGGGGATGGGCGTAGGTGTCATTTTCCTGGGCATCGACTACCGCGATTGCGGCCACGTTCACTACCTCTTCGACGGTCGCGGTGCGTTGAAGAACGTGGACTGGCCGGCTCATACCCATGAGGATGGGGCCGATCAGTTCTCCTCCGCCGACCTTTGCGGCAAGCTTGCACGCCAGGTTGGCTGACGCCAGATCCGGGAAGATCAGGACGTTTGCTCCGCCTTTTAGAGAGCTGAAGGGATAGAGTTCCTCGATGATCTCCGGAGACAGGGCCTCGTCGGCGGCGATCTCGCCATCGACGATCAAAGTGGGGTCGGCATACTTAATGAGTTCGACTGCCTTGCGGACTTTGGTGCAGATCGGGTGATCGACTCCGCCGAAGCTGGAGAAGGAGAGCATCGCCACGCGCGGCACTAAATCGAAGCGGCGGGCCATGTGCGCAGTGCAGAGCGCGATCTCCACCAGATCTTCGGCCGTGGGCTCAATGTTGACGCTGGTATCGGCGAGGAAGAAGACTTCTCCTTTGCGAGTGATGACAGCGTAGCAGCCGGAGACGCGGTGCAGGCCTTCACGCATGCGAACGATCTGCAGGGCGGGACGAATTGTATCCGGAAAGTGCTGAGTAACACCGGAGACGAGCGCGTCGGCATCGCCCATGTGAACCATCATTGGGCCGAAGACGTTGCGATTGTTGATGAGAGTATCGGCCTCCTGCAAGGTCACACCCTTTCGCTGACGCAGGCGGAAGAGTTCCTGGGCGTAGATCTCGTGGTGTTGTGACGTGGCAGGATCGACGATCGTTATGCCCTCCAGGCTGGTTCCCAGTTCACGAGCCTTGGCCTGAATCTTCGTTGGCTCGCCGAGCAGAATCGGGTAGGCAATTTTCTCCTCCACCAACGCATGACAGGCGCGCAGGATCTTCTCGTTGTCACCCTCGGGGAAGACGACCTGTTTCGGATTCGCCTGCGACTTGTGAATCATGGTGCGGGAGACTTCGTAGGCCTTGCCGAGGCGCCGCTCGAGTTGCGCCCGGTAGAGATCGAGATCGACTGGCTCCTGGGCCACACCCGAGAGCATGGCGGCTTCGGCAACTGCAGAAGCCTCCCACATCAGCACGCGAGGATCGAACGGTTTGGGAATCAGATATTCGCGGCCAAACTGGAGGCGCTTGACGCCGTAGGCGCGGCAGACAGAATCGGGCACGTCCTCTTTCGCCAGATCCGCCAGAGCGCGGGTCGCAGCCAGCTTCATCTCTTCGTTGATGGCGGTGGCGCGGACGTCGAGCGCGCCGCGGAAAATGAAGGGGAATCCGAGTACGTTGTTGACCTGGTTTGGATAGTCGGAGCGTCCCGTGGCGATAATAACGTCTTCCCTGCTCGCCTTGGCTTCTTCGTAGGTGATTTCGGGATCGGGATTGGCCATGGCGAAGACGACCGGATCCTTGGCCATGGTGCGAACCATGTCGCCGTTAATTGCACCCTTGACGGACAATCCGGCAAAGACGTCAGCTCCAGCCATCGCTTCTGCGAGGGTGCGCAGCTTCGTCTCTTGGGCGAACCGTTCTTTGTAGGGGTTCATCCCTTCTTTGCGGCCCTTGTACACGACACCCTTGGTGTCGCAGAGAATGATGTTCTCGCGCTTCACGCCCAGGCGGACATAGTGTTCCGCACAGGCGATGCCGGCGGCGCCGGCGCCATTGAAAACGACGTGGACCTTGTGGATGTCCTTACCAACGACTTCCAGCGCGTTCAGCAACGCTGCGCCCGAGATGATCGCGGTACCGTGCTGGTCGTCGTGAAAAACGGGAATCTTCATCGTCTTGCGAAGTTCTTCCTCGATGCGGAAACAATCTGGAGCCTTGATGTCCTCGAGATTGATTCCGCCAAACGTAGGTTCGAGCAACTGGCAAAGCTTGATGATCTCTTCGGGATCGTGGCTGTTGACTTCAATGTCGAACACATCGACGTCAGCGAATCGTTTGAACAGAACAGCCTTGCCTTCCATGACGGGCTTTCCGGCAAGGGCGCCGATGTCGCCCAGGCCGAGGACTGCGGTTCCATTACTCAGGACGGCAACGAGATTTCCACGTCCCGTGTACTTGAAGGCGTCATGGGGGTTCTTCTGGATTTCCAGGCAAGGCTCGGCCACTCCGGGCGTGTAGGCGAGGCTGAGGTCGCGTTGCGTGCGACAGGGCTTAGTGGGCGTGACTTCAATCTTTCCAGGGCGCGACCCGCAGTGATACTCGAGGGCCTGCTGCTTGCTTACCGACATAAAATTCCTCCATGAACTTCTTATGGCGCTTTCCCTTCCGGGCACTGCCGCCCGGGTCTTTGCAGCGCTTTAAAACCTAAACTCGTATCGTCAGCACTGGACAACGAGCCAGGCTGACCACCTCGGACGCAACTGGCCACGGCAGATGGGCTGACCACGATGAAAGGCGTGACTTGTGCACGCTCATCACGATCAGGTCCACGTTGCGTATTTCCGCTTCCTGCAGAATGGCGTCGGCGGGATGCTCCCAGCGTATGACGACGTCTGGAGTACACCAGTAGTTGGCGCTCTCGGGGATAAGACCCTCAAGAGCCCGTCGGGAACGCTCTTCGACCGAAGAGCGATGCTGCCAAGCTATGAGCGGAGCGGCTTCAAGAAGGATCAGTTCCGATTGGTTCTCTTCGGCCAGCGAGAGCGCGTAGTGCAGAACAGGCGCCGGATCCTCGGAGCTATCCACCGGGCACAGGATGCGGCGGATCTTCCATTCCTGTGCACCATGGGCTCTGGGCCCGACGGTCAAAACCGGGCACGTTGCCGAGCGATAAATCTTCTCGGCTGACGAGCCCAGGATCAACTTGCTGATGCCGCGGCGGCCGTGTGTCCCGAGAACGACCAGATCCGCTTCATGCTCCTGGATCATCGCGGGAACTACGCCGGCAAGATCACCTCGATCAAGCAAAGACTTCCACGGGATGGTGCCGAATGAACAGGTGTGCAGGAACGATTCGAATTTGTGGCGTACTTCGTCCCAAACCATGCCATCTTGTTCGGGCACGCGCTCCAGAGGCACGGCAAGATGAGGCTCAGGCGGAATGGAATGGGCAACGAGGATCGTGGAACCGTAGATCTGAGCCAAGGTGCAGGCGAAAGGCAGTGCCGCACGTGAGGCGGGCGAAAAATCAGTCGGAAATAGAATGTTTTTCAGGGAAAGGCGCGAAACCTGCGAAACGGAGGGCATGGCATACCTCCTGGCAGCACACTGTGGTGCCGCGAGAGAGAATCCACACCGTTGGGTATATGCGCTTGCCCCCAAATGGGCAGTGATTGCCGTCACTTGCTGTGGTGAGTGTAGAGTCGTGGCCCTAGACCTCCACTCCGGTTCGCTCCCGCATGAAGCGAGCCAGGATCTCAGTAAGTCCGGGATGCGTCAGATCTTCGATCTCATAGGTGACCCGCAGGCTGGGCTTGTTCATCTTCACCAGATGGCCGAGGTCAATGGGTGTCGCGACCAGCACCAGATCACACGGCACGCGGTTGATGGTCTCTTCCAACTCATGCCGCTGCATGGCGCTATATCCCATGGCGGGCAGCAGGCTGGTGAGGTGCAAATAACGCTCATAGGTACCCCGAATCGAGCCGACCGCATACGGACGCGGGTCCACCAGTTCGGCTGCGCCGCATTGGCGCGCGGCGACTACCCCGGCGCCATATGGCATTTCGCCGTGGGTAAGGGTGGGACCATCTTCGACCACCAGGACTCGCCGTCCCTTTACCAACTCCGGTTCAGAGACTGCGACGCGACACGCCGTTTGCACGACGGAAGCTGTGGGATTCGTAGAGCGGATGTTTTTGCGTACGGTTTCGACGTCTTGCGGGGACGCAGTGTCTACCTTGTTGATCACAACCACGTCCGCGCGACGCAGATTCACTTCGCCGGGGTAGTAGGACAACTCGTGTCCGGGACGGTGCGGATCGACCACCACGATTTCGAGGTCGGAGGCGTAAAAGGGCGTGTCGTTGTTGCCGCCGTCCCAGAGGATAATGTCGGCTTCTTTTTCGGCCTGCCGGAGAATGCGCCCATAATCGACGCCGGCGTAAACGATCGTTCCCTCGCGTAGATGAGGCTCATACTCTTCGCGCTCTTCGATCGTGCATTGATGCTTATCCATATCTTCGAGGACGGCAAACCGCTGCACCGCCTGCGCGGCGAGATCGCCGTAAGGCATGGGATGGCGCACGACCACAGGTTTTCGCCCCTCCCGGCGGAGTTCCGAGGCGACGAAGCGGCCCAGCGGGCTCTTGCCGCATCCGGTACGCACGGCACAGATAGAGATCACGGGGACTGAGGACTTGAGTTGTGTACGCTGGGAACTCAGAAGCCAGAAGTCCGCTCCGGTCGCAACCACACGGGAGCCGAGGTGCATGAGGTTCTGGTACGAGATATCACTGTATGAAAACACCACGGCATCGACCTCGTGTTCCTCGACCAGATGTTCCATATCTTTCTCGTCGAAAATGGGAATGCCGGCGGGATAGAGCGGCCCGGCCAACTCTGTGGGATAACGTCGTCCGGCAATGCCTGGAATCTGAGTCGCCGTGAAGCCAACGACGTTGTAGTCACCATTTCCGCGAAATACGACGTTGAAGTTATGAAAGTCTCTTCCTGCCGCGCCAAGTATCAGGATTCTTTTTGCCTTCATTGTCTTTCCCCTTTTTGCTCTGTCCGACGTCCTTCCTACTCTTTCGGGCTGCGCCGCCACATGGGAACACTGGGGTTCCAGTGATGAACGTCTTTCTGGAAGTCGCGACCGGTCTGAGTCGCAGCCAGGCCGCTGAGTTCCTCAACTGGAGATTTCAGGAGTTCGCTGATGTATTTCTCGATCTGTTCGCGCAAGCTCGGGGTCTTGAGGGCTTGCAGTAGCACGGGGTTCTCGATGTGGCTGAATCCGCCGCACAGGGGGCATTTCACAACGTCATCGTTCACCATGGTCACCCTCGATTTTTTTTGGGAAGTTTAGCCGGAAGGAGGCCGGAGAGGTGCCTGCTCTTCACGGTTCCATTACAAGACTCCGAGGCTTCCCAAACAGTGACAATGGTCGCGGGATGGAGTGACTGGGGTCACAGAGGGATATGCGCAGAATCGCTTGACTTAGGTATGGGCAGAACTGGTGCGGGATCTCCCCTGGAGCTTGTATCCGTCGGACAGTGATTGCTCGCACAGAAGGTGTAGTGAACAGGAAAACCTGCCCAAAAGTTTCTCGTAATCGTTTACGCCGGTTCCCATTTACTGCTAACATCATTGGTTTACCACTTCAATGTAAACGACTTCTGTAAAGGCCCTCATAAATCCACGGAGGATACATGGCAATCAAAGTTGGCATTAACGGCTTCGGACGGATCGGCCGCAATGTGCTACGCGCATCGTTGAAAGACCCCAACCTCGAATTCGTAGCGGTCAATGATCTGACCGAACCGAAGACCCTCGCTCACCTGCTGAAGTATGACTCGGTGCTGGGAAACCTGCCGAACCAGGTTTCGGCTGGCGCGGACAGCATCATAGTCGACGGAAAGACCATCAAGGTATTCAAGGAGAAAGATCCGGCGGCGCTACCCTGGGATTCGGTTGGCGCGCAGGTTGTGATCGAGTCCACAGGCCGTTTCACCGATGCCAATGAAGCGAAGAAGCACCTGCGCGGGCCGGTGAAGAAGGTCATCATCTCGGCTCCGGCAAAGAATGAGGACGTTACGGTCGTGCTGGGCGTCAATCATGAGAAATATGACGCATCGAAGCACAACGTCATCTCGAATGCATCTTGCACTACGAACTGCCTGGCGCCGGTCGCGAAGGTGATCCAGGACGAGTTCAAGATCGTCGCTGGGACGATGACGACGATTCACTCCTACACCAACGATCAGGTCATTCTCGACTTCCCGCATAAGGACCTTCGGCGCGCCCGCGCGGCAGCCCTGTCGATGATTCCGACTTCGACGGGTGCGGCGAAGGCGTTGAAACTGGTGATTCCGGAACTCGGCGGCAAGATTGATGGCTTCTCCATGCGCGTGCCGACGCCGAACGTTTCCGTGGTCGACTTCGTGGTATGGGTAGAGAAGAAGACGACCAAGGAAGAAGTGAACGCGGCGTTGAAGAAGGCGTCCGAGTCCGGCCCGTTGAAGGGATACCTGGGATACGAAGAGCACGAACTGGTTTCGTCCGACTTCAAGGGCAACCCGCTCTCTTCGATCGTGGACGCGCCCTGCACGATGGTGGTCGGTGGCAACTGCGTGAAGGTGATCTCCTGGTACGACAACGAGTGGGGATACTCCTGCCGCGTGCGCGACCTGATCAACTACATCGCCAGCAAAGGCCTGTAATCACTTGCAATCCGGAAACCCACCCTTCCGCCAGGAACGCGAAAGGGTGGGCCACCCATCTCCATATCCAGTACGAGGACTCCAGCCATGTCCAAGCTTTCGATTCGTGATCTCCCCTTGAATGGAAATCGTGTATTCATGCGCGTTGACTTCAATGTGCCGCTCGATGACGGCCGCGTCATGGATGACACCCGCATCCGCGAAACCCTGCCCACCATTGAGTACGCTCTGCGGCATGGCGCGCGGCTGATTCTGGCCTCGCATCTAGGCCGGCCGAAAGGCAAGCCAAATCCGAAGATGAGCCTCAAGCCGGTAGCCGAGCGCCTGCGCATGCTACTCGACAAGGAACTGGCTCGTGGTGAGAACGTCGGATTCTGTCCGGAGTGCGTTGGCCCGGAGGCTGAAGAGGTCGCGACCCAGCTTGAGAAAGGTCAGACTCTACTTCTGGAAAACCTGCGCTTCCATACGGAAGAAGAAGCGAACGATGAGAAGTTCTCGCGTCAGTTGGCGAATCTGGCCGAGTATTACGTGAACGATGCGTTCGGGTCGGCGCATCGCGCACACGCTTCCACCGCAGGGATCACAAAGTTCATGAAGCAATGCGCAGCGGGATTGCTGATGGAAAAGGAACTCAAGTATTTGGGCAAGGCGCTGGAGAATCCAGAGGAACCGTTTGTGGCGATTCTTGGTGGCGCCAAGGTCAGCGACAAGATTGGCGTGATCGAAAATCTGTTGCAGAAGGTGAACGTGCTGATCATCGGGGGAGGCATGGCGTACACCTTCCTGAAGGCTCAAGGACAGGAAATCGGAAAGTCGTTGCTGGAAGCGGACAAGATTGATCTTGCCAAGAACCTGCTTGCCGAGGCGAAGAAACGGAATGTGAAGTTCCTGCTGCCCATCGATCATGTGGTTGCCATGAAGCCTGAGGCGAATGCCGTGATTCAGCAGGTCGGCGAAGGACAGGCTATTCCTGCGGACAAGATGGCGCTCGATATCGGGCCGAAGACGATTGAACTCTTCTCGGAAGAGATCTCAACTGCGCGGACGATCGTGTGGAACGGACCGATGGGAGTATTCGAAGTTCCGGGATTCTCCAAGGGTACGTTCGAGATTGCGCATGCGGTGGCTGATAACGTCGGAGCGACTTCGATTGTGGGAGGCGGGGATTCCGTTGCGGCCGTGAAGGCGGCCAACGTCGCTGACAAGATCACGCATATCTCGACGGGTGGCGGTGCATCGTTGGAGTTTCTTGAAGGCCAGAAGCTGCCGGGCGTGGAAGCACTGACCGACAAGAAGTAGTTAGGCTAGAGCCGATCGAGGGTCAGCTTATCGGGGATACCTGCGAAATATTTGAGCAGCGCCTTTTCGAAGATATCGTCGTTCGGGGAGACTTGGGCGAATAGAGTCATTGAGGACCTGAACTTCATGTCGTCCGGGGATCCAAAGATCTCAAGTGCAGAACGATCCTCAACGAGCAGGACCAGGCGGGTGCACTGCTTGAGCCGCGGTCCGAGAACGGGATGCTGCAAATAGGCTAGCGCTTCATCTTTGGAGGAAACGGCATACTCGATCGAGATTAAGCTCCAGCCCAAGCCCTTAATCTGTGGAAAGATGAACCACATCCAGTGACTCATCTTCATGCCAGCTTCGAGTTCTGAGAGAACCTGGTCGAGCATAGGCTCTTGGGCGTGGACAAACCGTTCCAGACGGAATGGGTCGCTCGAAGAGCGCCGAGAATCGTCGCCGTGCATAGAACTGGCAAAGTGCTGCTGGATCAAGTGTATGGGAAACGTCGCCACGAACTGAGCACATTTTATGCGACTACGGCTGGGCGATCAGAAGATCGTGGAGATCGACGGACCGGCCGACATTACGAAGGAAACTACTGAGGCGATCGTAAACGCGGCGAACTCGTCCCTGCTTGGCGGAGGCGGGGTCGATGGGGCGATTCATCGCGCAGGTGGTCCAGCGATTCTCGCCGAATGCCGGCAAATTGTCGGCAAGATCGGCTCCTTGCCCGAAGGGCAGGCGGTAATCACCACGGGCGGACTTCTTCCGGCAAAATACGTGATTCATACTGTGGGGCCGGTCTATTGCGGTGGTGGACCGAGTGATCAAGAAACACTGGCGAGTTGTCACCGCGAATCGATCCGGGTAGCGGATGAGCACGGCGTCACATCGATTGCGTTCCCGGCGATCTCCACGGGAGCGTTCGGCTATCCGGTTCACGAGGCAGCACCAATCGCGCTTTCGTCCGCAGTCGACGCGGTTGCTCACGCAAAAAACGTAAGAAAATGCCGATTCGTACTATTTGATGTGAGGACGGTACGGGCATTCGAACGCGCTGCGCAGAAGCTTCAACAATCCAATCCTTCATTCCAAATCGAAAAGGCTAACTCATGAGAAAAAAAGTAATGGCCGCCAACTGGAAGATGTACAAGACTCCCGACCAGACTCGGGACTTTTTCCGCGACTTCCTGCCGATGGTTTCCGGACACACGCGCGACGAAATCGTCGTCTGTCCGCCGTTCCTGGATCTGCCTGCGGCTCTGGAATCGGCCAAAGGGTCGGACGTAGCCATTGGCGCACAGAATATTCATTGGAAGGAAGAGGGCGCATTCACCGGTGAGACCTCGGCATCGCAGCTATTGGCCATTGGCGTGAACCACGTGATCATTGGCCACTCGGAACGCCGGCAGTATTTTGGGGAGACAGATGACACGGTCAACCTCCGGCTGAAAGCGGCGCTGGAAGCGGGATTCACTCCGATCTGTTGCGTAGGGGAGGTGCTCGAGGAGCGCGAAGCGGGCATGACCGACGACGTTCTACGGCGGCAATGCGTACGCGCGTTCCATTCGATCTCCGCCAAGAAGGCAGCAAAGTTGGTGATCGCTTACGAACCTGTGTGGGCGATCGGAACCGGGAAGACGGCGACTCCGGAAATCGCTGCTGAAGCTCATGCTGTGATCCGCACGGAAGCGACGGAGATCTTCGGAGAGCAGTTCGCCGCGCAGTTACGCGTTCTCTACGGAGGATCGGTGAAGCCGGAGAACGTCGCTTCGCTGATGGCGCAGGAAGAGATTGACGGAGCGCTAGTCGGCGGGGCGTCGCTTGATCCGAAATCGTTTACGGCTATTGTGAAGTACTAGCGTAGACGGCAACGACTGGTCGTGCCCTTCCCAAAAGCCATTTATGAGACGAGTTGTAAAGAACTTCGTCTGCGTATCGTAGCGCGACGGTCGCCGTCTCGTCTGCGACTTCAGGTTTTACCACCGCCCGTGCGACGTTGACGGCAAGACGATGCGAGCAACGTCTCCACGAATAGAGTGATCCGGCGCACAGAAGTTCCCCGAGTGCCGGATCTACACTTCCTGCAAATCAACACGCAGGTGGCCCCTCTATTTCTATCTCCTCCGAGGAGGTCGTATGACGCTAGCCAAGCTTCGTGATTTTCTGGACTCCCACTACATCAAGTACATGGTGATTTCGCATTCGCTGGCCTACACCGCTCAAGGAGTAGCCGCACTCGCACACGTTTCCGGCAAGAGACTGGCGAAGACGGTGATCGTCAAGATTGACGGCGTACTCGCGATGGCGGTAATCCCGGCCTCATTTCATGTCGATCTTGATCGCCTGCGCACGCTGACCGGTGCGCGCGCGGTGGAGATCGCTTCCGAACTCGAGTTTAAAGATGCATTCCCGGATTGCGAGACCGGCGCTATGCCGCCGTTCGGCAATTTGTACAATATGGCCGTCTATGCCGACGCGAGCCTGGGGTTGAACGAAGAGATCACATTCACCGCAGGCACACATCGCGAACTGGTCCGAATGAGTTGGGAAGACATGGCGCGCCTGGTGAATCCGGTCGTCGACACCCTGATCTATCAGCACGCCGCAGTGGCGTAGGGCGCGACATGGGAAGACCAGGAAGGCCCCGAGGAGATTTATGCTCTCTTTTGTCCAATCGCCATGATGTGGGCACTTGCGCCCAGAATCGACGGCTCCCTTTCGACTTTCCGCACGGCCGCGAGCAGGCGCTGGCGTTGAATTCCGTCGTTCCACAGGCGATCGAAATCGCGGGCCAGCCATCCGGGCCCTTCGATCGCAACAATTTCGATCACTTGAAATCCAGCGGCCAGCAATTCGCGCGACAGTTCCCCCGGACGATGAAAGTAGGCATCGGTAAAATACACCGGATTCGTCGTCGGATTGCGATGCTGGCCATCCGCCAAATCGCGGTCGAGAATGGGCGCGAATTCCGGATCATCAAAGAATCTGGAAGACAATGAATCGAACAGCGAGGCGAAGCGACTGATCCCCGATCCCGACACAAATCCTCCGGGGCGCAGCACACGATACGCCTCGCGCAAACTGGCCACACGGTCTTCTCTTTCAACCAGGTGATAGAGGGGGCCTAGGAGCAGGACTGCATCGGCAGAATTGTCCTCGAATGGAAGATGTCGCGCGTCTCCCACGTTCGCAGACCCGAGAGGATGGTTTGGCTGCATCGCCGAGGCCGCGCGCGCTTGCTCCACATGCTTCGGGACCGGGTCGAGCAGGTGCACGCGATATCCGCAAGCAGCCAGCCAGCATGCGTACACTCCCGCCCCTCCGCCCGCATCAACGATGGTTGCGGGCGCCGGCGGGACATGCCGCAGAATCAACTCGCGCGTTCGTTCCCGCTCAAGCCGAAACCATCCGCTGCTGAGCCGCGAGGCTTCATCCGCAGCGGTGTAGAACTGAATAATGCGATCCGACTTCTCGTTTGTCATGGAGTGATTTAGAAGCGAGCGTATTAGCTGACGGTGCTCGCGCGCCGGGGTGCGCGATATCCCAACTGCATCGACAGGTGCCGCGCTGCATCCTTCAGCGATTCGAGAATTCGCGGCATGGTTTGCGCGTTCACCTGATGCACCGTTCCGCTTAGTCCGAGGCTCGCCTCGATCTCACCGTATTGGTTGAAGACCGGAGCGCCAACGCAACGGGCCTCGAGATTGTTCTCTTCGTCATCCACGGCGTAGCCCTGGGTCCGAACCTTTTCCAGTTCCTTGAGCAGCTTCGGCAAAGTAGTGATGGTCTTTGGCGTGCGCTTCTCCATGCCGCGCTCAGCGAGAATCTTCTCCAGTCGCTCCTGCGAAATATGTGCCACCAGAGCTTTTCCCACACTGGTAGCGTGTACGCGCATGCGGCGCCCGACCCAGGTGTCCATGCGAATGAAGCCGTTGGGTTCGACTTTTTCGATGTAAACCGCTTCGGGCCCGTCGAGAATGGCAAGATGGCACGTAAGGTTCGTCTTCTGCACAAGACTTCGCATGATCGGCAGGGCAACTTCGCGCACGTCGATGCCGCTCAGGGCGCCGCGGCTCAGGCTGAGAATCTTTAGACCGACCCGATATTTTCCACTCGACTCGTCGCGATTGAGATAGCCGCACTCTTCGAGCGTCCGCAGGATGTAACTGGCGGAGCTTTTCGGGATTTTCAGTTGGCGGCTGATCTCGGCGTTGCTCAGTCCTTCGGACTCGTGCGCAACCGCCTCAAGCATCCCGAGCGCGCGTTCCACCGCCACCGACGGGGATTCGACCTTTGTTTTCATACCAAATCGTTATCGTACCAAACCCCGTAGCCGGACAACAAAATGAATGTATGTTCGTAATATTGAACACAACGATTGACGCGTCTTTCTTTACACCCTAGGATCGTCCCGTCTGTTGAATAAATGTTCAGTATATCGAACACACTAAAAGAGGCACTGACGTTAAGGAGACATAGAATGACACCGACCGCCATCGCCACACCGGAGACCACGCAGCGTATCAACCCGGTGTGCAGCGTACCGCCCGATTTTGAGCCTGCCCGCGACCTCCCCGCCGGATTTATGGACTTCTTCCTGCCGCTTCATCGCAGCCACACGCCGCGCCAGCAGCAACTGGCTGCGAAGCGGATCGAGGTTCTGCAGCAGTCCCTGGAAGGCGAGAAACCGAGGCATCGCTTCCCTTCCGATGCCGTGCGGAATGGCTGGAAGATCACGCTGCCGGACTGGTGCCAGGATCAGCGCAACCAGATGACCGGGCCCGCCGATGACGCCGCATTGTGCGTGAAGATGCTCAACTCTGGCGCGCCCGGGGTCATGCTCGATCTGGAAGATTCGTGCGTGAATGAGTGGTCGCACCACGCCACAGGAGTCGACAACATCCTGGCGTGCCTGCGCGGTCAGCTTACTTATTTTGACAATAAGCGCAACCGAACGGTCACCATCCAGCCGAGCAGTACGGTGATCTTCACGCGACCGCGCGGGCTTCACCTGAACCAAGCGGGCCTCATTCCGGGTGAATTGGTTTCGGCGTCGCTGTTCGATGTCGCACGGATCTTCTATGCAATCGAGCCCAGCGAACTGAAGCACCCGCCGTGCTTCTACCTTCCCAAATCGGAATCGGCGGAAGAAGCGCTCTGGTGGCGCGATCTCTTCCAGGCGCTGGCAAAGTGGCGCGGACTGCCGCACGACTACATCAAGTGCATGGCACTGGTTGAGTCCCATCCGCTGGCATTTCAGATGGAAGAGTTCGCCTATAACCTGCGGGACCACATCCTCGGACTGAACCTGGGCCGTTGGGACTACATGGCCAGCCTGATCCACTTCAATTTGGATGATCCTAGCTGGGTCCTGCCCGACCGCAATACGATTCCGCACAACGTGGCGTTTTTCCAAAATCTTCGCGAACTGATGCCGGAGATCTGTCATCACCGCGGAATTCTCGCGATTGGCGGAATGACCGCGCTCTACCCAAGTCGTGAGGATTCCGAACTGAACACGCGGGCGCTCGCGGTTCTCGAGAAAGACAAGAAGAACGAGGCCGACTGCCTGATGGATGGCGCGTGGACCGGACATCCGGACCAGAACGCAATTGCCGTCGCGCAGTTCCCTTACCCCAACCAATTGCAGGCGCGCCCGAAGAATGCGAGAAGCCGGTATCCCGACCTGCGCCCCCGGCCCGATGACGTAGGGAGCCGCACGGAGAAAGGCACGCGGGCGGCGGTGCGCACAGTGATTCGTTATCGCCACGGCGTCTTGAGCGGGAACGGGGCCAGCCTGCTCGACGGATACATGGAAGATCTCGCCACAGACCGCATTTACCGGCTCATGATCGCGCAGAGGGTGCGGCATCGCGACCACACCTCAATTGAAGACGAGAATGGCGCACCGGTGAAACATACACCGGAGTTCATTACCCGCTTGTTCGACGGGGAGCTAGAGCGATTGGTGAATGAGTTGGGCGTGGGGGCAGATCCCGAAGAAGCGGCTCGTCTCCGTCACGCTCGCGAGATCAGCGAGGCGATGATCGTCCATGGAGAATTCAACCCTGTTTAGGCAGTGCAGCGACAGCAAGAGAAAGTCAG
Source organism: Terriglobia bacterium (assembly GCA_963778995.1). Classification (GTDB taxonomy): domain Bacteria; phylum Acidobacteriota; class Terriglobia; order Terriglobales; family Acidobacteriaceae; genus Sulfotelmatobacter. Next base: position 56,070 of record CAVZWK010000031.1, read on the forward strand.
GAGAAAGACGATGTCAGGCAAAGGAACACAACAGAATTATCCTCACTATCGACCCGAGCACGCTTTGAGCGAGCCTGAACGGACCGCACAATACCAACTGGCACAGGACTGCCTGACTCACGATTGGGCGAATCATCCGCGATGGAAGGGCGTGGAACGTCCGTATAGAGCCGAAGACGTGCTGCGGCTGCGTGGATCGATTCATATTGAGCACACGCTAGCTCGCATGGGCGGCGAACGGCTCTGGGACCTTCTGCACACGGAACCGTACGTTCATGCGCTCGGAGCCATGAGCGGCAACCAGGCGGTGCAGCAGGTACAGGCGGGGCTCAAGGCGATCTATGTCAGCGGGTGGCAGGTCGCGGCCGACGCGAACAAAGCGGGCACCATGTATCCCGATCAGAGCCTGTATCCGGCGGATAGCGTTCCGAATCTTTGCCGTCGCATCAACAACGCGCTGCAGCGCGCCGATCAGGTTCATCACGTCGAAGGCAAGGTGGCGCCGGGACAGACGTGGTTCGCACCGCTGGTCGCCGATGCCGAGGCTGGGTTTGGTGGAACGCTCAATGCATTCGAGTTGATGAAAGGGATGATCGAGGCGGGTGCGGCATGCGTCCACTTTGAAGATCAGCTTTCATCGGCGAAGAAGTGCGGCCATCTTGGGGGTAAGGTTCTCGTGCCCACGCCTGAGGCGATTCAGAAACTGGTAGCCGCGAGATTGGCGGCTGATGTAATGGGCGTGCCTACGCTGATCATGGCGCGCACCGATGCCGATAGCGCCAATCTCCTGACCAGCGACATCGATGCGCGCGATCGCGTGTTCTGCACGGGCGAGCGCACGCCGGAGGGATTTTTCCGTATTCGTGGTGGTATCGAGTCGGCCATCGCTCGAGGACTCGCTTACGCACCTTTTGCCGACCTCCTTTGGTGCGAGACCTCGCACCCGGACCTGGCCGAAGCGAAGCAATTCGCTGATGCGATTCGCGCTGAGTATCCTGACAAGATGCTGGCTTACAACTGTTCACCCAGTTTCAACTGGCGCAAGCACATTGATGAGTCAACGATTGCGCGCTTCCAGCCCGAATTGGCGAAGATGGGATACAAATTCCAGTTCGTGACGCTGGCGGGATTCCACGCATTGAACCTCAGCATGTTCGAACTAGCGCGCGGATACAAGCTGAATGGCATGACCGCATATTCACGCTTGCAGGAAAAAGAATTCAGCCGCGAAACCCAGTACGGATACGAGGCCGTGAAACATCAGCGCTTCGTGGGTACTGGATACTTTGACCAGGTGCAGCAGGTGATCAGCGGTGGGCTGGCATCAACGATGGCGCTGGCTGGATCGACCGAGACGGAACAGTTTATGGAGAAAAAGTTGCTCGTTCATCCGGAGCACGGACCGGATGCCGCGTGCCAGCCGATTCTCGGAAATTGCCCGCAATCGCCGGTGTCGATCGATATGGGTCCGGAAGAGATGCTGCTGCCGTCTGGAGATTGAACTCGAAACCCGTTAACCACAATGGATGCGAAGGTTCACGAAGTAAAACCGTGGAACTTCGTGTCCTGGTGAGTTATGCGGTTACAAATTGGACGGGTTCCGGAGAATTCGCAGAGACGTCCAGACTGCGAATAGCGGAGATCAGAACTTCCAGAAAGCGATCCGCCTCTTCTTGCGTGTTAAAGCGTCCGAGGCTAATTCGAATCAGGCCGCTGGCACGCTCGTCATCGTAGCCCATGGCCAGCAACACTCCCGACGGCTCGTCAGAGTGGTTGGCATTACAGGCGCTTCCTGCGGAAACCGCGACGCCCGCGTTGTCGAGGAGCGTGAGAATCTTGCTGACTTCCCTTTCAAAGCCGCGGAATCCGATGCTGAGATGGCCAGGCAAACGCTGCTCGCTATGGCCGAAAAGATAACAATTCGAAAATTGCCGGTTGAGTTTCTCCGCAATATGTTGACGAAGGCCGCGAAGTCGATTCTCCTCTTCCTCCAGTTCCGACTTTGCGAGGGCGGCAGCGGCGCCGAACCCAACGATGCCTGCGACATTCTCCGTCGCGGAACGCAGCCCTTTCTCCTGCCCTCCTCCGAAGATGATGGGAGCCAAGCCCGTGCCCTTCCGTACATACAGAGCGCCGACGCCCTTCGGTCCGTGCAATTTGTGCGCTGAAAGCGAGAGCATATCCACATGAAGGCGGTTCACATCCAGCGGGATCTTCCCTCCAGCCTGGACGGCATCGGTATGAAACAGAATTCCGTGAAGCTTCGTCAGATGGGCGATTTCTTCGATCGGCTGTAGTGTTCCCACGACATTATTCGCGGCCATGACCGATACGATCGTGACGTTCTCCTGCAGAGCGCTCAACAGACTGCTCGTTGAAGCCAGCCCTTCGCGATCCACTGGAAGATAGGTGATCTTCGTTCCGCTGCTGGCGAGATGGCGGCAGGTCTGCAGAATTGCCGCGTGCTCAATGGCGCTGGTGACAACGTGCCCAGGCTTGCCGCTGGCATGCACCGCGCCAATCAGCGCGAGGTTGTCTGCCTCGGTTCCGCTGGCCGTGAAAATGATCTCTTCCGGTCGGGCACAGATCAGGTCCGCAACTTGCTCCCGCGCAGTCTGAACCGCCTCGCGAGCGAGCCGTCCTTCCTGATGCAGGCTCGACGGATTTCCAAAATATCCGCCGAGATATGGCAGCATCGCTTCAAGGACTCGCGGATCAATCGGTGTAGTGGCGGAATGATCGAAATAGATTCGCGAATACATGACTGTCTCCAGCTTGGCTGCGCTGGGCCCTGCGCGCCGTAAAAACACGAATGCCTCATCCGGGATTGTGGGGATGAGGCAAATGCTCACCGAGATCTCATGTCCCCCGCGAACCGGGCGGGAATTGGCACCAGATGATCAGGCTGTTTCCTGATCCGGTTGTCGTGGCTTCTACGGGCCCGTTACCCTCAGCCACTCTGCATGAGATACAGCGTGTCCTACATTACTGTCGGACCTATAAAGATTAGGGTGGATGATCGCTCATGTCAACAACGAATATCCTCGATCTATGAGCTCCATAATTCTCTCACCCCATCAGAGAACGGTGGAGAGTTCACTTCATCCTGACTTCGAGAACTCGGGATGTCAGCGATTGCAAGCGATGGTGCCAGGTCCATAGCAGCGCCAAGCCAATCATCATCAGGCCGGCGCAGAGCCCGATCCAGATTCCCAGTGCGCCCCATCCGAAGTGAAAGCAGAGCACTGCTCCCGCAGGAAGCCCAATGAACCAGTAAGCAACGAGATTGGCCCACATCGGTGTGCGCGTGTCTCCGCTGCCCCGAAGAGCGCCTGTAGCGACCGTCTGCAAGCCATCGAACAACTGAAATGCTGCGGCGACCAGCAGTAAGCGTGCGCCGACTCTGATCACGACTGGGTCGGGACTAAAAATGCGCGCTATGGGCCGGGGAAGAGTAACGAACATCAATCCTGTGCACGCCATGAATCCGACGCCGAGCACGATGGCAGACCATCCCGCCAAGTGCGCCTTCTCGGGATTGCCGCGACCGATCTGCTGTCCAACCCGGACCGCTGCAGCCGAACTGATCCCCAGCGGAACCATGAAAGTGAAAGCGGCGCAGTTGAGGGCGATCTCGTGTCCAGAAAGCGGAACTGGGCCCAGTTTCGCGCACAGCGCCGTCGCGCCGGAGAACGCGCCAATCTCCAGCAGAATCTGGGTGGCCGCAGGCGCGCCGAGCACAAGAAGCTCCCACATGCGTCGGAAATCGATGCCGATCTCATCGATCCACTCTGATAAACCACGCTTTGATTCCACGTAGACGACGGTCCCGAGCATCACCAACGCCATGTAGATTCGAGCAAAGCAAGTGGACCATCCCGAGCCTGTAATTCCCATCGCGGGCAATCCGAGATGGCCGTAGATCAATGCCCAGTCGCCCACGAAGTTGATGAGATTTGCCAACACCAGCGCGAACATGATGGGATGCACCACGTTCACAGCTTGCAGATAGCGCCGCAGCGCAAAATAGCAGAGTAGCGGGAGAGTGCCCCAGTTCAGAGCACTGAGGAAGGGCCGCATGGGCTCGATCAGTTCCCTGCTCACTCCGAAGCGGTACATGAAGGCAGGCCAGAAAGAAACCAGCAGCATGAGAATAGGAGTCAATCCCAGGGCGAGAAAGAATCCATTCACCAGAGAGTGCCGCGCATCCTGCATATCCTCGCGCCCATGCGCCTGGGCGACAAAAGTGTCGAGCCCAAGCAGCAAGCCCGCGCCGAAGATACCGACGACGTTGTAGAGGCTTTGCCCCAGTCCCGTAGCGCCGATCGCCAAGGCGCTATCCGGCAGGCGTCCGACCATGACGGTGTCAACTACGCCCATGCTCATCCAGCCGACCTCGGCCAGCACCAGCGGGAGCGCCAAGCGCAACGTCGGCCGGAATTCGTCCTGGAGTGCGCGAAATGATGACATGGGATCGCTCATTATGCCGGACCAGCAAGCACGCGATCAATGAACCGCAAGCCAAGCGGACGCAACTGGCGATTTTGCTATAATCTAGATGCTCTTCGGCTGTTGAAGTTAGGATTCGTGCGGAAGTGGTGGAACTGGCAGACACACCATCTTGAGGGGGTGGCGCCGAAAGGCGTGGGGGTTCAAATCCCCCCTTCCGCACCATGATTTTGTCCTTTGAATCAGCGCAAGCCGAAATTAAAACCTCTAGGAAAACTCCGAAAATGATTTACCTGGTCACCGCGATCCATATTCTGGTCTGTTTTTTCATCATCGTTGTCGTCCTGCTGCAAAGCGGTACAAGCGGCGACATCTCCGCAGCATTTGGCGGACAGGGTAGCCAGACGGCATTTGGCCCTCGCGGCGCAGCCAGCGTGCTCTCGAAAGTGACCACATGGTCGGCCGTGGCGTTCATGATTACGTCGATCACACTATCGGTCTATGCCAGTAGGCGCGGAGGACCGACGTCCGTCCTGCAAGGCGTTAAGACGCAGCCCGCCAAGACGGCGCCGGCGCCGACGACACCTCCAGTGAAGAAGTAGTCTGCCGATCTCCTATCGCTCTCAGTTATGACATGGTTCCGAGCGCAGGGTGCGCTCGGGTCAGGCAGACCTGACCTCACCGTTTCTACATAGTCCCCTGTAATTGAATTCACCGGATGAAGGATGTACCATCCGTGATAGGCACTTTTGGCAAGGAGGACTTATTATGTCGGACCGTGATAACGGAAGTAGCTTTGTGTGGTTCCTGGCAGGATTGGGTTTAGGAGCGCTGGCAGGCGTGCTATACGCGCCGCGCTCGGGAAGTGAGACGCGCGAACAATTGCGCGCCAAGGCCGAAGAAGGCCGGGAATATATGCGTCAGCGGGCGCGTGAAGTAAAGGAACAAGCTTCTCAGTGGGCAGATAAGGGCCGCGATGCTGTCACTTCCCAGAAAGAACAGTTCCGCGCGGCGTATGAAGCTGGACGCCAGGCCTATAACGAAGCGACCAGCGAGACGGGAACAACGAAGTAAGCTGCATCGTGCCGGTCCCCTAACGAGGCCGGAGGAAGGCTTATGGACGACAAGCTCACAATATTCATCGCCCTTACTGCGGTTGCGATCCTGATTCAAGCCGGGGTCCTGCTGGCGATGTACATCGCCATGCGCAAAAGCAGCCAGCGTATGGAAGCGCTTGCCACGGAGCTCAAAGGCAAGATTGTGCCCTCACTCGACCACGCTCAGCAGATGTTGACAGAGATGCGTCCGAAGCTCGCGATCATTGTCGACAACCTGCAAGAAGCCACAACCGTAATCCGCTCGGAATTGAAGCGTGTGGATGCAACGGTCAACGATGTGGTGGACCGGGCTCGACTGCAGGTCATACGCGCTGATGAATTGCTCAGCCGTACGCTCGACAAGGTCGAATACACATCCGAGATGGTGCAGAAGACCGTTGTCTCGCCGGTGCGCCAAATTTCCGGCCTGATGCAGGGCATCACGGCCGGTCTGGAGTTCCTGTTCGCCGGCCGCGGACGCAGGAATGGCGGCAGCCGCGAGGATCGCCGTCCGGTGCCTCAAGACGAGATGTTCATTTAGCCGCCGCGAGTGCTCATTTCAGGCGCAGATCTTAGTAGGTTCACTCCCTCTTTCGAAGGAAGACATACTGCCATGCTGCGCTTTGTCTCTGCCAGGGCTTTTCTCTCTCTTGCAGCAATTCCCTTTCTGCTTGTTCTGCTTGTATCCGCCCAGAACAAGACGGTCTGGACGGATCAGGAAAAACCGATCGTCGATCAGATCAACACGCTGCGCAAGCTCGACGACAAGGTGCGAGCGCAGACCACGAAAGATCTGGCCCTGCAGATCCGGAAGCTGCCAGCTGGTCCCCATAAGTTAGCCATTGCGGGCGCACTCGCAAGCTTGTCCACTGAAGGCGACTTCGGTCGGGATACGTTGCAGGAAGTCACCACAACGCTCGCGATGGCCGTGCGAGAGCATCCTCCAGCGCCCTCCAAAGACGGAGGCCCGAATCAGCATTTCATGGAACTTGCTTCGCTCGCGCGCTACGAGGGCATGCATGCCGAATCTGACAATCCGCAGTTCACTCAAGCCATGACGCAACTGGAAAAGGCGGACGCGGCCCGGCAGAATGCGGATTTTACTCTGAATGACCTGGAGGGTGAGAGCTGGCATTTGCGCGAGTTGCACGGGAAAGTCGTGCTGGTGAACTTCTGGGCGACATGGTGTCCGCCCTGCCGCAAAGAGATGCCGGATCTGCAAGCGCTTTTCGATAAGTACAAGGGCAAGGGACTGATTGTGCTCTCGATTTCCGATGAAGAAGAGAAGAAGGTGAAGCCCTTCGTCGAAGCTCAAAACATCACCTATCCAGTCATGCTCGATCCCGGAGGAAAAGTGCATGAAGTATTTCAGGTCGAAGGGATCCCCAAGAGCTTTGTGTATGACCGTGAGGGGAATCTTGTCGCTCAGTCGATCGATATGCGCACGCGCGGCCAATTCCAGGAGATGCTGGCAGCAGCGGGATTGAAGTAGTTGGTGAAGCGGCGGACGCATTCGTCCGCGCGCGAAGCAATCCGAGCGTCCCCGGACGAATGCGTCCGGGGCTACAGCTATCGAGGAGTATCCATGCGGTATCTGGTGCGAGCACGCGTCAAACCCGGACGTGAAGCGGATCTGCTCGAAGCGATCGAGCAGGAAACTCTGGGCGAAGGATCCGTTGCCGAAGGGGAGTATCTGCGGAACATGATGAATGCTCGGCGGTGCGCAGATCAGACTGCGAGGTGGGTCGAGATCTGCTATTGCCCGACACCGCTGCAGGAAGAGCGTCCATACTGGGAGGAGTACTTCGAACTCACGCGTGTTCAGGATGCGCACGACCGGCGCAAGTGCCGCGATGAGAATGGAACCGACGCGTGGGCCTGCGGCGCTTGCGACTGCACGGCTCGCCTGGAATAAAAGCTGAAAAGCACGGGATCCGCATTCCTTCAAGTACTCCGGAATGAGGTTGGCACAACCTGTTCAGGTAAGGTGCGACAAAGCTGATTGCAGCTGTTTCAGATCCTCGGCTACTTCCCTCAAATTAAACACCAGCGCCCAGAACGGGAGCATGCGATCGAGCGTGAAGGGAGCTGTCGCACGCTGAGCACGAAGCTTCGCCAGATCGTTCTCCAGGTCTCCGATGGCGGCATCCAGGTCTGGGGATTCCGCAAGTTTGGTGCGCTTTCGCACGGCTTGCGCGATGGAAGAAAACAGGCTCGCAGTTTGCTCGACTACTTTGGGCAAGGAAAGGACGAGTCCCGGCTCCACGCGCGCGTGCATGTAAAGTGAACGGTCCTCGGCCATCGCCGTGAGGCGACGGCGGACCAGATCTCCAGCATCAACAAAGCGGCTGTAGGCAGTGCGGTTGAAGCGCGAGAAAGCCAATTCGCTGCGGGCTTCGTCCATCTGCTGCGTGATTCCTCGACGCAGGTCGTGCAGCTTCCGATCGAGCTGGTGGATTTCTTCTTCGTTATCGACTCCTTCGAGGGCCGCAGCGGTGACTGCTCGGTAAAGCGTTCCGGCTGCTTCGATAATGTTCGCCAATTTCTGTCGCAATCCCACTCGCGCTCGCACTGGCCAGACCAGCGCACCTACTGCGAATGCGATGACGGCGCCGAGAACCGTATAGAGCACGCGCAGCCAAGCCATATGCCAGGGTTCGCCCTGACCGCCAAACACAAGGATGAGCGCCGCGGTAAATCCTGCGGCGGTGAAAGCCGAGTGCAACGCGGTGAGGTAGCCGAACAAGCTTCCCAGGATCAACAATGTGATGCCTACGCCGACCGGACCTTGCCCCAGGTAGGGGATGAGTAAAGCCGCCGCGATGGCTCCGCATGTGGACCCGATGGTGCGGTAGAGTGCCGCTCTCCACGATGCGCCCAAGTTTGCCTGCGTGACAACCAACGCGGCGAATACGGCCCAGTAGCCTTGGTGCAGATGCCATCCGGCGTAGATGGCGTAGGCGATCGTGCCGGCGAGTCCGGTCTTGATTCCCTGTTTCAGGGCGGAGGATTCGCGGGACCAGAAGGATGAAGGGGAAGAAAAAGCTGCGGATGGCAGCGGAGCATTTGCAGACGCCATGCAGGGGATTATAGTTTGCGAGCTGCGGCTCTCGAGTGGAAGGACTCAGCCGTTGTGCTTTGGAATGGCAGATCGTTGCCAAAGATCCCAGATCTCGGCAGCTATGTCCCTGTAGCGGTCCCGACTTCCCGCATCTTGAGTGCTAAACCAGCGGACAAATTCTTCGTGAACTACACGCGTAACATCTTTTGGTGATCCACAAAATCGCCGGCGAGGAAGGATCGTGCCTGCTTCGGATTGGTACTCTCTGGGATTCACTTCGAAATTGATGCCAATCGGATCGGCGCGGAACAGGATCGCAGTCACAGCCTCAAATAAGTCCCCATACTCGCTCCGCAGACGGCGGCGATCTTCAAGAATTTCTTCACGTGTTCTGCACATGCATTTAGACGATCCAGCCGCCGCCGACCACAATATCTCCATCATAGAAAACTGCTGCCTGCCCCGGCGTGATGGCTCGCTGCGGTTCGTCGAAGGTCACTAGGATCTCATCGTGCCCTGCTGGCTCGATCACCGCCGCTGCTGGCTCGTGGCGGTGGCGAATCTTTACGGCGACTCGCATCGGTTCGCGGATTTCATCGACGGATATCAGATTCACACGTCGGGCACGCATCGCCTTCGAGTACAGATGCTCGCCGCCGCCGACGATGACCTGCTTATCCGCTCCACTGATCTGGATCACATACAGAGGCGATCCCGTCGCGACGCCAAGCCCCTTGCGCTGGCCAACGGTGAAATTGTGAATGCCCGAGTGCTCGCCGATGACACGGCCGTCAGTTGTGACTAGTTCGCCAGCGGTATCGGGCAGCGACTCACCTTGTTCCGCCAGATATGCATCGATGAAACGCTTGTAGTCTCCACCGGGAACAAAACAGATTTCCTGGGAATCGGGCTTCTCGGCGATGGCGAGGCCGTGCTTGGCCGCGAGTTCGCGAACCTGTGGCTTGGTCATGTCACCCAGCGGGAAAAGCGTGCGGCTCAACTGTTCTTGCGTAAGGCCAAAGAGGAAATACGTCTGGTCCTTGCTCAAGTCGGCGGGACGCCTGAGCAGCCAGCGTTCGAGCGACTCGTCGTATGCGACCCGAGCGTAGTGTCCGGTCGCAACTCGCTCCGCGCCAATCTGTTGCGCGACAATGAGAAGCTGATCAAACTTCAAGTGATTATTGCAGAGGCTGCACGGGATGGGAGTGCGTCCGGAAAGATACTCTTCTACGAAAGGACGGACAACGTCGCGCTCGAAGCGATCTTCGTGATTGACCACGTAATACGGGATGCCGATTTGCTGCGCTACGCGGCGAGCATCGTAAACATCGTCGAGCGAGCAGCAGCGTCCGGTGACTTGCTCGGGCATGCCTTCGCGTCCGGCGAGTCGACGCTGGTTCCAGAGTTGCATGGTCAGACCGATGAGGCTGTGCCCGTCGGCGCGCAGCATGGCCGCGACGGTAGAAGAGTCCACACCGCCCGACATGGCGACCGCGATGGTACTGGTACTCAGCTTCCAGCTCCTGTCTCTAGTTGACGTTTCTGTTTCATCCTGAGCGAAGCGAAAAGCCTAATCCAAGTCTCCTCGCATCAAGAAAGTACATAGATCCTGAGCGGCAAACTGCGCCGCTCAGAACGACAAGTCGTTTACTTCACGACGGATGACAACTCGTTTCGTTCCCGAGGACTACAACTCGTCTGGCTCACGGCTACGTGCGTACCGTCTGCTTCGTATACCTCGGCGACAAGTCCCGCAGGCGCGCCACGGTTTCGGGCACCAGCGCCAATGCTAAATCGATATCCTCTGACGTCGTTTGCTTGCCCAGGCTGAAACGAATGCTGGCCCGCGCCTGATCCGGCCTGAGGCCCATCGCGATCAGGACGTGCGAGGGCTCAATGGCTCCCGACGAACATGCGGCCCCGGTGGACACTGCCAGTCCTTTTAGATCCAGAGCAATCACAAGAGATTCACCTTCGATGTGATCGAAGCGAATATTCGTTGTGTTCGGCACGCGCGGAACGCCACTGCCGTTCACTCCCGCATCCTCGACCTGAGCGAGGATGCCCTGCTCCAGCCGGTCGCGCAGCGCTGATATGTTGGCGTCGCCGCCGCGCTCAAGCGCCCGCTTCGCAATCTCTGCGGCCTTGCCGAGACCCACAATTCCGGGAACATTCTCGGTACCAGCGCGGCGGGAGCGCTCGTGGCGTCCACCATGAAGTAGTGGTCGGACCTTCGTCCCCTTCTTCACGAAAAGAGCCCCCACTCCCTGCGGCGCGTGAATCTTGTGTCCGGAGATGGTCAGCGCCTGGCAGCCGATCCGCTTCACGTCAATCGGCGCCTTTGCCGCAGCCTGAACCGCGTCCGTGTGGAAGTACACGCCCGCCTCCGCGGCGATCTTCCCGATGTCTTCGACTGGCTGCAAGGCTCCAGTCTCGTTGTTCGCCATCATCACCGAAATCAGCTTCGTGTTTGGTCGAAGCGCTCGCTTCACATCGGACGGATCGACAAGTCCGCGTGCGTCGACCGGCAAGACTGTTAGCTTGCAACCAAGCTCCTCAAGGTGCTTGCAGGCGTGCAGCACCGCATGGTGCTCGATGCTCGAAGTGACTACGTGCTCGCCCTCATTCACCAATCCGGAGATGGCGAGGTTGTCGCTTTCCGTGCCGCCGCTGGTGAAAACGATCTCTGCTGCGCTGCACCCGAGCAACTTCGCGACTGATTCCCGCGCATTCTCGACTGCGGCGCGAGTCTCCTGGCCATGCGAATGAATCGACGAGGCGTTACCGAAACGCTCCCCAAAATAGGGACGCATCGCCTCAAAGACCTCCGGCAGGACAGGCGTAGTGGCGTTGTTATCGAGATAAACGCGACGCATACAGAACCCGCTTCTATTTTACGCTGCCGGGCGTTGGGGCGGATGCGGGCGGGCTTCGCCCTGTGCCCGGACGGCCGAGACGGTCGTCCCACATGAACTTCTTGAGGACAGCTGACATCGGGGCGAGAGAGACTTTGCCCAGCAACGTCTCTACTGACGTTGATCGATTGGTACGTAATGGTTCGGGTATTCCGGCCCTAGGTATTCTGCTCTTGGGCGGATCAGGCGATTGTCGTCGAGTTGTTCAATGACGTGCGCCGTCCAGCCGCTGACGCGGGAAACCGCAAATACCGGCGTGAAGAGATCTACATCGATTCCCAGCGTGTGATAGGTCGAAGCCGAGTAGAAGTCAACATTGGCATTCAGCTTTTTGTCAGATTTCACGAATTCTTCAATCTTGTGCGAGATTTCGAACCACTTCGCCTGCCCGCTGGAATTGCCAAGATCTCGGGACATCACCCGCAAGTGCGTCGCGCGGGGATCTTCGGTGTGATACACACGGTGTCCGAAGCCGGGAACTTTCTTCTTCTGTGCCAGCATTCCCTGGATGTATTCAACCGGGTCCGCGCCCGATTCATCAATCGCCACGAGGATATGGAAGACGGCTTCATTCGCGCCGCCGTGCAGAGGGCCTTTCAGCGCGCCAATCGCCGACGTGACTGCGGAATGCATGTCGGACAGAGTTGCGGCCGTGACACGTGCGGCAAAAGTCGAGGCATTCAATTCGTGGTCGGCATGAAGGATGAGTGCGATATCAAGAGCCCGCTCGGCCGTGGATGACGGATGCTTCCCGTTCAACATCAGCAGAAAATTTGCCGCGTGAGAGAGCGAACGATCGGGCTCAACAACTTGCTGTCCTTTGCGGATTCGGTCGTACGCCGCGACGATCATAGCGATCTGCGAAGTCAGCCGGATTGCCTTGTCCACATTGGCCTTGCGGTCGTTACTCTTCTCTTCCGGATCGTAGAAAGAGAGGGCTGAAACGGCGGTGCGGAGCACGTCCATGGGAAGGGCGTGACGTGGCGCGGTGCGCAGCAGATTGATAATCGATGCATCCAGCTTGCGTTCTTCTGCCAGACGGTCATGCAACTCGCGCAACTCGCGACGCGTAGGCAGGTTGCCGAACCATAGCAGATAGCAGGTCTCTTCGAAGTTGGAGTGATCGGCGAGTTCATGAATGTCGATGCCACGATAGGCCAGAACGCCTTTGTCTCCGTCGATGTAACAGATCTTCGAATTGGCGGCGACAACCCCTTCAAGTCCTTTGCCGGGCTGTGCTGGCTTCACGCTGGGCATTCTTTTCTCGCTTCGATTCGTAGGATTTTGTTGCTGGACCACGCGAGGAGGAGCGCGGGAGTGCAACCTTTTCTTATACCTGAAAGCGGTAGAAGTTTCCAACGCAACAGCCGTTCGACAACCGGGCAGAAAACCGTCAATCACCAAGGACACAAAGTATCACGAATGGAAACTCTTCAAATGCGTCCTCGTGATACTTCGTGGTGATTGATGCCTTTGCTCGCGTTCCTCCTAGAAGCGTATAGTTGAGGGTTTGCCTGCAGGTCTCCGCGGGCACATGTTCGCGTTCGTCATAATTCCTCATGGAGGAACGACCCTAAATGAAACGTCTTCTTTCGATTCTGCTTGCCTGCATTTTTGCCTGTTCGACTCTGGCTACAGCCGATGAAGGCATGTGGCTTTATAACGCACCCCCGAAGGACAAGATCAAAGCCACCTATGGCTTTGAACTGACCCAGCAGTGGCTCGATCACGTGCGGCTTTCGTCCGTGCGGTTCAATAACGGCGGCTCCGGATCGTTTGTTTCCCCTGACGGTCTGACCTTCACGAACCACCACGTCGGAGCGGGCTGCGTGCAGCAGCTTTCCACCGAGGGGCATGACTACATTAAAAACGGTTTCTATGCCAAAACGCAGGCGGAAGAAGCCAAATGCCCCAACCTGGAACTCAACCAGCTTGTCGGGATTGAAGACGTCACCGACAAAGTGAATGCGGGCGTGAAAGGAGGCATGTCGGCGGCCGAAGCTGGACAGGCACAGCGCTCCGCCATGTCGCAAGTGGAAAAAGATTGCGCGACTTCCACCGGATTGCGCTGTGACGTGGTCGTGTTCTATTCCGGTCAGGTTTACAACCTTTACAAGTACAAGAAGTACACCGACGTGCGACTGGTGTTTGCGCCGGAATTCGGCATCGCATTCTTCGGGGGAGATCCCGACAATTTCACCTATCCTCGCTACGATCTCGACATCACCTTCTTCCGTGTATACGAAGACGGCAAGCCCGCACACCTCGACAACTATCTGAAATGGTCACCCTCGGGAGTGAAGGAGGGCGATTTGATCTTTGTCTCCGGACATCCCGGCAGCACCGGCCGCATGCTCACCATGGCCCAGTTAGAGTTCATGCGCGATGTGCAATATCCGGGTGCTTTGAAGCTGTTTGCGCGTCGCATCGCGTTGCTGCAGGATTTCAGCAAACAGTCGGAAGAGAACGCCCGCATTGCCCAGGAAGAGATTTTCGGACTCCAGAATTCACAGAAGGCGATTACCGGTTATGAATCGGGGTTGACCGACAAAGCCATCATGGAGAAGAAGGCAGCCGACGAAGCCAAGCTGCGAGCAGCTTTCAAGGCTGATCCGAAGAACGCCGGAGCGTCTGATCCATGGGAAGAGATCGCGCAAGCGATCCAAACCCAGAAGGCGATATACCCGAATCTGGTTTATCTGGACAGGCTTCGCGGGTTCGCTTCGCGACTGCCACAGATCGCACGCGTTCTGGTACGCGCGGCGGAGGAAAAGCCGAAGCCAAACCAGGATCGGGTGCGCGAATTCCGCGACTCCGCGCTTCCCTCCCTGGAACAGCAACTATTCTCGACCGAACCGATCTATAAGAATCTCGACACGGTGCTGCTCACCGATTCCTTGTCGGAAATGCAGGAGGCCCTCGGCAAGGACAATCCAGATGTACAGAAGGTCCTCCAGGGCAAGACGCCCGCTGATGCTGCGAAGGAGATGATCTCCAATACGAAACTGGATGACGTCGCGGTCCGGAAGCAACTCTATGAGGGTGGGCAGGCGGCGGTTGAGGCCAGCACCGACCCGCTGATTGTTGCGCTCCGTGCCATCGAACCGGATGCACGCGCTGCCCGCAAGCAGTTCGATGACAAAGTGGACTCGGTGGTTCGCCGAGACGGAGCAAACATTGCCAAGGCACGCTTTGCCCAGAGTGGATTCACACAGCCTCCGGACGCCACATTTACACTTCGTCTGAGCTATGGAAAAGTGAAGGGATATCAGGAGCAGGGGAAAGCGATTCCCTTCGCGACAAATCTCGGAGGAGCGTACCAGCACGCGGAAGAACACGGCAGCAAGCCTCCGTATAGCCTGCCCGAAAGCTGGCTGAAGGCGAAACCGAAACTCAATCTGAAGGCGCCCTTCAACTTCGTTTCCACGGCTGACATCATCGGAGGCAACTCCGGATCGCCGACCGTGGACAAGAAAGGCGAGGTCGTCGGAATCATCTTCGACGGCAACATCGAATCGCTGCCCTGGAATTTCGCTTATAGCGATGTACAAGCGCGGGCTGTCTCAGTCGACTCGCGGGGCATTCAGGAGTCGCTGAGGAAGATCTACGGCGCGACCGCGCTGGCCGATGAGTTGATGGGAACAAAAGCAGAAGCAGCGAAAGCTGGCAAGTGACAGCGAATGGAAGACTGAGGCCCGCTTTTCCGAGCGGGCCTTTTTTCGATTAAGCAGGCCAGATGCTCAATGCTGTCTTGCTCAGGATCTGCTCCTGCGCTGATGCCGGGAGCGGAAGCGCGCGAAAATCTTCCAGGTTCTTTTTGATCTCGGGGACGCCGGGACCGGGCCAATCCGTGCCGAACAGTGTCTTCTCAGCGATCTCTTCCAGCCGTGGAAAATATTTCAGCAGTGTCTTCGGCGGAATCCCGCTGATATCCAGATAAACGTTGGAATGACGTCGAACGAGAAAAAATGCGGTCTGCATCCAAAGCGGACGGCCCCCATGAGCAAGAAGAATCTTGAGTTTAGGAAAATCGACGGCTACGTCATCGACATAAATCGGATCACCGTACTTGTTCCGCGCACCTGGAAAGATTGAGGTCCCAGTGTGGAACATCACCGGCACGCCATTCGCCTCGGCAGCACGGTAGATGATCTCCAGTTCCTTCGCCCCGCTTAGATAATCGTTGGGAAAGAGCAGTTGGTGTGGCGGATGGATCTTAATCATCTGCAGACCAAGCCGCAGAATCTGTTCAACGTCAGCCAAGACATTCGTAGTGTGCCGGGGATGCAGGCTGCCGCACGACAGCAGCCGTTTTGGATCTTCTTTCACGTAATCGGCAACGAACTGATTCACGCCATTCGTGAAGCCGATCACCTCGGGCGCCACATAGTTGATTAGCATGGCGCGATCGATCCCGCTGGCGTCCATGAATTTCAGGAAGGCCTTCGGCGAGCGGCAGAATTCTGCGATTTGATCGAAGTTCGGGCGCTTCTTCTTCATCAACTCCAGCGCGTCGGGCTTGAACATTTCCATGGGCTGGATATGGATGTGGCAGTCGGTAATCATCATTCAGCGCCGCATTCTATCAGGAGCAATGTTGGTACATCGACGCAATCAGTTTTGCGACAAATTAAGTGGCCGGACAGGGCACGAACGCGAGACGAATCCCGCCATTGCCGGCCCGTCAATATGGCTTTTGCTGATGCCGATATTCAACTGTGCGATGTGGTATTCCGTCATAGGTCCTCCTCAGATAAGAACTATGCTTCCGCAGCGGCAGCCAGAACCGCTCGCTTGGTGAACACACGTATCATTTCGCGGCGATACTCCGGCGTGAGAGCGGAAGTCGTCAACGGCTTGGAAGTTCGTGCCACCAGATCGCCAACGGCTTCGGCAATCGCTTCAGTCATTACGTTGCCTTCGATCAACTCGGATGCGCCCTTCACCAGGAGGGGAGCGGGATTCACCGCGGTAATGCCGATACGAGCGTCCATCACATGCGCATTGGACCTCTTCATCACGACCGCCACACCGGCGAGCGGATAGTCGATCGACCCACGGACCCGCAGCTTGCGGTACACACCTCGATATCCCGCGGAGGACGCGGGAAGAAGCACGCGTGTTACCAGTTCGTCGGGCCGCAGTCTGCGGTAACTGTCGCCTACGCCGGTATAGAAATCGCTCAGGGCAATCCGGCGCATTCCCGAAGGACTCGCGATCTCGATCTCGGCATTCAGACACAGAAGCGCTGGGGGCGTGTCCCCCGAAAACGCTGCCCAGCACTTTGTTCCACCGGGAGCGACATGGCAGATGTCGCCGTCCTTCTTGATGCAGAACCCGCATCCCTTGCGCCAGGTGAGCGACTGGTTATACCAGAGGCAGCGCGTGTCGAGGCAAATGTTTCCGCCAATCGTTCCCATATTCCGTAACACGGGCGAGGCCACGGCCCCCGCAGCCTCGGTCAGCACGGGATAGTGCTGGCGCAGAAACGCGGAGCGCTCAATCGCGCGCAGCGTCACCAGCGCGCCAATCTCGACACCGCCGTCCGGGAGCGGCCTGATTTCCCGGAGGGTGGAGATACCGCGCAGGTCGATAACATATTCCGGTTCGAACAACTTCTGCCGCATCGACGGAATCAGGTCAGTTCCACCAGCGAGTATGCGCACGTTCCCGTATTTGGCGAGATAGTCGGCCGCTTCTTCTACCGAGCGCGGCCGCAAAAGCTTGAACTGAGGAAGACTCAATCCGCACCCTCCACCACGGCGGTAGTTTGGCGGCGCGAGGGATCCAGAGGATGACGCTCCGGTCCCTTGCCTTCGAAACACAGCGACCCACCGTGTTCGCGGAAGCGAGACGGTGCAGTCGGGTCGACACCTTCGGTCAGATTGAGAGATTTCGCCTTCTTCTTGGCGCGGATCGCGGCTAGAACGCGCTCGGGCGTGAATGGCGATTCGTGCAACCGTACTCCGACCGCGTCATAGATCGCGTTCGCAATCGCAGGAATCGTCGCCGCCAGCGAGCCCTCACTGCATTCCTTTGCTCCAAACGGACCCTCAGGATCGATGCTCTCAACGATAATCGGCTCAACATCAGGCGACTCGACGGATGACGGGCTGCGGTATTCGAGCAGTCCCGGGTTCATCAGCATGCCATCTTTCCAGACCATCTCTTCGGTCAGCGCCTGGCCCATGCCCATCCATACGGACCCGATGATTTGCCCCTCGACAGACACGGGATTTAGCGCTCGTCCGCAATCGTGAGCCGCCCATACTTTGTGGACGGTCACCTCGCCGGTTTCTTCATCCACGCTAACCTCCGCCACCTGAGCCGAATACGAATACGCTGGAGACGGCCCCACACCTGCGCCTTTGTGCTTTCCTCCACGGGCCTCCTGCGGTGGCGCGTAAGATCCAGTACCGGTTAACGCGCCGTGGAAATCAATGGCGGCCACCACCGCCTCTTCGAAAGTCATCCGGTCTTTAGGACCTTCTTCTTTCCGCTTCTGCTGGAGTGAGCCGCGGAGGATCTGGCCTTCCACACGCCCGGATACTGTGGTTGCTAAGCTTTGCTCGGCTGGATCGCCAACTGGGGCCATCTCCACATTTCTCTTGGTGATTACATCGTCCCGGAACACCAGGTCTTCTGGCGAGCAGTTCATTTTGCTGGCAGCTGCGGCTGCGATCAGTTTCTTCACTTCATTTGCCGCACGCAGAGTCGCGTTCCCGGCCATGAATGTAACGCGACTGGAGTAGGAACCGATATCGATCGGTGTGAGATCGGTATCAGCCGCAACCACACGCACCCGCGAAAGCGAGCAGCCGAGCACTTCAGCGGCGACCTGCGCCGTCATGGTGTCGGAGCCCTGACCGATTTCAGAGGCTCCGGTATAGACAACGACGCCGCCGTCGCGATCGATCTTGATGTTGACCGTGGAATGTGGCATGTCGGAGCGGATAATGGAATTGGCTGCGCCGCTCACGTAATGGCTGCAGGCAATCCCGAGGCCGCGACCCTTCGGCAGCGTGCCTTTGCGCTGCTTCCATTCCGAACGCTCGATTGTCTTCTCTATGCACTCCGGTAAACCATAACTCTGGACGCGCAGGCCATTGACTGTGATGCAGGGCGGCTGAAGCAGATTGCGTTCTCGGATCTCCGCTGGATCCATTCCGATTTTCACCGCCAGTTCATCGAGTTGTGATTCGAAAGCGAACCGGACGTTGACCGTCCCATGCCCGCGCATGGCTCCGCACGCGGGCTTGTTGGTCAGAACGCGATACCCGTCATATTGAATATTGGGAATGTCGTAAAGCGCGCCAAGCAGAGCCCCTGAATAGAGAATCGTCACGACACCGTACGAGCAATACGCGCCTCCATCTTGAATGACGCATGCTTTGACGGCCGTGATGCGTCCGTCGTTCTTGACGCCCGTCCTCAAATCAACGATAGTCCGCGGTCGTCCGCGATGGGCCCAAAATACTTCCTCGCGCGTGTAAGTAATCTTGACGGGAGCCCGCGCCTTGCGCGCAGCGACCGCCGCAATGATCTCCAGGGGAATGACTTCGCTCTTGCCGCCAAATCCGCCACCCACGAGAGGCTTGATGACGCGAATCTGCTGCATCGGCATATCGAGCACGAGCGACAGCTTGTGCTGGAGGTAATACGGAACCTGCGTCGAAGACCACACGGTCAGCCGTCCGGGATTGCCGGTATGCGGGTCGACTTCGAACGCCGCCAGCGTGGAGTGCGGCTCCATCGCGGCATGGGTAACTTCGTTGGCGATGAAGCGCGCTTCAGCGATGCAATCTGCTTCCGCAAAGCCTTTCTCAGGATCTCCGAAGACGTGGTGGTAATCCTTCTCGAGATTGTTGGGCTTGTTGTCATGGATGAGATCGGTGTGCGCCTTCATCGATTCTTCGGGATCGAAGTATGCGGGAAGGACCTCGTACTCTACATCAATGTGTTCGAGCGCTTTCTCTGCAATCACTTCGGAAACCGCGACTACGCACGCGACGTTATCACCCACGTAGCGAACCTTGTCCAGCGCGAGCGGGTATTCATCATGGCCTACAGGAAGAATGCCGTACGTTTTGGGGGCATCTTTGCCGATTACGACAGCCACGACGCCGTCCAGTTTCTCGGCACGGCTGGTGTCAATGCGCTTGATGCGTGCGTGGGGATAGGGCGAATGCAGAATCTTGCCGACCACCATGCCAGGAACGCTGAGGTCGTCGGTGTACTTGCCCGCACCCGTTGTCTTCTCAGCCGCATCAACCATGGCGGTGGGCTTGCCGATGATGGAGAACTCTTTGCTGATCATTTCGCTGCCGCCACACCCTTTCGTTCCGCCGCAATTGCCGAGCGAATCGCGGCATACATCTGGTTGTAACCGGTGCAGCGACACAGATTACTGCTGAGCGCATCGCGAATCTCAGCTTCGGAGGGATCCGGATTCTCCGCAAGCAACGACTTCACGGTCATGATGAAGCCGGGAGTACAGAATCCGCACTGCGCCCCTCCCCAGTCTCCATATGCCTTCTGGATAGCTGCCAGGCTGCCGTGCTCGCTGACGCCTTCGATCGTTGTGATCTCCGCGCCTTCACAACTGGCAGCTAACAAAGTGCACGACATCATGGCAACTCCATCGATCAGAACAGTGCAGGCCCCGCAGGACGAATCGTCGCAGCCGCGCTTCGAGCCGGTGTGTTCCAGATCCTGCCGCAAGACATCAAGGAGAACCGAGCTCTGGCTCGATAGCCACCTCGTGCTTGCGTCCGTTAACCCGAAGTTCGATGAGTTCTTTTTTCACGAGAGCTTCTAGCTCCTAACTGCTGGCTACTAGCTTCTAGCAAGTTTCTTGTACGCATAACTAGCAGCGAGAAGGTTCTTCAGTACACCGGCACCGTGGGATCTACCTGCCGCGACCACGCATCGATGCCGCCGCGCATGGACTGTACGTTCTCGAAACCTTGTTGGCGAAGCCAGACCGTTACATTCATCGACCGCACACCGTGATGGCATACCACTACGATGTACTCTTCGGGATCGAGTTCCTGATGCGCGCGCGATGGCATGTCTCCCATCGAAATCAGCTTCGCCCCGGCGATACTTGCAGTCTGGAATTCCCATGGCTCCCGGACATCCAGCAGAACAAACTCCTGCTTGGCATCCAACTTACTCTTCACCTCTTCGGGAGTGATCTCGTAGTCCATCGAATTACTTCCCTGTCCATTTCGGTGGACGCTTTTCGAGGAACGCACGGATGCCTTCGTGCGCATCAGCCGTTCTCATCAGCTCTTCGAAGTAAACCTTCTCGGCGCGCGCCAGGCCTTTGTCGAAATGCATTGAGTCCCAGGCATAGCAGGCCTTCTTTGTGACCGAAAGAGTCGCAGGACTCAGGCGCATCAGTTGGCCCGCGGCCGCAAGCGCGGCGGAATCCAGCTGCTTGTCCCCGAATGAGCGAGTCGCCAAACCAATCTCGGCGGCTTCCCTGCCGGTGATGGACCGCCCGGTCAGAATCAGCTCCGCAGCTCTCTTTTGGCCGACCAAGGCAGCCAGAGCGGTACAGGCCACCGGCGGGAAGCAGCCGAGCTTAATCTCCGGGAAGCCCCACTCCGCACCTTCGCTGCTATAGACAAGGTCGCAGACCATGGCCAACTCCGCCCCACCACCAAGGCAGAGCCCGTGCACAGCTGCGATCGTGACTTTTCTGCTCGCGACGAGAGACCGAATCAAACCGTGAAACTTCGCGAGCATCTCCTCGACTTTGTCGGGAGTGTGCGCTGCGACATCGACTCCGGCGGAGAATGCTCTGCCTTCTCCGCTCAGCACAATCACGGAGACCGCAGTCTGCGACTCGATTTCAGCGAGAGTTTGCGCCATTTCCTCCATCATCGGGACATCGATGACATTCAGCGGAGGATTTCGCAGCGTGATGCGAACCATTGCCCCCTCGGTCTCGACCAAGAGGCGCGTCAGCTTGGCGTCTGTGGCTGTGCTCGTCATGGCATTACAGGTTAATGGCCGACTTGCGTACTTCACCGATGGACGCTAGAGGGTCGCGCGCCCCGGCTTTCTCCGCAATCCACTTCTTTTCGTTTTCAATCATCTCGAGCAGCAGCTTTTTATCGGCCGCGGAAGGCATGTATTCCTTCAGATGTTCTTCATAAGAGCGATCATCCAGCGACTCACCAGTCTGCGCATGGAACTTCTGCCCTGCCCATTTACCAATGGCACGATTGAACTTGATGTGCGGGGCATAGAGTTTGGGCTCACCTGCTTTCAGGTAGCCATTAAATCGCTCGATCAGACCTGCGACTTCATCGCGATAAAGATTGCGGTTGTAGTCGTTCAGATCATCAAGATCGGCAGCCTTGTTGTTCTTGGGCTCGTCATAGCGTCCCTTGATTCCCCAGACATACGCCCAGTGCGCCGAGGACGAGTGATCTGTCCCAAACAAGTCGTAGGAACTCGAAATCCATTTGTTGAGATATTTCTGGATCAGCCACGCGGGGATGACGCCCGCCTCCACAATGCGGCGAAGGCCGTCATTGCCGGTGCCCATGTGGAACGCTTCTTCGCGCAGCATATAGGACATCGATCGCCCAAGCGGTGCAAAGGCTGAGAACTTCAGCATCTGCAATTGAAACTTGCCGTCGCGATCGACGAAGTCGGTATAGGTAAAGAAGTCCATCCAATTATCGACTTCGACATTGAATGCTCCCAGCAGACGCTTGTTCTCGAAGGCGCGACGTTCGAGCATTTTCTGAGCTTCGACCTTGCCGGAATATCCAAAGTGATCGACCAGCAACGCGCACATCTGCCAGCCATGGCGCATCTCTTCGATCATCACGCGCGTAATGGCGCGGCGGTCCCAATCGGTGGGAGCGTTGTCGAGCAGATTCCGCTGCTGCTCCACGCTGGCGAATTCCGTGTCGCCCTGATATACGATCATGTTCATCAGTGCATCGCGCATCTGTTGTGTCGGTATCTGCCTCAGGTTCTCCCACTTGCGGCGACCCTTGTAGTGGCCGAACTCGATGTCCTCCGTATCAATAGCGCCGTATAGCGTGTCGAACTTGAACGCCTCGATATCTTCGGTGTTGACGCCGATTTCCTTGCGCCAGTCGTTAAAGAGACCGATCCAGTCGCTGAACGTTCCGATTTTTGCTACTTTTCCCGGCATAATTCAACCCTCTTGGGCTACTCAGGGACAGGGAAATGTGCCCCTCAATGACCTCGGTGTTGATGACTTTCAACCCATGTTCAACCACACGGTCTTCAGCTCCGTGTAGTGTTCGATGGCGTGCGCTCCGAGTTCGCGGCCAAAGCCGGAGCTCTTGTATCCGCCAAACGGGAGCGACGCGTCCATCAATCCGTACGCATTAATCCACACCGTTCCGGCCTTCAGCCGCCGTGAAACCGAGTGCGCCTTTTTCACATCACGCGTCCAGACGGCCGCGGCCAGGCCGTACGGATTGTTATTGGCCTGCTCGATCACTTCATCGACATCGTCGAATGTCAGCACCGAAAGCACCGGGCCAAAAATCTCTTCGCGCGCGATCTTCATATCGTTCTTCACCTCGCCGAAAATCGTTGGCTCGATAAAGAATCCCTTGTCGCCATTCACCGACACCCGATTCCCGCCGGCGACCAGTTTGGCCCCATCTTTCTTTCCTGCTTCGATGAAGCCGAGTACAGCCTGCATCTGTTCCTGGCTGACGATCGCGCCCAGGCGCGTCTTCGGATCCAGCGGATCCGCCGGCCGCATCTTCGCGGCCCGTGCCACGAGTTTCTCTGTGAATTCGTCCTTCAACTTGCTCTCCAGAAACAGTCTCGACCCGGCATTACAAACTTCGCCTTTGCCGTAGAAGATACCGTTGATGGCACCCTTCACAGCACCGTCAATATCCGCATCCGAAAACACGATGTTTGGGGATTTGCCGCCTAGCTCGAGCGTCACGCGCTTGAGCGTGTCCGCGGCTCCGCGCATGATCTCCTTGCCGACCGCGGTCGACCCCGTGAAAGCGATCTTGTCAATTCCCGGATGGGCAACGATCGCCTTCCCCGTTTCCGGCCCGCCAGTCAGAATGTTGACGACGCCAGCAGGAAAACCCGCTTCGAGGACTAGCTCGCCGAACCTGAGAGTTGTCAGAGGAGTTTGCTCGGCTGGCTTGAGCACAATGGTATTCCCGCACGCCAGTGCCGGACCGACCTTCCACGATGCGAGCAGCAGCGGGAAATTCCAGGGAACGATCAGTCCGACCACGCCGACCGGCTCGCGAAGCGTGTAGGTGAACGCGGTTTCGAAGGTGTTGACGGTCTCGCCGTGGATCTTCGTCGCCAGTCCCGCGTAATAGCGCAGAACGTCAATGACCATCGGCAGGTCGACATAGCGGGATTCAAAGATCGGCTTGCCATTGTCGAGAGTTTCCAGTTCGGCGAGTTCGTCGATGTTCTTCTCGACCAGATCGGCAAGCTTCCAGATCAGCCGTCCGCGCTCGCTTGCCGAGAGCTTGCGCCAAGCGCCATTGCGATCTTCGAAGGCCTGGCGGGCGGCTTGGACCGCATGATCCACGTCGGCCGTCGAAGCTTCGGCGATTTGAGTTAGCACTTCGCCGGTAGCGGGATTGATGGTGTCGAATGTTTTCGCCCCATCGACCCACTGTCCGTCAATGAGTAGCCGCCCCGGTTTTATATTCACTTTCTGTGCAGTCAGCATCGATCCCCTGTACTCATCGGGCCGCGTATGCGTGCGGCCGGACGGCCGTGGGCGGCTATCCCCACACGACCTTGACACCTATTTCGCCTTAAAATTCGCGGGCCGCTTCTCGACGTACGCCGCCAAGCCTTCCTTCGCGTCTTCGCTCTGGAAGAGCAACTGCTGGTTCTCGCGCTCGACGGCGAGAGCCGACTCCATCGGGATCTCCCATCCGGTCTGCACCGCACGCTTGATGCGTCCCACAGCCTTCGACGCCTTGTTTGGCGGGCAGAATTGGTGCGCATATTCCATGATGTTGTCCATAAAGCCCTCGCGCTCGAAGACGTCATTCACAATGCCGAGTTCCTGCGCCTCTTCGAAGGAAAACGTATTGCCAGTCACCATCAACTCGATGGCCTTGCTCTTGCCGACCAGCCGCGACAGACGCTGCGTGCCGCCGGTGCCAGGCAGTACGCCCAGATTCACTTCCGGCAAACCGATCTTCCCTGCATCTTTACGGGCGATGCGGATGTCGGCCGCCATCGCAATTTCCAGCCCTCCGCCAACGCAGTGTCCGTTGATTGCAGCAATCACCAGTTTCGGCGTGTGCTCCAACCGCAGCAACATCTCGTTCGCGTGCAAGCAGAAGTAATACTTGAATGTCGGATCAACGGTCGACAGCATCTTGATATTCGCCCCGGCTGAGAAGAACTTATCGCCGTTGCCCGTCAGAAGAATGACATAGACGTCATTGTCCATGCGCGCTTTGAGGATCGCGTCGTCCAACTGCCGGTTCATCTCGTAGGTATAGGTATTCGCCGGCGGATCGCACATCTCAATCACGGCTATGCCGCCATCCGTTCGATAGTTCACTAGTTGCTTCGCGCTCTCGCCGGTTGCCGGCTGCATTGTGGTCGCCATTGCAAACTCCTTCGATGTTGAATGTCGAAATCGAAACTTGTTATCCCTGCTGCTCGTTAGGAACCTTTTTGCCCGCCATTACGCCGCGCAGAAAAATGTCACCCATTTCGCGCGCGAGTGACTCCGCGTCCGCATCCACCCGCGGATTGTGCCAGGTATAAATCCAGTTCATCATTCCAAACAAGCTGAGCACGGCAATTCGCGTGGAGAATTGCACGTCCCGCTCTCGTTTCAAATCGTCCAGCAGGCCAACGCAAATCCGATAATACTCGCGCTTGACAGCCGCAACTTCCTGGGCAAAGCCGTTCTTCAGGGCCTCGGCCTCATGGGATAGGACCTTCATGGCCGCCTGGTTGGATAGAAAATATTCGAGATGATTGAGGATGAAGATGCGAATACGTTTTTCCGGATCGGTTACGCCCTGCAAACGGGTCTTCAACCGCTGCACGATCGTGGTGAACGTGTGCTTTTGGATTAAATACAGCAACCGCTCTTTTGATTCGAAGTAGTAATAGAGCCCCGCCAGGGACATGCCGCTCTCGCGGGACAAGTCGCGCATCGAAGCGCCTTCATATCCCTTTTTGCAGAAGACTTCGGTAGCGTGAGCGAGGATTTCGGCCAAGACGGCGGTCGTAACGCGTCGCTGGTTCGGGCACGGAGCGTCGCCGAGGACGCGTTCCGGACATTCGTATTGGTGTAGAAGGACTCCCCATGGTCCTCAAACCCAGCTCATTCGAACGTTCGTTCGAACTTAGTATACTCCGGTGTGATTTCAATCACAATAGGCTCAGAACTACTACTTCTTCTGAGGGATACGAACTGCTTCAAAGGCCGTTGCGAGATGGTTGAGGGCGGCGTGAAGATCAGAATCGCTGTAGAGTTCAAAAGCAAACCAGCGGGTCTTGTGTTCATCAAACGGAGAGACATGAGGGTCGTTGCCGATGAGCGATTTCGTCGCGCGATTCGTCCCCTCGATGCGGAATGCGACAGCATTCACTTTGAAGATGCTGCGAGTGCGAGGCAGCAGTCCGAACCTCGTCTTGCCCCGATAGAGTGCCGTGAAACCGAAGAACGACCGAACACTGACTTGCGGCCAATCGCTAAGATTGCTCGCCAGTGCCGCGGACCATGCCTTCATTTGCTGAGAAACCGAGAGCGAAGGTCGGCGCCTTTTCGGTTTCACTGATTCTGCTCTGCCGCTTGCCTCTGCACAAACAGGATGCGCTTCACCTGATTACGATCTAGACGCTGCTCAGTTCCGCCGACTCGGACAACAACGTCCATCCCGGACACGGAAACCAAGTCGCCGCTCAAAACGCTGCCGTCACGAAGTTCGATGGTGTCGTGCGCTGACGTACCAAGTTCAAAGCTGACACTGCCGCCAGATACGTCTTCCGGCCCGATCTCGAAGGGAAACGTCCCCGAATTAAATCCTTCTTTCCTGAATTCGAGAAGGTGTTTCCCAACCGAAACCTGCACCATTTTCGGAGTTGTTCCGACTTCAGTGCCGTCAAGTTTGGCAGTCGCTCCCTGCGGAACCGTGTTGACCGTCATTGAGATCGTTCGCGGAGGAGCAGCCGGGCCGAGTTCTTTGGGTAGGTACCGCGGAGCCAAAGTGAGCGACATCGGCGGCCCGGAAGACGCAATAGTCGTCTGGAATTTTACAGTTTCACCAGGACCAATATTGCTCACATTCACCATCGCCTCGCCAATTCGCACCTTGTTCCGGTCATACAGATAGAGAGTGAACGTGGCATTTTGAATGGTCTTGCTCCATAAGTTCTCTGCAGTGGTGTCGGTCACAAACGTCCGCTGGCTACCGAGAGAACCGACCTCTTTGAACTTTCCGAACGTAAAGCGAAGAACCGCAGAGCCCTGCTCAGGCCAGGTAATGACTTGCCCCGGAGGATCCTTAGCGAACGATGCCAATGACGTACAGAAGAGGAGACCTATCAGGGTGACGCAGTGGGCTCTGTTCATTTGGGAGCGTTTGTAGCACAGAACATCCTGCCTCGCAAACTTTTCACAAGGTCAGTTTCGGATGTCGGCCAGCAGTAGCTCAACTTCGCTCTTCAGGGCTGCTATAAGTGGCAGAAACGGCAAGCGCGCCGGGCCGCCATAATAGCCGTTGAAGTCCATTCCGTGCTTGAATCCCGGAACGCCGAGGTCGCCAACGCGTTGTGCCGCCTTCGCTATACGTTCTTGCTTCAGACGGGCGAGTTCGGCATCGCCCTCTTTCCATGCCGCATAGATCTCGTAACAGGCAGTCGGCGCGGGACAGGCGAATGCCAGGATCGCTCCCACCGCGCCCGCATCCAAGGAGGGATGCAGCTTATGCGCTGCTCCGACCAACACCTGGAAGCCGACTTCCTTCTGTCGGGTTTTCATCTTGCCCACAACAGTGACCGCCGAAGAGGACGGTTTTACTTCCTTCTCTCCGGACAAGACTCCGACCGGTACTAACCCTCCTCCGTTCGAAGACTCGCCGGCAGCGGCGGCTGCGAGCATACGCGGAGTAACCGCATCGAAGGTTTCCGTGACCGTCGCTGAACGCTTGATATGTCGTGTCGCTTCGACCATTTTGCGGACTTTCTCGACGTCGCCACTGGATTCTTTAATTCCAATCAGATTGGGATGCTCGGCGAGTTCGATCATGACCTCGGCTGGGATGTCATACCCCGTCGCCTGCGGGAAGTTATAGACAATCACCGGTATCGGCGAGCGATCAGCCACAGTGCGATAGAACGCCAGAATGTTCGCGGGCAACATCTGCTTTTTGTAGTAGTGTGGCGTCCGTACCATGGCGACGTCGTATCCAAGCTCGGCCGCGTATTCGGTGAGCCGCAACGTCTCAATCGCCGACTCGATGCCGGTTCCTGCGATGAGCACCTTGTTTGGCGCAGCCGCCTCTCGCGCGCACTTGAAGACATCCCGCCGCTCCTGATCCGACAGGAGGATTGACTCGCCCGTCGATCCGAGCACGACAATGCCGGCGACCGGCGTCCGCGAGTAGCGATCGACGTTCGATTCGAGCTTTTTGTGGTAAACGCTGCCGTCGGCGTAGAAGGGTGTGGTGACAGGCGGAAAAATTCCTGAAAGGAGCATGGGCAATTCTAACCGGAATTGCCCAGCCACAGCATCATCCTGCGAGTCGCCGCTACTCCTGCATTTCGTTCCGCATGCAACTGCTGCAATGCGTGAACTGTGATCTCGCCACGTTGCAGGGCGGCGATACCCTCGGCCGCGGCACGGGCTGCCGCAAGAGTTGTGATGGTCGGAATCCGCGCAGTGACCGCAGCCCGCCGGATCGCCTTTTCGTCGAACCATGGCTCCTGTCCGTGGGGAGTATTGATCACGAGCTGAATACGCTGGCCTTTGATGAAGTCGACGACGTTCGGACGTCCTTCTTTCACCTTGTAAACGCGCTCCACATTCATGCCAGCCGCTTCAATGACTTCCGCGGTACCGTCGGTCGCCACCAGCTTGAATCCCATGTCCACAAACTTTCGTGCAACCGCGGCGACATTGCGCTTGTCTGTATCGGTCACGCTGATGAAGACGGCTCCTTGCGTGGGCAGCTTTTGTCCGGCAGCGAGTTGCGCTTTGGCGAACGCTTCGCCGAAGTTGTCGGCCACGCCCATCACTTCGCCCGTGGACTTCATCTCGGGACCAAGCACGGTATCGATGCCCGGGAACTTGTTCCACGGGAATACCGGAGACTTCACGTAGTAGAAGTTGCCAGTATCGAGATCGGCGCGGCGCTCAATGAACTCTGGCAGGAATTCGCGCAGTTTGCGTCCGGTCATGAGCCGCGCAGCGATCTTCGCCATGGGGATGCCTGTCGCCTTGGAGACATATGGCACTGTGCGCGAAGCACGCGGATTCACTTCGAGCACATAGACCTTACCAGGTTGTGATCCGTTACCCGGAGCGCCATTCCCGCGCGGAATAGCAAACTGAATGTTCATCAGCCCAACCACCTTCAGCGCCTTTGCCAGCTTGAACGTGTACTCGCGCATGCGCTCCAGCAGGTGCTGGGGAATATCAACAGAGGGGAGCACGCAGGAAGAGTCTCCGGAGTGAATTCCGGCTTCTTCGATGTGCTGCATGATTCCGCCAATCACCACGTCTTCGCCGTCGGAGAGCGCGTCCACATCGACCTCGATCGCGTCTTCGAGGAAGTGATCGATCAGCACCGGACGATCGTGCGAGTACTCGACCGCCTCCTGCATGTAGCGCACGATGGACTGCTCGTCGTACGCGATCACCATGGCGCGTCCGCCGAGCACGTAGGAAGGCCGCACCAGCACGGGATACCCAATTCGCTTTGCACCTTCGACCGCTTCTTCAATGGAGGTTGCCATCACTCCGGGCGCCTGCGGAATTTGAAGGTCTTCCAGCAGCTTATTGAAGTGCTTGCGGTCTTCGGCGAGATCGATCGATTCCGGCGAGGTGCCGATGATCTTCACGCCCGCCTGCTTTAGCGGCAGGGCGAGATTCAGTGGAGTCTGTCCGCCGAATTGCACGATCACTCCGACGTCAGCGCCTTTCGATGTTTCATGCTGGTAGATCGCCCACACGTCTTCAAACGTCAGCGGTTCGAAGTAGAGCCGGTCGCTGGTGTCATAGTCGGTCGAAACGGTCTCAGGATTGCAATTGATCATGATCGTCTCGTATCCGTCGTCGCGCAAGAGCAAATGAGGCGTGGCAGCAGCAATAATCGAACTCAATTCCCTGCCCGATGCGGTTCGGCCCGCTGCCCAGGATGATGACCTTCTTCTTATCGGTCGGGGCCGCCTCGTCTTCGTCTTCGTAGGTCGAGTAGAGATAGGGCGTGAAGCTCTCGAATTCCGCCGCGCACGTGTCCACGCGCTTGTACACCGGCATGACCCCGTACTTTTTGCGCAAGTGCCGAACCTTCTCTTGCCCGTCAAGCCGCCACACCTGCGCCAGCCGACCGTCGGACAATCCCATGCGCTTGGATTCCCGCAATACCTCCACAGGAATCGACTCCATCGGGTGCTTTTCCAGTTCGAGCTGCTGGTCGTTGATCTCCTTGAGTTGATACAGGAACCACGGGTCCATCGAGGTCATCTTCGCGATCTGCTTGACCGTGTGTCCCTGGCGCAGCGCATAACGCACGTAAGCGAGCCGCTCCGGATGCGGCGTTACTAGCCGTTTCGTCAGGATCTTCGGCTCAATCTTGTCGGAGCCGATCTTCCTTGCCCGTGTCGAGCGACCGAATGCCCTTCATCAGCGCCTCTTTGAAGGTGCGCCCGATGGCCATCACCTCGCCAACGGACTTCATCTGCGGCCCGAGCGTATCGTCGGCGCCGGGGAATTTCTCGAACTGCCACTTCGGAATCTTCACGACTACATAATCGAGCGTCGGCTCGAAGCATGCCGGAGTCTTGCGGGTGATGTCGTTCGTGAATCTCGTCGAGCGTGTAGCCGACTGCGAGCTTGGCGGCAATCTTCGCGATCGGGAATCCTGTCGCCTTTGAAGCCAGCGCCGAAGACCGCGACACGCGCGGGTTCATCTCGATGACGACCATGCGCCCGGTCTCGGGATTCACTCCGAACTGAATGTTCGAGCCGCCGGTGTCGACTCCGATCTCGCGGATCACAGCGATCGACGCGTCACGCATCGCCTGGTATTCGCGATCAGTCAGGGTCTGCGCCGGAGCGACCGTAATCGAATCTCCCGTGTGCACGCCCATGGGATCGAAGTTCTCGATCGAGCAGATGATGATGACGTTATCTTTCGTGTCACGCATCACCTCGAGTTCGTATTCTTTCCAGCCCAGAACCGACTCTTCGATCAGCGCTTCGTGTACAGGAGACAGATCGAGGCCGCGAGTCAGCACTTCGCCGAGTTCTTCGCGGTTGTAGGCGATGCCGCCGCCGGTGCCGCCAAGCGTGAAGGAGGGCGCACGATGACCGGGAATCCGATCTTCCCGGCAAATTCAATTCCATCTTTCGTGTTGTTGACCAGCGCCGATTTCGGTACGTCGAGCCCGATCTTCTGCATCGCGTCTTTGAAGAACAGTCGGTCTTCGGCTTTCTTGATGGCCGCGACATTCGCGCCGATAAGATTAACGTTGTACTTCTCGAGCACGCCGCCGTCGGAAAGCTCGATGGCCAGGTTCAGCGCGGTCTGTCCGCCGACCGTGGGCAGACACGGCAAAACCAGCGCCCGGCGACATCTCGCGCTCAATGCGGATGATCTCTTCGAGGTATTCGAGCGTGAGCGGCTCGATGTAGGTGCGGTCGGCCGACTCCGGATCGGTCATGATGGTGGCCGGGTTCGAGTTCGCCAGCACCACTTCATAGCCTTCAGACTTGAGCGCCTTGCAGGCCTGCGTGCCGGAGTAATCAAACTCCGCCGACTGCCCGATAACGATGGGTCCGGAGCCGAGAATCAGGATTTTCGAGATGTCAGTGCGTTTGGGCATCTTTTGCTATTTCGGACCGTCGCAATACGTGTTTCTTGTTCAAAAACCGCTCTGAGCTTTGCCGATTGCTCGCATTAATATCCACGGGAGCACGCTCCACTGCAGCTCAAGTAATTCTTGGAGCCGCCGCCGTAGTCGCATTTGCAGCCCAAGAGACTTCGCTACTTCATAGTTAGTTACGCCACCTTTGTTAGCTTTTGTCGTTTCAAAAACAGGCAGTCTTTAAGTGATCACGAGGGCGAATTTCAGCTTTCTCGACTACGCCTGACGGAACGATCACTCACCACGACTTGTATTGAGTTTCACGCCTGTGGGAACTACCGACATTCGTAAGGAGGCCTCCCCGAAATCTTAGCAGCTACCGCGAACCGGATGCGCTGATCAATTACCGACTTCAATATGCTCAAGAGCTTCTGCTTCAGACAGTCCTTCGACTAGCTTGACCGTAAGCACTTGTAGTCGCGGACAAGACGTGATACTTGGCGTATCTCGATCACCCATGTTGCGGTCAGTGATCGAACGTCTCTCGACCGCGTGTTCGACCACGGCGCGAGTGCCGCTGCGTCTTGTGCCAATGTAGAAGGGACGGTGCGGGGCTAACGCGAATCGCCGGTCTTTCAACAGCGTACACAGTAAAAAACGCTTTGGTCTTTCACCTCTTCCACTCCTCCATCATCTTCGTGAACTCTTTGAACAGATAATGCGAGTCGTGCGGCCCTGGCGCGGCTTCCGGGTGATACTGCACGCTGAACAACGGCATGTTCCGGTGGCGCAAGCCTTCGAGCGTCTGGTCGTTCAGATCGACGTGCGTGAACTCCACTTCGCTCTCGGCCAGCGAATCCGGATCGACAGCGAAGTTGTGGTTGTGCGCCGTGATCTCGATCTTTCCCGGTCTTCAACTGCTTCACCGGATGATTCCCGCCATGGTGTCCGAACTTCAGCTTGATAGGTCTTCCCGCCCAGCGCGATTCCCGTCAGCTGATGTCCCAGGCAGATGCCGAAGATCGGCTGCCGCCCCATCAGCCTGCGAATGGAATCCACCGCGTACGTACACGGCTCCGGATCGCCCGGCCCATTCGACAGGAACACGCCATCCGGTTTCAGCGCGAGAACATCTTCCGCCGGAGTCTGCGCCGGAACCACCGTTACTTTGCAGCCCTCACTGCGCAGCTTGCGCAAAATGTTCTGCTTGATCCCGAAGTCGTAGGCGACCACGTGGAATCGCGGCGGTTCGTCCTTCACTCCGACCACTCCGACCGGCTCATGCGAGCGCTCGCCCACTTCCCACACGTACGGACCGCTTGGTGCAGACCTCCTTCGCCAGGTCGGTCCCGTCCATCTTCGGAATGGACCGCGCCTTCGCGACCAGCTTCTCCGTGTCGCTCTCGATGGTCGAGACCACGCCGCGCATCACGCCGTGATCGCGCAGATGCCGCACCAGCGCCCGCGTGTCGATATCCGACAGCACCGGCACCTTGAACTGCTCCAGATACTCCTCGGCTACCTGCTGCGAGCGCCAGTTCGAACTGACGCGCGAGAACTCGCGCACGATCAGCCCTTCGATCCACGGACGCGTGGCTTCGTTATCTTCCTGGTTGGTGCCGTAATTGCCGATTTCTGGATTCGTCAGAACGACGATTTGTCCGGAGTAGGAAGGATCAGTGAAGATTTCCTGATATCCGGTGATGGAAGTATTAAAAACGACTTCGCCGTAGCATTCGCCTTTGGCGCCGTAACCTTTGCCTCGGAAGACTCTGCCGTCTTCCAGCGCAAGGATAGCCTGCATTCTCGCTCCGAGGAGTGGATTTTATGAATATTAACAGGGATTACGATGCCGGCCAATAGTGTAAACACAAGCCGCGCAAATATTTCGCGCCTCCGGAACCGCGTACTTACTGGATTTCTCGAAGAGCGGTCTTCTTACGATGTCGCGCACTGTGGAAAAGTCGGACCGTCTATTTCGCGAAACGCCCTGACACTCCGCTTTGCCCTGTACTCTATGGCGATGAAGCTAACCACAGTCTGGATTCTCCTCTTCCTGATGAGCGTTCCTGCTTTGCAAGGAAAGTCAAATAACTCCAGCACCGGTTCTGATCTGCAGAGTGCGCTCTCGCATTTTGTAACAGCTTTCGACAACCTCGACTGGGATCAGTTCCGCCAGTGCTTTGAGGACGACGCCACCGTCTTCTATCCCCGGTCATACTCCGAACGTGCTCGCGGACGAGCGGAATTCGAACACACATTTAGGCTGGTCTTCGAGCAAATCCGCGGCAAAAAGTCCTCCGCTCCCTACATGGATATTCAACCGAAGGACCTGCTCATCCAGAAACTCGATGACAACGTCGCCATCGTTACCTTCCACTTGGGCGACCGTCCCGGATTCTTGAACCGTCGAACCATGGTCTGGCACCGAACGGCGTCGGGCTGGAAGATCGCACATCTGCACGCCTCAGAAATGCCTGTTCCCAGTGGACAGGGTCAACAAACCGGTAACGGAAACACGCCTAAGTAGATGTACAAGCGCCACTTGGAGGTCCCTGCACAACCGTAACCAGCAGCGGGGAGCAAATCGGCATCAAAATGGGACGTGCGAACCCTGCGCCCAATCCCAACGATGCTCCTGCTTATCGGGATCGCTATCTGCGCATGTTCGGGGCAGCAGGCCGCGCTCGCGGACAATACCACGTCGGCGGTTACCAGATCCGCCAAGAAGCATACATCCCAAGGCAAAACGCTGAATCCCGATGAACGCCTCGCGGTGCTCGCCTCCGCTCTCGACTCCAAGATTCCGCGCGTTCCAGAGTACGACTGCTCGCACCTGGTCCATGCCATTTACGAGCGAGCAGGATTCCCCTACGCCTACGCCGATTCCGACGCCCTCTACGATGGAGTCGAAGGATTTCAGCGTGTCTCGAAGCCAGAACCGGGCGACTTGGTAGTCTGGCACGGACACTCCGGAATCGTCATCCGTCCATCGCGACACGTGTTCTTCAGCTTTTTGCACGCCGGCCCGGGAATTGACGATTACAACAGCCGCTACTGGAGAGGACGGGGCCAACCGCGCTTTTACCGCTACCTGAAGAATCACTCGTGCGGAGGATGCACCCTCGCCCGCGGCCGCGCCGAATAAGCATCTTTTTGATTTTCTTCGTGACTTCGTGTCCTTGTGGTTTATGCAGTTCAGCTCTGGGATGCTGTCGTCTCGTAGCCCGTATAATCAGACTTTAGGCGTCTTATGATTCAGACCTTATTCGGCAGCCTCGAAGAAGAAAAGAAAACTGGCTTTTTTGACCGCATGAAGCAGGCGGTCACCCGCACCCGTGAGAATCTCACCGAGCGCATTGAAGAAGTCGTCTCGTTCGGCAAGGAGATTGACCGCAACACCCTCGACGACCTGGAAGCCACACTCATCGGCGCCGACCTCGGATCGACCACCACCCAGGAAGTCCTGAGCAACCTTCGCGAGAAGGCAGACCGCAAGCAGATCAAAGACGTAGAAGAACTCAAGCGCCTGTTAAAAGAAGAATTGCTCGCAATCCTGAACAAGGCCAATTCCCAGCCCGTGAGCAAAGTGGATGGAATGCCAGAAGTCATCCTGGTCGTCGGCGTGAATGGCACCGGCAAGACTACGACCATCGGCAAGCTGTCGCAGGTCTTCCGCTCACAAGGCAAGAACGTCTTGCTGTGCGCTGCTGACACTTTCCGTGCAGCCGCCATCGACCAACTCGAAATCTGGGGGCAACGCACCGGCACCGAGGTTATCAAAACGAAACCCGGAGGCGACCCTGCGGCGGTCCTGTTTGATGCCTTGCAGTCCGCAGTCGCCCGCAAGACCGACTATGTCGTAGTCGATACCGCCGGCCGCCTGCACACAAAAACCAGCCTGATGGCGGAGCTCGAAAAGATGCGCCGTACCGCGCAGCGCATCATCCCCGGCGCCCCTCACGAAACTCTGCTTGTGATGGACGCCACCACCGGGCAGAATGGGCTTCAGCAGGCGCGACTCTTCACGCAATCGGCCGGAGTCACCGGGATCGTTCTGACCAAGCTGGACGGCACGGCCAAAGGTGGAGTGGTGGTCGCGATCTGCCGCGAACTGGGCTTGCCGGTCCGCTACGTCGGTGTGGGGGAAAAAGCAGGAGATCTGCTGCCATTCAATCCGAAGGAATTCGTAGATTCACTGTTCGAGTAGGAGTACGTATGCCAAACGCTGCGGACAAACCATCGCGAGTCCGATTGATGATCGACTTCTTCAAGCGGCTGATCGGCCGCAAGCCTGTGGAGCCCGGAGATCCTTACGCCTACGTCACGGCTCCCGTGCGTCGGGGGCCCAAAGGAAGAAACGGCGCGGCGGTGGCTGAGATAGAAGACGATTCCTATCAGAGCTTCCCTCCGCGCCGCTCGATCTAGAACCTCACATTCAAGAATCGACTAGAATCCGAAAACGAGTCCAGTCGAGATCCTGACGTTGTTCCTTCCGCTGAACGATGGGAACTGCAGTCCCGCGATAGTCTTGCTTCCGAAGTGGTAGTACAGCCAGTCAACCTGCGCGACGCGGACCCCAATGTTCTTATTGACTTTGGCGTCTACTCCGCCGCCAGCCAAAGTTGTGTACCCGCTCCATGAGAGGGAAACTCCGGATTCAGATCCACCCATCTTGGTTCCGCCGAACAGGACGTGGGCAAACGGCTTGATCCGTCCAACTTGGGCGAATACGACCGGGCCGCCTGTGTACGTATAGACGTGCGCCGAGACGCCGCTAATCGTGGCATAAGTACCCGAGAAGTCTCCTTCGACTCCCAGATACTTGCTAACGTTGACCTGACCCGCGGCGTTCCAGCCGTTAAATCCCTGAGCCCCGCCAGTGGAACCCAGCGATGTGTCGCTCCCTATGCGCAGATACTGATATCCGCCAAACACCTCGACCTTCGGAGTCGAGATTTCCTGCGCCATCATCGGAAGGGACAAAAGTGCCGCAACAAAACATACGACGAGCTTCTTCATTCTTTTCTCCTGAATTGTGAAGTGACTCTCAACTATGAGTTCATGAGCCTCGACGGCCCAACTGCCCGCGAGCAAGCCATAACCAGGGCTCATCTCGCGGCCATTTCACGCGCGGGGAATCGCGTAGTGCCACTCTATTAGCCGCAAAGCACCGGTGGTGTGCGCACCATCACAACCGGGGTTACCTTCGATTGCCTGGAGTTCTGGATCAGAAGCTGTCATGTGGCAAGCGATATGCAAATGCAACATGGTAGATTCTTCCCTGGATGCCTGTTCACTCCGCGGACGATCAACACCTTCATCGCGCTCTCGAGTTAGCCCGGCAAAGCATCGGCCTAGCATCGCCTAATCCGTATGTCGGCGCGGTAATCGCGGACCCGCACGGAAACGTTGTGGGCACCGGAACTTACACCTACGCGGGCGTGAAGCATGCCGAGATTGTCGCTCTCGAACAGGCGGGACCTAAGGCGCGAGGAGGCACGCTTTACATCAATCTCGAGCCCCACGGGCACCACGGGCGAACGCCTCCATGCACCGACGCGCTGATTCGGGCCGGAATTCACCGCGTCATCGCCTCGATGGACGACCCAAATCCCAAAGTGAGTGGAAAAGGATTTGAACAATTGCGCAGCGCCGGAGTCCACGTCCAGGTCGGACGACTCGAAGAGCAGGCGCGCCGCCTCAATGAAGCTTTCGCCCGCTACATCCGACATCAGACCCCGCTCGTCACACTCAAAGCCGCCATGACCCTGGATGGCAAGATCGCACCTCCACCGGTCGAGATGCCGCAACAGAGCCCTGGCACTCCCGCCGGCGGATGGATTACCAGCGACGTGGCTCGTGCACACGTGCAGCAGTTGCGACACGAAAACGACGCGCTCCTGGTGGGCGCTGGCACAATTCTCTCGGACAATCCACTGCTGACCGATCGCAGCGGGCGTCCGCGGCGCAGACCTTTGTTGCGAGTTATTCTCGATTCCCGCCTGCGCATTCCCCTGGACTCCCGGCTCGCGCAAGATGCCGCCGCAACCAAGAAAGATGACGTCCTGGTGTTCTGTTCTTCCGCCGACGAGCAGAAGAGGCGCCAGTTCGAGCAACTCGGAATCCGCGTCCAAGAGGTGCCCGCGCTTGAATCCGATGGACGTCCCGACCTGCCTGCGATTCTCCGCCATCTCGGCCAATTGGAAATCACCAGTGTGATGATCGAGGGCGGAGCGACGGTGAACTGGGCTGCACTCGCGGCAAATGTTGTCGACAAAGTCTTCCTCTACTATGCCCCCAAGATCCTCGCCGGTACGGGATCGATTCCCTTTGCGGCTGGCGCAGGGTTTCGCCATATAGCCCAGGCCGCACAGGTCAAGCATGTGCACCTGCATCGCTTCGGCGAAGACTTCGCGGTCGAAGGATATTTGCGCGATCCCTATGGAGACTAGGATTCCGCGCTGTCAAATTAGCCTGGAAGCGGCATGTGCCGCCGACGAGCCCTCATCTTTAGAGCGCGCAATTGCCCGTCGAGTCCGCAACTTCGCGATCCCCGGGGAAAGCCCGGAGACCCGCAAACCCATGGTTATCGCCTTGGAATTTAGCAGGAATCCTCTCAGCATTGACTCCTGAATGCTGAGCCGGATGCTGCGACAGGCATACAATAGTCAGTTCATTCGAGAGGCCCTGATGTTTACCGGTATCGTAGAAGAAGTCGGACGCATCACCCGCATCGAGCAGCGCGGGGAGAATCGCCGCATCACTATCGCCGCCACCAATGCTCCCCAAGAACTGGGCACCGG
The DNA here is from genome assembly GCA_963778995.1 of Terriglobia bacterium. Taxonomy (GTDB): domain Bacteria; phylum Acidobacteriota; class Terriglobia; order Terriglobales; family Acidobacteriaceae; genus Sulfotelmatobacter. The sequence goes on from CAVZWK010000031.1 coordinate 94,453, forward strand.
GCACAGCGTCGCCGTCAGCGGTGTGTGCCTGACGGCTCTCGACATCAAGCCTGGGTCGTTCTGCGCCGACCTCGCTCCCGAGACATGGATCCGCACCTCGTTCTCCCGCATTCACGAAGGCGCTCTAATCAATCTCGAGCTTCCCATGAAGGCCGACGGCCGATTTGGCGGACACATTGTGCAAGGCCACGTGGATGGCGTCGGCAAGTTGATCGCCTTCGAACGCATTGCCGACTCGGAAAACTGGTGGCTGCACATTGAACTTCCCGATGATGTCGAGAAGTACACGGTCTACAAAGGATCCATTTCTATTGAAGGAATCAGCCTCACGGTTGCGAAACTGGAAAAGAATCGCTGCACCATCGCCATCATTCCGCACACGGTCGAAATGACCAACCTGCATTCGCTGAAGCCCGGCGACCCGGTCAACCTGGAGGCCGATCTAATCGCAAAATACGTCGAGAAAATGCTGAAAGGCGAGTCGTCACAGACTTCACTGACGATCGACGATCTGGTCGCGCAGGGATTCTGAATCCCTGTGCTCCTCTGTGTCCCCGGGTGACAAGACACCGTAGCCAACTAGCCGGACCTCTTAGGCTGGCCCAGGGCGGCAATCTCACCTTTGGTTGCGCGCAGATAATCCGCAGGTGCTATAAGGATTTGGAATCCCCGGATGCCCGCGGAAACCGAAATCACCTCGAACAATTCGATCGTCTCATCCAAGACTACCGGAAGCTCACGCTTGGCAGCGAGCGCTGTGACTCCGCCCCGAATGTATCCCGTGAGCCCTTGCAGTTCCTTCACCGGCACAAGCTGAATCTTGCGTTCGCCAGCAGCTGCCGCGAGCGCCTTCAGGTCCAGTTCCTGATCGCCCGGGATGACCGCCATAACGACGCCGGTCCGTTCGCCTCGCGCCACAAGCGTCTTGAACACCTGCTCCGCCGGTAGTCCGATCTTCGCCGCTACAGTCTCCGCAGCAAGATCCTCGGGATCGACCTCGTACTCGCGCAATTCATACCGAATCCCGAGTTGGTCGAGCAGCCGGGCCGCGTTGGTTTTTGCAGGCATATCTTGAAGGGGTCACGGGTATTGGCAGTAGTGAGTGGCCGGTTTAGTGGGCAGGCATGAAACAGAACTCGCGCATTGACCAACACTGACCACTAATCACGAGCCGCCGCTTTCTATGCTTCGAGCTTCAACTCGTCCAATTCCAAGAACTCGTGAATGATAGGCTCCCTGGACTTCTCCATTTCGGCGTACGGCCCAAAGAAAATTGCGCGCCCCTCATGAAGAAAAACGACGCGCTCGGCTAACTTCTTAGCCAATCGCATATCATGCGTCACGACAATGCTGGTCAGATTCAACTGAATTTTCAACCTCTTGATCAGGTCTCCCAGCAGTTGTGCCATCAGAGGATCCACCATTGTGGTCGGCTCATCGTAGAGCACACATTCCGGACGTGCGGCCAGCGCGCGCGCGATAGCTACCGAGCGTTTCATCCCTGTGGAAAGATCTGACGGCAGCAGGTCTCGCATCTCCTGCACGCCCACCATCTGCAATAACCCATCCACAATCTGATAGATCTGCTCCTCATTCAGTTCCCGCGTTTCACGCAGCGGAAAGGCGACATTCTCCCCCACCGTCAACGAATCAAACAGCGCGCCATTCTGAAAAACCATCGTCACTTTCTTGCGAATGAGTTCCAGCTGTTCTTCGTTGTAGTCGGTAATATCCTCGCCCGCGACGATGACGCGGCCGGAATCGGGCTTCAGAAAGCCCATGATGTGATGTAGAGAAACGGACTTTCCCACGCCACTGCGTCCGAGAACACAAACCGTTTCCGCAGGCAACACGTCGAAGCTGACGTGATCAAGCACGACATTATCTCCGAACGCCTTCGATACATCCCGGAACTCGATGTAGGGCGCGGGTTTGCCGGCATCAGCCATAGCGTCAGTGTCAGCTTTCGGGTTCTTCTGTTCCACCTTATCAAATTCCGCCAAAAGCCAGCAGCATTCCCCTCCTCACTTTCTTGTAGCCGCGTTATCCACCTTCGTCCTCAGCTTTTCCACAACCATGGAGGGCCGTCGTACCGCAATGATGTTCCATTCGTTGAAAGCAAACAATTTCCAATCAGGCGAATTCCGTACTATCACCGCCGCACGTGACGAGAATCGTTGACAATTTTTCCGGACCAGCTAGAATACCCGTCGCCTCTACCCTGTAAAATTCCATCATGAGCAGCGATCTCCTCGACTCCGTACTCTTACGAACTGACTTCCCGGACCTCAAACTCCATGCCAGCGGCAAGGTCCGCGACGTGTATGACATTGACGACAAGCAGTTCCTTTTTGTGGCCACTGACCGCATCTCGGCGTTCGATTACGTCCTGGCCACCGGCATTCCACAGAAGGGGCGCGTTCTCAACCAGATTTCGCTATTCTGGTTCGACTTTCTGGCCGAAGTGGTTCCCAATCACCTGATCACCGCCGATGTCGAGAAATATCCGCCGGCCGCGCGCAAGTACGCTGATCAGCTTCGCGGACGCTCGATGCTCGTACGCCGCGCGGAAATCTTCCCGGTCGAGTGTATCGTCCGCGGCTACATCTCCGGTTCCGCATGGAAGGAATACAAGTCCACCGGCAAGGTCTCAGGCATCTCTCTTCCTGCCGGCCTGAAGGAATCCGATCCCTTCCCCGAGCCCATCTTCACCCCATCCACCAAGGCGACCACCGGTCACGATGAGAACATTTCGTTCGATCAGATGTGCAAGATTGTAGGCGTGGAAACCGCTAGCCATCTACGCGATCTAGCTCTGCGTGTTTACAAGAAAGCCGCGAGCTACGCGCGCAACCGGGGCATCATCATCGCCGATACCAAGTTCGAATTCGGACGCACTCCGCAAGGCATCACCCTTGCCGACGAAGTTCTCACTCCGGATTCTTCCCGTTTCTGGCCCGCCGACAAATATGCTCCTGGACGGGCACAGGATTCGTACGACAAGCAGTACGTTCGCGATTACCTCGAGCAGATTCACTGGAACAAGCAGCCTCCTGCGCCAGCATTGCCGCCGGATGTCGCTCGTCGTACCAGTGAAAAATATCTCGAGGCCTACTTCCAGCTTACGGGGCACAAGCTGGATGTGTAATCAACCTGGTTTCACGATTGTCCGCGAGTGCACCGTATGACCATCGCGGATTGGTTCATTTGCGCTGTCGTTCTGATCAACGTCATTACGGCGGCCATGCAGGGCTTCTTCTCCGAGGCCCTGACGTTGGCCGGTCTGGTGGTGGGCTTTGTTGTGGCTGCCTGGAAGTATCGCAGCCTGGCAGAGTGGCTTGAATCTTTTTTGAAGAACCCGTGGTTAGCTGAGGTCGTCGGCTTTCTCGTCATCTTCTTCGTCATCGTGCTACTGTTCGGCTTGGCCGCCAGGATTGCGCGCTGGATCATGAAAGAAGCCGGACTCAGCGGTTTTGACCGTTTCCTCGGCGCAGTTTTGGGACTTGTCAAGGGCGGACTGATGGTTTCGGTAATCCTGATGGGGATGGCAGCATTCGCACCGACTTCGAGGTTCTTACAGAATTCACAACTGGCGCCCTACTTTCTTGTCGTGGGCAGGGCCGCCATCTGGATGGCTCCCTCGGATCTACGCGCGCGCTTCTATCAGGGTCTCGATCTGATTCATCAGGCTCCCCATAAAATCAATGTGTCCCCGGCACCTGCGCCAAAAGAGGCGGCGTCGCACTGAACAAATTCCAGCCGAAGAGAGAGACGCACTGTGAAAGATCAACTAGAAGCCCTCGTACTGCAGATGTATCGCAGCAATATTCTTTATTCTGAAGGTGTTCGCGAGTTCAAAAAACGTTTCATCCTCACCGTCCTCCAGGAAAACAAAGGAAATCAGTGCCGCGCCGCGCGCGAGTTGGGCATGCACCGCAATACCCTCAGCCGTACCATCAGCGAGTTGAAGATTGATGTTCGCCAGCTTCGCGACGGGGTGAAACGTCCTCCGCGCAGCGCCCGCCCCATTTCTCTGGAGAAGAAAGTCGTCCGTTAGCCCCATACTGAATCACATACTCATACTATCCCGTGGCGCCGCGGGCGTAACGCGAGCTGCGAGATCTCAAGCGATACCTCAAACGTGGTCTGGGCTGGGTGCTCGCATGCATTCGTTCGGCCATCCAGTCTTGCCCGGGCGGGATTGCCTGTAAAAACGTAGGACGCAGCGTACCCGAGGTAGACCCGGATGCACTGCGCCCTCGATAACACGACTACAAGCAGCTCCTACAGCGAGCCATTAAGGTTTTTGCTGGGTGACGAACGTGCCCGTGTCATAAGTAGCTGAGGTCCATGGCACGCTTAAGACGAACCGCGCAGGTAGCCGACAGCTGCTAAAGTTGATGATGAACGCTGCGCCGGCCGAACCACCGGCCGCAATGTCCCCCAGTTGCACCGGATATGCACTCGGTGGCGTCACGATTGGATTGCAACGCGGCCCTGCAATCTGCCGGAGCTGGAATCCAGTGATCTGCGTAGCGTAGGCCGGACCCACGTTTCCGTTCGTCGCCGTTATCGTCCACACCTCGGCGTTCTTTTGGCCCGTCTTGCTGGTCAGGGCAAACCCCAGTCCATATCCAGGTAACTGCGTTGGATTTACGATCCCCCAATAAGCCGGTTTGGCCTGCAGATTCATGTCGAAAGGCAGTGGATAGTCCGTCCTCGCGACTGGGAAACCGTCCAGCCAGGTATCGTCATCCGCCATGCCCCAGAACGTTACCCCCGTGATCCTGTCTTTCTCGGCCAGGGATCGAAACACATCGAAGTAGCTTTTGTAGAGCCAACCCTGCTCGGCCAGCACTGACGGCGGAATATTGTTGCCGTAATTCGACGTAATGTCCCCGGCGTTGTAAACGCTTTCGTCCAGTTCCGTGACCTGCTGATCGAGATCCCGGAAGCTCCTGTGGACAGTTTCAAACGCGGACGCCATCTGTTGGGGAGACGGGTAGTTGATGTTGTTGTGCATCTCATGCCCGATACCATCCAGCGGAATACCTCGACCGCGAAGATCCTTCACTACTTTGACCAGGCAAGCCAATCGGCTGGGATCAGCGGTGCTGTAATCGTTGATAAACAGTTTCGTACCGGCTGGGGCGTATTGCCTTGCTGCCTCGAACGCGATATCCATGTAACTCTTCCCCAGGACTTGATAGAACGGTCCATGATTGAGACAGTCAGGTTGTGTAGGATCGAGCGGTTCGTTCACCACATCCCAGGCGTACACCTGCGTGCCGAAATGCTGCACCTCGTTCTGGATATGCTCCTGGATGTTCGCGGTAACGGTAGCCTGGTTGGCAGGAGAGTTTGTCCCGTCGCCGAATGCATAGGAAGGAGTCTGTGCCCCCGTAGACCACACCAGGTTATGTCCGCGTACCTTCATGTTGTTGCACACAGCCACGCCGACCTCAGTATCCGCATTTCCAAATGTGAAACTTCCTAGACTGGGTTCCACGGAACTCCACTTCATGTCGTTTCCCGAGGTGATGCTATTGAAGTGCATGGTCAGCAGCTGCTCATGCGGCCCGGAAACGTCGTTCATATTGATTTCGGCGCCCACCGGGAAGTAATTCCCCAACGTCTGGTAAATCGATGGAATGTTGGTCTGAATCACTGGCGGCGGTACATACGTGAGCTGAAAGTCATCCATGTAGAACGACACAAAATCGTTACCGGACGATGGAACGGTTTGGACATAGAGAAAAGCCTGCCCTGGGCTATAGGGATAGCTCATGTTGAAATGTGACACCGTGATCTGATGCCAGGCTCCGTCAGCCGGCACAGTGACACCCGGGTAGGCAGTTACAGTGTTGAAACTCGTCGCGCCACCGAGAGTAGTCTGCAGGCTCAGGTTGATGACATGGCTCGATCCGTCAGTCGGTTGCGCCATAATCCATAGGCTGAGGTTGTAGGTCGACCCCACATACATCTTGTTGTTGACGCTGATCTGCGGCCCATCCCAGTTCCCTATTCGCCCTGTCACCAGGAGACTATTCGATCCGCTGTGAGCTGCCGTGGTTGTGTTTGCCAATGTGGAACTGCCCGAACGAGAACTCCAGCCATCAAGGCCGCCATCTTCGAAGGTGCTGGTAATCCCGGTATTATCCTGTGTGCTGGGATTAGGCGCCGGCACGGTCTCAGCGATTACCACGTCACTGATGTAAAACGAATCCGTCGCGCTGCTGGATTGTATGTAAAGGGTCAGGCTGGTGGGAGCACCAGGAACGTCACTGAAACTGAACGTGCCCTGCACCTGCGTCCAGGCCGTATTTGAAAGTGGTCCCGAGGTCGCAATATTGCTATAGATGCCTGACGAGTTGGCGCAGTTCGTGGTTTTGGTTGATAGGGTTGCCGTTTGATTGCTGCTGTCAGCATCCGCAAGTAAAACGTAAGCACTTATCTGATAAGTCGCTCCGGGTACAACGCCTTTTACACTCAACAGATTCAGGCTCGGTCCCATGTAGCCTGCGGTGCGGTTGGTGGTCAGAAGGCTATGCGTGTTCCCCATCGGGTCCACCAGCGGAGACACAACATTGGTTAGAGTCACCGATCCGAATGGCGCCCATCCATCCAGGCCACCATCCGCAAATGTATACGTAGTGACCGGAAGGGCCGCCGCTGTCTCTGTAACCACGACTTGGTCCAGGTAGAAAGATTGTGGGTCAGTCGGACCAACCAATTGCGCATAAAGGTTCAGCCCGGTCGCCGTGGGACTCACGGTGTAAGATCCGCCAATTTGCACCCACCCCGTCGAAGATACGGGCACTTGATAAGTCCCGATGGTGTCGTAGCAGACGCCACCCGAGCAGTTCGGATCGGTACGTTGCATCGTAAAGTTGGCATTCGTCGCGGTCTCGCCGGGTGTCAGCATCAAATAGCCGGTGATCGTATATTGCGCGCCCGGCTGCAATAGGCTGGTTACGGAAATTGACGGCCCACCTTGGCCGCTGGAATTGGTTGTGGTCTGCAAACTATAAGAGCCGGAATAGGCCGCTGCATTAGTTGCCACGGGCGTGCTCGCGCCATTAAACGAAGTCCATCCATCGGCCGTACCGTCGTCGAAGCTATAAGTAGCTACGGTTTGTGCGCTGAGGTAACTTGTCGTGAGCAACGCAAACATGAGAAGCCCCATCCTGACAGTGGCAACTCGGTTCTGTGATGAACTTCCATTTCTATACTCTCTGCACCTGTGAAACATCGCGGTTTTCTCCTTTGAATCAGACTTCTACGGCGCGGACCTGTGCCACCTTCTCTTACTCATGATGGGTCGGGACCGACGTGCGGTCGGCGTGATCGAGATACTCTTACGATGCGGGCAACCGTCGGTCATGCATACCGGTTGAACTTGGCTGCATTGGGATTGAGGCGGGCACGCACAACGCCAATGCCGAGTAGGGCTGTTGCCGAAGAGCAGATTGGCTTGCGAACTGGATGAGGCGGGCAGCGACGCTGCGGCACCACCGAATCCAAATATGGTTTGCTCGGAAGAGCTGGAGGCTAAGTTCGCAGTTCTGTTGTACGCTTGCTGACGGAAAACGGCTTGAGAGCACAACGGTAACTGCATACTGCAACCTGGGACAGTACTTGCGACATTGACCTCTCATAGAGCTCAATGAACAAGACCCATCCCCGAGCTGGCTTGGATTGGCCAGCCCTGCGAATAATGATGGGAAATCTAACGCAGCGGAAACGTTTACGTCAAGGAAGAAAACGTTTACGACGACAGTTTCCTCCCGGCGGCTATGCGTGTCTGATTCCGCACTAAATCTGCTTTCGAAATTACCGTTCCATTGGCGAAACCTCAGTTTTACTGAACCCCTCAGGCGAACAGCCCGGCGCACCTTAGGCCCACAAACACTTAAGGCAGCCCCGCAGGGCTGCCTTAGCGTTACAGCAGATTAGACTTACTGCGCCGCCGGCTTCTTCCGCGCCGTACCCGCGCCCGGCTTGCGAGCCGGAGCTGCAGGCTTCGCGCGCAGCAACTGGCCCTTTTCCATCACCATCATAAACGGATTCGAAGTGTACGAAGCCGGTTCCCCCTGGAAATCAAAGCTCGCTCCATCTTTGGGGATCAACCGCGCCGGCACCTTATCCTCGAACTTCAAGGTGATGTCCGCTTTCTTGGCTTCGATATCGTCAGAGCTCCCCGCAATCATGAACTGCTCGGGCTCAGTGCTGATGATGCTGCCATTCATCTGCACGGCTTTGCCTTTGATGGCATTCCAGACCGTGTCCTGATCAGCCTGGCTCCCGTTCGCAAGAACAAATTCCCACGTCGCGAAGTCCATCTTGTCTGGCGAGGTCTTTGTCACCATGTCGTGCGCCTGATCTGCCGGCGTTGGCGGAGGTGGGATTGGAACCTGCGGACCACCAGCCTTTGCGGCGTTGATCACGTTGTCCCATCCGTCGTCGCCCTGGTGATACTTCATATACTGCGATCGCGCGTACTTCTCGATTCCGGCCTGGCTCTGCGCAGGCGCAATAGCCGCTGCTCGAGCCGCATACCAGACGCCGTTCTGATAGTCCGGAGGAGTCTGGCTTAGATACGAGAGCGCCAGAGGATAAACCAGGCTGAGGTCCTTCTGGGATTCAGGAGGATTCGCGTCCACCGCGGTCTTCAGATGCTGAGCCGCTTTCGCGTAGTCCTTGTTCTGCAGCCCTCCCCATCCGATTCCCGCCTCGAAGTTCTCCGTCATCTGCGACTTCATCTTCGCGAAGTCCGTGTCACTCGTCCCTTCGGGCTTGTTGAACTTCGGCAGGCAGTCCAAACCCTGCTGGCCGTACTTCTCGGCATCGGCCGAAAGTTGCTTTCCGTTCGGATCACCGCCCTGTGCCTTGGCCCGATCCACGTACGTCAGCAGCGTTAACGCCGGCACCTGGCACGGATCGGCCGTGACCAGCTTCGCCGCTGTTGCCGTTGCCTTGTCCACGTTTCCGGCCTGCTGATAGGTCTGCATCAGGATCTCGAGCGCCTGATTCTTCATGACGCTGTTCGGATACTGCGTCAAAAATGCTTCCATCCCGCTGATCTTCGCGTTGGGATCCTTTTGCTGCACTGCCGCTACGTAGGCGTTGTATTCGGCAGGATCCTTGATCACGGGCGCCTGCGCCGGCGAGGCCGCCGGTTGTCCCTGTGCTGCCGGCGCTGCCGGTTGTCCCTGAGCCGGCTGCGCAGTGGTCTGACCTACTGCAACCACCGTTACCCCAAGCACAACCGTAAGCAGAATCGTTTTCATCACTATGGCTCCTTGAATTCCGGGAAATAGCTTTTTTGGGATTGTCTTCTTCAACCGCACTTATGCAGCTACTGCATTCCGTTTGGACCGCTTCGCGTTCGGATCCTGCTTTGGAATGCCGGGCTTCCTGGCAGGGGCCCCGGAAGCGCTGGGTAACCCGATTGGAACATTGCGGTTACTCACGATTCCGGTTGGCCGGATTATAAGTACCTCTTGTTCCGAAGGCAAGCGACTTCCCATCCACCCTCCTCATTATTGCTAAGATGCGCATAACGGATGTTGCGGATGGTTGCCCGCCGCTCCGCCACCAGGAGACTCGTTATATGGACACCGCACACCCTCTTGCCGGGCAAGTCGCCCTCATTACCGGAGCCGGACGCGGCATCGGCGCCTCCATCGCCCGTAAACTCGCCAGCCTCGGCGCCACTGCCATTCTGTGTGGTCGTACCCAATCCTCGCTGGACCAGGTTTCGCACGAGATCGCCGAAGCCGGCGGCAAAGCTGAGGTCATTCCCTGCGACGTCAGCTTGCTCCATCAGGTCGAATATGCCGCCACCCGTGTGGACAGCACCTTCGGACGCCTCGACATCCTGGTCAACAACGCCGGAATTGGCGGCTTCAATGCGCCGCTCTACAACCTCGCGCCCGAAGAATGGGACCGTATCCTCAACACCAACCTCCGTGGCGTGTACTACTGCATCCGCAACTTCGCCCCGCTTATGGTCCGCGCAAATTCCGGCCACATCATTAACATCTCCTCGCTCGCAGGAAAGAACGCCCTGCCGAACGGTGCCGCCTACGCCGCCTCCAAGTGGGGACTGAACGGCCTTACGTATTCGGTAGCCGAAGAACTCCGCGCCTATAACATTCGTGTTTCCGTAATCTGTCCGGGATCGGTCGATACAGAACTCAGTCCACATGCCGGCAAAGATCCCAAGAAAATGCTTCAACCGCACGATGTGGCACACGCGGTTGCTATGCTGGTGACGCAGGCCCCGCAGTCTTTTATGAGCGAGATCCTGCTGAGACCGACACAGAAGCCTTGAATCAGTCGGGTGGGAATTTCCGGGAAAGTGGGCGATGGATCGAGGGACACCTCCTCGGCTGTCGCGAAGCGAAGCTTCGCTCCCGTGTGAACCTCTAGTGGTTCTGTGGTGAGCGAAGTCTTTATTATTCTTAAACAAATTTTCAAACGCCGCCCGCGCGTCATTCGGCCGCAGCGACGCCGGGGTGGAAGTCTCTTTTTCCCGCGTCACGCGAATTTCGTAAACTGAGCAATCATTGCGTGCATCCTTCTTCGCGATGCGTTCCTTGACCGGTTGCATGCATTCAAACCGGCTGCCGGGATCGAAATACGTACACTGTTTGCACGAATGCAATTCAAAGCCGCACTTCGGACATTTCTCCGAGGTGTCCTTGCAGCACAGTTCCACACTGCGCGCATCGCGATACCGCCCGAGTTCCGGGCATATTCACCGGTCGGGGCCCAAAAGTCAGATCCTTCCGCGACGGAGGTGGTCCACCCGAGCCAGACTTCTCCCCCGATCCCTTTCGCTCATTATCGCGATCGCGATCCTGATATCCATGTTGACGGTATTTGGCCACAATGCCTCCCCAAGCAGTACATTCATTCTCTCGCCGAATTCATCCCCGCGGCAAGTACGCCGCCGTGCCAGCCTCGAATCACTGCCGCGATTCGCTGCGATCTCCTTCGTGAAACCTTTGTGCCCTTCGTGGTCCAAGTTTTTGCTCAAACGCATTTCCACGACGTCCGCAATTCTCGGACTGTAAAATGAGCAGATGATTCATGAAGTCTTCCCCGTCGGCCCGCTGCAATGCAACTGCTCCATCATCGGCGACGAGGCCACCCGCGAAGCCATGGTCATCGATCCGGGCGATGACATCAACGACATTCTTGCGATCATCCAGAAACACAATCTGCAAGTGAAGCAGATCGTGATCACGCACGCCCACATCGACCACGTAGGCGGAGCGATGAAACTCCGCGCCGCCACCGGCGCCCCGATCCTGCTCAACGAAAACGACTACGCCCTGCTGAAAATGTTAGACATCCAAGCCGCGTGGATCGGCATGCCCGCACCGGAAAAGGTGGAAATCGACCAAAGCATCACGACGGGACAGACGGTTGCAGCAGGGTCGCACACTGCCCAGATCCTTCACACGCCGGGACATACCGAAGGCAGCATCTGTCTCTATTTCGCGCCTGAGAAAAAGCTGATCGCCGGAGACACTCTCTTCGCCGGATCCATTGGCCGCACCGATCTCCCCGGCGGATCCATGCAGAAGATCCTGCGCTCGCTCCACCACACGATCCTTGCCCTTCCCGACGAGACCGTCGTAGTCCCCGGCCATGGCGAGTTAACCACCATCGGTGAAGAACGAGAAACAAACCCGTTTTTGATCAAGAGATGAATGCGTTCATCTCAAGAAAAAAGCGGCGGAAATCCGCCGCTTCTCTCCGCGCATCCCCAGCATTCTAGTGATGCTCGTGCTCTTCATGCTCTTGATGCCGGTCCTGGTTGTGACGCCATCTCCAGTATTCACGCTGGTCCCTGGAATCCAGCCGATCGTAATCTACATAAGACTGGTGCCGCTCCTCCAGCCATCGCCGATAATTCTGATCTTCCTGCCGATCCCAATTGTGATAGTCCCTGTTATCCCGGTCGTATACTCGGCGATCACGCTCGTGCTGCTCGTGCCGCTCATGGTCGTCTTGATCCTGCGCAGCCGACATTGCGAGAGCCATCGGCACCATCAAAGCGGTCGAAAGAAATATCGAAGCAATCCATTGCTTTCCGCGACGCATCATTGTCCTCCGGAAGCGGCTAACGTTCCAACACAGTATGGATGCCTCTACAGGACGAGCGGTTGGAATCGAAGAAGCCAGGCTGGCGCTTTCGAGGGCGCGAAGTGATCGGGAAATGCGATCGAGCTACTGCGATTCGGAATACTCGCTCTCTTCCGGTGCGTCCGTTGGACTTTCGAAGTAGATTTTGTAGCCGTCCGGATCGGTAAGGCTCGTGACCCACAGCCCGTTGCCGACCATTGGCTTCTTCGTTTGGATGCCTCGCGCCTTCACCTCCCGGTAAATCGTCAGCGCGTCCTTGCACATGAAGCAGACGCTCATACCCTCGCCCAGCTTGCCGCCGGGGACGTGTTCTTTCAAAAATTCCTGCAGCATCAGCGCCGCTCCGCCATATTGCAGCCAGCACCAGCGAACCTTTCCGTCGACGATCCATTCCTTCGTCATCTTGAAACCCACGCCGTCGATGTAAAACCGCAGCGAAGCTTCCATGTCGGTCACACCGAAAAACGGCACTGCCTATTCCACATTGGCCGCAGTCCCTGTTTGCGATAATTGTTGCCTGTGCCATAAACTCGTACTCCTTTGCGAAGATTTATACGACCTTACCCCAGGAATCAATTGCCGGTAAGAGCCGCGCTACTTCTCAACCCCGGTCGCAAATCTCGAGCATTCCCGCTACGCCTTCCGCAAACTCATATTCACGAGCAATCAGGCTCAGGACCATGTATCCATCGTTCGGAAAATCATAAAAATGTCCTGGATGCACCAGCACGGATTTCTCTCGCACCAATTCAATCGCCAGCTCTTCATCCGACCGCGTCACGGGAACTCGCAATACCGCATACCAACCGCCCTCTACCGCCAGGCGCTGGCAAGAACGCTGGGCCGCCAGTTGCCGGTCCAATTCGGCCAAATTCGATTTCACGCGTCCAACAAGCTGCTGCTGAACGTTCCTTCGCTCGCGCAACAAGGCTGGCACAGCCCACTGAATCGGAGCATTCATCGAAAGATAAGTATCTGCGATAACCTCCAGCCGTCCCATTGCCGCTTCGACTTCAGCCTCCGGACCCGTCGTGATGACCCAGGCCACCTTCATCTGCGGCAACGCCGAAATCTTCGATAGCCCGCTCAGCGTAAATGTCAGGACATCTCGGCGTTCACGGCGAAGCTGCAGTGGGGAATCTCCTCCAATGCATAATCCAAAAACACTTCGTCCACAACCAAAGCCAGCCCATGCGCCCGGCAAAACACATTCAGCGGAGCCAACTCGCTGCTCTTCACATAAGACCCGGTCGGATTATTCGGATGCACAATCACCACCGCCCGCGTCTTTGCCGTTACCACCTTCTCCATGGACGGAAAATCCATCTGCCAGCCATGGTCATAGATCAGCGGATAGGGCACCAGCTTCACGTCCTGCAGATCGGCCAAGAAACTCAAATAGCGGATAACTCGGCTTCGGCACGAGGATTTCGTCGCCGGCATTGCAAAGCAGCCGTAACACGTAGGAATATCCTTCGCTGGTGCTGGTGGTAAGCACAATCCGTTCGGGATCAATGCCGACTGCCGTCACCACGCTATCTGTTGGGACGTTGCTGGCAACCTCTCGCTCGCCGCGAGCAAACATCTTGCCGTAATACCCAGCCACAGCCTCACGCGCTTCAAGCAATCCCTTCGCCTGCGGATCGTAATCCAGCGCTGGCTCCGACCGAAGCGCATCCAGAATCGCCGACCGAATCATACCGCAGACCCACCCGTGTGGGATTCGACGCCGTCAGATCAGCAGCTTCGCTCCCATCGCCCGAGCCTGCACGACAGCCTCGGTAAACCGATTCCGCTCCAGCCTCCAATTGGTCCGCTCAGAAAACATGCAGGGATTCTATGCGATTCCCTGGGGCTGCGGGTTTCTCTCTTACATCGCCTTCAATTCTTTGCCCATACAATATTCCCACCTCTCATTCGTCTACATCAGTGGATGAACGATGCGGCGAGCCTCGAACGCATGGCAGTCGAACAAGACCAGCGCATCTCCGATGTGGTGAGGCGGGAACGCTCCCGGTTGCTCAACTTCATTCGCCGCAGCGTGCCCGATCCGGGAGACGCCGAGGACATCCTGCAGGACGTCTTCTACCGCCTCGTCGAGGCCAACCGCCTCCTGATGCCCATTGAGCACATCACCGGGTGGCTGTTCCGTGTAGCACGCAACCGCATCACGGATTTATTTCGTAAAAAGCAGCCGGAGAACTTCAGCGACCTCGCAAACGAAGACGATGAAGGATCGGGTTTCGAGGATTTGCTGCCGTCGCCCGATGCGGGGCCAGAGGCGTTGTATGCGCGCAAGCTCCTGCTCGAAGAATTGCGGCTTGCATTGGACGAATTGCCGAAAGAACAGCGCGAGGTGTTCATTGCGCATGAGTTGCAAGGACAAAGCTTCAAAGAATTGTCAGAAGCGACCGGAGTCAGCGTGAACACGCTCTTGTCCCGCAAGCGTTACGCTGTGCTGCATCTGCGGGAACGCTTGCAGCTGGTGTACGACGAATTCACGGAGAAATGAGGAAACGTATATGAGAAAGAAATGGTGGATCATTCCCGCGGCGATTATCGGAATCCCGCTGTTTATTTTTGTGGGCGGCGAAGTCGTGATGCATTTATGGAACTGGCTGCTCCCATCATTATTCGGCTGGCGCATGCTCACCTTCTGGCAAGCGCTGGGCTTGCTGGCGTTGTGCCGAATTCTTTTCGGCGGACTCGGACGCCATCACGGACATGGCGGCGGTCCCAACCGCCACTTCCGCGGTCGCTGCCGCAACATGACGCCCGAGGAACGCGAAAAATTCCGGCAAGCGATGCGAGAAGGCTATGGCTTCGGCACTGCGGGAGAAAAGGCCACGTCATGAGGCGGCAATGGTCCATGTGGGACAGACCCCCTCGGCTGCTGGGTCGAGCGAAGCTCGGCGCTCTGCCGGCGGCGAGGAATACCCGATGCGAGCCTCCCGCCGAGCCTAGAGCGCGTCGGCGGCATCTCCGCGACCCCAAGCTTCAACCGGAGTAGTGGACGCACCAGTGGTAAGTTAGATCGGTTTAACCCCACGATGTATGTCACTGATAATGAACAACATACAGGCATTTATTTACACAGTGCTTAAATAGTGGAAGGTGTTCCGTTTGATAGGCTTAGCAGGAAGTGCCCTGATAGGAAGGCCAGGAGTAGCCG
The DNA here is from genome assembly GCA_963778995.1 of Terriglobia bacterium. Lineage (GTDB taxonomy): Bacteria > Acidobacteriota > Terriglobia > Terriglobales > Acidobacteriaceae > Sulfotelmatobacter. The sequence continues at coordinate 109,784 of CAVZWK010000031.1, forward strand.
ATCGAGGTCTTGACTTTCACGTCGCGGGGAGAGCCCCCGTTGCATTCGAACATGCGACGCAAAAATCTAAAGCCCCACCTTTGCCGCAACGAACGGGGCAAAGATGGGGCACATCATTCTATCGCTCTTCATGCAACTGCGGGGCTTTGCCCGGCCGGACAGCCGAGGGCGGCTGTCCCCACATGGTTCTATTCCAGCTTCAACTTTCTATTCCAGTTTCTGCAATCTTCTACACCAGGCCCTGATCCAACATCGCATTGGCTACTTTCAGGAACCCGCCAATGTTCGCGCCGTTCACCAGATTGCCCGGCGTGCCGTACTTCTCGGCCGTTTCGAAGCAGTTCTGATGGATGGCGATCATGATCTTGTGCAGACGATCATCCACTTCCTGCGCGAGTCCAGCTCAGCCGGGCGCTGTTCTGGGCCATCTCCAGGCCGGACGTCGCAACGCCTCCGGCATTGGCAGCCTTGGCCGGTCCGTACAGGACTTTCGCATCCAGGAACATCTTGGTCGCTTCGAGCGTGGACGGCATGTTCGCGCCCTCGGCCACCAGTTTGCATCCGTTCTTCAGCAGATTGGCCGCATCCTTCGCCGTAATCTCATTCTGGGTCGCGCTGGGGAACGCGCAGTCCGCCTTGATGTTCCACAGAGGATTGTGCTCCAGCTTGATATCCGTGGGCATGAAGATCGCTTTCTTGAACCGATCCGCGTAGTCGCGAATGCGTCCACGCCGCATATTCTTCAGCTCCATGATGTAAGCCAGCTTCTCGCGATCGATGCCATCCGGATCGTACACAACGCCGTTCGAATCCGATGCCGTCAACGGCTTCGCGCCGAAGTCGAGCAGCTTTTCGATGGTGTACTGCGAAACGTTGCCGCTGCCTGAGACCAGGCAGAGCTTGCCTTCGAGCGTCTCTCTGCGCGTCTTCAACATTTCGTTCGCGAAGTACACGCAGCCATAGCCCGTCGCTTCCGGACGAATCAACGATCCGCCCCAGCCCAGGCCCTTGCCCGTCAGGACGCCGGTGAATTCATTCCGCAGGCGCTTGTACTGCCCGAACAGGAATCCGATTTCGCGGCCGCCCACGCCGATGTCGCCGGCCGGAACGTCGGTGTCCGGTCCGATGTGGCGCTGAAGTTCGGTCATGAAGCTCTGGCAGAACCGCATCACCTCGTTGTCGCTCTTCCCTTTCGGATCGAAATCCGACCCGCCCTTGCCGCCGCCCATGGGCAGCGTCGTCAGCGAATTCTTGAACACCTGCTCGAAGGCCAGGAATTTCAAAATGCCAAGGTTCACTGAGGGATGGAAACGCAACCCGCCCTTATACGGCCCGATCGCGCTGTTCATCTCGATGCGGAATCCACGGTTCACCTGGATGTTGCCTTGATCGTCAAACCACGGCACGCGGAACATAAGGACGCGCTCGGGCTCGACAATTCTTTCGAGCAAACGCGCCGATTGATACTCGGGATGTTTCGCAAGGACCAACCTGAGAGAGTCGAACACTTCCTGCACCGCCTGATGGAACTCGGGCTCGGCGGGGTTCTTCGCTTTCACGCTGATCATCACGGATTCAATGTAATCCGCCGAAGTCTTCACTCCCGGCGGTGTCATTACGGACGTCATAGTTTGCCTACCTCCGTAGGGGACTGCTGAACACAATGCCGCTGATCATTCTGTGCCTCGTATAAAACGTGGCAGTGATAATTCTCACGAGAGGAGGTGATCAGGGTCACGGCGAATGAAGATGCTTTGGAATGAGAAGGTTACAATGGCAAACGGAGTTTCCGTCTGAGTACTTCCACGGGTTCCTCCCCAACTCACGAACGCTAGCAGATCCTTGGCAACTGCTCGCCGCTCAGCATATCTACCACGCGATTGCCGCCGATCCGGCTCTGCAGGACTACCGTGCGGCCGGGGGTATCTTCGACTCGTCCGATGCAGACGGAATTTGAGGATACGGGGACATTCTTCATCACATCGAGCGCGGCATCCGCCTGCGCAGCGGGAACGAATACCGCAAACCGCCCCTCATTCGCCACATAGAGCGGATCCAGTCCGAGAATTTCGCAAGCGCCCTGCACCACTTCATCCACCGGAATCAGAGCCTCTTCCAGCTTGATGCAGACATTCCGATCGGCGGCGATCTCGTTCAAAGTCGTCGCCAGTCCGCCCCGGGTCAGGTCGCGTAAGCAGTGAATTTCGATTCCAGCATTCAGCAGTGCTTCCACGGAAGGCCACACAGTATCGGTATCGCTGAAGATCGGCGACTCAAATTCCAGTCCTTCGCGGACGGATAAGATTGCAATCCCATGGCGGCCAAGATCGCCGCTGACGATCGCCACATCTCCCGGCTGAACCGAAGCCGGGCCAATCACTCTTCACCTTCTGTTCAATCAGCCCAATGCCCGACGTGTTTACAAAAATGCCATCGCCCTTGCCCTTGTCAACCACCTTCGTATCGCCAGTAACCAGCTGAACGCCAGCCTTTGCCGCAGCGGTTTGCATCGACGTAACGATAGTCCGCAGCGTCTCCATCTCCAACCCTTCTTCGAGAATGAATCCAGCGCTCAGATACAGCGGACGGGCTCCGCACATCGCGAGGTCGTTGACCGTGCCGTAAATCGCGAGATCCCCGATGTTTCCCCCAGGAAAGATCAGCGGCCGCACCACGAACGAGTCAGTCGTGAATGCCAGCCGCGATCCATTCACCGGCAGCACGGCCCCGTCATGCCGCTGTTCGAGCAGGGAGTTCGAGAACGCGGGCATGAAGATCTTTTCGATAAGCTGGTGCGTGAGGCGTCCACCCCCGCCATGTGCCAGCACGATGCGATCGTCAGCGACCCGCGGGACTGGACAATTCAGGTTGAACGAGCTGGTTTTGGCGTCTGCCATAGTGATAGTAGGCTGCGCACGCGCCCTCGGACGATACCATGGGCGCGCCCAGCGGATTCTCCGGCGTGCACTTCACAGCAAATGCCGGACAATCGTGCGGCTTCTTGATACCCTGCAGAATCAGTCCGCTGATGCACTCGGGAGACTCATGTGCCGGCTCACCCGAGAACGGGAACCTCAGGTTCGCGTCGTATTTTTGAAAACGTCCGCGCAACTGGAATCCGCTGGCCGGAATTTCACCGAGCCCGCGCCACTGCCGCGGACTGATCTCGAATACTTCCGCGATCCGCTCCTGCGCTGGACGATTCCCTTCCCGCCGCACCGCGCGCGCATACTGATTTTCAACCTCGTGCCGCCCTTCTTCCAATTGGCTGACGGTCAGGTAAATGCCTTCCAGCAAATCCAGAGGCTCGAATCCGGTCACGACAATGGGAACTTCGTATTTCGCCGCGATCGGAAAATATTCTTCGAAGCCCATGATGGTGCACACATGACCCGCCGCCAGAAAGCCTTGCACGACGCAGTTTTCCGACGAAAGCAGCGCTTCCATAGCAGGAGGCACGAGCACATGCGATACCAGAAGTGAAAAGTTCTCGACGCCGTCGTGATCGGCCTGCCACGCAGCCATCGCGTTCGCAGGCGCTGTAGTCTCGAAACCCACGGCGAAGAAGACCACCTGCTTCTCGGGATTGGACTTGGCTAGCTTCAGCGCGTCCAGCGGCGAATAGACGATGCGAACGTCGGCGCCTTCGGCCTTCCCGTCAAGCAGGCTCTTCGTCGAACCCGGCACCCGCAGCATGTCGCCAAATGAACAGAAAATCACCTCTGGACGCTTCGCGATCGCGACCGCCTTATCAATCAGTTCAATCGGCGTGACGCACACCGGGCAGCCAGGCCCGTGCACCAGCGTGATTTCCTTCGGGAGCAGGTCTTCCAGTCCGCTCTTAACGATCGTGTGCGTCTGACCGCCGCAGATCTCCATGATCGTCCACGGACGCGTTACCTTTTGCCGGATCGCCGCCGCGAGTTGCTCAGCGGCCTTCGGATCGCGATATTCACTGACGAACTTCACCGAGTTCCTCTTCTATTCCACCCATCTGTTTCAGGTATTCGAACACGCGCTGCGCTTCCTCTTCATCGATCACGCTGATAGCGAACCCGACGTGGACAAGTACATACTTGCCGACCTCAGCTTCAGGTGTATAGGCGAGGTTAATCTCTTTTCGGATGCCGCCGAAATCCACCTTGGCACGGCGGAAGGCAATATCGCCTGCATCGATGATCTCAACTACCTTGCCCGGTACCGCAAGACACATAACGCCATCCTTCAAGGACAAACTCGTGAGTATCGAAGTCACAAGTCAGAATTTAGAAGTAAGAATGCAGAAGTCAAACATTGGTTTGACCCTTGATTCCTATCAGTGGCTACTCAGAAACTTTGGCAGTCCTCGCCATCACTTCTGCATTCTTACTTCTCATTCTGACTTCTAGTTTCTGCATTCGCCATAACTGCCTGCCCCAGAGCGATCCCGCCATCATTCGGGGGTATGCGTTGATGCGTGTGCACCACAAACCCGCGCAACTCTAAAGCCGCAGCCGCCCGCTCCGTCAAATACCGGTTCTGAAATACACCGCCGCTCAGCACAATCTGCTTGAGCCCGGCCTGCTCAGCTACTTCGAGAATCCAGTTCACCAGCGCGTTGTGGAACCGCACCGCGATCAGAGGGACAGCTACTCCGGCATCCTTGTCTCGAAGTACGGCTGAAATCAATGGACCCCAGTCCCCGCTACTCAGAGGATACGCCTCTTCCGAATGCAACGTGCCGATTTCATTTTCGACCAGCATCGCCGCCTGACCTTCGAACCGGTTCTGCTGCGCCAGTCCGACAATGGATGCGACGCCGTCAAACAGCCGTCCAACGCTGCTGGTTGGGACGACATTGATCTTACGTTCCAGCATGGCCCGAACACGTTCATCGGATGCGGCCGCACCTCGCACCTCGAACAGCAAACTGGCCGCCGCGCGCCATCCCTCGCGCACGGCAGCATCGCCTCCCGGCAGACCAAAAAGACGCAGGTGCGCGACCCGCTCGTATTGATTCCCTTCCACCCGGAAGAATTCGCCCCCCCAGACGGTGCCATCGAGTCCATAGCCGGTACCATCCCATGCAACCCCTAAATATGGTCCTTCTACATTGTTCTCCGCCGCACAGGCCGCAACATGCGCTTGGTGATGCTGCATCCGAATCACTGGCAATCCAGAACGCTCTGCCCAGTGCGTGGACGCATAATCCGGATGCGAATCGCATACGACCGCCTCAGGCTTAAAGCTGTAAAGGCGGCATAGATCATCAATCGCACGCTCGAATGCCTGCCGCGCTTCCAATGTCTCCAGGTCACCAATGTGCTGGCTCAAGAAGACATCTCGGCCCACGGCGATCGCAACTGTGTTCTTCAGATGCCCGCCGACGGCTAATACGGGAGGAATCTCTTTGCCCACACGGATTCCCAGAGGCGCGTAACCGCGTGCCCGGCGCAGAATGCCGGCACGCCCGCGCGTGAGCCGAACCACCGAATCGTCGCACGCGCGCACGATAGGCCGGTCATGCATCAGAAAATGATCCGCAATCTCCTTCAGCCGTTCCCGCGCTTCGTCATTCCCGATCGCAATGGGTTCGTCGCTGCGATTGCCGCTGGTCGCGATTAATGGAAACGCACACTGCTGCATCAGCAAGTGATGCAGCGGCGAATACGGCAACATCACTCCGAGATACGGGGAGCAGTGCGCCACATTCCAGGCCACATCAGTCCCGGATTTCGGCTGCACCAGAACAATCGGCGCAGCCTGCGATTCAAGCAGTTCGACTTCGGCCGCCGACACTTCGCAGTACTCCCGCACCATCTCGAGCGACGGCATCATCAACGCAAACGGCTTCTCCTCCCGATGCTTGCGCTGACGCAGTCTCGCGACCGCAGCCTCCTGCCGCGCGTCGGCCAGTAATTGAAATCCGCCAATGCCCTTCAGCGCAACGATCTCACCCCGCAGCAACGCCGCGCGCACATCCGCAATCGTCCCGTCCAGTTTCGGCCCGCACACCGGACACGCATTCGGCTGCGCATGAAAGCGCCGGTCCGCCGGATTCTGATACTCCTCGCGGCACGCCGGACACAGCACAAAACCCCGCATCGTCGTGTTCGGCCGGTCATACGGGATATCGACAACGATCGTGTATCGCGGCCCGCAGTTGGTGCAGTTCGTGAACGGATACTGAAAACGCCGGTTCGCCGGGTCGACGATCTCGGCGCGGCAGTCCGCACAGGTCGCCAGATCAGGCAGAACATTGACCGACTTCCCGGAATCCGCATCACTCTCATGAATCTCGAATTGTGTGGAGCCCTGCGCCGCAATCCACTCGGACTCGTGCACCGACACCACGGAAGCCCGGGGGCGCTCGCTCTCCATCCGTTCTTCGAAATTTTGCAGTTGCTCCGGAGCTCCTTCAACTTCGACCACCAGTCCGGAAGAAGAATTCAGTACCCACCCTGTTAGCGACATCTCGGAAGCGAGGCGATAAACAAACGGCCGAAACCCGACGCCCTGCACGGCTCCCCGCAACGTGATGCGAAGGCGGCGATATCCGGTTTGGGAGCGAAGTTCCATCACACGCCTCGATTCTAAGGCCTTCTGACGGGCCCCAGGATCCGGGAACGACAAAGGACACAAATATCCGCTGCGGAAGTCCATCAAAGTTCTTCCTTAGTGAACCTTCACGCCATTTGTGGTTAGAGAACTATTTGGCGGCCAGCCATGGCCGCACACTGCCGCCCATGCTCACTCCCACTGCGCCAGGGTTCGCGCGGACGCGAAAGCGCAGCCAGTGAAGTTCGAGGTTTCCTTCGTGAATCTTCATGCTTTCATGGTTAGGGAATTTGCTAGGCGGCGAGCAAAGTGCCGATGAGTTCCTCAATGCGGGTAACAAAAGCAGGCAGCGCCGCAGCCACCACCGGGGTCAGCCCTTCCCCATGCTCGAAATTCTGCCCCTCAATCGTGGCCAGATATGCCCTCGGTTTGGCGCCGTAAAGCCTCTCCGCCAGTCCAAGCAGAGCGACCGGAGGCAAAGCATGGCAAAACCGGGGAGCCTCCATCGTCTCGCAGATCGGCATCCATGGCCTTGATCTGAATGTCGGCCGGATTCTTCCCGACCAGAGGCCGCATCCACAAAGATCACGCATTCAATTGGCTGATGGACTCGGCCAGTTCCGGCCCCAACTGCTGCAGGCATTGAATCTCGACCTCGTCGGCCGAGAACCTCCCGAGCAGCAGCCCGGCCGCGCGCCACGCTAGCCCGTCATCGGAGCGCAGAGGATTCCCGTAAGCAACGAAGAGCACGCGAGGCATATTGGAAGTCTATAGCCATGCAGCCGGGCGGAGACTACCAAAACCGCTGCTCCCCGATGCTCCCGGACCGCCGCACAGCCGCGGCGGCTGTCCCCACATAAACTAAGTTCGTGTAATCTCGTCCAGCACTTCCCCCTCAGGCCCGAGCAACTGAATCTGCAAATCCATCTGGCCCGTCGCATGGGTCGAGCAACTGAGGCACGGATCGTAGCACCGTATCACCGCCTCCACCCGGTTCAGCATCCCCGGAGTTCAGCTTCTTCCCTTGCACGAAATGCTTCGCCACCTGGAGCACGCTGCGATTCATCGCCAGGTTGTTATGCCCGGTCGCGATGATGAGATTCGCCCAGCGAATCAGTCCCTGCTCATCAATCTTGTAGTGATGGAACAGCGTCCCTCGTGGCGCTTCGCACGCGCCCACGCCTTCGAGCGCATTCGGACGCGCCACCGCCCGCACGTGCTTCGACAGAATCTCCGGATCGTTCAACAGCTGTTCCAGCCGCTCAATGCAGTACAGAATCTCGATCAGCCGCGCGTGATGATAGTGGAACGAACTCAGTACGGCGGTCCGCTGCAGCTCGTGAAATTCCGCCAGTTCCTGATCCGCTCGCGGCGTTCCGCAGCGGTCGGCCACATTCAAGCGCGCCAGCGGCCCTACGCGGTACACGCCATCCGGAAATCCCTTGGGCTTGTAGTACGTAGATTTCAGGTAACTCCACGGCTCCACCTTCTCGCCGATGTACTCCGAATATTTCGTAGGATCGAGATCGTCTTCGACCACATGACCGGACGCATCCACGATGCGCAGTTTTCCGTCGTAGAACGTGAGCCCGTTGTCTTTCTTCACGATGCCCATGAACATCGTTGGAAAGTTGCCGAAAGTGGAGATCTCCTCGCGGAAGTGCTCCATGGTGCTCTTGAACCATTCCAGCGTGCGCTCAGCAATCTGCAGATGCGTCGGGAATGGTCCACAGAATCGCGTCGCGGTTGGCCTCAGTCAGAGGCTCGCTGACGCCGCCCGGCACTATCCACGCCGGATGAATCCGCTTCCCTCCCAAGCCGCTCGATGATCTTCTGCCCGAACTGCCGCAGCCGAATTCCATCCAGAGCTAGCGCCGGATTCTTCTCCGCTACGCCAAAAATATTGCTCTTCGCCGGATCCGCATCCATCCCTAACAGCAGGTCGGGGGACGAGAGATGAAACAGGCTGAGCGCGTGCGACTGCGTGACCTGCGCCAGCCCAAAGATGCGCCGTAACTTGTCCGCCGTCGGAGGAATCCTCACCGCCAACAGCGAGTCGCAGGCCTTGGCCGACGCAATCAGATGGCTCACCGGGCAGATCCCGCAAATCCGCGCCATCAGCGACGGCATCTCGTAAAACGGCCGCCCTTCGCACAGCTTCTCGAACCCGCGGAACTGTGTCACGTGAAAGCGCGCGTCTTCAACCCGCCCGTCATCGTTCAGGTGGAGCGTAATCTTCGAATGTCCCTCGATGCGCGTGACCGGATCGATGACGATAGTATTTCCCTGCTTCACGACGTCTCCTGTTTAAGTGCGACCTGTAGTGATGAGCGACGAGCATAAGATCCCAGGATGCCCTGCTGGCTCATTGCTCATAGCTTATTGCTCACTGCTTGCTATGCTCCAAATCGCGTTTTCGCACTCAAGTCCGGCGTTCGGCCCTCCAGCAACTCGCTCACGGCGTAATAGATCGTATCGGCCGACGGCGGACACCCCGGAACGAAACACATCCACAGTCACAAACTCATGGACCGGACGCGAGTTCGGCAGCAGCGCTGGCACCACCTGATTCGGAACCCCCGGATCAAACGTCACGTTCTCCCGATACGCCCGGTCGTACACAGCTTTGGTTCCGAACGGATTTCGCATTCCCGGGACATTCGCCGTCACGGCGCAGTCTCCCAGCGACACCAGAATCTTCGTGCGCTCACGGACAATCTTGATCTTGTGCAGGTCGTCCTCGCTGCTGACCGCGCCCTCGACCAGCGTTACGTCCACGTCCTCAGGAAATTCCTTGGCATCAACCAGCGGGCTGTACACTAACTCGGCCGCGCCCGCGATCGCCAGCAGCCGCTCGTCCATATCAAGGAAGGACATGTGGCAGCCGGAACACCCGTCCAGCCATACCGTCGCAATTCTCTTCTTACTCATGCCAAACACCACTCATTCGTTTTCCCCGCGTCTCCTGCAGCGGCGGACACATAAGTCGGTGGAGGGACGGACGCATTCGTCCTCCCAGCGAGCCCAGTGACCATCGACGTGCACGCTCATTCGTTCTCTTTCCTCATCATCGTCAAGTACGGCAGGAACTGCCGCCGTTTCAGCATCTCCGCCACTGACCGTCCTTTCTCGAACAACGCCCCTGTGGGGCACACATGCACGCATTTGCCGCAACTGGTGCAGGTTTCCGACGATCCCCATGACTCGGCCAGGTCCGTGATCACCTTGGCATCGATGCCACGCCCCATCACGTCCCAGGTGTGCGCACCTTCAATCTCTTCGCACACGCGCACGCAGCGCGTGCACAGAATGCAGCGGTTGTGATCGATTACGAACCGATCATGCGACGCATCCACTTCCTCTTTGGGATACCGGTATGGAAAATGCACGTGCGTGATGCCGAGTTTCTGTCCCAGCATCTGCATCTCGCAATGTCCGTTCGATACGCATACGGAGCAGACGTGATTGCGCTCGGTAAACAACAACTCCAGGATCATCCGCCGATAGGTCTGCAGCCGCTCGGAGTCGGTCGTGACCTCCATGCCCTCTTCCACTGCGGTCACGCACGCCGGAAGCAGTTTGTTCTGTCCCTTGATCTCCACCAGGCAGAGCCGGCACGCCCCTACGTCCGAAAGCCCGTCCATCTCGCACAGTCGCGGGATAAATATCCCGTTTTGCCGCGCTACATCGAGAATGCTTTCTTCCTGCCGTCCGGTCACATCCCGGCCGTCGATCTTCAGCGTCTTGACTGCGGCGACCGGCCTCATACCGTTTCTCCTACCAGCTTCTCGCCGCACACTCCGGCGGGACACTTATGTTCCTCAATATGCGCCCGGTACTCCTCGGCAAAAGACTTCAATGTGCTCACCACCGGATTCGGCGCCGACTGTCCCAGCCCGCATAAGCTGGTGTGCTTGAGCAGGTCGCAGAGTTCCTGCAACACCTTCAAATCCTCCGCCGAGGCCGTCATGTTCCCAATTGCCGTCAGGATCCGGTGCATCTGGTACGTTCCGACGCGGCACGGAATACACTTCCCGCACGATTCCGTCATGCAGAAATCCATAAAGTACTTCGCCACATCCACCATGCACGAGCTTTCGTCCATCACGATCATGCCGCCTGATCCCATGATCGATCCCGCCTTGGCCAGCGACTCGTAATCCACCGGCATATCGAGGCACTCGGTCGGCAGACAGCCTCCCGAGGGGCCGCCGGTCTGCACCGCCTTGAACTTGCGTCCCTCAGGAATCCCGCCGCCGATCTCGAACACCATTTCACGCAGCGAAATCCCCATCGGCACTTCCACCAGCCCAGTGTTCTCAACCCGGCCTGCAAGCGCGAATACTTTCGTCCCTTTGCTCTTCTCCGTCCCAATCGACGCGTACCATGCGCCTCCATTGCGGACAATTGGGGCAATGTTGGCAAACGTCTCCACATTATTGATCAACGTCGGCTCCCCAAAGAGTCCCTCCATCGCCGGATACGGCGGTCTCGGTCTCGGGGTCCCGCGTTTCCCTTCCACGGACGCAATCAGTGCCGTCTCCTCGCCGCAGACAAAAGCTCCAGCTCCCAGCCGCACGTCAATGCGGAAGCCGAACCGTGTCCCGCAGATATTTGCTCCTAGTAGCCCCACCCGCTCCGCCTGTCGGATCGCATTCCGCAGCCGCTTGATCGCCAGCGGATACTCCGCCCGCACATAGATGTACGCTTCGGTCGCGCCCACCGCATAGCCTGCAATCAGCATGCCCTCGAGCACCCGGTGCGGGTCGCTCTCCAGTACGCTGCGATCCATGAATGCGCCGGGATCGCCCTCATCCGCATTGCAGATCACGTATTTCTGCATCCCGACCGACTTCGACACTGTGCTCCACTTCAATCCTGTCGGATATCCCGCGCCACCGCGCCCGCGCAATCCGCTCTTCGTAACCTCATCGACCACCTCACGCGGCGACATCTCCGTCAACGCCTTGATTAGCGCCGTGTATCCATTGGCCGCGATATAATCTTCAATGCGGTCTGGATCGATGTTCCCCGAATTTTCCAGCACGATTTTTTGCTGCCGCTGGAAAAATGGAACGTCGGTGGCGCACACCAGCTTCTTGACTGGCTCGCCCTCCAGGCTATCGATGATCGCCGCACCATCCGACGCTTCGACTTTCTTATAGAGAACACCACTGCTAGTTGAGACCAGCGGGCCCTCTGAGCACAGGCCCATGCAGCCTACGCCCTTGACCTGGCAGTGCTCTTTCTTTCCCCGGCTTCCGACTTCCTTATCGAGCGAGTCCTTCACCGCCTGGCTCTGGCACGACAGGCACCCTGCCGCCACGCAGACATTCACTCGTTGCGTGAACTGGCTTTGCGCCGCGCGTTCCGTTTCTGCTATTTGATCGAGTTCCTCTGGTGTCATGCGCCCGTCCACTTCTTTAAATGTTCCCGAACCGCCGACGTGCTCACTTTACCCGCCACTTCCTGGTCATACACCACCGCCGGAGCCAGCCCGCATGATCCCAGGCAGCGCGCCGTCAGTAGCGACACCTTCTTATCGGACGTCGTTTCCCCGGGAGTAATGCCGAGATCCTTCTGTACCGCGTCCAGCAGCTGCGGAGCCCCTTTGATATAGCAAGCCGTCCCCATGCAAATCACACAGGTATGCTCGCCCGCAGGTTTCAGCGTGAAGAAGTGATAGAAGGTCGCAACACCGTAGGCTCGGCTCAGCGGCACGCGCAATGACATTGCCACGTAGCGCAGCGCCTGCTCGTCCAGGTATCCAAAAGCTTCCTGAACCGTGTGCAGCGTTTCAATCAGCCCGCGCGCCTGCTGTCCCTGACGCCGAATCGTCGCGTCCACCAGTTTCCAGCGCTTGTCCTGATTGGGAGGAGTGGGTTTTGCAACATATGAGGCCATATTCGTTCCTAACTACTGATAAACCCGGCATGAAGATATGAATACGCATGAACATATTGCGAACAACCTCTTATCCTATTCCCCGCAAGCACAGACTACAACCGCTAGTAACGTTTTTGTTGCGCATGTTGTTTCAATTCGGATTGCGTCCTGATCTTGCGAGCGGCAATTAAAGAAATGGCAATCGCAAAGGAAGCTCGCTGACGAAGGAAAATCGCTTTCAGTTGCAGCTGCTTCACCAGCGATTTGCCACTCCTCATCAATCGATGTTCATCTCTGTTCTCGAACGGTCAACACCGGACAATGCGCCTGCGCAATGACGTGGTGCGCCGACGACCATGGCAGATGCGTTGTCCCCACATCCGCCGATGATCGCGCGCCCAGCACGATCATGTCCGCCTGCCGCTCCGAGGCGACTTTCAAAATCCGCTCCGCCGCCTGGCCAAATTCGACCACCGTCTCCGCCGCATACTGCAGCGCCGAACCTTTCGCAACCAGATCCTGCAGGCGGCGGATACTCTCCTCGATCGGCGCCGGTTTCCGTCCCAGTTCTGCATATTCTTCAAGCACATGCATGACCGTCAGCCGCGAGCGAAACTCTTCGGCGAGCGCGACCGCATTCTTCGCAAGCCATGCCGCGTTCCCCCCAAAATTCGTCGCGAACACAATCTGCCGCAACTCCAGTTCCACCGGCGCCAGATCGTGGCCGTGTTTCTCGAATACCGGCAGTTTCGCCCGGCCTGATACCTTCGGACCGACCGTCAGCACCGGACAACTCGCGTGTCGCAGGATATCTTCCGCCACCGACCCCAGCAGCAACTTTCCCAGCCCGCCCCGCCCGTGCGTACCCACCACGATCAGGTCGATCTGGTTCTCCTCGATGATCTCCTGCAAATTCTTCCAAATCAGTCCGTGCCGGACATGGCTCTGATGCGGAATCCCTTCAGCACACACCAACCGATCTAACTTCTCTTTCGCCTCGGTATGCGCGTCCTCATACAGCGTGCCCATGCTGACGTAGTCCACTCCACCGCTCATCATCAGCAGGTTGGTGTCGGAGAGTACATGGACAATGTGCAGCGTGCTGCCAAACCGCCGGCAAATTGCCGTGGCGTACGGCATGGCAGCTTCGGACGTAGGCGAGAAATCCGTAGCAAACAAAACATTCTTGACGCGAATGGCGGAGCCGTACCGCTCCATCTCGCGCTCAGCAACCGCGCTTCCCGAGTTGTGAACATTGGCTTCCACGAGTGCCATAATCGGCCTCCTGCACCCGTAAGTAGGATCACGCCGGAAGCCAAGAAGGGGTATGCCCCCTGTCACCAGATTTTGTGATTTAAATCACGTTTACTGCTAAGTCTCTCCCGCAAAATGCCTTGCGCTAAGCCCAAGACTCGTGGACCCTTGTAGTTCCCCTGGCTCCCCTGTGGTGAAGGAGCTTGTAGCTAGAAGTAAAATACCTGCAACTGCAAGGTAATCTCGTTGCTCTCGTGCAGTTTCGACCCTCCAGGCCGCAGCACCCTCATCCATTGCATCGTCCATTTCAGGTTCTGCCCGTGGATGTAATAGTTCAATCCACCCCCCGCCCGATGCAGATCGCCATCCGCGGACGCGACAAACTTCTGCGCTTCGACCCTCCCAAACGGCTGCAGCTTGATTCGGTGCGCGTAATAGGCCCCTTCCACGAACCAGTCATTCTGCTCCTGGATGGCCGTAAACTTCATCCCGCCATCGTAATGAAAGAACTGGAACTGTCCGCCGATTTCGTCGCCACCGAACACCGGCTGATCGACCGCGATATTCGCCGACTCGGCGTGATAACTGCCTTGCGCGTCGAAGCCGGCATCAATCGCCACGATCTTCTGCTTGCCTAGAGCCGTGCCCACGAAGGTGTATCCCATTTCCGCATCGCGAAAGTCATATTGCACGTAGCCGCTGGTGCGCAGCGCATTTCGCCCATCCGCGTCGCGCTCTCCCTGGAACACCCCGAAGCGGTATTGCATCTTGTTCTTCAGGAAGAATCCTCTCGCTCCAAATCCCAGGTCGCGAAGTCCCGCGGATTGCGTTGCCGAGTTGTTGATCGTCGTCAACGAACTCAAATCCGTCGTGTAATAACTCACCGTGGATTGCAGCGTGTTCCGCGACAACGGCACCACAAACAGACCGCCATCGATGCGCACCCGGTTCGAAGCTTTCCACTCCAGAAACGCATCCTGCAGCATGAATCCTGCCGTCGGAGACTTCGGCGTCTTCCCTAGATTCGGCGAGTCCGTCTGAATAAAGAAGGTTAGATCATTCCCGATCTCGCCGCCCACCATGACCCGCAATCGGCGGAGAAACAGGTTTTGCGTGTAGCCCGGCGCCGTGCCCGTCGGGTCCTGTGCCCAGTTCGCCCAAAGCTGCCCCTGCACGCCGAATCGCGCCGAGATTTCTTCACTCTTGATTGCGATTTGTGCCTCGGTATAAGTCGTTCCGAGTACTAACGCGGCGCCAAGCATAGCCACAAGCCAACCCGGCACACGCGATCGAAATTTCCCGGACATGTACATACCCCCCGCTTTCCCGCAAATAAACACGGATTTCGCCTGCCTTTGTTGTAATCGGCAACAAGTGCGG
Source organism: Terriglobia bacterium (assembly GCA_963778995.1). Taxonomy (GTDB): domain Bacteria; phylum Acidobacteriota; class Terriglobia; order Terriglobales; family Acidobacteriaceae; genus Sulfotelmatobacter. Next base: position 124,841 of record CAVZWK010000031.1, read on the forward strand.
GCGCTTTACGTACTTCCGTTTGGGATTACGGCAGATTGCCACTCCGAGAGTGGGTGCCCTCATACGCGCTTCTATGAGACGGCTGATCGTGTCAAGTATTCGCCATGTATTTCCATGGTAAGTTCGTCTTTTATCTTCTCGCGGTTTCATCTCGGGCTTCTATTCGCACTCTGGTGAGTCCGTAAGGACTCGGTGCATGTTGGTGTCCGATACTGATGAAGCGGCGCTGCTATCTAACTTACGGCCTTCTGTTTCAGGCCAAGCGCTTAAGCGCAGTCGCCGCAACGCGAGATTTGCATCCGATGCTGGTTGTCCGATCTCTCTGGCTTGATTCCTGTCCTGCTTCTTATGGGGTGAACACCTGGGTTCCATTCGGAAACGGTCGATAGTATTCGCCACTCCGCCAGAGATGGTGCAACAGAACCGCCAGCTTGCGGGCCACAGCAATCACGGCACGCTTTTTTCCACGTTTGGCTCCGCTAGCGGACAGTTTCAGGCCCCACCGCCGTAGTTCGGAATCCGGTCCAAAACGTCCCAATACGTATTGCGCCGCTTGTACCAGCAATCGGCGCAGATAGGAGTTTCCCGTTTTACTGATCCGTAGCTGCGGATCGCACTCCCCTGATTGGCTTTGCCGCGGCCGTAATCCCAGGAAGGCGCCCACCGCCCGGCTCTTTCCCGCCGTCCCCGGTGAGTCCAGCGTCAACACGTACGCCGCTGCAACCACCGGTCCCACGCCGGGCACGCTCCGTAACCTCACGACTTCGGGATATTGTTTCCCCAGTGCTTCGATCTGTTTGTCCATCTTCCGGATCTCCTCCGTCAAACTCGCTACTTGCTCTAACAACGGCGTGAGCGCTGGCTCCATGCCCGCGGGAATCGTTGTCCGCACGGTCCTGGCAAACGATTCCGTCGAACACTTTGGCAATCTTTGCCCGGCGCTCTTCACCAACCCGCGCATCGCATTCACCAGCATGGTTCGTGCCCTGACCAGTGTGTCGCGCGCTTGCAGCAGGTTCAGGTCTCGCTGTCGTTCCGGACTGCGATGTTGAATCGGCGACAGCAACCGCACATCGTAGGCCGCGAACCGCGCCAGCTTCTCCGCATCGTTGCGATCATTCTTCGATTCGCTGTCCGTGATCGCCCGCACCTTGCGCGCGTTGGCCACCAACACTTCATGCCCCATGCCCTGCAACAATCGACTCACCCATGGCGAATGCGTCCCGCATTCCATCGCAATCCGTTGCCTTTCCCCGCTGAAATGTCTCTCCAGGGCCACCCTCGTCGTTTGTATCCGTCCTTCTTCGATAACTTCGCCCTCCCGGTTCACCACACAATACCGACTGAACCGATCGCCCAGATCGATCCCCACCGTCATCTCGGGCTTCTCCGCTGAACGTCTGATATTCTCTTGCATTCGGCTGGTCTCCTTTGCACCTCATCGAGTGCGTGCGGACAGGTTACCTGTTCCGCGAGCCAGCCGTCTCATTCATCTAACTTAAGAATTCCTTCCGGCTTGCCCGTGAGATCGGCATAGGGGCGGCGGTCACCCGCCGACCCCTGCCACACCACCGTGCGTACGGGTCCGTACACGGCGGTTCGAGTTAGTTACGCTAGCATCCATCGATCAATGTTGGAAGGCCGAGCGATTTGAAGTAAGCATTGGAAAGCCCCACAGAGAGGGCTTTGGCCCGAGCCAGATACCAGGGGCCGAGTCCGCTGCCGGCCGTGTTGTTGGCCAGTCGCGGGCGAACCCCCAGTGCTAGTAGAGCCGCTCGGCGACGGCGTGGTGTTTTCCATTGCCGCCACATAGCGGCTCGCAGTCGGAGCCGGACCCAGCGGGTCAAGTACTCCAGCACCACAGGCGTTTCGCAGAAGCCAAAATAGCTGCGCCAACCTCGCAGATACGAAGCTAGCTCTGCTATCGTCGTCTCCAGGCTAACGCCTTTCGCCCGAAGTGTAACTTCCCGGATGCGATGCTTAAACCGCTCCAGAGCTTTCGGCGCGATAGTGCGCTTAACTTCTGGACCGGCGCTAAAGCTAAACCCGAGAAACTTCCGTTCCTGCGGTCGCGCTACCGCGCTCTTGCTCTCATTCACCTTGAGTTTGAGCTTTTGCGTGATGAATCGCGTGATGCTTTCCATCACCCGTTGACCCGCGCGCTCGCTGCGAACGTAGATGTTGCTGTCGTCCGCGTAGCGAACATAGCGATGTCCTCGGCGCTCCAACTCACGGTCGAGTTCGTCGAGCACGAGGTTGGACAGCAGTGGCGAAAGTGGACCTCCTTGCGGAGTGCCTTCCACACTGGGGCTGACCAGTCCATTCTCCATCACCCCGGCGTTCAAAAATGCCCGGATGAGTTTCAGCAGCCGCTTGTCTTCGACTCGTTTGGCGATCTGACCCATCAGTTTGTCGTGATTGACTCGGTCGAAAAATTTCTCCAAATCGAGATCAATCACCCAGCCGTAGCCCGCGGCAATGTATTGCTGTGCCTGGGCCACCGCTTGATGTGCGGATCGTCCCGGTCGAAAACCATAGCTGTGGTTGGAGAACGTCGAGTCCCACTGCCTCTGCAGAACCTGCATCACCGCTTGCTGGATAAATCGATCCAGTACCGTCGGGATACCGAGCTTTCGCACCCCTCCGTCCGGCTTGGGGATTTCCACCCGCCTCACCGGTTTCGGCTCGTAGGTCCCACTCAGCAGTTGTTCTCGGATCGCTGGCCAGTGCTGCTTCAGGTAGTCGGTGATTCCGCCGACGGTCATTCCATCGACGCCCGCGCTACCTTTATTAGCCTTCACCTGCTGCAAAGCTTGCTTCAGGTTTTCTCGCTCACATATTTCCTCCATCAATCGGTTCGTGCTGGCTGGGCTTTCGGGGTCATGCATCGCCGAGGACGGTTCGGTCTCTTCCCTTCTTGCTTCACGGGCTTCACCCGCTGGCGAAGACGAGAAGTCCAGTTCTCCCTGGACGTTCTGCCGCTTGTCGTTCCTGAGATTCATGTCCTACTTGCCTCTCCTTCTCGTTCCGGCCTTCGGCCACCGTTCCCGGCTCAGCCTATCTGTTTCTCCACCTTTCGGATCGGAGTGCCTCACTAGCTTCGCCGACGTCATGACCTACTATGCCTTATGCTGACTTCTGCCCTGCGGTCAGGCGGCCTTTCGACCACCTCAGTCGCCGAGGCGACGCCGAGCAGATCTCCTGGGGTAAGCTCAACCGCCTTCCGTGCACAATCGCCGAATCTACGCTTCGCGTGCTTGATGGATATGGACTTCGCGGTAAGTTGCCCGCTCGTCCGGCGCTGGCGCCTTGTATCCGGTTTTTGTTCATCGACTCGCACGTTTGTTCCATGCTTCCTTCAGACCCCGCCTCGCGGCGGTAGCCCTTGCATCATCACTAGGCCCTACCTCCATCAGGTCGGCCAGAGGACTTTCACCTCCAAGCTGTTGAGCATGCCCAGCACACAACGAAGCCGCTGGCGCGGCGGACGCTGCCGCGTGGGTGATGTCGGCAGTCCTGTTCGGTTCAGCTAATTTGTGGGTCACAAGGAGGTGTCCCTGTGACCCATCTACGCAAAATGATGCTGGAGGAACTCCAGCGTCGTCATTACTCTGAAGCTACCACACAGCGTTACATTCGCTTCATCGAGCGCTTCGCCCAGCACTTCCACCGCTCGCCCGACCGCCTGGGGACGCAGCACATTCGCGAGTACCAAGCCCAGCTCTTCACCGTGCACAAACTGACTCCTGGGTCGGTGACCAATCATCTCTGCGCCCTGCGCTTCCTCTACATCCAGACGCTCAAGAGACCCTGGAGCATTGCCGACACTCCCTATCCCAAGAAACGCTATCGCTTGCCCACCATTCTCAGTCAGGAAGAAGTAGCACAGCTCATCGATGCTGCGCCGACTCCTTTCTATCGCACCATTTTGATGACTCTGTACGGCACGGGTGCGCGCCGCACCGAACTCACGCGCCTGAAGGTCAGCGATATCGATAGCCGACGCATGATCGTACACATTCAAGGCGGCAAAGGCGATCAAGACCGCGATGTCATGCTCAGCCCCATCCTGCTCGAGGAACTGCGCGGTCATTGGCGACGTCTGCGCAAAAAGTCCCTGTGGTTATTTCCCGGCAACCGCTGGCACAGCGGTGATCACCCCATGGATGACAAGACGCCCTACCACGCTTGCGTGGATGCCGCCCGCCGCGCCGGGATTAAGAAACGTGTCTATCCCCACGTGCTCCGCCATTGCTTCGCCACGCACTTGCTCGAAGCCGGCGCTGACCTGCACACCATCCAGATCCTGTTGGGCCATCACGATCTGAAAGAAACCGCTCGCTATCTCCACCTCTCGCAACGGCACTTGCATGCCACACCGAGTCCACTGGATGCGCTGGTGCTGAAGAAAGGCAGGTCGTTCGAGGAGGAGTAAATGAGTCGACCACGGTTCGAGGTGGCCGACATCATTCGCAGCGCAGGCACAGACTTCATCGAGAGGAACCGTTCGTGGCTCCGCTGGAACCACCTTAAGGTCCTGCGGGCCATCGCGCGCTGTCGCACCGCCGCTCTCGGCGGCCATATCGATGAGTGCACCGGCTGCGGACATCGTGCCACCATCTCCTACAACTCATGTCGCAACCGACACTGCCCGAAGTGTCAGACCGGTGCGCGGGAGCGCTGGATCGCGGCGCGTCGTCGTGAACTGCTGCCCACGCCCTACGTCCACGTCGTCTTCACCCTGCCGCCGCACCTGGCTGCGCTCGCTTTGCAGAACAAGAAGGTTGTCTATGGTTTGCTGCTTCGGGCCAGCGCTGAAACCCTGCTGGAGGTCGCACGCAATCCCGCCCATCTCGGAGCCGAGATCGGCTTCTTCAGCGTGCTCCATACCTGGACCCAGAAACTCCAGCTGCATCCCCATGTCCACTGTGTCGTTCCCGCTGGCGGACTCTCCCGCGATCACGCCCGCTGGATTCGATCCCACCCACGCTTCTTCGTTCCGATCGCGGTGCTGCGGCGCGTGTTTCGCGGCAAGTTCGTCGCTGGCCTGAAGTCTGCCTTCGAGCGCGGTCAACTGCACCTGGCCGGAGAACTCGCACCACTCGCCCATCCCAAGTTCTTCGCGGCCTGGCTGCGTCCGCTCTTCCGCAAAGACTGGATCGTCTACTCCAAACCACCCTTCGGCGGACCCGAGTACGTCCTGCAGTATCTCGGCCGCTATACTCACCGCGTCGCCATCTCCAACCATCGCTTGGTCGCATTGGCGGACGGCCAAGTCACCTTTCGCTGGCGCGACTCCGCGGACCACAATCAGCAGAAACTGATGACCCTCTCGCGCGATGAGTTCTTGCGTCGCTTCCTACTTCACCTGCTCCCCAAGGGCTTCGTCCGCATCCGTCACTTCGGCTTCCTCGCCAACCGAAGGCGCGCTACTCTCATGCCGCTGTGCTTCGCTGCTCTCCACGCAGTTCCATCGCAAGCCGAATCGGAACCATCGACTGCACCAACTACACAGCCCCTATGGCGCTGTCCCAAGTGCGGTGGACCGATGGTCGTTGTCGAACGATTCACAGCCGCACAACTCCAACTCCGTTCTCCACCGCTCCTGGCCACGGCTGCATGAAATCACTCGCCCACACACCGCACTGTCGGCGCGCCTCAGAGCGTCTCGCCGAAGTGTGTCTCCGTCGCCGCTCGACAGCTTCTTCATGCCCCAGAGTAGGTTTCGCTTCAAGCGCACTTCGCCCTGGCCCATGCGCGTCGACTCCTCCGCTCACGGACATTGAACACCCCGCCAACTTCTACAAACCTCTCTCGCTCCATTCAATTTCCATAAGTCCCGCGTCCGCCGCACCAGCGGCTTCCTTCTGACGGCTTTTTCGAACGCGACGCCTCACACCTTCTTTCAGACTTGAGCACTCATCCCGGCGTCGCGTCCGAAAAAGCACTAGCGTCATCCGGGATCGATGGGGAGCACAGTTTTGACCTCGATCCCCAGCGTCGTTGGGCGACTGTCGACTTCGCGTGAAACGGAGGCGACGAGCTTCTACCCCACGGTGCTTGTTCTTGCACACGTGAACGCACGGACCTACTCGGTCGTGCGTTTCACCTCCAGATCGAACGAAGCTCCCAGCGGTCACCCCTTACTGAAACTACCTTTCCGCTTGAAGAGAAGAGTACAACCTTGCTGTTGCGTGAAGCGGGGAAAATCAAGTCCGCCATAGCAATCGTGCCATTCTGTGCGTAAGCCTCTATGGATGAGAGATCAATGATGAGTTTGAAGTCGTAGGGGCGGCTTGCGATCAGCGGAGCCGTTGTCCTCGCCGGGAAGTCCGGCGTAATAGCCGCGCCCGACTTTGTGCGATCGATGTAGAACTCTCGCTTCGGCTGATCAAACCCGATCTCTGTCCAATGCTGCTCGTCGGTGTAGATGCGTATGCCAAAGACTGGTTCAGATGGTCGGCCAAACTGCAAGTCTAACTCGAAGGGGGCCTGCATGTTACCGGAGAGACTGCCTCCCTTTGTCGTAGAAATGTCGGAATGATCTGCACGGAGAGGAGCGACAACGGGGTCCTGCACGACTGCCAATCCTGCAGCGTCCCTCAGTAGCGAGAGGCGTCTTGGAATACTCATCTGCCCGCGCCAGGGAGAGGTCGGCAGTTGCGACGCGTACTGCCAGTTGCTCATCCAGCCGATCAGAATCGGCTTCGCGTCCTTCGGCAGCCCGTTAAAGCTGATGGCGCAGTAGTCGTCCTTGCCATAGTTCGTCCATCCGTGCGAACCAGGCTCGCTGGACGCCGTAAACCGCTTCCCGTTGAAGTTGCCAAGGAAATACTGCTCGCCGGAACCGCCTTGCGGCGCGCCCGGATTGAGACCAATTTTCAGGGCCCACATGTCACCTGTTCCATTCTCGCCGGGGATACGCAGGAGGTCTGGGCATTCCCAGGCTCCATCGACGTCGCCAGCTGGTCCGAAGTCGCTCAGTTGCGTCCACTCCTTTAGGTTCGGTGACGTATAGAAACGAATCTTGTGCTCCATGGCCAAGGAAACCGCCATCAACCAACGGTTTTCCTTCTCATCCCACGACACGCTGGGGTCACGGAAGTCGGCCATGTGCAGATCGATTACGGGGTTGGCGGCATATCGGGTCCAGGTCCGTCCGTCGTCGCGGCTGTATGCAAGGTTCTGTGTCTGCCGTGTTCCTTCGCTCGTGCTGCGGGAACCGGTGTATACCGATACCAGGCACTCTGCTCCGGGCGCGCAGAAGCCACTGGTGTTCTCGCGGTCCACGACGACGCTGCCCGTGAACGCCATTTCGCCGTCCTTCTCTGGGATTGCGACCGGAAGCTCCTGCCAATCCAAGAGGTTCGTGCTAACGGCGTGCCCCCAACTCATGTGGCCCCATTCATCACCGAACGGATTGAACTGATAGAAGAGGTGATACTCCTTGTGAAAGTAAACGAGGCCGTTAGGATCGTTCGTCCAATGCTCGCGAGGAGAGAAGTGTACCTGTGGACGGTAGGGCTCGTCGTAGCGGATGACCTGGGCCCCCGCAATCGATGTAGAGAACGCAAGTGCGCACGCGAGTAGAGTGTCGATCAGCTTTAATGAAGGCATCCTCATTGTCACATCATCTCGCATCTGCCGCTCGCAGCGACAGAGGACATTCCTTCATTTTGCTTAAAGACGATGGGGACCAAGGTCGCTCAAGAGCCGAGCGCCGCTTGCTCCCGGATAGTCGGCAAACCGGAAGTTACCGCCGGGAACCCAGCACAGAAGGGTCAACGCCTAGCTGCTTAAGGTAGCGGTTATGGGGCAATGCCCAAGTGGGTGCCCCCATCCATCCCTCTTTCGCCACCCTGCGAAAGAGGGATGGGTCTTTGACTTTCCGGCGGATTTTATGAAAGAACGTGAGGACGTCTCTCGCGTTCTACGCAATCGTCAGATCGATCCAACGTGAAACGTACCGGCAACGGCAAGATCGCCGGCATCCGACGAATTACCAACGTACACGGTGTAGTCTCCGCCGGGTATCATCCACCCGCCCACAGCGTTCCACATCGAAAGTGGATGCGAGGAATCGTTTGTATCAATCGTGATCGTCGCTGCTTGCTGGGCTCCCGGTTGTAACAGGATTTTTTGCCATCCCACCAGCCGTCTCGGTGGCTCTCCTGTGCCAATCGGAAGTCCCAGATAGACCTGTACCACCTCGGCGCCGGCGACGCTGCCAGTATTTTGCAGGTTGAAGCTCACCTGGAAGCCGCTTGCAGCCGGAGCTCCTGGCGTCAATTGCAGGTTCCCAATGGAGAATGTCGTATATGAGAGCCCGAAGCCGAACGGGAACAGCGGCTTCACTCCATTTACGTCGAACCACTTGTAGCCCACGTTCAAGCCATCAATCGTATAGTCCACGTCGAACGGAGCAGTCGAATCCGGAGGATCAGGAATCGGAATGGTTGGACGCGGCAGGTCGGCCACGCTCGCAGGAAATGAAATCGGAAGCTTCCCCGATGGGTTCACGCTTCCGAACAAGAGATTAGCAATCGCCTCTCCCCCCTTTTGCCCCGGATACCACGCCTCCAGAGCAGCGCTGACATCAGCCAACCACGGCATGAGCTGTGGTCCACCATTCTCCAGCACCACAATCGTGTGCGGATTCTTCGTCGCCACCGCACTCACCAGCGCGTCCTGATCATTTCCGAAGGAGAGATCCACCAGATCCATGCCTTCACTCTCCCACTGACTGACGAAGACAATCGCCACATCCGACGATGCTGCCAAAGACGCGGCCGCCGCGGGTTCAGTCCCATCATTGAAGACCACATTCGCCGCAGGTACTTTCGCGTGTATCGCCAGCATCGGCGACGAGGGATCGAATATCTTCGATGCGATGCTACAGGACAACCCACCTGGCGGCGGAGTATACGGCGGACACTCCGGCGGAAGCGTAAGAGCCGCTCCGCCCACCGGAAACACCTGCGCCGAACCACCTCCCGAGAGCACACCAACGTCAGCATGGGAACCGATGACTGCGATCGATTTGACGGTCGCGGCATTCAGCGGAAGTTGACCACCAGCGTTCTTCAGCAAAACTGCTCCCTGCTCTTCCGCTTCCTGCGCGATGGCTGCGTCGCCTGCGCCATCGATCGCATGCACCGATGCCGGATGGTCGAGCACACCCGCGGCATACATCGCGCGCAGAATTCGATGCACCATGTCATCCAGCCGCGACAATGGCATGTCCCCGTTCTCGATCGCAGTCTTCAGGCTCTCGGGAGACCAGGTTCCGTCGAACATATAGCCTCCAGTCTGCTCCTGATCCAGTCCGGCGAGAGCCGCCCCGGGCGAGCTCGGCGTCGCAAAAGCATCCGACAGCACGTAGCCTCGAAAACCGAAATCTCCTTTCAGGATGTCCGTCAGCAGATGGCTATTGCCGCAGGAGGATACCCCATTCATCAAGTCATAAGCGCACATCACCATCTGCGCGTTGGAATCCTTCAGTGCGATTTCAAACGCCAGCAGGTCACTCTCGCGGGCGGAGCGCTCGTCCACCACCGCATTCGCCTGCGTACGCGCCGTCTCCTGATCATTCATCGCGAAATGCTTTACCCCGGCAATGACGTACTGGTCCTGAATCGCCCGCAAATGTGCCGCCGTAATTCTTCCCGCCAGAACGGGATCTTCCCCCTTGGTCTCAAACGTGCGCCCGTCGCGAGGTTCGCGAGCCGTGAGATTGACGTTCCCTCCGAAATTCACGTTCAACCCGTAGGCGCTCAACTCCTTTCCGATGACCTGTCCATACTTGTAAGCTTCGTCCAGATCCCAACTCGCGGCACCTGCCATCGACGACGGGAGCGCAGTGGCAGAACCCACCGTATCTCCGACTCCATTGCTTCCGTCCGCGCACAGCAGATCAGGAATTCCCAGGCGCGGTACGCCCAGCACCCAACACGCCGCATTCCGCGGCCCCACACCGTTCTGCAGAGTGAGATTGCCGTGGACAAGCTGGAGCTTCTCGTCGAGGTTCATCTGCGCCAGCAGAAGATCCGCGCGTTGATCAGGATTGGTCGGAGGTGGTGGCGGTGGCGGCGTTGGAGTCGTGACGTTCCCGCTCCCACAACCCACTCCTGCCAGCAACAGCACGAACATGCACGCGAATAATTGGCTTTTCAAGCGCCCTCCGGATATCGATCGCGGCTCGCGATTTCGCCAAACTCTAGTGGGACACTACGGTCGGGTCAATGAGTGGGATCACAGCATTTCTCCCAGCTTGCACGGCGGGTCGCTGAAACCATTGCGGTATCATACAAATCATTTCGGGGGACTCGTATGCCAGAGCCTTCTGCCGAAGACCCTCGCCTCACCCCGCTTACGAAGATTGCGCTCGCGCTGCCCGAGGCCTCTCGCCAAATCTACGGATCGCACGCCCAGTTTCTCGTCCGCAAGAAAACCTTCGCCTACTTCCTCGACAACCACCATGGAGATGGCGTCGTCGCCGTCACCGGCAAGGTTTTGCCTGGAGACAATAAAGCCCTAGCCGATTCTCAACCCGGCCGCCTTTATCTCCCTGCCTACATCGCCTCGAGAGGCTGGGTCGCGCTGCGGCTGGACCTCGGCAAGATCGACTGGGATGAAGTGAAGGAACTCGTCCTCAGCAGCTATCTCCTCATCGCGCCCAAACGGTTAGCAGAACAAGTGCAAGCTGAACTCTGAGCCCCATCATCCGCACAAGCGCCCTGTCATCTTGAGCGGAGCAGGCCGCCCACAAGCTGGCCTGCGCAGTCGAAAGATCCCTACTAATACCGCGGTGGCCAGTTCCCGCAAGTTGACAGTGATTATGGACAAACGCGCAATCACAGCCAGATGGGCAACTCCAAACGACCACGATCACCGGCACGTCAGCCGCGAAGCGGATAAGAATGCAGCCCAAGGAACAAGCCGTGGGACGACCCTACCGTGTTTGCTTCACGCTCCCGTCACTGGATGGGGCAGGTGCGGGTCCTGCCAGATCATCCCGGAACCCAGCAGAGATTAGGTCGCCAGCATACGAACTGTCTTTCGCTGGCTTGTAGCGTACCTTCACGCGAAGGCCCTGCACATGAAAACACGGAGTAAAATGATCCCTGCCCACCCAGAAGGTATCCGAGAACCCCACCGGGAAACCCGTCGTCTTGAAGGTCTCTGCCCGGCCGTTAACATCGAGCGTTATGCCGAAAGCAAGCCCATCGCAACTGACCGATCTCACCCTTCCTTCAGTCGTTTCCGATTTATCGCTCGGCTCGACCGTAGTCGGTGCCTCGACGTGGCGGTCCGCCGCCGGAACTTGATTCCACACTTCCATGGCCTGCTCCCGATCGGACCCAAACCATCGTTGTGCAACATACGCGGCCTGAGCGGCAGCCTCTGAAGGACGGTTCAGCAAGAGCAGTATCCTGGCGCTCAACACCCGGTATCCCGATCGGTACGGTTCCAACTGCTCGGCCTTCTTGCATAACGCCAGCGCGGTATCCGGTTGTCCCCTCCGAATGGCCAACTTAGCCAACTCAACATACGCAGGTGCAAAATCCAGCTTCAGAGACAGCACATGATTCAGCGCCTCATAGGTCTCCTGCTGATCTTTCGGACTTGCCGATGTCGCAGCCGGCGAAATCATCGTGCGCGCGAACCATGCAATGTAGTTCTTGCCGTCCAGTTGCGTTGCGGTGGTGAACTCTTTCAGCGCCTCCTCGTCATGCCCTTCATTAAAAAGCAAAAAGCCTTTGTCTTCGTGTGCCAGGGACAGTTCCGGAGCATTTGCCACAGCTGCCGCGGTCGCCTCGCGCATCTTGTCCCATTGATGAAAACGAATGTACCAGGCCGCCAGTTCGGCCTCAGTCTCCCCTAAGCTCATCTCCCGTGTCTGAATACTCTTCAGATCCAACTGCGGCGGAACGGGAAAGGCCCTGACTGGAAATCTCGGCTGGTGGAGGTATTTGTCATACGACGTTTGCACATCCGCAAAACTTCCGATCGTTTCTGTAAAAGCCTTCTTTTGCTCTGTTCCATTCTGTAACTCGGAGAAAAAGCGCCCCAGCCGCTGCCCATTGTCCATTCCCGGACCGAAGGTAAGGAAGTGCGTCAGCGCCCACGCTTGCATATAGGAAAGTTGCGTCTTCTCCGGATCCCGCGAATAGAGCGGTGAGCTTATGAATTCCTCGATTGGAATCGGCGGTTTGCTGATCAGAAATTGGAACCTGCCAAGGTCCGGTGGCGAACCGACATATATCTTGTTCTCATCAAACGATGTATAGCCATAGAATTCGGAAAACCCCACGTCGAACCAGGCCGGCAGCCAGTGGAAATTTATGTGCAGCAGACTCTGCACGTATTCCTAATAAATATTGTGATAAGCCGCGGCATCGGACTCGATCGTATCCAGTCGCACTAACGCATATTGACGTTCCCACCCATGCTTGTATAAGGCCGCCAGCTTCGGCCCGGGGTTTGCCCACATCTGCGGCAGCAGGTTCTTCGCAGTATCCTCATCTTTCGGAGCAATAACGAGCAATGGCGCAGCTGAGTCCAATTTGAAATGAGGAAACATCAGTTCGAAAGCTGATCTCATCAGTTCGAACTGGCGCAGCACGCGCCGCGCTTGGGCAGCATCTCCGTTCGTAATAAGACGGAAGTGAGGGCTGCGAACCTCTGTCCAAGGGCGCTCCTTGGCTAGCAGTTCCGAGCCTGAAAAGGCTTGTACTGCAACGAGAACCAAAAATCGCGCAACTACGCTGCGGCAATTTCTCATCGCCATCGGAGACCCTCAGTCTTTGTTGTCACGAGAAGGCTAGCCGCAGCCCTTGAGGTCGGTGGTAATCGCATCACTGCGCTCAACCCGTGCCATCCGTCACGCCCCAATCGCCGCGGATTGGACAATATACAACCGTTCTGCTTCGATTAGGTGGCGAAAAGCAGAGAAGCGAGACGGCTTCCGAATAATGACCGATTTGAATCAGCGCTCGCACCGGAAGGCATTCGGGCTCGCGATTAGAGGAAAGGGACAGGTACTATGACACGCGGGACTCGGGACTCGGGATCAGGTACTGGCTACTGACTACTGCGCGAACCCATCCGCCTGCGTCACCGCCCCAATCGCCACCGTGTGATCGATGTACACGCGCCCTGCGTCCAGCGCTTTCCGGTCCAGTTCCAATAGAGTCTGGTTCTTCACCTTGGCTTCCAGAACTTTCAGCGCCGTATCCGCGGACAAGCACTCCGTCTCCTCGAGCAGCGCCCCCATCATCACCACGTTCGCAACTTTGGCCGATCCCAGCTTGTCCGCAATCTCCGATGCCGGAATGCATACCACCTGCGCGTGCGGAATGGAAAGATCTTCGGGCACCTGCTCGCGTCCGTAGATGATCGTCCCACCCGGTGCAATTTGTGACGCAAACTTGCGCAGCGAGATCTCGTTCATCGCGATCAGCACATCTGGACGCGAGAGCACCGGCGCCCCGATCCGATCCTTCGACAAACACACGTGGCAGTGCGCGCTCCCCGACCGCATCTCTGGACCATACGAGGGTAGCCAACTCACTTCCAACCCTTCGCGCATGCCCATCTCGGCCAGAAGTTGACCTAGCAGCAGCACGCCCTGTCCGCCAAATCCGGCGATCTTGATGCCCATGTGGCGGAACCGATGCTGTCGTCCATGCACCATGGCTTCTTTTGCCGCCGCCCGTTCGCCTTCTACCAGTTCCTGAATGCTCTTGTGTGGCGGCGCGTTCGTCTCGGCAATGTCTGACTTGCGGTCCCGGAACACTTCCAGCGGAAAGTTCGGAATCATCTTCTCCGCCACCCACTTCCGCGCCTCAACCGGATCCTTCCCCCAGATCGTCGGACACGGCGAAAGAATCTCCACAAAGGTGAAGCCCGCGCCCGCGCGCTGCAACTCCAGCGCCTTCCGCACCGCCCGCCGCGCCTTCATGATGTTCTTGTTGTCCGACAACGCCACACGCTCGATATACACCGGTGCCTGCAACGACGACAGCATCTCCGCCATGTGCAGCGGAAATCCTTCGTTCACCGGACGCCGCCCCCACGGTGAAGTCGTGCTGCGCTGTCCGACCAGCGTCGTCGGAGCCATCTGCCCGCCCGTCATACCATAGATCGCATTGTTCACAAAAAAGACTGCGATCTTCTCGCCGCGATTCGCGGCATGCACGATTTCGGCTGTCCCGATCGCCGCCAAGTCTCCATCGCCCTGGTACGCAATCACGACCTTGTCCGGACACGCCCGCTTCAACCCCGTCGCCGCCGCCGGAGCACGCCCGTGCGCTACCTGCACATTGCCCACATCAAAGTAGTAGTAAGCGAACACCGAACAACCGACCGGACTGACGAGGATCGTGTCGTCCTGCAGCTTCAGATCTTCGAGCGCCTCGGCAATCAGTTTGTGCGCCACACCATGTCCGCATCCCGGACAATAATGCGTCTGGTGCTTCAGGTCGGATTTCCGTTCGTACTCCGGATAGAACACCTCCGATTTCGAGTGCACCACCTCGTACTTATCGGTCTTATCGGTTTTATCGGTTTTCGGTTCTTCCAGAATCACGCGTTCTGGCATAATGTGATCCCCTTTTGCGCTCCCGCCTTCTAGAAGGCGGCCCGTCCCTAGACTTGGGCCTCTTGCTTCCTCGGTGGGCGCGTGCTTTCCGCTTCCTCGTCAGGCACCTTCAAACGGATCTCGTCCTTTTCGCGATCGTAGATGAATGGAGAGCATTCCTTCTTTGAGCGGAATCCTGCCTTGTAATTAGCCGCAAGAATCCTGATGTGCCTGGGTTCTACCGGGTGTCGCTCACCCCTGTGCGGGCCGTTTCTTACATGCACGGTGGCTCCCGCATTTCGTAAGATGTCCGCCAAATCGCAAACCCGTATCGGACCGTAGCCAGGACAATGGAGCAAATACGACATCACTGAAGTTGCTAGTCGCCTGGACGGCTGGTACTGGCCCGGTCTCAGATGAGGAAAGCCATCATCGCCGCTTTCGGTCGGTGATAAGCCCTGGGCCAGTCGGCTGGTTCTCCCGATTTCGCAGTCCAGATTCGCGATGTCGACCAGGAGTTTCGCACGTTGAGGTTCGCTCATTGAGATCAGCGGGTGATTCCGCTTTTCGTGCCGCAGTTGCTCGATTCCCCGATCAACATCTCCGAGTTTGGCCTGAAGAACTGCCATGCCCTGTTGCAACACCTTCAGTGCGTTCTCATAGATCACAGTTGTGTCCATCTGTTCCACTACCCAAAATCATCAAACCGCTACCCGCACCTGCTCCTCGATCTTGGCCAGCAACTCCTCAACCCCCGGCACATTGCCGCCCACACGTCCGTAAAACTCCACCGGACGTCGCCCGTTCAGCGCCAGCCGGACATCCTCCACCATCTGCCCGTTACTCAATTCGACCGTAAGCACTTTCTCCGCCCGCAGCGCCGTCTTCTCCAGTTCCTTCGACGGGAATGGCCACAGCGTAATCGGACGGAACAGCCCAACTTTGATTCCCTGCTTGCGAGCCTCATCCACCGCCGATCGCAGCACCCGCGAAACGATTCCGTACCCGACCACGATCAGTTCGGCATCTTCGGTCTGGTACTCCTCGCACCGCGTCTCCGTCTCCCGCGCCCGGATATACTTTGCTTCCATTCGCCGCTGATGCTCTTCCAGATCATCGGGCTCCAGAAAGATCGAGCTGATCATGTTCTTGCGAGTGCCCGCCGTTCCCTGAACCGCCCACGGCTTCAGCGGTGCCACAATCTCCCGATACTGCAGGTCCAATGGCTCCATCATCTGTCCCACGAAGCCGTCCGTCAGCACCACCGCCGGATTGCGATACCTGTCCGCCAGTTCAAATGCCAGGACGGTCAGGTCGGCCATCTCCTGCACCGAGGCCGGAGCCACCACTAGATTGCGATAGTTCCCGTGCCCTCCGCCCTTGACCATGGCAAAGTAATCGCTCTGTTCGGGAGCGATGTTGCCCAAGCCCGGCCCGCCCCGCATCACATCCACAATGACGCAAGGCAACTCGGCCCCCGCCAAATACGAGATCCCTTCCTGCATCAGGCTGAGCCCCGGCCCCGACGATGCCGTCATCACCCGCACGCCCGCCGAGGCCGCGCCGTAAACCATATTGATCGATGCGGTTTCGCTTTCGGCTTGGACGAATGTGCCACCAACTTCGGGGAGATACAGCGCTGCGGCTTCAGCAACTTCACTCGCGGGGGTGATGGGGTATCCGTAATATGCGCGACATCCAGCCAGTACAGCGCCCTTGATCACTGCAACGTTTCCTTTACACAGTTGACGCATGTTCCCCTCCCGCTTGCACTTGGACGCTGACCTTGGGAAGCGGGGCCAATCGGTAGACGGTGATCGCGCCCGGCTCCGGGCAGCAGTAGAAGCAGATTCCACATCCAGTGCAGTCATGCCCGGTATAGCGCGCCGGATGTACCCCGTAGTGACTCAACTCAGCCGCAAGCTCCAGGCATTTTGGAGGACAGGACTCGACACACAGCCCACATCCCTTGCACTCCTCCACATCGATGCTGATGTTTCCGCGTGCTGCTCCCGCCATGTCTCACCTCCGGTTGCCCACCCTTCGTTCGCGTCTTTTGCGAAACAAGGTGGGCTCTAAACCGCCATCTGTGCTCTTTGCGGATGCAACCACTTCGTTTTCTCGCAATACTCGTACAGCCCTTCGCGGAACTTCGGATGTGCGATCTCGATCAGCGCCTTGGCGCGCTCCCGGATCGACTTGCCGTGCAGGTACGCCACTCCGAATTCCGTCACGATATAGCGCACCAGCCCCCGTGAAGTTACGACTCCCGCCCCAGGATCGAGCATGGGCACGATCCGCGAAATGTTCCCTTGTTTCGCCGTCGCAGAAATCGCAATGATCGCCTTGCCCCCCTTCGATCGCGAGGCTCCGCGCAGAAAGTCCACCTGCCCGCCGATCCCGCTGTAGAACTGGTTCCCGATTGAATCGGAACAGACCTGTCCGGTCAGATCGACTTGGATCGCCGAGTTGATCGCCACCATGTTGTCGTTGCGCGCGATCAGCGCCGGATCGTTCGTGTACGCCGTCGGATGGAATTCGAAGATCGGATTGTTATCCATGAATTCGAACAGGTGCTTCGTTCCCAATGCGAATCCAAGAATGATCTTGCGCGGCTTGAAATTCTTGCGCGCCCCGGTCAACACGCCTGCTTCAATCAGCGGAATCACTCCATCCGATACCAGTTCGCTGTGCACCGCGAGATCTTTGCGGTCCATCAGCATCGGCAGCACCGCATCGGGAATTCCCCCGATGCCGGTCTGCAGCACCGCTCCGTCTTCGATCAGACTCGCGACGTTGCGCGCGATCGCAACCTGCAGGTCATTGACGACCGGCCTCTTCAACGCACAGAGCGGTCGCGACGATTCCACGAACGCGTCAATATCGTCCACATGAATAAAGCTGTCGCCGTAGGTGCGCGGCATGTTGTCGTTCACCTGCGCGACCACATGCTTCGCAACCCTCGCCGCAGTGAGCGTCGTGTCCACCCCAACGCCGAAACTGCAGAACCCATGCGAGTCTGGCGGAGACACTTCGATCAGCGCCACATCGAGCGGCATCTGCCCGCTTTCAAACAGCCCTTCAATTTCGCTGAGATAAATGGGTGTGTAATCCGCGCGCCCGTCATTGATCGCATCCCGCACGTTCGCGCCAATGAACACCGCGTTGTGCCGGAAATGCCCCGCCATCTCCGGCGCCACATAAGGCGCACACCCCATCGTCATCATGTGGACGATTTCTACGTCCTGGAGGTCTGGGGCGCGGCGGATCAGGGCTTCTACCAGGGTTTCAGGTTCGGCGCAGCCGGGTTGAATGTAGACGCGCATTCCCGACCTGACGCAGGCGAGCGCTTCGTCGGGCGTCTTCAATCGCTTTTTGTAATCCATCTCCCATGACATCGACATCCTTGTGCTGTCCCCCTTAACTAGCCCGCAACGCGCCCTCGCGCGCTTCACGGGCGACTTCTTCTTCGTAGCCCACAGCGGCATAATAAATGGCCCGATCGAAAAACATCTCGAGCATCTGCAACAATTCCAGCTCGCCCATGATCTCGACCGCCCGGTCCATGACAGCTTCACTCTTCAGGAACTCCCAAAGATTTTCCTTGGTGAGAACGATGGCCTGCACGACTTCGCTCAACGGAACGCGTTGCTGCGCGCGGCGCGTGCCGATCTCGCGATAGCGATGCTCGATATCGAGTTCATTTTTTCCCAGCAGCCATTCGCCCAGATGGCGATAGATTTCGTAGACGCGCTCCCGCAACTCGTGTGCGGGAATCTCGCGAAAATGACTGATCTGAGAATTGGTAAGCACCCGCTCTTCGAGTCCGGCAGCGAGTGCGTCGGCGTGTGTTTCGATGAGACGTACCAATCTATAAGAGAACATCATACGCACCCCCGCAGGGCTCACGAGCCCGGATCTACACCCCGATTTTCACCGCAGAATCTTGTGCGGCCCAGCCTTCGACTGGAATCTTGATGGTGTCGACGGTGGGCTCGAGGGTCTGCGGCACGGTAATGGCGCGCGAGATCAGGCAAACTGACTTGGTGCGCCGCAACAGATTGAGCCCGTTCTCGCATTGATCTTCAGAGTGCACGGTCAAGCGCGGACGGATAAGGATTTCAGCGAAGCCGTTCCCGGCCGTCCGGCTGCGGCGAACACTACCCTCGATTTCCACCTCAAGGTCGGTGTAGTCGAATTTCGCGCTGCGTGCGAGGTCATGGAAGGTGGTGGTGAAGCAGCCTGCCAGGGCACACAGCAACAACTGCTCGGGAGTCCACCGGCCGTCCAATCCTCCCAGCTCCGCCGCCTCGGAGAAGTGAATCGTATTGGGAGAGGACTCGCATTTGGCCAGTCCAGTGCGGCCTGAAGTCCACCAGGCCGAAACGCGATAGGTATACTCTGCAGCCATGTTTACACTCCTGGCGCTCCCAGACGGCGCCCGTTTCCCCGTCAAGACGATAGCGTGAAGATCACGGTGATGGTGGTCTCCACTTCTACCGGTTGCCCGTTCAGCAGATAGGGTTTGTAACGCCATTGCTTGACTGCGGCGATGGCATTCGGAACCAGCATGGGGTGCCCGCTGACCAAGGTCAGGTTCTCGATCGTGCCGTTGACAGAGATAATGGCGCTCAAGACAACTTCGCCTTGTACGCGCGCCGCCCTGGCCAATGTCGGATACGCCGGCTCTTCCCGGTGGATCAACAAGCCCCGGGTTACGCCCTGCGAAATACGCACGCGCTGGGGCTGTGCCGGAACAAACTTGGGAACCGCAGCCGCGTTGGCCGAACTGATGACGCTGCCAATGACGCCGCCCAGTTGCCCACCCGGGATACCGCCCGGGACGCCGCCTACCACGCCTCCGGTCGCGACCATCGGCGGTGGGGCCTCTTCTTCTTTAATCATCTGGACCTTTTGCGGGATCTTCGTAGGTGTGCGCAGTTGGCCAGTATTGAGCACGTCCGTCTGGATTTGGCGCACGACGCGCTCGACGGGAGCTGCGGCGGGCGGCGGTGGAGGCGGCGGTGGAGGCGGTGCCACCAGCATCGTCAGTAATTGCGCTTTAGGCAGATCTTCGGTGAAGATCAGCGGGATCATCAGCATGATGCCGATCGCCACGCAATTGAAGATGAAGGATGTAGTCGTAGCCACAGCCTTGCGCTTGTTGGCTTGCCCGAACTCCAAGATACTGTCGGAGAACATCTGCCTTGGCGCGAAGGCAGCCGTCGGCTCTTTCCGGGGCAGTACCGCCGCGCCCGGGCGACCTGCCGGTTTGACATCCTTTACCTCTGGCTCATGAATTTGAATTGTGCCCATCGGGAACCTCCCACCTCACCCTTTCCGCACACCGGTATGGAGTTACGGGATGTGTCTTGGCGGGACATCTCCCGTTCTCCAAGCACATCATCGGCGAACCCCTAACCCGAGCAAATGGCAGGCATCACGGCTGAATGTGATCTAGATCACGGTTTGGGAGTTTTGCGGTAAACCGAAGTAAGAATGAGGGATGGATGGCGGGGGAGTGGCGGATTCGGAACCAGGTGCGGTCGCAGATCGGTTTCACGAGTCCAATACGAGGGCTGGAACCACAAAGGACACAAAGGTTCCGAAGGCCTCGCTCCGAAGTCAAAGTGTCCGCCCTATCGCACTACTTTCGCGAACCCGTTGGCTTCGAGCCACCAATAGAATTCTTCGATCCAGTGGTCGCTGGTGGTGCCTTGTTTCTTCATGCCGAAGCCGTGGTGTCCGGAGTTGTAGATGTGGGCTTCAGGCTTGTTCCCCGCCGCTTTTAAGGCGTCGTAGAACTTCGTGACTGGCTCGGCTGCCTGTTCGTCGTCCTGAGCCCACGCCATGAAAATGGGTGGAAGGTCTTTCGGGATTGCCGGCATTTTGCCGAATGGCCCGCCGTAGATTGGGGCTGCGAAATTCGGGCGCAGCAACGCGTCGGGCTGCAACAGTGCTGCGCTTGCGACCATCGCTCCCGCGGAGAAGCCGAGAAATCCGATGCGATCGGGAGAAATACCCCATTCCGCCGCATGTTGACGAACGACTTTTACCGCCTGGATCCCGTCGGCCATACCCCATTGGCAGGCCACATCCATATTCAAGTCTTTCGGGATGCCCTCGCCTTTCTTCTCCTGCGTTCGATATTTCAAGATGAACGCTGCGATGCCCCTCTCCTGCAGCCAGCGCGCCACGCTGTTGGCTTCAAGATCAATGGCCAGAGCAATACAGGCTCCGCCCGGGGCAACGATGATTCCGGTTCCGGTTGCCTTCGCTTTCTCCGGAAGAAAAACGTTGAGGGTCGGCGTGACGACATTCGTGAGCACCGTGCCGATGGGAGTGTTGTCGGCGCGCTGTTCGGTTTGCGTCCAGTGCTCGGAGCCGGGGGCAACGCCGGGCCAGAGGTTTAGAGTCTGGGCGTGCGCCGTGGTGAGGAGGGCGCAGGCGACGAGAGCAGCGATGTGAAATTTCCGCATATTTTCTGCGTGGAGCATACAGCACCTACCACGAAGGACACTACGGTACACGAAAGATATCTCTAGCGTCGTTCGCCTACTCGGACTGGATCATCACCGCGACTGACGCGACGCATTTCCAGGTACCCTTCAGGTTGACCCAGGTGTCGAGGAAGCGCTCACGGTGCATGACCGATTTGGCTTTCTTGCCGCTTTGCGTGCGAAAGACTCCCGTCACAACTGCGGAGTCACCGTAGACATCCACTTTGCTCTGTTCGGTCACAGCCTGCGTGGGAGCTTGATAACCGGGCACTTTCAAGCTGTCAAGAAATTCGCGCTTGCTCTGGACGCTTCCATCGACATCGATGGAGACGAAAGTATCGGCCAACAACAGATCCAGAGCTTTCGTGTCGTTGGTTTCGAGAGCGCGATTCCAGGAATTGTCCAAGGCAAGCACGTGCGCTCCCTTGTCGGATTGCGATGAGTTCTGCGCCGCAGACAGGCACACAGCAAAGCAAAGAGAAAATACAAGAACAAGGTTTAGTCTGGTCACAAACGCCTCCTGCCAGCCTCGCCCGGGATCTTAATGAATGCGCCGAGTCTCCGAAAGTAGCTTGTCGGTCATCGTCCGTGGGATGGATATCTCGATATAAGGCTCCCTCCGAGCGTTGCGCAGAGAACGGAATTCTACATTGCGGGGAGTTCATTGAGGAGAAACGAAGAGGCGCGGCGGTGCCATGCCTCATGTGCTTCAATCTTATACGTCTGGCTTGGCTGTTTCTTGATGAAAGGCTTTCGCCATTCCCGAAACAATCAGGAACCCAGAGACGATATAGACGGCAATAGCCATGACATCTCGAACCGTGACCTCCATCTGGTTCTGGTATTCCTGTTGCCTAAGAGAGTGCCTCCCTGGGAGAAGGTGGAACTGAGTAGTTGCAGTAAAGAACATCAGCAGTGACCCAAGCAGCATTCTGCCCCAACTGACCCGCGATCTTGGTCGAGGAGAACCTTTCGCAATCGATATTGCACGCCGTCCGACTGCAAACAGGTAGAGAGCTAGGGCAAAAAACAACAGGTAAGCCATCACAACCCATAAGACATTAGGGTAACCGCCGAATCCCTGCGTCAGGCCGATGAAGATTCCTCGAATGAGCAGGAGTGCAAAGCTATAACTAGCGATGACTAACAGCCAACCGAAAATCTGAATGCCGCCGCATTTCGCATTCATAGAATCTTTTTGACGCGCCATTTTAGTCGAATCAGTTGCGAAAATCCCGGGGGCTGGCCCGGCCCGCAGGAGTCATTCGCCGACTCAGAGTGAATCATCACCGCGACTAACGCGACGTTCCCCTATTCTTTCATTGTTATCGAAAGCCCCGCCGCGCGTGACGGGGCTCTCGTTTTGCGGTTACTGTCAGCTATCTCACCTGGTCCCAGGCCTCCCGGAATTTTTCGAACTTTGACTTTCCCCAGCGGCTAGTGGGGAAAAGTTCCATCTGCGAGTATTTCTGAAACTCTTCCACCGGAAACACGTACCACGCGTCCACCGGAACGGCCCACGCCACGAGGAAATCGATCTCCGCCGCATTGTAGGGGCATCCCGAATTGCCGCGGGCCTGGACCTTATAGGAGTTGCCGCGGGTGCGGCGGAACGCGGACTTCACCTGCACGCGGAGAAGGCGGCGTCCGTTGTCAACGATGAGATCGTAGCGCGAACTCTCGCCGAAGGGCTTGGATACGCAGAAGCCCAGACTAACGGCCTTGGCCAGGAAGGCGGCCTCGGCCATCTCTCCACGCTGCTTGCGCGTCAGACTTGACCAGTGCGGCGGAGGCTGCTGCATGGAAAAGCCAGCTCGCAGTGCCTGCAACTCACCGCCATTCTCAACTACTTCTTCTTTGACGACATTGTTGTTGATATTGATTGCCCCATGTCCCACGGACTTCACTGCCATACGTCACCGTCTCTCCCGATTACACCGAAGATTCCCTTTCGCTATGAATTGATAAAAACAACGCTCCCGCTCCCCCACCTTCACGGGTTCGTGTAAGGACAGGGATTTTGCCACTGATGGATTGTCAAAGAGCTGCTTTCAGTCCTGGAGTTTCGCAAAAGCTGCGTTGAGCTTTGCTCGACGGATGGCTATGCCCGATGGACTCCAAAACAAAGCCCCCATGGACCTTGGTCCGTGGAGGCTGTGCCACACTTGATGGCTAGTTTACGTTCTCAGGAAACATCTGCGGATGTCCGTGGGTGGGATCACGGGGCAACGTGATTGCGAGCACGAGGGAGCTATCCATGGGGCCATTGCGCGATCGTGGGCTTAAAAAAGCAGCGGATTGGAGGGTACCAATCCGCTGCATGACTGCTTTCTCGGCGAGCAACTGACCGACAGGACCTAGGGTGTCACTTTGAAAACGACTCCGACCTTATTTGCTCCACCATTCTGGGTTGCGCCGTAGAGATTGCCAGAGGAATCGAAGACCAGCGAACCGATGGCCGGACCCGATCCGTGAGTGCTATCGAAGACATACAGGAAGTTCACGTTCCAATAGCCGCTCGAGGTGGGCATCAGTTCAAAAACCGATCCACTGAATCCGCTACCACCGAAACCAGACCCTGTTAGAGTCGCGCCATAAAGATTTCCGGATGCATCGAAGATCAATCCGGAGTACGGAAACGATGCTTGATAGAAGCTGTGGGAGAAGGGGAACAATGTCGCCGCGGTCCAGGTGCTGCCGGAGTGCGTCAGCTTGAACGCGACTCCGCCGCCACCGTCTCCACCGCCAACCGTGGTGCCGTAGAGATTGCCGCTGCTGTCGAGGACGAGGCCGGCGGACGGGTTAGCGCCATCCGTGGAGCCGAAGTTAAAGACCGGATTAAAACTGTGGAGAACGGTTTCGGTCCAGCCGCCTCCAGACTTCGGAGCCAACTTAAATACAGTTCCTGCGCTGTGGGAACCGCCCAGCAACGTAGTGCCGTAGAAGTTGCCGGAGCTGTCCTTGACCAAGTTCGCCCGCGGGGAAATGCCGTCGCCGCTGCCGCCGAAACTGTGCATGATGGTTTCGGTCCAACCGCCACCGGACTTCGGAGCCAGCTTGTATGCGATTCCGCCGGCAATCTCGGTGCCATTTCCGTGAGAACCTCCACCTTCAGTCGCGCCATAGAGGTTGCCGCTGGAATCGATGATGACGTTGCCGATGGGAAACTGTCCGTCGCCGGAGCCGCCGAAGTTGTGGACCACCGATTCAGACCAGGTAGTTCCGGATTTCGTCAGCTTGTAAACGACGCCGACACCGTGGGAACCGCCGAGTTTGGTCGTGCCGTAGAGATGTCCGGTGCTGTCGAAGATCAGAGTGCCGACTGGAGTGCCGCCGTCGCTGCCTCCCTTGAAGCTATACAGGGTCTTCTCTGTCCAGGAGGTGCCGCTCGGGCTAAGCTCGAAAACGGAACCGTTGTTCGATGCTCCGCCTTCTCCGGCGACGCCGTAGATGTTGCCTGAGGAATCGAAGATGACTCCAAGAAGAGGAGACACACCCTCTTTGTTCTTCATGTTGTGCAATACGGTTTCCGTCTGAGCCGCCAGAGTGATGGCGAAAAAGGCGCAAACGGCCGCAATCGCGACCGCGAGTTTGATCGAGGAATTTGTGCGGTGCATGGTCATGCTCCTTACTCGCCCGCCGTGGGCGCAGTTGGCTGTTTTGGTTTTGCCGGCGATTCCTCGCGACGCCACATTGAAAGAGCGTCAGAGCCTGCGGCGAGCATGCCGAGCGACGGTCCTCTGTCCTTCCTCTTGATCACTTCCGCAGGAGAGGCTTTCGCTTGTGCGGCGCTCGCGCTGGTGGCTCCCGCTGCAATCTTCTTGCCGGCCACGGTTTCGTAGGCGTATTCCGTGATAAACGCCTCCAATCCGTTGGCTCTATCAACAGACAGCTTGATCCAGCCATAGTGATATGCGCCATTGATGAGGAACTTCACGCCCAGAAAGTGACTCGCACTGTTGAGCCCCCACTGCCCGTAAGGCGTGTATTGGGAGCTACCCGAGACAAAACCATTGGTTCGCTCGAGTGTGACTTGCCCTCGTGCGATCGAACTGGAGAAGTGAGCGGACGGTCCAATGTTCGCTCCACTAGCCAGAGCTGAGCCGTAGGGACCGAGGGCCCCGCGAGCGCCCCCTACTGGTTTGCCGCCGGTGAGCGGAACAACCGCGAAAGTTCTATAAAACGAGTGATCGTAACCGCCTCTGGAGACAAAAAACTCGAAATCGTTTTTTCCATCTGCATTCAGGTCGATGAAAGCAGTCGAAACCTCAGTAACGCTGATATTGACCTGGTGAACTACGACAGAGCCCTGGGCTGGCGCTGCCAAGGCCAGCAAGCTGACGCCAGCCGCGGCAGCTCCAGCAGCGTAGAGCCCAAGGCGGCGGTCGATGTTCTCATCGGAAGGTTGACCTGGAGAGGTCGAGCGGGTGCGCATCGGCATAAGTTCTCCTTCATTTGGGAATGATTGTTTGAAGTTGTGCGGGGAAAACTACAGGGCCTAAGTAAAAACCAGTCTACGTGAGTTACAGCCAGACGCACGCGCCAGTAATTTCTTTTTTGCGAAGTTAGACGTGGACGCTCCGCTTGTCAACATGAAAAATCCTGCATAGAGACTACCGAGCCCGCGGCCGATGCCGGAGGTCCCTCCGGTGATCAAGACGGTGTTGCCTTGCATTCGCATATTGGTTCGATGCCGGAAAGTCAGAGATCGACGGTGCCGTGGCGGTCGAGACTGACTGCAGCCGGGGTCCTTCGGGAGACGGCCCAGGACACATCGGGATCGGGAACCACCAGATGATGCACTCCGCCGGGAAATCGAATCATCAGCTTCTCATATTCAGCAGTCTGAGCGGCGGTCTTGAGGACGTCATCTTTCACGCTGGGATTCCATTCGTGCAGGTAATACACCGTGCGAACTTGTGCCTGCAGCATTTCCTTGGCGCATCCGAAGCACGGACGCATGGTCGTGTACATCGTGCTGCCCGAGGTGGAGATGCCGAAACGAGCGGCGGCGAGGATGGCATTCTGCTCGGCGTGCACGCAAATGCAGAGGTCGTAAGCTTCTCCGGATTTGTAGGTTTTGTCGCGATTGGCACAGCGATAACAGCCGCCATCGAGGCAGTTGGTCATGTTCTCGGGAGTGCCGTTGTATCCGGTGGAGATGATGCGATGGTCGAGGACGATGATCGATCCGACCCGGTTGCCTTTGCAGTTGGCGCGCAGGCGGACGGCGAGCGCGATATTCATGAAGTATTTGTGGCGGTTCTCGCGAGCATCACGGGCGGTAGGTGGCTCGTCACGGGGGACCGGCTGGGCGCTCACGAGAGTCGCTGGAATTGCACTTGCTTGTTCCGGTTGGTGACCGGCAGCGGATTGGCCGTTGTGCTTCGACATATCGTGTCCTTGGTGTGAATTGTCAGCGGCCATTATGCGCCAGAGTGGCGATGGGTTGGAAATCGACATACCTGACCATCACAGTGATAACGATCACAACGGGACAAACTGTCCCGCTGTCCCGGGCTCTGCGCCACTTTGTCCCTAGAATAACGATTTTCTACCATTCCAAAGCCATCTTTTCAGCCACTTACCGATGAGCCGATTGGGCACTCGCGTGCTTCTTATACCTGCGAGAAAGACTATCGAGGCCAATTTGACAATGGTCACCAAGAAAAGTACGGCAGGGCGGATCTGCTTCACCGCAGTCATTGCCTTTCTATTTGTGGTCGGTACGCCGATGGCGAGGGCCGGCTCGCATCCGAAGTTCGATCCCGAACTGCAGCAGCGGTTCCAGCAATTGCGGCAGCACGGGAGGCAGAGCTCGCGGGTGAACGTCATCGTGCAGTTCAAGAGCACGCCGACGAACGAAAGGATTTCTTCCCTGGCTGCGAGGCACGGCGGAGGCCGCGGACTGCAACTGATTCGCGGCGGCGCATTCAAGATGACCGAAGATGAAGCCAACGCGCTGGCGAACGACGCCGATGTGGACTACATCGTGCCTGACCGCGCGGTGGGACCGACGAACGATTATTACGAAGTTGCCGTCGGCGGGGACTTCATTGACACCATGGGATATGACGGCACGGGGATTGGCGTCGCCGTCATCGATAGCGGCATGAACGATCATGCCGACCTGCACGACGCGGTATACGGACGCGCGCGCATTGTGTACAGCCAGACATTTGTTCCCGGCACCGATGCCAGCGATCTTTACGGACATGGCACCCATGTCGCCGGGATTATCGGTGGAACCGGCTTCTCCTCGGGCGCGCAGAACAATCCGAACTCTATTTATGGCGTCGCCCGCAACGTCAACCTCGTCAACCTGAAAGTTCTTGACCAGAACGGAGCCGGACTCGATTCCTACGTGATCGCCGCTCTGCAGAAAGCGATCGCGCTGAAGAATACCTACAACATTCGCGTCGTCAACCTGTCAATCGGACGTCCGTTCTATCAGAGCTATAAGAGTGATCCTCTGTGCCAGGCGGTGGAATCGGCGTGGAAGGCGGGCCTCGTGGTGGTGGTCGCGGCCGGCAACGGCGGACGCAACAATGCCAACGGCATCTCTGGCTACGGCACGATTACTGCTCCGGGCAACGATCCTTACGTGATCACGGTGGGCGCGATGCGCACCATGTCGACCATGATCAAGACTGACGACCTTATCGCGACCTACAGCTCCAAAGGTCCGACTCTTCTCGATCATGTGGTGAAACCCGACCTCGTCGCCCCAGGAAACAAGATCAATTCCCTGCTGTCGCAGGGTTCGACCCTCGATCGTAATTATGTAATCAACGAAGTAAGCAATAGCGTGTATGGCACGCAGTACGCAAGCCGGCAGTACTTCACCATGAGCGGGACCAGCATGGCGGCCCCGGTCGTCAGCGGAGCGGCTGCCCTGTTGTTGCAGAAGTATCCGTACCTCACGCCGGATGCCGTTAAGGCGAAGCTGATGAAGACCGCCAGCAAAGCGTTCCCGGCGCAATCATCGACGTACGATCCATCCACCAGGACGACTTACAACGAGCAGTACGACATCTTCACGGTCGGTGCTGGATATCTGAATATCCCCGCGGCGCTCAGCAATGTCGATAGTGTCAGCGGATCGGCGCTCTCGCCCGTGGCGGTGCGCAATTCCGATGGGAGCGTGGCGATCCAGAACATCTCCGGGACATCGGTGGTCTGGGGAACTTCGGTGGTATGGGGCACTTCGGTGGTTTGGGGTACTGGACTGTTCAACGGAACTTCCGTTGTGTGGGGCAGTTCTGTAGTGTGGGGCACCTCGACCGTACAGGGAAACAGCGTGGTTTGGGGTACGAACACCAGCGTGGTCTGGGGAACAGGTGGCGGAGTCTCCGATGCTGCCACTGGCCCATCGAGCATCGTTGGCGTTGGGGATGTGGAAAATCAGTAGGCGGTCGTTAGTTCGTAGCCGTAGATCGTCAGGCGTTAGGCAATCGTCAGGCATAGTGACTCGTGATCGCAATCGAGAGGACTCATGAAACTTAAGAAATGTTCGAGCGCAGCCTGGGGTAAACGGAAAAAGCTTGTATAGCCCGCGCCAGGTATAGAGCCCGGCACGCGCTGCCCCACCCTCTTTTGCAATTCCTGCGGAAGAGGGTGGGGATATCAAACCGTCCTTTCCGGCAAGACACCGCATTGCACTACTTCGGGATCTGCAACTCCCTTCTTCTACGCGAAAGTTCTAAGTATCTCGCCTAATCGCCGGTCGCTTCCATCGTTGGCTATTCCGAAATCATGTTCGAGTGCCCAGCTGAAACGTCCTGTGCGAGTCAGGGGGGCACGGTCTCTTAGCGGCGCCGCATGGTTTCTCCGAATTGCTTGTCTGCTGTAGAATTCGCGCGTGAGTTTGCGCACGAAGCTGGCTCTGGCCGCAGTCCTCGTCCTCGTGACGGCTGTCGCACTCGCCGAGCAGGTTTCTCAGCTTAAACCTACCGGGTACGTCAACGATTTCGCCCACGTTCTCCAGCCTCAGACCGTCACCGAAATGGAGAACATCTGCACACAGATCGATCAGAAGGCACACGCTCAGATCGCGGTGGTCACCATCGGTACTATGGATGGCAGCGATATTGAGACTTACGCCGTTGACCTTTTCAAAAAGTGGGGCATTGGGAGCAAATCCACCGATCGCGGTGTTCTGATTCTTTACGCGATCCAAGACCACCGCGCTCGCATCGAAGTCGGATACGGGCTGGAGCCGATTCTGCCGGACGGGAAGGTGGGCAGCTTTCAGCGGGAAGTGATCCCGCTGATGAGGACCGGAAACTACAGCGAGGCGTTGCTGCAGGTCACGACGCGCGTGGCCGACGTAATTGCCAGCGACGCCGGCATTCAACTCACAACCTCGCAGCCGCGCGCGCCGACGGAGCCTGAGCCGCAAGCCGAGCAAAGCTCGCCCTTAGCCGCAATCGCTGTGATCGTGGTGATCGTGCTGATCGTGCTCTTTACTCCGCTGAGAACGCTGTTGTTCGCGATTCTGTTCTCAAATATTTTCGGCGGCCGCGGTGGTGGTTGGGGCGGCGGTGGCTGGTCGGGGGGAGGCGGTGGTGGATTCGGAGGTGGCGGAGGGTTCGGCGGTTTCGGGGGCGGCAGTTCTGGTGGGGGCGGAGCGAGCAGCAGTTGGTAATATGGCGAGGGCGCGATGATACCTACTCATACCATCGATGAATTTGTGAGGCGGGTCCGCGAGGCGGGCGGCGCGAATATTGACGCCGTAATCCTGTTCGGCTCGGCGGTATCCGGAGATTTTCATCCTGAACTGTCGAACCTGAATATGTTCTGCGTTCTGCGCGACAGCTCATTTAATTCACTTCGGGCATTGACTCCGGTCGCGAAGTGGTGGGATCAGCAAAAGCAACCGCCACCTCTGTGCATGACCAGTCGCGAGTTGGAGCGTTCGACCGATGTATTCCCAATCGAACTGCTGGATATGCAACAGCAACATCGCGTTCTGTTCGGCGAAGATGTTCTCCAAGACTTGCAGATTCCAATGAATCTTCATCGCGTGCAGGTTGAGTACGAGTTACGGGAGAAGCTGATTCTTCTGCGCCAACACATTATGGTGGCGAGTGAACAGGAATCACGACTGGTGGAGGTGCTGCAGCGCTCCGTATCCTCATTCTGTACGCTGTTCCGGCACGCTTTAATCAGTTGCGGAGAACCGGCGCCCACTGGAAAGCGCGAGGCGGTCAAGGCACTGGAAGGGCATTTGAAGCTGGATTTTTCCGCGGTTCTTGAAGTTCTCGCGGCTCGCGAGAGGAAGTCTGATATCAGAAAGACGAATGTCAGAGATCTGGCGTCGCGGTATCTGAAAGCAGTGGAAGAAGTCGCCGCTGCCGTGGACGCGGCGTAACTCGTGTGATCGCCGCTACAGTAATTTTCTGCAAGGAGGCGTCATGGGTAAAGGAATCATTGCGGTTATCGTAATTGTGGTCCTGCTGCTCGGGGCATTGATCGTCTTCGGACAGTACGTCAGCGTGCGAAATACGCTGGTCTCGAAAAACGAGGGTGTAAAGGCAGCGTGGTCCCAGGTGGACATCGTGCTGCAGCGCCGCGCTGATCTCATTCCGAATCTCGTAGAGACGGTGAAGGGCTACGCCCAGCAAGAGCAAACGGTATTTGGAGACATCGCGAAGGCGCGATCGGCTCTGCTGTCTGCTGGAACTCCGCAGCAAAAGATTGCAGCCAATGGTCAACTCGACGGAGCGCTGGGCCGGTTGCTGCTGATCGTGGAAAACTATCCGCAATTGAAGTCGAATGAGAACTTTCTGCGTTTGCAGGACGAACTGGCGGGCACGGAAAATCGCATTGCCGTCGAGCGCCGGCGCTATAACGACACGCTGCAGGACTACAACACGTACATTCAGCAGTTTCCGCAAAATGTGTTTGCGGGATGGGCCGGGTTCAAGCCGAATGATGCGTACTTCGCCGCCTCGGAAGGATCGCGGGAGGCCCCGAAGGTGAACTTCTCGACTCCGAATACGGCGGCGCCGCAGTTAAATCCGGCCCCGGCGCCGGCCCGCTAGAGAGACAGTCATCCGTGGCCAGCAAGCGGGTCACGGTCAGTGGAGTATTGACCTGCTTGCTGGTGCCACAGACAAGGGTGAGTTTTTCTATTTCCCCGCGGAGTGGTGGTCGTAACTGATCACCCGAGTAATCTTCCAGGCCCCATCCTTGTACTGCCATAGATGCACGAACTGTCCTTCGCCAACCCCCTCCGTATCCTCGTGGCCTGGATGATGGAAGCGATGGACTCCGGTTTCGAGCATGCCGTATCCCTTCATGTTATAGACCTTGAGCGACACAAGTTCCCGCGTCACCTTGCCGCAGATATTGTTCTTCACAGCTTCTGTCAGCGCTGTCCTCCCCAGTGTGACGCCACCTTGATCGTGGTAGAACTCGACGTCTTCCACGAAGAACGACTCGAACTTCGCCATCTCACACTTGTTATAGGAATCGAACAGCGCAGCATCGAGTGCGGCACCAACTTTGTCGAACTCCTGCTGGTTCTGGATTTTGTCAAGCGGAGGCACGGATTGTGCGTGCAAAAGAGAGGAAAACAAAACAGCGGTCAACAACGCACACGCAGACATGGAGAGAGTGAAACGCCGGATCATAAGACCTCGCTTCAGGAAGGTTGGTTGCTGAATGAAGTACGACCATATCGGCGGAGAGGTTCCCATGTTCTGCTTGACAATGTCCGGCCAGGGGATATGCCAGGCGCCACTTCCTGAAACGCCTGACCTTTTGTAAGCGCTCCACAGCAGTAAAGGCCCCGCAGTTGACCCCTGGATTCAGGCCCCGCACCGCATAAAAACCGACGAGGAGATATCCGCATGAGTTCCCAGAACAATGAACTATCACGCCGAGTGCTTGACCAGGTTTGGAACCAGAGGAACCTGGACATTATCGACGAAATGGTCGCCGTTGATTTTACTTTTCATGATCCGATGGCACCTGCGGGCATTGGCGGCGTCGCAACCTACAAACAGTTCGTACACGCACATCTCGCGGCTTTTCCGGATCTCCGCCTCATCGTGGAGGACTCGATATCGGACGGAGAGATGGTTGCGACTTGCTGGACGGCAAGGGGCACACATACAGGCGAATGGCCGGCTACGCGCCGACTGGTAAAACGGTCTCGATCGGGGAGTCAGCTTTTCGCAGATTGTAGACGGGAAGTTTGTCGAGAGTTGGGGTTACTGGGATACCCTGGGAATGTTCCAGCAGCTGGGACTGCTGCCGCCGCAGGCGGCAGAAGAAGCGGCGTAATGACGACATGCAAAAGCCCCGCTGGGCGGGGCTTTTGCTTTACGGACTGGGCGCTTGCCGGCCTTGGTCCAGGCTTATTTGACGGAGTCCTCGGCTGACGGATTGGAGTCGGGTTCTTCGGAATCCAGATGGAACATTGCCCTCTGAGCTTCGGCGGCGGCGCGGAGCTCATCCATCTCGAGATCGCCGCTGGTTTCGGGCTTATCCTGCTTGCGCTGGACACGGCGCTCGGCTTTGTCGCGTTGCCGCTGTTGCCGAGTCTGTTCTTTCTGACGCTTTGTGAATGTAGATCTGCCTCGTGGCATACTCGTCCCCCCGTTGTTTCGTTCTTCGATATTTTATTAGATGTCGTCCGCCCGTCCTCCGCACTTCCGCACTTTTGCTATTGGCGGACCAGGAAAGCAGCAGTTACCAGCGTGGCTCGCGGCGCTCGCGCGAGCGGCCACCACCCCCACCTCCACCACCGCCGCGGCGGTCATCCCGTCCGCGTCCTCCGCCTCCGCCGCCACCAAAGCGCGGGCCCCCGCCTCCGCCGCCTCTGGGACGGTCGGTCTTGGGGCGGGCTTCGTTAATAGTCAGCGGACGTCCGCCGAAATCGGTTCCATTCAGGGCCGCAATGGCCTTATCCGCTTCACTGGCATCGGCCATTTCCACGAAGCCGAAACCGCGGGAGCGGCCGGTATCGCGATCCGTGACCAGAGTGACTTTTTCAACCGCGCCATGGGGCTCGAAGACGCCGCGCAGGTCGGCTTCGGTGGTGCTGTGGGGCAGATTGCCAACGTAAAGGTTCTTCATCGCATTTCCTCTCTAAGTAAATCATCCAAAGTTGGAGCTGTGGTGACCTGTGCGCGTACTTCGTAATCGCGAACTGGAGCGGGTTTGTCCTGCAGCGCCCGGCTGCGCGCGGTGCAGGCGGAACGAACAGCTGAAATACGGCGGGAGGCTTCCAGAATGCCCCACCGCTGCGGCGAATCTTTTATTTCGGCAGCAAGAACCGATCTCAAATCGGCCGTCAATATCTGGTCGTCGGTCGCCGGCGCGAACGAAGATTCGTCCTCATTGGGAGCGTCCGAAAGGTAGCCGGGCTGGCCGACGAGAAATGCCAGGCGCTGTGGAGGCTTCGCGCTGCGAATGTCATCGCAGAACTTGTCGCGGTGGCCGCGTCCCTTTTCCTGATTGATGAGGACGAGATCGTACAACTTGGGTCGCCACCAGCAGCGAGCCTCGGTGATATCGGCTGCACAATCGACATCCATGCCGAGTTTCCGCATGGCATCGGCGCGGACGTCGCGCTTTTGGGTGGATGCATCCACCAGCAGCACTCTCTTCTTCTTGTCGATGACTACAACGTCAAGAGACGGCGGCAAGGCATTCAGCGGAGTATTCATGCCGACACCGAACGCGGCTTCGAGCTCGCGGGAATAGCATCCTGCTTCGCTTGGCTCGCTGCTTTGATCATCTCCTGCGTTCGCTGGCGTCGCGCGATCTTTTGCTTACGTTCCCGGTGGAAGCGGGACCTGTTACCATTTTTTGCTGACATCAAGATCTCCTATTTCCCTTGCAGCGCGAAGAGCGATGGGCCGCCGGATCCGGACCAGATTCCAGTAGCACGGCACTCGTTGTGGATTGCCCGGGCACATGGGCCAAGCCGGGATGATCCGGGCTCAATTGAGACGCCTTTGCGGCCGCCGTTCCCATGGCCTCGAACGCGCGTAATGAATTCAGGTGGAGATGCCGGAAGTAGAAGAAGTAGCCGCCTCTCGATCTCTCAATCGCGAAGGCGCGAAGTGCTATGGCGTATCTTCGAGGTTAAGGTGAAGTATCTTCAGTATACCTGCAGAGAAGGTATTCTGCGCAGCGCGAACTGAAATTCACCCCGAAGGGAGAACCACTTTGTGAATCTTCTTGTCGCTTGCAGGGAAATTCTTGTAACCCACGCAAGCGCTCGAAGTCACACGAAGGCCACAACGCAGTCTATGCAAGTGTTCGATTCAGTTCGGGGCGCGGCGCACCAAATCCAATTGCTAATTCACAGCTTTCCGCGTAATATGACTCTGTGCGTTAGACCGAGTCGGTCTTGAGCAGCTCTCGCCTTCAACAGCTAGTCACCTGCACAAGTTTCTTCCCGAATCCATCCAGCGTAACTATCACCAAAGGAACAGTACACATCAATATGGAACAAGGAACAGTAAAGTGGTTCAATGACGCCAAGGGCTACGGCTTTATCAGCCGCCAGACTGGCGAAGACGTTTTCGTGCATTTCTCCGCCATCCAGGCCGGTGGCTTCAAGAGCCTGCAGGAGGGCCAAACGGTCCAATTCACGGTGACCAAGGGTCCCAAGGGATTGCAGGCGGAAAACGTTCAGGCTCTCTAAGCCGACGATTCTTGCAAGAGGCGAACTCCTCGGAGATCGCCTCTTCTTTGTTTTTGCTCATCGCGAAGACCGGACGGTAGGGGCACGGGGACGCGAGTTGACCAACGTCGTCATTCGGAACCTCGACTCCACAACCACGGAAGCCCAGTTGAATGCTCGGTTCGCGGCCCACGGAACCGTTCAGTCGGTCACCAGCGTGAAAGATCGTGATACCGATGAGTCTCGCGGTATGGGCTTCCTCGAGATGGCAGATAACGCGGCGGCGCAAACGGCCATCGCATCTTTAAACGGATTCCGATTGAATCACCGTGAGATGCGATTGAACAAAGCGCGCTCGAAGCCAGAGCTTGACTCGGCGCACGACGGATCCCGCGAGCATCGCCGGCACAAGATCTGAAATCGCGTGCCCAAATCGCTCGATCCTGATATCTTGATCCCGTCATAAACGGATTACTTTTGACACACGACGATAGCAACGGCAGCTACGCCATCATCCTGCACAACGTCCGAACCTATCGTTCGGCCGGAGTGGTCGCGGTGGTGCGCAGCAAGCGTAAAGCCGAAGAGATACTGAAGGAATACCAGCACGCCCAAAGCTCCTCCGATCACCACGAAGGATGGCGTTACTTCATTGAGAAAACCTCGCTGAACCCGGGAACCGATCCCGCCGAAGCAACGAACCAGCGCCAGGCTGAACTAGAACTGCGCGAGTCAAAAGAGTCCGACAGCGCGCCGCCTGCTCCGAACCCGCAAAAGTAAGTTCGCATCTGCAAGCGCGAGTAACTTACTCGTCCCGGCGCACAAGCCGCTTCCCGCGGCAAGCCATCCAGCCTGTGATTAAATGAACCTGAGTGTATGACCGACCGCCTGTACTACCATGATTCGTTCCTCTACGACTTTGAGGCTGAAATCGTCGAAGTCGCGGAGAACCCGCGTGCTGCGGTGATCCTCGACCGGACCGCTTTCTATCCGACGAGCGGAGGACAGATTTTCGACACCGGGGTGATGTCGACGGACCTGGGCAGTCACAGAGTCACCGAAGTCGCCGATACCGAAGATGGACGAGTGGTGCACTATCTCGAGGCGGCACCCAGGGATCTGAAGCCAGGAACCCGCGTCCGCGGGCAGATCGACGCGAGCCGCCGCCGCGATCACATGCAGCAGCACTCCGGACAGCACGTTCTCTCCGCCGCGTTCGTGCGACTGTTCAACCGTTCGACGGTATCGTTCCACATGGGAGACGACTACTGCTCGATCGACCTCGACATGCCGACGCTGTCGAAAGATCAAGTTGGGCAAGCCGAGCACCTTGCGAACGAAATCATCCTCGAGAACCGCCCGGTGAACATCCGCTTTGTCACGCGTGACGAAGCTACGAGCCTGGGCCTGCGAAAACTTCCTCCGGCGGAGCGAGATCAGTTACGAATTATCGACGTGCACGATTTCGACCTCAGCGCCTGCGGAGGCACGCACGTCTGCCAGACCGGACAGATCGGCTGCATCCTCCTCCGCAAAACCGAAAGAGTGCGCCAGGGATGGCGTGTCGAGTTTATTGCCGGACAACGCGCCGTGGCCATGGCCCGCCGCGATTTCACGACGCTCAGCGAAGCTGCTGCGCTATATTCTGCTCAGATCTACGACGTTCCTCAGCTCGCGGCCAAGTCTCTCGACGAGATTCGCGCGCTGCGCAAGCAAAAAGAAGAATCACAGGACGAACTGGCGGCCGCGCAAGCCATTGGGATGCTGTCCGAAACGGTGGAAGCGAACGGCCGAAAAGTAGTAGTGCGAATATTTTCCGATCGCGAAATGAATTCGCTGAAACTGCTGGCGCAGAAGTTGACCCGACAAGCACTCAAAGTAGTGGCGCTGCTGGCCACGACGTCGCCACAGCCATCGCTGGTCTTTGCGCAATCAGCCGGGCAGCCTTCCGATATGGGCGCGCTGATGAAACAGACCATGTCTGCGAATGGCGGCCGCGGGGGAGGCAGCAAAGACATGGCCCAGGGCGGTCTGCCGAATGCCGATGCGGTCCAGCAAGCTCTCGAGCAGGCGGTCGCAATCCTGAAGTCCTAGCCTGCCGGCGGGATTACAGGAATTGATCACGCTGTAACATCGCTTTCCTCGTTAGGTGATCTAAATCACATTCCAGGCCACGCCTGGTGCTACAATTCCGCTGTAATCGACTCATTCCCAGAGGAGGTTCCTGTGTACCGATTTGCACTGGTCCTTCCAGCACTTTTTCTCTTTTCTTGTTTCAGTTTCTCCCAGCAACAGCCTAACGACACCACCGGACAGAAGTCGTCGGCGTATTCCGCCATCCCAGTCGAAGCCGCCAAGCAGCAGAATCCGGTGAAGCCGACGGCCGAATCGCTCGCCCGCGCCAAGAAATGGTGGGCGATGGATTGCGAAATGTGTCACGGCAAGGCCGGCGACGGCAAAGGCGAGACCGCGAAAGACATGAAGCTTCAGATGGTGGACTTGAGCAATCCCGACACGCTCAAGGACAGGACCGACGGCGAAATCTTCTACATCATTAAGAATGGCCACAACGACATGCCCGCCGAAGGCCCGCGCGTGAAGCCCGAAGGGGCATGGGACCTGGTGAACTATGTCCGGTCATTGGCGAAGAAGAACGGCGCCAGCGACGCGAGCACAAAACCCCCACAGTAACGCAGCGATTCGAGCAGCCCATCCTTTGCATTTGGCACATCGGATGGGCTGTCACACTTCTCAGTTTCCCGCTACCAGCCCATCCCTTTACCAGGCGGGCGAAGTGACCTCTGCCTCAGATCTCACATCCTTGTCCATGGTCCGCTTTCTCGCGTCCACCACAATCGTCTCGGCCAATCGGTCCTGGGCGCACATGCGGTTCTTGTCCCAGAAGAACTGGGCGAACCCGAGACCGGCCTCAAGGATGGCCGCTCCGTATCCAAGCGCCCGCTCGACGGATTGCCACAGCCCCATCCGCTCGCTGGTCAGCGACATGACCCGCGTACCAGTTACGAATTTTCCAGGCGTTCGTCCATTTGCAAAATAGTGAAAAGCGGCCCAGTACAGCAGCATGACAACCAGGTTCCCCACCTCATGAAAGTCCCACTTCATCTCGATGCGGGTTTCATGCAACAGGTAATAACGCCACGCGAGCTCCAACGGAGCCCATACCATCACGGCCAGCAAGACATCAATGAAGTAGCCTGCGGCGCGCTGTCCGAACGTCGCCAATGGCACACCTTCCAGAGCGTGCAACCGGGCTGTCCCGTGCATCGCAAAAACACGGACTGGCTTCTTCTCCTGTGTCATGCGACTCATGATAAACCGCCAGCGGCCCGTCGCCGGTGAGGTTCAAGAATCGTCTGCAGGAGAACTCCGATCGTTCGTTGTGGAATGCTTCAAACACGCCAGAAAAATGGGCCGATGAGGAACACGGTAGAGGTTCCTCTCGGCCCGATTGGCCGCCAGTACTACGCGGCGACAGCTAGCTCCCTGAGTTCTGCCTCCGCTCGCAGCCAGTCCTCTATGTCATGCCCGCTCTCGCACCCCCGCTGCTCATAGAGCTGATAGGCGCGGCGACGGATATTCTCTTCCATTGTCGAGTTCATTGGCATCACAACGACTTCCTTCCGATCCGAATTCCCAGTTCCAAAAAATGGTTCCATCGTGTTTTCTCCTGTCTGTGATGGGCTTCTCTGTTCGAATGCTGTCAGGCCGAGTGGTTCCCGGCCCATAGCCAGTCTCTCCGCACAGAATGAAACAGCAGATCTTCATCGAAGATTGCAAAGTTCATCCCGCACCGCGAGCACGTGAACTCCAACGGGGAGCTCAGGCCAAGGCGATCGAGATTCGCGGAGTGGTAGGTAAAGCTGATTTCGCCGCAGCCCGGCATGGGGCAGGCTGCTCCCGCCGCGAGTATGTCGGCATCTTCCTTCCAATCGTCTCTCATGGATGTACTTGCCCTCCTTCCGCTTTTGCACGCTGACGCCCGCGGTGCTCGAACAGCGTCACCCGGCTCAGCAACATTCCGTTCTGCCGATCCAGCAGAACGAAGCTGAATTCATCGTCCCCCGATCGAGGAGGATTCCCTGCCGCCGCGACTCGGACCTTTGCCCCCTCGTCCAGCCGAAGCGTCAATGTCGCCGAGCAGCTGCGGCACAGCCAGAAATACTCTCGACATCGCTGATGGGAAGCGCACCAGGGATCGCTCTCAAGCCGGAACAGCATCCCGTTCTCGAGATAGCGAAAAGGTGTAGAACACGAAGGATTCGCGCATTTTGCAAGCATCAAGTTTCTCCATTTCCTAGAGCCGCGATGGCCGTGCCACCCTAGCTCCAGCGTCGGAGTCGCCCTGCGATCCATGGGAAGGGGTGCGCATGAACGACGTCCAATGAAATCGGCGCAACGACGGGACTTCGCCACCAACGAAATTTCAGCAGCGGCTATGAGATTCGTTGCAGCTGGAATGGAAGAAACGTTCTCAGATCAGCAATACACAAAGCAGGTTTTGCCGGTCGCTGGCGCGAGCGGCATAGTAATCGTGCGGGATACGGAACGTCGCGAGACGCGATGAACCCTGCGGCGTGCGCCACAAATTGGCGAATGCGGAACCCGCAGGGAGAGTGGGAGGCGCGAGCCTGACCTGTGGCCATCCTGCACGCGAAATGAACATAGGCTTGTCCATTTCGTCGAATGCAGTGCCAGGAGTGTCCACCGGAGCCACTGCGAATGCTATGGCGCCGAGGAGACACAACAACACAAGCCAGCGGGAACAGGTCACAGGATCCCTCGATTGGAGCTCAGCATAGCTCCGCCCCAATTCTCTGTCAATGAGATGGGCGCAGAGTGGCCGGAGTTGTGTCGTCCAGGGATTTATTCAAGTGGGGCGTGCCCTGGTTCTCTCTCTAGCGGAACTCGTAAGCTCTGATTCCGAAAACAGTGAAGCGGAGGTAGAAGTTAAGGCGCCCCGTACAACTGCCGGTACACGCTGGCGTTGCGCATGATGGCCTGCACATATTCGCGCGTCTCGGTAAACGGGATGGATTCAACGAACTCTGGCGAATCCCGGTACGGTCCCTGGCCCATCCATTCGTCGACGCGATCGGAACCAGCGTTGTAGGCGGCGAGGGCGTGCTCGAACGAGCCTCCGAATTTATCCACCATGCCGCGGAAATAGCGCGTGCCCAGTTGCAGGTTTACGGCCGGGCTGAACAGTTGGGTCGCGTTATAACGCTTCAGTCCTTCTTGTTTAGCGACGTTCTTCCCTGTCTTCGGAAGCAACTGCATCAGGCCGACAGCATTGGCCCGCGACACGGCTAGCGGATTGAATTCCGATTCCTGACGGATGAGCGAGGCCACGAGATAGGGATCAAGGCCGTTCGCCACCGAGTACTTTTTCAGGTCGGACCAGTAGGGCCGCGGGAAGAGGGCATCCCAGTATTCTCGCGGCAGAGTCGGAATGTCCACGGCGAAGTAGCTCGGAACCGAATGCTTCATGACTTCGATGGCTCGATCAAAATGCCCGGTATCGGTGTAAATCTGCGCGGTCTCGGCGAGCGGCCAGTTGCCCTTATCTTCCGTTGCCGCAGCCTGCAATTCCTTCACCGCAAAATCAATCAGGCCGCCATTGCCCAGCAGTTTCGCCTTTTGCAGATGGAGATTGTCGGCCGGAGCCTCTTCGAGCGCGATCTTCTCGCCGTGTTCCAGCGGAGGAATGCGGTCCAGCAGAGGAAACTCTCCCGGAGGATCCGCGATTTCAGGCAGCTTCTTAAGGCGATCCCGGCCCAAGTTCCGCGTAGTAGTAATTGCGATAACGATCCGAGAGTTTTTGATAAAAGGCGCGGGCCATGGCGGGCTGGTTATCTTCTTCCGCGAGACGGGCGCGCCAGTAGAGCGCGTTCGACGTCTCGTTGCCATTCGGATAAAGCGCAATCTGTTCCTCGAATTCTTTCTTGGCCTCTTCCTTGCGGCCCAGCCGCAGCGTGAGCCATGCGGCTTTCCAGTGCGCATAGGACGCACGCCCGGCTGTGGGAAAACGTTGCTGCAATTCGCGATAGGCATCGAGCGCCGGATCGAGTTCATGATGCACCAGGTGCAGATTGGCTACGAGCAACAACGACTGCTCAAGCCATGGACTCGAAGGGGCGGTCTGGCGAAGCTGTTCGATAGTCCGGTAGAACTCGTCGTTATCGCCGGCAGCCCACGCCGCTTCCGCAATGATGTAGAGACGCTGCGCATTCTGCTCCGGAGTGGCTCCCGGCAGATTCATGACCTCGGCCTTCGCCTCGCGATGGCGTCCACTGCGATACAGCGAATCGGCAAGAGCCAGTTCGGCGGAGACGCGATTTTCCGGAGTGGAGTGAATCGCAATATCGCGAAACTCCTCAACCGCATCGGAGTAGCGCCTGCCCTTCATCAGCAATTCCGCGCGCGTGCTGCGCTGTTTCGTGGTCGGCTGAAATCCTCCCGGAAGCCTTCGCAGTTCATCGCGAGCCGCATCCGATTCATCGGACAGCGGCATGTTGTAGTAGATGTTGACGTATGCGTCGGACGCCTTTGGATATTCCTTCAGGGCTGTATAGGCTCTGGCCACCGACAACTCGATATCAGAGCGAACGGGAAGACGATCCTTCCCGAGGATCTCCGCCGCTTCCGTATTGCGTCCTTCCGCCAGCAACGCGTTTGCATAGCTGAGATGCGCGTCGCGAATGAGCAGTGAATCGGGATAAGTCGTGGAGAAATTCGCCAGAGCCGCAAGTCCTTCCGCGCGGCGTCCGGTCTGTATGTAGCAAGTGCCGAGATAATATGAAGCGTAGTCGCCCAGATCTCCAGCGAGAGGCTTGGCGCGGTTCAGAGGGTCGATGGCCTTGGCGTAATCGTGATCGAGAACGCGGGCGTATCCAACGACGAGCCAAGCGAGCGCGCCGGCGTCTTCCCTGGAGTGAGCGCGAGCGTAAGCTTCGACCCCGGCGTACGCCGCAGGAGTGCGATCCTGCACGAGTTGTTGCGCCATTGGCCGCAGACTGGTGGACGCGACAAAAGCTTGACGTATGCGCCGAACGCGCGGAGATATGGGACGGTGTCGCCTCTTGCTGGCGGCGGATCGCGTGCTGGAGGATTTGCTGGAACCCGCTACCTTCGAGGGCGGAGCCTTACGGACAGGCTTCTTCGCGGCGGACTTCGCAGGTGCGGAAGCGGGTTTATCCGTGTCTTGTTTGGCTGGAGTTGATGTTGCGGACGCAGGAGGGTCCTGCGCGAAAAGCAGATCACTGGGAGCGGAACCGCTCAGGAGCCCGCATAGCCCGGCCAGCGCGAGCACCCACCACCACTTGAGACCCAATTCGTACACCTTGTTTATTCTTTCGCGCGGAGACGCGAGTACCAGAACCTGTAATCCTCAGGGGCCACCACTGGGGCTAAATCCCTGTTAAGTTTGCCCGCTTAACGCGGCGCTAAAGCTCCGCTCTTCCACGGTACCACCGGCGTTCGTTCCACGGTAATGCCGGCTCGTTCCAGCGGGCAACATCTGCGGCTCAGTCCGCAGTTTCACATTACTACTTTTTGAAGTTCGCGCCCATGACCGAAAGGTCGTCCTCGGCCAGGCTGCGGACAACTTCTTTCTGGAAGTAGTCGCCGGTGGCTGCCGCGGTATTGCCGTAGCGTTTCTGGAACGTGGCACGACTCTTGTCGATGTCTTCCTTCAAGCGGTCGTAGAGGTCTTTATGCCGACGGCCATCGTTGACTTTCGCCTGGTTGTACAGCTTGATCTCATCCACCAGCAGGCGCGCAAAGCGTTGCGCCTTGCGATGAGTATCGGCATCTTCGGACGACAGTCCGGCAAAAGGATCTGTAGCCGCGGCAGGCGCCGAGGCGGCTGCGCTGGCGGATGCGGCGTGCGCAACTTCAACGACTTCGGCGGGCTCCGGCTCCGGAGCTGGCTTCGCGATGTGCTTGGGAGAGTGCGAGGCAAAAGGATCGGAAAATGAGCTGACGGTCTGAACGGGCGCGGGAGCAGGCGGCCGCTCGACCGGCGGCACGTCCACTACTTCCCTTTGTGCTTGCAGCACCTGCTTGCGCAACGACGTGACTTCCA
The DNA here is from genome assembly GCA_963778995.1 of Terriglobia bacterium. Classification (GTDB taxonomy): domain Bacteria; phylum Acidobacteriota; class Terriglobia; order Terriglobales; family Acidobacteriaceae; genus Sulfotelmatobacter. The sequence goes on from CAVZWK010000031.1 coordinate 167,671, forward strand.
GCCAGGAACTGGCCGTCATCACCAGGACTTCGAGCGAGGCGGCGTCGAGCACAGCGTCTGCGCCTCCGTCGGCATAAAGGAGGGCCGCGACTTTCTCCTTCAGCACCAGAGGCAGCACAAGAATCTGTTCGTTCTCGGGACCGCCAAATTGCTGCACAAAATGCTGATCCATCTCGGCGATGTTGGCCGGAGTCACGGTGCGATTCTGGTAAGCATGCGATACGGGCCCGGCGTTCATATCGAGTGCGAAATCTTTCACGCTGTCGTCTTCACCGAAACCGCGGCCCTGCCATCCAGTGGCCGCGCCTGCTTTCACTACGAACAGCGCGACACGGGCTGCGTACGAGGCACCGCCATCCAGCAGTGATCTGAGGATCTCTTTTTGGGTGCTGCTTGCGTGGATGCTGGAGATGGCTTGAACCAGTGCGCTGGATCCAGTTCCCTGCGACGCGGCAACGGCCGCCGCCGGTTGCGCGGGCAATTCGGCCAGCACGCGCTCGACAAGTTCGGCCTGCAGTTTGGGAAGCTGCCGCTCAAAGACTTGCGCCACCGCGCGTTCGACGATCTGCTGAATTTCGTTGCTGTCCGCCATTCCTATGAAACCATTCCAGGAGCCTGAGTCTTACACCGCATGATAGTACTGACACTACCCTAACTGCTGATTATATGGAACTTGTAAGGCGACATCTTGAGTACTTCGGTACCTAATCCGCCGGATCGGAAGCCTCTTTGGCACTCTAACGCAAAGTCCGGAACGCGACTACGGCAAAGCCGATGTTCAAACCGGCCAGTTACCAAGTAGAATAACAGTTCGGATTTCGTCGTCGCGTCCCTCGGCTTGCCTTCTGAGATCCAGTGACGTAGCTTCGTAACCGGGAAAATACTGCATCGTCAGAACCATGGGAGCCATCCAAAACAAACTAGAGGGGCCGGTTAGCGAAGAACTGGCACTGGTACGGGCAGCCAAAGCGGGCGACGATTCCGCCTTCGAAGAGCTGGTCCGCCGGTATGATCGTAACGTTTTTCGGATCGCGCAGCACATCACGCAGAACCGCGAAGACGCGGAGGACGTGGTACAGGAAGCGTTCCTGAAAGCGTACGGGAACCTGTCCAAATTCCAGGAGCAGTCGAAGTTCTATACCTGGCTGGTGCGGATCGCGGTCAACGAAGCGCTGATGAAGTTGCGCCGGCGGAAGCCCGAGCGCACCGTATCGCTGGACGAAGACATCAAAACGGAAGAAGACTCGCTGCCGCGCGAAATCGCCGACTGGAGTCCGAATCCGGAACAGCAATACACGCAAGCTGAGCTGCGCGAGATTTTGAGCAAGACGATCCAGGGATTGCCTCCGGGATTTCGCACGGTGTTTGTGCTGAGAGATGTGGAGGGATTGTCAACCGAAGAGACGGCGGCTGCGCTGGAATTGAGTGTGCCTGCGGTGAAATCGCGGCTGCTGCGGGCCCGGCTGCAATTGCGCGAGCGTCTCGGACGGTACTTCCAGCGCCGGGACAGTGGCGATACTAAGATTAGTTCGAAGATTGGAGATGTGAAAACCGATGTGGCGAGCGGAGATGGTGACCTGTGAAATGCTCTGAGTTCCTTCATGAGCTGACCAGTTATCTGGACGGCGTTCTCGACGAAAAGACCAAAGTCGAGTTAGAAAATCATCTTTCGTGGTGCCACAACTGCTACGTTGTCTGCGACACAACCAAGAAGACCATCGAGATCTATCGTGATTCGCAACTGTACGAACTGCCCGAGGACCTGCGCTCGCGGCTGCGCTCGGCCATTATGACCAAGTGCCAGCAACAGAAGCGTCGCGGTCCGCAGAGCGTGTGAGTTGGCTCACTGCTATCCCTTCTTCTGATCAGTAGCATCCCTCCATGTCAAACCGAGTTTGCCCCTGGTGGCTTGGTCCTGTGCTGGCGAGTCGTGTGCGCCGCTGGCTGGGACAGGATCCGCTAGAAATTCTCAGTCCTTTCGTGCGTGAAGGTATGGCCGTGCTCGAGCCTGGGCCGGGTATGGGATTCTTCACGATTCCTCTCGCGCAGCTAGTCGGCACTTCAGGCCGTGTTATCGCGGTGGATCTGCAGCAGAAGATGATCGATGGATTGAAGAAGAGGGCGGCGAGCGCCAATGTGCTCAATCGCATCGAGTGCCGCGTTTGTTCGTCCGACAGCCTGGGGTTGAATGAGCTCGCTGGAACGGTGGATTTCGCCCTTGCGTTTGCAATGGTGCACGAGTTGCCGGATGCGGAGCGTTTCTTCGCCGAAATTGCGCGCGCGTTGAAGCCGCAGGGATATCTCCTGCTGGCGGAGCCTAGGGGCCACATCGATGAACTGAAGTTCGGTGCAGAATTGAAATCCGCAGCCGGGTTCAACCTGCGGGTCCAGGAGAAACCAGAGATCAGCCGAAGTCATGCGGCGCTTCTAATCAAATGCTGAAATAGGCATTCTTAGGATTTCGAATTGCTATCCGGTCGCTGACCTTGCGTGTGGGACTAAGCGACCGCTGGTTTCGTCACCTGTCCGAAGTAACGCCTTTGGAAATAGAGAGCGACATTCACCAGGCCGATCAGCGCTGGCACTTCAACCAGAGGGCCGATCACTGCGGCGAAGGCCGCTCCTGAGTTGATTCCGAACACCGCGACCGCAACTGCGATCGCCAGTTCGAAGTTGTTGCTCGCGGCCGTAAAGGAGAGCGTCGCTGTCTTGGAGTAATCCGCTCCCAGTTTGCGTCCCATATAGAACGAGACCAGGAACATCACGACGAAGTAGATCAGCAGGGGAACGGCAATTCTTACGACATCGAGTGGAAGCCGGACGATGTACTCGCCCTTCAGCGAGAACATCACCACAATCGTGAATAACAGCGCGATGAGGGTGATCGGACTGATGCGCGGGATGAATTTCGTTTCGTACCACTCCCGGCCGCGGGCCCGCAGAAGCACGAAGCGGGTAATCATTCCCGCCAGGAATGGAATGCCCAGGTAGATAAATACGCTCTTGGAAATCTCGCGGATCGAGACATCCACGGCAGAGCCGTGCAATCCGAATAATGGCGGCAGCTTGGTAACAAATACCCACGCGTATACCGAGTAGAACAACACCTGAAAGATAGAGTTGAAGGCCACCAGTCCCGCTGCGTATTCGGTGTCACCCTTGGCCAGTTCGTTCCACACGATCACCATGGCGATGCAGCGGGCAAGGCCGATCATGATGAGTCCGGCCATGTACTCCGGATATCCGCGCAGAAAGATGATCGCCAGCGCGAACATCAACACGGGGCCGATCACCCAGTTCTGTACCAGCGAGAGCAGCAGGACTTTCTTGTTGCGGAAAACCTCTCCCATGTCCTCGTAACGCACTTTGGCGAGTGGCGGATACATCATCAGGATCAGCCCGACCGCAATGGGAATGGACGTGGTACCCACGCTGAAGCGGTTCAGGAAGGGCACGATGCCGGGCAGTGCCCATCCGGCGAAGACACCGATCAGCATGGCGGCAAAAATCCAGAGCGTAAGAAATCGGTCGAGAAACTTGAGACGGGATGTCACGTTCGAATTCATGCAGGATTGTCCTCAGCAACTGGATCGATACCGTGCTTCAGGAGCTTTGTTTGCCGATATTGTCGAGTTCACGCTTGAGTGCGAGGCTATCGAGGCGCGCCATGGGCAATGACAGAAAGAGGCTGATTCGCCGATCCAGCAGGAAAAAGGCCTCTCGGAACGCTTTAGCCCGGTCTTCGTCCGAGCCCTTCACCGACGCTGGATCTGGGATCCCCCAGTGCGCGGTCATGGGCTGCCCGGGCCAGATCGGGCACACTTCTTGCGCCGCATTGTCACAGACGGTGAAAACGAAATCCAGCTGAGGAGTCTCCGGCTTGGCAAACTCGTCCCAACTCTTACTTCTCAAGCCGGCCGTGGCATAGTGGACTGCCTGCAACTGGCGGATTGCCTCCGGCCGGACGTCGCCGGCCGGATGGCTTCCCGCACTGTACGCCGTGAAGTTCGGCGCGCCTTTGTGATTCAAGATGGCCTCGGCCATGATCGAGCGGGCCGAGTTCCCGGTACACAGGAAAAGCACGTTGTAGCGACGGCTCATATTGCGTCGTTCTCCTAGTTGCAGCAAGACGGCGCGCAGCAGGGCTGCGCCGCCTTGGCGGGTTTCACGGCGCGAATGAATCCGCTCATGAATTTGCCATCTACCTGTGCGGGATCAATCTTTACCGGAATCTGCTCGCCGGAGAGGAATTCGAGCGCGTCTTCGGCGCGGTAAACGCGAGTGGGCTCGATGCCGATCTGCTCGAATCCGGCACTCGCCAGCTTGGATTTGTACTCATTCTCTTCCAGCGCACCCGCTATGCATCCCACCCAGGCAAGAATGCTCTGGCGAAGTTCGGGCAGCATTTCGCCGCGAGTGACCACGTCCGAAACGGCAAATCGTCCTCCGGGCTTGAGCACGCGGAACGCCTCCCGCAGCACTTTATCTTTGTCGGCCGAAAGATTGATGACGCAGTTGGAGACGATCACGTCCACCGAATTGTCGGGCAGCGGAATGTTCTCGATCTCGCCCTTGAGGAATTCGACGTTTTGGATGCCCGACTTGCGCCTGTTCTCATTGGCCAGCGCAAGCATCTCGTCGGTCATATCGAGACCATAGGCTTTCCCGGTGGGACCGACACGGCGCGCCGAGAGCAGCACGTCGATGCCGCCTCCGGAGCCCAGATCGAGCACGGTCTCGCCCGGCTTCAACTCCGCGAGTGCCGTGGGATTACCGCAGCCTAACGATGCCAGCACGGCCTCTTGCGGGAGTTGCCCGATTTGCGCGGCATCATACAAATCCGAGGTAATCGGATCGGCACAGCCCTTCCCCGGCGCAGATCCACAGCAGGAACTGCCTCCAGACTTCACCCGCAGGGCGGCTTCCCCATACTTCTGTTTGACAACTTCCTTGATATTGACAGTTTCGGTCGTGCTCATGATGGCTCCTATTTACAGATCTGTACGATGGCTTGAGGTTTGACAGCTGTGCTGCGTGTGCAGCACTCGGCATAAAGAAACTGCAGAAGCTCCTGCAGCGCGGCGTTATCAGCGGTGTAGCGAAGAAAGGTACCCTCGCGCTTTACCTCGACGAGGCCTTCGGTGCGCAGCTTTTCGAGATGATGAGAAAGAGTCGAGTTCGGAATTTCGAGCTCGGATTGAATATCGCCGACGACTAGGCCTTCCGGATGCGCCGTCAACAGTAATTGCATAATCCGCAGGCGCTGCTCATTGCCCATGGCGGAGAACTGGTCGGCATAGGTGGTAACCCGATCGGACGACTTGCTTACGGCAGAACTTTTAGTGGAGGCTGTTGCCATATTTCGATAATACTAGAAATATAGGATAAGTCAAATACAAATTCATGGACCGCCAAAGGGTACGAATGTTGGCTGCACAGTCTTCGTGTACTTCCCGCCCTTTGTGGGTAATTGTCTTTTTGGCCCGGCTGAATCTGACGGATGAGTGCTGTCTGCTTTATTCTGGTTTGGTCTATGATTCGCACGCACCGCGCCTTTGATCCTCATTCGATAAAGCTCGTCATTTTCGATTTAGACGGCACCCTGATTGACTCCCGCCTCGATCTGGTCCACTCGGTCAATGCTGCGTTACGGCACATTGGACGGCCAGAACTCCCGGAGAACGTGATTGCCAGCTACGTGGGCGATGGCGCGCCGGTTCTTATTCAGCGGGCGCTGGGCGGAGAGAAGATCGACGAGGCTATGGTGCGCAGAGGGTTGGAATTCTTCCTCTCCTACTATCGAGAACACAAACTCGATCACACCACGGTCTATGCGGGAATTGCCGAGGCGCTGGCTTCGATTCAGCGTTCCTGCAATGGATCGCCCCGCAAGCTGGCCGTGCTCACCAATAAGCCGGTCATTCCGTCACGCGCAATTGTGGAGGCGCTGGGACTGTCGCCCTACTTCCTGCAAGTTTATGGCGGAAACAGTTTTCCTACCAAGAAGCCCGATCCTGAAGGCGCGCACAAACTGCTGCAGGAAACGGGAGTACGTCCGGAGCATGCCACGATCGTCGGCGACTCACACACCGATATTGAAACGGGACATAACGCGGGCTTGTGGACGGTAGGGGTAACGTATGGGTTCGCGCCCCAGACGATCGAGGACGCTTCTCCCGATGTGGTGGTGGACCATCCCGGAGAACTGGGCGAGCTGTTCTGCCGCCGAACGCACTAAGTCTCTGCCTGGGGGCGAGACGACAGAGCAGGTTCTGCGCCGCCAGGCGCCTCAGACTGACAATCTGGGTGCGCTACACTGGTTCGTCCCAGGGTTTCATCTGACCAGCGCATGACCATTGAACAATTTGGGTTTACCCCGTCCGAACTGCGAAAATTGCGCAGCATGAAGAATCCGTACGGTATCCAGAGGTTTCTGGACGATATGCCGTATCACCTCGAAGACACAGCCTGGTCGCCGCGCAAAGTGCTGGCGGAACATTCCTCGCATTGCCTGGAAGGCGCGATTTTTGCGGCGGCCGCGTTGCGGGCGAATGGATATCCTCCTCTACTGCTCGATTTCGAAGCGGATCATGACACCGACCATGTGATCGCCGTCTATCGCGAAGACGGCTGCTGGGGCGCGGTGGCGAAATCGAATTACACAGGATGCCGGTGGCGCGAACCGGTGTATCGCAATCTTCGGGAACTTGCTCTGAGCTACTTCAATGCGTACTTCAATTTGCGGCGGGAGCGTACGTTGCGGCGATACTCGGTTCCGGTCAACCTGAAGCGGTTCGACTCGCAGAACTGGATGACCACGGAAAAGCCAGTGTGGTTCATCGTGTATCACCTGTTCGATATCAAGCATTATCCGCTCCTGACGAGAGCGCAGGAAAAGCGGCTGCATCGTGTGGATGAACGACTTTTCCAGGCGGAGTGTTTGGGAAAAGCGTACAAGGGAAGAGACTGACGATGACGAAAGTATCACGCGAGGTCGTATTGGTCCGTACCGTGCAAGACATGCCTCGCCGGTTCCAGTAAAAGCCCGCCAGGTCAGCCGGCCCGAAAGGGCGATCCCTTGGGAGCACAAGAGCCATTGGTACCCGCAGTCACTCCAGAGTATGTCGAGGCGCGCCGACACCCGCGCTTCAAGCTTGAAGTTGAAATCCGTGTTTACCCCCGCAATTCGGCGGTACTGCGCGGCTACACAGTCGACATCAGTGAGTCGGGAATGTCCGCCATTGTGCGCGAAGAAGTCCCGGTGGGCGAGGTTGTACGTTTAGAGTTCTCAACGCCATTCGGCCACATTGAGGTGTTTGCCCTTGTCCGGCAACGAAACGCTTTTCGCTTTGGATTCCAGTTTGTGGACGCCGGACCGGTCCAGCAGATTCTCGAGCGAACCTGCCGCCAACTCGCGATGCAAGAATCGTTGAAGCCGACCCCACCAGAAAACCTCTCCTGACGACGCAATCGCGCGGGTATATCGGCCAATAGCGTCTCTCTCGGCCTCACTTAGGGACGTCTCATTTGCGCACGCATCATTAAGCAGGGTTAAGATGAACCCATGAAGGTCGGCACCCTCGCACTGATCGTGCTGCTGATTTCAGGGATTGCTGTTGGCCAGGCGCAGACCGCCCCTAACGCAACTGCTTCCGATGAATCCTCGGTTCGTCCCGAATCCGAACAGCCGACAACGGATCCCAACTTAACTTCAAGTCAATCGAAGACCTTGGATCTGATACCGGGGCCGGACGGCAAGCTGACGCAGCAGCAGATGCAGGAACTGTTCCGCGTGGTAGCGGACAAGGACATCGAAAACAATAAGAAAGAGCGAGACTACACCTACATTGATCACGAGGTGCAGAACAAGCTGGATGGCAAAGGCCAGACGAAGTCCACCGAAGTAAAAACCTACGAAATTCTTGATGTCTATGGAGAACAGGTAAGGAAGCTGGTCGCCAAGGACGAAAAGCCGCTCGACGCTAAGGAGGCGGCAAAAGAAGACGAGAAGATCCAGAAGATCATAGACAAGCGCAAGAACGAATCAGAGGAGCAGCGAAGGAAGCGCGAGGAGAAAGAAGAGAAAGAGCGCCAGGATGGCCGCAAGTTCGTAAAAGAAATTGCCGACGCCTACAACTTCACCTTGGTCGGCACGGAGTTGGTCGGTGGACGTGAGGCCTGGGTGATCGATGGTGAGCCGCGTCCAGGATTTGAGCCGCACGTGAAAGGGGCGAAATTCCTGTCGAAGTTTCACGGGCGAGTCTGGATCGATAAAAACGATCTGCAAATGTCTAAACTAGATGTCGAGGCGATCGATACCGTTTCGGTCGGTTTCGTGCTGGCGCGTATCCACAAGGGGACACGCTTCATGCTCGAGCAGACTCGGGTGAATGACGAAGTTTGGCTGCCGCGGCACGTCACGTTCAAAATTGACGCTCGGGTGGCGCTGGTCAAGGGCTTCAACTTCAATGGCGAAGATATTTACCGCGACTACAAGAAGTTCCGTACGTCTTCGAAGATCGTCGGCATGGGAGAAGTGCACGACGACAAGTGATGTTTCTTGTTTTGTGCAGAATCCAGACGCATTGTCATCCTGAACGTCCGGCTTTTGCGACGTTCAGGATCTACGCATTCGTGGACGATACCGGTACCGACGGAACATGCATAGATCCTGAACCGCGAAAAGACACGGTTCAGGATGACATCCCTTTGACTCAAGTTTCGTTGGAAGTATTTTCGTCCCTTGGAGTTCTATAATGCTCGGTCCTGCGCGAATGGACCTTCCGCGAATGCCTGGTCCATACGCCATGGACGTATTCATTCCAACTTCTTTTGCGAGGCACAGGAATGTCATTTCTTACCCGTCGTGATCTGCTGAAGTCCGGCGCTGCTCTCTCAGCCTCAACTCTCATCCCAGGATCGGTTCAGCGGGCGCACGCGTTATTGGCGCGATACGCAGGTGCTGCGTCGGCGGAGGGAACCGCGGCTGTGGCTCCCCGGGAGCAACTGCTGTTCGACTTCGGATGGAAATTCTTCATGGGGCATGGCTCTGATCCGCATCGCGACCTCGGATTTGGTATGGGCCAGGGAGATTTCGCGAAAGAAGGTGAATTCAAGTTTGCGACGGACAAATTCGATGACTCGAAGTGGCGCGATCTGAACCTGCCGCACGACTGGGCGGTCGAGTTGCCATTCGTCCGAGATGAAGAGCAGAACTCGCATGGATACAAGCCGCTGGGCCGGCGGTATCCGGAGACGAGCGTGGGATGGTACCGGCGCACCTTCGACATTCCGAAAGAAGATGCAGGCAAGCACATCAGCGTGTTGTTTGATGGTGCCTTTCGCGACGCTATCGTTTTCCTGAACGGATATTTCATCGGACGCAACGACAACGGGTATGCACCGTTCATGTTCGACCTGAGCGACTTCCTGAATTACGGCGGGAAGAACTACCTGGTCGTCCGCATGGACGCCAGCTTCGGTGATGGCTGGTTCTATGAAGGCGCAGGCATTTACCGGCACGTATGGCTGACGAAGACGGATGCGCTGCACATCGAGCGCTGGCAAAGCTATGTGCGCTCGCCCGAACCAGCGAAGGGTACCGCCCGCCCGCTCGATCTTGGAACCGTCATCGAGAATCATGGCAATGCAGCCGAATCCTGCATTGTGCGCTGGAAGATTCTGGACGCTGAGGGGAAGGTGGTAGCCAATGCTGAGTCATCCCCGAAATCGATTCCGCCGGATGGATCGGCCATGTTCACGGCCACTGCAAGTATTCAGACCGTGAAGCGCTGGTCACCGGAGACTCCTTATCTCTACTCCGCCATCGTGAGCGTGGAGACAGGTGGCAAGTTGCGCGATGCCGAGCGCGTGACCTTCGGCGTGCGCGACATCAAGTGGGATGCCGATAAAGGATTTTTCCTCAATGGCAAGTCGGTGAAGATCAAGGGCACCTGCAACCATCAGGACCACGCCGGAGTGGGCGCGGCGCTACCCGACCGCTTGCAGTGGTATCGCCTCGCAGTCCTGAAAGACATGGGCGGAAACGCGGTGCGCACTTCGCACAACATGCCTACACCCGAGTGGGTGGAGGCCTGCGACCGCATGGGCATGATGATGATGTGCGAGACGCGCCAGATGGCCTCGAATCCCGAGGGCATGACGCAATTGGAAGCGATGATCAAGCGCTACCGCAATTCGCCTTCGATCATTCTCTGGTCGATGGGCAATGAAGAGTGGACCATGATGCCGCAGGCGCAGGGCGTGCGTGTCATCGATTCGATGATCCAAAGGACGCACGAACTCGATCCCACGCGGTTGTGCTCGGCGGCGGTGAATGCGTCATTCGAGACGCACTTTCCCGAGCAACTCGACGTCATGGGCTTCAACTACAACCTGAAGGTGCATGATGAATGGCACCAGAAGCATCCGAAGACTCCATCTGTGGGGTCGGAGACGGCGAGCACGGTCTCGACCCGCGGAATTTACGAGACTGACAAACTGCGCAACTGGGTGAGCGCCTACGACCTGAACCATACGGATTGGTCGCAGTTGGCTGAAGAGTGGTGGAAGTTCTATGCCGCTCGCGAGTGGCTCTCCGGAGGGTTCGCGTGGACAGGCTTCGATTATCGTGGGGAACCCACACCCTACGGGTGGCCATCGATCAACTCACAGTTCGGCATCGTGGACATGTGCGGCTTCCCTAAAGACAACTTCTTTTACTACAAGTCATGGTGGGGATCGGAGCCGGTGCTGCATCTGTTGCCGCATTGGAATTGGGATCAGCGCGAGGGTGAGCCGATTTCGGTCTGGGTGCACTCGAACGTGGACTCGGTCGAACTCTTTCTGAATGGCAAGACCCAGGGCTCGAAAAAAGTCGAGCTGCTGACCCATCTGGAGTGGAGCGTGAAATACGAGCCGGGCGTGCTCGAAGCGCGCGGCACGAAGAACGGCAAAGTCGTGCTGACGGAGAAACGCGAGACTACCGGGGATCCCGTGGCGATTCGCCTGACGGCTGATCGCAAGGAGATCAATGCCGATGGCGAGGATGTAGCCGCGTTGACGGTCGAGGTGCTCGACAAAGAAGGGCGCGCGATCCCGACCGCCGCGAACAAGATCAGCTTCAAGGTGTCGGGCGAGGGCTCATTCCTTGGGGTGGGAAATGGCGATCCGAACTGCCAGGAGTCCGACAAAGAACCGGAACGGAGCCTGTTCAATGGTCTGGCGCAGGTGATCGTTCAATCGACGAAGAATCCGGGGACCATCACGGTCGAGGCCTATTGCAAGCCGTATCCGCGGCCGGTGCTGCCCACGGTGCAGGTGAAGATCGCGACCAAAAAGGTGGAGTTGCGGCCGAGCGTGGGATAGCGGTCAGTGGTCAGTCATTCGTCGTTCGTCTTTGGTCGTTAGTCGTTATTCTCGGTCGCGGTCGTCATTGTGGATCGCGATTTGCAGCGCCGGCCTATTTTTGTCAGTCGAGTCGCGGAGCGACTAGGACTTTGCTGTCTGCCAAGGCCGCAACTCAGCAGATCCCTAGCGCCGAAACCGGCGCTCCAAATGACAAACGGTACGGCTGAACATGTTTTAATCGCGCCCAGCTACGTCGCGAGTCTAAATCCGAAGCCTTACACATATGTCCAAATCACGTCGCGAGTTTTTGACATTTACTTCCATCGGTATTCTTGGCACAGCTGCGCTGTCGCGCCTCCGTGCACAGAGTTCGTCGAACTTGCCGCCGGGAGCGCCTCCGGCATTCGGCGTGGGCCCGGAGTTCGGGCCAGAGGTCAGCACGAACACTTTCGCCGAGGCGGAGAAACTCGCGCAGTTCAGCATGACGCAGTCCGAGCGCGTCGAGGCCGCGGGCAGCTGGCGTCGAACCTTAGCCTCTGTGTATGAACGGCGGGTCGGCCCGCGGAAGCTGGCGCTGGAAGATGGACTCGCGCCGGCAACCACGTGGAATCCTGAGATTCCGGGCGTCAGGGTTGAGGTGCACAGCGACAAGTTCGTTCGCAGCGCGGGGCAGAGCGCTTCCCTTCCCGCGAGTGACACCGACATTGCCTTCGCTCCGGTCGCACAACTATCTCTCTGGATCGAAAGACGCCAACTCACTTCCGAGCGTCTGACACGCATTTATCTGGAGCGGCTGGAGAAGTTCAATCCGCAACTGCGTTGCGCCATCACGATCACGCGCGATCTCGCCATGAAGCAGGCCAAGCAGGCGGATGCGGAGATTGCCGCGGGAAAATATCGCGGCCCGCTTCACGGGATTCCCTGGGGCGGTAAGGATCTGCTGGATACAGCGGGCATTCCTACGACCTACGGCGCAGAACCTTATCGCAATCGTGTTCCGAAAGAAGATGCGGAAGTCGTGAAGCGATTGCACGCCGCCGGCGCGGTGCTTGTAGCAAAGCTCAGCCTTGGTGCGCTCGCGCTGAACGATGTATGGTTCGGCGGGCAAACGATGAATCCGTGGCTGCCGGAAGAAGGGTCTTCGGGGTCGAGCGCGGGGCCGGGCGCGGCGACGGCGGCCGGACTGGTCGGCTTCGCCATTGGCAGCGAGACCGGAGGCAGCATCGTGAGTCCATCCATGCGCTGCGGAGTCACGGGACTGCGTCCAACATATGGCCGAGTGCCGCGCACAGGAGCGATGACGCTCTGCTGGTCACTCGACAAGTTGGGGCCGATGGCGCGCAGCGTGGAAGACACGATGCTCGTGCTGAAAGCGATCTCGGGGCCTGATGCCCATGACACCGCGTGTGTTCCCAGCCACTTGAGTTTCGATGCCAGCGCAAGTGTGAAGGGGCTCCGTGTCGGGTATTTCCCGAAGTGGATGCAAGAACGTCCGGCGACTGAAGTCGATCGCGCTGCGCTTAAAACTGCGAAAGCGATCGGAATGGTGCCCGTCGAAGTTTCGATTCCTGACTGGCCCTATGATTCGCTGAACCTGATTCTGTTCGCCGAGGGCGCGGCTGCATTTGAAGAACTGACTCTCAGCGGCGGCCTTCGGGAACTGAAGGCGCAGGTCCCGGATGCGTGGCCAAATCTATTCCGGCAGGCACGGTTCCTGTCAGCCGTGGATTTTGTCCAGGCCGATCGAATGCGGCGCAAGGTGGCCGAGGAAATGGCTCGCGTATTCTCCGAGGTCGATCTGCTGCTGGTGCCGTCCCTGCGCGACGAGATGCTGGTCATTACGAACTTCACGGGTCATCCGTCGCTCACGCTGCGTGCGGGCTTCGTCGAAGTGACAAAGGCCCGCAGCGACTGGGCGCCAGATCCGGAGCATCCGCTGCCGACGTTTGCGACGCCGCGCCGGGTGCCGCATGGAGTCACGCTGATCGGAAGGTTGTTTGATGAGGGTACTTTGGGGACCGCCGGCATCGCTTTGCAGCAGGCCTTCGGGGTTACTGCCGAGCGACCGCCCGGGTTTTAAGCGCGCGAAGATCATTCACCACAAAGGACACGAGGGTGCACGAAGGAAACACAAACAAATCCTTCATGAAACTCCGTGTCTTCGCGGTTTTTGGATCCTTTGTTCAACGCTATAATGGAAAGATTGTCTCGCATCAAAATTCGTTTCTGTGGGTCTTCCGGCGAAAAGCGAACCCAGCTTGCTCGGCCGGATGGACGAATGCGTCATCCCTAGAAAAGCGTGCACAGCTGAGGCCGGCTGTCCCGCAGCAGCATCTATATAGGACTGTACCTGTCCTCAATCCGATATACGGTTTGGAGGGCTTTTAGCTGAAGGCTGAAGGCTAACAGTTGAGGGCTGATTTTATGGATTTCAAACTTGTTTCCAGTTACAAGCCGCAAGGCGATCAGGGGGCGGCAATTCAGGCACTAACGCGCGGCCTGTTCGATCGCGAGCAGCATCAGGTGCTGCTGGGCGTCACCGGATCGGGCAAAACGTTCACCATGGCCAAGGTGATCGAGGCGTTGAACCGTCCGACGCTGGTCATGGCGCACAACAAAACACTAGCCGCGCAGCTGTATCACGAGTTCAAGAGCTTCTTTCCACATAATGCCGTCGAATATTTCGTGTCGTATTACGACTATTACCAGCCTGAGGCGTACGTTCCCGCCGCCGATCTCTATATCGAGAAGGAAGCGACGATCAATGATGAACTGGACAAGCTGCGGCTGTCGGCGACGCGATCTTTATTTGAACGGCGCGACGCGCTGATTGTCGCATCTGTGAGTTGCATCTATGGACTGGGGTCTCCCGAGGCCTATTACGGGATGATGCTGTTCGTCGAAAAGGGGCAGAAGATCAAGCGCGAGGACATCACGCGCAAGCTGGTGGACATTCTCTACGAGCGCACGAATGGTGAATTCCGGCGCGGGACGTTTCGCGTGCGTGGCGACGTCATCGAGGTCTTCCCTACCTATGACGACATGGCTTACCGCATCGAGCTATGGGGAGATCAGATTGAGTCCTTGTCGCAGATTGACCCGCTGTTCGGCACGGTCAAGCAGAAGTACATGCGCCTGCCGATTTATCCGAAGACGCACTATGTCATGAAGGAAGAAACCCGCGCTTCGGCCGTGGATTCCATAAAGAAGGAGCTGGCGTGGTGGGAAGTCGAACTCGAGAAACAGGGACGGCTGGTCGAATCGCAGCGCATCCATCAGCGGACGATGTTCGACCTCGAGATGATCAAGGCAATGGGCTACTGCCATGGCATCGAGAATTATTCGCGCCACTTTACTGGACGTCTGCCGGGCGAGCCTCCGCCAACGCTGCTGGATTACTTCCCGCGTGACTTTCTGATGTTCATCGACGAGTCGCACCAGACGGTGCCGCAACTGCGCGGGATGTATGCGGGCGACCGTTCGCGGAAGGAAGTTCTGGTCGAGTATGGGTTCCGCATGCCTTCAGCGCTCGATAATCGTCCGCTAACGTTTGAGGAGTTCGAGCATCGGACAAATCAGCTGGTGTATGTGTCGGCGACGCCGGGGCCCTATGAACTGACGAAGTCCGCTGGAGTCGTGATTGAGCAGATCATCCGGCCGACGGGATTGATTGATCCACCCGTTGAAATACGTCCAGTGAAGGGACAGATTGACGACTTGCTGCACGAGATTCGCGCGCGCGTAGAGAAAGGCGAGCGCGTACTCGTCACGACTCTGACAAAGCGGATGTCCGAAGACCTGGCCGAGTACTACGCCGAAGTCGGCGTGAAGTGCCGCTACATGCACTCGGAGATCGAAACACTGGAGCGCGTGAAGATTCTTCGCGATCTGCGCAAAGGTGAATTCGATGTGCTGATCGGGATCAACCTGCTGCGCGAGGGCTTGGATCTTCCAGAAGTGTCGCTGGTGGCGATTCTCGATGCCGATAAAGAAGGATTCCTGCGGTCGTCCGGATCTTTGATTCAAACGATCGGTCGCTGCGCCCGGCACTTGAACGGACGCGCACTTCTGTACGCCGACCGCATGACTGATTCGATGAAGCGCGCTATGGACGAAACTTCGCGGCGGCGCGCGATTCAGACCGCATACAACGAAGAGCATGGAATTACGCCGGAATCGATCGTGCGTCCGCTGGATATGACACTGGCGGCGATCGTGGCTGCGGACTATGCGGATCTGACCGGAGGAGAAGCCGACGGGATTCCCGATTTCAAATCACAGGAAGAAGTAGACGTCTATATCGGGAAGCTGGAGAGCGACATGCGCGAGGCCGCGAAGCGTTTCGAGTTTGAAAAGGCGGCCAAGCTACGGGATCAGGTGAAGGAATTAAGGACAAAGGAATTTCTTTTTGCCTAATCGGGTCTATTTCTGGGTATAGGAATTTGAACCCCCACGCAGGTTTTAAGTGAAAGTGCCTTCTCATCCCATCTGCTTCCGATAAGGATCGTTTAACTCTGCGCGGATTCGGCGTAGAGTGCTTCGTGAGTATTGGCAAGCGTCAATCCCAGATGAAAACGCCTCGTTGGCTCTTCTCAGCAGTCTGCGTTTTTATACTGCTCGGTTGGATGGCTTTTGCGTACGATAACCCCCAAACCCCACAATCCGGGGCTAGCCAGCCCTCCCAGGCAGACTCCGGTGTTGTCACATTCCACGTCACGACCCGGGAAGTCATCCTCGACCTGATTGCACTGAACGGGCGTAACGGCCACGTTCCCGACCTCGCGGATACTGAGTTGCAGGTTTCCTATTCCGCGAACAACGATCCGGCCCCGAAGCATCACCACGGGCGAGCTCCGCAGCCACGGATCGCGCCCATTACTAGCCTCCACGTCGTCGACCCCAATGCGCCGCTCTCGTCGGCTGAGGGCGCGCCAGCTGGATTCCAAATTACTGCCAGTTGTTTACAGCGTTCGACGATCCACTACCAGCTCACGTTTCGACCCGGCCTCGACGGCTGGACCAGCGGCTTCCATGAAGTTTCTATCACTACGACCCGGCGCGGCGTTCGCCTCTTCTATCGCCACCGCTATTTTGTGGGCAAGACCGTTGCTCCGTCGCAACCACCCGTAACCGGGTCTGATTCGATCAAGAAGCTGCTGATGAAAGACGCCTGCCATTACCCGGATACTCCGCTCTCTATCTCCCTTCGCGCTCGCCTCATTGATAGTGGCCGCAGCAATGCCCTCCGCTACCAGGTCGCTGTGGACGCAGCGTCGCTCTCGTACCTGACCCTCAACGCCGATACTGGCGCGCGCCAACCGGTGGGGGGCGACCGGCGCGTTCAGATCGACTATGGCGTTTGCACCTTCAACGCCTCCGGTTGGCCGATTCGCTTTTTCCAAGCATCCCTCGATCAGATCCTCACCCCTGCGGATTATGCGCGTGCCCTCGCTCGCGGTTTCCCTCACATCTTCGAGCTCCCGACGATACCCTCCCTGGCGCTCACACGCATCGTCGTGCGCGACCGTGCAACCGGCAATCTTGGAGCGACCGACGTGCCCTTCGGCGGGACAGCGTCGGGTGCGCCCGCCATGGGTGCAAGCAGCATTCCGGTGCCGGGCAAGGTTCCTGTCCAGGACGGGCTCGCCCGGGAAACCGCCCACGACCTCGATCTTTTCCCCGTATTCAGGAGGGGTACCTACACGAGCGCCCTCTTCAGCCGCAATGGCTCTCGCGATGCCTCCATGGGCAGTGCCGATGTGGTTCCGCCTGAGGGCCCCATCGGTTCCTTCGGGTCAGTTGTTCCCACTGCCTATTCCTTCTGTGGTGACGTCTATGAACTGGACTATTCCAAGCACCTTCCTGACTTCCGAGAGCTTGATCCTATCGGCTCTCTCTACAGCTACGCGCTCGACGTTCCCAACCAGTACTTTACGAACACCGACGGCATCCCCGGTGTCACGCCGCGGACCGACCTGTTCGGGATCGACTACCACGCCGTGTTTTGGATTCGTAACGCTGGCGAGTACCAATTCCGGATGGTCTCCGATGACGGAGCCATCCTGTGGATTGATGACCGGCAGCTCATCAACCTTGACGGACTCCACCACGCCCTCGGGGGCGACGGCACAATCCATCTCGACCCAGGCCGCCACACGATGCACGTTCCGTTTTACCAGGGAGCGGTCGTTTCCGTCGCGCTTCTCCTCTGGGTGCTCCCGCCCGGTGAGAAGGACTGGCAAATTTTCGACCTCCGCAACTTCGTTCCGCCGAGCCCTGGCGCGCTGTGATGCAGTGCGGTGTTGCCCTTGGGAACCAATATCCAAAATCGGTAAACCATTCACGTACTCTTGGCAGACACGACTGCTATTCCGCACCCCGGATTCATCGCCAGCAGGTCCTCATCTCCCGTGATAATCAAGTCGGCTCTTCCGTTCAGCGACAGTTCCAGGAACGTGCCCTCTTTGGAGTCTCCACAGCTCGCTTCTGGTCGGGGCCGGCAGCGGTCCGACAGTCGTAGGCCTCTGCAGACATGACGATTGCCCCTTTTCGGTTCTTTCGCGATCAGAATCGGCCCGTCCACAGCGGAATCGAGCATCGCGCCGAACCGTTTTCTGGCGGCCATACTGGAGAGAGTTTTCATTGGTTCAGTATCGAAGCAGAGCGAAGACACTGTGGTTTTTCAGGCCAAAGCCGGCGCGTGCCCGGCGGGAGAGCCGAGGTCGCACCACATGATTCGCTCACACCAAACGGACCGGACCCGGATATTGCGCCACCACAGAATCCGCGGTCAGCAGCATAATCCCCTCTGCGGTAGCCTGTGCCACCAGCAGACGGTCGAACGGATCTTTGTGGATCGGAGGGAGACTGTCGATGGCAACCACGTGATCGCTGAGAATCGGCAACTCACTATAGCCGTTGTCGAGCAGGCCACGGCGAAGAAGCCGCGGGTCGGCCTGAAAATCACTTCGACCCAGCCCGCGCTTGATCGCCACTTCCCATATGCTGGCGGGACTAAACAGAAGCTCATTCGCGGGGTTGTCGATCCATCTCCTCGCCGCAGCGGGGAGGAGATCGGGCTGCCCAGCGGCCCACAGCAGCAGGTGCGTATCGAGCAGGATCTTCATTTCGAGCCCGAGAACATATCTTCGATCTCGGCTACACCCATGCGATCGAAATCCTCCGGAACGGAGATCTGTCCAGCCATAAAGCCCAGCCGCTTGGTTTCTGTGCCTATGGGAGTTCCCAGGGCCGTAACCTTCACCATGGGCTTGCCAGCCTTTGCAATTACAAAAGGCTCCCCCTTGGAGGCTTCGTCTACTAGCTTGGAGAGTTGAGTTTTGGCTTCGTGGATGTTTATGGTTTTCATAGACTAAACTAACTTAGTTTAGTCTATTCTATGGAACTGGCAAATGCAACTTCTAGTTGGCTTTATCGTCCGTACGCGGCGCTGGCGGCGAGCGGTTTACGGTGGAAGGTGTATCCGTCGTAGGTTTCGGAGCGGAAGTTCAGGTTGGGGGCGCAGAGCTTCTCGGTCTGGCTTAAGAACAGATAGCCGCCGGGCTCGAGATAGAGATGGAGACGCTCCATTAATGCGGCACGCTGCGGACGCGAGAGGTGCGGCAGCACGTCCATGCAGAAGATACAGTCGAAACGTCCGATGTAAACCGGCTTGGTCAGATTCATGGTATTGAAGGTGACCAGGCTGCGCAGTCGCGGCTTGACCAGCAGATGCCCGCTGCCGTTGCTGGAAGCACTCACGCCGTTGCTGGAGCCATTGGCGGGCGCGATCTCCTGTCCATTGCTCGCCCCGTTTGTGCTTCCTGCCTTGGAGAAGCACGCCCGAATCGTGGCTGGAGGCAATCCCGCCAGAGCCGACTGCGGGTAGAGACCTCTCTCGGCCGTCTTGATCGCGGATGGGAGCAAATCGCTGCCCACAATGTGCACCGACCAGTCTCTTGTGGATTGCGGCGGTAGCGAACTCTCGCTGATTCCGCCCGTCCGGGGCACGGCCTTCGAGTCCTTGCTTCCGTTCCCGTTGCTTGAGCCATTGCCGGTCCCGTTTCCATTTCCGTTGGGCAAGGCATCACAGAGCGCCATTGCAATCGAATACGCCTCTTCGCCCGTAGAGCAGCCTGCGCTCCAGATGCGCAGCGTGCAAAGTCCGTCATCTGACTTCCGCGAGTACATCTGTGGAATGACGTGGCGGGCCAGGGCGTTCATCGCGCCAGGATGGCGAAAGAAACCGGTACTTACGTTGAGCACTCCATCGAGAAACACGGCGAGCTGCGCGGGATCAAGATCCGAGGCGCGCAACCGAGACAGCAGCCCGGCAGGCGAATCCAGTTCCTGCTGTTCCAGATAGCTAGCCACGTGGGCGGCCAATGCGCTGTTTGGGCAATCGAGCAGCACGCCGGTCTGACGCTCGACGAGCAGGCGCAGTTCCGACAGTTCATGTTCGAGAATAGTGACGCCTGCCATTAATCTATGCATAAATTCAGTCGTGGGCCCTGAGCTTTTGGCCGCGGCCTTCCGTTATTAGTGACCTGGGGCTGTGGCCGCATACGTCTTTCCTGAATCTCGTACCGCCTGTTGTGCCACGACGTTCATTTCTTTTTCCAGCGATGAGAAGCGCTGCATGATTTCGTGGATACGAAGTGTCATATTGCGAATCGTCTCGATCTGAGAGCGGGTCTGAGCCGACAGGCTGCCAGGTTCGATCAGCAGCAGGTCCGAGTTTCCCAGCACCGAGGTGAGCGCATTATTCATGCTGTGCCGCATTTCGAGCATGTAGCGGCCGAGTGTCGCTTCTCGCTGCAGGATCACACACGAAGTCTCCAGGGCGCGCGCCCGGGTTTCGGAGCGAGAACGGTGCGCGGCTTCCGCCGCAGCCAGCACTAGAGTTTCCAGCCAAAGTTCGCTGGACCGTAGAATCGTCACCCGCGCCCACCGGTCCCTGACCAATTGCATCGTAGCGGAATCGTGACTGATACAGAAAACCGGCTGCCCGGTGGAATGGAGCGGCTCGAGAACCACCGACAGCAGATCTCTGCGCAAGGGACCGACAATGGCGACGTCGAACACATCCGCGGCAAAGCGTGGCCACAGCTCTCCACTGAGCAGAGTGAAGGTCGGAACGTGTCGCTCCATCTGCCAGCGGGCAGTGATCCTCCGCGAGAACTCCACGTCATCGGAAATGATCAGAACGGTCGGCGTATCCACTGCAACTTCCCTTCTTGGTATCCTCCGGCAAGCTCACCGGCTTTGTTATGTCTGAACCATGGTGGCGGGCGGCTGATTACTTTTTTCCAGAAGAGTCACCATCCCAATCGGAGCCGCTGGAAATTTCGAACTCAGGAGCATCTGCTTGCGGAACCGGTTTCGGCTGGGCCGCTGTAACGGGCTTGGGCACGGGCTGACCTGAAGGGGCAGCGGCGGCGGATGCCTTTGCGGGTTTAGGATCGGGCACCGTAGGCGCTGACTTGGCGACGGGCTTTGCGGCCGGGGCGGTCTTTGCTTTTCCGGGTTCCGATCTATCTCGTCCCAGGGCCGTTTCGACCGACGCGCGGAGGTCCACCAGCATGCGCAGCGGCGAACCGGAAGAGTATTCCGCCTGGAACATGACCTTCCACGACTGGCAGATCATACGAAGCCGCATGATCGGTTCCTGCGCCGAAAACTGCGCGCGCCGGCAATCGATGGTTTCCACTCCCTTGTCTTCGAGTTCCGTCAATCCGTCGAGGATGACGTTGAGGTCGCCCAGCATCAGGCGGAAGAACGCCCGGCGCATGAGATATCCGAAGCGCGTGAAGGCCACTAGGGCAACGGGCAGATAAAACAGATCTCCTGCCAAGCCTTTGGCTTTCCGGCCCTGCTCCAGCACGCCGCCGTGGAGTAATTCGTCCAGTGACTTGCATTTACGCGCGGCTTCCAGAACGCGATCGAGCGCATTGAGCCATACCGGCGCCTTGAGTTCCACTTCTCCAACGATTGCCTCGAGCGCGTGCGCAACGTAGGCCAGATCCACCTCTGCGTCATCCAGGCCGCTGGGAGCGATCTGGCTGAAGTACTGCACCAACAGGAAATCGACCTTATCGCGGATCGCCTCCGTCTTGGACTGCTTCCCGAGGAAATGCTGCAGCAAAGTCACCAATCCTTCCGGGGTAACCAGCGAGTTGGTCTGCAGGAATTGACGGAGCTGATGGACCTGAATGGCATTGTCCATGTAATCGAGCCACTGGTTGGCCTGCTCTACGGCTTCTTTACCGGGAGTCTCGATGCCGGCTTCAAGGTCGGGGCAGGGCTTCACGTCGACTGCGAACTCCCGCGCCAACTCAAAATAGACGGGATACAGCCGGCGGGCCAGATTCCATTGCGTTGCGAGATCTTGTACAGGTGTGGAAGGGGTCATGATTTCACGATCCAGTTGGGCACATTACGCTTGAAGCGCGCGGCCACGAGAATGTTGCCGGGGTGGTACTGCACGGCGACCACGGCAGCGATTTCATCGAACGAGCCGTCCGAAGTCCGTACCCTGAGAAGATCGGCAAATTCGAGCGGAGTCTTGCACGCAAAGAGAACCTCGCGTGGAGTGCCGAATTCGATGATGGTGCTCTCGCTGAAGTCGGCCGGGTCCGTCGGTTCGATCACGCGCGCCAATTGCACGGGCATGCGCACGGGGGTCGCGTCCGGGAAGAAGCGGGCCAGCCCCGCAACCGGGCTTTCGTTCTGCGAAATGCGTGCCGTTGCTATACCTTGCTGCGCCAAGTGATAAGAATTCCCTTATAGAAGACTCGTTCCGCTATCGAAATGCGGTCGGGCTCCCCCTCTTCCCGGTTAGGAAGAGCTGTTGGGGAGCCGGGTTCCGCGGTTCGGTGAGAAGTGGAGCAAGGTGAGAACCACGTCTGCGAACGGAAGTACATGCACCGGCGTGAATGAGTTTTCAGTGGGTTGGGAGCAGATTTCACCGAGAAAGAGTGCATCGTTCATGTGCGATGTCTCAAGCTGAGACTTGCGTCTCACGTTAGCGGCAGCAGAAATGTGAGACCACAAATCTCAAGTGCGAGCGGCATCATCGGCACGCTCGAGCGTCGATTCGATTGCATCGCAGGCTGCGACCAGACCACGTTCCTGATTCAAGTCTGCCGACACAGCTTGCGCACGAGCTGCGAACGAAGGTTCCGTCAGCAGGCGCCGAATGGCGGCAGATGCCGTTTCGCAGTTGTAGTCTTTGCGAGCCAGGGCAAGACCGACCCCGAGCCTTTCCATTCGCGCGGCGTTGTCGGGTTGATCCCAGCCGTAGGGAACGATGAGCATTGGTCTGCCGGAGCGAAGAGCCTGCCCGGTCGTGCCCGAACCTCCCTGGTGCACCACGACCGATGCGCGCGGAAATATCTCCGAATAGGGAGCATAGGGCACGGCGAGAATCTCAGTAGAGACGAGACCCCGATCAGAGCCGACTAATACTGCGCGACAGTTTAACTGCCGGGCAGCAGCCTCACTGGCTTCATAGAAATTGCCTGGGTGATGGACGGCGCTGGATCCCAGCGTAAATACCAGCGAAGGCTCGCCTTGAGCGAGAAACTGCGCCAGTTCTTGAGGAATGCCCACATCTTTTTTCTCGCGATCGTGGAAGACGAACCCAGGCTGGACGGTCTGTGGAGGCCAATCCGGCTGCTGCTGCGCCATTTGCGGCGAAAACAAGGCCAGCACAAGATCATTCGAGTATTTGTCGCGAAAGACAGGATCGCATTTCGTTCGGAGTCCCTGCTGCCGCCGAAGGCGCCGCACCGGATTCGACCAATGTCTCGTGGCCATCCGGCAGAGATTGAGGGCAGTCCAATAAACCGGGCGTCCTAACTTTCTCAAATGGATGAGCCCCGGGACCGTGACCAGCACGGAAGGGTCATAGCACGAAAAGAACGAGGAAGGAGAAAGGATCATCGAAGCCCAGCGCATCTGAAGCTGCTCGGCGACCAAGGGCGCAGCATAAACGAGTTCGCCCGCGATGAGAAAGTCAGTCTCGGCGCATGCAGCACGCAGATCGTGATAGGTGTCCGCCAAATGCGGCAGAATCAGCTCGCGGAAGAGAATTTCTGGGCCCGTCTTCAGATCTTCACATTGCTCGATAAGTTCCTGATCGGTCGGATTCCAGTTGGGGCGCATGCCATGAAAGCAGAAACCCAGAGTCTCAACCCTGGCGCGGTAGAACTCAGTGGCGGCGATGGTCACCCGGTGTCCGCGACGCTGTAACTCCTGTCCCAGAGCGATGCAGGGGTGCAAATCTCCCAACGATCCGATGATCGCGAACAAGATGCGCTTCGGTTCAGATACCATGCTGAACTCGTGGAGATCCGATACGGTGTTACTGCAGAGTAGCGCTCGGCGTGCCTTCCGATGTGCTGCCAAGTCCGATGTTGTAACGCTTCAGTTTGCGATACAGCGTGGCGCGGCTTATGCCGAGCATACGTCCGGCGAGGGCTTTGTCTCCGTTTACCTGCTCGAATACACGCTGAATCGTGGCGCGTTCGATATCTTCCAGATCGGTACTTGTCAGTGACTCCCTGCCGTTCCCTGAAGATCCGTGGCCTGACAGATCGGCATCGAGCACGGCCATCGCTGCAGGTGCACGGGAGGACTTAGGCGCGGGTGAGGATGGCGCCGCTCCCGAGGCGATGGAAGGAGGAAGGTCTCCGACTTCGATGACACGTCCATTCCCGAGCGCGACCGCACGCTCGACGCAGTTTTCCAGTTCCCGAACATTGCCCGGCCACTCGTACTGCATCAAGGCTTTCATGGCTGCGCTTGCCACATGCAGCTCGGAACCGGGGGCGTACCGCTCCAGGAACCAGTGGACCAGCATGGGGATATCACTACGACGCTCGCGCAGAGCGGGCACAAACAAGGTCACAACGTTCAGACGGAAATAGAGGTCTTTGCGGAACGTTCCGCTTTTGTAAGCCGCTTCCAGATCGCGGTTGGTCGCGGCGATCACGCGCACGTCCACCTTGATGCGCTGGTTGCTGCCGACGGGCCGCACCTCCTTTTCCTGAAGTACGCGGAGCAGTTTAGCCTGCAATTCAAGCGGTAACTCGCCCACTTCATCGAGGAAAATGGTGCCTCCATCGGCGGCCTGGAACAGTCCCTGTTTCGACTTCAATGCCCCGGTGAAGGCGCCCTTTTCGTAACCGAAGAGTTCGCTCTCGATCAGAGTAGGGACCAGGGATCCGCAGTCCACCGCGACAAAGGGGCGATTCCCGAAGACTCCGCGGAAGTGCATCGCACGGGCAACAAGTTCCTTGCCGGTTCCGCTCTCGCCATAGATAAGGACCGGGGTGCGCGTGTCCTTCAGACGCGCAATCATGCGCAGCACTTCCTGAATCCGCGTTGACGATCCAATGATGCCGTGGACCGCCGTTTCAGAATCTGTTCTCTGCCGCAGGAATTCATTCTCCTCGACGAGGCGGATCTTTTCCGCCATGCGGCGTAGGAACAGGCGAAGCTCCTCAAGCGGGGAGAACGGCTTGGTGATGTAGTCGTAGGCACCCAGTTTCATCGCTTGCACGGCGGTCTCGATGGAGCCATGGCCGGTCATGAGCGCGACTTCGGTGCGCGGGAGCAACTTCTTAACTCTTTCCAGGAAGTCGAGCCCGGACATGTGTGGCATGACCATGTCCGTGAGCACCATATGTACGGATTGCTCCTCGAGTAGAGCAAGCGCGGACTCGCCACTGTCGGCTTCGAGGCAAACGAATCCAAGGGCTTCGCCGACTGTAGAACAAAGGCGGCGGATCGTCTGTTCATCGTCTACGATGAGCAAGCGGATGCGGAGATCTTCTTTTACTGCTGACGTATTCACTCGGCCTTCCCAAAAGTTCTAGAAATCACTTCAATAAACTGTTGCACGCGGAACGGCTTCTCCACGCAGGGAGCGCCAGTCTGCTTCAAAGTGGCTACGGTTTCCTCGTTGGCAATGTCTCCGGTAATAAATACGAGACGCTGGGCGAGATCGGGCCGGTGCTGCGCGATCCAGGCGTGCACCTGGCCACCATCGACGCCTCCCGGTGTGCGCATATCCGAGACGATTCCGAGAAAAGATCCATTCTGCAGAAGCCGTAGGGCATCCACGCCGGACTCGCAGCAGACAACGGGGTATCCGCTGCGCTCAAGTGCGGCCTGGACATAGGCCATCACGGCTGGTTCGTCCTCGATGAGCAGGATGGGCAGGGGTTGGGCTTTGAACGCTGGAAGACTCATGGTTGTTTGACTCCTGCGGCTACCCCCAGCGACGCTGTGTGGGAAATTGCCGGTAACCGCACGATAAAGGTGGCGCCCTGTCCGCCTATGTTGTTATGGCAGAGGATCTCGCCACCATGTTCCTTCACAATGCCGTAGCAGATGCTCAGTCCAAGCCCAGTACCCTTTCCGACTTCCTTGGTGGTGAAGAAGGGATCGAAAATCTTTTCGGGTTGCGAGATCCCGTTGCCATTGTCGGAGAAAGAGACTTCCACGGAGTCCCCGGCCTTGGTGGTCATAATCTCGATGCGTGCCGGGCGTCCGATTTCATGCACGGCGTCGTAGGCGTTGTTGAGAATGTTCAAGAAAACCTGCTGCAGTTGATGGGCATCGCCGAGAACATCGGGCAAGCCCTCGTCCAGATGCTCGATGACATCCACGCCGTGGCTATTGAAGTCGTATGAGCGCAATTGGATTGTGCGGCGGAGGATCAAATTCAACTGCAGGGCGGTGCGCTGCGGAGGCATCTGGCGCGCAAAGCTGAGCAGGTTTTGAACGATCTGCTTGGTGCGCTGCGCCTCCTGCAGGATGACTCGCAGGTCCTTGCGCGCGGATTCAGGCACATCAGAATTCTCCAGAAGTAGATCGGTGAAACCCAGAATAGCCGTCAGGGGATTGTTCACCTCATGCGCAACCCCGGAGACCAACTGGCCGACAGCGGCCATTTTCTCGGCATGCACGAGTTTATCTCGCAAGACCGCGGAGTCCGTGATGTCGGTGAGTACAAAGATGATGCTGGTGACAATTCCGTGCTCGTCGCGCATCGGACTGAGATTCGCGGAGAACTTCCCAACCACGCCGTTCTGGCGGACGATTTCGAGTTCCAGGTTGTCCACTTGCTGGTTTTCGAGGGTCTTCTGCACGGCTTCGGCCAGGGGCCGTACGAAGCCGGGAGCAGCCAATTCGAGTAAGGGACGTCCGATCAGTTCGCGTTGTTCGAATCCGGAGTCGTACCAGCGGCGGTTGGCATAGCTGACCAGGCCGGCGGTATCGGCGACTAGAATGAAACTTTGTGTGTGGTTGAGGATTTTCCCGGAGAAATCCCGCTCGCGATACAGTTCCGACTGCGACGTGCGCAGGCCCGTAACGTCCAGCATCAATCCGCGAATCTGCAGGACTCGCCCCTGATTGTCGTACAGCGCGAAGGCGTTGATCAGAACATGGATCGGTGATCCATCCTTGCGGCGCAGGGTCGCTTCGAAATTGCGCAGCGAACCTTGTTCCTGCATGACCCGCGAATCGTGCTCGCGCTGATCGGGGGAGAAGTAGAGCTGCGTGGGAATGTCGATCTGCAGCAACTCTTCGCGGCTGCTATAGCCAAGCATCCGCACCATCGCATCGTTCACTTCGATGAAGCGTCCATCCGGAGTGCTGAAGAAGAGTCCTTCCTGGATATTGTCGAAGAGTTCGCGGTAGCGGCGCTCGGCCTCGCGGCGGTCGGAAATGTCCTTCAAAACGTGAATGGTCTGAAGCCCCTCGCCAGAATCGCTGTGCACGCGTGAAGTAGAGACAAGGTACGTGCGGTCGAAAACGGGGTGGGCGAACTCATCGGTATCGCCTGCCAGGGAACGGCAGAATGGGCAGGAATAGGACCTCGTCTCACTGGTAAGAGCCATTAAGGCGCGCATATTGACGCCGACCAGTTCCGATGGTGAGACGCCGATCATCGCAGCCAAAGACCGGTTCACCCGCAGCACCCGGTCAGAGGGATCGTGCACCACAATGAAGTCAGTGATGGCATCGAAGATTTCGACCCAATGCCGGTTCGCCTGCTCGACCTGGGTGAACAGGCGGGCGTTTTCCAGGGCCATCGCCGCGTGTCCGGCCATGGTTTCAAGGAAGACTCGATCTTCGTGACTAAGGGGTGCGGAGCTTCGTTCGAGACACAGGACGCCATCCAGTTGTCCATTTGGCCCCCGGAGCCGGACCAGCGTGCAGTCCGTCCACCCCGTGACACCAGCCGATCCGCCGAGGACTTCCTCTGCAGGAGCAGACACCACGGTTTCCGGATGTTTTTGTAGAAATTCAGCCAGACTCGGGCCGATCAGGCGATCTGCCTCTCGATCGAAGGCTGGCTGAGCGTGGGCGTCATCCAATCTCCGCAGAAGAATGTCCTCAGGTAGAGATAGCTCAGGGCTTTCTGGGTTCGTGCGTGTCAGCGCAAGTTCCGCGGGCTGAGCAGCGTGTCGGGTCGCATGTTGTGCTGCGACCTTCCATTGGCCCTCTTGCATGATGGCCAGCAGCGCACCGCGTGAACCGGTAAGTTCAACGATGCGGCTGACGAATCGCCGTGCAAACTCCGGAAGACGCAAGGTTCCGTCGATCGCCCGAGCCAACTCAATCAAGGCCTCGGCGCGGCGGCGGTGCTGTTCGGAGGCGTGAAGATTGCTGGCCACCTCGAGCATCAATGCGGCATGATTCGAGAGCGCGCGGGCGCGACGGATGTCCTCTTGGGAGATCCCAGCGTTATCGAGGGGGTCGAGCACGCCAAACATTCCCAGAAGTTTGCCGCGCGTACCCAACAGCGGGATGGCGAGAAATTGCTGAACCTTATACTTCGAAACCACGTCGAGATTGGCGCCGGGAGTCCGGCTAGCCTCGTCCGTCCAGAAGACTTCTTTGGCGCGAAGGGCCTTGGTGGCAATCCCTTCGGGAAAAATGTTCTCGACCCTCCGGGGCTCGCCGCGCTCCACCCCATAACGGACCCAGAACTGGTCGTCCTCCAGCAGAGCGATAAAGCAGCGGCCGAAGCCCAGGAAGTCGGCGGCGCGAGTGACGAACGCCTGCAGAAAGTGATCTAGATCTCCGGTGGAGCTGAGTTCCGAAGAAATCTCGAGCAACTGATGCAGTTCGCGGGCCTGTGCATGAGAAGTCGCATGCAGCTCGGCATGAGCGATCGCAACCGCCCCGAATCCCGTGACAGCTGCGATGAGCGCCCGCTCCTCGACGCTGAAGACACCTTCCTGGCGGGGATAGATGAGGATCGCCCCTTGGGTTCGCGAGGCACGAAATGGAGCGGCGATCAGCATGCCCGGAGAAACCAGGTTTCCGAGAGAATGCACATCGGCGCCGATGGAGAGCGTGATCGGTTCTCCGGCCGAAACTGCCCGTTGAGCCAGATCCGCAGCAAAACGCAGAGTCATCCGGTCGTGACGCGCTCGGGCGGATGTCGCCAGTTGCGGCGTTTCAGCCGAGACCGCCTTCAGTTCGAAAGGCCCCTCACGACGCAGCAAGACGCAAACCAGAGGCGTGCGAAGCAGCAGGCGTAAGCGATCGGCCAGTGCTTCGATTACAGCCGAAACGTCAGGAGTGCCGTGAAGAGCGTGCGCCACATCCGCGAGGATTGTCGCCCGCCGGTGTTCCTCGCGCGAGGCATCGCCGAGCCGTGCGGCCTCGAGCAACGTCCCTAGTTGTCCAGCGAGAATCGTGGCTTTGGTGGCCAGATCTTCATTGAAGAAAACTTCTTCCGAGTCATGCAGAAACGTGACGGCGCCAATCACTTCCTTGAATACGACCAGAGGAGCGGCCAGAAGCGAACGAGCGTCGAACTCCATGGCGGCCGGAAAGGTCCGGGATCTGATGTGGTTGGCATAAATGGTGCGCCGCTCACGCACTGCATCCGCCGTAACGACGCTCTGATCCGGCCGCAGATGTATTCCCTTAAAGCGTTCCGTTAATTTCCCGTCGGCTTGTTCTCCAACCAGTTCATCCCCGGGCTGACATCGCCAGAAGTAGACCCCGGACACCCGGAAGAACTCGCGGGTGGCACTGCAGAAGAACTGGATAAGGGATGAGGCGTCGGCGCGTCCACTGGCGTGGGTGGAAATACGAAGTAGCAGTTTCTGGAAAGCCTCATCCGAGCCGGGAACAATGCTG
Source organism: Terriglobia bacterium (assembly GCA_963778995.1). Classification (GTDB taxonomy): domain Bacteria; phylum Acidobacteriota; class Terriglobia; order Terriglobales; family Acidobacteriaceae; genus Sulfotelmatobacter. The sequence continues at coordinate 197,191 of CAVZWK010000031.1, forward strand.
TTTTCCACGGAAATGATCGGCCTGCCACCAGAAACTCCTACTTCTGCGCCCGCAACTGAAGAATAGTTCTCGTGATTCACAAGTGCTTGAATCTATTTGGGAAAGTACCCGCCATCTCAAAATGAGTCAAGAAAAATGGGGATGGGGGTGCCTTTGTGTGAAATCCCGAGACTTTCAGCCACAAACCGTCTCACCATGAGAAATCACTCGCTCAGTCTAATCCCGTGAGACGGATTTAACTCGTCCAAAGTATGGGGGCATAAATCGGTCCCTAGCTTACTACCTTGTTTTCTTAATCTTGAGACACATTACTTTGGTTTTTTCAAGAAGTATTGGGTGGCCCGGCTGTTGCACGGTTCGGGTTGCGAGCTTTCTGTACCCAGGAGGAATTGTGTCCCGACGAATCGTGGCGGCGGTGTTGATCGCCTTCACTTTGACGTTCACCGTGAGCGTGCGCCAGGTTAGAGCGCAGTCGGCGCCGAACGAAGAGTTTCTGCGAAGAGCTAAGAGCAAGATGCAGCCGGCCTATCCGGAACTGGCCCGCAAGATGAACATCGCGGGAACTGTGAAGATCGAGGTAGTCGTGTTGCCGAACGGGACTGTGAAGGAAGCACGCGTCTTGGGCGGACACCCGGTCTTGGCAACGGCGGCGCTTGATGCCGCAAAGAAGTGGCGCTTTGAGCCCGCCCCGGCGGAGAGCACGGGAGTGATCGATTTCAAGTTTGAGCCGCGGTAGTGGCCCGATCGCGGAGGAGACAGGCATGACTATCGGCAAGAAGTTGTACTTGAATTTCGGCATCATCCTCACCATGGTCGTTGTGCTGTTCCTGGTGAACTGGTCAGCTGTGCGCCGCGAGCACGCGGCCAAAGACCTGGCGGATACCACCAACGCTGTCCGCTTCCAGATGATGCAAAACCGCCTCTATCTGAGCAACTACTTGCTGAGCGGCGACACCCGCGAAGTTGACCGCATGAATGAGGGATTGCGCACCTTGAACGAGAAACTCGAAAACGGCCAGAAAAAGGCCAACTCCGACCAGGCCAAGAACTCGCTGGCGAAGGTGGAGCAACTGGAGCAATCCTGGGGCAAGGAATTCGCCCAGCAACTGATTGACAAGCGCAAAGACGTCGACTCCGGCAATGCGACGGTCGCTGAGCTACAGATTTATTACCTGCAGAAAGATGCGTCCTCCTGGGTGAAGAACTCCACGGATTCTCTTGACATCGCGGACGGCGAGAGCCGCAAGTCCGACGAGAGTGCCGCCACCTGGACGATCGCGATGTCCTTGATCAGTACGCTGATCGCGCTGATCGCCGGCGCCATCATTGCTTATCGCACAGCCAAGGGTATTACCGAACCACTCACCAACCTGATGAATGTAGCCCGGGGCATCGGCAACACCGGCGACCTGGAGCACAACATCGATACGGGCCGCAACGACGAGATCGGCGAACTGGCTCGTACATTCCACAAGATGGTCACCTATCTCAAGGAGATGGCGGCGGTTTCTGAAGCCATCGCCGGTGGCGACCTGACTCTGGAGGTGAAACCGCGGTCATCCCATGACACGTTGGGCAACGCATTCGCCAAGATGGTCGAGGGTCTGGCCGGACTCGTGCGCAGCGTGCGCGATGCTTCGTCTCAAGTGGCAAGCGCCTCCAACCAGGTTGCGGGCGCATCCGACGATTCCGCCAAGATCGGGTTGCAGGCGTCTTCCGCGATTGATGAAGTGACCAGCACCATGCACGAGATGAGCGTCAACGTGCAGAACATGGTGAAGAGCACGCAAGTGCAGGCGTCGAGCGTCAGTGAGACTTCTGCGTCGATCGATCAGATGGTGGCTTCGATTCAGCGCGTAGCGGACACCGCAAAGGTCCTGCTGGACATTTCGAACCGGTCGCGCGAAGAAGTGCACAACGGCATCGGGACGATGGAGAAGGCCACGGATGGCCTGAACCGCATCAACAGCACCATTAACTCCTCCGGTGAAATTATTGGAGCGCTGGGACAAAGGGCGGACGATATCGGCAAGATCATCGAAGTAATCGATGACCTCGCGGAACAGACTAACCTGCTGGCCCTGAACGCCGCCATCGAAGCGGCCCGCGCCGGAGAACACGGACTCGGCTTTGCCGTAGTCGCCGACGAAGTCCGCAAGCTGGCCGAAAAGTCGGCGCAGTCCACGAAGGAGATCTCGGAACTGATTCAGAGCATTCAGAAGGAGGCCCGAAAGGCGGTCGAGAACATGGACCGCTCGACCTCGATCGTCAACGAAGGTCTGGCCCTGGGGAACGACCTGAATTCAGCCCTGAAGAAGATTTCGAACGTCGTTACCGAGGTTTACAAGTTCGCGCAGGAAATCGGGGCGGCGACCAACGAACAGTCTCACGGCTCGTCTCAGATTGCGAGAGCGACGACGCGGTTGAACGAGATCACGCACGAGATCAACTCGGCAGTTGAAGAGCAGGCATCTGGAGCGCAGGCGGTGGTCAAAGCCATGGAGCGCATGCGAGAGTTGGTACAGCAGTCCACATCGAGCTCGACGGAACTGGCGGCATCTTCGGAGCAGATGTCCAAAATGTCGCGCAGCCTGCTGGAGTTTATCGACCGATTCTCTCTGGAAAGTGGCCGGGGGCAAAACTCGGCGGATCAGGGCAAAGCCCGCCGGGCTGCCGCGGGAGCGCAGTTCTAGATCGGTGCGAGGAGCCTGAGCATGAGCCGCGAACTACATATCGTGGGTTTTCAGGTGGGGCGTGAGACCTATGGTGTCCCCATCACATCTCTGCACGAGATCGTCCGGGTGCCGGAAATCACCGCCGTACCCGATGCACCCGATTATCTGGAAGGCGTCATTAACCTACGGGGCAAGATCGTTTCGGTGATGGACCTGCGCAAACGTTTCGGAGAGAAGCAGGCGCTGGTCAAGAAGAACAACCGAATCCTGGTCGTCGAGCATGCCGGGCGGCTGGCCGGACTAATCGTGGATTCGGCTTCGGAAGTCCTGAAGATTCCGGCCGATGCCGTGGAGCCTTCACCGGCCGTATTCCAGGAGGGTGGGCTGAATTGCGTTACCGGGCTGGGAAAAGTTGGAGGAAGGCTGGTCGTGCTGCTGGACATGAGCAAGCTCCTGGCACCGGCGAGTCTGCAAACCAAAAGTGAACCGGCAGAAAAGAAGCCAGAAGCACGAGGAGCTGCGGCGCGGTAAGGCAGCGTTCGGTGGTCGGTAGTCAGCGGACAGTCATCAGTCATGAGTCGTCAGTAGCCGGTCGTTGGTCGTTCGTTGATGGTGAAACGCGAACTTCTAATCACCCGCCACTGTTTTCGGGGACAGAAAACGCATGAGCACATCCGGAGCAGCACCAGCTCCAATATTGACCGAGGCGGAACTGAAGTTGTTGCAGGCCCTGGTGTATCAGGAGTGCGGCATGCACTTCGACGAGCGCCGCACCCACTTCCTGCAGGACCGGCTGCTGCGCCGTCTCAAGGAGTGCCGGGTTGATTCGTTTTACGCCTACTACCGTCTGCTGATCAGCCAGCAAGGCAAAGAAGAGTTGTCCAAGCTGCTGGAGAACCTGACGGTCAACGAAACCAGCTTCTTCCGGCACAAGGCGCAACTCGACTTGTTCCAGAAGACCGTTTTGGAAGAGCTGCTGAAGTACAAAAGTTCGCGGCGCGAGTTTTCCATCCGCATTTGGAGCGCGGGCTGCTCTACCGGCCAGGAGGCGTACACGCTGGCCATGCTGGTCACGGACGCGCTGGCCTACTACTACCTGAGAAATCCGCTGCCGATGGAGCTTCCTCTGCCGAAGCCTTTGATTCCTCCACCGTGGCGAGTGGAAATCCTGGCCAGCGACATCAGCTATTCCGTGTTGCGCGCAGGACAGGATGGCACGTACAGCGAGCACCAGATGTCGATGGTCGATTACGGCTACCGCCTGCGTTATTTCGACAAGGTTGCCGACCGGTACGCGATCAAGAAAGCGCTCAAGGAGATGGTGCACTTCGACTTTCATAACCTGAAGACCGAATACCTGCCGCAGCGCAACGACGTGATCTTCTGCCGCAACGTCATGATGTATTTCGATGAAGCGGAGCAGAAGCGGCTCATTGAGAAGTTCTACCGCTGCTTGAACCCTACGGGGTATCTATTTGTAGGACACGCGGAAAGCCTGCTTGGACTAACGAAGAAGTTTCACATGGTGCACAAGGACAGCGGTACGGCGTACCAGCGGATTGAGGTGCGAGAGTGACGAATTCTCCCGACGAGCGCGGCGCGGAACTGCGGGAACTCTTCTTTGAGACGTCGCAGGAACTCCTGCAGGCGCTCAACGAAGAGGCGTTGAAGCTCGAAAAGAATCCCGGGGACGAGGAGATCGTGCGCGGCATCCGGCGCACGGTGCATACCTTGAAAGGGGACTCGGCGGCCTGCGGGCTGCGGGAGTTAAGCGAACTCGCACATCAGTTTGAAGATGCCCTGTCGCTGGAAAGTGCGGCGTCGCATGTCGCAGTCGCCGAAATAGCGTTTGCCGCCGCGGATGTCTTTACCGACATGATTGCGGCATACCACAAAAATGCGAAGCTGCCATCCACCAAGGCCCTCAGCCGCAAAATTCAGGACCTGACCACAGCGCCAAAGGCGAAGAAGCCGCGCACCGCGAAGAAAGCGGCAGCCAAGAGCTCGAATCTCAAAGCAGCGAGCAAACCTGCCGCGGCGCAATGGACGGAATACGAGCGCATGGCAATGACCAAGGCGCAAGCCGCGGGGCTGTCCGTCTATCACGTGGTGGTCAAGATTGACCCGCATTGCGCGATGCCCATTGCGGCACGGCAACTGGTCCATAACGCGCTGAACAGTGCGGGAGAAATGATCGCGGTGAGGCCGGATCCAAAATCGCCGGCAGCGACGAAGAATGTCGAGTTCGTGCTGGCGAGTTCCCTGCCCGTGGAAAAGATCTCGGCGAAGGGACGGATCCCAACCATTTCGGAAGAAGTAGCACTTGAACTGCTGTTGGCGCCGAGTCCGGCAGCGGAGCCAGAGCTGCAAACACCGGAATCCGAAGCTGAAGAATCGGCGGAACAGGATGGCGACACCCAAGCTGTTGCCGTGCCCGATGTTTCGGCAGCAACGGCAGCAGCGGCCGCCCACACCACGATCACACAGGAAAACCTGCTGCGGGTGGAAGCTGGACGGATCGACAACGTTCTGAACCTTGTCGGCGAACTGATTATCGGTAAGTCGATGCTGCAGCAGGCACTCAGTGAGTTCTCGAAGCGCTTTCCCAAGGAAGCTCTGCGCGGCAAGTTCGCTGACGCCATGGCCTTCCAGGCGCGCGTGCTGAACGATCTGCAGCGCTCGGTCATGAAAATCCGGATGGTGCCGGTGGATCAACTGTTCCGGCGCTTCCCGCGCATGGTCCGCGATGTCTCCCGGCAGTGCGGAAAAGAAGTCGAACTCTCGGTAAGCGGCCAGGATACGGATCTGGACAAAGGCATCCTGGACGCAATTGCCGAACCGCTGACGCACCTGGTGAGAAACGCGATCAGCCATGGGATTGAATCTCCCGAGGAACGCCGCAAGCTGGGGAAAGCGGCACAAGGCACAGTGCGGCTCAATGCGTATCACCACGGGAACCAGGTCATCGTGGAAGTGAGCGATGACGGCCGCGGCATTGACGCGCAGAGAATCCGAAATAAGGCCATTGAACTGGGACTGACGACGCCCGAAGAAGTAGCGCGACTGAGTGAAGCCGAAGTTCTGGATTTCATTTTCCGTCCGGGATTCAGCACGGCCGAGCAGGTCACCGAGGTTTCTGGCCGAGGTGTAGGTATGGACGTGGTGCAGAGCGTGCTGCACCGGCTCAAAGCATCGGTATCGCTCGAAACCCGTCTCGGAGAAGGTACGACCTTCCGCCTGAAGCTGCCGCTGACGCTGGCCATCATTAAGGCCCTGCTGTTCTGGGTGGAGCAACGTCTGTACGCGATTCCGCTGAACGCGGTGCTGGAAATCGCACGGACCTTCGAAGCGGAAGTTCATCAGGTCGACAACTATGAAGTTCTGCAACTCCGCAATCAGGTACTACCCCTGCTGCGCCTCGGACGGCCCGCCGAAGGTGACGCGAAGGCAAAACTCTTTGTGCTCGTCATTACCGTGGGAGAGAGGAAGTACGGATTGATCGTCGATGCGCTGGAAGGGGAAGAAGAACTGGTAATCAAGGCACTGGACGACCAGACGTTCTCGACCGACCTGGTTTCCGGCGCCTCGATCCTGGGAGACGGACGAGTCGTGCTCATCCTGAATCTTCCAGCAGTGGTGGAACATGTGGCGAGCGCGCGGCCACGAGAAATGGGCCACGCCAATTCCGGCTTGCTCTTGTCGCACACAGATCGTGTGCGGCTGGCGCTGACGCCGGCGGTGGGAGGTCAGGCATGAAGCGGCGTTCGGTGCGCGTGCTGGTAGTGGACGATTCGGCACTGATGCGGAAACTGATTCCGCAAATGCTCGCGGCGGACGAAACCATTGACGTGGTTGGAACGGCGATGGACGGCTCATTCTGCCTCAAGAAGATTGAAGAGTTGAAGCCGAACGTGGTGACGCTCGACCTGGAAATGCCGGGCATGAACGGGATCGATGCGCTGAAAGAAATCATGCGCCGCGAGCCGGTTCCGGTGATCGTGTTCAGTTCACACAGCACGGAAGGCGCAAGCGTCACGATGAAAGCTCTGGGGCTGGGAGCATTTGATTTTGTGACCAAGCCCAAGGACGCGACGGCACATATGGCCGAGACCGCGCGAGAACTGATCGCTAAGGTCAAAGCAGCGGCGGAGTGCAAACTGAAGCCGCGCATGCTGAGCGGGGCTCCTCAGAAGCCGGAGAAAGTGGCGGCGACGGCGGGATCTCCGACGAAGGTGGTGGGAATCGGAGTTTCGACGGGAGGTCCGCAGGCGCTGGAATTTGTGCTCTCGCAATTGCCCGGGGACTTTCCCGGTGCGATCGCGGTGGTGCAGCACATGCCAGACGGATTTACCGACATGTTCGCACGGCGCTTAGACGAAATCTGTCCGCTGCGCGTGAAAGAAGCACAGTCGGGCGACATGCTGCAGCCGGGGCGGGTGCTTATCTGCCCGGGGAATCGCCACATGAAGGTGAAGCGGCTGCCTTTGGGAGACATTGTGGTACTGAGCGATGAGCCGCGCGTGAACGGCCACCGTCCGAGCGTGGATGTGTTGCTGCGCAGTGTGGCCGAGGAATTCCATGCAAGTGCGGTTGGAGTCATCATGACGGGCATGGGCGACGATGGCGCCGAAGGGTTGGGGTTGATCAAGAAAGAGGGCGGCATGACCATCGCGCAAAGTGAAGAGTCGTGCGTGGTGTATGGGATGCCGAAGGCGGCGATCGAACGCGGTTACGCGGTTCGGGTCGTCGGCCTGGATGTCATGGGATCGACGTTGCAGGCAGTCTGCGGCCGGAATGGATCGGCTGTTGGCCGGGCGGCACGATCTGGAAGCTAAAGATCTGGCAAGGGTTGCACCTGTGACCAGCGTGATCTGGTTACTGCGATCCTGCCGTGATATGCAGTAGAAAGGGGAGGTCTGTATGGAGCAGTTTGCACCAATCAAGCGCAGCAAAGACGGGCAGCCCGTTCGCTACCTGGTGGTGGACGATTCCGTGTTTGCCCGTAAGAATCTAGCCCGCATGATCGAGACGTTCGGCGGGCAGGTGGCAGCTGAAGCCGGGGACGGCTTGACCGCCATCAGCGAGTTCGACCGCACCCATCCTGACATTGTGCTCATGGACATCACCATGCCGCAGATGGAAGGAATTGAGGCTGCCGAACGGATTGTTCAACAGCATCCCGAAGCACGCATTGTGATGGTTTCCTCGGTCGGATACCAGGAGAACATCGTCGCGGCGTTGCAGCGGGGCGCCCGGCATTTTGTGCAGAAGCCGGTGAAACCGGAAGTGCTCTACGAAGTCATCAAGTACGTGCTGGGTGAAGACGGCGCGGTGGTCAACGCTGCGGGAGCTGGAGCGGGAGCCTAAGTCCATGAAGATGGAATTGATTCAGCCTTTCATCAACGCGGCGGACGCCGTGTTGTCGCAAGGCCTGCAGGGCACAACCAAGGTGGGCAATCTCACCATGGAAGAGGACGCCTATCGCCGCAAGGGTGTGGCAGGCATGATCGCTCTCACGGGCGACATTGAAGGCCGCATCATTCTCGATCTGGAGCCCCAGACCGCGGTGAAAGTGGCGAGCCATTACGCCGGCGCTGAGCTGCCTGAATCGGATGCGCTGATCAAGGAAACCATCTTCGAACTCGCGAACCAGGTCGTGGGCAACGCCATCTCCGCGCTCAACGACCAGGGATTCCATTTCCGGGTACATCCACCGCTCCTGCTCACTGCCGAGCAGGGCGACAAGACGAGTGAAGACACAGAAGCACTCATGATCTGCTTCGAGACCTCCCTGGGTGATGTCTTCATGAATGTCGCTCTGCGATATAACAAGCGTCGGATGGCCGATCATGCAGCGGTCGGTGCGTGAGTGCAACTCTTAGCTCTTCGCTTTAGCTTTTAAGACCGGCGATTCGCATTTGGTATCCGGTTCGATGTTGTACCGCCTCTCTTCTTGTATCCGTGCGGGCGGTATTCCGTTCCATCTCACTTCGTAGCAGAATCCAGCAGCTCGCAATCATTCGGATTTTCGTGAATTCGGGCGTAATTGGATATCCAGCCCAATTATCGGCCCGTACACGTTGATGCCATAGTTCGAGTATGCCGGCGATGAGAGATTGCCGTTCGAGATGTGCATCCAGTTCAATCCGGCGGAGATTGCGTAACGCCGATTCAGGTTATATCGCGCGCCGGCTCCCATATTGATGTTGAATGTGAAATTCTGTCCCTGCGCGTAGTAAACGCCCAGCGGTCCTTTGGCGTTGATATATCCCACGCCGGCCCTCACATCCCAGTAAGGAGTGGCTCTCCAATTCCGCGGGATGAAATTCCTCCGCAACCCCATGTCGTAGGAGAAGTAATGCGTCTCAGGGCCGCGAGGAATCACGGTTGCGGATGCGCTGAAAGTCAAATCCCAGTTTCCTCGGAGTACCGGCGGCCCCCAGGGATCGCCTAAATGCCATCGGAGAGACGCCATGACGGGTACGAGCGTGTAGCGAATGGGATAGAGGTCATATGGATCCCCTTCGAATACGTCAAAGGGAAAAGGGATGTTGACCGGAAGCCATCCGACGTCCAGCGAAAACTCCAGCTTGTTCCTGTAATAGATCTCGCGATTGATGTCAGGCCGAGCGAATGGAGACTTCCTGGCCGCGACGACCTTGATGGGCTCGCGGGGATTGTCAGCAGCAGGATCTGGTTCGGGGCACAACACGGGATTGGTAGCGACTGCTTGGGCGGAACTGATCTTGGCTATTACCGAACTATCGGGAGCCTGTATCGCAGTTGCGGGGCAGACCTGGGCCTCTGCCAAAGAGGCCGCCATAAGGGAGCTGGCCAGCACGGCAGTTAAACAGAGAGAGAGTCTGATGGCGCGTGACTCGCAGGTGTATTCCAGCGCAAACTGGCTAATTCCCTGTTCGATCGTTCTCATTCACGTGTCGTTTACTGCACGGACTGCGCAACGAAGCCTCCTTCGGATGCGCTGTCACATGAAAATGTTGGCTAAAATGTCCTCATAAATTGTCCACGGGCCGGCCGACTTCAATTCGTGCCTGAGGCAACCAGGAGATTCGTGCTTCCCGCAATAGGGGTGGCGTCGTAGTCGGAGACAGTAATGGTCTGGTTGCCCGGAGTCACCAGGGTGAGATCGGTAAACGTGTGGGACCCGGCGTCGGCTGGGGTAAACACGTAGAGCGTCGGAAGATGAGCTGCCGCATCGGTGGTAGTGAAATGAATAGGGCCATCGATTGCTGAGTCGCGCTGCCCGTTGTACATCGCCGTGACGGTTGCGGTGAAAGGAACGCCTGCTGTGACGGTGGACGGAGCGCTGATCTGCAGAACGGCATGGCCGGGCGTGCCGCAACGTAGGAACATAAGACTTGCCATTCCGAGAGCGATTGTTGAGAGTAGCGTTCTTTTTCGTAGAATGAATCCTGCGGCACCTTCGGGTGCTGCCTTGCTCGTAGCATGTGGGAAATTGATTCCTGGCTCGGCCATTGTGTTTCTCCCTTTGCTGAGGCCTGAATCACCTAATGCGGAGCATCAGATGCAGGAAACTTACAAAATGTTCGCTAGTGAGTCCATGGTAGGCACATCCGTGCGATTCGTAAGCCGAATCGTGATCTGCTGCTTTCTGTTGTGTGCTTTCTCCTGCCTTCAGGCGCAGACGATTAATTTTGCTGGACGCGAGTGGAAGGTCACCAATGGAGGTATGGCTGGCGTCGCGCGCGGAGATCCGGCCAATGTCACGATCGACGCACACGGATATCTGCTTGTTCAGATCGTCCAACGTGACGGGAAGTGGACGGCAGCCGAACTGTTCACCGCGGAAAATCTACACTTCGGAACTTATCAGTGGGTGCTTGCGGGCAATATTTACGAGATGGATCCAACGATGGTGCTCGGACTGTTCACCTATGGCCCCACGCATCACATAGGCGAGGACGCAGAGAACGAAATTGATATCGAGTTCTCGCAGTGGAATAAAACCTGCCACGGCTGCAACGCGGACTTCACGGTGTATCCTTCGACCGGCAATCGCAAGCCCAACGGCGTCTCGGCATGGGAGGACAACTTTCATGTCAGCGGAGGAGAGCTCACGACGGCGAGAATGGAATGGGGCCCCGATCACATTGTCTTCACGTTAATGAACGGTGTCGTCCCGATTGGATCGGTTGCTGACGTGATCAAGACCGAAACCTACACTTCAAGTGCGATCAACATTCCACAAGTGGCCGCTCCCGTAGGGATTAATCTTTGGTGCTTCAAGGCGACCCCTGCCAGGAATCAGTCGGTTGTAATTCGTGATTTTCAATTTGTGCCGCGCTGAAACGAGACTTGCCGCGGCAGGATCATCGCTCCCTGACAGCCGCGGCGGCTGTCCCCACATTCTTTGCATCAGGCGAGTAGCGACAGTTGGCCGCTTGCGTTCCCGGCATCCTCAAGCGGGTCGGCAAACTTCCGCAACTCCGGATATTTCTGAATCAGGGTGGGGGGCGCGGGGACGCGCTTTTCCTTGATCATGGCCTTGAGTTCAATGGCATTGACTCCCGCTTTGCTCTCAAAGTGATTATTGGTGATCACGTACGTGGTCTGCGCTTTCTGCGCCACGTTCACGATCCTTTCCTTCCACTGCGCGACTTCTTTCTCCGTGTACAGGTAGTTGTAGCGGTCGTTGCGGTTGTCGGAGTCGAACCACTGATCGTAGTTGCGTCCGTGCAGGCGAACGTAAGCGATCGGAGCTGTCACGTATTCGGTGGGACCGAGGGATTTACCCAGCAACGGCTGATCGATGTTGCAAAACCCGACGTTTCTATGGGCAAAGTTCGCCAGAGTTTCCGGATTGTTCCAGCTCGAATCGCGCACCTCGACGACACACGGATACTCGATGAACTGCCTCACCAGGCGTTCCACGTATTCGCGATTTAGAGACGTATTCTTGAATGAGATGGGGAACTGAATCAGCAGCGCGCCCAACTTCGCTTCTGCGGCAAGTGCATCGAGGCCCTCGCGGGTTTTGATCTCGTCTTCATCGGTCGGCCGGATGCTCGCCGCCGATGTTGGCTCCATGATCGAGAGCGGCGAGTGGGTGAAGGCGCGGTAGAGCTTGGCGGTAAATAAAAAACGCGGGTTGACCTCCGCTACGCGGCGGCACCAGAGCTTTACCAGTTCGGGCTTAAGCGGGCCGTAGAAGGATGTATTGATCTCAGCGGTATCGAAGAAGCGAGCCAGATATTCAAGCGGATGCAGTTTGCGCTGGCGCATCCCCGGCGGATAGAAGATGCCCTCCCAGTCTTTATAGGACCATCCCGCTGTGCCGATGCGAATCTCCCCGCGACCGGCAGATTGCTGCCTTAGCACGGCTTCTGCAGCATGATCGGGTTGGGTGGAATCCATGGAAACCGCCGGACCAGAGCCAAGCCTAGCACAGCATGCGCAGAGCGGGGTCACAGAAGGAACTTGGTATCCTGCGTTGCCTGTGCGAGATACAAACATGCGCAAAACGCTTTTGCGGGCGGTGGCGTTGTCCCTGCTCACATTTCCTCTGGTCCTAAAAGCACAAGAGCAGGTTGCGGTCGCAAAATTACGAGCGGCCGAAGACCAACTGACCGGCTTCTACAAACAGCGGCAGGTCGAGGGATTGGCTGCCATGCTGGATGAGGACTTCGTGATCACCTTCGAGGACGGCAGTACCCTGAGCAAAACCGGCTACATCAGCTTCATGGCTGCGCCTTCGGACCACATCGAGGTAGCTGAGATGTCTGACCTCAAGATCCGAATCCACGGAACAACCGGCATCGTGACTGGGGTATATCACGAGCGCGGGACGACCAAGGGCAAACCGTACGACTATCACGACCGGTTTACCGACGTCTGGAAGGGGAAAAATGGTAACTGGTTGCTGATCGCGTCGCACTACGCGGTGCCGCTGAAGCAGTAGGTACACGAACGCATCGTGCCGAAGTTTACGCAGGGCCGGCTTTCCGAACACACATTCACCTTTTATTCGCTCTTCCACAGGCCCGTGGAGTAGAATCCCATGGCAGGCGCAACGAGCCTGTTACCGTGCATGGAAACCATCCTGATCGGGGCCCTGGGCCTTTTTTTCGGAAGCCTGTTGGTTTGGCTTGTGCTGCGTTCGCGCGCGGCTGGCGTCGAGGCTCGCCTGACGCTCTCTGAGCAGCAGTTGGCCAGTGCGAAGACAGAACTCGCTCGAGTGGCCGAGGAACAGCAGCAACTAATTGCCGCGCGAGCCCGACTCGAGGCCGCGCTCGAAGCGGAGCGCAAGGCCAGCCAGGAAAAGATCGAGTTACTCACCACTGCGAACGACCGGGCAGCCGAGGATCTGCAGAACGCCTTCAAGGCTTTGGCAGCGGACGCGCTGAAAAGCAATAACACGTCGTTCCTTCAGATTGCGCAGGAGACACTGAAACGGTTCCAGACACAAGCAGAAGGCGATCTCGAGGCGCGGCAGAAAGCGGTTGCGGATCTTGTCGCTCCTGTGCGCGAGTCGCTCAGTAAAGTCGATTCGCAGATCCAGCAGATGGAAGTTGCACGCGGCGAGGCTTATGGCGACCTTAAGGCCCAGGTTCAATCCCTGATTTCCACACAAAAAGAGTTGCAGTCGGAGACCGGCAATTTGGTGCGTGCATTGCGGACTCCGAACGTCCGAGGACGGTGGGGAGAGATCCAACTACGGCGTGTGGTCGAGATCGCGGGAATGCTTTCGTACTGCGACTTCTCCGAGCAGGAAACGATCAATGGCGAGAGCGGCCGGCTACGTCCTGACCTTGTGGTGAAGCTACCCGGCGGGAAACATGTCGTAGTCGATGCGAAAACACCCCTACAGGCGTTTCTTGACGCATTCGAGACCAACGACGAGGAGAGACGGCGGACATGCCTCGCCAATCACGCCCGGCAGGTTCGCGATCATATCAACACGCTGGCCGGCAAGAAATACTGGGAGCAGTTTCAGTCGACGCCCGAATTCGTCGTCATGTTTCTCCCCGGCGAGACCTTTTTCAGCGCAGCCTTGGAGCAGGACACCGGACTGATCGAACACGGAGTGCTGAACCGGGTGATTCCGGCGTCGCCAACCACTCTGATTGCGCTGTTAAAGGCCATCAACTACGGGTGGAACCAGGAGAAGCTGGCGCACAACGCCCACGAGATCAGCATCCTTGGCCGGGAATTGCATGAGCGCCTGCGAAAGCTCGCCACGCACATCACTGCAGTGGGCACGAATCTCGATCGGGCGGTTGAGGCCTATAACCAGGCAGTCGGATCCCTCGAAAATCGTGTACTGGTTTCGGCGCGGAAATTTGCCGAATTAGGCGCATCTGTACCGGAAGAGATCCCTCAGCTGGAGCCCATCGAGACAACCGCGCGCGCCCTCACCTTCGATTGGGACGACGAGCCAGTGGAAGAGCCGAAGAAGAACAAAAAAGCAGCAAGCTAACCCCGCGGTCCGCAATCGGTAACTCACCCGTAGGATTTGCATCCAAGAAATCTAGCGAACTGTAGGGTGCTGTGATCCGGCACAGATCCAAATCCGCCGAAGGGCCAACTGAGCCTAAACTGCAGATTTTGAAAGAGAACTGAATACTAAATATCACAGAAACATCCAAAAAGGCATAGTTCGTGTTCGAAAGTGCATCTATAATTCGGGAAGTGGCTTCTAACGTGGCACTTAGCGTTGTGGAATTGGGGTTTTAGGTGGCAGCGAACTTGCTCATTGGGGATCAGTGGGAGCATTCTTCCACCCCTCAGCCTGCCAAGGGCTCGGGGCCAGCGCCGAAGCCCATGAATCGTGAAAGCCAGGCTCGCTCGGTTGCGGTGCTACTGTTTCTGCTCACAGTAGCAGCCGTGGTCTTTGCCGGGTTCAACTTTGCCAAAGAGCGACAGTCGGCGGTTCCTGACGACGGCGTCTGGTGGGTAGAGCATGATGGAAAGCTGATCGCGGACCGGGTGGATCCCCATGGGATGGGGGCACAGGCTGGCATTAAGCCGAATGATCAGTTGGTCGCGATCAACGGTCAGGACGTAAAGAGTACTCCCGGGCTGGAGCGCCAGCTCTACGGGACAGGCGTTTGGCACAGCGCTACCTATTCGCTGATCCGAGGGTCAATTGCGCTGGATTCGAAAGTCCTCCTGGTTCCGGCGGACCGATCCCTGAACAATTCCCTGCGCTTGATCGCGCTGATCTATCTAGGAATTGGGTTATACGTTCTCCTGAGACGCTGGACGGCGGCTGGCTCGACGCACTTCTACATCTTCTGTCTGGTTTCGTTCATCGCCTACTCGTTCAAGTACACCGGCAAGCTGAACGATTTTGACTGGATCATCTACTGGAGCAATATCATTGCCTGGGTATTGCAGCCGGCGCTGTTCCTGCATTTTGTCCTGATATTTCCGGAGAAGCGGCAATTCGTGCGGCAGCACCCGTGGATTGTGTCGCTGGCGTATCTTCCCGGCGCCATCCTTCTCGGACGCCACATCATTGCTTTACGGCTGGCGCAGGCGAGCGGTTTGCTGCGATGGGATATGGACCGGCAGGAGATGGCTTGCGGCGCGATTCTCTTTATCGCCGCTGCCGGAGTGCTGTGGTACAGCTATCGTCTCGCGAGCACTACCATCCTGCGGCAACAGTTGAAGTGGGTCACGCGTGGCACAGTCCTGGCGGTCGTTCCCTACACCCTGTTCTATGTCGTGCCCTACCTGATGGGTTCCCTGCCTGGCATGGGGATGAAGCTCTCTGTGCTTTCGCTAGGCTTGCTGCCGCTGACGTTTGGCTACGCCATCTTCCGTTATCGCCTGATGGACGTGGACCTGATCTTCAAGCGCGGTGTGGTGTACACGCTGGCAGCGGCTACTGTCGTGGGATTGTACTTCGCTCTGGTAGCGGGCGTGGCCGAACTCGTCCACATGCAGAAGCCCGGGACCGGACCTGTGGGGCTGATTCTCGCAGTGGTGGTTACGGCGCTGCTGTTTGATCCGGTACGGAAATGGATTCAAGACCGAGTTGACCATCTCTTCTACCGGACGGTGTACGACTACCGCCGAACACTGATCGAGTTCGGACGCGAGCTAAGTTCCGAGACGGATCTGCAGGCGCTGCTCTCTGCTGTGGTCGACCGCCTGTCACGCACGCTGGCTGTGAATCGCATTGCAATCTTTCTGCGCGTGAATGAGGAAACCGAGCAGTTCGTCTTATCCAAGTCGGTCGGAATGAATCCGGTTGGCACCCTGGATTTGACATTTCTGAGCGAGACGCGTCCAGAGCCTGCCGGACACATGTTCTTCGAAAACACGCATGCTGTGCCGCGCGAAACCGCCGGATCGCAGGATGCCATTGCCAAGCTAGATTTGAACTACTACATCCCCTGTCGTGCTCAACAGCGCACCGTGGCAGTAATGGGGCTGGGCAAGACAAACAAGGGCGACTACCTTTCCAGCGAAGACATTGAACTCCTGGAAACTCTGGGCGGCTATCTGGGTATCGCCATTCAGAATGGCCGGCTGTATGCGTCGCTGCAGCAGAAGGTCGCTGAGTACGAACGGCTGAAGGACTTCAACGAGAACATCGTGGAATCCATCAACGTGGGCGTGATCGCGCTCGACATGGAAGACCGCATCGAGAGCTGGAATGCCCAGATGGAAGTGATGTATGCCCTGCCCCGTTGGCAGACACTCACCCAGCCCATCCGGAGCATCTTCCCGACTGAGTTCGTCGAGGAGTTCTACCGGGTACGCCAGAATGCGGGAATAAACAATCTTTACAAGTTCCGCCTGCAGACTCCGGCAGGGGAAACTCGAACCGTCAACGTCGCGATCGCGCCGCTGGTGACAAGGAAGTTCCAGGTCATCGGGCGGCTGGTCATCATGGACGACATCACCGAACGCGTCGAGCTCGAGAGCCAGTTGTCGCAATCCGACAAGCTCAGCTCGATTGGATTGCTGGCGGCGGGAGTGGCGCACGAAGTGAATACTCCGCTGGCAGTCATCTCTTCTTACACGCAGATGCTGGCGAAGCAGTTGCAGGGCGATCCCCAAAAATCAGGACTGCTGGAGAAGATTACGCGGCAGACCTTCCGCGCATCGGAGATCGTCAACAATCTGCTGAACTTCTCCCGAACCAGCGGAACAGAATTCACCGACATCGACATTAACAAGATCATCGGCGACACCCTTGCGCTGCTCGAGCATCAATTTAGAACGGCCAAGATCCAGGTAGACTCTGAACTGACGAACGGCATCTCACCAATCCAAGGAAATGCGGGGCGGTTGCAGCAGGTATTCCTGAATCTTTTCCTCAACGCAAAAGACGCCATGCCCGGGGGCGGCAAGCTGAGTGTCGCAACCAGCAATGGCGAACTGGTGAGCGTGCGGGTCTCCGACACTGGATCGGGCATTGCACCAGAGCACATTCAACGTATTTACGACCCGTTCTTCACGACGAAAACAGCTCCGAGAGAAGGCCAGAATCGCGGAACCGGGCTAGGCCTCTCGGTGACATATGGGATCATCCAAGAACATGCAGGAAAAATTCGCGTAGAGAGCAATCCGGGAACCGGCACTACTTTCGCCCTGGATTTCCCATTGAGCAGGAAGGCAGTGCATGTCTGAGGCAGCAGTCATTTCACGTGGAACGATGAACGGCACTCCCGCACCGGCCGGATCGGTGCTCATCATTGACGATGAAGCCGCGATTCGTGAATCCCTTCAGACTTTGCTTGAAATGGAGGGGTTCGAAGTTGAAACGGCCGTAAGCGGTGAGGACGGTCTGGCGACACTCGCCGACCAGACATTCGATCTCGTGTTGTTGGATCTCGCGCTTCCCGGACGCGACGGAATGGAGATCCTGTCCGAGATCCGCAGTCACGACCCGAAGCAACCGGTGATCATGATTACGGCTTTCGGTACAGTCGAGAATGCGGTGCGGGCCATGCAGTCGGGCGCGGCCAATTTCGTCCAGAAGCCTTGGGATAACGAAAAACTTCTGGCGGACGTGAGGGCCGCAGTCGGCTGGCGGAAGGCGGAGGAAGAAAACGTTCAACTGAAGCGCGCCCTCAAGCAGCGCTATAACTTCGAAAATATCGTGGGCAAGAGCGAGCCCATGCTCAAGATATTCGACTTGGTTGCACAGGTCGCGAATAGCCGGTCCACGGTGTTGCTTCAGGGAGAGAGCGGAACGGGCAAGGAAGTCATCGCGAAGGCGGTCCATTTAAACTCACCGCGGCGCGACAAGCCATTCGTTCCTGTCAATACGGGCTCGATGCCTACCGATCTGCTCGAGTCCACGCTCTTCGGACACGTGAAGGGTGCTTTCACGAGCGCTATTGCCTCGAAGAAAGGTCTGTTCGAAGTCGCCGACAAAGGGACGCTCTTCCTCGATGAGATCGCCACCATGGGCCTGGAGACCCAGGCCAAGATCTTGCGCGTGCTGCAGGATCGACGATTCATGCATCTGGGCGGAATCCAGGAGATTCAGGTGGACGTTCGTATCATCGCCGCGACCAATATTGATTTGCGGCACATGGTGCGCGAAGGACGGTTTCGGGAGGACCTCTTCTATCGCCTGAATGTCATTACGGTCGAACTTCCACCGCTGCGGCAACGCAAAGAAGACATCCCTCTGCTCGTCGAATTCTTTCTCAAGAAATACGCCGAGGAGAATGGACGGACTGTCCCCCGTGTGGTTCCCGAAGCACTCCGTCCACTCATGGCTTACTCCTGGCCAGGCAACGTACGAGAACTGGAAAATGTAATTGAGCGCGCCGTTGTGCTCTCATCCGGCCCTGAAATCAGCGTGGACCTACTACCCGAGTCTCTCATGGGCCGCGGATCGTCTCTCACTCTGCACGATCCCCCGTCCGATGCATCGCTGTTCGAGATCGTCGAAGATGTAGAGAGGCGGGTGATCATCGACATGCTCGAACGCTGCAACTGGAACCAGACCGAAGCGGCGGAACGCTTCCACGTACCGCTTTCGACACTGAACCAGAAGATCCGGCGCCTGAACATCGAGATCAAAAAGAAAGGCCGGGGGTAAACCGAGCTACAGCGTTCAGGCCTCAGGGTCTTTCTCTACTCGACCGATATACTTCGCCGCTTCTCTCGTGCTGCTTCGTCACTGTGAAGAGCGCTAAATGCGCTCGTGCTGATGCCTGAGTTCTGATGGATGATAGCTTTCTCTGTTATATTTCGATGAAGCTGAGAATTACCACTCGGCTTCATCAAACGCATGGAACTGATCTCGCCCACGGAATTTGCTAAGGAAAAGGTGCAGGCGGTTCAGGATTACACCATGCTTTCCCTGCAGTCGCTGGGGAACCTCTTCCGAAAGCCTCTGTATCTGGCCGATATCGTGCAACAGGCCGACCTGATCGGCGTCGGTTCCCTTCCCATTGTCGTCTTGATCGGGTTTTTCACCGGAGCCGTATTGGCGGTGCAGACGGCAAATACCCTGCAACGTTTCGGTTCGCTCACCCTCATCGGACAACTCGTCGCCTTGTCGATGGTGCGCGAGTTGGGCCCGGTGCTTACGGGCATTCTGGTGGCAGGTCGCAACGCATCGGGGATGGCCAGCGAATTGGGCTCGATGGTCGTCACCGAACAAATCGACGCGATGCGCGCGCTGGGCACTGATCCATTGAAGAAACTGGTCACGCCGCGCGTCATCTCAACGGTATTCATGCTGTTTTTCCTGACGGTCCTTTCGGATCTGGTCGGACTCGCGGGCGGGTTGATGGTGGCAAAGCTTCTATTGAATCTCGACGCGCGCCAGTATTGGAATAACGCTTGGCAGTCGCTGGTATTTGAAGACGTCTTCATGGGACTGGTGAAGCCTCTCTTGTTCGGCTTCATCATCGCGACTGTCGGATGCTTCTACGGCATGACAGCACGCGGAGGTACCCAGGGCGTCGGCCGCGCGACAACCCAGGCAGTGGTTGCCGCATCCGTACTGATCATCGTTGTGAACTTCTTCACGACGCAATTCCTGATGAACGTTCTCTCTTTCAAGTAATCTATGGCGACACCGACCCTACCCATTGATTCCGTCACCACAAACATCGCGGAGAAGTCCAGATTCTCTGTCGTCTTTGAAGATGTCTGGATCTCGTTCGGATCGACCGAAGTTCTGTGTGGTGTCTCCTTCAAGCTGCCGGCAGGCGAGACAAAAGCTCTGTTTGGAGTAGCGGGAGCAGGCAAGAGCACGATCCTGAAACTGGTGCTCGGATTGCTGGAGCCGGACTCCGGACGCATCTCCGTACTCGGAGAAGACGTCACACAAATGCGCGAGAAAGACCTGTTCGCGCTTCGCGGCCAAATCGGAATGGTCTTCCAGGAAAGCGCATTGTTCGACTCGCTTACCGTGCGCGAGAATGTCGCGTTCCGTCTCATCGAAGAGCATGGCATCTACGACGAAGCTATCGACAAGAAAGTTCGCGAGTCACTGCGCTTTGTCGAACTAGAACATACGGTCGATCTCTTCCCTTCGGAGTTGTCTGGTGGAATGCGGCGGCGCGTCGCCATTGCGCGCGCGATCATTACTCAGCCGGAGTTGCTGCTTTATGACTCTCCGACAGGCGGACTCGATCCGGTGACCTCGAACACGATTATCGAATTGATCATGAAGCAGCGTGACGTGTATCGAAACAGCGCGTTGCTCGTTACTCATCGACTGCAGGACGCCTTCACGATGGCAACTCACCAATTCGACAAACAGACAAATCAGGTGAGAGCACTGCCAAAGGGCCAGTACTGCGATGTGCCCATGAGCTTTCTGATCCTACGCGATGGGAAGGTTATTTTCGACGGAGACATCCATGAACTGGCACAAACAAAAGACGAGTACATCCGCGAGTACGTCTCCTGAGTGCTTCCGCAACCCAGATTTGACAATCTGTTGACACTGCAGCTGCGGATCACGACAACCTAATTAGTGTTCGGCGAGCCCGGTCCGTTCCTTAGCTGCCTAGTCGTGCGTGGCCCGCCCTCAGGAGTCTCACATGGACGTTAAAAACATTGCTCTGCTCTGGCGGACTCGTGTATCGCGAGTCCTCGTGGCGGTTGGCACGGCCAGCGTACTACTCTGCCCTGCCTATGCTTCGAACATCTCAGTCGTCGGATCCACTGTTCCGATGAATGGCGACGTGAACCCCTATGGCCTCGTGGTGGTGCCTGCAACTGTGGGTGCACTGACCCGAGGGAATCTTCTGGTCAGTAACTTCAACAACGCCGCTAACCTGCAGGGTACGGGCACAACAATTGTGCAGATCTCTCCAGATGGAACCATGAGCCTGTTCGCACAGATCGATCCTGGGAATCTGCCGGGCCCATGTCCTGGAGGTATAGGCCTGACCACGGCTCTCGCTGTCCTGAAGACCGGATGGGTCATTGTCGGGAGCCTGCCGACCACAGATGGAACATCGGCGACAGCGAAAGCGGGATGCCTGCTGGTACTGGACAGCCACGGCAACGTTCGTGAGACATTCTCAGGACACGGCATCAACGGCCCCTGGGACATGACTGCCTCCGACAACGGCAAAAGTGCCTCGCTGTTTGTGACAAATGTCCTGAATGGCACGGTTGCAGGCGGAGGAAATGTGGTAAATCGAGGAACCGTCCTGCGCTTGAACCTGTCGATCTCGAAGGGGGTGAGCCCGACTCTGGTGTCGACGACCACTGTTGGTTCCAGATTCGCCGAGAAAACGGATCCCGCCGCGCTAGTGATCGGACCCACCGGCGTTCACCTGGGCAGCGACGGAACGACGCTTTACGTTGCGGACAGCGTCAACAATCGGATCGCCGCCATTCCCAATGCCCTTATGCGGACTACTTCTGCTGGTACCGGCACAACGATTACCAGTGGAGGAATGCTGAATGATCCGCTCGGATTGACAATTACATCGACGGGGAACATCATCACTGCGAATGGAGATGATGGCTTCATGGTGCTCACATCGCCATCTGGGCAGCAACTGGGAAAATCTCTTCTGGACGGCAGCGGGAGCCCGCCGGGATCGGGCGCACTGTTCGGTGTGGCATTCGTGAATGGTACCGGCCTCTACTACGTAGATGATGCGACCAACACTCTGAACCTATTCCCCTGATACGGGATATCTCGAGCAATGCCAAAAGGCGAGCCGGTCGATCTCCATTCGGCCCGGCTCGCCAGCTACTTTCCGGATATCACTCTCTCAACTTCTTCTGCTTTCGAAGGTAGTGCCGCGCTCATTCTGACCAGCTTGCCATCGGTGGTAACCACAAAGTCATCTTCGATTCGCACCCCGATATTCTCTTCCGGAATGTAGATTCCCGGCTCAATGGTGAAGACCATGCCTGGGCCGAGCGGAACTTTGTAGTCGCCGTCATCATGCACGTTCAATCCGATGTAATGTCCCAGTCCATGGATGAAATATTGATCGAGCGGGTGACCGTGAAGATCCTTTCCGTGAGATTTGATGTAATCTCTCGCGACCTTGTTCAGCGAATTCTCGCCGTCGCCGACCAGCGTTGACTTGCCCGACTGGAAGGCGGTAGCAGCAGCTTGTTGCGCACCCAAGACGATGTCATAGATTTCCTTTTGCCGCGCGGTGAAGTGTCCAGTCACAGGCAATGTGCGGGTAATGTCGGCAGCATACATCGAGCATTCCGCAGCCGCATCAATCACCACCACATCCCCCGTCTTCATCGTGTTCGTATTCTCGGAATAGTGCAGCACAGTCGAGCTATGTCCGGAACCAACAATAGGCGAATACGACGGACCTTCGCAGCCCCGCCGCTCCCATTCGTAATTCAGCAGGGCCGACACCTCATACTCCTTCATGTTCGGCTTTATGGCCTTCATAGCGGCCAGGTGCGCAGCGACAGAGGCATCCACGGCCTTCTGAATCAGCGCGATCTCTCCGGCGTCCTTCACGGTACGCAGAGAAGTCAGCATCGGCTTGACGTCCTGAAAGAAGACCATCGCATTGCTGTGCTTCAGGAATCCCACCATATCTTCGCTGGCAGGAGTGTTCCCCTGAGACGCCATTTCGGTGAATATCACGGGGCGCTGGTTCGCCAGGAGTTTCTCGACTTCCTCCGGCAGCTTCGACATGTCCTCGACGCGATCGAAACCGGTTGCTTTGGGAGCGTTCGGATCATCGGCCCCAAGTTGCGGACCAGTGTATTTTTCAAGCCGGAGATTCCGCGGAGGCAAGAAGAGAATCTCGGAGTAAGTTCGCGCAGGAGTGTCACCCTGGGCGTCAAACGCTGGGGCAAGAAGTAATCCCGCACCCGGTACGGTCACGCCGGAAAGGTAATAGAAGTTATCCTCCTGCCGGAACCCATAAACCGCGTCCGACTTCTCCAGCGGCGCGAGCAGCACGACCACTCCGCCTGCTTTCTTGGCTAGCGCTTCACGCCGCGCGTGATAATCGACTGCGGGCTGGCGATCTAGTCCTAAAGTGGGCAAGCAGACAAGCAGCAGGAGAAAACATAAAGGTAGTTTTCGCATGAGAGAGTTCTCTCTTTCGCTTCGGACAACAGAGTGTCGCGGGTCTCACTGATTGGACGTCGACAAATTCTTCCCCGCCTGAATAAAGGAATCGACGTTGCTCTTATCGATCAGGTCCGAGCCGGTATCGACGAAGGTGGGGATCGGGGCGTAACTGTCTTTCGACCAGTCGGTCATCAACGACGCCGGCTTGTGATGATAAAGATTGTCGAGCATCTGCAAGCCGACGAATGCCATGGTGTAGGGCTTCTGTGCGATGGTTGCGGCGATCACTCCCTTTTGAATCCAGCCGAGGGTCTCCTGGTCCGTGTCCATGGCCATGACTACCTTGCCGCTGACTTTGTAGCTATTCAGGACACCTGCAACTTCCTTCCCCGACTGCGCCTCCAGGCAAACGAAGGCGTCTATCTTGTCGCGCGCCTTGCCGATAATCTGCGTAGTTGTATCGAATGCGATGCGCGGATCGCCCTGGATGTCAACAATGCGCGTGATTTTGATCGAGGGAGTCTTGGCCAGCGCATCCTTGTATCCCCGGAGACGGTCTTGGAGGTTCGACTGATCGGGCATGGTGAAGACGACCACATCCCCCTTGCCCTTCAACTCTTGGGCAAGGCGTTGGCCGCCGGTGAATCCGGCCTGATAGTTGTTGGTCCCGATGAAAAACAGCCGTCTGCTGGACGGGGCATCGGAATCGACGGTAATCACCGGAATTCCGGCCGCGACGGCTTTGTCGATGCTGTCCTTTAGCTGGGCAGGATCCGTGACGCCCAGCAGAATTCCGGTGGCCTTCTTCTGCACAGCCTGGTCCAGCGCATCGCGCTCGGCTTTGGGATCGTAATTCTGCGGGCCGGTAAAATCGGATCTCACCTTGAACTCACCTGCGGCATGGGAGAAACCAGTAGCCGCCATCTTCCAATAAGGCACCTGCAGATTGGCGGACACAAAAACGAAATATTCGTCGGAATCGTGTGCGCTGCCACAACTCAGGAGGAGGCCCGAGAAAAACAGGAGTGCGGAGTACGAAAGAAACCGATGCGAGCGGAGCATTGCATCCTCCTTGCGAAGACTCTCTCGCGGAATGTAGAACCCGCGCCGGGACGATCAGTAATTTGCGACACAGGATTGTAAATGAGCGCTCAACGGAAGGCCAGAACTCAGCGCAAGGCTTTCTCGAGCAGACTGTGATATGCCACTCTCATCGACTTCCCCCGAAGCGTCGCGGAGAGCGTTGCCGGCAGCATCAAGAACAACGACGTGAGGAATGTAAACGGCGTAATACTTCTTCTTCAGGTCGTTTTGCGTATTGAGGGTCTTGGATCGAGATCAATCGAGATCAATCACCACAAATTGTACGCGCCCCTTGTACTTCCCGAAGAGATCAACCGTGCGTCGCGTCTGGCTCGTGGTGTTGTGGCATCCTTCGCCGTACATAATCACGTAGGCGGTGTTGCCAGGAACAACCTGTGTCCATATTCGCGCGGATAGTCGGACGACCATTCTCGCGGTCGCTGTTGTGGTTCAGTTTCGGATTCAACTTGAGGTTATCGGCCGCGCATGCGACAGATGCGAATCTCACGACGACGAGCAGCAGCGGAATAAGTTCCATGATGTCCCCAACATCTTCTCTTGACATCTGACGCGGCACTCCTCGAGAAAGTCACGGAGATATGGCAAGAACCGGGAGTGCTGTATGCAATTTCCGATCGTAACCTTTGGCCGAGCAAAAGGATTGTCTTCTTGAATGTGCAGATGTACAGTATCCCGTTGCTGGAAGCACCTCGTCCCAGTCAGACTGTCCCAGACACAGGGCTGAACCAGCAGTCTTCCCCATCAGCAGCATCAGCCACCAAAAGGAGGCTCTCGGTGTCCCTTCGTCGATTCCTGGTGTGGTCAGCTGTTTGTGTATTCTCTACGGTATTAGTATCTCAATCTTCATTTGCTGGTATTCAGTTCCAACCGGTCTCGCAGGAAGAGTTGAGAATGACCGGAGAACCGCTGGCGCCAGGTGCTCCGGCGATCATTTTGTACCGCGAGGTTCAGCGGGATGATTGCGGGATAACGTGCCACAGCCCCAATGTCGGCCTCATGAGCGTCGACCGGTTCGAGGAGAACTACTTTCGGATAAAGATCCTGACCGAGGAAGGGCGCAAATACGCAAACGTCGAAATTCCGCTTCCGGAAGAGGTTGGAACCATTCACAGTGTAAACGCCCGCACCATCCGGCCCGACGGTTCGATCGTCAATTTCACGGGCCAGGTCTTCGAAAAAACTATTGTCAAGAGAAAAGGACTTCAATACCTCGCCAAGACCTTTGCCGTGCCGGATGTCCAGGTGGGAAGCATTATTGAGTACTACTACAAGATCAGTTTTCAAAAAGGGTATATCTTTACCTCTAATTGGGTCCTGAATAACGAACTCTTCACCAAAAGAGCAAAGTTCTCGTTGCGCCCCTTTCAGAGTAACTACTATCAAATGAATTTTCGATGGACTGAGCACTTGCCTTCAGGAACTCCTTCTCCCAAGCTACTGGCGGATGGCAATGTGGAGCTTGAGGTGACCAACATGGAGGCCTTCAATGCCGAAGACTTCATGCCGCCGGAGGACGAACTGAAGGCACGCGTGGATTTCATCTATAGCAGCGATCCTTTTGATACAGACGCGACCAAATTCTGGAAGAAAGTGGGGAAGAATCGGAACGACGCGGTTGATAAGTTTATCGGCAGGCGCGGTGCGATGGAACATGCTGTCGCGCAGATTGTTTCCGCTTCTGATACGCCGGAGCTCAAACTCTCGAAGCTTTACACCCGGGTGCAGCAGCTTCACAACACCAGTTACGACGAGCGCAAAACCGAACAAGAGGAAAAGCGCGAGAACAAGAATCCCAACTACACCGCGGAAGACGTGTGGAAGCAAGGCTCCGGCAGGGGATGGGAACTGACCTGGCTCTACCTGGCTTTGGTGCGGGCTGCTGGCTTTGAAGCCTATCCCGTGCTGGTTTCAGACCGGCACAATTTCTTTTTCAATCCGCAAAGCATGGAGAGTCGCAAGCTTGACTCTAACCTGGTGCTGGTCAAATTGAATGGCAAAGATCTCTATCTGGATCCTGGCGCGGCTTTCACGCCATTTGGAATACTACGTTGGGAAGAAACCGGAGTTCAGGGGTTGCGCCTGGACAAAGATGGCGGATCATGGGTACAAACCAGTTTGCCAGACAGCTCCGTGTCTCAAATTCAGCGCAGAGCAGAGTTGAAATTATCTCCAATCGGCGATTTGGAAGGAAAATTAGTTATCACATTCACCGGTCTGGAAGGGCTGGAGCGTCGAGTTAATCACAGAAACGAAGACGCTGCGGCTCACAAGAAATCTCTCGAGGACGAAATCAAGGGTTATATTCCCGCAGCAAGCGATGTGGAATTGACAAAACAGCCAGAGTGGACAAACGCCGAAGTTCCATTTTTAGCTGAGTTCAGCGTTAAGATACCAGGTTGGGCCGCACTCTCGGGACGCCGCGCTTTGTTTCCAATAGGGGTCTTCAGCGGAACGGAAAAGCAAGTTTTCGATCACAGCCAGCGCGTCCACCCGATCTACTTCGAATTTCTCTCCCAAAAACTCGATGATATCAGTGTGGAACTCCCTCCAGGCTGGCAGATCAGCGGACTTCCCCAGCCGCAGAGTCGCGATCTTCGCGCCTTCGTCTACACAGTCTCGGCGGAAAACAACAAAGGGATGCTGCACTTGACCCGGAAACTAGACATCAACGCACTCTCGCTCGAAACGAAGTATTACGGCCCGCTGCGTAGCTTTTTTCAGATCGTGAAGGCAGGGGATGAACAGTCGGCAGTTCTGCTTCAGGGGACCGCGACTTCCTCAAACTAAAACTTGAGGAGATCTACACCCCCACCGGGAATGGCTTCGTGTGCGTTGTCGTCGTGGCAGACGCGCGTCCGAAGCGGCCTTGCAACAACGACATCAACCCCGTGCACCAGTATCCGAAGACGAAAAGAAGCAAGAATGGCACGGTGATGTAATTCTCGTTTTCGACCGCATAATACACGGTTAGCGCGAAGTAAGTGCCGATAATCAGTTCGAGCCAAGGAACCCACCCCAGGCGCTTGCGGTATTTCGTCGCCCCAACTTTGTCCTGCTTCGACGCGATACGGTACTTCGGCGTGCGCGCAAAGGCCGTCTGCTTCCCGATCAGAGCTTCGATCACGGCCTTTGTGTTCGTGATCGTCAGACCGATGCCCAACGCCATGAGAAAGGGCAGATACAGCAATGCCCGCGGCCAGCTTTTTGGGAACAATTCCCGTTGCGAAACCAGATAAAAGCTCGAGATTGAGAACGTGGATGCCATGAACAAGGGCAGATCGATGTAGAGCATCTGGAACCAGCCCTGGTAGAAACGGATAATCATTGCGGGCAAGAGTAGGACTGACAGCATGATCATTAGTGGGTAGCTGATATTTGCCGTCAGGTGATACCACGCCTCAACCTTGGTGTGCAGAGGCGCGTCGCTGCTGAGCACTCGAGGCAGGATCTTCTTCCCTGTCTGGATCAGTCCCTTCGCCCAGCGCGCCTGCTGCGTCTTGAATGCGGTCATCTCAACCGGGAGTTCCGCGGGACACTCGACATCCTGCAGATAGATAAATTTCCAACCCTTGAGTTGAGCGCGATAGGAGAGATCCGTGTCTTCGGTCAGCGTGTCATGCTGCCAACCTCCCGCCTCATCGATCGCCGCGCGACGCCATATTCCAGCGGTGCCGTTGAAGTTAAAAAACAACCCGGTACGCGCGCGTCCCGAGTGCTCCAGAACGAAGTGGCCGTCGAGCAGGATGGCTTCGACTTCCGTCAGGAACGAATAGTGGCGGTTGATATGCGTCCAACGCGTCTGCACCATGCCGATCTTAGGATCAGTGAAGTGATGGATCGTCTGCAGTAAGAAATCTTCTGGAGGAGTAAAGTCAGCATCGAAGATGGCGACGAACTCACCTCTGGCACCCTGCAATCCCTCGGCCAGCGCACCCGCTTTATATCCGTGACGATTGGTGCGGTGGTGATAGCTGATCGGATTGCCCAGAGCCGCATAGCGTTCCACCAGGGATCGCGCTACATCTACCGTCTCATCGGTTGAATCGTCCAGAACCTGAATATCGAGTTTCTCGTGAGGATAGTTCAGTTTGCAGACGGCCTCAACCAACCGCTCGACCACATACTGCTCGTTAAAAATCGGCAACTGCACAGTGACCCGGGGCAAATCTTCGAACTTAGCCGCCGGCTCGCTAGTCTTGTTCTTGCGATGCTTGTAGTAGAGGTAAACCAGGATATAGCGATGCATCCCGTAGCCCGCAAGCAAGATCAGCACGATGAAGTACGGCACCAGCAGAGCAATGTCGAACGCATTCGCGTGGTACAGACCGCGAAATGTGGTATCGAGAAAATGCTGGCGAATGTAATGCCCGATGCCCTTCGGCGAGGCAAACGAGAATATCCAGGAAGCTAGTATGGGATTCGCAGTCAAACGGGCGGTCCGTGAAAGAAACCATTCTACCGGATTCGGACGCTGAGCTTGCGACCCTTGGCTTCATGCCGCAGAAGTGACGCAAATTAGCGTATCTCCGCCCGTAGAACGGAGATACGCACTTAAGCAGCTCGCTCCTGTATTTCTTGGACCTTCGCTCGTCCGGGCACGCCGGGTTGAAACCGTCTCACCGAGATGACCGTCGCTACGACGAACAAGATCAATATAGCGAGTTGGGCGATCGCGAACGGCGCTTCCTTCTGCGTCGGCGCCAATACCCGCAGGGCGGAAACCTTCTCGAAAGATTGCACCACGAGCACGAACATATTGAAGTAGAGAGCAATGGCTGAAGAGATCACATAGATCGAGCGCCACGGGCCACTCATCCGCAGACCGTAGCGGGCGAGTGCTGCGATCGACAGCACGAGCATCGACAGGACGCCGATCACAATACCCGGGGTAACATGCTTGTTTGGAAACGCGAATCCCGTAAGACTGGTCAAGGCTGTGGTCGCCAGAAAAAGCATGGTCCAGCGGTCCAGTCTTCGTGCGTTGAGGAAACCATACATCACGACCAATCCCGAAGCGATCCCCACAAGACTGATCAGCACATGCAGCAAAGTGAATG
This sequence comes from Terriglobia bacterium, assembly GCA_963778995.1. Taxonomy (GTDB): domain Bacteria; phylum Acidobacteriota; class Terriglobia; order Terriglobales; family Acidobacteriaceae; genus Sulfotelmatobacter. The sequence goes on from CAVZWK010000031.1 coordinate 226,515, forward strand.
TTGAAGTTGTCATCCCCAGAATCATGACGCACCTCCATGCGGTTGCAGCATTCTACGCTTCCACCCAATCTCGCATGTCACGGCGAGTTGATGGAACTCAGCCGCTCGTTTACAAATGAAGTCACTCATGGACAAGTCGCCACCGGTTCTCCCGCAAACCCACGATGCAATCTCTTCCGGGTGGCGCAGCATCGCCACTTCCTCGACGTGGATCGCGCTCATCGCTTTTGTCCTGCGAGTCGCCTGGATCATCCTCGGGCATACCTACCGGTTCAAGACGGCGGACAACAACTTCGGTTTCGGATGGGAGATGGGCCGCATCGCTGCGTCCCTCGCGTCGGGTCACGGGTTCAGCAACCAGTTTGGCCCGCCCACCGGTCCGACCGCATGGGAACCTCCGCTCTATCCGCACCTGGCAGCCGGTGTATTCGTGGTTTTCGGTATCTATTCGAAGCTCTCGGCGTTCGTACTGTTGACCATCAACAGTGTTTTTTCGGCGCTCACCTGCATTCCGATCTTCCTCATCGCCCACCGCATGTTTTCTCGGAGAGTCGCAATATGGTCCGCGTGGGCATGGGCGCTGCTACCCAATGTGATGTTCTGGTGTACTCGCGCGGTATGGGAAACAAGTTTGTCCGCGTTGCTGCTGGTTCTTGCGATCTGGCTATGCCTGGTGATGGAGGAACTCGAAGGGTGGATTCCGTGGTTTGGCTTCGGACTGCTCTGGGGTGTCATTGCTCTGAATGGGACTTCCCTGCTCGCGTTCCTTCCGGCGGCCGGATTGTGGTCCTGGTACCGGAGATCGAAGCGAGCGAAGAAGTCTTTGGGCGGGGTAGTGCTCGCATCCGCGGTCTTCTTCGCAGTAATCGCGCCGTGGCTGATTCGCAATTACGAGACATTTGGGAAATTCATCTTCATTCGCGATAATTTCGGGGCTGAGCTGCGATTGGGCAATGGTCCGAGCGCGGATGGAACGCTGATGGACTATCTGGATCCGCCGCACAGTCCGCTGGCGATGAAGCAGGTCCTCTCCATGGGCGAGGTTTCGTACATCGAGATGCGTAAACAGCAGGCGATCGCGTACATCAAGGAAGACTATTCGCGATTCTCAAAACTCAGCCTCAAGCGTTTGTTCTATTTCTGGGCTGGACCGCCGAAGGTGAATCAGGAGTGGTGGCTCACGCAGGCCAAGAACTCGCTGTTCCTCGCCTCATCGATTCTGGCACTCTGGGGCCTTGGACGCGCACTGCGACTGCGCAAGGCGGGGGCATGGCTGCTGTTTTGGCTGGTAGCGCTGTATCCAGCAATCTACTACTTCGTGTATGCGATTCCGCGTTACCGCCATCCCATTGAGCCGGAGATGACGATCCTCTGTGTGTTTCTCATCACCGAAACGCAAAAGAAGGCTACTTCCCCGAGTCAAGATCGATCTTGAGGACGTGAATTTCGTTCAGCTTGGTGTCGAGAACCCCATTGACGACAACTTTCTGTCCCTCAAAGCCGTGCACCATGTCGGCGCGATCAAGCCGATAGACCTGATCTCCCGAGGACAAGACCAGATAGCCTCCCAAATGCTCGATGCAGTACATGGAGCAGGTGCTCGAAGTGCCACCCATCGACTTCGATTTCAGCATCTCCTGATGCGAGCGCGTCAGCGAGTGAATGTTCAGAGCACACTGGCTATCGGAAACTTCCCCGTGGAAGTTTCGCGCGGTTTGCGAATGCGCGGCATTTCCGATAACAACTCCTCCAGCCAGTACACATAGAATGAATCGATTCATTTTCTCCCTCACTATTGCGGCAGCACCGTGAACTTCATGTGCATGCCTTCATGATCTTCACTGCAGATAACGGTGCAGACTACCTCGTAGTTGCCCGACTCGGTTGGAGCCGTCATCGTGAACTCCTGCGTGCCTGGCCTGAGCAATAAGTCCCACCCTTCCACCTTCGCGCGGTCCTTGGCGCGCAACAAAGTGAATCCGTGGATCGATCCATCGCGGTTCCATGACCTTCCGCGGTTCGCAGTAATTTTCAGCAGGATTTGCTCGCCCGCCTTTACCGTGATTTCCGGCGTTCGTTGGCCGGCAATTTTGTACCGGCTGTCGTGGTCGGCTGTGATCTCGATAACGTGCGCCTGAGCACGAAGTTGCGGGACAGCCGCTATCAGAGCTACAAGACCCAGAATCCATCTCATCGTGCAATGCGGCTTAAACATGGTCTTTACGTCCTCGAACACCGTTCAGTTATTGCGTCATGTAGAAGAGGATCAATCTCTGGTCCTCGGCAGTAACAGTGGCACGGACGCGCATGTGCCGTAAGACGGTGGCCATCATGCGCGGCGGAAACTTCTGCGGGGCCGCATGACAGCGGCCGCAATTCGCGTGGTAACGCTTTTCGCCCTCGATCCGCATGAAATCGGCATCCTTGGCCTGCACGATGGGCACTGCGGACTCCTCTTTTTTCGCACCCGGAGTGCGTGCGAACCCGAAAGAGATAAGCGCCACCAGCGAAAGAATCAGTGTGAACTCCCGGACGCTCCTACGAGATCTCATGGTTCCTCCGAAGGCGCGCTCACACGTCCGAGGGGCATAAGGAAGCGGAATGCCAGACCGAAACTCCACTGATTGAAGTTGCCTTCTGAACTGAACTGACGTCCGTAGCTGGCGATTCCCTTCATGCCGTCCCGGAAGAAATAGTTCAGACCAAAATCGGCCTCGCGCATATTGGCCGTGGGGAGTTCCAGATCCGCGTCACCAGCAGAGCCAATGTCTCCCACGAAAAACTGCTGGGCGCGTGCGACGAATTCCGTTCGCCGCATCTGCTTCTGCCAGGGGCGGAATTGGCTGAGCCGGTAGGCACCTTCAATCCAGTACCCGCTGCCGTCGAAAGAACGGGCGAATTCTGCTCGCAGGTTCAGGGGGACCTTTGAAGGCTGCCAGCCCATGTGGAAGCCGAAGGCGTTCTTGCGGTCATCCTGCAACGTATGCTGCCAGGAGCCGCCGACTTCCAACCGCGGGCCGGGCAAGAAGAATCCCATGCGACCGCCAACGTGCCGTTCAGAGTCGACGCTCTCGATGCCGATACGGCTCGCCGAGAAATAGAACGCGTAGTTCATGTTCGTACCCCCGCTTACCGGGAAACCGCCGCGGAACATAGCGCCGTCGCTCGGAGCGGTACTGATCGGCAGGATTAAGGGATCGGGCTGTAGAGAACGGATCCAAACCGGATATAGGCGTTCGTTGAAGATTCCGAATGGGGTGAGGAAACGGCCGGCAGTCACCGTGAGATACGGATTCGCAATGTAGTCCACCTGTGCGTAGTCGACGTGCTTGTCGACGGGGCCGCCATACGGTCCTCCATCCGTGGGACGCTGGAACTCCCCCTCAAACTCGGCGCGTGACTCGATGAGCCAGTGGTCTCCCAACGGCACGAGAAGAACCGGGTTGATCTGAGTGTCGATGACGTTGTGCCCGCCAGTGACGAAGCTAAACGCCCCCATGCTGCCGCTGAGGATGGGAACGGGTTTATCTTCCGGGGGAGCCTGAGCGCTGCTGACAGCGGTCCCCAACAGAAGAAACACGACTGCGATTGGCAGGACAGTCCACTGCCTGCGACGGAGTACCCGTTTTCGCTCGAAATAAGACAACCGCTAACCCCACTAACGCATTGCAATGATTGTCCTTCAGACCTATAACTGGGGGAACATCACAAAGGTAACTGACGTATCCTATGGCATACGACATGCTTTTTGTCGGATATCCGTCTCACGAATCGCGCGTGGGAACGTCTAAGGCGTTGAAAGGAAGGCAGTCATGAACCGTTATCGGCAGTCTGCGACGTGGTTGGGAGCGGTCCTCGGATCAATTCTTGCCGTTCTTATACTGGCGTTGGCCGCACAGGCCTCGGATCACACAGGATCGCTCACAGAAGAGTTCCATCAGACCTATGCCATCACGCCGGACGGGCGCGTGCAACTGGATAACATCAACGGTGGAGTCAAGGTCTCTAGCTGGGACCGCAACGAAGTCAAGGTCGACGCCATAAAATTTGCTGACACGAAAGAGAAGCTCGAAGACATACAGATCGACGTCGATTCTGGTAAGGAATATCTTTCGATCCACACCAAATTTCGAGAGCACGATCATTGGGGATCGCGGAACAATCCCGGCGGCGTGGAATACACGCTGACCGTGCCGCGCGCCATTCGGCTGGATGAAATCAAGCTGATCAATGGATCGCTCTACATCACCGGAGTCAGTGGGGAGGTTCGAGCCTCGAGCATTAACGGCCGCGTGGAAGCGCAGGATCTTGCCGGACGCGCGAAGCTCTCGACCATCAATGGACGCCTCGATGCTCGCTTTGCTCGGCTTTCGGGCAAAGACGTCGAATTAAATTCCGTAAACGGCGGAGTCGAACTGACCATTCCATCGGACTCGAACGCCGAGATAGAGGCCAATACCGTTTCGGGAGGCATCAACAATGATTTCGGGCTGCACGTGAACAATCACCGCTTCGTAGGGCACGATCTGCGGGGAGAGCTAGGCAACGGCGGCACGCATATCAAACTGGAGAACGTGAATGGCCGGATCGAAATTCATCATGCGCAGGACGGGCGCGCCATGAGCCCGGTGAAAGATAAGAACCACCGATCTCACGATGATGATGATGACAGCGAGATCTGACAAAGTTACAGCGCAATGCGGGTTTCCCTGTTACGATCCTGCTGGCATTTAGTTGCCGCCGGAAGTGGTCATGAGATTACCTCAGTGGCCCAGGTCGCACCTATGCGCCTGGGCGTCGCTCGTATTGGTTGCTTTTGCGTCAGCGCAGCCTGCCGCTGATAAACCTCCCACAGAATGGATCCGCACCCACGCCATTCCTTTGCGAACGGTTGAAGCCGGAAACGGCTTCAACGATATGCAACCGCTCAAGAAAGTGGTGGGCAATGCAAGGATCGTCGCCCTTGGCGAAGCCACGCACGGCACCCGCGAATTCTTCCAACTGAAACATCGCATGTTGGAGTTTCTGGCCACTCAGATGGGCTTCACCATCTTTTCCATCGAGGCGAACATGCCTGAAGCATACCGCCTGAACGACTTCGTTCTGAACGGGAAGGGTGATCCGCAACAACTGCTAAAGGGCATGTATTTCTGGACCTGGGATACGAAAGAAGTGCTGGACATGATTTTGTGGATGCGCGAGTTCAATCGATCTGGCCGCGGTCGCATTGAATTCACAGGATTCGACATGCAGACTCCGGACGTGGCAATGGGGATCGTTAAATCGTTCGCAGCCTTGCATGACCACTCCTACGAACCGACGCTGGATCTGCTCTCCACCGAAATCGCGCTCGCCAGAAAAAAGCAGAATCCAGGCTTTGGCGTGGGAACCGCGACCTTTCCCGTAAGGGACGCAGCCGACAAGCACGTCACCTACAGCGGCTATATCAAGACTCAGGGCATTACCGAGGGTTTCGCTGGATTGTGGTGGAGAGTCGATGGCGAGGATGGCAAGGTGCTTGCGTTTGACAATATGCAAGCCCGTGGGGTCAAAGACACTACGCCATGGACGCGCTATGAGATTTCTCTTGATATTCCCTCTAACGCGACTCATATCAACTTCGGCGTGCTGCATCCGGGAAACGGCACGGCATGGTTCGACTCTCTTGAGGTGCAGGTCGATGGCAAGCCCTACAGCGATCCTGCCGCCTTTGATCTGGACTTCGAATCCAGTCCGCCACACGGGTTCTATACCGGTGGTCAAGGATACGAGGTCACAACCGACAGGTCGGTTGCGCACAGCGGAAAGCAAAGTCTGCGCAGTTCAAAGCTTGCGCAGGACTCGCACTCTGAATCAGACCTCAAAGTATCGGAACACGCTTCGGCCCTGAAATCTCGGGACGTATTCGAGCATCTGGCAAACAACCGGGCCGAATACGTGCGGGCAGGAGTCTCAGCCGAGGACGCCGACTGGACGATTCAGAACGCAAAACTAGTCATGCAGTTTGCCCTCATGCAAAGCGGAGAGCAGAGCCGCGACAAGAGTATGGCGGAGAATGTTGAGTGGATCGCCGAGCACAATCCCGGGGCAAAGATCGTGCTATGGGCTCATAACGGTCACATCAAGTATTCCAATCCGCCCGGGTCCGATCCGATGGGAGGCTATCTGCATAAGAAGTTCGGCCGCGATCTGGTGAACTTCGGGTTCTCCTTCAACGAAGGATCCTTCCGCGCGATCGAGATGGGGAAAGGCATGCGTGAGTTCACCGTTGCGCCACTCGGAGAAGGCAGTCTTGATCGATCGCTAGCATCTACTGGCGTTCCTCTACTCGCGCTCGATCTTCGGCAGATTCCTACGCATGGTCCGGTGGCGAAATGGTTCCGTGAAGCTCATCCGATGCGGAGCATCGGGGCAATCTATAACGAGAAAGAATCTTCGTTGCCCATGTTCGTTGCCAACGAAGTCTGGCCCGAGGACTATGACGCGATCCTCTTCGTCGAGAGGACGACTCCGTCGCGGGCAAACCCGTAGCAGCCTAGTAAATCTGGTATCCAGGAGCGGGCGTGCGCAGGTCGGGTTTCGACGCGATCAGCAGCAGCGCGCCTTCGCGCTTGAACGCCCGCAGATCGTCGAGGCTGTTGAATGATTTCGTCTTGTAGTCATCGGGAGTCGGTGTGTCATCCGGAATGCGCTGCGCTTCGACATTCTCGAATGCGTGCTTCTTGAGCAGTTCCACGTACTCGGCCTCCGATCGCACATGCACGGGCACTTTGAGCTTATCCACCCACTGCAGCGAGTACTGGTTGTCTTTGTACAGATTGATCAAGATGAACAGCCTGCCACGTGGCGCCATGACTCGGAAAAGTTCCATTAGGGCGCGGTCCTGATCGGGGTAGTAATAGAAGGACTCCACCGAGAGCACCTTGTCGAAGAAGTTTTCTTCCCACGGAATCTGCTGCGCCGATCCCCACACGTAAAGAATGTTCTCGAAATCCTTTGAAGAATCACGAGCCTGGCGGACCATCTCATCAGAAACATCGAGGCCTACCACCTGGCCAAAACCTTCGGGGCCGTCGCCAACTAGCCGCGCAAGAAGGCGCGTTGCCCAACCGGAACCGCAGCCGAGATCGAGCACGCGTTCCCCGGGGCGTAAATTCATCAGGCGAATGGTTTTCTCGGTGATGTCGAGATGATGCTGCTCCATCTTCGGGCCTTCGCCGGCAGCGGCCCAGCGATTGAATTCCTGTTGCAGTCTCTCGTCGGGACTTGGGGACTTCTCAGGCATGAAATTCGTCCTCGTGAACCTTCGTGGCCTTCGTGGTTTATGCCTTTCGATTTTATAACCACCCGGGTCACGAAGGGGCAGCAGGAAATCACGCCCAAGGCGCTGCCGCTGTGCTACAGTTCTGTTCTTCATGGCGACACCTCCGCAGAATGCGGCGCCCCAACCCGGTGCCGGCCCGCTCTATTGCCCCAATTGCGCGCAGGAAGTGAATGATCCCCTGACCTGCGGAGACTGTTCGGCAGTTATTTGCCGGCGCTGCGGAACGCCCCTGGAGTCGCCCGACGAACTCGGAATCGGATAATGGAACCCAGCCCGGTCTTGCCCGCGATCGAACCCGGGCCATCAGACGCAAAGCCTTCGGACTCCAAGCCCAGTCTCATTCGCGGACTCAGCCTGCTCGATTCCGTATTGCTGCTGGTCAGCGGCATCATCGGCTCCTCGATTTTCTTGACCGCGAAGGATATTGCCGGTCCGCTGCCGCAGCCGGCACTGTTTTTGCTGGTGTGGGTGCTGGGAGCGCTGATCTCGTTGTGCGCCTGCTTCGCATTCGCGGAGCTGGGATCGATGTTTCCGGATTCCGGTGGCCAGTACATCTACCTGCGCGAAGCCTACGGAGACCTGGTCGCGTTCCTTTATGGATGGATGCTGTTCGCGTGGCCAATGGCGGAACCATCGCGGCCTTGTCGGTGGCTTCCGCTGCATACATGGGACAAGTGTTGCCTTTCTTCTCGCAGGAACGCACATCGCTTTCTCGATGGCCGGGATCGCCGTGACCCGTGCGCACCTGTTCGGGTTAGTGCTGATCGCGCTCCTGACCGACGTCAATGTCGTCGGGCTGCGCTGGGGGGCGCTGCTGCAGAACGTTTCCACCTGGACGAAGTTCACGGCCATGGCGGCCTTCGTGGTTCTGGGATTCGCCATCGGCAAAGGACACTGGTCGAACTTTCACGCACACGGAACTCCTCTCAGCATGGGACTCGGTCCGGCACAAGCTGATATCGGCACTTGGTGTGGGAATGATCGCGGTGTTCTGGGCCTATGACGGATGGGTCTACATCACCTGGGTCGCCGGTGAAGTGAAGGAACCGCGCAGGAACGTTCCGCGAGCCATGGTATTGGGTGTACTGGCGGTGGGCGTGATCTATATCGCGATGAACTTGACGTACATGTATGCGCTGCCGCTCAGAGAGATTGCCGCGCACGAGACGATCGCTCATGCCGCGGCCGCAGCGCTGTTCTCTCCAGGCGCCGCAGTGTGGCTGTCGCTCATGATCGCGATTTCATGTTTCAGCGCTGCGGCGACCTGCACGCTGTCAGGCGCCCGAGTTTATCTCGCCATGGCGCAGGACGGCGTCTTCTTCAAGCGCATGGCGGTCATCCATCCCAAGTGGCGAACTCCGGCGTTCAGCCTGATCGGTCAGGGCATCTGGGCCGCCGCGCTCACTCTGAGCGGCCGCTACGATCAGCTTTACACATACGTAATCTACGGCATGGTGCTTTCCTACACCCTGACCGTGATCGCACTGTTCTGGCTGCGCTGGAAGCGCCCTGATATTCCGCGCCCTTACCGTTGCACCGGCTATCCGTGGCTGCCTGCGATTTACGTTCTGATCGGCGCAGCATGGACTCTGAACACGATCATCACGCGGCCCGACCGAGGCATTCTGGGGAACCGCCATCGTGCTGATCGGGGTGCCGGGATATCTGTATTGGAAATGGAGCAACCGCGAAGGCTGCTGATCGGAGTAAGCCGATGTTCGAGCGCTATACGGAGAGGGGGCGTCGAGTAGTCTTCTTTGCCCGATACGAAGCCTCCCAGTACGGCTCTCCTGCCATTGACATCGGAGCACATCCTTCTCGGGCTGTTGCGCGAAGAAAAGTCCCTCCGCCGTTGGGTTCCCAAACTGGATGCCGAAAACATCCGTCACAGAATCGATCAACACACTACCACAACACAGCAAGACGCCAACCAGCATCGATCTGCCGTTAATCCAGCTTGCCAGTCGAGTGTTGGAGTATGCGGCCGAAAGAAGCTGACAGACTCGGCAATAAGCACATTGGAACCGAGCATCTCTTGCTCGGTCTTCTCGCCGACGAAGGATTCTTTCACGGCTAAACTCCTGATCGATGAGGGCGGAGCAAATGCGGCTGCGATTCGCCAGTACTATGCTCAGCAGACGCCGAACTCCAAAGCCATGGTCATTCCAGCGAGACGTCCTTTGCATAACTACGGCTTCCGGGTACTGTCAGGCGAAACCGTGGAAATCCATGGCTCTCGCTGGAACATCGATTACATGCACGATGCCATCAATCTGGTCCGCGCCTACAACTGGCATTGGCATAAAGCAATATGGCGGCCCCGCGACATTGTCATTTTTACCGAAAGACGGAACTGGCTCGTTCGATCTGACGCTGGCCGACGACTGCACCAATTTCGTGCTGCGTGAAGAACGGATGGAAGAAAGATCATTGCTTCATTTGTCGCTGGGAGCTTCACGAGTCGGAAGACGACCACGGCATCGGGTATACCAATGGCCACGATTGGCTGTGTATGGAATGCTACGAACGCTTCTGGCTGCAATCCGGATTCTTCACCTCTTCGTATTCCGACATAACCTGAGCGCGAACTTTCACCTTGCTGCCGGTGGAGTCGGTGTTATTTCTCTTGTTCTTGCTCACCAGTATCTCGACCCCGAGACACACCTTGGCCGAACTCGATTCGAAGCGGCCAGTCTGACGAACATCGGCCTTCTGGCACCCGGCGTCTCCATCGCCGAGTGGAAGATCCCAATCGTCCGCGGCAGGTGATGGGCTTCCGCGACCTGCTGCTGTTTTACGTGATCACCGGAATCAGCCTGCGCTGGATCGCTAGCGCGGCGGCGGCGGGGCCGAGTTCGATCGTCATCTGGGTCGGCGCATGGTTCTGCTTCTATACTCCACTGGCGCTCTCGGTGCTGGAGCTTTCTTCGCGCTATCCGAATGAAGGCGGACTGTACGTCTGGAGCAAGCGCGCGTTCGGGGACTTCTCCGGCTTCATGTCCGCGTGGACGTACTGGACCAGCAATCTGCCGTACTTCCCTGCCGTGCTCTATTTCGCCGCCAGCAACGTGCTGTTCATCCGGCAGGCGAGTGGCAGCATCTTTCCGGCAACGCGACGTTCTACATCGTTTTTGCTCTGCTCACGCTCACGGCGGCGACGCTGCTGAACATCGTCGGGCTCGACGTCGGCAAGTGGCTGCACAATGTCGGCGCGCTCGCCATGTGGATTCCCGTCGGCATCGTCATCGTGATGGGATTGATCGCCTGGCATCGCTTCGGATCGGCGACGTCGTTCACGGTGCATTCGATGACTCCCAGCACGCACCTGCAACGACATCATCTTCTGGTCGGTGCTGACGTTCGCTTTCGGCGGATGCGAGACCGCGTCGTTCATGGGGGAAGAGATCAAGAATGCGCGGCGCACGATTCCTCTGGCGCTGCTCACGGCGGAGTGACGGTCACGATCTGTTACATCCTGGGCACGGTGTGCGTGCTGCTGGCGCTGCCTTCGATCGGAGGTCAACAGTCTGCAAGGACTGGTGCAGGCCGTCTCGGCGACCGCGCATCGCGCGTGGGATTCCCGGGAGTGCTGCCGCTGGCGGCGTTTCTGATTGCCCTCAGCAACATGGGCGCAGCAGGGGCCTATCTGGCCGCCGTGGCGCGGCTGCCATTCGTCGCGGGGCTCGACCGGTTCTCTGCCGCCGGCGTTCGGAGCGCTGCACCCAAGATGGAAAACACCATGGGTTGCGCTGCTGACGCAGTTCGTCACTCGGCGTGGTGTTTATCTTTCTTGGGACAGGCCGGCACGAGCGTCAAAGGCGCCTACGACGTGCTGGTCAGCATGGGCGTGATTACATATTTCATTCCGTATCTGTATCTGTTCGCGGCCATGATCAAGTTGCAGCGCGAACCGGCTGGACCGGAAGTGATTCGCGTGCCGGGCGGGAACGGCGATGGCGAAGCTGGTGGCCACACTCGGATTCTGCACGACGGCGCTGACGATCGCTCTTATCGCTGATTCCGCAGCCGGATGAACCGAACAAGCCGCTGGCGGTGTTCAAGATCGTCGGCGGGTGCGGTGCGTTGCTGCTGATTGGAGTATGGATTTACGTCGGCGGAAAGCGACGAGCGGCAAAGCTCGTTTAGCCCCGGACGCATTCGTCCGGGACCGCGCTCTACGTCGATGATCAGCACATGTGGAGGCAGCCGCCTTCGGCTGCTAGGCGGACAAACTGCCGATAAGGATCACTGCACAAAGCCAGACGCAGGAGCGGACAGCCGACGCGGCTGTCCCCGCATAAACTGCCACCAGCCTAGACCGGCGTCGCCGTCTTCCGCGCCGGATTGAAGAACGGCAGCGGCTTCACCTTCGCCTTCGTCTTCAGCCGCATCGCTTCGATCGTGAATTCCATCTGAAGCGTCGGTGCCCGGCTTCGAATACTCGGTCTCCAGGCTGGCCAAGCGCGATCATCTTCTTCAGCATCGGAGACAAGGTGGTCGTCGTCGCCTTCCCGACCTGCTTGTCGCCCGAATAAACCGGAACCGCTACGCGCGAGGCCTGGCGGGCGCTGCCGGAGTGAGCCCGTAGCGTTCGTAGAGTTGCTTCCACTTCGGTCCAGTCCACTTCGAGTCCGACCAACTGCCGCGCCACTCCTTGCTTGGCATCGCGCTCCAGCGCGCGCTTGCCGATGAAGTTCTCTTTTTCGAGATGCACCATCTTGCCGAAGCCCAGTTCATACGGCGAATATTTCTGCGACGGGAATCAGCGCCTTCTTCGAACTGATGTAGTCCACTTCGATCAGCAGCAGTCCGGCCTCGACGCGCGCCACATCCAGCGCCAGCATGCCGGCGGCGTGCAGATCGAACTGCTTGCCTTTGTCGGCAAGCGCGTCCCAGACTTTCACGGCGTCGTTCCACGGCATCCAGATTTCGTAGCCGAGATCGCCGGTATATCCGGTGCGCGAAATATCCACCGGAACGCCCGCAATCTTGCCGCTCGTCACGCGGAAATATTTCAGATTCGCGATGTCGGCTTCGGCCACCGTCTTCAGCAGCTTCGCGGAGGTCGGCCCCTGCAGCGCCAGCGCGGCGACTTCTCGGAGATGTCCTCGATCTGAACGTCCATGTTCAGGCCGTTCTGCCGGAACCAGCGCAGGCTCGGATCGGCGGCGGTCCAGCGATAGATGTTTTCTTCCAGGCGCGAGATGGTGCCGTCGTCGATGACCTTGCCTTCTTCATCGCACCAGCAGCAGTAAATCACCTGCCCGACTTTCACTTTGTTGATGTCGCGCGTGATCACGCGGTTCACCAGCCGGGTCGCGTCCTTGCCGGTGATCAGATACTTGTAGAGCGGCGAAATATCGATCAGCGCGCACGCATTGCGAATGGCGTTGTACTCGTGCTCGTGATGCACTTCGTACACGCTGACCGTGTAGTATCCCGACCACTCGCGATAATTCAGGCTGTGGCAGAGCGGGAAAGTTCGCTCGTGAAATGCGGTTCCGATGGGCAAGGTGGTTTCCTCAAGGGTATCCTTCGTGTCACTTTGTGTCTTTGTGGTTGAAGGTTCTTCAACCACGAGCGACACCAAGGTCCACGAAGGAAAACTCAGAATGCTGGATTATATGCACGCGCACTTCGTGCGGCAACCGAGTTCGGCGAATGACTCTCAGTCAGTCGCTCGCTGCAAATAGTGCAGACAAATTGCGCTGTTCCCGATAGAATACCGATTCGACTTTCGGTCACGATGCGCGCTATCCTGCCCATCTCGTGCAGTCTGCTCAGAAGCTGGACTGTCCTGCCCAGCGGCCTCTGATCTCCCTACCGTACTCTTCTCTGTCGCGAGTATCATTGCGTTTCCATGAACAGCATTCAAGCTAGTGGCTAGAGCTAGCAGCTAGGAGCTAAAAGCGAATGGCTGGTTCAAACACTTACGACGTCATCGTCATCGGCGGCGGCCACAACGGTCTGGTCAACGCCGCCTATCTGGCGCGAGCGGGAAAGAAAGTTCTCGTGCTCGAACGCCGGCACGTTCTCGGCGGCGCGGCCTGCACCGAAGAAGTCTTTCCCGGATTCAAGTTCTCGGTCTGCTCGTACGTCGTCTCGCTGCTGCGGCCGGAGATCATCCGCGACCTCGATCTTCCCCGGCACGGCCTGGAGATTCTTCCGCTCGACGGAACATTCACTCCCATGCCGAGCGGCGACTACCTGTGGCGCGTCAACGATCACGGCAAGACGCATCGCGAGATCGCCCGCCACTCGCGCGTGGATGCCGAGGCCTACGACGAATTCGGCAAAGCGATGCAGGCGATGTGCCGCTTCGTGAAGCCGATCCTGAGCATGGTGCCGCCCGACCCGACCACGCTGAATCCGCGCGAACTGATGAAGCTGCTCTTCATCGGACGCCGCTTCCAGGGCATGTCGAGCTACGACAAGTACAACCAGGTCCAGCTCATGACCATGAGCGCCATCGATTTTCTCGATCAGTGGTTCGAGACCGACGTGCTCAAGGCAACGATGTCGGCCTCGGGCATTATCGGAACGTTTCTCGGCGTGCGCTCGCCCGGCACCGCCTACGTTTTGCTGCATCACTACATGGGCGAGATCGACGGCGCGTTCCGCGCCTGGGGATTCGCGCGCGGCGGCACCGGCGCGATCTCGAATGCGATCGCCGACGCGGCGCGCGAGGCCGGCGTCGAGATCCGCACCCAGTCTGCCATTTCGCAGATCATCGTCAAGAACGGCAAGGCCAAGGGCGTCGTGCTGTCGAACGGCGATGAAGTTTATGCCGACGTGATTTCTTCCAGCGTCGATCCGCGCCTCACGTTCACGCGATTCATCGAGTCGCAGCATCTGCCCGGCGATTTCCTGGAGGAAGTGAATCGCTACAAGTTCCGCGGATCTTCCGGCAAGGTGAACATGGCGCTCGACGCCCTGCCGAATTTCAAGTGCATGCCCGGTCCGGGCGCGCACTTGCGCGGCGCGATTTCGATTTCGCCGACAGTCGAGTACATGGAGCGAGCCTACGACGAAGCGAAGTACGGACACTTCTCCAGCCGTCCATACATCGACATGGTGATTCCGTCGCTGACCGATCCTTCCGTCGCGCCTCCGGGCAAACACGTGATGTCGTGCTTCGTGCAATATGCGCCATACAAGCTGGCGCCCGGCCTCAACTGGGACGATCAGAAAGAAGCATTCGGCAACACCGTCGTCGACACGATCTCCGAATATGCGCCAAATCTGAAAGACATCATCATCCACAAGCAGGTCGTCACGCCGCTCGATCTCGAACGCGAGTGGGGACTGAGCGAAGGCAACATCTTCCAGGGCGAACTGTCGCTCGAGCAATTGTTCTTCCTGCGTCCGGTACCGGGATGGGCGCAGTATCGCACGCCGATCAAGAACCTGTACATGTGCGGATCGGCTACGCATCCGGGCGGCGGCATCATGGGCGCGAACGGCCGGTTGGCGGCGCTGGAAATTCTGAAAGACATCAAGGGAGCGGCCTAACCATGGCGGGAAGCAACCAGCGGGATGTCGTCATTATCGGTGGCGGCCACAACGGACTGGTCACCGCCTTTTATCTGGCCAAGGCCGGATTCAAGCCGCTCGTGCTCGAGCGCAGCGCGCAAGTGGGCGGCGCTGCAATCACCGATGAATTCCATCCCGGCTTTCGCTGCTCGACCCTCGCGCATACTGCGGGCCCGATCCGTCCAGACATCGTCCGCGACATGCAACTGGAAAAACACGGGCTGATTTCTGTCACTCCCGATCTGTGCGTGACGGCCCTTTCGCCGGATGGACGCGCGCTGTCCTTGTACCAAGATGCCGACCGCTCCGCGCAAGAGATTGCTGCTTTTTCCCAGAAGGATGGTCCGAAGTACCTTGAATTTCAGCACTCGATTGGCAAGATCAGCAAGGTGATTGGCGACGCGCTAGCGACGACCCCGCCCAACATTGACGATCCGAGCCGCGGCGATTTGTGGAGCATGCTCAAGACCGGACGCGCCATTCGCAAACTGGGCAGGAAAGACATGTTCCGGCTTCTGCGCTGGGGACCAATGGCGGTCGCCGACCTGGCCTCGGAATACTTCGAGACCGAGCTATTGCGGGCGGTAATCGCCGCTCGCGGAGTCTTTGGGACATTTCTGGGTCCATGGTCGGCGGGAAGTGCGCTCGTTTTGCTGATTCGCGCCGCAGGAGATCACTTCCCTGCTGGCTCCGCGTATTTCGCGGCGGGCGGCATGGGAGCGATCACTCAGGCAATGGCTTCGGCTGCAAAAGCTGCCGGAGCTGAGATTCGCACTGGCGTGGAAGTAATCGAGATTCATGTCCAGGATGGCGCCACAAACGGCGTGATTCTTTCGACGGGCGAAGAGATTCGGGCCAAGGCAGTGATCTCGAATGCCGATCCGAAACGCACCCTGCTCAAGCTCACCGATCCGGTTCATCTTTCTCCCGATTTCGTACAGAAGCTGCAGAACTATCGTGGAAATGGCACGGTGGCGAAGGTGAACCTGGCGCTCTCCGCGTTGCCGAAGTTTACAGCGTTGAAAGATGGCGACACGGCGGCTCTGCGCGGACGCATTCATATCGGCAATGAGATCGACTATTTGGAGCGGGCTTTCGACGAGTCGAAGTACGGAGAGTTTTCGAAGCAGCCATACCTGGAGGTAACAATTCCGTCGCTGACGGACCCGACGCTCGCCCCGGAAGGCAAGCACGTCATGTCCATCTACATGCAATACGCGCCTTACAAGCTGAAGGGCGAGTGGGAGCAGCAACGAAAGGCACTCGGGCAAACAGTGGTAAAGACATTGGCGCAATATGCGCCGGATCTGCCGGAGTTGATCCTCACACACCAGATCATCACGCCGCGCGATCTCGAAGAGAAATACGCTTTGACCGGTGGACAGATATTCCACGGAGAACTGGCGCTGGATCAGTTCTTCACCATGCGTCCGCTGCTGGACTGGGCGCGTTATAGGACGCCGATCCAGAACCTGTATCTCTGCGGGAGCGGCACTCATCCGGGGGCCGGATTGACAGGCGGCTCGGGTGCAAACGCAGCACGCGAGATTCTCAAAGCATTGAGAACCTAAGAATCTCTCTCGAAGAGGATCCCGCTCAGGTCTATTTATGTTGTGTAAATTGACGATCATTCCCCTGCTGCTGATTGCGTCGCTCGGGCTCGCCCAGGCTCCACAGCCGGCTTCCGACGAAGCTATGGTTCGCGACACGATTGCGAATTATCTCCTCGGCTTGAAGTTCAACGATGTGGACAGTCTGAAAAAGGCCTTCCTTCCCGACGCCAAACTGTATTTCATCAAGAAGAACGGTAGTCTAGGCCAACTCAGCCAGGCAGAGTGGTACGACGGATTCAAAGCGAGTGCTGGAAAAGAGGAACAGGGGGACCTCTCAATCGCTTCCGTGGATATCACGGGTAATGCGGCAGCGGTAAAGGTCGAGGAGGACTATCCCAAATCGCACTACACTGATTATGTCTCGCTGCTAAAGATGAATGGCGAGTGGAAAATCGTGAATAAGATCTTCTACGCAAAACCCAAGCATCCGTAATTCAGCCCATGTCACGCTAGCATGAAGAACTCTGCCATCCTGCTGGTTTCCTGTCCCGACGCCAAGGGCGAAGTCGCCACCATCGCCGACTTCGTATTCCGCCACGGCGGAAACATCCTGCATGCCGATGAGCACGCGGATGAAGAATCCGGCCTGTTCTTAATGCGCGTGGAGTTCGACCCGAAGGACTTTGATATCGATCTCGCAGACTTCGGCAAGCGCTTTTCACCCATTGCCGACTCTTTCAAGATGACGTGGCGGCTGGCGCAATCTTCGCAGCGGCCACGCATGATCATCTTCGTTTCAAAGTACGATCACTGCCTGGTCGATCTGCTTTATCGACAGAAGAGCGGCGAACTCGCCTGCGACATTCCGCTCATCATCTCGAATCATCCGGACAACCAGGTGATCGCCGATTTCTACAAGATCCCCTATGAAATCATCTCGGTAACTAAGCAGAACAAAACGCAGGCGGAAGAGCGTATCCACGCCCTGATTGAACAGCACAGACCAGATTTCATGGTGCTGGCGCGGTATATGCAGATTCTGTCCAATGAATTCGTGAACCGGTATCCGCAACGGATCATCAACATTCACCATTCCTTCCTGCCGGCATTCGTGGGCGCACGCCCTTATCATCAGGCGTTCCAACGCGGCGTGAAGCTGATCGGTGCGACCAGTCATTACGTCACGGAGGTACTCGATGACGGACCGATTATTGAGCAGGATGTGGTTCGCGTCTCGCACCGCGACACCGTGGACGACCTGATCCGTAAAGGCCGCGATCTCGAAAAAGTCGTGCTCTCGCGTGCCGTGCGCTCTCACGTGGAAAATCGTGTTCTGGTCTATGGCAACAAGACCGTGGTCTTCTGAGCCCCAGCCGTACATGTACTTCCGTAAGTCCCTGCCCCGACTCCTCTTCCAGTACTCGCTCCGGTAGTAACTTGCACCGGTAGTAACCTTTCGGATTTACTTGAACGTGAGTAAAGTTTTTAGGCGAACTTCCGCTTTGGGGGCAAGGTTTGGCCGAAGATTTACGGTTTGAATTAGCCATTCTGGCGACTGTCCAGGGCTTCTATCAGAAGCTCATGAAAGACGCCCTTGGCGGCGAAGTGCCCATTCCGAGGGATCTCGACGAAGACGCACTGCGTCATTCCGACCGCGAACTGCCCAACACGCTGTCGCGAATGTACCGCTGGCTGCACCTGCTGGATATGGCGATTACGCCGGCTATGCTGCGCCAGGCCCTGACTCCCGACACGGATTCTGAAGTTGCGGAGGCGCTGCTGCGGTATTTCGTCCGGCGCCGTGAACCTAGCGATGTCAACCGCGACAAGACCGACCTGATCGCTACTTTCCTCTACCGTCATCCACGCGTGCAGGGGCAATGGGAACAGAGTGGATACGGGCTCGACGGCGCGCTCCCGCTCTCGCCATTCGAAATCGCACTGATCGAAATCCTGGCTGATACCGATGTGCCTTCCCTTCCGGAAGAGCATGTGCAACTGCTGCGACGGTTCGATCCCTTTATTGAAGAAGTTTCGCGCTTCCGCGATTTCAACGCCCTGATCGATTCCGGCATGATCGGGCGGGTACGCGAATTGAAGCAGTGGCTGGATTCCTCGTTCTACCATCCCGGCGTGCTGGCAACCGTGGCGGCCTATAACACCGCATTCGGCAAGAAATTCGACGACTTGTTCGCGAAAGCCCTAGGCGAGATCAAGAACTTCGGACAGGCACTGGAAGAGATGGGCGGTACGATTCTCACGACGGTCGACGGAGTTGAGGTCACGGTCGAGCACGTCGCCGCCATTCAGGAAAAGCAGTTGCTCGATGCGGATTACGGCAGTGCGTTTGAGAAATTCCGCCGGGTTTCGAAGTTGAAAAAAGAACTCGATCGACGCCCACCAATTCGGCGTTCGTTGCTGAATCCAGCGGGGCAGAGCACGAGAGCGGTTGGCAGTTCCGCAGGCGCAGCACCGAAGGCCGCGAAAGCGGCAGCGAACGCCAAGGGTCCGACTCCGGCCCCGGTGTTTCATCCGCCTGCGATCACCGCGCAGCAACTTTCAGCGGAAGAGACCAAGTTGCGCCGCGTAGAAGAATCCATTCGCGTGTTCGTGCGGGTTGCGGATCCGAAGTACCGGCAGGTTGTCCCCATGCGCTTCTTCAATCTCACGCTAACCAAGGCGGAAGCGGACGCGTATGGCGCAGCATTCCTCGAAGAAAAATCTCCGCGTGCCGATGTAGCGCGTATGCTGATTCGGCTGGTTTCGATTTCCGGGCGTATCAGCACAGAACTGGAAGAACTGAAGCGCAGCCAGAAAATGTCCTCTGTCTGGAAGTTGCACGCCGACTCCATCGTCATCCTGCTCGACCTGGCAAATACTACGACGGAAGAGGCTGGCAGCGTCACTAAGCAAGCCGAGCAAAATGGCGCCGGCGGCGCAGCGCGGGCCATCCACGAGTCGGTTCAGAAACTTCGCAACCATGCGGATGTCGCAGTGAAGACACTGGCGAACGTCAGCTAGCAGTTACCCGCTACTCTCGGAAATACCCGGCGATCCTGCAGGAAACCCAATCAAGGAGTTCGAACTCTTGTTGCTACTTCATGCCCCAGCAATAGAAAGTGTCCAACATTCCACGTGTACAGAGCGTCCGCTTTTGTCTGTAATGGAGCGGCCGCGATCAGCTCGTCGTATAGTGTGCCTCCGGGTTACGCCCTGAGTTGCGAATTGACGAATCGCGGCAAAATACTCTGGCGCGTCTAGCGCCACAATCGTGAGTCGATTTCCAAACTCCTCGACAGCGAGCCGATGAATAACCCAGATGCAAAGAAAAGACGGGCGACTTGTCGCCCGTCTTTTCGGAACTCGGAACTCGCAGTTTGCAGCTAGTTGATATCGAACTGCTCCTGATGCACCGCCGGGTCGCTCTTCACGATGATGGTCCGATTGGTCATCTCTTCCATCTCGTTCAGCAGCCGGCCATTGTTCGATTTCAGTTCCTTCGCGACATCCGGATGCACGCGCAACATGACATCTTCATGCTCGAGATGCTTGGCGATCTTGCGCATCTCGACGTAAATCTCGTTGCAGATCGTAGTCAAGGACTTGACGTACCCGGTCGACTGGCAATATGGGCACGGCGCCCCAATCGTACGCTCCAAGGACTGTTTGACTCGTTTCCGGGTGATCGCGACCAACCCGAAGTCGTTGAACTGCAGCGTTTTCGATGGCGCCCGATCGTTGCGCAGTTCTTCTTCCAGAGCCTGCATCACCTTCTGGCGATTGCGGCGCTCATCCATATCGATGAAGTCGATGATGATGATACCGCCCAGGTCGCGCAGCCGAATCTGTCTGACAATCTCTTTAATGGCATCGACATTGGTCTTGACGATCGTGTCTTCGAGACGAGCAGTCTTGCCGACGTACTTTCCGGTGTTGATGTCGATGGCGACCAGCGCTTCCGTTTGGTTGATAACAATATATCCGCCACTCTTCAACCAGACCTTGGACTTAAGCGCTTTGTTCATCTCCTCAGCCAAGCCGAATTGTTCAAACAGCGGCGTCTCTTTAGTGTAGAGTTTCACGCGTTTTACCATGTTCGGCTGGAAGCGATTGAAGAAACGTAGAATGCGTTCGTACTCCGGTTCGGTATCGACCCAGATCACATTGAAGTCCGCCGTTACCTGATCGCGCAGCACGCGCTCGACGACGTTGAGATCGTGATAAATCAGTGCGGGGGGCTTGGACGACTCGGTGCGGTTCTTGATGTCCTGCCAGAGTCCTTTCAGGAAGCGAATGTCCGCTCGAAGCTCGTCTTCCGTCGCGCTCTGGGCCGCGGTGCGAACGATGAATCCGCCATGTCCGTTGTCCCGCTCGCTCAGGATGATCCGCTTCAGGCGCTGCCGCTCTTCCTCGGACGAGATCTTACGCGACACGCCCGTATGGTTCACGGTCGGCATGTACACCAGGAAGCGTCCGGGCAGCGCGATATGGCTGGTGATACGCGCACCTTTCTTTCCGATCGGCTCCTTCGCTATCTGAACCAGAATCTCCTGCCCTTCTTTCAGCAGGTCACTGATAAGTGGTACGGGCGCAGATTCACGGCGTCGAAAACGTTGTCGACCGCCTCCGCGGCCTCCTCGTTCTCCTCCACGACGCTGGTAGCCACGATCATAGCCGCGACGCTGAGAGCGCTGGGTGTATCCCGCTGTGGTGGCCGGAGCACGAACTTCTGCCCGCGCATCGACCGTACCGTTTCCACGCGCTTCGGCATCCAGCATAGCCTCGGCCTGGGCCTGAGCCTCTTCCAGTTCCATCTCCTCACTGTCTTCTTCGGTTTCGGTGGCGCTCACAGCCGCGGCATCTACTCCGCCCGATTCCGCCAGTGATGCCCGGTGAATCTCCGTGACCGCTTCCCGGGCATCGCCGTTGAAATTACCCGCAGCCTGAGTTTCCTCTTCGAACTCGTCGTCTCCTTCTTCTGAAGAAGCCTGGTATTGCAGCGTGTCGGCCTCATCCTCTTCAATGGTCTCTTCTTCCATTGTGCCGGGTGCGGCGAATGCCGGCTCCTGCGGCTCACTGTATCGAGGGGCCTCAGCATGATGCTCCTCAGCAGGAGCCGACTGGTGCTCAAACTCGTGATTTTCGTCATGCTGCTCTTCCTCATGCTCGTTTCGCGCGTCTTGTGGCTCAGAGGCCCAACCCGATGGAGCGCTCTCCTCTTCCGTTCCAGGGCGCCGGAATTCCGTTTCCCATGCGGCGGAAGTCGAGGCGGACTCCATAGGTTCTTCAGAAGCCTGCCGCGTATCTTCGTGCTCTTCATGCAGCGGCTCGGCTACAGCTTCTGCTACCGCGAAAATCGGCTCGTCATCCGGGAATGTCGCGGCAATCGGAGCGGGAGTTTCGCCCGAGAGCTCAGAAGAAATTTCGGCGACCGTCTGGGCGGGATGCGTCTCTTGCGCTGGCTGCTGCGCGTAGCGCTGGTACTTCGAGATCGATTCTCCTGGCAGCAGGATCGGCTGGTATCCGGGAGGCGGACCTGCGGGAGTCCGTTGCGTGGTTTCGGCAGGACGCGAGAATCGCGGCTCCGGTGCTCGTTCACTGCCGCGATCAGAACCTCGATCCCGATCGCGTCCGCGCCCACCTCGACGGCGCCGACGTCCCCGCCACGCTCCACGTTCGCGACCCTGGGTCTCACCCCCGTTCTGTGGTTCGCCGGCTTCGCCTGCGATAGCTTGCGGTTCAACATCGGTCGGATGTTCCTCGTCCGCTAAACTTTCCTCCGGCTGAGCTCCAGGCTCGTCCTCGGCATGGTCGGGCCGCGTTTCGTCGGTGGCAGGCGAGCCGTTCTCGCGCCCCGCTTGCGGTCGCAGGTCCTGCACCCCGCGACTGGCCGGAATTACGTCGGTTAAGTCGTCGTCATGCTCTTCCAAATCCATGAAATCAGAGACGTAGAGGAAGGCATCGCGTTCCAATCCGATATCGACAAACGCCGACTGCATGCCGGGCAGCACGCGGGTAACGCGCCCTTTGTAGATGGATCCAGCTAGGGTGTATTCGTTCTCGCGTTCCATGTAGATTTCCGCGAGGAGATCATCTTCCACCAGGCCCACCTTGGTCTCGTGCGGCGTGGAGGAGACAAACAGTTCTTTATTCATTGACACTCCGGTCCTATTCGGCTCATTTGGAGAGCCAGACAGGTTTCACGGGCCGAGGGTCAGACGAGGGATGGGTGGATTGAATGCGATACTGCCCCGGCTAGGGGACGAGACGGGAAAGGGACTTGCCCTGACCGAATCCGCTGCACAAGCTTGAAGGTCTTCTGCACTTAATCGCTAAGTTCCGCCGGGGTTTGTGACCGCACTCTCAGACCATTCTGGTCGGGGGGCCGTTCCCTGCCCGGCTAACTGCTTTAATTTCAATCCTGCCCGGCTCTCGACTTCTCGACTGCCGGTGAAATACCCTCTTCACGCGAGGGCGATCGATATGTTTTGGGGCTGCGCCTCAAGGCGCAGCAACTGCTAACCTGCCGTTTCTTCGTGTCCGTGAACCCTCACCCGACCGGCTCCCCCGGTCTGTTGGTTTAGTTCACAAAGCGGCGCATACGAACATTCATCACGAGCCCCAGCGCCAGGAACATGAATAACACGGAAGACCCACCGTAACTCATAAGCGGCAAGGGTATTCCAGTGACCGGCATAAAGCCAACCACCATGCCGACATTGACCAGGATATGGAAGCTAAGCACAGCCACCACACCCATTACCACGAACGAGCCAGCGCGGTCGGGCGCTGTTTGCGCGTTCTGCGTCAAACGCATCAGCACTATGAAGTATAGCAGCAGAACTCCGAGAGCGCCTACGAATCCATGTTCTTCGGAAAAAGCGGCGAAAATGAAATCCGTTTGCGGAACTGGGAGGAAATTACCATGAGTTTGCGAGCCTTTCCCGCCCCAGAGGCCTCCAGAACCGACTGCAATCTTGGATTGCTCAACTTGGTACCCCGACCCCTGAGGATCGAGTTCGGGATCGATGAAACTGGTTAATCGCTGCTTCTGATAGCTCTTCAATACATGCACGCGCGGGACCAGGAAAACCGCGCTCACCCCGACAACGGCCAACAACCCGATAGCTATTCCTTGTTTCCACTGCATTCCGCCCAGGAATACTCCCATCGCTGCAATCGGCAAGTACGTCAGGGCAGTCCCTAAATCCGGCTGTTTCAATACCATCAGCATCGGGACACCGACAATCGCCCCTGCTTTCAGGAAATCGGACCAGGAGAGCTCCCGCTGGCGCATATCGGAAAAATACTTGGCGACCGCAAGGATCAGGATCAGTTTGACCCATTCCGACGGCTGGAAGTGGCTGCTACCGTGAATCTTGATCCACCGCTTCGCCCCCAGATACTTCTGACCAAACAACAGAACCGCCACCAGGGATCCGAGTCCGGCAATATAGAACCAGTGAATCTGTTCCAGAAGGGCCTGATAATTGACCAGACTCATCAGGAACATCACTCCCACCCCTGCCACGACCCAGTACACCTGCTTGATATGCGCACCAGCAAACTTGGTGTGCTCGGTCGCGCTGTGGATCTCCATCACCCCCAACCCGCAAATCAGGAGGACGAATCCCAGCAGGACCCAGTCGAAATCGCGAAATGAAACGTAACGTGCCATCGAAACTCAGCGCTCAAAATTGCTGTCAGATATCAGCTCTAGGCTGTCAGCTAATCCCTCATCAACGCTGTCATCCTGAGCAGCGGCGAAGCCGGTGCGAGGGACCCTATGAAGCACAGACAGCATCCGTAGCGCGGATAAGATCACCAAATTTGCCCGATCACCGTCGCAGACGCCAGCCATAAAATCTCTTCCGCGGACGTTTACTAACTCATCCCGGCTACTACCTCATCCCCGGCGCGGCAGTCGCCGGCAATAGCGACGTCTTCGGCAGATCGACGATGAACTTTCCGCCCTGCAACCCGTCTTTGTTCCCATCGTCATCAGGAGCGGTCCACAAGCCCCCAATATCCACCTGCCCCGCGGGCTTATCTGCCATCTTCGGAGGGTTTCGATGTTGCTTGTCCACGTAGGCTTTGATCACCTGAGTTGCGAGTCGCGCCGCCAGTTTTCCATGCTCGCCGCCCTGGAACAGCACGCAAACCACGATATCCGGATTGCGTCGCGGGGTGAAGCCGACGAACCACCCGTTTTGCGCCAGAGCTTCACTGTTCTTGAATTTTGCGCGCGTAGTTAGTGATACGATCTGCGCCGATCCGGTCTTACCAGCAATGTCGATTCCCGGAATGTGTGCCGAAGGAGCTGTTCCCTCGGGCAGCAGCACACGGGACATCGCATCCGTGATGAAGTTCCAACCGTTTGGATCAATGGCAACGTTCTTCACGTCGGTGTAGTGAGCGGCTTCCACCAGTCCGGGCGGCAGGTCGCTGGGATTGGTCACATGCGGCACCACCATCCTCCCGCCCATCGAGATTGCGCTGATGGCACGTAACAATTGCACCGGTGTAATTGCAACCGCCCCCTGCCCAATTCCGACGGAAATCGTTTCGCCCGCAAACCATTTCTGTTTGAAGTTCCGGATCTTCCATTCTTCCGATGGCATTACGCCCGAAACTTCGTTCGGCAGATCGATTCCAGTCTTTTGTCCCAACCCGAAATCTGTTGCATACCTCGCGATCCGATCAATCCCCAACTTGTTCGCCAGCGTGTAGAAGAAGACGTCGCACGATTGGTAGATCGCTTTTTCCAGATCGACGGGACCGTGCCCGCCCTTCACCCAGCATCCGAAGCGGCGGCCGTAGAATTCTGCCCCGCCTGTGCAGTTCACGTGCAGATCCTGCGCGATATGCTCCTGCCATCCGGCGACCGACATGATGATCTTGAAGGTCGATCCGGGAGCAAGTTGCGCCTGAATGGCTTTGTTAAGCAGCGGCTTATCAGGATCGGTGACAAGTTTGTTCCACTCATCGCGGGACACGCGGACCGCAAAGTCATTGGGATCGAATGTCGGTCCACTCACCATGGCGAGGATTTCGCCCGTGTGCGGATCCATGGCGACGATTGCTCCGTTCTTTCCTTCGAGCGCCTGCTCTGCAGCAATCTGCAGATCGATATCGATAGTCAGTTTCAGCGGCTTGCCCGGAATCGCTTCCGTTTCGCCGAGCCGCCCAACTTCCCTGCCGTGACTGTCCACGAGAGCTTGCCGCGATCCGTTCTGGCCCATTAAGAGAGTGTTGTATTGCCGCTCCACCCCGGAAATGCCCACCACGTCGCCAGGGTTATAAAGCTCAAATGCCGGCAGGTTGAGCATGTCATCGCTGACCTCCCCGACGTATCCGATCAGGTGCGCCATAAATCCATTGCGCGGATATAAACGCCGATGCGCCATGATCGTATCCAGTTCCGGCAGTTCATTGCGATGCGCCTCGATGAACTGCAACTCATCCGGAGTGATATCTTCCTTCAGAAAAATTGGTTGGTATTGCGGCATCGAAGCGAAGCGGCGAATGCGCGCTCGCACCTCATTGGGATCCAGGTGAAGACCTCTCGCAATCAGGTCTGCATCAGCTGCCAGGTCGCGGCTGGAATCACGCAATAGCAATGCGGAAAATGAAGGATAGTTATCGACGATCGTGCGCCCTTCGCGATCAAGAATGCGCCCGCGTGGCGCAAGCACGGGCACATTTCGAATGCGGTTTCTTTCGGCAGCAAGCGAGTAAAAGTCGCTCTGCATCACCTGCAACCGCCACAATCCGTAGGCAAGAACCATGAAAATGCCGAGGATCATGTATTGCGCCGCCGTCAGGCGACCCGGGGACACTTTTTCGTCGCGGCCAAACATCAGTTGTCAGTGGCCAGTTGCCGGTAGCCTGAGCCGGTCAAGGCTCGTATGCCGCAACGTGTCACCTAACCTCGCAGAAATGAAATCGGATATTCATATTGTAAAGCTTTGCAGCACGGGGTCGTTGATCAGAGGGGTAACGGAAGTCACGGTTGTAAGACTTTCGCGGACCACAGACGACTGACAACTGACCACTGTTCTACGTTCTCTGCTTGAAGCGATCGAGCACAAAATAAAGTAGGACTCCAATGACGGCGTTCACCAGGCCGGCAACGATCCCACGTCCCCAACTCCAGCTCTGGGTCATGTTCACCAAGGCACGGGCCACCGTAAAGTACACAGCCGAGTGGACGATGTAGAACCCAAGCGTCACCAGGAAACGCGCGCCGGCATTTTCCACATCGAGCTTTACGCCTAGAGAGGACGCCCCGTATCCCACAACCGTTTTCGCGATTCCGTAGATGCCGATGGGGTTATGCCCAAGCATATCCTGGGCAATGCCGATGAATGCGCCCGTAAAGAGACCCGCAATTGGACTACGGCGGGCCATGGCGAAAAAGATCGTCACCAGTAAGGGCAGGTCCACATAAACCGCAAAACGGGGGAAGCGCAGAGGCACAAATGCCTGAATGAAGAGTGCAAGTAGAGGCACTCCAATGGTTACAGGGATACTGAACCGGTAAACCTCAACCTGCTCTCCCGATGTGTAGGTAATGGGCACGCTAGTTTGGAGTTTCGTCCGGCTTCTGGGGGTTGGCCTGAAGTGGCGGCGCAGCCGGCTTCTGTTCCGCGGCAGCGGGCTTCACTCCCTGCTTCACCACAGCCAAAGGAACTGCCGGCGCTTTCGGCTTCGGACCAGCAGCTGTCGAATCAGGGGTCTTCTTCGCTTCCCCGACAGTTCCCGCAACCGCGCTCGAGGGTTCCTTCTTCGCCGTTGGAGTAGCTCCGTTCACGCCCGCAGTCTTAGGCGTAACCGCGTTGCCGCTAGCTGGCTTCGACGCTGCCCCGGCTGCAACCCCAACGGCAGTCGCGTCCGCCGTGGGGCGGTCCGGGACTGAGGGCAGTCTCTGCGCCAAAATGTCTGCCGCGCGCACCCGAACCTTCTCCTCTGCTGTCGCCTGTCTGTCCTGCTTCTCCAGCAGCACCAAAACTTCTTCCAGCTTGCTCAGGTTCGCCGCAGGCCGGATCGTAATATTGAGAAAGAGATCCTTGCCGCTGCCCACAGTCTTGACGGTCCCCACGGGCAAGCCTTTGGGGAAAATCTGGTCCCCGCCGCTGGTCAGCACGGTTTCGCCGACCTCAACCTGCTGATCGCTCATGACTTTTTCCAAGGCCACCTCGCCGGTAGCCGTCCCGCGGAGTACGCCCTGCAGCCGGCTTTTTTCGAGAATGGCCCCCACGCCGCTACTCTGGTCGCTAACTAAAAGCACCTGCGCAACTGCGGGATAAACCAGCAGCACCTTGCCCACAATACCTTCGGCCGTAATGACCGCCATGTCGCGCGTAATACCCGCATTCTCGCCCTTGTCGATGTAGATCACGCGAGACAGATCGCTACCGCTGGATCCAATGACTTGCGCGGCGACGGTTCGCGCCACATATTGCTCTTTGAACGCCAGAAGCGACTGTAAGCGACGCGCTTGCGCGGCATCTTCACTCAGCCGGACCTGCTCCAGCCGCATCTGCTCAATCTGCTGTTTGAGTTCGCGGTTCTCAGCCCGTACCCCGCGCAAATAGAAGTAGTTGTGCCAGATCCCCCCGCTGCCGTTGCGTATCCAGACCAGGCCGCGCTCGAAAGGACTGATCGCTCCCACCACCCATATGCGAATCAAGCGCGTGTCCTGCATGGCATCGCTGCTGCGCTTGACCTGCATGGCGAGTCCGAGCACCTGCAGAAACAACACTCCTACCAGGATGATGAGATTGCGGTAACGGCCGAGGACGGATTCCATAAAACCAGTGGTCAGTGATCAGTTGTCAGTTGCGAATGGTTTTGCTGGCCACTGATCACTGGCCACTGACCACTTCTTCGCTACTCGATCGAAAATTAGTCCCGAGTCGCGAGTTATGAGTCCCGAGTTTTGTCTTCATTCTCGCGGATCGGGACTCGCAGCTACTCGATTGATATCTTTCTCAGCAGCTTGAAGTCGCTGAGCATCTTGCCCGTGCCCAGAACGACGCTGCACAGCGGGTCATCGGCAATCGAGACCGGCAGGCCGGTTTCTTCCCGGATGCGCTTGTCAAGATTCTTCAACAACGCGCCACCGCCCGTCAGCACGATACCGCGGTCGCTGATGTCAGCCGAAAGCTCGGGAGGCGTGCGCTCCAGGGCCACGCGAATCGCATTCATGATGGTCGAAACGCATTCACTCAGCGCTTCCCGGATTTCCCCATCGTCCACCGTGATGGTTTTCGGCACGCCTTCAATCAGGTTGCGGCCTTTGATCTCCATCGTCATCGGCTTATCCAGTTGATGCGCCGATCCGATTTCCATCTTGATCTGTTCCGCCGTACGCTCGCCTATGAGCAGATTGTATTTGCGCTTCAGGTAGTTCATCACGGCTTCGTCCATCTGGTTCCCGGCCATGCGCACGGAACGCGAATAGACGATGCCACTCAACGAAATCACCGCAATGTCAGTTGTGCCGCCCCCGATGTCGACCACCATATTGCCACTCGGTTCGGTAATCGGCAGACCTGCACCGATCGCCGCCACCATGGCTTGCTCCACGAGGTGCACCTCACTCGCCTTCGCGCGATAGGCGGAGTCCATGACCGCGCGCTTTTCCACCTGCGTAATCTCCGACGGCACGCCGATCACGATCCGCGGATGCACCAGCATCTTGCGGTTGTGCGCCTTCTGGATGAAGTAGTTCAGCATCTTCTCGGTGACCTTGAAGTCGGCGATGACGCCGTCCTTCATAGGCTTGATGGCGACGATGTTGCCGGGCGTGCGGCCCAGCATCTCTTTCGCCTCTTTGCCCACCGCTTCCACCTCGCCCGTGTTCTTGTTGATGGCGACAATGGAAGGTTCGTTCACAACGATCCCTTTGCCGCGCGCATACACGAGCGTGTTGGCGGTACCAAGGTCAATGGCCAGATCGCTGGAGAAAATGCTGAACAGCGACCGCAGGTTGTGTGTGCGCGTCGCGCCTGAATGGAATCCGTTGTTTGACATGACGAA
Organism: Terriglobia bacterium; assembly: GCA_963778995.1. Classification (GTDB taxonomy): domain Bacteria; phylum Acidobacteriota; class Terriglobia; order Terriglobales; family Acidobacteriaceae; genus Sulfotelmatobacter. Next base: position 255,969 of record CAVZWK010000031.1, read on the forward strand.
GTAATCCGTCTTTCTACAATGCTGCCCCTCCGGATGTTTCCCGGCAGGCTCCTGAATTTTAGGGGTGGCTGCCTCTATTCTACGGGATACCGGCCAACCCTGCTCGACTCAAAGGTTCTTACTAAACCAGAACAAAAACGTCGCGTCTACTGAATGATGATCTTCTTCTGCTGCGTATTCACTCCACCCTGCGCCGTCTGCGCGGTCACCGTGATGACGGCTTCTCCAGTCGGCAGAGGTGGAGTGAAGTAGTGAAACCCGCCGTCTGTACCTACCATCGGAACTTCACTGCCATTCACCATCACGCGCGCGCCCATCTGGGTCTTCCCTGTTACCTCGATCACGTGCCCGTGCTGAATGAACGGGTCTAGCTCTAACTCAATCGCCGCGGTTTCCTTGCCTTTGGGGATGATCGTGAAGCGGTTCTTCTCGCTCTCGACCGACTCCTTCCCGTTGGCATCGTAGGATTGCACCATCCAGTAATAGGCGCCTTCCCCGAGGTTCGTCACCGTCACTGCCGCCGTATTAACCTTTTTGTCAACCAGTGTAGAGGAAAAGTACGGGTTGCGGGAGATACGAAGCCGGTAACCAACTGCATTCGCCATGGCGGTCCAGGAGAATTCGACATCTTTCATCGACTCGCCTGTGGCAAACAGCGGCGCCATGTTCGCTGGAGCGATCGGAGTGGGCGGCCCAATCTCTTTCGCCTTCTCCATGTGCTGCTCCTGGCCCTGGAAGCTCACCTTTTCCCAGTTGGCCAGCTTGACCGTTTCGCCATTGCGAGAAACCTCGCCGCTGCCTTTCTTCATTAAGATTTCATGCTGGTCGGCTTTCGGATCGTTACGCACCTGCGCGGCGGATTCGGGTGCCAGCGAAGCCGTCGCGCCAGCAACAATGACCTGAGATTTCGATCCCTGACTGTAGGTCGCCGTGGACAGGTCCACCGTTCCGGTGCTCACCGCAACGGCAATATTGGTTTGCTGCTGATCGTTGGCGGAGTTCTCTTCGATAACGATCAGCGAGTCCTGCTTCACCGTATAACTCGTACCGTCATTGAAGACAACCTTTGCCATGCCTTCAGAACCGGTCTGAACGACATCCCCTTTTTCCAGGGGGATGTTGTAATCAGCTGCAATCCAGGTATTTCCGTTGCCCTTCTTCACCCGGACAGTTCCATCCAGCGCAGTGATGTGCGCCTGCTGCGCCGTCACAGCTCCGGTCCCGGTAGTCGGCGCCATTCCCGCGACTCGCTCCAGCAGTTTGCCGGCAACGTCACCGGCCTTCTTCACGCTCGTGTCCGTGAACTGCGGGAAGGCCATCCGCATGGAAACGAATAAAGCCGCAGCGATGGCGATGATCAGCAGGGCGAGGCTTCGGTACGTGACCGTTGTCCACGCGACGTGGATTCCCGGTTTGCGATTGTCAGAAGACACTTTGGCCTGAGAACCTTCTAAAAATTCAGCGTATATGCGCCAAAAGAAAACGGTAGCACAGCAAAAAGAGAGGAAAAAACACGTAATCAGCTTGGAGGGTTACCTTGGTGCTAAATCGGGACACAGGAAGAAGCCGGCGGAGCGCCGGCTTCTTCATAAAACCCGGACTTTCATTCCTCGCTATTTCAGCCGCGCCCCTATCGGAACATCCTCCAGAAAGCTGGCCAGCACCGGCTTTCCACCTTCAAGTGATGCTGCAACTATCATCCCGTTGGACTCGTATCCACGGAGCTTCCGGGGAGCCAGGTTCGCCACGATGACAACCTTGCGTCCCACCAGAGTCTCGGGCGCGTAGGCCTCGGCGATCCCAGCCAGTATTTGCCGTACCTCGGTCCCAATATCAATCTCAAGCCGCAAAAGCTTGTCGGCCTTAGGCACGCGCTCGGCGACTTTCACCTGGCCCACCCGCAACTCAACCTTTGCAAAGTCGTCAATCGTAATTCTTCCGCCGTCGGGTGTTGGCGTGACCACTGGAACAGGCTGCGGCTTTGCCGCTTCCACTGCGGCTGGCTTGACCGGTTCTTTGGTTTCCGCTACGACCGGTCTCTGCTGATCTTCCATCTTCTGCATCCTTTCAATCGCGCTTTTGTCGGCGCGCGGAAATACAGGGCTCACCTCGCCGAGTTTTGTCCCTAGGGGCAGTTGCCCCCAGGCCAAATCGCTCAACGCGACCTTCTTGATGTCTCCGAGGCCCATCTGCATCCAAATTTTCGCCGTGGCGTCCGGGATCACCGGATGAACCAGCGCCGTGGCAATGCGCAGCGCCTCAGCCGATGTGTAAAGAACAGTAGCAAGTCGCGCCCTGCTCTCGTCGTCTTGTCTCTCGCCCAGCGACCACGGTTCGTTCTCGACGATGTATCGATCCACCGCAGCGATCACTCCCCAGGCACTCTCCAGTGCGCGAGAGAACTGAAACTGATCGAACAATGTCCCGAATTCCTTGATCGCCTTGCGTGCTGTGTCCGCCACAACGTCATCCGCAGGCTTTTTCGCGACCGCATGCGACGGATAAGGAACTTCCCCTTTGAAGTAGCGGTTGATCATCGTCAGCGTGCGGCTGGCGAGATTTCCAATGCCATTGGCGAGGTCGGAGTTGTATCGCTGGACGAGAGCGTCGAACGAGAACGATCCATCCTGGCCGAACACGACTTCGCGCAGCAGGAAATACCGCAGCGCATCGGCGCCGAGCACATCCAGAATCGTCTCCGTGCGCACAATATTCCCGCGCGACTTCGACATCTTGTTCTCTTCGAACAGCAGCCATCCGTGCGCCACGATCGCTTTGGGCACAGGCAATCCCGCAGCTAAGAGAAAAGCCGGCCAGTAGACGCAGTGAAACCGCACAATCTCCTTGCCGATCATGTGCACATCGGCGGGCCAATACTTCTGAAAAGCCGCCTGCGCGCCCGCATGCGAGGATCCGTAACCGATCGCAGTAATGTAGTTGGCCAGCGCGTCGAACCACACGTAAATGACGTGCTTCGGATCGTCCGGCACGGGAACGCCCCACGAGAACGTCGACCGGCTGATCGACTGGTCGCGCAATCCGGATCGCACGAACGAAATCACTTCGTTCCGCCGTGTCTCCGGACGAATGAAATCGGGATTCGCGTATAACTCCAGCAGCTTGTCCTGAAACGCCGATAGCTTGAAGAAGTAATTCTCTTCCTGAACCGTCTCGGTGATGCGTCCGCAAATTGGGCAAGGATCCCCGGGCTGCGCTCCATCCACATACAGTTCGTCAGAAACGCAGTACTGACCGGTGTAGGTGCCTTTGTAGATGTATCCGTTGTCGCGAATCTGCCGGAACAGCGCCTGCAAGCGCTTCTTGTGGCGATCTTCGGTCGTACGGATGAAGTCGTCGTTGGAAATACCCATCCGCTGCCAAAGCCTGCGGAACTCGCCCGAGATCTCGTCCGCATACTGCTGCGGAGTTTTCCCGGCAGCCTCCGCCGCGCGCTCGATCTTCTGGCCGTGCTCGTCCGTGCCGGTCAGAAAGAACGTGTCCGATCCGAGAAGCCGCTGCCTCCGCGCAATCGTGTCGCAGGCAATTGTCGTGTACGCGTGCCCGATGTGCGGGCGCGCATTCACATAGTAGATGGGAGTCGTGATGTAGAACTTCCTGCTCATAAATGTCTTCTTGCGACAGATACACGACTCGATATCGTTCGTGTACCCTCCTGTCCTTTGTGGCTAGAGCTTCTCTCCGGCCCGGCTCATATAAGCTCGCGCAGCTTCCTGGATCACGGTTTTCAGCGGCACATGCATCTCAGCCGCAATCCGCCGGCAGTCCTCATATTCGGGCGCGTAGTTGGTGACAGTACCGTTCATGCTCGCGATCTTGATTCGCACCTCGCCCCACGGCGTTCCAACGCTCTCCCATCGCCGGGCCAGGATCTGCCGCGACTCATCCCGCCGGCGGACACCCAACGTTGTGGTCTCGGTAAAGAGCATCTCCGTGAGTCTGTCGGCGTCGGCGGACTTGCAAAGTACTGTCAGCAGTGTCCCCGGCCGATTCTTCTTCATCTGCACGGGCATGCCGAAGGCATCGAGCGCGCCTTCCTCGAGCAGCCGATCCATGACGTATCCAAACACCTGCGGATTCAAATCGTCTAAATTCGCTTCCAAGACAGCGATCGGTTCAGACGCAGTCTTGCTGGCGAGAGCCGAAAACGCCTCCCCAATCACCAACCGAAGCACATTCGGGTTTTCCGGGAAATCCCGAGATCCCGCTCCGTAGCAGGCCTTTTCAACCTTCATCTCCGGAAACGACGAGAACCGCTTCGCAAGCGTCTTCACGATCGCTGCGCCGGTAGGAGTCACCAGCTCGGCCTGCAATCCCGACGAGTACACCGGAGCATCTTTCAGCAATTCGAGCGTAGCCGGCGCTGGAACCGGAAAAACTCCATGAGCGCACTTCACCACGCCACCGCCAACATTCAGCCGCGAACAGACGATCTCATCTATCCCGAGCGCCTCCGCTCCCACCGCAGCACAAACAATATCGACCATCGCATCCACGGCACCGACTTCATGGAAGTGAATCTCCTCCACCGGCACATTGTGGACCTTAGCCTCGGCCGCGCCCAGCGCTTCGAAAATCGAGATCGCGGTCTTCTTCGCCGATTCTGAGATATCCGCCGCGGTGATGATCTTCCGAATCTCACTCAACCCGCGATGCGCGTGCGAGTGGGAGTGCTCATGTGAAGCGGGCGCTCCCGCCGGCGTTTGGCCTGATACAGTCCCCTCGTGCCCATGAGAATGATTATGGCCGTGCTCCTGCGAATGCTCGTGGTGAGTATGCCCTGCCGCGTGACCAGCCTCCTGCTTCGCCCAGAACTCTTCCCGCGGCAAATCCTTCTCGCGGTCCACCCAGACGTCCACTTTCGTGGCTGAAATGCCGCTTCGTACGACACGCGAGATCTCCAGCCTCGCCCCAAGATTCAGCGCAGCCACCGTCCGCTCCAGCATTTGCGGCGAGACTCCGGCATCGACCAGAGCGCCAAGGAACATGTCGCCCGAAATGCCTGAGAAACATTCAAGATATGCAATGCGCATAGAGCAGTCGTGAGTCCCTAGTCGTGAGTCGTTCGGCGTCCCCGCAGAAAACTTGTACTAAGCTCCGAGGATCACCAGTTGGTTTGAAACGCTAACGACCGACGACTACCGCCTGAAGTCCGATTTTTCATCATAGGGAAGCGCGGCACCCTCGGTCAAACTTCGCCACGTTGCCGTCTCTGATAAAATCACTGTTTCTTCAATAGTTTAGAGGGCTTCCTTGTACCGTCATCTAGAACATCTTCTCGCCCGGCGCGTGCTCGAGTGTCTCAAACAGCGTTATCCGGACGCCGCCTTGTCGCCCGTAGTCGTCGAGCCGCCGCCCAAGGTCGAATTGGGGGATTTTGCCATCCCCATCTTCCCTTTCGCCAAGCCGTTGCGCTCGGCCCCGCTGAAGATCGCCCAGATGATTAAGGACGAGATCGGTCCCATCGAAGGCATCGCTGAGATGCAAGTCGCGCCGCCCGGATATCTCAACGTCAGAATCGATCGCGCTTGGATGGCCAAGACGCTTGCCGCCGACGAAAAACCGAAACGCGACGTTCCCTCCGGAAAGATTCTCGTCGAACATTCGAGCATCAATCCCAACAAGGCCGCACACATAGGACACCTGCGGAACGCGATCCTCGGCGACACCTTTGTGCGGCTGCTTCGTTATGCCGGCCGCCCAGTTGATATCCAGAACTACATCGACAACACCGGCGTGCAGGTTGCCGATGTCGTCGTCGGCTTCACACACATTGACAAGAAGTCTCGGGCAGACATCGAAGCGCTTACGCATCAGCCGCGCTTCGATTACTACTGCTGGGATCTCTATGCACGTGCCTCGCAGTGGTATGAGGCTGATCCACAGAATAAAAAGGTCCGGCTCGAAACACTGCACGCCATCGAAGATCCCGACAGCGAAACGGCTGCTATCGCCGATCTGATTTCCACTGCCGTCCTGCGCCGCCATCTGGAGACGATGGACCGACTCGACATCGAATACGACTTCCTGCCGCGCGAGAGCGAAATTCTTCATCTGCATTTTTGGGATGCGGCTTTTCAGAAGCTCAAGGACTCGGGCGTACTCACCTTCGAGACCGAAGGCAAAAACAAGGGCTGCTGGGTCATGCGGCGCGCCGGCACCGACAAGGCTTCAACCACAGATGATACCGACACAGAGGAGAAGCTTGCCGAGGAAGACCAGAAGGTCATCGTCCGCTCGAACGGAACCGTCGGCTATGTCGGCAAAGACATTGCCTACCACATGTGGAAGTTCGGCCTGCTTGGGCTCGATTTCGGATACCGAAAGTTCTACCGTTATCCCAACGGGCAGGACTGCTGGATCTCTACCACCGGCGGCGAGAAAGATCACCCACACTTCGGCGACGTGGCCGAAAACTACAACGTCATCGACGTACGACAGTCAGAAGCGCAGAACACTGTGAAGGAGGCTCTGCGCGGTCTGGGCCACCAAGCAGCTGCCGACCATTTCACGCACTTCTCCTACGGGATGGTCGTGCTGACTCCACGCTGCGCAGCCGAGCTCGGCTACAGCCTGAGCGAAGAAGAAAAAGCGTTACCATTTATCGGGGTCAGCGGCCGCAAGGGATTTGGCGTCAAAGCCGACGACCTGCTCGATCAGCTCATCGCCTCCGCAAAGAAAGAAGTCGACTCGCGGCATCCGCAGCTTAGCGAACCGGAGCGCCTCGGGATCGCCACTCAGATTGCGATCGGAGCGTTGCGTTATTTCATGCTGAAGTACACAAAAGAGTCGGTGATCGCGTTCGACTTCAAAGATGCGCTCAGCTTCGAAGGGGAAACCGGACCTTACGCGCAATACACCGTAGTCCGCGCCGCCAGCATCTTCCGCAAGGCCGGAATTGACCCAGACACGTTTCTCGCGGGATTTGCAGCAAGATTTGCGTTGGGAGATCTTGCCGCATACTTTTCAACTCCGGATAGCAATGAGATCTGGGAGCTCTGGGCCGCAGCCTCCAAGACCGCATATGTCGTCGAACAATGCATTGCGACAACCGAACCGGCCTATCTCGCGAAGCATGTCTTCCAGTTGGGACAGCTTTTCAACACCTTCTACCATCGCCATCCCATCCTTAGCGAGGAAGACGAAAAGCGGAAGCAGTTCCTGTTGGCCAGCGTAGCCATCGTCCGTCGCGAACTATTCCGAATACTGCAGGTTTTAGGGATCACCGTGCCGTCCGTCATGTAGAATGCTTTCCAACCAATAGCTCGGGCCATTGCGGGTGTACAACTATGGATAACCCCGAAGCCTCATCGCGATCTCATCCCGTCTTCCGCCGAGTGGTTCTCGGCCTGCTTCTTCTCGTCCTGGTTCTCGCCGCGGTCGGATTTATCTATGAGAACATCGCCGAGGCCCGCGACCGCCGCTTCAATCGGATGCCAGGCAAACGCGTCGAGGTCGATGGCCACAAGATGCACATCAATTGCACCGGCGACGGAAGTCCGGCAGTGATTCTGGATTCCGGGCTGGGGGACACCTATCTTTCCTGGCGGAAAGTGCAGCCGGAGATTGCGAAGTTCACTCGTGTATGCTCCTACGATCGTGCAGGACTTGGATACAGTGAGACCAGTTTCGGAGAGCGCACGAGCAAAGTAATCGCTGAACAACTCCACGACTTGCTGCAGGCATCGAGCCTCGCACCGCCATACATTTTGGCCGGGCACTCCATGGGTGGATATGACGTTCGCATGTATGCGAGCCTCTACCCTGCCGACGTCGCCGGGATGGTGCTGGTGGACGCCTCCCATCCCGATCAGGAAAACCGCATGCCTCCCGAGATTAAGAACATGCAGGGCAGTTGGGAGCGCGAAGCACAATTTCTGGAGTTCTCGATGCCCTTTGGAATTCCGCGCTTGATAGGCCTTTGCGAGAATGACCCTGCGTTGCGGGCCGCTGAATGCAATTGGCACACCGCACACGAAGGACTCGCCGAGATGAAGGCTTTCCGCGAAAGCGCCGCGCAGACTGCCGCGACAGGATCACTTGGCAACATGCCTTTGGTGGTCCTTTCGCACGATCCGGAGAAACCATCGAGCGAACTGCCGCCCGATCTCGCCCAACCGATGAACAACGCCTGGGAGAAGATGCAGGAAGAGTTAGCTCGCCTTTCCTCCCGCGGCACTCAGGTCATCGCCAAGAACAGCTCGCACTACATCCAGTTGGATCGTCCGGACGTTGTGGTTGATAGTGTCCGCAGCGTGGTCGAGCAGGCACGCCAACTCCAGGCTTCTTCGGCACAAGGCACCCTTTGATCCACTCCTTCCTTATTCGCAGAACCTGCTAACCTGATCCTTCACCCAAAAACTTCGGTCGAGATGTTTGCTTCAGTTTTTTAGGAGCACGTGATGCATTTCAGAAAAAGGCTGACTTACCCTCCCGCTCTATTTCTCGAGATACTGATTCTGCTGCTGTCGATTTGCTCTTGGGCCCAGGGGCCGTCATCGGCGGCTCCAACGAGCGACACCCCGCGCCGTCCGCGCATCGGGCTCGCTCTGAGCGGCGGGGGTGCGCTTGGACTGGCCGAGATCGGCATCATTCAATGGCTGGAAGAGAATCACATTCCCGTGGACCGAATCGCTGGCACCAGTATGGGCAGCATCATCGGCGCCATGTACGCAACGGGCATGTCGCCCATCGACATTAAAACCTTTGCCGAAAAAACTAACTGGGATGAAGCTCTCTTGCCCGAACCGGGGTACTCCCAGCTCGCCTACCGCCGTAAGCAGGATCGTCGCAACTTCCTCGTCGGTACGCCGCTCGGTCTGAAACACGGTCTCAGTGGACCGAACGGATACAACTCCGGGCAAGGAGTAGGACTTCTTCTCGACCGCATCGCCTTCCCCCAGTCCACGATCTCAAATTTCGACGACCTGCCAATTCCCTTCCGCTGCGTCGCCACTGACATGCAAACCGGGGATATTGTCGTACTCGGTGACGGATCTCTGCCGCAAGCCATACGCGCTTCGATGTCGATTCCGGGCATCTTCACTCCGACCGAAATTCAGGGACACGTTCTCGCGGACGGCGGCATGGTGCAGAACATCCCGGTGGAGACGGTGCGCGGTATGGATGCAGACGTCGTCATCGCGGTGGAACTCCGCCTGCCTCCGGTCGATATCGGGGAACTCAACACGCTTTCGGGAGTCCTCTCCCGTGCCATCGATGTGATGATTACGCAGAACGAAGCTCGTTCCCTCAAGTATGCCGACGCCAAGGTCAGCGTCGACATGAAGGGTTTCTTCGTCAACGACTATTCTCGTGTCGACGAACTCATCAAACTAGGCTACAAGACCGCCGTGAGCCAGTCAGCCGCTCTCCTCGCGTACGCCATTAAGGACCCCGCCGAGTGGCAGAAATATCTCGACGAACGAAACGCTCGCAAGAAGCAGCCCATCAAGAAAGTGGACTTCATCCAGGTAAAGGGCACCGATCCTGACTCGGCCAGCAGAATCAAAGATCAGCTGAGCACAAACATCGGCAAGCCGATCGATCTCAATAGTCTCGATACTCAACTCACGCGCATTGCCGGCCGCGGCGAGTTCGATGATCTCGGATACGAGGGCTTTGTGCAGTACGGTGTTCCCGGACTCCGCGTGACGGCACACGAGAAGGCGTACGGCCCTCCCTTCGTGGACCTTGCGGTGAATGTGCAAGGCTCGGGCGTGGCGGCGTTTGACTTCTCCGCCGGTGCCCGCGTCACCTTCATGGACATCGCCCACCACGGCGGCGAGTGGCGCAACGATCTTCTTTTCGGCTCCAGCAATCTTGGTGCAACTGAGTTCTACCAGCCCATAGCCCAGACGAGGTTCTTCGTCGCGCCCTACGCCTTCGCATCGAAATATTCGCGCAATTCCTTCGCCGGCCTTACCCGCGTTGCAGTCTTCGGAGACGAGCGTGCCGGAGGAGGGTTCGACATCGGCTACGACTCAGGCCGCCGCAGCGAATTCCGCCTCGGTTATGAACTGTTCGACGGCAAGCTCAGCCCGCTCATCGGCGTTACCGGACTTCCAATCGTTCACGGCAGCACCGGCCTGTTCCGCGCCCGTTACGTTTGGGATGCCCAGGACAGCCCTTCAGTCCCCAGCAAGGGGACCCGCATTATTGCGTCGCTCTCGCGAGTCTTACAAAGCCCGGGACTGCCCGAACACATCACGCAACTCGATGTGCAAACGTCGAACTTCGTCCCACTCGGCCCCAAGACTTCTCTTTTCTTTGACGTCTCCGGCGGAACCAGCTTCAACGGCTCCGCAGGTCCATTCCAGGTATTCAGCCTCGGCGGTCCATTTCGTTTAGGAGCTTATCTGCCGGACGAATTCATCGGAAACCACTACGCCTACGCATCACTGGGATTCCGGCGGCAGTTGTACCGCCTTCCCCAACTGGTGGGAAGAAAAATTTACTGGGGAGGATGGTACGAAGCCGGCTCTGCCTTTGGCACAGCGCCCGGAGATCCCGGACCTGTAGTCATCCGCGGATCGTTCAACATCGGTATCATTGCCGACACCATCATCGGCCCAATCGCAATCGCACCCAGCATCAGCCCCACGGGACAAAGCCGCGTAAACTTCTCGATCGGTAAACTGTTCTAGGGCTCAGAGCATAAGTGGTGAGCAATGAGCAGCTAGCCTAAGGCTACCAGCTTTCGCTCGCCGCTCGATGCCACTGCTCGTCGCTTCATTTGAGCGTCGCCATGTCGATCACAAACCGATACCGCACGTCGCTCTTCAGCACACGCCCATACGCCTCATTCACCTTCTGGATGGGTACCACCTCAACATCGCAGGCAATCTTGTGCTTGCTGCAGAAATCCAGCATCTCCTGAGTCTCGCGAATGCCGCCAATCTGTGAGCCCGCCAGACTCCGACGCCGCGCCGTCAGCGAGAACGCCGCAACCGGGATATCCTTCTCCGGCAAGCCGACCACCACCATCGTCCCATTCAACTTCAGCAGATCAAGATACTGCTTCCAGTCAATCGACGCCGACACGGTATTGAGCATCAGATCGAACGATCCCGCCAGTTTCGTAAATGTCTCCGGATCCGACGTCGCATAGAAATGATCCGCGCCCATCCGCTTCCCGTCCTCCTGTTTCTTCAGCGAATGGCTGAGTACGCTAACCTCTGCCCCCATTGCGTGCGCGATCTTCACCCCCATATGTCCCAATCCGCCCAAACCAACGATCGCCACTTTCTTCCCTGGGCACGCCTTCCAATGCCGCAGCGGCGAATACAACGTAATCCCTGCGCATAACAACGGCGCGCACGCTTCCAGCGGCAGATTCTCCGGCATGCGGAGCGCGTAGTTCTCATCGACTACGATCCGCTCTGAATATCCTCCATAGGTCGGGGCGCCTTCCTTGTCCCGGCCGTTATAGGTCCAGATCGTTCCCACCGTGCAGTATTGCTCCAGGCCCTGCTTGCATTCGGCACAAGTCCTGCACGAGTCCACAAAGCATCCCACGCCGACTTTGTCCCCGACTTTGTACTTACTCACCTTGCTGCCCACCGCCGACACAATGCCCGCGATCTCATGGCCCGGCACCATGGGGAAGATCGCTTCTTCCTGATACTCGCTCCACTCATCGCGGGTCTGATGAATGTCGGAATGACAGATGCCGCAATACTTGATGTCGATCACAATATCGTGCTCTCCCGGTTCGCGCCGGTCGAACGAATACGGCTTCAGCGCGACCTTAGGCTCTGCAGCAGCGTACCCTTTGCACTTGCTCATGATTTCGTAGTTCCTCTCGGGAAAGCTGAGTAAAGTTCCTTAGATGTGAAATCTCGCGGCTTGTGGCACAAGAAACGGAACAAAACACTCGCAGCTTTGTCAGTCTAGCGCACATTGATATACTTCGCCCTCAGCCAATCTACTGACCGGCCCGGAGGATCGCGCTTGCGCCTAACCCGATTCTGCTTCACCCTTCCAGTCGTCTTCGTTCTCGGTCTCACTGCCCAGCAGAACGCGCCGCAGCCACCTGCCACGCCGCTCTTCAATCTGCAGGAGGTCATGATCCCCGTTCGCGACGGCGTACATTTGCAGACGGCAATCCTGACTCCGGTGGGCCAATCCGGTCCATTGCCGATCCTGTTCCGCCGCACGCCTTATGGCGTCCCCGAAAAGCCGCCCGAGCAGATGCCGGCCTACATGAAGGAACTCGCACACGACGGCTACATCTTTGTCATCCAGAATCTGCGCGGACGTTTCAAGTCCGAAGGTACCTTCAATCTGTCCTCATGGGTGGATCTAAACGATCCCAAGGCGACAAACGAAACCACCGATGCCTACGACTCCATCGACTGGCTGATCAAGAACGTGCCGAACAACAACGGCAAAGTAGGCATGTTCGGCGTCTCCTACGATGGCCTGACCACGGCCCTCACCCTTTTGCGTCCGCACCCGGCTCTCAAAGCGATCAGCGAGCAGGCCTCGCCCGTAGATCAATGGATGAATGACGACGACCACCGCTACGGCGCGCTGCGCGAGAGCTACGACTTTGAATACGCGGTCATGGAACAGGCCGACAAGAGTAAGAACACTCACTTTGAATTTGAAACTTACGACACCTACGAGTGGTATCTGAATCTCGGACCGCTCTCCAACATCAACGCAAAGTATGTTCACGGTTCCATTCCTTACTGGAATGCGTCAGTGGATCATCCCGACTACGACGACTTCTGGAAAAAAGAAGCTTGGGTCCGGCAACTTCACACATCGACGGTGCCCAACCTCAACGTCGCCGGTTTCTGGGACCAGGAAGATCCCTGGGGGCCGTGGCAGATATTCAGGCACGCCGCAGAAAATGATCCGCAGCACACGAACTTCATCGTGGCCGGACCGTGGTATCACGGCGAGTGGTGGACTCCCAAGGGCGACAGCATCGGATTGATTCCCTTCGGAGGCCACGAGACCGCGCGCGAATTCCGCGAGAACATTGAAGCTCCGTTCTTCCGGCATTACCTGCACGACAGCGGGGATAAGCCGTCCTGGCAGGCCAGCACGTTCCAGAGCGGGTCGAACACCTGGCACGCTTACCCTGTGTGGCCCCCGAAAGAGGCGACGCCCTCAAATCTCTACCTCAGTGCCGATGGAACGCTCTCGTTCAAGGCACCTTCTAAGACAGACAGGGCATATCGGGAATACGTTTCTGATCCGGCCAATCCAGTTCCCTATCGTCAGCGCCCGATTTCGCCGACTTATCCCGCAGGCGATTGGCGCACCTGGGAAGTCGCCGATCAGCGCTTCGTCGAGAATCGCCCGGACGTACTGACCTACACCAGCGCTCCTCTGGATCACGATGTGACAGTAACCGGACCGCTTGCTGCCGATCTGTTCGCTTCCACTTCTGGCACAGACAGCGATTTCATCGTAAAGCTCATCGATGTCTATCCGCAGGACGCGCAGAAGAATGCCTGGAATCCGGACGAAGGCCCAAAGCCGGGGCAGTACGCGCAATCGCTAAACGGATATGAGCTACCCATAGCCATGGAAGTCCGGCGCGGACGGTATCTCGAAAGCTTTGAGACGCCACATCCGCTTACACCCAATAAACCCATAGAATGGAACGTCCCACTGCGCGATCACGACCACGTGTTCCTCAAGGGACATCGCATCATGGTCCAGATCCAGTCCACATGGTTCCCGGTGATCGATCGCAATCCGCAGAAGTTCGTTCCAAGCATCTATAAGGCAACCGAGTCCGACTTTGTGCCAGCTACGCAGCGTGTTTACTGCTCTCCGGATCTCCCGTCGCATTTAGTACTGCCGATCGTGAAATAGGTATGCGGGGACACTCGCAGCGGCTGTCCGTCCGCGATGATTCTTGTTGCAAGATTGCGCTTGCAAGCGACAACGCGGCTCGCAAACAAAAACTGATCAGAATAAATAAGGCCCGGGATTTCTCCCGGGCCACTTTCTTCTGCTGATCTACTTCCCGCTGGCCATCCCGCGCTTCCCAAGCCAGGACGCCAACTGCGACTCCTGTTCCGATTTCAGATCCACGCAGTTGTTGATACGCTCAATCGACTGCTTGTACGTACGTTCCGCGGCTGCGATTTTGTGAGCCTGAAAGAAATCCGTCACCTGATCGCGCAGTCCCGCACTGCAGAACTCGCTCGTGGCTCCCACGATTTCCGCGCTGGCGAAAGGGCCTCCAGCTTTCTCCATACTGCTCCAGTGCTGCCGCACAAAATCCCAGGCCAACTGCTCGCCTGCGGGGTTGCGCATGACCGCCGTCACCAACTGAAGTGCATCCTGCGACCGGACGTCCGGCGAGATCGCAAACTCCAGTGTGCGCTCAAGCAGTTTCGGATCACCGAATCGCGCCAGAGTGAACAAGTAGGCGTAGTACTCCTCGGGTGACTTTGTGTTCTTGATCGCCGCTATGAGTTTGTCGTAAAACTCCAGGCTGCCATTCAAAGCCGCCGATCGCAACGCAGCGCCGGCCAACTCGTGATCCACCGAGTTGGGATCCGACAACGCCTGATCTGCGATTTTGCCTGCTTCGGCGAGCGCTTCAGGATCCTGCGCATCATAGGCGAGCGCCCGCAGCAGACGCGCGCGCAGAGTCTTCTGCTCGTCAGCTTCTCCGGATTTCGGAATGTATCCCACGTCCTTCATCATCGGAGTGAGCAGGTGCCTTAACCACGCGCGGTATTGGTCACGGTCGCTATTGTTGACCAGATTACGCCCGATGTATTGCAGACCCCCGATCAGCTCCTCGAGCACTGCGCGATTGCGATCGGCTTCGAGCCCTTGCGCGAAAGCCAGATAATCTCCCACTGGCTCGCGACCCACGCGGACCGAGGCCCATATATCATTTTCCAGTGAAATGCGTTCCGCCGGACTCAACTTGCTCTCCGCATTGGCCGCCACATCATGCACCGGTTCCGGCTGGTAACCTACACGGTAATATCCAGTCGCGCCGGCGTTGCCCAGAACCCACGTTGAGCATCCCGGCAAGGTGAAGGTCTCCTCTTTTTTGCTGAGCAACTCGCACTTCGCGGCGCCGCTGGCCATCGACGAACCCCGCATGCATAACGGAATCTGCCAGACCTGATCGCTCGGCTCCGAGAATTTTGATCGATCAAAATAGTACCTTTGCTGCGTCAGAGTTACATTCGTGGAGCTTCCTGAACACTGCGATTTCACGTTGACGATCGGCAGACCCGGCTGTTTCACCCAGGTCGGCATAATTACATCCACGGGCTTCTTCGAAGTTCTCGCCTGCGCGCTCCAGAAGTCCTCCGCCGTTGCGTTTCCATACTTATGCTGAGCGATGTAGGCGTTTACCCCCGCGCGGAACGTTTCTTCCCCGAGATACGATTCGAGCATGCGCAACACAGCCGCCGCCTTGCCGTACGCAATTCCATCAAACAACTCCTGAATCTGCGCTGGAGTTTCGGCGTCCTGGTGAATCGGACGCGTGCTCGCCAGCGAGTCCACATTCATGGTCTGCGCCGTGTTCGCCACGTTGTCGAGCTTGTAGTTCCACTCCGGCTTCCAGGCCTGCACCGGTTTGCTCGACATCCATGTCGCGAAGCCCTCGTTCAGCCACACATCGTCCCACCACTTCATTGTGACCAGATCGCCGAACCACTGGTGAGCCATCTCGTGAGCAATAACGTCGGCAATCTCCTTCTTCAAATCAATGGAACCCCGCTTCTCGTCGATCAGCAGGATTACTTCGCGGAACGTGATGCAACCCGTGTTCTCCATCGCACCGGCGGAGAAATCCGGAAGCCCGACCAGATCAAGCTTTCCATACGGATACTTGATCCCGAAGTATTTGTCGTAATACGACAGGATGTGCTCGGCCGCTTCGAGCGAGAACTTGCCCATATCTTTCTTGCCAGCCGTCGCATAGACGCGAATGGGAATCCCATCAGCCTCGCCTTCGATATATTCAAAGTTCCCGACTACAAGGGCTGCGAGATATGCCGACATCTTCGCCGTGGTGGCGAATTTCACAGTGTGCTTGCCTTCCGGACCGGGAGCATCGGAGACGATCTTCTGATTCGAGATCGCCACCATCCCGTTCGGGGTAATTGCCGTGATGTCGAATGTTGCCTTGTAATCCGGCTCATCGAAGGATGGGTATGCGCGACGCGCGTCGGTCGCCTCGAACTGGGTAGCCGCGTATTTGCGTCCCTCATCGTCTTTGCCGAGGTAGAATCCGCGCATTTCGTTGTTCAGGATGCCAGTGTAGGTGATGTGCACCGTGGCTGGACCGACGGCAATCGGCTTATCGACGCTAAGCACCACCATTTCCTTATCCTTTTCCGGCGTGACCTTCGCCTTCTGCGAGGCTTCACCACTGCTGATAGTCACATCATGAAAATCGATATCGACCGCATTCAGCGTGATCTCGGAGGTTGGCTTCAAAACATGGAGGGTGATCGTCTCGTCCCCTTCGAACTTCGCGCTCTCCAGATCAGGATTGAACGTCAGCTTGTAATTGTCAGGACGAGCAACTTCGGGCAAGCGCTGGGCAGCGGCCAACGAAATCATCAGCACAAGGAAAGCAGCAACTGCGAACACTCTTTTCATCGTTTTTCCTCAGGAAGATTGAGTCGAACTTGTTCTTACGGATGTTGACTTCCCAAACTCGCGCAAGCAGGCACACTCCGTTTCATCTAAGTACGGAATGCATTGAGACAAAGTTCAATCGTAAGACGAGATTTCCCCGTTCAAGACCGTCATGGCGCAGTGATTCGAGCCAAACCAGTAAGGGATCTCGCGGTAATTGCCTACGTTGAATACGGCCAGATCGGCATCCTTGCCGGGCTCGATACTTCCCTTCCGATCAGCCAGCCGCAGAGCCCACGCGCCATTGATCGTCGCGGCCGTGATTGCCTCTGCAGGCGACATCTTCAGATGTGTGCAAGCCAGCGACATCGCCATCGGCATGCTGATGGTCGGCGAAGTGCCCGGGTTGTAGTCGGTTGCCAAGGCGACCGGAACTCCCGAATCGATCAGACGCCGCGCATTCGGATACTCCTTCAGGCCCAGGAAGTAGTTCGCTCCAGGAACCAGCGTTGCGACCGTATCGGCGTTCGCAAGCTTTCGAATATCGTCCTCGCTGACATGATCCATATGATCGAACGATGACGGCCTGAACTTCAGAAATGGAGCTAACCGTGTTTCGGATAGTTGACCCACGTGCGCTCGAACGCTCAGGCCATTTGCCTCCGCGGCGGCGAAGATCTGTTCCGATTCCTCCGGCGTAAACGCTCCTTTGTCGCAGAAGACGTCCACAAACTGGGCGAGCTTCCGCTTCGCCGCCTGGGGAATCATATCTATACAGACGCTCTCAACATATTTTCGTGAGCGCCCTTGAAACTCTTTGGGAACAACGTGAGCACCGAGCAGGGTCGGGACGACCGTTCCGGGCCATTGCCGCGCGGCATCCCGAATCGCCTCCAGGGATTTCAGTTCCGAATCAACCGTCAGTCCGTAACCGGATTTGGCTTCGACCGTCGTCGTACCATAAGCGCCCATGTCTCGGAGCACGTCGAGAACCTTGGCCGTCAGTGCTGCCTTGGAGGCATTCCGTACGTCTTCGAGGCTGGAGCGAATTCCTCCTCCAGCAGCGGCGATCTGCTCGTAGGAGGCGCCTTCAATGCGCTTTTCAAAATCCACCAGGCGCGGACCGACGAACGCAGGATGCGTGTGCGAATCGACAAATCCTGGCAGAACGACCTTGCCCGAACAGTCGATCTCGGCAAACTTCTTGCGGTTCTTCTTGATCCAGGGATCGCGCAGCGCGTCTTTCGTCGACCCGACAGAAACGATCTTGCCAGAGACGCACAAGACGGTGGCATCGTGAATGGCCCCGAGTTCCTTGAGAGCAGCGCCGCGTCGCGGGCCTGACTCGGCTGGGGAACGCAATGTAAGAAGCTGGCCGATATTCGCCAGCAGAACCACTTTCGGAGTGTTAGACCGTCTGGTTGTTTTCTTCACGCGTGCTTTGGTTCAGGAGCTGAGCATAAATCAGACCTGCGAAATTACTTCTCCATCGGGATCTTCACGCCAGCCTTCTTCGCAAACTGCTTGGCTTCGTCGTAGCCTGCATCTGCGTGGCGGATGATTCCCATTCCTGGATCTGTCGTCAGCACGCGCTCGATGCGCTTGGCCATCATCTCGGTTCCGTCGGCAACAGTGACTTGGCCTGCGTGCAGCGAGTAGCCGATACCAACGCCTCCTCCGTTGTGGATTGAAACCCACGACGCGCCCGCAGCGGTATTGAGCATCGCGTTCAACAGCGGCCAATCGGCGACCGCATCGGAACCGTCTTTCATGCTCTCGGTTTCGCGGAATGGCGATGCGACTGAACCGCAGTCGAGATGGTCGCGGCCGATCACGATTGGCGCCTTGATCTTCCCTTTCTTCACCAGGTCGTTCATCGCGAGCCCGAATTGCGCGCGCTCGCCGTATCCGAGCCAGCAGATGCGCGCGGGCAGTCCCTGGAACTTGATGCGCTTGCGCGCTAGATCGATCCAGCGGCGCAGAATGCGGTTCTCCGGAAACAGCTCCAGCACTAACTCATCGGTGATGTGAATGTCTGAAGGCTCTCCGGAGAGCGCGACCCAGCGGAACGGTCCGCGTCCTTCGCAGAACAGAGGACGAATATATGCGGGCACAAACCCGGGAAAGTCGTAGGCATTCTTCACGCCGCGCTGATAGGCAAATGTGCGGATGTTATTTCCGTAATCGAAGGTGACCGATCCCATTTTCTGCAGGCGCAACATGCCTTCGACGTGACGCGCCATGGCATCGAGGGACTTTTCTTCGTACGCCTTCGGATCGCGCTTGCGCAGCTCCAGCGCCTGCTCGAACGTCATTCCGTTGGGAACGTACCCATTCAACGGATCGTGTGCGGACGTCTGATCGGTAAGGATGTCGGGAACAACGCCACGATCGGCAAGTTCGGGAATGATGTCGGCGCAGTTGCCGACGAGTCCAACCGAGACATTCTCTTTCTTGCGCACAGCATTCTTCAGAATGCGCAACGCCTCATCGAGGCTCGTAACCATGAAGTCGCAGTAACCAGTCTTCAGCCGCTTCTTGATGCGCTCAGGATCGACGTCAATGCCGAGGAAAGCCGCGCCAGTCATCGTTGCTGCGAGCGGCTGAGCTCCTCCCATTCCTCCCATTCCGCCTGACACGATCAGCTTGCCTGATAGATCTCCGCCGAAGTACTTCTCACCGGCTGCGGAGAACGTCTCGAACGTTCCCTGCACAATTCCCTGCGAACCGATGTAGATCCAGCTTCCCGCGGTCATTTGGCCATACATCATCAATCCAGCGCGTTCGAGTTCGTTGAACTTCTCCCAGTTCGACCAGTGTCCGACGAGATTGGAGTTGGCGATGAGCACGCGTGGCGCGTGATCGTGCGTCTTGAATACGCCAACGGGTTTGCCCGATTGCACCAGCAGCGTCTCATCGTTCTCGAGATTCTTCAGGCTCTCGACAATGGCGCGATAGGCTGCCCAACTGCGTGCGGCGCGTCCCGTTCCTCCGTACACGACGAGGTCTTGGGGGCGCTCGGCGACTCCTTCATCGAGGTTATTCATCAGCATGCGCATGGCAGCTTCCTGCTGCCAGCTTTTGCAGGTGATCTGATTGCCGCGCGGCGCGCGAATCGATGTGGGGACTTGCATCTCGGTTTCGACGGGCATGGGATTCATGGTAATTCTGCGCCTTGCGCAGCACAAATCAGGTGTGGAAAAGCTCCAGAAACAAATCGCGGAGACATGCGTTTCGAGGCGATTTTTTCGGAGGATCGTTTTGAGGATTTGCAGGTTTGGGTGCGTCCCCCCTCCCCCCTCGTCTATTGGGATCAGAGACTTAGCGGAAATTACAAAATAGTCTATAAGGCTCAACACGTTACGGGCAAAATCTTGGCTATAAAGGAGTTAGTCTCTTCGCTGTGCTCCTTTTATATACCGCTACCGCCTTGAAAATGATCTGCTTCTTCAGTTTCTGGCGCAAGGGCAGATGTCACAAAGGGTTGTGGATAAATTAGGGACGCCACTGACCCTAAAGGGCGTCCCCTTCGGGCCAGGTAACGCGGCCCTGAAGGGCCGCTCTTCCACGGTGCCTTCCGGGTACAGATCCCCCATTCTAGAGGGCTACAGATTCCCCACTCTAAACGTGCCAAGAACGGGATGTTTACAGGGACAGCGGCAACTCACGCGGAGCTTCGCTCCGCGGACAGCCGAGGCGGCTGTCCCCACATAAGCATCGCCACTTAGAACGACAGGCGGGCGCTCAGCTGAATCTCGCGGCCTGGGGTCATGGGCATTGTGATCGTGCCAAACTGTGGTTCGTTGACGTAGCGGTTCGGAGTTCCAAGATTGGTTTTGTTCAGGGCGTTGAAGGCTTCGCCGCGGAACTCGAATGCAGCGCGCTCGGTCAGGCGGAAGCTGCGGACGATCGCGATGTCCATCGTCTGCAGCGGAGGTCCATAGACGGAGTTGCGGCCCACATCACCGAAGGTGTACGCGGCAGGGGTCGCAAATGCGGCCGGGTTGAACCACTCATTCGCATTACGGGTACCAGGGCCAAAGATCGGCTGCCCGGTGAAGTTGGCGCGAATGGGATTCTCGCCCAGTACCGTGCCGGAGTTCGCCGTATCGCCGAAGACTGAGATGGTGAATGGCATCCCCGACTGAGCCTGATAGACGGTGCTAAGCTGCCAATTCTGCGTGAGAGCGCGAGTCCAGCTTGCGTGCTGAAATGCGGGAATGCTATAAACCGCGCTGAGCGCGAGACGATGACGCACATCGCAACCAGGACTTCTCTCAGCCTCAAGGTCACTGTTGTTCTGCGGGATTGCGCTCTCGTCCATGGGCGAGCGGAAGTCGGGTGCATTGGTAAGGTTCTTCGAGTAGGTATAGTTTGCCAGGAAGCTGAGACCATGAGAATATTTGCGGCGCACGTTGACGTAACCGGCGTCGTACCAACTCTGGGCAGTGTCTTCCAGCAGGTTAATCGTGCTTACGGGGAAAGTCTCGCTTTGGATGACGGCTGCGGTGCTGCTGGGAGTCAGAACTGTTCCGGGCACAAAGCTCAGAGTCTTGAAGGGACGCCGCGGGCCTAGAGGACCGGGTCCCGGAGGGGCGTTGTTGATTAGATGGGAGCGTTGCAGATGAAATCCACGAGCGCCGAGGTATCCGACTTCTACGGTGGTACTGGCTCCGAGCGTCTTTTCTACCTGCAGATTCCACTGCTGAATATATTCCGCCGGGGCGTGCGGATCGAACGCCGTGAAGCTCACGGTGGTGGCTGGCAGGGTTCCGGTACCTAAGACCGGAGTTCCGAAATTCAGAGTATTGGCGTACAGCGACGCGGGCGGAGTGAAGTTGTCAGCCTGCTGCGTCTCCGGGAATACGTAGGGCACATTATGGCGCTGGTTGCACCAGGTGTTCTCATCCACTGGCGTGAAGAAGATTCCGTATCCTCCGCGGAGCACCAGGCCGACGTTGGGCAGATTCTTGGCAAATCCAAAACGTGGTGCGAAGTTGCGCTTATTGGAATAAAGCAGTCCCGTGGGATATCCGTTTTCCCCGCCGATGAAGACGGACGGAACGCCATCGTGGAAGATGAGATTGCTGTTGGTTTCCCGAAGATCATAAAGAGGACTGGTGTACTCATAACGCACACCGAAGTTGAGGGTGAGAGTCGGAGTGGCCCGCCAGCTGTCTTCGGCGAAGGTGTCGTATCCCCAGTTACGGAGATTCATCTGCGGAACTCCAGCCTGGCGCTGCTTCACAGTGGGCAGACTTAGCAGAAGACCGGCAAAACCGGAACCGCTGCCATCGTTAAAGCCAAATTGCGTGGTGTAGCCGTTAGTGAACTGGTAGTAGCCGCGGTTCTGGAAGAATCCCCACATGGGCCAGATGAAACGGCGGCCGTCTCCGCCGAAGCGCAGAGAGTGACGTCCGTGCTGCCATGAGAATGTGTCGCGCAGTTCAAGGGTCGTGTCCCAAGCGTGCATCGGAGTGGCAGCGAACGTGTCGCCGATTCCTGTATAGCCTTGAGCCGCGAACCATGGAGCGCCCCAGGCCCCTTGTCCTCCAAAGCCGATGCCTTGAATGCCGAGTTGCCCAACGATGTCGTTCACACCGTTATTTTGAGAAGTGTGATCCATGGACAGGCGGGAGCCAGCCAAGGACGCGGTGTTCAGCTTGTTGCCGGAGAAAACATGCGTCCATGCGATCACGGCCTGCTGTGACATGTTGTCGAAGGGCGAGCCGAAGCCTGGGAGATTCTCGGTCGTTGAGGTGCTGCCGTTCGTCGGTGAAAAGCCTTTCTCCGAACTGCCGGAGTACCGCGCCATCAGCGTGTCGTTGTTGGCGAAACTATGGTCAACGCGCGCAGTTCCTTGATTCTGGAAATGGGTTTCGTTGCGGATGTCGAGGTAATTGTTCGAATCCGCACCCATGGAGTCCATCATCATGTTTGGCATGGGAACGTACTTCATCAGAAACGCTTCGAGTTGCTGGTTGATGCGGTCACTGGGAATCTGATTATTCGGGAACTGGCTGCGGGTATAGGGATAGTTTGAGGGACCCGTGGGGAGCGCAGGATTGTAGTTGGGGTTGGCCACGGCCGTCGTGGGGTCGTAGATGTTCACGCTGCTCATGCTGAAATCGCCCGTGATCTCAGCAGGAGTGGGGACGGTGAGAACCTGGGCATCGGCTTGGGAAAGGCGCAGTCCTTCGTAGTTGAGGAAAAAGAATGTCTTTTTCTTTTTGCCGAGGAGCGGCCCGCCGAAGGATGCTCCGAAATTGTTCTGGACGAGATGGTTGTTGCCCATGGCGGCGAACGGACTTGCATCCATTGCGCCGTTGCGGAGGTACTCGTAGGCCGTACCGTGGAACTGACTCGTGCCCGAGCGGGTTACGATGTTGATTTGTCCCCCACCGGCTCCGCCCATGTCGGCTGTGTAGCTGCTGGTGACCACCTGGAATTCCATGACAGCATCGGGCGACGGGCTGAGATTCTGGGTGTTGAATGTGGGATCGGTATTGGTGGCACCGTCGAGCAAGAAGTAGTTGGCATTGTCGCGAGCGCCTCCAATGACGACAGCGGAGCGCTGGCCGGGACGCCAATACAGAGGATTGGATTGCCCGGACTGGGCGCCAAAACCAACGTGAGCGCCGGGAACGGTAAGGACCAGATCGATGAGCATGCGGCCGTTCAGGGGAAGTTCCTGGATCGACTTGGGCTCGACGACTTCGCCAACACTGGCGTCGGTGGTGCGAAGAACATCAGTGGCCGCGTTGACATCGACGCCTTCCCTAACCGCGCCTATTTTCAGTGCGACGTCCAGCGCTAACTTCTGTCCGACTTCAAGATGCAGGCTTTGCTCGACCGACGCGAAGCCCGAAGCGGAAGTGGTCAGCGCATAATCATCGGGTAAAAGCGCGGGAGCATAGTATGCTCCACTCTGATTCGTGGTGACGGTGCGGATGGCGCCGGTGCTGACTGACTTAAACTGCAGGGTGGCGTGCGCCACCGGGAGGGATTGCGCGTCCTTCACCGTGCCGGAGACTGCAGCGTAATTGCTTTGTCCGAAAGCAGCTGCTGAAAAAAGCAGAGCACACACCAAGGTGCAGACTGTTCGCATGAACTTCCCCAGGAAGAATTTCTCGGGCGGCTGCCAACTGCAGATCTTGAGTCCCCAGAATATGCCGCTCCACGAGTGTCCGAAACTGTATTCACGAATGGGGCGCGCAGCAATAATGGGAAAACACTATCGTCGAGGACAAGGTTAGGAATGGCCGCGCTGGTTGAGTCTGAACCTACCGCACGGCCTGAAATGACAATCGACGAAATCGTGATGCCAGCGGCAGCGTGGCCGCGGAACGGCCAACCGGAGCCAAAGCGACGCTGTCGAATTACCAGGAACTGTAGGGGGTGCCGTCAATTGCAGTGGCGCTTGAGGCGGAATGGACGTCGACGATGCCGGGGTCCTGCTGGTCGGGGGATAACAAGATGTCCTCCTGAACCACTTCCCAGTTGGGTTCGTGGGTCATGGGATCCTCTGGAATTTTGTCGATGTAATTGGCGGCTCTAAGATCGTCGAGAGACTGGGGGGCTTTTTGCTTGTCGAGGGTGTATCTCCAAATGTCCTGACGCAACAAGGAGAGATCGTCCCGCAGCGAGCGTTCACGAGCGGCAAGAATCGAACGGCTGTATGTCGGGATAGCAATCGCAAGCAGGATGCTGATGACAGCGATGACCATCATCAACTCAATCATGGTAAAACCAGCGGTCCGGCGAGATCGCGGACGAGACGCGAGACTGCTGCCGTACATTTCGGTAATTCTCACCACGTGCTGTAGGCGTCTCCATTCAATGACGTCGCGGTCGATGCGGAGTGAACCTGGCTGATTCCCGGCTGCTGCGGATCCACCGCAGTTGTCATATCCTCCTGATCGGTGGTCCAGTCGGCCTTTCCGGTCATCGGATCAATCGGAAGTTGATGGAGATAGCCCGCGGTTACAAGATCGTCGAGGCTCTGGGGAGCCTGGCGTTTATCTAACTTGTATTGCTCAATGACCTTGTCGAGGGTCTGGAGATTCTGCCTCAGGACGGATTCACGGGCTTCAATCACATGGTGTTGATAAGCGGGCACCGCGATTGCCATGAGGATCATCATGATGGTGATGACCATCATCAATTCAAGCATGGTGAATCCACGCCAGCCGCGTAGGAATCCTTGACGGCGGTGTAACGCGCGTACAAAACGTCCCGAATTGTCGTTTCTAACCGGCATTACCAGTCTTTGTACTTTGTTCCGTCCAGTCCCACACCGTCGGACTTGCTGTAAACGTCGAAGACGTTCTGGCCACCCCATGAATCGGAGTCCGGATCGTCTTGCATGGAGCGCAGGCCCCATTCCTTATTGTTGGTCATGGGGTCTAACGGGATAGAACGCAGGAACCGGATTTTCTTGCCGCCCTGCGCTTCGACTCCCTTCACCAGAGTTTCAAGATCCGGAGGGTAGTTCTGACTGTCAACCTTGGTCTGGAACATCTGCCTGTCGGCGGCATCTTTGTAGCGGTCGATGGCGTCGCGCATCTCCCAGAGCGCCTGCCGCAGTTCCTTCTCTTTTTCGCGCTGAATGGTCACGCGGGCGAGCGGCAGGGCCATCATGGTGAGAATGGAGAGGATCGCCGCGGCCACGATCAGTTCGAGCAACGTAAAGCCGCTGGTGCGCTGCGATTTTTTGATGCGGTACAATCATTTTCGGGTGCGTTCCGCCGGTCGAACGCCTGCATACAACTTAGATGCCACGGGCCAGCGTAAGCGCAGCCCAGGCACAGATGCTGGACCCGTCCTACTGCACGGTCACAGAGGCTTGAGCACCGTTTACTGTGATTGCCTGCAGACCCGGGGTCCCGAGCGCCACCGCGCGTAATGGTTAATGGCGTCTGGCCATCGGCCTTCGCCATGAAGGTAATGGTGACCACGGATCCCTGTCCGGAAACGCCACCCGCGCCGGGAGGACGCGTCGCCGTAATCTGCGATTGTCCGAGAGCCTCGTCTTCCCGATGGACGATGGCAACGGCCTGACCATCCTGCGAGAGGAAGCCTCCGTTGGAGACATTCACCAATTGAAGCATCTTGGGGTCGTAATTCAATTGCACCGGAACGGAATAGACATTCTGCGCTCCGGAGATGAGCAAGTTCACTGCAAACGTGTTGCCCTTGACCGCCTGAATGGTTGGCGGATCGAAGAGGAAGCTGGGTGTGCCCGCTGGGGTGGCAGAGGACGACTGTGCAGGTGCCGTGTGCGGATTCGCCGGGGCAGTTGCCGGAGCCGGGGTAATCGAAGGAGACTGGGCCGGAATTCCGCCGCCGGCCGGAGCGACTTGCGGACGGCTGGCGCGGTGAAGCTCAATGGTCTGCGCAGTGCCAATGTCGAGAGGCCGCTGATTGAGTTCGTTCACATCCGGGCCCCGGATAATGTGGGGCACGATGGCGAATACGATCTGATTTTCGGAATGATCCTGTGTCGTCTGACCGAAGAGATATTTCAGGATCGGAATCTGCGCGAGTCCGGGAATGCCGGACAGCGATCTGGTCTGCTGGTCTTCCATGATGCCGCCCAGCAGGTTGGCCTCTCCGTCTTTCAGACGAATCTCGTGCTCGATCTTGCGCTGTCCAATGATGGGTTGGCTGATTCCGCCAATGTTTTGCTGACCGGTGACGGCGGAGACGTCCATCGCGATCTTGAGTGTGACTTCGCCGTTGGCATGGACGCGCGGGGTGATATCGATGTTGACACCGACATCAAGATACTGGAATTGCGTGTTGACCAGCGGATTGATGCCGACGCCGCCGATGCCGGGCTGAAACGATCCGGTTGCGACCGGGACGCGGTCGCCGATTTTAAGCGAAGCTTTCTGGCCGTCGAGCGCGCGGATCTGCGGATTCTGAATCAGCTTGGTGTCACTGTTGTTCATCAAAGCGGACAGGTTGGCGGACGGGATCGTAACCTGAAAGTCTGTAGCGTTCAGGTTGCCCAGCGTGTTCAGGTTGATGCCGGAATTGCTGGCGCTGCGTGCTCCCGGTCGTAGTCGTCGTTCCGGTACCGGTAGTGGTGGTGGTGTTGATGTTGGGTTGCAAAGTAACCGTGGCGCTGGTCGGGGGATTTAAGCCCAAAGTGCGCGAGCGATCTTTGCTGACCTGCATAACGGCGATATCTACGATGACTTCGGGACGAGCTTTATCAAGATCTTCGACTAACTTTTCCGCAAGGGCGATCTGGTCGGGAGTGCCGCGGACAACGAGGGCGTTCTGCGACAGCAACTGCTGCACGCGCTGGACATCGAGCACGGCGCGAATTGCGTTCACCACGTCCTGCAGTTCGGTGGGCTGGGAGAGATTCGTCAGATAAAAAGTCTTGAGGACGCTTTGTTCCAGTTCCTTGCGCTTGGCCGGATTGTCGGTCGCGACAAAAATTGTGTTCGAGGTAACTGGGCGCCAGAAAGTTTTGGACTCAAGCGCGGTGATCTCCAGCGCTTGCTCGAGGGTGACTCCATTAAGATCGACGTTGATGACACGCGGAGTGTAGTCGGGATCGAAAAGTACATTGACGCCGGCCAGTTGTCCGACGGTGCGATACACGACGTCGGACTTGGTGGAGAGCATCTTGACTGTGATCGGGATGTTGGAGATGGGAGCGAGTTCGACAGGACCGGTAGCATCGCGGATCATGCGCTGCAGGCTGGACGGAGTTCCGGCGGCCTGCGGCGGAGGATTCTTCTGATCATTGATCATCTTCAGCGTGCGCGTGAGTTCCTGCTGCGCAATAAATAAAGAAGGATCGATGGCAAGAGCTTTCTGGAATTCGGCAACCGCTTCGTCGAGTTTGCCGTCCTGGCGCAATTGCTGGCCACGGTGCACGAGAGTGGCGGCGGCCTGGAAGCGAACGCGTTCGAACGCCGCGCGATAGCGCAGATCTTTGGGCTTCAGGTTGTAAGCCTGCTTGAAGAGGTCGAAGGCTGCTTCGTATTGCTGGCGGGCCTCGGCATCCTGCCCTTTCACGTACAAATCTTTCGCTTTGTCGGCGAGAGCGGGGAGAGTTAAGGCGGCGACCAGCGACAGCCACAGGGCCAGGCGCATCAGGCGTCTCATTCGATGATCCTCACGAGATGGTCCTCTTGAATAAAAATTCGCCGGACAAGCAGGTTCCCCACGTGTCAGCGTGATCCCGTCGGCGTGTTTGCGCGGGAAATCCACTCGATCAACAAAAATATTCGCGGTATCGCGATTATAGCATCGTGATTTCCTGCTCCCGAACTCACTGCGCACACGGGAGTTACACTCTTTGGTCGCTGACCTGTCGGCGCGTTCGAACCGCTCGCCGCCTTTCGTCTCCCGGATTGCAGAAAACAGACCGTTGATGTCGAAGCGTCGATCTTCAAGTCCTTCGCTGCGGGCCGGCCTCGGTCCGGATGACGGTTTGTGCGCTAAGATTGAGTCAGACTCAATCCTATGGCGCGGCAATCGACACATCAGACGAAAGCGAATCCGGAAAAGTCTCCGCGGCGCGATCCCACTGCGAGTGGGCAGAGAGATGCCGCCGTTAATAGGATCGCTTCCCATAACTACTTCTTGCTGGAAAAATTTGAGGTAGGTGTGCAGTTGACCGGGACCGAGGTGAAGTCGATCCGCAGTGGTCTGGCTAATCTTAAGGATTCGTATGGGTTAGTGAAGGACAATGAAGTGTGGCTGCTGAATGCGCACATCGGTCCGTATGAGCACGGGAACATCTTCAATCACGCTCCGTTGAGGACCCGGAAGCTGTTGATGCACCGCGAAGAGATCCGCAAATTGATCGGCAAGACACAGCAAAAAGGACTGACGCTGATCCCCACCCGAATGTACTTCAAAAATGGCAAAGTAAAGCTTGAACTTGCGCTCGCAAAAGGCAAACAACTATGGGACAAGCGCGAGACGGAGCGTCGCCGCACTGCCGATAAGGAAGCCCGGGAAGCCGTGGCGCGGGGGCGGGCACGGGAGTAGGGCTGTCGAGTTTCTTTCCGAACTCACTGCCAGCTATACGGTCCAGGGTTCCTACCGCACGGGGTTCGAGAATCTCAGGATTTACACGGATTTTACTTGCCGCGGACATCTCATTTAATGCCTTCCTAGTAGTCTCATCTGACTTCCGATGTGGCGCGGGCACTCCCGCATTCCCCATCAGAAGTAACTCACACCTCGTTGTGGTTGACGCGACCGCTCGACTGCCGCAAAGACCCCATCCAAGTCAACAAATCACGCTAATTCTAGAAAAGCAGAAGAAGAGGAGATCAGGTATGACACGCTTTTCGTTCAACTCTCTTGCCTGCCTGCTGGGTCTGAGCCTCACAGGATTCTGGGCGAACGCACAGACCGCCAGCACACTGCCCATTGACCCCACCAGCGTAGTCAAGACGATTGTTGCCCATCGAAACAACTTGGCGGCAAAGCCCGTGCTGCCGACAGAAGAGGAGACTGCGCCCCTGGCATTATTCGCCGGGTTTTCAGGGGCACCCTACACGGTTGGGGCGACAATTACGCCCACCTCAACCGTGCCCGAGGCCGAAGAACACATTGCCGTCGATCCAAATAACTTCAACAATCTGATCGCGATGATCAGCGATTTCTCACAGAATGGCGGTTTCAACCTGAGCAAATTCGCATTCTCCTCGAACAATGGATCAAGCTGGAGTGAGGGCTTTGTTCCGACTTCAGCGGGCCTTCCGAAAACGGCAGACGGTCATGTTTGGCAAGCCAACAGTGATCCGGTCGTGGCGATTGACAAGCTGGGAAACGTCTATCTTGCGAACCTGTACCTCCAGGTTGACTCTTCGTTCAATGTAACGAATGACGGTTACTACGTGTGTAGCGCAACGCTCGCCTCGGGTCCCAAGTTCACGGCCTCGGGCTGCCACGCGGTGAGGACAAGCCTCAGGTCCAGTCCAAACCTGGAGGACAAGCCGTGGCTCGCTGTTGACAACAGCGCATCGAAGTTTTCTGGAAATGTGTATGCGACCTGGACACACTTCACCCCCACTTCGGACATCGTCTTCTTCTCGCGTTCCGCTGACCACGGAGTGACGTGGTCAAAGGCAATTCAGGTAAGTCTCCCAACGCAAAATGGCGCGGTTCAGGGGTCACAAGTGGCCGTCGGTCCCGGTGGAGAAGTCTATGTGGCGTACGAAGTTTTTTTGGCGACAGGTCAAGGGCAGCACTTTATCGCCAAGTCGACGAATGGCGGCATGACATTCGGAAAACCGGTCCCGATGACGCCGGCATTCAACAATCTAAGTTTCAGCGCAGCGTATCGTGATAACAGCTTCCCTGCCCTGGCAGTCAAGCCGATCAGCGGCAAAGGCACCATTTATGACGTGTATACAGATCAGCCCGGTACCAATTCGCGCACGGAATTCGTGCACTCGAAAACATCGGGGGGCCTGACGTTTGGCGCGCCCTTGCGGGTAAACGATGCGGCCAGAGGGCAGCGTCTGATGCCGGCCGTTGCGGCAGATAAGAACGGCGTGGTTCACATCAGCTGGTTCGATACGCGCAATAGCGGAGGCAATACGGACCTGCTCGATATTTTTGCAACCTACACCAAGAATGACGGCGGCACATTCGCACCCAACGCGAAAGTAACTTCAACACAGATCAACAACGGCGGCTCAGGCTTCTTAGGAGACTATTCGGGAATTGCCGCCGGCCCAAATGGCAGCATCAGTATGGCGCATCCGGCATGGACTGACGGGGGCGTCGGAGGCAGCACCAACGGCCAATTACAAACTGCAATGCTGACGTCTCACTAGAGTTTCCGGTCTATAACTGCAAGGGTCCCTCCGTCGGGGACCCTTTTCTTATACTGGACGGAAATGTTCGATGTGAACGAGGATGGGCCAAGATCGGCGTAACGTGATTCGAACTGTGAACATCAAGTCTAATATGCCCTCGGTACGAGAGGCGCTGCAGCGCATGGAGAAGGAACTTGCACAGGCACACCGCGAGAGTACCGTATTGCTCAAGATTGTCCACGGGTACGGCTCGACAGGAGCCGGAGGCGACATACGAATCGCTGTGCAGAAGCGATTACGCGAGATGGTCGAGGCTGGCGAGGTCCGGGAGTGCATCTTTGGCGAGAACTGGTCGAAGGCGGACGAGACGACGTGGCGGCTCGTTCAACAGCAGCCGGAGTTAAAGAAGGATACGGACCTGGGGCGGCGGAATCTGGGGATCACGATCGTGGTGCTGTAAGCAACTAGTGAGTCATGCTGGTTCTGCTCGAAACACAGCCGCCGCACGATTCGTCGCGGCTGGCCGGCCGAGGCGGCCGTACCCACATGGCCCGCAAAGATTTCAGACTCCTGGCGCTGGAGCTACTGGCACCGGCTCCGGATTCAGCGGCGGAGCTGGCGGTGGTGGCTCGACTGGCTTCATTGCTACGACAGGGATCAGCATTTTCTGTTGCCAGTAGCTCACCGCGATTCCACGCTGCCAGAAGCGCGGGATCAGCAGCAGGAACAGTGTGATTTGGCTGACGACGAATGCGCCTACGACGCTCTCCGGCGATACGGCTTTGAGCCAAACCCAGATTCCGCCCAGCAGGATGATCGCGGCGACGATGGTTGCGATCACGTAGCTTCCGAGCAGGCGGGCGAGGCTGCGGAAAGTGTGCCGGAATCCGGCTGCAATCGATTTGCGGACTGCGCGTTGATCGTTCAGAACCGCATCAGCTTCGGCAAGATCGAACCAGATCCGCAGGGTGGTCATGATCAGGAAGATCACGGCGAGACCTATGAACTGCAATCGAACCGGAAGGAGTTCGCTCGTGCTCTCCCCGGCTTTCTTGACGATTGCCCCATTGGCGGCAAAGAGAAGTCCGGCAACGATGCCCATGACAATACCGGCGATAATCATGATCCGGATATAGCGCCACAGATTGCGTCCGCAGGCGCGAAAGAATTCTTCTCTGGGAAGGCGGTAGGTCGAGGAGTATCCCAGGAAAACACCGGGAAGAAACACAGCCGTCGCGAGAAAGAACAAACATCCGAAATACAAGCCGGGAGTGCTCAAAGACGTCGTGGGAGGAAATTCTGGCCGCATCATCATCGCGATGAATACGCCGAGATCAAACCCGTGCGTCAGGCGTTCCGCATTGAGGCTGTGGTCGAGAATCGCGTGTGCGGCCTTGCGAAAACCGGATGTCGCGAATTCGGCGAGCGTGAGGTTCAGCAGCCAGAACCAGAGGATGTAGCGCTTGTTGCGCAGGACCCGGCCAAGACCACTACTCAAGATTCCTTTTTGATCGTTCATTCGATTCGTCCTTATAAATGCGGAACTACACCGCCCACCATGCCATCGCCTGGCTGATCCACTGCATGGCGAAGAGCCAGTAATTTGAAATTTTCTGCGTCGGTTTGGGATTTGGCTTGACCAGGAAGCTGTTATTGAAGTTGTTTCGGTCGATCTGCACAGTATGATCGGGATCGAGTTCGGCTGAAACTACTTTCGCTTTCTTCTGATAGCCGAATCGAGTCCAGCGGCTCTGCCCATCCCACTGCTCGCGGATTTTTTCACCGTTATCGAACTTGATCTCGACTGTGACGGGCATGACAAAGCCCTCCTTGCGATGCACCGTCACATACGATTGATAGAGAGTGTCGTCCTTCCCCTTTGCAGACTTCTTATCTTTCTTGTCTTTCTTCTCTTCGTACCAATTGACCGGGAAAGAACTGACGTTGCGAACCTCATAGTCGTACACCTGGGAGCCGTACACGGCCTGGTTGAAGTACCAGTGCAGGTCTTTCCCCGCGACCTCTTCAATAGTCTTCAGGAAATCTTCTTTGGTGGGATGGGTAAAGCGATACTTCATAAAATATGTATGCATCGCCTTCGCCATGGTGTCTTCGCCGACGATGCCTTCCAGCGTCAGCAAAACACTAGCGGTCTTTCCGTAGGTGATGCCTGCGTAGGAATTTGAACTCATATACACATACGCGTTTTGGGCCATGGGATCGCGATCGGCAACGCCGATATAGGTCAGACGCTGCTGCTCGCGCTCTCCCACCGAAGCGCCACCGAGATTCAAGATCGACGTATCCTTCCCGAGGATGGAATCCATTACTTTTACTTCCGCATAGCTGTTGATGCCCTCATCCATCCACGCGTCTTCGAATTCGTTGGTGGCGACCATGCCGTACCAGTACTGGTGTCCGAATTCGTGTTCGACTACCAACTCTGGCAAGTGCAGTCCTTCAGGCATGAACCAACTCGTGTCGCCAGTGATGAAGGTGGGATACTCCATGCCTCCGGCAGCCGAGTCCGGCTCTGGATCCACCACAGTGAGGGTCTTGTAGGGATACGGGCCGTAAAACTTTTCAAAGCGGTCGAGCGTATCGCGCGTGATCTTTTCGTGCCGCTCGGCCTGGCTCCAATGTGCAGGCTGCATCAGAAAGCGAAGTTTAATCGGTCCCATCTGCGCCTGATAAGTGGCCTCGCGGACTTTGTAGCGAGGGCTGACCGTCCATGCGAAGTCGTGGATGTCATCGCCATGGTAAGTAACGTGTCTTAGTGCCATCGGGATTGTTGACGTCACTGACTTCGATGCCGCTGGCGCCGATGACTTCGTACTGGGGTACGGTCAGCTTGACGTCATAGACTCCGAAGTCGGCGAAAAACTCCGTCGTGTTGTGGTACTGGTGACAGTTCCAGGCACCGTGCCAGAAGACTCCGACTTTCGGGAACCATTGTCCGCCGAGCAGAAAGTCGCGCTTCCATCCAGAACGCGCTTGCGTCTCGGGAAATTTCGTCTGGAAGGCGATCTTGAACTGAACGAAGGCACCGTTGGGAATCGGCTTGGCGAGACGGAGATCGACGACTGTCTTATCATCTTTATTGCCGTCGTCCGGCGCGATGAATTGGAGGTTCTGCGTGAGATCTCCCTGCCCAACGACCTCGATGCTCTTGATGTCCTCAGCGCCGTAGTACTTTGTCCTCCCACTTTTCGTAATGCGTATCGCGGCTGCCCATGAGCTTGGAGTCGCGCACAAACGTGGACTTGGGCTGGAACGCATTCTGATACAGATGGAATGGAAAATGATCGAGCGCTTGTCCAGTGACGTTGTGATACGTAAGGACTTCATTGGCATCGACCGCGTGCTTGGCTGGATCGTATTTCGCCTCGATCTCGTAGTGGACAATGCGCTGCGACATAGGGGTCGGCGAATTGATCGCGATCGTCGTATCGGGAATGGACGCGGCGCCACTCGCGGCAGGAAGGCGCCGCTTTCGCCGGGGCAGCGGCTTGCGGAGCTGCCGTGACGGTGCTTGCGGCTAACCACAGTGCCACGAGGCACAAAGCAATACGACGAGAACTGTCAGCTTCCATCGAGTCAGCATGAAGGTTTCACCTGGAATTTGCTGCGGCCTTGCATCATACCCCACGAGCGGGAAGCGTGTCATCCGCCGAGGCCAGACCAAATCATGGTACGACGGAGCGAAAGGAGTTTGAAATTTCCGGATGTGCGCGTCGGACTGACACTCGCCGAAGTTAAGCCGGCGAGAGAGTACAATCGCACGCTGAGTCGGTAGCGGATTGACACGAGGAGGGAGCATGCTACCAGTTCAAGCAAGGGGATCTGAGTCTGCTGCAGCATCCCGCTTCGCAGGAGATGTTGCGTTCAAAGATTCCGGCGCGGCTCGCCTATGTCGCGACCGACGGAACGCCGCGCGTGGTGCCGATCTGGTTTCACTGGAATGGAAGCGAGATCGTGATGGCGAGTCCGCCAAAAGCGCCGAAACTGAAGGCGCTGGCGAAGAATCCGAAGGTGGCGATGACAATTGATGAGGACGAATTTCCCCACAAGGTGCTGATGATTCGCGGGAACCGCGAGGCTGGAAACCTTGAACGGGATCGTGCCTGAATATGAAGCTTGCGCCAGCGCGCTACTTCGATCCGGAAACGGCCGAAGGCATGGCTGGGCCAACTGCGCAGGATGATCTCGTCGATGGTGCGGATCACAGTCACGCCGGAATGGGTGGGACTGCTGGATTTCCAGACGCGTTTCCCCAGCGCGCTCGCAGGATAATATCTCTCGCTCAGCTTTCGCACCGATCGCCAAGGGCGCACATTATCCATTGCTTCGGTGAACTGCCGCTGCTTGCGCTTTTCCCTTCCTGCCGACGATACTGGAAAGACGAACGATATCCTATGATCAAGACGACTATTTCTCTCTCTGCGCCCGCAGAAGTTAGAAACAGAAGCCCTCGTTGCCGTGGTGCTCGACCACTCGAACGCCTCCTCGAGCGAAAAAGACAAGAAACCGGAATTGAAAGTGGCCACTTCGGACGCGCCGTAAGCTCGGTCGCGGCTGATCTGCTGGGAGTGGCGAAGTAAGCGGCAAGACGTTCGAAACGAATCTGCTGCACAAGCCCTCGGGGCTTAAGGCGAAGCGCATGCTGCTGGTTTCCGGCGGAAGCGCGAAGAAGTTTTCGAGCTACGATCTGCGGCGGGTTGCTGGAGTGGCGGTCCGCAACGTTAAGGTCGCGCGGGATTCGCAGCTTCGCATTCATCGCGCCGCCGGCATCCCGGCGGAGGAAGCGGTGCGCGCCATCGTAGAAGGCGCGCACGTCGGTAACTTCGATCCCGACTACTACCGCAGCGACCGCAAGGATCAGAAGATCGATGCGCTCACCATGGTCGCAAGCGGCGATCAGACTGCGTTGGAAAAGCGGCGCAGCGAAGCGCAGATCATCGGCGAATCGCAGAACTTCACACGCGACCTGGTGAACGAACCTTCCAACCGTATGACGCCAACAATGCTGGCGGATCGCGCCAAGAAGATGTGCGCCGAGGTTGGGTTGAAGTGCGAAGTATTCGGCGGCGACAAGATCAAAGAAATGAAGATGGGCGCGTTCTGGAGCGTGGCGCAGGGCTCGGATGAACCGCCTGCGCTCATCGTGATGACGTACGAACCGGCAGGCGCGCCGGAGAAGCCCGTCATCGGCTTGGTGGGCAAAGGAATTACTTTCGATACGGGCGGAATTTCGATAAAGCCTGCTGATGGCATGGAGAAGATGAAGTACGACATGGCCGGCGGCGCGACGATGATCGGTGCGATGCGCGCTATCGCGTTGCTGAAACCGAAGGTCAAGGTCATCGGGATCGTTGTGCGCGACGGAGAACATGCCGTCCGGGAAAGGCGCAGAAGCCCGGAGACGTGCAGATCGCGATGTCCGGGCAAGTCGATCGAGGTCATCAATACCGATGCGGAAGGCAGGCTGGTGCTTGCCGACGGATTTCCATTACGCAAAGCAACTCGGCTGCACAAACCTGGTGGATGCCGCAACGCTAACCGGAGCGGTAGTCGTTGCACTTGGCTTCACAATGCCGGAATCTTCGCCAACGATGACGACATGTATAACCGCTTCCACAAGGCGAACGAGAAGGCGGGCGAGAAGATGTGGCGCCTGCCGCTCGATGACGAATATAAGGAGCAGATCCGCTCGTCGATCGCCGACATGATGAACACCGGCGGACGTTGGGGCGGGGCGATCACTGCGGCGATGTTCCTGAAGGAGTTCGCGGAAGACACGCCATGGATTCATCTCGACATCGCGGGCACGGCGTGGATGGAAGACCAGAAACCGTGGATCGCGAAAGGGCCCTCGGGAATTGCGCTGCGGAGCTTGGTGGAGTTCGTCAAAGGATTTTCCGGGTAGATTGCTTGCTGCGTGCGGCTCGGCAGATGCTGCGGAGCTGTTTACGTTGAGGGAAATCGGAGCGGTTGCTATAATCAGTGCGTCTCACACGCTTCCGGTCGCTGGGTTCGATCATTCGTCCCGCCAAAGAAGGTAAGGAAGCGCACTGTCCTCGCAACCCGCACACAGCGGGTTCGAACACGTGGCCAGGTAGCTCAGGTGGTAGAGCGCAGCCCTGAAAAGGCTGGCGTCGGCGGTTCAACTCCGTCCCTGGCCACCATCATTCTAAAGACCTTAGCCAGTTCTGGCGAATTCCCCTAGCCCGTCGATACCCCGTTATTCAATTGACCAACTCCGGTCGAAGACCCATGGCTTCGATCATTGTGCCTGAGCCGCGAGCCGATCTGCGCTCACACTTTGGCTGTAAAGCTGAAGGGTCGTGTGCACATCGCTGTGTCGGAGCAAACCCTGAACGATTTTCGGGTTTGTTCCGACACTACCAGGAACGATGCCAACGAATGCCGCAGGTTGTGGAAGCCAAAGCGTGTGTCGTCTGGCGTGAGAATCCCACCTTGATCGCTGCTGGCCTGACATAGTCCTCAACCAGGATGCTGGCACTGCGCGGTGCTTGCCTTTCAGCCGGGCACTGGCGAAAACCCAGTCTCCCGGCTGCATATGGCGTCGTCTCATGCCAGTCCTGCATGAAACCCGCAAGAGAGGATGCATGGGAACTGGAGCCTTCGACGCCTTACTCTTCGGCAAACCTACCCTTCCTGATAACCACGTGCGACGAACGACGATTTGCTGCTTGAGAAAATCCACGTCCCGCCATTGCAATCCGAGGCACTCGGAAACTCTCAGCCCAGTTGCTGCAGCCAAGAAGAGTCAGTGTGCGCTCGGGTTCCGGCAGAGCTCATGAACAGATCGAATGCTTGCTTCGGTGTCAGAATCAAAGCTTCGTATTCGCTCTGCGTTTTACAGCGAACGAAGCGAAGTGGGTTCGACTCCTCGTCGCGAGGAATCAGACCATACCGCATGCCGCTCTTGTAAACGAGCGACATCACTCGCCGCATTTTGTCCACCGTAGGATTCTCTAGCTGCTCTTCTTTCTTTACGGCCTTCAACCACTGCTCGATCTCCAACGGCTCGATACCCAACGCAACCCGCGTACCCCAACGTGGGATGAGACGGTTTTGCAGGTTGCGTTTGTACGCACCGATGGTGGAGTGGCACTTCGGATCGACCGCATCGCTCTGGTCGCCGAGTTCGTGCTGCGATGTAGTGCTCGGCGAGGTCGCTGAACTTCACGGCTCCTCGAAAGTCCGGAGTGTTGACGTTTAGGTGCTGGCGTTCGACTTCCTTCCAGGCAGACGACTCGCTCGGGAACTCGCGCACTGGCCCAACCGGGACTTTGTGCTCGACTCGCTTGCCGTCGGTCTTTCTGGTCGTCTTGAAGCGAAGCACCCACATTTTTCCGCTCTTACGTTTTTCAACCCTTAACCATCCACGAGCCATGTCTATCTCCTTTTGGACGTGGAAGGCTGCTGGCTATGATTATGTTCGGTAGGCAGGGCAAAGGCGCCGAAAGTTCAGAGAGCCGGAAACGCCAGAGTTTGCGAGCGCCGGAGCCGAGTGCGTAGGCTGGAATGTGGCCCTTTCGCGCCAAACCGAGCAGGAATCGTCGCGTCACGCTGAGGAACTCAGCGGCTCGCTCAGCATCCACGAACGGTTCCGGTGAAATAGAAGCCACGACTCACGAATACCGCCTCTTCGCGCGAGTGGCAAGACAAGTAGCAAGACAAAAAGTGGCACAACTTGGAATTGCTTTTCCGTTGATGATGCAACAAAATGTTTGCGCAGTCATTCAATGGTACCCAGCGAGAGCCGCATGATTGGAACAGACTTTCTCCAAGCACGCCTCAATCAGGATTGGAATGAATTCAGGAGCCGAGGTCGAGCAGTTGTTGCGCCGATAGTTCCGACGAATAATCGGCAAGACTTTAGAGACGCATTTCTGAAGCTGCAGGAGGAAGGTTGCCATGCCGACGTCTTGTTCTCGTGCATATATGTGTTCCTCAATTCCCGACCGTCGACTATTTTGTCGTGGACTCAAGATCTGAAGTTTCCATCGAGTGAAAAATGGAAGCAAATTCGAGACGGATTGGATCGCGTTCGCCAGAACATGGAGGCACTCATGAATGAAACCGGGATGGCAACGCTGAAGGCTGGAAACTGGGATTTAGATTTAGACGAATTCTGCTCCTTTTATATGGTGCATGACGACCTTTTAGGAACGATGGAGCGGTATATTTGCGAAATTGATGACCTTTGTCGTGTGCTGCCGGGGCGCACAGATATCATCAAGCAGTATGGCCAGGCGGTGATCTGGACTTATATAAGCAGCGCGACCAAACTTTCACCTCCCGAAATGTCTTCACTCACGCAGACGCTGCTGGGACTTTTCTACGAACAAGATCCACCGAAAGGTGACATACCTACCAAATGGGAGCGAGATAGTGCGCGATTTCAGAGCGCTTACCCAGATTTCTACTTGAACGCAAAATCCTTCCTCGCTGAAAAGCACCTCTCTTCCCTAAAGCTGCCCCTGCCAGCACCTGACTCGGGAACGATTCGTGAAAGACGGCAGTCTGGAATAGTGCCTGTTACACCTTGCCAGCCTTTTCCTTTGCAGCCTGGTTCCGGCCAAGTTGCCAGCCTATTTATCTTTCGACTTGGTTTGAAACCAAATCAATATCCCGGCTAAAGTGAACTGAAGTCGCAAATGATCCAGCGACCAGAACCACCACGGCTGCGCAGCTAGGTGACCCAAAGGGAGTTACAACAATGGGCACGGAAGGAATTACTCCTGAGCCTGAAGCCCTCGTGTCGCCGCAGTTAGCTGCGGAGGTGCACGAGATCGAGGCCAAGTCGGAATCGGCGGAAGCCACCCCTTCAACACCAACGACCGGGATACCGGGAGGCACCGTAGTCGTAGAGGCACTAGATTCACACCAGTTCGCGCTGCACGTGACGCTCAATCGCATTGTTGAGCTGGCTCCAAGGTTCTTTGCCAGTAAAGAAGAGTACGCGAAGGTACGGCTGGAGCTTGGGCGCGAGTTGCACACTCTGCAGGAGCTGCACGCGAAACCGGGCTGCGGCGACTTTGTGGAAAGGCTGAAGGCGCTGCGGAGCAAAACGAAGATCAGCCGGTCTACAGCGTACGCCCTGATTGCCGAATACGAGATCTTCGCTGGTCTCAGGCGGAAGGATCCCCCCCGCCACCCTCACCGAAGCCGGCAATCAGTTTATCCGAAGCTCGGAAAGAAGAAGGCTGGATATCGCAGAGGGGTTCACGATTACCACACCACGCCTAAGATGTATCATCCAGGGCCGGGCGGTACCCTCTTGATCCGGATCGGCCAACAGAAGAGTGCAAGACTCCGCTGCCATGTCAGACGCACAACATCAGCAGATCATCTTGACGCACTGGAACGCCGGCGTCTTTCACTCCGCGTCGCTGCCACAGCTGTTACCAGAACTCGTCATTTACTCTCTCCTGTACGACGACGTGCTGATCCGAGAGGAGGATTTGCTCACTAATCGGGCCATCACCCGCCTGCTATCAGAGGAAAATAACTTCGGGGTTTTCTCAGAGTTGCTCATGTCTGGGCTAGTCAAACTTCTTCGCCTGCCGTTGGCGATGTATCCGCAAGGTCGGAAGTTTGATCCTGTGCGGCTTCCGATCAGCGCCCGGGTCGAAGAGCACCAACTCCGCCGTTCCTACAAAGGTAAACCTTGGAAGACAACGAGTCGGGAGTGGCGACTCTTTCGGCGTCTCGACGAGATAGTCACGAAGTTTCCCTCTGCCTCTCGCTATCATGCACCCTTCGAACTGGGAAACACGTTCGCCGCTCAGCTAGCAGAAATTCTCGAGAACCGAGAATCGTATCGACTCCCATCACATCCGGTTTTTCGATACCTTGACGAAAAAACGGCAGATCAGTTTTTGACATTCTGCCGCGATCCAGATGCGTGGCGGCGCTTTTTGCACGATCAAGGGATGACGAATCCGATAATAGGCCCGGATGCAAGCTTCTATCGCTCCGCCGCGTACCAATGTTCTGCGTTCTTGCCCACGCCGCGTGCGATCCGCAGACTGGTAGAGTCGGTCTATGCCGCAACGTATTGCAAACGAGAATCCGCTGACGG
>CAVZWK010000032.1:0-43763 GCA_963778995.1 Terriglobia bacterium
GTTTGTAACGGTAACCCCGAGCCTCTAAACGGCGCATAAATTCCGCATATACATCTCTAAACGGTTGGAGTAATACACAGTCGCCGCCAAAGACCGTTAGGCCGCAAGGATGTGCTCCGCGATTCGTTGCCACCACCTGGAGTGCTCTCCCGATTCGCCATCAGCGGACGCGCGTTTTTGCGCCCACGTGGCAATGAGTGTGACTCTGCCAGTTCGCTGGTGAGATATAGATAAAGTAGGTGCGACCCTCTGTGTTCAGATCGTAGAAATTTGTTCGAGACTCATCAGAGTGAAGTTGTGCGCCGTTCGATAACGCTGCATAAAGGTGATCCACAACTTCTGAGGGATAGAGCCTTGCATTCTCAATCCGTATATATTCTCTCGAGAACATACTTCGCTCCCTTTTTCGATCCGTCCAAGCCATCTCTGGAAGTCATGGGTGGTGGCTTGGTACTCAATATCGATTCCAAACTACGCGCATGCCGCTAAACGACGCATAAATGGCGCATGCATATTCTCTAAACGGTTGGTTGAACGTGTAGGGGCTAGCCGGGTAATTGAAAAAGATATTCGAAGAAATCGGGAG
Organism: Terriglobia bacterium; assembly: GCA_963778995.1. Taxonomy (GTDB): domain Bacteria; phylum Acidobacteriota; class Terriglobia; order Terriglobales; family Acidobacteriaceae; genus Sulfotelmatobacter. The sequence goes on from CAVZWK010000032.1 coordinate 587, forward strand.
GGCAACTACTTGAGATTCCTTGGGAAGAATTCGGCCATATTCTGCTGGTAGAAGAGCGGACTAGCTGGGTCCTTTTCGTTCGGCAACAATGATCACCCGAATATCCTTTGCTTTCTGAACGACCCGCAGAATGAGGTCACTTCCGAACAGTTCGCTCCAGGAACTATGGTCGCAACGACTGAGGAGAATTTGCGTAATTTGATTGCGGCGCGCAAAGTCCACGATCGTTTCCGCAGCATCGTCGCCTTCCAGGATTCGCGCTTCGATATGAAGATTTCTCGCGAAGTTCAAATGCTTTTCGACAGCTTCCCGGTCTGACTTTGGTAAGCGCCCTTGGTCCCGAGGCATAACCGAAACCGCGAAGCAATCGGCGCCCAGATAATCAGCCATTCTTCGCCCGCGCCTAATCAGCATGGCCGTTGAGGAATCGGCGCTGACATGGATTAAGATCCGATCCGTGGTTGCTCTTCTCGAAGAGGGCACAATGCCGGTGGGTTCTTGCTGTATTCGGTGTTCCTCTAAGGTGCTGGCGCTTTCCCGCAATTCAAGTTCGTGCGCGGCCTGGCGCATGGCGAGTTCCCGCAGCGCCGTGAGAGTTGATTCCTTGAAGAAATTCTCCATCGCCTGTTGCGCTTTCTCCGGAGCGTAAATATCTCCTCTTTTTAGCCGGTTCAGAAGCGCTCCAGTTGTCGCGTCCACCATTACGATCTCGGCAGCACTTTTGACAAACCAATCCGGCACGGTCTCGCGTACGCGAACGCCAGTGATTCGGAAAATCTGATCATTGAGACTCTCAAGATGCTGGATGTTCATATTCGTCATGACATCGATTCCAGCATCCAAAAGTATCTGAACGTCCTCCCATCGCTTTGCGTGCTGCGAGCCAGGCACATTGGTGTGTGCCAATTCGTCGACAACACATAGGGCAGGGCGCCGTTTCAAAATGGCGTCCGTGTCCATTTCCCGAAACGTGCTCACCCGATAAGTAATCATGCGGACTGGGACCATCTCCAGACCGACGGTTTTCGCGATTGTGTCTTTGCGGGCGTGAGGTTCAAAGTAGCCGACTACAATATCGTTCCCTTGACGCATGAGATGCTGTGCTTCCTCTAGCATCCGGTAGGTCTTACCGACACCGGCGGCATAACCGAGGAATACCTTAAGTTGGCCTCGTCGCCCGGGTTGCGGATCTACGCGGGAACCTCCGCTAATGGGGGTAGACGACGACATCAATTCCTTCCGCAGAACTTATTAAACGCTTTATTGAGTTACCCCAAAGCCGCCGCCATCCTCCCTCACGCATGCTGTGCCCGACAAAAATTTGCGTAATGCCCTTCTGACGCGCGAACTTCAGGATTGCTTCTGTCGCGTCTAGACCCGTTAGGACTTCCACTTGGGCCCCGAGTTGACGTGCGTAGTCCAGGTTCTGTTTTAAAACTTTTCGATCTTGCTGCGAAAGAACGGGTTGCTGCACATAGACCACATAAAATTCACCTTGGAAGCGATCTGCGTTGCGCCGGCCGCTTTCCAGCATTTTTGTAGCATTGGACCGAGGAGTGACACAGACGAGGATACGCTCCTGTACCCCCCAGGATGAATCCATCCCATGCGACCGCAAGTAGCTCTCGAGCTGGCGGTCAATTACACTCGCTGCGACTAACAGTGCCAGTTCCCTAAGCCGGGAAAGTTTATGTTCCTGTGCGAGAAGAACCGCGCGATCTCCCGGAGCCACTTGGCGCGATAGACTTTCTGTTGCAGGAGCGTCAACGACAACGATTTCGTCCGCGCTCTTATCCAAAAATCCGCGCGGAATGGTGCAGGAGACTTGTTTACCAGTGATGCGTTCCACTTCATCGCTGTGTTTCTCAAGATATTGCAGGTTGACCGTCGCGATGACAGAAATCCCCGCCTCAAGGAGTTGCTCCACGTCTTGCCAGCGATGTGCGTTTAAACAGTCTGAGGGATTTTCATAGGCAAGGCCATCAACCAGAGCGACCTGTGGCCGTCGGCGCAATACTGCGGCCAGGTCTATGGCCTCCCCATCGGCCGTCTTTAGGGTTGGGATGATCTCAAGCTTCTGTAATACGGCCTCTATTTCAGGAGGATATTCCGGCTGCAGAGCGCAAACCACAACGTCTTCCCCTCGTTCGCGGCGCCTGCGTCCTTCGTCGAGCATCTGGAAGGACTTGCCAACTCCAGGAGCATAGCCGAGGAAAACTTTCAGTCGCCCGCGGCGCTCCCGCCGTTCTTCCTGTTCGATTTGCGCGAGCAGTTGCTCAGGGGTAGGTCGTTGAAATGAATCGTTCATTGTTGAGAATCACTGTCCGCTGAAATTGCACACACTCCAACGGAAATGCCTAATCGTAGCTGGTTAATGGGACCGCTCCGCGCCAATCAGCCATCGCCGCACGGCCACGATGGACCAAACAGCCTCCACCAATCCGAATGGCCAGGCCCCTTGTAGAAACCCGTAGGCCGAACCAAGCACACATGCTGCGGCGAACGCCAGGATAAACCACCGGCTGCGACTTTCGAGAGCGTAGCACACCAACATAGCCGAAACTGCAAACAAACCAAACCACGTGAGTCGGTCCATATCGCCTCGTAAGCTTCTCTATTTCGTCCTTCGGAAATGCTGATCAGCATTTCCGAACGGACACAGTTATGGTTTGCGGGCGGTAATGATCCACCAGTTCTCATTCAAGGGATCATTTTGGATGAAGCGATCCTGTCGGCTGACGATCTCAAATCCTGCATGACGAAGTTCACTTTCAACTTGTTCGGATGAAACTTCATGATGCTCTGCCGCAGTCTCCGAAGACCCATCGTCAACCGGGCGAGGTTCGCGATCGATTACGACGAGCCGCCCTCCCGAAACCAATGACCGGACCACGTGATCAAGAATCGCCTGAGAATTTGTAAATTCATGATACGTATTGGCAATGAGTACGGCATTCACGCGTTGATTAGGCAAGTGCGGGTCGTCGGGCTCGCCAAGCACAAGGTGGACGTTCCGTTGGCCTCTTTGGAATGTCCTGATCCATAAGAACGTCAGCGGCAACCTACGGATGTCCTCTGCCAGAACTCTACCGTTTTTACCGACCGGCGCCGAAAGTTTGAGCGTGAAGTATCCGGAACCGCATCCCAGGTCGACAACTACGTATCCGGGCTTAAGATCCAGTGCCTGAAGAACCTCGGACGGACGTTGCCACTGGTCCCGCTCCGCCTCAACGACGTTTAGACGCGAAAGAGTGTTAAGACCCTGGTAAGCAGTGTCGACAAGGAACAGGATCGCAATCGCGCACAGAAGAAAGAGAACAAGTTTGGCGCGGTAGCTCAATCGGCTTGAACTCACGTTGCAGTGGCCAGTCTGAATTGAATTTCCCGCGCCGTCGCATTCTCCCTCTTACTTCGAAACCGGGAATTTCTGATCAAGAGCAATGTTCAGCATAAGAACATTGACGCGCGGCTCGCCGAGGAACCCCAAGTCGGCGCGATCGGTAAACTGCGGGATCAATTGCTTCACCTGATCTGCGGAAACGCCCCTCGCCTTTGCGACGCGCCCCGCTTGTGTCTCGGCGTTGGAGGGACTGATTTGCGGGTCCAGACCTGAAGCCGAGGCTGTTACAGCATCCTGCGGAATCGGCGCCTTCGGCGTGAACACCAAGGGTGCCTTGCCATCATTGAAGGCCTTAATCAGCTTCACGTCATCGAGATCGCCGTGCGAATCTTTGAACTGATCAAGCGGTACCGACGATTCGTACGGGATATCGTTATCGACGCAGTAATGCACAACGCGAAGGCTGATGCCGTCGAAATCGACGATCTCATTGTTCTTGTCATCCATTTTCGTCGTGCCGAGGAGAAGCTTGGCGCTCGTGGGGCCAAGGTTGGAGCCGCTGGACGCAGTGGCATCGTAACCGTTGCCCGCCGCTGAAGGGCGTGGATGGAAATACTCAGGCTTGGCGAAGGGCTGGCCGATGAGGCTAGAGCCAACCACTTTGCCGCCAACCGTGACGAGGCTGCCATTGGCCTGCTTCGGGAAAACAAGCTCGGACACACCGGTCATCACCGCGGGGTACAGCAAGCCGGTGAGAACGGTGAGAATCAGCGTCAAACGAAGTCCAGGTCCAAGTTCCTTCAACATGTCCTACTCCTTTATTCTTGCGGGCTCCAGGTTGAGCCCGCCCTCTTACGCGAGACGCAGAGCCACGAGCATCTTGTCAATCAACCAAATGCCGGGAAATGGCACAATAATTCCGCCGAGGCCATAGATCAGCAAGTTTCGCGTCAACATCTGGCCTGCGCTGACTGGTTTGTACTGCACGCCGCGAAGGGCCAGTGGAACCAGTGCGATGATGATTACGGCGTTGAAGATCACGGCGGCGAGCACCGCGCTCTGCGGCGAGTGCAGCCCCATGATGTTCAGTTTGTTCAACTCGGGATAGATCGCAGCAAACATCGCCGGAATGATCGCGAAGTATTTCGCCACGTCATTGGCAATTGAAAATGTAGTCAGCGAGCCACGAGTTATGAGCAATTGCTTGCCGATGGCTACAATTTCGATCAGCTTCGTTGGATTGCTGTCGAGATCAACCATATTGCCGGCTTCTTTTGCCGCCATGGTTCCCGTATTCATGGCGACGCCGACATCCGCCTGAGCCAGCGCCGGAGCGTCATTGGTTCCGTCACCAGTCATGGCCACAAGGCGGCCCTCTCCCTGTTCCTTTTGAATGTATTCCAGCTTGGCTTTCGGAGTGGCCTGGGCAAGGAAGTCATCGACACCCGCTTCTTGCGCGATCGCGGCTGCGGTCAAAGGATTATCTCCGGTAATCATCACCGAGCGAATTCCCATGGCTCGCAGCGATGCCAGCCGTTCCTTCATTCCACCCTTGACGATATCTTTCAGATGAATGATGCCGAGAACCCTTGATCCATCGGCCACCGCGAGAGGCGTGCCGCCATTCCTCGAAATGCGGTCTGAACTCTCGACAAGAGATTGCGGGACTTTACCGCCGGCCTCCTTCACGAATTGAGCGATGGCATCCGTCGCGCCTTTTCGCAGCCGTCGGCCATCCATGTCAACCCCGCTCATCCGCGTATAGGCGGAGAACGGAATAAATTGAGCATTGTGCTCGGCGACTTCGCGACCGCGAAGGCCGTATTTCTCCTTGGCGAGCACTACGATTGAGCGCCCTTCCGGCGTTTCGTCAGCAAGGCTGGAAAGCTGGGCGGCATCTGCCAGTTCACTTTCGCTCACTCCTTCTACCGTTATGAATTCGACCGCTTGCCGGTTGCCCAGAGTGATCGTGCCGGTCTTGTCCAGAAGAAGCGTATTCACATCGCCTGAAGCCTCCACCGCCTTGCCGCTCATCGCCAGCACATTATGCTGCATGACGCGATCCATCCCGGCGATGCCTATCGCGGAAAGCAGTCCGCCGATAGTTGTCGGAATCAAACACACGAGCAGGGAGACGAGAACGGCAACCGTCGGCGCGGTACCGTTGCCGACCGCTTGAATCGCGTATTTCGCATACGGCGGCAGGGTCGCGACCGCCAGCAAAAAGACTAAGGTTAGACCGGCGATCAGAATGTTTAGCGCAATTTCGTTGGGCGTCTTCTGACGCACTGCGCCTTCAACGAGGGCGATCATGCGGTCCAAGAACGTTTCACCCGGATTGGAAGTGATTCGGATCTTGATGTGGTCCGACAAAACCTTCGTTCCGCCGGTCACTGCGCTGCGGTCGCCGCCCGATTCCCGAATGACGGGAGCACTCTCTCCGGTGATGACGGACTCATCGACGCTAGCAACGCCGTCAATGACTTCTCCATCTCCCGGAATGAGATAACCCGCTTCGCAGTACACGACGTCCCCGGCGCGCAACTGTGTCGAAGGCACCATCTCGAACTTGCCATTTGGCAGGACCTTATGCGCAACCGTATCGGTCTTGGTCTTGCGCAGGGCGTCGGCTTGCGCTTTGCCTCGCGCTTCCGCCATCGCTTCCGCAAAGTTGGCGAACACAACCGTAAACCACAACCAAAGGGCGATTTGAATTCCAAACAGAAGGTTACCGGCGCCAGTGACCGCATCCTTGATAACATAAATCGTCGTTAATGCAGCACCGACTTCAACGACAAACATCACCGGGTTCTTGGCAACCTTCATCGGGTTGAGTTTTACGAACGACTCTTTAGTCGCACGCCGCACGATTTCCGGATCGAAAAGCGGGCGCGCTCGGACGCCTTTCGAGATAAGCCCGGAGGCTTCTTGATTTCCTTCTCTCTTGCTCTCCACCGGAGGAGGCGTGACCGTTGACATGTTCAGCTCCTAACTGACAATGACATCAAAAAAGTTTTCCATTCAGCATCTGGAAATGCTCGACAATCGGACCGAGCGAGAGCGCCGGGAAATACGTAAGCGCGCCCACAATGATGACGGTCCCGACCAAAAGAATCACAAACAGTGAACCGTTCGTTGGCAACGTACCGCTGGTTACGGGAACGAGTTTCTTTGCGGCCAGGCTTCCCGCGATTGCCAAAGCCGGGATAATGAAGAGGAACCTTCCAACCAGCATATCAATGCCAATCGTCAGGTTGTACCAAGGCGTATTGGCGTTGATTCCGGCAAAGGCGCTGCCGTTATTGCCCGCGCCGCTCGAATACGCGTAGAGGATTTCGGAAAATCCGTGCGCGGCCCCGTTATTCGTATTAGCGGCAGCCGGTCCGGGCGAATTCCAGTAGCCGTTCTTCGCAAACGGCGCTATGGAACTGATGCGCGGTGAACCCAAGAATGACCAGGGAAGTCGCAAGGATCGCGATGATTGCCATCTTGACTTCCTTTTGTTCGATCTTCTTGCCCACATACTCGGGCGTGCGCCCGACCATCAATCCGCCAATGAAGACGGCGACGACAGCGTAGATCAACATGCTGTAGAGACCCGCGCCCACCCCTCCAAAGATCACTTCGTCGGTCTGTATGTTGAACAGCGGAACCAGACCGCCAATCGGGCGTAAAGCTGTCGTGCATGCCGATTACAGCCCCGCAACTAGCATCGGTAGTTACCGTGGCAAACAGGGCTGTCATGGGATTGCCGAACCGGACTTCCTTGCCTTCCATGTTTCCGCCCGGCTGACTTCCCGTATACACATGCTCGATCCCCATTTTGGTCAACATGGGATTTCCTGCTTGCTCGGCCCAATAGCAGATGAAGGCGCCGGCGAGAAACATCAGAGCCATCGCTGCAAAGATCGCCCAACCCTGGCGCGGATCGCGCACCATCTTGCCGAACATGTATGTCAGTCCAGCTCCAAGCGAAAAGATCAACAACATCTGCAGTAGGTTCGCTAGTGGAGTTGGATTCTCGTACGGGTGGGCAGAGTTCGCGTTGAAGTATCCACCGCCATTGGTTCCCAGCATTTTTATCGCTAACTGAGAGGCAAGGGGGCCTTGCTCAATCACCTGGGTCGGCCCTTCCAGAGTGGTTGCGGTGGCCGGCCCTTTGAAGTTTTGGATCGATCCTTGCCACACGAAAAACAGTGTCGCCAGAATGCAAATGGGAATCAGGATATAAAGCGTGCATCGCGTAACGTCCACCCAGAAATTCCCGATCGTCTTCGCAGTGTGCCGCGCAAATCCGCGAATTAGCGCAACGGCAACGGCAATTCCCACCGCAGCGGAAACAAAGTTCTGGACGGCGAGAGCGGCCATTTGCGTCAAGTAGCTCATCGTCGTGTCCGGCGAATAGGCCTGCCAATTGGTATTCGTCGTGAAACTGACGGCCGTATTGAACGCCAGGTCCGGCGTCATCGGCGTGGCGTTAGCAGGAGCCTGCGGCGTCGAAAAATGCATCGGATTCAACGGCAGATGTCCCTGCAATCGCTGCAGCAGGTACACAAAAAGAAAACTGAAGATACTCAGCGAGATCATGGACGCCGAATAGCGTATCCAGGATTGCTCCTCTCCCTCGCGGACGCCGCCGAGCTTAGTAAATCAGGCGTTCCAATCGGACGGAAAACCGGATGGAGGAAGGTTCGCTCTCCTTCAAAAACACGATGCATAAAGACGCCAATGGGTTTCGTTATGGCGACAACAACGGCGAAAAAGATCACGATTTGCGCAATACCGAGTAAAGTCATCTCACCACCTCAAAATTTTTCCGGCCGAAGCAATGCATACATCAAGTAAACGAATAAGCATGCCGCAACAATTCCCGCAATCACATATTCCATCGAATCCCCCTACAGGCGATCAGACGCCTTGGTAAATCCCCACATCAGGACGAAAAAGACGATTACAACTCCAACATAGAAAAGATCCCACATGATTCACCTCGTATCGAATTCGAGCGACATCGCATGATGGCACAGTCGGGACATCAAACACATGAAATACATTTCTTGTGCATCTCCTCGCTTTGTCACTTGTGCTGACTCACTAAAAGCGGATTCCCGCCGTGAACACACATCGTAATGGACCCTGCACTAACAAAAGAAGCCGCGATGATGTTGACTTCCATGGTGAACGCCTGCGCACTAAGCCCGCGAAGTTGTGTTTTTGCGGAATCCAAGAGCTCCTGGCACCAGAGTTTCGTCAACGTCGCCTGACAAAATGTCCTTCCCAAGAAGGTTGAGCGATAGTGGCGCCTTCAGGCTCCTTGCCAAGAGAACTGCCGTTCGAAGTACTGCCAGAACATCCTCCAAATCTCCCAGTAGAGTGATTCCCACTATCGCTGATGAAATTGGAAAATCTTCATTCACGTCGCGTGAAAGTATCCCTTCCATCGTTTGAGTCACTGGTCGAATTGGAGTTTTCGACTTCATTGAAGTCCCAATTTCGTTCCTGGCTGCAGGCCAATAAAAACAACGCGATGACCTTTGGATTGCAGGGCTTTTGCTACCCGACGCTCTGGCGTGGGCCACCAGTGTTTTCGCCCACCAATAACCACCAAGGAATTTGGACTCAGCACACGCAGGAGAGTCTCGACCTGATCTCGGCATTGATATAAGTGAACGCTCGGCTCGAAGGCATCCAGGTCCAAACGACAAACCAAATCAGATAGAAACTCTTCGATGAAATCAGCCGACACTGGCGGCCTATCAAGAGGCAATGCATACGGCACAGTAAGTGCAGCTCGTACTCGAATGCTCGCTCCGAGATCCCGTGCCAAAGATCCAGCGGTCCTCAAGGCAGCCACCGTAGCTTGTGGATCAGTAAAGATCACGTTTACCTCAAGCCGCCGCTGCCCGAACCCTTCAGCCGTTTCAAAGTTTACTGATGGTCGCGCTGGCTGTGTGATTGCGCTGTTGAGTAGCTCTTTCATTGTGCCCATCCACTGCGGACTATGCAGTAGCGGGCATAAACAGCGCATAAACAACTTCTAACAAACGAATAAACCAGTTTGCTGGGTCACACGCGGTGACGCGGATCACATTCGCTGTGAGTGAATGATCGGCAGCGCGTTCGAGACCCGATCTGTCGGGGAAGGATTTTCAGTCTGGGAGGTGAAAGCGGTAGCCCGCCCAGGCATCCGTAACCAGGAACCTGGGCTTGGATGGATCGGGCTCGATCTTCTTGCGTAGCCGGTTGACGAAAACCCTCAAATATTCCAGCTCGTCGCCATAATCAGGACCCCAGACGGCCTGAAGCAGCTCGCGATGAGCAATTGTCTTGTTGGGCCGTGTGAGGAAGTACGAAAGCAGATCGAACTCCTTCGCCGTGAGGCGGGCGGTTCGGCCACGGACGGTTACCTGCCGCGAGGGAAGATCGATTTCAACGCCTTCTAGTGTGAGTTGTTGTAATCCTGCTGCATCGGGGACTTGGGGTAGTCGGCGCAAAGTCGCGCGAATCCTAGCAAGTAGCTCGGGAATGCTAAAAGGCTTAGTTACGTAATCATCGGCTCCGGCGTCGAGCGCTTCGACCTTATCTTTTTCTGTGTTGTTGACAGTCAACATGATGATCGCAACATCGGAACTCGAGCGGATAAGCCGGCATGCCTCGATTCCGCCGATTCCAGGCATGTTCATGTCCAGCAACACCAGGTCGTAGGTTTCCGAGCGCAGCCTATCTAAGGCTTCCTCGCCGTTGCGTGAGTCGCCTACCTCATAATGGCGAGCGGTAAGAGTTGCCTTCATCGTACGACGAATTTGGGGATCGTCGTCTACTACAAGAATACGGCCTGCGCTCATTCGGCGACCTCCACGGGTGCGACCGGCAACGAAAATGAAAATTCCGAACCTTGATCCGGGCTGCTCTTGACCCAGATTTCCTCGCCATGCGCACGCATAATCTCACGGGCAATTGCAAGTCCCATACCCGTGCCTTTGAGATGTTGCCCATTCCTACCACGATAGAACTTATCGAAAATCCGGGTTTGTTCATCTTCGCTAATGCCTGGCCCTTGATCAGCCACGTAAATAGTCACGGCTTTCCCGTCAGCTTTTGCGCCAATCAAAATGGGACTGCCAGGACGAGAATACTTCGCAGCATTATCGATCAGATGCGCGAGCATCAGTACGATTAGTTCGGCATCCACGAACACTAAAGGCAGGTTATCCTCCACCTGCACTTTGAGGTCTCTGCCGTCCGTGAGAGACTTCGTCTGCCGAAGGGCGGCGGAAAGCAAGGAGCTCGGAAAATGAACCCCCCGATTTAATTGAAACTTGCCACCCTCGATTCGGGCGAGTTGAATCGCTTCGGTAACTAGCCTATCCAGACGATCCGCACCTTCATCCGCAATCGCGACCAATCCACGCTGCTCCTGCGAAAGCGATTCTTCAGGATTCGAGAGTAAGTCAGTCGTAACAGCTTTAATCGATGTAAGCGGCGTCTTAAATTCATGCGCAAGTGCATCAAGAAGGGTGGACTTCAGCTCCTCGCTCTGTCGGGCAACCTGTGCGCGGTTGACCTCCTCCTGGGCACGCGCTTTTTCCAGCCCCACAGCCACGAGGTTCAGGAGAGACTGCAATGCGGCATCAGACAGAAAGGTATGAGTAAGGGCCAAACTGCCAATGGGTTCTCCACCAAGACGGATCGGTGTGATAAGAATTTCGTCACCTTCTTTTAACACGGTGGATTGGATTGCAGACTCACGAAGCTTGGAATTAATAGCATCAATGTTGGGGAACGCGTCTCGGTCAGCCAGATAGACTTCGCTTGTCTTGCGGTCATAGAGCGCCACTGCAGGACACTCAAAGGCTTTGGCGATTTGGTTTGCGATCTGCATCGCCGTGGGCTGCGTGGTGTCAGTGAGCAGTATCGCGCGGCTGAGCGCATACAATCTTTCCATCTCGTATTGCCGATCCAGCGCCTCTCTTCTTTGTCGTTTCAATCGATCTGAAAGTTGACTGGCCGTAAGAGCCGTAGTCAGAAAAGCAAACAGGGCGACCCAGTTTTGCGGGTCGGCAATGGTGAAAGTCCCAACAGGGGGCAAGAAAAAGAAATTGAAGCACAGCATTGCGGTAATCGAGGACACGGTAGCTTCTATGAGTCCGCCCACTGTTGCAATTACAAGGATAGCGACGAGATAGAAAAAACCTACGGTCGTGGCATTCACCGGGATCAAACGAAAAAACACAAATGTGATTGCGGCAATCAGGCTCAACGCGAGCAAATGGCGCAAGATTAAGTATCCGGCCCGGCGCAAGGAGCCGGCGGAGACAGAGCGGATTGTCGATCCTGTTGAAGCGACCATGGACCCTATAAAATCAGATTACCGCTTTCTGGCCTTTGATGTTTCTACGGCGGGAGTCCTTGCCCAGCGGATTATTCGGTATCCACGCCTAAAACGCTAGACCGGTTTTCACTTGTGTCTTGCCGTAATCAACATTAAAAAGAAAATGATAACAGGAATCATCGCGTACATGACGTACGTCAACATCGCTTTCGGCCCTGAGGAACGCCGCGATTTCCAGTTTTGTAATTCACTTCGCTCGGCTACGCCTACCGACTCGGGGTTGTTGAGATCATTGGCAAATTCACGAGCATTCGCATAGCGGTTCGCCGGGTTGCGCTCCAGGGCGCGGTAAATGATCTCCTGCAGTTGAGGCGAGATCGCGGGATCGAGTTCGCGTGGTGGAATGGGATCGTTGATGAGCCGATCATTTATGACGGCCAGCACGTTGGGCCCGTGAAAGGGCACCTCCCCTGTCAACATCTCGTAGAGCATTACGCCAAGCGCATAAATATCGCTCCGCGCATCGCCGCGTTTCGATTTCACCTGCTCGGGAGAGATGTAGTCGGGCGTTCCCATTTCACGAGTGAGCTTCCCAAAAGTTAGCCGCCGCATGCCCGCGCTGCCAGCGATGCCGAAATCGAACAGCTTTGTGCGGTCCTCAGAGTCGATCATGATGTTTTCGGGTTTCAAATCGCGGTGGACTACACCGTTGCGATGAATGTATTCCAGGGCCTCACATATGCCAACCGTGATGCGCACGGCCCGCTCGACGGAAAGCTTTTTGTTTTCGGCAAGTATATGGCGTAGCGGGCGGCCCTCTGCCCACTCCATGACCATGTAGACGCGGCTCCGTTCTTCATCATCGAGTCCCTTGATTACTCCGGGGTGATCGAGCTTCCTCCCAATTTCCTCTTCCCGCTTGAAGCGATCATAGAAGAGTGGATCACTTTCCACTTCAAAGGTCGGCACTTTGATCGCTACAGCCCGGCCGTTTCGCAGGTCCGTGGCCCGATAGACAGACGACATCGCAGTTTGCGAGGCGAGATTTTCAATGCGGTAGTGGTCGAGTTGGTCGCCAGACTGGAGAGGAGACATGGGAAATAGCCCGAATGATGCCCCTAAAGTAGACTTGAGCGCCTAAACAGGGCATAAACACAGTCTGAAAAATGCATAAACGAAAGAAGAACATCTGCACTGTGAATTCAACCGGCCGTAAGCCTTTCTAACGCAGTTAGGCGAATGAGCATCGGCTTCAGTTCCTCTGTATCGATTCTGTGTTCGCAGCCCGCGACAACGCGTTGAGCGCGCTCAAAAAGAGTCCTTCTGAGGCCTGGGTCTTGAGTGGTAACGGCAATGTCCCCGAAAGCACGCAGCAGGCGCATGCTAACCGCGATGTCCGTCTTCGAATACATACGTATCTGCTCAAATGCCGAGTCCAGCAACCGTTCGAGATCAACCCATCGGATGCCGACACGAGCCACACCTTTCAGATCGTACAGCAGAGGCTCCGGCATCTCCCTGGATATAAAGCGGATCAGGAGGCGACTTAAGTGGTCAACGCAGCTAATTGCGGTAGTGGGATCGTTCACGGCGGGCGAGATCGCTTTGAGTGCGATATCAACGATCTGCAAGATCCCAAATTCTACATCCTGCTGCAGCGTTCTGGACGGTCCGAAGTCGAACGCACCTTGAAACTGGCCAATGTGTTCGGGAGAAAGCCGCTCCGCTTTGTAGACCATAAGCAATGGAGACCCCGCCGGAACAAATTGGCCGACCCGTCTGACCACGCGAACTTTCACGCGGTAGGTAGTCGCCAGATCGAGAAGACGCCTAGTATCGACGAAGCGGATATAGCCGGACTCGTTACACAAGACTGGTTTATTCCACGCACTCAGGTCAATGCTATCGGATAGTTCGAGCCGGCATCGTTCACGCGGCAATGGCATTACGTCGTCAATCACAACCTCTGTCTCCGACGCAATCCGATCCACAATATGATTTACGCTGATCGCTTGGGATATGTGATGGATAAAGTAGAGCAGCAATCCCACGCAAGTTATTGCCAAAAGCATTGCTCCCGTTACCGTAGCGACGGGCGAGAAGGGCTGGGGCAGGGAGTGTGCAGCGGGAAGTGCCGCCATACAATACAAGAAGGTGCCGAGGAATATGCCAAGCGTCCATTGCGTTACCTTGTCTCTTGCAAAGCTGACAATAATTCGCGGAGAGAACTGCATCGAGGCCAGCGTAAGCGTCATCAGCAGGATCGCGAAAACGATTGAAACAACCGTCATAATTGAGGCAGCGATGCCGGCGAGGATGACCTGGGCCACCTGAGGATCGGCGCGAGAGAGGAAAAGTACTTTCGGGACCCAGTTACCGAAGGTGGGGTTTGACTCCTCCAGCCACGAGAGGAATGCACCGATGCAACCCAGCGTCAATGCAATAGTCAACGGACGGACAAGAAAGCCCCCACGCAAGTTATACACAACGTGGCGCAGGAGCAATCTGAACCGCTCGGTCACAGCTTTACCTTAGAAATTGAAGTTTCGAACGGCATTCCCCTGTTTGATCCGCAGTTCTTATAAGCGCCGTTATGGAAAACTCTGGGTGAGCAAACTTCGGCACAGCCGTTAGACTCTTCAACGAGCCCAGATCGTTAAAGGGTCATTCACCTCCTTACGACAGCTCATTCCTGCTTCGTAGCTGGGCGAGGTCCTATGCGGCAGCATTGTAGTGTCTGTTCGCCGCGTCCTTGCCTTTCAACTCGCGTGACTTCGAATCATCCTTACTTGAGAGAATGCGGTGCCATGTGCCCTCACTCCAGATCACCATCGAAGCGGGTCCGACAAATTGCACTGGAACAACATTCAACTTCTGCGATTCGATCCACAGGTCATCATCGGACCCGATCCGGGGCTCGTGCCTCAGTTCCTGCCCGAAATTAAAGAGGCAGTACAGCAGAAAACCTACGGCCGCAACGCAAAGACTCATAAAAATTGTCATGACCATGGTGTCCTCCACCTGCCGCCTTACCGCCTGGGGCGTACTGATTTCGGATCCCACCATACATCTCTCCCCATAAACGCCGCATAAACGGCCTCTAAGAAATGGATAAACGGCAGTATCTGCTTGCCTTCCCACTCTTAGCCTCGATTCCGACGCAGGGACAATGGCGAAGATCATTGGTTGTCGTGAGAAACGGCACTCGTAGTCCCAGGTCTGGCCTTGAGCAGCGCCTGTATCATGAACCTGGGTTGCAATTCGAGAATGCCACTCACCGCTCGATGGAGCTCTGAAAAATGGGGAGAACGAACCCTCTTTCGTTCTCCCCATTTCGCAATCTTGCGTCCTTACTATTCGCGCTACTTGGCGTTACGGCTGTCGAAGAGGAGGATCAGACCCACGGTGAAGGTATTTTGGGATTTTGCGCCGGGGCCAAAAGTAGAAATGGCATACAGTGGAAACTGCGACGAATCACGCCGGTACTCAAACCGGGCCAGCAAATAACTGGCCAGTGTGCGCTGATAGGTCAGAGTAAATTCATTGTAGTGGGGTTTCTTGAGATTTCCGGAGGTGTTGAACGAGGTTGACGGGATGAAGCTCGCAGGTCCTCCGGAACTGAAGATTCCAGGGATCGAAGATGTCGTCGTGAAGCCATCGTGATCGTCGTAGTATTCGTACCGCCCCGCAATATAGTCGTTAGCATCGGGGGAATACTTCACGTACCCCGCGAAGCCCGTCCAATAAACGGGGGGCGAGAGAATATAGGGATTCGTCGCAAAGTTAGTGACAGTTCTGTCGCCACGGCCGTAGTCATAGTTGAGCATGAATGACCACTGGCTGGTCGGGGTATACATGAGCGTCGCATCCCAAGTCTGACGCCAGACACTGTTGACGGTAGCAGGAACGGTGTGGGCAGCAGTGGTAAATCCGAAAGCCCCTGCGGGGGTTTCAGGTCCGGCAAGATAGTTAGCGTAATAGCTCCATTGTTTTGTTGGAGTGCCGGCGAAGCTGAATCCGTAAGTCTTTGCCGAGTTGTTGTCCACTACGTTATTCCAACCATTTGTGACAAACCCAGTAAGACTGTATTTGTCATTGAACGCATATTTTGCGCGAAGACCGAAATGGTAGAACGGAATGGCAAAGCCGAAAAGGATGCTACGAGAATAGTTCCAGTTGTCCTTCGACTCGATCACCTCAGCACCCATGGGAGTCACGAATTTCCCGAAATCGACTTGGAGACCCTTCCCCACTGGTGCGAGATACGAAACGTACCCTTCCTTCAAGTATTGGGCGAAGCCGAGACCTGCCGGATCGAAAGAATTGGTAACGTTCATCCCATCGCCAAATCCAACCGATACGTGATATCCAGTCCGGCCGATGGCACTATCCGCAGCCGGAGCCTTGTCTAATATCAATTCCGCCATATTTAGGCTGATGGATTGGCTACGGAAATCGTACACGCGAAAGTCAGCCCCCGGATAAAAGTTAGGGGTGGCTTGATTGGGGTGATTGAAATTCACTTGATAATATCCGTCCACGAACCCGCTCAGCGACGTGGGACCGAGCAAGTTCGCGATCGACATCTTCTCCGCCGTCTTATCTTGCGCAGCCGCCGCCGGGGTTGCTACCACCGTCAGCTCTGGTTCGGCCTCCCTCTTCGCCGCAAGCTCAGTTCTCAATTCCGACAATTCCGTCTCGAGTGCTTCTATGCGACGGTCCAAATCTGCCGGGCTCGACATAGCGGGGGCTGCCGACGCGATCGGTGTATTTGACTCGCTTCCCCCTCCAGTTCCACCTGCTGCCATGCGACTTTGTGCCTTGCTGGCTGGCGCCCCACCTATCGCAAACCCCATTACCAACATTCCAAAATACACCCCATATGTTTTCTTCATAACGATGAACAACTCCGTTTCCGCGGAAATGCCGCTGTGCTCGCTTCATTTGCCAGTCTGCCCCTGTGATTTGGGACCTTTAACCATGGATAGAAGTGGATGGCGAACCAGAGAATCAAGCAACTGTTTCTTCCTTTGATTCGGTCCTAACTAGCAGACCAATCAACTGCCTGGAGTCAGCCCTCCGGATCCGGAACCATGCCCAATACCAGAGCATCCGGAGTATTTCAGGAAGGTTATTTGCCATCGCGAACATGGCCACAATTTTAGAAGCCTGGCTCTAAACGCTGCATAAACGTCGTCTGAGAATTTTCTAAACAGGATTGAATGTGTTAGAAGACAATGGTCCAAAATATGGGATCGTTTTACAACATCCTTACAACTCCTTGGGTCATTCGCCTATAGTCTACCTCAGGTATTTTCGATAACGGGATACGATAATGGCTCCAGACAAACAAGAACACCTTGATGAAAGACAGCTCTACTCGGGCCTCATCCGCCTCCATATTCTTCACCACGCAGCACAGGAGGGGATCTTCGGTCTGGCCATGATCGAAGAGCTGGCGAGGCACGGCTATAAGCTCAGCCCCGGAACGTTGTACCCCATGCTCCACGGTCTCGAAGAAAGCGGTCTGCTCCGTTCCCATCCGCAGGGGCTTGCTGGGAAGATTCGCCGCGTGTATCGAGCTACCCCAGCAGGTCAAAAAGTATTGAAATCCGCGAAAGAGAAGGTCAGGGAACTGTTCGGCGAGCTTTTTGAGGACGAGCGCGTGATAGAACTTGCCCGACCGCGAGTCGTATCTGTCCGGCCTACCAACTACCGAAATCAGAGGACTACAAAGGTAACGCAATAGACTGCCAAGTACGGCCTTAATACATTGAATGCTTCTGCTTCTTCCTCGGGTTCGGTAGGCGCTTCTCTTTTCTTGCCAATATGGCGCATGCCAGATTGAATTCCCGCGGTTGACAGTTCTTCGAGCCTTCCATATTATCGGTTTCCGATAATGATATTGCAGGGGCGAACGGAGACTTCAGTGACGATTTGTTGCAGGAACATCAGCAGGTGCGTCGCATTAGTGGCCGTCATTGTGTCGGCATGCGGAGGGCTTTTCGGGCAAACCCTACAAATTACGTTGACGCGCACACTGACGGGCCATACCAAGAATGTCCATGCCGCTCCCATTAGTCGAGATGGCCGCTATCTGGCTTCCGCCAGTAGCGACCAGACAGTGAAGCTCTGGGAAATCGAAACGGGCCGGGAGCTCAAAACATTTACGGGTCACACAGGCGATGTGAATACAGTGGCAATTAGTCCAGACGGTCGGCTGCTGGCTTCTGGCAGCGATGACAAGACAGTTAGAATCTGGGACGTGAGTGCAGGGCGCGAGCTTTACAATCTGGCTGGCCACACCGGGTTTGTTCAGGGTGTCACTTTCAGTCCCGATGGCAAGTTGCTCGCCTCGGTGTCCTACGATAAGACCGTAAGATTGTGGAATCCCCACACGGGAAAAAAAGTTCGCACCCTGACCGGACACACTGAACCTGTATTCGGCGTGACCTTCAGCCCGGACGGACGTTGGTTAGCTTCGGCAAGTAATGACAAGACTGTCAAAATTTGGGACGTGCGAACGGGCAAAGCTGTTAAAACCCTTTTGGGGCATACAGACAGTGCGCACGGCATCGCTTTCAGTCCCGATGGAAAGTTGCTCGCGGGTGGCAGTTATGATTCCACGGTTACGATATGGGATGTAGCCAGCGAGAATGTGGTGCGCACTCTCGCAGGCTCGGGCAGAATCGAGGGAGTCTGCTTCAGTTCCGACAGCCACCTCATAGGCGCAGGCAATCGGGAAGGAATGGTGCGTTTTTGGGATGCTGGCACCGGGCAAGAAGTGTTGGCTTTGACGCGCCCGGCCATAGCGTTCTCAATCAGATTCAGCCCTGACGACAAATTAGTGGTTACAACAGCGGGAAGCACCATTGATTTTTGGAACGTGAGCATGAAGTCAGAGAAACCAAAGCAGTAGGAGCAGACCGGCCGTTTAGCTTGGAAAATTGGAGTAGAGTCGGCCCGACGCAGATCACTCGCCACTTCGACCAGACAAAGGAGAAACTGATGCGCGATGCAGGAATCAGGGTAACTGTAAGTGAGCAAGGCCGTAAAACTGAGTCATTGGTATGGTGCCAACTCTTGGCCGTCGTTGTTATTTTGTTCCTCAACGCAGGTCGATCCTTCGCGCAGGAGCCTGCTTCGAGTGACGTTTATGTTGCGCCGCATCGATTCTACGCACAAAAGTTGGTGGAGGACGTGAGGGCAAAACATCCCGAGGTCATTTATTTGAACCTGCGCACGATCCCGCCAGACCGGACGGAAAGCTTTAAAGTGGCGTCAAGTCCTCCGAGCAGGGGCGGGAAGTCGGATCAGGCTGACCTGGATGCCGAGCACGGCAAACCCTTGGTGGAACAGATCAAGGAAGCACCGCAAGAGTTTCGGGTTCTGCTCCCGCTACGTGAAGTCTCCGGGAAAATCATCGGAAACATCGCCATGCGAATGAAGCTGGCCCAAGGAAAAACCACTTCGGACGCAATGAAGCTGGCGGAAAGGGTTGACCGGGAACTCCAGAATGGCATCCCGTCAAAAGCCAAAATGTTTTAGCCCATCTAAATTATAGAGCCGCAGATTCGATTGAGCCGCATCCAGCCGAGCTTTGCTGCTTCCCCATTTGAAATTTCAAACTGTCTCCACTAGGCGACACCCAATTTTCTAGACTTCCGTTCACAGATGCTATATTGTCGCACTCTGTTAACGAACTACGATAACGACAACCATGAAAGCGTGGAACGCATCCACTCGTAAGAAATGGCCTGTGCACATTGCCGTCTGTTTTTTCGTGTTTCTCTTAACCCTTCCCAGCGTTCGGGCGCAGAGTCAACCGGCACAACCCAGAACCTTCACCTTAGAACAAGTTTTGGACTACGCTGCCAAAAACTATCCCGCGATTCGTGCATCTCTGGAGCAAGCTTCCGCGGCCCAGGCTGGCGTATCGCTTTCAAAAACGAGCTACTTGCCCCGCACGGACCTGCTCTGGCAGGGGAACCGGGCGACGCGGAACAATGTTTTCGGACTGCTCCTACCTCAATCGGTTATTTCGCCTATTTCCGGGCCCGTGCTTCCCTCCGCCTCGAATGAATCCGCTTGGGGAAGCGCAGCGGGTCTTCTGTTTACATGGGAACCGTTCGATTTCGGGCGGCGCGGAGCTACGGTCAGCGCGGCGCGAGCCGCGCAGAACCTCGCCAATTCACAAGTCACCGTAACTCGTCTGGATATCGCTGTCGCGGCCACCAACGCATACTTCAATCTTTTGGCCGCTCAACAGAGGGTTGCAGCATCGAAGGCTGACGTCGAAAGGCGCCAGGTGTTTGCCAACGTGGTTCATACGCTCGTCAACAACCAGTTGCGGCCGGGAGCGGATGCCTCCCGCGCAGACGCCGAATTGGCGCGAGCTAAGATTCTTCTGATTCAGGCCGAACAGACGGAAGCAGTCGGTCGCGCGGTCCTAGCAGAATTCCTCGGGCTCAACTCGAACGATATACAATTAGATCCGGCCGCGCTTCTGAGCGATCCGCCAAAAGCCAATCCGCCTCTCACAGCGCTCACATCGCACCCATTCGCCACCGCTGAACAAGACAGAGTCGGCCAGATTGCGGCCCGGGTGCATATCCTTGATCGCTCTTATTTCCCCCGCTTCTATTTCCAATCCACGGTTTACGGCCGAGGAACCGGGGCCAGCACAGACGGCACTTTTCAGGGAGGTGCGAATGGTTTGGGCCTCGATCGCTCGAACTGGGCAACGGGGCTTACCGTAACGTTTCCGGGCTTCGATATTTTTTCCATTCGGGCCCAAAAGCAAATTGAGACCGCGAACGAACGGGCCGAGCGTGCGCTCTATCAACAAACCGTGGATGATCTTACATCTCAGTTGCGGCAAGCGCAGGCTACCTTGGACGGCGCGCGCCGAGTCGCTGATAACACTCCTCTCGAACTACAGGCGGCCCGCGATTCTGAAATGCAGGCGCGTGCACGGTACGAAGCCGGACTGGCAACGATAGTGGAGATCGCTGAAGCGCAGGGCCTGCTGGTTCAGGCGGAGACCGACGATGCCTTAGCGCACCTTGCCGTGTGGAACGACCTGGCATTGGTCAACGCCGCACAGGGCGATCTGCAACCATTCATCCAGCTTCTGCACTAGAAGATTAGGGAGGTCGCAAGCCGTGTGGTTGATTCGGACAGCTTTGCGCAGGCCGATTACGGTGATCGTCATCGTGGTCGCTGTTGCGCTCTCATCCATTCTTGCGCTGCTGCGCACTCGAATCGACATTTTCCCGGACTTAAATCTGCCCGTCATTTATGTGGCTCAACCCTATGGCGGCATGAGCCCCCAGCAGATGGAAGGCTTTCTCTCCTACTATTACGAGTACCACTTCCTTTACATCAACGGAATCGAGACCGTCGAGGCAAAATCAATTCAGGGAATCGCGCTGCTCAAACTTACCTTCCATCCCGGGACGGACATGAGCGAGGCGCTGGCACAGACGATTTCCTACGTGAACCGCGCTCGCGCCTTCATGCCTCCCGGCACCGTTTCTCCATTCGTGTTTCGTTACGATGCTGGAACGCTGCCAGTCGGCTATCTCGTGTTTTCAAGCGAATCGCGAACGCTCGGGGAGATTCAGGACCTTGCATTGAATCGCGTGCGGCCTGTTTTTGCGACGCTTCCGGGCGTTTCTTCTCCGCCGCCTTTTGGAGGCAATCAACGCACCATTGTTGTCAGCGTTGATCCGGGGAAATTACACGCTTATGGACTCTCTCTACAGGGAGTCGTGCAGGCCCTGGTGGCTGGAAACAGTATCGAACCGGCTGGAAATGCCAACATCGGAGATTTTCAATCGCTGGTCACCACGGATTCGACTGTCGCGAAAATTACCGATCTGCTCGACATCCCGTTGCGCACAGGCTCGGGTCCGTCAGTCTACCTGCGGGATGTTGGGGCCGTTTCCGATTCCTCGGACATCCCCGCGGGATACGCTCTGCTGAACGACAAGCGAACTGTCTACATTCCAGTGACGAAGCGCCCCGATGCTTCGACCATTACTGTGGTCAACGAAGTGCGCGCAAGCCTCTCCCGGTTTCAATCGTTGGTTCCCGAGGATATCAAGATCGCCTACGAATTCGACCAGTCGCAATATGTTCGCGACGCGTTGCTCTCGGTCCTGCGCGAAGCTCTGTTGGGCGCGATTCTCACGGGCCTTACGCTGCTTTTCTTTTTGCGCGATTGGCGCAGTTCGCTGGTCGTCGTCATCACGATTCCATTCGCCCTGCTTACAGCGGTAGTGGCCCTGTGGGCGACGGGGCAAACCATCAACATCATGACTCTTGGTGGTCTTGCCCTTGCCGTAGGGGTGCTCGTGGACGAGGGGACGGTGCTGCTTGAAAACATTCACGTGCATCTGGCCCAAGGGGAAACGAAGGCCCGCGCGGTCCTGGAAGCGAGCCGGGAGGTCGCCATCCCTCGGTTGCTGGCCATGCTCTGTGTGCTCGCTGTGTTTTTGCCGTCCTTCTTCATGGTCGGCCCGGCTCGCTCACTTTTTGTTCCTCTTTCGCTCGCGGTCGGATTTTCGATGGGAGCATCGTATTTGCTTTCCAGCTCCCTGGTGCCGGTACTTTCCAACTGGTTCCTCAAGGAAGATGAAACGCATAACAGTGAACCCATAGAAACGGGGTTTGACCGCTTCCGAAACAAATTCTACAACCGCCTGGACCGTCTTATGGCTCGTCCTGCACTCCTCCTGGGCAGTTATACGGCTGTGGTGATCGCCGTGCTCCTTTTGGTGGGGCCGAGACTTTCGCAAGAAATCTTTCCGTCCGCGGCGGCCAATCAATTTCGCCTGCGATTCGATGCCCCCGACGGCACACGCATGCCGGTGACAGAGGAGATGGCGCGGCGTCTGCTCGATACGATTCATCGCGAGGCGGGCCCCGGTAATGTGGCTCTCACGCTTAGTTACGTGGGTACGCAAGGTTCTTCGTATCCAATCAACGCAATTTTTCTTTGGACGAGCGGGCCGCACGAAGCCGTGATGAATGTCGGGCTTCGTCCCGGCGCATCCATTTCGCTTCGCGACCTGGAAGAAAAGCTCCGCAACACATTGCCACAACAATTTCCGGGATCGCACTTCTCATTCGACCCCGGCGACTTGATCAGCCAGACGCTGAATTTTGTCACGCCGTCGGTCATCGAGGTTGCGGCCACCGGGCCTCAGTACAACGATGTATCGAGCTATGCGGACCGAATCAAGCAAGAGCTCGCGAAGATCGATGAACTGCGGGACCTCGGATACGAACAGCCGCTCCACTACCCCACCGTGGATGTGCGCATAAACCGCGTGCTGGCAGGACAGCTTGGCGTAACGGCGGATCAAGTTGGGCAGGCAGTGGTCTCGGCAACAGCCTCAAGCCGTTTCGTCGCCCCGAATTACTGGCGCGATCCGGCTTCCGGCGTCAGCTACCAAGTGCAGGTGGAGATACCGCAGGCGCAAATGACCTCGATGAAAGATATTGAGACGATACCGGTAGCGAGCGCAACCGGAGCGGACCCGCTTATCAACCAAGTGGCTTCGGTGCGTGCCGGAAACGTACCGGGGGAACTGGACCGTCAGAACGGCCTTTGGATGATTGGCCTTTCCGCCAATCTTGCCAGGAGCGATCTGGCTCGCGCTGCTTCAGACATCGATCAAGCCATCGCCCATGCTGGCAACCCCCCGCGTGGCGTAACCGCGCAGGTGAGAGGCCAAGTCAACGCGATGCGGCAGATTTTCGGCAACTTGAGTATTGGGCTCGCGCTAGCCATCTTCGTAATCCTGTTGCTACTCGCGGCGAATTTCGAGTCCATCCGACTTCCATTGATCGTATTCTCCACCGTTCCTGCTGTACTCACAGGGGTCGTCCTGATGCTCCTAATTACGGGCACAAGCCTGAATCTTGAAAGCTTCATGGGTGCCATCATGGCCATTGGCGTTGCGGTCGCAAACGCGATCCTGCTGGTGACGTTCGCCGAAAAGAACAGGAAGAATTGCGCGGACGCCAAAACCGCAGCGCGAAATGCCGCCGGCGAACGCCTCCGTCCCGTGCTAATGACCAGCCTTGCGATGATCACAGGAATGATTCCCATGGCGCTCGCGATTGGACAAGGAAGCGAAGAAACCGCGCCGCTTGGCCGAGCCGTCATTGGCGGGTTGATATGCGCCACGGCAGCTACGTTGCTTGTTCTGCCGACTGTTTTCGGGCTTGTGCAAAAACGCGCTTCTCTTGTCTCGCCCTCGCTCGATCCCGAGGACCCCAATAGCCCGCATGCGACAGGATTGGAGACTTCGTTATGAGATCTCATTTCTTGACCGCAGTTTTCAGCCTCATGCTCATCGGCTGTAGCAGTTCCGCCGTCGAGCAGTCGCAGACCAGTGGGGCAGCTAGTGCAGGGTCCCTTCAGCAGGTCGCTGTAGCGCCGGTCGAATCTCAAAAGCTCGATACGACGTTAGGTCTTCCTTCTCAGATCGCGCCTTATGAGGCTGTGGACATATTTCCGAAAGTAACCGGATTTATCGATGCGATCCTCGTTGACCGCGGATCGCACGTGAAAGCCGGCGAAGTCGTCGTCCGCCTCTCGGCTCCTGAACTGGTCGCGCAGCGCACCCAAGCGGAGGCCGGTGTGCATAGCGCCGAGGCACAACTTGCCGCCGCACAGACGAAGTTCGCATCCGACCACGGAACATATTTGCATTTAGCAGCGGCTGCAAAAACGCCGGGAGTCGTCGCCGGCAATGATCTTCAAGTGGCTGAACAGGCGGCCGCAGCCGACAATGCGCAACTGGAAGCCGCTTCAAATAATGTGCATGCGGCGCAACAGAATTTGCGCAGCGTCTCCCAATTAGAATCCTATTTGGAAATCCTTGCTCCCTTCGACGGCGTGGTCACTCAACGAAACATGCATCCAGGAGCCCTGGTCGGGCCCGCGTCAGGGCAGGGTGGGGCGCAGCCAATCGTCCAAATCGAAACTGTAAGCCGCTTGCGAGTCGTCGTTCCTGTGCCGGAAGCGTACGTCGCCGGAGTGCAAGAAGGTCAGCAGGTCGCTTTCAGCGTGCCTGCTTATCCGGGACGGACCTATCGCGCTCCAATCGCGCGCATCTCGCACGATATCAATCAAAACACGCGAACCATGCAGGTGGAGCTCGATTTGCATAACCCCGATGCTCAAATCACGCCGGGGACATTTGCAAGCGTGGAATGGCCCATCCATCGTTCTTATGCAACGATGTTTGTACCTTCGTCTGCGGTGACGACGGACCTGCAAAGGACATTCGTCATTCGCGTGCGTCAAGGAAAAGCCGAATGGGTTGACGTCAAGACTGGTGTGACTGCGAATGGGAACACTGAGATTTTCGGTGACGTGCAGTCCGGTGAGGTTGTTGTTTCCAATGCAACGGATTCAATCCGAAGTGGGACGGCTGTAGCAGTTCAGGCCAAATAGTTTGGGCGGAAGGGGTCTGGGCTGATCTCCGCTTGACCTGCGAGCTCGTCAAAACAGCGACGCGTCTTCTAAACCGCGCTTTGATTCTAGACCTCGGAATTCTTATCGAACGAAGAATCAATAATACAAAGCAACCACTGAAAGTTGCTACGAGTTGCGGCTAACCGACTTAACTCCATAAAAACACACTCCTTATTTATCCTCATATTTCAAGTGCACCACAGCTTCTTCCAACTGATAAATCTTGTACGGAGTGGCGCACGGCTGGAAAGTGTTTACCAAAAATAAAAAGCACCCCCTATCGGGTTTGCATGATTATACAGCGTTCTGCATATTTATTTGCTCATTCAATCGCAAATTAACTGAGATATTCGCAGTTAATATTTGGCAGTAGGGGGGGGCGAACACGCATCGCTCTATCCTTTTGCTATACGGGTCCGACGCGGATCCATCTGGAGATCGCAACGGGCAGGTTCCAGTTCCGATCAAAGCAGCAGGCCCAAAGGGCCTGAGGAGATATCGAATGGCATCCAGGCGCCGGCATCCCATTGCGCATCACCATGACGGCCTGGCAGAGGTGAGGGGGACTCGCGCGCTGGCGAAGCTGTGGCGAAGCTGGATCGGGTTGCCTGCGCTAGACAACCCGTTGGCCAGTGATCTAATCGAACAGAATATCCTCAACGTCCGAACGGTCACACTCAGGTTCAGATGCCGGATGCCCCTAGTCCTCGTAGGGGGATGATCTCGGCCGTCCGTAACCATCATGAGCATACTCTTCGTTCGGGTCATCAAATCGGTCCCGCTCAAGCTCCTCCTCTCGCATTAATATCTCCTCCAGCTCTAGATATTTCAGTAGCTCGTCTATGTCTTCTACAGTTGGTTCGATTGGTTTCATACGATTCTCCTTGAACTACGATTTAATGCTTTCTCGAACCGATGTTTCGGCCGAAGCGACGGTCCGACGGGCGGGGACGGCCTTGGCGCGATACGCGCGCGGTGCTGCAAGGCGTGCTTTGGATTTTGCGCACCGGCGCACAATGGCGCGAACTTCCGTCGAAGTATCCACCCTATCAGACCTGTCATCGGCGTTTCCAATCCTGGCAACGTTCTGGACTGCTGACCCGCGTGCTGCAAAAACTGGCCGAGGACTTACGCGACCGCGGCAAGATCGATTTGTCGGAAACGTTCATCGACGCCAGCTTCAGTTCGGCGAAAAAAGGGGCGCTGCTGTCGGCCCAACTCGCCGCGGCAAAGGCAGCAAAATCATGGCGATCGCAGACCGCCATGGTCTTCCTGTCGCCTGTAGCGTGGCCAGCGCTTCGCCGCATGAAACGCGCCTCGTGGAAGCGACCCTCGCTCAGCGTTTCACTCGAGCTAAACCGGAACGAATGATTGGCGACCGCGCCTACGACTGCGATCCGCTTGACCAGCGTCTACTGCAAAAACATCGCATCCGGCTCATCGCGCCCCACAAGTACAATCGCCGCCGGAAGAATACCCAGGACGGTCGCGAACTGCGTCGCTACTGCCACCGCTGGAAAATCGAGCGACTCTTCGCTTGGCTTCACAACTTCCGTCGCCTCGTCAGCCGTTGGGAACATCAGGAATCCAATTTTCTCGGCATGCTGCAACTCGGCTGCCTCGTCATCCTGCTGAGGCATTTATGAGACCGCTTCTAGCTAAGTATTCGATCTGTAGTACGTCCCTACGCTCCCACCTTTCGGCTAGGAGGCGCCAGCGCTATCGCAATTTCTTTTAATGCCCTCAGCCCAACATCTTCCACACCATTTCGATCAACTAGCTCCAACACAACACTTGTCGGCAGTATCCCATTGGCGGCGGCCCACAGCAATTCTGCGATATTCCCAGGGCACGCTAGTCGCGCTGGATAATTTGCCAATCTTGATACAACACTCCTTTGGAACCCCGCAAAATACCAGTACCTCTTGCTGAGAGTTCTAAAAAACCCTGCGAGGATGACCGCGTCAAAGAATGCACTTAGCACGAACGGGATAGGTATGAATTTGACATGATGTTGTTTTGTTTCCTCTTCGACTTGGAAACCTAGTTGATGAGCCACGCTAGAGGTCGCAGCAAAAGCAGATTTTTCTGCAAGAGTCCCGAAAAATGAACCCAGCGTAAGCGGCTGGTGTGCAAATCTAGGAGCGCTCCGCACCAGGAACGGAACTTCGAGCTCCTTTTCCAAGGCACGGATTCGCGCTGACACAAATTTCTGCGAGTCTTCAGTCAGTTTCGGGCGAAGTGTTTCAAGGAGTTGACGCTCTCGGCACCATGGACAATCAGCCATCTCTGAAGGTAGGTATGCTAAAGCGCCGTAATGCAGATGGTTTCCATCTTTGGCGTAGAACGGGGCCCGTATGAGACTATGCGCTTCAGGGTCATTCGGTCTCACCAACATCGCAAAACACTCTAAGTCGACCTCCAGGCCAGCACTCTGACGTATGCTGTATATCTCCTGCTTGAAGCCAAGCGTAGTTTGCCCGGTAACGATTCCATCATCTGCAAGCAGTATTTTTCGCGAACGGGTAACCTGCTGCTTGGCCTCGTCATTGAAGTGCACTGGAGGCAGTACTAAATATTGGGGGGTATCGCCTAATGTCTGTTTAACAAGATTCAGTATATGAAGACTGTTCGAATGCTCTGGAACAATTACACAATCAGGTGAGGGCAATCTCTTAAGCTTTGCGACGCACAGGTCAATGAATTCTCTTTGAGACGATAGCCTGGCAGTGTCGACGTAGATTCCGTGATGTCACGTCTGAGTGCGCCCCGCTTCAGGGTAACTGACATTCAAGTGCAAGCGTACGGCATCACACTGATCCGCCATTTCCCAGAACTGTCGATTTTCGTCAGCTTTCCAATGATTTGGCTTTAATGGAACCCAATCACGGTGCAAGTGCCTCTCCAGTGTAACGGGATCAATTGTGATTTGATTCGGTTTTCCGCACTCTTCACACTTCCCATTGGTTCCAACTTCGAAACGCTTTACTGGAAAGTTGCAAAGGACTACCGTGGGGACAATCGGCTGTGTGGGCTCTGTGTGAAAAAGTGCCACAACCTCAGATCCTGGCGGAGAAAGTGCCCTAAACATCTGGGCAACTTGACCAGTCGAATTTACGCTCAAGAGCATGACTATCCTGGCTTCATCGCCTGCTCGTTGTCGAAGATCTCGGATTGCTTCCATCATTTCAAAGGGCTCAGCTGGATAACCTTTCATCGCCACAATGGGAATTTGCCATTGGAATCGCCTAAGCGCTTCGAACTTCAGTTGCAATAACAAAGGAGTCATAATGCCCGTATCAGAAAGCAGGGCGGTATTTTCGTCCAAATGAACCATGATCCAATCGGCAATCCGCGCCACATCTAAAGGTTCTCCAACAGTACGATGGCCTTCTGTAAAGCTTTTATGATTTTCTGTTTCTTCTCTTCCTCTTGCAGATACATTGGCAATCGTTCGTACCAACGCTGCGCATGCCAACGATAAAAGCGGTCAGCTCCTTTGGGGATGTGCAGCCGACTGCTGGGGTGAGTCTTCTTCTCAAAGAATGAAATATATTCAGAAATCTCATCCTTGCTCTGAAACCGAAACGTGAAAGAGCAAACTCTGACGCATATGAATTCACGTACCACTAGACCACGCGCCCGTGCAGGCAACGGATTCATTTCTCCGTCACCGAATCGCCTGCCGTTATACGCTTCCTTCCAGATGCGGGCCATGTTGCGAAGTTTAGGTCACTCCCATATAGATCGCCACAAAGATCGAAGGGTGGTATTTTACTGGCATAAGGCCACCGCAGGGCCGCACCCGGCTGGAAATCCCACATTCCGAGAAGACGACTTCTCGGGACTTGGCCACACGTACCCTGATCCCACGTTGCGCGCGCCCATCCACAAGGAGTACCCTAGCTTCCTCACCGCTGAAAGTCTTGAGCGAATTCGCCGCGCCGCTGGAGGGGCTCTGCGAGATGGAAGATCATATTGAACTGCGCGGCAATGCTGCCCTTCTCTTTCAGATCCTCGAAGCCACCAGCGGCGGGGTTTGGGACTGGAACATACCCAGCGGTAACGCTGTATTCAGCTCGCGCTACGCGATCATGCTGGGCTACGAGCCGGAAGAGTTCCCTAAGAACTACCAATCCTGGAGTCGCCTCGTCCACCCCCACGACCTCCACAGAGTTAAGCAAGCGCACGCTGACCACATCGTCAAGCACAAGGACTTTTCAGTTGAGTTCCGCATGCGAGAGAAATCGGGTGATTGGCATTGGATCCACAGCCGTGGAATACTCATCGAGCGGGACGCCAAAGGCAAGCCCGTGCGAATGGTGGGTACGCACACAAACATTCAGGAGCACAAACTGGCGGAAGAGTCCCTCGCAGTCATGAGCCGAAAGCTGCTTGAAGCACAAGAGCAGGAGCGTGCTCGGATCGGCAGGGAACTTCACGACGATATCAATCAACAGCTCGCATTATTGTCGGCCGAGATTCAACGAATGAAGGAAGCCAACCCCATTACGTATGGAGAGCTTCGGAGTCGAATGGATGAACTCGGGAAACGGACCTCGGAGATATCGGCTGTGGTCCAATCCTTGTCGCATGAGTTGCACTCATCAAAGTTGGAATATCTTGGTCTAGTCTCGGCGATGAAAGGCTTCTGTAAAGAGTTCGGCGAGAAGCACAAAGTGGAGGTTGCCTTTGTTAGCGAGGGCATGCCATCTACCGTGCCGCCAGAGATTTCAATTTGTTTGTTTCAGAGTTATGCAGGAAGGATTACAGAACGCTCTGAAGCATAGCGGCGTGCGGCTCTTCGAAGTGAAGCTGCACGGATCGCCTACGGAGATTCGTCTCACCGTTCGGGATTCAGGAGCGGGATTTGATCCTGAATTGGTAAGAGGATACTCAAGGGCTGGGACTCATCAGCATGCAGGAGCGAGTTAGGCTGGTGAAGGGGACGATTTCGATCAGATCGAAGCCGCAATCTGGCACCGAGATAAACGTTCGCGTTCCTCTGTCGGCTGGGGCGCAAACGGAACAGACTAAGTTGGCAGGAGCCTGAAGTCTTGAGGATTTACGACTAGAGTTCTCATAGTTGATGATTACGAAGACTGGCGACGCACGGTCCGCCAGATGGTCCAGCAGCGTCCAGAATTACAAGTCATCTGCGAAGTATCGGATGGGTTAGAAGCCGTTCAGAAAGCGGACGAACTGAAACCTGACTTGATTTTGCTCGATATTGGCCTTCCCACATTGAATGGAATCGAAGCCGCTCGGCGGATACGACAACTCTCCCCCAGTTCCAAAATAATCATCTTGAGCCAGGACAATTCTCTCGACCCAGAGGAGTTAGCGTTAAGTACAGGAGCATTAGGCTACGTTTATAAGACTGATGTCCGAAGTGATCTTTTGCCTGCTATCGAAGCTGTTCTGCAGGGCAAACAATTTGTCAGCAGGAGTGTAAAGCCCAGTGCAGAGTAGAATTCATGAACTCTACCACCTGACAGGGTTCCCAAGTCCTGATAAACGGTCTTATCGGAATGTGGGAAATGTCCATCCCGATGGCTCAAGACTCAATTACCGATTGCTGGACTTCTCGGAAATCGGCACCGGAGAAGTCATCCGCACTGTCGTTAAGCCAGCTTATTGCACCCATCTAGAATCAATGGACCGCCCGCCGATGAATCCCCGTCTGAGCTCCTCGTCTGTAACGTCGCGGTATTCGACATTTCTAAACGGAACAGAAAAGAAACGATGACAGGCGGGACACATCAATTCGAATAGTTCCTTGGTAGGTTCAACCCTTTTCAGGGTGCCCAGGACAGCGGGGATTATCACGACAGCCGAGCAATCTTGCTTGGCGCAACGAGCGCACGCAGCGGATTGGGAGAAAGTCATTTGCATCAACCAATGGCGATTCTGCGACACAATCGGAATTTACAAACCAACCAGTGAGGCAGTCGCATCAACGCTAAAGATGCGCTCAATATCCTTGCTAATGATGTGACCACGGTCACGTCGTGGAGTGATTCTGCCACCACTTATGTCTGTCATTTCGACTGCGCCGGGATAGGGCCTGAGAAACGGGATTATCGGAATGTGGGAATCTGCGCATCGACGCTCCGGGCCGGATTTCGGGGAGGGAATTAATTGAAACGCGGCTTCGTCAGTCGATTATAAGTTCAATGCCGTCTCCTTCGTCTCTGCCCTCCCGGCATCCAGCGCAACCGAGCCGAAGATCCTTTGCGCGAAAGAGCCGGGTCGAAAGCGAGCGTAACTGAGGGGCGTAGCGTCGTTGATGCGCGGGACAATTTTGAATTGAGAAAACCTCCCTATTCATTCTCCCATGCAGCACGAGTGTCGGTGAAAATATACTCAGCGACCCATAAATGTCCGGCGTAAGCATCACAAATCCAAAGGAAATCGTCGACAGCCTGTAACATCTCTTCAAGTTTTTCACTTTGTGGAGGTGGCTCCCCTGCATGTACCACCTTGTTTCGACACTCGACTGCCCGATCCAACCTCTTGATTAGTGCGCCTGGGGGAGTAATCTTCTTGCCGTGAAATCTTGCCTTAACGGGTAGCGAAGGAAGATACTTTCGCACCATTTTGCCGAAAGAAGGTGTTTGAATCTCATCAACAAGCCATTGGGCTTCCGGAACCAAGGTGCCGATTAGTTTCTTAAGGCCAACCTCGGCAGCAGCCACGTCTATTACCAAAGCACTTCGCGGGTGCGAACTCCTTTGATTCCATGCCTCTCTAAAAAGTTGATGTCCTAATGGTTCTTCGCTCTTTTCGGTGATCAGCCCAACTACTTGGTCCTCAAAAACAGGGGACGTCTCGATTTGTCTGGGTGCTAGAACAAACTTTGCTTTAAGACTTCTCGCCATGTGAATTTCAATCCAAGATTCTCCGTCTCTTGAAAGGTATTCCCCCCGATTGCGGAATGGATCAACGGGGCCTTCCGACAGACCCGACCTCCACCTCAAAATGGATATCGTGGATGCAACCAAAGCTCTCAGGGGCTCGAAGAAGCGATCAACGGCGGCCCACGCAGCGAGCCTTCTGCTCTCGTCAAAATCCCTGAAGTTTGCCCACC
Organism: Terriglobia bacterium; assembly: GCA_963778995.1. Taxonomy (GTDB): domain Bacteria; phylum Acidobacteriota; class Terriglobia; order Terriglobales; family Acidobacteriaceae; genus Sulfotelmatobacter. The sequence goes on from CAVZWK010000032.1 coordinate 32,844, forward strand.
TGCCGTCTACCGGACTAGACAGCGCGGCGTGAATATCAGCGGCGCTTCTTTCATCTTCTATCTCACCAGATGTCGTGGCCACGCAGACCACGCTCGATGCGTCAGTAGGCTCTCGGCCATCTGAATACTTCCTGCGGAAATGAACAACTGCCCCAATTGGCGAATCTAAGTGGAACTTCATTTCGGAAATGTTCTTGAAGTGTTCCCGAAGGCCAACGATTTCGCAAGATGACTTGAAAACCATATGCCACCTTACCTTGCTGAATTTGAGGCGCGTTCCCAGCCCACGGCGGTGAGTGCCGAAGTACCCAGATGAAGAGTTGGTTGGGCCATCTGTGTTGATAATAGCTCGGTTTTACGTTGGCAGCGCCGGAAGGACGGGCTGGCCGAGGTATCTAGCCCGGACAATTCTTGGCCGGTGGCCACATTCCGATAACCCCGTTTCACAGGACTTGGCCCTACGAGAGTCGCAAAGGTAGGTACTGACGCATTTTGAAAAATAGGCGGGAGCTAATGAAGCGGAGTCTACTTTTTCGACGCTTCCTTTGCCAAACGAGCTTGTTTCTTTTCGAGGAGATCATTAATTTCTCTTACTAATTCGAGGAGCTTTTGGGGGTCTTGCTCAGTACACGCCTGTTCGCAAAGCTTCATCCACCGTTCCGTCTGTTCACGCATGAAATTCCCCGCTTTACGATACTGAGTAACGTCTTCCTTTTCCTTATACCGTAAGAGCGAAATTTTCAAGCAGCAAAAGCTGACCATCGGTCTGGATCTGGGCGATCGCTGGTCGTTTTACTGTGTTTTGGATGAAGCAGGCCAAGTGATTTTGGAACAGAAGCTGGCGACGACACCGGAAGCGATGAAGCAGACCTTTGGAAAGATACCGCGAAGTCTGATTGCACTGGAGACCGGAACACATTCTCCGTGGGTAAGCCGGCTGCTCGCTGAGTTGGGACACGAAGTGATCGTGGCGCACGCCCAAAAGGTGCAATTGATTACCAAGAGCAATCGAAAAGATGATCGGCACGATGCTCGGACACTGGCACGGCTGGCGCGAATCGATCCCGCGCTGTTGGGACCGGTGCGGCATCGCAGTGCGAGAGCGCAACTGCACCTGACAGTGATCCGGGCGCGAGCGGAACTGGTGAGTGCTCGAACAGCCTTGGTGAACGCCGCACGGGGGTTGGTGAAATCGTATGGGGAACGACTGCCCCGGTGTGGCACGTATCAGGTGAGCCGGGAGTTGTCCGCTGCATTGAGCCCAGAATTGCAGGATGTTCTGGAGCCGCTGCTCAAAGAAATCGAATCGTTGAACGAGCGCGTCAAGCAATACGACGAGCGGATGGAGAAAATCGCCAAGCACGTGTACCCGGAAGTGGCCTTGCTCAAGCAGGTGAAAGGCGTGGGAACACAGATAGCTTTGACCTATGTCCTGACGATCGAAGACCCGTATCGGTTTGCGAAGAGTCGCCAGGTAGGCTGTTTTCTGGGGTTACGGCCCGGCCGCAGGAACTCTGGGGAGAGCGAACCAGAGAAAGGCATCAGCAAAGAAGGAGACCGGTATCTGCGCACGATGATGGTGCAGGGAGCGCACTACATTCTGGGGCCGTTCGGGCAGGACAGCGATTTGCGGCGATGGGGATTGAAGCTCTCCGAGCGAGGAGGGAAAAATGCGAAGAAGCGAGCGGTGGTGGCCGTGGCTCGGAAGCTGGCGGTACTGCTGCATCGGTTGTGGGTAGGGGGAGAGGTGTACGAACCACTGCGCAATAGCCAGAAAGCGATGCAGGAAGTGGCCTAGCGAGTTGCAATCCGAGGAGCCGAGCTCAACCGCCGAGTCCAGGTGACTGCGACTAAGTCCTGGGGCCCAACTCTCACCGAATCGGTGGGAACAGAGGTCGATTCACAGGTAGCAGCACCGCTGAAACGAGAACACCCACCATGCACCGAGCGAATATCGCTCACAAAAGAGTGCGGATGGAAGGATGGCGACAGAGGCGGCCCGGCTCTGAGGAAGACCACTCGACAAGCAAAGGCAACTGCAAAACCAACTTGACACTAACCGGCCTTCTCATGGAAGGACTTGGCCATCATTACGCATTCGACGAGTTTGGATTTCGTATGCCACAATCTAGTCCGATTCGCGGGCAAAAGACGACATGGATTCCTTGCTCACAAGATTGAAGTGCAAGTGGTGGCTTTTCGTTGCCAAGAAAAGACACGAACAGCATCGCTTTGCAGAGGCTTTGGAAATCGTCCAGAAAGTCATTCAGGCCCAACCTCGGTCTGCGTTTGCACTCGTAAAAGCTGGGTCTTGCCTCGGCGGGCTGAAGCGCCATGGCGAGGCCATTAATTGCTATGAGCGGGCGCTCCAAATTTCTCCCAATTATGGAGACGCGCACGCTTTTTTGAGTCTTACCCTAACTGATCTTGGGCGCTATAACGAGGCCCTTGAGTCCATCAACCGAGCTGTACGAATGAAACCCAGTTTGCTCGACAGTGAGTTCTGGCTACACCACTTCGGGTTCGTGCAGGGAAACGCTAGTCAATGGGAACAGGCTCTTAAGACCTTCACTAGATTGACGGAACTGAATAAGAAACACGTAGACGGCTGGCACGGTGTAGGCTGGGCAAATTCCAATCTTAATCATGATCCCGAGGCTGCCAAAGCATTTGAGCATGCGGCCGAATTGATGCCGGAAGATGCAGCTGTGCAGTGCAGTCTGGGTTCAACATACCTGAGATTGGGCCGTCCAAAGGAGGCGCTGGAACATCTCACGCGGTCTATAGAGCTTCGTCCAGCCAACGCGCTCGCCCAGTTCAACATTTGCTGCGTGTATTGTGACCTCCGGAATTTTGATGCTGCCCTTCAGTCAGCCTTGGAAGCTTTGAAGCTCGATCCGAAGATCGAGGACGGCTATCAACGATTGGGTTCTATATATGCTGATCTCGGACGGCATGAAGACGCGGTCAGGGCTATAGAAGCTGGGCTCAAACTAGAACCGAATAGTGCCGACCTATACTGTTGGCTTTCCCATTACAATTTGCGGTTGGACAAATTGGATGAGGCAAGCAATGCGGCCAAAGAAGCTATACGGCTTCGACCAGATTCTGCTTATGCATACGATTGTCTCGGGTACGTGCTGAAAAATCACGGGAACCTCAACGAAGCTGTTGCTGCCTGCATGAAATCATTGGAATTGGACCCAAACATTTTTGAACCCAATGCTAACCTCGGAGAGATTTATATGGAGCTTGGTCGTGACAGAGAGGCGCTGAGTGCTTTTCTCATGGCGGCTCGAATAAGGCCCAATGACTCGAACCTGCATTTCGACTTGGGCCAAGTTTACATTCGACTCGGTAAGCAAGAAGAAGCTCTGCATGAATTACAAACCTTAAAGAAATTAGGCGATCCGCTTGCTGACGATTTGGAGAAAAGAATGAATTTGGAAGCTGCGAAGCCAGACCCACCTCAAGAGGCGTCCAAGTCCTGAGAAGTCGTCTTATCGGAATGTGGCCGGAGCCGTTTCCCCTTGTAGCTAGCCTGGATTTATTCGCGCGTAAATTTGCCCAGTCGAATTGCGCATTTTGCTTCACTTGAGGCAGCAAATGAATAATGCTATGGCAATTTTCGATTTGATCTGTGCAAATTTAATTTGAATTTCACTTTTGTGTGAAAATTGAAAATGCAAAGAGACCAAACATTGTAAGCGCCTGATTCTGTGGCGGTTAGAAAAATGAGATAAAGCCCTAGCGCGAATCTAATTTTCTTTATTGTCGCGAGCGCGTGATATTTGAGAGCGAAACGGGGGGCCGATTTTCGCATTTGCGGGAATTCATGCACACGGCTCACTATTTTGTATCCGAATGGCCCGTGGGGGGAGGCCGCCCGGGCAGTATAGAGGGCAGCAGGGGCTAAGGCTTCCCTTTCAAATACTCCTTCCAGGCTCTTTCAGACTTGAAGGCACTGGTTGGCAACTCGTCCGTGGCCAGTTCTCGCAGTCGGCCCAGCAGAGCTGCTCGGGCTTCACGGCAGCAATCGCCACCTTCCAGCAGATGCGCCCAATAAGCTCCTACTAACCTATCATTCAGCTCCCAAGCGATCTTCTTCGCTTTTGCGTCTGGATTGATCTCCCCTTGTTCTTGCGCCTCCTGAACAGCTTTTCTCAACGTCTGGGACCACTCTCGCGCTACACGAGTGATCGCTTCGGCGACAGGTCCAGGACGGTCCGCATATTCAAAGAAGGCTCCGGTAAAGAAATATGGCCCTGAAAAAACGCGCCGTTCGATATGTTGCAGCCACAAATCACACAGGTTCCAAACCCTCTCGATGCCTGCGCGGCTGGCATGGGCTGGCCGTAAGATCGCGTTGGCAAAAACTTCCCTGGCCATTTCAAGGGTCGCCAGTTCGAGAGCCCCTTTGGAATGAAAGTGGGCGAACAAGCCGCTCTTGCTCATGCGGAGTTCTTCGGCCAAACGCCCGATCGTCAATGCGGCCAGCCCTTCCCGCGCAGCAATTTTCACGGCTCGCATCAAGATCGCCCGGCGGGTCTGCTCGCCATGCGAGCGGGGTTCGCCCGTTTCGTCGCCCTCAGGGCGCTCTCAGGCTGTCTGATATCATCGATATTGCCATAATAGCACGAACGTTCGTGTTTATCTCTCTTCCGCTATTTCTGCACCAGAATGCGCGCCACGCAAGCCCAGAAAGCTAACAGTTTCTGAAAGGGGATATTAGATACACAAAACCGCCCATTGCCGGTGTGAGTCGATGGCTGGGACCGAGCAGTGGGTAGCGGTTGGCGAAGCTTGACCATGGTATATAGTCTATTATATAGTATCACTGAGGGGATTGAAATGAGACCACCAAAAGTTCATAAGGCTGCTGCCGTCGCCCTGCTGCAGCTGGGTCCGGAAGTGCATGCGGCTCTGGAGTCAGCGGCGAAACGGAGTGGTCACAGCAAGAGCGAGTTCGTCCGGCTTGCAGTTCAGGGGGCAATTCAGGCCCAGGATGGGTATTGGGAGCGCCTATTGATGGAGGTCTTTTGCTCTGTTCCTGAACTGGTTGAGGCGGCTGCGGACGCGGGACTACTCACGAAGGAAGAGGCAAAGAGCATCATTCGGCCCATGGACATCGCGCGATCGCGATTGTACCGAGAGTTGGACCGAATCGATGGGCTCCCCTCTATTCATTGGGTTCCAGATAAAGGCGAGCCGGTGCGCTCGTATGAGGAAGTCATGCGCACTCGTGCGAGCCGCGACGAACTCGTTCGCCCCGAAATTGCGCCGTTGGAGCACCTAGAGAAACGATTCATCGAACTGGCCGCCAAACACCCGCCAAAGAGAAAGAAGGCGAAGACGGCTCGATAAGAACTACAGCGACCAGGGAGTAAGTCGCTTGTGCGGGCTACGCCGGATAATAATAAAGACACGCCATTGCTCTGAGGCGAACCCAAGGGAAATCCAATGAACCACAAGACACCTCTGGAATCCGATCTGAAGACTTTGCCGTCTGCCAACGAATATCCTCTAACGGTCCGGGAGGCGGCTAAATTTCTTGGTGTGAGTCCGCAGACCGTGTATCTTTGGGTTGAGCGAAAGCAGATTCCCCATCTCCGCGTGATGGGTCGAAATATCCGATTCTTGAAGTCGGATTTGGACTCATTCCGCGACATCCTTCAGACAGGAGATGGAGAATGCCTAGATCACGAGTGCACGATGGTGTTGTCTTTCGGAGAAAGGAAACCCGGATCTGGTGGATTCGTTATCGAGACCGGAACGGCGTTCGTCGAAGAGAGTCAACACTTACCGAAGACTGGAGTGAAGCTCAGAAGAGACTCAGAGACAGGCTTCAGGCCAGAGACAACAACGTACTTGATGTCGTAAGGAAAGGGGAATCCTTGAGTTTTGGACAATGGGCTGACTTCTTCTTGGAAACTTATTCGAAGCCACCCATGCGAGCTGAGAAAACTCACGAGATAAATCTACGTGCCGTAAAGCACCTCAAAGGTGCTTTCTCGTCAAACAGTTTGGTGGATATTACTGCCGACCACATAGAACTTTACTTGAGGGATCGTCTCCGTCAGCGAGTCCGAATCAAGTCTTCCCTTGGATTCAGAGAGAAAGGAGTTTTGCAGCCTGCGACGGTACACCAGGAGTTTCGCGTCCTCAGGCGCGTGTTGAACGTTGCCGTGAGGAAGAGATTGCTCCCCGCTAACCCATGTGCCGGTGTCGAATTTCCAGTTCGTGTGAAGGGTCTGTTCCGACCGCATTACGTGAGTTGGTCAGAACAGAAACAAATCGAATTACACGCGCAACCACACTTGCGGAATATCGTGCGGATCATCACGGAGACGGGTCTTAGGGTCTACAAGGAACTAATGTCTATGAAGAAGGACCAACTAGACATTCCAAACGCGGTTGTTTGGATACCGGACTCCAAGACTCCGAATGGAATCGCTGAGGTACCACTCACGCCTCTTGCGATTACTGCATTCCGAGATCAACTGGCAATTGCGGGAGATGGACCGTTCCTATTCCCCAGCGATTTGAATTCGACCGGACACCAAGTAGCGTTGAGGACCGTTTGGCAAAAGACTCTCCGACGAGCAAAGGTTCCTTACTTTCGGATTTACGATTTGCGATCCACTTATGCCACTCGCCTCAGCGCGGGCGGCGTAGCCGACGAGTGGGTGACACAGTTGCTTCGCCAGGGGGACTCCCAGGTTTTCAAACGCTACTCGCAAATGAAACTGCAAATGAAGAGAGAAGCTCTGGAGAAAATCAACCGCCAGGCCAATGAAATGCCGTTGGATTCTGGCACAGCGATGGTTCAGTGAAATCTATTTGGCACAGTTTTGGCACAGTTGAAGGCGAAATTGGTCAGATGGAGCAAGAGTTCTGTTGGGAAGTCCTTTATAATCTTTACGTACTTCATGTCGGGGCGTAGCGCAGCCTGGTAGCGCGCCTGCCTTGGGCGCAGGAGGCCTTCGGTTCAAATCCGGACGCCCCGACCATTCTTCTCAACAAAATGTAGGCTGGGGTTTGAAATACCAGGATTTAGCATAGGAGCACCGTTGTGGCGGGTTAGGGCTGGATGTGCCCCGGTGTTCTCACGGTCACTACAATTCTCACTACAGTCAGAAGCAGTAGGGCTCCGGGGGCCGCCGGGGGCCAAAAAGCCACATGACGATAAGACGACATGTCTGGCTTACCAGTAAGTGGAAGTTTGCGCCGGGCCACATTCCGAGAAGACGACTTCACAGGACCTATCTAATTTTCTGCCCGTAGTGAGTAGCCTGTTGGAAATTGTACCTGCTCTGAGCGAATGACATCTGCTTCAACGGGAATATGAAGCTCGACACCGTCATCGTATCTCAACACGATGTTGAAGTTCATTGGCGAGCCTCTCAGGTCGAGGGATTTCTCCAACCCTCCGCCTGAGGAAACGAACATCTTGGGAGCGTCGTAAGACTCCCGTGAGGATACGATAGAGAATCGCTGCGCTATTTTCTTGTCGGTTCCTGTATTGCAATTGCGGAGGTTGACTTAGCTCACTCAACCCTGCGTATCCGAAAGCTACATAGCGGAATGCTAGTGGGCCTTCTCCATCTCCCCAGACTTCAAGCAAATTAGAATTGGAAACATACAGCTTCCTTCCAGTTAAAACGTTGTAAAAGGAGTAGACAACGGGCATATCGCAGCATCCCCACGCTGTAACGCGGTAGAAACGATCCTGTACGATTCCTTCGTTGCCAATTTCTTTGAAGGTCCACCGCAGTTCACGCGGGCGACCCTGGCGCAGCGTCCAAGCCTTTATAGTGGCGTTTCCTCTCACACCCTCAACGCCATCCGTGCGTTCATTGCGATAGGTCTCTTCCAGTAGCAATACCGCCTCGTAATTCCCGTCGTCACCTAGAACTTCCGGGAAGAGAAATGAGCGATTCTCCGTGACATAGGTCCATGCGTTTTTGCCCCGCACTACGTGCGCTGACGACTCGGCTCGATACGAAGGCACAGTCTTCCCTTGCGATTGAGAATGAGTATTCTGTGCGCCGAAGAGAACTGCGACGAAAACGATGGCAACCGTCTTCATAAGAGGTTCCTTCCACATGAATCAGCTTCCAATTAGCATGTAACGCTTCGGAAGAGAAATAATACTCCCGGAAACGGCCTCAAGTAGAAGTTGAGTTTCATACGGTTGGTGCTTATATAGACAGGCCAGAGCAGGGTCTATTTTGGATAGGTCCTGAGAAACGGTCTTATCGGAATGTGGGAATTTGACCAACTTGGCTCAAAAGCCCTTTGGCCCCGCAAAAAGGCCACCTAATAGCGCCGTGGCACGCTTTTATGGCCGTCCGTGCCAGTGGAGGATCAGGACTTGGACATACAGCAAACTAACCTTCGTTCTACGATATTGACTGTATTCTTCCGCATTTCTGTCTCTAATATGATCAGCGCATGGAAAGAATCGTAAGCACGCCCACAATAGAATCCAACGACGACCAAACATTTGACGCCCAGTCGCTCCTTAATTGGGCGAATGTGGACACGAAAGTTGTGCGGTTACGTAAATCACAAGAGGCCTTTGTTCAAGGTGATCCCGCCACGAGCGTCATGTACATTCAAGAGGGCAAAATAAAGCTCTCTGTTATCAATGAGTCTGGCAAAGAAGCTGTTGTGGCAATTCTGGGACCCTCCGACTTCTTAGGCGAGGGGTGCCTAGCAGGTCAGTCTGTCCGAATGGGCACGGCGACCGCACTTATACCAACGACAGTATCCGTCATTCATAAAAATGAGATGTTGCGTGCGATCCACTTCGAACCTGCGCTCCAGGACCGCTTTATGTCTTATCTACTTTCACGAAAGATTCGCGCTGAGGAAGACTTGATTGATCAGCATTTCAACTCCAGTGAGAAACGCCTTGCGCGTGCTCTTCTTATTCTCACCGAAAACGGTAAGCAAGAACCACCCTTGGAAACGATTCCTAAGATATCGCAGGAAACGCTAGCTGAGATGGTTGGCACAACACGCTCCCGGGTCAACTTTTTCATGAAAAAATTCAGGAAGCAGGGCTACATCATTTTCAAGGACGGACTTCACATCAAGCCTTCCCTCCAGAATATCCTTCTGCATTAGTAATCGCCAAATGCCCGTAGCCCCTTATGCCCCGGCAATCTCTCGCCACAAGCCACCACAACCCGCAAACTTGCCCACTTTGCAGCGCCGGGGCGCGACTTTACCGAGTGATGTGCCGCTGGACTATCATGCTGTCAGAACGTCTTGCCCCGTTACGATCCGACCGCGATCATACTCACTGAGAGGCCGCAACAGCCATAATTGTCGGTGTTCTGGACCCGGAACACATGCCCTACTTGCGCGAGGCACGGTTAGAAGGTAGGTTTCCCCTTGGTGAAGGCCAAAAAGCCACATTCCGATAACGCCGTTTCTCAGATGGGATGAGAAGGCCGGTCTCCAGCGGGATGCGATACGCTCCCAATGGTCGACGCGCTCGAAGCGCAAACGAAAGGAGACCGGCTATGAAAAACACTACCACTGTGCAGGCATCTAAGAGCGAAATTTTCAAGCAGCAAAAGCTGACCATCGGTCTGGATCTGGGCGATCGCTGGTCGTTTTACTGTGTTTTGGATGAAGCAGGCCAAGTGATTTTGGAACAGAAGCTGGCGACGACACCGGAAGCGATGAAGCAGACCTTTGGAAAGATACCGCGAAGTCTGATTGCACTGGAGACCGGAACACATTCTCCGTGGGTAAGCCGGCTGCTCGCTGAGTTGGGACACGAAGTGATCGTGGCGCACGCCCAAAAGGTGCAATTGATTACCAAGAGCAATCGAAAAGATGATCGGCACGATGCTCGGACACTGGCACGGCTGGCGCGAATCGATCCCGCGCTGTTGGGACCGGTGCGGCATCGCAGTGCGAGAGCGCAACTGCACCTGACAGTGATCCGGGCGCGAGCGGAACTGGTGAGTGCTCGAACAGCCTTGGTGAACGCCGCACGGGGGTTGGTGAAATCGTATGGGGAACGACTGCCCCGGTGTGGCACGTATCAGGTGAGCCGGGAGTTGTCCGCTGCATTGAGCCCAGAATTGCAGGATGTTCTGGAGCCGCTGCTCAAAGAAATCGAATCGTTGAACGAGCGCGTCAAGCAATACGACGAGCGGATGGAGAAAATCGCCAAGCACGTGTACCCGGAAGTGGCCTTGCTCAAGCAGGTGAAAGGCGTGGGAACACAGATAGCTTTGACCTATGTCCTGACGATCGAAGACCCGTATCGGTTTGCGAAGAGTCGCCAGGTAGGCTGTTTTCTGGGGTTACGGCCCGGCCGCAGGAACTCTGGGGAGAGCGAACCAGAGAAAGGCATCAGCAAAGAAGGAGACCGGTATCTGCGCACGATGATGGTGCAGGGAGCGCACTACATTCTGGGGCCGTTCGGGCAGGACAGCGATTTGCGGCGATGGGGATTGAAGCTCTCCGAGCGAGGAGGGAAAAATGCGAAGAAGCGAGCGGTGGTGGCCGTGGCTCGGAAGCTGGCGGTACTGCTGCATCGGTTGTGGGTAGGGGGAGAGGTGTACGAACCACTGCGCAATAGCCAGAAAGCGATGCAGGAAGTGGCCTAGCGAGTTGCAATCCGAGGAGCCGAGCTCAACCGCCGAGTCCAGGTGACTGCGACTAAGTCCTGGGGCCCAACTCTCACCGAATCGGTGGGAACAGAGGTCGATTCACAGGTAGCAGCACCGCTGAAACGAGAACACCCACCATGCACCGAGCGAATATCGCTCACAAAAGAGTGCGGATGGAAGGATGGCGACAGAGGCGGCCCGGCTCTGAGGAAGACCACTCGACAAGCAAAGGCAACTGCAAAACCAACTTGACACTAACCGGCCTTCTCATGGAAGGACTTGG
>CAVZWK010000033.1:0-68572 GCA_963778995.1 Terriglobia bacterium
ACACCACAGGCCTCGCCCGGCGGAGTTTTGACGGGCTGGGCTCGTCAAGGCGTGCAGAGCTTCGTAGCAGCTCAGAAGATCCTGCTTGACCTCGCGGCCCAAGAGAACGCATTGCTGATCGGCATGGTGCGGGAACGGCTGAACAAGCCGGGGTTCCGCCCAGGCGCTTCGATGGCGGGCATCGCTGAATCGGGCGTCAAGAACGTAGCGACCGCGGGCAAAATCCTGCTCGATCTGGCCGCGGGTGAAACCGCTCTGGCAGTCGACGGCATCAAGGAAGGCTTCCGCCTCCCTGCGGCCGCCGGCGTGATGGCAGATGTAGTGCGCCACCGCGTGGACACTTTCGTTGAACTGCAAAAGCACCTGCTGGACGCCACAGCTGAGCAGGCGCATCTGATGGCCGAATCCTATCGCGAAGGCGAACAGATTCCGGCCGCAACAAGGGTTGCCGAACTCACAAGGCGCGGCATCGAAGGCTTCGTGGCCAGCGAAAAGAAGTTCCTTGACCTGGCCGCTCATGAAGTCAGCGCCGCTGCGAAGGATGGCAAGCACGCGCAGAAGCCTCCACGCGACCGGATGCACGTATTGACCGAAGCCGCGCGCGAGGGCGCCGAGAAGTACATTGACACCCAGAAGAAGCTGCTCGAACTGGCCATCGACCAGCTCGAAGCCACCACAAGAAAGCACCCGGAACACAAGGAAGCGGCGCGCAAGGCGGCGCAGCAGTCCCTTGGTGAATTGACCGAAAAGAGCGTCAAGAACATCGTGACCGCGGAAAAGTCCCTGCTTGAACTGGCTATGAAGCGCATGCACGAAGCGGGCCCGAAAGAAGCAAAGAAGGGTGCCCGGCCGCGGCGCGCGGCGCATGGCACCGGCAAGAAGCACACCGCGGAAGCCGCGTAACAACTGACTAAGCGGCTTGATCGAACAAGGTCGAATGAGCGCATAATTTCACGCTAGTGAATGCCAAGCCGGTCCTTGCCCACGCGGACAACGACCGGCAGCATTCAGTAACCTTGTCAGCAACCTGTCACCTAAAAGCATCTTGCGTCCCACCGACGTTGAGTGAATGATTATGCCGATGAAAGAACGGCGTCGCGCAAAGAGCAGGAATCCGGAACCCGTTCAGCTCCCTATATGGCAGGAGTGGATGGCCGGAGCGGAACTTGCTTTTCTGCAAATTTCTCCCGTGTATTGGGGCAAGGGCATTCCGCACGGAGACGGTTCCGCCGTGGTGCTCGTTCCCGGTTTTCTGGGAACGGATCTCTATTTAACGCAATTCGCGATTTGGCTGCGGCGAATCGGCTACCAGGCCTTTTACTCTGGGATTCGGTTAAATGCGGACTGCCCAAATCTGCTCATCCGCAGGAATCTGCAGGATGCGATGGAGCAGGCCAACAAAGCCACCAAGGGCAAAATTCATCTGATTGGCCACAGCCTCGGCGGCGCATTGGCGCGCTCTGCCGCGGCACAAATGCCGGGGCGTGTCGCTTCGGTAATCACGCTGGGCGCTCCCATCCAGGGACTCGCGGCGCGCGCATCAGTCATGAGTGCCGCGGATATGGTGCGCAAGCAAATCCTGGAACGCCACGGGAAAGGCGTGATGCCGACTTGCTACACGTCCCGCTGCACGTGTCAATTTCTGGAATCTCTCAAGGGACGCCTGCCAAAGTCTGTTCGGCAGACCGCCGTTTACACGAAAACGGACGGAATTCTGGACTGGCGCGTGTGCATGACCGGCGATCCGGATGTGGATTGCGAAGTCACCGCAACGCACATCGGCATGGTCTTCAGCCCATTGGTTTACAGCATCGTGGCGCATCGCCTGGCAGGCAAGTGAAACGGCAATTTTAGCGATTGCGGCCAAGCCGCTCGTGACTCGAAACCCAATCCGCCGAAGAAATTGCGGCACCCAAGGAAATCTCTCCCGCCAGCGCCGCTCCGGCCATAATTTCCGCCAGGCGGTTCACTTTTCCCTTTCCGTAGCAGCCCACAATCTCCAGGCATTCACGTTGCGTGGCGAGTCCCGTGCCGCCTCCGTAGGTGGCCACGATTAAGGAAGGGATCGTCAGGGAAAGATACAGGTCTTTCGACGGAGTCATTTCCGCATAGAGGATTCCAGCGGAAGATTCCGCAACATTTGCCACATCCTGTCCCGTGGCAATGAACATCGCAGTGATGGCGTTCGCAGATTGCAAGGCATTGCTGGTGGAACCGGAAAGAAAGGCCCCGACGTTGGCCACGCCATAGTGATGAGCCAGTTGCTCCGGCGCAACACGCAAATGACGCTGCAAGACATCCCGAGAAATGGTCGCCTCCGCGGTAACGCGTTTTCCGCGCGTTCGCATGATGTTCACATGGGAAGCTTTTTTGTCCGTTGCGAAGTTGGATTCCAGGTAAGCGCTGTCGATGCCCTCGTAACGCTCGAGTATCCAGTTGTATGCCGCAAACGTGGCGCGCCCCACCATGTTTTGCCCTGCGGCGTCTCCCGTGGAATAGTTGAAACGAAGGTAGACGAATTTGCTCGCAAGGTACGGGTCAATATACTGGAGCCGCGCCACCTTCGACGTGGCTTCGGCCACGGCACGAATCTCTGCGACATTTGCCTGCACCCAATTGGCAAACTCACGCCCGGCTCGAGCGTTTCGGAACACAAACACCGGAGCGCGTTGCATGGCGTCGGCAACCACCGTGACCTGCACTCCACCGCACATGTTCAGTATCTTCATCCCGCGGTTGTACGAGGCCACCAAGGTCCCTTCCGAGGTCGCCAGAGGAATCAGAACCTCGCAATCGGTGTTTTCGCCATGCACCTGCAACGGTCCGGCAATGCCGATGGGCACTTGCGCCACTCCCACGAAATTTTCACAATTGCCTTTAACCAGATGCGGATCGAATGAGTGGTGGAGAATATGATCGAGTTTCACGCCGCTCAACTGCTCAACCCAGGCGCGCCTTTGCCGGATGATTTCGGGATTGTAATCGTCGGCATCACTCCGCGGAATGTGCGTTTTTTCCTGAAGGGGATCGATGATGGCGTCTTCCACCTTCAGGTGCAGGTCCCCGAATGGACGCGCTTCAAACAGCACTTCAATTTCATGCTTGCCGTGCTGGAGTTCCGGCATGCTTGCATGAAAGGTGACGATCGATCGCAGCGGAAATGGCAGCGGGTTCTCGGCGTTCACCTGATCGGGCCGCAACAATTGCTGATTGGAAAGGCCCAGGCGAACTCGGTCGAGCGCAACGGTGCCTCCGTCAATCGCAACACCGCGCAAGGCAGTAACCTCGGCGTCATGCAGGCGGTTCTTCAGGGCAAACTGCGCGCCGCTATCCGTATTGCGCAGGCTGCCGATGGTGTAAAGTCTCTGCAGCATTGGATTCGGAATGTTCATACAATCGATTTCTGCCGTTGCGAACTGCTACGCGGCTTCCACAACGTGCTCGGCGGGTAGCGCCGGTACTTCCCCTTGTGGCACTTCCCTGCTCTCCAATTTGGATGATTCAGCTTGGACAGTCTCGGTCGGCTCTGGCTGCTGTTCCCGAGGTTTAGACGACACTTTCCGTGCGCGGCGCTTTTTCTTCGATGTCGCGGCTCTCAACAATTCTTCAAACGAAAGAACCAGGAAATCGCGGAGGCGAGCAACGTCCGGCGCCGCTTGCGTATCGGCGGTCAAGCCCACGAACAACTTCCCGTCGTAACTGTGCACCGCGCAGCCAACGCCCAGGTCATAACCGGTTGGCACCTGCGGGTAAGCCGCAAGCATCCGCCTTCCCGCGGCATAGAGGGGCGCGGAAGAGCCCGGCACATTGGTGCAAATCATGTTGAACAGCGGAAACGGCAAAATAAAATCCGGTATATTCCGCCAGAACACCGCCTGAATCGGAGGTGGAACCGTAGCCAGCCATTTCGCCGCAAGCCCCATTAGTCCCAGCGCCCCGGATTTTTTCATCGTCTCAGTTCGCTTGGAAATGGCGTGCAGCGTCTCCACCGGCCCGCGGCTATCCAGCGGCAGCGTCCGGGGCAAAAAGGAGATCTGGTTGCCTTCCCTATTTTTCTGTTCCGGCAATCGCAGACTGATCGGGCACATGACGCGCACGGAACGCCCTACCACGGATTCTCCATGGAGTTTCACGTACCGGTTCAGCGCGCGCGCCAGCACGGACAGCACAATGTCGTTAACCGTTCCGGCCGCCGTTGTCCGGATCGCTTGTACATCGGCCATCGAAATCTCTGCCCAGCAGAATTTTCGGGTTCCCGTGCATGCCTTATTGAAGGGGAGCCGCTCGACAGCCGCTGCATATTCCGGCAGGATTTCCACCAACCCTTTCAAGACACCTTGCTCCTTCGCACCGAGAATGCCTTGCGCGAAATCCAGCAGACCCGCTTCCAGGGAAACCAGACTCCCCAAGGCGTTGGTCACCGCGCTGGAAAGGCCATCTACCAACTGATCTTCTACCGTCTTCGGCCGCGTCGCCTGCTTGCGCGTCCGGTGAATCTTCAGCGAAGCTTCCGCACTGGTGTCCAGGATTTTCTGCATCAAATCCGCGGCGGAGACTCCGTCACAAAGCGAATGGTGCACACGCCAGATGATCGCGCCCCGGCCATTTTTCAATCCGTCAACAACGTGCATCTCCCACAACGGCTTGTCGCGATCCAGGACCTGGCTCATAAGCCGGCCCGCCACCGCTTCCAATTCCGCTTCGCCTCCCGGCGCATCAAGTGTCACCCGAAAGATATGCCGCCGGATGTCGAACTCCGGGTCCTCGCGCCAGACAGGGAATTCCAGGCTCCACGGAGACATCACCGCGATTTTCCGGTACAACGGGACCTGCGGCAGCTTCGATTTTATGCAGGCGACAAATTGCTTGAACGGGATGGGGCCGTCAAAGATGCAAACGCTCGCGATGTGCAGCGGAATGTCTTTTCGCTCAAGATAAAGGAACGCGGCATCAGCCGCCGACAACCTGGAATTCGGGATCGGTTTGTGCTCGGACATGATTCTAGAGATCCCTGGTAAACAAGCCTTAAGTAAGCCTGGTCACTTCATACTCCGTCGGGCGGACACACTGCTGTGACCCTAATCACTCCGCCCGGTGATATGCACAGCTTTGCGGCTACAATTTTCCCCACTTCCACGTTGGGCCGATGGTGAACCGGTAATAGTTTTGCCGGTTAGTGAGGATGTCGGAGTACAGGTGAGCATTGATCCAGTCGGCGGTGACTCGCAGGCCCACCCGGCGAGAGAGGTTGAGGTCGAAGCCGCCACCCAGGCCAACGAAATATGTCGTGTCGCTCTGGTGGCTAGCCGGTGCGGGAAGTTGAAGAATCTGGAACAACGGGGGCAATTGCGGTGGTAAGGCCAAGTCGACTGACGCGTGGATCGCTCCCAGTCCTGGACGAATCAGAAAAGTGACTTTTTTCCAGTGGCGAATGTAGATTTGCGGGCCCGCCGCGATGGTATAAGTCGTTGATTTGAAGGAGACGTTGACAGCGTTTGCTGGAGGAGTAACGCCCGCAGGAATGTTCGGTGGAATGCCCATATTGTAGGCATTGTTAAGGGCCGGTGCGAAGGCCGTCGAAGTCCCGTTGATCGTACCTCCGCCACTGATAATGGCGTCTCCGGCGGCACTGAAGTCCACCCCGAGACCGAGCCATGGTTTCGCAGTGACGCCGAAATCGACGTCGAAACCCCTTTGCGTGAGGCTCAGCCCGGGGGCGGTCATGTAATCGAATCCCGTATAGATCGTGTACCGGTTAATATCCGTCTGCTGCGCATGGGCAGGCAGGACGATGCAAAGCAAAAGAACACAAAACACTAGACGTTTCATAGATTTCACACAATTCCGGAAGAGCCGGGCTTTGTTTTACTGGTCGCCGGGCAAAATCCTATTTTCTGTATGGAGCGAAAACTGTTTCCCCTGGGGGAAGATTGCGGCTGTCGAGCGTGGCAGCATGGTACGCATTGATTTGTTCAGAAAAGCAAGCCACTTTCAGTGATGCCAGTCACCGTCCGGCAAAGAATCGGCAGATAATGGTCCACTTAGGGTGCTGACGGAACCAGAGTATTGATGAGAACAGATATAATTGTTCTATTCGCCCGAACTCATTTTTGATTGGTCATGGCAACCTTGCCTCTGCGCGGCCAGGCACGCGCGGTGTTGATAGGTTAGTGCAGGGATTCGAGTACGCGGGAGAGCATAGATGCTGTTCGACTTTGCCAGGATGAACGAAAAGGATCGCTACAAGCTTCTGGTTTCCACCATCGTCCCCCGGCCGATCGCCTGGATCGTCAGCCAGGATGCCGCCGGTGTGCTGAACGCGGCCCCGTTTTCTTTTTTCAATGCGTTCGCCGGCGATCCACCTATCGTGGGAATCGGGGTGGGCAGCCACAGGCATGGCCAGCCAAAAGATACCCGCGCGAACGTGAAAGAAACCCGGGAATTTGTGGTCAACCTGGTGTCCGAAGAGCTAGCCGAAGCCATGAACGTCACGGCGATCGAATTTCCGCCTGGGATTAACGAATTGCTGGAGGCGGGGCTTACTACGGCACCCTCGGTACACGTGAAACCTCCGCGTATTGCGGAGAGTCCCGTCGCGATGGAATGCGAGCTTTCCCAAATCGTTGAACTTGGAGAAGAAACTGGATTGGTTCTGGGTCGCGTCCTGGCGATGCACGTTCGCGACGACGCTGTTTTGGACGCCGGGAAGTCTTACATTGACACACCAAAACTCAAACTGATCGGTCGCATGCACGGCACAAGCTGGTACGCCCGAACCTCGGATCTATTCGAAATGCCGCGCATCAAACACGAAAAGTGGAAGAGGCAAAGTAGTTGAGCCTCCGCGCGGCGGGAATTAAACGGATGTAGATTTTGAATCGCGGGAGCTGTTTCCTGCGACCGAAAGTAAGCTATACAGAAATGCTCTTCGGGGACAAGAACTGCTGGCTGTACCAGTCGATCGTCTTCTGCAGGCCTTCACGTAAATTCGTTTTTGCCCGCCAGCCAAATTCGACGGCCGCGCGTGAAGTGTCCAGGCAGCGGCGCGGCTGGCCATCGGGTTTGCTGGCATCCCATCGCACCGAGCCCTCATAACCAACCAGAAGCTGGATTTGTTCGAGAAGGTTGCGGACACTGATTTCCTGGCCCGACCCAAGATTCACCAAATCAGGCTTCGCATATTTTTCCGATGCAAGAACGATGGCTTCCGCCGCGTCCTCGACGTAAAGGAATTCGCGCGTCGCATTCCCGGTTCCCCAGGCGAGAACCTCCGTAGCACCCCCCTGTTTGGCATCGCAGAACTTTCGAATCAGCGCTGGAATCACATGAGAGGTTTCCAGGTCAAAGTTATCCCTGGGACCGTAGAGATTCACCGGGGTAAGGTAAATGCCGTTCAGCCCATACTGCTCGCGGTAGGCCTGCAACTGCACCAGCAACATTTTTTTGGCGAGGCCATAGGGTGCGTTGGTTTCTTCCGGATACCCGTTCCAGAAATTTTCCTCGCGAAAGGGGACCGGCGTGAATTTGGGGTATGAGCAGATCGTTCCGGCGCAAACAAATTTTTCAATTCCATGCTGCCGCGCGGCCTCGATCGTATTCAGGCCCATGGCGGCATTTTCGTAGAAAAAGCGGCCCGGGTTCAGCCGGTTTGCGCCAATCCCTCCGACGACTGCGGCGAGATGGATGAATATGTCGGGCTTGGCTTCTTGAAAGAGACGGAAGGCATCGGCCTTCTCGCAGAGATTGAACTCGCGGCTGCGGGGCACGACGATTTCCGTGCAGCCCTCGGCGCGGAGCTTTTCAACGACAAAGGAACCGAGAAACCCGTTTCCTCCGCTCACCACCACTCGCCGCTTGGTCCAAAAGCTCATCGAGACCTTTAGTGCTGCGCCGCTTGACCCGCAATCGCTTGCACCACGCGAGTTACGGAATTATGCCACTGGTTCCAGTGGCCAAGCTTTTCCTCAAGGATTGCCCTGCCTCGCCCACGCGGCGTCAGGCCCGCGGCCTCGAGATCAGCATCCACCATAATGGCCACAAGATCGCGGAATCCGATCTTCGCTTCCCAACCCAGCTTCGTCCGTGCTTTCGTCGGATCCGCGATCAGAACATCCACTTCGAGGGGCCTCTTGTACCTGTCGGAGAGCTTCACGTGTTTTTGCCAATCGAGACCCGCATACACAAACGCCTCTTCCACAAATTCGCGAACGGAATGCGTTTGGCCCGTCCCAATCACGTAATCATCCGCTGCATCCTGCTGCAGAATCTTCCACATGGCTTCCACGTACTCAGGCGTATAGCCCCAATCACGACGCGCGTCCAGATTCCCGAGATATAAGGACTCTTCCTTTCCGGCAAGAATCGAAGCGACGCCGCGCGTGATTTTGCGCGTGACAAAGGTTTCCCCACGCCGCGGACTTTCGTGGTTGAACAGAATCCCGTTCGCAGCGTAGAGGCCGTAACCTTCCCGGTAAATGCGCGTCATCCAGTGCGCGTACACCTTCGCGGCGGCATACGGGCTTCTCGGCTCAAAGGCGGTGGTTTCGCTTTGCGGCGGCGGCGCAGAACCAAACATTTCCGAACTGGACGCCTGGTAAAACCGCGTCTTCGCACCACCCCGCCGGATCGCTTCCAGCAGTCGCATCGTGCCCAGCCCGGTGATGTCGCCGGTGTATTCCGGAATGTCAAAACTCACCTTCACATGGCTTTGCGCGGCAAGGTGATACACCTCATCGGGCGCGAGATTATAAATAAGACTCAGAATCCACTCGGTGCTGGACAAATCTCCATGATGCAAAAAAAGCCGGGCACCTGGATGATTGGGATCCTCGTAGATGTGATCAATCCGGGAAGTATTGAAGGTGCTGGCGCGCCGGATGATCCCGTGAACCTCGTATCCATGCGACAACAACAACTCAGCCAGGTACGACCCGTCCTGCCCGGTAATTCCTGTCACCAAAGCACGTTTCGTCATGCCGTAATCCTCATTCGAACCGCTTCATTCCAAGAAGCTTGAGCGACATTGAAGGGATGAAGTTGGTATTGTAGACCAAATAAAGCCGCCACAGACGCCGCGCCTCTTGC
The DNA here is from genome assembly GCA_963778995.1 of Terriglobia bacterium. Taxonomy (GTDB): domain Bacteria; phylum Acidobacteriota; class Terriglobia; order Terriglobales; family Acidobacteriaceae; genus Sulfotelmatobacter. The sequence continues at coordinate 9,085 of CAVZWK010000033.1, forward strand.
GCCAAGCGAAATCGTCACTCCAGACCACTTTCACTCATCCAGGCTCGAGGTGGCTTCCCGCTGAAGCATGGCTCTGGAATCCGTCAGCTTTGTCGGGGATGGGACTAAAAGGGAAACCGCAAGCGATGGTGGCGGAGAGGGTGGGATTAAAGCCTAGTGAGGGAGCGTGAGGAATGGTTTATAACCGTTTGTAACTGATGCGAAATCTATATCTTGCGAACGGCGAAAAACGATTCGGCGAAACTCGTTGAAGAAAGAAGGCTTTTCCGGGGCTGAATCCCCTCAAAAAAGTACACAGGTACTAAAGATAATGCGCCATTTAGCGTGAGATAACGCAGGTACCGCTTATTCGTGGGCTTGGCTGGCATCGAGTTTGTCTTTGCCAAAGTCTGCGCCAAAACCTTCAAAATCAGGGGGGAATGCCGGATCGTGACGAATTAATTCGACCCTGCTTAAGGCGGACTGCCCACTTGCCAATGCCGTGCGGCCCTGAACGATTACGACATTCCCTGCTTTTTCCCCAACCACCCTTCCAAGCGAGTGGTTAGTGATCTGGAGAGTGCGTAGGGGAAGCCATCAAACACCGCTTTAATCTCGGAAACTAAGTGAGATTTCCTTCGGGGTTTTGAAACATATCCGTTAGCACTTTTGATTCCAGAGATACCCACTCGCTGGGAGGCTCAACAAGTTCAGAACTCCTAGAAAACCCTGCCCAATTGGAAGAACCACTTGTAGTGCCCGGTATCACCTTCGCTGGCCCCAACAAAAACCGGGCCAATGGCTGTTAGCGCGATCACGCCGACCCCGCCGTCACCTGACAGTTTTGGAGCACCGAATGGGTCACCGTAGATTTTTCCGACTTCACCAAAGCCCGTAAAATAGACATTGCTTCCCACGAATGTGGGTAACGTGAAGATCTTGCGCCTGTAACCGATGCGGCCGAGGAAGTATTGGTTCCCCATCAATTCATTGAGCCCATAGGCGCTCAGCCTGCCGACGCCTCCCAGGAAGAATTGTGGTGCTCCAGTTTTCTGATAACCGAGAGTCGAACCGCCTGTCGCGATAATGTATACGGAGTCGTGATGCAGTACCGGCCGAAAATATTGCAGGGATGCTTCCAGAGTTGGGAAGCCCTGGGGGGCATTTGGAAAGCTGTCATAAAAGTTGAAGTTCGTCAGAACGATGTAACCCGAGGTTGGGAGAATTGGATCATTGGCGTGATCCACGACGAATCGCGCGTGCGTGCTTCCTAGCCGCCCACTGTAAGAGGGAAAGTCCGGGGTTCCGAGTCGCAGGTCGGCGTTCCCGTAGCCTAATCCATATCCAAAGCGTACTTCACTGAATCGGCTAATGGCATATCCAACGTCGATACCACCCGATGTCCGGTCTAGGCGGTAAATCGCCTCGGGGTCTTGCTTGTGGTAAATCTGAAAAGTCGTCTGGCTCGCATTTACGTACGGGTCGAAGAACCACTTTGCGAGCGGCTGGAATGGCCGATAAAGATCAGAGGCGATGCCGTAGGTTTCACCGAACTCGAAGTCTGTGCGCCACTCCGAGCGGAAACCCGCTATATCCATAAAGGTCAGCCGCGCCCCGAGTGTAAAGGTCACGTCCTGGGTTTGAGCACCATTCACTTCGAATGACGGTCGGAGGGTGGGCGGGGCATAGCTCTTTTCATGGGCCGTAATGAGCAGTCCGGTCTGACCATTCTCTTGAATGATTTGGTAGGTGACGCTGTCTAGGCGTCCCACGCCTGCCAGGCGCGTTAGGTCGTGTTCAAGAGCAGCCTGATCAATCGGTTTCCCTGCTAGATGAGAAAGGAACTTCTGTACATTGGTTAGTGACTCGCCCTCGATACCAACCACTTTTACAAATTGCGGTACGCCGACAGTTGTCCGCAGCCTGGAATTCTTGTTCTGGAGATACTCCGCCCAAGCCACATCATCCAGCGAGTACACCTTTAGAAGCGTTGCCTTCTGCTCGGCAGCGTCGTATCCAATCTTGACCAGTTCGTCCGATTTTTCGTAGTCCATCGTCGAGTATTTCTGAACGTCCGCCTTAACGATTAAATCTGCTCCCTCCATCCCGCGGATCTCCGTCTCGGCGATGACCAGTTCCACCGACCGACCCAGAACACTGAAGGCCGACTGGATGTCTTTTGCCGATGCGGGAGAGATTTGCAGATGCACGGCGACGACAATGTCCGCGCCCATGTTGCGGACGACATCCGTGGGCAGGTTGTTCACCAGACCGCCATCCACAAAGATCTGGTTACCACTTCGCACTGGTGCAAACACACCGGGAATCGACATGGTCGCCCGCATGGCGTCAGACAACGAGCCATTTTGAAAGACGTAAGCCTTGCCGGAAATGAGTTCGGTCGAAACGCAACGGAAGGGAATCGGTAGATCATCGAATGAGCGAACGTCAGAATACGGAAGTGTTTCCCGATCGATAAGCAGGTTCACTTCATGGCCAGAGTTCAATCCGGGTGGCAGAGCGGGGCCGTGCTTCAATCCGATCGTGATCGCGTTCGGAAACTCCCGTGCATCCTCCTTGCGCCGGAAGGATAGGTCTTCAAATGGAGTTTGGCCACCCAGTACCAGCGGCCAATCCGTTTTTTTCACTATCTCATGTATCTGGTCGGCCGATTTTCCTGTCGCATACAGGCCGCCCATCAAGCCGCCCATGCTCGTCCCCGCGATGTAGTCAACGGGGATGTGGTGATCTTCAAACCATTTCAGCACGCCGATATGTGCTTCGCCGAGCGCTCCTCCACCTTCCAGCGCCACGCCGATCTTGGGACGGCCCTTGGCCGCGGCCTGGGAGGTTCGGACTGTTTGTCCCTCATTCGGAGTGACACTTGGTTTTTCTTGCGCGAAGCAGCAAAGCGGCATCATGCAACAGAGAATTGAAATGAACTTATGGACACGCATGGCGAATTACCTCGAATATTCTCGGAACGGTTGAAGCCTCTTCCCGTTTAGTGGGAGCTCGCCCGTGCGGTAAGCTCTTGTCGCGTCGAAGAATCATTGGCGACCGATGGGACGAACTAACTCGCCACAGTTGCGCTCATTCTTGCCCTTCCGATGAGTCTGCGCAGGCCCAAAGTCAGCGGGACTGACAGAACCGCTCCCGCTGGGCCAAGGAGAAAGCCCCACCCCACAAGCGAAAGAGTGACCTCGATCAAACCAACATCGAGCCCTTTCTTTAAAAGCGCCGGTTTCAGCACATTCTCACCTAGCATCTCCGTCAGAAACAGGCCACCGAGCACGAGCAGCGCTCTCTTCCATCCCAACATGAGGAGTGCCAACAAGGTCGGTGGCACGAGTGCGATCATGAATCCAATGCTCGGGATGAAATGGAGGAAGAAGTACAGCAAGCACCAGATCACCGCGAAGTCAACGCCTAGCAGACTTAAGAGGAGCAGATTCGCAAGAGCAATGATGGCTCCTGTTTCCGCGGTTGTAGCAATAAAGCGCTGAATGTCTTTGCCAAAGTTCGCTAGCCTCCTGGCGATTGGACTATTGCCCCGTTCAGGATCCAACAAGTCCACCAGGAATAGCAGCGTTAGGAACCAAATCAGCAACCGGTCGGAAAGGAGTTCAATGGTGGAGGGCAGTATGTCGCTCATGAACTGCATAAGCCGCCCTGAACTGAGGAAATTCTTCACAGAAATGTCGGTCGATTCAATTCCATGCCGTGTCAGAAAGCCGGCGATCTGCTCGTGAAGGTCTTGAATCCGCAGTTCGTAGACCGGAAGCCTTGCGCTCATTTGCAAACCCGTCTTAACTAAAGCGAATGTTAGTACGCAATAAAACACGACAACCAGAAGCACAGTGAAGCTGAGCGCAGCACTCTTCGGAACACGGAATCGGCGCACGAGCCAGAGCGGGAATGGAAGGATTGCGTAAGCGAGCAGGAGAGATAAAAGCAGAATGGAGAGGACGTGGGAGGCCATTCGTATACCCCACGCCACGATGACCACGCAGGCAGCTACCTTTAGGGTTTGGATCGCGCCGTAATCGTCACTTCCCATTCAATACTCTCCGAATGCGTATACCAGAAGCTTTCGCGAATCTGGCAAAGATGGCCAAGATCGACCATAAAAAAAGAGACCACTAGCGTCACTACAGCTTTTGAGAGTTTCAGAGCCATCGCCCTTTTGTTCTTACGGAGTCCCACCTGCGGAAAAGGACACCTGGATGGTCTGGTCTATTTCCCATAAGTGATGTGATCTGCGTCACTGGCAGTGCCAATTGTCTCCACTACCATCCGGGCGAATCGATGTCATTGTCGCTCTTGATGATTTTTCGTCGCGGGAAGTACTGATTGATGAAATCTGCATTTCAACGTTGGTTGTGGTTGGGAATGTTATTGCCTGCCGGCAACGCATTTGCCACTGAAGCGGAGCACGGCCTACCGCAGTCCGCCGTCAAAATCGAACATTGGGGCGGCTTCATCACTAATTCCATGGTCGTCAGCTGGGTTGTCGCCATCGCCTTGATAATTTTCGCCAGAGTCGCGACGCGTGACATGAAAGGTGTCCCCGGTGGGGCTCAGAACCTGCTGGAATGGCTGGTCGAAGGTCTGTACGACTTTTTGGAGAGCATCATCGGCCCGCATTTGGTCAAGCGAACGTTTTGGTTTCTAGCGACCATCTTCATCTTCATTTTGTCGGCAAACTGGCTTGGTCTCATTCCCGGGGTTGGCACGATTGGCTGGGGACACCAGACTCCCAACGGTTTCGAGGTTGAACAACCGCTGTTCCGCGGCGCGAATGCCGATCTGAACCTGACCTTCGCCATGGCGATTATCTTTTTCGCATGTTGGATCGTCTGGGCGTTACAGGACATATCAGGAGTTGTCCAATTACCTCTGGAACTTATCTATAATAGAGCCTCGTGAAAGAGTGGGGGCCATGGCTTGTAACTCATGTGGGTCAGTTAATCAGGGAAAGTTCGCATCTGAGATCGAAATCTACTTTCCAGGACTGAGAAATGTGAACAAGCGTCCCGTCATGTACACTCTCTCACTCGCGTTGGTACAAAAAGTCGGTCCGGTCAACTCAAAGGACGGAATACTGTCAGCGGTCGAAGTCGCGTGCAATTTGGCGGAACAACTCCCAACCTAAGAGCTGCTGCGATTTTGCCTAACTCCTGGTAAACGCCGTAACCGGACAGATGTCCGGTTAGCCGACAAATCAGGAGCTAGCGAAACTTTGTAGTAGACTCGCGGGTATGCGCGACCGGAACCGGGGAGTTTGGCTCCTCCTTTTCATCTTTTTATTTTCAGCCTCCTCGTTAGCATGCGAATGGGACTATTTTATTTGGATTCCCCGCAGTCCAACCGCAGACCCGCTGTATCGCTTCCTAAAAGGCGGAAAGGCTGGTTACATCGACAGGACAGGTAAAGTGGTCATTGGTCCCATCCTGTCCAATTTCGGAGGCAATTATGGTGGAGAGTTCCACAACGGCTTGTTGGACATTGGCGTCTCTGACGGCGTTTACGTAGACAAATCTGGCAAGAAGGTTATCGACCTCGGACTATACCGCGGTTGGGATTTTTCTGAGGGATTGGCTGCTGCTGTCAAAGAGGACAACGGGAAATGGGGATATATCGACGCAAAAGGGCAATGGGCCATCCCTCCACGGTTTGGTTGGTCTGCGACGGACTATGTTTCCTCATTTGAAGGGGGATTCGCTGCAATTGAAGTCAGCGGGAAGTACGGATACATCAACCATACCGGCGAGTTTGTCATTCCTCCTCACTTCTTGTTGGGGAGCTCTTTTAGTGAAGGCTTCGCGCAGGTAGTTCTAGATGGTCCTTGTTTTTACTCCGACCAAACATCGCCCTGCTCTTCGCCTATATCCCTGCCACGAGGGATGAAAACTTCGGAATCACTGCCCGCATGCAAATTGGCATTCATAGATACAAAGGGCCGAGTAATCTCCGAAAACCGATTCGAGGGAGCAAAACCTTTCTCGGAGGGAATGGCACCGGTTAGAGTCGAGAACACTTGGGGATTTATAGATACAAAAGGCAATCTTTCAATTCCGCCCAAATACGCGAGGGCCGAAGGTTTTTCAGACGGACTGGCGCTGGTATTTGTGAGCGAAAAGTACGGCTACATCGACCAACACGGTTCATATGTCATTGATCCACAATTCAAATATGCGGAAAGCTTCTCGGAAGGTTATGCAGTTGTCGGCGACGGCGACTCAGTATCGTGGTACATCGACCGCTCCGGCAAACAGGTCTTCCGCGAACGATTTGGGGCTGCCAGTTCCTTCTTTAAGGGTTTAGCACACGTGAGGCTGCAATCGAACCCTCCCCGCTTCGCTTATATAGACCACAGCGGGAAATCTGTTTTTGCCTACAAGCCCTGATAGTCGCTCTTCGCTCTGGGGGCTCTTAGGGACTCAAGTCCCGGTAAACGCCGAAATCGGACAAGTGGGTTTTAGTACCCAGATGTCCGGTAACCCGACGCAATATAAAAGGGCGCCCCTTGTGGAGTAGGTTTGAGTGCTCGCTCAACCGCTCCAGAGGAGGAACGCCCTTATGACCAGCGCTAAATATATCGGCATGGACGTACACAAGGAAAGCATTTCGATGGCGGTACGAAATGGTGTTGGCAAGATCGTGATGGAATGCGTCATCGAAACCAAAGCCACCATGATTCTGCAGTTTTTCGATGGGTTGCGCGGAGATTTGCACGTCACGTTTGAAGAAGGCACCTGGGCTGCCTGGCTGTACGACCTGCTGAAGCCCCATGTTACGAAGCTGGTGGTGTGCGATCCTCGGCATAACGCATTATTGCAGGACGGCAACCAGAATGATCGCGTGGATGCACGGAAGCTGTCGGACCTTCTCTATATGAATAAGCTCAACGCGGTCTATCACGGAGACCACGGATTGCGGACCCTGAAGGAACTGGGGCGGAGTTATCTGACCATCACCCGCGACCAGAGTCGGGTGATGACCCGGGTCAAGGCCATCTATCGCAGCTGGGCCATTCCCTGCAGCGGCAAGCAGGTTTATGGTTCGCGGCATCGGGCCGAGTGGCTGGCAAAGATCAATGAGCCGGGAGTGCGCCGGCGTGCGGAGTTGTACTACCAGCAACTGGATGCGTTGAGAGTATTGCGCCAGGAAGTTCGGAGAGATTTGCTGACGGAGAGTAAGAAGCACAGAGTGTGGAAGCGCCTGTGTGAGATTCCAGCGATTGGTCCGATTCGAGCCGCTGAGTTGTTGGGCATTTTACAGACACCGCACCGGTTCCGCACCAAGCGGCAGCTTTGGACCTATTGCGGTCTTGGTGTGGTGACCAGTTCCAGCGCCGACCATGAGGTTGCGATAGGCCAGCTGCGACGAAAGAAGAAGCATGCACAGATTCGCGGGCTGAACGAGAACTGCAATCACGATCTGAAGAACCTGTTCAAGGGGGCAGCGGTGGTGGCTTCGATCAAGCCCGGTCCGCTGGCAGAGTTCTATGCGGCTCTCGTGTCCAAAGGCATGCGGCCAGAGATGGCACGGCTGACCTTGGCGAGAAAAATTGCCACCATTGTTTTGATCGTGTGGAAGAGAGGAGTGTGCTTTGACGCCCAATATCTGAAACCACAAACAGCTTGAGTGTCTCGGATCGAGTCCGCTCCATCGCGGGGTATTTCTCTGGCGGTGGCCGTCAGGTTCTCGAGACACTCTGGTTCGAGAGCGAGTCTCAGCTGGTAAGTTAGGCACTACGTGCTTCGGGCACCTAGTCTCACACCCGACCCTAGGCCCTCTCGGATAACCAGAAAAAGCTATAGGCGCAAAGTCTCTGATAGAACTATGGTCGCCAACTTGACCGCGGTTCGGCTTTGTTGGTTTCGGAACGCACAGGCTTCGTTGCGAAAAAGCGATGAAAACCGCTGGTAGAGAAAACCCCAACCGCTGGACCATAGCGTCCAGCAACCGAGCACCTGGTGCGGGCGGTCAGAACAGATCCTGCTCCATTCTGTGGGCTGTGAAACAAGAAAACGTCCAGCCGTTGCAGACGTGGGTAGTGGGTCAGTTTGGGAATTCCCAGGGAATTTCAGAAGGCTAGGGTGAATTGATTAACTTCGCCATTGTAGAGCAGAATGCATTTGCTGAGGATGTCTCTTCCGATTAATGCGTGGATTCCTTGCTTCAAATACAACTCACAAGCGGCTACACGCAAATTCGGCATTGAAAGTGGCGGGTCATTTGGACCCTTGTAGATCACAATATCTACGTCGTAGGTATCTGTAGTTACGACATTTTGACCCGTACTTGGTGTTACGAAATCTATTGTCCCAGTTGCGGTCAATCCCAAGGCTGTGAGCACCATTGGTTCAACCGAACTAAAACTGGCTCCTGTGTCAATGAGAGCCCGCACCACACGCGGTGGCGGAACCGGGGTGCCTTGGGCCTCAAGCGCAGTTCTACGGCCTTCGCTGACATTTACCTGCGCATTTACGATAGGCCCAGCGGCATCGATATTCAGAGTGAAATGTGGCACGGTAGGCTAAGACGCCAGTGCCTTCTTGGCGGGACTGATCGGTCTGGTAACGTAAAACACCGGCTCGACCGCGAGAATCTGCTTAACTAGGAATGGCGTAGTAGTTCCAAACCGCTTGTAACCTTCCTTAAGCGCATCGTCGTACGAGCTGTAGGTGTCTACAATGGCTTCGCCTTGAATCAGCACGAACTTTCCCTCATGCGCTTTGAGGTCATGGAGATTTTTCTTATATGTTTCGAGTTCTTTTTCGAGGGCCATCTTGGCACCAGTTTGACTAATCATATTCTAAACCTTGGATGCCGGGAAGGTGCACGTGGATAGTATAAAAGCGTGTCCTTATGCGCAAGACCAAAACTTCTGTTTATGCGACTTTGGCATTCCTATTAGTTTCCATTATACCTACAATTTCCCCAATCGACCACACATGATCTGCAATTCCAGCTTCCATTGCAGGAGTGACGCGCAAGGTCTGGTGAACTCGGCAGAAATTGTAGTGCATGAAATGGAGAGCCACAGCAGCGGCAAGGTTGTCTATCTTCTTGGAGAACGCATTGGTTAGCCGGGTAAAGCGGCGCATCTGCATCCGCATGGTGAGATTCTGACGCTCTACGTAGCTAGTAGAGATATGCTTAGGATTGGGATTGCCTGAGATAGCCGTCATTTTGCAGCCAATGCACTCCGCAGGGCTATAACGGGTTTCGGACTCCGCATCGTTCCCATACATCTTGACCAACATGGCGTAGTCGATCTCAGAGCCAAACGCGCTGTCCACGGCATCGAGCATACACCCGGTGTCCATCTGTCGTTAGCTGGATTCGATTGCTCAGGCGTGAAGCCAAATCGTGCATTAACGCGTAGGCCGTGGGAGCGCCGCGAGTGCCGATCTTCCAAGTGCAAATGAGCTTTGTATCTGCGCATATGGCCGTCCACGTCCACACATCGCCATACCCGAACTGGCCTTGCTTATCTGCGGGAACGTTCTTTTGCTTGGCATAGCAGAATGACCAAATCTCATCGCACTGGACGCGCTTGCAGGGCAGATTGCGGAGAGTGCGGGCCTGATACTCTTCACATTCTTTCCCGATCTCAGCCAACAGCTTGACCACGGTATTCTTGGCTATGCCAGTCATCCGAACCGTGGCGCGAATGGAGTTACCCTCTACGAGGGCTGCGATTACCTGGGTCCGCTTCGCTTGAGTTAGCTGATTCATATAGCCCCAATCTTTGGTATAATCGAGGCCGGTCTTAAAACCCGGCCCCGTCTTGCTGATTCACCACGGCTCGTTTCGCTTTCCGCCAAGGACACGCGAAACGAGCCTTTCTGTTACCGCCCCTGTTGTCGGTGAGCACTGTGGGCAACGGGGCTAAGGCTCTTCTCACTGGCAGCTCCTCGATGCTACGGCTACATTTTAATGCCAAGAAAAGCATTAAGTCAAGTTAACACGTAATGCTCTTCCCAAATATTTACTTGCATTAGACTACTGGCCGTGGTAGGCTTTCGGTCGTGGAGGATGCCACGATGAACGCAACTAGCCCGGTTTTACCCCATGACGATGCAAAGAAAAGGCACAGGAGTCAAACTACCCAACTGTAGGCTTGCGGGAGGCAGTTGAGCGGGTGCGGAATATGTACCAAAAGGGTGGCAAGGCTGGCGCACCACCGAAAATAGCCGCCGTCCACATTGGATTTCAGACGCCGCATGGGCAAGCGATGAGTGTTTTGGCGGCCCTGAAGAAGTTTGGCTTATTGGAGGAAGTTAAAGACCGATTGGTGCCTACGCAACGTGCTATTGAAATCCTGCACCTACCAGAGAATGACGCTCGGCGCGCTCAGGCACTCAAGGATGCTGCGCTTGACCCTCCGATCTATAGGGAATTGGCAGAACAGCATCGGACAACTGGCCTTCCAGCAGATGATGTTTTGCAGAGCGAACTAAAGACCTACAGGGATTTCAACCCGAATGCAGTAGCCAGCTTTGTGAAGGACTTTAAGGACAGCCTGGAATTTGCTGGACTATCTGAAAATGGTACGTTAAAATTAGAGCCCATGACAACCACTTCACCAATCGAAGGGCAGAAGGGGCCGCAACCGATTGCTTCTCAAGAATTTAGCAACATATTTGAAGATTTCAAGAAGCCAGCTGGACAGGTACCTGTAAGGCGCTATCCCTTAGATATTTCTATTCCTCGGAATCTAAGGGCAGAACTAGCTATATCTGGAGAAGAGCTTCGTAAAGAGGATTTGGAGCGACTCAAGAAGCAGTTGGATAGGCTTATAGAGAACCTGTCGGATGCTTTCGAGGATTAGTCGCGGCTGAAACAATCCGCGCCGCGATCTGATTTACATCAGGTTTCGGCGCTTTTTTCTTTTTGGAGGACTTTTTCTTTGCTTTCTTCTTTGCCATGCTCGCATATTAGCACTGGCGTGCGGCGAGTCAATCGGGTGGGAAATTCAAACTGACCCACTACCCAGACGTGTTTTTTCTTGACTTCTCCTTTTATAGAACTTACCAGGCACCAAGCATCTTTCCCTCCTGTACCCGCAATCCAAATGTGGCAGACTGCACCTCGAACCCGTAATCCAACGTGACTTCTTACGGGAATGGAGCCATTGTGAGAGCTAAACGCCACTACCTGCGGGTCGCCGCGACAGCCACCGCACTCTCCATAGTCGGTTTTTCCTCGTGCAATTCCTCAGACCGCTCAAACCAAAGACAAGCGGCAGCCGCCGAGAACGAAGTTTATGAAGTTGTGGTCCACGAGATGGTGAAATTCCCCAAAGGGCCTAGCCGACTGGTGTTTGATGACACGCTGCTCACTGAACTCGCGCCCGGAGCAGATACAAAAGCCTGTGAAGAGAGTGCTCGCAAGAACCTGCGGTTAGAAAACAACACGCCTCCGTATAATTCTTTTGCTGACAAACTATATCGGTCCGTTAATCGGGGCTACGATTATTCTTTAAGAGCGGACACAATTCAGGATTTTCTTACGAAATCCTGCACGACAGCTGGCCCCCTTTCTCAAACCTTCCACACTGATTTGCCGAAGACCTTTATTGCGGTCAGGGGCGTGCACTTTAGCGATTTAATTGCCAATGATGGGTCGCAATCGTTTGAGCAGCTATACCCGGGAGCAGCTGGCATTATTTCGTTTTCGCGTGTCGGTTTCGATCCGAACCTGAGCGAGGCAGTCGTGTCTACTTCCTTTGTCTGCGGGATGCTGTGCGGGTCCGGCCAGCGTTATGTACTTCGGAAGGTGCGCGGACGTTGGCAAGTCGTGAACGGGTGGACGGTTTGGATTTCCTAGCCTGCGCCCGCTTCGCTCATTCGATAGTCAGCTCCTGATTAACGCGGTAACCGTCCATGTGGGTACTAGGAACTGCTCTCCCGGTAACTTGAAAATGGAACTAACCTAGCGGTGATAGAATCTCGCAAATGAGATTTGCCCTAGCTCTTGCGATTCTTCACTTGCTTAGTGTGTCTCCGGCCATCGCCTTGTGCGAGCTCCCACAACCACGTCTGGTTTGTGCGGAATATTTTGCAAGCAAAGTCGTAGTCGAAGCCACTCTCATGAAGGTCCGAAGCACCCAAGACAAAGATGACCCGGACGGTGTCGTCGCGTACGAGTACAGCTTGCATGCGAACCGAGTAATTCGCGGTCACATTGATTCTGTTTTCATGCTGCATGAAGGAAATGATAGCGGTCGAGCGACGTTCGAATGGCATGCGGGGCGGAAATATTTGCTGTTTCTCTTTTACTCAGATTCCGACAAAGCGTGGAAACTGGACGGTTGTGGCAATTCAACACCGGTCAGTGATGCAAAAGCAGTTCTGCAACAAATCGCGGCTATTCAGGCGAGCCACGGCGGTGGCGTGATCCACGGTGTGATTAGCCAAGAGGCGATGTCTGCCTCTATCTCTAAAGTGCTCGTCGAGGCACGAGGAGCCAAGGGCGTGTTCACGGCGAACGCAAACTCGAAGGGCGAATTTGAGATAAAAGTACCTGCCGGGGAATATGCCGTTCGAGCGATCAGTACAGGGTTTTCATTTAAGACCGCCGATTTTAGTTATGAGAATCCCAACGAAGTCCGAATTGAATCTGGAGGATGCGCTCAGATTCAACTCGTCGCTAATGTCAGTGAAACGTCTAATTCGCTTAAATGAATGTACCCACCGGTCTGCAAGCTTGGCATACCATTCAACTCCTGATTAACACGCTGATCGGACAACTAGAAAAATCAAGCTGAAACCAGTTTGGATGTCTGGAAGTCGAGATCTCCCCTTGAGACTTTCAAGACTGAGGGCTATTTTTTGTACCTCATTTGTACCTCACTTCGGCTTTTCATGCGTTTTATGTGTATTTGGCGGAATGTAGAATCAATAAGTTAAGAGGTTTCTGCACATGGAGAGAGTCCGAATCCCACCCTCTCCGCCATATACTCGTTGATTCAATTGCCCTTGCGGATGCCTGCTACTCAAACCTCAGCCAATTTATTCGTGTTTTGGACCTGAAATGGACCTAACGATACTTGCTACGCGATGGTCCGGTTATCGAAGAGTTTCGTACTGATACCTACTTTACCGGTAAGCGCTGCCAGCTCAGGCGGTCGACGCAACACTTGCTTGGAGTTTACTCGCGGGAGTTTGAAATCCTAGAGTTTTTCTTGGTCGTTGATTCAAGCGCAGCGAGACCTGGTCGAGCTGCGCTTGAGTGATGGGAGTTAGATCCGTTCCTCGCGGGAAGTATTGCCGCAGCAGCAGATTTGTATTTTCGTTTGTTCCACGCTGCCAGGGACTTTGCGGATCACAGAAGTAAACCTGCACATCTGTCGCGACCGTGAAGTCCTTGTGCTTGGCCATCTCCAGCCCGCGATCCCAGGTCAGGGAGAGACGCAGGGTCGCCGGGAGTTTACGAACATGCTCACTCAACGCAGCAACCACTGCTACCGTTTCTTTGCTCGGCACTTTGACCAGCATCAGGAAGCGGGAATGCCGTTCCACTAAGGTCGCAATGTAACTGTTCTTGCCACCGGCCAGCAGATCGCCTTCCCAATGGCCGGGAATCGCTCGATCTTCGGCCTCCGCAGGCCTTTCTCGAATTGAGATGGCATCGACGATCTGCCCCCGTGAGTGTCCATGTTCGCTTGCGTGACGCGAGCGGCGCATGCGCCGCTTCGAGCGCAGGTGGTCCATCAGCTCTTTTTTCAACGCTCCACGCGCTTGAATGAACAGGCTGCGGTATATGGTCTCGTGGGACACACGCATGCTCTCGTTGTGGGGATACTGAGCCTTCAACCACCCGGCGATCTGCTCGGGCGACCAATCCAGAATCAGTTTACTCGCAACCAGGTCACGCAACTCGCTGTTCACGGCAAGCAGACAGCGTTTCGGGCGCAACGCGGCGTTCCATGCTTGCTGGTCCGCATCGTAGGCGCGATAGACAGGGCGGCCACCATGGCGCGCGACCTCCCGACTGACCGTCGACGTAGCTCGATGGAGACAACGGGCGATCTCACGCAGCGACGAACCGGAAGCCATGCCTCGCGAAATGTCTTCTCGCTCAGCGAATGTGAGCGCTAGCCGCGAGCGGCGACGAGCTAAGGGCGGGATGCCGCCGCGAGGCAGCAACACAGCGCGAATCGTGTTGTGACACTTGCCGTAGGCGCGGCCAATCTCATGCAGCGTCTCCCCGGCCTTCCATCGACTCCAAATCTCACGCTTATCGATCGCAGAAAGTCCCAACCTCCCAGATCTCATAGCAACACCACCTTTTCAGAACAGACTTACATCAGATGGTGTTGCATCGACCTGTCGAATGCACCGCGTTAATCAGGGACTTACGACAAGTCGTAGCCGTCGCCGCCACAAAACTAGAGAATCAATAATAACATCAGTTAGGACTGTCAGTGCGACACACTTCTGCTATATTCCTTGCAATTAAATTCTCGCTTCACTCGCGGTCTTGTTTTACGAGTGGCGGAAAATTCAAATTACGAGTTGTGGCACTGGGTGTTCTAGTCCGCCCCCGAACCGTGTGCCGTGACGGAGACTCCTATGAACATCAAGAGGAGAGGTGCGCTTGTCGCACTTCTATTGAACGGTTTTTGCTTGTTGGCTGTGAGTAGCACTTGGGCTCAGAGCGTACCCAAATCGAAATACTCGACGGACATCCCTCCTGGTATTGCGGTTCCGGACAAAATTGAATCATCCATTGGCACACTGAAATTGTCTGATGGATACCCCGACGCAGAGACGGCCAGAAAAATCTATGACAACCTTGACCAATCGCGTGCTTTACAGGCGTATCTCTTGGCTATTCCCATCGTGAACCAGGCTGGAATGCGCGACTCGATTCGCAAATTCGGCCCCGATAATCAAACGGACGTCATATGGGAACATTTGGTCGATTCTCGGACCGTAGAGCTTACGGCGAACGATAACACTGTCTATAGCTTCATCTGGCTCGATACCAAAAAGGGGCCGCTTGCAGTGGAAATTCCACCGAAGGTCCTTGGCGGGGTGAACGACTTTTACTATCGTTGGGTCGCCGATGTCGGTATTACTGGTGCGGACAAAGGAAGAGGCGGCAAGTATCTCGTACTGCCGCCAGGTTATGACGGTAACGTGCCCGAGGGCTACGTTGTCATGCGCCCCGCTACGTACGGAAACTGGCTATTCTTCCGAAGCTTCCTGGTGGATGGCTCTCCAGACCCCGGTGTGGAGCTCGTCAAGAAAAACTTAAAAATCTATCAGCTTGCCGATGCAGCGAATCCACCCGCGATTAAGTTCGCAAATGGTTCCGGCATCGCTTCAACCTTTGTTTCCCCCGGTGATTACTCATTCTGGGAAATGCTCAATAAAGTCATCCAGGAGGAACCGAGTGCTCCCAACGACCCAACCATGATGGGTCTCTTTGCGTCAGTGGGCATCGAAAAAGGAAAGCCGTTCAATCCCGATGACCGGATGAAGAAGATTCTAACGGATGCCGCAAACATCGGTGCGGTGACGGCAAGGACAATCGCGTTCAAGATTCGTGAACCGGAAGCTTTCTTTTTCACAGACGCACATTGGAGACTGCCCTTCTTCGGCGGTTACCAGTTCCTCCAGGCACCCGGAGTGTCCAACCTCGACGGCTACATTCAATACTACTATTTCGCAACCGGTGTCACCCCCGCCATGGAAATGAAGATGGTCGGAGAGGGCTCACAATATCCGTGGACCGTGCAGGATTCAAAGGGCAACCCGTTTGATGGAGGCAGAACCTACAAACTGCATCTGCCGCCCCACATCCCCGTGAAGGACTTCTGGTCTGTCATTGTGTACGACAACCAGACACGCTCGATGCTACAAACCGACCAGCAGTACCCCAGCGTGAGCAGCCAGAGCAAGGGACTTAAAACGAATGCGGACGGCTCAGTAGACGTTTACTTTGGCCCGAAGGCTCCGGCGGGCGAGGAGAACAACTGGGTGCAGACGATTCCGAAAAAAGGCTGGTTCATGATCCTTCGACTCTATGGGCCGTTGGAACCGTGGTTCGATAAGAGCTGGCGGCCAAATGACATCGAACTATTGAAGTAAGTCCGTATTCGCTCGCACCAAACACAAGGGGGCCACGCATTTTATTGCTCGCCCCCTTTGTGTTTATCTTACGAATCAACTCGGTCCTGGTTTGTCGGCAAACCGGACATCTGGGTCCTAAAACCTACTTGTCCGGGAAGCGCGTTTACCAGGACTTACGAACCGAGAGAAGAGTTTTGTGGCGGACTAAATCCGCCTTTCTCATTCGGACTTGGCTTTTGCGCCTGGGAGACGGTTCTTCAGGAATTTGATCTGGCCGTCGTGATTAGATTCATGTTCGGCGACGTGAAACCATTTGGCGTAGTTGTTGGCTACAAAGCCTTCTTCCGTAACCAAGGTCGCCAGCCACTTGTCGTCGCGTTTGCGAAATTCGGCAAGACTCGTCTCCCGGGTCTGATGCAAGGCATCGAGATAGTAGTCGAGACTGTTCCCCTTGATTGCTTTGCGAGCGGGTTCTCCAAGATTCATCGGAATGTCCCATTTTTTCTTTACTTCACCGGGCCACGAATCCCACTTCATCCCGCCAAATGTATTCATCTGATAGTAGGTTTCTGTGGCGGCGAGATGGAGAAGCAGCGCGCCGATGGTGTTTGCCTTGGCATCAAGTAAAAAGTCAAGATCCTGCTGGGACAAGCCTTTCACGTTGTAAACCACTTGCTCACGGGTGAAGGCCAGCATAGAAGTCAACGTTCCGATCTCGGGCGTAAAACCCGGTTGCGGGCCGACAATCCATTTCTCTTCCTCAGCGGCGGTTGCCAAGGGAAGCGCGGTAAGGGTAGAAAGCCCGAGAGCCATGCCTATGCCACCTATCAGGAAGTTGCGCCGATTGGGCATACATTCGACTGGGAACATTTTGGTTTTCCTCCGCTGGGGATGCGATTTGCTGGAGGGATGATACTGCGGCTAAAGCAAACTGGCGAGTGGATATGGTCGAGCATTTATAGCCAGCCACGTTCGTACTGGAACCCACTTTTCCGGTTTCGGCGTTAATCAGGAGTTGACCTACATTAGAGAGAGAGGTCGCGACCTCCTGGACCTGCATCATATTTCTCGACTATAGTTCGTGTAAGTTATTGGAGTGACACTATGAGAACGGATGATAGCGCGGCTCGCGGGGTTCTGACTGAAGCAGGAGCCACGAAGAGAAGCATTTTGTATTCTCCGCGGAGTTATGCTTTTGGAGCTATCGTCTGTGCCTTTCTTGCCGGGATGAAAATGCAAGCAGCAATCGTGCATTTCCGGGCGGGAAAGAGCGTTGAATTTTTGGAATTCATTACCATCCTGCTGTGGCTTGCCATCTCGATACGGTGGGTATTTCTAGCTCTACCTCTGAGCCGCAAGGCTACTTCTTCTACACCGGATCACCCGAGTTCTGCGTACTAAAACCCACTTCTCCGGTTAGCGCGTTTATCAGGCGCTAATGGTGAATTCCCCGCCTGCGGTACACTTCCAAGTCAAACCATGTCAGGAAACTTATTCAAAGGATTTCAGCTGCTGCACGGAGTACTACTGCTGATCAGCGCAGTGGGGTTCTTCATCTTTTGGGCACGTACGCGATTCTGGCTTCCTAAATACGCGCACGTTCTTGCAGCGATTGGTCTGGTTGTTGGAGTGTGGTGTGCCTCCAACGTCCCGAGTGATGCGCCTCTCAGCAAGCAAAGCCCAGCCGCTAAGTTTCTTTTTGCTCTCATAGTGCCCGCGATGGTCTATTTCTTCTTCGTATTTTACGGAGGACAAAGAGCCGCTCACAGGCGCAAGGAGAAAACCGCTGGCGAAATTGCCGACCTCATCGAGCGTTTTCTGAATGGCTCTAGTTTGTACCCACAGGAATGGAATGATTTCGTGGAGTGCAGTCACCCAGACAAAATGCTGGACTCTTACCGCAAGAGATGTGACTTGCTTGACCCGCTTGTTAACTGCCCGCACCCGCAAGACCCAAAGGCGTTACAAGAACTTAGAAACATGGTTCAAGAGCTTAGGAGACTCTCAACTCCTGGTAAGTTCTATAAAAGGAGAAGTCAAGAAAAAACACGTCTGCAACGGCTGGACGTTTTCTTGTTTCACAGCCCACAGAATGGAGCAGGATCTGTTCTGACCGCCCGCACCAGGTGCTCGGTTGCTGGACGCTATGGTCCAGCGGTTGGGGTTTTCTCTACCAGCGGTTTTCATCGCTTTTTCGCAACGAAGCCTGTGCGTTCCGAAACCAACAAAGCCGAACCGCGGTCAAGTTGGCGACCATAGTTCTATCAGAGACTTTGCGCCTATAGCTTTTTCTGG
Source organism: Terriglobia bacterium (assembly GCA_963778995.1). GTDB lineage: Bacteria > Acidobacteriota > Terriglobia > Terriglobales > Acidobacteriaceae > Sulfotelmatobacter. The sequence goes on from CAVZWK010000033.1 coordinate 27,456, forward strand.
TTATCCGAGAGGGCCTAGGGTCGGGTGTGAGACTAGGTGCCCGAAGCACGTAGTGCCTAACTTACCAGCTGAGACTCGCTCTCGAACCAGAGTGTCTCGAGAACCTGACGGCCACCGCCAGAGAAATACCCCGCGATGGAGCGGACTCGATCCGAGACACTCAAGCTGTTTGTGGTTTCAGATATTGGGCGTCAAAGCACACTCCTCTCTTCCACACGATCAAAACAATGGTGGCAATTTTTCTCGCCAAGGTCAGCCGTGCCATCTCTGGCCGCATGCCTTTGGACACGAGAGCCGCATAGAACTCTGCCAGCGGACCGGGCTTGATCGAAGCCACCACCGCTGCCCCCTTGAACAGGTTCTTCAGATCGTGATTGCAGTTCTCGTTCAGCCCGCGAATCTGTGCATGCTTCTTCTTTCGTCGCAGCTGGCCTATCGCAACCTCATGGTCGGCGCTGGAACTGGTCACCACACCAAGACCGCAATAGGTCCAAAGCTGCCGCTTGGTGCGGAACCGGTGCGGTGTCTGTAAAATGCCCAACAACTCAGCGGCTCGAATCGGACCAATCGCTGGAATCTCACACAGGCGCTTCCACACTCTGTGCTTCTTACTCTCCGTCAGCAAATCTCTCCGAACTTCCTGGCGCAATACTCTCAACGCATCCAGTTGCTGGTAGTACAACTCCGCACGCCGGCGCACTCCCGGCTCATTGATCTTTGCCAGCCACTCGGCCCGATGCCGCGAACCATAAACCTGCTTGCCGCTGCAGGGAATGGCCCAGCTGCGATAGATGGCCTTGACCCGGGTCATCACCCGACTCTGGTCGCGGGTGATGGTCAGATAACTCCGCCCCAGTTCCTTCAGGGTCCGCAATCCGTGGTCTCCGTGATAGACCGCGTTGAGCTTATTCATATAGAGAAGGTCCGACAGCTTCCGTGCATCCACGCGATCATTCTGGTTGCCGTCCTGCAATAATGCGTTATGCCGAGGATCGCACACCACCAGCTTCGTAACATGGGGCTTCAGCAGGTCGTACAGCCAGGCAGCCCAGGTGCCTTCTTCAAACGTGACGTGCAAATCTCCGCGCAACCCATCGAAAAACTGCAGAATCATGGTGGCTTTGGTCTCGATGACGCATTCCATCACGATCTTGCCAACACCATTTCGTACCGCCATCGAAATGCTTTCCTTGTGTACGTCCATGCCGATATATTTAGCGCTGGTCATAAGGGCGTTCCTCCTCTGGAGCGGTTGAGCGAGCACTCAAACCTACTCCACAAGGGGCGCCCTTTTATATTGCGTCGGGTTACCGGACATCTTGCTCCTAGTACTGACTCCCCCCAGCCGATGCATTCTCATGGACAGCCGCAAGGGGGTGGCGTTCATGAGAAGAAAGACAAGACGGGGCAAGTCGAACCGCTGGAAAACCAAGCTCGGACTGCCCGACTTGGAACACGCAAAATCTGCCGTCCTGGTGAGCCTTCGGTCTCCTGAATCACAACGGAGTTATCGCCGTTCAATTGATGATTTCGTTTATTGGTATTGCTCGGAGCCACGATTGTCCTTCAACAAGACTGTAGTCACTCGCTACCGGATTCACCTTGAAGATCAGTTGTTGGCACCTGGCACGATCAACGTACGACTGGCGGCAGTCCGACGACTTGCCTACGAGGCAGCGGACACAGGGCTTCTAAGCCCGGAACTCGCCGCTGGCATCCGCCGTGTAAAGGGAGCGAAAAAACTGGGGATGAGACTTGGGAATTGGTTGACCGTGACGGAAGCTCGCGCCCTTTGGCAACTACCCAACCCGCACACGGTCAAGGGCAAACGAGATCGAGCCATGTTGGCTGTGTTGCTTGGCTGTGGATTGCGTCGGAGTGAATTAATCAATCTGGAGCTCGATCATATCCAACGCCGCGAAGATCACTGGGCTATCGTCGATCTGGTCGGGAAGGGGACACATATTCGGACCGTGCCGATGCCGGAATGGGTGAAGCTGATGCTGGACGAATGGTTGGGCATAGCTGATATCCGGCACGGCAAGCTGTTCCGTTGTGTTTGCCGGAAAGGCACAGTCTGGGGGACCGAGGTCACGGAGAAAGTCGTATGGCACGTGGTTAAGGAATACGCGGGCAAACTTGGGATCTCTAAGCTTGCGCCTCACGATCTCAGAAGATCTTGCGCCCGGTTTTGCCACGACTCGGGCGGCGAGCTAGAACAGATCCAATTCTTATTGGGCCACGTCTCGGTACAGACGACGGAGAAATATCTGGGCTGCAAGCAACGGCTCCGCGAAGCCGTGAATGACCACATTGGAATTGAACCCAGCTGACGGCTCCATGTTTCAGGAGCTTTCAGGAAATTCCTCTGCATCGCTGTACATCTTGCGTAAGGACTCTGCGAAGGCTTTGATGTCAGCAATCTTATCTGGTTGCAAGCCCATCAGGTCTGCCTCTTTCAGCCAACCATCCCGCATGAGGATTGAGAATACGCGGAGCAAGTCCGAATATCGATATTGATAAACCCGGTCAACGGTTTTCCGACTTTCCGTGAGGTAGGCTTCCAACTCCCAGAGATCAGAAGGATCGGCCACGTTCACCATCCTGCGTTTAGCCTCCGCAATGATCGCCGAAAGATTACGGCCCAGCGCCTCCTCAAAAGCTCTTCGGGCCGCTTTCTTCTCAGCTGGAGTCCAATGTACATACTTTATGAATTGCTCTGGGGGTTCCATCAGCGTTCTAACCTCGCGAGTCAGCATCCACAATTGCGAGCAAGATCAGGGCGATGATAATCCTAAGAGACTGGCACTTCAACGCCTGTGACACCTTCAAAAATTCATCTTCCGTGGAGGCGTACTAGGGGCAAGATGTCTGGTGACCCAACAGATTGGGACTTAGCCAAATCTGTCGCCAATTTTCGAGCAATTCAGATTGGTATTGCAGCTTTGCCTACTCCGTCTTCGCTGCGAGAAGAGTGGGGATGTCGGGAACGTCGTCCTTCTAGAGCGTGAGGAAGTAAGTCAGAAGCTTGTCAATTCACGGTCGTCCTGCCGCAGCACTTCTTGTATTTCTTTCCCGAACCGCACACACACGGATCGTTCCGCCCTACCTTCGAGGTCGTGCGTCCAGTTTCAGGCGCGAATCTACTGCCCCCATAGGCTTCTTGGTGCCTCCGGAAATACCGATACGCCCCCACCAGTCCAGCCGCCATGTGAATGATGATGTCCTCGCGCTTCTCTGGAGCGATCGGCTTGGGACGCATCTCTGGGTCTTTGTCGTGCTCGTGGCAGAGCATCATCATGGGGATCAGGCAGCCACTGTTCTCCTCATCGTTGACAAGCTGAGCCCAACCATCGTGACGCATATGCATGCCGCGCATGAAGCCGCGGGCCCAGTCGTTGCCATGCGCCACGCCGTTCTCGTCCTCCAGCAGGAGCGGAACATAGACTTCGCGATTGAAAAGCGCCCCAGCGATGGTGTTCCAGTGTCGTATCATCAGTCCCAGGATTTCGTCCGCCTCTTCGGGACTGGAGAACTCGCAGACATCCGACATCTCGCCGCCGAAGACCTCGGGACTGTATTCGCTCAGCATCACGGTTTCCGGCCCGGCGATCAGGGCGGCGAAGAATCCGTCAAGCTGCTCGACGTTCATCGCTTTCCCGCCCTTGCAACTTTTGAGGAAGCCCCCTAGACGATCGAGTTCTGCGTCGTTGAGGGGCTCGAGCTTGGTGAAGATGGTCATTTAGATTTCCAGATGCTTTGCAATCGTTGCTTACAATACTACCCCTTGTGGGCCGTTGCCTCGAAGGCTGGTCAGTAGCCCGGAATACCGCCTCTGCGGACGGCCGTTCCGTACCCCGATGGCCAATGCCTTCCTTTGTCCGACCAGCACCCAGTTCACCCAGCAGGCAGGTACTATGAGGAACCTTTCCGGTTACCCGACAAATCAGGAGTTAGTGGCCTTGGGATGGCAAAAACGCTCTACTCGCTCATTGCTTGCGGACTTAGGATTTAGGTTCAGCTCGTTCATCTGCTTAATGACTCTGTCTCGAAATTCTCTCGTCCGTGTCACCACGTCTACAACTGAATGATGGCTTATGTGCAAGAAAAAATCGCTGCACCCTCCGTGCGACCATATGGGAAGGTAGAAGCTGTCCCACGCGAATATCATCGGCTGCATTAGCATTCCAATTGCATCCGTTAATTCATCTGCGCGGAATTTATGCCCTGGAGCAGCTTCAAACGATGTCGGTTGACCTGCTGCTGCATTCATTTTCTCAACGATGCGATAACCAATCCCCTCGCCAAAAAGATTCCAAACGCCCCAATGTTGGACCCAAAGCATAGCGCCGTCGAAATGCTGCTCTTCGTAACCGACGCTTGCGACTTGTCGAGCGAAAAAAGGAAATTGTTCCAATTTCGCTGGATATTCAAGGCCGATACAGGAAGCCTCTGGATGGGTGAAGAACAGCCCTTCCTCATCAGCGTGCACATAGTCGGAATCTACTCCGACGTCATCAAAGCCCTTGAACCACTGTGCCACTTCTGGTGCGCTGAGAACCTTCATTTAGACTCGTCCTCACAAACTCACTTCCGCGATTCTATCAGTACAAGTCCCGATTAACGCGCAAACCGGACAAGTCCAGCTCAAATCGTACGTTGACCGTCGAGGAATGAGAGAAGGAAGATACTTCTATGCTTGAGCCGATGACAATCATTTGGCTTGCCCTTGAGGCCATCTTTTTCGTTGCTATCGCACGCTTCGCTTGGCGGCAGCGGAAAAATAAACTTGTATTTTGGGGATGGCTTGCATTCCTGGGCATGCTCGCCTTCGTCGACTACTGGTATTTGCTTCGATAGGTCCTGATTAACGCGCTAACCTCCCAAGTTCGAACTGGAACAAACATTTCCAATCTGCTGACTATTCTGGTTCCACTAGAGGCCAGGCAGGTTCAGACACTAGTGTGAATCGACATTCCGCCTGGGCAAGATTCCCACTTCATTTCTTTGGGAAATTTGGGTCGTTCTTGATCTCACGAATCTGTTGAAGGTGTCGCTCGGAGTGAGTAGAGATTTCCAGCATCCACTGCCAACAATCGATAACCTCCGCACCATCGCCAAAGCTGTGGGCACGCAAATCGTCGTTTGTCGTCTTGATGTATTCGATCATCGTGGCGCGGAGCGCCTGAAACTTGCTGAGGGCCTCGTTCAGGTCTTTATAGGTATCGACTTTTTCGTGTCCGCCGCCCGTCTTGGTATGCACCACGCGATCGATCCCGTACCACATAATGTCGGCATCCGTGTTCGTCGATTTCTTGTGGTTCATGTCCGGGGCCGCCTTGACGCTTTTCTGCAAATCGCGCCAGTAATCTGGCTCGGCAACCGCCAAGTGGGAAACCACCTCTCGAATGCTCCAGCGATCGGGCGATGCTCTGTACTCAAGTTGAGCGGGAGACAAGCCGCGCACCTGCTCGGCGACCATTTGGGATGTCATCTGAAAGTGCACAAGCAGGTGTTCACGGTCTTCAGCGTTCAAGGGTGCAGCGAACGAAGGAGGGGCAAACAGGCAAATTGTCAGTGCTGCAGTGAGCAACGACGAACGTCGGAGCGTATTCTTCCACATTGTATTCATCCTATAAGGCGAGTACGAAGCCAACACTTTAGACAGCCCGACGCCCTGAAGGTGAGCAGCAGTAGCCCGGTTCCGCACAAGGTAATCGAATAGGTCCTGGTTAACGCCGTTACCGTACAAGTACGTATCAGTACCTTGGCCTTCGGGGTGGGCGGGTCTAATCGGTTCTTGTCATCTTGTATACGAGTTCGGTCAACCCGCCGACGAGAAATAGCCCAATCGCCATGATGAGCAGGACACCAAAAAAAGGGTCAGAATGGTTCCAGATCGCCGCTATCAACCAAAAACACCCTGCCGCAATGAAGCTACCCACGTTAACCCATTTTGCGAACTTCCAATTCGCGATTTCAAAAAAGACCCCAGCAACCGGAAGGATTACCTCAAACGCAAACTCGAACCATAGCTGGAAGCTCAGCGCCAACTGGAAATCCAACGCCGGAAATCCGACGCTCCGCAATCTCATGAACATGAGCCAAGCAACGAGAGTATTCACGACTAGAATCCAGGCGATGCGACCGACTCTTCTCAATGCAGCAGAGAGTTTCAAAGAGCGTTCGCTTTCGGGTATCGACAGGGGATTGTCGCTTTTCACGAGAATAGTCTGTCATATGCGGTCTGCTCTTGAATGGGCCGCTTGTTTGTGGGTTCTGACTGGTAAACGCTGCCAGCTCAGGCGGTCGACGCAACACTTGCTTGGAGTTTACTCGCGGGAGTTTGAAATCCTAGAGTTTTTCTTGGTCGTTGATTCAAGCGCAGCGAGACCTGGTCGAGCTGCGCTTGAGTGATGGGAGTTAGATCCGTTCCTCGCGGGAAGTATTGCCGCAGCAGCAGATTTGTATTTTCGTTTGTTCCACGCTGCCAGGGACTTTGCGGATCACAGAAGTAAACCTGCACATCTGTCGCGACCGTGAAGTCCTTGTGCTTGGCCATCTCCAGCCCGCGATCCCAGGTCAGGGAGAGACGCAGGGTCGCCGGGAGTTTACGAACATGCTCACTCAACGCAGCAACCACTGCTACCGTTTCTTTGCTCGGCACTTTGACCAGCATCAGGAAGCGGGAATGCCGTTCCACTAAGGTCGCAATGTAACTGTTCTTGCCACCGGCCAGCAGATCGCCTTCCCAATGGCCGGGAATCGCTCGATCTTCGGCCTCCGCAGGCCTTTCTCGAATTGAGATGGCATCGACGATCTGCCCCCGTGAGTGTCCATGTTCGCTTGCGTGACGCGAGCGGCGCATGCGCCGCTTCGAGCGCAGGTGGTCCATCAGCTCTTTTTTCAACGCTCCACGCGCTTGAATGAACAGGCTGCGGTATATGGTCTCGTGGGACACACGCATGCTCTCGTTGTGGGGATACTGAGCCTTCAACCACCCGGCGATCTGCTCGGGCGACCAATCCAGAATCAGTTTACTCGCAACCAGGTCACGCAACTCGCTGTTCACGGCAAGCAGACAGCGTTTCGGGCGCAACGCGGCGTTCCATGCTTGCTGGTCCGCATCGTAGGCGCGATAGACAGGGCGGCCACCATGGCGCGCGACCTCCCGACTGACCGTCGACGTAGCTCGATGGAGACAACGGGCGATCTCACGCAGCGACGAACCGGAAGCCATGCCTCGCGAAATGTCTTCTCGCTCAGCGAATGTGAGCGCTAGCCGCGAGCGGCGACGAGCTAAGGGCGGGATGCCGCCGCGAGGCAGCAACACAGCGCGAATCGTGTTGTGACACTTGCCGTAGGCGCGGCCAATCTCATGCAGCGTCTCCCCGGCCTTCCATCGACTCCAAATCTCACGCTTATCGATCGCAGAAAGTCCCAACCTCCCAGATCTCATAGCAACACCACCTTTTCAGAACAGACTTACATCAGATGGTGTTGCATCGACCTGTCGAATGCACCGCGGAAACCGGACAAGTCGGTACTAGGCCCCGCAACGCGGCCCACCGTGCCTGACGCATGTTACGATTCCGTGATGCCCTCCCGCCGCTCCACCAATGGCCGCAGAACGAAAAAGTCCTGCCACTGCACCCACGGCATCGCCATCCATCACGCCAAAAACACGCCGAAGGGCAGGACGCATCCGTGCTGGTATCCGGGCTGCGAGTGTAAAGACTATCGTTCGGTAAAGCAGTAGTTCACTCTTTTTTGTTGGTGATTGGGTTTGTAAATTTCAATTCGCCTTCGAGACCAACAGCATTTCGCAACGCAAGCATCTTTTTAAAACAGGATTCCTCGGTGTCACATAAATCACGGCCCACCTTATTCGAAAGCGTCTGAACGTCCTCCCCAAGTTTTGGATACCATGACTGGTAAGCACTGTAGATTTCATCCATTTTGAATTTCCTCAAACGAATCGACAAACAGTACATCATGAGGACGCCATCTCGCCTATATGAAGGACCGCGAGGGATCAGGTTCGCTTCAGCAATCAACGTGGATTTCTCATCGTCTTCCAACAGTTGGGGGTTAAAGCCGCGTTTTGCCATTCTTCGGTCGATTATGGCGTCGGGGTAGCAATTCGTTAATGAGTTTTTGGCATCCACTATCGCTGCAAGGTCATCCGCATTTAATGCTAGTCCTCTCACGATTGTCCCCGAGCCTGACCCGAGCCGTTCGTGACGAAGAGCTGCGTGAAAAAGTTCGTGAGCGATAACATTCTCGACGAAGATGTCAGAACCCTGCGAGACATGGACGGCATACACCATACCTCGTGGCGTGGATTCGGGCATTGAATAACCTTGGTATGCACCTGTTGATGACAAATCTTGAGCTATGGGGACATCAACATATCCATAGGATTTGACCTCATCGAAGAGGTTTCGCAGCTTCGCGGACCTGATGAAAATTTGTTGTACTTGTGGGCTTGAACTGTATGTCGTCTGCCCCATGGCAAACATGGGAACGATTACCGACAAGCCAAAGAAGACGGCATCAAGGCAGTGTTTTGCCGGGCAAAATCTCTCACTGAATGGTAGCCCCAATCCTTACAACCTCCGGTCCAAGACAAGCATATCATTGTTTCGCCTTGTATTCGCCAGGCCGGTTTTATCAAGTCATCGGCCATTTCTTGTCAATCCTCTCCAAAATAAACGCCGCCTTACTCACCGCCTTGTCAACCCAATACTCCTCCGCAAAATTCGGTTTGTCCGACTCCATCGTCTCAATCATTTTTCGGGCGCAAAGTAGAGTGGCGGCAAACAGAATCGCGTGCTTACGTTCTTCGGTCATTGGAATCTCGGTGGTTGGTGTGTAGAGGAGGGAATTACAGTTTACTGCGTTCTTTCGAGATTCTGAATTCCCAAATACCCCAATCCTCGAATGCCAGCATTGGAACCGCGCTTGTGAATCCGGCAGTTGCACCAAGCCAGAGAAATCGGCGACGGGAAATCATCGAGCACGATTCCTCTCGCGCAGGATTTCCAATACGACCTTCAAACCCTGATCATGGCCGCCAGCTTTTTCAGCCGCACGGATGCGCTTGACTTCCTCTGGGTTCACGCGAAACCTGTTTGAAACAGCACCCATGCGGTGGGCGCTCTTGATGACTGATAGAAGAGAAGGCAGTTTCACTTGTTTTTCTCCCGTTCGACAAGATAATTGCGGAGAAACTTCTTCACAGCTTCCGCTGATGCTCGCCGGATTCGTCTGTTGTTCGGAATGACGAGCACCGGTGTGACGTTGGGATTCCGAGCCAGGAAAACTTTGAAAAACGCGCTCGCTGCCTGGCTTGCTTTAGACATTAGTCCTCCTCGCCTGAAAGTTCTTCGAGTTTTTCCTTAAAGTCCCAGACTTCGATCCAATCCTCGCCCGTCAAATCCGCTAACGTTTTCTCACCGAACCAATTCAATTCGACGAATGCTTCCACGGTTAGCGGACCTTCCAGGGTTAGCATTTTGTCGAACGCACAGTTGTTGCTCATCAGTTCACCACAACCTTTTCTTCGACATTCTCCGGCGCCGGCTGCTTCATCGGTCTGTCCAAGATCGCATCAACCCCGAAAATCTCTTCGAGAACGATCCATGTATGACTGAACATGCCGAAGTAATTGCGATGCCCGAGAAGCATTTGAAGCAGGTTGAGCATCTGGAATACCGATTTGTCCTTCAACATTTCTTCGGTGAATGCGAAGTTCTTGAGGCGTTCACACATCGCCTTGCGAACTTCAAGGAGTGCTAGCTGTTTGTCTGGGGTTAGTGTTTCCATTTCTCTTTCGAGCGCATCGTCTGGCGACTCCACCGTGGCCTTACGGCTCGGTTGGTGCAGGCTGTAGGGGATTTGCCTGCGTCTTGATGCTTACCCAAGGTGTCCTGCGGTCAAGCCCAGGAACTCCTTCGGCCTCGAGATCTCCTTTCAACGAGAAATTACCATAGGAACCGAAATGATCCAATAGGACTTCGAATAGTACTTTTCGAGTCGGCTTAGACTGACTGCAGGTAGAGGGAAAATCGTGATTTCTTCTATCGTTGATGCCTGTGCAACCTGGCCACCCTATCCTCCTCGCATGACCGACCAGAAGAAGCTCGCCCGAATGGACGCGGAGATTCGACGCCTGAAGATTCTAATCGCCTGTCTGGACTCAGGGTTGCCGTTGCCGGCCAGAAATACTAATCGACCCATCCGGGTGCATAAGGAACGCCAGCCTTCGAAGGCCAATAAGCGTCTTACAATCAACTAGTTATATGGATTTTGGCAGCTTTCTGGGGTTTCTGGACCGCCGAGCCTCTGTAGTACCAGTATTTACTCTTGACAAATCGAAAAAAGTATATATAATATGCCACTAAGTGAAGAGACTACGGACTCTTCATGGCTGATTGCGGGGGGAAACCCGGCAGCCACACTCACGCAGTAGGCACCGAACGCCCTTCCTAGGCGCTTCTCCCTACTACGGCTCCAAATCCCACGGAGCCGTGTATGCAAAAACAAACTCAAATAGCTGTTGTCACGTCTGCGCCTGCACCAGTTGCGACGCAGCGCGAAAATTCACCAACGGAAATAGGTGTGTCTTCACGTCTGCTCAGGACCCGCCAGGTTGCTGAGTATCTCAGGAAAACACTGGTCGTCCAAAAGGGCGATTTACCAGCTTTATTGCCGAACAACGTTGCTCCGCTACAAACCGCTAGAATCGCAGTTGAACCATTAATCGTAGCGCCCAACCGCCTACCTGGTGTGCGGCACTGCGATGTCGGGAAGCACATTCAACATCGTGGTCAGAGAGTCCGAGTTCTGAACGTCCATGACACAATCCGCTTAGTTGTGCCCGTTGGCGAGGAAGACCATAAAGCTTTTTGGATTCCACGGCGAGCTGCAAATCGGAAGGACTTTAAGGAAGAGCGAATCAGCCGGCATTATGCCTCAGGGATTAAAAAAGCGTTCGTTGCTCCGCATTGGACGGGCGAGGCTCGCCCATCTGGTGAGACTGTCACTCTCCCTCCATGGGAGAGCCTGATTTCAGAAGAGCTGTACAACCTGACGAAGTCTCTCGGCAAGTATGAGCACGGGCTGATTGCAGAATCATCGTATAGGGACATGCCGTCGATATTGCCGCCGAATCGACATGACCGCAAACTCCTCGAACAGAATACACGGGAGAAGTACGCTCGGCTGAGGGCGAAACTACGTGAGCGCCTGCTGCTCCAGATTATTGAGGAGACTCGCCTGCCCGAGGAAAAACAACTAGCCATCTACGATGTTCTCGGGTTAGGGCAACTTATAGAGCAGGCTGCTGCCGCACGTAGCGTGCCTGCGGTCGCCCTTAAAAACACCATTCGGCGTATTACTACGAAGGTAAATCACGCTTACCAAATCGCTCTAGAGCAGGCGCGGATAATGCCGTGCGTCGATAAGGGTGAATATGTACTTGACAAAGTAACGCAAGCCTGATACGCTTCTTTCAGTGAGGCACGATATGCACCTGATAGAAGTCACCAAAAAGTTCGCCACTAAAGAATCCTGCCTTCAGTATCTGGCCGATCTACGCTGGCCCAATGGCATCGTTTGCATGGGCTGTGGTCTTGTGGGGAACGAATATTTCCGCAAGTTCACCACAAACGAAACCACGCGCACTCGATTCAGCAAGCGTAAACAGGCTGTTGTCACGGTCAAAGTTCCCTCCCGCAGCCTCTACGAATGCAAAGGCTGTGGCTACCAGTTCGCGGCCACGACTGGCACAGTATTCCATGATTCCCATTTGCCGTTAGAAAAGTGGTTTGAGGCTGTGGCCATGATCTTGGAAGCCAAGAAGGGCATGAGTGCTTTGCAGGTTTGCAGGCATCTAGGCGTCCCCAAAGTGAATTACAAATCTATCTGGTATCTCTGCCACCGCATCCGTGAGGCCACGAAAGAGACTGGCCTACTCACGGGCGAGGTAGAGGCCGATGAGACGTTCCTAACGCCTCGCAAGCCCCGCAAAGGCAAGCCCTACGTCAAGAAAGAGAAGAACGATGTTGTGCTCGGTATGCGCCAGCGTGATGGGAAATTGCGGCTGGTGCCTGTGGCAGACGCCAAAATGGACATAATCGGCCCTGTGTTGAGCGAACATATCAGCCCGGATGTTGAGACGATCTATACAGACGATGCGGCCACCTATGCGATATATCTAGGCCGGAACTTCCCCGGCAAGCACAGGATAATCAACCACACCAAACATTTCGTGAGTGGCCGGACTCACACGCAGCACATCGAAAATGCCTTTTCGCTGCTGAAGCGGGGAGTCTACGGCACGTTCCACAAAGTCTCCATAAAGCACCTAGGCCGCTACTGTAACGAGTTCTCGTATAGGTTCAATCGCAGGGATTCGCAAGCGGAGATGTTCGAGGAAACTGTGAAGGGATTGCTGAACGGCAAGCCATTACAGTACAAGGCTCTTACGGCTTCGGAAAAAGTGGAGTCTTAGAGCCACGCTTGCCGGAAGTCTTTATGTTCTTCCGCGCTATCGGCTTTGAGTTTAGCAATGCCGAAAGAACAGCGTCGAACTTCTCTTTTTCAACCAGGATTTTTTTCTTCATAATCGCATGCTACCATAATGGCGGGTCTGGAGGGATTCGGACCCTCGGGCGTGCTTCCACACGCCACCGAGTTATAAAGTCGGCGCAATAGACCGCTCTGCCACAGACCCGCACGATTGGCCACGCTGGGCAAAGCCCAGCTTGACTTGTGAGGGCGAGCGACAGAAAATACACACGAAGCCACCCTTTGTACTGAGCAAGTGCATCGGGGACCGCTTTCGGAGGCTCGGGCCGTTAGCGCGGCTGCGAGCCTCATTTCACGCTAGGCCCATCCTAACCCACCTCTCATTAGTCCGCAATAACTTTCTGCCTTTTGCGCATTGACTTCTACGGGGAAAACCACAATAATGAGTTTGGGGGTATTGAGCTATGGCTGGACACACGGATAGCGGAGATGGGAAGCGGGACCGCTCCACAATTGAGTTCCCGTACATGGATTTGGACAACGCTATTGAGATCGCAAAAGCGGTGCATCTGGTGGGGGGAACTTGCACAAAGGAACAACTTGCCGCTCGCATGAATCAATCTGCTACCAGTGGGGGATTCTATCTTCGTATTACAAACGCTAAGCTCTTCGGATTTGTAGATTACGAACGCGGCACAATGACGCAAACAGCGCTTGGGCAGCAAGTTTGCGACCCGCAACAGGAGAAGGCTGCTCGCGTCCAAGCATTTCTTAACATTCCGCTCTATAAGGCTTTGTACGAAAAATTCAAGAGTGCCACTCTTCCCCCAGCGGAAGGATTGGAAAGCGCGATTGGGACTCTCGGGGTAGCGCCAAAGCAAAAAGACAAAGCTCGGCAAGCATTCCAGCGCTCGGCTAAGCAAGCGGGGTTCTTCGACTTTGGTACGGATAAGCTGGTTCTGCCGACAACTACAACACGACTAGTGAAGCCCCTTGAGCGCGAACCGATAAAACCTCTCCAGCAAAACGCAGGAGATAGCCTACGGCAAGACGCCAATTATCATCCCTTCATTCAAGGTCTGTTAAGCGCCTTGCCGGTAGCTAACACCCAATGGCCTGTAGAGGCTCGCAAGAAATGGCTTCAGACAGCGGAAAACATTTTTGGATTGATCTATACAGATTGATGAGTAGGAGAAATCCCGGCCATGCCTGAAGAACCGAAAATCCCGCCACCCACCACTGAAGAAGTAGCCAAAGCTGCCTTGGCAAAAATGTCTCAAGACGAAATAGACGAAGTTAATAGGATAGTCCAGCGAGCTTTGCATGAGCATGACTTACCGAGATTTCAGGCAGGTTTACTTAAGCTGGGATACGACGAGAACAGTCGCCAGTTCGAGAAGATGATGCAGCTTTGGGACGAGTTCCACCGCGCTTCTCGGTAACTTCCTTGAAGGCGGCAATTCTCTGTTTCCGTTCTTCAACTGGCATCACTTCAAGATGAGCAACTATTAGTTGCGTCATCTCGGAAGCGATCTCGGTCCGCGTTCTTTTCTTATCGGCCACAATTCCTCACTTGGGATGGGCAGCTTATCAGCAAACGACGTTTGTAATCAATCCCCACAAAGTACTAGCTGAATCCATTAGATTATCTATAGATTTGACGTGGATTCAGCCCAAAAAGCTACATTTTCGTCTAAAACCAATGTAAATCAGTAACCTCGGCCCTGTCACGGTGCCTCATTTTGAGACAGTCATGCTTGCTTTGTCAAATACATATTCACCCGATAAGTCCTTTGTTTCCAGTCAATGATGCGCAAAATTCACGGCTGGACCCCTAGTGTGAGGGGATACACAAATCCAAAGGAGGCTATTGCGATGAGTTGTAGGCTACTTTTCAACGAATCAGGAGTCACCTCGGTGGGAGTCGTGCGTGACGGGGCGGATGCCGTCGAAGTCCGCCGTCGCCACGACTTCTTGCAGAGGATCGCGGTACCACTGGCTTTCCTGGATCGCGAGATCAAACGAATCGAGTCGGAATACCGCAAGTCTGATCCCCGATACGACCTCGAACGGTGTGAACGGGAAGCCAAGATTGAGTTTTACTGGGAGGACTTCTTCAGGGCGCACCAAGGCCTGAAGTTGATGGCAAACAGAAGCGTCTTGCAGGTCGCTCTGGATAGAGAGCAATTGCCGGCAACTCCGGAAAATATCGAGTTGGTTTATCGGCTGGAAGACGTTAGACAAACCCTAGCGAAACGGCCCGAATTTTGATCGACGTGATTTCACGTCAAATACGCTGGCACGGCGTCAAGTGCAAATCCCGCGAAAGCGGGGAAAAGGAAGAATAGAAATGAGCAGTGAAGCAATGGAAGTTGTAGCAAAAGCAGAAACAGAAGTAGCGAGGTATCGCCTTGCAGACGGTAGAAGTTATTTCAGTGAAGATATCCGCAAACACCTGAATGGACTTAAACCGGAAGACCTAGAGGGACTAGCGAAGGAGATTGAGAACGATTCAATCCGAAAGCGTAGTCTCGAACAGCTCAAAAGGACTTGGCCGCACCGCAAGTTAGTTCTTCAACGTTCAGAACTATCATCAGAGCAATTGAAGCAACTCCTAAAGTTTACGGAGTGTTTTGGCCTTCATTTACGAATAGAAAGTGGCTGTGACAGCTTGCTGATTGAAATCAATGATTTCATGTTCTAACCCCAGAAGAAAATAAACCGCTAGGCGCGTGCGGGAAACGCGCCAGATCCAATCTTCGTAGTGAAGGAACCAGTGGATGGCTTCCGCCAGTTCCTGCCCATTCGTCATTAGACATCGCGGGCATGAAGCCAGAGAAAGAGGTGAAAAAATCAAGTCGCACAAAACCGTGCGCAAGGAAAATCAAGTGATAGGCAGAATAAATTTCTACAACCATGCAAAAGGGTATGGTTTTATTACGGTAAGTTCAAAGAAGTCCCCAACAGAAGCGCCATCTCAGGAAGAGTTTTTCTTCCACTATTCCAACTTTCGGAACGGAGAAACCCCAGCGCTAGGGGCGTTCGTTGTGTTCGGTCTAGCTCCCGGGATTGCTGAAGGGAAAAAGCCACAAGCAGTCGGTATCCGGTTCGCAACCTCCATGGAAGTAGGTTTGGCGGTTTTGGCTGGGGGTGCACAGTGAACCCCGCACTTGAACAGCTTGAACAACGACAACAAGTACTGGATAACATTGCGGCCCAAGTTCCGAGATGGAATCCGGTCCCAATAAGCGATATTCCACTGCAGCCCGAGGTTGTCAGCGGCGAAATTCCAGAACCTGCAATAGACGTGACCATCGAGCAGAGAATTCGGAAGCTGGAATCGCTCAACAACGAATTGTTGAAAGAAATTCGTGATGATGTCGAGCTAGCTCTCCCGGAAATACCCGAAAGTCCCGCCGAAGAGAAACTTCGAGTGCTGGAAAATATCAATTCCTTACTGACTGACGCCGTAAACTCCAGCGATGACCTTCCATCTAAGCCGAAGTTTGGTAAGTTTGATGGCCCGATTGTGCCGATCCATGTCAAAAGCAAGCCGGACCAAGTATGGATTGATGTTGATGGGGTAAATGTCGACACAGGTGAACGTGTCCAATTAACTGCTGAAGTCAAGAAGTTGTTGGATACGGCAGGCGAGCGTAAAGCCGCCGAGTGGCTTGAGAGGGAGGCGGCTGGCATTGCCCAGCATTCGCACTTCGCAATGTCCAAAGAGGAGTACGACCGTGAAACTGAAAAGGAATATCCGGTCTACCTTCTTCCAAAGCAACCGGGGCCAGCGTGGGACGATTCAATTCTGTACGGGGGAGCCGGGAACGTAATTCGCAAGGCTTCGCAGTACAACGAATCACATCCAGCGGGCATGCTTGTGGACTTCTTAGTTTCGTTGGGTTCGGTCATCGGACGCGGGCCTTACTTCAACATTAATGAGACCAAGCACTATACGAATGAATTCATGGCTCGTGTTGGTGACAGCGCGAAGTCTCGCAAAGGAACGGGCCGTGATGCGATTGACGGCATTCTGAAACTCGTGGATCCCGATTGGTACTCGAACAGAATCGAATCAGGATTCGGCTCAGGTGAAGCAATTATCAATCGGGTCCGAGACTCGTATGTTGATATGAAGCTCAATCCGAGGACTAGGAAGTTCGAGACGACGATTGTTCCAGGCGTTACCGATAAGCGTCTTTGCATTCGTGAAGGGGAGCTGGCGAGTATCTTCGTTCTTGCCGGTAAGCCGGAGAGCCGCGCTGACATCGTTATACGTGATGGATGGGATGGCAAGGCTTTGCGCAACGTCGTAAAAGGTAAATCGAAGGATGGTTTGTCCAACTCCGCGAAGTGTGAAGAGCCGCATCTTTCAATCAGCGGGGACACGACCATATCCGAACTTCGCCAGAAGATGCCGACGGGAGCCGACGAAAATGGCTTCGGCAATCGCTTCATCTATGTGTATGTTCACAGGGTAAAGTTGTGCCCACAAGGCGGTCCGGCACTGGACTGGTCGAAGGAGATTGTGGAATACCAGCAGGTCGTGCAGTTCGCAAAGACGGTCAAGCATGTTTCGATGACGGCCCAAGCACGCAAATGGTGGAACAACAACTACTCCAAATTCGAACAGGAAGGCCCAGGAGGTCTGGCCGGGAAGATGACCACGCGAGCAGCGGCGCATATTCGCCGTCTCGCGATGATTTACGCCCTAATCGATCTGACCGACCAGATTGAATTGGAGCATTTCCAGGCAGCGAAGAAGCTGTGGGACTACTGCGAAGAATCGGCGATGTTCATCTTCGGTGGAGTCACCAAGGAACAGTTTCGAATCGTCCAGTGGATCAACCAGCGAGGTTTAGCAACGTTTAACCAGGTGCGCGACGACTTGTACCAGCGTCACAAGCCTGTTGCTGACATTCGGGCGAATCTGGACGGCTTGGTGAAGGCGGGCCAGCTAGTCGTCAAAGGAGGGGCATATGTGGCCGGATCGCTCGCCAGAAGATGACAGTTTATGGTCAAACTGGGTCCGAAGTCGGATGGGAAACTGTTGGATTTCGGGCTCAAAACTGGAAAACACGCTTGCGCAGGATTGGGTACGAAAATCACTTGCGGAAGCCAGATTTTCCTGCGCAAATTTGGGTACGATTTTATTTTTGCGCTTTGCGCAGCCGATACCCTTACTCTGTAAGATTGTTTCTTATGTGTAAGTTAATGGATAGTTCTAAGAATTCCGTACCCTAATATGCGCAGACTCTTTTCGATGATTTGGCCAAGATCTGAGAAGAGGGATATCTGGTGCGCAATGCGCAAAACACGGTCATTTTTGTTTTCGTACCCATTTTTGCGCAAGGCAAAGTGGCTGGCTTACGGACCGAGTGCGGCAGGCATTTCCTAGCTATTTGCCTTCCTAGCAAAACTTTCGTCTGGAGCTGTCCAATACGGATACAAAATTCCATTGACGCTTCGCCCGGGTCGATCTGGCCTAAATAAGGTGGCTTGGCGCACTCCGGCCTACAAGTTTGGCAAGGTGCGGGGGCAAAACGGGAAGGAATAGCGCTCGAAAGAAATGTTGCGTATTTTGGCCCGAAAACAACTCCGCCGTTCTCAACCCTTTGGAGGGTCAAAAACGGCAGAATGCAACAATAGGAGTATTTTGAAGCTAGCTAAAAGACTTGGCTAAACGCCTTGGCTGAGGCTGCCGAAGCATCGGCGTCAGACGGATTGACATAGGCCAAGGTGGAATCGAACGACCGGTGCCCGAGATGCTGACGGATCAGGAAAGCATTAGCGCCCTGCTGAACCATCAGCATGGCTGCGGTGTGCTTTAGGACGTGGGGGTGCTGGAGGGTCTCGCCGAGGCCAGCTTTCTTGGCAATGGCCTTGAACAATTTATAGACGGTGACCCGATTGAGTTGGGTGGATTTCTGTGAGTTAAACACAAAGTTGTCGGCATCAGGTTCACGAACGGCCAGCCACGCCTTCAAGGCAGCCTTCTCGTCGAACAGAGAGTTGCCCTTGACCTTCAATAGGGTCTGCGTAGAGGTCAGCGAACCCTTCAAACGAGCGATGTGAATCTGCTCGTTGCCGAAGTTAATGTCGCTAATCCGCAGATTGGCGATCTCTTGCGCTCGCGCGCCGTGAGCTACTGCAAACAGAAACATCGCATGTTCACGCGGTCCGTATTCTTTTGCAGCCTGCAGAAAACGCTCGAGTTGTTCGCTGGACATATAAGAGATCCGGCCTCGAACCTGTTTTGTCCGCTGCTTCGGGATTCTTGTGACGTTCTTCAGAATTGATGGCGTCATGTGATCTCCAGAATGCAATCATAGAATACTAACGTTGCATTGTAAATAGTACTTTGCGGTGATTCGCAATAAATCGCGCAACATAATCTGCAACGAGGCAGTGGGTGCTCGAGGCAACTGAAACAATTCGCCGATCGTTAGTCGCAGGGAATCACAAACAGCAATCCCCGGTCGATGGATGGGACTCCAGATGCTCTATGGGAGTTTTCAAAATGCTGCCACCCCGGACTGCCGTCCGAGTGGGTCGCCCCGGCCTGAGGTTTTAGTCGGACTCGGTATCGAAGGTGCCACCCTCTTCTTGGACATTGGACGCAGCTTGAAAACTGACACCTCCCGGACCGGGTAGAGGGTGGTCGCCACTCGAAATTATACGAAGTACCCGCCGGGGTATATACACCCGGCAGCTGTATTTGGAGAATCCATGGAACAAGAGATGAAACTAAATCCAGCACCACGCAAGCGCATCCGCGACATGTCCGTCGAAGAAAAGCGGGAGTACGACAAGTTACACAAGAGAAAGAGTCGAGCAAGAGAGAAAGTTCAATTTGCCGAAGTCAAGGCGCAGGTTGAAAAAGACTCCATCTTCAAGAGCCGTGCTAGTCAGGGGTTGTCCTTCTTTGGCGAAATCCGAACTGGGGTAGACGCAACCGGACCGGAACTTGTTCGAGTTCTCCGTGAATGGCTAAGGGCACTGGAACAGCCGGACATTCAGAAAGGTGAGACCACCGGTCAACTTGCCAAGAGGTGTTGGGACGCATGGATGAAGACCGGCGTAGGAAATCTGTACGACGATAGCGACAAGTCTCTGTATTTGAAAGCATTCTCTGTTCTGAAGCAGCGTTTCGATTCCGATGAAGGATTTGTGATTCCTGATGCCGACTTCAGCAGGCGATGGAAAGACGACCCGGAAGATTTGATTCCGATAGACCACAAGACCCTACTTCCTCTGGCGTACAAGGAAGTCTACGTGTTCAGCAAACCAAAGCCAGAACACCGTGTTCCGTTCGAGCGCCACGGATTGGTCAGCAATACTCCGACCGTAATCGAAACCATCGAACACAAAGAGATGGGCGAGTTGTATCAAGCACCAACAGCGGGAATAGACCCGCTTGCTTTGCGATTCCTCCAGACAGGACAGAGGCCGTGAAAAAATATAAATGCCGATTACACGACAACTGTGAATTCGACCAACTTCCTTCGGAAGCAGTCGAGCTAGCCGGATTTGGAAAACGTACTTACCTCTTGTACAGGTTCTTGGACGGAACAACACACGACATTCGCGTGACTCGAACAGAAGGCTCGGTCGGCCATGTTCGTTTCCATGTCAGTAAGAATGTTTTCAACCCGGATTGTGAACATTGCCGAGCAATCCCGGAGCAGGACAGGCCGCAACAAATGAAATTCAGCAGGGAAAGACAACGCGAGCACGACAACAATCACCGGGAAGCGTACAGCCGTGATTGTTCGTTATGCCAGCAGGAGAAAAAAACATTGGGTAATTTAATTCAGGATAGGGTTTCAAAAACTCATCCGATGTATCAAGTCGCTAAGGAAATTGAGGACGCCGCAATCAAGCACGTTCAGGCGCAGCAACGCATCTTGTTGGAGCTTGGCAAGATTATGCAGTACCGACTGCCGGATGGTTCAGCGTTGGCGAATAACAAGGCGAATGGAGAAATGTTAGACGAGTGGTTAATCCCGTTCACGTTCGAATTCTTCAAGCAGCTTGTAGCCGAAGAAAAGTTCCGCAATATGTTTTCTTGGACAAAGCCACCAGCACCGCCAGTGCCGGCAGGAGAACTGCGTAATCGGTTTAGCCAAGCGTGCGACCAAATTCAGCGCATGGCTAATTCCGATGCAAATTTCTATCTTACAAAATCCATCCTTGGCGACTTCACAGTGGATGAAGTTGTTCAGGCATCCCACGATGAACGCCTAGTCGGAGTCACCCCGGCCTCCCCACAGGAACATCAACGTTGGCGAGACAAAGCTGTTCAAGACCACCAGCACTACATGAAGACACAAGCGACAAAGCAAGAGTTAAGCGAAATCTCCAAAGTCGAAGCTGAAACTCAAAGACTAACGGCAGCGGAAGAGCAACTTACACGAGAATTGGAAGCGGGATATCTTCGAGACAATTACAAACCAGAACTTCCACAAATGTGGGCTGGACAACAAATGAGTGCTCGTCTCCTAAAATCTTTATCAGGGGATGAGCTTCGAGCAATGAGCAAGAAACACGGCAGTTGGCGAATGACAGCATTGTTGTACGGCTTCCGCCGCCGAGAAGACGGAACTTGGGTAAAGGGGAATTAAAGATGAGACAGTTTAACGAAACAGAGACTCAAGCATTGCTTGAGGCTGAAAAACTTCTGAAGGAACAAGGTCTAAGCAATGATGAGCGCAATTTGGAAATCATCTTAGACTACTTCGACAAAAATCCGACCACCGCAGTAACTGCCCAGATGGTTCTTTGGTTGGCTAATCACGACAATGTCAAGCCTCACCTGAAGTGGCTGACCCCGGCTCAGAAGGCATGGGCGGATCTCAACCTATCTGCACAGGAGTTCGAAGTTGTGCAGACATGGCTAAAGTCACAGCGTGGATTGATTGCGTTAGGGAATGAAGGCGTCGAAAACGCGTTGGCTTGCACGAAATGGGTCAAGGACCGCAACTACACTTTAAATGCTGCAAACCTCCAGCATGCGGTAACAAACATCACCAACAACGGTAAGGTTCGCCTCCACTGGACCCCAGTCAGGCAGGAACGCCCGGAGTTGCTGCACAATCACGCGAAGGACCCGGTGGCGGAGAACCCGAAGCCGGACCCGCGTTACCGCCCGGACGGCAGGTTGAACCACTCATTAGACCCGACGAGCCACCCGAAGCAATCAGAAAGTTCAATTCGTACACGCTTGGATGCTGAGGCGAAATCAAAAGCTGAAAGCGTAAAGGGTAAGACTCATGCAGCCACAGAGACTATCTCAAAAATATTTGTGACTGATTCACAGAACAACATTAATTGGCAGGCGACTTACGAAGCCCGAGTCCGTGCAGCAAACCCCAATCCGGGCATTGTGTCGGCACGTTAAATCGGAGTGGTAGGCGAATTCAGTTTTAAGGCGGGATTACCGCTGAGGACAAGTTATGAGTGAAGTGATTCAGCAGCAGTTGGAAGATTTGAAGGAACGTTTAGACGCCGTCGAGAAGAAAGTGGAGAACCGTGCTGCGGTAGGTCCAAGAGGTCCAATGGGCCCGCCGGGCTTTCACAGCACGGTCCCCGGGCCACGCGGCGAGAAAGGTGACACTGGAACAAGTGGCCGGGACGGACGTGACGGGGATACTCCAAGCAAGGAAAGTCTGGAATCTATTGTTGTCCAGCTGCTGCAGGAATATCACGTCATCGATGAAAATGCGCTGCCGTACAGCGGGCCTTATTCTGAGCATTCGCCCAGATAGCGCATTCTGAGCAGGAAAATTCTTCATCCCAATGGGGATGATGTGGCTGTTCTGTAGAGACCATGCTGCCGCCAAGGGCGTGGACGAGGCCTACAGAACAGCAGTTTCAAGCGGCTGAACAACAAGGGACCGGGAGCAACAACCCGGCAACCCAGTGCCAGCGGCACAAGCTCGCCGATCAACATCGGGAATGAGATGTGCCTATGGTGAAGCAAAAGAATACTCAGGTCGCAATTCTCCCTGTAACACCCAACGACCTCTATTTGATGGATATCCCCACGGCTGCGGCCAGGATGTCCACGACTGTTTTCGCAGTACGTGAACTCTGTCGATCAGGGCAGTTGAAGTTCGTGCAGATCGGGCATAAGTGGCTTATCAGCCCGGGCGCAATTCAAGATTTCATTCGTAGGCAGGAACTGGCCGCTTAGTCACCCACTCCCGCGTAGTGATCGAATGCCTTTGTCGCTTTTCGGCGATTCTCATGGTTCTCAAGCTGCAGCTTAGCTGCGTAGCGTTGGACCGTAGCACTCGATTCATGGCCTGCCCACGCCATTACGTCAAAGATGGTGTTACCAGCCCGGAGCCAGAACGTGATGGCTGTCGCCCGAAACTTGTGATTGTCGACGCGGCCCTTTACCCCGGCCAACTTGGCGATGCGCTGAGTGATCCGGATTAAGTGCGTGTCGACCCCGCCTCGTGCGCTGGGAAAGATCAGGTCGGCATCCTGCTTGCTGTCGGTCTTCTTCCGCTCCATCACCTTGGCCGTCAGCCACTCCCCGACCGGCACGTTGCGTTTCGAGCCGCTGGTCTTTAAGTTGTGCCCGTCCTTGGCACGGACCTTCCATAGAGAATGCTTCGCATCAATGTCACCGTAGGTCAAGTGCGACAGTTCGCCGTCGCGTAGACCGGAATTCAGGAATGCGTTGATCAGCAGCCGATCATCCTTCTTCTCGCCGTTTCCCCTCTTCAATCCCCGAAATGTCCCAGCCGCCGTTTCCAGCATCTTCTTGATTTCCTCTTCGCTATACGCCTCCGGGTCACGCTCCGGCTTCTCAGGCCAGTCGTTTTCGTTCAGACCCAATGTATCTTCCTCACCCTTTGCCCACACGAAGAAGATCGTGATGTTCAGGAAGTGGTTGTAGAGCGAGCGACCACTGAACTCCTGTTTCTTCAGATAGGTTTTGAACGAGAGCATATCGGCTCGGCCAACGTCAGCGACATTCAACTTTCGGCAACTCTCCAGAAACAACTCGGTGCTGCGGCGGTAAGCGTTCCATGTGGCCCTGGATCTGTTGGCTTCGATCTCTGCGAGATACGCGGCGATTTTGTTGGTCAATCTTTCCTTGTTCCCGTCCGCTGGGGTCACTACATCGACCCCCTGGGCCTTGGCCTGGAGTATGTGCTGCTGTTTTTGAGCTTCGGCCTTGGCCTCTGTCAGTGTTCGGGCTTCCAACCTAAGCCACTGGGTGCCACCACGCTGGTCTCTGACATAGAAGGGGGGTAACTCGGCGGCTGCAGGAATTGCGCCCCGCTGGCCTGGTTTGAACGCCACAGCGTACCCAATGTACTGTTTTCCGCTTTTGCTGGTCTGCGCCTGGCGGTTGTAAATGGTCAGTTCCAGTGCCATCCGGCCTCCTGATAGCGTGCGGTTCAATTGCCACGCTAAAAGTACACCAGAAGTACACCGGCATCAATAGTACGCAAGTTTATTGGGATTCCGAAGTATGGCGGAGAGGGTGGGATTCGAACCCACCTGCGGATGCCCGCAAGTTACTGGTTTAACTGGCTCATGGTGTTTCCGTTAGGTCCATCCAGGTCCAGAACCGAGGCGACCTTCTCGACGACCGCCCGCCGTGATTCCACCTGGACATGGCTGTATACACTAAGTGTTATGCGTGGGTCTGCATGCCGGAGTTGCGCTTGTGCCTCCTGCGGCGTTGCTCCGCTATAGAGAAGCAGCGTCGCATGCGTATGCCGAAAGGCATGGAACCCACAGCGCGGAAGACCAAGCGTATCGAGGACCGGCAAGAGGACCTGCTTCGCAACATTTTCCGAAGTCAGGAAGCCGCCACGTGTGTTCAGGAAAAGCCATTCGCTTTCGAGCGTCGCGATATGTTCACGAACGATCCGTACCAACGTATCGGGTAAAGGGAGGATCGCCTGGCTGGTTGAGGTTTTTGGGGTGCTCAGTTTTCCGCGCCATACTGAGCGATGCACGGTGAGCAGTTTCCGTTCAAAATCGAAATCGCTGACATTCAGCGCTAGAATTTCGCCGATCCGTAAGCCGGTCATGGCAGCAATTGCCAGCATCACGCGATGCCAGCCCTGCAACTCTGCCAGAATGGCGCGTACCTGATCGGCGGTGAAGAACCTGGATGGTCTGGTAATGGCCCTCTCTGGAAGCGCCAGCTTGTTAAAGCTGATGCCTTCGCAGATGTAGCCCCAGTATTGTGCGGTTTTGAGCATGGAAGAGAGAGTACCGAGAACGTTCAGCAGCATCTTCCGTGAAACGGTTCCCGAGAGCCGGTTCACAAAGATCTGTTGTGCCTCCACTCCCAACTCGTTCAGTCGTGTCTTGCCGAGAAGGGGCAGGATTTGATTCCTCAGGTGGGACTCCGCCGCATGGATGGTCGAAGCCTTTCGTTTCGAAAGAACATCCTTTTTCCATCGTTCGGCAAACTCCGCAACCGTCGCGACCCGGCCCGGGCGATACGTTAGCGAGTTGATCGGTGCTAAAAGGACTTCCAACTGCCGTTCCGCTAATCGCTTCGTGGGAAACTCGTCTCTCGACCCCAATAGCGTGGATCGCCGAATGCGGGCTTCCTTGCCGTCCAGGCCGATAACGCTCTCCCGGTACCGACCGTACCAGTTGTTACCTTGAAGAATCACACTACCCCTCTGATACCGCTTTCGAGCCAACGAACCTCCTTTGTTCGTTGACTCAATTACCCCGGCGCGAAGTGTATCAGAGTCACTCAATGCTCGGCACTTTCAGCTAGGTTGCTTTCTGTCCAGGTACTGAAGCAGCAGAACAACAGCGACAATGGCAGCAAGTACGGCAATCGCCCCAACCACGGTGATTTTCATTACTTTTCCTCCCACGGCACGGTTTTTCCGCACTCCGGACAGCGAAAGCCTTTAAGGCTGCCGTCAAAGCCGCTGGTCTTAATTAGCCCGCGTTCCATCCAGAACCCATGACCGCACTCGGGCCAGCTCAGTCGGTATCGTCTCTCCATCTCTTCCACTCGGCCCAAAGTTCCATTGCGACTGCCGCGTTCCAGTAGGCGGTTGAATTCGTCGATGCCCGCCGGTCCACGAACGAAAACCTGAACCCCGCACGGATCGCAAACGATGTAAGGCTTGTCTTTTTTTGTCGTCTTCACTTCGCGCGGACTCATACATACAGGGCAGGGAAACATTCGCTTTTCATTGAGGATCGACACCTCTTACCTCCGTTAAATAACAGTGCGTTTGACATCTTCGGCAGCCTCTTACAGGATGGCGGGAGCAGAGACTTCCGACAAAACTCAGGGGTTTTATCGGCAATGAAGTTTCAAGGTGCGGCGATGCTCGTCCGATGGTGGGGGGGTCCTCCCATTATTGTGTTTGTTCCGTCATCCGGACCGGTGCGTATCCGCGAAGGGCACGGCCCAATCAACCTCTTTTGTAAAATTCCAATGGGGGCACTGCGAGGGATTCCGCTCACGCCGGAGAGAAAGCGCTTTCTCCTGAAACATGGTGTAAACCCCGCACTGATAGAGAAGGGCCGGGTTTGGGATGTGAGCGAAACAATTGCCTCCCAGATCGAGAAAGAGCAGGAAGCGATTGAGACTCTCGCTATGAAATGTGGTCTCACCACGAATGACATTGGCAAAATCCACCAAGCGAAGCAGAAACTGGCGGCATTCCAACCAATAAACCGCATAGAACGAATGGCTAAGCGTTCGTTGGAGGAGTTGTTGTCTTCGAAACCTAGTAAGAAGGACGCTGGTAGACCAAGCAGGATCTCGGTAATGGAGCGGAAGGAATTGCGCCAAAGAGCGAACAAAATGCTGGCCGTTGGCGCAAAGAAGGATGAAATTGTGGCTGAATTCGCGGAGGAATATGGATTGGGATTATCTTACGTGCAACGAATTCTCGAAGACCGCAACCGCACTCAGGACAAATCCTAGAACAATGCTGGCAGATCTTGGAATCATTCACTCAAGGTTGACGGAACCAAGTAAATTCCTTCCAAACCTATCGGGTTACGTAACGTACGTACGTAACGTTAGCGCACCTGTATCCAACCGAAACCATACGAAAAAGCGGGCAAAGTGAATAATTCACTTAAAACAGTGTAGCGTTTTTTTTGAACAGACCACGGAAATGGAACGTGTACGTTTGCGACTTCGTGCTGCCGGATAGTCGATTATCGCTACGTTGGAACACCAGTCTAATGGAGTTAGCGAACTTCGACGATTACGAGGGATACGTCGTCGGAGAGGGGGCCGTGCCTCCACGTCGTTACACCGTCCAGGATTGCCTGCTTTAACTCCTCAATTGGTCGTTGTGCCGATTCGAGGATCAACGCTTCAAGGCCTTCGACGCCGAGCATGTCGTCGAGGCTGTTGAAGACCTCGACCAGTCCATCGGTGTAGAAAATCAGACGATCACCTTTTGCCAGTTCGATTTCGTTGACGGATTTCGACGGCGAAATCTCTGAAACAGAACCGAGTATGCCGCTCTGTGAATCAAGTAGCCGGAGTACGCCATTGGAGACGAGTATTGCTGGTGGGTGGCCCCCGCCGGCAAACGTAACGTGGCGCCCTTGCTGAGAAAAACGAGCTGCCGCCATCGTGAAGTAAAAGCCGTCGACCGCGATGCGATCCTGCACAAAATCATGAAGCTGCCTGAGCAGTGTACCGGGGCCCATCCTGCGTTCCAGCGCATGGAGTGTTTCGGTGTACATCCGGTTGGCCATTAGCGCCGAACTAACGCCGTGGCCCGACACGTCGCACACAACGAGGTTGAGAAATTCATCGCCCTGCGGATGGAGAACACCGAAGTCGCCGCCGATGGTATGCGCGGGGCTGAAGTAGGCATCAATCACGAGGTCCTGCCAAATGAGGTTCCGTGGCGCGAGTGATTGTTGGACGCGTGCAGCGAGCGCAAGTTCGGTCTCCATTTCATTATGGCGCTTCTCCAGGAGCGCATTGGATTCGCGAAGTTGCTCTTCAACTCGTTTCTGGGCACTGATGTCAGTCAAGATCAGAATGACGTACTCTCGTCCGTCAGGCCCCTGAATCACGCGCCCGCTGAAGATTGCGGGGATCTTCTCCCCGTCCTTTCGAGGCAAGTAAAACTCGTTACGATTGTGTCTGTAGCGGTGCCCCGATTCGTGCTGCTGCACAATGTACGGGACATCTTCGGGTGGGAAGATTGCGTCGGGCGTGCGGCCCTGTATCTCGTCACGCTTGTATTGTCCCAAGCGGAGAAGCGCCTCGTTGGCAAATACTACGCGGAGTTGATCGTCAACGATGGCCACTCCCTCATTCATCTCTTCGAGGATGCTCTCCGTCTGGCGAAGCCAATCGGGAGTCTCGATATTGGGTTTAGGCATGGCTTTGTCCTCTCGAATTCGTCGATCGTCCGGTAGGGGCGGGCGACAAATTGCCCATCGGCACCTTTCCACCCAAGGACTGCGTGTCGCGGTCGAGCAGCCGAGTGACGAGAGCAAACAGAACACTTATTGATATTCCGCACATCAACACGCCGGTGACGCTTTCCAGAGGCCCTAAGAGTCGCCAGGCTGGCGGGATAACCACGTCCCCATAACCCACAGTGGAATAACTGCTTGCAGAGAAGTAAAAGGCGATTTCCCATGAGGGGAAGCAACGCGACCGGTAGAAACCGGCCCAGAGAAGAATCGCCAGCCCGTGCAGAAGCACGATTGCTAGTGTCGTTTCCACTACAAGAGTGGCTGAGTAAATTGGTCCATGCCTGTCAACGTCCCGGGTCAGAACCCGTTTAAGCCGCTCGATGAGCGCTGTGACCCCGGCAACTTGCAATAAGAGCGTAAGGCTTACCAGAAGAACAGCCGCGCCAATTTGAGTGAGAAGAATCATCGCGAAAATCCTTAGCGCCATCACTCGGTTTGCAGCGCGCTTTCCCCAGCCGCGCTAACTTCTGCCGCTTCCGCAGGCTGTTTTGACTCCCAGCGGATGATTTTCAGATCCAGCACAAAAATGCTGTAGAGAACGGGCACCAGAAGCAGCGTGATAAACGTTGCTACGGCAAGGCCGCCTATCTGCGCATAACAGAGAGGCTGCCAGAGGGGCCCTCCTTCGAGCGCCAATGGGAAGAGGGCCAAGTATAGTGGCCAGCACAGTGATCAGCACCGGCCGAATACGCTGGATTCCCGCGTCCGGAAGCGCCTGCTCCAGGGGTTCCCCTTTCGCATGCATTTCCTCGATAAAGTCGAACAGCACGATCACGTGGCTAACGATCACGCCGATCAAGCTGGCGATGCCCAGAAAGGCCATAAATCCAAACGGCGTATGCATGATCGAGAGAGCGATGAGAGAGCCAATCACCCCATAGGGAGCAGCGGCGAATACCAGAAGAGGTTTTACCGCGTTGTTGAACTGAACGAGCAGTGCCAGGTAAATTCCAATCAAGGAAATTACCAGGACGATTTTCAGATTGCTGAATCCGTCTATTTGTTTTGCTCTTTCACCCCCGATACGAAGCTGATAACCGGGAGGAAGAGTTTTCTGGAACTCCTGCAATTTTGGAAGAATGGGTTCGAGGATCTCCGAAGCGAGAACGCCGGGCCGGGGATAACAAAGTATCGAAATGGTGCGAAAGTGCTCACGCCGGGCTACGCGAGCTGTTTCCAACGAATTTCCGACCGTCGCAATCGACAGCAAAGGCACTCGGTTGTTCGTCTGTGAAGAGTAAACATACAGGTTCTTGATGTCGGCAAGCTGGGCACGCTCCTCCATACGAAGGCGCGCCACAATGGGGATGTTCTTGTCGCCTTCCTTGAACACGCCCACTGTCGTGCCACTCATCGCGGCGGTCGACGCGTTCGCGACATCGGCGTTGGTGATTCCTACTACGTTTGCGCGGTCAGGATCGACCTGAATCCTCTGCTGAACATTATCCGGGAGCCAATCATCCCGGAGAACGGAAATGCCGGGAGATTGACTGACGATGTCCTCAGCCTGCCGGGCAATCTGTCGGAGCGTACGAATATCGCCAGCTTCATTTCTCGCGTCGACGTCTGCTTGCCCGGAAATCAGTAGCTCCACGGGATTCTCGACAGGATTCGTTTGAAGCTGCCGTACCGTAATCCACGCTCCCGGTACTTCCTTGGCCAGCGCGTCTTGGATCGGGCGAGCTAGCTTTGGCGAAGCCTCTTTATCAGTGACCTCGACAATCATTTGCGCGTAGTTGGTCTGCGGCATTTCCGGTGATACCGAAAACCAGAAGCGAGGCCCGCCACCGCCGGCAAAAGTCGTCAGTGACTTGAGAAGATGTTCACGGTTCTCCTTGGTAGTGGCAGTCTGCTGAATTTTCAATCACTCGCCGGACGACGCGTTCGGCCTGCATGGCAGTATCGTTGGTGACGCCCAAAGGAGTTTCATTTGGCAGCCAAATATCCAGATAAAACCAATACTGAACATCTTCGGGAAAGAATTGGGTCTTAAGCCGAGAGCCGAACAGCCCACCGATGATCAGGAATACGAGGGACCCGCCGAGGACGGCCCAGCGGTGTTTTATGGCCCTGCCCACGAGTCTGTTATAGAAACCGTAAAATCCTTTCTGGCGTCTCTCCTCAATCGTTGGTTCGCGCTTTGCTGGAGCGCGCAGAATGTAGTAACCCGAGGAATGGGACAAATGTCATCGCTACAAAGAGTGCGCACAGCAGGGAAGCTGTCATCACGATGGGAAGGCTCTTCAGGAACTCGCCGGTATTGCCGGTCAACATCAAGAATGGCAGGTAGGCGATGATGTTCGTGATCGTTGCGTAGAAAATCGCAGTTGCCAGCTTAGTGGGTCCGATCCAGCACGCTGTGATACGTGGAAACCCTTCCGCTAAGTGGCGCTTTATGCCGTCGCCAGAGACCACCGGCACGTCGACAAGAAGGCCCAGCGCGATGATCAGGGATGCGATGGAGACTTGCTGGAGATCAATTCCCAACACATATACGACGCCGAACGTCATTGCCAGCGTGATGGGTATGGCGAGAGCCATAATCAGCGCCAGGCGCCACTCCCAAAATCCGAGCAGCGAAACGATGACCACGAGAATGATGGCTTCGACAAGCGCGCGCATGAACAGACTGATGTTCTCCTTCACCTGAAGCGGTTGATCGGACGTGTGCGCCAAAATCAGGTCGGTGGGAAGAACCTGGCGAAGTTGCTCAAGTTTTGAGTTCACGGACTGTCCGAAGCGCGCGATTTGCTTCTTATCGCGCATGTAAACTGCGAGGGTGATCGCCCGGCTACGTTGCCAGTGTCCACTGGAGTCTCGCCATGTGTAGTAATTGAGATACGTAGCAGGAGCTTGATACCCGCGGCTGATTTGCACGAGGTCCCGCAAATAGACTGGGGCACCCTGAGACGTGGCGGATACAGCCACATCGCCGATGCTCCTGGCGGTGTCGAATTGTCCGGAAGGGATGAGTGTAACCCTCTGCTCCCCCGTTTCTACGGTCCCACCCGGCGCGATGATGTTCCGAGCCGAAATGACTTTAGAGAGATCAGCAGGACGCAATCCGTAGGAAGCGAGGCGGTCCTGCGAATAATCCAGATAGATGGTCTGCGACAAAACACCACGCCGTTCGACCTTGGAAACTTCGGGAGCTCCCTGGACCGTCCGGCCGATCAAATCGGAATAATTGTCGAGTTCGGCATAGCTGTATTTGTCGCCGGCGACGCTGGCCAGTTTCGTCCGTGTTTCGCTCGGATCGCGAATGATCGTGGGTTCCCACGCATCGGGATGCAACTCGGACCGTTTTAGGCGCTCCGATATGAACTGTTTAATGAACGCTTGAATGGGGCCGTCATCGGAATCGGAAACACCATCGATGCCGATGAATCCACTCCCCTGAATGATTTCCGAGTCTCGAATGATTCCAGCGCTCTGCGCCTCCGCTTGAAATAGGTATCCAGTGTCGAGGACCTCCTTTGCAGAGATAGATTGTGGAAAGGAATCTACCACCGTAATGCGCTGCCCCTGTTTTGCAACGCGAGCTTTGCGGATGGCCGTCTCAACGGAATTGGCGCGAGCTGCAATTTCAACGCCGTCCGCCTTTGGGCTGGCGACCGTGAGCATGAGAGCAGCGGTATCTCCAAAATCGCTTTGGAAAATGATTGGGCCCGCGCCCTGAGGCAACTGGGAATTCAGGGCGTTCAGCTTGAGGTTGATATCGCTGAATTGCCGCTTGGTATCGGTGATGCCCTCATCGAGTTGTATGGTCACAAACGAATAGCCCGGAAGAGATAAGGACTTAATGCCGTAGTCCGCATCTGTTCCCGGATGAATCGTCTTGTTCTCGGCGGCAACATCCTCAATTCGACGCGTAATGAATTGCTCCACTTGTTGCGCCGTCGCTCCGGGCCACGGACAAGCTGCGACACCGACGCGCACGGGGATTTCCGGGTCTTTACGCTGTGGCATGGACTTATAGCCGAACCAACCCCAAATGAGGACTCCGGCCAGAAACATCCAGGAGATGTGCGGATGCTCGACGAAGAACTTTGGAACGTTCCGGCGACTGGTGACGACTTGCTCGTTTTCGTGTGCCATTTTTTCTGTTCCTTTATGGAAGAACCTGTACCGAATCGCCATCCTTTAAATCGGCGGCTCCAACAACGACGATCTTTTCCCCTGGCTTTACACCCTCGACTGCCACATCGCTCTCGAGGGTTTCGCCTAGCGTGACCTCTCGCAAATGCGCCACCCATTTGCCGCTCACTTCACTGGCAACGAAAACCGCATAGCGGCCAGGTGCAGCGGGGTCGGCAACCACGGCGCTCAGCGGGACGGCGGGAGCCGGAGCCTTTTGGACCCCAGACACAGTGAGCGAGGCGATCATGCCGGGCTTCAAATAGCTCTTGGGGTTAGGTACGGTCACTTCGATAGCGAACACGCGATTCTTTTCGTCGGCGCTCGCGGCAATACTCGTTACCCGCCCGCTGTACTCTTTCGGATCATCCTGCAGATGAATGTTGAATTGTTGCCCCAGGAGTAGATGCCTGACGGCATACTCGGGGACGCCGAAACCGATTTTCACCGCACTCGTGTCGGCGATCGTAAAGGCCGCGGTCCCTGGTTCTGCCAGGTTCCCCAGTTCCATGTTTCGGGCAAGGATGTATCCGGAAAACGGCACTCTCAGATCGGCATCCTCAAGTGTCAGCTGCGCTTGGTGCAGACTAGCCTTGGCCTGATCCACACCCGCAAGGGTAGAATCGAATCTGGCCTGTGCTTGATCGAGATCAGGCTTGATCAAGCTCTGTGTAGCGTAGAGCGCCTTCGCGCGCTCGTAATCCTGTGTTGCTTCCAGATGCTGTGCTTGGGCTTGAGCGAGCGTTGCCGCGGCTTGGTCGAGCTGATTCTTCAGATCCTGATGCCGGATCTGCGCGAGAACAGACCCGCGACTGACATAATCTCCCGGTCCTATGTCGCGACGCCGTCCGTCGGCTCCCACGACCTGCTTAATCTCCGTTACGTATCCTGCGGACTTGAACGACAAGCTCGCTTGTGCGAACGGCATAACAGAAGCCGAGTAACGTAAATCTTGCGAAGACGATTCCAAAGTTACATCCCCTAGATGAACTGGCGTGGGTGACTTGGCTTCGACGTGCGTGGGTCGTTGACAGCCATTTGTTACCGCTACCAAAACCAAAAGCACAGCCGCTTTTGCTAATCCGGGCGCTATCCTCAATTTGTTCTCCATGATTTTTGCTCCGCTCCACTTGCTTTCTCGAACTCTGCTCTGGTTCTCCGAACTCATGGCTACTCTTTCCCCATCGACTTGCGCACCTCAGCGAAGGCGCTCCAATACGAGGAAAGCGCTTCCTGATACTGAGCATTGGTTTCCGAGCTCCTGGCCTGGGCTTCGAGAAGCTCTTTCAAGAGCGAAGCCTGCTGTTTATATTTGTTGTTGATCACCCGGAGCTGTTCCACAGCCGCTTCGTGGGCGGTCCCGGAAGCCTTCAGCTGCAAAGATGCTTCCTGCCATTTGCGGTATTTCGCGCCGACTTCGACAGCGATCTGCGATTCTGTCTCTTGAATACCGTTGCGAGCCTGTTCGATAGTCTTGCTTGCCTCGACAACTTTGTTGTGGCGGCGTCCCCAGTCGAACGGTTCCCAGGTCAAAAGGAATCCGGCCGTGGCAACGTTTTGGGGAAGAACTTGCACGTTGCTGATCCCCTGATAGCGCAGAGAGAGACTCAGGTCCGGGATGTATTCGGCCTTGGCGAGACGCCGGTCATACTCCGCTTGCTTTTCTTTCAGACGCGCTTGCCGATTTTCGGGGCGGTTTGCTAGAGCCTCCTGGCGGGCTGAATCGAGCGTCAGATCGCTGGAATCCTGCTCTGGAATGAAGTCAACCCGAAAAGACATGGCCACATCGCGGCCAAGCAGTTGGTTGAGGGCCTCGCGTTGCGTTGCCATGCCATTCTCGGCAACGGACAACTCATAGCGCGATTTGGCTAAGCGGGCCTCGACATCCAGTACATCTCCCCTCAGCGCTTTCTTTTCGGCCTCGTACTGCGTGGTGACTCGTTGTGCTTCCTCGAGTGTCTTGACCGACGCCCACGCCGCATCGACGCTCGCCTGGGTGGCGACAAGATGAAGATATGCGCTTCGGACTTCCGCAGCGATTTTCTGGCGCTCAGCGCGCACATCTTCACGGGCGATGTCGCGCCCAAGTTCGGTTACGTGAATTCCCAAACCAATCTTGTATTGCTGGGTGACGGGCTGATCGATATTTCCTGTCAAGTAGGTTGTAAAGACCGCCGGCGTGTGAACTTTGGCATTGGTCCCGGGAATTGGCCCGGTGGCTGGATATGTTCCGAACGCCCCTTTCGGGAAGGTAAAGTCAAACGGTTGGAGTAACTCGCCCCCCAGCATAGAAAACTGAAATTGGGGCTTCCGCCGACTGCGCGCTGTACGCACTTCGAAATCCTGTTTCTGAGCCTCAAGCACAGAGTTCTTCACATTCCAGTTGTGCTGGAGTGCCAGGTTGACTGCCTCGTCGAGCGTAAGAACAGGTGCATCGCTGTCGTCCAACCTCGTTTGTTGTTGCTGGCCCACTGTCATTCCGGGATATATGCCGGCCAGGATCGAGCAAATAAGCACGAGCCGCGCCCATCTACCCGTCTTCATGGATTGTCTGCTGCCGCTTGAGTGCCGCAGCGTCGATTCCTCTGTTGGGGGGTGAGTCGTTTGGTCTTTTCTCGCTAGTAAGCTCATGATGTTTTTCTCGATTGCGAATTATGCAAAGGACATGCCAACTCGCTGGGGTTGGCAAGTTGTTGAATCTAGGCTTCCCGGATGGATTGTTGCTGAGGAATGCTGCCCTCATGCGGGCATTGCCGCCTTTTGGTGCCCGTGACCGAATGCGTGAGGCATTTTCAGACGGAAGCAGCGCTAGTCAGGCCGGGTGCTGTTGTCATTCGGCCAGCGGCGCACATAGCTGGGATGTTGAAACAACTCGCTTCGTTTGTTGTCAAAACTGATTGAATGATTGACCGCGAGTTTCAGGCGAGGTGATTACAGGCAAGACCAATGGAGACATTGGGAACCACATGTTCTTTTCTCGACGAGTTAACACTTACGAGCTTTTATTGGACTTGAGTCGGGCGGCTTTGGGCCGGGAGGTGGTTAACGGGGTTGGAGCCGCTCCGCCATTCCGAGCGAGGCGCAGACGTAGGCGCTCACACACGTCCAGCACGTACGATGTTTCGGCAATGAACTCCGCCCCGAACCGGCCAAAGAACGACAGCACCTCTTCCCCCACAGAGTCGATGAACGTGACTTCCGTGAGATCGACCACTAGTGTTATTCCGTCACGGCAGCTTGTCAGGAGGGCGCGAGTGTTCTGGGCGTCATCGCCGATGAATCGGCCTTCAAACTTGACTTGCACACTATTCGCCGAATCATGAATCTCGATGCGCAGCATCGCACCTCCACAGAGTATCCAAGCAGCCAGGAGCGTTGGCTGGAGAGCTTCCTCGCCAAGATATTGCAGGTTTTATGCCAGGGACTCGTTCGCGGAAGTTATTGAAATGAAAAGGAGCATTGAAAAGCTTTGGGGATCTTCGGTGCCCGGCGGATGGGCAATGCCGGGATCCGGGCAGGCATGCCATTGCATTAAAAGACCGTCCCAATCGGCTAGGCCTGGATCCTGAGAGTTGGTCCAAGTGGAAGGCTGTTTTAGCAACTGAACCCCGAAATCGGTTCCTCACACTGCATAGTCGGCACGACTGATGTTCAGCTTGCGCATCTTGTTTTGCAGAGTTGTTCTTTTTAGCCCGAGGCGCTCTGCGGCCCCGCCTTCGCCGGATACTCTTCCCGCTGCGGCCCGCAGAGCATCGATGATGACCTGCCGCTCAGCTTGTTCGAAACTTGATGCCGCCGAAGCTGCCGATTTGACCGGTGCTTTCTTCAGTTCTGCGCGCGGGACGTTCAACTCGTCGCCTTGTGTGAAAATCACGCAGCGTTCGATGAAGTTTTCAAGCTCGCGAATGTTGCCCGGCCAGTCGTGATTCACCAACGCCTCCATGGCCAGCTTCGGGACAGACTTAATGCGCCTTTGCATCTGGCGGGAGTGGCGCAAAACAAAATAGTGAACCAGGAGCGGAATGTCATCACGTCTTTCGCGAAGCGGAGGGATCTCAATCGGGCAGACATTCAATCTGTAAAAAAGGTCTTCGCGAAACTGGTTGTTGCGGATCATTGCTTGCAGATCGCGGTGCGTTGCGGCAATCAGGCGAACGTCCACCCGAATGGTCTTAGTACTCCCCAGTCGTTCAAACTCACGCTCCTGCAGAGCGCGCAAGAGCTTTGGCTGCAGGTCGAGACTGATATCGCCGATTTCATCCAGGAAAAGAGTGCCGCGATCTGCCAACTCAAACCGGCCACGTTTCTGCATGAGCGCGCCGGTGAACGCGCCCTTTTCATGCCCAAACAGTTCGCTTTCCACCAACCCGGATGGGATGGCGGCACAGTTCAGTCGAACGAAGGTACGCTCGCGACGCGGACTGAGATTATGAATGGCCCGGGCGAGCAGTTCTTTTCCAGTGCCGGTCTCCCCATGCAGGAGCACTGTCGATCCCGTAGTCGCGACAATCGCAACCTGGTCGAGTACTTTGCGGAGAGCGGCACTCTTGCCGACGATTTCCTCGAAGTTGTACTCGGAGCGGATTTCCGATTCGAGATACAAGCGCTCTTCCTCGATACGATCTCTGGCTTCTGTTACGCGTCCATAGGCAATCGCGTTGTCCACCGCGAGCGCGATCTGATTGCTGATTTGTGACAAGAGATCCAAGTCTTCCTGTCCGAAGTTGTTCGACTGGCGGCTGCCCAGAGTTATGACACCTACGGGGCCGGTTGGGGTTACCATTGGGGCGATCGCCATCGAAGTGACTGATTCAGCTTTTAGCTTCTCAACCACCCGCTCCGGGAGCTCTTCGATTTCCTCTATAGACAAGAGCTCGGGCACGCGCGCTCGCAACTTTTCGTAGTCGGGACCGCTGAGTTCCGACCTCTCGACCTCAGTCAAGGAACCTTTGCTACTGGGAAAATCCAATACGACGCATTCAAGTTGGTTTGATTTTTTATCGATAAGCCAAAATCCGGCAAAGTCATCCCGAAAATAGGTCCGGATCGAAGCCGCTGCCGATCGAAACAGTTCATTAATGTCCAGCTTGGAAACGATGTGGTTGTTGATCTCCAACAGCAACCTAAGCCGGTCCCGCTCTTTGACAACTTGCCGTTGGTAAAGCTCTGCGCTGTCCCTCGCTACCGCGCACTCGAGCGCGACTGCAACGTGCGATGCCAGAGAGTGGAGGAGTTCGACATCCTCGGGCACAAATTCCTGTCCCCGCTCCTTGGTCACTGCGAGAATTCCGTATCGCTGTTGGGAGGTAAATAATGGGAAGACATATGTGGCTCGACCAACAGATTGAGCCGCAAAGGGAGCCAGCTCGGGATGTCGCAACATTTCCTGCGATACGTCCGGCAGGAAGACTTGTTCCTGCTCCTCAAGTACTCGGGCTGCCACGCCGGTCAGAGAGATTTTGGTGCCGATCTTGATCGCTGGGGCATCCGCTTCTCGATCGAAGTCAAGAAGATGCAGAGTGTCTCCGCCGCTGCCCAGTACATAGATGTCGACGCCATGAAGGCGACAACTGCTGGACAGAACGTCGCGCAGGCTATGCAGCACAGCCTTTACGGTAGGCTGCTCTACCATTGCGCTGGAGACATCGAGCAGGGCTCGATACCGGCTATTGGTCGGCGCCAATCTTTCGTTGTCTTCCAGCATGCGCATCAGACTAGCACCACCAGAACCGTTCTTCCACATCGAGGCGCTCTCACGTAGTCGGGGTCTGGAAAACCCCCCTTAGTCAGTTAGTTCTGACCTGGTGGATGTCTCGCCCCGAATGCCCAAACCGCCGGGCACGGTGCCCAATTGCGGGCAAGCTCCCCCTCGTGTGAGAAAGCCATTGAAGTTGTGTTGGGTCTAAAACCGTGAAAGCACGCGGATTGCGCGGTCCGTTTCGTAATTTCGGTCTGGCAAGGCGCGTGCCTTTTACTGGGAGACTAACATTCGCACTTATGATGTGCGACGAGGAGAGGATGAATGCAGAGCAACGCGGTTCGAATTTCGATGATGCTGGTTACGATCCTGCTGCTACCCCTGCTGGTCCTGGCTGCGCAAGAGACGAGTGCGCTCCTGATCGAAGGTCCGTAGGGACAGGCAAGAGGTGATTCAGGTGCAAGGGAAAAATTTCGTGGAAGTGGACGAATTCGCGCGGATCACAGGCGGATCCCTGCGTTTCATCGGGAATCAGATCATTCTGAGCACTGCCCGGCGGTAGCAATACCTGCAGCGCAGTCTGCGCCGCAGCCAGCGGCCGGCCTTTCCAAGCCGTTCCTCACAGCGTGGGATTGAGACCATGCGGGAGATCCTTGAATGGCGCGCTGCGTTGAAGAATGGTGTTGAGCGAGGGTATCCCCTGTCCGACACATGGTTCGGTAACTTCAGGAGGCAAATCCGATCCAGCCTGGCGCAGACCCAAGCAGCGGCGAGCACGGACCTGGATCAGAAGGCGTTTCCGCTACTGACCAACGAGTTCAATACGATGAATGCTTTGACCGACAAATACTTGAAAATCGAAGTGAGTAGAGACTATTTTGCGCCCAACTCCTTGGATAGCGATCCTCTGAATCAGAAACTATTGGCGTGTTGGGAATCGCTGGCGTCGATTGCATCGTCGAATCAATTTGTGGACGACGGTTCGTGTCAGTAGGAAAGCGACGAATTCCAGCGGTCAGCCAGGGGAAAGCCCCAGCGGTCAAACTCGTATGAGCCGAGTGTTTTATGCCAATCCCGAATTGCCATCCACTCGTCTGAAAAACGCTCAGGTATTAGGTGTCGTTAGGTCCGTTTCAGGTCCAAAACACGAATAAATTGGCGAGGATTTGAGTAGCAGGCATCCGCAAGGGCAATTGAATCAACGAGTATATGGCGGAGAGGGTGGGATTCGAACCCACGGTAGGGGTTAACCTACACACGCTTTCCAAGCGTGCGCCTTAAACCGCTCGGCCACCTCTCCGGTGTACAACACAACCTTTTAACTTTAGCAGAAATTTTCATGAGGTGCATGGCCACCCAATCGCTTGTCCTCGCGCCGCGCAGAAATGAACGGCTTTTAGGCGAACGGCCGCTCTCTCCTTCAATTGGTCTTCAAGTGCAAACCTTTGCTTTGGCGGAGTATTGGGGAATACGAAGAGAGCAGCATCTTCCAACCAGGATTCGGGATTTTGTCAGGCGCAGGCTCTCAAGTAAACTAGAAAGGTTGTTCTCACTCCTCCGGGGTGGTGCAATTGGTAGCACATGGGCCTTTGGAGCCTAGAATCCTGGTTCGAGTCCAGGCCCCGGAACCATTCTTATGTCCCTTCCCTTCACCGACCGCTGCGTGCTTCTGACCGGAGCCGGCGGTTCTATCGGTTCGGCCCTCGCCAAAGAAATCCTCCTCCATCGCCCACGAGCCCTGGTTTTGCTGGACCGCTCCGAGGGCAATCTCCATCAGATCAACTTCGAACTGAAACGCATTCCTAGCTCAAGCGCGTGCTCGGCCATCCTTGGCGACGTCGCGCAGAGTGCCTTGCTTGCGGAAATTTTCGAAAACGAAGAGCCCGAGATTGTGATTCACGCGGCTGCCTGCAAACATGTGCCGCTGATGGAAAGCAACGTGATCGAAGCGGTGCGCAACAACGCTCTGGGCACGAATCAACTCGCGAAAATGACTGCGGTATATGGGGTCGAGGCACTCGTAATGGTCTCTACCGATAAGGCGGGTGCATTCGACAGGTCGATGCAACACCATCTGATGTAAGTCTGTTCTGAAAAGGTGGTGTTGCTATGAGATCTGGGAGGTTGGGACTTTCTGCGATCGATAAGCGTGAGATTTGGAGTCGATGGAAGGCCGGGGAGACGCTGCATGAGATTGGCCGCGCCTACGGCAAGTGTCACAACACGATTCGCGCTGTGTTGCTGCCTCGCGGCGGCATCCCGCCCTTAGCTCGTCGCCGCTCGCGGCTAGCGCTCACATTCGCTGAGCGAGAAGACATTTCGCGAGGCATGGCTTCCGGTTCGTCGCTGCGTGAGATCGCCCGTTGTCTCCATCGAGCTACGTCGACGGTCAGTCGGGAGGTCGCGCGCCATGGTGGCCGCCCTGTCTATCGCGCCTACGATGCGGACCAGCAAGCATGGAACGCCGCGTTGCGCCCGAAACGCTGTCTGCTTGCCGTGAACAGCGAGTTGCGTGACCTGGTTGCGAGTAAACTGATTCTGGATTGGTCGCCCGAGCAGATCGCCGGGTGGTTGAAGGCTCAGTATCCCCACAACGAGAGCATGCGTGTGTCCCACGAGACCATATACCGCAGCCTGTTCATTCAAGCGCGTGGAGCGTTGAAAAAAGAGCTGATGGACCACCTGCGCTCGAAGCGGCGCATGCGCCGCTCGCGTCACGCAAGCGAACATGGACACTCACGGGGGCAGATCGTCGATGCCATCTCAATTCGAGAAAGGCCTGCGGAGGCCGAAGATCGAGCGATTCCCGGCCATTGGGAAGGCGATCTGCTGGCCGGTGGCAAGAACAGTTACATTGCGACCTTAGTGGAACGGCATTCCCGCTTCCTGATGCTGGTCAAAGTGCCGAGCAAAGAAACGGTAGCAGTGGTTGCTGCGTTGAGTGAGCATGTTCGTAAACTCCCGGCGACCCTGCGTCTCTCCCTGACCTGGGATCGCGGGCTGGAGATGGCCAAGCACAAGGACTTCACGGTCGCGACAGATGTGCAGGTTTACTTCTGTGATCCGCAAAGTCCCTGGCAGCGTGGAACAAACGAAAATACAAATCTGCTGCTGCGGCAATACTTCCCGCGAGGAACGGATCTAACTCCCATCACTCAAGCGCAGCTCGACCAGGTCTCGCTGCGCTTGAATCAACGACCAAGAAAAACTCTAGGATTTCAAACTCCCGCGAGTAAACTCCAAGCAAGTGTTGCGTCGACCGCCTGAGCTGGCACGG